>OZ219898.1:0-16435 GCA_964291635.2 Paracoccaceae bacterium | reverse complement strand
GGAGGGGGCGAATCCCGGCCTGCGGATCCTCAGAAAACCACCAATCGACACGCTGTGGCTCAATCCCCTCGCCTATCCACGCTATCCCTATCACCGCCTTGTCAAGCACTACAAGGACGGACGCCTGCTGTCAGGAAGCAAAAGCGATCCTGAAATCGACGCCGGCCTCGTACTCGAAGTCCTCAAGAACCAGCTCCGGGAATTGCGGAAACTCGATCGAAACGATCCCGACTTGCTTGCGGCCTTCCACTGGCTCACGACATCGAGCAAGCGGCCGCAGGGGTTTGACGCAGTCTTCAGGCTTGCCAGGGGGCAATCCAGACCTAACGATTCAGAGGCCCTTGCCGCGATCCACC
The DNA here is from genome assembly GCA_964291635.2 of Paracoccaceae bacterium. Taxonomy (GTDB): domain Bacteria; phylum Pseudomonadota; class Alphaproteobacteria; order Rhodobacterales; family Rhodobacteraceae; genus JAPPHA01. The sequence goes on along the minus strand of OZ219898.1, from coordinate 16,079 downwards.
GGGGCCTTCATGGTCGGGCCTGCATCTGCCAAGGTGAATTGACGATATCGAAAGCACGTCAATTCGCCTGGCCGCTTGCTTACGCACTCTCCTGGATCGCGGTTGCCGGCGAAAACTCCGTGATGCCACCGTGGGTCCGCCACCAGTTTCCGGAGGCTGGCGCGCTCGTCCGCAGACTCCGGGACACATCTTGCACCGATTCATCCTGCAAATGGTGCCGGACCTGGAGCGACCCGGCTGCGCTCCTTGAACAATGGTTTGGTTTCGAAGGATTCCGGCGGAAGCCGGCGGCTGAAGACGGACGCTCGCTCCAGGAGACCATTGTCGCGTCGGCACTGGCCAAGTCCTCGGTTCTCGGTATCCTCCCGACCGGCACAGGCAAGTCGCTCTGCTACCAGCTACCTGCCCTTTCCCTGTACAACCGCACCGGAGCGCTTACCGTCGTCATTTCACCTCTCGTCGCACTCATGGCTGACCAGGTCAGGAGCCTCGAGCGTCACCAGATCTCTTCGTGCGTCACGATCAACGGGCTCCTGTCGCTGCCCGAGCGCCACAACGCATTCGAACGCGTCCGCCTTGGCGACGCGTCGATGCTGCTCATTTCACCCGAGCAACTGAGAAGTCCTTCGGTTCGGTCAGTCCTGGAACAGCGAGAAGTCGGATACTGGGTCATCGACGAAGCGCATTGCGTCTCCAAGTGGGGCCACGACTTCAGGCCGGATTACCGCTACATCGCGCGTTTCATCAGGGAGTACTCCGGAGACAGCAAGCCGGCCCCGCTGATCTGCCTCACCGCGACGGCCAAGCCGGGTGTCATTGACGACATCTGCGATCACTTTCAGGAAAAATTGGGCGTCAGCCTCAAGAGGATTGACGGCGGTGCACACCGAGACAATCTCTCGTTCGACGTCATCGAGACAGATAAGGCTGGCAAGCAGAGCGACATCCTGTCGATCCTCGAAGACGCATTGCCCTGCGACGATACGTCAGGTGTGATCGTCTACTGCGCGACCCGACGCGCGACCGAGAGGGTGGCGGACTTTTTGAAGGAGAAGGGCTACTCCGCAGGCCACTACCATGCCGGTCTGACGCCGGATGCCAGGAAGGAGACACAAGAGCAGTTCGTGAACGGTGGTCTCCGCGTCATTGCCGCCACCAACGCCTTTGGCATGGGTATCGACAAACCCGACATCCGCCTTGTCGTTCACGCCGACATCCCGGGTTCGCTCGAAAACTACGTCCAGGAAGCGGGGCGCGCCGGCCGCGACGGCGAACCCGCCCGCTGCGTCCTCCTCTACAGCAACGACGACATCGAGAAGCAGTTTTCACTCGCGGCCCGGTCGCGTCTCGACAAGCAGGAAATCAAGGCGATTCTGAAGGCCCTGAGGCGTTTCAGGTCGCGACTGAAAAGGGATGGCGAAGTCGTCGCGACACCGGGCGAGATCGTCAAGGAAGATGTTGACGGCGACTTCGGGCGTGACAGAACAACCGAAGATACCCGCGTGAAGATCGCGGTCTCATGGCTCGAAGATGCAGTCCTACTCAGGCGTGACGAGAATGTCGTACACATGTTTCCATCGTCGTTGCGGATCCGGACCCTGGAAGAGGCACGGATGCGGATCGAAAAAAACGGATGTCTCCGACGGTTATCGGGCGAAGCTCCTTCGGCTTGTCCGCAGCCTGCTCGACTCTCCGCCCGATCGCGGAATTTCGACGGACGATCTCTGCGGTGAGTCCGGTCTGACGCTGGCAAAGCTGCGAAAGGCGCTCAACTTTCTTGAGGCGCTGGGGATCGCCTCGAACGACACAGCGATCACGGTTTTCATCCATCTCCGCGTTGAGGATTCCTCCGGCAAGCGACTTGACGAAATCTCGAATCTTGAAGACGCTTTCCTCGACCGGTTGCAGGAACTCGCACCCGATCTCGAATCCGGAGAGAGGTCGACCCTCAACCTCAGGCTCGCCTCGCAGCAACTCCGAGACGCCGGTCACGCAACGGTCCGGCCGGACATCGTTGACAGACTTATCCGCGGAATCGCCCGTGACGGTCGAAATGACGTGGAGGGCGTTGGCAGTTTCCAGGTTCGGAGAATCGACCGTCAGCGTCTCTCGCTCCGGTTGCAGCGTTCGTGGGAAGACCTCGCATTTGTATCCCAGCTCCGCCGCAAGGCGGCGACCGTTCTGCTCAAGTCGCTCACCAAATCTGCACCGAAGAACGTTCGGGGCAAGGACATTCAGGTTGCGACCACGCTCGGGAACCTGATTTCAGCGCTTCGAAACGACGTCGAGCTCGCCGCGCGCACGAATACCGACTGGTCGGGCCTCCTTGACCACGCCCTGCTCTGGCTTCACGAGCAGGGCGTCATGACGCTTGGCGCGGGGTTGACGATTTTTCGGCCGGCAATCACCGTCCGTCTCAGACCGGGAAACGCAAAATTCACTGACGCGCACTTCAACCCCTTTCCATTCACTACGAAGAACAGACCCTGCAGACCCACATCATGGAGGCTTATGCCGAGCACGGGCTCGAATCCGTGCGCGATGCGCTCCGCCTGATGGACGACTACTTCACTTTCGATCGCCAGGCATTCGTCGAAAAATGGCTGCCGCGCAGCGCAGCAGCGCTTCGTCGCCAGACCACGCCTGAATCCTGGCGCAGAATTGTCGAGTCCCTCGCGAACCCGAACCAGGCGGGCATCGTCACCGATGAGCGTGAACGAACGAGCGTGCTGGTACTCGCCGGACCGGGTTCGGGCAAAACGCGCGTGCTCGTCCACCGAATTGCCTACTTGATCCGCGTCCGAAGGCAGGATCCGGAAGGAATCCTGGCGCTCGTCTACAATCGTCACGCCGCCACCGAAATCCGCCAGCGGCTCTTCGTTCTCCTCGGAAACGATGCGTATGGCGTGACCGTTTTAACCTGTCACGGGCTGGCAATGCGCCTGGTTGGGGCATGCTTCTCCCGGCAATCAGGTGACGTTTCGGACCAGGAGTTCGACCAGATTCTTCGACGTGCCGTCTCTTTGTTGCGTGGCGACGGGCTCTCTCGCAATGAAGCGGAAGCGCAACGCGATTCTCTGATCGCGGGATATCGCTGGATTCTTGTCGACGAGTACCAGGACATCGGGCCACTCGAACACGATCTCGTCGCAGCAATCGCCGGGAGATCGACCGAAGACGAGGACAATCGCCTGAGTCTTTTCGCCGTCGGCGACGATGACCAGAACATCTATGCATTCAGAGGAGCATCGGTCGATTTCATCCAGCGGTTCGGAAAGGAATATGCCGCGCGCCCGGTTTACCTGACCGAAAACTATCGATCGACGGCCAACATCGTCGATGTGGCAAACATGCTCATTGCTTCAGCATCAAGACGTTTGAAGACCGGCCACGACATCGTCGTCGATCAAGCCCGAAAGCGAGACCCTCCCGGCGGCGAACTCGAGGGGCTCGATTCGGCGGGACGCGGATGTGTGCAGATACTGCAGGTTTCCAATGACAAAAACCTGCAAGCTGTTCAGGCAGTCACGGAACTCAAGCGCATTTCGAAACTGGTTCCGGATTGGGACTGGACGAAAGCTGCCGTGATTGCCCGGAAGTGGGACTACCTGGTTCCTGTCCGGAGCTATTGTGAAACGCAGAATATCCCGGTCCAGGTGGCGTCAGACGATCGCCCGAGCGTGTGGCGGCTGCGTGAAACCCAAGCCCTGGCTGACTGGCTCAGGCAAGGACCCGATTCTACTGTACAGGCTGCCGACATCATTGGTTGGCTGGATCGACAACCGCCCGGGTACTGGTGGTCGCTGCTGAAAGAGGGCCTCGAAGACCTGCGGCTCGAACTTGGCGACCGCGTCATTCCCCGGAATGAAGCTGTCGAATGGATCGCCGAATGGAGTCGCGATGCCCGAAAAGGCCAGACAGGGCTTCTCCTCATGTCGGCACATAGTGCAAAGGGCCTTGAATTCGATGACGTTGTCGTCCTTGACGGCGGCTGGGATTCCCGGACGGTAAGCGGTGACGAAGACCGACGCCTCCTTTACGTCGCCATGACGCGCGCGCGTCGATCCCTGGCACTCATGTCAATGGCGCGACGTCACCCGTTTATCGATGAATTGGAAGGGCCAGCCGTGCTTCGGCGCGCCCCGGACGGCGACGGGCTCGACCTGGGGGCCTGCAGTGATATCCACCTGACGCTCAACCCTTCACACGTAGATCTGGATTACGCGGGACGGCTGGGGAATGGACATCGAAAGCTCGAGGCCATTAACCGCATTGCGGCCGGCGACCCGATCAAGCTGAAACAGAATGGAAAGCGGAAACTGATTGTTGATCGGCAAGGCACTCCAGTCGGATGTCTTGCCAAAGGGTTCACCCCGCCAAAGGACGCCGTTTTCAAGAGAGGCCGTGTTTACGCGGTCACGACGCGCTTTCGGTCTGACTCCGCGGACGATTTTCGCGAGAGCGTTCGGCAGGACCGGTGGAACGTCGTTCTCCCGGAGTTTGTCTACCGGACTTGAACTGGGCTGGAACAGCAACCTCGGGCATTGCATGTTCGTTCCGAACCTCCTGTGGCACTACAATACGTTTGAAGTTACCGTGTCCGGTTGGGTGCCGATTGTGTTCGTGTCCTAACCGCCAAAAGGCACTGAGGTCACCTGCACTGTTCGCCTTTGCGGGACGGAGAGCCTTGATTGGAAATGGTTGTTCGTTTCATCTGGAAACCGAGCGCGGCAACATTGCCCGACAATCTGTTCAGGCCGGGGTTCAGCAGGCTACCTCCCTTCCTTGAGGGGCGGGGGAAAGAGAAAGACCATTTGCGCACCCTGATTCGCCGCCTTCGCGCAGGGGAACGGGATTCCGAGGTCGTATTGCTTCACGGCCTGCGGGGAAACGGCAAGACCGCCCTGATCGGATGGCTGGAGAGCGAGGCCGGCGACAGGCTCAACCTGAGGCAAATCAAGGCCCGCTTCATTTCCGACCCGACGGCGGTCTCGGAAAACCTGTTCGCCAGCCTCCGGGACGAGAGCCTCAAATAGACGAAGCACGGAACGATCGGCGGAGGAGTGCCCCGGAATTGAGGGCCTGGCGGCTTTCCGGGTAAGTCGAAAAAGCCGCGCTCGGAAAGTGTACGGGTACGTGGGCGCGCAAGCATGCGACGTGCCACACGGGCGACGCAAAAACCCGGTCAGACAGGCGGAGTCCCGTACGTGTGAAAGGATTCGATTGTCTTGAGGCCCCACGCCTGACCCTTTTTCCGTTCAGTCTCGCTCCATGTCACCGTCTCCCAATCGGGCTGCAGGATCAGGCGTGCCCCGGTATTCGCCAGTTCGACCCGGTTTCCGGCAGGTTCCCAGACATACAGGAAGAATGTCCCTTGAATCGCGTGCTTGTGCGGGCCGGTTTCGATGTAGACGCCGTTCTCCAGGAAGATGTCCGCTGCGCGCAAGACGTCCTCACGCTGATCGACCACGTAGGTCAGGTGATGAAATCGTCCGTGCCCGCCGGCATGATCCTCCGTACAGGCGAGATCATAGGTCTTGTTGTTGATCGTGAACCAGCATCCGCCCAGCCGGCCGTCGTCAAACCGTATCTGCTCGGTTACCCGTGAACCGAGGCAGGCGACCATGAAATCCCTGAATTCCGAAACGTCGATGGCCAAGAGATTCACATGATCGATCCTGCGGGGGCAGCAACCCCGTCCATGATAGCGCTGGGCGAGGTTCTTGAGCGCCGGGCGTTCATCCCCGGAAGCAACGTATTTGCGTGTCTCCCAGTAAAGCTCGAAGACATGACCGAATGGATCCTCGAAACGGAGCGCAGGACCGTGGCCCAGGTCACCTTCAACCCAGCCGCAGGTCTTGTAACCCGATGCCTGGATCGCTGCCGCACGGCGCTCAAGCGCTTCGGCTGACGACACCCGATATCCGACGTGGCCCACGCCGGTCGCGTCGTGCCTCGTCAGCTTGAGCGTGTGAAATTCGTAATCGTCGAAAGCGCGGAGGTAAACGCTGTCCCCTTCCCGGCCGCTTTGCGTCAGTCCATAGACACGCGTGAAGAAGTCGAGACTGTCCTCGAACCGGTCTGTCAGGACCTCAACATGACCCAGGTGTGCAACGTCGAAACAAGGTTCCATCGACTTTCTTCAGGTAAAACGATCGTTCCGTCAAAAGATGTTCGGGCCGTGCGCGGAAACGCAGGCGACGTGACCGCGCCATCCGCCCCTGTCCCGGCATTGACCCAGGCCGCTCCAGACGAATGCTCGAACCGAGATCATCTCTATCCGTTCGCCGGGCGAGGCTGCAAGACCTTCGGCCGGGGAACCGGGCGACAGGCAAGCAGTCGCAACACTGATCGCGCCAAGTCGCCGTACTTGCGTGACACCAATACGGTATGAACGCCCGGGTCGAAATCGTTCCGCCACGTGCGGACGGGCTGGCCAGGATCATTTTCGAGGCTGCCTGTTCCGTGACGTCGCCGAGAATCATCGACCGCCACCTGGAGGAACAGGTGATCCACGCATATTCCGGCCTGCCGGATTCCTACACCCGCCACGGCCACCTTGGATAACAGCGGGCCGGCAAGCCCTTGCATTCAATCGGGCGGGCGTCCGGTGAACCCGTCACTCTCGGCAGCAATGCGTCCCGGTCCGGCGGAAGGTCATTCGCCGGGGAATAATAACCCCTCTTGAAGTCCCTCCACGCATCGACATGCAAAGAACGGGCACAGACACATTTCAGGGCTTTCACCATCTGCCTTCTGCCTTTCGCGCATTCCATACATGTCGAGGCAAAGTTCCCTGACGGTGCAACGCCGTCCCCTTTTTCATCCCCGGACGCCAACCATTGCCGGGACGTCGTCAGCCACTCTGCGCGTTTCCGCGTTTGATGACGCGGACAGCGTCATCATCAACCGTGACGAAGTCACCCGAATCGACGTGAACTCCTGCGCAAATCGCCGGAACATTGACCGAATCAAGGGGCTGACGGTGTCGATCTGAATTTCTAGTTTGGTCTCAGGGTTTCCTTCGTCGACGACAGGCTGAGTTCGGGATAGTCGCGCCTGACCCGGTCGATGTCCCACGCCAGGCGGACGAGGTAGACCACATCGCCATCATGGTCGACCGCCATGAGTGAAGGGTTCTTTTTTCCGAATGCTTCAACGAGCTCGGCCGGACCCTCCATCCATCGCGCGGAAATGAACCGGGTAGGTTCAAACCTGACCGGGATCCGGTACTCTTCCTGCAGGCGGCTCGCCAGGACATCAAACTGAAGCTCGCCAACCACACCGATGATCCAGTGGACACCGACCCGGGGACGGAACAGTTTTGCCGCGCCCTCTTCGGCAAATTGCGTGAGGGCCTTTTCAAGGTGTTTCGACATCAGCGGGTCGTTGACCATGACCGTCCGGAGGATTTCCGGAGCAAAGGTCGGGATCCCGGTAAACCGTAACGGTTCCCGTTCCGCGAGCGAATCCCCGATTCGGAGTTGCCCGTGATTGGGAATGCCGATGATGTCGCCCGCCCAGGCTTCCTCGGTCAGGGTTCGGTCCGATGCGAGGAACAGAACCGGACTGGCGATCGAGACCGGTTTCCCTGTACGGACATGAACGAGTTTCATTCCCCGTCGGAAGTGTCCTGAACACAACCTGAGAAAGGCAACACGGTCCCGGTGCCTTGGATCCATGTTTGCCTGCACCTTGAACACGAACCCCGAGACTTCGGGCTCGTGCGACGACACCTGGCGCTGGACGGCAAGCCTGTCGCCGGGAGCAGGAGCAAAGGTTCCGATACCGTCCATGAGCTCCCTGACGCCATGGGAATAAAGCGCCGAGCCAAACCAGATCGGCGAAAGATTGCCCTCGAGGAAGGCCTCGCGGTCCATTGACGGGAGAAGCGCTCTCGCCATTTCGACCTCTTCGCCGAGCGCGTTCATTTGCTCTTCCAACAGGATTCCGGCGAGTTCCGGATCGTCGAGCGAAAACGATCCGGTTGGCCGTGCCGCGACATCCCGAGGCGTACGCTCCATGATCTCGACACGATCGGTTGCCAGGTCGTAGCAACCCTTGAAGTCCCGTCCCGATCCGATCGGCCAATTTGCGGGAACCACGTCAATCGCCAAATTGTCCTGAATTTCTTCTATGATTTCAAATGTGTCCCGCGCATCCCGGTCCATCTTGTTGCAGAAAGTGAGGATCGGCATGTCTCGCAGGCGGCAGATCTCGAACAGCTTTCGCGTCTGGCTTTCAACTCCTCTGGCGCCATCGATGACCATTATGGCCGCATCGACCGCCGTCAAGGTCCGGTAGGTATCTTCGGAGAAATCGGCGTGGCCGGGAGTGTCGACCAGGTTGAATCTGAAATCGCCGTAATCGAAAGACATGGCCGAGGCGGAAACCGAAACACCGCGTTCCTTCTCGACCTTCATGAAATCCGACCGGGTGCGCCGGGCATTTCCCTTGGCCCGGACCTGTCCGGCCATGCGAATCGCGCCGCCGTGAAGCAGGAACTGTTCGGTCAGCGTCGTTTTTCCCGCGTCGGGATGCGAAATGATCGCGAAAGTTCTCCGCCTGGCGATCTCTGGCGGAACGGAAGGAGTGTCTTGGGGGGAATTCTGCATCGGCGTCCTATACGTACCGCCTCAGGGCGAGACAAGAATATCAGGCCGTGGCGTTTGAGACGATGTGTCACAATTGCCACGCTTGCCGGGGGACGGGATCACGCGACTCCCGGCCTGCCGATATCCGTGGCGACCGGAACTGTTCGTCCTCGCCCGCCCCCAACAGCAAAGCGGTTGATTCGTGGCCGGCCCCCCAACCTGGAACGGGGATCTTGATTCGGCCGGCCGCGGAACTGGCAGGGTGGTTTCCCCGAAATCCGCGCCCAGGTCCAATCTCGGTCTGCACACCCTGGCCCGGTAAAGCTTCGGTCTTTCTGCAGGCGCCCGGGCGTTGAATTCTGCGCGCCGTGCGGCAGGGAGATTGTCGTGCACACCGTTTGCAGAAACACAGAACCTCGGGCACCAACCTCGGGTCTGTCCTGAACCGGGCACCTTGTTCTTCACAAAATTTGTATTTTTTTTCAAGCATTGCATTGACGTTTTGTCTAGTGGGACCATAGTGGGCAAGCTGGAATTTTCGGGAGATTTCGCTCATGTCTTACAAAGCCTATGCAGCCACGATGCAGAGCGTTTGGTTCAGCGAGGACGACGGGACAAGCTGGAACCGGCTGCTGACTCCGACCGGGGGCTTCTACAACGAGGCGCGGGTTTGGGCGTTGCACACGCACGCCGACCGGCCGGGCGAGGTGCTGGCGGGGTCGGATCAGGGTCTCTACAGGTACACCGAAGAGGCCGGTCGGTTCGATTACATCCCCTCGCCGATGGACAACCTCCACATCCTGAAGATTGCCCGGTCACCCGTCGATCCGGATTTCATCGTTTGCGGTACGCGGCCGGCAGAGATTTTCATTTCCGAAGACGACGGCGCGAATTGGCGCCGTTCGAATCTCGACGCTTCGACCGAATGCTGGTTCATCAATACATCGCGCGTGACCTCGATCCATTTCGACCCGGCGGACGCCGACACCATCTGGATCACCATCGAGATCGACGGTGTCTTCCGCTCCACCGACCGTGGCCGGACATGGGAGATGATCATTCGGGGGTTGCATGACAACGACACCCACGATCTCGTCTTCCGTGACCGCGAAGACGGCGGCCGCACCGTGCTCTGTTCGACCGAGGACGGCGTGCACCGGTCGGACGACAATGGCAAGACATGGCGGCAACTGGAGGTCCCGCAGGCAAGATGGGACTATTTTCGTTCGCTCAAGCAGCCAGAAGAAAACTCCGACACGGTGATCGCCAGTGTTGGCGACAAACCGTCCGGCGAGGCGGGAGAGCTGCTGATCTCCAGGGACTTCGGAACGACTTGGGAAATCTGCGAGATGTCCCATCCGGCCAACTCCACGATCTGGACTATCGGCACGAACGCCGCCGACACCAGCCTGATTTTCGCCGCCACGATTTTCGGCCAGATCTTCAAGAGCACCGATGGCGGCGAAAGCTGGCAGAAAATGAAACGCGAACTGGGCGAGATCCGAATGATCACCTGGGCGCCGGTCTGAGGAGGACGAGATGTTTCTTTTGAAACCCCATGTCGCCGGGCCCGAGGGCCAGGTCACGACGCCGGACGTCATCGTTGATTACCTGGAGGTTGACGGCGAAAGGCGCCCCTTGCGGTTCCTGACCCACGAATGCTGGCAGCAGGCGGACAAGGACACAGCGGCAAGGCCCGCCTACTGCGTGATGGCACTTGGCGGCGGAGCCTTGATCCTGCCGGGTTCAGTTCTTTCGAACGGGTTCGTGGTCGTCGCGCGGCAGGCATGGCGCCTCGGCAATCTCGACGGCCACGTCGGTGACGTGACTCTCAATGGAACGCCGTTCAGGGACCTTGGCCTTCCCGCCGACATGATTGAAGCTGCGGGCGGCACCGGGGACGCGCTTCCGCGCGGGTTCCTGCTTGTGAGGACGGCGGGAGCGACGGGAGACACAGCGGTGCTGTCCGACCGGGTGCTGGGGCGGGAGCTGTCGCACAGGCTGCACCTCGATTCTCTCGACGGGGACAGGTGGGGCGCCGCGCGCCCGCGTCCGCGTTATTCGGTGGGACCGACGCAGAAAGAGGTGCCCCACTACATTTGACGTGCAGCCCACCATGGTTGACGGTAACTGGAACTGGTTCGAATGTTTCGGCTGGTTCTCGTCCTGCGCCGGTGGTGCGCAGTGAGGCCGAGTGGAACAGCATCATGGCGGATTTCGAGCGCTCGGGACTGTCGCGGCGGACGATTCGCGAGTCCCGTGAACTGTCGATGAAGACCCTCGGGAACTGGCGGCGCCGTCTCTGCCTTGGCGGCGGGAAAGGTTCCTTCGACGAACTGGCGCCGCCTGCGGTGTCCGGCTGGGACGTCATGAATGTTGTCATACAAGGGGGTGAAGACAAATAATATTGGCGGCCGTCAGCGCCCCTCGGAAGGCAACGGCAAAGCCTCCTCCAATGTCATTCGTAAATCTTGATGTCGCCCTATCTCGTAAATCTAGGTGTCGCTTGACAGAAAGTGGTGGTTAGCCTTTCCTTCCTGCCGGACTTGGATCGGCTACCCTAGCGCCAGTTCGCTCGGCGCTCTGTCATTTCGCCCCGTACCGGAATCGGCCCCGTAATAATCATCCGGCCTTTTTCATTATGGACATGTGTCACGGATCAAGCTGGTGACATGAGGTCCATCCTACCATTGAGGTATCACCGCGCCCGCGGGCGACGCCGGGGGTAGAGTCGGGGAGAGGCGCGCCCTGCGTTAGGTGTGGGGAGTAGCAGTTGGCCGGCAGCTTTCGCTCTATGCCGGTGCCTCAGTCCTCACCATGGCCACGTTTCCTCGTCCCCGCTCTCCGAACCCGGCGTGCGGATTTCCCGCACCGGGCTCTCCAGTGGGATCATGCACCTCGCACACGGACCACCAGAGCGGGGCGTGGGAGGGAGGAACCGGTTGGTCCGGCAACCCCAGGCCACTGCACGGTAGCCATCCTGCCTCCCGCGTCGTTTCCGGTGTGCCGCCGGGCCTGTTCACGCCCCGGCGGCGTCGAACCGTTCGGGTCCGACCCCTTCGCTTCAGGACAGCCGACCTCTGCGACCTCTACCACGGCCGCTGGTCGATCGAGGAACTGTACAAGACGTCCAAACATGTCATCGCGGTGGACGAATTCCACGGCAAGACCGAACGCGGCGTCCGCCAGGAACTCTACGCCCATTTCAACCTCATCGCCATGGCACGCCTGTTCTCCAACCAGGGCGACGGCATCCTTGACGACATGGGTGAAAGCGACAGGGCGAAGATGCGGACAAACTTCTCCAACGCACTGGCCATGCTCGCAATCAACCTCGAGGAGATGATCCTGGCCCAGACCGCGGCCCTGGCAGACATCGTCGGGCGCATGGCGGATTCAATCCTCGCGGTCAGGGCACGGTTGCGGCCGGGACGGTCGTTCCCGCGCCGCTCACGAAAACCCGTCGGAAAGTGGAGCCGCAAGCGACAGCAACCCGCGTGAACACGAACTGATCCGAAAATGGGGCGAAATGGCCCCGGAACTATCATGCGGCCTTAAGGAAATGACGTCGAATCGCTAAGGAAATGCCATTGCTTGATGCCGTGACGGGCATAGCTCGTGGTCGTCGTCCGGGAGCGGTGGCGCAGGACGTCACCGACCTCGTCGAGCAAGTTGCCACGGTTCAGCATGTTGACGGCAAGCGAATGCCGCAGGAGACTTGTGCGAACCTCTCCCTTTGGCGGCGTCACTCCGGCTCTTGCAAAGGCATCGACGAGCATGCTCCGGATGTAGTTCGTCGTCCGGAACGGCAGGTGGGGCGCCCGCAAGGTGACGAACAGGTGCCGCGATCCGCCGGCCCGCCCGTTGATGTCGTAATCGGAAATCGCTTCACCCACGTCGACCGGCAGTGGCATGCGGTCATGAAACCCTTGCTTGCCGCGGATCAGGATCTCGCCGGTGCGCCAGTTGATGTCGTCGAGCCTGATCGCATTGATCTCCTGGCTGCGCAGGCCGAGCCGGCCAGCAGCAGCATGACGGCGCGCTCGCGGCGCCCGGCCGCGCCTTCGTCATTCACGGCGGCGACCAGCTTGCGAACCTCCCCGGCCGAAAGGTGGCACGACGCACCATGCCTGCTCCGGGCCGCGATCTTCGGCACGCATGGAACCAGATCGCGGCACGTCAGTCCGGTGGCGAACATGAACCGGATCATCCGGCGGAAATTTGTCGCCTTTTTCTCCAGATCCGGCCCGCGCCCCGGAACGGCGGATGGCAGGGCAAGGAAGTCGCGGATGTTCTCCGGCCCGATACTGTTCAGGTCACCGGGTTCCGCCCCGAAAAGGAAGACCAGGAACCGCCTGAGGAACAGCCGGCATTCGTAGACAGTGGATCTGCTCAGCCCCCGCTCACGGCGCAGCCAGTCGCCATGGTCCGCGCTCAGCTGATCAAGCCGGCCCGGCGGAGGCGATGGTTCCGTCGCCGGGGCGGCGATCACGCCGGCGGTGACAAGGTAATCGGTGAACCGGGCCAGGTAGGAACGTCGGCAGCGCCTCGCGTTCAAGGATTGAGGTTTGGGCACCGCGCCCTGCAGCTCCGCCAGGACCGGGGCGTCGATGTCGCAGCGCGGATCGCGACCTGTTCCCGAAACAGGTCGACCGCATTACGAAAATGATGGATCGTGCCGGGGGCGTAACCGAGCCCCTCAAGTTCGGCCAGAAATCCCTCCCTGTAGGGGATTAGCCAGGTTCAAAGTTCGGATTAAGCTGCACAAGGGGAGCTGGCCAGAAATGGCCTGACGCGTAGGCTGAATCGACTTTCCTGGAGATGTCCTTGGCACAGATGTTGACGAAACTGCGGGAAAACCGCTCGTACTCGGTGACGAGTTGATCGCGGAACGCGAATACATCCATCACCCGCTCCTTGGCCCGGCGACGTTGGCGCGCGCCTCAATCGTAGCGCATTGCTCCATCAGCGCATCGAATGGTTCAGTGCCATCCTGCAGCATGCCGTCGGCCAGCATTCGTGCATAGTCATCGGCGAGCAACGCACGCGCGGCGCCATCAGGCACGAGTTGAAGGTTGCCCGAAACCGCTGCTTCGTAGTCGATTCGCGTGCCGGTCGCGTCGTATTCGGAAAAGAACATCGCCTTGTGGCGGGCGACCGAGAGTGCAAGCGAGGAGTCGGACAACGCGGTCTCCACTACGCCGGCTTCGTCGAGACGTGCAAGATCGTGCCAGTGCCGAAACAGCCGCGCACCCCGGCGCCGCTGCTGACGGCAGAAGACATGGATCGCGGTCGCCTTTTCCCAAAAGGTTCGTTCCGCCAACATGACGGTCGGACTTGCCTCGGGAAACGTCAGATCTGGAAGGTACGGTGCCGCGTCGCAGATGACCGGATGGATTGTGTGCGGTTCGCCCGTGGAACGCGCGCCAAACTCGACCGTGACCTCCGGACGCACCAACCCTGTCTCCTTGAACAGCGGTTCGTAGCCGACATAGAGGCGCTCCCCCTCGACACGAACCGTTGCAATGAGATCTGCATGCGCGAGACCGTCCTCGACAACCGGACACGCCTGATCCCGAACCCATTCGGCAAGGCGAGTGCGGATCGCCTTCGTCCAGCGCCTTTCCTGACTACGGGTCGGTGGAAGCGCCTCGTCGCCGGAATCAGAAACCAGATCCGGCGCAAATGCACGGATGTCATAGGTGACGTCGACGTCTTCGGAAAACCTCCGAATCGCGCGCCACACCTTTGAAAGCGACGTGCCGCCCTTGAAGGTCAGGTGTCTGGCGAAAGCGCTGCCGAACAGGACGCCGAGCGTCGCGACGACCCAGATGTCTTTCTCCAGAAGATGCGCCTTGTGATTGCTGCCGCGTTCCACGACTTCGAGGGCGTCGCGCTGGTCGTCGGCTGAAAGATCCTGGTACCGCAATTCAACCATGCAAAAGGCTGGCGCTTACAGGCAGCGCCATCCAGTTTGGCATGATGGCCCGTGCAATTGAGAGTTCGTTGCGGTCCTCGTCGTTAAGGGTTGGCAGGATCGCCTCCAACCCGTCCTCGACCTCTTCGGGACCGAGCCACGCTAGGGCGCGGATGACGTCACCGGCCTTGCGGTGCGGAGCCACGAGCTGCCAGCGCGGTGCGTGGCGCAACTCCACAACGGACGATCCGAAGTGCAAACGACGATTTGGACCAGATGTCAGGTAGACCGCACGAACCGGGTTCTGTGTGGTCAGTCCGAGGCAGTTGGCCGCCGCACCGCCGCACGGCACAATGGTTTCGCCCCACAACGCAGACAGCGTCGCGAGAGCCTTGCCGAGACGGGGCGCCCGAATGCCGAACCTGGTCTCCACGGGAAGCATGTAAACGCCCTGGCAGATCCGCATCAACGCGCCCGAGCGCGCGAGGCGCGAAAGCGCCTGGTCAATTGCCGCACGGTGTCCGAGGTGAAGCAGGCAGCCCGGACATAGCGGCGTGGCCTCAGGATGAGCTTCGGCATGCTCCATGATTCGCTTGGGAAGGCTTTGCATTGGCCCTATTTTCCTGTTCATATGTCAGAAATCTAATGACAAAACTGTCACATTACAATGAGGAGAAATGCATTTCAGCGAGGTTTCGGTGGAATTTGAGGAGAAATTCTGAGCATAACGGTTTTCGCGGAAGTTGTTCATTCGAGCGGGCAAAGGCATCTTCGCGCATTGGTATCTGTGCCTTCGCAGTTGCCCTTTTGGATCATTTCGAGCTTTTCTTGTCGTCCTTCGACCATCAAGTGCAGTCCTCTTGGAAGCGACTAAGCGCATTTGTTAACGAATGTCCCGAAAGCATGTGTTTGCGGTACCGAGAAAGTAGATCCACCACGAATCCATGATAATGAATGCGAACTATGATGTCCGCTTTTGGTAAATTCGAAGCACGGCCTGCCGCGTGCCCAAATTACACCATCGCACTCAGATTTCTGAGTCAAAATAAAAAATACACAAACAGTGCAACAGGTGGGATCATAGTGGGAAGATTAAAGATTCCGTGAAAATCCATACGTGGCTTTCAAAGCCTACGCTACACACGACACGGATCGTTTGTTTCGGTGAGAACGTAGGGACAAACTGAAACCGCTTACTGATGCCGACCGGTGGATTCTACAATGTGGTTCGGGATTGGGTCTTTCACCCCAGTGCAGACCGCCTGGGCAAGGTGCTGGCAGGCTCTGACCAAGGTCCATACCGCTACTCGAGGAGTCAGAAAGGTACGACTAAGTCACCCACCAATGGATAACCTCCATGTCTTGACAATCGCTCAATCACCCGCCGGCCCGAATATCATCGTTCGCGGATCGCGACTGCCTGAGATATACAAATCCGAGAACAACGGCGCGAACTGGCGGAATTGGAATCCCTTCGAATCTTCAAATCTCAACGGCTTCGCCGAATGCAGTTTCAAAAACACGTTGCGCGTTTCTCGTTGCAAACATTTTCAAAGACGACAGAATCA
>OZ219897.1:0-13860 GCA_964291635.2 Paracoccaceae bacterium | reverse complement strand
CCTCGACAGCGGTGCGGGAAGGGGACGATTCGAAGGGGATTCCCGTAATCCGGGGTTTTGGATTCGGGCATCTGGACTGAACCGACCTTCCGCGAAGCTTGGCGCCAATTGCTGACAGCACTCTTTCCTGATCTTCCCGCAAGGACTCGGCCGGAAGTGCTGGACAACCCAGCGTTCAGGCCGGGGAGGCAATACGAAGGACGCTCTCTGGTTGACGCCACTGCAACCCCGTGGCAGGTTACAAACTCGGCGGTGGAACACATCGTTGCTGCGCGTGGACGGTTCTTGCATTGACTTCCCGTATGAAGCGCGAAGATGGGAACGGACAGCCCTTTGCAACCCGCCGGCAGGCGGAGAAGTTGACGAAAGGCGAAAACCAAACCTTTTGGGGCCGAGTCCATTCCCTTCAAGAATCTCCTGCCGTCAGGCAGAGGAAGATGTTAAATGGACTTTCCGGTTTGGGCCCGTCATCAAAGCGCGGCAATACAAATGGCCCGGGCCGGTCACAGGACATGACATGAAACCAGGAGGAAACATGAGAATTCGGAACATTTGTATCACGGCGCTGGCGACGCTTGGCCTGTCGATCGCGACAGGAACAGTCGCACAGCAGCAGTTCATCTCAATCGGCACCGGAGGCGTGACGGGCGTTTACTATCCTACGGGCGGCGCGATCTGCCGGATGGTCAACAAGGACCGGAAAGAGCACGGTATCCGCTGCTCGGCAGAATCCACCGGTGGATCGATCTACAACATCAATACGATCCGGCAGGGTGAGCTGGAATTCGGCGTTGCTCAATCCGATTGGCAGTATCACGCCTACAACGGGACCTCGAAATTCGAGGACCAGGGTGCATTCGAAAACCTGCGTGCCGTTTTTTCGGTTCACCCCGAGCCCGTGACGGTGATCGCGTCGGATTCGTCCGGAATCAATACGCTGACCGATGCGAAGGGCAAGCGCCTCAACATCGGGAACCCGGGTTCCGGCACGCGCGGCACCTGGGAAGTGATCGAGGAGGCACTGGGCTGGGAACGCTCGGATCTCAAGCTTGCCGCCGAAATGAAATCCGCGGAGACCGGCCAGGCAGTATGCGATGGCAAGATCGACGCGTATTTCTGGTTGGTGGGCCATCCGTCTGCCCTGACCCAGGAGTCGCTGGCTTCTTGTGATGCGCACTTGGTGCACGTGGAAGGCGAGGCCATTGACATGCTTGTCGCCGATAATCCGTTCTACCGCTACGCGACGATTCCGGCGGGCATGTACGACAATGAAGACGACATCCGCACATTCGGCGTGGGCGCGACCTTCGTGACCAGCGCGGATGTCCCCGAGGACGTTGTCTATGTCGTGGTCAAGGCAGTCTTCGAAAACTTCGACCAGTTCCGGAAGCTTCACCCGGCTTTCGCCAATCTGAAGCCCGAAGAGATGATCACGGACAGCCTCTCGGCCCCGCTCCACGACGGTGCGGCCAAATACTACAAAGAGGTCGGCTGGATGTAATCCAGACACTTTGCCGACAGGTCCGGGGGCGGTTTCAGACCGCCCCCGGTTACTTTGACATGACCAAAACAGGGGTATGGACCGGTGTCGGCAGAGGCGGATAAACTCGGGGATTTCACCGCGACGGATACCGGTGGGCGCAATGCCGTCGGGTGGCAGGGCAGCATGATCTGGTGGACCGCGCTGGTCTGGGCGGTTTTTCAGCTCTACATCGCGTCGAACCTGCCCTTTACGATTCAGGAATATCTGGGGTTCGGAGTCGTCACGAGTGCGAACGCGCGGTTGATCCACCTGGCTTTTGGCCTGCTGCTTGCTTCATTTGCCTTTCCGTTCTTCAAGGGCAGTCCGAAAGACGCCATTCCCTGGTATGACTGGGTTCTGGCCGCGCTCGGCATTATTTCATGTCTCTACATCGTCGTGCTGCGCAATGAGATCGCGTTGCGGGCAGGGCTCCCGACCAGCGGTGACCTGATCATCTCGACCATCGGGATGATTATTCTCTTTCTGACGGTCTACCGGGTTCTTGGCCTGCCGCTGGCGATCGTCGCCGGGTTTTTCGTCCTCTACGTCTTTTTTGGCGACAGCCGCTGGCTGCCCGAGGCGATGCAGTGGAAAGGCGCTTCGTACGGCAAGGCCATGTGGCATTTCTGGATGCAGAACGAAGGCGTGTTCGGGGTCGCACTCGGCGTTTCGGCGTCGCTCATTTTCCTGTTCGTGCTTTTCGGTGCGATTCTGGAAAAGGCCGGAGCCGGGAACTACTTCATCAAGATCAGTTTTGCTCTGCTGGGCCATTTGCGCGGGGGGCCGGCGAAGGCCGCTGTCGTCGCCAGTGCGATGAGCGGGCTGTATTCCGGCTCGTCCATCGCGAACACGGTGACGACAGGCACCTTTACCATTCCCCTGATGAAGCGCACCGGGTTTTCGGCCGAGAAGGCCGGTGCGGTCGAGGTTGCCTCTTCCACAAACGGTCAGCTGACGCCACCCGTGATGGGTGCAGCAGCCTTCCTGATCTCGGAATTCACGGGCGTGAGCTACACCGAAATCATCAAGCATGCGCTGGTGCCCGCGCTGGTGAGCTACATTGCGCTCGTCTACATCGTGCATCTTGAAGCGATGAAACTGGGCCTGAAGGGCCTAAAAAAACCGCCGTCTTCGCTGACCTTCGCAACCAAGCTGATTGGCTTTCTCGGCGGATTCATCGGTATCGCGGCGCTCGGGACCGCGGTTTACTACGGGCTTGGATGGATCAAGATTGCCACGCCCGAAGCCGCCTTTCCCATCGTGATCGTTCTCTGTTCCGTGGTTTACCTTCTCCTCCTCTGGTTTGCTTCTCGGCAGCCGGACCTGGTGGTCGATGCGCCGGATGCACCGATCACCGAATTGCCTCCTGCAGGGAAAACGGCGATCACCGGGCTTTACTACGTCCTGCCCATCGTGATCCTGATCTGGTGCATCACGATCGAGCGTTTCTCTCCGGCCTTCTCGGCCTACTGGGCCACGCTCGCGATGATTGCGGTTGCGCTCACCCAGCATCCGATCAAGGCGTTGATGCGGGGCGAGGGAAATCTTGTCTCCGCGTGGTGGCGGGGCTGGCGCGAATGGCTCGAAGGCATGATTTCCGGGTCGCGCAACATGATCGGCATCTCGGTCGCCACGGGCGCCGCGGGAGTCATCGTCGGCACGATCTCTCTCACCGGGGCACACCAGGTCGTGGGCGAGCTGGTCGAGTTCCTTTCGGGCGGCAACCTGATGATCATGCTGGTGCTGATCGCGGTCATGAGCCTGATCCTGGGGATGGGACTGCCGACGACGGCAAATTACATCGTCGTTTCATCCCTGATGGCGCCGGTGATCCTGGCGCTGGCGGCGAAATCCGGCCTGATCGTGCCGCTCATCGCGGTGCATCTTTTCGTGTTCTATTTCGGCATTCTGGCGGATGACACGCCGCCCGTGGGTCTCGCCGCCTTTGCCGCCGCAGCGATCTCCAAGGGCGATCCGATCAAGACCGGGATTCAAGGCTTCGCCTATGATATTCGCACCGCCCTCCTGCCGTTCCTCTTTATCTTCAACACCGAACTCCTGTTGATCGACGTGACGCTGGCGAAGGCGGTGTTCGTTTTCATTGCCGCGGTTATCGCCATGCTCCTGTTCGCTTCGGCGACGCAGGGATTCTGGCTCGTTCGAAACAGGATATGGGAAAGCGCGATCCTGCTGCTGGTTGCCTTCACCCTTTTCCGGCCGGGCTTCTGGCTGGACCAGCTTCAGCCGCCCTACGACGACAGCAATCCGAGCCTGGTTTATGAAGTCGTGGGCGATGTGCCGGACAACGGGGTTTTGACATTCGTGATTTCAGGGCCTGACTTCGATACCGGGGAGACGACGTCCACCACCATTCTCGTCCCGATGGGGCGCAGGGCCGAGGCAATCGAGCGGCTGGAGGAAGCCGGGCTCACGATCATCGTGGAAGACGGTTTCGCCAGGGTGGAAGAGCCGTTCCCGCAGACGCCTTTCTTCGAAAAGATCGGCACGCTCTTTGACTTTTACGGTGACGATCCGGTTGTGTTGAGCAACATCCGGGCGGAGGCCGAGCGGTTGCCCAAGGAGGTGTTCTACTTGCCCGCGTTGCTGCTCCTTGGCTTCGTGTACCTGATGCAGCGCCGCCGGATGGGCCGGTTGGAGACCGCTTGATGGCCCTTGGCGCTGGAGCGGTTTCCGCGCTCACTGCCGCGGGACAATCCGGCGACGGCTGCCAGGGCGGCGAAAACGAGGCATGGTTGCCGCATCCGACTCGACGGCCGCGGGCGCCGAATTCCGATACTCATCACTGGGCAGGACAAGACGCCGTGCGCGGAAGACCCCCCTGCCCGGGGCATGGTCGTGGCGGGCGCCCTTGTCGCGGCACGAAGCGGTCTTGCCGGACCGGTTGCCCGTGAGGCGATGATGCCGGCCTTGCTGGCAAATGAACCGGTCCCGGGACCAGTCAACACCGCCAAGGTCGTGGCAGGCTTGATCGGCGCATCATGCGCGCAGCCGGGGACATGTCTGCTCCCCGTTCTCACCGGTGGCGCATCCGCGGGTCTCGGCTGTGCGGATGAATTTCGCGGCTCACAGGGAACAGCCTGATGTCACACGTCTTTCCCCGTTCCAACCGCAGCCCGCCGCCCCTCGCGATGCGGGGCGAGGGGGTGTATCTCTACGACGCTAAGGGCAGGGCTTATCTCGACGGATCGAGCGGTGCGGCAGTGTCGTGCCTTGGTCATGGCGACCGCGACGTTATCACGGCGGTAAAGGACCAGTTGGACGTCCTGGCCTTCGCCCACACCCGGTTCTTTTCGTCGCAACCTGCGGAAGACCTGGCGGACCTGCTCATCGCGCACGCGCCGGAAGGGATCGAGCGGGTCTATTTCGTCTCGGGCGGGTCCGAGGCTGTCGAGGCCGCCTTGAAACTCGCGCGGCAGTATTTTCTGGAGATCGGCCAGCCCGCACGGTCGCGCATCGTTGCGCGCTGGCAGAGTTATCACGGCAATACGCTAGGCGCGTTGGCTGCGGGCGGAAACGCGTGGCGGCGGGAACAGTTTTCGCCGTTGCTTGTCGATGTCTCCCATATCGCGCCGTGCTACGCCTATCGCGGGTGCAAGGACGATGAGACGGAAGAGGCCTATGGCCGGCGCATTGCGAATGAACTCGAGGTTGAGATCCTGCGTCTCGGTCCCGAGACCGTCATGGCTTTCATTGCCGAACCGGTCGTTGGCGCAACTCTGGGCGCAGTTCCGGCTGTGCCGCGCTATTTTCAACGGGTCCGGGAGATTTGCGATCGATACGGCGTGCTGCTCATTCTTGACGAGGTGATGTGCGGGATGGGGCGTACCGGTACGCTCTTTGCCAGCGAGCACGACGAGGTGCGTCCGGATATCGTGACCATCGCCAAGGGACTTGGCGGGGGATATCAGCCGATTGGCGCGATGCTGTGTTCGGGCAGGATTTACGACGCCCTGACCGAGGGGAGCGGTTTCTTTCAACACGGCCATACCTATCTGGGTCATCCGGCGGCCATGGCGGCCGGGTGCGCCGTCGTCTCAAAGCTGCTCGGCGAAGGACTGGTCGAGCGAAGCTGTAAAATGGGAGCACGGCTGGAGGATGCGTTGACCGAAAGACTTGGCCGGCATCCGCATGTGGGTGATATCCGCGGGCGCGGATTGTTCATCGGTGTCGAACTGGTAGCTGACCGGGAGACCAAAACGCCCTTCGATCCCGCGCGGAGGATACACTGGGGAGTGGAGCACTTCGCCTTCGAGAACGGTCTTGTCTGTTACCCGATGGGGGGCACAATTGATGGCAAGACAGGCGATCATGTGCTCCTGGCACCGCCTTTCATCATCACGGACAGCCAAATCGACGAGCTGACGGACAAGTTCGGTTCCGCGGTGAACATGGCGACCGCGGCTTGAAGTACCGGGTTGGCGGCGGGCCGCCGGTCGTTTTTCGGGTATCGGCGTCGGACATCGGGAAACGGCGGTCAAGCCCAATGCGATGACCTCGGGCTTTCGTCGATCCGGGCGGTCGGAAGTTGTGCAATGCGTTCCATCATCGTCGATTTGACCAAGGAAAACCGGCATTGCTCCCGAGAATCCGAACGTGACGCGGGTCTGCATCATTGTCGAAAAGTCCGCCCAATCCCGGCCGGCTTTGAGCGTCAGTGAATGATCCCGAACCCATTCGGTTCGGCCCCTGGCTACCGAGGGGAATCCCGTTCTCAGCCATGAAGCATTGAATTCGATCATACAGTTTGTCACGGGAATCACCAGTGAACCAGGTGCGCCCCTGTATCCCGCGGTAGGTCTCGATGCCTTCACGCAGGTGATTTGCCGGCCCAATATGGCGGTGGACTACAGGCGGGAAGTTTGCAGTACTTGCTGGCGGAATCATGCCGTGTCGGGTTTCCGATGATGGACCGGTTTCGGGGTAGTCCTGGACGTCACGACGAAAACGGAGGGAGTGTGGCATGCGACAGACGTGGCGATGGTTTGGACCGGAGGACCAGGCAAGTGTTGATGACATGCTGCAAGCAGGGGTCGAGGGCGTCGTAACTGCGCTCCATCAGGTTCCTGCCGGAGCAGTCTGGACGCCGGACGCTATCGCGGCAAGGCAACGCGACATCGCCGCGATGAAAAACGGTGCGCCAAGCGGTCTGGCGTGGGAGGTGGTGGAAAGTCTGCCCGTCTCCGAGGATATCAAGAAGCAACGGGGCGATTGGCGCGCGCATGTTTCGAACTACAGGACGAGCCTGCGCAATCTGGCCGCCGCCGGAGTGGAAACGATCTGCTACAACTTCATGCCGGTACTGGACTGGACCCGCACCGACCTTGCCTATCGCCTGCGAAGCGGTGCCACCTGCATGCGCTTCGACTACGTCGATTTTGCCGCCTTTGACATCCACATTCTTGCGCGCAACGGCGCGGCCGAGGACTTTCCTCCCGAAATCTCGGCCGAGGCAGCACGTCGCTTCGCCGTGATGGACGACGCGCAAAAGTCGGCGCTCCTGCGAAACATCGTCTCGGGGCTGCCAGGCGCGGCAGAACGTTTAACCCTGGACGACGTGCGACAACACCTGGCGGAGTATGATGGAATCTCTGCGGGGCGCCTGCGCGGTAACTTCCTGGCCTTCCTGGAGCAGGTCACGCCGCTGTCCGAGGAACTGGGCCTTCGTATGTGCTGCCACCCCGATGATCCCCCGATCGGCCTGTTGGGCCTGCCGAGAGTGATGTCGACAGAGGCCGACTACTCGGCGATGATGCAGGCAGTCGATTTGCCGGCCAACGGCATCACGCTCTGCTCCGGTTCTCTGGGCGCCCGACCTGACAACGACTTGCCGGGGATGATGGAGCGGCTTGGTGATCGGGTTCACTTCCTGCATTTGCGCAATGTCCACCGTGAGACCCCGGAAATCCGCGGTTCCTTCTACGAGGCCGAGCATCTGGGTGGTCACACGGACATGGTGGCGCTGGTTGGCGCGGTGTTGGCGGAAGAGGCGCGGCGCTGCCAGGCGGGCCGGAGGGATACGTCGATTCCGTTCCGCCCGGATCACGGCCAGGACATCCTTGACGATCTCGGGAGAGGGGCACAGCCGGGCTATCCCACGATCGGGCGGCTCAAGGGACTGGCGGAACTGCGCGGAATCATTGCCGCCCTGACACATACCTGCGCGGCATGAGCATCCGTCGGCTTACCAGCCCTGAGGATGTGGCAGCCGGCGTCGCAAGACCCGGCTACATTCCCGCGCGGCACGGCGTCGGCATCGTGCATCTTGGCGTCGGCGCGTTCCACAGGGCGCATCAGGCAGTCTATACGGATGCGGCAATCGCGGCCGAGGGAGGGGACTGGCGGATCGTCGGCGTCAACCTGAGGGGAACCGATTCCGCCGACGCGCTAAACCCCCAGGACGGGCTGTATTCTCTGGTCGTGCGGGGCGAAGAGGGTGTAAGCGCGCGATTGATCGGCAGTTTGGCCCGTGTCATCGCCGCAATACGTAACCCGGCGGCGGCGCTCGACGCCCTCTGTGATCCGGTTATCCGCATCGTCAGCCTGACCGTCACCGAAAAGGCCTACGGGATCGATCCGATCTCCGGCGCGATCGACCCCGCACACCCCGCGATCGCGGCCGACCTGCAAGCCCCCCGGACACCCGCCGGCGTGCTTGGACTGATCGTTGAAAGCCTCCGGCGGCGCAGGGGCAAGGGAGTCGAACCGTTCACGGTGCTTTGCTGCGACAACCTGCCCCAGAACGGACCTCTGGTGCGATCCGGCGTGCTGGATTTCGCCCGGCGTGCCGCCCCCGAGTTTGCCGACTGGATCGCAGGAAACGTCGCCTTTCCGGCCACCATGGTCGACCGCATCACCCCGGCACCGACCGAGAGAACCCTCGATGATGCCAGACGCCTGACAGGCGTTGAGGACCTTGCGGCCGTCGAGACCGAACCCTTTGGCCAATGGGTGATCGAGGACACCTTCCTCACCGGACGCCCGGCCTGGGAAGCAGGCGGAGCGCTCTTCGTCGCCGACGTTGCGCCGTATGAGCAAATGAAGTTGCGAATGCTGAACGGCGCCCACTCGATGCTTGCCTACGTGGGGTTCCTGGGCGGCCATGCCCTGGTCCGAGACGTGATGGCAGACAGGTCGCACGCTCGCCTGGTTGCGAGGCACATCTCGGCTGCCGCCGCCACGCTGGCCCCGCTTGAAGGTATCGATTTCGCTCGATACGGTGCTGAACTGGAGAAGCGTTTTCGCAACCCCTTTATCGCCCACGAGACCTATCAGATCGCCATGGATGGCACGCAAAAGTTGCCCCAGAGATTGCTGCAACCAGCGGAGACGGCACTTCGAATGGGCCAGGACCTGCGACCGTTTGCCTTCGCCATGGCTGCCTGGATGCGTTATTGCTGCGGGACAACTGACAAGGGTGATGCCTATGCACTGCGCGACCCGCGCGAAGCAGAGATCAGGTCCACACTGGACGGCGCCCACCAGGCTGTCGACATCTCCGACCGGCTGCACGCCCTGCCGAATCTGTTCGATCCCGCGCTATCGAGGAATCCGCGTTGGCGGAATGAGGTCTCCACTGCTCTTGATGCCATGCTGAGGCTCGGAGTACCGGCCGCCGCGCGGGCCGAGGTTGCCGCCTGACAGCCCGTTCCCACTTTCCAAGGCACGACAGAACGATTTTTTGCTCCTGGAAAACGGCACCACGCGGATGCCTTTTGTCATCCTGGGCGCATCTCGGTACCTGAACTCCATTCCCCACAAACAACCCAGTGCTTGCCACGCCAGATTCGGCAGTTTGCCGGACAATGGGAAACGGTGGTCAGGCGCGATGCAATGATCTCGGACTTTCGTCCATCTGGGCGGCCAGAAGATGTGCGAGGCGTTCCATCATCGTCGATTTGACCGCGGAAGAGCCGGGATCGTTCCAGAGATTCCGGACATGACACGGGTCTGCATCATTATCGAAAAGTTCGCCCCAGTCCTGGTCAACATAGAGCGTCAATGAATGATCCCCGGTGCGTACGGTTCGGACCCTGGCCGCGGTCGGGAATCCCATTCGCGCCATAAGGTCATTGAATTCGATCAACAGTTCGTCACGGGGATCACCGATGAGCCATGAGTGCCCCTGCATCCCGTGGTATGGCTTGACGCCCGCACGCTGGAGAATTGTCGGCGCGATGTCGATCGATGACACCAGGTCGTCCCGGTCGCCGGGTTTGGTTCCCGCAGGGTCTGCCCAAATCAATGGTACCCGGTTGATACTGTCCCGGCTCCAGGCACCTTTCATGAGCAGATGGCTGTCCCCAAGGTAGTCCCCGTGATCGGAGTTGAACAGGACGACCGTGTTTTCTGACTGACCGGTTTCGTGAAGTGTCGACAGAATGGCTCCGACTGAGTCATCGATCATGGTGATCATTCCGGCAGTGAGCGCCATTGCCTCCCTGACGTGGCGGTCTGTCACAATACGGGCGGATTCCGGGGTCGGTGGTTCCCTGTTTGCGGCAAACTCGTCGAGGCACCATGAAAGGGGAGGCGGAACCGGTGAATGGTCCTCAGGGCGAATCGGAATGTCGAAGTCGTCAGGATCATACATATCCCAGTATTTTCCCGGTGGATTGAACGGGTGATGAGGATCAGGAAACGAGACGAACGCGAAGAAGGGCCGGTCGCTGTATGCTGCCCTTCGAAGATGGTCGCACGCCCTGTCGCGAATGAACGCCGTGGGATACAGGTTCTCGGGAATCGGTGTTCTGTAGGCCTGCGGGCACGAATAATTGTGTTCGATCTGGTTGGCCGGGTTCACGAGGTCACGCCAGTCCGGGACAGTCTGGCGGAACCACTGGAGGTAGTGCCCTCCCGCCCGGTCTCCGTGATCGGTCACCATGTCCACGTGGTCAAATCCGTAATAGGGTTTGGGAAACTGGTGGTATTCGTCAGACTCATATCGGAAGGGTTCCTCGTTGGTCCTGTCAACGAGTTCCTCGCGCCATGCTTCCCGAATGATGACGTCGCCGTCTTCGTCGTCATATGAACGCCGGATGCCGGTGAACGGTTCGAGATGGCTCTTGCCGATCATCGCGGTCCGGTAACCCGCTGCCCGGAGAACATCGACGAAGGTGTTTGCCCGGGCCGGCAATGTGCAGCCGTTGTACCTCAATCCGTGAACGGTCGGCATTCGGCCGGTCATGATGCTAGCCCTGTTCGGCATACAGACGGGCGTTGCGACAAAACAGTTGGTGAAACGAAGTCCCGTTGCGGCAAGGCGATCGATATTGGGTGTTTGAACCTGTGGATGGCCGGCAAAACCGAGCCAGTCGGCCCGCAGTTGATCGCACATGATCATCAGGAAATTCGGTTGATCAGACATGTACTCTTTCTTCATAACGGTACTGACCGGACCCACCGCCTCGACACCGTCCGCACGGCCGAACGTGCGTTTCCCGGCCCCTCTCTTGAGATGCGGGGCCATCCGGAGTTCCGGAAGAGCATCGCTCACTGGAGCAAATCATAGCTGCCAGGCAGGAACCCTCCAGCGATTTTGTCCCGTTTCCAAGATTGTTCCAAGTCGCAACACTCGTCAAAGGTCCTGGGAGCAGCCGGGCCTGTAAAATCGACCAGGAGTCCGGTCGCCTCGGGCAGGAACAGCCCCGCTTGCCGCCGACACGAAAGAAAGAATCGCTTGTCTGCACGACTGTCGTGGTATACCATATACCAACTGGTTCTGGTTGCCGGGTCTTGGATCTGGTCAACCGGGCACGAGGTGCAACGGGGAGTTGCCGGGTAAATTCCTTTGCTTGCGTGACCGAGGTGAAAGCTGTGATCGGGTCACGACCGACGGCGACACTTCCCGACAGAGAGGGAGCAAGACAATGCATGCACTCAAGAAGCTATTGACCGGTACGGTCGTGATGTTCGCCGTCCTTCTGGGAGGGCTCGTGTCACAGGCACAGGCTGACTGGCAGCCGCGGAAGCCGGTCGAGTTCATTATCATGGCAGGTACCGGTGGGGGCGCAGACCAGATCGCGAGGCTCTTGCAAGGGCTCATCGAACAAAAGGGTCTGTCTTCGAGACCGTTCATTCCGATCAACAAGCCGGGCGGTTCAGGTGCCGAGGCCCTTCTTTACCTCAAGGGCAAGGAAGGCGATGACCATACGGTCCTCGTGACGCTGAACTCATTTTACACGACACCGATCATCCAGGAAGATCTTGGTGTAGACATTTCGACCTTTACACCGATCGGGCGCATGGCACTCGACACCTTCCTGCTGTGGGTACATACGGACAGGGACGATATCACGGATCTGGGCAGTTACGTGGAAGCGGTCAAGGCCGCTGGAACTGAATGGAAAGTCGGCGGCACCGGTTCGGGCCAGGAAGATTCGATTCTCACGGCCATGATGGAAGCCGAGTTTGGCTACTCGGTCACGTATATCCCGTTCCCGGGTGGCGGAACTGTCGCCAAGAACCTGATCGGGAAGCACATCGATTCAACAGTCAACAATCCGGCGGAACAGAACGAGTTCTACCGTGCCGGGCAGTCAAAGCCGCTGGTGCAGTTCACGCCTGAACGTATGGCGGCCTATCCAGACGTGCCGACCGCGCAGGAACTCGGCCATGACATCGTGTATTTCATGCAGCGTTCGATCAACGGACCTCCGGGCATGTCTGCCGAGGCACGGGATTTTTACATCAACCTGTTCAAGACGCTGTTTGATTCCGAGGAATGGCAGACCTTCTGTGTCGAAGATGGTCTGACTTGTGACGAGTGGGTTGCCGGGGATGATCTTGCTGCGTTCCACGCGGAGCAGGGCATGCGCCACAGGGAACTGATCGAATCGGTCGGTGCCGAAGCCATTACGGGAGAATAATTCCTCCCTCAAACCCTTTGGCCGGGTTCGTGCGAGATCACGTTCCCGGTCTGCGAACCTTGTCACAGCCAACCGATGATTGCATACCGATCATCGGTTGGCTGTGCCGGATTCGATCAACAGTCTTACCGACAGAAGTGATGTCACGACCAGTTTGGCGAAATTGACTTGAGGCCATATCCATGACCGTGCGCCAGGCAGATTTCCTGATGGCATTAGCCACGATCCTGATGTCTCTCGGCCTGATGTGGTCGTCGACCGATGGCCTGGCCATCGGTTGGGTGCCCAGCAAGGGGCCTGGGTCCGGATTCTGGCCGTTCTGGCTGTCAGTCGGGATGCTTCTGTGCTCGTTTGCGACGCTGGTCCGCTGGTTCATGCGCTCGACCGCGGAATCCCGTTCCACGGACATTTACATGTCCCGGAATTCGGTCGTTGTTGTGGGGACATCGGTCGTGGCGTTGCTCGCGTTGCTGATCGGAATCCACGTCATCGGAACCTATTTCTCGCTGTTCATTTTCCTCGCGTTCTATTTCAAGGTCATCGGCCGTCACGAATGGCCGGTTTCGATCATGCTGATCGGCGGGATTCCGGTTTTCATCTTCGCCTTGTTCGAATGGGGTCTGCAAATTCCATTGCCCAAGGCGATGACCGAAGAATGGTTCTATCCCGTTTTTGACATCATGTACGAAACAAATCACTTCGGGCTGTATGTCATCGGGATATTCGCAATTCTCGCATTGGTCTCCTTTGCGACCCACCTGCTCACCCGGAACGGGAACGGATAGAACGCCGTGGAAACGATCCTGATATCCCTGGCCGGCGGGCTGGTGCAGGCATTCGAGCCGCTCAACCTGTTGATGATCGTGATCGGATGCACGATCGGGCTTTTCGTCGGCGCCATGCCAGGCCTGGGATCGGTGAACGGAGTCGCGATCCTTTTGCCGATCACGTTCCTGGTTCCGCCCACTGCGGCGATCATCTTTCTTGCCGCCGTCTACTACGGGGCAATGTACGGCGGCGCCATCAGTTCGATCACATTGGGCATACCGGGCGCTTCAACTGCGGTTGCCACGGTTTTCGACGGCAGGCCCCTGGCCATGTCCGGAAAGGCCGACCAGGCGTTGACCGCCGCCGCGATCGCTTCATTCATCGGCGGAACGATTTCGGTGGTGCTCTTCACGCTGTTCGCGCCGCCATTGGCGGAATTTGCGCTCAAGTTCGGGCCGCCGGAGGAATTCGCGCTGATGGTCCTGGCCTTTGCGACATTCATCGGGTTGGGCGGCGACGACATTCCCAAGACGGTTTTCTCAATCCTGATCGGTCTCGTGCTCGCGACGGTCGGACTCGACATCATTTCGGGAAAACCGCGCCTGATCTTCTTCGATGCGTCCGGGTTCCTGCACGGCGTCAATTTCCTGGTCCTGGCGATCGGGATCTACGGCATCGGCGAAA
>OZ219896.1:0-21962 GCA_964291635.2 Paracoccaceae bacterium | reverse complement strand
CAAGGGTGCGTTTCTGATATGGGGTAGGTTATTCCCTTTTTGTTCACTTTTCAGACGCTATTTGTTCGCCTGTTGCTGTTAATCCGCTCGGTTGAGTCACGATTCTGGCCTTTCAAGCCGCCCCCGTCGGCTTCCCTACGCGTGCCGTTCCGTGCATCAGGAGGGATGGATTTCGATCGCCCCGCCACGCTTTCCGAGAGCCGTCTTGTTGCCTTGCGCGAGGAACTCGGCCATCTCTTTCCGGGACATCTGTCAGAAGAGTTCGTGGCGAACATGGCGGGAACACACGAGCGCCTGGAAGCCTTTTCCCGGCACGGATCCTCCGAGATCCTCGAGGACGGCGTTGCCGATGCAAGCGATCGGCTTTCGGCGGCGATCATGCGCGCCGCCTTCGATTCTCTGGACGACGGCGCGGCCCGGCATCGAGCATGACGGGGAGAGGCTACCGGCGCGAGGACGTCGCGCGCAAGCGGGTGATGACGTCCTTCGGAGCGATCGAGTACGCGCGTCCCCGCTACCGGCGCAAAGGGCGCCCGTCGCTGTTTCCGGTGGACCGGCGCGCCGGGCTGATCGAGAGCTTCTGGACGCCGCGCGCGGCCCGCATTGCCCTCCACCGTCTGGCCCTGCTGCCGCCGCGGGACTGCGTCCGCAGCTTCCGTCAGCAGGGCGGGATGCGTCCGAGCGTCGCGAGCCTGGTGCGCCTCTACGAGGCGGCCGGGCGGCGGTGGGAGGAGATCGCACAGGACGCCCTTGCGCGGATCCGCGCCCAGGAGGAGGTTCCGGAGACGGCGTCGGTGGCCAGCATCCAGATCGACGGCGTCATGGTGCCGATGCGGGCGGAAGCCCCTGCACACAAGGGCGAAGGCGGCGTCGAATGGCGGGAGGCGGCCTGCGCCACGGTCTCTCTCGGAACCGCCGAGGGGGAGCTTCTCCGCACGATCCGCCATGGCCGCAGCCGGAGCGGAACAAGCGCCGCCTGAAGGAGCTCGTGGTCGACGAGGTGGACGCGATCCTGGCGAAGCGCCCGGACCTTCGCCTGGTGACGATCGCGAACGGTGCCCAAAGACAACTGGCGTTTCCTGGAACGGGCCTTCCCGGCAGCGGACCAGGTCCTCGACTTTTTTCACGCGGCTCAAAGCCTCAAGAAGGCCATGGACCAAGCCTACGGCACGGGCAGCGAGCGCGGGCTGAAGCGCTGGCGCGCGCTGCGCCGGACACTGCTCACCGAACCCGGGGGCGTCGACCGGGTGATCGCGTCTCTGCGCTACCTGGCCCGCCGGCGCGCGCCCTCGGTCTCCGGCGTCGTCGGCTATTTCATCAATAATCGCGAACGCATGGACTACGCCGCGTACAGGGCAGAAACTGATGGTTGGCAGCGGAATCGTGGAGGCGACGAACAAGCTTCTCGTCACGCAGCGACTCAAGGGGTCGGGCATGACCTGGAGCATGTCAGGTGGTGAGGCAATCCTCTCGTTGCGGGCATTGGTGATGTCAGACCGCTTCGATGCGGCATGGAAAATCCTGGGCCCATACTGGCAAAGTCACGACGACACGAAAAACCCCGAATTATCCCCATATGAGAATCGCCCCCTGAGCCAATGCCGAATCCCCTTCGGAGCGGTCTTTTTTCGATTTCCGGGAACCACATTCCGAGAAATCGTCAGCAGGCGGCTGTTCTGTCTCGACTTTCGCAAGGTCGGCACTATGTTGCCGGGTTATCCATCGACATCCGGAGGGTTCAATGAGCGAAGAATTCAACATGACCATGCGCAAGTATCTCAAACGGGTAGGAGTCACGTCCCAGCAGGCAATCGAGGCCGCCATGAGGGACGCAGGAACGGAACGAACCTCCGGCCGGGAATTCTCTGCGCGTGTCGTGCTCACGATTGACGATCTCGAGCTTGAACATGTGGTAGAAGGACAAATCGTCGGACCGGACTGATCATGACCGCGGATCGAAAAACCGTCATCGAGGTGCTGTCCGGGATTGTCGATCCCGCGGTTGGCAAGGACATCTGGAACCTCGGCCTGGTTCGCGCCCTCAGCGTTGAAGGCGGCGCGGTTCGGTTTG
The DNA here is from genome assembly GCA_964291635.2 of Paracoccaceae bacterium. Lineage (GTDB taxonomy): Bacteria > Pseudomonadota > Alphaproteobacteria > Rhodobacterales > Rhodobacteraceae > JAPPHA01. The sequence continues at coordinate 19,891 of OZ219896.1, read as the reverse complement.
TGCTTGAGGTCGAGCCGGACAGGGCAAAGGATCTTGAACAGGTTCGACAGGCGGCAGAGAAGCCAGTCGGCGACCTGCCGGGCGTGGACAGCGTTTCGGCGGTCATGACTGCCCACTCCAAGCGTCCTCCGCCGCCCGACCTCGGGGGCAGGGGTGCGGCGCAACAACAGGGTCCGGCAAGAATCGCCGGAGTCGACAGAATCCTGGCAATAGCCTCAGGCAAGGGCGGAGTCGGAAAATCGACCCGTTGCGGCCAACCTGGCTGTTGCGCTCGCGGTTGCCGGCCGTCGGGTGGGTCTGCTCGATGCCGATGTCTACGGACCTTCACAGCCACGGATGCTCGGCGTTTCCGGCCGGCCGGCTTCTCCTGACGGAAAAATCATCCTGCCTCTTCGCAACCATGGCGTTACGTTGATGTCCATCGGACTGATGGTTCGCGAGGATGAGGCGGTCGTCTGGAGAGGTCCCATGCTGATGGGTGCGTTGCAGCAAATGCTGAACCAGGTTCAGTGGGGTCAGCTCGACGTGCTTATCGTCGATCTGCCTCCCGGGACGGGCGATGTTCAGATGACGCTGACGCAAAAGGCCGAGGTCACGGGCGCGCTCGTCGTGTCCACACCCCAGGACGTGGCCCTGATTGATGCACGTAAAGCATTGAATATGTTCGTAAAAATGAACACACCCGTTGCCGGATTGATTGAAAACATGTCCACCCACATTTGTTCGAACTGTGGCCATGAAGAGCATGTGTTTGGCCATGGCGGTGTTCGGGCAGAAGCCGACCGCCTGGGATTGCCTCTTCTCGCCGAGATTCCGTTGCACCTTGATATCCGTCGTGCCTCTGACGGAGGAACGCCGGTCGTGATTTCAAGCCCGGGGTCGTCTCAGGCAGGTGTTTTTCACGGCCTCGCCGACAAACTCGTCGGTCAGGGACTTGGTTGATGACTCCTGGTCCGGACCCCGTACTGCCACCTCTCCTGACCCCTGTGGCGGTATCCGCTGCGGTCGACCCCTTCGAAAAGGCGGTTTCAATGGCGTCGCTCGGTTGCGACGCCGGGACTGTCGTCCATGGTGTCTTCGTCGACCGATTGCGCGCATCGATCATCTTTGGACCGGAACAGGTGCTTGAGGACGCGATGGCGATGTGGTGTGCGTGCGGCGTCGGTTTCAGCAATGCCCTCGGCGCGCTTGCGCCACCGGAGGTCGCGGTTCACCTGGAGTGGAGCGGGGGAATTCGGGTTAACGGCGCGTCCTGCGGGAAACTTCGGGCAAGCGCATCGACGAGGGACCCCTTGCTCGAGCCCGACTGGCTTGTGATCGGGATTGAAATCCCGTTTATCCTGGTTGCCGAATCTCCCGGGATCACCCCTGACCAAACGGCGCTTTACCTGGAGGGGTGCGGCGACGTCGACCCCACCATGTTGCTTGAATCCTGGGCGCGGCATACCCTGTCCTGGGTCAACAGGTGGATTGAGGACGGCAATGCTCCACTCCATTCGGAATGGCGGTCCATGGCCCACGACATGGGAGAGACCGTATTGCTGACCTATGGAAGAGAAGAAATCTCCGGAATCTTCGTCGGCATCGACGAGCGGTTCGGAATGCTGGTCAGGACGGCCGGGGAAACGCGCCTGTTGCCGCTTTCCGGACTCCTGGAATAGGCTGGATGCTCAATTGAACCTTGCCCGCACAATTCGGTTTGATGAAAGCGACGACAATGTCTTTCATCGCGCGGCCCGGCCGGGCGAGTGGGCAATCAGCGGCGGGTTCGAGTTTTCGAACTGGACCGATGACGACCTTGCCGGGAAGTCCAGGCAGGCATTTACCAATGGCTGGCTGGGCCTCGACAGCTTTGGCAGGGCATCGCTCGTTTCGGTGACCCGGATCGAACCGGCTGAATTCGAAGCCCTTGTGAAACGCCTGGCCGAGCATTTCGTCGAAATCTACGGCGCGCCTTCGGTGGAAGCGGCATTGCCGGTATCCAGGGAGGAACTCAATCACATGCAGGACCTCTGTGACGATCAGTCGTCAAATGATGTCCTGGTCGTTTACCGGGAGTTGACGGAATCCGGGGTGCGCGAACAATTCCGTACCATCCGTGCAACCGAAGCGGACTTGATGCAGGTCGCCGTCCACGGATCGATCGAGTGACAGGCATGCATGGAAATTCGCTTGGCAGAGTGGTCCCGGTGCCGTGATCTCCCGCCGCCCGACGATGATACGCGGTTCCTGATTGCCAGGCGCATGATCCAGCCGGGATTTCCGCTCAAACGTCCGGTTTCGACCTCGGGTCCGTTCCGGGAAACCACGGTGCCTGCCGAAACCAGGTACGGGCGGGTTTCCGCCCGGGAACTGCGTTGCCTTTCACTCCTTGCTCCCCCCGGTTCATGGCGATTCGGGTCCGGAACGACCTCGTCCGGTGTCGCGGTCTGATCAAATGGGCGCAGGCGTTGTCCTTCTCGGTACATTTGAGACCAAGGCCGAAGAACTCCTTGACCTGGAATCGGCACTCATCGCAGAAGGTCTCGACGTGACGAGGAATGACCTGTCGCTCGAGTCCGGTGGAACGGTAATGGCGGCGGATGCAAAACTGGCCCGAATGAGAGTCAGGGCCGAAGCGGCGGCGAAGACGATTTCCGAGAACATGCCGGGAGCCGTGGTTGGGGTCGGAGGGGGCACGGGAAGCGAGATGGTGTTGCAGGCGATGCGGCCTCTCCCGCTGGACCTGCCGAAGTTCCTGATCACGACCTTGCCGTTCGACCCGAGGGGCAATCTCGCGGACTGCCCGGTCACCCTGATCCCGTCGCCATGCGACATCCAGGGAATGAACTCGACACTTCGACAGATATTCGCCCGGACCGCGGCGATGGTTGTCAGTGTCGTCGACGAGCGAATCCGCCGGATCGGGCGCGACAGGGGAATTGCGGTTTCGCTGCTTGGCGTCACGCAGGCGGCCGGAGAAAGGACCTTGCGTCTGCTGCGGGATGCCGGACACGAGACATCGACTTTCCATGCGTCGGGATTCGGCGGCGCAGCGCTGGTACGTTTCGCCCAAGAGGGGATGTTCGCAGGCATGATCGACCTGACGGTCAACGAAATCGTCCGCATGCATGTCGCGGGAGCCCATACCCCGATGCCCGAGCGATTCACCTGCGGCCGTGAACTTCCTCGAATAGTTGTTCCAGGCGCGCTCAACTTCCTGGATGCCGGCTCTCCGGGTACGCTGCCTCGGTCCTGGCGCGCACGTGCCCATTATTGCCATTCCAGCCATTTCACCCATGTCAAGCTGAACGAGAGCGAAATCGTCAGGGCGGCGCGCGCATTGACTGCCGATCTGAACTGCTCGAGTGCGCATTGCGAGGTCCTCCTGCCAATGGGCGGGTTTTCCAGCGAAGATCGTCCCGGGGGAGCGATTGAAGACCCGGGATTGCGAGAGTGCGCGGCTGAGGTGTTTGAGAAAGAGGCAACCGTGTTCGAGGTCACACGCATGCATGACCACATCAATTCGCCTGAAGTGGCGACAAGGGCGGTTGACCGGCTCTTGGCTAAACTGCCATCGGGAGACTCGAATCCATGACTGATTCACTCGACCCTGACGACATCACGGCCAGAAAGGACGAATTGGTCGTGACCGCGAGGCGGTGTTTCGACCTGCGGTTACAGACGAATGCCGGGGGCAACCTTTCGGTCAGGTTGAAATCGCGGGACGCCATCGTGATCAAGCCGTCCGGGGTGGGATTCCGCGAGTGTGCCCGTGAGAACCTCCAGGTGGCGATGCTCGACGGGACCGTTCTACCGTCGCCCGCGCAGCTGAAACCGTCAAAGGACCTGGAGTTCCATCTCGAGATCTACCGTCGCCGGAGTGACATCAACGCCATCGTTCATTGCCACAGTCCCTGGGCAACGGGATATGCAAGCGCTGGCATGGAAATTCCATGCCTGACGGTGCAGGCAGTCGAAAAAATCGGCAGGCTGCCGCTGGTCCCGTTGTCAGAAAACCTCGGCCCGCAAACGGCCGCGATGATAGGCCCGGTTTTCGAAGACGACGGAATCAGGGGAGCGGTCCTCGCCAATCACGGAACCGTCGGGGTCGGCGCAACGCTTACAGAAGCGCAATACCTTGCAGAAATCATCGAAGAGACCGCCCAGGTTGCCTTCGTCCGGGATGCCTTGCTCATGGCGCGAGGACGTTCGGCGTCCCGCGAACCACGATTCGGGACGGCAAGTGACGAACAGGCCGGATCTTCCGACGGGTCACAAGACAGGTAGGGATCGAAACCCGTGCCGTCATCGACATCATTCGATGTCCGGACTATCGCGAGTTCACGGCGCGCTCGATTGCAACGACTTATGTCGATGGTGGTGAAGGAATGACGACAGGGGAGCAGGACTTACGGATAGCGATTGTCGAGAGTTGCAGTCGGATGAATGCGGAAGGAATCAACCAGGGTACCTCGGGCAACATCTCGGCCCGGTTCGGAGACCGGATGCTGATATCGCCGTCTGCAATTCCGTATGACCGCATGACTCCGGAAATGGTCGCATCCATCCAGGTGGACGATCGGTCTGGCCGCTGGGACGGGCCATTGAAACCATCGACAGAGTGGCGCATGCATCAGGCGCTGTTTCGGGGCAGGGAAGACATCCACGCGATCGTTCATGCCCATCCAGTCTTTTGCACCGCTCTCGCGATGGCACGAAAGCCGATTCCACCGTGCCATTACATGATTGCCGCATTTGGCGGGAACAACGTTCGGTGCGCCGGCTACGCCACCTTTGGATCAAGGAAACTCGCGGACTTCGCCCTGGAGGCAATGGACGGACGTACGGCCTGCCTCCTTGCCAATCATGGCATGATCACGGTTGGTGCGACACTTGCCGAGGCAATGTGGCGTGCAACCGAGCTCGAGACGATTGCCCGGCAGTACCACCGTTCATTGCAGTTCGGTGGACCCGCATTGTTGAGCGATGCCGAGGTCGGTGAAACCCTTGCGGCCTTTTCGGACTACGGAAACCATGCCGGCGATGGCTGAATCCCCGGGGAGTCGTGTCAACGGGCGGGCTGGGACGAACCTTTGCGCCTTGCATTCACGGACGAGTCGAATTCACCTCGTTTGCGTTAAACCTACGCCGGGGCTGGACGAACCGGAACCGGCGCGGGCGGCCGGTATCGATGATTAAATTCAAAATGGCGTCTCCGGACGCCAGAACAAGAACAGATTGAAAGGAATCGTGCATGGGCAAGGCAAGTACGCGGATCTACCCGATCAATACGGGTTGGCTCGAGGCAGACCTGGGGACCTACATTTTCTGGAAAGGACCTGCCGGGAAGAAGATCTGGAATCCGGTTTACTGTTTCTATGTTGATACAGGTGATCACAAGATCATGGTGGACACGGGACTTTGCGACGAGGAACGGGCGACCAGGTATCACCACAAGTGCCAGAAACGTGGATGCCTCGAAGCCCATCACCATTTGCGCGACAAGTTGGGCGTTGATCCGGGCGACATCGACATCGTGATCTTGACCCATTTGCACTGGGACCACGTGCAAAACATGAAGGAATTCCGGAACGCGCGCTACATCTGTCCGGAAGTCGAGATCAAATGGGCCTACAACCCGCTGCCGCTATACTACAGGACCTACGAGTCCCCGATCCTCGGGATCGAACCGGCCTACAATGGATGCAACTTCGAACTCGTGCACGGCAATACGACCATCGTGCCGGGGATATCCATGTTCGCGACGCCCGGCCACTCGCCCGGTCACATGTCCGTCACCGTTTCAACGGAAGCAGGTGATATCGTCATTGCCGGCGATGCGATATTCCAGGCACGCAACATGGAACCGAACGAGGAGGAAAAATGGCGGTACTGGGTTCCGGCGCGTTTCGTGAATTCGATCGAAGGCTGGAGATCCGTCGAGGAAATCGACAAGCGGGCTGACTACATTCTGGCCTGTCACGACGAAGCCGCGGGAGATCATCCCGTCTATCCCTTTGAAGGCATGAAGCCGAGAGTGCGCAGGCAGGTCATTCCCGGTTATTCCTTCTATTTTGCCGACATGCCCGAGACCGCGTAATTTGACCGTTCTGATCTCCAGCCTGAGAGAAGTCGCCGACCGTTTCGACGTTGCCGTTCTTGATCAGTTCGGCGTTCTTCATGACGGGAGACAGCCATTCCCCGAGGTCAACCACGCATTGGATTGGCTGCGGAGAAAGAAAAAAGGTGTGGTTATCCTGTCCAACTCGGGCAAACGGGCTGATCCGAATCGCGCCCGGATCAGGAGCCTGGGACTGGACCTGAGCCAAGATGATCATGTCGTGACGTCGGGTGAAGTTTGCTGGCACGACCTCGACAACGGGATCCTCGCGGTTTCGAAGAGCGGACCCCAGAGACTCGTTGCAATTGCCGGAAACGACGGGGACGCCGAGGCCTGGGCGAGCGGCAACCGGGGGGTGGAACTGGTCTTCGATCTCGAATCCGCCGATGCCGTCCTCCTGATGGGAATCCCGGGCGAAGGTTCAGTCGGGGCCGCGGGAAACATGCTGGCACAGGCGCTCGACCGTGACATTCCTCTCGTCTGTTCCAATCCCGACCGGTCCCGCTATCTCGAGGGCAGGATTGCCCCGGCAACCGGGTCTCTCGCGGACGCCTTTTCAGATCGCGGAGGACGTGTGTTGTGGTACGGCAAACCGTTTGGCGGGGTGTTCGACGCAGTTTGCTCGCTTTTCCCCGACATCAGCAGAAAACGAATTCTGATGGTCGGTGATTCCCTCGAACATGACGTGGCGGGAGCGAGGAACGCCGGACTGGCGACGGCGTTCGTGTACGGAGGAATCCATGCCTCGGAATTCGCGGGTTTGACCGAAGGCGAGTCGATCGCAGATCGACTGGAACATCTCGTGGGCACCTTCAACGGTTCCGAGCCGGAATTTGCGCTGCCGATTTTGACATGAACCATCGGAAACAGGTTTCGGGAACGCCTGGTCCTCCACCCGAGGACTTCCTCGGCTTGTCCAGGCGCATTGGCTCCGACCGGATGCTCGTACAGGGTCCCGGCGGGAATACATCGGTCAAGTCCGGTGGAGCGATGTGGATCAAGGCGTCGGGAACCCGTTTGGCGGATTCCGGCGTACACCGGGTGTTCCTGCCCGTCGACATCGACCGCGTGGTTGCCGAATTCAAAGGTGGAGGGGACGGATCTTGCATGCAGGCGGTGATCGGCCCGTCGCACGGATTGCGTCCATCCATCGAGACCACGTTCCATGCCGTGATGCCCAGGCGATTCGTGTTCCACTACCATTCCGTTCAGGCGCTTTGCCATTTGATATCTCCCGAGGGCATTGCGACACTTCCGCGCAAGCTCGACGGACTTGACTGGACGCTCGCCGATTACAGGAAACCCGGAATTCCGTTGACCAGGGAAATCGAAGCGTCACTGGGTACCGGAAATCCCGAAGTCGTTCTCCTGAAGAACCACGGTGTCATTGTCGCGGCCGACCGGATTTCCAGAGTTGCTATGCTCATTGAGGACGTCGAAGGCCGCCTGGAGCTTCCGGTCTCGATTCCGCAATCAGGCGGCGACGAGTCACGGCAGCCGGGTTTGCGCCAGGACACCCCGGTCAACTGGCGGGCGGAATCCGGGTCAACCTGGGAGCGGTGTGCTGGAACCGGCCACATTTCGAGACAGCCGGAGTTGCGGCGGAGACTGTCTTCGGGGGTTTATTTCCCGGACCAGGCCGTGTTCCTCGGGCCGAACCTGCCGCTCCTTTCCCGAAAGGAGATGGAGAACGGGGTGGACCCCGGGGTTCCGGCAGTCATTGTTGCTGGAGCCGGCATATTTGCGCGCCGTGGCTCCCTTTCCGAAGTCAAGGAAATGGTTCTCTGCCTGTCCGGTGTTTTCAGTCGCCTCCCCGACACGTGGTCCGCCGTTACGCTGGCTCCGGGCGATGTTGACGAATTGATCAACTGGGATGCCGAGGAATTCCGCCGCAAGTCGGCACGGATGCGGGACTAGGCATGTCCCTGTTCCTCGGCGTCGACTTCGGTACATCCGGGGTTCGTGCGGCCGTCATCAACGAGAAGGGAGGCCACGTCGCTTCGTGTTCCGTTCCCATGCCGGCACCGGCCCTCTGGAGACGTCGACCTGTCCAGAATCCGGAGGTCTGGTGGGACGCGTTCGCGGCGTGCATTGATCAGCTTTCGATCGAACTGGGCGCCGTCAAACGGAAAGTTTCCGAGATAACCGCGCTTGCGGTTGACGCTACGTCGGGAACATTGCTTCTCGCCGATTCCCGCCTTCGCCCCGTCACGCCGGCATTGATGTACAATTCTGCCGGATTCGATGCCGAGTCAGAGGCAATCGCGCGATGTGCTCCAAGGGATTCCATTGTCCGGGGCGCGTCGTCTGCGCTGGCCCGTTTGATCTTTCTCCAGAAACTTCCGGAAGCAAGGGACGCGGCTTTTGCGATGCACCAGGCGGACTGGGTCGCCGCGCGGTTGGCGGGCGAGGGAGGATTTTCGGACGAAAACAATGTCCTGAAACTCGGATATGGCCTTGTTGCGAATTCCTGGCCAACGGAAATGTATGGACAACTCGCGGTCAGAGTTGAGCTGCTTCCCGAAGTGCTGCCGGTCGGGCAAACGACCGGAACCGTCTGCCGCGCGATGCGCACCAGGTTCGGATTCGGGCCGGGGACCCGTGTCGTTTCCGGCACGACCGACAGCGTTGCGTCCTTCATAGCGTCCGGCGCCGACCGGGTTGGCGAAGGCGTGACATCGCTCGGCACAACGATCGTCCTGAAGTTCCTGTCGGACAATCCGATCAGCGACGCGCGGTACGGCGTCTACAGTCACCGGGTCTTCGGCCGGTGGCTTGCCGGTGGAGCGTCGAACGCCGGCGGCGGCGTCCTTCTTGATCACTTTTCCCTGGAACGGATGGCCATGCTCGCCAAGGCCATGGATACCGGATCGGAGACCGATCTTGACTATTATCCGTTGCCGGCCGTAGGCGAGCGGTTTCCTGTGTCCGATTCCGGGCTGAAGCCGAGACTGACACCGAGACCGCGAAGCGATGCGTTGTTTCTGCAGGGAATGCTGGAAGGACTCACCCGAATCGAACGCACGGGTTATGAGGTCTTGCACGAGCTTGGCGCTCCAGAGGTCAGCACAATTCGGACCACCGGAGGCGGAGCAAGAAACGAAGCCTGGATGCGGATTCGGAGGCGAATGTTCAATTGCCCGATTTCGGTCGCTTCCGCGGACGCAGCGACGGGAAGCGCGATGATTGCACGTCGCTCGGCTGCCTGAACGAATCCGTTCGGAAGCAGTGTGCGCCCGTCGAAAGGGTGCAACCGTGCCGGGTTCCGGTCTGCCTTTCGGCCGGGGAGGCGTTGCAACCGGCATTGCGCCGGAGCCGGAGTCGCGAATCGACAGGGAAGGGGACGGAACACTGGAATTGCAATCACCCTTCGCACGGGCTTTCGCGGAACCAGCGGAACACGGCGAGTCCTTCCGGCCTGTTTCTTTGTTGGATTGAACCCATGAACTGGAAGCACAGAACTGCTCCGGACGTTTCGGACATGGAGTCGATGGCGCTGGCGACGGTTGCGGCGTTACCAGTTGCATTTCGCTCCGCCGCAAAAGCGGTCGTGATCCGGATCGAGGAATTTCCGAGCGAAGAAATGCTTGACGATCTTGATATGGAGGATTCGTTCGAATTGACCGGGCTCTACGACGGCACGCCGCTGACCGACAAGTCGGTATCCGACCAGGCGCCGCAACCGGATACGATCTGGCTGTTTCGGCGTGCGATTCTGGACGAGTGGGTCGCACGCGGAAATGTGACGCTCGGGGAACTCGTCGCGCACATCGTGATCCATGAACTCGCCCACCATTTCGGCTGGACGGACGAAGACATCGCATCGATCGACACATGGTGGGACTGATCAGTGTGTGCGGGACGGATGGGTTTGCCATTTATTTCTGGGGTTGGTGTCCGGCCCTGGAACCCTTGGAGGAAACGTGCACCATTCCGAACGCCGCATGGAGGGCCAGCACCCGCGCGTCGTCCTGGCAGTGTCCCGAACACTACCAAGACGTTGCCTGGTGCCAGTTCTCACTTCACCCCGGTCTGATATCGAGGTCGGGAAAACGGATTGCCACGCCTTGAGAAAACGCAAGTTCGGCTTGAATACGCAGTCTGGACTGGCAAGTTGGAGACGGGCGACGAGAGCCCGGAAGCCGAAAAGCGGAAATCGAATCGGATTCGGGAACTGCCGCAAATGTCCGTTGCCCGTTCGTTTGCCGATCGTCAATGCAATGGACGGCATGTACAACAGTTAGGATTGACGATTGCGACGATGAGCCTGCCCGTATCTCCTCGTGCACGGAAGGGCAATAAAAGGGACGGTGAATCCGGTTGGCGAATGGATTGTTTCCCGGGATGACAACCAGGCCGAAAGAGCGAAGTCCGTGTGATCCCGGATCGGGTTCTCCGGGCCGCGCGAGACGGTCACGGCGTCGGCTGCACGGGAAAGGGTCTTTGACGAGGCCCTCGGCCAGGGAAGTGGATTACAGGGTTCTGCGAAACCCCTTTACCCCTGCAACGGTGTTTTCCGAAGACCGGGTCGAGGCGATTCACGGGGCGGCGCTGGATGTGCTGGAAAACCTGGGGATGAAAGTCCTCCTGCCCGATGCAAGGGCGAGGTTTCGCGCCGCTGGTGCGCTCGTGGACGATGAAACCCAGATCGTTCGCATCGGGAGGGAGATCGTCGAGGAAGCGGTCGCGACCGCGCCGCATTCAATTCCGGTTCGCGCCGGTTCACGGCGCCGGGACCTGGTCATCGAACCGGGAGCGCTGGCGATCCAGACCGGGGCCGGGGCTCCGAATGCCACGGACCTGAAACGGGGACGGAGGCCGGGGTCCCTCAACGACTTTATTGAACTGACGAAACTGACCCAGGCATTCGATGTCTTGCATATGCTCAATCCCGTGGTTGAGCCGCAGGACGTGGCACCACATGTCCGGCACTATGAAGTCACCCGAATCCAGCTTGAATTGAGCGACAAGCTTCCGTTCGCCTTCAGCCGGGGAACTCGGCAGGTCGAGGACTGTTTCGAAATGATCCGGCTGGCGCGAGGCGTCTCGCAGGACGAGTTTCGCCGGCACCCGCACTGCCATTCGATCGTCAATACGAACTCTCCGCGGCAACTGGATATTCCGATGGCCCAGGGACTTATCGACTTTGCGCGGTGGAAACAGTTGATGGTTGTCACGCCATTCTGCCTCATGGGCGCGATGGCTCCGATCACGGTCGCAGGCGCTTTGACACTCAGCCACGCCGAGGCGCTCGCGGCGATCTCCCTGACCCAGGTCACGAATCCGGGAGCGCCCGTCTGTTACGGGGCCTTCGCCTCGAATGTGGACATGAAATCCGGCGCGCCGGCGTTCGGGACTCCGGAACAGGTCAAGGCGAATCTGGGCGCGGGGCAGTTGGCGCGCCTGATCGGGTTACCTTGGCGAAACTCGACCGGCGCATCAGGCAACATCAATGATGCACAGGCAGCCAACGAAACCCAAATGGGCGCCTGGGGGGCGTTTCTTGCAGGAGCAACGATATTGATCCATGGTGCCGGGTGGATCGAGGGCGGCCTGACGATGTCTTTCGAGAAGCTGATCACCGACCTCGAAATCATGCAGACCTTCGCCGAGCTTTGCACCGAAACGCCGGCGGACGACGCGTCCCTTGCTCTCGATGCACTTGCAGAAGTCAGCCCGGGCGGACACTTTTTTGGTGCCGCCCATACACTCGAGCGTTACGATACCGAGTTCTATGAGCCCCTGGTGGCCGACTGGTCGAACTACGGAACCTGGATTGAAAGGGGCAGCAAGGATGCAAGCGTCAGGGCAACCGGGATCTGGCAACGCGTACTCGAAGACTTTCGACCGCCTGAAGTCAATGATGTCCGGCTTGCCGAGGCCATCGCGTTCGCGGAAAAGCGCAAGAACGAAGGAGGGGCGTTGCCGCCAGGATGACTAAATGCACCCATGTTCGCGATGCCACGCCGTGACGGAGTCTGGAAGGACCAAGGCAGCGATCGCTTCCGGGCGAAGGTGAGGCGATCCATGGCGCGGTCAAGGTGACTTCGACCGAACAGGGTTTTGGGCCTGCCGCACGGACAAGTTCTGTTCGTTCCGGCGAAGTCACCATGAGGGTTGTCCAGCAGGGATCCGGACCGGACATCCTCTGGATTCCGGGAGGCGATGCCGCGGCGGAATACTGGCTGGACCAGTTTCCCTATTTTACGGACGATTTTCGGTGCACGTCCTATGACCCGCGGGGGGTCGGGACAACGGTCGCGCCTGAACCGCCTTGGTCGATCGGGGATTTCGCCCGGGACTGTGCCGCGGTCATCGAATCTGCTTGTAATCCCCCTGTCGTCCTGATCGGCCTGTCGATGGGAGGATTGATCGCCCAGCAGGTTGCAATTTCATTTCCCCGTCTTTTGCGTTTGGCCATCCCGATGGGTACCGCGGCACGGATTACCGGTTTCACCCGCGATTGGATGGAGGCGGAAATCGAGTTCAGGCAGATGGGCTTTCGCATGCCCGCCCGGTTCGCGGCCTGCCATTACGCGGCCTTCGCTTACCCGGCCGCCGCGCTTGGCGAACGCACGACATGGGAAAGGATCCGGAACGCGTACGAGGTGCGATTCGGAGACAGGGACCCGAGCCAACTCGTGGCCCAATGGCAGGCATGCCTCGATTTCGACTGCCGGAAGGAGCTGGCGAGCTGCAACGTGCCGGTCCATGCGGTCGCTTTTTCAGAGGACGTTCAGACCCAGCCCGGAATGGTGCGGGAAGTTGCCGAAATCTGCCCGAATGGCGTCTATCACGAGCTTGCCGGACTTGGTCATGTGTCGTTCGCCCGCCATCGTCCCGACGTCGTCGCCGGCTTGTTGCGTCAGATCCTGACGTCGGACAATTCCTGAGTGATCGAGGGATCCCAAGTCCTTGAAAAAAATGCTCACAATCAACCGGAACCAGCCGCCAAATCAAAGATAATCTGTTCTGTGTGTTCATTTTCTTTCGACTTTTCCTGTCCCATTCCAGCATGGACCGAATGCCGGTAACCGCGAGAGACAGCAACCAGATGCCTTCCCGGAAATTCTGCATGCCGGGTAGCGACCGGCGCTTCGATGGATGAGAGCCAGCCGGGCCTCCGTTCAGCGCGACGAAGCCCGCGATGGTCATCTCCGGCGGATTCCTGGTACCCTTGAAGCCATAGTGGGATGCGAGGGCACAGAGCGCCCGAATGTCGTCCCCGACAACGCAGACGTCAGGCACAACTTGCCAGCACGGTTCTACCAGTTCTCCCTCTCAAAGAATTCGTTGACTAGTGCCGTCAGTAACAGTTCATCGCTGTTTCAGGCTGTTCTGAACCGCTCTATCGTTTCCGAATGTACCTGTCTGTCGCATGCCAATCCGCATGCTTGGGCGAATCCCACGAAATCACTTCGGATTTCATTGCGGGATGTTGAAAGCCCTAGAACCGGGAAAAAGCCGGTCAGTCGCATTCACCTCAACATTTGGGTACTTGGCTCCCAATGTCTTGCGCAATCGGTCCGAGTCAGCAGGCAGTTTTCGCCCTCTCTGCTATTGTGCTGAGGACCTCGTCGGCGTCTCGACGCCACCAATCGTGCGCAGAAAAAATTTCGACTTCGCTGAGGCCCGTGAACCCGCATCGCTCGACCATGTGCCGCAGACGCGGAATGTCGATCACCCCGTCGCCCATCATTCCGCGGTCGGTGAGCATGTCGCGCGTTGGCACGAGCCAGTCGCAGATGTGGAACGCAAGGAGTCGATCACGACCTGCTCGGGCAATCTGGGTGTCAAGCTCGCTGTCCCACCACACGTGGTATACATCCACTGCGCAGCCAATTCCCTCGCCCAGCCTGTCGCAGATGTCGAGGGCTTGGCGCATCGTGTTGACGCACGCGCGGTCTGCAGCGTACATCGGGTGGAGCGGTTCGATGGCAATTTTCACTTCCGCCGTTCGCGCATACTCCAGCGTCGCGGCAAGACCGTCTTCGACCAGGCGCCACGCCGCAGGAAGATCTCGGCTGTCAGCGCTCAGACCGCCAACAACCATCACCAGGCAAGCCGCTCCAATTTCCTCCGCCTCGTCCACTGCACGGCGGTTGTCGTCGAGCACCTCGGAATCAAGGACTCCACTTTCGGTGAACCATCCGCCACGACAGACTCCGGTGACTTCGAGACCGGCGTCCCGGATAGAACGCGCTGCAGCTGACGTGCCCATTTCCTGCAGTTTGTCTCGCCAGGGCGCGATACCGCCAAAGCCATGCCGGACGCAGCCGTCGATGCACTGGGAGAGATTCCACTGCTCTCTCACGGTTGCAGTGTTGAGCGATAGCCGCTCCGGCCCGAGACCGCTCACTGTTCCACCCCCTAACCGCCAATGCGGCGCGTACCCTCGCCGCCGTTCGTTCCGGGTCGGCAAACAAAAGCGCATTGTTGGCCAGTCTGACGATGTCTGCAAGGTGGCAAGTGGACCGGGCGCTCTCCTGCCCGCCCACCATCGTGAAATGATCCTGGTGCCCGCCGAGGTAGGCGAGAAACACGACCCCAGTTTTGTAGAACCGCGTGGGCGCCCTGAATATGTGCCTCGATAGGGGAACGGTCGGTGCCAACGTTTCGTGATACGCTGTGAGATCTTCCGCACCGAGTTGCGACAACGCCCGCGCCGCTGCCGCTGCGATCGGATCGAAAATCCCGAGCAAAGCGTCCGAATAGCCGCGATCATCCCCGGCAATTAAATCGGGATAATTGAAATCGTCGCCGGTGTACATTTTGACGCCCTCCGGCAGGCACCTGCGCATCGCGATTTCTTTTTCGGCGGAAAGAAGCGAGATCTTTATGCCGTCAACCTTGCTGGAGTTGCTGGACACGACATCAAGGCAAGTCTTCATCGCGGTCATGTGATCGCGTGAACCCCAGTAACCCGCGAGCGCCGGATCGAACATCTCTCCCAGCCAATGCAGAATCGCGGGCTGGGACAGTCCGCCAATGACGCGAGAATACACTCTTTCGTAGTCGTCGGGACCTCCGGCAACTTTCGCGAGCGCGCGCGAAGCCATGAGAATGACACGCGAACCCGTCTTTTCGACAGCCTCGCACTGCATTTCGTAGGCGGCTATCACGTCAT
Organism: Paracoccaceae bacterium; assembly: GCA_964291635.2. Taxonomy (GTDB): domain Bacteria; phylum Pseudomonadota; class Alphaproteobacteria; order Rhodobacterales; family Rhodobacteraceae; genus JAPPHA01. The sequence continues at coordinate 4,661 of OZ219896.1, read as the reverse complement.
CAACAGTAGTGGTTGAGTCGGGAATCAGGTGGTCGGTTCCGGCACCGGAAGCAATTAGGTGGCCGCCTCGCCGGGCGACTTCCGTGGATCTTCCGATAAGTTCCAGCGATGTGTTCCAGTCCAGTCCCATGCCGCGTTGCGCAGTATCCATGGCTTCGGCAACTCCCAACCCCAGAGACCAAAGATGCTCGCGAAACGCCAGTGTTCGGTCCCAGTCGAGCGTCGTGTCCAGCCAGGGATCGTTGTTCGCCAGTGGGTCTGCGACAACATGCGCTGCCGCAAAGGCCGTCCTGGTCCAGCGACCCACGCATTCGGCGCGTGGAGCGGCCGTCAGCGTGACGGATTCGACCCCTCCACCGGCAACTGGAAGCGAAACGGTAGCGGTCATCGGTCAGATCTCCAACGGTGGAACGTCGAACCAGCGACGTTCTTTCCAGCTTCGCATGCCGAGTTCGGCAAGTTGGACGCCTTTTGCGCCTTCTTCCAGGGTATAGCGCCAGGGACCGTCCTCAACGACGTGGCGCAGGAATGCTTCCCACTGAATCTTAAAGCCGTTATCGAACTCTGCGTTGTTCGGGACGGACTCCCACGAGTCATAGAAATCCATTGTCTTTGGCTGGTCGGGATTCCAGACAGGCTTCGGTGTGTTCATGCGGTGCTGCGTCACGCAAGAATGCAAACCTGCGACAGCGCTTCCATGTGTCCCGTCGACCTGGAAGGTCACGAGGTCATCTCGGCGCACTCGTACGCACCAGCTCGAATTGATCTGCGCGACGATGCCGCCGTCGAGTTCGAATGTCGCGTAAGCCGCGTCGTCGGCCGTGACGTCGTATGGGTTTCCGGACTCGTCCCAACGCCTGGCGATGTGCACAGCCCCGGTACAGCTCACGGCTCTGACCGGTGCCACGACATTGTCCAGAACATACCGCCAATGGCACAGCATGTCGTATATGATTCCACCGCCGTCTTCGGCCCGGTAATTCCAACTCGGGCGCTGTGCGGGCACATGGTCTCCTTCGAAAACCCAATATCCGAATTCGCCTCTCACTGACAGAATCCGGCCGAAGTAACCGGTATCACGAAGCCTTTTCAGCTTCAGCAATCCGGGGAGATCGAGCTTGTCGTGAACGACACCATGCTTAATGCCGGATTCCTTTGCGAACGCGGCGATTTCGACCGCCTTGTCCAGACGCTCGGCAACCGGTTTTTCGCAGTAGACGTGTTTACCTGCCTCTATCGCCCTGCGCAGCAGCGCGGGACGCATTGCGGTCGTGGCCGCGTCGAAAAAGATTTCGTCATTGGGATCGGCAAGTACGGCATCAATGTCGGTCGAATACCTTTCGATGCCGTGCGCAATGGCCAATGCCTTGAGCTTGTCGGCGTTGCGTCCGACCAGAACGGGATCCGGCTCAAGGCGGCTGCCGTCTGACAGCCGCAGCCCGCCTTGATCCCGGATCGCGAGCACGGAGCGTATCAAGTGCTGGTTCGTCCCCATCCGACCCGTCACTCCATGCATGACGATTCCGATCCGTCTGCTATTCATCTGATCGTCTCCCGAATAACCTCTCATGGTCCCTCGCGCGGGCCGAAAATGCTTCTTGTCCGCGTCGTGATCACTGCGCTGGTCGCCGAATTCGGCTCGGCCGTACTGTAATCTATGGCCTGCCGTCACACAACAATCTGCCGTTAGGGCGGCGTCACCGATGCTGCCAGGGTGTCGATCGACTCAAGGTAGATTCCGACTGTATCTCGCCTCGTCAGGCCGGTGCCAAATCTACTTTTCGTCAATGTCGAAACTGCATTCGTTGCACGGAATCGCCGCCCCGGATCAACAACCGATCCATTCCCGGATTGACACCACCGCCAGGTCCGAGCAGCAGCGTCCGATTCCCGGCACCGGGCAACTATTGGACAACCCGAGGCAATCCCGCATTTGGCAGTACGGTCATTGCAACTCGACCAACAGAACAACTGTTCGGAACCAAAGGGAACAACGCGAGAAACCGCCGAGACGCGCAGATTTTCCGACGCCTCATGACCTGTCGCGCAATGCCCATGGCTGCGGAGGTTTCCCTGTGGATCTGCATTCCTGTCGTCATTCGGGGACGCCTCGGCATCTTCATTCATAAACTGTTGCGAGGTCTTCGTCGTCAGGAGCAGATCAGTAAGGACCGTGACAGCCAGGCGAGCCTGCCGGAACATTCCAAAATGGCCACAGCAACACTCGCCGCGCATGACGTTTTTCGCAGAACTCGCCGAGGGATGCCGACATGCCGAAATGACGGTCGGCTCGAAATTTCCCGTGTACCGCGGAGTCGGGAGGCAACGTCTCGGACCTGCACCTCAAACCGGTTTCGGAGCCGCCACGCTTCCGCGTTCGACCGATGTAACCGGGAGAATGGTTGTTCTCGGAACAGTTGCGTCCTGGTCGGTCATCATCCTGACCAGGAGTTCGGCGCTAAGCCTGCCGACTCCGAACTGCTGCACGCGCACAGTCGTCAATCCAGGAGGAACGAGATCAAGAAAAGGGATGTCGTTGAATCCGGTGACCGACACGTCGTCGGGGCACGTCAATCCCTGCAATCCCAATGCGGCAATTGCGCCTAGCGCGAGCCGGTCGTTCGCGCAGGCAACGGCCGTGAACGGGAAAGGACCACCAAGAAGCAACTCGACGCACCGGCGCCCCTCCGCTTCGTCGTACCGCGTGGCTTCCGCGATGGCGCCGCCAGGCAATCCAAGACCGAGTTCGCTCGTCACCTGGCGAAACGCGCTTGCCCTTTTCCTCCCGGTCGACGTTGTCGCCGGTCCCGCTACGTGTGCGATTCGGCGATGGCCGCGATCGTGGAGATGCTGGACCATGAGGCGAATGCCCTCGGCATCGTCATTGACCACGCTCGGAATCGACGATCTTTCGATCTCCCTGTTGGCGGTCACGACCGGCACATCCGCATATCCCGGAACTTTGCTTCCGGGACTCTCACGCCGCACGGCGACGTCGAGGATCCCGTCAACGCCTCGTTCAAGCAAGACATTGAAAAGTGCGTCTTCCCGGCGCGGGTCGTCGTCAGTGTTGACGATGATCGGGGCATACCCGTGAGGCTCAAATACGCTCTCGGCGCCGCGCACGATCGCCGCGAACACTGTGTTCGTAATATCAGGCAGCAAAATGCCGACTATCATCGAGCGTCTTGTTCTCAGACCGCGCGCAATCTGATTCTTTCTGTAGCCCATCCTGCGGGCCGCGTTGCAAACCCTGACCACAACTTCGCTGGTCAGCTTTGTGCGTGTTCGCGGGTCAAGGGCGCGCGACACTGTCGACACATCGACCTGTGTCTCGCGCGCGATGTCCTTGAGAGTAACCGGCTTGTTCATCCGCCGTCTTCCGCCTGCTTGGCCAAATCGTTCAGGCACAGGATAGCCGAAAGCGAAATCTCGTGCAATCGATTGCGAGAATTTGTGTTTGCACGCTTCACTGACACTTATATAATTGGTGCAAACGATTGCGCATGATTCGGCCGAATTGACCAAACTGGAAGGACAGGCGATGACGAAAGCGGTCGACCCTGTCGATTTTCCCATACCAATCGTGCACAGGAAATCGGTTTCTGCTGCGAGTTGCGACCGTCTGGCGACCCCGATCCATTTCGGCGATGCCGGTGCCTCCACATTCGCCGAACCTGCAACACACGGAGGAGGAGAACTTGGCCCACCACCTTTGCAAGGAGTTGCAGGGGCGCTTTGCGCCTGCAATTCGGTGGCACCCGCCCGCACGGGATGGGAACGAGATAACACTTCGCGAGCATCGACCTCGACGCCGCATTCACGATTGATGTTCGCTGCCGATGCAAAATGCGTGGAGTAGATCCCCACATCCGCACCGTGATACTGAAAGCCCAAGTCGTTACTAACGAAAGTCTGGAGCGCCTCCGCGAGGCGGACGGTGAGACCGAAACGAGATGCCCGCTCTGCGACCAGGCCAAGGAGGTCAAAGTCAGAATCGGAACTGTTTCGCTGCCGAGGGCTGCACTTCATTGCCGGACTGTGCGACAAACAAAAGGAATTCGAAATGAGCGATTTGAGAATAGGCTGGATCGGAATCGGCCGCATGGGATTTCCAATGGTCGAACGCCTGCTGGAGGCCGGCAACGAAGTGCGGATTTGGAATCGGACACGGTCGAAGGCAGAACCGCTGGCGGCAAAAGGGGCGACGCTTGTGGATAGCCCGCGCCAACTTGCCTCCGCCGACGTTCTCGGCACCATGGTCTCGACGGGAAAGGATGTCGAGCAAGTCTGTTTCGGCGAGAACGGCGTGCTGTCTGGAGACGAAACACCCGGCATCTTTCTCGACTGCTCGTCAATCGGTGTGCAGCAGTCAGCCGAACTTCGAGCCAGGTTTGCCCGACGCGGGGCGGATCTGGTCGCTTCGCCGGTAAGCGGCAATGCGAAATGCATCAGGGCCGGCAAGTTGAGCGCGGTCGTTTCCGGGCCGCGCGACGCCTTTGAAAAGGTCGAACCCATCATCGCAGCCATGGCCGCCAAGGGCGTCTCCTACGTCGGCGAAGGCGAACTGGCGAGATTCTGCAAGATTGCACATAACGTCTTTCTCGGCGTCGTGACCCAGAATCTTGCCGAGATCACGATACTTGCGGAAAAGGCGGGTG
>OZ219895.1:0-9329 GCA_964291635.2 Paracoccaceae bacterium | reverse complement strand
TTGTTCCCGGGAGCGGCCGGCGCCTGGAGGGATGGGAGCCCACGAGGCGTCCGAGACCGATGACGACAGCCCAAATGTCGGGCACCCGACGGGCGGGCATCCGCGCGACGTCCCGGCGGCCCCGCGATTCCGGCGCCGCGTGGAACAGGTCGACCTCCGCCTCCGGAAACGCCCCGGTCGCGGGCGTATCGGGGCGCTCCCGCGCGAGGACCGTCCAGCCGGCGACGCTGTCCAGCCGGCGATGCTTGATCCGGGTCCCGGACTTCTGCGTCCGGAACCGCGTCTCGACGGTCCACCTCCGACGGAACCGGCCAAGCACGGTTGCGGCGTGCACGGCATCGAACTCTAATCCGGGGATAACTCAGGTGATGATGCATGCCCCGATTGCAGGTCAATCCGGCAGGTGCAAGCAGGTTGGAAGAACTGTGTTCCAAAAATGGGTCGAGAGATATCTTCATGAACAGTCAATATGCCGAACCCCTTGGTTGAGCCGCGGGTAAAGCCCCTGTCGGCAGCATGAAGGACACAGGTCTTCGTCAAATGTGTTTCGAATCGTGGAGTTGCGCTGTTCAACGCCGAATGTACCTGCGTTTAGAAACCCGAATTCCGGAGCCTGGTGACCGACCGTCATTCCGGTGCCGCGAAGCGAGCCGGGTATTCGGGTATCGGATCGGCTTCGACTGTGTCGTCGGTGTCTCCAGGTCATGGGGCCTCCCGACAGACGGTCCTGGATGAGGGACAGCAAACCGTCCAGTGGTCCATCCGCACGCGCCCCAAACCATTCGGGGACCATTCACCCGGCACTGGCAGATTTCGCGGAGGCAGTTGCCTGCTGACGGCCCTGAAGCATCCATGCATCGACCGACCCGACTGAGCCTTGGCGCTTCAAGAAAACCCTTCAAGACGTGTGCTGCTCAGTTACGGATGTTCACTTGTTGACAGGAAGTTCAACTGAACTATAATCGATTACGTAAACGATTAAAGACATTTGATTTTTTGAGAACATCGGTAGAGAATCTCAAACCAAATGGGAAACACCAGATCGAGCGGAATTCTGGATTCGTCGCGCGACGCGGCGTTTCAGGCGGGTGTTTCGGGCACCAGACAGTTTCCCAAGCTCCTCAGTCCATTTCAAATCCGTGACGTGCAGCTTCGAAACCGTTTTGTATTCCAACCGCACTTTACGGCATTGGGTGAGCTTACGGGGATGCCGTCAGAAGAGCACATCGCTTACCACGAAGAACGGGCTCGTGGCGGGGTCGGACTGATTGTCTTTGAAAGCCAGGCGGTTCATCCGACCGGAAAGATGTCGCGAAGATTCGTGGATGCATGGGATCGAAAGGTGATTCCCCATGTTCACCAGGATATCCGAGGCGGTTCACGCGCACGGAACGCGCATCTTCAGCCAGCTTACCCACGGTGGCCATACATCGCTCGAACAGCCTCCGCGTCGTCTATGGGCGCCCACGCAAATGCCGGAGCCATCGAGCAATGTGAACACCAAGGCCATGGATGTGGAGGATATACGCGAAACCATAGAGGGTTTCGCGACAAGTGCACGGAACGCGGTGGAAGGAGGATTCGACGGGATTGAAGTAAAAATCGCCCATGACGGTCTTCTCAGGTCATTCGCGTCACCATTCTTCAATCATCGCAAGGACGGCTACGGGGGAACGTTCGAAAACCGGATGCGCCTGTCGCTCGAAGTTCTTGAGGCCATAAAGCGTGCGACCGGAGACGATGTTCCACTGGGAGTGCGCCTGTGCGTGCATGAATTCACACCATTCGGATACGACATCGATTATGGACTCGAGATGGCCGAGTTCCTTCAGACAAGCGGGTTGGTCGACTACTTCAATTCGGATGCGGGTTCCTTTTCCAGTTACTGGATGGAGATACCTCCTGCCGGCATTCCGTCGATGGAGTTCCGCAAACTCAACATTGCGCTGAAGGAAGCGAGCCGCATTCCCGTCATTGCGTTTGGCCGGATCCGCCCGCTCCAGATGGCGGAAGAAATGCTGGCGAATGGTCAGGCCGATCTCATCGGCTTGGCAAGGCAACTCATTACCGACCCCGAGACCCCGAACAAGGTGTCGGCCGGGCGCGCGGACCTTGTCCGAAGATGCATTTCCTGCAACGAGGCCTGTCTTTTCCAGGTAAATCAGGAAAAGGGGGTTCGCTGCATCCAGAACCCGGGAGCAGGTCGGGAACTGACGGTGAATGAACGCCTGGTTGCCCGAGCGGAGAAAACGCGGCGAATAGTCGTGGTCGGAGGCGGACCGGCCGGGATGAAAGTTGCGGAGATCGCCGCCAAGAGAGGTCATGATGTGACCTTGATCGAGCGGAACAGATCGCTGGGAGGTCAAATCAAGCTTGCAGAGAAACAGCCGACGCATGACATGGTCGGTGAGGTTGTCGTCTACCTTGAAGCCGCCATGGCCGAGCACGGCGTTGATGTTCGGCTCGGCACCGACGCAACTGAAGAAACACTGCGCGACCTTCATCCTGACACAATTGTGGTTGCGACCGGATCCGAACCAAATCTCCCGGGCATCGACGAAGCCGACGTGGGCCTTGCACGGGAACTCGGGCGCCAGGTCGAACCCGACCTTCCGGGTCTGGACCGCGACTTCGTGGTATCCTCGGACCAGGTCATGTCGGACAGCGTTGATGTTTACGGAAGAGTGCTCGTCATCGATGGCAACGGGCACTGGGAAGCCGCCGGAACGGCAGAGTACCTCGCGGACCGTGGCTGCCAGGTGGATTTGATCTCCGGAGGATTGCTGGCCGGCGCGGATCTCGAAAGCGGAACAAGGTCGCTCTTCTATCGACGTGCCGCAGTCAAGGGCATTCGCCTAAGGACTGGATACCAACTCGTTGAAATCGGGGAACGCCGCGTCGCCCTGTCGGCAACATATAGTTCCGAAGACCTCCTACGGGTGGGGGCAGTATGTGCTGATGCCCGGTGATGACGAGTGGATCGAGAATGTCGACTGGGTGGTTCCGGTTATCGGCCGGCGTTCGCGTGAAGACCTGTTCCTGAAACTGCGCAGAGACAGCGATTTCCATGGCGTGCGGATTGAACGCGTCGGTGATTGTGTTGCGCCAGGGTTGATTCAAAGTGCAATATATGAAGCGTTTTTGCTTGCTAGATCGATTTGATGTGACGTCCTCCGATTCCGCGCGGCAGAACTTGACTGACCGGTTTCCGGTGGCAGGAGATTGATCCGGTGACACGCAGGCCGGCATCCGGTTCCACCGCAAGCGCACCACAACGGATGCAGCATGGTTCGGAAATCCTGGCATCGGTGTCGGGTGTTTCCAAGTCGTTTCCGGGAGTCGTTGCGCTCGACGATGTCGACTTTGAAGTCTGCTCCGGCGAGGTCATTGCCTTGGTCGGCGAGAACGGCGCCGGTAAGTCGACACTCATTAAGCTCATGGCCGGTATTTTTGCGCCCGACCAAGGTAACATCGTCGTGGGCGACAAACTGCTCGAGGCGAGCCCGACTTCTGCGCACAAGGCCGGAATTGCTACGATTCACCAGGACCACAATCTTGTACCGGGCATGACCGTGGCGGAGAACATCGTGCTCGGTCGCTGGCCAACGAGACTCGGGATAATCTCGAAGTCTGCGCTGCTTGAACGAGCGAGTGAGGCATTGGCCCTCGTTGCGCCGGAGCTTTCCCCGGATACGCTGGCGCGCCGGCTGTCACCGGCAGAAGGGCAACTCGTCGAGGTGGCGCGTGCACTCGCCGAGAAATCCCGCATCCTGATCATGGACGAGCCCAAGACATCCCTGTCCGGTCCCGAGATCGATCGCCTCTTTGCCGTGATAGAAAACCTGAAGTTCCAGGAAATGGGTATCGTGTTCGTATCCCACTGGCTTGAAGAGGTCTTCCGGATCGCAGATCGCATTACGGTCTTGCGCGATGGGCGGCTGGTCGGAAATGCGCCGGCAGCCGCTCTGGATCAGGCAGGTGTGATCAGGTTGATGGTTGGAAGAAGCGTGCGCGAGACGGTTGTTCCGGAGCGGTCCGCCGGCGATCCTGTCCTGGAAGTCCGGGGTCTTTCCAATACCACCGCACTGAACGATGTGAGCTTCAGCGTTCGTGCGGGCGAAATCGTCACGCTTGCAGGTCTTGTCGGTGCCGGGCGAACAGAACTGGCGAACTGCATTTTCGGCAGTTCAGGTTACGACACCGGGGAAATTCACATCAACGGAACGCGTCTTCCCCCACGCGACATTAATGCGGCTATCCGGATGGGGAATCGCGCTGATACCGGAGGACCCGCCGCGGCCAGGGCCTAGTCGGACAGTTGAGCGTCGCAGAAAACGTTACCCTTGCCCTGTTTGACCAGATTGCCCCCAGAGGCATCATTTCCTTTCCCAGGGAAGACCGGATTGTGGAAGATGCGCGAAGGTCGTTGTCGATTCGCATGCCTTCGAGCAGGTCGCAGGTTTCCACCCTTTCGGGCGGCAATCAGCAAAAGGCCATCGTGGCGCGTTGGCTTGCCCGCGAACCACAACTGCTGATCCTCGATGAACCGACAAAGGGAATCGATGTCGGCGCAAAGGCAGAAATAGGAGACATCATCGTCAACCTCGCGGAAAAGGGTGTCGCGGTTCTCCTGATCAGTTCGGAGTTGCCGGAGGTCGTGAGTTTCAGCGATCGTGTCCTGATCATGCGCTCCGGCCGGATCGTGGGTGAACTCGATCGTACCGAAAAGTCTCCGGAAAGCATCATGCACTACGCCACTACAGGTTGATAAGGCCAAGACCATGAAAACGAAGACAGACGATGGTGTGCGCCTCCTGCACGAAAGACTTCGGAACGGCTTGGCGCTCGGAGGTAGCACGACTTTGCTGGAGGTGATTCAGAGCCTCGGCCTCCTGACCGTGATCGTGATTTGCAGCATCGTACTGAGTTTCGCGTCGCCGGTCTTCCTTACGGTCATAAACATCGAGAATCTCCTTTTTACGGCGACGATCGTGGCCGTGGTCGCGATTGGACAGGCTTTCGTAATTCTTGTTGCCGGCATTGACCTTTCAGTCGGTGCCGTGCTCGCATTGTCGTCTGTCCTTGCTGTCGGACTGAACCTGCACAACGGGTTTCCTGTCCCGTTCGCAATCGCCGCCACGTTGTTGACAGGCGCAGGCATCGGTCTGATCAACGGACTTTGCGCGACAGTCCTGCGGATCCCGCCGCTCATCGCGACCCTGGCGATGATGAGCATCGCGCGAGGTGCCGCTTTCCTGTATTCGGGAGGTCGAAATATCGCGCCGGTACCGAAGGTCTTCATCGAGGTCCAGTCGGCAAGGATCTTCGGGTTTCCTGCGGTAATCCTTTTCACCCTTGCATTGGCAATTGTCGCGCACTTCGTCCTGACACGGACAAGTTTCGGCCGTTCAATCTACGCGACGGGAGGGAATCCGGTCGCGGCACGGCTTGCCGGAATTCGTACTGACCGCGTAACCGTGATCGCGTTCGTGATTTCCGGGCTCACCGCCGCGATTGGTGGACTGATGATAACCGCCAGGCTGGAGGCGGGCGCTGCAACTGCCGGGTTCGGCATGGAACTCACCGTGATTTCCGCAGTGGTCATTGGCGGTGTCAGCCTGTTCGGCGGGGAAGGCAAGATCGTGGGCGTGTTGCTCGGCGTGCTGTTGCTCGGCCTGGTTCAAAACGCGGTAAACCTTCTCAACGTTCCGCCAAACTACGATCTCGTCGTCAGCGGAGTCGTGATTGCCGCCGCGGCGGCTCTGGATGTTGCACGACGCAAGTATGTCGAGGCCGGGCTTCTCCGGCGAACGATCATGGACAAGGGCGAATCTGCAAGAGAACAGGAATGACCCGCCGGTTCACAAGGGTGCCCATTGCACCCTGAACGGTCGGCGCACACGAAGATCAACTCCTCGAACACTTGTCCGCAGGTCCTGTCAGCGTGGCGCTGCGACCATCCATGCCCGTCGCTAGAGGAGCGCCTTCATGTGGTCATAGGCCCGGCGGGCCATGTCGTCGGGTTCCACGTTCCGGCGCGAAAATCCGATTTCCATCGTCAGATATCCGTCGAACTCAACGTCACGCAGCGCCTCGATCAGGGAGACATAGTCAACCACGCCGCTCCCCGGAGGATTTCGGTCGACATCAGCGAGATGGATATGGACCAGATCTTTCTTCAACCTGTAGACGTAGTCGGTCGGGACCTCGTTGCGATACAGCGTGTGATACGTATCGAACATTGCCTTGACGTTCTTCCTGCCAACTTCGGCCATCAGTTCCAGGACATCATCGCAGCTGTCGACGAGATTGCTGTCGGCGGATGTCGGTTCGACCGCAACCGTCAGGCCAAGCATGTCCGCATGTTCCGCGACTTCGTCGAGTGACTGGGCACTCCAATTCCAGGCATCGCGACGCGATGTGCCGAAAACCTGCCATCCGGCGACGTAGAGCAGGATTTTCCCGCCCCACTCGGCGCACAGGTCCGCTACCTTCTTGTACTGGTCCACGGCTGCGGCCCGTTCCAGAGTATTGGCCGAAGCCACATTGAAACCGGCTCCGCCGCCGGGTGCCGGCAACATGCTCGCCAGTGCCAGCCCGGTATCTTCCAGAATCGATCTGATCTCCCTGCGACGTGCTGGCGTCAGGTAGTCGGGATATGCGTGTGGAGCCGCGGCACCGATCTCGATTCCGTCATAACCAATGCGCGCCAGCCGCCTGATGACTTCTTCCAGAGGATAGGCGGGCACCCACACCGGAAAGCTCGAATAGACCCAAGTGTTGAATGCAAGTTTCAAGTGACCCTCCCTTTTGAAATCCTGATGGCACGGGCCGGCGGACGAACCGAGGCTGCATCTATCCCCTTCGGCAGCCGGCCGTGCTTCGTCCGTTTTCCGGAAGAGTCTAATCACATATGATCAATCTCGAACACCTGAATAATGGCTTGCAGGGAACAAAACTCCCTCTGACCGCGCCCGCCGCCTTTCTGGTGGTCCGTTCGCGTTTGGGGATACCATTTGCCGGCGGTGAACGAATCAACCGCTCCCGGTCAATGCCGTACTGTTTTCGAATGGGAGCAGAAACTGAAAGGCAAGGAGCAGGAGAAGACAGATCGGTCTGGGCGGGGAAGACCGGGCGCGTCTCGAGAGGATCAGGACCGGTCCGCATTCGATCCTCGAGTGTCGATACCGCTTTAGACTTCCCCAGATGTGCCGATTGAGAATTCCCTGCCCTTGGCGTCTGATGACGAGCCAGTTCAAGCGGCGGCGTAAATCTCCTTTCCCGGACGTCCCCGCGTCCTTGTCGAGGATGTTGACGGCCTGCTTCACGACATCCCCGGCAGGACGGGTCGCAAGCCGGTATCGGAAGAGAAGGTCAGGGAAGTGATCGCGCTTGCGATGCCGCCGCCGCCGGTGCACTGCAGTCACTGGAGTTGCGGGTGCTGGCGAAGCGGCCGGGGATCGGGGTCCGGGCGGTGTTCGGCATCCTGAAGCTGGGCGGCCTCGAGCCGCACGGGGTCGGGACCTTCAAGGTCTCCCGCGATCCGGGGTTCGAGCTGAAGGTCGGCGACGGTGTCGGCCTCTGCGCCGACCCGCCGGACCACAATGTATGACTGCCTTCTCCCCCCTCCCGGATTCAGTCATACGAGTGCCGAAGTAGAAGCCCCCGGTTTCCGGGCTGATGGATTGATCCGGGCCGGTACCGGCCCGGACCCAAACGCTCCGGGCAAGGGCGCGAACTCAGCCGCACCGCTAGCCCGTCACTTTCATTTGCCTGTATTGTCAGAAATTGCCCCAATGTGCCGGATCGTTCACATTCTCGGCATTGATCAAGACGGGCTGCGTAACAGCGGTGGGCACGTATTCTTGACCTTCGAAGTACGCAATCATCTGATCCAGGATCGCATTGCCCATGGCAATCGGATCCTGTCCGACAGAAGCGTCCTGAGTCCCTTCGCGGATGCGGTCCAGACCCAACGGCGTGCCGTCCAACCCGACCACTGCTACATGTCCTTCTTCTCCAGGCGGAACCAGTTTGCCGATCTGTCGCAGGGCTGAAACGATGCCTCGTACCATTTCATCATTGTGGCTGAAGACACCCTTGATGTCCGGGTTGCGCGTGAAAGCGTCGAGAACCATCGAATAGGCATTGTCCGCGACCCATTCGGTGTTCAGGGAACGCACCTCGATGCCAGAGTGTTCTGCCGCCATGCGATCATTGAATCCCTTGTGTCGCAATTGTGCCTGGGCCGAACCGACGGATCCGCGGGTTTCCAGCACGACGCCTTCGTTCCCGACCAACCGCGCCAGTTCGTCCGCGCCCATGGCGCCGCCAGCTTCATTGTCGAAGTCCACGAATCCAAGATACTCGCCTTCGGGCGGCGGGTTCTCCATGATGAAGACCGGAATCCCTGCTTCGTTGGCACGCTTGACACCAGCTACGAGCAGCGTTGCGTCAACCGGATTGATCAGCAAGGCATCGGGCTGCTTGGTCACGGCATCGAGTACCTGGGTGACCTGAAGATTCGGATCGCCCTTTCCGTCAATGACCCGGAGAACCATGCCCTCCTCGGCAGCACGATTCTCGATCCCGGACACCAGCGCCACCTGGTATTCAAACTGCAGACCGAAAGCGATGTACTCGACCGTCTTCCCCTGTACGCCATGTTCGGAAGCCAGCGCCGTACTGGTGAAACCTGCGACGCCACCCGCAAGCGAGGCGCCCATTGCCAGAGCACTTACTCGGATGAACATGCCTCGACGGGTCAATAGTGATTTTGTTGGCATAGCGTACCTCCTTCAATGTCTCTTCTAGCCAAGTTTGCTACGGAATCCTGTTGAGAGAGTCCCACAAATCGATTACGCAATCGATTACGCAAACGAACACATATATAATCGTAAAATCCGGACAAGTTGTCAAGATGGTTATCGAGGCCCGGGAGCGAATCTCGTATGGTATCCTGAGTTGTTTGGTTGGGTTCTCTGTTGCGAATCAGGCGGCGAGGTCCAGTTTCGGCACCGAGGCTGGCAAGCTGACGGGGGCATTCGCCCTTCGGCGGCGCACCAGGCTGCGGCACGCATCGTCGAACCGGCCCGATTTCAGCAGGGAACGGAAGGTGAGGACGGCCTGACCGCCTTCCCGGCCCCAGCGCTGGCCCGACCGTTTCATCCTTTGCTGGACGAGGAATCGATTTGCTGATTCCACGCATCCGGAGCCGATCGGGCAGCCGGCATCCCTTGCGCCCCTGTAGTCCATCCGTGCCCGGTTCTTGCGGAAGAACTCCAACTCCCTCACGAGGACCGCACCGCCCCGGCCCGAGCGGACGAGAT
>OZ219894.1:0-195858 GCA_964291635.2 Paracoccaceae bacterium | reverse complement strand
AAGCTTCCCGCATAATGTCCAGATATCGCTTGAACCGCTTCACGGGCGTACAGGAATCACAGAATGGGGGTGGTTGTGAATCCCCAAAATGGCGAAAACCGGCGAAATTTGCGGGAAAACCGGCCGAAACCGGATGCGAATCACCGCCGGGCAGCGGAACGTGCCGTAGGCGGCGGAATCAGAATAGTTTCAGGCATCCGGAAATATCGCACATATTCAATACGTTACAGCGCGAAAAAGTCAAAATGAGAACTGCTGGTAACTACTCACCCGTTCACGATTGAGATCGGGGTTCTTTATTTACTTGACCATCTCTGCGGCCCGTCCTGCAAGCGCGATCTGGATGGCGACGAGTGGATTGTAACCCATTGCGGCCATTGATTGCAGGTAGCTTGAGATTCGGCACCAGTATTCGGCATAGAGGCGGGTTCTGAAGCATCCGGAGACCTTCATCTTGACCTTTGCCATCCTGAAGCCCCTTTCTGCCGCATTGTTCGTAAAGCTGACATCGGGGTCGTGTATGAAGCGCAGCACGGCGTCTTCGTATTTTTTGAGCCGCTCGTGCAGGTTGTGGGCATCGGACTTTGCGATGCGTCCGCGCTGGCCTTTCTTGCGTTTGGGGATTTCGGGCAGTTCCCCGGCCCCCTGTGTGAGGATGGTTCGGTATCGCTTGCGGATGGCGCGGTATTCGGCCTCGCTCAGGGTCTTGGTTTCGCTTGTGTTGACCCTGTGGCAGGCCTCGCACAGCAGTTTCTTCATCAGGCGTGCCCAGCGGTAACCGTTGGACTCGATCACTACTGTCCCAGTAAAATCCTCTAACCACACTCTAAAGCTCTGATGTAAATACATTAATTGGACATTTCGGCTGTTACCGACTTGAACCCGCCGCACACGCTCGTCACACTTCCTCACTGTCCTGCACCGTCAAGAGGAAGAATGCAATGTACTCCGGCAGCCTGGTTTTCGCTCAGATCATGGAACACCTTCCATGGCACATGTTCCGCAACTGTGTCTCTCGATACGACGGAAATCGCTACGTCAAGGCGTTCACCTGTGCCGATCAGTTCCGGTGCATGGCCTTCGCCCAACTCACCTACAGGACCAGTCTGCGCGACATCGAAACCTGCCTCCGCGCCCAGCGCGGGAAACTCTACCATATGGGCATCCGTGGCGGGGTCTCCCGCAACACCCTCGCCAATGCCAATCAGGCCCGCGACTGGAAAATCTACGCCGACTTCGCACAATACCTCATCCACATCGCCCGGGACATCCACGCCGATGACACGCTTCCCGGCCTCGATGTCCACGATACCGTCTACGCGCTCGACTCCTCGACCATCGACCTCTGCCTGTCGCTGTTCCCATGGGCGCGGTTCCGCAGGACAAAGGGCGCCGTCAAGTTGCACACACTCCTCGACCTGCACGGAAACATCCCGGCCTTCATCCACATTTCCGACGGAAAACTCCATGACGTCAACGTCCTGGACTTGCTGCTTCCGGAAGCCGGTGCATTCTATGTCATGGACCGGGCCTATCTCGACTTCAAACGCCTCCATCACCTCCATCTCTGTGGCGGCTTCTTCGTTCTGAGAGCAAAGTCAAATACCAGGCTCCGCCGCCTCTCCTCCCGGCCGGTGGACCGGAGCACCGGCCTCATCTGCGATCAGGTCGTGCGGCCGGGCGGCGTCAACAGCGCGACCGATTTCCCGGACAAGCTGCGCCGCATCAAGTACCGCGACCCGGAGCGCGGCAAGACCCTGGTCTTTCTCACCAACAACTTCACCCTGCCTGCCATGTCAGTCGCAGACATCTACCGTTCGCGCTGGCAGGTTGAATTGTTTTTCAAGTGGATCAAGCAGCATCTTCGGATCAAGTCCTTCTTCGGCACCTCGGAGAACGCCGTGAAGAGCCAGATCTGGATCGCGGTGTCGGTCTATGTGATCGTCGCGATCATCCGCAAACGTTTGAAAATTGACGAAAGTCTCCACACAATTCTGCAGATTCTGAGCCTGACGATTTTCGAGAAAACTCCATTAAATCAACTGCTTGACATGTCGGCTCAACAGATCCCGCAGGACACTCCCAGTAAGCAATTGAATCTATTCAATTTTTAATGGGACACTAGTGGGACTCGATAATGAAAGCCAGTTCACGCAGCAAATGAGAGCCACAGAGGCCGTGCCTGCATGTGTCGTAGGAGAAGTATGACGCCCAGCAGTCGTGGATCAGTGTGCCGGTGAAGCGGGGAATGATGCCGATGTCATCGATCGCTTCCACCCCGCGCTTGCGATGCAGGAACTTCAGGGTCAGCGATCCGTCGGTGATGATATGCAGCCAGTTGTTCTTGCCGTCGACCCGCATGCCGGTCTCGTCGGCATGCAGGGCCGGCCGCGCCAGCAGGCGTTCGATGGCGGCCTGTTCCCACGCGTCGAGCGCATCATGGAGGCGCCGGATGTAATTGAGGCAGGTGGCTTCGGATATCCTGAGGCCGGAGATCGCCTGCACCAGCGCGACGGTGCGCCGCAGCGAGAGCATGTGGGCGACCAGCAGGTTGATGATGAAGGCCATGAAGCCGACGCCGTATTGCCGCGGCCCCGGCATGGTGTCGGGGAACTGTCCCCTGGTTCGGGCCCGGCACTCGGGGCAGTCCTTGATCTCGGCATCGACCTTGTGCTCGACGACCTCGAAGATGATATCGAAGCTGGTGCGCCGTTCGTGTGCCGTGGGCGTGACGCCGGACAGGTCGGCGCCGCAGGCATCGCAGGTCTCGACGGTGATCGTCTCCTTGGTGGTGACTTTCCGGAGATTGGCTCCGGTCTCATCGCCTGGTTCCTTCGCTCTGGCTCTGCGCCTGGAACGCGCCGCGGTCTCGTCCTTGTCATCCATCTGCGATGGAGGGATGCCGGAGTTCTTGCTGGTTTTCGGGGTGGTCTTTTCCAGCAGGATGGAGATCAGGATGCTCAGCAGGGTCATCAGGACCCGGATCACGGTGTCGACTTCGCCGGACAGCTTGCCGGCCGCACGCAGCGCCTCGACATCGGCCCGCGCGGCCTCGAACTCGTCGCGCAGCGACTTCCCGTTCACCGTCGCCATGACCCGTCCTCGACCGCCATGACCGCGGCCAGCACCGCCAGGCGCTCGCCCGGCGGCATCGCCGCATAGCGCCGCGCCCAGTTCTCGGCCTTGCGCTTGACCGTCTGGCGATGGGTGAAGTTCCGCCCGGCAAACCGGGCCCAGTGAACCCGGTCGGGCGCGAAGTTGAACCAGATCGACTCGGTGACTACCGCCGCATGGTTGTTGACCTGCAGCGACAGGGACCGCCAGTCGGCAAGATGGGTCTCGTAGAGCCGGCTCGGGTAGCCGGAGATCATGACCTGGCAGTCCAGCGACTTCAGCAAGTCCAGCAACGCCACATGCGACGCGTCGTCAAGATCGTGACGGTAACGGCGTTCGGAGCGTCGGGTTGCCTGAAGGCAGGGTGGATCGCAGTAAACCAGTTCGCGGCCCTGGAAGGGGAAGGCTTCAAGGAAACTGAACGCGCACCCCCGATGCAACTCGACCGGGTAGTCGCAGGTGAAGCCGTCAATGGCGCGCCGATCAAGATCGATGCCGATGTTGCGCTGTGCGGGAAGCTTCCGCTTCATGATCGCGCCGCCCCCCAGGAATGGCTCGATATACACATCGTGCGGCGGCTGGGATGCTATAATCGCCTGGCAAAGACCAGAGGTCGCCTTGGAACCAAACCACATTGCCATCGACCGAACCGACCCCGCATCAAAACCGGATGCAGCCTCGATAGGACGTCAAACCTATGGTGTCAACCACTAGTGTCCCATTAAAAATTGAATAGATTCAATTGCTTACTGGGAGTGTCCTGCGGGATCTGTTGAGCCGACATGTCAAGCAGTTGATTTAATGGAGTTTTCTCGAAAATCGTCAGGCTCAGAATCTGCAGAATTGTGTGGAGACTTTCGTCAATTTTCAAACGTTTGCGGATGATCGCGACGATCACATAGACCGACACCGCGATCCAGATCTGGCTCTTCACGGCGTTCTCCGAGGTGCCGAAGAAGGACTTGATCCGAAGATGCTGCTTGATCCACTTGAAAAACAATTCAACCTGCCAGCGCGACCGGTAGATGTCTGCGACTGACATGGCAGGCAGGGTGAAGTTGTTGGTGAGAAAGACCAGGGTCTTGCCGCGCTCCGGGTCGCGGTACTTGATGCGGCGCAGCTTGTCCGGGAAATCGGTCGCGCTGTTGACGCCGCCCGGCCGCACGACCTGATCGCAGATGAGGCCGGTACCACGGTCCACCGGCCGGGAGGAGAGGCGGCGGAGCCTGGTATTTGACTTTGCTCTCAGGACGAAGAAGCCGCCACAGAGATGGAGGTGATGGAGGCGTTTGAAGTCGAGATAGGCCCGGTCCATGACATAGAATGCGCCGGCTTCCGGAAGCAGCAGGTCCAGGACGTTGACGTCATGGAGTTTTCCGTCGGAAATGTGGATGAAGGCTGGAATGTTTCCGTGCAGGTCGAGGAGTGTGTGCAACTTGACGGCGCCCTTTGTCCTGCGGAACCGCGCCCATGGGAACAGCGACAGGCAGAGGTCGATGGTCGAGGAGTCGAGCGCGTAGACGGTATCGTGAACATCAAGGCCGGGAAGCGTGTCATCGGCGTGGATGTCCCGGGCGATGTGGATGAGGTATTGTGCGAAGTCGGCGTAGATTTTCCAGTCGCGGGCCTGATTGGCATTGGCGAGGGTGTTGCGGGAGACCCCGCCACGGATGCCCATATGGTAGAGTTTCCCGCGCTGGGGCACGGAGGCAGGTTTCGATGTCGCGCAGACTGGTCCTGTAGGTGAGTTGGGCGAAGGCCATGCACCGGAACTGATCGGCACAGGTGAACGCCTTGACGTAGCGATTTCCGTCGTATCGAGAGACACAGTTGCGGAACATGTGCCATGGAAGGTGTTCCATGATCTGAGCGAAAACCAGGCTGCCGGAGTACATTGCATTCTTCCTCTTGACGGTGCAGGACAGTGAGGAAGTGTGACGAGCGTGTGCGGCGGGTTCAAGTCGGTAACAGCCGAAATGTCCAATTAATGTATTTACATCAGAGCTTTAGAGTGTGGTTAGAGGATTTTACTGGGACAGTAGTGGGTGTCAACAACGAAAAACCGAAAGGGACCAAAAGGGGTGAGTAGTTACAACTGCTGATTGAAATCGCGCTATTTTCTCGCACGAATTCCGGAATAATCACAGTCCATTGAGGAATGCCAGCAGGTCGTCATCGGGACGATATCGAGCCGGTTTCAACTGCAATTGCGGGATTTTTGCCATGGCCTGCTCCTTGAGTCTGAGATCGGCGTGCAAGTAGGCATAGGTGGTCTCCACGGATTCATGCCCGAGCCACAATGCGATGACCCCCCGGTCGACACCGTTTTGCAGGAGCGACATTGCAGCTGAATGCCTCTAATCTCGTGCAAGACATTAGAGACATGCCGCGGCAATGGCGTTGCTGCACGAGGGCATCACCTGCACGGTGATCGCTCTCTGGCTCGGTCATGAATCGGCCGAGACGACGCAGGTCTACCTGCACGCAGATCTCCGCATCAAGGAAAAGGCCATGGAGAAGACCCGTCCCGTCGGGGTCGAACCCGGGAGGTTCAAGCCGGACAATACCCCGCTGGGCTTCCTGAAATCGCTGTGATTATGCCGACAATTCCAGCGAAAAAGCTCGGGGATTCAATGCCCCGGGCCACAAACGCGGCATAATAAAGTTATCGGCATGCCAGGGACTCCTGAACGCCGCCGGTATCGACGTGTCCCGCACATATTTGTGGGCATGCGCAAGGAGTTCCTGAACTGAGCGCTGTGCGACCATCGAGCCCATTGAGTTGCAAGGCGGACGGCAGGATTCTCACGAACGGTGCGCTACTGTTCTGGACCACATCGGTTCCGGATCGATGGGGAGGTCACGGTAAATATGCTGCGAGTTCTCGCATCGCCCATGCCGGGATCTCACGGTTCGGACAAGCATATCCAAAGCTACGTCGCCCCGAGAACGTGATTCAAGGCAAGATCGTATATGTCAAAGTTCCGTAGCTGCGCACTGTCCGGAAGATCGATTTTGCGATTCATCAGCAACGGGACCTTCTGCTCTGTCAAGCCGCCATGACTTCGAAGTGGCTCCTTGAGAACCGAAAGATCATGCCGCTCGCGAGTGGTTCCAATCACTTTGTTCCTTGTCGATATGACAATGATGTCACCTACCCGATCCTCATGCAGCTCGAAACGTTCGCACCCAGTGGCGCGATCAAGAGCGCAATCGACCCACTCCATCGCCTGGAGTTGGCCCAGGAGAGCAGTTTGGTCGACACTGTCAACAAGATAGGCAGCGGCGAAGGATCCAAAGGACCCGTGATGTACCACATAGGGATCCGTGATCGGAAGAATGACGTGAGCCTTGCCCTCGCCCAACATTTCGTCCAGCAATTCCTGGAGGTAGACGACATCGGGCATCTTTTTGGAATTGTGCTTGGCGTTCATGCCGTGATCGGCGGTTATGGCGATGATACAGCCCATCTCGTCGAGTTGTGCCAGGTAACCGTCCATCATCTCATAGAACGCGTTGGCCACCGGTGTTCCCGGTGCGCACATGTGCTGAATGAAATCAGTCGTCGAGAGGTACATGATATCCGGACGGTCCCGCGCCATGGTCTTGACGCCGGCGGCTAGGACGAACTCGGACAGGCCGGCGGAATAGACGTCCGGTACAGGCAGGCCGACGAGGTCCAGGACACCCTCAATTCCATGGTCGTCCATCGTCGCCGTTTCGGGGGTTTCGGCAGAAAAGCTGATCGCCGTACCGTCGCCGAAGACCAGGTCTTTTCCCAACAGTGTGCGAAGCTTGTCCTTGGCAGTGATCGCGCAAACCTTGGCGCCGCGAGAGTGGAACGCTTTCAAGATCGTCTCGACCCAAAGGAACTTCGGATCGTTCATCATCACTTCGGAATCGGTTTCCCGGTCGTAAAAGAAATTTCCGCAAATGCCATGCACGACCGGCGGGCAACCGGTAACGATCGAGATGTTGTTCGGATTGGTGAACGAAGGAATGACACAATGGGCAATTCTATTGGTGCCGTCATTGAGGATCCGTTCGAAGTACGGCGCGACGCCCGCCTTCACGGCTTCTTCGATATAACCCGGTTCAGAGCCGTCGATACAGACGCCGACGACCGGGTCCTTGGGCCATTCATAGGATCGCCCGTTAATCTCAATTTCGGATTTCGACATTGACTTGGTCTCCTTTCACGGATTCGAATTTCGCAAACGTCATTCAGTCACGCGGCAGTGGTCCGAATGGCGACGGATGAGCGCAATTGCATGGCAAATGGCAAAGTGAAGAGTACAAGGAGGGATGCGATCGCCAGGGTGGCCTCGATACCAATCCGGTCACCCAACATGCCATAAGCCAGCGGTGTGAAAACGCCAAATACCGTACCCAGCGTGTAAATGAGGCCGAATGCTCTCGACTGGCGGTCGCGATCCACGAGATCGCCGACGGTACCGTACACCACCGACGATGTCCCGTTGAGCACAACACCAAATATGGGAAGAAGAGCAAACGCAGCGACATTCGGGAGCACCAAGAGCAGAAGCATGCCGGCGGCCGTCGCCACCTCTGTGACGACCACCATGCGAATCACGCCGAAGTGCTCAGCCAGATAGCCGCACGCCAATTTTCCGGCAATTCCGCCTATGAGCAGAGCCGGAATGGCCTGAAACGCCCAGCCTTCAGGCACGCCTTTCTCCAACATTAGAAAAACGACAAAGGTGAGGAAACCGGTTCGCGTGCCGTTATCGATTGCCGCGATCGCGCACAGGGAGGCAAATCCTCTGCGGTGGACAATGCCCCAGCCCTTGCCCGTCGCCATATGTAATGCTGTTGGTGCGCCGCCTGCCTTCAGTCTTGTGAGGGCGACCATCAGTAAAATGGCGATCAGCACCATCACCGCGCCGTATCCGATGGCTGGCACCTGCCAGACAAAGCCGGCGGCCAGCAGCAGGCTGCACGAACCAGCGACGATGAATTTGCCAACGTCGCCGGCGAAATTGTAGGTGCCGAGGGCGCCGCGATGGCCGCCGCCACGGTAGGCAGTACCGAGAATGGAAGAGCAGAGGGGGTGCTGCACAGCTTGGCCGAGTCCAACCAGAAACAGCAGGATCAATAGAGCATAGAAACCGGAGGACATGCCCGCGAGAATGAAAAACATTCCGGTCAGCGCTGTGCCGGCGACCAATAAAACCCGTTCCCCCAGCCGCTCGGCAAGCAGGGCGGCGAGAATCTGAAAGAGCGACATGGCAGTGCGGTGTGCGCCGCGGATCATTCCAATTTGCGCCAGTGACAGGCCGAATTGCTCCATCAGGACAGGCAGAATCACGTACAGCATGTCGCTCAGCCCATCGTGGGCGGCGTGGGCAGAACAACAGGTCCCGAGCACCCGCCGCTTCTTCGGGCGTTCTGGCAGATTCATCGAGGCGTCCACAATGTTTCAAGTCACCTGTAACCGCGCTTTCAATCTCGCCGACGCAATTCCTTGGAACTGGCCGTTTCCCTGTTCGCGCAATCGGCGCCAACCCACAGTTATCCGTCAACAGCGAATCCTACCGCTGCAACAAGGTATCGCGTACCGTTGGAGCCTCTTGGAATTAGTCTCCGCCGATTATCTTGGCGCGCAGGCGATTGCTCACCTGTTCCACCGAAACCACGAGCGAGAAAATGAGCAGAATGATCAGCGCTGCCGTTTCGTACTTGAACAGATCTATCGCGACTTTGAGCTCGATTCCAATTCCGCCTGCACCGACCAATCCCAGGATCACGGATGCCCGTACGGCCTTCTCCATGGCAAACAAGGCATCGCTGGTGAAAGCCGGCATCGCGCTCGGCAATACGACCGACATGGCGACATCGAGACGGCTGCCGCCCATCGCCCTGACGGCTTCCTGGGGGCCGGGATCCTGTTCTTCAGAAGCTTCGGAAAAGAACTTCCCGAGGAAACCAATGCTGTCCATCATGATCGCCAAGGCCCCCGCGACCGGACCAAGCCCGACTACGATCACGAAGATCAGGGCCCAGATCAGGTCCGGCACCGTGCGGCAGAGCGCGATGAAAGCGCGAACGACAAATCTGATGTATGGATGAGGCGTGAGGTTGCGAGCCGCGAACAGGACCAAGGGAAGACTGACGGCGATACCGAGCGTCGTGCCGCAGACCGCCATCAGAAAGGTTATCCAGAGCGAGTTTAACAGTCGCGGCAGGGCCTCAAAGTTCAGGGGCCACATCTGTCCGAGCAATCGGGTCAACCGGGGTCCGCCTTCAATGATCGTGTAGAGATCGAAGTCGATGCCGTTGAAGGCCGTGATGATTAAGGCCAGGCCGGCTACTGCGAAGGCGAATCCGGGTGGATTGAAGGCATGGAGGCGTGCGGGGGTGTTAGCCATCGTCTTCGTCTCCATAAATGCTCGCCAGTTCATCGATCGACTTCGCATCGGCGCTGCAGTCCAGGTCTATGCGCCCGTCGCGAACGCCGAGTATGCGGTCCGCGTAGCGCACCGCATGGGACAGATCGTGAGAGACAAAAATGAGGGTCGCGTCTTGCTGGGCCACCAACCGTGAAAACAGTTCCATGATTTCTTCGCCAGCAACTGGATCCAGGCTGGCGACAGGCTCATCGGCAATCACGAGTCTCGGCCGTTGCATGAGCGCCCGTGCGATCGCGACTCGCTGCGACTGCCCTCCTGACAATTCGCTGGCCCTGTTGAGGGCGCGGTCGGCCAAGCCGACCCGCACCAGCAGGTCCATGGCCTCGTCGCGCAAATGGCCTGGCGCCAAGGCCTGGTTCCAAACCCGGATGCTCGGTCGATAGCGGACGATAGCGCCGTGAACAACATTGGTCAGCGCAGTCGCGCGGGGCACCAGGTTGTGCCGCTGGTGTACGAACCCTACCTGACGGAGGAGCTGGCGCCTCTTGCGTCCGCTGATGTTCTGCATCGGCTCGCCGTAGAGCCACTCTCCCTCGCTCTTCGATTGCGGGAACATCCCGAGAGACGCGCGCAGAAGTGTCGATTTTCCGGCCCCGTTACGGCCAATAATCGCAACTCGCTCGCCGTCGTCTACGGAAAAGTCGATCCTGTCGAAAATCTTGAGTCCGTTGGCGAAAGTCAACGAGAGGGACTTCACCTTCAAGGCGCAATCGTCGACCTTCACCCCCGAGAACTCACCTCTGCGGGCGGACGACCCGCAGAGGTGCCTCGATTTGGCCGCCGGCAGGCGGCGGCATCAGATGGCTCATCATTCATCAATGAACTTGGCGAGGTTCTCTGCACCCACCGTTATGTAGGCTTGGCGCACGTATTCGTAGTCGGAATCTTCGACTGTCGGAATGAACTTGCCTCCGATGTACTTCTTGTTATCTTCACTCTTGAGTGCCGCCTCCATGAGCATCGTTGCGTTGTCCACGAAAGCCGCGCGAATTTTCTCCACATTTTCGGCGGGGACGTGGGCTCCGGCGACCAGGACATCGTTCGGCAGGTCCGGGCCACGGGCAGCGACACGTATTCCGACGTCGGGGAACGCCATACGAATGTTGATCACATGCGATGAACCGACGGCAATGGTATCGACATCGCCTTGAAGCATGGCTTCAATGGACACGCCGCGATGGATATTCAACGCCGTATAGTCCACGTTTGGCATGTAGCCGATGCTGGCAAGCAACTGGGCCGGTGCCAAATGGGTCGATGTGGACCCCACGTCACCAAAGGCAACGATCTTGCCCTTCACGTCGGCCAACGTCTTGATCGGCGATTCGTTGGTGACCAACAGTGACGTGTAGTAGTCGACGCGTTGCCAGGCAACCACGGGTATGGCTTTGGCACGTGCCCGGAACACGATGTATTCGGCCGGTCCCGTGAGAATGTAGTCGACATGACCGTTGGCCATCGCTTCGACGGCCGCCGTACGGCTATTGACCGGAAAGTACTCGATTGTGTCGCCGGTTACTTCTTCCAGCGCAGCGACAAAATCCCCGTAATTGGTTTGCAGCTCTTCAAGACCGGTGAGGTCGGTCACGCCGAACTTTATCGTGTCAGCCTGAACCGCACTTGCCATAAGCAACAAGGCAACCGCGCCAGCCAAAATCTTCTTGACGTTTGACATTAGGTATCCTCCCCCTAAATGAAATACAAAGATGCGGGGAATCCCCATCTCGCTCCGATCAATTACACGTGCGCGATTTTTTGAGCAAATGTCGGCAACGGCATGACGAGATCGGAACGGGGAGCCGTATCCTTGCCATTTGAATAAGCCCTTCAAGTCGATTCGGCCAATACCAATTGCAAATAAAATCATGCAATTTTTTAATAATATGGCGTGGCGACATCTTCCAGGTGATCTTTAATTTTTTGTTTTTGCGATACTAATTGAAAAAAATTTTCGTCACGGTTTTCAAATCTGGCAATTTTCATGCGATTTCTCGATTGTCGATCGGAATGCACCATGCCGAACGTGACGTTGTCAAGGCCGATCAATACCCGATTGCGATTGTCGTGGTTCTGTCTAATCATCGGGACGCGGTGGATTTCATGGAACTGCGAAAAGGTGGAGCGGCAATGAGGATCGCTTGGTTCGAAGATTTCCTTGCGCTGGTAGAGGCAGGCAGTTTTTCGCGGGCCGCCCATCGCCGGAACGTGACGCAACCGGCATTCAGCCGCCGGATCCGGCTGCTTGAAGAGTGGGTTGGCGTCACCCTGTTTGATCGGAACAGCCGGCCTATCCGACTCACGGACGGCGGCCGCCAACTCGTACCGATTGCCAAAAACGTCACTCACCAGATCCATCAGGGACTGGAGAACATTCGGCAGACGGCGAAAGGTGCGAACACCATGAAGTTCGCGGCGACGCACACTATTTCAATCCTCTTCTTTCCCGACTGGTATCAATCGATTCCCGGCAACACGGCGGATGTCCCCTTGAGCCTGGAATCCAACCATATGAACACCTGCGCCAGGTATCTCACCCACGGGCTGTGTCACTTCATGCTCTGCATTTGGCACCCTGACGCGGACCTGGGGTTCGACCAGTCGCTTTTCGAGTCCTCGGTCGTTGGCTTGGACCGTTTGATCCCGGTTTCCGCTCCCGATGCCGAGGGTTTGCCGATCCATGCGCTTCCCGGAACACGGCAAGCCCCGGTTAAGTACCTTTATTTCTCGGAAGCTTCGGCGCTCGGCCAGATCGTTGACGCCATGCTGGCACGTCATAATGCCCCTGTGTTCGTAAAGAAGAGTTCTTCCTCGCCTCTCGCCGGTGCCTTGAAATCCATGGCGGAGAGCGGATTGGGCGTCACGTGGATCAACGAGATGTTGGCAAGAATGTCCGTCAGCGAAGGTTCACTTGTACTCGCGGGCGATCAGAGCTGGTGTATCCCGGTCGAAGTCCGAATTTTCCGTGCCAGGAACCCGCTCCCCCACGTGGCCGAAAACTTCTGGAGCCTGGTATCCGACAAGAGCGCTTGTTGAACTCAGCATTGCTCCTGGATCGAACTCGGTGCCGCGATCATCGGGAACATCGACAGTATGCTCGACGCCTGCCGGATGCAGGATTTCGATCACTTGCCTGGCTGATCGACGAATTGCCGCACATCGACGTCCCAACCGGCCGCCGGGTCGACGAACCGATGGCGAAGTGGTGGAAGACGCAGATCTCTTGCAGCCGGCTGACCTCCGACGTCGAAACCGCCACGGCGGCCGCGCGGCCATAGAACTCGCGCAGGGGAATGCGCGCTCCTTGTTGAAGGGCTCACCGGAGCCCTGTAGGTGTCTCGCATTGGGGCCAGGAACTGGCCTTCGGTCGCGAAGTAGGGGCAGTGGTCCGAGGCTTGGCCGAGAAGCCGCCGCCTTCAGGCGACGGAGGTTCACTGCGGTGGCACCGGAGATGGTGATGTCGATCCAATCCTGAAGCACCGGATTCCCGGTCCACGACAGCGATAGCGCTGCCCGTCCCGGATGCCGCCGCGATTTCGACAAAGCCGACGGGCTTGCTGACGCCGCTCCGGCGGTGTGGCCGAACCCGCGGCGTCAGCCCCAAAATGTCTCCGGCGACCCTTTCCCTTGGCCTTTCGAATGTTCTGCGAGCCGTCCCTGCGCTCGAATTCCGCCACAAGGTCATGCTCGGTTTCGCCGCAAACCTTCATGGAAGAGCTGTCTACGGCGTTGCGGGCGCGTATTTCGCCTCGGAAATGTCCTCCGATCAAGGTGAATGGATCGGAAGGATTTCCCGCATGAAAGCAGACCGGATCAAGACGCATGCGGAACGCCCCGCTTCAACGCCCAAGAGGCGGGTGACGGATCGATGTTACATCCAGAAGGCGTCGCGAATCACGGCTTCGCGTTCTCCGTCGGGTGCGTGAACGACAATTCGGCTACCTGGCAGGTTTGTGTGGCGATCGACCATTCCAATTGCGACATTGGTCTTGAACTCGGGTGACCAGACGGTCGAGGAAATGGCGCCCGCCGGGTTTCCTTTTTCATCCGCCACCATCCAACGATCCCTGATTTCCGGGACGGGGTCGCCCAGGATTTCAATCGGGCGAATCATCCGGGATGGTTCCTGTTGATCCACGAGCGCGTGGTGGCCAAGGCAGAGGGGTGTTTCCAGATTGCAGAATTTTGCAAGGCCTGCCTCGAAGGGCGTGTGCTCGTCGGTCATGTCATTTCCGTAAGACAGCAGGCCGCCCGAAATTCTTTCGATATAATTCGGGCATCCCGCGCGGATGTCGAGATCCTGCCCGGCCTCGAACAGGAGGTCCCAGAGCGCTTCACCGTTCTCGGATCCTTCGAGATAGATTTCGAAACCGCCCTGGCGAGACCACCCCGAGCGCGCGATCACCATGTCGGTCCCGGCCACGGACACGCGCCGGTGCCGGAAATACCTGAGCTTGACGGTGTCTTCTCCGAATACAATTCCAACCAGCTCGTCGGCCAACGGGCCCTGGACCGCCAGCGGGGACACATCCGGTTCGAACACCGAAACGTCCATTCCAAGTCCGCTTGCGAGGCCCTTGTAGAACAGCAACAGGTCACTGTCCGCGAGAGAGGCCCTGAAGCGTGTTGCGCCAAGCCGCACGAGAACGGGATCGTTCTGAAGTCGGCCGTGGTCATCGACCACGGGGATATAGCAGCATTGATCGTTCTGCATACGGGACAGATCACGGGGCGTCGTCAGCTGGATTAGTCGAAACGCGTCGGGGCCGTCGATCTCGACCTGGCGTTCCGCAGACACGTCCCAGAGCTGGACTGCGGACCGGAGGTGCCAATAGTCCTCTTCCAATGATCGAAAGACCGAAGGAAGAAGCATATGGTTGTAGACGGAATAGGAGGTCACACCGGAGGTCTCTACACGATGCGTAAATGGAGTTAGTCTCAGGCGGGTCGCCATGGAAAGCCTGAATGCCTTCATCGTCCATTCATGCCTTGCAACGTGAGGGAAAAGCCAGTGGCGTCATCGCGATTGCAGACGTCACGCCGTTCAATTTCTGGGTGGCTATCAGGTTCCGGCACATTGAACAATCTGGGACGAAGGCTCACGATAGGGCATCCGGAAATGACACTACTGAAACTGTTTGGCGGCCGGGACCGAACTACAGCCTGCACGGCAAAAGCGGATTTGCTGTTTTTCGCCTTGTCGAATGAGTCTATCTCCCGCGGACGGCAGCAATAGTTGGGCCTGTATCTGAAACCGGTTCAGCAGCGGCTGGTTGAGGCGGCACGACGGGAACCGGAGAGATCATGACTCGAATGCGGACAGTGGCAATCCTGACTTCCGTCATCGACGCCTTGCTCGAGGAAGGCGGTACGAGCGGTCGGGATCATCTCCAGTGCGCCGTGTATCTGCTCATTAACGCGGCGGGGGTTCAAATGGATTTTCGATTTGAATGTGTTGGTGTCGAGGGCATCCGCTCGGCCGCGATGCAAAAGGAGGTTGCGTCGTTGTGCGCTGACGGCTTGCTCGAAAGGAAGTTCTCTCTGAAGTTCGGGCCTGTCCTTGTTCCCACTCCGGCGGGGCGAACGATCACCCGGGCCTTTCCGATGACTGTTGGGCGTGCCTCTGAACGAATTCACTCTGTCGCACGCGCGGTCGCGGGCATTCCCCGAAATGAAGCTCTGGACGTCGTTCTGGCGTGGCAGCGCCAGTTGGAAGACAATCCTGGTTCGTCCTTGGACTTTGGAAACAATTCGGCATTGAATGGAGTGCGGAAGCCGGAAAAGGCGCCGCGGAATGACTCGAGAGCAAATGCGCGGGCGAAGGATCTGATCGAGGCGCTCGCGGGAATCAGGCCATGACGGTGGACGGGTCCTTCCGTCAGAAACCGCGTCGTCGATGTTCGGCGTATGGGAAAGGGTCGGTGTAAAACGGCTGTCCCGGCGGCGCACCCTCTTCCATGGAGGGGTAGAGGAAGAGGGTGCGGTTTCCCGGGGCTCGTGTCAGGCTTCGGCGCTCGTGCTGGGCTTGTTTCTCTCCGCCAGAAACTGCTCGAATTCGGCCTTGTCCTTGGCTTCGCGGAGCCGATCGAGGAATTTCCTGAAAGCCTTCTGTTCGTCTTCGAGACGCTTCAGGGTTTCCGCCTTGTAGGCGTCAAATGCAGTGTTGCCACTGCCGCGGCCGAAGCGGGTGCTCGACTTGCAGGCGAAAAAAGAACGAGTCATTCGTTTGCTCCAGATCATGTAGAAGAGAATGGCAAGGCCAATTGGCCATGCGACGATGAAACCCACGATCATGACCGCAAGCCAGGCGATCCTTCCGTGTTCATCCAGCCAGCGTTCGGCTTTCGAAAACCAGTGTGCGGCCGTTGACATTGGGCGACTTCCTTTCATGGTAGCGTTGCTTCCTTCTATGTAAATGTGATTTACATTAACATAGATGGGATGTCGAGCACAATCTTCAAGGGCGGCAAATTTTTTTTCTGTTCCGGAAACCGGGTATCAGGACGTTCCGGAAAGCGATCATCCGCTGCCGATGCGAATACTGGCAGCCGTTGTCCCCGGAGCGGTTGCCAAACCGCCGCGACGCGAAACAGGCGCGGGCGTTCTCCAGGTGCCGAATTCGGAGAAATGGCCGTCGGAATCTAACCTGCTTCGCGACACCAGGGAGACGTGATGTTGGTTGTCTCCGGCCCTCCCGGGCGAACGCCTGACGAATGGGGCAGACTGAAGCGGTCGTAGTAGTCCCGCAGTCGGCTCAGCATGTCATCGCAACGGTTTGCATGTTCCGGCATTTTTGCGAGATCTCGTTCCTCCCGCTGATCACTGTGCAAATCGAATAGCCGGTGTTTACCCGTATCGTGCCAGATGACCAGCTTGAAGCGGCTGTCGCGGACCATTTGCACATTGCCATACTCGCAGAATTGCATTTGCCTCCAGTTTTCCGAGCTTTCCCCGGCGAGAATGTGCCGGAACGACTTTCCGGCGTATTCGATGTCGCATGGATGTTGCAGCCCTGCCAGGTCGA
The DNA here is from genome assembly GCA_964291635.2 of Paracoccaceae bacterium. Taxonomy (GTDB): domain Bacteria; phylum Pseudomonadota; class Alphaproteobacteria; order Rhodobacterales; family Rhodobacteraceae; genus JAPPHA01. The sequence continues at coordinate 179,292 of OZ219894.1, read as the reverse complement.
CGATCGTCGAAAACAGGTCCAGATGGTCGACGAATTCACCGCGTACCTGGCCTTTGCTGATACCGGGGCCATTGAGGACCATGGGAATCCTGATGCTCTCTTCCACCATGTTCAGGGGCAACGTACCGTTGCCCTTTCCCCAGATCCCGTGATGGCCGCAATTCAACCCATGATCCGATGTGTAAATGATAACCGTCTCGTCACCCAGTCCTTCGGCGTCGAGTGTATCCATCAGTCGCCCGACTCCTTCATCAATCGACGTCACCGATGCGTAGTACTGCGCGAGAGCGGCGCGCGGCTCGGAGCGGTCGATGAGATGTCTTGATTCCAGGTTCTGTTCACCAAACGGGTATGTTTCGTGCTGCGGCACCTCGGCGAAATCATGCGTTGCGTAGCGTGCGACCAACCTCTTCGGATGGCCTTCCCAGGGGCTGTGGGTGGAAACATGGCCGACAAACAGGAAAAAGGGACGATCCTTGTCGCGATTCTTCAGAAACCTGACCGCTCCATCGGTAATGATCGACGCCTTCGATCCCGCGATCGTCCGTATTTCACCGTTGACGCAATAGCGGGCCGGACCGGCCGCGTCGATCGGGTAGTCGCCCGCGAGCGCTCCCCAGGAATCGAACCCCCTTGCGCTCTTGTCGTCGTTGCCCAAGTGCCATTTTCCGACGAGGCCGGTTCCATAGCCCGCGTCATGCAGCAGTTCCGGAAGGGTTATTTGTTCGTCAAGCCAATCGCGCCGAAAGTGAGTTGGCAGATTGTCGAGATAGTCGTGGATTCCGTGCTGTGATGCCGTGCGTCCCGATAGCAAACAGGCCCGGGCCGGAGAACACACGGGTGTCGGCGTGAAGGCGTTTTCCATGACCGTGCCGGTGTCGGCGAGGTAGTCGAGGTTCGGTGCCTGAATGCGGTCGTTTCGCGACGGACCCAGCGCCCATTGTCCATGATCATCCGTGAGGAAAAGGAGAATATTGGGCGGCATGTCAGTAGTCTGCGCTTTCCCGGACAAAGCGCCTGATCGCGTGCCGGCCGAGCATTTTCCATAGGTAGTCGGCCAACAACCCCAAGGCGCCCAGGAAGAATATACCCACAAACATCCAGTCGATCTTGAAATAGACTTTGGATGTCCAGATCAGATAGCCCAGGCCCGATTCAGCGGCGAGCATTTCAACCGCGACGATGACCATGAAGGACCCTGCCAGGGCCAATCGCATTCCGACATAAATGGACGGAATACAGGCCGGTATCGTCACGAGCCAGAATATCTGCCAGGGGGACGCGCCAAGTGTTTGCGCCGCGAGAATCTTGTTCTCATGCGTCGTGACAACACCTGTAGCCGTATTGACGATGACGATGAATGCAGTCGCGTACATCACTTGCAGTATCTTTGCGACTTCGCCGACACCGAACCAGACAAGGAACAGGGACGTAAGCGCCAGGGCCGGGATAAAACGCAAAAAGTGGACGTACGGATCGAATATGGCCCGAGCGGTTATCGAGATGCCAACGATCAATCCGATTGGAATTGCGACGATGCTCCCCAAGAGGAAACCCGCCAATATTCGGTACAAGCTGATTCCAATGGTGCCAAAGAGCAGACCCCTTTCAATCAATTCGATGATTCCCAGAAAAACGGTGCTTACCGGGGGCAGGAAAAAGGGATCTATCCAAAGCCGCGCGGCGATTTCCCAAGCAACGAGTCCGCAACTGATCGAAACCGCCGAAATCCAAAAACTGCGGCCGATCCGACCACCAAGGATTGTCTTGTTGAACGGCGAACGGGTCATGACCAAACCTTTGTGACTTCCTCTTCGATGTCTTTCGAGATGGTTTGAAGAAGATCGATATAGACCTGGTCCGATTGATCCCTCGGATATTCGAGGGGGACGGCATATTCACGCTTGATGGCGGCTTCCGGCCCAGCGGTCATCAGTACGATACGCTGGCCCAGATTGATCGCCTCGCGAATGTCGTGTGTAACGTATATGGCCGTGCGTTTGACCTCGGACCAAATTGATACGAGTTGTCTCTGAAGCATCTGCCGGGTCTGGGCGTCAAGCGCCGCAAAGGGCTCATCCATCAACATGATATTTGGACGCATGGCGAGCATTCGGGCGATCTGGACTCGTTGTTTCATGCCGCCCGACAGGGCATCCGGAAACTTGTGGTCGTGATCCGTCAAGTTCACCATTCGCAGCACGTCGTTCGCGCGCTCTTTTCTTTCGCCTGCCTCGATGCGGTTCACCTTGAGACCGAACTCGACATTTTGCCGGACGGTCAGCCATTGAAAGAGCGAACTGTCCAAATCCTGGAACACCATGCCCCGGTCCTTGCCGGGGCCGTCGATCGAGGACCCGTCCACCTCCGCGCTTCCCGTGGTCGCATGATCGAACCCGGCAATGAGCCGCAACAATGTGGACTTTCCACAACCGCTCGGCCCCAGCAGGATAAGGAACTCGCCATTGTCGATCGTGAGATCGATATTCTTGAGGACGAGAGGATCATCCGAAGCCGGCGTGTAGGAAAAGCAAATGTTTTTTAGTTGAATACCCAATCGTCGGCTCGGTCATGATGCAAAGACGGGCGGGAGACCTCTCGGACATCGGCCACCCCGCCCGTCAAGGTGTTGCTACTCGAGTGAAGCGTCGATCTCTGCCGAGGGGATGGCCTCGGCCAACGCCTTGGATTGAAGCAACGGCGTCAGATCATATGACTCGATCATTCCGGCATTGAGCAGGAATTCGTGCTGGGCTCTCATGTTGTCCACCAAACTGGGAGTGAAGCTCAGCTCATACCGGGCCTGATCGATCGCCCGCTTTACCAATTCACTGTCGGCGCCAAGCTTGTCGGCAACGATGGTCGCGACCGCGCCGCTGTCAGCGGCAACGTCTTCGGTCGCCCTTTGCAATGCCTTGAGCGTCCTGACGATCGCATCGTGATTGGCACCGGCGTATTCCTTTGTGGTCACCAGCAACGCGGTTGCTCCCTCGGATACGATACTGTCGTCCGATATGAAGGCGAAATTCGCGTCCTCACTCATGGTTTTCGCGCCTTCGCCCCAAACCCATGCGGCATCGATTCGGCCAGATTTCAATGCGCCGACAATGCTGAACAAATCGCCGAAATCGACGAGCTTGACGTCCGTTTCCGGGTCAAGTCCCAGCAATTTGATGTAGTTTCGAGTCACGAATTCCTGGGCGGTGCCTGTCGCAATCGCGAAGGATTTGCCCTCGAATTCGTCCGCGTTCATGAGTTCCGTCCGCGTATAGAGCTTGTGCCAGCCAGGGACGAAATTTCCGATGATCGATGGCGAAATCAACGTGCCAGCCTGGAACCGGATCAGCAGCGGGAATCCGATCACCACCCCGAAATCCGCCTGTCCGGCCAGTACGGCATCGATCGTGTCGACACCGTAGGCATAGGTCTGGATGATGGGGTTTATGCCTTCGTCCATCAGATATCCCTTTTCGGATGCAAGGACGATTGTTGAGCCCATCCCGTAGCCATCGGTTGCGTACCGGACAGTCGTCTGCGCGCTTGCGATTGCTGTGGAGGCCACCAGGGCAATTGACGCCGCGAGTATTCGCCTGGTCAGAGTGTTAAGCATTGTTCCTTTCCTTCTTCCTGTTGCGGATTTTCATTCCCGAGACTCGCCGACTCCTGTGATACTTCCGGAAGCTGGTTAGCAGCCTCGGAAGCGGCATTGGTTACCTGGGCCAGGATTCCTTCGACATCCACGGAGCTTGTGTTCAGGGCCGCGACGGACATCACGTCCCTGACCTGTCTGGTGACTGGATTTGATAGACCGACCGAAAATCGCGTGACAGGGCCCTCGCGCCGGACCAGATGTCCCTGTTCCCGGATTCGCTGGAACCCCTCGAGGTGGGTATCCGGAAGTTCGATTCCGTACTGCCGATCATATATCGCCTTGGCGACTCCATCGGGTTGGTAAGCCAGGAGAACCTGGCCCATACCGTTGTCTATCCAATCTGTATTAGGCGCGAAAACGTCGATGAAATGATAGCCATAGTGAATCTCGGTCTTTGCAGTAATGACGAAATAGTCGCCCTGGTAGGAGGCCAGGCAGGCTGAATGACCGACATTATATGCCAGGCTGGCAACGGTTCCCTGCTGAACCTGCGTGCTTTGCAGCCCGAAGCCTCGCAGCGCGTGTCCAAATCGCTGCGCTCGATATCCCAAAGTGTAGCGGTTGCTTGTTAGCCGCTGACGGATCCATTCCTCATCGACCAGCATCTTGAGTAGCCGGGTCAGCGAGGCACCTGACAGGTCCATTTCTTCAGCGAGATCCGAAAAGCTCTTTTCATGCGGCGGCCGGGCCAGGATTTCCAACAATCGCAATGATCTGCGCCCGGTCGACAATGCGTATGGCTTGATCTGCCCAAGCGTCGCGCACACTTGACTTTCATTATTGAAAGTAATTGCTTTCATTATTGACAGAGTAGCCAAACGGGTTTTCTCCGTCAACAGGCTTGAGCAGCGACAGTCGGAGCGTTGGAATGCGACAGCGTCCGAACATACTGATTCTCTGTACCGACCAGCAACGGACGGACACTCTTGGCTGCTATGGAAACCCGATCGTCTGTACACCCAACATTGACCGCCTCGCCGAACAGGGCGTCCTGTTCGAAAACGCCTTTGTCCAAAGCCCGGTCTGCTCGCCGAGCAGGGGAAGTTTTCTGACCGGGCGGTATCCGCGAACGACCCGATTGCGGCAGAACGGCCAGATCATGCCGCCGACCGAAAAGCCGATCTCCCGATTGGTGGCCGATGCGGGATACGCTGCCGGATTGGTCGGCAAATTCCATCTCGCACCCGGAGCCCCGGAAATCGCCACGGCCACGGAGCCAAGGATCGATGACGGCTTCGGCGAATTCAATTGGGCGCAGGCGCCATCCGACCTTTGGGGATTGAACTCGGACTACACGCGCTTTCTCTCCGAAAAGGGACTGGAGTATCGAACCACGCCGCACGAATTGTCACAGTGGGTGCAAAACGGCATGCCGGAGAATTCGACCGAGGCGGCGTGGTGTGCGACGCGTGCAACCGAATTCATCTCGAAACACGCGTCACGTGACAGCCCCTGGTTCTACATGGCGAACATATACGCACCGCACCATCCGTTTGATCCGCCGCCGTCTTTCCTGGCGCCATACCTGGATCGGCTGGAGGAAATCCCGATGCCCCTTGCCATGGATGATGATCTCAGCCGCAAACCGGTTTACCAGCAAACGGATTCGGAAGGTGCATACGGTCAGGTCAAAGGATTTATCGGCGGTTTCGGGCGCCAACAGATGAGCACCTTGGACCACAAGTTGGTCAAGGCGGCCTATTGGGCGATGTGCGAACATGTTGACCAACAGGTAGGCCGCATCCTCGATGCATTGAACGAGACCGATCAGGCAGAAAACACCCTGGTCGTCTTCATGTCCGACCACGGAGAGATGATGGGTGATCACAACATCTATCTGAAGGGCCCCTATTTTTATGATCCGCTGATTCGCGTTCCGCTTATATTCAGGTTTCCTGGCAAATTCGCCCCCGGGCGCTTCGATGGTCTCTTCGAACTGGTCCATCTGGCGCCGACACTGCTGGAGGCAACCGGCCGGCAGCCGCACCCGGGAATGCAGGGGCGGTCGGTTTTTGGCTGGCTCGGGGATCGGGATGTGCCCTTCGAGGGAGATCAATCGATCTATTGCGAGTACTATAACGCAATGCCCTATCATGCCGGTCCTGCGGCCCAACTGACGATGCTGCGAACCGAAACCCACAAGATCGTTGTGGACCATGCCCATGACGATGGCGAATTATACGATCTTGCCGGCGATCCGTTGGAGATGAACAACCTTTGGCTGGACCCCGATTCGCTGCCGAAAAAGGCAGAACTCCTGACGCAGCTGACCCATCGCATGGCCTTTACCGCGGATCCTCTGCCGCCGCGGCTCTCCGAGTGGTGACGCTTCAACCATTCCCATGAAAGAATCCGCCGATCTGTGCCGTTCGCCGGCGCGTTCCACTGATCCTGCCTCGAACTCTCGCAATGTCGTGAGCCAGGAAATGGCGCAACTGCAATGCCAGGAGAAAGCAACGCCGCCGCGTGCGAATTACACACCCGGCTCCTGACCTTGGATTCCGGCGATCAGCCTTTCGTTTGCGAATCGGAAGGAATGATGCCGAGCCCGCGCAGGTAGATCCCCACGCCTGCTTCGAGCAGTTCTTCCGGTGAAAACGACGAGCGGGCTCCGGGGGCACCGCGGGCGAACAGCTCGACGACACCATGGCTCATTGCCCAGATATGCTGGCTGACCATCGAACCGGGTGGCCTTCGGTTTCGTGGAAGCCTGCGGGAAAGTTCATCGGCAGAACGGGCGAGGACGCCCATCGCGCGATTGGCGACCGCTGCGAGTTCCGGGTTTGCATTGATCGAAATGCCGCTCTCGAACATGGCGATATAGTGGCCCGGGTTCTTTTGTGCGAAGGTCAGGTAAGCCCGGCCGACGTTTTCGAACGACGCCAGTGCCGAGGGGCCGCCCTTTGCGTGAGCGAATTCGAGAAGGTCGGCGAAGATTTCGAACCCCTGGCGCGCGACCTCGGCAATGAGTTCGTCCCGCCCGCTGAAATGCCTGTACGGTGCCGCGGGCGATACTCCGGCCAGCCGCGCTGCCTCCGAAAGCGTAAACCCGAGAGGCCCTCTCGACTCGATCAGTTCCAGCGTTGCATCGACCAGCGCTTCCCTGAGATTGCCGTGGTGATATCCTTTTCGGCTGCTAGGCATCAAACATCCGGGTTCCAACGGAGATTTTCGGGCCAGGTCCGCGGGCGAACGCCACGTCCTTGTCCGGATCGTGCACCCTGTCGAGAACCGACCGGGTCGCGGCCACCCGGGCCCGGCACTTGTCGTCGCCCGGAATGACCCGCCAGGAAGCCCATGAACTGTCCGATCTCTCGAAGGTCTTCCGAATTGCGGCCGCAAACCCGTCCCGCTTGTACAGCCCCGCAACGTCGATCTTCGATAGTTTCCAGTGTTTCAGCCGGTCCGGCTCCCGGTCGAGAAACCTGCGCGGTTGCTCGGCGCGCCCGATGTTGAACCAGGTCTTGATGAGGCATATGTCGTCGCTGACGATCATGTGCGCGAACTCGTTGACCTGGTTGAAGAACCGTTCGCGCTCACTGGGCCGACAGAACCCGAATACGTGGTCGATGACGCCGCGGGTGTACCGGGAACGGTCGAAGAAAACGATTTCGCCGGCATTCGGCAAGTGAAGAACGGTACGCCGGAAGAACCACTGGGCGCGTTCCTGGCCCGGGGGCTTCCCGAGTGCCACGACCCGGGCGCCCCGGGAATTCATCAACTCGCGAAACCGCTTGATGGTGCCGCCTTTTCCTGCCGCGTCGCGGCCTTCGATGACGATGGCGATACGCGCTGCCCCTGCCTTGACCCAATTCTGAAGTTTTCCGAGTTCGACTCGCAGGCCATACAACGTCGCGTTGTGCTTTTTCCGCCACCAGCGTTTCCCGTAGGAATAGGACGGGTTCGGAATGCTGGCGCGGCGCGCATCCTTGATCGCGCAACGGACGTCTTCCGGCGCGAATTGCTCGTAGAATCTTGTTATGCCGCTATCGAACGGTTTGGGACAGGATTCGTCACCCACGACAATCCTCCCTGTACTATTTCACGTCGGAACGTACATTACGCCGACGCAAAATGACACACCGCGCTTTTTTTCGTGTGCGCCTGATCCGGCGCGAACGCCTGTCTGAACGAGAGTCGCTCACGCTCTCAATGATGAGTGCCTGACATCCAAAGCGGCCGTGCGTGCCTCGCGTTGAATGGCTTGTCGCTCCGCGCGTCAGGTTGGCACCGTACATGTGCCGGATCCGACCAGCGAGATATCGAATGGTACGGACTGGTAAATCTGGTTGATCCAGTTTCCGTACAGCAGGTGGCCGTGGGCCCTCCAGCGGTTCTGCGGCGAACAGGAGGCATCGTCTTCGGGAAAATAGTCGACCGGTACCTCGATGGGAGAGCCAGCGCTGACGTCCCGTTCGTACTCCTGCCTCAGCGTATCGCTGTCGTACTCGAGATGATTGAACATGTAGAGCGAGCGGTGCGTCTTGTCCTCGATCAGGCATGGTCCGGCGACAGGTGACTCGATGAGGATGTCGAGTTCGTGACACGCCCTCATTTCGCGTGGACACATTTCGGTCCAGCGACTGACGGGAACGACAAGGTCGTCGGAAAAGCCGCGAAGATACGGAGACGAAGGCGCGATCGTCTTGTGGCGAAAACAGCCGAACAGTTTCTCGTCAAGCATGTGTTTCGTCACGCCGTAGTGGAAATTGAGCATCGCCATTCCGGCCCAGCAGATGCCGAACGTCGAGTGCACATGGGTCTGGGTCCAGTTGATCATTTCGACGAACTCGTCCCAGTAGGTGACGTCGGTGAACTCGAGATGTTCGATGGGAGCGCCGGTGATGATCAGCCCGTCGAACTTTTGCGCCTTCACCTCCTGGAACGTACGGTAAAAGGCTTCCATGTGACCGGCCGGCGCATTCTTCGACCGGTGGAAAGACATGCGGATCAGGGTCAGTTCGATCTGCAAGGGAGTCGCACCGATCACCCTGGCGAACTGCGTCTCGGTCTGGACCTTTTTCGGCATCAGGTTGACCAGCCCGATCCGAAGCGGCCGAATGTCCTGGCGGACGGCCCGTCCCTCGGACATGACCATGACGCCCTCGTTCCGAAGGATATCGAATGCCGGGAGTTCTTCTGGGATGGTGATTGGCATCGGCGTCAGGCCTGACTATGCGCCCGGTCGTGCGGGCTGAACCAGCCGGTCAATTTCATCGGCGATGATTTCCACGAAATCATCGGAATGTCGAACATGGCTGACGTCGTCTGCCGAAATGGTCACGCCCCAGTTCTCGGCCAGCGCCGTGTACTTTGGGATTCGGTATGCCAGAAGACGTTCGTATCCCCACCTGATGAATTGATCCGGATCGGCGGTCTCGGGTGAACACTGCTCCGTTGCCAGGAACTCGTCCCAGAGCGCGCGCGCGAATTCGGGCTGATAATACATCGGTTTCGGGTTGCGGCAAAACCTGTCGATCAGCATCTGGATGTGCGTGTCGCTACCCTTGATCCAGACCGGCAGCATGACACGGAACAGTTTGCTGATCACCGGGTCTTCAGTGTCGTGCGGGTCGACGACCTCGATCAGGGACCCGGACGTGTCGCAGATGAAGCAGTCGTAATCGTAAATGTCCTTCGCCCGCCTTGCGAAATGCTCTGTCTCACCCATCGCGTCAATTTCCGCCCGGAGATGCTGCCCCTGGCGAATCATGAACTCGTCGAACGGAATCCCTCCCTTTGCGGGGTCGCCGGGCTTTCCGATGTAGGTGGACAGGGGTTCGAGATTGTCAAACCGGATATTCGAGGAAATGTCGATACTGTCGGAACGGAGAAGTTCCGCGAGAAACGGATCCTTCATCGCCTTCTTCTTGAAGTTGTCGACGATGTACTCGCCCATGTACCGGGTGCCGATTCGATAATCGACGGAGTAGTGGAACCAGGCCCCGGATTTCCGCAGGATGTTCGAAATGTGGGTCTTTCCAAGGCCTGACATCCCGTAGATGACAACCTGCTTCCGGTGCGCCGACCGCCACGCGTCGCCGGAGGCATGGATCAGGTAGGGACGTTGGTGCAGGTTGCTCATGAAACAGGCTGCTACCCTGAAACGGCAGAAAAGATCAAGAAACTGCCGTTTTCCGGGCCAATGAGCGGTGCTCGGCCCGGACATTCAGGTAGTTGGCGCCGAATACGACGATGGCGCCGGCGAAAACCAGCAACTCGGCAGGCTCGTCGTAAAGGAGGTACCCGACCACCGCGATCAGGGGAAGTCGCAGGAAGTCGAGCGGCCCGACGACAGTTGCGGGTGCAAGTGTCAAGGCCTTGGTCAAGCAGAAATGGGCGGCTAGTCCGCACAGCCCGATGAGAAAAACCCAGATCAGATCGTCCGCTTGTGGCAGCCTCATCTGAAGGTCCGCTCCGGCCGCAACCAGGCCGAAAACGGTCTGCATGGCGACGAGCCAGAACAGGATCGATGCGATGCTCTCGGTTCGGGAAAGGAGCTTGGTCGCGATGACGGCCCCTGCGAACCCTACGGCGCAGAAACCCGCCGCAATTATGCCCGGCGTGATCGGCGCCGTCCCGGGGCGTGCAATCATGACGATTCCCGCGAATCCCAATCCTGCGGCAATCAACCGTGTCGCCGTCAGGCGTTCCGCAAGGAAAAGCGGCGCGAACAAGGCGACCCAGAGCGGCGTTGAAAACTCGAACGCGAACAGTTGCGACAACGGAATGACCGTTACGGCATAAAGCCAGAGATTCTGCCCGAGGAAGTGAAAGGCGTTGCGAATCACGTGCAGCCCGAATCGCCTGGAGGATATCCGGTTGAGCGTTCCCGACCATGCACATGCCCCGACAACGATCCCGATTCCGATCAGCGAACGAAAAAACATGATTTCGAAGGTATCGAGCCTTCCCGCAAGTTCGCGTCCCGAGATGGCCACGAGCATGAACGAAACCATGGCGCCCGACATCCATATTGCGGAACGAACAGGTGCGGACATGATCATCCGGCAGGAACCGACCCGCTCCGGTGCCGGCAGGGCAGGACAACCAACCCGGCCGCCAACGGCGAAAAATTTCCTATTCCCATTCGATCGTCCCGGGCGGCTTTGACGTCACGTCATAGGTAACGCGATTGACGCCCCGGATTTCGTTGATGATGCGATTGGCCGTCTGCGTCAGAAAGTCATGGGTGAAAGGGTAGGAATCCGCCGTCATGCCATCAACCGAGGTTACCGCGCGAAGAGCACAGGAGTAGTCATAGCTTCGCGAATCACCCATGACCCCGACGGTTCTGACAGGCAGCAGGACGGCGAACGCCTGCCAGATTTCGTCGTAGAGGCCAAATCTGCGGATCTGGTCGATGAAAACGGCGTCGATCTCCTGCAGGGTGTCCAGTTTTTCGCGGGTGACCTCGCCGGGACATCGAATGGCCAGACCCGGACCCGGGAAAGGGTGTCGGCCAACTATGGTGTCGGGAAGGCCCAGTTCGCGCCCGAGTTCCCGGACCTCGTCCTTGAAGAGTTCGCGCAACGGTTCCAGCAGTTTCAGGTTCATGCGCCCGGGAAGCCCGCCGACGTTATGGTGGGACTTGATCGTTTCCGATGGACCGCCGAGGGCACTGACGCTTTCGATAACGTCGGGATAGAGCGTTCCCTGGGCAAGGAACCGGGCGTGACCGACGGTTTTCGCGTAGCGTTCGAACACCTCGACGAAAAGCCTGCCGATCACTTTTCGCTTGGTCTCCGGATCGGTCACGCCCTCGAGGCCCTTGAGGAACAAAGACTGCTCTTCGGCCAGTATCAACTGCACGTTGAAATGGTCCCGGAAAGCCTGAACCACGTCTGACGCTTCACTCTGGCGAAGCAGTCCGGTATCGACGAAGATGCAGGTCAACCGGTCACCGACCGCTTCGTGGATCAGCTTGGCGGCGACCGCGCTGTCGACTCCCCCCGACAGCCCGCAAATGACATGACCGTCGCCGACCGTTGACCTGATGCCGTCTAACGCCGTGTCACGGTAGGCCTTCATGGTCCAGGTGGGCCTGCAACCCGCGATCGATGCGAAATTTGTCAGCAGGCGCGGGCCGTTCGGAGTGTGATAGACTTCCGGGTGGAATTGCACCGCATATAGTTTTCGCGCCGGGTCGGCGACCACGGCGAAGGGGGCGTTGGGAGATGAACAGTAAGCCCCGAATCCCGGAGCCAGTCGCGTGACCCTGTCGCCATGACTCATCCACACCTGTTCGGCTCCTTCGCCGAACCATCCATCGAGCAGGTCAAGCGGTTCAACGGGGCGCGAAAGGTCTGCCCTGCCGAATTCGGCGTCATGTCCGCCCTCGACCGCCCCGCCGAGCTGCGCCATCATCAATTGCTGGCCGTAACAGATCCCGAGGACAGGGATTCCCTTTGCGTAGAGGTCGTCGGAAATCCGGGGGCTGTTCGATCCGGTCACGCTCGCCGGACCTCCTGACAGGATGACTGCTCCCGGCCCCATGTCGTCGATGAAACGGCTGTCGACCCGGTGAAACGGTGAAATCAGACAGTGATACCCGGCTTCCCTGAGGCGGCGGGCAATCAGCTGAGTCACTTGTGATCCGAAATCAACGACGAGGATCGTATCGCTGCTAGAGACTGCCATGACTGCCGTGTATGGTTCTGGTCAGGCGACCGCAAGGACGGTATCGGGGAGTCGCCCGTGAGGCGTTAGAGGAGTGGGAATGGACAGATTTCGCCGATTCTCGACGAAGCGAGAATGAACGAGCCATCGATACGACCGAACAGGAACCGGCGGCGGGCAAAGGGTGGGGGTGCCGCCCGGCGCGCGGAAAGGACCGCGACGAAGATCGAGTTCTCACGGTTTATCGAGCGGAAAATCCCGGATTTCGAAATCCTGGATGCCGAAGCTCTCGAGATCATTGAAGGCAATGCGGAAACCGTACTCGAGGAGATCGGTGTGCGTTTTGTCGACAATGAACCGGCACTCAGGCGCTGGAAGCAGGCCGGCGCGGATGTCGATGGCGACCGCGTCCGGATACCCCGCGGGCTCGCACGAAGCCTCTCGGCGTCAGCACCGAGGGCATTTACCCAACATGCCCGGAATCCGGAACGAAACGTGGTCATCGGGGGCAGGGGGCTCGTTCTCGCACCGGTCTATGGACCGCCATTCGTGCGGACCCTGGAAGGCGGCCGGCGGTACGCAACCATAGACGATTTCAGGGCGCTGGTGCGCCTTGCGTACATGTCGAAATGGCTTCACCATTCCGGGGGCACGCTTTGCGAGCCGACAGATGTGGCGGTCAACAAACGCCATCTCGACATGCTGCTCGCCCACATGACTCTCAGTGACAAACCGTTCATGGGATCGGTGACCGCGCCGGAACGGGCGGACGACTCGGTGACGATGGCCCGAATCCTGTTCGGCACGGAATTCGTCGATGAGCACACGGTGATGACGTCGCTCATCAACATCAATTCGCCGTTGTCATTCGATTCGATAATGGTCGGAGCCATGGAATCATATGCCCGCGCCAATCAGGCCTGCATAATTTCCCCGTTCATCGTCGGCGGCGCGATGTCTCCGGTCAGTGTCGCCGGGACACTCGTTCAGGTTCTCGCCGAGGTTCTGGCCGGTGTGGCGTATAACCAGCTCGTGCGAAAGGGCGCCCCTGTCGTGATGGGAACGTTCGTGACATCGATCGACATGAACTCCGGAGCTCCGACTTTCGGGACCCCGGAGGCAGCCAAGATCCTCTTCGGGGCAGGGCAGCTCGCACGCAGGCTGGGCCTTCCTTTCCGATCCGGAGGCGCATTGTGCGGATCGAAGATTCCTGACGCGCAGGCGGCGTTCGAAGCGGCCAATACCTTGAATGCAACGCTCCTTGGCGGTGTCAATTTTGCCTTACATTCAGCGGGTTGGCTTGAAGGCGGACTGGTGACTTCCTTCGAGAAGTTCATCATGGATGCGGACCAGCTCGGTACATTGCATTCGCTTGCAAATGGCGTGGACCTCTCGGCGAACGGGCTGGCGCTCGATGCCATTCAGGAGGTCGGGCCGGGGGGACACTTCCTCGGCTGCCAGCACACCCAGAACAACTTCAAGGATGCGTTCTGGAAATCGGACCTGCTGGATTACCGCCCGTTCGAGTCCTGGTCCGAGGACGGGGCTCCGGATACGGCCTCTCTCGCGAACGCACGATACAAGAGTCTGATCAGCGAGTATGAAAAACCCCCGCTTGACCCGGGCGTGGAAGAGGCTCTCAACGAGTATGTCACCGAGCGGAAAGCAAGTGAGCCGGACTCATTCGTCTGATCGCGGAGTGACCGAACGCGGAACCCCGGGATTGCCGCGCTGGTGGCCCTTGTGCGATCAGGGCGCCCCGCAGGCAGTGCAGGAATCGCTCTGATAGGGGCGCGAGACGTGTGTCACGCCCGTTCGAGGATCCGGCAAATGGGAAGGAAATCGCTCGCCCGCAGCGAGGCGCCGCCGACCAGACCTCCATCTACGTTGGCCGCGGAAAAGATTTCCGCGGCATTTTTTGCAGTGACTGATCCTCCGTAGAGAATTGGCGCCTGCCTGCCGCCGTGACTTCCGCGCATTTCCTCAATCAGCAGGCGCCGGATATGCGTGTGCATCTCTGCAATGTCACCGAGAGAAGGTGTCCGCCCCGTTCCGATGGCCCAGACCGGTTCGTAGGCGACGACAACGGATCCGGATTGCGGTACGTCCGGCAGCGATTCCCGGACCTGTCCCGAGACGATTTCAAGGGCCTTTCCGGCATCGCGGTCGCGTTGTGTTTCGCCGACGCAGACAATCGGGACCAGACCCGCGTCAAGTGCGGCAGTTGCCTTGGCTCTGACCAGCGCATTGGTCTCGCGATGGTTCTGCCTTCGTTCCGAATGCCCGGTGATGACATGCGTGGCTCCGATTTCGGCCAGCATTGGTGCCGAAACCTCACCGGTGTGGGCCCCTTTTGCCTCCGGGTGACAATCCTGGGCTCCGATCGTGACTCTTGAGCCACGAACATGCGTGATCGCCCTGTCGATCAGCGTAAACGGCGTACAGATGAGAACCGCCGAGTGAAATCCCACTGTGGCTTCCATAACGGGCGTGATTTCGCGGAGCGAATCCGAAGTTCCGTTCATTTTCCAGTTGCCGGCGATCAGTCGCTTCAGCATGTCAAAACCGTTCCTTCGGGCTGGAGTCCGAGGCCATTGTGGCGCAAGGACTTGTCATGCGGCCGGTTCGAAATGCGCAGCGGCCCGGGGCTCAAGGGTCACGGATGAAAACCGCCGGAACTGCCGGCGAGGCCGAAGCATTGTGCCAGTTCACGACCCTTGAAGCGTGTGATTCGGAGCCGGCGAGAAGGACATTCAGGCCGTTTCACGAAACTTGATGGATTCGCCGCAACCGCAGGATTCGACAACATTCGGATTGCGGAACTTGAACCCGGACTCGAGCAAGCCGGTTTCGTAGTCGATTTCGGTCCCGAACAGGAACATCTGCGCCATGGGTGCGATCAGGATCCGCGCACCGTCCTGCTCGACGACTTCGTCGTGCTCGTCAACGGCATCGACGTATTCGAGCGTGTACTCCATTCCTGCACAGCCACCTTTCTTCACGCCGATACGCAGGCCCTGCTTGGCCCCGTCTTCCATCAACCGGCAGATTTGGGCAGCGGCGGTTTTCGTCATTGAGACAGGCTGTTTTCCAGGAATTCCAAACATTGACCTCTTTCCCGACATTGGTCCTCGGAAATGCTCAGTCGGCTTGAACGGTCCGAGGTCGCGTTTGCCATGACACCTTCGCCACGTTTAACTGTGGTTCAAAACGCCATTTTTTTCAAGGATTGCAGACCAATAATTTTCATTTCGGGCGCGAGTCCTGGCTCGTCCGCTCCTTGTTTTGCTGATCGAGCCGATTGAACGAATTTCAGCGTACAGGCACTCGGGAAACTGCCGCGGGTTTGGTCCTTCACATGAATCCAAGCTCGAGACGGGCTTCGTCCGACATCATGTCCATGCCCCAAAGCGGCTCCCAAACCAGTTCGACGTTGGCGACCTGGACGCCGGGTACCGCTTCCACAACCTCTTGAACCCAGCCGGGCATTTCGCCGGCAACGGGACACCCCGGTGCCGTCAGCGTCATCATGACATCGACAACACCGTCGCTATTGACTTCGATCGTGTAGATGAGTCCAAGGTCATAGATGTTGACCGGGATTTCCGGATCGTGCACGGTTCGGCAAGCTTCCACAATCTGCTCGTAGAGAGGGTGATCCGTCGTTGACGGCTTGATCAGCGGAGCACCTTCCATCATTTGATCAGGTCCCACGGTCAGCTCCTTCGGCCGTTTCCTGACGGATTGAATAAGGTAACACGTCGTGCTTGTCCACAATTTGGATGGAAAAGGTGGCCAAGCGGCGGAAGAGCGCTAAATCGGGGGCGGTATGGATAACGGGTTCTCATTTCAGGTCCTCTCAACGGACGGTCGGGCCAGGCTTGGTCGCATCCGGACTGGAAGGGGCGTTGTCAGGACGCCGGCGTTCATGCCCGTGGGGACGGCTGCGACGGTCAAGGCGATGTTGCCCGAAAACGTTCGCGAGACCGGCGCCGACGTCCTTTTGTGCAACACCTACCATTTGATGTTGCGGCCCGGGGCGGAAATCGTCTCCGGGCTCGGCGGCCTGCACCGCTTCATGAACTGGGACCGGCCGATATTGACCGATTCCGGCGGATTCCAGGTCATGAGCCTGGCGGGGTTGAGGACACTGGACGAAAGCGGGGTCGAATTCCGGTCGCATATCGACGGATCCCGGCACCGTCTTTCGCCGGAGAGATCCGTGGAAATCCAGGACCTGCTCGGATCCGATATCGTCATGTGCCTCGATGAATGCACCTCCTTTCCGGCGAACTGGAAGGATGCAGAAGCCAGCATGCAGTTGTCGATGCGTTGGGCGATGCGGTCCCGGGAAGCCTTTGGAGACAGACCGGGCCGCGCGCTGTTCGGAATACAACAGGGAAGCGTCTACGAAGACCTGCGGGAGGAGAGTATCGAGGCGCTGATCCGGATCGGTTTCGACGGATATGCCGTTGGAGGTCTGGCCGTCGGGGAATCTCAACTTCAGATGTTCGACGTCCTCGAAGGACTGTCACGACAGTTTCCGGACACGCGTCCGCGTTACCTGATGGGGGTTGGAAAACCGGCAGACATCGTGGGAGCGGTCGAACGAGGCGTCGACATGTTCGACTGTGTTCTCCCGACCCGTTCGGGCCGGACCGGCCAGGCCCTGACCCGGCGCGGCCCGGTCAACCTTCGCAACGCCCGTCACAGGCAAGATCCGCGCCCGCTCGATGAAAACTGCCAATGCCAGACGTGCCGCCAGTATTGTCGAGGTTACCTCCACCACGTGGTGCGGTCTCGGGAGATCATTTCGTCCATGCTGCTGACCTGGCACAATCTGCATTACTACCAGGATCTGATGGGAGGACTGCGCTCCGCCGTTGAGTCGGGAACCCTGGCCGGATTTGCCGCCGGCTTCCATCGGGACTGGAACTCGGGCGACCTGCAGCCTCTATGACAGGGTCAGAAAAGCTGGACGGTGACCGGGTGGTGGCAGATTCATTCCTGGGTCAGTCCGCATCCGTCGCCATTCCGGCAGTGTGGAAACGTCGCTACCGCTACAAGACACCGAATTCGTCATAAACGTCCGTGAGAAGTTTCCCTTCCAGCAGGGCCTTTTGCGACTTGTTCTCGGCCGCCAGTTTCTCCCGTCCGTTTGCGATGACGGCGTCTTCAAGATCTCGGGGAATGATGATGCATCCATCAGCGTCGCCGAATACGATGTCTCCTGGGTTGACGAGCACGCCTCCTACCTCGATCGGCACGTCGATTTCGATCACCTTGCCCCGACCTTGACTGTCAAGCGGAGCAATCCCCCCGGCGAACACGGGAAAGCCCAGATCCCGGACATGCAGGACGTCGCGTACGTAGCCGTCCATCAACGCGCCAGAAGCGCCGCGCATGGTTGCGGCAGTGCTCAACAAACCGCCCCAGGGCGCAATCCTTCCCGTCATGCCGCAGGAAGCTACGGCGACGTCACCAGGACGCAGACTGTCGACCAGTTGTATTTCAAGCGCATAGTGGTTCTCGTCAGGCCCTGGCCGTGCGTACACGTCGGCATAGAGCATCGTTCGCGCCCGGCCAACGAGTTTCAGCTGTTCGTCCAACGGACGGATGTGTGGCGGGAGCGCCAACCGTGTGTGACCCAGTTCGTCCAACACGTCCGATATCAGTGCACAGAAGAAACCATCCTTCAACTCGGCAATCGCGTGATCATCCTGACCACAGGTTGCGCCCGGTTCTATTCTGTCGTTCATGGTATCTCGCTCGCCGATGCAAAGTCCGGAATGCAGTCAAACGCGCCATCGGCACGAAGTCAACTCCCCGCCGGAAGGAACCACGGCAATCGCTCAATTCGATTTGGCGGTTTCTTCCGATGCCCGGATGCCTTCCGGGTTCCCAGGGTTTTCGATGTACGGTTCGAGATCGTCTTGCAGATCGCCTTGGGGGGCATTCGGGGCAAGCAAGTCGTCACCGCCCCGATCTGTTTTCGTCAGCGGGAAACCTCGCCGGGTGCGCTTCGTATCCGCGGTTACTGCCCATTTGTGCAGATCAATCGTGTCGGGCAGCGGCCAATGGCAGTGAACCCGTTCCGTTTGCCATCCACCGCTTGCTGGCCGAGGAAAAGTTCGGAACTCACGGAAAATTCCTGTACGAGGTGCAGGGAGAGCGCCCCGGCGTGTCGTCAAGGGAAAGCCGCAGCGCCCTTTCAATCGATGGTGATTATGGTGCCTCGGAGCCTGTCGGCCCAATCCGCGGCAAGGCGCAACGGTTTCTTGCCCGGCTGTGGTGGACCCATGGCGTTGAACAGGCCGGGAAAGGCGTCATGGCAAGGACTGCCATTTCCGCCACGAGAAATGCACATATTGTGAGTGGCTAAGGCAAGAACACCAAACATGCATGCACGTTTGACCACCAAGGCACAGATGGACAACGATAGCCCGTTTACGCATCTGGACAGCGATTTCCCGCCGTGGAAGAAAACACATGACCCGTAAGGAAGAAACATGACACGAACCCACACCATCACGCCACTTGTTCAGAACGAGTTTCATGGACGCATCGGCATTGCCCGAGCCGAGATCAACCCGCCGGAAGGCATGTACGCCCGCACCTGGGGATGTGCCAACCATGACATAGCCGACGGTCTACACAGGCCGCTCTACGCATCCTGCCTGGCAATTCTCCCGGCAGGTGAAGGTTTGCCACTCTATCTCTTGACCGTGGACCTGATGGTCTGGTTATCCGGGGAAGATGAGGAAGGCATACGCCTGCCGCTGGAGGCGGAATTCGGCACCGCACCAGGTGCGCTGATCCTGCACGTTACCCACAGCCATGGTGCGCCCTTCACGGACGCCGCCCGCTCGTCAGCCCCGGGGGGCCACCTGATCATCCCGTATCGGGAGAAGATCCTGACTGCTTGCCGGCAGGTTATGGCTAGTTCCCGCGCCGCGGCGAGACCGGCAACGCTGAGCTGGGCTGCGGGCCATTGCGGCCTGGCCTATGACCGCGACCTAGTTCTGCCGGAAACCGGCGAGATTGTCTGTGGCTTGAATCCGGATCGCGAGGTCGATGATACGCTGGTCGTTGGGCGGGTGACCTCGGGCGACGGCAATGTCATCGCCACTCTGGTCAATTATGCCGCGCATCCGACTTCGCTGGGCGGCGGTAATCGTCTTGTGTCGCCGGACTATATCGGAGCCATGCGAGAACTGGTGGAGCGCGAGACCGGCGGGGCATTGTGCATGTTTCTTCACGGAGCGGATGGTGACCTGACACCGCGACGCAGCTTTGAGGACGATGTCGAGGCCGCGGACCAGAACGGCCGCGAACTGGGATATGCAGCACTATCCGTGCTTGCAGGAATGTTCCCGCCCGCCCATCGCATGGTTTTCGCCAGGCGTGAGGAATCCGGGGCAACGCTTGGCAGGTGGAAATATGAGGCGTCGGAACCTGACGACTCCATTGCGGTACAATGCGATACCGTTAGGCTGAAACTTGCCGCGCTGCCGTCGATAGAAGAGTGCAGGGACGCGATGGAACGGGCACCGGATGGATTCGAGCGCGAACGCGCGGAACGCCGGCTGGCAATACGGCAGAAGGTAGGCCGGGGAGACAGTCATGACCTGCCGATCTATGTCTGGCGGCTCGGAAGTTCGGTCCTGGTGGGCGCACCGGTCGAATTCTACAGCGATGTTCAGATCGCGCTGCGCCAGCGTTTTCCAGATATTACGGTCGTGGTTCTTGGTATTTGCAACGGGTTTTTGAACTACCTGCCGCGCGAAGCCGATTACGCACGCGACACGTATCCTGTCCGGATCGCACTATTCGCGGGGGGCAGCATGGAGCGCGCCCGAGACAAGGCCGCCGACTTGATCGCTGCGCTTTTCTGACCTCGGCGGCCTCATGGAGCCATCTGGCGTCGGGAAGTTTCGGGGTGGGTCGCTGCACTCCCCGTCATCGCTTCCATCCCGAGCGTGGCGTTTTCAGAGACCGCCCGACCAGGCGACCGGTGCGGGTCCCGTGTTCCCGACCGATCGGAATTGCGATGAAGCAAAGGGAAGCCGGCAATGGCATTCGAGCGACACGGCAAGCTACCCGTCTTGAGCGACAATCGACGGAATCATGCCCCGAAGCGGATGCCTGTCTCAGCCGGAACGAGTTGATCGAATCTCAATCAAGCGAAGCGCGCGCGACCTGACAAGATCTGTGCATCGCTCGTGCGTGCGGGTTGCGGTACTCTGATCGAAAAATTCATCCTCCCGCAAGCGCATCGGCGATAATCCTCCGTATGTCGCGCTCGGGAGAATAGCCCAGACTAGAACGCGCCTTGGAGATGTCGTGGGCAATTCGAATGGGGGCACCGGGAATCCTCACTTCAATGAACGGCAAGTCCGTCGCTTCGTGAAGTGCCTCGACGGCAGTACGGTAGGAGAATGGCGCCGGCCCGCTGAGATTGAAGACCTGGCCGATGGCTGCCGGATGGTTCAGCATCAAGTCAATACCGGCCACGACATCCTTGACGTCGCACATGTGGAATTCATACGGTTCACCGTCTTCATCAAGTGCAAGTAGGAGAGTCGACGCGGGTTCCGATTGGCACGCGGCGTCAATTGCAGCAACGCTGTCGGGACGGTTGAGCGCAGTGAACAGGCCACGCATTGGCTCAACGAACATGAAGCGCCCCGACCAGCCATCGGGTCGAAGAATCTCCTCGGATCTTGCGATCAGGGCGAAACGTGCGACGGTCGCGGGAATGCCGTGCGCTCTATGGTAGTAAAACGAAAACCGTTCATTGGTTTCCTTCGTCAACCCGTAGAAACTGTACGGGTTGAGAGGATGTGGCTCGTCGATTGGCAGGTAGTTGGCCTTGAGAGAGGGATAGACCTCGTCACTGCTCGCGAGAAAAAAACGCTCAAGCTTGCACTCTTGTTGAACGATCTCGTCAAACAGGTGAAACGTCCCGGCAATGTTCTGCTCGAACAACTTGCGGTCGGCGGATGGCTCCCACAGCATGGCGGCGGCAAGATGGGCAACGCGGTTGACGCCGGCGACAGCCTCCGAGACGGCCCCCCGGTCCGTCAGCGACCCTTCGACAACCTCCACGCCCTCGACTTTGAGGGCCGCGAGGCCCGGATCGCCCGGCAGCACGAGTGCACGGATGCGATCGCCCCTTGCCTTGCGAACAGTCACCAATTCCCGGCCGACCCGTCCGGTCGCACCTGTGATCAACGTTGTCATCGCTGGTTCATCTCCTGATTTCCTGGTTGGCAGACTCCTTTCGTCAAAATCGCCGCTCCTGTTTCGCGGTTAAAGAAGCGCAGCCTTGCCGAATCCAACGAGAACCCGACTCGTTCTCCGAGTCGCACACGTTCACCGATGTCGGGAGCGAGTCGCGCGATGAATTGCTCACCGCCGGAAGACACGGTCACCAACGCCTCGTGGCCAAGATCCTCGAACGCGACAACCTCGCCGCCAAGAGTGTCGCTTGCGATGTCCCCGGAAACCCTGATGTCTTCCGGGCGGAAACCGACCATGAAGGATTCACCTGCAGCAGCCAGCGGCAACCTTGCGGTGTCCGGACAAGGAACATTTGCACAGTCCCCGACCAGCCTGGCTGTCCCGCCGGCCTGTTCCAGTCGACATGTCACCATGTTCATTGGAGGCGTGCCGATAAATCGCGCAACGAAGGTGTTGGCGGGGTAGCGATAGAGTTGGTGCGGCGGATCGATTTGCTGGATCCTTCCGTCATTCATGACGACGATTCTCGTGCCCATCGTCATTGCCTCGCTCTGGTCGTGGGTGACGTAGACCGTGGTAATGCCCAGGTTCCTCTGCAGCCGCGTGATCTCGGACCGTGTCTGCACGCGCAGCTTTGCGTCCAGATTGCTCAGCGGCTCATCCATGAGGAAAATCTTGGGCTCGCGAATGATGGCGCGGCCGAGGGCGACCCGTTGGCGCTGGCCGCCCGAAAGCTGTCCAGGTTTGCGGGCGAGGAGCCTCGTCAGGTCTAGCGAATCCGCAACCCGTCGAACGCGCGTATCGATCTCCGACCTGGAAACGCGGCGCAGGCGCAGCGCGTAGGAAAGGTTTTTCTGCACGTTCATGTGCGGATAGAGTGCGTAGTTCTGGAACACCATGGCCACATCGCGATCACGAGGAGAGACATGATTGACAAGCCTGTCACCAATCCAGATTCTGCCTTCGGTTGCATGCTCCAGACCGGCGATCATGCGTAGCGTGGTTGACTTGCCGCAGCCGGACGGGCCCACCAGGACCAGGAACTCTCCCTTCTCAATTGTGAGGTTGACACGGTCGACCGCCAGCTGGTCCGGATAACGCTTGGTGACGTTTTCAAGTCGGGCTGTAGCCATGATCTCTCCTGTCAACCCTTGATGCCGCCAGCCGTCAGGCCACGAACCAGATACCTCTGCAACGCCAGAAAGATAACGGCAGCTGGAAGCGTGATGATCGTCGCGGCAGCCATCACCTGGTCCCATGGCGTGACGAATTCGCCGGAAAACGAGGCAAGGCCCAGCGAAACGGTCCAATTGTCCGGCTGACGAATGAAAATTCGCGCGAACAGAAACTCATCCCATGAGATGATGAAACAGAACAGGAATGTCGAAGCAAGCCCTGGAAGCGACAGTCGCAGGGTGATGTGAAACAGTGTCTGGATGCGCGAGGCGCCGTCGATCAGCGAGGCTTCCTCGAGCTCCACCGGAATTGCGTCAAAGAAGGCCTTGAGAAGAACCGCCGCTACCGGGATCAGGAAGGCAAGGTAAGCGAGTGACAATCCGAACAGACTGTCCAGCAAGCCGAGCTGGGCAAAGAAGATGAACATCGGAAGGGCGAGGAGGATGGCGGGAAACATCTGTGTCGCGAGAAGCGCGACTTGAGACGCCTCGCGACCTCGGAAGCGAAAACGGGAAAGCGCATACGCGGCCATCGCTCCGAACAGGCACGCAAAGAACGCCGTGGCGATCGACACCGCGGCGGAGTTCCACAGCCATTGCGCAAGTCCGGTCTCCTCGAAGAGCGTCAGGTAGGGGGTAAAGACCGAGTCGGCACTCGGAAGAACGCGCGGCGGAAATTCGAAGATCTCGGTACTCGGACGAATCGAGGTGACGAACATCCAGTAGAAAGGGAACACTCCCACCGAACACAGCAACAATACCGCGGCGGCGAATGCCACGCGTCCGGCGGCTGCGGTGATGCGTGGCCCAACGGTTTCGAGGCTGCGCGGTGAACCGAGATCAGGCATTTTCCTGCTCGCGCGAGATGAGGAGGTAGGCCGACGTCAGGATGATCGACATGAGAAGAAGCAGCGCGCCCATCGAGAACGCCGAGCCAGCCCTGAAAAAGCGGAAAGCCTCGAAGTAGATGTGCACGACGAGAGCGTTTGTGGTACCGGCCGGTCCGCCCTGGGTCATCAGGAAGATGAAGACGAAGTTGCCGAAGCTCCAGATCAAAAGCAACAGCACGACGATCGCGAGAACCCGCCGCAATCCGGGCAGCGTGATGTCGAAAAACCTCCGCACGGGGCCGGCGCCGTCGATCTCAGATGCTTCATATAGATCATCGCTGATCGTTTGCAGTCCGGCGAGCAGCAGAAGGGCGGCGAACGGGTATGTCTTCCAGACATTGACCAAGACAATGGCGAGAAGCGCGTATTGGGGATCGCTCAGCCACTTGGGCGTCGCGGTTACCCATGGCAGCAGCAGCAAGCCGAAATTCATGACGCCGAAGTCCGGGTTGTATATCCATTGCCAGACCAGGGCAGCGACGACATGCGGAACGGCCCAGGGAAGGATGACGAGGACCCGGACGAATCCCCGCCCGAAGAAATTCCGGTCAAGAACCAGCGCTGCGACGATGCCCAAGACGACACTGCCGACAACAGTTCCACCCGAGAACAGGATCGTAACCCAGACTGCGTTCCAAACGTCCGGATCGGCCAGGAGCGACTTGTAGTTTTGTAGGGTCAGCCCATCCTTGAAGCCGAGCCCGATCATCTTGCTGTCGGTCAGGCTGATCCGGAGACCCCAGACCAGCGGTGCGATCACCAGAGCGAATATGACGACGAGAACCGGCCCAAGCATGACGGCCGGAAACCACCGATCCTGGCGGTCGGCGTAGTCAGCGGGTCGCATGGATGGTGCGGGATCGATGCACTGCCGTCATTCTGCCTCCACGGGGTTCCGCCCGCCGCACAAACCCTCGGCGGCAGAGTCCTGCCTGCCCTTTGGGATGACCCGGGACGGAGGTCGTTCCGTCCCGGGAAAATTCGGTAGTCCTAGCTTCCGATCAGTGCTTCGACCTCGGCCTGGGCTTCATCAAGCGAAGCCCCGATCGGAGCGTCGAGGTAAAGGATTTCCTCGATCTTGTCGGCGATGATCTTGAGGATCTCGTTGCCGTAAGCCTCAAGACCCTCGGGCATGATCGAAACAGCGTATTTGTCCGAGGCTTCCTGGAACGTGGCGAACCACGGATTATCATCCAGGTAACCGTCCGGCAGGCTCCCGAAGCGTGGCGACACGGTGTTCGTGATCGACACCATCTCCACCTGCCATTCCGGGTTCTGCATGAATTCGATCAGCTTGAATGCCGCTTCGGGATTCGCTGCCCCCCGCGGAACGGACCAGATCTGGAACGCGGACGCCGTGAGATGGCCCGGCCACGGCATGAGCGCCGTCGCAAGTTTCGATGTGATTTCCGGTGCTTCCTGACGGGCGAAACCCATCATCCACGAGCCGTCAAACAGGACCGCCACTTTCCCTTGCCACCACATCTGGCGATAGGTGGACTTGTCGACGTCGCGCGGCATGACACCGGCATCGAACATGGCCTTGAAATTTGCGATCGCTTCCGCGTTTGCCGGATTGTTCAGCGTGGGCACACCATCCTTGGCAAAGCTGCCACCGCTGGCGATGACCCACTGCGCCACATCCATGTAGGTCTCGACGTAGCTGCCCGGCTTGACCATGGCCGCATAACCAAACTGCTCAGGAGGATTGGTCAGCGCCTGGGCCATCGCCATGAAGTCGGCCGGATTGTCCGGGAACTCATCATAACCGGCCGCGGACAGCAGCTCCTCGTTGTAGAACGGAATGTAATTGGCAACCATGTGGATGACGCCGTAGGTCTTGCCGTCCGTGACGATTGGAGCAGCAAACTGGGCGGGTGTGAATGTCTCTTCGCTGATGTCGCTCTGTGCAATGAACTCATCAAGCGGGAGAAGCAGATCGTTTCTCAGGTAGTCGCCAATGTTGAGATTGGTGAGATGGATGACATCGGGAGGCGCCCCGGAACTGATCTCCAACATCATCTGATCGGCGTAGGCGCCGTAAGACAGGTTGTAGCCATCGACCTTGATGTCGGGGTTTTCGGCCATGAAGGCTTCGATGACCTTGTTCATCCAAACCTCGTTTCCCGGTTCTCCGAACCACCAACTCGGTAGCCTGATAGTGGTCTCCGCGGCGGTCACTGAGCTGATTGGCACGAACACTGCACTGGCAGCGGCAACAGACGCGACCACAGCAGCCCGCACAAATCGGAATGTCTGCATTGGAAATCCTCCCTTTCATTCCTTGACTGTGAACAATGTCGGGATGGTTCCCGGCTTAGTGCGTTCCCCACCCGAGCATCGATCTGGTTGAATTGTCGACAATGTCCAATTTTGCCGGTTCCTTGTCTACGCTTTTTTTGCAATCCTTTCCGGGAACCAGGAAGTCTTGATGCCTGGCGAGGTCGGAGAAACGCCACCGTTGTCTCCTGCCAGGACGAGGTCCATCATCCGGGTTCTTGGCGTATGTTCATGAGTCGAGTGAACAAGTGTAATCGTGAAAGAGGCTGAATTTCACGATGCAAGTCATTTGGGATGACCGGTCTGACACGGAATTGACAGGATCCGCCCGAGAGAGTCTCGGGGTGTCTTCGGCGACTGGCCGCGCCAGCAATGGGTCAATCGGTTGTGCCAAACGAGCGCAATGATCTTGAGGTGCAACGAAGGCAGCGTGGTCGCCTTCGAACGTTTTCACTAACAGGATATGAATCGTCTTTCCGCGAGTTTCCTGAACTTTTCTGCCACCGGTGAGAGCGGGCGCCGGTTCGACCAGAACAGGAACGCCTGGATCTTCAAAGCCGACTCGAATGGAATCGCGATGCATTCAGGCAGGAACTGCCTGGGCTCAATCCAGCTGCCGATGATCGCTGCACCCAGGCCGCGCGTGACCAGCCCACGAATCGCACTGGTCGTCCTGAACTCGTATTTCCGGTCGTTTTCGATCCCGTGCCTCCGGAAGAGTTCGTCCAATTGGATCTGGAAGTGCGAATTCGCCATGTATGATATCAGCCGCTCTCCAGCCAGGTCACTGGGCCGAACAATGTCGCGATTCGCCAATTCATGATCCTTGGGAACAATGCAGAACAGCGGGTTTTCGTCGATCAGGCGACTCTCGATTGTCGGGTTCGTCGGCTTCGATAACCTGATTCCGAAGTCAAAACTCTGGGTGACCATCCACTCGACGGCGGCATCGTCCTGACCGATGTCGAATGTCACCTTCGCGTTCGGGCAGGCGTAGGCAAATTCCACGATCAGCTCAGGCGTGATGTAGGAGGAGAATGATGGCGAGGTTATGATGCTCAGACGTGCATGGCCGAATGTACCTATCTCCGCCGCGGCCTCCTTAATATGGTTCATCCCGGTGACGGCCTGCTGCACTTCCTTTACGAGGAGCCGCGCTTCCTCCGTTGGCTCGAGCTGCCTGCCGACCCTTTGGAAGAGTTGATAGCCCACTTCCTTTTCAAGGTCGGATACCAGCCGGCTGACCGCAGGTTGAGATGTCCCCAATACTTCCGCCGCCGAGGTTACGGAACCGGCAGAGACGACGGCACGAAAGGCATCAATCTGCTTGAACGTTATTTTCATGATCGGTGTATCGGACCTCGTCATCCCGAGATCAAGGCGGCAACGCTGGATTTCGACCCGCAAAGGAGATGGCGCGGGCCGCGGCATCTCGTCTTGGCGCTGCAAGCCCAAGAACTTGACCGGAAAGGCGGCGGCCCTGCGAAATGTGGTCGTCCGAGTCGATTTTCAACGACAGAGAATGAGGGCTGCATGTCCTGGAACGCGGCCGCGCAAAGATTCGTGGACGAAATTGCGGAGCGCCTTGAGACCGATTTGACGGATGAGGGGCGGGCATTGATCGAACTGCTTCTTCCGCGTCGGTTGCGGACAGGGTGTCAGCGCACGGCGCCGCCCGCGGTCAGCGCCCGTTGAGGGCGTTTCTGAAGCTTCGGCGCGCCTCGGCACTGTGAATAAAGGCATAGTCACGAGGATGCGCGTCACCCGGGACGATTTTCAGCACAGACATCTGCGGACCAGGTGTGCTCAGCACCTCGGGCAAGGTGGATGCAAGTCTGTCCAGATCATCAAAGCTCTGCGCGCCAGCGTATCCTGCCGCGCGCGCCATGTCTTCGAAGTTGACCACGTCGGCCCCTGGAACCGGATGTGCTCCGTTCACCTCGTAGGTTCGGTTTACAGACAGAAAATGGTAGAAGTTCGTCACCGCGGCGTCGGCTATCGATACGAGCGAGCCGAGGTTCATGAGAAGACTGCCATCACCATCCAGGACGATCACCTTCCGATCGGGATTGGCCAGGGCGAGCCCGAGCCCGTGGGACGAAGCCTGCCCCATTGCCCCTACGGAGACATAGTTCAGCGGGCGCGGGCACAGGGCAAGCCAGTCAAAGCAGCTCTGATAGACGGCGACGACGATATCATCGTCTTTGACATGCGGGATCAGGGCCCGCAGGGCGTCGTCACGGCGAAGAGTCATGGCGCCTCCGGTGGGCGGCCAACCAGGAACACGTGCGGCCGCGACGTCGCGTAGGTAGCGTCGATGGTCTGCGCGATGTGAGCCTCGTCGCCGGGGTTTTCGATCAGTGAATGCGACAATTCCATCGCGTCCAGAACCGGACGAACGATGCGCACGCCATAGGCTGACGACGCGTCAGGGTGCAGATGCGGTTCCTTCCCCTGCAGGCCGACCATCATGACGACGGGCAATTCGTAGTCGACTCCGATCGCCCGGATCGCATTCAGCGAATCCATCAATCCGGTCTGCTGCATCAAGAGCAAGGCGCGGGTACCGTTGTAGGACATGGCACCGCAAATGCTGACGCCCTCGTCTTCCTTGCACACGCGCGTCAGCCGAAATTCGGGATCCCTGGAGATTGGCCAAAGCAACCCATCGCTTGTCACAAGATCGGGCAATGCGACGATTTCCCGAACGCAGGCAATTTTCAATTGGGTAATGATCTTTGCGCCCGACGGGCGAGCAACCCCGGGCATATCGGGGTTTGTGCCGGGCACCATTAGACGCTTCCGTCGAGATAGTTGGCAAGCGCGTCCCGAGCCGCCGCCAGATCATGATGATGCCCAAGCGTTATCCGGACGTGTTCACTGTATGCGGGCGATGCAAACCGACGGAGCGCGATTCCCTTGCGCCGCAATGTCGCGGTCGCCGCTTCGGCCGATTTTTCTTCGCCCCCGATATGTACAAGTATGAAGTTCGCTTGGCTTGGAACCACCGAAAGACCCAAAGCCTCCATCTCGGCCGTCATCCATCGCCGTTCCTGCACATTCGCCCGGGCGACGAATTCGGTGTGAGCCGTGTCGTCCAGTGCTGCGACGGCGGCTGCAACCGAGGGTGAGGCAAGCGGAAACGTCAGGCCAATGCGGTGGACGGTGTCAACGACCTGCTCGGGTCCGTAGAGCCAGCCAACGCGCGCACCGGCCAGACCAAAGATCTTCGAGAAAGTCCGGCACATGACCACGTTGTCGGCTTCGTCCACCAGCCCTGTTGCGGACTCGTAGTCTGAGGCGTCGCAGTACTCCTCGTAGGCACTATCGATCACCAGGAGTACGTTATCGGGAAGGGCCGCGTGAAGGCGGCGAACTTCTTTCCCGCTGACGTGTGTGCCCGCCGGGTTTTCCGGATTCGCCAGGTAGACGATACGCGTCCGTTCATTCAGCGCCCTGATCATGTTATCGACCGAGGGTCTGAAGCAGTCGTCTTCGACCGAGACCGCCTCGGCGTCATTGGCGTATGCGTAGTTCGGAACCTTGAGATAGCCGTTTGCACTGCGAACAAGTTGGGTTCCGGGCCCCAGGTAGGCTCGTGCAAGCTGAGCCAGCAGGCCGTCAGAGCCCGGCCCGATCGCAATTCTCCGGGCGTCCAGATCGAACCGGTCCGCCAGTGCGGAGGCCAGGATCCGTCCGGGACTTTCGAGATAACGCTCGAGGCTGCTGGCCGCCGCACGCGCCGCCGCAAGGGCATTCGTGCAGGGACCATAGGCGTTTTCATTCGAATTCAACGCCACCGTGATCGGAGGCAGGCTTTCGTCGTGACCACCCCGCATGTGTGGTCGTATCTTTGCGATCCCTGCCTTTGCGTGAAGCATCCTCAACCGAACCCATGTTTGAACCAATTGATACATCACATCTTGTCAGGTTATTGACAAGTGGATTTCAAAAAAATTATATACAGGGCATCAAGGGACGCCCATTACCTTATCCGAGAGGGCCCGCATGATCATCGAAGGCAAGATTGGCCGGCGTTCGATTGCTGCCGATTCTGTCGGCATCGGGTTTGCCAGCCGTTTTTCGCCGAAAGCAACTTTAGCCGCTGCCGCGTGGTCCCTGGCAGAGTTCGGTCAGTGAACGTATTTGCGCCATTCGTCGAGGGAAGATTCGTGCCCTGGAGCGGGCCGGTTATCGAGAGTGTTGACCCCGCAACCGGGGAAGCATGGTGTAAAATCGCCAGGTGTGACGAGGACGATGCGGACCGCGCCATGCGCTCGGCGCACGCGGCATTCGGCCGATGGTTGCGATTGTCCGCGTGTGACCGTGCAGACAAACTGGATCAACTTGCCGACTGGATCGAGGTTGGTTGGGAAGAGCTTGTCGAACCTGAAATTCGAGACAATGGCAAGCGCATAACGGAAATACGCGGACAGTTCACGGGGCTGCACTGCTGGTATCGGCATTTTGCCGATCAGGCGCGTCACATGATGGCGGAAAAACAGGACGTCTCGGTAACTGGGGTCCAATGTGCGACACATTTTCTGCCTTACGGTGTCGTGGTGGCGATCACACCCTGGAATTCACCGCTGATGATTCTTGCCTGGAAACTTGCCCCGGCACTGGCAGCGGGCAATTCAGTTGTCGTCAAACCCTCGGAGATGGCCTCGGCATCAACGCTGCAGTTCGCCAGTCTGGCCCATGCCGCGGGTCTTCCATCCGGCCTGTTGAACGTGGTGACGGGATATGGGCACGAGGTCGGTAACGCATTGGTGCGCCATCCCCTCGCGCGCAAGGTGACCTTTACGGGATCCGATTCGGGTGGAGCAAAGGTCGCCGAGGCAGCCGCCAAACGCGTTGTACCAACCACGCTGGAACTGGGCGGCAAGTCGCCACAACTGGTGTTTGCGGATTGCGATCTTGACAATGCAGTCAACGGCATCCTGTCGGGAATATTCCTGTCCAACGGGCAAACCTGTGTTGCCGGTTCGCGCCTCATCGTTGAGGCGTCGCTCAAGGACACGCTGACCGAACGGATCCTGGGTCGTGCGCGCCGCCTGAAAATGGGCGATCCGGGGGATCCGGCCACTCAGGTCGGGCCGCTTGCAAACGGGCCCAATCTGGAGAAAGTGCGCGCGATGATCACGCAGGCCAAGGCCGATGGCGCACGCTGCCTTCTCGACGGGAGGGAGAGTGCAAGGGACATGATCGGTTTTTTTATCGGTCCCACGGTTTTTGACCGGGTCACGCGAGACATGGCGATCTGGCGCGACGAAGTGTTCGGACCGGTTCTGGCCATCTCGACATTCGATGGCGAGGAAGACGCCATTGCACAAGCAAATGACAGCGCCTACGGTCTTGCGGCGGGCGTGTGGACGACCGACCCGGATCGGGCAGCCCGCATCGCTGACCTGATCGAAGCCGGCACTGTCTACCTGAATCACTATCGCAGCGTCGATCCGGGCAGCCCGATCGGGGGCGTCAAGTCGTCAGGCTATGGACGCGAACTGGGCCCCCACGCCGTTCGAGAGTTCCTCCAGTGCAAGTCGGTCTGGACCGGGCTGAAAGCGGTACCTGACCCGTTTCCCTGACCGCTCGGGTTTCGTCGGAACACATGCAGAAGGACTCATGAACCAATGGCTGACCACCTCCGGCCTCCCGAAGGAAAGTTCCGCGGCCACGACCTGCAGGCCGTCTGGTCCCAGGAACACGACTCCGAACTGACGGAGGTCGGCCCCGGCACACCCTGTGGAGAATACTTGCGGCGGTACTGGATGCCGGTTGCGATGACGGACCAGATCGGCGAATTGCCCTATCGCATCCGCATTCTCGGCGAAGATCTCGTGCTGTTCCGCGAGAAGAAGGAAGGCAAACTGGGCTTGACCCATCTGCACTGCTGTCATCGGAACATGAGTCTGGAATTCGGCATCATCGAGGAAGGCGGCATCCGCTGTTCCTATCATGGCTGGAAATACGGGCTGGACGGTACCGTCCTGGAAACTCCCTGCGAACCCCCTGCGAGCCAGGTCAGGAACAAGGCCCGCCTCGGGGCCTACCCGGTGATTGAATACAAGGGGTTGGCATTCGCCTATATGGGCCCGAACGCCGAACAACCTCCTTTTCCAGTCATGGATACTTTCGATGACGAAGGGGACGAAATGGTTCCCTATCTCATCAAGTCACCCTGCAACTGGCTCCAGGTGATGGAAAACGCCTGGGACCCGTTCCACGTGGTCTACCTGCACACGCGGGCCGCGCGCGTTCAGTTTCACGAGTCATTCGCGCACATGCCGATGATCGAGTTTCACGGGTGCGCAACTGGCGAATTCTATACCAATGTCCGCCGTGATGGCGACTTCGTCTGGGTGCGGGTTCACGATCACATGCTGCCGTCGTTCACCCAGAATGGCGGCCATTTCCCGGTGCCGGACCAGTCGCGCTATTTCGGGCGCGGCGGCCTGACCAGGTGGGTCACGCCGATTGACGACACGACCACCATGGTTATCGCCTGGCGCCACTTCCGTGACGCATCGTTCAATGACGACCCGCGCGGTTTGACGGACCGCAGCCAGGTAGGATTCGGCAAGACCGATTTCTATGGCCAGGGTCCGGACCGGCCCTACGAGATGCGTCAGCGCGATCCCGGCGATTACGACGCGTGGGTCAGCCAGGGCCCGATCAATGTTCATGCGCGCGAGAACCTGTCGTTCAGCGATCGCGGCGTGGCCAAGGTGCGGCGGATGTTGCGCAAAGCGATCCGGGCGCTTCAGAGCGGCGAGCGGCCGCCACAGCCGACTGACACTTTCGAAGGGATAATTCCGACCTATGCCGGTGACACCGTGCTCCGCATTCCCAGGCAGGTGGGCCGCGAAGACGGCGCGCTGTTGAAGGAAGTGTCTTTCAAGGTTGCTGACATCCTCAGATCCGGCGATCACCTGACCGGAAAGGCTCGCCGCGCGCACATCGAAACCGCATTGAAAGAATACGAGGAAGGATGGGCATGAATCGGACTTCGATCAATCCCGGCCGGGTCGAGTGGTCCGGCGAAAACCCGGGAATCTACCTCAGGAATGACCCCGCCAGCACGCGATACGACGTGCTCGCCCTGTTTTTTCGCGTGGTCCTGTCGCCCCATGGTCGCGGCCATGCCGGGTTGGTGTTGGGCGCACCTGACGAGGCCAGGGGTTGGCCGGAGGTGCCGAACCTGATCATGACCGACAACCAGCGCCTTATGCGCTGGATCGTGGATGGGTGGGTGACCAGGATGCCCACATTCATCGGAAAGGCGGGACTTGGCGCGATGGCATGGCTCGATTGCGACAGCGTCGAGAAACGCCCGGGCGATCTGAAAAGCCGCTATTCCGAGACCCTGAGGGGCTCGGGGGTGACGCTCGAGCTGGTCTGGCGCGACATGGGACCGCCGTTGCCAGTGGAGGTCACGAAAGAGAATTCCGCCACCAAGGCGCACGAAATGTATTCGGTGTTCCTCGAAGCGAAGGCAGCCGAAGTCAGGATCAATGGCACAAAATTGCACGGTCAGGTCGCCGACCGGCAGTTCTTCGGCCGTACGATGTCCACCGCCTTTCTGGCCTTTTCCGAAACATGGGTCACGCCTCAGGAGGAAAGCTGATGCCTCTCAACGAACCAGTCACGCCCGGAACCGTGGATTGGACGGGCGAGAATCCCGGCATTCTGCTCAAGGACGCCAATGGCGACTTCTCCGCCATGGCGCTGTTCTTTCGCGTCGCGTGGTCGCCGGTCGGCCAGGGACAGGTGCTCTTGCTTTACGGTACGCCGGGCGCGGTCGCGGGAGCGCCCGGGGCGCCCAATGTGATCATGTCGGATAACGCCGCGCTTACCTCGTTTCTGAAGGAGAATTTTATCGGCAAGCTGGCCGTCTTCGCCAATGCCCCCGCGTTCGCCACCCTTCAGGAGGTACACGCGCAGACGGTGCGCCCGGCAGGCGACCCGATGGGGCATCGTTATTCCGAGACGGTCGCTGGAGGCGATCTGGCGGTGGAACTGGTCTGGGAAGATCTGGAAACGCCGCGCGCACTGGAACTCACCCCAGATCAGGTCGGCACCGCGGAACACACGATGTTCACCCTGCTGGTGCCCGCGCGAAGCGCAGAGATCATCGTCAACGGGCACGCCTTGCCCGGCGTGTTGGGGACCAGGGTGCAGGCCGGTTTCGAGACGACGACCGCCTTTCTTTATTTCTCGGAAACCTGGGTCATCCCGCCGGAGATCGTTTGATGGTTCACCCCGCCGACCGGCTGGCATTCGACAGGGCAATGGTGACCCAGCCGGTCTGGAACCGGTTCAACACCGGAAAGGACGCGCTGGGGCTGGCCGAAAACGTTCTGCTGCATGCGGGTCCCGCATTCGCGACACCTGATCTCATCACCGCGCCGATCTTCAATTCCGCCTGCGTCGCCGCCGTTTTCGAGGGGATTGCCCGCGATTTCGATCAGGCCGGGGCGATGATATCGAGAGGTGAGATCATCCTCAAACCGGCGCAGGACCATGATGTGGTGGTCCCGCTCGCCGCCGTGGTCTCCGCGTCGATGCCGCTGCACGCCGTCTATGATGCCTGGCATGGCCAGCACCGGGTTTTCACGCCGATAAATGGCGGATCGCGGCCGTCGATGCGGTTGGGGCTTCGGTCAGAGGCCGTGCTGGAGCACGTTCGCTGGCTCAACACCCGGTTTCTGGACGTGCTGGAGGGAGGGCTGGCGGAAGGCCTGGCCCTGGTCCCGCTGGCGGCAGCGGGCCTGGCCGGCGGCGACGATTGTCACGGACGGACCCCGGTCTCAACTTCGGCACTGGTTGCGGAACTGACGGACCGCACTGAAGACGGCATTTCCGACAACGACGTGCTCGAGTTCATGGCGTCGTCGCCCTCGCTTTTCCTCAACCTCTGGATGGCAGCGACCAAGATCATGATGAAGCTGGCCGAAGGCATCGAAGGATCGAGCTTTGTCACTGCTGCAGGCGGCAACGGGCGCGAGGTGGGAATCCAGATCTCCGGTCTTTCGGGTCAATGGTTCACGACAGAAGCCTCTCCACCCATCGGCAAATTCGACGTGGATTTGCCGGGTGACCGTGCCCTTGGAGCCATCGGCGATAGCGCCGTGGTCGACGCCTTTGGACTTGGCGCCATGGCGATCGCGCTTTCTCCCGAACAGTTGAAGAACCTCGGGCCATACCTGCCCGATGACGCGTTGGCGCGCAGTTCGAACCTGTCGGTTGGAGCACATCCAAACTTCCGCGACCTAGGCGTCGAGTTGGGCAGTACGGCGCGCGCAGTTGTCGCACGAAAGGCCGGGCCCGTGGTTGGCCTGGGTATCCTTGACAGTCAGGGGAAGGCGGGCCGCCTGGGCGGCGGCGTCTACAACATGCCTGTCGCACCCTTTTCCGCCGCCCTGGACGCGCTTGATCCATGAGTGAGCTGAACCGCCTGCCGGCACATGAACTGGCGCGGCTGATCCGGGAAGGTTCAACGACCCCCAGCGCGGTCATGGCTGCGCATCTTGCACGAATTGAAGCTCGCGAAGGCGTTATCGGCGCATTCCAGTTCCTCGACGCCGAACGCGCCATGAAACGGGCCGTTGCGGCCGACCGGTTACCAGCTGGCGGCCCGCTCCATGGCATACCCTTCGTCATCAAGGACATCATCGACACGCAGGACATGCCGACCGGCTGGGGTTTCGAGCCTTATGAAAAGCGCTACCCTGAGAAGAACGCTGCATGCGTGCAGGCGTTCCTCGATGCCGGCGCCATTCCCGTCGGCAAGACCGTGACGACGGAGTTCGCCTATTTTCAGCCGGGCAAGACGGCAAACCCGCATAATCCGGATCATACTCCCGGCGGTTCCTCCTCGGGATCGGCAGCCGCAGTGGCGGATTTCATGGCGCCGCTGGCCTTCGGTTCACAAACCGCCGGTTCGCTGATCCGGCCGGCAGCGTACTGCGGCGTCGCTGCGTTCAAGCCGACGACTGGAAGTTTCGACCTGCCCGGGGTGATGGCACTGTCATCGTCGCTCGACGCCCTGGGGGTCATGGCGCGCGATCCGTACGACCTGATGCTTTCCCGCGCCGTTCTGACCGGCACCGAACCGCCCGACCCACCGGATTTCGGCGAAGCCCTGCCGCGCATCGGCCTCATGCGGGGCCCGCATTGGCAGGATAGCGAAATCGAGATGCGGGACACCTGTATCCGCGCATTGGCGTGCCTGGCCGAAACCGGTACGGAAACACTTGAGGTCGCGCACCCGCCTTTGTTTTCGAAACTGACTTCAGCGCAGGAAACTGTCATGGCGTACGAGGCCGCCCGCGACCGTTCGCATGAATTCGACACCTACGGTGACCGGATCAGTCCGCAGTTTGCCACCCTGGTCGAAATCGGCCGCGACGTGAACGAGGCCGCCTACGGCAAAGCTCTCGAGACTCGAGATTTGGCCAACGCGATGTTCGACCAGCTGTTTCACGACGTCGATGCGCTCTTGGTTCCCTCAGCACCCGGAGCCGCACCTGAAGGCCTGGATGCCACCGGCGATCCGCTGTTCTCACGAATGTGGAACCTGCTTGGGGTCCCCTGCGTGGCCATTCCAGTTGGACAGTCGGGAAACGGTCTTCCGTTGGGCATCCAACTGATCGCACCACGATTCAGTGACGCTCGATTGCTTGATGTCGCAGACTTTGCCCACCGGGCTCTGGGCACCTGAAGGCAGGCGCAAGGAGTTCACGCGTGTCGATGGTCACCTTCATCGATGACCTGGACAACATTGATTGACTTGCCCCGGCCTTGAGGTCGCGGGTTATGCTCAAAGCCAGACGATAGAATTCTTTCGAGAACGGAGCGCACCTTGAGGAGGACAGGTCATGCCGGGGCATGGTGCGCATGACCGTCCGGGTTCCCGCAAGAAAACGATTGCGGTGGCAGATGCCCAGCCTGGACGTGAAGATCGGATTTGCCGTTGGTGATGGCGAACGACCGGACATTGGCGCGCCGGCTGACCGCGAAAACGGTTCCTGATGGCGAGGAGATCAGGATTTTTTCGTGAAGCGGGTCCATGCGGACACGGGGGGCCTTGGGAGATCGCGGAAACGGGTCAAGACCGCATGGTCGTGGTGCAGAGCCGGAATCCATGCATTACCGGGGCGCGTGTTAAATCGGATCACCGAATCTTCGGGTAGGGGAACAACGCCAGCGGCACCAGTCGCCCCGACAACCTGCGGAGGAAGAGGCGATCAAGGACGAGATCCTGCGTGTGCTCAGGTCAGGGTGGTCGTGTCTTGTGCGTGAGACCGGAGCGCCGGATGCGCTCCGGTCTTTCCTTGCGAGACGCGCCTACTTGAACTCGGCAGCGTTTTCCGGCGTCACGAGGACAGCTCCCGTGTCGATCTCTTCCGGAATGTCTTCACCGGCTGCCAGCTTGAGAGCGTATTCGACGCCCATTTGACCCATGTTGTAGGGCCGCTGTGCTACCGACGCTTCAAGGTCCCCCGCGAGAATCGCCTCGGCCGCATTTGGATTGCCGTCAAAGCCGACGATGAAGATTTCGTCGAGTTTGCGCGCATTCCGTACGGCTTCCACGACGCCCAGAGCCATGTTGTCGTTGGACGCAAAGACTGCCTTCAGGTTCGGGTTCGCGGTCAGGATGTTCTCCGTTACGGAAACGGCCCTGGCGGTATCCCAGTCTGCAGGCTGCTCAGCGACGATGTTAAGACCGCAGCCTTCCAGCCCTTCGCGTGCGCCCTGGGCGCGATGCTGCCCGGTTGTGCTGGTGATGATCCCCTGGAGGATGGCCACATCACTTCCGGCCGGCACGTTGTCACAGATGTGCTGGGCGCCGAGTGTCGCGGCGGGGATGTTGTTGGTACCGATATATGTACCTGGCATGTCGGCGCGCTTGTCAACGAAAAGAACCGCCACGCCCCGGGCCCGTGCCTGCTCGAGCGCAGGAATCACTGCCGCGGTGTCGGCGGGTGCAATCGCGATTCCCGTGACGCCCTTGGCGATCTGATCCTCGATCAGCGCAATCTGGCCGGCGACATCCGTCTCGCCGCCCGGCGGGCCGACGGCGGCCACGTCCACGCCAAGTTCCGCGCCCTTGTCGATGGCGCCTTGGGACACGGCGGCCCAGAACGGGTTGGCCGAGCCGATGTCCGACATGATCAACGCGACCTTGTCCTGCGCCAGTGCCGGTCCGGCACCAGCGGTCACTGCGATCAGCGCAAGTGCGCCGGTAAGTCTCTTTCCTATCATGTTTTGACTCCCTTGATTTCGTTCAGGTTCGAGGACCTCGTCCGGGTAATGCCCGAACATCATGATGCAGCGCCGGCCCTCCTGCGCAGCACATCCACATAAACCGCTCCGACGACGATCATTCCGATCATGGTCTGCTGCCAGAAGGCGCTCACGTCCATCAGGTTCAGCCCATTGCGCAGAAGTCCCATGACCAGGACTCCCGCGAAGACACCCAGCACCGTGCCCCGACCGCCAAAGAAACTGGCCCCGCCTATGATAACCGCGGCGATGGCATCAAGTTCGGCCCCGATGCCGGCGTTTGGAAAGCCTGCACCTGTCCGCCCTGCCATCATGAGCGCCGCCAGGCCGGCAAAAAAGCCCGAGAGGCAATAAACGATCAGAAGTACCCGATCAACATTGATGCCGCTGACCCGCGCCGCCTGGGGATTGCCGCCGACGGCCACGATATGACGGCCGAG
Source organism: Paracoccaceae bacterium (assembly GCA_964291635.2). Classification (GTDB taxonomy): domain Bacteria; phylum Pseudomonadota; class Alphaproteobacteria; order Rhodobacterales; family Rhodobacteraceae; genus JAPPHA01. Next base: position 140,702 of record OZ219894.1, on the reverse strand, counting down.
CGGGACCTTGTTGATGAAATAGGCGACCCCGCCGTAGCAGACCAGAACGACAATCGCGCTGACCGGAAAAGAGGCGTACTCGCCGAGATACGGCAACGGGATTTCACCGGATCCGAGGAAGCGAACCTCCGGCGAGACACCAGAGACCGGGCGCCCACCGGAGACGAGATTCGTAATCCCCCGGATTGAATAGAGCGTCCCGAGCGTCATGATGAACGGGTGTGGCAGGCGCAGCACCGTGAGCCCCAGGCCGTTGACCGCGCCGCAGGCGATTCCGACCAGCGGTCCGATGAACAAGGCCAGCGGCCAAGGCAGCCCGCCCGTGTCGGCCATGGCCAGAAGCATCGTCGCCAGCGCCATGATCGAGCCGACCGACAGGTCGATTCCAGCGGTCATGATGACGATGTAAAGTCCCAGGGCCAGCAGCGCATTCATTGCGACCTGGCGCAGGACGTTGGTCAGGTTCTGGGTCGTCGGAAAGATGTCCGGTTCGAGAATCGACAGGACGATCATCATCAGGACAACGACGGCGAAAACGCCGTACCTCTCGATCAGCCGCATCCGCCGGGCTGCGGGTGTCTCGAGTTCATCCAGCAGGGCATCTTCAGAGACGGTCATGTGCCAGCGCCTCGGTATGTCCCTTGGTACCCATGATCCAGCCAATTACCTCGTTGCGGCTCGTGTTCGCGATCTCGGACTCCTCGAAGTTTCGGCCGTGGAACAGGGCCATGACCCTGTCGCAGACGAAAAAGACGTCATCCATCCTGTGGCTGATCAGGATGACACTGGTCCCGTGATCCCTGAGCCGCTTGATCAGCTCCAGGACCTTTCCGACTTCCTTGATCGCCAGTGCCGCCGTTGGCTCGTCCATGATGACAAGGCGGGCGTCGAAGGCCGTCGCACGTGCGATCGCGACCGCCTGCGCCTGGCCGCCGGACAGTTCCTCGACCTTCTGGTCTACTGACTTGACGTTGATATGAAGCCGGTCCAGGTGTTCTTTCGCCATTTTGCGCGAAAGTTTTCTGTCGACGATCTTGAAACCGAGCCGTTGGCGCCCGGGTTCCCGTCCCAGGTAGATGTTCTCGTGCACCGGAAGATTACCGGCAAGCGCAAGGTCCTGGTATACCATCTCGATTCCGATGTCCTGTGCGTCCCTTGGCGAATTCAGATGAACCGGACGTCCGTCAAAGACGATATCTCCCACGCTCGCGGCATATAGTCCCGAAAGGACCTTCATCAGTGTCGATTTTCCGGCGCCATTGTCCCCGACGACGCCAAGAACTTCGCCCGGATAAAGCCATAGATCGACATGATCGAGCGCGGAGATCGCGCCGAAGCGTTTCGTGATTCCCCGCATTTCGAGAAGAGGTGAACTCGCCACGGTCATGGGCAGGCGCCATTCCCGACAGGTACACGCCGGCCAGGAGAATCAAGGAAAAATCGTGCGTCACCGGCCGGTACCGCCAGCATGTAATCCCCCCTGCCTGCAACCTTCTTTCCGGTAGAACTGCCTTGAAAAGGTATTGTATCACGCACCTTATTGCATTTGTATCCCCAGGACGCCAACCGGGAAAATTCGAGGCCTGTGCGTGAGGGAGTTCGACTATATCATTGTTGGAGCCGGTGCATCAGGGTGCGTAATCGCGAACCGCCTCAGCGCGCGAGAGGACGTCTCGGTCCTTCTGGTCGAGGCCGGTCCGCGCGATACCAATCCCAACATCCACCGCCCTGCCGGGCTCTTCAAGCTCCTTGAAGGCGGCCTGACCTGGAACTACCGCACCGTGCGTCAGGCCAATCTGAACGGCCGCGAGATGCCATTTGTTCAGGGCCGCGTTCTCGGGGGCGGCAGTTCCGTGAACGGCCAGGTATTCACACGGGGCTGTCCGGAAGATTACGATGGATGGCTCCGGGACTTCGGGTGTGCAGGATGGGGATTCGCCGATGTCCTTCCGTATTTCCGGAAATCGGAGAGGAATGACACGCTGGCGGGCGAATTCCACGGAACCGAGGGTCCGCAGGGGATTTCGACCATGACGCCCGATCCGCTGACGCAGGTTTTCGTCCGGGCGTGCCAGCAGGCCGGCATCCCGTACACACCAGACTTCAACGGCATGCGCCAGGACGGATCGGGTGTCTACCAAACCTACACCTGGCGCGGACGCCGGTGCTCGACGTCCACCGGCTATCTCCGCCCGGCTAGCAACCGGGAAGGTCTCGGTGTCCGTACCGGTTGCCTCGTGACCCGGGTCGTCGCCGAAAACCGTCGCGCGACGGGAATCGAGCTTGTCGCCGAGGGCACGCGCGAAACCGTTCGCGCGGCGCGCGAGGTGATCGTTGCGGCAGGTGCGGTCGGGTCCCCCAAGCTCCTGATGCAGTCCGGGATCGGTTCCGCGGACGACCTCCGCGCGCTTGGAATCGATGTCGTTGCCGAACTGCCCGCCGTCGGCCTGAATCTCCAGGATCATCTGGACATCGATCTCATCCTTTCCGTCGACCGGGGTCTCGGTCTCGACAAGTACAAGGCCTGGCACCGGATGCTCGGGGCAGGGCTGCAATACGTGCTCTTCGGCACCGGCCCGGTGACCTCGACCATCGTCGAGGGCGGTGCCTTCTGGTCTGTGGACCCGGCGTCCCCGACCCCTGATACGCAGCTCCATTTCGAACCCGCCTCGGGTACCGAACCGGGCACGTCGTCCCCACCCACCGGGGCTGGCTGCATGTTCAACGGTTATTTCGTTCGCCCGCAAAGCCGCGGTACCGTCCGTCTCAAGTCCGCCGATCCGGCGGCGGAACCTTTGATCGACCCGAACTACCTTGCGGAGCCCGAAGATCTGAAAATGACGGTGGCGGCGGTGAAACTGATGCGGGAAATTGCCCGGCAACCGGCATTCGCTTCGGTCGGCGCCTCCGAGCATTTTCCTGCCGAGACCGCGAGAACGGATGACGAAATCGCCGGGTTCATCCGCGCCCACTGTCGCACGGCCTATCATCCCGTCGGAACCTGCCGCATGGGCGGTGACGCGGACGCCGTCGTCGATACCATGCTTCGCGTCCGTGGACTGGAGGGACTGCGGGTCTGCGATTCCTCGGTCATGCCTCGCCTGATCAGTTCGAACACGAATGCCGCCTCGATCATGATCGGCGAAAAGGCCAGCGACCTGATCCTGGAGGCAGGAGATTGACAGAACATGCGGTTCGCCGGGACGCACCGAGCCGTGCGCGAAGGCGGGACCGCCAACGGGAGGCGTGATGTCACCGTCGCGTGATTCCCGGATGGAGGGAAACGGCCGAAACCCCGCGAAAAAACGGCCGAGGGAGGACGAGATATGCTGCGTATTGAAGTATTCGTGGAACACGAAAGCCAACTGGGGGAAGGCCCGCTCTGGGATCCGAAATCCAATCGACTCTTCTGGGTCGATATTTATGCGCCCGCGCTGCACAGCGTGGATGCCCGTGGCGGCGACATGCAGACATGGATCATGCCCGAGCACATCGGCGCCTGCGCGCTGCGCGAAAACGGCGGCGCCGTGGTCGCGCTGCGCTCGGGTTTCTTTACGCTGGACTTTGAAACCGGCGAGGTGGAGCGCATCAACGAAACTCATCCCGGCGAGCTGAGGCCCCGGTTCAACGACGGCAAGACCGACCGCCAGGGACGGTTCATTGCAGGCACGATGGACTATCAGGAAGAGGGCCCGGTTGCGAAACTCTTCCGCCTCGATCCCGACATGACCCATACCACCCTGGACCGCGACATCATCTGTTCCAACGGCCCGTGTTTTTCGCCCGACGGCGGCACGATGTACTTTGCGGATTCGTTCAAGAAGACGGTTTTTGCCTACGACTACGATACCGCAACCGGTGACGTGCTGAGCCGCCGCATCTTTGCCTCCTTCGCGGATTTCCAGGGTTACCCCGATGGCATGACGGTCGATGCAGAGGGATTCGTCTGGGTTGCCGAGGTCTATTCCGGCCGGCTGGTCCGGTTCGACCCCAGGGGTGCGCTGGACCGCGTGGTCGGACTGCCGGTGTTCTCGACCACGAGCGTCATGTTCGGTGGGCCGAATCTTGACATCGCCTACGTCACTTCGATGGCGCGGCCCTTCGGCATCCGGTACCATCACGAAAAGGAGGCCGGCATGATTTTCGCTGTCCACGGCCTCGGCGTGACCGGTATCCCGGAAACACGCTTCGCGGGATAGGCGCCGCGATGAAGGCACTCCGCTTTCACGGAAAGGGTGACCTCCGCATCGACGAGATCGCGCCTCCGACCGCGCCGACGGGCGATGCCGTGTCGGTGCGCGTGTCCTAACTATAGCGGCATCCGCGGAACCGACCTGCACGAGTATCTCGCCGGCCCGGTCTTCATCCCGACAGAGCCGCATCCGGCCGCAGGGGCTGCGGCGCCGATGATCCTGGGCCACGTGTTTTCCGCGGTCGTCGAGGAAACCGGCCGGAGGTTTCCGGATTCAGGGCAGTGGACCGTGTGGCAGTCGTGCCGCACCTGATGACGAAAGGCGACTACCATGCCCGGCGCAACCTGGATCAGTTCAGTCCGATCGTCGGGTTTGACGGCCTGTCCTGGCATTGGGGAGGGATGGGTGAACATGTCGTTGTGCCGGAAGAAAATCTCGTTCTGCTGCTGGATGACGTGAGCGATCTGCAGGGCGCCTTGCTGGAGCCTTTGGCGGTTGCCGTGAACGCCATCGACGAGGCTGGGCTGCGGGTCGGCCAGACCGTGCTGATCACCGGGGCTGGGCCCATTGGCGCCGTAACCGCCCTCGTAGCGCGCGCATCGGGGGCTGCAAAGGTCTTCGTCTACGAACCGAACAAGCACCGGCTGGCGCATCTGGAACGGTTCGATGATCTCAGGCTGTTCGGTGCCTCGCCGGAGGAAGTGCTGGATGCCATTGCCCGGGAGACCGAGGCAGGTGTGGACTTGGCGATCGAATGCGCAGGGCACCCGGCGGCCTTCGATCTCTGTGTCGACGCGCTGCGCCACGTGGGACCCTGGCGTTGGTCGGGTTGTTCATGGAAAGGCAGCCGGTTGACCTGTTCCGGTTGTGCGAAAGGGGCGTCCGCCTGATGGGGTGCCTGGGCAACGACGTCACCATCGGCCCGCGCCTGGCTACCGCCGCCCCTACGGGGCGCATATCGTCATGATCGGCAGCGGCGGTTTCCCGGTCGAATCCCGGACCCGGGACCGCAACCGCCACCTCGTGGTGACGGATGGCTCGTGTTTCCCTGGGTGAATTCGAACGATTTCCCTGGATGAAGCGATCGAGAAGGGGTTCGACGCGCTCGCCGTGTCCGGAACCGACCACCTGAAGATTCTCATCGACACGCGCAGGTAGCCGCAGCGGAGCCCGAGATGCTTGTCCGAGATCCTCGCGGCATGACGTGGACAATGGGTGCTGAGGCCACGGCGGACAGGCTTTTCGCCGCGATGGGCAGCGACTTCACTTTCCGTACCGACGCGATGGACCGGGTCGACAATCTCTTGCGGGACGACCCGGAAGTGCCCGCGGGCTGGTTTCTGCGGGGCTACCTGCTGTTATTCTCGCGCCTTGGCTCCAACATGCCCGCCGCCGAAGCCCATGCACGCGCCAAGGCGCTCGCCCGGACCGCGACCAGGGCCGAGCGGTTGCATGTGAACGCCCTGAAAGCGTGGCTCGATACCGACGCCCTGGGCGCGCAGCGAATCTGGGACGCGACCCTGACCGCCACACCGCATGACCTGCTTGCACTTCGCGGGCAGCATTTCACCGCGATGATGCTGGGACTTCACTTTCCGATTACATGCGATCCCGATGAGGCCGGGTCCCTGGCCAATCTCTTGCGGGACGACACGGAAGTGCCCGCGTGCCGGGTTCGTCCACGGCTACCTGGCATGCATGGGTCCGCGCGCGAGCAGAAGCCCTTGGCCGGCGCGGTGCCGAGCATGATGCTGGGACGCCCCGATTACAAGCAAGTGCGGAGATGCGATCCCATGGACCAGCAACGGCCGTGGACCGGCCACTGGCAACTCGCAACTGAGATCCGGGCGCCCCCGGATGAAGCACGATCGAAGGACGAGGACACGGACAATCCCGGTGCGGCGGGTGACGTGACGGTGGGTCGTCCACGGCATGGCATGCATGGGTCTGGAAGAAGCCGGAGAATACGCGCGAGCAGAAGCCCTTGGCCGGCGCGGTGCCGAGCTGGAGCCCGACGATCTCTGACCGGTGCATTCCCTGGCGCATGTGCTGGAGCCCAAGGGCGGCTGACCGAAGGGCTGGTCTGGATGGAGCGCCCGGCCAGCTTTTGGGAAGGGCGTGGACCGGTGCGGCATCACCTGTTGTGGCACGAGGCGTTGTTCATCGACGAGGCGGGCCATTTCAACAGTGCGCCCGACTATTTCGACCGGGGGCTCGCGCCGCAAGAGTTGCCGGGTTACCTGGAAATGACCGATTGCGCGTCATTCCAGTTGCGGCTGGAGGCCGCCGGCGTCGACTGTGGAGGGCGATGGGCCGATCTTGCCGAGGCAGGCCGGTACATGGTTGGCGACCGCATCCTGACTTTCAACGACCTGCACACGCTGTTCGTGCTGGCAATGGCAGAAGACGGCGCGGGGCTGCGACGCCCTTCCGCTTCCGCTTCGCTCGCAGGCTATGCCAAGGCCAAAGGATCTTTCGATGCCGAGGCGGCGGCTGGCCGCATTGCGGCCGTTGTCCGAAGCCCTGGCCGTACGAATGGCCGGCGATCCTGACCGGGCGAAGGACCGGTTGCTTGCCGCGCGTTTCGCGTTTCCGTACATGGGTGGCAGCAATGCGCAACGTGATGTTCTCGACATCTAGCTGATCGACTGCGCAATCGCGTCCGGCGATACGGCGTTGTCGCGCCGCCTGCTTAACGAGTACCTCGACCTTCGCTTGGGTTCGGTTCCGATGCAGGCCAGGCTGTCTGATCTAGAGGCAACTCGATGGACGGTCGCCAAGATCAACCCTTCGCCTGATCGACAGGCTCCATATGTGGGAAATGAACCATGCGAATTGCGATAATCGGTGCGGGGACAATCGGCCGAATTCACGCGCGCAATGTCGCCGCACATCCGGAAGCTAGGCTCGCTGTCGTTTGCGACAAGATTCCGGATGCTGCCGAATCCCTTGCCACCGAATTTGGTTCATTGGCCGTCCATTCCGTCGAGGAGGCCTTGGGGCGCGACCCGGATGGCGCGATCATTGCGTCCTCGACGGCTTCGCACGGAGAGGTCGCGGCAGCCTGCATCGCTGCGGGCGTTCCGTTCCTCTGTGAAAAACCGCTGGCTTCCGACCGGAATGCGGCCCGGCAGATTGTTGCTTCGGCGCGCCAGGGGAATCTGGTGGCAGCTACTGCCTTCAATCGCCGATTCGACGCCGGATACGCCGGTATCAAGGCGGCCGTTTCGGCCGGCGAGATCGGCCGTGTCGAGGCAGTCCTGGTGACCTCCCGCACCGCCTCGCCGCCCAGCGTGGAATTTACCCGCACATCCGGGGGGCTGTTTGGCGAAAAAGGCGCGCATTTCTACGACCTGGCGCGGTGGATCACCGGGGAACACCCAGTGGAACTCTTTGCGATGGGATCGGTGCTTGTGAACCCGTCTTTCGCCGATATCGGCGAGGTCGACACGGCGATGATCACGATGCGAATGCCCGGTGGTGCGCTGTGCCAGTTCGATTTCAGTTGGCGGACCGCCTATGGACAGGACGAGCGAGTCGAAGTGAACGGATCGCTGGGCATGCTGCAGACGTTTCAGGAACCGGTAGGACGATTCCTGAGAAGCGGGGCCGGCGGACAGTCGCAGGATGGGCTCATGCCGACATGGTACGAACGGTTTGCTCCGACCTACGCCGACGAGCTGCACGCGTTCCTAGGAGCGATCCGATCCGGCGACGCCTCCGGTTTGCCATCACTGGAGGACGGACTTGCGGCGCAGCAGATTGCCGATGCGGCCCGGGAATCCGTGCAGACGGCAAGGCCTGTCCGACTGAAGGCCCCCATGGATTGACCGGCACGGGAACTGGCGGCTATCCTGCCGCGAACAGGCAGGATTTGCGGCTGGCACGACCGTCGGAATATCTGACTTTTGCACCGGATGTTTTGGTCCCGGGAAAGCCGCGCCAATCCTTGGAATACGATCCGGAAAATCCGTCCGCAGGTGGCAGTATCCGGCTGCCGCGTGGGCAGAACACCGAATGATCCATCGTAAGCCGGGCCGGAATGGTCGCCCCGAAAGCGGACGTCATGATGGCGCGGGCAGTCGCACCGCAGGTCTCGCATTGATGGCATTCATTGACCGCGCGGCAATATCAATGGCTGGACGGCGGCGGCGTTGAATTCGGTATTGGCGGTAAGAACACGGTAACCCGGGTGTTTCATTGGGCCAGTGATCCTTGACAAATCCGGATTGCAATTCCAGATAAATTGCGTGCACCATGATCAGGAGACGGCCTCGTCAATGGGCTTGTTCGTGCGGCAAGGCACGGGCGCCACGGAGAGCCAGGGCCGATTGCCGGATTTCTGTGTCACCCAGTTTCAGGAATGACAGGACGAAACCATGACCAAGAAACCCGGAAACAGGTGTCCGGTTCTGCCCCTGCGGGATATCGTCGTGTTCCCGCACATGATCGTTCCACTGTTCGTAGGGCGCGACAAGTCGATACGTGCGCTGGAACTCGTGATGAACGAGGACACCCCGATCCTCCTGGTTGCCCAGAAGGATTCGTCCGACGACGACCCTGAACCATCAGGCATTTATTCGATCGGTGTGCTTGCCTCGGTTGTTCAACTCCTCAAGCTACCGGATGGAACCGTCAAGGTCATCGTCGAAGGCAAGGAACGTGTACGGATTCTCGAATACGTTCGGGAAGATGACTACTACGAGGTCGACGTCGAACCATTCCCCGACATCGAGTCCGAAGACGGATACTCCAAGCCGCTGTTCAAGGCGGTCATCAAGGCTTTCGGGACCTATGCCAAGGCGAGCAAACAGGTTTCGGATGACGCCATCTCTGCCATTTCCGAAGAAACGACACCTTCGACTCTCGCAGACATCGTCGCGAGCCACCTGGCAATTCCCCTGAACAAGAAACAGGAGTTGCTGGAAACCGTCGACCTTGGCGAACGGCTGGAAGCCATTTGGGTTCACCTCGAGAGTGAACTGTCAGTCCTGAGGGTCGAGAAAAAGATCAAGCGTCGCGTCAAGACACAGATGGAGCGCACCCAGAGGGAATACTATCTGAACGAACAGATGAAGGCGATCCAGAAGGAACTTGGCGACGGTGAGGGAAGCGTTGACGAAGCCGGAGAAATCGAGCAACGGATTTCCAAGACGAAACTGTCCAAGGAAGCACGCGAGAGGGCAGAGGGCGAACTCAAGAAGTTCCGGCAAATGCCGCCGATGTCGGCGGAGGCGACCGTCGTCCGGAACTACCTCGAATGGATACTCTCGATTCCCTGGGGGAAGAAAAGCCGCGTTCGCAAGGATCTGAACGTTGCCCAGGAAGTCCTGGATGCAGATCACTATGGCCTGGAAAAGGTCAAGGAACGCATTGTCGAGTACCTTGCCGTACAGCAAAGATCCAAGAAATTGCGTGGACCGATCCTGTGCCTGGTCGGTCCACCCGGAGTTGGAAAGACGTCGCTCGGAAAGTCCGTGGCAAGGGCGACGGGACGGGAGTTCATTCGGATTTCGCTGGGCGGTGTCCGCGATGAAGCCGAGATTCGCGGTCACAGGCGTACGTACATCGGATCGATGCCGGGCAAGATCATCTATTCGATGAAAAAGGGGAAAACGATCAATCCGCTGATTCTTCTCGACGAAATCGACAAGATGGGCCGTGACTTTCGCGGCGATCCCGCGTCGGCGATGCTGGAGGTTCTCGATCCCGAACAGAATTCAACGTTCACGGATCACTATCTCGAGTTCGAGTACGATCTTTCCAATGTCATGTTCCTGACGACAGCCAATACGTACAACATGCCCGAACCCCTGCTTGACCGGATGGAGACGATTGCGCTTCCAGGCTACACGGAGGACGAAAAACTCGAGATCGCGCGCAGGCATCTGTTTCCGAAACAGTTGTCCCGCCACGGGCTCAAGGAGCAAGAGTTCCTATTGTCCGACGATGCGCTCGTCCAGATCATCAGGACCTACACCCGCGAAGCAGGTGTACGAAACCTGGAACGCGAAATAGCCAAGCTTGCGCGCAAGTCGGTAACGGAAATCGTACGCGGCAATTCGGAGTCAGTCTCGGTCGATCTCGACAATCTTGAGGACTTCCTTGGTGTCCGCCGTTTCAAATATGGCTTGGCGGAGGAGCTTGACCAGGTCGGTGTTGCGACCGGACTCGCATGGACCCAGGCGGGGGGAGACCTGCTCTCGATCGAGGCACTGAAGATGCCCGGCAAGGGGCAGATGAAGACGACAGGAAAACTTGGCGACGTCATGAAGGAATCGATCGACGCCGCGTCCTCGCTCGTTCGTTCAATGTCTCCCGGCATTGGTATCAAACCCACTCAATTTGCGCGCATGGATATCCATGTCCATGTTCCGGAGGGAGCGACACCCAAGGATGGTCCGTCTGCGGGAATCGCCATGGTCACGGCGATTGTGTCAGTGTTGACAGGCATTCCGGTCTACAAGAACATCGCGATGACCGGGGAAATCACGCTTCGTGGCAACGTGCTTCCGATCGGAGGCCTGAAGGAGAAACTGTTGGCGGCTCTTCGGGGCGGCATAAATACGGTCATCATCCCGAAGGACAACGAAAAGGACTTGCGTGAGATTGATGAAGACGTCGTGAACAATCTCACAATCATGCCTGTCAGTTCGGTCGAAGATGTACTCAAGCTGACGCTGGTGCGTCAGCCGGAACCGGTCGAATGGGATGACTCGGAATTCGAAGCCGAGTTCGCCGCCATTGCGGCGAGGACTGACCCCGACGTTTCCACTGCCACTCATTGACGAGGCTTTGCCGGATCAATTGTGGCGCGTTTCGATGGCGGCGCCTGGACCGCCGGGTGCCTGGCGGGCCACATCACGGCGAGGTGTTGGGTGGGATTCGGTTGGTTGAGTGCGGCGAAGGCAGCTTGCAGAACACCGCATATGTCATTAATGGCGCATCTGGGGGTGATTAGCTCAGTTGGTAGAGCGCTTCGTTTACACCGAAGATGTCGGGAGTTCGAGTCTCTCATCACCCACCAGAATCAAGGGGCGAATGCCCCCAGGCTCTCCTTCGACTTGAGGCCCCGGTTGGCAAAGACAGACGGATATCTGGAAATCTACCGCCCGAGTCTTGACGTCAATCGTGGCGGTGCCTAAAGGGAAATCGCGCGGTTGTAGCTCAGTCGGTTAGAGTGTCGGCCTGTCACGCCGAAGGTCGCGGGTTCGAGCCCCGTCAACCGCGCCACCAACCCCCGAAAGTCAGGCCCTTTCTCGCAAATCCGTTGCTGGTTTCGACAGGCAGGGACCTTGCTGCATCCGTGACTTCGCCTTCGATCCAGCGGTTGTCTGGCACCAGACCGGTTGGCAGCGCTCGATTTTCCGGTGCACTCTTCGACAAAAGCCAAGTCGTTCATCGTCAGATCGTGATCGGGTCGGGTCAAACTCCTGTCTGCTTCCAGCCGATGCGATCGCCGGTCGGTCCCAAGCCCGGCGTCATGCCTTCCAGGTCTATTCGATCACGATCTCCGGCACATGCGCTACCGGGAAGTTGACCGAACGGGCGATGAAACACATCGCGTTCGCCGTTTCGTGCAGGCGTTCCGCTAACGCGCCGTCGTTGCCGCCGGCAAGCGTGACCCGCGGCCGGAGCGTCACTTCCGTGAACTCGCCGGAGCCGTCCGCTTGGGTACGCATCGTGCCGACAGCGGTGTCTTCGTAGGCCGTCACCACGACCCCGGCGGTCGTACACAGGTGCAGGTACCAGAGCATGTGGCAGGCCGAGAGCGCCGCCACCAGCAGGTCCTCCGGATTGTGCCGGGCGGAGTCGCCCAGATAGGCCGGGTCGGCCGAGCCCTGGATCACCGGCTTTCCGGGACAGGAGATTTCATGCTCCCGACCGTAGTTCCGGTAGTGCCGCGCGCCTTCGCCTTGGTTGCCGGTCCAGGTCACCGTCGCGTTGTACGTATGGTCCATGGCCATGTTTACATCTGTCTCATTTTTGGCAAGTCACGGCGACCATATCAAATTACCCGCAGCGACGCAGGTGCTCGATCGTGGCAGCGGCGCGACCCGCCCACATACGCCCGCGCGCATTCCTGTTGCAGGAAGCCTGACGCGACGATTCGGAAGCGATCCCTGACTGTACCGAGTTATCGGACGTCGCCGTTTGCCGAGCAGCGTCAAATCCGTCGGTCCTCGAGTCAATCAGCGGCAGCGCCTGTTGCCGCGGCCATCCTGAGGTTTCCGAGCAGTTCTTCCCGCTTTTTTCTGGCCTTTTCAACGTTATCAGCCTTGACGGGACCAAATCCCCGGATGATTTCCGGTAGCCTGGCAAGTTCGACAGCGACGTCGTAGTCCAATGCCGGGCCAATCTCCGCCATGCGGCGAACCAGCTTCTCATAGTCCGAAATCAACCGGCGTTCCATCCGCCGTTCCCTAGTATGCCCGAAAGGATCAAAAGGTGTCCCGCGTAATTTCCTCAATTTGCCGAGCAGCCTGAGAACCGAGAATATCCATGGTCCGAATTCACGTTTCTGCATGCGGCCCGAAGAGCGCTCGCGCCGGGCGAGCAATGGTGGCGCGAGATGGAGTTTCAGCCGGCCATGGGATTTGAACGTTCGCTTGAGTGAAGTCTCGAACCAAGGGTCGGAGTACAACCGGGCGACCTCGTATTCGTCCTTGTACGCCATTAACTTAAAATACGAGTGCGCGACCGCGCGAGTCAGCCGATTTGAACCATTTTCATGAACTTGACCGTCAGGTGCACCGTTGGAGCGATCGCGATCGATTCCGGCGGCCGTAGCGACCAATCGGCGATACCGGTCGGCATACGCCCGGTTCTGGTATTCCACCAGCTGTTCGCTGCGGCGTTCGACCAGGGCCTCGATGTTCGCGACATCGGACAGGATTTCCGTTCCCTGGCTCGTGCACGCGGGAGAATGAGCCTCGGAAACCTCTTCAGGAGAATAGGCCCATAGCCGCCCCGTTTCGAATGCCAGCAAATTGCTCTCGACGGCGGTCCCGTTGATGCGGATGGCCTCACGCAGTGATTCCGCCGATACCGGGACCATTCCCTTTTGAAACGCGACACCGAGCATGAACAGATTCGCGGCAATGGTGTCGCCAATCCGCTCGGATGCGATCCTCGTCGCATTGACGAATGTCGTCATGTCGTCGCCGGCCAACTCGGAAATCGAACGGGAGATTTCGTCGGCAGGCAAACTGAAATCGGAATCCCGAACAAAATCACCCGTCATGAGTTCGTTGCTGTTGACGACAACGCCGGTTTGCCCCGGCCGAATCAGGGACACGATATCGCGACTGCCCGAGACGACGAGGTCGCAGCCGATGACGAGATCCGCACCTTGGGACGCAATCCGGATCGCACCGATATCGGACGGAGATTTCGCGATACGAACATGGGAAACAACCGCGCCACCCTTCTGGGCCAGCCCGGCCATGTCGACAATTCCACAACCGAGGCCCTCGACATGTGCGGCCATTCCAAGCAGCGCGGCGACCGTGACAACGCCCGTTCCGCCGACGCCGGCAACCGCGATTGACCAGGGCCGTTCCAGCGTCTCGAGCTGCGGTTCCGGAACAGCGACAGTAACCGCAAGAGCGGGCTGATGTCCGTCATGCAGGACCGGGTCTTCGACCGTCACGAAACTGGGACAGAAACCCCGAACACATGAAAAGTCCTTGTTGCACGAGTATTGATCAATCTGGCGTTTTCGCCCGAATTCGGTCTCGACCGGGAGAATCGCCACGCAGTTCGACTGGATGCCGCAGTCGCCGCACCCCTCGCAGACTCCTTCGTGGATGAATACGCGCCGAGGTGGCTCGGGCAGGGTTCCGCGTTTTCTTCGGCGCCTTTTTTCTGCAGCGCATGTCTGTTCATAGATCAGGACCGTCACGCCGTCGGTTTCGGACAATGCGGTCTGGACGACCATCAGGTTGTCCCTGTGATGAACTCGTGTATGGCCCGGCAATTCGCGTCCGCGGTATGACTTGGGACTGTCCGTCACGAGATCCACTCGCGATACGCCAAGAGCAGTGACGTCCCTGGCGATTTGAAGCGGGCTCAGGTTCCCTTCATGGCTTTGGCCTCCCGTCATGGCGACCGCGTCATTGTACAGGATCTTGAAGGTCATGTTCGTTCCGGATGCGAGTGCTGCACGTATCGCCAGCAGGCCGGAATGGTTGTATGTGCCGTCGCCCATGTTCTGGAACACGTGCCCGCGTTTCGAAAAACGTGATTCGCCGATCCAGTTCGCGCCTTCGCCGCCCATGTGCGTATAGCCCAGGGTGCGACGGTCCATGAATTGTACCATCCAATGACAACCGATGCCGGCGTAGGCGCGCGATTCTTCAGGTACGTGCGTCGAACTGTTGTGAGGACAACCGGCACAAAAATAAGGTTGACGTTCAACGAATTGTGAATCGCGTTGCCTGGACAGGATCGCGGCAAGCTCGTTGCTTCGATCCTCGAGTTTTCGGTTTCTCTGAAGGTCAGCTGCTCGAGCTCCGATCACGGCGGCAATGTGCAATGGATTGAGGGCCGATTCCGACGGGAAGAGAACGTTCCCGTTTTCATCCTCTTTCCCGATGATCGGAGGTGCACCGGCGCGGCCGTAGAGAATCGACCGCGCTTGCTGCTCGATGAGACCGCGTTTTTCCTCGACCACGATCAGCAGGTCGAGACCGGTTGCGAATTCGACCAGTGTCCCTGGCTCAAGCGGCCAGGGCATGGCGACCTTGTAAAGGCCAATCCCGGCCTCGAGAGCCGTACTGGTGTCGAGGCCGAGTTCGTCGATTGCCTGGATGACGTCGGTCCAAGATTTTCCGGTGCTGACAATCCCGATCGCGGAACTCCCCTTGGGCCGGGTTACAATCCGGTCGAGGTCATTGGCTCGAACATACGCCCTGGCTGCGGCAATCTTGTGCCGGTGAAGTCGGGCTTCCTGGGCGTGCGGGGTGTCATGGAGACGGATGTTGAGGCCGCCTGGTGGTCGGGAGTCTTCTTTCGGCACGCAAACCCGAAACCGCGATGGAGCAGCATCGACGACAGCAGTGGATTCGATGATTTCCTTGACGCATTTCAATCCGCACCAGGTGCCGGCGTAACGGGACAGCGCCCAGCCATGCAGGCCGAAAGAGAGCAGGTCCGCGATGTCCGCCGGGTTGAGTATCGGGATCATTGCGTCGACGAGGGCGAATTCGCTTTGATGGGCCGTGGTTGAACTCTCGCAAGTATGGTCGTCGCCCATCAGGACAACGACGCCGCCATTTCGCGAGCTACCGGCGAGATTCCCGTGCCGGAAAACGTCCCCGGACCGGTCGACACCGGGACCTTTGCCATACCACATTCCGAACACCCCATCCTGGGTGCCTTCACCATGGAGTTCGGCCTGCTGGGTGCCCCAGATCGCGGTTGCCGCGAGATCTTCATTGAGGCCGGGTTCGAACACGACACCGGCCGCGGCCAGTTCCTCTCCAGCTCCGTGAAAATGCTGGTCAACGCCTCCAAGCGGCGAACCTCGGTAACCGGAAACGTAGCCGCCTGTCTTCAGTCCGGTCTGCCGGTCACGTTCTGCCTGGAGCAGGCATAACCTGACCAGCGCCTGCGAGCCGTTCAGAATGATGCGATCCTTCGACAGACTGAATTTGTCGTCAAGCCGGACCGGCGAGTCGTTCATCGATTATCCCGCGAATTCAGTTCGTGCCTCCGACGGAGGAATTCAGGCGTTTCCGGCGATCGCGGATGAGCACCGAACATGAACAGTATGAACATTTTATTGGCATTGGCCAGTGCTTGATGGTTGGACGGTTTGTCCGCAGGACCCGATCGTCCCCCTCTAAGATAACTTGTACAAATGTTACAAGTTACTCAGACCTCCGACGGTCTCTACCAGGACCACCAGCAGACGACGCCGACACCACCTGACGGACGGTCAGCCAGTCAAGGAGGTGCCGGAAGGCAAATTCCTCCTTGAGGGTCGGGCGCGAGGACTCGCGCATGCGGACATCGAGCCAGGCGGCGATATGCACCGGTCGGATCGCCAGGATGTCCTCAATGCTGGGCTCGGCGAGCCAGTCGAACAGCCGGTATTTTGCCGGAGCACATACGTCGCGCGTATTCGCGTTGCGGATCAGCGCGGCGAAATTTTCCAGCCAGGCGGGAGGCGCTCAGGGGCCGCGACCGGAAAATTATGGCAGCACGGCCGCCCCGGCTGCGGGAACGCCGGAATAAAGCGTTGTCGGCATTCCGGGTTTGCGAATGATGGCGGAACGGTATGCTGTCCTGTCGCGCCGCTTTCGGTTTCGGTATTATCTGAACGCCGTCAAGTTGGGTTTGAGGCGGAAGGCAAGGGATGCCTGGAAACCCAGTTCAGACCGGAAAGTTTCCTGCGTGAAAGCAGAACGATCCAAAAGGAAATCTTTCGACCCGAAACCACCCGTCAAGCCGGGCAGACCCGTCCCATCACACACGACAGGCCGGGCAAAACGGAACATCACGATCGCCCGACTCACCCTGTTTGCTGCCGGAGATCATTTGCTCCTGAATCTGGCGCGGGCGCGGTTTCTGCGCGCCCGCGCTTCTCGGGTATCGGGTCAGCCGTCTTCGTCAAGATACCACTGGGTACCCCGCCAAGGGTAGTTCGCAGACTCGTACCCATGTATCGAGAAAGGCTGGATGTTTTTCAGCGCATTGCGGCGATAAATCGGTCCAACCGTGGCGACCGTGCCGATGAAGAGCAGGTTGGAGACCATGTTTTCCACCAGGCGTGATCCGAGCATATTGAATTCTTCGGATCCAATCGAAGCCGAATGGAACGCAGCAATGTCTTCGATCATCTGTTTCACATAATCCGGCGGTTCGACACCCGCGCTACCGCCGGAATCAACCCATTCGCCCCAAAGTATCCCGGTCCGGAGGCTGAAATAGCTTCCAAACGGCGGTACCCAGTATTCGTTGGTGCCGAGGTGAGCCATGATCGATGCACCCTTCGGCCACATCGCGACGTCGAGCAGGTTCGCGGATTGCGCCGAACGATACTCGTCCGTGGCGATTTCCTTGATGGTCGTCTGTATCCCCACTGCCGACCAGTACTGGCTGACAAGCTCGACAATATGCGTGGACATTTCCTGCGTGGAGAACTGAACGTTGATGACGATCTTTTCACCGTTCGGAAGTTCGCGGTAACCGTCGCCGTCCGTGTCGGCCATGCCGACCTCATCAAGGAGTGCGTTCGCCCGGTCCGGATCGTACTCCGTAAAGTAGGTCCGCCACTTGTCGTCGACGAAATCTGGCGTCGGCATGATCCCGATGTACTGATGCGGTGTACCCAGTCCGAAGTACACGGTCTCGTTCAGTTCTTCTCGGTTGATTGAGAGCGACATGGCCTGGCGGAATCGCAGGTCGCCGAAGACCTTGCGTTTCTCTGGATCCTCTGACGTCACGTTGAACGTGAAGGACACGATCCCGACCCTCGCGGCCAGGTCGATCGTGTAGTCTCCGGCTTCCTGGTTCTCGAGGAGCAACGGTGCCGATGGCAGGCTTACACCCTGCATCTTGTAGTCGGCCTCGCCGTTCACCAGTTTGAGGATTCGGACCTCGTTGTTGGGGATGTAGACCTCGTCGTGCTCGTTGATGTAGGGCAACTGGTTGCCGGCCGTGTCCACCTGGTGGAAATACGCGTTTGCAACGAGGTGGCGACCTTGGGCTGTGTCCGAGATGTAAATATGGGACTCGAGCGTCGGCACAACGTCCGCCGGGAGGTTTGCAACCCTGTCGGGGGCGCTCAGCAGCGCCGACGGCGTGTCGGTCCAGTCCGAATTCCCGAAATAGGCCTTAATCACCGCGAGCCCGTTCTCGAAGCCAGCTTCCTGCGCCAGCTTGTCCGCGTCCGGGTTCAGGTCCGGGTGGTAGCGGCCGAGGAAGTGCTTCGGCTGAAAGGCCTGCGCGTACGACGTCGCGAAGTGCGCCAGGAGACCCGGCTTCGGGGCCGGCAGGTTGAACTGAACCGTTTGCGGGTCGATCACGTCAACCGTCATCCGCTCGCCGGCGACCAGCACGTAGTCCTTGGGATTCGGAATGACTTTTGAATCGAGCGCCAGGTTGTCATACCAGAACTTCACGTCGTCGGCCGTGAATGGTGCGCCATCGGACCACCGGTGGCCCTTGCGCAGGTAGAACGTCAACTGCGTGAAGTCGTCGTTCCATTCCCAGTCCTTCGCGATATTGGGCACGATTGTCTGAAGGTCGTCCGAGACGCGGACGAGATTGACGTGCCGGATGTTCAGGACGTCGTAAGTGCCGGCTTCCGTAGCGTTTGACAGCACGTCCAGCGTGTCCCCGTACTTCCCGATCGAATCGTAAGGCGCCACCACCAGCGGCTCTTCCGGGAGACGGTCCGCCAGTGGCGGCAAGTCGGGGTTGCCGCGGATGCGGCCGTTGAGTTCTGCGATGTCCGGGTTTTCACTGAAGGACAGCGTGCAGCCGGCCAGGGATTCGAATTCGGAAAGCTCGTATTGCTGCGGATACTTTCCGGACGGAACGCCCATGGGGTCAGCGACCGTCACCGGCGGACAGTCTGCAATTGCAACGCCGGAGAGAGCTATGCACGCGGCGGTTGAGAATAGAATCCTCGTCATGTTTTTCCTCCCAAATCCTAGTTTTACGGAAAACCACCTGCGACCGGCGGCTTCCCGGTTACAAGGCAGGGACTTGAATGCCCCCACCCGCAATCTGCTCATCGCCAGGTCGGCGGATGCCTCTATCCGGTGTGCCTGGCTCGCATTCGCTTGACCGCCCGTCCGCGACGCAGTGCAATTGCCGCCTTAAGGAGCCCGCTCCTTTGAGCCGCATTGACCGGGGCACTTCGCGTAGTTCTGTCCGGACCTTGCCGTCCGGCTTGGAACTAGTCCCGCGTTTGAACCGTTTCAGTCAAAGCATAGTCCCGATGCAAGGCCAATGCAAATATGTCCGGCGGGAACGTGACGTCGTTGCAGTCGGCTTCACGTTGGAACGATGGAGTGGAGGCCCCCGCCCGAAGGAATCCGAATTGTGCCATGGCGGTGTCAATGGCGAACCGCCGGCAAGGAGGTGGCATCCATGCGGGAGGTTAGCATGATCGGGATTGATCTGAAAAAGAACGGCTTTCAGGTGCACGGCGCGCCAGCGGGCGGATTGGTTGAGTTCCGAAAGACACTGACGCGGCGGAAGGCCCGGGCGTTTTCGGCGGAAGAGCCGGGCTGCCAGGTGGCCATGGAGGCCTGCGCGAGCGCGCACAACCGGGGCCGCGAGGTCGGGAATCTCAAGCACGATGCCCTGACTTTGTTGCCGTGAGCGTAGTCGCGCCAGTGGAAGCGGACTTGCTCGCCGTCGAATTCAACAAGACGGTGGTTGGTGATTGCCGTTTTGTGCGTGAAATGCCCAAGGAAGCCCAGCACCTGACTCGCGTTCGCGAACGGGGCCTTGGAAAAGACCACCCCCAATGGGAAAACGCGCCTTGCCACACACGGTGCAATGCAGAAATCTCTTTTCACCACTTGAAAATCCTGCATACGGTCGTCGTTAGGTGGCTCAGGTGCTGAACCTGACGGTGGCGGACGCCTGCGAACAACCGATTTCCCAGTCACAAGGAATAGAGCATTGACCGACAAGAATTGTGGAAATGTCCTGTTCATCGTTTCGGACCAGCTTCGGGCGGACTGCCTGCAACTGGCCATCAACGGTCGGGCGGTGCTGCCAAATCTGCGGGAGTTCATGGAGGATGCCGTCACATTCCGCAGGCACTATACGGTCACCTGTCCCTGCGGTCCGGCCCGGGCCAGTCTCCTGACCGGCCTCTATGCGATGAATCACCGGTCCGTGCGCAATTGCACACCGCTGAGCGCGGATATTTCAAACCTCGCGCTCGAAGCGCGGAAATCGGGTTATGAGCCGTTGCTGTTCGGTTACACCGACACCAGCGCCGATCCCCGATTCCTGCACCCCAATGATCCGGCGGTCAGGAGCTACGAAAACCCGATGCCGGGGTTCAAGGAAGTCGTGGCCCTGCAGCTGGAAAACGACAACTTTGCGTGGCGGGCGTATCTGAAAGCCAAGGGTTATGACCTGCCCGAATACAGCCGTTTCTATGCGCCGCAGGATTTCGATCCGACAACCGGGCCGCGCCCGGACGATCCCGCATTCTACCGCGCCGAGGACAGCGACACTGCGTTTCTGACGGATGCATGCCTGAGGCAGCTTGCCGTCCGGACCGACCAGGCGTGGCTTGCGCACGTGTGCTACATCCGGCCGCACTCGCCATTCATCGCCCCGGAACCCTATAACCGGATGTACCGCGCGGATGAAATTCCGCCGCCGGCGCGTATGCCGACCCCGGATGCCGAGGCGGCGGTTCATCCGTTTCTTGCCGCCGATCTGGCGGGGTTTGATATGATCAACGCCTATGTTGAGGCCTCCAACTGCCATCTCGACAATGAAGATCCGCGCGATGTGGCAGCCTTGCGCGCGGTCTACTTCGGACTGGCCAATGAGCTCGACCATCATGTTGGCCGCCTGATCCGGTTCCTGAAAGACACCGGGCAGTACGACGACACGCTGATCATATTCACCTCCGATCATGGCGAGATGCTCGGGGACCGGCGGCAGTGGGGCAAGATGTCGGTCTACGATGCCGCAACGCACGTGCCGTTGATAATCCGCGACCCGCGGCGCCGGTCCTGCAACGGCAGTCAGTTCGATGCCTTTACGGAATCCGTGGATGTGTCACCGACGATTCTCGACTGGCTCGCGGGCGAGGTGCCGGTCGCGATGAACGGCGCGTCGCTGTTGCCGTGGCTGGAGGGAAATTCCCCGCCCGGCTGGCGGGACTATGCCTACGCCGAGATGGACTTAGGCGATCCTGAATGCCCGAGCCACTGGCAGCGGGAATTGGGGCTTGGCCTGCGCGAGGCCAATTATGCGGTCATTCAGGACGACCGCTACCGGTTCGCGCATTTCAATGGCGGCCTGCCGCCGCTGCTGTTTGACACGCAGTCGGCCGACGGCGAGTTCCGGAACCTCGCGGACGATCAGGATTATGCCGGCGAAGTTCTGCGCCTGACCAGGAAGCTGCTGGATCATCGCATGAGGCATGCCGACCACACGCTTTCCGATATGAAGGTCACCGCCGGCGGAACGGTCAACTATCGGCCTCCGGGACATGCGCCACAGCGGGCATGAGGCTGGGCGGCAGACCGGCAGATGCCACGTTGCTGATCCTCAACCTGCAACCACTTCCCCAGCCTGGCACAGCCAGCCCGGGCGGGATCGGCACCGGAAGAATCGCCTGGAGGTTGCCAGTGTGGTTCCGTGTTCATCGCGGACGCCGCAATGCCGTCGGGGCTCGACATCCATATCCAAAGTTGTGGCGATTTGAAGAATCTGCTTGACTGTTTCATCAAGCAATTCAGGTACTGAACCGGCCGGTTCCTGAAGCCTGCGCACGGCCGATTTCCCGGTCACAAGGAAAAGAGCATTGATCGACAAGAATAGCGGAAATGTCCTGTTCATCGTTTCGGACGACCTTCGGGCGGACTGCCTGCAACTGGCCATCAACGGCCAGGCGGTGCTGCCGAATCTGCGGGAATTCATGGAGGATGCCGTCACATTCCGCGGGCACTATACGGTCACCTATCCCTGCGGCCCGGCCCGGGCCAGTCTCCTTACCGGCCTCTATGCGATGAATCACCGGTCCGTGCGCAATGGCACGCCGCTGCGCGCGGACATTTCAAACCTCGCGCTCGAAGTGCGGAAATCGGGTTATGAGCCATTGCTGTTCGGTTACACCGACACCAGCGCCGATCCCCGATTCCTGCACCCCAATGATCCTGCGGTCAGGAGCCTCGAAAACCCGATGCCGGGGTTCAAGGAAATCGTGCCCCTGCAGCTCGGAAACGACTGCTATGCGTGGAAGGCGCATCTGAAAGCCAAGGGTTATGACCTGCCAAATGATTACAGCCGTTTCCACTCACCGCAGGATTTCGATCCGGCAACCGGGCCGCGCCCGGACGATCCCGCATTCTACCGCGCCGAGGACAGCGACACTGCGTTTCTGACGGATGCATGCCTGAGGCAGCTTGCCGTCCGGGCTGAACAGAATTGGTTTGCGCACGTGACCTACATCCGGCCGCACCCGCCATTCATCGCCCCGGAACCTTACAACCGGATGTTCCATGCGGATGAAATTCCGCCGCCGGCGCGTTTGCCGACCCCGGAAGCGGAAGCGGCAGTCCATCCGTATCTCGCCTCCGTACTTGGGAAAGATGCGATCAACGGCTTTATTGAGGCTTCCAACTGCCACCTCGACAATGAAGATCCGCGCGATGTGGCAACCATGCGCGCGGTCTATTTCGGGCTGGCCAATGAGCTCGACCATCATGTTGGCCGCCTGATCCGGTTCCTGAAAGACACCGGGCAGTACGACAACACACTGATCATATTCACCTCCGATCATGGCGAGATGCTCGGGGACCGGCGGCAATGGGGTAATAGGTCGTTCTACGATGCTGCAACGCACGTGCCGCTGATAATCCGCGACCCGAAGCGCACGTCCTGCAACGGCAGTCAGTTCGATGCCTTTACGGAATCCGTGGATGTGTCACCGACGATTCTCGACTGGTTGTCAGGCGAGGTGCCGGTTGCGATGAACGGCGCATCGCTGTTGCCGTGGCTGGAGGGAAATGCCCCGCCCGGCTGGCGGGACTATGCCTACGCCGAGATGGACTTAGGCGATCCTGAATGCCCGGGCCACTGGCAGCGGGAATTGGGGCTTGGCCTGCGCGAGGCCAATTTCGCGGTCATTCAGGAGGACCGCTACCGGTTCGCGCATTTCAATGGCGGCCTGCCGCCGCTGCTGTTTGACACGCAGTCGGCCGACGGCGAATTCCGAAACCTCGCGGACGATCAGGATTATTCCGGCGAAGTTCTGCGCCTGACCAGAAAGCTGCTAGATCATCGCATGAGGCATGCCGACCACACGCTTTCCGATATGAAGGTCACCTCCGGCGGAACGGTCAACTATCGGCCTTCGGGACCCGCGCCGCAGCGGGCATGAGACCCGGCGGCAGGCCGGCACAACCGAATCTTCAGCCACAATAAGAAGAGCTTTGGTCGAAAAGAATCGTGGAAATGTCCTGTTCATCATTGCGGATTTGCTTCGGGCGGACTGCCTGGAGCTGGCCATCAGTGGACGGGCGGTGCTGCCGAATCTGCGGGAATTCATGGAGGATGCCGTCACATTCCGCAGGCACTATACGGTCACCGTTCCCTGCGGCCCGGCCCGGGTCAGCCTCCTGACCGGCCTTTATGCGATGAATCACCGGTCCGTGCGCAACGGCACGCCGCTGCGCGCGGACATTTCAAATCTCGCGCTCGAAGCGCGGAAATCGGGTTATGAGCCATTGCTGTTCGGTTACACCAGCACCAGCGCCGATCCCCGAATCCTGCACCACAACGATCCTGCGGTCAGGAGCTCCAAAAAACCGATGCCGGGGTTCAAGGAAATCACGGCTATGCAGATGGAAGACGACAACTTTGCGTGGGAGGCGCATCTGAAAGCCAAGGGTTATGACCTGCCCAATCGCAGCCGTTTCTACAATCCGAAGGATTTCGATCCGGAAACCGGGCCGCGCCCGGACGATCCCGCATTCTACCGCGCCGAGGACAGCGACACTGCGTTTCTGACGGATGAATGCATGAAGGAGCTTGCCGTCCGGACCGACCAGGCGTGGTTTGCGCACGTGGCCTACATCCGGCCGCACGACCCATTCATCGCCCCGGAACCCTATAACCGGATGTACCGTGCGGATGAAATTCCGCCGCCGGCGCGTATGCCGACCCCGGATGCCGAGGCGGCGGTTCATCCGTTTCTTGCCGCCGATCTGGCGGGGCTTGATATGATCAACGCCTATCATGACGTGTTCAACTGCCACCTCGACAATGAAGATCCGCGCGATGTGGCAACCTTGCGCGCGGTCTATTTCGGGCTGGCCAATGAGCTCGACCATCATGTTGGCCGCCTGATCCGGTTCCTGAAAGACACCGGGCAGTACGACAACACGCTGATCATATTCACCGCGGATCATGGCGAGATGCTCGGGGAGCGCCGACAGTGGGGCAAAGTGTCGGTCTACGATGCCGCAACGCGTGTGCCGCTGATTATCCGCGACCCGAAGCGCACGTCCCGCAACGGCGGTCAGGTCGACGCCTTTACCGAATCCGTCGATGTGTCACCGACGATTCTCGACTGGCTCGCGGGCGAGGTGCCGGCCGCCATGAACGGCGCGTCGCTGTTGCCGTGGCTGGAGGGAAATGCCCCGCCTGGCTGGCGGGACTATGCCTACGCCGAGATGGAGTTTGGCGATCCTGAATGCCATACCCGCCGCCAGCCGGAAACAGGGCCTGGCCGCGATTTGCGGCATCCTGAATGGGTGGGCCACACCCACTGCCAGCGGGAATTGGGGCTCAGCATGCGCGAGGCCAATTTCGCGGTCATTCAGGAGGACCGCTACCGGTTCACGCATTTCAACGGCGGCCTGCCGCCGCTGCTGTTTGACACGCAGTCGGCCGACGGCGAATTCCGAAACCTCGCGAACGATCAGGATTATGCCGGCGAAGTTCTGCGCCTGACCAGAAAGCTGCTGGATCATCGCATGAGGTTTGCCGACCACACGCTTTCCGATATGAAGGTCGCCGCCGGCGGAACGGTCAACTATCGACCTTCGGGACCCGCGCCGCAGCGGGCATGAGGCGGGCGGCGGACCGGCAGATGCCACGTCGCTGATCTTCAGCCTGCAACCACTTCCTCGGCCTGGTACAGCCACCCAGGGATCGGCAGTTCGAGTTCCCACAGGATTCTCATCGGCCATTCCGAATCGTGGCCGCGGCAGTGGACCTGTCCAAGACTGTGACAGGAGGCGGATTCTCCATTGCTGCCCCGCTTCTGTATGATGCGAACCCGGAATCGTCCCGGCGCCGGGTCTGGTCTGAATTCTGTCTGGAATTGTGCCCGGGCTA
The DNA here is from genome assembly GCA_964291635.2 of Paracoccaceae bacterium. GTDB lineage: Bacteria > Pseudomonadota > Alphaproteobacteria > Rhodobacterales > Rhodobacteraceae > JAPPHA01. The sequence goes on along the minus strand of OZ219894.1, from coordinate 115,452 downwards.
TTTGGAAGACACATTCCCGTCAGGCGGTAGCCTGGGCGCCGGGCAGGGTAGCGGCCTCGAGTTCCCGCCACCTGTGGCAGGCGACAGTGTGTTCTCCCTCGACGATTTCCAGCGCCGGTTCCTCTTCCCGGCAGTGATCGACCGCATACGGGCAACGGGTCTGGAACTTGCAGCCGGGCGGCGGATTCGCCTGTGACGGAATCTCGCCCTCGAGCTTCTGCCTTGTGTCGCGCACGTCCGGGTCGAGCGAGGGTATGGCCGACAGCAGGGCCCTGGTATAGGGGTGTTTCGGGCTCGCAAAAAGGCGCCGCGTCGGGGCGGTCTCGACCAGCCGCCCGAAATACATCAGCGCGACATGGTCACAGATATGCGCCACCACGCTCAGATCGTGGCTGATGAACAGGAAGGTCAGGCCGAGCTCGCTCTGAATGGACTTCAGGAGATTGAGCACATCGGCCTGGATCGAGACATCGAGCGCCGCAACGCATTCGTCGGCAACCACGAACCTTGGCCGCGATACCAACGCCCGGGCTATCGATATCCGCTGGCGCTGGCCGCCCGAAAACGCATGTGGAAACCGCCGCAGGTGCTCCAGGTTCAACCGGCACTTGGCGGCGAACTCGCGCACACGTTCGTCCGTTTCGGCCCGCGACCCGGTCAGCTTCATCACTTCGAGCGGCTCGGCGATGATGTCCCGGACGGTCATGCGCGGGCTGAGTGCCGCATATGGATCCTGGAAGATCAGCTGGGCCCGTGAATAATAGTCGCGGCGCTGCTGTGCGGTGATATTCCGCAGGTCATAGCTCACCTGGCCGTCGGAATAGGTGACGTCGCCCTCCGTGATCGGATTGGCCAGCAACAGCGCCCGGCCGAGCGTCGTCTTGCCGGAACCGGATTCACCGACGAGGCCGAAGAACTTCCCTTTTTCGATGTCGATGCTGACATTTTCCACCGCGTGCACATAGGTCTTTTCTGCAAACAGACCGCCACCCAGCGGAAACCGGACGGAAAGGTTGCGGGCGGAAATCAGGATGTCGCGGTTCATGTCGCCCGCTCCGCTGAAACGAGATGGCACGCCGAGCGGTGGAGCGGCGCGATGGTCCGGAAGTCCGGTATCACGGACCGGCACACGTTTCCGATCAGTGACGGGCAGCGGGTCTGGAACACGCAGCCGGCCGGCCGCTCCAGCGGCGAGGGTATGTCGCCCGGCACCGGCGTCAGCGGCGCGTCAAGATCGGACAGCCGCGGCAGTGCTTCGAGCAGTCCCCTGGTATAGGGATGGGAAGGATTCCTGATGACTTCATGCACCGGCCCTTTCTCGACCAGGCGGCCGAGATACATCACGGCGACGGTATCGGCGGTCTGCGCCACGACTCCGAGATCGTGGGTGATGAAGATGATCGCCATTCCGAATTCCTGAACCAGGTCCTTCATCAGGTCGATCACCTGGGCCTGAATGGTGACGTCGAGCGCGGTTGTCGGCTCATCGGCGATCAGCAGCTTCGGTTGCGTCGAAAGCGCCATGGCGATCATTGCACGCTGCCGCATGCCGCCGGACAGCTCAAAGGCGTACTGCATGAAACGCTTGGCGGCATCGGCAATGCCGACCCTTTCGAGCATGTCAATGGAAAGGGTACGGCACTCTGCGGGCGACATGTCGGTGTGGATCTGCAGCTGCTCGACCATCTGGTCGCCGATCGTCAGCGCCGGCGCAAAGCTCGCCATCGGTTCCTGGAAAATCATCGAGATGGCACCGCCGCGCACGAGCTGCAGATCCCTGGCCGACTTGAGGCTCATGATATCGACCGGACCTTGCTCAAGATGCAGCGTGATCCCGGTATCGTCGCTGTAAACCGCATTGCCGGCATTGAGCTTCATGAGCGACTTGGCGGTGACGGACTTGCCGGAGCCGCTCTCGCCCACAAGGCCGACGATTTCGCCGGCCTCCAGGCTCAGCGAAAACTCCTCGACGGCCGTAACCCGGCCCTCGTCGGTGTCGAACTGCAGGGTCAGGTTTTCGACGTCAAGCAGCGGCATTATTTCTGGATTTCCGCGTAGGGGTCGGCAGCATCACGCAGCCCGTCGCCGACAAAAACGAATGCCAGCACCAGGGTGATGAAGAACAGGACCGGAATGAAATACCACTGATAATTCAGCAGCACGTCGGCGTTGGTGACGTTCTGTAACATGACGCCAAGCGAATTCACGGGATCCTTGAGGCCCAGGCCGATAAAGCTCAGCACCGTTTCCCCCAGCACCATGTACGGAAACGAGATCACCAGGTCGACAATGATGTAGCTGGTGAAGCTCGGCAGCAGGTGACGGCGGATGACGTGGCCGGAGGATGCTCCGCACAGCTGCGCCGCCAGCACATATTCCTGGTTGCGCTCCGCCAGCAGATGGGTCCGGATACGGCGCGCCAGCGTCGTCCAGCCGACGAAGCCAAGTATGACCGCGATGAAAAAGAACCGCGTCTCGGCGCTCCATTCGTCCGGGGCGAACGCCGCCAGGGCCATGATCATGGGAATTGACGGCACGACCTTGACGGCGTCCATCAGCATCTGCAGCAACGAGTCGATGAACCCGCCGTAATAACCCGAGATGCCGCCAATGATCAGCGCCAGCACAAAGGAGATCAGCACTCCGATCGTGCCGACCGCAAGCGTGGTGTTGATGGCGTGCAGGGTGCGGGAAAATATATCCTTGCCGGCGGCATCGGTTCCGAAAATGTGAATCTTCCCCTGATCCACGCCGAACAGATGCCGGTCGAAGGAAAGGAATGGAATCCGGAGCAGCCTGTATTCGGATCCCTTCGGCAGCAGCGTCACGTAGCGCCGCTTGTCCCGGTTCTCCTCGGTGACCCAGCGGAAATTGGTCTTGATCGACCGCGTTCGCTCATAGGTGTAGATGAAGGGGCGCCATGAACAGCCGTTTTCGTCGCAGAATTTGGGGATCTGCGGCGCCCCGTTCAGGTATTCCTTGTTCCGGCCGGCGATGGTCGGATCGTAGGGCGACAGAAAAGGCGCAAACAGCCCGCAGGTGATCAGGAAGATCAGGATGTACGCCGCCACCATGGCCGACCTGATGCGGCGGAACCGGGCCCAGACCAGCTGGCTTTGGGAGGCGGTGAAATACGCTTCCTTGAGTTTCTGGTCGACCTCGGGACCGGCATCAGGCCTGACTTCTGCGATGTCCGCCATTGCGCTTACCTCAAAATACTGCGCCGGATACGCGGGTCGATCAGCGCGAGCAGCACGTCCGTGATGAAGTTCAGGCCGATGATGCTGGCGGTGAGCAGAAAGATGATGGCGCCTGCCAATTGCTGGTCGTTCGATTTGGCCAGCGCATCGATCAGGAGCAATCCAGATTCTGTCAGCGTCAAGATCAAGGCGACGATTGGCAGCTCACTGAACATCCGGTTGAGGTCAAATCCGATCGAGTTGATGATCGGGCCCAGCGCGTGCCGCGCCGGATACCGCAGGATCAGGCGGCGGCCGGCGACGCCGCGGGCAGCCGCCGCGGTCACGTACAGCTTGCTGATCTCGTCCGCCATCAGCGCCCGCACCGTCTGGATGGCAAAGGCGGTGGCCGACCAGCCAAGGATAATGATCGGCAGCCAGACATGGTTCAGGAAATCGAGCACCCGGCCGGTTGACCATTCGGCGTCGCGGTATTCAGCTGAGAAGAGGCCGGTCATGCTGTCGCCGAAATACACCGTGGAGAACAGCATGATCACCAGCGCCAGCAGGAAGTTGGGCAGCGCCAGCCCGAGATAGCTGAAGAAGCGCAGTGAATTGTTGAGCAACGCACTGTTGGCGGTCACCGACAGGATGCCTACCGGCAACGCGATCAGGTAGGCCAGCACCAGCGACGCCGTGCAGATCCCGAGCGAAATCAGGAACTTGTCGCCGAGCAGGCTGTTGATGTTGACCCGCAGGATACAGCTCTCGCCGAAGTCGCCTCTGAATGCGTTGCCGATCCAGGTCGACCAGCGGACGATGAACGGCTTGTCCAGTCCCAGCCGGATCCGCTCGGATTCAATGTCGGCGATCGTGACCGGAGCGCCCTGAGTGTTCTTGTACGCAAGGTACCGTTCCGCGCAGTCGCCGGGAACGAGCTCCATAAGGCTGAACACAAACAGCGAAACAATAAACAGGGTGAAGATTGCCAGGACTGCGCGCACGAAAGCGAATCTGGCAAACTGCATGCGGCTCCTCAAAGTCAGATCGCCCTGAGGCGACCGACCCCCTTTCCACGACAGAGGCGGGCGAACATCTCGCCCGCCTCACTTATAGCGTCAATCGATCACTCGTCAAAGTACCACTGCGTCGCGCGATACGGGTAAGTCCGGTAGTAGGCGTGGCCTTGAGTCTGGAATTCCACGAAATTCTTGAGCGCGTTTCGATGGTAGATCGGCAGCGGCCCAATCACGGTGCCAATGAACAGCAGATTCTCGGTCATGTTCTTGACCATCCGCTGACCCAACGCCTTGAACTCGTCGGAGCCAATCGGCGCGGACTGGAAGGCGCCTATGTCATCCATCAGCTGCTTGGCATAATCGGGCGGTTCAGCGCCGGCGCCGCCGTCAGATTGCACCCACTCGCCCCAGAGCATGCCTTGCCGGTGGCCGAAATAGGAAGAGAACGGCGGCACCCACTCTTGGTTGTTGCCCAAAGTGAGCGCCAGCGGCACCCCTCGGCCCCACGCCCCGACATCCAGCAGATTCGCCGACTGTGCCGACCGGTACTCGTCCGGCGTGACTTCCTTGACGGTCGTCTGCACCCCGACTTCGGCCCAGTCGTTGGCGACCAGTTCGACGACCTGTAACGGGATGCCCTGATTCGCAAACTGAATATTCAGCGTGATTTTCTCACCGTTCGGCAATTCCCGGAAACCGTCACCGCCGGTGTCGACCATGCCGATCTCGTCAAGCAGCGAGTTCGCCATGTCCGGATCGTACTGTGTGAAGTAGGTCAGCCACTTGTCATCGATGAAGTCCGGCTTGGGCGAAAACCCGATATGCTGCCGTGGAGTTCCCAGACCGAAGAAAGCGACTTCATTGATCTGATCACGGTTGATCGCCACCGACATTGCCTGGCGGAACCTGAAGTCGCCAAACACCTTCCGCTTTTCAAGATTATCCGACGTCACGTTGAACGAGAAACTGGGAGTGCTGATTCCCGGCTTCAAGTGGATCGTGTAATCGCCTTTTTCCTGGTTTTCGAGCAGCAGCGGCGCTGTCGGCAGTTCCAGGGACTGGGATTTGTAGTCCACTTCCGCGTTGATCAGTTTCAGGACCCGGACTTCGGTGTCGTTGATGTAAACCTCGTCCTGCTCGTTGATGTACGGCAACTGGTTGCCTTGCGTATCGACAATGTGGAAATACGGATTGGCAACGAAGTGCCGGCCGGTCGCCCTGTCTGAAATGGTGATATGCGATTCCAGTGTCGGCACGACGTCTGCCGGCAGGTTGGCCACCCTATCCGGGCTGTTGAGCAGCGGCGACGGGGAATCGTTCCAATCGGTACTGCCGTAATAGGCGGCAATGACAGCCAGACCGTCTTCAAATCCGGCGTCCTGCGCCAGCTTGTCGGCGTCAGGATTGAGATCCGGGTGGTACCGGCCGAGGAAGTGCTTGGGTCGGAAGGACAGCCCCCATCCCTCAGACGCGAAGAGGGCGAGCAGTCCCGGTTTCGGCGCCGGAAGATTGAAACGCACCGTCTGCGGGTCGATCACATCCACGGTCATTCTCTCGCCGGCCACCAGCCACCCAGACCTTGGCTTTGCGATGACCTTGGGATCGAGCGCCAGGTTGTCATACCAGAACTTGACATCGTCCGCGGAAAACGGCGCTCCGTCGGACCACTTGTGGCCCTTGCGCAGGACGAACGTCACCTGGGTGAAGTCATCATTCCACTCCCAGCTCTTGGCCACGTTCGGAACGATGGTCTGCAGATCGTCGAGATATCGGACCAGAGTGGCGTGGCGTGTTGACAGAAAGTCGGACGTCCCTGATTCTGTCGCATTCGACATCCCTCTGAGCGTACCGCCATATTTCCCGATCGAATGGTACGGCGCATAGACCAGGGGCTCTTCCGGAAGCCGCTCCGCCAAGGGCGGCAATTCCGGATTGCCGCGAATCCGGGCATTGAGCGCAGCGATGTCCGGGTTGGCGCTGAATGTCAACTTGCAGTTGGCAAGTTCTTCGAATTCAGCGAGTTCATATTGCTGTGGGAAGGCCCCTGCCGGAACTCCCATTGGGTCAGCCACAGTGACGGCAGGACAGTCTGCGAATGCAGCACCGGTCGTAAACACCGCTGCGGCGCCAAACAAATAGATTCTAGTGAACATGATTCTTCTCCTCTCGCTTGTGGTTCTTCTCCTCTCGCTTGTGGAAGGTAAAGCTCACTCCACTCACTATAAGGTGTTCGGAACTCCGCCGCCAGAGCAAAACAGGATCAACCCAATGAAGATGAGTAGAGGTAACGAACGGGGGCGCGGTCGAGAGGCCGAAAAACGCTTATCGAAACTGCCGTAAACCCCCGACCTTCAGGGCGGGGATATAAGGCGTCCTGCCCGTTGACGTGACGCTGCCGCTCTGGCATACATCCCCTTGCGCTGGGAGAACCAAGTGGCGCGCACGGAGGGATGCCCGTGCCTGCCCGTGGAGGCCTGCTTAAGACCGGAGCACCGCACCGGCGGCGGCCCGCGAAGCAGGAAGCCTCGTCATTCATGGCGAGATCCGTCACCAAACCTGATCGACTCCTTACGCCGCATTGGTGGAAATCTTGATGTCACCACCGTGCTGCGCGAGGTCATCGACAGTGCCCGCGCACTCACCGGCGCCCGCTACGGAATGATCATTACTGTCGACGCTTCGGGACAGCCTAAGGACATTGTCGCTTCGGGCCTGACCAACGATGAGGAGCAACGACTGACAAGCTGCCTGCCCGACGGGTCGATGTAGTTCGAGTATCTACGTAAGCAGCAAAGGCCGCTGAGATTGGACGACATTCCCGGTCATGTCCAATCGCTCGGTCTCTCGCCGGAATTGGGTGTGTGCCAGACCCTGCAGTGCACGCCGATGCGTCATCGCGACGTGCATATTGGGACCTTCTTTGTCGGAGACAAGAAGGGCGGTGAGGTTTTCACAGACGAAGACGAAGAGCTGCTGGTGCTGCTCGCCTCGCGGGCTGAAGCGGCTTTCGTGAATGCGCGCGCGCAACGACGAGCGACATGCGCGGGCTGGCCTCGAGGCGCTGGTGGAAGCTTCGCCGGTTGGCGTGGTTGTATTCGATGCTGGGACCCGCATGCCCGCTATCGTCAACCGGGAAGCCCGGCGAATCGTCGAAGTGCTGGGTGGGCCAGGATGCTCCGCGATGGATCTGTTGGTGGACATCACGACACAGCTCTCCGACGGCCGTAAGGTCACCGTCGACGATTTGATGACCGGGAAAACGGTTAGCGATATTGAGGTCGAACTCTCCGTGCTCGAAGGGGGCAGCATCCGGATGCTGGTCAATACGGCGCCGATCCATTCCGACACGGATAACGTCGAGGCGGTATTGGTGAGCATGCAGGATTTGGCGACGCTCGTGGAGTTCGAGCGGATGCGGCTCGAATTCCTAACCATGGTTAGCCATGAGTTGTGCGCGCCGCTCACCTCCATCAAGGGCTCGACCACATCTCTGCTCACCACATTCAACCGGGCAGAGATACGTCAGTTCATCCGAATAATCGACCAGGGGGCCAACCACATGGAGGGTCTCATCCACGATCTGCTCGATGCTGGGCGCATCCACGCGGGCACACTCTCCGTCGACCCCGAGGCAGTGGAGGTGGCAACCCTAGTGGAGCAAGCGAGGACGACGTTCATGAGCGGCGGACGCCGACAGATAGTGCGCATCGACCTGCCGCCGGATCTTCCGAGGGTGTCGGCCGACGAACGGCGCATTGTGAAAGTGCTGAACAACCTGTTGTCAAATGCGGCACGGCACGCGCCTCAATCATCACCCTCCGTTGTCGCCGCCTTGCGCGATGGCATTGAGGGTACCAATACACTTCGTGTAGAAATGCACGTTAAGGGCGTCGCATTCTAACGCCGTTATGCCCGCCCCAACCCGGAAAGACAATGGAACAGCAGAAACAGGCGAAAGGAACACGTGAAGCAGCTTCGGGATACGTGCAAAAGGTTGGCATCCATCGTTCACAGCGCCGAACGCCCACCTATCGGTTCCTCTGCGCCATCCGCACCGAGCGCCCTGACAACGGCCTCGGGATCCCGGTCGATGACGGTGAGCAACACCCGCGCCGCCCTGTCGGGAACACGCCGGCCCTGTTCCCACTCCTGAAGAGCCCGCACGTCGAGGCCGAAACGGTCGGCGAACCTCTGCCGGCTCAGCCGCAATCGCTTGCGGAGGGAGACAATACGGCCGGCGGCCGGATCGTCGACGATCCGGCAAGGCAGGGCTGTCTCCCCGCGAACATGGCCAAGAACCTCGCCCAGAGCCGTTTCGATGTCCCGACCGAGTTCGGAGCGTTCCGTCGTCATTGTCCCGTTGCCTCCTTCTTGATCTCCGCGACCAGCCGCGACAGCGCCCTGGTGTCCGCCGGCGTCAGGTCTTCGCGGTTCGCCTTCGCGTAAGCCGTCAGCAGGTAAACGGCCTCCGGTCCGGCGTGGTAGAAATAGACCGTGCGGATGCCGCCCCGCTTGCCGCGACCGGATCCGGCCCATCGCAGCTTGCGGATGCCGCCGGTTCCTCGAATGACGGGAGCCGCATCGGGGGCAGCCACGATCGCATCCTCCATTTCCTTGCGCGCCTCTTCACCGAGCAGCTTACGAACCACTCGTTCGTAGCTGCGTGTTGAGAAAACCTGCATCACCCCTCAATATGCGGCATTGCCGCAGGCGGTGCAAGTAAAGAACCACCAAATTCCGGGGGTCAGTGTGTTGAGGGAGAAGTAACCGACCAAGACAGCGACCAGAATCAAACAAGCTCGCACCGAGGGTCTTTCAGGCTGTCAGCGAGGGACGAAGTTACCATTGCATTTTACACGAAATGTGTTGGTACCCTAGAAAACTCTTTTCACAACTTGAAAATCCTGCATACGGTCGTCGTTGCGTGGTTCTTTTGCTGAACCTGACGGTGGCGGACGCCTGCGAACAACCGAATTCCCAGTCACAAGGAAAAGAGCATTGATCGACAAGAATAGTGGAAATGTCCTGTTCATCGTTTCGGACCAGCTTCGGGCGGATTGCCTGCAGCTGGCCATCAACGGTCGGGCGGTGCTGCCGAATCTGCGGGAATTCATGGAGGATGCCGTCACATTCCGCAGGCACTATACGGTCACCTGTCCCTGCGGCCCGGCCCGGGCCAGTCTCCTGACCGGCCTCTATGCGATGAATCACCGGTCCGTGCGCAATGGCACGCCGCTGCGCGGGAACATTTCCAACCTCGCGTTCGAAGCGCGGAAATCGGGTTATGAGCCATTGCTGTTCGGTTACACCGACACCAGCGCCGATCCCCGATTCCTGCACCCCAATGATCCGGCGGTCAGGAGCTTCGAAAACCCGATGCCGGGGTTCAAAGAAGTCGTGGCCCTGCAGCTGGAAAACGACAACTTTGCGTGGCGGGCGCATCTGAAAGCCAAGGGTTATGACTTGCCAAATGATTACAGCCGTTTCTACGCGCCGCAGGATTTCGATCCGGCAACCGGGCCGCGCCCGGACGATCCCGCATTCTACCGCGCCGAGGACAGCGACACTGCGTTTCTGACGGATGCATGCCTGAGGGAGCTTGCCGTCCGGACCGACCAGGCGTGGTTTGCGCACGTGTGCTACATCCGGCCGCACCCGCCATTCATCGCCCCAAAACCCTATAACCGGATGTACCGTGCGGATGAAATTCCGCCGCCGGCGCGTATGCCGACCCCGGAAGCGGAATCGGCAGTCCATCCGTATATTGCTTCCGAACTTGGGAAAGATGCGATCAACGGCTTTATTGAGGCTTCCAACTGCCACCTCGACAATGAAGATCCGCGCGATGTGGCAACCATGCGCGCGGTCTACTTCGGACTGGCCAGTGAGCTCGACCATCATGTTGGCCGGCTGATCGGTTTGCTGAAAGACACCGGGCAGTACGACGACACACTGATCATATTCACCTCCGATCATGGCGAGATGCTCGGGGACCGGCGGCAGTGGGGCAAGAGGTCGGTCTACGATGCCGCAACGCACGTGCCGTTGATAATCCGCGACCCGCGGCGCCCGTCCTGCAACGGCAGTCAGTTCGATGCCTTTACGGAATCCGTGGATGTGTCACCGACGATTCTCGACTGGCTCGCGGGCGAGGTGCCGGTCGCGATGAACGGCGCATCGCTGTTGCCGTGGCTGGAGGGAAATTCCCCGTCCGGCTGGCGGGACTATGCCTACGCCGAGATGGACTTAGGCGATCCTGAATGCCCGAGCCACTGGCAGCGGGAATTGGGGCTTGGCCTGCGCGAGGCCAATTATGCGGTCATTCAGGAGGACCGCTACCGGTTCGCGCATTTCAATGGCGGCCTGCCGCCGCTGCTGTTTGACACGCAGTCGGCCGACGGCGAATTCCGAAACCTTGCGGACGATCAGGATTATGCCGGCGAAGTTCTGCGCCTGACCAGGAAGCTGCTGGATCATCGCATGAGGCATGCCGACCACACGCTTTCCGATATGAAGGTCACCGCCGGAGGAACGGTCAACTATCGGCCTCCGGGACATGCGCCACAGCGGCCATGAGACCGGGCGGCAGACCGGCAGATGCTCCGTTTCTGACCCTCAACCTGCAATCACATTCCCAACCTGTACATCCAGCCCTGCATCGGCCGTTCCGACTCATGGCCGCAGCAGTGGGCCCGGCCAAGACAATGGCAGGGGGCAGATTCTCCATTGCTGCCCCGCTGCTTCTGTTCAAAAAATAGCGTGATGTTTGTGATATGATCCCGTTGCCCGGCATGGCGACGCCCGGTGCGGGTATTGGTGGGAGTTCTGTTCTGCAAATCCGTTAAACAGGGTCGGCGAAATCGGGTGATCGGCATAGCGCGTCGTTTGTGAAAAATCCCTGTCGGACTTTTCCAGTGTTACGAACAGAAGTTCAGTCTTCGTCGCATTGACCCACAGAATCCCCGTCTGGGACTGATGGAGCGCGCCGTTTTTGCCGAGGCACCGGTAAGCGGCGACAGACTCTCCGAGCGAATACGTCGCGTGACTTGCGAGGGGAACCTCACAACGGGCGTCAAATTGTTCCGACAAGGACCGGATGCGATTCGCGAAAGTCTCGAAGGGGTCGCGGAGTTCACGACGCAATTCCGCGGACTGCCGTACCAATTCAAGTGCCTGGCCAGCCTCGGCAATTGCCTGATGGCGGACGGCCAGCAACGAAAGCAGCATGAGGCCATGGCGATGCGTGCGTCCCGTTGACATGCCAACCGGACCGGAACGATCGGTCAGCAAAATGTCCTGCCATGCTTCCAGCCGCTCGTAGTCGTCAATATGAATCAGCCTGCCGATGGCCCGCAGCAGGCGCTCGTCAAGGGCGCTGGCGGCGGGTGCCGGCAGGAAGCCCGCACGCCGGCGAAGATCAGTTAAACGGTGATTTGACCAGGGTGCGCGCGAATGTCCTCAAGCTCGATGCCGACGTCGCGCAGAAATCCGGCTAGACGTGTATCAGGACAAAGGCTCTGCATTTCTCCGGCAAGGCGCTGGCGCGAAATCACCACCAAGATCGGCAGGTTCTTCTGGACGAAGTCTTTTGCGTGGCGGCCCGGTTTGAGGGCGCATCCCGGCGGAAATGACGGAAAGTCGGCCTCAACGGCTTTCCTGACCAGATGCTGGATGCCACCGACAATGGACTGGAAGCAAACGCTTAGAGCTTGACCTAAAGGTGGGCGGCCCTGCGAGATGTCGTATTCCGGTTCATTTTTCAATGACAGACGAGGAGGTCCACATGTCCTGGAGCAAGGCCGCGTAGGAGACGTATAAACGAAATGGCGAGCGCTTTGAAACCGATTTGACGGACAAGGAATGGGAACTGATCGAGCCGCTTCTTCCGCTGCCGTCGCGGATGGGGCGTCAGCGCAAGACTGATCTGCGAGAGGTCATCAACGCCATTTAATACATGTTGGGCACCGGATGCCAGTGGCGTGCGATTCCGCCGTGTTTTCCTCCGTTTACGACGGTGCAGAACTATTTCTGCGCCTGGCGGAATGACGGGACATTCGAGACCATGATGGACGTGCTGCGCGGGCACGTCCGGGCGTTGGCGGGACGCTCTGCGGACACGACGGCGGCCGGGATCGACAGCCAGTCGGTGAAGACGACGGCGAGCGGCGGCCCTGTCGGCTATGACGCCGGCAAGAAGATCAAGGGCCGGAAATGTCACATCGCCGTGGACATGAAATGTTGCGTTCAACATTTCACGTAGAAGTGCGGGTCGGGCCGGCCAAGCGTGATGCGGTAAAGGAAGCGGATCCCGTGCCGGGCGCAGTTGCAGCTCTTCCAGGAGAGCCCGCGCTGCTCGTGCAGGTGGAGCAGGTAGTCCTGGACCTCCTGGGCGGAGATCCTCTCGGGACTGCGTCCTTAGAAGCGCGCGAGCCCGGAGACGGAGTTGAGATACGAGCGTACCGTGTTCTCCGCGAGGCCGCGAACGGCCATGTCGTCGATCATGCGTTTGCGCAAACGTGTCATGTGTCTTCTCCCTTGAGTGTCACCGATTATCTTGTCACCGCCGGTGTGATCGTCGCGCCGGCGGCGGAACCATCGCCTTCAGAGTGTCCACGAACGGTCACGGAGAACACTGGCATCGATGCGCCGAAGTGCGTCCGAAACCGGTTGGAAGGATATCAGGGAGAGACGGAAACGGCCGAAACGACGACAAGGACCGTCAAGTCGCGACCAAGCCGTCCATCAGGAAGCGGCAGCCGGGACGGACACCCTTCCGCCGCGGAACGCGGCTCAGTTCAGTGACGCCTATCTCGTGCACGAGATAGGCGGTGCTCTCCGGTCTCCTGCTTCGCGCAGCAACATACAATGAACGCATACGATTTGTATACTGAGCCAAAGCGAATTACTGCAAATGGCCTTCAATTAACGGCCTCACATATTTGTACGTTCGCTCTTCGGATCGTAGAATGCCCGAAGTGCAGCGTCCGCGGGATATCGCTCGCAAGCGATCTCGATCTCGAATTCACCGTTTTCCACGAGGTCTTTGGTGACGCCCTCCGGGTGATGGACGTAGCCCATGCCAACGGAATGTCCAAGCGTGAAACTGTAGGCACCCGAACTGATGTAGCCAACATTCTCACCGTCCATGCGAATGAGCTCATCGTGGAACAGGACCGGCTCGGGATCGGTCAGCTTGAACATCACCATACGCTTGTTGAGTGGCTTTCCAAGTTGCGCCGCAATTGCCTCGCGCCCGATGAAGCCACCAGGCTTGTCCAACTTCACAGTGAAACCCAAGCCTGCTTCATACGGGGTGTCCACCGGGGTGAGATCGAGCCCGTACTCGCGATAGGCGCGCTCAGAACGGAGGTGTTCCAGGGCGTGATATCCGGCCTGGCGCAGGTCGAATGCTTGGCCGGCTTCACACAAGGCGTCGAAGACACTCTGCGTGAATTCGCTCGGTATGTGCAGCTCCCATCCCAACTCGCCGATATATGTCAGGCGGTTGGCGAGCGCTCTCCCATATCCAATGTCTATCTCCTGCGACGTCGCAAACGGAAACGCACCGTCGGAGAGATCGGCGTCGGTGACCCGGCCCAACAAATCCCGCGATGTCGGACCCTGCACCGATAGCACGGAATAGGCGGAAGTGACATCCACCAGCGTCACCTGGTCTTCTCGGGATATGTGCTTTCCAATCCAAGCCTTGTCGCGGGCCTGCGTCGTCGCTGACGAGACAATCAGATATCGGTCTTCGGCGAGACGGTTGACGGTGATGTCGGTTTCGATGCCACCGCGGCGGTTCAGCATGTGCGTGTACACCAGCTTACCCACCGGAATGTCCACGTTGCCCGTGCATAACCTTTGGAGGAATGCGCAAGCGCTGCGTCCCTGGATCAGATGTTTGCCAAATGAGGTCTGATCGAAAACGACAACCCCTTCCCGGGCAGCGCGGCACTCTTCGGCCGTGTATGCGAACCAATTCGGGCGTTGGTACGAGTAAATATTCTTCGCGTCGACACCTTCCGGCGCGAACCAAAGGGGGCGTTCCCAGCCCATTGCCTCGCCAAAGCAGGCGTTACGCGCCGCGAGACGATCATGGATCGGGCTTTTCCGCACCGGCCGCGAGGCCTCACGTTGCTTGTGGGGCCAATGCATCTTGTAGTGCAACCCGAGCGATTCACCGGCCCTGTTGTGAAGGTAGCTCCGGTTGGTCTGGAACGGAGCAAAGCGGGCGATATCGACCATGGACAGGTCCATCGTCGGGTCACCCTCAACGATCCATTCGGCGAGCGCCCGGCCTGCGGCGGGGGCGAACTCAACGCCTTCGGAGTTGAACCCCGCGGCGACGAAACAATTCGGACATCCTGGCGCCTCGCCGAGCACGAACAGCAAATCCGGCGTGAAGCTCTCTGGGCCATTTAGGAACTTACCAATGCCGGCATGTTCCAGAGGCGGTAGGATTTCCGTCGCTTTTGTGAAGGGCAGCTCGAAGTGGCCCCAATCCTCTTGCAACTCGATGAATTGCGCGTCAATGGGCAACTTTTCCATGGGCAAGGGCTTTCCTTGCGGCTCGAAGGAGCCCACGAGCAGCTTGCCCGCATCTTCCTTGATGTAGATGTAACCGTCGGGATCTCGGAGAACCGGCAGAGTCGGCTCGACGAATTCGAGTGGTTCCGTGACGACGTACATGTGCTCGCAAGGGTAAAGCGGCACATGAATTCCCAACTGCGCCGCCAGATCGCGAGTCCACAGCCCGGAGCAGAGGATCAGAGTTTGGCATTTGATTTCGCCCGAAGGTGTCTTCACCCGATAATTCCGAGATGCAAGATACTGAAGCCCGCTGACCGGCGTGCCTTCGAACACTTTTGTGCCACGCTGCTTGGCCCCGGCGATCAGAGACGTAGTTGTGTCCACCGGGTTGGTCTGGCAGTCCTCCGGGACGTAGATCCCCCCTTCGATGATCTCCTGGTTCATCGCCGGGTAAAGGTCCTTCGCCTCTTTCGGCCCAATTAGATGTGCCTCGATATCGTAGCTCTTGGCGATCGTGGCCAAGCGTTTTGCCTCGTGCATGCGCTCCTTGGTACGTGCCACGCTGAGGGAGCCGTTCTGCTTGATTCCCGTCGCTTGTCCTGTCTCTGCCTCCAAACATCCGTAGAGCTGCACGTTGTATCGGGAAAGTTCGGTCAAGGTGTGGCTCGACCGAAGTTGCATTATCAGGCCGGCTGCATGCCAGGTCGTGCCGGAAGTGAGCTTGCCGCGCTCCAATAGAACTATGTCTGTCACTCCGAGCTTGGACAAGTGATAAGCGATGCTGCTGCCTACAACGCCACCGCCAACAATGACCACTTCGGCCGACGTGGGAGGCGATTGATCCATCAGCGGAACTTTCGCTTGCTGAAAGGTGATGACTGGATTCTCATATCGGCATCCTCAGTCGTTGGCTGGCAGCACATCTCCAGGAAGAAAGGGCCACCTAACTGCATTTCAAACATCGCAAATGCGCGGCCGGCGATCCGGTGTGTCGAGCCAGGGGCGGGCGCGTTCGAGCGCCGAGGCGACGCGGAAGGCACGCACATCGTCGAAAGCGCGAGCGACGATCTGAACGCCGCTGGGCAGGCCATTCTCGTCGATGCCGGACGGCACAGCCAGAACTGGCAATCGGCCCAACATGTTAAAAGGGTGGGTCAGCACCCATCCATAGTTAGGCATGACCAACTTGCCGTTGATGGTTAAGTCCTTGTCCCAAGGTTTCAACTCAGCGGGCACGGCCTGGGTCGCGTTGGTTGGGCAGATGAACGCGTGGCAGCGCTCAAGAATAGGGCCGAGTGTCGACTGCATTTTGTTGGCAAGATCGAAAGCCTCGTAAAGCGCCTTTCCCGTGACCGAAGGGCGGTTCTCCATGTAATAGCGCGTGTAGTCGCAGAGCATGTCCGCCTGTTTGTCCAGATTGCGAGTTGGTGAACCACTGGAAACCAGCACCAAATAGCGCATCGCCACGCTTGTGAGCCGTTCGGTCCAGCCCAGTTCGACCTCTTCGATTTCCGCCCCCTCGCGGCGAAGTGCATTAAGCGCGGCCAGCGTCAATGACTTGACCTCGGGCGCGACTTCGCGGAAGCCGAGGTCGAGGGAATAAGCGATGCGCCAGCCCTTGATACCCCCCAGTCGCTGGGGGATACGGAGTTTGGGCCGAATCGCCGCGTTGTCCAGCGAGTGAGGTCCGGCCATGACGTTCTGCATCAGTGCACAGTCGGCGACCGTGCGCGTCATTGGCCCCACAGTGCTGTACATTTCGAGATTGAAGGGTGGGTCCGACGGAATCCGCCCATGCGGTGCCCGGTAGCCAATGATACCGCAACAGGCCGCCGGCACGCGCAGTGATCCGGCGTTATCCGAGCCGGTGGCCAGCGTTGTTGCACCGGCCGCCAGCGCTGCAGCCGATCCGCCAGACGAACCGCCGCAGGTGTAGCGGGTATCCCATGGGTTTCGCGTCGTACCGTGCAGACGCGAGGTCGTTACCCAGTCAATGCCGAACTCGGGAGTCGTCGATCGGGCATGAAGGATGGCGCCGGCCCGCAGCAGGCGCTCGATGGCGGGATTGGTATGGTCGTCAACGCAGTCCTTGTAGATCAGCGAGCCCTTGGTGGTCACACGGCCCTTGATCGCGGTTATGTCCTTGACGGCGAGCGGCAGGCCCTCGAGCGCACGGGCACGCCCCTTCATGTATTTGGCCTCGGCGCGGCTCGCCTTTTCCAGCGCCTCGTCGAAATAGGTGTTGGCAAAGGCGTTGACCTGGGGCTCGACCGCTTCCGCCCGTGCAATGATCGCCCGCATTAGCTCGACGGGCGAAAGTTCGCGCCGCCTGAAACCTGCGATCGCCTCGGTCGCCGAAAGATAACAAAGTTCGGTGTCGCTCATCGCTCGGCCTCCGCACCGCTCATGGCCGACAGCCTTCGCGCCGATTTACGAGCTTTCGCATACCGTATTCAGAGAGCACTGTCCCACTACCTCCGGCATGGCCAACGTCTCAATGGTAAGATCGCACTCCAGAGCGCGAAGTTTTGGCCGAACATCGTTCTCGCGCAACTCGCGGTACAACAACTGCCGCCTGTCACGCCCCATCGACCGCGACGTATCTTAGTGTATCTTAGGGCGTGGACTTAAATGACTGGTTTGCGATCCTGCGGTGCAGGAACCGGCTGGCAGCCAGATGGACGGCGGACAGGAAGTTGCGGGCGGTCTTGTCGTAGCGCGTGGCGATCCTGCGGAACTCCTTGATCTTGCCGAAGATCCGCTCGACGAGATTGCGCGTCCTGTAGGTCTCCCGATCGAGCGGCCGCGGCAACTTCCGGCTGGACCTCGACGGAATGGCCGCGGTTGCTCCCGCCGTCTCGTCATGCCCGAGCCCGGCGAGAAGCGCCACCGCCTGCGTGCAGTCGGCTGCCTGGCCCGGGGTCAGGAACACGGTCTTCACCATTTCGTTCCCGTCGATGCCGAGAGGGACCTTCGTCGTCCGTCCGCCGCGGCTCAACCCGACCTGCGGTGGCGCGCCGTCCCGGTGGACGGGCACCGACGAGGAGTCCACCATGCTTAGGCGAACCGAGCCGGGCGGGCCGTCGTCGCCCCCCTTCGTCATCGCCCGCAAGCCTTTGAAGCTTCTCCATGATCGCCGCCCAGATGCCGTTCCTGCTCCACCGGTTGTAGCGGTTGAAGCAGGTCGTGTAGGGACCGTACCGCTCCGGCAGGTCGCGCCACGGCGTCCCGGTGCGAAGCACGAAGAAGATGCCGTTCATCACCCTCCGGTCATGCACCCGTTCCGGGCCCTGGTGCTTGTCGGAAAGCACCGAGCGGAGGATTTCCCATTCCGCGTCTCTCATGTCGTGTCGGTCGCCGCTCATGCCTCGAACTCCTTTTGGATTGCTTTCGCCAAGAACTGACAGATCATGCGAAAAGGTCAACACTTGGGTACATAGCCGCCTAGAAAATTGTCAGAGGTTGTGCAAGGATAAGCTGGTTATGATGCGAACTTCCACGACCGCCCCTGGCGATGCCGTAACTGTCCTTGTCTACTTTCCCGGCCCTCAACACGATGAACGCTATTCGGCGTGGATCCGCGAGCGCTTTCCCGCTCTGCGCGTCCTGAGTGCCAACGATGCGGCGTCGCTCGATCGTTACGTGGCAGAGGCCGACGTTCTCCTAGCTCAACATTTTCCTGTCGAAGTCTTCGACAAGGCGCGTCGGCTGCGCTGGTTTCAAAGCACCAACGCGGGCGTCGACTCAATCTTTCCGATCCGCGACCGCGTCGGCGACCTCACCGTTACCAGTTCGCGAGGTATGCATGGCGAAGTCATCGCCGACTTCGTAATGGCGGGTATAACAATGATGCACTGGGACTTCCCGCGGTTCATGCGGGAGCAAACTCGCAGGGAATGGCATGCACGAGGCGTCGCTCCCCTCGCGGAACGTGTGCTCGGAGTGGTCGGGCTCGGCTCGATTGGCACAGCCATAGCCCGCCGTGCCAAAGGCGCCGGCATGACGGTGGTCGGCTCGAAACGAGATGTAACCCAGTCTGTGGCTGGCGTCGACAGGCTCTTCCCGCCAACTGGCCTCGAGGAACTTCTACAACTTTCTGACTTTGTTGTCCTCGCCGTTCCTCAGATTCCAGAAACCACAGGTCTAATTGGTCGCGAGCAGCTACGGCTAATGGGCGACACGGCCTTTCTGGTCAACATTGCCCGAGGCTCGGTATGTGTGGAAGGCGAGCTCATCGATGCGCTTCGGGCGGGCACCATCGCTGGCGCCCTGCTCGACGTGTTTGAGCGCGAACCACTCCCAGCCGACAGTCCACTTTGGTCGATGCCCAACGTCATCGTCACCCCCCATACTGCCGGTTATCCGAGCAACTACGACGCACGCGTATTTAAGATTTTTGGCGACAACCTGCAGCGATTCCTCGACAATAAGTCACTGCGTAACGTTGTCGATTCAAGGCAAGGTTATTAACTAAGGAAGCCGAGAAAGCGAGAGATGGCAGGGTCACACGACATTCCAGAGCTTGAGAACGTGGCACTGCGTTTCCCGGTGCGCTGCAAAACCGCCCAGGGAACATGGACCCTGACGTCGTGGCCAGAGTAAACGTTCCGCATTTCGAACGCGCCGAATACGCGGCGCGGTTGACGGCAGTGAAGGAGCGCATGTGCGCCGAGAATATCGATGTGCTGGTCGTCACCGAGCCGCCCAACATGTATTATCTGACTGGCTTCGACGCTTATTCCTATTACGTTCCGCAGGCGGTGGTCGTTGCCCTCCATCTGGATTTACCGATCTGGACCGGGCGGTTCATGGACGCCGTCACCGCACAAAGTACGACCTACCTACCGTCTGATCACATCGTGCCCTATCCCGACCATTACGTGCAGTCGACCGAGCGCCACCCTATGACCTTCATTGGCAATCTGATCGCCAATAAAGGATGGAGCCACGCGTCGATCGGGGTGGAGATGGGCGCACCTTACTACAGCGCCCGCAACCACTCCGAACTGCAAAAGGCGTTGCCCAAAGCACGTTTCCAAGACGCCGAGCTTCTGGTCAACTGGGTCCGCATCGTCAAGAGCAAGCAGGAACTTGAGTACATGCGTGCTGCTGGCGAAACGACCGATCGCATGGTCGCGGCTGCGGCACGCGCCGCGCACCCGGACATACGCGAGTGCGACCTCGCCTCGGCCATCGTCGAAGTGCAGCTCAAGGGCACTGAGCGCCACGGAGGCATGCCGAGCTCGGGCGCGCCGATAATTTGCGCCGGTGCGCGTGCCAACGAACCGCATCCGGCCTGGAACGACCGGAAACTCGGCAACAACGTCCCAGTGAACATCGAGATGGCCGGTGTTTGCCACCGGTACCATGCGCCGATCAGCCGGACTTTCTATCTCGGTGCCCCACCCCATTCCTATCGCGACCTGGCCGAACGCGTCGCGGCTGGTGTTCATGCGGCGCTGGATGTCGTCAAGCCAGGAGCATCCTGCGAGGCGGTCGAGGCGACGTGGCGAAATACTCTCGCCCAGTGGGGTCTCGAAAAGGAGGCACGGCTCGGCTATCCAACCGGCATCGCTTTCGCGCCGACCTGGGGCGAGCGCACCGCCAGCCTGCGCAAAGGCGACACCACAGAGCTCAAGCGGGGCATGGTTTTCCATATGATGGGGGGGCTCTGGATTGAAGGAACCGGCGTGACAATTACCCAGACCTTTGTCGTCACTGATTCCGGACATGAAAACTTGACCAAGAGTCCGCGCGAGCTCATCATCATTCCCTAGCAGAACCTAGATTCGCGCCCTCTTAGGGATACCTATTCCAGGCCAAAGACATGATCCAACCGCCAGCCAAAGTATCCAATTCGTTGACCGCGAAAGTGATCGAGATTCGGCGCAGAATTCATCAATACCCGGAGTTGTCGAATCAAGAACACGCAACGCAGAAGTTGGTCGAGCGCGAGCTTCGGCAGGGCGGGCTGGAGAACATTCAGCATGTGGCGGGAACGGGATTGGTAGTCGACATTGAAGGAGCAAGCCCGGGTAAACGCCTGGTGCTGCGCGCCGACATGGACGCATTGCCCATTCAGGAAGATCGCCCTGACCTCGACTTTGCCTCTGCCCATGACGGTGTCATGCACGCCTGTGGGCATGACGCGCACACTGCAATGCTACTGGGGGCGGCTATGATGTTGTACGACGCGCGTCAGCAATTGCAAGGATGCGTTCGATGCGTATTCCAGCCCGCCGAGGAGGCCGAACCCCTTGGCGGGCGGGCGATAGTTGCAGACGGCGTGCTCGACGATGCCGATGCTGCGCTTGCGTTGCATATCGATCCGGATATCGAAGCCGGCTGCATTGGCATAAACGATGGCGCGATGCTGGCGGGTGGCATTGAATTCACGTTGTTGGTTAAGGGGCGAAGTGCGCACGCCGCCCGACCGGAACGCGGCATCGACAGCATCTACATCGCCGCCTGCATAGTGCAGGTGCTTCAGTCCATCGCAAGCCGGCAGGTGAACCCGATGGAGCCTTTCGTATTGACGCTGGGCAAGATCCACGGCGGCACCGCAAAAAATGTCATTGCCGAGCAGACCATCATCGAAGGCACCGCCCGCGTGCTCTCCGAGCGACTGCGAGAGTCGGTGCCCAAACTCATTTTGAACACCGCGCGGTCGATTGCCGCCGCCCACGGTGCGAGCGTTGAGCTCGATATCAATTACGGCGAGCCGGTGTTGGAGAACGATCCATCGGTGAACGAATTGACTCGCCGTGCCGCAGCCAGGGTAGTTGGTGCTGACAAGATTATCGAAATGCCTGTCGGGAGCATGGGCAGCGAGGACTTCGCGTTTTATACTCAGAAGCTACCGGGTGCGATGTTTCGGCTCGGCGTATGTGCCAAAAATGATGCCGAACCCTATCCGCTGCATCACCCGCGACTCAATATTGATGAATCGGCGTTGCCGGTCGGCATCGCCATTTTCGTAGAGGCTACGAGAGACTTTCTGAGCTGACTTTGCTTGTTTCGCCGGCGAAACATGCGGCCATCGTGCTGGCCAGCGTTCGTCTCTGCACAGCGGGTGGCAGGGGAACAGTCGCCAAAAAACCAAAAATCAACAGCCCCGGCTTTCCTTCGACTACTTGACGAAAAGAGTGCGCGGCGTCGAACACAGGGCCTCATGGCCACTCTCAGTGACGGCGAAGGATTGCGTGATTGCGACACTGACATCGTCCAGCCACAGGCCAGGCATCATATGGAAACACATGCCCGGCTCAAGAACCGTTTCATCTCCCTTGCGCAAACTGGCCGTTCGTTCACCGACCGCGGGCGGATAGCCAATTCCGATGGAATAACCGAGCCTCGACTCTTTCTCGAGGCCGTGTCGGGCGAGCGATTGCCGAAAGAAGGCATTGACCTCCGAGCATGTGCGACCGGGGCGAATACTCTCGAGTCCCGCATTCAGAGCTTCGATCGCGATGTCAGAGAGCTCACGGTAGGCGGGGGAAGGTTGTCCGACCGAGATCGTGCGACCTAGATTGACCTGGTAGCGGAGCCGATTTCCGTGAACTTCGATATAGACCGTTGTTGAAGCCGGCAGCGGCTCGTCGGTCCACGCCGGATGTGGCTCGAGGGCCCTCCCTCCAACGCCGAGCATCAGCTGCGAGCAGTCATAGCTTCCCCCGAATTCAGGCGTGCCAGACACTTGCTGGTGATAGATGGCGGCGGCGAGATCACATTCGCGGACTCCGGGTTCGATTGTATCGACGGCCCGCTGTATCGCGGCATCGGCGATTCGGCCGGCTTGTCGCATGAGAGATAGTTCGGCCGGGCTTTTCACAATTCGGATCCAATTCACCAGTAGATCCGAGTCTACAAATTCAGCGAGCGGAAGAGCTCGGGCGAGATCGGCGTGTGCACGCGCGGAATAGTAGTAGCCTCCCATCTCTACGCCGATTTTCACCTTTTGGCCCCCAATTTCTTTTACCACGTCGGCCATAACGTCGTACGCGGACAAGCCAGCAGCCGACTGGACATATTCGTCTTCGTAAGCTCTGATATTGTCATCCGAAAGATAGGTAGTCCTTACTGCAGAGACGCGGTCCATGAAACGCCCGATCCAGATGGGTTCGTCGTGATGGAGCGCGACGATCACCATTTGTGGCGTGTAGAACGAATAAGCGTTGTAGCCGGTCAGATAATTTTGGTTCGGGGGCTCCGAGAGAAGCAATATATTGATTCCTCTTTTGGCCATCGCTTCTTTTACAGCTGTCAAGCGCACCGCAAATTCGGCGCGCTCAAAATGCAGTTCCTTTTTCATACCGATGCACCTCGGATTGACTGCAAGAATTCGGCATCGTCCGCGGACGCGAGCTTAGAGGAACCGAGTGCTTCGATTCGGTTGAGGGCGAGGATCTGACCCATCACTTTCGATCCGAGGCAAAGCCTCGTTACTCTTCGGCCGCGAAGGAGCGGCCGATGAACGCACTCTGTTGCTGAAAGATTGATCCGAGTCTTGCGCCGGGCACCGGCAAACGCACCGGCACATTGGCGAGGCGCGGTACAATCGTCGCTTCGCCACGCACAATCAAGGATTCGAACGCGTCGGGGTCTTCTGTCAGCGGCACGGATCTTTCGGGTGTTAGCAAAGGCCAGGTGTCCGCCGCGGCATAGTTCAAGTTCAACAGTGAGCGAGGTCGTCCGCTCCGGCTTTCTGACGAACCGTGCACTGCCCGCACGTGATGGACGGTAATGGAGCCCGCGGGCCCGGTGAGGGCTACCGCCGAGGAGGCGTCGAAGCCGGCGACCTCTGGGTTGATCGCGCCGACGAACCAGCCATCGTCATGGTGGTCGAAGATGGGTCCCATGTGCGAGCCGGGGATAACGCTTAACGGACCGTTTTCCGCCGCGCAGTCGTCGAGCATTACGTTAATGGAAAGCATGTCGTCGTTGGTCTGGGGGTAGAATGCCCAGTCTTGGTGCCATTCAATGGTGGCGCCGCCGCCGGCCGGTTTACAGTTCAGCTTGGAGTGGTCGAATCGGATGTTCGGTCCAATTAGATCAGCAACGATGTCGAGCACGGTTGAGGACCGCATCATCGCCGAATAGGCCGGATGCTGTCTGTCCGGAACCCTGATACGGTTTACCTTGGGCTGCTCTGCCGTGTGACCTTCGGCCAGGTCGAAAACATCGTTGCTGGTGCTCACCGAACGAGCCTGCTCGAGAAACGCGTCGGTGACGCGGCGCAGCTCGTTGAGCGTCTCGCCTTTAACTGCGTCTTCGACGACAAGGTAGCCATTCTCTTTGTAGTGCACAATTTGGCGTTTCTGCAGCATCGCTCATCTTCCCGATCAAAAACTGGAGCAACCAATTACGTAACTGCTCGCCCCTTCTTGGGAGCAGATTCGGCGTAGTGCAACTTGATCATGTCTGCGGCCTTGCCTGCAAGCGCGATCTGGATGGCGACGAGGGGATTGTATCCGAGCGCGGCCATCGAGCTCAGGCCGCTTGAGATCCGGCACCAGGCCTCGGCGTGATGCCGTGTCCGGAAGCACCCGGACACCTTCATCTTGACCTACGCATCCTGATCTTCCGCTCTCCAAAACTATGCCGTTATCGGCATAGTTTTGGAGAGATCCCGGTACGCATGTCGGGCCGGGGCCTGATATGGCGCATCCCGGCAGAGAGCAGCATAACCCAGATCCTGCGCAATCCGATCTATGCCGGGAGCTATGCGTATGGCCGCAAACAGAGCGAGACGACGATCCGGGATGGCCGCAAGACGGTCGTGATACATAAGCTGGACGCGAATCCGGCCGCGTGGAAGGGTGCATCCCAGATTGTTTGTTTGGAGTGATTCTGCGGAATTTGGGGGTTGGCAAGTGAACCACCAGGTAGATTATCGGCCTCTCGTTGAAATCGGTCCAGAAACCGAAAATCAAGGCTTCGAAGCCAAATGTGCCTTTACATCCTTCCTTGGGAACCGACGTTGGGCGGATTTCATGCGTCGGAAGACAAATTTAGGGGTCTCCGCCTGTACAAACAGATTGGGATGCACCCCCGCGTGGAAGGTGCTGTTGCACGACCGCCATGATGGCTATATCTCCTGGGATCACTATGAGCGGAACCAGGCGGTGATCAGCGCAAACCGGACGGTTGAGCGTGGCGCGGCCCGGTCCGGACGTGGATTGCTGACCGGCCTGCTGCGGTGCGGCCATTGTCAGCGACGGATCCAGGTGCGCAACAACGGCAAGTCTGTCGGTTACTATTGCCAGGGTGAACACCGGGCGGGCAGGCGGTGCCTGTCGTTCAGTGCAGTGCGGGTGGACCAGGCGGTCGGACAGGCGGTGATCGACGCACTGCAGCCGCTGGCGGTGGAGGCCGCCATGGCGGCGATCGAGACCGTCGGCGCGGCGAACCCCGCGATGCTGGATCTGGCGCGCAGCGCCCTTTCGGAAGCCCGCTACAAGGCGGAGCGGGCTCGCGACCAGTTTGAAACGGTCGATCCGTCCAACCACAATGTGTTTCACAATCTGGCGGCGAAGTGGGAGGCCTGCCTTGTCGACGTGTCTGAACGCGAAGCCCGGCTCCGGGAGCTTGAGGCGGCTCAGCCTGTCGCCCTGACACCGGAACAGCGTCAGACTTTTCTGGCGCTTGGCCAGGATCTTGGCCGGGCCTGGGGCGACGACCGGGCGACGCCCGCACTGCGCAAGACGGTGTTGCGAACCGTCCTGGTCGAGATCACGGCCCGGATTGAAGAGACGGATGTGCACCTTGTCCTGCACTGGAAGGGCGGCGACCACACGGAACTGCGGGTGCCGCGCATGCGGAACGGCGAACATCGCTGGACGACCGATATCGAGACCGTCACGATCGTGCGGCAGCTTGCGCGCACGCTTGACGATGCCGGGATCGCCGGTCTTCTGAACCGCCTCGGCAAGCGGACCGTGAAGGGTAACAGCTGGAACAAGTCACGTGTTGCTTCCTTGCGGGCCTCGAACGGCATTGCGGTGTTTCGCAAGGGCGAACGTGCCGAGCGCGGCGAGTTGACCTTGAATGAGGTCGCGGATCGTTTTCAGGTCAGTCAGTCCCATGTGCGTCGGCTGATCCAGTCCGACCGCCTGCCCGCCCACCAGGCCTGCAAGGGCGCACCCTGGATCATTCTGGAAGACGACCTCGATGCGCCCGGGATTCGGGCGGTCCTGGAGTTCAAGGGGTCTGCGTCGTCCGATCCGCAGCAACCGGGTTTCGAGTTTCCGGCATGTTGATCCTCGAAGGGAATCCCGCTCAACAAGGAGGTGGAGACCGCGTGACGGGTGTGCTGCATGTTCGTTACGTAACGTCTGCACAACGGGATCGAAAGGAATGATCATGGCCCTGACCAATGCCGAAAGGCAACGCCGCTACCGGGCCCGACGCAAGGGCGCGCTGCCGCCGGTCAAGCGCGTTGTTAGCGGCTGAACCAGTGAGCGGCTTGAAAACGCGCCGGTGTCATTGCGTGACAGTCCCTATGGCCTCAAGTTGCAGGCCATCGATGAGCTTGACTTCAGTGATCTTGAGGCCATTGAAGTCCCCCTTGGCTACGGAAATGACTGACCGGGTTCCACGGCATAATCGTTACGTAACGGACAAGCCCCCTGGTGGTGCAAGCGGCTTGAGGACAGTCAATCCGGGTTCACGCTTCGCGCAGAGAGCCGCGCATGTTGAACTCCGTCCAGCGAACAACAGACCGGATCCTGAACCTTGCGGGTCGGACCGGGACTGGCAAGGAATGAGGGCGCAACGTGCTGCCTGCAGGTCGGGCAATCATGTCGAAGGGACAGAAAGGAGGTCCGTTGACATCATGGATGACAAAAAAATTCCGTAATTTCAACGATGTGGTGAGGTGGGGTTTATGCGGATACCTTCGACGGGTATCCGGAGATCATGACCTGGCAGTCCAGCGACTTCAGAAGCGTCAGCAGCGCCACCCGGACCGCCGGGTCGCCTGCAGGCAGGGCGGGTCACAGCAGACCAGCTCGCGGCCCTGGAACGGGAATGCCTCGAGAAAGCGCAGGGCGCATCCGTGGCGCAGCTCCACAGCGCCGTCGCTGTCGAAGCCCCCCAAGGCGCGGAGATCGAGATTGATGCCGATGTTGCGGATCGCGGGCGGCTTGCGCTTCATGATGGCGCCGCCCCCAAGGAACGGCTCGATGTACACGTCATGAGGCGGCATCGCCGCGATGATCGCCTGGCTGAGACCGGACGTGGCCTTGGAACCATGCAGTCACCGCAGAAGCCTCTCCGCCTGCCCGAATCAACGCATGACCCCTGGACAGGCGTCGGAAGCTATGTTGTCAAATGCGGTTCCTGCAGAAGGAAGAACCGTTCGCCCGGCTCGCGACAAACCAGGCACGCCACGCAAGGGGGCACACCTGAACCAAGGGGTGAGCAGTTACCCAATTACCTTATCAATTCACCTGAAGCGGGCCACCTCTCCCCCGAATACAAGTCAACAAGATTTCCAGTTTGGAGGTAAAAGTCGCTTGTGGTACACTGCATTCGGCTACGAATGGGAAGGAAGAACAATGAAGAGTCTGAATGTATTGCTCGGAACGGTCATCGTTGCGGCGATGTCGATAACGCTAGTCCACGCGTCGGACGGAACATTTCGCCAATCCCACTACGGTGGATTTAAAGGGTTAGACCTCGACCCAGCGTCAGAAAATCGCTTCTTTCAAGTAACAGAGAAGACGATGAGCCGCTTGATCAGGCCCGGCGACGGCGGAAAGCCAGATGCGGATCTGGCGACTGAGTGGTCTTCAAACGACGATACGACCGAATGGATCTTCAAGTTGCGTGAAGGGGTCAAATTCCACGACGGGTCTGACTTCGATGCGGCCGACGTGATTTATACCTTTAATCACGTACAAGACCCCGAATTCGATTCGACCGCCGCGGCGGTCGTCAAGATGGTCGAAAAGATAGAAGCCCTCGACCCGTTCACTATCAAGATGACCCTCAGTGCACCATACCCGGATCTCGGGTTAGCGCTGCAGGATTATCGCTTGCGGATAATTCCGGAAGGCTCGGTGGATACAATTTCGACGACCGGTATCGGAACCGGACCATTTATGGTGGATACATACGATCCTGACGGCACAACCGTTCTGAAGGCGAATCCCGACTATTGGGAGGGCCCGCCCGGTGTCGAGACGATCGAGGTCATCGCCATCGTGGATGCGAATGCGCGCGTACAAGCATTACAAACCGGCCAGATCGACATGCTAGGCTGGAGTGATATGACTGGGGAAAGTCGACGGCTCTTCGAGAACAACCCAGATTACAAATTGCTGACCGTTGAGACAGGAGCCTGGACGGGAATCGCTTTCCTGACAGACACAGAGCCCTTCACCGACCCACGCGTGCGCAAGGCGCTGCGAATAGCAACCGATCGCCAAGCCCTGATTGACCTCATTCTTGGCCCCGGCAACGGCACAGTTGCCTGTGATCATCCGGTGTGGACGGGCGATCAATATTGGACGCCGATCGAATGCCCCCAGCAGATCGAAGAAGCCAAGCGGCTACTCGCCGAAGCGGGCTATCCCGATGGCATCGAGTTCGATATCGTCACCAGCAACATTGAATCCTATTTCATTCCGCTGGCGGAGGCCTATCAGCAACAAGTTGCGGAGGCCGGGATCAGGGCCAACATCGTGGTGGCCCCGGCGGAAGGATACTGGTCGGAAGTCTGGTTGAAGCTGCCAGTCTCGCAAACGAGGTGGGGCCAAAACCCCGCTGACAAAATCCTAAATGCAGACTTTAGGAGTGGTGCGCAGTGGAACGAAACCCGTTTCAACAGTGCGGAGTTTGACGCTTTGCTGGATCAGGCGGGTCAGGAACCCGACTTCGAGAAACGAAAGGCTCTGTACGCTCAACTGCAGCGGATAATCTACGAGACAGGCGGAAACTTCATTCCGTTTCACATGAACCAGGCCATTGCAGTGACCGACAGAGTTTCCGGGATGCAAGCGGTGGTTGGAGATGCTGTCCGTTACCACCTGATAACTGTAAGCGACTAACCGACAGGTAATGCTCTTGCGGTCCAATTGTAAGTGGAGTCCACGTCGCTTTGGCCCGGGCCTTTGGTCCGGGCCCGGGATGCTGGAAACAAGGCGAGAGCCCGGCTGAAATGCTACTGCTCAGGCCTGAATTTCCATCGACTGAACTCCTGACATATACGTTTCCGAAAACCGACACGGACTCGCCGACTTACTTTGCGGGTGACGCCACCCGGTGCCTTATCTACCACTCGCTGTCGGGAATGGATCCTCGAACTTCTTGAGTTCAACTTGGTTTCCAGGCCATGGTAAGGCCGTGATCAGGAGTCGAAATGGTAAGGTTGATTGCGCGCAGGTTGGCACTTGGCGCTATAACGATCATGCTCGTCTCGGTCGTTATTTTCGCGGGGCTCGAAGCGTTGCCCGGCGACGCTTGCACCGCCTATCTGGGGCAGGCGGCCCAGGGAAAGAGGCTGGAAAATTGCCGTGAGGATTTTGGAGTCAACCGCCCACCGGTGACACGCTACGTCGAATGGGTCGTAGGCGCGGTTAGGGGCGATTTCGGCGTCTCGATCAAGGATAAGGAACCCGTCTCCGAAACGGTCGCCAACCGTTTTCGTAACACGGTCATCCTCGGCGCTACGGCGTCGCTGGTAGGAATTCCGCTTGCCATCCTGCTCGGTGTCATCGCGGCCCTGTGGCGGGACCGCGCCCCCGACCTATGGATATCCACCACGGCGATATTCGCCATGACGATCCCGGAGTTTGTGACCGCCACCGTCTTAATCCTGATTTTCAGCGTCTGGCTCAAATGGCTCCCCGGAATCGTGGTTACGCGACCCGATGCACTGCTTTTTGAGTTTTTGTCGGACATCATCCTTCCGATCATCGCACTCGCACTTGTCATGTCGGCGCACATTTTGCGCATGGTACGTACCAGCGTAATCGATGTGTTGGCCAGCGACTACGTCCAGATGGCGCAACTGAAGGGCGTGCCTTATTGGCAGAGAGTGTTCAGGCACGTGTTACCGAACGCCCTGTTGCCGACCATCAATCTCGTCGCCTTGATGATTGCATGGCTATTGTCTGGCACAGTAGTCATCGAGGTAGTGTTCAACTATCCTGGGCTTGGTCGATTGATGGTCCAGGCCATCTTCTTCCGTGACATTGTCACGGTGCAGGCCATCGCCCTGATATTGGCGACGCTTTATATCGGACTGAACCTCTTCGCCGACTTGTTGACTCTTGTAGCCAATCCACGACTTAGAACGATGCGGTCGAGGCAGCCCTGATGGCGACGACAAACTTTAAGCACCTCCAAAAGAGTGTGCTCGCTAGGTCACTAGCTGTCCTCTTGTCGGTGGCCTCCCGGCCTTCTGGCCTCATAGGTCTCATTCTCGTGGCTTTCCACGTCCTCTTGGCGGTCGTGTCGCCTGCAATCGCGCCCTACGATTTCAAAGAGATGAGCGCACAGTTGACCCTCGTTGGGCCCTCCTCCGAGCACTGGTTCGGCACCGATAACCTCGGGCGCGACGTGTTCACTCGCTCCGTGCTTGGGGGGCGACAGGCGTTACTTGTGACAACCGTTGGCACTGTCCTCGCCATCACATGGGGAGGATTGCTGGGAATTTTACTTGGCTTCGTTGGCGGATGGCTCGACGAGTTCCTTATGCGTCTCGTCGATGCGTTTCTTTGCTTGCCATGGATTCTGGTTTTGCTCTTGATCGTTGTCATCGTCGGTTTCGGTCCCAGTGTGATGATTCTTACTTTGGGGTTTTTCTTCGGCGTCCCGGTTATACGTATGGCGCGCGCAGCGACGCACGATGTGGTGGCACTCGACTTCGTGACCGCTGCCCGAGCGCGCGGCGAAAGTCGGTCCACAATCGTTTGGCGGGAACTTTTGCCGAACGTGCTCGATGTTTTGCTGGTTGAAGGCGCCATGCGTTGGTCTTGGATGCTGCTGACGTTCAGCTCGTTATCATTTCTCGGGTTTGGTGTAACGCCGCCAACGCCCGACTGGGGCCTGATGATTTCCAATGCGCGAGGCTACATTTCGATCGCATGGTGGGCGGCGGTGGCTCCCATCGTGGCACTCAGCTCGCTGATCATTGGGATCAATTTGTTTGCCGACGCACTGGCCAAGACCCTGGGTATCGATCGTGCCCAAAAGGCGCCAGTCTAGTTCTCGCAATGGGTGAATCCCTCGTCCAGGTAAAGAACTTGAGCGTAGGCTATACAAGCCAGGCGGGAGCCACGCTGCCAATACTGCGGAACATCGATCTCGCGATTGGCGAGGGCGAGGCGATTGGGTTGGTTGGCGAGTCAGGATGCGGCAAGAGCACAATGGCCCTGGCCATGATGGGTTATCTGAAAAGTGGCATCCGGGTCTTAGAGGGCGAATCCCTCTTTCGTGGGGTCAATGTATTCAACATGGACGAACGGGCTCTCGAGGTCATTCGCGGCGGTAATCTTGCCCTGATTCCACAGAATGCCGGCCAGTCATTGACTCCGACCTTGAGAATCGGCCGGCAGATTGGCGAGTCCGTAAGGCTGCATTCAAAGCTCGCAGAAGATCAACAGCGTGAACGTGTTATCGAATTGGCGTCTCAAGTGCGTTTGCCGCAACCAGAGGAAATGCTGGAACGCTATCCCCACGAACTCTCTGGCGGTCAACAACAACGTGTTGCCATCGCGATGGCGCTGGCGGGCGAGCCCGAAGTTCTGTTGCTCGATGAGCCGACGACCGGTCTCGACGTCACAACTCAAGCCCATATCCTTGGGTTGTTGCGTGAGTTGGCGGCTGAGACCGGGACTGCGATGATCTATGTCAGCCACGACCTGGGCGCCATTGCGCGAGTCAGCAATCGCATAATCGTCATGTATGCAGGGGAACTCGTGCTCGATGGTCCGGCACGCCGGGTGTTGAAGCAGCCGGCGCATCCCTATGCCCGTGGGCTGCTTTTGTCAATTCCCAGGTTGAAGGAGGCGGTCGTGCCTGCCTCGATGCCGGGACGGCCTCCGCCTCCAGGCAGGGCTGGCCAAGGATGCGGATTTGCCGGTCGCTGTCCCATGGCGGGGCAACGTTGCAGGGACGAAAGACCATTGCTTGAGCCCACGACCTCGCGAGAGCTTGTGCGCTGCCATTTCCACGACCGGGTGGAGCAGCTCACACCACCGGAACCGCCGCATTGGCGCCGCGGGGCGAGTAGGGACAAATTG
This sequence comes from Paracoccaceae bacterium, assembly GCA_964291635.2. Lineage (GTDB taxonomy): Bacteria > Pseudomonadota > Alphaproteobacteria > Rhodobacterales > Rhodobacteraceae > JAPPHA01. The sequence goes on along the minus strand of OZ219894.1, from coordinate 83,472 downwards.
GACAGCATCCTTCGACTCGACAACGTGGCAATCAGCTATGCCAAGCCCGGTATCGTTGACCAGATTCTGGGTCGGCATCCTGAGGTGGGGCCAACTGTCGACGAGATCGATTTGACCATTCGCCGAGGGGAAGTCGTCGGGGTGGTCGGCGAATCCGGAAGCGGCAAGTCGACGATCCTTCGGGCCATCGCCGGACTTTTGCCTCCGCGAAGCGGATCCATCACTTTCGAGCAGGCCGAAAATCTGAACACCCCTGTCGACAAGCGAGCGAAGAACCTGTCTCGACGGGTTCAGCTTATCTTTCAGAATCCGGATGCCTCTCTCAACCCCCGACACACAGTGGCGCAAATTCTAGCGCAACCGCTGAGGCTCTACTTTGGACTTGGCAACGACCAATTGCGAGAGCACAGCGTAGCATTGCTCGAGGGGGTGCGTCTTGGCGAAGATTATCTAGAGCGCCTGCCGAGTCAGTTGTCCGGAGGAGAAAAGCAACGGATCGCGGTAGCGCGGGCCTTCGCCGCCAACCCCGACCTGGTTCTGTGCGACGAGGTGACATCTTCACTCGATGTATCGGTTCAAGCCGCGGTCCTGGATCTGTTGAAGCAACTCCAGGCCGATCGGGGAACAACCTATATTTTCGTGTCGCATGACCTGGCCGTGGTACGTGCCATAGCCGATCGCGTGGCCGTCCTCTACCAAGGCAGGATTTGTGAGATGGGTCCATCTGAAAACGTCTATCGCTTTCCCTCCCAGCCCTACACCGAAGTGTTGCTCGGCGCGGTACCGGAGCCCGATCTGGATGCAGGTCCGGGACTCGTGGCCAAGGATGTACCGGACCTGTTTCCCCCGGATAAAGGGTGTCCCTTCCAACGACGTTGCCCCCGGCATATCGGCGATATCTGTGACAATGAGACGCCACCATGGCAGCCTACGGAGTTGGGTCATGCGATCCGCTGCCACATTCCACTGGCCGAGCTGCATCGCAGGCAGGAGCAGTCGGCGAACGCCGTTACTGCGAAGTCAGAGACCGGCAAATGAGTCGGCGATACGTTGATCGCGGAAATATCCGTATCCGGGTGCTGGAGCCCAGCGGTCCACCGGATAAGGACCTGCTCGCGCAGAATTTAGCGGCCCTGAGGTCAGCTGGCCTCGAGGTGGATTACCAACCCTACGATGCCGATTCTGGTGACCGTGTGGGCATGGGTGGAATAGCGGATCGGCTGAGACAACTGCGTGAGGGCCTAACCGGCGATGGCTACGACTACCTGGTGGCAGCATGTGGAGGAAATGGCGCCAGCGATCTGTTGAGTCGGCTCGACTGGGGTGGCCTGGAACGCGTGTCACCGCGACCGCTGGTGGGAATTTCTGACGTGAGCGCACTTCAGTCGGCGCTCTATGCCCGACTCGGGTGGCCTGCACTATATGCGAATATGCCGGGATCATCGTTGTGGACGCAGACTGATATCGAGCGGTTGTCGGCACTGCTGGTGAGAGGTCGGCCCAGGTCCGGGTCAATTTCGGTGCAACCCCTGAATAAGCTTCCAGCAGAGGGTGTAAGGGGGACCCTGTTTGGGGGCTGCCTGAGTGTGATCACCAGATTGGTCGGTACCCCTTATATGCCGGAGTCACTGGCCGGCTACGTGCTATTTTTTGAGGATGCATACGAGTACGAAACGAGGTTGCTGGCCGCCTGGAACCAATTGTTGGACAGTGGATTACTCATTGGTGCTTCGGCCGTGGTGCTTGGCCGTTTTACCGAGATGTTGGGTGTGCAAAACGAAAGTTGGCTGAGGCACAGGATCGCAGAGCGCACCGGGTGCCCGGTCTATTGTTCACCTGATTTCGGCCACATCACCGGTAGCTACCCGCTGGCCCTGGGTGCTTCGGCCCGGATAGTTTCTGGCCAGCTTCAGTGGTCGCTCAACTGAGGCCCAGTACGGGGTTCTCGTAACGGAGCTGCAGTATGTTGCTTTAGCAAGTTATTGTATTTGTAAACGTTCGGGCGTGGGGTGATTTTCACCTGTTGAGGGTTCTTTTCCAGTCTTTTCTGAGCGGACGGAGCCAGATGTCCTTTTTCGGTTTGTCGTACCTGTTGTCGCGGTCGTAGCGTCCCCGCGCCCCTTTGTGGTTCCGACCTTGATCCATCCTGACGCCTTGTAGAGTGTCCCGCTGTAGGGACCTGGACGAAGGTCTCGCAGAGCACGAGTGTGAGGTTGTAGCGCGCGCTCCAGTCTTCGGGCAGCTTCCTGCGGATGATTGCGAGGATGTGGGAGCCGATGTCGCCGTCCGCAACCTCAACGACGTCTTCGCCATCAAAAGGGCGGTTCCCCACGGCCACGTGGCGGCGGTGTTGGGAACGCTCCGGTCCCTGGGCCTGGTCCGCATCCTCGACCGCAAGGCAGACCGCATGAGGGATCTCGCCGTCGCCGCCATTGTCGCACGCATCGTCGATCCCGCCTCCAAGCTCGCCACCGCCCGGGCGCTGTCGCCGGAGACCGCCTCCACCAGCCTCGGGGCCGTGCTCGGGCTCGGCCCCGTCACCGGCAACGAGATGCTGGCCATGCTCGACTGGCTGCTGAAGCGCCAGCCCTGGATCGAGAAGAGCCTCGCCAACCGCCACCTCGGGGGCGGCAATACTCTTGTTCTCCATGATGTTTCGTCCAGTTTCCTGGAGGGACGGTGCTGCCCGCTCGCGGCCTTCGGCCACAACCGCGACGGCAAGACGGGCAAGCAGCAGATCACCTACGGACTGCTCTGTGCCGCGAACGGCTGTCCGGTTGCGGTGGAGGTGTTTGCCGGCAACACCGGGGATCCCTCCACGGTGGCGTCCCAGGTGGCCCGGGTGCGCACCCGCTTCGGCATCGACCATGTGGCACTGGTGGGCGACCGGGGGATGATCACCACGGCCCGCATCCGCGAGGATCTCGAGCCGGCGGATCTCGACTGGATCTCGGCCCTCAAGACCGAGGACATCCGCAAGCTCCTGCGTCCGGCGGGTGCGGACGAGCCGCCGCCGCTCGTTCCCGAGGCCCTGGTTCCCGACGCGGTGGCGGAGGTCACCGGCCCGGACTTTCCCGGCGAGCGGCTGATGGTCTGCCTGAACCCGCGGTTGCGGGAGGAACGGGCCCGCAAGCGGGAGGACCTGCTGCTGGCGACGGAAGAGACGCTGGAGACGATTGCGGCGTCGGTGCGCGCGGGCCGGCTGAAGGGCCGGGAGGCCATCAACCGCAGGGTGGGACGGGATGCCAACCGCCGGAAGGTGGAGAAGCATTTCGAGATCACCGTCACCGACGGCGCCATCACCTGGAGCCGGCGTCAGGAGCGGATTGACGCCGAGGGCCGGCTTGACGGGGTCTACGTGATCCGCACCAGCCTTGATCCCGAGGCCATCGGGCCGGAGGCGGCGGTGGAGGCGTACAAGTCCCTCGCGCAAGTGGAGCGGGCATTTCGAGTACTCAAGGCATCGCGGCTGGAGATCCGGCCGGTCCACGTCTATTCCGGGGACCATGTACGGGCGCATGTGTTCCTGTGCATGCTGGCCTTCCACGTTGAATGGCATCTCCGCCGTCGCCTGGCGCCGCTCCTGTTCGAGGATGACGACCGCGAGGGCGCCCGGGCGCAACGCAGGTCACCGGTGGCGCCTGCAAAGGTCTCGGAGAGCGTCAAGCTCAAGGCCGACACCAAACTGACCTCCGACGGGCTGCCGGTTCACAGCCTGACGACGCTCCTCGCCGACCTGGCCACGCTGACGCTGAACGAGGTGGCCATACCGGCCCGGCGGGCGTATCGGTTTCCGCTGATGTCGGAACCGACGCCGCTGCAGACACGGGCATTTCAACTGATGGAGATTGATCCGACCAGGATTGTTCCCAGTACGAGTCCAGCCTGAAATCATACTTGTCGGATATCATTGGATAATTTTTCAAATCTGGTCGTGAAGTTCCGTTTAAATATCGGAGGCTGATGCTTTCCTCTGCCGGCCCGCAACAATCCGGATGATGCGAACCCGGAATCGTCCCGGCGCCGGGTCTGGTCTGAATTCTGTCTGGAATTGTGCCCGGGCTATTTGGAAGACACGTTTCCGTCAGGCGGTAGCCTGGGCGCCGGGCAGGGTAGCGGCCTCGAGTTCCCGCCACCTGTGGCAGGCGACAGTGTGTTCTCCCTCGACGATTTCCAGCGCCGGTTCCTCTTCCCGGCAGTTATCGACCGCATACGGGCAGCGGGTCTGGAACTTGCAGCCGGGCGGCGGATTCGCCTGTGACGGAATCTCGCCCTCGAGCTTCTGCCTTGTGTCGCGCACGTCCGGGTCGAGCGAAGGTATGGCCGACAGCAGGGCCCTGGTATAGGGGTGTTTCGGGCTCGCAAAAAGGCGCCGCGTCGGGGCGGTCTCGACCAGCCGCCCGAAATACATCAGCGCGACATGGTCACAGATATGCGCCACCACGCTCAGATCGTGGCTGATGAACAGGAAGGTCAGGCCGAGCTCGCTCTGAATGGACTTCAGGAGATTGAGCACATCGGCCTGGATCGAGACATCGAGCGCCGCAACGCATTCGTCGGCAACCACGAACCTTGGCCGCGATACCAACGCCCGGGCTATCGATATCCGCTGGCGCTGGCCGCCCGAAAACGCATGTGGAAACCGCCGCAGGTGCTCCAGGTTCAACCGGCACTTGGCGGCGAACTCGCGCACACGTTCGTCCGTTTCGGCCCGCGACCCGGTCAGCTTCATCACTTCGAGCGGCTCGGCGATGATGTCCCGGACGGTCATGCGCGGGCTGAGTGCCGCATATGGATCCTGGAAGATCAGCTGGGCCCGTGAATAATAGTCGCGGCGCTGCTGTGCGGTGATATTCCGCAGGTCATAGCTCACCTGGCCGTCGGAATAGGTGACGTCGCCCTCCGTGATCGGATTGGCCAGCAACAGCGCCCGGCCGAGCGTCGTCTTGCCGGAACCGGATTCACCGACGAGGCCGAAGAACTTCCCTTTTTCGATGTCGATGCTGACATTTTCCACCGCGTGCACATAGGTCTTTTCTGCAAACAGACCGCCACCCAGCGGAAACCGGACGGAAAGGTTGCGGGCGGAAATCAGGATGTCGCGGTTCATGTCGCCCGCTCCGCTGAAACGAGATGGCACGCCGAGCGGTGGAGCGGCGCGATGGTCCGGAAGTCCGGTATCACGGACCGGCACACGTTTCCGATCAGTGACGGGCAGCGGGTCTGGAACACGCAGCCGGCCGGCCGCTCCAGCGGCGAGGGTATGTCGCCCGGCACCGGCGTCAGCGGCGCGTCAAGATCGGACAGCCGCGGCAGTGCTTCGAGCAGTCCCCTGGTATAGGGATGGGAAGGATTCCTGATGACTTCATGCACCGGCCCTTTCTCGACCAGGCGGCCGAGATACATCACGGCGACGGTATCGGCGGTCTGCGCCACGACTCCGAGATCGTGGGTGATGAAGATGATCGCCATTCCGAATTCCTGAACCAGGTCCTTCATCAGGTCGATCACCTGGGCCTGAATGGTGACGTCGAGCGCGGTTGTCGGCTCATCGGCGATCAGCAGCTTCGGTTGCGTCGAAAGCGCCATGGCGATCATTGCACGCTGCCGCATGCCGCCGGACAGCTCAAAGGCGTACTGCATGAAACGCTTGGCGGCATCGGCAATGCCGACCCTTTCGAGCATGTCAATGGAAAGGGTACGGCACTCTGCGGGCGACATGTCGGTGTGGATCTGCAGCTGCTCGACCATCTGGTCGCCGATCGTCAGCGCCGGCGCAAAGCTCGCCATCGGTTCCTGGAAAATCATCGAGATGGCACCGCCGCGCACGAGCTGCAGATCCCTGGCCGACTTGAGGCTCATGATATCGACCGGACCTTGCTCAAGATGCAGCGTGATCCCGGTATCGTCGCTGTAAACCGCATTGCCGGCATTGAGCTTCATGAGCGACTTGGCGGTGACGGACTTGCCGGAGCCGCTCTCGCCCACAAGGCCGAGAATTTCGCCGGCCTCCAGGCTCAGCGAAAACTCCTCGACGGCCGTAACCCGGCCCTCGTCGGTGTCGAACTGCAGGGTCAGGTTTTCGACGTCAAGCAGCGGCATTATTTCTGGATTTCCGCGTAGGGGTCGGCAGCATCACGCAGCCCGTCGCCGACAAAAACGAATGCCAGCACCAGGGTGATGAAGAACAGGACCGGAATGAAATACCACTGATAATTCAGCAGCACGTCGGCGTTGGTGACGTTCTGCAGCATGACACCGAGCGAATTGACGGGATCCTTGAGGCCCAGGCCGATAAAGCTCAGCACCGTTTCCCCCAGCACCATGTACGGAAACGAGATCACCAGGTCGACAATGATGTAGCTGGTGAAGCTCGGCAGCAGGTGACGGCGGATGACGTGGCCGGAGGATGCTCCGCACAGCTGCGCCGCCAGCACATATTCCTGGTTGCGCTCCGCCAGCAGATGGGTCCGGATACGGCGCGCCAGCGTCGTCCAGCCGACGAAGCCAAGTATGACCGCGATGAAAAAGAACCGCGTCTCGGCGCTCCATTCGTCCGGGGCGAACGCCGCCAGGGCCATGATCATGGGAATTGACGGCACGACCTTGACGGCGTCCATCAGCATCTGCAGCAACGAGTCGATGAACCCGCCGTAATAACCCGAGATGCCGCCAATGATCAGCGCCAGCACAAAGGAGATCAGCACTCCGATCGTGCCGACCGCAAGCGTGGTGTTGATGGCGTGCAGGGTGCGGGAAAATATATCCTTGCCGGCGGCATCGGTTCCGAAAATGTGAATCTTCCCCTGATCCACGCCGAACAGATGCCGGTCGAAGGAAAGGAATGGAATCCGGAGCAGCCTGTATTCGGATCCCTTCGGCAGCAGCGTCACGTAGCGCCGCTTGTCCCGGTTCTCCTCGGTGACCCAGCGGAAATTGGTCTTGATCGACCGCGTTCGCTCATAGGTGTAGATGAAGGGGCGCCATGAACAGCCGTTTTCGTCGCAGAATTTGGGGATCTGCGGCGCCCCGTTCAGGTATTCCTTGTTCCGGCCGGCGATGGTCGGATCGTAGGGCGACAGAAAAGGCGCAAACAGCCCGCAGGTGATCAGGAAGATCAGGATGTACGCCGCCACCATGGCCGACCTGATGCGGCGGAACCGGGCCCAGACCAGCTGGCTTTGGGAGGCGGTGAAATACGCTTCCTTGAGTTTCTGGTCGACCTCGGGACCGGCATCAGGCCTGACTTCTGCGATGTCCGCCATTGCGCTTACCTCAAAATGCTGCGCCGGATGCGCGGGTCGATCAGCGCGAGCAGCACGTCCGTGATGAAGTTCAGGCCGATGATGCTGGCGGTGAGCAGAAAGATGATGGCGCCTGCCAATTGCTGGTCGTTCGATCTGGCCAGCGCATCGATCAGGAGCCTTCCCGATTCTGTCAGCGTCATGATCAATGCGACGATAGGCAGCTCACTGAATATCCGGTTGAGGTCGAATCCGATCGAGTTGATGATCGGGCCCAGTGCGTGCCGCGCCGGATACCGCAGGATCAGGCGGCGGCCGGCCACGCCGCGGGCAGCCGCCGCGGTCACGTACATCTTGCTGATCTCGTCCGCCATCAGCGCCCGCACCGTCTGGATGGCAAAGGCGGTGGCCGACCAGCCAAGGATAATGATCGGCAGCCAGACATGGTTCAGAAAATCGAGCACCCGGCCGTATGACCATTCGGCGTCGCGGTATTCAGTTGAGAAGAGACCGGTCATGCTGTCGCCGAAATATACCGTGGAGAACAGCATGATCACCAGCGCCAGCAGGAAGTTGGGCAGCGCCAGCCCGAGATAGCTGATGAAGCGCAGTGAATTGTTGAGCAGCGCGCTGTTGGCGGTCACCGACAGGATGCCTACCGGCAACGCGATCAGGTAGGCCAGCACCAGCGACGTCGTGCAGATCCCGAGCGAAATCAGGAACTTGTCGCCGAGCAGGCTGTTGATGTTGACCCGCAGGATGCAGCTCTCGCCGAAGTCGCCTCTGAATGCGTTGCCGATCCAGGTCGACCAGCGGACGATGAACGGCTTGTCCAGTCCCAGCCGGATCCGCTCGGATTCAATGTCGGCGAACGTGATCGTAGCGCCCAGGGTGGTCTTGAACGCGAGGTACCGTTCCGCGCAGTCGCCGGGAACGAGTTCCATAAGGCTGAACACGAACAGTGAAACAATAAACAGGGTGAAGATTGCCAGGACTGCGCGCACGAGAACGAACCTGGCAAATTGCTGCATGCGGCTCCTCGAAGTCCGATCGCCCTGAGGCGACCGACCCCCTTTCCACGACAGAGGCGGGCGAACATCTCGCCCGCCTCACTTATAGCGTTAATCGATTACTCGCCAAAGTACCACTGCGTCGCGCGATACGGGCAAGTCCGGTAGTAGGAGTAGGATTGAGTACGGAATTCCACGAAATTCTTGAGCGTATTTCGATGGTAGATCGGCAGCGGCCCAATCACGGTGCCAATGAACAGCAGATTCTCGGTCATGTTCTTGACCATCCGCTGACCCAGCGCCTTGAACTCGTCGGAACCAATCGGCGAGGACTGGAAGGCATTGATGTCATCGATCAGCTGAATGACATAATCGGGCGGCTCAGCGCCGGCGCCGCCGCCACTTTCCACCCACTCAGCCCAGAGCACGCCTGTCCGATGGCCAAAATAAGCAGAGGACGGCGGTACCCAGCGCTCGTTGGCGCCCAGCGTGATCACCGGCGGCGCCGATTGGCCCCACGCCCCGACATCCAGCAGATTCGCCGACTGTGCCGACCGGTACTCGTCCGGCGTGACTTCCTTGACTGTCGTTTTCACCCCGACTTCGGACCGGTCGTTGGCGACCAGTTCGACGACCTGTAACGGGATGCCCTGATTCGCAAACTGAATATTCAGCGTGATTTTCTCACCGTTCGGCAATTCCCGGAAACCGTCACCGTCGGTGTCGACCATGCCGATTCACGGTTCGCCGCCGTGACGCGCTGATGAGCATGGAATGTGCGTCGGGACCAATGAACAGCGCAGGGGATGATGTTTGGAAATGCCTGAACCGGAAGAACCAGCCTTAGCAACAGGGCACGCGCCCGGTTCTGATCGTGTCCCCTGCCGGTTGCAACGAGCTGACCGCGACTCCGATCATCGTGCCGATCACCATCGGCGGGCAATTCGCGCGCCGGCGTGGATTCGCAGTATCACTCGACGAGACGGGCGCCCGAACAAAGGGGATGGTCCGCTGCGACCAGCCCCGGCCCCTCGATCTCGTCGCCTGGAACGGGAGGCACGTCGACACGGTCCCCGAGCACATCATGGATGAAGTGCTTGCCCGCCTTGCAACGTTGTTCGAATAGAACGCAGGGGCCCTTCGACTGCGTGGAGACCTGCCTCGCGCGAAGGCGCAGGCCGAATGCCGAAGCGTCGGACCGGGACTATTCCCGGCCGATCCTCACCACCTGCAACGCGGTCGCGAAGCGGTCGAGGAAGCGGTCGCAGACGGACTGCGAATGGGCTACCGACAGATAGAGCTTGGTGCCCATCGGGTTGAGAAAGACCTTCCGCCGGAACAGGGCCAGCATGAGGGCGCGACCCTTTGCTCTGTCCCCGCTCCTCGTCGACCGATAATCGTTAACCGGCTCGGGCGAGAACACGACCTGGGCGAGCGGTCCGTCGCCGATGACCTGGGCCTGCTCCTGGTGTTCCTCGAGCACCCGGCGCATGCCGTCGCGCAGATAGCTGCCCAGATCGCGGAGGCGCTGGTAGCAGTCCGGCTCCCGGAACACGCCAAGGGCCGCCCGGGCCGCGGCGGTGGAAACCGGGTTCCCGCCTAGGGTGGACGCGACCCACACGTAATCGGAGTCCCCCAACCGGTCCTCGCGCACCTGGTCCATGACGTCTGCCCGCCCGCCGAACGCCCCGATCGGATAGCCCCCGCCGAGCGCCTTGCCGTATGCGACGAGATCGGGGATCACGCCGTAGTATTCCTGCGCTCCGCCGTAGGCGAGGCGAAATCCCGTGACCACCTCGTCGAAGATGAGAAGCACGTCGTGCTCGGAGCAGGCCGCGCGCAGGGTCTCGAGGAAGCCCTCCTTCGGGGGAGTGCATCGCTGCAGCGGCTCGACGATGACGGCGGCGAGGTCGGCCGCGTGCTCGGCGACGATTCTTTCCGCGAGCGCGCTGTCGTTGTAGGGAGCGACGAGTATGTCGTCGACCGTCGCCGGCGGAATGCCGGCGCTCGACGGATCGGGCCGGGGGAAGTCCAGGAGGCGGTGCGGGAACAGGCTCGTCACCCCGACCTCGTTGGCGCCGTGGTAGGCGCCTTCGAACTTGAGAAGCATGCGCCGCCCGGTGGCGGCCCGCGCAAGACGCTGGCAGTACATGTTGGCCTCGGTGCCGGATGCGCAGAATCGCAGCCGGTCGCAGGCGAGGCTCACTCTGCAGATCTCCTCCGCCAACGCGAGGGAGTTCTCGTTCACGTACGCGAAGTTCGCACCGAGAGCCGCCTGGCGTGCGACCGCCTCGGTCACCTCGGGCCGCGCGTGGCCCACCAGCACCGAGCCCCAGCCCATGGAAAAATCAAGAAATTCGGCGCCCGTCGCATCCACGATCTCGCATCCCTCGCCCCGGCTGATGACCGTGCTGAGTTCGGGGGGGAGATCGAATTCCCCGTTGGAGCCGGCGGGAAACACCTGCATCGATCGTTGTGCGGGCTCGTGCGTGTTTGGTTCGGTCACGGGAAATCCCTCTCGTCCCGCTGCATCGATTCTACGGCGACTCGCCCGCTCCTGCATTGACGACGCGGGTCGACGATGGCTGCGTCGCCACCGCTCCATTCTCTTGAGGCGTGATCACCGCCTCCTCGTTTCTCGCGGGCATAAGAGTGCCCGCGCTCCAGTTCATTTGTGATTCTTGAATATGAATGAGAACCCAATCTGTTTGTGGACGTATGTGGACGCCCCCTGAGCGCAACCGGGAATCTCAAAAACGCAGGATGCCTGCAGTCGGGCGCTGTCGTATGTCCGTAAGCGATGGAGTTGACGCCCTCTAGCGACCGGGTTTTTCAATGATGGTTCCCCCGCAGACACAGGGAGGGACTCAGGTGTTTGCTATTGACTTTGCAACATTCAACAAGACGGCGCAATACTCGGTTGCCTATACCGAATCTCAGTGTGTATGTTCTTGCTCACCCGCGTCTTTCAGGCGCCAGGTCAGTAGCGCACTGCCTATCGGTTCGGATCGCCTGAGAAGACTGTCAACGCGAAAGGGGCGGATCTATGAATGATCAACTGACAAGCGCGCAGATTTCCTTCTACCGGGAAAACGGTTTTCTCATCATCGAGGATTTTCTGGACAAAACCGAATTGGACACCTGGCGGGCAGCGGTGGACGAAGCGGTCTCCCTTCGGGATAACAATGTGCTGCCCGTCGGATCCCTTCAACATGAGAGCACGTCAGAGAAAAATAACGTGTTCCAGCAGCGCATGAACCTGTGGATGGATCATGACGGTGTGCGCGAAATAATGCTGGACAGCCGGCTGGGCAAAATGGCGGCCGACCTGGCAGGGGTCGACGGCATTCGCATATGGCACGATCAGGCGTTGATAAAATTACCTTGGGCAGTTCCTACGGCGTGGCACCAAGACAACACAAAGTGGTCCTTCGCGTCGGAAAACTCCATAAGCATCTGGGTCGCGCTGGACGATGTGACAATGCAGAACGGTTGCTTGTTTTTCATGCCGGGCACGCACAAGCGCAGACTGGTTGACTACCCTACGGAAGGCCACTTGGGCGCCTTATTCGAAGCCTATCCTGAACTCGGCAGCATGGAACCCGTGCCTGTCATCATGCCTGCGGGCGGATGTTCCTTTCACAACGGTCTGGCCGCACATGGCGCCCATGCGAACATGACGCCGAGACCTCGGCGGGCTTTTACCTGCGCCTACATGCCCGACCACAGCCGGTTCAATGGCGAACCCAATGTCCTGCCGGAACGGATCCTGAATACAATCAGTGTCGGTGACCTGCTTGACGACGAAGAACAGAACCCGCTGATCTTCTCATATTCATGACTCTGCACCCGTTCGACTCTCTCATTGGAAAGAAAGGGCGCGTGCCGGCGCTGTAGGACGACCTAGCGGCCCATTGTGACGATGCGAGGTACTTCACTTAAGATCCGCAAGCTGAGTCCGGTGAAATTGACGAATCGGGAGAGGTTGTCGACTAGGCGCACGCCCGCATTGAATCCGGCCGAACGCAAGTGAACCACAATGTCGGACAGCGCGGAACCTGGACCGGGACAGACAGCCGCCAAAGACCACGCCAATTCGCACGAGGGTTGAAGCAGGCCGGAAGGTCCGACGGCTTTCTGATCAGGCTGAACCGTTGCGCTTCGGCGGTGACAGAACAGGACAACTCGCTGCGACTATCGTGCCTTGACAGGCGCCGCCTGGCAGCGAAAGCCGGCGACAGCTCATTTGCCCGCGACAGAGCCGCGCCCGGACCGCAACCGAACCGATTCCGAAATCGCACCGCCTGGGCGTCTGGCCAGCACACCTTGAGTTCCAGGCAATCGTCGCGCAGAGTCTCGTTTTGCACAACTCTCTCTCCGAAAAGCCAGGCCCGCTGTTTGCCATCGACGCACGATAGCCGCACGACTTCCGTCCGGTCGCCGGCGCGAAGAAGTTCGTCAATCTTCACCAGCAAATGGTCGAGCCCGTCGCCGGAAATCGCCGAAACTGGAAAATGAGACTGGCTGCATCCGTTCCCGGTCAGCATGTCTTGCCTGTCGCCGGTCGCCAGCGAATCGATCTTGTTCCAGGCTTGCACAACTCTTTGGGAGTCGGCGGGTTCAACGTTCAGTTCTCTGAGAACTTCATTGACACCGAGAACCTGGGAATCGAATTCAGGGTGCGTCAGGTCCCGGACATGCACGACGTTGTCAGCGTTGGTGACTTCTTCCAGGGTTGCGCGAAATGCAGCGAACAGCTGCGTCGGAAGATTGGATATGAAGCCGACCGTGTCGGAGAACACCGCTTTCCGGCCTGAGGGGAGCGTGACCGATCTCATGGTCGGTTCAAGCGTCGCAAACAATGCGTCGTCTGCCCATACTTCTGCGCCGGTCAGGCGGTTGAACAGCGTTGATTTTCCGGCGTTCGTGTAGCCGACAAGCGCAACGGTTGGGTATGGGACGGCTTTTCTGGCCGACCGGTGCAGCCCGCGCGTGCGTCTGACCGCCAGCAGCCTGCGCTTCACACGAATTATCCTATCGTCAATCGCGCGCCGGTCGGACTCGATCTGGGGTTCCCCGGATCCGCCCACGAACCCAGGGGCGCCCCGCTGACGTTCGAGGTGGGTCCAGCGGCTATCAAGATCACACACTTAACTCCGGGCTGATTTCGTGCGATTCGCCCGGGCATGCAGATTGGCATGCGACAGGTCTCGTCGGAAACGATAGAGTGGTTCGGGACGGCGTGCAACGGCGGTGAGCTGTCACGGACGGCGCTGGCCCACGAGTTCTGCGAGCGGGAGAACTGGACCAACCGTGTCGGCAAGTTGTGCCTGGCGTCGGCGCGCAAGCTTCTGCCGGCGCTTGCGGAGAAGCTGGGTGTGCGTCTTCCGGAAGCGGAAGCGCTGGAATTCGATCCTCATGCCCGTCCCCCGTCGGACTTCCCCGACCGTTCTGTCTCGTGCCTGCTTCGGGACCTCGGTGCCCTGTCGCTCGAGTTGGTGACGGCACCGGAGGACCGCCGCCGCTGGGAGGCGATGATCGAGAGCCATCATCCGGAGGGATGGCGCCGCCCGCCGGGCGGGCAGGTCCGGTACTGGGTCCGTTCGGAGCACGACGGGGTGCTGGGCGGCATCGGCTTCACCGCGGCCGGGATCCAGCTTGGTCCGCGCGACGGCGTCATCGGCTGGTCGGCCGATGCCCGCGTGGCCAACATCGCCAAGGTCGTGTGCAACCACCGCTTCCTGCTGCTTCCCGGTGTCCGTGTGAAGGGTCTCGCCTCCCGGGTCCTGCGCCTGGCTGCGGAGCGGATTGCCGATGACTGGGCGGCGGCCTACGGTGAGCATCCGGTGCTTGTGCAGAGTTTCACCGGGCCGGGGCAGTCCGGCCTGAGCTACCGGGCGGCGGGGTGGAAGTGCTGTCCGGAGCTGACGTCGGGGTGGCGTTCGGGAGTGCGGCGCGCGGTCTGGCTCCGGCCGCTGGTGGCGGGTTGGCAACAGGTTCTGTGTGCTGGCCCGGAACGGGTTCTCGGCTGGTCCGGATCGCTGTGCTGTGAGGGGGGATGGGCTGCCCGGGAATACGGTCGCAGCACCCACCCCGACGGCCGGGTCCGGCGCCGGATTGCGCTGATGGGTGCGGCCTGGGTCAAACGCCTTGGGGAACATCTTCCGTCGATCTTCCCGGGGCGTGCGGAGCAGACGGCGGCCTACCGGTTGCTGTCCAATGACGCGGTGACGATGGATCATATCCTGGATTCGCATTTCGAGCAGACGGTTGAGCGCTGCGGTGTCGAGCGGCTTGTGCTTGCGGTACAGGACACGACGACGCTGAATTATGACGACCTGTCAAAGACTTCGGGCCTCGACGATCTTGGCGGGGGCGGCAAGGGCACCTCGGGCATCCTGGCCCATTTCGGCGTTGCGGTGAACGCGGTGGGCCGGCCCCTGGGGATGTACACGGTGGACACGGACTTCCGTCAGGACGAGGAGAAGGACAGTGTCCGCTGGGTGGATGGCCTTGAGCGGGCCCAGGAACTCGCGCGCGCCTGCCCGGAGGGCCGGGTGGTGACGGTCTGCGACCGCGAGGGCGACTTCTGGGACCTGATCGCGCGTGCGCAGCAGACCGGGGCGGCATTGCTGGTCCGGGCCAGTCGGGGGACGCAACGGCGGGTTGCCCTGGCCTCCGGCGGCGACGCGAACCTGTGGGATCATGTGCTGGGGACGGAACCGGTGGGCGGTCGCAGGATCGAGGTTCCGGCCTGCGGGGGAGCGAACCGCAGGAAGGCCCGCACGGCGAAGCTGACATTGCGCTGCACGCCGGTGGAACTGCTTGCTCCGAAGGACCGGGGGGACGAACCGCCGGTCCGCATGATCGCGGTCTCGGCCCGTGAGGAGGACCCTCCCCGCCGCCCGGCCTTGCCGGCATCGAAGACCGGGAAGAAGAAGCAACCGCTGCACTGGATGCTGCTGACCACCGAGGGCGAGGCCGATCTCGACACCGCCTGCACGGTGCTGCACTGGTACGAACTGCGCTGGCGGATCGAACAGTTCTTCCACGCGCTGAAGGTTGGCACCCGCATCGAGGATCGCCGCCTCGACGAGGCCGACGACCTGAAGAAGTGTCTCGCCTTCGACGCAATCACCGCATTTAGAGTTTGGGATCTTTCGCTTCTCGCGCGCGAGAGGCCGGACGAACCGGCTGATTGATTTGTCACCGAGGACGACATCCGGGCGCTCTGCGCTCTCGCCTCCCACCATGGTTTCAAGGTCCCCCGGGGACCGCCGGAGATGACCATCGCGGGCTTCGTCGTGCTGACGGGCGGCCTGGCGGGCTTTCATCCTTCGAAGCGCCAGCCGTTACCCGGCACGCAGAAGCCCTGGGAGGGCGTGAAGTTCCTGTCTCATGCGGTCGTCGGCATCAAGGCCAAGGAAGAATGGGACAGGAAAAACCGAAAAGGAGACGAGAACCCGGAGTTAAGTGTGATAAAGTGAAAGGTCCAGCGGCGGACCAGTCTGGATTTCACGTATTCCAGTTGTGCCTGTTCGACCTGCAGCACACCCGGGTTTTCGCCCGGCTGGCGAGTATCTCCAAAATCAGACCTGTTCGATCCAGCGCCCGGACATCCCAGAGTCTTTCCAGATTTCGCTGCTGGACCGGTGAAATCGAGCCGTCGGCAACCGCGGCTGACGCATTGGCCGCATCAAATTCCTGCTTCAGACTTTCACACCTTCCAGAACCAAACAAGGTTGCGCCGTTGACAGAACGAAGCCGGACAACCTGCTTGAAAGCGGCCGGGAAACCCAGCGCCATCGCGAGAAAAACCGCCTCATCCAGGCAGGATTCGGCCGAACGCGGAGATTCTTGATCAGGGATGGACGGATGCAGGATTCCGGCTTTGATCGGCAATTTGCAGTTCCGTCCAGCGTTATCGCTTTATCTCCGCCGGCGGGACAATTTGAAATTGAGTCCGCGCAGTGCATAGTCGAACCGCCGTTATCGTTGCGGCTTTGGCACGATTTTCGCACTTGCCCTCGCACAGCCGGACCGGTTCTGCCAGGTCTGCCAGCCCACTGGTTGAAATCTGGCGATATCCGCTTTGGGCAGCGTGCATGTTTTCGTTCGCGGGAAACTGCTGAAAAACAGCCCTGAGCCTGGCCGCGGCGCGGATTTTCAAAGGCGCCGGCGGCATGTGTTACGAGCCTTTGCGAGATTGGGAAATCTCTGTTGCCGGCGCCGGTTTGGAAGCCTTGCCGGCAAGCGGTCAGGGCAAGTTTGAGGACGCCTTTCCCCAGGCGCACAGCTTCTGGCTGCAAATCCACCGCGACAGCCGCATCAGAACCGCTGAAACCAGATTGTCCGGTTGTTGCAGGGGGCGCCCGAATTCCGGGCGCCCCCTGCCAATTGGCTATCGGGTCAATTACTCTCGTCCAGATACCACTGGTGTGACCGCCACGAAAAGGGTCTGCCACCCGCTACGGCAATGAAATTCTTCAAGGCGTTGCGGTGGTAGATCGGGCTCGGCGTCGCGACAGTGCCAATTTGGAGCAGGTTGGAAACCATGTTTTCCACCAGGCGATTGCCCGCCGCTTCGAATTCTTCGGATCCAACCGCCACTGACTGGAATATGCCGATGTCCTTGATCATGTCATGAACATAGTCAGGAGGTTCGACACCATTGGCGCCGTCTGTTTGAATCCATTCAGCCCATTTCATTCCGACCCGAAGATTGAAGTAGTCTCCGAACGGCGGCACCCAGTAATCGTTGGTGCCGAGGTGACCCAGGAGCACCTTGCCCTTTGACCACATCCCGACATCAAGCTTGCCGGCCGATTGTGCCGATCGGTACTCGTCCGTGGCGACTTCCTTGATGGTCGTCCGCACGCCCACCTCCGACCAGTTCAGGCTGATGAGCTCAATAACCTGCGCCGGCATTTCCTGCGTGCTGAACTGTATGTTGAGGACAAATGCGTCGCCATTAGGAAGCTCGCGGAATCCGTCGCCGTCCGCGTCGACCAAACCGACCTCATCAAGCAGCGCCGCGGCCCGGTCAGGATCATGCTCGGCATAATGGGACTTCCACTTTTCGTCGATAAAGTCCGGCAACGGATTAATCCCGCTATACTGGCTCGGTTCGCCCAGCCCGAAATACGCCGACTCGTTTATCGCATTCCGATCGATCGCAATAGACATGGCCTGTCGAAAACGCAGGTCTCCGAAAACCTTGCGCTTTTCCAGGTCGTCCGACGTCACGTTGAAGCCAACTGTCACCATATGCGGCACCGGCAGCAAGTCGATTTGGTAGCCGCCGGCTTCCTGGTTCTCAAGGAGCAGCGGCGCATTTGGCAAGGTCAAACCCTGCGACTTGTAATCGCCCTCACCGTTGATCAGCCTGAGAATGCGGACCTCGGTGTTCGGGATATAGGTCTCGTCCTGTTCGTTGATGTAGGGCAGCTGATTGCCCGCCGTGTCCACGATGTGGAAGTATGGGTTCGCCACCAGATGACGCCCTTCGACTGTGTCCGAGATGTAGATGTGGGACTCGAGCGTCGGAACGACATCGGCCGGGAGGTTCGCGACCCGGTCGGGGGCGCTGAGCAGCGCCGACGGCGAATCGGTCCAGTCCGTGTTCCCCCAATAGGCCTTGATCACCGCGAGCCCGTTCTCGAAACCGGCTTCCTGGGCGAGCTTGTCCGCGTCAGGATTGATGTCCGGATGATAGCGGCCGAGGAAGTGCTTCGGCTGGAAGCCCTGCGCCCACGACGTCGCGAAGTGCACCAAGAGACCCGGCTTCGGGGCCGGCAGATTGAACCTGACCGTCTGCGGGTCGATCACATCCACGGTCATGCGCTCACCCGCTACCAGCGAGTAGTCCGTGGGATTCGGAAGGACCTTTGAATCGAGCGCAAGGTTGTCGTACCAGAACTTCACGTCGTCGGCAGTGAAAGGCGCGCCGTCCGACCACCTGTGGCCCTTGCGCAGGTAGAACGTCAGCTGCGTGAAATCATCATTCCATTCATAATCCTTGGCGATGTCGGGCACGATTGACACATTGTCATCCCCCAGGCGAACCAGGTTCACGTGTCTGATGTTCAAGAAGTCAGCGGTGCCAGCTTCTGTGGCATTTGACATGCCGTTGAACGTGCCGCCGTATTTCCCGATCGAATGATAGGGTGCCATGACCAGCGGTTCTTCCGGCAGTCGCTCGGACAGCGGCGGCAGTTCCGGGTTGCCGCGAATGCGGCTGTTGAGCGCCGCAATGTCCGGGTTTTCGCTGAAACTCAGCTTGCAATTGGCCAGGGTTTCGAACTCCGAAAGCTCGTACTGCTGCGCGTATTTTCCTTGCGGAACGCCCATTGGATCGTCAACCGTGACTGGCGGGCAGTCGGCAACGGCCACGCTGGCAGCTGTCATTACCGCAACGACTGAGAGCGGTAATCTCGTCATGATCTTTCTCCTTGATTCAAGAAATCTGAAAGCCACGGGAAACCGGGCAGCAACCCGGACGCATGGCCCGGGACATGGACTGTCCCCCAGTGGAATCGTTCTCTGCTTGATCGCCCCTTTTGCGGCTGCCTCAATCCGGTTTTCGCGGCGTGGGACTGTTTGCGCAAACATCCGGTTCGCGATGCAGTTCCCTGATCCGGAAACCTGCGTCCGACAGGCCCCCGTTTCAGACGGGGCAATGGCCCCGGATTTTTCACGAGGACCAATCTCAACGCCCGAAAAGACTAGCCGTATTTTCAGTATTTCTCCAATCGATTGATTCAATACACACTGCCATAAAATCAATAACGGTATCGTGGGCCACGAACTGGCTGACAGGATCGCCGGCCCTTCATTCCGTCTGAGCCTGCATGTCCGGACTCGGCGCGAATATGCTCCAGGAATGACGTGCTCACAATGAATGTGCGACTCCAACGACAAGGCTGGATGGACCGAAACCGGTATATCCGCCCTTTCAGCATTCATGATTGACCCGCCCGGTTGGCCAGCCAGCGTTCGTCATCTGCTGCCCTAAGCGTGACTTCGCCTCAACCGAAAGTGAAGCCAGACAAGTGAACTGGCCGCGAAAAGGAGGAATGGGATCATCGCAAGAATCACTGTCGTCCAGCCGGTTTGCGGCGTTCCTCCGGAACAATTCATCAGCCCTCCAGATGCGAGTGATGCAAGCGTCACGAAACCGAACACGAAAAAATCGTTCATCCCCTGAGCTCGTCCGCGCTCCTCCGGTTCGTGCGCCATTGTGAGCATTGCCGTTCCGCCAATGAAGCCGAAATTCCAACCGACACCGAGCAGGATCAACGCAGTGTGAAAATGGATCAGCTGAAATCCCGAGAGAGCGACGACACCGCACACGAACAGAAGAAGCAGGCCGAAGGCAACAATCCGAATCGCGCCAAACCGGGAAATCAGGTGACCCGTGACAAACGACGGCAGGAACATGGCGAGCACGTGGACCATGACGACATCGGCAGCCGAATGGTGGCTGAATCCTGTTCCGACGACGGCAAGTGGTGTCGACGTCATGACGAGGTTCATCAGAGCATAGGACACCATCGCGCATATGATGGCGACGGCAATGCGGGGCGACCGAAGGAGCTCGAGCCGGGACCGGCCGGCGTACGGGCGGTTTCGGTCCACAGGTTGCGGCTTTGGCAGGTCCAGGAACAGGAATACGAACGATCCGAGAATATTGAGTCCGACGATTGCCGCATATGCCCCGAGAAACGGAATCGAAGAGATGTCCGTGCTGACTTTGAACAGTTGCGGCCCAATGACGGCCTGCGCCAGTCCTCCGGCCATGACGTATGAAATGGCCTTGGGACGAAAGTCCCTGTCGGCAGTGTCCGCGGCCGCAAAGCGATAGAATCCGAGTGATGACATGAAGACACCGCTGGCGAGCGAGCCCAGGAGGAACAACAGGAATGAATCGAAATAAAGACCCGCGAACGCAAGAAGGCCCCCCGTGGCCCCTCCGGTCGTTCCGATCAGGAATCCGGCCGTGCGCCCGTATCGTTGCATGAACTCGGAAAGCGGTACCGATGTCAGCATCGAACCGAGGACGATGAGCGAGATAGGGAGCGTGGCAAAACACGCATTTGCGGCGAGATGCTGGCCAGCGAGTCCGCCCATCGTGAACATCATGGGCATCTGGGAGCCGAGCACCGCTTGTGCCAGGACGAGGACAACGACGTTGCGAATGGTTTGCCTTCGCTGCGCCCCCTGGTCGATTCTGTCGGTTTCGGTCATGCGGCGCAGATGTAGTTTCTGGCATCGGGAAAGCAAGTGCGTTGACAGGGTTCCCGACGATTCCCCAAGCTCGGAAATTCTCGTTCAGGCGGATCCGTCGCTCTGGTCCAAGTACGGATCTGCTTCCGGTTTGGCTCGGGACGGTTTCCCTTGCGTTGCCGAAAAAACGGCCATCAGCGCGACGGCAGGAGGGGAGTGTTCGTTGACTCTGCGCAAGCGCCCATCCCCTTGATGCTGAGCGAGAGGAAGGAGTGAACTCGGTGACACTCGGTGACACATCGTGCCTTCTCATGCGAATGAACCGACATCGGTGTTTCCCTGTTCGGCGCCCGAAAGGAAGTTTTTTCGCCAGGTTGTCTTCCGGACGGTGTGACGGTGAAGACGGCCAGGGAGGGCGCGGTTCGGGTGGACCGCAACAACTTACTCAAGGAAACCCACTGCGATTCCTTGAGCATTGCGAAACGGGGTGTTCACAAAACCGGATCATCGAGTCAATGCGGTGCCATGATCTGACGGAGAGGGAACGTAATAAGCAGGATGGACGACTTCATCGTTCCGTTCCGGGAGCAGTCGTGACATTCTTGAACGGTGTACCCACAGCTGTGGCAACTCAGCAAAATGGAGGCTGCCTGGCGAGGTGATTAATGTACGGTGGGGCTGTGCGAGGTCTGGCCGCTCCTATTCGATTGAATTCTGTATCTCCAGTTTCCAGGCCCCTTTTATTTGGTTCTTGCTTGACGGCCCAATCGGACGACGGCACTTTGTGCCGTTGGCCACTCAGTCGAAATAGGCGAACAGGCGTTTCCGTTCATACATCCGACGGATTCAGTTCGAAGAGCAACGCTTGTACGACAAGGCGGAGTTCGGGCAGATCGTGTCGTGTGTAGGACCATACGCGTTCCGGGATCACTCGATCGTAGCCATCGATCAAGAGATTGCGGAAGTCCACGACCTGCCGCAGTCGGGGAATTCTCCGGGCGATCTCTGAATGGTCCCTATGCAGGCGATTCAGTGCCTCGCCGATGATCTCGAACTTGCGTTCGACCGCCGCCTGGATCAACATGTCCCGAAGGTAGGCTTCACGAGTCAGGCCTTCGGTGAAGAGCGCGATATCTGTGCTGGCCTGTTCTACATCGGCCAGCAATACGCGAGGGTCACGATGCATAGACGAGTTCGCACGACTGGTTTATGGCTGCACGCAGATACGGGTTACGGATCGCTTGGGTTTCAACCAGGTCTACGGGCCGTCCGAGTGCATGTCGCAAAGCGTCCCGGAATTCAAAATACCAGTTGAGAGTTGCTGGAGCGCTTCCGAGATCGAACTCAACCAGAAAGTCGGCGTCGCTGTGATCAGGATCAAAATCCCCTCCCCGTGCCGCCGAGCCGAATACTTCGAGCCGGGCTACATGGTAGCACCCACCCCCGCGCGGCGGCGGCCCTGTCGCGCAAGTAAATAATCGAAACGTTTCGATTATTTACTTAATGGGAACCAAAAGGTTATGGGAACCGTGAATCCGAAGTGTCTGTCATGACACGCCTTTTTCGCTGATCCGGTTCCCATAAAAAATCAAGCTCAGACGTTCGAAAGCATCGCCAACAGCTCATCCTTCACGCCCTTGAACCGTCCCTTGCCGAGACCCGGGGAACGCCACTCCGAGAGCATGTCCAGCTTTTCGGCAGGATCGGTACGAAGGTAAATCTCCGTGGTCTGGAGGCTCTGGTGCCCCAGCCACAGAGAGACCTTGCGGATGTCACCGGTCGCCTCGAGAATCATCAAGGCGCATACGTGCCTCAGCACATGGGGCGTTACCTTCCGGCGTGCGATCGACGGTTGGGTCTGCGCTGCCGTCGTGACGTGCAGCTCGAGCCGCTTGGCGAAGCCGCGCCGGGTCATCCCCCGTCCCATCGCATTCAGGAACAGGTGGCGGTCGGGAACTTCGGGACGGATGGAGAGCCACGCTCCGAGCGCGCGTCCCGTTTCCTTCCACAGCGGCAGGACGCGGGCCCGTCGTCCCTTGCCCATGACCCGGATCTCGTCGAGCTGCGGCATCCTGACATCGTCGAGGCCGAGGCCGACCAGTTCGGAGACCCGGAGCCCGGCATTGTAGGCAAGGCACAACATCGCCTGGTCCCGGGTTCCGGATTTGGTGGTGGTATCCGGCGCCTTGAGCAGCGCATCCACTTCGTCCCGGTCGAGATAGTCGAGCGCGGGAACATCGCCCTTCTTCTGCGGGATCGCATGCACCCGTGCCGCCAGTTCGAGATGATCCGGGTACCGGAACTCGAGGAAACGGAAGAAGGATTTGACCGCGGCCAAACGTGTGTTGCGGGTATTGACACTGTTGCCTCGTTCGGCCTCGAGATGGTCGAGGAAGGCGAGGATGGTGTCGACATCGAGATGGCCGACCTCGAGCGCGCAGGGACGGATGCCGTGCCTGTCCGCGGCGAAGACCGCGAGCAGCCTGAAGCTCGTGGTGTAGCCGACGATGGTGTGCCGGCTGGCTCCCCGGTCACGGGGGAGATACTCCTGCAGGAAGGTGGTTAAAGGGGGTGCGAGATTAGTCATGTCTTTTCCTTTTCTGTCATGAGCAGTTTCTCGGTCGCCACCGACACCTGACGCATGAGGACGGGTGTCGCCTCGAGGTACCAGTACGTATCCACAACTCGCGTGTGTCCGAGATAGGTCGAGAGCGCGAGCATGTGTCGGCCGACATCCTTCCGGCTGGAAGAGATGGAGCCTTGCAGTGCGGCGACGGCGAATCCGTGCCTCAGGTCGTGAAGCCTGGGGCCGGGTTCTCCGGCTTTGCCGCGAACCCCTGCCTTGCGAGCAAGCAGGATGAAGGTGTCGGTCAGATAACCCGGGTTCACCGGCCGGCCGGATGCGAGCACGAACAGGTGCTCGCAGTGCCCGCCCTGCCGTTTCCGCACCACGAGGTAGTCGTCGAGGGCACGGCGGGCACTTTCGTGCAGGGGGACAAGGCGGTCCCTGCGGTTCTTGGTATTCCTGACCAGGAACCCGTCCGGTCCGAGGTCGCCCAGCAGCAGGCCGGTTGCTTCCGAGCGTCTCAGCCCGGTGCATGCGATGAGACCGATGATGGTGTGGAAGGTCAGCGGGGTGAGCGACCCTGCCGGCGGCAGGGACAGCGCCTCCGCCATGATCTTCCGGATCTCCTCCGGCGACGGAATGCGCGGCGGTGGGCGGATCCGTTTCGACTTGCCGAGAGCGTCCCGGGGGGGCACCTCGTGACGGTCATCTTCGACATGGAGGAAGACGGCCATGGCGCGGACGAAGTGCAATCTCCTTTGTGCCTCGCCGACCGATGTTGCCGTACGGGCCCAGTCCAGGACACTGTTTATACGCACGAATTCGTCGCCCCCGGCGTCGGCATGTTCGGCGTAACGCATCAGGACCCGCTCCTGTTCCCTGAACGACAGGCCCAGCGCTTTCCTGCTTGCGACGTAATCCTTCGCGTGATCCGTCATGGTCATCGGACGTCTCCCTCGAAGGGCCAGGGCTGCACCAGTTCACGGAGCATCCGGACATCGACGCGGGCATAGATCGCGGTGGTGTCGGGAGAGCTGTGCCTGAGCAAGGTGCCGATGGCTTCCAGGGGGGCGCCATCGCGCAGAAGGTTGGTCGCCGCCGAGCGCCTGAACAGGTGTGAGGATGTCGGGCCGACGCCCCGGATCCCGGCCCGCTTGATCGCACGGCCGACGATGGAGGTTCTGATGCTGTTATTCGACAAGGGCCGGTATGGCGCCCTACTGCACAGAAACACCTTCCACTCACCGTTGCGTGGCCGGGCCTCCAGGATGTAGTCCCGCAGCGCGTCGCCCACATCCTGCGGCAGCGGCAGTTCCGCCTCCCGCCGCGACTTGCCGCTGACCCGGATGACGGCCCTGTCCCAGTCGATATCGTCGAGATTCAATCCGGCGACGTCGCTTGCCCGCAACGCAAGCCGGGCGAGCAGCAGCAGGGCTGCCCGGTCGCGCATCCCCATCGGCGTCGTCACGTCGCAGGTCGCGATCATGTGTTCGATATCGTCCTGCCCAACATGCCGGGGCAGGCTCTCGCCCCTGAGTTTCGGGATCGTCGGGACCGCGTGGACGAGTTCCGGGCGGCAGAGGCCGTTCGACCCGAGGAAGCGCAGGTACATCCGGAATGCACTCGCCTCGCCTCCGACCTCTCCCCGAGAGGCGGTTTCGAGACGGCCCAGGATCGTGTTCCGGACCCGGGCGGCATCATACGTCCCCGGGTCGTCACCAAGAGCCGGAAGCAGCGCGCGAATGTGCTGTTCGTATCGTTTGATGGACGTGTCCCTGAGGCCGCGGTGCTGTCGAAGCCAGTGCAGGAATACATCGAGATGTTCGCCGTGTTCCGCGTGGCGCTGCGGGACCTTCGGTGCCGGGATGACGTTCGTGTCCACCAGGAACGCGGCAAAATGCCGGAGCGTTGATCCGGAAGTGGCGGAACCGGTGAACCCGGTGGGCCTGTCGAGGAACCCCGGATGAACACAGGCGCAGTCGTGGGCAAGAAAGCGACGCTGAACGCGTTCATCGGCTTCCGCCAGGGGAATGTCCGACAGGTAGAGCCAGACGATGAAGTGACGGCACAGGGTCCCGCTCTGTATGATCACCGAGCTTGCGTATCCCTGCTCTTTCAGGGAGTCCCGGAACCGTGTCGCGAGATGTCCGCCGGCCTCGATCTCCGGAGGCACATCTGCCCACCCGGTCTCGAGCAGGTACCGGAGGAACCTGAGTGCAAATCGCCTGCAGTGTTGCCCGGGCTTCCTGCCGCTCCGGGGCCAACCTGGGCAGTGGCATTCATGGCGCATGAAGCGGTCCACGAGGCGGATGTCGAACTTGTCGAGACCCGCACCGTTGAGCGCCAGCCAGACCGCGACGTGCCTGGCCGTACCGGTCAATTCGCCGGTCATCCTGTCTGAAAGACCAAGGCCTTTCAGGTGCTCCGTATAGCACCGGACAACACGGGAATCCCGTTCCGGAACCACATCGGAGAGTGGCGGACCGAACTGTTTCGAAGGCATGATCTCTCTCCTGTCAGTGTCAAAACCGACAGGAGTAGAGCATATTTTTATGTGAATCGGATCAGAGGAAAAGGCGTGTCATGACAGACATTTCGGATTCACGGTTCCCATAACCTTTTGGTTCCCATTAAGTAAAATGGTGCTTTCGGCGGCGGTTTCGAAGTTGTGATCTGTCGGCCGGTCGGGGCAGTCGAAGTCCGCAGGGCAATAGCGTGCTCAATCACCCGTACAAGAGCCCCAACCAGCGCACGGCGCGGGCCCTGTCGAGAACGCAAAATTCCTGTTCGCCTGTGCCGAGTTGAGGTGTGAGCCAGGCGGTCTAGAAGTCCGGCTGGCGCGCCGGAAAACCCGTCTGCCAGGTGGTCGGGGCAGTCAAAACCGGGAATCTGTGAAACTTCGTGGAATCAATGAGATAGAGTTTTTTTACTCAAGAGCGCTTGCAGAGTTCAACCAGTTCTTCTCGCTTGTCAGCGATTGCGGCGTGCACGGCCAAGCCTCCCATTTCGGCTCCAAACGGCACTGATTCTTGACGCACCGCAGCAGCGCCTTGGCGTTATGCGGTTTCGCCGAAATAGCTTCCGAGTCGTTTTAGTCCACGTCTCCAACACAAGGAGCCTGAGTGTCGAGGCTGTAGCCACGCGCCTTGATATCGACGGCGCTCCCCCTCCACGCATGACCCCCTTCCTCGCGAACCACGTGTCAGTTCAACACCACCAGGCGGCGCAGTCGACAAGATGATGCTCAAGCCAAATGGGCCGAGTGACTGAGTGAGACTTCCACCCGTCGTGTACAAGTTACTCCCCGAACCGTTTGTTCCTCTTGGGCCTGCCTTTCTTGAAGAAAAGCGGATTTGACCCGATCGAGATGTCGCGGCGGAAAATAGAGATCGGCGGGCGTTTGATGGTGTGGATGTGGTATCCTTTTATCAGGTGCACCCTAACAGGGTCTGTACGCTCTCGCCAAACTGAGAACGGTCGAGCAGAGAATCCGTCGTTTGCAGCCAAAATTTCTATTCTTGGCGTTCCGACTTGCAAGGGTATTCCCGTCAATGACGATATCAACGTCGGCGATTACCAGCGAAAGTGCAACACGCGCCCTCCCGTCATTCGGCAAGCATAGGCCGAATTTTCAGCTCTCTCTGCATCTCGATTGCCCGGGTCAGATTTGGGCTAATCGATTCACCCTATGCTTGCCAAACGAATCCGTTCCCACCGAAGTCACCTTCATCCGGAAAAAGGTCATTGCGGTGTTTCCGGACTTGAGCGGTCAATGAGATGAACGAAGCTCCCGGATGCCACGCCGTTCGCCAGCCCGGCCGGAGGAAGTTCAACACCTTCGGCGTCCTGTACCTGAAACACCGGTTTGCCGCGTGCCTTGAGCGTTGTCGTGTAGTGGAACTCGTGACCGGTAAACGAGCCCTCGAACGGGCCGCGGAGCGCGGTCAACCGCCGATAGCCCAGGTGCAGCTTCCGTTCCGCGAAG
The DNA here is from genome assembly GCA_964291635.2 of Paracoccaceae bacterium. Classification (GTDB taxonomy): domain Bacteria; phylum Pseudomonadota; class Alphaproteobacteria; order Rhodobacterales; family Rhodobacteraceae; genus JAPPHA01. Next base: position 56,442 of record OZ219894.1, on the reverse strand, counting down.
CTCGTCTCGAGCCTGAGAAGACCGAGCATGGCGTGGCGCTGCCCTTCCGCGTCGACGAGCCCGTCGCCCATCACCATGTAGCCGCCGCATTCGCCATAAACCGCCTTGGCGGCGCAGACGCCTCGGCGGAATTTCGACGCCGTGGCCAGGCGTCCGGCGTGAAGCTCCGGAAAGCCGCCAGGAAGAATGACGAGTTCGGCTGATGCGCTGGGCGCCTCGTCGCGAAGGGGCGAAAACGGCAGGATTTCGGCGCCGGTTCGTCGCCAGTCTGCGAGGAGATGAGGATAGGTGAATCCGAATGCCACATCGGACGCCACTGCGATTCGCTGTGCCGGCGGAGAGATTCCGTACTGAACGCACGAACCGGGTTCCAACCCGGTGATCGGACCCGCGGCCGCGATGACTGCAGGGATGTCCACCCGGCTTTCCATGGCCGTTGCAATTTCCTCGATCAGGTCTTCGAGGCCGGCATGTTCCATTGCCTGCTTGAGACCGAGGTGACGGGAAGCCAGTCCAATGCGCTCATCCCTGTGCACGGCCCCGAATACGACCGCTCCGGCCCTTTCGAGAGCATTCCTGACAAGACGCTCGTGCCGGATTCCCGTAACACGGTTGAGAATGACGCCCGCAACGTTGACGTCATTGCGGTGTGTCGAAAACCCCCTGTAGACGGCTGCGACGGACTGGGATTGCCCCGATGCATCGATGACGAGAATGACGGGCAGACCAAGCGTAGCCGCCAGGTCAGCGGTCGATCCTTTCCCGTTCGGCGGGGCTCCGTCGAAAAGCCCCATCGCTCCCTCGACCAACAGCATGCCCTCGTTGGCGGCGAGACGGAGCAATCTCTCCGGAGGCATGGCCCAGGCGTCGAGATTTACGCAATGGGTCCCGGCTGCGGAATGATGGTAACCCGGGTCGATGTAGTCAGGGCCGCTCTTGGCAGGCCGAACCCGGGCCCCGCGATTCTTCATGGCGCGCAGGAGGCCAAGCATGATCGTCGTCTTGCCTGCACCTGATGCTGGCGACGCAATGACGATGCCGGTGGTCATGACACCTCGGAACCCTTTTCGCCGTCTGTAACCCCGTTGTCTGGAGAGATCGACTGATCCGGAGACTGGATTGGTTTCAGGAAGTTCCGAAAGCGTACCGCACCGCCGATGCAAACAATGGCCGGGGGCTCTAGCGAAGCCTTCTCGATATCCGGGGCGACTTGTTCAAGCGTTGATTCCAGGACTTTCTGTTGTGGGGTTGTTGCGCGGGAAACAACGGCAACTGCCTCTCCGGGAGTACGGCCGGCGTCGATCAGCTTGTTCGCGATACGCTCGATGTTGCGCATGGCCATGTAGAGGACGATGACAGGACTTGACGCGGCGATTGCTTTCCAGTCGAGGGACTGGGGTGCAGTCCCGTTCTGGTCGTGTCCGGTGACAAATGTCACCGACTGATTGATGTCACGGTGGGTCAGGGGGATCCCGGCATAAGCCAGTCCTCCGATTCCTGCGGAAATTCCGGGGATGATTCGCACCGGGATTCCGTTTCTGACCAGCGAATGTGCTTCCTCGCCGCCGCGGCCGAACACGAACGGATCACCGCCCTTGAGACGCAGGACCCGAAATCCCGACTTCGCCAGTTCTACCAGGCGAATCGAGATGTCCCTTTGATTGGGAGACGGCTTCCCCCCCCGTTTTCCCGCGTGAATCAGCTCGGCTTTCGGGTTTGCCCAATCGAGGATCTTCGGGTTGACGAGAGCGTCATGGACGATGACATCCGCCTGCTTCAGGCCGTTCAGCGCGTGCAGGGTCACGAGGCCGGGGTCTCCCGGGCCCGCACCGCAGAGCCAAACCCAGCCGGGCCGAAAGACCGGCAATCCTTCGAGTTCAGAATCGGGTTCTGGTCTGTTCATGGCGCCGTTATGGCCGACAATCGATGCCTTTCCAAGCGGAGTGGAAATTCCCCTGTCTCGCCGTGATCGCCGGAAAACGGCGGCGGCGGCCGCGAGACTTCGCCGATGGCCGCACGGGCGAACTCGCGTCCTGATAATGGTTCGTGGCGGAATGCCGACCGCGGAATTGGCGAAACCTGACCTCCTGTCTATACTCGGATGAATGTCCGGAAAATCCAGAAAGCCAAAGACTTCGCTGCGCAGCGGATGGACGACCGGGGCGTGCGCCACGGCCGCGGCCAAGGGTGCGGCAGAAGCGCTGTGGAGCGGGACGTTTCCGGCGTCGGTCAAGATCAGCTTGCCTGGGGGACAGGAACCGGAATTCAAGCTCGAGAGCTGCCGATCGGGTGATGGTTGGGCCGAAGCGGGCGTCATCAAGGACGCGGGGGACGATCCGGACGTGACCCATGGCGCCTTGATCGTGGCCCGTGTCGAATCGTTCGGGAAAGGTGTCTCCTTTGCCGCGGGTGAAGGCGTCGGAACAGTGACTCGTCCCGGGTTGCCGATCGCGGTCGGAGAGCCGGCAATCAACCCGGTTCCCAGGGAAATGATGGAATCGGCGGTAGACGCCGTCGCCAGGAGCTACGATACGACCGCCAACGTGCGAATCACCATCATCGTGCCCGGCGGTCGTCAACTTGCCGAACGTACCTGGAATCCGCGCCTCGGAATCCTCGGCGGAATTTCAATTCTCGGCACGACAGGAATCGTCCGTCCGTATTCCTGCTCGGCATGGATCGCGTCGATCCACCGGGGAATTGATGTCGCAAGGGCGAGCGGTTTAGACCATGTCGCCGGGTGCACCGGGCAGACGTCCGGTCGGGTGGTCCAGAGACATTACGGACTTCCCGATCACGCCATGTTGGACATGGGGGATTTTTCGGGCGGGTTGTTGAAATACCTGAAAAGGCATCCATTGCCGTGGCTCACGATCGGGGGAGGCATTGCCAAGATCACCAAGCTCTCCCAGGGCGCGTCGGACCTGCATTCAAGTCGTTCGCAAGTTGATTTCAAAGCACTTTCCCGGCGGTCGATTGAAATCGGGCTGCCAGACGTATCGAAGGCGAATACTGTCCTCGAGGCGGTCGAAATTGCAGGAAATGATCTCGCCCAGGCAATTGCAGGCGATGCAAGATCGAGGTTGATCCGGATGCTTCAGGGAAGGGTGAGCAGAATCGACGTCATTGTCGTCAACCGGACCGGACAGATCGTTGGGCATGCTGAAGAAAGATGAAAGCTCAGGGAGAACCGCAGCAGCGCGTGTGCCTGCGTTCGTGCGATCCTTATTGATTCTCGGCGGAACGATTGAGGCACGCAACTTGGCGGAGAAACTCGCTGGAGACGAACGGTTCAGGACGACATATTCCCTTGCCGGACTTACGCGAGTTCCCATGACGGTCGACGGAACCGACGTGCGAAAGGGCGGCTTCAATGGAGAGCAAGGGTTCAGGGATTACCTGGTTTCATCTGGAACCGACGTCGTGATCGACGCGACCCACCCGTTCGCAGAACGGATGACGGAAACGGCTTGCAGGGTTTCCCGATGTCTCCGCTTGCCGCACATTGTCGTGCAACGTCCGCCGTGGGCGCGGGGGCCGGGGGACGACTGGCACCCGGTCGTGGCAGCGGAGGATCTGGCGCAACTGGTTCCGGAGGACGCGTCGGTGTTTCTCGCGACCGGCCGGAAACGGGCCGGGGATTTTGCGTCGATCCTGCCGGGCCGGCGCTTGCTGTGCCGCGTGATCGATCTCCCGGACCAACCGTTCCCGGCTTCGAACGGAGACTGGGTTGCCGGCAGGCCGCCGTTCAGTGTGGAAAGCGAGGTCGAACTCTTCAGGGGTGAAGGGATCGACTGGCTCGTCGTCCGGAACTCCGGTGGCCGGATGGGGGAGAGCAAGCTCGAAGCGGCAAGAAATCTCGGGCTGCCGGTCGCGATGTTCGGGCGTCCCCCCTTGCCGAACTGCAAAGTTGTCGAGTCAGTCGAGGCCTGTCTTGAATGGCTGTCGACAATCAGGTTTGAAGGCACGGCTGCGACAGAATTGCCAATGGGTCCGGACGGGACGAGGGAAAGCAAATGAGCGTCATGCGAACCATCGAAACCGAAGACTGCATCGCGGAAGGATCCGCCTGGCTTGCAAAGCAGGAGCCACGGTTCGCGAAGGTCATCGAGCAATCAGGATTGCCGCCTCTTCGCCGGCGCGAGGCGGGATTTCGTGCGTTGCTCGGAGCGATCGTCAGTCAACAGCTTTCCGTAGCGGCCGCCGACAGCGTTTGGAAAAAAGTGGAGGCGGCGGGGCTTGACACGGAAAACGCAGTATGTGCCGCTACGACGGAAAATCTTCGACACTGCGGTCTGTCCGGTCAAAAGGTGCGGTACGCCCGCGCCTTGGCCGAAAGCCGCGTCGAATTCGCCTCGCTTGAATCGATGACTGATGAAGCTGTTGTGGAACGCTTGACCGTAATCCCGGGAATAGGGCGTTGGACAGCCGAGATCTATGTCATGTTTGCCCTCGGGCGCGCCGATGTCTTTGCGGCGGGCGACCTGGCGCTGCGGGAATCAGCGCGCCTCCTTTTCGAACTTCCGGAGCGGCCGAGCGAACGCGAACTCGCCGAGACGGCCAGGGCCTGGTCGCCCTGGCGGGCGGTCGCCGCCCGGTTGTTGTGGTCCCATTACCGGGACGTGAAAGACAGGGAGGGTGTTCGCGCATGACGACGCTTCAATTCGAGAGAGCGGGCGCAAAGATGGGAGGCGCACGCCACCTGGTCGTGCTGCTCCACGGGTACGGGGCTGACGGCAGCGACCTGTTGTCCCTGAATGAATTCCTCTCCGATGTGCTGCCCGATACAGCGTTCGTTGCACCGAACGCGCCTTTCAGGTGCACGTCGAACCCGTTCGGTTACGAATGGTTTCCGATCCCGTGGATTGATGGCTCGAGCGAAGCTGATGCGGCCGTGGCCGCAGGGGAATCCTATGCCATCCTGAACGACTGGTTGGACAAAGTGGCCGACCGGGAATCCGTGGACGCAAGCAAGACAGCTCTGGTCGGGTTTTCGCAGGGAACGATGATCGCACTCAACGTGGTCCCCAGGAGGCGAAAAAAATTCGCGGCACTGGTCGGGTTTTCCGGCACCTCGTACCTGTTGCCGAAGCGCGAACATATTCTCTCCCGCCCTCCGGTCCTCCTTGTTCACGGTGAAAATGACGAGATGGTTCCAAGCTCGAACCTGCAGCAATCGGCCGACGCGCTTGACGCGCTGGGATTCGAGACCGCGACGCATCTCTCGAGAGGCATTGGCCACCAGATTGGCCCGGACGGCCTGGCTGTCGCGCGGGAATTCCTCGTCAGGCATCTCATCGAAAGCTAACGTCCTGCAGGGCGCGATCGGCATCGACGGTTTGAACGGTCACTCTTCAGTTGTCGCTTCCGGTCTCAGGAAACCACAGTCCCCGTTCGGCAAATTCAACCGAATTGCCTGAAGGGTCGCGAACATAGATCGAACGGCACCCATTGGGCCATTGAAAGTCGGCCTCGATCGCGACCGAGTGCGCCAGGAACACGTCTGCCCATTGAACCAGATCACCCGAGGACGCGGCAAAACAGACATGACCGTCTCCGGTCATCCCGTGGGGCGGTACGGGCAGGTCGGGGTTTCCGGAAGGCTTGCGGGTCTCGGACGCATTGAAAACCAGGAGCACCGTGTTTCGGAATCGAAAGAAGACGTGCCTGTCGCCAACCCTGGTAATCTTGCGGAAGCCGAGCACCGTTCCGTAAAACCGTTCCGCCGCGTCGAGGTCATCGGCATAGATTGCCGCTTCGAGAATGTCAGGGGGTTCGGGTCTTTCGATCACTGCTTCCTTCCAGTTGAGTTCCGACAGCATGTTGCCGAATTCCCTCGGGAGCAAGCACATATTCGCCGTTGCCGTGCCCCCTGTTGGACGCGGGCAACCGGGCGTATTTCGCTGCACCTGACCATGACGCCGGGCGTCGCAACTGTGGCCGTCGTGTTACAAATCAAGCGATTCATGTCGGAAATCGGCAACAATGACGCGGCTCTTCGGCCTGACTGTTGTTCATCCGGAAAACCAGACTATAAGGTCAGGCCACTCTAAAGCGATCTGGCCACAAACCCGCCGGCGCGGCGTCCCGCGGCAGGGGCCAGATACCCGGGGTAGGAAGAAATGGCCATCGAAGCGCCCAAAGAATACGCACATGCAGTACCCGTCCGGTCCCATGATTTCCCGGCGCTGGTCCTGAACGCCGACTTTCGTCCGCTGTCGTATTTCCCCCTGTCGTTGTGGAGTTGGCAGGATGCGGTCAAGGCGAGCTTTCTCGACCGCGTCAGGATCATTGCCGAATATGATCGATTCGTTCGTTCACCGTCAATTCAGATGCGGATTCCTTCGGTCGTTTCGCTCAAGACCTATGTCAGGCCCGTACGCACTGCCGCGTTCACCCGCTTCAACCTCTTTCTACGGGATGGATTCGTCTGCCAGTACTGCGGATCGGACGGAAGAATGACATTCGACCATGTCGTCCCGAAGTCCCAGGGCGGTCGCACGACCTGGGACAACGTCGTCGCGGCTTGTACCGACTGCAACCTGAAAAAGGGCTCGCGATCTCTCAAGGAGTCCCGGATGCATCTTCTGAGGAAACCCGCGCGGCCAACTCCGGATGAACTGCTGAATTCCGGGCGGAAGTTCCCTCCGAACTACCTGCATCGTACCTGGATAGATTTCCTGTACTGGGATATCGAACTCGAGGAATAGCGTGCTCGGTGCATCGCGTGTTCGTTCCGAGCGCGAACACGATGGAGCACGCGTTTTTCGTGTTTGGATTCACCAAAATCGGACGGCAGAACCTGCGCCGGGTTGAGTTGGAGACATTCCGGCTGCGCAAGTATGCGAGCCAGGCAATGTTCGCGCAGCTACCTCGACGTGACGACGGGTGTGGAAAGCCAGCAGGAGCGCGGGGAGATGCGACCGCGCGGCGTTTCGCCAAAACTTCTGACGCTGGTGGCGAAGACCGGACGCGGGGCGGTCGCCCGACGGTTGCCTGACGGTTGCCTGCCGAACGGAGGATCTTCGTTTTACGATGGAGTTGACAGGCTGGTCGAATGTACCTGAACTTCTGAATTGATTTTACCAAAAATGGCAAGTTACGGTTCAGGCACTTTCTTTTCGACAGGTTCGGGAAACAGGGGTCAATTGCTGGGCAAGTGTTTGCCGCAATTCCCCCGCGTTTCATGAGGCGGAGCTCATGTCCGAACCACGCCCGGCCAATGACGCCCGGAACCAGTACCAGGCGAGAACCAGCGAAATCAGGCCGTTCCAGCCGGCCATGCTGACACCGGCAAGGGACCACGGAATGTCATCGCAACGGATCACCGGTGTCTGGAGGAGTTCGTCAAGCCGTTCTTCCGCCGACATTGTGGCCGGGGGCAGAGCCGCGCATGTCTCGGGACCCGTCCACCACTGTTGCTCGACCCCGGCATGATACCCCGCCACGCCCGCGCCAAACAGAACTGCAAGCCCACCCAGTACCGCGAACACACGTGTCCCGCCGAGGGCAATTGCAGCGAGTCCCGCGGCGATGGCCCCGAAGTGAGCCCAACGTTGCCAAACGCAGAGCTTGCACGGAGGCATCCCGCCAATGTGTTCAAAGGCAAATGCGCCTCCGAGCAGGACCAGCGATCCTGCGATGGCTATGGCAACAAGCAATGAACGGTTCACGACGTCAAATCCAGGCGGCAAGTATGAAGCCGGCGACGAGAAGCAGGGCGAACACGCTCAGGAAAAGGCCGAGCCGGCGTTCGATGAAGTTTCGAATCGGATCACCGAATTTCCACAGAAGGCCGGCAACAATGAAAAAACGAAGTCCCCGAGCAATTGCGGACCACAGGAGGAACTGCGTTAGGTCGAGTCCCGTAACCCCGGATGCAATCGTGATGACCTTGTACGGAAACGGGGTCAGGCCCGCAATGAGAACAGCCAGGCTACCGTGCGCATTGAATTCCTCGCTGAAAGCGGCGATTTGATTCAACATGCCGTAGAAGATCAGGATCGGCTGCCCGATGTGCTCGAACATCAAGGCGCCGATCATGTATCCCGCCGCGCCTCCTGCGACGCTGGCAATCGTGCAGATCCCGGCATACAGGAACGCCCGGTTGGGCGCCGCGATGACCATCGGGATGAGGAGCAGATCGGGGGGAATCGGAAACACGGAGCTTTCCAGGAAGCTGACGGCACCGAGTACCCAGGGTGCATACGGGCTTTGGGCCAGAGAAATCGTGCGTTGATAGAGTCGGGCGAGCAAGGTATCGATTGGCGTGGTGCGTTCAGGTTGGAATTGCGGTTCCGGAGGATCGGTAAATGACTCCGCTGGTTTCAGTCCGCCGCGTCGGCCGGCAGCCAGGTGGCCGCGTGGAAAACGCAACTGCCGGAATGTCTATAACCTTCAGTCGCCTTTGACACGCATCCTTTGACCGTTGGCAATCCTGAACCTGGCCGGATCCAGGTCGCCGAAAAACCGGAATAAATCCCGGACGGTCGCCTCTTGGCGCCGGAGGACGGACTAAAGGGCATGTGCTGCTGAATTGAACGCGCCCTCGATTTCGTCGAGATCATCTTCGGACAAAGCGGATGACACATAGATTTTCCCCGGTGCTTTCAGAATTCCGTTCGACCTGAGGGATGCGTTGAATCGATCTCCCTTGGCCTTGTCGGCGGCAATGAATTCTCGATAGTCCGTGACACGCTGCGCTGCCAGAACGACATCAAAGAGCGACTCGAGACCCACAACCCGCTGCGCGTGGCCCGCGCCGTCCAAGACGGCCGATGCCGCAGACATGATGTGTTGACCCGATGCCCGCAATTGATCGTAGGTTTCGCTGCGGCGGAGAATCTCGGGTGTTTTCAGCCCGGCGGATGCCGCGACCGGATTCCCCGACAACGTTCTTACCTGCATCAGAAAACCTTCCGCGCCGACCTGTTCCCGGTCAAAATGGGCCATGATGTCCCTTCGTCCGGCGATGGCCGCAAGCGGGAAACCGCCCCCGATGACCTTGCCGAGCGTACAGACGTCTGGAATGACGCCGTAATATTCCTGGGCCCCTCCGTAGGCAAGGCGGGGAAGCCGGTGACGATTTCGTTGAATGTCAGCAAGATTCCATGACGATCGCATTCTGATCTGAGCTTCCGGAGAAAACGGATGTCTGCAGGAATGATCCGTTGCAAGGGTTCGACGATGACACTCGCGATCTCGTCCCCTCGCTGGTCAAGAAGCTTCTGCAGGAATTCGATGTCGTTGAACGGGGCGACCAGAATGTCGCGGCGAACGGAATCGGGGATTCCGGCACTGTCGGCGATGGCGTCCGGGTAATTCGCCGGGCGGATCGGCGCCAGGCTCATCTGGGCTTCGGCCGACATTCCGTGATAACCGCCCTCGAATTTCAGGATCAGGTCGCGTCCGGTGTGCGCACGCGCCAGGCGCATGGCGAACATGTCGGCCTCACCGCGTGACGATACGAACCGGACCTGTTCCGCACATGCAACGGCCCGGCAAATCTCCTCCGCCAATTCGATGGCCCGCGAATTGTTGGCGAAGAAGGTCATTCCGAGAGGCAGCTGTTCAAAAACGGCTTCAAGGACTTCGGGATGGCCGTGGCCGAGGATCATTGGCCCGGACCCGATCAGCAAGTCGATGAATTCGCGCCCGTTTTCGGACCAGACGCGCGAACCGGCGCCTTTGCGGATGAAAACCCCCGGGTCAATGTTTCCGAGGCCTCCGGCCGGCAGGATTACCGGGGCCCTTGCGACCCACTCGTCGCGATGGCGAACTATCTTCGCCTTCCGGTCAAGCCTCAGAGTTCATAAACTGCCGTCGGATCACCGAGGAGGTTCTCGTCGGGTGCGAATCCCAGTCCCGGTGACGACGAGACGGTGAGCATTCCGGACCGGTTTCGCGGTCCGCGGCCCGGCGCGACTTCGCATGTGATCATATCCTGGCAGGCCCAGACGCCAAGTCGGCGGTGCGAGGGGATCGTTTGCGCGAGATGGGCGGCCTCCGCATCGGCAAGGACGGTTCCACCGGTCGCCATCACGTAGCAATCGATCCCGTGAGACATTGCGATGTCGCGAATTCGAGCCGCCTTGCTCAATCCACCGACACGATTGATCTTGATCCCGAATATCTCTGCCAGCCCGTCCCGGGCAATCCGGACTGCATCCTGCAGTGTCACCAGCGATTCATCGACGCTGATCGGAACCGACGTCATGGGGCGAATTGCCGCCATGTCGTCCAGGCTTTCGCACGGTTGTTCGACCGCCAGTCCCGGTTCAACGACGGCGGACAGGATTGCCAGCGCCTGCCTGCGAGACCATGCACGGTTCACGTCAAACAGGAAGCGTTCGCGCGGCTGCCGAATGGCCTGCACGGCACGAATGCAGGCAATGTCTTCCTCGACGCCGACGCCGATCTTGACCGAATGCGAGCCGTAGCCCATCGCCCTGAACCGCTCGATCTCGTCGATGACCTCGTTCGTGGTTCCCGACGACACCGACGAAGCGATCGCGGTACCGTCGGGATACCTTCCGCCCAGCATGTCCGCGATTGCCAGCCCGGCAGACTGCCCTGCAATGTCCCAGCACGCCATGTCTACGGGGGACTTGGCGTGAAGATATCCGGGAAGGCACACGTCCATGGCCTGCTCGACATGGCCGACCAGCCGAGGGTCCTTGCCGAGAATGACTGGCGCCAATGTCGCCAGTCCGGCCCGAATTCCGGGGCCGTGCGCCGCGACATAACTGTGTCCCCATGGCGTGCCCTCACCCCAGCCGACCAGCCCTGCATCCGTTTCGATCTTGACGAAAGTCGCATCGAGTCCGTCGAGCCGGAGCCGGCCCCCTGACAATCTGTACGGTTTGCTTAGCGGCAAATCCTTGTGAAAAACGGACAAACGGGTGATCTTCAACGTCACGTCTCCATACCCGGGTTGCGATTCCGCTCTCGGCAAAGGGTGAAGTCAGGGCGGCCCCTGGGCTCCGGCAGACTTGTTGTCAGGAGCTGGCCCCCTGTCGTTCCCGGCGGAGCGGGCGTGGACGAAATGGTCATCCCGGCGGGAAGAACAATCATGACCACGGTGAACTCCGACGATTCCGTACGCGTTCACGAGGTCGGCCGATCGGGTGGTCTGTCGGACTTCGCCGTACTTCGCCATGTCCGGCCTCGTCTCGTCGAGGAGACGCACCGGCGGTCCCGATCCCGACCCGGGCCTCATTTCGATTTCTGACCAATCGAACGTCCCTCGCAAAGTGCCGTCAGCGGTCCCGGACGGTCATGACAATGTTTCCGAAGTGCTTCTTGCTGACGAACGCGGCCTGGGCGACATGGAAGTCCTCGAGTGGATAGGTCGCAGCGAGAAGCGGTCTGACCTCTCCGTTTTCGATGTATCGGACGAGATTGCGAAAGATATGCGGCGCCACGATCGTTGAGCCGAACAGGGTCAGGTCATTCAGGTACAGCGTGCGAAGGTCGAAGGACACCATGGGGCCGGCAATGGCGCCTGAACACACGTACCTCCCGCCTCGGCAGAGCCGCTCGATCAGGCCAGGCCAGGCAGGTCCGCCCACGACATCGGCAATGACGGTCACCTTTCGCGTTCCCGCCGATTCCCAGATGGCCTCGGAAAGGTTTTCCGGCGACCTGGGCAGGACGATGTCAGCTCCGAGTTCTGTCACCTGCGCGTGTTTGGCCTCGGATGCCAGTGCGATGACCATTGCACGCCGCCGCTTGGCCAATTGAACGAGAGCGGAACCGACGCCCCCGGACGCACCGGTGACCAGCACCAGGTCCCGAGAGCCGACTCCGGCGTTTTCAAGCATGCCTTCTGCGGTCGTGTAGGAGCATGAGAACGTCGCCAGTTCGGCGTCGCTGAGACCCGATTGGACGGCCCCGACATTCCGATGGTCGATCATCGTGAACTCGGCAAACCCGCCGTCCTGTTCCGATCCGAAGTACCCGACACCATCCAGGCGCGTTGGATCATCCCAGTCGCGCAGCCAGTTGTCGGTCATGACGCGCTTTCCGAGCAGTCCGTGGTCGGCCTCGGCTCCACAGGCGACCACCTCGCCCACGACATCTGCTCCCTGAACCCGGGGAAAGGCGATCGAACCGCCTCCCCATGTGGGATCTTCAAGATTCGTGCCTTCTGCCGCTTCACCCGTCGTGGCGGTGGTCACCTGTTTCGCGTACCAACCGGATCGCGTATTGACATCGGTGTTGTTCATTCCACAGGCCGATACCCTGATCAGGACGTCCCGCGGCCCGGGTTTCGGGACCGGCCAGTCATTCCTGATCTCGAGCTTGTCCGGTCCACCGTGTCCTGTCAGGACCACGGCGTGCATCTTTCGCGGAATCTTCATGCTGCGAGGTCTCCCCGACAATCCGATCTGGGAAGTCTGTTTTCGGGGTCATACGCTGCGCGGTCAAGGACCTTTGCACTCCGGTACCGCCCCATTGATTTTCGGTAATTTGACGGGTCGTTTCGGGATGGTCGTTTACCATGCCATGAGTGCGTCATCCGGCGGATTGGCTTGCGCCCCTTCACCCGGGTCGCGCAGCGGTGCGCCCATGTCACCGCGAGGGTGACGATGCAGAGGAGGGTCGGAGTTTGGCCGGATCGGTGATGTGGGTATCCTCGATGTTGAAGCCGCGGGTCTTGGTATCCGAGAAGAGGCATTCGATGCCCCAGCGACGCCGATAGAGATGCAGGGCACTCCGGGGGTGCTCCATATTGGTCGCGATGACGAGGCTCTCCTTTCCCCGGATCCGCTTTGCCGCGAACTTGAGCCGGTTTTCGGTCTCTCCGCCATGGGGTGCAGCCAGCCGGTCCAGTTGCGTTTGCTGCCTCTGCGGCTCTTGTGCACCAGCGTGCGGAACAGCCTCAGCATCCCATCGTCTTTGGTGCGGACCTGCAGGTTCTCACGCAAGCGGACGATGAACGGGACATTGTTTTGATTGAGGAATTCCAGTCATCGTGCACCGACGAACTCCCGGTCGGCGAGCAGGGCGTCGATCGAGGATACGTCGAACAGGCGCAGGTAGCGACGCATAAGTTCAATGCGTTGTGCTGTTGACGAGTTGCCCCCGTGGTCGAGCAGGCTCCACATCAACGGCACACGAAACCGTTGCGTCACGATGGCGAGGACCAGGATGTTCACGCCCCGTGAACCGAGTTTCCAATTGGTCCGGTCCAGGGCCAGGACCTTCGGACCCGCGAGCCCGAGAATGCGCACGATCAGGACCGCGACCACATCTTCATCAAGACGGACAAACTCTGTCGTTCAGCGTCTACCTTCCGGGCCGTACTCCTCGATCAGCCCGGCAATCATTTCGCTATCGACCCCTTCGAAGGATGGCATTCCGCCTCCTGGCTGAGGAGTTGCCCAGTGCCCGCCCGTCGTGACCGCCCTCGTCAAGACGGGTTGTCTTTGGGCGTCGACCTCGAGCCGCCCGTAACAATCAGATGCAACACCGCGGAGCACGATCCGCGCCTCGTGGATGCTGTCGGTCAAACCGCTCCCAACCTCCTCAAGCGAGAGATCGCGAGTGAGAAGCAGGCCGTCGGCTGGGGCTCCTTTCCCGGCAGCGAAATTCCAGTTGCGTGAGATGTTTTCGATCAGGGAAAATGGGTTCAGTGCCGGCTGCTTGCCCGGTACGGCGCAAACCATTCGCCAGAGCGGCATCACATGCCGGTCGAGCATCCACAGGTCCACAAAGTCGCGCTTTTCCATTCGCGAACCTGCCGCCAGGGCCTTGTTGACTGCCAGGTCCGCAAAATGAAGCCGAAATCCGAACAGAGGATCAGGTACGGGCGCATAAAACTCGTCAACCAGCCCCTGTGTCCATTGAAGTACTGTTCGTCCGATCATCGGTTTCGCGACAACACACTCCCGGAAGCCCGTAAAGCTGTTGCCCGGCACAACCGTGTAGCCGGCGGACGTGAGAGCCTGCGTGTCCCGGCACATGATGGTATCAAGGTTTCCCGACGTGAAAACATCCTGGTCATCGCTAAAGCGGATACCGTGTTGCTGAATCACGGAACCACCGGCGAACGGGCTCTCCACGTCCCGGTTTGTACGGACAACTTCAATTATGCCTTTCTGAAATTTGTCAAGCGGCATTTCCGCCGCCCTCCCGCTCGACCTCTCGAATAATCTCAGCGGCCAGATACGCTGCTTCCAGGTCACCGTTGTTGCGAAGCGCCTCGGCAACGCCGCGCATTCCGGCCAGGGTCGCATGGCCAGGCGTGCTCCAAAGAGCACGAACATCGTACTTGTCAAACGCCTCCTTGCGAAGTTCCATCAGGCGGTCGCCAATGTCTTCGTACTTCAACTCGAAACCGAACCGCGCTGCACGCTCCTCCGCCCGGCACTTGAAACGACTGTAAACCGTTTTGCAGATCGTGTTTCTCCATCCAGCATGGTTGGATATTGATATAGGGTCTTGCCTGCATGAATTGAAGGCGAACTCGCGCCGCCCGAACCAGCGTTGCCTGCGTGAACACCGAGTTCCCGCGAAAAGGGAGTTTCCTTTAACTGAGAACTTTTCGACCGCTAGCAAGTTCCGACAGGACGTCAGAAATGCGTTGAACCGAGATCTCGATTCAACCGGAATCGCGGTCGAACCATGGCGGCCATCCAGCAGCAGGCCGCCTGCTTCAGGAAAATGAACCCGGAGCAGGTTCAAGTCAGGCGATTTGATCTTGAACGAAGAGGCGAGCAGAATGTAGAGGATTGCCAGAACGCCGTTGCAGGAATTTGTGGATTAATCAGGAATCTGGCTTGATGGTCCGCGGAGCAACGACAGCGGTTACCGTTGACACATGGCCAGTGTGGCGATTACTCCCAAGCGGCGTTCCCGTGCCCGAGTGGCGGAATTGGTAGACGCAGGGGATTCAAAATCCCCCGCCGAAAGGCTTGCCGGTTCGAGTCCGGCCTCGGGTACCATCCACAGGTTGCGCTCACGGAAGGGACTTCCCAGGCAAGGTGCCCGGTCCGGCGCCTGACTGACCCGCTCAGGCGGCCCTCCGCCTCCGGCGCTCGCCTCTCCGCCTCACACGCGCCGAACTTTCTGCGGTTCCCTTGGGCTTGTTGTGCCGAATCCAGTTGGCGCCGTTCTTGTCGTGATCCATCAGAAGATCGGATGCGCGTATGGCATTCATTTCTTGCGGCCGGACCGGGTTCATGATTGCCGACGTCATACCTGAGGCGATTGCCATGGGCAGAAAGGCGGCATTGATGTCGTGGCGGTTCGGCAAGCCAAAGGATACATTTGACGCGCCGCACGTCGTATTGACGCCGAGTTCGGTTCGGAGACGGCGAACGAGATGGAACACCTGAAGTCCGGCCGTGGCCATGGCTCCGACCGGCATGACGAGCGGGTCGACGACAACGTCTTGAGCCGGAATGCCAAAATCTGCAGCCCGCTCGACGATCTTTCTCGCCACGGCAAAACGCACATCGGGATCGTCCGATATGCCACTGTCATCGTTGGAAATGGCGACGACCGGGACATTGTATTTCTTGATCAGAGGCAGAATGGATTCGAGGCGATCCTCTTCGCCCGTGACGGAATTGACCAACGGGCGCCCGTTGCAGACCTCGAGTCCGGCCTCGAGGGCGCCGGTTACGGAACTGTCAATACAGAGAGGGACAGCGACCAGAGACTGCACGAGGCCGATCAATCTCCTCATCAGCGGCGGTTCGGTTTCGTTGGGGTTCGGGTTGGAGTTGTAAACAACGCCCGCGTTGACATCGAGCATGGTCGCTCCGCATGCAACCTGCTCGAGCGCATCTTTCCTGACAGTCTCGAAGTTTCCGGCCTCCAGTTCCGTAGCGAGAATCTTGCGCCCCGTCGGATTGATCCGTTCGCCAATGACACAAAACGGCTGGTCGAAACCGATGATCGCCGTTCGGTTCCGGGATTCAACGATTGTCCGTGTCATGTCGTTTCCTTCCGAGTGCCAAACTCACCGGCCGCGCCGGCTCCGCGATGGGCCGCGACCCAGTCGGTGCACGCCATGATTCCGCCGAGGGGAAAGAAGTGGACAGCCTCTATTCCCGATTCGGGACAACCGGCGTCGTAAGCTGCGAGCGCTTTCAGGAAATCATCGGGCTCGAACGGCGTCAGCAGCTTCCTTATGTCCCTGGCGCGTTTCCGCAAGACCTGGAGCGATTGTCCCACGCCACAGGCAACGGCGAAACGGATCAGGGTCTGAAGCTTGGCTGGTCCGGCGACACCCACGTGTACTGGAAGCGTGACCCCGAGATCCCTGAGCCGGCCCAGCCAGAGAATGACGGGTGTTGCATCGAAGCAAAACTGGGTTGCAATCGCCATTTCCGCATCGGTCGATTCCGAAAACTTCTGTTTCCACTCAAGGGCCCGGTCAATTCCGGCAGTCGAACCGTCAGGATCGATATCCGGATTGCCTTCGGGATGCCCGGCAACGTGCAGCCTGCGAAACCCCGCGTCGCCGAAAAGGCCGCTTTCCAGCAACTGCATGGAGTCGCTGAAGTCACCGACAGGTTTGTTTGCACCTCCGGCAAGCAGAAGCGCCTGATCGATGTCGGCATCGTCCCGGTATCGAACGATCCAGTCCTTGAGGGTCGCCCGGTCCTTGATGATCCGGGCCGGAAAGTGAGGCATGACCGGGAAACCTTCGGACCGGATGCGCCTCGCGGTCGCAACCATGTCCCGAATCGGGGTCCCTTCGATATGGGCGACATAAACCCGGGTTCCCGTCGGGATTATGTTCCGAAACCGGCGAATCTTCGCCGCCGTCCGCGGCATGACCTCGATCGAGAAACCCTCGAGGAAACGTGCAAGATTCGAATCCGGTGCGTGCGTCACCTGGCACCTGCTATCTTCGAGGGACGGGGAAATCGCATGACCGTCTTTTGCCACCGTGAAACCTGTACCCGGAATCGTCATTCTGTCGCGTTTTCCCAGCCATCATTCCTGATGAGCTCACGAATTCGTCTCATGTCGAATTCCGCCTCGATTCGAGCCGCTTCCATGGCGGCAACTTCCTGCGGGTCTCCTTTGACGGCCCGTGGAGGCGACTTTCGCCATTCGGCGAGATACGCGTCCGTCCCGATCGCACCGATTTTCATGGCACATCTGTCGATGGCCTGTTCGAACCTTTCGGGCAGCTGGAACCTTGCAGATTTCCGGCCCTTTCCGACGATGACCTGTGCAGGGATGTCTCGCCAGTAGACGACGGTCAATTCGGGCATTCCGGACCTCTTTTTCGAACCTGGCGCCTCGTGTCCACGATTGGACCTATCCCCTGGGCATGACTCCGGCAGTGAACGAAATCGACCTAATCTGGCCAAATAACGACGCCCCGTCACGTCTGCGTCGGGTCGACGGTTCCGGTTGTCCCCGCTGACCACAGGCATCTTGTCAAGATTGTGCTCCGCCCCTAATTACCTCCTGTTGGAGGCAGGTTAGAAATACGGACGGGGCAGACACGGACGTGCCAATGGACATCGCCGGGATTCATGACGTTCCTCCTTGCGGGCAGGACGAAACCGCAGGCGCGACTTCCACTTCGGACGCGCTTTTTGCGGCTCTCGATCTCGGGACCAACAGCTGTCGGATGTTCATTGCCAGGCCTCTGGATGGTGACATCGGCATTGTGGATTCCTTTTCGCGGTCCGTTTACCTGGGACATGGCCTGGAAAAGTACGGCACCCTGACACACGACGCGATGTCGCGTGCCTTGCGTGCCCTCAGGGTTTGCCGAAACAAGCTCGAGGAACACAAGGTCAGCAGGGTAAGGATGGTCGCGACCGAAGCCTGCCGGCGGGCACGGAACGGTTCGCAATTCATCGAGAAAATCCGGAAAGAAACCGGATTGTCATTGGAGATCATAAACCCTCGGGAGGAAGCCCGGCTCGTGGTCATGGGAATCGCGCCATTCGTTGCGGGCGATACCGACCTGCTCCTCGTCATTGATGTCGGTGGCGGATCGACCGAACTGGCTCTGATCGATTTCCGCAACTGTGCGCCGTGCGACCGATTCGAAGACATCGTCCGGCTTGAATTCGGCAGAGGTGAACCGCCGGGCAACGGCAAGGAGATCGATGCTGAACCTGGCGTGAAATCGCACTCTTCCGCCCGGTTGATCGACTGGATTTCGGTACCGTACGGGGTCGCAACATTGGGTGCCCGGTATTCTGATGTGACCAGCGATTTCGCCCGCTACGCGCTGATGTCGTGCTGTTTCGAAGAGGAAATCGGCGCACTGGAGGAGTCCGTGAACCTGAGGGCGGGCGACAGGTTTCAGATCATCGGGACGTCCGGTACGGTGACAACGATTGCCGCGTCGCACCTAGGTCTCAAGCGGTACGAGAGGAAGAAGGTCCATGGCCTGGAGCTGAGCGCGCGCGAAATCGATGCCGTTGTCGACGGTTATATTCGCAACGGGCGCTCACCGACGCGCGGCCTGTTCCGGAACAGTTTTCACCGGCGGTCCCTGGCAATGTCAGGAGCGGCCATATTGCAGGCGATTATGCGGGTCTGGCCGGCCGAACGCCTGACGGCGGCGGATTGTGGTTTGCGAGAGGGTCTCCTGTACTCACAGATGATTGCGGCCGGGGCGTTCAAACGGCAAGCGTCGGCTGCATGACCCCCCGGGGTGGACACTCGGGCCGCGGCCGAAGGGCGCTCCGCGTCAAGGTCAAGTCGGCCAAGGGAAGAAAGACCGCGTCGACCCGGTGGCTTTCGCGCCATTTCAACGATCCGTATGTCCATCGCGCGCGCGCGGAAGGATATCGGTCACGGTCGGCCTACAAGATCATGGAGATCGACGATCGATTCCGGTTTCTTGGTGCTGGCGCGCGCGTGCTGGATCTTGGTTCTGCCCCCGGTGGATGGGTTCAGGTCGCGGTCGACCGGGTGAATGCGCTCGGGAGACAGCACACGAAGAAAAAGGGTGCCGTCTTCGGGCTCGATCTGCAACCCGTTGAACCGGTAAGCGGGGCCGAATTTCTGCAAATGGACTTTCTTGAGGCGGGTTGCGGCGACGTCATTGTTCGCCAGTTCGGAGGCGATTTCGACGTCGTGATGTCGGATTTGGCTCCATCCTTTTCGGGCGAACGCCGGACGGATCAATTGCGATTCATCGCCCTGAACGAGGCGGTTGCCGATTTTGCCGTTAGCGTGCTGGTCCCGGGGGCACGATGATTCTGAAGGTATTGGCAGGGGGAGCCGAAAACGGGCTCCAGGCGAGGCTCAAGTCCGGTTTCAGACGTGTACGGACCGTGAAACCTCCCTCGAGCCGCCAGGACAGCTCGGAGATGTTTGTCGTGGCATCCGGGTTCCGGGGCGAAGGGAGGGGATCAGTGGACTGACCGTCTCGATCGTGTTTTCGCCCTTGCGTGATTCGGGCGTATTCCGGTTGAATCGTGGCGCCGTGATGCGCAGGAGGTTTTCGTGAAACCGGACGATGGAAACGGGAAATTCGATGCATGCCCGAAGAGATGTGCGAGACCATGCTGACCGCAGTGCGGTACCTGATTTCAGCGTATGGATCTGGCAAAGCCTCCACCGTGAACGCATCCTTTGAATTGTTCAACCTGATCCTGTATCTGCGGCGCCATGCACCGACCGGGATTGTCCTGAAATGAGCGCGACGCGTGTCGAACGAGGCCGGCAGGAAAAGGTGGCATGGTAATTCGTGATGCAATGACTTTTGACGATGTGCTGCTTGTTCCAGCCGCGTCCGAGGTCCTGCCATCGGAAGTCGATACGACGACGCAACTAACCGGTTCGGTGAACCTGAATATTCCCTTGCTGAGCTCTGCCATGGACACCGTGACCGAGTCACGCATGGCCATAGCGATGGCCCAGGCAGGGGGACTCGGGGTTGTCCACCGCAATCTGGACATCGGAGCGCAGGCAAGAGAAGTCCGCAGGGTGAAACGGTTTGTCAGCGGTGTCGTCTACAACCCGGTTTGCCTGTCACCTGACCAGACCCTGGCAGATGCGAAACGTCTCCAGAATCGCTATCGGGTGACCGGATTTCCGGTCGTCGACGACCGGCGCCGTGTTGTTGGCATCGTCACGAACAGGGACATGCGCTTCGCCGCCAGCGACGCGATTCCGGTATCAAGAATGATGACCTCCGAGAACCTGGTGATCGTCAGGGAACCGGCCGATCTCGGAGTTGCCAAGTCGCTCATGCACGCGAGACGAATCGAGAAGCTCCTGGTTGTCGATGGGGAAGGTCGTCTGTCAGGCTTGTTGACCATCAAGGACATCGAGCAGGCCGTTCTCAATCCGCAGGCATGCAAGGACGACCTGGGGCGCCTCCGGGTCGCCGCTGCGACGACCGTCGGCGATGACGGCTTCGAGAGGACCGGGGCCCTGATCGATGCGGAGACAGATGTCATCGTCATTGACACTGCGCACGGGCACTCGGCGAGCGTCGCAATCGCCGTCGACCGGGTCAAGAAACTGTCGAACGCCGTCCAGGTTGTTGCCGGAAACGTGGCGACGGCATCGGCAACACGAACGCTCATCGATGCAGGCGCGGATGCGGTCAAGGTCGGGGTTGGCCCCGGGTCGATCTGCACGACACGAATTATTGCAGGTGTCGGCGTGCCGCAACTCACGGCGATTCTCGAATGCGCACGGGAGGCGGGCGTGTCGAACGTTCCTGTGATTGCCGATGGCGGAATCAAGTTCTCGGGGGACTTCGCGAAGGCGATTGCTGCAGGTGCCCATTGCGCGATGGCCGGGTCGATGCTTGCCGGAACCGACGAAGCGCCGGGCGAGGTCTTCCTGTACCAGGGACGAAGCTACAAGTCATTTCGCGGAATGGGGTCGCTTGGCGCAATGGCTCGGGGGTCCGCGGACCGGTACTTCCAGGAACAGGTAAGCAGCGAAAAGCTGGTGCCTGAAGGCATTGAGGGCCAGGTTCCCTACAAGGGTGCCGCACAGGGAGTCATCCACCAGTTAGTCGGCGGGTTGCAGGCCGCGATGGGGTATACGGGTTGCCGTACCATCGAGGAAATGCGGAACGAGTGTCATTTCGTCCGGATTTCCGGCGCGGGCCTGAGGGAAAGCCACGTCCACGACGTCCAGATCACGCGTGAATCGCCGAACTATCAGGCCAACTGAGATTTCGATTCGACCGGTATTCCGGTCCTGACTGCTGCCAGGGCGGGGTCAGTTTGCAGGCCTGGGAGCTTTCGTTGTCCGTGAACCCTGGCACGGGACGGGAGCTTCCTGCGCCTGCCGCTGCCACGGTCGCAACGGCGTCCGTGCCGAACCGTTTCGGCTCGCGACACCCGAATGACGTGCCCGGTCAAAAAAAGCGCTTGCAAAGTTCTCGTTTTGTTCTTATGTGGAAAGAGAAGAACAAAAACCGAACATTCATCCGGTTCAGATTGTCGCCTTTCAGGCGATATGAAATAAGGAGGCGTACCGTGACGGCAAATCTGCTGAGTTTGAACGAAAGGCGTCAGATGGACAGAAAGAAGGCTCTCGAATCCGCGCTTGGCCAGATCGAGCGCCAGTTTGGCAAGGGTTCGATCATGACCCTTGGCCAGGAAGGCGCGGTCATGGAACTCGACTCGACATCCACTGGGTCGATCGGACTGGACATCGCTCTCGGTATCGGCGGATTGCCCAAGGGCCGGATTGTCGAGATCTACGGGCCGGAAAGCTCCGGAAAGACGACCCTGACGCTTCACGTGATCGCGGAAGAGCAGAAAAAGGGCGGCGTATGCGCATTTGTCGATGCCGAGCATGCCCTTGACCCGACATATGCTCGCAAGCTCGGCGTGGATCTTGACGAGTTGCTTATTTCTCAGCCGGATGCCGGTGAACAGGCCCTCGAGATTACCGATACCCTCGTGCGTTCGGGAGCCGTGTCGCTTGTTGTCGTTGATTCGGTTGCCGCCCTGACGCCACGGGCCGAACTTGAAGGGGACATGGGTGACACCCAGGTAGGCGCCCAGGCGCGGCTGATGTCCCAGGCAATGCGAAAGCTGACGTCCTCGATTTCCAAGTCCAACTGCATGGTTATTTTCATCAACCAGATCCGCATGAAGATTGGTGTCATGTTCGGGTCTCCGGAGACCACCTCGGGTGGAAACGCCCTGAAGTTCTACGCTTCGGTTCGCCTCGACATACGCCGAATCGGAGCGATCAAGAACCGCGACGAGGTCGTGGGGAACACCACGCGCGTCAAGGTGGTCAAGAACAAGGTCGCGCCGCCGTTCAAACAGGTCGAATTCGACATCATGTACGGCGAAGGCATTTCGAGGACGGGGGAATTGCTTGACCTCGGCGTGAAAACCGGAGTGGTCGAGAAATCCGGGTCCTGGTATTCATTTGGCGACGAGCGGATCGGGCAGGGCCGCGAGAACGCGAAGACGTTCCTTCAGGAGCATCCTGAAACCGCGGATGAGATCGAATTCGGAATTCGGGAAGCGCACGGGCTTCAGAGCGAGTCCGCGACAAATGAAGAAGGTGCCCAGCCGAAGGCGGTGAATGGCTGAGGTACGGTTCCCGGAAAAGACCTGAGTTCGAACAACGGCCCTGCTTTGTGACCGTCCTGGAGACGGCACGCAAGCAGGGCCGTTCGCATTACGCCGGCAGGTCCGGAATCCTCTTGCGGGAACGGTTTTACGCACAACCGGAATCCCGAAATGAACCTCTGTGCCGCGGAACGAGCGGTCCGCGGAAGGCGAAACCGAAATTCCAAAACGCCATCAGATTCATCCGCAATAACTTCACAAAATGAGATTGTCGGTCCGCGATCGGGTTTCCTGATACCTCGGTGATTCCGCAGACGGTTCAAGAACCCGTCGGCACAAACGCGGATCGTGAGGGCACATGCCCGGTTGTGGACAGAGACCGGTTGGTTTTGTAAGGACCGCGAACCATTTCTGCGACGAGCCGCGCTCACATGATCAGTCTGAACGATATCCGGTCAACCTTTCTCGCTTACTTCGAGGATAATGGGCACACGGTCGTGCGCAGCTCGCCGCTGGTGCCGGAGAACGACCCGACCCTGATGTTCACGAATTCCGGCATGGTCCAGTTCAAGAACGTACTGACCGGCCTCGAAACCCGCGACTATGTTCGCGCGGTTACCTCGCAAAAATGCGTGCGGGCCGGTGGAAAGCACAATGATCTCGACAATGTCGGGTACACGGCACGGCACCACACGTTTTTCGAGATGTTGGGCAATTTTTCCTTTGGAGATTACTTCAAGGACGCTGCCATAGCCTACAGCTGGGACCTGATCACGCGTGAATTCGAAATTCCGAAAGATCGGCTTTGGGTAACCGTCTATCATTCCGACGAAGAAGCCGCCGAGGCCTGGAAAAGCCATGCCGGATTGCCCGACGAACGCATCATTCGAATCGCGACCAGCGACAATTTCTGGTCAATGGGTCCCGTAGGCCCGTGCGGGCCGTGTTCCGAGATCTTCTATGATCATGGGGATCACATCCCCGGGGGGTTGCCGGGAACGCCGGAGGAAGGCGGCGACCGCTATGTCGAGATCTGGAATCTCGTTTTCATGCAATACGAGCAATTCGAGAACGGGAGCCAGGAGGAACTTCCGTCGAAATCCATCGATACGGGCATGGGCCTCGAACGCGTCGGAGCGCTGCTACAGGGCAAGCACGACAACTACGACTCGGACCTGATGCGCTCACTGATCGAGGCTTCCGCACAACAGTCGGGCACCGACCCCGACGGCGCGTGCAACGTTCACCACCGCGTCATTGCCGATCATCTGCGTTCGACCTCCTTCCTGATCGCTGACGGTGTTCTGCCCTCCAACGATGGCCGTGGATACGTCTTGCGGAGAATCATGCGAAGAGCCATGCGCCATGCGTATCTGCTCGGCTGCCGGGAACCGTTGATGTATCGGCTCGTCCCCGAACTTCAGGCCCAAATGGGCCAGGCATTTCCGGAACTCTCCAAGGCGCAGGCGCTGATCGAGACAACTTTGCACAATGAAGAAGAGCGGTTCAGAAGAACGCTCAGCCGGGGCCTCAGCCTGCTGGAGAACGAAGTCACGGGCCTCGAAGCAGGGGGCAGCCTGGCAGGTGAAACGGCGTTCCGGCTTTACGATACCTACGGATTTCCGCTGGACCTGACCGAGGACATACTCCGGGAACGCGGCCTCGGTGTTGACGCCGCTGGGTTCGAAAGAAACATGGAAGAACAGAGGGCCCGGGCCCGGGCTTCATGGGAAGGAACCGGGGACCCTGCGCAGGACGAACTCTGGTTCCAGTTGCGGGAGCAAAACGGACCAACCGAATTCCTCGGCTACGACAGGGATTTCGCGGAAGCTTCCCTGCTTGCATTGGTCACTGACCAGGGCCAGGCGGACGAGGCGCATTCTGGCCAGTCCGTCGAACTGGTGTTCAACCAGACGCCGTTTTACGGTGAGGCCGGCGGGCAGGTCGGGGACACGGGCAAAGCGTATTTTGACGGCGGGGCGATCGAGATCGCCGACGTCAAACGGCGTGCGGGCCTGTTTGTGCATTCAGGCCGAGTTCTGGAGGGTACTGTCGCACTCAACGGCACCGCCAGGCTCGAAATCGATCGGGGACGGCGTGAGAATATCCGCGCGAACCATTCTGCAACCCATCTCCTCCACGAAGCATTACGCTCTGTTCTCGGCGATCATGTGGCACAGCGCGGTTCCCGGAACTCCTCCGACGGTCTCAGATTCGATTTTTCCCATCCGAAGGCAATGTCACGCGTGGAAATCCATGACGTCGAGGTGATGGTCAATGACATGATTCGGCAGAATTCCGAGGTCGAAACCGAAATCATGACGCCGGAGCGTGCTGAGGAGGAAGGGGCCATCGCACTGTTTGGCGAAAAATACGGTGACGAGGTTCGCGTTGTTTCGATGGGAAGGACCGACGCGGGACGCGGCCGGGGTTCCGAACGGACAACCGCATCGATGGAATTGTGCGGCGGGACTCATGTTCGCCGAACGGGTGAAATCGGGCCTTTCCTGGTTGTCAACGAAACGGCTTCATCGGCCGGAGTGCGGCGGGTCGAGGCTTTGACCGGAAGCTTTGCACTCCGTTACCTGGCGGATGTGCGGCGGAGCCTGGATCAATCTGCCCGGAAACTCGGAACCCGCCCGGATGAAGTCGTGGAAAGGATTGAGTCGCTCATTGACGAGGTCAAGTCCAACAAGGCTGAGGTCGCGCGCCTTCGACGCGAAATCGCGCTCGGTGCGAGCTGGAACGGGACGACGGACGAGATCAGGCAGGTTGGCGGTGTCCGTTTCTTCTCCGGAGTTGTCAAGGATCTGTCCGGGAAGGAACTTCGGTCTCTTGTCGATGAGCACAAGGCCAGAATGGGGTCGGGGGCGGTCCTTTTGATTTCCGATCTCGACGGAAAGGCGGCAATCGTTGCCGGTGTCACACCGGATCTGGCCGGCCGGGTTTCGGCGGTCGATCTGGCGAGAGCCGCTGTCGCCGCTCTCGGAGGAAGCGGCGGGGGAGGTCGGGCCGAAATGGCGCAGGCCGGGGCCAGGGATGCGTCTCGCGCCCTTGAGGCGATTGCCGCAGCAGAAAAAGTACTGGAAGGATAGGATCGTGGCCGCTTACGCAATTGTCAGGATAGATGTGCACGACATGGAACAATATGCGAAATACGCCGCGCTCGCGGGCCCGGCAGTAGAACAGTATGGTGGAGAGTTTCTCGCCCGTGGCGGGGCTTGTGAACACCTGGAGGGGTCGGGACGAGGACGAAACGTCATCATTCGATTTGCCGACATGGCGACTGCGAAGAAATTCTACGATTCAGCGGAGTACCAGGACGCCTTGAAGCACGCGCTTCCGGCCGCGACCAGGGATTACACAATCGTCGAAGGTGTCTGAACGGCTGCTGGCATGACGGGGAAGCCGGTTTCATCCCCGGCCTTCGAACAATGCAGGACGCAGTCGGCAGGACAGGATATGTCTGCGGGAGCAAGGGCGGAAAGAAACCTTGAAGCCACGGCGTCTGCTCCCAGGTCGGACGAGGCAATGGCGCCGACCTTGTCGCATAAACCCAGGGCAGCCAGGTTCGAAACGGCAGATTTCTCAATTCCGGAACGAGTGGACTTTCGGAGAAGCAGGGAACCTCAGGCAAGGGTGCGACCGAGGTTCTCGTCGATCTTGTCAAGGAAGGATTCAGTCGTGAGCCATGAGGTATCGGGGCCGACAAGCAGCGCGAGATCCTTGGTCATTGAACCGCTCTCGACTGTCTCGACGACAACCCGCTCGAGGGTGTCGGAAAAGTTCTCGAGACGGGTGTTCCCGTCAAGCCGTGCCCTGTGGCGCAATCCGCCTGTCCAGGCATAAATCGACGCGATCGAATTTGTTGACGTTGGTTCACCCTTCTGGTGTTGCCGGTAATGACGGGTTACGGTTCCATGCGCTGCTTCCGATTCAACGGTTCTGCCGTCCGGAGACATCAGCAACGAGGTCATCAGGCCCAGTGAGCCGAAACCCTGGGCAACGGTGTCTGACTGGACGTCGCCGTCATAGTTCTTGCAGGCCCAGACATAACCTCCAGACCACTTGAGCGACGCGGCAACCATGTCGTCGATCAGCCGGTGTTCGTAAAAGATGCCGGCGTCTTCGAACCGGTCGGCGAACTCGTTGTCGAAGATCTCCTGGAACAGGTCCTTGAAACGGCCATCGTATACTTTCAGAATCGTGTTCTTGGTTGAGAGATAGACGGGCCAGCCGAGCGACAATCCGAAATTGAATGAAGCGCGTGCGAAGTCGCGGATCGACTCGTCGAGGTTGTACATCGCCATTGCGATTCCGGATCCGGGAGACTGGAAGACCTCGCGTTCTTCGACGGTTCCGTCTTCGCCCTCGAACCTGATTGTCAGCTTGCCAGGGCCGGGAAACCGCAGGTCCGTCGCCCGGTACTGGTCCGCGAATGCGTGGCGGCCAACGACGATCGGGCTGGTCCAGCCGGGCACGAGGCGAGGGATGTTCGAAATGATGATGGGTCGCCGAAAGATCACACCGCCCAGGATGTTTCGAATCGTGCCGTTGGGAGACCGCCACATCGACTTGAGGTCGAATTCTTCGACCCGGGCTTCATCCGGCGTAATCGTTGCACATTTGACTCCGACGCCGTGGTCCCTGATTGCGTGCGCCGCATCAATGGTGATCTGGTCGTCCGTCCGGTCGCGTTCCTGAATGCCCAGGTCAAAGTACCTGAGATCGATATCCAGATAAGGCAGAATGAGCTTTTCCCTGATTATCTGCCAGATGACCCTGGTCATTTCGTCGCCGTCAAGTTCGACGACCGGATTATCGACCTTGATCTTTGCCATTTGGATGCCTCCGGTATGCAAATGCTGGGCCTTCAAATAGAGAACAATCCGACGGGTGGAAAGCCCGTGGTTGGGATAAGCGGAACGGCGGGGCGGGTTTCCGAGGTGACAATACCTGCCATTTCATGGCAGACAACCCGCGATGCAGGAGTCCCTCGCAGGCGATGATTTCAATGACATCCGGGAGGCGGTCGCGAAGCTGTGCGCGGAATTCCCCGCACCGTATTGGCGAAGGCTCGACAGCGAGAATGACTATCCGACCGAGTTCGTATCGAAGCTGACGGGATCCGGATTTCTCGCGGCGTTGATTCCCGAGATGTACGGAGGTTCGGGATTGCCCCTCGCCGCCGCTGCGGCAATCCTGGAGGAAATCCACCGTTCGGGAGGAAACGCTGCGGCATGCCATGCCCAGATGTACATCATGGGCGTCATACTGCGGCACGGAAGTGAAACCCAGAAACGCGAATACCTGCCGGCCATAGCGGCGGGCGCGTTGCGCCTTCAGGCGTTTGGCGTCAGCGAGCCGGAATGCGGTTCGGACACGACATCGATCCGCACCTTCGCCCGGCGTGACGGTGATCGTTACGTCGTCAACGGCCAGAAGATCTGGACCTCCCGCGCCGGTCACTCGGACCTGATGCTGCTCCTGGCGCGGACGGCGCCGGAGACGGAAACCCGAAAATCCGGCAAGAAAACGAGGGGCCTGTCGGTGTTCCTCGTCGACATGAAAGACGCTGCCGAATCCGGCATGACGATCCGGCCAATCGAAACGATGATAAATCACGCGACGACCGAGGTTTTCTTCAATGACGTGCCTGTTCCGGCGCGCAACCTGATCGGGACCGAAGGCAACGGGTTTCGATACATATTGTCGGGCTTGAACGCCGAAAGGATCCTGATTGGCGCTGAATGCATTGGCGACGCCAAGTGGTTCATCGAAAGGATGTGCAAATACGCAGGCGAGCGCGAGGTGTTTGGGCGGCCCATAGGCCAGAACCAGGGAATCCAGCTTCCGATTGCACGGGCTTACGCCGAGATGCGGGCGGCGGAACTGATGGTTCGGGAGGCGGCGCGGCGATATGACTCCGGCAGGACTTCAGCGGAACACGCAAACATGGCGAAACTCCTGGCGGCCGACGCATCATGGAAGGCCGCGGAAGCCTGCCTGCAGACCCACGGCGGTTTCGGGTTTGCGCGTGAATTCGACGTTGAGAGGAAATTCCGGGAAACGCGCCTGTACCAGGTTGCCCCGGTTTCAACGAATCTGATTCTGACGTATCTCGCGGAGCATTCCCTGGGTCTCCCGCGGTCATATTGATCGGGTCGGGTCCGGTCATCGTCCCGGGAAAAGCGAAGTAGAAGTCTCGCGATCCGCGTTCAAGACATTCCCTGAATGCCCGGCGTCCTGGAAGACGCGGAGCCGGGGCACGGATGCGCCAAAGTGGCAGGGGTCCGGCTTCATCGGGAACTGGCGTCCCGGCAAATGACGGTCGGGGACAGCGTGAGACAAGGCGATCCCGATACCTGCTTGGTTGCAATGTGAGCATGTTCTGTGCTTGTGTTCTTTCCGGGCAATAGCGGAGACGGGTCCATGGAAAAGATCAGGGTTTCGAGCCTGGCGGATATGACTGCCATCGAAGAGGAACTGGCATTCGAGGAACGCTGGGACGAAAGGACGGCCTATCAACGCCTGTGCGCAACGAGGGATCTCGTTCCGGACAGGCCGGCAGTCAGTTTCCAGCTCAAGTCGGATCCCGGGTACAAGGCGTCGACCCTGACATGGTCGGACCTGACGGATCAGGTCACTCGGGCAGCCAACCTCTTTCGGTCACTCGGTATCGGGAAGGACGACGTCGTTGCCTACATGCTTCCGACGACGCCCGAGACCCTGGTCTGTCTTCTTGGCGGCATGACCGCCGGAATCGTTCATCCGATCAATCCGCTTCTCGAGGTTTCCCAGATCGCGGCTCTCCTGAAGGAGTCGGGGGCGAAGGTACTCGTGACGCTCAGGTCGTTTCCGAAAGCGGACGTTGCCCAGAAGGCGGCGGAAGCGGTCTCGATGTCTCCCGGGGTCGAGACCCTGATCGAAGTCGACTTGCTCCCGCACGTTTCGGGGCCACTTCGGTTCCTGATCCCGCTCCTGCGTCCCAAAACACCTGTTTCCCACGGCGCGCGTGTCCTGCAATTCAATTCAGCTCTCGCCGGGGCGAACGGTGAAGCACTGGATTTCGAAGAGCCTTGCGACGACAATTACTGTGCGTATTTCCATACGGGTGGAACGACCGGATCGCCGAAGATCGTGCAGCACAGGCATTCCGGCGTGCTCTACAACGGTTGGCTGGCAACGAAGTTGCTCCTCGGGCCGGAAGACATCGTCATGTGTCCGTTACCGCTTTTTCATGTTTTCGCGGCCTATCCGGTCTGGAGCGGGTGCATGTGCTCCGGTGCGCACATGGTTCTGGTGACCCCCCAGGGATTTCGGGGCGAAGGCGTATTTGACAATTTCTGGAAGCTCTGCGAGCGCTGGAAGACAAACTTCACGGTTGTTGTCCCCACTGCCGTCGCGGAACTGCTTCAACGGCCGGTAGATGCCGACATTTCCAGCCTCAAGATGGCACTGTGCGGATCCATGAGCCTGCCGGTCGAGACGTTCAAGCGATTCGAGAAGGCAACCGGGTTGGCCATCCTCGAAGGTTACGGTCTGACGGAGGCGACCTGCCTGGTTTCGGTCAATCCCCCTGCGGGTGAGAAGAGAATCGGCTCCATTGGGTTCCCCTTTCCTTATGTTGACGCACGGATATTCCGCTTCGGCAAGGACGGCGAAGTCATCTCCGAATGTGAGGTGGGCGAGGTCGGCGAAATCTGCGTCTCGAGCCCGGGCGTGAATCCGGGCGAGACCTATACGGACCCCGACCGAAACAGCAACCTGTATGCCCATGGCCGGTATCTTCGCACAGGTGATCTTGGCCGGCGTGATGCCGAAGGCTATTTCTGGATCACCGGCAGGGAAAAGGACCAGATCATTCGCGGCGGCCACAACATTGATCCGGAGACGATCGAGGAAATCCTGGCGGCTCACACTGACGTCGCGGTTGCCGGAGCTGTTGGACAGCCTGACGAACGTGCGGGCGAACTACCGTGCGCCTTCGTCGAATTGATGCAAGGCGGGGAGGTTTCAGCGGAAGAGTTGGTGCAGTTCACCCGAGACAACATCAGCGAAAAGGCCGCTGCACCGGTTCACATCGAGATCCTTGAGACCATGCCGAAAACGATCGTGGGCAAGGTCTTCAAACCCGATCTTCGCAAGGCAGCCATCGCACGCGTATATGGTGACGCGCTGGCCTCTTCAGGTCTGGGTGCACGGGTCAACGAGGTCGTCGACGACCGGACCCGCGGGTTCGTCGTCATCATTGGCGGAGCCGAAGGGGTTTCCGATCAGGCAATCGACGATGTGCTTGGAGCATTTCCGAGGCCCTGGGACCGGCCGCAGCCGTGATGTCGTCGGGCCAGTTTACCGCTGGGTAAACCTGGCGTGCATGTCGTTCTGCTCTTCCACGGTGATTTTCCGGAACATCGTGTCGGGAACATGAATGTCTCGGCCAGGCCCGAGCCGGTTGACCGCCACCCGTATGTCGTCGGGCCATGTCATTGCCGGATCGCAGGAGGTCACCGATTTCATTGTCTTGGCGGCATCGGGCACAAACGGCTCCGACAGTACTGAATACAACGGAAAGAGGTTCAGTGCGAAACGCACGATCGCTCCTGCCCGATCCCGGTCGTCGGAAAGGACCTGCCAGGGGGCGGCTGCCTGGAAGTAGTTGTTGCCCACCGTCCAGATCTCGCGGAGTTCCGAACACGCCTTGCGGAGCTCGATCTTGTCCATATGGGTTTCATATGCGCGGACCCTGGCAACCAGTTCATCGATCGCGCGGGTTTCGGCGGGACCGTAGGTTCCTCCTTCGGGTACCTTTCCGTCAAACCTGGATCTGCAGAATTTTGTCACCCTGCTGACGAAATTCCCGAGCACGTCCGCAAGGTCCTTGTTGACGTCGAGCCGGAAGCTCTCCCATGTGAACTCGCTGTCGGAAGTCTCCGGCACATGCTTCAACAGCCACCAGCGCCAATAGTCGGCGGGGAGCACATCGAGTGCGTCATCCATGAAGACGCCGCGACCGAGTGAGGTCGAGAACTGGCCGCCTTCGTAGTTCAGGAAGTTGAAGGACTTGATGTAGTCGACAAGTTTCCACGGTTCTCCCGAACCGATTATCGTTGCCGGAAACGACAAGGTGTGAAACGGGACGTTGTCCTTGCCCATGAACTGGACGTAGTGGACGTCGGCCGCACCCTTGTCGGTTCGCCACCACCTTTGCCAGGATTCATCGGGCAAACGGTTGGCATCGGCCCATTCGGCCGTGGCGGCAATATAGGCGATCGGGGCGTCGAACCAGACGTAGAAGACCTTGTCCTCCATTCCGGGCCACGGGTGCTCTCCCCGCTTTACCGGAATTCCCCAATCGAGATCACGTGTAATGCCGCGGTCCTGCAGTCCGTCACCATCGTGAAGCCATTTCTTCGCAATTGATGTCGTGAGAATCGGCCAGTCGAACTTGCTGTCGATCCATCTGTCCAGCTCATCCCGGAGCGCCGACTGGCGAAGGTGCAGGTGCCTTGTTTTCCGGATCTCGAGGTCGGTGGCACCTGACCGGGCCGAACGTGGATTGATCAGGTCGACCGGGTCAAGCTGCCGCGTGCAGTTCTCGCACTGGTCGCCGCGGGCGTTTTCGTACCCGCACTCCGGGCACGATCCCTTGATGTAGCGATCGGGCAGAAACCGGCCGTCGACCTCCGAATAGATCTGATCTTCGACAACTTCGCTGATCAGCCCGTTCTCGGCCAATCTCCCGGCAAAGTGCTGTGTCAGCCCGTGGTTGCGCTGCGAGGACGATCGCCCGAAGTAATCGAAAGACAAGCGGAACCCTTCGGCCAGCCTGGATTGGGTCGTGTGCATTTCCGCGCAGTAGTCCTCGATTGGCATTTCGGCAGCTTCCGCGGCGATTTCCGCGGGAGTTCCGTGTTCGTCCGTGGCGCAGATGAACATGACCTCGTGGCCCCGCGCACGGCAATAACGCGCATACACGTCAGACGGGAGCTGGCTGCCCACGAGGTTTCCGAGATGCTTGACTCCGTTGATATAGGGAATCGCAGATGTGATCAGAATTCGCGCCATCGATCGCCCGGTCGTCCTTGGCCAACCCCGTAGTGGCAGCCCCTTTAACGCAACCAATGGAGAGATTCCACAATTCTCGGTGTCCGCTCGTGAATCGGGCCGAGTGGCGATTGCCCATATGGACAGTGACCCTTCATTGCTCCACTTGCCCCGACCCCTGCGAAACGATACCTCGTTGCATGGAACCGCCGAGGAGGGGAACTGATGTTCACCGGTATCGTCACAGCCGTTGGATCGATTCTCGCGACTGAAAAGCGCGGAGACCTGCGCGCGAGGATCTCGATGCCCTGGGATCCTGACCAGGTCGATATCGGCGCGTCGTTGTGCTGTAACGGCATTTGCCTGACCGCGGTCAATCGGGGCAAAGGCCCGGACACCTGCTGGTTCGAGGCCGACCTTTCGGCCGAGACCATCTCCAGGACCCATGTCGGCCTCGATTCCACGCGCTGGAAGACCGGATCCCGAGTGAATCTGGAGCGATCGCTCAGGGTAGGTGACGAATTGGGCGGTCACATTCTGTCCGGGCATGTCGACGGGGTCGCAATTGTTTCCGCGATCACCGCCGTGGGAGACAGCCGGATTGTCCGCATGTCGGCGCCTGAAGAGCTGATGCGGTTCATTGCCCCGAAAGGGTCGGTGGGGCTGAATGGCACGTCATTGACCGTCAACTCAGTTGATGCCGCGGAGTTCGACGTATGCCTGATTCCCCATACGCTGGAGGTAACGACCTGGGGTGGGATCCGGGAAGGGGACGGAGTCAATATTGAAATCGACCTGCTAGCTCGATACGTCGCCCGGTTGACGGAATATCCGGTTCACCAGAGTGGAAGACGAGATGGATAACGACTTTCGGGACGCGGTCTCGCCGATCGGGGAAATCATCGAGGATGCCCGGAACGGGCGCATGTTTATCCTGATCGATCACGAAGACCGGGAAAACGAAGGTGATCTCGTCATCCCGGCCCAGATGGCGACTCCGGAGGCGGTCAACTTCATGGCGACCCACGGGCGCGGCCTGATTTGCCTTTCGCTGACGGGAGAACGGCTTGATGCGCTCGGCTTGCCCCTGATGTCCGCATCGAACTCGTCGCGGCACGAAACCGCGTTCACGATTTCCATCGAGGCTCGCGAGGGTGTAACGACGGGAATATCGGCGCATGATCGCGCGCGAACGATTTCGGTCGCTATCAACGCGAATTCCGGACCTCAGGACATCGCAACGCCCGGGCATGTCTTTCCTATTCGGGCGCGAGAGGGCGGTGTCCTGGTGCGGGCGGGCCATACCGAAGCGGCGGTTGATGTCGCCCGTCTGGCTGGTCTCAATCCATCAGGGGTCGTCTGCGAAATCATGAATGACGACGGGACGATGGCGCGCCTGCCCGACCTGGTGTCGTTTGCCCAACGGCACGGGCTGAAGATCGGGACCATCTCGGACCTGATCGCGTACAGGCGGCGCCACGACAGTCTGGTCCGGGAGAGTGCCGTTCGGGCTGTCCACTCCGAATTCGGTGGCGAGTGGATGCTGAGAGTGTTCACCGACAATACTGGCGACGCTGAACACATCGTCATGATCAAGGGTGACATATCCGATCGCAGGCCCGTGCTTGTGCGCATGCATGTCGTCAACCCCCTGAATGATCTCCTGGCCCTGACGCCCGGAAGGTCGCACCAGCTCGAAATGGCGATGAACACCATTGCCGAAGAGGGACGTGGTGTCGTTGTCGTGTTGCGCGACATGTCCGACAACCTCGATCTGACAGGCTCGGCCAGTCCGCAGATTCTTCGGCGGTACGGTCTGGGCGCACAGATCCTGAGCACGTTGGGCATCTCGGATCTCATTCTACTGACGAACTCTTCGATCACCCGGGTGATCGGCCTCGATGGTTACGGGATCAAGATCGTGGACACGCGCCCGATTCCCGATAAGGCGGGCTGACATGGCAGGGTCGAATCAGGCCAGGCACGGGTATAGTCGCGGGAGCAAGGCTGGAAAGCCCCGGATCCTGATCGTTACCGCGCCGTTCTATCGCCATATCGCGGACAAACTCTTGCAAGGCGCAAGGTCGGCAATCGACGCCGAGGGATGGTCGTGGAAAGAAATCGAGGTTCCGGGGGCACTCGAGATCCCGGCTGCAATCGGAATTGCCTCCAAATGGGATAGATTTGACGGTTACGTTGCACTCGGTTGCGTGATTCGCGGGGAGACCACGCACTACGAGACGGTTTGCAACGAGAGCGCCCGCGGAATCATGCAGCTCAACCTGCAGGGTGCCTGCATCGGCAATGGAATTCTGACGGTCGAGAACGAGGAACAGGCCCTGGAACGCGCTGCCCCCGGGAGGGGTGACAAGGGGGGAGAGGCAGCCGAAGCGGCGATTTCCCTGGTGTCTCTTCGCTTGGGATTGACCGAGCCGGATATGCCTGCAGGACCTCACGGGCCGGATGCCGGGTGACAATGTGTCGGGATCGCAGGATACCGGCCTTCCGGGGAAGCTGAACCGGGAGCATGCCCCTGACCCGCCGATGGTCGGACGGGCCGTTGCCCGGCTCATGGCCGTGCAGGCATTGTTCCAGATGGAGGCAAGCGGGTCCTCGCTGGAAGAAGTTCGCATCGATTTCTCTGACCCGAGTTTCTCGAGTGCCAGTTCGATCGAAGGGCAAGAATTCGCAGAGATCGATCGCGATCATTTTGACGTAATCCTGTCACGGGCTGTCGATGACCAGCCCAGGATAGACCAGGCAACCGACTGCGCGCTCGTCGAGAGATGGCCAATCGACCGGATCGATCCGATCCTGAGGGCCGTTTTTCGGGCGGCAGGCGCGGAACTGCTTGTCGGGAGAATTCCGCCAAAGGTCGTCATCAACGAGTTCGTCGACGTGACGAAAGCGTTCTTTCCAGGTACTCCGGAACCGGGGTTTGCCAATGCAGTCCTGGATCACATGGCTCGCCAACTTGCCTCTCCTTGACGGAGTTGTGCCAGGTGCACCTCGCCACTGCCGGACCGTGTGTACGCTTCGAGATCGTTCGGCCTAGGTTCCCGTCCCGGAATGCGATCATTGTCACGTCGGCCGGGGTTGCGAGATTGATCGCGGCGAGGAATTTCGACATCCGCCTGAAGTGGCAATGGGTCTCGACACGATGAATCTCACGCCGCCGTTCCAATGCTGGAAGATCCGTACGGAGGCGTGCCTTTGGTGAAGTTGGAAAGGCTCAAACGGGATTTGCCCGACAGCCGGGTAATCCATATCTGCCTCGAGAAATCCATACCAACACCAGCGCCGTGCCCGGCTGCTGACACCGGTCCGCGTTGGCGACAGTTTGTGCTTCGGATCCCGAATTGATTCGATGCCGAACTGCTTCCGGAAAGACCGTGATTTCTGACGCTACGCCCGTGGACAACCCGGATAACAGGCCGATTGCGACGGCAGGAATACGGTGGATGCACTGCCTCACATTTCAGGACGACATACGACACCTTGACCGGTGAACCCATCGGGATATATTTTTAGTGTATATCACTTGGAGATTCCTATGCCAAAAGACGCAATTGCGAAAGTCTTCATGACCGGACGTTCTCAAGCCGTGAGATTGCCAAAGGCATTCCGGTTTTCAACTGACCGGGTGCGGATACGCGCCGAGGGTTGTGCAGTCATCCTTGAGCCCATTGAACAGGATTGGAGATGGCTGGAAACGGTGCACGAACTCGGCCCGCTGGATGATGACGCTGTCGATGGTGCGACAGAGACAAATCCGGCGCAGGAGCGGCCTCGCTTGGATGTGTTCGATTGAAATACCTTTTGGACACGAACGCAGTTATCGCAGTGATTGCCGGCAACAATGCAATGATAGCCCGGCTCAAGGACTTTCACCCGAGCGATTTTGGCGTTTCATCGATTGTCATGCATGAACTTTTTTTCGGTTGCTACAAAAGCCAACGTGTCGAAAGAAACATTGCCGCCGTGAATGCGCTTCGTTTCGAAGTTCTGAACCTGACCAGGCGCGATGCAGCAGAGGCCGGGAAACTACGGGCTCACCTCTGCAAACAGGGAACACCGATCGGGCCATTTGACGTTCTCATCGCGGGGCAGGCAGTTGCGCGAGGCCTCCCACTAGTCACAAACAATGTCAAAGAGTTCGGTCGAGTCCCTGGCCTGGTCCTCGAGGATTGGTTGGCTGACTGAACCTCACTGCCCAGGTCATTTTTCGGCTATAGTGCCCCGACGTGTCGTTTCGGCTGCGAAGGGGAGGCCAATTTGCCGGGGGTCAAGCGACGGACACATTTGCGGTCGGCTTCGAATTTCAAGGCATTCGTGCCGAAAACTCCCGTAGCCACTGTCACAAAACCATGCCTCGCAAAACTTGCAATCCTTCCAACACGGTTAACTTCTCGCGACCTGACCGGGCCATATGGAAACCGCGAAGTTGTTGCGCGGCAGCCTTGCATCAGTAGCCAGCACATCTACCCGCCAAGGTGCGTTGGCATCAATCCACTCTACAGATCGGCGAAACTGGTCGAACGGCCACCTGACGGGCGCTGCCCGACATGATTCTTCGATGTATACCTTTAGTAAGTTCAAAGCGGCTCCGTCAGTCCATCCGTGATCCAGCGACTGAACATGTCATTTCCGATCGTGCTGACATCGTCGAGCCGGAATCGCGAAACGTCCGCGAGCCTGGTCCAGTTCGTTGACCCGATTACGGCCTTTCCCTCACTGCCTATGACCAGACCAGCGGAGTAGAGCAACAACTCGTCGACCATTTCACTGCGAACAAGACTTGCGGCAAGAGTGCCACCGCCTTCGCAAAGGACCCGGGTCAGCCCTTTTTCCGCAAGGGAAACAAGGGCCCGCTCCGGGTCGATACTGCCCGAAGGCAGGCTGGCAACACTGACGGTTTCCGCACCGGTATTTCGCCATCTGGACAGGGATTCGGCAGGTGCTGCGTCCGTGTGGCAAATCCAGACGGGTACCTCGTGCGCTGTCGTTCCGAGCTTCGACTCGACCGGACTGCGTGCCAGGCTGTCAAACACGACGCGCACGGGAGAACGGTCTTCCAGACCGGGGAGACGAACGGTCAATGAGGGGTCGTCCGCCACAACGGTGCCCCGGCCGACGAGAACCGCGTCGTGTTGCGCCCGAAGCAGGTGAACATGCCGGCGGGTTGTCTCGGCAGTGATCCATTGGCTTTCTCCGGTCCTGGTCGCGATCCGGCCATCGAGTGAGGCGGCCGATTTCAATGTCACGAAGGGCCGTTGTTTCGTGACCCGGTAGATGAAACCCGAATGGGAGCGGATTGCCTGGCGCCGCAGAACATTGGTGCTGACCTCGATCCCTGCATTCTCAAGTTCCTGGTGGCCCTTGCCCGAAACGCGCGGGTCGGGGTCCGTCATCGCCGTAACGACCCTGGCGATGCCGGCCTCGATCAGTGCCTTGGAGCAAGGTGGCGTTTTCCCGAAATGTGCACAGGGTTCGAGAGATACGTACGCTGTCGCGTTTTTGCATTGGTCTCCGGCCCGGCGAATGGCTGCGGCTTCTGCATGGGGAATTCCGCCCGGGCCGGTCCAGCCTCGGCCAACCGGTAAGCCGTCCTTGACGAGGATGCAACCGACTGCAGGCGATGGCCAGACCTGTCCGATGTTCCGTTGCCCGAGTTCGATGGCATTGCGCATCCAGCGTTCGTCTGCTGACGGGCTAGGCATGGCCGGTGAATGGTCAATCCTCGGTCGGGCGCAAGGCGGTGACAAAATCCTCGAAGTCATCGGCGCCCTGGAAATCCATGTAGACGCTCGCAAATCGTACATAGGCGACCGTATCGATGCGAGCGAGTGCGTCCATTGCGACCGTTCCTATGGTTTCCGACCGGATGTTGTTGTCTCCCCCGCTTTCAAGGCGTCTCAGGATTCCGTTGATCATCTGGTTGACGCGCTCCGGTTCGATTGATCGTTTGCGCATGGCAATTCGCAAGGAACGTTCAAGTTTGTCGCGGTCGAATTCCTCGCGTCTCCCGTTCTTTTTGATAACCACGAGGTCACGCAACTGGATGCGTTCATACGTCGTGTATCGGCCACCGCACGACACGCACAGCCTTCGTCGACGGATGGCGTTCTGGTTTTCGGCGGGGCGTGAGTCCTTGACCTGGGTTTCGGAGGCACCACAAAACGGGCATCGCATGACAGAATCCTTGAATTGTCTTTGGTTTGAATCCGGGCGGCAAATATATGACCACTCTGTCCGGTGTGTATAGGACAATATGGCGGCGGATTGGTCAACTGCTTGATTCTGCGGTCATTTGCCAACACCCGGCGAGTTCAGGGTTCGATCCGGACAATCCGGGAACCTCGACAGCGATACTGGACCGGCAAGTCCCGGACAACCAGTTGGACTTGGTCATGAGCCGCCCTCGTCAGCGAAAGGGATGGTGTCAGGCATGCCCAGACCTCCAAATTTCGAAAACAGCGGCATCATCGGTCCGCGCAATCGTGCACCGGATCCGGTCGCGGCGGATATACTCAGGATTATTCATGGAGACGGAGCGAACCCGTTCGCGTCGTGCCGGCTGTCAATTGGCGCTCCGGTGCCACTGCGCGGTCGCCCTGCGTCATCGTGCCACGGGCGTTACCCGGAGGTCGTTGTGGTCGCTCGGCGATCCACATACTGATGAGGGTCTGTCGAGTGGTGCCGGGCTTTTGACCAATGGACAAGTGCGAATACGTCGTCGCCCGCGTCGAGGCGCGCGCCGAACTCTGTTGCCTTAAAATGCTCCACCCCCTGTTTCATGGCACGACGGACGGAGATGATTCTCGCGGCGAAAATCAGATGCCGTTCGATTCCTCGTACCAGTCGTACCCATGGTCAGACAGCGTGACCCGTCCGAAGCGTTCGCCGGGGCTTTGATGAAGCAGGGACCATCCGACAGGGCTGGAGCCTCATTGAAATGGATACCCGGTTCATCACGGTTCGCAGTATTCCTGTTCGATTCACATTCGAACTTCACGGAGCCAACGCGGCGCCAAAGGGTACGAGTACGATGCCGCTTCCGTGTTACGGGCGGGCCGGCGAGCCTCCCCGGGGGCGTAAACGAGCCGAAGCGAATCTGGTACAGGAGTTCTGTCCAACGCTATTCGCCTCGACGCGAACACAAGGTCATGCCATCACCGTCGCATGGACCCCTGGATTCCGATCACGATCGCAGCGGCATTTTTTCAGAACCTCAGGTTCATGCTGCAAAAGGTGCTCAAGGACACGAGCCTCTCCGCGGGGGGCGCGACGTTTGCCCGCTTTCTTTACGGGGCGCCGCTTGCCGCCATTCTTCTTGCAGGCCTCCTTGCCGTCCCGGAGCGGCGGATTCCCCCGATCGGCCTTGAGTTTCTCGCATTCGCCTGTGTCGGCGGGCTTGCACAGATCATTGCGACGAGTTGCGTCGTGGCGCTCTTTTCGGAACGTAACTTCGCCGTCGGAATCGGGTTCAAGAAGACCGAAACCGTTCAAACGGCCATCCTGTCTCTCCTGATTCTCGGTGAAGGTGTTTCCGCCTTTGGTCTCTTCGCCATACTGATCGGCCTGGTTGGCGTCGTCCTGATGGCAGACGCACCTACAGCAAGCCTGACCCCGGCATCGGTCTTGCGCGTCAACGCTGTCTTCAACCGGGCAACAGGCTACGGCCTGGCGTCAGGTGCATTGTTTGGAGTCTCGGCAATCGGATACCGGGGGGCGACCCTTGCGCTTGGCGAAGGTGACGCGCTGCTGCGTGCCTCACTGACGCTTGCGCTTGTGACGGCATTTCAGTCAGTTGTCATGGTAATATATTTGCGCTTTCGCCAGCCTGGTCAAATTACGCGTGTCCTTGCTACATGGCGGGTTTCCGGCCTGGTTGGGCTGACGAGTATCTTGGGAAGCCTGTGCTGGTTTGTCGCCTTCGCGTTGCAGCATGCCGCTTACGTCAAGGCGCTGGGGCAGATCGAGTTGGTGTTTACCTTTGCGGGGTCATACCTGGTCTTCAGGGAGCGTAGCACGTTCCGGGAAATCGCTGGAATCGTCCTCGTCCTGATCAGCGTTCTGTTCATCGTGCTACTGTGAGCAATTGCGCCGGTGGCAGGCGTGAGGCACAGGATCCGACGGGTCCGTCGCGATATCTGCATCAGCTTTTCTGTCCTGGGATCACGACAGAAATACCGGCGCGGGTCGATGGTTTCCCAAACGCGCCACAGGACGTGATCCCGCGACGAGGACGCCCGGGTCATTCGTGGTCAGAAGTTCTCGACCCACGGCCGGAGTTCGATTTCCCAGGCCCATGCACTGCGGTCCTGTTTGAGGAAATGCAGGTAGCTGCGAGCGATCGCATCGGGATCGAGCATGCTGTCGGGCCTGCCCTCCTTCTCGATCCGTTCCGGCCGCATGGGATTCCGGATTCCGCCGTCGATGATGAAATGGCCGACATGTATGCCCTCGGGATGCAGCTCGCGCGCCATGCTCTGGGCGAGACCGCGCAGAGCAAACTTGGCCATGGCGAACGCTGCAGAATGGACATAGCCTTTTACGCTGGCCGAAGCACCGGTAAACAGGATTGCCCCATGCCGATTCGGAAGCATGCGCCGTGCCGCGGCCTGGGCAACCAGGAAGCCCCCGTAGGCGCTGGTCAGGACGGTCCGCTTGACCTCCCCGCGGTCGATTTGGGTTATCGGCCCCCGTACCCTGGCGCTTGGATTGAAGACCACCACATCCGGTTCACCGTTTTCGAAGCCGCTGAATAACGCGTCAACGTCTGTTTCCGACAGGACATTGCATGTCTTCGCCGTGGCGCCGGTTTCCGAACAAAGGTCTTCCAGGTCATCGATGCCGCGCGCGGCGAGTGTCAGCTTTATTTCCTCCCCCGAGAACGCGCGGGCGAGGGACGCCGAGAGCCCGGAACCGGTACCGACGATCAGGGCGTGCTTGTAAGCGGGAACCATGGTGGATGTCCTCCGTCCGCGTTCGATTTGCCGAACGTCGCGTGCAAATGCCGTTCAGTCACGACGACAAGTCCGCGACCTCGTTCGCCGGGCGGCACTTCCCGGAACAGACCGGCCATGCGTTCCCGAAGATCACGTCCGTCGGGTGGCGTCAATGGGGCGAAAGGCTCGCGCTCGCTCCAATGGACAGGCGGCACCCACGGTGAAGGAGTTAGCGGGAAGCTCGTTTCGCTGGCCAGGCGATGATTCGATGTCCTCGTTCAGGGATTCACGGCCAGTTGGCGGCAGAGACATTCCGACGCGGTCCCGGTGCGGAATTGGGCGATTGAATCCCGGTCTATCGCCTCACGCGGCCATGTTTTCCGTAATAGAGACCCACGACATGTTCCGCTTCGGCAAAAAAGAGCCAGCGCGACAGCAGGACGCCGTTGATGTGGAGAGCCACAATCAGCGGCCTGCCCCAGGCGCCTTCGAGGGGCAGGGCGAGGAGAAACAGCGGCAGGATTCCGATACTGGCGATCGAGATCGACCTGATGACTCTCGAGTGGCGTCGCCCGACGACGAAAACCATCTCCCTGGTCAGGTAATTCCCGCCCGTATGGGGCGGTTCCAGCAATCGCACGGATCGAATTCCGGGACCGCCGAGCCGGGTCGCAGATTCGACGGTCGAGCCGGATTTCAGAATCCGTTGATCTCCGATCAGCCACGACGCCATCTGGACGCACGCCAGGATCGCCAGGGCCGCCATCGCGGCCTGGTCTTCGCCCGCGAGCAGCGTACCGCCCGCGATCGCGAACGCCAGGAACTGGACGGGGGTCAGGGGATGGTTCCATCGCGGTACGGTCTTCAACTGCGCGTAGATCATCGCGGTGCAGAAAACCGTGGCGAAGCACAATGCCGACGCCGCAACGCCAAGGACGGAATTTCCGCTCGAAAACATGATCAGCAAAGCCTGGATGCCGGTTACCGCCAGAGTCAGGATTGAAACCACGGCTTCGCGGCTAAGCCACGACGATCTCCACTGGGTAAACGCCTTGAGGGCACGCGTTGGCTGACCAAGATGAAACAGCGACAGTGACAGACCTCCACCGGCAAGAACATAACCAGCAAGGAACCAGAGAAACGCCTCCCGCCCGGCGACTGCCGGAAAACCGAGGCAAAGCATTCCCAGGAGGCCGAATCCCAGTCCGGAGATCGAGGTGAACAGTATGATCGACGGCGCCGGGTGCATCAGAATCGCGAGAGCGTGCGGTCTATCCAGCCGAGCAGGCCCGAAGGCGATTCAGCAACCGGCTCGAGCAGGGGGGCAAGCACATCGATCGAGCCGTCAGAGGCAGTGACCATATCGCCGTCACCGGTATTGCCCGATCGCGAGCCCAGGTCTCTCGGAGGCAGGTACTTGTTGACAGGCCGCGTGCCCTGTTCGGGCATCAGGTCAAGACCGTTCCGCTCTCGGGTTATCCTGGAGACGGAACTGTCCGGGTCCGAAAAATCGCCAAAGTGCCGTGCGTTGGCCGGGCAGCTTCTGACGCAGGCCGGTTCGCGGTCCTCCTCCGGCAGGTTGTCATTGTAAATCCGGTCTACGCACAGCGTGCACTTTTTCATGATACCGGCGGAGGGATCCAGTTCACGCGCACCGTAAGGACACGCCCAGGCACAGAGCCCGCAGCCGATGCAGTCGTCTTCATTGACAAGCACGATGCCGTCTTCGGTTCGCTTGTAGCTCGCGCCCGTCGGGCAGACCGTCACGCAGGGGGCGTCGTCACAATGAAGGCACGATTTCGGAAAGTGGACCACCGACGGCGGTCCGTCGTCCGGCAGGACCTCGAACGTGTGGATTCGATTGAGAAACGTGCCCGAAGGGTCGGGGCCATACGGATCCGTATCGGCAAGCGGAGCTCCGTATGCGGTCGTGTTCCAGCCCTTGCAACTGATGACGCACGCGTGGCACCCGACGCAGATATCGAGGTCGATGACGAGGCCAAGGCGCCGGTCCGTATCCTGGGGCAGGTCGGTCATCGTCAGTCCCAGCCAAACCGAAGCACGTCCGGCCCCGGATCGACCGGCGAGGACTGTGCCGGAACAGCCGGTTCCGCAGGTCCATCCCCCGGAGCCTTTCGTATCCGGACACGAAGATCGAACCATGCCGCCTGGCCGGTGATCGGATCGCTGTTGGACCAGCGGAATCCGTCACCCTTGGGCGGGTGCAACTCGCTTATCAGGTGGTTCAACAGGAAACCACGGGACGACTCGGGCGCATTCCTGTGCAACGCCCATGCCCCGCTGCGCTTGCCAATCGCGTTCCATGTCCAGACGGTATGGGGGTTGAGTGCGTCCATGCGGGCGACAGGTACCCGAATGCGGCCGTGGGGAGATTCGACATAAGCCCAGTCTCCGTCCTCGAAACCATGTTCGTCCCACACGGACGTGGGGACGTAGAGTGGATTGACTCCGTGTATCTGGCGCAACCACGCGTTCTGGCTC
Source organism: Paracoccaceae bacterium (assembly GCA_964291635.2). Lineage (GTDB taxonomy): Bacteria > Pseudomonadota > Alphaproteobacteria > Rhodobacterales > Rhodobacteraceae > JAPPHA01. The sequence continues at coordinate 12,449 of OZ219894.1, read as the reverse complement.
CCCCAACTGTGATACATTGCGGGGGGCCTTTGGGTCAGTGCGTGCAACGGGAATTCTGAGGTCTCATCGGTGCTTTCGGATGGTTTGCCGTCCGGGTTCCACCAGACCGGTAAAGGATCCATCGCCGCGGCCAGGCCGTCGCGAAGCCTGTCAGGTGGTTGGAGTTCGCCAAATCCTTCTGCGGCAAGCCGGAATTTCTGCAGGACTTCCAGGTACAGGTTGAAGACGTACGGCCGCGGGCTGTCCAGGAGGCCGAGTGAGACCGCCCAGTCCAGGTAGTCCCGGTTCCAGGGCTTGTAGTAGTGGCCCGCTTCCGGGACCGGATCGCGCCAGAAACCGCCATTGGCAATATAGGCTTCGATCTGTTCGGGATTTGGTGCGCCTCTCCCTTTGCCGGTGCCTTGCGGATCGCGAAACCCGGCCAGGGGGCCAATTCCCGGCCGGCGCTCGTGATTGACGATGTAATCCGCATAGTCGCGGTATTTGGCGGTCCCGTCGTCTCCGATGAATCCGGGCAATCCAAGGCGCGCGCCAAGCTCCAGGAGCACGGACTGAAAACACCGGACATCCCGGTCGGGTTCGACGACTGGCCATCGAACGGCGTCACCCGCGGCATCGGCTTCGGAGATCGGCCGGTCCAGCAACGAAATGCAGTCGTGGCGTTCCAGGTAGGTGGTATCGGGAAGGACGAGGTCCGCAAACGCGACCATCTCGGAAGAATAGCTGTCCGCGCAGATCAGCCTCGGAATCCGGTACTCTCCCGACTCGTCCCTGTCTGTCAGCATGGACATGACGCCCGTGGGGTTCATCGACGAATTCCACGCCAAATTGGCCATGTACAGAAACAACGTGTCGATGGGGTAGGGACTGCCGGCATGGGCGTTCGAAATGACCATGTGCATCATTCCGTGCGCCGACAACGGACTCTCCCAGGAAAAGGCCTTGTCGATACGCGTCGGCTTTCCGTCACGGTCAATGCACAGGTCTTCGGGCCCCTTCGGAAATCCGAGGTGTGGACCGGGAAGAGAACTCCCGGGCCTCGGATGTCCACAGGGTGACGGGTGCACGGAGAAAGGTTTGGGATACGGCGGCTTGAAGCGGAATCCGCCGGGAACCTCGACTGACCCAAGCAGAATTTGCAGGAGATGCAGCGCCCGGCAGGTCTGGAAGCCATTCGAATGGGCGGAAATTCCGCGCATCGCATGAAACGACACCGGGCGTCCGGTCATCCGTTCGTGACGTACGCCTCTCCAGTCCACCCATGGCTGTTCGATCGTAATGGAGTTGTTGAACGCAACGTCGGCCAGTTCGGCGGCGATGCCGCGAATTCGCCCGGCGCTGACGCCACAGGTCGCGGCAACGGTTTCGGGCGCGTACCTGTCCGAAAGGTATTTTCCGACCATCAGCCGGAGGACCGTTTGGTACGGGACTTCGTTCTTGGTTATCTCGCCGGTCAGGTTCGGAATGACCCCTTCAGCCGTCCAGGGTTTCGGTTTCCCGGTCCTGACATCAAGAACCTGTTCCCGCCCGTCGGCGTCGCGCAAGAACATGCCGCGCTTCGTCGAGCCCGGCCCGGCATCAACCAGGAACGCGGCGTTTGTGTAACGGGACAGGTAATCAAGATCGATCTTGCCGGCTTTCAACAGCACGTGGACGATCGACAGGACGAACAATCCGTCAGTTCCCGGGGTGATGCCCACCCAGTCATCGGCGACGGCGTTGTATCCTGTCCGGACTGGATTGACCGCGATCACGCGGGAGCCGCGTTCCTTGAGGCGACTGATTCCGAGCTTGATCGGATTGCTGTCGTGGTCCTCTGCCACCCCGAAAATCATGAACAGGCGGGTGCGTTCCCAATCAGGCTGGCCGAATTCCCAGAACGATCCGCCGAGCGTATAGATGCCGGCAGCTGCCACGTTGACCGAGCAGAAACCGCCATGGGCGGCATAGTTGGGGGTCCCGAACTGCTGCGCCCACCAACTGGTCAAGGATTGGGACTGATCCCGCCCGGTGAAAAAAGCGAGCTTTTGCGGGGCAGTCCGCCTGATCGGCTCAAGCCAGCTGACCGCAATATCGAGTGCTTCATCCCAGGAGATTTCGCGGAACTTTCCTTCTCCCCTTTCGCCCGTTCGCAACAGGGGCGCCCGCAACCTGGCAGGGGAATAATGCTGCATGATTCCGGCAGACCCCTTAGCGCACAGCACTCCCCTGTTGACCGGATGATCCCTGTTGCCCTCGATGTAGCGCACTTTGCCGTCGAGCAGGTGCACGTTGATGCCGCAACGGCACGCACACATGTAGCAGGTGGTTTTCCGGATTTCGTCCGAAACACGGGGCGAGAGGTCGGGTGCATGCTTCATGCCCGGCTACCCTCGACGTCAGCACGTGTCTTGTTTCGCCGGGGCATCGCGAGACTTCCCGTTCGGGTCGTTCTCGGCAAATCCGTGCGCGTTTCCGGATATTTTGGGTCGCCCATCACGAAAAAAATTCCATTGTTCCGTCAGTTTTCGGCCATCATGACCGCGAGTGCAAGCGACGCCAGACGTGCTTCCGGAGGGTCTGCCCTGCTCGTGAGGAGTATGGGCGCGGATGCGCCCGTGACGACTCCACCGGCGCAGGCGCCGGCGACATAGACCAGCGCCTTGTACAGCGCATTTCCCGACACGATGTCCGGAACGATAATGCCATCCGCATGCCCGGCCACCGGATCTACCTGAATATTCTTGATTCTAGCCGCTTCAGGCGAAAGCGCGAGATCAGTTGCAAGAGGCCCCGAGAATTCCGCGTCGGGCAGTTCGGCACGTGCCCAATCACGCATGGACCGGGCCTCCATTGACGACGGAACCGAGGCGATCGGGATTTCGGTCGCCGAGAGGAACGCTATCCGGGGTCTTTTGACGCCAAGACGATGCAATATCTCGACGGTTTTCCGGGTTGCCGATTTTCGCGTTTCGAAGTCGGGCGCGACGTTGACGGCAGCATCAGAAATCGCGAGGGGTCTTCCTCCTCCGGGCGGGAACAGCACGAAGACATGAACAAGGCGATCCCCCGTACGAAGTCCCTTGTTCCTGTCGAGAACCGCCTTCAACAGGATGTCGGAATGCACGAGCCCCTTCATCAGCACGCTCGCAGTCCCGTCCCGGCATGCGTCGACGGCGAACGCCGCCGCCTCCTCTTCGGATCCGGCGTCAACTATCCCGTATTCCGATATGTCCCATCCAATGGCTTCGGCTTTCGCGACAATGTCGCCGGTTCTTCCGATGAACAGCGGATCCATCAACCCGGAATCGACGCCCGCCCTTGCTGCAGCGAGTGCAGGACCGGTGCCCGCACCGGCGATTGCCGTTACCTTTGCCTGGGAAGTTGCAGCACGCTGCACCAACGCGTCTGGACACCGCGCCATCCGGCGGGCAAGAAATGGATGTTCCTTATCAGATGACAATTGGTCCCCAAACTGTGGCCGTAGGCGCGGTAAACTGCGGAGCTAGCGGGTCATGTCCGGCCTGAACGTTGGTTGGAATAGTGCCAGATTTGCACAGCTTTCCGTCCAGAGTTGATGTTGGCGCACCCGCCGTTTCCCGAGTTCACGGTTCGCGGGTTCGGTCGGTCGACGACACCCCCGGTATCCCCAGGCCTCCCGGCTTTGCGTCTGGTGGCGAAGAGTTGATAGCCGCCTTGCGTTGTAGTTGAAAGGTGTCGAGAAGGCGAAAGCTGCGGATTTTCCGAGATCAGGTCGCGCCCGGCCATACCAGGCGAAGGATAGTGTGGCACATCAATACGTCCAGTCAGACGAGCGGTCATCCAGATTTCCGTGCTATCCTTGACCTCGACAACACGGTTTGCGCGTTCGATTCCTTCGCCAAAGACCAGCGCCTGTCGCTCCTTCCTTGGGCACGATTTCGAAAGACCAAGGCAACCGTCAAACTCCACGTACTCTTCGACCTGCGTGGCAACATGCCCGCATTCGTCCACATCACCGACGGAAAACTCCACGACGTCAACATCCCGGACATCATAACACCTGCACCGGGCGCCTTCCTATCACGCACCATGCATATCTCTTGACTTCGCCTGTCCACACTATCGCGCCTCTCGCCTTCGAATACCACGGGATCACCAACAATCGTTTTTGTAGATTCGCAAAAAGAGAAAACCGGGCAATTATATCTGTCACTGACACCACCTCAGGAAAACTTCCAGAACCGCCGGGACTTCGGTGACATTAATGATGAGGTAACGGATCGGCCGAAATTGACGCTCATAACCGATCAGGCAGGCTTTTCACTTCCGCCCCGACCTACATAAAATTCTGGTGACACGGCCCGTACTGTTGCTGCATGACGCGGTAGCGAGGCAGCACGCAGTGGCCGTATTCTCAATTGTGAGCCCTGGGCTGCGCGAAGCCAAAATGGTCCGAGACCGGACGATCCGAGCCCCGAAATGTCTCCTGTCCTTCAAGGCTGCGAACGTGCATCAAAATGCACCCATTCCTCCTGTAGAACGTGGCCATCCAAATTCTTCCGGTCCCGCTGCCTCCGTACAGTTGATATCTGGATCGGAGGACCTGGTTCCTTTCAACCCAGTGTCCCTCGCTGCCCGCGAGATGCCGCCTTTCCCGCCCAGGACAGGATCGAGGCGTCGGTGCCCTGCGCCCTCCGTCGCAGCATACGCTCCCCCATGACCGTCAGTGCCCGCGCGGTCGGCGGTCCGCAAGCCGGACGTCGAAGGACAGCAGCCGGTCGAACAGGGCAGTCTTCCGCCAGCGCCGGACGTCGTACATTTCCTGAATCTCCCTCCATTCCATGACCCCGAACCAACACAGCGGCACGAGGACACGCGACACGAACAACAGCGCCGGCCGGCCGAGAAATCCCCGCGGAACCGGGTTCCCGGGATCGGTGCACGCCACGGCGAGCGTGTCGGCGCCATGCCATTCGCCAGCCACGCCGGAGAGCGCCCAGAGCACCGCCCCGATGTCATCCTGCGGCCATCGTCCCGGCACCCGCCGGGCGAGCCAGCCCACGAACAGGGAAGGGTCCGTCCGCCAGAAGAACGCCTGGAACAGCAGCGCCTGAAGCGTGCCGAGGTTCCCCGCCTCCAGCATTCTGCGCCCGAGCGCCGTCGGCTCCAGCGTCCGGGCGCCGCATTCGACAAGTCCTGCCTCCTGCGCGATCACCCGCAGCACGTGCAGTTCCCAGATGTCCCGTTCCCGGTACTTCACCCTGTCGCGGAAATGCTCCGTCGCCTCCATGTCCGGCCAGGCCGTTTCCGCCCGCATCCTCGCGACGCTGGCAAGTGAAAGCGTGCCGGTTGCCGTGACCCGCAGGCCTTCGTCTTCCCCGGCGGCCGCGCGAAGCAGCGCCACCGCGTTGCGAACGAAGGCGGATCCGGCCAGCTCCCCGTCCCCGAGGTCGGACGAGACGCGCAACGCAGGGTTGTCCGGCGGTTCACCGGCCCTCAGCACCCGAAGACTCTCCGCATCCAGTATCGGTAACACCGACTCCACCATGCCCGGCCAGTCCGACAATTCCCGCTTCAAGATCATCGCCAACCCTCTGTCTGCCTTCTGCCGTCATTGCAGCCAAGACGGCGGGTTTCAACCCTTTGCCGCCCGCCGCCGACTTCTTCTCCGCGCCGGCACAACGCGAAGACATCTTCCAATCCGGCCATCCGCGGCGCCCGGCATCACGTCTCCCGGCCACACCTACCCGATCCCGCCGCGTTGGACATACCGGATTCCGGGTTCCAGGTTCCGGGCAGCGCGCTTCCCGGAGGCGGCGGGCAGGCGCGCTGCGCGATAATCGAGGTGGCAGCCCATATTGCCTCACGTAAAGCTTTACTTTTGATGGATCCGTTGCCTCGTCAAGATTGTTACCGAAGAACGGGAGGTTCTGGAAGTCAATTTCTTGGGTGGTGCCTGGTGTCAGGCGATGAGGTGCCGTCAACGCCGTTTGAGGGTTTCGGCGTGATACTGTGACGGATCAGGCAACTGGCACCGTGGTCACGCGCCGACGTCTGGTTGCTGGCCCACTTTTCAACGAGATCGAGCGCCCGATCGGTTTCTTTCGCTCATCCAGGCCTTGTCGCGCAGATCTTCGACCTTGCCGAACCCATGCCCGAAGAGGCATGGGGAAAGCTGGTGACGATCGTGCTTGAGCGGGGGCAGTGGTTCATCTGCGCTCGGAAGCACATCACCACGGTTGGGTAGGATGAAATCCAGATCCGCTCCATCGTGACCCTCGGCCCCGGCGCGCGGACCTTCGTGACCGCATACGCGATGAACGAAGCCGTCAGCTACGGTGACGGCTTTTACGCCGAAAGGGTGTTTCCGCTCCTGCTCATGCTCGACAACCTGGTCGGCCAGCGCGCGGAGGCGAGGCACGGGGACTGGAAGCGAGACTATCGGAAGCGGACCGACAGGCTCGCCTTTCGCATCCTCAACCTGGTCGACGACCGGCACCGTCGGGTTGCCTACGATCCCGTCCAGGCTTTCGACGTGATCCTGCTTCCGTCTTTCGGGAAAAGGGACATGAGCACGAAGTCCGACCGCAAGATCAGGACGAGGACCGTACGCTCGATGCTGGGCCTGGCCCACGACAGGGTCAGGCAGAAGCTGGCGTGGATGTGCCGGAAATGCGGCAAGCGGCTCGTCATCGCCATGGAGGCCTATGCCAGCAGGTCCCGTTCATGGGACGGTATTGTCGAGCAGGAGCCAGGCGACTCGAAGACGGTCTCGGACGGCACGATTATCGTCGACCGGGACATGAACGGCGCACGCGGCATCCTGCTTCGCGCGCTCAATGGCAACCTGGGCCGATTCCAGGCGGCGGGCGCAGATGTTGTGCTCGTTGCGGAATCAATCATATGCCTTGATTGTCGCTGGATTCATCTCGTCAATTGTCGTGTATCACGCCATGCAGCAGCCCATTGTATCCGGGGCCGGCGTTTCGCGTTCACTTCCCGTCCTACCGGAACTGACCCAGCACGATCGTACCCGATACGCCGGTCTACAGGCGAACAAACAATTGGCGCCGACGAAATTCTCCCGTACCTCGATTTGAGACATCTCGATATCAAAAGTCAAATATATCATTATGTTACCTATGCGAACGACACGCACCACCGACCCTGATGTCGAACAACTCCCAAAGCGGGAAATGCGACGCTCAAGCAGAGATATGAAGACCGTCGTGAACAATACGTTGCGCATTGGTCTCGGCATGAGCAGCAAGCCGCAACGAGTCTCTCGCTTCAAGGTAGAGCCCCATGCCTTCGGCTTCGAACCTGGATTCGACGCGGGTCGTCTCGATCAGCTTGTCGATGATGTGGAGGCAGATGAGTTTGCTCGAGAGCTGGCTTGGTGGTCATTCCTGACATCTGTTGGTGTACGCCCATTATTCTCGGTTTCGCAAGCACGAGGCGGCACGAAATTGGTGGGAAGAACTGCTGAACGGAACCGGCACCGTCGGTGTTCCTTGGGTGGCGATCCCGGGCTTCATCCGCATCGCTACCTATCCCGGAATACTCGATAATCCTCTGGAAGTGAGTCGCGCCATCTCCCGTGTCACGTCCCGGCCCGTTCGTCCTCAAGTGTTGCTCATCCACCCGGGAGACCGCCATGTCGAAATCCTGTTCGACCTCCTCAGGAGGGTGGGGTCGGCCGGCAATCTAAAACCACGGGCGCACATCTCGCCGCACTTGCGATCGAGCACCAGGCCGAAGTTCGCTCGTCCGATGCCGACACGACCAGGTTCCCGGGGTTGGGCTGAACGAATCCTGTTGCCTGACGAGGCGATTCAGAATCTCGTCCCGACCGTCCCGCTGAATGCGATGTTGCGGCAAATGGCGCGGAGCCACGGTCTCCGGAACTCACCGTGACTGTTGAGACGGAAAATTTGGATCGACTTACCGTGCAGGCAAATCTCGCCGGTCGAATGTGAAGTTTCCGTCGTGCGGTACCTACCGGTGAGGCATTTCGCCTTTGGCGAAGTGCGCATCGATTTCGGAACGGATCAACCTGATCCCTTCGGGAATTCGTTTCTCGTGAATTGAGGAATAGGCGAGACGAAAATAGTTCCGGGGGATCGAGTGGCCGGAGAAAAACGGCTCCCCGGGCTCGATCAGAACGCCTCTGGGTTCGAGCATCGTCGCAAGTCTGTCGGTATCGATCCCGGCCGGCGCGCGCATCCAGAAACTCGATCCGCCAAAACCGCCTTTCCCCACGATCTTGAGATCATGATTCCTGATGGCATCCAGCATGACCTGGTGCCGGGAACAGAACGCGTCCTTCATGCGCGAAATCAGCGCATCGTAGTGACCCAGCGCCAGGAATTGAGCCGTCGTTCTTTGAATGTGGCCGGGCAAGTGCCTGAGAACGGTCGTCCGCAGTGCCCGGGCCTCCCGGATCAGGGGCTCGGAGGCGACCAGGAACCCCAGCCGGAGCCCGGGAAACAGCGATTTCGAGAAGCTCCCCACGTAGATGACCCGGCCGTCTCGATCGAGGGATTTGAGGGCTGGAAGTGGCGAACCCAGGAAACTCATTTCGAATTCGTAGTCATCTTCGACAACGATGAAGTCCCTTTCACGGGCCGCAGCGAGCAGGTCGCGCCTGCGTTCCATCGGCATCGTCGCGGCTGTCGGCGCCTGGTGGCTGGGGGTCGTGAAAACAACGTCTGCCTGGTCGGGGATTGCAGATGGATCGAGCCCGGAGGAGTCGACGTCCTGTGGTGCCAGGATACAGTTCGAATGGCGAATGATCTCCCTCAGGTCCGGGTATCCAGGGTTTTCGTGTACCGCGACCCGCCCCGGTCCCAGCAGGAGTTGGGCAATCGTCCAGAGCGCGTTTTGAGCACCCGCCGTCACGAGAATCTGCTCGGGTCTGGCAAGGATTCCGCGGCGTGGCAGGGTTTGCCGGACAATATAGGCGACCAGTTGGGCGTCGTCGCGTTCGGCAAGGTCGGACGCGAGGTTGTCGAATTCGCGCTTGCCGAGTGTCTGGAGCGCGCACTGGCGCCATTGCGAATGGCTGAAAAGCTCCGGGTCCGCCTGGCCATAAACGAAAGGGTAGCGAAACCGCCGCCAGTCTTCGACTTTCCTGACGAGCCGTGCGCCGGTGTACCGTCTGCACAGGGCCTCGTCCCACCGAACAGTGTCCCGGGACTCGATGCCGGGGCCCGGAAAATCCGGCTTCGGCGCATCTTTCGCCACGAAGATTCCCGATCGCTGCCGCGAATCCAGGTAACCGTCGGCAATCAGGTCCTGGTAGGCCAGCGTGACGGTTATCCTGGAAATCCCGAGATGTACGGCCAGCTTGCGGCTTGAAGGCAGGCGCTCGCCGGGTAGGAATTTTCCCTGAACTACGGCAGTCGCGATCTGCTGGCGGATCTGACTCTGGAGCGTTCCCCGGTATCCGGCGTGAAGAAAAAAGGATTCTTCCGAGATCGTCATGGCACGTTTCCGTCCGAAACCCGGATTTTCGCGGTCACCGAGGGGACCGGACACGCACGCTCGCCGCCATCGCGGCCGCGTGCCTTACAAGTGGCTGACGCAGGAGCGCACGTCCTGATGATGGAAGAACGGGATACCACGACCCGTTGCCCCTTTGGAGAGGATTTCTTCGAGTTCCGCGAGAACGACCTCCGTTATGAACGGCAACTCGAGTGACGTGGCCTCGTGCAACGGGACCCATGACAGGTGGGAAAGCTCACCCGAGCCTTGAGAAAAGTCGTCAAGGTCGTTCAGGACATGGCCGGCATCAACCATGAGGAAGCGGGCATCAAAACGGTGAGGCCGTCCCGGAGGTGTGATTGCCCGAAAAATGAACTTCATGCCGGCTGCCGATGGGACAACGGCCTGGCCGAAGAATTCGGCCCAGCACGCGGGTATCGGTCCGCCGGATGGATTGTGCAGGTTCACGCCAAATCCCTGACTGTTTGTCTCGACCTCGCGAACCGCCAGCTTCAGGCCGGTTTCCTCCCAGACCTCGCGAATGCCCGCGAGTACGATGGCTCCGGGTTCAAGGTCGCCCGCCTCGAGCCCAAGCTTGTCCAGCGACGGGTCGTATCCGTGCCAGGACAGGGAAACAAGTCGATCGGAAGGATCGACCGCTCCACCCGGAAAGACGAACTTGGATGGCATGAATACCGCGGAACGGCTGCGCTGCCCCATCAGTACGCTGGGAAAAGCCCCCGAAGCCCTGACGATGATCACGGTTGCGGAAGGCCGGATCTCGACCTCTGGAGCCTTTCCGGCTTCGGAATGTCCTGTGCCTGACGGCATTGTTGCCTTCGGATTTCCCCCAACCGGACTCAACTTGACCTGATCATCGTCTCCGATTCCGGCGTCGAGTGACGTACGGTGTGCGCGACTCCGGCTGAGCCTGAACAAACGCGGAGCACCGATCACCTGTCCGCATCCGGTCACAGGCTTGACGCCCGCGGCCAGACCAGGAACCGGATGTCCGTGCAATCGCCCAGAATTGCCAATCACGATCAATGAGCGTACATCGGATGCGGCCTCGTGACCATAGCGCGTGTCGGGGCGGGGTTCAGGGAAACCAATCATGACTGGGGCAGGATTCGTGCAGCGACAACCGGTTCGACAGATGGACATGACGACCGCATGCCGGGGATAGTTCGCACCTATGTCCGGGTAGTCGATGCCATTAACTACCGCATCGGCCGTTTGATCATGTACGGAATTTTTATCATGGTCGGTGTGCTGCTGTGGTCGTCGATTTCTAAGACGTTCTTTCTTCCCTCGCTCTGGACCCTCGAGGTGGCCCAGTTCGCCATGGTCGCCTACTACATTCTCGGCGGCCCATACTCGATCCAGCTCGGCGCTAACGTGCGCATGGACCTTTTCTACGGCAACTGGTCGGTGCGGAAAAAAGCCTGGTTCGATGCCTTTACCGTATTGTTCCTGATCTTTTTCCTGACGGTTCTTCTGTACGGGGCGGTGGAAAGTACAAGTTATTCAATTACCTATAATGAACGAAATCCGACCGCCTGGCGGCCGTTGCTCTGGCCGATCAAGATCATCATGTGCGTCGGGATCCTTCTGATGCTGCTGCAAGCCATTTCCGAATTCATCAAGGATGTGGCCAAGCTTCGGAACGTGACCCTCTGATGTCCTACGAACTGATCGCGATTCTCATGTTTTCGCTGATGATGCTGATGCTGATGACCGGTCAGCGGGTGTTTGGCGCGATCGGGGGTGTCGCGGCGATTTCGGCGCTACTCTTGTGGGGGACGGGAGGCTCCGACATACCGTTTCATCTGCAATGAAGCTGATGAAATGGTATCCCCTGCTCACGTTGCCCATGTTCATTTTCATGGGATACGTGCTTTCGGAATCCAGGATTGCCGACGACCTCTACCGGATGTTCCATGTCTGGATGGGGCCGGTCAGGGGAGGGCTTGCCATTGGCACCATCGGCCTGATGGTGCTGATTTCGGCAATGAACGGGCTCTCTGTCGCCGGAATGGCGATCGGCGCGACAATCGCACTGCCGGAGTTGCTGAGGCGAAATTACGACAAGCGAATGGTCACGGGCGTCATTCAGGCCGGCTCGTCTCTCGGAATCCTCGTGCCTCCGTCCGTCGTGCTGGTTCTCTACGCGATGATTGCCCGGCAACCCGTGGGACAGCTTTGGCTGGCGGGCGTCCTGCCCGGTCTGATGATGGCGGCGATGTTCATTCTCTACATCGCGATCCGCTGCCGTTTGCAACCCCGTCTCGGACCTGCCTTGCCGGAAAGTGCGCGGCAGGTTCCCTTTCGGGAAAAGCTCCAATTGCTCCGTGCCGGGCTCCTGCCGGTCTTCATTTTCGCTTCGATGATGGTGCCGTTCGTGAACGGCTGGACCAGCCTGGTCGAGAGTTCAGCCATCGGGGCAATGGCCGCCTTTTTTGCAGCAGTCATCAAGGGTCGAATGACCCGGGAGGTCTTCGAGGTATCGGTTCGGCAAACGCTCGCGATTTCATGCATGTTCATGTGGATCATACTGGCCGCGCTCGGATTCGGGGCCGTTTTTGACGGCCTTGGCGCCGTGCGTGCGATCGACGACCTGTTCACCGAACAACTTGGCCTCAATCCATGGATCATCCTGATCATGATGCAAATGTCGTTCCTTCTCATGGGAACCTTTCTTGACGACACCGCGATGTTGGTTATCGTGGCGCCGCTGTATGTTCCCTTGGTCAAGGTGCTCGGTTTCGATCTGATATGGTATGGCGTTCTTTATACGATTACGACGCAGATCGCGTATATGACGCCACCTTTTGGTACAACCTGTTTCTCATGCGCGCGATGGCGCCACCGGAGATCTCCCTGCGGGATATTTACGGATCGATTCTGCCGTTCGTGGGAGTGATGTACTTGCGCTGGCAATCGTACTTGCGTTCCGCAGGTCGCTCTCTGGCTGCCGGACTACGTCTACGGGCGGTGATCAA
>OZ219893.1:0-429185 GCA_964291635.2 Paracoccaceae bacterium | reverse complement strand
ACTGCGATCCGGAGTATTACGGACAGCAGCATTCCATGTTCATCGACATGATGGAAAGGGGCTCGCTTACCGCAAGAGCGCCACCGTGAACTGGGACCCGGTCGAGGAAACGGTTCTTGCAAATGAACAAGTCGAAAACGGACGCGGCTGGCGCTCGGAGCCCTGGTTGAACGCAGGGAACTCACCCAGTGGTTTTTTCGTATTTCCGACTTTGCGGAGGAACTGCTTGAATCGATCGACGAACTCGTCGACTGGCCCGAAAAGGTGCGGCTCATGCAGCGAAACTGGATCGGCAGGAGCTCGGGCCTCCAGTTTCGTTTCCAGACCGTCGATGCACCTGTCGGATTCGAGTACCTGGAGGTCTTCACGACTCGCCCGGACACCCTGTTCGGCGCGAGTTTTGCCGCGGTTTCCTTTGACCACCCGTTGGCCAGGTTTCTTGAGTCCGATCCGAAAGTGGCTGCTTTCAACGAGGAGTGCAGGCGCGGAGCCGTTTCCGAAGAGGATATCGAAAAAGCCGAAAAGACCGGATTCGACACTGGAATCCGGGTCGTCCATCCGTTTCTCGACGGCGTGGAACTGCCCGTTTTCATAAACGGATTTCGTACTCATGGGTTACGGGACGGGCGCGATATTCGGTTGTCCGGCCCCCGATCAACGCGACCTCGAATTCGCCCGCAAATACGGCCTTGGCGTGGTTACCGTCGTATGCCCGCCTGATGACGATCCAGCCACCTTTGAAATCGGCGAAGAACCCTACCTCGGACCGGGGAGAATGATCAATTCCGGGTTCCTGAACGGCCTCGAGATCGAGGACGCAAAGGCTGAAATCATTCGGAAATTCGAGGATTCCGGATCGGGCGAGGGAAAGGTCATGTATCGCCTGAGGGACTGGGGGGTTTCCCGACAACGGTACTGGGGGTGCCCGATCCCGGTCATCCATTGCGAGGATTGTGGCGCCGTCGCCGAGAGAAAGGAGAATCTCCCGGTCATCCTGCCGAATGATGTACGTTTCGACCGACGCGGCAATCCACTCGAAAGACATGCCGGCTGGCGAAATGTCCCGTGCCCTGCCTGCGGCCGGCTGGCGCGGCGTGAGACGGACACGATGGACACGTTCGTCGATTCCAGCTGGTACTTCGTCCGTTTCACGGCGCCCCGGGCTCAAACGCCGACGGTCCGCGAAGACGTAGAGTACTGGATGAATGTCGACCAGTACATTGGCGGTGTCGAACACGCGATCCTGCACCTTCTCTATTCGCGGTTCTTCACCCGCGCGATGCACCTGACCGGCCATCTGCCCAAGTCGGCGGGGGAACCGTTCACGGCGCTCTTTACACAGGGCATGGTATGTCCACGAGACGTACAAGGACAGCGAAGGCCGCTGGTTGTCTCCTGAAGACGTTCGCCCCGCGTACGGGGGGTGGTCTTGAAACACACGGCGGTGATCCGGTCACGGTCGGCCCTTCGGTCAAGATGTCGAAGTCCAAGAAGAATGTCATTGATCCCGAGGAAATCATCGAAAGGTTCGGTGCAGACACCGCGCGCTGGTTCATTCTCTCCGACAGTCCGCCTGATCGGGACGTGGAATGGACCACGAGTGGAATCGAGGCTGCCTCCCGGCACTTGCAACGCGTGTGGCGCCTGGTCAGTTCAACGGTCGGGCAACCGGATTCGACAGGGAGCCGGGCAAGCCGGGAAGAGGATAATGCGAATCTGTTCAAGGCGATGCACCGGACGATCGACAGCGTCACGAATGACCTTGAAAGCTTTTCGTTCAACAAGTCGGTCGCTGCACTTTACGAGTTCACGTCAACTCTCGCCCGCTCGACGGCGGACCCTGCCAGCAAGGCCGAGGCGTTCAAGGTTCTGGCGCAGCTGATGCAACCGATCACGCCGCATCTCGCGGAAGAAATCTGGGAAATGGCAGGCGGCGAGGGCCTGGTGTTGTCGAGCCCATGGCCCGTGGCCGACCCGGACATGCTTGTCGAGGACACGGTCGTGTTGCCGGTTCAGGTGAATGGAAAACGACGTGCAGAGGTCCCGGTAGCCAAGGGATTGGATAGAGACGAAGTCGAAGCGTTGGTTCTGGACCTTGGCCCGGTCCGGAATGCGCTCGGCGGGCGGAATCCCCAAGCGTCTGGTCGTTGTTCCCGACAGGATCGTCAATGTGGTTGTCTGACGCCAGACTCGGCGTGGCTCTGGCCGCATTGCTCCTTTTTGGAGCTTGCGGGTTTCAGCCGATCTATGGTCCGGGGCCCGATGCCCCGGGGTTCCAGCGGCAGGTTTGGGTTGAACCTGGCCTGGTTCGACGCGACTTCGAGTTGCGTGAACGCCTGGTGGAAAGGATCGGTCATGCTACCGGGGAAGCGAGATACACGTTGAATTTCGAATTCAACGCCGAGGAGACACGTCTGGCGCTTGAAGTCGGAGGGCAGTTTTCCCGGAACAGCCTGTTGGGGACGGCAAGTTACAGTGTCGTCGACAATACTTCCGGGAAAAACGGTTCATACCGGAGAGGTCAGGTCCAGAGCCGCCTACGGCGGTACGGCGGAAACATATCCGACGCAAGTTGCGGCGGACGATGCCGAATTCCGGCTTGCGCGGTCATTGGCCGACCTGATTGCCAATCGACTGGAGTTGACCTACGCGAGTTGGCCGGGATGAAACTGAAGGGCGCACAAGCCCGCGTCTATCTGGCCGATCCCGGGAACCGGTTCGGCTGCATTCTCCTGTATGGCGCCAACCCCATTCGCGTGACAGACAAGCGGATCGACCTGGCAGAACGCCTGGTTGGCCCGGATGGAGCGCGTGAATTGCGGTTGACCGTGCTGCAGGCAGCGCATGTCGCCAAAAAGCCGGGTGCCGTTGCCGACAACCTCAAGGCTGTGGGATTTTTCCCCGGGCCGCACCTGGTGGTGGTTGAAGGGGCGACCGATGCCGTGCACAAGCAATTGGCTCAGGCGTTGTCCGCACGAAACGAAGGCGATGCTTTTCTGATCGTGACCGCGGGCGCTCTTTCGACGCGATCGAAGATCAGGAAACTTTTCGAATGGGACAAGACCTCTGTCGCAATCGGGGTCTATGATGAGCCGCTCGACAGGGTGGCCATCGAGGCGATGGCGTCCGAGGCGGGGCTCACGACGTTGACTCGCGAGAGCATCGAGCACCTGGTCCAGTCGTCCGCCTTTCAGACGGCATCGGAAATACGAAACACGCTTGAAAAGCTCGCGTTGTACGCGATGGGGCGGCAGCAATCGGTAACTCCGCGTGACATCGAGATGCTCGCGCCGGATTCACGGCTTGCGGGGATGGAGGACGTATTGTTCGCGGTCGCGGAGGGCAGACCGTCGGATGTGGTGGTCCCGTTGCAGCGCCTGTATGCACAGGGAGTTTCGGCCGACTCGGTCTGCCAGTCGGCCTACACGTACTTTCGGTCGCTCCAAAAGGTCGCCCTGCATGACGGGCGTCCGGACGCGGCCTTTTTGAAACTGCGCCCTCCGGTGTTCGGGCCTGCCCGCGACCGAATGGCGAACCAGGTCCGTCGCTGGGGCGGGGAGCGACTCGAGGTGCCGTTGCGGGAACTGTTTGACGTCTGCCTCGCGCTCAGGTCGACAAACCGGGGGCCCGATTCAGCGGTTGTCGAACGGGTGCTTCTGCGCATTGCGTGGATGGCGCCCAAACCGGGATTTGGGCGAGCGAGGTGATTCGACCGGGACGGAAGCACGATTCCGGGGCAAACGGCATCCTGCGGTCCTGGCAGGATGGCCGGCGTTCGGGAGAATCGGCTTTGTCGTTCAGGCAAGAGAACCGGTTCTCTCTCCCTTTGCATTCACCCTGACAGGCTGGGTTGCAATACTGCGCCCATGGAACACGAACCGAATCCCTTTGCCAAGGGAGCATGTCATGGGGGACCGCAAGCGATCGGCTGCGACGTGTCGCTGAAAGGGTTCCTGCGCGGACGAAGCCGTCCTACTACCCGGTGCCGTATGCCAGCCGCGTGAGCTAGCGTGAGAAGAAACCGCTCGGAGGCTGTTTCGGCCTGAGGAATTTCGGAGTGAAAATGACCAGGCTGGCGCCTGGCGGAGAGGCGGCATGATGCACGCCCGTAGCAGGCGGGACGAGATGATCCTTGTCATTGAAGGGGAACCAACGCTCCTGGCCGAGACAAACGTGGCGGTCGTCGCGCCCGGCGTGTGCGTGGGGTTCCCTGCCGGGGGCAATGCACATCACTATGGTCAATCGAACCGGACAGGACGTCGTGATTCCGGAAATTGGCGACCGGACTGCGGGCGAACAGGCGACTTGACCAGGAAACGACCTCCAGGCTGTCATGGGCGAAGAGGGAAGGTGGCAGTCGAAACACAAGGACGGAACGCCGTACCCGGGATCGGGCGCAACGGACTGATGGTCCGGGTTCCGAGACTTCGGCGTCCTGTTGGAGGTGTTCGCCTTTCGGTTTTCCGGACGGTCGCCTTTGCCGCCAGACCGGCCTGCGCCAGGGCAAGTGTTCGCCCGAAGGCGAATACCACGCCAACGACCGCGACCGGCAATCCGGTGCGGACCTTGCAGATCGTGCCCGGCAAGGGAATGCGCCTGTCCTTGAACCAGGCGAGTCAACAGTCACAGCCACGCCGTGATCGAAGTGGGAAAGTCCCCTTTTCCTGCGAGGTTTTTCGCATACGACCTTCGGAATTCGAGTTTGGAATGATACCTGTCGAGCAATTCGTCATTCCATGGGCAGGTCCATGGCGCGATCGCGATTCCAGGCCTTGTTCCTACGCGTTTAAAATGTCAGCCAGATGACGATGACTCGCATGGACGAACCCGAAACAGCCTTTGTCTTCGATGTCGACGGGACCCTCGTTGCCAGCAGCCTGCAACTGACGAGCGAGAATCGCGAGACGCTGTTGAGATTCAGCGAGTCCATGCCGACCTACCTGATTTCGGGATCCGAATTCGAAAAGACCAGGTGGCAGATTGGTGACCTCGTTTTCAAACCCGTCAGGGGAGTATTCAATTGCAACGGCAACAGTTTTCGCGTCGGCGGAATGCCGGTGTTTCAATCGTCGTTCGATTTGTCGGGCGAACTGGCCGATTTCCTGCAAGACCTTCTTGCAGGGAGCGGGTTCCCGCTGAGAACCGGGCGTCACATCGACCGCCGTGCCGGATTGGTGAACTTTTCGGTTGTCGGGAGAAACGCGGATCTCTCGGAACGCCGGGAATACGTTGCGTGGGATCAGGCGAAAGGCGAGCGCAAGAGAATTGCGGCACTGATCAATCGTCAATTCGGCGACATCGTTTCCGCGCAGGTCGCCGGCGAAACGGGAATCGATCTGGTTGGGCCCGGAAATGACAAGGGGCGTGTCTATCGGTTTCTCAAGGACCCATTCCATTGTTTCCGCACAGGGTATTCTCACGCCGGGTTTGCAAGAATCGTGTTTTTCGGTGACAACTGCCGTCCGGGCGGCAATGACTACCCTTTGGCGATGAAACTCGATCAGCGAGTCGATACCTGCCACAAGGTCACATCGATTGGCGAAACCTACCGAACGCTGAACAGGATACTGTCCGATGCAGCATGACCCGATCAGTTCGGGAAACAGGCGGAACCGCCGATCGGTTGCAGAACTCCCGCCGATTCCGTCGGTGAGGCCGGCGCCGCCGGAGCCCGGCTTTCGATCCCGCCTCAACCGTTTGATACGCCCGACACGCAGTCCTGGTTGGTCGTGCCATTGATCACGGATTGCCGAACCCATCCGACGCGCCCGGCGCGCGCGCAAACTTTCCCGGTCAGTAACATGGAATCAGCGAACCGATGAGCCTCGAATCGACTTACGCCGCGATCAACGCGGCCGAGCAGCGGGCTGGCAGGCCAAGGAATTCTGTACGGCTGGTTGCGGTTTCCAAATTGCAAACGGGAAAAAGGGTCGCAGCGGCCCTTGCATCTGGCCATCGGCTTTTTGGCGAAAACAGGGTGCAGGAAGCGATGGTGCGCTGGCCGCCGTTCCGGGAACAACATGGCGACATCTCGCTCCACATGGTCGGACCGTTGCAGACGAACAAGGTTAGCCACGCGCTGAAACAGTTCGATGCGATCCATTCGGTCGACCGGGTCAGCCTCGCCGACAAACTCGCACGCGGCATCCAGTCACTGGGCCGGGCGCCAGAACTGTTCGTGCAGGTCAATACCGGCGAAGAGCCGCAAAAATCGGGGGTTCCGCCGACGGAAGCCGATGAGTTCATCCGTTACTGCCTGGGCATCGACCTGCCGATTACCGGGTTGATGGTCATTCCCCCGGCCTGGGAAGAACCGTCGCTGCACTTTGCCCTGCTGAGGAAAATCGCCCTTCGAAACGGGCTGGAAAACCTCTCGATGGGGATGAGCGGTGATTTCGAAACCGCAATCGCGTTCGGAGCGACCCATGTCAGGGTCGGTTCCGCTGTCTTCGGAAAACGTCCCTAACGATGAATGAATACCCGCGAGTGCGGCAGCCATGATTCGATGATCTCGGCGAGGATCCTTTTGGGAAACGCGATACATCCGGCGGTCGGGTAACGAGGACCGCGCCAAGCATGGAGAAAGATTGCGCTGCCGTGACCCGGCACGGGATCCTGCAGGTTGAAATCGAGAACGGCGATCAGATCATACATCGGGTCGGCGCGCCAAAGCCGTTCGTGACTGTACGGATACCTGGTTCCGTCAACGACCGAGACGTGGCGATTGTAGGCGGGATCCACGGGATCGTCCGACCAGATGTCGCCGGGCCCGGTCTTGCGAACCCGGGTCGACGTGACCTTCGAGCAGGGCGTGGCCATGGACCACCGCAGATCGCGCAGGCCGGTTTGGCGCCGGAAAAACCAGGGAGCGTGCGGATTGACCCTGTCGGGCCGATACATGACGGTGACAATTCGAAAACGGCCGGCCGGACTCAGGCCGTCGCCTTCGCGGGTCTTCTCCCCGATCCCCGAGCAGCCCGTCGCACACGGCAGGTGACGCCCGCGGTACCGCGCGCCCCAGGTGGTGACCACGAGGTCCGTCGGCCCCGGTTTCACAGCAGGTGTCCGCTCCGTCGGGCCTTGGTATCAAGATAGTCGGCGTTCAGCCGGGTCCTTTCGACCACGAGCGGGACTCTTTCCTCGACCGCGATTCCGTTGCGGCGCATGAAATCGACTTTTGCGGGGTTGTTCGTCATCAGGCGAACGGATCCAAAGCCAAGCATCTGCAGCATTTCGGCGCCAAGGCGGAAGTCCCTTTCGTCGTCCTCAAAGCCGAGCCTGTGGTTTGCGTCGACCGTATCATAACCCTGGTCCTGGAGCGTGTATGCCCGAAGCTTGTTGGCGAGCCCGATTCCGCGGCCTTCCTGGTTCAGGTACAAAAGGACCCCGGCCCCGAGTTCCCCCATTTTGCCGAGCGCTGTACGGAGCTGGAACCCGCAATCGCACTTCAGGGAATCGAGCAGATCTCCGGTAAAACAGGCCGAGTGGAGGCGCGTGAGAACCGGTCCATCGCGGTCGGGATCACCTATTTCGATCGCGTAATGCTCTTCTCCCCCGTCGGACGGGCGGAAGACATGGACTCTCGACCTCGAGGAGACTTTCAACGGG
The DNA here is from genome assembly GCA_964291635.2 of Paracoccaceae bacterium. Taxonomy (GTDB): domain Bacteria; phylum Pseudomonadota; class Alphaproteobacteria; order Rhodobacterales; family Rhodobacteraceae; genus JAPPHA01. Next base: position 421,577 of record OZ219893.1, on the reverse strand, counting down.
ACATTCCCGCGCGCGACCTCCTGTAAATGGAAAGGTAGGTTCTCGTCACGGCAAAGGAGATCGCAGGACTGGGCTGAAAGTTCATCCGGCAACGATACGTGTTCCGGGACAGGCGCGATGACCGCCGCGGGCAGTAGGCGCGACCGCTTGCACTGACGGACCGCGGCCCTGGCGACGGCTGACGATCCTCCCCTGAGGCTCCTGAACGGCCCTTTCATGGGAGTTTCAAGATCCCGGGATGGATCGGCTATGGATCGAATCCAGCCCATATCGGCCTCCGCCGGGACAATCAGGCGGGCAAGGTCGCCGTCGTATGCCCTTGCGGCCAGCGTCCGGGCTCTTCGGGCCGTAACCGCGACGTGGATGACTCCGTCACCCGCGACAGCGCGAAACTGGCTGATCAAGTCCGATTCCGCTGTCTCGACGGCGGCGACAAGATGGGCGATCCCGTTTTCGCGAATGACGACCGGTGCGCCCATTCTCAGGTCGGCGTGGATACGTGCGATTCTCTGGCCTGCCGTCAGACCGAGTCGCGCGACACCCGGATGTTCGAGAACTGTTACCATTTGGGGTGGGAATATAGCTTGCGGACGCCGAAGTTGAAACAAATCCCCTGATGACGACACATCTCCGTGACCGGAGCTTTTTCGGCACGACAACCGTGCCAATATGTCCAGAGACGAAACCCATCAGGAGAGCAATGGCCATGAAAGGTGACAGACTGATACTCCTCGTCGACGACGAAGCAGATTTCCGCGACGTTCTGTCGGAACAGCTGATCGCGACCGGGGACTACGAGGTTATTGAAGCCGAAAACGGCGCCCAGGCCCGTGCGCGAGCGGAACAGTCCACGATCGATCTCGCGATTCTCGACGTCGATCTGCCGGACGGCGACGGGCGGGACCTTTGCCGGACGCTTCGAAAACACGGGATGACCTGCCCGATCATCATGATGACCGGAAAGCACGTCACCGACGATGCCACGATCGTCGGGCTGGATGCAGGCGCCAACGACTACGTGATGAAGCCGTTCAAGATTTCTGTCCTGCTGGCCCGAATCCGGGCGCAACTTCGTCAGCACGAGTTTTCCGACGATGCCGTCTTCACGATCGGCCATTATTCGTTCAAGCCTTCGCAGAAGACCCTGTCCGACAATGACGATCGGCGGGTCAATCTGACGGAAAAGGAAACCAGTATTCTCAAGCGCCTGTATCGTGCGGACGGCAGCGTCGTCTCACGGGATTCCCTGCTTTCCGATGTCTGGAAATACAAGACGAAGTCGACCCATACGCTTGAGACCCATATCTACCGGCTGCGCCAGAAAATCGAGGTCGATCCCAGGAATCCCAGCCTGCTGATCACCGAGGCGGGGGGCTACCGATTGGCCAGCTGAACATTGGCCGTCCGGGTCGGATCCTGTCGGACCGGTCGCGGCGGCATGGAAACCTGCCCTGACAATCCCGGCAAGGGTTATTCCGCGCCGGTACGACGGGTCCGGCCGTCAATTCAAAACGGGGAAGTGATGGTCGGGGCCGGGGCAGGCTTTCCGTTCCTCTTGACGGCGATCACGAGGATGGGCGGGTTTCCAGGTAGCGCCTCGATGCAACGCGCGCGGTCTCGATATAACGGTGAAGGCGTTTCCGGCTCCCCGGGAAGTCCTGGCGCGGTTCGATCCAGCCGAGGCATGCGAGGCTGCGCAACAGGTGGAACAGGGGCAGCGTTTCCCAGTGCTCGTCAGGCAATTCGCGCTGTTCCCTGTAACCGGCAACGAGACATTCTGAAAGCCCTTCGTCGCCGGGTTCATCACTGCGCCGGTACGTTGCCACGGCAAGGTCGTACATGCGGAAACCGTAACCTGAATCGTCGTAGTCGATGATCACGGGCCCTGCGACGGATATGAATATGTTTTCGGGAAGCGGGTCCGCATGGATGAGACCGAAGTCGGCGCCATCCTGAAGAAATCTCTGCAAGTCCCTACGGGCCACATCGCGAACTTCCTGCATCAATCTGGCGTCGGCCATGGTCAAGCCCGAGTTTTCCCAGAACCGGCCCCAAAGCGGCTCCTCACCGAGAAATCCGTCGATGTCCCAGGACGGCCGGACAAAACCGGCAGGTGGCCGAAACCCGTCAGTCGCATTGTGAAGCTGCGCCAGCGCGGCACCGACTTCACCGTAACGATGTCCGATCGGTGCGGGGTCGCCGGCGGAGCCCGGATGGTATCCCGAGACCCAGCCAAGCAAGGTCGCATGACGACCCGATGCGGTCGTGAGTACCAGGCTGTCGTCTTCGGCGCAGAACGGGGCCGGGACGGGGAATCCCTGGTTGGACAGGTATTGCAGCCAGAGCATTTCCGAGTTGATGGACCGCACATCCTGGTACCCCGCCCGGTGCAACCTGAGCACGCCTCGTCTCGGCGGGTCGCCGCGAACCTCGAAAATCGCGTTCTCGCGGACAGACAGGAGTCGCTCGACCCGGTTCCACCGCGGAAAGGCGGGCACGGCGCCGCGAGCTTCCGCCCAGAGTCCTGAAACATCCTGGAAGCCGGGGTCGGCCATGATCAGGTCAGTTCGTCGAGAACGCGTATGAGGGTGTCGCAGAGAACGTCGATTCCGGACCTGTCGATCGACATCGGCGGCCTGATCTTGAGGATGTTGCGGTGGCGTCCGGTGACATTCAGCAAGACGCCGTTTCTTTTCATTGCATCTGGAAGCAATCCTGCAAGCACCCTGTCGGGCGCACCGTGGGCATCGACAAGCTCCGCTCCCAGAAACAGCCCGGCTCCCCGTGCTGCTCGAATGGCGCCGTACGACGCCTCGATGGCACGGAGTCGATCCAATGCGTGGCGACCCGTCTCTTGCGCACGCGCCACGAGATCTTCCTGGTCGAGAACGTCGAGAGTTGCCGCGGCCGCCGCAACCGCGACCGGATTGCCGCCGAATGTGTTGAAGTAAGGAATCGCGTTTCTGAATTCCGCCATGATTTCCTGGCTCGTCACGACGCCTGCAACGGGGTGTCCGTTCGCCATCGGCTTTCCGAGCGTCACGATATCCGGCTGGAAACCAAGACGCTGATGTCCCCAGAAATCGCTGCCGAGGCGGCCAAATCCGGGCTGGACCTCATCGGCGATGACGAGTCCACCGGCCTTGCGAACCCGCGCGGCGGTTTCGTCCAGGAACCCTTTTTCGAGGGAAGGAAACCCCTCGTTCGCGAAGTATGGACAGATGATCAGGGCGGCGATGCCGTGGCCGTCCCCTTCGAGACTCCAGATTGCGGACTGGACGAAATCGGCAAATGACAAGCACTCGTCCGCGATGATTTCTCCATTTGCAGTCCGCGTTCCCATCGGGCTTGGAACATGACGCACCCAGGGGGCGTACCCTCCGATCGGAGTTGTTCGCGAGTCGAGTTGGCTGACCATGTCGGTGTTTCCGTGATACGTGCTGTCCGTGGCGACAATTCCGGTCTTGCCGGTTGTCGCCCGTGCCATGCGAAGCGCAACGTCGTTGGCTTCCGATCCGCTGCACACAAGCATTGCGGAGGCGAGCGGGTCGGCAAACCGTTCGGTCAGGCGTTCGACATAGTCGAGGATGTCCTCGTGAATGTATCGCGTGTGCGTGTTGAGGCGCGCCGCCTGCTCGGCAATGGCGGCGACGACCCTGGGGTGGCAGTGTCCGACGTGCGGGACATTGTTGTAACAATCGAGATAACGGTTTCCATCCCGATCCCAGAGCCACTCACCGCGACCGCGTACGATATGGACAGGTTCACGATAGAATGTTGGCGTATTGGGACCGAGAAGCCGATGCCTCCGCTTCAGGAGTTCTTCCGGAGATTCCATTTCCTGTCCTCCCGGCTGTTCGTGCAGTGCCCGACTCCGGCAGGGTCGCCTGCCTGTCGGTGAACCGCTATGTCTCAATCCCCGGGGTTCGGCGCAAGGCCTTGACCTGACCTCGCCTCGTCTTCGAATCGAGCCTGCGTGTGACCGACGCGCGCGACGGCCGTGTTCGCCGTCTCGGTCTTGGCACGAACAACGCCTTTTGCACGAGCGCCGCGAGCTTCCGGCGGACGAGTTTCCTGTTCATCGCTTGCGAGCGATGCGTGCTGGCCGTCAGGACGATGATCCCGGACTTGTTCCACCTGTTTCCGGCGATTTTGCGCAGACGGTGTTTTTGATCAGGCGTCAATACCCGGGACGTACCCGCGTGGAATCGCAATTCCACCGCGGTCGAGACCTTGTTGACATTCTGCCCGCCAGGTCCCGACGAGCGATGAAATGTCTCTTCGAACTCCGATTCCGGAAGCACGATATGATCGTTGATCCTGATCATGAATGTCTCCAGCAGTCTTCGAGATTGGCAGAGATTTCAGTCAATGTGAACCGACGGGTCGGAAAGCGCGAGGCACGGTCAATCCGTCTCTCTGGCTGACCGAGGAATTCGGTGATGTCAAACTGCCGGGTTCGGCAGGTTCCTCGCGATGAGGCGAAACGGAATGAGCGCGACCAGGGCAATCGACAATTTGACCATGAGATCAGCCGTCGCAAGTGAAACCCAGAGCGGAACAACAGGACCGAATCCGATCAAGGGCAGTCGTTCGCCTGCCCATGATACGTCGTTTGTGGGTTCCAGCATGCTCAGGCTGGCCGAAAACGCGATCGTGAAGAACAGGGCGGTGTCAAGTGTCGAGCCCATGAACGACGACAACAGCGGTGCACGCCACCAGCGGCCGTGACGCAACCGGTCGAACACCAGGACATCGAGCAACTGGGCCGAAAGGAAAGCGATACCCGATCCGAGCGCGATTCTGTAGGTAACCAATGGACCGAACTCGCCCTCGATCAAAGTTCCGGCGAAGGAGCAGGCAATCCCGACCGCGAAACCGGCAAACACGACCTGTCGTGCACAGCGGGGACCGTAGGTTCGATTGGTCAGGTCGGTCACCAGGAATGCGACAGGGTAGGTGAAGGCGCCCCATGTCAGCCAGTCGCCAAACAGGAATTGAACGAGGATATTCGAGGCAACGACGACCGTTGCCATCGCGGCGATGCCAATCATGATCCCGAGTCGCATGGGTGCGCCCTTTCGGTTGTTCGGCCTTGCTATCGAAGCCCGCGCATAAGCGTGCATCCGGTCGTGGACAAGTCCTTGCGCCTGTCCCGCCGCTCCCCGCGAGCCGCGAGTCGGACCCGAGTCCCGTTCCGTGTGTCCAGGGTTGGGCTCGCTCATCCTCAAGCCATTCGCCGACCTCGCTGATGCAAAGGGCGACGAACGGGTCACGACGGAACTGCTCCTGCGGGCCCGTGATGTCGCCCATCGCGACGAGCTTGGCCGCGTCGATGCCGTCTGCAATGGGCCGTCCATGATGCCGCACCGGTTTCAGGCCGAACCGGTGCTGCGGCGCATCCTGTGCCTGCCTCCAAACCCAAAGCCGTTTTACCTTGGATCACGCATCCATTGCGCCATCCCAGTCGTAAACGACGACCGCGCCCGTCTCCCTCGCATCGAGCCCGCGGAAGAGCGCGCGCGCGGCGACATTGTCTTCCTCCGTGGCAAGCCATATGCCGTGACATCCCCGATCTCGCGCCACGCCGATCAACATCTTGCAAAGCGCGGTAGCGACACCCTGGCGCTGAAATGCTGGGGCAACATCGACCTCGTTGACGAAGAATGCCGGCGCCTTGTCGGGATGCAACAAAATTGAGCCCGAGGCGAAACCAATAATCGTCTTGCCTGACGTTGCAAAGACCAGCTCGTGCCCGTCATCGGCCAGGAATTTGGTCAGTTGCTCAGGATCGACAGGGTAGTCGAACACTTCTGCCTGGCCAAGCAATTGGACGTTTTTGTGGCCAAGACGATGATATGTCGTCGCATCATTCATGTCTTTGCGGCGCCCGGCAATCCATTGCCAGCGATCGACACCTCGCAGGTCGGACACTTTCCGATCATATTTGCCGTGGTCAATAACACGGACAAAACACCACGGAACAAAACCGGATACCCGGGCCGAAAAAGGCGGGCTTCAACACCCCCCGACGTTGCCGCAACATCCCGCGTTTCGGGTGACCTGTTCACTGCCGCCCGTGTGCAGGCCACCGGCAAGAAACGGTGGCTGCCGGATACCGATCGAAAACGTGTCGGCAGGCCGGAAAGACGAAGCGATTCACCCAACTCGAGGTGCAGGATTGCTAGTCGTCCCTGGATGTCGTGGGATCGATCATTTTCGAGATCGCAGTGACCTTCGTTGCCGGAAATCCGCTGATTTCGGCGTGCTTGTGGATGATGTCTTCATCCTTCGCAAGATAGACACAGAATGTCTTGTTGGCGGCGACAAAGCTCTCCACCCACTGGATGTCCGGCGACAGCTCCGCCAGAACCTCGTTCGACTTTGCGGCAGCCGCCCGCAATTCGTCGCGTTCCAGTGTTCCGACATCCGGAATGTCCCGCTCGATGATGTATCTCTGCATCGTCATCGTTTTCTCCTCTTCCGATGCCCCCGAGGGGCATCATTGTGCACCCCGGACCGGGCGACCGGCCGGGGCCGGTCGGGTCCGTGGTACGGGCCAAAGTCTCGTGGTTTCTACATCTCCGGGTTCAAGCGGGCAATTCACGTGTCGATCAGAGGGCACGTCCGTCATCAGGGTGCGCGTTCCGAAAACTGCACCGACGGACAACCCATCCGGACTTCTCGCGGTGTTTCGGTTCGTCGCCCGGAGTGGGGCCTTTGTGGCATGACCGTTTTTTCGGATTCCATTTTCCTGTGGAGTATGAGAGCTCCTAAAAGTGCGCGGCCCCGCGATATGTGGTATTCGGGTCAGGTTTCAACGACAGACGAGGAGGTCCACATGTCCTGGAACAAGGCCGGCAGGAGACGTATCGAAATGGCGGCGCTTTGAAACCGATTTGACGGACAAGGAATGGGAACTGATCGAGGCGCTTCTTCCGCCGCCATCGCGGATGGGACGTCAGCGCACGACTGATCTGCGTGAGGTCATCAACGCGATCCAATACATGTTGGGAAGCGGATGCCAGTGGCGTGCGATTCCGAAGTGTTTTCCGCCGTTTACGACGGTGCAGAACTATTTCTACGCCTGGCGGGACGACGGGACATTTGAGACCATGGTGGACGTGCTGCGCGGGCACGTCCGGGCTTTGGCGGGCCGCTCCGTGGACCCGACGGCGGCCGCGAAGACAGCCAGTCGGTGAAGACGACGGAGAGCGGCGGCCCTGCCGGCTACGACGCCGGCAAGAAGATCAAGGGCCGGAAACGTCACATTGCGGTGGATGTCGAAGGGACTCCGATCACGATCGGGGTTCATGCGGCCGACGTGCAGGACCGGGACGGCGCCCCTGGGGTGATCGTCGGGATGCTGGAGAAGGCCCCGGAGGTGACGAAACGTGTGGGCAGATGGTGGCTACCAGGGTCCGAAGCTTCTCTCGAAGTTGGAGGAACTTGGGCTTGGCGGTCTGCTTGAGAGTTGAAAAGCCGAAGGATATCAGTGGTTTCACTGTGCTGTACCGTCGCTGGGTTGTGGAGCACGTTCGCCTGGACCGATGCCGGCGTCTTGCGAAGGACTTCGAGCGGAGCCTGGCGAGTTCACTGGCATGGTGTCAGCTGGCGGCTTGCCGTTTCATGATGCGGCGGGTGGCACGTGAGGCATCCCATTGAAAAAAACGAAAAAAACTGAGGAATCGACTTATGATTCAAGCTCTGAGTCAACCGCTCCCGGCGAAAGCCGCACGGTTTTCGAACGGGAGCAGAACCGGAATGGCAAAGAGCAGCAGACCCCGGATCGTCCTCAGCGAGCAAGACCGGGAGCGTCTCGAGAGGATCAAAACCGATCCCCATTCGATCCTCAAGCATGTGCAGAGGGCGACCATCATCCTCCACCTCGGCGACGGCCTCACCCTCGCAGACGATGAGAGCCACCGGCATGTCGAAGCCGACGGTCTGGCGATGGTGGGACCGCTTCCTCGTGGAAGGTGTCGGCGGCCTGCTTTACGACATCCCACCGAGACGGGTGCGCAAGCCCCACAGGGTCAGGACATTCAAGGCCTCCCGCGACCCGGGGTTCGAGCTGAAGGTCCGCGACGTCGTCGGCCTCCACGACAACCCGCCCGACCACGCCGTGGTCATCTCGGCGGACGAGAAGACACGGATCCAGGCGTTGGGACGGACGCAGGTGCCCCTGCCGATGAGGCCCGGCCATCCCGAGATCTGCACCCAAGACGACAAGCGCAACGGCACCACCTGCCTGATGGCAGCCCTCGATGTCGCCACCGGCAAGGTCACCGGCCGGATGGTCGCGCGTCACCGTTCGGAGGAATTCCTCGCCTTCCTCGAGTTCGTCTCCGAGGGGATCGAGCCCGGAACCCCGGTTCATGTCATCCTCGACAACGTTTCCCCTCACAAGTCGGCCGAGGCCAACGAATGGCTTAAGGACAACGCCAATTGGACGTTCCACTTCACCCCGACTTCGGCCTCGTCGATGAATGCGGTCGAGAGTTTCTTTTCCACGCTCGCGTGGCAGAGATTCAAACACGCGATATTCGACTCGCTCGACGGGTGCATCGCGGCAATCGAGGGCTACATTGAGCATCACAACACCGATGATGCCCGGCCGTTCCGCTGGAGCAAGGCGCCCGAAGATCTCGTGGAGGCGTGGAAGAAGTGATACCAGAAGCTGCAGGAATCGGCGTCGTGAAAAGGAATCACAGCAATAGGGCGGGCTTTCTTTCCGTGGCGTATCCGTAGGACCACTTTGATTTTTGGGAGTTCTCCGTTGATCCGAGGGCGTATTGCCGGGACCGCTGTTGCGGGAGTCATCGGCAGGTGACAGTTCAGTCGCGTTCCAACGCGGAGGCGCGGACGGAAGCGGTCGGGTTCGTTCTGCCCGAACCCACCGAAACCCTCGGTCTCACGATGGACGACGGCGCGCCGATACGCGTCGTGCGTCACGGCAACCCGTCAGGGCCACGCGTCGTGCTGAGCCACGGAAACGGTTTCGCGAGTGATTCCTACTTCCCGTTCTGGCGGTTGATGCTGGAGCGTTTTGACGTCGCCCTCTTCGATATTCGCAACTGTGGGCGCAATCCGTTCCATGCGTCCGAGCCGCACAACTATTACCGCTTCGCACGTGACATTGCAGAGGTCCATGGCGCGGTCGCAGCGGAATGGGGCGAAAAGACCACGATCGGCGTTTTTCATTCGATGTCCGCAATCGCGGCTCTGCTCGCGATCGTCGATGGTGTCTGGCACTGGGATGCTCTGGTGCTGTTCGACCCGCCGGTGGTTCCGCCGGAAGGCGATCCGCTGCGGGGCGCCCTGGTGACCGGGGGAGAGGTGCTGCGTGACTCCGCCCGGAGCCGCCAGAACCGGTTCCGGAATCCCGGCGAACTGGCCGACGTGTACCGTTACCTGAATCGGTTCCGGCGCCTGCGGAAGGGGGTAGCCGAACTCAACGCGCACTCAGTGCTGCGCTTCGATCCCGCATCCGGAGATTGGCGGCTCTGCTGTCCCGGCCCGGTCGAAGCCGGTCTCTATACGGAGGTCGCTGAATTGCCGATCTGGCGGAGGCCCGAGCCGCCGGCTCGGCCGCTCCTGATCGTTGGCTCGGACCCCGAACCCGAGGACGCGTCGAACACCGCGGCCTGTTGCAAGCTGTACTGCAAGACATTTGGCATTGATTACGCCGTCGTGCCCGATACCAGTCATCTCCTGCAGCTCGAGGAGCCGGAACAGTGCTTTGCCCTGTTCAGTGGATTCCTCGCCGACAACGGGATTTGCGAATGACCGGGCCGCGCTCGGTTCGGTGCCGGTGCCGACCATGCGACGGATAGGCGGCATCAACCCAGTGGCGATCAGGGCGAGTATCTTGTTGTGGATCTCGTCCTCGTTTACCGGCGGCTTATGTTTGAATTCAGTAACGAACCGGTTCCGCGCGAGTAAGATGGCGGGATAGACACGGAACAGGCGAAGACAATCACGATTCTCGTTGTGGTCGATTATCGCTGCCAATGGCGGGACAGATGGCGACTGATCGCTGTTTCCCGGACTATGCGGTCCCGCCAGGATCGGTCCTTGAGGTTCGCCTGGAGGTCGCGGGGATTCCGCATGCCGAATTCGCGCGTCTATGTGGTCGTTCCCCGAAATTGATCAGCGAGATCATCTCCGGTAAGGCGCCGCTCGAACCGGGAACCGGGCTGCAGTTTGAAAAAGCACTTGCCGTTGATGTCCGTACCTGGCTCGGAATCGAGTCGGACTATCGGCTTCACCGCGCTCGGGAGATTGAAGCCGGCGAGTCCGTTGCATCGGCACAATGGGTCGAGACGTTCCCCGTCCGGGACCTGGTGAAGCGGGGCCGATCCCAGCATCCCGAATGCGATGCCGGCGACGTTTCCTCGGGGAGTGTAGGGATATCCCGGAAGGCATCCGCGTTCGGCGGTGCCGATCTCACGAATATCAACGCATTCGAGCGTTTCGCCCTTCTTCACGACATCGTCGGCGCGATCACCGTCGGCCACTTCGCCAAGCCCGGTTTCGCCTTCGTCCGTGTCAAGCTCCACGATAGTCTTGGTGAGCGACTTCATTGATCCGTGGCTGAACACGTAGGGTGCCGTGAACGGGATGTTCACGGGTGTGGCACGAATACCTGCAATCTTCATACGCCGCCCCCGGCGATGCGTCCGACACTGTTGGACCTGTCCCGATGACGCACCATTGTGCATTCCTCCGTGTAGGCGGGATGGCTTCCGTTACAGCGCTTCACAACCGAGGATCCGTCCTTGCATGGATCTGCGATCCGTCGCCCATGACTCGCGTACGGGTGACGGTTGCCGGCGCAACCTGTTGGCAGTTGACATCGGGCGTTGCCAGTCCTGGCGCGAATTCAGGCGTCCCGTCGCGCAATCGAGGCATTCCTGCATGTACGCAGGTGCCGGTACAGATCTCGTTCGACTTCAATCGTTCCAGGTGCCCGGTCTTGGCGGTCGATCAAGAGAACGCGCGACGGCCCAAGACCCCCGTTTTTTGGATCCTGCGTATGGATGTGCCTCCTCGAGACATGAGAACCGGGCTGCAATCTGGCCGCGGGTACTGCGCAGAACGTCGGAATCCCGGCTGACGACGCAGCGGAAGTTCCGGGCTCAGAGTCTCATGAGGACGACTCCGATGACGATGAGTCCGATGGAGACCCACCGCCAGGCACCGACCGGTTCACGGATCAGGAACGCGGCAATGACAGCTGCAAAGAGAATGCTGGTTTCCCTCAGTGCCGCGACCATTGCGATCGGTGCGATCGTAAACGCCCAGACCGCGATCCAGTACGAGCCAAGCGACATCGCGCCTGATCCGAGTCCGGTCTGCCAAACCGGCAACAGGGCCGGGACGGCGGAGCGGCCCTTGACCAGGAAGGTAAATGCCAACAACCCGATCGCGTCGCCAATCACCATCCACATGATGTATCCCGAAGGGCTCCCGGAGATCCGCGCCCCCATGCCGTCGACGACCGTGTAGCTGGCGATCAATACGGCCGTGCCAAACACATATCCGGCGGACCTGCGAGTCAAGGGTCGCCCGTACTGTCCCTTGAATGCCATGAGCACGACACCGGTCGAAATGGCCAGGACTGCCACGGTCTCGGCATGGTTGAACACCGCGCCGAAAAAGAGGACGGTCACGAGGAATACGGCAATCGGTGCGGTTCCCCGTGCCAGGGGATAGGCTTGGCTTAGATCGGCGTTGTCGTAGGCGTTGGCCAGGAAAACCTTGTAACCAGTATGGATTACGGCCGACGCCACGATCCAGGGAATCGCATCCACAGCCGGAGCGGGCACGAAAAAGAGCACAGGCACCGCAATTGCCACCTGTACGAGCGTGGCGACGCATATCGTCGAGAACGGGTCGGATCCGACCTTCACCAGGCTGTTCCAGCCCGCATGCAGCAGAGCGGCCACGAGCACTGCAAGAAACACGTTGGTATCCAAGGCTGCGATCCCCGGGGTGATCCGTACACGACCTGGGAGCATTCGCGGGCCCGGCCCATCCGGGATGTTGCACGGCGTGTCTTCCCGCCAGCGGCTTCGCGAAGATCCGAGATAATTCTGAATTCGGCAATATCGGTGGAATCGACACAGGTCTACCTGCTCTCGGACCACCGCATCACGGAAAAGGCCATGGAGTAGACCGGCCGGCATTCGGGATGCGCCCTGGTCGAGCCCGGACCCGCACAACCGCGCCGGTTGCTCCCGCCTGGTTCTTCAGGAACACTCGTGCTGATGACGAAGGCCAGGCCGTCGACTGCGTCGGCAGGCGTTTCCGCGCTGGCAGGTCACCCGGTTTCGATTGGCACGTCGGGGGACATGCCCCATTCAGCCCAGGAGCCGTCGTACAACGAGTGGCTGCGGTGGCCGAGTTTTTCGAGGGCAAGCGAAAGTACCGCTGCAGTGATTCCGGATCCGCAGGTCGTGATGACCGGACGTGACAGGTCCACCCCACCGTCAACGAATGCCTTTCGAAGTTCAGTCTCGGGTTTGAGCGTACCGTCGGGATTCAGCAAGTCGTTGAAGTAGACGTTTCGGGAGCCGGGAATGCGGCCAGGCCGGAGTCCCGGCCGGGGTTCGGGGGCCTCGCCGCGGAAACGGTCCGGCGATCGGGCATCGACAATCTGGGCTTCGCCGGTTTTGCTTGTGGCAAGGACGTGCGGCAGGTCGCTGACCAGGGCGGCGTTTCGCCGCGCGGTCATGTGGCGGTTCTGGGTCTGGGGAGCCAGGTTTTCGACGGGAAGTCCTTCCGCGACCCATTTGGGGAACCCGCCGTCGAGAACGGCAACATCGGTTTTGCCCATATGCCTGAACAGCCACCAGACGCGTGCTGCCGAAAACAATCCGGCGCCATCGTAAACAACGATCTGGTGCCCGTCGCCGACCCCCATCGATCGCATCCGCGAAGCGAATTTTTCCGGTTGCGGCGCCATGTGCGGGAGAGACGAATCCGAGTCCGAGATCTCGTCGATATCGAAAAAACGCGCCCCGGGAATGTGCGAGGCCTCGTACTCGGCACGTGGATCGCGCCCGTCCGTAGGCAGGTACCACGACGCGTCGAAAATCCGTATGTCCGGTGAATTCAGACGGTGCCGCAACCAGTCGGTGGAAACCAGCATCGTGTTGTCGTCATCTGGCATGTGAAACCTCTGTCAGCCGGAAATGTCCTGTTGACGGGGGACCAGGCCCGCCTGCGCGAACACTGCGCGTCCGGTCGAGACGGCGGTCATCCAAAATACCTGTACCGGGCTATCCCCGTTCCCGCAACAATCGCGCCTTCTGGCGACTCCAGTCGCGGGATTTCTGGTTCTCCCTCTTGTCGACGAGTTTTCGTCCCCGCGCGACGGCGACGAGGATTTTTGCCTTTCCGGCAGAGTTGAAATACAGGCGAAGGGGAACGAGCGTCATTCCCTGCCGCTCGGTTTCCTGCCGCAATTTCGCAAGTTGCTTTTTGCTGACCAGGAGCTTTCGCCTGCGGCGCTCTTCGTGCCCGAAGCGCCCGGCCATCTCGTAACGCGCAATGTGCCCGTTGATCAGGTAGAGTTCGCCGTTTTCGACGCTGGCGTAGCTTTCGGCGATATTGGCCTGTCCATTCCTGAGTGACTTGACCTCCGACCCGGTCAGGACCAGTCCGCACTCCAGTGTATCCTCGATCGAGTAGTTGAATCGCGCCCGGCGATTTTCCGCAACGAGACCGCTCCTGTTCTCCCGTTTCTTTCGCCGAGAGGCCATGCAGTCAGGTAATCAGGCCGGCAAGCCGCATGGCGTCGTCGATCCTGGCGCGCGTTTCGGGCAAGGCGGGCGTCAACGGTAGGCGAACCTCTTCGCTGCACTTGCCAAGCACCGAAAGGCCGTACTTTGCACCGACCAGGCCGGGTTCAATGAAAACCGCAGTGTGGAGCGGCATCAGGATGTCCTGAAGTTCGAGCGCCCTCGAGGTGTCGCCGGCAAGCGACGCCTCCTGGAATTCCGCGCAAAGGCGCGGCGCCACGTTGGCCGTCACCGAAATGCAGCCGACTCCGCCATGAGCATTGAATCCGAGCGCGGATGCGTCCTCTCCTGAAAGCTGGATGAAGTCCGCGCCACAGGTCGCGCGTTGATGGCTGACGCGGACGACATCGCCGGTCGCGTCCTTGACGCCGACGATCGTTGGCAGCTTCGACAACTCGCCCAAGGTGCCGGGGCTCATGTCGATGACCGAACGGCCGGGGATGTTGTAGATGACGATCGGAAGATCGCAACATTCCGCGAGGGCGCGATAATGTTCGATCAACCCGCGTTGGGTCGGCTTGTTGTAATATGGCGTGACAACGAGGCCGGCATCGGCACCGGCGCGTTCGGCGAACTGCAGCAGGCGAACGGCCTCGGCGGTTGAATTCGAACCGGCTCCCGCGATGACCGGCAGCCGTCCCGCGGTCGCCCTCACGACAACGTCGATGACGTGTTCGTGTTCCTCATGGCTGAGTGTCGGGCTTTCGCCGGTCGTGCCAACCGGCACCAGGCCATGGGATCCCTCGTCGATGTGCCACTCAACCAGCGACTTCAAGGCGTCATCGTCAACTGCGCCGTCGCGGAACGGAGTGACCAAAGCCGGATTCGATCCCCTGAACATGAACTTGCTCCCCATTCTCCCGATTCATTTGCTAATAACCCAGGACGGCCGGAATGTAAGCGGCGAATACACGGCGAATTCAAGTCAATCGAAATCCCGGACTGTTGTTTCCCGCCAAGTTGCAGTAGAACTTGACCGCAAGAAAAAGCAAAAACCAGGAACCAAAGAGCAGAGACCAGCCTTGTGAGTACTTTTGTCCTCCGCCTGGCTTTGGCGGCAATTTCCGCCATGCCGATTTTCGCGTTGGCGCAGTCACAGGATGCATCGCCTGGTGAAGGCGATGACGTCATAGCTGCGGCGATCGAAGCTGCCTACAGGGAAGACTGGCCCAAGGCAGAAAGGCATGCGCGCGCGTTCGGCGACCCCGACGCGCTCGACCTGATCGCATGGTGGAGGCTGAGAGCAGGTGATGGAACATGGCAGCAATACCAGGATTTCCTGGAGCGCAACGGGGATTGGCCAGGGCTGAAACGGCTGCGCCGGAGAGGTGAAGCCCACATCCCGGAATCCGCCAACCCGCACACGGTCATGCAATTCTTCGAAAAACAGCCTCCACAAACCGGCACGGGCGCCTTGCGGTTGGCAACGGCACTGAGACAGCTGGGACGGGGTGAAGAAGCCAGAACCGAAGCACGGAGTGCCTGGCTCGAACTTGGCATGGACAGGAAAGTTCACGAGGCATTCGTTTCGGACTTCCGCGGCGCGATTTCCGACCTCCATGTCCGGCGTCTCGACCATTTGCTGTGGAAGGGCAGGATCGAGTCGGCACGACTGATGCTGGATCTCGTACCCTCCGATTGGAGAGCGCTGGCAAAAACCCGGATCGCCCTGCAAAAAAGGGTCTCAGGGGTCGACGCCATGATCCGTGGACTTCCGGAATCGGTGCGGGGCGATGGGGGGCTCGCCTACGACCGGTTCATCTGGCGATTGAACTCCGGTTTCGATGATTCGGCCAGGGAACTGATCCTGGAGAGGTCGCAATCGGCGGAAGCACTGGGTCGGCCGGATGCGTGGTCATACCGGCGCCGCGTATTGGCAAGGGGTGCGATGGAGGCCGGAGAGAACCGGCTGGCTTATGAGCTTGCCAGTCGACACTGGCTTACCGAAGGTTCCGATTACGCCCAGCACGAGTGGTTCGCAGGATATATCGCACTTCGAAAGCTGAAAGATCCCGACCGGGCGGCACGGCATTTCCTGCGGTTTCGCGACGCCGTAAAGTCCCCGATCAGTCTGGGTCGAGCGTATTACTGGCTTGGCCGCGCCCATGAAGCAATCGAAGACCACACGGCCGCCAACGAGTTCTACCTGATCGGCTCCAGGTACCAGACAACTTTCTACGGTCAACTGGCCGCCCAGAAAATCGGTGCGCGGCCCGATTCCGCGCTGGCTGGGAACGAACGGTCACCCGACTGGCGAACCGCGGAATTCGTGGACTCTGGTTCCATTCGCGCTGCCAGGCTGCTCTTGCGCGCCGGCTGGGAACCCCATGCGCGGTGGTTCTTCGCCCATGTTGCGGAAGAGCTCGACCGAACCGACCTGATTCGGCTTGGAGACATGGCACTCCACCTTGACTCGCCGCACGTTGCGATCGGTGTAGCCAAGGAAGCCGCCAAGTCCGGCATCGTACTCCCCCGCTCGTATTTTCCGGTGACCGATCTGGCCCGGCACTCTGGGCCGGTGCCGCCGGAGATGGCCCTGGCAATCACGAGGATGGAAAGCGAATTCCGAATCAACTCTGTCAGCCGGGCAGATGCGCGCGGGCTCATGCAGGTCTTGCCTTCGACCGCACGGGAAATTTCGGAGCGACTCGGTGAGCGGTACTCGAAATGGCGCCTGACAAATGACTGGCATTTCAACGCGAAGATGGGAACTGCCTATCTGGAAGAGCTTCTCACGGAGTTCCAGGGCTCCCACGTCCTGACTTTTGCAGCCTACAATGCGGGTCCCGGCCAGACGCGGGAGTGGATCAGGCAATTCGGGCACCCGCACCGTGACTGGAGCGACCCCGTCGACTGGATCGAACGCATCCCGTACCGGGAAACCAGAAACTACGTGATGCGGGTCATGGAATCACTCTATGTCTACCGGGCGCGGGTCGCGGGACAAGTGGGACGAATCCGTATTCATGAGGACATCGGGCGCGGCTCGTAGGTCGAGCCGGCGACAACGCCTTTGCCGGGGCGAAAGGCCGTTTGGAAACGCCGAAAGAACAAGGGCTGGCCCACGACAGGTCGACGTCAATTCGGCGTCAACCCTGGGCCATGATGCCCGGTCCGGCTTTCCACCCGCGGGTCATGTGTCGTTTGCGGCCGAATCCAGGGGCACGGCATACGGAAAAGCCTGATGCGACCAACCGGCGACGGACGTGGCCCGCGGCCGTGTACGTGGCGAACGTTCCGTTCGGGACGGTGCGGGCGGCGACCGAGCGAAGGAGTTCGGCTTCCCAGAGTTCGGGATTGCAGGAAGGGCTGAATCCATCAAGAAACCATGCATCAGCGGCGCCATGCCAGGCCTTGACCGTCTCGCGAGCGTCTCCGATGATGATTTCGGCGTCGAGTGACGCGGTTTGCAGCCGGGTCCCGCCATCAGACCAACAGTCAATCAACTGTCGGGCCAAATCCGAAAGCTCCGGCCACTGCGCGAAAACCCGCTCCATTGCCGAGGAAGAGACCGGGAAAGCCTCGAAGCCGACATAGGACAATTGGCCAGCCTGACCGGAAGCCAGCCAACCGCTCCAGGCTGCCAAAAGGTTGAGGCCGGTCCCGAAACCAAGTTCGGCTATACGAAACCCGGGACTGAACCGCTCGGGGAGCCGATTTCCCGCGAGAAAGACGTGACGCGTTTCCGCCATCCCGCCCGCCGACGAGAAATAGGTGTCGCCAAACTGCCTCGAAACCGGCACGCCTTGACCTTGCCAGTCCAGTTGCGCGAAACGATCTGTCTCCGGCTGGAGCCGTCTTTCCATCTGGCCTAACCTCCCGGCAGAAAGTAGCAGACCATAGGATATTCCCGGCCAATGGCAACGATCGGAGAATGGGATGTCGCGATCGTCGGTGGCGGAGTTTTCGGGCTCGCCTGCGCCTGTGCATGTGCCCGGAAAGGACGCACTTCGGTTGTCCTGGAAAGGGATGTTGTCGGATCGGGCGCGAGCGGGGGGCCGGTCGGGGCGATGGCGCCGTTTTCTCCGCACCCCTGGACGCCCCTGAAACAGTTTCAGTTCGACGGGCTGGTTTCGGCGGCGGCGTACTGGGAAAGCGTCGACCGTGAAGCGGGTACCAGGTCCGGTTACGGCCGGGTCGGCCGCATCGTTCCCCTTTCGAGCGAACAGGCGTGCGAGCGCGCGCTCGTCGGCGCGTCCGCCGCAAAACGTCATTGGGGCGGGCAGTTCTCCATGTCGATCGAGCCCGGCGACGGAATCCTGGCAGGATCCGGCTACGGGCGATTCGGTATTGTCCGGGATACGCTTTCCGCCCGAATTGGACCGATGGCGGCATGCCTGGCCCTGCGGCAGGTCGCCCGAAATCTCGGGATCGAGATCCTGGAACATTGCGAAGTCCTGCGCGCGGGACCGGGAGGCGTACGCACCGTAGCGGGCGAGGTCGGGTCCGGGACGATCGTCCTGGCCGCGGGGGCCGATACCTTTCGGCTGCTCGGAAATACCGATCCCGAAATCCTCGGCGGAGGCGTCAAGGGTCAGGCCGCACTTGTGGAATGCGACCTGCCGGGAGCGCCGGTGATTCAGGCCGGACGCATTTTTGTCGTTCCGCACGCGAACGGGACGGTCGGAATCGGCTCCACGAGGGAAACCGAATGGGACGACCGGTCCGGGACGGACGAACGGTTGGACGACGTCATCGACGAGGCCGGTTTGATCCTTCCCGCCTTGAGGAACGCGAGGCCGCTGCGCCGCTGGGCGGGTCTCAGGCCGCGGGCGGTCCGGTCGAATCCTCTTGTCGGACCCGTCCCTGGCCGGCCCGGGTTGTACGTCGCGACCGGGGGACACGGAATCGGGTTTTCGATCGCCCACATGGTCGGAGAGTTCGTCTCGGCGATGATTCTTGGCTTGCCGCACGATCTTCCGCCGGAATTCACGCCCTGATCCCGTCCGAAAGTCGTCCCGGCCTGTCGAAATGCCGGGCAAGGCCAGCCACGCCGCGCATTGCAGGGCGTCCCTGCGGGCCGCGGGATCAGCCAACAGGTGAAGTCGGGGTTTGCCGAAGACCTCGGCGGGAAACGGCGAAATGCGGAAAACCTGTAGAGCCGAACCTGCCCGGCGTCCGGCAGTTCGTCACCTCAAAGGGTCGGATTCGAAATATACGTTGTGCCCGTGCGGGTGACGGAATGCCCGTGTGGCGCACTTGGGAAAAGCGTCAGGCAGCCACGTTATTGACAACAGATTCTCGCATGTTCCCGCATGGATCCTGCAAGATTGAACGGGTCGACGGCCTCGAGCTGATCCCGGCAAGGGTCTGCCATTCATGACTGCCGGGCCTGTCGAGTGCATACCGGCCATGATCCGCGATGCCGCGTCTGTCAGCCGGCTCTCACCATGCGGGATTCGAGAGGCGATTCCTTCACGGGCAGGTGAATTGCGGCGGAAAATGCCGCGACGCCGATTCCAACCCACCATACGGTGCTGTAGCTGCCGTAAAGGTCGTGCAGGACTCCGCCCAGCCAGACCCCGAGAAACCCGCCGATCTGGTGGCTGAGAAAGACGATACCGTAAAGCGTTCCCATGTAGCGGAGGCCGTAGATGGCCGCGATCAGCCCTGACGTAAGGGGCACGGTCGCCAGCCAGAGAAATCCCATTGCCAGGGAGAACAGCACGACCGAAAACGGGGTTATGGGAAATGTAATGAACAGGATCGAGATGATCGTACGCGACGTATAGATGAAAACAAGCAGGTGCTTTTTGAGGTAGTTTCGCCCGAGAGCACCTGCAAGCACCGTTCCGATCACATTGGTGAACCCGATCAATCCGATGGATATGGCGCCGAGTGCCGCGGTCGTGGTGACGCCGACACTGGCGAGAAATCCGTCAGGACCTACCGGGCTGGACATCTCGGTGACCATTGCGGGGAAGTGAGCGGTGAAGAACGCGATCTGGAACCCGCAGGAAAAGAACCCCAGGAAAACCATTGAATAGGAGGGATCCTTGAACGCCAGGACCAGGATCTCGGACAGTGACTCCTCGAGATCTTCCACGGCGACCTGGTCGTTTCGGCCGAGCATCGGCAAGGCGAACAGGACCGAAAGGATCAGAACGGAAAACACGATAAACACCATGGACCAGTTCATGTAGGCGAGCAGGACCGCGGCAAACGGCGGCCCGATGATCTGGCCAACGGAACCGGCGGCCGTTGCGATTCCGAGCGCAAGCGAGCGATTGGAATCCGGCGCGGCGCGCCCGACGACCGCGAGAATGACCCCGAACCCCGTTCCGGCGATGCCGAATCCGACCAGGACTTCAAGCAGCTGATGTCCGAGTGGAGTTGCCGAAAAGCTCGAAAGGGCGAGACCGGCCGAATAGAGCAGGGCACCGATCAAGACAGCAAGGCGAGACCCGAATTTTTCCGCGATGGCGGCGAAAATCGGCTGGCCGATGCCCCAGGCCAGGTTTTGAATCGCGATCGCGATCGAGAATTCTGCTCGAGGCCAGCCAAATTCGGCAGCGATCGGAATCTGGAAAACTCCGAAGGACGCCCGAATCCCGAATCCGATGAGAAGGACGATGCTTCCTGCAACGAGTACAGGTGTAAAAACTGACGATGATCGAGACTGCATTTCCGACCCGTTCCGGTTTGTTGTCGGTACGTGGATGAATTGATATTCGTCGTCAAGCCGCACGAACGCCGGCGGGAGTGCCATGTGACGCTGACTCAACGCTACAGAAGGCTGGTTGAATCGGGTGAAATCCGGAACGACCCGGCGCAATCCGATGCGCTCGGGAGGTTGGAACAACTCTGCCAGGTGCTCGGGACCGCCAATCAACGGCCATCCCTTGTTGAACGGCTTTTCGTCCGGTCCGCGCGGCCACGGCCTCGAGGCATCTATCTATACGGTGGAGTCGGGACCGGTAAATCGATGCTGATGGACCTGTTTTTCGAGGCAACGGGTCCAATGGCGAAGAGGCGCGTCCATTTCCATGCGTTCATGCAGGAGGTTCAGGAAGCCCTGCACGAGCGGAGAAGGTCGGGGAGCGAATCCGTACTCGAGCCGGTCGCAGCCGGGATCGCCGGCTCTGCGGAGCTCCTCTGCCTGGATGAAATGCAGATCACCGACATTGCCGATGCCATGATTGTCGGAAGATTGTTCGAGCAATTCTTCGAGGCCGGAATGACCGTCGTCACGACCTCGAACCTCCATCCCGACGACCTGTACGCGGGCGGGCTGAACCGGCAGCTGTTCCTGCCGTTCATCAGGCTGCTGACGGATCATCTTGATGTCGTTCACATGGACGGAGATGTGGATCACCGGAAACAGCAATTGAAAGGAGAGCGTCGATATTTCTGGCCGGACGACGATACAGCGTCACGGGCCGTCGAAGCGATCTGGGACAAGCTCACAGGAGGGACGTCAAATCCCCTGATACTCAGGAACAAGGGCCGCGACATCAGGATCCCCGCGTTTTGCAACGGGATTGCCAAGGCGGGGTTCTCGGACCTGTGTCGCGATGCGCTGGGTCCGGGCGACTTGCTGCTTGTCGCCAATTCGATCCGGTTGCTGTTGTTGTCCGGTATTCCGGTCATGAGCGACGCCGACCGTGATCCGGCCCGGCGATTCGTGACCCTGATCGATGCCCTTTACGAAGCACGGATTCCGCTTGTGGCGTCGGCTGCGGCTGCGCCCGAGGATCTGTATCCATCCGGCAAGGGGGCATTCGAGTTCCGAAGAACGGCGTCCCGACTGGTTGAAATGCAATCCGAGGAATGGTGCGCCGATTGTGGCGGTTAGCGCGGCAACAGGACGTCAGCCCAGGAGTTCGAAAACCACGTTCGAGACGTGGCCATCGGGTACCAACCCTGCCTTTTCCTGAAAACTGCGAACCGCGGCGTCGGTATCCGGCCCGGCAAGGCCATCGATCTTTCCCGGGGCGAAACCGAGATCGCGCAGTTTTTCCTGCATCGTCGTGACATCTTTCATGGACAGCGGGCGGACATTTGCGGGCCATTCGGCCCGAACGGCGCCTTCGCCTGCAATCCGGTCCCCGAACAGGCCGACTGCCAGCGCATAGATTCCCGATGCGTTGTATTTCTGGAGAACCGCGAAGTTTCGGGCGACGAGGAACGCGGGGCCCGTTGCGCCCGCCGGGAGAAAAACCGCGGCTTCGTCCCATCCCCGCAACCTCGCGCCGTCCGCGGCCGTGATTCCCCGGTTTCCCCAGTCGCGCGCAGGTTTCATCAATCGCAAGTCGGCAAGGCGAAAGTCGAAATCGTCAGGGAGTCTGACCTCGATCCCCCACGGGGAACCCTGCTTCCATCCGGATTGCGCAAGGTAGTTGGCGGTCGATGCCAGCGCGTCGACGGGATTGGAGGGATTCCAGATATCTCGCCGTCCGTCACCGTCGTGGTCGACCGCAAACGCCAGGAAGCTCGAAGGCATGAATTGCGTGTGGCCCATGGCCCCGGCCCACGATCCGAGCATTTCCTCCATCCGGACTTCCCGGTTTTCGAGAATCCTGAGGGCGCCGACCAGTTCGCGTTCAGCCAGGTCCCTGCGCCTCCCGTCGCATGCCAGGGTCGCGAGGGCTTCGACGACGGGATAGTCGCCGGTATTGGATCCGAAATCCGATTCAACGCCCCAGATGGCCAGAATGATCCTGCGTTCAACGCCGTACTTTTTTTCGATCCCGGAGAGTTCCTCACCGAGAACGGTCCCATGTTCGGCACCTCTGGCGATACGGTCGGGCGGCATGGCGCGACGAAGGTAATCACCAGCGGCGACAACGGTTTCCGGCTGGTTTCGGTCCGCGGAAACGATGGAAGGGTTCGGAGCGATTCGATCCAGCGATGAATGAATGACAGACCTGTCGATACCACTGGATCCGGCCCGTTCTGCAAACTCCCTGATCCAGGAATCGAAGCGTGGTTCAGAGATGCTCGGCTGACGACTCATTCTGTCCTGGACGGATTCGTGTTTCATCATCGCGAAGAGTAGACGCGAGTCATCGATCATTATCGGTTCGCGTTCACGAATTGCAATTCCGGACCGGTGCGGAAAGATTTGACCCTTCCGTCCGATCCGGCCAACCTCCTGGCCTCTTGCGGTTGCCGGCGAACCGTCGGGGTTTGGGCTTGCGCCCGAAACGCCATTTACGTTCCGTGGGTTGCCGTGCTGCCGGCAATCGGTCTTCCGGCTTGATGCGAACTTCCGGTCGCGTCGCAGGCCTTCTTTTTGGTTGGAGTATCGGGAGTCACGGCTTGCTCCCGTCGCCATTTGACCGGAGACGAAGCGCCGCACAAGCACGGCTCCAATCTGTACGGGAACCATGAATGCTCCCTTGGCAGCCGCGTGGTGGTTAGAATTGGGCGCACCTTGCAACCACGGCGAGACATGGGCGGCCAAGCGCCTGTACGTGCACATGGTTTCGCCGCGTCTAGGAATGCCTGGTACCGTGAATGTCCCGTTAGACTTGGGGACTTGAAGAATCGGGCTGCTGTTTTCGGAATTCGAGATTCATACGGTGATGTGGCGTTCGGGTTCGGGCGAGAATTCCGAGCAAAGCCGTATTCCCGGGAATTCACGGCAGGTGAGGAGGCATGGTGCGAACGGGTAGGGGGGCTCCGATGCCAACCGAATGCCTTGATAGATCGACGGCCATGTTACAGGACTTGAAACCGATCCTTGCAGACCCTGACCGGCTTGCTCGGCATATCCACAGGGCAAGCTGCGGTTGGCGACCGCTTGCGACCGGCTCTTTGTGGCCGCATGACAACAGCAAGTTTCACTTCGGCTTCGCCGGTTGTCGAATCCGTAGCCGAATAGTATGGCGCTTCGATCTGTCGTCGACGTGAGCTTATCAGATGTCTACTGACCCCGTGTCTCTCGCCGCCGAACTCGTCCGTTGTCCATCGGTTACTCCGGATGAAGCCGGGTCGCTGGAAGTCCTGGAGCGCGAACTGGCTGCCGCGGGCTTTACGTGTACCCGCATTGACCGGAATGACGTGTCAAACCTGTTCTGTCGGTGGGGACAGGCTGAAGCGGGTAGGACATTCGGATTCAATGGCCACATTGACGTCGTCCCTCCCGGCGACGATTCGCTCTGGTCGGTCAAACCTTTCGGAGGTGAAATTCGTCGCGGGAAGCTCTTTGGCCGCGGGGCCGCCGACATGAAGTCCGGGGTCGCGGCTTTTGTTGCAGCCGCCATCGACATGGTATCCGCGCGACCGATCAGGGGTTCCATCGCTGTCTTGATCACCAGCGACGAGGAAGGCCCCGCCATAGATGGAACCCGGGCGATTCTGTCATGGATGGAAGCACACGGGGAACGAATGGATCATTGTCTCGTTGGGGAACCGACATGCCTCGAGCAGTTTGGCGAACGGATCAAGATCGGTCGCCGAGGTTCCCTCACGGTCCGGTTTACCGCAAGGGGGGTGCAGGGACACTCGGCCTACCCGGAACGAGCCGTCAACCCGGTTCCGGCGATCGCCGCTTTGGCGGCCGAGCTTGCCGAAAGCCCGCTTGATGAAGGCTCGAAACACTTCGATCCATCGACGCTCTCGTTGACAACAATTGATACAGGAAACCCCGCGAGCAACGTCATCCCCGCCTCCTGTACCGCAGTTGCCAACATCCGCTTCAACGATGTCCACACGATCGACAGTCTTGTGGAACTGATGCAGAGCCATGCGGAACGCGCAACGCGGTTGACCGGCGTCGAAATTGACGTCGAATGCGACGGGTCACCGACCGACTGGTTTCTGACTCCTCCGGGTGAACTGTCTGAACTGGTTGCATCCGCGGTCGAGGTCGAAACCGGATTGCGACCGGAGTATTCGACGTCGGGCGGGACCTCGGATGCCCGTTTCGTTAGGTGCCATTGTCCTGTCGTCGAGTTCGGGCTTTGTGGAAAGACCATGCATCAGGCGGATGAATTCGCGGAAGTTGACGAGATTCGCCGCCTCAAGGCGGTCTATGAGCGGGTTCTTTCGGACTACTTTGCTTGAACCGCCAACTGTTCATCATGGCGAAAGCGCCCCAGTGCGGTCGCGTCAAGACGCGCCTTGGGCAGGACATCGGCATGGTCAATGCGCTCTGGTGGTACAGGCACCAGTTGGGCAGCTTGATCGGGCGGGTCGGATACGACCCGCGCTGGAAAACAGTGCTTGCCGTCAGCCCTGACAAGTCCGCGACGGACCCGAAGTGCTGGCCTTCGGGACTCGCGCTTTGGCCACAGGGAGACGGGAACCTGGGCGATCGCCTTGAGCGGGTTTTTCGAATTTCGCCGGGCGGGCCGATTCTCATAATCGGAACAGATGTTCCGGGTGTTGCGCCGCGCCATATCGAACGTGCGTTTCGGGGGTTGGGTCGCCACGATGCCGTGTTCGGGCCATCCGCTGACGGCGGTTTCTGGGCGATCGGACTGCGTCGATTGCAGAGCACGCCGAAGGGACTTTTCCTGGGCGTCCGCTGGTCAACATCGCGCGCACTTGAGGACACCAGGGATGCGCTGGTTAGTCGACTTTCGCGTGACCGGATTGGTTACGTCGATTCTCTGGCCGATGTGGATACCGCCGACGATCTCGGGTAACGCCTGGCGGATCGATCCGGTTGTCATGCTGATCAACCTGCGGGGCTCGAGACAGTATCGGATGCCCACGGGTTGGAAAGCAATTCGGATTTGAGAGCCTTGGTTTCCGGGTATGCGCCGAAAATTTGGGACTAATAAAGATGGGTTGACGGCGCGTCACGCCGCCAGCTTTCGATCAGTTTCACGGGTCACAGGGGTGGCCAGCGCCAACGCCCCTCGCCGTGCAGACACCCCAGTCCCCGAGGTCAAGATGTTGCGGGCCGCATTCAGGTCCGCGTGATCGGCATGGCCGCACGCCACGCATTCGAACTTCCGGTCGTTCCGGTTTTCCGGGTCAGTGAACCCGCAGGCGTTGCACGACTGGCTGGTATATGCAGGGTTGACCTCGATCAGTTCCAAGCACTTGTAACCGAGCATCTGCTTCACGGAGTGCCAGCCGGTGTTGAGTATCTCCCTGTTGAGGCCGGACTTGGCCTTCACCTTCGTGCCGGGGTTCTCGAGCGTGCCCTTGGCCGATCGTGTCATGCCCCGGGTGTTGAGCTTCTCGACAATCACCGTGCTCGCCCGGTTCGCGATCCGGCGGCTGACCTGGTGCCGCCAGTTCCTGCGCCTGTTGGCCCGCTTCCGCTGGAGCCTCTGCAGCCTGAGCCTGGTTCTCGTGCGCCGCCGTGACCCCTTGCGCTGGCGGGCAAGCCGGCGCTGGTTGCGCCCGATCTTCGCATCAAGCCGGCCCGTGTCGGGCGCGGGGATGATCTCCGCCTCTCCGGTCGTGTCCACCACCGCCACCTGGCGGACGTTCATGTCCACGCCCGCCGAGACCCCGGTGTCGGGACGTTCCTCAGCCTCGACCTCGTAGCAGACGGTGACATACCACTTGCCGGCGATCTTCCTGATCACGGCTTTCACCGGCTTGCCCTCGGGATACGGGTTCCCGCCCTTCCGCCGGATGCGCATGCGCCCAACCCTCGGGATGGAGATCATGTCGTCCCTGATGGTGACGGCTTCGGGAATGGTGAAGGACGGCGTCGACCCGTGGCGGGACTTGAAGCGTGGATGTCCTGCCTCGCCCCCGAAGAACGCCTTCCACGCATCGGCCTGGTCCTTGAGCACGTACCGGGTGATGGCGAAGGAGTATTCGCAAAGCCACGGGATTTCGTTGCGGAGACCGGTGAACTCCTTGCCGAGCGAGAAGAAGGAAACCGACGGAGGTTTCTCCCCGTTGGCCTTTGCCTCCTCAAAGGCGTCATTGTGCTGCCCCAGCATCGTGTTCCAGACGAAGCGGCAGGCGCCTGCCTGTCCGGCCAGGCGCCGTGCGTTGGCCCTGGAGCCTGGCAGAAGCCGGTAGATGATGTTGCGGTATGTGGAAGTTTCGCTCACGCGGTCTGGCCTTCGGCACAAGGTTCGTCTGGTGACGGGAAAGGCTGGCGTCCCGTCACGTACTCGACACGCGATCGGCCAAAATTGTCAAGGCATCATCCAAGGTTAGGATCAAGCGTTCCC
Organism: Paracoccaceae bacterium; assembly: GCA_964291635.2. Taxonomy (GTDB): domain Bacteria; phylum Pseudomonadota; class Alphaproteobacteria; order Rhodobacterales; family Rhodobacteraceae; genus JAPPHA01. The sequence goes on along the minus strand of OZ219893.1, from coordinate 394,675 downwards.
GATCCCTGCAACAGGTGAATTCGGTCGTAATTTGGTGCGGAACCGCACCGTCAACCCATCTATATAAGCCTCAAAGAATACGCGTCAGTCATCGTGCAATCTCGCTAAGGAATTGTGTTTGTTCCAAAACCGGTAATGGGTTGAGATAAGTCATTTCGGGCTTTCGTCGAGACAGGTCACGGGATGATCCGGGTCGGGTGCCACATTGCTAAAGTCGAAAATGTCCTCCGGGGGCGGTGTGAAGACATGATCTTTGGGGATGTGCCACAAGTCCTCGCGCCATTGCGAAAATCATATCGGAATTGCAGTCGGTGATGTCGAGGCAGCTGTCAACGTCTACGCCTGTGCATTTTGATGCCATTTGCTTGGAGAGACATTCGAGATCAATGCAGAGGGCCCGAATGGCGATGAAACTGTTGATTTTCTCAACACGCCTCCGTTCCGGTCGATGAAAACTGTTAGCCGGACCACCCTTGGGGCTGTCGGTTTGTAAGCGGGTAAACGGCGACGTCGGATCATTCGGTTGCCCGTTGGTGGGGTGCATCGGGGTGATTCCGGACATTAATCAATGATCAGAGGTTTTGTCATGTCCAATGATTTGAACCTTTCGGCTGGTCCCCGTCCTGCGCCTGTGGTGCGCAGCGCAACGGAGTGGGCCGCCATCAAGGCTGATTTCGAGCGTTCGGGTCTGTCGCGGCGGGAGTTTTGCGGGTCCCGTGAGTTGTCGTTGAAACCTTCGGGAAACGGGAAGCGTCGGTTCACCAGCCTGCGCGAACGCATTGCCGCGGACGTCAGCATACAGAAGCCAGCGGACAAGCTCGGGAGCGAGGCCGAGGGCCTCGAGACCATCACCGAGACCGCCAGAACCGACCGCAAGAATGCACCAAGGCACTGCCGTGTCGGCGATCTCGACGAAACCGAAAGGCGCGACGCCCTGCCCTCGAGGCAGCGCCTCTTTCTCGATGTCATCCGCGTGGCTGCCTACCGCACCGAGACGCGCATGATGCTTCCCGTCATCCAGGCGCAGGGGAAGAAACCCCATTCCCGGAAACTGCTGCACTCTCTCATGACCTCCGATGCCGACATTCTGCCGGACCCGGGCAACGGAATCCTCCGGGTGCACATTCCCGGCCTTGCCAATGACGCCTGCGACCGCCAGATAGACGCCCTGCTGAGCGAGCTCAACGCCACGGAAACGGTCTTCCCGGGGACCGGAGTTCCGGCGGTGGCCTGCGAAGCGGGAAGCCTCGTCATTCATGGCGAGGTACATCACCCAGTACTTGATAGAACCCGACGGGTGCTCGAGCGATTCCCGGCGGCAGATCAGCAATCCGGGCCGGGCCGGAATTCGCGCGGCCATCCGTTCCAGGATTGCATTGTTCGCGTAACGCGAGGTCTGGCGGTATAGGCTTCCAGTGGAACGGTTGCACAAGGCTCAAATCCGGCACGCGGTGCGGTTTGCATGGCGGATGGACAGTATTCCCGCTGGGTGTGCGGAGAAGATGGGCGGGGGCTATCATGTGGATTGACGGAAGGCTCGCGCCTGGGTGATTCGGAGGGGGCGGCGACCACGTCCTCGAAACATGAGTTTGGAAGCGTCGTGGCCAGCGAAATGAAAAAACGCGTGGCAAGTCGGTTTGTATTCGCACGGGATTGGCTCGGGGGCGACCTACTGGGAATTGCCCGCGGGCAGTCGAACATGACACGCGTGACCCTGGAAACGCGAGCAATGTTGGGGCGGCTCGCAGGCAACGGTTGGGGGCGCACGGGCCTTAACTCGGGAAATGGATGTCAACAGTGTCACGCGACAGGTTCAGGTCAGGGGCTCTCGGCCCGTAAGTGACGGGTTCCGAGCTTGCCGCCTGGCTGGGAAAATGCGTGTCAGGGCTCTGAATCGGTTCCCTGGGCAAATCTGGAGAAACACGGATGTCTGGAGACAAGCATCCCCGAGTGCAACTCGTTGTCGGCGAGACGCCGATCAACCGGTTACACAATCTCTCTGAAGATCTGGGCGTCAATCTCTACATCAAGCGTGATGACCTTGCCGGAGCGCCCTTTGCCGGAAACAAGGCAAGGCAGCTCGAGTATTACCTGGGCGCGGCACTGGCGGGACGAGCTGACGCCATCCTCATCACCGGAGCGGTTCAGTCAAACTTTGTTCGAACGGCAGCCGCGGCTGCGCGTTCGCTTGGAATGAAACCGATTGTCCAGCTGGAGGACCGTGTTCCGGGCATGGGCGACGCGTACCACGCCTCCGGCAACGTGCTTCTTCTCCGTATTCTCGGCGCGGAGATTATTCGCTTTCCCGAAGGAGAAAACGAGGAAGCGGCGGACGCGGCGCTGCGTTTGCGGGCAAGGCAACTTCAGGGCGAAGGATTGCGTCCCCACGTCATTCCTCTTTCGGCCGGCAATCCGCCGCTCGGTGCGCTGGGATACATGCGGGCCGCCAGGGAGATCGCCGCCCAGGCGCCTGATTTCGACTATGTCATCGTCCCCTCGGGAAGCGGTTTGACCCACGCGGGGATTCTCGCGGGGCTGCGGGAAGCCGGCAGCAAGGCGCTGGTGATCGGAAGCTGCGTGCGAAGAACCGCGTCATTACAAGGAGAAAGACTTGGGATCGTGCTCGCGGGACTGGCGCGCCTGGCCGGAGGCGCGCCGTTCTCGCCGGAATTGTCCGTGCACCTGTGGGACGGGGCGCTTGCGCCTGGTTACGGGAAGGTAGGCGATGCGGTCGTCGACGCGATGAAGATGCTGGCCCGCCGCGAGGGAATCCTGCTTGATCCGGTTTATTCGGCCAAGGCACTTGCCGCAGTTCCGGCATTGATCTCTGCCGGAACGATTCCGAAGAAGAGCAGGGTGCTTTTTGTTCATACGGGCGGACTCGCCGCGACGTTCGGTTACCGGGAAGTCCTGGAGGCAATGTTCTGAATCGACGTGCCGCGGCAGGTAGTCACTCATGTTGCCGTGGAGGTCCGGATGGCGTGCTGGTCCGGGCCATTCAGGGTCGGTCTCCGCAGCTCAGAACGGCGGCGGGCTGGAAAACTCCATCCACGTGCCGCCGTCGGGATGTCGAAGCTTGAGACGCGATGCGTGGAGTTGCAGCCTGCCGTCGGATCCAGTCAGGTCCGGTTCTCCATAGAGGGGATCGCCAAGAACAGGGTGACCGATTGCCTGCATGTGGAGGCGCAATTGATGGCTTCGCCCGGTCTTCGGATACAACGACACGCGCGTGGCGTCGTCTTCGAGATGTTCCACCTGCCACGCGGTCAGGGCGGGGCGACCGGTCTCGAAACAGACTTTCTGGAGAGGCCTGTTGGGCCAGTCAGCGATGATCGGGAGTTCGATCACGCCGTCCGGGGCCAACATTCGACCCCGTACCCGCGCGACGTAGGTCTTTTCGACAACGCGATCTTCGAATTGGCGGCCGAGATGCCGCTGTGCGTGAGGCGTCAGTGCGAAAACCGTGATCCCGGAGGTGTCGCGGTCAAGGCGGTGGACGAGCAGCGCCGCGGGAATCTCCGCCTGAACACGCGCGAGGAGGCAGTCCCGCAATGCATGTCCTTTCCCTGGCACGGACAGCAATCCTGACGGCTTGCTGACAACCAGCAAATGGTCGTCGACGTGGACGAATTCCAGGGGCGACTTCGGAGGATCGTAGTCCAATCCGGCCCGCGGACGACGAAAATTCTCTGGCGGGCGCCCGGCGTCCGGTAGGTCGCTGGAGGCAACCTGTCCTGCGACATGGTTCATGGGCTGGTCATGTCGACTGGAAAACTGCACCCGGCCTGCGAACGCTACATCCTGACGCGGGAGGCGTCAGGATCATAGAGCGGGCGAACGGACGCTGCTGCCGGGACACGGGTTCCCGCGACGTCGATTTCGTAGGACGATGCCAGGAGGTCGGCCGCAGTTTCTCCCCGGCTTGGAATGTATCCGAGACCAACGGCGGCACCGAGCGTGTGCCCGTAATTGCCTGATGAGAGATAGCCGACGATTTCCCCGTCCCTGATCACCGGTTCGTTGTGGTAGAGAAGCGGCTCGGGATCGTTGAGCAGGAACTGGAGCAGCCGGTTGTCCAGGCCCGAATCCCTCTTTTCGAGGACCGCGGAGCGACCGATGAAATCAGGCTTCGAGGTCTTGACCGCGAAACCGAGACCAGCCTCGAGAACGTGGTCTTCACAGGTGATGTCGTGTCCGAAGTGTCGAAACGCCTTTTCGATCCGGCAACTGTCCATCATGTGCATGCCGCACGGCCTCAAGCCGAAGTCGGCCCCGGCTTCGTGAAGGGTCTCGAACAGGTGCCCGGCCATGTCGGACGAGACGTAGATTTCCCACCCGAGTTCACCGACATAGGAAACACGATGGACCCGGGCCAGCCCCATCCCGATCTCGATCGACTGCGCGGTTCCGAACGGATTGTGCTCGTTCGAAAAATCCCCGGGTGAGACCGAGCTCAGCAGTTCCCTGGATCGGGGACCCATGACTGCGAGGGCTGCCTCCCCGGCAGTGACGTCCGTCAGTACGACGCGGTAACCATCGCTATGCCGGGTGAGCCATGTCTGGTCTGCAAGCCTCGTAGCCGCCGGCGTGACGACAAGATAAAGCGTCTCGGACAGCCTCGTGACCGTGACATCTGCCTCGATTCCACCGTTGTCATTCAGGAATTGCGTATAGACGATCTTGCCGTCCGGTACGCTCAGGTCTGCGCCGCAGACATGGTTGAGAAAGGCTTCCGCGTCGGGTCCCTCGACCCGGATTTTCCCGAACGACGACATGTCGTACATGCCGACGCCTTCCCGGACCGCCCGGTGTTCCTCGGCGGAGTTCTCGAACCAGTTCTGTCGCCCCCAGCTGTAGTTGTACGCGCGCTCCTGACCGTCCCGCGCAAACCAGTTCGGGCGCTCCCAGCCGGCGATTTCGCCCATGACAGCACCGCAGTCCAGGAGTTCACGATGGAAAGGCGAGCGACGGATTCCCCTGGCGGTCGCATTCTGGCGAAAGGGGTAATGATCGGCATAAAGCAGGCCAAGCGTCTCGCGGGAACGCTCGAAAAGGTAGTGCCGGTTCCCCTGGAATGGTTGCATGCGGCCGATGTCCACGTCACCAAGGTCGAATGGCCTGGAGCCGTCTTCCATCCATTGGGCGAGAGCCATTCCGGCGCCGCCCGCCGACTGAACCCCGACCGAATTGAATCCCGCGGCCACCCAGACATTGTCCCGTTCGGGCGCCAACCCGAGATGGTAGGCAGAGTCCGGCGTGAAGCTCTCCGGTCCATTGAAAAAGGTCTGTATCCCCGCACCGGCCAGGATCGGCATACGCTGGCAGGCTTTCTCGAGAATCGGTTCGAAATGTTCGAAGTCCTCGGGCAGCTGGTCGAATTCGAAATCCTCCGGGATTCCGTTCATGCCCCAGGGTTTGGATTCAGGCTCGAAAGCGCCCAGCAACAGTTTGCCGGCGTCCTCCTTGAAATAGGCGCACTCGTCCGGAACGCGCAGAACCGGCAAACGGGAAAGACCGTCAATCGGCTCGGTTACGATATAGAAATGCTCGCAAGCGTGCAGCGGAACATTGACTCCGGCAAGTTTGCCGACCGCGTGTCCCCACATCCCGGCACAGTTGACCACTGCTTCAACGCTCATTTCACCTGTTTCGCCGCCGGACTCCCAGGTAATTCCTGAAACCCGGCGACCTTTGACGGTCATTCCGGTCACCCGGCTATTCTCGCGGATGAAAACGCCCCGGTTTTGCGCACCTCGTGCCAACGCCAGGGCGATATTCGCCGGATCTCCCTGGCCGTCGAGCGGAAGCCAGACCCCGGCAACCACATCGTCGATGTTCAAATGCTCATATTTTTTCGCGATCTCGACGGGCGTGACTTCTTCGATTTCGACGCCAAACGCCCTGGCCATGGCCGCTTGCCGGAAGATTTCTTCCTTCCTGTCTTCAGTCAGTGCGACCGTGATCGAGCCGCAGCGACGCAAACCCGTCGCAATCCCCGTCTCGGCTTCAAGGCTGCCGTAGAGTTCCTGCGTATACTTGGCGAGGCGCGTCATGTTTGCTGTCGCGCGCAACTGCGCGATCAGGCCGGCTGCATGCCAGGTCGTTCCGCAGGTCAGTCGCTTTCGCTCGAACAGGACGATATCGGTCCAGCCCAGCTTCGCCAGGTGATAGGCAACGGAACATCCCACGACACCTCCGCCGATGATCGCGACTTTGGCGTGGTTACGATGTGCAGCCATGTGTTTGATTCCTCGTAATAATCCTGGACTGTTTGTCCTGTTTCTGTTTCCGCGCCGGTTCCTGACCCATCGGGCGATCCAAACGGCCAGGTCACAGCGCGGCGATCCGGTCCTTCCAATGTTTCCGGAGGTCGGCTTCCAGGCCTCCGACTTCGTAAATCGGACTCGTCAGGGGGCGGATTTCCCCGATCGGGACCAGTACCGCGAGATTGAACAGTTCCTGGAGCGCCGGCCAGTGCTCCAAGAACAATGGTTCCAGCCTGGCGTAGGTCTCCGAGTCCTTTTCGTGGATCTCGGCGCACGCCCGGATCCTGATTCCCCGCCGGCTGAGAATGTCGACAAAGTTGATCTCGACCTCGGGATTGACGAGGATGTTTGCAACCGTGACCGGGGAGCGCATTTCTGCGAAGGCAATCGAGGCGTCATCGACGATGACGAAAGTCCCCTTGGGAGACAGGTTTGGCAGGCCATTGGCGCCGACTGTCGCGACAAAGCCGAGCCGCCACGTCTCGATCATTTGCCTGGCAAGTTTCGTCAGCATCGTTCCGGCCTCCCGAACCTCTCCGCCAGCACGCGGATGTGCGCGGGGCCGATCTCGCAACAGCCGCCAACGATTTCAGCGCCGAGCCCGATCCACTCCGCGGCAAAGTCGGCGTATCTTTGCGGTCCCAGGTCCGTGCGCACGTCAAGTTGGTCCGCCGTGCCCTGCGTGGTCTTGAACGCATCGGCAATCCCGGCAAAGCCGTTGGCGTAGCCACCGAGTCGGGTTGATTCCAGTTTCGATGCGAGTTTCCCGATGGCGCTGGTCGTCGCCTCGGGTTTCGAGCAGTTGACCAACAGGGCTTCGGGGGAAAATTCCTCGACGAGTTCAAGGATTCCGGTGACCGCCTCGCCCGAACGAAGGCGGCTTCCGTCGTCATCATCGACTGTCACCGCAAGCCATGTTGGCTTTCCGGAAATCGCGGTCGCTGCCAGGGCGCCCCGGGCCTGATCGACCGATGACATGGTTTCAATCAGGAACAGGTCGACGATCGGGTCGTGCAGGCGAACGATTTCTTCATAAATTTCTGCTGCGACTGTCCACGGCGGTGCAAGTTCGGGCACGTACGACCAGCCGATCGGGCCGAGAGACCCGGCAACGAGGCCACTTCCATATGCGTCACGCGCGGAAACCGCCATCTGGCAGGCAAGAGCGTGGAGTTCGCGGAACCTGTGGTCCAGGCCTGCGGGAATCAGCCGGTCGTGAAGTACCGAGTAAGTGTTGGTTGTCGCGATTTCCGCGCCGGCCCAGAAATAGTCGTCGTGAACTTCGCACACGATCTCGGGATGATCGATCATGACCCGCGCAGACCATAGCGGAGTCGGTCTGGATCGCGTCCGGGCAAGGAGTTCCTGCCCCATGCCGCCGTCAAGTATCGTGGTTCGGGCCAAGGTTCATCAACTCAGCTGCGCAGGCGTTCGTTGCCCGGGTCCCAAAGGGGCTGGTCCTGTTCCACCCGGGCCGGAAACCGCTGGCCATAAATCTCGATCTCGAGTTCCGTCCCGGGTTGGGTCAATCCGGATCGAACCATCCCCAGTGCGATCGAGCGATTGACGCGGTATCCCCACCCTCCGGAAGTGGTTTCGCCAACGACCTCCCCGTCGTGCCAGACGGTCGACATATATGGCGCATCGCAATCCCCGGCTTCGACCGTCATGGTCACGAATCTCTTGACGGGACCATTGCGCCGTTCTTCGACAAGGGCGGATCGGCCGCGGAAATCCTCGTTCTTGTCGAAGTTGATGAACCGGTCGAGCCCACCCTCGAGGAGGGTGTAATCGGTGGAGAGGTCTCCTTTCCACGCCCGGTACCCTTTCTCCAGCCTCAGCGAATTCAGGGCCCACATTCCGAACGGTCTTGCGCCGGCGGCGGTGACCGCCGAGAAGATTTCGGGAACGTGTTCATTTGCCGCGTGAATCTCCCATCCGAGTTCACCTGCATAGCTGACCCGGAGGAGCAATGCAGGACAGCCCGCGACGACCGCCGGCTGATGGGTGAGCCAAGGAAGCGTGAAGTCGGCTTCAACCAGCCCTTCGAGCATTTCCCGGGATGTCGAACCCGTCACGATCAGGGTCGAGACTTCCGCCGTGTGGTTGGCCAGCGACAGGCCGTCCGCGAGGCGATGTTCCAGGTACTCGTAATCGTGCCACTCGGCGGCCGCGGCGGTGATCAGGGTGAAGTCATCCTCGTCATGGCGCACGAGCGACATCTCGGTCAGGATCCGACCCCGTGAGTCCGGGAAATACGCGAGGTTCATCCGCCCGGTTCTCGGAAGTCCGCCGGCGATCAGCCTACGCAGCCAGGAGGCGGCCCCGGATCCTGTCAGGCGGAAACGGGAAAACCCGGGCAAATCCAGGACGCCGACACTGTCCCGAACGGCCTCGCATTCCTCGCGAATCCTGGGCTCCCACGGGCCGCTGCGCCGCCAGGTGCGGGCCGCCTCCGACGAAGTGTCATCGCCTGGCCGGGCAAACCAGTTGGCCCTTTCCCAGCCACCGTAGGCGCCCATCTGCCCGCCCATTTCCACAACCCTGTCGTGCACCGGCGAAAGCTTGCGGTCAGCGCCGGCAGGCCAGCGGTACCACGGGAAATGCATCGCGTATTCGTGCCCGTAGACCTCGACGGCCTTGGAAACGCAGAAGTCGTGGTCGGTATAGTCCGTGTACCGGCGGGGATCGACCGACCACATGTCCCACTCGGTCTCACCCTCGGTTACCCATTCGGCGAGGACCTTGCCCGCGCCGCCTGCCTGCGCAATTCCGAAAGTGAATACGCAGGCTTCAAAAGCGTTCGGCACGCCCGGCATGGGGCCGATCAGCGCGTTTCCGTCGGGCGCGTATGGTATGGGACCATTGATTACCCGCGAGATTCCGACGGAACCGAGCAGCGGCACCCGTGCCATTGCGTCTTCGAGGTACCATTCGAGGCGGTCAAGGTCATCGGGATACAGCTGAAAGCTGAAATCCTGCGGCAACGGATCACCGGGGGTTACCCAGTGTGCCTTGCAGTTCCGTTCGTACGGGCCGAGGTTCAGGCCATTCTTTTCCTGCCGTAGATAATACGACGAGTCGACATCCCGAAGAAGCGGGAGTTTGCGTCCGTGTTCACGGGTCCATTCCGCAAGTTCCGGGATTTCTTCCGAGAGCATGTACTGGTGGCTCATGACGGCCATGGGAACCCGGCGTCCCCCGAACCGGGTGAACCACTCTCCCACCCTTTGGGCGTAGTAGCCGGCCGCGTTGATCACGATTTCGCAGCGGATGTCGCCCGCATCCGTATGAACGATCCATTCGCCGTTGCTTCGGCTGATCCCTGTCGCGGGCGTCATGCGAAAAATGCGCGCGCCCATGTCCCGTGCGCCCTTTGCAAGCGCCTGGGTCAGCTGTGCAGGGTCGATGTCGCCGTCATAGGGATCATAAAGGGAGCCTTCGAGTTCATGCGTCTCGAGAAAAGGATAGTGCTCCCGGGTTTCGTCCGGCGACAGGATCCGGATGTCCATGCCCTGGTAGCGGCCCATCCCCTTTGCACGTTCGAACTCCTGCATGCGCTCGCGCGAATGCGCGAGCCGAATTGAGCCGGTGACATGGTAGTTCATCGGGTAATCGACCGCGTCCGCGAGACCCCGGTAGAGCTCCGCCGAATACCTCTGCATGTTCATGATCGACCAACTTGTCGAAAAGGTCGGTACGTTTCCCGCGGCGTGCCACGTCGAACCTGCGGTCAACTCGTTCTTTTCGAGGAGTACGCAGTCGGTCCAGCCCGACTTGCAAAGGTGATACAGCGACGATGCACCAACCGCTCCTCCACCGATAATGACTACCCTCGTTGTCGTCGGGAATTCTGCCATCGTCTGCTTTCCCTTCCTGGTTGGTCAGGTCGATTCTATCGATCCTTGCACGGAGTGCCTGGGCGGCGTTCGTTCCTGCGGAACACCGTCATCGATCTCGTAGTAGTCGCCCTTGTCGGCGACGAATATGTGTTTTTCGAGGCGAAGGCCGGTGGCATGATCGAGCGCGCCCGCCATGACGGAAATGTACCGGCCATGGCAAGGTTTCCAGAACAGGCTTGAACCGCATGTCGAACAAAACCCACGGGTCGCGATTTCCGACGCCCGATACCAGGCGAGGCCATCGTCGGACGACATGACCAGCTGGTCCGTTGCGATTTCGACACCGGCCTGAAAATGGCCGGAGGACTTGCGGCACTGGCTGCAGTGGCAGGCAATCACTCCGTCATGTGTCCCCCGGATTTCGAAAGACACGCCCCTGCACAGGCATGATCCGGTCAACCTGTTTTTTTCGGTGGCCTTGTCCAACGTCTTTTCTCCTGTCGCGGGTTCTCCATCGGTGCGCCGGGGGTGACCTCAATACACGGGCGGCGCAACGATCCAGACAGCGGTCGCGGGTTCCGGGTACGGATTCGACCATCTGTATGCTTCGCGCCTGAACCGGAAGCTGTCACCGGATTGCAGTGTAAACCTCCTGCTGCCGCCGATTTCAATGTCGAGGCGGCCGGAAATGATATAGCCGACCTCGGTCGTCGGCCTGAGGATGGGGCGGCCCATGCTCGCTCCGGCTTCGAAGATGGAATGGACGACCTCGAAATCGTCGGTCAGGTCGGGCGACAGCAATTCCTCGACCAGGCCCGCGTCCGGGCGGCCCAGCCGGCGCCGGTTCCGGCGGCGCACGACGTAACCCGACTCTTCCGGAACTGATTCCGCCTGGCCAAAGAAGATTGAAACCGAGGCCGAGAGGGCGCTGGCAATTTGACGAAGCTCGTCTATCGACGGTTGGGAAATGTCCCTTTCGACCTGGCTCATCCAGCCGACTGATCGTCCGACCCGCGATGCCAACGCCGCGAGGGTCATCCGCCTGGACTTCCGCAGTGCCCGCAGGTCGGCGCCGAGCGAGGGAAGTTTGTCAACCGCCGGTTCTGTCGGCACTTCGGGGCCTCCGTGAAATTTCAGCCCTGTTTTTCACGGAATTATCCGTCCGACTGTCTTGTTTGCGACGAAGAGGTATTCTGAATGCGACCGGACCACGTCGCCCGGAAGAACCCGGGTACCGTGAATCTCGAGGGTTGCGCGGCGGCGCTCCGTGGTTGACAACGGATGACCGCCTTGTCTCTTTCGGCGGCGGAACCGGGAAGAGCGATCAAGCGCGAACCGCGCATCCGGAAAACCAGTACCCGATCGCGGAAGGGAACGTTTTCGGAGAGGCGGCATCAGGGAGCAGGAGGTGCCGATGTCCATGGCAAACCCTCACTGGATTGGTGTCGACTGGGGAACCACGAATCTCAGGGTTTGGGGAATGTCGCAGGAATCCGCGGTTCTTTCCCAGGTGAATTCGGACCAGGGAATGAGTGGTCTTCATGCAGAGGATTTCGAGCCGATTCTCCTGAAGAACATCGATGGGTGGTTGCCGGGGTCCGGATCTGTTCCGGTGATTGTCTGCGGCATGGCCGGCGCGAAAGGCGGCTGGGAAACCGCGCCTTACCGGAAGGCGCCGTGTTTGCCGCTGTCTGCGAAGGAATCCGTCGCGCCGCGAACAACCGATCGTCGCCTGTCGGTCCGGATTCTTCCCGGGATCAGCCAGACCAGGCCGTCCCATGACGTCATGCGGGGCGAGGAAACCCAGATTGCCGGATTCCTCTCGGTGTATCCGGGGTTTGACGGTATCGTCTGCCTTCCGGGCACGCATACCAAGTGGGTTCATTTGAGTGCCGGCGAAATTGTCAGTTTCCGTACTTTCATGACCGGTGAGTTGTTCGGTCTACTCCAGAGGCACTCGGTCCTGCGGGAGATTCTGGACAGGTCGAACTGGAACGAGGCCGAGTTCGCCTTGTCGGTCGAGACGCAGATTTCGCGTCCCGAATCACTCGCGGCGCGGATATTCACGGCCAGGGCGGAGTCGCTGATTTCGGGCCTGGAGCCGGCAAAGGCGACCGGGCGTTTGTCAGGCGCCCTGATCGGCGCCGAACTCGCTGCCGCGCGCACCTATTGGCTCGGAAGAGACGTTGTGCTGATTGGTCCGGACCGACTCGCGGATGCCTATGCCCGGGCTCTGGCGGTTGTCGGGCAAAACCCGCGCATCGAGAATGCTGCACGCATGACCGTACTCGGGTTGACTGCTGCGTTCGCGATGTTTCGGGCCAGGGAATTTCGCCCGTGATCCGGGCTTTGTCCGGATCGCGGTCAACTCATACGGGCTTTCCTTTTTCTGCCGACAGGATACGTTTGGGGCTTATATAGATGGGTTGACAGTGCGATTACGCTGCCAGTTTCCGATCGATTTCACTGGTCGCAGGGATTGGGAACATCTGATTCGGACCCTGGATGATTCCTTGACAAATCAGGCAATTCGTGCGATGCGCGTGTGACGGGAAGGTGCTGATTTTCCCGTCACCAGACGAACCTTGTGCCGAAGGCCCGACCGCATGAGCGAGACCTCCACATACCGCAACATCATCTACCGGCTTCTGCCAGGCTCCAGGGCGAACGCACGGCGCCTGGCCGGACAGGCGGGCGCCTGCCGCTTCGTCTGGAACACGATACTGGGGCAGCACAATGACGCCTTTGAGGAGGCGAAGGCCAACGGGGAGAAGCCTCCGTCGGTTTCGTTCTTCTCGCTCGGCAAGGAGTTCACCGTCTCCGCAACGAAATCCCGTGGCTTTGCGAATACTCCTTCAGCATCACCCGGTACGTGCTCAAGTACCAGGCCGATGCGTGGAAGGCGTTCTTCAGGGGCGAGGCAGGACATCCACGCTTCAAGTCCCGCCACGGGTCGACGCCGTCCTTCACCATTCCTCGAGGCCGTCACCATCAGGGACGACATGATCTCCATGTCCCGAGGGTTGGTCCCATGCGCATCCGGCGGAAGGGCGGGAACCCGTATCCCGAGGGCAAGCCGGTGAAAGCCGTGATCAGGAAGATCGCCGGCAAGTGGTATGTCACCGTCTGCTACGAGGTCGAGGCTGAGGAGCGTCCCGACACCGGGGTCTTGGCGGGCGTGGACATGAACGTCCGGCAGGTGGCGGTGGTGGACACGACCGGAGAGGCGGAGATCATCCCCGCGCCCGACACGGGCCGGCTTGATGCGAAGATCGGGCGCAACCAGCGCCGGCTTGCCCGCCAGCGCAAGGGGTCACGGCGGCGCATGAGAACCAGGCTCAGGCTGCAGAGGCTCCAGCGAAAGCGGGCCAACAGGCGCAGGAACTGGCAACACCAGGTCAGCCGCCGGATCGCGAACCGGGCAAGCACGGTGTTTGTCGAGAAGCTCAACACCCGGGGCATGACCCGATCGGCCAGGGGCACGCTCGAGAACCCCGGCAGGAAGGTGAAGGCCAAGTCCGGTCTCAACCGGGAGATACTCAACACCGGCTGGCACTCCGTGAAGGAGATGCTCGCCTACAAGTGCTTGGAACTGAACGAGGTCAACCCTGCATATACCAGCCAGTCGTGCAACGCCTGCGGGTTCACTGATCCGGGAAACCGGAACGACCGGAAGTTCGAATGCGTGGCGTGCGGCCATGCCGATCACGCGGACCTGAATGCGGCCCGCAACATCTTGACCTCGGGGACTGGGGTGTCTGCACGGCGAGGGGCGTTGGCGCTGGCCACCCCTGTGACCCGTGAAACTGATCGAAAGCTGGCGGCGCGACGCGCCGTCAACCCATCTTTATAAGTCCCTATAGGAATCCGACATGCAGCAGCCGGTGATGAGCGTAGAAGTAGAATCCGGCCCAGACCGGAATCAATATGATCAGCGCGACGAACCAAACCGGGTTCGATTCAAGCGTGATCATTGTCGCCCAGCCGTTCGCGTAGGCATACCAGATGAACACTCCCAGAATGTCCAGAACTGAAGGGCGACGCACGACCAGAACATGTTGTCCCATACCTGATTCCTGAACCAGAATGTCCGGGCCTTCGTCATCATGGGGCGTTTGTCGTAGCGGAATTCGTCGCCTTGAACACGGAAGTACCAGAGCAGCAGATGCAGGCCGCCGGCGACAGAAAACAGGATTATCGTATTGCGCACCCAGACCTCGGCGATCCAATCGAACGCCAGCGTTTCAGCCCGCCCGATCTCTGGCGTGAAGAACACCCACGTAATGACCGCGCCGAGCAGGAACAGACAACGTAACTGGACAGGATTCCAACTGCCCAACAGGTAGACCGCTGATGCAATCGGGCGCGCAGGCCAGTGCCAGTATGGAGCGACCTGGATTGGCAGTCGTGGTGTGTGGTTCCAGATCCGGCGGCCGGAAGGGATTGGCGTCTCAGTCATCGTTCCTCCGGATCACGTGAACCTTTCGTGCCGCATGCACGGGACAGATGCGCGATACAGGCATATGCAGCTGGCATTCGTCACACGCCACGGGAGGATCGCCAAACCCTGGTGTCACGACTCCTCCGGCTGCCGGAACGCGGGCCTGGTTGCGAAGAGCCGTATTCCGAATGCTGCATTCATCAAGCAATTGACGACGACAGTGCCGCGGCTTGAAATCGCTTTCGGCAGCGTCGGGTTTCGAACCTTCCGGGATCCGTGCAATCGACAAATCCGGGAAAACAGCGGTGTGGCCGAAGCCGAATTCAAGGGCCGTCAAGGAGAGGAGATCCGTCATCCTTCCCTCCGTTCATCCTCGCGACACATCATGAAATGACCCCGCCGCGCCCGGAAAGGGCACGGCGAATCGAGGGTGCCGGACGGCCGGACGGCCGGGATTCTTACTGGCCGGTCTGCCCAGAATTTTCCCACGCCGGATTCACCTGTCGGATTTCGAGTTACCTCGCGTGTACTTCAGTTCTTTCCCGGCTTTTCTGTCCTGAATGCGACATGCAAAGTGCGTTGGCGCAGGAGTCAGGCAATTTCCTGAACAACACGCTGGGTTCGTCGCGTCGATAAATCGGTGTGTCTGATGGAAGCGTAGAAGCACCCATGCCGGGATGGCGGGCCGGTCATGCCGGCCGGGAGCGAATTCTCCCGGCCTCGCCCCGTTCACATCGGCTCGGCGTCGTCTGCCGGGCGCGGTTTGGGTCACGAGATTCTTAGGAACCTGGAAGCGCCCGTGTGGTTTCAGGCGAATGCGGGTGCTTTCACCGGACTCTTAAACTGGAGCACCTGCCTGGGGCTCTGGACTGGTTCGGAACCGATCCGTTCAGGGATACTCGTTCGGAACCATGGTCTGGTCGGAAAACGGCGGGCGCACGTAGGCTCCGGCGTCTTCGCGTCTCGGAAGCTTGACGGGCTCCGGCGTCAGGTCGTCGTATGGCACCATGCTCAGGAGATGATTGATGCAGTTGAGCCGCGCGTGCTTCTTCACATCCGCGTCCACGACGTACCAGGGTGCCTGCTTGATGTCGGTGTGCGCAAACATCACATCCTTTGCCTTGGAATATTCGACCCACCGGCGCCGCGACTCCAGGTCCATCGGGCTCAGTTTCCAGCGTTTGTGGCCTTGTTCAAGCCGGTTCTGAAACCTGCGCTCCTGCTCTTCGTCGGAGACGGAGAACCAGTACTTGATGAGCTTGATGCCGGAACGAACGAGCATGCGCTCGAACTCCGGGCAGGTGCGCATGAACTCACGGTACTCCTTGTCGGTACAAAACCCCATGACCTTTTCAACACCGGCACGGTTGTACCAGCTGCGATCGAACAGCACGATCTCGCCCGCAGCAGGCAGGTGGGGTACATAGCGCTGGAAATACCACTGCGTCTTCTCGCGTTCGGTAGGGGCGGGCAGTGCAACGACCCGACAGATGCGGGGACTCAGGTGTTGGGTGATCCGCTTGATGACGCCACCCTTGCCGGCTGCATCACGACCCTCGAAGACGACAACCACCTTGAGCCCTTCGTGCTTGATCCACGCGACCATCTTCACGAGTTCGAGCTGCAGCTTGAACAGTTCCTTCTCGTAGCGACTGTTCTTGATCTTTCTTGGCCCCGCGCATTCGCCGTCCGGGTTTGCGTCTGTCTTTCCGTGCACAGTGACTGCCGCGGACCACTCTGCGTGCTCAGTCCGTGACTCTTTCGAAGTGCGGCCAGACGTTTCCGTTTTCTTAGATGAGTCCATTTCTCCCTCCCTGGGTTTGGACGCTTCTGCCGCTCTACATAAGAGGATAATGCTGAATCAGAATGCGAGTCCACCTCCTGTTTCCCGTCAACACCCGCAAAAAAGGAGAAACCGGACAACGACCAGCGCGCACCACTGCCTGCAGATCACCGATTTGCAGCCGCCCTCGATCACTCGCCCACCGATGCTCCGTTCACCATTCGGAACGAGCATGGCTTGTCGGACGTCGGATTGAAAACACTTAGTGTTCCGGTTCCCCGGTACGCCGTGCAATTCCGGATTCCGGATCAGCGGATCCGACTTGCCGAGTGAAACCGCACTGTGTGATGCTCCCCTGCACCGTCGCAGCCTTGCCGGTCTTCGGATCCGGTTCCATCTCGAAGTCTGAGTTCCGAATGTCCATGCGGTTTCCGGGTGGTGCGAGCCTTTCCTGTCTATTGTCACTTGAGGCAGCCCACAGCCTGATGTGTGCCCGGAGACGAATCGCGCCTGTGTCCGGCAGCGCCGGGCACTCCGGAGCAGGAAGCTCCGCGTCCGGCAGCGCCTTCCAGAAGCGACCGGTAGGCCCGGAAGCTTCCTGACCGGTCGGTCGCGTTGCCAAGCGGCGACGGCCGGGCCAACGCGACCCGGCTGGCGCAGGGACCTTCCCAGAACTCAGTTGGTGTTGGCCACGTCCGGCCCAAGCTTCAGGGCCTTCCGCGATGCCCGCGTCCCGGTATCGGGCATCATCCTTTCCCTTGTCATGCCTGTCGGTCATCTGCTCGTCTTCCTGCCTGTGATTTTCTTGTTCTCGGCGCACCCCGCAGCCGTCAAAGCCGAAGCGAAACACCGCAGGAATCAAGACAGCAAACGAATCACCGGCAAGCCGCAAAATCGAGGATGCTGGGAGAAAAACGCCCCGTCAACACCCGCAAAAAAGGAGAAACCGGACGTGCCTGTCTCCTGCGATGCTCCGTTCACCATTCGGAACGAGCATGGCTTGTCGGACGTCGGATTGAAAACACTTAGTGTTCCGGTTCCCCGGTACGCCGTGCAATTCCGGATTCCGGATCAGCAATCCGACTTGCCGAGTGAAACCGCATGAAGTCTGAGTTCCGAATGTCCATGCGGTTTCCGGGTGGTGCGAGCCTTTCCTGTCTATTGTCACTTGAGGCAGCCCACAGCCTGATGTGTGCCCGGAGACGAATCGCGCCTGTGTCCGGCAGCGCCGGGGGGATTTGGCCGGAAGCTTCCTGACCGGTCGGTCGCGTTGCCAAGCGGCGACGGCCGGGCCAACGCGACCCGGCTGGCGCAGGGACCTTCGAACTCAGTTGGTGTTGTAGGGGCCTCTACGCCGCAAAACCGAGGATGCGGGCCTGACCGGACTACCATTCCGTTCCGTTCGCCCCTGCAACACGATGACCCGCACTCTTCCCGAATTCCGGATTTTACGCGATGCAAAAATTACGCCGGGTGCGTAGTGTGCATCATGCCGGCGCAACCGGCGAACCGGTCAGGTCGCATTCAGTTCACCGGGTACGAGACATTCTGCATAATCTGGGTGGCGCCGGTCATTCCCCCGACGCAGGAACGCCGCCAGAATGCCCGGCAGAAGAAATCACTGCCGAAGCATTCATGGCGACGTCGGGACCATGTCCCGGGATCAGGCAAACCACCAGCGATGTGCCGACCTTGCGCCATCGCATTCCCAGCTCGCGGCCAGGCTTTCCCCCCGGCGAACATTCGACCGCCGGGCGTAAACGAAGTTGACGAAGAGCGGAATGATCGTGCCTCCGTCGTCACGGGCGATCTGACACATCTCGCGGTACATCTCGGCTCTCAGGGTCTCATCGAGTTCCGCCTTGGCGAGCAGCAGCAATTCGTTGAAGCGGTCGTTTTTCCAGTGCGCTTCGTTCCATGCGGCATCAGCACTGTAGGCCAGCGTGAACATGTTGTCCGGGGTCGGGCGTGCGCCCCACTTCACGAAGACAAACGGTTTCTTCAGCCAGACATCCGCCCAGTAGCTGTCGTTCGGCTCGCGGACCGGCTTGACATTGATGCCGGCCTTCTTTGCCTGCTCGCTATAGAGCACCACCATGTCGACCGCTCCGGGAAGCACGCTGTCCGCCGCGGAAAGCTCCACGTTGAGTTCGTCCATGCCCGCCTGCTTCAGATGGAATTTCGCCTGGTCGGGATCGTATTTCCGCTGCTCGATATCCGGCCAGTAGGGCATGTTGGGAGAAACGTGGAAATCGTTGCCGGGGGTTCCGGTTCCGAACAGGATCTTTTCCACGATTTCCTCGCGGTCGATCGCGTGCTTCAGCGCCAGACGCACATCGACGTTGTCGAACGGCGCATGGTCGCAGAACATCGGCAGCGTGATCGCGGACCCGCTCGGCACGTTTTCAACATCGACATCGCGGCTGCGGCTCAAGAGCGCGAGGGTCTTGAGGTCGACCGAGGAAATCGCGTCGACGGCTCCCGTGACAAGCGCCGTCTGCCGTGCATTCGGGTCATTGAGGATGGTGATTTCGATGGAGTCAAAGTAAGCGCCTTCCCGGTGCCACCCGTCATGCCGAACGAGGTTGGTAGAAACTCCAGGATCGTGGTTCTCAATCCGGTAGGGTCCTGCACCGACGCCGGTATCCCACTCGATCGTACCGTCTTCCTTGGCGGGCAACATGGTCAGGTGGTAGTCGGTCATCACCCACGGCAGGTCGGCAAAGCCCTGGTTCAGTTCGATGACGATCGTGTGATCACCGTCCGCGCGAATATCCGTCACGCTCTCGAGCAACGGTTTCGCCGCCGACGTGGTGTTCTCGCCACGG
Organism: Paracoccaceae bacterium; assembly: GCA_964291635.2. GTDB lineage: Bacteria > Pseudomonadota > Alphaproteobacteria > Rhodobacterales > Rhodobacteraceae > JAPPHA01. Next base: position 375,515 of record OZ219893.1, on the reverse strand, counting down.
TGATGGTTCAGCGACGCGATGGCATCGTTGGCGGTGAATTTCCGGCCGTCCTGGAAGGTGGCGTCCTTGTTCAATTCGAAGGTCCAGACCTTTGCGTCGGGCGTGGCGCTCCACGAATTGGCCATGTCTCCCCCGAGTCCGTTGTCTGCCGTGATCTCGGTCAGGTAGCTGCGATGGGTATGGGCAAGCTGGATCTCGCCGACGCTCTGGTACCTGCCCGGATCCATCTGGTCGGCCGTGTTCCCGTCATGCAGGCCGAGCCGGTACTTCCCACCCTGTTTGGGAGTTTCCGCCGCAGCATTGCTGGCCCAAAGGGAAGACGCGGCGGCAATGGTCATTCCGGCAGCGGTGGCCTCGACCATGAACTCGCGGCGGGAAATTCTGTTCCGCCGACCGGCAGCCGTTATGCGTTTCACGACGTTGGAAATTTCTATATTTGACATTGGCACGGTGCTCCTGTGTCCTGAAAATTGGATGCGTGCGCCGAGAGTACAGAAAATTCCACTTGCGAACAAACGTTTTTCGATCATATTCGAGGTCATTGGGCCGGTTCCGATTTGCGCTGGCCTTCTGGGGGGATTGCTTGCGGCACAGCGTGGAACCGTGTGGTCGTCGGCCAGGGAAACGACATGCACGACCGGTTTCCGGTTTGGCCCGCCTGCGCCTGCAACGCGAACGATCGAATGCAATCCACCTCGAACTCGAATAACCAGGGCATACGGAGGACACGATGGCTGACGTAGGTCGAATCATACTGTTGCGGCTCGGCCTGGGCCTTGTGACACTGCTGGTGATTTCCGCCCTGATCTTCGGTGCGGTCGAACTGTTGCCGGGAGACATCGCGCAGGCGGTTCTCGGCCAGGGAGCGACCGACGAGACACTGGCCGCCTTGCGCAAGGAACTCGGCCTCGACCGCTCGGCGCCTGTCCGCTACATGAGTTGGCTGGCTGGCGCCGTTGTCGGAGACTTCGGTGTCTCACTTCTCAACCAGCAGCCGGTTTCCGAAGTGATCGGTGCACGATTCGCGAATACCCTGTTCCTTGCGGCTTACGCCGCGGTCATTGCGGTTCCCGTCGCGATCTTACTCGGTATTGTCGTCGCATTGCTCCGAAACTCCATTTTCGACCGTGTGGCCAACGTCGCAACGCTGACCTCGATTTCGTCTCCGGAGTTCTTCCTCGGCTACATTCTGATCCTCTACTTTTCGGTCAAGACGGGTTGGTTCCCTTCCATCGCCAGTTTGAGCGAAAACATCACCTTTTTCGAACTTCTGGAACGGACGTTTCTGCCAGCGCTGACCATGGTCCTGGTTGTTGTCGCACACATGATGCGGATGACCCGTGCGGCAATCATCAATCTGCTCGCGTCACCCTATATCGAGATGGCCCGCCTCAAGGGGGCGCCGGGCTGGAAAGTGATCACGCTGCACGCGCTTCCCAACGCCTTGGCACCGATCATAAACGTCGTGGCACTCAACCTTGCCTATCTCATCACCGGTGTCGTCCTGGTGGAGGTCGTTTTCGTTTACCCGGGGATCGGCCAACTCCTGGTTGACGCGGTGACAAAACGGGACTTTCCCGTGGTGCAGGCCTGCTGCCTGATCTTCGCGGCGACGTTCATCCTCCTCAACCTCGCGGCGGATGTGGGAGCGATCCTTACCAATCCGCGCCTGCGTCATCCGAAGTAGGGAGCGACCGCCATGAATTACTTTGTCATCGGTTACTACGCCCTGCTCATCAGCAGTTCCTGCCTCGCAGCCCATTTCAGGCAGCGCGAAGCCTTCCTGCTGCTTTTCTCCCTCACCCTCGCGTCGTTCGTCATGGGAATTGTCGGAGGCGAGGATGCGCTGTGGGCCGTTACCATTGCCGCCGGGCTCCTGGCCCTGGCCGCCGGGACGGCCTATTCGTTCCGCGAATTCCTGATCATCATCTCCGGGCCGCACACGGCGCGGGCGCTGCGGACAGCGCCGCTGACGGCGGCCTTCGGGATGTTCGTGATCTTCACCTACGCTGTCCTCGGGATCTTCGCGCCGGTGATCGCGCCATACGGCGAGGCCGAAGTCATCTCGCAGTCCTTTGCCCCGGCCGACGAACAGATGCTGCTTGGTGCGGACCAGCTTGGCCGCGACATGTTCAGCAGGCTTGTCTACGGTGCGCGGAATACCGTCGGCTTGGCGCTGGTTGCCACGTCGATCGCATTCGTCATCGGCGCTCTCCTCGGCATGATCGCCGCCGTCAAGCAGGGCTGGTTCGACCAGGTCATGGGCCGGGTAATCGACGTGGTCATGTCAATTCCGTCGCTCATCTTTGCTCTGCTTCTGCTCAGCATCTTCGGCACGAATCTCATTATCCTGGTGATCATCATCGGCGTAATCTACTCGCCGCGGGTCTACCGCCTGACGCGGGCCGTTGCCGGGAATGTCGTCGTCATGGACTACATCGAAGCCGCCAAGCTGCGGGGTGAAGGCATGTGGTACCTGATCCGCAAGGAAATCCTTCCGAACTCGACGGCACCGCTGATTGCCGAGTTCGGGCTCGAATTCTGTTTCGTGTTCCTGCTTGTCGCGGGGCTGTCTTTCCTCGGATTGGGCATTCAGCCGCCGACAGCGGACTGGGGATCGATGGTGCGGGAAAACGCGACGCTCATCTCGTTTGGTGAACTCACTCCGCTGATCCCGGCAGGCGCGATCGCTTTGCTGACGGTGGCTGTCAACATGGTCGTCGACTGGATGCTGTTCCGCTCGACCGGCCTGAAGGAGTAATCGACATGGCAGAAAAGGGTAACGTCCTTCTCAAGGTCGAGGGTCTCCGGATCGAGGCCTATGCCGACGAGAAATGGTTCGAAATCGTTCACGGTGTGGACCTGGTTCTGCGGCGTGGCGAAGTCATGGGTTTGATCGGCGAGTCCGGCGCGGGAAAGTCGACCATCGGGCTGGCCGCCATGGGCTTTGCGCGCGACGGGTGCCGGATTTCCGGGGGTTCGGTCGAATTCGATGGCCTGGAACTGACGACAACGACGGAGACGGACCGGCGACGTCTGCGCGGTTCACGGATCGCCTATGTCGCGCAATCCGCAGCGGCGTCTTTCAATCCGGCCCACAAGCTGATCGACCAGCATACCGAAGCGCCGGTCCATTATCGGATCCGCAAGCGCCTGGAAAGCCAGGAGGACGCGATGGAGCTCTACCAGCGCCTGCGCCTTCCCAACCCGCGGGAGATAGGATTCCGTTATCCGCACCAGGTTTCCGGCGGGCAGCTTCAACGGGCAATGACGGCGATGGCCATGTCCTGCCGGCCGGACCTGATCATTTTCGACGAACCCACGACCGCGCTGGACGTGACCACGCAGATCGAGGTCCTTGCCGCAATTCGCGATATCGTCGACCAGTTCAACACGGCCGCGATCTACATCACGCATGATCTCGCCGTGGTGGCGCAGATGGCAGACGTGATCAAGGTGCTGCTAAAGGGCGACCAGGTCGAGGAGGCCGACACCAAGTCGATGCTCGAGGATCCGCAGGAGGACTACACCAAGAGCCTGTGGGCCGTCCGCAGCTTCCAGCGACAGCAAAAGCCGCGGCCGGGCGGTGACGCCGTGCCCGTCGTCGCTGTTGAAAACATCGACGCGGCATATGGACCGGTGAAAGTTCTCGAAGACGTGTCCTTTGACGTCCATGCGGGCATGACGGTTGCCGTGGTGGGTGAATCCGGCTCCGGCAAGTCCACGGCCGCCCGGTGCATCACAGGCCTACTGCCGCCCCTGAGTGGCCGCATCCTGTTCCAGGGCGAGGAACTTCCTGCCAATTATCTTTCCCGCACCAAGGATCAGCTTCGGCAAGCCCAAATGATTTACCAGATGGCCGACACGGCGCTCAATCCCAAGGTCCGCATCGGTGACATCATTGGCCGGCCTGCGGAGTTTTACGGGGGCCTGAGGGGAACCGGTCTGAAGAACCGGGTGGACGAGTTGCTCGACATGATCGAACTGGATCCTTCGAAGTTCTACGGCCGCTATCCACCGGAGCTTTCAGGCGGCCAAAAGCAGCGGGTTGGAATTGCCCGGTCGCTTGCAGCCGATCCGACCTTCATTATCTGCGACGAGGTAACGAGCGCCCTGGATCAGTTGGTTGCGGAAGGCATCCTGAAACTGCTTGACCGGCTGCAGCAGGAACTCAACCTTGCCTACATGTTCATCACCCACGACCTCGCCACTGTGCGTTCAATCGCCGACGAGGTTGTGGTGATGAAGCAGGGCCAGGTTGTCGAGCAGGGTCCGAAGGATGAAATGTTCAAACCACCGCACCATCCCTACACGGACCTGTTGCTGTCTTCGGTACCGGAAATGGATCCGGACTGGCTCACCACGCTTCTGGAGGAACGCGGCGTCGACAACATCGGTGAATCTGCAACGACGTGACGGCACATGTCGGGGAGTAAGCGCGGCCGAGATCTGAAAAACGGACAATCGCAGGCGAATCGGGCATCATACTGCCGACGTTCCGGGCTGGAATTCGTAAACGACTGTCGTATCCGCTGTTTTCCCACGCGGCACTCGAGGCATCGCCCATCTCACGATCTTCTCGAGCGGTCGTCACACCGCGGCGCTTCATCTCCATGGCCGACCTGGAACCTTCTCTTCGGGTCCGCCCTGCTTGCGGACGGTTGGCCAGGCTGATTTCGTCCGGCGGTCGTCGGGCTTACTGCATGTGCATCGGTTCTTTGCCGGCTCGAATGCGGCGCGTGAAGCGCACGGCCGCCGACGCGGGAATTCTCGGAGTGCCGGCAGGGGGGATCAGTCCTTCCGACGTGCCGTGTTTCCGGAGGAGCCGAAGAAACGCCTGCGCCGGGAAGCGCTCAATGACCGGAATCGTTTTCGCGGCATCAAGCGCATTTCCCTCAATTGCGTGTTCGCATTTGGCCAACTGAAAAACGATCGAATGGCCAAGTCCGGTCCAGGGGACCTTCACGGACAGGATTGTTGGCAGGTGCTGAGCGATTTCGGTCCAGCTTCCCCCTCGCCGAGGCTGGCAAAGACCGAACCCGAATTGGTACCGAAATAGATTCCGGCCGGTTCGCGCGCATCGCCCGCCATCGCCTGACGGAGCACGGTGAAATAGCAGCTCTTCTGCAGCAGGCCCTTGCGCAGGGTCTGCCATGACCCGCCCCCGTCGCACGTCCGCCATACCGCTGCGTTTGCATCGGGAGGAAAGCGGCCCTCCATGTCGCCGTTGAGCGGCAGCGTCCAGACCGTCGCGGGGTCGCGGGGATGTACCAGGATCGGAAACCCGAAAGTCGAAGGCAGGCCGGCGTTTATGTCGTCCCAGCTGCGTCCTCCATCGTTCGAGCGCCAGACCCTGTGGTGGTTCTGCTGGAAAAGTACATCTCCTTCGCCCGGCGCGCACCATGTTGTGCGCGCAGTGTCCGGTTTCGCCATCCCTGGGCGCGGCCGGGTGATCGTGCCCTTCGCAGGCGTTGGCGTTCGACAGACGGTTGCGCCGCTCCCATGTCACGCTGCCGTCTTCGGTCGAAAACACTCCTGCAGCGGATATGCCGACCCAGATCCGCCGCGGGTCGGTGGGGTGCGCGACAATGGTATGAAGGACCAGTCCTGCGGCGCCCGGTGGCCAACTGTCCGCGGAGGGTGGTTGTTCAGCGCCTCGACCTGCTTCCATTTTTCACCTCGATCGCAGCTGGCCAGGAGGCCTGCGGGCCTTGTGCAGGCGTAAAGTGTGCCGTGGGCAAATGCGAGGCTCCAGATCTGCGAGAACTCGCCGCCAAAGGGCAGGGATCGTCTGTCCAGCCGATCATCTGGGCAAAGTCCGGATCGTTCGCCGCCCAGTCATCCATCTGGCCTTAGGTGGGCTTGACGACCTGCCAGCCGTTCCCGGCATCATCGGACCGCCAAACACCGGCGCCAGGCCAGTCGCCTCACCCGCCGGCACAGATCGTGCCGGTTTCGGAGTCACCCGTGACGTGGTTGACGGCCCATGACTGCCCATCCGCTGCGCGCCCGCCCGCCCGAGATCAGGAACGCGCCCTTGGTGGTCCCAACGAGTATTTCCAAATTTCCCATCGCCGCTGATCCTCTGAACCGGACGGCGGGAAGCTACCGTCGGCCTGCCGGTACATACAGGGGTTTTATCGGGCCAGGCCGTGCCTGGAATATTGGTTCGCGAAAACCGTGAAATGTTGGCCTGCGGCAGCCAATCCTGCAGAACAGGGTTCTTCCTACAGGCTTCGATGTCTGTGATATCGGCATCGATGGCATTGTCTGGCAGGCACGAGGTGAATGGGTTGCTGTCCGCGCACGCGCGTAGATGACCGGAATTTCCGCCGAAAACGGATGGCCGGACCACTTGATTTTCACGCCACCGCAGAGTGGTGATTGACAGTTCAATCAAATTGCAATGAAGCTTGCGGGCGAAACAGGGAGAATGAACATGCTCAAAATTGCGGTTCTCGGCTGCGGCCGGATCGGACGGATGCACGCCTCCAACATTGCGGCCCACCCGCGCGCGCGCCTCGCGACCGTATATGATATCCACGCACCGTCAGCGGCGGAAGTTGCGGAAACACACGGAATTTCCGCCGCGGAGAATCCCGAATCCGTGTTGTCTTCCGACGATGTGGACGCGGTGCTGATCGCGACCGTGACACCGACCCACGCAGACTACATTGAAGCCGCCGTCGCTGCCGGCAAGCCAGTGTTGTGCGAAAAGCCGATTGACCTTTCGCTCGCGCGCGTGAATGCCTGCGCCGAAAGGGTCGAGGGAAAGGGTGTACCGATTCAGATCGGTTTCAACCGCCGTTTCGATCCAGGCCATCGGGCCGCCCACGATGCCGCGGCCGCGGGTGAAATCGGCGATCTCCAGCAGGTCATCATTACGTCGCGCGATCCTGGCATGCCGCCCAGATCCTACTGCGCGGAATCGGGAGGCCTGTTTCGCGACATGGTGATCCACGATTTCGACCTTGCACGATTCATGTTGGGTGAAGAACCGGTTGAGATCTTTGCCATTGGAGGGAGGTTGATCGATCCTGCGCTGATGAATGAACTTGACGATTATGACACGTCGATGGTCATCATGCGCACGGCCAGCGGAAAGCAATGCCACATTAACACGTCGCGCTTGTCGACGTACGGCTACGACCAGCGCGTTGAACTTCTGGGTACCGACGGGATGGTCCAGAGCCTGAATCGAAAGCCGAACGAAATGCGCAGGTTTTCGGCAAACCATGTCGAAGAAGCCGAACCATACCTGGAGTTCTTTATCGAGCGCTACCGCGAGGCTTTTGACGCCGAGATCGATGCCTTTGTCGATTCAATCGAAAACAATCGGAAGGTCCAGGTAGACTTCGAGGACGGACGGAAAGCGTTGGTGCTCGCCGAAGCAGCGTTGAAATCGGTAGCCGAAGGCCGGGTTGTCAGGATGGACGAAATCGGCTGATTCACTGCAGACCGGACGGGTCACCGGCAGGGAGGAGACGATCGAGGATTGCGCGCACCGGCATGCCGCCCCGACCGGCGATCTTTATGCCGCCAACCGGTTCCCGTCCGAGGCCAGGGCCATTTCCTCGACGCGATGCCGCGACGCAACATTGAAATCGGCGTGAACTGGAGTTCCGGCGCGGCGCCCATCACGCGGGAGAGGTCTTGAGTCTTCGATCTTCGGTGACCGTGATCCGGTGCATGATCCTTCTTTGCGGGGCATAATCTCCGAGTGCGTAATGCATGGTACATCTGTTGTCCCAGATTGCCACGTCGCCGCGCGTCCACCGAAAACGGACCTGGTATTCGGGCCGAATGATGTGATCGAAAAGAAAACCGAGGAAACTCCTCGAATCGGAAGCCGTCATTCCCTCGATGTGGACCGTGAAGGCCGGGTTGCAGAACAGGTATCCTTTGGCCGGTCGCCGGGTGTGTCTGAACAAGCGGATGGATGGCGCTTCCCATTCGGGTGTGCGCATCCGCGAGCGCCGATGCCTGTCCGTCAGGTTTGCCCCTGGTGAAATTGTTCCGAAAGTCCCCCATGTCGTGAACGCACCGGACGGAGGAAAGGTCGGATTTGAGACCGGGGGAGAGCCTTTCGTAGGCCGCCGTCATCGAAAGCCACAGGGTATCGCCACCGACCGGCGGAATCGTATGGCCATGAAGCATCGAAGCAAATGGTGGCGAGCCCCGATACGTCACGTCTGTGTGCCAAACGTCAGTGTCGGGAACTGCATCTCCGCCGAAGTCGAGTCGCATGATTGACGGATAGCCTTCGAGATGAGGATAGAGCGGGTGTGGTGGTTCAGGCTCCCCGAAGTTCTCAGCGAGCGCCATGTGCGCTGCCGGACTCATGGACTGTTCCCTGAGAAATATGACCTGGTGTTCCATCAAAAGCCGATAGAGAACGTCACAGGTTTCGTCGTCGGGCGGATCGGCGAGATCAATGCCGGCGACTTCTGCACCGATCGAAGGTGTCAGCCTGGTCACAGAGATTCCGGTCACCGACAAGTCTCCCGATTCGCGAAGGCCCGAAACACGTTTGCCGAGCCCGGAGCAATCCGGACTGCATCCGGCAATACCGTTCAGGCGACTGCGGTCGCCATCGTGCCTTACACGGATTCAATCAGCCGGAAAATGCATGTTGCAGGCAGCCCCGGGGGAAACGGCGGAATGGTGTGGTCGTGCGCGAAAGAAAGCCGGAGGGGAAGTCGGCCAGGACACTTGCGTTTTTCTTGACCAGTGCCTCACAGGTTGCGGTTCCGGCATGCTGCAAGCCGCACTGCACACTTCCGCCGCAAATCGGGCTTCCGCCAAGGAAAATGCGCTAACCGAAGCAACTAGAACTCGCCCATCCATCCCAGGCTTAGCTCTGTCTTTCCGACAGGCATGTACTCGGCACCAAGAGGTCGGGTCCAACCCAGATCGGAGATCGAACGGAAGATCTCGCGATAGTTCAATTCTCCACGGTCCGGCGGGCCGCGGTCCGGGACCGAGGCAAACTGGATATGTCCAATGATTGGCAAGAGGTCCCGCAACCGCGTCGTGACATCGCCTTCGGTGCGGCCAACATGATAGCAATCGAACATCAGCTTCAGGTTCTGGTCGCCGATCAATTCGACAAGCGAACCGGCCTGATCCGTTGTCTGAAGGAAATAGCCCGGTGCATCGTGGCGGTTGAGTGGCTCGATCAAGACGGTGCGGTCGCCTGCACGTGCGCAGGCATAACGTAGATTTTCGACAAAGGTTCTTTCCGCCTCTGGCCCGGATGCGTATCCGGCCATGACATGCACGGCTTGGGCACCGACGGCCTCCGCATAGTTCAACGCCTTGTCAATTATGGCCCTGGCCTCTCCGACACGGTCCGGTAACGCGGCAAGTCCGAACTCGCCCGCCGCACTTTCGCCGCGCGGCGTATTGAGCCCGAGCATGGGAAGGGAGGTGGCCCTGAGCGCGTCCTTGACCGCCGGGGACGGCGTATCATACGGCCAATGGCATTCAACCGCGGAAAATCCGGCGGCGGCGGCGGCGTGGATGGCTTCAGGAAGACTACGGTCGGTCCAGAGGAATCCCAAATTGGCGGAGAATTTCATGTGTTCCAGTCCACGTCAGATTTCGTCACGACCGCCTGGACCTGATCCGGGGACAGGCCCCGCACAGGCATCCGGCCGAGCCGAACCACCAGTTTCGCGGTCTTTCCCGGTTCTGCCACCGCGTGGCACGCAGCCTCTATGTCCTTTCCAGCCTCGACCGGGCCGTGATCCGCGTTAATGACCGCCGAACGTCTCCCCGCCAGTCCTCCGACCGCTTCGCCCATTGTCGGATCTTCCAGGCAGCAACAAGGAAGGCGCGCCACCTCGCCGAGGTTTCAATGTCGCATATGGCATGCAGGGTGGCAGAAAGTCATGCCGGAAACATCAGGCCTCAAATCGAATTGCAAGAAAGGGGGCGGTCGGATTGTCGACCGCCCACTTGAGACTTCCGACGGCTTCGCGCCGCCTTGTCACGCCATCGGGAAAAGGCGCGTTATGCCTTTACCATCGGTGTGGAGGACAACGGCTGACCCATGTCGTCGAAGTACTGGCGCGTGACCTTGAACACCATCGGTGCAAGCAGCAGGAGCCCGATCAGGTTGGGCACGGCCATCAACCCGTTCAGCGTGTCGGAAAGATTCCACACGAAGTCGACCTTGACATTGGCGAATGACAGGGCCGCGAGCACCCACAATCCGCGGTAGATGTACAGGCTCTTCTCGGTGAACAGGTATTGCCAGCACCGTTCGCCATAGTACGACCACCCAAGAATGGTGGTGAACGCAAATACAGCCAAGGCGACGGTGACGATGTACTGGCCTCCGGCGATGGATTCCTGGAAGCCCGCGGACGTCAAGACCGCGCCGGTCAGGCCACTGCCGTCGGCGCCCGTCATTGTCCAGGCGCCGGATGTCAGGATGACGAGCGCCGTCATCGTACACACGATGATCGTATCGATGAACGTTCCAAGCATGGCGATGATGCCTTGCCGGACAGGGCTGTTGGTTTGTGCTGCCGCGTGTGCGATCGCTGCGGACCCCAATCCCGATTCGTTGGAAAAGACTCCTCGTGCGACCCCAAACCGTATGGCGGCTGCAACGGCCGCACCGGCAAATCCGCCGGCCGCAGCGGCTGGCGTAAACGCGTACGTGAAAATCATCCCGATCGCTGACGGGACTTCGGCGATGTTGATGATGATGATCAGGAGAGCCGCGCCAAGGTAGAGCACGATCATTGCCGGGACGAGCTTGCCGGCAACGTCACCGATCCTGCGGATTCCGCCGATGATCACGACGGCAACGAGGGCCGCGACAACGACTCCCGTAATCCAGGTCGGCATTCCGAAGCTGCTTCCGAGGGCGGCGGCCATCGAATTGACCTGAACTGCATTTCCGATCCCGAAGGCGGCGATGGCCCCAAAGATCGCAAAGAACAGCCCTAGCCATTTTCCGAGTTCGGGAGCGAATTCCCCGACGCCATTCCGAAGATAGTACATCGGACCTCCGACGTACTTGCCGGACGCATCGACTTCACGATACGTCACCGCGCAAACCGCTTCGGCGTATTTCGTTGCCATTCCGAAAAGAGCGATCAGCCACATGTAGAAAATGGCGCCTGGACCACCGAGGGCGATCGCGGTCGCAACGCCGGCGATGTTTCCGGTTCCAACGGTTGCCGACAATGCCGTCATCAGGGCGTTGAACGGCTTGACCTCGCCCTCGCCGGCGACAGCATCCTTGTCGAAAAGCAGGCGAAACCCGTAACCGACCTTCCGCCATGGCATGAAGACGAGACCGAGGGTCAACAAGACGCCGGTGACACCGAGAATGCCCAACATGGGCGGACCCCAGGCGAATGCGTTCACCGTATTGATGATTGAGTTCAACTGGTCCATTTTGATCTCCCTCCTGAAACCGGGCTACTGTGACACGGCGATTTCCTGCCATGATCCCCGGATTCCTGACGCCTGAAAACAAAATAATTTTTGGAAAAATGGAAGTAAATGTTGACAGTTAGTCTACGGCCGGCGGCGCTGACAGGGTTGTATGTCCGCACCTGCCGTACCAAGAGCGCCGTTGATCGAGACGGCCGACGTTGCACTGGAGAAGAGTTGGTCAGGATTTGCTGGCAATCGAGCCGCCGAGATGCAAGACATTGCCCTGGTTTTCGTGCTCCCCCGGAAACCGGGGAGGGTGGGGTCGACCAGATGTGGGACTTGGCTGGCCGGACAAGTCGAGTCCGCTTGTTTCACACTGCACTCATCTTCCTGTCCGGATATGGAAGAATGGTTCTGGTGCACCTGGCAGTTCGAGCCAATGAACAAGGGCCTGTCGAACATGCGGGCGGAACAGGCGACTTGACGGCTTTCCCAATGGTGGGTTGCGAATGGCGATTTCGGGGAATCCTCCTTGCTGGCGGGCTGGGCAGCCCGGCCTGACGAAGTTCCGATGAACTCCGATTGCGGCAAGTCGAAACTCGAGCCCGGGCTGTACATTGTTGCGACGCCGATCGGAGCCGCGAGGGACATCACCCTCAGGTCGCTGGACATCCTCGACGAGGCGGACATCCTCGCCGCCGAGGATACGCGGCGGATCCGGCATTTGCTATCCATTCACGGCATTCCCCTCAAGGGCCGGAAACTGGCTCGTTACGACGATCAAAGCGGCGCTCGTCAACGAAAGCGTCTTCTTTCCGCCGTGTCCGGGGGCGCCCGGGTCGCATTGACGTCCGATGCCGGTACGCCGCTTGTTGCCGACCCCGGGTTCCGGCTGGTTCAGGAATTCCGCCGGGCCGGTCTGAACGTGTTCCATGCGCCCGGACCTTCCGCGGTTCTTGCGGCGTTGGCGGTTTCCGGCCAACCGACCGACAGGTTCCTGTTCGCCGGATTCATGCCTGCCCGCACCGCTGCCCGCAGGGTGTTCCTTCGGAAAATCTCCGATATCAAGGCGACCGTAATCCTGTTCGAATCCCCGGCACGCCTGGGAGCTGCACTGGCCGACCTCGCCGCGGAGTTCGGCGAGAACCGCCCGGCATCGATTTGCCGGGAATTGACCAAGGTCCACGAGGAGGTGTTGACTGGCGGGCTGCACGAGTTGGTTGACCAGGTCACGTGCAGACTGTCCGGCGAACCCCGTTCCATTCGCGGCGAAGTGGTCATCGTCGTCGGCCCCCCGGCCGATGACCGGGTGACATCGGACGCGGAAATCGATCGGTTTCTTCTGCCGGTTCTAGACAAGCTCTCTCCGAGGGACGCGTCGGTGCTCGCTTCACGTTGCCTTGACGTGCCGCGAAAGCGCGCATACGCGCGAACTGTTCTACTGAAGCCGAAACCCGGATGACGGCGAGACCGGGATACATGCGCAAGTGCTATCCGGATCGGGTGCCCTGCTCCCGCTGACCGTTATGGTCGATTCAACGATTGCAATCACCTGTGAAGCCTGACGCCGTTGACTGTTGCCGGAGCGGCCGCCAAATGATTCATGATCGGATTCGGCGAATTCGCGATTCGCCTTGTGGCGGCGAGGTCCGTCGACCTCCGCCGGAGCGATCGTCGGGAACGGCTGCGGCCTTGCAGGCCGCTTGAACAGGATGAAAATCGTGAACTGGTCACCGGACAGGACGCGGGTCAACAGCTGGAACGAGTGGGACCCGCTCAAGCACGTCATAGTCGGATATGCGACCGACTGTCATATTCCACCGCCGGAGCCGGCCCTCGAAGCAAAGGTCCCCGAGGACTCCGACATGAGGGGGCAATGGGGGAAGCGACCCCGGGAAATGATCGATCGAGGCAACGAACTGCTTGATGCGTTCGCAGAAATGCTGCGCGGCCGCGGCATCAGGGTTGACCGCCCGACTCCGATAGACTTTTCCAAACCCGTCGTAACACCGGATTTCGAAACCGGCAGCGGATTTGGATGCATGCCACCCCGCGATGTCCTGCTGACGGTCGGGAATGAAATCTTGGAAGCGACAATGTCCTATCGTTGCCGCTGGTTCGAATATTTGTGCTACCGTCCACTCTTGAAGAGATACTGGGAGGACGACCCGAACTTTCGGCACGAGGCTGCGCCGAAACCGAGGCTGACCGACAGCGACTATCGCCCCGATTACCTTTCCGGAACCATCAGCATCGAAACCCGGCTGGAGTGGACCGCGGAAAAATTCTTCGTGACGACGGAGGAGGAACCGCTGTTCGACGCCGCAGATGTCTTGCGGTTCGGAAAGGACCTGGTCGTACAGCACGGGTTCACGACAAACCTGAAGGGAATCGAATGGATTCGGCGCCATTTTCCGGAACACAGGGTCCATGAAGCAAATTTTCCGGGAGACCCGTACCCGATTCACATCGATGCGACCTTCACGCCGATCAGGCCGGGCCTCATCCTGAACAATCCCGAACGCCGTTTACCGGACGATCAGAGAGCACTGTTCACACGGAACGACTGGGAAATCGTCGATGCAGCCCGCCCTGCCCACAATTCGCCCCCGCCGCTGTGCTATTCTTCGACGTGGCTGTCGATGAACGTCCTCGTGCTCGATCCCAAGACCGTTTGCGTGGAGAAGTCGGAGGTCCATCAGGCGGAGCAACTCGACCGTCTCGGAATGGAAGTGGTCGAGGTTGATCTTCGTGACGCATACGCGTTCGGGGGAGGATTGCACTGCTGTACGGCGGACGTATACCGGGAAGGCGAATTCGAGGACTATTTTCCCAACCAGCCTGAGTGGTGATTGGTATGGAGCGGTGTCTCCGGATGGTCGAGCACGCGCAGTAACTCGTCCTTGTTCGCCTTCAACCGTTCGAGCAGCCGGTCGAGGCTGATGTAGCCGGTGACAGTGCCGAAGAGCTGGTCGAACCGTTGCTCCTTGACGAACTTGTGCAGCGGGGTGGGGCGTTTCCGGTAGCGGGAAAGGCTGCGGTAGAGCTTCCACATCCTGTCGAGCACCGCATCGACCCGTTCATGCTGGTACGGGGTGTTTCCGTCCAGCTTGCCGACATTCCGCTCGGCATGGACCCAGCACAGGGCATGAAGGTCGCCGACATTGAACTGTCCGGCATCGTCGCTCAGGATCACGGTTCCGGAAATGCGTCCGCTCGCGGAGATCGTTCCCCGGAGCGCGCCCTCCGTGGCGACCGTCACCGGGCCCTTCATCCCGGCGATGCCCAGTGCCTCCAGATGGGCATGCCACTCATCGCTGCCACTGAAGCATCCGCCCAGTGCAGGATCCGGGCGTGCAGGTGGTACGTTGGTGAAATTTGGCGCCTGGTCCTTTTCCGGACGATTCCTCGGTGGTTCAGATTGAAATCCGGCAAGGGGAGCCATCCTGACAGGGGAAAGCCCACCTCGTCACGAACAGAACTGTAACTCCCGTCACGGATCAACGGCCACGCGTCCTCGCAAGGCATGGTGTCGCCGCGCCTGGGCCTCTCGCGGGCATCGATGCCGTCCCTGCCCTTTCCCTGAAAGATGCGACCCGCACTCCGCACACACAGCCGTCTTCGGATTCGGCGTTCCAGTCGTTTGTCCACCTGTTTGCGCCTTTGGTGATCGCCACGGAACCGGTCGCGGCATCGCCGCCGAGATCGGGAACCGCAATAACAGCCTGCCTGCGCCGTTGTGAAATGCTGTTTTCGCCCCGAATCCAAGCCAATGCCGCTATGCCCGGCACGGTCCTGCCGCGCGCGCGCCGGACCGCCGCGTCGGCGTGTCCGAATGAACCGTGATCGTGCCGTCCGTCGACGCGCCAGCGCCGAGCGGTCCGCTGCACCCGCTGGCGATGGTCCTCCCAATCGAGTGCCAGTTGCACGGAAGAGAGGGTTGCCGACTACCAGCGGATCAGGCTCTGGAGCGTCACCCCGTGCCTGGGCGGGCGATTGCCGTTCGCGGACTCGCTGCGCGTCGCGTCAAGGCTGACCTCGAAGCCGGGGTCGCCGGGCACGACAGAGGTCAGCCGCCAGCCGATCCGCCATGTCACGCGCCCCGTCGTCGCCGAGTTCGAAACCCGCGTTGGGCGTGCCGGTGAAGCGGTCGCCGAAGAGCGCCATCCCGTAGCCCGCCTCCGCCCGGAGGCTCCGCGACGCCTCGAACGCGCCGCCCGGCGCGAGGCCGCGCGCGTCACGCGCGCCCCACAGCCGCCCGGTAGCGCCCGACGCCGATCCGATGGTGGGCGCAAGGCTGAACGAAAGACCCCGACCGCGCGCGCCGGGGTCGAGCCGTACCGTCGCGCTCGCCCCCCATTCCTCGTAGTCCGAGTCCGCATGCGTCACCAGCGCCCGCGCGCGCCCATCGACCGAGAGACCCGACGCCGCGTCGCTGAAGGCGATGCCGCCGCCGAGCTCGATGCCCGTGCCGGTCTCGGCATCGCCGCCGTCGTGGCGGACGCCCAGCTCCAGCGTGGGCCTGAACGTCGCCGTCTCCGAGAGCGCGAAGGACCGCCCGCCCTCCAGTACCAGCCGCACCCGGCTCGTGTCCGTCTCCTGTTCCGCCGAGTTCGCCGCCTTCTCCGACCCCACGCGCACGAAGAACGCGTCCGCCTTGAGCGAAAGGTCCATGCCGCTTGGCCCCTCCTGCCTGAGTAGCGCACCGCGCGCGCCGATGGCGCCGAGCCGCATGCTCAGGTCGGTCCGGATCGGATCCATGTCCTCTTCGTCGAACCGGATGGTCATGTCGCCAGTGCCCCAGCCCGCGAGCCCCCAGGCCGAGACCCGCTCGGTGAGCCTGAGGCGCGCATAGGGGCTCACCGTCGTCATCGCGCTCTCGATCCCGCCGGAACTGCCCACGTCCACCTCCGGGGCGGTGAACTTGCCCTTGCCCCCGCTGAGCGAGACCGCCACTCCCGCGAGCACCCGGCCGAAGTCCGCGTCCGCCCCGAGCATCCCGGTCAGCACCTCGCCGTCGAACCGCGTCGTGCCCTCATCGTCCTCATGCTCGCCGTCGAAGCTGCCGTGCGCCACCCGGCCCCAGGCAGCGAGCGCCGGGCCGGAGCCCGCGCCCGTCCCGGCAAGGTGGAACGAGCTCCCGAGCAGAACCTCGCGCTCTGTCATCGTGCGCGTGGTGGTCGTGGCGGGATCGTTCCAGGGGTCCGAAAGTCCGTGGCGCGCGAACGGGTCATCGCCAGCCAGCGCGCCGAACGCGTGCGCGAGATCCGCCAGCGCCTCGGCCTGCGCATCGCCGTCATCCGTCCGCGACAGGTCGAGCGCCTGTCCCGCAACCGTCACATGCGCCCCCGGAGTGAGACCCGCGCCGAGCCGGTCCGAGACCGCGTCGGTGATCTGGCTCGCCACCGTGCGCCCGAACCGCGCCAGCCACATCGCCTGCAAATGGTCGTCGTTCAGGATGAGGCCGACCGCCGCGCTGCGCTCCCTCGCCAGATGCGCCCCCCTGGGGTTCGAGACCCTGAGCAGGAAGTACTCCGGGCCCTCGTCGACGGCATCGTCGAGAATCGGCACCGAGACCGTCTTCGCCGTCTCGCCCGGGGCGAAGGTCAGCGTGCCCGACGCGGCCGTGTAGTCAGCCCCCGCCGTCGCCCGCCGCGCCACCGTGCCCTCATGCCGGACCGACCGGCCGTCGCCTTCGGCGGTCGCGTAGTCCACCGTCACCGTCTTCCGCGGCGCGCCGCCCAGGCGCACCGTGAACACGGCATGGTCGTGGGTCCCCTCCGTGGCGACGATCGGCTCCTCGTCCATCACGATGCCCGGAATGCCGTTGTCGGCGATGGTCATCGCGACCGAGGACGGGCCGTCCGGGTCGAGCCGCACCGAGGCCGGCAGCTTCGCCTCGTCCAGCGCCACCGTGAAGGTCTCGTCGTCGATGTCGGCGTCCACGAACGTCTTCAGCAGCCCCGTCTGGCAGCACGACCCGGCCCGGATCAGGACGCCTTCGAGCGTCCCGTGGTCGCCCTCCTCCGACGTGCCCCGCGTCACCGTGAGCGGGATGGTCACGTCCTCCTTCAGGCTCCGCGACATCACCACCGTGACGCCCACCGGCGAGCCCTCCGCCACCGCCGTCTTCGGCCAGACCGAGAGCTTCACCGCGGGCTGCAGGTCCGGCGGCTCGTCGAGGTCCTCGATGGTGACCGCCACCGACGACACGCTCCCCGCCACCAGCGAGGGCGACAGGCTCGCCGTGTCCACCGCCACCGTGAAGGTCTCGTCGTCGGTGTCGCCGTCCCTGTGCGTCGGGAAGTTGAAGACCCCGAAGCTCCTCTGGTGCGCGCCCTGGATGGAGACGATGTAGCGCCGCGACCCGTCCGCGCGCGGGTGGTTCCTGCCGTAGTCGTGGCGCGGCTCGGCCGTGCCCGGCGTCACGATGACCGGCACCTGCACGGAGCCATGCGGAATGTGCGACGTGGCCCGGCTCGCGCCCGACCCCCGCAACAGGCTCACCGTCACCGCCACCGCCGTGCCCTCCTCCACCGGGTTCGGGGTGACCGAGAGCTTCACCGTCGGCAGCTCCACGAGGCTCAGTGCGACCGTGCCGCCCGTGCTCCAGGTCAGGCCGGTGTTGGACCACCGCAGCACGGCATTGGCCGGGCTCGTGCCGGACTCGAACGTGGCGTCCCGGCCGTAGAACGCCACGCCGCCGACATGCAGCAGCAGCCTGCCCTTCTTGCCGGCAAGCGACTTGTTCACCCGGAAGGCCAAAGTGCCGCCGTTGTCCAGCGTGACCTTCGTGACATCGTGGTTCGTGCCGTCGAACGCGAAGTCGTCGTCGGTGAGTTTCGTGTTGCACCCGATCACGTTGCCGCTGCCTTGGCAACCTCGGATGAGAACCTGGCCGTTGGAGGTCAGCGTGTCCCGCACGGTCAGCGTCGCCGACCACAGCGTCTGCGCCGTCGTGGAGACGGTCGGCGGCGCGCGGTCCGGCATCGCCATCGGCACCTTGTTCGACACCGTGACCCAGTCGCTGTGCTTGTAGTGGCTCGGGTCGTCGCCGTCGGTGCCGGACTTCTGGGTCACCGCCCGGATCCGCAGGTCGTAGGCGGTGCCGTTCTCGACGGTGTGCGTCGTGCCACCGGCGTCGGTCTGGGAACCCGTGAACTCGAAGCTGGTCGCACTGGCCCCGACGGAGGCCCCCGTGCCTTGCGTGCTAACGCCAGCCCAGTTGGAATCGCCAGCGGAGGAAAGTTTCCACTCAACATCGAATCCCAACGCCGGCCAGCTGCCCCAGTTGCTCGGGGCCTGCCAGGCCATCGTCAGCTTGCCGTCGCTTGGCGTCACGGCCACGTTCCGCGGCACCGTGGGCGCCACCGCCGCCGCCGCGCTCGGCGTGCCGGTGGCGAACTCCCAGGGGCCGGGGCTGGAGCCGTTCCGCGCGCGCACCCGCACCCGGTAGGCCGTGCCGTTGTCCAGGTCCGGGATCCCATGCCCGGCAAACGTGGATGTGGCCGGGCGGGAGGACGGCACCCAGGCCGTCGCGACATCGGTGCCGGCGGCCGCGTCGTTGAGGACGGCGTTCGAGCCCGTCGCCGGGGCCGAGGTGTAGTGCACCTCGTAGCCCGTCAGCGTCTCGGACGGCGCCGTCCAATGCACGGTCAGCGCGGAGTCGCGCGCCGAGACCCTCAGGTCCGTCACCGCGCCGGGGGCCGTGGGGGCCACCGGCGTGCCGCTGGAGAACTCCCAGGCGCCGTTGCCGTCCGCGTTCACCGCGCGCACCCGCACCCGGTAGGCCGTGCCGTTCGTCAGGCCCGCGACTTCCTGCGTCACCGCCGGCGGGTCGGCCTCGGTGCCCCGGTCGACCGCCTTCCAGCCGGTCGACGCGTCGGTGCCCGCCGCCGCCTCGTTGGCGACGGCGTCCGTGCCCGTCGCCGGGGCCGAGGTGTAGTGCACCGCATAGCCCGTCACCGTCCCCGACGGCGCCGTCCACGACACGTCCAGCTTCTCGTCGCCCGCCGTGACGGTCAGGGCCGTCACCGCGCCGAGGACGGGCGTGCCGGTGGAGAACTCCCAGGGGCCGTTTCCGTCGGCATTCGCCGCGCGCACCCGCACCCGGTAGGGCGTGCCGTTGGCCAGGCCCGTGACTTCCTGCGTCACCGCCGGCGGGTCGGCCTCGGTGCCCCGGTCGAGCGCCACCCAGGCGGTCGCCGGGTCGCTGCCCGCGGTCGCGTCGTTGGCGACGGCGTCGGCCGAGGCCGAGGTGTAGTGCACGTCGTAGCCCGTCACCGCCCCCGCAGGCGCCGTCCACGACACGTCCAGCTTCCCGTTGCCCGCAGTCACCGTCAGGTCCGTCACCGCGTCGGGGCCCAGCCCCGGCGTGCCGGACACCTCCACCCTGTCGCTGGTCAGGTGGTCGCCATGCACCAAAGCGAGGACAGTCGCGGTGCCGCCGGGCCGCAGGGACACCGCCTCGATCCGCAGGTCGTAGGCGGTCCCGTTGGTGACAGTGTATTCCGCCGAAAATGGGTCTTGCTGTCCGCCGGTGAATACGAAGCTGGTGTCAGTGGGTGCAGCTCCGACCGGATTATCGGAAACGAAAACGGGGGCAAAATAGACCCCATCAGCAGAGGACAATTTCCACGAGATGAAATAACCGCCCGCCGGCCACCCGCCCCAGGACATCGGCGCGTCCCAGGTGAGCGTCAGCTTCCCGTCGCCCGGCGCCACCTCCACGTTCTGCGGCACCGAGGGCGGCGCGGGGCCGAGGCTGACGGTGATGATGTACTTAGTGAAAGCTGGGGAATGCTGCGTATCTTCCTCAGCCGACGCACTAACCAAGGTATCGCCGCTCGATGCCAGGTTCACCGATACGCTGCCACCCGATGAGGACACCGTGTTTTCGAACAGGTTTGTGAATATGCTCTCGCCATCCGGCGACCCGGAACCTGCATGAACCTTCCCAACCCCGGTGCCCCAGGTCGGCGTGACGCTCACGCTGGCCGTGCCGTGCGGGACCTCCGCCGTGTAGTTCAGCCTGGTGCCGGAGAAGCTCGGGGTGAGCGCGACCGCGGTCCCGTCGGACAAGGCGAGCGACAGCCCGGTCAGGCGCGGCACCGGCTCCGCCGTCGGCGTGCCGCTGCCGTGCACCCAGGCGCTGGCGCCGGCCGAGTTGTAGGCCTGCACCCGCACCCGGTAGGCCGTGCCGTTGACGCCCGTGATCCGGTGCGCGGTCCCCGACACGGTCCCCGAGGCCTTCCACCCGGTGGCCGCGTTGCCGGTGGCGGCCGCGTCGGCGGCGACACTGGCATTGGACGTGAAGTGCAGCCGGTAGGAGACCGCGAGGCCGCCGGTGTCCGCGGGCGCGAGCCAGCTCACGTCCAGCACCCCGTTGCCCGGCACGACTTCCAGGGCCGTCGGCGCGCCGGGGGCCGTGACCGGCACCGCCTTCGTGCCGTGCAGCCAGGCGCTGGCGCCTTCGGCGTTCACCGCGCGCACCCGCAGCCGGTAGGTCGCGCCCTTCGGCACGCCGGTGATCGAATGCCACGCCGACGTGCCGGCGTGGCGCGCGTCCACCCAGGCGCCCGAGGGGTCGAGGCCGGACGCATCCGCGTTCATGCTGACCGCGGACGAGGACGTGTAGTGCACGTCGTAGCCCGTGACCGTCCCCGACGGCGCCCGCCACGACAGGTTCAGCGCCCCGTTGCCCGCCGTGACCCTCAGGCCCGTCGGCGCCGCGGCGGGGCCCGGCACGATGTCATGCACTGCGACCCAGGGGCTGTACTGGTAGGTTTCGGAACTCTCCGACGCCGCCCGGATCCGCAGGTCGTAGGCGGTGCCGTTGGCGACGGTACGAGTTTGGGCCATGGCATTATAATATTGGTCGCCCGCGAACTCGAAGCTGGTTTCAGTGGACTGGATCCTGGCTGCCTGCAACGTTCCGCCTGAAACCTTTGAAACACCCCACCAGGCATCGTCGGCGTCGGTGGAGCGTTTCCAATCGATCTCGAAGGCATTCGCCGTCCAGTCGCCCCAGGAGCTCGGCGCCTGCCAGGCGAGCGTCACCTTGCCGTCGCCCGCCGTCGCGGCCACGTTGCGCGGCGCCGTGGGCGGCGCCACCGTTTGCGCCGCCGGCGTGCCGGACACCGTGACAAAGTCGCTGCGCAGGAAGTGCTCAGGCTGGCGATGAGGCTGGCTGCCGGCGGTCCCGGGTTGCTGGGTCATCGCCGCTATCCGCAGGTCGTAGGCGTTGTCGTTGGCGACGGTGTGGGTCGGCTCGACCAGGTAGCCCGTGAAATCGAAACCCGTTACAGTGGGCCCGTCGACGACCCATCCTCCCGAATTTTTAAGCCCTCTCCAGTCGGAATCGCCTCCGGACGAGAGCTTCCACTGGACCTCAAACCTCTGCGGCGTCCAGTCGCCCCAGGACATCGGCGCGTCCCAGGTGAGCGTCAGCTTGCCGTCGCCCGGCGTCACCTGCACATTGCGCGGCACAGACGGCGGCGCGGGCGAGGCGGGCGGCGCGGGATCGCGGCTGACGTCGATCCGGTAGTCGGTGCTCGCGGAGCCGTCGGAATAGTGCACGATAACCACGGTATCGCCGCTGGATGCCAGGTCCACGGTTGCGGATGCACCTGTGGTGATGCTGCGATTGGTGAGGGCAGTCCCGTCCGGCCCTCTGGACCTTACGGTGGCATCGCCCGTCCCGGACCAGGTCGGCGTGACGGTCACCTGAGTGGCGTCGTGCGGGACCGTCGCCGTGTAGGTCAGGTGGTTCCCGCCGAACGTCGGGGTGAGGGCGACGGCCGTTGAGCCGGCCGCGAGCGACAGCCCGGTCAGTTGCGGCCCCGCACTCGACGTCGTGCCCCCGCCGACCGTCCAGCCGCTGGCGCCGACCGAATTGCGCGCCTGCACCCGCACCCGGTAAGCAGCGTTATGGCCGAGACCGACGTAATCGAGCGTGGTCGCCGTGAAACTCTGGTGACCCGTGCGCCATCTTGCCCATCCGGTCCTCGAGTCGGTGCCGACGGGGGCGTCGTCGGCGACTGTCTGCGAGAACGTGATATGCGCCCGGTAGGTGACGCTGGCGGCGCCACCCTTGTCCGAGGGCGCGAGCCAGTTCAGCCTCAAACCGTTGCTGATCGACAGCACGCTGAGATGCGTCGGCTTGCCGGGGGCCGTGGTCGGCACCGTCTTCGTGCCGTGCAGCCAGTCGCCGGCGCCGGCGGGGTTCACGCCGCGCACCCGCAGCCGGTAGGTCGCGCCCTTGGTCAGGCCGGCGATCGAGTGCCAGGCCAGCGTGCCGCTGTGGCCCGCGTCCACCCAGGCGGCCGAGGGGTCGCTGCCGGACGCATCCGCGTCGGGGGCCGCCGTGGCCGTGTCCGCCGAGGTGTAGTGAACGTCGTAGCCGGTCACCGGCCTCGACGGCGCCGTCCAGGCCAGGTCCAGCGTGTCGCCGCCGACCACAAGCGCCGTGAGGCCCGTGGGCGCGGCGGGAGGAGCGTCGTCGTTCTCGATGGTGACCGTCATCGTGTCCCGGCGCCCCACGGCGACGTTCCCGGAGTCGACGCCCAGCTTCAGCCTGATGGTCTCGTCGGATTCCCCCAGATCGTCGCCCTTGACGGTGATCGTGCAGCTCAGGTTCCTGGCGCCCGGGAATCCCGTGGCGCACCCCCCCGGCCCGATCGACCAGTCCGCTCCCTGCACTGCATCGCCGCCGGTCTGGCTGACGGAGAACGTCGCGTGCCCCACCAGGGGCCTGGAGAGGGCGAAGTCGAGAATCACCTCCCGGTCGGCGTCGGTCTCGGTCACCGTCACGGCCGGCCGCGCCCATTGCGCCACCGCCCCTCCCGGCGTGGCCGAGACGACCTTCCAGGGGCCGTCGCCCTGGCTGTTGCTCGCGCGCACGCGAACCCGATGGGGTATGCCGTTACGAAGCGGAAGGATTGTGTGCGAGGGACGCAGGGCCGGGTCGCCGTATCCACCGCCCCAGTTCAACCAGACGTCAACCAATCTGTCGCCGGTGGCCCCGACCGCGGCGTCGTTGGCGACGGAGGTCGATCTCGTGACGTGCACGTCGTAGCCGCTGACCGCCTCCGAAGGTGCCGTCCACGAGATGTCGAGCTTGGTGTTGCCCGGCGTGGCCTTCAGCCCCGTGACGGCGCCGGGTGCGGCGGTCGCCGCCGCCAGCGCCGCGGCGGGCCCGACTTCCACCCACGGGCCGTTACGGGTCTCGTTCATGAAGGTGTCAAAGTTGAATCGATAGTTGTACACCCGCACCCTCAGGACCCGCGCCTGCGTGTCGCCGGGGCGGTACACCGAGGAGGGGTTCGCGATTTCTTTGGGGGGGGTGAAAGCACGGTCAAACCCGGGTATGGGATCGCCAACTTGTTCGAATGCCGTGTCGGGTTCGCCGGCCAGCTTCGCTTGGACGTCGTAGCCCCGGGTACTCGCCCCGGGCTTGCCCCAGGTGCCGGGCGGCTGCCATGTCAGGACCAGCGCGCCTGCAATCGGAGTCACCCGGACGTTCATCGGCGGGCTCGGATTGTCGCCGGGCGGCGTGCCCGCGCCGAACGCCCAGGGGCTGTTGCCGTTGGCGTTCACCGCGCGCACCCGCACCCGGTAGTCCGTGCCGCCGGTCAGCCCCGTGACCGCGTGCGTGGCCGTCGTGCCGGTGTGGCTCGCGTCCACCCACTCCGTGGCCGCGTCCGTGCCGGCCTCCGCCTCCTTCGCGACCGTGGCCGATGCGGTGTAGTGCACGTCGTAGCCCGTCACCGTGTCCGCCGGCGCGGTCCACGTCAGGTCCAGCTTCGCGGCGCCCGCGGTCGTCTGCACGTTTTGCGGCGCGGCCGGAGCCGCGTTGGGCGTGCCCGTGCCGAACGCCCAGACGCTGTTGCCGATGGCGTCCACCGCGCGCACCCGGACCCGGTAGTCCGTGCCGCCGGTCAGCCCCGTGATCGCCTGCATCACTGCCGGCGGGTCGGACTCGGTGCCGCGGTCGACCTCCACCCAGCCCGTGGCCGCGTCCGAGCCGGCCGTCGCATAGTTCGCGACCGACATCGAGGAGGTGTAGTGCACGTCGTAGCCGGCCAGCGTGCCCGCCGGCGCGGTCCACGCGAGATCCAGCTTCATGTCACCCGACCCGACCGTCAGGCCGGTCGGCGCAAGCGGCGGCGCCGCCGAGCCGTTGACGCGTATCCTGAGCGACTCGGGGACAACAGCCCCGTGGATAATATCGGCCGATCCACGGCCTGCCACGTAGGCATGCGCCACGGCACTATTGCCGATTGACCAGCCTCCGGCCGTCCCGGAGTCCTCCTCTCTGCTGTCAGTTTTCTCCAGCGCCACGCTCTCCACCGCGTCGCCTGTCGAGTAAATGACCACGAAGTACGGGGTGTTCGCGCTGAGCCTGACGTTCGCCGGCGCCGCGAAGACAGTTGCACCGCCAGGCTGCGCGAGACTCGACGGAACCGTCAGGTCCGCGATTTTGTACCGCGGCCTGTCGCGGTCGGAGCCCCACAACCCCACCCTGACCCTTGCAACCTCGGCGCGAGTCAGTGACGCCGAGCGCAGGAAGAGCTCGATGCTCTCCAGGTCGTAGCCACTCGCATGACCGCCTGTGGTGAAGCCCTGCGAGAAGCCGCGGCGGTCGTTGCTGAAGGAATACGCATCCGGATCAGCGGTCTGACCCATGTTGCTCACCAGCACATCGGCGGAGGCCGGGGCCGCAGCGAACGGCGAGAGCGCGCCGAGCAGCAGCGCGAGGACGGGGAGGAGTAGCGAGAGGCGGACGCGGCGGCACCCGGGACGCGGGTCAGGCCGTGAGGAGCCGGACGGAGTAGAAGGAACCGGTGGTTGCGCGCCGGCCAGGCGCCGGGCGCACGTCATGCCGCTGGGCTCAATTATGCGCTCCAATGCAGATGTCAAGCACCGTTTCGCGCCCGTCGCAAGCCCCGCGAACACGCCGAGTCCAGGGGGCGGAGCCGCCTCGAGGTTCACTCCCGAACTCGCGTCTACCACTGCCGACGATTTGCTTCCCGACACGCGCAACATCGCAATTCTCTCCTCAACAATCGCCCGCAAGAAACCCGGACGTTTTCCTCCCGGCATTGCCGGACCTGATGTAACGACGGGCACCTCAGTGTACCACGGAATGCCATCAACAACATCCCCGTTGCGTAAGAACAGCGTGTCGTTTCCGAATTCAAGCCTGTCGTCCATGTAACACCGGACCTCGGAGCAGTCGATGACGGCGGGTGTCGTCGGATACCAGGCGATTCCCGTATTACGCTTCTATTGCCTGCGCCTCTCACTTGTGAAATGCTACTTTGACCCTGATTCGATAGCCGTTCTGCTATGTCAAAACCGCCTCGCCTGCCTCCGACCCGCCATCTGCGCACCTTCGAAAGCGCTGCCCGGCTTGGCAGTTTCAGCGCCGCCGCAGAGGAACTTCACACCACGCAATCGGCGGTGAGCCGCACCGTCGCCGACCTCGAGGGCCAGCTCGGGTCGCAGTTGTTCGATCGCGTTCACAGGGGCGTGCGCCTCACGCAGAACGGCAGACTGTATCGCGAAGCGGTCGAGGCTGCTCTCGGCCGGATCGGCGCCGCCGGCGCGGCGCTGGCCCGTTCGGAGAACAGGCACGTCGTCATCGCCTGCGGCCACGGCATATCCAACCTGCTTGTGAAGCCGTTGAGAAACGAACTGTACCGGGCGGTCGGCGGCAGCGACGTCCATGTCCACATCATGACCTGCGACTACGACCTGCTGACCCGGGTGGGCGAGACCGAGGCCGATATCGTGCTCTCCTACGAAGACGGCGGCGGCGCTCCACGTGACCGGATCGTGGCCTTGCGCCAGGAGGCGACGCCCATGTGCGCGCCGTCCTACGCCGCCGCGCATGCGGAGGACCTGGGCCGGCCCGCCAGGGATTGGGGCAACCTGACGCTTCTCGAAGGCGTTCTCCCGAGCCGCGGCTGGATAACCTGGGACGACTGGTTCGAAACCGCCGGATGGCCGCACGACATGCCCCGGCGCCTGCAATACTACGATCATGTCTTCCTGTTGGAGGACATCCTGGTCGGCCGCGGCCTCGCGCTCGGCTCGCGGCGCCTGATGGACCGCCATCTCACCTCGGGCGCCGTGGTCGCAGTCGTGAACGACGCCGTCGAGGTCGATCGCCCCCTCTACGCCCGATTGACCGAGCGGGGACAGCGGCACCCGCACGCCCGGTCCTGTCTGGAAGTCTTCGAAAACTTCACGCAGCGTTGGGACAGAGCCTAAGCCGGGGGACCATCGGGCATCCGAAGCGGCCGCCATCACCGTGTGTATTTCAACGCGAATCCGGCTAGTGATATGTTCGTTTTTGAAGATTCCATCGAAGATCTCGTGGAGGCGCGGAAAAATGGGCACCAGAAGCTACACGAATCGGAATCGAGAAAAGGAATCAGACCACGAGCACTCTCTGAAGGATAGTGCAGTCATGGCTCTTCGAGAATTTCAACCTGACCCTGTGCTCAAGTCGGGGCTTTCGGCGGCGGCGGTGGTCGTAGCCGTCGGTGCATTCGTGCTGGTTGTTGTCCAGATGTGGAGAGGTGATGCTCTTGTCTGTGCTGGTGGTTCGACATTTGCCGATACTTCCGAAGAAGTGACAGTCATTGCGTCGGACCTGCCAGATGGCGTTGCTGCTCGATTATAAGTGTCCTCAAGGACCGACCGGCCTGCCCGCGAGAGCCGGAACCCGCGCTTGGGCATTTTCCGTCTGCATGCTTCCAGGTCGGGAAACCAGCTGGAGATTGGGCGGCGAGGGTATCTACTCACCCCTTCTTGGTGTCGGGCTTTGTGTCGTGCAGCTTGACCATGTCGGCGGCGTTTCCGGCCAGCGCGATCTGGATGGCAACGAGGGGATTGTGTAGCCGAGCACGGCCATCGATCTCAGGTAGCTTGAGATTCTGCACCAGGCCTCGGCGAAGAACCGGGTCCGGAAGCATCCTGAGACCTTGATCTTGACCTTCGCCATCCGGATTTTCTGTTCGCCAAAACTATGCCGTTAACGGCATGTTGAATAGGCTTTTATGGATCGTGCGTAGCACGGCCTATAAAAGCATTGAGCTGAGCCACGCTCGCTGACGGTGAGTTTCTATGGGATTTCTATTCGCCGAGGCGGGCTTTATCGCGCCGGTCTGAAGCGCTTCGCTCCCGGCATCGATGCTGGCGCGATGGTCCTGGCACGGTCCGGGCCGGGAATTTCGCCGATTTCGTGACCCGGCAAGGCATCTTTCGCCATATCGGGAACGATGCGCACAGCGCGGGCCTGCCCGGGTCGAGCATCGAACCGGGATCGAGTCCGGATCACCTTGTGAGACTTCAGCGTCATGGAGGAGGCCTTGGCCTGGGCATTTGCCACACGGTCTCGGGCGGCGCCTTGGATATCGGGACCTGCCGCAGCGGGCCGTGCCCGCAGTGTTCGCAGACGGTGATGTCCTTCCCGGTCAGGCGCAGCACCAATCTACGGATCGCCCATGGCGAAGGGACCATTCCCAAGCTTTACCGCGATCTCGCCAAGCTCGACGTCCTCATTCTCAGTAGTCGTCGCGATGGCCGCGGTCGCGGTCCTCGCGGATCAGCACTTCCGCCGGCGTGTGCTTGCGCCCTTCGGTGAGGGGACGCCGCCGCTTGATGGTCTCCGCGAACGCCGCGCGCTTGGCCGCCATGTCGTCGTCGTCGGCGCATTCGAGGATGTGGCGCGCCTCGCCCTCCAGGGAGCGGTTGTTGCGCGAGGCGCGCGCCTTGAGGCGGTCCACCACCTCGTCGTCGAGCCGCCGCACATTGATCGTCACCATGGGTCGCCTCCCAACATCGGTTATCAAATTGTTATCAGACTCGCGCGGCCCATGTAATGCAAGCCCCTGCCGAGAGGACATTTGGCGTCATGCGGCGCCTCATGCCTTCCTGCCGCTGATCGAGCCAGTCCATCGCCGCGTAGAGGTCATCGGCGGTGACGTCCCCGGCGATGGCGAACTCCTGCGGCAGGGTGGTGTTCCGCCACCATCGGGTGGTGGCGAGCTTTGAGTTCGGCCTGAGGATGCGGCCGGCGACCATGGCCATGACAAGGTCGCGTTCCGGGCCCCGCTCGCGGGCGACGAGGCGGGGAAGGCCGATGGCATTCATGGCCGTCTGCACTGCCTGCACCGCCCCGTGGTGGCGTGAACGGACCGGGTCCCCGAGCACGTCGCCGACTTCGGCGTACTGCTTTCCCGCCAGTGCGCCGCGCAGCAACGGGATGGTGTGCGGCGGCAGGTGGGAGAGATTGGCGAGTGTTCGCTTCTGCACCCGGTTGTTGTGGTCGCGGTAGCTCTGTCGGAGGAGGACTGATGTGTATGTCTTTCCGTTCTTGTGTTTTTTGAGGAAGGAGACATGCATTCCTGCGGATTTGGGCATGGCGTGATCCGGATGTGCCTACGACTTGGGCGGACCATGGAGGCTCATTGCCTATGTTGTCAGGTGGGAATCGGGATTATCTGGATATTTTTCATATTCTGTGGGAGGACTGCCGGTGAGGCCTATGTCTCGATGGGGCAGGTCGTGCCCAAGGGAATCCGTTTGTAAGCGTTCGGTGAAGGCGTGATGGCCATTCCTGCCGGCATTTGGTGATTGTTTTTTCGGTTCTGAATTTTCGACTGGTCACACGACCGGACATCTGTTAATCCGGTCGCATGTTGAATTCTGGAGTTCCTGTTTCGGGTCCCGCCGCTCCGCCGGTTATATCTGCGGAGGACTGGGAACGCCTCTACGCACGGGAACATGCACGTGCGGAGGCGGCCGAGGCGCGGAATGCGGAACTGGAAGGCGAACTCGAGGCATTGGAAGCCCGTGCCGAGGACTGGAGGCAGGAGTCGGTCCAGTGCGCGCTGCGACCTCAACAGCCTTCGATCGGTTTTCGAGAGCAACCGCGAGAAGCTTGCCGCGGCGCGCGCGGAGTTGAAGGAGCTTGGCCGGAGCCAGAGTGCGAAGAACGTGCGCAGGCTGGAGACGGAGGTGGCGCGATTGCAGGGGCTCCTGAACGCCGCCGACATCGACAGTGGCCGCCACTCGATGACGGGTTTGCGCAAGGAGGTTTCCCGGCTGAAGGCCGCGATTGCCCGACAGGCGGAGGAATTGAAGGAACTCAGGGCGGAGAACGAGAGGCTCCGCTCGGCGGGTGCGAGCCATGCCAAGGCGCGTTTCGGCCAAAAAAGCGAGAAGAAGGAGAAGTCCGGGTCCGGCAGTAGCCGTAAACGTGGCCAGCAGGCGGACAAACCCGGGCACGGCCGGACGGCGCGTCCGGAGATGGAGCGCAAGTCCGAGGTTCACGACCCGCCGGAGGAGGAGCGTGTCTGTCCCTGCTGCGGCCTTCCCTACGTGAAGAACGGCAGCCATGACTCCGAGGCCATCGAGGTCGAGGTCAGGGTGCATGTCCGGATCATCCAGCGCAACCGCTGGCGGCGCAGCTGCACCTGTGCGTCGGCGCCGCAGGAGGTTTCGGCGCCCCCGGTTCCCCGGCTGTTTCCCAACTCCTCCTACGGGATCAGCTTCTGGGTCTGTTTCCTGTTCGAGTGTTTCGCCTGCCACCGGCCGCTGAACCGGGTCGCGGCATGGATGCGCGACCAGGGGCTGCCGGTCTCGCCCGGGACCCTGGCCTCCAGCATCCACAGGCTGATGCCGTTGTTCGCGCCGCTGTCGCAGGCGATCCTCGCCCACCTGAAAGCGGCCGCGGTGCTTCACGGCGACGAGACAAGCTGGCGGGTTCAGTCCCTCAAGGCCATCCGCGGCACCAGCCGGGCCTGGCTGTGGTGTGCGGTCTGCCGGGATGCGGTCTGGTTCCACGTGGACGCCCGGCGCAATGCCGAGGCTGCCGGCAAGCTGTTCGCCGGCGTCGGTGCCGGCACGGTCCTGGTTTGTGACGCCTACTCGGCCTACAAGAAACTCGCACGTGTTCTCGGCGGCATCCTGATCCTGGCCTGGTGCTGGAGCCATGTTCGCCGCAAGTTCATCGAGGCTGCGGCCGGCAATGACGCCCTGGAGAGGTGGGAGGACCGGTGGCTGGACCGGTTCGGGCAACTGTTCCACCTGAACAGGGTCCGGCTGAAGCACTACGACCCGGAACTGGGGATGGAGGAGCAGTCGCGAAAGTTCGGGATTGCACATCGTCGACTGAAGCGTGCCGTCGACCGGCTGTTCGCCCGCGCGGAGAAGGAAGTCGCGGGGCCGGCCGGCTCGGACCGGCGCGCGAAGGCACTCAACTCGCTGCTGAGGCATCGCGACGGGCTCTGCGTGTTCGTCGACAGGCCGGACGTACCCATGGATAACAACCTGTCGGAGCGGATGCATCGTGGTCCCGTGATCGGGCGCAAGCTGTCGTTCGGCTCCGACAGCCTTGACGGGGCCCTGTTCTCTGCCATGATGTACGGGATCATCGAGACCCTGCGGATGAACGGGATCGATGTCCGCAAGTGGCTCGACGACTGGCTCTCGGCCTGTGCGGGCAACGGTGGCCAGCCGCCGGAGGACCTCTCACCCTGGCTGCCATGGTCGATGGACGAAGACAGGCGCCGACAGCTCAAGGCGGCACGGTGACGACGCAGGGCACGATCGTGTGCCGTTATCACGGGCGTGACTTCACCGCCGGCGAGATGGCGCTGATGCGGGAGCTGATCGCATCCTCCCCGCAGCAGACCCGTGCCGGGCTGGCGCGTGCGTTCTGCCGCGCCATCGGCTGGGTCAAGCCCGACGGCGGGCTCAGGGACATGGCGGCCCGGGTCGCCATGCTGAGGATGCACCGGGACGGGATCATCACGCTGCCGCCGCCGCGGCACGGCCAGCCGCCGCGGCGGGTCCCGGAGTTCGGCCCGGAGACCGACCCGCCAGCCACGCCGATGCCGGAGACGCTGGACGCGGTGCGCCCGATCCGTCTGCTCAAGGTCACCGGTGCCGGCCGTGCCGCCAGTGCCGCATGGAACAGCTTCATCGCCCGCTGGCACTACCTCGGCTACACGCCCCTGATCGGTGCACAGATGCGCTATACGGTCCAGGACCGGGAAGGCCGGCCCCTGGCCATGCTCGGCTTCTCGGCCGCCGCCTGGAAGACCGCACCCCGCGATGACTTCATCGGATGGTCCCCGGAAGTCCGGGAACGGAACCTGTATCGCGTGATCGACAATTCCCGATACCTGATCATGCCATGGGTCCGAATCCCGAACCTGGCCTCCCACATCCTCTCACAGGCGCGGCGCCAGCTGCCAGGGGACTGGGAAACCCAGTACAGGGTGACGCCGGTCCTGATGGAGACCTTCGTCGAAATCCCGCGCTTCACCGGGATCACCTACAAGGCTTCCGGATGGATCCATGTGGGAACAACCCAGGGACGCGGGCGTTACGACACGAAGATGGAATTTGGAAAACCGAAAAAGGACATCTGGCTCTGCCCGCTCCGAAAGGACTGGAAAAGAACACTCAATCAATAGACAATACAACGCTATCACGCCTTCCCCGAACGCTTACATCCGTTTCGCGACGCGTCCCTGGTTCACAACCCCTTGTAAAAAGGAATAAATCGGAAAACCTGCGCCGAAAAAAGCCAGAACTTCAGATTAATACAACGCAGACTATCGACCCAACCGCGCCTGTGGATGAGTCAGCGGGCAAGCGGTGACGCCCGCGGGGTTGACGGATATGATGCTACTGGCTTGGAAAGCGCAGTTACCTGCAAAGACCAGTTTTGTGCGGTATCGCAATGTACAAGACACGAGACCTGTTGGCGGCCATAGACGCGTCCGGACACATGAAGATGCAACAGGAGTTCTGGCGTGCACGTCTGTTGGATCCGGACCAGACGTTCTTTGAACAGTTGGAACTACCGCCGCAGGTCCTCTACAAATACATTCCTGCACGTCAATTGGACGATGCCCTTCCTAACGGAGGGCCGTGTTCATTTCGTGCCACGCCGCCAAACGAATTGAACGACATCAACGAGATCAGTTTCTTAGAAACGTTCGTTGACGACGAGACGAATCGCGAGGACATCAATCGAAACTATGCTTCGACCCTGACCGAGTTGTTTCTGGCATCGCCGGTTTCTACTGATGATGTCGAAAGATATCGCCGGGAACATCCTGTGGCCTATGGTGCTGAACTGGCGTGCGATCAGTTGTCGAAACGGTACGGGGTTACATCGTTCTCGGCCAAGAATAACGATGTGAAGATGTGGTCGTACTACGCGGACGATTGCGGGGGCGTTGTTGTCGGCTACAACGTGGACAACTGGGTGAGGCACGTAGTTGGCACGTCGGTAATCAGGCAGGTGACGTACGCAGATAGACCGCCTCTGGATTTGGGTCCGCGCGTTTTGAACCAAGAGAATGCCTATGGGCTCATGTCCTGCAAAGGCGCTTCTTGGGAATATGAACGGGAGTGGTGACTGATTACCGAATTGTCCAAGACACAGCAGGCCGAAGAGGACATCGCTGTGATTACCGTGCCTCAACAGTCTATGTCGTCCGTTGTGATCACCAATCGGACTCCAGACGACGTTGTGGACCGCATTATTGAGCGGTTGAACGACCCGTCGAACGGTTATCGAGTCTCGCGGATTGACAAGATGCAAAGAGGGCGCGACGGGGCGACGCTGGCGTTTATCGGACAAATCGATGCACATGCTCGACACAGCAGGGAAGCATGATGTCGGAGTTCGTGGGGCGTCCGAATTACCGCACGGTGGAGCAAAGGCGGGTTGTGAAACGCATGTTTCCCTCTCTCTCATCCCTCGCCATGGGGCTCGTCATCGGCACCACTACTCTGACTCTTTCCGCCTGCGCGCTGCTCACGCCGTTGCCGAAGCAGAAGGACGTTGCCCAACGTCTGGAGGCGTTCCCCACCGCCGGCCTGCCGCTTGACGGGCCCGTGACGATCCACTGGAGCGAGCAACAAATTCCCTTCATCGAAGCGGAGAGCGACGGCGACGCGGCATATGCGCTCGGCCTCGTGCACGCCCACCTGCGGCTCGGCCAGATGGCGACGATGCGGATGATCGCACGCGGGCGCGTGTCGGAGATGATTGGTCCTTTCGGAGTCGACATCGACCACGGCCTGCGCACCATCGACTACGGCCGCGCTGCGCCGCAGATCGAGCGCAGCATGGATGCGGCCACGCGGCTCTGGGTCCAGCGCTTCGTGGACGGAATCAACCACTATCAGGACTCCGCCGCCGAACTGCCCCACGACTACAACGTTCTCGGCCTGGAGCCCGAGCCATGGACGGTCCAGGACGTGTTCGCCATGGGGCGCCTCGCGGGCACGGACGTGAACTGGCTGGTTTGGATGGACCTTCTTCCTCTGCGCGCGAAGGCCGGCTGGGAACAGCTCTGGGCACGCCTGGTGGAGGGTGGAGCGGTCTCGGTCGCCGGCTCTGGCGGCGGCAACGTCACGTCCAGGGCGCAGCAATGGCTCGGCGGGCTCTCCAAGTCGGGCAGCAACAGCCTCGCCGTGGCGGGCCATCGCACCGATACCGGCGGCGCGCTCATGGCCAACGACCCGCACCTCGGCATTCTCGTTCCCAACGTCTGGCTGATCGCCGGCGTGCAATCGCCCTCCTATCACGCTGTGGGCCTGATGGCGCCGGGGCTGCCAATCTTCGCCATCGGCCGCAATCCGCATATCGCCTGGGGCGGCACGAACATGCGCGCGGCTTCCAGCGATTTCTACGACGTCAGCGACGTGCCGGCATCGGAGATGCGCGAACGGCACGAAAGCATCGACGTGCGCTGGTGGTTCGACAGCGACATGACCGTCCGCGAGACGGAATGGGGGCCGATCGTCAGCGACGTGCCGCTCCTGGCCGAGTTCGACCTGCCCCCACTGGCGCTGAAATGGACCGGCCACGGTGCGAGCGACGAAATCGGCGCCATGCTCGCGGTGAGCCGGGCGCAGAACTTTGCTGAGTTCCGCGCGGCGTTTGACACCTTCGCCGTGCCGGGCCAGAACATGCTCTACGCGGACGCGCAGGGGAATATCGGGCAAGTGATGGCGGTATGGCTTCCCGGCCGCAACGGTCCGCCGGCTGATATCACTCTCGATCCGGCCCTCCACGGCGCGTCTTGGGACGCAATCCACACGACCGCGGATCTGCCCTACAGCTACAATCCGGATTCGGGTTACGTTGTCTCCGCCAACAACCGGACGCCGCCGACAGATATCCCGGTGGGTTTCTTCTTTTCGCGCGACGACAGGGTGAACCGCATGAGCACTCTCATTGAAGCCGAAGACGCGGTGAGCGTCGAGATGCTCAAGGCGCTGCAACAGGACGTCTATATGGAATCGTCGGCGGCACTGCGCGATCTCTTCATATCCAAGCTCGATGCGCTGGGAATGGCTGCGGAAGCCGGCGCCGATAGGAACGAGGCGATCCGTCGGCTACGCGACTGGGACGGAGAATACCGGTCCGATTCACGTGGGGCGGTCACGTTCGAGCAGTTCCGTCACGGCTTCACCGCCCGATTCTACGTCTTGCTGTACGGAGAGGATGATGGCGAGGCGTTCGCTTCGGTCGGCCGGCGAACGGCGTTGCTAGGC
Organism: Paracoccaceae bacterium; assembly: GCA_964291635.2. Classification (GTDB taxonomy): domain Bacteria; phylum Pseudomonadota; class Alphaproteobacteria; order Rhodobacterales; family Rhodobacteraceae; genus JAPPHA01. Next base: position 340,520 of record OZ219893.1, on the reverse strand, counting down.
GAGGATATCGCCACCGCCGCCGAGACGACGCTGCGCCAGGCGATCGCTGCCGGGCTGGAGGCGGCCGTGGACGGCCTCGATTCCTTCGCGAACTGGGGAGAGATGCACCGCCTCAACCTCTCGCATCCCCTCTCCTACGTCCCCCTCATCGGCGGGCGCTACGAGTTTGCCGAGGTTGGCGTCGCCGGTAGCTCGGACACGCTGATGAAGACTGCGCAAGAGTCCACCGCCGACCGCCATTCCGTCGATTACGGCTCCAACGCAAGGCACATCTCCGACATGACGGATCCGGACGAGAACTATTTCGTCCTGCTCGGTGGGCAGGATGGCTGGTTCAACAGCACCACCATCCTGGATCAGTGGGAGCTGTGGCGCCGCGGCGACTACGTCCGCGTGCCTCTGACGCTCGACGCGGTGCGCGCGAGCTCTCCCCACACGCTCTCACTCAAGAATTAGGGGTAGGGAGGCGCTTGCGCCGGAACCATGTACGACGCGACCTGGATGCTGCGGCTCTACGCCCGGCGACGCCTGCGACAGCTTGAGGCGATGGACCCGCAGCAGGTGCAACGCCGCACGCTGTCCTCCCTCATTCGGCGTGCGCTCCACACAAAGTTCGGACGAGACCACGGGTTTTCGACCGCGTGGTCTCTCGACGATTACCGCGCACGCGTTCCGCTCCGCGATTACGACGTGTTCTGGGAGGCCTATTGGCAGGCGCCCTTCCCACGCCTCACCGATTGCACGTGGCCCGGCCCCATTCCCTGGTTCGCCGTGTCGTCGGGAACAACCACCGGCTCCACCAAGTACATACCGGTGAGCCGGGAGATGCATCGCTCGAACGTGCGCGCAGGCGCCGAGCTCCTGACTCACCATCTCGCCAACCGGCCGCAGAGCAGGCTCTTCGCAGGCCGCGTCTTCGTGCTCGGCGGTTCGACCGGCCTGGTGCGCGAGGCGCCGGGAGTCTTCAGCGGAGATATCAGCGGCATCGCCGCGGCATCCATGCCCTGCTGGGCGCGGCTGCGGTACTTCCCGCCGCGCGATCTCGAAGGCATCGCGGATTGGCAGATCAAGATCGATCGCTTCGCCGAACGCTCCCTGGATACCGAGATTACAGCAGTTGCTGGCACGCCGAGTTGGCTCCTGATTTTCTTCGAGCGTCTGGCCGAAGTCGCCAGTGCCCGCGGGCGCGGCGTGGTGTGCCGGATCGCCGACATTTATCCGGCGCTCGAGCTGTTATCGCACGGCGGCGTCGCCTGGGCGCCCTACCGCGACCGGTTCGCGACCCTGCTCGAAGGCAGCCGCGCCGAGACCCGCGAGGTCTATGCGGCGAGCGAAGGATTCTTCGCCATCGCCGATGGCACCGACGGTGCGGGCATGCGCCTCCTGCTCGATACCGGGATCTTCTACGAGTTCATCCCAGTCGATCAGCTCGACAGCCGACAGCCGGACTGCGGCTGGATCGGCGACGTCGAGCTCGGGGTCAACTACGCGATGGCGGTGACCACCTGCGCCGGCCTCTGGCGCTACCTCGTGGGCGATACGGTGACCGTGGTCGAGCGGGATCCCCCGCGCGTACTCGTCACGGGACGGACGAGCTACATGCTCTCTGCGTTCGGCGAGCACGTGATCGGTGTCGAGGTCGAACGCGCCGTCGCCGAGGCGGCCCGAGCGATCGGCGCGACCGTCACCGATTTCGCGGCCGGAAGCCTGTTTCCCGACGAGACTGGCACGCGCGGCGGGCATCTCTACATCGTTGAGCTTGGAACCGAACATGGCGAAAGCGGCCCCGATGCCACGCTGCACTCACGCTTCGCCGCAGCACTCGACGCGACGCTCTGTAACCTAAACGACGATTATGCGACCCACCGCGGCGGGGATTACGGCATGGATCCGGCGTGCGTGCGCTTTCTCCCCGCTGGCGGCTTCGCGGCGTGGATGAAAAGCCGCGGCAGGCTCGGCGGACAAAACAAGGTGCCGCGCATCATCAACGACCCGGCACTTTTTGCCGCATTGCGCCAATTTGCCGAGGCATACGAGGGGAACGGGGACGGATCGGCATGACGATGAAGGGTCGCCGCGCCACAACACGGCTGATGATGATCGAAGACGACCGCGCCCTTGCCGTCTCGACATGAGCCGGGTGAACTGGATCCTTGTTGCGAACGATGTCGCGCGCCTGCCGGGGCCGCTCCTCGACCGCTGCCGGGTTGTCCGGCTGTCGGCCCCGAGCGTGGCGGAGGAACGGCGTTCGTGCTGCGGGTTGCGCGTGAGAAGTTGGGACGGGAACGCGGCGGGCTCCTGGCCGAGGCGATCGTGCGGGAGAGCGGCGGACACCAGCTCGGGCTCAGGCGGTTCATGCGCATGATCGAGGCCGCCGCCGCCATCGATTACCGGATGGTCATCCACTGAGGCGCGGATGATCGGTTTCGCCGGCATCGGGAAAGTGTTTCTGGTGGGCGACATCCACGGGATGTTTCCGCCGTTCCAAGCGTTTGCCCGGCGCGTGCAGGGCAGGGGGGTGGCGGTCGTGCAGATCGGCGATTTCGGCCACGGGTTTCTCGATCGCCCCACGGCAGCGGGTGTGGAGGACTTCTTCCGCGAGCATGCCAACACCTGCGGCTTCATCCGCGGCAACCACGACGACCCGGCCGGGACATCATGTTCGTGGGCGGCGCGTTCTCGGTCGACCGGAAGCATCGTACTGAAGGCCTTGACTGTGTGTCAGACGACGAGTGCTCGATCGCGGAACTGAACGCGATCGTCGTGTCGGCGGTTTTCCTAAAGCGCGGGATCTTGGCGGAAAACCGCGCTTTTTTCGGGACGAATTTGATCACTGATGCGGCCAGATCACAATGTTCTGCGTTTTGAGGGTCGTGACCGCATACCTGCGGGCACCGGACAGGCGTGGGGACGGTGACATCGTGCACATTCTTGTGCCGATTCATGCAGCTGGGGAGGTTGACAACCGGATCATTGCCAGGGCCGTGACGACAAGACGAGCGACCTTGACGTCGACGACAGAGACAAGAGGAGTCGAACAATAGGGAAAGAGCGCAATCTCGCAAAAGCGCGGCGAATCGCCAGAATTACGCGCTGTTTCACAGCCATCGACACGTCGGCCACTACATCGCGGTGAAACCCCGGATCATGGTGACGCACGATGCGCGCAGATGCCAAAGAGCCGCTTCTCGCTTGGTACCGAAGTGAAACAAGCGGATCGGGATACGCCGGCCGCCCTGAAGGAGATGTACGGCAGCGCGAGCATCGTTGGCGACAACCGGGTGGTCTTTAACATCAAGGGCAACGGCTATCGCCTCGTAGTGAAGATCGATTACCGGTGTCGAGTCGTCTACATCCGCTTTGTGGGTACGCATGCCGAGTACGACGGCGTAGACGTGGAGGAGGTGTGAGACGGCCAACACCAGGCCAATCCGGTCCGAAAGGGACTACGAGGCGGCTTTGCACCGGATCTCTGAACTCATGGATACGGAAGCCGACAGCCCGGAGGGCGATGAGCTCGATGTCCTGGTCGATCTCGTAGAACTGTACGAAAGCAGACAAGTGCCGATGGGCTATCCAAGTCCGATCGCCGCGATCGAGTTTCGTAAGGATCAGGCAGGTCTGCGCCCCGCAGACCTTGCCCCGTTCATCGGAAGCCGCGCTAAGGTCTCGGAAGTCCTCTCCTGTAAGTGCGCAATCACCATGCCGATGGCGCGTGCGCTACATCAGCATCTCGGGATTCCGGCGGACGTACTACTGCGGGAACCGGATGCCGACTTGGACGATCCGTGGGCCGACATGGAGTGGAGCCGGTTTCCCGTCAGGTCGATGGCAAGGTTGGGCTGGATTCCGGACAGGCCCGATCTAGCGAGACGCGCCGAGCATGTCATGCGGGACCTGGTCAATCGGGCAGGGGGACTGGACGTCGCGGGAGCTGCGCTCTACCGGAAGAACGACCGCGTGCGCGCGAATGCCAAAATGGACCCCTATGCGCTCAAGGCCTGATGCTGGCATATCCTGGCAAGAGCCAACGAGGACCTTCCGAAGACGGGCTACGAGCGTGGCACCGTAACTTTGGACTTCCTGACCAAGGTCGCCCGCCTGAGCTGGTCGGAAGACGGTCCGCGGCTGGCGAAGGAATTGCTGGTCAAGCGCGGCATCTCACTCGTGATCGAAAAGCATCTGCCGAAAACGTATCTCGACGGGGTGGCACTCCGGCTCGGTGATGGCAGACCGGTAATCGGACTCACTCTGCGATACGACAGAATCGACAATTTCTGGTTCTGCCTGTTGCACGAGTTGGCCCATGTGGGTCGACACATGGACAACGACAGGGGCGAAGCCATTTTCGACGACTTCACACTTCGGAAACTCGAAGGGAGACGGGAAGACCCTAGGGAGAGGCAGGCTGACGAATGGGCGGAGGAAGCGCTTATTCCGCGCTTCGTTTGGGAAGCGAGCGCAGCGCGGGATCGGCCAACGACCATGGCCGTGATGAATCTTGCCAACACCCTGCAAGTGCATCCGGCGGTCGTCGCAGGGAGGGTCAGATACGAACGGAAGAATTTCCGGCTGTTATCGCAGTTCGTCGGGACCGGCGCGGTGCGGCGACAGCTCGGCATGTCGTGAGGTAACGGGCCGATGAACTTCCGTAGCGGATTGGGAGCTGGACTTTCCTCGCTGCCGCTGGGCGGAGCAAAATGGTCGTACGATGTCCGGCCTCGTTACAGAGCACTTCCTGAAAACCTGAATATCACCGAGGATCAGACCAACGATGGCGAGACCAGGCATCGGGGTGTCGTCTCCTGCCTGAACCGCGGTTACTGGAACAGCAGTGACACTTCCATGAACGGAATACGGAAGAACTTGAAAAAAATTTTGATGTTTTCAGTGGCTTTCGATTGTCGGATTCGATGTGGTTTTCAGCTGCCGGCACATGGTCGACGCGGCGGTGTCCGACCTGACCGGCCTTTTGGTGACATCCGTTCTGTCAGACCGTGGAAATCTGCCAGAGGAGAGGCCGCGCACACCCGCCAAGGCAGGGATCAGGTCGGTCGAGTGGTGCCGGCGCACCGCAAGCGTCTGGCGTGACCGCCCTTGCGTGATCGTTAACGGCAACTGCGGGCACTGCGCCGGCGCGGTGCACCAGGACTGGTATCTGCGTCGATGCCTTCTGAGAAACTGGGCGAGCCAGTTCCATGGCGATCGATCGCGCGCGTGAACGTCGGGAGATCTCTTCCGTGTGCTGAATTGAACGCTGACCGCCCGAACGGGTCTTCTTTCCGGTCAGGCAGATCCGTCGGACTGCTAAGAACGTTCTGATAAGACGTCCTTGGCCTCATTTTGCTTATCGGCGTTTGATGGCTGTTTGGGTGTCGTTAGTTGACAATCCCTGCCTGGATCCGGTTACGACGATGACGTCTTGATCTTCGCGAGCGCGGCCAGGAGCTCGTCCTCCACACCTTCAAAACTTCCTGCGGATATTTCGGGTTGCTTCTGTCTCGACTGGATCTTGAGCTTCTCGGCCGGATCGAGCCGCAAGTATGTCTCGGTGGTTTTCTGGTCCGCGTGGCCGAGCCAGGTGCTGACCTGACGAATGTCGTTGGTCGCCGAGAATGGCGAAAGGCGCAGGCGTGTCGTAGCGAATGGAGAGCCACGGTCTTTTTGGCGATGGAAGGAACAACCGTCGCGGCCGTAGCGACATGAACTTCGACGCGCTTGGCGAAGCCCCGTGTAGTCATGCCTTTCCTGGAGGAACTGAGGAACAGGTGCTGGTCGGGTCCGAGGACGCACACCTATCCAGTTGTGCAGAGCTGCACTGGTGGCCTTCCACAGCGGCAGAACGCGGCGGCGCCGGCCCTTGCCCAAGACCCTGACCTGGTCGAGTTCGGGCTGGTTGAGACTGGCAAGGTGGAGGTTGACCAGTTCCGAGATCCTCAGTCCTGCGTCGTAGGCGAGATACAGCATTGCGTGATCGCGTATTCCAGTCCGGGTTGCCCTGTTCGGGGCAGGATCAGGATGGCGTTGACCTCGTCGGAGGTCAGATAGTCGAGCGTTGCCTGATCGGCCTTCTTGGAGGGGATGGCGCTGACCTGGGCAGCATGGTCGACGTACTGCGGATATTCGAACTCGAGGTAGAGGAAGAAAGCCTTGATCGCGGCCAGCCGCAGATTGCGCGTGGCGACGCTATTGTTTCGGGCAGTTTCGAGGTGTTCGAGGAAGGCGAGAATGGTGCCGGTGTCGAGGTTTGCGACTGTCAGCTTGCTGGGCCGGGTGCCGTGATGCCGGGCCGCGAAGACCAGGAGCATTCGAGGGTCAAGGTATAGGCCCTGATGGTATGCCTGCTGGTACCGACCACATGCGGCAGGTATTGGTGCAGGTATGTTGTGAGCGGTTTTGCAAGATCAGTCATTGTCTTTCCCCTGCAGATGCAAGGCTTCGGTCGCAGCCGATATCCGCTTGAGCAGGGCTGGCGTTGCCTCCAAATACCAATAGGTGTGGGCTATCTGACTGTGACCGCATGTACGTCGACGCGCCAACATGTGACGGCTGATGTCGCGCCGGTTGCCGGACGTGACGTTCTCAAGAGACCTTGACGCGAACGAGTGGCGCAGGTCATGAAGCCTGGGGCCGGGTGTGCCCGGTTCGCCACGCAGACCCAGGCCGCGGACCAGCCTGATAAAGATCTTGGTCAGATAATCTCGGACTGACGGCGTGCCCCGATGGCCGATGAAGAGCGGATCGTCCGGTTTGCCGGGGCTACGTATACGGAGCCAGGCATCAAGCGCACGCGTCACTGACGGATGCAAGGGAAGCAGTCGTGGACTTGCCGAACTTTGCATTGCGAACCTCGATGCCATCCCTGGTCAGATCCCTGAGCCTCAGGCCGGTTGCTTCCGATCGTGCGCATGCCTGTCGCCGCGAGAAGGCCGATGATGGTGTGGATCACATGCGGGGTGATCGAGCCTGTGGGAGGAAGTTCCAGCGCCGCGTTCATGATCAGCTTGACCTGGTCCGTCGACAGAATGTGCGGTGGTGGCCGGTGCCAGGATCTCCGACCCAGGGCATGTCGGTGAGGAACTTCGTGGCGCGGATCCTCGGCATGCAGATACATGGCAAAGCTGCGCACCAAATGGAGCTTGATGATCCGCTGATTTGGCGTCGATGCCTGTGACGCCCAGTCCAGGGCTGTCGCGATCCGAACGAACTGGTCGCCCTGTGCTTCGGCGTGGGCGGCAAAGCTGCCAAGGAAACGTGCCTGCCTAACAAAGGAATAGCCCGTCGCCTGCTTCACGGCCACATAGGATGCTGCCTGTTCTGACAGGGTCATGGTTCATCCCCCGGCCATGGTTGAGCCACTTCCAGCAGCATTCGCGTGTCGACTCGTGCATAAAGGGTTGTCGTCTCGATCGATTCGTGACGCAGAATCGTGGCCACGGTTTCGAGCGAAGCGCCACCGCGCAGCAGGTTCGTGGCGCGCGAATGCCGGAACAGATGTGCGGCAGGCAGGCCCTCGCCATCGATCCCGGCCCGTTCCTTGGCGCGCCGGACAATCTCCGAGACGATTCTCCCGGAGGACAACGCACGATGTGGAGCACACGACCCCAGGAAGACGAAGTCGTTGTCGACACGGGGCCGGCCAAGAAGAATGTACATCTTCAGGGCATCGCCGCATTCCTGGGGCAGCGGCATGGCTTCGCTTCTGCGTGACTTGCCGCTCACCCGAATACGTGCCTGTTCCCAGTCAATGTCTTTCAGTCGGAGCGCCGGGATGTCGCCGGCCCGCAGCGCAAGCCGGGCCAGAAGCAGCATGATCGCGCGATCACGCATGCCGATCGACGTGGCCGTGTCGCAACTCGCGATCAGTGCCTCGACTTCGGAGTCGGTCACGTACCGTGGAAGGTCGGCTTGCGGTTCGATCCTGACGCTTGGGACGGCGGCAACAAGCGCCGGGTTGCAGAATCCGTTGGCGCCAAGATACCGCAGATTCGCCACGCAGAACGGCAGCCATGCCCGCAAGTTGGCAGGATGATCTGGTCTGCACCCAGCTGATGAAAGCTGCCCGAATGGTGCTCACGTCATATGACGCCGGATCGTCACCCAGATCCGGCAGCACATCCCGGTTCAAATGCCATTCATGGGTGCAGATGGTCCTTTCGCGTGTCCCGCGATGGCGGTGCATCCAGTCCAGGTAACCATCGACGAAGACGTTGCGCGCTGCAGGGGGGCCTCCTCTGTCCGCCAGGGTTCCATCACTCCGTGCAGGCGAGAAAATCGGCAAACCGTTCGATCGAGATGCGTACACCGGATGATCCCGTGAACCGGCCGCGAGGTCGGAAGAAGTACGGACAGGAACAGGTACACTCGTGCTCGAGAAACCTCCGGATCACGCCATCGTCGATCTGATCGAGGACAAGGTCCGAGCGGTAGAGCCAGACGACAAAATGGCGACATGCCGTCGAACGGTTTTGCATCGTGCAATCACTGTAACCTTGGCCGGACAGGTCGCTGATGAACGCGTTCACATGCTTTCCGCCCTCGACGATCAGGGACGGCAGTTCCGTCTGGCCGGTGTCCAGGAGCCAAGTGAGAAACCTGTTTGCCCGCTCTCGCGTGCGGCGCAACGAAGGGGATTGAAATCTCCCGGGACAGGTGCAGTCGTGCGACAGGAAACCGGCAATCCCGCGGATGTCCAATGCCGCGATCTCGATACCGCTGACAGCAAGCCAGGTGACGATGTGTCGTGCCGTGCACACCAGTTTGGCGATCCGGCCAGGCCCCGGGCCGTGGTGTTCCAGCCAGGACTGGTAGCCGGGAATGATCTCCTTCAACCGATCCTGAAGGTCAGGGAATGAAGTCCTCTCGCCAGACGGAAAACTCATGACCCGGTCTCCCGGGTGGCCGGGCACGCGGAAACCGGATCATCTGTGCGGCGCGTTGGATACGCCCGTCCCCCGGCGGCGAGACCCCGCAAGACCGCCGCCAGTTCACCGTTCGGGCATGACGAAACTGACAGCGGACCGCTGACTGTCAATCGCTCATGTGGCGCGATCAGGTCATGGCATCTGAAAGCCGCCTTCGCTTGTTCCTCCATGCTGCCTCTCCCGGTCTGATCCATGCAAAACCGGGTCAACCACAGGAAAAGAAGGGGTTCGATGGAGATGTTCTGCGCGGCCACAACCAATCACGGATTTTGTGTCCGGAAGCCAAGCCGGACATAATTTATGGAGTGATCTCAGCAGCCGATCGCGACAGGTCGGGCACGCCATCTGATCGATTGTCGAAGCCGGCAGGCAGCCGGACACGGATTTGAGAATGGTCCAAACCTCTTCCCAGACCCGGGGCGGCTGGACAATCTCGCACCAGACGCTTTGCCAACGTCGCAAGGTGCTCCGCGGGACCCCAAACTCATGGGCAAGCCTCAAAAGCGCCTTCTTGCCACTTTTGAGCGCCTCCGACACCGAGAGTCGGAACCAGGCGACGTATTGTCCACGATCCGGAAACCGAAGTGACGGTGGCAGGGTCCGCCCGCGACAACTGCGACAGCACAGGCTGGTGCGCTTCCAGGTCTGACCGGCAAGTTCCGGTGGCAGACCACGCGGCTTGCGCGGGTAATCTCCGCGATCCAGGGGCCGCCGCAATGCGGACAGCCCGCCTCTTGTGTCAGCCCGACAAGGTATTCATCGATCTGGCCAACGAAATTCCAGACCGCGACAGGGCAATGGTCATCTGATAAAATAGCCGTCCTTCTGTAGAGGTGGTAACTTCAGAAAGACAAGCCTCCGGCCGGTTTGCAATCCGGAGCGCCGGGGGCAATCATGTCATCTTGACCTGTTGTAATCGGGACCCTGTTCCGGGTTCAATTGATGCGTACGGAGACCGCAGGTCTGACATTTGGCGAGCCCGACGTGATCGTTGTCATCACGGATCCGTGGTCGGAAAAGGTTCTGACAATAATATTCCTTCTGGCTCCCAAAACTCGGCCAGGAGCAACTCCGAAACTCTCTTGAAGGGGTCGGAATGCAGGATTCCCGACAGGATCGACCCGAAAATGCAGCTCCATTGCCTACTGCATGGTCACCGTGCAGAATGTCAGGTCATCGGCCAAATACGAGGCAAGACGTTATCCGAATTGCTCCTGCGTAACCAATTGAAAAGACGTGAGATATCGCTGATAGGTTCCGATAAGCAAAACATTCCGATAAGGGGTGCTATCACAACGTTCGATAGACGTCCAAGGAGACGGCCTACTGCATCACCAGCCTCACCGGGGACAGGGCAACACCCGAGCGCCTGCTCAGCCTCAATCGCGGGCACTGGGGGATCGAGGCCAACCACCACATCCTCGACATGACCTTCGACGAGGACCGAAGCCGCATCCGCACCGGCCACGTGCCCGGCGAACAGCCACCCTGCTCCGGCGCTTCGCCATCGGTCTCATCAAGATGTCCAGCGACAATGTCGCCGGACCACGCGCAGACTGGCCCGAAAACCCAGGCGGGTCCTGGACATGCTGAAACTGACAGGCAACACCCGCCCGCGAATGGCGTTCGGCTGAAGACCCACCACACCCGCGTCTGAGTTGGCAATCCTGTCTCCACCCTCGAAGACGGGGGTGGACAGGCATGTCCGGAAATCGCCAAATCGCCGGAAACGCCACCGGGAAACAGCCCCGGGCATGGAATCATGTGCCGTGGGGCCTTGTCCGCTGGTCGATGTGACGTAACCTCACGTGGAAAAAGGCGCATCGGTGAAATGCGAAAGACATCGCGTCAAACCCGCGTGCCGGCAAAAAAAACAGAACAGATTCACCCTGCCCCCGGAGTGCACTGCGCCTCTATCGGTGTCGCTGGGGCATCGAATGCCTCTTCTCGGAAGCCAAGACCCGCGGCTTCAACATCGAGGATACCCACATCACCGATCCTGAAGCCCGCCAGAGGAAGCTCAGCCTCCGTGATGTCGCGGCTTCGCACATCACCACCTTCCAGCCAGTACCGGGTGTATCCGCCCTCGTGTTTGCGCAGCACCGCCGCGCCATCCTCCCCAGGGCCTTCCAGGTACGTCACCGTGTCCGGATGCCGATGCCCTTGTTTTCCTTTGCTCTTCGCCATGACCCGCGACCCGTGCCTCGTTGCCTCCGAAAGCGCGCCGCCCGCCGGTTTCCCCGGCTGTTGTCGAACACGCAGCAACGAAAGCGTAGCAGACGCGAATCGAAATCACCAACCAACTTGGGCTACACCCCCACGCCGTTTTTTGGTTCCGGGTGGAGTGTATCTGGCAGGCCTGACTGAAAGAAAGGCATGCCTCAATGCAGATTGCATATGGCCAACCACCATCCTCCCGCGTGGTTCTCGCGGGATACGTGCTTCCGGGCGATGTCAGCCTGACGCACGCCTTTTCAACCATCCTCCAGGGCCTGCGGGCTTCCGGATGCGGCCTGGCCGCTGCCAATGCATGGTTTTTCCTGGCGCGTTCGACGTCGCCCGCAGCCTGGTTCGAGGCTGGCAAGCTGCCGATCAACTGGCGGAAGCATTCGACATTGGCCCGCGAGATCGGCGTGAGCGAGCGCAGGCTCAACCAGGTCGTCCATGAACTCACCACGCACGGCGCCCTGACGCGCCTCACGCCCGAGAACGGTTATCGCGGCTATGTCCCGGGAGAGGCCGACAGGGACGGCCTGGAGCGGAGTTTCGGGTTGTGTTTCGGACCGGCGATCAGGAATTTTGCCGCCTTCGCGGAGGCTGTCGATGCGGAGAAACAGCGCCTTGCCGAAATCGCGCTGATCAAGGAAGATTTGAGGGCGGCCAAGGGCGAACTCCGCGATCGCCTGAAGACACTGACCGCCCTGGACGTGATCTCGCCGCTGGTCGACGAAGCCGAGACACTACTCGCGTCCCTGCCGTCAACCGGATGCCGGAACCGGAATATCGATGGCATGGTGGAGCATACGGCCGAAGTTCGTGAGCTCGTCCATCGCCTTGCCGATGCAATCGAGGTGGCCTCGAGCGGTGGAAATTCACCATCGCATCGGAAAGAATCGACACACGCGTGCGGCGAAAACTTCCGATGCCAATACAATACAACACCTGAAAAACCTAAATATGTTCATGTAGATACAACGCATCCTACAGATGCAATACTTCATACGCCAAAAAACGACTGAGGCGAATGATGCTGCCAATACGATCGGTAATCGTGACATGAAACTGCTGCACACCGTTTGCGTCGACGGCCACGATCGCCTCCACCTCGATCAAGGTGCGGCAGCGCGCGCATCTGCCCGTGCGGAGGCAGTTCGAGCTCCACGCCACCGAAAGCGGCGAAGCACTTGCGGATGACGGCGGCCGGATCCTTCGACTCGGCTTCCCGTGCGACCGCCTCGCCTGGAATCTGCCTTTCCTCCTCTGCAATCGAACGCCTGTCGCCCGCCGCGCGTGTGGGATGCCGGGTCTCCACGTCATCGCCGAAATCACGAATCGTGATGCTTGCCATGCCCATGTCATTCGCGGCCTCAATGGCGCGAACACGAAGCTTTGATTGGGGTACAATCATGCGACAGGCTACAACTTGCCTGCGGATTTTGACCTGATAACAATATGTGCGGAATACCGGCACCTGGAACCAATGACCAGAAGAGGAAAGAACAATGTCACAAAGCTCGAGGATTTCTGTCGGTGACGCCGAAGTCATTGCCTTGCAGGACGGAGCGACCGAGTTCGGCAAGGAAGTGTTTCCGAACGCGGATCCAGACCAGATCGACTCCATCCTGTCCAGCGGCGGGGCTTCGGCAATCGAAACGAGTTTCAATGCCTTTGTCGTGCGCCGGGGCGATACGATAATGCTGGTTGACAGCGGGGTGCGGGACCTGTTCGGCCCGGTGGCAGGCCGTCTTCCGGAGGCTTTGAACGATGTCGGCATTTCCCCCGGCGACGTTGCACATCTCGTCCTGACGCATTTGCATCCCGATCACATCGCGGGAGCCATTGACGCGGATGGCAGTGCCGTGTTCGGGAATGCCGAGGTATTCGTCACGGAGACAGAGCATGCCTTCTGGACGGATGACGGTAACTTTGCCGGTGCGGACAGTACGGCAGCCGACTGGCAGGCGTTGGCGAAATCGGTACTCACAGCATACGGGGACCGGGTCACGCTGGTGGGTGGCGATGCTGAGCTCGCGGGAGGCGTGACATTGATTGACCTGCCCGGCCATACTCCGGGGCATGCCGGTTTCCGGGTGGATTCCGGTTCCGACAGCTTTGTCAGTGTCTGTGACGTGCTGCACAGCCAGGTCCTGCAACTGGCAGATCCCGAAATCTGCGCTGCGTTCGACGGTGATCGTCCCGCCGCGATTCAATCGCGAAAACACGTACTCGACATGGTCGCGGCTGACCGGCTGCCATTCAGCGGCGGACATATTCTCGGTGCGGAAATCTGTTATCTGGAACGATCCGGTTCCGGTTATCGCCTGGCGTAATGCGCGATTCCGTGTCCCGCCGGGCACTGGCCGAGGCCACCCCGGCAGGATCAATGCAGCCGGAAAAACGCACCATCCGACTGGCAGGAGGCACGGCGGAATCTTGCGAGTCGCGGAACGAATGCGCCGACCGGGCGAATGCCGCAACCGCCGGGACACGGGATTGAATCCGCATGCGCGAGTTTGTGGTTCCACTGGGCAAGAGAAGGAGGAGCTGGTGATCGTGAAGCAATTGGCGTTCCGGCCAGGAGGGTTTTCCCGTGCGTGACTGGCAGGACCTGGCCGAGTCGTTGCTGGATGCCGCCACGGCTGCCGGGGCCGATGCGGCTGACGCATTGGTCAACTCGGGGCAAAGTGTGTCGGTTGAAGTCAGGAACGCGAAACTGGAACAGGCAGATCGCTCGGAGGGAACGGAAATCGGCCTGCGGGTGCTTGTGGGACCACGCCAGGCTGTCGTGTCCGGATCGGACACCTCTGCCCGTGCTGTCAGTGAAATGGCTGAAAGGGCGGTGGCCATGGCGCGCGAAGCGCCGGAAGACCCGACCTGCGGCCTGGCGGACCAGAGCCAGCTGGCCAGTCTCGGTGAAAGAGATGACCTCGACCTCGTGAGCGCGGAACGTCCGCCGACTCCCGAGGAATTGCAGGCGTGGGCGCTCGAGGTCGAGGCAGCGGCGCAGGGGATCAGCGGAGTGGCAATGGTCGATGGTGCCGAGGCGTCCTGGGGCGCAGGCGAGAGCATCATCGCAGCGACCAACGGGTTTCGTGGAACGAAGGCCCGGACTTCCTATTCGCTCGGATGTATCGCGATTTCCGGTACCGGTCTCGAGATGGAGCGGGACTATTGTTTTGAGAACCGCGTTCATCGCGAAGACATGCCCGACGCACGCGAAGTCGGCCGCACCGCGGGTGAACGCGCCGTGGCACGGAATGGCGCGAGAAAACCCGAGTCCGGCACGTATCCGGTTCTGTTCGATGAGCGCGTCTCCGGGTCCCTTGTCGGTCACCTTCTCTCGGCGATCAATGGATCGATGGTTGTCCGGGGATCGAGCTGGTTGATCGACGCCTTGGACACGGACATCCTGCCTCCGGACTATTCTCTTGTCGAGCGGCCGCATCGGCCGAGGATTTTCGGCTCGAGCCGGTTCGATGCGGAGGGACTTGGAACGGAGGAACGGAGAATCGTGGATGCAGGGGTTCTGAGGAGCTGGACCCTGGACCTCGGTACGGCCAGAAAACTGGGCTGCGAAAGCACGGCAAATGCCGCAAGGGGGGTTGGTGGGCCGCCGTCACCTTCCGCGGGCAATGTTGTCCTGGAAGGCCCCGAACATCCTCGGCAGTCCCTGTTGGAACAGATGGGGACCGGCCTTGTCGTGACTTCGCTGATGGGACGGGCGATCAATCCGACCACGGGCGACTATTCGCGGGGAGCGTCCGGATTCTGGGTTGAAAACGGTGAAATTTCCGTGCCAGTGCATGAATGTACGATCGCGGGGAATCTGCGGCAGATGCTGCTGTCCATCCTGGCCGCCGACGATGCCCGACCACATCGTTCGAATCTGGTGCCCAGCCTTCTGGTCGACGGATTGACGATTGCGGGAGACTGAAGTGGAGACAAGTAAAGTTGCCCTGATTACCGGTGCAGGGACCGGTATCGGAAGAGCGGCGTCCCGGGCGCTTGCTCGCGACGGTTACAACCTCGTGCTTGCGGGGCGAAGACGCCCTCCGCTCGAGGAAACCGCGCGGTTTTGTACGGAGATCGGTGGTGACAACCTGTCGGTTATCGCCGTTCCTACCGACATCTGTGTCATGGCCGAAGTCGACCGCCTGTTCAGCCAGTTGATGGAAACGTTTTCCCGGCTCGACATTCTTTTCAACAACGCAGGCACGGCAGCCCTCGCCGTGCCGGTTGATGAGTTGGGGTTCGATGAATGGCAGCGGAGCGTGGATGTCAATCTCACGGGCGCCTTTCTATGCGCGCAACGGGCTTTCCGGATCATGAAGGCACAGGATCCGAAAGGTGGACGGATCATAAACAACGGTTCGATTTCGGCCCATGTGCCCAGGCCGAACAGCGTCGCCTACACGGCGACCAAGCACGCGATCACGGGCCTAACCCGCAGCATCTCGCTGGACGGGCGGGTGCATGACATCGCCTGTAGCCAGATCGACATCGGCAATGCGGCGACCCCGATGACGCAAAACATGCGGAAGGGCGTTGCCCAGGCCGACGGCGGCATCAAGGCAGAACCGACGTTCGATGTCGACAACTGCGGTGACGCCGTGGCTTTCATGGCATCTCTCCCGCTTTCGGCGAACGTGCCCTTCATGACGATCATGGCGAACAGGATGCCTTACATCGGGCGAGGTTGACCGTTTTACAGCCGCGATCGTGCGCCTCGATGAGCGTGACGTCCGGACTCGGCGCGATCGCTTCGCCAAGGACGGAAATGACCGGTTGCTGCGCGACGGTGCGGCGACGGCGATTCGATGGCGCACCTGTTGCGGCCTTCGAACAGTTCGCTGGCGTCATTGACGCGCTGCGGGCGGGACGAGGTTTCGAGTGAACGCGTGATGGCCTGAAGGCCTGACGGCAAATTGGTCATGTCGAAGCATTCAAGGAGGAGAGAACGATG
Source organism: Paracoccaceae bacterium (assembly GCA_964291635.2). Taxonomy (GTDB): domain Bacteria; phylum Pseudomonadota; class Alphaproteobacteria; order Rhodobacterales; family Rhodobacteraceae; genus JAPPHA01. Next base: position 324,413 of record OZ219893.1, on the reverse strand, counting down.
GGACGTCGTTTGCATCTGGTGTTTGGCGGCGAATTGGCCGATCCGGAACGTATGATTTTTCGGAACCTCAACGAAATCGACATTGTCGGAATATTTCCCGATTACGAATCCGCGCGCGATGCGTGGAGGAGTAACGCCCAGCGGACCGTCGACAATGCGAGAACCAGGTACTTTATCGCCGACCTTCACCGTTTGCGCGAAGATGTTGATGAAAGCGCCTGAGGTTCCGGCGCCCCCGGAAGAACGCTGCCAAATGTCAGGATGCCAGGACCGTTTGCACCGGGACCTCGCCGCATGGACGGGTGAACCCGCCCAGTACGAAATTCGCGACCCACGCGAATTGACCCTTGGTGTATTTCCCTGCAGCAAGTCGAAAGCGCGAATCCGGCCGCTGTCGGCGCAATGCGTGCCTTGAAGCCGCCTGGGTTCTGGTTCCATCCTCCGGATCGGCCGGGTTGGTTGTCAACGGCCGTTCTTCCGTTGGCCTGGGCATGGCGCGCTGCAGCCAGGCAGCGCCTTCGAAGCGGACAAAGGGCGACCATAGGCGTGCCGGTGATCTGCGTCGGAAATGTCAATATCGGCGGCAGTGGCAAGACCCCGACCGTGATCGAAATCGTCTCGAGGCTGCATGAATCCGGCCAACGTCCGCACGTTCTCTCGAAGGGGTACGGAGGATCGCTGGAAGGTCCGGTGGAGGTCGACCCTGCCGCACACACTGCCGATCAGGTTGGCGACGAGCCCTTGTTGCATGCCGCCTTCGCTCCAACCTGGGTTGCGCGGGATCGGTTGCGCGCGGGACGGGCTGCCGCGGCTGCCGGAGCCACGATCGTCGTGATGGATGATGGATTCCAGAATCCGGACCTGAACCACGACCTGTCCATCATCGTGGTCAATTCGGCGGTCGGATTCGGTAACGGCCGGGTCGTACCTGCCGGACCGCTGAGGGAGTCAGTTGGGGATGCCGTATCACGCGCGGACTTGATCGTCGCGATCGGATCCGAAACGGAACACGAAACCCTGATGAGAATGTGGCCCCGACTCCGAGGCGTTCCCGAAGTGCGGGGGAATGTCGAGGTGCTTCCCACGGGCATGGACTGGGAGGGGCAAAGAGTTCTGGCATTCGCCGGAATCGCGCACCCGCGACGGTTCTATGAAACGTTACGGAGTCTTGGGGCGGATGTCGCCGCGACCAGGAGTTTCCCGGATCATCACGGCTATGGTCCTGCTCTCATGAGGCGGCTGGAGGGTGAGGCGTCCAGGATCGAAGCCCAGCTCGTGACCACGGAGAAAGACGCGGTGCGTTTGCCGCCATTGTATCGCAAGCGGGTGCTGACCTTGCCGATACGACTGGTCATTCGTGATGATGCCACGCTCGGAAAAAAGTTGGATGAAGTTCTGGGCGTTCGCCGGAACTCACCGTGAGTTCATGAGAGTGTCTCGATCCGCGACTTCGAGAAGCATCGCGGAATGACTCCCGTCCGCGTCGATATCAGCTGCCAAGCTCGTCATCGATGAGGGCCTTCAGTCTTTCATAGCTCAGATTCCCGTGACTAACTCCGTTAATGACGAGGGTAGGAGTCGAATTGACGTTGTCTTCCTGTCTTTCCGCATCGGACTTCTCGATCATTGCCAGGGCGAAGTCGCGATCGGTCATGCATGCCCCGATGGTCTCGTCACTCATTCCCGCGACGCGTCCGATGCGAAAGAGCTGTTCCGTAACCTGTACGGGGTTGCTTAGACGGGACCAGTCATCCTGGCGTTCGAACAGCAGGTCGACGACACCGAAATAACGGGTCGGTCCCGCGCACCGCGCAAGCATGGATGCCCAAAGCCCCGAACGGTCAAAATAGACTTCACGAAATACAAAACGAATCTTGCCGGTGTCGATGTATTCGGCCTTCAGATCGGGATAGACGTTTTCGTGGAATCTTGCACAGTGGGGGCAGGTCATCGAAGCGTATTCCCTGACTTCGACGAGGGCATCGTCGGAACCCAGCCACATCTCGATCACTTCGGTGTCTGTGGCAGCTTGCGCTTTCCATGCAACCGGCATCACGGCGAGAAGACCGAACGAACCCAGTGAGGCCAGAACAGCTCTTCTCGCGGGTTTGACAACCGAATCAGACCGAGGGAGAATCATGCCTTGTTTCCTTCCATTTCCTGGTGCCTTCGACTGTCTTGCCGATGCTGGCGATAAACATGTTCACCGAATGCAGTGATGGCCCGTCTGAGATCGGTATTTTCAATGTGACCAATTGCGTTCTGAACGTCTTCGGGCAGGGGATCCGGAACGCCATCCGCACCCCGGGATTCTGCCGGATGTCGCCTTGCCGGAATTCCGGGCGTTGCAGAAGAGGTCTGGGTTAGCGAAATCTCCGTGATCGCTGGGTATCCGTAGTATGCATTGATCCGCCGCATCATCTCGGGTGTTTGCATCTGGAGGACAGGTGCAAGTGCCCCGTTGACCTGTACAGTCAACGTTGAACCGGTCCCGGATCTTGAACGGGTCACCTTGACGGGCAGTGTGGACGCAGCGAACGCTTCGCCGACGATTTCCGGCCAGTGGGTGATCAGTCGCATCTCGGCGAATCCGCGCTTCCCGAAGATCTCGCGAAACCTGTCCCTGAGCACGTCCGCGATCCTCACGGCACCGTGCCCCGATCGTCTCCGTGGATACCTCGCTTGACTTGCACTCATCGGACTCGACTCTTTTCGCGATGCCATGCCATCACAATACGCCAGGGTTTCGAAAATGCCACAGTGTTCCCGGGGGAGACAATCAAGGTTGTGTGATCGCGAATGGTTTCCAGTAACTCTGCTTGACTGGTACGACCGAAACGCCAGAACCTTGCCGTGGCGGATCAGTCCGGCAGAGCGTGCGATCGGGAAGCGACCCGATCCCTACCATGTCTGGCTTTCCGAAATCATGCTGCAGCAGACAACCGTCACCGTTGTGGAAAAGTACTTCACGCGTTTCGTCTCGCGCTGGCCTGCAGTTCACGACCTGGCGTCCGCGAAAGACGAGGACATCATGGAGGCCTGGGCGGGGCTGGGCTACTACGCGAGAGCCCGAAACCTGGTGAAGTCGGCACGGATCGTGAGCAGGGATTTCGGCGGTGAATTCCCCCGGGACGTGACCGGACTGGGGGCTCTGCCCGGGATCGGTCCCTACACGGCTGCCGCGATCGCTGCGATCGCTTTCGACAAGCCCGTTGCCGTCGTGGACGGCAATGTCAAACGGGTCCTCGCCCGGTTGGATGGATCGCGGTCCATTCCATCCAGGATCGGCGAATTGCATCGGCTGGCTCAGGGCATGACGCCCGGCACTCGCCCCGGAGACTATGCGCAGGCGGTCATGGATCTCGGGGCGATGGTGTGCAGGCCCCGCGCTCCGCGTTGCGGCACTTGCCCTTGGAAAGATCGCTGTGCTGCGCATGCCTCGGGTAGCCCGGAGAGTTTTGCTGTTCGGATTCCGCCACGCCGGGGCCCGGAGCGAAAAGGCGTCGCATTCGTCGCCATTCGGGAAGACGGGGCGGTCTTGCTGGAACGGCGGCCATCCCGTGGATTGCTCGGGGGCACGTTGGGCTGGCCGGGGAGCGCCTGGAGCGAATCGGGTGTCAAGCAGGCTCCTCCCTGTCGTGCGAACTGGAGGAGGTTGGATAGCCGCGTCCGTCACAGCTTCACCCATTTCGACCTGTGGGTCGAAGTGATGAAGGCGGATGTGCCTTTGGGCTGCAGCCCTGATCGAGGATTCTTCGTCGATCGTTCCGCCTTCAGTTCGGCGCAACTGCCCTCGGTCATGAGGAAAATCTGGGATCTGGCGGCGTCATCTGCCGGAGAACGACGCCCGGATTCGATCCCGTGACGCGGGCGGCGAAGGTGAGAGGCGGCTTGAGAAGCCCTCCCGAATTGCGGACTATTGGCCTCGTCTGGCTGCTGCCCGCGAGAAAACGGACAATCACCGGGAGTGGCGTCCGCGCGGGAGGCGCGTGAATTGCCGCAAGAATGCGGAAAGGAGGAGCAAACGGCCGATGACGACATGCACGAAGCCGGATTCCCAGGGGCCGGAGAGAGACGGGTCGCTCCGACCGGCTGGTTTTTCGCCGCTGGAAGGAATCCGCGTGGTTGAATTGAGTCATCTCATATTCGGGCCGGCTTGCGGCATGTTCCTCTCGTTCCTTGGTGCCGAGGTCATCAAGGTCGAACCGGTTGGTGGGGACAAGACCCGCCACTTGACCGGCATGGGCGCATCGTTCTTCGCCCTGTTCAACCGGGGAAAGAAATCCGTCGTGCTTGATTTCGGCCGGACAGAGGGCCGGGAGGCCCTGGACCGCCTCTTGTCGTCGGCCGATATTCTTGTCGAGAACTTTCGGGATGGCACGCTCGCCAGAATGGGACTTGACCTGGCGCAGGTTCGCGCCAGGTTTCCCGGGCTGATCACGGTCTCCTGCAAGGGTTTTCTCGACGGGCCGTACGCCGACCGGCCCGCATTGGATGAAACCGTACAGATGATGACGGGCCTCGCACACATGACCGGCCCGACCGGGATGCCGCTCCGAATCGGTTCGTCCGCGAATGACATCATGGGCGGACTCGCGGGCGCCTACGCGGCCGTGGCCGCGTTGCGCGAGAGGGAAGCAACCGGTGTCGGTCGAGAGATTCGTGCGGGGCTGTTCGAAAACAGCCTTCTGCTCGTCGCGCAGCACATGGTTCAGTTTGCCCTGACCGGGCTTGAACCCGCTCCGATGCCCGAACGCGCCTTCACCTGGCCGGTCTACGACATATTCGTGACCCGCGACGATCGGAAACTGTTTGTCGGAGCCGTGACGTCCGGGCACTGGGTGGCGCTCTGCACGCTGCTGGGACTGGAGGAATTGCTCGAGAACCCCGCGCTCGAAGACCGGATGGATCAGATCAGCGCGCGTGACTGGACGCTTCCGAAGTTCCGGGCCGCGGTTGCCGCGTGGAAGTCTCCGGACCTGATGCACGAACTCGAAAAAAGGATGATCCCCTTTGCACCGGTGACGACTCCCGCCGAGATGTTCTCCGACCCGCAGGCCGGGCCCGGTCTTTTCGAGAGTGCGCTCGCGGACGGAACGACATTCCGCGCGCCGGGCTTTCCGGTCCAGGTTGATTCAGCCAGGATTGTTCCTTGCCTCGACGTGCCGGGACTTGGAATCGACAGTTTCGATGTCTTGTCCGGCCTTGGCCTGGACAGGGGCTTCGTTGAACATGCGACCGGAATCGAAGGCGGAGAATCGTGATGAGTATCCAGACGCTGTACCCGGAAGGCCGGATCACCCTGAGGGAGCTTGGGCTTCGGGACGGTCTGCAAATGACCTCGTCATGGCCCGGAACCGCGGCGAAACTGGAATGGATCGAGCGTGCCTGCAGCGCCGGCGTCAGGAACATCGAGATCGGTTCGTTTCTGCCCGAAGCCCGATTCCCCCAGTTTGCCGATGTCCGGCAGCTGATTGAGCGTGTTGACGGAATTCCGGATGCCTTTTCGTCCGCGTTGACGCTCAATGAACGAGCGGTCGACGATGCGCTTGCGACGGCGGTCTCCGAAATCGTCGTCGTCGTTTCCGCTACCGAAGCACATAGCCGTTCCAACGTGAATCGGTCACGGAAATCCGCCATCGAGCTGTTGCGCTATGCGAGGGCCGGCCGTGACGCGATCGGGTCGTGGCCCGTGATCTCGGTGGCCGTGTCAGTTGCCTTTGGCTGCCCGTTCGAAGGAAACGTCAAACCGGAATCGGTGATGCGTTTGGTCGATCGCTGCCTTGGTGCCGGGGCAGAGGTTGTTTTCCTCGCGGACACGGTCGGCGTCGCCGGGCCTTGCCAGGTCGCCGAACTGCTCGGCCTCGTGAATCCGAGGATCGGGGGCGTCCCGGTCGTGATTCACTTGCATGACACGAGGGGAACGGGAATTGCCAACGCGTATGCTGCACTTGACGCCGGGATCCGTGTCCTCGACGGCACGGTCGGCGGACTCGGCGGGTGTCCGTTCGCACCGGGTGCTAGCGGGAACGTCGTGTTCGAAGATCTCGTCTACCTGTGTGAACGATCCGGGTTTTCAACCGGCATCGACCTTGGCCGCCTGATTGGAATTCGCTCGATACTCGAGCGAGAAATGCCGGGCGAGAACCTGTTTGGAGCCATCGCGCGCGCCGGGACCCCGGAATCCATCTCCTGGAAAGCTCGAACCTGCCCGCGAGGACCAGGCGTTCGATAAGCACATGGTACTGCCTCAACCGACGCCGGCAGGGTCGGCCCCCAGGCACGGTCAGGTGGTGAGTTCAGCCCGGAGTTGTTCCCTCAGGGCGTCGATCGGAATGTGTTTGCCACGTTTCCGGTAACACCAGTATGTCCAGCCGTTGCAGGACGGAGCGCCCTCAAGAATGGCTCCGATCTTGTGGATCGATCCCCGCTTGTCGTTCGCAACGAGTGACCCGTCGGCACAAACGACGGCCGAGTGACGTCCGTTCACCGACCGCAGCGTGTTTCCTGGCTCCAGAAGTCCTCGTTCTATCAGATGTCCAAAGGGAACGCGGGGCGCCGTCCGGGCGTCGGGACTGACTTTCAGTGAATCGGTGTCGGCCCGCTCGATGCGATCAATCCGGGCCTGGGCGATTTCGACGTACCGGGATTCACGTTCTATTCCGATGAAATGACGGCCGAGTTTCTTGGCCACGGCTCCCGTTGTGCCGGTGCCGAAGAATGGGTCGAGAATGACGTCACCGGGCCTGGTCGTGCCGACGATGACCCGGTGCAGCAGGGATTCCGGTTTTTGGGTCGGATGAGCCTTTTTCCCGTCGTCATTCTGCAGGCGTTCGCTCCCGGAGCACAGCGGCAGACGCCAGTCGGAACGCATCTGGAGATCGTCGTTGAGGGCCTTGAGGGCCGCGTAGTTGAAGGTGTAGCGGGACTTTTTCGATTTCGCTGCCCAGATCAGGGTTTCATGGGCGTTGGTGAACCTGCGGCCCCTGAAATTAGGCATGGGATTGGATTTTCGCCAGATCACGTCGTTCAGGATCCAGTACTCGAGATCCTGAATCGCTACACCAAGCCTGAAAATGTTGTGGTAGGTGCCAATGACCCATATGGCGCCGTGCGGCTTGAGAATTCTCCGGACGGCCGATAGCCATGTTTTCGAAAAGCCGTCGTAGCTCGTAAAGGTGGAAAACCTGTCCCAGTCCTCGTCAACACCGGCGACCAGCGAATTGTTCGGCCGGTGAAGATCGCCCTTCAACTGGAGATTATACGGTGGATCCGCGAACACGAGATCCACTGATTCTGCCGGTAACGAATCCAGGATTTCAGAACAATCGCCCGACAGAATCCTGTCGAGCGGCAACGCGACGCCGTCGGTCGCTGCCGGGTTTCTTGCCATACTGCTGCCTCAATGCGCATTTCTTGCGTCTTGTTGATTGAATCTAAAAGGAATTCGCCAAGGCCGTCAAGAGTCAACGGATGATAAATCTGTTTGCAGGAATGACCTGTCCGGCGACCAGGGTGCAGCACTTCGGTGTGCAGGTCATGGATCCACTCGTGAGCGTGACGGTGACGCTATGCGCTGCCTGCCGTGGCCCAAGCGCTGCCATGAACGACAAACCAACGACGCGGCGTTCCAGATGATCACGCGATGGATGCCTTTGGAGAAAGCACCTGACTTTCGAATGAAAGGACCCGCCTGGAAACTTGCCGACAGTCAGGCCTTGAGCAGCGACGTAACCCGGCAACGGGTGATTTGGTGATTCAAATCAACAACTTGTCATGACCTGCCGGGGAAAGGCGGGTTAGGGAAGCTCCGTCACCGGTTCATGGCCCGCAGCCATGTCGTGCGCCGGATTTGACACCACCGTGCCGGCGCCACATGATCGAGAATACACTGCCTGGGCATCGAAGGCCGATCAGGGAGGCTCCGCCTGATAATGCGCGTCAAGCGCCATGAGGTTCTCGCGTCGGGCGGCGGCGGCCGACAGTCGAGGTTCGGATTGGGCAAGAGCTTTGTGTCAACCCGCATCTGCGGCGGCTTCAAGCACGGCGAGATCAATCTTCCGCATCTGCAGGAGAGCTGGCCAGACCTTTGAGGCCGTGGGTCCGTTCAACAGGTCGACCGCCCGTTTCGGCACGATCTGCCAGGACAGTCCGAAGCGATCCTTCAGCCATCCGCACCGGCTCTCGGCGCCGCCGCCGGCAATGAGCGCGTTCCACAGGCGGTCGGTCTCGGCCTGGTTTTCGGTCGTCACCGTAATCGAAACGGCTTCGTCGAGGGTGAAGTGTGGACCGCCGTTGAGCGCCGTATATGGCGTTCCGGACAAACTGAACTCGACCGTGAGCACCGCGCCGGGTTCGCCCATTGCCTGTCCCTCCGGGTAACGAGCGATCCGCTCGATCTGGCTGTCCGGCAGAAGGGCGCAATAGAATTCTGCTGCGGGCAGCGCCTGGTTGTCAAACCACAGGCAGGTTCCGACTCCCCGGACCCGGGACGTTGCCGGTTCGGCGGACCGAAGGGATCCGGCGAGGACTTCGAGCTGGTCGATGCACGTGCCCCGATTCTCACGAAAGCCCATTCGTTCATGGTCTTCGAGGGCTGCCTTGTCCCAGTGCATCGCACGGGTGAAGTAACGGGTTTTCCCTTCGCCCGCGTCCTCAAATCGGGCTTCGGCGGTCATGAAAGCCCGTTCACTGGGGACCCACCCCGGAAGGAAAGCATCTGTGAAGACGAGACGTCGCCCCGGTTCCACGTCGAGAAAAACACCGGAACTGGCGAATGTTTCGCCATCCGGGCCGTTCATCTCAATTGAGAATTCGCCGCCGGGCCGAAGATCGATCCGGATGCCGGTTGCCTGCCACGGCCTGGGACAGAACCACTGTTTCAAGAGAGCGGGTTCGGTCCAACATCGCCAGATCTTCTCCACGGGCACATCAAGTACGCGTTCGAGAGTGAGAACGTGTTCGGGTTCGGGTTTGAATTCGGTTTCCTTCGTCACGATGTCGTCCCCTTGTTTGCGGAGCTGTCAGGCGTCCCGCCCGGCAACAACGACCCGGCGAAATCAGGCGGCGGCCCCATACGGGACCAGGTGGCCCGAAACGCCCGCCGTACGATGACAAGATACTCAGGTCCCGGGAAATGTCACCAACCGCAATCGAAATCCGGTTGCCTGACATTTGCCAGGGTTTTGTTGTTTCGCCAACGCCCTGACCGCCGGCCGCGAGCATGCTCCTGAGCGTGCATGTCTCTTTGGGAACGCCCGGGAAGGACACGCCCGGAACCGTGATTTTCGCCACTTGCTGCCAAATCCGATTTTGAACGGACAATGCCCGTCGGGTTGCCTTTTCCGCGTCGCAGCCGTTTCGTCGCAATCACGCCGTCCCATTGTGAGAGCTCCACGGTGTTCGGCAAGTTTGCTGCCGCCCGATCATCAAGTGGCCTTTGGGGTCCGGTAGAAAGGGCAGGAGCATTCCCTGCGCCGAACGCGACCGTTCTCCCGGACAGACACCGCGAAAACTCCCGACCGTGATAGCGGAATCCTGACACGGACTGCTCAGCTCGAGGGGCGATCTCTGCGCGAAAGCGCCTCTGCGACAGGCCGGAATGTAAGGCGATGATGGCGCGTAACACCTGATTCCGTCAGCGCCGACAAATGAAACCCGGTTGGATAACCGGCGTTTCGTTCCCACCCGTATTGCGGGAACTCCAACGCAAGGGATTGCATATAGCGATCACGTACGACCTTTGCCAGAATTGAGGCGGCACCGATACTCTGATGCCGTGCGTCGCCCCGAACCATTGCCTGACCGGGCACCGGCAGGTCTGGCGGAACATGGGGGCCGTCGACAAGGACGAGATCCGGGCATGGACGAAGCTGTTCGACGGCAATGCGCATCGCCAGCATTGAAGCGGCCAGAATATTGATCCTGTCGATCGTGGCGACATCTACGAACGCGATCGAACACGTGAACGCGTCCAGAATGCGGTCGTAAAGAAGTTCACGCTGATTTCGGGACAGTGTCTTGGAATCCGCGATTCCATCGGGGATGTCGTTTCCTGACCTGAGAACGGCGGCTGCCACCACGGGACCTGCGATCGGTCCGCGTCCGGCCTCGTCGACTCCGGCTACCAGCATTCCTGTTCGTGGCAGGTCGCAGGACAACCGATCAATGGTCTTGTCGAGCGTCATCGGCTGCATTGACGCTTGAGACGAACCGTCCGAGAATTGCGGGGTCGAGTGCATCTCTTGGCCTGAGGCCGGAACAGACGTCCACGCCGAAAGGTCGGGTCAGGCCGATTGCTTTTCCGACATTCTCGGGAGTCAGTCCACCCGCCAGCCAGACCGGAATCGGGCAATTCCGAATAATCCTTGCGGAAAGAGACCAGTCGTGGACCCGGCCGGTACCACCGAGTTGGCGACCGGTTGCCGCGTCGGGATTGCCGCTGTCGAGGAGGAGCATGTCGGCACAACGCACGGCGTCGGCGAGTGCGCCCCCGGCCTCTTCGCAGTTGATATGAACGACCTGAATGATGGCGAGATCGGGAAATTCGGCCTTCACGCGTTCCCGGATTTCCGGAGAAACATGATCGACGAACTGCAGTGCAGCCGGGCGACAATAGCTTACCTGTTCGCAAATGGAATCGGGCGAGGTCCGACTGCTCAACAGTACTGACATGCCATCGGGAAACGCACTGATCACGGTCCGTATTCGCGAGTCGGGAATCGGACCGGGACCCGATGGCATATGGGAGACAAGACCGATGGCGTCAGCGCCGGCGGCAAACGCCAGCATTGCCTCATCCGCGGACTGAATGCAGCAGATCTTGATTCTCGTTCTCATTACTGCACCGGGCAATTCTCCGGCTTGCCCAGGACGGGTTTGCGAATTTCGGTCGGGCCGCGTTTTCCCGCATTTCAGGCTGGCAGTACTGTTTTTGATCACGTCAGGTGACGAATTCGAACGACCGTTGCACATGTTGATGGCGACCCCGAGTGGATTCGAACCACTGACCTACCGCTTAGGAGGCGGTTGCTCTATCCTGCTGAGCTACGGGGCCGGCGACGGTCTTCATTATCGTCTAAACACCCTGGCAATCCACCGGAAAATCGGCATCGAAGGAAACGAATCCTCGGCGATGTTTTTCAGAGGCATTCCGGAAATGCGCCGGCCGACCATGATGTGCACGGCATGGACGACGGGACTGCCCCGCGAACCGGTCGGACAGCTTCAGTTGCATCTCGACGAGGCCGGCGAGCAAGATGGATGCGTACCTGGCTTGCGGGGCACGGTCAGTGTCGGAAACGGGATCGCCCTGACATGCGAATACGTCCCCGGCAGGCCCTGGAGCCTGCCGTCATCGACGGCGGCCAGGGCCAGGGACCGGACCTTGCAGAGGTCGCGCAATTGCTCGGTCGTATTCACGGTGTTCCCCCGTGCCGTGACCTCGAAACCCGACCGGCCGGAAGCGATGAGTTGCGACAACACGGCTGCAGAAACCTTTCGATGTGCACCGGTGAAGGCGCGAAAGGACCCGGCAGTCTTGAACCTCGATACGATTCGGTGGTTTGCAGGCGGCGAACCCTGGTCCACGGTGATGTTGTCCCCGGTAACCTCATTCGTTCAAACGACAGGCTGATCGTGATCGACCGGCAATGCCCGGGAATCGGTGACCCGGCTGACGACATTGCCTGTTTCCTGTCCCCGGGCAAGCAGATGACCAAAGGCGGGGTCGTCATCGACGCGTCGTTGATCGAGGCTTTCATCGTAGCCTGCCCCTGCCGGGAAACGATCGATCGGTACCGGAAACTGCTGCCACTCTATCACTCGCGGATGGCGGCATAATGCCTTTGGCGTATGAAATACACCGGCCCCGGCTACCCGGAAAACCGGGGAGCAATGGGGGCCGAAATTGCGGCAATCGAGTCGATCGACGACATTGCCGCGGTCAGTTCAGCCCGGACCGGCGGACTCCGGGCCGGCCTTGCGTCGTCCTGATGGCGGGGAGACGTGACGGCCACGTGCGGGCCATGTGCGTTCAGGCCCGTTCGAACTCGAAAACCTTCTCTCGACGCGTTGGAACTAGAGCAGGTCCGCCAGCCACAGGACCAAAACCGCTGCAATGACCCCGATCGAGAACCAGGTTACGGCAGTATCCGCTTTTGATCGGGGAGTCTGGCTTTGCTGCGGTCCGTCCCTTTCGCGGTTGAGGCCCTCCTCGATGATCATGGGAACCCTCGGGCCGAAGCGTGAGAGGATTTCAAGCGTTCGTGCGGCATCGCGCACGATCGCCTTTGGGCCGACGTTGTCCTTTATGTACTGTTCGACAACCGGTTTGGCAGTTTCCCAGATGTTCAGATTGGGGTTGAGCGAGCGGGCGACGCCTTCGACCACAACCATCGTCTTCTGCAGCAGGAGCAGTTCCGTTCGCGTTTCCATTCCGAATCGTTCCGTGACGTCGAACAGGTGCCGGAGCAGGCGTCCCATGGATATGCGCGTGGCATCCTGCCCGAAGATCGGTTCACCCACCGAACGCAGGGCCTGGGAAAAGGCGTTGATGTCCTGCCCGCGGGGAACGTACCCGGCCTCGAAATGCACCCTTGCAACCCGATCGTAGTCGCGCCGTATGAATCCGAACAGGATTTCCGCGTAAACACGCCGGGTATAGTCGTCGATCCGTCCGGTAATGCCGTAGTCGAGCGCAAGCAGCGATCCGTCGGGGGTAACCATGAGGTTTCCCGGATGCAGGTCCGCGTGGAAGAACCCGTCCCGAAGCGCGTGGCGGAGGAAACTCTGCACGATCCGCCTGGCAAGATCGTCGAAATCGACCCCTTGCCTGCTGAGAGCGTCCGGGTCGGTCAGAGGAATGCCGTCGACCCAGTCGAGGGTCATGACCCGCCTGGCCGAAAGCTCCCAAACGAGGGACGGGACCGAGAATCCCTTGTCGCCGGACGTGTTCGCGGAGTGCTCGGCCACTGCGGAAGCTTCAAGGCGCAGGTCGATTTCCGCGAGAATGATATTTTCAAAATAGCGGATGACGTCCGTGGGATGCAGCCGGCGGGTGGCCGGCAGGAAGAACTCGATGAACCTGGCTGTAAAATAGAAGGCGTCAACATCGCGCCGGATGACCCGTTCGATTCCCGGGCGAAGAATCTTGACTGCAACCTCCCGGCCCGAAGAACGAACACGTGCGCGGTGAACTTGAGCGACCGAGGCCGCGGCGACCGGGGGGCTGAACTCCGAAAAAAGTTCGTCGACGTCCTGGCCGAGTTCCTTGCGTATCGTCCGTTTGGCTTCTTTGTCGGAAAATGGGGGAAGCCGATCGAGCAAGATCTTCAATTCGTTCGAGAAATCGTCGCCGACAATGTCCGGACGCGTAGACAGGTTCTGACCTAGCTTGATGTAAGCCGGCCCGAGAGCCGTCAGGGCGCGCGCGACGGGCGGAAGGTCAGGCTCCCCCTTGATGCCGAGCAATTTGAACGGCCACCCGATGATCCGGAGCGCGATTCGGATTGAAAGCGGAGCCTCGAGTTTTTCCAGGGCGTAGTTCATTGCGCCAGTGCGCTCGAACGTCGAGCCGGCACGAACGAGCCGGAACAGATTGTGCGGGCCGCGCATCGATCAGATTTTCCAACCCGAGTGAATCGCGACCACGCCCATCGTCAGGTTCCGGAATGCAACGCGCTCGAAACCGCAACCGCGAAGAATTTCTGCAAAGCTGGCCTGGTCGGGAAACCGGCGAATGCTTTCGACGAGATACTGGTAACTGGCCCGATCGTTTGCAATCATGGATCCGAGCCAAGGGATGACCCGAAAGGAATAATCGTCGTAGATTTTTCGCAGCATCGGAACTGGCACCTGGCCGAATTCCAGTACCAGCAGCCGCCCGCCGAACCGAAGGACGCGAAATGATTCCCGCAAGGCATCCTCTCTTGCGTCAATGTTCCGAATTCCGAAGGCCATCGTGCAGGCATCAAAGCTGTTGGAGTCGAACGGGAGCCGGGTTGCATCACCATTAATCCACGCGATCCGGTCATCAAGCGACAAACTCCTTGCCCTTTGCCGGCCGATCTCCAGCATGCTTTCGGTCAGGTCGAGCACGGTTGCGCGTGTGCTTTCCGCACGTGACAGGAAACGAATTGCGACGTCTCCGGTCCCTCCGGCGATGTCGAGAAGTTCCTGCCCGGGTTTCGGCGCCAGCCAGTCGATCATGGCGTCCTTCCACAGGCGGTGGATGCCGAAGGACATGGCGTCATTCATGACGTCGTAACGCGAGGCGACACTCGAGAACACGCCGCGCACGAGTCCGGGCTTTTCGGCCCGGGATACTGTCCGGAAACCGAAATCAGTTGTACGATCCGAGTTTCCCAACCTCCCGAATTCCTCCCGTGCCGGCCCCAATGGCTCTGGTGTCGTGATGGATCCTCAATATATGGTTATGCCTGCAAGCGGAATGTGCCAAGTCAAGATCGGAAACATTGCCTGAACTCCCGGAAGTCGAGACGATATGCAGGGGTCTCCGGCTTGCAATTGTCGGTGGGACGATCGTGGATGCAGTGGTCCGCAGGCCGGACTTGCGTCGCCCGCTGCAAAAGGACCTGGCTCAGAGGCTTCGCGGCGCTGCGGTTGCTGGCCTGCATCGACGGTCGAAATACATCCTGTGTTCGTTGTCGACCGGTGAAACGCTCATGATGCATCTGGGCATGTCGGGCCGAATCCGCCTCGAGGCGGCCCCGGACACCCGCCCGGAAGAAAACGGCAGGTCAGCGGTTTCGTTCGAAAAACACGATCATTTCTTCCTCGGGTTTGACGACGGTGCAACCCTGACGTTCACGGACCACCGGCGATTCGGCATGATCGAACTGATCCCGACACATGCGCTTGATTCGCACGCATCGCTGGCGGCTCTCGGTCCCGAACCCCTTGGGAACGAATTCTCGTCACGTTCGCTCTCGGGTCAGCTGCGCAAGCGAAAGGCGCCGATCAAGAACGTCCTGCTCGATCAAGGGGTCGTCGCCGGACTCGGAAATATCTATGCATCCGAAGCCCTGTGGCGGTCCGGAATTGCTCCGGACCGGGAGGCGAGAACGATTTCCGCGCCGCGGGTCGAACGACTGTGCCGTGCCATCCGCGAGGTCCTCAACGACGCAATTGCCGCAGGAGGTTCATCACTTCGCGACTACCGTCGGTCGGACGGTGAACTCGGGTACTTCCAGCACCTGTTTTCTGTCTATGGCAGGGAAGGCTTCCAGTGTCCGGCGGAATCGTGCGAAAGTACGATATTGCGAATTCGACAGTCCGGTCGGTCAACGTTCTATTGCCCTGCATGCCAGACGTAACCGGGACATTTCCGGAATGACGTGCCGATACCGGACCGTCCCGTTGAACGCAACGACGGTCGGGGTCTCGGATTGATGCGTCGGCTTGAATGACTTGACTGTTTTGCTATTTGGATTCGGGAACAGACAGCCGGAGGCGGCACATGGCTTACGAAACTCTCATTGTCGAAATCAAGGATCATGTCGGAATCATCAGGCTGAACCGCCCTGAGGTTCTGAACGCCTTGAGTTTCAAACTGCTGGGCGAACTCGGGGACGCGCTCGGCGCTATGGAATGTGACGGTGAAGTCCGCGCCGTCATCCTGACCGGCAACGAGCGGGCGTTTGCGGCCGGTGCCGACATAAAGGACATGGCTGAGCGGAGCTTCGTGGACATGTTTCGCGACAACTGCTTCGCGGGTGAAGCGGAGGCAGTTCTGCGATGCAGGAAACCGATCATTGCGGCGGTCTCGGGTTACGCACTCGGGGGTGGATGCGAACTGGCGATGATGTGCGACTTCATCATCTGCTCGGAGTCGGCCAGGTTTGGCCAGCCGGAAATCAATCTCGGCGTCATCGCCGGAATCGGCGGCACGCAGCGCCTGACACGTTTTGTCGGTAAGTCGAAGTCGATGGAAATGCACTTGACCGGGCGGTTCATGGATGCGGAAGAAGCCGAGAGGTCCGGTTTGGTCAGCCGGGTTGTCCCCGATCAGCAGTTAATGGACGAGGCGCTGGCAACTGCCCAAAAGATCGCCGAGAAGTCCCCGATCGCGGTAATGGCGGTAAAGGAAGCAGTGCATCGTGCCTATGAAACCACGTTGAACGAGGGCATGTTGTTCGAGCGGAGAATTTTCCACTCGCTGTTCGCAACGGAGGATCAAGCCGAAGGAATGGCAGCGTTTTCGGAAAAACGGACGCCGCAGTTTCGGGGGAAATGACACTCTCGCAACTTTTCGCAACTGCCGGTTCTCGTGGACCGGAGGATGCGGTACGCGAGCCATTCGGATCTCTCGAATGCCTTCCGGATTCGGGGTCCACCGGCGCCATTGTGCAGTTGACTTAACCGATTTGCCGCCGTAAATGGCGTCGCTTCAAGCATTTCACTCCATGTGGCTGTGGACCTGAACAACACATGCTCCGGAAAGACTGGCGATGGCGAACTCACAACAGGCAATCAAGCGGGTCAAGCAGACAAGGCGTCGCACCGAGGTCAATCGGGCGCGAAGGTCGCGAATCCGGACGTTCCTGAAGTCAGTCGAAGAAGCGATTTCTTCCGGAGACAAGCTGGCCGCGGCTTCGGCGCTGACCGCGGCGCAACCCGAGATCATGCGTGGCGTGACCCGGGGTGTTTTGCACAAGAATACCGCCAGCCGGAAAATTTCTCGCCTGTCCGCCCGAATCAAGTCCATGGACTCCTGAGGGCGAAAACTACAACCTCCCTGTCTCGCGACGAATGCCTCGAACGCGCGCGCCGGATCGCGGGTTGTTCGCTCGGTTTCGCGAAGAGATTCCCGGGTCCTGCCCACGTATCCTTGAGCCGGTGATGATCATTGCTCCCGGCGCAGGGTCGTGGGCCGCGGTTCTGCGCAAGGTGCAGGAAAGTCCGGAATTGAATTCCCGAATTGCCCGAACATGCTGGTGAGGTGCTGGCCTGAATTCGTCGTCATTGGCGAATCGGGTCGCTCCGGGGATGGGTCCGGCTGCGGGATTCCCCGGAACGAAGAACGTATTTGGCCGATGTTCCGGCGGCGGCGGCTTGTCGGGAGAGCGGGGGGCCCCTCACGTTTTCGTGATCATTTGTAAGATTACCCGAATTTAGCTGACCTTCGGCGTCGCCGATTGAGCAAGGTGGCGGGCGGTAAATTGTGGGTCGTCGCAGGCGTGGCACGCCATGATGGGGACAACCGGAAACCCGATAGCCGGACTGTCTTTAGGCGTGGACCAGGATTCGGTTTCTGACGTTTCGTACCGATTGATTTGGCGGTTGATGCATGGCCTGACGGAAAGATCGGGAAAATCACGTTGAATTGAGTTCACGCCATCGGTACCCTTTTCGGACGAGCAGAATCACTCTGGGGGGGCATTGTGTTCGGTTCGCCGCCTGAGAAAATTCGTCAGGTTTCACCGGTCGAGGTATGGCGTGATCTCGAAACCAGCCGGGACGCGGTACTTGTCGACGTTCGCACGAAACCTGAATGGCAGTTCGTCGGTGTTCCGGATCTTTCCGCTCTTGGGAAAAGTGTCGTGACCCTTGAGTGGAATCGTTATCCTGACATGTCGATAGACCAGGGATTTGCTGAAGAATTGTTCCGAATCGTAGGAGAGGGCGGGCCTGATCGCATGTATTTCATCTGCAGGTCAGGTCAGAGATCCATGGCGGCAGCCCAGTGCGTTGCGTCCGCTGCCAGGAAGGCGGGCCGGTTCGTCGAGTGTATTAATGTTTCGGAAGGGTTTGAAGGAGACCGCAACCAGAATGGTCGGAGGGGAACAGTCAACGGTTGGAAATACCGGGGGCTGGACTGGGTGCAGTCCTGATCGGGGGGGTTATGGAGCGCCATGAATTTCGGCGCGTCCTGTGGAGAAATCATGAACGATGAACAATGGCTTCGCGTATGTGGCGAATTGCAGAGAATCATTGGCCGGAATAGTTTCAAGAACTGGATCGAACGCATAGAATTTCAGGGAGTCGACGAAGGGACCGCATCGTTTCTGGTCCCGACGAAGTTTTTCGGCGACTGGGTGAATCGAAATTACGGGGACAAGATTCGCTCCTGTTTTCAATCCGAAGGAGTCATCCTCGAGCATCTCCTGTTTCGGGCGGAGGAATCGCCCGTAGCGGGAATCGCGATCGATGACGAGGCAAGGGAGCGGCCCAGGCGACGTGCGACGGTGGATGAGCTCGAATCCGCGGAATCCTCCGGATTGCCGGGCGCCCCGATCAACTCCAGGTTCACCTTCGACCAGTTCGTCGTGGGCAAGCCGAACGAACTCGCTCATGCCGCCGCCCGGAACGTCGCACTGCACGATACCGTGAATTTCAACCCGCTGTTCCTTTACGGGGGCGTTGGTCTCGGAAAGACCCACCTGATGCACGCGATCGCCTGGAAAATCCTGGAACGGAATCCGGGAAGCGCCATCCTGTACCTGTCGGCCGAGCAGTTCATGTATCGTTTCGTCCAGGCCTTGCGCGACAACGAAACGATGAGTTTCAAGGAGCTTTTTCGCTCCGTGGATGTCCTCCTCGTCGATGACGTTCAATTCATCGCGGACAAGGACAGCACGCAGGAGGAATTCTTTCACACGTTCAATTCGCTGGTGGACCAGAAACGAAAGATCGTGATTTCCGCCGACCGGTCGCCCGGCAAGATCCGCGGCCTGGAAGAGCGCATCAAGTCAAGGCTTCAGTCAGGCCTGGTCGTCGACATTCACCCCCCCGATTACGAACTGCGGCTGAATGTCCTGAGGGCAAAGTCAGAGGCACAGGTTGGTGTCTTTCCGAATATCGGGCTTGAAGACGGAGTCCTCGAGTTTCTCGCCCAGCGAATCTCCGGCAGCGTCAGGGTTCTTGAGGGCGGCCTCAACCGGCTGTTCGCGTTCGCCGATTGCCTGGGGCAGAACGACAATTTGATGATCGACCAAAAGCTGGCCCAGGAGTGCCTCTCCGAAATGTTGAGGGCGTCCGCGAGCAAGGTCACGGTCGATGAAATCACGCGAAAGGTCGCCGATCATTACGGCGTCAGGATTTCGGATATCCTGAGCCACCGGCGTGCCCGTTCGATCGTCAGGCCGCGACAGATCGCCATGTACTTTTCGAAAAACCTGACGACACGTTCTCTTCCCGAGATCGGCCGATATTTCGGCGGTCGCGATCACACCACCGTTCTCCATGCAGTCAGGAAGGTTTCGGAACTGGAACGCGATGACGTGCAGTTCGCGGAAGACCTTGAAATCCTGAGAAGAATGCTTGAAGGCTGAGGAAGCAGCCCGTCCGTCACCGGGTTGATGACTGGAGGGAAAATGAGATTTTCGATCGAACGTGGTGACTTGCTGAAATCGATGACAGTGACAAATGGCGTTGCCGAAAAAAATTCGGCGATACCGGTCCTCGCCAACGTGCTGATCGAGGCCACCGACGACAAGGTTTCCTTTCGCGCCTCGGATTCGAAGCTGGAAGTCATTTTCTGGGCCGACGCGCAAATCGAGCAGACGGGCCACACGACGGTCAGTGCACATTTGTTGCACGAAATTTCGAGAAAGATGCCTCAGGGGGCCATGATCGAGGTCGATACCGACGCCAATGTGGGTCGCCTTACGGTTTCGGCCGGGCGTGCGATTTTCAAGCTTGCAACCCTGCCCGGGGATGATTTTCCGCTCATGCAGCGCCATGAATTCGTTTGCGGGTTTTCCCTGCCCGTCGGGTCGTTTCGTCCTCTCGTCGGAAAGACCCGGTTTTCGATGTCCCAGGATGATTCCCGAAAGTACCTCAACGGCGTCTACCTCCACATTGTACCTGGCGACGAGTCGGAGATCGGCAAGTTGCGCTGCGTCGCGACTGACGGCCATCGGCTTGCGCTCGCGAGCATGGATGTTCCCCACGGTGGGGAAACCATGCCCGGAATAATCGTACCCCAGAAAACCGTCGGGGAACTGTTGAAGGTACTCGAAGACACGGAAGAACAACTGAACATTTCGGTGTCGGAAAAAATCGTTCAGTTCGAGTTGCCTTCGATCACGATGACGTCGAATGTCGTTGAAGGCACGTTCCCGCAGTACGAAAACGTCATTCCGAAAAACAACGAGAACCGTCTCGAAATCGACCGAAGCGCGTTCATTGAAGCGGTGGACCGGGTTACGACGGTCAGTACGGAGCGTGACACGGAAGCAGTGACCGTCGCGATCGAAACGGACCTCGTCAAGCTGAACCTGAATACCGTCGACAAGGGGACTGCAGACGAGGAAGTTGCCGCCGCGTATTCGGGCAATCCGATGAAGATGGGCTTCAATGGTTCCTATCTCAAGGACGTTTCCCAGCACATCGACCAAAGCAGTGTCGTTTTCTGGCTCGATTCCCCCGAGGAACCGGCCCTTGTCCGCGATGGAGACGACGCCAGCAGCTTGTTTGTCGTGATGCCGATGCGGATCTGATATTGGCCCGCCTCGCGGTCCGAAACCTGACCGTTACGTGTTTCCGATCACTTCAGCGCGTAAGCATCGAGGCACGTTGCGAGTCGGTCATTCTGATCGGAGAGAACGGTGTCGGAAAGACCAACGTTCTCGAGGCCGTTTCCTTGCTGACTCCCGGACGAGGTCTCAGGCGGTCGGCGTCGATGGAAATGATCCGGGTGCCCGGCTGTTCGGGCTGGAAGATTGCTGCTGACGTCGATTGCCCTGATCACCCCCGCGAAGTCGAGACTTCCTTCGGCGGACGCGGTTCACGCGTCGTTCGCCTCGACGGCAAGCCCGTACCCCAGACCGCGCTGGGGCGGGTCGTGCCGGTCATGTGGCTGGTGCCGGTCATGGACAGGCTGTGGCTGGAAGGCTCCGACGGTCGCCGACGATTCCTGGACCGCCTGGCTCTGAATTTCAGGCCCGAACACGCTGGTGTCAGCCTCGTCTACGACAAGGCGCTTCGCCAGCGCAACCGCATGCTGAAGGAAGGGGTCCGGGACTCCGGTTGGTTCGATGTTGTCGAACGGCAGATGGCGGAGTCCGGGGCGACGGTGGAAGCCAACCGCCGGGTCGCGGTTTCAAGGCTCGATGACGCACAAGCGGGGAACACGTCCGGATTCCCTGCCGCAAGACTGTCGCTGCGCGGGCCGGAAAAGCCCGTAAGTGACGTGACCTCGGACGAACTCATCGACGAATTCAGGACCGCCCGGCCCGGCGACATGCGCGCGGGCCGCACCCGTAACGGCCCACACAGGACGGATCTGCTCGCGGTGCATGAGGGGAAAGGAATCCCTGCGCGTCAATGCTCGACCGGGGAGCAAAAGGCATTGCTCATGTCGCTGGTATTGTCGGGCGCACGGGCGATCATCGCGGAAACCGGCGTTCCGCCCGTCCTGTTGCTCGACGAGGTTGCGGCGCATCTCGACGAGGCGCGTCGTTGCCAGCTGTACGGCGAGCTTGCGGAAATCCCGGTCCAGACCTGGATGACAGGAACGGATCCACAGGTCTTTGAACCTGTCGACCGCAAGGTCCGCCGGCTGGTGGTGACGGCTGCGGGCGGGGAAACACTGGTCACGGAATGCGATCGCTCGGGACGGGCCGTCAATTGAGGGTGGGGAGAGAACGATCCTGGAAGGCCGGTCACCGTGGTGAGGCCCGGCCCGGACGCGTGTATCCCATGGACGCGCCGGTGACCGTCCGGTTGTCATCATCTTGCCGGCATTGCCGGCAATGGTTGTCAACCGTCGGCGCGAATCCGGGCGTTCTGCGAATCATACGGGCTGTCGGCGACGATATCGACGTGCCACAACCGGTCCAGCATGCGGGCATTGAGCACATTGCCGGGGGTTGCGGCGTCGGGTTTTACGTAGCCCATCCCGATCGACCTGCCAAAATGCACCGAAAACCCACCTGAAGTCAGCCGGCCCACGCGTTCGCCCTTCGCGTCGTAAAGCGCTTCCCGCCCCCAGGGGTCCGCGTCTTCGGGTCCGTCGATCAGGCAGGTCACGCACTGGACCCTGATGCCGGTGTCTTCCATGGCCCTTCGCCCCTGGAAGGCTTTCGACATGTCGACGAAACGGGACAGGCCCCCCTCCAGGGGGGTCGCGTCGCGTCCGAGTTCGGTGCCGAACGCACGGTAGCTCTTCTCCTGGCGCAGCCAGTTTTGCGCCCTGGCGCCGACGAGTTTCAGCTGGTGTCCCTCTCCTGCCTCCATGATCCGGTCAAACAGGTAGTTCTGCATTTCGATCGGATGGTGAAGTTCCCAGCCCAGTTCGCCGGTATAGGCTACCCTTGCTGCCAGCAACCGGCACATTCCGACCTCGATCCAGTGGGCGGCCAGCCACGGGAACCGTCGGTTTGACAAGACGGTCGCCGGATCGGCGTCCCTGACGAGAGGCCTCAGGACGTCCCGGGCGATGGGCCCGGCGACGGCGAAGACGCCCCACTGGGAGGTGACATCCTGAATCTCGATGCGGCCGAACCGGTTCTCGCAGTCTTCGGCGCATTTTCGCAAGAAGTCACCGTCGTAATCCGCCCATGCCCCGGCAGAAACCAGGTAATAGCTGTCTTCAGCCAGGCGAAAGATCGTGAATTCGGTCCGGGTCGTTCCCGCCGGAGTGAGCGCATATGTCAGGTTGACCCGCCCGACTGACGGCAACCGGTTGCAGGTCAGCCAGTCAAGGAACGCCGTCGCCCCCTTGCCCTTGACAATGTGCTTGGCAAAAGCGGTCGCGTCAATCATCCCGACGCCGTTCCTGATCGCCTCGGCCTCTTCGGCCGCATATTGCCACCACCCCCCGCGACGGAAACTGCGGGACTCGCGGTCATCGAACCCGTCCGCGGCAAAATAGTTGGGCCGCTCCCACCCGTTGACCTGGCCGAACTGCGCGCCCCGAGCCTTCATCCGGTCATAACAGGGTGCTGTTCGTAGCGGCCGGCATGCTTCGCGCTCCTCGTCGGGATGGTGAAGGATGTAGACGTGCTCGTAACACTCCTCGTTCTTGCGTTCGGCGTACTCGGTCGTCATCCACTTGCCGTAGCGCTTGGGATCAAGACTTGCCATGTCGATTTCGGCTTCACCTTCGACGATCATCTGGGCCATGTAATGCCCGATGCCGCCGGCGGCCGTGATCCCGAAACTGAGACCTTCCGCCAGCCACATGTTCCTCAAACCCGGAGCCGGCCCGACCAGGGGATTGCCGTCTGGCGTGTAACAGATCGGACCATTGAAATCGTCCTTGATCCCGAGAGTTTCGGTGGACGGAACCCGGTGGATCAGCGACATGTACTCCTCCTCGATCCGGTCGAGATCGAGAGGGAAGAGGTCTGCCCGAAACGCCTCGGGAACTCCGTAACCGAACCGGGCCGGCGCTCCGCGCTCGTACGGGCCGAGAATCCAGCCTCCGCGTTCCTCCCGAACGTACCAGCGGGCGTCGGCGTCCCTTAGGACCGGGTGCTGCGGATGGTCCCGCCGGAAACCGAGCAGGGCAGGATCGGGTTCGGTTACGATGTACTGGTGTTCGACCGGAATCGCGGGAATCCTGATGTCGAGGAGACCGGCGGTCCTCTGGGCGTGATTGCCGGTTGCGGTGATCACGTGTTCTGCGTGGACCGCAAATGTCTCTCCTCCGGGAACCAGGTTGCCGCCGCGTTCGGTCATGCGTGATCCCCGGATGATCCATTCCGAACCGGTCCACTCGAATTCGTCTGCCTGTGTTCGCCGGTGAATTTCGACGCCGCGCTGCCGGGCGCCTTTTGCCATTGCCTGGGTGACGTCTGCAGGGTTGATGTATCCGTCGGTCGGGTGAAACAGGGCACCCCTCAGGTCGTCGGTCCGAACGAGGGGCCATCGATCCCCGATTTCGTCGGGAGACAGCCATTCGTATGGAATCCCCACGGTCTCCGCCGTGGACGCATAGACCATGTATTCGTCCATCCTCGCACGTGTCTGGGCCATGCGAAGATTGCCGACGACGAAGAACCCGGGGTCGAGCCCGGTCTCGTCCTCGAGGGTCTTGTAAAACCTGACCGAATAGTCGTGAATATGGCTGGTTGCATAGGACATGTTGAACAGCGGGAGCAATCCCGCCGCATGCCACGTCGAGCCGGACGTCAATTCGTCCCTTTCGAGCAGCATGACATCTTCCCAACCGGCTCTCGCGAGATGGTATGCGATCGAGGTACCGACTGCCCCACCGCCTATGACACAGGCCCTGACGTGCGTTTTCATGGTTCTTTCCGGAATTGAAGAAGTCCGTCTTGCCTGGAAGTTGTGACAAAACTGTGAACAAAGGGAAAGGGCGCACTCCCTGAAGTGGTTTCCATTGCCGGCCGGACGTGCCCGAATCCGTCGCCGGTTCGGGACGTCCCGGCAAGTGTTCCCTAGCCTGAATACCCGACCGTAGCAGTTGATGTGAGTGAGTTCGACGGATTTCTGCGGATTTGACGGTGACTGTGCACCGCGTGACGGGAGTCCGGGGGTCAGACGAACTCGATTTTCAAGGTGCGGTTCTGCAGCCGGGGGACCGTGGTTTCCATGTCGCCGTAGCCGGCATTGAGCAGGAATGGATTGTTGGCCAGGCGTCCGATGCGCACGATGACTTGGTTGTCCTCGATGCGGATCTCGGCCGCCGCCTTGATGAAGTCCCTGAACAGGGTGCGCGCCCGTGAGACCTGCCGCCCGTTGCCGAGACGGACGGCGAGCAGACGGTAGAGCGTGTTGGCCATCAGTGTGAGCTGGAGGTCGAGATCGACCTTCATCGGCACCGCCGCCGACAGCGCGTCCATGTGGAAGAAGTCGATGGCGTCGGCGATGGCGTTCTCGATGACCATGCGGCGTGCGTAGCGGTCGATGAGCTGTCCGGCCGAGGTCTTCATCTGGTTGGTCAGGAGCAGGGTGGGGATTTCATGCCCGAGGTCACGCACGGCGATCTGGCGGATGCCGCCCGGGTAGCGGGCAAGGCGCACGGTGCTCTCGAGAACCCGGGGCGTGCGGTAGATGCGCCCGACATTGGTCAGGCGCACCCGCTTCCAGTCTGCATCGGGGGCCGCGGCGATGGCGCCCAGCAGTGACTTGGTCCGCTTGCGCAGGGTGACGAAGTCGATCCCCATGCGCTCGAGTTCGGCCAGATTGGCGTGGGTGGTGAGCCGGGAGTCGAAGATCAGCTCACGTGGCAGCCCGCCGGTCCTCTGCTCCCAGAACTCCACGAAGCGCAGGATCTCGTCGTTCTGCTCGTCCTTGCGCACCCGGGCATTGGCGTAACAGAACAGCCGTGCATCGGCATCGCGTGCGAGAAAGGCCAGAATGCCCTTCTGGGTGCGGCTTCTCTTCGAGACATAGTGCCGTTCGATCAGCGCGGCATCGCCATGATAGGGGATGGCGTGGAAGTCGAGGTCGAAGGAGCCGTCGCCGCCGAGATCGATGTCGAGACCTCTCGTGGCCCGGTGCCAGCGCTCCATGAGGCCGGCACAGAGCCGCGGATCGACACGGCAGGAATACTCGCTCAGGCTGGCACGCTTGGGCATGACGTTGAGGCCGGCGAACAGTGCGATGCCGGGGTCGAGAATGTCGGCCATGATGTGGGGCGGCCTGCCGATGCCCCAGAGCTTGAGAGCGAGCAACGCGCGAAACGCATGGCCGGCGGGGATCATCGTGCTTCCCGGCATGCCGCTCGCGCCGACGATCCCGTCGAGATCGAGGCGGACGAGGTCCGGCAGGAACAGGAACAGCCCGCCGAACTCGGTGCGCAGCCGCCCCGGTGACAGATCGAGCCTCGAGGCGTCGGCCATCGGCGCGGCCTGTGCGCTTCGGTGCGGCCATGCGCTCGCCACGGGGACGGCGCGGCAGCTTGGCAAACCCGGCCTGGCGCAGGATGCGCTGCACGGTCGTTGCTCCGACGGACATCCCTTCCGCCGCCATCTGCCGGGTGATGTCGGCAACCGAGGGATTGTGCTCCTTGCGCAACGCGATCACCCGGTCGTTCCGGCGCCGTGTCTCCGGCTCCGCGCTTCCGGGCTTCGGGGCGAGGATTTGGAACACCGGCAGTCAAGTCCGTGTATTTGACCTCTTTTTCGACCGGGTCCTTGCAGGGCCGGCATCGGCGTCACGTGCTGCCGTACTTGTCGGGCGGGTTTGGCAATGAGTGCCAAACGACCTGTATAATAGTGATGACTGCTTCCCGGAAAGTCTCCGCGCGTCGACGCCAACACGGCCGGCGGTCGTCACGACGCGCAACGCACCTCCCCAGGATCGGGGCAGGAAAACAGAAAACAATACCTCGGAAGAGAAAACCCCGGACCAGAGGACCACCTCATGGTGAAATCACATCCGGGGCGAAAATCCGGAGCCGGGCCAACACACGGGCCAACTCACATCAACTGCTACGGCAGGGATTTCAGGCTAGTCACGTGCCTGCGGCGTCCTGCCGATTATGCGGAATTCGGTCACAGGCTGCGGGCAGCCTTGACCATGTTGCGCAGTTTGGTCAGTGCAAGCTCGTGCCCGAGAAACCCGAGCCCGCAGTCGGGAGCGGCGACAACCCGTTCGGGCGGGAGGCGTGTCAGGACCTGCTCGAGTCGCCGCCTGATTTCGAAAACCGATTCAATCCGGCTCGAGGCGATTTGAACAACGCCGACGATCGCTGTCGATGCGCGAAACCGATCGAAAAGGTCGAGCGGGTTGTTGCAATGGGCATCTTCGATGGAAATCTGTTCAACATGTCCGTCAAGCGCGTCTATGAGTTCGCCATAGACCCCGTGGTCCGCCTTCGGATAGTCGGGATTGTCAATCCGGTCCGGATATCCGCAGCACATGTGAACGACCCGGGTGACTTCGGGCGGCAACCCGCGCAGGCACCGCAGGAGCGATTCGATCCCGTAATCGAGGGCGGCCCGGGGATGCCTGGCAAAGACCGGTTCATCAACCTGTATGTAACTGCACCCGTTGGCAGCGAGCGCAAGAATTTCCTCGTTGAGCGCGTCTGCAAGGTCTTCGGCGAGTCGTGACGTGTCGCGGTAATGGCAATTGGCCGTGCTGTCGATGATCGTGAGAGGCCCCGGCAGCGTCATCTTGACCGGCGCACGGCTCACGGCCTGGGCTTCCTTGAAGTCGCGGACGAGGACCGGATGCCCGCCCGGATCGATGTCACCCCTGATGGCGGGCAGGACGCAGTCATACGCACCATTCCGAAAGACCCGGCGTTCGAGATTGGTGAAGTCGAACCCGGAAAAGAACCGGCACTGGTAGTGCACGTAATTTTCGCGCCGTTGTTCTCCATCGGTCGGGACATCGATCCCGCATTCGAGTTGATGCCGTACTGCTGCCTCCGTTGCGCGCCGAAATACGGGATCATGTTCAGGATCTGCCGTCCATGCGCCGATGACGTCTTCGGCATAGCGATCTTCACCAAGATCGATTTCGAACCAATCCCTGATCGGAAGCCAGTCCGGTTTCGGAAAGGCTCCGATGCATGTCGTTTGCAATGCCATGCCTGCCCGGTCTCGTAACGGTGCGACAATGGGCAAGTTAATGCATCAATTTCGGGCGCCGTCAAGCGTGGCGCCGTCAAGCGACGCGTCGTCGGCAAGAGCGGCGACAGTGGGGTTGCATCACTTCGAGGCCTGTACTTGTATGCCTTGGCCTGACGGGTCGTG
Organism: Paracoccaceae bacterium; assembly: GCA_964291635.2. Lineage (GTDB taxonomy): Bacteria > Pseudomonadota > Alphaproteobacteria > Rhodobacterales > Rhodobacteraceae > JAPPHA01. Next base: position 296,775 of record OZ219893.1, on the reverse strand, counting down.
GCACGACACGATTCGGGAAACTGCCGACATTTCGATTGGGAATTGCCATGCCTGAAAACCCATTGCTCAGGGAAACCTGGGATCGTCCGTTTGAACTGCCGCCTTTTGACGAGATCACCGAAGATGATTTCGCTCCGGCCTACGAATTCGCAATCGAGAAAACGCGAGCGGATATCCGGGCGATTGCCGAAAACCCGGAACCGCCCGATTTCGCCAACACGATCGAGGCCATGGAACGCGCTGACCGGCTACTTGACCGGGTCGGCGGTGTTTTCTGGAATCTTTCGGGCGTGGACAGTACCGACGGGATTGAAGCACTGGAACGCGAGTTGTCACCCCGACTCACCGCGTTCGAGTCGGAGGTTCTGATGAATCCCCGGTTGTTTGCCCGCGTAGAGGAACTGAGGGAAAGAGGTGACGCCCTCGATCTGACGGACGAACAGCGCCGCGTGCTGGACCTCTATTACAAGATGTTCGTCCGTGCCGGTGCCGCATTGGATGCCGGGGGACGCGAGCGACTGGCGGCCATCATGGAACGGCTGGCGGAACTCGGTACGGCCTTTTCGCAGAACCTGCTTGCAGACGAGCGCGACTGGATCATGGAGTTGTCAGGGCCGGACCTGGATGGTTGTCCCGATTTCGTCAGGTCGGCGGCGGAACAGGCGGCTCGCGAGCGCGACCGCGACGGATTCATCATGACGCTGTCGCGCTCCCAGATCGTGCCGTTCCTCCAGAATTGTCCGCGAAGGGACCTGAGGAAGCAAGCGTATGGGGCATGGATCGCGCGCGGCCGAAACGGCGGCAATACGGACAATCGCGAAATCATCAGGGAAGTGCTCGCCCTTCGCGCGGAACGGGCACGGCTGCTTGGATACGACAGCTACGCGGAATACCGGCTGGAGCCGGAAATGGCGAAGTCGCCGCCGGCGGTTCGCGAATTGCTGATGGCGGTCTGGGCACCGGCCAGGGCGGCAGCCCTGAACGACGCAAAGAGGCTTGAAGCCCTGATGCACGGCGACGGGGTAGGTGGAAAATTGCGGGCATGGGACTGGCATTTCTACTCGGAGCGATTGCGCAGGCAGGACCATGATTTCGACGAAGCGGATGTGAAACCCTTTCTCGAGCTCGAGCGCATGATCGAGGCGTGCTTTGACTGCGCAAATCGGCTTTTCGGACTGTCCTTCACGCCGGTCGACGTCCCGCTCTACCACCCCGATGTCAGGGCCTGGGACGTGCGCAGGAATGGCAGGCACATGGCAGTGTTCCTGGGGGACTATTTTGCTCGGCCGTCGAAACGGTCGGGGGCCTGGTGTTCGCGGTTTCGACCGCAGTCGAGGCTCGACGGTGACGTCCGGCCCATCGTCTTCAATGCCTGCAACTTTTCCAAGGCCAGTGACGGTGAACCGTGCCTGTTGAACGTCGATGACGCCCGGACGCTTTTTCACGAGTTCGGACACGCGTTGCACTCGGTGTTGTCGGATGTCACGTACGCCTTCATCTCGGGTACCAACGTCGCGCTCGATTTTGTGGAGCTGCCGAGCCAGCTGTTCGAGAACTGGTTCTTTGTCCCGGAAGTGATCGAACGATTTGCCCTCCACGTCGAGTCCGATGAGCCGATGCCGGGTGAACTGGTCGAACGATTGCTCGCAGCGCAGAATTTCGATCAGGGATTTCGATCCGTCGAGTACACGGCGTCGGCCCTTGTCGATCTTGCCTTTCACGAAAGGAGCGCACCTGCCGACCCGATGGAGAGCGAAGCCGAAGTGCTGAGGGAAATCGGCATGCCCGACGCGATTTCCATGCGTCACGCGTCGCCGCATTTTGCACATGTATTCTCGGGAGGCGGGTACGCGAGCGGATATTATTCGTACATGTGGTCGGAAGTCATGGACGCCGACGCCTTCGAGGCGTTCAGGGAAGCGGGGTCCCCATTCGATCCGGGCGTCGCGCAAAGGCTCCACGATCACATACTTTCCGTCGGCGGATCCCGGGATGCCGCGGAACTCTACACGGCGTTTCGCGGCAGGTTGCCCGGAGTCGACGCCTTGCTCAGGAAACGGGGATTTGGCCCGGAACAAGCACGGCACCACGACCGATGAAGGCGATCTGGTACGAAACCCAGGGCAGTGCGGAGGACGTTCTCGTATTCGGCGAATTCGCCGATCCGGCGGTTCGACCTGGCGACGTGCTGGTTCGCCTGCGCACTTCCGGATGCAACCCGTCGGACGTGAAGCTTCGGGCCGGCGCCCGCCCGATGGGCTTCGAGCGGATCATTCCGCACTCGGATGGAGCCGGCGTGATCGAAGATGTTGGTGCCGGCGTCGATCCCGGAAGGATCGGTCAGCGTGTCTGGCTGTGGAACGGGCAGTGGCAGCGACCGTTCGGAACATGCGCTGAGTTCACGGCCTTGCCCGCGTCCCAGGCAGTCGACTTGCCGGACGGCGTGGGTTTTGCAGGTGGCGCCTGCCTCGGCATTCCGGCAATGACGGCCTATCGCTGCGTGTTCTCGGACGGGCCGGTCGAGGGAAAGACCATCCTCGTAACCGGTGGGGCCGGCACTGTTGCCCGTTATGCGATCCAGCTGGCAGCACTGCACGGCGCAACGGTTGTCACGACCGTAAGCAATCCTGCGAAGGCGGCCTATGCACGCGCGGCGGGTGCGCACCATGTCCTGAATTATCGCCAGGATGACGTCGCGGCCGCAATCATGGACCTGACCGGCGGCGTCGACCGGATCGTCGAGCTTGAATTCGGCGCCAATTTGACGGTCACGGAACAGGTCATCAAACCGAACGGCGTCATTGCTGCCTACGGTTCGGCTAACGAGATGACGCCGGTTCTGCCGTTCTATCCCCTCATGTTCAAGGACGTGACCGTGAGGATGGTGCTGGTTTACCTGCTGAGCGATGGTGTGAGGCGCGCGACACTCGCCGGACTGACCGAGATTCTGGCGTCGGGATCATTGACCCACTCCGTTGCACACCGGTTCGATCTTGCCGACACGGCCGACGCGCATCGAACTGTCGAACAGGCCGACAAGATGGGGTCAGTTGTCGTCACCATTCCGTAGCGCACGCATGTCCGTAGCGCACGCATGGGAGCCGAGAACCCGGTTTCCCCGGATTTCCGGAGAGGCCCTGGAGCCCGGGCGGCGTCAATCGATGATCTCGTCATCGAAGACGCCGAACACACCGGGTTTTTGAACCCATCCTGAAAATCCCTTTCCGGACACCCGGCACCAGTCAAGGGTACATTCCTTGAGAAACGCGATCACCCCCTTGTCGGCGTAGGCGAAAACGAGCCCCCCGATGTCCGGCTGATCGTGGATCGGCATACCGCTTTCGCGGAAAACGACGGTTCGTACGCCGGAAAGAAGGCGGAAATGCATCCAGCCTCCTTCTCCATCAACGTCCCTCACGCGGCGCCAGAGATCGTGTTCGCCCGTAACCATCAGTGGCGTGTTCGCATGGTTGAAGACCCAGTCGATCCGGTAGGCGAACCCGGGTCCTCGCCGCGCGTTCCCGATGGAAGTCTTCATTGACACGAAACGGGGCAACGGAAAACCGGTGACCTTGCCGACGTCCCGGGCGACATCCTGTGCAGCGCCGGGAAATGCCAACGCCATCGTGACGAACCATGCCAGCAGAATTCGCGTCATCCGACCCTGGTGCCCAAACATATGAGGGTTTGCCCAATTGGTCCTTGCCGAGATTTCCGGTTTCTTGTCAGAATGGGCGCGCGAATAGAAGATTCAGGTGGTAGCGAATGCGACGACAAAGGCTCAAGGTTGTCCTGACCCGAAAACTTCCCGACGCCGTCGAAAACCGGCTCGGCGAACTGTTCGACGTCGAGTTCAATTCTTCCGACCAATTGTTCACCAGGGACCAGTTGGCCGCCGCCGCGCGGCGGGCCGACGTGCTGGTGCCGACGTTGAATGACACGATCGACGCCGGAATCCTTGCCCAGGCGAGCGACAATCTGAAGCTGATCGCCAATTATGGATCCGGATTTGATCACATTGACGTGCATACCGCGCGACAGCGGGGGATCATTGTCACCAATACGCCCGATGTGCTGGCCGACGACACGGCAGACATGACGATGGCGCTCATTCTCAGTGTCTTGCGTCGTATCAGGGAAGGTTCGCTTCATATGCAATCTGGCGACTGGAAAGGCTGGTCGCCGCAGGCGTTCCAGGGGACCCGGGTCGGCGGAAAGGCGCTCGGGATACTGGGCATGGGCCGGGTCGGGCAGGCCGTGGCGCGCCGCGCCCGCGCGTTCAACATGGCGATCCACTATCACAACCGGAAGCAGCTTCGCGGGGAAACCGAAACCGAACTGCGGGCGACGTATTGGGAAAGCCTGGACCAAATGGTTGCCCGCATGGACGTGCTGTCGATCAACTGCCCGCACACCCCGTCAACGTTCCACCTCATGAATGCGCGACGCCTGCGCCTGATGAAGCCGACCAGCATCGTTGTCAACACGTCGCGCGGCGAGGTCATTGACGAGAACGCACTGACGCGTTTGCTGCGATCCGGAGAGCTTGCAGGAGCGGGCCTGGATGTCTTTGAGCATGGAACAGAGGTCAATCCGCGGTTGCGTGGGCTCAACAACGTCGTGCTGCTGCCGCACATGGCCTCCGCGACCAGGGAAGCGCGCCACGAAATGGGCGAAAAGGTCATCATAAACATCAAGACATTTGACGACGGTCACCGCCCTCCCGACCAGATCGTTCCGAGCATGCTTTAGCACTACAGCCGCGTTTGAATCGGAAATTTTTTCGAGAGTGCCATCAAGCAGCCATTCGATCGAATTCACGGGTCTCAGGGTTTTCGGACGCAAGCGCCCCCTCGCCGTGCAGAATACATGTTCCTTCTTCACCCGAGGATACCCGGGAACACTGCGTTGGGAACTTCGCGGCTGTACAGCCGCTGACCGAAAACCGCCCCGGCATGATCAGGGCTGCACCAGGTTGGCAAAAGGAACGGGGTGGAAGTCTCTTGCAGGAAACCCTGCCGAATTGCGCACCGGAAGCAGATGCTTGATCAAGGGATGCGTACATTGTATACAAAGAATACAAACATGACTTGGAAACGTTGGAATGGTCGGTCGCATTCACCGTGTTACCACGTCCGGGTTCTTCCGGCATTCAACTGCCCACTGGACGAGTCCGGGTTCAGAAAAAGCCTGGTAAAACCATGACCTTTAAAAACTCGATCCTGCTTGGAACAATAGGTGCCTACAGAGATCGATTTCACCAGTATCAAGTCGGTCGGCCATTCGAACAAAGGCTGGAAATCGCGAAGACGATTCCGCGCACCCATGGTGTGGAACCCGTTTTTCCGCAGGATCTGGGCGCCAACGGGTCGGGTGTGACCGCAATGAAGGCCAGCGGTCTCGACGTCTCGGCGGTAAATGTCAACGTCAAGACGGAAGACAAGTTTCGCAATGGGTCAATAACCAATCCGGATGCCGGCATCAGGTCGGAGGCGGTCCAATACCTGAAGATTGCAATGGACATTGCGGCAGATCTCGGAACCGACATGATTACGGTATGTCCGCTGATAGACGGTTGGGATTACGCATTCCAGGTTGATTACGTTCAGCAGTGGAAGTGGGCCGTTGATGCGTTTGGCCAGGCGGCGGCCCACCGAGAAGACGTCAGGGTGAGCATAGAGTACAAGGCTTACGAATCCCGGAATCACATTATTCTTCCGTCAATGGGCAAGACGCTGCACCTCTGCGATCGCGTCGGTGCGAAGAACATCGGTGTGACAATGGATGTCGGCCATGCGCTCATTGCGGGTGAATGCCCGGCCGCAGAGGTCGTGGTGGCGCACGAGGCCGGTCGTCTCTTTTATGTGCACTTCAACGACAATGACCGCGGAGCGGATTGGGACATGCTGCCGGCTTCGGTTCACCTCTGGCAGACGCTCGAGACACTCTTCTATCTGCGCCGGTTGGGCTACGACGGTTGGGTGGCGTACGACGTCTTCACAAGATCCGGTGACAACGCGGAAGCGATTTCCGCGACATTCGAGATCATGGAAAACCTGGAAAAACTCCAGGACAAGATCGGGGCGGATACGTTCGAAGGTGCCATCAGGGGTGGTGTGCCGGCAAGGAGCTATCGAGAGTTGATAAAGGCCCTGCTGTGAACCTGGGGCTGGGGACCTATACCTTCCGTTGGTCGATCGGGCACAAGGGGATTACGCCGGAACACCCGATGACGCCTTTGGAACTTCTCGATGTTGCGTCACGGCACGGGCTTCGCGTGGTCCAATACGCAGACAACCTGCCGCTTCATCTGCTCCCGGATTCCGATCTGGACTTGCTCGCCAGACAGGCGCGCGATGTCGGCGTTGCTCTGGAGGTCGGAGCCCAGCCATTTGATGTGGATCACATGGCCCGCTACGTCGAGATCGGCCGGCGCCTTGACGCGAAGATCCTCAGGGTCGCCCTGGATGGGCCGGACGCCGCGCGGCCAGTTTCCGAACTTGCTGCCGAATTTGCGTTGCTCCTCCCGCCGGCCAGGGACGCCGGGATTCGCATCGCCATCGAAAACCACTTCAACTTTCCATCCAGGCAACTGGTTGATCTTGTGGCGGCCATCGATGACGACCAGGTTGCCATATGCCTGGACGTTGCGAACTCGATTTGTGCCGGTGAATGGCCAGAGGAAACGGTTGGCATCCTGGCACCCCATGCAATCAATTTGCATCTTAAGGATTATGTCATCGTTCCGGATCCCCATGGCGTTGGATTTGCGATTCATGGCTGCCCTCTCGGGCTGGGTCGGATGAATTGTCGCGCGGTCATGGACGCCGCGCCGTATCCCGCTGACATGAGTGTGATACTCGAGCAATGGTTGCCAAGAGGTCCCGATATGGATGCCGTGCGTCAACGTGAGCACGCGTGGCTGGAGCAAAGCGTTTCCTATGCACGCGGTGAACTTCACCTGTGATTTCAGGGGCGGATGATCGGCCACGGATTTCGACGGATATGAACGGGATGCCGACGTGACTTGAACGCCGTCTCCGGAGCTTGCGAGAGCCGGGTCGTGATCGAATGAACCCCCGACGTTGTCTGGTCGCCGGACGGGTGTCGGAGCAGCCTAGTTCCTGCGGACAGGTGTCTCGACACAGACTGTCCTCCGGTCGGACGGCGCAGCGCAGATTGCGACAACGCATGCCCACAGGTATGATCGACGATCTATCCGTGGAACACGATGTCACCTGGCGAGGCTGCGCGCTGGAGTTCGATTCCCTCCAATTCCGCGGAGCCGAGTGAATCGAGTTTGACGAAAAGTCTGCGTTATTGCGTTCATCGCGTTCATTGTGTACATTGAATACATTGGATTAACGCCAAGCATTTTGCGGCCAATTGCAATGACGACGCCTCTCGAAGAAGATGTCTACCGCCGGTTGCGCGACATGATCCTGTCAGGCGAGTTGGTTTCGGGTGAGAAACTCGTACAGGAGGACTTGTCGGCACGACTTGGAGTGAGCCGCACGCCGCTGCGCGCAGCGATCGCAAAACTGGACCGCGAGAACTTCGTTCGCATGTCGACGCGAGGAGAGGCCTCCGTTTCCGAGTTCGGTCTTCGGCAGATTGCCGAGGTTTTCGAGATGAGGGCTGTCCTGGAAGGGCTAATCTGCCGGTTGTTGGCCCCGAAGATCGAGCGCAAGCACACGATATATCTCAGGTCCCTCATGGCGTCTGTCGAGGACGCAGTGAAGGCGGGGGATGATGCCTTGTATCGCGAAGCCGATGTCGAGTTTCACACATACCTGACGAAGCTGATTCCAGGAGGGAATCTCGGCAGGTTGCTGGAACCGGTTCATTCCATCATGCGCATGTCCCTGTCGCAGGGGATCCTGCGATCGCCTGCAGAAACCTACACCGAACACATTGCAATCATCGATGCCTTGGATGCGCGCGACTCCGACAAAGCAGAGCACGCCATGATCGAACACATCCGCAAGACGATAGCGTTGCTGCAAGAGAAGGCCGAAGAAGAAAATCGGACTTGACCAGAGCCCGCCCCGGCTACCGTGGGTCATCCGGCGCGGTTCGCAAAATGGAGGAAGAAAAAATGAAGAAGCACAAATTGACGACGTCGGTCGTGGCCATGACGGCCGGCCTCGTATTCGCCGGTCCGGGAATATCCCAGACGATCGAGTTCTGGACCCAGCACTACGCGGACAAGTTGAACTGGAACGCGAAAATTGCCGAGCTGATCGAGGGTTTCGAAGCCGAGAGCGGCATCACGGTCAATCACGAGGTCGTTCCGTGGAGCGCCGCGTTTCAGACCTGGCTGACGGTGGCCAGGGGTGGAGCTCATCCCGATTGCGCCGACATGTACTGGATGCACTCGTTTTCCGCCATCGGTGGAGACCAGTATGGCCCGATGCCGATCAACGAGTATCGTGACGAGTTTCCGACACTGGAAGACGACTTCTATTCCGGCGCACTGCGCGATGTGTTCTGGCAGGGCGACTTCTACGGAATCCCCTGGCGCGGCGACATACGCGCGATGATTTACCGGACGGATGTCGCGGAGGAAGTCGGAATAACCAGAGCTCCAGACACTTGGGACGAGATCATCGAATACGCGAAGAAAATGACGCTTCGTGACGCAAACGGCAATATCGAACGCTGGGGATTTGCCTTCGGTTCCGCGAATAATGTCGTTTCCTGGCTCCTGCCCTACTATTGGCAGGCCGGTGGCGAGATGATGACCGAGGACGGCAAGACGGCGACCATCGACAATGACGCGATGCGGGCCGCCCTGACCTTCATGCGTGATCTGGTCTGGGAGCACAAGGTCGTCAACGAAGACAGCATGGAGCAGGGCTTCGATGCGCTTCCGCTCTTCGTGAACGGCAAGATCGGCATCATTGGAAGTGCTCACCAGGCATGGGGTGTTCGCCTTGACCGCGAGTACCCGGAGATTGACGGAACCTGGGCCATGTCAAGGAGCGCAATGGGACCCGCAAATCGCGCCAGCTTCAGCGGCGCGGGTTACATCGGCATCCTGCGCGGTTCGGAAAATGTCAAGGAGTGCGTGGAATGGATGAAGTACTTGAGCCGCGACGAGAACATGCTGAAGTTGTCGGAAGCCTCTGGTGCTGTCGGAACGAAACCCGCCGTAATGGGTTCCGATTTCTGGTCGGATCGACCATGGAAGGTGGTCGTGGGACAAGCGCTCGAAGATGCGCACACGTCGCAGCATCCCGCTCCGGCCTGGAGCAGCATTGCCACTCCGAAGCCCGGTGCCGTTCTGTTTGACCTGATGTACGACACCATCATTCTGCAGAAGGACATGGATGCTGCCATCGCGAAGGCGCAGGAGCGTATGCAGGCTGAACTGACCCGGTAGGCATAGCATTCCTGCTGGGCCTGACTATAACGGGGGAGCTTTACGGGCTCCCCCGTCTGTTATTGCCAAGCGCGACCAGCCAACCCAAGATCGGGCCGCGACCGCCGAATGAATGAAAAAAACCTTTTTTGTTACATCATGGTGGCGCCTGCACTCGTTGTCACGCTGCTGCTTGGCATCTATCCGATGTTTGCTTCCATGTTCATCAGCTTCCGCAGCTATGACCTCCTGAACGTACAGGAGCGGGGTTCCCATTGGGTCGGCCTGCGGAATTATTACACGGTTTTTGCAGACGAGAGATTTGTCCAGACAGTCATGCAGACCATCCTGTTCACGGTTCTCGCCGTTGCGATTTCCGTCGTGATGGGGCTGTTTCTCGCTCAGGTCATCAATGTCAAGTTCCGGGGCCTCTCGGTCGTGCGGACATTGATCCTGGTTCCGTGGTTCGTGCCGCCGGCCGTTGCCTCCGTGATCTGGATCTGGCTGCTGAACACCGACCTGAGCCCGATAAACGCGCTGTTGCGCGATATCGGCTGGATTGATTCGAACATTCGCTTCATGACGGATTCCCGGACCTGGGGACCGATCAGCACCCCCATGATGGCAATTGTGGCTGTACGCGTCTGGAACGGTCTGCCATTCATCATCATTTTTCTTCTGGCCGGACTGCAGTCCGTACCCAAGGATTACTACGAGGCCGCTGAAATCGACGGCGCCAACATTGTTCAGAAGTTCTTCCACGTGACGTTGCCGACGCTCAAGCCTGTCCTGCTCATCCTGCTTGCCCTCCTGTTCATGGGCGGATTGGGCCACTTCGAGATGAACTTCATCATGACCGGGGGAGGCCCCAGGAACCTGACCAACGTGATGGCGGTCTATGCGTACAACCAGGGATTCCTGTTCTTCAAGTTTGATGTGGCCGCAGCGGCGAGCGGCGTCATACTGATGATGACCAGCGTCATCTGCGTCTTCTACTTGTGGGCGCAGTCGAGGGATGATCTTCGGTGAGCGTAGCGGTCGAATTCCCGGTCGCCAGGTCCCGGACCGGTACGACCGACGCGATCACCAGGGTCGTCATCTATGTCGCGCTCGCGATGATGCTGGTCTATCTCCTGCTGCCGGTTTTCTGGATGATCAAGAGTTCCTTCCAGTCGAATTTTGAAATCCAGCGGATCCCGCCGCTATGGCTGCCCTCCGACGTCACGTTGAAACCCTATGAGAATGCCGGCCTCCTGATTCCGATGTGGCGCTACATCTTCAACTCGCTCTTTGTCTCGGCAGTAACGGCATTTGTCGCGAGCGGGATTTCCTGCACGGCCGCCTACGTACTTGCCAGATTCCGCTTTCCGGGCGCCACGCTGATCCTGGCGCTGATCCTGATCACGCAACTCGTCCCGCCCATTACACGGGTGTTTCCGGTGTACTTCCTGATCCAGAGCATGGGGATGTTGAACACCTATTTCGGGTTGATATTCGCCTATGTCGGGTTTTCGGTTCCCTTCGCGGTCCTTTTGCTGCGCGGCTACTTCCAGACAAGCTGCCCACCTGAGCTGGAAGAGGCCGCAATGATGGACGGATGCACCCACTTCAGCGCATTTTGGAGGGTCATCCTCCCCATCTCCCTGCCCGGCATAGCCGCAGTTACCATCTTCACTTTCCTCAATGCATGGAACGATTTTCTTTGGGCGAGCCTGTTGTTGAGTTCCGGTGAAATGAAAACGATACAGGTGGGCATCGGCGAATTCGCGACCGAGGGAGGCTCAACCGAGTACCAGAACGCCTTCATGGCCGCCTGCGTGGTCTCGACGCTGCCAGCTCTCATTCTCTTTTTCTTTGTTCAACGCTGGCTCGTCGGCGGCTTGACGGCCGGTGCAGTGAAAGCCTGATTAAATCACGGAGTGAAATGATGACGAGAATCTCGATTGACGGTCAGAAGTTCCTGATCAACGGAGTGCCGCTTCAACAGGGCCGAACGTACAAGGACAAGTCGGTCGAAGGGCTGCTGTTCAATTGCAGGATGGTGCAGGCCATCTTCGACGACGAAAACCCTGAAACCGTGGGGAACTGGGCGTATCCGGACACCGGCAAATGGGACCCGGAACGCAACGTCAACGAATTCATCGCGGCAATGCCTGACTACCTTGCCCACGGTTGCACGGCGGTTACCGTGAATCTTCAGGGCGGCATGCCGATCACGAAAACCGAGCGAGACCAGCCGTGGGTCAACTCCGCGATCGACCCTGACGGCGAACTGAAACCGGCCCACATGAACAGGCTTCTGCGCCTGCTTGAAGCGGCCGACGAACTGGGAATGATCGTGATCGTCGGGTTCTACTACTTTGGCCAGGACAAGTTCATGGTCAGTGAGGAAGCAGTCAGGCGCGGTACAAGAAACGCGAGCCGGTGGCTGCTCGATACCGGCTTGGAGAACATCCTGGTCGAGATCAACAACGAGTGCGACATTCCCGTCTATGTGCATGACATTCTGAATGCACCTCGGGTACATGAACTGATCGAATTGTCACGCAAGGAGGAAAGGGACGGGCGTCGCTTGATCGTATCCACGTCATTCACCGGTGGTTCATTCCATGGAAGTATCGCGAAGGGAATCCCCACCGAGGCGGCGCTGGAAGTTTCGGACTACGCGCTCGTCCATACCAACAGGCACGACACGCAGGGAACGCGCAAGGTCGTCCAGGGTGTGCGCCAGATGGCAGCCTACAAGGCTCGACCGATGCCGGTCGTCATCAACGAGGACTCCATATCCGTCGAAAACCTGTTTGCCGCGGTAGAGGAATACGCCCCTTGGGGTTACTACGACCAGGGTAACAACAACTACCTGGACGGATTCCAGTCACCGCCGGTCAACTGGCGCATCAACACGCCGGAAAAGAAGCGCTTTTTTGACGGTGTCGCCGAGATTACGGGATGCGGAAGGTAGCTGCCGGCAGACAAGGCACACAGAAGAGGGGCCGCCAGGAGAATGTCGTCGGTCAAGATTCGAAACCTGAGGAAGTCATTCGGATCCCTGGAAGTTGTTCACGGTGTTTCGCTGGACATTTCCGACGGCGAGTTCGTGATACTCGTTGGTCCGTCGGGCTGTGGAAAATCCACATTGCTGCGCATGATTGCCGGGCTTGAAGACATCACGTCCGGTGAGGTGATCGTCGATGACGTGATCATCAACAAGCTGCCGGCGCGCGAACGCAATATTGCCATGGTATTCCAGTCCTATGCGCTCTACCCGCATATGACCGTTCGAAAGAACATGGCGTTTTCCCTGAAGCTAGCCAAAAGGGGCAAGGGGGAAATTGCCGAAAAGGTCGCTATGGCCGCGGAAGTTCTCGACCTTGAACGTCTTCTCGACCGCAAACCCGCCCAGTTGTCGGGGGGGCAGAGACAGCGCGTCGCCATGGGCCGCGCGATTGTGCGGAATCCGAAGCTGTTTCTGTTCGACGAGCCACTTTCGAACCTCGACGCCAAGTTGCGCGTACAGATGCGGGCCGAGATCAAGGAAATGCACCAGCGTCTCGAGACGACGATCATCTATGTAACGCACGACCAGGTTGAAGCCATGACCATGGCGGACCGGATCGTGGTGATGAACGAGGGCAGCATCGAACAGGTCGGCTTGCCAATGGAACTCTACCTTCGGCCCCAGACCCTGTTCGTGGCCTCGTTCATTGGTTCTCCGGCCATGAATGTCGTCGAGGGAACGCTGTCAGAGAACGGTCATTTCCGGTCCAGGGGCGGTCCCGAGATCACCTTTGGCGACATGGCACCGCATGTTGCCAACGATCAGAGTATCGCGCTCGGCATCAGGCCTGAAAACATCAACACCGACAGTCAAGGAATACACATCGGCGACTCCCGGATTCGCGTCGTCGAACCCATGGGTTCCGAGACCCTGCTTTCGACCTCCGTCAACCATGAAACCATTGTCTTCCTGGATCGGAACCGGCAGGAATTCGCGGTGGGAGACACCCGGCAGCTATATGCTGACCCGTCCGACTTCCACTTTTTCGAAAAAACAAGCGGGAAGCGCCTGTCGCGTTCCTCAATGTGACGGGGCTCGACCATCGTTCGGATACTGTCACCGTTCCAGCCGCATTTGTGACCAGGTCGACAATGAGTTCTGTTTGCCGCCGTGTTTGTCGGCGACCGACGATGGCGCCTTGAAATCGGAAACCTCGGGCAGGGCCGATCAGCGTCTGTCCGATGGTCACATTTCGTCATGAATGCCTCGCGCACCCTGTCGGCGGCTGGGAAGAAGCGCGGGCTCCCTGCGTGTTTTCGGGAGGTCGTTCCGGTCTCGGGACGGGTTACGGGAGGCGGATGGAGGGTCTGCTGCCCCACCTGTCGCGGGAATTCCGGGACCGTCATTCCCACGACCGTCATCCGTCCAGATCCCGGGACGGCTCAGGCTGGCTGATGCTTGGCGACAGCCCTGCCGCATCCTTCAGAAAAGTATCGGAGGTCAAACCTCCCTCAGAACGTCTCCAACGGAAACGACACCGTCACCGACAATCTTGCAGAGGAGCCCACGGAGGCGGAAATGCCTGTATTCGGGGCGGTTGAGCCACTGGTAGGACTCGTTTCCATACCGGACTTTCCATTTTGCACAGGCATTGTTGAACAAATCCGACACTTCCAGGACCGCCGTTCCTGCTGAAATCCGGCTTCCGACCGGAAAGTTGCTCTCCGAAAGATCGATGTCCGCGATCATCGTGTCTCCCGGATGGATGACGTTTTCCCTGTCTGTCCAGACGGAATCGAGGACGCGTTTCGAAAGAATGCTGACCTGAATTCTCGGGTCAGGACTTCCGTCGGGCAATTTGACCCACGGATGTTTGAGCCAGCGTTCACCGTCGATCCCGCCGGCCACCGTCAGGGTCAGACTGTCTGGAAAACTGCGTTCGGAAAACCCCGGACGGTGGCAAAGCAGTTCCACGGGAGCTTCCCGGGGCGCCGAGGTGATCCAGTCCAGCCTGCTGTCGAGTTCGGCGCCGGTTGCGAATTTCACCGGTTCAGCCCTTCATGGTTTCCGGGTAACCGCTTGACCGCCGACCCGGACGCTTCGCCGCATATTTCGCAATCATGGCGGCGCACGAGCCTGATCCTGCGGCATTCGCCCTGGAGCGCGTCATACATGAGCAGCTGTCCCGTCAGGGCTTCGCCCGCTCCGGTGATGACCTTGATTGCCTCCGTTGCCATCATCGACCCGATGATCCCCGGCAAGGCACCGATCACTCCGGCCTCCGCGCAGCTTGGCGCGACGCCGGGCGCGGGCTCGTTCGGAAACACGCAGGCGTAACAGGGTGTGCCGTCCGCCACCGAAAACACGGACACCTGGCCTTCCCATTGACCGATTGCGCCCGAGACCAACGGAATGCCGAGCGATACCGCCGCCCGGTTGACGATCCGCCGGACTCCGAAACTGTCCGTTCCGTCGAGGACCAGGTCATGGCATCGTAGCAGTCCGTCGGCATTGGTGTCGTCCAGGCGCATCCGGACCGGGAAAACCGTAACTCCGGGGTTCAGTCGGAGAAGCCTTTCTTGTGCCGCAATGACTTTCGGCTGGCCAAGGTGCCGGTCGTCGAAAAGAACCTGTCGTTGCAGATTCGACAGGCTGACGACATCGTGGTCAACGACACTGATCGTCCCCACGCCTGCCGCGGCGAGATACTCGAGAACCGGCGAACCCAGACCGCCTGCGCCGACGACCAGTACCCTGGCCGCACGGAGCCTGTTCTGCCCCGCCCCGCCGATTTCGCGAAGCACGATGTGACGCGCGTATCGCTCGAGTTCCGAATCGGTCATCGGGGCGGGACGCGCGGCATCCCCGGCCTCGGCCGAACTTTCGGCCTGAACGGCCGGGTGATCGGGTGTGTTCGGCATGATTGTCATCGCGACACGCCGGGCAAGCCGACGAAACCACGAGGCGAGCGTTCCCGAACGCCGCAATTCGTAGCGCACGCAACCAACCGCCATTCGCGTTCGCCGCCCGGCCAGGTCGCGATGCCAGTGTCGCCATCAATCATGTCGTTCCCGTCGAGCCAAAGCCGCCGTGTCCGCGTTCGGTCCCCTCTTCCAGTTCCGTTACTTCCCATCGCGGCGAAGTTACAGGTGCAACGATCATTTGGGCAATCCTGTCACCATGCCGGACATGGTATGGTTGCTTCCCGTGGTTGATCAGAATGACGTTGATTTCGCCGCGGTAATCGGAGTCAATCGTGCCTGGTCCGTTCAGAATCGAAATCCCGTGCCTGCACGCGAGGCCCGACCGGGGCCGAATCTGCGCTTCGAAACCCCTTGGCAGTGCGATCCGGATTCCGCAGGGAATCATCCGGCGCGCACCCGGCTCCAGCGTAATCCCGTCCGGGCGAATGTCTTCCTGGAGATTTGACCTGAGATCGAGGCCGGCAGCCCCCTCTGTCGCCGGCGCAGGCAAGCCCAGTTCCGGGTCAGCACCTTCGGTAAACGCGATCTTGACGGTGACCGCGGACATGTCAACCGGTCAGGGCCTCGGTCAATCGCTCGGCAAGGCGCCGGGCAACATCGGACTTGGACATCCTCGGCCACTCTTCGACCCCCGTTTCGGTAACCAGCATGACCTGGTTTTCGGGACCGCCCATGATCCCCGTGCTCGCGTTCACGTCATTGGCGACGATCCAGTCACATCCTTTCCGCTTTCGTTTTGCCTTGGCGCGTTCGATCACATCGTGCGTTTCCGCCGCGAATCCGACGACGATCCGCGGTCGGCGATCGGGCGAATTCGAAACCATCGCAAGGATGTCCGGGTTTTCAACCAGTTCCAGCCCAAGGCTCTTTCTGTCGCCGCCAGGCCTCGCGGGCTCACCCGGATCGACCGTCTTGCTGATCTTCGCACCGGAGACTCGCCTGACGCGCCAGTCCGCAACTGCGGCGACCATGACCGCAGCGTCGGCCGGCAACGCGTCTTCGACAGCCTCTTTCATTTCGACGGCGGTCTGGACCTGAACGATGTGGCAACCGCCGGGCATGGGGCTTGACGCCGGGCCGGTAACGAAGGTCACGCGCGCGCCTGCGGCGCTCAATGCGTCCGCCATCGCGGTCCCCTGGTTTCCGGAGGACCTGTTGCCCAGGTAGCGCACCGGATCGATCGGCTCGTGGGTCGGGCCCGACGTGACCACGACGTGCATGCCGTTCAGGGGACCGGCCACCAGGGCAGCCTCGATTGCGGAAATGATCTGATCAGGCTCCGCCATCCTGCCGGGACCGTACTCGCCACATGCCATGTCGCCTTCGTTCGGCCCAACCGCAAGTGTGCCGTCGTCAAGGAGTGTCTCGAGGTTTCGCGACGTTGACGGGTGATTCCACATCCTGACATTCATCGCGGGAGCGATCAGGACTTTCTTGTCTGTCGCGAGAAGTACCGTGGATGCGAGGTCGGTCGCCGTCCCGTTCGCCATTCTCGCGATGAGATTGGCGGTGGCCGGCGCGACGACGACGAGGTCTGACATTCGGGACAGCTGGATGTGACCCATTTCGGCTTCGTCGACGAGATCGAACAGGTCCCTGTAGACGCGATGCCCGGCAAGCGCCGAGACAGACAGCGGTGTGACGAATTCCTCGGCCGCCTCCGTCATGACAGGAAAAACCTCGGTACCGTTTTCCTTGAGTCGCCTGATCAGTTCGAGTGACTTGTAGGCGGCGATTCCTCCACCGATGATCAGGAGAATGCGACGGCCAGCGAGCATGGGAGTGTCCCGGGTGTCAAAGCGTCCGTTCGTGATGTAAAGACGGCGGGAGCGCCTGACAAGGATTTACCGCTCGTTGCTCGTTCACGGACCAGGCGCATTGACATCGTCTGAGTGGCTGAGGAAAGGGACGTACAGTTCAGGGCAGGTGCCCCGGAAGCCGTTCTTCCAACCGATCGGACCTGACCCGTTTTACCGGAGCCGATGAGAACGCGATTACCCCGACTTACGCTCGTGCTTGGCGGCGGTGCTTCTGGCAAGTCCCGGTTTGCGGAACGCCAGGCGCTGATGTCCGGCCTCAGTCCTCTCTACGTCGCGACAGCGTCACCGCTGGACGAGGAAATGCGTCTGCGGATCGAACGACACCGGTCGCGGCGTGGACCCGAGTGGACGACGATTGAAACAGCGGAACGAGACCTGCAAGAAACGCTGGCTGGGCTCGCGGAGAGTCATGGCAACCACATGGTTCTCGTCGATTCCCTGACCATGTGGATGACCGAACGTCTCCTCGGTGGAGCAGGCGACCGGGAGGTCCGGTCCGAAATTGCCTCACTGTGCGATGTCCTGACGGCCCAACGGAGCCCCCTGATCTGTGTCTCGGACGATGTCAGCGGGGGAATCGTGCCGGCTGACCCGCTCGGCCGCCGGTTCCGGGACATTCACGGCGAACTGAACCAGGCCATCGCCGCGAATTCAGACCTGGTGGTTCACGTAACTGCGGGTATTCCGTTGGCATTGAAGGGCGAACTCAAGGATTTCGGTGAAAGCAAATGACGACATGGTGGTGGGTGCGTCACGGTCCGACGCACATGAATACATTGTACGGCTGGACCGATTATCCGGCTGACCTGTCGGACAGGGATGCGCTCGATCGCTTGCAGGGGTACTTGCCCGCGGACGCGATTGTCGTTGCATCGACCCTGCAGCGCGCGTCGGCGACCGCCGATGCCATACAGGGCGGCCGAAAGCGCTTGCGGAATGAACCTGACTTGCGAGAGACGAACTTCGGACTCTGGGAGAAGCTGACGCCGGATGACCTTGAAGGCGCCGACCGGGCGTTGGCGATGGAATTCTGGCGCTCGCCGGGGGATGTCGCTCCTCCCGGGGGGGAGAGCTGGAACCAGGTCCGCGCCCGGTCCGCGGACGTCGTTCATCGCCTCAGCCATGCCCATGCGGGAAAGAACATCATCGCCGTGTCGCATTTCGGCGTGATCGTCTCCCAGTTGCAGCATGCCACGGGAATGAGTCCTTCCGTCGCGACGAAATTCCAGATCGGCACTCTTTCCGTCACCTGCCTCGAGCACATGGGAAACGGACGTCCCGAGCCTGGCCTGTGGAGAGTTCGCTGCGTCAACCACCGGCCGTGACCCGCTCGGCCGAGGCTTGATTTCACCCGGCCAGTTGTTCTTCGACGGTATCCCAGATCAGGGCGGCGGCATTGGTCTTCTCGAACTGCTCGAGTTGGGGAATTCCGGTTGGCGACGTGAGATTGATCTCCGTCAGCCATCCGCCGATGACGTCGATTCCAACGAAGACCTGGCCGTGCTCCCTGAGCATGGGTCCGATCGTCGCACAGATCTCCCTGTCCCGGTCATCGAGATCCGCAGGTACGGCCATTCCTCCGACGTGGAGGTTGGACCTGGCCTCTCCTTTTGCGGGAATCCGGTTGATTGCGCCCGCTGGTTCTCCGCCAATGATGAAGATTCTCTTGTCGCCTTCGGTAACTTCAGGAAGATATTTCTGGATGATCAGGGGCTCCCGCGATGCGTCAAGGAACATTTCGCAAAGCGAACCCAGATTCGGGTCCTCCGGAGTCAGGTGAAACACGCCTGCCCCTCCGTTCCCGAAGAGTGGTTTGACCACGATGTTGCCGTATTCTTCCCGGAAGGAGCGGATGCTCCCGGTGTCGCGCGTGATCAGCGTCGGCGGCGTCAGATCCGGAAAGCGGAGGACCAACAGTTTTTCGGGGAAATTGCGCACCCATTTCGGGTCATTGACGACAAGGGTGCCGCCGGAAACCAGTTCCAGAAGGTGCGTGGTCGTCACGTATGACATATCGAATGGAGGGTCCTGGCGCAGCCAGATGACGTCCGTCGACCCGAGGTCGATCAATTGTTGCCGGTCCGCGGTGAAGAGCTCGTTCTTCTTTCGGTCGACCGATACGTAACTGCCCAATGCCTCGACCCTGCCGTTCCGGTATCGCAACTGCTCCGGGAGGTAGTGAAATACACCGTGGCCCCGGTCCCGGGCTTCCTCCATCAATCGAAACGTCGTGTCGCTGGTGACATCCATGGTTTCGATCGGGTCGGCCTGAAAGGCGACGTTGAGCGGGTTTCGCTTGTTCTGGTTCATCGTCTCAACTCTGTTCCGGGTTCCCGTCGGGCACCGGTCGGGCGGTCCCGTCCATTGTCTTCAAAATTCCGTTTGTATGCCCCATCGCCGATCGCTCGGAAAATGTGGAGTTAGGCAGAAAAACTTCCGGCACGCCTCAATGGGAGGTCTGACCTCCAGTCAATATCAATGCCTTCCGTGACGTGACGGGAACATCGGGTGGACCACCTTTCCCCCGGTGCTCAACCGGTCAACGGTAAAAGGGCAAATTGAAGTCGCCGTTGACATGTTGCCGATATCAATCTCTCCCGGGTGTCGCCTGCAGCAATACTGTCTCCGTCGCTCAGCCCCGGTCTCGATCGGAAAATGCAGCGCGTCCGGAATCGTGGTCACCGTCTTTTCCCGCGAATGTCTCCCGATCTCTCTCTCGGCCGTCCCGTGCTTGCGCAATGAATCGCACATGACGGACACTCGATCCTTTACCGATATCGCCAAGGCGAGAACATCGCAACGTTGTTGATCCTGGCCCGCGTTCCAGGGTCGATGAAGGCCTGACCGGTGCGACCCGGAGCGAAAACACCATTCTGCGGCTCGGAGTAACCTTTGAATGGCAAAATGAGCGGGCGGCTTCCGTCGACGGCAAGACCGTCGGCAACTTCATCGCGTCCAGCGCGCTGGAAAACGCGGAGAAGACCCTACGCCATCACGCTCGCTCGCGATGATGCGCCTCGATTCTCCGGGACGCTCACCGATTCGCCGCCGCCATCAAGATCGGTCGCCGCGTTCTGGTCCCCTCGTTGCACGCAGCCGGACTTCGGACCTGCCAAGCCCGAGCGTCCGGGTTTCGGCCCGAACGGTACCGGTTTCTCCCGTCGATTCCAGCCAGAAGACCGCGGACCCGCCCCGAAACGGTATGATCCCTGGCCCGACCAGGCGCGCCGGTCCCGAGAGCAGGATCGACATGGGTTCGTTGAAGTGAACCAGGACATTGGCGGCCTGGTCAAGAACACGGACAACAACCCGTACGAGGTCCTTTTCCGACGCCAGCAGTTCATCGGAATCCGGGGTGATCTCGAGGCGGGTCGGCAGCGGGTTGGCAACGAGGTGAAGTTGGCGAACCGGCTTTCCGTCCAGGACGCCTGTCAGGTAAAGATCGTACCAGGCCTTTCCCCAACGATCGAGTTCGCCCGGGGCAACGTGCCTGTGATCGATAATCACCGGGGGATGCGGCAGGTTCGGAAATCGGGATCGATCGGGCAATGCCGTTCTGGAGGGGCCGTCAGCGAAGCGAAACTCCACCGCGTCACAGTTTGTCAAAACGACCAGGGGGATGGAACCGCCGATGCTGCGCTCGCCGCGCGCCCAGAACGTGACCGGCTTCAAGACGACCCCGGCGTCTGGATCGCCCTGGCTGGCATAGGCGAAGGCGGCCGGTTTCGGTTCGCGAAACATGTCGAGTACGCCATGATGACAGATTCGCTCTCCCGATCCGAAGTCCTTGTGGGTGTTGTAGTCCGCCATGCACCAGCCGACACACCCGCTGATTTCGGCCGACCCGTATGCCGCATCGAGGACCTCGAGATGACGCAGGACATGCTCGATCTGCCGCTCTTCGGGGTCCGTTCGCTTGGTCGGAAACATGTGGCCATTGAATTCGGTCACCAGGTACGGCACGTCTCGATCGAGTCCGGTCACCTCCCTGGGGCGTCGCAACGCCGTCCGGGGTCGATTGCCTCCGGGCAGTGGCGCAGCCGAACTTCCCTCCGAGCCAAGAACAAAGTCGTTCATCGTGTAGACATCTTCGAGGAACTCGCTGTGCGTGATATTCCTGACGCCGCCCGTTTGGCGCGAGGGATCGAGCGTGCGCGCGAGATCGTTGGACCGAACGTAAAAATCGTGATCGTCGGGTGACTCGTTGATCCTCGTCCCCCACAAGACGATCGAGGGATGGTTCCAGTCCCTCTGGATCATGGACCGGAGGTTGTCGAGTGACCGGCGTTTCCAGTCGGCACCGCCGATGTGCTGCCAGCCCGGAATTTCCTCGAAAACGGGCAGACCGATCCGATCACAGTGATCAAGGAACCATGGCGACTGGGGATAGTGGGATGTTCGGACGAGGTTGCATCTCAATGTGTTCTTCAGAAGTTCCGCGTCACGCTCCTGGGCGCGGCGGCCGGCAGCGTAACCGATGTATGGCAACGACTGGTGACGGTTGAGGCCTCTCAGCGTCACCTTCCGGCCATTGAGGAAAAACCCCTCCGGCCTGAACTCCGCTGTTCGAAATCCGAAGCGGGCGGCCAGCTGGTCATGGCGTCCCACGCATTCGAGGCGGACATCGACCGAATAGAGAACAGGGGTTCGAAGATCCCAACGTGATATCTCCCGAAGATCTCCGAAAGACAGGGTCACGGCATCATCCCGGGTGGTCGCATCGGCCTGGCATTGCGAAATCACCGTTCCGTCCGGTGACCGCAGGGCCGCGGTGAGTGCAATCGGCTCATCGGCCAGTTCGCTGTTTCGGATGTCGCAGCGAACCGAGGCCGAAAACCCCGGGCCCGGCAGCTCGCGGGTCTCGACACGAATCCGTTCGATCGAGACGGGTGCGGTGCATTTCAGCCAGGCATCCCGGTAAATCCCCGCATAGGCGAGATAGTCGATCTGGCCGCCGAAGGGCGGGATTCCCGGGTTTTCCGAACCATCAATCCTGACGCACAGCAGGTTTTCGCCACGATGGAGATGATCCGTGAGCCCGACCTCGAAAGGCGTGTAGCCATCGGGATGTGCGTGGATTTCCTTGCCGTTCAGAAAGACGGTGGAATCGGCCATGACGCCATCGAAGACCAGCGAAACCTGTCGGTCTTCAAATTCCGGCCTCCACTGCAGCGATTTCTGGTAGGTGAACGGCCTCTGGAAGCTGGTTTCGTCCAGGTAGCCGTATGGCAGGTCCACCGCATTGTGCGGCAGCTCGACGTTTTTTCCGGACTTCAGCCTGGACTGCAGGGATCGGTCGCCACCTTCATGGAACACCCACCCCGAATTGAAAGGAACCACGATTCGCATGTCACGGATTTCGGTCAGGGCGCCCGGACGAGGGACCGGTAGACATGTTCAGGCCGGACCCGGCCTGGATTTCGTTCACACCTGCGCCGAGCCACCGAAGAAGGTGGACGTGGCAGCCGCCGTATTTTCGGATGTCAAGGATCTCGAATCCCTTCGGGGCTTCCTGCCGTTCCGCTTCCTCCCAGGCGACTACAGCACCATCTGCGAGCCAGCCGTTTCCGGACGAATGGCTGAGCATGCGGGAACCCAGATCACGACGATAGGGCGGATCGAGAAACACGAGGTCGAACGGATGCCAGGGGCAGGGGCCAAGGTCGAGTGCGTCTCTCTCGAGGCATCGGGTCACGACAGGTGCGCGGAGACGCCCGATGTTCCGGCGGATCACTATGCATGCTCCCGGGTCGTTGTCGATGAAATGAACCGAAGCGGCTCCCCGCGACAACGCTTCGAGCCCCAGTGCACCCGAACCTGCAAAGGCGTCCAGCACGCGAACCCCGGCAATGCAATCCCCGAGGCGGCTGTTCAACAACAGGTTGAACATGTTCTCCCGGACCCTGCCGGTGGTCGGCCTGATTCCTGTCCGGCGGTTACCGGCGCCCGGTTTCGACAGGCTCGCCAGTTGCGTTCCTCGGAACTGCCCGCCGACGATTTTCACCGCAACAAGGCCTTCAGGTTAGTGTCGGGGTCGGAAATGGATTCCCGGTTCGGGGTTTTGCCCGCCTCGATGAGACGCCTCCCGACCATGTACGATATGGGATCATTCATTGCGTCCACTGCCAGGAGGCGACCCTTTCCGAAATACCAGTAAGATGCCCGGGAGCCGTCGTCACTGATCCTCGAGACGATTTCCGTATGGCCCGTGTTCAATCCGGCGATCTGCAACTTGAGTTCATACTGGTCAGACCAGAACCAGGGCGTCGGATCGTAGGGAGTTTCGTGGCCGAGCATGTTGACAGCGACAGTTTCCGCCTGGTCGATTGCGTTCTGAACGCTCTCCAGTCGGATCCGATCGCCTCGATATGGAAACGAGGTACAGTCTCCGGCTGCCCAGATGTCTGGAACCGAAGTCCGTCCGAGGGCATCGGTCTTGATGCCGTTGTCGATTGCGAGCCCTGCCGCCGCTGCCAGTTCGGTGTTCGGAAGAATTCCCACGCCGATGACAACAAAGTCGGCCCGGATTCGTGACCCGTCCGAGAGTTCCGCAAATTCGACTCTTGCATTGCCGACCAGGCGTTGAATTCCGATCCGTTCACGAATGTCCACTCCATGGGTCTGGTGAAGTCTCCGGATGTAGTTCGATGTCTCCCTGGCGGCGACGCGCTGAAGAATGCGATCGGCGACTTCGACGACCGTAACGTCGAGTCCGCGTTTGGCGGCGGCAGCGGCGGCCTCGAGGCCGATGTAACCGCCACCGACCACGAGCGCCGATGCGCCATTCACGAATTTCGGTGCCATCGCGTCGACATCCGCAAGCGTCCTGACAGGATAGACACCGCCTAGCAGACCTCCTGCGGCTTCAGGGAGCATCCGGGGGACCGATCCTGTCGTCAGTGCCAGCTGGTCAAAACCGATTGAACCGGAATCGAGGGCAACAGTCTTCGCCCCCGGATCGATCGCCGAGACCCTGCTATCGGTCAGCAATCGGATGTCCTGTTCGGCGTAGTAGGATTCGGGTCGCAGGAACAGGCGTTCAAGGGGCATGTCGCCAAGCAGGTAAGCCTTCGATAACGGCGGCCGCTGGTAGGGAGGGACCGGTTCCTCGCCGATCAGGGTGATACCACCGTCAAATCCGGCCCCTCGAAGCCGTGCGACGAGTGCGGCGCCGGCCTGCCCGGCGCCCACGACGACAATTTCTGACATAAATGCCTCTCAGCCGGTTGATTCCGAGCGCAACTGATGCCACGAAACTGATCCAGGTTCATCTTTAATGTTGTTGCAGCGGAGCGCAATCCGGGAAAACGAAGGGACGAAAACATGACAACACCAGAAAACGCCGGCATCACCGATATCGACCTGTTCGTCATGGGCGACAACGGTCCGGAAACAGTGCGCCTCGGTAACCTGATCCAGGGCAAGCGGGCCGTCATTTTCACGGTCCCCGGCGCGTTTACTCCAACCTGCCACAACCAGCACATGCCGGGGTTCATCCGGAACTCGGAAGCCATTCGCGCGCACGGCGTTGACGAAATCATCTGCGTGACGGTCAATGACCCGTTTGTTGCAGATGCCTGGGCACGTGCGACCGATGCCGCTTCAGCGGGGATCCGCGTACTCGCCGACCCCGGGGCGGAACTGACGCGCGCATTGGGGATCGAACTCAATGCTCCGGCGGTTGGCCTTCTCAACCGCGCCCACCGGTGCAGCATGCTTGTCGAGGACGGCAGGATCGAAGGCGTCTATCGCGAAGACAATCCCGGCGTTTGCGAGGTTTCTTCCGGCAAATCCTTGCTGGATCACTTGTCCGGCGCCGCCGCCTGATCTGCCCTGTACAGGGTCATTGCAGGGAACGGAATCTGGATTCCGCTGCTGGAGAACGCGTCCTTTACGGCGCGTGTCAAATCGTGCCTCAGGGTCCAGAAATCCCCGCTGTCGCACCAGACGCGGACGACAAAGTCGATTGAACTGGTATTCAGGTCGACGACCGCGATGTACGGTTCCGGGTTTGCATGGACCCGGTCGTCAGCAGTGATTGTCTCGAGCAGGACGGATTCGACCTGTTTGAGATCGGAACTGTAGTCGACGCCGAACGTCAGGCTGATCCGACGGGTTGCGTAGAAACTGTGGTTGATGATCGACGATGCCCAGACTTCACCGTTCGGAACAATGATCTGGGCATTGTCGGGTGTCGACAGTTCCGTCGTGAACAGCGTGATTTCCCGGACCGTACCCCCCTTGCCGCCTATTTCCACGTAGTCGCCAACCTTGACCGGCCGGAAAACGATGAGCATGACGCCCGCGGCGAAGTGGGAAAGCGTCCCCTGCAGCGCCAGGCCGACCGCAAGACCCGCAGCACCGAGCATGGCGATGAGGGAGGTCGTCTCGATCCCGAAGCGGCTGAGGATGAACAGGAACGCAATGGCGAGAATGGAATAGCGCAGGATTTGTCCGAGAAACCCGAACAGCGTCGGGTCGATTTGCTCGTATCGTTCCGCGCTCGCCACCAGCCGCGAGCGGGCCCATCCGCTCGCCACGTAGGCCACGACAAAGATGATGATGCCGTAGAAGACGTTGAGCGTGATCGTGATGACATACTCCATGTTCTGTCCTCCCCTATCCCCGATAGATCAAGCGACGCGATGATACCGACTGTCGCGCGCCCGGCAATGAACTAAGGCGGGTTTCGTTCCGAAAGGGTATTCATCACTCCTGCGAGTTCGACGTCCTTTTCCGTCAGTCCGCCGGCATGATGGGTCGTCAGCGATACCTCGACCCGATTGTAGACATTGGACCATTCGGGATGGTGATTCATCTTTTCCGCATGAAACGAGACCTGTACCATCCAGCTGACCGCGTCGCCGAAGGAGCCGAACCTGAAGACTTTCCTGATCGCATCACGCCCTGGTTCAGTCGACCAACCGGATTGCGCGAGCTCCTTGAGGGCGGCTTCACGGTCGTTGTCGCGCAGCAATTCTGCCATGGAACGTCCTTTCATATTGCATGTCCGAGCCCGGACGGCGAGGCCGGCACGGACAATCCGGAATTCCCCGCACGAGGTACCGGACCCCGCGAGCGCCGCCTGACCGGTATCAGCGGCACGCGCAAGCTCCCGGACGGCTTTTCTCCGTCAACCCGGGCCTTCCCGGCGCGGGTTCCGCGAAGCCGTGCGGTCAATCCGCTTGCTCCCGTTCCGCAAGATTTCGGGAAGATAGCCTTCAAAGGTGATGTTCGCCGCGTCCCTTCGCGCCACTGCCTCTTCGTCCGGCGAGCGGACGGTCCAGCAAAGGATGTCGATACCCAGTTGTCTGGCGGGCCCCAGGTTCCCCGATTCCAGGTCTTGCCATTCGTGGGAAACGAATGATGCACCCGTGCTGTCGAGGGAGGATAGCGACCTGAGTTCGGCAAGTCGATGTTCAAAAACACCGGGCCAGTCTTCACTGCGAAAACTGCCGGTCACGAGGCCTCGCGGGACATCCGGCGCAAGCGAGGCGCAGCGGGCTACCGATTGCGGATGAAACGACATCAGTGCGACCGGTCCGGAATACCTCCTGGCCTGGTCGCAAACCACCGATTCGAGCCTGCCGTCTATCGGATTGAACATCTCGTCGACGTCCTTGATTTCGATCAGTACCGGTAGGCGTCCTGCGACCAGGTCGAGAATGTCCGACAGGCGCGGTATTGTTTCGCTCGAGCGGAGCAAGCGGGTTTCGACAAGCGAATCTGCCGAGGCCTCGCTGATCAGTCCGGCCCGCCCCGTGAGTCTCGACAGGTCTTGATCATGAAAGACAAAGGCCTCGCCATCACGGCTGACCTGCACGTCGACCTCGATGCCGTAGCCCGATCCCATTGCCGCAAGGACGGCTGACCTGGAGTTTTCGGGGCGCCCGCGGCTCGAGTCATGCAAGCCCCGGTGCGCCAGTGGAACGTCAATGAATTCCCGGGACAGCGTCATCAACGGATTTGGAAGATCGCGTCAACTTCGACCGCGACTCCGAGCGGCAAGGATCCGCAACCGACGGCGGTTCGTGCGTGGCGCCCGCGATCCCCGAAAACGTCAACGATCAGGTCCGAAGCTCCATTGACGACGGCTGGCTGGTCGGTGAATTCACGCGTGCAATTCACGAATCCGCCCAACCGGACAACCTGGACCATCCGGTCGAGGTCGCCGCCGCAGGCCGTTCTGAGTTGGGCCAGGAGATTCATCGCACAGGTACGTGCCGCATGGCGGCCTTGTTCGACCGACATATCGTCGCCAAGCCGCCCGCAAATCAGCCCGGACGAATCGGCCGAGACCTGACCGGAAACGAACACCAGGGCGCCAGAAACCACGAAGGGCACGTAGTTGGCTGCCGGCGCGGGTGCTTCAGGGAGTTCGATTCCCAATTCCTGCAAACGTTCATCTATCCTGTTCGACATATCAACCTCCGGTTCACCGTTCTTCGGGCGTGTCCGTTCCGGCGAGCGCAACCCTGACCACGGATCGCGACATGCCGCAGATGCCCGAGCGAAATACCGCCTCCAATAATCCCGCGCCGTCGGTACGACAAGGACTTGCGTGGGTTGATCACAAATGCGGTGCCGGCTCCCCGGCGCTTGACATTCCGGCCCGGCGGGATGCCGCTGTCCGTCCGTTGCCCGTGCGATGAGTCGGGAGTGAGCCGGAACACCGGCGCCGGGTTCACGGCTGTTCACGGTGGCGCCAACAGGTTTCATCATGTAGATGCACGGTCAGGTCGGGTGCTGCCTTAATCAAGGTCGGCAAATCTGATCTGGTGCCGCGTTCGGTTCGAAGCTCATTTGGCGATCCTTGCTCATTGCTTGGGGCGCCGGGCGGAAAGGTTGGTCTCGACCGGGGGGTATGGACACGATGTCTGTTTGCAGTTCCCGAACAGCGATGCCGGTTTTTCTGGCAAGCATCGTGATGGTGTCCCTGATGACGCAGTGTCTCGCCGATCGCTGGAGCGATGCCGATCCCTACGAAAAGTCCAACCGGCAAACTCACGAATTCAACAAGGGCTTTGATCGAGGATTCTATCGGCCGGTTTCAAGGGCTTACGGGGCAATTGTCCCCAGCCCGATCGACGTATTCATCGGCAACTTTTCGAGGAATCTCGATCTTCCCGGCCGCGCGGTCAATTACCTGTTGCAGGCGGACTTGACCGCAACCGCCCTGGTGGTCGGCAGATTTGCGACGAACACGATCATCGGCTTCGGAGGGATCGGGGACCCGGCGACGGACCTGGGTTTCCCGGACGAGCAAACCGACTTCGGGGTAACGTTGCATTCCTGGGGAGTGGAGAGGGGCAGCTACCTCGAACTCCCGTTTCTGGGCCCGCGAACCGTCCGCCAGGCAACCGGGATGGTCGTCGACGTCTTTCTCGATCCGATGTCCCAGGTACTGCCGGCACGCTACGACAGGGCAGTATTCACGGTTTCGTTTCTCGATCTCCTTTCGCGACGGCAACGATCGGGTGACTTTCTTGACCAGATGCTGCATGAATCGGAAGACAGCTACGTCGCGACCCGGAGTGCCTATTTTGACAACCGGGAGAGAGTGCTTAACCGAGGCCTGCTCGAGGACGACCTTGAAGACCCGTATGCAGAGTGAATTCAACCCCGTCCGCCGGAAATTCGTTGCCGTCTTTGCGGCGGTCATGATGTCCGGCTTTCCTGCGCTCCGGCCGGAGCCGGCGCACGCCCTGACGACAGCCGAGGTGGAAGCCCTCATCGAAACCGTCGCCAGGGAAATCCGGAAGGCGATCAACGAAAGCGAATCCGAAACGGAGATGTTCAAGCGTTTCGAATCCGTTCTCGAATCCTATGCGGATCTTCCCATCATTGCCCGAAGCGCGCTGGGAGTCGAATGGCGGAGAGCGACGGCGAAACAGAGACGCGAGTTCACGGCCGCGTTTTCGCGTTACCTGGCGCTAAAATACGGGAAACACTTCCGGTCGTTTCACCAAGCGCAGGTCAAGATCAGGCGTTCGAGACTTGTAAAGAGTGGTGTTCTGGTCGAGACTGTCGTCTCCAGGTCCGGCGCACCGCCTTTGGCAATCGACTGGCAGGTTTCGGACAAGAGCGGCGAAACGCGGATCTTCAACCTCTACATAGAAGGCGTCAGCGTGCTTTCCATCGAACGCCAGGAGATCGGCTTGTTGCTCGATCGGGTCGGAGGCGACATCGATGTACTGGTTGCCGAACTGAAATCACACGGCTGACGGCGCCGTCCTTCCTGTCAAATGATCACGCCGGCCGGGGGGGCCTGGCCTCAAGGCCAATCGTTTCAGGTCTCCCGTTTTCATTACCGGCCGATTCCGAACAGGCTGTCGAAAAACCTGGCCAGGATAGACGTCGTCGGCTCCGAAGACGACGCCGAGCCTGCGACGAGGACGTCCCGGCGGTCGCGTTCCGGTTTCCGTTCGATCATCGGTAGTGGCTTTGCCGGGAGGTTTCCGTGGATACGGGCCATGGTTTCGCGCCAGATATCCGCCGGCAGGCCACCGCCGGTGACGCCGGTCAGCCGCGTATTATCATCGTAACCCATCCAGACACCTGCGACATAGTCGGCCGTGAAGCCGATGAACCAGGCGTCCCGTCCCCCTTGCGTGGTCCCGGTCTTGCCTGCTGCCGGACGGCGTTCAAGGCGGGCACGGCTTCCGGTTCCGTTCTCGATGACTTCGTGCAGCATTTGAACAAGCTGCCGCGCGGAGTTGTCGCTGATCACCCGGTTGCCCGAGTTCTCCGTGCCTTCCATGAGCGCGGCGGGGTCTCCCGGGAGACTGATCCCGCGAATTCCGCGCGGGGCTACCGATCGACCGAGACCCAGGAAGCCTGCATAGGCCGCGGTCATTTCCAGCAGTGTCGATTCCGAGGCTCCGAGGGCGACTGCCGGGCCCTGCGCGAGAGTGCCCGAAATTCCGAATCCATGTGCGATATCCCGGACCTTTTGCCTTCCGACCGTCTCGGAAATCCTGACAGCCGCCGCATTGGCGGAATTTGCCAGTGCCGTGGAAAAGGTGGTGAGCCCGAGGTATCGGCCTTCATAATTCCTCGGTTTCCACGGACCGGAACCCGGAACATTGACCGTCAGGGGAGAATCCTGGACCCTGGACTCTGGACGATAGCCGTTTTCGAGTGCCGCGGCGTAGACGAAAGGCTTGAACGCCGACCCGGTCTGGCGGGTCGCCTGCGTTGCCCGGTTGAACACGCCAGGCGTGCCGCTGGTGCGGCCGCCCACGATCGCCCGCACGTTTCCATCCGGCGACATCACGACGATGGCCGCTTCCGCACGCGAGCCTTTTCGGACCTTCTCTGCAAAGACCTGTGCAAGGGCCGCTTCGGCCGCGTCCTGGATGTCATTGTCGAATGTCGTCGTGATGACGACGTCCTCAGTGGTATCCTTGAGGAGGAAACTTGGACCCGTCTCCATGATCCAGTCGGCGAAGTATCCCCCTGCCTGGCGGGCTGCAGCACGGGACAGGCTTGCCGGGTTGTTCCTGGCATTGGTTGCCTCTGCCCCTGAAAGGTAATCTTCGGATTCCATCATGCCGATGATCAGCCGGGCGCGACTCCTGGCTCCCTCGAGGTTGCGGGTTGGGGCATACCGGGACGGCGCCTTGAGGAGTCCGGCGAGCATGGCCGCTTCGGCGGGGTCGACGTGCCTGGCAGATTTTCCGAAGTACCGCTGGCTTGCGGCTTCGAACCCGAAGGTTCCCGCACCGAGGTAGACTCGGTTCAAATAGATGTCGAGGATTTCATCCTTGCTGTACTTGAGCTCCATGGCCATGGCCATCGGCACTTCGCGGACCTTGCGATTGAATGACCGCAGTTCCGGGAAAAACACCCGCTTGGCCACCTGCTGGGTGATCGTGGACCCCCCGTGTCCGCTGAAAGGAGACCGACCTTCGCGAAGATTGATAAAGACCGCTCCCGCGATACCCTGGAGGGAGATCCCGAAATGGCGGTAGAACCGCTTGTCCTCCGCGACGAGAATGGCGTTTTTCAGGTGCGGTGACACCGTATTTGAAGAAACGAGTCCGCCGAACTGGTCGCCTCGCCAGGCGAAAACCTCGTCATTGCGATCAAGAAGGGTGACGGCCCCCTTGGATCGGTCGTCCATAAGCTCGGCCGCTGGCGGAAGCGAATTGAAATAGTGGAATGTCCAGGGGCCGAAAACGAGAATGAAAACGACGGCGAGGCGGATCGAGACCCAGGCAGACCCCCTGAGTCCCATGCGCAGGCACGACCCGATGAATCCTCGAATCAGGCCCTTGCCACGGGGTCTCTTCCGGGCCGGGCTTCCCTGCGGCAATTCTGGATTCCGCCGGTTGCGGAAGGGTTTGCCCCACCGCCCGGCCTGCTCACCTGCCATCCCTGCTCTCTTTTTCCACGAACCTAGATCGGTGCACTCGACCGGTCAATAGCGGGCGAATGCCCATCGATTCCATTCGGGGCGTGGCTTGACCGGGATGGGCCCGGCGTAAGCGACCGGCAGGTACACGGCGGCGCCCGGGCGCTGCTGGCGACGTCGGAAGGGGGCCTTGCCGTTCCGCGGCCGCGGAGCCATTCGGCCTCCAGGTGGGGAAAGCGGCAGGAATACTGGCCAATGGCGAGCGTATCGTCTTGTCCGGCCCCCTCAGAGACATGTGGACCAAAAGCGCAGCGTGCCCTGTTGCATTTCGGCCACAGAATTGGGGATTCGGCCAGAAAACCGTGCCGCACCGGATATTTTGTTCCCTTTTTGTTCTTGTTTTGCTAGGCACGTACCCTTTTCAAGACATCAGGGAGTTAAGTGTGACGACCTCAACCAGTGCCTATACAGACATCACCCTGCAAATCATCAAAGCACTGCAAGAGGGTCGACAGCCCTGGAATCCCGAATGGACCGAAAGCGCCGCGCCCTTGTCGCTCCCGAGGAGATGGACCGGCGAGTCCTATCAGGGCATCAATGTTCTCATGCTGTGGCTGGCGGCTGCCGAGAGGGGATTCAAATCTTCCCGCTGGTTTACCTATCGCCAGGCGAGAAAGGTGGGCGGGCAGGTAAGGAGAGGCGAACGGTCCACCCGGGTGGTCTATTTCGAATCCAGGACCCGGCTGAACGACGAAGACGAAGAAATCCATCACCGGATTCTGAAACGGTACGCGGTTTTCAACGCCGACCAGATCGACAATCTCCCTCCCGAATTCCAGAGCGACGATTCCAGTGGCGTTTCCGCTGGAAACCGTGGCGATATCGACCGGATGATCGTGCAGACCGGCGCAAACATCACCGAGAGGCAAGGTGAGAGCGATGCCTATTATCTCGTCAGCGCAGACCGGGTTGTCGTGCCGCACCGTGACAGTTTCGACCCGGTCGAGCAGTTCTACGGGGTTCTCATGCACGAACTCGTCCACTGGACAGGCAACCGGAATCGCCTGGGCCGGCTGAGCCGGGACGATACCGACAAGGACTATGCGTTCGAGGAACTCGTGGCGGAAATCGGTGCCTGTTTCGTCTGCTCCAGCCTCGGGATCGCTCCTGACCTGCGGAATTCCGCGGCGTATATCAAGAACTGGGCGATACGGCTGAAGGCCGACCACCGCATGATTTTTCGGGCTGCGGGCGCCGCCCAGAAAGCGGCAGATTACCTGCTGGCAAAGATGACACCGGCATCTCGTGCCGACCGCAGAGAACGAGACAGGCCGACGATGGCAACATTGGAGCCAGGGTACGTCGATCGGGTTGCAGCGGCCCCACGGCCGGGCCTGGGAAAACCGGCTTCAAATCCCCCATGGCTGCAACCGCGCCCAATTCATTCGCAAGCCGCGTACCTGAACTGGCATTGACCAAAGATTCCTGTTGACCGCTCCGTTCATTGGCCGTGTAAAGGAACTTGGCATTCCATGTACAACGCGGGAGGCGGTTTCCACGATGTTTCATCAACATGCTGTCCGCAAGGCAGGGGTTCCGCGTTTCGGGGCGAACATCGGTTTCTGGCAAGAACGCGTCGACCTGGCGGCGGCATTTCGCTGGACTGAACGGCTTGACCTTCATGAAGGCGTGGCCAATCATTTTTCCCTGGCTGTCGGAGATGACAGGACCCAGGTCTTGATCAATCCGAACCAGATGCACTTTTCGCGCATTCGCGCTTCGGACCTGCTGTTGCTCGACGTCAACGACCCCGACGTTCTTGACGGACCGGATGCCCCCGATCCGACGGCCTGGGGTCTGCACGGTTCTCTCCACCGGCTATGCAATCACGCCCGATGCGCCATGCATGTCCATTCGGTGCACGCGACGGTTCTTGCCTGCCTGGAAGACAGCACGATTCCACCGATCGACCAGAATACGGCCATGTTTTTCGACCGGGTCGTCGTCGATGACCGTTACGGTGGCCTTGCGTTCGAAGAGGAAGGCGCGCGCTGCGCGGCTCTTTTCGCCGACCCGAAGACGTCGGTCATGATCATGGGAAACCACGGAATTCTCGTGATCGGTGAAACCGTCGCCGAGACCTTCAACCGGCTGTACTATTTCGAGCGGGCGGCCCGGACGTACATCCTGGCCTTGCAGACCGGCCGCAAGCTCCGCGTCCTGCCTGACGACATTGCCGGCAAGACGGCCGACGCGATGGAGGTCTATCCTGAACAGGCCGAAAGACACCTGTCGGAGATCAAGGCGATACTCGACCATGAAGGGTCGGATTACGCCGATTGACAGGTGGACAGGTTCGCTCCGCCACGGAACGACCCGATGTCCCGAACCCGAAGACAGGCAATGGAAATCGAGAAAGCAGGCGCGGCGGATTCACGGGTTCAAAATCCCGATTGGAACTTTCATCCCGGTCTCCCGATCCCGACATCGCCGCTCTTTGCCTGGCCGCCCCGGCCCCGGGAAACATTTCGTTGGCTCGCCTCCTCCTGGCTCGCCGTCAGCATGATCCTGCTCGAACTCGGGCTGGCAATCGTCGTTTTCCTGGCGTTCCTTCCGGACCCGGGTGCGATGCAGACGCTTGATGCGGGCTGGGTGGTCCAGATCTGGCTTCGCAACCTGTGCCTGCTCTTACTGGTCGCTCATGGCCTTCATCTCTATTTCCACCAGTTGCGCCAGCAAGGCACGACGCTCAAGTTCGACCGGCGCAAAATCGGCGGCAAGAACAGCAGGTTCACGTTTCGGAGTCAGTTGCTGGACAACATGTTCTGGTCACTGGCGAGCGGTGTCACGGTGTGGACGGCGTACGAGGTCCTGTATTTTCTGGCCATGGCCAATGGCCTGGTACCGGTCGTTTCACTCGCTGGAAACCCGGTCTGGTTTGTGATCTGGCTTCTCCTGATTCCGATCTGGTCATCGCTGCATTTCTACTGGGTTCACCGTCTGCTTCACTGGCCGCCGCTGTATCGAATTGCCCATTCGCTCCACCACAGAAACATCAACGTCGGGCCGTGGTCGGGCATCTCGATGCATCCGATCGAACATCTCCTTTACTTTTCGTCGTTCGCGATCCACCTCGTTGTTCCTTCCCACCCGATCCACTTCCTGTTTCATGCATTCGTCAACGGATTGAATCCGGCGGCATCGCATTCCGGATTCGACGGATTGGTGGTTCGTGACGAAAAACGCGTCGAACTTGGCGACTTTTTCCATCAGCTGCATCATCGCTATTTCGAGTGCAATTACGGTACCGCCGAGATGCCCTGGGACGTCTGGTTCGGTTCGTTCCACGACGGGACTGATAGGGCGACTGCTGAGACCCGGCGCCGCAGAAGCCGGATGCATGCGAAATCGGAATTCTCTTCCGATGGTCACGGAACGTGACGTTTACGCCTGGTCACGCAGGCACTGCCAGAAGTGCTCCACAGACACCGTCGCAGCAAGTAGAAACGGAACGACACTGTCGACTGGCAGCACCAGCTGCAAATGTTGGTGGCGTGGAAACAACGTGAGAGTTCCGGCGGTTCTCCGCGTTTTACTTCCTGTTGCGTCTGTCGTGTTGTGATGGTCGTCCAATTGTATCTGGTTTGCGAAGACTGCCTTTCCGCTTCGGGGATAGCTGCGGAGTTGTTCACGGCCCCCTGCGCGGGGAATGGCCCGGTTTTTGGCGTTTTTGGCGGTACCGCGGTGAACCGGTCCTGATCCGGTGTCACGGGTTGCGGCCAATGGGTGCAGAGGCGGCATCCATGAGAGCGATTCGGCGCCAGCCTGGTTCACTGAATGAACACCGCGCTGCGCCCGCAGAACCTGTCACGATGACCGGTTCCCGCCAATTGTCTGGCAGTTCGGCACCCGGTTCTACGTCGGTCCTACTTGGGCGGACATTTCCACGGGGTCGGGTCTTCATCAGGAAAACGTGCCGTGCGGGGTGATTCGTCAAGACCAGGCACGGGGTGATGTTGCCCTGGCATCCCCGGATGAACCTGGCCTCGTGCGGAGTGACGAAGAACGGCTGCGCATGAAGGCTGTCACTTTGCGGAACGGGCAGACATCGACACGCGGGCAGGCGTTTGCCCCTTCATGATCGTCGTGTTGCGGAAGGCAAGAGAAAAAGGAAACGTCTTGTCCGGAACTCATGATGCAAGCTCCACGGCGGTCGTTCAAATCCCTGCCCGGATTATTGTGGATCCATGGTACGGCATCTCCGCGATCAGTTCTTGCGCCTGAAAGACGATATCGCGACAGCTGCAATTACAGTCGCGCCGATCAGCATTTCACGGATGTAGCTGTCGACCTTCATTTGCGTGAGCCCGTTGTCGAGGATGCCAAGGATGAGGACTCCAACCAGTGTCGCAAGGACACGTGGTTCACCCTCCTTGCCCATGGTCATTCCAAGAAACACCGCGGCAATGGCATCGAGCATCAGGCCGGCGCCCTGGGTCGGATTGGCCGAGGCGACGCGGCTTGCGTACATGAGCCCGGCAAAGGCGGCTCCCAGGCCGGTAACGGCAAAGGCGCTGAGCCGAAGAGCGTGCACGCGAATTCCCGCGAGACGCGCGGCCTCGACATTTCCGCCGATCGCATAAAGGCGGCGGCCGTAATTGGTTTGTTCCAACGTCAGCCAAATCACGGCCAAGACGGCGAAGGCGGCAATCGTGAGAGAGGGCAGCTTGAGCCCCTCAAGCCCGAAGTTGTCCAAGGGGATGCCGGAACGGGACAGTCCGGAAAACTCACCGGGAATGTCGCGACCGAAAATCGTTCGCCCATCGCTGACATAGAATGCCAGGCCGCTGAAGATCGTGAGCGTACCGAGCGTCGCAACGAATGGCAGGATACCGATCAAGGAAACCAGGATTCCATTGAGAACTCCTCCCAACAGTCCCACGGCCAAGGCCGCCGCGATGCCGGCCCAGACGGGAAAACCGGCGGCAAACATGGTGGCTGCAACGATGCCAGACAGGCTGGCCATCGATCCGACCGAGAGGTCGAAGTCGTTCATCACCATCACGACAGTCATGGAAAATGCGACCACGGCCAGCATCGAGATTTGCTGGCTGACATTGAGAAGGTTGCGCGGTGTCAGGAAGGTCTCGGGCAATTGCACCGTAAAGAAAAGAAGAATCAGGAACAGGCCAATCGGCGTGCCTGCCTGGCGAAGCGTCGTCTTCATGCGGTCATGTTTTCCTGATGGTGGTAAATCTTGTTGAGGAGAACTTCGGGGGTCAGTCCGTTTGCGCACAAGATTCCGGTCTGCCGTCCGGCATCGAGCGCGAGGACGCGATCGCTCAGGCCCACAAGTTCCGGCAGATCGCTGGAGGCGACCAGGACACTGCACCCCTCCGACGCGAGCGCCCGGATCAGCCCGTAGATCTCGAACCGGGAGCCGATATCGACGCCGCGGGTGGGTTCGTCGAGCAGCAGGAGCCGTGGCCGACCGCCCACGGCTCGAGCGAAGACGACCTTTTGCTGGTTGCCGCCAGAGAGTTGCCAGACCGATTGCTCGCTGCCCTCGGCCTTGAGCTTGACTTGCTCGGACAGCTCCCGGGTGCGCCGCCGTTCGCGCCTGACACCAGCCAGAATCCCGAGCAGGTGGGGCAAAATCACGTTTGGCCGCACGCTCATCCGCATCATGAGCCCTTCCGAGCGTCGCTCCTGCGGGACATAGGCGATGCCGTTCGCCCAGGCGGCGCTTGGTGAAGCCGGCACGGATCGGTTCAGGTAGCTGGCTTCTCCAGAGTGTATTTTCTCCAACCCCAGAAACACGCGCAGCAGTTCAGTCTGCCCGGCGCCAGCGAGACCCACGATGCCAACGACTTCCCCCTGCGCGATGTCGAGGCTGATCTCCTTGAGGTGGGCGCTTGCCGCGCCCCGCAGGCGTGCCACGGACTCAGTACCGACCGCTGAGGTTCGAGATGGAACCGAATCGCCCAGGTCCTTGCCTGTCATGTCCCGCACCAACCGGTCCTTGTCGGTCTCCTGGATCTTGCGGGTCCCGATGAGTTTGCCATTACGCAAGACAGAAACGTCATCGCAGAGCTCGGTGATCTCAGTGATCCGGTGGGAGACATAGAGAATGGCGGCGCCGTTGTCGCGCAACCCTCGTATCACGGAAAAAAGCTTCTCGACCTCGGTATCCTTCAATGCCGCCGTCGGTTCGTCCAGAACATAAAGGCACGGGGCGGCAGCTTCATCGGCTACCAGTGACGAGGCAAGCCTGATCAGCATCCGGTCTCCGGTGCCCAGGTCGCCGGCATGGCTGCGTACATCGATGTGATCCACGCCAAGCCGGCCCAGCGCGTCCCGGGCGCGCAACGCCATTTCTCGCCAATTCACGAAAACCCCGAACCGTCTGGGAGTCCGATGTCCCAGCAGGATGTTCTCGGCGACCGACAGTTGGGGGACGATGTTGAGTTCCTGATGGATAAAACGAAACCCGGCGGAGGCGGCGTCAGCAGCAGAGTGCAGCGGAATTTCCACAGGACCCTTGCGCAGCCTCATGGAGTCGGCGGATACAACACCGGCAATCAGCTTGATGAATGTGGATTTGCCGGCCCCGTTTTCGCCCATGAGCGCG
Source organism: Paracoccaceae bacterium (assembly GCA_964291635.2). Lineage (GTDB taxonomy): Bacteria > Pseudomonadota > Alphaproteobacteria > Rhodobacterales > Rhodobacteraceae > JAPPHA01. The sequence goes on along the minus strand of OZ219893.1, from coordinate 258,622 downwards.
TGGATACGGCCAGGCTCAAGCGTAATCGACACATCGTCCAGCACCGTGACTGCGCCGTAGCGCTTGGTCATGCTTTCAAAAACGAGGGGCTCGCTCATGCCGGAGGAAGGGGCAGGGGCCGTCAACACGACGGCCCCTTCCGAGTGCAGCTACTCGTTAACGTTGGCAATCGTGACTAGTTTGGTCGGTACATAAGTCACGGCGGCGGAACTGGGTTCGCCGGCAATGGCGCGTGCCGTGGCGGCGGCCACCGCGCTGCCTATGCCCTGAAAATCCTGCGCCATGGAGGCCTTGAAATTGCCTCCCGCGGCAATCGCATCGCGCGCTTGCGGGTTGGCGTCCATCCCCACGATCACGATGCCTTCATCGGCTCGTCCCGCTTCTTCGATGGCTTGCATCGCGCCCAATGCGGGCTGATCCCAAGCAGCCCAAACGGCGGCGATGCTGCCTGAATCGGGGTTGGCGGCGAGCACGGCCTCCATCTTGGCACGGCTGTCGGCGATCCCGCCATCCTGAACATCCGGGGTGATACGATCGATCACGTCAATATCTGGGAAATTGTCAAAGACCGCTTTGGCGATCACACCGCGAATTTGTACCGGCGGGAAGGCGTCAAACACGAACATGACGACGTTGCCAGTGCCTCCGATCTGGTCGGCGACAAAAACTGCGGTTTCGGCCGCCATGGCGTAGCCGTTCGAGGTGACGTTTGTGTAAAGTAGCGGGTCCGTACCCGAATCCATGCCGACAACCGGGATGCCCGCATCCGCGGCTGCCTGCAGCCCGACTGCGATCTGAGCCGGGTCGACATTTATGATGATAGCGTCCACATTCTGCGTTACTGCGTCTTCGATGCGCGAGATCACGGCAGCCACGTCGCCCGCCGTGTCGATTACATTGACGTCCCACCCCGCGGCATTTGCATCCTTTTCAAACCCTTCCAAATACATCTGTGTGCCCGGTTGAGCCAAATAGGGGGTGACGACAGTCACGTCCTGCGCCAAGGCCGATGTTGTGGCAAACGACACAGCCACCAGCGTTGAAAATGATTTAATCATGAGCCTTTTCTCCCTGCTCGAGTTTGATCAAAAAGAGTGAATGGTCACTCGCGAACATGGAAAATTCTTTTCGCTTTGGACAAGGAAAAAGGATATCCACACCACTTTGAACGAGACCACCCGGGATCAGTATAAGCGTCCGTAGCATTGGTTTGAAACCAATTTGACGGATGCGGAACGTCCCGTTGATCGAGCCGCACTCCCCGTGCGCGGAGCGGCGTGTGACGCACCAAAATACCGGATGCGGTCGCGATTGACGGCAAAACGGTGACGAAGACGGCGGCGGCGGCAATCCCTGAGCGTACTGTGGCGAGTGTCCGGACGGTTAGGAGGACAGAGTGCAGCGAGACTGGCAGCTGCACGAGCGGGAAGAAATGCCGCCGGCGCAATTTTCAGTTTGGCGCCGCGTTCACATCCCTTCGGGATTCCGGGGACCCGGCGTCCGGATGCGGGGATGCAAAAACCTCCGCGGGCCGTAAGGACGCTTGTTCCTCCGGTCGGACAGGGTAGCGGGCAAACGGGAAGGCCGCAGCAAAAGCAAACGTATGTCTGAAGTGTCGAAAGTTCGGCTCCGCATGGAATCCGACCTGCGGGGATACGGGGAGGGGGAGGCGAGACCGGCGCGTCATCGGCGAGGGTGGCCAGAAGCAGCCAATGCCCCTCGTGCAACGCGAAGGCCTCCAACCTCCGTGCATCGGGATCGCACGCAGGCCTGTCCAGCTCGGGGATGATTTCCTCGGATTTCGACCATCGAACCATGCATTCAGCGCATGGACAGCCGGAATCATGGTCGGCGGCGGCTAACTTTGCCGCGAGCCGCCAAGATCCGGGGCGACATCGGACTGGATAATAAGGCCCTTGAAGTTCAAGGACCGTGTCCAAACCCGAAGTGCGGGAAAGGACGACGGGTTCTCCTCACCGGCGGCGGCGGCCGATCAAGCGGAAAGGGGCGGAACAGCACAACTCACCCTGGGCGCAGGCTCGCGGGCGGGTTCCTGCGTTGCCCTCGGGATGCTGGAGCAGGCGCCGTATCTTGCGTAATTCCGGATGGTTTCAGCATTGGCGAGCCAGGTTGGCGCCCGTGCCAGGATCCATTCCTGGAATCGTCAACATACTTGGAAACGTCAAGGGATTCACGAATTCGTGTTATCGCCAGGCTGTGAAGCGGACGTTTGCCCGGATGTTGCGCTGTCGATATCAGACGCAATGCCACGGGCAGGGCCCGACAAATCCGGGGGCATTGGCGCGGTTGGCGGTTCGACGCGACATGATGCCTCACGCGGCGCGGGAGACGTGATCAAAAGACAGGGACTTATTCTTCGATCTTGATTCAAAGTTCGAGATCGACTTTCTGTCGTGACCGTTTAGCGGCGGCAGGCTTGTACGGATGAAGTTGGCGCAATACTTGCAGCTCTGGAAAACGGTTCAAGGTTTCAAGTCAACCAGCCGTTTCCCAAGAGTTTCGTTGGTTTCAATAGCCTCCTTGTAAATGCCGAACAGGTCTTCGTGGAAACCGAGTGTATTCGGATCGGGCTCCCAAACCCGATCGAACCTTTCGAAGGGCCTGTGCGCCTCTTCTAGTGATGAAGCCATGCCTTTTGCTGCCGCTGCGAGGCAGACCGCGCCGACAATCCCCGTTTCTTGCACCACCAGGCGTTCGAGGCGCTTGCTCAGGATATCGGCGCGGATCTGCCCCCAGGGGTCCGAACGAAAGCCGCCTCCGCCGCAAGAGACCGTGTCCGGCACGGTTGCCGAGGAGGCCGCAAGCGCGTCAAGCACGTGACGGGCGGATAGCGCCACACCTTCATAAACGGCGCGGGCGAAGTCTGCGGTTTGCATGCCCGATTCGATTCCAAGAAAAACTCCGCGAAGGTCCACGTTCCAAAGCGGTGCACGTTCTCCTGCCAGGTGCGGCAAAAAGAGCGGGGTTGGATGACGGCGCTGCGTGCCAGCCACCAACTCGATCATTTCCGGGATACTCAGCCCGGCCAGATTGCAGAACCATTGCTGCGAGGTACCGCCCGATTGGGTGGGACCGGCGTGGAGCCTGAGCCCTTCGGCCTCGGCAAAAACCACGACACCCGGCTCATTGGTCACTTCATGCGAGGCCACGCCGAGAATTTCGCTGGTGCCGCTGAGATAGGCAAAGGCGCCCTCCCGGCAGGTTCCCGTTCCGAGTAGCCCCACCCATCCATCCATGGTGGCTGTCACAAAGGGCGTACCATCAGGTGATTTTCCAATGATCTCGGTTATACCGCGGATTGGCGGCATCCGGTCCGCTGCCCCCGGTACGAGATCGAGGATTTGCGGCACAAAATGCCCGTCAAGTCCTACCAGGCCGACATTCGACAACGGATCAGTCGCCAGTTCTCCGGTCAGGAAGTGAATTGCGAAATCCTTGGGTAACAGTACGAATCGGGTCTTGTCCCAGATCTCGGGCGCATGGCGTTGCACCCAGAGCATCCGCGAGAGCGGGTGCGAGGCATCGACGGGAATGGGCGCACCCAGCCATGCGATCTTGTCTTCTTCTTTCAGCTGATCATCAAGTTCCGCCGCCTCGTACGCCGCACGCGTATCCTGCCACGTGATCGCGGGCATCAGCGGCCGCCAATTGCGGTCCACGAACACATGGGTGTTCACCTGGCTGGTCAGCGCCGCTCCGGCAATTTGCCCACGCAACCCTGACGCCGCAAACCGTTTGAGCGCCACGTCGATCAACCGGGTCCAGTGCCGGGGGTCTTGTTCACAGACCCCCCCGTCTTTGTGTGTGGTGGGGTAGCTTTCGCCAAATGCCTCCAGTACGCTGCCGTCAGGCGTGAACACGCCTGCCTTGACCGAAGTCGTGCCAAGGTCAATTCCCATGAGATAGGCAGCCACCGCCAAAACCTTTCTGCATCTGCCCCTGATGCATCGCCACAGCATCGGGCCCCTTCGGCCAGCTTCACCAACTTGGAGGCAATGACAACCCCACATGCAGTATGGCATCAAGGATCATCAGGAGTTGATCGCTTCGACCGTCAGGTCGTTTGTCGAGAACGAGATCATACCCCACGAAGATTCGGTCGAAGCAACGGGCGAAGTTCCACCGGAGGTCGCGGCCGGGATCAGGCAGAAGACGATCGATCTTGGATTCTATGCCTGCAACTTTCCTGAGGAAGTTGGCGGCGCGGGATTGAATCACCTCGAGTTTGCCCTTGTGGAACGGGAATTGGGGCGCGGTTCAATGGCGCTGACCCATTTCTTCGGCCGTCCGCAGAACATCCTGATGGCGTGTACGGGAGACCAGCGGGAGAAATACCTCCTGCCTGCCGTCCGGGGCGAACGCATGGATGCCCTCGCGATGACGGAACCCGGTGCCGGATCCGACATCCGCGGCATGCTGTCGACTGCGGTCCGAAAGGACGGGGACTGGATCCTCAACGGAACCAAGCATTTCATATCGGGCGCGGACCACGCTGACTTTGTCATCGTATTTTTCGCGACAGGTGTGGACGAAACCCCTCGGGGCGCCAAGAAAAGGATTACGGCATTCCTGGTTGATCGCGGAACGCCGGGATTCTCGATTCGCGACGGCTACGAGTCCGTCAGCCATCGTGGCTACAAGAACATGATTCTTGAGTTCGACGACTGCCGCCTCCCGGACAACCAGGTCCTCGGCGAAGTCGATGGCGGGTTTGCCGTGATGAACACCTGGCTCTACGCGACCAGGATCACCGTTGCCGCGAATTGCGTCGGAAGAGCGCGCAGGGTGTTCGATTATGCCCTGGGCCATGCCTCCGAACGCGAACAGTTCGGGCAGAAAATCGGAAAATTCCAGGGCGTCGGGTTTCAGTTGGCCGACATGATTACGCAAATCGACGCAGCCGATTACCTGACGCTGGCGTGTGCGGACCGGCTGGACCAGGGATTGCAGGCCAATCGCGAAATCGCGAGCGCCAAGCTGTTCGCGTCCGAAATGCTTGCAATGGTCACCGATGCGGCGATCCAGATCCACGGTGGTATGGGTCTGATGTCGGATTTTCCGTTGGAGCGCTTTTGGCGGGATGCGCGCGTGGAGCGAATCTGGGATGGAACGTCCGAAATCCAGCGGCACATCATCAGCCGCGAACTTCTGCGCCCGCTTGGTGCGTAGTCAGGTGGCTGAATCCCGGAGACCAGGACTTCCAGTTTCGTTGAAGGAGGTTGCCGGTTCTCATGAATTCCTTGTGCATCCCGCGCCCTGGGCGAGCCGGAAAGGTCCGAGTGCAGGTATCATGCCCCACCGTCCCGCACGTACTTCGCCTCGGGCTCTGACGATTCAAGGTTCCTCTCTCGACGGCCCGGATCAACGCATGGTTGCGCACGGGTATGGAAGTGCCGTCATCCGGATGACGTGTTTCATGGCTGGCAGTTGGAACCGACCAGTTTCCGGCGAGACAATCCCGGGAGCTTGCGGCATGCTGGCAGGCCACCTGCCTCAATGTCGACGCGGGGCAACAAACGGGTTCCGCGCGACCATGCCATCCTTGCGTTTGCCTTCCGGCGTTCCAGATCTGGCGGGAGAACCTGGGGAACTGGCCTCGTGAGACCACTCGGACGACTGTTTCATCCATCCTCGATTGCCGTCGTCGGCGGGGGTGCCTGGTGTCGATCCGTCATCGAGCAGTGTCGGGCGTTCGGTTTCTCCGGCGGAATCTGGCCGGTTCACCCGACGGCCAAGACCGTAGCCGGCGAGCATGCCTACCGATCAATCGATGAGCTTCCGGACGCTCCCGATGCGACATTCGTCGGAGTCAACCGAACGACAACAGTCGATATCGTCAGGAAACTCGCTGAACGCGGTGCCGGTGGCGCCGTATGTTTCGCATCCGGATTTCGTGAAGCCGAAGTGGAACTGCCAGGTGGCGCGGGGCTGGAGGACGAACTTCTCGCAGCGGCTGGCGATATGCCGATCCTCGGTCCGAATTGCTACGGGTTCATCAATGGCCTCGACGGTGCACTGCTCTGGCCGGACCAGCACGGACTTGAAATGGTCCGGTCAGGTGTCGGGATTGTTACCCAGTCGTCGAACATCGGTATCAACATCACCATGCAGTGCCGGGCGATTCCCGTCGCCTTCGTGGTCGCGGCGGGGAATCAGGCACAAACCGGCATGGCCGAAATCGGCAGATCACTGCTTGAAGATGATCGGGTGACCGCGCTCGGCCTTCATGTCGAGGGCTTTGGCGATCTCGGTGCTCTCGAACAACTTTCGATTTGCGCCGAACGCCTGGGAAAACCGGTGGCCATCCTGAAAGTGGGTCGCTCGGAGGAGTCCCGACGGTTGACCTTGTCACACACGGCGTCTCTTGCCGGCAGCCATGCGGGGGCGGAAGCCTTGATGAAGCGGCTCGGGTTTGCAGCCGTCACCTCGCTCACCGCATTCCTCGAGACGCTCAAGCTGTTGCATGTCTACGGAAGGATTCCGTCAAACAGTATCGCGTCGGTCAGTTGTTCGGGGGGAGAGGCGAGCCTTGTGGCCGACACTGGCAAGGCCCGCGGAATCAGGTTCCCGGCTCTCAACGAGCGCCAGGTGAAAGACCTGCGTGCAGCTTTGGGTCCACGCGTCGCGTTGTCCAATCCCCTCGATTACCACACCTATATCTGGCGGGACACAGAAGCGATGGTGCGTGCGTGGTCAGCTATCGTGGACCCGTCTCTCGCCATGACGCTTCTGGTCGTGGACTTCCCGAGAACCGACCGCTGCGACCCGGGAGACTGGCGTTCTGCGATCGATGCCGCAATCGCGACGCGACGCCGTACAGGCGGGCGGATAGCCATGGTGGCAACGCTGCCGGAACTCATGCCCGAGCATGTCGCAAAGGAACTCATGGAAGGCGGCGTGATCCCGCTGAACGGCCTCGACGATGCGCTTGTTTCGGTGGCTGCAGTCGGCGCCATGAGGACGAAACACCCTCTCAGCTTGCTGGTGCCCGGCGGTGAAACGGCGGATCGCGAAAAAAGCTCCGTTTTCGTGAGCGAAACCGTAACCAAGAAGGCTCTCGCGGAGTTCGGTCTCGATATTCCCCGTTCACGGCGGGTCGCGTCACCAGATTCGGTTGTTGATGCCGCGGAAGAAATCGGCTTTCCGGTCGTTCTCAAGGCGGAAGGGCACGCCCACAAGACGGAGTCCGGTGCGGTCGCGCTTGACCTTGCAACCGGATCGGCCCTGAAATCGGCCGTTGCCGACATGGACGCCGAGAGCTTTCTGGTTGAGGAAATGATATCCGGGGTAGTCGCGGAGCTTCTGGTTGGCGTCGTGCGCGACCCTGCTCATGGTTTCGTCCTTACGGTTGCGGCAGGCGGGACCCTGGCCGAGATCATGCGTGACCGCCAATCTCTCCTTGTGCCGTGCACGGAGGGGGAAATAGGTGATGCCATCGATCAACTCGGCATTTCCCGGCTGCTCGCAGGCTGGCGCGGCGGGCCGGCAGCCGATCGTCACGCAGTTATTCGAAGTGTTCTTTCCATACAAGACTACGTGCTTGCCAACAGCCGCGGCCTGGAAGAGATCGAAGTCAACCCGCTGCTGTGCCGACCCGACCGGGCGGTTGCAGCAGACGCATTCATGAGGAGGGTGGCATGACCGATTCAGCGGTTAGGATTCGAGAGAATGGCCACGTCCTGGAGGTCGTGCTCGACAGGCCGAAGGCGAACGCCATAGACCTGGAGACCAGCAGAGTCATGGGCGACATTTTTGCCGGGTTTCGGGACAACCCCGAGCATCGCGTCGCCATTGTCACGGGTGGCGGAGACAAGTTCTTTTGTGCTGGCTGGGATCTCAAGTCGGCAGCGGATGGCGAAGCCGTAGACGGAGACTACGGCGTCGGTGGATTTGGCGGACTGCAGGAGCTTCGCGATCTCAACAAACCCGTGATCGCGGCGGTCAACGGAATCTGCTGCGGGGGCGGTCTCGAGCTGGCACTTTCCGCCGATATCATCCTGGCGGCAGATCATGCTCGATTCGCTTTGCCCGAAATTCGTTCCGGCACGGTCGCCGACGCGGCTTCCGTCAAGCTTCCGAAGCGAATCCCGTTCCACATCGCCATGGAGATGCTCCTGACCGGTCGCTGGCTCGATGCGGACGAGGCGAACAGGTGGGGGTTTGTCAACAGGGTCTACCCGGCAGGCCAGTTGATGGACGAGGCCCGCGAGCTTGCCCGGTTGCTCGCGTCAGGTCCACCACTTGTCTATGCAGCGATCAAGGAAATCGTGCGGGACGCGGAAAACAGCCGGTTCCAGGATTCGATGAACCGGATTACCGGCCGCCAGTTGCGCACGGTCGACACCCTGTATTCATCGGAAGACCAAAAGGAAGGCGCATTGGCTTTCGCAGAAAAACGCGATCCGGTCTGGAAAGGCCGGTAAAGGGGCCGGTGAGTTCGAAGTGCCCGTTCGGAATTCGCGACGGGATGCTGTCAGGTGAGCCGGCACCGGGACAATATTCGCAACGCCGGCCTGATGTGCGTATCCATGGCCGGGTTCTCTGCGAATGACGCCATCTTCAAGCTTGTCGGAACTGAATTCGGGCTGGCCCAGTCCGTTTTCATGCGTGGCACGATCCTTTGCCTGTTGTTCGGCACCTACGCATGGTTTCGCGGTACGTTCCGGACAATACCCGGACGTCGGGACCGGGCAGTCATCGCGGTCAGGACGGTCGCAGAGATCGGAATCACGGCGTGTTTCCTGTCTGCGGTGTTGAACATGCCGATCGCCAACGCCACGGCGATCCTGCAGTTTGTCCCACTGGCCATCGTCGTCGCCGCGCATTTCGTTTTCGGGGCTCGTGCCGGGCCAATGAGGTTCGCGGCGATTTTCGTCGGCCTTGTCGGCGTTCTCATCATCATTCGCCCGGGAACCGCGGGATTCAACGCCTACAGCCTCCTGGCGCTGCTGGCAGTCCTGTTCGTTGTGCTTCGCGACCTGGCGTCCCGGAAGTTGTCATCTTCCGCGGATTCGCTGTTTGTCACCCTGGCATCCGCATTGTTGGTGACGATGGTTTTCGGCCTGGCCACGCTCGTTGATGCCAGGTGGATTCCGCCTTCACCAACCGACGTCGGGCTGCTTTCCCTGTCGGCCATGTTTCTTTTCGCAGGATACTATTTCGGTGTCGTGACGATGCGGACGGGGGACATTTTCTTTGTGTCGCCATTTCGATATTCGATCATGATATTTTCCGTCATTTTCGGGACTGTCCTGTTTGAGGAAATTCCGGACGCCTTGACGGTCCTGGGCATCCTGATCCTCGTGGGCGCCGGAGTTTTCACAATTCGGAGGGAAAAGGCTGCTCTCGCGGGTTAGAGATGCCGTGGTTTCGCCGTGCCAAAACCAAACCTGACGATTGTACCGCCTCTTCGAAGTCCCCGAGAACTCCGCGACATTTCGTGGCGCTGCGCTTGACAGATCCGACATCTGACCGCGAATCCTGCTTGCGTCGTTGCCATGACATGCCTACCGTCCGTACAATGGACGAAGCCGGAAGCCGAAGCACAAATCCGGCGACGGACGAATTTGGAATAGATGGGAGATTACTTGATGACCAAATCGAAACTGACGGGGATGTTCGCCGGTGCGGTCGCCGTCTGCCTTGCGTGGACGCCCGCGGCCCTGGCGCAGACGGAAATCCACTGGTGGCACGCGTTCACCGGACGCCTTGGTGATCTGCTTGCTGAGCAGGTCGAGAAATTCAATGCGTCGCAAGACGCATACCACGTGGTTGGCAGCCACAAGGGCAACTACTCGGAAACCCTGAACGCCGGGATCGCGGCATTCCGCGCCGGCGAGCAACCGCACATTCTCATGGTGTTCGAGGTCGGCACGGCCACCATGATGGCCGCCCGGGGTGCGATCAAGCCCGTGTACGAAGTGATGGCGGAAGGCGGGGCCGAGTTTAACCCGGATGGCTACCTGGGAGCGGTCAAGGGTTACTACACGACGACGACGGGCGAAATGCTGTCCTTGCCATACAACTCTTCGACTCCGGTGATCTATGTCAATCGCGATTTGTTCGCCGAGGCAGGACTCGACCCGGACATGGACCTTTCGACCTGGCAGCAGGTTGATGCGGCGCTGACGGCGCTCAAGGAAGGGGGAGTGGATTGTCCTCTGACCACTGCCTGGCAGAGCTGGGTCCATCTGGAGAACTTCTCAGCCTATCACAACGTGTCCTTTGCCACGAAGGAAAACGGCTTCGCGGGGCTTGATACGGAACTGGCCTTCAATGGACCGGTCCAGGTCAAGCATATTGAGACCATGGGGCAATGGGCGGCGGACGGCAGGTTCATTTACGCCGGGCGACGAAACGAGGGCGGCGCGAATTTCCGTGGAGGTGAATGTGCTCTGTTTACGGAGAGTTCGGCCGGCTACGCGGGCGTCAAGGCCCAGGCCGAGTTTGACTTCCAGATCAGATCGCTCCCCTACTGGGAAGGCGTGGAAGGCGCGCCTCAAAACACGATCATCGGCGGTTCTTCGCTCTGGGTCCTTGCCGGTCACGAAGCCGGGGAATACGAGGGTGTTGCGGAGTTTCTGAGTTTCCTCTCAACCTCGGACATTCAGGCCAAGTGGCATCAGGACACCGGCTATCTACCGATTACTCTGGCCGCGGCTGCGCAAACAAAGGATGAAGGGTTTTACGAAGCCAACCCGGGCACCGAAATCGCAGGCATCCAGATGACCGCGAAAGACCCAACGCCCAACTCCAAGGGATTGCGGCTGGGCAATTTCGACCAGATTCGCGGAATCATTGACGAAGAGCTGGAAGCAGTATGGGCAGGAGACAAGACCGCACAAGCCGCGCTCGACAGCGCGGTTGAACGTGGCAATGCCCTGCTGCGGCGTTTCGAGCAAGCGAACCGCTGACCGGCAGACTGACCGAGTGCCAAATGCCTGGAGCCGCCGTCTCGGGGGCGGTTCCAGGCGGAAACCCAGGCGACAGGCAGCGAGGACGATTGGCGAAACCCGCACATTTGGTCGTTGCCCGGCGCTCCCACACGTATACGGAACCCGTGCCGGGACCAGCCGCCGTTTTCCACGCTCCGGGGGAACGAGGGAGGCGCCGACCTGCAACCGTGTTTTTGCCGGGAACAATGTTCCCGCCTGCAACCTGACCCGCGGGCCTGGCTGAACCGATGGACAAGCGCGTTACATTCCGTGGCTGGCTGCTGCCGGCGGCCCTTGTTGTTCCTCAACTCGCTGTTACAGCCGTATTCTTTTTCTATCCTGCGGGACAGGCGGTCTGGCAGTCCCTGTTCATTCCGGATCCGTTCGGCCTCAAATCCCAGTTCGTCGGCACCGGAAACTTCGAATTCCTGCTGAACGATCCCTTCTACCGCGCGAGTTTCGTCACAACTGCCGTCTTCTCGACGCTGGTTACGCTCGTCTCAATGGGCGTGGCACTGTGGTTGGCCGTCCTGGCGGACCGCCTGATCAAGAGTTCCGGCACCTATCGAACACTGCTGATCTGGCCGTACGCGGTTGCCCCGGCAGTGGCGGGCGTGTTGTGGCTGTTCATGTTCAACACGCGGGTCGGTCTCGTGTCCTGGTATCTCGGTCTTCTGGGTTACGACTGGAACCATGTGCTGAACGGGGAAGAGGCCATGGGTCTTGTCGTGATTGCGTCAAGCTGGGGGAGGATCAGCTACAACTTTCTGTTCTTCCTGGCCGGACTACAGGCAATACCCGGATCCGTTATCGAGGCTGCCGCGATCGACGGGGCACGTTTCTGGAAGCGATTCTGGACAATCGTATTTCCGCTCCTGTCGCCCACGACGTTCTTCCTGCTCGTCGTCAACGTCGTTTACGCCTTCTTTGAAACGTTTGGCGTTATCCACACGATCACCAGCGGCGGACCGCAACAGGCGACGACCATTCTTGTCTACAAGGTTTATGCCGACGGGTTCGTCGGCCAGGACCAGGGCTCGTCTGCCGCCCAATCGGTGATTCTCCTGGTCGTTGTCGGGCTGCTGACGATCGTTCAGTTCAAGTACATCGAGCGAAAGGTCCACTACTGATGTCCGGAATGGTCGAGAAACGCGGACTGTCTTACTGGATGATCCATGCCGGCCTCATTCTCGGCGTCTTGGTGATTTTCTTTCCCATCTGGCTGGCATTCGTCGCCTCGACGGTTTCCCAGTCCGACATCATCAGACCTCCCATGCCCCTCTGGCCCGGCGATCAGTTTTTCGAGAACTATCGGCGCGCGCTCGTGTCCGGCGTCAACGCGCCGGTAGCGAAAATGCTCCTGAACTCTGCCGTCATGGCAATTGGAATCGCGGTCGGAAAGATCGTCATTTCCCTCCTGTCGGCGTTCGCCATCGTCTATTTCCGGTTTCCGTTCCGCCGACTCGTCTTTTGGCTGATCTTCCTGACACTGATGCTTCCGGTGGAAGTGCGGATTGTGCCGACCTACGAGGTCGCCGCCCGATTTGGCATGCTGAATTCGTACTCCGGATTGATCTTTCCGCTGATTGCTTCAGCGACGGCAACATTCCTGTTCAGGCAATTCTTCATGACCGTTCCGGACGAATTGGCCGAAGCAGCACGCGTCGACGGCTCGCGTCCGATGCGCTTTTTCGTGGACATCCTGTTGCCGATGAGCCGCACCAACATCGCTGCACTTTTCGTGATCCTCTTCATCTATGGCTGGAACCAGTATCTCTGGCCGCTGCTGATCACCACAGATCCGCAGATGAACACGATCGTGATGGGGATCAAGCAAATGTTCCCGTCCGGTGACGACTACGCGGAGTGGCCCGTCATCATGGCGACCTCGTTACTCGCCATGATCCCGCCGGTGCTCGTGGTGATGCTGATGCAGAAACTGTTCGTTCGCGGTCTGATGGATAGCGAGAAGTAGAAGATGGCGACCATCGCACTCGACAATGTCCACAAGAAGTTCGGCAGCACCGAGGTCATACATGGAGTATCAATCGAGGTTGCCGAAGGGGAATTCATCGTCATTGTCGGCCCTTCGGGATGTGGGAAGTCAACGCTCCTGAGAATGGTGGCAGGCCTGGAGACCGTGTCTGCGGGGGAAGTGCGGATCGGCGGCGTGCGGGTCAATGAAACCGAACCCATGGACCGCGACATCGCGATGGTATTCCAGAACTACGCGCTCTACCCGCACATGTCCGTGTTCGACAACATGGCATACGGCCTGAAAATCGCTCGTGTGCCGAAGCCCGAGATCAGGGACCGGGTCGCTGCTGCTGCCGAAATGCTGCAGCTCGAAGCGTTTCTGAACCGGAAGCCCCGGGAACTGTCCGGCGGCCAGAGACAGCGTGTCGCCATGGGGCGCGCAATCGTTCGCAAGCCCAAGGCGTTCCTGTTTGATGAACCCCTGAGCAACCTGGATGCAAAGCTGAGGGTGCAGATGCGTCTCGAGATCAAGGACCTCCAGAAGGAGCTTGGAATCACCTCGCTCTATGTAACCCATGACCAGGTGGAGGCCATGACGCTTGCGGACCGGATGATCGTCATGAACGCGGGCGTGGCCGAGCAGGTCGGCGCACCGCTCGAGGTGTATTCGGACCCGAGAACCGAGTTCGTTGCCGGATTCATCGGGTCGCCGGCAACCAACTTTCTGCCCGCCGGGGCCGCGGGCGAGTCGGGTCGCGGAGCGGCCAAGCTGGGAATAAGGCCCGAGCATGCGCGGCTGTGCGAGCCGGAGGCAGGTTTTATCCGCGGGCGCATGACGTATGCGGAGGCGCTGGGGGCAGAAACCCTGCTGCATCTCCGTCTGCCGGAAAGCACGCTCTTCACGCTGCGGCAGGATGGCGGCGATCCCATTCCGCATGAGGGCGACGATTGCGGCATAGCCTGGGAGGAGCGCAACCAGCTCCTGTTTTTGCCGGATGGCCGCCGCCTGTAAAACGGCCTTCCCTCACAGGTGCGAATTCTATGCTCCCGTGATTATCGAACCAGAAGCGTACCCGGGGCTGCACGTTCGCAACGGAAGACATGGGCCTCGCAGGATCCAGTAGCCGGTCGAATCGCTGAATCCTTCCACCGCGGTTGCGGATCCAACGGAGCGTGTTCTGAGACGAACGCGAGCATTTGAAGGAAATACTGGACAGCGGCAAGGGGGCCAAGGAACGCCGCCGCAGGGCGCACATTCTGCTTCTGGCTGACGAGGGCCTTAACCCAACATAGGTAGTGCGCCGTGAAAGGCGCGTATTCTTAGCGGGTGCGAACCCCGCTCAACAACTGTCGCTCCGGTTGATAGTGGCCGCGGCGAATCATGGAGGCAACAACATGGTTTGAAGCACTGCGGTTAGAAGGACCGCCTTGGGCGGTTCAGCGACCATGCGGGCCAGAACGCGCAGTGAACGCTGAGCAGGCCTCGAAACGGGTAATGCGGGTGCCGACCCTCCTACCTTTAGGGGAAGGCTGCCACCGGTCGGGAAGCGAGCGACATAGGCACCGACTGGACTCGCCGGGGTAGTGGCGCTGGCACGCATGGAAGATGGAATACGTCGCAACACGGGAAGCTCTGTCGGTGGCGTGCACGCGCCAACCGGAAATCCGCGAGGACCAGTCCGGGCCGACAGGGTGGCGGAGAGGCCCGTAGTACTGAAGACGCCGGGTAATGCCGGTCGAGGGAAGGAGCCTCAGGTGCGGGTGCAGCGAGACTAGCTGCTGAACTAGCGGGTGAGAGTCCCGCCGGCGCAATTTTCAGTTTGGCGCCGTAGTCATATCCCTACGGGTGTCGGGGCGACCCGGTGTCCGGAAGCAGGGACGTAAAAGCCTCCGTGGGCTGGAAGGACGCTGTTCCTCCGGTCCGGTCGGACAGGGAGGCAAGCAACCGGGAGGGCCGTAGCGAAAGCGAACGATCGTTTGAAGCGACGAAAAGGGCTCCCCGCATGGAATCCGACTTGCGGGGGTATTGGTAGATGCCAAGGGCCTCCGTACTGCCTGATGGCCAGTGCCGATGCGGAAGAACTGAGGTGAGCACGCATCGGATCCCCGGCGTATAGACGGCGGCAATCCCGGAGAGTTCAGCGGTGAAAGTCCGGAAGGTGAGGAGGACAGACAGGATGTGACCCTCAAATGTCAAGGACCGCGCCTATAACCGGAATTCGGGAAATGGTGCGGAGTCCTCCTGACTGGCGGATGAGGCCGATTAAGCGGTGATGGGCGGGACAACACAACCCGTCCGGAGCGAGGGCCTCTGGGCTCAGGTGGCGAAGGTGGCAGGTCATGGCGGGACACAGAGCCCGTCGCCGACCGAGGATGCCATCCAGAGCAAAGGGTGGTGCTGTCGAGCCGAAGGGCGGCGCAAACGCGGGAATTTGCCACGGGCATGGCTGGGTCAGCCTTAAGCGTGGCGGATGTCGCGGAAGGCACCGTACCGAACTCCATCGGGGTGCCTGGTGCTTGAAGCCGTACCCGGGAAAACCGGACGTACGGAATTTCAGGGGGGGGTGCAGCGAGACTAGCTGCTGAACTAGAGGGTGGAAGTCCCTCCGGCGCAATTCTCAGTTTGGCGCCGTAGTCATATCCCTACGGGTGTCGGGGCGACCCGGCGTCCGGAAGCAGGGACGTAAAAGCCTCCGTGGGCTGGAAGGACGCTGTTCCTCCGGTCCGGTCGGACAGGGAGGCGAGCAACCGGAAGGGCCGTAGCGAAAGCGAACGTTCGTCTGAAGCGACGAAAAGAAATTCTCCGCATGGAATCCGACTTGCGGGGGTATTGGTAGATGCCAAGGGCTTCCCTCCTGCCTGATGGCCAGCGCCGATGCGGAAGAACTGAGGTGAGCACGCATCGGGTCCCCGACGTAGAGACGGCGGCAATTCCGGAGAGTTCAGCGGTGAAAGTCCGGAAGGTCAGGAGGACAGACAGGATGTTGTGACCCTCGAATGTCAAGGACCGCGCCTATAACCGGGATTCGGGAAATGGTGCGGAGTTCTCCTGACTGGCGGATGAGGCCGATTAAGCGGAGATGGTCGGGACAACACAACCCGACCGGAGCGAGGGCCTCAGGGCTCAGGTGGCGAAGGCGGCTGGTCATGACGGGACACAGAGCCCGTCGCCGACCGAGAATACCATCCGAATTGAAGGGTGGTGCTGTCGAGCCGAAGGGCGGCGCAAACGCGGGATGTTGCCACGGGCATGGCTGGGTCAGCCTTAAGCGTGGCGGATGTCGCGGAAGGTGCCGTACCGATCTCTTCTGGGGTGCCTGACGCTTGAAGCCGTACCCGGGAAAACCGGACGTACGGAATTTTAGGGAGGGGGCTGGAAACGTGACCTGTGGTGCGCGCGCCAGTTCCCTACCCGACGGCTGGAAACGTGACCTGTGGTGCGCGCGCCAGTGCCCTACCCGACAGGGACGCGGAAAGGATGAACGCCTGCGGGAGTGGCTCAGCCTATAACCCCGCCTTGAGGGCAGAGACTTCGGAACGCGTCACATGCGGAAGCGAAGGGGTCGAACCCGAACGGTTCGACGCCGCCGGGGCGTGAACAGGCCCGGCGGCACACCGGAAACGACGTGGGTGGCAGGAGGACCGCCGCCGTGCAGCGGCCATGATCCGCCGGATACACCGGCCCTGCATCCACGACCCGTTCCGGTGGTCCGTGTGCGAGGTGCATGATCCCACTGGAGAGCCCGGTGCGGGAAATCCGCACGCCGGGTTCGGAGAGCGGGGGACTGGAAACGCGGCCATGGGAGCCGGACTGAGGCCCGGAGCGAAAGCGACGGACAAGCCACCGGACCCTAAAGCTGGCGCGCCAGCCCCCGACTCTACCGTAAAGTAACATTGCCTTTCCCGTATCCCGCTGGTGTTCCTTCCTTTTCATCTGTCTGGCGGCTCCCAATTCTCGGGGACGATCCCGGGGGCTGATCTGGGGAGCAGTACGCCGGTATTGTCCTGAATACAGATTCCTACGTATTTGCAATCCTGAAGCTTCTCGTTGGAAAAGACGTACTCCCCGAACAGGTTGAAATGCCCCATGACTGGGGTGAATGAACTGCGATCATGCTGAGAAGCCTGTCCCGCTCTTCCGGAGATCCGGCGGCTCTCAGCCGCAATCAGCAGCGTTTGCATAGGCAATTACCCGTCAACGGCCTCTGAGAGCTCCGGTTCCTGCCGGAATCGGCCCGCTGTGGGATTTTTGGCATTTATGTTGGGTTAGGGCCAAAAACGTGCGTGAAACCGTAACATCCGGCGCGCTCTCCCCTTACGTACCTTTGTTGGGTTTAAGCCAAATACGTAGTCGAACTGGTTTGCTGCCGTGCCTGGCTGCTGGCGTTTGGTGTGGTACGTCGGAACGTTCTTCGTGTCCGCCGGAAGGCCCCACGGCGTCGGAGAGGCCATCCTTCCATTCGGATGTTGCGGTCCCACGAACTCGAACCCGAGCAATTGCAAGCGTGCGAACACGCTTCTGTCCCGCTTCGGGAGTGCCAGGCGCCGCTGCCGCTGCAGGGCGCGGAGACCCGCGTGGCTCGATGTCTTCGTCGATGATCAACATGGCAGCTGCTTGTTACTTGATAAGATGCCAGCGGCTCGCTCTGAGCAGTTCCTCGTTGAGTATCAGCTATTGAAGCAGGAGAGAGGGAATGGGTTTCCTTAATTCTCTTCAAAGTCGTAACAACGGTCATGTATAGCACACTTCCAAGCATCCCTTGCTTCTCTCCCAGCTTTGAAGAGAAGTTCCTTATAGAGTCCACTTTCGATATCCTCCTCGGTTGCTCCAGTGACACTGACCGATACGTCCTGCAGCGACATACGAACGCTGATCTTCATATTGTCTTCCGCTATTAAGCAGGTGGGTAGAAGTAGTAGTGTTGCTAAAGTTAAGGCTAAACGTTTCATTGTTTTCCTCCTTATAGGTGTACGTTGTATCTCCAAGTGTTGCAGGCGGATTGCCAAGTGGATCC
The DNA here is from genome assembly GCA_964291635.2 of Paracoccaceae bacterium. Taxonomy (GTDB): domain Bacteria; phylum Pseudomonadota; class Alphaproteobacteria; order Rhodobacterales; family Rhodobacteraceae; genus JAPPHA01. The sequence continues at coordinate 240,675 of OZ219893.1, read as the reverse complement.
CGATCACCCATCGCAGGGTGCGGATGTTGTCGAACATTCTTGAACAAATAGGGTTGTTACCTTGCTTCGCGCATAGTCAGCCGCTGCCGGGCCATTTCGATCACCTGCCGAAGATCCGCTATGCCACACCGGGTTGCGATCTCCCCGAGCCGTGCCAGGCCGATGCTTTTTTGCCCGGAAGGCAGGTCGCTTTCCGCCGTGACAAGGAACTGCCATTGTTCGGCGTTGCGGTGGTCGGCATGTTCGTCGTGGCGCCCGTGCCAGGCAAAGACGTAGAGGTGCGCAAGGCGACCCGCGCCTCGATCCATGGACCTCCGTCCCGCGGCCAGTAACCCCGGCGAGAGGCGATGTCGAAAACCGGTCGCCGCCGGACCGCAGGGGATTCATGATCCCATGACTGTCTTGCCGCGGCCTGCTTGATTTCCAGCCGGGTACCGGTCGGCGTGTGCTCGCAGTCCCACGGCGCCCAATCCCAGCCGTCCGCCCATGTGAGGCGCCAGTCGGCGCAGAGTACGGATGCGACCATGCACTCGATGTAATCGCTGCGGCAGACATTGTTCATGATGCGCTGCTCGTCCCGCCGCGTGAGGGTGGTCAGGATGCGGTGATGCAGGTCGGCTGTCATGAGGGAGCTCCGACGTATCCGTACAAACTAGGCTGAGTACGCACAATAGCTGTAGTGACCCTCAACAACGAGAGCACCGGAAAATTCACGGACGGCGGGAGAAAGGCGTATTGACAGCGATCGCGACCGAACACAACATAAGTGTTGCGCTGCCGTGATTTCCGTGCTATATGTCGCGGAGGCCACATACAAATTAGGCCGAGCTAGGACCGGGAAGGGCAGACACAAACTCAGTCGCCAAGCCGGGCCGCAGAAAGGAGACAAAGCGATGGTAAATTATCAACAACTGAAAATCAGGAGTCTGTTCGATGAAATCAACAGAACTTCGACGTTGGCTCAAGAAAAAGGGCTGCACGTTTGAACAACACAAGGGTGGCAGTGGCCACCTTACGGTCCGGTTAGGTAACCGGACATCGCAGCTTCCGATGCATGGGTCCCGCAAGGGGTTGGGCCGGAAGCTGGTCGCAAAGATCAAGAAGGATCTTGGGTTAAAATAATGTTGCATTATCCGGTGTTGTTGGAAGACGACGACGGCACCATGTTCGTAACGTCTCCGGATTTTCCGGAACTCACAACGTTCGGGGACGACCGCGACGAAGCGATCGCCCGGGCCGCTGATGCGCTCGAGGAAGCGATCGCTGCACGAATCGCTGCACGGCAGGACATCCCGGAACCGTCTGCCGGCGAAGACCGCGTGAAGGTGCCGACGCTGACGGCGATCAAGGCCATGCTTTATCAGGGCATGCGGAATCAGGGGATCGGGAAAGCGGAACTGGCGCGGCGCCTGGGGTGGCATTTGCCGCAGGTCGACCGTGTGCTGGATGTGCGTCACAATTCGCGGCTTGATCGCATGGATCTCGCGTTGAGCGCAATTGGCCTCCAGATCGAGGTCCACGCGCGCGAAACGGGCTCCGACGCTTAGCGTCAAGCGAATTTGGCGCTGGCTTGGTGAGCTTTCGCTCAAATGCCCTCTATCTCTATAGCCCTTGCAAGAGCATCCATCATCAAGCCGAAGTCAGGGCGCGACCGATAGAATAGTGGCCGCGGCGGTTCATAAGCTTCAGAGTAGTTGGCGCGTACGGCTGGATCAGATAAGATAAAGGCTTCATTCTCCGCAAGCACTGGATTACAGATTCCTACGCACTTGACGGCGATTCCTACGACATCTGACGGGGATTCCTGCGACACTTGACGGCGATTCCTGTCACATCTGACGGACCGGTTCGCGCGTCAGCGCGCAAGTCTCTCCCGGGACTGAAGCCTGGGTTCTGTCCTCCTTTTTGATGCCGGGAGGCTGGCCGAAGGCCAGCCCGGTGCGAGCGTAAGCGAGCCCTTCCCGGATTTCAATACCGCAGTGAACGCGATGACCGTGGTCCGTTCGCGAGGCCCCGGCGCCGCAGGCGCCCCTTCTTTCCGGCCGTCAGGCCGGATGAATCCGAATATTGAAAGAATCGTTGTTGTGGCTGTCCTGTGGTGCCTGTGGGCGAGAAGCCCGCGAGTGTGGTCAACGCGGTGGGCGCGGCGCCAGCCTCGTCCACGGCTTGTCCACACGTCCCGCAGGGCGCGGGCTGGCCCGAAGGGCTCGTCCACAACTCCACAGGACCCTGCCGATCGATGCAGGGCGGCACGGCACGGCAGGCGCTCCCTCAGCCGCAGCCGCCGTTCAACGGCGGCGGCCTGTTGCGCTTGCGCTGGGACTCGCTCTTGAGTTCGATGCGATCGGCGTTGTGGACAATGCGATCGAGGACCGCGTCCGCGAACGTGGGCTCTGCGATCACCTTTGGCTAGCGATCCAAGGCGATCTGGCGGACGCAGTTCGCCTGCGACCTCTGGAAGAGGTGGCCCCTGCAGCGCGACAATCAGGATGAGAGTCACGAGTTCGGGGGCGCCGGAAGAAGGTTTTTCACGCCCTCCCGCACCTCCTGGCATGGTATGGGCGATGACACCGCCGCCATCTGATGCGTTCCCTGCCGGATCCTGTTCCACGGACGCCCGGTCACGCCGCCTGGCGCGCCGTGGCGCATGACCCGCGCCACCCGTTTCCCGGCCAGCGTTTTGCGGTGCATCGATACGGAGGATTCCACTGTGCATGGTAACGTTACCGCGCGGCCGGAAGCATGCCGGGCCGTCAGTCACGGCCGTAGCCGAGCGGTGGATCGTTGGCCTCGAGCTCCGACAGGTCGATCGAGAGAAAGGCGTCGGCCGCCCGGGCATAGGGGCTGTCTTCAAGGTTTGGCGGCACCCGTTCGCGGCGATCCCGGACCTGCTCCTGGATCTCGACCAGGGCGGCGACATGCCCGCGCCACCGCTTCCGCATGCTGCGCTCTTCCTTCGGCTTGCGGTAATGGACGACGACCTGCCTGCCTTCGGCCCGGAGCCTCTCCTTCACCCGTTCCCGGTAGCGCCGCTGCTTTTGTGCCGGTGTCAACGCCATGACGATGTCTCCTCCCCCTGTGTGTTTCGCCCTGTGTGTTTCGCCCTGTATTCACTGGTCGGCAGACGGCCCTCCCGGGCCATGCGGCCCGCTTTCCGGTCATCGGCCTCCAGGACCGTGGAAGCCTCGCTCAAGCTCATTTCGCCGCGCTGTCGGTGCTGACGCTGCGGAGTGTTGCGCGACACGCCCATCGACTTCGCGATCGCGCGAATGGACTTCCCTTGAACGTGCCACGCACGCCGAATCTTGCCGATCGTCTCCACTGACACCATCTCTCCTGCCTCGCTGAATTGTCGCGAGGCAGTCGTTTCCATCGGATCAGGGGTGGGTCAATCCTGAACGCGATTCCACAGTCAACGCGGTGGGCGCGGCGCCAGCCGCGTCCACGGCTTGTCCACACGTCCCGAAGGGCGCGGGCTGGCCCGAAGGGCTCGTCCACAATTCCACAGGACGCTCCCCGATCGATGCAGGGGCGGTGGGGCAAGGCACACGCTCCCTCAGCCGCCGCCGCCGTTCAACGGCGGCGGCCTGTTGCGCTTGCGCTGGGACTCGCCCTTGAGTTCGATGCGATAGGCGTTGTGGACGATGCGGTCGAGGACCGCATCCGCGATCGTCGGCTCTCCGATCACCATTGGCCAGCGATCCACGGGGATCTGGCTGGCGATCAGGATCGACTTGCGCCCGTAGCGCTGCTCGACGATCTCCAGCAGGTCACGCCGGCCTTCGGCGGAGAAGGCTTCCAGTCCCCAGTCGTCGAGCACCAGCAGCGACACCTTGGCGAGGCGGCGCATCAGGCGCTCGTGGGTGCCCCTGTCGCGGGCGCGGGCGAGTGCGGAGACCAGTTCGGAGACCCGGCGGTAGAGCACGGGCCGCTTCTGCCGGCAGGCCTGATGCGCCAGGGCGCAGGCGATGAAGGTTTTCCCGGATCCGGTCGCACCTTCAACGATCAAATTCACCCCCTGGCGGATCCAGTCGCCGGCGGCGAGCTGGACCAGCGTGGTCCGCGCGATGCCGCGTCCGGCACGGCAGTCGACATCCTGGATGTCGGCGCGGATGCGCAGCTGGGCCTGGCGCAGGTAGCCGAGATAGCTCTTCCGGTCCCGGTGGGAGACTTCACGCTCGAGCAACATGGCAAGGCGATCGTCGAAGTCGAGCTGTCCGATGTCGGCGATGTCATGCTGCTCCTCCAGGGCCTCGGCCATGCCGGACAGGCCGAGTTGCAACATGCGTTCGAGGTTGGGTTGACGCAGGGTCATGGTGTTTCTCCCTTGTTGGTCTTGCAGTAGTAGGCGCCCCCGCGGATATTGGCGTGGCGGGGGATGATCTCGTCGGGTTCGGAGCGGAGCGGAGCCGCCTTGCCGCCGCCGTCCTTGAGGCGTTCACGGAGGTAGCCGGAGGCGAGGCGGCCGAGGTCGAGAGCCTCGGCGCAGAGCGTGTCGATGCGTGCGTTTCCATGAGTTTCGGCGAGACGGATCATGCCCTGCACGGTGGTGAAGGCCTGTTCGGGGAAGTCCCTGGAAGCGAAGCAGCGTTCGGCCCAGGCCCGTGCATTCTCTCCGACGCGGCGGGCCCTGCGGAGCAGGATCGTGCCGTAGTCCGGTTTGCGGATGTCACGCACGGCATTGAGGTGATCGGGCATGTGTTCGGGCCGGGTCATGTACTGGTTCCGCCCGCCCGAGCGGCGATGGACCGCGATGCGCTCACCGTCCTGTTCGAGGAACACTTCGACCATGCGCTCGCCGATGCGCGCTTCGACATTGTGCCCCATGTAAGCCTCGGGCACGGAATAGTAATTCCTGTGGACGGCGACGTGACCGTTCTGCCCCACCTTGCGCGGAACCCACTCGCCCCATTCCCATGCATGCTCGGGCAGCGGGGTCAGGGCGGCACGCTCGCTCTGCTCGAACAGCGCACGACGGCTTGCTCCGCAGGACATGGGGGCGTGGTTGAGCCGGTCAAGTTCGCGGCGGATGGCAGCGTTCATCGCCTCGAGCGAGAAGAAGGTCTCGTGGCGCAGCGCCAGCAGGATGCGGGTCTGAACAGCCTTGACGGCGCCCTCGACCAGTCCCTTGTCCGTCGCCCGCCCCGAGCGTGCCGGCAGCACGGCCAGGCCGTAATGCTTCGCAAATTCGCGGAAACTCGGATTGAGATGCGGCGCCTCGCGGTCCGCCTTGACAACCCCGGACTTCAGGTTGTCGATGATCCATCGCTCGACAGAACCACCGTAGTATTCGAGCGCGCGGCGGTGCGCCATCGTCCAGTGGCAGACCTTCTGGTCCGGCACCGCCTCGGTGTAGATCAGCTTCGAGTGGGCCAGCACGGCGACGAAGATCTCGACATCGACATCGCCGGTGGCGGTGCGCAGTGCCAGGGTCTTGCCGGAAAAGTCGCTCATGCCGTAGAGCCCCGGCTCGTAGTCGAAATGCATCTGCGGGGACGCGCGCTCCTTCAACTGCTCCGTGAACAGCGCGCAAAATCGGCTGTAGCTGTAGGCGGTGCCGCCCTGCGCCAGGGCGTTGTCGCGGTACTCGACCCAGAGCTGGCGCCGGGTCATCTTCGCACGGCGACGCTCACGGGGCTTCTTGTACTCCTTGACGAGATCATCCCAGTCCGGCGGGACTTGCCCGCCGTCACGTTCGACCTGCGGGTAGAGCCGCTCCCGAAGCGCCCCGTCGTCGAGGTCATCCGGCAGCGGCCAGCAGGCCAGGCCCGCCGCCGCCGCCCGTTCCAGAACATTCGATACCGTGCCCGCGCTCACGCCGGACGCGGCGGCAATCTCGTCGCGCGACAACTTCAGGTCATGACGCAGACGCAGGATGCTCTTGACGTTGATCATGTCGATTCTCTTCATTGGCCCGGGCCTCCTCATTGCGATCGATCGATTGATCGATGATGAGACCGTACCGAGAGAGAAATCGCGAGGGCATCTCACACGTGGATGCCGTTACCGTGCAACCCTTGACGCGAACCGCCCGCAACCCCGACAAAACCGTCAAGTGTCGCAGGAATCGCCGTCAAGTGTCGCAGGAATCGCCGTCAAGTGTCGTAAGAACTTCCGTCAGATGTCGTAGGAATCCCCGTCAAGTGTCGTAGGATTTTGCACACTGGATTGTTGCCGGTGCGAAAGCGCTTCATCTTATGCGCCGTATAAGGGGTCGATTCCGGTAGAGGACGAAATGACACGCTAAGCATTTTCTCTTCGCCTCTCGTCGCATTCACGGGCGATTGTCCACACATTTTTTGCTGAGCGCTGCGAGAATGCACTTTCATCGGCATGCCTGTGCCGTTTTACGACATCGAGGACAGTATTCTTACTGATTCCGAGCGCAGGACTGGTCCGCGGTGGAAACTCTGGCGTAGATGGCTACCCGCTGTCCCAATTGAACCCCTCTGGTTTTGGCCTTGCAAGTCATTGATTTATATGACCCGGGATCCGTACCAGGCAGACAATCCTCAAACAGGGACGATGAAGAACACTCTGCGCCTTGGGCGGGTGTCAACGCTCAGACACAATTCACCACTCGGATGGGCACACACTGGTCACAGGGAAATACGGATGGCCCAAAATGGTGGCCAAAAACTCTAAAAGTGTCATTTCGCCCTCTTCCGGAATCGACCCCGATATGTCGATCCAACCGGAAACTTTCCAGATTACGGAATGCTCTCGCGGCTTGACCCCGTACTTTTTGGTACTTCCCCATGTACGCTACCGGATTGATCAGGCCTCATCCAGCTCCACTGCTGAATTCATGACTTCAACATAGTTCTGTCGCTTGCCTTCCATCCAGTCGATCAACTCATCCCAGCGCTCACGTTCCTGAAGAGTAATGTCGTGCCAGGAGCCGAAATAATGGCCTTCCTGTTTCCCCTCTGACTGCCCGAGAGCTTTCGTCAGGTTCTCTTCATTGCGCTCCATGAAGGCGGAGATTTCCTTGCCGGACGGTGCGCGAAGGTACATTCCGGACTCCCTGCTTCCGACATACATGGAAAGAATGACCGACCCGTCGGACAACATGGGCAACCAGATATTCGAGGATCGGCTGGGTTTGAAAAGACCCGGGTGTCGTGCCAAGTACTGGTTCCAGAATTCCTCGCGCAGCCTGGTGCGTTCGGATTCAGCATCATTCACCTGCCTTACCAGTTTGCGTTCCCACGTATTCGGTTTCTCAACTGCCTCGAAGACGGGTGCGATCGGGCTGTCACCGATGCGAACCGCCCGCAAACGCACGGCAAAAAAGGCGAACGCATCGGACGTGTACTCGTTGAGCCAGCGAACTGCTGAAAGGTGCGCTTCGTCGAAATCTCTCGCGATCCAGATCACGCGTTTTGCTTCAAGGCCCGCAAGATAGGTCAGTATCTGGCCGAGATGCCGGTGATCCGACCGTTCAAGCTGGTTCTCTATCAGGACCCGGTTGTCTGTCCCGCTTTCGGAGGTGACGATATCAGCGGAGTATTGCTCTACCGCGACTTCCATCTCGGGCGGGTCCAGATCCAGGCCAAGTGTTTTTGCCAGGCGATCAATGTTTTTCGCCAGCCATGGGGTGAAGTCCCGGGCTTCATCCGGCCAGGCATCGCGAAGGTGGACATCGGAAAGTTGAGCAAGGGTCGTGGTCAATTCGTGCCCTCCTGAATCGGGATGTCCCGGAAATGGACGGAATTTCAGATTATGTAACGCTTGCGGCGAGATGGAAAGGATGAGCGTGATCAGGTGAGGACTTTGCTTCACTACCTTTTCATCATATTCACGAAGGACAGGTTCTGGCCTTCCTGTCAAGTCTCGCGTCGCCCTCGCCGACCATCTCCGGCCCTCGCCCAACATGGGTACCAAAAGTCCCACAAGGAAGCTCGTATTTCTCTGAAATATTTGATGGATTACCGTTTTGGCGCCTCCCAATTTTCCGGGATAATGCAGGGCGCGGATTTGGGGGCATGACACCCGTGTTGTCCCGCAGCTTGTCGTTTGAGAGATCATACCCTGTATAGGCGAAATTTCAGGGAATTTTCGATGCTCTCAGCCGCAATTAGCGGTGTTTGCCTGGGTATTTACCCGTCAGCGGCCTCTGAGAGCACCGGTTGATGACTTCAGAAACCGACCTGTTGTGGGACTTTTGGTACCCATGTTGGGTTGAGGCCGATGGTCATCCACTGAGGCGCGGATGATCGATTTCGCCGGCATCGGGAAAGTGTTTCTGGTGGGCGACATCCACGGGGATTTCCCGCCGTTCCAAGAGTACCAAAAAGGTTTCGAACGCGGTTGCTGCGGCCAGTGTTGTCTGGCTGCCGATCGAACCAGTTCGGCGCTTGACAAGGTCGGGACCCGACCACAGAAGCCTGTCCGACGAAGGCCACGCAGTTCAGGGAACCATTCTTCCTTCACGTGGTTCTACGCACGAACTCTATGCGGTGGGGCCAGAAACGGAGGAGACTTTGACGTTCGACCTAAGCTTTCCGACGGGGTTGGGCCAAATGCACCCGCTTCAACTGGATATCGGAGAAACCCTGTTCGTACTCGGGGCCAACGGAACCGGCAAATCGAGCCTGATGTTCCGTTTCAACGCGCAGAATCTCGGGCGTACGCGGAAGGTCTCAGCGCACCGGCAGACCTGGATGGAGTCCGACGCGCTGGACCTGACTCCGTCCAACAAGCTGCAGACCGAGCAGAACATCCGAAACCAAGACCAGAACAACCAATCACGCTACCGCGACCCGTACGCGGCAGCAAGGGCGAGCATCGCCGTGTTCGAACTGGTCGACGCGGAAAACCGTCGCGCACGCGCGATGGCGAGGGCCTACGACGATGGACGGATGGACGATTTGGCCTCGGAAGCGGAAACCGGGTCGCCGGTCGACGCCATCAACGATCTGTTCCGCGAATCCTGCATCCCGATCGAGATCGCGATCCGGGACGACCAGCAGGTGATGGCGAGCAAGAACGGGGGACCGGAGTACGGGGCGGCACAACTTTCGGACGGCGAACGGAACGTCCTGCTGATCTCTTCGAACGTGCTCACGGCGCCACCAGACTCGCTGCTGCTGATCGATGAACCGGAACGGCACTTGCACAGATCCATCATCGCACCGCTTCTTGGGGCTCTGTTCAGACGGCGGAAGGACTGCGGATTCGTGATTTCAACGCACGATGCCGAGCTTGCTCTGGAGAGCGGGGAGAGCCGGGCTCTGCTACTGCGGTCGTGCACGTTCGACGGCCAGGCACCGACGGCGTGGGAGGCAGACGAACTGGCGGCGGGAGCCCCCCCGGACGACGGCTTGAAACGGAATCTTCTCGGTTCACGCCGACGGATTCTCTTCGTGGAAGGAACGGAACGGAGCATCGACAAACCGCTTTACAGCCTCGTCTTTCCGATGGTGTCCGTGGTGCCTAAGGGGAGTTGCACTGAGGTTGAGCAGGCCGTCGCCGGGTCGCGGGCGGCAGAGGCCCTTCACTGGCTGAGGGCCTACGGCATCGTGGACGGGGACGGGTTGGACGCCGACCGGATCGCCGACCGGCGGGAACGAGGCGTATACGCCCTTCCGTTTTACTCGGCGGAGGCCATCTACTTCCACCCGGTCGTCATCGCCAGAGTTGCCTCGCGGCAGTCGTCGGTGCTGGGGATGGACGAAGGCACTCTGGTCTCGACCGCCACCGAGGCAGGGGACGTTGCAGTCAGGGGCCACACGGAACGCCTGAGCGAAAAGGCCGCCAAAAAGGCGATCCGAAGGGCCGTTCTGGAGCGAATTCCCAACGACAACGAACTGCTGGCAGGTAAAGATCTGCGCATTAAGAACCACGCCGAGACGATACGAGCCGCGAGGAAACGCGAACTGGACGCCGCTGTGGACCGGGGCGACTGGGAGGCGATCCTGAGGCTTTGCCCGGTCCGGGAGTCAGCCGCCCTGAATGGGATCTCGACTGCCCTTAGATTCGCGACGAAGGCGGACTATCTGGCGGCCGTTCGATATTTGCTGGACGAGGATGTGGACGCGTTGAACGACGTACGCGCGCTGTTTGGGGACCTCCCCACGGAGATTCTCCGATAGCCGTCCCCATTGCGGTGTTCAGGAATCCTGCCGTTCGTACACCTCCCTCTTGCCATCCCTCCTCTAACCTAACATAACGGCGTTTATGTACGGCCAATACCATGATCAGGGCAGCAGGACAGGACAACCATGGACATCGTTCGCAAGGCCGGAATCCCGGCACCGCCGGCTCCCGCCGTCCCCACGGCCGCGGCGGCGATCCCGGCGCAAATCGCCGGCCGCGGACCCGAAGCCCAGGAAACCTGGCTCGAGTTCTTCGCCGCGCAGATCCGCAACCCGAACACCCGAACGGCCTACGCCCGGGCAGCCTACCGGCTGTTCGACTGGCTCGCCGAACACGGGATCCTGGACGTCCGGGAAATCCGATCGGTCCACATCGCCGCCTGGCTGGAATCCCGCATGCGCGAGGCCTCGCGCCCGACCGTCAAACAGGAGCTCGCCGCCATCCGGCGCCTCTTCGACTGGCTGACCGTGCGCCAGGTGGTGCCGGGCTCGCCGGCAGCCGCGGTGCGCGGGCCGAAGCATTCCGTCTGACGCGGCAAGACGCCGGTTCTTTCGACCGCCGAGTGTCGGCGCTTTCTGCGGTTGATTCCGACGGACACCGTCGGCGGCCTCCGCGACCGTGCGCTCGTCGCGGTGATGACCTACAGTTTCGCGCGGATCTCCGCCGCACTCGCCATGAACGTGAAGGACGTCTTCCGCATGGAGGACCGGCTCTGGTTGCGCCTGCAGGAGAAGGGCGGAAAAGAGCTCGAAATCCCCTGCCACCACAACCTGGAATCGTATCTCTCGGCCTATGTCGCGGAAGCCCGGATCCACGGCGACCGCGAGGGTCCCCTCTTCCGCTCGCTCGACCGCGACGGCTCACTATCGGAGCGGCGCTTCAACCGGCACAGTGCCAGGGAGATGCTCGCACGGCACGCCCGGGCAGCGGGGATCACGACGCCCATCTGCAATCACTCGCTCCGCGCGACGGGAATCACCGCCTACCTCGAGAACCCGGAGGCGCGGGTCGAGGTGGCGCAGTATCTGGCCGGCCACGCGAAGACGGAGACCACCAAGTTCTATGACCGGCGTGAGGAACGCGTCTCTCTCGACGAGATCGAGAGGATCGGGATTTGAAAGCGGATTTTCGCGAAAAATCGCAGCTAACAGGACCTGACTAATCACTGAGTGACTGGAACGCTTGGCCCAGAATATGTGACGCCATGTTGCCTGACTGCCCGGCCGTCCTGTCGGCGTGCTCAACCGTCAGGTCGGACGGGGTCAAGCCGAATGTCCAGCTTCGCGCCAACGACCTCGGCATAGTTCACCAGCTTGGCAATGCTGATGTTCCGGCGCGCGCCTTCGATCCGCGAGACTTCACTCTGCCTGGTTCCCATGCGTTCCGCCACCTCGGTCTGGGAAAGCCCCGCTGCCACGTTTCGGTCGAGCACTCTTCAGGTCGAGGATTCTGGCTTCCCTGAAAGCGAATTTGAGCTCGGCGTTTGAATGATTGATGACGATCTCGTGGTCCTTCAAAGCTTGCGCGACCTCGGTTGCCACCCAGACCCCGTAGAGTTCGTAACGTTTCTTCCAAGCGGGGAGCGATAGCAGCCTTTCGATAGCTCTTGCCTGGATATCGGCGTCCATGCGCCTCCGCGGGAAATTTTCGTAGGCTCCCCACCAGCTTTACCGATGAATCCGCCGATGAATCCGGTTGGGAGTCGCGGCCGCGGACAATGCTTGTCCGCGGCCCTTGCAAGTTGGACTGGTCAGCCGTTGATCCAGCCGTTCACGATATCCACGTTGTCCTCGATCCACTCCTCAGCGACCTCCTGCGGATCCCGCTTGTTTTCGAACATCTCGACAATCCAACCGTTGATTTCATCACCGGTGAACTGAACATTCGACAGCATTTTGGCCACTGCCGGATTCCGGGTTTCGAGCGACTTGGAATAGGCGACATAGATGTCGTTCGGCGCGATGACACATTCGAATGTGGACACCTCCAGCCAGTTTTCGGCCTGAAGATCGACGTCTTCACAACCTTCAAACCGGGAAGGTTCCTCAAGCGCAGTCAGGTCGTACTTCACGTGAAGGGCTTCCGGAGTCCAGTAGTAGAAAAGCTGCGGCTTGCCCGAGGCATAGGCGGCTTCCAGCCCCGCCTTGAACGTATCTGCCGAAATGATGTTCGGCTCCCACAGTCCATCGAGCCCATAGGACTTGAACTTGATCTGCCAGCGCTTGGTCGATGCCCAGGTCACGTCGCCGGCCCAGTATTCGCCGAGACCGTCACCGTCAGTGTCAAACATGGCAGCGATTTCCGGGTTGTTCAAATCCTCGATCGAGCGGACCTTGTCGGCCATGTACGACGGAACGTAGATGTTCGATGTCCCCTTGTACGGCATGTTGGTCGCGACCGTCTGCACACCGTCAATATACTGGTCCCACATGCTCTGGTTGTTTGGCATCCACAGGTCGGTGTGAACGTCGATCGACCCGTCGCCCTTGTCCATGCCGGCGAAGATCACGGCGTGCTGGTTCATGCCCGAAACGATTTCCGCATCGCCGCCCATCGGTCCGTCAATGATGGCCATCAATACGTTGCCGATGGCGCGCGCGCCGTTCCAGCTCAGGTCCGAAAGGGTAATCTTTTCCTGGGCAGGTGCTGCCGACGCTGCGATCAGCGAGGCGCACAAGACTGATGCTTTCAGTGGTTTTCTCATGATGAGTCTCCTTGTTGTTGTGGTCATGGTTTCACATTCAGATCAGACTGAACGAATTGCGGATCCCTTTCAAAATCCGGTCGATCACCATCGCGACAAGCGCGATGGCGATTCCGGCGAGCAGACCCTTGCCGGCCTGCGCATCCCCGAGTGAAGCGGTTACGATGGCCCCCAGTCCCTCGGCTCCGATAAATGCCGAAATCGTGGCCATCGAGAGTGCAAGCATGATTGTCTGATTGAGCCCCGCCATGATCGACGGAATCGCCATTGGAAGTTCGACCTTTCGCAGAAGCTGTCGTTCTGACGCACCGAACGCCAGCGCCGCTTCCTTGGTGCTGTCGGGGACCTGAAGGATGCCGAGCGCCGTAAGCTTGATCATCGGCGGCATTGCAAAGACGACCGTGGCGAGAACAGCCGGGGGCTGCGAAATGCCAAAGAAGGCCACAGCCGGCACCAGATAACTCAAGGAAGGAATCGTCTGCATGACGTCAAGGATCGGTTCGGTGATCCATCGGGCAACCTTGTTCTTCGCCATCCAGACACCGACCGGCAATCCCACCAGCCCGCACAGGGCAGTCGACACAACCACCAGCGCCATCGTTTGCATGGCTACTTGCCAGAGTTCGAACACGGCCAGGAATGCCAGGGACGCGCCGACAAAGATCGTAGTTCCCGTCCCCGCAAATGCCCAGGACAGGGCAAGGAACAGAAACGCGACCACGATCCATGGGGTCAGCATGAACGCAATCTCGACACGGATGAGTGATTGGCGCAGCACGTTGGTAATTGCATCGAAGGCGGTGGCGAAATTCGCCCGCAGGTAGTTGATCGAGATATCGATTTTCTCGGCCGAATAAGTGAAGAAATTGACCTTGCGGCCTTCGACCGGGTCTCTCACGATCTTTACGACCTTTGTCGCACCTTCCTCGCCCGCGCCGATAGCGGCCTCGTCCGGAACGCGCCGATAGACGGCGTCTTCGGGCGGATCGAGACGTGCAATTGTCGGGAAATCATCGATGAACCAGCAATCGAACCGCTCACGGACTCCGATGGAGCTGAACTGGTCGAGCGTTTGGACCTGACGTTCCGACAGGCGAATGTCCCTGCGCAAGGACGACCGCCGCGAATCCTGTTCGGCGTTCCTGTTCTCGACCGCATCGAGCGCCGCTTTTTCGGCCACAAGTCGATCCAGCTCGACTTGAAACCGTGCACGCAGTTCGGCAGTCTCCGAGACGCCGTATGTCGCCATCATGGCGTCGACACTTTCCAGCGTGCGGAGCTGGTTGAGACAGGCGCGTTCGTCAAGCCTTTGCTGTGTGGCACGGTAGGTGGTCAACGGCGCGATGATCAGCATGATCATCAACCCCAGCCCGACGCGTCGGATCTCCGTACCCGAGGGAACGCGGTCGTCGATCCTCCAGCGAGAGTACTGGCCATAGTACCAACGGTTTGCGCTGCTTCCCATCCAGGCCCTGCCCAGAACCAGGATGGCAAATCCAACGGAACCGAACGTGTTGATCCAACGGCTGTAGCGCGCGACAAGGGTGACGTTCTCCGCGGCATTCTCTTGCGCTTGCGCCAGCAGCGGAGTGAACTTCACGACCTGCATCAGGCAAACGACTGCCAGCATGTCGATCGCCAGCGACAGCCAGAACATCAGCCAGACGCCGCGGTAGGCAGCCCAGATCCACGGCACGACCAGACCCCAGACGTTGCCGTGCCAGCGTGGCATCTCGCTTCGCTGGATCCTCTCGAAGACCGGAACGTAGTAGTCTTCCCCGCTTCCCACGAACGTCTTGACCGAGACGTCCCGAATGTCGATGCTTCGGTCTTCGGCGCCCGTCCTGTCCTGCATGCTCATTCGTCCGAACTCCCCTGAAGACCGTGCAGCAACGTAATCTTGTCAACGACCCCCACGAGCTTGCCGTCCGAGCGGATCAGGACCGGCAGGAGGGAATGGGTGCTCAGTTCAACCAGCCTGTCGAGGTCGTCATCCGGCGTCGCTTCGGGATGAACCGTGGCTGGATCAATCTGGCCGTGCTTCGCTTGAAACTCATCTGCCGGGACCATGATCTTCCCGGCTGACACCAGCTTCAGGCGTGAAATCCCCGCCACGAAATCAGCGACATAATCGTCCGCAGGGGCAGTCACGATGTCTTCTGCGGTGCCGATCTGGACGATCTCGCCGTCCTTCATGATCCCGATCCGGTCGCCCATCCGGATTGCTTCGTCCAGATCGTGCGTGATGAAGACCGTCGTTTTTTTCAGATTGGCCGACAGCCCCAGGAATTCATCTTGCAGATTGCGCCGGATCAATGGGTCGAGCGCAGAAAAGGGCTCGTCCATCAGCAGGATTTCGGGGTCGGCGGCCAGGGCTCGAGCCAACCCGACGCGCTGCTGCATGCCCCCGGAAAGCTCCGACGGCAGGCGGTCTCCGTAACCGTGCAACGACACCGTTTCCAGTGCCCTGTCCGCCAGTTGTGCGCGGTGATAGGCGTCCATGCCCCTCAGTTCCAGCGCAAATCCGATATTGTCGCGCACTGACCGGTGCGGAAGCAGGGCCATGTTCTGAAAGACCATGCCGATCTTCGTCGCCCTCAGCCGACGCAGGGCCTCGGACGTGATTTGGCCAATGTCCTCACCGAGGATACGGATCGTTCCCGAACTTGGTTCAATCAGGCGGTTGATGTGCCGTACCAATGTGGACTTGCCCGAACCGGACAGGCCCATGAGACAGAAAATCTCTCCCTCACCAACCGAGAAGCTCGCTTCCCTGACCCCGACCACGGCATGAAATCTCTCCAGGACCTCCTGCTTGCCAAGGCCCTCCTGCCGGATCGCATCCATCGCTTCGTCGGCACGAGAACCGAAGACTTTCCAAACGTTTTCAAGTTCTATGATGGCATCTGTCATGCCCGGGCTCTTTCTCTTTTGGGATCGTACATCGGGGTGTCGCAGACGGTCACCGCCAGCCGTTTCATGCGGCCATCCATCAGTCCGACTTCCAGTCGGGTGCCGTTTTCCGCATTTTCCACCGCGATCCGGGCCATGGCGATCGTGCTCCCGAACTTCGGTGACCTGGTGGCAGAAGTGATGACACCCACCGGCCGTTCTCCCAGAAACACATGTGCACCCGTCGCCGGAACATCGTTGCAGCCGAATTTGAGACCCTTCAGGGTTCTCCTGATATCTCCGGAATTTCTTTCAAGCGCCGCTCGCCCGAGGAATTCTCCTTTCCTCAGATCGACGGCAAATCCCAATCCCGCTTCGAATGCGTCGACGCCTGGTGCATACTCGGCACCCGCAGCCGCAAGGCCGGCTTCGATCCTCAGGATTTCAAGCGCCGACGAGCCCATGGGCGCGATGCCGAACTCCTCCCCGGCCTCCATGATCGCGTCCCAAAGTGCCGGAGCATCGGACCGGGAGCAGAACAATTCGTAACCCAGTTCGCCCGTATATCCGCTGCGTGACAGCATGAAGGGTATGCCGTCGCGATCGCCGATACGTGCAACGGTGACGCCGAACCATTTCAGATCCTCGAGTGACGGCACAGTGGGTTGCGTAAACGTGATCTTCCCGAGAATCTTCCGCGAACCCGGTCCTTGCAGCGCAAGGTTCGGCAGTGCCCCGCCCAGACCTCGGACGCGAACCTGCAGGCCCTCGGACCGCGCGATGCCTTCGAGAACCCGGGTGCATTCCTCCGAACCGCAGCACCAGCGGAAAAGGTCCGGCGCCAGTCGAAACAATGTTCCGTCATCAACAACCGAACCCGTATCGTCGCACATCAGTGCGTAGGTGCCCCGCCAGACCGAAAGGCGGGAAACGTCCCGCGTCAGCGTCTTTTGAAGCAACTGTTCGGCATCCGGGCCGACAATGTCGTACTTCGCGAGACTCGACATGTCCTGCAGGGTTGCCCGCTCACGGCAGGCCCAATATTCGCCAACCGTTCCGACCGACGGGAAAGTCACGGGCACCCATAGATCTCGCGCAGGCGCGAATTGAGAAGTGAGTTTTGACGTTGCGGGGTGAAAGGCGCTTTCAGTGCTTACAGACATCGGTGCGTCTTCTTTCGGGCGAAATGCAACGGCGCGCCGTATGGGGGCTTCGGGCCGGTAGATCCGCACATGAACATCCGTCGGATTCCAGCCGTTGATCGGATCAATGTCATCCGGACAAGCGGTCGAAACACAGACGAGACGGTCAAGCGCTTTCAAGATGACGTAGTCGCCCGGTCTCGAGTGGCTTTCCTCGGTCATCAGCCTATTCGTGTTCTGATCGACCCAGGTGTTCCAGAAGAAGTTTATCGCCGGCCATGTGGTCCTGCGAGCGACGCCGAAGGGCTCCAGGGCGTTAGAGATGTTGTCCGAGCAATTCAGGTGTCCCGGGAAACCGCGTTCCTCATATCCGCGGGCGGTACAGGCCAGGCCGAACGTGTCATGGCGCCCGCAAGTGTCCTGGATGACCTGCAGCATTGGTTTCATTTCGCTGTCGAAAAACTTGTCGAACAGTCCCGGCCCGGGATAGGCACCGCGCACCATGGACCTCGTTGCCGTGCTGTCGACCGTGCGTTCCACACCGGCATCGAGCGCTTCGAGCCTCAGGGCCATGAAGTCAGAACACTGCTGACCCTCGATGTCGATAATCTGGACGTATTCGCCGGGGTTGGCGACATAGGCGTCCGCTGTACCGCGTCGCACCGTGAATTCATCACGAATGTCGCCAAGTACCGGCGGCAACGGTGGAATCCGGCTCGGTTCTCCCGGCACGACGGCAAGTTCGACCACTCCGGCGGATGGTCCCGAGACATGTTCCAGCACTCCCGCTGGCCGACAGGCCCAGACTGTGCAGTCGCCGGACGATTTCAACGCAACCTGTTCATCCAGCCCAATTCGTGTTCCGGTCCAGACATCAATCCAACCGCCATTCGCAGTGACCCACCCTGCCAACGGCGCACAATCGAATTCGGAAATTGACCCGGATTCATTGCTCTTCGTACCGAGCAAGTCCGGCCTTAGTCGCCCATCATCACCGAATACGAGAAGAACGACAGATTGTCCGGCACCTTCCGGTTGCACCGACAGGATGTCTCCGACGTTCAGGTCGAACCGGGCCGTCCCGCGGGGTGCGACCGCCGTCCGGGTTTTTTCGGACCGTGCGGGGAATCCGGGAAAGGCACGTCGATTCTGCTGGAAACCGACGTTGGAAAACTCCATATGGACGGCTACTATGTTCTTTCCTCTTCTGAAGAACCGCTGATGTAACCAGTTACATATGAACGCGTTTCCCGAGTCAAGGATTTTTTGTAACCGGTTTCAGAAAGTGACGCGAATCCTGGCATGACGATTGGACAAAGGACAAAACGCACCACCGTGCGGGATGTTGCAAAGGCCGCCAGGGTATCTGTCGCGACCGTCTCCAGAGTGCTGAATTCCCCGGAAGTGGTTCAGCCCGATACAAAAATGCGGGTCGAGCGGGCAATCGCCGAGCTTCGCTTCATCAGGAACGCTGCAGCCTGGTCCATCAATACAGGAAGAACCAAGATCGTTGGCGCGCTGGTGCCCTCATTGGAGAGCGACCTGTTCGCAATGACCATCAGCGCCATCGAGGGCAAACTGGAGAAATTCGGACTGTCCCTGATTGTCGCGACGACCAATGAAGTCCAGGAAACAGAAACCCGGAAAGCCGGAGAGTTGCTGGATATCGGTGTCGAAGGGCTGATCCTTACCGGGGTCCTCCATGACGACAACCTGTACGAGTTGCTCGACCGCGCCCAAATTCCCGTCGTTGCCATTTCGAACTACGACCCGACCTACAGGTATCCGACAATCGGCTACGACAACGAGGCCGCGGCACGACGCGGATTGGAATTCCTTCTGGACCGCGGCCATCGCCGAATTGCGGTTGTCCACGGCCCGACAGAAACAAACGACCGGATGAGGGACCGCGTTGCCGGGGCTGTCGCGAATAAGTCGTCGGTTGAAGTTGCCTACCATTGCACCGAACTCTCGATGGAAGGCGGTGGCGCAGCGGCCAGGGAGATTCTGCGATCGGGGCCATTCCCGGACGGCGTCTTGTGTGTGTCGGACATTCTCGCCATTGGCGTACTCTTCGAGTTCCAACGTCATGGAGTGAGTGTGCCCAACCAAGTTTCCGTAATGGGTCTGCATGACCTCCCGATTTCCCAATTCATCTCCCCACGCTTGTCAACGGTACGCCTGCCATCTCGAAGAATGGGAAAAAGCGCGGCAGCTGCCCTTGCACGCTGGATTGAGGAAGGAACCCGCCCATCGCCAATTCTCCTGCCAACTGAACTGTTGGTTCGTGAGTCGACCAGGGAATGACCAATACTCGCGGCCGGGAGAACATGCCGTTCCCGAGACTCGACGTTGCTCAAGCGGAACCGGAAGGTCAGCCAAACCAACGGGATACTCGCGTGGATGGCGAAAAATCCCTTGCTTTGCACATGCACGACGAACTTCGGAGCGGAAATTGATCCGGCAATGCTCCAGCGCTTCGTGTTCAAGGCCGTGCTCGACGTCTTTCTGTCGGAGCGGAAAGGAGCTCGAAATCCCCTCCCACCACAACCTGGAGTCGTATCTCTCGGCCTATGTTGCGGAGGCCGAGATCCACGGCGACCGCGAAGGGCCCCTCTTCCGCTCGCTTGAGCGCGACGGCCCGCTTTCGGACCGGCGCTTCAACAGGCAAAGCACCTGGGAGATGCTTGCAAGGCCTGCCCGGACCGCCGGGATCACCACGCCGATCTGCAAACACTCGTTCCCGGGCAACCGGCATCACCGCCTACCTCGAGAACCCGGAGGCGCGGGTCGAGGTAGCGCAGTACTTGAGGTCGATTCCGGTAAAGGGGGCGGAATCGTACGTTTAGTACGTGAAGCAGCCATTGTTCGCCACAGGCATTCGCCCGTGAGCATAATATGAGCCCACCGAAGCGGTGAGATGTGTCTGAGCAGATCCAGTGGCGTGGCAAGGCCAGCCAGTTCCCGTTCCTGCACTGCGCGTCCGAGTTAATCCGTGTCCGTAGATGATGGTGGCCGCAAGGAGGTAAGGAGATTGGGTCATGCCGCCCGGCAATCCGGAAATGCCGTGCCTCGGATGTCCGGTCGCGGTGCAGTTGACTCGGAGAGTGCCGCAACGCTTGTCATTCCGCCTTTCCCGCGCCCGCGATCACCTCGGGCCAAAGGGCGTCAAGCGGGAAAGTGATGGCGTCAAATGGAGGCAACGAGACTGGCGCGTCACCGAAGAGGGTGTCGATCAGTACCCACTGTCCATCGCGGAGTTCGAATGCTTCGAGCGTCTGTGCATCGGGATCGACGAACCAGAGATGGCCAACACCTTCGCGGGAATAGACGGTGCGCTTGCGACCAAGATCCAGTTGCCGGGTCGAGGGCGAGAGCACTTCACAAACCCAGTCCGGCGCAATCGTGCAATACGCCGCGTCCGGGTATTCGGGCATCGTCTCGCGCCGCCAACCCGCAAGGTCGGGAACCAAGATGTCTTCGCCCAGGTGCAACTCGGGCTCGTCGATGATCCACCAGCCGCCCGGACCGCCATCGCCATAGTTGAATGGCGGATTGATCTTGGCACCCATGCCCGAACTCGCCCAGGCATGACGCATGGCCGGCCTCGGATGGGTATGGAGGGTTCCGGCGATCACCTCGGCGACCTTGTGGGGCGGCGCATCAAGCACGTCCTGGTAGGTAGCCCGGCGTGTTTCCGTGCGTCTGGCCTGTGCCGTCATGGTCCCTGTTCCTCCCGTTTGCTCCTTAAAGCCCAATCCGCTCGATCTCGTCCAGCGAGATCGTCTCGGCGCGGCGGTCATAAAGGCGTGTCGTCTCCGTTTTCGCGTGACCGGCAAGGTACTGGGCAACCTCGACGCGCGCGTCAGGGTGTTCCAGGTACGCGGTTATGCCGATGGCGCGGAAGGAATGGGCACAAAGCGCCCAGGTGCTGATCACGCCTGCCTTGTGAGCCTGTTCGGCCCGGCGCGAGACGGCTTCCAGCGCTCGCCTGCGGTTCAACCGCCGCTCCGACAACCGGATCTCGCGACCCCTGCGGTCGACCGCCCGGAACAGCGGTGCATCCTGTTGCTGTTGCAACCCGCCCATCTCCATGTATTCCCTGAGCCAGGCCTCGAGATTGTGGTGGCAAGGGACATCGATGATCTTGCCGCCCTTCTCGGAAAGGCGCAGGTGCCAGCGGGAATCGCGGACATGGACATCCCGCAAATCAAGCGCCACGGCCGCGGAGATCCGTGCAAAGGCATAGGCCAGTGTGGCGATAAAGGCCCGGTCGCGCAGTTCGGTGATCGTCCGCGCCGGCAGCCACCGGAGAAACCGCCGGGCCTCCGCCGTGTCAAGCACGGGCGTCAGGCCGGTCCGGACCACATGCTTCGGGCCGCGGACCGTCTCGGCCGGAGATGCGGGTATGACCTGGTGATGGGCAAGCCAGGAAAACAGTTGCCGCACGGCTGCCAGTTCGAGCTTGACGGTCGGGCGCGAGACGCCGTCCCCGAGACGCCATTCCACCCAGGCGGCGACGTGGAGGGCTGTCACGTGGCGCACGTCGTCGATGTCTCGTTCGCCCAACCAGTGGAACAGGGCCGAGCACGCCCGGGCATAGGCCATCCGGGTGTTCCGGTTCCGGATGCGTGCGGTGAAGAATTCGATCCATGCCCGTGCCGAACGATCGCCATGGCGGGCGATGGCCTCCGGAACAAGGGTAATGGCCGCATGTTCCGCCGGGACGGCAGGGAGATGCCGATTATCGTCCGGATCGTTGCGGATCGTCGGAATCATGGAATTTTCCGGAGCCCGCACGGGCCGATGATTGATAAAATGGCGCGATCATTTGAGTCCGAATGGCGCAAAAAGAGGCGGTCATAAACGCCGTTATGGGCGGGTTATGCTGAAAAGGCAAGAAACCGGTTATCAACCCACCTATGGAGAGGCCACGCGGCGGACGGAAACCGAAATCAGCTTCAACTTCATCTCTCCAATCATGATGAGACTACAGGACCCGCAAGCGCCGACAGTACTCCCCCACAGCGACGATGGCGTCGGCAGCGAGTGTTTGGGGATCAAGATCGGGATGATCGATCCGCATTTGGGTTACGTAGGCCCGGGAACCTTGGGTTGCCGGGTTCTCGAAGTTGGCCTCAAGGTCAGCAAACGCCGTTCGGAGAGCAGCGGTCTTGGCAAGCAGGAACCCGGCAACACCGGAGACGTTCACCTCGGCGGTGTGCGTGACATCGCCGTCACGGACATTCAATTCATGCACTTCAGTGTCGCGCGCTGCAAATCCGGTGCCGCGAAGGTTCACGGCCCCAAGGTTTTCGCATGCGTCGAACGAAATTGTCGCTGCCGCCGGTCTATCCTGAAGGTCGGCCAGGAGTTCGAACTTGACCACCGGTGCGCCAACCCCTCCGTCCGCAACCCAGCGCCAAATTGTGGCATTCTCCGGGGCGAAGCCGGCTTCGTGGAGTGCCTGTTCAAGGCGTGCAGTGTTCACCGCTCCACAGGCGATCTCAATGTCGACCTGTATATCTGTGTCGATCGTGCCTGCGTGCTGGAACTCACTTCCGCTACAAAGCAGTTCAGGAACCAGACCCCCGAGCACAACGAATTCAGGCCTTCCCCCATAGTGGCGGACGACGTGGACAAGTGCCCTCTCCGCAGCATCCCGTGCCACACGGGAGCGGATCGGCATGTCATCAATCACGCATCGTCTCCCGGAGATGCTCGGCTGCCTCCTCGCCTCGCACGCCGATGGTCCGTAGATCGGCGTAGGCGCGTGGCCAAGGGACAAGTCGCAATCGGTTCCTTGCCGTAGCCAGGCGCTCGGCCGTGACCGTGGGAAACGGTCGCAAGGTGAGCCGTCCGCCCTCGATCGGCCGCAGTCCGGTGCTCGCGGCCAGCCATTCGAGCCTGGCGCTTGTCTTTTCTGCAACATAGACTTCACTGGTCGTCACCGTTGTCAGATAGGGGGCCAGCACTAACCCGGCGACAGCGCCCGTAGCTGCCCACGAAATCCCCACGCGATCCCACTGGCGCCCGGTGTTGGCCAAGCCTTCCACCGGGTCACGCCAAGTCACACCGACCGCGATCGAGACCGGCGGAATCAACGCCGCCGCCGCCGCCGCATACGCATCCAGCAACCGATCCGGATCTGAAACTTGACGAGCGGCGTTCGGACCGCGCCGAGCCTCGGCGTTCAGGAAACCGAGATCCGTGAGGGTGCGTAGCGCATTGGTGGCACTTCCTGCGGATAATGACGTAATCTCCTGCATGTCGCCGACGGTTCCCCGACCACCGCAAAGCAAGGCTTCGGCGATGGCCAAAACCGCAGGTGTCCAACGGGGCGGTTTGAGCGGTGGCCTCTGGGCACGACCATCCCTGGATATGATGAACGATCCACGTACGATCTCGGCGGCGCCAGTCTCGTCAACCCAGCCGATTCCTGCGGCTGATAGCGCTTCACGTGCGGCGAACGACATGCGCCGGGCGGCCGCAACGTCAGGGCGATTGTTCTGATTTTCAATCAGTGCGCGTGCTTGTCGAAGTCCGCCCTCGCCCAGCCATGTGACTCGGACCTGCTCTCCGTTAAGTTCCAGGTCGACGGAATGACCATCCTGATGGCCTCGCCGAATTCGAATCGAAGGTGGGAAAACAGCTGCAACGGCCGCCTCGGAACGCTTGGCAATGTCACTTCTGGTCATGTCACTTGTCGAACGGCTTAATCTTCAGGAATATACAATACCTCAGTCGCACAATGATGTATAGAAAAAAATGAGATATGGCGCGAAGCCGGCTCTGGTAGTATCACAACAAATCGCCGGAGACCGGAACCCTGTCGACACGGCCCCTGGCCCGCCGCCGACGGCAACCCTATGTCCGCAAGACCAACGTTTAACGGACAGGTTCAAGCCGAAATTCCACGTCTGCGAAACAAGGGCGAAAATCGTCTCAAATGACTGGTACGATGAAATATGAAATGCGGGGCCTTATTCGTACAGTCCGGCCATGGAAACCATAAAGATCGGATATGCGCGCTGCTCGACCCTCAGCCAGGACCTCGAGGCGCAACGGAAAGCCCTCCGTGAGCTCGGTGTTCACGAGAACCGCATCTACACGGACCATGGGTTGACCGGCACGAACCGGGAGCGTCCCGGTCTTGACCAGGCTCTCGCCGCCCTTCGCGAGGGTGATATGCTGGTCGTCTCAAAGCTGGATCGTCTGGCCCGCTCCGTTCCGGATGCGCG
Source organism: Paracoccaceae bacterium (assembly GCA_964291635.2). GTDB lineage: Bacteria > Pseudomonadota > Alphaproteobacteria > Rhodobacterales > Rhodobacteraceae > JAPPHA01. Next base: position 216,595 of record OZ219893.1, on the reverse strand, counting down.
CGCCATTGCCGATGAGTTGCGGGAAAGAGGCGTGAAACTCGCGCTCGGCGCGACAGTCCATGATCCCACTGACCCGATGGGGAAGATGTTCTTCAACATCGTTGCCACCTTCGCCGAGTTCGAAGCGGACCCCATCAGGATGCGCACCCGCGAGGGCATGGCGATCGCGAAGGCAAAGGGAAAATTGCGGGGGAAACGGCCAAAACTTTCTGAAAAACAACAGAAAGAGTTCTGGCGAATGCACGATACCGGGGAATACTCGATCAGCGATCTTGCAGAGGTCTTCTCCGTATCACGGCCGACCGTCTATCGAACGTTGAACAGGCGGAAAATCGCTTGACGTACGATCCTGCCCCCTACCGGAATCGACCCGTTGTTCGAATGAAGTGATAGAGGGTTTGCCTGGAGACACCTGTGATCCTGTCTACACGAAATGTGTTGGTACCCTGTCTTCGACGAAGTCCATGCATCCGCATTCGCCTGCGATCATCAACCATGAAGACCTTGGGTTTGCGGGGCGCCTGCCCGTAAAGCCGCTATCTACATGAGGCTGCGATAACGCTCCAGCGCCACTCCGCGCACATCTCGCGGAAGATTGTCCGAAACAAACTTGAACGCGCTGTTCAGGCCCCAGGCGTTACCGACATCGACGATCCATTTTCCCGACGCTTCCATTTTGCGCCGAGCGGGGATCTTGTTCTTGTTGGACAACTCCACCAATTCATGAATCCCGTCCTCGTCCGAAATCACCACCGGCGCGCAGCATTCGATCGATCGGCCCATCATGAGAGAGGCCAGACGGCACGAGTCGGTCGGAAGCCGCTCCCAATGGTTCCAGATGATGGGAGCACAGCCTATCCGCTTTGCCTGATCGATAACCTGAAAGCAGTCGGCAGCATCCAGGATCCGCCCTCCCCGCACCACGCCGACGAATACTGGACCGAATACGGTTTCAACACGATCGGAAGTAGGGACGAACTTCCACCGGGAGCGGCCGCGGACGGACAGATGGCGGCGTCTCAATGCGACACGGACGGGTTTCCGGGGTGGCCCATAGCGAGGCTGCTGCGGTTTCGTGGCGGGAGGAAACATCGACCATTCAAGCGGTGCGCCTGCCTCGTCCATGTCGAGGTCGACGATGTAGATGTTCCCAGCCTCTACACACTGGGACAGGGGCCGTGTGTTTCCTGAACCCGCTCTTCTCGCCGAAAGTTCGTTGCCCTGCGGAGAGAACGCGAATGGATGGGTTCGACTTTTCTTGTTCACGTTCCTGTGGAGCGTGCAAAGAGCGAAGAAGCGGTTCTCCACGGCTCGTAAACGCAGAATCGAAGGCCACTTGATGTCGACCAAGTTGTCGAAGCTCGGATTGACCCAAAGCTGTGCTCCACACCGGGCGAGATGGCGGGGGAGCAGGCCCAGATAGTGATCATGGCAGATCGTTGCCCCAACGCGCGTGCCGCCCAGTTCCATGGTGGGGAGCGCCTTGTTCGGTTGCCAATCGGGGCTCTCGAAGGCAACGCCCTTTGCCGTGGAGTGTTTTACGTAGATCCGGGATGGACCGGACCCATCGGGATCGAAACGGAGCAGCACCTGCGATATGCGGCCGCGGCTGGCTAGGGTTCCGTCGACCGCACCCACCAACAGGGCAGCTTCCAGTTGAGACGCAAGCTATCTCAGTGCGCCGATACGTTTGTCGTCATCCGCACGTATGTATCCTTCAGGAAAAAGCACGATGTCCACCGGCTCCCTGGCGAATTGCGAAGCCGCGGGCAGTTTGGGTTTCTGAGCTCCTGGGCCATCCGGCGGAATGCCATTCGACGTGCCTTTGTCCACCTTGGGAAATACCATTGCCACTCGCTGGGTCGATTGCGTCCGCCCGGCCCTGGAACGTGCTCGCGTCCTTGTGCGGATGGAATCAGGTTTCCCGTGGCCAATCAACTCGGAGAACATCTCCAGATGATCGCTGTTGTCCGGGTCCATAGAGCACCACGCCCAGTCACGAGCGTAGAGCCGCACCGTCGGTTGCAGGCCCTCAATTGACGGAACGAGATCCCGCAGCGTGTCGTACCACGCCCGTTGTTCGTCTCGATATTCCGGATCGTTGTCCTTTGCATCATGATCCTCGCATAGAGCAATCCATCGCTCTGCCGAGAAACCCAACGGTTGTTCCGCCGGATACGCCGAGAGCGCAAGTTTCCGCGGACCCGTGAAGTGCTGGCTTTCGTCGAACTCGACGATGAACCCGGGGTCGGAAACCCAGAAGTCGCAGGGGGCCAGGAAATCGGCTTTAACAAAGTCGTCGACGCCGAATTCCCGATACGCCTTCAGCGCGGCGGCGACGTTGCGCAATGTTGGTTCGATTTCGGTTCCTCGGTATGCGGCGAGGCCAGTTTGCCAGCAAAATTTTTGGCTGACCGAGCAGGTTCCGTAGAAGCGCTCCAGCAGCTCGCGCACCCGGGTCTTGCAAGCCTGGCATTGCTCGGAATGGCGTCCGGATGGGCTCGCGCGTCGCTTCCGTTCCGATGGAGCGTTCGCGTGAGTGGGGCGGTGATCATGACGCGCGCCGCCACAGTTGCACTTGACGACATCGAAGTCACGGCGCTCGAGGAACTTATTGGACTCCTTTCCCCCGGAGAACCGATCCGAACTCAGGAATTCGCCTGTGGCGACCCGGTGGGCAAGCGCGATCGTGTATTTCGGTGGAAAGTGTTTGCCGTCCGCCACGAGGCAGTAGTCTCGACCCCTCCGGCGCGATGGAACCCCCTCCCGGAGAATGTAGCTCAAGGCTGTATCGATGTTTTTCTTCGTAATGAATTCCGGGATCATCGGCCTCTCTCCGTTTGCAAGCCTGAATTTCAACCGTAGCCGGGCTCACGTGTAGTTTGTTCGTAGAACCACGTTAAGGAGGAACATCGTGCAAACACCCGACTTTTTGGCAACTTTTGCGGTTGACCACCGTGCCGTCGTTTCGGGTCCGGAGCGTAAACCGGCTCGATCCGGCCTGAAACCGGCCATCAGATGTGTCCTGCAGGCCTCTCTCGTGCTGTTGAGCGTAACTGAACCCGGTGTTTCATGCTGATTGCGGCTCTGGGCGGCGTTTTTTGACGGAAAAGCACCTGGAAACCGGGTTTTCGTCCGCGCCCGGCCGGCAGCCCGGCCATGGCACCGATGATGATCGCGGTTGCGGCGGCAACGGTTCCCGCCAGCCAGCGGGTGTTTCCCGTTCCTCTCGGCCCCGAAACCCAGAGCGTGAAAATCTATTACCCAAACGCTTTGGTTTATGCTAGGCTTGTCCCATGCCGACCGTCTTGCGTCTCGACGGGCTTCGGGTTGCAATCTACCCGAATGATCATCGACCCGCCCATGTCCATGTGATCGGGCAGGATGCGAGGCTGTCTTCTTCCTGAAATGCCCGTCCGGGCCAGTGGAACTGCGGGAAGTCCACGGCTTCAACCGGCAGGAGGTGGGACGCTTCGAGAACAGCCTGGCCGCGCACCAGTCAGGCCTGTACCAGAAATGGAGTGAGATTCATGGCCGTCACTGAACAAGAGTTCGCACGGGCCGAGGCGGCCGGCGCCGCCTTGCGCCAGAAGGTCTTCGCCACTGCGGCCCACTATGACCGGGAAGCCTCCCGCCTGCTCGTCAGCCTGAACAATGGCGTCGAGTTGGCCGTGCCCGGACACCTGCTCGAAGGTCTGGCGGGAGCCGATCCCGACGCGCTCTCCGAAATCGAGCTTTCCCCTTCCGGCCTCGGCCTCCACTGGCCGGCCCTTGATGCCGACATCTACGTGCCTGCACTGCTTGTCGGCGTGTTCGGCTCCCGATCGTGGATGGCATCCGTACTCGGCACGAAAGGCGGCAGGGCGCGCACCCCGGAAAAGGCCGCCGCCGCGCGCGCCAATGGACGGAAGGGTGGGCGTATAGCGCGCCCATCCAGAGTTCGTGCGACCAGGCCGAAAGCCCGGAAACTCTAGGAAACACAGGGCGGAAGCACTATCGCTGCGGGCCAGTTCACGGGGCAGGGGCCAGCTTCATTCACACTCCTGGAATTGGCCGGCCGGGGCGGTTCAAGAAAGAGTTGCAAGAGGCCCAAATCCGCTCGGAGCAATGACCGTGCAAAACCGGTTTGTGTGCGGCCAGCCTGCACTCGGGTTGTACCGGAAACGGTGGTTTTCCCTAGTCGGCAGAGTGGAAAACTGGCAGCGCGCCAACCCCGCCGCCAAGGTGGATTCCGACCACCAAACGGGCGAAATCGCGGCTCGGTTTGTTTTCCGTAATACTTAAGGCAAATCCAAAGGCAGCTACATCGAGCACATCTCCGGCGAAATCGCGGACATTCAGATCGCGACCTCGACACACTCACCCGGCGCGATCCGTTCGAGGGTGGCCGCGATCCGGTCGACGCGTGCTTCGATACGCGGCCAGGACGTGGACATCAGGACCAGCACCGACAACCGCCGTGCGGCGAGATTCTGCTGGTGACGGAGGCTCTGGTCCGTCGTGACCAGCAACTCGAAGCCTTCCGCCTCGGCGCAATCGAGCAGCGCGCTGTTGCGAAGGTCCGACCATCCCCGCTCGTAAGCGGTCTCGACGCGATGAGCCGGCAGGTGCCTGCGCAGCGGAACCGGCGTGCCCTGGTCGAACAACACTCTCATGAAACCGCGACGTCTCGCAAGCGCCGCGTCTCATGATCTAGCACGCTCTCGACCTGCCAGCGCTCGACCCCGGGAAACCAGTCGAGAAACTGCTCGACCGTCGCGCCGTCTCGGAGGTTTTCGAACAGCGAGGAGACCGGCACGCGGGTTCCACGAAACAGCCACGCGCCGCTCACCTTGTCGGAGTTTCGTTCGACTGCGGAACACTGACTCCACGCGACCATCGTTCTTCCTCGCCTTTCTTCCCGGCTCCTTCGTGCGACAGGATTGTGCCGAAACGTTCGACACTTGGGTGATATACCCCAAAACTCAGATTGCAACCCGAAGCTATTATGAAAGCAGGTCACTACATGTACAGGCTACCGGCCGGGATCACCGAGACATCGATTCCGCTCCCTTCCGCAAACGACCCCCATTTGACGGCACCGGAATACCGGCCTTGTTTATCAGCTGCTCAACTCAGTAAATTTGACCCTAACCCAACATACCAAAAATCCCACAACGGGGTCAGTTCTGTATTCTTGCTGTTTCCGAAGCCAACAACAGGAGCTCTCAGAGGCCGCTGACGGGTAAATGCCCAGGAAACGCCGCTGATTGCGGCTGAGAGCATCTAAATTTCCTGATATTGCGCCTATACCCGAGATACGCTCATTTCAGGCGTGTGGTGGTCTGAGTTCTCGGATTTTCTCTGGTGGGAAGTAGCGATAGAACGCGGTTCGTCCGATCTTGAGTTCCTTGATGTCGTCATTGACGAACGGATAGTTCTTCGTGTCCCGAAGCATTGCCTCGGCGAGGCGGACTTTCAACATGATCGAAGATGTTCCTTTTAGCCAAACCATCCCGATTTGCGGCGAGTGCACCCTCGATCGGCACAAACATAACAGCCTGACCATGACCTTGAGGTAGCACCTCTAGGTTGGCGAATAGGTGGGAACATCTCCAAGCTACTTTGAAAGGTGCTCTGCGGGTTTTCGGGAGGATGCCCATAAATCAGACCTCTTTATGTTGGTGTCAGTTGAAATTCCGCGAGGCGCGCCATCAATTTTTTAGATGGCGCGGGGAAGTGGTAATTTCCTTCCTTCCTCCAAGACACCGTTTCAAGAGTTCTCGGCATGACCTCTTCAATAACTGCAATCAATTCATCGTGTTTAGCAAGAAACCAATCTTGACGAGAGAACGTTTGTTTCTTTCGTATCGTAACTGCTCGCCCCCCCTTTGACCATTGACCGTCCTGCCTAATGGCGCTCGGGTCAAGTATCTTTTCTCGTCGTCTGCACTTGTCAGCGGCCCTGCGGCGTCATCACGAAACGCCGCACACAGGGCGCGCCAACGCCGGGTGTTTATTCGTGCCTGTCGAGGATCCTGGCGGTGCAGGCTCCGTCGGGCTGTCCGTTCGGCCCGCCGAGGATTTTCGTTTGACACTATAGAGCGAGCATTATACTGTCGGTTCCGGATTGATTGTTCCGGGGGAGACCGTTTCGATGGGCGCATGGTTCGGGTCGAAGGCAACGACAGGTCTCTCGCAGGCCATCGTGAGTCTCACGCCCCCGCATCGCATATATTGAGACACATCTTGGGGGCGGCGCCATCATGAAGCGCAAGCCGCCGGCGCTGCGCAACATCGGCATCGATCTCAACCGCCGGGCCATCGACACCTTCCGCTGCGACTATCCGGTCGAGCTTCACCACGGTTGCGCCCACGCGTTCCTGTCCGACTTCGACTTCCAGGGCGACGAACTGGTCTACAGCGACCCGCCCTACGTGCAGTCGACGCGCAGGTCGCAGCGCCGCTACCGCCACGACTACACGGACGACGACCATGTCGCGCTTCTGTAAGCGGGTAAACGGCGACGTCCGTTGATTTAGCCTGGTTTCTGGTGTCGTCCTGACGGCTGCGGCCGATCCTGCGGCTTGTGCATTCCCCGATTTTCTACTGCTGCGCCGTTTTTTCCGTTTGACACGATAGGCCGCCGGGGCTATTCCCGGCGAATCAAGACGAATCATCGGGAGATCGGCCATGGCATCATGGTATGGTTCCAAAGGGACGACAGGGCTTTGCCAGCCCCTCATCGCGATGTGTCCGCCTCATTCCTAAGTCGATTCATAATGCCCACCTCGGTATGTCGTTGAAATCACGGTTGATTTTTTGCCGGACATTGTGATAACGCCTCCCTCTCGCTGCATCTGACCGGTTCCTTGACGATCCTGGTCCGGCTTTTGGTGCTCTCCCGGCACCGGATCCCGGCATCCGGACCTTGCCCCCGGATCCCCTTGCGTACTGTTCGTGCCCCTTCGACCCGTCAATGTGCCTCTCCGGTGGGGCAGGACCAACAGGATACCCGGCCTTGCGACGGAATTCACTGCTTTTCCGGGTTTCGGATGACTTCCGGGGCAGCACTGACCTTGTGAGAACGCTGCTTTCGTGGACCCGGTTGACCCCGCCTGAACGCCTGGAGCGGCCGGCACCACAGGGCGGGGCCCGTCCGGCATCATCGCGGTCCGGAACCCCGGGCCATGCCTGCTGCAATCGGTCCGAGGACCGCGGAACGTCTCGTCAACCCGGCGCCGGGTCATCATTCCCGATACCACCGAACCGCACGCTCCCCCGACAGTCCCACCGTGGCCGTTTCGCGATTGTCGGCATCCTCCTGGCAAGGTGCGGGCGAAACCGCCATCATCCGATGCGTTCCCTGCCGGACCCTGTTCCACGGCCGTCCGATCACGCCAGCCGGTGCGCCGTGGCGCATGACCCACACCAACCGTTTCCCGGCCAGCGTTCTGCGGTGCATCGACATGTGGGATTCCACTATGCACGGTAACGTTACCGCGCGACCGGAAGCATGCCGGGCCGTCAGTCACGGCCGTAGCCGAGCGGTGGATCGTTGGCCTCGAGCTCCGACAGGTCGATCGAGAGAAAGGCGTCAGCCGCCCGGGCATAGGGGCTGTCTTCAAGGTTTGGCGGCACCCGTTCGCGGCGATCCCGGACCTGCTCCTGGATCTCGACCAGGGCGGCGACATGCCTGCGCCACCGCTTCCGCATGCTGCGCTCTTCCTTCGGCTTGCGGTAATGGACGACGACCTGCCTGCCTTCGGCCCGGAGCCTCTCCTTCAACCGTTCCCGGTAGCGCCGCTGCTTTTGTGCCGGTGTCAACGCCATGACGATATCTCCCCCTGTGTGTTTCAGCCTGTATGCACTGGTCGCCCGGCCGCACCTTCAGTCTTCGCCGGATTCGTCACGACCTGGCTGCGGCCGTCCCACGTCCTCGAACAGTGCCAATTGAGGCGTTTGCGCTCGCTCGCCTGAGCACAGGCACTCGACGTCGGCCGCAGAGATGATCCAGGGTGCCCCCTGGCACAACTGGCGGGCCGGCAGACGGCCCTCCCGCGCCATGCGGCCCGCTTTCTGGTAATCGACCCCCAGGGCCGTGGCGGCCTCGCTCAAGGTCAATTCGCCACGCTCCTGCCGCTCGCCTTCCCGGTAGGGAGGGATGCCGCGCTTGTTGCGGAAACCGCAGACACTTGCCTTTTTCCAACTGTTGCCCTTGCCGGTGCGCCGTCCCAGCCGGTTCAGCAGCGCCGCGATCGCCCGGTCCGGCATCTGTCGCGCCAGTCCCGTGATCAGGGCTCCGGTCCCGGCATCGGTCACATAGCGATGCCGACCTTTGGCTCTCTTGGCGACGAACAGTTCCGTATGGTCGCCGCCGCGCCAGTGCACCAGCAGCCGGACCCGCCGGTCCTCGACCCAGGCCATGACTTCCTCGATCGCGGCGCGGAGTATGCGTTTGCGGGTCTCCGCCGTGACGCCTTCATGGTTCCACGCCAGTTCAAGATCAGCGCCGAGTTGCAGGCATGCTTCCCGCTCCTCTTCATCCATCCTCATGTCCGCATGGGCCGCGCGCGCATGCTCCAGGGCGGTCTCGACTGCCTGCACCGCGACCAGGCGCTCGTTCCACCGGCGCTCCAGTTCGCCCGCCACCTGCCGGTTCCCCGGATCGACGGCATCGTACTGCTGCCACGCGCGATGGGCCTCGTAGCGGGCGCGCTCGAGCGCGATCTCATGCTGGCGAACCGCCTCCGACCCGGCGTTGGCGTCGTCCTCGATGACGCGGAGTGCGGCCTCCAGGCCGATCGGCTCGAGAATGCGGACAATCTCCCGGCCGACAGCCTCGTCCGCGGGAGCGCCGCTGAACGAGATGCACTTCGGCTCGTTGTGATTGATCATCCCCGAATGGCAGATATAGCGCAGCACGGCGCCCCTGGTTCCGCTGTAGGTGACCGTCAGCTTGCGCCCGCAGTGGCCGCAGCGCACCAGTCCGGCAAGCAGGGCCGCACCACTGCGAACCGCGCCGCGCCGTCCCGAGGGCACCATCTTCGTGCTGTTGTCTGCGATCACGCGCCGGTTCCGTTCCCAGGTCTCCAGGCTGATATAGCCTTCATGGTTGTCGGGGATGAAGACCTGCCAGGCGTCCCGGTCGCTGACCACCTTGCGCGTGACCTTCTTTTCCCCGGCGCGGATTTCGACCTGGCTCTCGGTGCGGCCGTAGGCATAGGCGCCGGCAAAGACCGGATTGGTCAGGATCTCGTGAACCCGTGCGTAGTTCGGCACCTGCCATCGCAGCTGCTCTTTCTCGCCCGTCGGCCGTGACGGCAGCTCAAGGCCCTCGTCGTGGAACCAGAGATGGACCTGGCGAATGCTCAGCAGCTCGTCGAACTTGCTGAAGACAAGATCGAGCGCCGCACGGACACGCAGGTCCGGGTCCTTCTCGATCGCGTTCCTGCCCACACGCCGGTATCCGGCTGACACGGCCCCGAACAACTCGCCGCGCGCCGCCTTGCGGTTGCGGCCCTCGATCGAACGCCTGCGCATGTTCGCATGCTCGAGCTCCGACATGGTCCCGTGCATCCCGAGCACCATCCTGTCTGTCGGCAGGCGGGGGTCGTAGACCGTGTGCTCGTCAGCCAGCAGGCAGCCGACGACACCACAGAACTCGAGCAGCGTATGCCATTCCCGGCCATTCCGGGAGAGCCTGGTTGCATCCACCGAGAGGATGATGCCGGCTTCACGGTTGCAGACGGCGTCGAGCATGATCTTGAAGCCGGGCCGCCGGGCGGCCCCATCGCCCGAAACGCCGAGATCATGGTCGATGAAGGTGGCGTCCGGCCAGCCAAGGGCCTTGGCGCGCGCCTTGAGCCCGTATTGCCATTCCTGGCTCCCCGTGTTGTGACGCACCTGGAACTCGGAAGACTGGCGCACATAGACAATCGCCTTGCGCGCGAGATGGTCAGCCGTAATCCTGTTCATGTCCGCCTCCCGCGCGTTCCGTGTGGTTCGTCACTGCCTCCCGGATCAGTTGCGCCAGGAGAGCCAGCAGTTCCGTCTTCCGCTCTCCCTCCGGGATGTGGCCGGGCTCGTCCGGTTCGAACAGATGCCTCTATCGTATCGTCCGCCAGTTGCGCTTCATCGTTGCCTCCGTCATCTGCAAGGGAGCGGACGACGCGATCGACGATCATGCGCAGGTCGGACAAGGCCTCACGCGACAGCCTCGGGGTGTCACGCACCGCAAAGGCTGCCGCTTCCGGCCGGGTCATCCATTCACGAATCGCCAGCGAACGGCCGCTCGACTGCAAACGGACGTAGAGATTATTGCCGGATGGTTCACGGCGGCGGCTTTCGAGGTTCACCTTTTCGCCGGCACAGGGATGGAACCGGTAATGAATCGTCAGCTCGGAAGCGTGATTATGGGCAGTATATCGGGACGTTGTCCGCATATATTGAGACACATCTTGGGGGCGGTGCGATCATGAAGCGCAAGCCTCCGGCGCTCAGGAACATCGGCATCGATCTCAACCGCCGGGCCATCGACAGCTTCAGCTGCGATTACCCTGTCGAGCTTCACCACGGCTGCTGCCACGCGTTCCTGTCCGACTTCGACTTCGAGGGCCGCGAACTGGTCTATGCCGACCCGCCCTACGTGCAGTCTGCGCGCAAGTCGCAACGCCGCTACCGCTTCGACTATACGGACGCCGACCATGTCGCGCTTCTCGGCATCCTGAAGTCGCTGCCCTGTTCGGTGATGATTTCCGGTTATCCGTCCCGGCTCTACGACGAACACCTCTGCGAGTGGCGCTCGCTGGAGATCCAGGTCAACAACCAGTCCTGCATCGTCACCGAGAAGCTGTGGTTCAACTTCGCGCCCGACCGGGTGCACTGGGCGGCCTTCGCCGGACGCAACTTCACCCACCGCCAGGTGGTCAAGCGCAAGGCGGCGAGCTGGGGGCGGCGCTACGCGGCGATGCCGCCGGGCGAGCGGCTGGCGGTGCTGGCGGCGATCATGGCAGTGGAGGCGGAGGAATGAGCGGGATCGACCCGTCCGACCCGGATGCGGTCCGCCAGAGGCTCGACGGGCTCCATGCGGAGTTCGCGGGGCTGAGCGGCGGGGGGCTGCTGCGGGGCGTCGCCTCCCTGTTCAGGGAGTTGTTCGGGCTTGCCGGGACGCTGTCGGCGCTCGTCGGGTCGCTGCAGGACAGGCTCACCGAGGAGGTGGCGAAGAACAGTGCGCTTCGCGACCAGCTCGCCCGCTACGAGCGCCAGCAGTACGGCCAGCGCTCGGAGAAGCGCCGCAACGTTGTCGAGCGGCGTGCAAAATTGACCCACTTTGGGAGGAATCGGCGTCCAAAATTGACCCACCCTCCCGGTAGCGAATCGGAGAGTCTCGTGACCGTTTTGGCGGTTATCGGGAGAATCAGAGGATGCTGGTGGTGGAGACGATTGCGAAGATACGTCGGAAGTGCCTGGTCGAGGGCCGGTCGATCCGGTCGGTGGCCCGGGAATTGGGGTTGTCCCGGAATACGGTACGCAAGGTGGTCCGTGGCGGGGCGACGGAGCATCGCTACGACCGCGGTGAGTTACAGCCCCATCCGAAGCTTGACGGGTTCATCGGAGAACTCGAGGATCTGCTGAAGACCAACAAGGACCGCAAGAAGCGGGACAAGCAGACGCTCAAGTCAATCTGGGAGACGCTGTGCGCTCAGGGCTGCCGCGCGGGCTATGACGCGGTTCGGCGTTATGCGCGGCGGTGGGAGGCGCGGCAGGGCGGCGGGCTGTCGAAGGCCTGCGTGCCACTGGCCTTCGACCCCGGCGAGGCTTTCCAGTTCGACTGGAGCCACGAGCGGGTCCGGCTCGCGGGGATGCCGCAGGTGGTGAAGGTGGCGCAGTTCACGCTCTGCTACAGCCGCATGCCGTTCATTTACGGCTATCCGCACGAGACGCAGGAGAAAAACGAACGCACCCATTTTATTGGGACAGTAGTGACAATGACTTTATGTTTATGTGAGGATAGTCATCCTTCCATGTTCGTAATTACCTTCGCCAATCCGAAAGGCGGTTCCGGAAAAACCACGTCTGCTATGCTTCTCGCAGAGCAAATTACCGTATCTGGTGGACGTGTTGCGGTTCTGGACCTTGATCCGAACGCGAATATTCGATCCTGGGCGCAATCCAGGGAAGCTGACGGCAAAGACGTGCCAATTGCCGTTCATGCCCGCCCGCAGGCGGAGGACACGGTTGAGCTTATCGATTCCCTGGCCGGTGAAGCAGACTACCTGATTGTTGACCTGGAAGGATCCAGGGATCAGATCGTGACCTTTGCGCTGTCACGGACCGACCTATGCGTGATCCCGCTTGATGGTTCGGCGATGGAAGCCCGGCAGGCCGCGCAGGCTGTTCGACTGGTGCAGACAACCGGAAACATGATCAGGCGCGAGATCAACCACATTCTGCTGTTTACCCGCACCAATGCCGCGTTTCAGACCTCGGATGAACGGGATGTGCGCCAAGAATTGGCCGAGAGTGACATTCCGGTGTTGCCGGTCCGCATTGCAAATCGTGCACCGTATACGCGGGTCTTCAGGGAGAACGTTCTGTTATCTGAATTGCATGGAATCGTGACGCAGGAGACAGCGGGGAAACCGGCCTCCATGCAGGCAAAGGCGGAAAAACAGATCACCTCGGCGATCGGGAATGCCTAGGCATACGCGCAGGCTGTGGTAGATATTCTGGCTCAAGGGAGGGCCAAATGAGTGGCAAGTATGGATTTGAGAAAGGTGGCATTGAACTTCCATCACAATCTGCACCCCCATCCCGTAAACCGGTCGGGAAATCCGAAATGACGCAAGCTGTTCAAGCCGGAAACACCCTGGGATTCGTGGACCGGGAGCCAGTTATTCGCCGCAAACCGGGACCAAAGCGCAAGGAGCCGCAGGACAAGGTGTGTATTCCCGGACCAAAGCGTGTAACTGATGCGTTTCGAGCCTTTTGTAACGAGCAGAACGTCACACTCTGGCAGGGATTGGAGATGCTGTTGAACCAAGAAAATCGTCCAAGAGTCGAGTAATGACATGGCCCTGACACGTGACTTCAAGGAAACAGTCCGAGCGCGAATTGAATGCGACCCGGATTTTCGCAAAGCCCTTCTCGAGGAAGGGGCAGAGTGCTTTCTTTCCGGGGACGTGGAGACCGGGAAGTCGGTCCTGCGCGACTACATCATTGCGACCATCGGATTCCAGGACCTGATGCGCATGCTTGGCCCCAAGGGCAATCCCCGGGTCCGCAATCTGTCCGCCATTATCGGCTGCCTCCAGGAGCGTGAAGGAGTTCACCTCAAGGTCCAGGCCGTTCGTTAGAACCCAACCATCAACTGTCTTTCTCTCGGTCCAGCGGGCAGGGCAGGGCACCTTATTGCAGAGGCCGACATGCCGGGAAAGCTCCAAGTCTCCAGGTGGCGCTCTGCCAGCAGTTCTCATTTTGACTTTTTCGCGATGTAACGTATTGAATATGTGCGATATTTCCGGATGCCTGAAACTATTCTGATTCCGCCGCCTACGGCACGTTCCGCTGCCCGGCGGTGATTCGCATCCGGTTTCGGCCGGTTTTCCCGCAAATTTCGCCGATTTTCGCCATTTTGGGGATTCACAACCACCCCTATTCTGTGATTCCTGTACGCCCCTGAAGCGGTTCAAGCGATATCTGGACATTATGCGGGAAGCTTGCGCGTGCATGCCGGACCGACGCACGGGCAAGAACCTGATGTACCGGATCGGCGACATCGGCATGGCCGCATTCGCCTGCTTCTTCATGCAATCGCCGTCCTTTCTCGCCTTTCAGCGCATGCTCGAAGACCGGTACGGAGATTCCAACGCCCGCACACTGTTCGGAATGGAACGCATCCCCTGTGACAACCACATCCGCCAGACGCTCGACGGCGTGCCGCCGGAACACTTCGACGATGTCTTCATCTCCATGGTCCGCGACCTCGACCGCAAGGGCGCCCTGCGGGGCATGCGCCGCCTCAAGGACCGCACCCTGATCGCCCTCGACGGCACCGAGTACTTCAACTCCGACAAGATCAAGTGCGACAACTGCTCGACGCGGACACACAACAAGGGCACCGACAAGGAGACGGTCGAGCGCTACCACAGCTTCCTCGGCGCCACCATTGTCGCTCCGGGCCGGAACACAGCCCTGCCGTTGCCGCCGGAGTTCATCCGTCCGCAGGACGGCGCCAAAAAGCAGGATTGCGAGATCAATGCGGTCAAACGCTGGCTGGACCGCATCGGCGCCCGGGTCCGGGGCCTGAACCCGCTGTTCCTCGGCGACGCGCTGCTCGCTTGCCAGCCGGTTTGCGAGGCCATGCGCAAGATTGGCGGCAATTTCATCCTGACGGCGAAGCCGGGAAGCCACAAGGCCTTGTATGAAGAGCTTTCCCGATGCCGGCCACAGACCCTGACCCGGACCGTGACCAAGGGAGTCAGGAAACGCCGGACCTACCGCCGCAGCTACGCCTGGCAGGCGGACCTGCGGATCCGCGACGGAGCCGCCGCCATGCCGGTGACCTGGGTGAGCCTGGAGATCCGCAACATGGAGACCGGCAAGATCACCTTCAGGACTGCCCTGCTCACCGACCTGCCGGTCACCCGCCACAACGTCGAGGAGATCGTCGCCTGCGGCCGCGCGCGATGGAAATGCGAGAACGAGGGCTACAACGTTCTCAAGCGAAACGGCTACCACCTCGAGCACAATTTCGGCCATGGCAAGGAAACCCTGGCCAGCGTGCTGGCGGTCCTGAACCTCCTGGCTTTCACAATGCACGGAGCATGCGACCTGTTCGAGACCCTGTGGCAGCAGGCACGCACGACACTCGGGGCGCGGATCCGCCTTTTCGAGCACATCCGGTCAATCACAGGATACCTTGTCTTCCCGACATGGGAGGCCTTGTTCAACATGCTCATCACCGGCATCCCGCCGCCACAACGAAGTTGATCACCTCCGATCCCGGACCCGCACGGGAAACCCGCATCCAAATCAGATTTCAAAGCCGCCCAATCCCGGAAACAACAGGGGAAACCGCCAAAATGAGAATTGCTGGATTTCAATCGGATCGGTGGACTTTCCGGAATAAAAAGGATTCCGGAATTATGGCGCAGATCGTGGATCCGCGGTCCGTGGCCCCTTCCCGGCGAGGGTTGGCGCAGGCCATTGGCCTAGCCGACCCTGGCGAAGTTCCATTCTGCGGAATAAACGCTTGTCCGCTTGCCGCTTTCCGCCTGAAAGAGCGCGCCGCTGCCGGCATGGGCAACAACATGGTCACGGAATTGCTGGTAAGCTTGCAGCTTCGTGACCACGCACCGGGTGACCGGAATGACGCGGCCCTTCCCGTTCTTGGCGTGCCTGACGGACAGGGTGGCGTTCACAGCGTCGACATCCCGGTCATCGAGCCCGAGGGCTTCGCCGATCCGGAGGCCGGTCACCGCGATCAGGCCGAACACTATGCGCAAAAAGGGCGCGAACAAGATAACTGACTGCGTCGCAATGGAAGTCAGGTAACAGGGCGGCCAGCCTCCGGCCATCCCCACACCGTACAAAGATCCGGAGCCGTGGTAGGCGAAACAGGTGTCATTGGGTGTCGGAAGGCCGCTCCACAGGAACGATCAGGCGAAACGGTTAGAATTGCGCCGCCAGCATCTGCAGGCACGCAACCGCAACGTCCCGATCAGGATCGCTCGAGCCCGGCATCGTGGCCCAGCCTGTTTTCATCAGCATGTCGCGGCGCTGATAACTGCTGGTGTCCTTCAACTCGGCGAGCGTTGCCTCGACTTCCGGATCTTGGCGGGATTGCTCAAGACAGATCGGCGCCAAGGCGACGACGACCGCCTTCCGCGCCTGTTCGGACGCCAATTTCTCGGCCGCGCCGGCGGTTACCCATCCGCCCCATGTGAAGCCGACGATCGCGAGCGCGGCAGCACCGACGACAACACCGTAGAGCCCCGGTTTCAACCATTCAGGCAAACTCCATTTACGCTTATTCATGTGAGTACCTCTATTTGAGAAGACAATTCTCTCATTCACTACAAGGATACTACGACAATCCATGTGGAAACGCACGGTGAGAATTCGGCGGTCGTGGTAGGGTTGCCGCATTGCCGAGTATCGCAGCGCGCGAGCGCGCCGGTATTCCTCTCCGGGGGGCAGTTACAGCGAGTTGCGATCGCTCGGGCGCTGATGCAACAGCCGAAACTCGTGATTGCCGATGAGCCTGGACCCAGTCGCCGGCGAACAGACCAATGGCCGCCGCGGCCTAGAAAAGTGCGAAAAAGAATGGGGGAACTTCGAATTCGGAATCGGGATGTGGTCGAAGACCCAGAATGACGACACCGGCCTCGGCTTGCAGCAGAATGCCCGGGTGTTCGTGGCGGATATCCGTGACCAAGGCCGCGCAATATGACCGCATACAGAGTGTTCCGGGAAACCAGTCCGTATCGAACGTTTTTGCTTCGTTCTTCCTTAGCGTGTTTCTACGTACAAACTATACGATGGGGCCTACCTGAACCCGATTTTTCATGCTGATTGCGGCCCAGGGCGCCGTTTCTTGACGGAAAAGCACCCGGAAACCGGGTTTTCATTCGCACGGCACCTGGTCAAGTCACGGCGGCCGGTACGGCTTGAAGGGGTCGGGCAAACCGAACGCATCGTCTGGCTCCAGGGCCTCGCCCTAGCTGCCGAGAATCCGGAGGTGGGCCGGGCGATCGCGCGCCTGAGGACGGCAACCGGGGGGTGACAGGGTTTACCTCAAACCCTCCGCGTGAAGGCAACGACGCGGGACCCTTCCCAATAGGTCCCATGCCTCAACCATCATCGAACACGGCCCGCCGCAGCGTGTCGTTGATTCGCGTCTGCCAACCGCGTCCGCCGTCACGGAAGTGGGCCACCAGATCGGCATCGAGACGGATGCCGATATGCTTCTTGGTCGGAGCCTTCTGTTTTCCGCGGCCGCGCCGGTACGCCGCGACGATGTGCGGGGCGACCTCGGAAGCCGGCTTCATGCGCAGGCTTTCGTCCGTGGTCAATTCGTGCGTGTCTGGGTCTCTTGCGATACCAACTTTAATGGCGGTCTCCTCGCCGTACTCCTCTTCGACCTGGTCGAATGTCTTATCGGTCGCCACAATCTCATTGATTTGCTTCTCGGTCAAATCGACCTTGGCGGGTTCCGGCCAGATGGTTCCGGGCTTAAGTCTGGGCATAGTCTCTCATCTCCTTCGGAGTCGCCTTTCGCAGGCTGATAATGCGGATTCTGTCTCCGCGTTCGGTGTAGACGACGAGATGCAAGACAACACCGATGAAACCCTTGGCGATCCATCGTGTCTCCGGGTGATTGTTGTCAAAATCAATCACTGCAGTATATCCCATTCGAATCGCTCCATGGCCGCGAAATCCACACCGTGATGCTTGGCGATGTTGACCCGGCGCTTGTTTTCGTCCCATTCGTATTCGGGCTCCGCCGTCATGTCTATAATGTAGCAACGATTTATTCGGATGCCAAGTATTTTGTTGCTATAATTTGCGAAAAACCCGATGATTACTCTGGGGTCGATTCAGGTAAGGCGTAGAGTCGGGGAGAGGCGCGCCCTGCGGTAGGTGTGGGGAGTAGCAGTTTGCCGGCGGCTTTCGCTCTGTGCCGGTGCCTCAGTCCTCACCATGGCCACGTTTCCTCATCCCCGCTCATCAAACCGGGCGTGCAGATTTCCCGCGCCCGGCTTTCCGACGAGATCATGCCTCGCCCACGGAAAGCCCTTGGTCTTCAGCACAAGGCGTTTCAGGCCGTAGGCAGTCCACAGCCGATGGTTCGAGAAGCGCACGTACTTCCCGCTCTTGACCTTGTGCTTCCGACAGAGCCACTGTCGCAGCCGCTTCGTCGCGTGCCCATCTACGGTTTTGTAGGCCGGACTGACCTGTCCGAGGCGGTAGTAGTTCGCCCAACCGGACAACATCCGGTTCAGGCGTTGCACCATCTCCCCCGTCAGCATCAGCCCGTACTTCGCAGCCGTCTGCTCGCTGATCTTGCGGCAGATGCTCCGGACGCTCGCCTTGCTCGGGCGGGTGCCGATGTAGCTCCCATTTCCGTTCCGACGGTGGGTGCGTCCGATGCGGTACCCAAGGAACTCCAACGGTTCCTCCGGACACCGCAGGCACCGGGTCTTCTGCTCGTTGATCGGCAGCTCCAGCCTGTCCATGATCCGCTCGACACCCGCCAGCATCTCTGCTGCCGAGGCCTTGCCGAGAACACAGAAGTCATCCGCGTAATTCACGATCTCCGAACAGGTGCGCCGGGCATGCGCCGGGCATAGCCCAGCACCTTCCAGCCCAGTATGAAACGGCGCATGTAGATGTTCGACTGTAGGGTCCCGGAATATTATGGCTTGAGACGGCTGGTTTTTCCCACGTTCCCTGCGTGCAGATTCCTATGTATTTGCAACCAGGCTCGGGCTCCCGAGGCCGAACTGGCAGATGCGCGACAGCCAGACGCTGTCGGCGATGTCGGTCTTGCGCCCCTTGATCTGCTTGACGTGCTGGGCATAGACCACCATGACATCGAGACCGGCGTCGGAGAGAATGTCGTAGACCTTCTCCCAGTAGACACCCGTCGCTTCCATCACGGCGCCGCTCACCCGCAGGCCGAGCAGCCACTGCACGAGAAGGGCGAGGCCGCTCGCCAGTGCGCTGAACTCGCGGGTCTCGACACGGGGACCTTCTCCACCCGCGTGGGTGCGGACGGTTGCGGTGACCTGCATCTTGTGGACATCGAGACCTGCCGCGGCGGCATGCCGGACTTCCATGTCATCGTGTTTCGGTGTATCGCTCATGATCCAACTCCTGTTGAATTGTGGTTGACAGGAGACGGGTGGCGGCAGGCACGTCCGTGGGGGGTACACTGGCTTGCACGCGGCCGGAGGCCGCCTGCAGCGTCTCGATTTTCTCCACGTTCTCGGCAGGCGTCATGCCTGCTGGAAACACTCCGGGGCGCGGACCCCACGGCGAATGGACAGTTTAGGAACGGGCTCCAGGGCCACAAAAAATAGACGTCCTGTTCTGCCGCCACCCATTCCATGGGCCACGAGATACTCCAGTCCCGGCAACGGCGCCACCACACGACACTGTTCCGGAAACCGCCAGTCACATGCGAGTTTCATGCTCCGGGGTCAGTGTACGCAGAAAATCATGATGGTTTAGGCCAGTTATCTGGAATTTCGCCGGGCCACGGACCGGCAGGCCGCTGTCAGGTAAGGCGGAACGGAGGATAACGGTCGGTAACCATCCAGAATGCGTATCCCGCGACGCGGAACGTCCAGCGGAAAACGCCCACCGCGAAATCGAAAAGTGGCCGGGGGTAGGATCCGGTGAACAGGATTGCAAACCACGCCACGATCGTGGTGATGATCATCACAACACTGAGGATCAAAAGAACCAGATAATGCGGAAAGGCGAGAAGCCACTTGATCAAAGGCAACCAACGGTTGAGGTCGGACTTCACGTCGGGATAGTCGATCTCCAGATGGAAAGACTGTTCGTCGACCGTGGAAGGATATCGGTCGGTCAGGAGGTTCATGTAGCAGAGGACCCGGCCCGTAAATCGGGAGAGTTCCACGACAAAGTCAAACCACCAGCGAGGATAACGCTGGCGGAAGAGGATCATCAGCGCAACTGCGGCATAAAGCCCGGTCACGAGACTTTGGAATCCTGTGTCCGTGACGACCCACCCGGAAACCAAGCCGAGTATCACCAGGGTCGGCAAGACCATGATCAGTCGAACAAGAGTCGTGACCCGATCCATCTGTCCAGGGTAGTCGATGGTCAAACGGACAGGGTAGGTGTCAGATTCGGTATCGGACATGGGCTTCGCGCTCCTCGTGTAATGTCCCGCCCGTGCGGGGGCCGGATTCCGGGCATGGACATCCTGTGGAACCGGCGACCAGTTGCCGGTCATCCAATCCGGAATTCCGGAGCTGACGTTCAGGCTGGCCTTGTGACGAAAACGGTATCAAGGCCCCAGCCAGGTAACAAGGTACGTTGCGCGGACCGTTGAAATCACGCCGGAATCCGATGGGTGGTGACCTTCGTCCGTTGCAATCTTGCTGCCGCCAGAGAGATAATCGAAAAGGCCAGCGCATGGACGTTCCAGCCAGACAATGCCGTTTCCGACGACCTTTTCGCCCCGCCGGACCCCTTCAAGCCGCTGTCAACCTAGTATCCTGACATCATGGAAAAGATGGTGTTTCGATTGTAACCTGAAGCGGTTTCCCTCTTGGCCGGGCCGTGTATATTGTCCGCAACAATGACAAGCAACAATCCTTCCGGGCAGGCGGGCAGCAGCCGCGGACGGTGGTTCAGCGGCAAATTCAGCACTGGTCCCGGGAGCATTCCAGAGGCAGCAGACAATGAGTTCGACAGGCAAGAAAATCTACAAGGTCCGGCTTGAACCGGACGAACGCAAGCACTTGAAGGAGATACTGGACAGCGGCAAGGGGTCCAAGGAGCGCCGCCGCCGGGCGCACATTCTGCTTCTGGCTGACGAGAGCCGCCCTGACGGCGGCCTCAGCGACGGGGCGATCGCCGAGGTTCTCGAGATCGGGACGGCGACAATAGAGAGGGTGCGGAGGAAATGTGTGCTGGACGGACTTGAGGCGGCACTGGAACGCAAGGTTCAGGTGAACCGGAAGAAACGCCTTCTTGACGGCGAGGGTGAGGCGAAGCTGACCATGCTGGCCTGTTCGAAGCCGCCGCCGGGCCATGCGAGATGGAGTCTCAAACTGCTTGGCGAGCAACTGGTGGAACTGGAAATCGTTGACAGCATTTCCAGGGAAACGGTGCGGCAGACGTTAAAAAAAACGGCCTCAAGCCCTGGCTGAAGACATGCTGGTGCATTCCACCGAAAGCGAACGCGGACTTCGTCTGCGCCATGGAGGATGTGCTCGACGTCTACAGCGGGGATCATGACGACGGGACCGTGCTGGTTTGTCTGGACGAGACCTCGAAGCAGCAGACGAAGGAAACCCGGGCACCGCTGCCGGTGCGCCCGGGGCAGCCGGCCGGATACGACTTCGAGTACGAGCGCAACGGCACGGCCAACCTGTTCATAATCTATGCTCCGCTCGATGGCTGGCCCATGTCAAGGTCACCGACCGCCGCACCCGGCAGGACTTCGCCAGGGTGCTGAAGGATCTTGCCGATGTCCACTTTCCCGGAAAGACTATTGTGCTGGTGATGGACAATCTCAACACACACAAACTGTCGACGCTTTACGACACCTTCGAACCGGCGGAGGCATCACGCCTCGCCAGGAGGTTCGAGGTTCACTACACGCCGAACCACGGCAGCTGGCTCAATATGGCGGAGAATCGAGATCAATGTGTTGTCGCGCCAGTGCCTTGACCGCCGGATCCCGGATCGGGAAACCATGATCAGCGAAGTCGCCGCATGGCAGGAGCACCGCAACGCTTCCGCGAAACCCGTCAACTGGCGGTTCCGGACCGAGGACGCCCGCATCAAGCTGAAGTCTCTGTATCCATCAATTCAATGATGTCAGGATACTAGTGAGCCTATTCGGCCTAAACCCAACAAAGGTACGTAAAGTAACATTGCCTTTCCCGTATCCCGCTGGTGTTCCTTCCTTTTCATCTGTCTGGCGGCTCCCAATTCTCGGGGACGATCCCGGGGGCTGATCTGGGGAGCAGTACGCCGGTATTGTCCTGAATACAGATTCCTACGTATTTGCAGTCCTGAAGCTTCTCGTTGGAAAAGACGTACTCCCCGAACAGGTTGAAATGCCCCATGACTGGGGTGAATGAACTGCGATCATGCTGAGAAGCCTGTCCCGCTCTTCCGGAGGTCCGGCGGCTCTCAGCCGCAATCAGCGGCTTTTGCATGGGCAATTACCCGTCAACGGCCTCTGAGAGCTCCGGTTCCTGCCGGAACCGACCCGCTGTGGGATATTTGGCATTTATGTTGGGTTGGGGTCAGGAACGGGCGTGAAACCGTAACATCCGGGGCGCTCTCCCCTTATGTTACTTTACGGTAGAGTCGGGGGCTGGCGCGCCAGCTTTAGGGTCAGTCCGGCTCCCATGGCCGCGTTTCCAGTCCCCCGCTCTCCGAACCCGGCGTGCGGATTTCCCGCACCGGGCTCTCCAGTGGAATCATGCACCTCGCACACGGACCACCGGAACGGGTCGTGGATGCAGGGCCGGTGTATCCGGCGGATCATGGCCGCTGCACGGCGGCGGTCCTCCTGCCACCCACGTCGTTTCCGGTGTGCCGCCGGGCCTGTTCATGTTCGGGTTCGGCCCCTTCGCTTCCGCATGTGACGCGTTCCGAAGTCTCTGCCCTCAAGGCGGGGTTATAGGCTGAGCCACTCCCGCAGGCGTTCATCCTTTCCGCGTCCCTCCGCACCTGAGGCTCCTTCCCTCGACCGGCATTACCCGGCGTCTTCAGTACTACGGCCTCTCCGCCACCCTGTCGGCCCGGACTGGTCCTCGCGGATTTCCGGTTGGCGCGTGCACGCCACCGACAGAGCTTCCCGTGTTGCGACGTATTCCATCTTCCATGCGTGCCAGCGCCACTACCCCGGCGAGTCCAGTCGGTGCCTATGTCGCTCGCTTACGTACCTTTGTTGGGTTTAGGCCGATGGGGCGCTACGGGCTCTGGCTCGCCAGATTGGTTAACCTTGGTCAAATTGAGACAATGCCGATCTTTATACCAACTGGGGTCTGATACCGGAGGGGGCGGAATTTTACGCGAAGGATTTTTAATGGGCTTAAGCTACTACGCGAGATCGAGTTGCATCGTTTGTCGGATGCTCCCCCTTTTTTGATCTCCCATCCGGCATCAACGCACCTCCAGAATTTTCTGAGCGACTTCAACGAACCCACGGGCTCCACGGCTGGTAGTGACCCATTTCGGAGTGGCAGGCATTATTCCCTCGAAGTCACGAACGTTGGCAACGCCAACCGAGTTTATGAAGTAGCCAAACATTGGACTGTCATTCGGAGAATCTCCGACAAAAACGACCTGATCATTACTTGTTCCGGCCGAAATCCCAAAATCCCGTTCCAAAAACTCACGGGACATTGTCAGTTTGTCGAATTTTCCAAACCATCCATTCACATGAATGGACGAAACTTTGGCAACCGCGCCATGGTCTTCGAAAATACTGACGATTTTGGAGACTTCTTTCGAGTCTACCTGTGGAACATCCTCGCAAAAATCAATTGCCAAATCCGATTCACGATATGACTGATCCGCAGAGACAGCAACCCCAGGCACGTCGGCAAGAACCTGCTCCCTGATGACTTTCAACTTCAGCCAATCCTTGGCGCGTTGTTCGGCGCTCTTGGCATATGTTCGGTACATTTTGTGGTCCGCATCGCTGTAACGAAAGCTAAATGCGCCATTCTCCCCCACTACGCCGTCAACAGGCCATTGACGCGCAATCAAGTCGCACCAGCCTGACGGGCGGCCGGTCACTGGAATAACAACAACGCCCGCCTGCTTCAGGCCTTCCAGCGCATTGTAGGAACAGGCCGGCAAGCGTCCTTCATCCGTCAACGTATCGTCAATGTCGGTGAGAACGGCGCGCACAGCGCGCAGAGCATGATGCGGGAACTCTGAAAGCGGTTTCATCCTTGATCCAATTCCCGGGTGACCTGCTCGAGAACACCCGCGGACGACGCAAAATCCAGACAGGTAAAGCGATCCCGGATGAGGCGGGATTTGCGGATTGCTTTGTTATAAAACGCAGCGGGCACGCCGATTTCCTTCGGTTTCGTCGGTGCCTTTACCGCCTCCAGAGAGTCGCGGATCTCGTTCAGGGGGCGCATGACCTGGTTCAACTGATCCCGGATGTCCAGCCAATCCGCAGCTAGGCGCTCATTGGCCTCGGTTGCCGCGTCTTCGCTTAGCACTTTCTCTTTGAAAGCACCCCAACAGGATCTGCCAAGTTCCTCGCCAAATTCTGCGATCAGGTCCTGTTCGGTCTCTTCGCTTCTTTTGATGACCGGCGCCGCGTCATTGCGATACAGGATTTCCTGCAATGAAGAGCAAGTAATGGTGGTCACCGAAATGTGCTCACCATGATAACTGAGCGGCCATTCCGGATCGCCCAGCATATCTATGAAGTGGCTGACAAGATGTTCGCCTTGACTTGCAGGATACGAACCGCCGCAAATCGTCATCCCGAGACCCGAGAACACAAGGGTTCTGGCCAGCACATTGATGGCGTCAACATCGCCCTCGATAAGCGCTCCGGCTCTTTGAACGAGAGTGTCCTCTTCTTCTTGCAGAAGCACAAACGGTGCTTCGCGATAAGGCGTTCCAAATATCAAATGTGCGGCCAGCCAGTCGGTTTGCGCAGTCGTGCGGCAAATCGAATCCCCGAAGCCAGATGAAATAAGCCGGCGTGGCGCTTTGGCCAAAACATCAATGTCGAGGAATACCCCTCTTGGTGCCGTGGAGGTAAGGGATTTCTTGTGACCGTTCTCGGTGATGGCGGCGCTCACGGATGTGTAAGCGTTCATCGACGGCGCAGTGCCGAATACAGCGAATGGTAGTTTAAGCAGGTGCGAGATGTATTTGCCAAGATCGCAAATTGTTCCCGATCCAACCGATATGACACCGGATATCGACGAATCCGCGGCAATATGCGCTCGGATGCGATCTACCGTCACCATATCCGGATTCGGCATGTTCGGAAGAACGAATTCGCTGACTCTGAAGTGCTTTTCCAAATTTTTGCCAACGCTCTCTCCCATAGCTTTGCGAGTGTCAGGATCACTTATGACCATGACATGAGATCCAAACTCGAGCGGCGCGATCAATTCTCCGGCGGAATTGGCCAGATCCCGATCAATGATGATCGAACGAATTGGAACACTTAGCATCCCGGAACCATCGGGGTCTGAAAGGCGCCCGGAAAGAAGACGGTCAAGCAAATCACTCATATTGGGCTCCAGGTCACTAGGCCGAAAGTGGTTTCATGGCGGCAAACAGAGACCCGTACGCGCGGTAGGCCTCTTTGTACCCAGGTGCGTTTGTTGGATTGGGTTCGAAACGTCGATTGGCGATATTTAGGAGCGGCGCTATTTCCAAAATATTATCAAAGGCTTGACAGGCAACCGCCCCGAGGGCCGCGGCGCCGATTGGCGACGCATCGACGATACCGGACACGTCTACCGGTAATTCAGAAATGTCGGCGCGAATTTGTGCCCAAAGAGGACTTGCAGCGCCTCCGCCAGCTAGGACAACTCGGTTGAAATCCAATCCGAGTTCCGTAAGCCTGTTCTGCACGTCATGCATCGCGAACGCTGTTCCTTCGAGGACCGCCCGCGCCAAGTGGTGCGCATCGTGAGCAGCCGACAATCCGCTAAAACACGCGCGCATGTCGGGCAACCACTCTGGTGCCATTGCACCAGTCAGCGCCGGCAGGAACAATACTCCATCTGATCCGGGAGGCGCTTCGGCAGCCAGCTTGTTGAGCGCCTGAACTCCACCCAAGTTCAGAACACGGGCAGTCCACTCGATTGCGCCGCCACTAAACCACCCGGGATTCTGGATGAAATAAGTTCCACAAATAAAACGGTGGGTTTCTACAAGCGAGCGCTTGTCATAAACGGGTTTTGCGTTCAGTGCGCCCACGACTTCCGCTGTTCCAATCTGGCAAAGCAGGGATCCGGGTTGCAGGAGACCAGCGCCGATTGCGTTTGTAAAATCATCCCCTGTCCCTACGGCAACTGGAATACCTTGCGGCAAGCCCGTCAGTTCCGCCCCAGTCTTATCGAGAGTACCTGCCAGTTCATCCATCTTGCCAATTTCGGGCAATAACTCTTCGCTGGTATGGAAGACATCACATAGTTGTTGATCGAATGCTCCCGTTTCGATGTCATACAGCATCGTGGTAGACGCCAAAGCGTGGTCTATTCTTCGGCTGCCGGTCAGCTTTTCCACCAGAAATGTAACAGGCTGATGATATGTTATCGTCTGCTTGTGTACGCTCGGTTTTTCGCGCGCAAACCAAGCAACCTTGGCGCCCATATGCGAAGGATCTAGAACGAGGCCGCATCTTTCGGCGATAACGTTCGGGCAGACCTCCTTTGTTATCGCGCCGGCACGCCGGTCCATCCAGACGAGCGCCCGATGCAAAGGATCACCGTTCCTGTCAACCGGGACACAGCCGTCAAGCTGTCCCCCGATTCCAATTCCGCGAACGTCGTCTGGAGTGCATCCCGCCATATCAAGAGCTTTGGCAATGGCAGGCCGGAGAGAAACTACCCAATCCCTGGCTTCTTGCTCAACTCCGTCCCCGGGTACGCTGGAGTAAGCCAAAGGCTCTGCCCCGAGACCTGCGACTGTGAATTTTTCGTCCACCAGCGCCGCTTTCAGCGACTGCGTACCTATGTCCAACCCGAGAAACACTCTACGTCGAAGGGCCGGCTATGCAGCGTTGATTCGGGCGCTGACATCCGCGCAATCTGCGAGCACAGATTTTAGCTGAGACTGAATCGTTCCCGCGCGCGGCTCATAGGATCCATTGAATACAGCGGTCCCGATCGTGAACGCGTCAGCTCCGGCTGCTGCGATTTCACTGATCCGGTCAACATTGTTCACGGAGCCCGCAACGACTAGGTAACTGTCACCCAGGCCACGGCGGGCAGCCCGAACCAAGGCAATCGGATCGGCTTCCGTCGCGCGATAGGCAAGAATGTCGCATCCCGCACATCCTTTTCGCATAAAGCCACGACAATGCTCTTCCACATCCTTTTCGCTGCCCCCGAGTTTTGTCGGGTGCCCCTGAGGGAAGCCAGGGAACGGATAATACGAAGTGTTTGTACCTTTCACGATTTCGGTGATTTCGTCCACCTGGGTCCCGCCCAGTAGACGATGGACCCCCAGTTCAACTGCGGTTTTGGCAGACTCGATAGCAGCTTCATCCGTCATAGACACTACCTCCATGTAGGAAATCGCTCCCGCATCATTTATTGCATCGGTCAACGATTTCAACGTGGCCTTGTCCACACCCACATCTTTGAAGCCAACATGGGTAAGACCAACGGATCGGATCTGCTCGAACAGCTCGAGGCAATCATCAACAGTTTGGTCATCCCTGGTGAGCATAAAAATGAAGTCCATTGTGATCCTCCATACCGAGAGACTGCTTTCACACTACATCTGAGTTTATCCAAAAATGTTGTGTAGTCAAAATTTTTTGTTGTAACTAGCACAATTTTTTGATAATGGTCGCAATTTGAGCCATCATCTGTGGTAGGGTGTGGTTTGGTTTCCGTATGGCGGCACACAGTACACGACTCACTGGAATTCTGGTATTTTGACCGGTCTTTTCGGGATGGTCGTTTGCCATGCCATGAGTGCGTCATCCGGGTCGTAGATGATCCACCTCCGAAGAGCATCGAACCCGGTTCGGAACCAGGATTTCTCAAGGCGTTTGTGCTTCTTCCGGCGGATTGGCTTGCGCCCCATCACCCGGGTCGCGCAGCGGTGTGCCCACGTCACGGAGAGGGTGACGATGCCGAGGAGGGTCGCGAGTTTGGCGGAATCGGTGTTGTGGGTATCCTCGATGGGATGGCCCAGCAGTCGCGACGGTTCGGGGTCGTGCATCGCCAACTGAAGCGCGCACGCGGCAAGCTGTTCGCGACCGCCGAACGGGAACTGGCGGGGCGTGCCGGTTCGGACCGGCGCGGCAAGCCGCTTCGCTCGCTGTTGCGGCATCGCGACGGGCTCTGCGTGTTCGTCGACAGGCCCGACGTGCCCATGGACAACAACCTCATGGAACGGATCCTCCGGGATCCCGTGATCGAACGGAAGCTGTCCTTCGGCTCCGACAGCCTGGAAGGCGCCCGGTACTCCGCCATGATGTACGGGATCATCGAGACCCTGCGGATGAACGGGATCGATGTCCGCAAGTGGCTCGACGACTGGCTCTCGGCCTGTGCAGGTAACGGCGGCCAGCCTCCGGAGGACCTCTCACCCTGGCTGCCCTGGTTGATGGACGAAGACAGGCGTCGACACCTCAAGGCCACACGATGACGACGGATGACACGATCGCGTGTCGTTATCACGGGCGTGACTTCACCACCGGCGAGATGGCGCTGATGCGGGCCCTGATCGCGTCCTCCCCGCAGCAGACCCGTGCCGGGCTGGCGCGTGCGTTCTGCCGCGCCGTCGGCTGGGTCAAGCCCGACGGCGGGCTCAAGGACATGGCGGCCCGGCTCACCATGCTGAAGATGCACCGGGACGGGATCATCACACTGCCGCCGCCACGACGGCTACGTTTGCCCCCCCGTCCTCCGAGCTTCGGCCCAGAAACGGAACCGCCGGCGCATCACCGCCGCTCACACTGGAGGCCGCTCGTCCGCTCCGCTTCGTCAAGGTCACCGGTGCCGGCCGTGGGGCCAGCCGCCTCTGGAATGAATTCATCGCCCGCTATCATTATCTCGGCTACAAGACCCTCGTCGGTGCACAGATGCGCTACGCGGTGCATGACCGCGACGGGCGCCCGCTGGCCATGCTCGGCTTCTCGGCCGCGGCCTGGAAGGTC
Organism: Paracoccaceae bacterium; assembly: GCA_964291635.2. Taxonomy (GTDB): domain Bacteria; phylum Pseudomonadota; class Alphaproteobacteria; order Rhodobacterales; family Rhodobacteraceae; genus JAPPHA01. The sequence goes on along the minus strand of OZ219893.1, from coordinate 188,007 downwards.
GCACCGCGCGACGACTTCATCGGATGGACGCCGGAAACCCGCGAGAGAAACCTCCCCCTCATGCTCGATAACTCCCGCTACCTCATCATGCCATGGATCCGGATCCCGAGCCTGGCCTCCCACATCCTTTCGCGTGTGCGCCGCCAGCTGCCGCTGGACTGGTACACCCAGTACAGGGTGACACCGGTCCTGATGGAAACCTTCGTCGAAACCCCGCGCTTCTCCGGGATCACCTACAAGGCTTCCGGATGGATCCATGTCGGAACCACGCAGGGACGCGGGAAGTACGACACAAAGAGGGAATTCGGAAAACCGAAAAAGCACATCTGGCTCTGTCCGCTCCGGAAGGACTGGAAAAGAACGCTCAATCGATGACAGCCAGTAAGGCCATCACACCGTCGCCAAACGGTTACTTTGGTCCGGACAGCGCGGAAGGCGAGGCCTGGTTCGAGAAATGGCGCCACGTCCTTCGCCACGACCCTAAGGGGGCAGGCAAGGTAATCGACGCGCTCCGCTACCTGTTGCACAAGGGAAAGGGCAGTGCAGACATTGCGCGGGGGCTCGGGTACTTTCGCAACAACCAAAATCGGATGAACTACAGCGAAGTCGCCGATGCAGGATACCCGATCGGGTCGTGCGCCGTGGAGGCTGCAAACAAGGTTCTGGTCAACTCCCGCATGAAGCGCTCGGGTCAACGATGGGGACGTGACGGTGGTCAGGGCGTGCTGACGTTCCGGTCACTGCTCAGGTCGGGTCGCTTCGACCGGGCATGGGCCGTACCCGCCAGGAGTTGGCAGCAATGGATGCCGCCAACGACAACCTGGCACTGGCACTCGCAGCATGATTCGCTTTTGCGACCTCGATTCCCGGAAAACCGCGCCATGTCGGAATCACACCCCTGTGGTAGGTTGCACAATCGCAATCGCAGACAAACAGTTACCGTGTCAAAGGGCACTGTTCTTAGAAACCAGGTCAACTAAGCTGATCGCGGATTGGGCATGTCAAAGCGAGAAATATGCTCCGGCATCTGCAAAGCTTTTCCCGACAGGAATTGAAAAAATGCCTCTTCTCCAAGAGAGACTGAAACGTTGGACATGAAAGACAGAAAATTTATGCCAAACGCTCATGACACGGCGTGCGATATTTTCATCATTGGCGGCGGCATCAACGGGTGCGGCATTGCGCGTGACGCGGCCGGCCGAGGCCTTTCGGTGGAACTAGCCGAAATGAATGATCTGGCTTCCGCTACTTCGTCGGCATCAACAAAGCTCTTGCACGGTGGGTTGCGTTATCTCGAGTATTTCAAATTTCGCCTCGTGCGCGAAGCTTTGATCGAGAGGGAGACCCTACTCAGGGCTATGCCCCACATCAGCCGCCCGATGCGGTTCGTATTGCCGTATCACGAAGATTTGCGGTTTGAAATTTCCACACCGGCGTCACGGGTTCTAAGCTGGGTAGTGCCCTGGATGAAGGGATGCCGGCCCGCTTGGCTGATCAGATTTGGGCTGTTTCTTTATGATCACCTCGGCGGTCGCAAATTTCTTCCAGGAACGTCTGCCGTCGATCTGAGGGGCGGCGTTGCAGGTAAACCTTTGCAGGAACGATTTGCGAAGGCCTACGAGTATTCGGATTGTTGGATCGACGATGCTCGATTGGTGGTTCTTAACGCCCGGGACGCCGTAAATCGAGGGGCGAAAGTACACACACGTACAAAAGTGGTTTCTGCCAAGCGGGCGGGACAGCTCTGGTGCGTAACGACCGAAGATATCGCAACTGGCGAACAGCGCGAGACCTTCGCGCGCTTGTTGGTTAATGCCGCCGGCCCATGGGTCGGGGAGTTGATCTCAAACACCATCCAGGTGGGTTCAAGCGAAGGTGTTCGGCTTGTCCGGGGATCGCACATCGTGACTCAAAAACTTTTCGATCACGACAAGGGCTATTTTTTCCAGGGAGAAGACGGAAGGATCATATTTGCCATTCCGTATGAAAACAACTTCACACTCATCGGAACTACGGACGCCGACCACAAAGACGTATTTGAACAACCGGTCTGCACCGAAGAAGAAGCTGATTACCTGTGCGCTTTTGCCTCCGAGTATTTTGACACTCCGATAAGCCGAGAAGACATCGTCTGGAGTTATTCCGGCGTGCGCCCGCTCTATGATGACGGCTCCAATTCGGCGACGGCCGCCACCCGGGATTACGTTCTGAAAATTGATGGCACGGGCGGAGTGCCAGTTCTGAACGTGTTCGGCGGGAAAATTTCGACCTACCGAAAATTGGCTGAACAGGCTCTGGAAAAGATCTCCGTCTTCTTCCCGCAGGCAACGGGCAACTGGACGGCGGATGTTTCTCTACCCGGCGGCGACTTTCCCGTGGACAACGTGTCGTTGTTAATCTCTCAGCTCAAGACAGATTACCCTTTTCTTGACCGCGCGTGGGCAGGTCGTCTGATAAGAACATATGGAACGGAAGCAAGCGCCATTCTGGGCGACGCAAAAAAAGTTGCAGACCTTGGCAAACAGTTCGGTGCCACACTCACGGAAAAAGAAGTCTCCTGGTCAATGGAACAGGAGTATTCTCAGAGCGCTGAAGATGTCGTTTGGAGACGTACCAAACTCGGACTCTTGATGGATTGCGATCAGATTTCCGTTCTGGATCAGTTCATAAAGAACGCCCGGGAGAAAAACATCGACCAAAATCGTGTCTTGAAAGCGTAGAGTCGGGGGCAGGCGCGCCAGCTTTAGCCCGCATATTTCACCAAAAGGGGGCGCATGGGGCCTGATCTTGTGGTATTGGTGAATGAATACAACAACATACGCCACCACGAGGATCGGACCCCATGCAGACAGAGTGTACATCACCGCAACTGGAATTTGAAAGCCTCGGAAAGCGTCAGGTTGTCGGGAAATTTGACGGCGGCCGGATGACCTCGGACGCCGGCGCCCTACTGCTGCGGGAAGCCGATCGCCTGTTCGACGTCACCGGGCGCTTCGCGGCCTGTTTCGTCGATTATCGCGATCCCGAGCGTGTCGAGCATCCCCTCGAGACCCTTGTCGCACAACGGGTGATGGCCCTGGCGCTGGGTTACGAGGATATCAACGACCATGACCGGCTGCGCGACGACGCAGCCCTGGCGCTGGCGTGCGGATGTGCGGACGTGACTGGTGCCGGGCGTGTCCGGGAGCGTGACCGGGGACACGCGCTGGCCGCATCGAGCACGCTGAACCGGCTGGAGCTTGGCACGCCGGAGGCGGCAGCCACGCATCGCTACAAGAAGATCGTCGCGGAGCCGGGCGACATCGACCGCTTGCTGGTGGACCTGTTCCTCGAGGCCCATGCAACGCCGCCCGAGGAGATCATTCTGGACATGGACGCCACCGACGATCCGCTGCACGGCGCACAGGAAGGTCGCTTCTTCCACGGCTATTACGGCCATTACCGCTATCTTCCGCTGTACGTCACATGCGGTGAGCACGTGCTGTGCAGCCGGCTGCGACCCTCGAACATCGATGCATCGCACGGTGCCTTGGACGAACTTGAGCGGATCGTGCCGCAGATCCGGGCTGCCTGGCCGGAGACCCGGATCCTGCTGCGCGGCGATTCCGGCTTCTGCCGCGAGGAGATCATGGCCTGGTGCGAGGAGGAAGGCATCGACTACGTGTTCGGTCTTGCCCGCAATTCCCGGCTGTGCCGGCGCATTGCCAAGGCGATGCACAAGTCACGGCGCCGGTGTGCGGCGACGAAACTGCCGTCACGGCGGTTCCGGCAGTTCCGCTACCGGAAACGGAAGAGCTGGAGCCGCAAGCGCCGGGTGGTGGCCAAGGCGGAATGGCTTCCGGGACAGCGTGGCGACAACCCGCGGTTCGTGGTCACCAGTCTCCCGAAGGACCGGGCCGATGCCCGTGCCCTCTACGAGGACCTGTATTGCGGACGCGGCGATATGGAGAACAGGATCAAGGACCAGCAACTCTGGCTCTTCGCCGATCGCACCTCCTCGGCCACCATGCGGGCCAACCAGTTGCGGCTGTACTTCTCGGCCTTTGCCGGCATTCTTGTGACCATCCTGCGCCGTGTGGGGTTGCAGGGCACCGATCTCGCCACAGCGCGCGTCGACACCATCCGCTCTCGATTGCTCAAGCTTGCCGGGCGCATCCGGGTGACGGTGCGCAGGGTCTGGCTGTCCTTCGCATCGGTGTTTCCGTTGCAGGATGTGTTCGCGCAGGCGCTTGCCAACCTGCGTGCAGCACCGGCACGTGCTCCGCCCGTGTAACCGCGCTCCGGCCCCGAATTCCCCTCTTTCGCACGGCGCCACTCGGAACGCTGCCGGGGAGGTGTGTCCGCGGCACACGGAAAGGTGCGCATGGCCTCCGCGAAAATGACTTCGCGCCTGGATTGCCGCACGAAAACCGGGCTCGATCCGGCTGGAACCCCGACGAAAGGCGCCTTCAGCGCGTCATCGTGGCCGCCAGCCGCGAAATTACCGCAAAACGGATCTCACCGCGGGGTTGGTGGGCTATGCGGGCTAGAGCTGTTGCGGATTTCCCTCGGACCGTGCCGGGTGCCCGGACGATTGGTGACTCCGCCATCATAGGGCACGCCCACGACCCCGATATCAATGTTTTCGAGATCGTCGCGCAGCGGCGTACGAAAAAAAGTCGGCAACCCCATAAAACGCGGCTGAACCTTGGGATCACTTGCGTCAATCATTGCGCCGGTGCGTCTTCTGGTGTCTGTTCCCATGGTTTTTTGCACTTTCATTTCCAAAGGTTTGTAAGCATACTGACGCTCGAAGACGCGTCCTCAGTTTAACTGCGTCCAGCATCGAATAACTTGGCAATGACGCCAGAGTTCATATGAATCCGCTTGATTTACCGTTCACCCGGTCGCAGAAGCCTCGGCACGTTTCATCGCAGCACGCAATTCGTCAATCTCCCGATGGCAGGCGATTTCGTGCCCACCGACAGGCGACCTGATCGGCGCGGTCTGGGTGTCGCACAAATCTTTGATGGAAACAGGGCAGCGGTCCGTGAATGGACAGCCAACAGCACTCAGAGTGACATTTTGAGCGATACCGCTGCGCGCTTCCTGAGTCTCCATCACATCCTCGAGCCAACCCTGACGAAGTTCCGGAACCGAAGAAAGAAGAAGTCTGGTATACGGATGAAACGGCGGTGACAGAACACGAGATGTCGGCCCTTGTTCTACCACCCGCCCCGCATAAAGCACCACAATGCGATCTGCAAAGGCAGCGACAGTAGACAGATCATGACTGATGAAAACATAAGAAACACCAAGCCTTTCCTGTAGGCTCTCAAGCAGCTGAATAACAGACGCTGCAACGACAGTATCAAGCGCCGATGTTACCTCATCGCAAAGGATGACCTCTGGTTCCGCCGCCAAAGCGCGCGCCAGGTTGACGCGTTGCTTTTGCCCCCCTGACAATTCGCCTGGATAGCGTTTGGCGAATTCGCGAGGCAATTCGACGAGCTGCAGCAATTCGCCAACCCGCTCTTTGCACTGCGCTGGGTTCATATCATGATAGAATTTAAGCGGTCGGCCAAGGATTTTCCCGATCGTCTGACGGGGGTTAAGCGCAACGTCGGCCATCTGGAATACGAACTGAATGCGTTTCAACTCTTCCCGACTTCGTTCTTTTACAGCTCCGGGCAAGAGCGATCCGTCAAGACGTATTTCGCCAGCAACCGGAGGCAGTAAACCGGAAATCACCCGCGCCATTGTACTTTTTCCACATCCGGATTCTCCGATTACGCCAACAGTTTCCTTTTTGTCTACCACTACGTTGACGTCCCGGAGGATAGTCACTGGACCATAGGCGGCCGTCATATCCCCGACCTCTACCAAATGGGAAACCTCTTTTGACGGAACCTCTTCATGGGCTTGATTGTCCGGGGGGGTCTGGCGAACTGCAGACATCAGAATCTTTGTGTATTCATGCTGCGGGTTATTTATTATTTGTTCTGTCGATCCCTGTTCCACCATCTCGCCATTTCGCAGAACAACGATGTGGTCTGCCACCTGGGCAACGACAGCCAAATCATGTGTCACGTAAATCGCAGCAGTTTTTTCACGCGAAAAAATCTCTTTGAAGGCTTTTAGCACTTCGATTTGCGTGGTGACGTCCAACGCCGTTGTTGGTTCGTCCAGAACAAGCAAATCAGGCGTGCAGGACAATGCCATCGCAGCCATCAGTCGCTGCAATTGCCCGCCACTGACCTGATGCGGGTAGCGCTTTCCAATCGTATCAGGGTTGGGCAGGTCCAAGCGCTCATAAAGGTCAACGGCGTGTTCAATGGCCTCGTTTTCTTTCATGATGCCATGGAGCGTCGGGGCTTCTGTCACCTGCTTGTTTATTCTCAGCGACGGGTTGAACGATGCCGCAGCACTTTGCGCCACATAGGCAACTTTTGAACCTCTGAGATCGCGACGGCTATGCTTATCCAGCGACAACACGTCCTCTCCGTTGAAAAGCACCTCACCCTTTGAAATACGGCAACCAGGGCGGGCATATCCCATCGTAGACAAGGATATTGTAGATTTCCCCGATCCAGATTCTCCAATCAGCGCCAGAACTTCGCTTGGTTTTATGAAAAAATTAATCCCTTTGACAATCGGTACATACTCGCCGCCGGGCGGACGCCCCTCAACCCAGAGATCTTTGACTTCTAGCAGATTACTCATCCGTGCAACTCCTGTGGTATCATCGTGTTTGAGCGATGAAGAAACCAGTCAACCAGCAGATTGACCGCCACCGATATTGTCCCGATGCATGCTGCAGGAATAAGCGCCGCAGGTGCGCCGTACAGAAGACCCTGGAGGTTTTCCTTAACCATCACGCCCCAGTCAGCGCCAGGCGGCTGCACGCCCAGACCCAGAAAGCTCAGCGAGCTGATGAACAGAATTGCGAACGTGTAGCGAATTCCGAATTCGGCAGCCAGAGGCGTAATAGTATTCGGAAGTATCTCATGGAGCATGATCCAGTTCACACCTTCCCCCCGTGCCCGGGCGACACTAACGTAGTCCATTACAGATGCGTCAAGCGCCAGCGCACGCGACAAACGAAACACCCGTGTTGCATCAATCATCGCAACGGTCAGAATCACGACCGTAAGAGACGTTCCGACGCCGCCGATTATGATCAGAGCCAGCATGATTGACGGAAACGCCATTATGGCGTCGACGGTTCGACTAAGAACCTGATCGATCCAGCCCGGTGAAATTGCCGCGACAAAACCCAGGACAATTCCGGTAGTAAACGATATTGAAGTCGCTATAAACGCAAGCCCCAACGTCATGTGCGCGCCATAAATAATTCGCGACAGTACATCTCGGCCTAGGTAGTCGGTCCCAAGGAAGCTGGCTTCTTCAACTATTTTGAAACTCTCGAAAGACACCATATCAGCCTTGTCATAGGGTGCCAAAATCGGGGCGAAGACTGCAACAACTATCCAAAAACCGATAATAAAAATTGAGACCCAAGCTACCGGAGTAAGCCGTAGGCTATCGCGCTTTTTTGTCCCATTTTGCTTTTCGGGTGGGGTGGTGATCACCTCGGCTATATCAGCATTATCAGTAGTCATTTCTGGGTCCTCAAGCGCGGATTACTTATTATTGAGAGGATATCGGCGAGCAGGTTTAATGACACATACGTGGCACAGAATATCATCCCGCACGCTTGAACCAATGGAATATCGCGGGTCGCCACCCCATCGACCATAAGCCGTGCAAGTCCCGGGTAGCTAAATGCTGTCTCAACGATTACGACACCAGCAACCAGATATGCCAAGTTTAACGCGATCACGTTGATGATCGGAGAAAGAGCGTTCGGGAAGGCGTGAAACAGGATGATGCGCCAGTTGGGAATACCTTTTAGCAGGGCCATTTCAACATAGGCCGACGACAGCACGTTGATGACTGCATTGCGCGTCATGCGCGCCATATGTGCCAGCACTGCGAATGTGAGCGTCATTATCGGGAGAGCCATAGACGACAGCGAACTCCAGATAGATTGATCCGGACTGACGCTCGGAAGCGCCGGTAGCCACTGCAACTTGACAGCAAAGATATAAACCAGGAGCGCAGCCACAAAAAACTCAGGAAGGGAAATCATACAAAGGGTCCCAATCGAGATTGAGCGGTCCATAAATGTTCCGGCTCTCATCGCAGAAATCAGGCCAAGGATCACCGCAAGGGGCACAGCTATTATCGCCGTGACCGATGCAAGGCGCACTGTATTCCACAGACGATCGTCAATCAGCTCGGAGATTTCACGTCCACTGCCCAGCGATACACCAAGATTACCGACGAAGAGCCCGCTAAACCAATCCCAATATCTTACATATGCTGGCCTATTTAGCCCCAGCCTTTCACGCATCGCAGATACAACGTCGTCCGGTGCTTCCTTGCCAAGAATAGATTCAGCCACATCTCCGGGAAGAATCTCAGTGCTTGCGAAAACAAGCAGTGAGACAACCCACATGGTTACCAGCCCAAGAGCCAAGCGGCGTAATATTAAACCTGCCATGAAACACCTTCCCGGCCGCGCGGGTGAGCGGCATTATTGGCATCTTGCCCGACCTAAGCTCTTCCGGTTTCAAACGGCAAAAGCCAAAAGCCGGGCAAGAAATTAGTTACGCATTATGCGAGCCAAGCAGACACTGCGCTGAACTGATCGCTGAGACCGCCACTTGGATGAGGCTCAACACCCTTGAGGTTTGCCGACCGGCCATGGAGATAGTCGACGAAACAGGATACCATGTCGCCACCTTCTTCATGAATGATCGTCTGCAAATCACACCAGATGGCTTTCCGTTTGGCGTCATCCAGTTCACCACGGGCCTGCGTAACAAGCTGATCGATTGTCTCGTTGAAGTACTTGGTCTCGTTACCAGGCGCCGATGTCAGGTGTATCGTCGCGTACATAAGATCAGCCGTCGGACGGGCGTTCCAATGCGATCCAAAGATTGGGTATTGCTCTGCCGTGTGGCTCCAATACCCTTCAGGAGGCGTCTGGTGAACCTGAACCGTAATACCTGCGGCGGCGGCGGTTTGCTGGAATACCAAGGATTGCTCAACATTGCCAGGACCAGCAGTTGTCGATGTGTATATATCAACAGTCGCATTCTCCATGCCTGCAGCCTTCAGGTGGAACTTTGCTTTGTCCGGATCGTAAGGACGAATCGGAATATCGGCGCAGTACATTGGATCAGACGGGGCAATTGGATGGTCGTTGCCGATCTGACCAAAGCCTTTATAGACACCTTTCAGGACTCTCTCGCGATCCTGCAGATACTTCATCGCAAGACGGAAGTCATTGTTGTCTGTCGGCCCACGGTCGCACATCAGCGCGTTGTAAACCAACTGACCACCCTTGGCGGCGATAATCTCGACACTTGGCGTCACTTCAAAGAGGGGTACCGCCTTGGCGTCAATGCTGATTGCCAGGTGAATCTCGCCAGCAAACAACGCGTTCATCCGGGCTACCGGATCTGGAATACTGAACGTTTCTACTTCATCGGCATGTGGGTACCCGTCGCGCCAGTAGATTTCATGCCGCACAAAGGTCGAGCTGATTCCCGCCTTGAATTCACCCATTTTGAAGGGACCCGTCCCAACCGGATTTTCGAAATCGGTGTGACCTTCAGGGATAATCCCCGCCCGTGGACTGGACAATGTAATCGGGAATTCAGCATTTGGGCTGCTGATCTTGATCCGAACGACATGGTCCCCGTCAGCCGAAATCTCGGTAATCTGCTCCATGAAAGCTTTGATACGCGATTCGGTATCTGGGCCGAGGTGGCGTTCTAGACTGTAGATCACATCCGCAGATGTCAGCGTCTTGCCATTATGAAATTCAACCCCCTCGCGGATTTTGAAAGTCCAATCTGTGGCAGTGCTGTCGGTTTCCCAACTCTCAGCAATCGCTGGCTCCGGCTTTAGATCGTTCCCCATACGCACAAGATTGTTGTACAGTTGAGTACAGCGCGCAGCGTCAATATTGCTGGTGAGCTTGATGGGATCCAACGAATCGTTAGGACTGGAAGATTCCAGGGCGATTCGAACTTTACCGCCTTTCTTTGGCGTCTCGGCTCGGGCGATTCCCGAGAACGTGCCCGCTCCCAGAGCCGCGAACCCGACACTTGCGCCGAGCACACCTTGACCAAACTGGCGGCGAGATATTTCACTTTTTGATTTATTGCGTCCCATCGGACCTCCCTTTCCTTTTCAATGAGTGATTACTAACCAAATATTCGTGGCTTTCATTCGCCGTTGTTCGCAAGATGTCTAATACTGGATTAGAGGCCTTGCACATTCGCTCCGGCTACCAAAGGCCACAACTCAATTTGTGTCATATCCTAGAGGTTCAGAACTTTCGAATCTTTCAGACATTGTTGTACTTACCATAAAAAATGCTTGTGTTGCAAACAATCTCTACGATTAATATATTTTTGGTGCTGCAAAGTGATTGCCATCGTCTCGCCACGTTCCGTTGATTGATCATCTGCAATAAATCTTAGTACATAGACGAAGCGGGAGAGCAGGAATGTCAAGTTTCTAGAGGGTTAAATCGAGACGGAAACTTGGGCATAAGAATCTGTAATATAATGAATATCATGGTCTCAGGCATACAAGGTATGCAGGATTCATCGAAGCTAATGGCGAAAGACATTGTATCTTTGTATCTTTGTTCGCATCAGATAGACGGGCTGCGTCTCCAGGACACGGAGGATGCCAAATTTGGTGGTTTGGTAGGAACCAATATTTCTGCTACCGCTTGACGTCGGCAGGAATGGGCTCCTTGTAAGCGTTCTTATGGCGTTTTACATGTCAAGCCCTCCTCTCATGATTGCGGATGAACCAACGGTTGCCGGGTGGGACGTCTTTTTCCATGCGTCGTTTGTCACGCCGCTCAACTCTTATCCGGTTCGGAATTCCGGCACTGCGCCGGTTCCGTGACCCCAATGCCACATTCAGGTGGTCGTGATGTCCGGTGGCGGGACCCATCTCGGTGACGGTGCCTTGCGGCGAACCCAACGCTTACGCGGTCACACGCCAACCCGGTTTCCCCCTCAAGCGCGTCCGGACGCGCTTGAGGGGGAATTCCATGGTCTCCTGTTGGTATTCTTCTGCGTTTCCCCCTGTCAGGCGGTGATGGCGCCGTCCGGCAGTAATCCCAGGGTGACGTAGCGCCACAACGCGATCAGCAGTTTTCGAGCGACGGCAACGATGGCCGTCTTCTTCCGCCGCGGCGACCCTCGCCGACAATGACCTGCACCGCAATGTCCCGCCAATAGACTACTGTGACGCTTGGCATTGCTTCTCTCCCAAATCCGCCGATTTCGGTCTTCTTTTGCGGCAATCGAACGAATTGATCACCCGCTTGCCAATCGAAGCTTTCTTTTTTGCCGTCTGGAGACGTTTGCCACCGGTGCTCGATCAGTAGTGACTTCCACAGGTCTGGGAAGGTCCACGATTCCTTCCAGATTTGGGAAGGACTCGCTGTCATTCGGAATTGCGATAGCCTTCATGAAGTGATCTTGGAAACGCGGTTCGACAGCTGTTTCTATCTTTTCGATACGCTGCGTCAGTTCTTCAATTTCTTCGCGTCCCTTGCGATTGAGCAGCGCAATACGCGCGCCGGTCCCAGCCGCATTTCCGGCGGAAGAAACCTTGTCCATTGGGCAATCCGGGATCATTCCCAGGATCATCGCGTATTTTGTGTCAATATGGTTGCCAAACGCACCTGCCAGAGAAACGCGATCCACCTTGTCGATCCCCATGTGGTCCATCAAAAGACGGGCGCCCGCATAAAGCGCGGCCTTCGCTAATTGAATCGCGCGCACGTCCGCCTGGACGATTTGGATCGGACAGTCTCCGTCCCGAATGAGATAGGCAAATGTCTGGCCGTCCGCTTCGATCAATGAGGAGCGGGCCGCGAGTGTCCCGTCAATCACGCCGTCTTTGCGCAGAACTCCCGCCAAATACATCTCGCCAAGCGCTTCGATGATTCCGGATCCGCAAATTCCTGTCACTCCAGTGTTCGCAACGGCCTCTTCAAACCCTTCCTCATCAGACCACAACTCGCATCCGATGACCTTGTAACGTGCCTGCAGAGTGTCCCTGTCGATGCGCAGCCGCTCTATCGCACCGGGCGCTGCGCGCTGGCCGCAACTGATCTCGGCCCCCTCAAAGGCCGGACCGGTTGGTGAAGAGGCGGCATAGAGCTTGTCACGATTACCCAAGATGATCTCGGCATTAGTACCTACATCAACGATCAGCAGGATCTCTTCGGACAGATGTGGACCCTCAGAAAGCGCCACCGCGGCAGCGTCTGCGCCGACATGTCCGGCAATGCAGGGCAGGAAATAAGCCCGCGCGCCGAGGCAGGTGTTCAGGCGCAAATCGTCCTCGGCATAGACTTTTACAGCCTCGTTTGTGGCCAGGGCGAAGGGAGCCACGCCCAGTTCGGACGGATTCACGCCCAATGCGAGATGGTGCATGATCGGGTTACCGACCATCACCAATTCGATGATGTCTGTCGGGCTGGCCTCTGCTTCGCCACAAGTGTCAGCGATCAGTCTGTTGACACACTCGCTAAGCGCTTCGGCCATTTTTCCCACGCTTTCGGGTTTGGCCATTACATAGGAGACCCGACTCATCAGATCTTCGCCGAACCGGATCTGAGGGTTCATGGCACCCGCGACCGAAAGTACATCGCCTGTAGACATATCCACAAGCTGCAGTGAAACAGTTGTGGTGCCGACGTCGATCGCCGCTCCCAGCAGACGGGATTTCAGACCCGGCCAGAGACCCACGATTTCATCATATTTGCCCAATGTCCGGCGAACGGCTGCAGTGACTTTCCAGTCACCCTCACGTAGTACGCCCTGGAGGCGGCGCAGGACGTAGAGGTCGGTGTCGTCCAGCGTAATGTCCCAGTCTCGTTTCAGCGCGGCAGCTAGGCGTTGATAGTCGCCGGACGGATGATGGATATCGGGCCGATCGACTTCGACATAGTATGGACGCACCACCGGGTCCAAAGTAATCGCACGGCTTTCGGCGCGTTTGCGAACCACTTGCTTGTGCACTTGGCTTTCCGGCGGCACGTCGATGACTACATCGGAAAGCAGATTTGTGTTACAGGACAGTCGGAGACCATCCAGGCTGCGAATACGGTCGTATTTCTCTTCCGCCGCCGACGGCCCGCTGACGCAGTCCGGTCCGCTTTTGATCTTGTGCTTAGCGAAATCACCTTCGGCAACAAGAACCTTGCAACGGCCGCACAGCCCACGTCCGCCGCACACGGAATCCAGATCGACACCGAGGCGGCGGGCGCATTCAAGGATCGGCGTTCCTTGTTCGAACCGGCCACGCCGGCCCGAAGGGGTGAACACAACATATGCCGTGTTGTCGCTCATGCAGCGCCCGTCCGCAGCTTCCGCATCATCCGGCGGCTCACTTTCGGGTCGTCAGGCGTGCGGACGTCCGCCGCCGGAGAGTCTGATGTAGTCGAAGAGGCTGCTGGCTTGTTTAGGTCCCAGCCTTTGCAAGCTTTGATCCAGGTCGTACAACTCGGATCATGAGCCATTACGACATCTGCACCCTTAATCGCTTCCATTTCCGGCTGGTGCAGCGGATTAGTGATGGCCGACGTCATGCCGGCGCCCACAGCCATGGAAAGGAAAGACGCATTCAGACCGTGTCGGTTAGGCAAACCAAACGAAAAGTTTGAGGCACCGCAAGTGGTGTTCACTTTCAGCTCCTGACGAAGTCGGCGGATCAGATGCAGCACCGATGCGCCCGCCGCGTCTACGGCCCCAACCGGCATCACGAGAGGATCGACTACAACATCACTGGCCGGTATGCCGTAGTCCTGCGCGCGCTCGACGATTATCCTGGCGACCTCGAACCGCACATCCGGGTCCTGCGAAATACCGGTTTCGTCATTCGAGATCGCAACCACGGCGGCGCCGTGCTTCTTGACCAGCGGCAGGACGGTTTCCAGACGGTCTTCTTCACCCGTCACGGAGTTTACCAGCGCCTTGCCTTCATAGGCCTCAAGTCCAGCCTCGAGCGCAGCAACCACGGAACTGTCGATGCAGAGCGGCACATCAACCAAGTCTTGCACCAGTTTGACAGTCTCAGCGAGAATTTTGGCCTCGTCGGCCATCGGAATGCCCGCATTCACGTCGAGCATGTGCGCACCGGCGGCGACCTGCGCTAGCGCGTCTTTCTCGACGCGGCTGTAATCACCCACCATCATTTCTTCGGCCAACAGCTTGCGTCCGGTGGGGTTAATACGCTCGCCAATGATGACGAAGGGTTGATCAAAGCCTATGACCGCTTCGGACCTGGTCGATGAAATTACAGTACGCGTCATTCCAGGCTTCCGATTCTGTTTGTGTTGCGGCAACTTGGAGTCGCTTTAGACCATCTAACGCAAGTGCTGAAACCCGGACTACAATGCATCTTTCCTCATCATGCGCAGTGTCGCCTTTCGTGCAGCTTGACACACTATTGGAGTTGTGCAAATATCCAATATTGGGCATCTAATAGTTCCAATTGATTTCGAGTTGGCTACTTGAGTGGGCTTGGCAGCGGAGCACTTCTTTCCACACTGATGCTTGATCCTTCAGGCAAAGTGCCGCTTTACCGACAGCTTGAATCCAAAATCAGGCAGATGATTGTCAGCGGGAACCTTCCTGCCAACTGTAAGTTGCCTCCAACAAGGCAATTGGCGTTCGAACTCGGCGTTTCCCGACTGACAGTCAAGAACGTTTACGAGCAACTATCAATGGAGGGTTTTTTGCAGGCAAGGCAGGGAGCAGGAACATTCGTTGCGAATGTTGCCGCCGTCGAACTGCCGCCGATTATTTCCGAAGATCGCAAAACGCAACCGCTCCGGCGACAGATGATTTCCAAGCGAATACGCGACATCTCTGCCTCCAAAGTTATGACGCACCTCGGAAGCATTAAAGCATTCCGGCCCGGCATTCCGGCTTTGGATCAGTTTCCACGCAGGGCCTGGGCTGCCGCACACTCGAAAGTGATGCGCAATGACGAGGCCGAATTGTTGGGCTACGGCCCGGTGGAGGGTTTACATGACTTGAAGCGCGCGATCACTTTTCACGTGCGCGATCATCGAGGTATACAATGTGATCCGGAACAAATAGTCATTACTTCCGGCGCCCAACAGGCATTTGTACTCATTGCGTTGACGCAATTGGAGCGCTGTGACAACCTGTGGTTTGAAGATCCCGGTCACATTGCGGCGAGAGACGCTTTTCGGTTGTTGGGAGTGGGCGTCAAATCTGTTCCGATTGACGAAGAGGGTTTGGATTTCCGCTATGCGATGCGCAGACACAACAAAGCGCAAGCAATATTCGTGACACCGTCGCATCAGCATCCATTGGGTGTAACCATGAGTCTCAAGCGGCGGTTAGAATTGCTGGACCATGCACAACAAAACAGCTGCCTGATTGTCGAAGACGACTATGACAGCGAATTCCACTATGACGACCGAGCGCTTCCGGCGTTGCAGGCTCTCGATCACAGTGGGCTGGTGTTGTATGTTGGCAGCTTTTCAAAATCTCTGTTTCCTTCAATCAGGTTAGGTTATGTGATCTGCCCGAAAGATTTGGTTGATGCATTCAATTCTGTTCAAATATTGCTGTCGCAGAATGTCTCTCGATTACAACAACAAGTTCTTGCGCGATTCATGCTTGATGGCAGCTTCAGCGCTCATATTCGCAAAATGCGCACTGTGTACCGCCAAAGACGGGACATGCTGATAAACAGCCTGGAGCAGATTGCGACTGACCTATTTGAGCTTGAACCCTGCCGCGCCGGCATGCACTTGATTTGCTGGCTCAGAGAGCCATTACGAGATGAAATGGATGCCGCTCGGTTGATCTGGAAAAGTGGCGTCGATTGTTTGCCGATTTCGATTTACTGTGACGAACAGAAGGTCCGCCCCGGTATAGTGTTGGGCTTCGCCTGTGTGCCGGAGCACGAAATCGAGAGAAATGTTCGAATGATGACAAGGGCCCTGATCCGTCGCATTTGACAACAGCGTAATTTCCCAAAATGTTGTCAATAGCACTGTGTCAGGACGCGAGAATGCTTTCACTTGACTGCTTCGAGCTTCCAACACCAGGCCATCACGTATTGGGACGTGCCACAGCCAGCCATTGTTGTAGCGAGTCATTCATGTCAAGGGCAGTGCGAGGTCGCGACATTTTTGTACGAAATGTTTGAGTTGCAACAATTTACGTTGTAATTGACACATTGTTGGCCAGCGTTGTGCTTACCACAAATGAAGTGAGACATGCCATGACAGAATTCGATTTCTCAGAGGGCTTCGCGCGTTTGGATGCAGCGCACAGAAACGGGGCAGATGTTGTTCCCTTCATCGCCCAGATGCACGAGTTCGCCATGCGTGAAAAGAAGATATCAGGTCGCGTGTTCTACACCAAGGCCAAGACGCTGGTGCGCGGAATTGCTGAGGTTTCGCAGGACTTTGGGTTCGATGTCCCCTCGCTGATCTGGGACGGTTACAACGTCGAAGCCGAAGCGCTCGGCGCCAAACTTGTGCTGTTCGACGACATGGCGCCAGCCATCGACAATGCCGACCCGCTGGTCAAATCCGAAAAAGATCTGGCCAAACTGAAGGCGCCAGATCCGTACCGGTCAGGCCGTATGCCGATGATTATGGAGGCCATAGGCGAATATCAGGCGCTGATCGGGCGCACGCCTCTGCCGGCCTATTGCGCGCCGTTTACGTTGGCTTCGCATGTCATGACCTTCGAAAATCTGATCTATCAGATCCAGGACAACCCGAAATTCGTGCACAAGGTCATGACCTTTCTCGTCGACGAGGTCATCGTTCCCTACATGAATGTCTGTTTCAAAGAGTTTCCAGATGCGCCAGTAGCCGATGGCTCGGATGCTGTCGCTTCGCTGCCGTTCATCACACAGAGCATGCTCGAAGAGTTTTCGCTGCAATATATTGAACGGGTTCAGAAACAGTGTGTGAAACCGGCGCTGTGTGACAACTGGTGGGGCGACTCGTCGACCGACGAGAAAGAAAGATTCTGGGAACTCAAGCTTCGAGCGACGCCACCCTATCTTAAAATCCAGGATCCCGATCTTTGGAAGGTGGGTGTCGAAGGTCCGCTGGAGTTCGCCAAGCGCAAAGACAAGCCGGTGGTGTTTGGGATCGACAACAATCTGTTCCAGAGCGGGCCGGAAGAGGCAATTCGCCGGCGTGTGCATGAGTATATAGAAGCGATCGAAGGCTACGGCAATCGCGGCTGTGTGTATTTCTGTTCGCTTTCAGCCGTGACGCCACGCGAAAACGTAGAAATCGCGATTGACGCGGTACGCCAGTTTCGTGCCGGGGATCGCCCCTGGTCCGGCGAGCGGCATTCCGGGACTCCGGAAGCACTGGGAGAAACCGAAAAAACTACTGTCTCGGTCGATCTGGCTGCCATCAAGTCGGCTGCGGCGGCAGAAGCATCGCCGCATGATGAGATCCTCGATTCCATCTTCGATGCGGTCCTCGATCATGAGGACGCGAAAACGGCGGAGCTTGTCGAGCAGGCAATCGCTAAGGACATCGGTGTTCAGGACATCCTTGACGAAGCATTGATTGCGGCCATGGACGAGGTGGGCGAAGAGTTCTCCGATGGCAAGATATTCGTACCCGAGATGCTGATGGCCGCACGCGCGATGAAAGCTGGCCTAGAAGTTGTGCGCCCGATCCTGACTAATACCGGCGCACCGCCCAAGGGTAAAGTTCTTCTAGCTACGGTTCAGGGTGACGTGCATGATATTGGTAAAAACCTAGTTGGCATGATGTTGGAAGGAGCGGGCTTTGAGGTCACTGACATGGGCGTGAACAAGACGCCGGAAGAAATCCTCGATTTGGCCAACGAACTCGATCCGAATATTGTGGGGCTTTCCGCGCTTCTCACGACATCCATGCCCTCGATGCAAAAGACAGTCGATCTGTTCAAAGTTAAACAGTCAAAATACCCCGTCATCGTCGGCGGCGCGCCGGTAACTCAGTCATTTGCTGATCATATTGGCGCTGACGGTTATGGCGAAAATGCACCGCATGCAGTTGAGGTAGTGCACGGGTTCGTCGTGAAACAAAAGGCAGCTTCGTAACCAGAACCCTCGGTCTTTTTTTAGAACACGCTCACTAGTATCCTGACATCATAGAAATGATGATGTTTCGATTGTAGCCTGAGGCGGTTTCCCTCTCGGCCGGGCCGTGTATATTGCCCGCGCTGAAAGCGCTGCTTGATTGCGGTCTCGATTTCGACCTTGTTCAGGGTCCAGCCAACCAAGTCGCCGACGAAGGCGCGATCATCCGGAGAGAGTTCGGCGAGTGGCCGGTCCAGCTGATAGGAGATCGCCCTGCGTGCACTGAGCTCGTTTTCGTAGGCAATCTGCCCCCATGGGTCAGGATCGCTGAACTTGACCCTGGGCAATGGCACAACCTCGGCCCGGGGCGCATCCAGATCGAATCCGCCGACGGCCGTGCGCGGCAGGCTGACCACCTCAGCCAGTCTGGCCACGGACGCGGCACGTTTTTCGCGCAGGGATTTCTTGCGCTTTCGGTACCGGTGCAGCGGGATCGGACCACCGTGCGGACGATAAGGGCCATAGCGCCCGTCATTCCATTCCACGAACAGTTCGTGATCGAACAGGCCCCACCACAGCAGCACTTCCTCACCGGCGAGATTGCCGTCGACTTCATAGTATGTTCCCGTCGATCGACACCCGCGCATCCGAGGCCACTGTCCGGCGTTCGGGTTCGCGGGCAAAGGCACAGAAGCGTTCCCAGGAACACATCTCGCGGATGCCGGAATCCGGGAGGTTGGCCACCCAATCCTCGATCCGGCTATGCGGTTCGCGGCGATGAGGCTTGTCGTTGTACTTGTTGATGAAGTTCCTCAGCCAGAGATTGGCCTCCGCCTCGGTTTCCGGCTCATGGAAGTGGTACAGGGTTTCATGGGCTTCCTTCACGCTTCGGAAGGGTCTCTCCACCTTTCCCTTCGAACGGGCCGTGACACGATTGCCATCCGATCCCGCCGGCATATGTGTCTTCCATTCAATCCCGAGCCGCTCCATCACGGTCTGGAACACGAGGCTCTTCGCGACGGGACCATTGTCGAGATAGATCAACTCGGGAATGCCCTGGAACGTGGTGTCCTCCTTGGGCGCCAAGGCGTTGAACAGAAAGCGCAATGCACTCTCCGCGTCCTCGCCATAGACGCAGCGATATTCCTGCCAGGATGCGCCGGATCGGTCATCGACGACGCTGTAGAGCATCATCGTCGGCTGACCGCGCCTGGGATCCACCCAAGCCGGTTGCGCAATGTGCTTGAGATCCGATGGGCTGATGTCGAATTGCCAGCAGGCGTTCGACTGTTGGGCCTCGAACCGGGTGACCGGCGTGGCCCTTGTCATGCGGGGATGGTCAAAACCCCAGTCCTTCAGCCACCGATTTACGGTCGAGCGTTTCAACAGGCCCGGCGAGGGCTGCACATAGCCATCAGGCGTCCGGACACCGTGTTCTTCAAGAAGCTCGATGGCCCGGTTGGTCGAAAGATGCCGCCCTTTCCTGTTGCTCGTCCGGATCTTCAGGGCCGCGATGATCTCGCAATACATAACCAGGTCCCGTTCCGGGATGCCGCGCGGCTTCCCCCGATCCGCCCGCTTCAGCCCCTTCGGCTGATGCAGGGACTTCAGGGAACGATAGATCGTGGACGGACTGACGCTGAAGAACTCTGCGGTCCGTCCAACTTCTTCCCGTCGCGTTGCCGAGCGGGGAGGCAGCCCCGCCAGTCGGGTCTTGAGCGCGAGCAATGTCTCGCCCGGAATGCGGACGCCTCTATTTGCCATCGGAGAATTCGTTGACATAGGCATAGAGCGTGGCGCGTGAGATACCCATCAGGTTGCAGACCTCCGCTACCGTATGCTTGCGCGACCGGTAGAGTTCCACGGCATGGGCGCGCCGCTTGTAGGTCAGCACCTTCTTTCGGCCACCCTTGCGGCCACGCGCCCGTGCGGCATTCAATCCGGCCTGGGTCCGCTCGCTGATCAGGTTGCGCTCGAACTCGGCCAGGGCTCCGAACACGTGAAAGATCAGCTGGCCGCCGCTCGACGTGGTGTCGATGGATTCATGAAGGCTCTTCAGCCCGACACCCATTTCCTTCAGCGCTTCGGCGCGGGCGATAAGGTCCTTCAGGGATCGTCCCAGCCGGTCCAGCCGCCATACGACCAGCGTGTCGCCATCGCGCAATTGCTCCAGGGCGCGGTTCAGGCCGGTGCGCTCGGTCCTGGCGCCGCCTGTCTTGTCCTCGAAAATCCGCTCACACCCGACAGACTTCAGTGCGTCATGCTGCAGGTCGAGGTTCTGTTCTTCCTTCGATACACGTGCGTAACCAATGAGCATGCGCGAACCGTCTGATAACCCGAAAGCGAAGCACAAACCCATACGATGTTTTCCAGACGCGGTAAACAGACGGAAAAGCGCTGAAAATTCAGTCCCTGCAAACCGATAGGCCAGCTGTCAGGCAAACGCTCGTTTCCCATACAGCCTTGTTCGCAGATAATGTCTTGGTTAGTGTCGGCGTTTCAGCCAACACTAACCAAGACATTGACCCCATCTATAGACGCAATTAATTCGGGCCGGAAATCGCGGATGATTGCAGGTCGAAGCGATTATAAATGCAGGTCACTACACCTATCCGGTCAGCCAGGCACCCCGGCATGCAAAAGTTCGGCCAACTCTCCTGCATTTTCAACTAAAAGGCTGGGCGTGATAGGGCTATTTTCAAGGTCCTCTCTGGACGTTTCACCTGACAGAACCAGGATGCCCATCAGACCATTGTCCTGAGCCATCTTCATATCAGTGGGCAACAGATCGCCGATGATGGCCGTCTGTTCGGCGGTTGTACCGAGGCGTGACAGTGCCGCATCCACCATTCTTCTATGTGGCTTTCCGACAATCAGCGGGCGTTGTCCGGTAGCGGGGGCCAAAAGCTCGATCATCGAACCACAGTCAGGGATCATGCCGTTTTCCTTGGGGCAAATCTGGTCTGGGTGGGTTGCGATGTAAGGAACCCCTTTCTGAATCAATTCGGAGGCCGTTCGAATGCGCTGATATGTGATCGTCATGTCAAACCCGAGCACGACGGCAT
Organism: Paracoccaceae bacterium; assembly: GCA_964291635.2. Lineage (GTDB taxonomy): Bacteria > Pseudomonadota > Alphaproteobacteria > Rhodobacterales > Rhodobacteraceae > JAPPHA01. The sequence goes on along the minus strand of OZ219893.1, from coordinate 166,771 downwards.
CGGGATCATCCGCTTCGAGCTCGGCGCCGTCATTGTTCACGACGGTCAACCCGCCTTCCTCAAATTCCTGGCGCAGTCCGGGCGTTCCCAGAAGATAAATGCGGCGATAAGGCGTTTCCGTCTTGAGATAGTGGATCGTCGCCCAGCCAGCGGTAAGCACCTCGCTTTCGTCGACGGGAATTCCGAGGCGGAGGAGCTTCGTGGCGTATTCTGCAGTGCTCTCGGCGGAGTTGTTGGTGAGGAACAATCGTCGGATGCCAGCCTCCTCAAGAGCGTTGAGAAATTTTACCGTCCAGGGAAACAGCTGTTCACCGATATAAACCGTCCCGTCCATGTCGATGACGATTCCCCGTATGTCGTTCACCTTAACATTTGAATTCATAGCTTCATCCTAGGTTTGGGCTCCAGGTTGCTGGGAATAGGAAAGCCGGCACATGGCACCATAGCATTCCTGCAAGAATCTGCTCCGCGAGCCGTCTTACGTGTTTATACCCGCTGCGGTCTGCAATGATACGGTGCCGGAGCGGATTGGGGCTTGTCGACGCTTCCCGCACCAATGATGTATCCATCCATTGCCGAGCAGACCCCATGAACAAGACCGAGAGGATCTGAATTTACAGTGCAGTACGTAATACCAGTTGTCGTTTCTCACTTTATACCAGCACAGAATTCCCAGATTATTCCGGCCTCTTCGTGTCGGAACAATTTGACGTGGAAGTGCCAATATCTTGAAAGAATTGCAGATTCCTACGACATCTGACGGCGATTCCTGTCACATCTGACGGACCGGTTCGCGCGTCAGCGCGCAAGTCTTTCCCGGGACTGAAGCCTGGGTCCTGTCCTCCTTTTTGATGCCGGGAGGCTGGCCGCAGGCCAGCCCGGTGCGAGCGTAAGCGAGCCCTTCCCGGATTTCAACACCGCAGTGAACGCGACGACTGACCCGTTCAGTCTCCGCGTGTTCCGAACACCGGGACCGAGGCCCCGGCGCCGCAGGCGCCCCCTTCTCTCCGGCCGTCAGGCCGGATGAATCCGAATAGTGAAAGAATCGTTGTTGTGGTTGTCCTGTGGTGCCTGTGGGCGAGAAGTACGCGAGTGTGGTCAACGCGGTGGGCGAGGCGCCAGCCGCGTCCATGGCTTGTCCACACGTCCGGAAGGGCGCGGGCTGGCCCGAAGGGCTCGTCCACAATTCCACAGTACGCTCCCCGATCGATGCAGGGCTGCACGGCAAGGCAGGCGCTCCCTCAGCCTCAGCCGCCGTTCAACGGCGGCGGCCTGTTGCGCTTGCGCCGGGACTCGCCCTTGAGTTCGATGCGCCAGCAGCGACACCTTGGCGAGGCGGCGCATCAGGCGCTCGTGGGTGCCCCTGTCGCGGGCGCGGGCGAGTGCGGAGACCAGTTCGGAGACCCGGCGGTAGAGCACGGGCCGCTTCTGCCGGCAGGCCTGATGCGCCAGGGCGCAGGCGATGAAGGTTTTCCCGGACCCGGTCGCACCTTCAACGATCAAATTCACCCCCTGGCGGATCCAGTCGCCGGCGGCGAGCTGGACCAGCGTGGTCCGCGCGATGCCGCGTCCGGCACGGCAGTCGACATCCTGGATGTCGGCGCGGATGCGCAGCTGGGCCTGGCGCAGGTAGCCGAGATAGCTCTTCCGGTCCCGGTGGGAGACTTCACGCTCGAGCAACATGGCAAGGCGATCGTCGAAGTCGAGCTGTCCGATGTCGGCGATGTCATGCTGCTCCTCCAGGGCCTCGGCCATGCCGGACAGGCCGAGTTGCAACATGCGTTCGAGGTTGGGTTGACGCAGGGTCATGGTGTTTCTCCCTTGTTGGTCTTGCAGTAGTAGGCGCCCCCGCGGATATTGGCGTGGCGGGGGATGATCTCGACGGGTTCGGAGCGGAGCGGAGCCGCCTTGCCGCCGCCGTCCTTGAGGCGTTCACGGAGGTAGCCGGAGGCGAGGCGGCCGAGGTCGAGAGCCTCGGAGCAGAGCGCGTCGACGCGTGCGTGCACGGAAGCTGAGGGTTACGCATCCCCAAACATCACGTAATTCGAGCAAAATCGCCCGAATCTCCATCAGTTTTTCTGAACACTCTCATGAAAGCCTCGGGCACGGGTGCAGCGAGACCAGCTGCCGAACTAGCGGGTGAGAGTCCCGCCGGCGCAATTTTCAGTTTGGCGCCGTAGTCATATCCCTACGGGTGTCGGGGCGACCCGGTGTCCGGAAGCAGGGACGTAAAAGCCTCCGTGGGCCGTGATGACGTCAGTTGGATCGGTCCGGTCGGACAGGGAGGCAAGCAACCGGGAGGGCCGTAGCGAAAGCGAACGCTCGTTTGAAGCGACGAAAACTCGCCCCCACATGGAAGCTGACTTGTGGGGGTATTGGTAGATGCCAAGGGCCTCCGCTCTACCCGATGGCTAGCACCGGTGCGGAAGAACCGAGGTGAGCACGCACCGGGTCCCCCGGCGTAGAGACGGCGGCAATCCGGGAAAGTTCAGCAGTGAAAGACCGGAAGGTCAGGAGGACAGACAGGATGTTGTGACCCTCGAATGTCAAGGACCGCGCCTATAACCGGAATTCGGGAAATGGCGCGGAGTCCTCCTGACTGGCGGATGAGGCCGATTAAGCGGAGATGGTCGGGACAACACAACCCGACCGGAGCGAGGGCCTCTGGGCCCAGGTGGCGAAGGTGGCAGGTCATGGCGGGACTCAGAGCCCGGTGCCGACCGAGGATACCATCCGGATTGAAGGGTGGTGCTGTCGAGCCGAAGGGCGGCGCAAACGCGGGATGGTGCGACGGGCATGGCTGGGTCAGCCTTAAGCGTGGCGGATGTCGCGGAAGGCATCGCACCGAACTCCTTCTGGGGTGCCTGGTGCTTGAAGCTGGACCCGGGAAAACCGGACGTCCGGAATTTCAGGGAGGGTGCTGGAAACGTGACCTGTGGTGCGCGCGCCAGTGCCCTACCCGACAATAATAATTCCTGTGGACCGCGACGTGACCGTTCTGCCCCATCTTGCGCGGAACCCAGTCGCCGCCCCATTCCCATGCATGCTCGGGCAGCGGGGTCAGGGCGGCACGCTCGCTCTGCTCGAACAGCGCACGACGACTTTCTCCGCAGGACATCGGGGCGTGGTTGAGCCGGTCAAGTTCGCGGCGGATGGCGGCGTTCATCGCCTCGAGCGAGAAGAAGGTCTCGTGGCGCAGCGCCAGCAGGATGCGACTCTGGACAGCCTTGACGGCGCCCTCGACCAGTCCCTTGTCCGTCGCCCGCCCCGAGCGCGCAGGCAACACTGCCAGGCCGTAATGCTTCGCAAATTCGCGGAAACTCGGATTGAGGTGCGGCGCCTCGCGGTCCGCCCTGACAACCCCGGACTTCAGGTTGTCGATGATCCATCGCTGGGCAGAGCCACCATAGTATTCGAGCGCGCGGCGGTGCGCCATCGTCCAGTGGCAGACCTTCTGGTCCGGCACCGCCTCGGTGTAGATCAGCTTCGAGTGGGCCAGCACGGCGACGAAGATCTCGAAATCGACATCGCCGGTGGCAGTGCGCAGTGCCAGGGTCTTGCCGGAAAAGTCGCTCATGCCGTAGAGCCCCGGCTCGTAGTCGAAATGCATCTGCGGGGACGCGCGCTCCTTCAACTGCTCCGTGAACAGCGCGCAAAATCGGCTGTAGCTGTAGGCGGTGCCGCCCTGCGCCAGGGCGTTGTCGCGGTACTCGACCCAGAGCTGGCGCCGGGTCATCTTCGCACGGCGATGCTCACGGGGCTTCTTGTACTCCTTGACGAGATCATCCCAGTCCGGCGGGACTTGCCCGCCGTCACGTTCGACCTGCGGGTAGAGCCGCTCCCGAAGCGCCCCGTCGTCGAGGTCATCCGGCAGCGGCCAGCAGGCCAGGCCCGCCGCCGCCGCCCGTTCCAGAACATTCGATACCGTGCCCGCGCTCACGCCGGACGCGGCGGCAATCTCGTCGCGCGACAACTTCAGGCCATGACGCAGACGCAGGATGCTCTTGATCTTGATCATGTCGATTCTCTTCATTGGCCCAGGCCTCCTCATTGCGATCGATCGATTGATCGATGATGAGACCGTACCGAGAGAGAAATCGCGAGGGCATCTCCCGCATGGATGCCGTTACCGTGCAACCCTTGACGCGAACCACCCGCAACCCCGACAAAACCGTCAAGTGTCGCAGGAATCGCCGTCATGTGTCATAGGATTTTGCAGCTCTGGATTTCCGCCCGGATGTGATGGAGACCCAAGAGGCGCGCAGCGGTATCGCTCAGGGCGTCACTTTTTGTGCCGTTGGCTGCCCGTTCGTTGGCCGTTGTTCTGTTTCAATCGACGGAGTTTGCGCGCAGCGGTATCGCTCAGGGCGTCACTTTTTGTGCCGTTGGCTGCCCGTTCGTTGGCCGTTGTTCTGTTTCAATCGACGGAGTTTGCGATTCGCAGACACCACCGAAAAGAAACCCGGACAATATGCACGACATAGCCTGCCATCGGGAGATTGACGAATTGATGAGCGAGCTGAATATTGCAAAGGTTTCGGCGGCGGAGTAATTAGGCAGGCGTTTCACAACCATTGGCTCTCGGGCCATTGGAAGCCGCCGAATGCGATTGGGGGCAAGCACGGTTCAGGAGCCCAGACCCATTGGGCCGTACTACACTTTCTCTTTGGCCTGGCTTAGTGCACGGCGCGTTGATTGCCACTCTTTGGTTCCCGAAAACACAGCATCGTATACCGCCCGGCCGGTTGCCTCCCCTATTTCTGTGTGCAGCCCGCAAAATTGCATCTCTCCGGGAGGCGCGGCAACTGCAATACAATCCGTTCCCGTACCAGTTGCAATTCCAGATAGTAGCACCCACCGCCGCGCGACGGCGGCCCTGTCGCGAAAGTAAATAATCGAAACGTTTCGATTATTTACTTAATGGGAACCAAAAGGTTATGGGAACCGTGAATCCGAAATGTCTGTCATGACACGCCTTTTCCTCTGATCCGATTCACATAAAAATATGCTCTACTCCTGTCGGTTTTGACACTGACAGGAGAGAGATCATGCCTTCGAAACAGTTCGGTCCGCCACTCTCCGATGTGGTTCCGGAACGGGATTCCCGTGTTGTCCGGTGCTATACGGAGCACCTGAAAGGCCTTGGTCTTTCAGACAGGATGACCGGCGAATTGACCGGTACGGCCAGGCACGTCGCGGTCTGGCTGGCGCTCAACGGTGCGGGTCTCGACAAGTTCGACATCCGCCTCGTGGACCGCTTCATGCGCCATGAATGCCACTGCCCAGGTTGGCCCCGGAGCGGCAGGAAGCCCGGGCAACACTGCAGGCGATTTGCACTCAGGTTCCTCCGGTACCTGCTCGAGACCGGGTGGGCAGATGTGCCTCCGGAGATCGAGGCCGGCGGACATCTCGCGACACGGTTCCGGGACTCCCTGAAAGAGCAGGGATACGCAAGCTCGGTGATCATACAGAGCGGGACCCTGTGCCGTCACTTCATCGTCTGGCTCTACCTGTCGGACATTCCCCTGGCGGAAGCCGATGAACGCGTTCAGCGTCGCTTTCTTGCCCACGACTGCGCCTGTGTTCATCCGGGGTTCCTCGACAGGCCCACCGGGTTCACCGGTTCCGCCACTTCCGGATCAACGCTCCGGCATTTTGCCGCGTTCCTGGTGGACACGAACGTCATCCCGGCACCGAAGGTCCCGCAGCGCCACGCGGAACACGGCGAACATCTCGATGTATTCCTGCACTGGCTTCGACAGCACCGCGGCCTCAGGGACACGTCCATCAAACGATACGAACAGCACATTCGCGCGCTGCTTCCGGCTCTTGGTGACGACCCGGGGACGTATGATGCCGCCCGGGTCCGGAACACGATCCTGGGCCGTCTCGAAACCGCCTCTCGGGGAGAGGTCGGAGGCGAGGCGAGTGCATTCCGGATGTACCTGCGCTTCCTCGGGTCGAACGGCCTCTGCCGCCCGGAACTCGTCCACGCGGTCCCGACGATCCCGAAACTCAGGGGCGAGAGCCTGCCCCGGCATGTTGGGCAGGACGATATCGAACACATGATCGCGACCTGCGACGTGACGACGCCGATGGGGATGCGCGACCGGGCAGCCCTGCTGCTGCTCGCCCGGCTTGCGTTGCGGGCAAGCGACGTCGCCGGATTGAATCTCGACGATATCGACTGGGACAGGGCCGTCATCCGGGTCAGCGGCAAGTCGCGGCGGGAGGCGGAACTGCCGCTGCCGCAGGATGTGGGCGACGCGCTGCGGGACTACATCCTGGAGGCCCGGCCACGCAACGGTGAGTGGAAGGTGTTTCTGTGCAGTAGGGCGCCATACCGGCCCTTGTCGAATAACAGCATCAGAACCTCCATCGTCGGCCGTGCGATCAAGCGGGCCGGGATCCGGGGCGTCGGCCCGACATCCTCACACCTGTTCAGGCGCTCGGCGGCGACCAACCTTCTGCGCGATGGCGCCCCCCTGGAAGCCATCGGCACCTTGCTCAGGCACAGCTCTCCCGACACCACCGCGATCTATGCCCGCGTCGATGTCCGGATGCTCCGTGAACTGGTGCAGCCCTGGCCCTTCGAGGGAGACGTCCGATGACCATGACGGATCACGCGAAGGATTACGTCGCAAGCAGGAAAGCGCTGGGCCTGTCGTTCAGGGAACAGGAGCGGGTCCTGATGCGTTACGCCGAACATGCCGACGCCGGGGGCGACGAATTCGTGCGTATAAACAGTGTCCTGGACTGGGCCCGTACGGCAACATCGGTCGGCGAGGCACAAAGGAGATTGCACTTCGTCCGCGCCATGGCCGTCTTCCTCCATGTCGAAGATGACCGTCACGAGGTGCCCCCCCGGGACGCTCTCGGCAAGTCGAAACGGATCCGCCCACCGCCGCGCATTCCGTCGCCGGAGGAGATCCGGAAGATCATGGCGGAGGCGCTGTCCCTGCCGCCGGCAGGGTCGCTCACCCCGCTGACCTTCCACACCATCATCGGTCTCATCGCATGCACCGGGCTGAGACGCTCGGAAGCAACCGGCCTGCTGCTGGGCGACCTCGGACCGGACGGGTTCCTGGTCAGGAATACCAAGAACCGCAGGGACCGCCTTGTCCCCCTGCACGAAAGTGCCCGCCGTGCCCTCGACGACTACCTCGTGGTGCGGAAACGGCAGGGCGGGCACTGCGAGCACCTGTTCGTGCTCGCATCCGGCCGGCCGGTGAACCCGGGTTATCTGACCGACACCTTCATCCTGCTTGCTCGCAAGGCAGGGGTTCGCGGCAAAGCCGGAGAACCCGGCCCCAGGCTTCACGACCTGAGGCACGGATTCGCCGTCGCCGCACTGCAAGGCTCCATCTCTTCCAGCCGGAAGGATGTCGGCCGACACATGCTCGCGCTCTCGACCTATCTCGGACACACGCGAGTTGTGGATACGTACTGGTACCTCGAGGCGACACCCGTCCTCATGCGTCAGGTGTCGGTGGCGACCGAGAAACTGCTCATGACAGAAAAGGAAAAGACATGACTAATCTCGCACCCCCTTTAACCACCTTCCTGCAGGAGTATCTCCCCCGTGACCGGGGAGCCAGCCGGCACACCATCGTCGGCTACACCACGAGCTTCAGGCTGCTCGCGGTCTTCGCCGCGGACAGGCACGGCATCCGTCCCTGCGCGCTCGAGGTCGGCCATCTCGATGTCGACACCATCCTCGCCTTCCTCGACCATCTCGAGGCCGAACGAGGCAACAGTGTCAATACCCGCAACACACGTTTGGCCGCGGTCAAATCCTTCTTCCGTTTCCTCGAGTTCCGGTACCCGGATCATCTCGAACTGGCGGCACGGGTGCATGCGATCCCGCAGAAGAAGGGCGATGTTCCCGCGCTCGACTATCTCGACCGGGACGAAGTGGATGCGCTGCTCAAGGCGCCGGATACCACCACCAAATCCGGAACCCGGGACCAGGCGATGTTGTGCCTTGCCTACAATGCCGGGCTCCGGGTCTCCGAACTGGTCGGCCTCGGCCTCGACGATGTCAGGATGCCGCAGCTCGACGAGATCCGGGTCATGGGCAAGGGACGACGGGCCCGCGTCCTGCCGCTGTGGAAGGAAACGGGACGCGCGCTCGGAGCGTGGCTCTCCATCCGTCCCGAAGTTCCCGACCGCCACCTGTTCCTGAATGCGATGGGACGGGGGATGACCCGGCGCGGCTTCGCCAAGCGGCTCGAGCTGCACGTCACGACGGCAGCGCAGACCCAACCGTCGATCGCACGCCGGAAGGTAACGCCCCATGTGCTGAGGCACGTATGCGCCTTGATGATTCTCGAGGCGACCGGTGACATCCGCAAGGTCTCTCTGTGGCTGGGGCACCAGAGCCTCCAGACCACGGAGATTTACCTTCGTACCGATCCTGCCGAAAAGCTGGACATGCTCTCGGAGTGGCGTTCCCCGGGTCTCGGCAAGGGACGGTTCAAGGGCGTGAAGGATGAGCTGTTGGCGATGCTTTCGAACGTCTGAGCTTGATTTTTTATGGGAACCGGATCAGCGAAAAAGGCGTGTCATGACAGACACTTCGGATTCACGGTTCCCATAACCTTTTGGTTCCCATTAAGTAAAATGGTGCTTGCGGCGACGGTTCCGAAGATGTGATCTGTCGTCAGGTCGGGGCAGTCGAGGTCCGATGAGCAATGGCGTGCTCGGTCACCCGTATGGTAGCATGATCCGAACCATGATCGGCGTCTGTCACTGATGGCACGGTTCTGCCGTGACCTCGTTCAAGAGATTGAAGTTTTGCCGTGGTTCCTCCCTGACCTGAGTGAAGCGAGACAGTCAGGGGAGAGAATTTCCATGCCACGCAAGCGAAGACGAAAGACTGAGAGCCTGGAGGTCGTGAACCGGGACTGTGCCGGGATCGACATCGGCAAGGACGTTCATTACGTCGCGGTCGATCCGGACCGGTGTGCCGATCCGGTCCGGTCGTTCGATGCCTTCACGCGGGACCTTGAGGAGATGGCGTCATGGCTGTCGTCCTGCGGGGTTGAGAAGGTGGCGATGGAGTCGACCTCGGTGTACTGGATTCCGGTCTACGAGGTTCTGGATCGTGCCGGTTTCGAGGTGATGCTGGTGCCGCCGCGGATGACGAAGCAGATCGCCGGGCGCAAGAGCGATGTGCTCGATTGCCAGTGGATCCGTCAGCTTCTGTCGTACGGGCTTCTGCGCGGTGCTTTCCGTCCCGGCGACGCGGTCTGCCCGCTGCGCTCGTATGCGCGCCAGACGAAGCGGCTGATCGAGGACCGCGCGCGCTGTGTGCTCCATATGCAGAAGGCTCTGACCGAGATGAACGTGCGGCTTGACTCGGTGATCACCGACATCACCGGGGTGACGGGACTGAGGATCCTGCGGGCGATCATCGACGGCGAGCGTGATCCGTACCGCCTTGCGGAGCTTCGCGACGGGCGGATCAGGGCCAGCGTCGACACGATCGCGGCAGCACTTCAGGGCACCTGGCGCGAGGAGCACCTGTTCGCGCTGACGCAGGCGATGCAACGCTTCGACTTCTTCACCGAACAGCTCGAGACGTGCGAGACACAGATCGCGGCGCAGATCGACAGCCTGACGCCTCCGGTTGATGGTTCGCACGGCGATCAGTCGCCCGGATCCCCGGATGCTTCGCGTTCCGGGCGCGGCGCTCGAAGGCTCCCCTGAGCAAGCAAGCCAAGCGGCCTGCCAAGGAAAGAGCGACGGCCGAGGCGTTACACAGGATGATGGGCGTCGACCTGACCGCGATCCCGACCATCGGAGTGAACACCGCGCTCACGATTGCCTCGGAGATCGGTCCGGACTTCTCGGCCTTCCCGTCCGCGCAGCACTTCTGTTCGTGGCTGGGATTGGCGCCGGGAACCCGCATCAGTGGTGGCAAGGCACTGCCGGGACGCGCGCCGAAGGTGGTCAACAAGGTCGCGCAATCCCTGCGCATGGCTGCCCTGACGGCCCGCAGGAGCCAGACATTCATTGGTGCCCGGCACCGTGGGCGCCTCGCCCGAAAGGACGCACCCGTCGCGATCACAGCAACCGCGCGGGAGCTTGCCTGCCTGATCTACACGCTGGTCACCCGCGGCGAGGAAAATGTGGAGCGTGGGATCGACACCTATGAGCAGCGGCGCATCAACCGGACGGTCTCGAACCTCGGCCAGCGCGCCAAACGGCTCGGCTACCGGTTGGTCAAGGTTGCCGAAAACACGGACGTGACAAACGGGTCTGAATCAATGGCTTAAAGGGATTTTACTCAAGAGCCCCCACCCCCGCGCGGCGGCGGCCATGTCGCGAAAGTAAAAAAGGGGACTTTGCCTCGGCAGAGCGGATGCTATGCTGGTCCTGCCTTGCGATCGGGGCCGCGGAGGCCGGATAGCCTTTGGCGTGCCTTGGCACCCGTTCAAGAGAGTGGCCCGAACCACAAGCGGCCTGTGTCATTGATGGCGCGGCTTTGACCGTGACCTCGTTCAGGAGATTTAGCGTTGGCCGTGGTTCCACCCCGATCGGAGTGCAGCGCAGCGATAAGATGAAGGGAAGGGGAGTACGCCGCAGACATTGCAATACAGTTCATTTTACTCAGGAGCTCAATACCAATGTCCATTTCTGCGGCAGTACGTGCCTGAACCGCGATACTCATTGCTTCCAGCAGTCCGCCAGGACTGAGACCCTGATTGATTCTCACTGCGACGTTTATGGTGCCCCAATCCTGGCCGGTCCAGTCATTTCTGCGCCCAACCCTTTCTACGTTTAGAAGTCCAACTGTTGCGACCGCCTGGGCCTCGATACCTTCAATCGCCACAGTCTCTTGGCAAAATGAACGGACATCGCGCGAAGTCAGAAAAGCCACAGCGTCTGATACACCGCGTACAGCAAACTCACTTGCCAGCCATTTTTCCACATTGAGGTTTTTCGGCAGAGCAGCGTTGCTTACTTCTCGCCAAACGATGCGGCGATCGCCTACAAATCCCGGGCGATTAACTGCCCAGTTCAGCACTTGCATCTTGGCTTGCAGATCGAATTCCAACCATGGGCGATCGAGAGTAATGCTTCGCACGCAAGAACCTAACTGGCCACATGGACGTCAACATCGGCCTTTCGCAAACCTGCGGACAAAGCGTGGTTGGGCTCCTGGTCAGTGACCAGATCTTTTATTTGATCGAGACCGCAGACGACCTCAAGATGGTTAACGTCAAACTTTCTGTGATCGGCGAGGAGGATTCCACGTTCCGCGCGCTCAAGCATTGTACGCTTGATCCAACAGGCGTCCGAATAGACTTCCGTGATGCCTTCGCGCGTTATCCCACCTGCGCCAATTATTGCAGTGTTGGCGCGAAACTGACGCAGAAAACTGAGTGTCGGGGGACCAAACACCGCGGATTCGTGGTTTTCAAAATCTCCGGGACAGAGGACAGTTCGAATGGATTTCGATACCCCCAAAGTACGTGCGACGCTAATACTATTGGTGATGACAGTGACCTCAATGGAAGAAGTATCCAAGGTCGAAGCCACAAGCCGTGAGGCAAACTCGGTGGTTGTCGACCCTGCGTCAATCATCAGAATTTCGTCGCCCTTGACTAGGGAAAGAGCCAGTTTGGCGATACGAGCCCGTTCCTCCCGATAAATGGAAGCGCGAATATCAATTGCAGGTTCCGACCCTAGTGACGTGACCGCAGCGCCACCATAGATCCGATCGACCAGTCCTTTTTTCGAAAACTCATCAACATCGCGGCGAATGGTTTCCGTTGTAACTCCGAATTCCTCTGCCAATTCCGAAATTCGTACGGTCGGCCTGGCTTTCAATTCCGACAATATGCGTTCGTGTCGCTCATACTTTCGTGACATTTCCTGGCCGCGCCTTTGGACCGTTTTCTTGAACCCCGACAATGACAACAATGTCGATTCATCTTTGAGGCAATACTGGGAACTGTCTTATTGGATTTGCTATTTTCTTACAAGGAAAGGTAACTACTCGCCCCCCTTTTCCCTTCTAGTTTTCCATCGCCGCGTATTCGAGTCCCGGAAATTTTTTCACCGGAGCTTGAAGAGGAGCTTTTCCCTTCGGTTTGTCCTGCCGGTGTCCCGACTGTCTTCGGCGTGTGGGTTCTGCCGGGCGTTTCGGTCGACGAGTTTTTCGCTTGGCATTGTAGCAACGACACTCTACGTTCCATCCCGAACGGGCGAATCAGTGAGGGATGTATCGGTGGGCACGTGGTTCGGGTCTAAGGCGACAACAGGGCTTTGCTAGGCAATCATCGCCTTGCAGCCCCGTCATTCCCTGTATTTGGAGTCCCATCTTGGGGGCGGCGCCATCATGAAGCGCAAGCCCCCTGCGTTGCGCAGCATCGGCATCGACCTCAACGCCCGGGCGATCCGGAACTTCAGTTGCGCCTATGAGGTCGAACTGGTTCACCGGTGCTGCCATCGGATCCTCGGGTCGATTCCGGTACGGGGCGAAATGACACTCTAAGCATTTTGGTGCAGCATTCTGCGCCACCTGTATTCGCCGGTGAACAGGATGTGTTCCCAACCGAGTGGTGAGATGTGCCCGAGCAGGTACCCTGGTATATCGAGGCCTTCACGTTTGCGTTTCCGGACGGCACGTCCGAGTTGGTCGGTATTCCAGTAGATGATGATCGCAGTGAGAAGATTGAGCCCCGCAATCCGGAAGTGCTGGGCCTCGGATGTCCGGTCACGGATTTCACCCTGACGGCCGATCCGCAGGGCGCTCTTCAGTGCATGATGCGCTTCGCCCTTGTTCAGGCCGAGATTGGCACGCCGCTGCATGTCGATATCCAGCAGCCACTCGATGATGAACAGTGTCCGTTCGACCCTTCCGATCTCCCGCAGTGCGACGGCCAGATCATGTTGGCGCGGATATGATGCGAACTTCCGCAGGAGCTGGCTCGGCGCCATCGTCCCGGACACCATCGTGGCCACGCTGCGCAGGACATCGGGCCAGTTGGCGGAAATCGTGTTCTCCCGGATGCTGTCACCGACCAGCCCCTTCAGTTCAGTTGGGACACCTTTCGGGTCGAAGACATGAAGCCGTTTGGACGGAAGATCACGAATGCGGGGAATGAAACGGTAGCTGAGAAGGGCCGTGACAGCGAAAACGAGATCGGTGAACCCTCCCGTGTCTGCAAATTGTTCCCTGATCCGTCGGCCGGTCTCATTCATGAGCAGGCCATCCAGAATTTACGGGGCCTCGTTCACCGTGGCCGGGATAAGCTGGGTGGCAAAGGGACCATATAGATCGGAGACATGAGTGTAGGACTTCAGTCCCGGTTCGTTTCCGTATTTGGCATTGATGAGGTTCATGGCCTCGCCCTGGCGCGTGGTCGGGAAAAACTGCCCGTCGCTTGAGGCGGTCAGTCCCTGTCCCCAGAACTGCGCCATGGGCAGCCTGGCATGCGCCTCGATCACCATCGCCAGGGCCAGTTTGATCGCATCGCTTTCGACATGCCAGCGCGACAGGCGGGTCAACTGGAAGAAATCGTGGCTGTCGGACGCTCCGGCCATCTTGCTCAGGCCAAGATTGAGGCCTTCGGCGAGAATCACATTCAGCAGGCCGATCCTGTCCTTGCATGGTGCGCCCGTGCGCAGGTGCGTGAATGCGTCGGTGAAACCCGTGGCCTTGTCGACGTCCAACAAGAGATCCGTGATCCGTACCTCGGGCAGGCGGCGATAAAGATCCAGCACCAGATCGCCGGCCTCGTCCGGTACATCGGATTTGAGGCGCTCAAGGCGCAGTTCTCCATTCTCGATGGCGCCACTTGGGAGGGTTCCGTCCCTGGCTGCCTTCGCAAGCCTGTTCAGCCCGTCCTCCAGGGGTCGATTTCGGAAGAGGGCGAAATGACACTTTAAGCGTTTTTGGTCGCCATTCTGGAACATCTGTATTCGCCTGTAATCAGTGTGTGTGCCCATCCAAGTGGTGAAATGTGTTTGAGCATTGACACCCACCCGGGGCGCAGAGCGTTCTTTATCGTCCCTGTTGGAGGATAGTCTGTTTGGTACAGATCCCGGGTCATATAAATCAATGACTTGCAAGGCCGAAATCAGGGGAGGTTCAATTGGGACAGCGGGCGGCCATCTACACCAGGGTTTCCACCGCGGACCAGTCCTGCGAACGCCAGGTTTCGGAGTTGACGTCCTTCGCCGAGCGAGGCGGTCATGACGTGGCGGGGATATTCAGGGAAACCGCGCCAGGGGCACCCGCCAAACTTGCCGCACGCAAAAAGGTAATGGATCTCGCACAGACGCGGCAAATCGATGCCGTCCTTGTCTCCGAGTTCTCCCGAAGGAGGCGATCGACACGGGATCTGCTCGCCACGCTGCACCGACTGGCAGGATGGAAGGTCTCGGTCGTCGCAATGAACGGCATGACCTTCGAACTCGATACGCCGCACGGCCGGATGATGGCCACAATGCTGGCAAGGATCGCTCAATTCGAGCGCGACCTGATCAGTGAGCGCGTGAAATCGGGGCTGGCTGCGGCAAAGGCGCGGGGGAAGAAGCTCGGCCGCCGACCATGACAGCGGCCAAAACCAGACAGGCTCGCGCCCAAGGTCCTTCAGGCTGTCAGCGAGGGACGAAGTTACCGCTGGATCGCCCGTGACCTCAGAATCAGCAAGAATACTGTCCTCGATGTCGTGAAACGGCACAGGCAGGCCGGATAAAAGTGCATTCTCGCAGCGCTCAGCATCAAATGCGCGGACAATTGCCCGTGAATGCGACGAGAGACGAAGAGAAAATGCTTAGAGTGTCATTTCGCCCCCTACCGGAATCGACCCGTGACTGGAGGCCTTCGGGACCCAACGGCGACGGCGAGGATCAGGCCGAGAGTGTCGACGAGGAGATGGCGCCTCTTGCGTTTGACCTTATAGCCCGCGTTATAGCCCGGCGGGTCGATGCGCGCGCCCCTTTTTCCTCGCCTTTCAAGCTCTGGCTGTCAATCACGCCGGCGCTGGGCGAGACCTCGCGGCCTACCAGAGATCCCGGACCGTGAGGTAAAGCGCGTGATGGACACGCTCCAGCGTACCGTCCCAATCCCGCAGCGTGTGATAATCGTGCGCCGTTGACTTCGGCGGCAGGTCTTTCGGCAATGCGCGCCACTGGCAAGCGGACTCCAGAACGTAGAGAACCCCGTTCATCACCTCGCGGCGGCGCCCGCCGCGCTTGGCCAGCGGAATCAGCAGCGCGATCAGCGCCCACTCGGCATCGCTCAAATCGCTCGGAAAGCGAGCGCCCTTGCGCTCGTAGACGTCTCGGCTCTCGCGCGTCCACATCGGCCACCTCATGCTTAGCGAATCGGTGGCCAAAACAGAATCACGAACGATTCCAACGAATCAACTTCTCTCCGGACAGACATTTTGGTCCGCTTTATCCCAGAAAGCGAACGTCGGGCAGGCGGTCTCTGTATGTCTGCCTTTGACCCTCAGCGGTTATTGCGCGTGATGGGGGAGCGGATGTTCGCCGCCATCTGAATGCGACCACCCCCCAAATTTAGGTCATCGGATGGCCGATCATCACGCCGGACTCGAGAATCAACATTAGAGTACCATCGATTGTTTTAGACATGCATGTCTCGTGTGCGCACCATCTTTCATCAAAATCCGCAGATGGCGCGTATCGTGTGGTGAACGTCTACTTGTTTCGGAAGCTGTGCCTCGAATTCTTCGTCGAGCACCTCGTGAGAGGTAAGGTCGAGGGGATCGCCGATCACGCCAAGAGGCTTGACGCCCGGCCCCGAAAATATGGACCAGACATTGATGTCGGAAAGATACGGAGGGCCATGATGGGCCGGGACGGATGGCTTCGTCCAGCCTTTCTCAACCAAGCCATAACTGTAGTCGGCGAGAATGAGGATGTCCGGGGAGCGCGGGTGCGCAAAGCGTCTAATGAACCAAGGTGCCGCGGCATCGTCGCGGTACCAGGCGCCTCGAATGTTGGGAATCTCCCGGACAGCCGCAACCGCGCTCTCGACGGCCTTTGTCGAAATGTCGTGCAGATAAATTCCCCCCGAAGAGCCTGACAGGTAATAGGCGACGTTTGCCTCTACATCCGGCGAATTCGCCAAATGAGACATCACGTCGACCGAATTCGGACGATCTGTCATTCCGTGATCGCTCGCGATGACGATGAGCGTGTCATCCAGCCAACCGCGGGATTCCAGATACTCCAGAAGGCGGCCGATCTGCCTATCCGTTTCTTCTACGGATTCGCGAATTTCCGGCGAATTCGTGCCGTACAGATGCGCCACTATGTTGACGCTGACCAAGGTGATGAAGAACAAGTCGGGTTGTTCGGCATCGAACATCGCCAAGGCGGCATCCATGATGTGGCCGTCAATCTCTGGAGTGTCCGCAATGTCCACGCCGAGATGCCGAAATCCGTCTCCGATCCAGTCCGTCTTTCTTGGAATTTGGATACCGTCGAGATAGGCCGGGGTTGTTCGACCGGGCCGCTCCGTCCATGCGAAGTACTCTTCGTTCACGCCCGGACCTATGTATGGCACACCCAACGCTCGCATCGTCACCAGTTCGTTGTAGCAATACGCGACTACATCCGCATCGCGCCCAGCCAAGAGTATGCTCGGACGATCTTTCGTCGAAACGGCAGACACCTTGATCTTCGGATCGGACGATTTCCAAGTGTCCGCTAACGTCGGCGCTTCAAGCCGCAGTTCGCCTGTCTTTTCGTCGTAGAAGTATTGAATTTCCCCAGATTTGTGATCAAACCATTGTCGACTGGTGCACACACCGTGCGATTTCGGATAGACCCCCGTCGAAAGGGAAGAGAAGCCGGGCGCTGTCTCAGAGATGAAGCTCCCGCATACGGAATTTCGGAAACTCACACCTCGTTCGATTATTCGATTGATGTTGGGAACATTGAAGCGTTCGAGGTAGTCGTAGCGTCCTGCATCCACTCCCACGAAGACCACACGGCGTGGGCGTTGCGACGTATCGATGATATTCGTCAGCGCCGTGCCACCCAACGGATCCCGCCCATTATTTGGCACCTTCGTCATAGTCGTTTCCTCCCTGGTGTTTGATTCAGTTCTCCTCGTCAAGAGAGCTCTGTTATTTCAATTAGTCAAGCTAATTACTTAAAAACCTTCATGATTTTCTGCGTACACTGACCCCGGAGCATGAAACTCAAATGTGACTGACGGTTTCCGGGACGATGTCGTGCGGTGGCGTCGTTGCCGGGACTGGAGTATCCCGTGGCCCATGGAATGGGTGGCGGCAGAACAGGACGTCTATTTTTTGTGGCCCTGGAGCCCGTTCCTAAACTGTCCATTCGCCGTGGGGTCCGCGCCCCGGAGTGTTTCCAGCAGGCATGACGCCTGCCGAGAACGTGGAGAAAATCGAGACGCTGCAGGCGGCCTCCGGCCGCGTGCAAGCCAGTGTAAACTCCACAGGCGTGCTTGCCGCCACCCGTCTCCTGTCAACCACAATTCAACAGGAGTTGGATCATGAGCGATACACCGAAACACGATGACATGGAAGTCCGGCATGCCGCTGCTGCGGGTCTCGATGTCCACAAGATGCAGGTCACCGCAACCGTCCGCACCCACGCGGGTGGAGAAGGTCCCCTTGTCGAGACCCGCGAGTTCAGTGCACTGGCGAGCGGCCTCGCCCTTCTGGTGCAGTGGCTGCTCGGCCTGCGGGTGAGCGGCGCCGTGATGGAAGCGACGGGTGTCTACTGGGAGAAGGTCTACGACATTCTGTCCGACGCCGGTCTCGATGTCATGGTGGTCAATGCCCAGCACGTCAAGCAGATCAAGGGGCGCAAGACCGACATCGCCGACAGCGTCTGGCTGTCGCGCATCTGCCAGTTCGGCCTCGGGAGCCCGAGCCTGGTCCTGCCGAAGAGCTTCCGCGACCTGCGGGGTCTGAGCCGCTACCGCCGCACGCTGATCGAACAGCGGGCGCGGTCGCAACTGCGCATCCAGAAGGTCCTGGACCGGGGCGGGGTACGCATCGGCGGCGTTCTCAGCCGGACCACCCTGTCGGGTCCTGGAATATTTTGGCCTGAAACCGCGGGTTTTTCCCACATTCCCCGCTGGCGTTTTTTTGCATGAATCGGTGACGAACGGGTACTGGGTTTCTTTTCCAAGCTGGCGTTTTCAAGTCGCTGCACTGACCATTCAATTCATTGTCGAGAGCTTTTCGGCGTGGGCCAGATGCAATCCGGATGCGTGCGATTTCCCGCCGGTTCCGACTGGTTGGCTGCACGCCAATGATTGCCTTAAGCGAAAAGGTTGGCCCGCACGATTGCCCCTCGCCGGGCCATGGGCGGCACGGGCAAACAAGAGGCGCCCCTCTTTAGCTGACTCCGCCCTTGACGCCTGGCCGGCCTGTTGCCTCGACAACAAGATCGGCCTGCAGCAAGTCATCCTCGCTTCCCGCGCCGGACCGGGCAAGGTCCTTCTCTACCTTGATGACCGGCTCAAGAATGCCCGCTTCTGCAGCGGTTCCGCAGGCCTGTTCGGTCAACCGGGACTCGAGGAGTTCAAAAGCTTTTTCCTCAGTCGCAGCCTCTTCCATGCCAATTGCAGAGTGGAGCCTGAATCGACCCTTTCCGAGCGTGGTCACGTGCCCGCGGGCCCGTACGGACACGTGTCCAACGATCGCACCGATCGCGTTTGCCGCAGGGGAGAATTCCGGCACGTCAACCGAAACGGACAAACGTTTTCCGACTCCCGGGTAACAGGTCGCCGCAGGCCCGCCAAACGCGACAAGTCGTTTGTCGAGGCCGGCTTCGATCCGAACATGCCCGCGGTGGTGGTCGAGCCCCGCGATGGTCAGGGCATGGCTTGCGAGTCCCTCGGGCGGAAGCCCGAAATCCCGTTCGTCCCACGCAAAGGCGCACTCCATCAGGAAGGTCGCCGACTGGTCAGTCAATCGAGCAAGGATTTGTTCGGCTGCGTGATAAGCAGACTCGGCAAAAGGACGTCCATCCGGCCCCACTCTCCGCGCGAGAAGCTCGAGTGCCTTCCGGGCAGCAGCCGCATCCCAGGTGTTCTGGATGCCCGTAACATGCCAGGCATCCGATGGCGTCACGCACGAAAGCTTCAGGTAACCCTGGGAAATCAGCCTGTCGACAATCGCCAGGTCCTTCCTCGTGCGGACGGCGGTTCCCAGCCCGGAAACAGGCCGCTCGACACGATCGAGCACCGTCAATTCCGTTCGATTCAACTCGCGGCGATCACCAGTAGCACCGGGGATCGGCAGAATGAACCGGTGGGCATTTTCGTCCGGCTGGTCCTTTTCGAGCTGACGGTCCATCAGCCCGTGAACCAGTTCACGCAAGTCCTTCGCGAGAAGGGATACGGGGATAGCGCGGCGCGGACCGAGCGCGAGCCGGAGCCGTGTTCCGTCTTCCCGGAGAATTGTCTCCGAGTCTCCACCCAGACCCGTGGTTCTTACGGCGACAGCCTCGACCATTGTTCGAAACCCGCCAACGACGGCCCCGTCCGGGTCGATTCCCGGGCGGCCGTCGTGCAAGGCAGCGACGTCAGTCGTCGTTCCGCCGATATCGGCGACAATTGCATCATGCCTGCCGGTAAACCAGCTGGCGGCAACGACCGATGCAGCCGGTCCGGAGAGAATGGTCTCGACTGGCTTGGCCCTGGCCTGTCCCGCCGAAATTAGTGATCCGTCACCCCGGACAATCATGAGCGGCGCCTTGATTCCCCGATGTCCCAGCAGCAATTCGGCCGCATCGACAAGCTTGTCGATGATGCCCACGAGCCGCGCGTTCAGCACCGCCGTCACCGCCCGTCTCGGACCGTTCAGGCGCGAACTCAGCTCGTGGGAGCACGTCACCGGCTTTCCCGTCGCTCCGCGCAGGAGATCCCTGATCCTGACCTCGTGCTCCGGATTGCGGGTGGCAAAACGGGAAACCACGGCCAAGGCCGACACTGTGGGGCCAAGCCCCTTCACTTGCCCGATGAGGCCATCGAGGTCCGGATGTTCGATCTCCGTGCCATGATGATCGTGCCCACCCCTGATCATGACGACGGGATCACCTGACAGCGCCTCCCGAAGTCGCTCCCGGGCCAGGTCCCCGGGCTCGAACCCAACTGCAACGAGCGCGACCCGATCCCATTTCCTTTCCACGATGGAGTTGGTCGCAAGAGTGGTTGAAAGTGCGACGGTCGCGATGTCAGCGGTTGCGCAGTCGCCCTTGGCGAGGACCGCGTCGATGGCGGTTCCGATACCGCCCGACAGGTCTTCATGCGTGGTCAATGCCTTTGCCACGTCGACGACCTTGTTGTCGGAATCGATCAGTGCGGCGTCCGTGTACGTCCCGCCCGTATCAATTCCCAATCGAAGTGGAAGCGCGTTGTCTTTTGCTTTGTTCACCGCAAGTTCCTTTGCGGACGTCCGGGTCCGGACCTGGCCGTGTCTCCGTCGTCGCCGGATCCTTGTTGCCGTCCGTTAGCGTTCAAAATGCATTATCTCGTGTCCGGCGAATCTGCCAATGCCCGTCACGGGAATGGTGCTCCGGCAGCGAAAGACTTCAGGTCCCGGGACCGGCAACCGATCCCGGTCGACGGCCGGTACCAGGACTGACAGTGGACATTGGCTCATCGGCAAATCGGATTTCCAGCGCACGCATCACGGCACTTCCGGCCAGGCATGCGCAAATGCCTGGCGAAGACCCAATCTTGACACTCATCGGACCCATCGGCAAAAGGCCCCTCGTCAAAGGCTTCGAATTTCCTCCCGGTGAGGCAACGCGGAATCCTGACCATCTCCGGACCGATGGCGAGAGGAACTTATGGATAAAGTATACCGGACTGCCGAAGAGGCGCTCGAAGGGCTGCTCTTCGACAACATGTTCATTGCGGCAGGCGGCTTCGGGCTGTGCGGCATTCCCGAAAACCTGATTGCCGCAATTCGAGACGCCGGAACCAGGGACCTTACTGTCGCATCCAACAATGCGGGGGTCGATGATTTCGGGCTCGGCGTTCTGCTGCAGACTCGCCAGGTCAGGAAAATGATCTCATCCTACGTCGGTGAAAACAACGAGTTCATGCGGCAGTTCCTTGCAGGCGAGCTTGAACTCGAATTCAATCCCCAGGGAACGCTTGCGGAGAGACTGAGGGCCGGAGGCGCCGGAATCCCGGGTTTCTACACGAAAACCGGCGTGGGAACGGTGATCGCTGAAGGCAAGGAACACAAGACGTTCAACGGAGAAACCTACATCCTCGAAGAAGGGATCGTGGCGGATCTTGCAATTGTCAAGGCGTGGAAAGGCGACAGGCAGGGTAATCTCCTTTATCGAAAGACCGCACGGAACTTCAATCCGATGGTCGCGACCTGCGGCCGCACCTGCGTTGCCGAGGTCGAGGAACTGGTCGATGTCGGAGAGCTGGACCCGGACCAGATCCATACTCCGGGAATTTTTGTTCAGCGGATTGTTCTCTGCCAGCACGAAAAACGCATTGAACAGATCACTACGCGGGAGGGATGAGACAATGCCTTGGGACAGAAACCAGATGGCCCGGCGCGCGGCGCGGGAACTCGAGGACGGCACTTACGTCAATCTCGGAATTGGCATCCCGACACTCGTCTCCAACTATATCCCTGAGGGGATCGATGTCACGCTCCAGTCGGAAAACGGCATGCTGGGTATGGGGCCGTTCCCGACGGCCGACGAGGTTGATGCCGACCTGATCAACGCCGGCAAGCAGACCATTACCGAACTCGAACGAACGTCCTACTTTTCTTCGGCCGACAGCTTCGCGATGATTCGCGGCGGGCATATTGCGCTCGCTATTCTCGGGGCCATGGAGGTCGCGGAAAACGGCGATCTCGCCAACTGGATGATTCCCGGGAAACTGGTGAAAGGTATGGGCGGTGCCATGGATCTCGTCGCGGGTGTGCGCCGTGTCGTGGTCATCATGAGTCACACCAACAAGAGAGGCGAGTCGAAGGTGCTCAAGCGGTGCACCCTGCCACTGACCGGAAAAGGCGTCGTTGATCGCCTCATTACGGATTTCGGCGTGTTTGACGTCGTCGAAAACGGCCTGGCAATTGTTGAAAACGCCCCGGGCGTCACCCGCTCCGACATCGAGGCCGCGACCGAAGCGGCCCTCGTTTAAGCATCCGTCCAATCGCGGAATGCCCACCTGGCAGGCCTGTTTCGACAGCGGGCCTGCCGCCAATGTTTTCCTCACCGCAACGGAATCCAATTCGGATAGCCCGTGGCCGGGATGCGGCACCAATGATCCCGCCGGCGCCGGCCCTGCCCTGCGTTGGGGTTGCACGGGCCGCGGCGACATCCGTTTCACAACTCGAAATACGTGTTTTCTGACGTACCGTCCGATCGTTGATGCACGCAGCGACTCCGGAAAACCCGGCATTTGGCAGACTCTCCCCGGCGGGATTCCCGGGCGTTGCGGCGACACCCATGGCCCTCGGCAGCCGGGCCCGGCAAGCTCGTGCCTGTTTCCTTGATGAGAACCGGGAAGAAATCGGCCGCGACGGCTCCTCGAAAGGGAACGGACGAGACGCCCTCCGAACGCCCGGATCGTCCTGCCGTGAATTCGCAGTCCATTCGCGATCCACTCGCGATACCGGGGCAGAATGGCCGAAATCGGTCCCACTGTCCCATGCCAACCGGCCTTGCGAACTGGTTCCATTCGAAAGGGTGGGAACTGCACCCCCATCAACGAAGACTGCTTGAACTTGCAGAGGAGTCGTCCGTTCTGCTGGTCGCACCCACCGGAGGTGGAAAAACGCTGGCCGGATTCCTCCCGTCGCTCGTTGCGCTTGAATCGGGCGATTTCAACGGACTTCACACGCTGTACGTTTCGCCGCTCAAGGCGCTCGCGTCCGATATCAACCGTAATCTGCAGCAACCCGTCAACGATCTACGGCTGCCGGTGCGAATCGAGGTTCGAACCGGCGATACGCCGCAATCACGGCGAGTCAGGCAACGGGCCGATCCGCCGCACATGCTCCTGACCACACCGGAGTCCCTCGCGCTCATGCTTTCCCATCCGCACTCGGAACGCATCTTCGGATCTCTCCAGAGAGTCATCGTCGATGAAATCCACGCGCTCGCCGAGAGCCGCCGGGGGGATCAACTCGCGCTGTGCCTGTCCAGGCTCAGGTCACTGGCTCCGTCCATGAGGCGCGTCGGCCTGTCGGCGACGGTCAGGGATCCGGATGCGCTCGGTCATTTCCTTTCGGCGGTACCGGAACCGTGCACGATCGTTCATGCCGAAAGCGGCCCGTCCCCGGATATCTCTGTCTTGATGACCGACGAAGCGCCGCCGTGGTCCGGTGCCGGTGCCCTGTATTCCATCCCCGCCGTCATCGACGAGATTCGCGGTTCCCGCACGACGCTGGTCTTCATCAACACGAGGGCCCAGTCCGAAATCTATTTTCACGCTCTCTGGCGAGCGAATCACGACAACCTGCCGATCGCACTGCATCATGGCGCCCTGTCGCGCGAGGCCCGGGAAAAAGTGGAATCGGCGATGGTCGAAGGTCGACTACGCGCGATCGTGTGCACCGGAACCCTCGACCTCGGAATCGACTGGGGCGATGTCGACCTCGTGATCCAGATCGGAGCGCCCAAGAATGTCCAGAGGTTGGTTCAGAGAATAGGAAGATCGAACCACACGTACAATGCACCCTCCCGGGCAATTCTTGTTCCCGCCAACAGGTTCGAGGTCTTCGAATGCCAGGCGGCCCTCGAAGCGGCAGCCGCGCACGACCTCGACGGCGAACCCCGGGGGGCAGGTGCCGGGGACGTCCTCTGCCAGCATATCTTCATTCGTGCCGCCGCCGGGCCGTTCGATGCCGGCGAACTGTTTCGGGAAATCAGGGCAGCCGGGCCGTTCAGCAACGTGACCAGGCCGGAATTCGATGCATGCCTGGATTACTGCGCAACCGGGGGATACGCGTTCCAGGCCTATGACCGGTGGCAACGACTGAAACAGCGGCGGGACGGAAAGTGGGTACTCCGAGACCCCCGGAGGGCAAGGTCCGTTCGCATGAATGTCGGCACGATCATCGAGGAAGACATGATGAGCGTCCGGTTGGGCCGGCGTGGAGGCCGGCGCCTCGGGCGGATTGAGGAAGCCTTCGCGGCGACGTTGTCAGAAGGCGACACCTTCCTGATGGGCGGCAAGATCGTGCGTTTCGACCGGTTGCGGGAAATGACCGTGGAAGTCTCGAGATCCCAGGCCCGGCGCCCCCGGATCGCGGTATTCAGCGGAACCAAGTTCGCAACGTCGACCCTGCTGTGCAACCGTGTTACCGCGCTCCTTCAACCGGAATCGCCGCCCGGCGTTCCCGACCACGCGATCAACTGGATCCGTCGACAGCGCGAGATTTCGAGGGTGCCGGTATCCGGCCGTTTGCTGATCGAGAGCTTTCCCCACGGGAACCTTGAATGTACATGCATCTACGGTTTCGCCGGGAAAAACGCGCACCAGACGCTCGGACTCCTGCTGACCCGCCGAATGGAGATTCATGATCTCCGTCCCGTCGGGTTCGTCACGACCGACTACGCAGTGCTGTTGTGGAGTCTGGGCAAGGTCACCGATGCACATGTGCTGATGTCGCCCGAGGGTATCCGTGCCGGTTTCGAGGATTGGCTTTCCGGAAACGCGGTCATGAAGCGGACATTCAAGACGGTCGCAACCATCTCGGGATTGATCGAACGGAACATCCCGGGAAGCACCCGCAAGACCGGTCGCCAGACCGTCGTTTCCTCCGACATTCTATATGATACACTGAGGAAATACGATCCCGACCATCTCCTGCTCCGCCTGACACGGACGGAAGCCATGCGCGGAATCGTCGATTTTTCGCGCATCGAGGACATGTTCAGCCGCGTCAGGGGCCAAATTGACCATGTCTTCGTCCCCCATGTCACACCGCTTGCCGCTCCACTCCTGCTCGAGGTCGGACGCGTTCCGATTTGCGCGAGCGGTGAAGAGGAACTGCTGTTCGAGACCGCCGGAGAACTGATGAAAAAGGCGGGACTCGATCAATCCACGATCGCTCAATGACGACCACCCGGCATTCAACCGGAAACGAGATCGGATGCGAATCGGAACACGCATTCCGCTTCGAATTCTGCGGTGAACCGCTATGCGCCCTGCCAGACCGTGCGCTCTGGTGGCCGGACCGCCGACTCCTCTGTGTCGCCGACCTGCATTTGGGGAAATCCGGGAGACTCGCCCGTTCGTCAGGCGCGCTCCTGCCTCCTTATGAAACGCGCGAAACGCTGACCCGGCTCTCCGGTCTCGTCCGGAATGCCAATCCGGTCACCGTCGTTTGCCTCGGCGACAGCTTTGACGATCTCGAAGCTGTCCGCGAACTCTCGACGGAAGACCAAGACAACCTTTCGGGCATGGCGCGAGGCCGCCAGTGGATCTGGATATCGGGCAATCACGACCCCGGCCTGGATGCTGGCGACGTGATGCCAGCGTTTGGCGGCGGCTCACCGCCAGGCAATCCCGGCATCCATTCAGACCAGTTTACCATGGGACCGCTGACGTTTCGGCATATCGCGAATCCCGCCGAAAGCTGCGAGGTCTCGGCGCACTACCATCCGAAATGCCGCATCTCAGGTTACGGCAGGAGGGTGACAAGGGCGTGTTTTCTCGTCGACGGCACGCGAATCATCCTGCCCGCGTTCGGACACTACACCGGAGGCCTCCACTGCCACGAACCCCCGTTATCGGACCTGATGGCCCCCTCGGCCATCGCGGTGCTGACCGGCGCCAGGGCAATCGCGGTACCGGCCCGGCGCGAAAACTGAGCCCGCCCGGCTCCCGGCCGATCAGGACAGCATATCGTCCGGTTCGGAAATCCCGTTGATTCGGCAACACGCGGTGATCGTGTTGGCCAAGAGACAGGCAATCGTCATCGGCCCTACTCCGCCGGGGACAGGGGTCACCGCTCCGGCCCTTTCAACGGCGCTGGCAAATTGCACATCGCCAACCAGCTTGAACTTGCCCTCGCCCCGCTCGGGAGCAGGAACGCGGTTGATCCCGACATCGATGACGGTCGCCCCATCCCTGATCCAGGAACCCGTAACCATTTCCGGCCTCCCCACGGCCGCGATCAGGATGTCGGCCTCGCGGCAAAGGGCCTCGATGTTCCGGGTTCGGCTGTGGGCAATGGTCACCGTACAATGATTCTGCAGCAAAAGGCTGGCCAACGGCTTGCCAACGATATTCGAACGCCCAATCACAACGGCCCGCATTCCGGCAAGCGACCGGTGCTGATCGCGCAGGAGCATGAGGCAACCAGACGGCGTGCAGGGAATCATGGACGCCTGCCCGGTCGCCAACAGGCCGACATTCGCGATGTTGAATCCGTCGACATCCTTGTCCGGCCGGATCGAGTTGATGACCAGGTCTTCCCGCAATTCACCAGGGAGCGGCAACTGGCAAAGGATCCCGTGGACCCCGGAATCATCATTCAGATCCTGCAGACAACCAATGAGTTTGGCCTCGGTCGTCGATGCCGGAAGTTGCCGTACGGACGAAATGACTCCGGCCTCGGCCGCAGCCCTGTGCTTGTTTCGCACGTAGACCTTGCTGGCCGGGTCATCCCCGACCAGGACAACCGCCAGTTTCGGAGGACATCCTGACTTCGCCAGCACGCGTGCGTGGCGCGCAACCCTGGCCCTGACCTTTTCGGCGATCAGCTTTCCGTCGATCACCCTTGCCGTCAAGACGCGGGCCTTTCCTCGATCGGTACGTTTCGTTCCGGCGGCAAGTTCAGAACAACCCGTCGATTTCACCGTCTTCATTCAGGCAGATCGACTCCGCGGCCGGGACCCTCGGCAGCCCTGGCATTGTCATGATCTCGCCACAGATGGCAACGACAAACCCGGCACCCGCCGACAGGCGAACCTCCCGGATCGGGATCGAATGGCCGGTCGGAGCCCCACGCAGATTCGGGTCGGTCGAGAAACTGTACTGGGTCTTTGCCATGCAGACAGGCAGGTTTCCATGTCCCTGTTCTTCCCACATCCCAAGCTGATCCCTGATCTTCTTGTCGGCAATGACTTCATCCGCCCGGTAGATCTTTCGGGCAATCGTTTCAATCTTTTCCATGAGCGGCATGTCGTCCGGATAGATCGGCGCGAACCGGGCGGTTCCCGAATCCGCGATTTCAGCGACGCGGGTGGCCAGACCGACCGTTCCGTCCGACCCCATCTCCCAATGCCTGCAGAGAATGGCCTCGGTACCGAGCGCCTCGCAGAATTCGCGCACGCCGCCAACTTCGGCATCCGTGTCCGAAACGAAATTGTTGATCGCGACGACAACCGGAACACCGAAAGACTTGACGTTCTCGATATGGCGACCGAGGTTCGCACAACCGTCGCGAACGGCCTGGACGTTTTCCGCAGCGAGATCCGCCCTCGCGACACCTCCATTCATTTTCAACGCGCGAACGGTCGCCACGATCACGACAACCGACGGGGCGAGGCCAGCCATTCTGCATTTGATGTTCATGAATTTCTCGGCGCCGAGATCCGCGCCGAAGCCCGCTTCGGTCACGACATAGTCGGCGAGTTTCAGCGCCGTCGTCGTTGCAGTTACCGAATTGCAGCCATGGGCGATGTTTGCGAATGGCCCGCCATGCACGAATGCAGGGTTGTTCTCCAGCGTCTGGACCAGGTTTGGCTGCAACGCCTGCTGCAGGAGAACAGTCATTGCCCCGTCGGCCTTGATGTCGCGGCAGTGTACCGGCGAACGATCACGGCGGTAACCGACGATGATCCTGCCAAGCCGCTCCTGCAGGTCATCAAGGTCCGATGCCAGGCACAGGATCGCCATGACTTCGGATGCAACCGTGATGTCGAACCCGGTCTGGCGCGGGAAGCCATTTGCCACGCCACCGAGCGATGCCACGATATCTCGCAGCGCCCTGTCGTTCATGTCCAGGACCCTGCGCCAGGTCACACGACGTTGGTCGATCTCAAGGGAATTTCCCCAGTAGATGTGGTTGTCGATCATGGCGCTCAGAAGATTGTGCGCCGAGGTGATCGCGTGGAAATCGCCCGTGAAGTGCAGGTTCATGTCTTCCATTGGAACGACTTGTGCGAGCCCGCCGCCGGCAGCCCCGCCCTTCATTCCGAAACACGGGCCGAGGGACGCTTCACGAATGCAGATCGCCGCCTTCTTTCCGATCCTGCAGAGGCCGTCCCCGAGGCCGACCGTCGTCGTCGTCTTGCCTTCCCCTGCCGGCGTCGGATTGACCGCAGTCACCAGGATCAGGCGCCCGTCTTTCCGTCCCGCCAGCGACTTGATGAAACCCGACGAAATCTTCGCCTTGTCGTGACCGAACGGTACAAGACTCTCCGGAGGGATCCCGAGCGTCGCTCCGACTTCCTGGATTGGTCGCTTGTCCGCGGCCCGCGCAATCTCGATATCTGTTCTGAAGGATGCCATGGCTTCCTGAATTCCCTTGTTCAAAAAAACCGGTTCACTATGTCACGGGGACGACACCGTCATCACCTGTCACGAGATTTCCGGGATTCGACTGCCGATAACGACGCCGGGCACGCCAATC
This sequence comes from Paracoccaceae bacterium, assembly GCA_964291635.2. GTDB lineage: Bacteria > Pseudomonadota > Alphaproteobacteria > Rhodobacterales > Rhodobacteraceae > JAPPHA01. Next base: position 138,170 of record OZ219893.1, on the reverse strand, counting down.
ACGACGAATCGAATCGCCCGAAACAGCGCAAGGGCGGTCACGCGAACGCACCGTCGCAAATTTCCCGGACCGCTGGATGAACATTCCCGCTCGGAATTCCGCAGCGCCAATCAAACCGCTTCACGTTGACGGATTCGGTTTGAATCCGGACCGCCTCCTGGAAGCCTGCGGTTTTTTCGTTTTCGGAATCGCAACGATGCTCTTGTGCAACTCCTTGTCTTCCTCGAGCTCATCGTCGTCCCGGTTAAGCGGTTGTCCATTGATGACGGCGGTAATCTCGTCGCCCGTCAGGGTTTCATATTCGAGGAGACCCTCGGCCAGTCGTTCAAGATCCTGCCTTTTTTGGGTCAGGATTTCCATCGCGGTTTCGAACCCCTCGTCAACGAGAGCCCTCACTTCAGTGTCGATGTTCTCCAGGGTATTCGGACCATTGTTCGACATGCCCTGGTAGGGCCCGAGGAAGGTTTCCTCGCGATTTGCATAATCGATGTTTCCCAGCACTTCCGACATGCCCATCTGCGTGACCATCGCGCGGGCCATCCGTGTAACCTGCTGGATGTCGGAAGCGGCTCCCGACGTGACGTTTTCCTCGCCGAAAACCAGAACCTCCGCAGCCTTTCCCCCCATCGCCATCGCAATTTTCGACTTCAGTTTGCGCTTGGTTATCGAAAGCTGGTCACGCTCGGGCAGGGCCAGGACAAGACCAAGGGCACGACCTCGCGGGATAATCGTCGCCTTGTGTATCGGATCGTGCTGGGGCGAATTCAGCCCGACAATCGCATGTCCCGCCTCGTGATAGGCGGTCAGCTTCTTTTCCTCGTCGGTCATGACAAGGGACCGTCTTTCGGCTCCCATCATGACCTTGTCCTTGGCGTTTTCGAAATCCTCCATGGTGATCGCCCGCTTGCCGGCGCGTGCGGCCGCCAGTGCCGCTTCGTTCACCAGGTTTGCCAGGTCCGCTCCGGAAAACCCCGGAGTTCCGCGAGCGATGATCCTGAGGTCGACATCGGGAGCAAGTGGAGTCTTTCGTGAGTGGACTTCCAGGATCTTTTCGCGACCCTTGATGTCCGGGTTGGGGACCTGAACTTGCCTGTCGAAGCGGCCCGGACGAAGAAGCGCCGGGTCAAGAACGTCCGGACGATTGGTTGCCGCGAGCAGGATGACGCCCTCATTTGCTTCGAATCCGTCCATCTCGACCAGCAACTGGTTCAGGGTCTGCTCCCGCTCGTCGTTGCCACCGCCGTAACCGACGCCCCGATGCCTGCCGACAGCATCAATCTCATCGACAAACACGATGCAGGGGGCGTTTTTCTTCGCCTGATCAAACATGTCGCGAACGCGGCTGGCACCAACGCCCACGAACATTTCGACGAAATCCGATCCGGAAATGCTGAAGAACGGAACATCCGCCTCGCCTGCAATCGCGCGGGCGAGCAGGGTCTTGCCGGTTCCCGGAGGCCCGACAAGAACCGCGCCCTTCGGAATCTTGCCGCCAAGACGCGAAAACATGGTCGGATTTCGCAGGAACTCCACGATTTCCTCGAGTTCTTCCTTGGCCTCGTCGATTCCGGCGACATCGTCGAACGTGACCCGGCCCTGTCGTTCGGTCAGCAGTTTCGCCTTCGACTTGCCGAAACCCATTGCGCCGCCCCGGCCGCCCTGCATCCGGTTCATTATGAAAATCCAGACCCCGATCAGCACCAGGAAAGGCAACCAGACCGACAAGGCAGACGCGATGAAAGACTGCTCCTGCGGCTTGGCAATGATCTCGACACCCGATTCCAGCAGGACTGGTGTGACATCAACGCCAGGAGGCACGATCGCCCTGAATTCGGCGCCGTTTCCACTCCGGAGGTGGACAGTCTCTCCGTCGATCACGACACTTTCGACATCGCTGTTCTCGATCCGGGCGATCATGTCGGAAAAGCTGATGGTCGTTCCCGAACTGGCAATCTGGTTGCCGTCGAAAAGACGGAAAAGAACCACGACCAAAAGGAACAGCACGACCCAGATGGCCAGGTTTCTGGCGTTACCCACGACTAGCCTCCCCGCATTCTCGTTCGCCGGCGCCGGTCGTCACCGGTTGTGCCGGGCTGTATTCATCTACAGATAGTCTCCGGGCGAAAGAATTCAATGCGTTACGATCGACCCGAAGAAGGAATTGACGCCGTTTTCCAGAAAACAGTCGCACCCGCGCCTCATACCTGCAAGTGGCGCAGAGATCAATTCGTTCGCCAACCAGAATGACGGGGTCGCCATGATGGCCATTCTGCTGGAATCCTGGCATTTCCAGTCCGGGCATAAACGGAGGCCAGATTCCCCGAGCGGCCGAATTTCCGATTCGCGCAGTTCTTCGGGTACCGTGACCCGCCAACGGCCATCAAACACTCCACTCGAGGCGGGCTGAACTTTCATTGCAGACACTTCCCTGCAAACTTCCGCCATGCACTTGTTGTTGTGGACGGCAATACATCCCGACAGGGTCGCGCCGAGACCGGAGTACAGCGCCTCCTCGAATCGCAACAGTGCGGCCAAACGTGGCCGGTAGTTAGAACCCGAGACCCATTTGAGTGCATGCGCCAACAAACGGAGCCGGATCTCGGCGGGGGCGCCGCCACATTGCTCGAGATCGATCAGGACCGATCCCATGCGCGTTGGCTCGGCCGCCGTGTTCGCCAATTCCCGTGTCGCGACTTCCAGCCCGAACCTGGCTTGCTGCATTCGATCAGCGGTCGCAATCAGCGTTTCCTGGTCGAGACCCAATTCATCCAGTTGCCGCCTGGCCTTACGGACTCGGGACCGAAGAAAGCGGTCGTCCTGGTTGGCTGGATCCTCGCACCACCCGACACCGGCCGAGGCCAGGAATTTCCGCAGGCTTTCCCGCGAGACCCCCAGGAGGGGCCGGACCCAGTCAACTCCCTGGTCATGTTCGACCGGATACATCGACGCGAGGCCGTCAACTCCCGATCCCCTTCCGAGCCTCATCAGGAAAGTCTCGGCCTGATCGTCTCTGGTATGGCCAAGCAAGACCGAACCAAGTCCTTGCAGCCGCGCCCACGAGCCGATCAACCCGCGTCGGGCATCGCGGGCGGCACCCTGGAGGTTCCCCGACTCAGGGGCGGAATCCCAACTCAGCGTCTCGTGCTCGATGCCCCGTTCACGGCAGAGAGAGGCAACGAACCGTGCCTCCGCGGCGGCGGCATCCCGGAGGCGGTGGTTGACCGTCGCGCACCGCAGTACGCAATCCCTGCCCTTCGACCATGCGTGGGAAAGGAGCAGAAGCGCAACGGAATCACCGCCGCCGGAAACCGCGACACCAAGTTCCGCACCTTGAATTCCTGCCTTGTCGAGGGCGAGCGAAAACGCCGCGCGAACGGAATCGTCGTTCACCTGTTCAGTTGCAACCAAATCGGACACGCTCCCGTTCGGCCCTGCCCGCGACCACGGGATCGTTCGGAGCGCGAACGGCAGCCTCCGACAACATCAGGCACGCTTCGTCAGCATGTCCAAGTTCCCCAAGGCTGACTCCCAGTCCCAGGATGGCGCCGGACGCATTCGGACCCTTGGGGGAACTGCTGAAACTGTCGAGATATGATGATGCCGCCGATTGCCAGTCCTGCAGGGCAAAGTGGGATTCCCCTTGCCAGAAGCGTACTTCCGCAAATGTCTCGGCTTCGCCGTCGGGATCCAGGGCAGTATCCAGGTATTCGAGCGCATCCGCGTAATTCCCCACCTCGAAGGCGGCCATTGCCACATCAAAGGGGGTTTCGCCCGGATAGGCCGGCTCCCGCGGCGCGGCGCCCTCGACCGCAGTGCCGTTACCGGTCGGTTCCCCGGAATTCTCAGCCGCTGCCGCTTCGGTTTCTTCGGCCTCCGCGGCAACCGGTTCGGCAGTCCCGAGTGCGGGTACCTTTCCAACGGAAGACAGGTCCCCCCCTTCCAGTTCGACGAGCCTGAATTCGAGATCGCCGATGCGCCGGGTGCCGTCTTCGACAATCGTCTCCACCCGGAACTGCAGTTCCTCGACCGCCCCGGTCAATTGACGCAACTCCGATTCGATCGCATCGACGCGCCTGGCCACCGAACCTCCGCGCCTGGCCGAACCGCTCTGAGGCGGCCCTGTCGTTACCAATTGCGATTTCAGGTACTTGACCTCCTCCAGGAGAAAATTGAGTTCCTGCCTGATGTCTGCGAGCGTCGCTTCCGTTGATTCGTCCTGGGCCGGCGCCGGACCGGTCCAGGCAGAAACAAGGGCAATGACGAAAGCGACGGTTCCGGCGCGAATACCTGAAAGCCGGATTCGGGAAGCTGTCATGGCGGCGCCTAACTCGTGGCTGCACCTTCAAGAACCGTGACCGCCCGCCGGTTCACGGACCAGCAAAATTCGTTCGAACAGGTCTCTGCCGGCCGCTCCTTGCCATACGTTACGGTCCGGATCCGGTCGGCGGTCACACCCTGGTTGATCAGGTAGTCCCTGACCGCAACGGCGCGCCGAACCCCCAGGGCGAGATTGTATTCCCGGGTTCCGCGCTCATCGGCATGGCCTTCGACCGTGGCCGTGAACTGCTGGTAGGTCATCAGCCATTCGGCCTGCGCATCAAGGGTCGCCACGGCTTCGTCCGTCAGAGTGCTCTGGTCGACCTCGAAGTAAACCCGATCTCCGGTCAATGTCTGGAAATAAGCGATCGTGCCGGGATCCGAGCTGTCCAGAGTCCCTATCGAAATGCCGTCGGTGCCGGCACCTCCCCCCGGCCCGGTTCCGCCTTGATTTTCGCAACCTGCCAAAGCCGCTGCGATCAAGACAAATGTAAGGATCCTGATCATGTCACTCGCCTCTTGATGTCAACGCGGCGCCGGCTTTGCCAAACGCCGGAAAGGCGCCATGGACCGCACCGCGCAGAACCGTTCGTTCCTCCGCACCAATAGCAGACCTGTGACCGGATGTGAATCCGGCACGTTCCGTCGTGCTCACCTTTCGATCAAGGTATCCTGAGACGGGACCAGGCCGGGTCCGAACCGAACCCCGGAATGTCGACGCCACGCAGATTTCGCCCGGTCAGGTCCACCGAGAACAGGGACGGAGCGCCATCCCGTCCCCGGGATTCCCTGAAAAACATCAGCACACGGCCATTTGGGGACCATGTCGGGCCCTCATCCAGGAACGATTCAGTCAACAGTTTTTCCCTGGTGCCATCCGTACGCATGACGCCGATGTGGAACCGGTTCCGATCGATCTTGGTAAACGCGATCTGGTCGCCCCGCGGCGACCAGACCGGGGTTCCGTATTGCCCTTGAGCGCGACTGATCCGGGCAGGTCTGCCCCCGGTTGAAGGCACGACGTAAAGCTGCTTTCGCCCGCCCCGGTCAGATTCGAAGACGATGTTCCGACCATCCGGCGAAAAGCTCGGCGCGGTATCGATCGCCAGGGATGTCGTCAATTGCCGCCTCGCACCGGTGGCCAGGTCGATGACATGGATGTCGGTATTCCCGGCGGACGTCAATGACAGGACCACCGATCCTCCATCCGGTGAAAAACGGGGGGCGAAGCTCATGCCGAGACCGTTCGGGATGAGCAACCGCGACTCACCGCTCGCAAGGTTCATGACGAAAACTTCGGGTTCGCCCCTGCGATAGCTCGTGAAGATCAATTCATCGCCCGAGGGCGAAAATCGCGGCGCGAGCACGATATCTTCGCCTTCGGTCAGGAACTCGTGATTGGCTCCATCGTAATCCATCACGGCAAGGCGCTTGATACGGGCGTCCTTCGGTCCGCTTTCCGCGACATACGCAACACGGCTGTCGAAGTATCCTGTCTCGCCCGTAAGTCGGGAATAGATCGCGTCGGAAATCCGGTGTGCAATGCGCCGCCACTGCGATTGCCGCCCGCCCAGGCGTTGCCCGGCACCAAGTTCCGCTCCCACGAACACGTCATAAAGGCGAAATGAGACCTCAAGGCGCCCGCCGTCGAGAAGCCGGACGGCACCAATCACGAGGGCCTCGGCATTGATCACTCTCCAGTCACTGAACTGAACCGGGTCTTCGAAATTCCGGACCGTTGCCAGATGCGCGCTTGCAGGAATCTCGCGAAATATTCCGGAGCCCGTCAGATCTGCTGCCACAACAGCGGTGATGTCTTTCGCGACTTGCCGGCTGTTTGCCTGTCCGGCAGCAAATTCCGGAATTGCAATCGGCAAGGGTGTGATAACCCCTTCGGTGATTTCGATTCTGAGCGTGCTTTCCTGAGCAAACAGGTCGCTCGTCCAGCTTGCCGAAATCAGCAAGTGAAGGCTTGCCGCGAGTACGAATAAACGTCCAAGTTTCATCGAAGCACCATTTTTTCCGGGTTAAACACGACTTCCATGCTCCGCCAGTGTTCGTACTTGTCAATCGGCAGATCATAGGGCTGGCACCGCATGACGGCGCGTCTGGCGGCATTGAATGCCTGCCTGATTTCACTCGTTTCGATCGAACCCGGTTCGATGAGCCGGGGAGATCCCTTGACGCGACCGTCGCGGTCCAGCTCAACGCCAAGCGTGACCTTCAACTCAGAATCGTTCCGGATACCGATCGGTACGCTCCAGCACTCCTTGATGGCGAACTTCAGGCCTTCGGATTCTTCCGTGGTCAATCGCTGTTGAGTGGACGAAGGCGGCTGAGCAGCCGTGTCCGGGACAACCTGCGGCGTTCGGACCTGATCCTGTTCCAGTTCCTCCAGCAACGCGGCAACCACCGTCTCCTCTTCGCCGGGATCCCGCACCTGTTCCAGTGCCGGCATTGGCCGTGGCAGAACTACCGACGGCTGCGCGGGAAGGTCAAGTGGATCTGGTTGTGAAACAGCGACGGTCTCGGGTTCGGGAAGCTGGACCTCCGGTTCCGGAGTCAATACGGGCTCAACCGGGCCCGTTTCCGTTTCAGCCAAGGTTTCGATCGTCCTGTCAGGTTCCGGGATTTCTTCGACCTTTATTTCGGCAATTGCAACCTGTGGCACTTCGGGTTCGCTTGCGGGGATTGCGGGGATTGCCGGCAGTTCTTCCGGCACAGCCGGTTCCGGAGCCATCGAGATGACATCAGGTTCGGATTCCTGTGGCTCGATTGCAGACAATACAGGTTCATCAACAGGTTGGCGAGTTTCCAACGATTGCGGCGCAGGAGTTGAAAGCGCCAAGAACTCGGAATGTGTGATCACCGACACCTCTGTCACCTGTATGGCTTCCGTGCGGTCACCTCTGAAGAAGGGTCCGCCAAAAAATGCGGCCAGAACAACCGCGCCATGGACAACGCCTGATATTTTGGTTCCGGTTTGCATCTTCCGGATCCGTCAACTGCCGTCCTCTTGCCCGTCGAGTGTCGGACCTCCGCCATCCGTAACCAGGCTGACATTGTCAAATCCGCTCGCGTCCAGCGCTCCGAGGATTTCCATGACACGGACGTATGGAATCGAGCCGTCCGCCCTGACAAAGATGGTCCGTCCGGCACGCTCGCCTGCGATTCCGCGTAGCGTGGTAACGAGTTCCGTTCGTTCGACTTCATTGTCAAGGATGTAGATGCGACCGTCCTGATCGATCGTAACGCTCAATGGTTCCTCGCTGTCGTCTGGAGCCGCGAGGGGATTGGCCGCTGTATCCGGCAGATCAACAACGACGCCGACGCTCAGCAACGGCGCGGCGACCATGAAGATGACCAGCAAGACCAGCATCACATCCACGAACGGGGTGACATTGATCTCCGCCATGGGGCGGAAACGCATCTTGCCGCCCTGGTTGAATACCCTGCTGCGTCCCTGTTCCATATTCTTCCGCAAGACTGCCTGTCGCGGGCAGGTTGCCTTTGTCCTGTCTCAGTTCCCGGATTCCAGATGACGTGATAGGATTGCGGCGAACTCCGAGGCGAAGCTATCGAAACTACTCAGCAGACGGTTCGCATCGGCCGACAGCTTGTTGTAGAAAATGACCGCCGGGATCGCGGCCAGCAGGCCAAGCGCGGTTGCGACCAGCGCTTCGGCGATTCCCGGCGCAACGACAGCCAGATTGGTGCTTTGCTGGATGGCGATTTCCTCGAACGCATTCTTGATTCCCCAGACCGTGCCGAACAATCCCACGAAGGGAGCGATCGACCCGACTGTCGCAAGAAACGTCAACCCGCTCGTCAATGACTCGGCCGACTGTGCGATCGAGACATCCATTGCCCGTTCTATTCGGGCCTGTGCTCCCGGCATGAATCCGCCTCCGTGCCGGCGCGATCTTCGCCATTCGATCATGCCGGCGACGAATACTCTCTCGGCGACGCCGGTCGGGTCCTTGCGAATTCTCTCGAACAGTTCATCGAGCGGGGTTCCGGACCAGAATTCCTGCTGAAACAATTCTGCGTCGCGGCGGGCCGTCCGGAAGTTCAGCAGTTTCTGAATTATGATCGACCAGGACCAGAAGGACGCAAGCAAAAGGATAACGATGACAACCTTGACGGTGATCGTCGCGCGCAGAAACAGCGCCAGCATGGAGAAATCGATCTCTCCTGCGGCCGCAAGCGTTTCGGATTCCATCTAGTCGTTTTTCCTGCCTGAGTCCTAAGGCTGTTCGATGGTTTTGATTGTCTGCCTCCCGGTTGATATAGTCAGTGTCGAGACGAATCTCCACCCCAAAAAACTCATTGTGCGCCGCAAACCAGCCCTCGCTTCGGCTGCAGGATAACATGGACCGCTGACAATTCCGAAATGGCCAAAGCTGTTGCTTGACATCGCTCCCGCCAAACGCTTCACAGGTCCGGAAGCCCGCACGGGTCGTAGATTGACCGGAAAATCTTAGAAAGGCCAACCTAATGGCAAGCCATTCTCACGGTTCCTGCGATCACGGTATCGGGAGTGCTCATGCGCCTCACGGCGATAATTCCAGACGCATATTGTGGGCCCTGCTGCTGATCGGCGGCTTCATGATCGTGGAGGTGATCGGAGGATTGCTGTCAGGGTCCCTTGCTCTGCTGGCGGACGCCGCTCACATGCTGATCGATGCCATCGCGTTGTCGCTCGCATGGCTCGCCATCCGACTGTGTCAACGCCCAGCAAATCCTGCTCATTCCTACGGCTACCACAGACTTCCGGTGCTCGCCGCGTTTGCCAACGGGATCAGCCTGGTATTCATCGTCTGCTGGATTTTCGTTGAAGCTGCGTTCAGGCTTTTCGATCCGGCCCCGGTCCTGGCGGGACCGATGCTGACGGTCGCAGCGATCGGATTGGCGGTCAATGTCGTTGCATTCGGAATTCTGCACAGCGCAGATCAGAACAACCTGAATGTTCGCGGAGCCCTCCTGCACGTACTCGGTGATCTGCTTGGATCCGTTGCCGCCATTGCTGCGGCCGTGATCATCATGACAACAGGCTGGACACCTGTTGATCCGATCCTCTCAGTGGTTGTCGGTTTGGTTATCCTGAAGTCCGCCGTTGGATTGATCAGCGATTCCGCCCATGTGCTTCTTGAAGGCACCCCGCGTCATCTCGAAATCGGCGACGTGGAATCCGATCTGGTCGAAGCAGTGCCACATGTCCAGGACATTCACCATGTCCACCTGTGGATGTTGTCCGAGGACCGGTCCCTGTTGACCTTACACGCACGGATTTCCGAGGCCGGGAATTCGAACTCGATCATTGCCTCGATCAGGAACCGTGTCGCCGAGCGGTTTGGAATCAAGCACGTGACGGTTCAGATCGAGACCGATAGGTGTACCGAGGACCCGGCAGTTGCCTGTGTTTGAGTTTTTGGTTGGCGCATGGGCTTGCGCAACTGATAGCCGGTTTTGGAACTAAGTTCCCCGGTGCGGAATCAGGCGGCTGACGGCAAACAATACCAGGGCAGCCACGACCACGGACGGGCCGGTCGGAGTATCAAGAGTCGCTGAGGCAAGCAGGCCACCTCCAACTGCGAAAACACCCGCGGCGGCGGCGGCGACCGCCATGAACTCCGGGCTGGTCGCAAACCGTCTGACGGTTGCCGCCGGGATGATCATCAGCGCAACAATCAGCAGGATTCCCACGATCTTGATCGCGGCGGAAATGACCACGGCAAGCAGGATTCCAAAACCCAGCCTGGCGCGATCCGGGTGAAGGCCTGCGACCGAGGCAAGATCTTCATTGACAGTCGCCACGATCAATGGGCGCCATATGTATCCCAGCGCCAATAGCGCCAGTATGCCACCAAACCAGACCACCAAGAGATCGAGGCGACTCACTGCAAGAATATCGCCAAAAAGCAACGCTTCGATGTTGATCCTTATACGCGGAAAGAAAGACAGGGTTACTAGGCCGATTGCCAATCCGCCGTGCGACATCATGCCCAGTAGCGTATCGGTAGGGAGAGTATCGCGGGTTTCAAGATAGAACATCACTACGACCACGGCACAGGCGATAAACAGAATCCCGAAAAGAAGATGGATGTCGGTCAGAATTGCGATGGCCACGCCAAGGGGTGCAGAGTGAGCGATCGTCTCCCCGAAATAAGCCATGCGGCGCCAGACAATGATGCATCCGGTGGGGCCGGCAACGATGGCTACGCCTATGCCGGCAAGCACGGCCCGCACTAGGAAATCGTCAAGCATGTTCCGTCACCGAATCTGTCGGCCTGGCATTTTCCCGCATGGTCAGTGAATCGCCGGCATTTCGACATCGTGTAGTCCATACGGATTGTCTTCATCGTGCTCGTGCGGAACGAGCACCACGAAGTCATCCGAGAACTCCATGACGGTCTTCGCGTTATGCGAGATGATCAGAACGCCGCAATCATAGTCTTTCCGAATGTCACGAATCAGCGCGTAGAGCTTTTCCGACCCGGCCGTGTCGATACCCTGCTCTGGCTCATCGAGGACGAGCAAATCAGGGTTGTGAATGAGCGCTCGCGCAAGCAGCAATCGTTGGAATTCTCCGCCGGACAGCGTCGAAACTGGAGGATTTCCGAGTCTACCAAGACCAACCGAGCCAAGTGCCGTATCGATTTCATCGCAGGTGAATCGTCCTGTGAGGGTCATAAGGCGCCTGAGACTGAGTGGCAGCGTCGGATTGAGGAACAGGCGTTGGGGTACATAACCAACCGACAGGTCCGGAATCCGGACGATTGTGCCTTCGTCCGGTTCAATCAGCCCCAAAATCGCCTTGACAAGTGTTGACTTGCCAGAGCCGTTCGCCCCGACGATCAGAACCTGGGCACCGCGGTCAAGATCAACATCGACGTATCGGACAATCCACCGGTCGCCACGCCGAATACCGACATTCCTTGCGTGCACCAGTCTAATTTCGGAAATCGGTGATTTGTCACTCATTGGTGTCCTGTCCCCCTTTGCGAACCCTCAGCCTCTCGCAAGGTCAAAATACGAACAGAATTCTCTGGAACTCCCCGGAACGGGATTCGGTCAACCATGCCAAGACTAACAACTCCAGAACGGAATGACTATGAACGCGGGTTTTCATGTCAAGAATTGTTTGCCGGACAGTTTCAACTTGGCAATGTTTGTCATGGATGCAGATAGCCGAACCCGAAAGGAAACTCCGGGCCACGAACTATGGTTGAAAAGGCACCTGCGTATCCGACATCGCACTTTCCTGTCTGCTGTCGCCTGTCAAGAAAGGATACACTTGCGAAAGGTCCTCGACCATCACGAATCGGACGCCCGAGAATGCTTCCCTGGCGGATTCCGAGAATTCATTCCCAATCGTGACGCGGAAAACACCAGGACAATGGTGAACTCCGTATCGATGACTCCTTCACTCACTTCTGTGTTGGAAAATCCGCTGATTTCGCCTATTGAACCGAACCTGGGCTGTCATGGAGGAGTGCTGCACATGGTCAGGAATTCCGAGGTCACCCTTTTCCACTGCGCGAAGATATGCGCGACGTCGTTGCTGTTGTCGGGATTCTCGCATGCATTGCCTAACGTGGCGATTTCACAAGTTCAGGTCGTTGCCACGATCAAGCCACTACATTCACTGGTAAGTGCAGTCATGGGTGAATCGGGGGAACCTCTCCTGTTGGTGAAAGGCGCCGTTTCTCCCCATACGTTCACGCTCCGTCCATCCGATGCCCGTAAACTGGAATCGGCGGATGTTGTTTTCATGATTGCTCACGAAATCGAAACTTCCCTCGTCGAACCGGTTCAGTCGCTCTCATCCGGAGCGGCTGTTGTCGAACTTGCGCTTGCTGAAGGACTGACACGGAGACCGTTCCGAACTGGTAGTGCGTTCGAATTCGATCACCTTCATCACGAAGAAATGGAAACTGGCGGCGAGCAAGCCGGGCACGAACACGAAGATGGCGATCATCACGACGAGCACGCCGGACATGATCATCACGATGGGCACGGCGAACACGATTTCGATATGCATGTCTGGCTTGACCCGATCAACGCCATCGTCATGTCTCACGCAATCGCCGCGACCCTTGCGGACGTCGATCCGGACAACGCCTCGGTGTACCGGGCCAATGCCGACGCCTTGCAAACTCGCCTCGAGAGTCTGTCGGACGAGATTTCGACTGAACTATCCTCCATTCGCGAAATCCCTTTACTCGTTTTTCACGATGGGTACCGTTACTTTGAGGACCGTTTCGGTCTCAACGTTGTCGGTTCCGCAGTCATGAATCACCAGAAGCCGCCTGGCGTTAGGCGGATTCGGGAAATTCGGTCCAAGATCCTCGATCTGGAAGCCAGATGCGTATTCAGTGAACCCCAGTTCAACCAAGGAATCGTTCAGGTCGTAGTCGAGGGAACACCTGCCGGGGTCGGACTTCTGGATCCACTCGGTACCGATGTTGAAGCCGGGCCTGAATTATACGCGACTGTCTTGCGTAACTTGGCGAAGGCATACAGGGATTGCCTCGCCCCCGGGTAACGGAAAATCAAACTCGGAATCGAAGATTTCACTGATCCCGAACCCAAATCTTGAACGGTCAGCCATTTCGTCTTGAGGTCATTACATGAGAGCAATCCGGACCGAAGCAACAACCTTCGCGGGTATGTTGAATCCGACGTTAATCTGACCGATGCCCAATAATTGATTTTCCGTAGATGTCATCATCATTCGGGCCTGCAGGCGATCCTGAACTCCCCGCGTCGACAGCCGAATTCAGGCTCAGGAATCGGAACACGCGCACGTCTATGTGTTGAAGCGGGAGTGTTGCGTTTCGAATCGAAACAATGTCGCAAATTAACTGCCGATCACCGATCAATAGGTCTTTGACGTGATGGCGCGACTTGCCCTGAAAGGATTTGTCATGCGGGGTCAACCGGTTCCGCGTCCCGTTCACAGCTGGAGACCCGCGAACGTCAAACCGGCGACGTGTCACCTCAGCAAGTATAGTTCAGCGCAAGCCGCCCTCCATCCACATAAATTGTCTCCCCCGTAATATAACTTGCCCTGTCCGAGACCAGGAACGCCACGACATTGCCAACTTCCTCCGCAGCGCCAATCCGTTTGAGTGGCGTCCTTGACAAGGCGGTTTCCAACGCCGCAGGACTTGCGTTTACGCCCGCCATCATCTCGGTGTCGATCGATCCGGGTCCGACGGCATTGACCCTAATCCCGAACGGCGCCAGAGCCAGGGCCGCTGACCTGGTTATCTGCATGACGCCGCCCTTTGATGCGCAATAGGCCGGAATTGCCGGAATCGCGACCTGAGCATTTATGGAAGACATGTTGACGATCGCGCCCTCGATCTCGTTTTCGATCATCGCCCGGGCCGCCCGTTGGAGTGCAACGAAGGTTCCGACCAGATTGACCGAAATCACGCGCTCGAAATCACTCAAGGCATAACCCAGGAAGTCGCCCGGCAAGGTGATTCCCGCGTTGTTGACAAGTACCCGAACCGGACCCAAGTCGGATTCGATCCGTTCGAACATGGTGTGGATGCTTTCCGGGCTGCCCACGTCGCAATGGATTGCCGTGGCACCGATTCGCCGTGCCTCGGCTTCGGCCTTGTCAGCCTGTATGTCGGCAACGACCACTTCGAAGCCATCTTGCGCCAGAGCCTCCGCAGATGCCAGGCCAATTCCCTGTGCGCCTCCCGTTACGAGCGCGACGGGAATTCGGGCTCCGTTCGATCGTCCGTGTTTATCACTCACGTTGCTTACTCCGGTGCGTTCGGATCGAACACGTCCGATCCGGTCCAGATTTCAATCTCCGGGCGAAATCGATCATCTCGCGACCGGCGGCGCATGCCGGATTCTCGCCATGCCCGGCAAGGCAATGGATGTCCGGGCGGACACGAATGGGTACGGGTCGCGACAGCCGCGGCCTGCCGGCCACGGCACAACTGCTAGGTGATTGCTGCGAGCAATTCGTCCCGTTTGCCCACTGACTCCCATGTGAACTCGGGTTCCGACCGCCCGAAATGGCCCCCGGTCGCGGTCTTGGCGTAAATCGGCCGCAGCAAGTCCAGTTCCCTGATGATGGCCTTTGGCCGAAGGTCGAACACCTGGCTGATCGCATCCTCGATCCGGCCGTCGTCATACCGCGCGGTCCCGAACGTATTGACATGCACAGACACGGGTTTGGCAACACCAATCGCGTAGGCGATCTGCACTTCGCAGCGGTCGGCGAGCTTGGCTGACACAACGTTCTTGGCAACATGGCGCGCCATGTACGCGCCCGACCGATCGACTTTCGACGGATCCTTGCCTGAAAATGCTCCCCCGCCATGGCGTCCGACCCCGCCATAGGTATCGACAACGATCTTGCGCCCGGTGAGGCCACAATCGCCAACCGGTCCCCCGACAACGAACCGTCCGGTCGGATTGATCAGGTACCTTATGTTTCCATCAGAAAGTGACTCGGGAAGAACCGGGCGAATGATCTGCTCGACGATGGCATCCTTGATGTCGTCATGACTGATGTCGGGGGCATGCTGGGCAGACATGACGATCGTGTCGATCCCTACCGGCCGGCCATCCTCATAGGCAACTGAGACCTGGGCTTTCGAGTCCGGCCTCAGCCAGGGCAATTCGCCGCTTCGCCTCAGTCGGGCATGGCTTCGGGTCAACGCATGCGCGAGATGGATCGGCAGCGGCATCAGCTGTTCATTCTCCCGGCAGGCATAGCCGTACATCAGCCCTTGATCTCCGGCGCCCTGATCCACATCGAGCCCGTCTCCCTCGTTGACACCCAGGGCTATGTCAGGTGATTGCCGGTGGAGTGCGAGAAACACGGAACAGGAATTGCCATCGAAACCAAGTTCCGGATCGTCGTAACCAGCCGCACAAATCGAATTCCGCGCGACATCCACATAGTCGACCCGCGCCGTTGTCGTGATTTCACCTGCAAGAATCGCGACTCCGGTCTTGACCAGAGATTCGCAGGCGACACGACCATTCGGGTCCTCGGCCAGAACGGCGTCCAGGACGGAATCGGAAATCGTGTCCGCAACCTTGTCCGGATGTCCTTCCCCCACAGACTCCGACGTGATGATGTAGCGTCTGGACATATCTCGTTACCCTTTCTGACCCCGTCGTTCGGTTGCCGTGTCGACCCCAGGCATTGCCGCGCCTGCTGAACGGTTGCCCGGTGTGCGGCACCGTCAGAGTTTCCCTCGCTGGCACCACATTGATCAAGAAACCATTCCGATTTCGCGCGCGAGCCAGCATTGTGGCACCGTCAAAATTGATGCTGATGCCCCTGACTTTTCAGTTTGCCGACCTGCACTGCATTATTGCTTGATTGCGTCCCGTTCAAGCATCGATTGGGGCACCCTCGTAGACGGGAAACGGTTCGCCACTGGCGGTCTGCTTGATGCCAAAGTTGTCAAGGACTTGTTCAGGATACGGACGCGACCCGGGCCAGGCTTCATGGTGCCCGTCATGACGGACCCGGGAGCAACGGCGGCTTTCGGTGCAGCCAGCCGAGGTGCGGCAACTCACTTTCATCTCATTCCGGCGGTTGTTTCCCGTATGGGGCCAACCGCAGGCCTGACCTGGCAATTGCTTCGCAATGGACACATTTCGACGCCCGAAAAAGGATGCCGCCAATGTCAGGCCGATTCGGCTGCCGAGGACGACGATTCGAACGGTAGTTGGGCTTGCGTGGAATCGATCTGACGGAATCCCGGCGGAATTTCGAGGCCCAGGTGGCGCCAGGATTTCTGTCCGAGCATTCTTCCGCGTGGAGTGCGTTGTACGAGGCCTTGCTGCAAAAGGAATGGCTCAACGACTTCCTCGATTGCATCGCGAGACTCCGATAGCGCTGCGGCGATCGTGTCGATGCCGACCGGTCCTCCGCCGAACTCCTGCGCCAGCAACCGGAGATACCGTCGATCTGCAGAATCAAGCCCGAGTCTGTCAACCGCGAGCTGGGTCAAGGCGCGATCGGCAACCGCATGGGTAATGCGCCCGTCTCCTTCCACTACGGCGAAATCAAGAACCCGCCGCAGGAGCCGGCCGGCAATACGCGGCGTCCCCCGGGCACGGCTGGCAATTTCCCTGGCGCCGTCCGGGTCGGCCTCGGTTTCCATCAAGCGGGCTGCGCGTGATACGACCTTTGTCAATTCTTCGTCGGTGTAAAACTCCAGCCGGATCGGAATTCCGAACCGGTCCCGGAGCGGTGTGGTCAACAGGCCCAGCCGCGTCGTTGCACCGACAAGCGTAAAAGGCTGCAGTTCGATCCGGACGGACCGCGCAGCCGGTCCCTGCCCTATGACCAGATCAAGCTCATAATCTTCGAGCGCGGGGTAGAGGACCTCCTCGACGGCCGGATTGAGACGATGGATTTCGTCGATGAACAGAACATCACCGGCATCCAGATTGGTCAGTATTGCGGCAAGATCACCTGCCCTGACCAGGATCGGCCCCGATGACGTGCGGAACCCGACACCGAGTTCCCGGCTGATGATTCGGGCAAGGGTTGTCTTCCCCAGACCCGGCGGACCAAAGAAAAGTGTGTGATCCATCGGCTTTCGCCGCCGGTTGGCACTTTCGATAAAGATCCGGAGATTCGCCCGCGCCTTCTCCTGGCCAATGAATTCGTCAAGGGAGTCCGGTCTGAGTGCGACATCCACATCGTCCGGACGTTCGCGCGGCCGCAAGTCCGGGTCGGTTTGTTGAGTCAGTCGCATCAGTCGTTCGGGGCCAGATACCTGAGAGACTCGCGTATCAGCCCAGAGGTGTCGAGTTCCGGTTGTTCCGCTGAAACAGACGCGACGGTCTCCGCCGCTTCACCATGGGCGTAACCGAGGTTGATCAACGCGGACATGGCATCCTTTCGGGACTGTGCGGAAACCGCTTCCGAACCGGCGGGCCCTGGTTGAGTCGTGGTTGCGCCATTCGAACCCGCGATGTCATGGCTCACTTGGCCCGGTATTTCCAGTTCGTCACTATCCGCCCCAAGGTCGATGATCCTGACGGATTCCTCTTTCAGTTCACCGATGATCCGCTGCGCAAGCTTGGGACCGACACCGGGCGCCGCGCGAATCGCCGCAGTGTCCTTCAGGGAAATCGCACGGAACAATCCATCCGTACCGAGGGTGCCGACGATCGCCAGGGCCGCCTTGTGACCAACACCCTGAACACGGGTCAACAACCGATGCCATTCCCGCTCGACCCTCGTGCGAAACCCGATGAGTTGCAGCAGGTCTTCGCGAACCACGAGTTCGGTATACAGCGTGACCATGTAACCTCGACCGGGAAGGGCTCCGAGCGTTCGCTCCGAACAGTGGACCACGAATCCGACACCGCCGACATCGACGACAAGGTAGTCCACTCCCCTGTCATCGATCTTTCCGGAAATCTTGCCAAGCACTTTTCGTGGACCCGGATTACCCTGAAAAACCAGCTTGCTCTGCGGAAACGATACCCAGCCGTGCCGAACCCCGGGAGGTATGAGCGTGGCAAATCGCAACCGCGAGCGCATCGGCTGCGTCCGGATTCTCGAGCTCAACCCCTGGTAGCAACATCCTGACCATCAGGTCGACCTGGACCTTGTCAGCGTGTCCGACACCAACAACGGATTTCTTTACCGTGTTCGGTGCATATTCGTGCACGACGATACCCCTCAGAGCGGGAACGAGCAGGCAGAGGCTCCTTGCCTGACCCAGCTTCAGTGTCGAAGCCGGATCCTTGTTGACAAAAACACTTTCTACCGCCGCTCCATCAGGCTTGTGGCACGTCAAAACCGAGTCCAACTGGCGAAACAGGCTCGCGAGGCGCATCGAGAGATCGTCGCCTATTGAAGCACAACGCCCGTTTGCGACATGGGTCAGCCGCGAATCCTTGACATCAACCACGCCCCAGCCAGTGGATCGAAGCCCGGGGTCTAGCCCGATTATTCGCACAACGTCTCCCTATGCCACGTGCCACGAAACAACCAGTTGCGTCCCAGCGATCAGGATGTACCACGTGCTCGACTACCACGAAACAAAAACCCTGGCAAAGGGAGGCCGGGTTTCGTTTCAACGCCGCAGCGGTGCACTGGGACCGTCCCGGGGTTCCGGCGCGCTTGAATGCCGGCTGGTTCCCGAAATCGCGCCGTCCGGCGTTTACGGACGGGAAACCGGTGTTCGCCGGCGCGCCGCCGGTAAACACGGTCAATGCGGATAGTCAATCTCATGCGTCGGTGCGCGGGAATCCCGCGTTGAGGGTGGAGTGGAAAGAGGCTAACGCAGCGCATGGATCTCCCACCTCGTGTCGTCGGGCTGAATCCTGGCGCCTCTTTCTCCGAATCAACATGGATCGTGGTACGTCCGGATGCCGGAATTGCGGAGCCCAGCGCCGTTTGCGGCGTGACGCGGGGAGAATTGACTCATTTTTACTTAAACAACATCAAAAATTCCAGAAATAACACGCCCATTTAATACAAAAAATTTTTGCGGTTCAACGGTTTTGGGCGGTGGAGATGCCTCGCCGCTCGTGTTGTCACTGCGTGAGGTTTCCAAGCTCGGCGGCTACCCAGGCATCGAGCCGCAAACCCGGGCCGCTCCAAGCCCAATATTGCCTCCGACAGGTGCACAAGGGGTTGCGACGGGCAGCGACTGCGCCGCCCCCGGCGACATCGGGTTGAATCTCAATGACGAAAAGGACGCGTCCCTGACCGCGGAGCTGGCCACGGGCGTCCGCTGTGGCAGCGGTCCTTACCGACCCTGAAACGGCGAGAGCCTGTTTTCTTCAGTCGTATTGAATCCCGTGTTAACGGTTTTTGAGAAGCGCGTAATTTTGGGTGGTATTGCGCGTTTTCTGGTTTAGTCGGTCTGTTCTGGCGATCGATCTGTGTCATCGGGAATGTTTCCGTTGTGCGGGATTGCCTTGGCCTGGACGGGTTTTCTTTCCAGTCGGTTGGTTCGTCAGGGTGGTTCCGGATTTCGGTTACGTGGTGTCGGCGGACATGACGGGTGAGCGTGGAACTGCTTTCATCGGGCTTTTCGGGGTTTCTGCCCGGTGCCGGCCTTGCCGGGCGCGTTGCCGCTCATGCCCTGACGATGTCGTTCCAGTCCATGCTGTCGGGAGGTCTGCGTCTTTCGAGCCTGACGTGATCGGGCAGGACGACGGCTTTGCGGATGGCTTCGCCCTGTCGGTCCCCGGCCTCGTCGCCGTCCTGTGCGAGCACGAGTGCATTGAGGTTCGGGAGCATGTTGATTGCATGCTGGATCTGGTCGCACTGGGATCGTGACGGCGCGCCTGCGGTGGAGAGGAAGGCATGGTCGGGCGGGCAGTGTTCGAGCTGTGCGATGCTGAGAGCGTCGAGACCGCTTTCGGTGACGACGAGCGCCCGCAGGGATGCGGCTTGTGTTGCGGCGTGGATGGCGCAGAGGGCGCGCGTTCCGCCGGTTGCGAAGCGTCGCGGCCCGTCGGGGGGCGCGATCTCGAAGCCTGTGAGCGTGCGGTGCCGGTCCCGGTGGGCGAACAGGATCCGTCCGTTCCGGTCGCAGCGGATGGTCGGGCGTGTGGTTTGCAGCGTGTGCGCCGTGATGCCGCGGCTGATCAGCCATGGCGGCGCGGGATGGGGTTTCGCGGCCTTCCAGATGTCGCGGAAGGATGCCGCGGCCTGCGGGGCGGTGGTTTGGGGTGGTGCGAACCGGTCCCGGATATCGGCGAAGGTCAGGCCCCTGTTGACCATGAAGTCGATGATGGTTCCGTTGTCGGTGTTGTCCTGTGTGTTGAAGTAGACCCAGTGTCCGTTGCCGCGTTTCCCGAGGACGAGCTTTGGCTGTCCGTCTGCCCGCAACACGGGACAGTTGCGTGTCGAGGCCTTGTGGTCCCGGGCATATCCCCACTGTGCGGCGATGTCTTCGAAGGGCCTGCGCTTGAGGGCGTCGAAGTCGACGCGCGGGCGGTCAGTTCCCGGAATGGCGCACCCTCCAGGAGTCGCTGTCGATGGCGACGATTGTCGCCTTGTGTGTCAGGCGGTCGACGGCGGCGGCGATGCCTGCGGCGCCGGGGAAGACCCGGTCCCACTGTGCGAAGCCGAGTGACGTGGTGATCATGGTGGAGCGTCTGCGGTAGCGCCGGGCGATGATGGTGTAGAGGATGTCGGCGAGGCGGCTGTCGAGCCTGACGTAGCCGATTTCGTCGAGGACGAGGAGGCGCGGGCGCGCGAGCACGGTGAGGCGGTGCAGGAGCGCCTGCCTGCTGTCGAGGGCGGCGAGGTCCGCGAGCAGGCTTGGCGCGGCCTCGAACCGCACGGTGTGTCCGCGCAGGAGCGCCTGGTAGGCGATGTTGGCGGCGATCATGGTCTTTCCGGTTCCCTGTCCTCCGACGAGCACGGCGTTGTCTGCACGGTTGATGAAGGCGAGGGTCATCAGTTCAGCGATGGCTTCGCGGTCGATGTCGCGCGGCCATGTCCAGTCGAAGTCGGCCAGTGGGGAGAAGGCCGGGAGCCGGGCGGCGGCGCGTCGTCGTTCGAAGCTGCGGGCGCGTCGCTCGTGCTCTTCGTTGGTGATGAGGTCCTCGAGCCAGTCGGCCTCGGCGACCTCTCCCCATCGGGCGAGCAGTCCATGCAGGCCGAGAGCGCGGGCACGGTCCTTGAGGGTGATCATTCCGGTTTTCCTTTCTTCCTGTTCTTCATGTTGCGTTCATAGGCTTCGAGGCCGGTCGCGCGCGGGGTGGTGATGCCGGGGTCGGCGGCATCAGCTCCGAGTTCCGGCGGCAGCCTGCCGGCGCCGCGGCCGGCCTCGAGAATGCGGGTGACCGTGTTGGGATGGGGCGAGCCGCGCTCCAGCGCGCGGGCGATGGCGCGGTCGAGTTCATCGGCGCCATGACTGTCGAGCAGGCGTGTCAGCGTCCGCGCGATCGTCGCGACGTTGTCGTTGCGCGCGCCCGCGGCGGCGAGGAGGTCCTGTGCACGGGGGACGGCGCGGATCAGCCGGTCCCGGATCCCCATGGCCCGTCCGTGCCGCTTGCTGGCGATGAGCGCCTTGACATGTTCGGGATCGTCGATCTGCCGCTTGCTGTCCCATGAGCGCTTGTGGGCCGCGACCTCGTGCTCCCCGTCGAGGATGCGGACCCGCTCGGGGGAGGCCACGACCGTGAGGGTGGCGCCGACATGTTTGTGCGGCACGCTGTAGTCGTTGGTGTCGAAGCGGGCATAGGGGGTCTTTCCGATCCGCACCGGACGGATTTCGTCGGTCGGGAAAGGTACATCGGGCAGCGGGACCAGCAGCTTGCGCTCCCTGGCGAAGGCGTCCCCGACCGTGATGGCGTCATCCCCCGGCCACGGGCGCTCGAGGGCCGGGCCGAAGCACCACTCCCGGGCCGCGGCGTTGAGTTGGTCGAGCGGGGTGTTGATGTCGCGCCCGGCCATGAAGGCGGAGCGGACATAGCGGATATTCCGCTCGACGCGTCCCTTCTCCTGTGGCCGGCGCGGCCAGGTGACCGGTGCCTCGAAGGCGTAATGGCCGGAGAAGGCGAGGAATGTCGGGTTGTAGGTGATGGCCGGGCCGCGCCGCGCGGTCACCACGCTCTTGAGGTTGTCGTAGAGCAGGGAACGGGGAACACCGCCGAAAGCCTCGAAGGCGGCGACATGGCCGGCGAGGAAGGCGCTCATGTCGGCGCTGTAGGACAGGCGCAGGTAGCTGCACCGCGAATAGCTCAAGGTCATGACGAAGCCCATCAGCTTGCGCTCGGCCCGGCCGATGGTGACCCGCCCGAGATCGACCCAGTCGACCTGGGCCTGCTCGGCCGGGAGGAAGCTGAGCCGCATCGATGCCTCGGGCTTCTTCTGCGGCCTCAGTCCGAGGTCGCGCAGGAGGTGGCGGAAGTGGTCCAGCCCGCCGGTGTAGCCCCGCTGCCGGACCTGCTCGTGGAGAACCCTGGCGGAAAGGCTCGATTCCTCCTCCAGTTGTTTCTTGATGAACGGGATGTAGGGGTCGATCATCTTCGTCCGCGAACGGTGCGGCACACCGGCGCCGTCGAGCGCGCGTGTCACCGTGCTGTGATGGATGCCGAGATGTCGCGCGATGGTCCCGACGGGCCAGCCTTCGGCCCGGTGCAGGCGCAGGATCTCGCTGCGGGTCTGTTGATCGATTGCCATGGAACTGTCACTCCTTTCGCCGTCTCGAGGGCCGTGGCCATTCGTCTGCGCGCACCAGGCCCGTGCAGACCCGTCCGCATCGTGAGCACCGGGGCGCCGAATCACGGCGCCATGGTGGTTTCGACCCGATAACCGGGAGTTTCCGGGCGGGGGAACCATGGTCCGTTACGGAATCTTTCGACGTCCGGGTCGGGACGGTGGCGACATCCGGTTCAACAGGGTGCATCCGGCGCCGGCGTTCCTCCTCCGCCTGGCGTATCCGGAAGCGCTTCTGGCGCTCCCGGTTCAGCCTCCGTCCCGTCTCGGTGTTCGCGTTCCGGCGGTTGGCCTCGCGGCGACGCGCGCGGCGGCCTTCCGCACTGCAGGACTTCGAGCAGTACTGATGACCGTGATCGCAGCGCGCGCAGAGAATGACCTGGACGCGGCACCGCTTGCAGATGAAAACCCGACCCTGTGAACACATCCGCCGCCGTCAGAGCGGGGTGGACCCGGGCACCGAACTGCCTGATAATAGGCAGGAAACCGGTCACCATGACCGGTTCTCCGGGTGCGGCGCCGGTGTTCTTGCGTGAACGTTGGCCGGTGCCGCATCGCTCTCTCCGGCACCGCTTCTGCACCCTCCGGCCGGAAACCGCGACCCCCGATCAGGATCCGTTACACAACAGGACTGACAACAGGGCCGCCCGGACCGGGCGGGGGAGCGTCACCCGTTCCCGGTGCCAGGCGTCAGGGCCGGCACCGCGGCTATCCCGCAGAAGGCCGAACCGTCATCCCGGATCGGCGACAACAGGGCTCCGATACAAAAGGACGGAAACAACAGGGTCGCTACGATAGGGTCACTACAACAGGATCGCCACAATAGGGAAAAAACGCGGCAAACCACCCAGAATGCCGCGCACTGGTTCAGCCGCTAACATCCCGGGAATCCGGATCGGTCCAGAGGTTTCGAACTGAAGCGTACCGGAGAACAACACCCGTTTGGAACGACTGGGTTGAAGACATGATCGCCGTGCGTTCAAGTGCGTCGGATTCCGACTCGTGTTCGGGGCACCGCCTTTCCATTTTGGATGAAACCCACGAAACCCCGGGCAGTTTCAGTTACTGCGTTTTCGGTTCTTGTCGTTTTCGTGGCGGCGGCAGTCGACGCCGGGTCCTTGCCCCTGCCCCGCGCGTCATTTCGGAACGTGATCGTGATTTTCCGGCATAGTCCGGTGCCCAGACCTTCGGGGAGCTTCTGGATAACGGCTTCGTCCGCTGCCTTTTCACGGGAGGCCGGCCTCTGCCCGTCCTGGTCAATGGCAGACCTTTTGCCGGCACGGAGGGGATGTCCCGATTGATGTTGAAATTCCGGATTGAGGTCGGCTTTGCTTCCCTCGAGCGCAACGCTCGGGGTGTTAAATCCGGAAAAGGAAGTAAAACCATGAAGAAGTATACGACATCCGCTGCCGCCATTGCCAATGACGTCACCCTTGACGCCCTGGTCTCCGAGGCTGGGACGCCGTGGGTGCCTGCTTTGAACGTTTCTGCGCGATGGCCGGGTGAGTCATGAAACTGCTGGATTATTGTGGAGTGGCCGCCGCGCACCTGGCCGTGCAGCGCCATGAGCGGAATCCTGACAAGCCGGACTACCGCCGGGGAACGGCGACCGGCATGATCGGCTTTCACGGTGGCGGGACCGCGGTGGAGCGCCTGCGGGTGGGGGGACAATGCCAAGGGCCGCGCGCTGCCACTGCCGAGCTGGGAGGAGATCTGCGACGGCGGTTTCCTCGAACAGTGGGCAACGACGCTGATTCTGATGAACGTCTCGACCCGACATGTTACGGTCATTTCAATGTTCCGGTGATTCAATAAAGGCAAGTTTTCCAACGGTCTCTCTGGAATCTTCGCAACTTTTCGTTTTGGTAAGCGTTCGGGGAAGGCGTGATAGCGTTGTATTGTCTATTGATTGAGTGTTCTTTTCCAGTCCTTCCGGAGCGGGCAGAGCCAGATGTCCTTTTTCGGTTTTCCAAATTCCCTCTTTGTGTCGTAACGCCCGCGTCCCTGGGTTGTTCCGACATGGATCCATCCGGAAGCCTTGTAGGTGATCCCGGAGAAGCGCGGGATTTCGACGAAGGTCTCCATCAGGACCGGCGTCACCCTGTACTGGGTTTCCCAGTCCCCTGGCAGCTGGCGCCGCGCCTGTGAGAGGATGTGGGAGGCCAAGTTCGGGATTCGGACCCATGGCATGATCAGGTATCGGGAATTGTCGATCACGCGATACAGGTTCCGTTCCCGGACTTCCGGGGACCATCCGATGAAGTCATCGCGGGGTGCGATCTTCCAGGCGGCGGCCGAGAAGCCGAGCATGGCCAGGGCCCGGCCTTCCCGGTCCTGGACCGTATAGCGCATCTGTGCGCCGATCAGGGGCGTGTAGCCGAGGTAGTGCCAGCGGGCGATGAAGCTGTTCCATGCGGCACTGGCGGCACGGCCGGCACCGGTGACCTTGAGCAGACGGATCGGGCGCACCGCGTCCAGCGTCTCCGGCATCGGCGTGGCTGGCGGGTCGGTCTCCGGGCCGAACTCCGGGACCCGCCGCGGCGGCTGGCCGTGCCGCGGCGGCGGCAGCGTGATGATCCCGTCCCGGTGCATCCTCAACATGGCGACCCGGGCCGCCATGTCCCTGAGCCCGCCGTCGGGCTTGACCCAGCCGATGGCGCGGCAGAACGCACGCGCCAGTCCGGCACGGGTCTGCTGCGGGGAGGATGCGATCAGGGCCCGCATCAGCGCCATCTCGCCGGTGGTGAAGTCACGCCCGTGATAACGGCACACGATCGTGCCCTGCGTCGTCACCGTGCCGCCTTGAGGTGTCGGCGCCTGTCTTCGTCCATCAACCATGGCAGCCAGGGCGACAGGTCCTCCGGAGGCTGGCCACCGTTGCCCGCGCAGGCCGAGAGCCAGTCGTCGAGCCACTTGCGGACATCGATCCCGTTCATCCGCAGGGTCTCGATGATCCCGTACATCATGGCGGAGAACAGGGCCCCGTCCAGGCTGTCGGAGCCGAACGACAGCTTGCGCCCGATCACGGGACCACGATGCATCCGCTCCGACAGGTTGTTATCCATGGGTACGTCCGGCCTGTCGACGAACACGCAGAGCCCGTCGCGATGCCTCAGCAGCGAGTTGAGTGCCTTCGCGCGCCGGTCCGAGCCGGCCGGCCCCGCGACTTCCTTCTCCGCGCGGGCGAACAGCCGGTCGACGGCACGCTTCAGTCGACGATGTGCAATCCCGAACTTTCGCGACTGCTGCTCCATCCCCAGTTCCGGGTCGTAGTGCTTCAGCCGGACCGCATTCAGGTGGAACAGTTGCCCGAACCGGTCCAGCCACCGCTCCTCCCATCTCTCCAGGGCGTCATTGCCGGCCGCAGCCTCGATGAACTTGCGGCGAACATGGCTCCAGCACCAGGCCAGGATCAGGATGCCGCCGAGAACGCGCGCGAGTTTCTTGTAGGCCGAGTAGGCGTCACAAACCAGGACCGTGCCGGCACCGACGCCGGCGAACAGCTTGCCGGCAGCCTCGGCATTGCGCCGGGCGTCGACGTGGAACCAGACCGCATCCCGGGAGACCGCACACCACAGCCAGGCCCGGCTGGTGCCGCGGATGGCCTTGAGGGACTGAACCCGCCAGCTGGTCTCGTCGCCGTGGAGCACCGCGGCCGCTTTCAGGTGGGCGAGGATCGCCTGCGACAGCGGCGCGAACAACGGAATCAGCCTGTGGATGCTGGAGGCCAGGGTCCCGGGCGAGACCGGCAGCCCCTGGTCGCGCATCCATGCCGCGACCCGGTTCAGCGGCCGGTGGCAGGCGAAACACTCGAACAGGAAACAGACCCAGAAGCTGATCCCGTAGGAGGAGTTGGGAAACAGCCGGGGAACCGGGGGCGCCGAAACCTCCTGCGGCGCCGACGCACAGGTGCAGCTGCGCCGCCAGCGGTTGCGTTGGATGATCCGGACATGCACCCTGACCTCGACCTCGATGGCCTCGGAGTCATGGCTGCCGTTCTTCACGTAGGGAAGGCCGCAGCAGGGACAGACACGCTCCTCCTCCGGCGGGTCGTGAACCTCGGACTTGCGCTCCATGTCCGGACGCGCCGTCCGGCCGTGCCCGGGCTTGTCCGCCTGCTGGCCACGTTTACGGCTACTGCCGGACCCGGACTTTTCCTTCTTCTCGCTTTTTTGGCCGAAACGCGCCTTGGCATGGCTCGCACCCGCCGAGCGGAGCCTCTCGTTCTCCGCCCTGAGTTCCTTCAATTCCTCCGCCTGTCGGGCAATCGCGGCCTTCAGCCGGGAAACCTCCTTGCGCAAACCCGTCATCGAGTGGCGGCCACTGTCGATGTCGGCGGCGTTCAGGAGCCCCTGCAATCGCGCCACCTCCGTCTCCAGCCTGCGCACGTTCTTCGCACTCTGGCTCCGGCCAAGCTCCTTCAGCTCCGCACGCGCTGCGGCAAGCTTCTCGCGGTTGCTCTCGAAAACCGATCGAAGGCTGTTGAGGTCGCAGCGCGCACGGACCGACTCCCGCCTCCAGTCCTCGGCACGGGCTTCCGCTTCCCCGAGCTTGGCTTCCAGTTCCGCGTTCCGCGCCTCGGCCGCCTCCGCACGTGCACGCTCCTGCAAGTACAGGCGTTCCCAGTCCTCCGCAGACGCAGCCGGCGGAGCAGCCGGACCCGAAACAGGAACTCCAGAATTCAACATGCGACCGGATTAACAGATGTCCGGTCGTGTGACCAGTCGAAAATTCAGAACCGGAAAAA
The DNA here is from genome assembly GCA_964291635.2 of Paracoccaceae bacterium. GTDB lineage: Bacteria > Pseudomonadota > Alphaproteobacteria > Rhodobacterales > Rhodobacteraceae > JAPPHA01. Next base: position 110,907 of record OZ219893.1, on the reverse strand, counting down.
CAATCACCAAATGCCGGCAGGAATGGCCATCACGCCTTCACCGAACGCTTACTCGTTTTGCACGTCACTCGTATTCGTCTGTCGAAGTTCCGGTTGGCAGGCACGCCACCTACCTTGGCTCCCTGTCCACTTCGGGCCAAATGTTGCGCGCAACATTTGGCCCGAAGTTCGGTCGTGTGGTGCGGTTGCCGGAGGTCGCCGTGCCGGCGGGAGACCGCGGCCGGGACGGCAGTTCGAGGCGACGGAAGCGCCGATCTCGCGAATGCGATCTTCAGGCGGCCGGTGACTTCAAAAGCAGCGCATGAGAATGTTTTCGCGTGTACGGCCACATCGTCCGTTTCCGAACGGTTGATCAGGGCCCTGTGACCACAGAACAAGACGACAGGCCTCCGGGCACGAGTCCTTTCGCCGCCGGAGTGACGACAGCCACGTGCCGATCATCCGGTCTTCCCGCTTAACGAGTCCAGCCTGCTGACGTGACACATGCGTGTACGGAGGCCTGTTCCCGCCGAATTCATGAAAATGTCGGAAACGATGTCAGGAGGAATCTGACGCACAGGGTCGCGGGCCGCCGAAAACCGAAATTCGCGCCATGCATTTCCTGCAAGGCGGACATGCAAAAATTATATTTGTTCACGCGGGCAACCGCGACTACCTCAGCGGCAACCCAAGCAACCGCAATGGCTCAAGAGCCGTGTAAAGAAGAGGTCAAGATGATGGCAGTCACGCATGAAACCCGTACCGTTCCAATCGGTGCACGATCCATTTATGTCCTGACCAGCCGTTTCGAGACTGCAATGGCGTCAATCGGGCGCTGGTACGCAGAACGGCAAACCCGGAATGCTCTTTCCCGATTGTCCGATCGCGAACTCAACGACATCGGTCTGACCCGCTCTGAAATCCCGCATCTTCCGGACAGGTTTTGAACGCCTACATCCGGTTGTTTCTGAAGGCCACCTCCCTCCCGGTGGCCTTCAGTCTCCTGAACGCGGGAATGGGGCCACTCCGCGCACAGCCAGCGCCTCCAACAGGGCAGAGCAAACCGGTTGATTCGGTCTTCGAGCCGGACCCGTGCCCTACAGCGGCCACCCGTGCCTGTTACGGCACCCGAGCGCAGGTCCGCAGGCACGATCCTTCCAGGCCTCCATGGTAACCCGCAAGGCTCCTCGATCGAAAACCTTGCCAGCGCGCCGCATCACGCCTGCCGCCCCATCCTTCGGACAACCATGGTCACCCATTCGCCAGTGACGCTTGTCTCGTGCTCGCGGAATCCGGTTTCGTGGAATCGCCTGTTCACGATTTGGCGGCGGTTGGCCAGAACTCCTGAAAGAACCGCAAAACCGCCGGGCGTACAATGTGTGAAGAAGCCGTCCGCCATCTCGACGAGCGGTGCTTCGAGCAGATTGGCCATCAGCAGGTCATACGGCGAAGACGCGAGGATCTCGGGGTGATCGAATCCGGTGCCGTTGACCACCCGAATACGGCCGGAAAGACCGTTGGCCTCGATGTTGGCAAGCGCCGTCTCCACTGCTGCCTGATCGACATCCGACGCAACGACAAGCGCATCCGAAATCCTTGCCACGGCCATCGCGAGGATCGCTGTTCCGCATCCGATATCGAGGACACGTTTAGCCCTGTGGCCCGACCCGATCAGTTTTTCGATTGCCAGCAGGCAGCCGCGCGTGGTCCCGTGATGCCCGGTGCCGAAAGCCATGGCAGCTTCGACAGCCAACGGAACCATTTCAGCGGGAATCTTGTCCGCGTCGTGCTTTCCATGAACAAAAAAACGGCCTGCGGTGACGGGTGCAAGTTGCCGTTGGGCCTTCTCCACCCATCCGGTTTCCTGCAGTTCGGAAATCAGGAACGGACATGCGCCGCTGGCAGTCGCCAGAAGCATGAGGCGGAGTTCATCGGGCCTGTCATTGAAATAGCCGGCCACTTCCCAGAGACCTGATCCGTCCTCGATTTCACAGGCCGCGACGCCTGACACTTCCGGCAGGTGATCCTCGATTCGCGAAGCCAGCGCAACCGCCTCGATTTCGCCAGGAAGCGTCGTAACCGCCATGTACGTCGGCATCCGGTTCGGGCCCGTACTGGTCCTGTGGAGCGACCGAGGCCGTCAGGCAATCAAATCCGCGTCGCACCTGATACCCGTGCCTCCAACACCGCAATAACCGGACGGATTCTTGACGAGATACTGCTGGTGGTAGTCCTCGGCGAAATAGAATTCGGGCGCCGGCAGGATTTCGGTCGTGATCGCGCTGAACCCGGCTGCACGCAATTGGCGCTGGTATGCCGCCAGGGATTTCCCGGCCGCGCTTTCCTGCGATTCCGCATAGGTGTAGATCCCGGACCTGTACTGGGTCCCGACGTCCGCGCCCTGCCGCATTCCCTGCGTCGGGTCATGGCCCTCCCAGAATCTGCGGAGCAATTCATCGTATGGGACAATTGAGGGATCAAAAACCAGCCTGACGACTTCGTTATGCCCGGTCCTGCCCGTGCACACCTCCCGGTAGGTCGGATTCGGCGTTGTCCCGCCCGCATAGCCGGCCGCCGTGTTCCACACGCCGTCCAGCTGCCAGAAGATCCGTTCGACACCCCAAAAACAGCCCATTCCAAACATGGCGTACTCCATGCCGTCGGGCCGCGGCTCCTTGAGCAGGCGCCCGAATACCGCATGTCGTTCGGCCGTCGGCAGGGGAGTGGCCCTGCCAGCGATCACGGAAGAATCGGGCGAGTTTCCGCTGAACATGTCCTTCAAAAATCCCATCATGGCCCTCACGATAGTCCTGTCTCGACGACCATAGGAGCCATCCGCCCGTCAAGTCAAATAAAAGCGGGACAAGGTCGCGACATCGCGCGTGGGTTCAACTGATTGCGGGAGTCTCGCCCGCATTCACGCGCATGATCCTGGTTCACCGCCCGTGGTATCAACACGCGACCTTCACTGACCAGCGCACGGAAGCCGCAGCTGCCGCATCGGAGCCCGTCAGTTCTTGGCGTAATATTCGACCACGAGGTTTGGCTCCATCATGACCGGGTACGGCACATCTGCAAGGGCGGGAATGCGCGTGAACTCGGCTTTCATGCTGGAGTGATCAACATTCAGGTAGTCTGGAATGTCGCGTTCCGGCGAACCGATCGCTTCGAGCACGAGGGGCAGCTGCCGGGACTTTTCGCGAACTTCGATGACATCGCCGGTGCGAACCCGGTATGAGGGAATGTTGATGCGTCTCCCGTTGACCAGAACATGGCCGTGATTGACGAACTGCCGGGCCGCGAAGACAGTCGGGACGAACTTGGCCCTGTACACGACCGCGTCAAGCCGCCTTTCAAGCAGGCCAACCAGGTTTTCACCTGTATCGCCCCTGACTCGTTCTGCTTCCGCGAATATCCTCCGGAACTGGCGTTCTGTCAGGTCGCCATAGTAGCCTTTCAGCTTTTGCTTGGCCCTCAGCTGAATACCGAAATCGGACAACTTGCTCCTGCGGCGCATGCCGTGTTGGCCTGGACCTGATTCCCTGCGATTGACCGGCGACTTTGGACGTCCCCAGATGTTCTCGCCCATGCGTCGGTCGATTTTGTACTTGGCAGCGGTGCGTTTGGTCACGGCTGGATCCTTTCAAATGCGTGAAAGGTGCTTTCCTTTCCCGATCCTGGAAGAGAAACGGGCGACAGGCATCCCCTCACGGGGGCCACAAACACCAAGATGGTCCCAAATTCTGGAAATGCGGCTTATAATCCCGATCTGGGCACTGTCAACATTTGCATCCCACGCGCATTCGCGCTTGCATATGATTTGTTGACCGTGCGTCGCGAGGACGACTGACGCGGATGATCGGACGGATTCCCCGTCACTCCCGGGGGCTCCCGGAACAGAGCAGCATGCAAGCTGCCGTCCCTTTTCTGACGCCCGGGATGCAAGGACAGAGCAGTGGAATACGGAAGCAGCCAGTGTTCGGCGGACAGCCATTGAGGGGAACATGACATGTTTGAAACACTTGGATTCGAATCCCTGACGCCGGTTCTGGCCGCTGCCATCCTCGGCCTGCTCGTCGGCTGCACGTTCGGGGCGTTGGCACAGCGTTCCGGACTGTGCCTGCGCCGCGGCCTCGCCGGCCCGAGAGAAGAGCGGATTCCCGCGCTCGGCGCCTGGGCGATGGCAATGGCGACTGCCATCGCCGGAACCCGACTCGCCGTCATCACCGGGCTGATATCCTTCGCCGATCACAGGTTTCTCACGCCGGACCTGGCCATCGTCGCACTGGTTGTCGGAGGGGCGCTGTTTGGAGCCGGGATGGTCATGGCCGGCGGTTGCGTCTCCAGACTGACGGTCCTGGCCGGAAGCGGAAACCTTCGCTCCCTTTTTGCCGTGATCGTCATCGCCGCGACAGCCCACGCAACGATGAAGGGAGCGTTGGCGCCTGTACGACAAGTCCTCGGCAGCCTGACCGTTCAGGGCGGCGATTTTGTCGCCATCACCTCGCTGCCCGGCGGCGAAATCTGGCCATTTGCCGTGGCGGCCGTTGCGGTGATTTTTGCCTTGCGTTCGGGCGCCCTGAAAAGTCACCTTCTGATGGCAGCGGTCATCGGGCTGCTGATCCCGCTCAGCTGGGTCGGGACCGGGTTCCTCCTCCAGGACGACTTCGACCCGCTTCCCGTAGAGTCACTCGGATTCACCGGTCCGACCGCGGGGGCACTGTTCTGGTTCGTCGCTGCAACCTCGATACCAGTCAGCTTCGGCACTGGACTGGTCGCGGGCGTTCTCGCCGGAAGCATGGCCGCGTCGACGGCAGCAGGCGAGTTTCGACTTCAAACCCTTGATGACCCGACCCGAACGATTCGCCGATTGGCTGGCGCCGTCATGATGGGAATAGGCGGGGTCCTGGCGGGAGGCTGCAGCGTGGGCGCAGGCCTTTCGGGGATTTCAACCGCCAGCCTTGCCGCCGTTCTTGCCTTTGTCGCGATGTCCGCGACCGCGAAAACACTCGGCAAATCGCTTGCCGATTCCTGAATTGAATTACTGGCGCCGGTGCCGGCGCCAGTAATGTTCCAAATCCGGGGTCTGCTGTTGCGGATTCAGCCGAAAATATCCTTGGAAATCGCGGTGTACCAAGCGAGCGATTCCTCGTAGGTTGCCTTTCGGAGGTCAGATCCTTCTCCCGTCTGGGAGATAAAGCCGTCAACCTTTGCAATCTTTTCGTCGGTTGCCTCGTAGGAAGCTCCCACCTTGACTCCGTCATCGGTGCCGATGAGTGACCAGCACGTGTTGGCAAATCGCGCAGGAAACACCCTTGAATCGGTAAGCGCTCCGCGAACCGCCATGGCGCAGACCTTTGCCTGGCTGTTGGCCGAAAAGCCGGACTTCGGCATGTCGCCCTGTTGCGAAGCATCACCGACCACATGGATGTTGTCGTCGACCCGGCTTTGCATCGTGTGCGGTACGACAGGCGCCCATCCTGCATCATTGGTGATTCCTGCCTCTCCGGCAATTCGCCCGGCCATCTGCGCCGGTATCACGTTGCAGACATCAACCTTCATGACCTCTCCGTCGACCACGACCTCCATGGTTTCCGGTCGGACCTCGACCTTGTCGCCACCGAAATCCGGTCCGATCCGCTCGATCATTCCCGGGTAGTGCTTCTGCCAGCCCTCCTCGAACAGCCCCTGTTTCGAGAACTTCTCCTTCGGATCAACGATCAGGATCTTGGCCGTCGGATTGCTGCTCTTGAGGGCATGCGCAACCATCGAAATCCGCTCATAGGGGCCCGGGGGGCAACGGAACGGGTTGGGTGGCGCTACCATGCAGTAGACACCCCCTTCGGGCATCGCATCGACCTGGGCCTTGAGAAGCTGGGTCTGCGACCCCGCCTTGTAGGCGTGTGGCATCCTGTTCTGTTGCGAAAGATCCCAGCCGGCAACGGAGCCCGGCCGGAAGTCTATGCCCGGTGACAGGACGAGGCGGTCATACTCGAGCGTACCCCCGCCGGCGAGACTGACGCTTTGTGCATCGCGGTCGACCGCGATAGCCCAGTCGTGAATCACGTTGATCCCGGAGGCGGCCGCGAGTGACCCATACGTGTGTCCGATCGACGAAAAGTCCCTGAAGCCGCCGATGTACAGATTCGAGAAGAAGCACGAATAGTATGTTCTGGTCGGCTCAACGAGAGTGACGTCGATCGTACCCTCCGATTCCTTGGCAATGTACCGGGCAACCGTTGCACCGCCTGCTCCACCGCCCACGACCACCGCGCGTGGGCGGCCCTGGGCCAGCACTGCGGGCGCGGCCAACATTGAAAGCGCAGTGGATGATGCCAGTGCGGAAGACAGGAACCTGCGCCGGTTAAACGGGTCGAGACCGCCCGGGATTTTGACTTCACCTGGTTTGTACATGACTTTGTTCTCCTGTTTCACTGTATGCCCTCAATATCGCGGAAATACATCGCGAGGGAAGCGATCTCTTCATCCGAAAGGCGTCCTGCCACCAGCTGCATGACCGGATGAACCCTCAATCCGCGCTTGTACGCATGCATGGTTATCACGAATTCGTCGGTCGGCCATCCGGCAATCGACGGAATACGGTCGTCGGCACCGGTAACCTGGTGGCAGGTGGTGCATTCGCTGGCCAGATAGGCGCCGTATTCCAGGTCGCCCTGTAAGGTCAGAAGACCCGGGTCCAGCCCGTACTCCTCCGGCGTCAGGGTTGGTTCCGCCATCGGGAGTTCAGGGTCATCGCTGGAAAACTGGCCCAAAAGCGCCAGCAGACCTGCACGCGCATCGCCATCTTTCACTCCCGCGATGTTCATCCGGGATTGCGGCACGAAAGAACGAGGATCGTTCAGGAACGCGTCAAGCGTCTCTTCGGACCAGACGAGTCCGTTTTCCCCGGCCTTCCTCATTGACCGCGAATACCGGAAACCGGAAAGCGAACCTGCGATGCGGCCGAAGATGTCGTTGAGATGGGGGCCTATCCGGTGTTCCGCCCCGAGTCCGACCTGGTGGCACCGCTTGCACTCCTTGAATGCCGCGTCCATGGCATCCTGTCCCGATGGCCATGCGCGATCCGCCAGGAGCAACACATGAATTGCCACTGCAAACAAACCAACTGTCAAGTTCGATGAAACGATCCCGATCACGGGTCGATTTCGGCGTGGCGCACTACAAGACATTAACCCGTCTTTGAAGATTGTAACTCACGCCATCATCATCGATCCATTCGAAGTCCAGATCACCGTCCTCGTGGACAGCCAGTTCGAACTCAATATAGGGATCGGCCGAAATCGCCGGTTCCAGCGAGGCGGAAAACACTTCTGTCCCGTTGAATCGCACAACGAACCGATTGATGATTTGACGTGGGACCAGTTCACCATCGCTGTCGCGACGCAATCCGGTATGCATCGGATGCGTGATACGGGTCCTGACGGTGAACGGGGTGCCCGCCGTGACCGATTTCGGCAGTTTCACGCGCATTGTCGGGTTTGTCATTGCACTCATCCGCAACCGCCAACCGTGACAATGATCGGCCGCGTGGTCTGAACAAAAGTCCCGTCCGGCATCTCGGCGATCGCGACCAGGTTCTGGCTTCCGGCCAACCGAACGCGCGTCGTGGCGGCAGGCACCGTTTCCTCTGCAAAGGTGAAAACGACGATCCCGGGATTCGGATTTCCATCGGAAAAGAGCGCGATCCTTCGTGCGGCGGCGGCAGCGATGCGAATTTCAACCGAACCGCCGTTGTCAGCGATCTCGGGAGCGTCCAGGACCACTTCGCCTTCAGGCGGAATGATCCCGCCGGTGAAGTCCAGTATCGCCTGATCGATTCCGTTCGATGCCAACGCGGAACGCGAGGAGTTTCCCGCGACGGCAGACGTCGCCACGGCAGCAATTGTCAGCTTCAGCAGCTTTCGGCGGGTCGGGCCAGCTTCGTGTCCGTCATTGTCCATGACTCGACAATATTTTCTGGTGACCACGCCCGTCAACCCGGAGTCGATGAATTCACCGGAGCCTGCAACAAAACCGGAATCCGTGGGACAAGTCTGAAAGCCGGGTTTTCGGAACCGAAACACCGGGCCGAAGGCATGCGATCTTGACGGTTTTCTGCAAGGCGCATCGCGCATCGCGCAAACACCGGAGAACCTGATCCGAACCGCGTCGAATCCCGGAGTTCCGGCCGGGAAGTTCACCAACTCGGGTCGAACACGAGCCGGAATCCCTGATGTGAGGTCGTGGAATCGGGTGTGGTCCCGGTGCGCGCCGCGATTCTGTACCGATAGCAATAGCTGCGATGGCACAGGTAGGATCCTCCTTTCATGATCCTGGTTCCCCTCATTTTCCGCGCCTGGATTCGTCCGCCCTTCGACAACGACCGGTTCGAATACGGGTCAAGGGTCCACTCCCAGACATTTCCGCACATATTGTACAGGCCATATCCGTTTGGCTCGAACGACCGGGCTGGCGCAGTCGAAAGATAACCGTCCAGGCCGGTATTGTGTTCCGGAAAGCGGCCCTGCCAGATATTACACGGCAGGAAACCGTCATCAGGTTCCTTCGTGCCCCACGGGAAAGGTACGTCGCCCAGCCCGCCACGTGCCGCATGTTCCCATTCGGCCTCCGTAGGCAAACGTCCACCGGCCCAACTTGCGAATGCGCGCGCATCGTTCCAGGAAACATGTACGACCGGGTGGTCCGGGTTCAATTCAGCTCCGGATCCCGGGCCGTTCACCTTTTTCCAGCAGGCACCGTCGACCCGACACCACCACTCCGCCCCTTGCGCCCTGTACTCGACCGAATCTTCGCGAACATCCCCGGCGAAAACGAACGACCAGCCGAATCGTTCGGCCTCGGTCGTGTACGAAGTCTCGGCCACGAACGCGGCAAACATCTCGTTCGTGACGGCAGTTTCCATGACCTGAACGGAGCGGACGCGCCGAATCCGGCACGGGCTTTCCCCGTCGACGCGAATGAATGGTGAATCGGTGCCAACCAGTGCTCTGCCACCCACGACAGTGCGAAGAGCCAGCGCCGGGCAGCGCTTCGAAACTTCAAGGCGGACGAATTCGGCTCGTCCTCCTGGCGGATGCCCACTCCTCCCTGTCACCGGACGCTTCACGTCGCGCGCAATCCCCCGTTCAATGGTCGATCCAGCGCCAGGGATTCCCCGGACGGACGGAGGCATGTCGATACCGATGAGGCTGGGCGTGGCTGCCTGGCCGAACTGCCGGCGTGATCATCGATCGTGAGTCCGGTTCGGTTTCGCTTCCTGACTTCTGACATCGAAGTAATCCAGCCTGGAATTGCGCCGCTTTTCCGAACACGGGAGATTCCCCGGAACCGGGAATCCTGGATTCGAACGCCTTCCAACGGTGGCAGTCCTGAATTCCGGACATGCTAGGCGATTTTGGCACGCAGCACCGGGCGTCCGGACCCACTGTTTTCTCTTGAGGCATTTTCGTCAAGCAACTTGCGGATGCGGTCCTCGTCGAGCATCCAGCCTATGAAAACCATACGCGTCCGGCGGTCCTCGCTCGGCCATTCTTCGAGCCATTCCATGTCCTCAAGAATCGTCTGGACGCCGTGAACCACTGCCGGCGTCGATGGGCGTTCAGCAACGTGAACGAGGCCCTTGACACGGAGCAGGTTCGGACCTGCCACCTGCTCAAGCGCCGACCAGAACCTTTCCAGGGAATCGAACGGCACGGGCGTATCCCGGACAACGCTGAACGACCGGATGTGGCGGTCATGGCGATGACCGGATTCGCCGTGCTCGCCGTCCTGCCCGTGATGATCCGTACCGGTCCGCGCATGCCCCGGGCAAGTGACCGGCAGTTGCCATTCATTGTCCCCTGCAGCAAACCCGTGGTCACCGTCATTCCCCGTCCCGAGCAACGCTCGGGGGTCTATCCGGCCCTTATCCGAGAAGAGTACCGGCGCGCGCGGGTTCAGCCTGGTGAGCCTGGCGATCAGCGTCTCGATGCGGCGCCGGTCCCGTTTACCCGTCAACCGGTCGGTCTTGGTCACGACGAGCCGGTCGGCGATGGCCACTTGTTCAACGGATTCCGCATGCAGGTTCAGGCTGGTGTCCCCATTGACGGCATCGACGGTCGTCAGAACACGATCGAGCCGGTAATCGTCACGGACCAGGGGATCATCGATGAGGACCTGGACGATCGGCCCTGCATTTGCCAGCCCGGTCGTTTCGATGAGGACCCTTCGAAACTGCGGCAGTTCCCGTTCCCGGCGCTTGTCGACAAACTGCCGAAGTGTGGTGCCGAGGTCATCATTCAACGAACAGCATACGCATCCGTTCTTCAGTTCGACCACTGACTCTCCCGCATGCCGGATGAGGTCGTCATCAATGGAAACCTGTCCGAATTCATTGACGAGCACCAGGGTCTCGGACATCTCCGGCGCAACCAGCAATCGATTGACAATGGTAGTCTTGCCGCTGCCGAGAAAACCGGTGACCAGGGACACGCCGAACTTGTCTGTTGTCAATTCCGCTTCCATTTGACCATTTGCATCGTTCAGCGCTGGATGTCCGTTGCGGAGTCGACAAGAATGCGATCGAGTTCGCCGGAATGCGTGACGACGGCATCTCCGAACTGGCTGAGCGCAAGCGCCGCCATGACTGATCCGTAGCGGAGGCCGGCCTGCAACGAGTCCTGCAGCCACCCGTGGAGAACACCGGCGGCCATGGCATCTCCTGCACCGATCCGGTCAACGATCTTCACCGGTCTCGCCGCTTCCCGGTGCAGCCTGGATCCGTCAAACGCGATAGCGCCCTCCCGTTCCAAGGTCAGGACGATATTGGCTGCACCGGTCAGGTCGGCCAATTGCAGGGCTGCGCCCTCGGCCGATCCCTCACACCCGAAAACCGATTTCGCGTCTTTCCAGCTGCACATCAGCAGGTCGACACCACCGACGAGCGGCATAAGCCGCGCGTGCGCCTCCTCGGTCGTCCAGAGCAGTGACCGGTAATTGATGTCCATACTTGTCGTTACACCTCGGCTCTTTGCCAGCCTGATGGCGCGTTCGATGATTTCTCCGGTGTTTGGCCCCAACGGAACGGACAGGCCGGTCAAGTGAATATGCCGCGCATTCAACAGGTAATCCCAGTCGATGTCCTCGGGCCGCATGCGCGAGAAACACGAGTCCTTGCGATCATAATAGATCCTGATCGGACGCGGTGCGTGGGCGAATTCGACAAAATAGGTTGCGAGACGCCCTTCCGTTCGCCATGAAACCGCTGAAAGGTCGATCCCGTGCCCACGAAACTTGTTCTGGACGCGTCGACCGAGCGGGGATTTGGGCAATGCACTGACCCAACCGCACCTCCATCCCAACCGGGACAGCGCGCCGACGACATTGGCCTCGGTTCCGGAAACATCGATGTCGAATCCAGAGGCGGTTTCCATGCGTTGTCCCGCGGGAACGCTCAGACGGATAACGGCTTCGCCGAACGTGGTGACATCGAATCGATGGGGATGTGTACCCGGCTCACGCATTCGAAGGTCTTCCGTGAGGCTCAAGCAGGCCCGCCCGTGTCATCCGCTCAATGATCCATTCCCTCGCGGTCGATATCATGGCCCGGGAATCCTCGTGATCGTCATTCCACATCTCGACCAGATAGTTCCCCTTGTAATCGATCTCATCAAGTGCCCGAAAGGCATCAACGAACGGGACGGATCCTTCGCCAAAAGGGACACGGCGAAACTCGCCTGGCCGGGTATCCTTCAGATGAATGCCGGCGATCCGACCACGGCAAGTCCGAAGTTCCTCCACGACATCATGTCCGTTCGCAGAGAGATTGCCCACGTCGGGATAGATCTCCAGTGATTCGGATTCGATCGAATCGACGATTCCCAAGGCGTCAGTGACGCTCGTGACATCTTCACCGTCCATGGTTTCCAGGCCCAGCACGATGCCGGCAGACGCGGCGATGTCACACCCTTTCGAGAGGCCATCCAGAAACCGGTCACGTGAGCCCGTGGAATGCGCTTCGTAAAACACGAAATAGCCGGCGATCTGAACGATTGGTGCCCCAATGTCGCCGGCAAGACAGATTGCTCTTTCGAGAATCAGGTCCGCCTGCTTCCTGGTCTCCGGCGACGAGCTTCCCAGCGGGTACCGCCGGTGGGCGCTGAGGACGATTGCGTTGACGTGGACTCCGGCCTTGTCCGTGCAACGGAGAATGTTCCGGCGCTGTGACGGTGTCCACTCGAGGCGAGCAAGGCGAACGGGATCATCGTCGATGGAAAGCTCCACGAACCTGTATCCGGCCTCGGCAGCCACGCCCAGCCGGAAGTCCCAGCCCAGGTTTCCCGGCAATGCCTTCTCGTAGATGCCGATTTCGGGTTCGGTCATACGCCCTGTCGAATCGCGATCCTGAGTTCGTGGGCGGCGTTTCCGGGATCGGAAGCCTCGGAAATCGACCTCCCCGCGACAAATATCCCGACCGGGATTCCGGAAAACATAATCACGGTCGACCGGGTTACGCCCCCCGCAAGGGAAACATCGAAGCCGAGATCGGCAAGCTGATGAATTGACTCGACGAGTTTTCGTGACGGCATGCTTCCGACCGCGGCGATCTCGGAGGAATTCTGGCAGATCACGTGCCGGATCCCGAGCTGCCGCCACTCTTTCGCATGCTCGCGCGTCCAGCCCGGGTGAAGCTCGACCTGGATTTCCCCGTGGCGGGACATTGCGGCACGGACAGCCGCTTCGACGGTTCCCAACGGAGCTTCACCGGCCACCGTAACCCAGTCCGCCCCGGCGTCAAACGCCAGGGATGCGATCGCGTACCCGGCCCGAACGATCCTGACATCAGCGACGACAGGTTGCTCGGGGCAGATTTTCCTAAGAGACTTGATGACTCCAAGTCCCTTGGACAGGCAAAACAGGGTTCCGGCCTCGATGACATCGGAATACGCGCCGGCGCGCCGTGCTGTCTCCAGGGCGCTTTTCGGATCGTCGAGGGCCAACTGCAGCATTGGATGATCGGACATCCCGTCAGCACCTTACCCCGGCGGGACCATGGAATAAATCCGGGCAGGGTTGTCGTACATGAACCCGTTCACGACGTTCTCATCGAATCCTTCGTCCCTGAGGCGAGGGAGAAACCTCTCCTTGATCCAGGAAAGACCGGGACCTCCGCCATAGGCCGGATGATAACTGCGTCTGCCCATGTCATTGCACAACATGAGCCTGTCTGCATACCCGTCGTTGACCAGTTGGCGTAGCAGGTCCACGCGTATCGTATCGGGATAGTATTTCGCTTTTCCGGGGCCATCGTAAATCAGGTACACACCGAAGCCGAGCATCTGACGATGGTACCAAAGGTCCGGATTCCGATCGACATGGGCGATGATCATCCGGTCCATGTCGAAGTTCTCCTCCTTCAAGATTTCGCAAATCTCGATGCCCATGGTGCCGCCGGTCGTATGGGCATGAAGCGGCACCCCGGTTCTCGTTGCGGCCAGTGCCCCGGCGCGAATGTACTTTTCCTCGTTGGCCGTGATGTTCATGTACGCCGTGCCAACCTTGATCCACCCTGCCTTGTGCGTTGTTCCGTCCATTCCCTCCACAACGTCCCGAACCATTTCGTCCGCGAGTTGGTTGACCGTTTTCCCGGACGTCTCCGGGTCCATGCCGTGTTCCTCGCAGATAACGCCCGTGCAGGCAATCACGTGCACTCCGGATACCCGCGAGCATTCAACCATTCCCCTGGTGTTTCGCCCCCATGATTCCGGCGTCGCCTCCACCAGCGCATCTCCCCCGGCCTCCTTGTATTGCGTACACATCTCGACGCTGCGCCCGAGATCATCAAGCGCGTGATCTGCCCCGACGTGGCCGGTCGCCTTGACGCCTGATCCCTGTGGCTTGGTGAGAATGTGCTCGTGCGGCATCGTGAAGCCGAGGTCAGCCGAGTCGATGTCACCCAGAATTGTCCGAATTGTGCCCATCCGAATCCCCCGATTCATGCATCCGTTCCGAGACAGACACAAGACAGCCTGCCAGAATGAAAAACTATTGAAGATTTTTTGCGGTATATTGCAATTTTTTTCAGTTTTTGGCAAACAGGGATACGTTACTGGCGACCAGGTCCGGTCCCGGGCGCGGACAATCGCCGTTGTGCCGGCAGTCATGACGAAAGGCCTGGTCCCGATGTTCGGGTCGGGCGAAGGGAAGCGGAGACCGGATGGCAAGACGAACGCGAATGACCCGCATGCGCCGCGCCGCGGAGTTGTACTATGAGCAACACCTGAGCCAACGGGAAATCTCGACGATTCTTGGTTGTTCTTTCGCCACGGTCTCGCGGCTGCTCGCGGAAGCACGCGAACAGCGCATCGTTGAAATCCGGGTTGCGCATTCCGTCGAAACGGCGCCTGAACTTGCCGTCGAACTTCGGAACGCCTTCGGTTTGCGCGATGCCCTGGTCGTCCGAGGAGGAACCAACCGGAAACAGGGTTTCCGGGACGTCGTGCGCACAGCAGCGGAATTCCTTCCGGTGATCATCGAGGACGGTGCCAAGGTCGGCGTGACCTGGGGAGAAACGCTTTCCGCAGTTCTCCACTCGATGGAACCGCAGTCATTGAACAATGTCGAGGTTGTCCAGATCGCCGGATCGGTCGACCCGGAAACCCCCGGCGAAAGCGGACCGGGTTCCGCCATTCGACTGGCAGGGATTCTGGGAGCTCGTTGCCATCTGATTCCGGCCCCCGCAATTGTCGATTCAGCCAGGACGCGGGAACTGTTCCTGGGTCAGCCGCAGATCCGGTCAGCACTGAAGCGGGCGGCGTCGCCCGATGTCGTCATCCAGGGTGTCGGGACCCTTGCATCCGGCATGTCGAGCCTGCGCAAGGCCAGTTTCATTTCCCGGGAAGAACGCGAGGCGGCAATCGCGGCGGGGGCCGTCGGCCATGTCGCCGCCCGGATAATCGGCATTTACGGAGAAGAGGTCGGGGATTTCTCGGACAGGGTCATCGGAATACCGCTTGCGGACATCAAGAAGGCCGGATGGTCGGTCGGAATCGCGGCCTCGGTCGAAAAGGCCGCGGCGGTTCTCGGGGCCCTTCGCGGAGGATTCTACAACTGCCTCATCGGCGACGAGGCCCTGGTCAATGAAGTGCTGCGCCTGTCTCGGGAGGCACCTCACGGCAAGATGGAGGCTGCCTGAGTGGACACCGAAGGAAACGGGCACGGAGCCGTGACGAGTTCTCCTGCCGGGAGATCGAATACCTGGCCTGACCAGGCGCGCCGGATGGCCCGGGAAATCCGCAGGCGAGTCCTTGAGCTTACGCTTGGACGCGACGGATGCTACCTGAGCCAGGCATTGTCGAGCGCTGAAATTCTCGCAACGCTCTACACGCGGTCTGCACGCCTCGGACCCAGCCTTGGACCTGCCGTCCCCCCGGCTTTTTCCGGCGTTCCCGGGCAGGCAGGAGTCAGCCATGGTCAAGGCGCCGCCTACAACGGGCCGCAAGGCTCCGATTGCGACCGGCTGCTGATTTCACCCGCCCATTACGCGGTTGCCGTCTACGCGGCCCTGGTCTCGTCGGGCAGGATGGCACCCGAGGCGCTGGATCAATTCAACACCGACGGAAGCCGGCTCGAAATGATCGGCGCCGAACACTCTCCAGGATTCGAATTGACGACGGGTTCCTTCGGACAGGCGTTGAGCCAGGCCGGCGGCATTGCCATGGCCAGTTCCCTCCGCGGCTCCTCCGGCCGTGTTTTTGTTTTCATGTCGGACGGCGAACTCGAAGAAGGACAGACCTGGGAAGCGCTGCAGTGTCTCGGTCATTACCGGATCGACTCGGTAGTCGTCTGCGTGGACGTCAACGGGATGCAATACGATGGCGCGACAAGCGAGGTCATGAACATCGAGCCGATCGAAAGCCGGATCACGGGGTTCGGAGGGATCGCGGTTTCAGTCGACGGCCATGATGTCGAGGCGATCGAACGGGCGATTCAGCAAACCCCGCACGAAGGCCGCCCTCTGGTCATTCTCTGCTATACTGACAGCGCGCGCGGCATGCCAATGCTCGCCGCGCGGAAACCGAAACTTCACTTCGTCCGTTTCAGGAACGACCGCGAACGCGAGCAGGCCCGGGCCGTGGCCGAAAACTGGGCACGGACGTGTTGATCCATGATTGAGCTCGTCCACAAGCCGCACGAAGGAAACCTGGTCGCGTGGGCCAGGAACAGGCCCGACGTCCTGGTCCTGTCCGGCGACCTGACCGGGTCCACTGAAATCCAGCTGTTCAAGGATACCTATCCGGAACGCTTTTTTTCCATGGGGATGGCTGAGCAGAACATGCTGAGCTGGGCCGGTGGGCTCGCACGCGAAGGATTCGTTCCATTCCTTCATACCTTTGCAGTGTTCCTGTACCGACGTCCACTGGACCAGCTGGAGATGTCTGTGTGTTATCCGAACCTTCCGGTCCGCCTGGTCGGATTCCTGCCTGGTCTCAATACACCGGGCGGAGTGACGCACCAGGCGATCAATGACATCGGCGTGCTTCGTGCGATTCCCAACCTGACGATCCTGGAAATGGGAGACGCGACAGATGTCGAGACCGTCCTCGACCTCACCGAGGAGATCCCGGGTCCGATCTACGTTCGCATGCTCCGCGGAGATGTCGCCCGCCTGTTTCCGGCAAACGAGCGCATCCGGCTGAACAGTGCGCGGGTTGTCCGCGAGGGCGACGATCTTGCCCTGATCACGTCAGGACACTGCACCAGCGAGGCAATGCCGGCGACCGCGGCGCTCGCGCGGCGTGGTGTTGCCATTCGCCACCTCCACGTCTCGACGCTGAAACCGTTCTCGGATCCCCTGGTCGAGGAAACCATCGCGGTTTCGGGTCGCGGGGTGATCACGATGGAAAACCACCTGGTTACCGGCGGCCTGGGATCCGCCGTTGCGGAAATGATGGCTGAAAAAAGGATCGGAGGCCCGCTTTACCGCATAGGTATCCGGGATACCTATGCCCAGGGTGCGTCGTTCCCGTATCTGCTCAGGAAACATGGAATCGATGCCATGGCCCTAGTGGACAAGGTTGAAACGATTCTCGGCGAGAACTTCCGGTTGACGGAAGACGATCTGCAAGCGGAATCGGTTCCGGTTTACCCGCCATCGCAGGTTGACGAGAGACAGGTCAGCGAACGGCTGGAAGCATTGTGATGAGTTTTCGGGATCTTCGTGAAACAGTCTGGGAAGCCAACGCCGCCCTGCCGAGGGCAGGACTCGTGCATTGGGCCCAGGGGAATGCGAGTGGCCGTGACCCCGATACCGGGCTGGTCGGAATCAAGCCGAGCGGGATTCGCCTGGATCAACTGCGCGTCGAGGATGTTGTCATAGTCGATGCCGACGGCACCGCGGTGGACGGCGATCTGAAACCGTCGATCGATACTGCGTCGCATCTCCACGTTTATCGGAATCGGCCTGACATCAACGGAATCGTCCATACCCATTCGCCGTACGCAACGAGCTTCGCCGTACGCGGAGAACCGATTCGCATGTACACGACCACGGCTGCCGCGCTTTTCGGCGGGGATATTCCGGTCTCCGGCCTTGCGACCATCGGTGAAGAGGAAATCGGCAAGGAGATTGTCGACGGCATTGGACAGGGTTCAGCCATTCTGCTGAGGAGCCACGGCGTCTTTACCATTGGCGCGTCACCCGGAGATGCGTTGAAGTACGCGGTCTACGTCGAAGAAGAGGCCGAAATCATTCACCTTGCCCAACTTCACGGAACTCTTGTTCCCCTGGACGAAGAATTCATCAAGGAAGCGAGACGCATGTATGTCGAGGATTACGGGCAGTGACCGGGTGCTGCAAAACTCACTCGCCGAAAATGCGGAAGCCGAAAAACTTGATGGATCAAGCGACTATGATAAGGTCCGAAGTGTCAGCAGTCCGGTTGAATTGCACATGGCGGCATGACCCGGCAAGGCAGGTCGCCTTGCCGGCTTCCGAATCCCATGCGCAGATCTGCGCGTCTCGGGGAGGATTCATTTCGTGAGTGGAGTCCGGCTTTCCCGCGTCACCAAGCCTTTTTGCGCAATCAACGTCATACCCACCATAAACATGACTTGCGAAGAAGGCGCGTTCGACGTGATTGTCGGTCCGTCCGGCTGCGGGAAATCCACGACGTTGCGCATGATCGCGGGACTTGTGGCGGTTTCGAGCGGTTCCGTCTTCATTGCCGGAATGGATGTGACATGGGCGGCTCCGAAGGAGCGGAACATCGCGAGGGTATTCCAGTCCTATGCCCTCTATCCCCACATGAATGTCGTCGGAAACATGACGTTTGCATTGCGGCTTGCGGGACGCCCCCGTGACGAGGTCAACCGCAGAGTTCACGAAGCGGCGGAACTGCTGGAACTGCTGGAACTGGCCGAATACCTCGATCGAAGACGAGAGACCTTTCCGGCGACCAACGGCAGCATGTCGCGGTCGGGCAGGCGATTGTCAGGGATGCCTACTGTTTCCTGTTCGACGAACCCCTTTCCAATCTGGACGCGAAACTCAGGTCGGCGATGCGCACGGAACTGGCAATTCTGCACAAGAAACTTGACCGGACCATGATCTACGCCGCCCACGACCAGATCGAGGCAATGACCATGGCAGACCGGATTGTCATCATGGACAACGGAATCGTTCAGCAAATCGGTTCACCTCGCGATGTCTACAATCATCCGGCGAACAGGTTCGTCGCCGGCTTCATCGGATCGCCGTCAATGGATTTCCTGGCTGCCGAACTGACCGGAACCGACTCGATCCGGGTGCAGGGCGACGGATTTGATCTCCCTCTCAACTCCTGGCTGCAGGCGGAGACGCGTTCGCGTACAGGTAGGCGCGTCATTGTCGGAACGCGCCCCGAGCATTTTGCCTCGCACGGGATTCACGCGACGACGCCATCGGAGTTTGCGCCTGTCCATCTCACCGTCGAAGTCGCGGATTACATCGGTTCCAGCCAATACCTCGCCGCCCGGATCGGCGGCGTACCCGTCACGGCATCGATCGAAGCCGGCCCCGACAGTGAAACGCTGCAAACTGGGGAGTGTCTTTTCAATTCGGATCGGATGTACCTGTTCGATCCGGAAACCGGCGAGACAATCGCCTGAAACCAATTGCCACGAAAGGAGAAAAATTCATGGTAATTCAACGTAGTGTCGCATCCCTTGTCAAGGGAGTCTGCGTTCTGGCCGCCTTGGTATGGGCCGTCGCGGCCAACGCCAATCCGTACGAAAGGTACGAAGGCACGACGCTGGTCGTCAGTTGGCCGGCACTGGCCCACTTCAACGCGGCCGAAACCCTTCTCGAGGAATTCACCGAAGAAACGGGGATCGACGTCGAAGTGGATGCGCTCCAGTACCTCAAGTTGCGCGATCGCCAGTTGCTGGAAATGTCCAAGGACGAGGGCGAGTACGACATCGTGTCCTGGGTCGTCATGTGGAAAGGCGAGTATGTTTCAAAGGGCCTGCTGACGCCATTGTCGCAGTTCTTTACCAATGGTGCGCTGGTCGATCCGCTCTTTGACATCGACGACATCGCGGACGCCTACCTGCAGAACGGCGGGGTTGTCGGCGGCAAGAAGGGGTACATGCCCGGCAAGTCCGGTGCGCTGTACGGCCTTCCGTTCGGGGCCGAGACCTCGATTCTCGCTTATCGAAAGGACATCTTCGAAGAGCAGGGACTCGAAATCCCCACTACCTACGACGAATTGCGCGAGTTGATGAGCAAATTGCATGACGCCGGCATCCCGGCCTTGACGTCTCGAGGAAAGACCGGCCACCAGGTCACAGCCGGATGGCTTCTGCACCTGGCGCCCATGGGCGGCAAGATCTTCGACGACGAATGGAACCCGGTGATCAATTCACCCGAAGCCGTCAAGGCAGCCGAGTTCATGCGCCACACGGTCAAAACCGGGCCGAAGGGAATCGAGACATTCGGCTTCGGAGAAGCCTCCGCGGCGTTTCTGCAAGGCGACGCGGCCCTTTATCTAGACACCCTCAAGATCGCCGCGATGTCGCGAAACCCGAAGCTCTCGACCATCGACGGCAAGGTTGGCTATGCGCTTCATCCGATTGACGTACGTTGTGGATCTGAAACCGGCGGATTTGCGATGGGCATTCCGGCGAATTCCCGGAACAAGGAAGCGGCATTCCTCCTGATTCAGTACCTGACCAACAAAGCCGGCGATCAGAGGATGGTTGAACTCGGTGGTGATCCGGTCAGGATTTCGACCTTGATGAACAACGCCAACTCCTTTGAGGACTACCCGATCGTCGCGGAACAATTGCCCTGCGCCGACCCGGACTGGCGTCCGCTCATTCCCGAATGGAACGAGCTCAACATCGACGTTCTCGGCCAGGCTCTGACCCGGGTCATCACGACCGATGAGCCTATCCAGCCGATCATGGACGAGGCCAACGAAAGGGCCCGCGCGATCATGGAAAGGGAAGGGTATTATTCCTGGGCGCGTTATCGCGAAAACTGATCGACTGACATCAGGGGCGAGGCGCATGCCTCGTCCCGGACACGGCGCGACTGACTGCCTGGCCACGTGATGTGATGACCGGCCTCGTACAGGACACGGGAGCACCGCCAGCGCGGCGCATGCCGATCATGCAGACACTCGGGCCGTATTTCTTCATTCTGCCCGCCGCTACGATCATGCTCGGCGGGCTGGTTTATCCTGTCTTCCAGGCGTTCTATCTCAGCTTCTTCGACTGGAAGATCGGGACCTCGTTTGAGGACGCCCCGTATGTCGGGTTTCGGCATTTCATACGCATGGTCTACGATGCCAATGTCCACGAGTCGATCTGGGTCACGCTCAGGTTCGGTTTCTGGACCATCCTGATCGAAATGGTCCTGGGAATAACGCTCGCTCTCCTGCTGGAAAAACCGATCCGGGGAGCATCCGTCTTCAGGACCATTTTCATCCTACCCTTGATGGTTTCACCGGTCGTGGTCGGCCTGATCTGGCGTTACCTGTTCGATGCGCGGATCGGGTGGATCAATTACTATCTCGGGAAAATCGGGATCGAAGCGCAAGTCTGGCTGGGCGACCCCGAACTGGCGTTCTTCGCGATCGTCTTTACGGACATCTGGCAATGGACGCCGTTCATATTCATAATCGTGATCGCCGGACTGCAGGCCCTGCCTTCGGAAATCTTGGAAGCCAGCAAGATTGACGGCGCGAACTGGTGGCAACACATCCTGTTCGTGAAACTGCCAATGATTCGATCGATCCTGCTGATTGCCCTGCTGCTTCGGCTGATCGACGTGTTCAGGGCGCTCGAGGTCATGTACATCCTGACGGGAGGCGGGCCGGGCCGGGCGACCGAGTTGCTCTCCCTTCACATCTACAACCGTGCGTTCGACACCCAGCAACTGGGTTATGCATCGGCCATTTCCGTACTGTTGATCCTGATCGTGTTCGGATTGAGTTTTGCCATCCTCGTCATGGGGAACCCGCTCAAGGAACGATCGGATGTCTGAGCTGGTCACAGGGAGAATCGGAGGCAGGCGCACGGTTGCCGTTCACTACCTTTGCCTTGCCGTTCTCGCCCTGATCACGCTCATGCCAATCTGGGTGATGATTTCGACCGGTTTCAAGAATGATGTTCTGGTCCAGCAAAAGGAACCGGTGTGGTTCTTCTTTGTGCCGACGCTCGACAACTACGAATACATCATGACTCGCGGCAAGTTCGATCGCTACCTGTGGAATTCGATCATTGTCGGAACGATCTCGACTTTTTTCACGCTCCTCTTCGGAGGATTCTGCGCCTATGCGCTCGCGCGGACGGAATTCCGTGGGCGGGTCCTCGTTGCCAATTCGACGTTGCTCGTTCGCATGGTTCCTCCGGCGGTTCTCGCGGTTCCGGCCTTCGCGATGGTGGTCAATTTCGGCCTCGACAATGACCTGGCCGTACTGACGTTCTTCTATGTCGCACTCAACCTTCCTTTCGCCGTCTGGCTTCTTTTCGGCTTCTACAAGCAGATTCCGGTTGAACTGGAGGAGGCCGCGATCATCGATGGGGCGACGCCCCTGCAGGTGTTCTTCCGCGTACTGATGCCGCTGATGAAATCCGGCTACGCCGTGGCGGGGATATTCACGTTTCGCATTGCGTGGAACGAGTTCATCCTTGCCCTGCTGTTGACCGGGCGAAAGACCCGGACGCTTCCGGTAGGAGCTGCGGGCTTCATAACCGACACGGGCGTGGAATGGGGACGGATCATGGCGATGGGAACATTGATCGTGATCCCTCCGCTCATATTCACCTTTTTCGCGGCGCGCCAGATCATCGCCGGAATGACCGCGGGCGCGGTCAAGGGATAGCGGAAGAGTTCATTGTCTTGAGCCGCGCGCTGTCGTGCCGTCACGCGCGTTCATCGCAGGCTTGATGCAGGGCAGGAGGAAGACATTATCAAGGGCAACAAGACAATCCTCGTCGTCGGGACTTTTGATACGAAGGCAGACGAACTCGTGTTCCTGTCGAATTGCATCAGCAGCCAGGGCGGCGGTGTTGTCTCCATGGATGTCAGCGTAGTCGGGGAGCCGCTCGCTGCGTGCGACGTCTCCAAACACGACGTTGCCGAGGCTGCCGGAAGTTCGATCGAAGCCGCCGCCGCTTCCGGCGATGAAAACCAGGCCATGCAGATCATGGCCCGGGGCGCCTCGCTTCTGGCAGCCAACCTCCAGTCGAACGGGCGGATTGATGGTACCATCATACTGGGCGGCACGATGGGCACGGACCTCGCGCTGGACGTATGCCAGGCCCTGCCGCTGGGAACCCCGAAATATGTCGTCTCGACCGTCGCCTTTTCTCCACTGATTCCCGCGGATCGCCTGTCTCCCGACATCCAGATGATCCTGTGGGCAGGCGGACTCCACGGGCTCAACACATTCTGCAAATCATCGCTCAGCCAGGCCGCGGGCGCTGTTCTCGGTGCCGCCCGGGCGGTCAGGATACCGGCCCGTAACCGGCCGACCATAGGAATGACATCGCTCGGATCATCCTGCCTCTCGTACATGAAAACACTCAAACCCGAACTTGAGGCTCGCGGATTCGAAGTGGCGATCTTTCACGCGACAGGGATGGGTGGGATGGCTTACGAGCGGATTGCGGCGCAGAAGGGCTTCGCCTGTGTCATGGATTTCGCGCTTCCGGAAATCGGCAACCTTCTCGCCGGCTCTGTCGTCAATGCCGGCACTGACCGAATGACCAACGCCGGACAGGCCGGAATTCCCCAGCTGGTCGCACCCGGATGCCTGGACCTGATCGATTTTGCCGGCTGGCAGCAGATCCCTGCCCAGTACGATGACAGGCCGTTCCACGCCCATAATCGACTGATCAAGTCGTCTGCGTTGAACAACGAAGAGAGGCGCGAAACGGCGCGAGAAGTCGCGCGGAGACTGCAGGGATCGCGGGCACCCGTTCATTTCATTCTCCCGTCGCGGGGGATCGAGGAATGGGACAAGCCGGGCGAACCTGCGCATGACCCGGACGGACTGAGGGCGTTTCTCGACGAGGCCCGAAAGGCTGTCCAGGCGCCCCTGCAATTCACCGAGATCGACGCCCATATCAACGATCCCGCGTTTGCCGAGACCGTACTCGGCATCTTCGATGACTGGGTCGAGACGGGGATCGTCAGCACGGGCGTTTCATGACCGCCGGCAAGTTCGAGGTCCTGTTCGAACCGGTCCGAATCGGGCCCGTTACTGCTCCGAACCGGTTCTTTGCCGTACGTCACGCCACAGGCCACGGCTGGAACCAGCCCAATGGCGCTATCGCCCTGCGCGCCATGAAAGCCGAAGGAGGTTGGGGAACCGTAGCCGTAGAGACCACGGAGGTCAGCCCGGACTCCGACATGGGGAACCACCCGATGGAGAAGATCTGGGACGAGAGCGACATTCCCCGCCATCGGGCGCAGTTGATGCCATCAAGAGGCACGGCAGCCTTGCTGCTATCGAAATCGCCCACGGCGGCATGCGGTCGCGAAACATGATAGCCGGCCTGACCATTCCCGGGCCAAGCAATCTGCCCGTCGTGCGGCCCGAGGTTCCCCGGCAGGCGCGGGCAATGGATTTGGCTGATATCCGCGAGTTTCGCCGGACCCAAGGGGGGCGGCTCAACGCGCGCTGACGGCGGGCTATGACATCATTTGCGTCTACGCGGCACACGGCCTGTCGATCTCAGCCACTTCCTTTCGGCTTCCGCGAACCGGCGTACAGACGAATACGGCGGATCACTGACGAACAGGGTGCGCCTGCTGAAGGAAGTGCTGGAAGACACGCTCGACGTCGTGTCCGGGAAAGGCGCGGTCGCGTTGCGTTTTTCCGTCGCGAAGCCCCGTTCCTTGTCCGCGCTTGCCAACGACAGTGAAGGCCAGGACGTCGTTGAGTCATTGGCCGAACTCCCGGACCTTTGGGACCAACATTTCCGGATGGCCGAACGACAGTGCGACCGCCAGGTTTGCCGAAGAAGGTTTTCAGCTCCCGTTCACCGACTTCGTGAAATCGGTGACCTCGAGACCTGTGTCGGCGTCGGGCGCTTCACCTCTCCTGACCTCATGGTGTCCTTGATCAGGAACGGCAAGCTGGACCTCATCGGGGGTGCCCGTCCATCCATCGCCGATCCTTTCCTGCCTGCCAAGATCCGCCAGGGACAGGTTGACGACATCCGCGAATGCATTGGCTGCAACATCTGCGTCAGCATTGATGCCTACGGCCTGCCGGTTCGGTGCACCCAGACCCCGACGATCTCCGAAGAATGGCGCAGAAACTGGCATCCCGAAGCGCTGCCCGCTGAACCGAAACGGCGGTCACACCTGATCGCCGGGGCCGGACCTGCCGGACTTGAATGTGCACGGTTGCTACTCATGGCAGGTGACACCGTGACCATCGCGGATTCGGCCAGGGAACCCGGAGGACGCGTGGCGCTGGAATGCCGTCTCCCCGGTCTCGGGAGCTGGAAGCGCGTGATGGACTATCGTCTTGGGCCGGTCATGCAGAGCGCGCGATGCGGGCTCTACCTCGACAGTACCATGGACGCACAGGACATCGCCGAATTCGAAAGCGATACGGTCGTCCTTGCGGCCGGTTCCGAATGGCGTGCCGACGGCGTGGGCTCCACGAATTTCGATTCCATTGAATTCGGCGATGTACCCGTCTTTACCCCCGGCGACATCATGTCGGGTCGCGGGCCGCAATTGCCGCATTGGGCCACGGTCGTTTACGACGACGATCATTTTTTGCATGGCCAGCGCGATCGCCGAACATCTCCGCGCATTCGGGCAGTCGGTGATGTACGCAACGCCACTGCCAGCCGTCGCGACATGGACCGAATACACGCTCGAACAATCCCGCATCATCGAATGGTTCCGCGAACTGGGAATTTCGATCCGGGTGAGCACATCGCTCAGGAACGGACCGGCGTTCGTCGACGATTTCACCGGCGAGACGATGGAAATCGGCCAACGGAATTTCGTATTCGTCGGTGCAAGGCTTCCCGTCGGGGTAAAAGGCGTTGGCCAGGCAATATCAGGATCAGGGCGATTGCGCCTGGTCGGTGACTGCCTGGTTCCCAGAACGATTCAATCCGCCGTTTTCTCAGGCTACGGTGTTGCGCGCGACGTACTCTACGGCGACAACGGGAAAGAACAGAAACGCGACAGAGTCGTGGTCGAAACATCGATCGGTTAGCGTTGCAACGGAATTTCGACATTCCGGCCGCCAGTTCACCCGCATTTCGAGTGTCCGCAATTCAGGCAATTGACGCAACCTTCGATCATCCTCACGTCAAAACCACCGCAATTGGCACACGACGACCGGGGCATTTTCCGATTCAGCGAAACGACGTCGGCCGGACGGGTTTCGGCGTCACCGCGGCCGGCGGCCTGGGCGCCTTCCTCGGTCGCGGTTTGCAATGCGGGATCAGCAACAAAGCTGGTCTCGGCCAGGTGGCGCTCGATGACACCGCCGATCGCGGCCAGAATCGACGGGACGTATCGGCCTTCCATCCAGGCGCCCCCTCTCGGGTCAAACACGGCCTTCAATTCTTCGGCCACGAACCGCACGTCCCCTCCCCGGCGGAACACCGCGGAAATCATCCGTGTGAGCGCCAGCGTCCAGGCATAGTGTTCCATGTTCTTCGAATTGATGAACACCTCGAACGGTCGGCGAACCCCGTTTTGCAGCGTGTCATTGACCGTAATGTAGATTGCATGCTCGCTTTCGGGCCACTTTATCTTGTATGTGCGGCCCTCCAGCGCCTCCGGCCGGTCCAGTGGCTTGGCGATGTAGATCACCTCTGCGCCCTGGTCGGCTTCCGGAGTCGCCTCTTCGGTTGCCGCGACGCTCAGTACCGAGCCCGTGACCTCGTTCGGGCGATAGGTCGTGCATCCCTTGCACCCCTGGTCCCAGGCGGACATGTACACGGCCCGGAAATCCTCGAATGCAATATCGCCGGGACAGTTGATCGTCTTGGAAATCGAACTGTCGACCCACTTCTGGGCCGCCGCCTGCATGCGGACATGGTCTTCCGGACTCAACGACTGGGCATCGACGAAATGCCCGGGCAGAGGCCGGTCGCCGAACATGTCGCGCCAGAGCCGGACCGCGTAGTCGACAACCTCTTCCTCGACTTGCGAGCCGTCCGGCTGCAGCACCTTGCGGTTGTACGAAAACGCAAACACAGGTTCGATTCCCGAGGAAACATTGCCCGCATACAGTGAAATCGTCCCCGTCGGCGCGATCGATGTCAGAAGGGCGTTGCGGATGCCGTTGGCCGAAACCGCCTCCCTGACCTCTTCGTTCATCGTCTGCATGGTTCGGCCCGCCAGGAAAGCGTCGCGGTCGAACAGCGGGAACGCACCCTTTTCCACGGCCAACCCGGTGGAGGCCAGATAGGATGAATGGGCGATCCGGCGCATCCAGTCTTCGGTGACCCGCGCGGCCTCGGTGCTCCCGTAGCGCTCTCCGGTCATCAGCAGCGCGTCGGCAAGACCGGTCACGCCCAGACCAATTCGTCGCTTGGCATGTGCCTCCCGCCGCTGCGCGTCGAGCGGGAACCGGGACACGTCAATCACGTTGTCCATCATGCGTACTGCAGTCGCGACCAGGCGGTCGAGTTCATTCGTGTCGATTCCGGCATTCGGCCCGAACGGATCATGAACAAGGCGGGCCAGGTTGATCGAGCCCAGGAGGCAGGCGCCGTAAGGCGGCAAGGGTTGCTCCCCGCACGGGTTCGTAGCCGATATCGTCTCACAGTAGTTCAGGTTGTTGCGTTCGTTGATCCGGTCGATGAAGATCACGCCGGGTTCGGCATACTCGAAGGTCGACTCCATGATCCGGTTCCACAGATCACGGGCGCGAACCGTCTTCCAGACCTTGTCGGCGAACACGAGGTCCCAGCCGCGATCGGCCTTCACCGCGTCCATGAACGGATCGGTGGCAAGAACCGACAGGTTGAACATCCTCAACCGTGCGGGATCCGACTTGGCGGCAATGAAATCCTCGATGTCCGGGTGGTCGCAGCGCATCGTCGCCATCATTGCGCCCCGCCGCGACCCGGCCGACATGATGGTCCGGCACATCGAATCCCAGACATCCATGAACGAGAGCGGTCCCGAAGCATCGGCCGCAACGCCGACGACCGGGGCACCTTTCGGTCGAATCGTCGAGAAATCGTATCCGATCCCGCCGCCCTGTTGCATGGTGATGGCGGCTTCCTTCAGCATGGCGAAGATCCCGTCCATGCTGTCGGGAACGGTTCCCATGACGAAGCAGTTGAACAGGGTGACCGAACGCCCGGTACCGGCGCCCGCGAGGATGCGCCCCGCAGGCAGGAAGCGGAATCCATCGAGCGCATTGTAGAACTCGCGTTCCCGTCGAACCGGATCGGCTTCGCCTGCCGCCAGCGCCCGGGCGACCCGCCGCCAACTGTCCTCGACGGTTCCATCGAGCGGGACACCGGACGCATCCTTCAACCGGTATTTCATGTCCCAGATCTGTTCGGCAATTGGCGCGTTGAATTCGTTCATGGAGAATCCTGTAGGGAACAAAAGGAGAACATTATATGGCGATCATTTGGCTACATGTCAATGACGTTTTTTTGCCGACCGAATCGGAACGGCAGTTCAACTGGAGATAACGAGCCGCCTGAGCTTCGTCCTTGCGGGCTGTCCGTCATCCGAGTATGCGGATCGCGAACAACCGGTCAAGTCGATCTGGCAAGCGAATTTTTCGCCAGCATCGACCGGCGGCCGTCACGGCGACCAGTCGGGGCGTATCGTGCCGCACACAGGCGCCACTCTGCGTTTACCATGGCAGGATTCGCGTTCTGCCTGGCCAGGCGCGTCACTCCAGTTCAGGGAACCCGAATGACGCGGACGATGCAAAGCCACCGACGGGCCTCCTTCCGCCCGCCGGAGTTGCCTTTTGCCACGCTTCGGCCGAAATTATTTCCGGAATCCGGAATTGCGTGACTCTTGTGACCACTCAGTTCGTCAATCTCGTGAAGTTGTGTGTCGGCGTTTCCAGCGTCGACGAACTCGCCATGTGGCAAAATCGTCGAGCTGCGGAAGCCCGGGCCCGGGGAGAGTCGTATCTGCCTTCGCATGTCACCAGGATGTTCCCGAGGCGGAAGGCGGAGGTGCTGTCCGGAGGATCGCTGTACTGGGTGATCAGGGGAGAAATTCAGGTCCGGCAAACCATTCTCGACCTTGAATCCTGCATCGGCAGCGACGCGATCCGGCGCTGCCGCATCGTCATGGACCCGGTTCTGGTGCGAACAATCAGATTCCCCCGCCGACCCTTCCAGGGCTGGCGCTATCTTTCGCCTGGCGACAGCCCGGCTGACCTCGGTCTGAACAGCGGCGACGAACTGCCTCCCGAACTTGAACGTACGCTGGCCGAGATCGGAATCTTCTGAAGTTTCGCCCCGACCGGGATATCACCTCCCGGATTGCCCTGAATCCCAGGTGGACCCCTGGACGTCGAACCCGGCGCGCGCGCCAAAGGTTTCGAGGATGTTTGTCTCAGCCGTCGTCCATGGCCTGCGACGGCAGGCAAACAGCGCGGCCTGCGACGACAGGACAATTCCGTCGTCAAGAACCTTGAGGTGGTTGGCGCCGAGTGTCTGGCCTGTCGCAGTGATGTCGGCGACCACCTCGGCCGCAAGATTCCTGACTGTCGCCTCGGTCGCCCCCTGGCTGTCGACCAGCCGGTAGTCTGCCAACTCTTGCCCGGCCAGAAATTCCCGGACCAGGTTGTGGTATTTTGTCGCGATCCTAAGCGGGCGGCCGTGAAGGTCCCGGAACTGACCTGCAACTTCGTCGAGATCATCAATTGTCCAGACATCCGTCCAGCACGTCGGAACCGCGATGACAAGGTCGGCATGACCGAACCCAAGCGTGCAGATTTCGTCAACATGCGCCTGGCGAAAAGGCAGTTTTTCGCGAATCAGGTCCTGTCCGGTTATTCCGAGGTGAATTCGGCCCCGCTGCAGTTCCCCGGGGATCTCGCCCGCCGGCAGAAAGACCGGTTCGATCCCGTTCAATCCCGCCACGCTGCCTGAGTAGGCACGCTCGGATCCCAGTGGAACCACCCTTGCGCCAAAGCGGCCCAGCCAGTCGGTGGCGGCCGAACGGAGTCGTCCCTTGGCAGGAAGTCCGATCTTGAGACGGCTCACGTCAGGCCAGCCCTGATCGCGGTCAGCGTTTCAGGCCGAATGACCCCGCCGACCGCCGGAACCGACCGCCCCTGCCCGAGGCGGCCGGTCAACGCATCGTAGCGGCCACCGCTGGCAACGGCCGGCCACCCATGTCGGTCTCGTGGCCTGAAACCGAAAACGAACCCGTCATAGTATTCCATTGTTCTGCGGCCGTGTCCGGATGCAAAACGGAGGTTGTCAACATCCACCGAAACCGATCGCAGCGCGTCCCTCCGATCGGAGAACGCGGCAACTGCAGACTCGAGCGAGGGCATGCCCAGGAGCAACCTCTCGAGTTCGTCGAGCGCCGTCGTCATCGTTCCGCCGAGATCGAGCACAGCCTCGATCGTCGCGACTTCGTGACGCGAGATCGGCGGTGTACGCGCATCCTCTTCAAGTTCACGGTGGCGCGCAGCAATATCCGTGGGCTCGCGGAGACCGATATGCACAGCCACCTCGTCACCTGTGCCGCCGGACCGGTTCGTTCCGGGTTCATTTGCCCCTGCCAGGGTTTCATTCGGGGAACCGCGTTCATCCCGGTCACGGGAGAATCTGTCCAGGAGCTTGCGAAATCGACCCGGACGCCACAAGTGCCTGCGAAGCATGACCTTTCTGCGCTCAGGGGTCTCTAGGCAAGAGATCGCTGCAAGCAATATACTCATGTCGCCGACGACCACATCGAGCGTGTCAGCCGCCAGGACCTCGTGGAAGAGCCCGAACACTTCTGCATCCGTTCCGGCACGATCTTCAGATCCGAAGATCTCGTATCCAACCTGTAGGGATTCGGGCGAACGTACCGAATCCGGAGGTTGAATGCGCCAGACAGGACCCAGATAGGTAAACCGTGTTTCTCCGGGAGCACCCGCCATGTACTTCCGCGCCACGGGAACGGTAAAGTCAGGCCGAAGAATGAACTCACCACGGACCGGGTCACGGGTGACGAAGGCGCGAGCGCGGATGTCTTCGCCGTAAAGATCGAGCAAGAGATCGGCTGGCTGCAGGATCTCCGTATCGGCAAGGATCGCGCCTGATCTCTGAAAGGTCGCGAGGATTCCGTGGGCGACATCGCGCGCTTCCGCGCCTCTTTCGGATCCTGAACGCGCATCCCCAGTCGCCCCGCCTCGAGATCCTGAGGGCGTCAATTGCATGTCAGGAAATTCCGTCATTGGAGCCGAAGAGTCACAGGGTCAGACCTGATCGAGATAGACCGCGCGCCGTCGTGCGAGTTCTGTCTTCTGATCCGCGAGCGGCAAGTCGAAGACTGCCACGAGGCGGCGTACTTCTTCGACGAGGCGTTCGCGTGGAACCGTGATCTGCGTCGGCTGGGTCCTCCAGGCGTCGCTGTTTTCCAGCTCCACCGCAACCATGCGCCCGACAACGAGGTCCTTGAGCTGCACGACGCCCCTGTTCCGTTCTTCCGATCCTTCGATGACGGCAACGGGACTTTCGCGCTGGTCAGCGTAGCGAAGCTGACTTCCGAAATTCTTCGGATTGCCGAGATACATCTCGGACCTGACTCCGGCCGCACGAAGTTCGGAAACCATCCCCAGGTATGAATCCAGTCGATCGCGGTCCATCACCGTAACCACGACCGGCCCTGTCCCACCCCGGACCCCGACAGGGTCGTCTCGCCGCGCGGCAACGGCGGCAAGGAGGCGGTCTACACCGACCGATACCCCGGTCGCCGCAACATCCTGTCCGGTGAATCGCCGCACGAGACCGTCGTAACGCCCTCCTCCCGCGACCGAACCGAATTGTTGCCGCCGCCCTTTTGTATCGGTGATCTCAAACGTGAGGTCGGCTTCAAATACCGCGCCCGTGTAGTAGCCGAGACCCCGGACAACCGACGTGTCGACGCAGATCCGATCGGGACCGAATCCCTGCGCACGGACCAGGCGTTCGATCGCTGACAGGTCTTCGGCTGCAGATCCCAGGCGGTCAAGTCGGGCCAGGATCAACTCATCATCGCTCCCTTTGCCAGGCGCAACCACATCCATGATCTGTTCGATCTGGTCTTCATTGAGGCCCGCCCCCTCGGTAAAGTCGCCGCTCTCGTCCTTCCTGCCCGGACCGAGCAAGGCGCGTACGCCTTGCGGCCCCAGTCTGTCGAGCTTGTCGATGGCCCGAAAGACCGCGTCCCGCCGCCGTTCGGGATCTTCGGTCATGTCCGGGCCCGGAGCTCCGGCCATCCGCAATATTCCATCGAGAACCGTTCTGCTGTTCAGCCGGACCCTGTAATCGCCGCGCCGTATCCCCGCTGCCTCGAGGACCTCCGCAAGCATCATGCACATTTCCGCATCGGCGGCCGGACTCTTCGAACCGACCGTGTCCGCGTCACACTGGTAAAACTGGCGGAATCGACCCGGGCCCGGTTTCTCGTTTCGCCAGACGGTACCGACTGCGTAACGCCGGTAGGGCAAGGGCAACTCGTTCCTGAACTGGGCATAGACCCGGGCGAGAGGCGCGGTCAGGTCGTAACGAAGCGCCAGCCAGTCGCTCTCGTCCTCTTTCCATGCGAACACACCTTCATTGGGCCTGTCGACATCGGGCAGGAACTTGCCCAGCGCTTCCACGGTTTCAACGGCCGGGGACTCCAGGGGTTCGAAACCGTAACGATGGTAAACTTCCCTGATCGTCTCCAGCATCTCCTCGCGGCCGATGACTTCCGGACCGAAATAGTCCCTAAACCCCTTCGGCAGGCGCGCCCGGGGCCGTTGATTTCGCTGAACCTTTTGCTTTGCCATTCCACCATTCCGCCAAGACACTGTCGAGATATTCATGCGAACACAGTCACACGGAAAATGATTCAGGTGGCCATATAAGGTGCTATCCCGGGATTGTCATGGGATCCAGCATTCGGCACCATTTCACCTCGAAATGCTGCAGAATGCCGAGGCCGCGAAAAGAATTGAAGGGTGAAAAGGCGTTGATCGTTGATATGTTTGGGCTTAACGCCATATTATGAGGGTGCGCGTTGGCCAAACATACGTGAAATCGCGGCTTCATTGGCACCTGATTTGCTCCACGCAATCGCGTTTTGATTAAAGGGTTTTGATTATGGTCGAAAACCGGGAGCTTGAAGAGCTCATCCAATCAATCCTGAAAGAAATATTTGGCGACGCCCAAATTGGAGATGTATTCGTTGCCTCGGCTTACGATGAGGATGGCGATGAAATATTGCTTGTCAAAGTTGAATTTGACGGCACTGAAGATCAGTTTGATGCGAGAAAAGCTACCAGTATAGTAGTACGACACATGCGTCCCCGCCCCGATGATCTGCCAGACGAACTGATCTCAACGAAAAGCAGGAAACCACGGCAATCAAATCTGCGCAGGGCAGTTCCCGATCATCTCCTACCTTTCCAGCGACGAAGATGGCACGAGGCTCATTGGATGCGGCCCGGTCTATGATCTGCTGAGTGTGGCATGACGAACGAGGCCCGCTTTCGCGCCTTGATGCTCATTTCCTCGGCGACGCCCAAAGGCGAAACCATACGCTATGTCGCCCACTGTGGGGGGCGCTGGCTGGCGCTGGCGATGTTTTCGGCATCTGCGTTGCTCTGCGCGGCGCGCGATGACTGGATCGGCTGGGAGCGTGGCACCAGTTCAGCCGCCTTCACCTTGTCACCAACAATTCGCGCTTCCTGGTTCTGCCCGGCGGGGTGCCGAACCTCGGCTCACGGGTGCTGTCGCTGTGCGCGCGGCGCCTGGTGCGGGACTGCCGCTCCGCTTCGGCCACGAGGTCCTGCTCCTGGAGACATTCGTGGACCCTGCGCGTCACCGGGGAACGGTCTACCGCGCAACTGGCTCTGTGTCGGGCACACCCGGGGTTTCGGCCGCCATACATCACCCACGACCGGCCCAAGCTTGTCTTTCTCTATCCACTGCGCCGGGATGCGCGCCGCCGGCTGAGGACGGCCCACCTTGATCCCGGCCTGCACAAGGGCGTTCCGAAGATGACACTCACCGCTGCGCAGATGCGCTCCCTTCCCGATTACTTCAAGCAGGTGGAGGACCCGCGGCGCCGGCAGGGGCTGCGGCACAACCTGCCATCGGTGCTCTCCCTCGCCACCGCCGCGACCCTTGCCGGCATGCGCGGCTACAAGGAGATCTCGGAGTGGGTCGAGGACCAGAGCCAGGCGGTTCTGGCGTATTTCAGGCCGCGCTTCGACCAGGGCCGGTACATCCCGCCGAGCAGGACGATCATCCGCTGCTGGTCCGACCAGTTCGACGCCGCCCTGCGGCAGTGGAACGAAGACCATGGCGGCCCGGACAGTGCGGCTCGACGGCAAGACCATGCGCGGCGCCGTCGATGCCGATGGCGTGCAACCCATGTCAACGACAGCAGGAAATCCTACGCTAAAAAAAAGTCGGAATCAACGAGGAGAAACGCACCAACGAAATCGGCACAGTCATCCCCCTGCTCGACATGCTGCCCGACATCAGCGGCCGCACCGTCACCGCCGATGCCATGCTGACGCAGCGGAAACTGGCCACCTACCTCCTCGACCGCGGCGCCGACTATGTCTTCACCGTCAAGGGCAACCAGAAGACCCTGCTCTCCGATATCAGCCTGACGCTCTGCGAGATCATGGCCAGCCGTGCGCCTGACTTCGTCGAGCCCGAGTGCAAGCCCGACCACGGACGCAAGGAGAAACGCTCCATATGGGTCTCCAGTGAATTGAACGACTACGCCGACTTTCCCGGCACAGGCCAGATCTTCGCCGTCCACCGCGAAACCCTCGACATCAAGACCGGGAAAAAGTCAAAGGAGACGGCCTACTGCATCACCAGCCTGACCGAGGACAGGGCAACACCCGAGCGCCTGCTGGCCCTCAATCGCGGGCACTGGGGGATCGAGGCCAACCACCACATCCTCGACATGACCTTCGACGAGGACCGAAGCCGCATCCGCACCGGCCACGGCCCGGCGAACGCCACGCTGCTCCGGCGCTTCGCCATCGGTCTCATCAAGATGTCCAGCGACAATGTCGCCGAGACCACGCGCAGACTGGCCCGAAAACCCAGGCGGGTTCTGGACATGCTGAAATTGACAGGCAACACCCGCCCGCGCACGGCGTTCAGCTGAAGACGCACCACACCCGCGCCTGAGTTGGCAATCCTGCCTCCACCCTCGAAGACGGGGGTGAACAGGTATGTCCGGCAATCGCCAAATCGCCGGAAACGCCACCGGGAAACAGTCCCGGGCGCGGGATCATGTGCCGTGGGGCCCTTGTCCGGGGTCGATGTGACGTCACCTCACGTGGAAAAAGGCACAACGGTGACATGCGAAAGACAATCGCGTCAAACCCGCTTGCCGGCAAAAAAACAGAACAGATTCACCCTGGCGTCAAGCCTACCGTGCTCTTGAACATGGTTTCGCTAAAAATAGCTGCAAGAACCAAGATGTCGTCAAGAAGTTTCCAAAGGATATAGAAGATTTCGCGAATACTTTTGTATCTCTACAGGAGAATCGCCATTTCTCCGATTATGATCCCTTTGCACGATTCACTAAACTTGAAGTGAAAAGCGACATTTCATCTGCGCGAGACGCAATTGAACGCTGCAAGTCTTCGCCCATCAAGGATCGTCGGGCATTTTCTACTTTCGTGTTGCTCAAGAACAGAGCGCACCTCTGGTGAAAATGCACGAAAAATGGACCTGAGTTCCGTCCTCGCCCCGTCGCATACCGTTCGTCCCCCTCACACCGTCAATCTGCGTCCCCGCCCCTACATGCACAATGAATCGCCCCGGCGGCTCGGCGATTGCCCACCACAGCATGCCTTCAGTTCTTCTGCGAACGGTCAGCCATCGAGGTCATCGATCCTGAGAACACCTTCAATCCTCGAAATGGCCCCCCTGACCTGGGGCGTTACCCGACAACGCAACGGAACGGCGACCTCCACATCGCCCGGGAGCTTCTGGTCCGAAATCACCATGTGAACAGAACCAAGTCGACCGTTGGAACCGTTCTTCGCATGACCCGCAACCTGCCGTACGACCGAACGAATCGCGTCCTCGCCTTCAATGAATACCCTGATCCCTGATGGCGCAAGCCTGGCGGCAACCTCATCAGCAGACTCGACCTTGCGTCCCAACAACCTCCGGTTGCCCACGTCCCCGCCGACATCAACGGACAATATGACATTGTTGCCGGGCTCAAGCATGCCGCGTGACTTGTCGACCACGTCGGAAAACAAAGTGACCTCGTAGCCGCCGCTCGGGTCGCTCAACTGGACGAATGTCAGGTTGTTTCCCCTGCTCGATCGCCGGTCCTGACGGCCAATGATCGTCCCGGAGACACTGACATTCAGCAGCTCCCGTTCCCCTGCATTTTCCATTCTCTGATCGAGGTCCGCAAATCGGATTACCCCCAGCTTCGCAAGTTCACCCTGCATCTCGTCCAGCGGGTGCCCGGACAGGTAAAAGCCGACAGCCTCATGTTCGTATTGCAGCCGATCCACCGGCTCCCACTCTTCCGTCACCGGCAATTGCGGAGGCGGCAACTCCGCGCCCTCCTTGCCGAACAGCCCGATCTGCGTGCTGTTCCGCTCTTCGTGAGCGGATGCTGAAAAATCCGTCAGAATGTCGATAGCCGAGAGAACTTTCGCCCGGTTGTGTTCCAGGCCGTCAAACGCGCCGGCCCGCGCCAGGGTTTCCAGCGGTCGACGCCCCAGTTTCTTGAGATCGACCCTGCGCGCGAAATCAAGGATGTCCGTGAACGGTCCGCCCTCGCCCCGCGCCACCTCGATCATTTTCATTCCCTCGGCGCCCGCGCTTTTCAACCCGCCCAATGCATAGTGCAACCGGCCGTCCCGGACGACGAAACGTGCGCTCGACTGGTTCACGCATGGCGGCCGGAGCTCGATTCCAAGCCGCTCGACCTCCTGCCGGTAGATATTCAGCTTGTCGGTGTTGACCAGGTCGGCATTCATCACCGCGGCCATGAATTCGACCGGATAGTGTGCTTTCAACCAGGCCGTCTGGTAGCTGACGACCCCATAGGCAACTGCATGTGACTTGTTGAATCCGTAGTTGGCAAACTTGTCGAGCAGATCCCAGACTTCCATTGCCTTCTTCCGGCCGACACCGTTGGCCTTGGCGCCCTCCAGGAACTTGGGTTTTTCCGCGTCCATCGCCGCCTGGATCTTCTTTCCCATCGCCTGGCGGACCACATCGGCACCTCCAAGCGAATATCCGGCCATCGCACGGACGATCTGCATCACCTGTTCCTGGTAGACGATGATTCCCTGGGTTTCGTCGAGGATCGGATCGATCGATTCGTGAAGGAACTTTCGCGGTTCGATCCCGTTCTTGACGTTGCAATACGTCGGGATGCTTTCCATCGGACCCGGCCGATACAGTGCCACCAACGCGACGATATCGGCGATGCTGGTCGGACGCATGCGCCTCAGGGCGTCCTTCATGCCCGCGCCTTCGACCTGGAACAACGCAACCGTCTGCGCCGATGCGTACAACTCGAATGTCTCCGGATCGTCCAGCGGGATTGCCGCGATTTCGACCTCGATTCCACGTTGCCGAAGAAGGTCAAGCGTTTCCTGGATAATGGTCAGTGTTTTCAGTCCGAGGAAATCGAGCTTGACCAACCCGGCTCGTTCCACCCACTTCATGCTGAACTGCGAAACCGGCATCGAGGAACGCGGGTCCTTGTAAATCGGTATCAGTTCATCGAGAGGGCGATCGCCCACGACCAGACCGGCGGCATGGGTCGAGGCGTTCCGGTAGACTCCTTCGAGCAGGGAGGCGTACTCCAGCAGTCTGGCCACGACCGGTTCGGCATCTGCCGCTTCCGAAAACTCCTGCCGCTGTTCCATCGCCTCTTTCAGCGAGACCGGCTTGACCCCGTCGACCGGGATCATTTTTGCGAGGCGGTCGACCCGGCTGTACGGAATCTGTAGAACACGCCCTACGTCCCGGATGGCGGCACGGGACAGTAACGCACCAAACGTGATGATCTGGGCGACCTGATCCCGCCCGTAACGATCCTGGACATAGGTGATCACTTCCTCGCGGCGGTCCACGCAGAAGTCGATGTCGAAATCAGGCATCGATATGCGTTCCGGATTCATGAAACGTTCGAACAGGAGCGAGTACCGGAGCGGGTCGAGATCAGTGATCGTCAGCGCGTACGCGACCAGGGAACCGGCGCCCGACCCTCGGCCGGGACCAACCGGTATCCCCTGCCCTTTCGCCCATTGCACAACGTCCGCGACGATCAGGAAGTACCCGGCAAATCCCATGGAGTCGATGACGCCAAGCTCGAAATCCAGGCGTTCGTGATAGTCCTGTTCGGGGACGGCGAGTGGAATGGAAGCAAGACGTTGTCCCAGGCCTTCCCGCGCCTGGCGTCGGAGTTCATCCATTTCCTGTTCAGCCAGTCTCGGCAGAATCGGGTCACGTGCCGGAACCCGAAAGGCGCTGCGCTGCGCGATTTCGACCGTACTCGCGAGAGCCTCCGGCAGGTCGCTGAACAAGGCAGCCATTTCCTCTGCGGATTTCAGGAAATGATGTTCGGTCAGCCGGCGTCGCGGCTCTTTCTGATCTACGTAGCTCCCCTCCCTGATGCAGATCAGCGCGTCATGGGCCGCGTACATCTCCTGCCTGTCGAAGTAGACATCGTTGGTCGCCACCAGGGGCAGACCAAGATCATAGGCGATATCGAGAAAAGCGGGCTCCGTCGCGCGTTCCTCCTCGGTTGCCCTGTAGGCACCTGACGGGTGACGCTGGATTTCCACGTAAAGGCCGTCGCCAAAGATCCGTGCAAGAGACTGGACCAGATCACGCGCCCGCTCGACCTTCCCCTCGAGGATCAGTTGTCCGACCGGACCTGAAGCACCCCCGGTCAGGCAAATCAGCCCTTCAGGCCCGTCTTCGAGCTGTTGGAGACCTACATGGGGAATCCCGGACCCGGAATCCAGGAATGCATATGAATTCAACTTGACCAGATTGTGGTATCCGCGCTCGTTCCCGGCGAGCAGGACCAGCGGACTCACGGCCGGCATGCGGGATCGCTTCTCCTGTGACGCTGCCTGCGATCCGTTCGCCACATCCAGTTGGCAGCCTATGATGGGCTGAATACCTTTCGAAACCGAAATCTCGGAAAACTCGAGGGCGGCAAAGAGATTGCCGGTGTCGGTCACGGCGACCGCCGGGGCTCCCTGCTCCCTGCAACGCTCGACCAACTGATCGATATGCATGGTCCCTTCCAGGAGGGAATAGACCGAATGGACGCGTAGATGGATGAATCGGGGTTCGGCCGCCATTGGATCACCATATCCTTCCGGTCGGTTGCGCGAAAGTGCCGCGGCCCGGTCAATATCGTGCTTGCATCTGATGCACGGGCAATTCACATTTCTGCAGTACCGAAAACCCCGGTTCGCCCCGCGCATGCCCTGCCTGGACAGATGGCGGGAATCTTCGATCGAGAGGAAGGTCTGGAGTCATGGCACGGTTGACCACACATGTCCTGGATACTGCGCGCGGCCGACCCGCTGCCGGTCTGACAATAGATCTTTACGCGATCGGGACGGAACGCCTGAAAATCACGACTGCCGTTACCAACCAGGACGGCCGCGTGGACCGGCCGTTGCTTGACGGCACGGAATGCAAGCCCGGTAAATATGAACTCGTCTTCCACGCGGGCGCATACCACGAACAAACCGAAGCGGTTCGCCCGGCAGGCGTCTTTCTTGACCTGATTCCGGTTCGTTTCGCAATTGTGGATGCCGGACACTACCATGTCCCGCTCCTGCTCTCGCCCTACGGTTACGCAACCTACAGGGGAAGTTGATGACGGCTGTTCGTTTCCTGCTCAATGGGAGGAGCGTCCTACTCGCGGACCCGAATCCGGCCGAGACGGTTCTCGACTGGCTGCGAATCCGGCATCACCTCACCGGCACCAAGGAAGGCTGCAATGAGGGAGACTGCGGGGCCTGTACGGTAATGCTGACCTCGATCGCGAATGACGGCACGGCGGTTCGTTCAGCCGTCAATTCCTGCCTGCTTTTCCTGCCCCAACTCGACGGCAAATCGCTCAGAACCGTTGAAGGCGTTGCCGACGAAACCGGCACCCTGCATCCGGTCCAGAGGCGAATGGTCGAATACCATGGGAGCCAATGCGGTTTCTGCACTCCGGGATTCGTCATGTCCATGGTCGCGGCCCACGGTTCAGGACGGCAGGACCACGACGACATTCTCGCCGGCAATCTATGCCGGTGCACGGGTTATGCACCGATCGTTCGTGCGGCTCGGGCGGCGGAAGATGATGCAGTCGCACCTTGGCTCGAAATCGATGTCGACAGCCTCCGTCGGCTTGTTTCCAGGAGTAAGTCCTCGGATCCGGTTCATAGGCCGGATGGATACTTCATGCCGGGAACTGCCGATGATCTCGCCGACTGGAGCCTTGCCAATCCGGACGGAACCCTCGTCGGCGGCGCCACGGATCTCGGGCTGGTTGTCAACAAGGAGATGAAGTCGATCCTGCCGATGTGCTTTGTCTCGCAGGTTCGCGACCTCGGCGACATATCGCCGACGGACGGAGGACTCGCCGTGGGAGCGACAGCATCGATTTCCAGGCTGCGGGATTCCGTCAAGACGCGCTACCCGGATTTTGGCGAACTTCTCCGCAGGTTCGGTTCGGAACAGGTCCGGAACGTCGCGACCATAGGGGGCAACATCGCCAACGGTTCGCCGATCGGGGACGGGGCGCCGCCATTGATCGCGCTCGGTGCGACGCTGACGCTTCGCCGCGGGAATGACCGGAGAACCCTCGACATCGAGGACTTCTTTGTCGCGTATGGCCGCCAGGACCTTCAACCCGGTGAATTCATTGAATCCCTGCTCATCCCGGACGGCCCCGATCGTCTTCGGTGTTTCAAGCTGTCCAAGAGATTCGATCAGGACATTTCCGCCGTTCTCGGCTGTTTCAATATCGTCGTTGGCGAAAACGGAACCGTCGAGTCGGCGAGGATTGCGTTCGGCGGCATGGCGGGGATCCCGAAACGCGCCCACGCAGTGGAAAATCGCCTCATCGGCCGGCGCTGGAACGAGAAGACGGTATCCTCGGCCGCCCTGGCTTTCGAGTCCGACTTTGTCCCGATCACGGATCTGCGCGCGAGCGCAGGCTACCGCATGACCGCGGCGCGGCACATGCTGCGCCGCTGTTTTCTCGAGGATTCATCCGGCGAAGCACGTGTGCTCGACATGACACCATGAGCGCGAACCCCGAACTCCCCCACGAGTCGGCGCGACTCCACGTCACTGGCGGGGCGACCTATGTCGACGACATCCCGTCGCCGCCCCGCTGCCTGCACCTGGCCTTTGGCCTGACAAAGGCGGTTTGCGGGAAGATCGCAAGGCTCGATGTCACGGCAGTCCGGAACACCGACGGTGTCGCGGCCGTGCTGACCGCATCGGATCTTCCGGTGACGGCGGATACTTCACCGACCGCGCATGACGAACCGCTCCTGGCGGTTGGTGACGTTCGTTTCTTCGGGCAGCCCGTGTTCATTGCCGCAGCGGAGAGTCATCGCATCGCCCGTCACGCTGCCAGCCTCGGACACATAGAGGTCATCGAGCGCACGCCAGTACTGACCATTGACGACGCGATTGCCGCGCGAAGCCACCTGGAAAACCCGATGGTCTACCGCAAAGGAAACCCCCGCGCCGCCATCGCCTTAGCACCTCATTCCCTGTCGGGCCGGGTCGAAACAGGTGGACAGGAGCATTTCTATCTCGAAGGACAGGCGGCAATGGCTGTTCCCCGGGAAGACGGCGGCATGCTGGTCTACAGTTCATCCCAACATCCGAGCGAGATTCAGCAAAAGGTCGCCGAGATTCTCGGGGTTGACCTGGGCCGTGTGAGGGTCGAGGTTCGCCGCATGGGCGGCGGCTTCGGCGGGAAGGAAAGCCAGTGCAATGCCCCGGCAATGGCCTGCGCTGCGGTGGCGGCAGCAACGGGTCGGCCATGCCGAATGCGGTACGACCGCGATGACGACATGCTCATCACCGGCAAAAGGCATGAATTCCGGATCGACTACGATGTCGGCTTTGATGACGACGGCCGCATCCTGGGAATAATCTTCGGC
Source organism: Paracoccaceae bacterium (assembly GCA_964291635.2). GTDB lineage: Bacteria > Pseudomonadota > Alphaproteobacteria > Rhodobacterales > Rhodobacteraceae > JAPPHA01. The sequence goes on along the minus strand of OZ219893.1, from coordinate 69,079 downwards.
CATTTTGCCCGGTGCGGCTGGTCGCAGGACCTGTCTCTCGCGGTCGCCGACCGGGCGATGCTGCACGCCGACAATGCCTATCATTTCGAGAACGCCCGGATCACGTCCTACCGGCTGCGTACGAACACCGTGTCGGCGACGGCGTTTCGCGGCTTCGGTGGCCCCCAGGGAATTGTCGGAATCGAGCATGTGATCGAGCGAATCGCCCGGACTCTCGGACGAGACCCTCTGCATGTGCGGATGGTCAATTACTATCGATCGAGGGATTCCCGCGAGATGCCGCCGCACGACCCACGATCCCAGGATGATTCATCATCGCTCGAACAGCATGTCGAAACCGGGGCCGTGCAGACGACTCCCTATCATATGGAGGTCCGCGACTCGGTCATTCGGGAAATCACGGCAAGCCTCGTCGAACGTTCAGGCTATCACGAAAGGCGCCGGTCAATCTCCCGGTTCAACGCCCGAAATGCGGTTCTCAGGAAGGGCATCGCCCTGACACCGGTCAAGTTCGGAATTTCGTTTACCCTGACCCATTACAACCAGGCGGGGGCGCTTGCGCATGTCTACCGGGACGGGTCCGTTCACGTAAACCACGGCGGGACCGAGATGGGCCAGGGACTCATGACCAAGGTCATGCAGGTGGCCGCCTCGGTTTTCGGATTGGCGCCCTGCGCCGTCAGGATCTCGGCTACCGACACCGACAAGGTGCCGAATACATCCGCGACGGCGGCTTCTGCCGGCTCGGATCTGAATGGAATGGCGACCCATTCCGCGTGCATGACAATACGTGACCGGATGGCGGCCCACCTGTCGGAACTATGGCAGCAGAAACCCGCGAGCGTGCGTTTCCAAGGTGGACGCGTGCTGATCGGAGACGCATCCATTCCGTTCAGCGAGGCCGCAAGTCGTTGCCACGAGGGACGTATTTCGCTTTCCGCGACCGGGTTCTATTCGACGCCTGACATCCAGTGGGAACGGAGATCCGGCCGGGGTCGGCCTTTCTACTATTTCGCTTACGGCGCCGCCGTCACCGAGGCGGTGATTGACACATTGTCCGGTGAGTCGAGGATCCTTCGCACCGACATTGTTCATGATGTCGGGGAATCGCTGAACACGGCAATCGACATCGGCCAGATCGAAGGCGGATTCGTTCAGGGCGCGGGCTGGCTGACAACCGAAGAACTTGTCTGGGACGAAAACGGACATCTTCTGACCCACGCACCTTCCACATACAAGATTCCCGCCTGCTCGGACCGGCCGATGACCCTGAATGTCACGCTGTTCGAAAACGCCAATTCGGAAAACACGATCCACCGTTCCAAGGCTGTCGGAGAACCGCCGCTCATGCTCGGGATTTCGGCATTCATGGCAATTTCGGACGCTGTATCATCTTGCGGTGATGGCTTTGGCGGTCTCGACGCTCCGGCTACGCCGGAACGGGTACTCCGGGCCGTCATGCAGCTTCGGGGGCAGGACTGGTGATCGGATTCGACCGGATCGGACTCCGGGAAGCCGTGCGGCGGCACGGCACGGTTGCGCGCATAGTCATTGCCGGCCACAAGGGTTCGACCCCGAGGGAAACGGGCGTGTCGATGCAGGTCTGGGCGGACGGCCAGGCGGGAACGATCGGCGGCGGGGCACTCGAACTGGTTGCGGTCGATCACGCGCGAAAGGGACTCGAATCCGGCCCGGGCGTCTCAACACTGAACTTGCCGCTTGGCCCCAAAATCGGCCAATGCTGCGGCGGGGCGGTCAATCTTGTCATCGAGACATTTGACCAGGCGGCCCTTGACGAACTGGACGACGACTCCGTGCGCGTTCGAATGACCCGGCCACCCCGTGAGACCGTGGACTCCCCTGACAGACCGCCGCCGCGGGTGCGGCGTGTCGTGGAGGCCATGCATGGCGGCAAGAAAAAGCAGTCCACCTGCCTCGTTGACGGTTGGCTCATCGAGCCGAGCGCGCGGCCCGAGCGGAACATCTGGGTTTACGGGGCCGGTCACGTGGGCCGATCGGTGGTCGAAGTCCTGTCGGGCCTCCCGTTCGCGATCACGTGGATCGATTTCGAGGCCTCCCGATTTCCCGGAGCGATGTCATCGTCTGTCCGTCCGCTGGTGACGGACCCGAACTCCCTGCACGCAACCGCGCTGGCACCTGACGATGCCGATCACCTCGTGATGACACACACGCACAGCATTGATCTCGACATTTGCGATCGCGTTCTCAGGCGGCAGTTCCGGTCGCTTGGCCTGATTGGCTCCCGAACAAAGCGTCAACGTTTTGCCGGAAGGTTGCGTTCCCTCGGCCATCCGGAAGAGATGATTGCGCGCCTGACCTGCCCGATCGGGATACCGGGCCTCGGCAAGCATCCGCGCGCCATTGCCGTCGGCGTCGTAGCCGCGTACCTGGTCGATGCCCCGAACGAAATCGGACCACTGAGGATCGGAGGCATCCCGGGTTGACAATACTGCTCGACATCCACGCCATGACCAAGTCCTACCCGGGCGTTCTCGCCTGCGACGACATTTCGCTGGAAATCGGAACGGGAGAAATTCACGCCCTGCTTGGGGAAAACGGCGCTGGAAAATCCACGCTCGTCAAGATGATCTACGGGCTTGTCCGCCCGGATTCCGGCCGCATGTTCCTTGAAGGCCTGCCGTTCACCCCGCACGAACCGAGGGCCGCGCGTGCCGATGGCATCGCGATGGTGTTCCAGCACTTTTCGCTTTTTGAAGCCTTGAATGTTGCCGACAACATAGCCCTTGGCATGGAGGTGCGTCTGGCACGTTCGGACCTCGCATCCAGGATCCACGAGGTATCAGCCGGCTACGGTCTCGCGATCAATCCGGACCGGATTGTCGGGGATCTTTCGGCGGGAGAACGCCAGAGAGTCGAAATCGTTCGGTGCCTTTTGCAATCGCCGAAGCTCCTGATCATGGACGAACCGACCTCGGTGCTGACCCCACAGGAAGTGGACGTCCTCTTCGACACGTTGCGAAAGCTGGCATCCGAAGGCACATCGATTCTCTACATTTCGCACAAGCTCGAGGAAATCCGTTCCCTCTGCGACCGCGCGACGATCCTTCGGGGAGGCAAGGTCGTAACCACCTGTACACCTGCCGATGAAACGGCAAGGAGCCTTGCCGCCATGATGCTCGGCACGAACCTCGCGGTCCCGGCACGGCGCGATCATGCGCCGGGCGACGACCTGCTGAGGGTTTCCGGCCTGTCGCTCCGGTCCCGAAGCCATTTCGGTACAAGTCTGAAGGACATCGATTTCGTACTCCGGACAGGCGAGATACTCGGCATCGCCGGAGTCGCCGGGAATGGCCAGGACGAGTTGCTCCTGGCGTTGTCCGGAGAAGAGCGATCCCCGCCCGGCGTGATCATGCTGGGCGGCGGTGATGTCGGTCTGTCGGGACCCAACGCGAGGCGGCGACTGGGAATGCTGGCGGCACCGGAACAGAGGCTGGGGCACGCTGCTGCGCCCGACATGTCGCTCAGCGAAAACGCGATGATGACCGCGCGCATTCGGCGCTCCTTCGCCCGTCACGGCATCCTTGACTGGACGGCGGCCGCGGAATTCGCCGGCGGCGTCGTGAAGCGGTTCGACGTCAGGACGACCGGTGTCGACAGTGCCGCAAAGTCGCTTTCAGGCGGGAATCTGCAGAAATTCGTCGTTGGACGCGAGATACAGCAGGAGCCGCGCGTCCTGGTGATCAACCAGCCGACCTGGGGCGTGGATGCGGCGGCCGCCGCGTTCATTCGCGTGACCCTTGTCGAACTTGCAGAGCGTGGAGCGGGCGTGCTGGTCATCAGTCAGGACCTTGATGAACTGATGGAGATTTCCGACAGGCTGGCGGTGATTTCCGGCGGCCGTCTTTCGGAACCTAACCCCACCGCGGGAATCAGGGCTGAGGAGATCGGGTTGCTGATGGGACGGACCGGAGATTCACGTGCTGCTGCTTGAGCCCAGGCCGGAACCCTCCCGGGTGATGCGAACGGTGACCCCGTTCATCGCGGTCGTTCTGACCATGGCTGCAGGAGCCGTTCTGTTCGCGTTTCTCGGGACAAACCCCCTGGATGCGATCAGGGTGTTTTTCTGGGATCCATTGTTTGACTCGACCGTCGCGAGCTACACCCGTCCACAACTGCTGGTCAAAGCGGCACCGTTGATCATCATCGCGCTCGGGCTCTCTTTCGGGTTTCGGGCCGGCATCTGGAACATCGGTGCCGAAGGCCAGTTCATCATGGGCGCGATTGCCGGGGCGGGCTTCGGGCTTGCCGTCTACCCTGCCGAGGGATTCTGGGTATTTCCGATGATGATTCTGGCTGGCGCTTTCGGCGGCTTTCTCTGGGCGATGATCCCGGCAATCCTGAAGATCCGCTTCCACGCCAACGAAATCCTCGTATCCCTGATGCTGGTTTACGTGGCCTTCAATGTTCTCGCCGAAATGGTCACGGGCCCACTGAGAAACCCGGACGGCTTCAACTGGCCCGAAAGCCGGCATTTCCAGGATTATCCAAGCGCGCACAATGCGGAGCTGCTGAGTGGCACCGGTGTCCATTTCGGCGTGATCGTCATGTTCGCACTCGTTGTCCTGTGCTTCCTGGTGCTTCGCAACCACATTTTCGGATTCCAGGTTCGCCTAGCCGGCCAGTCGCAGCGAGCCGCGCGCTTCGCAGGTGTCGACGCGGCACTCCTGACCGCCCTGTGTCTCGGTCTCTCCGGTGCATTCGCCGGCATGGCCGGGCTGTTCGAGGTCGCCGGTCCGGCCGGAAAGCTCTCGACCAACTTTCCCCTCGGGTACGGGTTCACTGCCATAATCGTGGCTTTTCTCGGGCGTTTGCACCCGGTCGGCATCCTTCTCGCAGGGCTGCTGATGGCGCTGACCTATATCGGAGGGGAGCTGGCCCAGTTCACGCTGAACATTCCCGCGGCCGCGGTTCAGGTTTTCCAGGGCATGCTGCTTTTCTTTCTTCTGGCTGTCGACATCCTGGTCAACTTTCGGATTCGGTGGAAGCGTCCGTCCGGTGACCGGTCAGGTTCGGAGCCTGCCCTTGCCGGCGCAACTGCTGCGCCCAGCGCCCCGGTGACGGTACCGGCCCGCGACGGAAAGGAGGGTCAGACGTGATCGATCTAGCCGGGGTTTCGCCGGCCGCACTGGTTGCGAGCCTGATGGTTGCGGCAACGCCTATTCTCCTCGCGGCGACCGGGGAACTGGTCGCCGAGAAATCAGGTGTTCTCAATCTCGGGGTCGAGGGCATGATGATCATTGGCGCCGTGTGCGGTTTCATTGGCGCCGTCGAAACCGGCTCTCCCCTCCTTGGCCTGCTGGCGGCTGTCGCGGGAGGGGTTATCTTGTCCCTGGTCTTCGCGATACTGACTCAATTCCTGTTGTCGAACCAGGTTGCAACCGGACTCGCTCTGACACTGTTCGGCCTTGGACTGGCGGCCTTGATGGGCCAGAGTTATGCGGGGATCAAGCCACCCCCGACCCCCAGGCTCGACATACCGGTCCTTTCGGAGATCCCGTTCCTCGGGCCGGTGCTAATTTCTCATGACGGTGTCCTTTACCTTTCCCTTTTCCTGGTCTTTGTCGTCTGGCTGGTCCTGCGATACACCCGTGCGGGACTTGTCCTTCGCGCAGTCGGAGACAATCACGATGCCGCGCACGCGCTTGGCTACAAGGTGATCCAGGTGCGCCTGGCGGCCATTCTGTTCGGGGGGGCGATGGCGGGACTTGGCGGCGCCTACCTGTCGCTGATCAGGGTACCGCAATGGACAGAGGGGATGACTGCGGGGGCCGGGTGGATTGCGCTTGCAATCGTCGTCTTTTCTTCCTGGAAACCGTGGCGGATTCTCCTTGGCGCATATCTCTTCGGGGCGTTACGGTGTTGCAACTGAACCTGCAGGCCGCAGGTGCCGGGATTGGGGTTGCGTATCTGTCGATGGCTCCGTATCTCGTTACAATACTCGTACTGGTTGTCATGTCCTCGGACCGAAGGCGGACCAGTTTGAATGCTCCGGCCTGTCTCGGCCGGGCATTTCACGCCTCTGCCTGACGGTGACAGGGCTGATTGCCATTTCCTGAAAGAGACGGCCCCAGACGGCATGCCGAGCCTTTCAGGGTCTTTTGGTCATTTGTGGAGGGAATCACCATGAAACATTTTTGGCGTTGTCTTGTCGGCGCCGCTGCACTCGCCTTCGGGCTCGGCGGTGCAGCATTCGCGTCAGACGAAAAACTCAAGGTCGGATTCGTCTACGTCGGTCCGATCGGTGACTTCGGCTGGAGCTACGAGCACGACCAGGGCAGGCTTGCGGTTGACGAGGCGCTGGGCGACCGGGTCGAGACGTCCTACGTCGAGAGCGTGCCCGAAGGCGCTGACGCCGAGAGGGTCATGACCCAAATGGCGTTGTCGGGCCACAAGCTGATATTCACGACATCATTCGGCTACATGGATCCCACGATCAACGTTGCCGCGAAGTTTCCCGACGTGAAATTCGAACATGCGACCGGCTACAAGCGTGCCGACAATGTCTCGACATATTCGGCCCGCTTCTACGAGGGCCGCACGGTGATCGGGCACATTGCGGGCCACATGACGGAATCCAACGTCATCGGCTACATCGCGTCGTTCCCGATTCCGGAGGTCATCCGGGGAATCAACTCGGCGTATCTCGCCGCCAAGGCGGTCAATCCGGATGTTCAGTTCAAGATTGTCTGGGTGTTCACCTGGTTTGATCCTGCCAAGGAAGCCGATGCCGCAACCGCCCTGATCGAACAGGGTGCAGATGTCATCATGCAACACACCGATTCACCGGCCGCGATGACGATTGCAGAAGAAAAGGGCGTCTACGCCTTCGGCCAGGCATCCGACATGAAGGAATTCGGGCCAACCGCAAGGCTGTCGTCGATCATCGACAACTGGGCGCCGTATTACGTGGACCGCACCCAGGCCGTTCTCGACGGGACCTGGGAATCGATCGACACGTGGGATGGAATCGCACCGGGAATGGTGGAAATCGGCGAGTTTTCGGACAGGATTCCTGCCGATGTTCGAGAGTCGGCCGGCGCTATCCGGGACGCGATTGCCGCTGGCACGATGCATTCGTTCACCGGACCGATCAATCGTCAGGATGGAACTCCATGGCTTGCCGAAGGCGAGACGGCGGATGATGGTACGCTGGTTTCGATGGACTTCTACGTCGAGGGAGTTGAGGGGGAAATCCCCAACTGAGGGGCGAGTCCCTGATCAAGGTTCCCGTGTCGCTTTCCAGGCATTTTCAAGCCGGCCACGCGGGAACCTTCCAACCAATTCGGTTCATTCGCACAAATTCGACCGACACCACATCGGTAGGACAAATCGGCTCGCGCTCAGGCGGTTGGAAAGCACCCAAGATGACATGGTCTCGTCGCGGCCGATTCCGGTTCGCGCCGGTGGCGCGGATCGAACACGCTGGCAGGTTCGCCTTCGACCGAGACCTGCCCGGGCACACGGTCCCCAACCATGTCAAGAGCACAGGCTGGCGAACCCATCCAGTTTGAAACCGTTCAGGCGCCAGCAGGTGCCAACCTGATCCGGATGAGAAGCGTTGGTCGAGATTGCGCGGAACTCCAAACTGATTGCCGAAAAGATCGAGCACCTCCAGTGGGCCTCCCGCCGGGCACTGATCGCGATTGCCGGACCGCCGGCTTCAGGAAAATCGACCCTTGCCCTCGCCACTGCGGCAGAACTCAGCCGACGAAATCATCATGCGGCAGTCATGCCGATGGACGGATTCCATCTTGACAACAGGCTTCTTGAGAAACGGGGCCTTCTTGCGAAGAAAGGGGCACCGGAGACATTTGATTTCGACGGATTCCTGACGGCGATCCGCCGGGTTCAATCCGAGCCATCGGTCATTCTTCCAGATTTTGACCGTGACCAGGAGATTGCCGTTGCCGGTTCGCTGGAGATCTGCCGGGATACACGGTTCGTCCTGGTCGAAGGTAATTACCTTTTGCTCGGCGAAGCACCCTGGTCCGGGCTTGCCGGATTCTGGACCTTTTCGGTTTTTCTTTCCGTTTCGATTAAGTCCCTCGAACAGCGGCTCAGGGATCGCTGGAATTCATACGGGCTGGACACGGGAACGGCGAATGCAAAGATCTTCGGGAATGACCTCGTCAACGCAAATCGGATCTCAAAGGCACGCGGGCATGCTGATCTTGTCTTGTCCAACTGAGCGTCAAGGCAGAGCGCTCGGGTTCCAGGCGCTTTCGGCAGGAGATTCATGCGGAGCAGAGCATTTGGTCCTTGAGAAAAAGGCGGTTGCATTTTCCATGTGGCTCCCTGCATAGACCTCCGCATGGCACCGCCGGGGAAGAGCAGACATGGAAACTTCAAAGGAACTGATTCCAGTACGTTTTTCCGGGAATGCCCGCGAGTATTTCGGAATTTGGATCGTCAATCTCTGCCTGTCGATCGTCACCCTCGGCATTTACTCGGCATGGGCCAAGGTCCGAAACAAAAGGTATTTTCTCGGGAACACGACGATTGGTGAACGCGCGTTCGAATACCATGCGAAAGGAATCCAGATCCTGATTGGCAGGATCATCGTCGTTGCGGCCCTGATAATCCTTTCGGTGTCATCCTCGATTTCTCCAACGGCCAATATCATCGTCGCGATTGTTTTCGTCGGCGCATTTCCGTGGCTGGTGAACAGGGGGCTGAGTTTCAACGCGGCGATGACGAGTTGGTCTAACGTTCGCTTTCGTTTCGGCGGGAATTACTGGCCGGCTTTCCTGGTCTTTGTCCTCTACCCGTTCCTGACGATTCTGAGCCTGTACCTTGCGTTCCCGTACCTTTCGAGAGCGATTTCACGATACACGATCGGGCGTCACAGCCTTGGTAATCACAAGTTTTCCTTCGACAGCCCGATCAGGCCGTTTTTCATTGCCTTCCTGAAGACAGCCCTCTGGGCCGTCATTGGTCTCGCACTTGCCGTCGGCCTGTTGCTGATGGCGCTGAGACCATATGATCCTTCGGTCCTGATCAGCGATTCCGGAGATGTCCTCTCCTTCATCCTCGTTCTGGTTTCGGCGATCATCGTTTTGCTGGTCGTCCTGCCGTTGGGAACGATCTACTCGGCATTTACCCGCAACGCCATTTACCAGGGAATAGTCCTGGAAAACGGACACAGGTTCAAATCGACGATTTCCGCGACAACACTGATCTGGATCGCCCTGAGCAATTCGGTGGCGGTGGTGTTTTCGCTCGGCCTGTTGCTGCCCTGGGCACGGATAAGGGTTGCAAGATACCTGTGCGCGCATTCCTGGGTGGCCCCCAACACCTCACTTGACGAATTCGCCGGGGATCTGCAGCGATCGCCGACCGCAATTGGTGATGCCTACATGGACATCGAATCCGTCGACATCGGGGCGGCTGTCTGAATTGCGGGAGACTACCCCGAAAGGCGACGCCTACGCACCCGGTTCCTCCCGGCTCGTCAGGGCGCGCCTGGTTGCGGGCGTGACGGGCACCGTCAGCCTGGTCGAGTTCGACAGTGGCGCCTTGTTGACGGACGCGCCGACTTCCCGGATCGTTCGGGAACAAAGGCTCGGAAACCTGCCGACGGTCCTCAGTTTTCCCGATGGCTGGCACTTTCACAGCCACGATCATGGGGAGGTCGACTCGATACTCCGCTTGCGGAGATCCGATCGCATCCACAACTGGGAAGCGTTCCGTCCGAGGTTGGCCCTCGTGGTCGCGCTTTCTTTCATGACTGCCTTTGCCGTCTGGCGGTGGGGCCTCGGCATCCTGGTCGCCGCCGCAATTTTCCTGACCCCCGATGGCATGCCCCGCGCCATTGACGACGGTCACCTGGCCTTCAGCGACCGGACATGGGCCAGCCCGTCACGTCTGGGCACAACGGAAAAAGACCAGGTCGTGCTGGTTTTCGACAGGTTGAAAGCCGTAGCGCCACCTCCGCGATTCTCCGACTACAGGCTGGTTTTCCGCGACATTCCCGCTGCCGGGCCCAACGCTTTTGCCTTGCCGGGAGGAACGGTGATCATCACCGACGAACTCGCAAGTTCCTTCCCCGACCCGGACGTGATCGCCGGTGTTCTCGGCCACGAGTTGGTCCATGTGGCGGAGGCCCATGGCCTGAAGCAGGTCTACCGGAGTCTGGGCACGTATCTTGCGGTCGCCGTCATCTTCGGCGATGTCGGCCCGGTTCTCAATGATCTCCTTCTCGAAGGAGGATTGCTGTTCTCGCTCGCCTACAGCCGCGAGCACGAAGCCGAAGCCGACCGCATTGGTTTGGCTCTTGCTGCGAAAGCCGGATATGACCCCGCCGCCCTGGCGCGGTTCTTCGAACGGCTTGACGATAATCCGGGTCCTGCCACGCCGGGCTGGCTCTCGACCCATCCGAGCAATCAGGACCGAATTGCAGAAATCAAACGTCTCGCGGGTGAAATCGAATCGTCACGGCCTTGAGGAAATCCGTTTTGGCGGCATGACCGAGTCGGCTTTCAAATCGCGGGTCATCAAACGAATTGTCGGCCACTCATACTCGGTCGAGAGTGTTGGGTACCTCCAGAAAGTGGCGTGAAACGGCATCTCGCACGTCTTGATCATGATTGCGGGCGTTGACGCTGCGTCTGGATTTCTTCACGCAGGCAGGACCACCGATTCGGGCACTTGCATCGCCGAACACATTGACATCGATCCCGCGGACACCTGGCCCGGCGGTGCCTTCACGGCCCAAATCGTGCTTCCTGGCGATCTGTCAGCAGGCGATCACGACCTCCAGATTACGTCCTGCTGGGGCGGGCCCGAAAGTGAACACCCCGAGGATGGAGTTGCACCATGCGGTACAAAAGGCTTGAGCGGTGGCGTGAATGACCGTGTCGCGACGGCGCGTCCAACGATCGTTGCGAATGAAGGTTTGACGCTGTTGCAGGTGTTGTTTCGACCCTGACTGGTGATGCGATGGCCTCGGAAATGGAACGCAGCAAACGGTCGGGGATCATGCGGCAATGCAAGTCCTCGACCTTCTCGGGTTGCCCCATCGCTTCGTTGAATTACAGGCGCAGGGCCGATACGTCGGCATTGTTGGCCCGCGGACACAGCCCGCGATCGATCCGGGCGGTCACCCGGGACTGGTCTCGTCGGCGGACAGGTTCTGCGGTTCACACGATTCACACCCCAGGCTGGAATCAGGCTTGACGGGCGAGGCATTGGTGGAACCTCTGTTGCCGCAAGCGGGTACGGGGTTCGCCTGCCAGGCATCATCAAAAAATCCGAGGTGACAGGGCGGCCAATTGAACCTATGGTCCCACCGGACATTCTTCGCCGGTTTCATCGTCATGAAGCACCAAACCTTGCAAATCGAAAGCAAATCGAAAATCCGGCAATTCTGCCGTAGCGCCTTGCCGAAATCGGACCCCGACGTGTCGAACAACCCATCAACCGCCGGTCTCGCGGTCCGCCACCGCAAGCCGTCCGTTCTGATACAGACCGGACATGACGAGATCCCGGGTCCCGGGTGGTAGGTCCAGAATCCACAACATGAATCAACGGTTTTCTCGGACGACAACGCAGGCAATCCGGGCTGCCATTGCCAGGATTCCGCGAGTCGGTCTGGCCTGCCTGCCGACACCTTTGCAGGAAGCGAAGCGCCTGTCGGAAGCACTCGGGGGACCACAAATCTTCGTCAAGCGCGACGATCTGACCGGTGTGGCCTTCGGCGGCAACAAGACACGGAACCTGGAGTTCCGGCTGGCGGCCGCTAAAGCGTCCGGCGCCGATGTCATCGTGATGGAACTGGATCAGCAGTCGAACTCCGCCCGCCAGACCGCCGGCTGCTGCAACCGGCTCGGCATGGACACGGTCCTGATCCTGGAAGGCTCCGAACCGGAAGACGTCCAGGGAAATCTGCTCGTGGATTACCTGCTCGGCGCCGATGTGCGCTTCGCACCCTCCCGCACCGAGCAGGCGCGCATGAGCCGGGACGCGGTCGCTGAATCCCGGGCCGTCGGCCGAACGCCGTGCCTCCTGAACGATATTCCGATGTTCGACGAGGGTTCCGCCATCGCCTACCTTGAAAGCACGTGCGAAATCGTTGAAACACTCGCGACACGGGGCCTCGCGCCTGATTGCCTTTACATGTCCTCCTCCGGCAAGGGACAGGCGGGACAGGTCATGGCGCAGCATCTGCTCGGTGGTTTCCGGGTCCGTGGCATCACGGCCACGGACGAATTCGATATCCCGCCTCGCGGCGCGGAAATCGCGAATCGTACGGCCCATACTCTGGGACTCGACATGGAAGTCACGCCGGAGGACATTGTCAACGACACCACCCATGTGGGTGCCGGATACGGAATTCCGAGCGACGCGGGAAACGAGGCGGTTCTCCTGTTTGCACGAACGGAAGGAATCGTGCTCGATCCCGTGTACACCGGAAAGGCCGCGGCGGGGATGATCGACCATATCCGCCGCGGTGACTTTGAGCGCGACGAGATCGTGGTCTTCGTCCACACGGGTGGAACGCCCGCGATCTTCACGCACAACAATCTCTGGCTCGATCGGCGAGCCAGACCCAGGAAAGGAGAAGTTCCATGAATCCTGTTTTCCACCGAATACACCGCCTGCTACTTGCGGGCATTACGGGCCTGATTGCGGCGATGACGAGCGCGTCGGCAGGTCCGGACGACAATACGCTGGTCTACGGCCATGGCGTGGCAATCACCGATATCGGACCGGCATTCAACGCGTTCCTGCAATACCCGGCGGGTTACGAGGCCGGTTTCGTGATCTTCGACCGGCTTGTCACCTTCGACGACCAGTTGACATTCAATCCGCAACTCGCCGAGAGCTGGACGATCGCGGATGACCAGAAATCCGTCACCTTCAAACTCCGGGCCGGCGCGACGTTCCACGACGGGACGCCAATCAACGCCGAAGCGATCAAGTTCAACGTCGAAAGGATGATGGATCCGGAGATCAACACGACCAACCGCCCGCTCTGGGATCCGATTGCCGGTGCAGATGTCGTCGACGACCTCACCGTGCGTCTGCGGACCCACGAACCATTCGCGCTCTTGCTCAACACGCTTGCGCATGGTTCCGGCGCCATCCTCAGCCCGACGGCAATCATGGAAAACGGACAGGAGAGCGAGACGCAGAACCCGGTCGGCTCTGGTCCCTACATGGTGGAATCGTTCAATCCCGGGTTGGAACTCGTGCTTACGGCCTACGACGGATACTGGGCCGGAAAACCATCGCTCGACAAGATCATTTTCCGCTACGTGCCCGAAGCCGCAACCCGTGTTTCGGCACTGCAAAGCGGCGAGGTCGACGTCATCGACAACGTGCCGACGCATCTGGTCGCGCAGATCGAATCCGACGATGGGCTGCAGCTGCTGACTGCTCCTTCGCTTCGTCCGATGGGCCTCGCCATGCTGACCACGATCCCGCCGCTCGACAACGTCGAGGTGCGCCGGGCGCTGAACCACGCGATTCCGGTCGACGCCATCGCCGAAAAGCTGTTCCTCGGCCAAGCCATGGCTTCGAACTCGCCGCTCGCGTTCAACACCGTGGGACATCATGGCAACGAGCCTTACGCCTATGATCCCGACAAGGCGCGTGAAATGCTCGCCGCCGCGGGGCTGACGGATGGTGACGGAAACGGCATCCTGGAGCATGACGGCGAAGATCTTTCCTTCACGCTCCTGGTTCCCGAAGGCGTGTTCGCAAATGACGTGCTTGTTGCCGAAACCGCCGCGGCAGCACTCCAGGAAGTCGGCGTCGGCATCGAGATCCGCAAGATCGAGCGCAGTTCCTTCTGGGATACGCTGCGCCTGCCTGTTGCGGACACCGGATGGCAGATCGGAATGTTCGGCTTCAACCCGTCCAACGCATCGGGGTTGTACCACCTGGATTCGATGTACACCTCCAATCCGGACAATGCGGACCGTCCCTCCGTCTGGAACATCACCCGCTTCGCCAATGCGGAAGTCGACGATTTGCTGGCCAGGGCGACAGTAACCGTCGACGGGGAGGCACGGGCGGCCATCCTTGCGGACGTGCAGGAGATCATATGGAGCGAAGCACCGTACATCTGGCTGCATGTCAACAACATCATCTCGGCAGCGCGCGCCGACCTCGGCGGCGTTGAGGTCTGGCCGGTGATCTTCACCATCGTCCGCGGCGGGAGCTACTAGCTGCATCCTGCACGGCTGGATCCTTTTGAAGGCCCGGCAGTGCCCGCCCTTGCGGCATCGACCCCGATTCTCCGTTTCCTCGGACTTCGGGGACTTCGCGCGGTGGCGATCGCATTTGCGGTCGCCACCATCCTCTTCTTCCTCTTCAGCCTGGTTCCCGGAGACCAGGCCGCCTATCTTGCCGGACCCGGATCGACACAGGCGGAAATCGACCGGTTGCGGGAGTCGCTCGGACTGAACGATCCCCTGCTCGTCCAGTATTTCCGGCACATGAGCGGCCTGATCCAGGGCGACTTCGGCACGTCGGAAACCTTCAAGTCAGGCCCGCTTCCCTTCGTCCTCGAGCGCATCCCGGCGACTCTGGCCCTGACGGCATCCGCGATCGGCCTGACCATCCTGATCGGCATCCCGGCGGGCCTGGTCTCGGCCCTGTTCCACACCCGCGTCCCGGACCTCGCGATTTCGGTGTCCGTGGTCGCATTGCTTGCAGTCCCGAATTTCTGGCTGGGACTGCTGCTGCTCTCCTTCTTCTCCGTGCAACTCGGCTGGCTACCGAGTTTCGGCTTCTCGGGACCCGCCTCCCTGATCTTGCCATCCCTTGCATTGGCGGCGCGGCTGATCGCACTGGTGGCACGGATGACCCGCGGCGTCACCATCGACGAACTCGGCAAGGACTACGTGCGCACCGCCCGGTCCAAGGGACTCGGCAGAACCGCCATCCTGCGCCGTCACGTCCTGCGCAACGTGATGATTCCGACACTCACCGTGATCGGTTTGCAGACCGGCTATCTCCTCGGCGGGTCCGTGGTGATCGAGCGGCTTTTCGCCTGGCCCGGAATCGGCGACCTGATGATCAACGCGATCGGACAACGGGACTACGCCGTCGCGCAGGCCGTGACCATCATGTTCGTGATCGCGTTCCTGATCATCAACCTGATCGTCGAACTGCTTTACGTGCTGATCAATCCGCGCATGAGGGCGGCATGAACACCATGGGACCGGGAGCCGCGCCGGTGATGGCGCGCGGCACCTACACCGCGCGTTGGTTGCGGCAGAATGTCTACCTCGCTTCCGGTTCCTTCCTTCTTCTCTGTTTCCTGGTCGCGGCGCTTTTCGGGGAACAGATCGCGCCCTACGGAGCGGACAAGCAGAACCTGCTGGAAGCCCTCGAGGGCCCGAGCGCCGCGCACTGGCTCGGAACCGACCCGCTCGGACGCGACCTCCTGAGCCGGGTCGTGATCGGCACCCGGCATACCCTGTCCGTCGCGCTCATCTCGGTCGGCCTGTCCTGTTCCTTCGGCGTCCTGCTCGGGCTGATATCCGGCTTCGTACGGGGTCCGCTGGCGATCGCGGTGGACGCGGTCGTGGACGTCGCCCTCACCATCCCGAACATGGTTCTGGCCATCGCCATCGCGGCCGTCATGGGTGCCGGTTTGACCGGGCTGATCCTGGCCATCAGCATCTCCTTCACCCCGCCGATCGCCCGCATCGTCCGCGGACGCGTGATGGAGATCCGCGAGGAGGACTTCATTGCGGCTGCGCGCACCATCGGAGTTCGTCGCTGGCGCATACTCCTGCGCCATGTCCTGCCGAACGCGGCCACGGTCATCGTCATCGAGGCGAGCCTGCAGGCCGGTCAGGCGGTGCTGACGGCGACCGCACTCGGATTCCTGGGACTCGGCGTGCAGCCACCGACGCCGGAATGGGGCACGCTGCTCGGCTCGGGGCGTGAATACCTGCATGCGGCACCATTCATGGTTATTGCGCCGGGCCTCGCGATCTCGCTGATGGTGTTGGGATTCAACCTTCTGGGGGATGGACTTCGCGACTGGCTGGATCCAAGGGTCGGCAACTGAGGGAGGCTATACAGTATGCAAATCGTCGACTGCCACGGGCACATCTTTCCGCCACTCGCCGAGCCCTGCGGGTTCGCGAGCAGCGCGGAGCACCGCCTCTACCTGCAGTGGGGAATGCACACCCATCGAGCCCAGCCGGTTGTACGGAGCCGGGATGGCGCGACCGTTTCCGAACGACATCTCTGGGATTCGGGCGATCCCTCCGAGACAGGCCGGCAGACGGATCTGGATTTCCGGGTGGACGGAAATGGCCGCCTGGCATGGACCGTGGCAGGCGAGGACCATTACGTGCAGTTCCTGAGCCCCGGGACCCTCCACTGCGACAGTCCCGCGGAAACCATCATCGCACAGATGGACTATATCGGCGTCGGGACGATGGTTCTGCAAAATGATCATCTCTATGGAAATTCGGCTGGCATCTTCAAGGCGGCCATTGAGCGGTATCCGGGCCGGTTCATCGGCCTCGCGCAGGTCGAAGAGGGGTCCGCCTGGCAGGACCGGGAGATCGAACGGCTGGAAGACCAGATTACCGAATGCGGGATGTCGGGGCTGTATTTCACCCTCAACGGTTTCATGCGAACAGGCTGGAGGGAAACCTATGCCGCCGGTGCCTTCGACGATTTCTGGATGACGGTTGACCGTCTCGGAATTCCCGTCTTCTGGGTGTTTCCCGCCGAAACCCCCTGGGGCGATTTCGTGCAGGAGATGAACCGTTTTGCGGACTGGCTCGCGCGTTTCCCGCGCATCCGCTCGGTCATCGTCCATGGCTGGCCGACGGCGGCCTTCGATGACGGTTCCGGCAGTATCCGCTGGCCAGGCGTCGTGGCGCGGATCCAGGAGGAATTCCCGGTATTCACCGAGGTCCTCTACCCGATCGCCTGGGGGCGCGACCACACCTATCCCTACACCTCCGCAATCCGCCATGTCCGTCAGTTCCATGACCGGTTCGGCGCCAGCCGCATGATCTGGGGCTCGGACATGCCGAATGTGGAACGCTATTGCACCTATCGGCAAAGCCTCGACTATGTCCTCCTGAACAGCGATTTCCTCACCAAAACCGAACGCACGGCCGTCTTCGGCGGCAATTGCCTCTCCCTCTTCCGTCCCGACGACGGCCGGTGACGGAGGCAATGGAACACCTTGCACCTGGCCCGGATGCCGTCGCATCCGCGGGCCCCCTCCTGCGCGTGCGTGATCTCTCGGTGCGCTTCCAGATGCTCCGGCGGACCGTTCACGCCGTAAACGGCGTCTCGTTCGACGTGCAGGAAGGCGAAACCTTCGCCATCGTCGGCGAGTCCGGAAGCGGCAAGAGCGTCACCGCGCTGTCCCTCCTCAAGCTTCTCCCCGTGCCGCCCGCCCAAATCGCCGGCGGATCGGTCCTTTTCGACGGCGTCGACCTGATTCGGCTGCCCGAGAAACGGCTGCAGGAACTGCGCGGTCCGGCGGCAAGCTACGTGTTCCAGGAACCGATGACCTCGCTCAATCCGTCCATGAAGATCGGGTGGCAGATCGCGGAGGCCCATGCCCGGCACTTTGGGGTGGATCGGCAGAAGGCGCTCGCACATGCACGCAACCTCCTGGAAAAGGTCCAGCTCCCTGACGCGGAAGAGCGGCTGGATGCCTACCCGCACCAGCTTTCCGGCGGCATGCGGCAGCGGGTCATGATCGCAATCGCCCTCGCCTGCTCGCCACGCCTCCTGATCGCCGATGAACCGACCACTGCGCTCGACGTGACCATACAGGCGCAGATCCTTGACCTCCTTTCCGACCTCCAGAGGACGACCGGTGCAGGAATGATCCTGATCACACACGATCTCGCGGTCGTCGCCGAGTACGCGGATCGGATGATGGTCATGTATGCAGGCCGCAAGGTGGAAGAGGGTCCGGTAGAAGAATTGCTGACCAATCCCAGGCATCCGTATACTCTCGGGCTCATCCAGGCCGTCCCCAGGCTCGGATCGAGTCTCGAGGACGGAACGGCACACCAGCTCTCGGAAATTCCCGGCGTCGTGCCCCTGCTCGACCGGCCCATCGCCGGCTGCCCGTTCGCACCCCGGTGCAGCTACGCGATCGACCGGTGCCGCAACGAGGCGCCGACGTTCGAGAAAATCGCCGATGGGCACGGCGCGACCTGTTTTCGG
The DNA here is from genome assembly GCA_964291635.2 of Paracoccaceae bacterium. Classification (GTDB taxonomy): domain Bacteria; phylum Pseudomonadota; class Alphaproteobacteria; order Rhodobacterales; family Rhodobacteraceae; genus JAPPHA01. The sequence goes on along the minus strand of OZ219893.1, from coordinate 50,869 downwards.
AGCGCCTTTGTCGGGGCGGACGCATGAACGACGCAAACCGCAGTCCCGAAGTGCTCCTCGAGGCCGAAGGGCTGACCAAGCACTTCCACGTCCGACAGGGCGCGTTCGGTTCGGTGCAGGGTATGGTACAGGCCGTCGACAACGTGTCTTTCCGCATCCATCGCGGGGAGGCACTTGGGCTGGTTGGCGAGAGCGGCTGCGGCAAATCGACGATTGCGAAACTGATCACCTGTCTCCACCGACCGACGGCGGGGCGGATCCGGCTCGGCGGACAGACAATCTCCGAATTGTCCGAAGAAAGGTTGCGCCCCATCCGCAACCGGGTGCAGATGGTGTTTCAGGATCCCTATTCCTCGCTCAATCCGCGCATGACCGCAGGCGAGATCGTCGGAGAGCCACTTCGGGAACACGGGAGGGTTTCGTCCTCAGAACGCCGGAAACGCGTGGCGGCGCTTTTCCGGCAGGTGGGCCTCCGTCCGGAACTCGCAACAAACTATCCGGACGCGTTTTCCGGCGGACAGCGGCAGAGAATCGGGATCGCCCGCGCGCTCGCGCTCGAGCCGGAGCTCATTGTCGCTGACGAACCGGTCTCCGCGCTGGATGTCTCGGTGCAGGCACAGGTCATCAACCTGATGGCCCGGCTTCGTGCCGAGACCGGAGTGGCCTACCTCTTCGTCTCGCATGACCTCGCCGTGGTCGAGCACATCAGTGACCGGGTCGCCGTCATGTATCTGGGCCAGCTGGTCGAGATCGCCCCCAAGCGGGACCTCTTCTCAGCACCGCGGCATCCCTACACCGAAATGCTGATGCAGTCGGTTCCCTCGATGGACCGCCGCCGGAAACCGCGAAGACTGGTGGTCGGCGAAGTACCAAGCCCGCTCAATCCCCCGTCCGGTTGCAGGTATCGCACCCGGTGCCCGATCGCCGAGCCCCGGTGCAGCAGAACCGTGCCGGCCCTGCAGCGTGTCGGACATGAACATCTTGCCGCCTGCCATGTTCGGGCAGGAGCAGGCAACGCCTGATTACGGTTGACCCGGACGGAAGAGTCGATCTCCCCGAGTGGCCAATTACGTTCCTTCAAAGGTCGGCCAGTGTGGTCGCGTTTTCTTTCATGGCTGCTGTTGCCGTCTGGCGTTGGGGTCTCGGCATCCTGATTGCCGCCGCAATTTTTTTTTCGACTCCTGATGGCATGCCCCGCGTCATTGACGATGGTCACCTGGAATTCAGCGACCGCCAGATCCAACGCCCTTGCACTGCCGTGAGGAACGGTGATCACAACCGACTGGTATCCTGACATCATAGAAATGATGATGTTTCGATTGTAGCCTGAGGCCAGATGACATGGGTCAGTCCGTCGCGGCTGGTCCGGCACTTCGTAAAGCAACCGGGACGCGCTGGCCGTTACTGCGTCTGACTATGGAGCCCTCCGCAAAAAACGGTTTGCGAACGACCTCGCAGGTCATGATCGACAGGCCAATGGCCGTGAAGGCAGACAGACTCGGCTCAGCCTTTGGTCGTCTCGATGACACCAGCATGGTCAGAGTGAACCGATCGCTTGTGTTTTTCCTGGGTCTGGCCGGCTGACGCCTGCCTGCATTCGCGATCTTCGGCCCGGATACGAGATGATGACTTCCAGAATCCCGGATTCCTCGGAGACACCCCTGAAAAAGGCAAAGGTTCAATCCAGAGTCATTTCCGGTTCAGGTCATGCGCGCCGTCACTTGGCTGCAGCGCAGCAGGTTTGATACGGGGAAAAACCTGCCAGGAAATGCAAAGCTGATGAAAACGGCCTGATTCGCGTATTTTCAGCGGCTGGCGCGGGCTGACGAGGTCCGCGAGGAGCCCGAAGCGTCGTTGGCAGAAACGGAGGGTTCGTCAGCCCAAACGATCGCTGATCAGGAATTCCGTCCGCTTTTCACCCACCGTGGGCAGGAACGCCAAGACGAATGCCTTGAACATGGCCAACGGGGCAGTACGACGGACCTCACCCTTCGACCTTGCGGCATACCTCAACGCCGGATCAACTAGCTTCGTGAACCTCGGCAAATTCGCCGATGCCAGATTGAAATTTCCCGTTGAGCTTCGCAGGCCGTTCGCAGGCCGTATTAGGGTCCGACCGCACATGAACCCGATCCACCCTGCCGGGCCCACAACTCATGCGAGAGGACGCCAACCGATCTTTCGATCGTCTCCATCGCGTCAAGGATCAGATCCTCACGAAACCGCCTACCGATGACTTGAACTCCGGCCGGCAGTTCACCTGCAAAACCGATCGGAACGACACCTGCAGGAAGGCTCAGGTAGTTGACCCCGGTACTGTAGAGCGCCGATGAAAAGAGGTCCTTCAATTCCTCGAATCCTTGTGCATCGCGGTCCCAAGGGTAGGTAGGGCGCAGGAGGAAGGGGCATAGAACAAGCGGATATCGATCAAGGAACAGGTTCCAGTCCCGCAGAAACGCAGTTCGCGCGCCAATCAGGCGCCGGTAACCCACGGCGTCTACCGGTTTTCCGATTCGCTCGTAGTTGCTGAAGATCTGCCTGATCGTGTCGCTGCCCGCCTCCCGGACCGAACGGCCATAGTGCCAAGAGAGTTCGCTGATGAGCACATCGAACCAGGCCCTTGCCGGTTCGTTCATCGGCGGGGTCGTCGCGCGCTCGACCCGGTATCCGGCGTCATCAAGAATGCCGGCTGCCCGGTCAATCGCATCAATGATATCGGAATGTGCGGGGTAACCATACGTTTCGGAAGTCACCGCCACCGGAATGGGTTCATCGAGTCGGGATCCGTCAAAGGGAACCGGCATCCACCATGGATCGCGCGGATCACCTCTGGCAAGCTCCCGTGTCGCAATTCTCACGTCGCGCACCTCCCGGCAGATCACGCCCTGAACGGCGATCAGCTGCGCCAGGATCCCGCGTTCACCAATGGAACTTGGAACATAGGCAGGGACACGCCCAAAGGTCGGCTTTACAGTGGCAACGCCACAAGCGAATGAAGGAACCCGCAATGAGCCCCCGATGTCATTCCCGTGATGAATCGGACCGAAACCCATCACGGCCGCAACAGCTGCCCCTCCGGACGAACCCCCTGGCGACGCGTTCCTGTCCCATGGATTGATCGTTCGCCCGTGCAGGGGGTTATCGGTGGTCAACCGCATCGAAAATTCGGGGGTATTGGTCCGACCGACAATGATCGCGCCGGCTTCAAGGAGATTGTTGACGACAGGAGAATGCTCGGACGCGATCAGTTCGGAACAGGCTGGTAATCCGTTTGTCGTTGCCTGACCGGCGACATCGACGTTGACCTTGATCGTAACGGGAACTCCATGAAGGGGCCCTGCAACGGCGCCGCTGTCGAGTGCCCGGTCCTTTTTCATGGCTTCCTGAAGCGCCGTTTCACCGCATTCCAGGACAATGGCATTGAATTCGCCATTATGTGCGGCGATGCGCCCGAGAACCGATTCCATGATCTCGGCGCACGATGCCTTGCGCTCCCGGATCAGGCTCGCGAGTTCAACCGCGCTCAGCTTCCAGAAGTCTTTGCCGGTCTCAACCATTCCTGCCCTCCGGTCTGGCTTCGGTGTTTCGGGTTCTCGCCCGCCTCGCCGGCAGTAACCGGATCGGTGATTCGCATCCCAAAGCGACAGCGCGCGGACCCCGGCACGGCAGGCAATGAACCTTCATTGTCCGGGAGGCCCTTCCCTGCGGTCGTTCGCCGGGCCTTCACCGGCGCGGCGGTGCACCACCCGTAAACGCGTTCGGGCGATCGAAATTGCACGGTGCCTCCTGCATTTCCAGGTGCAGGTTCGTGCCTTTGTAGGGGCGGTCGCGCGCGAGCGCCTCATCAAATTCGATTCCCAACCCCGGCCCTTCCGGCAACCGGATGAACCCGCTGTCCCACCGCAAGGTGTCACCAATCAGGCGGCGATGAAATTCTCCTCCGGTCTGGATGGTCTCAACCATCAGGAGATTTGGAATGGACGCGGCGAGCTGTACGTTTGCTGCCCATTCGACCGGGCCGGCATAAAGATGAGGGGCGACCTGGGCGTTGAAGACCTCGGCGATTGCCGCGATCTTCTTCGCCTCCAGGATTCCGCCGGCACGGCCCAGGGCCGGCTGTACGATCGAAGCACCACCTGTCTTGAGGACTGCCGCGAATTCCGACTTTGTCGTCAGTCGTTCGCCGGTCGCAATCGGGATCCGGATTGCGGCCGCGACCCTTGCGAACTCATCCGGATTATCCGGAGGAACGGGCTCTTCGAACCAGAGTGGATCGAACGCCTCCAGGCGCCTGCCCAGACGAATGGCACCTGACGTCGTGAATTGCCCGTGTGTCCCGAAAAGGAGATCCGCCCGGGATCCGACGGCAGCACGGATCTGCCCGCAGAAACGGGCAGAAAGTTCAATATCGTACATGGAAGGCTGGTGGCCTCCGCGGATGGTATAGGGACCTGCCGGATCGAATTTCACCGCGGTAAACCCGAGGTCGACCATTTCGCTGGCGCATTCAGCCGCCATTTCCGCGTTCGCCCAGAAATCATTCAGATCATGGTGGGGAAGCGGATAAAGGTACGTGTACGATCGGACGCGATCATTGATCCTGCCTCCGATCAAGGCATGGACCGGCTGATCGAGGGCTTTCCCCCGGATGTCCCAACACGCCATCTCGAGCCCCGAAAATGCTCCGATGACCGTAGGATCGGGGCGCTGGGTAAATCCCGAGGAATAGGCCCGGCGAAACATCAATTCGATGTTCGCTGGAGATTCACCCTCCATATGCCGTTCGAAGACATCCCGGATCACGGATTCCATTGCGGCCGGACCGACGGCAGCGGCATAGACTTCGCCGATACCGACGATGCCGCAGGCCGTGGTGACCTTGACGAAGATGAAGTACCGTCCACCCCATCCTGGTGGCGGGTTTTCGACCGTGAAGATTTCCAGATCGGCGAGCTTCATCGCTCTTGCGCGCCGAAGACGACGACGTTCCGGCGCGCCGCTCCTGTACGTGTATCGGCGATCGCATCATTGATCCGCTCGAGCGGATAGCGTTTCGAGACCAACTCGTCGAGCTTGACCCTGCCTTGCCTGTACAGGTCGACAAGCCAGGGAATGTCACGCGACAGAACCGCGTCACCCATGCGCGATCCCCGGATGCTCTGTCCGAGGAAGGCAAAGATCAGCGGAGACCACTTGGCCATGTCTTCCGATGCCGGCATCCCCACCGCGACCAGTTCGCCCCGGGTTCCCAGGTATTTCGGAGCCTGTTCATATACGCCGCCTGCCCCGACCGTCACGAAGACATAGTCCGCGCCCTTTCCGCCGGCCAGCCGCCTGGCCTCGCGATGCGCGTTGCGATTATCGGCAAGGACCGTGTCGGTCGCACCGAACTCCCGTGCGCCCTGGAGTTTTTCCGGGATGACATCGACTGCGATCACCCGTGCCGCGCCGGCCACTCTTGCGCCCTGGATACAGTTCAACCCGACCCCGCCGGCACCGATGACGACGACATTGCTGCCCGGCCTAACCCTTGCAGTATTTGCCGCGGCCCCGAATCCGGTAATGACTCCGCACGACAGCAGGCAGGCCACGTCCATCTCGATGTCGGAAGGGATCTTCTGGATCTGGCTTTGATCGACAACCACCCGTTCCGCGAAGGCCGCCGTGCTGACACCCTGTTCGATCGGGGTACGGTCGCCGTCATGCATCCGCAAAGGGCTGGCTTTCACCCGGTCGAACGGAGTCTCGCAGGTGACCGGGTTCCCGTCGCAGCAGGACCGGCATGATCCGCACGCGCGGATCAGCGTAACGAGTACAGGGTCGCCAACAGCAAACCCCGAAACTCCGGGACCGAACGCCTTGATGTTTCCGGCCGCTTCGTGGCCATAAATCGCCGGCAACTCTCCGCCCCATGCTCCATCCATGTAGTGAATGTCAGTATGGCAGATCGCGCATGCGGCGATGTTGACCTCAACTTCGCCGGGACCCGGTGGTCGAAGGTCAACGTCAATGATCTCCAGGGGTTTTCCGAATTCCCGACAAACTGCTGCCTTCATACCGTGTTTCCTTTCACGACTTTCGGTTCCGTCGATTCGATGCGCCCGGTTCAACCGTTCTCGCCGTTCGTTTTCTTTCCCGTCGCCCACAAGCAGATCAGGTCGGTTGCGACATGCGCGCCCGCCACGGCCGTTGCTCCGGAGACGTCGTACTGGGGCGAGACCTCGACGACATCCATGCCGACCAGGTTTATTCCCGCTAAGTCCCTCAAGATCACCGATGCCTGGGCAGACGTCAGGCCACCCCATACCGGAGTTCCCGTCCCCGGCGCGAAAGCGGGGTCCAGCGCGTCAATGTCAAAGGTCAAATAGACCGGATGATCGCCGATGATCTCACGAATCCGCCTGGCCGTCTGTTCGGGTCCGTTGCGATGCACCCATCGCGCATCAAGAATATTGACGCCGAGCGTGTCCGAATTGCTCGTCCTGATACCGACCTGAACCGAGAGTTCGGGCTTCACGAGGCCTTGATGAACCGCATGGTAGAACATCGTTCCGTGATCGATCCGTTCCGGGTTCGAGTCCGGCCAGGTATCGGAGTGTGCATCGAATTGCAGCAGCGCCAACGGACCAAAGGCCTCTGCATGAGCCCTGAGTATCGGATAGGTGATGTAGTGATCGCCTCCAAGGACAAGAACCGTCGTATCTGTCTTGATAATGTCGGCAATGAAGTCGGTGAGCTGACGCGGGAATTCGCTGATCCTGGCATAGTCGAACCCGAAGTCGCCGCAATCGGCGATATTCAACTCCGTCAGGGGATCGACGTCCCAACCGTACGGCGCATCGTATCCCTGGAGCACCGAGGCCTCGCGTATTGCCCGCGGGCCGAAACGCGTCCCGGGTCGATTGCTGGTTGCGCAGTCAAACGGCACCCCGGCAACGGCGAGGTCGACGTGCTCAAGTTTCTTTGAATACGTTCGCCGCAGGAAGCTGACGACCCCCGAATAGGTTGCTTCGCTTGTATGGCCCCGAAATCCTTCCCGGGTGATGGCTTCGTCACTTCTCCGCGATTCCATCTGTCAGTCCTTTCCAGGTTGAGCCCGGCAATGTGCCATTCTGCTGCCGAAGTGTGATTTCATCCGATCCGGTCCAGCCGTTTCGTGCCGGATTCGAGGCCAGATTGCCTAGCATTCGAGCAGGATCGTGACAGGGCCATCATTCGTGAGCATGACCTCCATCTCGGCACCGAAAATCCCGGTTTCCACGCCAACACCGAGATTTCGCACGGCATCGCAGAAATCTTCGTACTGCCTTTCGCCAACGTCTGGCGAGGCAGCCCCGGAAAACCCCGGACGGTTTCCCCGCGACGTATCTGCCGCCAGGGTGAATTGGCTGACAATCAAGGCCTCTCCACCAATCTGTAACAGTGATCGATTCATACGCCCGGAGTCGTCGCGAAATACCCTCAGATTGACAAATTTCCGCGCGAGTTTGCCAACCTGTTCATCCCGATCGCCTGACATTGAACAGAAGAACCCGAGCAGACCCCCGGAAATCTGCCCTGCGACCGCGCCGTCCACCCTGACTTCCGCCGACGCAACCCTCTGGACAAGTAACCGCATAAACCAATCCAACCTCTTGAGCCGCTGCAGCCCTGAATGACTTGGCAGTCCATAGCGACAGGCCACGGGATTTGCCAATGGATTTCTCGGATTGGCGCCAGACGCGAACCGGAAATGATTTGTGTCGAACTTGTCGCCCGCGAGGCTCCGCCTGCACTTCGGCAGTTGCCTGCTTGCTTCTGTCACTCCGATGCGACTCAGCCTTGACGGAATTCTTGTTGTCACCTAGTCACACGCCTGTGGCGGAGTAGCTCAGTTGGTTAGAGCAGCGGAATCATAATCCGCGTGTCGGGGGTTCAAGTCCCTCCTCCGCTACCAAACTTCCTTTTAATTTCAATGATATAGTGTGGGACACCATGCCTGAAGCCGTGTGAATTCGGACTTACGCACAATTGCACCTGTGTTTTGAGGCGGGGAGATTCTCGAAAAGCGTACGATTCTTGTCCTTACGGCCCAACTCCATGTGCTGCCTTGGCGTCCGGCATGGCAATGCCCGGTGTTTCTCGACGGAGGGAATCTGCAGGTCAAATCAAAAGCAAGTTCATGGCATCAATCCCTCAAGGCAGGCCGCGCTGTCATCCGCTCCGCCCGTCATGGATTTCCTGCCATTTGGCGTGGCCAGCATGCGCGATTGACCAGGCACGAGTCCGTCAAATCTGGCGGTTAGATTTCGTGCCAAGGTGACGCCAATTGCAGTTCGGACTCCGGCGGAACGGCCTCGGCAATACTGATTCCTGCATTTCCGGCGAAACCTGCACCCATGAATGTCTTGTCCGGAATGATCCGGAACGCATGGTGAAGATTCAGGAGAGTGTTTCCGAGTTTCGTCCCTGCACGTTTGGGCCGAACGGTAGCCGGGCCAGTGCTTTCAGTCCTCGACCAGGGTCATGAGGTAGGCGACAACATCCTCGATTTCACCTGCGTCGTAGACGGTCCTGCCATCGTATTCTGTGGCGACACGGTGCAGCCCATCGCTCCTGTAATATGAAGGCATGACAGTCTCCGGGTTCAGAAACCGTGGCTCGACCAGGCGCAACCTGAGTTCACCCGCGGTGTAACGGCTGCCCACACCGTCGAGTGGAGGACCGATGTTTCCCGGGTCCGGCTCTCCTTCTATCGGTATCGCGTGGCAGATGAGGCACGTTGCATTGTCCGCATCACGCACGATCCGCTCCCCCCTTTCAGGATCCCCGACCGCACCCGTGAGTGAATACGGAATGGCGAAATCAACGATTTCATAGTCGACCGGTTCGGCAGCCGGCATGACGGCTGACAGACCGAAAACCGCAACTGCCAAAAGACCGGTTCGAGAGCGGGCCGAAACCCGGATGAGGCGGCTCACTTCAGCCAAACATGTCGGCGGTGATGCTGGCGTACCAGCCCTTGGCGAACTCCGCTTCGGCCTGCCGGAACTCGTCGGCCGCATTGGCAGGACTGACGCCGCCCGATCCGGAGATCGAAACGATCTCTCCGCTTTCGTCCAGCCGGTATACTGCCGCAACCGAGATACCGTATTCGGCCGAGAGCAGGCTGTAGCAGGTGTTGATGAATGCGGGTTCCGGCGGATCTTCCCCGGCAAGCAGCGACACGATTGCGTGGGCACAGACCTTTGCCTGGCTGTTCGCGCTGAAACCCGATTTCGGCATCGCCCCAGCAAAGATCGCATCGCCCAGGATATGGATGTTCGGAACGACCCGGGACGCAAAGGTCCGCTGATCGACGCTGCACCAATCGTCGCCTTCAGCCAGGCCGGCCGTGTCAACGAGCCGCGCGGATCTCTGCGGCGGAATGATGTTGGCGACATCGGGCCGGAACGTGTCGAAATCCGTTCGAACGGTCATGGTGTCCGGCTCGACCGCGACAACATTTCCACCTTCCGAAAATCCGACCCATTCGATCAGGCCGGGATAGAGCCGTTCCCATCCTTCACGGAAGAGACCTTGCTTCGAAAACCCGTCCTTGCTGTCGAGAATCAGCAGTTTCGAACGCGGCTTGTGCCGGTGGAGATAATTGGCAATGAGGCTGGCCCGTTCGTATGGGCCGGGCGGGCACCTGAACGGATTGGCCGGAGCCGCCATGACGACCAGTCCGCCATCCTCCATCGCCACCAGCTGGTCCCGAAGCAGCCTGGTCTGCGAACCCGCAATCCACGCATGCGGCATGCGCTGTGCCGCCGCCTCGTCATACCCATCGATCGCAGCCCACTTGATATCGATACCCGGCGACAGAACCAGCCGGTCATAGGACAGCCGGTCGCCACCTGAAAGCTGGACCCGGTTTTTCTCGGCATCTATCGCCAACACCTCATCGTGGACCACGGTCACGCCAGCCCGCCTGATGCCGTCATAACCGTGGGTCACCGAACCGAGTTCCCGAATCCCGCCGATGACCGTGTTGCTGAACGGGCAGGTAACGAAACTCTCGGCGCGGGCAACCAGTGTCACGTCGAGACCGGGTGCCAGGCGGCGCAGGTATCTCGAGCAGGTCGCGCCGCCGAATCCGCCCCCCACCACGACGACCGATCCGCGGGCGTCTGCGAATACGCGTTCCGCGAACGCGCCGGCAACGGCCGTGGCTCCTGCGAGTTTCAGGAGATCGCGGCGCGTTCCGAAACTTTCACTGGTTGTCATTTGCCTCGTCCGGCGCGCCGTGCAAGAGTCGCCAGTTTTCGGTCAGTTTCAGGGACAGAGCCTCGATATCGGAATCGTCGAGCGCCCTGGCGATACGGTCCATGACCGTGGCCTCGATGTCACCGTCACGGAAACCGACCAGGAACGCCTGCATGGACTCCGCATCCAGTACAGAGATGTCCGGAACCGGTCCCGGACTCTCTCCTGTCTCGCCATGGCAGGCCGCGCACATTTCCGCCAGGAGGCCGGTCCACGACTCGTCCGCACCCGCGACCTCCGCAGAAACCGCCGCTGTTACCAGGAGCGGCGCCAACCAATTTACGGTTCTAGGCAAGATAACCATTTTTTGACCGGCGGCCGTTTTATTCGGCCGCCGGTATGTTGTCGATTCAGTCCGCGTGATCAGATCAGATCAGATCATGATTTCGGATCGGCAAACTGCGGATGCGCGTGCCCGTGGCCGCGAAGATCGCGTTGGAAACCGCGGGTGCGATCGGAGGAAGACCGGGTTCGCCGACACCTCCCCACTTGCCACCACCCGAAAGAGCGAAATGGGTGCGGACTTCCGGCATCTCATTCATTCGCAGCATGAGATACTGGTCGAAGTTGTCCTCCACCACTGCACCCTTGTCGATATGGATTTCTCCGTACAGCGCGGCAGTCAGGCCATACACGACGTTGCTCTCCATCTGCATTTCGACCATCTTCGGATGAATGACGTGCCCGCAGTCGATCGCAGCATCAACCGTTTCAACCCGCAACTGTCCGCGGCGGCTGACGGTCACATAGGCAACATGCGCCACGACGGTACCGAACGCTTCCGCCATTCCGATGCCCAGCCCTTCACCGCGGCCAAGATCCGTGGTCCAGCCAGCTCCTTCAGCCGCCATTTCGAGCGGACGACGGAATTCCGAGTCCTCGGGAAGAAGATCCAACCGGAATTGCAGGGGATCGGCACCTGCCGCGTGAGCGAGTTCATCAATGAACCCTTCCAGGGCAAACGCGTTCTGCGATGCCCCGACGGCACGCCACCAGTGAACCGGCAAATGCGAATCACGAATGGCGTAATCGACCTGCTTGTTGGCAATGTCATAGGGCAGACGCTCGTCCAGCCCTTCGACAGCCTGGCTGTCGATCCCGTCCCTCAGGAACTGCGGTATCTGGTGGTTGAAGATCGAGTGCGAAACCACGCGGTTCCAGTATGCCTCCGGCTTCCCGTTCGCATCAGTCGCTGCCGCGAAATGATAGACCGAGTACGGCCGCATCTTGGCTTGCCGGGCAGTTTCCTCTCTCGTCCAGATCACCTTTACCGGCTGTCCCAGCGCCTTTCCGATTGCCGTAGCCTGGCGAACCTCGTCAGGCCGCGAACGCCGGCCAAATCCCGTGCCCAGGAAGCAGTTGTGCACGTGCACCTTATCCTCGGGAAGTCCGGCTTCCTCAGCGGCAGCGGCGATTGCCCTCGGCGGGTTCTGGGTTCCCACCCAGACATCCGCCCGGTCCGCCGTCACATGCACGGTGCAATTCATTGGCTCCATGCAGGCATGATCAAGGTACGGGGTCGTGTAGGTAGCTTCCATCACACTGGAAGACGCAGCAATCACTCCGCGCGCATCACCCACCGAATCCGCCGGGTTGTAGCTCGGGTCGTCCGGATTCGCCAGGACCTCCAAGGCACCGTCGATGATGCTGGTGTCGGTGACGTCTCCATGTCCACCGTCGTCCCATTCCTTGGGCATGAGTTGCAGGGCCGTAAGCGCCCGATAGTACGTATCGGCAATCACGGCCACACCGCTCTGGATTCCGGTCACGCGATTCGCAACCTCGTCGAGATTGTAATGCAGAACCCCGATACCGCCTTCACCGAGCCGGTATGCCGCTATGACGCCCGGGCGGTCCTTGACCGCATCGAAGTCGTAGCTGACGAGACTTCCGCCGGGAACCGGCGCCACCTCGACCGCAGCGAAGACCATGTCCGGCACCTGTGCATCAATGCCGTAGACGGCGCTTCCGTTGACCTTCACAGGCGTGTCCAGACGTGCAACTGACGTCCCGAGCAGTGTGAATTGGTCAGGCGTCTTGATTTCCGGTTCTGATTCAAGCTGAATGCCCGCGGCGGCTGCCGCAAATTCACCGAACATTCCGGACCGGTCGCCGGCGCTCAGCATGCCGTTTTCCGCTGTGACTGCCGACCTGTCGACACCCCACGCATCCGCTGCAGCCTGCTTCAGGCGTTCGCGCGCACTGGCGCCCGCCTGCATCAGGTACAGGCGTGAACGGCGAACCGCGCCCGAGCCACCCGTTCCCATTCGCTGGTACAGGTTGTCCGTTTCCTTGGCCGCTCCGGCAGCCACCATGTAAGGTTCGGCAAAATTCTGCACGTGTCGGTTGACATCGGCATACACCGCCCGAACCTTGGACCAATCGCATTGCAGTTCCTCGGCAACGAGCATCGGCATGCCGGTGAAGACGCCTTCACCCATCTCCGACTGGCCAACCCGGATGGTAACCGAATTGTCCGGATCGATAACCAGCCAGGCATTGACTTCCTGGCCATCTTCTGCCGCAGTCCATGGCGATCCCATGACACCCGCGTCTGCACCCGTCGGCAAATAGAACCCGAGCATCAGTCCGCCGGCAGCGGAAGCGCTCGTGACGATAAATGTCCGACGGTCAATTTCCATTGTTGTCATTGTCATTACCCTCCCGCGATTTCGGCAGCCCGGTGGATGGCATCCCGAATTCGGGCGTATGTGCCGCACCGGCAGATGTTGTCCGACATCGCTGCATCGATATCGAGATCGGACGGATTCGGTCGCTGGCTCAACAGCGCCGCCGCAGCCATTATCTGCCCTGACTGGCAGTAACCGCACTGCGGAACGTCTCCCTCGACCCAGGCAAGCTGCACCGGATGGGAGCTGTCTTCCGAAAGTCCCTCGATTGTGGTGATTTCCGCTCCTACCGCGGCAGAAGCCTTCATCGTGCAGGAAAAAGCCTTTTTGCCGTCAATATGGACCGTACAGGCCCCGCATTTAGCGATGCCGCAGCCGTATTTTGTGCCTGTCAGGCCGATATTGTCCCGGAGCACCCACAGAAGCGGAGTCTCCGGTTCCACATCGACTGTATGTGACGTGCCATTAACATTGAGTGTAAGTGCCATTCACGCATCCTCCCTTTTGGAACTCCACGTCCCAACAAGCGGAAGAGGCTGTGCTGCGGGCAATCCTGAACGGCAAAACCAGCTCGCTCACAGGAACGCAAGGAGAGAGTAGACCCAACGCGAAGGCAGGGCAACTGCGAATCCATTGGGACCGGCATTCTCAGGACTTTCCGACAAAATAACGTAATGCTTGGCGCAGAGTGCCTGAACACGTGGAGTTTGGCCCGTTTCGTGGTGGAACATGTTGCTTTTCCAGGCGCGCGGGGCCTGATTCACCGCTGCGACGCCGTTCCGATGGCTGATTCGCTGCAGCGTGACGCCGTCTTGGAGTTGAAAGAGGGATTCGGGCAGGTGTCGGCGACACCGACAGGTTGCCAGAGATCAAAAAAATTTTGCAGGACGGTCTTGATGGTTCGTGATATGGAGAGCGCGAATTCTTTGATGATGTCCCCAAAGTTTGTCTTTTTTCCTGGTCGACCTGTCCTTCACGGTGAGGAAAGCGACGGCAATGGCGAGATCGTTGCACAAGGCCCTGCTGACGGGGCCATGATCCTTGCGAACCTGGCATGCGTCTTCGCCGAAGGTTGTAGCGTGGGTGAGGTGACCCCTGAATTCGAACTCCCTGTGCCCGCGACTGAGCTCGAGCAAGTTTAGCCCGCATAGCTCACAAAACCCGCGGTGAGGTCTGATTTTCGGTGTTTTCACGGCTGGTGGCCACGATGACGCGCTGAAGGCGGCTTTCGGCGGGGTTCCGGCCGGGTCGAGCCCGGTTTCCGTGCGCCAATCCAGGCCCGAAGGCATTTTTTGCGGATGCCGTGTGCACCTTTCCGTGTGCCGCCGACACACACACCTCCCCGGCAGCGTTCCAAGTGACGCCGCGCGAAAGGGGGAATCCGGGGCCGGAGCACGGTTACCCGGGCGGAGCACGCACCGGTGCTGCGCGCAGGTTGGCGAGCGCCTGCTCAAACGCATCTGCAACGGAAACACCGATGCGAAGGGCAACCAGACCCTGCGCACTGCCACCCGGATGCGCCAGGCAAGCTTGGGCAGTCGAGACCGGATGGTGTCGATGCGCGCCGTGGCGAGACCGGTGCCCTGCAACCCTACACGGCGCAGGATGGTCACGGGAATGCCGGCAAAGGCCGAGAGGTACGGCCGCTGCTGGTTGGCCCGTATGGTGACGGTGCGATCGGCGAAAAGCCAGAGTTGCTGCTCCTTCACGCGATTTTCCATATGACAGATCAAATGACAATAAGGCGTCAACCGGGAGCTTGCTGCCCCGTATATTGGGTTACGATACACTGGTTGCACTCAATCGGTGGTTTCAAAACCATGAACGAGAAGAACCCCTTCCACAGCCAACCAGCCCGGACCGCAACCGGGTGGCGCGGCGGCTGACGCAGATCATCCTGCAACCCAACAGCAGGCCGTGCAGGCGAATTCGTCCCGAGTTCTGCGCGAGCGGCGATCGACCGCAACGCACTCGCGGCATGTCCTTGACATGTAACTGGCCGGGACCGCGATCATGTTCGCGACCTTGCAATTCGGCAATGTCTTCAGCGCCGTCCACATAGTGATGCCCAAAAAAAGGGACATTGCAATTGCAGCGCCAGGCGTCCCGAAAAGGAACGCGCTTGGGCAAGGTGACCATCGGTGAGCTACCGACCCGGCAGTTGATTGTCTCCTGTCACCATAGGGCTGCTCTGACCTACAAGGCAGCAATGAGAGCCAGACCACGCATTGGCGGTCGCGTGGGGCAAAGGGCTCCAGAATGGAGCGAATTGCATACGCGTGTTCATGCTGGCAGAATGGCCCTATGGCAAAGGGTTCTTCAACCGTATCGCCCATTGAGCAGCGCAGATATTCCGCTCCGGCCCTGGAGAAGGGACTTGACATAATTGAGTTGTTGTCGACTGAAGAACGTGGACTTTCGCAGAGCGAGATTGCCCGGCGCATGGGGCGTTCTGTCGGCGAAATTTTCCGTATGCTGGTTGTGCTGACCGAGCGCGGCTATGTCGTCCAGGATGCCGATACGGATCGATACTCCCTGACAACCAAGCTGTTCGAAGTCGCGAACCGGACGCCGCTAATAAACCGCTTGACGGCGCTCGCCGGTCCGATCATGCGGCGGCTCACCCACGCGATCAATCAATCTGTGCATCTCGGAATCGCCAGTGACGATGCGATCATGGTCGTGGGGCAGGTCGATCCGCCAGGAAATACGATAATGAGCGTTCGTCTAGGTGCGCGGGTCAATCTGTGGCGAGCCTCGACCGGACGGGTCATCCTCGCGTTTTCGGAAGAAGAAACGCTGCGCGAATTCTTCGCAACGGTGCCGTTGCCGGAAGACATGACCGAGGGCCGTCTGCGCAAAGAGTTTGCCGAAATCCGCGCGCGCGGGCACGAGATAACTGATAGTTTCACGGCACGTGGCATCGTCAACATCGCGGCGCCCGTCTTCGATCACACGGGGATCGCAGTAGCCGGACTCACCGTGCCGCATCTTGAGCGATATCACGATCCGATAACGTTTCAGTCCTGCGCATGCGAACTGATCGATGCGGCCAACACGCTAAGCTCAGGTCTGGGCGGACAGAATGTCCCCCGATTCGAAGATGTTGTAGCCGATTGAAGCGCCAGGCCGGATCGCCCACCAAATCAAAGAATGCAGCGCCACCTGCTGAATCGGAGCAGCGCTACCGTGTTTCCGGCCACGTTGGCGGAGCACGGCGCCCACGTGGCAGCGTCCGGCGTGCCCGGAATCAACTGCAGGACAAGACTGCCTGGGAAAGAAAGGGTCGAGGGGTTCCCGGGTTATTCCGTTTTCCGGGAAATCCGATATCGGCCAAAGCCGGGAATGCTACCGCGCTGACCAGCGACTTGGTTTGAGAAACAACACCCGTGTTGCGGCGTCTTCCATCTTGCAGACATGCCGGCGCCACTACCCCGGCGGGAACGATCCGGTGCGTCTGCCGCATGCTTCCCGAACCGCCATCGGCTTCCCCATATTCCAGGTGCGTCGGCTCCCCCACTGCCCAGTTCGAGGCCTGCTCGGCGTTCAATTCGCGTTCGGGCCCGCCAACTCGCTGAGTCATCCAAGGCGGCCCTTTGACACCAGGTTGCGGCTCATTTCGTTACCTCCATGGCCGCTCTGGCTGCTACCGGTCGCAGCGACAATTCGCCGGGTGGGATTCGCACCCACGAGGAAGACGCGCCTTGCACGGCGCACTGAAATTTCCGGGCCAAAAACCGTGCTCGACCTCGGGTGCCCGATCGCGAAAGGATCTGTTTCCTCTTGCCGAAATCCGTCCTTGCAGACCGTTGCAATTGATGAACTTTTGGGGACACGCGCCAACGACGGGCTAGTCGACCACAAGCGGTTCGGCGGGATGTTTCATTGCCTTGTAGCATGCTTCGACCAGTGCCATAGTCTGATAGGCATCTTCGACCCCTGAATGCAGGTCACTGTCTTCGCCGTCATCGAATCTCTGGACGTTGCGCATAGGGCCCATGAAAGCATCAATGAACCAGCTTCCTTCCAACGGAATCCGTTCCCAATTCCCCCCGTTCCGGCAAAACCAGAGCTCATCAGCCTCACCATTGGGGTAGTCGTGGCAGACGCCCAGTTTCACCATCATCGTGCCATCGGTACCCTCGAAGCGGAACCAGGCCGACTGGAATTTGCGGCCGTTCTGATGGTTGTGATTGATGCTCATCAAACTCCGCAGGCGATCGCCGTAGTCGAGGATCACGGATGTCCGCGTCTGAGCAAAGCCGTCGGCGCGGGGGTCGCGCATGCTGCGCGCGAAGACGCCGTCCGGATTTCCCGCCACGGCCCGGATGGTGTCGAGGTAGTGAATCGAATGTACCGCGATCTCGACCCGCTTCATCGGGATCAGGAATGGGAACAGGTTCCATTGAGTGAAGATGTTAAGGTGCACTTCTATCTCGAGAAGGTCTCCCAGACGTCCCGACTTCACAGCGGTCTGAACCGCCAACATCATGGGCGAGAAACGAAGCTGGAAGTTGATTGCCGCCTTCATATTCTTGTCGCGGCAGATTTGGCGTATCTCGCGGGCTTGATCCTGGTCGACCCCCATAGGTTTCTGGATCAGAACCGCGGCGTGGTCAGGTAGGTCGGGCAGGATATTGGTGATCACATGAGGCGGCGTTGCAATGTCATAAACCACGCTGGTTCCGTTGGCATTTGCGGCCTGGGCGACGGACGGGTAGACATTGGGAAGGCCGTAGTCATCCGCGAGTGCGCGGGCTCGTCGCTGGTCCACGTCCGTAACGCCGCAGACCGAAAGTTCCGCCTTTTTGTAGGCTGGCATGTGGGCGTCGCGGATGATGCCACCGGCACCGATTATCACGATGGGTTTCGGGTTTGTCGGGGCAGGCCAGCTCTGGCGCAGGTCAGTCGGCATCTTTTCTTTCCCTCCGTTCGGCAAGCAGGATGTGCTCACAGTACATGACTGTTTTGCCGTCCTGCTTCCTTGTTTCGCATACTTCCGTCACGCGCCCGTAAGCGGGACGCTTTGGATCATCCTCAAGGGCTCCGATCGTGACCGTGGTACGAATTGTATCGCCGGCATGGACCGCGTTCGGGAAGCGCAGCCGTTCGTATCCGTAGGTGAACGCGCGCGGATTGATCTGCGTCGCCGTCAGGCCGATTCCAATTGTGAAGGTCATTGTTCCGTGGGCGATTCGCGCACCGAACGGCTGCGTTTTGCACCATTCGGCATCCATGTGATGGGGAAAGAAATCACCCGAGTGTCCGGCGTGAAAAACGATGTCGGTTTCAGTGATCGTGCGGGCCATGGTCTGGCGGGAATCGTTGAGAACGTAGTCCTCAAAATACTGTTCCTTTTCCATGTTTCCTCTCTGAATCAAGTGTTTTTTTATACCTACAAAACAATTTGACATATGAAAAGAGATAGGTCATACGTTCTTGGGAAACCCGGCGCCCCGGCGCAAGTTCGGAAACAGGGGAAAGACCATGGCCGAGATCGGAGTTCATGCGCGAGGCGTTCCGGGGGTATCCGAAGATCACGCAACGATTCCGGTCTGGAATTCAGAAGATTGGCACTTCGAGGACTTCGAAGTCGGTGATGAGATCCGGTGGATCCGGCGGACTATTTCGCAAGGCAGGTCGATGCTGTTCAAATCGCTGATCACGGATTACCACCCCGAAGTGTCTGACGAACGGTTTGCGGCTGAAGAAGGCGCGTTCGGCAAGCGCATTGTCGCAAGCGTGGTGGTGTTTTCCTGCGGATTGGGCCTGGCCGCCACGAACTGCTTGAATTCGTTTTCCTGTGGCTGCGACTGCCTGCGGTCATTGCGCCAGTCTTCATCGGAGACACGATCTACGCAATTCGCGAAAACCTGTCGGATGAGGTCAAGGTCCCAGAGGCGGGCAAGGTGCGGGTCAACTACCCGGTGTTCAAGAGAGAGAGCGTGCTTGTTCTCTATTGCGAGCACGTGATGACCGCGCTCTATCGCAATGCATCGCGGGTCACGGAACATGCTGATGCGGCGCTGGAGGCGAAGGCGCGTGGCTGAGCTTCGCGGCATGACCTGGGATCATTCCCGTGGCTTCGACCCGATGGTGGCCACGTCCAAGGCGTATGCAGTGGCGCATCCGGGTGTTTCCATCACTTGGGAGAAGCGCTCTCTTCAGGCCTTTGCCGACCGCCCGATCAAGGAGATGGCCGACACCTACGATCTGATGGTCATCGACCATCCGCACGTGGGCGAAATCGCGCGCTCGGGGCTGTTGCTGGCCTTGGATGGTTCGGGGCATGACGATGAGCTGGCCGCGCTGGCCGCACAATCCGTCGGCGCGTCGCATCCTTCCTACGAGTTCGACGGCCACCAATGGGCGCTGGCAATTGATGCGGCAACGCCTGTCGCCGCCTTTCGCCCCGACAGCATTCAGACACCGCCGACCGAATGGAGCGAAGTTATTTCGCTGGCGCGCGATGGGCGGGTGGCACTTGCGCTGATCCCGATTAACGCCCTGATGACATTCATGGGTCTGGCACGCAACATGGACGCGCCTGTGGCCGAAGGACCAAGCCTCGTTGACCGCGACGTTGGCCGCGACGTACTCGGGATGATGGGGGAAATCGCGTCTCTGCTGGATCGTCGGTGCCTGGCTCTCGATCCGATTGGCATCTACGAATGGATGGGAAGGACCGCTGACGGGCCCAGCTATTCGCCATTTGGCTATGGATACAACAACTACAGCCGCGACGGATTCTGCCGGTTTCCCCTGGTCTTCGCGGACGCTCCGGGGATAGGCGGCAACGGCCCCCGCGGCACCGTAATCGGCGGCACAGGGATCGCGGTGTCTGCGTCCTCCCCGCACTGTGATTTGGCCGCCGAATATGCCTTTTGGATCGCCGGGGCTGAGTGCCAGTCCGGGCTTTTCTTCGATGCCGGCGGCCAGCCTGGCAACGCCGCCGCATGGGACAGCGATCACTGCAACGCTGCCTCGCGAAATTTCTTCCGCAACACTCGTGAAACGCTTGAGACGTCTTGGCTCAGGCCACGCCATGAAGGGTACATGGGCTTTCAGGACAGGGGCGGCGACGTCGTGCACTGTTTTCTGCGCGGTGAGGCCACGGACAATGCCACGCTCGATGCGTTGCAGGCAGCCTACGAGGAGAGCCTGGCATGAAGGTGATGGCACAAAACCAGCGCCCGCTCGACGGGCTTGTGGTTTTTGACTTCAGCCAGTTTCTGTCGGGTCCGCTGGCGTCGCTGAAGCTGGCCGATCTGGGTGCGCGCGTCATCAAAGTCGAGCGCCCCGGATCCGGTGACCTCTGCCGCCACCTTTATCTTTCCGACACGGATATCGATGGTGACAACACGCTTTTCCACGCGATCAACCGCAACAAGGAAGGCCTGATAGCCGATCCTCGCGATGAGGCCGACAAGGAAATGCTCCGCGCTTTGCTCAAGCACGCCGATGTCATGATTCAAAACTTTCGCCCCGGAGTGATCGAGCGGCAGGGATTTGGCTACGAGTCCGTGCGCGAGATCAATCCGAACATCGTGTATGGTTCGATCTCGGGATTTGGGGAGGAGGGGCCCTGGAAGGACCTTCCGGGCCAAGACCTGCTCGCACAAGCGCGATCGGGCCTTCTTTGGCTGACCGGCAACCGGGACGATCCACCGGTCCCGATCGGTCTTGCCGTGGCCGACATGCTCGCTGGCAATGCGCTGGTGCAAGGTATTCTCGCCGCACTGGTAGGCCGGAGCGTTCACGGGCGAGGTGCACACGTGCAGACCAGCCTGTTCGAGGCAGTGATCGACTTTCAGTTCGAAGTGCTCACAACTCACCTGAACGATGGTCGTCGTTTGCCCGAACGAAGCGGCGTCAACGGTGCCCATGCGTATCTCGGCGCGCCGTATGGGGTTTACGAAACGGCGGACGGGTATCTGGCCGTCGCGATGACGCCGTCACTTGAAAAACTGGCCGAACTCATGGAGATCGACGGCCTTTCGCACTGGTTCGGCGACCCGGCTGCCCTGATGAACCAACGCGATGAAATCAAGTCGATATTGGCCGATGCCATCCGCGAGCGAACCACGCGGGACTGGCTGGCGGTGTTGCAGCCCGCCGACATCTGGTGCTCTGAAGTGCTTGATTGGCCACAAATGCTGGCAACCGAGGCGTTTCAGAAGCTCGATTTCCATCAGACTATTCGCCGAAACGGAACCGCGGAGTTGAACGCGCTGCGGGGGCCTCTTCGGATCGACGGACAAACCCTCAAGAGCGTTCGCGCCGCCCCGGAGCTTGGCGCAGATCGCGGCCGAATACTTGCGGAATTGCTTCCCGGTCATATGCCGGCGGAAAGCGCAAGAAAAGAAACGCTTGAATGACCAATTGGAACCGGCACGAAATGGGAGGAAACGATGTACAACCTGACGATAAAGGTCATGGCGGCCTTAGCCTTGTTAGCACTGATGGCGGTCCCTGCGGTTGCACAGGATTACCGCAGCTTCGCCGGCTACACGCTGCGCGCGTGCAATTGATTGGCGGTTTCCAATACGTGCCGCTCGATGCAGAAATCGAGAAGCGGGAGGAGTTGACGGGCGAGCGTCTCACTTTCCGGCATTCACTCGTCAATGCGCATATCTTTGATGCGGCAACCGGCCGTGCAGTGAGGATAGGCTGATGGCGCGAATAGGCGAAGTCGAGATCCTGATGGTTGACCTGCCACCGGCGGTTAAACGGGTGGATGCGATCCAGTCGTTCGAAAGTCAGGAAACGCCCATTGTGCGGATCACGGATTCAGAGGGCGCAGAGGGCATTGGTTACGCCTACACCATTGGCACAGGTGGTCCGGCCGTCATCAGGATGCTTGAAAGAACGCTTGCTCCCCGTATGCTTGGGCGCGAGGCCGAGGAGATCAACGGCATTTGGCGTGACCTGCTGTCTTCCACTCACGCCACTGCGGTTGGTGCAATCACCTCGTTAGCATTGGCGGCAATCGACACGGCGCTCTGGGATTTGCGCTGCAAGCGGGCTGGTCTGCCGCTCTGGCAGCTGGCAGGCGGCTCGAATGCAGAAGTGCCCCTTTATACGACTGAGGGCGGCTGGCTGCATCTGACCGCCGATGACCTGGCCGAGGACGCGGCGGCGATGAAAGCCAAGGGCTTCACCGGTGCAAAGATCAAGATCGGCAAGCCTTCGATTGCGGAAGACCGCGCGCGCCTAAGTGCAGTGAGGGAAGCAGTGGGAGAGGATTTCCGCATCATGGTCGATGCCAATCAGGCGTTTGATCTTGCTGAAGCGCAGCGGCGCGCCGACATGCTGGCCGACTTTGGCGTGCACTGGTTCGAGGAGCCCATGCCCGCTGACAACATCGGCGCTCACGTGGATTTGGTCCGACATTCGCGCGTTCCCATCGCAGTGGGCGAAAGCATGTATTCGTTGTCACAGTTCAAGGACTATCTCCAGTTCGGGGCCGCGAGCATAATTCAAACGGATGTCGCCCGGATCGGGGGGATTACACCGTGGCTGAAGGCGGCACATCTTGCTGAGGGTTTCGGCGTTTCGATTTGCCCGCATTTCCTAATGGAACTTCATGTAAGCCTTGTCTGCGCGGTGCCGAACGCGCAAACACTGGAATACATTCCGCAACTCGATGCAATCACAACCTCGCGGCTCGATATCCGCGGTGGCACGGCATACCCACCGAGCAGCAATGGGATCGGGATTGATTGGGATTGGGACGTGATCCGCAGGCGAATCGTCCCCGGCACGCATTTCACGCTGTCATGAAAGGAGAAACGCCGTGCAGCGCATGGGCATGATCATCGGGCTGAAGCCCGAAAAAGTCACGGAATATAAACGTCTCCACGAGGCGGCTTGGCCCGAGATTCTCGACATGATCTCGATCTGCAACATCACCAATTATTCGATCTTTCTCAAGGAGCCTGAGAACATGCTGTTCGGGTACTGGGAGTATTGCGGCGAAGACTTCGCTGCGGACGCGGCGAAGATGGCCGCCGACCCTATGACACAGAAATGGTGGGACGTCTGCATGCCCTGTCAGGTACCCCTTGAAACCCGGAAGGAAGAGGAGTGGTGGGCGATGATGGAAGAAGTCTTCCATCATGACTGACTCACGGATTGATCGGTTCAGGAGTTGTTACACCGGCGTCGTGCATGACGTCATGCGTGCGCGTGGAATGACGGATTTCACCCTGCCGCCCCGTATCAAGCCGCTGCAGCCTGAGATGACGTTGTGTGGACCGGCCTGGACTGTCGAGGGGTGCATTGATGAATCTGCAGATCCGCACCAGACGCTTCTGGATTGGACCGGCCTGCTCTCGAAGGCGCAGCCGGAGCATATCTGGTGTGCGCAACCAAATACGCATCTGATTGCTCAAATGGGAGAGCTTTCGGCCGAAACGCTACA
Organism: Paracoccaceae bacterium; assembly: GCA_964291635.2. Taxonomy (GTDB): domain Bacteria; phylum Pseudomonadota; class Alphaproteobacteria; order Rhodobacterales; family Rhodobacteraceae; genus JAPPHA01. The sequence continues at coordinate 27,529 of OZ219893.1, read as the reverse complement.
TGCGAAGGGTGTTCTGGGGTGCGTTGTGGACGGGGCTCTGCGGGACGCAAACTTCATCTTGGATCTCGGATTTGCGTGCTGGCGCACACATCACACGCCGCGTGACGTGGTCGGTCTGTGGCGACCAACTGCGACTGAGGTGCCGATTACCATCGGCGACGTGCGAATCGAATCGGGCGACTGGCTGCACGGGGACCGCGACGGCATGGTACGGGTGCCGGTTGGCATCCTGGACGAGATCATTGACGCGGCGAGCGAGGCGATGGTCACCGAGAACAAGGTGCGGTCAGCGATACTGTCTGGGACCGATCCGCAGGATGCTTATCGGAAGCATGGCAAGTTCTGATGGGAGCGGTGGATCAGCGCCTACTATTGTTGTCGGATGCCGACAACGTCTTTGTCGTGCGCGGAACCCTGGATGCCGGCGACGAAGTGCGGTTAGAGTTTGGAACGGTCAAGATTGGGGGTCGAATTGGCCTCGGTCACAAGCTGGCTCGCCGACCAATCGCAAAGGGTGAACGGATCGTGAAGTACGGTGCGCCCATCGGTTCCGCGGTCGCGGCCATTGCCGAAGGTGATCACGTCCACATCCACAACGTTCAAAGCAACTACACACCGACATACGCACTGGCGGCGTTGGAAGAGGATCCGAAATGAAAGGGTATCTGAGGCAGGACGGACGCAGAGGCATCCGGAACGTCATTGCGGTGGCATATCTCGTGGAGTGCGCCCACCACGTCGCACGAGAAATCGTTGCGCCTCATCGCGAAACAGCCCATGTCATCGGGTTTCCCGGCTGCTTTCCGAACCCCTATGCCCAGTCGATGATGGAACGCCTGTGCACCCACCCCAACGTAGGTGCCGTGGTGCTGGTGTCCTTGGGCTGCGAGAGCTTTGATCGATATCGGCTTGAACATGTCGTCAAGGACAGTGGCCGTCCAGTGGAAACGCTGGTCATTCAGCGCGACGGAGGCACGCGGGCCACGATTGAAAAGGGGTGCGCCGCAGTCGTCGCCATGGCAGACGCGCTTGCGACAACTCCTGTTGTTCCCTTTGAAATGGCAGACCTCGTCGTCGGAACGGTTTGTGGTGGCTCGGACGGAACGAGCGGACTGACGGGCAACCCCGCCGTGGGACGTACGTTCGACATGCTGGTTGAGGCGGGAGCGACGTGCATCTTCGAAGAAACAGGCGAGTTGATCGGATGCGAAGACATCATGGCAGCCCGCGCGGCCACACCCGAACTCGGTGCCGAGATACGGGCAAGCGTCGAAAAGGCTGCAGCTTACTATGCGACGTTGGGTTTCGGAAGCTTTGCGGCTGGAAACGCTGAAGGCGGGTTGACCACCATCGAAGAGAAATCCCTTGGCGCATACGCCAAATCGGGACAGTCTCAGATCTCGGGGCTGATCAAGCCTGGTGACATCCCCCTTCGCGGCGGACTCTATCTGATGGACGTCGTGCCGGATGGCGAAGTGCGGTTCGGTTTCCCGAACATCTCCGACAACGCCGAGATCGTCGAGATGATGGCTTCGGGCGCTCTTGTCACGCTCTTCGTTACCGGGCGGGGATCGGTTGTCGGATCCGCGCTGGCACCGGTGATAAAGATCGCCGCCAATCCGCAAATGTACGAATGCCTGTCTGACGACATGGACGTCAATGCGGGACGGATCATCAGTGAAGGTGCGGAAGTTGACGAAGTGGGACTGGAAATATTGGACTGCGTCAAACGCGTTGCATCGGGCGAACCGACGAAGTCGGAGGAACTTGGTCACACCGAGTTCATATTGACCTACAAGAGCTTTGAGCCTATCGGGCCGGCGTGTTTTCCTGCTTGAGCGGGGGACTTGACCGGCAAGTGAGAAACCTGCTGCCCGCAGTTTGACAGGGGACAAACGTGCGGCCGCATGGGCCTGCGTGTCTGACGGCACTCGGGCGTGCGCAACCAATCTCAACGACGGCGCTCTCGCGGGACATTTGGGTGTTGGAACCCGACGGCTTCCGGTTTGCAGGCGCTACCAGTCCGATGCGCGTGCACAGCCAGGACCGGTGCCTGAAATCGCCAAAGAGCACGGGGCTTCTCGCGGTCACAATCCGCGGGCCGGGGACTGCGCGAGATTTGGAATTCAGTGCTCGGCAACCAGCAGCAGGAAGTCACCGACGACCCGGAAGGAGCCGGAGAATGATTGGATTGATCGACACGCACCAGCACCTCGTCTACCCGGAGGTTGCAAGTTATTCCTGGACAAATGGAATCCCGGCTCTGGCGGACAAGGCATTCACGCTGAAGGACTATCAAACCCTTACCGAAGGCTTCGGTATTGATGGCGCGCTCTTTATGGAGGCGGCGGCTGACGATCCCGGCATCGAGGCCGAAACACGTCATGTCTCGGCGTTGGCAAAGATTTCATCCAACGGCATTCGCGGGCTCATTGCGACCTGCCGTCCCGAAACCGACGATGGCTTCGAAGCCTGGATCGACGAAGCGCGAGCGCTCGGTGCTGTCGGCTTCCGGCGCATACTGCATGTCGTCGAGGATGACATGTCCACAAGCGATACGTTTCGCGCCAACGTCCGTCGAATCGGCGACAAGGGCATGACGTTCGACATGTGCTTTCTTGCCCGGCAGCTGCCGCTTGCCGCGGACCTTGCTGTAGCCTGTGAGAACACATCCCTGATTCTGGATCACTGTGGTGTGCCCGACATTGCCGGTGGTGGTCTCGATCCGTGGCGCGAGGATATGCGCCGCCTTGCCGTATTGCCCAATGTCACCTGCAAGCTCTCCGGAGTGATGGCGTACTGTGCACCGGGCGATGCCACTTACGAGGCGATCAAACATTATGTCGATCATGTGCTGGAAGCGTTTGGTCCCGATCGCATGGTCTGGGGCAGCGATTGGCCAGTCGTCGAAACGGCCAACGGGATCCAGGACTGGATCGGCGTGACGCGCCGAATTCTGGCCGATCTGAGCGAAGCAGAAGCCAGCGCGATTGGACGCGCCACCGCACTGCGTGTCTATGGAGTCGACGCAAGGCTGTCGACAATCGGTTAGTCGCGGCTATGCCAGCTGCCAGATGAGTGGCTGCCGCGATGCTCGCGTCTTTCTCGTGGGAGCGCGTTGATCCGCCCGGATCCCCCAGCCCGCAAAGCTCGTCAAACCCGCGGTGAGGTCGGTTTTTCGGTGTTTTCGCGGCTGGTGGCCACGATGACGCGCTGAAGGCGGCTTCCGGCCGGATCGAGCCCGGTTTCCGTGCGCCAATCCAGGCGCGAAGTCATTTTTGCGGATGCCTGCAGCGCGACAATCAAAGTGGCAGTCCAGCGACAATCAAGATGGCAGTCTGGTGTGAGGGGGTTGGTCCGGCGGCCGTCAACGCAAGGAAGGCGTAGCCCGACTGCAGTTGACACCCGCCGGAAGGGAATTTTTTTCGCCCCTACCGGGTCTCCTTTGGTGTCTGCGGCTGCCTGGGTAAGACCTTGCAACAATTCTCAAGCAAAGGGGAGCAAGGTGCCCGGTCACCCATGTAACGGACAACCAGATGAGGTCTTTCTGAAACACAGGAAATCTCACTCGACAGAAATGGCCGCTGCAAAGGCCGGCTTCAGTGCCCGTAGCGGCTACCGGATCAACCGGGATCCGACGCTTCCCTCACAGAAAAGGCCCCACTGGGGCGGCGGCCGGACCCGTTGGCCGGGATATTCGAAGAAGAAATCGTGCCGATGAAAAAAATGTTTGGTCATTCGCGCGTTCGGTGTGTTTGAGGAACTGGTGCGGAGTCATCGCGTAGCCGGTTATGGTCGTTGATATCCTCGTAACCCCGCGCTACCCCGGGCCGTCAAATTCCAGTTGCGGTGATGTACACTCTGTCTGCATAAGGTCCGGTCCTTGTGGTCGTGTATGTTATTGTATTCATTCACCAATACGACAAGTCAGGCCCCATGCGCACATTTTTTCGGGCTATGCGGGTTAGTGCCGAGGCCGTCTCGGAGTCAAGGAATGCCATGATACAGGCGAGGCTGCAGTTGTCCTCGTTGGTCCTGACGGTGTGGCTGTAACGACGGATGCGTGCGACATACTTGTCGGATCAGGCATTCACGGATGATTGGACCTGCCTACCAGTGGGCCCGCTTGGCCGCGACTTGCCCGCTGACGTCCTGCCACGGCGGCAGATCGGAAAAGTGCCATCGTATGTAATTCAGCAAATCCTCGATATCGCTGTCCGATATCGAGGCCCCGAAGCCCGGCATCGACCGTTGCAGGGCACCGCGCGGAGGCCGGATTCCGTCAAAAATGATGTGTATGACGTTTCTCGGATCCGGGGCATTGACGGTTCCTGTCAAAGCCAGCGATACGGGAAGCTGCCCGATGCCGCTCTTGTGACAGGTCGCACACTGGTCCGCAAATACTTCCATTCCGCGAAGGAGTGCAGGATCGTCGGGAACCTCCGCCGGCCGGTAGCCGAATTCCGCCCCCCAATCCTGGGAGCGCGCTCTTTCGAGAATGGCGTTTTTCTCAGCATCGGCAAGTTGCCGTCGCTGAATTGATTCGAAATATGCGGCGATTGCGAAAATGTCGTCTTCCGACTGGTCGTAGAGATGGTTTACCACCGGTGCCATCGGCCCGGCCGCAATCCCGTGTTCCTCGTCCCACCCATCGAAGAGGTAGTTGACGAGCTGCAGCTGGTTCCAGGGAATGGGAGTCCGGGACATTTCGTTGAGTGCGGGCGCGTGCCACTCCTCGGCCTCGCCACCCGCATAGGCCGCTGCCTGTTTGACCGCACCAAACATGTTGCGCGGTGAATGGCAGGCCCCGCAGTGTCCCAGCCCTTCCGCGAGATAGGCCCCGCGATTCCACTCCTCGTCTTGCAGACTGTCCGGCCGGAACTCCCCCTTGTCCAGGAAAAGCAGTTTCCAGCCCGCGAGCAACATCCGAACGTTGAACGGAAATCCGAGTTCGTTCTCCGGTGGTACATATTCCACCGGCTCAAGCGTCGTGAGATGCGCGTAGATCGCCCGAATGTCCTCGTCGGTCACCTTGGTGAAATGATCATAGGGAAAGGCAGGATAAAGATGCCGCCCGTTGCGGTCGACGCCCTCACGCATGGCGCGCCTGAATGCCTCCTCCGACCAGCTGCCTATCCCGGTCGCCACGTCCGGCGTGATGTTGGTCGAGTAGATGGTGCCGAAAGGTGTCGCCAAAGCCAGTCCACCCGCAAAAGGAGCACCGCCCGGCGCAGTGTGGCAAACTTCGCAGGCGCCTATGCCTGTCAGCGCTTCACCCAGGAGCAATTGGGCCGTGTCGAACCCGGCACCTCCAGTCTGTTCGACTGGGGCAATTTCAGGGTGCCTATTGGCCCAGATTACCGCCGCAGCCAGGATTGCGACGAGAGCGGCAGTAACGAAAAGCAATCGCCGGCGCATGGTCAGGCGAATTTCATTTGCAGACCGACTCGAAGCCGCTCGCAGCGTAGTGTTCGATAGCAGGGTCGTTCCCGGACGCGTCCAATTCCCTCATGACCCTGAATCCCAGATCGTTCCGGCCCTCGCCACCATCCCTGGAAACCCTGAACCGCGACAGCCCTGCCCAATCGCTGTGGAAAGTTCCGCCCCTGGTTACCCTCTGCACGCAGCTTTCGCCCAGCCAGGCACTCCCGTCCACGGGTGAATCCGCCAACTCGCCGTCTCCACAGTCAAGTGTCCACTCCGACACATTGCCCAGCATGTCTGCGAGGCCGAATGGGTTTCTGTACGTCCCCCCGACATTTGCCGAAGTCAGTTCATCCTCCCGTCCCATCACGTCCGAACCAAAGCAGGTGGCACATTTTGCTTGTCCCGTCTTGAGACTGCCCCGGACATACCACAGCGACTCATGCCCGGCGCCTGCACGGGCGGCAAACTCCCACTCGCTCTCGCTGGGAAGCCGATATGCCTGTCCGGTGCGCTCCGAGAGCCATTCGGCATATGCATTCGCGTCGTCCCAGCTTACGCAGACAACCGGGCGGGTGTCCCTCTGGCGAAATCCCGGATCGCTCCACCCACCTTCCGGGTAGTCGATATCACCCGTCGTTCGGAAGAGCCGGCATCCCTTTGACTTCAGGCCCGTGGCATTCGCAAACTCTGCAAACTCCCCAACCGTGACTTCGCACCTCGACAACGCATAGTCGTAGTCAATTTTCACCGTGACGGGCGTGTCATTCATGTTTCCTGCGCGTGGAAAGGACCCACCTTCGATCTTCACCATGAGCGGGCACGTCGCACAATCCTGCAATTCGTCAAATGCGACGGCATGAAACGGAACGAAGATCAACCCGAATGCGAACAACGACAGGAATCTGGACATGGATTTTCCCCTTTCATATCGACCGCCTTCCTCCGACAGGGTCAACTGCCGTGGCGGTGTCGATTTACGGCCGCACGGCGGGTGCTTCGATCGGCAGGCCGCTCGACCGCCATGCAAGATAGAGTTCCAGGCTCAGATACTCCCTGGAGCCGAGTTCATACGGTTCGGAGCGGACAGCCCAGTTACACCAGCGAAACATGCGATGACGCGAGCCCAAGGAGTTCCACATCAACCGATACACGGGAAATCCGTTGACATGGCCCTGGCTGATCCTGTCGCCGCGCAGATTGAATCCGGCGAGATCATCATGGCATTGGTTGCACGCAAGGTTCAACTGTCCCCGCCGCTGAATGTAGAAATCGTGACCTTCCCGCCAGTATCGCTCCGCTTCGCCCGAAATATCGACGCCAATCGGGATGCCCCGGGACTGATAGGTTACGAACGCGGTCAACGAAAGAAGCTCGTCGGATTCCTGAGGCAAGGCGGGCGCATCCATGTAGGCCGTGAGCATCTCGTTGATGCGCGCTTCCAGGTTGACCAGTGAACCCAACTCTTCATCGAATTGCGGATACCTTGCGGCAACGCTTCGCATCGATTCGGATGCGTCCTCGTGACAGGACTGACACGACATTCCCTTGCCGCCCGTCGGCGTGGACCAGAGTTCCCCGCCGAATTCGACAGCGAACAACCCGGGATTCAGGAATTCGTCATCCTGGAGAGCGCGAACCTGTTCACCCATGTAGTGATAACCTGACAGCGGAAACTCGCCGCCGAACAGGTCGGGCTCTTCAGCGATCGGCGATGAGGCCGCCGCAAGGAAACCCAATGCCAGAAAAATCGGCGGCGCCGACCGCGTAGGCCGAGGACGACCTCGTGGTTTCAAGCAACTTCGATTTCGGCCGACGCCGTGTGAATCGTGCCGTCGTCGTCGTACCATCTGAAGTCGAACTCTCCCGATTCCTGCACGGATGCGTGAAATGACATGAAGGGGTTAGGGGATACGGCTTCGTGCCAGTCGGCACGGAAGACCAGTGCACCGTTGAACGAAGCCTCGAATCGATGAATGATATGCCTGGGAATGCGCTGGCCGTCCCTCGAAAACATGAACCCGTTTTCCATCGGGTGCGTTACCAGGGTCTTGACTTCAAAAACCTCGCCCTTCTGCACGATTGGAGGGACAGACAAACGGGTTCTGACCTTGCTCATTTCAACCGTCCTTCCGCATGTCGCGTGCCAAGGTTTCGGGCTTGCCGCGGTTCAAATCCAAAGTCCATCCTCGCATCCCGTTCGACTACTTTGCGTCCGGCAGGAATATCTCGACCGCACATGCTCCAAGGGTAACAGTCACATGTCTTGCCCACATCCATGCGGATTCATCGCTCATGATCGCGAACCCGTAGATATATTGGGTCTGGGCCAATCGAATGCGTTGCGATACCTTGGCGACACCTGATCTCGGAGTGAAGTAGTAATCGCTGATCAACGGTTGCGGATTCCTCGTCGAGAACACATGCAGGCTCCTGACGTGATCTGCTTCCGTCATCGGCGAATCCGGAACTGAAACCGTCAGCGGCACGGACAGGCCCGTGTCAGCCCGGTTTGGCATCTCCAACACGACCCGCCCTTCAAGGAATTCGGATCTTCCCAGCCTGTCCCGAACCAAAGTCTGCAACCATTCCGGCATTTCCGGAACGGCGGATGCGGCCGGAACGGGACCAATGGAAATTGCAGCAATCGTGCCCGTACAGGCGGAAAGTCCCAGGAGAGCTTTCCTGCGGTTGATCAGTTTATTCATTCCCGAGCCTCCGCGGTGGTCAATTCGGCTCTTTTCTTCTCGCACAACTCATGCCGTGTCTTGGTTCGCCCACAATTGACACAATGGCGCATGGGCTCGAGTTTTGCAAATTGCCGACAAGTCTCCACGTGTTGGCGGACGCCCCAGGCTTGCAACGGATACGCCGACTCGCGGTTGTCGGCAAACTGGGTCCGTTGGCGTGGGTCCGGTGAGTTTGCGAATCCCCTCCCGCGCATTCTCGAGATTCAACACGAGTATCGACCTCGCCTGCCGATTGCGATTGCGTCAAAATTTGATCTTTCTTGGGAGGTCACCGACCGCCGTATCCGGCAGGACTTCGCCGGGGGCGAACGGCCGGTTCGAAAGTCCCGCTCGGGACAAGATGTTGAGGATGCTTCCCTGGCCGATCCGGATTGCCCTGGCGACCCCGGCCTGTGCAAGGGAATGGTCATGTCGTAACTGCGGGATCAATCGCCATGACCTTCACATCTGTTCGCTTGCCGACTGCCAGGCGGTCTCCGGGTTCAATCGATCACGAAAGGCACTCATTTTTTCCGAAAACAGCGTTCAAGTGGTCTCGGAACCTGCGCCGAGCATGCGAACACGGCAAAACCAGCCTAGACTTGAAGCAATGTATGTACTTTTCATTTTCGCTCCATAACTGCACATTCGCTCGTGGGACTGTCACCAGGGACTTTTCTGCATTGAGATCATCAGAACAAAACGATGGATCACCTTGAGAAATGAGATGGCAACTTACGGTACCGGAGACACCACGATGCTGTTGATTGGCGAACGTACGTTTGACCCCGCTCCATTTGATGCGATCAGCTTCGATCTTTGCTCTCGTCGAAAGGATGTCGTGATCATGAGCGCGGACCTGAGTACGTACTGCCAGGTCAATCGCGTGAAGGCTGAACTTCCCGAACAGCACCTCGATGTGGGTATGGCGGAGCAGAACCTGATTTCTGTTGCAGCAGGCGTCGCCAAGGCGGGCCTCGTTCCGGTCGCGACGACATTTGCCTGTTACGCCACGCGCCGAGCCTATGACCAGATGATGATCTGCATGGGTACCGGACCGAACACCTCGATTGTCGTTGGTTTCACGCCGGGCATCGCCAATCCGGCCCGCATTCACCACCAGGCAGCCGAAGACCTTGGCATGGTGCGCACAATTCCGAATGCCACGGTGATCGATCCCGTGGATCCGACCGACTTCCGCCAGGCGCTGGATGTCGCCGTCGATCTGCCGGGCCTGGTGTATCTGCGCGGTCACCGGGGTGACACGCCCCGAATTCTGGATCCTGCGGGGTTCTCGTTCGAACTGGGCCGGACGTACATGCTTCGGGAAGGGACCGGTGTCGGCATTGTCGCAACAGGGCACGGCACTCAGTGGGCGCTGGAAGCCTCTGACCTTCTTGCCGCGCGGGGCCTATCCCATTCGCTGCTGCATGTTCCGACGATCAAGCCGGTCAACGAGGCCGAGATCGCCGAGTTCGCCTATTCGCATGACCATGTCGTCACGGTGGAAAACCATCAGATCGTCACCGGGCTGGGGTCTTTGGTGGCCGAGATCGTATCGGACGTCGGCGGCGGGCCACGGATCACACGGCTTGGTCTCCCCAATACATGGGCACCGGGTGGCACCCTGCCCTACATTCGCACTGAACTTGGACTGGATGGCGAAGGGCTGGCCAATCGAATCGAGGGACTCCTGTCATGAGAACGAACACCGCCAGCCGTATCCGCGACCTGGAAATCATCGCCGCCAGGATTCGCCGAAACGTTCTCGAGATTTGCCGTCAGCGCGGCGGCTACGCAGCGCAGGGCGTAGCACTAGCCGATATTGCCGCATGCCTTTATTTCGATGAAATGCGCCCTGATGGAAGCGGTTGGTTCCATGACCGGTTTGTCCTGTCCAACGGGCACGACGCGATCATGACCTACGGCGCGTTGGCCGAACACGGTTCCTACACGATGGATGAACTCAAGACCTACAACGCGGATGGCACCAGGATCGACCAAAGTCCGATCGAGGGGCAACTGGGGTTTGAGATCACCGCAGGCTCACTTGGCCAGGGTCCGAGCCAGGCCGCCGGAATTGCCTGGGCCGAGCGCAAGAGAGGCTCGGACAAACGCATTTACTGCCTGTTTTCCGACGGCGAACTGCAGGAGGGCAATGTCTGGGAGGCCGCCATGTTTGCGGGGCACCAGAATCTGTCGAACCTTGTCTACATCATTGACAATAACGACATGCAGGCCTCGGGCCATGCGAAAGACGTGATGGGCGTCGAGCCGGTCCCGGAGAAGTTCGAGGCTTTCGGATTTGCCGCACGCCGCATCGACGGGACAAACACGCGGGAGATCCTCGAAGCATTCGAAGAAGCGCGAAACACGACAGGCAAACCCTATGCCATGGTATGCGATACAAGGCTTTTCGACGGGATCGATTGCCTTCAAGAGGCGCTGCCTACGGCTCACTACGTTGCCAGGACGAGCGCTGACTGGGACGCGGGAATCGCGGAGATTACGGCCAGAATCGACAACTTGAAGGGAGGCTTCGGTTAACCCGTGACATTGCCAAACAGACCGTTTCACCGTCGCGTTGTACAGGGAACAAGAGCAATCGTAACCGCAGGCGGCGCGGGCATCGGTCGCACGATCGCCGAGACCCTGGTTTCGCACGGAGCCTCTGTTCATGTGTGCGACGTTTCAAATGATGCATTGAGTGAATTGGGGAGGGAACGCGCCGAGATTCTTTCCAGGCAGGTTGACGTGTCGGACCCCGTACAGGTCGATCACTATTTTTCGGGTGCCGTCGAGGCGCTCGGCGGCCTCGACGTGTTGGTAAACAATGCAGGAATTGCTGGACCAACAGCTCGCGTCGACGAAATCGATCCGCTCGAATGGGATCGGACAGTCGCGGTCAATTTGAGTGGCCAGTTTTACTGCGCCCGGGTCGCCGTTCGGCATCTTCGAAAATCCTGCAACGCCGCCATCATTAACATGGCTTCGGTAGCAGGCCGTTTGGGTTACGCGTTTCGAACGCCATACGCCACCACGAAATGGGGCGTAATCGGCTTTACACAGAGTCTCGCAAAGGAGTTGGGGCCCGACGGGATACGCGTGAACGCGATCCTTCCTGGCATCGTCGAAGGACCGCGAATGGATGGCGTGATCGATGCACGGGCCCGTGCGATCGGAAAAACGTTCGAGGAAACGCGGGCGATGTACCTGGAGACCGTTTCGCTGCGCCGCATGGTTGGTCCGCAAGACGTCGCAGACATGGTCCTCTTTCTGTGTTCGCCGGCCGGCAGGAACATCTCCGGCCAGTCCTTGAGCGTATGTGGCAACGTCGAGACGCTTTAGGCGCGCGCTTTCCGCAACAATGGCAGGTCCGCATTGCGTCACATATGCCGAAGTCAACCTGCATTGTTCATGAAAATGTTCTGTATTTTCTGGCACGCCACCAAGACCTGTTCAGGGAGAGTTAGATCGTTGAAAACCCGCGGCTCCGGATTGCCGGAATTCAAGCCCGGGGCGTCTGAAGGAAACTCAAGATCAGGCAACCTCGATCGCGTTCGGCAGGAGTTCTTTTTCGAGATACTCTTTCGCCTCAGCGTGGGTTATCCAGCCTGGCGGCGGGAAGTCGGCTGCCATTGCCCAATCATCGCCGGTCGCCTCCATATGGGCTGTAATCCGGGCGTCGAATTCGGTCATCAATGGCCGATACGCCGGATCATCCACAAGGTTGTCCTGTTCATGGTAATCTGCGCGCTCATCAAACAGCAGCACGCGATTGTCCTTGTGGCGCATATAGAGCCAGTCCCTGGTGCGTATGCCGCGCTCAGCAAACGGCGCGAACTCGCGCGGGTTGGCGCCCGTTTGGGTAAAGACCTGGTACCAGATCGCGTCGCGCGCCTCGGTTTGTTCGCCGTCGAGAACGGGAACGTAGCTCTTACCATCGAGGTCTTCGGGTATGTCCGCACCAACAATGTCGAGAATCGTTGGCATCATGTCGGGGCCAACGTCAACGAGAGCCTCGGATTTCCGCGGCTTGAACCGCGCGGCGTAACGGACAATCAACGGCACGTGCATGGCGCCCCGGTAAGCCGTGTTCTTGATCCCGCAGAAGTGACCATGCTGACCGCACATGTCACCGTGATCGCTGAAGAACAGCACCACCGTGTCATCCGCGACTCCCTGGCGATCTAGTTCGTTCAGGACCCGCCCGACATTCCAGTCGATATTGTGGATCATGCCATAGTATTCGGCGATGAACTGGCGAATTTCGGCTTCTGTTTCCGGCTCTCCAACGGCTTTGGTGTCGTATGCCGCGTGGCTCGAATGTCCGGACCGCGGATCGCCGCCGCACCAAACCTCGTTTCGAATCCTCTGTAACCTGCGCTGAAGCTCCATGTCGGGAACGCCCGCCGGCAAGGGGATCTCTTCGGGCCTGTAAACCGTGCGCAGATAGTCCGGCATATCCATCGGGAAATGCGGGGGACCGTAACTTACGTACCCGATCCACGGCTTGCCGTCCTTGGCGGTCGACGCGTCTGCGATGAATTCGATCAGCTGATCGGTCTGGTAGTCCGGTTCATAGCGCCTCGAATGATAGGCTTGACCATCGTCATCATAGTAAATCGACGACGTGTATTCGTGACCGCGATTGAAGCCTATGAAGTGATCCCAGCCAAATCGGCGATCGGGCGGCACGAAGCCGGGCTTGGGTCCGCCTTCGAGATGCCATTTTCCGATATACCCGGTCCGATAGCCGGCATCCTTCATGAGATCGGCAAGGAAGGCCTGGTCACCACGCAGCGGGAAGTGGTTTTGAATCATCCCGTGCCCCTGGGCATATTTTCCCGTCATGACAGAAGCGCGGAATGGACAGCAGAGCGGGTAGGACGTGTAAGCCTCGGCAAAATGAACCCCTTCGCTGGCCAACCTGTCGATCTGTGGTGTCCTGATCACCGGATTGCCGGCACAACCCATTGCGTCGTACCGCATCTGGTCCGCATAGATCAGGAGGATGTTGGGCCTCTTCCTCATGGGTCATTGACCTTTCCCGCCCTACGGCTTTTCACCCGTGCTGAGATTGGTCCCCACAGAATTGTCAGTGCCAGGACTGCGTAGATCCCGAGACCGATGGGGGTGTCGAAGAACTCCGCCGTGCTGCCATCCGCAATCGTGATGGACTGACGCAAGGAATTCTCCAGAATTGGGCCAAGCACGAAGCCGATGGAAAGCGGCGCAATTGAATAGCCCAGTTTCCTGACGACGTATCCGAGCACCCCGGCGGCCAGCAAGACACCCACGTTGAAGAGACTGTTTGAAACCGCGTAGATGCCGGTGAAGCTTAGCAAGAGCACAGTCGGTACGATCACGGCCATCGGAACCCGAATGAGCATCGCCGCAAAGCGGATCACGAACAGGCCGATGAACAGCATCAAGACGTTGATGAGAAAGAGGCCGAGGAACAGGGAGTACATGATGTCCGGGCGCTCATCGAAGAGAGTCGGTCCCGGCGCCAGGCCCTGAATCAGGAACGCGCCCAGCAGTACCGCTGCCGCAGGACTTCCCGGCACGCCAAGTGTCAGCGTCGGAACCAGCGCCCCGCCGACTGTCGCGTTGTTCGCCGTTTCGGGAGCAACAATACCTTCAGGAACACCTGTTCCGAATTTCTCCGGCTCCCCGGAACGACGTTTTTCTTCCGAATATGCGAAGAACGCACCGACCGCGGCCCCCTCACCGGGGATAATCCCGATAATCGTGCCAATGAAAGAAGACCGCGCCAGGTTGCCCCTGAGTCTGGACAAGGTCTTCAGACCCGGGATCTTCACGGTCAGGCTGGATTTGTCGAATTCGATGCGTTTCAGCGCTTTTTCCGAACCGATCAAGACTTCGGAAACCGCGAAAATGCCGACGAGAAACGGAACCAGCGGTATGCCCTCGTACAAGTGATAGGTCCCGAACGTGTAGCGCTCTGCGCCATTCAGTTCATCCAGTCCCCAGGTCGTGAGAAAGATACCCAGACCACCGACAAGCAGTCCCTTGAAGAGGTTCGCACCCGCGACGCGGACAACGACGACCAATCCGAAAACGGATATGGCCAGGAACTCCCTGGGTCCGAACTTGATCGCGACTTGGGCAAGTATGGGCGCGATGAAGGTCAGACAAACAACACTAACGAGCCCGCCAATGATGCTGCCGGTCAGCGACAGGCCCAGTGCTTCGCCTCCTCGACCCTGCTTGTACATCGCGTGCCCATCCATGACGGTCGCGATCGCGGCCCCGGTGCCTGGAATGCCGACAGCAATTGCCGATATCGACCCCCCGTAAATCGCGGCATTGTAGATAGCGAGAAGCAGGATCAGCGACGGAACCGCTTCCATGTAGAATGTGAAGGGCAACGCCAGTGCGATCGCGATCGGCGGCCCGAGGCCTGGAAAAATTCCGATGACCAGTCCAAGAATGATGCCGGCCACCAGCAAGAACGTGGTGAACGGGTCAAAAAGGTTCGCAAATGCGACCTCAGCTGCCGCGACGTCAAACACTAGAATTGTGTCCCCAGCAGCTGGGTGAAGACCAGATAAACGCCAGCCGCCAGCGTCAGGACGACACCGTAGATGACCGGGTTGCGCACGCCCGTCGCCATACAGAGGAGCGGCCCGGAAACTAGCGCCATCGCGATGTATCCGAAGTTGTACCAGACAACGTAGCTGACAACCGCAGCAGCCAGCGCCAGAACACCGTGCCGGGCTTCAGCGGACGAGTCGAAAACGGTTTGACCCGCGTCGCCTGCCTCACCTTTTGTGACATAGATAAACAGTACGATTCCCGCGCAAAGTGCCGTGAACCCCAGCAGGAGTTGCGGAAAGAATCTCGAAGGAAGCCCCGAACTGGCCAGCAGTCCGGCGGCCTCGAATCCCTGCGCAACGACCGCAAAATAGGCGCAAGCAATGATGACCAGGATCGTGAAGACAATGTTTGCCAATCGCTGGGTCAGCATGATTCAGATTCTCGTCTGCTCGGTCAATTGAACGGACGCCGCGAACAGGCGGCGCCCAGTCAGGTTCGGGACGAGCGTTTACTTGTGCAGCAGTCCAAGTCCGTCAAGGATCGGCGAGTACAGGTCGACACCTGACTGCAGCAGTTCCCCGACATTGCCGGCTCCATGAACGAACTGCCAGTCGATACCCGGAGGCAGGGTGGCGATGAACTCTTCCGTACCCAGCGCGGCGGTCGCTTCAATCAGCCTGTCGACGATCTCCTGGGGGGTTCCGGCCTTGACGGCCCAACCACCGTGAACCCAAACGCCGGCTTGCTTGCCCGGAAAGGCTTCGCCAATGGTGCGAACACCGGGGAGATGCTGTTCAAAGTAGGGTTGACGGTTGTTGTCCAGGATGATCAGCGGACGGATTTCGTTCTTGAACGCGTTGATCGTCGCAATCTGCCCGACGCCGACGTCAACCTGTCCACCAATCAGACCGGTCATGGTCGCCGGAACGGTCTTCAACGCGATGGTCTTGAATTCCAGGCCAAACTCGGATGCAAGCTGGACGGCGCTCAGGTTCGGCGGCGCGCCGAGGTTGTTGACACCCATGCTGAGTTTTTCGCTCTTCGCGGCTTCAAGGAAGTCCTCGAATGTCCGGATCGGGCTGTCAGCGCGCACGTAGAGCGCATTGGATGCCGTCGGCCCCGCGTAGAACGGAATGAAGTCCTCTCTCGGGCTGTACGGCACCGCGCGGGTCAGCGGAACAACCATGAAACTCGGCGGGGACCATTGAAAGATGGTGTATCCATCCGCCTCCTCTTCAAGCACGCTCATGGTCGCAGGAATATGCGCGCCACCAGGCTTGTTGATGACATTGATCGGCACACCCAGTTCCGCACTGACAGCCTCGGCTGTCAGGCGCGCGCCGATGTCCGCGTTACCCCCCGCTGCGAACGACACGACCAGCGTAATCGGCCTTTCAGGGTATTCGGCCAGCGCGGCACCGGTGCTGAGGCCCAACGCGGCTGTAGCGGCGGCGGCGAATTTGAAAAGGTTCATGTTGAAGCCTCCCTTGCTTCTATCTGGAGTTTGGTTGGTCTAGATGTACGTACCTATGTTGCGCACACAAGAAATGTCAAGACACAAGTCCGCCCGTGCCTGCGTTCCGCTCAGGCGGGGTCGTCAGTCGAAAACTCGATCTCGAGTTCGAGCTTGTCACAGGGATAGAGCAGTTTCGCCGAGTAGATCAGGACTCCGTGCTCGTCGAAAAACTCCCTGTACACCTTGAAGACAGCTGAATTCACCTTGATTCCGAGCGCTTTCGCAAGGCCGAAATCGGCGTAGGCGATCGTGATTTTCTGCCGCGCATTCGCGATGTCTACGCTGAGGTCGCGCAGGACCGCGACGACGATCTCCCTCGTGAAACGGTCCGGTGCGCGTTCATAAACTCGATCATCGAGCTGGATGTCGGCCTGGCAAAATGGCTTGCCGCCCCGCGCATGAATGCGGCGCATGCAGCGAAAATACCTTCCATCCTTGGACTTCTCTATGGTTGCGTCGCCTTTGCGTACCGAGACTTCGAGCTGGTCGACCATTGCATAGATCTCTGAAATCTCTGCACGCATCTGAAGTGAAACGCGGTCGGGAATCTGAACTTCGCGCACAAAGGTCCCGCGACCGGAGTGCTTTTCGATGAGACCTTCATCTTCCAGTGTGTTCATTGCCTGCATCACGGTCATGCGCGCGACGCCCAGTTCTTCGGTCAATTCCCGAAGCGCAGGAAGGCGTGCACCCGGAGGCAGGTCGCCGGACATGATCTGATGTCGCAGAACTTCGGCTACTTCGGCATGCAACGGGACCGCCTTCCGCTTCATGGACTGAAGATTCATCTTGACAATGACCCCCGATTCATAGGTACAAAGTTCCGGATCTATTTAAATCACTCCGGGCATTCAATGCAAGCAAGACACAATCTGGAAGAACTCGAAAGAATCGCGACGCGGCTCCGGATGCACGTGGTCGACATGGTCGCACCTTCGGGGCAGGGCTATGTGCAACAGGGCCTTGGGGCAGCGGATATTTTCACGTCTCTCTTTTTCGCCGAGGCGACGATGGACCCGGCAAATCCGATCTGGCCGGACAGGGACCGGGTCTTTCTGACCACTGCCCACAACACCGCGATCTTCTATGCCACATTGGCCGAACGCGGGTTTTTCGACACCGAACAGCTCGCCACCTATGTTGCCGATGGCTCGGCGCTGGAAATAAACGCGTCCGAGCGCATGGGCCCGTTCGTCGAGGCGACCTGCGGCTCGCTTGGTCAAGGCCTGTCGGTCGCCATCGGCTGCGCCCTGGCTGCAAAGCGGCAGGGACGCGCCAGCCGCGTCTACGTGATCGTCGGCGATGGGGAAATGCAAGAGGGTCAGGTCTGGGAGGCCGCGATGTTCGCTGGCGCCAAGGGTCTCGATAACCTCTGCCTGATCGTGGATTACAACTTCGTGCAGTGCGAGGGCCCGATGGACCTCGTCATGTCGCTGGAGCCCTTGACGGACAAGATGAAAAGCTTTGGCTTTGCCTGCCAAGAGGTCGACGGCAATGACATCGGCGCATTGCTGGCTGCCTATGATCAAGCCCGCGAGACCAGGGGCAGGGCAAGCTTCATCAAGGCCAACACGTTGATGGGAAAGGGTGTCGCGTCGCTCGAAGGGTTGATGTTCCACCAGTTGCGCTTCCCACCCGAGGTTGCTGCCTCGGCCCGCGCCGAACTGGAGGCGCAGTTGTGACGTTTTTTGCCGGACAGGCGACCGGCCTTCGCCCGGTCGACGCAACGGAACTGAAAACACGGCATCGACAACACCACGATCGACAACCTGGCGCACGGCGCGGTGCGCTCCGGCGCAAGAGCTGGAAGGGAAGACATGACAGCACCAGTTGCGGTGATCACGGGGGCGGCCGGCGGAATCGGCGCCTCGCTTGCCCGTCGTCTGGCTGCCGACGGGTGGCTGCTGCACCTGGTCGACATCGATGCCGGGCGGCTGGTGTCAACACAACAGGCGCTGCCCGAAAACGTTACGATCGCCGAAAGCGGACTGGAAGATCCGGCAGCCTGCGCGGCGGCGTTGCTGGATGCGCCCGGCCGAATCGACGCGCTGGTGCACCTGGCGGGTATCTTCGTGCCCCATGATCTTGGTCCCGAGAGCCGCGAAATCTATGACCAAACGATGCAGCACAATGCATCGAACGCCTTTGACCTCGCCGGTGCGGTCCTGCCGCGCATGACCGATGGCGGCCGCATCGTGCTGACTTCGTCGCTGGGATTTAACCGGGGCGTGCACGACCACGCCGCCTATTCCATGGCGAAGGGAGCGATCGTTGGGTTGACCCGCGCGCTGTCGCGGCGGATTGGAGACAGGGGGATCTGCGTCAACGCCGTGGCGCCCGGGATCATCGAAACGCGGATGGCGGATGACCTGATCGAACGACGCGGACGCGACGCTCTTCTTTCGACCATCCCGCTCGGCCGTCTGGGCCAGCCCGAGGATGTCGCCGGGGTGATCGCATTTCTCTTGTCCGAAGATGCGTCCTACATCACCGGCCAGGTGATCAATGTCGATGGCGGAATAACCAATGCCTGATCCCCGAACTCCTGATTGCCCGCCGTATGGACGCCAAGGTTTCCGCCGCGCATCGAGAGCGGTGAAACCATTGGCGACCCGCATCACGACTTTTCGACAGACTTACAGCGAGGACCTGTGAAAATGAGCCTTTCTCCTTCGGACGTGAACTTTTCAGACGAGCAGATGCTCGGGTTCTACCGGGAAATGCTGCGAATTCGTCGGGTTGAAGAGCAGATCGGCAATGACGCCAAGGCCGGAAACATCCCTGGCGCCGTGCATCTCTACATCGGGCAAGAGGCTGTCGGTGTCGGCGTTTGTTCGCAGCTCACGGACGACGACTGGATCGCCTCGACCCACCGCGGACACGGCCACTACCTTGCCAAGGGCGGAGACAGCAAATTGCTGATGGCCGAGATCTACGGTCGCGAGACCGGCATGTGCAAAGGGCATGGCGGGTCCATGCATGTGGCGGACTTCTCCAAGGGAATCATCGGCGCGAATGGTATCGTCGGCGCCGGAATCTCGATCACCACGGGCGCAGCCTGGGCTGCGCAGATGGACGGCAATGGAGCTGTCGCCGTTGCTTTCTTCGGCGATGGCGCCGCGAACCAGGGTGTCCTGGCCGAAGCATTGAACGTGGCCGTGCTCTGGAAGCTGCCGGTGATTTTCGTATGTGAAAACAATGGATTTTCCGAGTTCTCGCCGTCTTCAACCGTGACCGCGGGAAAAATCGTCGATCGGGCCAAACCCTACAGCGCCGCCCATGAAGCAGTGGACGGCAACGATTTGATCGCCGTCCACCAATGCGCTGCACGAGCCATCAGGCATGCGCGAACCGGCAATGGACCGTCCCTGATCGAAGCGCGCACCTACCGGCAACGCGGCCACGTCGAGGCCGAGGCGTCGTTCCTCGGGTCAAACTACCGATCGGATGAAGAAGTTGCCGAATGGATTGGCCGTGACCCGATCACTGCCTTTGCCAGGCGTATCACGGACGCCGGTCAGGTAAGTCAGGCCGATCTCGATCAGGCCGAGGCGGACATTGCAGCCGAAGTGGCCGAAGCGGTTCGATTCGCCGAAGGCTCGCCTTTTCCCGACCCTGCCACGCAGGGAATCAATTTCATGTTTGCGTAAGGAGTTCCGGGACATGGCGAAGAAACGCATGATCCAGGCCATCAATGAAACGTTGGATCGCGAAATGGCCAAGGATCCGAAGGTCGTTGTGTTCGGCGAGGACGTCGAGATCAGCCTGTTTGGCGACACGCGGGGGTTGAAGGAAAAGCATGGAGCCCACCGCGTCCGCAATATGCCGATCTCCGAGACGGTGATGAGCGGCATGGCCGTCGGCGCCGCGGCGGCAGGGTACAAGGTGGTCTGCCACATGATGTTCGGAAACTTCATGTACACCGGTTTCGACAGCATCGCGAACCAGGCCAGCAAGTTGCGTTACATGACTGCCGGGCAGATCGCCTTGCCGATTGTATACATGGGGGTGTTCGGTGGCGGTCGATCGGCTGCAGCACAACATTCCGATGCGATGCACCCGATGTTCATGAATCTGGGCGGGATCAAGGTTGCCCTGCCCGCGACACCCGCCGATGCAATGGGCCTGCTGCGGTCGGCAATTCATGATCCGAACCCGGTGGTGTTCCTGCAGGCGGCCGGGCGTGGCGGCGAACGGGGCGAGATCCCCGATGTCGATCACGTCATCGAACTCGGCAAGGCTTCAACCGTCCGGGAAGGCGACGACGTGACGGTCGTGGCGATTGGCGCCATGGTGCGGCCGGCAATGCGCTCCGCGCAGAAACTGGCCAAGGAGGGGATCGGTGTCGACCTGATCGATCCCCGCACGGTCGTACCGCTGGACAGGGGGATGATTTTCGAATCCGTCCGCAAGACCGGTCGACTGGTCGTCGTGGATGAGGCGCGCGACATGTGTTCCGCGGCATCCCAAATCGCGGCCATTTGCGCCGACCAGTGTTTCGATGCCCTCAAGGCGCCGATCCGGCGCGTCACGGTTCCGGATGTGGCCCTGCCCTACTCACCGCCTCTGGAGAAGGCGCTCTTGCCTGACGAGGCCAGTATCTCGGACACGGTACGCCGTCTTCTCGGCAAGGTCGCCGCAGTAACAGAAGAGGCCTGAGCCATGAAAGTTGCACTGAAAATGCCGCGGATCGGCATGAACATGGAAGAAGGCACCCTTGTCGCTTGGCGCGTCCAGCCGGGCGATCGCTTCAAGGAAGGCGATATCCTCTACGATGTCGAAACCGAGAAGGTCACGAGTGAATACGAGGCGCCCTGCAACGGCACGATGCTGGAACACCTCGCCGATGAAGGGGACGATGTCCCAGTAGGGGACAATGTCTGCAGAATTGAAACAGGCGATTGAACGGCCATGACCGAGACCCTGACCAAACTCGAAGCTGAGGATTTCATCAACCGGTCCTTCAAGCCATTGCCCCGATCCTATGGTGACGCGCTGATTGAAGCCGCCAAGGCCGATGAGCGAATTGTTGTTCTTTGCGCCGACCTCGTTCCGCCAACCGAAACCGACCGCTTCCGCGATGAATTGCCCGAGCGGTTCCACAATGTCGGTATCGCAGAGGCGAACATGATCGGCATGGCCGGAGGCATGGCACGCTCGGGCGAAATCCCCTTCTGCCATTCGTTCTGCGCCTTCAGCACCAAGCGCGTGCTTGACCAGATCACGATGCAGGCAGCTTATCCGAACCTGCCCGTAAAAATCGTCGGGTTCCTTCCGGGTGTAGCGACGCTCCTGGGTGTCTCGCACCAGGCCATCGAGGACGTGGCGATTCTCCGCGCGGTGCCCAACATGGCGATCTTCGAGCCCTCAGGCCCAGAGTACCACGCGGCAGTGGTCAAGATGGCGCTCGATTGGGACGGGCCGGCCTACCTGCGGATGAAACGGCCAGAGACGGCCCCGCTGCCCTTCGAGCCACAGTCGCTGGAGATCGGCAAAGGGGTCATCCGTCGGGAAGGCGGCGATCTCACAATCATTTCCGCGGGGCTTTGCGTGACCGAAGCGCTTAAGGCGGCGGACACTCTCTCGGGCGAAGGACTCGAGGCGAGTGTTGTCGATATGGCCTCGCTCAAGCCGATTGATGGAGCACTGATCATCGAACGCGCAAAAACCACCGGCGTCATCGTCACGGCAGAAAACCACAACATCATTGGCGGTCTCGGCTCCGCCGTGGCCGAAGTGCTGGCCGACGCCGGGATCGGCCTGCCATTCCGGCGCGTGGGCGTCCGCGATCATTTCTGCGAAGGCGGCACCACACCGTACCTGATGAACAAGTTTGGGCTCGATGCACTGGCCATCGCGGCAGCAGCTCGCGATGTCGTGAAACCGAAGGGATGAGCATGGCCTTCAGGTACGAGAATGGATCCGACGGAGACGCCTACATGACCGTCAACTCCGCCAATCCCCAGGAGAAGATCGGGCGCTATGCGATCATGGGATTGGATGAACTGGGCGCTGTGATCGAGCGGGCGAACGCGGCTCAACGGGAGTGGGCGCGTGTGCCCGGGCTGGAACGCTCGCAGCGCCTGAACGCCTTTATCGACGCGGTTGAAGGGCGCGCCGACGAGCTGGCGACCGCGGGCACTCTGGAACGGGGGAAGCTCCTCCGCGAGTCAAAGAGCGAAGCTCTGAAATCATGCGCCGAGGGGCGGTTTTCAGTCGGGGAAGCGGCCCGCATGGGCGCCATGGCCATTGCGTCCGGTCACGCCGGGTACTCCAACCAGATCCTGCGGCGTCCGCGCGGCGCGATCTTCTGTATCGGCCCTGGAATTTCCCGATTTCCTCGCCAATGCGCAAGATCTGCCCGGCGCTGGCGTTCGGGAATGCCGAGGTGATGAAACCCTCGCAATTCACGCCGGCGGCCAATTTTCTCCTCGCAGAGATCTCCAGGGAGTTCTTCCCCGACGACCTCATTCAGGTCGCCATGGTTCCGGGCGCCGCCGCGAGCGAGGTCATCTCAAAAGGCGATGTACATGGCGTCAGCTTCACGGGATCGGTGCCGACCGGCAAACTGGTCTATGCCGCAGCTGCACGGAACCTCATCCCCGTACAGTTGGGACTGGGCGGAACGAACGGGGCCATCCTGAACGACACCGACAACCTGGAGAGCTCAATCACACAAATCATGGGAGCGGCTTTCGTGACCTCCGGCCAGCGCTGTACGGCGATCAGCCGCGTCCTCGTTCGCAAGGATCTGGCCACCGAGACCAGGGGCATCCTGACGGAAAAGGCGACCGCAATGAGGCTGGGGCCCGGGATTGAAGCCGACAGCGATCTTGGCCCGCTCTGCAACCTTCCACATTGGAAGGATGTCTGCGCCACGACCAAACGTGCCATTGACGAGGGCGCCATCCCCCTGGCCGGTGGGTCGGCGCCAAATCGTCCCGAAGACGGCTACGACTATCGCCCGACAATCCTTGGCGACGTGCAGCATGATTCCATCGCTGGCCAAAAAGAAATCTTCGGCCCAGTGCTGTCGGTACTCGAATACGACACTTTCGATCAGGCAATGGAGTTGCTGAACGGCACCGAATTCGGCCTGACTTCCGCGCTTTTCTCCAACCGCAACGACCTGATTCAGCGCTTCCTGTCCGAGAGCCAGAACGGCATGATCCACGTCAACCACGGTACGGTGCCTGACAACAACATGCTCCTCGGCGGGATCGAGAAATCCGGTGTCAGTGCCTGTTCGGTCGGACCGACAGCGGTGAATTTCCATACCTCCGAGCACTCCGCCTATGTGGCTTGTTAGGCGTTGATGTTTCGGCACGACATAACTCTCGCGAGCATCGCCGCCTTCCCGATCAGGGCAAAGGGCGGCGTGTCGCCAAACATGGCGCTTGGCCCAATGCCCACGCGGCCCGCCTTGCTGATCCGGATCGAGGACACCGACGGCTGCTTTGGCTGGGGCGAGGTCTGGGCCAATTTCCCACCGCGCGCCAATCTGCACAAGGCGCACATCATCGAGGACGTCGTGGCACCGCACCTGCAAGGCGCTCGGTTTGCCGAACCTCGAGAAATCGGCGCATTCCTTCGCAAGCAGTTTTCGATCTATTTCCTTCACGTCGGGCAGCTTGAGGTCTTCGAACACATACTCGCCGGCGTCGACACCGCCCTTTGGGACCTCGCGCTGCGTAAAGCGGGCCGATCCTTTGCCGAATTCATGGAGCTTACCGAATCATCCGCTCAGTCCTACGCGACCTCGATCAACGCGGGCGACCTGGAGCGTCTGATCCCGCATCACGCGTCGCTCGGGCAAACCTATTTCAAGCTGAAGATCGGTTTTGCAGGACACGGCAATCGCGAACTCGTTGAACAGGCCGCAAGACTGTGTCCGAGCGGGTCGCGCATCATGGTTGACAGCAACCAGTCGTGGACACTTGCGACAGCCAAGGAGACACTTGGCGAACTGGAGGACCTCTCGCCATTTTTCGCGGAGGAGTCATTGCCCGCAAACGCGCCGCTGGCCGATTGGGACGACCTTGCCTCGTCCACATGTATCCCGCTTGCCGGTGGCGAGAATATCTACGGAATCGAGAATTTCTGCGCGATGGCAAATGCCGGGCTTCGGATCCTGCAGCCGGATGTCGCAAAATGGGGCGGTGTGACCGGCGCCTTGGATTTGGCGCGCGCGATGCCTCGGGGCACTTGCCTGTGGCCACATTTCATGGGCTCTGCCGTCGGCCAAATCGCGGCTCTGTCGATCACGGCGTTCCTTGGCGAGACCTCATCCTGCGAAGTGGACGTCAACGAAAACGCTTTGAGAACCGAACTCTGTGGCAACATCATCACTGTCAAGAATGGCCGCGTAAACCTGCCATCCGAGCCGGGACTCGTAAAACCTCCGGTTCCTGGCCGGATTGCGACATTCGTGGACAGCCGAGGCTCGGTACCGATGGCCGAAGATCCCCGGTTCGGGTTTTCGTAAACTGAAGGCAATGGGTTTGCCGTTCGGTGCCTGTGTGATGCGAAGCAGATGCGGGCGATGAACGGGGAGACCAATCTGCAGCGCTGCCGATTGGGCCGCTAGATGTCGCCGACATGGTCCCTTTTCCATGTTCGGCTACTGGCTGGAACATTCCGCGAGAATGGCAGGCTTATGCCGCGGCATGTAAGTCGACATTGGCCAGTGTTGCTGACAAGAATACATGAACTTGAGTTCTTCATGCGCCCCCTCGACTTGAGCACGACAATCCGGATCTCGAAAAAGCCACGGTTTCGATTTGCCGGATTCCCGACCCGTGGCATAGCAGGAATATCGACATGAGCAAAAGGCCACTATCGGGCAAAACGGCGGCGGTCACGGGCGCGGGACGCGGCATGGGACGAGCCATTGCACTCGCTTTTTCAAGCGCCGGGGCCAATCTGGCCATTTGTTCCCGCTCCATTGACGAACTCAATGAAGTCAAAAGCTCAAGTGAGGCGCACGGCGTGAAGTGCCTCGTGGGCGTCGCAGACCTAACGGACCCGAAAGAGACCGAGGCATTTTGCAAGGCCGCAATTGACGAGTTCGGCCAATTGGACATTCTTGTCAACAACGCTGGTGTTGAGATGGAATCCAGCAAGGTCGAAGAGTCCGACCCTGAGCGGTGGTGGAGGACCGTCGAAGTCAACATTCGAGGCCCATACCTTGTCACCCGCTTCCTTCTCGGGGGGATGGCGGCAGGCGCAAAGATCATCAACATTTCGTCAGGCCTCGGGCTTCGTGCGGCTGATTGGAACAGTTCCTACACAGTCTCCAAAGCGGGCCTCCACATATTCACCGAGGTCTTGGCAAACGAACTCTGGCCAAGGAAAATCGATGTCAACAATCTGATTCCGGGTCCAGTCGCGACGGACATGTTCAACCGTGACACGCAAGGTGTTCGATACACTGCGGAAGAAATTCTCGAACGCTTCGCAAAAGAACCGCCACCAGGATTTCCGCCGCAAGAACGGATCAAGCATCCGGACGAAGTCGCCGAACTCGCGCTTTTCATGGCGACACTTCCGATCGGCGGTCCAACGGGACAGACATTTTCGCTCGGGCGCCGACCTTTCTAGACCAACTGGATCAAGGACCTCGCGAATACTTCCTGCCCTGAAGGACGTGGCATCCTGCTTCTCATGCTGCGGCGGGATGACCGACATCACCAGGATCGAGGCATGGTGACTGCCCGTCCGGGCGCGCGATACCGTGACCGTCTTGATTTGGTCTGCGATCTCGCGGTGCAGCACGACCCTGACCGTCCCTTCCCTGGGAAGGTAAAGGCTGCACCTATCCACTACCTTGGCCCGCCGCGGGTACAAAACGGACTGCCTGTCGTGCTGTTTCTTGAAGCGTCGATGCCCCCTGCTTTCCGAAGTACCGCCCCAAAGGCATCGTCCAGGTAGGTCATCGCCCGTTGGAGGGCCTTGCTGTCGGCGTCCCTGAGCCTTTTCGTCTTCTCGGCGGCCTCCAGCTCCACCAGCGCCTGTCCAAGGTCATCCGTTTGGTGGCGTTCTCGCCATATGCATGTCCATTTGCTCGTCAATTGCCCGCCGAAGCTATCCCTCTCCACGCTGGTCAACAGCCTAGAGGGCGTGTCAAGCCTTCGCTTCCGGAGCGTCCGCCACGAAATCACCGGGTGCTATCGCAACGGCGTGCTGTGTCCGCCATCTGACTTCACCGCGTCCTGCGGAGGGGACCCACTAGACATTAACCGCAGATATGTGGAAGAACTGCTCACCATCAGGAACCCGCGCTAGCGCGACTGCGCCTTCCATCCCAACCTGAAGGACGGGGCTTTACCGCGCGTTGGAAAACGGAAAAGACAGCCAACATTCCTTCACCGTGGCTTGGGAATCCGGGTGCCAAGCGATCGAATCGAAACTCTTGATGCTGGCAAGAAGGCAGGACGATGAAGACAGTCGAGGGATTTGACCGAATTGGAGAAGAAAACGCCTTTGCGGTCCTCGCACGTGCCGCTGCATTGGCCGACCAGGGCATTGACGTGATCAACCTTGGCATCGGCCAGCCAGATTTTCCGACACCAGAAAACATCGTCGAAGCAGCAGTGAAGGCGCTTCGTGATGGCCATCATGGCTACACGCCGGCCACGGGCATTCTGCCCCTTCGCGAAGCCGTTTCTGCCGATCTTCACTGCCGTTTCGGAGTCGAGGTAGATCCCGACCTGGTGCTGATCGTACCGGGAGGCAAGGTGACGATGTTTGCCGCGATCCTCATGTTTGGTGAACCCGGCACGGAGATCCTCTACCCGGATCCAGGATTTCCGATCTACCGTTCGATGATCGAATTCACCGGTGCGAGTCCGGTCCCGATTCCGATCCGCGAAGAGTTTGGATTTGCGTTTTCGGCGGACGAGGCACTGTCGCTTGTCTCGGACAGGACGCGCCTCGTCATTCTGAATTCGCCCGCAAATCCTTGCGGCGGCGTGACGCCAAGGTCCGAGATCGACAGTCTGGTTGCAGGGCTTGTGGACCGACCTGATATTTCCGTGATGTCGGACGAGATTTACGATCAAATTCTCTATGACGGCGAAGAGCACGTTTCGCTGCTCGGTTATCCCGAGTTGCAGGACCAGTTGATTCTCCTCAACGGCTGGTCCAAGACCTACGCCATGACTGGCTGGCGCCTGGGCTACTCGGTCTGGCCGCAGAAGCTCTATGACAAGGCACGCAAGCTTGCGGTCAATGCCTGGTCATGTGTCAATGCACCGGCGCAGTTCGCCGCGGTCGAGGCGCTTACTGGTCCTCAGGA
>OZ219892.1:0-694160 GCA_964291635.2 Paracoccaceae bacterium | reverse complement strand
AAGGGCGTAGACATCATGTTCTGATGGATCTCACGCCGCCTATAAATGACGCAACTAAAATATTGGGCAAGGAATGGTATTTGATTGCTTCGATCCGGTGGTTGATCAGTGCATGGAAACCCTGGTATCCCAAAAGATACGAATCGGCAACGCAGTTCGGGCAAACTCCAGCTGAGTGCAAAATGACACTCTAAGCATTTTTGGGATCGGTTGTGGTCTTCTGAGGGCCGATTTCAGCCCCTTCAGTTCGAAATGCATGGGCAATTATCCCTGAACAGCACGAGAGAGCCGACCCCAATCTGGCCGATCCAAACGGCCGTGATATGGTCGCGCCCCGTCAGGGAAGAAAGGAACTGCCGATGAAACGGAGATGCGCATGAATGGCGACCGCAATCGGGACGTTTCTCGCCATGCTGTCAGGAGATTGGCGGTTACAAGTGTTTGCCTTCCGCTCTCCATTTTCCCGCTCGGGCTGGTAGCGTTCTTTCTCGATTCCATGGGTGCGTGGAAGTACATCCCGGGGCGGACGACTGTCACGGATTTGTTTATCGTGACCTGCGTACTGCTGCCGGTTGCCGGAGTTATCTGCGGGCGTGTTGCCTTGAAGAGGATTGCCACAAGACCGGAGTGGACGGGCAATGACAGGCGCATTGCCGAGGCCGGCAAATTGATCGGTTACGTTTTGGCGATACCTGGTGTTTTATATGCGACAATTCTTTTGTTTCTTTGGCTTCTCTACGTCTTCGGAGTCAGGCTTCATTTTCACTGATCTGGATTGAGCCCACTGTCCTTCCGCGTCGCGCGATCGAGAAGCACCTCGGCGAGATCAACCGCGCGAACAGCTTCACCCGGGTCGTCGCGGTCGGAAATCCCCGCAGGCTCGAACATGCCGAAACAGAAGCCCGGGAGGTTGCAGAGGGCTGCAACCGCCTCACCAGGAACAGCATCATACGCTGGAACTATCTCTACCTGCCTCGCCAGGTCGAGGCTGCCAGGACTCCCGAGGCGCGGGACAAAATTCTGAAGATGATCGCTCTCCATTCGCCCAGGCATGGTGGTATATCAACGTGCTTGGCGAGTATGATCTCTCGAACGACAGGCTGCGGGATAACACGGGTGTTCTGCCCCCCAAATCCGCACCCAGCATCATCCCGGAAAACTGGGAGCCACCAAAACGGTGAAAACACCAGTATTTCAACGCAAAATGAAAATTCCTATGGCGGAATCGGTGTCTATGTTGGGTTTAGGCCATTAAGTGAAAGGGAAAAATTAACGACAAGGATTTCCAAATAATGCGAAATACCAGCGCCTTGGCCTTGGCCTTGGCCTTGGCCATGAAACATTAAAGAACATAACGCCGTTATGTTAGGTTTAAGAGAGGTGTTAGAATCGTACAGGTTTTGGGCGCCGAATGCATCAACTGAATGTTCACGACTGAAAAAGCCCGGGACAAGCTGGCGAAAGCCTGCCCCAAAACCCGATGCTTCCAAACCATCAATCAAAGAGTCAAAACCACTGGGACAAGACACTGGTTTTCGGCATTTTATCGAATCTGCGCGCAATCAAAACAAATGCGCGTATCTTCGCGAGGACTTTGCACCGGCCCGGTGCTATCCCGACCACCATTGCTATGATAGAACTCAATTGCTTGCCCGAACGGCTCGAACAAAATTGGAAGTGGATCACACGGTTGGCCGTGGGCAGACCAACAAGATCGTCGTAGTACCGTTTCTGTTGGTCTGGAAGTTGGGTGTCCAAACCCCGTACCCGAGTTGATGTCGACATAAACCGAGGTAAATGGATTTTATGGCATTTGATTTTGAGACCGTAATTGAAAGGCTTGGAACGGGGAGTTCCAAATGGTCTCGCTACGCGCCCGATGTGACGCCGATGTGGGTGGCGGACATGGATTTCTCTCCAGACCCCGGAATCATCGCGGCAATCAGAGAAAGGCTCGACCATCCGATGCTGGGTTACGGAGTTCCCACGGACGATCTCCGAGGCACCCTGGTGGATGCGATGTTTCGCGACTATGGTTGGAGCATTGAACCTGATGAGCTGGTGTTCCTTCCCGGCGTGGAACCCGGCTTCAACATGGCTCTTCGTGCTTTCCTGAAACCCGGCAACGGAGTGGTTCTTGAAACGCCAGTATACAGGCCCTTGCTGGTTGCGCCTGAATCCTGGCAGCTCAGGCGGATCGATGTTCCACTCCAGCCTGATGGCCATGGTCGTTGGCGTTCGGACCCGGCGCAGCTGGAACGGGCCGCACTCACGGCAAATGCTCTTCTGTTGTGCAATCCGCAAAACCCAACCGGGCGGGTGATGACCCGGAGTGAAATCGAGGAACTTGCAGATACCTGTCTCCGAAGCAACCTGGTCGTCATTTCCGATGAAATCCATTGCGGACTCACATTGGATGACCGTGAACATGTTCCGATCGCATCCTTGTCGCGAGAAATCGGAAAAAAGACGATAACCTTGATGGCCGCAAGCAAGATCTGGAATATCGCGGGCCTCAAGGCTGCTTTCGCAATCGTTCCCGACGCCAAAATGCGCTCGCAGTTTGTCGCTGCCCGATCCGGGATGGTCGACAGTGTGAACATATTGGGACTCGTTGCCATGAAGTATGCTTACGCAAACGGCGAGAAATGGCGGAAGGCCGTCACACTACAACTCGCGAAAAACAGGGACTTGCTCCAGTCAATTGTCAGGGAAGTCATGCCCGAAACCCGTATGTTTCCGGTAGAAGGGAGCTACCTTGGCTGGCTAGATTTTGGTCCGTATAACTTGCCGACACCGCCCCACAAATTTTTTCTCGAAAACGCAAAGGTCGCACTGAGTGACGGTGCGGAATTCGGTGCGGGGTACGAAAACTGGGCGCGCATAAACTTCGGTTGTCCGCCTGCAATATTGCGGGATAGTCTCGATAGGATGGAAAAAGCCATTGACGGCTTCAATCCGTACAAAGTTGGGAATCAGCATTGAATTCCTTTCCCACATCAATTGGCGCGCGATTCCATCTTTTCCCGAATTTGGAAACACGAGCTGGTTCGTTTTCAGTAGACGTTCGGCGGTGGGGTGATTTTCGCTTGTTGAGGGTTCTTTTCGAGTCTTTTCTGAGCGGGCAGAGCCAGATTGCCTTGATCGGTTTTCCTAATTCCTTCCGTGTGTCGTAGCGTCCGCGCCCCTGTGTTGTTTCGACTTGGATCCATCCGGAAGCCTTGTAGGTGATCCCGGAGAAGCGCGGGGTTTTGACGAAGAATTCGCAGAGCACGGGTGTGAGGTTGTCGCGTGCGTTCCAATCTTCGGGCAGCTTCCTGCGGATGATTGCGAGGATGTCGAGGCAGGTGCACCCCTGGCGCCAGCGGGTACGCGTGATCCAGCGCATGTGCCTTGACCTCGATCTCGATGACCGACGAGACCTGCGGGCCATTCGCCTCATACGGCTTGCCGCAGCACGGACAGACACACGCGTCCTCGGCAGCGTCGTGAACTTCTTCCGTCTCTTCTTCGAGAATGGGGCGCGGGGTGAGCCGTTCCGGTGAATACGAATCACATTGGACCCGGCCGCAGCGCATCATCCGCCGTCCGTCGGCCTGTCCGAAGCCCTGGTCGGCAGGTATTCGCAAAAACGCCACGACCGTTCGTTCATCAGGGTGTGTAGCCAACCAGAATGTGCCGCCGGGGGTCGATGTCAGGGCTGCCGTTTGTAGAAATAATCTGTCGGGCTTCTGTTCGCGGTCGGGGTTACGCTCACTGCCAGTGGCCGGGTTTCGAAATCGCTGAGCGATACCAGGATGGCAGGCAGGTATTCGATCAGTCGGGGCCAGAATACGAGCTCGACCTCGCGCCGCACCGGATCGGCGCGGACTTCCGTGGCCCAGATCAGGTCGGCGATACACCGGTGTTCTTTTCCTGTCTTCGGATTCCACCGGTACCAGAGATGTCGTACCGGCGATCGGTGCACGGCGATGGCTGCCTTCTTGAGGTCCTTCCAGACCATGCGGTGCGCGTCCGGGTGGTTGTCGCCGAAAGCTTCCGCACTCAACAGGATCGTGGATGTTTCCCGGGATTCCTGGGCAGCCAGAACCGGCAGAACCGTTCCGAGAAGGTCGGCCGGTGCCCGGGGCAAATCAATCCATGCCTTCACATACGACAGCGCGATACTCCGCTGCACGATTTCCCGATCAACGACATGGTCTGCCGGTAACTCGGCTTCAATCATTCTCTTTCCTCCTCCGGTGGTGGATACAGTGAAAAATAGACCCCCATCCTCAAGGGCTTCGCGGGGTCCTGGCTGAAAAGCGGAACGACCGGACGGCTTGTCCGGTCACTCCTTTTGGTGGCTCGAAGGCCTGTGGCGGCCGCCTTCCCTTCCGAACAGGCGTTGCCGGGGCGATCGAAACGGGCGGCCTGGACATGGCCAATGTATTGCGACCAGGTTCCGTCCGGGTTTTCCGAATGCACTGCCAGTGTTCCGGTAAGTGCGTTGAACGTGACCGGACGGCCATACCAGGCATTTTCCGGGGTCAGCATCGATGCCCACCATTCGAAGTCGTCCCGGTCGTGACGCGGTCGGCGCGTCCGCGACGCCTCCCTTCCGCTGCCGATGTACCTGGTCACATATGTCGCAGCGCCCACAAGGTCGTTGACCACGTGGTAGCGATAACGCTGCCAGTGTCCGTCCTCGCACGTCCGGATAATCCCGTCCTCTCCGAAATGCTGCAGGTGAATCCGGTGATCTCTCAATCGGCTCTCGGGATCGAGAACGGCGTTCCGGTAGACGAAACGGTTCCCCACCAGCAGCTTGCGCAGGGCGACGCGATCAAGGTTGCCTATGGGGCGGTTATACCAGCCGCGTGTCCAATCCAGGCCGCGAATTCTGCCCTGGTTCCCCTCGCCTGGAAGTTTGCGCAGATACCGGGCGAGATCCTGGGCCGCCCGGATTTCCACGTGAGTCACCACCATCGGTGCCAGTTCCCATGGCGGCTCAAGCGCTGTCGGTCCGGAATCCGTGTCAGGCATCGGGATCAGCTCTGCGAGGTAGAGTACAAGGACGATTCCGGCGGCGGCCAGGTATGCCGCCGCGGTTTTCGCCTTCGTTCTCACCCCCCGGTTGCCGTCTGGAGGCGGGCGAGCGCAGTGCGCACCACAGGCTCCGCAATCGCCAGGCATTCTGGTTTCAGCCGTGCTCGGACCAGATCCCAGGGTGTTCGCCCCTTGCGGTCCCTGAGGATTGGATCGATGCCGGCATCAAGGAGCAAATGTCCGGATTCCGCTGCGCCCGGTCCGGCATCCCCTTCGGCGAGGGCGTGAAGCGCGGTCCTTTTGCGGCTGGTGGTTGCGGCATGAGGATTGGCGCCATGAGCGAGCAGGAGACGAATGACGTCAGGCCGGGACATGTAGGCGGCGACGTGAAACGCGGTCCAGTCCTGCCCGCCGGCGACCGTCAGGTTCGGGTCCGCGCCGTGCTCGAGCAGGCCGCAATCGTGGAGGTCGCACAGTCGGCGGCAATGGCAGCGTGCAGGACTCGCCATCCCTGCCCGTCGGCCGCGACGGACACCTTGACAGGAATGGCCGAAGGATTGTTGCGCCTGGCGGCCCTGAGCAATGGCAGGATCGGCTTCGCTACGGATCCGTGCCCGGAGAAGATGGCCTTCGGGTAGGCGCCCGGCTTCGAGCAGCGCGCGCACCACCGCCTCATCGGCCTCTGGTGAGCGAAGGGTATATTGGAAACTCCGCCGTATCCATCCTTCCGTTCGCCCCAGAATGAGAGCGGCGCGGCAGAGCCACGGTTCCCATGGTCCGGATCGATCCCCGTCGCGAGAAGAGCGCGAACGCCGGACGTGTTTTCGTCGTCCCAGAAGACCGGGCTCGCGGCCTTGTCGAGGAATTCGGGACGATCTGTCCCCTCGACGGTGGAGCAGTGGCGGAGATCGGCCGGGGTCCCGGTCGCGAACCATTTCAAACCGGACCAGGGTGCGACCGCATGATGGCAGTCCGCGGATTCGGCCGTTCCCGGGTTTCGCCCGGGCATCGACCGCGAGGGTCGCCGTGGCCGAAGGTGCCGCCCGGGATTCCGGGCCGCAACCCGTCACTGCCAACGCACGCACCGCCAGGACGGCAAACATGTGAATTCCATCAAGGCATACGGCATATTCAGCTCTTCAAATGAGAACAAAACGTGAACATTCTGGCTGAAACCGTTATACTTGTCAACGCCCAGATCACAGCCGCCGGGCCTGCAGGCTGCGGATCATGTCCCCATAGATTTCCAGCGCTTCGACATTCAGGCCCGCGAGAATCGCGTCGCGGGCGGCATCCACCTGGTCCGCGATCCACGACCAATCGGCGTGGCCCTCGGGAATGGCGGAAACGATCCGGGGAGCCAGGACATAGTATTCGGCGATCAGCGCCCTGCCTTCTTCCGACTCGGCCAGCCAGCCATCGCGGAAATTCCGGAGGGTTGTCAAAGTGGGCCCGTCATCCGCTTCGCCGCGGAGCGATGTGACCGCGGCGGTCAGAAAACAGCCGCCACCACCGCCACCGCCGCCACCACTGTCGTCGCCGTCGTCGCCGTCGTCCCGGAAATCGTCCGGCGTCAACTCGTCGTCGCGTTTGGTGATGATGTCGTCCCTGTCGTAGTCAACGCCCTGTCTTTTGGCCGTGGTCAGTGACATGTCGATGTCGCCGTCGCCATCCTTGTCGACGCCCGCAACCCTGCCGACGTCCTCCCGGCCTCCGTCATTGCCACTATTGCCACCCCCGCCGCCGCCGCCGCCACCCCCGCCGCGGTCCCGCGGTTGGAGTTGCAGCTCGCAACCGTACCGGTCGTGCGCCATGTGCTGGCCTCGGCCCGGACGAGCTGGTCGTTGGCGGTGTTCCGTTCCCATTCCCGCCAGTGGTTCGTTACCGATCGCCGCTGGCGATTGCACCCGGATGTGCGGGTCTCGGTCCCCGAAGTGGTCCAGGTCCGGTAACAGTTGTTGCTGGTCACGACCCAGTTGTCGTTCCAGTCCACACGAATCGACTGTTCCGGGGCGCCGGAGAGGAATTCCCGGTAGGTTTCGGTACCGGTGTCCTTGCGGTAGGAACCGCCTTTCGGATGCGAGGAAGGACAGGCGCGCCGTGCCTGGCGGCTCGTGGCGCGTGTCCGGTCCCTCGAACAGTTTTCGGACTGCTCGATCCAGGCCCCGTAATACCGCCGCTCGATTCCACTGGCCTTGTCATTGCCAAACCAGCTGTTGACCACCCGGATGCTGCGCGATTCCCGGACACTTCCCTGCCAGGGCGGCGTGGACGGATGGGCCGCGCTGCAGGCCCGCGTGCGTTGGTCTGTTTCCTGCCTGGTGGAGGTGTTCAGGCGCCTGCCGTCGATCCCGCACGTATTCGAGATCTCCGTGGCGGTGGACGTCGTTTCGCGCCACACCCTGAAACCGTACGGGTTGCCGGGGTGCCTTTCGATCCTCTGCACGACCCGGTGCAGGATGAATCCGGGTTGCGGCGGCGGGCATTGCTCGGAAATGGTGACATTCCGGACGACATCCGCGAAGCAACTCCGTGACGTTTCCAGCCAGGCCGCCGAAGTCCATTCGATTTCCGACTGTCCATTTCCCCGCACGCGCCGGATGTAGGGTCTTTCCTGGAGAATCCCGAAGCCGTGCTGGCCGTCCGGACAGGGCTGCCGGCGCCGTGCGGTCGCGTTCAGGTCCTCGGAAAGGATGTCCGCCGGTGAGCGCACGGCCAGCACGATGCCGATCGCCGTGCCGGGCACGACCGCCGCGAGTGCCGGATTGATCGCCTGGGGCAACGTTCCGTCCCGATGAAACGCCGCGCCACGGATCCTGCCGATCATGGCCAGATGCAGCCGGTTGGCTGCCATGTCGATGTCGACCCCTTGCGCGCCCGACCGGAGATCGCCTTCGACGACCCAGATTGCCATCTGCCCGCCGGCCGCGGCCGCGTTGATCCCGAGAGCGTTGAACCGCCGGATGTCGTCCGTAGCCAAAGTCCCCTGCCCTTCAGGCAGGCCTGTCCCCGCCGCTTCCAGGATGTCGAGCAAGGCCCGGGTGTCGTCAGCGGAAATCGTGTCGAGGTAGTCGCCTGCAATGTGCTGCAGGGCGGCCGCGTACAGTTCCGCTGCCCGTGTTCGTGACAGCGTTTCCCCCTGCCCTCCTTCGATCAGCCCTCCGAGATCGAAAACCGCGTCGTTTGCCGTGGCCGGGATGGCGACGGCCACGGCGGCAGCGGTGAGCGCTGTCAGCGTTGTCGTGTGCAATGCCTGGTTCATTTACTCATAATCCTGTATATTGACTTAATGGTTGGTGGTGATAATAGTCACACGATGCGCGTCTTGTCCAGCATGTGGTTTTCCTCCCTCCTGGTGTCAGCCTGGGTCGCGGGTTCTCCGGAATCCCGGGCCCAGACCGATACAAACCTGGTTTTTATGTGTCCTATCAAGGTGTTGCAGGATGCGTATGCCGCCCTTACGGATCCGACCGAGGCACTGTCGGCCCTCGCAATCGAGCGGCATGTTCTTGCGATCTGCCGCGAATCACAGGTCAAGCTCCTGGAGATCGAGGAAAACAACCGGCGCCTTGCAGCTCTGTTCGGGGTCCAAACGGTGACCGATTCGATACCGGTACAAAGATATTACGATGAAACGGAGACTGCAGAAGTGGTGGTCCAGGCCGAAGAACAGCCGGATTTCGCACTCCGGGCGATCGTGAGGCGGAGCAGCGGAGCGCGCGCATTGATCCGGGTTGATGGTGTCGTGCAGACGGTTTCCGAGGGTGACGTCCTCGAGACCGGACACAAGGTCGTGGCGGTTGGCGACGGGGTGGTTGAACTGGTCAGCCCTGCCGGAACGCCGATCGTCGTCGATTGACCGGCGTCATGGCGCGCGCTCCTCTTTTCCCTTCCGCCCTGTCGCGATCGCGGCAATATCCCGTCCGCGAAAACGGCCTGATCGAGATCCCGGACGCGTTCCGCGAATCCTGCGCCGCGTTCAACACGGGACGATTCGTGGTCCAGGCCGGCAGGCAGTTCGATCCGGATATCCTCAGGCTTCAGCAGGAGATCGCCGAGGCCTTCACACTCGAGCCGAAGGTCGAGCAGGCGTCGCCGCACCAGATCGCGGACCTTTACCTGGCGTCCGAGCCTGCCAGAGGCGCGGCGGAGGAGCAGGAAAACCACAAGCGTTTCGTCGCGCGGTTGCTCAAGGACGCCGCGGCCATGAGCGCCAGCGACGTGAAGGTCATCCGGCGCTCCCGGCAGACCGATGTCCGGATTGCGGTGGCCGGGCGCGAGATCGATTACGGGGCGAGCATCTCCGTGAGCGACGGCCGATCCGTCATCGCCTACCTGTTCGATGCCCGCGATGAAGGCAGCGGCCACACGACGAAGCAGCAGCACTCGTTCCAGTCGTTTTCGATTACCCCCGGCAAGT
The DNA here is from genome assembly GCA_964291635.2 of Paracoccaceae bacterium. Taxonomy (GTDB): domain Bacteria; phylum Pseudomonadota; class Alphaproteobacteria; order Rhodobacterales; family Rhodobacteraceae; genus JAPPHA01. The sequence goes on along the minus strand of OZ219892.1, from coordinate 684,712 downwards.
CGATACAACTCCCGGAACGCATCCAGAAGATCCGCGGACAGAAAGGGTTTCACGAAGCGGCCGCCGGAGTTCAGGAGCATGCGGTGCTCCGGATCGTCTACGAAGACAACGACGACGTCGAGACACTGGATCAACTGGGCTTCGATCCTCTCGTCCTGGCCGATCTCGGCAATGCCAGGGCGGGGATTTCGGGGGCGGTGATCGTCGGTGGCGAGACCGGTGACGGGAAATCCACGTCGATCCTGCGCTGTGTCGAGAAGCTCTATGACGATGAGGATGGCCAGCTTTCCATCGTCACGATCGAGGACCCGGTCGAGACCCGGATCCGCAGGAGCGGCGTCATCCAGATACCCATCCAGTCGGGCGGCACGGCGGAAGAGCGGGCTGCCAACTACCAGGAGGCGCTCCGGCATTTCGTCCGGATCAATCCCCATGTCGGCGTGGTCTCGGAGGTTCGCGATGCCGCGGGCGCCCGCCAGATGATCCAGTTCATCGAAACCGGCCACCAGGTCTGGACGACGATTCACATCGGTTCGGTCAACTCGATCCTGTTCAGGATGATCGACATGGGTGTTCATCCTTCGGAACTGGCGAAGCCGGGATCGATCACCCTGTTGATGAAACAGTCCCTGGTCCCGTTGCTGTGCGACTGCGCCAGGCCGGACCCGGGGAATGAACCGTTCCGCGAGCGGAACACGGAAGGTTGCGCGGCATGCGTTGGCGGACGGGGCGACAGCGCAGCGGCACAGGCCTGGGCGGGATACCGGCGATTGATCGCCGTTGGTGAGACCATCGTTCCTGACGAAGGCTATCTCGACTGTGTCCGCAGGAACGACGCGATCGCGGCGTGGCGTCACTGGACGTCTCCGTTGGATGGCGGCGGCCTCGCAGGCATCACCCTGTCGCGGAAAATCAATCTCCTGGCCAATGCCGGCCTCGTCGCGCCGCCCGACGCCCGCAAGAAGGGCGCCCACGTGGCGAGAGTGGACGAGGGCATGCTCGACCGGTACCGGAACTGGATTGCGGGCCTTGCTGGCGCTGCTTGAGAAGATGGTCAACCGGATTGCATTCCGGCGGTCCGTGCGTGCCCGGACCTGGACCGTGCTCGCCGACCTCCTGGACAGCGGCATGGAACTGAACCGGGCACTGCCCCTGGCCGCCGAGATCCAGGGACGGGGGAGAACGACCCTGCAGGCCATTCTCGGAAACCTTCGGCAATCCCTCAGGACCGACCGGTTCGCCGCAACCGTGGCGGACTACGTTCCGGAGGCGGAGGCCATGCTGTTTCGCCGCTTCGGCCAGGCTTCGGACGCCAGTATCCTGCGGGCCGCAGCGACCCTGACCCAGGTCGACGAGCGCATCGCCAGGGCCATCCGCCAGGCGCTGATGTGGCCCGTGTTCCTGTTCTTCCTGATCTTCGTGCTTCTCTACGCGCTGGGCAGCCACCTCTTTCCGACGATCCAGACCCTGGCGCCGATCCGCGAGTGGCCCGTCTCCTCCCAACTGGTGGCCGGTCTGGCCATCGGTGTTGCGGACAACGCGATTTTCGTTGCCGCGGCGCTCGCGCTGCTGGTTGCCGCCTATCTCTCGATCGAGCGGTTTCACGCCGGCTGGGGTCGCGAGTGGCTCGACAAGGTTCCCCCCTTCTCGCTCTATCGCCTCCGCATGGGCGCGACGTTCGCCTTCGTGCTCCTGGAAAACGCCCGCGTCGGGCACGAGATCAACCGGGCGTTCCTGGTGAACCTCGCCGCGGGCCTCCCGCCCTATTCCCGGTCCCGGATCATGGCGATCGCGGAGTTCGCCGATCGGACCAACATCGGAAATGCCGCGTTGAGCGCCGGACATGGTTTTCCCGATCCCGAATTGAACGCGGTGCTGCGTGCGTATGCCGGGCAGGCCGGCTGGGTGCCCCGCTACGCCCGGTACGCGAATTCCTGGCTCGAGCGGCTGCAGGAGCGTGTCGAGGCCATGGTGCAGGTGTTGCGTCTCGTCCTGATGGTCCTGGCCGCGGCCATCATCGGCTCAGCCGCATTCGTGATGGTCAACATCACGACTCTCGTTCAGTGAATCCCGAAAGGACGAACATGAGTGTCTCAATCGAAAGGTGGCAGCGGCGGTGGGTGCGCCGCCGCGGCGCCAGCCTCGTCGACTTCCTCCTCTACCTGACGCTCGTCGCGGTCGTCGTGGCCGGTGCGGTTCTCGCGTACAACAATGTCGACAACCGGCAGAAGCGGTTGCAGACCGCCCAACTCGTCAACGAGATCTTTGCGGGCGTCTCCGACCTGCATCGCGGTGGCGCCACATACGGCACGGCCAACCTGATCCCCACGCTTGAAGCCGCCAAGATGGTTCCCTCGAGAGGACGGCGGGTGAACAACAATACAGTCACGATCAACACGCCTTTCGACGATAACGTGACCGTGGTCGGGGCCGGGAACACCTTTGTCATCACGGTCGTGGATATGTCCGAGGCGAACTGCATCGACCTGGTATCGAACTATGCGGACCAGGATCCCGAGGAGTCGTCTCTTGCAGAAATCGAGATTGACAGCACGGATCTCGACATGCCGGCGACCGTCGCCGCCATCGCGACTGCATGTGACGATGGCGATGACGTCGCCCTGACGTTCCGCTGAGGCCCGGGCGATGATCGTGTGGCAACGGCGGCGGCGGCGGGGCTTTGCCCTGCTCACGATGGTGATAGCCCTTCTCGTCGTTGCGGTCGCCATGGATCGCCTGGCCGTATCCCTTGAGCGCGGCCGGGCGGAAGCAGAAGCCGCGGCGGCCTTTGCTTTCGTGCGCGGTGTTTCCGAGGCCGCTCTCTTCACGGGCAGGGATCCGGTTGCAGCGGGGGCATTGCCCCATCTGCCGGAACGGCGGAATCTCGATTACACCTATGTCGTCGTGCCGGGTGGTGTCGACCGCATGCTGTTCGCCTGGCCGGAAATGTCAGCTGTTGCCGGAACCGTGCTCGGCAACCGGATCGGCGAATGGCTGGGCCGGGACAGGGTGACGATGCCCCTCGAGCTCGGACTGGACGAAATCCCCTTGCCGTATCCCGAGCGTGTTCGCCGGGCTGCGCCCTCGATGCAGGTGCCTCTCGAGTCGGCAGGCATTCGCTCGGCAGGCAGGATCGAGGCAGCGGAAGGTGCATGGAACCGCGCTGAAGCCGATACGCTGACCGTAACCTCCCCCGTCGCCGGGGAGGACAGCGGGGCGACCGTTTCCACCCTCACCGTTGGCGCCTCTGTCACCGCACCGCGGTTGAGGTCCGGAAGCGCAATGGGCGTTCCGAACGCTGTCACGCTGACGATCACGCCACCGCCCGCCGGACAGGACGCCATTCGTCTCGGGACACTCACGACCGGCGCGCTGGCCGTGTCGGCGCGGCTCAATGCCAACCAGGTGACGGTACCGGCCCCGGCGCCAGCCGAAGCCGGTGCACTGGCACGATCGCCGGCCGTGGCCCTGGACCTGGCAGCCGCCGCCATCGAAGCCGTCACTGTCGGCTCCGTGAGGGCGCGGACCACGACCACGACATTCCTGAAGGTGAATTACTCATGCGTTGGCTGCACGCCTTGAAATCGCGGCGCCTCTGGCGGAGGAGGAAGGGCGCAAGCCTCGCCGACATGACGCTCGCCATGGTCATCATGGTCGTGGTGATCGACGGGGCAGTGCGATTTGGCACCGACCTCATCGAGCGGCACGCAGTGGCACTGACGGCCGGGCAGCTGTCCCGCCTCGCGGATGACGTCGAAGCCTGGGCTGCGGTTGAATTCACGACGCTCCAGCCACAGGTGGACGCCCTCGCCAACAATACGGAGGAACAGGGTTGGGCCGCCCTGATCGCGGCGGGCGACGTCTCCCAGGACAGCGTGCCCGCGACAGCGCTGAGGCAGTCGGTCCGGGTGTTCCTCCATGCGCCCGCTGCGGGGAATCTCTATGTCGTGTTGCTGACCGAGAGCCCAGGCGACGGGAGTGTCTCCCATGTCCCTCGTCCGGACGGTGGCGCCCAGCTCGTGGGCCGGGTGGACGCCCATGCGGTCACCGATCTTCGCGGATGGGATTTCACCTATGATCTCACCGACATTATCGCGGAGACGGGTGATGACTTTTCGGGCGAACTCGGCGCGATCCGGCAGGTATCCGACCAGATCCACGTGTCGCCGTATTTGCACCGGGTCGCCGTTCCTGGCCGGCCCGAGCTCAACCGGCTCGAAGCGCCGCTCGACATGAACGGAAACGACATTGTCGATGCCGGGCGGGTCGAAGCGGCGGACGTCGCGATCGGGGGAGAGCTGACCGTCGGGGGAGAGCTGACGGTTGATACGGCCACCATCGCCAACGAACTGACGGTCCAGGGTACACTGAGTGCGGCAACCGCGAATATCGATGCGCTGACCGCTCCTTCCATCGTGGCCAACGCACTGAGCGCGCCCTCGGTTTCGGCCGGGACCGCCGCGGTCGATACGCTGACCGTGGCAACGGAGGCCGACATCACGACGATGACGGTCGGTGCCAGGCTGACAGTCGGCAGCCTGACTCTCGAGGATGTCTCCCTCGACCACCTGAACCTGTCGAACGGGCTGACGGCCGATTCGATCATCACGGACACCCTGGCGACGACGTCATGCACCGGATGCTGATACTTGTCGGTTTTTCGCTGTCGGTCGGGGCCGCGGCACTGGCCGAAACCGGCGCAACCGAAGGCGGCGCCCCGGAGGGCGATGGCGCGGCTCCGCGGACCGTGGACGAGCTGGCCGTGATCCTGGAAGAGCGCGTTTCCCTGCTCGACGCGATCCTCGGGATCCAGGCGGAGCTGCTGGCGCTGGCGCAGCGCGATCCCCAGGCAGCGTTTCTCGCGCGGCCCCCCATGTCGCAGTGCGTGCTGGCGCTGCCCGAATTGTGGTGCAACCAGCTGACCGGCACGTTCCGGCCGGGGTCTGCACCATGACGTTGGCGGCTTGTGCGGCCTTGATCGTGGCGACGCTCCGTGTCGCCTGGGTCGATTGCCGACGCTGGCAGATTGAGTACGAGACCCTCGCCTGTGTCGCCGTCGCCTGCGCCTGGCTACGCGTGGCCGAGGATGGCCTGGTCAGGACAGGATTGGTCGCCGCGATGGCCGTGGCGGTGATCGGGATCGTGGCACTCGCGGTTCGCATCGGCCTCCTGCGCAAGCCTGGCGACGGTGACTGGCCGCTCCTGGCCGTCTGTTTCTTCCTGGCGATTGACCACCTTCTCGTCTTCGGTGCCGTTCTTGTGCCCGCAGGCCTTTTCGCGGCTGTCGTCTATTCGCGTGCGCGCCGCCGGCGTCTGTTCCGATCCCGGTTTCCCCTGGCGCCCCCTGCCCTGCTCGCAGCGGTGACAGCGTTTTTTGCACGCGGCGCGATGCCAGGAGGTTTTTGATGACCGCTCCGCTGCCGTGCTGCGACCTTCGCCGTGAGTACCGCCGCGGCGTGGCGACCCATGTTGCGGGCAACTACGTCGGCGCCCTTGGCATCTTTCGGCGCCTGGCGCAGCGCGGGTTCGCTCCTGCGCAATTCATGCTCGGATCCATGTGCCACAACGGCGAAGGGGTCGAGGAAGATCCGGGCGCAGCGCTGATTCAATATTACATGGCGGCCGATCAGGAAGAACCCCGGGCTGCCTACATTCTCGGCTGCATGCATTGCATGGGCGATGGCGTCGAAGAAGATCCCAAGCAGGGAGCCCGCTGGTTCCGGCTTTCCGCGGAATGGGGTTACGCCCCGGCACAGTTTTCGCTCGGCACGATGTATGCGAGCGGCACAGACGTTCCGCGAGATTCCCGCGAGGCCATGAAGTGGTTTCTGCTGGCTGCCGTCCGGGGGCATCAACAGGCACTGCTTGACCTGAAGGCGGTGGCCGCAGCCGTGAAGAAGGGGCAGCCACCTTCAGGTACGTGCAATGGACGAGAACGTAATGAACGGATCTGATCCTGCAGTATTGCCACTCTGGACAGCTGCGTTCGGATTGGCCGTTTTCCTCTTTGGGTTCGGTGCTGGCGCTCACCGCAACAGCGATTTCCGCAGGTTGGCTCTTTTGATCGGCCTGGCGGGCGCCGTCATCTTCATTGTCGGTCTGGCTTCCCTGGATCCCGACGCACTGACCGCAGTCTGACCACGGGGAGGATCACCGATGGCCCCGAAAAGCTCTATTGTTCCGGCAGGAAGTCCGTTCACATGTCCGTTTTCGGAACGGATCTGGGACATGAAGTACCGGTTGAAGGATGCGTCCGGCACGCCGATCGATGGAACCGTCGAGGATAGCTGGCGGCGGGTCGCCCGGGCGCTGGCGGAAGTCGAGGCAGACCCGGTTCGCTGGGAAGGCGAATTCTACAGTGCGCTCGACGGGTTTCGCTTCCTGCCGGCGGGGCGCATCCTCGCGGGCGCCGGCACCGGGCGTTCGGTTACCCTGTTCAACTGCTTCGTCATGGGAACGATACCCGACAGCATGGACGGCATCTTCTCCAAGCTGAAGGAGGCCGCCCTGACCATGCAGCAGGGCGGCGGGATCGGGTACGACTTCTCGACCTTGCGGCCGAAAGGTGCGCCGGTTGTCGGTGTCGGCGCCGATGCTTCAGGTCCATTGTCATTCATGGACGTCTGGGATTCGATGTGCCGGACCATCATGTCGGCCGGGTCGCGGCGGGGCGCAATGATGGCGACGATGCGCTGCGACCACCCGGACATCGAGGACTTCATTGCCGCCAAGTCGGACCCTGCCAGGCTGAGGATGTTCAACCTGTCCGTGCTTGCCACCGATCCGTTCATGGATGCGGTGAAGGCCGATCGCGGCTGGGACCTCGTGTTCGGCGGCAAGGTCTGGAAGACGGTTCGCGCCCGGGACCTGTGGAACCGGATCATGGAGTCGACCTTCGCGTATGCCGAACCCGGCGTCATTTTCATCGACCGGATCAACGAGCGCAACAATCTCCGCTATTGCGAGACGATTTCCGCGACCAATCCCTGCGGGGAGCAACCCTTGCCTCCTTACGGCGCCTGCCTCCTGGGCTCGATCAACCTGGCCCGCCTTGTTCATGATCCGTTCGGGCCGAATGCTGGAATCGACACGAATGAACTCGAACGCCTGGTGGCTGTCGCCGTTCGCATGATGGACAACGTGATTGACGTGTCCCGGTTCCCGCTCGACGCGCAGCGGCAGGAGGCACATGCCAAGCGACGAATTGGTCTCGGCGTGACCGGTCTTGCCGACGCCCTGCTGATGAAGGGAAAGCGGTACGGCAGCAACGGGTCTGCCAGCCTGGCCCAACACTGGATGGGCCGGATCGCGCGGGCGGCGTACCTGGCGTCGGCGGAACTTGCCGTCGAGAAAGGCCCCTTCCCGCTTTTCCAGCGCGATGCCTTCCTGGCCGGGCCGATGATGCAGTCGATGGACGAGGAAGTCAGGGAGGCGGTTGCGGCCAATGGCATCCGCAATGCCCTTCTCACGTCGATCGCCCCAACGGGGACGATTTCGCTGCTCGCCGGAAACGTTTCGTCCGGGATCGAGCCGGTGTTTGCATATTCGTACAATCGAAAGGTGCTGCAGTCCGACGGCGCGCACGTCGAGGAGGAGGTTGTCGATTACGCGGTCCGGCTCTGGCGCGAGAAAAATGGCGACAAGCCCTTGCCCGACAACTTTGTCGATGCCCAGACGCTGAAGCCGGAGCACCACGTTCGCATGCAGGCTGCGGCCCAGAAATGGATCGACAGTTCGATCTCCAAGACGATCAACTGTCCTGCCGATATCGCGTTCGAGGAATTTCAGGCCGTGTACATGTCCGCCTGGGACCAGGGGTGCAAGGGATGCACGACCTGGCGCCCGAACGAGGTCACCGGATCTGTGCTCAGTGTCGGGGAGCCTGAAGTCCCTGCCACCGTGGCCTCTCCGGCCATGCCGGCCAATGTGGAACCGCTGGCGCGTCCGGAGGCCCTGGAAGGCCGGACATACAAGATCAAGTGGCCGGAAAGCGAGCACGCTCTCTACGTAACGATCAACGACGCGCTCCATACGGGACGGCGGATCCCGTTCGAGATCTTCATCAATTCGAAGAACATGGAGCACTATCCGTGGACGCTGGCCCTCACGCGGATGATTTCGGCGGTGTTCCGCCGGGGCGGGGACGTGCGGTTCGTGGCCGAAGAGTTGCGTGCGGTCTTCGATCCGACCGGGGGCGCCTGGCTGAATGGCCGGTACGTACCGTCGATACTGGCGTTGCTTGGAGACGTGATCGAGCAACACTTGAGGACCGTGGGTTACGAGGGCGGCGAGTTCCATGTCCGGGCGCCGGACGATCCGCCGGGCGTCCCCGTGGTCCGGGCGATTGCGGCCTCCGGCTCTTGTCCGGCCTGTGGAAGTCCGGCGGTTGTTCGCCGGGAAGGATGCCTGGACTGCCGCGACTGCGGGCATTCGAAGTGTCAGTGACAATCAGCGAAAGGAGTTTCCGATGTCCAATCCGAACGATGTCTACACGATCAGTATCAAGCAGGTCGGCGACAACGAAAAGACCTACTGGAAGTCGTGTGGCGTGGCATTCCTTAACAGCAACGACAAGGACGGTCAGGACGCGAGACAGCCAAGATCGATCACGATCAAGCTGGATCTCTTTCCGAACGTGGAAATGGTTGCTTTTCCGCGCCGGGAGCGGTCTGACATTCCGTAGTGAGGTCGAGACAATGCCCGTGCAGGGAGGGGGGCGGGTTATCTCGCCGGCAAGGGACCGCTGAGACCTATTGGTGTTCTGAGAGGCCGCCTGGCCGCGGCCATGAAGGCGGCCTTCAGCCACTTTCGCCGCGCTCCGGAACCGCGAGGCGGTGGAAAGGAACGCGTGACGGTCTGGAAAAGGTCCATTCTGTCCGGAAAGCTCAACGAAATGGACCTTTGCCTCGATCCGTACGCATTGGAACAGTGGCTGGCTTTGCCACGTGGTGAGCGGCCGTTTCTCAAGGACGAGTTTCCGCATCTGTCTGACGATGAACGGGAGTTCCTGTTGTCGGGCAGCACGCGGGAAGAATGGGACAAGTATTTCGGCCACCTCGTCTGAGTTGCAGACAACGCAAATGGCTCCGTCAGGGCCAATGCAACCGGACACTCTCACAGTCGGCAATGGTTGAGTACAGACTCCCTGGCAAACGTGCCGAGAAGGCGTTTCATGGCCTGTCTCTCGCTCGTGACCAATCAGCTTTGCCGTCAACAATAGGGGCTTCAAGGGTACCGAAATGGACAACTGCATCCGCACGACGAAACGTTACCCAGCCCACCACCGCTTTGCTGTTAGCGTACTGGCATTCATAAACCGCTCCAGTTTGGGTATTCGCACCGCTACTTCGGTTTCCGCGGCGAATTGTGCGGAAAACCCACCGTCCATGCCTTTGTTTTCGCATTCCTTTTGGCATGTGCAATCCACAACCGCACTTTTCCTTGAACAAGACAAGGCTTGAGATGCATTCGGTCCCGATACCTGTTCGTTGGCCTGGCGAACTGCCTCACCGTGAACCTCGGAAAACAGGGACTACTTCTGATTGAAGGCCGTGAGCTTCCAGACTCGTACACCTGTGGCATCCGCAAGTGCGGCGCTGATCCTCGCTGCAGGAGTCTTGACCGTTGTTCCATTCGCGTTGCTGACAGCCCTTGCATGGTTCGCATGGTGGCCGCCACATTGGCTGGAACCGGTGCTTCTGTTTGCCTTGCCGGCGGTTTCTATTCCATGGCTGGCGCGCACGGCCCCGCCTGCACTCCGTCGGCACTGGTGGGGGGCGCTGCTCCTTCTGGCTGCGGCCTGGTACCTGGCATCACCTCATCTCACGCCCGGGAACGGGCTATCTGTAGGAGGTCCGGCCCGCGGCTTCGCAGCCGTGATCGAGTTGACGTTTTACGGCGGTATGGTGTGGACGGACAGTCGCATTGCCTCATTTGCAACGTCCAGCGTTGCGGCCATTGCTGCCGTGTCGGTGGCCACTTGGTACGTATTGGCGGGCCTTCAATGGACGGGTGAGCGAGCCAAGGCGGCTGCGCCGGCAAAACCTGTCAACACGCTTTCCGCTGCGGCCTGGGCCAGCCGGGCCGATGTCCTCGACCGTTTTTCGACTCCAGGAGGAATCGTACTGGGCGAACTCACCGACCCGCGCCGGAAGGTCAGGTTCGATCCCGCGGTTCCGCTGCGGTGGGGGCGCCAGGGCAAGGGTCCCCTGATTAGGCTGGATCCTTCGGCAGGCAACGCCCACAGCCTGGTTTTTTCCGGATCGGGGAGTTTCAAGACGGCCGGGATTGCGATTCCCAATGCACTGACGTTTGCGGGGTCGCTGATCGTCATTGATCCCAAGGGCGAGATTCATGCCGCGACGAGCGCAGTGCGTGCCGCCCGTGATCGCGACCAGTGGCTGGTGACCGGGGAGGACGGTCTGGATCCAATTCGCCTGCTAACTGCTGCTCAGCCGAATGACGGGACGGTGTTCGATTCTGTCGCGGAGTTTCTGCTGCCGACGTCCGGTGATGACAAGGCCGATTCATCTGCATTCTTTCACCAGAAAGCTGTACGCTTGCTATCGGCGTTGCTTGGCCACCTGTACTACACAGCCCCGAAGGACACGGATCTGTTCATGGCGGCCAATCGAATCCTGGCGTTCTCGCCGGATGACCTCAAGGGCCTTTTCGCGGAAGCGGCCGAGAAGCATTCGCAATATGAGGATCGCGACTTCATTCATGTGGCGTTGGCGGAGGTTGGGAACACCGAGCCGCGCCAGCTCTCGGGCGTGACTGCAACGGCCGCCAACGGCCTGTCCTGGGCGGGCCATGCGTCGACGCGAGGATTCCTGGCGTCCAAACGAACCAATGGCAAACCAACCGACGGCAAGGCCCTGCTCACGCGTGTCCTTGACGACAAGACCGACATCTATTTCAGGGTCCCGACGCCGGTCCTCCAGGCCAACCCGGGGATTGCCCGGGTGCTGATCGGTTCCCTTGTGCGTGTTCTCCGGGATTCTGCGATGGAGGCGGAACTACTGGCCCGTGAGGATGTGCAAGATCCCGAAGACCCGAAGGCAAATGGAAATGCGCCTGATTCCCGGGCGGTGAAGCGCATGCCGGCGTCAGGCGAAGACGGGGAGGGTGGCAAGGACGGAGCGAGGCCTCCGGAAAGCAGACCGCGCTCGCGGCGGCTGTTCCTCATCGATGAAGCCCGGGCAATGCGCCGGATGGACACGCTCGCTGCTGTTCGCGACGAGGGGCGAGCATACGGAATCCACCTGCTGCAGATATTCCAGTCGTGGCAACAGGTTCTCGAATGTTACGGGCAGCATGGCGCCGGTGCCTGGGCCAATTCTGTCGATGCCGTGGTCATTGGCCCGGTTTCAGACGCGCGACAGGCCCAGGAGTTGAGCCGGATGGTCGGGCGGCACACCGTGGTGACGTCATCGACGTCGAGGCAGCGCAATGCCCAGATGTTCATGCCTTTTTCCGGGACTGCCGGATCTTCGGAATCCACCCAGCTCCGGGAGCTCGAGTTGATCCAGCCGTCCGAGTTGCGTCAGCTCCCGCCCGAGGCCGCCATCATCCTGGCGGTCGGAACAGCGCCGATCATGGCATCCAAGGCCATCTGGTTCACGCGTCCGGACATGACGAAAATGGTCGAACTGGCCAAATCGTCATCAGCCCCTGAAATGCCTCCTGCAGAGGTGCCTGTTCCGGTTGCCCCGGAGGCGTCCGACGAAGTTGAGACCGCCGCCGCCGGGACGGATGCCCAGGACAGCTCCTCTTCCGAACCGGTGAAAGAGCAGGATGTTACGGATATTGCTTTATCCTATGAAGATGTTGGCGATCCGCTTGACATGGCGGCGGGGCAGGGTCGGCTTCAGCAGACCAATGAAACAACAGGCGCTGGCGTTGATGATGAATCCACCACGGAACAGCCGCCTGGAGGTGTTGCAGAAGGCGCTTTGGAAAAGCGGCCGCAGGCTGACCGTAGCCTTGTGGAGCAAATCCATGAAGTCGAATTCGGTGATCTCGGCCGGGTGGTCGGCCAGCTCTGGCTCGGGCTGGACGAGGCCAGCCGTGACGCTACCGTCATCCTCGCGCCGACCGACGAAATCCTGGCGGAAATCAACGATACAATCCGTGAGGGTCTCGCAGCAGAAGAGGTTCTCCACGGCAGGGAATTCGAACTACACCGGCTGATTTCGCGCGGCATGACCCCGGCCCAGAAGGCAGATATCCGCAACTGGGCCGTGGGCGACACAGCTGTGCTTCGAAGCGATCTCTTGGGTGGCAAGGCGCGGAAGGCCGAATGTTTCACCGTCCTTGCGATCGCGGGCGAACATGCAGTCCTCGCCCATGAGGATGGCCGGGAAATCAAGGTCAAGCCTGGCAGCAAGAGCCTCCATCACCAGCTCGACCTCTACGAGACGGTGGCGATCTGCATTCGAGCCGGGGATCATATCCGCTGGACCCGAGATGACCCACGTCGGGGGCTGGTGAGCGGACAAGGTGCCACCATTCTCGGGGTCGATCCGAAAGCGGTACGGCTGGCAATAGACGACGGGCCTGAACTCCGGCTCACGTTGGCATGATGCTCAATTGCGCCATCTCGACCATGCCTACAGTATGCCTGCTCACAGCGCCCGGGGGATCGCCGCGGATCAGGTGATTGCAGTGATCGATTCCGGTTTCGGAAACCTCACGGATCAGGCATCCTTCTGCATGGAGGCCTGCCCGGATCGAAAATACCTTGTGATACTGACCGACAACCTTCAGCAGCTTGAAGAGACACTGGAGGCAGCCGGGGAATGGCCCGGTGACGGAGGGACGGAAGCCACCCGGACCGTTGTTCTTTCGGACAAGGAGCCGATCACGCCAGCGGGCGGGGCCTTCACGACGCCCGGAGAAAGTGATGAAGATCTTCTTGCCAAAGATTGTCGTGGAAGTGGGGATGACGGTGGCGCCGCGGATGATCCCGAGCTCCCTGCGGGTGAAAACACCTTCGAAGGGCATGGCAATGGCCTGGAAGCTCCCGATCCTGAAACTGCCAGCGAGCCACCATGCATGTCCGGTGACGCCGCGGCGAAAAAAATCCCGGCAGAGCACGCCGCCGCCCGCTCGGTGGAGATCCTCGAAATGGCGGCCGCCTGGTACCGGGCGCAACTGAAGGGCGCGCGAGGGGCCGCGGTAAGGACGTACCTCGAGGAGCGAGGGTTCAATGCGGAGGCCCAGGGACGGCGTGGATTCGGTTATGCTCCGCGGACATCCGGTGCGCTGTCGGCGGCGCTCAAGGCACGGGGTGTCACCGTCGACGAACTCATTGCGGCGGGCCTGGTCGGGTGGCGGGAAGAAGACGGGGTCACTTACGATCTTTTCCGGGATCGGCTTATGTTCCCGATCCTCGACGAGGACGGTCGCTGCATAGCTTTCGGCGGCCGGACGATGAATGAAGGGGCGATGGCGAAGTACCTCAACTCGCCCCAAACCCGAACCTTCGACAAGGGACGCGCGGTCTACAACCTGGGTGCGGCGGCAGAACAGGCGGCCAGGACCGGAGTGCTTTACGTGGTCGAAGGTTACATGGACGTGGCTTCGATGGTGGAAGGCGCGGGAATCACGAATGTTGTCGCTCCGCTCGGAACGGCGGTCACCTCCGAGCAACTGGAGTTGATGTGGCAGAAGGCTGATCGCCTTGTCGTTCTCCTGGATGGTGACGCGGCAGGGCGGCGGGCGGCCGGGAAGGTGGCCCATCTCGCCCTGCCGCTGACGCGCGGCGATCGGGAACTGGCCTTTGCCGAACTGCCCGAAGGCGAAGATCCGGATTCGATGGTCCGGGCCGGCGAAGACTGGCGTCTCTTCATGCTGCTGGGCGAGGCATGTCCACTCGTCGAGGAGCTCTGGCGCCGTGCGACCGAGTCCGTGGGCGCGCCCATCGACAGCCCCGAACGCCGAGCGGCGGTGGACAAGCAGTTGAAGGGTGCTCTCGCGAAGATTCCGGATCCGGCAGTGCGTGCCAGATACCTCGACGAGCTGACGGGCATGGATATCAAGGCCTTCGGCTTCAGTGCGCTCGGCGGACAGACGCAGGACAAAGACATGATCGAGGAACGGGAACCGGAGGCCGGTGATGGCGTTGACGCCGATGCGACCACCGAACAATCGCCTGGCGGTCCTGACCGAGGTTTGGACGAGACCCCCGGAATGCCAGTCGTTTTTCCGGATCCGACGCCGTCCGCCCCAGCAACGCCGGATGTGAACAAAGGGGCTGGCGAGGCTCGGTCGCCAGAAGGTGCCGAAGGTCTTCCTACAGATGATTATCGTGAAACCAGGGATGAGAGTGATACCGCAGAGGCCTCGGACATCGATACAAACGAAAACACCGTCAAAGAGGGTAGTGGTGGCGAAGAAAGCGCCGAGCCGGAAGCTGGCCAGGCTTCGTCATCATCGGCCATGGACGTCGTCGCGTCCGGTATCGTGAACCACGCGGTTTATTCAGCCATCATTCAACAATCGCATCCGGTGCGGTCTCACCCTTTCGTCTACGCAGTGCTGAACAGGCCGGATGTCAAGATTCCACCCGGAACCGTGGCCAAGGTGATTCTTCCATCGGCATTGGGGGCCGGCGTGGAGCATGCCGATTCGTGGTCCCTCGTATTTGTGCCGGAAGACGGGCGTTCGCCCATTCAGCGGATCGTCATCGACACCGATGGTAAAATCGTCGCGCGGTGCGGCCCATACCGCTCCGGAGCATGAGTTGGCGAACTACACGGATTGGCACGCTGGGGCATGGCTCCTTGCTCTTGTCGAGCGCGGCTGTACTTTCTATGATTTCCTCATGTCTGAGGCGATCGCGTTCGATACCCACCGCTTTGTCAAGCGCCTGACCGATTGCGGCTTTACCGAGCAACAGGCGGAAACGCTTGCCGACGAGCATGTCGCCCTTCTCAACGGCAATTTGGCAACCAAGTCCGATATCGAGTATCTTCGGCAGGCAACCAAGTCCGATATCGAGGCTCTTCGGCTGGCAACCAAGGCGGATATCGAGGCTCTTCGGCTGGCAAACAAAGCGGATATCGAGGCCCTTCGGCAGGAGACCGGATCCGATATCGAGGCCCTTCGGCTGGCAAACAAGGCGGATATCGAGGCTCTTCGGCAGGAGACCGGATCCGATATCGATATCGAGGCTCTTCGGCAGGAGACCATAGCCAGCATATGAGGCTCTTCGGCAGGAGACCATAGCCAGCATTGCGAAGGTCGAGATGCGCATAGAGGCGTCGAAATCCGCCCTTATGAAATGGCTGATCGGCGCGCTGATTGCCCAAGGCGGCCTGATCGTCGCTCTAGTGAAGCTTCTTTAGTCAAAGCCCCGTCAACTGGCTGGTTGATGTTGCATACAGGTTGATATTGCATACAGGTCCCCTGATTGCCGTGCTTGTTCTGACTCTCGGCGTCGGTCTGGTGAGTGCACGAAACCATTTGATCCTGAACGGGACTCCCAGCGTGCCGGTTGGCTTCTATGCTGCAAGCAGCCCCGACAATGCCACGTTCGTGACGTTTTGCCTGCCGCCATTGCCGGCCGGGATCCGCCATGATCCCGCCGTATGTACCTGGTCTCAGCCGCAAGGCAGGCCTGTTCTCAAACGTTTGGTTGCCACGACTCACCGAGGTTTTCGCCTGTGCGGCGATACCGCCAATGCCCTGGATTCCCGGCTATTCGGTCCTCTACCTCCGGAGTTGGTCCGGGGATACTGGCAGCCTGTCCTGACGTTCAATTTCCGCTCACAAGCTTCGGTCCGCGTTCCCATTGTTCCGGACCCCTGTTGTTCCGGACGGGCTGTCAATAACCGCCGATCGGCCGTTTTCTGCCATCGCGACTTCAACATTCCAAAGACGCGCCACTGAACGAGCCACTTTTCGCCGCGCAAAGTCCACAGGGGCCGGTCGTGTCCACCGGTCGTTCGAGACAATCAAGATGACAGATCTTGCCGGGGCAGTTATCCCGGCCCATGCCAATGGCAGGAACGCCTTGAAGCTGATCAGCCAATGATTTGGAAGATTGCCGAACATGACGTCTTCCAACTGGCCCGCTCCAATGCCGCCATCTCCTGGAATTCCCGGCAGATCGAACCGGCGCTCATAGATCACGTTCGCACGGCATTCTTCCGGAGCAAACCGCCGGATGGTGCCCCTGTTATTCCGTTCCAGCGCCGACGAACAATTCGCTCTGTAGCAGTGAGGTGTACCGGCACCAGCGGGTCAGGGCCGTTCGGTCGTTGAGGTTCAGGGTGTTCTCGCCCGGCCAAACCGTACTGAGTTTCGGTAGTTGCGCGATGAGTGCCCTTTCCCGGCTCCTGTTGTTAACTGCTCTCAAAGTATGAAGATGTCCCAACTGTTCGGCAGACTGGGAGAGCTACTCCCTGTCGGGTCTCATTGTCTGTTCTATTCAGCGGGCGACCCGACTGTGTGCCCTTCATCCCTGGAAGCACTTGAAGAAATCACGTGTCATCGCCATGCCATCCGGGTCAGAAAAGCGAAAATCGTAATGCAAACCATCACCACCCGGTCCGATGACGATCATATCGTCGTTACTCCAGTCCCATCGACGATTGACGCCATCGATACTGACAAAGGCATCGTATGTGACACCACCGACAACAACCTTACCATATCCAAACACTTCATCAGGCGAGGTTTCACGTGTGAGGACTACGCTCGGGTCACGAGACCGCTTGTATGACCACTCGTCGTCAAGAAAGTCGCCACACAGCCATCGCTCACCAAGCTCCGGTTTCGGAGGATCTATTGTCTCTGTCATCAATTCACAGCCAGCAAGAAAAACAACCAGCGAAAGACCCACGAAAAAACGCATTGATTTCATCTACAGGATTGTTGGTCGTGCGGGTAGGCCACATCTCGAACCGTGTGGACATTTTCGAAAGCGGACCCCGTGCCTTTCCCCTCCAGTCCGCAATGCGGTCAGGGACACTCCCCGAGAACCCTGCCCATAAACAGGTTTCAACCCATTGCGGACAGGGGCCATGATGCGAACAGCGTTTACGGACAGGCAGGACAATGGCACGAACCTCCGCATATCTCAGGGCCACCATATCTCAGGACCTCCACACCTGCGACCACCGAAAACCAAATGATCGCAAGCAACAATCAGCTATTGTTCCGAAAACAACATTTCTTCTTGTGGGATTGTCACGAAACGATCGATCCGATCGTTTGGCAATTCGAAAGCCTTCGAAAGCCTCTGTGTTGTGCCGGGCAACGTCTTTTCGGTCCTGTTTCGATCGCCGTATCCGTGCAGACGAGGCCGGGGGCGTGGGATTGAACGATGGCATACGTGCCCGGATCGGGGTAAAGATCGTACCCACGGTCGTGATCACGGCCATGATCCCGGACAGCAGCGGGAGACACAGACATGGCCTTGCCACGTGCCCGGCACGACGCCCTCTTCCGTCTGCTGGTCTCCGATCCCGCCCGCGCCGGTCAGCTGCTGCACGACTATCTCCCTCCCGAGGTGGTTTCCCGGCTTGATCCGGAGCGCCCGCCGGCGCATGTGGAGGGGACGGTCATCGATAGCGAGGGCAGCAAGACGCAGTCCGATGCCCTCTTTCGCCTCCGCCTCAGGGACGGCGGCGGCGCCATTGTCTACGCACTGCTCGAACACAAGAGCCAGGTCGATCACCGCACGCCGCTCCAGCTCATCAGGTACGTGCTGAAGATCTGGGGCAAGGAACTGGACGACGGCGCCTTGCCGGACGGCGGCCTGCCACCTGTGATCCCGATCGTGTTCTTTCACGGACGGGAGCCGTGGACGGTGCCCTGCTCGATCCAGGACATGATCCGGGCGCCCGAGGGTCTGGAACACCTCGCGCACTCCTTCGGCCGCTACGTGGTTCACGATCTCGGACGGATCGCGCCACGGGAGCTTTCGCGGAGCGCCGAGGTGCGCGCGGCACTGCTGGCTTTGGCCCGCGCTTTCCGCGAGAATGTCAGCGACGCCGAGGCCGACCTGCTTGTGGCCGCAGTTGCGGAGACGGAGTTCGGGCGCTACATATTGAGCTACATCATCGAACAGGTCAGCCTGTCGCCCGAGCGCATTGAGGCTGCGCTGAGACGCGCAGGGACGGACCCGGAAACGGTGGAGGAAGTGATGGGAACCGCCGCACAGATCTGGATGGAACAGGGCAGGACCGAAGGGAAGGCCGCAGGGATCGCCGAGGGGAAGGCCGCAGGGATCGCCGAGGGGAAGGCCGACACATTTCTGCGTCTGGCGCGATTGAAGTTCGGTGAACTCGCTTCGGTGCACGTTGAACGGGTCCGCAGCGCTTCGTCCGAACAGCTCGATACATGGCTCGATGACCTGATTACCGCAGAGGACATCGACGCGGTGTTCGCAGAGCGCACCAGGCATTGATCCGACCGTCGTACGGCCGTTCCGTTCCGGTTCTTACCCGGCATGGTTCGGCGTATGGTCTGTCCCGCAGTCTTGCGCCCGCCATCGTGGCCCGGTTCTTCGGAAGCCGCGGACAAGGAAGGGCATTGCTCATCCTGACGTGGGGACGAGTTCAAAACCGGTAACGGATACTGCCACGTTGTGCAGTGACGCATGTGTATAGAACACCATGGCAAATCCGGATGCTCTCCTGACGACATATCGTGTCGATCGTTTCGTGACGAGCCCTTAATGGAGATGGTGGCAGGCCGCCGTCCGGGACGGCGCCGTTGTCGAATTCCTTGCTCCAGATCCACAGCACGTACCGGATAAGCTGGAGCGGCGTGCGGTGATCGAACTCGCTCTTGTGTTCGAGCAGGGTATAGACAATGGCCTCGCTACCGTCCCCGAAGTGGAGGCGGAAGATGGCGTCGTCGTGCCGGGCACGTGGCAAGGCCATGTCTGTGTCTCCCTGTCTGGCAGCGCCCCGGCGGCGGCGAGGTCCGCTTCTCGGTATCCACCATCGAACGCTGGTACTACCAGGACCGGGCGCAGGACCGGGATCCGGTGAGTGCGCTCCGGCGGCGGCGGCGGCGCCGCCGCGATGCCGGCCGCGAGCGGACGCTGTCGCCGGCGCTGCTCGAGGCCCTGCGGGAGCAGTACGGGGATCATCCGTCGTGGAACGTGCAACTGCACCAAGACGGTGAAGTCCAAAAAAAAGATGGAAAGCCCGGTGCCGGGAATCGGCACGCCGGGTTCTGCGAACAGGGGACTGGAAACGCGGCCATGGGAGCCGGACTGAGGCCGGGAGCGAAAGCGACGGAGAAGCCCCCGGACCCTAAAGCCGGCGCGCCAGCCCCCGACTCTACCACGAATCCGGCCATCACGCCTGGTAGTGACTGCAGGTCCGGAGGCGTGATCCGCCAATTGCCGGTGTCCGATTCCGCCGCGACTTGTACGCCATCTCCGAGGCTCGCGAGTACCTGTTTCATGATCGAATGAACCCATGACCTCTGCCGGCGACCGACCGGTGCTGCGGTGGTTCTCCCGTGTGGGTTTGGGGCAAGGTATTCTTCCACCCGCAACACCGGAAATGGAGCTCGACCCATGGGGAGAACCGATGTGAGAACCAACCGGTCCATCCTCCAGTTTCGAATCAACCATTGTTTGTCGATGATTGGGACCACCGGGGTCAGCCTGGGAACGGTTCACAATATCTTGTTGCGCGCCCAGAAAGCGCGAAAGATATTGCGTAGTTTGCCGCCCCCTTCGGCTAACGACCCCATCACGAAAAACAATCACGCAATCCGCAATATCACGTGCAGTCCACGACTCGATGATAAACGGCGGCAAATGGTCAAAGGCGGCAATTCGTACGTAACGGCAATACTTGATCCCGCAAAGGGATCAGACCTATGGTTTTTGACTCTCGCCGAGGAATGCCGCAAATATCGACCCCTCAGCTCTGGCTTTCTCGGGTGTACCTTCGTAAACCTTTCTACCCGAGGACAGCACGCAAACGTGATCTGCGACATCGAGCGCATAGGCAGTATTCTGCTCGACCAGCATTACGGTAAGACCCTGCTGCCTTAGCTGCGTGAGCACGTCCAGGCACAGATCGGCGATTTTAGGCATCAGCCCGAGAGATAGCTCGTCGACAAGTAACAGCCGCGGTTCAGCCATCAATGCACGGCCAATGGCGAGCATCTGCTGTTCGCCGCCGGACAGGGAGCCGGCTAGTTGCCCACGGCGTTCATGAAGCCTCGGGAAATAGCTGAAGACACGATCTCGGTTGAAAGCATCGCGATCAGCGGGGCGCGCGTAACCGCCAACCGTTAGGTTTTCACCCACGGTAAGATCGCTGAACAACTGACGCCCTTCCGGCACCAGGGAAATGCCAAGGCCGACCCGATCGACCGGGCGACGTAGGGCGATGTCCTCGGACTCGAAGAGAATGCGACCGCCGTAGATGTCGACATGCCCCATGATGGCCATGATGGTCGAAGTCTTTCCGGCGCTGTTCGGCCCGAGCAGAGCAAGTATCGAGCCGGTGGGCAAATCCAGGCTGAGGTCGTTTACGGCTTCCGCACCGTTGTAGCCGCAAGTCAGTCCTTCAAGTTTCAGCATGGTCCACCCTTGCGCCGCCCACATATGCTTCGTGGACCGCCTGATCGGCCATGACGACGTGTGGCTCTCCGTCTCCTATCACCAGCCCGTTGTTGAGGACAACGAGTCGTTCGCACGTGCGCATGACCTGTTCCAGATTGTGTTCGACGAGGACCACGGTAATACCGTCAGCGTGAACTCTTGAAATTGTCTCGATCTGGCCCGGAGCTTCGATGTGGTTGAGGCCCGCAAGCGGTTCGTCGAGCAGAATGACGCGCGGGTCAACCGCGAGAGCGCGCGCCACTTCGAGCCGTTTCATCTGGCCAAGAGGCAACGAACCGGCGAGTTTTTTTTCCGAACCTTTCATACCGACCTGGGCGAGGATGCCCGCGGCCCGCTCGATTTCGGGGCCGCGATCCACCTGCGTCATTGCGCGAAACGGGTTCGAAGTCCTGCGATAGCCTGCCGCAAGAACGACATTGTCAAGGACCGTCATTGCGCGAAACGGCCGCACGATCTGGTGGGTAAGAACCAAGCCGCCACGAACGCGCGCCGCCGTCGCCTCCCGGGTGATATCGACCCCGTTGAGCATGACTCGGCCGCGGTCGGGTTTTATCAACCCCGCAAGGATGCGGATCAACGTGGTCTTGCCAGCACCATTCGGGCCGATCAGTCCAACGAACTCGTCCGGCATCACCTTCAGTGACACGCCATCCACCGCACGCACACCGCCAAACTGCACCGCAACGTCGTCGATTTGCAGGGCCGGGGTCAATTCCGTTTTCCGTATTGCAGCAAGCGATTGACAAATCCCGCCAGCCCCCCCGGCGCCAGCCGCACGACCAGTATCAGCATCCCACCGAAAACCAGCAAACGGTAGTCGTCCACGAAACGGATCACTTCGGGCAACAGCGTCAAGCCGATGGCGGCGGCGACCACGCCCCAGGTCGATCCGGTTCCACCAACGACGACCATTGCCATCAACATCACCGAAGAGATGAAATCGAACGCGTCGACCGTTATGAACTGGGTGAAGAACGTGTAAAGGCTACCGGCGAGGCCAGCGAGGGCCGTGCCGATTCCAAACGCCGCAACTTTGTAGGCAGCCACGTTGACGCCGAGAACGGAAGCGGCTTCTTCATCCTCGCCGACAGCGCGAAATGTAAAACCCATCCAGGATCGGCTGATATGAAGGCTCAGCACTATTGTCGCGCAGGCAAACGCCAAGATCATTATGACATTGCCAACATCGCCTAGACCGGTTGCGGGAATTCCGCTGATGCCCATCTCGCCACCGAGCCAAGCCTGCTTACGTACAAATCCGATAAACAGGAAATTCACACCTATCGTGGTAACCGCGAGAAAATCAGCGCGTACGCGCAACGAGGCCAACCCCACGACGATGCCGAACAGCCCGCCGGTGACCGTGGCCGCCAGCATCGCAAGCGGAAAATAACTCCCACCGGCTCCCGCCATCACCAGTGCCGCCGCGTATGCTCCGGCGCCCTGGAACGCACTGTGGCCGAGGCTGAATTGTTTGCAAAACCCGCTGATCATGTTCAAGCTGACCGCGAGGATCACGTTTATTCCAACAACCGAGATAACGCTGATTTCATACGCGCTCATGAGGTTCGCGCTCCGGTGAAGCCTTGCGGACGGAACATCAGCACGATGATGAGGGCAAGGAACGCGATCGCATCACGATCGAGCCAGGACCCGATGAAGATGGTACCGTAAGCCTCCACGAAACCGAGGATCAGACTGGCGATAAGCGTACCACGAACGCTGCCCAGACCACCAAGCACGATGATTGCGAGCGCCTTGTAGCTCACAACGTAGCCAATCACCGGATCGACGAAGTTATTCAGCAACGCAATCAAGCTGCCGCCGAGCCCTGCGAGCACCGAACCGACGGCAAAATTCAGGTAGCGGACCTTGTTCGCATCAACTCCGAAGCTTGCCGCGATCTGTGGTCGCGATACAGTCGCGCGCCACGCCACGCCGATGCGCGTTCGGGTTGTAAAAAAATGCAGGCCGATGAAAACGATCACGGCTGCGGCCACGATGGCCAATTGCACTGCATTCACGGTAATGCCGGCAACGTTGAAAATCTTGAACGCATATTCGTTTCTGTCAAAGGTGATGCCTTGCTCGCCAAACAAGATGCGGAAGGCATCCTGCATCAAAATGAGCAGTCCGACTGATGCGATCATTGGCACGTCCGGCGTGAATTTCAGGAGGGGCTCGTAGAGAAACCGGCAAATGGCGATGCCAAACAGTGGCGCTACCGTCATGGCCGCGAGAATGCCAACCGGAACGCTGCCTGTCGCGTTGGCGACCAGGACGCAAACATATGCACCGAGCGCGTAAACCGTAGCATGAGCGATATGCAGGATACGCAGCAATCCATAGACCAGCGTCAGGCCGACCGCAATCATCGCGTACATTGCGCCGAAGCTGATGCCCGTCACGGCCAGATCGAGATAGTACATGCGTTCATTCCCTCCCGGCACAGTAGTGCGTTATCGGCATGGACCCATTGGACGCCTTCTTGGTATCCACAATATTGCTTCAATCTTGCCCTGGAGCCCGAACGCGCAGGGCAAGGCGATCCTGATGCGTGGTCAATCTCCTCTTCGTCACACGGCCAGCGGGATGTTGGCGGCGTGCATGGCCTTCATCTGTTCCCAGGTTGCGCGGATCCACCGCGCGCAGGCCACGTTGTGCTCAAAAAGCGAGTATCTTGCATTCATGCCGTAGTCGGGCAGGTTGATCATTTCCGTCGTGACAAAACGCAACGGGCTTTCTTCGTGCGTCAGATGATAGCGGAAAACCTTGCGCAAGGCTTCCTTGCTGGGTTCACCCTTGAATCCATGCCAGGGGGAATGCCATTCGCCGGGACGCGGTTTCGCAAAAGGATATTGGATACCACGTCCTGGATTTCCGTTCTCGTCGGTGGCCCAGACATTGGGCGGTCCGTTGGGTGCAGCCGGCCGGAATTGCACGAACGGAACGATATTCATCTCGAGCCATTCATCGCACAGGCTTCCGCTCTCAAAAGGATCCAGAACAATCCGTCCAGCGTCCACATCGGCCCGGATACCTGAGATGTCCTGCTCGGCCGGGTTCTCAATCTTGAAAATGCAGTGGCTGTAGTCCATCGTGAAATTGAACGGAATGCCGGCACCCTGGACCAATTCGGCCACCCTGCGCACACGCGGAAATGCTTCGGACCACATGTTGACGTGCACCTCGAAGGATGGTTGCACTCCGAGCGGGTCGCCCACGTCCCAGGTGCGAAGGTAGCAATCCGCGATTTCATCATCGCTCGCCACCTGCCCGTCGGCCCTGTGCGTGTAAATCATGATATTGTGAAGCTTCACACCGGCCCGCGCCGCGATACGCATGTTGTTCTCGAGCAGATTCTCATCGCGCCCGAGCATGTATTGATAGGTGCACGTGCAGATCGGGATGTTGAACTCTTCCGAGTAGCGCAGGTATTCGTCCAGAACATCTGGCAGCGGTAGCCGGTCCAGGTAGTCGAAACATCCGGAATCGCGGATCATCTCGAACTGTGCCTTGACCGGGATGTCGCGGAAATGCTGAACGCCGCGCCAACTGCAACCAAGAAGAAACTCTTTTGTCAAAGCATCACTTTTCTACAGTTCCTGTCTTGGCAAACTCGAGTTTCCGGTGCCGATGTGCACCGGAAGTCGTTGGCTTGTAGCGTGGTTGTTCGCCCTGGCGCAGGCAAGTGGGTATGCATTCGATCACTGCGTCGTAATTGGGCTGCTGAAAAAACGCGATCGACAATCGGTCGGACCTGTCATCGTTGTTTGGGTTGCATACCCTGTGCAAGGTCGACACGAAACGGTCGTTGGTCCATTGTGCCATGAGATCGCCGATATTCACCACGAACCGGCCAGCCCGGCTTGGAATGTCGACCCATTCATTGTTGAAATCACGAACCTGGAGCCCGGCCGAACCTTTTTCTGTCAAGAGGATGGTCAGGCTGCCAAAATCAGTGTGGGCACCGGCCCGCAGCTCTCCGGGGTTTGGAGGTTGATCCTGAGCAGGATAGTAGTTGAGGCGGATATTGCTGATCGAGCGGTCGATCTTGTCGTCGAACCATTCTTCAGGCAGGTCCAGCGCAAGGGCAAATCCACCCATTATCCGCGCAGATAGCCGCGTCATCGCATCGTAATATTCCTCCATCACTGCGCGAAACCTGGCGGGATGCTCTGGCCAGCGATTGGGCTCGAAATGCCTCTTCCCCTCCGGTGAGGTGTAGTAAGCGGTGTCAAGTACATCGACCGGGCCCATTGCGAACGCTTCTTTCAGGTCAGCTGCGCCGCTGCCCGCCACGCGCCCCAATCCCTCGGTGCTAATGCCGACATAACCTCGGTAGTATTGTGGGGGCTTACGGGCAATGCGCACTTTCTCTTCGAGTGGTAGACGGAAGAACTCCCGCCCCACCTGCTGTACCTTGTCGATCAGCTTCTCTTCGATCCCGTGCCCGCTGATGGAAAAAAATCCGATGTTCTCGCACGCCTTGCCGATTGCGACGGCGACGTTTCGGCGAGTCGAACGATCATCAAACAGACCGGAAACATCAATCTCTGGAACCGTGCTCATACATGTCCTTCCGGATTTCGTTTGCGGCGCTCAGAGACGTTTCCCGGGGTATCCGCGGGGCGGCGGACCGGCGTCGGTTTTGCGAAGCGACAGATTATTCTGCCGTTGCCTCGAGCAGCTCAAGATCATCGATCGACGAAAACGCCGCAAAGTCACCATCTTTGACCACTGTCACAGCCATCGGCATGTTGATCTCGCGGTCTGGGCTGAAACCGGTAAGAGTGCCGCCAAGCATCTGGAAATTCTCCGTCTCCGCGAGCGCAGTACGTACTTTCAATGGATCGGTGCTGCCGGCGCGTTCGATCGCGTCTGCCAGGAGCTGGAAGGCCGAATACACCTGTGCCGTGGAGTTCAATTCTCCGTCTCCGCGAGCGCAGTACGTACTTTCAATGGATCGGTGCTGCCGGCGCGTTCGATCGCGTCTGCCAGGAGCTGGAAGGCCGAATACACCTGTGCCGTGGAGTTCACGGGAGCATAGCCTGCACGCTTCTCGAACTCCGTGAAGAAGCGTTTGAGAACACTGTTCGCGTCGTCGTCGGCAAGTCCGCCGACAATAAACAGGCCTTCGGCCGCCGGACCGGCAATCTCCAGGAATTTTTTCGAATCGAAGGCTTGCGAAGCGATGATCGGTACCGTGACTCCCGCCGCCCGAAGCTGTGACACCAATGGTCCGCCAGTGAAGAAATATCCGGTTACATAGATCGCATCCGGGGCATCCCGCTTAACGCTGGCGACGATCGAACCAAATTGCCGGTCCTGCAGCGAGTACGTGTACTTGTTCACCAGGGTGATCCCGAACCGTTCCGCCGCATCCAGAAAGCCGGATACGGTTGCCTCGCCGTAGTCGTTGTCCATGGTGATGACCGTGACGCGCTTTTCCCCGAGATCCAGACTCTCGCCGACGAACTTTGCACCGGCACGTCCCTGCGGAGGACCAAGATGAATAAGCCGGAATACGAAATCGCCGGCCCGGGTGATGTCGGGATGTACACCATAAGCGCAAATGAACACTGCTTGGGCTTTCTGGAAGATAGGCGCGGAAGCGCGCCCGCTTGCCGAATAGCTGCCGTTGATCGCCAGCCTGACGCCGTCTTCGCCGATCAACTTGTTTGCAGTGAAGATGGCCTGGTCGGCCATCGCCTGGTCGTCATAAGAGACGAGTACGAGTTCTTCACCCAGCACGCCGCCAGCGGCATTGATGTCATCGACCGCCAACTCGGCGGCAACCTTTGCCGCGTGGCCGTCGCTGGCCGCGAATCCTGTCATTGGTGCCTGAAAGCCAATTTTGATTTCCGCGAGCGCCGGCAAAGCCACAATACCATGCAAAACCAGCGCGAGGGCGGCCGAAACGCTCACTAGAATTGGATGTCGTTTCCACATGAAATTTCTCCCGATAGTGTTGTTACGGGTTTCGGTTGCGCCAGTGAGGATGAACGATCAAGTTTGCCGTTTGTGTATCCGACCCGGCACAGTTGATGAGAAAGAATGGTAGCTTGGCCCCTTTTGGCTGTCATTATTGATTTGTCGAAGTGGGCAATAGGTTTTCTCGAACGGCAGGACGATCCCGCCTCCCGGCTTCGTTGTTCGTTATCGTTCGCTTCGGCGAAAGTGATTTTCGCAATGGACGGGTTTCGTCGATCCTGAAATTTGGATCGTGACCCGTAAGGAGCGAAGATGAGCGAGTTTGATCTGGTCGTAACCGGCCGTGTCGTGGGGGCCGACATGATACGCGACGATGGCTACGTTGCTATTCGTGGCGGCCTGGTCGAACGCGTCGGAGACGGTACGCCGCCGGCCAGCCGGGAACGGCATGACTTTGGAGCAGCTTACATCCTGCCCGGCGCGATCGATTCACAGGTTCACTCGAGATCACAGAAAGCCCAGGAGGACTTTGTGTGGTCGACTCGCTCGGCTGCGGCAGGCGGTGTCACGACGATTGTCGACATGCCCTATGACGACGGCATGTTGATCTGCAGCGGCAATCGCTTCGCACGCAAGGCCCGCGAGGCTGGCAAGCAGGCGCGGGTCGATTTCGCTCTTTACGGTACCGTGTCTCCGGAAGAGGGACCTATGCGTATCGCGGAGATGGTGGATGCCGGCGCTGTGGGCTTCAAGTTCTCCACGTTTGGGACGCATCCGCACCGCTTCCCGCGCATTCCCCCACAAACGCTGTTCGCGTGTTGCTCGGAAATATCCAGCCACGGCTTGATCGCCGGCGTCCATAACGAGGACGAGGAAACCGTACGTGCCGCCGAAGCCGCTGTCATGCGCTCCGGCATCACGGATTACCGGGCCCACTGTCTGTCGCGACCGACCGTGGCGGAGGCGCTCGCAACCGTTGGCATCTACGAGATCGGTGCGGCGGCAGGATGTTCCACGCACATCGTGCACTGTTCGATCGGCCGCGGTTACGAGATATGCCGAAACTACCGCGGGCAGGGCTTCGACACGACCATTGAAGCCTGCATTCATTACCTCATACTTGATGAGGAAACTGACGTTGCCAGGCTCGGTGGCAAGGCGAAAACAAATCCTCCAATCCGTTCGCGCAGCGAGGTTGAGTCGTTGTGGGGGCATCTGGCCAGTGGCAACATCACGGTTGTTTCGACCGATCATGTCAGCTGGTCAGAAGATCGAAAAACTGACCCGAACATGCTGAAAAACGCATCAGGCCTTCCCGGGCTCGAAGTCCTTCCATCCCTGCTTCTCAAGGGACTGCTCGAACGCCGCCTGAGCCCGGTCTGGGCCGCCCGTCTGCTTGCCGCCAACCCGGCACGATTGTTCCGCATCAGCCATCGCAAAGGCGCATTCGCGATCGGCCGCGATGCCGACTTCGTGGTCATGGCACACGATCCGCACCGTTATTGCGCAACAGACAGTGGTAACAATTTTGCCGGTTGGAGCCCCTATGATGGCATCGAATTGCCCTACCGGCCAGTGGCGACCTTCCAGCGCGGCGAATTGATATTTGACGGCGCGCGGGTGACCGCGAAGCCGGGCCAGGGCCGGTTCGTCTGCCCAGTGCGCGCCATGTGACCGACATAACCAGGATGTGTTGCGACCTTCCGATCAATGGCGACCGTCTGTGGGCCGACATGATCGCACTAGGCAGGATCACGGACCCCGACAGGCCCTATACCAGGCGTTCGTTTTCGTCGCTTTTTCTCGAAGGCCGCGAGTGGCTAAGGCAGCGCGCCGAAGAGCCTGGGATTGCTATGCACCTCGATGCCGGCGGCAACATGATCGGCCGCATGGAGGGGCGGGAACCTTCGATCGGAACGATCCTGATCGGGTCGCACAGCGATACCGTCGACTCTGGTGGCCGCTTCGACGGAGTTGCCGGTGTCATTTCGGCACTGGAAGTGCTGCGGTCGCTGCGAGAGGCAGGCAGGACGCTTCGCCACGCGATCGAAATCGTCGACTTTCTCGCGGAGGAACCCAGCGAGTACGGTCTTTCCTGCGTCGGAAGTCGCGCGATGGCAGGCGAATTGTCGCCAGACATGCTTGGCTATCGCGACTCCAAGGGTGAAGATTTGGGCGATGCCATTGACCGGGTCGGCGGGGAGGCATTAATGCTCGAATCGGCAAAACGTGAAGACGTGGCTGCCTTTTTCGAGCTACATATCGAGCAGGGAGCCGTCCTCGAAACGAGCGGAGTCGACCTGGGGATCGTAACCTCCGTCGTCGGCATTGCGCGGATCAAAGTCGGGTTTTCCGGACGAGCCGACCATGCCGGCACGACCCCGATGGCACTGCGTCACGATGCCGGACTGGCGGTGGCACGGACGATCGCATTTGTGGCCGACCGGGCAGAAGCTTGCGCGGCCGCCGGGCGAGGACATTTCGTCGGTACCGCCGGCAGCGTGGAATTTGCACCGAATGCGCCAAATGTGGTGCCGGGCGAGGCGCACGTCGTGGTCGATGCGCGCGGAGAGGACCACGCCTTGATCCGGGAGTTCATGGGGGATCTGGAAAGATGGACGGCGTCGATCGCTTCCGAATGCAAGGTGCAAAGGACGACGTGGAACGTTCTGTCGGACACAAAGCCGGTCGAATTCGACCCCGGATTGCGAGATCTGCTCCAGGAAAGCGCCAGCGATCTGGGTTTCTCGACTCTCGCCATGGCGTCCGGCGCCGGTCACGACGCAGCCTTCATGTCCCGCGTCGCACCGAGTGCAATGGTTTTTGTCCCTTGCCGGGAAGGTCGCAGCCACACGCCAGAAGAATGGGCGGAACCCAAAGCGATTGCCGCCGGCACTGCAGCAATCTATGAAGCGGTTCTGCGGTTTGACAAGTTAGCGCCGGACGCGGTCAGAAACCGATAACCGCATGCTTCTGGATGGCAATACCTCCCGAAACCATTGCGATGGAGCCTGCGGGAGAATGCTCGAAATGCCGGTGCGTGCGCATGCCCCGCATTTGCGACTCCCGTCACTGTAAGGAACGATGATGGAGAAAGACCTGACAGACCAGAGTATGCGCAGCATTCTGGCTTTGCTCGAGGAAGCCGGCGATTTGCACAAGGTTGCCCGGAGCGTCGATCTCCGCTTTGAAATCGCTTCGGTGCTGTCGTTGCGCGACAGTGGGCCCGCGCAGCTTTTCCAACGCGTCAAAGGGCATTCGATACCAGTCATTGGCAATATCTTCAACAGTCGGGGTCGCTTTGCCTCGGCGTTCGGCGTCCAGCGTGAAGAACTGGACGCCTTCTGTGTCTCTGCGTTGCGCAATCCAATCAGGCCCGTAATGGTCGATGCCGGACCAGCGCAACAGGTCGTACATGCCGGCACAATAGACATCGGGCAGTTACTGCCAGTGCCGCAATGGTTCGAGCGCGAGGCGGCACCTTACATTACGGCCGGCGTAATCGTAGCCAAGGATTTACAGACTGGTCGTCGCAATGTCTCGATCGCGCGGCTACGGCTGGAAGGTGGCAACCGTTTGATGGCAGGAATCGCCAAAAACCACCACTTGGCGCTATTGGCAGAAAAATCGCAGGCAAGCGGCCATGACCTCGAAATCGCGGTCGCCATCGGCAACCACGCCGCCGTACTCCTCGGCTCGCAAATGTACGTCGAATTGGGCGACGACGAGTTCGACATTGCCGGCGGACTCCTTGGTTGCGCCGTCGAACTCGTCAAGTGCAGGACAGTCGACCTCGAAGTTCCTGCCCATGCCGAAATCATACTCGAAGGCCGACTGCTACCGAATGAGCTGATCGAAGAGGGTCCGGTGTCCGAGTTCCCCGGATTCTATGTCGATTACGGTGCCGGCCTTGCTGCCGAAATCAACCTCGTCAGCCATCGCACTGACGCCATTTACCAGGCAATCCTGCCGGGTTACGCAAATGAGCACTGTCTGCTTGGGGCAGTTGCAATTGGAACCACGCTGACGCGTGATCTCCAACGCTCAATCCCGGCGGTGCGACGCGTATTCGTAACGGACGGCGGCATGGGACGGTTACATGCGGTCATCGTGATTCACCGACCGCGCCTCGGTGAAGGCAAGCGGGCGATCATACTCGCAATGGGTCTTGTCAATTTGCTGAAGCTTGTCATCGTGGTCGAGGACGACATCGATCCCGAAGACCCGAAACAGGTAGAATGGTCGCTCGCCGCCCGCTTTCGAGGTCACGAGGACCTCATCGTGTTGCCGGACGTCAAGGCGGATCGTTGCGATCCGGTACACGTCAATCAGGTGGTCACCAAGCTCGGGATGGTCGCTGCGACGCGGCCCGGCGACGGCGAAGCCGGTAGCCGCTCGGAATTTGCCAGGCCGCCACGGGAAATCCTTGAACGCATCCGGCGGGATTTGCATCTTTACTGATCTTGCGATTCACCTTGTGAGGAATCCTTCATGAAAAGACAGCGGTTTGTCGTCGCAATTACCGGCGCCTCGGGGCATCCATACGGTATCCGGCTGCTCGAGACGCTTCGCGAACTCGATTTCGAGACGCATCTCGTCATGTCGCGGTCGGCCGTGGTGACGCTTGCCTATGAAAGCGACCTCAAACTGAAGGACGTCCATTTGCTCGCCGACCAAAATTACGCCAATGACGATGTCGCCGCGCCGATTTCGAGCGGCTCGTTCCGTACGCGCGGCATGATCGTCGCGCCGTGTTCCACCAAGACACTGGGCGAAATTGCTTCGGGCGCATGCGGAACATTGGTCTCCCGCGCTGCCGACGTAACGCTGAAAGAACGCAGGCGTCTGGTCCTCATGTTGCGCGAAACGCCGCTTCACCTCGCCCACTGCCGCAACATGGCCACAGTCTCCGAAATCGGGGCGATCGTGATGCCGCCCGTTCCAGCGTTCTATCCCAAGCCAGCCAGCATCGATGAAATGATTGATCACACGGTTGGGCGGTGCCTGGATCTCTTCGATATCGATACCGGACGCGTCAGGCGCTGGAAGGAACCGGCGGATTCGTAGTGAATTCCGGCAACATTCGGGACACTACATGTCCCGGCTAATCTCGAGCGAGGCGCACTTGAATTCCTGTGCTGCCTCATGATCGAGCAACGAAAGCAGCATATCAGTCTTTCCGCCTTGAACAAACCAGGAGCATCTCGCAAACCTCGATGCGTGGATGACGGCGACACACCTGTCGAGACGCGAGAAAGTCACGACGCAAACCATCCGACGCTGGATCGAGGGGCGCCATCAACCATGCGAGCGGACACCCGGCGGACATGACAGGGTCCGGGTTCCCGTCGAACCCGACACGATCCTCTATGCCCGTGCTTCCAGCGCCAGGCAGCTCTCCTCCCTCGACACCGGGGAACGGCTCCCGCGCGCCCGGCATCCCGACGGACGCGTTGTCCGTGACACTGGATCCGGAGTCGATTTCAGGCGACGAGGCCTTGTCGCCCGACTGGAACGCGCATTGCGCGGAGAGGCAGTCCATGTGGTGGCTGCCACACCGGACCGCATCACCCGCTCGGGCTGCCCCCTCGTCAGGCATGTCGTCGAACTTTCGGGAGGAGGCACCGAGCTTCCGGAAGAGGACGATCTCACCGACCAGTTCGACGTCCGTTGCCTCGTTGCATGGATCACTTCCTTCTGCACCGCCCGCCATGGGAAGCGTTCCGGTCAAGGGCACGAGGAAGATCAGGGCCTGCCCGAAGGACCCTGAGCTGCTGCACGAACTGGTCCGCCAGCAGCGCCGCGCCGACAACCTTGCCATCGCCTGCTTCATCGAGGCCGACCGCGGCCTCGTGGACCCGAATGGCCCGGACCTCCGGCAGATTGTCCTGCGGTCCACGATCCGCGCCTTCGTGCGTTCGGAGGTTGAGGAGCGCGGCGGCGCGTTCCGCTCCGCCGATTGCGACGAGGCGGTGAACGCGGCGTTCCGAACCCGGGATGCGGTGATCCGGCGGCGGAAGGACGGCGAACGCTGCGGCTTCTCGTTCCGCAGCATCAGGGACATACGGCAGCGCATTGCCGTCCAGAAGCTCTCCGGCGCGTTCGTCGCCCGGAACTTCGACCTGGCCGAAGCCATGCCCGGCGAGGCGTGGGGGATCTGACGACCATCGTGCTTGAGCGGGGGCAGTGGTTCATCTGCGCTCGGAAGCACATCACCACGGTTGGGCAGGACGAAATCCAGGTCCGCTCCATCGTGGCCCTCGACCCCGGCGTGCGGACCTTCGTGACCGCATACGCGGTGAACCACGCTGCCAGCCACGGCGACGGCTTCCATGCCGAAAGGGTGTTTCCGCTCCTGCTGAAGCTCGACCGCCTGGTCGGCCAACGCGCGAAGGCGAGGCACGGGGACTGGAAGCGCCACGATCAGAAGCGGATCGACAGGCTCGCGATCCGCATCCGCAACCTGGTCGACGACCTGCACCGCCGGGTTGCCTGTGATCTCGTTCGGGCCTTCGACGTGATCCTGCTGCCGTCCTTCGGGACGAAGGAAATGAGCGCGAAGTCCGAGCGCAAGATCAGGACGAGGACCGTGCGCTCGATGCCGGGCCTGGCGCATTACCGGTTCAGGCAGAAGCTGGCGTGGATGTGCCGGAAATACGGCAAGAGGCTCGTCATCGCCAACGAGGCCTATACCAGCAGGACCCGTTCATGGGACGGCTTTGTCGCGCAGGAGCCTGGCGGCTCGAAGACGGTCTCGGATGGCACCATCATCGTTGAGCGGGACATGAACGGCGCACGGGGCATCATGCTGCGCGCGCTCTACGGCAACCTGGGCCGTTTCCAGGCGGCGGGCGCGGATGTCGCGCTCGTTGCGGAATAAATCAAGTGTTTTTCTCTCGAAGAAATCTCCTTGCGGGCCGATGGATATCAACGGCCGCATTGGATACTATGGCGCTATCAGGCAATCCGCGGATTGTGGTTTGCAATGCGATTGGTGGGCTGAATGGAAACAAGGCAGCTCGCATATTTCATATTGGCCTGTCAGTGTAGAAATCACGCTGAGGCGGCGGCCCGGGCTGGGATTTCTGCATCGACATTGAGCGAGAACCTGTATCAACTTGAACAGGAACTTGGCTTGTCACTCTTCCAGCGCGGTCCGATTGGTCACTTTCCAACTGGAGAGGCACGCTGGCTGTTTCAACAGGTCGAACCCGTACTGCAGCTTGTGGAAGCTGCCGAAACCGCGTTGCAGGGCGAGGAAGCGAATGAGTATGTGCGGCTGGATGTCATATCGCCGTTGCAATTCATGCTCGGGCGGCTTTCCCGGGCAGCCAATCTCGCAGTTCGTGCCCTTCGCAAGGACCATCCGGATGTCATTGCCCAAGTGCGGTTTCTTGACGGCAAGTTGAGAGAGGAATCTGTTGGAGAACAAGCCTGTATTGAGACTCGGAAATGCGACAGGCCAACGGCCGATGTGCAGCAAGTCGTTCTCGACTACGCCGCGAAAAACAATTCACAGCAGCAAACATATCTGTTCAACGATCGCTGGATTGGCGTCACCAATTTGATTGGAAGCCCGAAACCCGGCAAGACTGTCGACATCGACACATTGCGCCGTCTTCCGCTGCTTTTGCCCCACCTGTCGCCCGACCAGACGCGCCATGCCCGCGACTATTGCGTGCAACACAATCTGCCTGATCCAACTGTCGTTGACGAGGATGTCGGCACGTTTCCGCGCCTGTCGCGCACTGCAAGCTCATTTGTCTTGCTGGCACCGCAGAGCTTTGTTGCCGGAGGACTTCTTCATCTCAAATTGAATCATGTTCGCCTTCCCGCCGAACTGGCAAGCCCGGTTGTGGGCCGCGTCACCAACGGTGGCGCCGTTGCTGACGCCTATGTCCGCCTCCTGAAGGAGATTATCGCAGATGCCGATCCCCTTGTGATCCATCGTCCTCAAATCACACTCCGGCAGATGCGGTATTTCCTGGCGTTGCGTGACAAGATGAACATGACATTGGCGGCGCGCCATCTGCACGTGGTCCAACCGGCAGTTTCCAACCAGCTACGAAAGTTGGAGCACATCGTCGGCAAGCCCCTTTTCAGGCGCCAGACCACCGGTTTGCAATTGAAGCCAGAAGCGGAACGCCTGGCGCATCTGGTCGGAGATGCCGTCAAGCGGTGCGACAATGTATTATTTCGGGCGCGACACATCGCGGCCGAGCAGCAGCACCGTCTTTCGATTGGCATATTTCCGATTCTCAATCACGACGGTCCACTCGTCGAGGCACTGTCAGCGGCGCTGGACGAATGGACACAGGCCTTTCCGGGCGTAAAGCTGCAGGTACGCGAAGCACCGGCCGCAAAGCTCCACAGATGGGTGGAGGCCGGCATGATCAACTTTGGCCTCGTGGAGGCGCACGTCTCGCGCTCGGCGCAACTTGATCTTCAATGCCGGGACAATTTGGGGGCAGTATCCGCTGCCGGAAGCGGACTTCTTGCCGCCGGCGATGTCTCCCTCAAGACTATCGCTGATCTGCCCTTGGTCTTGCCGAACAAGGACTTTGGATTGCGCCAATTGCTTGATCGGGCGGCCGAGCGCGTTGAAATCCGGCTTGCCCCGCGGATTGAGGTAAATTCCCTGACCATGATCATGGCCATGATTCGCCGCATGCAGCTCATAACGATCATGCCGGCAGCTTCGGTGCAGCCATTTGTTTCTTCTGGTGGGTTCCAATTCAATCCGATCACGGACCCGCCAATTGTCCGTCGCCTGTCGATCGTGTTTTCGCCGGAACGCAGCTTGACAGATATCGAACACGCTCTTGTGAGGATTATCCGCGATCGCCTCAGGGCAGTCGGGTTCAACAAGCTTGCGACAATCAATGGAGCAGTCGAGGACCAAGGGACATTTCTTAACCCAAGCTAAACGTGCGTCGCGGAAAGGCGCGTCAACCTTGTGGGCGCGAATCCCACCCAGCAAATTGTCGACATGCCGAAAACCGGATTTTGCCGCGTTTGCGGCCCGGGGCATTGAATCCCCGGGCTTTTTTGCCGGAATTGTCGGCATAATCACAGCGATTTCAGGAAGCCCAGCAGGGTATTATCCGGCTTGAACCTCCCAGGTGCGACCCCGACGGGGCGGGTCTTCTCCATGGCCTTTTCCTTGATGCGGAGATCTGCGTGCAGGTAGACCTGCGTCGTCTCGGCCGATTCATGACCGAGCCAGAGAGCGATCACCGTGCAGGTGATGCCCTCGCGCAGCAACGCCATTGCCGTGGCATGCCGCTAATGTCGTGCACGACATTATGAATAGGCTTTTATGGATCGTGCGTAGCACGTTCGATAAAACCCGAACGCGTAGATCAAGAGAAAGTGCTTTCGACATGCCCGCCAGCCTCCTTCCCCTGCGGATGCTTTGAATCATATCCGCAAGCCCCCGTGAATCCCCAAAGATTCACT
This sequence comes from Paracoccaceae bacterium, assembly GCA_964291635.2. Lineage (GTDB taxonomy): Bacteria > Pseudomonadota > Alphaproteobacteria > Rhodobacterales > Rhodobacteraceae > JAPPHA01. The sequence goes on along the minus strand of OZ219892.1, from coordinate 648,714 downwards.
CAGAACGAATCGCGCTCCAAAGCGTCGGTTTTTCACTGAAAAAACTGTCGCAGAGAACGTGGAACAAACCCGCCTTTTCAAGCCCCAATTTTCCGGGACCCAACAGCCGGGAAAGGCAATACCTTTGACGCGGTGACACAGGAATTCGACCACCGTGCCGACTGCGAAGATTCCTGTGACGTTCCAATCTCTTGACATCAACCGAATAACAACTAGTTAATAAGCCAGTTGGGAGATTTGATATGCGTGTGGTCGGGGCTTTTGATGCCAAAACACACTTATCCGCTCTACTGGAATCCGTCGAGTTGGGCGAACACATCACCATCACCAGGCGGGGAAAACCCGTAGCCAAGCTAGTGCCTGTCAACCAGGTTTCAACAATTGATCGTTCGGAATTGGTTCTCCGTATGGACAAGTTGCGAGCGCGCATCTCCACGAAAAGTGGTTCGTTTTCAACAAACGAAATCCTCTCCGCCAGAGATGCAGGACGACGATGATCAACAATCCTGCAATCGTCATCGATGCCTCGGCAGCCGCATCATGGTTGCTCCCCGATGAAACTGCTGGAGCTTTCCAGGAAATTCTCCAGACGGCGGAACTCAACGCACCCGTGCTCTTTTGGGCCGAAATGCGCAATATCCTCGTGATCTCGGAAAGACGGAAGCGGCTGACTGGCAACATGGTGTCGGAAGCGGTTTCGATACTTGATGCGCTGAAGGTGAACTTCGACAATTCACCCGATGGCGGCAGGGTTCTTCAACTGGCGAGGGAACATGATCTCACTGTTTACGATGCCCTTTATGTCGAGCTTGCCCTGCGTTTGCAGATTCCATTCGTGACGCACGATCGCAAACTCGCCGCAGTCGCTAAGCAGGAAGGCATCCCCGCCCGGTAACCGGAATGTACAGTTTAGAACAACTCACGCGTTGATGCACGATGACCATTTCAGCAGCCCCCTCCCCTGCGCAGCTTCGACCCTGTCGCGAAAGTGATCGGTGATAAGGGAAGTCGCCACATGGCTGGAATGCCGCAAAGCTTCCGCGAAACCCGTCAACTGGCGGTTCCGGACCGATGGCGCTCGCGTCAAAATGAATCCATTTCATCCCTCACAATTCAATGATGGCAGAATACAAGGCTCTCCAGGCTGCGGTCGCTGCTTGCGCAAGGTCAAGCACTCATCGCACAACGCACGACTGCACATGTATGCTTCAAGGCCGCGGGTAACGGTGATTTCACCAAGATTTTCCGTCAGGTCGACAGCCTCGTCCAGACCTTACTTCAAGCATCCCGAAGTGTTTACGAACTGGGTGTACGCCAAATTTTTTGGTTGACCTGAATCCTTTCTCCATTCCGAGCGTTTGATGGATCGCGCGGAGGGTTGAATCTTTCCTGCTGCGATCCCGGCGCGGCCGACAACGACCGGATCAACCGGTCGGCGCCGCGTGACCGGGAAGAGGAGAGCAGGAAAAACGACTGATGTGCGGCAAGGACGATGAACCGGGATTCCGCGATCCGGATGCGGTGGAATATCTGAAAGGCCTGGCAAGGAAGAACGTTTCGGGGACATACAGGATCGTCTGCGAGCATGACGGGGTTGACACGGAGTACTGGCTTGAGGGTGGCGAGGTCCGAAGCCGCACCATTCCGGCCGCCGGGCAGGCGGCGTCCTCGATGGCCGCGTTCGAGGCGGCTGCGCTGTCGGGTTTCGCCAAGCTGGTCCCGAAGCTGGAGCGTGAACTGGGCGGCAAGGAGGTCGCGGACCTTGATGGCATCGAGATCGCGATCCGGGACGTGACGCACTCCAGCGGTGCGGCGATGTACAAGTCGCTGCTTGAGCGGGTCGACGCGGCGCTTCCGACGCCCGACTGCCCGAAGTGCGGCAAGCCGATGGAGCGGCACCGGAAGCTCGGCAAGTCCTTTGCTTCGCATCTGGGACCGGTGGAGGTCGAGCGGACGTATTGCCTCTGCCGGGACTGCGGTTCCGGCTTCTTCCCTCTGGACCGCGCCCTCGGCCTGGAGGGGCGGACGGCGACGCCGGGCGCGGTGAGCATCGTGGCCGACACCGTGGTCTCTGACAGCTACGAGGAGGCGTCCCGCAAGCTGCGCGACCTGGCCGGGGTGAAGGTTCCGGCGACGACACTGCGCCGATGGACCCGGGGCATCGGCGAGGAGGCTCAACGGTTTGAGCGGGAGGTTGTCGCGGAGGGGAAGCCCGGCGCGGATCGGGTCTACATCGAGGCCGACGGCACCGGCGTCCCGATGCGCCGGAGTGAGACGGAGAGCGTGAAGGGTAGGCAGGAGGACGGCTCGGCCCGGACACGAGAGGCGAAGGTGATCGTCACCTTCACCGCCGAGGGCACGCACCCGAAGACCGGCGAGCCGACGAAGGACGAGGGCAGCGATGCGGTGAGCGCCCTGATCGACATCGCCGCCGCGATCGGTGGCATCAGCCGGGCATCGGAGTTCGCTGGCCAGCTCGACCGGCAGCTTTGTCGGGACGGCGTCTATGATGCACAGGAGGTGGTCCTGGTCTCCGACGGCGCCGCCTGGATCACCAACGTGGTCGACGAGCTTCTCGCCGGCATGAGGAAGACCTGCATTCTGGGTGTGTTCCAACATGCCGAGTTTTCAACTGTGCCGAGTATCGTCTGCAACCCGTTGATTCCCTTCACTTCCTCCCCTGGTTTTTCGGCATAGTCACAGGCTCTCCAGGAAGGCCATGATCGGTTCCTCGGGCTGGTATCGCCCGGGAGGCACATCAACCGGCCTTGTGCGTTCCATCGCGTCCTCCTTTATCTGCGGATCCGCATGCAGGTATTTCATCGTCGACTCGACCGGCTGGGGCCGAGCCAGAGCGCGATGATGGTGATCGGCATGCGCTCCCGCAGCAGATCCATTGCCGCGACATGTCTGTAATGTCGTGCACGACATTACCGGCACTATCGACCGATATCAGTCCCGTATCGCCTGATGTTGTCGGTTCTGATTTTCTCGTAGTCACTAGCCATTCCCTACTCCACTTTGATCGCGACTATGCAGTGTATGCACGATTTCCTGTACCGCTGATCTGGATGATCTGGACCACTACTGTCCCGGTAGAATTCTCTCACCACACTCTAAAGTTGACCTTCTCTCTTTGGCCGGAGACAGGCCGAGCACTTGACCTCTGCTGTCGTATCGTCTGCCTATTCGATATCCACATGGTTCCAGTCATCTGCCGCCTCACTGTCGGTGGACGTGATGCATCGGACAAAATTTTCGGCAAGCGGTGCCCGTGTCGTCGGGTTTTTCCAGTCGGGCAGCACCCAGCGCCGAAACTCGTCAACCGAACGGTCAAGACCAGCGAATTTCTTATTTTTTACCGCTCATCGCATGATCCGTCGCCAATGCCGTTGTTGCATCGTCGCCTCAGGCGGTGAGATGTGTCTGAGCAGATCCCGGTGCCATGGCAAGGGCAGCCAGTTCGCGTTCCTGCACTGCGCATCCGAATTGATCCGTGTCCGTAGATGATGGTGGACGGAAGGAGATTGAGCCCTGCTGCCCGGAATGCCGGGAATGCCGGGCCTCGGATGTCCGGTCGCGGGGCGGTTGACTCGGAGAATCGTGTTATTCCGCCTTTCCCGCACCAGCGATCACCTCGGGCCAAAGGGCGTCGAGCGGGAATGTGATGGCATCGAAGGGAGGAAGCGAGACCGGCGCGTCATCGGCGAGCGTCGCCAGCAGCAGCCACTGTCCCTCGCGTAATTCGAAGGCCTCGAGCGTCCGTGCGTCGGGATCGACGAGCCAGAGATGGCCTACGCGCTCGCGGGCATAGAGAGCCCGTTTCTCGTTCACGTCCAGCCGCCGCGTCGACGGCGAGAGTACCTCGCAGACCCAGTCCGGCGCAATCGTGCAATACGCCGCGTCCGGGTATTCGGGCATCGTCTCGCGCCGGCAGCCGGCGAGGTCCGGCACCACGATGTCTTCACCCAGGTGGAGTTCGGGCTCATCGATGATCCACCAGCCGCCCGGACCGCCAGCCCCGGGATTGAATGGGCCATCAAGACGCCCGCCGAGACGCGAACTCGCCCAGGCATGGCGCATGGCCGGCCTCGAATGAGTGTGAAGCGTGCCGGAGATCACCTCGGCAACCATGTGGGGCGGCGCGTCGAGCACGTCCTGGTATGTCGCCTGGCGGGTCTCCGTACGTCTGGCCAGTGCCGTCATGGTCGAAGTTCCTTCCCCTACCCTATTAAATGCCGATCCGTTCGACTTCATCAAGCGAAACCTGCTCCTCGCGGCGGTCGTAAAGGCGCGTCGTCTCCGTGCGGGCGTGTCCGGCAAGGTACTGCGCAACCTCGACGCGCGCATCGGGATGCTCCAGGTATGCCGTGATCCCGGTCGCCCGAAGACTGTGACAGCCGATGTATCCCGAGCTGATGACGCCCTCGTCACCTGCGCGAATGGCCCGACGCCCGACCGCTTCCCGTGCCCGGTGGCGGCTCCACCTGCGGTCCGACAGAGAGACGGAGCCCTTGGGGCGATCCACCGCACGAAACAGCGGCGTCGCGCGAAGCTCGCGCTCCATGAGCCCTCCGGTTTCCATGTAGTCCTGGAGGTATTCCTCCAGACGGTGATGGCACGGAATGTCCAGGACCTTGCCGGCCTTCTCGTGCAGCCGTACGTGCCAGCGCCCGTCGCGGACGGAAACATCCCCCACGTTCATTGCCACCGCTGCCGAGACCCGGGCGAAGCTATAGGTCAGGGTCGCGATGAACGCCCGGTCACGAAGTTCCGTGATCGTCCCGGACGGGAGCCAACGCATGAACCGCCGGGCCTCGGTTGTTGTCAGCACCGGTGTCAGGCCGGTCCGCACCACGTGTTTCGGACCGCGAACCGCCACGGCCGGGGAATCAGGAATGATCCGTTGAAGTGCCAGCCAGGCAAACAGTTGCCGAACGGCCGCGAGTTCCAGTTTCACGGTCGCCTTCGCCATGCCGGAGAGGAGCCGGTCCTCGATCCAGGCCGAGATGTGGGCTCCCCGGATGTCGCGGACGTCCTCAATGCCGCGATCGCCGAGCCAGCGGAACAGGGTGTGGGCCGCGCGGGCATATGAGGCGCGGGTGTTGGGGTTACGGATGTGCGAGGCGAAGAATTCGACCCAGGCGTGGCACGCATCGTCGCCGAGGAGAGCGATCGGGGCGGGAACAAGGGCGGATTCCGAAATTTCCGCGGTTGCCGGCGCCGACGCGGCGACCAGGAGGCCGGAACCGCCCGTGGGCGAAATTCGGCCATTTTCGGGGATACTGGAGTTCATTCCGGGGTCGTCTCGGCAATTCTAGTGCAGCGCATAAACGCCGTTTTGCGCTGGTCAACCCTGGAAAACAAGAACGAACCCGTCGGGGCATCATTTCTGCCCCATGATCCTCGCCAAAGATGGCGCCCGACCAAGGCGGACAGTTTGTCGGCATGCAAATTGCCGCGGTCTGGGAGAACAGGCACCGTTCTGCAACCCCGTCCACACACCGCGTCAGGTCATCGCTATTCTCGCATAACTTGGATGCGAGGAAACGCAGACGATCTCCGCACGGAAACAGTTACGAAGTTTCTGTGTAGCACCGCCATAGTCCCCTGCCCTGTTTCTGCAGCTTGGGATCCGGCCAGTCTTCGATGCAAGTTTGATATCTGCAAGTATTGACACGACAATGCAAATGCATTACCTGCCGATGGTACTAGATGATCCACGCGTCCAGGAGTCTGTCATGACGGCGCTCACCGAGGAACTCTCGAAGCTAACCGACCGCTATCAAACGACGGTGCCAAGCGGAGTCCGCAAGCAACTGAAGCTCGGCAAGGGAGATCAAATTCGATATTGCACCGAGCCGAGCGGTCGAATCTATATCGAGCCGGTGCGCAACACGGAGGATGATCCTGGGCTCAGCGCCTTCCTCGACTTTATTGACGCCGATATCAAGGCACATCCCGAACGCATTCAAGCGTTCAACGGCGGCTTGTATGACGACGGCTCAAGGTCGCCCGATGACGAATGACAATGGTACCGCGCCATTTGAAGCACCGATTGTCTTTAACGGGTGGTCGATCTACGCGCATCCGATCTTTCTTGATCAGCTCGACGGGCTGATCAAGGAGGTAATCGCGCAAGGTACCTCCGACTTGAGCTGCACTCGCTCGCCCGGATGATCGAATGAGCAATGGTAATACCGCGCCAGCGAAATTTGAAGCACCGATTCGTCTTTAACGGGTGGTCGATCTACGCGCATCCGATCTTTCTTGGATCAGCTCGACGTAGCCATAATTTTCGGTCCGTTTAGCCCTAATCAAGGCACATCGAGAACCAGGTCCACTACGTTCGAATCGCGCCGATGCCTGAGGTACCGCAAGGCGTTCCGAAGACTTGGAAGAAGAAAAACTGCACGAAAAACCCCATCAGCGGCTCGCTGCGATTTTCAAGCTGATGACGGAAGTGATCCCGACCGATCCGGGAGCCTTTCACCTCGAACGTGCGAAACCCGAACCACAGTTCGCTCGACAAGGTAATACGCTCGGTGGCAATCGGAAGTAGCTGGTACCGAGCGAAATTCCTCCAGCAATACCGTCTGTTCTTCCGACGTTCGTCAGCACCGCCAAGGTCATGCGTACTCGCCGGTCTGCCCGAAATGGGGCCGTCGGTGCGCCGTCTCTGAGCAGGGCCGCGAGGTGAATGATGAGCTCGTTCGCGGTTCACCAGGAGTTTGCGGGCTTACTCGAGTAGCAGGCCTCGGACGAAGGACGAGGCGTTCATCAACAGCCTATGCGACTCGGGTCTCAAGAGATGCTGGACGGCGGCAAGCGTCATCCAGGCCACCCGCCGACAGCATTTCGAAACTCTGATGAAGGAAGCTAAGTGACGACGACATGTGGCAGGTCCGCTTTCAGCGACGGCCTCAAGCGGCAAGAGGTCTTCGCCGAGTCGTACAAGCCATAATGCTTTCGGTTCCGTTTAGCCCTAGTTGCTGGCCCTGTTGCGCAATCACTGGCACATCGAGAACTCAGCAGGTCCACTACGTTCGAGACTTCACCTACGGACGAAGACCGATGCCTGACCAATGCGGCCATCGCCATTATGCCGCAAGGGCCCAGGAGGCACCTCGACGCGATCCTGACCGCGCCAACCGCAAATCACGCGGAACCGTCTATCCCCGCAGACGCATAAATCTTTGTCTTGTCATGTGCACGGTGGGCCGGTGTAGGCAGAAAGCACCAGGACACGCCGTCGAGCGGCGCGGTGGGAACCGCCTGTGCCCGACAGGACCGAAAACCCCATCAGCGGATCCGGGCAGAGCCATGACAGCCGTCCACGGCAAGCGAACAATTCCCCAGACCACATGGCGTGCTGACGGTCAAAGGCAAATGACAAACAATGTCACCGCCGGATCCGGCTTGAATGCCGGTCCGGGCAAAATCTCCATCACCTCACACAACTGGATAACCCTGTAAGCTTTTCGAACAGCGGCACACGGTTTGGCATTGGTTTGAAACCAGTATGGGCCTTAACCCACATAGTACTCCCACAACGGGCCCAACCGGAGCTCTCAGAGGCTGTTGACGGGTAAATCCCTGAGCGGAAACTTCGCATGGAGTCCCGGTGGCCGAAGACGTTCCGCGATGCCCTTTGAAAGGCGAAACTTTCCCGAAGCGGCAGGCTGACCTGGCGCGACGCCATTGACCGCCCGAAGGGTTTGACCGGGTGCCGCGCGTTCGGACCCGTTAGGGTCGCGCCCACAAGGCGAAATGCTTGACATTCTTCGGACCCTGGCTGGCCAGGCCCGGGCATGAGCATGGAGTCCCGCCGAAGACGTTCCGCGATGCCCTTTGAAAGGCGAAACGAAGCGGCAGGCTGACCTGGCGCGACGCCATTGACCGGACCCGTTACCGGGTGCCGCGCGGCAGTGCGCCCACAAGGAAATGCTTGACATTCTTCGGACCCTGGCTGGCCAGGCCGGGCATGACGGAATCCCCTGCCCTCCGGTCCCTGCCCTTCCCCCGGCCGGCCGGATGCCCGCACCGCAATCCGGTCCTCGTCTATCTCGCCAGCCTGGCACCATGTCACCGAGCGCTCAACGATGGCTGGCCGCCTGCGAGGATCTTTCGATCTGCTGTTTCAGGAGTCTGAATCCGGAAATCAGCAAGCGGTCGATAGCGTCACCGGTATACCAGGCAGAATGGGGCGTCAGGGTCACATTTTCCATCGCGAGGAGCGGACTTGCCGGGTCGGGAGGCTCCCCATGAAAGACGTCAAGCGCACAATGCGACAGGCGGCCGCTTTTCAGCGCGTCAACCAGTGCGGTTTCGTCGACCAGCGCACCACGGGCGGTATTCACAAGGATGGCCCCGGGTTTGAGCTTCGCAAGTTCCTTCGCCCCGAGAAAACCGTCGGTTTCTGGCGTGAGCGCAAGATGGAGGGACAGTATATCGGCCCGGGCGAGTACCGTATCCAGAGAACCCCAGGTTGCAAAACCGCCGCCGTCCGTCCCAGACCTGGACCAGCCGATGACATCTGCGCCAAGCGCGGCAGCGATCCGGGCAACCTGCTTGCCGATGCCACCGAGGCCGATCACGCCAAAGGTTCGGCCAGCGAATTCCTCGGTGCGCACGAGTTCCCACCGGCCTTGCCTGACCCGACGATCGGATTCGGCGATTCGCTTGAGTGCGGCAAAAGCCAGTGCAATGGCGTGTTCTGCAACCGCCAGGTCGCCGTAGTTCCGGACACCGCGAATCTCGATTCCTAACCGTCTGGCCTCCTCCAAATCGGCGTGCGTCGCGAGCCCCGACGACAGGTAGGCAACGGTTTCCAGATCCGGGCACGCACGCAGAACGGATGCCGAAAGATAGCCCATGTAGACAATCGCATGCCGGCGCCCCTGCAGACGATCAATCAGTTCGGATTCGGATTTAGGCCTCGAACGGAAGACCTTCACCCCTGGACTGATTTCGAGCATCTGCGGCGTCAGGCGGCTGGCAAGGTCGCCGTAACAGTCGACAAAGGCCGGGGCTCCGGCGGCCGTTTTTCCGGAACCGGTCATTACCGAGCCTGCCGGAAATCCGGAGCCATCATTCGCGCCAGCGACTCTTCAGGTCGTCCGGGATCTCGTCTCCACGGTCTTCCATGGCAAAGAGAATGTAATCCATGGGCGGCGGATACACTCCAACCTGGGAGAGCATGTTGTGCACCTGTCCACGATGGTGAACCTGGTGCTGAAAGAGATTGCTCAGGCAGGTTCCGAGGGTTTCGTTGACATGAACCGGATCATCGTCACAGCTCGTGAATGGCCAATCTGCGTCGAGTTGCTCCCGGGTCAAGGTCTTTGTGAATTCCACATACCATGCGTCGATTTCGAATTGCGCAGCGGTAAGCTCATCAATCCCCGGAAAGATCTGCTGGATCGGCCACTCAAGGCTGAGCGGCTGTTTCAGGAGGCGGTCGCGGTAGATGCGATCAGCGGCATGGATGTGCTCCAGCGTCAGATAGATCGATGACTGGAAGGCATCCCGATCCTGCATCAGCGCGCGGATGGTCATGCGTGCGCAAGTCCTGTGCATCCGACGGTTGGCCCATGCATTGTACCGGGCCAGCCGGGTAAACGAAGCAAACATCGTGGTCTCCCTGTATTGTTATCTGTTGAAGAGCGCGTCCGGCAGCCAGAGCGCGATCTCGGGAAAGGCGGTAATGATCACCGCGGCAACGCAAAGCAGAAGGAAAAACGGAAAGGCGGCGCGGGCGATGAACCCCAACTTGTGGCCGGTCATGACCTGCAGGACAAACAGGTTGAACCCGATGGGCGGTGTGACGAGGCCGAGCTCGATCATTATGACGATGAACACGCCGAACCAGACCGGATCAAAGCCGACTGAGACGACCAGCGGCAGCGTGATCGGCAGGGTCATGACCATGATCGACAGGCCGTCGAGAAACAGGCCAAGAATGATATAGAAGGCGGCCACCAGCAGGATCAGGACATACGGGGACAGGCCGAGGCTGACGATGAACTTGGCGATCTCCTGGGGAACATGCAGATAGGCCATCGCAGAAGACATGAAATTGGCGGCAACCAGGATGCTGATCCCCATGGTCGTGATCCGAATCGTGCCGGCGACGGAATCCACGAAAATCTTCCAGGTCAGCTGCCCGGTAAACAGGACCATCAGCAAGGCGCCAAGAAATCCGACAACCGCCGCTTCGGACGGTGTGGCGATTCCGCTGTAAAGGCTGCCAAGAACGACAATCACGAGGACCGTCACCGGCAAGAGGTCCAGTAATCCCTTGAGACGGTCAATGGCCGTGAACTCATCCGTGCCGCGGGGAGCCAGTGCAGGGTTCATGGTGGCGCGCAAACCGATGTATCCGGAATAGAGCCCCGCAACCAGGAGACCCGGCAACACGCCCGCCGCGAACAGCCGTGCAATGGAAGTCTCGGACAACACGCCGTAGATGATGAAAGAAATCGAAGGCGGAATCATCAGCCCGAGGCTGCCGGCCCCTGCAAGCGAACCCACCGCGAGACTCTGATCGTATTTTCTTTCGGCAAGTGCGGCCGTCGTGATTTTCCCGACCGTCGCGGTGGTCGCCGTGGTCGATCCGCTGACGGCCGCGAAGACGGTGCATCCTGCAATGTTCGTGTGCAGCAAACCGCCCGGTACGCGCGCGACCCAGGGCGCCAGCCCACGAAACAGCCGCTCCGACATGTCACTCCGAAACATGAGTTCACCCATCATGACGAAGATCGGGACGGCCGACAGTTCCCAGGTACTGGCCGAACGCCACATCGTCCCCCGCATGATCGCGCCGATACGGTCAATGTCGAAGCCCAGGAGAAGGTGCAGTGCCGTCAGACCGACCAGGCCAACCGCTGCGAACACCCAGATCCCGAGCGTCAGATACAGGGCAAGCAGGCCCAGTGTCGCCATGGCGACTTCCAGCGGTCCCAAGGCTCAACCTTCCAATGTCTGCCTGGACACGGGCTTATTCCTGTTCCAGCCCGCCGGGAGCGAAGGACACGTCGCCCGCGAGCACCCGCAACAGGTACGCCAGCAACTGGACGATGAATACCAGCATGCCGAGAAGCATGATCGACGGCGGCAACCAGAGAGGTGTCTCCGAAAGGGTTTCACTCACGTGGCCGCGCATGAAATCCCGTACCGCGTTGACGTAGAAGTACCAGGCGGCAATGCCGGTGAATGTCCCCGCCGAGATGATGCAAAGCACTTCCACGATACGCCGGATCAGCCCGTCTCCGAGTTTTTCGAGAACGAGGTTCATCCTGATCAGCGCCCCGGTGTTGAATGCATATCCCAGTCCGAGAAAGGACATGGCGGCAACGCCGTAACCGATCATTTCCTCGAGCACGAAGGTCGAGCGGAGGAACAGTGTCCGAAGGACGATTTCAGCGAGAATATGGAGCGACATCGCCAACAGGACGACTCCGGCAGCGACCGCCCCGGCGGCCGACAGGAATCGGGCAAACCTGTCGAATGAACGAATTAATCGGGCGCTTGACGAGTACATTCCCGGGCGCCGGGGCAGGCAGCGCCTACCCCGTCGTCATTCCTTGTCAGTTCATCGATCCGAGGCGTTCCGAGAAGTTTGCCATGATCTCATCCGCCGCACCCTCCGGCATTTTGTCGCGCCATTCATTGAACACGACGGTCGAGGCTTCGCGCAGGGATGCAAGGAAGCCGTCCTGCATGTCCGATTCACTCAGGATCGTCACCCCGGCATCCCGCATCCTGACATAGGATGCGTCAACCCGGTCCTTGATGGCCTCCCATGCTTCGTCCTCGGTCGCGCCGGCAACCTCAAGGATCGTTTCCTGGAGTTCGGGTGAAAGGCTGTCAAAGACATCGCGGTTCATATGGAACATCTGGGTTCCTGCGACATAGTTGATGGCGTTGAAATGATCCATGTGTTCGTAGAAACTGGACAGAACGCCGCCCTCCCCTGCGGTCAGGACCGAGTCGATGGTACCGGTCGTAAGCGCCGGAATGATGTCTGCCCAACTCAACTGGACCGCATTTGCGCCGGCGGCATTCAGCGCGACGGTACTCGTCTTGTCGTAGGTTCGGATCCGGATTTGCCCCAGTTCCTCCAGGTTTGTCACCGGCTGCCGGGCCCAGATTCCCACCGGTGGGAATGGCACTGCCAGCACCAACATCTGGTTGCCCTTCTCGAATGCTGCTGCATACCATGGACGCGCCGCCTCGTAGAGAGCGCGGGACTCGTCAATGTTGCGAGCCAGGAACGGCATGGAAACAAGAAGAAAGATCGGATCGATCCCCGCGAACACCCCGGTATACGTGCTCGCGATCTGTGCAGCGCCGTCCTCAACGACCTTCCAGTGGTCCTTTGACTTGTAGCCAAGTGCTCCGCCGTAGTGATTGGTGATGTCTATGGCACCACCGGTGGCTTCACGCAGCTTTTCTGCAAAGATCTCGTCATAGTAGTGACCGGATGCCTTGGCGTATTCGTTCGGCATGTCCCAACGATGCATCTGCGCTGCAGCCGGCGTCGTCGCCGCAAGGGCCGCAGCCGTCGCCAGAATCGTCAGTGTCGTCGTCAGTGTTCTTTTCATGTGCCGATTCCCCCTTTTCTGAACGGGTCAGGGCCTGTCGACTCCCGGTATCGTCCTGCTCGGCAAGGCCATTCCGTTCGCAGCAGGCCCTTTGGATTCGGGTTGCTGGCTGTAAGGCCTCGCAACCGACCGCGCCTGCCACATGCATTCGCCAGTGCAAGACGCCTGACCGACCCTACCCCGCGCAGCGTCGGCAAGTTGCGCCTGAGCGACCGTTTATTGAACTGAACGGACGGAGGACCCGTGCAATCCATTCCCGGTATCCGCGGTTGCACCCCACAATTCCCCCAAGGTGACACCCTTCCCGTGTCGCAGGAACCGGTCCGGACCCGAACGGCATCCTGGAATTGCCAATGAGCGAGCCGTCGGCGCTTCGGACGGCAGCCTGCTCAATACTCAATACGCGACGCAAGGAAATCCGGGAACAGCATACGGGACGCAGCTTCCGACCTGCCCGTCGACCGCGGTCGCAACGGACCAACGTCGAAGACCGGATCGACGGGGAGGTCCTCGCCGTACAGGTCACACGGGAGGTGCGCTTTCGGTGCGGCGACACGCCGGACCCGATGTCCTGACCATCAACGGCGTATCAAAGACCTACGCAATGACGGGCTGGCGCATCGGTTATGCGGGCGGGCCCCGAATCCTGATCGCAGCCATGGTCACGTTACAGGGCCAATCGGCAACGAACGCCTCGCCCATCGGACAGGCTGCGGCCCCAGCCGCGCTGACCCGGTGTCGCCACGGTTCCGGGTTCGGAATTCGGCACTCCTGGCCAAGTTCGGATTTGTCTTGCCCGGCCCGGGGCAGATCTGGAAACTGCCTGCTTCCGGATCTCCGATGTCTTGGGCCCGATCGCTGCGCGGACCGCGACGTAACGAACCACCTTGAAGTGTTTGGTCTTTTGGGATCAAGTCTGCGACCAAACATATCAATTTGGAACGTCATGCCTGCTCCATTCTCGACCTTGAGGGGGTCCGTGTGTTGGCCTGAAACCAGGCAGTTCCCTTTTTTCGGCTGGCGAAGGTGTGAGCGGCAGGGGCACCCAGGAACGACGGATCCGGCAATTGGAACGGTTCAACATGGACAGAGTTACAAAGTGGGTGGGAGTCATCGACCCCGGACACCCGTGGCGTTTCCCGACCAGTGTGCCACGGTTTGCCTGCACGCCCGGCTGTTTTCGATGTCATGGGTGTCCCGTCAACGGTGCAGGTCCGCGCGGGGCCAGCATCCCGACCTGGCGGCAGGCCAGCATCGAGTGAGCTAATGTACGTTCGAACCTCCCACTGGCGGTGCAAGGCCGAGTTTGCGGAGGAATCCGTCAAGCTTTTCAAGGACCTCGTCTTCAGGACCATGGAGAACGAACCGGATTGTCTCGCCATGCAGCTGATGGGGGAAGGCGAGGCGCGAATCGCGGTGACCGTATTTTCTTCCGAGAGCGCCTACCGCGCCTGGAAAGACCGTACGGCCGATATCCAGGGTATCACCGACGCCTTTGCGCACATGTACGTCGATGGTGAACCTCCGTGTCCGTTCGACTATCCGCTGCTGGCGTCACGGGAATTCGAGCGGCACCACGACGACGACGGGAAACCTGATCATTGCTGAAACATGACGACGAGGACCAGCCTGTCCGCGTCGGGTTCTTCCTCGACGAACGCTTTTCACTCGTACCCTTCGTGTCCTTTGTCGAGGTGATGCGCATCGCGAACCGCGTCGCGGACCGGAAGCTTTTCGAGTGGATGCTGCTGTCGATAGACGGTGGGCCCGTGACGTCGAATAGCGAGATGGAATTCAAGATCGATCTTTCGATCCGTGATTGCAGGACCCTGACCAATGTCGTTCTCGTCACCGGCAACGATCCCCAATACGACGTACCCCATGCGCTGGCGAACTGGCTTCGCCGACTCTACCGGGGCGGCAGCGTATTGACGGCACTCGGCTCAGCGAGCCTGATCCTGGCCAAGCTCGGCATGCTCGACGGCCGGCGGGCGACCATTCACTGGGAGTATCTCGACACGTTGCGCGAGTTGTATCCGAGGATTAACATCTCCAGCACGCTGTTCGAAGTCGACCGTGGAATCATCACCTGTGCCGGAGGTGCCGCGGTCGTCGACCTCGCCCTGCACCTGGTCTTCGCGCATTTCGGCGCATCGACGGCCATCGCCGTTTCGGACCAGTACATTCTCGAAAAGGTTCGTCCGTCCATCAGCCCGCAACCCGTGGGTTCAAGGTATCCGAGGGTGGCGCATTCGGCGTTGGCCCAAGCGATCGACATGATGGAATCCAACCTTGAGGAACCGGTGCCGCTGAGCGACCTGACCGATTCGATCGGTGTTTCCGGCAAGCAGATGCAGCGGTTGTTCAAGACGTACCTCAACACGTCGCCCACCCAGTATTACGTCCGCGCACGTCTGAAGCTGGCGCGCAGGCTTCTGGTCCAGTCCGACATGAGCATTACCGAGGTCGCAGTGGCTTCGGGATTCGGATCGCTCGCACATTTTTCGCGTTCCTACCGCAACGAGTTCGGGATGCCGCCCACCAGGCATCGGCGCCAGTGCCGACTGGAATGCGGCACGGTGTCGCATACCCACGTCCACAAGATCCATGACAGCGACGAGAGTCTCACGGCAATGGAGTAACGCCCCCAGGGGTCGCCGAATACCGGAGCCAAATCATGTACCGTTACTGGGAAGAGGCCGCCATCTACCCCGTTGATCCCGGCCGTACCGATCTGGCACGGGAATTTCGCGCCAGGATTCGAGGTCCGCATAGCGAGGAACTCCGCAATCTCCTGCACCGGATGAGGGCCATGCCGATACGCGGCAAGTACGTCATCGTAATCGTCGAACCGTTCCGGGCGTGGAGAATCGGGCGAATCGGCGAACGCAATCAACCGGTCGAAGCAGTCGACGACCGCATCTTCGACAATCTCGACGAGGCTGAATGGGCGGTGTTCGAACTGCGTTGGCGGGATCTGACCGGGACGGTACTGGAACTTTAGCATGGAAAAACTCTCGTCGGGAATTCGCATGCTCGGCTACTGCGACGACTGGCACGCGTCCCCCGGATCCACGATCGCGTTCAAGGTCAGCTGCGACGGCGTCGACAGTTACCGCGCCCGGATTGGACGCGTGATTTGCGCCGATCTTGATCCCCACGGTCCCGGATATCGTGTTGACCCTGTCGAGAGCATCCGGCCTGACCCGATCAAGGGAAGGTTCCAGCCCCTTTATCCGGGATCCTATGCCAGGATCGACGATGCGGACCGCCTTTCCTGTGGGCGAAGATTCACGGTTGCCGCCCTGGTCTGGCCGACGCTTCCGGGGCGGAGAGACCAGACGATTCTCAGCCACAGGGACGATGCCTCGGCTCAAGGGTGGCAGTTGGGTCTGGACGCGGAAGGTGCGCTGGCCCTGGAGATCGGCGGATGCGGGAAGGTCAGCAGCGGCGTGCCATTGCTGTATCGGCATTGGTACCTCGTCACGGCGCACGTGGATTTCGATGCCGGCACCGCGGGCATTGGCCAGGTCGCGATGCGTGCGATTCCGGGAATCCCCCGAGTCGCGACTGCTTCGATGGCTTTGGACGGGAACCCGGCAGCCCCCGGCGCCGGCGTCCCATTTCTCATCGCCGCCACCAGCAACGGTGCAACCGGCGCCTGCAGGATCTTTGACGGGAAAATCGAACGGCCGACCGTTTTCGGCAATGTCCTGGAAATCGATGATGTCGATGCCTTCCTCCGATCGGCCGGCGGTTCCCCTGCCCCGGCCGGGATCCAGGCGAGCTGGGATTTCTCCAGGCAGATGACCTCCGACCGGATCGAGGACGTTTCCGGCAATGGTGTCCATGGCCGTACGATCAATATGCCGACACGGGCAATGACCGGACACAGCTGGGACTCGTCGGTCCTGAGCTGGAAGAGCGCACCGGAACAGTACGGCGCCATTCACTTTCATTCGGACGACATCTACGACTGCGGCTGGGAGACCGACTTCACCTGGCGCGTGCCGCACGATTGCCGGAGCGGCTTCTACGCCGCCATCCTGGAGACGGACGACGGCGACCGGGACCATATCCCGTTCTTCGTGCGACCGCGTGCCGGTGAACGGACCGCTGATGTGGCGGTGATCGCCTGCACGGCGACCTATCTTGCCTATGCCAATACCCATGTGAAAGTCGACATGGTCGGCTCCGAGGTGATGTCCGAGAGCGTCAACCAGATCAGCCCGTACGAACTTCACCTCCATGAGCATCGCGACCTGGGCCATTCGACCTATGACCACCACCTGGACGGCAGCGGTGTCTGCTACAGCAGCCGCCTGCGGCCCATGCTCACCATGAGACCGGGACCCTATACCTTCAATTACATCAACGACACGCATCTGCTGGCGTGGCTCGAGCATATCGGCCAACCGTACGACGTCATCACGGACGAGGACATTCACGCGAGGGGCGTCGATGCGATCTCGGGCTACAGGGCGATCATCACCCTTTCCCATCCCGAATACACGTCGACGAGAATGTGGGACGCCATTGACGGCTACCAGCAGAACGGCGGCCGACACCTCTATCTCGGCGGCAACGGATTCTATTGGCGCGTCGCCTTTCATGACGGCTTCCCCGGCATCCTGGAATGCCGCAAGGGCGCAACGGGCGTGCGCGCCTGGGAAGGTGAGCCCGGAGAGGATCACATGCTGTTCACGGGCGAGCCCGGCGGCCTGTGGCGCACCTGTGGCCGGGCACCGCAGAGGCTTGTCGGGGTCGGGTATTCGTCGACCATGTTCGCCCGCTCAACATACTACAGGCGGACGGCGGCAAGCCGTGACCCGAAGTTCGCCTTCATTTTCGAAGGAGTCGAGCCGGAGGAGGTGATCGGGGATTTCGGCCGCCGTGGTGGTGGTGCGGCGGGGATCGAAATCGATCGCTGGGACCCCGATCTCGGATCTCCACCCAACAGCGTCGTCCTTGCCTCATCCGAAAACGTGGGCATCGATGGCATCCTGAGCTGCGAGGAATACCCGATCGCGACCCGCGGAACCGATGGCACCCAGCACGGCTTCGTTCGCGCCGACATGGTGTACTTCGAGACGCCCGCCGGTGGGGCGGTGTTTTCCGTGGGGTCGATCACATGGATCACGTCACTCTCCCATGACGGTTTCGACAACAATGTCGCCCGGATTACCGGCAATGTCCTGCGGCGTTTCCTGGAACCGCATCTGGAAAACCAATGATGGTTGCCCGCTACTTCCCGATCGAGGAATACCAGCTGAGATGGTCCCGCGTCGAAAACGAAATGAAGCGCCGTGAAATCAAGGTCGCGGTGGTTTGGGGCAAGACCAGCGCGTCCTTCGACCGCGCCGGAGACATAATCTACCTGACAAACTACTTCTCCCACACCACGGGCCAGGGCGTTGACACCGGTCCGCACCGGGCAAGGACATTCTGCGCCGTCCTCCTGCAGCCCGGCGAGCCGCCGGAACTGCATGTCGACGATCCCGAACTGCGCCCCGAACTGCTGGCAACCGATCGCATCCGCAACCACCCCGATCCGGTCACCAGCATCGTCACTGCGCTCGAGGACCGCAAGGTCGACGACCCGGTTGCCTTTTCGGGTTCGGATTTCTTTCCGGTTGCGCAATGGCAGCGCCTCATGGCTGCGAACCCGCGATTCACCTGGCAGATCGTCGACGACCTCGTACGCTCGACGAGATTCATCAAGACCGGCCGGGAACTGGACTGTTTCCGGGAGGGCGCCGCCATCGTCAATCCCGCAATGGACATCCTGATGAAACGGCTGATCGCCGGGGACAGCGAGGCCGAAGCTGCCGGGAAAGCGGTCGCCGAACTGCTCCGCGGGGGCGGGACCTACCACAAGGTCGTCTGCTGCCACGGAAAGCTGACAGCATACACCTGCAGCGATCCCTTCACGGGATATTCCACCCTGGTCCCGAAGTGCGGCGACCTCGTACGAGCATTCATCATCGGACCTATCTTTCAGGGATACTATTTCGACCCCGGCCGGACCGCGGTTGTCGGCAACCGGCCCAACCCTGAACAAAGGTCGCTGGTCGAGGGTTGCGCAGCCGTCGTCGAAACACTGTGCGAGGCCGTACGTCCCGGGCGTTCGTACAAGGAGATCGCGGAACTCGGCGACCGCCTCGTGTCGGAAATCGGATCGGATGGCGGCGGCGCCTCGGCACAATACCCGTTCTACGGGCACCCGAACGGCCTCTATTTCGAGACGCCTCCCTACCTGAGCACCGTCCATGATCACATGGGAGCGGTGATCGAGGCGGACACCGTACTTGGCATCGAGGCGTTCATCGCAAAGGACTGCATCGGAACCGCAGGCTTCGAACAGAACGTGATCGTTGGCCGGGACGGGGTTGAACTCCTGACCACAACGCCGATGATTACGTTCTGATTACTCTGCCTTCCAGCAACAGGGACAAGCGAGAGGTACTACCTTTTTGAATCTCCGCTGATGCCTGGCCGCGTTGGTGGAAGAGTCGGCTGCGATCGCGGATGCTTCCCGGCCGAACGTCAATGAATCCCGTAGTGTCGCTTCATGAACTCCGGGGAGAACTTTCCGCTATCGAGATCCTCCCGGCAGCGGTCGGCGTCGCGCTTCTCCGGAGTACCGTAACCACCGCCACCGGCGGTCCGGGCCGAAATGTTCACACCTGGCGGAACTTCGACCGCCATCGGTTTTCCCGAAAGGCGCTCGACCGTGCCGTCGCCCCGGACAAGCGCAAAGCGCCCGGTTCTTCCCGGCGAGCCTCCAAAGAGCCCCCACGGCGCGTGCCGGATTCTTTCCCCCTGTCCACTGAACGTGCAGACATGGCCGATCGGCGCCACGTCCCGCCGGATTGCCAGACCGCCCCGGTTCTCACCCGCTCCGCCGGAATCCTGCACAAGTTCATAGCGGCTGACCCTCAGGGGATATTCGGTCTCCACGACCTCGATCGGCAGGTTCGACGTGTTGGTGGAATGGACCTGGACGCCATCGGTTCCATCCTTGGCGGCACGACCGCCGAAACCGCCGCCGATGGTCTCAAGGTAAACGTAAGGTTCCCCCGAATCCGGGCGGGAACCCGAATAGACGGCAGCGGTATTGGCGCCGTTGGACGCCGCGACCACCGCCTCCGGCATGGCATCTTTCAGCGCACCGATGACAACGTCGACAATGCGCTGGCAGGTGTTTGCGCGCGCCGCACAGGGCGCAGGGGCAATGCAGTTCACGAGAGTCCCGGGTTCGGCGATCATTTCGCAAACGTTGAGCACACCTTCGTTGTTCGGCACGTCCGGATCGACAAGCGCCTTCAGTACATAGCACAGTGTCGCATGGCTGGCATTGAATGGGGCGTTGATGTTGCCTGCGGTTTGCGGGGCCGTCCCGGCAAAGTCGAACGAGATCCTGCTGCCCTCGATCCGAACCGTGACACGGATGACGATATCGTAGTTCTCGCAGCCGTCATCATCCATCATGTCCTCGAAACTGTAGGTTCCATCCGGCATCTCGCTGATCGCGCGACGCAGTCTTTTTTCCGTTCGCAGGATTATTTCGCCAAACGCGGCTTCGAGGGATTCGGGGCCGTGACGGGAGGCAAGTTCCTGCATTCTCCGTTCGCCCAGCCTGCAAGCCGCAATCTGGGCGTTGTAGTCGCCGCGTCGTTCGTCGGGAACGCGAACATTCAGCAACAGGATTTCGAACATGTCGCGGACCAGCACTCCCTGGTCAAAGAGCTTGACCGCGGGGATGCGCAGCCCTTCCTGAAAGATCTCCGTCATCCCGCCCGCCACGGATCCCGGGACCATGCCGCCAACATCCGCGTGGTGGGCGATATTGCAAACGAAGGCGAGACATCGACCGTTCACGAATACCGGCATCGCCAGGTTGATGTCAGGCAGGTGCGAGCCTCCGGCGACATGGGGATCGTTCGATACGAAGATATCACCCTCGCGAATCTCCCCGGCGGGATACTTGTCGAGCAGTGCCCGCATGAGACCGGCCATGGACGACAGGTGAATGGGAAGGGAGTTTTCGGCCTGTGCGACCAGTCGGCCATTGACGTCCATGACCGCCGTGGAATGATCTTTCCGTTCCTTGATATTCGTTGAATACGCACTGCGTGTCAGCGCATTGTATGTTTCGTCGGCAACCGACCGCAGGGCATTCAACATGATCTCGAGGGAGATCGGATCGATTGTCAGATCGGTCACGGGCGGCGTCTCCCCTGTTCCAGGACGTCGATGACCAAGTTCCGATGCTTATCGACCTTGAGCGAATCGCCATGCCCGAGAAGAGTGGTCGAATCCAGCTGCCGGATGACGGCCGGCCCCGTGAATCCGTGACCCGGTGCCAGCGTCTCGCGGTCGTATATTGGCGTATCCACCGGCGACCCTGCTGCAGTACCAAAGTAAACCGGCCGCACAGTCACCGGACGCGGGTTTTCCGGCTCGCACCCCGACCGTTCTCCTTCTACTGCGAATTTCCGGCGCTTTCGTCCGAGACCGGTAACCCGGACGTTGATGACCTCGACCTGGTCTTCTGCGTTGGCGTAACCGTAGCAGCGCCGGTGTTCCGAAAGGAACATGTCCTTCAGCCGAGGTATGGACGGAAGGGAATTGGCGGTTGCGTCGGGCAGCGGAACACGGAGTTCGTGATTCTGACCGACAAATCGCATATCAAGGGCAACCCGCCTGCCCCTGTCGCATCCCGGGATCCTTTCGGCTTCGAACCAGGTTTCGAGATCGTCCGCAAGTTCCTTCAGGACCGGTCGCAGCTTTCCGTGACAGTCATCCGCGACACGAATCCTGGTTGACCGGACAAGGTCTTCCTTCATGTCGGCCACGACAAGGCCCGTCGCGCACAGAATCCCAGGGGCATGAGGGACGACGACCCTGCGAATCCCCAGCATGCGCCCCACCTCGGCGGCATGGAGCCCGCCAGCTCCCCCGAAGGACATCAGGGTGTAGTCCCGCGGGTCATAACCCCGTTCGACCGAGATGCGCCGCACGGCGCGAACCATGTTTGCAACGACGATATCCGTAATGCCAAGGGCGGTGTTCTCGATGGTGTGGCCGATCTTCTCCGCGACCGAACGAATCGCGTTCCTTGCCGCGGCAAGGTCGATTTTCATTTTTCCACCCAGCAGCCCCGAAGGGTCCAGGCGGCCCAGAACCGCATTTGCGTCCGAAACCGTCGGCTCGACTCCTCCCAGGCCGTAGCAGGCGGGGCCCGGATCTGCGCCCGCGCTCCCGGGACCGACCTTCAGCAAACCGTCCCGATCGATCCACGCCACTGAACCGCCACCGGCACCGACGGTATGTATGTCGATCATCGGCAACCTGACAGGGAATCCGGCCACGTCCCGACTGGTACTCAGATCGGCTTCGCCTTTTCGGACCAGCCCGACATCCGCACTCGTACCGCCCATGTCCAGGGTGATGACGTTTCCGAGGGACGACTCGCGGGCGACGTGGATCGACCCGAGAACACCAGCGGCGGGGCCGGAAAGGATTGTACGAACCGGGTAGTCGCGTCCCGTGCCAATCGACGTCAACCCGCCGTTCGACTGATTGATTCCGACGACCGCTGACGGAACCATTTCGCCCAGAACAGTCTCGAGTGTCGTCAGGTATTCGTCGAAAACAGGTTGCAGATAGGCATTCAGAACCGTCGTCGAGAACCGTTCGAATTCGCGGATTTCGGGATAGATGTCCGAAGACAGGGACAGATAGAGATCCGGAATCCTCTCCCGCAACGCGGCGGCCATCCGTCTTTCGTTCGCGCCGGATGCGAAGGAGAACAGGAAGCAGACCGCGCAGGCGTCGACCTCACTCGTGCGCACGCGATCGACCGTCTCCATGATGCCGGCGTCGCTCGGCGGCCTGATGTTCTCGCCTCCCGGGCCGGTCCTCTCTTCCAGTTCGAAGCAGAGCTTTCGGGGTGCAAGCGGCGGCGGATGGTCGCGTTGAAGACTGAAAATGCTCGGCCGGGTCTGGCGTCCGATTTCAAGGAGGTCCCGAAAGCCGCTCGTCGTGATCACGGCTACCCGTGCTCCCTTGCGCTCAATGAGCGCATTGGTTCCGACAGTCGTGCCGTGGGAGAAACGCGAAATGGCGTGGGGCGCGATCCCGTGATCGTCACACATTTCCCGGAGGCCCTGGATGATGGCCCCGGCGGGGTTGTGCGGCGTCGACAACACCTTGTGGACCTCAGTTCTTCCATCACTTTCATTGACGGCAAAGAAATCGGTGAAGGATCCCCCGACATCGACGCCAACTGTCCAGGTCAACTCAGCCTACCTCCCTTTGACAAGCTGATCTGTTGTCGGTTTCAGCCTGATCCTTCGCGAAAATCCTTCCACCGGTAGAATCCGGAAAGGAACGGACGAAACCAGGGGCGACCCGTGTAGAGCGGGTGAATCTGCCGGAACTCCTGACCATCGTAGGCATTGTCGCCATCAGACGATCCAAGGACCTTTTGGGCGGCCAGGTACCCGAGGTAGGGCAGCAGCGCGACGCCGGAGCCATTGCAGGCGAGTGCGTAATGCCTGCCGTCGATTTCGCCGACATGGGGAAGAAAATCGCGCGCGAAACCGAGCTTTCCGGTCCAGCAATGGCTAACGGAGACATCGGCCAGATCCGGGAAAATCCCGATCATCAATCCGCGAAGGATCGCAGCGGCGCGGTCGAGGCGAATTCGGCCGAGGGATGCCCGCGCTCCGAAGAGGATTCGCCGGCCATCCGGCGATGGTCGATAATAACAGTGGCGCCATCGGGTTTCCACGACCATGCGGTGATTGGGAATCAGTTGCCGAACCCGCGCCTCACCCAGGGGTTCCGTGGCGTTCATGTAGGCGTGAACCGGAATGAGGCGGCGGGCGAATGGCCGAAGCTCGGGGAGCGTGTAACCGTTGGTCGCCACGATCACGTCCCCGGCGCTGAGCGAACCCCGAACGGTGTCGACGCGGTGACCGGCGTTGTCTCTCTCCATGGCAACCACGCGCGCTCGCGCCATGACCTTCACCCCGCATTGCTCGGCGCGGCGCAGCAGACCGGCATGGAATTTCGCGGGATGAAGTCCGCCGTGCCGGTTGTAGATGCATCCTCCCTCATAACATTCGGTCCGGATCTCATCTCTCAGTTGAGCCTTCGAAATGATGGTGACGTCATAGCCGAGATGACGGGTGACGCTGTCAACATCCCGTCGGATCATGTCGAAGTCCCGCGGCCGCCAGGCGGCGCGGAGCCTGCCAACCTGCCTGAAGCCGCATTCTATCCCTTCGGACCGGATCAGGTTCGTGGTGAACTCGAAGGCATTCACCCCTTCCTTCAGTATCGCCACGGCGCGGGTCTCACCGAACCTCTTTGCCAACAGTTCGAACGGCATGACATGACCGCCGCCGATCATCCCGCCGGCGCGGCTGGAGGCGCCGAAACCCGGAACATCTGCCTCCAGCACGACAACGTTCCGGCCGGCGCGGGCAAGCGTCAAGGCGGCGGTCAGGCCGGCATAGCCGGATCCGACGACGGCGACGTCAGCCGCCTTCGGCAACGGTTCGCTCCCGCTATCCGGCCTCGGCGCGTCTTCCCACCAGAACGGGCGGTCTTTTCCGTCGAACGATCCGTGCGAAGGCGCGCCCCCGGTAGCGGCAACCGGCTGCTGTCGTTGAGAGTTTGATTGAATCGCTGTCATTCTCGGGGTGATCCCAGGTTTCGGCGCACATGCTCAACGACATGCCGCGCATCGCCCGCAGCTCCAAGAATGATGCCGGACCTGCGTGTATGCAGCCAGTTGAGGCCAAGAAAGTAGAGCCCGTCCACTTCCGTAACGCCGCGTTGCGTGTAGGGGTATCCGAATTCGTCGAAGATCGAAAAATCGACCCATGAAAAGTCGAACCCGAATCCGGTCGCCCAAATGATCGTCCTGATCCCCGCGTCCTGCAGGACGACTTCGCGAGGCGTCGCCGGGTAGTCCCCGATTCCGCCGCCAAGATCCGAGTTGTTGTCGTCGGGAGGTGGCACCTCCATGCCGTTGTCCCGGATGAAACCGTCAACCGACCTGCAGAAGGCATCGGCAAAGGCATCGGCAGCACGCATGTTCGCTTCAAGATTGTCCGCCAGGCCAATCGTACCGTTGGAAACATGTTCGAGGGATCCCAGCAGTCGGATGCCATCGCGCAGGAACTGGTGGAGATTCAGCGTGTGCCCGCCGTTGAGCCCGCTGACGTGCGGATCGCCCCGGAACCTGTGGGCAGGGGAATCCAACTGGTCGGGCGTCCGGTCAAGGTAGCCCATGTCGAACTGCCAGCGCGACAGGTCCCTGCCCCGGTAACGGCGCGGAATGCGGCCGGCTCGCCCGACGCACAGGTAAACGTCGCGCCCGGCGTTGCGCACCTCCTCTGCAACCTGTGCGCCTGACTGTCCGCTGCCCACGACCAGGACCGAACCGTCTGCCAGTTCGCCGGGGTTACGGTAGGAACAGACATCGATCTGGTCGATGTCTGCCGGTATATGGCAGGCGGCGGCCGGACGGCGAATCGACTGGTACATGCCGCAACAGATGATGAGAACGTCACAGCACCGGAATCCGCGGCTGGTCTCGACCTCGAACCGTGCGCCGCTCCTGCCACGTCTGATCGCCGTGACTTTCGTCAATGTTTCGACGGGCGCCGAGAAAGAACCGGCAAATCCTTCCATGAACGCGACAAACTCCCTGCCAGGCATGAATCCGTCGGGGTCGGAATGCGGCGACATCCCGGGCAGTGTTACGGTCCAGTTCGGTGTCACGAGGCAGAAGCTGTCCCATCGCTGGGAGCGCCAGGACTCGCCGATCCGGCCAGCCTCGAGAACAACGTGTTCAATGCCGTGACCAGACAGGAAACAGCTTGCACAGAGCCCGGCCTGGCCCGCGCCGATGACTATGACGTCGTCTTTCGCAATCCTGCCCATTTCAAGCGCATCCTGGGACTGAAACGCCGCTGATATCGTCCTGCCGCAACGCCCCCGGCAAGGGACGCCTCGGGATGTTGCCCCGCATGACAGCCCCGGTGTCCGGACTCCGGCGACCGTCGCGAGGATGGAACAGGAAATCCCGATCATTTTGACTTGATCTGCCCGACTCATGACGCCATCCGACAAGGGAACAGCCGTCGCGTCAGAGAGGAACCTTTCCGGCCGCCAACCGCGCGGATACGGATACCGACACGGTCGCCTGGCTGTCCATTTCATTTTCGGAGTTTGTCGGCAAACCGAAGGTCCGATCATGCATGCCGGAAACCTGCCCGGCAGGAAAGCGACTGCGGCGGCCCGCAACCGACGCCAGCTGAAACCGCGTGGCCCGGTACGGCTCCGGTACGCCCCAGGCAACCGCGAGGCCAGGGGCTTGCGAACGTCCTGGAACTGTACGTCGCCATGAAAACCGCAGAGTCATGGCGCCAACCGTTCAGGGCTCGCCCCAACCGCGTTGCGGCTTCCCGGATATCGTCCTGAACCCCGACCTGGTGGAACCCGCCAATGCATCCGGAGACCTTCGCCGAACGATCGGCTTCTGACCCGCCCGGACCGCTCCTTCCAAGTCTACTCCGGTCATGCCTAAAGCCCATGGCGTCAAAAAACCCCGGGTCCCGCCGCGTTGAGGACATTTGGCGGCCATGAACCTCCCGAATTCCGCAGGCGGGGGTCTTGCCGGGTCGTTCGTTTCGGACACCAACCTCGGGTCACGATGGTTACCTTGACGGGGCGGGCCCGCTGCCTGTCCCGGCCAGGCAATCCATCCTCCCGCTATCCTGCGAACGGCATGAACGATTTGTTCAAAACGTTGTCTCTTTGCCACAACTTCGAACGCAACAGAGGACTACGATCACACCGCATACTGAGGATTTCTCATGGATGCTGCGGTATCGGACCCACAGGGCAAAGTCACGAACCTGATCAGCCTGACCCATCTTCGCAAGTCTTTCGGGGAGACCGTCGTGCTCGACGACATCAGTCTCTCGGTCGGTCAAGGCGAAGTCCTGGCACTCATCGGTCCGAGCGGGTCGGGGAAGAGCACGCTTCTTCGCTGCATCAACCTCCTCGAGGTGCCCGACAGTGGAACACTCGTGCTGGACGGAGAACAGATCCGATACAGTTTCACAGGCTCCGCCTGGCGAAACGCCCGGAAACTGGCCCGGTTCCGAGCCTCGGTCGGCATGGTTTTCCAGAATTTCAACCTTTGGCCCCACAAGACCGTTCTCGAGAATATCACTGAAGCGCCGATCCGCGTCCGACGAATCAAGCCGGCTGTCGCGCGTGAACACGCGTCCGAATTGCTGGAAATGATCGGGCTTCCCGAAAAACGTGACTCATTTCCGCGCGAATTGTCGGGTGGCCAACAACAACGCGTTGCCATCGCCCGCGCCCTGGCCATGGAACCAAAACTCATGCTTTTCGACGAGGTCACCTCGGCGCTTGATCCGGAACTGGTCGGTGAAGTCCTCGACATCATGGGCGAACTCGCGACAAGTGGCATGACGATGATCGTGGTCACGCACGAGATGGGCTTTGCCCGACATGTGAGCAACCGAACGGCCTTCCTGTACAACGGTCAAATCGAGGAGATCGGGCCGTCGCCCGACGTTCTCGGCACCCCGGAAAACCCCCACACACGACAGTTCCTGAACCGTGTCCTGCACCACCATTAGGCGAAAGGGTTCCGAAAGTGGCAAGCAGTATCATTGACTACCTTTACTGGTTCGCACCCTACACCGTCGGGTTCTTTCATGCAGCCTTGATTGCGCTGGAGATCTCGTTTCTCGCAATCGTCATCAGCTGGATGATCGGGCTTGCGACGACACTCGGAAAGTCCTCTCACAACCGGTGTCTTCGCTGGCCGGCAGAGTTTTACATCTGGTTCGTGCGAGGGACACCGAGTCTCATTCAGATATTCATCATCTATTTCGGGATCCCCCATATATCGGGATTCCGTCTGTCCCCGTTTGTCGCCGGTGTCGTGGCTTTGGCGATCAGCAGCGGCGCCTACGTCGCCGAGGTATTTCGATCAGGATTCCTTGCCATCCCGCGCGGTCAGACCGAGTCGGCGCTGGCACTGGGCATGAGTCCGGCATTGATGATGCGTCACATCATCCTTCCCCAGGTGATCCGCATCGTGGTGCCTGCCATGACGAACGAGGCGATAAACACGCTGAAGAACACGTCGCTGCTGTCGACGATTACGATCATCGAGGTCACCATGTTCGCCCAGCTCGCCCTGGCCGAGACGTTCCGGCCGTTCGATTTCCTGATCGCTGCAGCCTTCATCTATCTGGCCATGAACACAATGCTCAGCCAGTTCGCGTCTTGGTACGAACGAAAATACTCCCTGAAAATCTGACGATCGACCACGAAACCTGACGCGCAAAACCCAAGAACCTGGAAAGGAGACGACCATGAGAAGAAGAGAATTCCTGGGAACGGCAAGTGCCGCCGTCGCTGCGACAGCTGCTGGCCCAATCGTTGGCTGGGCCGCATCAGACCTGGAGCTGCTCAACCCCGGCGTGCTGACATCCGCCACTGAAGGCACCTATCCTCCATTCAGCATGCGAAAACCGAACGGAGAACTGGACGGTCTTGAAATGAGGATCATGGGCGAGATCTGCAATCGCCTCGAGCTTGAATACCAGCCGGTTATCGTAAAATGGGATTCGATGCTCGTCGGTCTCCAGGCCGACCACTTCGACATCGTCGGCAATGCCATGGGCATAACCGCAGAACGGCAGAAGGCGGTTACGTTCTGCGACGGATGGATCGAAACCGGTGCCCGCGTCGTCGTTCACAAGGACTCCGACTATGCCTCACCGGACGAACTTCGGGGGAAGGACATTGGCGCCATCGCCGCCTCGACATTCATTCCCATCGTCGAACAGCTCGGCGGCAATCTGAAGGCGTACAAGGCTGACGTCGACGGAATGCAGGACCTGGTAAACGGCAACATCGAAGCGGTCATTCTGGAGAGCATCGCGGCGAACTACGCGATCACCAAGTCGAAACTGCCGTTGCGATCACTTCCGGGCTTGATCGATCCGGCACAACTCGGATGGGCAGTCAAGAAGGGCAAGCCGAACCTGGTCCGCGCCATCAACGCCACCAGGGCCGAAATGGTTGCCGAGGGCAAGGTCGCCGAACTCTTCGACGACATCCTCGGTTACGACCCGTCCCCGGGTGACCCGATTCGCAGCATTCTCTGATCTGCCGGTCCCGCCCGGTCAGCAACCGGGCGGGCCGCCGCCCACCATTGGCATTCGGACAAGGATATTTCCGTTCGGACAAGACCACCGTGTTTCAGGCGTCTTGCCGAAAACCGCGGCCTCGAATCTGCCCCGGTGCTGCAGGCAGTGCATCGTTTCTGCCGCTTGTTCCCCGGTTGCCTTGATTCCCGGCAGCAGTTTCCCACGAGCCACACGCGCTGGACGCGTCATGATGGCCGATCGAGAATCTCCCGACGGATTAGGCGACCTTCATGCTCTGCCTGTGGAACATGGCCTCGATTTCGCGCCCCAGCAGTCTCAGCCCGTTCCTGAAGTTGGTGTGCATCACCTGCAGGTCATCGTCGCCGACATTGTCGTTAAGGGCCCGTCACAAGATAAACGCTTCATTCCAGGGCAGAGAACAAGGAAAATGCCCTTTATCGCGGTTGAATCAGCATACCATTCAATCAACGCACCAATCTGGTCATTGGGTGAATTCGCATTCGTTTCGCATCAGGTTTCGTCAATTTCACAGCAATTCGTGAGGCTGACCTCCCCGAGTCCCTGATTTTCAAGGATTCCGGCATAATCCGGTTTCGTCAAAATGCGCTGGAGCCCACATGCTCCGTGATTCGATCATTTCCTGAAGAACCCTAAGCCGCAGCGCTCACATCGAATTCGAAGTGAATGCGGGAATAGGGGAACTCGATCCCCTTGTCGGTGCGGTCGATGACCCCTGCGTTGATGAGCGTGGTCACGTCGCGATGCACTGCCTGCACGTCGCGACCGACACGCCTGGCAACCTCCCGGATCGACAAGGCTCCCTGCCCGGCCAACGCCTTCACGATGGTGAGGCGGGATGGGGCCAGAACCCGGTGCATGTCGTCGTAGCTGCCGAAATTAAGGGTCGGGCTGGCCTCGACAGCCTTCCCGGCCAGGGCGCGCTTTCCCGCCGCGATAAAGCGGGCTTTGCCGTCGGCGACGGTGCTCAGGCGAACGGTCAAGGTGTTCATTTCAGCATCCTTTCCATGTCGGCCTGGAAGGCATCATAGAGCGCTTCCAGGGATGTGAACGTGATGGGTTCCTCGATCCCCTGATGTGGCGGTGATCGCCCTTCCTCCGTTCGTTGTCGTAGCGCGGGACACATTCACCGTTCACCACGAGGACCAGTCTGTATTTAAACGGGTGCTCGCAGCCGGGAACCGGTGTGGGCAGGTGCCACAGCACGACCTCGAAGAAAGTCTTGTCATCTATCACCGTGCGGGACTTCTCGATCAGTTCGGCCTTCATGTTGTTATGGATAACAACGGCCACAGGTGTTGTCAATCAGAACAACGCGCGCCTGACCAACACTCCGATGAAGATGCTCGCCCTGCGTGGCAGCATTGCAACGGTCATTGACGTTTCGCCGGGCCTCCAGAGAGACGTGTTGCGGTAACGGGTCATGCGTCCTTCTGATAGGATTATCTCCGAGAACACAGAATCCCCTGTGGCAGTTCTTGATGCGATTTCTAACGCGGGCGTTGTCGAAGGCGATTCTTTTCGCTCTGACGTGACAAAGGCAGTCGGTTGGATGTAGAAACTAAAGCAATCCTGGCCGAAGATAGCGGTGTTTCAACGCAACTGTGCCGAGTGACATGGGCGGTTGGATTGACAGTGTCGATGCGCTGACTGCACATGTTAACCAGAGAATAATGTTCACGCGAAATTGGAACGCAGTATCTTCTGAACCGATGATACGGACTCAAGAGCATGGAGAAAGCGATGGCTGACAGGCTGATTGACAGAAACCCGGATATTCTTGGCGGTGCGCCCGTATTTGCCGGCACGAGGGTTCCGGTTCGCATCCTGATGGAACATCTGGAGGCCGGCGATCGTCTTGACGAATTTCTTGAGGATTACCCTTCCGTATCCCGCGGCCAGGCCGTCGCATTGCTTGAGCGGGCGACAGCGATTCTGGTATCCGACACGAATGAAGCTGCTGCTTGATGAATCCGCTCCACAGCGCCTCGTTTCATCCTTTCCCGGCGCGTTTGAGGTGTGGACCGTCCAACAAAATGGGATGGGCGGGAAACAGGAACGGTGATCTTCTTCACTTGGCGGCCGGTCGCGGGTTTCAGGCTCTGATAACTGTAGATCGGGGATTTGAATATCAGCAGAATGCGGGCGATTTGCCGATCCCCGTGATCATCATGCTTGCCACCCGCAATCGCCTGCCGGAATTGAAACCTCTCGCGCCCGGTGTGGTATCCATTTTGTCCGGGCGCCTGCAACGGCGCATTTACCGCGTGCCGACTTGAGGCAAGCAAGCACCGCATCCATCCTCTGTCCAGATCCAGCCGGTCGAGAAGCCCCAGAATCTCGGCGCGTATCCCCGAAAGCAGCAACGTGCCGTAGCCGGTCTCCAGTATGTGTCGGAAGACCAATTGGCGCCCCTGATTACCGCGCTCCAGAGCACCAGCCAGGAGCAACTACCGATTACGATGGCGGCGGCCGACGGACCTCAGCTGGTCGGACGGACCGGCAACGCCAGGTCGTACACGGAACGCCTCTTCGAGTTCGCACCGGTCGACCGCCTGGACGATAACGACGCCCGGGACGCGCTCATCACATTCCCGCCTCCAGGGAAGGAGTCGAATTCCAACCAGAAACCGTCGCGGAGGTTCTGCGCGAGACGAACGGATAACCTTACTTCCTTCAGGAGTGGGGCAAGCACAACTGGAATACAACCGACAATTCCCCGATCATGCTGAGTGATGCTCAACGCGCAACACGCGAAGCGCTGGCCGAGCTGGATGCGAGTTTCTTCCGCGCGCGACTAGACCGATTGACGCCGACCCAAAAGCGCTACTTGCGTGCCATGTCTGAGCTTGGACAGGGGCCCCATCGATCCGGAGACATCGCCCAAACCCTCGGCGTGAAAGTCACCACGGTTGCTCCCGTCCGCAACTTACTGATTGCCAAGGGCATGGTCTACAGTCCCGATCACGGCGACACCGCATTCACCGTGCCACTCTTCGATGGATTCATGAGGCGAATCATGACGGCCATGACCTGACCAAGTCAGGACAGGTCGCCAGTATCGCTGCGCAGGTGAAGACCGCGGTGTGTCGTGGCCATCAACCGCTTGAGAACCGGCCTGCCGTGCGGCCGTGACCAGGTACACACGGCGGGATCATGGCGGACCCCAGCCGGCAATGGAGGCAGACAGAAGGTCGCGAACGTGGCTGTGTCGGGGCTGCTTGCAGCATAGAGGCCAACCGGCACGCTGGGGGTCTCGTTCAGGATCAAATGGTTTCGTGCTATCACCAAACCGGCACCGAGGACCAAGACGCAATGCTGGCGCACAAAAGCTGCGTCATGAACTTCAGGCTGCCAGACTTCCTCGACTGGCAGACGAGACAGGCCGTCGTCGCATGACAACAAATTGGGCTACACCCAGCCCGGCTCCGGCAGTTGACGTCGACACTTCATTGTGTCTCGGACGACGATTCAAACGCGAGTGCGCCACACATTAGTTTCTCGAGGACGTCGTTTTCCGTACGACACATCTGTAGTTCCATTTTCAGCACGTCGTGTTCCTCTTGTGAAAAAATGACCGAGTCGATTTCCGACGGTCGGTTCGGGGTCGTTCGATGCCTCAAGTCGCTTGATGCCGAGTTGATCCATTTCGGCTTTGGTGAATCGATGGCATTTGTCCGCGTTTCTGGTACATGTACCGGAAATAGACTCGTTTCTAAGACCGCTGTATTGCTCTAAGTGATTGTTTTTATTGGTCGGAGTGGCAGGATTTGAACCTGCGGCCCCTGCCTCCCGAAGACAGTGCTCTACCAAGCTGAGCTACACTCCGATAAACCCGTATTCGCCGTGGCGTCTAATGTCCCGGTCGCACAAGGGCAAGTCTGCATTTGCGGAGAACGCGCTGTCCCCTGTTGCGGGGGTTATCACGATGCGTGCCATGACGCGGGACTTCGGCATGTCCTGTCATCACGCGTCAGGAACTGCCAAGGAACTCTTCGGCCAAACGGCGATCGACGTCGCCAAACGAAGCAGTCTTCTCCTGCCGAAGCGTGCCGACAAGTGGACGCCCGCGTCGCTGCTGCATCGCCGATTTCCCGCCGTTCGCAGCAAGACGGACCGCCGTCGATCGGGTTGCGTGCGGTGCACCTGGAAATTTCCCGAAACCGCCGCTTCGCAAGACGGACCGAAACAGGCGGCCACAAATCACACTTGACGGCGTGAGTGCACTGTTCGTGGCGGACGTTTCATCTGCGTTCGTATGAACGCGCGCCCCTGTCCCGTATCAATCCCGTAATCCGCGTGATCCCAGCAGGGTGCCTTTGACCGGTCAAACAGGCCTCCGAGAAACCCCTGGACATGTACCGACCCGGTTCATGAACCGTGATTTGTTCACGCGGCACTTCCCCGTGAAATCCAGATCGTCTTGGTCTGGAGATACTGTTGCATTGCCTCGGTGCCATTGTCCCGTGACAAGGAACCCGATCGCCTGTAGCCACCAAAAGGTGTCTTGATATCCCCTTCCGAGAAACCGTTCACCGAGACCGTCCCACACGGAAGGCGGTGCGCCATATGCAGTGCACGGTCGATATCGCGGGTGAACACGGTGGCGTGCAGCCCGTACTCGGAATCCGATGCGATGTGCAGGGCATCGTCCATGTCCTTGACAGGCAGGACCCCCAGGACAGGGCCGAAGATTTCTTCGCGCGCGATCGTCATGTCCGGTGTCAGCCCGGAAAATACCGTCGGCTCGACGAAATATCCTCTGCCTTCCCGTGCGCCCCCGGTCAGCAGGTTTGCACCCTCTGACGCACCCTTGTCGATATAGCCGGTCACGCGCGCCATGTGCTCCTCCGTTACCATCGCGCCGATGTCGGTGTCAGGATCAAGCGGGTCGCCAACCTTGTAGGCCCTGGCGCGGTCAACGACTTTTTCCAGGTACGAATCTGCAATTCGGGCATCCACGAGTTGGCGCATGTTGGCCGAACAGTTCTGCCCGCCGTTCCAGAACGCCGAGGTTGCAGCATGTTCAATCAGGTCGTCGTCGAGATCGGCATCGTCCAGGACGATGAACGGGCTCTTGCCGCCCATCTCGAGCCCGATGACCTTGAGATTGCTTTCGCCCGCGTAACGCAGGAAGTAACCGCCGACTTCGGTCGAGCCGGTGAACGACACGATGTCGATGTCGGGATGCCGGCCTATGGCCTGCCCGGTTGTTTCGCCCAGTCCGGGAAGCACGTTGAGAACACCGTCCGGCACCCCGGCTTCGCGCGCCAGTTCAGCCAGGCGCAGTGCGGTCAACGGTGTCTGTTCCGCCGGCTTGATGATGCAGGAACAACCGGCGGCAAGGGCCGGTGCAAGTTTCCAGGCCGCCATCAGGAGCGGGAAGTTCCAGGGAAGAACCAATCCCACGACACCTGCGGGTTCCTTTACGATCAGGGCAAGAGCATCTTCACCCGTCGGTGCGATCTTGCCGAAAGACTTGTCTGCAAGCTCGCCGTACCACTGGAAGAAATCTGCGACTTCCCCGCCGATTTCGTCCAGGCAATCCGTTATGGTCTTGCCGCTGTCGAGACTCTCCAGTACCGCAAGATCCGTGGCGTTCTCCCGGACCAGGCCTGCCAGCTTCAGGAGAACCTCTTTTCGATGTTCCGGCGCAGCCCGCGACCATGAACCATCGTTGAAACTGCGCCGCGCGGCGCGGACCGCAAGGTCCACATCTTCCCCATTGCAGTGCGAGACCCCGCAGAGGGTCTCTCCCGTCGCCGGATTGACCGTCTCGAAGGTCGATCCGTCCGAGGCGGCACAATACGCCCCGTTGATGAACGCTTCGGTGCCCATGGGAATTGTGGTCGTTCGATTTTGAATCTGTTCTCGTGTCAGGGTCATGTCGATCTCCCTTCTTGGAATGTTTCGAACGGTTCAGGCCACATTAGTTCGAGTCGCGCGTATCTCCAAGGGCCGCAAGACAGCATTTCATCCCGTGTTTTCCACTGGTGCAGCGGCCGGGACCCGTCACGTCAAGTTTCCGCCGTGAGGTCCTGCGGGGGTCGGGCGTGCACAGTCTTGCGCGAATTGACGTTGTCTACCCGTTCGCGGATGGCATTTCCGAACGGATCCGGTCCGGTTCGGAAGATCCTGCAGCGACGCCTAAACGGTCCTTTCGTCGTTTCGCTCGATGTAAACGGCATCGGTCATCCAGCAATCTGCATATGGCGGCTCCACCTGCCGGGAAAGATAGAACCAGTACGTCATCCTGCCGCTTGCTCCGGTAAGCGTCACGCGCTGCCGGGCCCGGTTGGCCACGATTTCGATTGGGCCGTACCTGGCTTCCCGGAAATCCAGCATCAGCGCATAGGGACCGTTCTTGATCATCGCCGCAAACCGCGGAAACGGTCCCGTATTCGCGCGGTTCGCGGGAGATGCGAAGCGAAAGGCAACCGCGATCCCGCGGTCCTGACCGTCATTACGGCGCAGCGCTTCGAGCTGGATCCTGACCACTTCGCCAGGCGTGAGGGCAGGTTCCGGGACCAGCGCGTCCGAAACCGGGCCCGGAGTTGCCTGCGCGATACCCTGTCCCGGAACGGGACCCGTCGCGAGCCAGACGGCAAGAGCGAGCACGATCGGCAGACCCGGTACGCGAACCAGGAGGCGACGTGTTGCAGGTGTCATTGGGCCGAAAGATCGGTTTGTTTTTGTCATCTGATCCCTGATCGCCGAACGCCGGCCGAATCAGGCGCGCGCCGGGAATTCCCGGACAAGATGGTCGACCACCTCCCGCATCGCCTCTTCGGAAGTGGCGCCGGATTCCAGCGCCGCTTTCCTGACCGCACGCTGCCGGTCAGCGGACGTGCCGTCGGCAATGATGTTCCGAATGTGCAGCAAGTCCTGGGCGCATCCGAGTTCTAACGCATCATCGTGGAGGATTTCGATGAGTTCCTCCATGAGTTCCGGAAACGGGACGAGCACGGCCTTGCCGTGGTCGACCATTTCGCCGCTCGTGCCGTATCTTTGCGCCCGCCACCGGTTTTCCTCGATCAGCGTCGCCGGATACTGACGCCAGCGCTGGTTCCGGCTGCGTAATCTGAACAGGAACGCCACAAGCGACTGGTACGCCGCAGCGATGCACACGGCATCATCGATTCTGCTGCAGACATCCGTTATTCTTTCCTCCAAGGTGGGAAACTTGGCCGACGGACGAATATCCCACCAGATTTTCGAGGCATCTTCCAGGCATCCCGCTCCGACCAGCTGTGCGACCAGGCGCTCGTAATCACCGTAGGATACGAGTTGGTCCGGCAGTCCCGAACGCGGCATCGAGCTGAAGACCGCCAGCCGATAGGATGCAAGCGAAGTATCTTCACCTTCCCAGAATGGCGACGAACACGAAAGGGCCAGGAGATGTGGCAGAAAGTACGTCGCCTGGTTCATGATGTCGATTCTGAGTTCGCGGTTCTCGATCCCCAGGTGAACATGCATTCCGCAAATCAGCATCCTTCGGATCGTCTGTCCGAGATCAATGCGCAAGACATCGTAACGTTCCTTGCGGGTGTGGGTTTGTTCACGCCACTTGGCAAACGGATGGGTCGATGCAGCGATCGGTGCGTAACCGAATCCGCTGGCGGATTCCGCGACCGCTTGTCTTAACGCAACCAGCGACTGGCGCGCTTCGGCAATTGTCCTGACTGGCGGTGTCCCGACCTCGACCTGGCATTGAAGGTACTCATTTGTCACGTGGTCTCCCGCCCGTTCCCGGCAGACCTCCATGAAATTCGGATCCGGTTCGCGGACGAGGTCGCGGGTTTCGGTGTCGACAATCAGGTACTCTTCCTCGATTCCCAGCGTCAGGTCTGACGTGCCAATGATCTCATTCATGGCATTTCCCCGGCATTGTCCGTATCCATTTCGAAACTGGCCGGAATCAGGATCACCGTATCCGCGTGACCTGGACAGGCATTTCCCGACGGTTGTCGTCCGGTCTCCGGTTGAACCCTCCGGAACCTTCTGACCGCAGTGCCGCGGAATCGAGTCGCGCCGGATTCACGTGAGATCAAAGGCTTTGCTCGAGGGCGGCGATGACCGCATCGCCCATGCCTTCCGTCGAAGAGTGCATCTCGTCGTCCGTTCCCTGGAACAGGTCCCTCGTCCGTATCCCTTTCGCCAGCACGGCCTCAATTGCCTGTTCGAGCCGCTCGGCTTCCTGCCCCTGGTCAAAGGAATATCTGAGCGCCATCGCGAAACTCAACAGGCAGGCCGAAGGATTCGCAAGCCCCTGGCCTGCGATGTCGGGCGCCGATCCATGTACCGGTTCATAGAGCGCCTTCGGGCGACCCGATTCTGTCACCGCGCCCAGTGAAGCAGATGGCAGCATTCCGAGCGAACCTGTCAACATCGCTGCGCAATCCGAGAGGATGTCCCCGAACAGGTTGTCCGTCACGATAACGTCGAACTGCCGCGGGTTGCGAACCAGCTGCATGGCTCCATTGTCCGCATACATGTGGGAGAGTTCCACATCGGGGTATTCGCTGGCGTGAATGGCATCGACCTCTTCACGCCAAAGCACGCCAGACTCCATCACGTTCGCCTTGTCCATCGAGCACACGCGGTTGTTCCGCCGGCGCGCCAGTTCGAATGCGGATCGAGCGACTCTCTGGATCTCGCCTGACGTGTACCTCTGGGTATTGATACCGATCCGGCCTCCTTCATTGTCCTCGATGATCCCCCGGGGCTCGCCAAAGTAGACCCCCGACGTCAATTCGCGCACGATCAGGATATCGAGGCCTGCTACGATTTCGCGTTTCAGGGTCGAATGGTCGGCCAGTGCATCGAAACACTGCGCGGGTCGGAGATTTGCGTACAGGTCCATCTCCTTCCGCAAGCGCAACAATCCCCGCTCCGGCTTGACGGAGAAATCGAGACCATCATACGCCGGCCCCCCGACCGCCCCGAGCAGGACTGCATCGGCCTGATCCGCCTGCTGCATGACGTCGTCAGTCAGCGGCGTTCCGTGCACGTCGTACGAGGCCCCGCCCAGCAGCGCTTCGGATACATCGAATCCGAGACCCCGGCGCTCCTCGAACCAGGCAATGACGCGCTTGACCTGTCCCATGACTTCCGGTCCGATGCCATCGCCCGGCAGGATCAACAGAGACGGTTTCAACATGCCTTCCTCCTCGTCCAAACCCCGATCAAGCCCGGCAAGCCGGATATTCCGGGTCGGATTCTCTCGTTTGACTCTGGCGGCCCGACTGCGCGCAGTCCGGACCGGTTCCCGGTGCCGGACCCGTTCTCGCGGTCAGATCCACGGAGTGCGTGATCGCGCCTTGACTTCAAAGGCTTCGATCGCATCCATCTTTTGCATGCTCAGCCCGATATCATCGAGCCCCTCCAGCAGGCAGTGCTTCTGGAAAGGGTCGACGTCGAAAGAGAATGTGGTTCCATCCGCCGTCGAAACCGTCTGCGCTTCCAGGTCAACCGTGATGCGGGCGTTCTCGCCCTTCTCGGCATCTTCCATCAGAACATCGACCTGCTCCTTCGGCAGAACCACGGGCAGAATTCCGTTCTTGAAACAATTGTTGTGGAAAATGTCGGCAAAGGACGTGCTGATGACCACCTTGATCCCGAAATCCTGCAAGGCCCAGGGCGCATGCTCCCGCGACGACCCGCAGCCGAAATTGTCTCCCGCGACAAGGATTTCCGCGTTTCGATATGCCGGCTTGTTCAGCACGAAGTCCGGGACCTCGTTCCCGTCTTCGTCGTAACGCATTTCGTCAAACAGGTTGACGCCGAGTCCTGTACGCTTGATCGTTTTCAGGAACTGTTTCGGAATGATCATGTCGGTATCGATGTTGACGAGCGGCATGGGGGCCGCGATTCCCGAGACCGGTTCGAATTTTTCCATGTCTGGCAGGCTTTCCTTTTGCGGTAGTCAGTCCAGGTTGCGGACATCGGTAAGATGACCGGTGACGGCAGCCGCAGCTGCCATCGCCGGCGAGAGCAGGTGTGTCCGCCCGCCGCGGCCTTGTCGGCCTTCAAAGTTTCGGTTTGAGGTCGAGGCACACCGTTCGCCCGGGCTCAATTGGTCCGGGTTCATTGCAAGGCACATCGAACACCCGGCCAGGCGCCATTCAAATCCGGCTTCCTGAAGTTCCTGCGCAATTCCCTCTTCCTCCGCCTGCGCCCTGACAAGCCCCGACCCCGGGACGACCATGGCCCGAATTCCTTCCTTGACCCGGCGCCCTTTCATCACTTTCGAAACTTCGCGCAAATCCTCGATCCGCGCATTGGTGCAGGATCCGATAAACACCGTATCGATGCTGATGTCTTCGAGCCGGGTCCCCGGTTCCAGACCCATGTAGTCCAGGGAACGCCGGACGGCACCTGCCTTTCCGGGTTCGAAACTGTCCGGATGCGGAATCGTTCCCGTTATCGGCAGAACATCTTCCGGCGATGTCCCCCAGGTGACGACCGGAGCAATCTCTTCTCCCGCCAGGATGATTTCCTTGTCGAAACTTGCCCCCGCGTCGGTAAACAGCGTTTTCCAGTGCGCCATCGCAGCTTCCCAAAGGGCTCCCTTGGGCGCGTGCGGACGACCACGTACATATTCGAAGGTCGTCTCGTCCGGGGCGATCAGGCCCGCGCGTGCACCGCCTTCGATCGCCATGTTGCAGACCGTCATTCGACCTTCCATCGACAGCTCGCGGATGGCCTGGCCGCAGTATTCAATGACGTGGCCCGTACCTCCGGCCGCCCCTGTTGCGCCGATGATCGACAGGGTTATGTCCTTGGCCGTTACGCCGGGCGACAGGGACCCGGTGACCTCGACCTTCATGTTTTTCGATTTTTTTTGAATCAGTGTCTGCGTCGCCAGAACATGCTCGACTTCCGAAGTACCGATTCCGTGGGCGAGAGCCCCGAACGCACCGTGGGTTGCAGTATGCGAATCCCCGCAGACGATTGTCATGCCAGGCTGGGTCCACCCCTGCTCCGGCCCGATGATATGGACGATTCCCTGGCGAATGTCGTTGACGTCGTAACATTCGATACCAAATTCCCTCGCATTCCTTTCGAGTGCGTCCACCTGGATCCGGCTTTCCTCGTTGGCGATCCCGTTCACCCGGTCGACAGTCGTCGGGACGTTGTGATCAGAAACAGCGACCGTCTTCTCGGGCGCCCTGACACGTCGATTGGCCAGGCGAAGCCCTTCGAAAGCCTGGGGGCTGGTCACTTCGTGCACGAGATGCCTGTCGATATAGAGAAGACAGGTTCCATCTTCTGCTTCGTCGACGACATGTGCGTCCCAGATCCTGTCGTAAAGCGTTCTTGGTTCTGGCATGGGCGCTCTCCCGGTATTCGATCTATGGTGCCCTTGAACTCACAGACGACTCCTTTCCCGAAGTTCGGCAATTGGCCACGAATCCCGTGCGCCGTGCTTGTCGCCGGTTTTCAGGGTCGTGTCATTCCCTATTCAGGAACTGGGGACGACGCAAGCCTGCGGTCGAGTGGCCACAAACCGTTATCCGCGCGTGCACGGGCCCATTCGCGTGCATTTTCCAGCCCAAATCATGGACAAGCGCTGCGTCTGTCACGATACAAGGGCGCCTTGGCACCATTTACGAGGGGCCCGGGTCCGCGCTGCCTCTACCGGTGTACCTGCCGCTGGCCAGGTGTGCTGATCGCGGCGGCCAGATTCGACGCGGCAGTGACCAGCTCCTTCTGTGTCGGATCGTCCCGCGGTGATCGCCGGGCAATCGACGGCTTCGACCGTGCCATCCCGTTGCAGAGCGAATTCCTGTTCGGCCCGCACGGTTTCCGGCGAACCGCAACGGAACGTGATTGATCAGGCCAGGATGCGCGACAGGGTACCCTGTGGAGCGGCGGGAGCGGCCAGGACAAACGGCTTGATGCCCGCGGGCTGCGACAGCTTTTCCAACCGCCTCATGACAGGCTGAGTCCAGAATACGGCGAATCGCGCGGCTTCGGGCGCGGGTACCATGCCGCCCCCGGGCGGGCGACAATGGATTGAAGGGGCACTTTACGCGCGTCCGGTCTGCGATTATCGATTCCGAATGACGGCAGCCAGCCGGTCAGACCGACAGGGAGACAGCGCCATATGATCAGGACAGGCGAGGAATATCGGGAGTCCATCCGGGACGGGCGCGAGATCTACATGGATGGCGAACGCGTGGACGATGTTACCGTCCACCCGATGTTCAAGCCTATGGTCGACATTCGGGCGCGGATTTACGACCTGCAACACGACCCGGATGCCCGGAACATCCTGACAGTCGAGCAGGATGGCGAAACCAACGCAGTCGGAAACGCCTTACCGTTTACCTAGGACGACTGGTGGATGAAGCGCCGGGCAACCGACTTCGTGCTGGAAGATGCTGGAGGAATCGTCACGCGGGTCGGAGACGAGACCGTGGGAGAGATGTGGTCACTCTACGATGGCCAGGACGTGCTTAACCAGGTCGACCCGCAATTCGCGAAGAACATCGAGAACCACGTCTACAAGGTGCTCCGGCAGGACCCGTTCCACGTGTCGGCAAATACCGATCCAAAGGGCGACCGGTCCAAGGCACCGCAGGACCAGGACCCGGACATGCTGCTGCATGTTTCTGGAGAAACAGACGCGGGAATCATCGTGCGCGGCGCCAAGTTCGAGACCGCGGCCGCGTATGCCAACCAGGCATTCACCAAGCCGACAATCGCAAACTGGGCCAACGAGGAACTGTCCGACTGCGCCGTCGGTTTCATATGCGACCTCGGTTCACCCGGTCTGAAGTTCATCTGCAGGTCGGGGTTCTCGGGAGCCCGGGGCGACGCCCGGGATTACCCGTTGGCAAATCGCCTCGACGAAGTCGACACCCTGCTCATCTTCTACAATGTCCTGGTACCCTGGAAAATGTCGGGGCTTATATAGATGTGTTGACAGTGCGATTACGCTGCCAGTTTCCGATCGATTTCACTGGTCGCAGGGATTGGGAACATCTGATTCGGACCCTGGAGGGTGTGTTCACATTTCTCCCGTTTCAAGCTGCCCGTCGCCAGTCGATTCGGTCATCTGATTGTTCAGTGAGCAGCACCTCAGCGCCATGATGTTGTTGGCGCCGGTTAATGACCAGCGCGCAACTCATCTTCATCCGTCCGCAGACACCGATTTGCAGCCGCCCTCGATCACTGCCCACCGACATGCCCTTCGCACGGTATTCATCGTAGCGCATCCTGTGGATGTTGTTGCGGAAATAGCCGATGCACTTCGCGACCGCATCATGCACTGCCGCGTACGGCGACAACTCCCGGAACCGGTTCGACCTTGCCGGCCTTGAGCAGGCCTTCAGCCGCTCGTAGAGGCCTCCTCCGCCACCGGGTCCGTCTCGATCGCCCGGACCGCATCGTGCAGGTATTCCAGCGCGTGGAACTGGTCGAGGATCCAGGTCACCTCGCCACCCGAAGCCTTGTCCGCAGTGTTCTCGATCCACGCAGACGCGTCCGAGACGATCACGATCTCCCGTGCCTCATGCGCCCCGCGCCTCAGCGCCTCGCAAGGCGTGCCTCAAAGGCGGACATCCCGCATTCAGGGGCCGCGGCACTGTCAATCGCCGCCGACTGTGTGATGCTCCCCTGCACCGTCGCAGCCTTGCCGGTCTTCGGATCCGGTTCCATCTCGTAGAACCGCAGAAGCTTCGCCTCGCGGGTCTTCGAGCCGCCGTCCTCCTGCTTGCCGGCGCGGCCCTCAAGCACCTCCTTGCGCATCGGGACCCCGGTGCCGTCGATCGATACATGGATCCGCTCCGGAACCTCACCCACAGGCGCGACGTCCTCGCGCTCGAAACGCACAGCGTCCCCGCCAAGCTCCACAACCTTGCTCCACAGGCGCGTGCAGCCGACGGAGATGCCCGACAACTCGTTGAGAAGATGGGCAGACTTGCGATTGGGAACCTCAACCGCCAGTTCCGCAATCATCCGCTCAACCCCCGGCGACATCGAGGTCCCCTCAAGACCCAGGTAGTCGTCGAGCGGAACCTCTCTTGCCGCAACGACGACAGTAATAGTACCTCCTCATCAAGGTGACTTCGCCCACCCGCGTCAAAAAGGTCTTCGGGACCTTCGGCGCCGCCGCTTCATCCTCCGCCCGCATTTCGGGCACTCCGGAGCAGGAAGCTCCGCGTCCTTGCCTTCCAGAAGCGACCGGTAGAGCGCCGCAGACCCCGCCAGCGCGGTCTCCCGAAGCTGCACCTCAATCGCGTCGAGATCAGGGCGCGCACGCGTCAACTCACCCGCAACGCGACCGAAATCCCGGTCAAGGGCTTCGGAAACACCGCTCCGCACCAATCCCTCCACAGCCTCCTCACTCCCGTCCTCCCCCGCGGAACCGGCCAGCGAAAACGGCGCCTGAAACAGAGCAATCCGCTCCCGCAACGCCGCAAGTTCCGAACCCGAAACAACCCGGACCTCAACATCCCGCCCGTCGCAGCCATGATGAACCCAGACACCATCGCAGTGCGTCAATACACCCGGATGCGTGGTGGCCACCTCCGGCCCAAGCTTCAGCAATGCTTCCGCGATGCCCGCGTCCCGGTATCGGGCATCATCCTTTCCCTTGTCATGCCTGTCGGTCATCTGCTCGTCTTCCTGCCTGTGATTTTCTTGTTCTCGGCGCACCCCGCAGCCGTCAAAGCCGAAGCGAAACACCGCAGGAATCAAGACAGCAAACGAATCACCGCGCATCCCCAAATCAAAACTGTGGAGAAAAACGAACGCACCCCCCTGGAGGGACCCTGGATGATTCCTTGACAAATCAGGCAATTCGTGCGACGCGCGTGTGACGGGAAGGTGCTGATTTTCCCGTCACCAGACGAACCTTGTGCCGAAGGCCCGACCGCGTGAGCGAGACCTCCACATACCGCAACATCATCTACCGGCTTCTGCCAGGCTCCAAGGCCAACGCACGGCGCCTGGCCGGACAGGCGGGCGCCTGCCGCTTCGTCTGGAACACGATACTGGGGCAGCACAATGACGCCCATGAGGAGGCGAAGGCCAACGGGGAGAAACCTCCGTCGGTTTCGTTCTTCTCGCTCGGCAAGGAGTTCACCGTGCTCCGCAACGAAATCCCGTGGCTTTGCGAATACTCCTTCGCCATCACCCGGTACGTGCTCAAGGACCAGGCCGATGCGTGGAAGGCGTTCTTCAGGGGCGATGCAGGACATCCACGCTTCAAGTCCCGCCACGGGTCGACGCCGTCCTTCACCATTCCCGAAGCCGTCACCATCAGGGACGACATGATCTCCATCCCGAGGGTTGGTCCCATGCGCATCCGGGCGGCAACCCGTATCCCGAGGGCAAGCCGGTGAAAGCCGTGGTCAGGAAGATCGCCGGCAAGTGGTATGTCACCGTCTGCTACGAGGTCGAGGCTGAGGAGCGTCCCGACACCGGGGTCTTGGCGGGCGTGGACATGAACGTCCGCCAGGTGGCGGTGGTGGACACGACCGGAGAGGCGGAGATCATCCCCGCGCCCGACACGGGCCGGCTTGATGCGAAGATCAAGCGCAACCAGCGCCGGCTTGCCCGCCAGCGCAAGGGGTCACGGCGGCGCATGAGAACCAGG
Source organism: Paracoccaceae bacterium (assembly GCA_964291635.2). Taxonomy (GTDB): domain Bacteria; phylum Pseudomonadota; class Alphaproteobacteria; order Rhodobacterales; family Rhodobacteraceae; genus JAPPHA01. Next base: position 604,243 of record OZ219892.1, on the reverse strand, counting down.
CTCAGGCCGCAGAGGCTCCAGCGAAAGCGGGCCAACAGGCGCAAGAACCGGCAACACCAGGTCAGCCGCCGGATCGCGAACCGGGCGAGCACGGTGATTGTCGAGAAGCTCAACACGGCGGGCATGACCAAATCGGCAAGGGGCACGCTCGAGAACCCCGGCAGGAAGGTGAAGGCCAAGTCCGGTCTCAACCGGGAGATACTCAACACCGGCTGGCACTCCGTGAAGGAGAAGCTCGGTTACAAGTGCGCAGAACTGATCGAGGTCAACCCTGCATATACCAGCCAGTCGTGCAACGCCTGCGGGTTCACTGATCCGGGAAACCGGAACGACCGGAAGTTCGAATGCGTGGCCTGCGGCCATGCCGATCACGCGGACCTGAATGCGGCCCGCAACATCTTGACCTCGGGGACTGGGGTGTCTGCACGGCGAGGGGCGTTGGCGCTGGCCACCCCTGTGACCCGTGAAACTGATCGAAAGCTGGCGGCGTGACGCGCCGTCAACCCATCTTTATAAGTCCCAAAATGTCCTGTTCTACCGCCACACGAAGGCCGCGACCTTCATCCGTGCAACGCTGCACTGATATTCTGCCTTCGCCTTCGTCCAGCGCACGCTCAAGCAGGCCGACATGATGATCGGAGCGGCCCTGTTCAATGCGCGCCAGACGGGCCTCGAGAAACAGCCGGCGGTCCAGGAAAAGCTGGCCCGGATCGCCGTTTGGCGCGAGGGCATCAATGCCCACCTGACCGCGGCCGTCGCCCTGGCCGAAAACTCCCCGGCAAACCTGCTCATGCCCAACCAGTCGCTGCTGTACACCGGCCGGGTCCATGCCATTTCAAATCTTCCCTCCATGATGCACCTGGCGAGGGAGCATTGCGGCGGGCAGATTTGCGTCACTCCCAATACCGCGACGTTCGAAGCCCCCGAAACCGGACCCTGGATGGAAAAATACTACACGATCAACGAGAACTGGGTCGCGGAAGACCGGCGAAAACTCCTGGCCTTTGCGCGCGATCTTCTCAATTCCGACTACGCCGGGCACCGGCTGACCTTTCAGCTGTTTGCCCAGTCACCGCCGTTCGCCCATCTCGCGGCCGTCTACCGGAACTTCGGTTGGGACGGCCCCCTGAACTTCGTCAAGGATGCCGCCGGCCTGTCCGACAAGGTCATGACGGGCGTGCACCCGATGCGAGGCGACAGCGCGGTCGTCCAGAAATTCGCCCATGAGGCGGAAACGGGCACGCCCGTGCGGCCGGGCCGGGAATGACCTCGCCCGACAATTCGGATCGCCCACCCGCGGCCAACGGCGAGGACGCGACGTTCCCCGATTGGTCACAAGCCCTTCGCCAGCAGTTCCTGGCAGGAATGGCTCATGCCGCAAGCGCCGTGAGCGTCGTTACCACGGACGGGACAGCAGGTCGCGCCGGCGTTACCGTTTCAGCGATGACCTCCGTCTCGGCCGACATGGAGAAACCGACGCTTCTCGTCTGTATTCACTACCTGAGCCCGGCCGCGTCCCGAATCCTCGCGAATGGCACGTTCTGCGTCAATATCCTGCGCACCGACCAGTCCTATGTCTCCGACACGTTTGCCGGCCGCCTGAAACCGGGCTCCGGCGACAAGTTTGATTGTGCCGGTTGGACATCCATGAAGACCGGGTCACCCCGCATCCTGGATCCCCTGGCAGCCTTCGACTGCACGGTCATTCAGAGCGACCGGATCGGTACGCATCACGTCTTTGTCGGGGAAGTGGAGGACATCTTCACGGAAACCGCGGGATCACCCCTGATCTATTCACATCGCACCTATGGCCGGACGACGGCCATCGACACCGCCGAATCCATTCGCGAAGGCACAGGACAACGCGAACGCAGCCTCCGGATCGGGTGTTTTCACACGTTCGGGCCCGTAGTCGTGCCCTACCTGGTTGCCCGGATGCAGCCTGGGCCGGAAATGGACCTGGTACTCGTCGAAGGCGACCAGAACAGGGTTCTGCAGGCCCTCGGATCGGGAGAGGTCGACATCGCCCTGATCTACGGGTTCGAGATCGGCGACGCATTCTCGGTTGAACACCTGGCAAGCCTTCCGCCCTACGTCCTGCTGGCAGCGGATTCCCCGCTCGCCGGTCATCCATCCCTGACCCTTGCGCGGCTGGCCGGGGAACCGATGGTGCTGCTCGAAGCACCCCCGAGTACCGAATACATCCTGTCGCTGTTCACCAATGTCGGGCTACAGCCCAATGTGCGATTTCGCCTCGCTTCCTTTGAAATGGTCCGGGGACTCGTCGGGCACGGTTTCGGATACTCCCTGCTGTCGACGAGACCGGCGTCGGACATGACCTACGATGGCCGCGAACTGGCGACGCGCCCGCTTTCCGACGACGTCGCCGGAAGCCCGGTCGTTCTCATTCGCAGGCGCGATGACGAGCCGGAAGGCCTGGCGGGTGAATTCGCCCTCCAGTGCCGCCGGTATTTCGACCGTTCCGGATAACCGTGGAATCGATCACGCTCGTCGCCCGACCGGAAACGGACAGATTGTTTTCGACGATCAGAGGCCTGTCTCAAGGACGTCGAGAAGCGAATCCATCATGCGGTCGCAGCGCCTGACCTGGTCCTTGGCGATATACTCGTCCGGCTTGTGGCCCTGTTCCATCGACCCGGGGCCGCAAACGACCGTCGGTACGTTCAACTGTTCCGAAAACAGCCCGCCTTCGGTTCCGAAGTCGACACGGGTCAGGCCCCCGGTCTCCGCAAGCCTACGAACGAACCGCACGATTTCGGAATTCGCCGGCGTCTCCAGTCCAGGATAGCCGAATTCGGTCGCGTAGCTGATACCGCAACCGGCATGCGCTTCGCAAACCGGGGCGATGCGCTCCCTGACTGCGTTGTCCAGCTCCCGGACAATGCCATCCGGGTCGTCGCCGGGAAGGTTCCGGATCTCGAAATCAAGTGTGCATCGATCAGGTACGATGTTCAGTTGCGTTCCACCGACGATCTTCCCGACATGGAGCGTCGTGCACGGAACGGTGTAGCCGTCATCTCTTCTGCCGGTCTCGGCCAGGCCTCGTTGCTTTCTTCTGAGAACGGAAACCAGTTCCGTGCCGAGATGGATGGCATTGACGGCCAGTGGCGCAAGCGCCGAGTGCCCGGCGACGCCCCGGGCGACGGCCCGATACGCCGTCTTGCCCTTGTGCCCGGTCGCGACCGCCATCGAAGTCGGCTCTCCGACGATGCAAAACGCGGGTCTGCAAGCCGTAGAGGCGATCGCCGGGATGAGATCCCTGACACCGATACATCCGATCTCCTCGTCGTAGGAAAGCGCCAGGTGCAGGGGAGACGCGAGCCGGCGACCCGCAGCACGGCCAGCGGCCGCAAGCGCGCAGGCAACGAATCCCTTCATGTCTGCCGTACCCCTGCCAAAGAAGAGCTCACCGTTCCGGGTGAGCCTGAACGGGTCAACCGTCCAGCCCTCCTGATCGGCAGGGACCACGTCCGTGTGTCCCGACAACATGACTCCCTTGCGCCCTGCCGGTCCGATCGTCGCGAACAGGTTGGTACGCTCGTCGGGCACAGTGGACACGAGGCGGCTCCCGATGCCGAACGACGCCAGGTACTCGGAGACGAACTGCATCAAGCCGCGATTTGGCTGGAGGCTGACGGTCGGGAAACCAACCAGCCGCTCAAGAATATCGAGACTGTCCATTCTTCCCGTCCTGCTGGGCCCGACCCGGGCCAATCCCCGGCCCGACCGGTCAGTCGAGCCGCGAGACAAACCGATCAAGTTCATCGGGGTCGACGTCGACAGTTTCGGCATCGGATGGAAACCGGCCGTCGATGCAGGCCCGGCGAAAGTCGGCAAGAGCCGCGACCCTTGCATCCTGTACCTGGCGTTTCAATTCCAGCAGGTTCCCGAATGCGCGCGCATGCCGCGGACTGTTCTCCTGTTCCCCGCAAATGTCGTTGCAAAACAGGTAATCCACATCACTGCCTGAACCGGAGCCGAGCGATACGGTGATCAACCCGCTTCGCCGGCTGATTTCGGACATGACGGGGCCGGGAATGATTTCTGCTTCGACCATCACGGCGCCCGCACTCTCGAGGCGCCTGAAGTCCTCGTAAAGCCGGAAAGCCTCGTCAGCCGTCTTTCCAACCGCTCTCAGGCCTCCCCGCCAACTGCTTTTCCTCGGGACCAGTCCAAGGTGGCCCATGACCGGAATGTCTTCACCAGCCAGCATTTCGACGATCTTCATGCTGCGTGCGGTCAAGACGGCGTCCGCGCCCAGTTCCATCGCTTTCATTGCCGCACGCAGTATATCATCGGGTAACGGATAACGAACCAGGTCAATCGCGGCGGTCAGGAACAGCTTTCCTGATCCCCGCCTGACCGTCTCGATGTTCCAGGCGTTTCCGATGATCAAATCGATTCCCGCCGCTTCGGCGGCGGCGGCTTCCTCGGCCGTATTGGCCGTCGTCTGGACCCATTTCCGTTTGCCCTTGCCTGCAAGCAGATCCCCGATCGTCCAGTTCCTCTCTGCCGGACTCGCTGCCCAGGTGTAGATTCTCTTCATGATTCCTGCTGACTCCTTCAAACTCGGAGAACATGCGGCGGCCACGAAGCAAACTGAACGACGGCATGTCACCTCGCATGGCCTGCAGGCGCGCGAGAAAAATACGCGCATCCCACCAGACCGGATATGGCCAAAAACGTACCCTGGATCAATCCGTTGCGGGCGAACCGGTACCGGAGCGCCAGTACGGAAGATTGCGGCCCCCGTCTTCCGGCAGCTGCCGGACTCGCCCGCACGGGTTCGCCGTCGGACGGCGAAGGCGATTCCGCAGGACGACTTTGACATTCTGGTCTCGCGTCTTGAGCCGCGTACTCGCTTTTGCGGACGTTTCCCGCCATAATGACCGAAGATCACCAATCGGCCGGTTGAGGAACAGAACCAATGGTAACGGGGATTCGATCAATGGCGGTCATCCCGGCTCGCGACGTCGAAACGTCCGCGCGGTTCTACGCCGAAATGCTGGGTTTCGATGCCAACAGCTTCTTTCGCGATGATGACGGGACCGCCATGTTTGCGATCGTCGGTCTTGGAACCGTGACGATCGGACTTCAGAAACTGGATGAATTCGTCGTGCACGGAGGGACGGTCGCCTACATCTACGTCGACGACGCGGAAACGCTCGCGCGGCGCTTCACCGATGCCGGTGGAACGCTCGGGCATCCGCCGCACAAGACCTTCTACGGGATTCTCGAGTTTGACCTAAAGGACCCGGACGGCCACGTCATTGCGTTCGGGCAGGACCTGGAGCCGGGTCCGGACGGCCCCGGGTTATGAGATGAACGATGGAATCTGAAGGCGAACAGGGTGGCACCCTCCCCGGAGGTTCCGGTGGCGCGGAAGACCTGACGCCTCTCGAGACCTTGGCCATCGACACGGTCGTGCTGCTGAATGAAATCCAGCAGTTCATGGCGGGTTTGCTGCTGCCTTCCCGGCTCATCCAGGTCGGGATTACCCTGTTCCTGATCGTCGTCTCGCTCGTCCTGTCCAGGTTTGTCACCCGCCGCTTCACCCGGTGGCTCCGGGCCCGTGAAGGGTGGCCCCTCTGGCAAATGCGGTTCATGGCGATCTGCAACCAGCGCTGGCACGCCATTATCTTTGTCGCCCTGATCTGGCTGACCGTGGGAATCATGCAACAGGTCACCTGGCCGAGCCGAAGTTACCTGCTCGGGATCCTGGCGACGCTGACGACTGCCTGGCTGTGTATTTCCATCGCGGGACGCCTCATCCGGAACCGGTCGCTCCGCAAGCTTACCGTCGGTGTGGCCTGGATCTGGGTGACCCTGCAAATACTCGGTCTCTGGGATTATTTCCAGAATCTGCTCGATGCCGCCGCGCTCAACCTCGGCGCGACGCGGATATCGCTCCTCGTCGTTCTCCAGATCGCCATGGCGATCGCCATCTTTCTCGGAATCGCCAACGTGCTGAGCAAGACGATCGCCAGGAGAATCAACCGAAACGACGACATTTCCCCGTCCCTGAAGGTCCTTTCGATCAAGCTGACCAAACTTGGCCTCTACGGCGCCGCCTTCGTCCTGGGAGTTCAGGCGGTCGGATTTGATCTCACGACGCTGACCGTTCTTTCGGGCGCGATCGGCCTTGGCCTGGGATTTGGATTGCAAAAGATCGTCTCCAACCTCGTTTCAGGCGTCATTCTCCTGATGGACAAGTCCATCAAGCCCGGTGACGTCATCTCGCTCGACAATACGTTCGGGTGGATTTCGGATCTCGGTGCGCGGTATGCGTCGGTCGTAACCCGCGATGGCAAGGAATACCTGATTCCGAATGAAGACCTGATTACCCAGCAGGTCGTCAACTGGTCCCATTCCGACGAATTCGTCCGCCTCGAGATCAGTTTCGGGGTGAGCTACGACAACGATCCACATGTGGTTCGCCGCGTCGCGACCGAGTGCGTGGCTGGCCTCGATCGCGTCATTACCGATCCGTCTCCTGTCTGCCATATCATCGCTTTCGGCGAAAGTTCGGTGGACTACGTTCTCCGGTTCTGGATATCCGATCCATCGAAGGGATTGGCCAATGTCCGTGGCAACGTGTTCCTCGCACTTTGGGACGCACTCAAGGAAAACGGGATCGGTATCCCCTATCCACACCGCGACATCCGGCTCGTCGACCCTGCCCCTGAACCGCCTCGCCGTGTCCACGAATCACGGTCGGCCCATCGTCCATCCGGTCTTCAACACCGGGAGAATCACCCTGCCGGTCACGAGCCGGACCGTCGTCGGCCAGAGTCCGGCAAACTGGACGCCGCAGGTCCGCCCCCACAAACGCTCGACAGGTGATTGACCGCGGATTCATCTGGACCCTCCCCTGACGAAATTGACCGAAAACGGTCGCGTGACATATCCTGCCGACAGTCCTGAAGCCGTCGTCGATCGATGTTGTCTTCACGGGTCGTGCATGCCGCACATGCCGCACCGACCATTCGAAAGCCGGGGAGAGTCATGCCGGAAATGCAAGCATCAACCCCGGTCTGCCTTTTCCATTCGCCGTGCTGTCATCCACACAGAGGTCGCCGCAGATTGCCGCCCTCCCGGACCGTGCAGGGTCGGGGAAATCGAACCTCGCGGATTCCCGCCTGGCTGCCGAAGAAGGCATGAACCCGCGCCAAGGGTTCGGGCCGGCCGTGCGTCATACTTCATGCGATGCACATGGCCGACGATGACCGAGAGCTGGCCCTGGCCGCCGCCAACGGCGATCGCGCGGCATTCGCCGCGCTCCTGGACCGCCATTACGACGGCCTTTTTCGCCTTTGTTTCCGCCTCACCGGACGCCGGGAGACAGCGGAAGACATGACCCAGGACATCTGCCTTGCCCTGCCGGCAAAGCTGCGGAACTTCCGGGGCGAGGCCAAATTGACGACCTGGCTCTATCGCGTGGCCGTCAACGCCGCCCATGATCGCCGCCGGCGCGCCGCCACACGGATGAAATCAGCCGAGGGCTGGGGCCACTGGGAGTTGAACCGGCGCGCGGTGGCTGAGCACACGGCCGGGAATCTCGATTGGCTGCGGCGAACGATGGGCACGCTGCCGGAAGAACTTCGCGATACGGCAGCGCTCGTCCTCGGGGATGAAATGACCCATGCCGAAGCTGCCCATGTACTCGGCGTCTCTGAAGGCACCGTCAGCTGGCGCCTCTCGGAAATCCGCAAACGCCTCCGCGCAAAACGGGAGGAGGAATTGAATACATGACGGATCCGCTCGACGAACTGAAACGCGCGATCGACCGTGCGACTCCAAAGCCGGACCCGGATCGCCGCGCCGCCAACCTCTCTCGCGCGCGGGATATGTTCGAACGTGCCCAAGGAATGGCTGCAGCGCCGCGTCCTACTCGTGACCGCCCCGTTGGATGGGCGGGTTTGCAACAGGGAATCACGCGCATGTTTGCAGCACTTGCCTCGCGACCGGCATTGGCCACCACCACCGCACTGGCGGCCCTGGGCCTCGTCGTCCTTGTCCCCGTAATCCGAGAGGGCACGGTACCGTTCGAGCAGCCGGGCGCCCTCCCTCCCTTCCAGGAAGAGATCATGTTCGAGGAGAATAGGCGGCTCGAGGCGGAAAGGCGGCTCGAGGCGGCCCCCGCGAGCGAGTCGCCCGTCGGCACCCGTACCGTTCAGTTCCGGACGCAATCGCTCGAAGAATCGTTCGCGGGCGATTCACCTGTCGGGTACGAGAGCCTGTCGGAACCCGGTACGGAATCCTTCGCCAATGCCGATCCGCAGCCGCTCAGGATCACGGCCGAAGCGCCCGTGTCGACCATTGCCATTGACGTCGACACCGCGAGCTATGCCGTGGTCCGCTCATCGCTGATGCACGGCGTCCTGCCGCCTCCCGACGCCGTGCGGATCGAGGAGATGATCAACTACTTTCCGTACGGGTATCCCGAGCCGGACGCGGATGATGCGCCCTTCCGACCCACAGTCACCGTCACGGCAACCCCCTGGAATCCGGACACGCAGCTGATCCATATCGCGCTTCAGGGCCGCTCGCCCGCCTTCGAAGATCGCCCGCCGTTAAACCTTGTCTTCCTCATTGATACATCGGGATCCATGGATGAGCCCGCCAAACTGCCGCTCCTGGTCCAGTCGTTCCGCCTGATGCTCGGGCAGCTTCGTCCCGAAGACCAGGTTGCCATCGTCACCTATGCCGGCAACGCGGGGCTTGTCCTGGACGCGACTCCAGCCGGTGACCGCGACACCATCCTCGCCGCACTCCAGCGGCTTGACGCCGGCGGCGCGACTGCCGGAGCAGAGGGCCTGCGACTCGCCTACCGGACTGCAGAGGGTATGGTGTCGGCGGGAGAAGTCACGCGGGTGATCCTGGCTACCGATGGCGATTTCAATGTCGGTATCGCGGATCCCGATACGCTGGAAGCCTTCATCGCCAACAAGCGCCGGAGCGGAGTCTACCTCTCGGTCCTGGGCTTCGGGCGCGGTAACCTGGACGATGCGACCATGCAGGCGCTCGCGCAGAACGGAAACGGCCAGGCCGCCTACATCGACACGCTGTCGGAAGCGCAGAAGGTCCTCGTCGACCAGCTCACCGGGGCGCTCTTCCCGATCGCCGACGACGTCAAGGTCCAGGTCGAGTTCAACCCCGCCGCCGTCGCCGAGTATCGCCTGATCGGTTACGAAACCCGTGCGCTCAGGCGCGAGGATTTCAACAACGACAAGGTTGACGCCGGGGAAATCGGCGCGGGCCATGCGGTCACGGCGATCTACGAAATCACGCTGGTCGGGTCGCCAGCCGTGCTCAATGATTCCTTGCGCTATACCGATCCCGGCCAGCCTTCCCGGGGCAGGGATGGGGAACTCGCGTTCCTGCGCCTGCGGTACAAGGAACCGGGTGAAGTTGAGAGCCGGCTTGTCGAACTCCCGATCACGCCGGACGCCGGCACGGCCAATGCCGATTCCCGATTCGCTTTCGCAGTCGCCGGTTTCGGTGAAATCCTGAGGGGCAGCCGCTACCTCGGCGACTGGTCCTATCCGGATGCGATCGCGCTTGCCGAGGCCAACACGGGCGACGACCGATTTGGCTATCGCCGGGAAGCCGTGACCCTGATGCGCCTGGCCGAGAGCCTCGCCGACTGAACTCGGGACCTTCCCCTGACCCTTTTGTCCGCCCTGTTCCCCTGCCGCGGCTCGCAGTCCGGAAAACCGTTTGCAGTTGCGGCAGGGGCCTCCGGTGTCTGCCCCTGAGCGGAGGCGGGCAGATCGCCAGAACATTCCATTCGCGAGCGCGAGTTCCTTGGGAATTTCAGGGAGGACGTCCCGACGCCCGGAAATTCGGCCTTGCTCTTCCGGACGGAAGATGTCGATCCGGCGTAATCGGGGAGCGCGCACCATCTCCGGTCGCGGTGCAGCACGGCGAACGATCCAACTGCCAGCGCGCGCTGGAGCTGGACGGATTTTCCGGGAAACCGGTTCGCCATGTCCGCGAAATACCGGACAAAGCCGGTTTTCCCCGCGGCGGCATGGGGATCGTGCTGAAGCTACACCGCCCTCTGCTCCGACATACGGTGTGCCGAAAGACGTGACCGGGTGACTGACGCGGCTTTCATTGGGACTTATATCGATGGGTCGACGGCGCGTCACGCCGCCAGCTTTCGATCAGTTTCACGGGTCACAGGGGTGGCCAGCGCCAACGCCCCTCGCCGCGCAGAAGCGCCAATCCCGGACGCCATGATGTTGCGGGCCGCGTTCAGGTCCGCATTGTCCGCGTGGCCACAGGCCACGCACGTGAATTCAGCCTGCGACGGGCGGGAAGCCTTGTCCACCCTTCCACACACGTTGCAGGTCTGTGACGTAAAGGCAGGATCGATCTCCACCAATGCGCACTTGTAGGCGAGCTTCTCCTTCACGGAGTGCCAGCCGGTGCTCAGGATCTCCCGGTTGAGGCCGGACTTGGCCTTCACCTTCCTGCCGGGGTTCTCGAGCGTGCCCCTGGCCGATTTGGTCATGCCCCGGGTGTTGAGCTTCTCGACAAACACCGTGCTTGCCCGGTTCGCGATCTGGCGGCTCCCGATCCCTTGGGCCGCCGTCCGGTACCGTGCGTATCCTGCTGGGGTTCGTTCCCGCTCTTAACGGTGCTGCCAGTTCTTGCGCCTGTTGGCCCGCTTTCGCTGGAGCCTCTGCAGCCTGAGCCTGGTTCTCATGCGCCGCCGTGACCCCTTGCGCTGGCGGGCAAGCCGGCGCTGGTTGCGCCCGATCTTCGCATCAAGCCGGCCCGTATCGGGCGCGGGGATGATCTCCGCCTCTCCCGTCGTGTCCACCACCGCCACCTGGCGGACGTTCATGTCCACGCCCGCCGAGACCCCGGTGTCGGGACGCTCCTCCGCCTCGACCTCGTAGCAGACGGTGACGTACCACTTGCCGGCGATCTTCCTGATCACGGCTTTGACCGGCTTGCCCTCGGGATACGGGTTCCTGCTTCCGCCGGATGCGCATGGGACCAACCCTCGGGACATTGATCATGTCGTCCCTGATGGTGACGGCTTCGGGAATGGTGAAGGACGGCGTCGACCCGTGGCGGGACTTGAAGCGTGGATGTCCTGCCTCGCCCCTGAAGAACGCCTTCCACGCATCGGCCTGGTCCTTGAGCACGTACCGGGTGATGCTGAAGGAGTATGCGCAAAGCCACGGGATTTCGTTGCGGAGCACGGTGAACTCCTTGCCGAGCGAGAAGAACGAAACCGACGGAGGTTTCTCCCCGTTGGCCTTCGCCTCCTCAAAGGCGTCATTGTGCTGCCCCAGTATCGTGTTCCAGACGAAGCGGCAGGCGCCTGCCTGTCCGGCCAGGCGCCGTGCGTTCGCCCTGGAGCCTGGCAGAAGCCGGTAGATGATGTTGCGGTATGTGGAAGTTTCGCTCACGCGGTCGGGCCTTCGGCACAAGGTTCGTCTGGTGCGGGAAAGGCTGGTTTCCCGTCACGCGCTCACTATACTATCTGCCCGAATTGTCAAGGAATCATCCAAGGTCAGGAACAAGCGTTCCCGATCCCTGCAACAGGTGAAATCGATCGGAATTTGGTGCGGAACCGCAACGTCAACCCATCTTTATAAGCCCCTTTTCATTCGCTGGACATCGGGCAGCGGAACCTGACTGCGTTCGCGTTGTTCCGCTCCCGGTCGGTCACCGAAATTTCCCGCCGGATTGCCAGCTTGGTTGGCTCACCGGAGCCTGTGCCCCGCAACGTGCTCCGAATTGTCCGGGGGCATCAAATTTCCAACCACGCGGAAACGGGATACTCTGGCATCTCACATCTCTTGCCTGATTCTGCGATTCATGGCAGACAGGCCGGAAAAAATTTGGAGGCAGCAGGAATCCGTCGTGTTTCGTCTTGAACGACTGGCATGCACCGCGATGGTTGTGAGCATGGCCGCGTCACTCGCGTCCGCTCAGGATAACTCCATCAAGAGTGCCGGGATCTTTCAGAAGTGGGTCGTCTACGTTCACGAAACGGCAAACCGGAAATTGTGTTTTGCAGCCTCGAGGGCGCAACGCAAACGCAATACCCGCGAAGGAAAACCGGTCAGTGTGAATCGTAGCCTCGAACAGATTTCGGTGATGTTCGAGCCGGGCAAGGGAAGGGACGGGGAAGTCTCGTATACCGGTGGTTATCCGTATGATCCCCAGAAGACGGTGAATTTGACCGTCAGCGGAAACACGTTCACCCTTTACGTGGACGGCGAATGGGCCTGGACCGGCAGTCCGGACGAAGACCGTAAAGTTCATGAGGCTTTCAGGCGCGGAGTCACCGCGATCATCACCGGTGTCAGCGCCAGGGGAACGACGACCTCGGACACGATTTCGCTCATCGGATTTACTGATGCGTTCAATCATGCAAAAAAGCTCTGCTCCTGAGTTTCCGGGGAAATTTGAACAATCGTTACTAGACGTTACGTTCATGCTTGGCGCTGAATGCCTCGGGTCGCCGCCCCCGATCGAAAATTGAATTGTGGTCCTGCTTCGTGACTGTCCATGAATTCCCGCCCAACGGTTCCGGACCCGGGTTGCCGGAAAATTCCAGGATGCCCGACCTGACGGGAATGCAAAGGGAATACCTGGCGGACATGCTCCTGTCGGCAGGGGTTCCGAAGCCGCTCGTCGCCCGCCGGGCGACCCGGATCAGGACATGCGTATACCGGAGGGGCATGACCTCCTTCGAGACGATGACCGGCCTGCCTGCATCGTTGCGGTCGCAACTCGCTTGCCGGTTGGCCATTGGCCGGCCCGCGATTTCGCGCCGCCTGATCTCGAAGGACGGCACCCGGAAATACCTCCTTCGCCTTGCTGACGGCCAGGAAATCGAAACGGTTTTCATCCCGGACGAAGACCGTGGAACTCTCTGTGTCTCCAGCCAGGTCGGTTGCACGCTCACATGCCCGTTCTGCCGCACCGGTACGCAACGACTGGTTCGCAACCTCTCCGCCGCCGAAATCGTTGGCCAGGTTCTTGCGGCACGAGATGACCTCGACGACTGGGAAGACCCTCACAACCGATCGGGACGCCGGATAACCAATCTCGTGCTCATGGGAATGGGAGAGCCCCTGCTCAATCCGGACGCGGTCGTGCAGGCAATGCGGATCGTTCGCGACGACGAGGGCATCGGTCTTTCCCGGCGAAGAATTACCCTGTCGACTTCCGGTATCGTGCCCGGAATTCAACGTGCCGGCCGCGAAATCGGCTGCATGCTCGCGGTCTCCCTGCACGCGACGACCGACGAGTTGCGCGATCACCTCGTACCAATCAACAGGAAATACCCGATCGCCGAATTGCTGGATGCCTGCCGTGCCTATCCGCGGTTGTCCAACGCGGAGAGGATCCTGTTCGAATACGTCATGCTCAAGGACCTGAATGACAGCACGGAAGACGCCCATCGACTCGTCCGCCTCATCGAAGGGATACCTGCCAAGATCAACCTGATTCCGTTCAATCCCTGGCCAGGTTCGCCTTATCAATGCTCCGATCCTGGCCGAATCGACCGGTTCGCCAGGATTGTCAACGACGCCGGTTTCTCAAGTCCGGTTCGAACACCAAGAGGAACGGACATCATGGCCGCCTGCGGCCAACTCAGGACGAAGTCACTGCACCCGAAAAATCCCGTCCTCGCCAAACGCACAACGAACTGGGTCCCTGTTCAATGATGAGAACCTGCACCGTTCTGGCAATCATGTTCATGCTCTCGGGTTGTTTCGGCCTTTTTGGACACGGCAACCGAAACCTTCCCCAGGCCGATCGCATCATTGTCGACAAGTCGGATCGGCGCATGTGGCTCCTTAAAGAGGGAGAGATCATCCGCTCTTATCATGTCAACCTCGGATTTGCCCCGGTCGGCGACAAGAAAGTGCAAGGCGACGGCCGAACACCCGAAGGAATTTACCGAATCGATCGGCGCAATCCGCGCAGCCGTTTCCACCTCAGTCTCGGGATCTCTTATCCAAGCAGACGGGACATCGCCGAAGCCCACGCAATGGGCGAGGATCCGGGCGGCGATATCTTCATTCACGGAGGCCCGCGCCTGTGGAAGGACCGGAACCGGCGCGACTGGACAGACGGATGTATCGCCGTCACTGATTGGCAGATGTCCGAAATCTACGCGATGGTGAGTCTCGACACGCCAATCTATATCCGCCCCTGACCTGCAAGGGCATATCCCGTCAGGCGCCGACGAGCTGCACCCACCAGAGCTTGCCGTCTTCGTCCTGCTTCCATCCGAATCCGACACTTCGCGCATCGGGGTGAAGGATCGTGGATCGGGAATTGTGTTCCCGCAGCCAGGCTTCGAGAATCTCCGTATCATTCTCGAAGGTTTCGGCGATGTTTTCCCCGATGAGACGGCCATCGAACCCGCTGCGCGAGACACGTTCGATCGGCGATGATCCATCGCTGCCGAAATGCCAGACGCGGCGCTGTATGGACATGTCCTGCGCGTGGGTTCGGGCAGCGACTGTGAGTTCCAGGTCGAGCGAAACTTCCTGGAGCCCGAAGGCACGTCGAGCTTCATTGATGGCGCCAACATGGCGCATGGGGATCAATCGCGCTTCTTCCGCCGAAATCAGACGTGGCGAGTCCCCTTGTGTCTCGACCTCGTTTGGCTGGACACACCCGGCCACGACAAGAACTGACAGAACCATCAACAGCAACCGCGGCATCGTCGGGTCGACTCCCGGAAGTGAACATGCGCGCCGAGTGTTACCTGCTCTGCTTGAACCGTTCAACAGCTTCACCCGCCTGTCTGGGCATTCGGCCTCGCCCATGTCACCCGCGGGCGGTCCCGGGCAGGGCAGATCAGCGGGTGAACAGGTGGCGGCTGCGGGTTCCGACTTGCCGGTACCGAGGCGCAAGGTTGTTTCACGAGCGTTTGAATTGATCTCCGGGACCGGCCGGGGTATCGTCTTGCCTGTTTTGGACAGTTGAGGTCTTGATCCGATGCCGGACACGCCGAGCACGAAAATGACCCGGAGAGCCTTTGCGGCAACGGCCCTCACGACATCTCTTGCGGCGACCCCCGCGTTTTCGATGGTTGTCGAGTCGATCTACGAGGTCACGGGCACCAGCGGGCCGAAGGCTCCTCCCCGCATGGTCAAACGAAACGTCTCGAGTTTCAAGACCCGTACCTGGGAACCCTATTTCCAGAATCTTCGCAACGGCGCGATCCTTGCCGATACGCAGAGTCGTGCGCTGCACTTCTGGTCGGAGGACGGCCAGGTCTACCGGCTTTTCCCGACAAGTGTTCCGGCTTCACCCGAGCTTACCCGCTTGGGGCGAACCCGGATCGTGCACAAGAAGGTAGGGCCGGACTGGCGCCCGACGCAGGCGATGCTCGAACGCAATCCGGAGTGGCCGGCCTATGTCCCGCCGGGCCCGGAGAACCCCATGGGCTCCCATGCCCTCTACCTGAGCTGGCGGTATTACCGGATCCACGGCACTCACGATCCGGAAAAGATCGGGCGGCGCTCGTCCAGCGGGTGTATCGGCCTCTACAACGAGCATATCGCCGAGCTGTTCGAACTGACGAAAATCGGAACCCAGGTCCAGTTGATCTGAGTGCGGCCTCGCGACCTGTCCCGACGGGCACGATTCCGGCGCGGCTGTCATCAGCCGCGACCCGCCTGTCGCAGGAGTGCCTCCAGTCCCGACCTGAAGTCGGGGAATTCCAGGGTCACGCCCAACTCCGTCTTCACCTTCTGGTTGGATACCCTTTTGGACTCTGCATAGAAACTCCGGGCCATCGGCGACAGCTCGGCCATATCGAACGGTATGGCATCCGGAACCGGAACGCCCAGCAGCCGCGCCGCGCAGGCGATGACATCTTCAGGCGGTGACGGCTCATCGTCACAGACATTGTAGATCGTGCCCGGTTCGGGCCTCTCCATCGACGCCTTAAGGATTCTCGCGATGTCGCTCACGTGAATCCTGCTGAACACCTGGCCCGGCTTGATCACCCGCCGCGCCGTTCCATCAAGGACTTTCCGGAACGGTCCGCGCCCCGGGCCATAAATTCCTGCCAGCCGAAAGACATGCACGGGCAGTCCGGTCTTCGCCCACGCTGCCTCGGCCAGGACACGCCTTCGGCCGCGTTCGGTCGATGGAGACGGAGGGGTGGACTCGTCGACCCAGCCGCCGGCGTGGTCACCGTAGACACCGGTGGTGGACAGGTAGCCAACCCATCCGAGTCGCCTGCCATGGGCCAGGAGCCGGTCCCTTTCGCCCCGGAGAACGGGATCACCATCGACACCGGGCGGAACGGAAACCAGGACATGCGTCGCTTGCCCGATGGCGTCGCACAGATCCGACCCGGGCCAGACCAGGGCGTCGATCCCCGTGGACAACAGGTTCCCGGCACGCTCATCCGACCTGGTCGTGCCGATGACCCGCCACCCTTCCGGCAGGATGATCCTTGCAAGCGCGCGCGCCGTGTATCCGTGGCCGATGCTGAGGAGTACCCTAGCCATCTCCGGGGCCGTCCCCGCGGGCGCCATTCGCCAACCGCTCCAGCGCCCAGCGTGCGGCATCCCTGACGGTCGCGTCGCCATCCCCCAGCCGCGCGGCCGCGACGGGAACGAGTTCGGTCATCCCTGAATTGCCGATGGCGTAGACGACATTTCGAACGAGCCTGTCACGGCCGATCCGCTTGACGGGGGATTTCCGGAACAGGCGCCGAAATCCGGCGTCGTCCAGCCCCGCGAGCTCCGCGAGCCGCGCGGTCCCGAGCTCCTCCCGTGACCGGTAGCCGATCTCTCCCGCCTGGACGGCGAACTTGTTCCACGGGCAGACCGCGAGGCAGTCATCGCAACCGAAGACCCGATTCCCCAGCTTCGGCCGCAACGTTTCATCCACCGGACCCCTGTGCTCGATGGTCAGGTAGGAAATGCACCTGCGCGCGTCGAGACGATATGGTTCCGGAAACGCCCCGGTCGGACAGATGTCGAGACAGGCCCGGCAAGATCCGCAGTGATCAGCGGAGTGCTCGTCAGGCTCGAGTTCGAGCGTCGTGAAAACCGAACCGAGGAAAAACCAGTTGCCGAGTTCCCGCGAAAGCAGGTTCGTGTGCTTCCCCTGCCACCCGAGACCGGCAGCGGCTGCAAGCGGCTTCTCCATGACCGGGGCCGTGTCGACGAACACCTTGATTTCCGTACCGGGAACCTGGGCAATCAGCCACCGTCCCAGCCGTTTCAGGCGCTTCTTGACCAGTTCGTGGTAGTCCCTGCCCTGCGCGTAGACCGAAATGGCCGCACGGCCGCGGTTCTCCAGGACGGCAAGCGGATCATGCTCCGGAGTGTATGCCTCTGCCAGCATGACGACCGACCTGGCCTCCGGCCACAGCGCAGACGGACTCCCGCGCCAGTTGGCCCGCCGGGACATCCACTCCATTTGGCCGTGGTAGCCCAGGCGAAGGTATCGCGCCAGATTGATGCCGGCTTCGGGTATCGCGTCCGGGCGGCAGATTCCCGCTGCCGAAAAGCCCTCCTCGAATGCCCTGGCCTTGAGCGCATCCTTCAGGGATCGCCCGCTGTGCGACATCAGAAATCCAGGTCCGCGTAGTGGGGCGGAGGCGGAAACCCGGGAAGGTGATCACTGAGGATGGACCGGAACGACGGGCGCGACTTGATCGTCGCGTACCAGATCCTCAGCGATTCGCTCCGGTCCCAGTCCACGTCGGAAAGGTAATCGAGACAGGACAACTGGGCAGCTGCAGAGACGTCGGCAAGCGTCATCGAATCGCCTGCAAGCCATCTTCGCCGGTCGAGAAGTTTCGTCATGTAATCGATATGGAACCGGAAATTCCTCAACCCGACCATGACCTTCTTGCTTTCCGGCGCCCCGCCTCCCGTAACCTTTTTCATCAGCCGTTCCCAAAGGAGGTTGTTGGTCACATCGTGGTAGAACTTGTCGTCGAACCACCCGACCAGCCGCCGGACTTCCGCGCGGGCGAGCGGCGAATCGGGCAGCAGCGGCGGCTCCGGGTATTCCTCGTCAAGATACTCGCAAATCGCCGTCGATTCCGCCAGGACGGCCTGCTCAACCTTCAGGACCGGTACCTTGCCAGCGGGGTTGAGCAACAGGAAATCGGCGGAAGGATTCCAGAATCGCTCAATGATTTCCTCGCATTGCTGCCGTTTTTCTCCGAGCACAATGCGGACCTTTCGCGAAAATGGCGACAAGGGGAACTGGTGAAGGCGAAGAACCTGCGACATCTCGTGTCCATTGTCATGTCCCGGGTCCACCATGTGCAATGCTCATGGAGAATTTTCAACAGCGTTTCGGGAGTTCCTCCGTTCACGCCGTACGCAGCCGCGCATCCGGAACGAGCGGATGTTCCAGCCGGTCGACCATCTCTGCCGGGCAAATCGGAACGAATTCAGGCAACCCCCATAGAACTCGCGCAGGGGACTGTCGCGTTCAGGCGACAGGTGAATGCGCGTTCCTTGTTGCAATAGTTATCTGCCGCAGGTATATCGCCCTCATGGCTGACAGGTATGCCAGGAACCCAGGTGCGGTCTTCACGCTCAAGTATCATTTGGTCTGGTGTCCGAAGTATCGCCGGAAGGTGCTTACCGGCCGGATTGAAGTTCGGTTGAGACAGCTCCTTGCCGAGGTTGCGGACGAGAAGGGCATGACGTTCCACGCAATGGAGATCATGCCGGACCACGTTCACCTGTTCGTCGAGAGCGACCCGACGCTTTGCGTGGCGGAGATTGTCAACAGGCTGAAGGGCCGGTCGAGCAGGGTTCTGCGACAGGAGTTCCCGACATTGAGGTCCCGGCTTCCCACACTGTGGTCGCGGAACTACTACGCAGGCACCGTGGGGCACGTCAGCCAGGCGAGCGTCAAGCGGTACATAGAGAGCCAGAAAGGCAAGTAGTTGATCAGGAGCTACAAGTACCGGCTTTACCCGAACGGGGTGCAGGAAGCGGCCCTGTCGGACATGCTCGGACATTTCTGCGACCTCTACAACGCGGGCCTCCAGCAGCGCATCGAGGCATGGAACCGGCAGGGCGTCAGCCTCGGCTGTGCCGCCCAGGCCGGCGAGCTGAGGGCCGTCCGGGACGCGGTTCCGGAACTGGCCGGATACAGCTTCAGCGCCGAGCAGCAGGTCCTGCGCCGGCTCGACAAGGCCTTCGCCGCCTTCTTCCGCCGCGTGAAGGCGGGCGAGACGCCGGGCTTCCCGCGCTTCCGCGCGAAGTCGCGGTTCCACGGCGCGGACTTCCGCGTCGGCGACGGGCTGGTCTGCCGGGACGGGCGGCTCCGGCTCGTCGGCATCCCCGGCCTCGTCAAGGTCCGGTGGCATCGCGAGCTGCCCGCGAGGCCGTCGCACGCGATCGTCAGCTGCTCGAACGGGAAGTGGTACGTGACGCTCCAGTTCAAGGTGCGGGAGCTGAGGATTCCGGGCGAGGAAGACACGCGCCCGGACGTCGGGATCGACGTCGGCCTGAACAGCATCGTCGCGACCAGCGACGGGGAGAGCGTCGCTGCGCCGAAGCATGCGCGCAAGGCGCAGAGGAAGACGCGACGGCTGCCGCGGGCGCTGGCCCGGAAGGAACGGAGATCGAAGCGGCGGGCAAAGGCACGCAGGAACCTCGCCCGCCACCACGCACGCGTCGCCGCAGGGCGGCGCGACTTCCTGCACAAACTCTCTCACGGCCTGGCTTCCCGGCATCGCGTGATCGCGATGGAGGACCTGGGAATGAACGCGCTGAAGCGCTCCTTCCTGGCCAGGTCGATTCACGACGCCGCGTGGACGCAGTTGCGGGACATGCTGACTTACAAGGCTGAAAGCGCCGGTGGGTCCGTGGTCCTGGTCGACCCGCACGGCACTTCCCAGCGATGCAGCGGATGCGGGGCGGAGCCGGACAGGCCGAAGACGCTCGCGGACAGGGTGCACGACTGCGACGGCTGCGGCCTCGTCCTTGACCGCGACGTCAACCCCGCCCGCAACGTGTTGCAACAACTCAAGGGGCCGGGAACCGGCCTGCGGTCGCGAAGCGTGCGGGTTGCCGCGTAGCTTGGCCGCGAAGCCGTCGTCTTCAGGCGACGGAGTGTTCACTGGCGAAGGATATCCGCGGCACCCGGCCCGCCCGTTTCGTCCCGATGGAGCGTAACCAGTTCCTGCAGTTGTGATTGCCGGTGCGGCGTCCCAGCAGGACAGGACACGATCGAGTCCATGTTCAGGGAGGCGGACACATGACCGTCGGGATCATGAATGTAGGCCATGCCTCCCGTCATGCATTCACATCCGTTGGATCCGGAGACCGCTTGACCGGCATCTCGCGCCCGATCATGACGACTCCGAGCATCCGCTGCGGTGCCATACGATTTCAACTGGCTACCGGATTCATGTCCACGGTTTCGATGCAGCCACTCGATTTCCGTCTTGCTGACGGACAGCAAACGGTTCGTGACATGCGGAACCCGTGCTTTTGCTGAAACCCCGCCGTAGACAGAAGACAAAACTTCTGACCTTTTTGACGGGATCGTGAGCGAAGGGGGAATAACGGCAAAGTAAATTCAAAATATTCATGACATGAAACCTTGCCTTTTTGCATGGTTGCACGGCGAGGCAACACATCTATTGTTGCCGTCGTCATTGCCGGAGACCCAGAATGGCCGTGTTCCACCTGAGCATGCTCGCGTTGATCCAGGGATTGACCGAGTTCCTGCCGGTCTCCTCTTCCGGTCATCTCGTCCTGGTTCCCCACCTGACGGGCCTCCCCGATCACGGTCAGGTTATCGATGTCGCCGTCCACGTGGGTACGCTCGGGGCGGTCATGGTCTATTTTCGCTCCGATGTCTTCCGGGTTGCCAACGGATTCCTGCACTTGCTGTCTGGTGACAGGAACTCGGAGGACGCACGGCTGTTCCTGGGGCTTGCGGTCGCGACGGTCCCGGTTGTCATCGTCGGCCTCCTGTTCCGGATGACCGGCATCGCCGACATGCTCCGTTCGGTTGCCGTCGTGGCCTGGGCGACCATCGTCTTCGCCGGTGTCCTTTTTGTCTGCGACCGGAATTCATCTCGCTGCGAAGAAACCGGGAACTGGACGATCAGGCAGGCCTGGATTCTCGGCCTCTGGCAGGTCCTGGCACTGATCCCCGGGACATCGCGTTCCGGAATCACGATATCGGGTGCGCGCTGGCTGGGATACGACCGGGAAAGCAGCGTCCGATTCGCCATGCTGATGTCGATCCCGGTGATTTTCGCCTCCGGCACGCTGCTCGGGATCGAGGTCGTCGCGTCTGCCGATGCGCGTGCAGCCAGGGACGGCGCGGCCGCAGCCCTGCTCTCATTCGTCTCCGGTCTCTGCGCCCTGACCTTCATGATGCGCCTTCTTCGGCACACCAGCTTTACACCTTACGTCATTTACCGCGTCTGCCTCGGGGTCCTGCTGTTATGGATCGCCTACACGTAACCTGCCGACTGCCAAGGTACGGCGCGAAACAGGCCTCGGCCTTCCGCGCCCGGCGCCGACGTCACGAATGCCCCGAGCCGGACGGCGCGATCGTCCCGGCCGCCCCTTCAAGGTTTCTCAGGGGGTCGAATCGAGGTTCTTTGCCGATTCCGTCAGTGACGTGTACTGGCCGTATGGACGGTAACAATAGAGATAGGTCTCGAGCACGGCATCCATTGCTGTCGGTTTGACGTGAAGGTCGGACAGCGTCCGCGCATCGGGACCGACGACATTGTCGACCTTCAGCTGGCGCACCTGGTCTTCGGTGAGCACGTGATTGACGAACAGTCCGCCCGAAAGCAGCTGCAGAATGTCCAGGCATCTGGCATTGATCCCCGCGGCAAAGAACGGAACGTTGATCACCAGGCGCCGACGGCGGATCACTGCCAGCATCCTTTCGATCAGCTCCCGAAACGTTTCCGTCTCCGGCCCGCCGAGTTCGTAGATTCCGCCCGGGAAATTCTCCGGCCCGGCGGCGTCCAGAACTGCCGAAACCACCGCGGACGCTATGTCGTCCACGTATACGGGCTGGAATCGTGTGCCAGCGCCAACGAGAGGAATGGCGGGAGACAGCCGCGCCATTCGGGCGAACCTGTTGAAGAACTGGTCCTCGGCACCGAAGATAATCGATGGACGCATGATGAAGGCTGTCGGGAAGGCTTCCAGCACACCTTGCTCGCCGAGTGCCTTCGATCGTGCATAGGCGCTGATCGATTCGGCATTTGCGCCCAGCGCCGACACATGGACCAGGGTTCGGATACCCTGTTCTGCCGCGATCCGGGCGATTCTCGCCGCCGCCTCGCCGTGCACGGCCTCGAACCGCTGTGGCCCCCTCTCCACCAGTATGCCGATGCAGTTCACGACGGCATCAGCGCCATCGATGACCTGACGGGCAGACTCTTCGAACCGCGCATTGGCGAGCACGGGTTCGACCTGGCCGACGACTCCGTAGGGCCGAACGAAGATGGCCTCGTTCGGACGCCTGCAGGCAACCCTGACACGCCAGCCTGCCCGGGCGAACCGCCGTGCCACGTACCGGCCGACGAACCCCGACCCGCCGAAAATGGTGACGATCCTGTTTTCTGAGGACATGCTGCGGCCTTTGCTGGGTATTGCCCGGTGAAATACAGCGGCAGGGCGGCGCAGACAAGTCGCCGGAGACGCTGGCGGCTCACTTCCTGGCCGTCACCTTGCCTTCGAATCCGTCGAAAACCTGTTCAGCAAGACCTGCCACTGCCCGTTGACCGGCTCCCCGGCGTCGCGTTGCCCGGGCGCGGCCGGCGCGCGCGGCCTTCCTGGGCTGGCACTGGCATTGAACCGGTCCGGGACCGCGCGCACGTGTCGGCCGCGAATTGCGGGGCAGGCGGTATTTCGCAATGAACCCGTTCCCGGCCGGGCGGCCGCGGAAATGCCTGCATCAGTCACCTGCAAACCGTGAACCGCGGATGTCAGGTCCCGCTGTTCGTCGTTGGATCCAGAACATCGCGCAGCCAGTCTCCGATGATGCTCATGGACAATGTCGTGAAGAAAATTGCGCATCCCGGCACGCCGGCAATCCACCACGCGTTCAGGAGATAGTCCCGCCCGTAGCTCAGCAGGTTGCCGAGAGACGTATTGGGGGGCTGGATTCCGACACCCAGGAAACTCATGGATGTTTCCAGGATGACGGTTTCGGGAAAGTTGATGGAAACCTGGACGACCAGCGCGGCCAGGATGTTCGGCAGGATGTGCCTCAGATAGACGCGCAGGGTGCCTGCGCCGAGGAGCCGGATCGCGGCCGCGTAGCCATGATTGACTGCCGACAGTGTCATGCCGCGGCAGATTCTCGCGTATCGTTCCCATCCCTGGAATCCGACAAGCAGGATAAAGAGCAGCATGTTGCCGGTTCCCATGACGGCGATCACCGACAGCGCGATGATGACGAAAGGCATGGAGGCCTGGAAATCGACCAGGACCATGATGACGTCGTCCACCCATCCTCGAAACCTCGCCGCAACGAACCCTATGCAACTTCCCACAACCGCACCGAAGAAGGTTCCGAACACCGCCACCAGCATCGTGAGCTGGATGGACGTAAACAGCCTGCTGAGAAGATCCCGCCCGAGGTGGTCGGTTCCCAGGAGATGAAAATCCCCGGACGGCCCGGTGGCGCCAGGTGGGAGCAGGCGGGACAGAAGGGCTGTCTGCTGGTAGTCATAGGGCATGATCCAGCGCGCCGTCACGGCAATGAACAGGATCATCGCCAGCCACAGTATCGCCAGCTTGACGATGATTGGTGACGCAATGAAATACGCAAACGCCGCCTGGGCCGCGGAGCGGCGTTCGAATGGATCACGGGTGGCGGCGAAATCCATCATTGCTCTCCCGTTCCGGACGCGTACCGCCTGCGCGGATCGATCACCAGGTACAGGAGATCCACGGCGAGATTGGCAAACACCATGGAAGCGGCTGTCATCATGACAACAGTCTGCACCACTGCCAGTTCTCGCGCTGCAACCGCATCGATGAGCAAGCGCCCGATGCCGGGCCACGCGAAGACGGTTTCGGTGACGATCGAGCCACCGATCAGGGTCCCGACCATGAATCCCATGATGGTGATCGTGGGAATGGCGGCGTTGGGAAGCGCCACGGTCCAGATTATCGCGCGCTCGGTCATGCCTCGTGCACGGCACGCCCGGATATAGGGCGCATTCAATACCTCGAGCATGGATGAACGCACGAATCGCGCGATGACGGCCGCACCGGCGGTGCCGAGCGTGATTACCGGCATGATGAGGTTGTACCAGCGGTCGCTGCCGAACGCCGGGAGCAGCCGAAACGTTACCGACAGCAGGAAGATCAGCAGAATCCCGAGAAAGAAGTTCGGCAAACTGAACCCGGTGACCGAAATGGTCATGATGCCCCGGTCGATTGCGGTGCCGCGGTTGACGGCAGCAAATATGCCCAGCGGGAATCCGGCGATCACGATGAACGCAAACGCCGTCAGCGTGAGTTTCAGGGTCGCCGGTATGCGTTCGGCGACGATCTCGAGCGCAGGCCTGCCGTCACGGTAGGCGTTTCCGAAGTCTCCCTGGAACAGGTTGATCCAGTACTCGAGGTACTGGACCCCGAGGGGCCGGTCCAGCCCCCACTGCTTGCGAAGCTCGTCCAATATGGCCGGGTCGGTGTCGTCCGGCATCATTGCCGATACGGGATCGCCCGTAAGCCGGAGCACGAAAAACACGAACGTCACGACAAGAAACAGCGTAAAGAGCGTTCTCAGCAGCTTTCGGATCACGAACCCGGTCATTCCATGGTCTCCGGGGAACGGGGAGCCGTTGCCTCGACATCCGGCATCGATGCCAGCAACTGCTCGGTGTAGGGGTGCTGCGGCGCCTCGAACATGGCCGCGGACTCGCCGAGTTCGACGAGCTGGCCGGACCGCATGACAGCGACATGACTGCAGAGCGAGCGCGCAAGTCTCAGGTCATGGGTGATGAATACGATGGACAGGTTGTGCGTCCTGTGCAGATCGCGCAGGAGTTCGATGATCCGCGCCTGGACCGACACGTCCAGCGACGCCGTGGCCTCGTCACAGATCAGCACCTTCGGCCGGAGAGCCAATGCGCGTGCAATCACCGCCCTCTGGCACTGGCCGCCGCTGATTTCGTGGGGATAACGCGTCGCGAGTTCCGGGCCGAGCCCGACGGCCTCGAGGAGTTCGCGTTGCCGGGCGCGGCGCTCTTGCCTGGAACCGATTCCGTGGATCTCGAGCGGTTCCTCGACCTGGCTGCCGATCGTGGCCCTGGGATCGAGGGACAGGTAGGGATTCTGCGGCACGAGTTGCACTGAACGTGCGAAGGCGACGTGATCAGCGGTGCCGAGAACAGGTACCGGCCTGCCATCGAACGCCGCCGTTCCTTCGCTGGCGGGCTCGATTCCCAGCATGAGCTTGCCGATCGTGGACTTGCCGCTTCCGCTTTCGCCTATGACGGCCAGGCTGTCACCTTCCCTGAGCGACAGGGTGATGCCGGAAACGGCCCGAAACATGCCGCGACGCGTGACATAGTCGCAGGCCGCGCCATTCAAGACCAGAAGGGCGTCCGGCCCCGGCACGTCAGCAGGACGGGAGTGCGACGGATGTTCCGCGCGTTCGGTCTGGCCGAGATCGCCGGCCAGTGGAAAGAAACAGGCGACGGAATCGCTGCCTTCGCCTTGTTCGCCCTGGGGCAGCTGCAGCCTGCACTTTTCCCGCGCCCTGTGGCACCGGGGCGCGAATGCACAGCCCGGGGGCCTTCTGCCAGGTGCCGGCACCTGGCCTTCGATACCTTCGGGGATATGGCCGGACAGGGTCGGCATCGAGTCGATCAGCCCCAGGGTATAGGGATGGCGCGGCGCATGCATGATTCGGTCTACGGAACCGGATTCCACGATTCTGCCGGCGTACATGACAGCGACGGTGTCACACACTTCCTTCACGACGCCGAGGTCGTGGGTTACGAACACGACACCCATTTTCGTCTCGTCCCGCAGAGACTTGATCAGGCCGAGAATCTGGGACTGCACCGTAACATCGAGCGCCGTGGTGGGTTCGTCGGCAAAGAGCAGTGCGGGACGCCCCGCCAGGGCCAGGGCAATCATGACTCTCTGGTTCTGGCCTCCCGACAACTGGAACGGGTAGGAATGAAAGCGTTCTTCCGGGTCCGGCATTTCGACCCGCCTGAGAAGATCCAGCGCGATCTCCCGCGCCTCACCGCGAGAGACGTTTCGCAACCGCGCAACGGTTTCAGAGAGCTGCCTGCCGATCCTCTGGATCGGATTGAGCGAGGCACTGGCGTCCTGAAAGATCATTGCCGCTTCCCGGCCGCGCACCGAGCTCAGCTGGCCTGCGCGCGCCGCGCCGGTGATCCGCGTTTGCGCGAGACTGATTTCACCTTCCATCTGCCAGCCGGAGCCCAGGAGCCCGAGCGCCGCGAGGCAGGTCACTGTCTTTCCGCTGCCGCTTTCGCCCACCAGGCCGAGGATCTCGCCCGACCTCACGCGCAGCGAGACGTCCTCGACAACGGCGAATTTCCGGGTTCCGCCGTTCACGCTGACCGTGAGGCGGGAAATTTCAAGAGGCGCTGCCCTGTCGGCCTTCCTCTGCTCGGCGGGACTTTTCATCCTTTTCTCCGCTACCGTCGACGGGCCCCGGTCTTCATCGGGCGTCGGGCACGGCGCGCCGGGTTCCGCCATTCCTGTCAATGCGGACCGTGGAGAATCCGGCGAAAAGGCTTGGATTGTCCAGCACCTGGACCGGTGGTTCGCTCGGGTTCGACAACCGCCAGTTGATCATTGACACGAGGCCCTGGACGACATGTTCCGTCGTGCGCCCGACGGCGGTAAAGCGTGCGTCCGCCGGGAACGACTCGGTGTCCACGCGCAGGCTCACGACGCTGACGGCCGACGGGATCTCGAACCCGGCGGATCGGAATCCCTCCTTGATCGATGCGGGTTCAAAGCGGCCGGACACGATGAATCCGGTGGGCAACTCGGAGACATTGGCAAGATCCTTCTGCAAGGCGTCGCGGATCTCCGAAGCGAGGATTCCGTCATCCTGGTCGGCATTCGCCCGCACAATCAGGGTCTCTGCGTTCCCCGGCAGCGAGGCATGGTTTTGCAGGAAATGGTTTTCGATTTCCGCATAGCCAGCAGCGGCATCCAGCCTCTCGGTGAGAAGGCCGATTCTCGCATGCCCGAGCTCCCTCAGGGAATGCAGCGCCAAGGCCATGCTCTTGGCCCTGTTCCGGACGAACACATCGACATCGAGGCGCTCGAGTTCGCGACCTTCGACGATCATGTGTTTCGCCTTCGATTTCAGCATCGCAATGACCTCGACCGGGAGGATGGAGCGCCTCGGCTGGAGCACGCACACATCGTAGCGCCCGTCGCCAAGCACATCCCCGAGTTCGATTGCATCGCTGTAGCTGACGGTTATGGCCCTGCAGCCGGCCTGCAGGAGTTCGGTCTGGAGGGAATGGGCAACCCTGTAGCCCCTCAGGCTCGGCGTCGAATGGCTCACGATCAGGATTCGCGCCGCGCGCGACCGTCCGACGATACTCGACCGCGCGATGTCGCCTCCGGTCACGAAGGAACCACGCCCGACGAAGCTCTGAATCAACCCTTCCTCCTTGAGAACCTCGAAGGCCCGCTGGACCGCGAAGACGCTGACATCGTGCCGGCTGGCGATATCGCGCATGGTCGGTACGCGGCCGCCGGCCTCCAGAGTCGTGAACTCGGCACGCAACTGGTCCACCAAAACTGTACTGCCTGAAATGTCGTTCATCGGTGCGCTCCCTGATTCGGCATCATGCCGGAGCCGACTTGCATAGTCAAACATTTTATAATGATTGTAATGCGTTATTAATTTCGCGCGGAATTTTGTTTATTAAGCTGAAAAACATGACTTTTTTTTGATATCCCACGCAACTGACGAGCCTGGAAATCACACAATCATTTATATTTGTAATGTATTGTATTGTCCGATAGAATGGCTCCGAATCGAATCTAACATGTTGCTTGACCGACGGGAGGAGACGGAAATGCTGACAATAGCCAGGAGGGAACTCCTTAAGGGTGCCGGCGCCATCGCGGGTCTGACGATGCTGCCGCATGCAATCGGCGCCCAGGAGAGGCGCGACATCATCGTCGGAGTGCAGCGGCTGCCGGAGAACATCAGCCCGGGCCGGGATACGGCCGACTATACGGTCCCGATCTCGTACAATGTGTTCGACAAGCTGATCGAGGCCGACTTTCACAACCAGATGCAGCTTGGCCCGGGACTCGCGAGTTCCTGGGAAATCGAGGGTTTCCGGGAAATCGTCTTCACGCTCAGGGATGGTATCAGGTTTCACAACGGTGACGAGTTGACGGCCGAAGACGTTGCGTTCACGTTCTCGAAGGAACGTCGCGAGGGGGACGGACCGGTACGCCTGGCCCAGTTCTTTTCGAACGTCTCGGAAGCAAACGTGCTTGACGACAAAACGGTGCAGATCGTGATGACGGGCGTCGACCCGATCATTGAGCAGCGGTTCGCGATGTGGAGTAGCGAAATCGTCAACAAGCGCGCCTACCTGGATGCCCCAAGCTATGGCGACTGGGCACTGATGCCGATCGGCACCGGGCCGTTCCGCGTGGCCGATCTCAACACCGACCGGTTTGTTCTGGAGGCGTTCGACGATTACTGGGGTGGATCGCCCAACGTGCAGTCGCTCACTTTCGTGGAAGTTCCCGAAGTAGCCGGCAGAATCGCCGGCCTCGCTTCAGGGGATTTCGATGTCATCACTGTCGTCCCGGTCGACCAGATATCGACGATCGACAACTACGATGACATCGAGGTCGTCGGCGGTCCCGGGGCAAAACTCCGGATCCTCATTTTCAACCAGGGCGACTTCGCCCATCCGATGATGAAGAACGTGCACTTTCGGCGCGCGTTGAGCCTTGCGGTCGATCGCCAGTTGCTGGTGGACGCACTGCTGGCCGGACGCGCCAGCGTCCCGAACGGACTGCAGCTGCCGAGTTTCGGTGAAGTCTACGATGCCGATTATCCCGTGCCGGTATACGATCCCGAGCGGGCGAGGGAGGAACTTGCCAAATCCGGCTACGAGGGCGAGGTCATAGACTATCCGCTGTTGCCGAACGTCATCGATACGGAGGTCGCGGTCGCCGAAGTTCTGCGCGAAATGTGGAAGGCAGTCG
Organism: Paracoccaceae bacterium; assembly: GCA_964291635.2. Lineage (GTDB taxonomy): Bacteria > Pseudomonadota > Alphaproteobacteria > Rhodobacterales > Rhodobacteraceae > JAPPHA01. Next base: position 575,000 of record OZ219892.1, on the reverse strand, counting down.
GCATCAATATCGAGCTTCAGATCCGGGAAAACTGGAAGCAGATCACACGCGGCCACCATTCAATCAGGAACATGTCCGCCACCATGGTCTGGCAGGATCCGGCAACGATCCTCTGGCGCCTGTTCAAGCCTTCGGTCATGGAAGGCCGCGGCTGGGGCTGGGTGAACGACACGTTCAACGCCAACGGGATCATCCTGGAAAACGAGCCTGACAAGGCGGCCCGCCGGGACGCGTTCAGGGCAATGATGACGGAATGGGAAACGGCCGACCCCATGGGCATCGTGCTGTTCCAGGAAGTCTGGCTCTACGGCAAGAAGAAGGATCTCGACTGGCAGCCCTACGTATTGCCGTACATGGACTTCGGACCCAACAACGTGTGAGACGTGCTCCGGACCATTCAGGTTGCCGGTCCTTCGCCCCGGCAACCTGGCCTTCCGCGCCGCGACAACCACGTGCGCCGTATTGCCGGCAGGGAATCCCGGCCGGCAGGCGCCGAGCCTCCTCGGGGCGTTACGTGATTGAGGGGACAACGGGGCCAGTGTATTTGAGCCAGTGACGGCTTTCCTGTCCGGCCCGCCCCCGGCCCGCGACACCTGCGCGGTCATGGTGTGCATTTCCTCGTCGACCGCCATGAGATCACTCAGGCATCATCCCGAATGCCAGCGCTCAACCGTTCATTCCGGTACGCGCCTGCCAGGCGGCCCGGACACTGCGCAAACCTGTTCAGGGACAAACCACAACGACGACGGGACCGTGCAACCTGGCAGGGACGTCACAAGGCCCATCATCCGGGCCCGTACCGGCAATCCTGATGACGCCCGAACAGGAAAGACCCCGGTCCCCGGATCCTGCGGGAAATCCGATCGAGACAATTGCGCGTGTGGTCATGGACCATGCCGCATCAACCGTTCGCAAGACGGGCTCAGTCCGATGATGGCAGGCTGGCTGCAACCGATCGGGACTCATTCGCACGGAACCGGATTTTGCCGCATCGAAAGACGCACCTTTTCGGCCCCCGGCGCACTCGGCACCGGGTCCGCAGCCCGGTCGTCATGCCAATCGGTTGTCTTGAAGGATTTGAGGTGCTAGCGATTCCGGATATCATGCAACGGTTGGTCCAGGATCAGAGATCCGCGTGCAAAGACGTGCAATGAAAAGAAGGAGACTTTCAATGAATCGAATCAGGAAACTGTCCGGTGTCCGGACTGCGATTTTTGCTGCGGCCGCCCTTGCCATCGCGGGCGAAGCGGGCGCAGTCGAATGGAACGTGTCGCTTTGGGGCAAACGCAGGGCGTTTACCGAACATGTCGAGAAACTTGCCGAACTGGTCGCCGAAAAAACCGGTGGCGCGTTCACGTTGAATATCTCTTATGGCGGGCTGTCGAAGAACCGCGAGAACCTCGACGGAATATCCGTCGGCGCGTTCGAAATGGCACAGTTCTGCGCAGGCTACCATGGCGACAAGAACCCGACCATCACGGTTCTCGAGTTGCCCTTCCTCGGTGTCAAGAACCTTGAGGAAGAAGTTGCAGTCAGCAATGCTGTCTATGCGCATCCGGCGACGGTCGCAGATCTTGCCAGATGGAACGCCAGGCTGCTGATGACATCGCCGATGCCGCAGTACAATATCGTCGGGACCGGGGAGCCGAAGGACGAACTCGACGAATTCAAGGGAATGCGGGTGCGTGCGACCGGCGGGCTCGGCAAGGCGTTTGAAGCGGTTGGTGCGGTTCCGACATCGGTAACCGCGACCGAGGCGCAGCAGGCACTCGAAACCGGTGTCGTCGACACGGTTGCCTTTGCCCAGCACGCCCACCTGTCGTTCCAGACGATCGATCTCGCGGACTGGTGGACCGAAAACCTTAATCCGGGTACGGTCAATTGCCCCGTTGTCGTCAATACCGACGCGTACGAGGCGCTCAGCGACGAACACCGCGCCGCCCTTGACGGCTCCATTGAAGAGGCGATCGCCCATTATCTCGCCAACTACGGTGAACTGTTGGCGAAATGGGAAGAAATCCTCGCCGAAAAGAATGTCCAGAAGGTGACGATCAGCGACAGCGAACTGGAACGATTCCGTGAGGTCGCCGGCCCGGTCCGCGATGCATGGATCGAAGCGATGTCCGCCCAGGGCCTTCCGGCGCAGGAACTCTACGACCTGGTTCAGTCGACCCTGCAGGAAATGCGTTGACGCGCACGCGGCGGAACGCACCGGTGAGTGCGTTCCGCCAACACAGAGACCAGTTCCATGGCAATTTCAGCCGTTCCGGTTGACGACACAAGGCTGTCACGGATCGACCGTTGGGTCCTCAAGACCGAATCCAGCCTCAATCTTGCCTGCGGAATCGTCATCTTTGCCCTTGTCTGTCTTGCGGCGACCAATGTCCTCGGCCGGAAACTCCTGAACCTGCCGGTCCCGGGATTCATCGACTGGGTCGAGCAGTTCATGGCGTTCTTCGTCTTCGCCGGCCTTGCATTCTGCCAGCGCGAAGGCGGCCACATTCGCATGGAAATCGCGATTGGCCACATGCGGGGACGTTCATTGTGGATCGTCGAATTCCTGTCGATCCTGTTCATGATCCTGCTGACCACGGTCCTGATTTACGGGACATGGTCTCACTTTCTCCGCAGTTTCGATTTCGGGTCTCCGAACTGGAGCCGGGACAGTTCGATCGATCTTGGACTGCCGCTTTGGCCGGCCAAGCTGATCGTTCCCGTTGCCATGACCTTGCTTTGGGTGCGGCTTGCGCTCCAGCTTTGGGGGTTTGGCCGCGCGATTCGCCTCGATCCGGAGGCTCCCGTGGCGGTGCCGCGGATACAGGATGCCGCCTCACAGGCAGCCCACGAGGCCGGTACGGTTACGGGCGCCGATGGCTGAGTTACTTGACATCAAGGCCCTGCTGGCGGGACACGACCCGTTCGAGATCGCCCTGTGGTTGTCGGGACTGCTGCTTGTCCTCGTCGTGCTCGGCGTTCGCGTGGCTTTTGCCGCCGCGTTCGTCGGGTTTCTCGGCCTTTGCCTTTTCTTCATGCAGAAACAGGGGTTCGAACGTGGCCTGATTACGGCGACCAAGCTCACCGGCCAGATTCCCCATTCCAAGTCGACGACCTATGCCCTGTCCCTGATTCCGACATTCATCCTGATCGGCTATCTCGCGTATTTCGCCGGACTGACACGCTACCTGTTCGAGGCTGCCAAACGATGGTTCGGATGGCTTCCCGGTGGCCTCGGTGTTGCAACGGTCTTTGCAACGGCAGGATTTGCCGCCGTATCGGGGGCGTCGGTCGCAACTTCGGCAGTGTTTGCCAGGATAGCCATACCGGAAATGTTGCAACTCAACTACGACCGGCGCTTTGCCGCTGGTGTCGTGGCGGCCGGCGGGACCCTGGCTTCCCTGATTCCGCCCTCTGCGATTCTCGTCATCTACGCGATCATCGTCGAGGAATCGGTCGGCAAGCTCCTCCTGGCCGGGTTCATTCCTGGTGCCGTGTCGGCCCTGATCTACGCGTTGCTCGTTGTCGGAATGGCAACCTTTCGCAAGGACATGGCTCCTCCGGTCACCGGGTTCAGCTGGCGCATGCGATTCCAGAGTCTGCCGGGCGCCACGCCGATCCTGCTGGTCGTCCTGATCATCATCTATTCGATCTATTTCGGTTGGGCGACCCCTACGGAAGCGGGCGCCCTCGGCGTCTTTATCGTGCTGCTGATGGCGTTGTGGCAGGGAATGAGATGGCAGCAGCTGAAAGGCGCGCTCATGGAGGCCGCCAAGCTGACGGTCATGATATTCACCATGATCTGGGGCGTGTTGATCTACGTGCGGTATCTCGGTTTCGCCGACTTGCCGGGAACATTTGCCGCCTGGATCGACGGCCTGAATCAGCCGCCTCTCCTGACACTTGCGTTCATTCTCCTTTGTTACGTCATTCTTGGCATGTTCATGGATGCGGTCGGAATGCTCATCCTGACACTCCCGGTCGTCTTTCCGGCGGTGATCGCCCTCAACGGAGGTCCGGACGTCACGCGGGAGGCCTCAGGCCTCGGCATGACCGCGGAGGAATGCGGGATCTGGTTCGGAATCATCGTGGTCAAGATGGCGGAGTTGTGTCTGATCACGCCGCCAATCGGCCTGAACTGTTTCGTTGTCGCGGGGGTCAGCCGGGAAAACCGGTTCCCCATTACGGCCCAGGACGTTTTCCGGGGCGCGTCACCATTCTTCGCTGCCGACGTGTTGACGGTGGCTGTATTGATCGCCTTTCCGGGGATTGTCCTCTGGCTCCCGGGTTTGCTCTGATACCCTTGGCGCATGAACCTTCCGGTACACATGTGTGAATCAGGATTCCGGCCGGAACCGGACGGGCAGTGCCGCCTTGCACTGCGTGTCCAGCCCGCCATGTCCCATGGCTGAAAGGTGACGACCAATCCCGGCTGAAAGGTGACGACGCGGTTCACGTGGTCTTGTCGACCCGCTCCCCGGGTCACCCGTCCCGGTCCGAGCCACGGGCGGTTGTATCCCGGCAACCGATGATTCCGAAGATTTGCGACCGGAGAAACAAAAATTAATTGCAAAGCGCATTTAGTTGTGGCATGCAGTTAAAAGGGCGGAAAACCGCCCTTAATCCAAGAAAATGCGCATTTCGTGCGCACCCCAGTTCATTCAGGGAGGAGAGAATGAGCAAGACAATCCTGAAATCCATTCTCGTGGCGGCTGTCACAATGCCACTTGGCGGTGCCGTCGTTGCCGACGGCCACGCGCGTACCGACTTGGTCATTGCTGACCTTGGTCAACCCGAGACCAACCCTTGGGTCATCAATCGCCACCGGTTCGAACGCTGCGTCGCAAGTGCACTCGCAGTCGACTTGAAGGAGTTCGACGACCAAAACTCGGAAGAGCAGCACGTGGCTCAGGCCGAATCGATTATCGCCAGCCAGCCAGACGGCCTGGTTTTCAACCCTCTGACCTCGCCCGCCGGTATTCAGGTGGCCCGACTTCTGGAAGCGAACGACATCCCGGGCGTTGCCGTGGGTCGACTGGTGGTTTCGAACTACGACACCGATTACGAAGGTGAGGACTTCATCGCGCAGGTCACCCAGAACAACACGACCTGGGGCGAGGCGATCGGCCAGACAACCGTTGATCTCGGGCACAAGAAAGTGGCGATGATCTGGAACCAGAAGGGCGTCACTTCGGCCGAGGAAATCTGGGATGGCGTCAAGAGCGTGCTCGACCAGCATGGCGATGTGGAATTGATCGCCGAAGCCTGGGACCGGCTCAACCGCGAGAACGGTCAGAAGTATGCCGAGCAGTTTATCGCCCGCTTCGCTCCGGGCGAGATCGATGCGATCATCGTGCTTGGCGCCGTGGCGGGGCTTGGCAGCCAATTCGCAGTGGACCAGGCCGGACGGGACGACATCGCCATCATTACCACCGACATCGACGAACAGGTTGCGCAATTCATCAAGGACGGCAAGCTTGACTTCTCGATTGGCGGGCACTGGATGGTCGGAGGATTCGGCCTGATCCAGCTCTACGATTACCTCCACGGCCACCCGGTCGAAAACACCCAGCCGCTCTTCAGCCTGATTCCGGTCACCGCGGCAAACGTGGACACCTACGCCAACGGACTTCTGCAGGGCTGCATCCTGTCGGACGACGACATCCGCAGCCTCAGCCGCGTGCACAATCCGGATGCAGATCTGCCGGGTTTCATCGACAACTTCTCGAAGAACTGGGAGGATTTCGTTCAGTAAGTAGATCTCCCCAAAGTCCCGCCGGCACAGGGAGGTGCCGGCGGGCGTCCCTTCGGCTGTAACGAGATGACGAGGATTGCGATGAGGCTCTTCGGCTATGCCCCCGAAAACGCCGCCGCCGCGGGCGATACGATGCCGTTCTTCCATGACGGCCGCTGGCACCTTTTCTTCTCGCAGCCTCCGTCCGGCGCTTGGGAATATGTCGAAAGGGCACGGGTCTCGACCGCCTACTTGCGCTCGAACGATCTGGTGCATTGGGAGGTGATGCCGGATGCTTTCGGGCCGGGTGAACCCGGCGAATGTGACGGCGACGGCATCTGGACTGGTTCGGTGATCGAGCACCAGGGCGTGTTTCACTTTTTCTACACTGGCTACAACCGTCAGTCGCGCTCGCCGCAGTCCATCTGCAAGGCGACGTCGACTGATCTTCTGACCTGGGAAAAGGTCACGCACAACCCGCTGATTTCGCCTGACCCCCGCTGGTACGAAACCGTCGACTGGCGCGATCCTTTCGTATTTCGCGACGCCGCGACAGGCGTGTTCAAGATGCTGGTCTCGGCACGCCTGTCCGGAGGGCCGCAGTTTCGCCGCGGCTGCGTGGCGACGGCCACGTCGGACGACCTGGATCATTGGGAGGTCGGGCCGCCGCTTGCGTCGTCGATGCTGACGCATTGTCCGGAGTGCCCCGAGTTGTTTCAACTCGGCGACTGGTGGTACCTGGTGGAAAGCCGATACTCCGAGCGGATGCAGACCGTCTATCGCGTGGCGCCGACACCGACCGGACCGTGGGAAAGCCGCAAGCTGGACAGCCTTGACGGGCGCCGGTTTTACGCCGCGAAATCGGCGAGTGACGGCGAGAGAAGAATAACCTTCGCCTGGATCCCGTTTCGCAAGTATCACGACCCTAAACAGCATTGGGTCTGGGGCGGCGAACTGGGATCGCCGCGCGAGCTGATTCCGCAGCCGGACGGCACTCTGACGTGCAGGCTCGTGCCCGAAGTTGCGGCGAACTACACCGATCCGGTCGCCCATGAGTTAGATGCGCGGCTCGGCGACTGGCAGGCGGGCGATGACGGAATCGCCTGCGACGCCACGGGCACCTGGGCCCATGCCTTTCTCGGAGGACCGGGCCGCGACGATGTGCTTTTCGAAGCAGTGATCGAGCCCGGTGCTCGAACCGAAGCGGTCGGCGTGCTGATCGAACCTCGGGGCGGCGACAACCTCGACAGTGGCTACGTGCTGGCGATCGAGCCAATGAAGCGCCGGGTCCTGTTCGATCGATGGCCTGCCGCGATGGATCCGCTTTGGGACAGCCTTGTCCTGCGTGAACGCCATGGCATAGAAGTTTCGCCCGAGATCGAATCGCCGCTGGTCGAGCGTCCGTTGGCATTCGCTCCCGAAAACGGGCGTTATCGCGTGCAGCTGTTGCGCAAGGGCTCGGCTGTGGAGTGCTTCGTCGCCGAACAGGTCGTGGCGAGTTTCCGGGTCTACGAGACTTCTGACACGGCTTGGGGTCTTTTTGTCCAGGAGGGCACTGCCCGGTTCCATGGCGTCGCGTTCCGCTGCTGACTTCGGCAGGACGGTTTCCCATGCAACTGATTTCATTGCGGCAGCTACTGGACCACGCTGCCGAACATGGATACGGCGTGCCGGCCTTCAATATCTCGAACATGGAACAGGGACTTGCAATCATGAACGCGGCGCGGGCTTGTGACGCGCCGGTGATCTTGCAGGCAAGTCTGAATGTCCGCCAGAGCTACGCCGGCGACCGGATGATCGTGAACATCGTGAGGGCACTGGCAGAGCAGTACCCGAACAACCCGATCTGCCTGCACCAGGATCACGGCAACACCGAGGAGGCGTGCCTTTCGGCAGTCAACGCAGGATTTACGTCTGCGATGATGGACGGTTCGCTCGAGGCCGATGCCAGGACGCCGGCCAGCTACGCCTACAACGTCAACGTCACTGAACGCGTGTCCCGAAAGGTGCACAGGGTTGGAGCCTCCGTGGAAGGCGAACTTGGCATTCTGGGTTCGCTGGAAACCGGTACGGCCGTGGAAGAGGATGGTTCGGGCGCCTGCGGCCGTCTCACCCGCCATCAGCTCCTGACCGATCCGGATCAGGCTGTCGATTTCGTGATGCGCAGCAAGATTGACGCCCTCGCCATTGCTTGCGGAACCAGCCACGGCGCCTACAAGTTCACCCGCAAGCCCGATCGCGAAATCCTTGCCATCGATCGCATTGAAGCGATTCATTCTCGCCTGCCCGATACCCATCTGGTGATGCACGGTTCGTCATCGGTCCCCCAGTACCTGCAGGATCTGATCAACGAAAACGGTGGCGAGATGGCTCAGGCGTGGGGCGTTCCGGTGGACGAGATCGAGCGTGGGATCCGTTCGGGCGTCCGCAAGATCAACATCGATACCGATTGTCGTATGGCCATGTCAGGCGCCATTCGGAAATACATCCGGGAGAACCCGGAAGTCTTCGATCCGCGCAAGTTCATCCTTGCGGCGATGGCGGAACTCGAGACACTGGTTCTCGACCGGTTTCAGCGTTTTGGCGCCGCCGGGCACGGGACTTCGATCCAGGTGATCCCGCTGCCTGAAATGGCGCAGCGTTATCGGGAGGGCGTGCTGGACCCGCGCGTCGCGGTGCCATGAAGCGAGCGCTTTTCGTCGGACGGTCGGTGATTGACCTGACCAGCCTTGTCGATGATTTCCCTGCACCGGATTCCAAGGTCAGGGCAGTTTCCAACGACATAATTCCAGGCGGGTCCGCGCTGAACGCCGCCGTGACATTCGCCCATCTCGGCGGTGACGCGCACCTGGCTTCGGCATTCGGCATCGACGGGCCCTTTCTTGCCCTGCTCCATGACGATCTCCACCGGTACGGCGTCAAGCCCATCAACATCAGTGCCGATCCCGACTACCGCATCCCGGTCTCCACCGTCGTCTCGACCCGCAGCAACGGGGACCGGATGATCATCAACGCAGCCGACGAAGAATGCGCCTGGTTGCAGGACCTGCCCGGTCTGTTCGACAATGAGTACGATCTGATTCAAATCGACCAGTACGAACGCCCCTTCGTCATGCGCCATGCCGAAGCCATACGGGCTTTCAATGGACCGGTGATCCTGGACGGTGGGAGTTGGAAAGACTGGTCACCCGACTACCTGCGGCTGGCGGATATCCCAATCGTTTCGGAATCGTTTTTTGCCGGTGGACCGGATGCCTTCGGCGCCGAATGCGTCGCGCTCGGGATCGAACGCTGGGCGATGACTCGCGGGGCGCGCGGAGTGATCTGGCAGGATGGTCGCCGGAGAGGGGAGATTCCGGCGTTGGAGGTGCCGGTGGTCGATACGTTGGGGGCCGGCGATATCTTTCACGGCGCCTTCTGCCACGCCTATGCGGAGACCGGCGAGTTCGTCACCGCACTTGAACGCGCCAACCGGATCGCCGCACAATCCTGCAACGCGCCCGGGACGCGGAGCCACATGCATGGCTGATGGTGTTTTGCCCCCATATTCCGACCTGCTGAGCGAAGTTGCCGCACGGGTCAAGGCTTCCGCTGGACGTCCGTACCTTCTCGGCATTGCCGGTCCACCGGCAGCGGGCAAATCGACCCTTGCCCAGCGGCTCGCCAATAATCTCTCGCAGGGGCACGGCCTTGTGGCCCGTCATTGCCCGATGGACGGTTTCCACCTCCCGAACGAACATCTGGATGCTTTGGGGTTGCGTGACGCAAAGGGCCGGATCGACACGTTTGACGCTCCGGGACTTCTCGCGGCAATGCAGCAGCTATCGGCGAAAACGGCCTTCTGGTGGCCGGTATATTCCCGCTCACGGCATGATCCGGTTGCGGACGGCCTTCAAATTACCGGTGACGAGGATGCCTGCGTCGTTGAGGGAAATTACCTGTTTTGCGATGCGCCGGTCTGGCGCGACATTGGTAACTTCTTTCGTTTTCGGGTTTTCGTTGACGCCCCTGACGAGGTCTTGCGGCGGCGCCTCCTTGAGCGGCATCGGTCCAGCGGCCGCAGCCTGGTCGAGGCCGTTGCCAAGATTACCCGAACCGACCTGCCGAACGCCAGGAGAATCCGTGCCGGAAAACACTTCGCGGAGGTCGTGATCTATGACACAGGCTGCCTCTGATCGAGCAAGCAATTTACTTGCGATCTGCAAGGAATTGACTATCCTTTGCTCCCGGTTTGCGACGTGGAGCGGTGGATGAACTTTGTTCAGAAAGGCCTGTCCATCGGGGGCGTGCAGGGGTTCAACCGCCGCGTGATCCTGTCGGCGATGCAGGAACTCGGACCTTGTTCCCGCAAGGATATCAGCGTTGCGACGGGCCTCGACCAGGCGACGGTAACCCGTGCGATTGGCGTCCTCATCGAAGATGGCATCGTGGAAGAGGTGGGTCTGGTCAAGAGTGGCCGGGGACGCCGTTCGATCAACCTGAATTTTGCATGCAGCGGCCGCTCCATCATCTGCGTTCGCCTCCAGAGACGCAGCTTTTCGGTCGGACTCTACAGCCTGTCTGGTGCGACGCTTGACGAAACCGAAGGGCAGATCAAGAAGGACCAGGCTCCTTCGCAGACCTTCGACCAGATTGCGGAATGCGTCGACCGGCATACGGACCGGCACCCGCGGATTGACGGGATGGGGGTCGCCGTTCCGGGTCCGTTCCTCGAACGTGACGAACGTGTCATCCTGATGACCGAGAGCCCGGACTGGCAGGCTTTCGATCTCGTTCGCGCGCTTCGCGAGCGTTACGGGACCATTCCGGTCTACTCGATCCATGACGCCAAGGCAGCGGCCTTGACCGTCTGGCGCGAGCAGGCAAAGCCGTCGGGTGCAAAGGTGCTCCTCTATATTTCGGCCGGCCAGGGCATTGGATCCGCTCTGGTGACGAACGGCGAGGTCTATCGTGGCAGTCTCGGCCTGGCCGGAGAGCTTGGCCACACATCCATTGACGTGAACGGACCCCGGTGCAAATGCGGTAATCACGGCTGTCTCGAGCTTTTCACATCGCGGATCGCGCTTCTTCGGGATGTGCGGGAATTCGCGGACGGAAACCCCGAGACCACGCTGACGTCGGAAGCGAATTTCGCCGACGTCGTCATCGCGTACCATTCCGGCGACTCGCTGGCGGTGGCGGAAGTCGAACGCGTCGCGCGCTGTCTCGCTCAGGGCATCACGAACTGCATCAATTTCGTCAATCCCGATATCGTCGTGATCGGCGACGAGTACGCTGCCTTCGGGCCGCCCTTCAGAGCGGCGATCGCGAAATACGTGAAAGCATCGCTATTGCCGAGCATCTTCCAGAGCATTCGCCTGGAGTTGACGCAGATCGGCGGCGATCTCGTTCTCAAGGGAACATACCTCGACGTGCTGGCGCAGACGTTTCTCACCAATCCCCGCGAAGAGATGATCCCGATCCAGGCTGCGGGCGCGGGACATTGATCCAGGTAAAGGGAGACCTGTCGTGACGGACCCCGCCGGACCCCGCTCCGATCCCCCGCTCCTGGAGGTCGAAAACGTCTCGAAGTCATTCGGCGGCGTACAGGCGTTGCGTACAGGCTCGTTCCGGCTGGAAAAGGGTGAGGTGATCGCCGTCGTCGGCGCCAATGGCGCCGGTAAATCAACGCTGATCAAGACCGTCGCCGGGGTCTATCCGCCGGACTCGGGAGAAATCCGGATCAAGGGCAAGCCCATCGACCTGAACGACCACAGCGTCAGCCGGATGCGGGAGCGCGGTGTCGAGGTCGTCTATCAGGACCTCGCGCTGGTCCCGAACATGTCGGCACCATACAACCTGTTTCTTGGACGTACGCCCCGGAAATGGGGCATCTTCGCCGACGTCAGGTCCATGCGCGCCAAGACGCGAGAAGTGCTGGATCAGCTCAATGTCAAGACGGTGCAGGACCTTTCGCGGCCGATTTCGGATCTCTCGGGCGGCCAGCAACAGTCCATCGCCATCGGCCGCGCCATCGCCTGGGGCAAGGAGATCGTGATCCTCGACGAACCCACTGCCGCGCTGGGTCCCAACGAGACGGCCGAGGTCGAGCGCATGGTCGAAGAAGTGCGCGACAACCACGGCACGTCCTTCATTCTTATCAGTCACAATCTTGACCAGGTGCAGCGTCTGGCCGACCGGATCATAGTCATCCATCACGGCGTCACGTCGCAGGAATTCGAGCGGGGCAGGGTAACCGCCGATCGCCTCGTCAAGGCGATCACGGTAGGCGAGTAAGGAACGGGCACATGACGGACGGATCCAAAACGATGGCAGGCGCCTTCCTGAGCCCGCGTCAAATGGAAAGGGTTCGCGACTTCGTCCCGTTTATCGCCATCGCCCTGGTGATCCTGCTGTTCTGGTCGATCAGCGGCGACCGGTTCATGTCGATCCGGAACTGGACCTTCATTGCCCAGCAGACCCCCGTCTTGATGCTGTTGGCCTTTGCCCAGCTGATCGTGGTGACAACCGGATCCATTGACATCTCGATCGGCTCGAGCCTCGCTTTCAGTGCCTTCATGGGGGCTCTGGGCATGCTTTGGTTCGGTGGCGCCGGACTCGTGCTTGGCGTCGTGGCGGGTGCCTTCGTGGGCATGGTCAACGGGCTGGTGATTTCGCTTCTGAAGATCCCGTCATTCGTCACAACGCTGGCCATGCTGATCATCGTACGGGCATTGGTGATCATCATCTCCGACGGGACGTCGATCTACATGACCGACGGCAGCGTCTCGGGCGGCACCAACATTTCTTCCGTCACTGCGCCATGGCTGCTGTCCATGGGCAAGTTCCCGGCGATTTTCATCGTCGCCGCTGTGGTCGCGGCATTCATGTGGGTATTCTACGAGAAAACACTGTTCGGCCAGCAACTCAAGGCTGTCGGGGGCAATGAAAAGGTGCTGCGACTGGTGGGAATCAACGTGACCGCCTTCAAGATCAAGGTCTTTGCGGCTGCAGGTGTGATGGTCGGCATTGCGTCCTGTGTCAATCTCGCCCGCGCCGGCGCTGCGACACCACAAGCCGGCCTGATGATCGAGCTTGATGCGATCGCAGCCGTCGCCCTGGGCGGGACGCCTTTGACCGGTGGATACGGCAGTGTCGTCAAGACGATCATTGGTGCATTGACATTGACGGTTGTGCGAAATGGTCTGACCATTGCGGGTGTTCCGCCATCCTGGAGCCAGGTAGCGCTCGGTGCGTTGTTGATTGCGGCGATCGCAATCTCACTCAATCGCAGCAAGGTCGACGTCGTAAAGTAGGTACCGGTCCGTGTTCCACCCGGTCGGCCCCCCGGATTCCGTATCGTCCGAACTGCCAGGGTGCCCGCGGCAGGACGGGACCGAAGGACACTGCCGAATACGGAGGAAGTGATACCCTCGGCGTTCCTGAATCGTGCCTTCGGCCCAATTGGCGGATTTGGGGCCGATCGGGAAGATCGGTTCAAAGCCAGAATGGTTCCCGGACGATGGCCGGGCGCCTGCCTTCCGGTGCCTCGACGACAATCCGTGTCCCCTGTGCATGGACGCGCCTGGCGAGCATGGCAATGGCGACATTGGTCTCCAGGTCCGACGACGAGGCGGTGGCGGAAACCAGCCGGTCCGGGCGATCACCTTGTTCCTTCTGCAGACCGGCACCCACCGATGCCGGAGGCGACGGAGTGCGACGACATCCTCTCCGAAGATCCGGCGGATCAAGGTGTAGGCGAGGGAACCCGGAACGGCGAGCGGAGAGACCTCCGGAACGAAGATCCCGACATCCAGGTCGAACCCCGCAGCGACCTCAATGACGTCTTGGCGCCGGTTGCTGTCGGCGATCGGGACCCGGTTACGGTTGGCGGCGAGGCGAATGAGGACCGGATCGGTCAACAGCCGGCCGTGATTGTCGACAACCGGAACGTAGTCGAAATGGTCGTCCGGCATGAGTGAGAGATCGCGGGGCGTCGGTCATTTGCAGGAGTGCGGGGGCATCCGGGCTGGGAACGTCCAATCGGCGTACACGGGAGCATCCCGGAAATGGATGGTGGCGTTCGAACGTGGCGGCAATCCTCTTCCGGCGCCCGGAAGACTGACGGCAGCCGCATGTGATGGAGACGGAACAGGACGGGACGCCGGCGGCTTCGCCGCGCTGCGGGAAAGGCATTCTCCACAATCGAGTCGGCGGTGACAACCGGGGCGGCGGCATCGTCTTCCCGCTAAATTCACGGACGTCGGATCGTGGGCGGGACGCGTGCCGACAATCGCCGACCTGCCAGGTGCGACCACCATGCCGCTGATCGGGAATCACGGGGAGGAGAAGATTCCGCCGGGCGGGCTGCCATAGGCGGGATCCCCGTTGGGTTATTGGGGAGTCACTGACGGTGCCGGGCATTTGCCCGGTCGGTGGCACTCTCTCTGAAACGGCCGGAATCGGGTTTTGCCAAAGCAACACGACCGATTGAACGGTGAAACCAGAGCCGGATTCGACATACGGTCGATCAATCCCTTGCAACCCGCCGTGCAGGAAGGGTAGTCGGATGGGCCGGTATCGATATCTCGTCCCTGGAAAGGCCCGGCGGCCGGCGGCCGATCCCGGGCGAAGCATCCGATATCCGGGTTTCGGACAGTGGCGGGTGGGGTCGGCCACCCAATGTCGGGAGACCATACGGGGCGATGAGCAAGATGCAGAGTGCAACCGCGCTGGCGCCGCCGATCGATGCGATCGGCGAGCACAGCGGCCGCTGTGACCGGCGGCGCATGACAAGTGCCGCCGCCCTGTTGCAGGACGCCCCCGTAGTCCCGGTCAGCCTGGAATCGGGCGCTGATCGGGATCCGGCAACCAGCTGCGAACCGGGTTTCTCGGAGCGGTTGACGGCAGAACGCGCGGCCATGCGATCCGGCGGTCTTTTGACCGCTGCACCCGGAAGGCGCTTTCCCGAAGGAATCGCCACGACCGACCGGGCCCGCTATCCCCGGCCGACGGATCGGATCGGGCCCGGGGTTCGGAGTGCCGCGCGCATGATTGCGGGCCTGTCGGTGAATGAGGCCGAGCGAATGGCGTTGCCGCTGCTGGCGGCTGACGGAGGGATGGACAGCGAGCCGGAGACCGCGTCGATCCCATGACGACCGGAACCCCGAAATTGCGAGCGAGGCCCAAGGCGGCACGGGACATCCGCAAACAAGGCCGGAAGTTGGAGGCAGCGCTGGCGGCCGGTCGAATGCAGGCCGTGGCACTGTCCGAACGGCAGATCTTGTGATTTCGGGCTTGTCATCGCGTTACCGGCGCGTGCCCACCATCTGGCGCCGCCGGGCGGTGACCACGGGATATGCCGCTGCCGGTGCGGCGATCGCGGCTGTTCTCGACCTTCCGGTTCCCCTGCTTCTCGGGTCTCTCTTTGCCTGTCTTGTCGCGGCGTTGCTGCAGGTCCGGATGGAGAGCTACGGCATCGTCTCGGAACTCTTTCGGACCTATCTTGCCGTGACCGTTGGCGCCTCGGTGACGCCCGCCGTCATCCTGGGGTTGCCGGCGCTGGCGCCGTCGCTGGCGCTCATGGCGGTCTATACCGGCCTGATCGCCGCAGTCGGCTATCCGCTGCTCCGTTGCGTTTTTCGTTATGACAGGGCGACGGCCTATTTTGCGGCGATGCCGGGGGGGCTCCAGGAGATGCTTACCTTCGGCGAGGCGGCCGGAGGGAACATGCGGACCCTGTCGCTGATTCATGCCACCCGGGTCATGCTCATTGTCTCGGCCGCCCCCTTTTTCCTCCATCTGTTCTGGGGGCTGGACCTGTCACGACCACCAGCTGTTGCCGGTCCGCCGATCGATCCCTGGGAGACAGTCATCATGCTTCTGGCGGGGCCGGTCGGTTGGTGGGTCGCCGAGCGGATCCGCTTGTTCGGTGCGTCGATCATCGGTCCGCTGTTGCTGACCGCCGGCCTCAGCCTTTCGGGCGTCATCACGGGGCGTCCGCCAGCCGAGATGATCTGGGCCATGCAATTCGTGATCGGTCTCTCCGTCGGCGTCAAATACGCCGGGGTGACCCTTCGCGAACTGCGAACCGACGTGGCGGCGGGCGCGGCCTACAGCGTGGTCCTGACGGTGATTAGCGGCAGCGCCGTGCTCATGGTGGTGTCACTGGGCCTGGCCGCGCCCCTTGAGGCCCTTCTGGCTTTCCTGCCGGGTGGGCAGGGTGAAATGGTGATCATCGGAATCATTGCGGGGGCGGACCTTGCCTTCGTCATCTCGCACCACCTGCTCCGGTACTTTCTCGTGACCCTCACGGCGCCATTGGCTGCCCGGCATGTCCGAAACCCCGAGCCATGACGGGGCCGGGGCCATGGGGCGCATTCCCTTGCGCTTCGGAGCCCGGGCCGGACCCGGCCGAACGGAGCCCGGGTTCAGGGGACCCGAACGCGTGGACCCGACGGCCATCGGCATTCGACAATTGGAAATGCCTCCCGGTTGTGGCAGGCACCGCCTGGCGTGGGCACCGGATCGCAACCCCGGATCCCGACCGCCGGCGGGACGGCAGCTGGAAATCGGCAGAAATGCTGACGTGACTTCGCATCGCAGAATTCGTCCGTTCAAAACCCGTGAGACCCATCCCGAACGGAATCTCGACAATGACCCCTGCCAGGCGCATCGTGTCCCTGCGACCTGAGCTTCGGAACAAATCCTCAGCCGCAACACCATCCCGCTGCGCTGGACGTGCCGTGTCAGGTACAGGGGGTCGACAAAACACATTTGTCGGGTCGTCAACTATCTGACCGACATTCGCCATCGGGGAGTGGTCGACAGCGAAATCGGGAAGTGGATCCGGGGAGAGCACCCCTGTTTCGCGGACATTGTGGTTTCGGCATTGGAGCGAACAGATTTCGCTGCGCGATCTGGACCGGGTGATCGCCGACGACAGCCCATTCCGTTGCCTGGACAGGTTGATACCACGCAGGCGGGCGTTCTTCTCCTTCCTGAAGCAGCGATGGGTGGGTGTTGGTTTCGCCGGCGAGGTCTGTGAGCCGAACGCGCCTGCTCTTGGCGTTTCCGTACTCGGATTCGGTGAAGGCGTGCAGGTACTGCGACGGCAAATCTCGTGATCGGCGAGAGCCCGAAACCAACGCAGGTGACGCGGATTGGGCGCAAAAACAGCGTGGAACGCCAAACCGCCTACCAAAACCAGATCGCCGAACACGCGTCCAACGGCAATTCCTGCACGCTGTTTCAGACGATTGACGGCTTCAGCGCGTCGTTTTCTCCTCCGCCACCCGTCCCCGGGCTGCTGACCGGCACTCGGGTTCGTGTTGGCCAGGTCAAGTCCGATAACTGAACCTCGAACGCGGGCGGTGTGGTTGCGCTGAAAGGCTTCGGAGGCGCGCCGTCAATTCCTCGCGTTCCCTGGCCAAACAAATGTTGACTCCGATAGGCAAAGTGATAAATTGGACAGGTGACCATGCCAGCAGGCCAACAGGCCAACCATGATAGGAGATAGATGAAATGCCAGTTAACGGAGTTTCCAACAACCGGTCCAAGCTGAACCGGCGCACAGTTCTCAAAGGTGCAGCTGCAGCTTTGGCCGCCCCGAGTGCTTTCGGAATTCGCAGCGCGGCGGCCCAGTCGGGCGGGCGCTCCCTGAAGGTGCTGACGATCGAGCCGCACCATTTCGCGGATGGGTGGCATGCCGCGAGCGAGCCCGAAAGCGGCGACGGAACCTTCAAGCGAGCCATCTGGGGCATTGCGCAGAACTGGAAGGAAAGGCACCCGGACGTTGAAGTCCAGTTCGAGGAAGTGGCCTGGGACCAGGTGACGCCTGCCGTCATTCTCGCGTCTCAAAGCGGTACCGAATCGGATGTGGTGCAGGTCAACGACCTCAACATCCCCAAGTTGGCGCGTGGCGGCTTTCTGTTACCAATGGACCAGTTCAGCGACCAGTGGGACGACTATAACCAGCACCTGTTGCGCGGCGTCGCGTCGTATGACGGCGCCATCTATGGTGCACCCTGGACGACCGACTGCCGTCACGAGTTGTACTGGAAGTCGGATTTCGCGGAGGCCGGGCTTTCCGATCCCGCTTCTACTTGGGACGAGTTCGTCGAGCAGTTGAAGGCAATCAAGTCGACGGGCGTTGAAAATCCGTACAGTTTCTGGGCCGGCAACTCGGTGCATACGCCGACGCAATCGCTGTTGTCGCAGCTTTGGATGCTGGGCGGCGACGTGCTCGATGCCGACGGACGCGCGGTACTCAACACGCCGGAGATGCACGAGGTGTTCGGCTTCTACAACCGCCTCATGAACGAGGAGCAGGTGTCGAGTCCGGACCTGATCGCGATTTTCGACGGCGGCGCCTACGCCGACCAGATTCTCAGCCACAAGGTCGCGGTGTCCAAGAACGGCGCGTGGGACTGGTGGCGCGCGGTGGCTGCGGGCCACGGCGACAGCATCGGTTACTTCCGCACGCCGCGCCCCAACGCGGATGCGCCGGATGCGACGCTTTCGGGCTTCTGGGGCTTCGAACTTCCGGCCCGCACTGGCATCGACGACGCCCAGCAGGAGCTGGCCGCCGAGTTCGCTCTGCACGTGACGAGCGCGGAGAGCCAGGCCATCGTTGTCGAACATACCGAAGGCCGGCTGCCAACGCGCCCCAGTGTGCTTGATTCCCCGCAGGTTCGGGCCAAGGACGACGCTTGGCGCTTCCAGGGGGCTTATGCGGCCGAAGCGGGACGCGGCATGCCGGCCGCCGCCGACTCAGGATTGCTGTTCGATCAGATGCAGACGGCGTTCCAGCGCTTCCTCACTGGACAGCAGTCCGCCGAGGATGCATTGTCCGCAGCGGAGTCGAGATACAACTCGCAGGTCATATAAGACGAGAAATTGGCAGCCTCCCGTACGGGTCCGATCGCGTCAGCAGAACTGGCGCGATCGGAAAGAGATTTTGATGTCCTGACCTTCCAGAACAGATTCTGGAAGTTGGAAGCGGACCTCGGGCCGTACGTCAATCCCCGGCGCCTGATCCATATCGGGACAGGCCATGAAGTAGCCAACGAAAACTACTGCTACGAGATCGATCTGGCTTCGGCCGCGGAAAGCAGGATCGGGTTCAACGGCGGACCGGCCTCGTCGTCCGGGGCGCAGCTGATCGAATGGAGCGTCGACGAAGACGCCGAATCGGGAACCGCGACGTTAAAGCTGGTCGGGCGTTTCGATTTCGGCCGCGACGGGCCAACCGATGTCGTGCTCGAACACAGTTTCGTACTGTTCGCCGACAAGGATCGGTTCGACGAGCAGATTTCCCTGAACCACCGCTACGGGCATGACCGGCACGTCGTTTCGAACTACAGGTTCGGATTTCGCAAGCGCCTGTTCGACGCGCGCGCGGCGGCTTGGGTCGACAATATGGATGAGTTCCGGCTCGGCGCCGTGCCGTTCCGCCGGCGGCGTGGTCAGGCGAAGGACTTCCTTATGAGAGATTACTCGGCCGCCGACCTCATGCCGGCCCGTTGGGAAGGAAACAACCTGCCCAACCGCCAGTCCGAAGCCTGGAGCTGGCAGAACGGCGAGATCGGGTTTTGCTTCGCCAAATACACCCAGGACCACATCGAATTTTCTCTGGCCGATGGCGAGTACTATACGTGCCCCGATCTGGAGGTGATGGACGGGCTGTCCGAGGGCGTCGCAGCGTCCGATGCCTATCTCCGGTTTGCCGGCGCTGGGCGCACCCACGGCGCGCCGGGCATGCCGGTCGCGATCGACGGCGCCAACCGCACCTTCCGGTTCGGCACCACGTCCATCCTGCCGTTCGAGGGCGGCTGGGAAGACGGCCACCGGGCTTACGGTGCCTACCTGCGCGACAAGGGGCATGTGGTGCCCAAGGGCTTCAACCCGCCCGTGCACTGGAACGAACTCTTCAACCTGGGCTGGCGCGGTGGCAACAATGCGCCGTTGCAGGAACTGCCAGAGCTCTGGCGGGAAGCCGATTACGCGAAGCAAATGGGCGTCGAGGCGTTCTACCTCGATCCTGTCTGGGACATATTCGAGGGCGCAACGGTCTGGGACGAAGCGCGACTCGGACCCCTGCCGGAGTTCGTCTCCAGGCTACGCGATGAATACGGCCTGAGCCTGTCGTTGCATTTGATGATGCACACACGCTCCACCGAGGAACACCCGGAAATCTATCGCCGGTGCCCTGACGGCGAAATCGCGATGTGGAACAGCCGGTTCTATACGGGCGGGCATATCTGCGGCGGCTCGAAGGCTTGGCAGGACCACAAGACCGAGCGGCTCCTCAAACTTGCTGGCGACGGCGTGACCTTTTTCATGTTCGACTTCACCGAATACGAACACGGGGTCGAGGGCACCGGCGCCGACATTGCCCGAGCGCACGCAACCTGCGTGCCCTGCTACGACCCAACTCACGGCCACAGCGTGCCGATGACTATCGAGGAGCATTCGCGCGGCATTGTCGAGGTGATGAAGCGGGTCAAGCAGAAGTATCCCGACCTGCTGATCGAGGCGCATGACCGGCTCCGCAGCGGTGCGCAGGACTATCTGCCGCTCTACTACGAGCACGGCGTCGATGTGCCGAGCTTTGACGAGCACTGGGGCTTCGAGTATATGTGGAACCCGTTCACGGACCTGCTCTCGGGCAAGGCATTGTCGATGTATGAGTACAATCTCGCCTACGACATTCCGGTCTATCTTCACATCAATCTGCGGTTTGACAACGACAACTGTCTTGCGTTCTGGTGGTACGCTTCGACTTGCAGGCATCTGGGAATTGGCGGGCTCAAGCCGGGCGATGCGACTTGGGACAGCCATGTCGACGCGATGAAGGCTTACATGCGGCTGAAGCCGTTCTTCGCCGAGGGGCGCTTCGTCGGCCTCGACCTGATGCTCCACGGCCATGTGCTCGACGAGCGCAAGTCAGCAGTGTTTGTAGGCTTTAACATGACATCGAGAGATGGCGCCCTGTCCCAGAAATACGACTTTGGCGATTTGGGTTTTCCGGCCGGCGCCAAACCAGTCGGCGAGGGAGTCACGATCGTCGACGGCAAAGTCAGGTTCGATGCCGAAATGCCTGCGCTTTCGGCTCGCGTCTTTGAAGTGAGTTGGGCGTAGTGGCTGCAGCAACTGCGGCCGCGGCTGACCAGCAGCCGATCGACAAAAGACCGCGCGATCCGTTCCCCTACCTGTTGGTCGCTCCAGCTGCGGTTCTTGTTGGTAGCTTCACCATCCTGAGCCTGATTTTCACCGGCATCATCAGCCTCACCGATTGGGACGTGGCCAGACGCGACATATCCTTTATCGGGTTCAACAACTATGTCCGGGCGTTCTTCGATGAAGAACTGACCAGATCTTGGGCGCGCACCATCGTGTTCGTGCTGAGCGTCACGGTGCTCTCCGCGATGATCGGCTTTTTGCTGGCTGTTGCGGTCAACCGAAAGTTCCAAGGGCAGGGCATTGTCCGCGCCATGATCGTGGTTCCCTGGGTGATCAGCGAGTTGGCCACCGGCGTGTTTTGGATGATTCTTCTGATGCCCGATGCGCCGCTCGGCGCGGTGACCGGGGGGCCACTGACCACCTCCAAAGGCGCCATGTTCGCGCTGATCATGGTCGAGACGTGGCGTAGCATCGGCTTTGCCATGGTTATCGTGTTGGCCAGCCTGCAGGCAATCGACGAGTCGCTCTACGAGGCTGCTCGGATTGACGGTGCCAGCGGATGGCAACAGACCTGGCTGATCACTTTTCCACTCGTCAGCCCGTCCCTGCTGGTAGTGTCGATCCTGCTCATGATCGGCAATTTCAATCTCGTCACGATCATCATTGCCCTGACCGGCGGAGGACCCATCGACGCGACGACCACGGTCGCTCTGCACATGTATCAGCACTCCTTCCAGTACTTCCATATCGGCTACGGCTCGACGATCGCCATTTTGATGTCCGTCGTGAACGTGGTGGCCATGCTTGGCTTCATCTGGCTGCAGCGCAGATACGGAGCGCCAAATTGACTGCCGAAGCCGCCCTCCGTCCCCGACGGATCGATTTCACGACCGTGCTCACATGGGCAATCGTGCTGATCGTCTTTCTGCTGCCCACGTGCTGGATCGTCTTGAAATCGTTACAGCCCGAGCACCTGGTCTTTTCGGGTTCGATTGATTTCACGGCGTTTACCTTCGAGAACTTCGCGCGCGCCATAGATCATGGATCGCTTGTTTCCTACATGATCAGCAACACCATCATCGCGCTGGCCGTGTGCGTGATCGTGCTGCCCCTGGGTTTTGTCACCGGCTACGCCCTGGCGCGGTTCACCTTTCCCGGTCGGGCGGCGCTGCTGTTCATGTTCATGTTCTCACTGACCATTCCCGGTCTGGTTAATCTGGTCGCGGTTTACCAAGTGTTCAGCTATTTTCGCATGATTAACAACCCGGTGACCCTGGTAATCGTCTATTCGGCCGCAAACCTGCCTTTGGCGGTGTGGCTGATGCGCGCCTACATCCTGGCGCTGCCCTCCGAGCTCGAAGAAGCGGCGCTGATCGACGGGTGCTCCCGCTTCGGCATCCTGTGGTGGATTGTTTTCCCGCTGGCGATACCGGGCATCGGCGCCGTCGCGGTGTTGACCGTGGTCAACGTCTTCCACGAATTCATCGTCGCCGAGACCCTGGTCAAGACCGAAGGAATCGGCGTCGTCAGCCAAGGTCTGCGTCAGTTGCAGACCGATCAGATATTGGACTATACGGGTCTGGCCGCCGGGTCAGTGTTGGTCAGCATCGTGCCGGTAGCGCTGTTCCTGCTTTTGCAGCGCCAGTTCATCTCGGGAATGACCGCCGGTGCGATCAAATACTGACTCGCGCGTCGGGATGAGTGCCGCCCGCTAGAGGCCGAGCCTTCGAGAAGAATTCTGCAGGTGTGCGCGCATGGCTTCGCCTGCGCCGCCCGGATCGCGAGCCCTGATCGCGTCGAGGATCGACTGGTGCTCCCTGATCGAGACCTCCTTCATGGTGCTGAAGTCGAGCTTCTTGAGCGCCACGAAGATGCTCTCCTGCAGCCTCTGGCCGACAAAGGAGATGAACAGCGCGATGAACGCGTTCTTGGTCGCCGCCGCCACCGACCTGTGAAACGCGATATCACGCTCAACCCAGACGGCATGCGAATCCTCGATCAGCGCCATGTTCGCGATGGATTCGCCGATTGCCTCGAGATCACCTGCATCGCAATTGCGTGCCGCGAGTTCCGCGGCACCGCTTTCGAGTACCAGGCGCAACTCGTACAGCTGCCGGAAATCCTTTGGTTGTGCGAGGTTTTGCGGGTCGAGCACCAGCGTCGTCGAATTGTCGGGGGTCGCAACGAAGGCGCCGGCGCCCTGCCTGGATATCACCAGTCCCTGTTGGATCAGTTTGGCGACGGCTTCGCGGATGACTGCCCGGCTGACGCCGTGCTGGCTGGCCATTTCGCGCTCCGTGGGAAGCCGGTCGCCGGGGTTCAGCTTGCCCTGGACGATCCGGTCGCGAATGTAGCTGGCGACCTGCGAAGGCAGTCCCTGCCGGGAGAACTTGGTGACCGGTTCGACCTGAGCGGGGCTACGCATGGCGGCACTCGGCGTATCGATCCAATTTCATATTCATCAAACCCCCACCTGCGCTCTCAGCCCGCCGTCGATTGCATAGTCGCTGCCAGTGCAGAACCCGGACTGGTTGCCGGCCAGGAACGCCACGAGGTCGGCAACCTCGTCGATCGTGCCGACACGGCCTATAGGATGCGAAGAGCCGAATCCTTTCAACGTTTCCTCCATGTTCCCGCCCGCAGGTGTCAACTCGCGTGCGGCGAACTCCAAAAGCGGCGTACGGATCGATCCCGGCGAGATCGAATTGACTCGGACCCCGTCCGCTGCGCAATCGACCGCCATCGCTCGCGTCAACGCGTGGATGGCTCCCTTGGTCGTCGCATAGGCCAGTACGTTCTGCTGATTGCAGTGGCCCTGTACCGAAGCGATGTGAATGATCGAAGCGTCGGAACGACCCTTCATCAACGGGTAGAAGAAGTGCGATGTCAAATAGCACGACCGCAGGTTGGTTTGCATGACCCGGTCCCAGTCGGCCGGTTCGGTGGTCTCGATTGTTCCGTAAGGCTGAATGGCGGCGGCATTCAGCAGCACATGAACGTCGGAGTGCTCTGTTCCCACGGCCTCCGCAAACGACCGGACTTCGGCCTCATCGCCGACGTCGACGTGATGGACGCTGACGGGCAGGCCGTCAGCCTGCTTCTTGGCCTTTTCGTTCAACTCAATGTCGATGCCGCACAAATGCACCCGCGCGCCCAGACTGGCGAGTTTCAAGGCGCATCCAAGCCCGATCCCGCTAGATCCTGTCACTACGGCGACCTTGTTCGAAAATGCATCGGTCATCGCGTTCCCTTGCTGTTCTGCGATCATCCAGCACATAGGCTGTCTGCCAACCACCAGCGTGAACGACCGAAAATCCGCAGAATTCAAGCATACTGTAGTTGTTGACACAACTGGAATTAGTTGCATACCATAGGTTCGGTCACCTGACAAATAATTCATGAGGTTTTACTTGATGGACATACCGGCCGGAACAGTTGAATGCTTGCAGCAGGCCAACGCCATTTTGGGAGAGGGTCCTGTCTGGGACAGGCGCACGGGTGAGCTATTCTGGGTCGATATTCGCCGCGGCCTGGTCTTCCGTTTTCACCTGGCGACCGGCGAGCAAACCGGCCAATGGGCCTTTGCCGAACGTGTTGGCTGCGTCGCTCTGACGGACGATCCGGGCATCCTGGTGGTGGCGTCAGGGCTCGTGGTTCATCTCCTCGAATTGGCAACCGGCGAAACTGAGGTTCTGGCGGACCTGAGTGACGGCAGGTCACGCAAACGCTTCAATGATGGCGAGGTGGATGCACGGGGCAGGCTGTGGATCGGCACGATGCTGGACGACTACTTCGATCCGAAGGGTTTCAGCGGTGGCGAACTGCTTCGGATCGATCCCGATGGCTCGGTAGAACCTTTCGGCGAGTACCAGTTGCCTAATGGCATCGGTTGGTCGCTCGACCAGGCCATCATGTACATCAACGATTCCGCCGCGGGCATCACCTATGCGCTGGACTTCGACGCGGAGGCCGGTCGAGCGAGCAACAGGAGGCCGATATTCACCCCTTCTGCCCACCTGGGGATTCCCGACGGAATGTCCGTCGATGCCGAGGGCAACATCTGGTGCGCGATGTGGGACGGTTGGGCGCTGATTCGCCTCGCGCCGGACGGGACTGTCAAGGAAAGGATTGAGATGCCCGTGCGCCGGCCATCCAGTGCCACGTTCTGCGGGGAAGGTCTGGATCGTCTGGCGATCACTTCGGCGACAGTCAATTTCACCAGCGCCGACTACGCAAAAAGCCCCAAGGCCGGTGGCCTGTTCGTCATGTCTGCGGGCTGCCGCGGACAGAACCCAAATCTTTTCGCCCTGCGCGAACAGGGCGCTGCGGCGTGATGACCGCAGATCCCGAATGGCGTCTCAATTGGAATCGTGGCGAAGCGTCTATTCTGAAAACTGGCGCCATGCTCGGCCCGGCGCGGTTCGACCTCGGCACCGCCGCGCCGGTGCAGCCCTTTGCGGTGGCGCCCTGGTCCAACGACACCGGGCCTGAATTCGACGCGCTTCCCCCACTCCTCAAACGGCTGCGCGGAGAATGGGTCTGCGTGCCGTTCGGCATGCCTGATCCGCCAGGCAACCTGCCCTCGGACTGGCTTGAGGGCCCGCCCTCGACCCACGGCCACGGGCCCCACTTTCACGGGTACTCGTCCAATGCGGTCTGGCGAATGGCGGGCCAGGACGCGGGATCGGTCGAACTTGTGCTGGAGTATCCGGAGAACCATCCCGTCCGCCGCGTAACCCGGATCGTGCGCGGCATACCCGACGCGCCCAGAATAGAGTTCGAACTGACGATTGACGTCCGGGACAAAGTGCAGTTGCCGATTGGCCTGCATCCCACGTTCCGTCTGCCCGATGCTCCTCATTCCGCAAAACTGAGTTTTGCGGGACTGCCGGAAGTGCACACCTATCCGGTGCAGGCCGAACCAGGCGTTTCAAGGTTCGAGCCGGGTCGGTGGGCGGTACCCTTCGATGCAGTGCCCCGAATCGAAGGGTCGCCTGTCGATCTCGGGCTCCATCCACTCGACTTCCCGACCGAGGAACTCGTATTGGTAACCGGCGCCGGTGGTGTCGTCGAACTGTTTGTTCCCGACGAAGGATACACCGTCCGGCTGCAATGGGATCCGGGCGCGTTTCCTGGTTGCATGCTGTGGATCTCAAATCACGGACGCAAGGCATACCCCTGGAACGGGCGGTTCCGGGCGATCGGCATCGAACCGATCGCCGCGCCGTTCGATCTGGGAACCGACGTAGCGGTGAGCGTAACCAACCCGCTCCGGCGACGTGGCTTTGCCACGGCGCACGAATTTGACGCCGGCCAAAGCTGGACGACACGCTATGCAATCGAAGTTGGCCGGCACGACGTAGCGAGGGGAGCGAATGTTGCGGGGCGGCCGCGCGCGGAAGGTGATTCGACGTGACGGCGATAACCTGCGTCGACGATCTCAGGCGGTTGGCCGCGCGGCGGGTCCCCCGGATGTTCTTCGATTACGTCGACGGCGGCTCGTGGACGGAACAGACCTTGCGTGAGAACCGGCAAGATTTCGAGTTGCTGCACCTTCGTCAGCGCGTCGCCATTGACGTTTCGCATCGGACGACCGTGTCGACCATGTTGGGCCAACCGGTCGCCATGCCGGTTGCCATCGCCCCTACCGGTCTGACCGGGATGGTTCATGCCGACGGTGAAATACTGGCCGCGCGCGCGGCACAGACGTTTGGTGTGCCATACACACTATCCACCGTCGCGATCTGCGGCCTGGAGGATCTTGCGGACAATGTCGAGCAGCCCTTCTGGTTTCAGCTTTACGTCATGCGCGACAGGCAATTCGTCAACGACCTCCTCGACCGGGCGGCGGCGGTGGAGTGCCCTGCGCTGGTGCTCACACTCGACATGCCGCTTTCCGGCCATCGGCACAAGGACGCACGAAACGGTCTAACCTCGCCCCCCCGCCCGACCGTCAGGAATCTTGCCGGCATGCTCACCAAACCGCGGTGGTGCGCGCAAATGCTGCTCACGCGTCGGCGCCGCTTCGGAACCCTCGTCGGGCATATCGACGGCCTCGACGATCTTGACGGGCTTGCGCGCTGGACGGACAGCCAGTTCGATCCGAGCATGGATTGGTCTGGTGTGCGGTTCATTCGCGAGCGCTGGAAGGGCAAGCTGATCGTTAAGGGGATCCTTGACAACGCCGACGCCGAGCGCGCCGTCGAATGCGGTGCCGACGCGATCGTGGTCTCAAATCATGGCGGACGGCAACTCGATGGCGCGATCTCGTCGATCTCGGCTCTGCCGGAAGTGGTCGCGGCCGTGGGCGACCGGGTCGAGGTCCAATTCGACGGTGGAATTCAGTCGGGTCAAGACGTCTTCAAGGCGATCGCGTTGGGCGCAAAGGGAACCTATGTCGGTCGTTCGATGCTCTACGGCCTTGGCGCCCTGGGGGAGCGCGGCGTCGCTCACGTCCTCGAAATCATCGGCAATGATCTCGACAAGACGATGGGACTTTGCGGAGTCAATTCAGTCGACGCCATCGGCCCCGACAGCTTGATTTTCGGTAATCCGTTGTCACGGATGCAGCCGAAACCGACGGCCTCGCCAGTTATCGCCAAGTAGTTCCGTTCGCTGGCAGATTTTTCATTTCCGGATCGTCGTATTTCATGAGTCAAGTCAGGACCAGGGACATTTTCAAGAGCTACGGATCTGTGCACGTGCTGCACGGTGTGTCGATCGCCATAGCCGACGGCGAGGGAATTGACCGCGCCCGAGTTTACCTGTGGATGCCTTTGCGCCTCTCTTCCGGTGCATCACGTTGGGCGACACCATCGACAAGAACAAACGCGATGACGCATGGTTCCTTGCCACGATTTGACCAGGCATGGTTGGTCCCTCGCTGAATCACGACGTCGCCCGTTTTCAACAGCAGGTCATCCTCCTTGTCGTCCATCATCATCCAGATCTCTCCGCTCAGCACGATTGCGTAGTCCAGCGAGTCGGTCCGATGCATGAACGGATGCCGGGCGCCTTCGACGATATTGGCGCTCGCTCCCATCTCTCCAAAGGCCGCCTTGCCGTCGAGCGTTTTCATCACCTCGGGGTCTTCGGGAAGAAACTCGACGCAGCGAAACGTGCTTCCCTTTGGCGGCGGATGAAGGACGAAATTCCCGGTGCAGGTTTCCGTCGGGCCGTCGTATTCGGCAGGGCTGCCGCGTTCGATCCAGAAATTCGTCAATCGGACACCGGGCCTGCTCGGGCGCTCAAGGAACTGCGTCGCGACCGCGTCGCTGACCACGACGGCCCTGCCGTTCTCGTCATGCCCGGTCACGACCCGGCGGAATTCTCGTGCCATCGGAGGACTCCTGTCATTGGCCATTGGCGGCATGTCATGGGCGTGTTGTCGAATACCTGTGCGATCGGCCTTCTGACGCTGCTCTCACACTGTCTTTACAGATCCTGACCGGCTGAACGCCGGGCAAAGGACCGCGCGAAACGCACCGTCGCCGGACCTGTCTTGCGGAGTCTTCAGGCGGCGTCCTTTGCGCGCACGGCGTCGACGATGGCACGGAATTCGTCATCGATCAGCATGTCGCGCTTTTCGATTCCCTTGGACTTGACCCGGGCCAGGACTTCGCCGGCTTGCGCATCGTCCAGCTTGCCGAGGCCAAGCTCTTCCATCTTGTAGACGATCGAAGCCTTGCCGCTCTTCTTGCCCAGGACGACTTCGCCCGAGCGCCCTGTCAGGGCCGGGTGGGTGCCGAACATCACCAGCGGGTCGTGCATGACGTACTGGATGCCGATGCCGCTTTCCCGGATGAAGTTGCCGTGACCCAGTACCGGCTTGTTGCGTGCAATGGGAACGTTCGAAAGTTCCGCCAGCAAGTTGCCCAGCTCTGGCAGCTTGTCGAGCTTGTAGCCCGTCTCGTAGCCATACAGCAGGTCGAGACCGAGAATCAGCTCTTCCAGCGCCGCATTGCCGGTACGCTCGCCCAGCCCGTTGCCGCAGGAATGCACGCATTCGGCGCCGGCGGTGACGGCGGCCAGTTCGGTGGCGACACCCATGCCGAAATCATTGTGGGTGTGGATCTCGATCGGCAATCCCGTCATGCCCTTGACCCATTTGACCATGTACTTGATCGCCTCGGGCGTCGCGCAGCCCATCGTATCGACGACACCGATCGCATCCGGCGGTGATTCATTCATGATGGCCTTGCAAAGACTGATCAGGTCTTCGGGGCGCGCCCGCGTCGTGTCATAGGGGAAAAACACCGCGTGCAGCCCGCACTCCCTGGCATAGTTGATCACGTCGCGGCTTTTTCTGAACACGTCTTCCCAGGTCCAGCCGAACTGGGTGACGAGCTTGGGATAGCCGATCGGCACCTCGATGATCACCCCGTGCGCGCCGCATTCCAGCGCCATGTCGATATCGGCTTTCATCGCCCGGGCGAACGTGTAGATCCTGGCGTCGAGGCCAAGCCTGGCGATTTCCCTGATGGCCTCGGCATCTTGCGCCGACACCGCCGGCATGCCGGCTTCGATCCGGTCGACTCCGATTTCATCCATCTTGCTGGCGATGCGAATCTTGTCGTCGACCGAGAAAACAACACCCGGTGTCTGCTCGCCGTCGCGCAATGTTGCGTCATGAATCTCGACCGCTTTTGGCAGGTCCAATTCACTGCGGACTTCGGGAACGAAATTGTAGGGACTGACCCACCATTTACCGTCTTCGAAGTGAGTTTCTCGCATCGGTTCCCCCTGGATCTGGAATGCCGGCTTGTGTCACCGCACTATACCCATTTTTCTTCTGTTTCCACTAAAAAAACTACTTTTTGCGGCGTCGCGCCGGGAGGACCCCGCGGGTCTTCGCCCACGGAATCCGAAAGGTCGTTGCCACTCGAAAGCATCTCCAGAATTCCCGGGCCGACTCATGGACCGCAGCAGGGCCCGACCCTCTGAAGCCGGATCGGGGAATTCCCGACGCCTGAAAAAGACGATAATATTGCGTTTTCTCGAATAATGGTGACTAATATCACTGATGGACAAACCCGCAAAAGACGCAGGCTCACCGCAATCCTCGACCCAGCGTGCCTATCTCACGCTCAGGAACGATATCATCACCGGACGAATTCAGCCGGGCGAACGGCTGAAGATCGATGCGCTCAAGGTCACGCTCGACACCGGGGCGTCACCGGTCCGCGAGGCGCTCAGTCTCCTGACGTCGAATCAGCTTGTCGAACGCCTCGACCAGCGCGGATTTCGCGTCACCGCGACCAGCCGGGCGCAGTTCCAGGAGATTCTGAATCTGCGCTGCAATCTCGAAGAGCTGGCTCTTCGCGACAGTTTGGCCAATACCGATGCGGTGTGGGAGGATTTGCTGGTCCTGGCGCATCATCGCATGAGCCGGTCGGACCGCAGCGATCTCGAGACGTTCGAGCGCCATCACAAGAACTTTCACATGGCGCTGCTTTCCGCCTGCGAGTCTCCCATCCTGCTGCGGTTTTGCAGCCAGCTCCACGATTTGAACGTGCGCTACCGTTACCTGGCAAGCCGGTCGAAATCCTATTCGAGCCGTGATGTCGAGGCAGAGCATCTCGCCATATTCGACGCCGCGGTCGACCGGGACACAACGGCCGCCTGCGCCAGCCTGATCGACCATTACCGTAAAACCGGCGCCTTCCTGGCCGAGCAGTTCGACTGACCCGCGTGGCCCGGGAGGTCAGGCCTCGGCGACCAGCCTGAGATCAAAATCGGCGACGAGGTATGGTTCCGTGACCTTGCCGGACAAGGCGTATCCTTCCGGGAACGTGTCAGCCGCGTGCTCGACATAGGTCATCACCAGGTCCTCGCGGACGCCGAACACCGTGTCCTCGTCCAGGTAGGGGTCGTCGTCGGGGAAGATTTCCGTGACCAGGGGGCGAAACCCTGGTGCGGTGACG
This sequence comes from Paracoccaceae bacterium, assembly GCA_964291635.2. Classification (GTDB taxonomy): domain Bacteria; phylum Pseudomonadota; class Alphaproteobacteria; order Rhodobacterales; family Rhodobacteraceae; genus JAPPHA01. The sequence goes on along the minus strand of OZ219892.1, from coordinate 544,187 downwards.
ATGTAATGCAAATGCGACGGCCGCCAGGGATGGCGCCCGGTCGCATTGAGGATACCGCCGACCGGGCCATCGGTGGGCACGGTATAGCTGACCGGTTTCACCGTCGTGAAACCGTAGCGGCCGTCGGGACCCGTCGTCTGGATGCCATGGAAGGAATAGGTGTCCTGTTCCTCGTCCTGACTGGAATAAAGACCGTTCGGCGCGGTCTGCCAGATGTCGAGCCTGGCGCCATCGATCGGGCTGCCTTCCGGATCTCTGACCATCCCGCGGGCCAGAAGGATTTCACCCTCGTAATGGCGCTTCATGTCATGCCCGAAAGGGATGTCCGGCGCGCCGGCGATGTGGAACGGACCGAGGACGCTTGAAGAGGTGCCCTCGGGCACCGAGTTGATCATGTCGACAAGCGACGAAAGTCCCAGGACGTCGCTCAAGAGGACGAATTCGTGCCGCTCGGCGTCGGAAATCCGGCCAGCCCATTCCAAGAACTCGATGCCCTTTTGCCATTCCGCATGGGTCAAATTCACTTCTTTGGCAAACGCATGCAGGTGTTTGGCCAGGCTCGCCATGACAACACGCATTCGCGGATCGGTATCCTCGCCGAAATAGCCAAGGAAGACATCAGTGATGTTGTCTTTGGTGACGGTTCGCATGGGGGCATCTCCTGAACACTGGATTCAATCCAACCACTTTTTGGGACTTATAAAGATGGGTTGACGGCGCGTCGCGCCGCCACTTTCGATCAGTTTCACGGGTCACAGGGGTGGCCAGCCCAACGCCCCTCGCCGTGCAGACACCCCAGTCCCCGAGGTCAAGATGTTGCGGGCCGCATCAGGTCCGCGTGATCGGCATGCCGCACGCCACCGCATTCGAACTTCCGGTCGTTCCGGTTTCCCGGACAGTGAACCCGCTCACGACTGGCGGTATATGCAGGGTTGACTCGGCACACTTGTAAAGCCGGAGCCCCGGTGTTGAGTATCTCCTGAGACCGGACTCCTTCACCTTCGGCCGGGGTTCTCGAGCGTGCCCTTGGCCGATCGTGTCATGCCCCGGGTGTTGAGCTTCTCGACAAACGATCCGGCGGCTGACCTGGTGCGCCAGTTCCTGCGCCTGTTGGCCCGCTTTCGCTGGAGTCTGCCGGCCTGGTTCTCATGCGCCGCCGTGACCCCTTGCGCTGGCGGGCAAGCGGATCAGCCGACGCCTCTCCGGTCGTGTCCACCATCGGAGCATGTCCACGCCCGCCGAGACCCCGGTCGGGAGCTCCTCCGCCTCGACCTCGAGCAGACGGTGACATGCCGAAACGGCAGGGCCCTCGGGATACGGGTTCCCGCCGCCGGAGCGCAAGGGACGTCCTTGAGCTTGGGATGCGACCCGTGGCATCGTGGATGTCCTGCCTCGCCCCTGAGCGTGGCCTGGTGATGACGAAGGAGTATGCGCACGGGAGAGCACGCCGAGCGAGGGGACGGAGGTGTGAGCATTGGCCGATCTCCAGCCCCGACGCCGTGCATTCGGTGGCATGATACCGAACAAGGTTCACGACGAGCGCGCATCGCAGAATTGCCTGATTTGTCATCATCCAGGGTTCGACCAGTGAGCGGCAGGAACGCACTGTCAACGGTACGAAATCTTCGGGTCTCTGGCGCCAGCGGAAGGGCCGGACCGCTCTGGCGTCCTGGCATGAAACCGGAGCCCACCCTGTCTTCATCTAGTTCAGAATTGCGAGGCTGAGTTCCGGAAAGCGGATCAGTCAGCATGATGAATGCGAAAGGCAGGGCGCCGAGGAAGACGTCCTTGAGCTTGATGCGATCATCGTCGAGCGTGGCCTTGATGACGAAGCACGAGATGCCGAGCGGGGGTGTGAGCAGGCCGATCTCCGCCCCGACGACGGTGATGATACCGAACCAGACGAGCGAGAGGCCCATCGGTTCGACGAGCGGCAGGAACAACGGTACCATGAAGAACCCGGTGTCGAGAAGGGTGCCGAGGAAAATCAACAGTGCGACCTAGATCACCATGATCCAGAGTTGCGTTTCATCCAGGATGCCGCCCAACTCGTTCGGCAGGCCCGCGAGGCCGAGCATGCGGGAATAGATCGAGGCTGCGGTGATCAGGAACAGGATCGCGGCGGTGATATGACCGGTTTCCAGGAGCGCTTCCCAGAACCCACTGAAAGACATGCGACGGCGAACCACCGCAATGATCAAACCAAGGAGCGCTCCCGCGGCACCCGCCTCCACCGGGGTCAGCCATCCGGTGTAGATTCCACCCAGTACGACAAGGATCAGCCCGAAAATGGGAAGTGTCCTTTCGGCGATCTGGCCCCAGGTCAAGGGATCGAGATCCTCGGACGATCGGCCGCCGACAGCATCCGGGGCGAACCGGCCCATCGCAAAAATCAGGCCGACATAGGCGATAGAGAGGAGAATGCCCGGAATGATGCCCGCAAGGAACATCTCGCCTACGGACTGCTCGGCGACGAAACTGTAGATTATCAGCATCGCCGAGGGCGGAATGATCATGCCAAGAACGCTCGACCCCGCGACGACACCGACGGAAAACCGCGGGTTGTAGTCGTAATGCAGCATCCGGGGGACACTGACCTTGGAGAAAACGGAAGCGGAAGCGATGGACGATCCGGTAACCGCCGCGAAGACAGCATTCGCGCCGACCGTCGCCATGCGGATCCCCCCTTTCACCCGGCGGAAACTTGAAATCATGACCTCGTCGATATCCGCGCTTAGCCCGGCCTTGCTGACGACCAGCCCCATGAAGGTGAAAAGCGGAACGGTGGCAAAGGTATATTCCAGCACGGAGTCGCCGATGGCGATCTTCAAGAGGTTCATCGCCAGGGTGAAATTGTCCCGCATCATCCAGATCGAGACGAAGCTGACGACGCCGAGGGCAATCGGAATGTAGAGTCCCAGGTAGACCAGGACGATATTGGCCGCGACCGAAGCAAGGCCGATTTCAATCGGGCTCATACGCCGTCTTCCTGACCCGGTGCGTGGGTGGCGGTGTCAGGCGACATGCCCAGAACCTTCTGTGAAAAAATCAGCGCGGCAAGCACGGCACTGGCGAAGATCGTCAGCTTCACGGGCCACCAGGGCGCGGTAAAGACACCGGGCACACCAAAGAAATCGTTGGACTGCCAAATTTTCAGGAATTCAGGGAAGATCGCGATGGCCACGAGCGTCATGAAGATCGCCGAAACGAGATTGATCGCGCGGCGGGTCCATTTCGCGAGGTCCGGATAACGACCGCCGATGATGACCAGAAAGCCGTCAGACCGCGTCAGGCGATTGACCCGTACCACGTCCGGCAATTGCAGGAAAACGATCAGTACCATCGAAAACTGAACGACTTCGACGGCCCCGTTGAAAGGCGCGTTGAACAAGTTCCGCGCGCCCATGTCGTAGTTCACGACCATTACGAGGATCAGAACAACGAGCGTACCGACGGCGTTGGCGGCGATCGCAACGCCGTCGGTGAATTTCGTCAAGACGGCCAGCACCTGTTTCATCGCGCTGCCCGCCCGTGTGTTAGTTGGTCATTGCGGCCGACGACCAGTCACGCGCACCTTCGTAGCCAGCCTCTTTCAGTTTGGCGAGATAGGCGTTCAGCATCTCGGAGGCAGGCTCGCCCCTCGCGTCGAGATTGGCCGCCCATTCGCCCGCAATATCCGGAATCGCTTTCGCCCAGGCGGCGCGTACGGCGGGGTCGATCTCGACGATTGTACCGCCTCCCGCAACATAGGCTTGCCGGCTTTCTTCGGCGCGGTCCATGGCGATACCGGCAACGTGGTCACGGTAGAGAACGGCGACCTCCGTCAAGACGTGCTGCACCTCACCCGGCAGGCTGTCCCAATAGGCCTTGTTCACGGTGATGGTCTTCGAATTCACCGCGCCGAGATCGACGCGCAACATATAGGGCGCCACCTCGGCGATCTTGAAGGTCTTGGCGGCCTCGGGCCAAAACATGGCGTGATCCACCAGCCCGGTCTGCAGCATGTTGTAGAAATCGGTCAGACCGTCGCGCGCACCGGCGGCGTCCTTGATCCCCTCCAGGTAGCGGATGCGGATCGACAAGCTCGCGATCCGCATCCGCAACCTGGTCGACGACCTGCACCGCCGGGTTGCCTGTGATCTCGTTCGGGGCTTCGATGTGATCCTGCTGCCATCCTTCGAGACGAAGGAAATGAGCGCGAAGTCCGAGCGCAAGATCAGGACGAGGACCGTGCGCTCGATGCTGGGCCTGGCCCACGACAGGTTCGGGCAGAAGCTGGCCTGGATGTGCCGGAAATACGGCAAGAGGCTCATCATCGCCAACGAGGCCTATACCAGCAGGACCCGTCCATGGGACGGCTTTGTCGCACAGGAGCTTGGCGGCTCGAAGACGGTCTCGGATGGCACCATCATCGTTGAGCGGGACATGAACGGCGCACGGGGCATCATGCTGCGCGCGCTCTACGGCAACCTGGGCCGTTTCCAGGCGGCGGGCGCAGATGTCGCGCTCGTTGCGGAATAAATCAAGTGTCGACCTCGGGTATGAAGAAGTTGGTGAATTCCTTCACCCAGAGAGCGCGCGCCGGGTAGCCATCGATGACCACCGCCTTGATCGTCTCCGCCGCCATTGCGGGCGCCGCGACGACGGCCAGAGCCGCCATCAATGCAACGTGCCGTGCCAGCCTTGCTATCTTGTGTATTCCTCCCTTTCTGAAGCGCTAGACAGCCTTGCGCCATGTTACGGTTAGGTCAGTGCCCGCCTGTTCGTAAAGTTTCGAGATGGGACAGTATTTCCCGGTCTCCGCCGCAACCAGATCGATCCCGTCCTGGCTGGCCGGACCGTGCGCGGTGACGGTGAGGCGGATGGCAGTGAAGGGCACGTCGACTTCTTCCATCAACAATACACCGCGGCGATCGAAGTCGACCTCCATTTCAAAACTCAGCTGCCCGATGTCCACGCCGAGTTTCCTGGCGCACTTGTTGCCGATCACATTGGTGCACCCGATCAACGCCGAATAGGCAGTTGCCGTCGGCGACAGCCCCTCGTTCGTGCCGCCACGGGCGGCCGGCTCGTCGATAATCGTGGTCAGCCCGTCGACTTCGACCTCGCTGCGCGCGTGGCTCGTGCCGCGTCCGGCCAGCTTGATCGTCATGTGGGATTTCTGCCGGATGGCCATTCTTGCCTCACACGAACGAGCACACGTCATCGAACGGAAACCGCGGCAGTTTCTGGAACAGCGCGGTTTCGTCGGCGTAGCCGAGGTTGATCAGGAAATTGGATTTGAGCGTCGTGCCGGCGAAAAACTCCTGGTCGACCGACGCGTTGTCAAAACCGGACATCGCGCCCACATCCAGGCCCATGGCCCGCGCCGCGATCATGAAGTAGGCGCCTTGAAGCGTGCCGTTGCGAAACGCCGTCGCCTCGATATGCGCTGTCTTGCCCTCGAACATGGGACGGCGATCCTCCTGCGGGAAGAGAAAGGGCAGACGCGTCCAGAAAGCGAGATCAAACGCGACGATCACCGTCACCGGCGCGGTGCGCATCTTGTCGAGGTTCTTGGCCTTGAGCGATTTGGCCAGCCGATCCTTTCCACCCGGCGACGTTACGTATACAAACCGCGCAGGACAGGAGTTCATGCTGGTCGGCCCGGACGCCGTGATCTCGTAGATCGCCCGTAGTATCTCCTTCGGAACGGGGCGGTCGGACCAGGCGTAATGGCTGCGCGCGCCACGCAGGATCAAGTCAATGGAATCATCGTCGAGCGCGGTCTTGCGGATACGCAGCGCCCGGACTGCTGCCTGGGCCTCGCGCCGCATCGTTTCAAGCCGTTCCGGTGCGACCGACATCAGCGCTCCAGCCCGCATGTGGCAAACAGATCACGCCCGGATCCCGGAATGATGCATGCATTTGACATCCGCACCATCGACATCACCACCTTAAAGAATCGTTTCCACACTTCGCTTTTTGCCCACGTTTATACATCTTGTCAAATAAAATCGATATTTTATACTTGCTGAAAAATTCGGGATGCGCTGATGGCCGCGCGGGATGACTTCAGAGCGATCGCCAAGGACCATAGCGTCTTGACGCGGGAGCAGTATATTCTTGAATCCACACCGCAAAAATCGCCCGACGACGTAAAGCGAAACCTCCCGACGCACCTGGACTACGAGCAAGATCCCGAAAAGCGCGGTACACTGGTTCTTGCGGGTCCACATTTCGGATGCCACCGGCGATTCGACGGAAGGTGCCGTGCTGATCGCCTGCCGCGCCGGCTCGATGACAGAGGCCTGGCAATAGGCAGATGCTGACCCGATGCACAATTCCGGCGCGCGGCAACGCGTTACGCAAGCCGCGGGTCAACTGGGGCGATACCTCGTTGAATCCTGGCCTGTCCACGGCCAGGGTCCAGCCTGATTGAGACGTTACGGAATGACGGCCAACAAGACTCTGGGCGATCTTCTGACGACGCTGTTCAACCGGCGGGTCTTTGGCCGGAAAACCGAGGACGGGCGCGAAATCAGGGAGATCTGCCTCGACCTCCTGTCGGAGACTGCCGAGACGTCAGAGCAGCAGTTGGCTGCCACCATCCTGAATCGATACCGGGTGTTTGACGCCGATCAAAGGGCAGATTTCTTCGGATTCCTGAATGACGAACTGGACCTCGACGCCGCCAGCATCAAGGCTTTGGCAGTGAGCTACGGGACGGACCCGTCACCGGAGAACTACAAGGCGCTCGCAAAGGCCTGCGAACCCCGAAGACAGGGCTTGTTTCGCCGATTGAACGAGACACCGGGCGCCACGACTGAAATCGTGAAAATGCGCAAGGACTTGCTGGCCTTGCTGAATGAGCGGCCCAAGCTCGCAAGGACCGACCATGACCTCCTTCACCTGCTTCGCAGCTGGTTCAATCGCGGATTCCTGGTTATCCGACAGATCAACTGGGAAAGCCCTGCATCGATCCTGGAAAAGATCATCGCCTACGAAGCGGTGCATGAAATCGGCACGTGGGACGACTTGCGCCGCCGTCTCCAGCCGACGGACCGGCGCTGTTTTGCCTTCTTCCATCCCGCGATGCCGGATGAACCGCTCATATTCGTCGAAGTCGCCCTGACTCGCGGGATTCCCGGTTCTATTCAATCCGTCCTGTCCGAAGAGCGCGAGGCAATCGGCGAGGAGGACGCTGACACAGCCGTATTCTATTCGATCTCGAACTGCCAAAAGGGGCTGGCGGGTGTTTCTTTCGGCAATTCGCTGATCAAACAGGTCGCCCGCGACCTGTCGCACGAATTGCCGAACGTCACGACATTCGTGACGCTGTCACCGATCCCCGGACTCGTGCGCTGGATCCGCAACGAGGGCATCGCAGGCGAGAGCGACGATCCGCAACACATGGAGCGTCTCGCCGCGAAGTACCTGTTGGAGGCCAAGGCGCCAGACGGATTTCCTCTGGATCCGGTTGCCCGCTTTCATCTTGGAAACGGTGCAATGGTGCACGCGATCCGTTCCGGTGGAGATCTTTCCGAAACGGGCATCGCGAAATCGTCTGGGGTGATGGTGAACTATTTGTACGATTTGTCGCGGATCACCCGAAACACGACCCGGTACTCCAGCAAGCGAAAGGTCACGGCGGCATCCTCGGTGAGAAACCTGGCAAAGCGAGCCGCGGCGGCTTCGTAGGGCCGGGAAATTCCCGAACAGCGGATTCTCGGTGCACGCGATCCGCCTGTAGACCTTGGCATGATCTCGGTACGGGCATAGGCGGCCTGAAGTTGCATACTGACCGCCAGAGTTATTGAACACGGTCAATTCTTCGCGCACATCGAAGGTGGAACCCGGAAAACGCATGGTTTCCGCAAGGACCGGATGGCATGAATTTTTCGCAGGCCGCCGTGCGGCGGCGTTTTTCGGTTTCGCTTTCCAAGCTGCGCGTCGAAAGGTCCTGTTGGACGGCGCGGAGACGCTGAAAAACCTCGCTGCATTGCCAGGAAACCGGCACGCACCGCCACCGGCGATGTCGATGTCGAGATCTTCGTCGCCGTGCTGGCTCACTCGAAGCTGATCTACACCGAGGCGGTGCCGGACCAGAAGGTCTGCCACTGGACGATGGCGCACCGCCGCGCGCTCGAATACTTCGGTGGTTCTGCCCGGAGATGGATCATCGACAACCTGAAGTCCGGGGTTGTCAAGGCGGACCGCGAGGCGCCGCATCTCAATCCGAGTTTCCACGAATTTGCGAAGCATTTCTGCCTGGCCGTGCTGCCGGCGCGCAAAAGTGAACCGACGGACAAGGCGATTGATCCAGGCCGCACCCATCAGCGCTGACACGGCGCCGGACCCGACCGCTGGTGGCGGTTGGCAACAGGTTCTGCGGCGTGAACCGGAACGGATCAATCTGTTGAAGAAGCGGATACGTAGGCCTGCAAGGCGGCTTCGCAACCCTCTGACCAGATCCGTTCGAGCCAGTGTCCGAACGCATCAACAAAGCGGGAAGCCCTGGCGAGGTCACCGTAGAGCGAGCGTTGTTCCAGCCATCGATGCGGACGTTCACGCGCCGCGTTAGCCGCCGCTTGAAGTGTTTTCCAGAGCGGATCATTCGGCTCGATCACCGTGCCGTCTTCGCGGATCCCTTGACACATCCGCGCCCAGAGCGCTTCGACCAGGGCCAGCCCTTCGATCGGGGTGCCGGCCTCGAGGCCGTTGCGGAGAATCGGCAAAACGAAACCCGTGTGGCGCGACGACCCGTCGAAGGCCACCCGCCGGACCGTGTCCACGATGGTGGGATTCGATAAACGGCTGCCAATGAGTTCGACATACTGCTCCGGCGTGCAACCTGGAATCGGCCGGACATGGGGCACGATCTCTTGGTGCTGAACCTTGCGGAACAGCGCGGAAATCAGGGGATGAGCCATGCATTCCGAGATCGTCCCGATGGACAGGACCTCGCCCGGATTTGCGATGACCTGGTGGCCGGCATTGAGTATGCGGATCTTCATCGTTTCGTAGTCGCCGACACGGTCTGTAATCGTCGCGCCGACACGGCCCCAGTCCGGGCGTCCTGCACAGAAGTCATCTTCGATGACCCACTGGCGGTAGTTTTCGTGGGCTACGGGAACCAGGTCGTCAATTCCAAACGTCCGCGCCAGTTCGATTTCTTTCGGGCCGGTCGCCGGCACGATACAGTCGACCATCGAGTCCGGAAACGTGCAATTTTCGTCGATCCACTCGGCAAGCTCCGGGACGGACGCCTTGGCGAGCGAAACCACGGTCCGGCGAAGCACGTCGCCATTACCCTGAAGGTTGTCGCAACTCTGACCAGTGAATGGACCGATTCCCCTCTCGCGTCGGATCCTGAGCGCCGCGATCATGGCACCGAATGCCGTCCTCGGGCGATCGGGACGGGCGGCATCATGCAGGATGTCCGGATGCGCCGAATCGAATGCTCTCGTGTCGGGGTCGATGTAGTACCCGCCCTCTGTGACCGTCAGGGTGACAATTCGAATCGCGGGATCGGCCATTCGGTTGATGAGAGCAGCATTGCCGTCCTCGACCGGCACGTAGTCGATCATCGCACCATTCACCTCTGCCGACGTACCGGACGGACTCAGTTCAATCAACGTCGACAGACAATCCTGCTTCAGGAGTTTCTGACGCTGCCCGGCATCAAACGGACGGACACCCGAACCGACGATCGCCCAATCCTGATCAAGGCCAAGCTGGAAGAGCCGGTGCAGGTACCAGGCCTGATGGGCGCGGTTGAAATTTCCGAGCCCGATATGGACGATCCCCGGGGTCAGGGCCGCCCGGTCATATGAAGGCTTCAGGACTGCCTCAGGCAGAGCATTCAATGTTGAATTCGACAGTGGAATCATGGCTAGACGAAATTGCCTCGGAACTTCAGGTCAAAAATCTTGGCGTGCGGTTTCCGGAGGACGACATCACCGCCCAGGACAAACCGAGCACTGCCTGTGAACGCTGGCGGCCGGTCAAACTCTCCGTCGGTCCCAGGATCGGCCGCCACAGGGTGACCAAATCCGAAGACGCGACATTGCGAAGCTGCATCCTTGCATACGCACCCCTCCTGCCAGGCAAACCGGACCTGGAGGTCCTCGCCTTCTGGAGAAGGAGGACGCGGGCATGGTTGCGATTGCTCACGACCGGCGGTGTCAAGGGCTTCGGGATCCGGGCCAATGTGAAGAGTGAACGACCGCGTTGGACATACTGTCTGTCCTCGTCATGTCGGCCTGGCCCAGGTAAATCCCGACCCTTTCCGGGCAGAAAACGATGCGAGCGGTTCCACCATCGGGGGGCGATGACGGGACCTGCAGAAGAACGCAAGCTTCCGAGCGTCAGGCGAATTTGTCATTTCGGCACGAATTGGATTTTCAGGCTTCCAGCAGGTGCGCCTTCGGCAAAGACCTGGGCGACATCTTCAAGCGGAAGCTTGTGGGAAACAACCTGTGCCACATCGTTTCCGAATGCGCGCAGCGCGGCCATGGCGTCGGGAATGTTGTGGTTGAGCGAGTGCGATCCGGCAATCGTGATCTGTCGGCGGAACAATTCGAACGGGCTGATCTGGATCTTGGCATCGGAGGGACAAACGCCGAAGAACAGGCCTGCTCCGCCATCGGCAATGTAACGGATGAGGTTTTCGGCCACTTTGGGCACACCCGTCGCATCGATCGCCAGGTCGGCTTCGCGATGCCATGACGGCAGATCGGGACTGCCGGCATTGATGGCGCGGAACCCGAATTCCTCTGCGAATTCCACGCGAGCTTCGTCGACCTCCACAAAGGTGACTTCCTGGACACCGTTGACATTCAAACCAACGCCCAGCAGCAGTCCGATGGGACCTGCGCCAAAGATCAGCGCGTTTTCGGCCCGGCTCGCCTGGACAGCGCCGAGGCCGTTGAGCACACAGCCGAGCGGTTCGGCCAGCGCGGCGATGACATAGGACATGTCACCGATGGGATACACGGCCGAGGCGCGCACCAGGCTTCGCTCAGCAAATCCTCCGTTCCGCGTAACTCCATAGGCACCCAGCGTCTCGCAGAGATGTGCCCAGCCTCTCCGGCATGCGCTGCATGTGCCGCACTCGACATTCGGGTCGACCACGACGCGGTCACCGACTTGCAGACCCTCGACCTCCGGACCGAGTTCGACGATGGCACCTGCATATTCATGGCCGGGAACAAGCGGGAACGCCGAAGTGCCGTAGTTTCCGCGCAACACCTCGATGTCAGTATGACAGACGCCGCTGGCATGAACATCGACGACCACTTGGCCGGGCCCGGGAAATGGGTCCGGGAGGGTAGTGGCCTCCACCGCATTCCGGGCCGGAAACTGGATCGCCCGCATGGCCGATCAAACGAAAGAACGGGCGCGCATGGCCGCCCCGGTCCCATCGGACCAGATCATTTGCGGCCAGCGTGCGAACCTGGCCTGGAACACCGGATGATCGGCAAGATTGCCGAAAAACCGGTGCCGGCCCAGCCACGCCTGGGGGGTTTCACTTGCCCGTACTGCGGTCTTGACGAAATTGTCCGACTTCGGATCGCTTGGTCCGGTGACGGCACCATCCTCGCGTGTTCCCGCGCATGTCCGCGCCCGGAACGCTTCCGCCAGAGCCAAATCGGCAACAAGGCGCCCAGCGTTCATTGCATTTCGCTTGACCCCCAGGACGCGACTCCGATGTCGGGGCGAGCCATCGCAGACGACGCGTCGGATCATATCGACGATCCAGTGGTTCGCGAATGTTGCGCCTGACCCGGTCCCGATCGGGGCACCCTGCTCGGGAATTGTCCTCCAAAACGCACCAGCGGAACCCTCTGGCACGCCCCGGGCAGCAGCGTCGTTTCCAAGCTGGCACGCAAGGGCCGGTTCCCTTGTTCCGGTCGTGGGAACGATGCAGTCGGCCAAGGAGTTCGAAAACGAGCAGTTGGCGGTGATCCATACGGCGAGGGCGGGGCCGGTCGGCCGTTCCAGCGACGCGACGTTTTGGCGCGGGTTTGCACGGCCTCCCCGGGGGTTGTCGACGCTTCGCCCGGTAAAAGGCCCGACTCCCCTGTCACACCTGGGCCGAGAAACAGCCACCTTGGTGGCGAAGCCAGTGCACAGAGTGCCTTGGCCTGCGACATCGTGCAGAATGTCCGCGAACTCTGCGCGGAGACCGAAGGGCGCGGGGTTCAAGTCGTATCCGCCCTCGGGAAGGGTGAAGGCAACGCGATTCAGAATGCCGGATCGGCCATCCGTTCGATCAGCCTGCATTGTGCACGTCAACCTGGAAACAGTTGACCATTGAACCGGCGATCCCGGCCGAGAGGCTTTCGGCAGCAAATCTGGCCAGCGTTGCCAGATAGTCCTGCGCTTCAAGCCCACGACACTGCGCCGCGTCAAGGGGCCGAACGCACGCATCGAAAGTTGCCCGGAGAGAGACTTCACCGGCAATTGGCCGGTCCCTCAATCCGGCAAGCATCCGAAAGAGCGTGCTGTTCGAAAAATACACTGGCATCGCCGTCAACTCATGCAGTTTCCGCCATCGACGTTAAGCGTTTGCGCGGTGATGTAGCGCGCGTCATCGGAAGCGAGAAAGACGCAAGGATCTGCGACATCCGAGGGTACGCCCATGCGGCCGAGCGGCACGGCCTCACCCACTTCCCTTTTCTTCTGACCTATGGGTTTGTGTTCAAATTCCGCGAATTGAGCGTCGACCACGTCCCACATGGGCGTGTCTATCACGCCCGGCGCAACGGAATTGACGCGGATATTGTCTCTTGCGAACTCCAGCGCCAAGGACTGGGTAACCGAAATCACCGCTGCCTTCGTCGAACAATAGATCGAGACGTTTGCTTCGCCGCGCCTCCCGGCCTGGCTTGCGAAGTTAATGATAGCGCCCCTGCCACGCTCTCTCATTCCCGGTGCCACGGCCTGGCACGCGAATATCGTGCCGCCGACGTTTACGTCGAACTGGCGGCGGTAATCCTCCTGGGTCACCAAGTCGATCGGGGCCATGTTGAATATGCCGGCGCCATTGACGAGGATGTCGATCCCGCCCCAATGCGCTTCGACCGCCTTGACGCCCGCACGGATCGAGTCGAGATCGGTCACATCCATGGCAACTGCCATGCCGTTTCCGCCAAGCGCGGATACCGTCTGGACCGCTTCTGCTTCCAGCAGGTCCGCCACGGCGACCCTGGCACCTTCGCGGGCGTAGGCCTCGCAGACGGCACGCCCGATGCCGCGGGCACCACCGGTTACGAGGGCAACCTTTCCTTCAAGTCGTTTCATGTAATGCGCAAGCCCCTTTCGTCGAACCGATGCAGGTGGTCCAGGTTCGGGGTGAGATAAATGGTATCATTGTAGTGCAGGTCGACTTCACCGCCCGCGCGGACGGTCAGCGGATTCGAAAGGCCGTTGACGGCAACATGAAAGTACGTATCGCTGCCGAGATGCTCGGACACGCCGACAGTGCCCGTCCATGTGCCAATGTCGCTGGACACGTCAACATGCTCAGGCCGGACGCCGACGGTGTGGGCGTCATGCCTGGCGGCCTCGGGGCCCTCGATGAAGTTCATCTTGGGGCTTCCGATGAAGCCCGCAACGAACTTGTTCTGCGGATTTCGATAGAGTTCAAGGGGGCTTCCCACCTGCTCGATCACACCCGCATTCAGCACGACGATCTTGTCGGCCATTGTCATGGCTTCGACCTGATCGTGGGTCACGTACACCATCGTCGTCTTGAGCCGCGTGTGAAGCTCGCTGATCTCGAGGCGCATGCCGACGCGGAGTGCCGCGTCAAGGTTCGACAGCGGCTCGTCGAAAAGAAATGCTGCCGGCTCCCGCACGATTGCACGACCGATGGCCACGCGCTGACGCTGGCCGCCGGATAGCTGGCCCGGCCGCCTGTCGAGGTATTCGGTAAGGTTCAACACGCGTGCTGCTTCCTCGAGGCGGCGCGATTGCTCGTCCTTTGGTACGCGTGCCATTCTCATCGGGAAAGCGATGTTCTTCCTGACCGACATATGCGGGTAAAGCGCGTAGGACTGGAACACCATCGCTAACCCGCGCTTGGCCGGCGGAGTTGCGGTTGCATCAGCACCATCGATTTCGATGGTGCCGGACGTCGTATCTTCCAGCCCCGCAATCAGACGCAGGAGAGTCGACTTTCCGCAGCCTGATGGACCGACGAAAACCACGAACTCCCCGTCTTCGATCTCCAGGTCCAGAGGAGGAATGACCTCTACGTCGCCGAACTTCTTTTGAACCTGCTTGAGCTGTATGCGTCCCATATCCCTGTCCCCTACTTTACGGCACCAAACGTCAGACCCCGGACAAGCTGTTTCTGGCTGAACCAGCCCATGATCAGAATGGGCGCAATCGCCATCACGGAAGCCGCACTCAACTTCGCGTAAAACAAGCCCTCTGGACTGGAGTAGCTGGCAATGAAAGCGGTTAATGGGGCCGCATCCGCAGCGGTCAGGTTGATCGTCCAGAACGCCTCGTTCCAGGCAAGGATGATGTTCAGAAGGACTGTCGACGCCATGCCGGGAATCGCCATCGGTGTCAGCACGTAAAGGATCTCGTCGCGCAAAGGCGCGCCATCCATTCGCGCGGCTTCAAGGATTTCCCCGGGGATTTCCTTGAAGTACGTGTAGAGCATCCAAATGATGATCGGCAGATTGATCAGCATCAACACGACGGTCAGGCCAATACGGCTGTCCAGCAACCCGAAATCACGAAAAATCAGGTAAATCGGAACCAGGACGCCGACAGGCGGAAGCATCTTTGTCGACAACATCCACATCAGCACGTTCCTGGTGTGCCTGGAGGGAACAAACGCCATGGACCATGCCGCAGGTATCGCAACCAGGAGACCAAGGAATGTCGACCCGACCGAGATGATGACCGAGTTCGAGAAATGTTTGAGATAGTCGGACCGGGCCTGAACAGTGCCGAAACTTTCCGTCGTCCAGCCAGAACCGAACAGGATTTCCAAGGGCGCCCTGATCGCATCTTCCTCGGTCTTGAATGCAAGGATGACAATCCAGAGGATCGGAACGAACATGAAAAACCCGAGCGTTCCGGCGATTGCCGTGTTTACGGCTTTTTCCTTGTTCGAGACTGCGCGTGCCATTTCCTCTCCTCCTCAGGCGTCGAGGTTCTTGCCGATCATCCGCATAAGGAAGATCGCGACAATGTTGGCGAGGATGATGGCGATGACGCCACCGGCACTTCCCATGCCGACGTCGAACTGCAGCAACGACGAAACATAGATCAGATACGTCAGGTTGGTCGTCGCCACGCCGGGACCACCGTTCGTGGTCACAAGGATTTCGGCGAAAATCGACAGCAGGAAAATTGTCTGGATCAGGATCACCACGGTGATGGCGCGAGCCAGGTGCGGCAACATGATGAACCAAAACCTGTTCCACCAATTGGCCCCATCCATTTCGGCGGCCTCCAACTGCTCTTGGTCAAGCGATTGGAGCGCGGTGAGAAGGATCAACGTCGCGAAGGGCAACCACATCCAGGACACTATGAAGATGATGGACGCCAATGGGATCTGGCCAAAAAAGTCGATGGGTTCGAATCCCAGGCTCGTGGCGAGCCGCCCGAACATGCCGTTGACGGGGTTCATGAACATGTTCTTCCAGATCAGAGCCGACACTGTTGGCATCACGAAGAACGGAGCGATGACCATGATGCGAATAACTCCCGTCGCAAACATCGGACGGTCGAGCAAAAGCGCAAAACAAATGCCGCCGATGGTCGTGATGCACAGAATGCCGCCAACCATGACCAGAGTATTCTTGATCGCGGCCGTGAAGCTGGGATCAGTCACGAACCAGTAATAGTTCTCCCACCCGGCGAACGGTGTCGCCCCCGGCTGCAGAAGGTTGTATCGCAAGAATGAAAAGTAGACGGTCATGCACAGCGGCACGAGCATCCAGCCGAGAAGCAACAGAACGGCGGGCGAGATCATCGCTCGCGCAGCGGAACGGGACGCTTTTGTGGCCATGCGTTTCGCCCTCCCAAAACGAATTGCGTATCAGCACTTGAGAAAAAGCCCAAAACAGGCCTTTGCCAAAATGCTGGCACCCACCCGTGAGAATTCGAATGGGCCGAGGCACAAGGGCATCGGCCCATTCGGGGAGGGGGTGGGTTACTTGATGTAACCTGCTTTCGTCATTTCGCGCACAGTGAATCTTTGGCTGTTGGCAAGCGCTTGCTCGACCGATTGCTGACCGGCAAGAGCCGCAGCGACCTGCTGACCGACGTAGTTGCCGATGCCCTGGAATTCGGGGATCGCAACGAACTGAACGCCAGTGTACGGAACTGGGTCACGTGTCGGATCCGCAGGGTCCACCGAGAAGATCGCATTCTTGATGGTTTCGGCAAAAGGCGCGGCTTCCAGAAGTCTGGGATCCTCGTGAATCGATGCGCGAGTTCCGCTCGGCACAGCGACCCAGCCTTTTGTTTCACCAACCATCTGGAAGTATTCTTTTGACGTCGCCCACTTCAGGAAGTCCTTGGCGGTGCCGGCCTTTTGCGAGCTTGCCGGGATGGCAAGCGCCCAGGACCAGAACCAACCGGTACCTTTGTCCGTTGCCTGTTTCGGTGCTTTGAAGAAGTCCGTTTTGTCGGCAACGGTGGACGTCGCAGGGTTGCGAACGTCATTGGCGGCCGATGTGGCGTCTACCCAGGTTGCGCATTTGCCGTCCTTGAACAAGGCACGGTTTTCGTTGTGGCCGTTTGCAGAGGCGCCCGGAGGACCGTAGTTGTTCATCAGGTCGACATAGTACGTAATCGCCGCGTTCCACTCGGGGCTGTCCAGTTGAGGATTCCAGTCCATGTCGAACCAGCGAGCACCGAAGGCATTGGCCAATGTGCCGACAAACGCCATGTTCTCACCCCAGCCAGCCTTGCCGCGCTGACAGGTGCCGAAGATACCGTTGTCCGGATCATGAACCTTGGCAACCATGTCCGCGAACTCTGTATACGTGATCTGCTCTGTTGGCGCTTCGATGCCGGCAGCTTCAAAGACGTCGGTCCGATAGAACGTGAATGACGTCTCGGAATAAAGCGGAACCGCATACAGGTTGCCGCCTGCAGACAGGCCATTCCGCACCAACTGGAAGATGTCTTCGAGATCGTAGTCCGGGTCATCGCCGAAATCGTTCAAGGACGTCAGCCAGCCATTGGCTCCCCAGATCGGAGTCTCGTATGCACCGATGAACATGATATCGAAAGAACCGCCGTCCGTGGCGATATCCTGCGTTGTCCGTTGGCGAAGGACATTTTCCTCCAGGACAACCCAGTTGATCGTGTTGCCGGTCGCTTCTTCCCACTGCGGAGCAAGCTCCTGCATGGTAATCATGTCGGCGTTGTTAACCGTCGCGATTGTGATTTCTTCTGCTGTTGCCGTGGACATGGCTGTGGCGGCGACCGCCAACATGGCTGTCGCACCGTACATTCTACTTGCAAGTTTCATCCAAGTTCCTCCTTGTTGGCTTAATGCATGCGGAAGGCGACCTAGCGTGATTCCTTCTGCGAGTCAATTCTTTCCTTTGCGCCCGCAAATTTTCACGCATGTTCAGTTTCGTCACGCGGACGATCTCAAAACCAGCCTGCCCTCGAACAGCTCTTCCGGCCGTTCGCCGGTGGGTTCGACCCCGTCGATGAGCTTGAACAGGATCTCGACGCTGCGTCTGGCTATCGCCCTGTAGTCCTGCGAGACCGTCGTGAGAGGTGGACAGGTGAACTGCGAAAACGGGTGGTCATCGTGCCCGGCGACCCGGAGCGCGCATCCCGGCCCGCGCCCTACGCGCAACCCTTTCTGGTAGGCTGCCGCGATCAGTCCGATCGCCAGACGGTCGTTGCTGCACAGCACGGTATCGGAGGGTAGCGAGCGTTCTTCGATCAGGCGTACGCCCTCTTCGAACCCGATTCGCTCGAAATCCCAGTCGCTGCCTGCCACCCGTATGATCCTGGGATCGAGGGCCTGGCGCTCCATGGCCTGGACAAAGGCATCACGGCGCTTTGTCGCGTTCGGATTGACCGGCGGCATCTCAAGAAAGCACGGCGGTTCCCCGGTGCGGCACAGGTATTCCACGATCAGCGGGATGCTTTGAAAATTGTTCGATCCCACAAATGCTTTGCCGACCTTCAGGTTGCTGTCAAAGACAACACTCGGGACTTCCTCGGTGAAGCGCTGCACGATCTCCGGATCAGAGCTTCGCCCAAGCGGTGCGATCAGGGCACCGGCAGGACGAAGCGATTGCAGCGTGGCAAGCGCATTGTTCTCCAGTTCGACCTGGCCATGGGCGCTGAACACGATCGGCCAAAACCCGGCATTGATGCACTGGCGCTCGATCAGGCGGACGATTTCGGCAAAAAACGGATCCGCGAGATAGGGAACCAGAATGCCGATTGTCTTTGTGAGCTTCCGATTCTGGTTGATCGCGAATATGTTCGGCCGGTAATCGTACTTCTCGAGCGCGCTCTCGATCCGGGCGCGAGACGATTGCCGAACGCTTTCAGGATCGTAAAAATATTTGGAGATCGTTGGGCGCGAGATTCCGCTGACCTCCGCGAATTCCTCCATGTTCCTGATTTTCCTGCCGGTCATTCGCCCTCGTCCATCTCAGCACAACGCGGCCGCAGATCCATCAAAGCAGTCGAGGCTTCTTTCACGGCGTTGCTTTACGCGCGGCATTGCTTTACGTCACGCGCGGCAGTTTCTTTGTTGACAGTAGTGCCTTTATAGGGTGGCGGTCAACAAGATGTTGCGGCCTTTGTATCCGGGACGTCAGATTCAGGCGCAAGCGTGGAATTACCTGAGGTCCGAAATGCAGGCTTGGGCAAGGAAACCATGAAGAAAATCGTCGTGATCGGAGAAATCCTCGTCGAGATCATGGCCGACACGGTCGGCGAAGGATTCCTGCTGCCGCAGTCGCTGAGCGGGCCGTACCCTTCCGGCGCTCCCGCGATCTTTGCCGACCAGGCCGCCAGGATGGGCCAACCCGTCGCCATTGTCTCGGCTGTGGGCAACGACGATTTCGGTCACCTGAATCTGGAGCGGCTGAGGCGGGATGGCGTTGACGTCGCCGGCGTCAACGTCGATCCGGACCGCCCGACAGGCAGCGCTTTCGTGCGTTATCGTTCGGATGGGTCGCGCGACTTCGTCTTCAACATCAGGCACAGTGCCGCCGGAACCTTGCATGTCTCCGATGCCGCCAGGGATATTCTGGACGTCGCCGACCATATCCACGTGACGGGATCGTCTCTCTCAATTCCGGACTTCGTTGACTTGAACATTGAAGCGGCCAACACGATCAAGGCACGCTCTGGCACCGTTTCGTTCGATCCGAACCTGCGCAACGAAATGCTCTCGAGCCAGGGATTGGCAGATGCCATGACCCGTATCATCGGGCTAACCGACCTGTTCCTTCCGAGCGGTGATGAACTCACCCTCCTGACTGATGCACAGGACCCGCCTGGAGCGGTAGCAGAACTCCTGCAGCGAGGCGTCACTGCGGTTGTGCACAAGCGCGGCGCCGGCGGTGCCCGATACCACGATCGGGGCAGGCAGTTCTCGGTCGACGCATTCGAGGTCAAGGAGTTGGATCCGACCGGAGCGGGAGACTGCTTCAGCGCCACTTTCACCTCGCTGTGGCTGCGGGGGAGACACCCCGAGTCGGCGCTTGAGATCGCTGCGGCCAGCGGTGCATTGGCGGTGACACGGAGAGGACCAATGAAAGGCACCGCCGATCTGCCCACACTCGAGCGATTTGTCCTCGACCACAAGGAAGAGGACCGATGAAACACCCGCTCCTGGGCATTCCCGACGCCTGGCACCGGGGCGAGCATTTGGGGATGACCTCGGTTTGCTCCGCCCACCCGCTGGTGATCGAAGCCGCGCTCGGCCTGGCCCGTGAACGGGGCAGGACCGTTCTGATCGAAGCGACCTGCAACCAGGTCAACCAGGATGGCGGCTATACCGGAATGACGCCGGCTGAATTTCGCCAATCTGTCGAGGATATCGCTGCCAAAGTACAATTCGACGCCACCAAAATCGTTCTGGGTGGCGACCACCTGGGCCCGAACCCCTGGAAACACCTGCCTGCCAGCGAGGCGATGGAAAAAGCAAAAGGAATGATCAGGGCCTATGTGGAGGCCGGATTCACCAAGCTGCACCTCGACACTTCAATGGGTTGCAAAGGGGAGCCGGTGGCCCCGCCTGGCGCAAGTGTCGCCAGGCGGGCGGCAAGTTTGGCCGCGGCCGCCGAACGGCACAAAAGGCGGCTTGATCCGGTCTATGTTATCGGAACCGAGGTGCCGGCGCCAGGTGGGGCGAACCACAGGCTTGATCGTCTCGAACCGACGAGGCCGGTGGCTGTCACGGAGACACTCGACCTGCACAGGGCCGCTTTTCGGGAAATTGGCTTGCAGGATGCGTTTTCCCGCGTGATTGCGCTTGTCGTCCAGCCCGGCGTCGAGTTCACCAATTCGAACGTCATCCATTTCGATACCCGGAAAGCGCAGGCGCTTTCTGCCGCATTGAAGGCACACCCCGGTTTGGTGTTCGAGGCGCATTCGACGGATTTTCAGACCATCGACGGATTGCGTGGCCTTGTCGAGAACGGCTTTGCGTTTCTGAAGGTCGGACCTTCGCTGACCTTCGTGTTGCGCGAGGCCCTCTATTCGCTCGACGGCCTCGCCGATGTTCTCGACGGCCATGCCCCGAAAGGAAGGCTGATGAGGACGATGGAACGGGCGATGCAGGAAGCGCCCGATAACTGGTTGAACTACTGTTCCGGCAGCGAGAGGGATCTCTGGCTCCAGCGTCATTTCGGTCTTTCGGACCGGATCCGTTATTATTGGCCAGTTGAGGCCGCAAGTGAGGCTGTCGCTGCCTTGCTGCAGAGGCTGAAGGACCGACACGTGCCCGTGTCCGTTCGCAACCAGTTTTTTCCCGATTACGGTCTTGAGAAAGGTCCGGCGACCGGCCACGCGCTCCTCATCAACTCGGTCAAGAACGTGCTGCGACTCTACGAGGATGTGACCGGAGGGCGCGGCAAGACACCGCGCGTGCGCCACACATCGGGCGGCGTGCCAATTCGCGGTCGGTGACGCCTCACGCCTCGCACCTTGTACGGCTTGAACAAGTGGAATTCCCAGGGTCCAGGGTCCAAACGAGCTCGAAATCGCTGCGTTGGTCGAGGCGCACGCATTGCCTGTTGGACTTTGCTGCGAACCTCACAGACTTGCCATCGTCCGGATAGAGGCAGGGAACCCGCACGACACGGCGCAAGAGCATCGGCATTGCGCCAGTGCAGGAATTTCGCGAGTTTCACCCGCTGGTCAGCTGCCAGGAAAGAGGCCCGTTTGCACATGATTCCGCGAATTCGTTGTCTGTTCGCGTCTCAAAGTCCGTGAGCCGGCCAGCGAATCATGGTGACGGCATAACGGAAAATCGACGACTCCGAGAATATGATTTGCGGGCAGGAGAATGACGGTGACGATGCAGCCCGCTGGCGTTGATTCCGTTGCCAATTGTGCAAACAGTCAGCCTGGACGTGCCATCAGTTCCGCAATGGCCAGCGACAAGGCTACCGGGGACACGATGGAAGGGAATCGAAGTCAGTGCGAGACGTCTCCGAGATGCATGAATTCCCGGAATGCCTCAGCCGCGCTGTTCAACTCGACATTGGCGGCCCAGGCCATTCCGACGTCCATGGTTGGCACATTGTCGGCAAGCGACGTTGCCTCGACTCGCCGGCAGTCAAGCGACCACGGCCGATAGACCATGTCCGACAGAATGGTGACACCCACTCTTTCTTTACGTCCCTCTCGATGACCAATGCCGTGCGTGCAGCCGGGATCGTCGGAGTCACGGAGATCTGCCCGGCCAATGCCTCGTTCCAGATCAAGTTCAACCCTGACGTCATCCCACCCCTGGGCGTTGATGGAAAGACTCAAACTGTTGGAAACCGGGGCCGAGAAGGCCGAAGCCAATCTGGATACGCGCATCATGGAGGCCCCGGTTTTCTACCAGGATCCCTGGAGACACGAGACGCTGATGCGGTTCCGCGACCGCCACCAGGACCCTGACGGAACCGACATCGAATACGCCGCGCGGATCAACGGTTACGAAACCGTCGAGGCTTTTGTCGAAGCGCATTCGGGCGCGCTCTGGTTCGTCCCGATGGTGGGCTTCGTGTCGGGCCTGCCCTTCCTGTACCAAATGGTCGACCGTTCGCGGCCGATTCAGGTGCCCGAATACCTTCGCCCGCGTACGGACACGCCGAAACAGACCGTGGGCTACGGCGGGTCTTTCTCCTGCATTTGCTCGGTTCGCGGCGCGGGCGGCTACCAGATGTTCGGAATCACTCCGATGACAATCTACGACCCGAAACAGGAAGTTCCGTACCTGAAGGATTTCATGGTGTTCTTCCGTCCCGGTGACATCGTCTAGTGGAAGCCCATCGAACGGATGGAATACGACCGAATTCTCCGGGATGTACAGGACGGGCGGTTCGAGCCCCGCGTCCGAAACGTTGCCTTTTCACTCGAGGACTTCAATGCGGACCCGGACGGCACGAATGCCAGACTGATGGAGGATTTACATGCCGATTAACGTCGTTTCGGCCGGAATCTTGACGATCCAGGGTTCCCGGACGGCGTGGCTATTTCCATCTCGGCATCCCCATGGGTGGAGCGATGGACAGGCTCGCGTTGCGCGCAGCGAACCTGCTGGTGGGCAATGATGAAGCTGCAGCTGGTCTGGAAACAGTCTTTCTCGGGCCTGAACCGGAGTTCACCGAAGATGCCGTCATCGCCGTCTGCGGGGCCGAACTGCCTCCCCTGATCGACGGCGAGGAACACGCAACCTGGACCGCACTGGGCATCAGGAAAGGCCAGGTCCTGTCTTTCGGTTTCCTCAAGCTCGGGGCGCGTGCACATATTGCCGTCTCGGGTGGCATCGTCACGCCACCCGCCCTGGGCAGCAGGTCGACCTATCCGATCGGCTCACTGGGCGGCGTCGACGGGCGCGCGGTGCAGCCTGATGATTCCTTGCCGATTGGTCAACCTGGCGGCGGCGCCAGGCCGGGCACATCGTTACCTGCCGCACTCAGGCGGCTGCCCCGGTCCCAGGCCGAGTTGAGAGTGTTGCCGGCCCTCTACTGGCACCGGATCACCGAAGGCGCGCAGAACGGGTTTTTTGACGATGCCTGGAGGGTCGCCAATGAAGCCGATCGGATGGGTTATCGCTTCAGGGGCGGGCGGCAGCTGGAATTCGTTCCACGTGAACAGCCCTATAGCGCGGGCTCGAACCCCTCCAACATTGTCGATGCGTGCTACCCTTACGGATCAATTCAGGTTCCCGATGGTGCCGAGCCCATCGTGCTGCACCGCGACGCGGTTTCGGGTGGCGGCTACTTCATGCTGGGCACCGTCATTTCGGCGGACATGGACCTGATCGGCCAGCTTCAGCCCAACACGCCGACCAAGTTCGTCAAGGTGGACATGGATGCGGCGCTTGCCGCACGAAAGAACCTGTTAGGCATTCTCGGCAGGATCCGTGATACAATGGCCTGATGGCGCGGACACGGAAACAGGGGAAATGGCGATGAGCGACATTTCAGATACGAGCGAAGGGACGGCCATCGGCACGGTGCTCTTGGAGAACGGACGGACCCGCGCGACCGAATGGCGCTTTCCTGCGAAGGGCGACAATACCGGCTGGCATGTTCACGAACATGACTATTTGGTCGTACCTCTCACGGACGGGCAACTTTTCCTGCGCGAACCGGACGGCACGACACGGGTTGCCGAACTGCGCCGTGGAGTGCCCTATTTCCGGAGAAAGGGCGTTCACCACGATGTGGTCAACGCCAGCGATTTCGAGATTGCGTTCATCGAAGTGGAGTTTCTTGAAACCGTTGCGGGCTGACTCCGGGTCCTACCGCTCGGTGAGGGCAACCCCGTGGCTGGACCATGAGTAGCAGAAGCGTCACGGATCTTGCCCCGCGTGGACCTGGCTATCGGCCGGGTTTGTTTCCATCGCATCCTCAACCCCGAATGATGCCGGGAAATGCGGCAGGGAACCGGACCGATTCGATGCGTTGCGGGCGCCGTTTGGAAACGCCGGATCCGGGGGATTCGCAGGCAGGGCGCACGGACACTCCGCCCATGAACCCGACAGTGGCGGGACAACCGGGTCGCTCAAGACCTGGTCGAACGATGGCCGAGAGGTCCGGTTGGACTCCGGGGCGGGAAAGGCCGAAACGGCGGGTTAACGTAGAGATACGGATTGGGCAGAAAGTTGAGCCGTCAGCGAAATCTGACCCTCGTTTACCATCCATTTCCGCAAAGTATACGTGCGTGCACCCGAACGGTGCATTGGGTCATTGACGGCCAGGTCGCGGGCGTGATCAAACGATTGAGCGCGGTAGACGATCAGACCCATACCGCGCATTTCGGTGCCGGTCTCGTCCGACAGCGGCCCCGCAAATGCGAGCAAGCCTTTGGCTTCCAATCGATTCTGGTAGGCCAGAGATGTTCAGGCAGGTTCGCCTTCGGGTTCTCCTGCGTTGCCGCAGGTACGGAAAGAACGACATAAAGCTCAAAAGCCAGTGACCCGCGCGCGCCGCTTCCCTGCAGGCGTCCCATGACGGCATCCAGCTCTTCCTTGATCCTGTAAAAATCGATTTTTTCGACGCTTGTCCTCATTATCGTCGAATATCGCGGCAATCAACTCGGAGTGTTAGCGGCTGAACCAGTGCGCGGCATTCTGGGTGGTTTGCCGCGTTTTTTCCCTATTGCGGCGATCCTGTTGTAGTGACCCTATCGTAGCGACCCTGTTGTTTCCGTCCTTTTGTATCGGAGCCCTGTTGTCGCCGATCCGGAGGCCGCCGTTGACCTGCTTGACCCAGAGTTCGTCATTGGGCCACTGGGCAACCGAGACACTACCGGCGAACGGTCCGGTCTTTGGCGCAATCGTGCACACCATGATCATTTCCTGCGCCTGAACCGGCACCCCAGGCATCGTCGTCCCGACCAAGGCAGTGACTGCCGAAAGAAAAAATCGTTCTTCGCATCATTCAGATTTCCCTTTCATCATGTTCTGACCGCACCAAGCTTCGATTGTCCTCCCGCGTACTCGGGATTTCACCAATGCCCTGGCCCTCGTGCAAGGGCGTTCGGTCGGTCAACGGAAATTCCGGGCGCTCTCGAAGGCGTTCCCAGCCGGAATTGCAATCTTCAAACATCGCGGGAATGATAGCGCACATTTTCCCACGGCTCTGAACGACACATCCCTGTGGGTCACGCCTTCCCGCGGCTTGACGCAGCTGGCCACCGCGACAGAAGCGTGCGCGCCTCCGGGCACTTTACCGGCCACTCCGGCGACACGTTGCCATCCCCAGGCGGTGCGGCTGTCCAGTTCCCGCCGCCTGGCGTTCACTTTCACGTGGACTGCTCGGGCGGCACAAAAAGGCGGACGCCCGTCTCGCTAAGCGCTTCAGGCACTCCTTCGCAGACGCTCGATGTCTTTTCGAAAGGGCTCGCGGCTTTCAGGGTCAAAGTCTTCGGGATGCGCATCCATCCAGTCAATCGTGCGCTTGCAATATTCGATCGCCAGTTCGGCTTCGCCGCGTGCCTCCCAGACCATGGCTTTGCGCATAAGCCAATCGTGTGTCTCGGGGTAGCGGATCCTCAATTTTTCGCAGGCTGCGTCAGCTTCATCGAGACGGCCTTCACCGACGAGACGGACAACACTGTTCGAAAGCCGGTCAAGGTCAGTCTCGACGAAGCTGTACCCGTGTGACGATACCGCTGGCGTGGTATCGAGGTGCGCACCGCTGTTGCGATCCCAACAGCAGCGTTTGTACTTCCTGCCGCTGCCACAAGGGCAAGGGTGGTTTCTGCCGACCTTCATCACTCCTGCCTCATCATCGAGAATGCCCGGTTTGCGATTATCCCGAACTGAACTTGAAGCGAAGACTAAATTTGGAGATCGGCGATTGTACACCAATGATGACCGATTACGACCGTCGTTCCTCACGGTTTGCGAAGACAGATACGCTCAGATGTCACCCAGGGTCCGTCGACCGCGGTTCCCATGGTGGAGCTGCTCGGCGACGCGCTCCACTCCGCCGACTGCGACGAGGCGGTCAACGCGGCGTTCAGGAACCGGGATGCGGTCATCCGGCGAAGGGCGAACGCTGCGGTTTCTCTTTCAGCAGCACCAGGGACATGCGGCAGCGCATTGCCGTCCAGAAGCTGTCCGGCGCGTTCGTCGCGCGGAATTTCGACTTGACCGAACCCATACCCGACGAGACGTGGAGGAAGCCCTGTCATGGACTTCGAAGCGGTCGTTACCGATGGAGCAAATCCGACGGAAGTCAAGAATCGATCAATCACCGAGGTACAGGATCAACCGGAGAAAACCGATTCTCAGGGCGTGCTCATGCCGAATGTTGAAGCCGGCCAAACAGGGCGGCGCGCACGGACGGTCGGAGCCGCTGCGGCCCTCATGAGCGCTGATTGCCCGATTGATCAAACACGTCGCTTCGTGATTGATGCTGCCTTTCAAGTAGCCGTCGTCAGGCCGAATCGCGGCGAATGTCAACTGACCGCCCTCTTCTGGCGAAGTGCGGGTTGTCTCCGCCGGTGGTCAGTTGCCGATGTCAATCATGACACACACCCGCTCCCGCCACCGCGGGTGATTGAGGCAAGGGAAAACCTGTTACGGTTGCGGACGAGGATCGTGTGCGCCTCGAGCGCGCAGGAAAACACCATTTCCATGTCTCTGATCGACGGAAGCGGATGCGCATCCTGACCCCGTCAACAAAAGGGTTGCCGACGGGGTTCCATCGGGTTCATTCGGGGTTGCGAAAGTCCGCATGAAACACTGCAACGAATATAGGCAAGTTGCCTGAGCGCATTCCGGCTCCCGCGCTGAAACGGACAACCCATCATCGAAGTCCCGTCCGACGGTTTCGACGAACTCGTGCCGATCCGGTTACTGGCAATCCCGAGGTCACCGAAAAGGAAAAGCGGGAGAATTGAACCTTGCAGGAAGTGTACGCAGGTTTCCGAACGAAATCAGACCCGTCGCTTCTTGATCGGAGCCCAGAGCCGCTTGTTCGTCAGGTACAGCAGGGCGGCCAGGAGAGCCAGGAGGGCAACAGCGACAAAACCGGAACGTTTTCTTTCGGCAAACTTCGGTTCCGCCGCCCACATCAGGAACGCCGCCACGTCTTCGGCCATGTGATGGACATCGTTGCCATGCCCGTCCCGGAATTCGACGAATCCATCCTCCAGAGGCGGCGCCATGGAAATCCACCCGCCCGGAAAGGCCGTATTCTCGTATAATATGGTTCCGTATTCTTCCTTTTCCTTACCCGTGTATCCCGTCAGGATCGAGGCAATGTACTCGGGACCGCCCGGCCCCCTGAGCAGTTGGTTGATTCCAAGACCATACGGACCGTGAAAGCCTGCGCGCGCCTTCGCCATGAGCGAAAGATCGGGCGCTTCCTCCACTGCCGATCCGGGGAACTTGTCCGCAGGCTTGGCTTCGCGAAAGTCATCGAGCTCGGAATCGAAAATCTCGAACTGCCTGGCAAACGCGACGACCTGCGACGCTTCCAGGTGCGGGCCACCGGTATCGCCGAGAGTCCGGAAGGGAACCTGGCGCAACCCGTGGCATGCCGAGCAAACCTCGGTATAGATCTGCAGCCCACGCTGCAGCTGGTTCTGGTCGAAGGATCCGAAGGGCCCCTCGAAACTGAATGAAAAGTCCTCGACGTGGCCGCCCCCTCCAGCCGAATCCGCGGCGTTCGCGAATATCATCGTGGCCGCCAGCGCGGACCAGAAAGCCGCCATGTTCCTGCGCATCGGTTTCATCTCCTCGACCGTCACTCTGCCGGCGAATGCCTGCTTTCGAAGTCGCTCTCGATCGTCGCCGGCCGCGGGTTGGGTTTCTCGAGGACCCCCAGCAGGGGCAGGATGATCAGGAAGTATGCGAACCAGTAGATCGAACCGATGAGAGAGATCGTCGGAACCAGACCCTCCGGTTTCTGTGATCCGCACCACATCAGGACAAGGAAATCGAAGACCAGCAGCCAGAACCACCATTTGAAGGTCGGGCGATATCGACCTGACCTGACCGCCGAAGTGTCAAGCCAGGGGGCAAGGACAATGACGACGATCGAGCCGAACATCATCAGGACACCCAGAAACTTGGCTTCCAGGAACAGGACGTCGAAGGTGATGGCGCGGAGGATCGCGTAGAATGGCAGGAAGTACCACTCGGGCACGATGTGCTCGGGCGTCACGAGCGGGTTTGCCTCGATGTAGTTGTCGGGGTGTCCGAGGAAATTCGGCATGAAACCCACGAACACGGCAAACACGACCAGGATTACCACAAGTGCGAACAGGTCCTTGATGACGAAATACGGCCAAAACGGAACCGTATCCTTACCGGCGACTTCTTTCGATTGCCTCCGGACTTCGACTCCCGTCGGATTGCTGTTTCCCGTGGTGTGAAACGCCCAGACATGGACGATCACAAGGCCAGCAATCACGAACGGAAGCAGATAGTGCAGGCTGAAAAACCGGGTGAGCGTTGCATTGTCCACGGCCGGTCCGCCGAGCAGCCATTCCTGGATGATCGGGCCAACGCCGGGAATGGCGCCGAAAAGACCCGTGATCACGGTTGCGCCCCAGAACGACATCTGTCCCCACGGCAGTACGTATCCCATGAATGCCGTCGCCATCATCGTGAGATAGATCAGCATGCCGATAATCCAGGTTATCTCCCGCGGAGCCTTGTAGGAACCGTAATAGAGGCCCCGAAAGATGTGGGCGTAGACCGCGATGAAGAAGAGCGACGCCCCATTGGCGTGGAGATATCTGAATGCCCATCCCGCATTGACGTTCCGCATGATGTGCTCGACTGAATCGAATGCCATGTTCACGTGCGGCGTGTAGTGCATGACCAGAACGACGCCGGTGACGATCTGGAGCACGAGACAGAAAGACAGGACGATTCCCCAGATCCACATCCAGTTCAGGTTCTTCGGTGTGGGGATGGTCAGGGTCGCGTGAATGAGTCCGACGATCGGCAGCCTGGCATGGAGCCATTTCTCGATGCGCGACCTCGGTTCGTAGGCGTCGTGAGGAATTCCGGCCATGCTCTTGTCCCCTCAACCGAGTTTCAGCGTATTGTCATCGAGAAACCGGGCGACCGGAATCGGAAGGTTCTCAGGGGCAGGTCCTTTCCGGATGCGTCCGGACGTATCGTAATGCGAGCCGTGGCAGGGACAGAACCATCCGCCGAACTCGCCAGCCCCCTCACCGAGTGGAACACACCCGAGGTGCGTGCACACGCCCATCATGACCAGCCATTCGCCGTTTTCGTCCAGGGCGCGGTTCGTATCGCTTCCGTCACCCGGGATATTGGCATTCCTGGACTCGTTGTCAGGGAGATCGGCGGGGTCAACGTTCCGCGCTGCGCTGACTTCTTCTTCGGTCCTTCGTCGAATGAAGACGGGTTTACCACGCCATTTCACGGTTATCTGGGTGCCAGGATCGACGCCTGAAATGTCCACCTCGATCGATGACAGCGCCTGAACGTCCGCGCTCGGATTCATCTGGTCGATGAGCGGCCACGTGGCGGCACCAGCTGTTATGGCGCCGGTCGCAGCCGTTGCGACGTAAAGAAAATCCCTGCGGTTGCCGGCGGGTTCATCTGCGTGAGCCACGAACTCCTCCCTTATCCTTCCATTCACGCGATCAGCCCATTCAGGCGATCAGCCGGACAGGTTCCGGATACAGTTACCTACCCGGAATCCCGCGGTTACTACACTTGCCCGTTCAAACCGTCCAGACAAACCTTGCAGCGATCTGCCAAGGAAACCTTCACGCGAAACCGCTTGGTCAAAGCGAGCCCTGCACCTGTATTTTCCCTGACCTGAATGCCACCCGTTCCACCAAATGCCGCGCAACCTGTCGTTGCTCCATGCGTTGCGTGTTCGCATGACCGTATCAGCACAAGATGTCCGGCAAGTCCTTGCGCCCGGCAGTTTGCCTCCCGATCAGGCACAAATTGCCTTCAGGGTGCCAACGCAGATCACCGTGCGTGGTTCAGAAGGCCTTGAAAGGATTGTCGCATCCGGGATTGCGCCTATTGGCCAAGCCGTTGATCGTCAAACAGGGTCAGCGGGTTGGGTAACTGCCATCGACGGTCGTCCGGAGAATTCCGCCTGCCAGGCCGAGAGTCGGCCTCTGGCGGATCGCCAGTCAAGACCCGGGTGTCGAAAGTCCAGATACTCAAGCGCGATTCCGACACTGATCACCCCCATGTCCAGGTGCTCTTCAAGGTGATCCGCCCAGTTCGCCTCGATCGCATCAAGCGCACGATTCACCTTTTCTCTCTGGCCGTCGAGCCACGTTTCGTAAACCAGGTGCCGAGGACGGCACCTGTGTTCGTAGACCATCAACACCGCGGCATCGAGCACGCCATCGGCCAACGCCTCCAACGTCAGGATTCTCCACAGCGCCGCATCATCCGGATAGAGAATTCCGCCAGCTCTTGCATCGAGATACCGCGTAATCACCCGGCTATCGTACAAGGCCTGCCCGTCATCAAGGATCAGGCACGGGATCTTTCCGAGCGGGTTATGCTCCGTGGGCATGTTGCTGGCATCGATCGGGGTTCCGATAGCGTCGATGAGTTCAACATCCGCCGTCTGACCCGTTTCGATCAGGCAAACCCGGACTTTTCGCACAAACGGCGATGGAAGCGCGAAGTAGAGCTTCATGCCCTTTCTCCTCCCGGCATCCTCACCTTGACCTGGAATATCGCAGCCGCATCGATTTCGAGCCACCGCCGGAACCCCGTGACACGGTACCGCCTGTACCATCGTCCCGATCCATGAATCCGGTCGGGACCGCGCAGGCTCGCCTGAAGTCCCGGAGGCACGTTGCCGAGCCGGTCGGCTTCCTCTTGGCTGAATGAATGAGGGCCGATCTTTCGGTATGCGATCCAGGCAGCCCCGGCAAGCACGGCCGCCTTGGTCAATGGAATGGCTGGAATGAACATGCTCCTGTTCCCGTATTGCTGTATTCGACTCCCTGGGTCCGCAGCCGCCGAGGTCGCTCCCGTTCCTCCGGCACCTCGTTCACCCGGGTCATGCTGTCCCGATCGCCCCGCTCCTGAAACCGGCGCGGCGCCGATCTTCCCCTACTGAATGATGTGGGCATTCAGTCGGTGCCCGTCAACACCCATGACTGCCGCTTGAATGATCGTTCCGGGGGCAGCGTCTGAGTCAAGGCGAACTTCAGCAAATCCTCCGGTCCGTCCGGTTCGCGCGCTTTCCATGAGTACGGCCTGGTGTCGGCCTACCTGGGATTCAAGGTACATGCCAATTCTGGACTTTGCGACCTGGCGTAACTGTCGCGCCCTTGAATTGATGACTTCCCCCGTGTTCTGCGGCATTCTTGCTGCAGGCGTGCCCGGGCGTGCCGAAAACGGGAAGACGTGCAGCCAGGTCAGGCCGCACTCCTCGAGCAGTGAAACCGAATTTTCGAACATCCCCTG
Source organism: Paracoccaceae bacterium (assembly GCA_964291635.2). Lineage (GTDB taxonomy): Bacteria > Pseudomonadota > Alphaproteobacteria > Rhodobacterales > Rhodobacteraceae > JAPPHA01. Next base: position 512,578 of record OZ219892.1, on the reverse strand, counting down.
ATCCTCGGTGGGGAATCCCGCGATGATGTCTGCGCCGAACACGACATCCGGCCTGCGGTCGCGGACGTCGGCACAGAACCGAACGGCATCTTCCCGGCTGTGCCGGCGTTTCATCCGCTTGAGGATCAGGTTGTCTCCCGACTGCAGCGACAGGTGAAGATGCGGCATCAGCCGCGGTTCGGATTCAATCACGTCAAGAAGGACAGAATCGACTTCGACGGAATCCAGGGACGACAGGCGGAGTCTCTGCAGTTCCGGATTCCGGTCCAGAAGGTTTCCCACGAGATCGCCGAGGCGCGGCTTGCCGGGAAGGTCCATGCCCCAAGCCGTCAGATCGACCCCGGTCAGGACCACCTCGCCATAACCCCGGTCCACCAGGTGGGCGACCTGATTGACGACGAAATCCTCGGGCACGGAGCGGCTGTTTCCCCGCCCGAAAGGGATGATGCAAAACGTGCAACGATGATCGCAACCATTCTGGATCTGGACATATGCGCGGGACCGCGTTCCGAGACCATCGACCAGACCGGCGGCCGTCGACCGGCATTCCATGATGTCGCCGACCCGAACGCGGCTGGAGCCCGGCAAACGTCCCTCGTCCTTCCCGATCTCGCGCCAGATTTCCGGCGTCAGTTTTTCGGCGTTTCCCAGGACCTGGTCGACTTCCGGCATCTTCGCATACATGTCCGGGTCCGTCTGGGCCGCGCATCCCGTGATGATCAGCTTGCGGCCGGGATTGTCCCGACGAAGTCTCCGGATCCGCTGCCTTGACCGCCGAACGGCCTCGGCCGTCACCGCGCAGCTGTTGACGACGATCGCGTTTTCGACGCCTGCATCTTCCGCGAGCCGGGTCATGGCTTCGGTTTCGTAGGCATTCAGCCGGCAACCGAACGTCTCGAACAGGTTGGCGCCCGTCATTCCAGCTCCTCCAGGAGTTCCGGGTCAAGGCGGCCCGAATAGACCTTGTTGGCCGGGCCTTTCATCCAGACTCCATCGTCACGCCAGTCGATTTCCAGGGAACCGCCATCCAGTTGAACGGTTACCCTTCGCTCCGTGAGCTTCCTGAGGTGCGTTGCCACTGCGGCCGCGCAGGAACCGGACCCGCTCGCCAGCGTGACACCTGAACCGCGTTCCCAGATTCGGACCCTTACGGCATTCCTGTTCACGACATGGACGAACTCGACATTCGTTCGCTCGGGAAACAACGGGTGGCATTCGATCTCTCGTCCGCGTTCCTCGGGTCCCGACAACCCGTGCTCATCGACGATGAAAACACAATGGGGATTGCCCATGCTGACCGCTACCGGCGTGCCATCAATCGGCAGCGCCGCCGGGTCGACATCCCTTGCAAGCGGAATCTCGCTCCAATGACGCCTCGGTCGACCCATGTTCACGGAGTATTCCCCGTCACCGGTCGCATGAACGCTCAGGACCCCCCGGCCGGTTCGAACACGAACGACGTCACTCCCGTTTTCCGCCATCAGCAACCGCCCGATGCATCGTGTCGCGTTTCCGCATGCGTCCGACGGCGATCCGTCGGCATTCCAGAAATCGACGGCTGCATCGACCGAGCCATCGTGATCGTCGTCACCTTCCGAATCGTCCCGCAGCACGGCCACCTGGTCGCACCCAACTCCAAGGCGCCGGTCTGCCAACGCCCTGGCCGAACGAGAGCACATGCCTATGGCGTTCCGCTGGCCCCTTTGGTCAATCACGACGAAGTCGTTCCCAAGCCCCTGCATCTTGAGAAACGGCAATTCGCCCGGATACGTTCTCGTCACGGACACTCTCTCGTGCAAACCATCTCGCCGGGGCTTCCGGACAGTCCTATTCGGCGTCCGTCATCAGACCAACGACCGCGCCGTCCGGATCGGCGACGATGGCGATCCGGCCGACTCCCTCGATATCGAAGGGCTCCTGCATGACCGTGCCGCCGGCGCCTGCAACCTTTGCCGCAGCTGCATCGACGTCGTCCACGCTGATGTAGGCCATCCAGTGGCTCGGCATGGCCGGGTTGCCGGTCTTTGACTTGTCCATCATACCAGCGAGCATCCGGTCGCCGGACTTCGCGACGGTATAGGTGAAATTCGGCATCGGAACATCATCATAGGTCCAGCCGCAAACCTCGGCAAAAAAAGCCTTGGATTTCTCGACATCTCCGGTGAGCAGTTCGTTCCAGTGGAAAGCGCCGTGGTCGGCCATGGGAATCCTCCATCCTCAGTTGATCGACGCCGTTTTAAGCTCATGACCGCATCCAGTAAACGGCCTTCCGTGCGGGACATCATCAGCCACGGTCCGCTGGCCCACTCAGCCCGTGCACGAGGGCGGCAAATCGATCTGGGCAAGACGAGATACGCGGCGCTCAATCCTGCTCATCGGAAAGACGAACAGCCCGGAAGCGGATCGCAGCCACGTGGCGGGCCGGTTCGCGGGGTCTGTTCCCGATGCATCGAGCATCCACCGTTTGCACCGGTCCTTCCAGTGTCGCCGTCGCGCCCGTCCTCTCCGGGCCCGCGGTCCGGCGTCCGTACAAGTCCACCAATTCTCTCCTCCTGCCGGGCGACGTCCTGCCGGAGCGGCCGTCATGGCTTCCACCGCTTTCGTAATCTTCCCGTCAATCCCGTCGAACCGGGACAGGACCCCGGACAGCGCGGCGGTCGCATCGACCTGTTCGCGGGACAGGCCGCCGGAGTGCTGAATGAATTCGTCAATCGCCGGAACAATCCGCTCCAGATTTGCCGATGTTTCCCGAAGGGCCACTTCCGTCGCTGCGGTCCGCTCGAGGAGGCCGTCGCCCCTTTGGAGGTTCGCACTGAGCAGCGCACTGTCGGCCAGTCCCGAAGGGGCATTCCCCTTGCAGGAAGGTGCGGCAGGTTTCCGGGGAATACCGGGCCTGCTGACACGGCCGAGCGAAAGGTCGCGTCACGTTCACTTGCCGCATTCAGGCATCAAGGCGCTTGCAGCGCATAAGCCACCGTCTGGCCTATCCGAATCCGGCATCGACAGGGGATTCATCAGTGAATGTCGAGGCTATCGAGACTCGAACTGAAGTTCGAGTTTCCATAGCTGTGACCGACGGCATGCCCTCTCGCTCGCTTGCAACCATTCCTCGGTCGATCGTGGCAGTTAGCCTGCGCTCAACTGTCGCTACGCCCTGTGTCTTGCACTGCCAAATGGTCAGAACCTGCCAGCCAAGCTCTCTTCTGACGCGCGTCCCGGACAACATTCGATTCGAATTTCTCCGTCCAGAATGCGTCCGGGGACCTGGGGGTGGAAGCAGACCGTCATCCCTCGCGCCGATGTCAGAAACATCCAGGAACGAACACCACCAGTCGGTGTTTCGGGAACACCAGGTCCTGGTCCTTTCAATGATCCACACTTGTATTGGTATTCCGTATCGTTTATTCCGGGGGCATGCAGGTTGGTCTCCGCCATTTCGATTCGCTGACGCTTGACTGGCTCGCCGGTGCCTTGCGTTCCGGCGGCTTCACGCGACACGCCCTGGCGCGCGAACTGTGCGAGCGCACCGGCTGGCGCAACGCCCTCGGCCGGCTGTGCCTGTCGGCGGCGGCGAAGGCGTTGCCGGCGCTTGCGGAGCGCCTCGGGCTCGATCTTCCGCCGGCCCGCGACGTGCCGGATCCGACCGTCGCTCCCGCCGTCCCGGCCAAAGACGTTCCCGACACCCGTCTGGCCTGCGCACGGGAGGATCTCGGCCCGGTCTCGCTCGATCCGGTGGGCGACGCCGCCGACCGCCGGCTGTGGGAGGCGATGATGGAGGCGCATCATCCGCTGGGATGGGCGCGGCCTCCCGGCGGCCAGTTGCGCTACTGGATCCGATCGGAGTGCCACGGCATCCTCGGCGGTATCGGCTTCGGCTCGGCGACCTGGCAGCTGCGGGCGCGCGACGCGTGGATCGGATGGTCCGCCGACGCCCGCGCCGCCAACATCGGGCGCATCGTCTGCAACCATCGCTTCCTCCTGCTTCCGGGTGTGCGGGTCTACGCGCTGGCGTCGGAGGTCCTGCGCATGGCCGCGCGGAGGGTGGCGGACGACTGGGAGACCCGCTATTCGGTGCGCCCTGTGGCGGCCTACACCCATGTTGGCCCGGAACACGACGGATACTGCTACCACCGTGCGGGCTGGAGCGTCGCCGGGCGGACCGACGGACGCAGGGGCGCGGCCGGCACGGTGCGGGTTCTGGCGCTGGAGGACGGCTGGCGGCAGGTGCTCCAGCAGACGGAACGGCGCCCGGTCGGGGTGCTGGCGGGCGCCTATGACGGCACGGACGCGGACTGGGCGGAGCGGGAGTACGGACGCAGCGGCCACACCGACGGCCGGGTGCGTCGGCGCATCGTTGACATGGGCCGGTCATGGATGAAGAACATGGGGGAGGACCTGCCGGTCATCTTTCCTGCGAAAGCGGAGCAGAAGGCCGCCTACCGCCTGCTGTCGAACCCGAGAATATCCATGGAGCATGTTCTGGAACCGCATTTCGAGGCGACCGCCGAGCGCTGCCGCGCGGCGCCGGTCGTTCTTGCCATTCAGGACACGACGGCGCTGAACTACACCGCCCTGGAGGCCACGAAGGGCCTGACCGATCTCGGCGGCGGCGGCAAGGGCAGCGTCGGCATCCTCGCCCACGCCGGGCTTGCGGTGACGCCGGAGGGCCGGCCCCTGGGCCTGTTCACGATGGACGCCGCCTTCCGGGAGGATCCCGAGGAGGACAGCCGGCGCTGGCTCCTGGGGCTCGAGCGGGCGCGGGAGTTGGCGGCGGCCTGCCCGGACACGCGCGTGATCTCCGTCTGCGACCGCGAGGGCGACTTCTGGGGCCTGCTCGCCCACGCCGTGGATGACGGGGACGCGCTGCTCGTGCGCGCCAGCCGCTCGGCGAAGCAGAGCGTGCGGACGCCCGGCGGAGGGAAGGAGTGCCTGTGGGAGCATGTGGCGGCCCGGCCGCCCGCCGCGGTGACGGAACTGATGATCCCGGCCGCCGGCGGTCCACGCGCCCGCAAGGAGCGCGTCGCCCGCCTGGAGATCCGCACGGCGGAGGTCGAGCTTGTGCCGCCGTGCCGTGCACGCGGCGTCGACCCGCTGCCCCTGTTCGCCGTCTCGGCCAGCGAGGTCGAACCCCCGGACGGCGCCGAGCCGCTGCACTGGCTGCTGCTGAGCACCGAGCGGCCGGCCGGGGAGGAGGCCGCCGTGCACGCCGCAACCGTGCTGGACTGGTACCGCAAGAGATGGACGATCGAGACCTGGTTCCGGACGCTGAAGACCGGAACCCGGATCAAGGACCGCCGGCTGGACGAGGCCGACGACCTGCGCAAGTGCCTCGCCTTTGACGCGGTCACTGCCGTCCATGTCGCCGACCTGACCGTCCTCGCGCGGGAACGACCCGAGACCCCCGCGACAGAGGTGATCCCGCAGGAGGACGTCGACCTGCTCCACACGATGCTGGAGTCGCAGGGGCACCGGAATGTAGTGAGGATGTCCGCCGGGCAGGTCCCCGACATCCGGACGGTCGTCATCGATCTCGGGCGCCTGGTTGGCTCCCATCCCTCCACGCGGCAGACGCTGCCGGGAACGAAGAAGGTCTGGCAGGGGCTCGAACGGCTGAACTGGGCGGTTCAGGTCCGCGACGCACTCGGCGAGAGAAAGCTGGAATAGGAGCACCTATAAGCACCTATACAGGTGTGGGACGTTGAAAGGTCCTGTCGCCCCGGAAGGTCCTTCCCGTGAAGGCGGAACCGCAAGCTCATCCGGTGCGCAGGACAAGTCCGAAAATTGGATATTTTGGCAGAGCTGTGTCCATCTCTCTTCCCTGGACAGGGGTGTTCTCCTTCTCGTGCTCCTCGTCCGGCTCTTGTTTCAGTGCCTGCATATGCCGACGTTCGAAGTCCGTCACACGGATCAACTTCCACCATTTCGACGCAGGGATCATTGCCTTGAGAATCAGCTTCGGAACCGGTTTCAAGGGACGAGGAAAACGTCAGGGAATGTGCTGATTGACGCCACATGACGCCCGTCGTTCGTCCTTGATAATCCGAAACATCGCCAATATGTACGTCCGTACGTGGGGCCCGTAGCTCAGGTGGTAGAGCAACTGACTTTTAATCAGTGGGTCACAGGTTCGAATCCTGTCGGGCTCACCAACCAACACATTGATTTATTTTTGATATTGGGATTCTTGTCTTCGGGATTCCTGGTCTGGCAAACAATCGAGATTGCATTTTCGGGCAGGCACCCATGCACCTGCATACGAGAGTTGGTGAGCCCGGTTTGGAGGCGCCGCAAGGTCAAGTCCGGACTTTGACGGATATTTCGAAGGAAAAGCGTTCGTATTTGACCCTGGATAGGACGTTCTCCGTTTCGTATTTCTCGTCCGGTTCCTGTCTGAACGCGAACGCCTGCATCTACCGGCGCTTGCAATCCGTCACGCGGACCAATTCCGTTACTTCGCCTCACGACACATTGGTTTCAGGAAGGCTTCTCACTCTACTGGAAGAGATCCTCGACTGACGGCATTCCTCCGCGAAAGGCCGCTGCAGAAGATTCGTTGTCCGCACCACCCGGAGCTCATTGAAAGACGGCCTGCACCCGCTGCCGAACTCGGAACACCGGCGGTTCGGCACTTCGTCCGTGTGATTGCGAATACTGTGCGAGAGGCATCCTTGTCTCGGTGAACGGTGGGTGGGGCGCACCTACCAGACGGCGGCATGCAGGCAAGGAAGAATCTCGAGGCCGGTGCGCCCGAACAACAAGGAAGCGTCCCTGACGCGGATTGCCGTGACCGGCACCGACATACCGATTTTCGACCCGAGTCATTCCGCTGTTCTTGCCGCGGTGATATGCCTGAGGACCCAGTGTACCCACGTGCTGCCGGCCAACCCGGGATCGGGAACTGGGACTGCATTCGTAGCGGGTTGAGTGACGAATACCTGACCGCTCAAGGGCAAGGGCATTTGTGGTGGCACGCTACGCGCCACGGACGCTACCGCCTGGGTGCCATGCCTTTCTTGGCGAGTTCGGCGACCGCCTCGGGCGTCTTTTCGAGATGGGCCAATCCCATACCCTCCAGGACATGATCTGCCTTGGTGAACTGGATGTTCGTATAGGTCGTGAGCTCGACCCTGTTTCCCCATGGATCGAGGAAGTCCGTAAAGGGGCCATCGAGAAACTCGACCCCCATGCCCTCCAGGCACCTGATGGCAAGCGGTTTGTCGTCGACGGCAATGCCGAAATGGCGTCGTTCGTCCGGCCCCTGACGCCGTCCGGCCGAAAAGTTTATGAACTGGTCGCCAAAGTAGACAAAGGCAGCCGTGTCGCTCCGGGAGGAAATCTCAAAATCCAGGAACCCCGCATAAAATTCCAGCGCTGCCTGGATATCACCAACCTCGATTGCGACATGGTTAATACCGACGGGCCTTGCCTTGCGTGTCATTCCTCTCTCCCGGCTTTTCCGCGCATGGAGCTTCTATTCCGGTTCTTCGGCTACGTCGAGAGCCGGAACACGACCGCGCGCGACAAAACCACATTCGGCTCCAGCGGACGGCCCTTCCGAGGCCGGCAGAGGCATCGTTGCGGCGGCGCTTCAGGGCATCAGTTTGCGCTGGCGCGGCCGACGCGGCACTTCGACATCCAAACCCGGCAGCCCCGGGTGTGCGAGGCACAGATCAACTGCCATACGGCGACCAATCTTGCGTGAAAAAATCAAGTTTAACAACGACACCGACAAGATCTCCGCGACATGGAATTCGGGATACCTCCTGAAATCGGCGACCGGATCTCCGGCAACGAGTCGCACCGACGGTCCGGTTTCCAGCCAGCGCCTGCCATCACCGGACCTGGCCGGCTGATCTGGCGCCACATGTTGCTTCGGCCGTGGTCCGGATTGGGCGACATCGGCTTTCGGAAGGAAGGAGCACGTCGAAGATGTCTTCGCGCTCGAATGCGGCGTGCGCTGGTGGACGGACAGGACATCCCGCCTCTTGCGGGCCGGGCTCACGTGCGTGGCATGCCGTCACGCGAACCGTGCGGACCTGAGCCCGGGCCCGCAACATCATGACCCCGGGCTGCTGCACGGCAAGGGGCGTCGACATCGGTCACTCCCAGGACCCGTGAAACCGATCGAACGGCAGACTGATGGTGGCTGCTTGATATGAACCCGAATTTCTCATTGAAGCTCTTCTGGTCGTTGTCTAACCTGAGATCGGGCACCGGAATACTCTGTCGGTCATTCCGGGCCTCCGCACACCTGTCAGGGATCGCGACATGCGCGCGATCATCTATTGGGGCTGACGCCATGACGCAGACTGGCTGTACGGTACGTCGCTGCACCCCGGACCGTGACATCCATCGACATTCGGAAATAACTGGCGGGGCGCCATGGCCCTGAGCATCGAACGACTTTTCGGCTGGATCGCGGTCATCGGCTTTTTCGTCCTCGGCGTTGCCATCGGCGGCTATGCCAAGTCTCCCGCTTTCGCGCTTCACGGCTGGTTGATCGCTGCCACCGCGGTCTGGGGTGCCCGGTATCTGTACGAGAACGCGTCGGACGCTTCCGACAGGCCGCCCGAATACAATGACGAGGTCATCCGGTTCACGGTGATCGCCGCGGTCATCTGGGCGACTCTCGGGTTTCTCGTCGGTGTCGTCCTGTCGCTGCAACTGGCAGCGCCCGTACTGAATGGCGATGTGCCCTGGACGAATTTCGGCCGTTTGCGGCCGGTACATACAACCGCGGTTGTCCTCGGATTTGGCGGCAACGCGCTTATCGGCACTTCGTTCTACGTGGTCCAGCGCACGTCGCGCGCACGCCTGGCCGGCGAGTCGCTGCCGCTCCTCGTGGTCGTGTTCTACAATCTCTTCGTCGTGCTCGCGGTCACGGGCTACCCTCTCGGCATCACCCAGTCCCGCGAATACGCGGAACCGGAATGGTATGCCGACCTTCTGCTGACCGTGACCTGGCTCGGGTACCTGGCGACCTTCCTGCGCACGCTGGCTCGCCGCGCCGAACCTCATATCTATGTGGCCAACTGGTACTACCTGGCCTTCATCGTCGTCATCGCGATGCTGCACGTGGTCAACAACCTGGCGGTGCCTGTATCGCTGGAGACTCCGAAGAGCTACTCCCTGTTTGCCGGTGTTCAGGATGCGATGACGCAATGGTGGTATGGTCACAATGCGGTCGGTTTCCTGCTGACCGCCGGATTCCTGGGGATGCTCTATTATTTCCTGCCGAAGGCGGCAGGCCGCCCGATCTATTCCTACCGCATGTCGATCGTCGGCTTCTGGGGAATCACCTTCTTCTACCTCTGGGCCGGTTCGCACCACCTGCACTATACCGCGCTCCCCGAGTGGGTTCAGGTGCTCGGCATGACGACTTCGGTCATCCTGCTGATCCCGAGCTGGGCGTCGGTTTTCAACGGGATGTTCACGCTGAACGGTGCGTGGGACAAGGTCCGGACCGATCCGGCGGTCAGGTTCATGATGGTCGCCATCCTGTTCTATGCCCTGGCGACCTTCGAGGGGTCGTTCATGGCGATCAAGCCGGTCAATGCGCTCAGCCACTATACCGACTGGACAGTCGGGCATGTCCATGCCGGGGCGCTCGGCTGGGTCGCTTTCATGACCTTTGGCGCGATGTACAAGCTCGTGCCATGGCTGTGGCAGCGGGAAGGGATCTATTCTCTCCGTCTCGAGGCCTGGCATTTCTGGCTCGCGCTCGCCGGAACCCTGGTCTACGTCGGCGCCATGTGGAACAGCGGCATCACCCAGGCGCTGATGTGGCAGGCCTATGATGACAGCGGAAACTTCGCATTCGCATTCATCGACACCGTGGAGGCGATGAAGCCCTATTACTGGCTGCGGGCGCTTGGCGGTCTTCTCTACCTGGCCGGCGCGGTCCTCGGTGCCTACAACATCTACATGACCGTGCGAGGGCCGGCGAAGGCGCGACCGACGCCGGCGATGGTCACAGCCGAGTAGGCCTCCATGTCGACGCGCCACCAGAAGCTCGAAAGGCATTCGATCGCATTCACCGTGATGATCCTCGTCGTTGCCTCGTTCGGCGGTCTCGTGGAAATTGCGCCGCTATTCACGATCGAGAATACCGTCGAAAAGGTCGAAGGCATGCGGCCCTACACCCCGCTCGAACTGGCCGGACGCGACATCTACATGCGCGAAGGGTGCTACGCCTGCCACAGCCAGATGATCCGCACGCTGAAATCGGATGTCGACCGCTTCGGCCATTTCAGCCTGGCTGCGGAAAGCATGTACGATCACCCGTTCCTATGGGGGTCGAAACGGACCGGACCCGACCTCGCCCGCGTTGGCGGCAAGTATTCCGATGCCTGGCATGTCGCCCACCTCAGGGATCCCCGTGCCATCGTCGGGGGTTCGATCATGCCCGGCTACGCCTTCCTGACCGACCGGCTGCTAGAGACCCGCCAGATGCCGCAAGCGCTCCGGGCGCTGGCCCTTGCCGGCGTGCCCTATAGCGAAGAACAGATCGCCAATGCGGCAAGCGATGCCCATTACCAGGCGGATGCGGAGGCCGAATTCGAGGACGACCTCGCGGAACGTTACGGCGCTAACCTGAATATTCGTGACTTCGATGGCGATCCCCGAAGGCTCACGGAAATGGACGCGCTCGTCGCGTATCTGCAGGTGCTCGGCACCCTCGTCGATTTCGAGGCCCTGAACCGCGAGGACGTGATCCGATGAGCCATGATGCAGTGCTCGTTTTCGCCAAGAGCTGGGGAGCAGCCTACCTTCTCATCTTCTTCGTCGCGGCCGTGGTCTGGGCTTACTGGCCGTCCCGCCGCAAGCGCTACGATGATGCGTCCAAATGGCCTCTCAGGGAGGACGACACGCCTTGCCAGTAGAGACGGATCCGCTGACCGGCCAGACGACGACCGGCCATGAATGGGACGGCATCAAGGAACTCGACACGCCGCTCCCTCGGACAGTTGTCTGGTTCTACGCGGCCAGCCTGCTGTTCGCCGCCGGCTGCTTCGTCCTGTTGCCGGCGGTTCCCTATGTGACCGACTATACACGGGGACTTCTCGACCATTCGTCGCGGGCCGCTGTCATGTCCGAGGTCGAGGAGGCCGATGAACGGCGGCGTGAAGCGCATTCGGACCTGTTGGCGGCAGTTCCCGCGGCACTCAAGGCCGGTACTGGCCTTGGCGACCGGGCGGCAGCGGTCCTGTTCGACGACAATTGCGCCGCGTGCCATGGCCGCGACCTCGCGGGCCGGCCGGGGTTCCCCGACCTGCGCGACAGCGATTGGCTCTGGCCGAACGATCTTGAAGGGATCATCACGACGATTCGTTACGGTGTGAACGCCGATCACGACGAAACGCGTGCCTCCGAAATGCCGGCCTACGGACGCGACGGGCTGCTCGCCCAGGCCGACATCACCGCGGTCACTGAATATGTCCTCGAGATTGCCGGGCACGACCATGACGCCGCCCTGTCGGCAGCCGGCGCCGTGGTGTTTGCAGAACAATGCGCATCCTGCCACGGTGATGACGGACGCGGTGGTCTCGCCAACGGCGCTCCAAACCTCACCGACGACAAATGGCTCTACGGCGGCGGACGTGAAGCTGTCCTCGACATACTCTGGACCGGGAAGTCCGGTGTCATGCCGGCCTGGAACGACCGCCTCGACGAGATCGCCATCCGCAGCCTGGCCCTTTACGTCCACAACATGCAGTGATGCCGGAAAGGACTGATCGGGACCGGCGCTTTCGCAACATGGTGTATGCGCTTATCCTGGCCGCGCTGGTCGCCTATCTAGCGTACAAGTTCCTTCACGTCTCGATCGCCTTGGATGCGTGGACATCACAGACGATCGAAACCGGGTCACTGCCGGCAGCGCGATGACCGCCCCTGCGCCATCGCTGTTCCTCAGGGCTTCCGGCGACGGGCTGCACAGCCTGAACTGCACCGTCGAGGGCATGACCTGCGGCCGCTGCGCGATCACGATCGAATCGGAACTGAACCGTCTCGCCGGCGTCGCCTCTGCACGGGTCAATGCGACGACCCGGCGGCTGCGGGTCGAGATCGACCGGAAGGTCACGGAGCCTGAACAGGTGCTCGCCGCCGTTTCCGCCCTCGGTTACGGCATTCATCCCTATGCCGACGATACGTCGTCCGGCGAATCCCGCCAGGGAAATCTCCTCGTCCCGCTCGCCGTGGCGGGCTTCGGCACCATGAACGTCATGCTGTTCTCGGTCTCGATATGGGCCGGACTGGCCAGCGACATGGGGCCCGGCACGAGGACGTTGCTGCACTGGGCGTCAGCGGTGGTGGCAATTCCCGTGGTCGCCTATTCGGCTTCGGTGTTCTACCTGCCCGCCGCCGCCGCGCTCCGTCATGGGCGCGTCACCATGGACGCGCCGATTTCACTGGCGATTCTCGCAACCCTGGCCGCCAGCCTCTACGAGACGGCACGGGGCGCCGAGCATGCCTACTTCGATGCCGCTGTCTCGCTGACCTTCTTTCTCCTCGTCGGTCGCGTTCTCGACAGGATGCTCCGTAAACGCTCTTCGGGCGCCGCGGAAAATCTTCGTGCCTTGACCCGGGGCCGGGCGTTCAGACTTCGAGAGGGCGGCGAGCCTGAGGAAGTGCTCGCGACGGAACTGGCGGCCGGCGACGTCATTCACGTCCCGGCCGGCGAGTTGATCCCGGCAGACGCTGACCTCATGGCGCCGGGCGCCGAGATCGACGACAGCACCGTCACCGGCGAATCCATGCCGCGGGTTCTCCGTGAGGGTGACACGCTGATGGCCGGCTGCCGTAATGTCGGCCCTGCTTTCCGGGCACGGGTCACGGCCGTCGGCAACGAGACCCGCCTGTCGTCCATCGCCGATATCGCCGAGGCCGCCGAGGTCCATCGCGGCCGCCACCAGTTGCTCGCGGACAGATTCTCGCAAGGTTATGCGCCACTTGTCATCGGTTCGGCATTGCTCGGTTTCGCGGTCTGGTTGCTCGTCGTTGGCGCGTCCCTGTCCGAGGCGACCATGATCGCCGTCGCGGTGCTTGTCGTCACGTGCCCTTGCGCCGCCGGCCTTGCCACCCCGGCGGTAGCAGCACGGGCGGCAAACCTGCTCCTTGCCGGTGGCGTCATCGTCCGCGACGGCGGCGCGCTCGAACGACTGGCGGAGGTCACTGACGTCGTTCTCGACAAGACCGGCACTCTGACCCGTCCGGAATTCGTTCTCGATCCGGAAGTCGACGCGGACCTGGCACGGCAGGCGTCGGCCCTGGCCGCAACCAGTCAGCACCCGCTCTGCAGGGCGCTGTCAGCCGCGTATCCTGCGCGGCCGCTCGACGGCGTGCGGGAGTTTCCCGGGCGCGGTCTCGAGGCCAAGGGCGGCGAACGGTTGGGCTCTGCAGTGTTCACGGGCGCCGGAGGGGCCGCTTCCCCGGACGGGCGCGCCGAACTCTGGTTCAGGGCGTGCGGGGGACGCCTTGCCCGTTTCGGGTTCTCCCAGTCCCTGCGGCCAGGATTAAGGGATATGGTCGAAGGACTCAGGCGACGTGGCCTGCGGCCGTTCATCCTGTCCGGCGATACGCCGAACGCCGTCGCCACTGTCGCATGCGCGGCCGGCCTGGATACGTGGCAGGCCGGATGCAGTCCCGAAGACAAGATCGCCCGTGTTGGAGCAATGACCGGCGAAGGGCGGCAGGTCGCCATGTTCGGCGACGGGCTGAATGACGCGGCGGCGCTTGCGTACGCCCATGTCTCCGTCGCGCCGGCGTCGGCGACCGGGGCCGCGCAGGTTGCCGCCGACGTCATCCTGCTCGGGAACAGCCTCGAGGCCCTGCTCGGCGTCATCGACATTGCCCGGAAGAGCCGGCGCCTGATCGCCGAGAATCTGGTCTTTGCCGCGGCCTACAACGTGGTGTCGCTACCGTTGGCGCTGGCCGGAATGCTGACCCCGTTCATCGCAGCGATTCTCATGTCATCGTCCTCGATCCTGGTCATGCTGAACGCCATGCGGCTCGGCCACTTGCCGGAGACCCGAAGGGCATCGCAATGACGTCGCTGTTCTATCTCGTTCCGGCGTCGCTGATCCTTGCGGTCATAGCCCTCGGTGCATTCATCTGGGCGATCAGGTCGCGCCAGTACGACGATCCGGAAGGAGACCGGTACCGGATTTTCGAAGACGACGACCGGCCGCTGCGGTAAGGGCGAACCGCATTCGATTCAGTCCGCCGTCCCGAACATGGACGCATAGGCATGCCAGGTGGCAAAACCCAGAATCGGAAAGATCACGATCATTCCGAACATCAGCGTCGCGAAGCCGAAGACGGCGAGGATGGTCACCACGGCGCCCCAGGCAATCGTCAGGCGGGGGTAGCGCGCCGCCTTTGCGAAACTCATGCCCATCGCCGTGAATGCGTCGACTTTCCGGTCGACCAGCATGGGAATCGAATAGATCGAAATGGCGAAGCAGCACGCGGCGAACAGGCCGCCAACCACCGATCCAATCACGAGGAGCGAAATCCCCTCGGTGGTCCTGAACAACTGAACCAGCAAGTCCGGTAGGCCGGGAAACGGCTTCAGGCCGAACAGGAGCGCATAGAGGATCGTTGCTGCCCGAAACCACGCAAGGAGGAGAACCATCAGGATTGCGCCGACAAGCGCGATCTGGCCGGGCGACGCGACTCCGGCCCCGCCGTGCCCCGCGACACGCCGGCTTTCCCGATACAGGCCGACAGCAAGGAGCGGGCCGACGAGCAAGGCGCCGGCCACGGCCGGAAAGATCATCCATTCCAGCCCTGTCAGCCACAGGAAACCCATGACCAGCCAGCTCACAACGAAGAATCCGAAACCATAGAACAGGGCGGTGATCGGTGTCGCCCTGAAGTCGCCGACTGCGCGCGACAGCCAGTGCAATACCGCGCCCGGGTCCGTGTTCTTTGCACCTGTTTCGTCACGGGTTGCCTGCATGGTGTTCATGGCTGTGCTCCGGAACCCGGCAGCCGTCCTGACTCTGCCGCCGACGTTTCCCGTTCCTGATATTCCACTTCCCCGAACCGGACAAGCCGCAAGTGCCGGTCGCAAAGGCTGGCACATTGGCTGCCCAATGGTTGGCCAGGTACAGAATTCCTCGTCTTATCAAACTCGTACGCTGAAGCCGACCTGGCAGTTTCTGCTGGATTTTCCTGTTGAAGTCTCGATGGTCTTGCCAACGGCCACTGACATACCCGTTCGGGCAGGCCGTACCCCCATGCAGGTGCGCGTTCGGTCAGGTCATGGTCTTGTCAGGCATTGAAACGCGTTGTTTCCCGGAATGGCTGACTGTATCACGTGCCAAGGCAGGATTGATCGAAATCCTGAAAGTTTCGACCACATTAGCGGAGTTGCCACGATGCCAGCTTCACGGCTCGACTCGGACCTTCCAAGCAAAACGGCGGAGCTCGCGGCAGTGGGCAGAGCTTACCATACGCTCCATGAGTCGTCGCAACTCTTCAGGGACGGGTTGGCCATTTCCATGTGCGGTCCCGTCTGGCGGACTATCCTGTCGAGTCGGATACTGATCTGGTTCGTGACGCGGGTTCTCATGCGCAGGGTCATGCCGATCGTTCCGATCATCTATACGCGCGCACGGTTCGGAGAAGACTGTCTCGAGGCAGCCCTGGAAGACGGTATCACGCAGTTTGTCATCATAGGAGCCGGTTACGATACCTTTGCCTTTCGCCGAACGGATCTCGGCGAAAAACTCGTTGTTTACGAACTCGACCATCCCGCGACCCAGGAAATGAAGTTCCAGCGCATGAAGGCCGCCGGAATCTCGAAACCTGCCAATGCTCGATATGTAAAATGCGACCTTGCCGCGGAGACGGTCCTGAATGCACTCGGCCGCACCGATTACGACGCAGCGAAACCTGCCGTGTTTTCCTGGTTCGGCGTGGCATACTACCTGGACGAGGAAACGGTCCAGCGCACGTTGTCCGATCTCGCAAACGGCAGCGCGGCGGGTTCGTCGGTCGTGTTCGACTATCTTGCGGAGGAGGATAGCGTGGCGCCCGAATTTCGGGAACTCAGGAAAAACGTGACTGAATTCGTCGCCCGGCGCGGAGAACCCATGCTTTCAGACATCGACCCCGAAGATGTTGCCGATTTCCTTCGGAAACTCGGCTTTTCCGAAATCGACAATCTCGAACCTGGCAGGGTCTCGGAGAGATATCCCGACGATCGCCTGGATCTCAAGTTTCCTCCGATCTTCGGCTTGTGCCGTGCCGGGTTGCCGGGCTGACGACCGAAATCGTTCAGACGACATGGGTTCGCCGGAGTCGATGCCGCACGACACGACTCGTCGAGATGTGTCTCGCGGGTCTTCCCGGACAAATCAGAGAGACGAATGGAATGAAACTCAAGATCGCGACCTGGAACATCAATTCCATCCGGCTCCGGGAAAATCTCGTCCTGGAATTCCTGACCAGGGAATCTCCCGATGTGCTCTGCCTGCAGGAGTGCAAGTCGCCGGTTGAATTCATCCCAACCGAGGGGTTCAGGAGCATTGGTTATCCGCTGATGCTGGCCAGGGGGCAAAAGGGATACAACGGTGTCGTCATCCTTTCCAGACTTCCGATTGAACCCGTTGGGCACAGGGACTTTTGCGGCAAGGGCGACGCACGCCATGTCGCCGGCCGGCTGTCGAACGGCGTCACGATTCACAATGTCTATGTTCCTTCCGGTGGCGACGTCCCTGACGCGACAGTGAACGACAAGTTCGCGCACAAGCTGCGGTTTCTCGACGAAATGCAGGAATGGTTCGAATCCCGGCCGCCCGTGAAGTCGATCCTCGTCGGTGACCTGAACATTGCCCCGCTCGAGGATGATGTCTGGAGTCACAAGGCATTGCTGAAGGTCGTTTCGCACACGCCGATCGAAGTGGAGCGACTGGAATCCGTTCAAAATGCCGGGAACTGGTCGGACATCACCCGCCTCCACAATCCCTCCGGCAAACTCTACAGTTGGTGGTCATACCGGGCGCGCGACTGGAGTGTATCGGACAGGGGCCGCCGCCTCGACCATATCTGGGCGACCGAGGAACTGGCCGGTTGCAGCCTGTCCAGTTCGATCCAACGGCACGTACGGGGTTGGGAGAAGCCTTCCGACCACGTACCGGTGGTTGCATCCTTCGAAATCAACTGAAGAACGCAGGAGAGTGTACAAGGCGTCAATTTCGGGTCCGTGGCGCTCAGTGTCCGGTTGTCGCCCGCCGCCAGCCGGTTGCGGGGCGATCACACGACCAATCGATCAAGCACATTTTTTGTCTTTGGAGGCCTGCGTTGATAGCGTTCGAATTTCGACACCTGTCAATTCAATGCCGCTGACCAACGCGTGGGGTAGGAAAGGGAGCCGGAAACACGCTCCCTGATGGTGCCCTTGTCGGGGATGTCCGGAGCACGCACGGAGCCATTGCGTGATGGCTTGCGGGGACAGGGGAGTATTTCCGTCGGGCGGAGGTCGCACAGGTTAGTGCCAACCCGGAGCCCCCTATGGAAGGTGACAGCGGCGAGAGTCCGGATCGGGAGACTTGCCAGGCTGGATGCAGGTGAGTATTTTCGCGGGCAAGTAGTGGCGGAGGTCGCACAGGTTAGTGCCAACCGGGACGTTCCCGACACCCGTCTGGCCTGCGCACGGGAGGATCTCCCCCGGTATGGAAGGTGAGGCGATGATGGAGGCGCATCATCCGCTGGGATGGGCGCGGCCTCCCGGCGGCCAGTTGCGCTAGTCCGGATCGGAGTGCCACGGCATCCTCGGCGGTATCGGCTTCGGCTCGGCGACCTGGCAGGCGGATGGTCCGACGCCCGCGCCGGTACATCGGGCGCATCGTCTGCAACCATCGCTCGCTCCTGCTTCCGGGTGTGCGGGTCTAGGCATGGTGGCGGACCTGGCTATTCGGTGCGCCCTGTGGCGGCCTACACCCATGTTGGCCCGGAACACGACGGATACAGCGTCGCCGGGCGGAACGGACGCAGGGGCGCGGCCGGCACGGTGCGGGTTCTGGCGCTGGAGGACGCTGGCGGCAGGTGCTCCAGCAGACGGAACGGCGCCGCGGGGTGCCGGGCGCCTATGCGGCACGACGCGGAAGCGTTCGTCGGCGCATCGTTGAGGGCTTCATGTGCCGCTCTTTCCTGCGAAAGGCAGAAGGCCGCCTACCGCCTGCTGTCGAACCCGAGCCCATGTTCTGGAACGAAGGCAGCCGAGCGCAGGACATGAACTACACCGCCCTGGAGGCCACGCCATCTCGGCGGCGGCGGCAAGGGCAGCGTCGGCTCCTCGGCCGGGCTTGCGGTGACGCCGGAGGGCCGGCCCCTTCATGGACGCCGCCTTCCGGGAGGATCCCGAGGAGGACAGCCGGCGCTGGCTCCTGGGGCTCGAGCGGGCGCGGGAGTTGGCGGCGGCCTGCCCGGACGATCTCCGTCTGCGACCGGTGGGCGACTTCTGGGGCCTGCTCGCCCACGCCGTGCAGCGCCGCTGCTCGTGCGCGCCAAAGCAGAGCGTGCGGACGCCCGGCGGAGGGAAGGAGTGCCTGTGGGAGCATCGGCCCGGCGCCCGCCGCGGTGACGGAAGCTGATGATCCCGCCGCCGGCGGTCCACGCGCCGCCCGCCTGGAGATCCGCACGGCGGAGGTCGAGCTTGTGCCGCCGTGCCGTGCATGCCTCCCTGTTCGCCGTCTCGGCCAAGGTCGACGGCGCCGAGCCGCTGCACTTGGCACCGAGCGGCCGGCACGCCGCAACCGTGCCTGGTACCGCAAGAGATGGACGTCGAGACCTCTTCCGCTGAAGACCGGAACCCGGATCAAGGACCGCCGGCTGGACGAGGCCGCGAAAGTGCAGCGGTAGCCGTCCATGTCGCCGACCTGACGCCTCGCGCGGGATCTTGCTCGACAAGATGCTGGAGTCGCAGGGGCACCGGAATGTAGTGAGGATGTCCGGGGCAGGTCCCCGACATCCGGACGGCGTCCATCGATCTCGGGCGCCTGTCTCCCATCCAGCCACGCCGCCATGAAACGACGAACGGCCTGGGCGGTTCAGCACGCACTCGGCGAGAGAAAGCTGGAATAGGAGCACCTATAAGCACCTATACAGGTGTGGGACGTTGAAAGACTCCGGGCGGATCACGCCACCCGGTACGCGGGATTGAGGTTCGCTCCAGGCATGGTCAGGCGCCCGAATGAAAGCCAGGTGTGCAAAGCCCGCGGCCGTATGCCGGGACGTGCGCTTCGTCGCTTCATCTCGAACAGGGCCAGTCATGGCGCCAGGCCACCCGATCCGGTGGGCACCACCCGCAGATCTCCGCCGGAAGCCCCGCAGCCGCGAATGCCTCCCTCAATACGGACTTGGCTTCCGGTTCCTTCTCGTCGTCGTTCTCCGCGATCGTAGTGCGCATCTTGCGGTCTGTCCGGCCCATCGGTCACCAGCCACGACGCGCCGGCACCGATTCGGTCAGGAAATGCCGCCGCCTGCGCTGGTCAAGAAAACCGACGCAGTAGCCCGTCGTCGCCATCTTGCGGTCGTCGGCCACAACGGCCTGGCTGTCAAGAAAACCGACGAAGGCCCGCGCATCCGTCAAGGTGATCTCCGGACTCAACGACCGCATCAGGGGAAAGATCTTATTGCGCGTCGCTTCGTCCCGAAACGATGCGCCCTCCGGCAGAACCGGTGCCTTGACCTTGCGATAGTACGGATTGACGACCAGAACCGCATACCCCGACTCTGCCAAACGCTGTCCCATCCCCTCGAAGGCGGGCCGGAGACCTAGGGCATCGGGCCAGATCAGCACGCCCGGATGGGTTCCGTCCGACGGGTGGACGAAATGGCAGTCCGCTACGCCGTCTGGCGTTGGCACGTCGACATTTGCAGCCGTTACCTGAAGTGCGTCGGCCGCTCGCGGGAGGGCCATGGCGAGACCTGTCCCGAGCGACAGCGCACCGAAATCACGGCGATTCAGGTTTCCTGAACGGCGCAGGTGGTCTTCCTCGTCACGGAATGAATTCTCGTCGCACATGACTTTTCCCCTTCTCACTGTGGCTTTCGATTCCACCCTATCCGCAGTGGTATTGTCAATGCCGTGGCTTCGCGGCGTTTTGTCCTTCTGAAAGATACGGTGGCGGATCAGGCCGGGCAAGCGGCATCGGGCCGACGTTGCAGGGGAGTGGGAATTTGACTCGGCCCTGAAGTCGCAGGGTATGCATGGGTCCGATGGGGGCAATCGCATGAGGGGCTTGCCCTGCCGGGACCTTGAAGCGGGGACTTTAATTCACTACATCCTTGCGCGGTTGCCACGTTCCCCGGCGACTTCCGGATGAAGGGACGATCATGTTTGGGCTCGGGAAAAGCGGAACGTCAAGCGGGGCCGATGGTCTGGTCAAGGACGGGTCCGAAGCGACCTTCATGGCGGATGTTGTCGAGGAATCTGCCAGGACACCCGTTGTCGTCGACTTCTGGGCTCCCTGGTGCGGTCCCTGCAAGACCCTCGGTCCGGCGCTCGAAAGTGCGGTCAGGGCCGCGGGCGGCCGTGTTCGAATGGTCAAGATCGATATCGACAAGAACCAGAGACTTGCCGCGCAAATGCAGGTTCGGTCGATTCCCGCAGTTTTTGCCTTCGTGGATGGCCGCCCCGTCGATGGATTCATGGGCGCGCGGCCTCCGTCGGAGGTCAAGGCATTCGTGGACAAGCTCGCAGCACAGGCAGGAGGAACATCGGAAAACCTGGACGACCTGATCGCCGCTGCCGAAGAACTGCTTGCGAATGGTGCGGCGGTGGATTCGGCACAGGCATTCTCGGTCATCCTGAGCAGTCATCCCGAAAGCGCCGAGGCCTATGCCGGGCTGGTGAAATCCTATCTCGCTCTCGGCGAGACGAGCAAGGCAAAGTCACTTGTCGACCACGCGCCCGCTTCCCTTGCAGACAATCCGGTGCTTGCGGGAGTCAGGGCGCGAATCGAGTTGGCGTTGGAAACCTCGGATGCCGGTGAACCCGAGACATTTCATGCGCAGGTCTCTGCGGACCCCGATGACCACGAGGCTCGCTACAATCTCGCCTTCGCCCTCCTCGGCAAGGGCGAGGCGGAGCGCGCGATTTCGGAACTGCTGGAACTCTTTCGCCGGGACAGCGAATGGAATGACGGGGCAGCCAAGAAGCTCCTGTTCAGGATCTTCGATTCACTTGGGGAAAACGATCCATTGACAGGAAAGAGCCGCCGACAGCTGTCGTCATTGATGTTCACGTAAGTCATCGCCCGAACATGACCAAATCCCGAAACGCTCCAATTGGTTTGACGCAACGCGCCGGAATCCGGTTTCCGCGGCGGTTTGGGGCACCCGCAGAGACCGACATTGCCGTCAGTTTTCTTTCGGCGCCGGGGGCACGGTGAACGCGCCCGATTCCGAAGAAAGGCACCGTGCGCATCGGTCGATGCTGGAGGCGCTGGTTTGCCCCCTGACCCATACTTCGCTCCGCTATGACAGGGAGCGGCAGGAACTCGTGTCCCGGAAAGCGCGGCTGGCTTTCCCCATTCGTGACGGGATCCCGATCATGCTCATGGATGAAGCCAGACCCCTGGACGATTCCGAACAGGACTGATTCCGCTCCTGCTCCCTGTCGCTTCCCCGGCCGTCACCTGGAAACCGGGCAGGCCGCAGCAAGTCAACACCAAGTTAACGTCCGCTGCTCATTGAAGCTATCCAGTCTTCGGCGTTTTGCGCCGAATCGGCAACTGGCCGGGGGAACCGCGGCCCGTGGGTCGAATTTCCTCGCCGCCCGGGCGGACCGTTTCGCCTTTACCTGACATGGCGGAAAGGGACCTTCCTCCCGGACATAAGGGCACCGGCCAGGAAAGACCCGAAGCGACCTCCACCACGATAGGTATTTCCGGTTTTCGCCATGGGATCAAAAGGGAACACGGCTGGCCGGGAAAACCTCACGGGCCGTCATCGATGATCTCACGGAACACGCGATTCGCATCCTCTATGAGACCAGGATCGGCAGCACTGGCCGGGGCGGCGGCATCGCCGGCGAATTCGAACTCCGACTCGATGAAACGATCAAGCGCGCCAATGCGGGAGCCCTTGCCCAGCTCTGCCATTTCGGCCTTGGCGGCGATCAACCTGTCGAACATCGGCATCCAACCCGGGGGCGAGTCGTAGCCCGGCACGCAGTCCTGGAAGATCCATCGGCGGCGGGTCCGGGCGCATGCGAAGCCAGCGGAGCGCGAGCGCGGGCCGTAACGCGTAGAAATATTTCTTCAACGGCACCGTTTCACGAGCGGCAATGTCTTTTTTGTACGACGACCGCCCGAGATGCAGGTAATGGAAGCGCGCAGGGCGCCCGAACGCAACGCGCGCAGCGAGCTCCCGCAGCCGTTCCGTGCAGGCCAGGTCCTCCTTGTAGCGGACCGGCGAGGACAGCCATTCCGAGAGCACAGGGTTGGCCTTCAAAAGCAGCCCCAGGGCTTTCCTGATATCCCAACCGTTAATATCCAGCATGTCCTCGGTGGGGCACTCGATCACGTCACGGCGCCTGTCGATCGACAGGTACCAGTCGCGCGGCCGCGCATAAAGGAATCGTACATCGAAATCACTGTCCGGCGACGGGAACCCCCAGGCCCGGCTGCCGGACTCGACGGCGAGCAGAATTCGCACGGACTCCTGCCGTTCGATTTCCGAGAGTTTGTCCCTGATCCGCCTTCGGGCCTCGGGGGTGATGACCGCCTTCCCCGGCTGCGCCAACCCGGCCCTGCCGGGAAGGAATACATCTGCATAGACCATTTCCATCGGCAGTCCCTCAGAATCCCTCTCGGGAATCTCCGGCAGGGTCCGCAAGTCCGAGGAATCCGATGCGGCGGTGATTGCTGCAGCCATTGCATCGACCACATCGTCGCGTGCGACACCACGATCGTGGTGCCGGGACACCATGGCTTCGATCTCCCGCTCCACGCAGGGGCGGAGCCGCCCAAGCACCGCCACCCGTTCCCGGTATCCTTCCGGTTTTTTCTTGTTGACGGTCATCGATCGACCGGCGAACCCCCGGAAACAGACCTCCGGGTGAACCTCGCGCACGATGCGGCGGGCTTTCCTGGAAGCACGAAGCAGCGTGTCGACCTCCCGGATCTTGGGAATGATGGCGAATGTCTGTTTCGTCAGTTTTCTTCCGGTCTCCTCCCGGTTGCGCTGGCTGGCAGTCGCAAAATCTGGACACCCAAGCGCTTCGCGCGCTGGTGCCGGGAAAACGCTCGACGCCCTCGGGTGTCCGAGAAACCTTCTGGCGCTCGCGTCGCACCTTCGGGTTTCCGCCTGCAATCCTATGGGAATGTCCACAAAGATCCGGTCCGTATCCACCGCGCAGCTGACCAACTCGGCCAGCTTTTCGGCGACACCGCAAAGGACCGTTCCGCCGGGCTTGAGGCCGACCCAAAACCAACCTGCGCGGCAACCATCAACGCCGAACGACGTCCCGGTGAATCCTTGGCTCCTTTCGATATTCGTCCGTGCCATATTGGTCATGTCCAAGTTCACCGAGGCTTCATGAATCCATGCCGGGAATCGCGCTCTTGCGATCGTAAAATGTCCCGCCTGTTGAACGGCCGCCGCGAAGCCCGATATTTTCGGCAATCATTCAATCGGGTAAATCAATCCGGAACACTGTCCTTTCGCCGGTACTTGAATGTGCGAAGCGTGAAGCGCGAGGATCCGTGCGGGTTAGGGTGTTGATGTCTCGTTTCGGTTTGAGGAACCCGGGCGAAAGCCGGTCCCGACGCGAGCAGTCTGGACTGTGCCCGTTGATCGTGCAAGAGCCTGGCAGTCGGCAGCGTCAGGTTGCCGGCGGATTGAGACGCCGTTGATCCCCGGTCCCGCACGCAAAGGGCTGGAGCTTCCGTGGCGCCGCGCTGTTCCTCGACGGCCCGCAGGCCCCTCGCGAACCGAACTGACCCCATGTCCATCGCCGGTTGTGCGTGGGCGCACCTTCGACCCCGGCGATGTCGACCAGTGCCACGGGGACGGGCGAATCCACGCCGACTCGCGCAGCAATCCTGAAGGCGCGGCTCTTGAGCGAGGTTGTGCGGACAATCAGGTTCCATGCGCTGAATCCCCCGGACACCGCGGGATTGACCGCATTGATCGAACGTCATCGGGAAGATGGTGCGCAACAGCGCGACGTCGCGATGCGGATGCTTCGTTTTTTGTGAAGCCGGGTTCGAGGGGTTCTGGCTGGCCGGTCTCTGGATGCGCGGGGGGTCGAGACCATTGTCCCGGATTCATCGGCCCTTCTGTTGAACCGCAAGGCCCGGAATCTTGTCATCGCACCGGGGCGATACAGCGAGACGGGTCGTTTCCCGACAGGTGCTCGGTGCGCCCATATGAAAAGTGACTTGATGTCCGGGCCGACCCCATGTGTTCGGAGCCGGAGCCGGGAGGCACGTGACCCGCAGGAGACTGGGCTGAAACGATTCCGATCCGCAGACGGGTCCCTCCGATCGGAACGTCATGCCCGCACAGCATGCGAGATTGTGGTCAGCCCACGGCATCATGCCGGACGGCGACCGGATGAAAGGTGCGCGCGCGACAATCGCGACCGAATGTGAAAGAAGTTCCGAACTCGGCAATCGGCGAGATGAACAGAGACGCGACATGTTCTGACAAGCATCATCCCGACCTGAAAAGACACGCCTCATGACAGGTTTCTCAGGATAAGCAACGACAACAATTCTTTCAATATCCGGATTCCACCGGCCTTGTGGCCGGCGACCAGGGGGCGCTTGCTGTGCCGGGGCCTCGGTTCCGGCGTTCGGAACACGCGGAGACTGTTGCCGGGTGTCCGGGCCGGTCGTCACGTTCACTGCGCTGTTGAAATTCGGGAGGGGTTCGCTTACGCTCCCACAGGGTTGGCTTCAGGCCAGCCTCTTTGCATCAAAAAAGGAGAAAGAAACCAAGAATCAGTTCCGGGAGAGACTTCCGCCCTGACCCGCGAACCGGCGCCATCAAGTTTCGTAGGAATCCGCAGCGAACCCCGCATCCCATCCTCAGATCTCCTTACGACGGCTCGTTGGCCACGCCGTGGGTTTTGTTGATTCTATTGGCTGAAAGGAGGAACCCATGCGGCCAATCTATGTGAAAAGAACGAAAACCGTGTCTGCATCGGCGCTAGCGCTAGGAGTGATGCTCGGCGCGATTCTGGTTGATCAGCCTGCTGCTTTAGCACAGGACAACCAGATTTGCGTGAGTTGGCGCCACTTCCAGGAGGAACGCTGGCGTATAGATGAGGCCGGGATAAAATCGGTCTTGGAACCGGCGGGCTGGACCTATGTCAGCGCAGACGCGCAGTCGGACCCCCAGAAACAGTTGCGCGATATCGAGGCGATGCTCGCCTCAGGTTGCAATGCACTGATCCTTCTGGCTCAGGATTCGAAGGCGGTATTGCCGGCTGTTGCTCAGGCGAATGCGGAAGGAGTGCCGGTGATCGCGTATGATGCACCGATCGACTCTCCGGATGTCCTGTTTGCGAGTTTCGACAACGTCGCAGTTGGCCGGCTGATGGCCGAGGCGATGGTTGATGTCCGTGATGACGGCAATTGGGTTCTGATAGAAGGTGATGCGGCGCACCCGATCGTGAACATCTTCCGAGAAGGCCAAATGCAGGTCTTGCAACCGCTGATCGACTCCGGACAGATTGAGGTTGTGGCCCAGCAGAACATTGAAAACTGGAAGCCCGATCTGGCCCAGTCGACCATGGAGACGATACTCACCCAACAGGGTGACGAGGTCGATGCTGTTTTGGCCATGAACGACGGAATGTCGACGGGTGTCGCGTCTGCGCTTGCCAGCCGGCAGATGCTGGGCATACCCCTATCGGGACAAGACGGGGACCATACCGTTCTGAACCGCATCGCAAAAGGTCAGCAGACTGTCACG
Source organism: Paracoccaceae bacterium (assembly GCA_964291635.2). GTDB lineage: Bacteria > Pseudomonadota > Alphaproteobacteria > Rhodobacterales > Rhodobacteraceae > JAPPHA01. The sequence continues at coordinate 486,640 of OZ219892.1, read as the reverse complement.
ATCTGGAAGAATTCTAACCTGCTCGGTCAGGCAGCGGCGCAGGCGGCCATCGAACTGGCGGAGGGCAAAGCTCTGTCGGACGTGATGGGCGCCACGACCTTCATGACTGAGAGCGGCGCCGAACAGCCAGCGCTTCTACTTGAGCCGATCGCCATCACCTATGACAACCTTGACCTCGTGGTAGATGCCGGTTGGATCTCTAAGGACGCCCTTTGTAACGGCGTGACTGATAGCCCACCGATGGCCTGTCAGTAGCGTCCCGGCCTCGCTTAGGGTGGTTTCGCGCGAGATTTCGCAACGTGTATCGCAAGCAGTCGGAGTTGACCTCAGGCTGCTTGCGATGGTTGTCGTCCTCGCTTGTATTTGGTTGATCTTAAACTTCCTGACTGGCGGCAAGTTTCTCACCGCCAGAAATCTGTTTAACCTCTCCCTTCAGGTGGCCGTCGTCGGAATCATGGCGTGTGGCATGGTTCTGGTCATTGTTTCTCGAAACATCGACCTCTCTGTTGGATCCCAGCTTGGCTTTATCGGCGTGTTCGGCGCTCTCTTCCAGACCGGCATATTGCCCGTCGACGGGGCTGCTACATGGTGGCTGACGTGCCTGGTCATGCTGGCCACCGGCAGTTTGATCGGATTTACCCAAGGGGCGCTCATCGCATATGCCGGCATCCCGTCTTTCGTGGTCACACTTGGGGGCTTGCTTTTTTTCCGGAACGCGGCCTGGCTCATCAATCAGGGCCGCACGATCTCGCCGCTGAACGAGACCTATCAGCGGTTGGGTGGCGGGCTTAATGGTACGTTGGGTGCATTCTGGAGTTGGGTTTTCGCTGTCCTCGCCATCGGGTGCATCGTTCTCATCGTATATCGTGCGCGTCAAAGGCGCTCCAAACTCAGTGTGCGCCAGCGTTCTGGTTTCATTGACGCATCCTTTGTAACCATCTGGTCGGCTGTCGTTATCGGATTCGTGTTGGTGATGAACGCCCACACTTTTCCGAGGACCGACATTTCCATGGGTATCGCCATCCCTGTCCTGATACTCATCCTGGTCGCGGCCGCGACGTCAGTCCTGGCTCGCGTCCACACCTTTGGCCGACACGTCTTTGCAATGGGAGGCAACCCCGATAGTGCCGAACTCGCGGGAATCGACACGAGGCGACTGACCGTTATCGTGTTTGCAGCCATGGGCTTTCTGTGCGGCCTCGCGGCGATTGTCGTCACTGCCAGGCTTAACGCCGGCGCCAGCGTCACCGGAACCATGACGGAGTTGAACGTCATTGCTGCGGCGGTCGTGGGCGGGACGTCGCTGGCCGGTGGCATTGGTACGATTCTCGGCGGATTGATAGGTGCGTTGATCATGCAGAGCCTGGAGAATGGCATGATCCTCATGGGTGTACCAACTCCGCTGCAGAAGATGCTGCTCGCACTCGTTCTGATTGGTGCCGTCTGGTTCGACATGATCGTACGGCGGCGCGGTGGCACCTGATGGCACCCCTCGTCGAGATTCGCCATATGGTGAAGTCATTCGGCGGCGTTAAGGCTGTCGACGACGTTTCGCTCCATCTGGACCCCGGCGAAATATTGGGATTGCTGGGTCACAACGGTGCCGGAAAGTCCACCTTGATCAAGGTGCTGTCTGGCGTTCATCAAGCAGAGTCCGGCGAAATACTTATGGACGGGCAACCAGTATCTATTCGAACGACGCGCGATGCCAAGGCTCTTGGCATTGAGACAATTTATCAGAACTTGGCTTTATCCGAAAACCTGGACGCAGTTGCCAACCTGTTCCTTGGCCGCGAAATCCGGAACGCATTGGGGATAATGAATGAAGAGGCGATGGAGGCGGCGGCCGAAGCCACGCTGAACCGCATGGAGCTGAAGCTCCCCTCCTACCATGAGCTCGTTGCCAAATTATCGGGCGGTCAACGACAAGCGGTTGCCATCGCGAGAGCTGTCCATTTCGAAGCGCGCGTGCTCATCATGGATGAGCCAACTGCCGCCCTCGGCCCCGAGGAAACCGAAAAGGTCGGACGGTTGATCCGTAGGCTGGCGGAGCAGGGCATCGGCATCGTCTTGATCAGCCACGACCTACACGATGTGATTGGCCTCGCCGATCGGCTCGTTGTTATGAAAAACGGTGGCCTCGTCGGTTCGGTCAAGACGTCTGATGCCAAACAGGACGAGGTCCTGGCCATGATCATCGCCGGCAGGAAACCGGCCGCCGCCGCGTGATCGTTGATTCGCACGTCCACTTCTGGCGCCTTGCGCGAGGAGACAACACCGCCCTGTCGCCCGAGATGAAGTCCATTTACGCCGACCGCGAACCAGCCCATCTGAAGCTGCTCATGGATGCCGTCGGCGTTAATCGCGCTGTTGCCGTGCAAGCGGCGGAAACCTTAGCGGAAAATTTCTATACGATCGGGCTGTCGAGGCGGTATGGCTGGATTTCGGGCGTAATTGGCTGGATTGATCTGGCATCGCCCTCGCTGCCTGAGGAGATCGACGCGCTCTCTGGCATCTCGGTAGTCAAGGGCGTTCGCCCCGTACGTGACGACAACCGCTCGGTGCAGTGGATGCTGAGCCCCGAGGCCATGAAAGGTATTGGCGAACTCGAAGGTTCGGGACTGGTTCTTGACATGCTGGTGCAGAACCCTGACGAGATCCCGGTGGCTGATCAATTGGCGCGGACCTTTCCCGCACTTTCCTTGGTCCTGAACCACTGCGGCAAGCCCGACATCCGGCAGGGCCGAAGAGCCGTTTGGGAACGGGATATTCGAAGGCTTGCATCCAACCGCAATGTTACCTGCAAGTTGTCAGGCTTGATGAACTGTGCACAACCCGGTGCGACGGCCGATGATATCAGGTCTCATTCGGATATGGTTCTCGATCAGTTCGGTCCGGACCGAATAATGTGGGCAAGCGACTGGCCGCCGCTTGACCTTGCCTCGTCATACGAATCCTGGAGACAAGTCTGTCGCGAACTCTTGAAAGACGCCAGTGACGATGATCGGGCAGCAATTTATGGCGGAACGGCGGCCCGTGTATATCAGCTCGACGTTGTTGGCAGCGACTCCTTCGGGACCGGATTCGCCACCCGATAGGTGCGAGGTTGGCGTGGCTGAATACTCGAAGCGACGACTCGGCAGGACGGACATATGGCTCAGCGAACTCGGTTTCGGCGGCGGACCAGCCGGATGGCTTCGAAGCGAACGTGCCGACGATGATGTTCCTGAGATCGTTGAAGCCGCGTGGAACCACGGCATCCGCTACTTCGACACAGCACCCTATTACGGATACGGCGCAAGCGAACGGCGCCTCGGAGCTTTTCTGCGCAGTCAGGATCGTTCGGCATTCGTCGTATCCACCAAGGTGGGTCGGCGCCTACTGAGGCCATCCGAGCAACGTCGCGCCGACATGCCGTTTGTGTTTGATTACAGTGCGGACGCGACGCTGCGGTCAATCGAAGCGAGTTGCGAACGGCTGGGTCTGCAGCAGATTGACATCGCGCTCATCCACGACATCGATACGTACACACACGGCGATGCGCAGCCTATGCGGTACCGAGAAGCGCTCGAAGGTGCGCACCGGGCGCTCGACGATTTGCGCCAGCAGGGAGCCGTACGTGCGATCGGCCTCGGGGTCAACGAATGGGCAGTGTGCGAGTCCTTTGCCCGTGAGGTCGACATCGATTGCATTTTGCTCGCAGGACGGCACACCCTGCTTGAACGTACTGCACAACGCCGCTTCGTTCCTTTCTGCAAAGAAATGGGAATCGGCCTGATTGCAGGAGGCCCATACAACAGTGGCATCCTGGCGAGCGGTGCAGTCATGGATGCGAAGTACGACTACGCACTCGCCGACCCGGAGATCGTGGCTCGCGTACGACGGATCGAGGCGGTCTGCAACGCGTTCGGCAATTCGCTTCCGAGCGCCGGGCTTGCCTACTGTCTCAGGCCGTCGGTTGTGACCTCCGTGATTCCCGGCATCAGCACACTCGCCGAACTCGACACAACCGTGCGCGCAGCGGCGGAAGTCATAAGTGACAAATTCTGGCAAGCCCTGGAAGCAGTCGACCCGCTCGGGAGTTGAAAATGCGGGAAGGTGGGATCTGGCCCAGGGCTGAATTCGAGGACACGTGTCAGAATCACATAACCAAGGCGTCGGGAAACCGTCAAAGCGCGATTGCCGGTCAAATCTGATCGATAGTGTCGCGATTTGTAGTATACTACCTTGGGTGTCGAAAGTGTCGGTGAACGATAACCATGCAGGACGAAGCCTATCAGACCACTAACTTCATCGGCGGGCGCTGGTTGGAAGGTGTCGGCGAACCGCGGGAGATTGTTGACCCTGCCACGGGCGAAGCCTTCGTGGCAGTGCGTGATGCAACGATCGAACAGGCGCTTTCTGCCGTCGCTGCTGCAAAAAAGGCCGGCGCTCAGTGGGCCGGGCGCACCACGGTGGAGCGAGCCGCGGTCATGCACAGGGTTGCAGATCTGATCCGCCGAGGCGCGGAAACGCTAGCTTCGTTAATGGTCCGGGAGCAGGGCAAGCGGATCTCCGAGGCACGCGGCGAGGTCGCCGGCGCGGCTGGGCTCTTCGATTACTTTGCCGAGTTCGCACGATGGATTCGCGGCGACATTCTCCCGTCGGACGTGCCAGGTGAGCAGATTTGGATCCAGCGCATTCCGGTTGGCATCGTGGCCGGTATCATCCCGTGGAACTACCCCGCGGCGCTGGTCAGCCGGAAAGTCGCTCCGGCAATGATCGCCGGCGATGATACGATTGTCATCAAGCCTCATGAGGTGACGCCTTTATCGGCTCTGCACATGGCCACGCTCTTTGAGGAGGCTGGCGTTCCTTCGGGCGTGGTGAACGTTGTAACCAGTGACGGACCGTCCGTCGGAGCGGCCCTTGCAGCATGTGACGACGTGGCGCTGATATCAATGACCGGGAGCGTCCGGGCAGGCAAACAGATCATGCGTTCGGCCGCCGATAACATGACGCAACTTTCGCTCGAACTCGGAGGCAAGGCCCCATTCATTTTGCTTGAGGATGCGGATCTCGATCCCGCGGTACGCAGTGCCGTCACGTCACGGTTCATGAACTGCGGGCAGGTCTGTATCTGCAACGAACGCACGCTCGTTGCGCAGCCAATATTTGACGAATTCTTGGAACGCTTCGTCGAGCTCACCAAGGCGCTTCGGGTCGGACATCCCATGCAGGAGACGACCGATATCGGGCCCAAAGTGAGCCTGGCGGAACTTCAAAAGATCGAGGCCCTGTTTGATGGAGCTATCGAGCGGGGGGCTCGACCCGCGTTGAGGGGTGGGCGACCCGATAAGCCGCCGACGGTGGGCGGCTACTGGATGACCCCAACAATCCTGGTCGACGTTCCCCAAGATGACCAGATCATGCAAACAGAGGTTTTCGATCCGGTTATCCCCGTCGTGCCGTTCGCTGGCTTCGACGAGGCCGTTACGATCGCAAACAGTTCCCGCTATGGCCTCTCCGCCTACGTTTTCACCAATGACTTCACAAAGGTAATGGACACAGTCACTGAAATTGATTTTGGCGAGGTGTACGTCAACCGCATTGGTCCCGAGTCGTTGCAGGGCTTCCACACCGGGTACCGCCAAAGCGGAATTGGTGGCGACGACGGCGAGTATGGTCTGGAAGCGTATCTCCGAAAAAAGACGGTCTGTGTCAATTACGCGCGTCACCCGGTTGGCGCGCTCATGCCCTATGGCAAGGCAGCGACCGAATGAAGCTCATACAGTCGCTGGCCGCAAGAACGTTTGTAAGCAAGATCTTCGAAGCCATCGGATCCCATCCCGAGGAAGCAGGGATCATCGCCGACCACCTCGTGGAGTCGAATCTTGTCGGGCACGAGTCTCATGGCCTCATACGCGTAAAAAAGTATGTCGATTGGTGTCGAAACGGAGACGTGCATCCGAATCGACATGCCGAGATTGCATCCGACCATGGGATGGCTTTTCTCATCGACGGGCAATTCGGCTACGGGCAGGTGATCGGGCAGGAAGCTATGGACCTCCTTCGATCGCGGGTTCGGGAGAAGGGTTTCGCCGCAGTGCTGATCCGCAACTCGGGGCATCTCGGCCGCATTGGCGCATGGCCGGAGTATCTCGCGAAAAGCGGGCTCGTATCCGTGCATTTCGTCAATACTTCGGGATACGGCATCCTCGTCGCTCCGCATGGTGGGTCGGATCGCCGGCTGTCGGCAAATCCTATCGCTGCGGGTGCGCCGAACGAATCGGGTGCGCCGCTCGTGCTCGATATCGCAACAGCGGCAATCGCCGAGGGCAAGATACAGGTGATGCGCAATCGAGGCGAACGACTGCCGAACGCTGCCGTAATCGACGGCAAAGGACAACCAACGACCGATCCGGAAGCTTTCTACAGCGATCCGCCTGGAGCAATTTTCCCGTTCGGTGGACACAAGGGCTCTGGGCTTTCCTTCTTCTGCGAGTTAATGGCCGGGTCCCTTTCAGGAGGATACGCGAGCAATCCCGACAGTCCCACGGCCAGCCGCCTCGTGAATAACATGACATCGATTGCATTCGACCCGGCCGCCTTTGGTGGAGTTGACTTTTTCCGTCAGGATGTCGCAGCGTTCGTTGCCTGGATCAAGGGATCGCCGCCGCTCAATGAGGGCGGTGAGGTTCTGTTACCGGGGGAAATCGAGGCGCGCCGCCGAAGTGAACGCCTTAGAAACGGTCTGCCCATCGACACCGCCACTTACGCGCAACTTGCCATCACCGCCCAAAGCGTCGGCGTAGAAGTCGGCGACTATATCGAGGAGCTTCAGTAGAGGCGATGCAACAGAACCGGTTAAAGCACGTGTTGCGGCGCGGCGATGTTGCGTGGGGCATTTTCGTCACGGAGTTCCTGGCACCAGGCCTTTGCCGGATCGTTGCCAACGCCAACCTTGATTTCATCGTGCTCGACATGGAGCACGGCGGATTTGGGATCGACGAAGTCAAGCAGCAAATCGCCTTCGCAAGGGGCACCAGCGTCACCGCAATCGTACGCGTTCCCATGTTGCAGCGACATCTCGTGGCCACCGTATTGGATGCGGGCGCGATGGGTATCATTGCTCCGATGATTGAGAGTCGCGCGCAGGCAGAACAGCTTGCCGCATGGTGTCGCTACAGGCCGGACGGTACGCGCGGGATTGGATTCGGCGTTGCGCATGATGGTTATGGGTTAGGCGAGATTGCCCCGCGAATGAAGGTCGCCAACGAAAATATTCTGGCCATTCCGCTTATCGAATCGCTGGCCGGCATCGCGGCAGTGGATAGCATTCTTTCGGTCGACGGCATTGACATGGCGTGGATGGGTCATTTCGACCTGACCGACTCCATGGGCATTACCGAGCAGTTCGATCATCCGGATTTCGTGGCTGCCCTTGATCGCTTTCTCGCAGCCTGCAATCGCTGCGAAAACCAGCAGGGATCATAACAAACTCTCTCGAGGGTGCCAGACAACGGCTCCAGCAGGGTTTTCGATGCTTGAGCTATGGCAGCGACGTGTCCGTTTTCCAGCAAGCGTTAAGCAATGCTATCGAATGTGTCCGCAAAGGTGCCATTTGAATGTTGGGTCCAATCGCACAGACAGGGATGGCAACGCACAGCTTGGCTCAGTTCTCACACAGCCAAAAACTTTCCAAAGGCCTTCCCGCATTCAGACGCGATGGTGAAACGTGCCTCGACAACTCGTAGATACGCAAGTTGCCGGCCCGCCGACAATGTCGCCGCAGCGCGGATAATCGCGTTGGCGTCGATGCCGTAATGTGCTTTGAGATTTGCGGTGGTTCCGATCTGTCCGAAATGCTCGACGCCGAGCGCCTGGTGCCCCAAAACAGACCCGAGCCACCCAAGCGAAGCGGGATGGGATGGGCGTCGGTCATCATAACGATCGCTCAGTGAGGAGGAACCGCCGCCATTTGGCGCTCGAAATTACTGGGGGCGGAAGTCAGTCCGCGCGCGAACGATGCGATGCCGTCCAGCAGGCGTTGGTCCGGACGGTCAAGGCGACCGACAGCAGCCCCACGTCGCGGCGGTGTTCACCGATCACCCGACCGCCTTGGTCGCCTCGTGCGCGACCGAACCGGTGAAAGCGACCATAACTTCAGCATAGGGACCGGGTTGACGCTTCCAGTCGACGCCGTCGATGGTGTCGCGCTCCATTTTTTTCGATTTGTTCTGGAAGCTCCCGTCGTCCTCTTCCCGCCACATCACGCGCCCTCCTGCCGATGTCCGACGACAACAGGCAGCCGGGAAAAGGTGGGTCAATTTTGAACGCGAATCCTGGGTCAGTTTTGAACTGGACTTGACAAACGCGCCCCATGTGGACCGGCCTGTCTGAACGACAATGAGGCCGTCCGGGCGGTCATCGTTGTTGGCGTCATTCTTGAACGTTACTTCCGTGAAGGTGGATATGCGCGCCCGTTTGCCAATTCTCACGCCAGGAGAACCGAGGGATGCCCGGGCAAGGGCCGGAACCTGTGTCAACACGGCAAGAAATATGGATAAGGTTCGCTGTTCCCGGCTTGTATCCGCCACGACGGGAAAGAGCCTCGCATTCTCCCCATATGAAAGGAATTCAGGCAAATTGGTCATCGTTGTCTCCTTCCAGCCGGTATTCTGATATCTTCCGCCACGTTCCGCAAATCACCGGCGTCCACGGGTTCACCGTTTTCCGGCCTCCTGGAAATCGAAAGGCCTGACGCGATGGCATGAGCTACGAGCGGCAGGTCCGGTGCCATCAAGGCGTTAACAGGCTCCCCTGAAATGCCAACCCGCTGTCACGCGCCGGAAGATCCCCGGGATGAAGGCAATGCTGACCTGAAGCCCGGGTTTCATACAGGCAGAAATCTATCGGGCAGTGCCTGGGGTTCGGGGGCGGCGAGCGGCCAGGAAAACAGGCGGGACCGCCAAGCGGCCCGGCCTTCCAGCCGCAACGGCGGCTGTCAATCCATGCCGCAGAGCGCCACAGGACGTGAAACAGACCTCCTGGCGGATCACTTCGCTTCTTCGACTGTACAAAACCGACGAATTTGAATGTTCGTCGGTCCCCTGAGAGATTCAGCCCAATCTCGCACTTCCGGCATGTCGGCCTCTGCAATAAGGCGCCCTGCTCCGCCCGCGGAGCCGAGAGAAAGGCAGTTGATGGTTGAGTTCTAACGAACGGCCTTGACCTTGAGGTGAATTCCCTCGCGTTCCTGGAGGCAGCCCATAATGGCGGACAGATTGCGGACCTGTGGATTGCCCTTGGGGCCAAGCATGCGCATCAGGCTCTTGGATGGCTTGTCGGTCAACACGCCCAGTTCCTGGAATCCGATGGTCGCATTGATGTAATCGCGCAGGATCGACTTCCCTGTCTCCACGTCACCGGAAAGAAAGCACTCTACCCCTTCCTCGAGAAGGGCTTTGCGAAAATCCGGGTCGCATTCAATTCGCGCCCGAATTGTTTCCTTGAAGTCACGTGTCAGAGCCATGATCCCTGCCCTCCTGTCGCTTGCGCCACTTGTATTCCTGCCAGCAATTCCTTGCGGCTACGATATCCCGTTGCTGGCGTGCCTTCGTTCCACCGCCGAGGAGAACGACCAGAGTGGCGCCGGCATCCTTACCAAAATAAATCCTATAACCTGGGGCCGAAGTCGATCCTGCATTCCAGGACACCAGCACCGACCCCTTTCACGTTGGAGAAGTTTCCCTGTTCCATGCGGGCCAAGGCGGTTGTCTCCATCGCGGCCGCGCGTACATCGAGCCTGCCAAACCATCTCGTAAAGGGACTGCGACCCTCCGTATCAAGATACTCCCGAATCTCGTTCATTAAATAAAAGTAACGTTAGTGTTACCATTATACAACCTTCGGCAGGATCTTTGAAGAAACATTGATATGACCTGTCCGCCGACGTCGAGATCTCAAAAATCGGGTAGATATAAAAACGGCACGAGAATTATTATCGGTTTGTTTTGGATTATCGATTTAATTCCAATAATGGACTTATTATCGGTATTGAAATCACGCCTGGCAATCGATACAAGGCAGGAAAGAAAAACAAGGCAGGCTCGAGCAATGCCGGTCATCGTTATGGCAAGCCCAAAGGGCGGCGTGGGGAAATCCACATGTGCAGTCCTGCTGGCTTGGGAGTTTGCCTGCATGGGCGCTGACGTCACCGTTCTTGACTGCGACCCGAACAAGTCGCTGACCAGATGGGCACCTCATGGAGCACCAAACGGCGTAACATCAACAAGTGGCCGTTGCTCCGGGCGGGTCACGAATGAACCGGTGTTTCGGGGAGCTCGTCGCCGCGCCTTTCGACGTGATCAGAAGACCGATGCTGTTGAATGGTGTCAGCCGTTCCGAGGTGGTCTCGACCATTCGGAATGCGGACGCAGGCGGAAAATCGTGATTGTCGACCTTGAAGGCGTGGACTCTCAAATGGTTAGCCGTGCAGTCTTCCAGTGAAGACCGGAACACCCAGCTCCACCGGACATCCCGCCTTGCCCTTCGCGATCCAGCGCGTGTGCCGACTTTGTCATTGTTCCGATGCAACCAACGGCGCTCGATGCTGAAATCGGCTCCGAAGCGCTGGCTCTGGTGAAGCAAGGAGACGAGGCACTCGACCGTGATATTTCACAGCGCCCGACCAAGGCGCCACCGGCCACGCGGTTGTCCTGACCAAGACAAGTGCTGCTGTGAAGAGCCGGGTCCAGAGGGAATTGGAAGAAAAGTTGCACGGGACAGGGATCGACGTGTTCGAACCGTCGCTTGTTGCTCGGGCCGCGAATTCTCTAAAAAGGGCTGAAAACGGAGATCTTTGCCTACGGCGGTGACCTGACGGCAATGATGGAGGATCCGGAGATAGTAACAGGCGGCAATGTCGACAAGGCCCTGAAGAACGCCCAGGCATTCAAGGAGGCTGTCTATGAGCGTCTCAAATAGACTTTCTGGGCTCAAGGCCCGTCCAAAGACGACAAGTGTTGAGGAAGTTCGGCGCATTGACGATGCGGGAGAGGCGCTGGGTTTTCTTGATCGAACGCCCAGGAAGAAACCCGGCCGGAAGCCGAGCCCGAGAACCCATCAACTTCACCCCAAGGTCTTTCCGAGGATTGGAGAGGCGATCGCCCGTGAAGCGGAGCGCCTCGGGATCACACAAGGATAGTTCATCGAGAGAATGTGGGAAAAGTATCAGGAGTGAATTTGACTGACGTGGGGGAATCCCACGAAGGGGCATGGCAGGGGGATCCGCCCGTTCCTGGGGCGTCGCCCCGTTATGTCCGATAAGGCGGAATTATCAGCCGCAACCAGGAACGACGGGGAGCACGCGGCTGCCACTCACCGGTACCGATGGTTGTGTTGCCTTCACCCAGGTTCCCGGGTTTGCACTTTGACAAGGGTCCTTCAATCATAGATCCAAATTCGCACCAGGTTTTCCAACATTCGAATTGGGCCACCAAAGACCCCGAAGTTGGTGGCGGATGATTTGAAAAACCTTCCAATATACCAAGGCCCACGGCGAATCTGCTTCGTGAAAGAAGAATATGACGAATCCTGTACTGAGGTTCCTTCCCAACGAGGCCTGGGAGAAGGATGGGCTCGGCGACGCCGGGATCGAGACATTCCGCGACACCCCCTACGCAAGTTGCGCACGGGAGGCGGGGCAGAACAGCCGGTCATCAAGGCAGGATTTGCCAGTATCGGGGCATTCGTTGACCGCGCCCAGTCCATCCTACAACGCCGCAAGGCATGTTCCGGCCGGTCACTTGAACTACACGCCCGCGAAATCTTCATCGAGGAGGGGCTGAAGGAAAACGGGCATTTTTCACATGGAGCAGATTCCGAACCCGGACGGAATCCCGACTTCCTGTTTCCTTCCCAACGCCATTACCGGCCCCAACCCAACATAAGCACCAAAAGTCCCACAAGGAAGTTCATATTTCTCTAAAAAAATTGACGCATTACCGATTTGGCGGCTTCCAATTTTCTGGGATGATGCCGGATGCCAATTTGGGGGACAGAACACCCGTGTTGTCCCGTAGCCTGTCGTTCGAGAGATCACACTCGCCAAGCATGTTGGTGTGGCCCCATGCCTGGGGCGAGAGTAGTGCGATCATCTTCAGAATCTTGTCCCGCGCCTCGGGGCTCCTGGCGGCCTCAAGCTCGCGGGTCAGGTAGAGATAGTTCCAGCATATGATGCTGTTCCTGATGAGGCGGTTGCAGCCTTCGGCGATCTCCTGGGCTTCCTTTTCGGCATGTTCGATCCCGCGCGGATTTCCGACCGCGACGGCACGGGTAGAGCTGTTCGCGAGTTCGATCTTGCTGAGTTGCTTCTCGATCGCCTGCCTCAGCTCGGCTTGGTCGATATAGCGCAGGATGAACATCCACGTGTCGCGAATGGGTCGACACGGAAGTTCGTCACGAAGCGCTACATCACACCCCCCGGCAACTTATCAAACTGGATGAAAAAGAACGGAATCAAGAAACCCGGGGCATAGGAAACCTATGGCGGAATCGGCACCTATGTTGGGTCAGGGTCATGATGATAACAGTCATCGCGAGGGTCGGAGCAATACACTTTGTGTAGCGACCTCCGGATCAACGCGCGTTAGATTTCGAAGAGTGCGAGAGCGAGATCATCCAGTGTGCCGATGCCCCGTTGTTGCAGCGGCGAGGGGAGGCCGTGGAAAACGTCGAAAGTGTGATGTTGGGCAAGTCCCAATGCCTGGCGATGCAGGGCAAGACCAAGGGTCCTCTGGGCGAAGTCCCCGCCTACCGGCCACGCGCTGGCAGCGAGGAACTGGCGTAGCAGCCCCTTGTCGCATCCAAGGGTACCGAAACACAGCTTGGCAAGTTCATAATGCCGGTCGATCACAACCGCATCACCCCAGTCAATGATCCCGGAAAGGCGGCCGTTTTCGACATAGATGTGGTTGTCCACTAGATCACCGTGAACGAAGACACGGTCAAACGGGCGAAGACGAGCGAGAAACCCTCGAATCCCGGATATCAGATGACGCGGCAGCGAACTCCGGTAGGCTGCTGCAACGATATCCGCGACCGGCAAGCCTGCCTGCGTCGCTACCCCGATCGGTCGCAACGCGTGGACGCGACGGATCTGACGGCCCAGTTCATCGGCGAGTGAAGCCATCTGCGCGGTTGACAGGTTTGCCTGCCAACATGGGACCCCGGACATTCGTCCGGTGACCAGATATGGCCATGGCACGTCGGAATCGCGGAAAATTCTACCGGATGCCAGCAGGCGGGGCGCCGCGATCTTCGGGTCGTTCGCGACGAGGCGGAGTGCCGATCGTTCGGCCGCGTGGCTTCGACGCCACGGCGGAAAGTGGCCGAACAGCTTCACCACCACATCGCCGCAAAGGAACGTGGGGTAAGTTGCATTATGTCCAGCAATCGCCCCCCGTTTCGCCGCCGGGAGGTCGTGGCGCCCCAGGATCCGGGAAATGCAGGGCCGCCAGAATCCGACATCAGCGATTCGCAACCGGTATTCCTGGATAGATCCGAATATAGGCGGTTCTGTCATGGTCATGTAACGACATCCGTCGGCGGTTGTTCCGTGGACGGTTCATGCCCACGATCAGGCCCGGTTTGCAATGGAGAGGCGCTGTCAAGGAGCGGTGTCGGCCTGAGGGTTCTGACCGGACAGGGCGCAAAGATCAACACAACCACCGCCTCGGGCCGGCTTGTGTTCGGCATTTTTTCCGCGCTTGCGGAATTCGAGAGGGAACTGATCAGCGAGCGAACGATCGCCGGCTTGTCTGCCGCTCGTGCCAGAGGCCGCAAGGGCGGCCGGAAATTCGCCCTGACAAAGGCCCGGGTTCGTCTCGCTCAGGCAGCCATGTCAAACCGAAACGGATCCAGCCCCGCATCGCGGGCCAGTTTTTCCAGCCGGCTGATCTGCCAGGCTTCCCTTTCGGGCGCGGCCTGGTGCCAGCTTGTAAGTTGCCTTGAATCGACCGACGGCCTTCGTGTGCTAAAACCTTTCACTGAGCGTGTAGACGGGAATCGCGTCAAGCCGATCGATACTGTCCCGGTGATCCTTGTGCGTTCGGTCAACGTCAGGAGGTATCTTCAAGGTTTGCACTCCTCAACTCGGTATCGGTAGACCAGGTCGTAAGGCTTCGGACCGTCAGCGTCAGGGTCAATTCGGCCGCCGATACGCTTTGCAAGGGCGATCGAGCGGACATTCTCGCGACTGATGTAACTGACGAGGGTCGACCAGCCGAGCGTTTCGAAGGCATACGACTTCAGGCATGTCGCAGCTTCGGTCATGTAGCCATTTCCCTCGAACTCTTCGTAGACCATCCAGCCAAGTTCTCGTTCGGGAAACCCGGGCAGGCGGTTCAGGACGACCTGGCCGACGCAGGCGCCGGACCTGTTTTCCACGACCGCAAGTCCGCCGTGGCCAAAAAAGCGCCACTGCACGATATCGGAAGCAAACCAGAGCCAGGCTTTCGTAGGGTCATGCGGGCCACCCTTGAATCGGGCTCGGTCGGATGTCAGGAGGTCCGAGTAGGCGTCGAAGTCATCAAGTCGATAGGGGCGCAGCGTCAGCCGATCCGTCGTCAGCGTCGGGGTAACGATTTCGGACCAGCCGGCTGTGTCCACCTTTGATGTGGACGGCGCCGTCATCGTTTCTTGCGACGCTTCCGGCCGCGGCCAGCAAACATGCCCGGGCTCGGGTGCGGCATGGCCAGCCCCGAAATTTCCAGTTCGTCCGTCTTCAAGTGCCGCAACTCCATCAGGTAGAGCGGGCTCTCAAGCTGCAGCTTGGCTGCATCGAGATGCCACTGCGCCCCCAAGTCATCTGGACGGGATCGTTGAATGCGGAGGCCGTCGGGGTTTTGCCTTCCAGACTTTCGGCGGCCGTCCGGATGGCCGCGCCGAGATTGTTTCCGGGTCATCGAAGTTGGCAAATGGACCGTGTCAGGTTGCGGCGGCTCTTCCCATGCCGATCGGCATTGTAGGCGCTCTGCCCGGACAGGTCGAGTTGATCTCGGGGTGTCGAACAAGGCCGATTCCGGAACACACACGGAAGGGCCGCTTTTTCGCATTCCACATCTGCTCCTCGCGATATTTCTACACGGTCATCTTGACCTGATTGCACGGTCGTAGGCCCTGTCCCAACATATAGTGCCATAACCGCCGTTTCAGTCGGCGCAAGCCTCTGAAAAACAATCATCTTTTTTGTGAATGTAGAGGGGTGCGTTTCCGATCTGGAGTAGGTTATTCCCTTTTTGTTCACTTTTCAGACGCCATATGTTCGCCTGTTGCTGTTAATCCGCTCGGTTGAGTCAAGATTCTGGCCTTTCAGGCCGCCCCGTCGGCTTCCCTACGCGTGCCGTTCCGTGCATCAGGAGGGATGGATTTCGATCGCCCCGCCACGCTTTCCGAGAGCCGTCTTGTTGCCTTGCGCGAGGAACTCGGCCATCTCTTTCCGGGACATCTGTCAGAAGAGTTCGTGGCGAACATGGCTGGAACACACGAGCGCCTGGAAGCCTTTTCCTGGCACGGATCCTCCGAGATCCTCGAGGACGGCGTTGCCGATGCAGGCGACCGGCTTTCGGCGGCGATCATGCGCGCCGCCTTCGATTCGCTGGACGAAGGCGCGGGCTGCATCGCGCATGACGGGGAGAGCTACCGGCGCGAGGACGTCTCGCGCAAGCGGGAGATGACGTCCTTCGGAGCGATCGAGTACGCACGTCCCCGCTACCGGAATCGAACCGACGTTCGTTTCCCATACAGCCTTGTTCGCAGATAAAGTGGGTTCAGCCCGATGATTGCAGGCTGGTTGCAGATAATTCGGGTTCGTTCGCAAATTATCCGGGTTTCACCCCGTCGATAGACGCACTTATTTCGGGCAGAGAATCACGATGATTGCAGGTCGAAGCGATTATGAATGCAGGTCACTACAGTTAGTGTTGGCCAAACGCCGACACTACCAGGAAAATCCGCGTATTTTTTTGCCATTTACCGTGGTTGCCTCGCCTCGGGCATTGATCTCGGCCGCGATTAGACGCAAGAATGCCGCGCGCACTTCTCGCGACAACCAGCCAATACTGGAAAAGGCCATCTCTGCCTCTTCGCAGGCCCTGTCCAACAAGTCGACTGTTCCGACGCCAAGTTCATTGCAAGGTCCGTTCAAAGCAGGCCGCGTTGGGCCAGGTTGCGCATCAAGGCTGACGCCCCGAATGTCCATTCGGGGCAATCCGTTGATAGTTTCACCGTGTTCTTCAGATACCCAAGCCCGGGGCTTTCAATTCTGACTTCATCGCCGATCTTGTGTGTAAACCCACCTCCTGGTGTGTCTCGATCTTGTGTTGGAGCAAATAGCGTGCCCAGAAACAGCACGAATCCGTCCGGGTACTGGTGATGGCGCCCGATGGTTTGAGCGACAATATCGGCAGGGTCACGACTGATTTCCTTCATTGAGGAATGTCCCTCCAATACAAAACCATCTGGCCCGGTGACAGTGAGGGTCAGTTCTTCGCGTCCTGCATCTGCAAGAGAATAGCCTTCATCAAACAAGCGAAACATCGGCCCAATTGCGCAAGAGGCGTTGTTGTCCTTGGCCTTGCTGAGGAGGAGCGCCGAGCGGCCCTCCACGTCGCGAAGGTTCACATCGTTGCCGAGGGTTGCACCTTGGATCACACCTTTCGAGTTGATCGCCAGTACGACCTCGGGCTCAGGATTGTTCCAGGTCGACATTGGATGGAGCCCGACGTCCGCCCCGGGGCCGACTGCAGACAGTACCTGAGCTTTGGAAAAGACTTCGGCGTCGGGACCAATGCCGACTTCAAGGTATTGGCTCCAAAGCCCTTCGTCGATCAACGCAGCTTTCGCGGCGGCGGCTTTGTCAGATCCGGGCGCGATATCAGTCAGGCTGTCGCCGATCCGTGCGCCGATGCGTTCACGGATGCCTGCAGCTTTGTCCGGGTCGCCTGCCGCTTGTTCCTCAATCACTCGTTCGACCATTGAACGCGCGAAGGTCACACCGCTGGCCTTAACCGCCTGGAAATCGCAAGGCGCAAGCCAGGCATAATCGCCTTCGGCCGGCTCCAGGTGGATTCCGGGCGCGGAGCGCACGTAGTCAGCGGCATTCTCGCGTTCCAGCACGTCGCGCACTGTTGGTGCGGATTTTGACGTGATGTCGATCAGCGCACCTTCGCGGAGCGTGACCAAAGATGGGCCAACACCCGGCAATTCGACACGTCCAAGCCAAGTGCCATCAGCGGGAAGATCGAAGGGATTCATATCAGGTTCACCAAATTACATGCCTTCATTGCGTAGCAGCCGAGCATGGCTTGCCATTCGTCCGCAGTGAGGTCTTTGAGGAGCACATCCGTTGTGTTGACCCTGAGGTCATAAGAAATAGTGGGAGCAGCCTGCAACAAGACTCGGCAGTCAGCCAACCATAATCACCGCGCTCCAAACGCCAGAAGTGTTGCTGGGCGTCGATACGCATTATTCGACCACGCCCTTCTTCAGAATGATGTAGCCATAGAGCCGCCGCGGCGCGGTCGTAGAAAGCGAAGCACACCAAATTGAAGACCGTGGCAGCGTTGTCCGCCGTCTGGTCGATCACAATCTCATCGCCACGACCTATCGATGCCACGGCATGCGGAAGATCGGGCGACAAAAGCGGGTCAAGGTTACGCGGCATTCGAGATCTCCGAGGGAAGTGGTGCATCCGGGCGGATCAGGCTCTCGCTTCGAAGATCGGACCAGAGGCCTTCTGGTACCTGGCGTTCGAGAATCGCAACGTTCGCGTTTACTTCCGCCGCATTCACAGCGCCAGGGATCACTGTCTTGATGGCGGGGTGGCCAAAAGTGAATTGCAGCGCCGCCTCGATCAGACGCACGCCATGGGCAATGCAGACAGCTTCGATTTTGCGGACATGCTCCAAAATGTCCTCGGGAGCATCGGCATAATTGTATTTGGCCCCTTCGATAGGCCCAGTCGCCAGAATGCCCGAGTTGTAGGGCCCACCAAGAATGATACCGACATCTCTTTCTACGCAGAGCGGCAGGAAGCTCACCAAAGCCTCTTGTTCCAGGAGCGTATAACGACCGGCGAGAAGGAAGCAGTCGAAGTCGCCGAGGCCCATGAGTTTCTGGCACACCTCCCATTCGTTCACGCCAGCGCCAATACCAGCAATCTCACCCGCGCTGCGCAGTTCGTCCAAAGCGCGGTAACCGCCTTCTTCCATCAGTTCGCGCACCTTAGCGTCGCTCACTTCGCGACTGCCGCCATGGCTGAACGCATCCACGTCATGTACCAAGAGCACATCCGCATATTTTACACCGATCCGCTCGCGGCTGGCCTCGTAGGACCGCATTACCCCATCATATGTGTAGTCATAAACGATCCGTTTTTGAGGAACGTCGACAAAGGCCTCTGGTGTGACTTCGTGCGGTTCGCAGTCTAGCAACAGACGCCCTACTTTGGTGGATAATTGGATGTTCTCGCGCCCGAACCGCTCGATCGCAACACCGAAACGCCCCTCGGACCGGCCCAGCCCATATTGCGGCGCCGTATCGAAAAAGCGTATGCCAGCATCGTATGCAGCTTGAAGCGCGGCTTGCGCATCCTTTTCGCTGACCTTGCGGAAAAGATTGCCAAGGGGCGCACCGCCGAAACCCATTCGTGTCAGGGGCACTGGGCGCTTGGTGCGATTGTTCAAAAGGGTGATGTCACTGGCTCTCATCGTATTCTCGGCTCTAACCCAACATAGACCAAAAGTCCCACAACGGGGCCATTAATCATCAACCGGAACTCTCAGAGGCTGTTGACGGGTACTTGCAAACGCCGCTGATTGCGGCTGAGAGCATCGAAATTTTCCCGAAACTTCACCTATACCCACGATTTGCGTGAGTACGGACGGCATTGCGCTCATTTCAGTTGTGCGGTGGCCTGAGTTCTCAAATTCGCTCTGGTGGGAAGTAGCGATAGAACGCGGTTCGTCCGATCTCGAGCTGCCTGATGACGTCATTGACGAACTGATAGTTCTTCGTGTCCCGAAGCATTGCCTCGGCGAGGCGGACTTTCTCGTCATCCATTGAGCGAGGCCTGCCGCCCTTCCGACCACTATTCCTTGCGGCCGCGAGACCTGCCTTGGTGTTTTCGACAATCAATTCGCGCTGGAACTGGTCGAACGCGGCCGTCATGCGAAAAAACAGGCGCCCTTCCGGTGTGCTGGTATCGATCTTCTGGGTGAGTACCTTGAACGCGAGGTTCCGGGCCTGCATGTCCTGCACGGTTTGGATCACCTGCTTGAGTGAGCGTGCAAGCCGTGAGAGTTTCCAGACGACGAGCGTATCTCCGTCGCGCAGATACGCGAATGCGGCCTTGAGTTGCGACCGGTTCTGCCGCGCCCCTGACGCTTTCTCGACATAGATCTTCCCGCACCCTGCCTCACGCAGGGCATCGATCTACAGGGACGGCTTCTGATCCAGGGTCGAAACCCGGGCGTAACCGACAAGCGTGTGCTGACCTCCAGAAATGTTCCGAAAAGGCAATGACCCTGCTCCGGCCTGTTCCTGAAACGACGTTTTCCGAACTTCTTCTGAATCCTTCGACGAGACGCAAAATGCCCAAGCTTCAAGCGCCTCGAGTTGTTCAGGTCAAGATTGGCCCATCGTCGCGTGTCGATATCCAGCAGCCACACAATGATGAACGCGACGATGGGACCTCGCGACGACGCCGGATCACTTGCATGCGCCTGTCGCCGGTCCCGCCAGTGCGGCGGCAGTCCGCGGCCCAAAGATACCATCGGGGGTCAAGCCATGACTTTCCTGGAACCGTTTAAGAACTGCACGAGTGCCGGGCCCGAAACGGCCGTCTGCAAACCCCGCGGGAAGCCCGCTGCAATGCCGCATGAGCGCCCGTTGCATTCCGAGAACATCATCGTCCGCTCCGAGTTGTGAAACGCGGCGATACAGGCAACTGGTAGGACCTCCGCCGCTGGTATAACCAAACCTTGCCTCGCTGTTTCCCGCAAGCCAGGCATCCATTCTTCGGCCGGCAGGATGTCCCGGGAAGTCGTGCACGAACAATTCCGTCCACGCCACTGATCGGCTGCCGCCGCTTCTACTGTTGAAGAGTTCCGGCGGACGTTCCCTATTCAGCGTCTCCCAAAGCCATGCGATACCCTCAACCAGGGTGCCGCCGCCCGGCGCTATCTTATAGACATCATCGCCGCCTGAGCGTGAAAGGGCAAAGGCGGTCGACAACGCGGCTCCGTAGGTCATGTTTGCGTAATAGGTACGCCTGTTGGGGAAGATATTCACCCAAACCCTATCCCTTCCATTTCGTCCGATGCTTTTCAAGGCTTGCACATAGTAGCGGTAGGCATCTGCCAGTGCTTTACGGTTGCCAGTCGCGTTTCCCCAGTGTGCCCAGCCCTGCGCAATCAAAACGCGGCGGTCCACACCCTTGGAGCGTCCTCCGAATGTGTCGCTGGCGCCCCGTGTTGACTTATATAGCCGATCACCCCAGAGCCTGACTGCCGCCAGGAGTTCAGTGTCTTCGGGGTATTCTTCCTTGGCAATCAGATATGCATGCGACAACGGAACCAGAAAGTTCGCAACCTGGAAGACCGGTTCATTCATTGGGTTGTAACCGGGATATTCCGGTGGAGAATACGGTGCCAATCTCGTGAATGCCTGAATCTCCGAACCTTTCCGGAGAGCATTCCGGATATGGGACGCCGCCTTCGGCATACCCGCATACCAGGCCTCAACTGCCTCCGAGATTGCGATACCAGCATATTGCGCATTTGATACCTGGTGCCTTACCGGGCCACTAATTGTCGCAGTGACATCGAGCGAGACAGAATGGAGACGGCCCCTGCATAACCGGACGCGTTTGCTGTACGGCTGGGATGCAAGGATTTCCTTTCGCTCGCCGGGGTCTACAACCGGCGTGATTTTCGCCGTTTGGTCCAAGCCCTCGGCCAAAGTCACACCTGAGCCGAGGAGGGAAATGAAAGTCAAAGCGGATACAATGACCAATCTAGTCATTTGTCACCTCCTGAGGGAACATCTACTGGTAGCGACCTGCATTTATAATCGCTTCGGCTTGCAATCATCCGTGATTCTCTGCCCGAATTATCTGCAAACAGAGATACGGAACGGATCATACCCACACGCAATACTCATCTGATGCAGAAGCGGGGGAATATTGGAAACCACCAAAATCCCGAGGGTCACGCACGGTGATTGGCATCAATCCACCCAACCCTCGCGCGCAGCGAGACACTCTTCGCTGTCGCGTGCACGCAACGGCTCACAGCAGGATTGAATGACTTCGCCGGCCTCAATCAGGTCGAAGCCTCCGGAATCCACGATCTCGCCCAGTTCATGGATGTCCTCCACATCGGTTTCGGGACCAGCAATAATGTTGTCGGCAAGCATATGCGCGGCCATGCCGTGCAGAGCCATGAGCTGTTCCCGTAGCTCAAAGAGTTCGTTCCTCGTCTGGTCCAGACGATCAACAGCATGGAGAATCTGCATCGTGTCATATTCTTCCCGCAACCGCTCAAGGGCCTCACGATCCACGAGGCCAAAGTCTGTTTGTTTCGTCGACATCCTGCTCCGTTCCTACGTGGCGTGGTCCTACGAACAAACTATCCGACGGGACCTGCGGGTCGAAGCTCTTTTCTTCCTTCTTCCTTTGATACACACGCGCAACCAATGAACATGTAAAACATGCGAGAATTGTCTGATAACCCGAGAGCGGAACACAAACCCATACGGTGTTTTCCAGACGCGGTAAACAGACGGAAAAACGCTGAAAATTCAGTCCCTGCAAACCGATAGGCCAGCTATCCGGCAAACGTTCGTTTCCCATACGGCCTTGTTCGCAGATAATCCGGGTTTTACCACATCGATAGACGCAGTTAATTCGGGCAGAGAATCGCCGATGATTGCAAGTCGAAGCGATTATGAATGCAGGTCACTACACCTATGTTGGGTTTAGGCCTGAAACCCAATCTGCCATCAAAAAAACCGCCGGTTTCCGCGAAGATCCGTTCCGGCGCATCCTTTGGCAGAACAGCAATTGGGCCCATCCTCCACTTGAAGCAGGTCGGTTGTGCGGTCAGCCCGAGCAGAGTCATCTGTTCCTCGATCGAGAGGTTTAAATCTCCGCAATCGTGAAGAACGCGCATAACGCCGGGCCAAGCAGGCCCTTCAATCAAAGGTCATAACCTGACGTCTCTTTCTCGATCCAGTCCAGGAACGCATCGGAGGCCGGGGTCCGGGCATGGGTCGACGGCGGAAGAAGAAAGTACCCCTCCCTCAACGGTGCGGTGTGTTCAAACGGACGGACAAGGTCGCCCTTCTCGAGCAGATCCAAGACGAGCGAATCGTGGGCCATCGTGATGCCTGCGCCATTCAGCGCCGCCGTGATCGCGATCACGAAGGTCGAAGTCAGGTTTACTTCACCGTCCCGGGCAAACTCCTTGCCCTGTGTCTTGAACCAGTTCCCCCAGGTGCCGGTGATACCGGCGCAGTCGAAAAGGGTGGCCGATTGCAGATCGAAGGCTTCACCGCAGTAGCCAGGCGCGCAAACAGGAAAAAACCGCTCGTCGGCAAGGCGGACCGCCGCTTCGGACATGTCTTCGCCCCTTCCAAATCGGATTTCGACGGACGCGTTTGCCGCATGGCGCTCGGGGTCCCAGATCGGGGTCACGATGTTGAGCACGAGCCAAGGATACATCGAATAGAGCCGGTCCAGGCGCGGCGCGAGCCAGAACACGGAAAAAGCCATGTTGCATTGAAGCGTCATGTTTCGGCCCCGGTCACCGCCCGTGAACGCCCTTGTGCTGCTGGCTATCAGCTCGAAGGCCTCGCGAAGGCCGGGAAGGTAGTTCGCACCATCTTCGGTCAACTCCAGGGTTCGTGTTTTTCGAATGAACAGGTCGCGGCCAAGAAGAGACTCGAGGCGTCGGACATGCTGGGAAACGGCGGACTGGGTCAGGTTCAACTCGGTCGCCGCGCGGGTGAAACTGAGGTGGCGCGCCGTGACCTCGAAGGCGCGCAGCCAAGTGAGTGGCGGGAGTCGGGAGATCGTCATTCCTGCCCATTACGCATGTATTAATTTTTCTAATTGATTAGCCGAAAAATCATTGTTTGTCAGCTTCCATCACTCCTGAAAGAAAGTGTCACCGGTCATGGAGGCAGGTGTGCGACAGGTGGCGCAAATCGAAAATCTCACTCACAGGACCGAGCGCACGGACCTTGCCGCGGCCTTCCGCTGGACCGCACGGCTGAACATGCACGAGGCAGTAGCGAATCATTTCAGCCTGGCGGTCAGCGACGATGGCAAATTGTTTCTGATGAACCCCAATCAGCGGCACTTTAGCCGGATCAAGGCCTCGGACCTGTTACTTCTCGATGCCGAAAATCCCGCTACGATGAAACAGCCAGGTGCCCCCGATCCCACCGCGTGGGGCCTGCACGGATCGATCCACCGGCAGGTGCCTCACGCCCGTTGCGTGATGCATGTTCATTCGATCCACGCCACGGTGCTCGCCTGCCTGGAGGACAGTACGCTGCTACCGATCGACCAGAATACCGCGACCTTCCACGGCCGCACCGTGGTGGATGAATGCTTTGGCGGTCTCGCCTTCGAAGAAGAAGGTGCGCGCTGCGCCAAGATGCTGTTCGACCCGAAGGTCAAGGTGATGATCATGGGCAACCACGGTGTATTGGTGATCGGCAGCGGCGTCGCCGACACGTTCAACAGGCTCTATTACTTCGAGCGTGCGGCCGAGACCTGTGTTCACGCCCTTCAGACCGGCAAGCCGCTTCGTGTGCTCAGCCACGAGATCGCGGAAAGGACCGCCCGGGAGCTCGAAAGTTATCCCGATCAGGCCGAACGTCACCTGGCCGAACTGAAAGCGATCCTTGATGACGAAGGATCGGACTACGCGAGCTGAGGACTGCCGATGCCCAGTTACGTTCCTACGAACGCCGCCTCGTCCGGTGTTCGACTCGACAAGAAAACCCTCAAGCAGATTGCTGCCCGCTCGGACCGACCAGGGCTGCTCTACCTGGCAAAATGGACACTGTCGCTCGTCCTGACCGGTGCCCTGGTCCGGGCCAGCCTCGGCACCCCTTGGGTCTGGCCCGCCATGTTCGTCCATGGCGTGTTCCTGACGGTGCCCTCCTATGCCTTCAGTCACGAAACCGCCCATGGTACCGCCTTCCGCAGCCGTTGGCTGAACGAGGCGGTCCTTTGGATCACGTCGCTGCTATACATGGAAGAACCGCTCCATCGGCGCTACACGCATACC
Source organism: Paracoccaceae bacterium (assembly GCA_964291635.2). Classification (GTDB taxonomy): domain Bacteria; phylum Pseudomonadota; class Alphaproteobacteria; order Rhodobacterales; family Rhodobacteraceae; genus JAPPHA01. Next base: position 462,296 of record OZ219892.1, on the reverse strand, counting down.
AACCACCACACCCATACATGGCATGTGGGCAAGGACAGCCAGATGCCCTTCGACACGCCGATGGGAATCTGGGGGTGGCTGACCGAAATCACCGGCTTCGGGCTCTTGCGTTTCCACGTCCAGGTGTTCTTTCGCCTTGCGACGAAACACTACACCGACACGATGCGGATGGTGACACCCGACGGGGAGTTCCCCGAGATGACCCGGAACGCGCGAATCATGCTGGCCATCTACACCCTGATCGCCGCGGCACCTTTCGCGGGAATCTGGTGGCCGATCTGGCTTCTCGTCATACCGCGTCTCCTGGGCGCGCCGGTGATGCTCCTGTTCACGCTTATCCAGCACGTCGAGTTGCAGGAAGACTCGCCCTCGATCCTCGAAAGCACACGCTCGTTCCGGGGCAACTGGCTGGCCAATTTCCTCTACATGAACATGAACAACCATGTGGAGCACCATCTTTTCCCGCAGGTGCCTTTCCATGGCTTGCCGCACCTCGCCCGGGCCGTAGAGGCGCAGGTTCCCGCGCCGGACCCCGGCTTCATCCGCACGAACTGTGAAGTCTTCCTGGTGGCATTGCGCCGAACGCTGGGCCTGTCCACCAAGGCTCCCAGCATCCGCCAGGCGCCGCACATGGTCACCTCCGGCGGCCCGGTGGGGCAGGTCGCGCAAAGGACAATGTGACATGAGGAGGATCTACGACTTCAGCCGCAAACCGGCCCGGCGGAATTACACGGTCGCAGACCTGCGTGCCCTCAAGGGGTCGGGCCGCAAACTCTCGATGGCCAATCCGGCCGACAACGACGAGCTGCACGCCTGCGTCGAAGCCGGGATCGACCTTTTCGTGGTTGGCGCCGATCAGATCGAGGATGTGCGACGGATCGCGCCAACCCATTTCACCGGCGTCGGCTCCACCTGGGCGCAATTCGGCTCCGACGACGAAATCGTCGCCCACGCCTATGAGGCGATGCGCAGGGGCGCCGACATGTACTACACGCTCCGTTCCTACGAGGTCATGGAGCGGATGGCGCGCGATGGCATCCCGGTGCAAAGCCATATCGGACTGATTCCCACGTTCAGCCACTTCTGCGGAGGCTTGCGCGGCTGGGGTCGAAGGGCAGACGAGGCGGTCAAGATCTGGGAGACTCTGAAGCGCATGGAGGATGCGGGTGTCTTCGCTGTCGAGGTGGAATGCGTTGCCGAAGAGGTGCTCGAGGCGGTCAATGAAAGAACGACCGTCGTCACGTTCTCTCTCGGATCCGGCATGGCGGGCGACGCGATCTTTTCCTTCGTAGCTGATATCTGCGGTGAGGCAAGCGAAGAGGAAAAGCCCCCCAGGCACGCCCATGCCTTCGGCAACCTGGGTCCGTTACACAAGCAAATTCGCGAAGAACGCGTTGCCGCGCTCTGCCAATTCCACCTTGAGGTGGCAGCAGGCAACTTCCCCTACGCCGAAACCAGCATCAGCATGCATCCAGGAGAGAAGGAGAAGTTCCTCGAAGCGCTCGAACAGTGGAATCCGACACATCGATGAACGACGCGATGGATTACAACCGCGCCTTCCCGGCCAAACCTCAGCCGCTGACGCTGGAAGAGGCAGCCAGGATCACGCCTCCGATGCAGGCGGCAGATACAGAGGGCATGATCGATGTGCCCCGTATGCGGCGCTACCGGCAAAACCGATTTCGCGAACAGATCGTCAAGCAGGGTTTCGACGCGATCATCCTGGTCGAGCCGCTGTCGATCCGTTACGCCACCGGCGTGCGCAACTGCGCGCTGTTTCAGATGCATATCCAGGCAGGCTATCTCTTCATCCCTGCCGAGGGGCCCGTGATCCATTTCGACAACGCGCCGGGACACACGACCGGCAGTCAACTGGAAACCATCGACGAAAACCGAGCCGACATCCTGCCGCTCTCCTATATGTTCGCGGGCACTCGCCACCAGGAATGGGCCTCCCGCTGGTCCGAGCAGATGGAAGACCTGATCCGCATCCATTGCGGGCAGGGAAAAAAGCGTGTTGGCGTTGAACGCTCCGGATTCCATTCCGAGCAGGCGCTGGTGGCAAAGGGGCACGAATTGGCGGACGTAGCCCCCGTCCTGGCCATGGCCCGAAAAATCAAGAGCCCCGAAGAAATCCTCGCAATGAACCTGACCATTGCCGTGGCCGAGGACGGCATGACGCGGATGCGCGATGCCTTGCGCAACGGGGTGACGGAACAAGAGCTCTGGGCGCTCATGTGGTCGGCCCTGATCGAAGGCGGCGGCGAGTGGTTGGACTACCGACTGCTGGCCTCGGGCGAACGTACAAATCCCTGGCAGCAGGAGGCATCCAGCCGGATGATCCGCGCGGGCGATTTGGTGGTTTTCGACTGCGGCATGGTCGGCCCGTTCTGCTACGGCGGCGACATCTCCCGCGCCTATCACTGCGGTCCGGGGCTTCCGTCGGACTACCAGAAGAAGCTCTACTCGATCGCTCATGAAGAGGTGATGGCGAATACACAACTGGTGAAAGCCGGTGCGGCATTTTCCGATATCGCCCGCTCCCGTTACATCCCGCCGGCGGGTTTCGGTGATCAGCTCTACCCCTGCATGATGCACGGCATCGGCATGGCGGACGAATGGCCTGCGATTCTTCATTCTCCCGACCATCCCGAGTTTTTTGACGGTGAACTGGAGACGGGCATGGTGATGTGCGTCGAAAGCTACATCGGTGAGGTCGGCGGAATCGAGGGCGTCAAACTCGAGGACCAGGTTCTCGTGACCGATAGCGGCCCCATCGTCCTCAGCCGCTACCCGTTTGAAGACGGCTTGCTCATGCGGGAATTCTGAGATGGGCAGATGAACGACCCTCTACATATCGACGTGCCGGGACGGCAAGCCGAAGGATTACGCTACAAGCGCGGAGAAACCACGATCACCTCTGGACCGAACAAAGCCTCGATGGATGGGCCGCAACCGGTCCGTTCATCGTTGTGGGCGTAAAGAAGGGAGAATGTACCTTTGCGGAACGAGACCTTCTCTCCGCATGTCCGCGCGGCCGTTCAGAATGCGGTCATGTCCACAATCCATCCCGAATAGATGGTTAAAGCGCACTTCCGCGATGCGGGTTTCCTTTCGCGGGATGGTTGTGTCTCCCGTTCCAACTGACCGGGGTCGGGCTTCCATAACGAATCCATCGCTCTCGGTGCGATGACCCATCAACAAAAGGAAAGAACCGACGGATGACTCAATGGATTGACGCATGTGGAACGGAAGACATCGACGAAGGTGACCTGATCGCATGGGAGTACGGCGGGCATGCCTATGCCATCTACAAAACCAGTAAGGGGTTCTTTGCCACTGATCTGATGTGCACTCATGAAGCAGAGAGCCTCGAATATGGTCTGGTTACGGACTGCGTGATCGAATGCCCCCTGCATGGTGGACGCTTCGATATCTGCACGGGCAAGGCACTTTCAGCGCCGGTTAGCGTTGACCTCGGGACATACGCGGTATGGGTGGATGGCAGTCGCGTGTTCGTACAAGTCGAACACTGATCCGAACAGCCGCAATCCTGAATAGCGGAGACCTGCGTTTCAGAAAGTCTGTGCCTTGAATCGAGCCGGTGCAGCAACAGGCAAGCGGAGGCCAAAAGGGCCTCGACCGGATGGCTTCAGGGCCCATACGCGGGAACGGCGGTGCTTGGTTTGCTCGCCGAAAAGACGCTCTCGTCGAAGATGGCAACATCGTCCTGCCTCGGCTACCGCGGATGGTGGTTTTTCTTTGCGTTGCGTATTTTTCTGGATGGGGCCGTGGCGTGCCCGCCCGGAGGGTGGCGCTTATATTTTTGTTCATCCAGCCAAGGGCGATATTGATGGCAGTTTCACACGACGTGCCCGCCGCGAGGCGGAAGTCCGCGGATTAATTCGATCGAGGCGGCAGTCAATCGTCGAAGTAGGGTCGGCTTCCGGATCCGGAACGACTTGTTGGCGGAGAGACAGGGATTCGAACCCTGGAGACGGTTCCCCGCCTACACGCGTTCCAGGCGTGCGCCTTCGACCACTCGGCCACCTCTCCTTGAACTCATAGCCGACTATACTGTGTGGGAGCAGGCGGCAAGACTTTACGGGATCGAGCGCAAGAGATGTTGGTTGTGCTGGTTGAACGAACACCGGACAAAGTGGTTCCGGTCCCGGCGAATCTGATTCAAGTGGTGTGAACCGGAAGGATTCCGAAGGATTCATGCGTAGATCCAAGAACGACGTCCTTAGTCCGGCGTAATCCCCATTTTATCCCTCTTTTACAGTATGTAACGCTGAATCATAACCGCCTTTTCCCGAGGTAAGCGTTCGGTAAGGGGGTGATGGCCTTACTGGCTGTCATCGAATGAGCGTTCGCTACCAATCTCATTTGCGGGAAGGGAGCCAGGTGTCCAATCCGGGTTTCGCGAGATCTTTCTTGCTGTCATATCGGCCGCACTCCTGGATGGTTCCGACTTGGGTCCGCCCGGCAGCCCTGCACACGGCGCCGGCGAAGCGTAGGATCCGACAATGGTCTCCAACAGGACCGAACATTACCCTGTACCGTCTCTGCCGGTCCTGCGGTAGTTGGCAGCGCACGGTGGAGGCTATTTGGAAGGCCAGAATCGGAATTCGGATTCGATGCGCGATCAGGTAGCGATGGCATTGTTGATCACGCGATACAGGTTCCGCTCCCGGAAAATCGGAGACCATGCGAAAATAGCATCGCGGGGGCGGTCTCCCGAGGCGGCCGAGAAGCCGAGAATGGCCAGCGGCGGCCTTTCCCAGTCCTGGACTGCTTAGCCGAAGTTTAACATACGCAAAAAAAGTTGATTGTTTTTCAGTGGCTTGTGCCGACTGAAACGGCGGTTATGGCACTACAAGTCCGCGCCCGGACATGATATCACCGACCCGTCATGCAACCATCCTCCGCTTCTTCCCGGGCTCGGGGTCAAGACCGAGTGCCCGATAGATCTCCCGTTGTTGAGGCTCCGCCCGGGTTGCCTTGCGGATGTGTATGACCCGTCCGTCGGCACGACGGAAACAGGCGGTGACCCGGATCTGGCCCGAAAGAATGTCCCGCAGCGTATTCCAGCTCGCCGTCTCGCCATGGGCCCGAAGACGGCTGCGAATGACCTGGACCAGCTGGTAGGCCAGGACACTGATGAACAGGTGACCGTCGGACCGGACCTGCTTGCGGTGATACACGGGACGCAGGCCCAGTTCGGACTTGAGCGACCGGAACACCGATTCCACATCCGTCAGCATGGAATAGGTCCGCCACAGGGTCTCCGCATCCCAGTCGAGTTGGTTGGTGCGCAGGCAGTAGACGCCGGGGTGTGTGAGCATGGTGCCGGCGCGCGGTGTCCGCGTCCAGATGAGCCCGACCGCCTTTTCGTCATTCTCCGGATCGGTGACGACGTCGATACTGTAGTGCTGGCCAGCGCCACGGCTCTTCTGCCGGATGCGTCCGATCCGCTGCCAGACGTAGGCGACCTGCTTGCGGGTCCGCGGTCGTGACAGCCCGTCGTGCAGCTCCTGCAACGCGTCCTCGAAGCGCGTCATGAAGCGCTCGGTGATGCCCAGCTCCTTCTCGGCCCGGGCCTCGGAGCAACAGAACAGGCGGAGCTCGGAAGCCGCCTCGTCGGTGACGGCCTGGATGTGGACCTTCCCGCGGGTGCGGGTCTCGATCGCCGTCGCCAGGTCGGGGTCGAAGTGGCGGACCCGTTCGCGACTGACCACGAGATAGCGGTAGCCATTGTCGCGGAGCCAGGCGACGTTGTCCTCGGTGGCGACGCCGGCGTCCATCACCACCAGCGCATCCCGGGGTGCCGAAAGCCGGGTCAGCATCCCCTCCAGTGTGCTGCTCTCCTTGACGTTGCCGGGGAACACGTCCGAGCGTTGCACGAAACCGCTGCCGTCGAGAACCAGGCCCAGGGTCAGTAACGGACAGTCACTGCGCTTCTCCTTCGAGTGGCCACGCTGGGCCTTGGGTTGCTTGTCGGCCACGCCCTCGAAAAAAGTGTTCGTCAGGTCGAACGAACTGCCATCTGACTGATCACCTCCATGTTGCAATTCTGTACGGATTCCGGGAGCGCCCCGCAACCCGTTGACATGATACTGTTTTCTTCATGTTGCCACGCTCGGGCTTGAAACGCCTGTTCTCGGTTTACAACGTGCAACTGCCGAAATGCCCGCGATTGGCCCACATGTTCACCGGGTCCGGACCCGCCGACCCGGTGCGTCCCCCTCGCTTGAACGCCGGATCCGCGCCGAAAACCCGCACGACGGGGGATCTGACGGCGATTTCGCGCAGGCAGGGTCGCAAAATCAGCCCCGCAGGCGGGGTTTACGTCATGCAACTCCGGGGCCGCGGCCGGGATCGCCGGGTCAGCCATCGCCTGCCTCCTGGGTCTCGAAAAGCGGAAGCCGGTCGTCGCCAAGCTGAACATACAATCCCTTGACCGAACCGCGGCGGATGTGCCGGGCCTCCAGCGCACCGGACCGGATCCGCTGCCAGATCACCTGACGGGACACGCCAAGACGTTTCATCGCCCTGTGAAGCGACACGAAGCCGGCCGGCGGTTCGTCGCAGAACTGGCTGCGCAACTCCGGCGTCATGCGGATCCGATAGGGCGCCCCGGATGCCGGTTGTTCGGCCGGCACGATCCCTGCCCGGATCCAGCGGTAGAGCGTGCCGACAGTTGTTTGCAGTTCACGGGCCGCTTCGGCCACGCTGAGCAGGGGGGCGTTGGTGTCTCGCCTGTCGGCGCGCCAGGCCGGAATGTCGTTGCGCAGCCGCAACTGCCGGACGAGATACGCGGTGAACGCAAGCCCCTTGGCGGTGCGCCGCCCCTGGCGGTTGAGAATGATCGCCGTCCGGGCGTCCGGGTAATGCGCGGCCAGCCGGCGGACGAGCGCCACCGTGTCGATATCGTCACGGACCACCGCCGGAGCCTGGTGCGAGGGCAGCTCAAACTCATCCGTCGCGCCCCCGTGCCAACGCACGAGGATCCGAATGACTTTCGCCGTCCCGTCGCGCCAGAGCATGACCTCCTCCACCAGGCAGGCCAGAAGACGCTTGCGGTCCCGGGCGGTGACAACGGGAGACTCCCAAAGCCGGGAGAGGCGCATGCCCAGGGCATTCAGCCGCGCCAGGGGCGGCGGTTCGGGACGGTCCTGTTGCGCCTGCTCCAGGGCGTCCCGGGCCGCGGCCAGGGCCTCCAGGGCCCGGTTCCAGTCGCGTTCGAGCGTGTCGGCGACCAGGCGATTGTCGGGGTCCACCTTGCGATAGCGGCGTTCCGCAAGCGAGGCTTCGTAGTTGCAGCGGTCAACGTCCAGCTGCAGCGTCCGATGCGCCTCCTGGTCCTTTTGCTGCTGCTGCCTGAACGCCTCGGCCGCCGCCTCGATGCCGGACGCCGAAACCGCTTCAAGGAATGTGTCGCCAATCAGGGCATCGATGCGCTTGCCGCCGACCGTCATGCACGACCGTCGGTCGGCATCTCCGTTGCGTGGCGCGCAGATGTAGGTCCACGCCTTGCCGTAGGCGACGTTCATGGCGCGACCGCAATGACCGCAGACCACGCGACCCTGCAGCAGCGCCTTGCCTTCCCGCTCCGCGCCCCCCGTTCCCGATGCCGTCGAGTTCGCCGACAGCCGGTCCTGGATCTCAAGCCAGACCGGCCAGGGGACGTAACCCTCGTGATGATCCTTGATCAGGACATGCCAGTCCTCCGGGCTGACCTTGCGGATGATGCGCCGGACCTGGTTGTCGTCGCCCAATACCCGCTCCGTCCGCTGGCGCCCGTAGACATAGGCGCCCCCCATGGCCGGATTGCGGAGAATCGAATGGACGCGCTCATAGCGGGCTTCGCTCCACACGACGGTGTCGCTGCCCGATTGACGGCTGGGAAGCCGGACCCCCTCATCCCGAAGCGCCTGGATCGCCTGGTGCGCCGAACCGTGCGCCAGAAAACTGGAAAACACCCGGTCGATCGCATGCCGGACCCGCAGGTCCGGATCCTTGAGCAGCGAAGTCCCCTCCAGCACGTATCCGATCGGAATGTGGTGATACAATTCGCCGCGGGCGGCCTTGTTCCGGATGCCGCCCTGCAGGCGCGTCCGGATCAGGAAGGCTTCCGATTCCGAAAGCGTGCCCTTGATCGAGAGAACAAGATTGTCGTCATGGCGGGCCGGGGAATACACCTGTTCCCCTTCCACCAGCAGCGTGTCCGTCATCCGGCACCAGTCGAGCAATTGAAACCACTCTACCGGATTCCGGGCCAGGCGACTGACTTCAAGACCGAAGACCGCCCCCACACGACCGCGCGCGACCGCATCGGCAAGCCGCGAAAAACCGTCGCGTTCGCCCGCAAACGAACCCGACCGGCCCTGGTCCGCATCCACGGTCTCAATCAGGTCGTCGTGCCAGCCCAGGGCGCGCGCCTCGTTGGCCAGCGCGTACTGACGCTCCGTGGATTCCCGGTTCGCGATGACCTGCGTCGGCGTCGATTGCCGGATGTAAATCAGGGCACGGCGTTCAAGGTGGCGGGCCGTGATCTTCTCGCCTGCGCTCATCGTCCATCTCCGCTGCAGCAACCTTCGTCATCAGTTGCGACAGTTGCGTCACAAACGCCGCCCGGCTCTCCTGCGGAAACCTCTGCCACCGCGCCAGACGTTCCTCCCAGGCCAGAAGCGCCAGAAGCGGCGGTTCCCGATCGTGGCCCTGTGATCCCAACCCGATCCTCCAGTGTCCTGATCCGTTCAAGCAGGGCGAAAAATGCGTCAAGCGAGCCGCGGGTGCAAGCCACCGGGGGCGCGCATCCGGCAAGAGTCGTCCAATCCGACGGAATCCGGAAACGCTGACCGTCCGGCATCTCCACATCCAGAAAAACGCGGCCGCAGGCGTGCCTGCGAACCTTGTTAACCTTCAGTTCCCGGGTATCGTACGGGTGCTTGAAACGCTTGAGAAAAACCGGCTCCGACGGCAGGCGCCGGGAAAGCCCTCGAAGTGTATTAGTCTGTTGCCCCTTCGAAAAGTGTCACGGTGTGACCCAGCGAGAACAAATCCGTCACCCGCTCGAACACGTGGGTCTCGATCTCCCGGCGCCGCGACAGCAGGGCATCCGAGGCCCGGTACAGGCGCATCCTGCTCATGGTCTCGAAATCGACATCGAGCAGTTCGCCGAGCGCACTGCGCTCGCAGAGCCAGCGCCAGGTCGCACGCTCCGAGCCCGGCACCGCCATGCGGCCGATGATCGATCCCATGGCCACGGCCCGCGACCGGCGGTTGAAACCCAGGTCCACAAGAAGGTCCCCGATGCCGAGTTGTTCCATCGCCCACAGCCCCACGTGTTCGACACCGGCGGAACGCGGGCGCACCATCTCCAGGGACGCCACGTCCACCGTTTCCATTTTGGGTCCGGGCCCGGCGCCCGCGACCGGGGGCGAACGGCTGACCAGCCGGGCGGCGATGCGCTGCGCTTCCGCCTCGACCTCATCGGGCCAGGGGAGCGGCAGAAGGATCTCCTGGCGCCCGATGAGCTGGGTGATGCGCGCGCACAACAGGCGCCAGTGTTTCTTCTCCACGGGGAAATTGCTTCCGAGGTTGAGGAGGGTCCTCTGCCTGACCTTGTCGCCCTGTCGTTCGTTGCGGACGAGGCGGTATGAGAAGTACTCGGTTCCGTCCTCTGTGGTGCGTGTTTTGGCGCGCCTGATGAACATGGGGTGTGTTTATCATGTTGTGGGGTGTGCTGGAATCCCCTTTCTGTTCGTTTATGTCACCACGACCGGACGCCACGAATACAATATCGGGTAAAAACAGAGTGTTGGCGGATCCGGAAAGTCAGAAATACCTCGAAATCGGTAGAATCACGCCAAAAAAGTTAAACATGGGTTAATCTATTACGTCCCCGAAAACTTCGAGGACGCGGGCTACGAAGTCCCGAAGACCATGGAAGAATTGGAGGCGCTGGTTGATCGGATCGTTGCCGACGGCGAAAAACCGTGGTGCGATGGTCTGTTTGCTGAGGGTTCGACGGGTTTTACGGCACAAACATTCATGGCAGAATTATTGCTGCGCAATGAGCCTATTGAAGTGTACGACATGTATGACAGAAACGAAATTCCAGTCGATGACCCCCGAGTCGTTGCCGCACTCGAGGCATATGGCGAACTTGTTGCCAACGTTTCCATCTCTCTCTCGTTTGGTGACTAACGATGGTGGATGCACCGGTCGCTACAGGTGCCGGGGTCCTCCATGACCAATCACACTTCGAGGGAGATGACCCATGACACAGTTGCGCAAACGAATGATGAAAAACATGACCGTGCGCGGCCTGTCCGAGAACAAGATGCGTTTGTATCTTCACTCCGTCTCCGGACTCGCACGCTACTGCAAGCGCAGCCCCGAGAGGATCTCTGCACAGGAGGTTCAGAATTATCTGCTCCACCTTCATGAAGAGCGCGGACTGACCTGGCAGATCTGCAACTGTACGCGGCATTGGCAAACAACATTTCATCACACGACACTTTGTGGATTGTTGAAAAAGGGGTGGAGCAGCAGACAGGAATCGTGCCTTTAGACCGGTCCGGTTGTCGAATGGGGGTCAAGTCAAATTGTCTTTTCTCGATTGATTGGTGAGGGAACGGATCTGTCGCTCAAGGATCAAAATCAACAACATTTTAACTATTGAGGAACATGATGGAAAAAATTCTGGATGTTAAGGAAATGAAAGAGCTTCTTTTCAAGTCATTGCTGGAGGTAGCTGCCCTCGTCAGGAACCGGGACATTTCTTCCGTCGAACTGACCCAATCTCTCCTGAAGCGCATTGCATCCCTGGATGGGAGGCAAAAAGTTATGCCACGGTGATGGCCGACCACGCCCTGGCCGCCGCAGAACAGGCAGATCAGGAGCTGGCGGAGAAGAAGTATCGGGGGCCTTTACATGGGATCCCTATCGCGGTGAAAGATGTGTGTTTCACCAAGGGTGTACGAACCATGGGGGCGGCGGCAGTACTGGCCGATTATATTCCCGATGAGGATGCGACTGTCGTGACACGGCTGGCAGAAGCCGGGGCGGTTTTGCTGGGTAAGCTCAATCTGACGGAAGGAGCCATGGGGGGATATAATCCTCAATTTGAAGCTCCGTTGAATCCCTGGAATCCGGGGGTGTGGTCAGGGGCTTCCTCCAGCGGATCAGGGGTCGCTACCGCGGCAGGGCTGGCCTATGGGACGCTGGGCAGCGACACCGGCGGGTCCATCCGCTTCCCGGCTGCTTCTTGTGGGGTGGTGGGCTTGAAGCCGACCTGGGGCAGAGTTAGCCGCTATGGCGTTCTGGCCCTGGCCGAATCGATGGACCATGTCGGTCCCCTGACCCGCAGAACCGCCGACGCGGCAGTGATGCTCCAGGCCATTGCCGGCCATGACCCCAAGGATCCCACCTCGCTTCCTGTCCCGGTGCCGGACATGGTGAAACACCTGGATGCAGGGGTGAAGGGGGTACGGATAGGGTTCGACGAACAGGGGATGGCGCAACACACCGATGCGGAGTTGGCCGAAGCTGTAGCCGCCGGGGTGCGGGTCCTGGAGCAACTGGGTGCCGAAGTGATCGAAATTCAGTTGCCCGATTTGGATGAATTCCTGCCCGCCTGGCCCACGCTCTGTTCCGCCGAAGCGGTATTGGCCCATGAGGCGACCTATCCCTCCCGGCGTGAGGAGTACGGGCCTTGGTTTCGCGGCTGGCTGGATATGGGAGCCAAGGTCAGTGGTGCGGAGTACGCCAGGGCCAATAACCTGCGGGCAGCCTGCAACGGGCGGTTTCGAGAAATCTTTGAGACCATTGATGTGCTGGCCTGCCCCTCGATGACGGGTCCTCCCTGGCCGGTGACCCCCGCAGAGTCATATGGTCCCATGGATGACTATGACCCTTCCGTGCAGAGATTCACCATCCCTTTTGATTTCAACGGCGCTCCAACCCTCTCGGTGCCGTGTGGGTTCAATCAAGACGGCTTGCCGCTGTCCCTCCAGTTCGTCGGGCATCCGCTCAAGGAACCTCTCCTGTGCCAGGTCGGCCATACCTACGAGCAGGCAACGGAATGGCATATCCTGCAGCCGAATTTAGAAGAGTGACAGTCATCGGTTTTTCTGTATGCCGGGATTTCTCAGCACCAAAATAAAGCTCACCAAAGCAGCAAAAGGAAAGCCTCATCATGGCGACGAATGTGGAGCGCCCCCGGAGCGCTCAGCGCCTCTATCGCCGCCGCTGGGGCATCGAATGCCTCTTCTCGGATACCAGACCCGTGGCTTCACATCGAGGATACCCACATCAACGATTCCGCCAAACTCGTGACCCTTCCCGGCATCGTCACCCTCGCCGTGACGTGGGCGCACCGCTGCGTGCGCGACCCGGGTGATGGGACGCAAGCCAATCCGCCGGAAGACGCACAAACGTCTCAAGAAGTCCTGGTTCCGAACCGGGTTTGATGCTCTTCTGAGGTGGATCATCTACGACCCGGACGACGCACTCATGGCATGGCAAACGACCATCCCGAAAGGACCGGTCAAACTACCGGAAATCCAGTGTGGCGTGTACTGTGGGCGGAATGGGTACCTATGTGCATTTAGGGCCCGTAAACCACCGAACAAATCATGCGATGACGCCTTGTGGTTGTCATTCAAGGTATCCGCCGGGCCAGGGTCGGGCTCGACTGGGTCAGGTTCACCCCGCAGAACATGCGTCATCAACCCGCTTTTCGTTCTCACCGTGAGACCTGTTTCTTCGGCGCCCGCCCTTTGTGCCGTTTGACCTGGATGCAGCGGTTTTTGCGGGTGACTTTGAGCGGCCGCTCTCCGGGCCAGCGCCTTGTACATCCAGTTACGGGTGCCAACACCCGGCAACCAACGCGGGAACATAAAGGTCGGCGTCCAGTTTCGGAAAGTGAAGATTGAAACCGACACATCAACCTCGATGTTGGCGAGGTCATCGTGGCTGGCACTTTCCAGATCCTGAACGAGGTGTGCCGGAAACACGTAGGTGCATCCATTCACCAGATCGACCGTCACACGGCCCGTGCCGCGGTTGTATCGTGCCGCGGTAGCGCGAGGTTCCACTTCCAACATCGCTTGCCCTCGGGCTTCTGCCATTTTGAATTCCGCGTCAGTCAGGCTGTCCATGGATACGCTCCCACTCCTGCAGGAAATCATCGCGGCGCTCGATCACTACTGACATCAACCGTCGCAGTTCAGATTGCTTGATGCCGGCGACGGAAACGACTTGTGGTCTGCCGCCCGGTCCAAACAGGTTGATTTTCGCCTGCCCTGCTCCCGTGATGTGGATATGCGCCGGTTCATGATCAGACGTGTAGATTACAAACCGGAATCCGTGGGCACGGTGAATAACAACCATGAAGGCAAAATAACCTAACTGTTGGGTTTATGCAAATCCCGAACCCCTCAGGCTCCGTTCGTTTCCGGGCCGCTCCTCCACATGTCAGGGGAGTTCGCGTTCGCCAAGACCAGGACAGCCAGGCTCCTTGAGGGCAGAGCTCTCGGGGCAGCCGCCGCACCGAATCCGCGCCACCTAAGGTACAAACCCTCGCATGGGAAGCACAGAAGCGGCTGTGTGCCCGTTACCGGCATCCTTCCCATGTCCGCAAACACCAGTGCCAGGTTACAACCGCAGTGGCCCGCGAAGTTACGGCTTCACTTCGACTTGAGCAAGACGAGGCTCGCGACGCTGTCGGTCCTCCTCGTTGGTCTGGAAGATTGCCGGACCGTGAATCTCAGTCACCGTGCGAGCCAGTTCCTGGGTCGGCAACCTGGCTGCCAGTTTCGGGCTCCTTGTCACCGGCCGACAGTGAGAAAGCGAGGTTTCGATAGTGTGCTACAGAACCTTAAATCAGGAATTCGTTCAAAGGTTACAGTTCGCGTACTCGGAGATCCGGCGAAACCTGTCTGATCGGTGTCGCGCAGAACGTGGCCATATCCTGAAAGCTGAATGCCATGCGACAGGCTTTGGGCACTGTCCAGGCCCTGCAGTACGTCACATTATTCTCGTCCGTCGCCGGGTTCGGAGTGACTGAGGTTACCTCCGTGATGATCATGGGGCCCTGAATGATCTCGGTGAATCCATTGCGAAAATTGAAGGCCGTATTGCTGGACTCCCTGCGAAGCGGCGTGAACAGGGCTTGCGCTCCGCCAGGGGAACGCTCTGTTTCACGGCACGTGTTGATTTCTTCAGCTGGTGCGCGCCGGAACCCGGGGGTAGTCGTGGAAATCACCGGACCGTTGTTGTAATCTCCCACGGTCCGAGAAGTGAACAATTTCATGGTAGAACAACACACAGGCTCGATGGGATCGCTCTGCTACACCATGGAGCTACCCCGGCCGTTGATCGAACGAGCCATCTGGATGGACTGGCGGGAGATGGGCCGGCGTGTCTTCGTGGATGGTCCCAGGGGATTCATCAGCTTCATGTCGCCGAGCCGCGTGCATGAACGTTATGCGGAGGCCGTGGGCGATGTTGCACGGGCAGCCGGGCGGCAGCTCGGCCTCCGGCTGTCATCGCAGGGCAGCAGCCGGTTCCGCCACCCGAATACCAACCGAATGGTTGAACCGGCTGCCTGTTTCTATTTCGGGTCGAAAGCGGAAACCTGGCTGGAACTCTGGACGGAAGATCGGGAAACGGCCACACAATGGGCCCGCAAGACTCCAGAGGATCTGGTTGTCGAAGTCGAGCGGACGCATGGCGATGAAGAGAAGCCGGATTTGTATCGCGCGGTGGGCGTGACCGAGATGTGGCGGGTGGATGTGCCAGCGAGCGGCCCCGCTGTGGTCGTGATTTTGGATTTGCAGGCAGCTGGCGGAGTCCGTGAAGCAGATCAGTCGCTCGTGCTGCCGGGTGCGACTCGAGACCTGGTAGCCAATGCCGTCGAATTGGCGGCGGGTGGCGGGCTGGTCGAGTTGGAGGCGCTGATTAGAGAGACGCTGGTTCCGCTGGGCGACGGCAAGTCCGGCCGGGGCGGCTGAATGACAACTCAAGACCGAGACCGGTTGCGTTGCAGGAACCGGAGGTGCTGTTCAACGGGGTCTTGACCTCTTTCCCGGCCTGAAGGACGGAGGTTTTCAGGTGGCCTGGGTCGCTTGAACAATTCGCGCTTCACCACCGGCCTATCGACGCGCCTCCACGCCCGGAGTGTTTCCCTATTGAGAATGTTAACACCCGGATGACGCACTCATGGCAAGGCAAACGACCATCCCGAAAAGACCAGTCAAACTACCCGAAATCCAGTGAGTCGTGTACTGTGGCCCCGGCGAGTGGAATTAGGGATAACTTGCAGAAATGAATCAAAAAATCAGCGACTTGAAGTTATATTCAAGCCGAGGGCCATGTCCCGTGTTGTGATCATGTAGAAGATCTGGTGGAGCGGGCGATGAGACTCGAACTCACGACCCCAACCATGGCAAGGTTGTGCTCTACCACTGAGCTACGCCCGCGACTCCAACTTCTCTCGTATTCAAGGGTCGGCGCCATTGCAACCGGTTTCTTGTTTCTTGAATTTCAGTTACGTACCGCCCGAGGCGGCAAGAGACCGAAGTGAGCTCCAGATCGTTGGGTCTGTTGGGCTTGAAGTCAGTCGTGCGTCAAGGTTGTGGGCCGGCAATCAGTGCGGTCGACAACAACCAAGCCCGCACCGGACGTGCGAAAATTCACGTGAGGTATGCAGGTCTGTTGCTGGCGGATTGCGCGGAAGCATCGGCTGAAATCTCGATACAATAAATGTGCGGTTAACCTGCAATCCTTCGCCTCGGGGTACAGTCGGTTGATCTCGCCATACGAAACTGGCTCTGAGGCGTATCGGCAAACTAGGTTGGCCGTGCTTTTCCGTCCCGTTTCAGGGATCAAGCCTGATTGGGAAATCAGGCCGGTCGGAGGCACGTGGCATGAGTAAAACGTCATCCATCGATCTCCCTTTCTGGGTCATACGTCTGCGTGTGAAGCACTATACAGTCATCGAACAGAAACAGGACGTTGTAGGCTGGAATGTCGATTGCCTCGTCTTCAAAGACGCCCTGATCGGGACGATCGGGACGTTTGGCGATCCGGATCGACCGGCCGGACCCTCTGCACACTGAAAATCCGTGCCTGCCGACGGTACCCGATACCGTCCGGTGCAGATGGCCACATACGATGTGGACGGGAACCTGGCAGGTATCGAGAAGCGAGATCAATTCGTCGCCGTTCGCCAGGCGGCTCGGGTCGAGAATCTCGATCCCCGCGCGAAACGGCGGATGGTGCATGAAAAGGATGACGCGGCCGGAACGAGGTTCGGAAATCCGATCGCGAACCCAGCTCATTCTGACCGGGCACAGGTACCCGCAATGGGGTTTGTCCATCTGGTCGGGATCGGCAAGAGTGTCCAGCGCCAGGATCAGGTCCGAACCGACCCTCAATGCCGTTTGAAGGAAGCCTGAGGCTTCGGTGTCCGGGCAGGTCAGGTCCGGAAAACACTCCCTGATGGCCATTCTGTCGTCGTGATTGCCGGGGATCAGGCGGCAGTTGAAGTCGATTGCCTCGAGAACCGGCCGAACCCGTTCATATTCGGACCGCAACCCGTTCTGGGTCAAGTCGCCCAGGTGAATCAGGAAATCCGCGTCCGCATGAAACCTGCTTGCATGGCGTACGCCGGCCTCGAGGCGAGCAAGGGCGTCAGTCTGGCTCCGCCCATTCGTCGATTCACCCACATGGGAGTCTGAAAGAACAATGATCTTTTGCATCGTCATTTGATATTCACTCTTCGAGTTCGATCAGGAGGTCCTTCGCATCGACCTGGGTTCCCGGAGTTGCATGAATTGCCGAAACGACCTTTTCGGCCTCAGCATAAATGCCAGTTTCCATTTTCATCGCTTCCATCGTCAACAGCAGATCACCTGCGAAAACAGTCTGTCCGACGATGACGCTGACCGTCGCAACGACCCCGGGCATGGGTGCCGCGACATGGTTCGGGTCGCCGACATCGGCTTTTCTGACCCGGGCCGTTGACTTGGCTGCCTTTCGGTCCTCGATCCGGATGGTTCTCGGTTGACCGTTGAGTTCGAAAAATACCCTGGCAAATCCATCTTCACCGGTTTCACCAATCGCTTGCAAGCGGATTTCAAGAGTCTTGCCCGGATCGATGTCAACGGAAATCTCCTCGCCCGGCGTCATCCCGTAGAAAAAGGTCTTCGTCGGAAGTGTTCGAACCGGCCCGTAAACCTGGTGGCGTTTCATGTAGTCCAGGTATACTGCAGGATACATCAGGTAGCCATTCAGGTCCTCGTCATCGATCGCGAACCCGTCGAGTTTTTCGGAGACCTCCCTGCGGGTTGCTTCGATGTCGACAGGATCCAGCCTGGACCCGGGCCGGGACGTCGTTGGCTGCTCGCCCTTGAGAACCTTTGACTGGATCGCTTTCGGGAAACCACCCGGGGGTTGGCCGAGACTGCCACGCATCATGTCGACGACCGATTCAGGAAACGCGACATCGATATCAGGGTTTTCGACATCGTCTCGCGATAACCCTTGGCTTACCATCATCAGGGCCATGTCACCCACGACCTTTGACGTCGGCGTTACCTTGATGATGTCTCCGAACATCGAGTTGACGTCCGCGTAGGCGGTCGCAACGTCCTGCCAGCGGTCCTCGAGCCCAAGCGAGCGTGCCTGTTCCTTCAGATTGGTGAATTGCCCGCCTGGCATTCCATGAAGGAATATTTCCGAAGCCGGAACGGTCAGTCCGGATTCAAATGCAACATAGTGTTCTCTCACGCCCTGCCAGTAATTCGATATGTCCCTGACGGCATCAATCGATATCCCGGTGTCCCTTTCTGTTCCTGAAAGCGCTTCGACGACGGATCCGAGGCACGGTTGAGACGTTCCGCCAGACAATGCGTCCATTGCCAGATCAACAGCGTCCACACCGACTTCAGAAGCTGCAAGGACCGTTGCGGCGCCAATCCCGGAGGTATCGTGATTGTGGAAGTGGATCGGAAGCCCGACGTCTTCCTTCAGCGCCTTGATCAAGACCTTCGCGCCGTAAGGTTTGAGCAATCCGGCCATGTCCTTCAATCCGAGAATATGGACACCTGCGTCGCGTAAGGCCTTGCCTGTACTGACATAGTAGGACAGATCGTATTTCGATGACGCTGAATCCAGTACATCACCGGTGTAACAGATCGCCCCTTCGCAGATCTTGCCGCTCTCGATAACTGCGTCAATCGAAACGCGCATGTTCTCCACCCAGTTCAGCGCATCGAAGACTCGGAAGAGATCGATTCCCGTAACTGCGGCCTGCTGCACGAACGACTGGACCACGTTGTCCGGATAGTTCGTGTATCCAACCCCGTTGGAACCGCGCAGCAACATCTGGAGCAATGTGTTCGGCATCTTCCGGCGAAGGTCCCGAAGTCGCTGCCACGGACACTCCTGGAGAAACCTGTACGCGACATCGAACGTTGCTCCTCCCCAGCATTCGACGGAAAACAACCGGGGCAGATTGTGGGAGTACGCCTCTGCAATGTTTATCATGTCGATTGAACGCATTCTTGTCGCGAGCAGGGACTGATGGCTGTCACGCATCGTCGTATCGGTAATCAGCAAGCGCGACTCCCTCGCCATCCACTCCATTACGGCTTCAGGGCCGCCGTTCGCCAGGAGGTCCCTGGTTCCGGAGGTTTTGCTTGGCGCAACGGATTTCGGAATGACCGGCGACTTGACTCGGGCTGGAGGGCATTGCCGCCCGAGGACCTCCGGATTGCCGTTCACGGTTATGTCCGCAATGAAGGTCAGGATTTTCGTGGCCCTGTTGCGACGTGCAGTGAATGTGAACAACTCCGGGGTGGTGTCGATGAAGCGCGTCGTGAAACTGTCGCTCACAAATTCGGGATGCTTCAGCAGGTTTTCGACGAATTCGATGTTCGTCGAGACCCCGCGAATCCTGAATTCCCGGAGCGCGCGATCAAGGCGGGCGATCGCGTCTCTCGGGGTGGGAGCCCAGGCGGTGACCTTTTCAAGCAGGGAATCGTAATGACGGGTGATCACGGCCCCTGAATACGCGGTTCCGCCGTCGAGCCGAATGCCCATGCCGGTGGCGCCACGGTATGCCGTGATACGTCCGTAGTCAGGTATGAAATTGTTGTGAGGGTCTTCGGTCGTAATCCTGCATTGCAACGCGTGACCATTGAGCGTGATGGAATCCTGGTCGGGTTTACCCGTTGCTTGCGGTAGCGGTTTCCCTTCTGCGATACGAATCTGGGCGCGAACGATGTCGATACCCGTGACTTCCTCGGTTACCGTGTGCTCGACCTGAATTCTTGGGTTGACTTCGATGAAGAAGAACGCACCGCTGTCCCGATCCATCAGGAACTCGACCGTACCTGCTCCCTGATAGCCGACCCGGCGGCACAGCCGCACCGCGAGATCACAGACGTGGCGGCGCTGGTCGTTCGAGAGGTAAGGCGCGGGGGCTCGTTCGACGATCTTCTGGTTACGGCGCTGGATCGAACAGTCACGTTCCCAGAGGTGGAATATGTTGCCATGCCCGTCGCCAAGTATCTGGACCTCGACGTGGCGAGCGCGCGATATCAGCCTTTCCAGGTATCCATCGCCGTTCCCAAACGCAGCTTCGGCTTCCCGTCGCCCCTCGGGGACCATGGACTCGAGTTCATCAGGGCCGTTTATCTGGCGCATGCCCCGTCCGCCGCCGCCCCAGCTTGCTTTCAGCATCAAAGGGTATCCGATGCGTTCGGCTTCCAGTCTGACAGCATCCATGTCATTCGCCAGGATACCAGTTGCCGGAATGACGGGGACATGGGCTTCCGTGGCAGCTTGTCGGGCGCTGAACTTGTCACCAAGCTTACGCATGGTCTCGGCCTTCGGCCCGATGAAGATCAGTCCGTTTTCCGTACAGGCGTCAACGAGATTCGGGTTTTCGGAAAGCAATCCGTAACCCGGGTGGACCGCGTCGGCGCCCGATTGCAGTGCAACCCGGATAATCTCGTCGATACACAAATAGGCTTCCACCGGCCCGAGGCCGGACCCGATCCTGTAGGCTTCATCCGACTTGAACCTGTGCAGGCTGAGCTTGTCTTCCTCGGCGAACACGGCGACGGTTCTTATTCCGATTTCATTAGCCGCTCTCATGACGCGAATTGCGATTTCGCTTCGGTTGGCCACGAGGATCTTTCGGATTTCTTTCGTTTGCATGTGCGGACGCACTCCGTACTGGCTCGTCATGGTCACGTTGCCGGCGAATCTGATGAGTTCAGCGTCGCATGCCTTTTTGCATCCGGATGGTACAGGCTGCGAACAACCCCGAGAACGGACACCTTTTCCGGTCATCCGATGCACATGTCAAACCCGGTCAAGGGACTCGAAATCGCTGACAAAACCCCGCGCGTACTGCTTTGTTCCGGTGTCGCGTTCGACTGCCGACTTTAACGCATCGTCCATTACCGATAATGAAGCTTGATGAACAGCGTTGTGCCACCTAACGGATCCGTGTCTCTTTCTGACCGCGCCCTGGCGGCGGGTATGCCCGGTCGTGAACAGGCACGGTACCTGGATGAACTGAATTCCGAACAACGCTCGGCAGTAGAAACTCTGGACGGGCCGGTTCTCTTGCTTGCAGGGGCCGGAACCGGAAAGACCAGGGCCCTGACCACCAGAATCGCGCACCTGATCAATTCGCGGGAAGTACGACCGTACAGGATTCTGGCCGTTACGTTCACGAACAAGGCAGCGAGGGAAATGAAGACCCGGGTGGGACAAATTCTCGGTGAAGTGGTCGAGGGAATGCCGTGGCTCGGAACTTTCCATTCAATCAGTGCCAGGATGTTGCGTTACAATGCGGAACTTGCAGGACTGAAGTCCAATTTCACGATTCTCGATACCGATGATCAGGTCAGGTTGCTCAAGCAGGTTCTTCAAGCCGCAGATATCGACCAGAAGATGTTTCCGGCCCGTCACCTGGCAGGCATGATAGATCGCTGGAAAAACCGGGCGTGGACGCCCGACAAGGTTCCCGACCGCGAAGCTGATTGGGGCAGAGGAAGGGCGATCAAGCTTTATTCCGATTATCAGGACAGGTTGAAGACACTTAACTGTGTCGACTTCGGCGACCTGCTCCTCCACATGGTCCAGATATTCTCAAAAAATCAAGCGATTCTCGATGGATATTGCAGGAGGCTCAAGTATATTCTGGTTGACGAATACCAGGACGCCAATGTCGCCCAGTATCTTTGGCTGCGACTGCTGGCGTCGCAGCACCAGAATATCTGCTGCGTGGGAGACGACGACCAATCCATATATGGCTGGCGGGGGGCAGAGGTCGGAAACATACTGCGGTTTGAAAGGGATTTTCCGAATTCGAAGGTTTTCCGGCTTGAGCAGAACTACCGGTCAACTGGGCACATTCTTGCGGCGGCGTCGCAGCTGATTTCTTTCAACAGGAATCGTTTGGGCAAGACACTGTGGACCCAGTCGGATCAAGGGGAGAAGGTACGCCTGATCTCCCACTACGACAGCGTCAGTGAAGCGGTCTGGGTCGGGGACGAGATCGAGGCCATTCAGAAAGGCTCGAGGGGCAGGGCGCCCGTGGCACTCGACGACATAGCGATCCTGCAACGGACGACGTTTCAGATGCGACAATTCGAAGACCGGTTTCTCCGGATTGGCTTGCCCTATCGCGTCATCGGAGGCCCCCGGTTCTACGAGCGACGCGAAATACGTGACGCGATCGCGTATTTTCGCCTTGCCATGTCGCCGGCCGACAATCTCGCCTTCGAACGGATCATCAACACGCCCCGAAGGGGAATCGGTGACAAGTCATTCCAAATGATCTTCAACCGAGCGCGGGAAGCAGGGATCTCGCTCGTCGAAGCATCTGGTGACCTCGTCAGCGAAGGTCAATTCGCGGCCAAGACGCGGCGAGAGCTGGGCCGATTTCTTGGCGACCTGGAAGTTTGGGGTCGTGTTGTCCAGGGCGGCGAGAAAAGCCATGTCGAAGTCGCCGAACAAATCCTCGACGAAAGCGGATATGCGGGACATTGGGCATCCAGCAAGGCGGTCGACGCACCCGGCCGTCTCGAAAACCTCAAGGAACTTGTCCGCTCGCTTCATGAATTCGAGAATCTCCAGGGATTTCTGGACCACGTGTCCCTGGTCATGGATCATGACCAGGAAACCGGGGAGGAACGTGTTTCCCTGATGACGCTGCATGCGGCAAAAGGGCTTGAATTTCCTGTCGTGTTTCTGCCCGGCTGGGAAGACGGGCTGTTTCCGTCCCTGCGGGCCCTGGCGACGAAATTTGGCAACGAAGCACTGGAGGAGGAAAGGCGGCTGGGATACGTCGGAATTACGCGTGCAGAGAAAATCTGCTACATCAGTTTCGCATCGCGACGCCGCGCAATCAGCGGTGAATGGACCGACTGTGTCCCGTCGCGTTTCATTGACGAGCTTCCCGAAAAGCATGTCGACGTCCTGCCAAGTCATGACGCGACGATTTTCGGAGCGGCGGTCATGCCAGACTGGCGATTCGGCGAAACCGGCTTTAGTCAGGACACGGCAGCGGGCAGTGGGATCAGAACGCCGGGTTGGAAGCGTGCGAATGCCAGGCGAAACCTGGTGCGGAGCACCCCGGGGCGATCACCGGCCTCCGGTGGCCGGCAACCGAACCTGGGCGACGCCACCCGGTTTTCGGTCGGAGACCGTGTCTTTCATCAAAAATTCGGTTACGGTCGGATACTGCAGATCGATCATGACAAGGTCCGGGTTCAATTCGAGAAGTCTTCTGAACGGTCCATCGCCGCAAGTTTTCTTTTGCCGACAACCACCGGCGAGGAATAGTCCCGCATGTTCCTTCGGTGAGGGCTCGTCACGAGATAAACGCTTCATTCCAAGGCTGAAGACAAAGGTGATGTTGTTTGTCGCGGCTGAAGCTATGCACCGTACACTCGACGCCACCAAATCGTAATTTGCCGCTTTTGTGCTGGCTTCTCATCTGTTTTCTTCGAATTCATGGCAGCAGGTCGGAAAGCCAATCGCTCGGATTCTCTGATCATCAAGGATTCCGACAACCAAGTGTCTTGTCACAGTGATTTTGGCGGTTTGGGGAGTTGTCACTTCAGTGTCGGTAACCTGTCCACGACAAGCGAACATAGCGCTGCGGATTACACGCGAAATACTGCCGGGCGCGACCGTCCCTGCCCGGATGAAGTGAACCTGATCGTGGATATGACATTTCTGTCTCCCATCGTGGCTAATTTTCCCCAAACACCGGAATGCAGGAAAAATCCCGAACGGGCATGACGGCAGCCGCGCCGTTGGCGACATAACTGCGTTTTGAGCGGAAGATGCGAAGAACCTCGGCAACAGACTGCTGGATTGAGGTGAGGGGCATTACTTTGCCAACCTTCTGAGCATTCGCCCAAGAATATAGGCTTCCGAGTTTCCGCGATGCATAAGCGCAGCCGCGATCACCGCGGCATCGGCCAGTCCGGCCGTTTCAGGATCAACGTCAATGTTGTCGAGGCATTTTGCACGGTACTGTCTGTACGCCTTGGCAATAAGCATCCGCGCTTCCCTGACTGCCTCCGACTCCGAACCTTCGCGCAACTGGGCGGCGTAGGCTTTCAGCTTGTCGACCTGATCGACGGGAACGAAAACTTCCACACGCTTCAAACCAGCCCGCCGCCGACGTTCACGTGATCGATTTACCCGTTCGTTGACGGATGCATTGGCATGTGTCATCGGGTTGTCCTCGGGTCTTGTTGCAGGACACTTTACCACGACGGTAACCGGCAACAAATTTGACATTGTTTCCGGTTATATTCGCAAAATCGTTACCGGTTACAAGCCTGATGTCGCACACCCTGTCAAATTCAGCCAAGGACCTCCGGCTCTTCGACCAGTGTCGTGTCACAGTGACCTTGACGGTTTGGGGTGTCGTCATTTCAGTATCGGCAGACTGTCGGGATCAACGAGCACGCGGATACTTCGGGGGCATCCGATGCGGAGATTGTGGAACGGGTGGTCTGCGGCATATCGACTGTCACGCGTACCAGGCGATGCCTTGTCGAGGGCAACCAGGAGTTGGCCTTTTCTGAAGCACCACAATGTAGATTCCGGCATAAGGAATGTTGTTGTGCCACACGATTGCCGGGTGATCCGGCCAGCGGCATGTTCCGCGTCCCAGGGCGTCAACCACTGGCGGACGCCGGCTTCCGAATCCTGATAATGTAGCCGGTATTTCGTGACGAAACCTGAGTGTTGACCTTAGACCTTCCGACCGGTTTGCCTGGTTGAGGACCGTCGCATTGCAGTGAAAAGGGTTCCCGAACGGCGCCTGTTCAATTTCGTGTCCTGTTTCAACACACAAAGTCCAATGATGCCTATTCAAGGCACCGGAATCCATCGGTGGAAGCCTCTTGACGGTATTCGTTGCTGTTCGGACAAAACAATTGTTGACCGGCGACGCGAAATTCCGAGATCGCGTTTTGGCCCGACAGGGATGTCAGCCAGTCGGCGAATTGCACAGCCAGGTCATGTCGGACATGCTCATGCCGTTCCGGATTGACCAGGATCAGGCCGTACGGGTTGAACAGCGGCGGTTCCGAACTGAACAGGACTGCCAAAGATCCCTTGTTGCCGAAGGAAATCCACGTTCCTCTGTCGGTAAGTGTATAACTGTCCGTAACCGAGGCCATGTTCAAGGCAGCGCCCATTCCCGCCCCGATCTCCCTGTACCAGTCTCCCGATGGAGAAAGGCCAGACATATCCCAGATTTCCGTTTCCTTCTTGTGGGTCCCGCTGTCGTCACCCCTGGAGATGAACATCGCCTCGCCTGCGGACAGGCGTTCGAACGCCTCTATGACCGACGATGATTCGGCGATCCCGACTGGATCGTCAACTGGCCCGACGATCACGTAGTCATTGTACATGACGTCGCGACGGTCGACGCCATAACCCGCTTCCACGAATGCATTCTCGGATGGACGATGGTGGACCAGAACGGCATCGGCGTCTCCGTTTTGGGCAATTCTCAAGGCCTGGCCGGTTCCGACGGAAATGACATCGACGGTAATGCCCGTCTCATCCTTGAGGATTGGCAGCAGATAGTCGTAGAAACCGGAGTTCTGGGTCGACGTTGTTGACGCGAGCGTCATGCGGTCGTCTGCCGCCAGGCAAGATTGAGCCAGCAGGGCAAGCACAGCCGAGAACAGCGTTCTCATCAATGATCCCTTCCAAGATACCTGCGTGCCGGCAGAGATTCCGGAGAAGAAAAAAATCTGTCGGTCGCCGCTGATTCGGCGATCCGACCCCGGTCGAGAAACAGGACATGGTGTGACCGATCCTGTGCCTGGCGCAAGTCATGTGTTGCCCAGAGAACTGCAACACCCTTGCCCGAAATCCTGGTCACGATCTCTTCAAGCAAGGCCGTGGATGCGGGATCAAGGTTCGCGGATGGTTCATCGAGAAACAGGACCGCGGGATCAGAGACGATGGCCCGGCCGAGCGCCATTCGCTGGCGTTCACCTCCCGACAGCGCGGCGGCCGGGTCGTCGGCCCGGTCGAACAGATGGACCGTCTCGAGGGTTCGGTCGACGGTTTTTTGCCGGTGACGGCGCCTCACTCCTGCGGCTGCAAGAGGAAACGCGAGGTTATCGGCAACCGATCGGCGCATGATGGCAGTATTCTGGAACACGAACCCCCGGCCGCGCCGTCCTTCAGCTGCATCAATCCCGTTCCACGTGACAATGCCCGATGTGGGTTCGACGAGACCGTGGCACAAGTTCAGGAAAAGCGTCTTTCCTGCGCCGTTCGGACCGAGAATTGCCGTGATTCCGGTGAATTCATGGTCAAGTTCGATCGGGCCAACCCTGAGCTTGCCCCCGGCGGAATACGTGGTCCCGCCCATATGTAGCCGCGCCATCACCGTGTGACCTGGTACTTCGTTCCCAGATGAACAATCGCGTGGGTCAGCGCATTGATGAAGAGGGCGATCAGGATGAGAATGATGCCGAGCGCCAGCGCCAGTTCCAGGTTTCCTTTTGAAGTCTCCAGTGCAATGGTCGTCGTCATGATCCGGGTCACGCCGTTGATGTTCCCGCCAACTATGATGACGGCTCCGACCTCGGCGATCGCCCTTCCGAAGCCGGCTAGAACGGCGGTCGCGATGGCGAACCGGGCATCCCATACCAGCGTCGTGATGCGTAGCGCGGGTCCAGCGTCGACGGCGCGAATGAGAAACCTGTATTCGCGTTCCAGGGGCAAAATGGCTTCGCGCGTCAAAGCGAGGACGATCGGAAAGATGAGTATCGTTTGCACGATGATCATGGCGCTGGGCGTGAACAGCAATCCCAACGCGCCGAGTGGACCGGACCTGGACAGCAGCAGGTAGACCATCAGGCCTGCGACGACAGGCGGCAGGGCCATGAGCGACGTAGCAGTGACGACAATTGCCCGCTGTCCCGGGAATTTCCAGATTCCGACCACTGCACCGGCCGGAATGGCGAGCAGCGACGCGATCATGGTTGCCGTCAGGCTGACCTTCAAGGACAGTGCGACGATTGCGAGAAGGTCCGCGTCAGCTTCCGAAATGAGCCGCCAGGCTTCTGAAAATGTCTGCAATCTGCGATGCTCACTATTCGAAGGGCAGGGAAACGCGACGCGGGCAAACTACACGGGAGGCAGAGGAAAACAAGCTCACTCCGTTTTCAGGCGGTGGCATTGACTCCGGGCGGCTTAGATGTAGAACGCTCGCGTCTGGCAGTTGCTGTTATTGCATCATGGACAGGGAGAGTCGGCTATGGCCAAGGCCAACACCATCAAGATTCGCCTGAATTCGACGGCTGGAACGGGACACTTTTATGTGACGAAAAAGAACTCCCGGACCATGACCGAGAAAATGAAGGTCAGGAAATACGATCCGGTCGCGCGGAAGCACGTCGAATACCGCGAAGGCAAGATCAAGTAGACAAATCGGCGCCCGCACTGCGCGAAGGTTGGTACGATCTAACTGCAAGTTGACCTTATGGCTGTGCCAGGCCCGCGCCAATGGATACATGTTTGGGCTTTACGTCCCGATTTGACCAAGTCGACGTCATTGAAAATCTGACGCTTCCCGGACCCCGGTCATCCCGGGACTTCCTTTCGGCGAGATCCGGGACAAACTGATTTCGTGTCAGCGTGACTTGTACGGGGCCGTGACGAGTCTTGGCCCCCGTATCCAGAAATGAATTCCCAGGAAAGCGAATGCCGGGGCCACAGGCCCCGGCATTTCCGGTTTCGACGTCCAATACGGTAGGACTGCGTAATGCTTGGACTGCTATTCGCGCTGGCCAAAAATCTGAAGAAGCAGCACGAACATGTTGATGAAGTTTATGTACAGGCCCAACGCGCCCATGATCGCAGATTTTTCCAGCCACTCAGTGTTCCCGGTTCCTGCCATCTGCAGGTAGGTATTCTTGATTTTCTGGGTGTCGTAGGCGGTCAGGCCAGCAAACACCAGGAGGCCGATCACGGTGACCGCGAAGTGGAGCGCCGACGAGGCAATGAAGATGTTGAGCACTGACGCAACGATCAACCCAATCACGCCCATGAAGAGGAAACTTCCCCAGCCGGAGATGTCCTTCTTTGTCGTGTAGCCCCAGAGGCTGAGACTGGCAAAGGCGATCGCCGTTACGAAAAACGTCTGTGCAATCGAGATTCCCGTGTAGATCGCGAATATCGTCGACAGCGACAGCCCCATGAGACCTGCAAACACCCAGAAGACTGTCTGGGCGGTCGACCAGGACATTCTGGCGATCGTCGCGCTGAACAGGAACACGACACCAAGCGGAGCAAAGATGATCACCCACCTGAATGCCGACCCGAACATCAGCTGCAGGAGTTCCGGAGGAACGATCAGGGTCGGTTGCCCACTCATCGCCCTGCCGAGGTCGCTACCGACCACATAGGCAACCATTCCTGTGATGATCATGGCGATAGACATCAGCGCATAGACCTTGTTCATATGCGCCCGAAGCCCTTCATCGATCACAGCTGTACGGACGACGCCCGCACCGACTCGACGAAATGCTTGATTCTCAGCCATCATGAATCTCCTTCACGGTTCTTGGTCATCGCCAGATTACGGCGCCACCATTTTCGACAGATATGGACGGTTATTGGCGAGGATTCAAGTTACATCCGCGTGAATTTTTCGCGGCGTCTCGAATGAGCGGTCGAATCCGTCCTTTCCGGGGCCTCAAAATCCGAGGATTTCGGATTGGCCAAACATCCCGGCATTCTCAGATATCGATCACGATCTTGCCAACGGATTTGCGGGACCTGAGCAGGTCAAGCGCTTCGTTGGCACGTTCCAGGCTGAAACGGTGACTCACGCAGGGTTTGATCTGCCCGGTATCGTACCAATTCAGAAGCGTTTTGAGACTCTCGGAAATCCTGGACGGCCACAGGCGCGCCTGGGCTCCCCAGTACACCCCGATGACCGAGAGGTTCTTGACCAGGAGAACATTGGCCGGGATCTGGGGAATCTCGCCGCACGCGAATCCGATGGGAACGAGGCGTCCGCCAGGATTGCAAGCCCTGAGAGCCGCAATCGTCGAATCTCCTCCGATCGGATCAATCACAACGTCCGCGCCGCCAAGTGCCTTGACGGCGTCCCGCAGATCAGTCGAATCCGACTCCAGCACATGGTCGGCTCCTGCCTTGCGGACGTGTTCAAGTCGCTCTTGTCCTCGAGCCGAACCGATGACTTCAGCACCCATGACCTTGCCGAGCTCCACCGAAGAAATCCCGACGCCTCCGGCCGCGCCGAGGACGAGAAGCCGTTCTCCGGATTGCAGGCGGGCTCCGTAACTGAGTGCAACGTGACTTGTTCCATAGACAATCGGAAATGCGGCTGCGATGTGGCTGGGCATTCGTTCCGGTACAGGAATACATGCATCCGACGGAATCGATATGTATTCGGCCATGCCGCCGAAGCCGCAGTAGGCCGCGACTCTTGAGCCAACCAGGTCACTGCCAGAGTTCTCTCCTGCCTCCTCAACCGTTCCGCAGATTTCCATTCCGGGAGAAAACGGCAATTCCGGACGCTCCTGGTATCGGCCGTTCTGAAGCAGGAGATCGGCGAAGTTGATGGCACAGGAATGAACGCGGACCAGTAATTCATCCCGACCGGCAGCCGGAACAGGAAGCTCCTCGGGCGTCAGTGCCTTGCCGTATTCACTCACGACCATCGCGCGCATGCGTGACCATCCTCATTTGCGAAACCTTCGCGTGAATCATGCTGATCGCCAGCCGGGCCGCAAGCGTATAGTGTTCGCGGGTGACGGAAACTGATTACTGCCCTCGGCACCTGGCGCCGGTGGATTCTGTGAGAACAGTTCCGGTTTGAACAGGTGAGAGGGGATTGCGCGCCGGAAGACGACCCAATACGAGCAGTTGCTTCTCGAATTCATACGCAACGGGTGGGTTTTTCCGGAGCGCGCAAGTCGTGACGGGAACGAAATGGCGGATATGAGCGATTCAAGTGAACTTTCGAACCTGTTGGTCATCGCCCACCAACTGGCCGATGCCGCGGGCACGATCGCGTTGAAATATTTCCGTTCGGCGGATTGCGGAATGGCAAACAAGCTCGATCATGGCTTCGACCCCGTGACCCGGGCTGATCGTGAGATCGAATCCTGCATCAGGTCCATGCTGGACGAATTCCGGCCGGATGATGGCATTCTTGGCGAGGAGTTTGCGTCCAGGCGCGGCAGCTCGCGCTTTACGTGGGTGATTGATCCCATCGACGGTACGCGGAGTTACATTTCCGGTACTCCCGTATGGGGAATCCTGATTGCCGTAAATGACGGTCATTCAGTGGTCCTCGGCATGATTGACCAGCCGTTTACCGGCGAGCGGTTCTTCGGTGCCGGGAACGGGTCTTGGCTGTCCCGTGCCGGCACGACCGTCCGGCAGCGGACACGCTCATGCGCGCGTATGGAAGATGCTGTCCTGTTCACGACATTTCCGGAAATCGGGACATCGGCAGAACGAAAGGCGTTTTCCGCTGTCAGCCGGCGCGCGCGGCTGACCCGGTACGGAATGGATTGTTACGCATATGCGCTGCTCGCCGGCGGGCACATCGATCTGGTCATTGAGGCTGGGCTCAACACGTACGACATACAGGCGCCGATAGGCGTCATCGAAGCCTCTGGCGGCATCGTAACCGACTGGAACGGCGGGACGGCGATGCATGGGGGCCAGGTTTTGGCCGCCGGCGACGCGCGGCTTCATGAACGGGTGGTGAAAATACTGAGGTCTTCGGCCTACCGTTGAGCGAATGGTCCATGTCGCTACCGGAACGACCGCAGTACGTTGCCGAGTTTGGCGACCGCTCCCAGGTCACCGCGTACCTGCAGTCGACCGGTCATGAACGCGGTCATCGGATCGAGATGACCGTCGAGCACGGCGGAAAAGGTGTCCTTGTCGGTCGATACCAGGCAGTCCACGTCTTCGTTACTGGTCGTATTTCCTTCCGGGGAGACCATACGTGCGCCGTCCTCATCGACGATGATTTGGCCTTCTTTTTCAATGGAAATACGGACGTGACCGTCGAAGGATTGTCCGGACAGTTTTTCGTTGACGTAGTCTGCGGCCCTGGTCATCAAACTGCTCATGACATGATCCTGAATTACGATCTGAAGGCAGAAATTGGTCGCAAGAGCAGCGCCGAAGTGGTATCGTCGGGCCGATGGTAGCCACTTTTTGCGATATCGTAAAGCCGGGCTCATACCTAAAACGGGCCCGTTTCATCCTGTCGCTGGTATTTGTAGTGTTCGCATTTGAGACGGCGGTCGCTCAATCCGTCAACAAGGACCGATTGGACTTCCTCTTCGAACGCCTCTCCGACCCCGACCTGGAAAATTGGGAAGAAGTCGAGAAGGAAGTTTGGCTTTTGTGGTCGAATTCGGGATCGAGATCCATGAACCTGCTGCTTGAACTCGGAACGCGGGCAATGGCCAAGGGAGATCTTCGTACGGCCGTCGAGCGTTTCACCGTCCTGGTGGAAAACGCACCTGGATTTGCGGAAGGATGGAACAAGCGCGCAACGGCATATTTTCTCATGCAGCGGTATTCACTTTCCCTGGCGGACATTGAGAAAACATTGACCCTTGAACCTCGGCATTTTGGCGCAATGTCCGGTCTGGGCATGATCCTCGAAAGATTTGATCGTAACGAGGAAGCCCTTGGTGTCTACGAACACCTCGTGACCATTCATCCCCACCGACCGGATGCGCATGATGCGATCCGGAGACTCAGGACCAGGGTGCTGGGTACCGAGATCTGACAGGAATCCTCCGGACTCAAGGACATGACGGGATTCAATTCGCGTATGGTCGCGGTTCTCGGGCCTACGAATACCGGCAAGACCCGATACGCTCTGGAGCGGATGCTCGCTTATCGGACCGGTGTTATCGGGCTTCCTCTTCGATTGCTGGCTCGAGAGGTTTACGACAGGACAGTCAGAATTCGCGGCCCGTCGGTCGTTGCCCTGGTCACCGGTGAGGAACGGATCGTCCCTCCGAGAACCCAATACTGGGTAGCGACGACCGAGGCGATGCCGGTGGGTGTCGGCGCGGATTTTCTTGCGGTCGATGAAATTCAGCTCTGTTCAGACCCGGAGCGAGGCCATGTCTTTACCGACAGGCTGCTTCACGCTCGCGGCCTGAAGGAGACCATGTTTCTCGGTTCGGGCACGATGCGCGATGCGATCGTTCAACTGGTTCCCGATGTCCGTATTCAATACCGGGAACGTCTGTCCAGGCTGAGTTACGGCGGGCGGAAGAAGATATCCAGGATGAGGCCACGGTCCGCGATCGTCGGATTTTCCGTCGACGACGTCTATTCCATCGCAGAATGGGTCAGGCAAAGGCGTGGGGGAGCGGCAGTCGTCATGGGAGCACTGAGCCCGAGAACGCGCAATGCCCAGGTCAGGATGTACCAGGGAGGGGAGGTGGATTTTCTGGTCGCAACTGATGCGATCGGAATGGGCCTGAACCTCGACGTCGACCATGTCGCCTTTGCTGGCCTCGCGAAATTTGACGGAAGAAGAGTACGACGACTGCAACCCAACGAACTCGCCCAGATTGCCGGAAGAGCCGGTCGTTACCGCAACGACGGAAGTTTCGGCGAGACCGGCGAAGCCCCGCCGATCGAGGCCGATGTTGTTGCGGCAATCGAAACCAACCGGTTTCAACCCGTCAGGCGCCTCCAGTGGCGGAACGGCGACCTGGATTTTGCCTCGGTCGGCAGTCTGATCGAATCCCTGGAAGCGGTTCCCTCTCACCCCGAACTCTGCAGGACCAGGGAAGCCGACGATGTCAGGACACTCAAGTCAATCAGCACGACGACCGGGACAGCAGTGTCCGTCGCATCCGGCAAGGACGTCCGGCTTTTGTGGGAGACGTGCCAGATACCTGATTTCCGGCAGGTCTCGCTCCACGATCATGCCAATCTCGTGAAGGACGTCTACCTGAGCCTTCGGGACAATGGCGAGATTCCCGAACACTGGCTTTCCGAACAGGTCTCCAGTCTTGATCGCACTGACGGCGACATTGATACACTGTCCAGAAGACTTGCGTTCATCCGGACATGGACATACGTAGTTCAGCGCAGGGGCTGGGTCGCTGACGAGGAATACTGGCGCGGCTGGACACGGGAAGTTGAAGACCGAATTTCTGATGTACTGCATCTTGCACTGACAAACCGGTTTGTTGATCGAAGGGCGTCCGTGCTGATGCGGCGCCTTGAGCGGAAAGAACAGTTGATGGCAGAAATTGATTCCGCGGGTGAAGTTTCGGTTGAAGGGCAGCATGTCGGCCGGATCGACGGATTCCGGTTTAAAACCGACCCGGAAGTTCCGAGTGAGTTTCTTCAAACGCTCAATGCTGCCGCCAACCAGGCGCTGACGCCCGAACTGGCTCGCCGTGCACATCGACTTTATTCCGCCAGCAACCAGGACATGGAAATCAACGGGCAGGGTGAACTGGTCTGGAACGGCTGGGTCGTCGGGAAGCTTGAACTTGGCGCCGATGTCCTGTCGCCGGTCGCGAAAGAGTACGTGGATGAAGCCGCAGGGCCGCAGGTTTCGGAGATGGTGAGGCGGCGGCTCCAGCATTTTGTTCTTTCGCACTTTGCCGCGGTTTTTGCACCACTGGTCGCGATGCGGGACGACGAGGCGATCGCGGGAATCGCGCGCGGTGTTGCTCACAGGCTTGTCGGTTCCTTGGGCGTTCTTCCGAGGTCTCTTGTCGCCGAGGAAGTTCGCGAACTCGATCAGGACAACCGCAAGTTGATCAGAAAGCACGGTGTTCGGTTTGGTCAGCGCACGATATTCGTGCATTCCCTTCTGAAACCAGCTCCGACGCGTCTGAGAATTCTTGTCTGGGCACTGCAGAACCGGATTGACCCGGTTCCGGATCCGCCAACACCGGGGCGGGTGGTTTTCGAAATCAGCAACGCGGTACCGCGGGCCTTCTATTCCTGGGCCGGGTTCAGGGTCGAAGGGAAATGGGCGCTTCGCGCCGACATGTGGGAACGGGTGATGGACCTGATCAGGGTTGAAGACAACCGAAACGGGTTTGAAGCATCGACGGACATGTTGTCGCTGACGGGAATGTCACATGCCGGATTTGCCGATTTCATGGGTTCTGCAGGGTTTTCGGTCGAGCAGGGAGAACGTGTCAAACGACGCGCCCAGCCCGAAAAGTCCGATTCACAATCCCCGGAAAATGCGGATGGTTCGGATATCCCGGCACCGGAGCCGGATGGCGAAGACGCGTCGGCGGCGGGTGACGAAAGCGACCGGAATGTCGAGAATTCCGGGGCGGTCTCGGCAAATGAAGCGGAGTCCGGGGGCAAGCCGGACGCGGCGGCTGACCCTCGGGCCGAGCTCAACGGAACTGACAACGACGATCCGCCGGTTGCCGAGGATGAACTTGCGGAAGCATCGCGATCGGATCCGGAAAGGAAGGATGACAGTCCTCCGGACCCGGTGGTTGAGGCCCCACCGGAAACGATCGAGACCTACTATGTGTTTCGAAGGCTTCCGCCCAAGCGGCCCAGGAAAGAACGGAAAGACCGACCGGTGAAAAAGAAAGGTCGGCCGTCAAAGGTGTCCGGGCGGCGCGACAAGCCGAAGCCGGCGCCGGAAATGAAACGGGAAAAGGTGGAGCACGATCCATCCAATCCGTTTTCGGTGCTCGCGGCGTTAAGGGACGACATGTCGGAAAAACCGGGGCAGCGGTCGAATTGAAAGATTCGATTCGAATTGACCGGTGGTTATGGTATGCTCGAGTGTATCGGACCCGCAGTCAATCTGCAGCAAATGTTAGCGCGGGAAGGGTTCGAGTCGGCGGCGAAAAGATCCGGAAACCTGCGTATCGAATTGAACCGGGTGCTGTCGTGACGGTGACTGTCGGGCGACGGGTTCGCGTGCTTGAAGTTCTGGCTTCGGGACATCGTCGAGGACCGCCAGCAGAATCACGGCTGCTATATCGTGAGGTCTTGCCTGCACGGGCATGACAAGTCCCGGCAATTCGGATGCGACGGACGAATTGCCTTGAAAGACCTACATCTGCTCCATATGTAGAGTGTTCGCACAAAACCGGCTTGGCGCTTTCCCAGAAGTTCTGAACTGAAGAACGGCCATGACATATGTCGTTACTGATAACTGTATAGCCTGCAAGCATACGGACTGCGTCGAAGTCTGTCCGGTGGACTGTTTTTACGAAGGCGAGAACATGCTCGTCATTCATCCGGACGAGTGCATCGATTGCGGCGTCTGTGAACCGGAATGTCCGGTTGACGCGATTTTGCCTGATACGGAGCCGGGAATGGAACGTTGGGTTGAATTCAATCGGGAGTATTCCGAACTCTGGCCCGTCATCATCTCGAAGAGGGAAAAGCTGCCGGGGGCGGAAGATCGTGACGGAGAAGAAGGGAAGCTGGAAAAGTACTTTTCTCCCGACCCTGGGGAAGGGGGATAAACACTGAATCCCGGATGTTGCCGCAAAGTGTATCGATCTGACATGCATCCCGCCCGGACGTTTCCGGTGAGGGTCTCGAAAGGAGTTCACTGTCAAGCGGCTTGACCGGATGCGGTTCAAAGCGTCAGGCAAGCCGGACGGGGCAATGGCGACAAACCGCCGATCACGGCAATTCCAGGGCGATATGCAGACGGATTGACAGGCGATCATTGTCTCGATTCCTCCTGGCTGAATCGAGATGATCCCGGAAAGGAGCCCGATGGCCAAGACAAGAAAAAGACTACCGTTCAAGCAGAATCAGTTCGTTGTCTACCCTGCTCATGGTGTGGGCAAGATCCAGAGCGTGACGAGTATCGAGGTTCTCGGAAAGCGGACGGATGTTTACGAGATCTATTTTCGAAAGGACAAGATGACGGTCAAGGTTCCGATAGCCAAGGCGCTTGGCAACGGTTTGCGGCGGCTCTCGACACCTGAACAAATCACGGACGCACTGAAAATCCTGACCGGGAAGCCAAAGGTCAAAAAGGCAATGTGGTCTCGCAAGGCCCAGGAGTATGACCAGAAGATCAATTCAGGCGATCTGGTTGCCATCTCGGAGGTCGTTCGGGACTTGCACCGGAACGATGAACAACGAGAGCAGTCCTATTCTGAGCGTCTGCTTTACGAAGCCGCGCTCGAAAGACTGGCAAGAGAAGTCGCCGTCATCGAAGAGGTCGAGGAACCTGCCGCTATGAAAAAGATCGGTACGATTCTCGCGTCCCGCGTCACGTAAAAAGCCGGACCGGCAAATCTTTCAGGCAAACCGGTTGTTCGAATCCCGAACTCCCGGATGGCCGCATCGTGAAACGGAGAGTTACTGGATGACAGAGGTCAGCATTGCCAGGACCGAGAGCTCCGCGAATTGCTGGGAGGCCCCCAGGATATCGCCGGTCTGACCTCCGACGAGTTGCCTCGCCAGGAAACAGATCGGTACGGCGCCGATAACAGCGACAGCGACCGCGGCCAACCCGGCAAGTCCCAACGCAACCAGACATATGAGGGTCGTCACCGCCGTGGCCAGAAGCGCGAGTTGACCCGTTGGTCTTCCGATCGAAGCGGAAAGCCCTGAATCCCGCGCCGGCGGTAGCACGGCCATGGCCAGCACTACAGGCAGCCGACTCGCACAGGATGACACCAGGAGGACTGCAATCAGTTGAAACCCTTCGATTTCGGAAATCGCCGACCATCGCCCAAAGAGAACCAGCGCAAGTCCCGTCGCGCCGAAGACACCAATTTGGCTGTCTTTCATGATTTCGAGTCTTTTCTCGGCGGTGGAGCCTCCCGCAAGGCCGTCCAGGCTGTCCGCAAGGCCGTCCTCATGCATCGCGCCGGTCACGAGCACCAGCACACCGAGAGCCGCAATGGCAGCCATTTCGCCATCGATTCCAAGCCAGCCGAGCAATGCGCCGGCAACGCCGGCAATGATTCCAGCGATGGCGCCGACAACCGGCCAGGACCAACTGCTTCTGGCGATATATTCCGGACTTTCGTCGAAACCCGGGGCGTGGGGAAACGGGTGAGCAAGCCGATCGCAACGAGCAGGTCACGGGGGTGGACTTCGGGAAGTCTTTCGCGCCATTCCTGCATCACGAAGTTCCTGAATTCCGGGACCAGTCCTTGCCGCAAGGATGCATTTTGTCATCGTCGAAAACAATATCCGGGGTCAAGAAATGAATGCGTTCCGGTTCAACACCATAGGCGATTTTCGCGAAATGCTGGAAGTGCTCCCGGTACCGGACACCCAGGCAATCGAGGAGGCCGCCCTTCGGAACTCCATGTTGACCAAGCCTGCCGGTGCTCTCGGTCGCCTCGAGGACATCGCGGCCTGGTATGCAGGGTGGCAAGGAACTCAAATCCCGCGAATCGAGACACCATGCATCATCGTCTTTGCCGGTAACCACGGCGTAGCCGCCCATGGCGTGTCGGCCTACCCGATGGATGTCACCGCTCAAATGGTTGAAAACTTTCGCTCCGGCGGTGCTGCGATCAACCAGCTATGCGACGAAGTTGGTGCCGAATTGTCCGTCTTTCCGATGCAGCTCGATGTTCCGACGGCCGATTTCACGTCGCAACCTGCGATGACAAAGGAGGAATTCGTCGAGGCGCTGTCGACGGGATGGAACTCTGTCAAAGCCGCGTGCGACACGCTGGTTGTCGGTGAAATGGGAATCGGAAACACGACCGCTGCCGCTGCGGTCGCTGCCGCGTTGTTTGATCGTGATCCTGAAACCTGGGTCGGGCGGGGAACGGGCATCGATGAGTCAGGTATCACCGTCAAGCGAGCAGCGGTTGCTGATGGGTTGAGCACTCATCTCGAGTTTCTGGATGACCCGTTCGAAGCGTTGCGGCGCCTTGGAGGAAAGGAAATGGCGGCAATGGCCGGTGCCACTGCCCGCGCGCGGATCGAGTCCATACCCGTGATTCTTGACGGATTCATATGCACGGCCGCCGCTGCGGTTCTCGAGAAAGCCAGGCCGGGTGCACTTGATCACTGCATTGCTGGCCACTTGTCAGCTGAAGCCGCACACGGCCGATTGCTCGAGTCAATTGGCAAACTCCCACTGCTCAGGCTGGGGCTGCGCCTCGGAGAGGGAACCGGGGGTACGCTCGCGATTCCGGTTGTTCGCGCCGCACTTCGGTGCCATTCGGGGATGGCGACATTCGAGGAAGCGCAGGTATCAGGGCGGACGAAATGAAAAACGCCATGCGTCAAGACCCCGAATTTGTCGTCAACGGTCGAGATTGGGCGCAAGGGCATCCCCCCGTTGATGCCGGCGGCTGACGCGTAACGTGCTGACGCCTGGCTTTTTGTCCACGATGGGACAGCTCGAATTCTCGGGAACTCCCGGGCAGATTCGTGACTGGAGCCAAACCTGCTCACGCGAGCGACTTGTGCTGGTCTCCTTTCCTGGAATCACCATGAATCATGGCACCAAACCTTCATCGGGAAAATTTCCAGTGTGACGAATGTGAACGGAACGGAGAAAGCACCGGAATCGCGGTCAAATTGAATGAGCTGACGAACCGTGCTGTTTCCAACGTGTTCCGCCTGCTATCGATGCGTGCCCCAGGGCCCGTGATGGGAGCCCTCGGCATCGATCCGCTCGAATGAATGAGCCCCGAAGAAATCGCGTTGGGCCTGGATCATGTTTGCGGTCGTGCGCGCGGTGCGCATCGTGTCGAAATAACCGAGCGCTGCGGACATTGCGGGAACCGGAAGGCCATGGCCAACCGCCACCGCCGCGACCTTGCGCAGTGCGGCCTCGTTGCCGCGTACGAGGTTGGTGAAATAGGGGGCGAAAATCAAGTTGCGGCGTGGATCCTCGCCGAGTGCAGTGGCCATGTCATCGAGCATCGCCGATCGGATGATGCAGCCTTCCCGCCAGGTCTCGGCTATTGCGGACATTGGCAGTTCCCAGCCATGGGACGCTCCCACGCGCGCCAGCAGTGCGAAACCCTGGGCGTAACACATGATTTTCCCTGCGATCAGCGCCGCCTCAAGGTCGTCGAGGTTCAACGTGTCGCTGTCCAGCATCCGCGGTGCCGCGCCGAACAATTCTTCACCCGCGCGTCGCGTCGTCAATTCGGCGGACATGTTTCGGGCGGCGACGGCAGCCTCTATCACGGGAACCGGCGCGCCGGCTTGCTGGCTTTCGATCACTGTCCAGCGGCCGGTGCCTTTTTGGCTGGCGCGGTCCCGGATGACGTCGAGCACCGGCGATCCCGTCGCCGGATCCGTCGCGTTCGAGACCGCGGCGGAGATTTCGGTAAGGTAGGACTTCAGGATCCCCCGGTTCCAGCGCTCGAACACCGCGCCGCATGCCGGGGCCGCCATTGCCAAACCGTCGCGCATCACGCCATAAGCTTCGGCGATCAGTTGCATGTCGGCATATTCGATTCCGTTATGCACGGTCTTGACGAGATGCCCCGCACCGCCAGGGCCCATGAAGGTTGCGCAGGGCTTGCCTTCGTACTTGGCGGAAATGGCGTCGAAGACATGCGCTAACCGGTCCCAGTTCGCCCGGTCACCGCCGCCCATGATCGAGGGTCCGTGCCGCGCGCCTTCTTCGCCGCCCGAGACCCCGATGCCGAGATAGGGCGCACCGGCGGCGGCAGCTTCGGTGGCGCGGCGATTCGTATCGTGAAAGTTCGCATTGCCCGCATCGATAATCAGGTCGTCCGGATTCACCAGAGGGCGAAGGGCCGCAATCTGCGCGTCCACGGCCTCGCCCGCGGGCACCATCAGGATGATTGAACGCGGCGCAGCGATCGAGTTGACGAATTCTTCCAGCGAGCGGGTCGGAGCGATCTGCGCCGCCAGCGGCCCTGCCTCTTTCATGAAGCTGTCGACACGCGCGGCGGTGCGGTTGAATACCGAAATCGCAAATCCTTTTTCGGCAATGTTGAGCGACAGCATCGCACCCATCGTGCCAAGGCCGATCAACCCGATTTCAGACGTGCTCATGGGTACTGGATCCCTTGCCGGTTCAGGGAGACGCGATAGATCGAGGTGGTTGCGGTCACGTAGAGTTCGTGTTTGGCGCGTCCGCCGAAACAGACATTCGAGACCAGTTCCGGCACCAGGATCTTGCCCAGTAGATCGCCGTTCGGGGATATGCAGTGGACGCCGTCTGCAGCGGAAGACCAGAGATTTCCGTCGGTATCGACACGCAAACCGTCCGCGAAGCCCGGCTCGACCACGTGAAACACACCGCCGCCGGCCAGGCCGCCATCGGAGCCAAAATCGAAAGCCCGGATATGCTGCGGGTCGTCGCTGAACAGGCGCCCGGTATCGGCCACGTAGAGCCGCGACTCATCAGGTGAAAACGCCAGTCCGTTGGGGCAGTTGGCGTCCGTTACCATCGCATCCATTTGACCCTTGGCCGGGTCGACCCGGTACAGGTTGCAAGGCAGTTCCTGCTCCGCGGCATAGCCCTCATAGTTGGTCATGATCCCGTAATGCGGGTCCGTGAACCAGATCGTACCGTCGGATTTCACGACCACGTCGTTGGGCGAGTTGAGCCGTTTGCCATCGAAACTTTCCGCGATCACGGTGACCTGTCCGTCATGTTCGGTCCGTGTCACCCGCCGGGCGCCGTGCTCGCAGGAGACCAGCCGGCCCTCGCGGTCGCGGGTGTGTCCGTTGCTGTAATTCGATGGCTGCCGATAGGTGGTGATGCCGCTGCCGGGAGTCCATCGCAAGATACGATTGTTCGGGATGTCCGAGAAAAGCAGACAGCCCGCATCTCCGAACCAGACTGGTCCCTCGACCCAGTCGAACCCGGTGGCAAGATGTTTGAGCGGAGCGTTGCCCAGAACGTAACCGTCAAAAACGGGATCATGGGACTCAAAGAAAGACATCGGCGGCTCCAGGTTTTCAGGCGAGGTTGCTATCGATACCGGTAACTGCTTGCCCCCGTCTCGCGGTTGGTGAACTTCCTGCACGACGGCTGTCGATCTCATCGAACGAATGCACCAATGGCTTTGTTCGCTTCCCTGTCACGGGCGTTGCCCGAGACCTGAAATTCGAGCGGTATTAGACAGAAACATGCGGATCACGAATGAACCAGGTGGCCGCGCCGCCCGGGTCCCAGTTCTCCCGGTCCCTCTGAAGCCAGCCCCTGCGAAATCAGTGCCGGCCGCTCCTGCCGAAAACCGCGTCCAGGCCATCGGCATCCAGTACCCGGTCCAGCCAGGAATCGAGTTCACCAGGGCCGGCCGCAACGATACGGTCCCGGGCCGTAGGGGGCAAGGGACCAAACCGGCGCTCCAAAAGCCGCGTCAAACCGTCGGCTTTGCCTTGTTCCAACCCCTCGGCCTTGCCTCGTTCCAGGCCCCGTGCTTCACCCCGTTCCATCAATGCTTCCGCGATCGTGCCCACCAGGCCCTCCATTTCGTCGAAACCCGCCGCACGCAGGTTCGCCTGCAGCGCATCCATATCCTTCTCAGGATAAGTCAGCAGGATATACTCGAAGACCTGTTTCTGCAAAGTGTCATCTTCGGCCAGACCCTCGACCATCATCGCCAGAAACTCGATCGCGCGGCGCGTGAGCGCGATCAGGCCGGCCCTGAGCGCGGCGTCGTGCGAAAGCTCCTCCGTCGGCAGCGCCGTGAGCACGCGCAGGATGAAGCGCTCGCCGGGCAGGAAAACCAGTTCCGGATCGTCAGTCGCGATCATCGCTTCCAGACCTTCCGCAACGGACCAGCGGGTCCCGCCATGGTAGAAGACCACCGGGATGATCGGTGGAAGGGCGCGGAGCCGATCCGCTCGGCCTTGTGCATGACGCATCCAGATCCGAGTCATGTAGCCTGCCAACTGCAACGGGGTGCCGGGATCCGCGTAGCTCTTGTGCTCGGCAAGCAGGTACACGTAATCGAAACATTCCGATTACGTGTATAATGGGAACCAAATGCTTATGTGAATCTTGAATCTCAAGCACCTGTCATGACACGCCTTTTCCACTGATCCGGTTCCCATAAAAAATCAGGCTCAGACGTTCGAAAGCATCGCCAACAGCTCATCCTTCACGCCCGTGAACCGTCCCTTGCCGAGACCCGGGGAACGCCACTCCGAGAGCATGTCCAGCTTTTCGGCCGGATCCGTACGAAGGTAAATCTCCGTGGTCTGGAGGCTCTGGTGCCCCAGCCACAGCGAGACCTTGCGGATGTCGCCGGTGGCCTCGAGAATCATCAAGGCGCATACGTGCCTCAGCACATGGGGGGTTACCTTCCGGCATGCGATCGACGGTTGGGTCCGCGCTGCCGTCGTGACGTGCAGTTCGAGCCGCTTGGCGAAGCCGCGCCGGGTCATCCCCCGTCCCATCGCATTCAGGAACAGGTGGCGGTCGGGAACTTCGGGACGGATGGAGAGCCACTCACCAAGTGCCCGTCCCGTTTCTTTCCACAGCGGCAGGACGCGGGCCCGCCGTCCCTTGCCCATGACCCGGATCTCGTCGAGCTGCGGCATCCTGACATCGTCGAGGCCGAGGCCGACCAGTTCGGAAACGCGGAGCCCGGCGTTGTAGGCGAGGCACAACATCGCCCGGTCCCGGGTTCCGGATTTGGTGGCGGTATCCGGCGCCATGAGCAGCGCATCCACTTCGTCCCGGTCGACATATTCGAGCGCGGGAACATCGCCCTTCTTCTGCGGGATCGCATGCACCCGTGCCGCCAGTTCGAGATGATCCGGGTACCGGAACTCGAGGAAACGGAAGAAGCTCTTGACCGCGGCCAAACGGGTGTTGCGGGTATTGACCCTGTTGCC
Source organism: Paracoccaceae bacterium (assembly GCA_964291635.2). Classification (GTDB taxonomy): domain Bacteria; phylum Pseudomonadota; class Alphaproteobacteria; order Rhodobacterales; family Rhodobacteraceae; genus JAPPHA01. Next base: position 419,918 of record OZ219892.1, on the reverse strand, counting down.
TCGTTCCGCCTCGAGATGGTCGAGGAAGGCGAGAATGGTGTCGACATCGAGATGGCCGACCTCGAGTTCGCAGGGGCGGATGCCGTGCCTGTCCGCGGCGAAGACCGCGAGCAGCCTGAAGCTCGTGGTGTAGCCGACGATGGTGTGCCGGCTGGCTCCCCGGTCACGGGGGAGATACTCCTGCAGGAAGGTGGATAGAGGGGGTGCGAGTTTGGTCATGTCTTTTCCTTTTCTGTCATGAGCAGTTTCTCGGTCGCCACCGACACCTGACGCATGAGGACGGGTGTCGCCTCGAGGTACCAGTAGGTGTGCACAGTTCGCGCGTGTCCGAGGTAGGTCGAGAGCGCGAGCATGTGTCGGCCGACATCCTTCCGGCTGGAAGAGATGGAGCCTTGCAGTGCGGCGACGGCGAATCCGTGCCTCAGGTCATGAAGCCTGGGGCCGGGTTCTCCGACTTTGCCGCGAACCCCGCCTTGCGAGCGAGCTGGACGAAGGTCGTGGTCAGATAATCCGGGTGCACCGGCTGGCCGGATGCGAGCACGAACAGGTGCTCGCAGGGTCCGCCCCGCCGTTTCCGCGCCACGAGGTAGTCATCGAGGGCGCGGCGGGTGCTCTCGTGCAGGGGGACAAGGCGGTCCCTGCGATTCTTGGTGTTCCTGATCAGGAGGCCGTCCGGTCCGAGGTCGCCCAGCAGCAGGCCGGTTGCTTCCGAGCGTCTCAGCCCGGTGCATGCGATGAGACCGATGATGGTGTGGAAGGTCAGCGGGGTGAGCGATCCTGCCGGTCCCAGGGACAGCGCCTCCGCCATGATCTTCCGGATCTCCTCGGGTGACGGAATGCGCGGCGGTGCTCGGTACTGTCTCCGTTTGCCGAGAGCGTCCCGGTGGGGAACCTCGTGACGGTCATCCCCGACATGGAGGAAGACGGCCAACCCGCAGACGATGCGCAATCGCGTTTGGGCCGCGCCGACCGATATCGCCGTACGGGCCCAGTCCAGGACACTGTTTATACGCACGAATTTGTCGCCCCTGGCGTCGGCATGTTCGGCGTAACGCATCAACACCCGCTCTTCTTCCCTGAACGACAGGCCGAGTGCTTTCCTGCTTGCGACGTAATCCTTCACGTGATCCGTCATGGTCATCGGACGTCTCCCTCGAAGGGCAGGGCTGCACCAGTTCACGGAGCATCCGGACATCGACGCGGGCATAGATCGCGGTGGTGTCGGGAGTGCTGTGCCTGAGCAGGGTGCCGATGGCTTCCAGGGGAGCGCCATCGCGCAGGAGATTGGTCGCCGCCGAGTGCCTGAACAGGTGTGACGATGCCAGGCCGACGCCCCGCATACCGGCCCGCTTGATCGCACGGCTGACGATGGAGGCGCCGATGCTGTTACGCGACAAGGGCCGGTACGGTGCCATGCAACGGAGAAAAACCTTCATCTCGTCGCTGCGTGGCCGGGCCTCCAGGATGTAGTCCCGCAGCGCGTCGCCCACATCCTGCGGCAGCGGCAGTTCCGCCTCCCGCCGCGACTTGCCGCTGACCCGGATGGCGGCCCTGTCCCAGTCGATGTCGTCGAGATTCAATCCGGCGACGTCGCCGGCCCGCAACGCAAGCCGGGCGAGCAGCAGCAGGACTGCCCGGTCGCGCACCCCCATCGGCGTCGTCACGTCGCAGGTCGCGATCATGCGTTCGATGTCATCCTGCCCGACATGCCGGGGCAGGCTCTCGCCCCGGAGCCTCGGGATCGTCGGGACCGCGTGGACGAGTTCCGGGCGGCAGAGGCCGTTCAAGCCGAGGAAGCGCAGGTACATCCGGAGCGCGCTCGCCTCGTCACCAACCTGTCCGCGAGAGGCGGTTTCGAGACGACCCAGGATCGTGTTCCTGACCCGGGCGGCGTCATACGCCCCCGGGTCGTCGCCGAGAGCAGGAAGCAGCGCGCGAATGTGCTGTTCGTATCTTTTGATGGTCGTGTCCCTGAGACCGCGGTGCTGTCGAAGCCAATGCAGGAATGCATCAAGATGTTCGCCGTGCTCCACGTGGGACTGCGGGACCTTCGGCGCCGGGATGACATCCCTGTCCACCAGGAACGCGGCAAAATGCCGGAGCATTGACCCGGAACTATCGGATCCGGCGAACCCTGTGGGCCTGTCGAGGAACCCCGGATGAACACAGGCGCAGTCGTGGGCAAGAAAGTGACGCTGAACGCATTCATCGGCTTCCGCCAGGGGAATGTCCGACAGGTAGAGCCAGACAATGAAGTGACGGCACAGGTTCCCGCTCTGTTTGATCACCGAGCTTGCGAAACCCTGCTCTTCCAGGGAATCCCGGAACCGTGTCGCAAGATGCCCGCCGGCCTCGATCTCCGGAGGCACCTCCGTCCGCCCGGTCTCGAGCAGGTACCGGAGGAACCTGATGGCGAACTGCCTGCAATGCTGTCCGGGCCCCCTGCCGGTCCGACGCCGCCCTGGACAGCGGCATTCATGAAGTATGAATCTGTCAAGGAGGCGGATGTCGAGCTTGTCGACACCCGCCCCGTTGAGCGTCAGCCAAACCACGATGTGCGCGGCTATACTGATCAGATCGCCGGTCATCCCGATCGAAAGGCCAAGGCCTTCCAGGTGCTCCGCATAGCACCGGACGACACGGGAATCCCGTTCCGGAACCACATCGGGCAGTGGCGGACCGAATTGTTTCGAAGGCATGATCTCTCTCCTGTCAGTGTCAAAACCGACAGGAGTAGAGCATATTTTTATGTGAACTTGATCAGTGGAAAAGGCGTGTCATGACAGACACTTGCGATTCAAGATTCACATAAGCATTTGGTTCCCATTATACACGAATGCCGGGTCGCCGGAGGCAAGTTTGACCTTGAACAGCATGTCGGACTGGCTTCCGCGCAGCGTCTCGTCCACGAAGCTGCCGTCGAGCGGTACGGGCGGTGTATCCGCCAGAAGTCCGACGATCCGCTTCGGCAGGTGATCGCGGATGAGCGCCGCGGCGCGTCCCGGATCGGAGACCAGTGCCCGGAACAGACCATCATGAGGAGTGGCAGGAACGGTGCGGGTGCCGCTCTTTTCCCCGCGTGCCTCACTTGGCCCTGTCCATACGGGTGGCCCAGCCTCTTCCTGTTCGTCGAATTCGTCTTCGGCCATGGGATCGGCGATAACAGCCGGGCCTTGGAGCGTCCAGCGGGATCGCCGGCCGCCGGCCTCTCGGGATGACGCTGTTCCGTGATGCCTTACGTGACCTGACAATCGTCTTCCTGCCAGGAGCGAACGTGGCGGCAGGCCAGCCGTGGAACCGCCGGAGGTCTTGGCGCAAAATGGCGCAAACGCCTGAACAGAACCCATCAGCCAGGAAGCCGGCGGTTTACAAAGGGGCGAGCAGTAACCGATACCGATTGAAAGCGTCAAGAAGCTGGAAGGCAAACCGAGGGAGTCCGGCAAATGGATTTCACTGCATGCACGCGCGTACTGATCCATCTCGCCACCCTGGAAATGCCGTGCGGCGCGGTGGAAATGGCCGAGACAATGCGTCAGCCGCAATACATCGTGATCGCGGATGGCAGCGGAGAAATCTTGGTGAGATTCGGATGATCGGCGAAAAGGTCGTCTGCCGCAGATCGGCACGGGCGAAGTCACTGACGGCGGCTTCGATTGGCGCCCCACGTACCGCCTTCCCCGGAGCAGTGCGTTCGCAAGACGCGGTCGCGACCGGCGGCGAAATCAGGGGGCTCGCTGGTGGTTTGCCGGTCCGGTTCGATGGCGTGCTGCATGGCGGGACCGGCGTCGGACCCGGCTTGCCCGAGCAGGACCTGGCAGTCGTGCCGGCAACTCCGGCGGCAATCCGGGCGGAATTTGACTAACCACCGAAATCACGGCCGACGGTCGTTCAGAACGAAATTTGAACCTTCATGGCCTGGTTCCGGTCGGAGGCGAGCTGAAACCCGTTCTCGGCGTCGTCAAGCGCCACGGTCTGGGTGATCAGCGGTTTGACGTCGATCAGGCCCTTCTGCATCAGTTCGACGCCCGTAAAAAACTCTTCGTGGAAACGGAACGAACCCCTGAACTGGATTTCCTTTGTCGTCATTGTCTGAACCGGGAGCTGCATGTCGCCGCCGAGCCCAAGCTGCACCACGGTCCCGCCCGGGCGCAGAGCGGCGATTCCGCCAACCAATGCCTGCATCACTCCGGTGCATTCGAATAGCAGGTCGAAATACCCCTTGCCTGCCTCGTAGGTGGTCATCCGCTCAGGTTCCTGGCCGACATTCACGGTGCCGTCGGCGCCATTCTGCCTGGCCATGCGCAGTGTGAAGCCAGTGAGATCCGTCGCCACGATCTCTGCCGCGCCCGATCGTCGGGCCACGAGAATGCACAGGAGTCCGATCGGTCCGCAGCCTGTGACAAGTACGCGCTTGCCCAGGAGGCTGCCAGCCCTGCGGGCAGCGTGGAGACAGACAGCCAGCGGCTCGGCCGCCGCGGCCTCGCCCGCGGATAACCCGTCGGCGGGGGCGCATTGCGTGGCGTCCGCAACCAACACCTCCCGGAACGCGCCCTGGACGTGCGGGAAGGGCATCGCCGAACCGTAGAACCGCATGTTGAGGCAATGAATGAATTTCGCCTCGCGGCAAATGGCGCAGTCGTGGCACGGGCGCGAAGGCGACACCGCTACCAATTGGCCGACTTCCAGGCCGGTCACGCCTTCACCGAGACTGGTGATGTGCCCGGCGACCTCGTGGCCGAGGATCATCGGCTCCTTCAGCCGGACAGTTCCGAAGCCGCCGTGATTGTAGTAATGAAGGTCAGACCCGCAGATCCCCCCCGCCGCCACGCGGATTTCAACCTGGCCCGCGCCGGGATCCCTGGCCGGGCGGTCCTCGATCCGAAGATCCCTTGCAGAATGAATGACGACAGATTTCATCGCGGTCTCAAAGAACGGGCGTCAAGAGAGGCTGGCCGGCAAAATGCGCAGTCAGGTTGTCGCGCACCAGCTTACCCATGGCTTTCCGGGTCTCCACGGTGCCCGAGGCGTGATGCGGCTGAAGAAGAACGTTGTTGAGCATCAGGAAGCGTGGATCCAGGTCGGGTTCGCCCTCGAACAGGTCGAGCGCCGCAGAACCCAGCGTGCCTCTTTCCAGCGCGTCAATCAGCGCAGCTTCGTCGATGTTGGATGCCCTGCTGATATTGATCACCATGCCTTCGGGTCCAAGCGCCTCGATCACCTCGCGACCCACGATATGGCGGGTCTCTTCCGAAGGGGCAAGTGTCGCGAACAGGTAAACAGGTAATCGACGTGGCGTGCAAGTTCCACCGGATCGGCAATGAAGGTCCAGTTTGGCGCGCAGCCCTTTGGTGCAAGGTCGCAATAGGCGATATCCATGTCGAATCCGGCCAGCCGACGTGCGACCTCAAAGCCAATCCGCCCGAGCCCAAGCACGCCGACCTTTGCCCCGTGAACCCGTCGTTTCAGCGGGTAAAGAACCTTCCGCGCCCAGTCCCCGCTGGGGACCCAGGCCTCGGCTCCGATCGTGCCACCCGCATGACACAGCAACATTGCGACAGCCTGATCGGCGACGTCGCGGGTCGGAACATCCGGCGTGTTGGTCACCCGCACGTTGCGTTCTCGGCACGCATCGAGATCGACTGCATCGAGTCCGACGCCGTTAACAGAGATGATCTCGAGATTCGGACAGGCCTCGATCATCTTTCGGTCGGCACCCAATTCACCCCGCGTTGCGATTCCCCGCACTGCGCGCCCGGACTCGCTCAGAAATGACTCCGGGTCCGCCATCTTGAGAAACTTACGCATTGTAAAAGTTTGGTTTAATGGAGCCTGGTCCCACTGCGGATAAGGTCAAACTTGAATGATCTCGGGTTTCGGCAATTCCTTGCTCATGGCGACAATGGAGTTATCGACAATATCAATAACATCAATGGAGGAATCTCGTCTTGTCGAGTCAAAAAAACGGGAAGCGGCGCAAGGACACTGGCATAGCGATGTTCGACCTCGGCGGGAAGACCGCGCTGATTACAGGTTCCTCACAGGGGATCGGGTTTTCCCTGGCAAAGGGACTGGCCGAATCCGGTGCGAAGATCGTGCTAAACGGACGCGATACGGCCAAGCTGTCCAAGGCCGCGGACTCGCTGCGGGCGAACGGCGCGGATGTTGATGAACTGGCCTTCGACGCCACGGACAATGCCGAGGTCAAAGTGGCGATCGACCGCTATGAAAACGACATCGGTCCGCTTCACATCCTGATCAATAATGCCGGAATGCAGCACCGCACGCCGCTGGAGGAATTCCCTGCGGATGTGTTCGAGATGCTGTTGCGCAGCAATATCGCGACAGTGTTCAATGTCGGGCAAGCCTGTGCGCGGCACATGATCGTACGCGGCGCGGGGTGCATCATCAACATCGCCAGCGTTCAGACGGCGCTGGCCCGTCCCGGTATTGCCCCTTACACCGCCACGAAAGGCGCGGTGGCCAACCTGACCAAAGGCATGGCGACAGATTGGGCGAAACACGGGCTCAACTGCAACGCCATCGCGCCGGGTTATTTTGACACGCCGCTCAATGCGGCCCTGGTGAACGATCCGGAGTTTTCCGGCTGGCTGGAAAGCCGCACGCCCGCGGGCCGCTGGGGCAAGGTCGAGGAGCTTGTGGGCGCGGCGGTGTTCCTGTCATCGGATGCTTCCAGTTTCGTCAATGGTCACACGCTCTTTGTCGACGGCGGGATAACGGCGTGCCTCTAACCGGCAAGTTCGTGGTCATGGGAGTGTCCGGCTGCGGAAAAAGCTCGGTCGGCGCTGCCGTCGCCGAAAGGCTGGGCATGCTTTACACCGATGGCGACGACCTGCACCCGCCTGCAAACATCGCGAAGATGTCGAGCGGCACGCCGCTGACTGACGCTGACCGCGCACCCTGGCTGGCCAGGGTCGGCCAACGGCTCGCGGCAATTGACGGGCCGGCTGTCATTGGATGCTCGGCGCTGAAACGCTCCTACCGCGACATCATCCGCTGCAGCGTCGGTGACGCGGTCTGTTTTCTGTACCTGGAGGGCAGTAGAGAAGTGCTGGTTGAACGGATGTCGAACCGCTCGGGCCATTTCATGCCCGTTTCGCTGCTCGAAAGCCAGTTGGCCACGCTCGAGCCGCCGGGTCGGGATGAGACGGCGATCACCGCAGATATCGACCAGCCGTTTGACCAATTGGTCGATGCGCTGGTGGCGAGAATCAGGGAGAGATGTTCGTGACACAATAAGTCGCATTTTTAAGTGCAGGCGCAATTGGAGGTGCCAGCGGCATCCGGATTGTCGAAACCCGAAAAGCGCTGACCGTGTTCGATCTCGACGCTGAAAGGATTAAGCTGAAGTTCTGGACGTTTTCGGTTTTTTTGTCACGTTTATTTACGTACATTCAAGGGGTTAGGGTGCCAAGGGCACCCTCCGGGCCGGTCGCGTGTAGGCACTAGGTGTCCGTGGGCCGGCTTGTGGCTCATCAACAGGCATCCCCAACATTTTCCGCAATGATCCCGCATTTCGGCGAAATTTCTCCTTGACACCATAGCAGATGTCGGCCAAAAGAGGACAAACAAGTAGGCACTAGCCATCAGGGCAACCACATGACCGCTTCCCCCTCCATGCATGTCGCCGTCATCAAGTCGCACCAGAACGGAAAGACATACACCTCGGTCCTCCTCCGACAGAGCTACCGCGACCATAACAACCGGGTGCAGAAGCGAACCCTCGCCAATCTCTCCCACCTGCCGCCGCACACCATCCCGTTGCTGCGCGGCGCGCTGGCGGGAAAGCAGTACGCCGAAGTCGGCGACGTGCTCGGGGACCCGGTCCGTTCACGCCACCACGGGGCGGTGCAGGCAGTGCAGACGGCCATGAATGCCATCGGCCTTCCCCGCCTCGTCGCCCGCGAGCGGTGCCCGGAACGCGACCTTGTCATGGCCATGGTCGCCGGCCGCATCCTCAGGCCGAACTCAAAGCTCGCCACCACCCGATGGTGGCGGAACACCACCCTGCCGCAGGAGTTCGCCATCGCCGGGGACGTCACCGCCGATGACCTCTACGCGGCGATGGACTGGCTCGACGAGCGGCAGGAGGGCATCCAGGGACGCCTGGCAAGACGCTGGATCGCGAAGGACGATCTCGTCCTCTGGGACCTGTCATCGACCTGGTACGAGGGGAGCCACTGTCCGCTCGCACGCTTCGGCTACAGCCGCGACCGCAAGCGGGGCCTCCCGCAGATCAATTTCGGCCTCCTCTGCAACCGTGACGGGCGCCCGGTCGCGGTCTCGGTCTATCCGGGAGACATCGCCGACAAGGACACCCTCCTGCCCGAGCTCGACCGCCTCCAGCGCCGCTTCGGCCTCTGCCGGGTGGTGATGGTCGGAGACCGCGGCATGATCATCAAGGCCATCATCGAGGCCCTGCGCAAACGCGACGGCGTCGCGTGGATCACCGCCCTCAAGAGCCGGACCATCGGCAAGCTCGCCCGCCAGGGCTATCTCGACCGTTTCAAGGACCCCGAACAGGAGCAGACCCTGTTCGAGATCCAGGACCATCCCGACTTCCCCAAGGAGCGCCTCGTCGCCTGCCGCAATCCCCGTCTTGCCGGGCACCGCGACCGGGTGCGGCAGGAGCTGCTCAAGGCCACCGAAAAGGCGCTCGCGGAGATCGTCACCCGTGTCGAGGGCGGAACCCTCGAGGGCGAGGCCGACATCGGTCTCGCCGTCGGCGAGGTCATCAACAAGAAAAAGGTCAGGAAGCACTTCCACGTCGACATCACCGCGACCAGCTTCAGCTTCCGCCGCAAGCAGCAGTCCATCGACGCCGAGGCCGCCCTCGACGGAATCTACATCATCCGCACCTCGCTCGGCTCCGAAGACATGGCCGCCGAGGAATGCGTCAGGAGCTACAAGAGGTTGACCCGCGTGGAGCGCGCTTTCCGCTGTCTCAAACTGAGCGATCTCCAGGTCCGGCCCATATTCCACCGCCTCGAGCACCGGGTCCGCGCCCACTTCTTCATCTGCATGCTCGCCTATCTCGTCGAATGGCACATGCGCAAGGCATGGGCTCCCCTGTGCTATACCGACACCGAACCCGACGAGACCGGGGATCCGGTCCTGCCCGCCCGGCGTTCGGAGCCGGCGCTGACCAAGGTTCATACCCACATTGCGCCAGGCCAAGCTCTGGCTGGGAGGAGGTAGAGATGTAGATCGAAACTGAAACCCAACATCGCGGTCCAGCGGGTGTAACCCCCGTCCGGTAAAGGCCAGCCAGCCAGCCGGAAGCGCGTGTTGCATGGCGTATGGCAACGTGCGTCGTGAAGCGTACACAGCGGGCAGCGAAGCAACGCTATTGAGCCTCGAAATTGACAAACGATGGTGCCTTCGTGGTTGTGAGAGCGGGGGCAGCACCGGAAACGCCGCCATGGCGAGGCGTGACGGGCCGTCCGGGGTCGCGGGAACGTTGCAGAGCTGTAGATGGACCGCCAGGGAACCTGGGAGACCCGGTTCCGTCCGTGCGTGGAACAGGCTGGAAAGGGAATGCCAGCGAGATCAATCCAGACCCCGGCCCGGCATCGGGCCTGCACGATGCCGGGAGCGCCAAGAGCGGAAACGAACCCCAGCAGGATACGTACGGTACCGGACGGCGAAACAATAAGCCCAAGGGATGCGGGATCGGGAGTCGTAGCGCTCTGATAGTACCTGTGAAGGCGGGGAACCGAGACCATCGGGACCCGGTGAAGGGAAGCGGAGCGTCGCATGAACAGAACCGGAGGAGTGAAACACATGGAGACGTCGAGCTTCGACATCGTGTCAACGAAACAAGCCCGGATAGCCGAACTGGCAAGGACGTGCCCCGACATGGTGTTCACGACCTTGCACCACCACATTGACCTTGACTGGATGATCGTGGCCCTGAACCTCACACGAGCGGACGGGGCGACGGGCATCGACGGGGTGACGGCGACGGACTACGAAACCCACGCGGAGGCCAACCTGCTTGACCTTCTGGGGCGGATGAAGTCTGGCCGCTACTATGCCCCACCGGTACGCCGGCACTACATCCCGAAAGCGGATGGAGGGCAGCGACCGCTGGGCATCCCGACCTACGAGGACAAGGTGGCGCAGCGAGCCATACTGATGCTGCTGGAGCCGATTTACGAGGCGGACTTTCTGCCGTGCTCGTACGGCTTCAGGCCCGGCCACTCTGCCCACGGAGCGTTGAAAGACCTCCGGGCGGGACTGGCTGTGGATGGCCTCAGATGGGTGATTGATGCCGACATTTCGAAATACTTCGATAGCATTGATCACAAGCACCTGCGGGGGTTCCTTGACCAGAGGATCAACGACGGCGTCGTCCGACGGATGATCGACAAATGGCTGGCGGCAGGAGTGCTTGACAAGGGCGTCCTGCAACGCACCGAAGAAGGCACACCACAGGGTGGGGTAGTTAGTCCGATTCTCGCCAATATCTTCCTGCACCACGTGCTGGATGTATGGATGAAAGAGGACGTGGCACCGCGCGTTGGGGCGCACCGACTGGTGCGGTACGCGGATGACTTTGTCATTGCATTCAGGAACCACCGGGACGGCGAGCGCGTGCTCGCCGTCCTTGGCAAGCGGCTTGCGCGATATGGGCTTACGCTCCATGACGGCAAGACGCGCTTTGTGGACTTCCGGCCCATGCACAGGCGTGGCGGCGGACATGACGGACAGGGCAAGTTCGACTTCCTCGGCTTCACCCACTTGTGGGGCAAGTCGAGACGAGGTCGGCTGGTTGTACGTCAGTTCACGGCCCGCGACCGGTTAGCACGGGCCGTCAAGTCCATATGGAACTGGTGCAAGGGAAACCGGCACCTCCCGCTCCCGGAGCAACACGGGCACCTTGTCCGTGTGATCCGGGGGCACTGTGGCTACTACGGCCTGACCGGCAACAGCAAGCGGCTGAACCAATTCCGCACAGCGGTGGTTCGCAGCTGGCACCGCTGGCTTGGCCGACGCCACCGCGATGGGAGACTGTCATGGGCGAGGATGACTGCAATCCTGACCCTGCTCCCGCTGCCGAAGGTCAGGGTTGTCCAATCGATCTACGCCACGTGAGCGAAACTGACATGCGAGGAACCGGATGCTCTAATGCGGGCACGTCCGGTCCTGTGGGGGGAAGGGCTCGGCAACGACCCTTCCTACCCGGCCCCTGCCGGACGGCAGCGGCGCCCACAGCTTTCGGACCCTTCTCGACAGCCTGTCAACCATTGTCCGATCCTCCCATGCGGTTCCACGCCCGGGCGGCGGGAAGGGGGAGGCCATGATCGAGGTGACGACCCGGCCCGACGCCGGCCAGGAGAGGGCACTGAAATTGCTGAAGGATATCGCAGCCATGTGACGGCGGATCCGGTCGGACTCGTCGTTTGTAGGCAGACCGTGACAATCCCGACTCACGTATCATGTTGATACGATTCAATTAATCTCTTACCTGCCTCAGAACTTCAGATTAAGGCACTGGTTGCCAGGGGCGGCCGCCCGGCAACTCGGCGGCGGAGGCCGCTTCGGTCAGCGACTACGTCGTTACCAGCCTGAATTCTCCGGAAATTGTCGACGTCGCCGTCTTTGGCGATGGTGGTGTCGCCGAAGGCGCCAAAACCGGCACACGGATCATCGACATGTCCTCGATCGATCCCGATTCCACCAGGCGACTGTCAGCGCGCTGCGGACACGGAGGCCTGCGTTGGGTCGACAGCCCGTTGTCCGCCGGTCCGGCGAAAGCGCTGACCGGAGAACTTGCGCTGATGGCAGGTGGTGAAGGCGCCGATGTGGGAGAGGCCCGAAAAGTCCTGAAATAGGTCTCGTCCAACTATACCCGTATGGGTCCGTCCGGGGCGGGTCAGACCACTAAACTCATCAATCAGGTCTTGTGCGGATCGGGTTTCGTAGCCATCGCGGAGACGACCCAGCTCGCGATCGATGCCGGCATCGACGTGGCCAAAATCCCGGAGGCGCCATAGGGCGGACGGGCCGACGCGTGTTGCTTCAGGACTACATGCCGCGCTTCGTTGCCAAGGACTACCGTCGTAAAGGGCGCATCGACAACATGGTAAAAGATCGCGACGGTGCGCGGAATCTGGCACGGGTGACGAACACCGCGATGCCGCTCACGGCTGCCTGCGCCCAAATCCGCCGTTTTCTCACCGCCGCAGGGCTGGAGAGCGAGTATCAGGCCGCGTTGATGGAGTACTTCAAGGGGCCTGACAAAAGTCAGTTTCAATGATCGCGCGCTTCGCGATCTCGTGGGCCGAATTCGTGGCGGCCAGATCAGTACATGTGTCACCGAAAAGGCTGACCGGCCTGGTCTGCTCCGGCACCGGTTTTTAGGCAAACGCAACGTGCAGGCTGTATGCAGCAGTGACCGCGAAGAGAGTGCACCGGGGGTTTTTTCTGATCCTCGCCATCACCCGTCCAGATACCGGTACCGGGAAAGCCGCGCTCGTCAGCCGAACGCGGCAACATCCACCACGGTTTTGCGGTACCAAAAACTGTATCTCCCGAGCCATGGCAGTCGGGATCTCGTTTTCCTTTTGAACGGGTTCCGCACAGCCGACGCAATGATGGCTTGTCGCGGGTTGGGTCCGGATCGCCGCATGGACATCGGCATGTTCGGCTTCAACGCTATTGTTATCACGGCCGCTCTGCTTGCGCCTTTGCCGCAAGGATCCCCTGCCGATTATCGGCATCATGGGCGCGCAAGACCAGCGCGTTCAATTCAACGGCTTCATATGGAGCGCACGGATTTGAATTTCATCGGACGGCTCAAGCAAATAAACGCATACTTGAAATAGGGTCAGCCTTCCCCGAAAACGGGAAGTTAACGATACAATTCGGGAACCAAAATGCCGAAGCCACCCAAAAATGGCTGACATCGCGAAAGCTGTCGGCGTCTCTCCGATGACCGTATCGCGGGCGTTTCGGCAGGATACATCGGTTGGGAAGGAAACGCGCAAGAAGATTCTGTTTATCTCCGAGGAGAAGGGTTACGTTTTCGACAGTACAGCGTCGAACCTGCGGTCGCAACGAACCGGGTTTGTTGCCGTCACCATCCCTTCATTGAACAATTCGAATTTCGCCGACACCGTGCGCGGTCTCAACGAAGTCGTACAGGCGGCCGGTTTGCAGGTCCTGCTTGGCTACACGAACTACGACGTCGACGAGGAGGAACGCCTGATTGAACAACTGCTGCGGCGACGGCCCGAAGCAATGGTGGTGACAGGAGGACGCCACACTGATCGTGCAAGGCGGCTAATGGAAGGCGCCGGAATTCCGGTTGTCGAAACGTGGGACATCCCCCAATCGCCGGTGGGCTTCACCGTCGGCTTTTCAAACGCGGACGCAATGGGCCAGATGGTCGAACACCTGCAATCTGCCGGTGCGCGGCGACTGGCCTTCATGGGCGGAGACGACGAGGGCGATACGCGCGGTGTTGATCGAAGGAAAGGATTTGTTGCAGCTGCGGAGAGGCTGGGGCTGGACTACGAGTTGGTTTCGGTCGGACCGCCGCCGGTGGCAATGCGCGAAGGCGCCCGGGCGATGGCCGGGGTTATTGATGCAGGACAACAGATTGACGCCGTAGCCTGCGTCTCGGACCTTGCCGCCTTCGGTGCTCTGACCGAGTGTCAGCGGCGCGGCGTTTCGGTGCCCGATGAACTCATGATCGCGGGTTTCGGTGCGTACGATATCGCTGAAGCTACTTTTCCGGGCCTGACGACGATGGATGCACATTCGCTGACGATCGGGTGCAAGGCCGGCGAACTCCTTGTCACCTTGCTGCGCGGCGGCGCCGTTACTGCCGCTGCGCAGACAATTGCGCATATTGAACCCGCGTTGCGGGATTCGGGTTCCACCAATTCGCGTTAGACCCGGGCCCGAATGCGTTTGGACCGGGTCACTTTTCAGCGCTCAAGGGTGCCAACACATGAGAACCTGAACGCTTCACTCTGATGGGCGTCCGACTCCTCGGCGCTCATCTCGTCACGGGCCACGGTGATTCGGCCCGGGACGACCAACGGAAGATCGTCTGCGCGACCCTCCAGGTCGGCCTTGATGGCTTCGGGGGTCGCGGCACCGACGTCGTCACCCATGCGCATCGACGCCGCGTCGAGAGTTCCTGCACGGATCGCGTGAAGTACGTGTCCGGTTCCGCCGCGGCCCGTCGGGAAGATCTCTTTCTCCTTGCCCATCGAGACCTGTGCCTCGACCGAGCACATGACCATGGCCGTATTCGCATTGTGGATGACGCCAGCTTCCCGATAGGCCTCCTGGATCAGGGAGGTTCCTTCGAATCCGCCTTCGCGCTGGGACTCGCCATAGTGCTCGTAAACCGAGGTCCAGTTGCCCTTCTCCTCGACGCATGCCTTGAATTCACCTGAACGCCGGTTGCCAGTTCGAACGGCCCGAAAATGACGCAGCCATGAAGATCGGCGTCCTGCTCCACCTGTCTGGCGTAGGTCGATTGCAGCGAATGTTCGGTCTGGCGCGAAGCGAACTCGGTCGTCTCATACTGGATGCCCAGTTCTTCAAGGCGCTTGGTCATGGCCCGATGGTTGCGAGTCCAGAAATCCGGGACGTCCGCCGACGGAATCCATCAGCACGCGCTCGGTCTCGGTTTTCATGCGGGCAATGTCGAGCACGGTCATGCCCATTACCTTTTTCGTCAGCTCGTTCCCAATGAGCTTACGGCCTGGAGAGGGCGGATACCGGAATGGACCAGGGGAAACCGAGAGGACCGGGTGGAACTTCCGGGTTAGCTGCCGAAACGCCCGGAGACGGGTTTTGCGGGATGCAAAACGCCTACTTTCGCCGTTGTCTCGCCTCCGGATCAGCTGCAATGAGGTCTTTTCCTGGGAGTTATATAGATTAGTCACATTTACCTGTTGACCTATCACGGGCTCCAAATGCGAAAACGGCGCGGTTGGTGCCGCGCCGTCATAACACTTCGTCGGATGATCTCTCAGGCAGCCAGGAGTTGGTATTCTTCCGGATTGCTTCCGTCAATTCGAATGGGTTGTTTCGCGTCTACTGAAACGGTCAGGTCGGTGACTTCTTCCACGTCTGTCATTTTCGCGATGATGAGTTTCTTTGCCGCCAACATTCGAAGTATCATCTCGGCCGCACCGTTGATCGGGTGTTCGTCGCGTTCCCACCTGCTCAGTGTGAGGCGTTCAACTTTTAGTGCACTGGCCAGTTCATCCTGATTTTGCCCCATTTCGGTGCGCAGGAATCGAATTTCCTTGCCGGTTATCTTTGATGGAGCGGTAATGATGCCTTCGGCGATCACCCGGTGAAGTTCCCCTATCGCCGGAATGAACATCGTTTTTTCACCAGCATCTTCCTGCACCACGTTCATCTGTTCCAGGTACACGTTGTCCAGGCCGCAGGCAGTGTATTGGTACGGGGTCATTTGTCTGGTTTCCTTTCAATCTTTCCACATGATTGTCACGATTTTCAGTTGACAGGAATCCCTATCAGGAACGACAACTACACGAATGACACGAGAGTCCGAGTTCGGAGTTCGACATTCCATCTGATATTTGTAGAAACATTCGCGTGTGGAGTTTTGTGCAGGTTCATAGACCATCCCATTTTTTAGGACATGCAAGAGGTCCGACAAAATCAGATTCCTCTCGTCCATCCTTTCCAGGACATGTTCAGTGATGAAAAGATCACAACGCAAATTAGCCGCTATCTCGCGGATAATCCGTGTTGCCTGGGAAGCCGTCCAAGGCTGTTCGAATCCTTGATTCGCCTTCATTCGTTAGGAAAATAGTGGTTCGTGGTTGAATTGCAAGAAATTTTATCATATTGATACATTTTCTTCTTGCCTTTGCAACCGCCAGCCTATGCCTTTTGGTCACATCGAGAGGTCAGCGAATGGCAAGGGCCTCCAGGTAAATCGCATCGCGAAAGACTGACCTTACTTGAATGTGACCACTACTGTCCCAACGTTAATTGAATAGATTCAATTGGTTAGAGGGAAGGGGTTGTTCAATTCTGTGGGCGTCGAGATTAAGCAACTGATTTAACGGTGTTTTCTCGAAAGGGGTCACGCTCAAAATCTGTAGAATTGTGTGGAGGTTCGCCTCCAGTTTGAGACGCTTGCGAATGATCGCCACCAGCACATAGACCGAAACGGCGATCCAGTTCTGGCTTTTGACCGCGTTTTCCGAGGTGCCGAAGAACGACTTGATTTTCAGGTTTTGCTTGATCCATTTGAAAAACAGTTCCACGCGCCACCGTGCACGGTACAGCTCTGCGATGGTCAGGGGCGGCAGGACGAAATCATTGGTGATGAACACCAGGGTCTTGTCGGTCTCCGTGTCGATGTATTTGATGCGGCGCAGCTTGTCGGGGTCGTCATTCGCCGTGGTGACGCCGTCTGGTACGACGACCTGGTCGCAGATGAGTCCCGTGGTTCGGTCGACCTTGTTGGAATAGAGGCGCCTGAGTTTCGTGTTCTTCTTGGCGCGCAGCACGAAATGCGCGGCATTGAGGTGCAGGGTGTGCAGGCGGGCGAAGTCGAGATAGGCACGGTCCATGATGTAGAAGGCACCCGGTTCCGGTGCCATGATGTCCAGGATGTTGACATCGTGGAGTTTTCCTTCGGTGATGTGGATGAATGCGGGTATGTTTCCGCGCAGGTCGAGGAGTGTGTGCAGTTTGACGGCCGCCTTGGTCTTGCGGAACCGTGCCCATGGGAAGAGTGACAGGCACAGGTCTATGGTAGAGGAATCGAGCGCGTAGACCGTGCTGTCGAGGTCGAGGCCATGGTCGTCTTGGTGGTACAGCTTCCGTGCCGTGTGGATCAGGAGTTGTGTGAAGGCGGCATAGAGCCTCCAATCCCTGAC
This sequence comes from Paracoccaceae bacterium, assembly GCA_964291635.2. Lineage (GTDB taxonomy): Bacteria > Pseudomonadota > Alphaproteobacteria > Rhodobacterales > Rhodobacteraceae > JAPPHA01. The sequence goes on along the minus strand of OZ219892.1, from coordinate 403,011 downwards.
GTTGTTGGCGTTGGCGAGGGTGTTTCTTGCCACGCCGCCGCGGATTCCCATGTGGTAGAGCTTGTTGGCCCTGGCACGCAGACAGGTTTCGATGTCGCGCAGGCTCGAGCGCCAGGTGAGTTGGGCGAAGGCCATGCACCTGAATTGATCGGAGCAGGTGAATGACTTGACCTTGTGATTGCCTGAGTACTGATCGACGAACTGATGGAGGTTGTGCCACGGAAGATGATCCATGACCTGGCTGAAAACGAGGTTTCCGGTGTACATTGCGACCTGCCGTTCTGGAGAAATCGAACGGCCGGATGGTGTCGGCAGATGCGGCGGTGCTCAAGTCGAAAATGCCGGAAAACGCGGATAATCGCAATCAAAACAACGTATTAAGTCATATCAGAATTGAAACGTTGGGAGTAAGCGTTCGGTGAAGGCGTGACGGCCTTACTGGCTGTCATCGATTGAGCGTTCTTTTCCAGTCTTTTCTGAGCGGACAGAGCCAGATGTGCTTTTTCGGTTTTCCGAATTCCCTCTTTGTGTCGTACTTCCCGCGTCCCTGCGTGGTTCCGACATGGATCCATCCGGACGCCTTGTAGGTGATCCCGGAGAAGCGCGGGGTTTCGACGAAGGTTTCCATCAGGACCGGTGTCACCCTGTACTGGGTGTACCAGTCCAGCGGCAGCTGGCGGCGCACACGCGAAAGGATGTGGGAGGCCAGGTTTGGAATCCGGATCCATGGCATGATGAGGTAGCGGGAGTTATCGACCATGAGGGGGAGGTTTCTCTCGCGGGTCTCCGGCGTCCATCCGATGAAGTCGTCGCGCGGCGCGACCTTCCAGGCCGCGGCAGAGAAGCCGAGCATGGCCAGCGGGCGCCCGTCGCGGTCATGCACCGCGTAGCGCATCTGTGCACCGACGAGGGTCTTGTAGCCGAGATAATGATAGCGGGCGATGAATTCATTCCAGAGGCGGCTGGCCCCACGGCCGGCACCGGTGACCTTGACCAGACGGAGCGGACGAGCGGCCTCCAGTGTGAGCGGCGGTGATGCCGGCGGTTCCGTTTCCGGGCCGAAGCTCGGAGGACGGGGGGGCAAACGTAGCCGTCGTGGCGGCGGCAGTGTGATGATCCCGTCCCGGTGCATCTTCAGCATGGTGAGCCGGGCCATCATCGCCTTCAGCCCGCCGTCGGGCTTGACCCAGCCGATGGCGCGGCAGAACGCGCGCGCCAGCCCGGCACGGGTCTGCTGCGGGGAGGATGCGATCAGCGCCCGCATCAGCGCCATCTCGCCGGTGGTGAAGTCACGCCCGTGATAACGACACTCGATCGTGTCATCCGTCGTCATCGTGTGGCCTTGAGCGCACGGCGCCTGTCTTCGTCCATCAACCATGGCAGCCAGGGTGAGAGGTCCTCCGGCGGCTGGCCACCGTTGCCCGCGCAGGCCGAGAGCCAGTCGTCGAGCCACTTGCGGACATCGATCCCGTTCATCCGCAGGGTCTCGATGATCCCGTACATCATGGCGGAGAACAGGGCCCCGTCCAGGCTGTCGGAGCCGAAGGACAGCTTGCGCCCGATCACGGGACCACGATGCATCCGCTCCGACAGGTTGTTATCCATGGGTACGTCCGGCCTGTCGACGAACACGCAGAGCCCGTCGCGATGCCTCAGCAGCGAGTTGAGTGCCTTCGCGCGCCGGTCCGAGCCGGCCGGCCCCGCGACTTCCTTCTCCGCGCGGGCGAACAGCCGGTCGACGGCACGCTTCAGTCGACGATGTGCAATCCCGAACTTTCGCGACTGCTGCTCCATCCCCAGTTCCGGGTCGTAGTGCTTCAGCCGGACCCTGTTCAGGTGGAACAGTCGCCCGAACCGGTCCAGCCACCGGTCCTCCCATCTCTCCAGGGCGTCATTGCCGGCCGCAGCCTCGATGAACTTGCGGCGAACATGGCTCCAGCACCAGGCCAGGATCAGGATGCCGCCGAGAACACGTGCGAGTTTCTTGTAGGCCGAGTAGGCGTCACAAACCAGGACCGTGCCGGCACCGACGCCGGCGAACAGCTTGCCGGCAGCCTCGGCATTGCGCCGGGCGTCGACGTGGAACCAGACCGCATCCCGGGAGACCGCACACCACAGCCAGGCCCGGCTGGTGCCGCGGATGGCCTTGAGGGACTGAACCCGCCAGCTGGTCTCGTCGCCGTGAAGCACCGCGTCCGCTTTCAGGTGGGCGAGGATCGCCTGCGACAGCGGCGCGAACAACGGCATCAGCCTGTGGATGCTGGAGCCCAGGGTCCCGGGCGAGACCGGCAGCCCCTGGTCGCGCATCCATGCCGCGACCCGGTTCAGCGGCCGGTGGCAGGCGAAACACTCGAACAGGAAACAGACCCAGAAGCTGATGCCGTAGGCGGTGTGGGGAAACAGCCGGGGAACCGGCGGCGCCGAAACCTCCTGCGGCGCCGACGCACAGGTGCAGTTGCGCCGCCAGCGGTTGCGCTGGATGATCCGGACATGCGCCTTGACCTCGACCTCGATGGTCTCGGAGTCATGGCTGCCGTTCTTCACGTAGGGAAGGCCGCAGCAGGGACAGACACGCTCCGCCTCCGGCGGGTCGTGAGCCTCGGACTTGCGCTCCATGTCCGGCCGCGCTGTCCGGCCGTGCCCGGGCTTGTCCGCCTGCTGGCCACGTTTCCGGCTGCTGCCGGATCCGGACCCCTTCCCGCTCTTCTTCTCGCTGGTGCTCCCGAAACGTGCCTTCTCATGCGTCGCACGCGCCGAGCGGAGCCTTTCGTTCTCGGCCTCGAGTTCCTTCAGGGTCTCCGCCTGTCGCGCAATCACAGCCTTCAGACGGGAAATCTCCTTGCGCATGCCCACAATCGTGTGCGGGCCGCTGTCGATACCGGCGGCGTTCAGCAGCCCCTGCAACCGTGCCAGCTTCTTTTCCAGCTTGCGCAGGTTCCGTGCACTCTGGCTCCGGCCAAGCTCCTTCAGCTCCGCGCGCGCCGCGGCAAGCTTCTCGCGGTTGCTCTCGAAGATCCCGCGCAGTCCGTTGAGTTCGCCACGGGCCCGGATCGATTCCAGCTTCCATTCCTCGCCACGGGCTTCCGCTTCCCCGAGCTTGTCTTTCAGTGCCGTAATCTCGGCTTCCGCCGCCTCGGCACGCGCATGCTCCCGTTCGTACAGACGTTTCAACTCCTCCGGCGGCAGGGCCGACGGATCGACAACATCGCAAACAGGGCCTCCAGAATCCAACATGCAGCCGGATTAACAGATGTCGGGAACCGTTGCCAGAAGAAAATGAAACCCGGGAATACAGCCATCAAACGCCGAAAATAAAGGCCATCACCCCCTTACCGAACGCTTACCGTTGGGACGTAAGCGTTCGGGGAACGCGTGATAGCGTTGTATTGTCTATTGATTGAGGGTTCTTTTCCAGTCCTTCCGGAGCGGGCAGAGCCAGATGTCCTTTTTCGGTTTTCCAAATTCCCTCTTCGTGTCGTAACGCCCGCGTCCCTGTGTTGTTCCGACATGGATCCATCCGGAAGCCTTGTAGGTGATCCCGGAGAAGCGCGGGGTTTCGACGAAGGTTTCCATCAGGACCGGTGTCACCCTGTACTGGGTGTACCAGTCCAGCGGCAGCTGGCGGCGCACACGCGAAAGGATGTGGGAGGCCAGGTTTGGAATCCGGATCCATGGCATGATGAGGTAGCGGGAGTTATCGAGCATGAGGGGGAGGTTTCTCTCGCGGGTTTCCGGCGTCCATCCGATGAAGTCGTCGCGCGGTGCGACCTTCCAGGCCGCGGCCGAGAAGCCGAGCATGGCCAGCGGGTGCCCGTCGCGGTCATGCACCGCGTAGCGCATCTGTGCACCGACGAGGGTCTTGTAGCCGAGATAATGATAGCGGGCGATGAATTCATTCCAGAGGCGGCTGGCCCCACGGCCGGCACCGGTGACCTTGACGAAGTGGAGCGGACGAGCGGCCTCCAGTGTGAGCGGCGGTGATGCCGGCGGTTCCGTTTCCGGGCCGAAGCTCGGAGGACGGGGGGGCAAACGTAGCCGTCGTGGCGGCGGCAGTGTGATGATCCCGTCCCGGTGTATCTTCAGCATGGTGAGCCGGGCCATCATCGCCTTCAGCCCGCCGTCGGGCTTGACCCAGCCGATGGCGCGGCAGAACGCGCGCGCCAGCCCGGCACGGGTCTGCTGCGGGGAGGATGCGATCAGGGCCCGCATCAGCGCCATCTCGCCGGTGGTGAAGTCACGCCCGTGATAACGACACTCGATCGTGTCATCCGTCGTCATCGTGTGGCCTTGAGCGCACGGCGCCTGTCTTCGTCCATCAACCATGGCAGCCAGGGTGAGAGGTCGGCCGGAGGCTGGCCGCCGTTGCCCGCGCAGGCCGAGAGCCAGTCGTCGAGCCACTTGCGGACATCGATCCCGTTCATCCGCAGGGTCTCGATGATCCCGTACATCATGGCGGAGAACAGGGCCCCGTCCAGGCTGTCGGAGCCGAAGGACAGCTTGCGCCCGATCACGGGACCACGATGCATCCGCTCCGACAGGTTGTTATCCATGGGTACGTCCGGCCTGTCGACGAACACGCAGAGCCCGTCGCGATGCCTCAGCAGCGAGTTGAGTGCCTTCGCGCGCCGGTCCGAACCGGCCGGCCCCGCGACTTCCTTCTCCGCGCGGGCGAACAGCCGGTCGACGGCACGCTTCAGTCGACGATGTGCGCTCCCGAACTTTCGCGACTGCTCCTCCATCCCCAGTTCCGGGTCGTAGTGCTTCAGCCGGACCCTGTTCAGGTGGAACAGTCGCCCGAACCGGTCCAGCCACCGCTCCTCCCATCTCTCCAGGGCGTCATTGCCGGCCGCAGCCTCGATGAACTTGCGGCGAACATGGCTCCAGCACCAGGCCAGGATCAGGATGCCGCCGAGAACACGTGCGAGTTTCTTGTAGGCCGAATAGGCGTCACAAACCAGGACCGTGCCGGCACCGACGCCGGCGAACAGCTTGCCGGCAGCCTCGGCATTGCGCCGGGCGTCGACGTGGAACCAGACCGCATCCCGGGAGACCGCACACCACAGCCAGGCCCGGCTGGTGCCGCGGATGGCCTTGAGGGACTGAACCCGCCAGCTGGTCTCGTCGCCGTGGAGCACCGCGGCCGCTTTCAGGTGGGCGAGGATCGCCTGCGACAGCGGCGCGAACAACGGCATCAGCCTGTGGATGCTGGAGGCCAGGGTCCCGGGCGAGACCGGCAGCCCCTGGTCGCGCATCCATGCCGCGACCCGGTTCAGCGGCCGGTGGCAGGCGAAACACTCGAACAGGAAACAGACCCAGAAGCTGATCCCGTAGGAGGAGTTGGGAAACAGCCGGGGAACCGGCGGCGCCGAAACCTCCTGCGGCGCCGACGCACAGGTGCAGTTGCGCCGCCAGCGGTTGCGCTGGATGATCCGGACATGCGCCTTGACCTCGACCTCGATGGTCTCGGAGTCATGGCTGCCGTTCTTCACGTAGGGAAGGCCGCAGCAGGGACAGACACGCTCCTCCTCCGGCGGGTCGTGAGCCTCGGACTTGCGCTCCATGTCCGGCCGCGCTGTCCGGCCGCGCTGTCCGGCCGTGCCCGGGCTTGTCCGCCTGCTGGCCACGTTTCCGGCTACTGCCGGACCCGGACTTCTCCTTCTTCTCGCTGGTGCGGCCGAACCTTGCCTTTGCATGCGTCGCACCCGCCGAGCGGAGCCTCTCGTTCTCCGCCTTGAGTTCCTCCAGTTCCTCCGCCTGTTGCGCAATCACAGCCTTCAGACGGGAAATCTCCTTGCGCATGCCCACAATCGTGTGCGGGCCGCTGTCGATACCGGCGGCGTTCAGCAGCCCCTGTAACCGTGCCAGCTTCTTTTCCAGCTTGCGCAGGTTCTTCGCACTCTGGCTGCGGCCAAGCTCCTTCAGCGCCGCGCGCGCCGCGGCAAGCTTCTCGCGGTTGCTCTCGAAGATCCCGCGCAGTCCGTTGAGTTCGCCACGGGCCCGGATCGATTCCAGCTTCCATTCCTCGCCACGGGCTTCCGCTTCCCCGAGCTTGTCTTTCAGTGCCGTGATCTCGGCTTCCGCCGCCTCGGCACGTGCATGCTCCCGTTCGTACAGACGTTTCAACTCCTCCGGCGGCAGGGCCGACGGATCGACAACATCGCAAACAGGGCCTGCGGAATCCAACATGCAGCCGGATTAACAGATGTCGGAAACCGTTGCCAGAAGAAAATGAAACCCGGGAATACAGCCATCAAACACCGAAAATAAAGGCCATCACCCCCTTACCGAACGCTTACCGTTGGGACAGTAGTGGAATGTGACCAAAGTATATAATCCCCCTTTTCCTGGAACCCGCACGAAAATGAAATTGAGTGATTCCGGCAGATCGCTCTGCGCCGCGTGTTGCAAGACGTGGCGAAAACGATGCCCTGGACTGAAACCGCGCGACCATCTCCGGTGCCGTTCGGGGATGGCAATTTCCGAAGAAACGGAGTCACCGAGGGAGGCACCGGGAAGGAAAGAAAACTGAATCGACGCACCGATCCGGTGGAGGCGACGACCGGAATCGAACCGGTGTCTTCGGATTTGCAATCCGCTGCGTAACCACTCCGCCACGTCGCCCCGATAACCGCCATTCGAAACTACAGGTCCGGTACCCGGGTTTCAAGCGCACCTGTTTGCCCGACTTCGATTCATGCGCGTACCGGCATTGCCTCAGTGGCTGAATGCGGTTGCCGCAATGAAAGCCAATTGCGGAAGGCCGCAGATGACGATCATTGATCGTGAAACAATGGATTTGAACCGGATCAGCAGGAGACCCATGAGCAAAATGCATAACCCGGTTTCGAGCAGGGCGACCGTGTTGCCGAATCGGGTTGCATCCCAATAACTGATCGGGCTTTCAAACACCCAGTCGCTGACGGGCCAAAAGTGCTGCCGCGCGTCGTCATTGTGCAATGGGAAATCGGTTGCGATGTGCAGCAGGCCGCTGCCCGAAAACGCGACGAGCCAGCGTCGTGCGATTACCATGCCGACCGCGAGGAGGATTCCCCAGACAAATACCGAGTTGTCCAGCTTGAAAACATCTTGCCATTCAGTGGAGAAGTACTGCGTACCAAAAACGTATCCGGGACTGTTGCCGACGACGAACAGGCTGTATCCCGCCATGGCGTACAGCGAAAGGTCAGGGAGGACCGCGCCGAGAACCGCTGCCGTGTTGACCGTCTTTTGTTCCGGCCGGCCAAATACGGCTGCTCCGAGGAGAATGTGCGTCGGTGAATTCATGTCGTGTTGATACGGGAATTATCCTCGTGACAGGCGAGGCCATAAAGGATCGACCATGGTAGCGTCCATAATGATTCAGGGAACCGGGTCGAATGTCGGGAAGTCCCTGATCGTCGCTGGCCTCGGCAGATGTTTGACCGATTGCGGATTGAAAGTCCGCCCGTTCAAACCGCAGAACATGTCCAACAATGCCGCCGTCACGGTCGACGGCGGTGAAATCGGGCGTGCGCAGGCATTGCAGGCAAGGGCCTGCCGAACCGAGGCTCGTACCGCAATGAACCCGGTCTTGCTTAAGCCGGAATCCGGGTCCGGGGCGCAGGTTATCCTGAATGGAAAGAGGCTGGATACCGTCGAGGCTACCGAATACGCGAAGTTGAAGTCCCGTCTTCTTCCCGAAGTCATGCGAAGTTTCAACGAATTATCGAATGGAGTTGATGTCATTATCGTTGAAGGAGCGGGGAGCCCGGCCGAGATCAACCTGCGGACCGGGGACATTGCAAACATGGGATTTGCAGAGGCGGCCGGGGTCCCCGTGATCCTTGTCGGAGACATCGATCGCGGCGGTGTGATTGCTCAGATTGTCGGCACCAGGGTCGTACTGCCTCCGTTCGACCGTGAAATCGTCAAGGGGTTCATCATCAACAAGCTTCGGGGAAATGCGGACCTGTTTGAATCGGGACTTGCCGAGATTGAAAACCTGACGGGATGGCGATCACTCGGAGTCCTACCCTGGTTTGACAAGGCTGGAATGCTCCCGGCTGAGGATTCGGCATCCGTTGTTCTTCCCGATGGAGGCGGAGCTTTCAAGATCGCGGTGCCCGTGCTTTCCCGCATGGCGAATCTCGATGACCTCGATCCGTTGAGAATGGAGCCGGGTGTATGCATCGACATGATCACGCCGGGGACGCCGATTCCGGCCGATGCCCGGCTGGTGATGTTGACCGGAACCAAGTCGACGATGGCAGATCTCGAATTCCTCCGAAAGCAAGGATGGGATGTCGACATCCTGGCACACTATCGACGGGGAGGGAGCATACTCGGGATCTGCGGGGGGTATCAGATGCTCGGGAAGGTCATCACCGACCGGGACGGCATTGAAGGGATTCCGGGAACACTCGGGGGTTTGGGATTGCTCGACCTGGTAACCGAAATGCGGAAAGAGAAAACGACCAGGCGGGTTGAAGGCCGTCATCTGGCGACCGGATCACGAATCAAGGGATATGAAATCCACATCGGCCGGACGACGGGGCCTGACGGAATCCGCCCCTGGCTGAAAATCGGCGGAAAGGCCGAGGGAAGCGTATCGGCTGATGGCCGGGTCATGGGCTGTTACGTCCACGGGCTTTTTGCTTCGGATGAATTCCGTCGCGCATTTCTTTCTTCGTTGGGCGCATCGGCCGGTGAATTTACCTTTGAAGTGGAAATCGAATCCACACTTGACGCGCTTGCGTCTCATCTTTGCGGGCATGTTGACATCGACCGAATCCTGAAAATCAGTGGTCATTACTCTCAATGACAAAATTCAAGCCTGGCGTGGCCAGACCGCCATCAGGCGAATCGAGGTCGTCGGGGCGAAATGAAATCGATGTGACGGAAGCCGGCGGGAACCGGCATTACACCCGGTCCGTGGACGACTGGTTTCCGGACACCTCTTTTATGGTCGCAGGATGAATCCCACCCGCATCGGTTTGTCCGGTCGCGGCGAAGGGCGCGATCAGGGAGACACCTGCTGCCACAAGGATCCGGACGAGTCCTGTCAGTGAATTTCCGAAGAATATTCGGCCTAACGCACATCGACTCGATGCGGTTCCACGTCCAGGTTCAGGTTCTGCGCCGTCAATTGACCCATTTCCGCGAGTACGGTGAAGGCGGCTACGAAAACGTCGCGGGACGCCCTCGCGTGGTTGACGCGCGCGGTCCTGAGTTCCTGTTCGGCGTTCAGCACATCAAGGGTAGACCGGGCGCCAAGACCATACTCCACCCGCACGCCGTCAAGGGCCAGTTGCGCGGCGGCGATCTGTTGTTCGATCGCCTCTAACGAGGCGTTCGCGACTTCCCAGTTGGAATAGGCGATCCGGATCGATTGACGGGTCAATGCCGTTGCCATCAGAAGTTCGGACCGCCGCGCGGCGACGTTGGTCATTGACCTTTTTCTCTGGCTCCTGGCCTTGCCGCCGTCAAACAGGGTGATGGTGGCCGAAATGCCCGCTGACAGATCGCTGCTTTCCATATGGCCCCTGCGCACGGATTGAGAGACGTTTGCCGACACGACGGGAAGACGGTTGAGGTTGTCACGGCGCGCACCTGCTTCGGCCGCGGCAATGTTCTGCCTCGCCACGGAAATTCTGGGATGATTCCTGAGAGCAATGTCCTCCGCCTCCACGACCGTTGAGGGCAGGTCGGGAATGCGTTGCGGCGGAACCAGATTCAGGGGGGGCGATCCAACCACGGCCCTGTAGATCTCGTGCGAGTTCAGCAATGACCCGCGGTGAAGCTCCAGTTCAGCCGTGACGGAGGCGAGCCTGGCTTCCGTCAGGCTGACATCGGTTCGCGGCAAGGCCCCGAATTCGAACCTGCTGCGCGTGGCGTCTAGCTGCTCGGCCAGGATTTCGACGTTGCTCTCTGCCAGGGACACGACCAGCTCTTCACGAAGGACGTTCATGAACGCAGTTACCGCGTTCAGGAGAACTGTCTGCTCGGTGTCGACGAGCCGATGTTGCTGCGATCGGGTTTCGCTTTTCAGTGCATTCAAGTGGTGCCCGTACCGACCGCCATCGAAAAGAAGTTGGCTCAATCCCAACGACAATGAAGTTGACTGGGATGTCCGATCGTTGGAAGACAGGTCGTTTTTTGCATTCCATCCGGCCGTCGCAGTGACCTGCGGCCAGGCTTGCGAAATTGCATCCGCCGTGGCCGTATTGGCAGTCTGGATTGAAAAGACGCCTATGTGGAGTTGCGGATTCGTCAGGTAGGCCTGTGCCAGAGCTTCATCCAGAGTCGTTGCGGCGCTCTGGATCGAGAATGAGAGGGAAAGAACGGCCCCCAGTATGCTATGCCTCAACGTTTCAAACCCCTGGTTGCAGTCAAATGAAACCCCGTCTCAGAAAACCTGGGCAAACGCTTGTCCCTTCTTCCACTGCGACTCGAATGATCGTTCGCGTCTGAAACCGGGCAGGACAGGCGCGCTTGCATCAAATTCGTTTCTCCAGTGAATTTGTTTTCCAACTTTCCTTCCCAGGCGCCCCCGGCAGACTCGTTCGCCCCCGAACAGTCCGAATATGCGACCTCCGTCCTTCAGCTGACCGGCAATCGCGTCGGGAACATACTCGATGCCACCCTCGACAATGATGACATCGTACGGGCAGTGGCGCGCACTTCCCTCGGCGAGTGGCGCAGAAATGACAATGGCATTGTCGACGTTTTGCCGGGTCAGCAGGGTTTCTGCTTCCACGGCGATTTCCGTAATCTCTTCGACCGCGACCACGGCTTGGGCCAGCTTGGAGATCACGGCTGCGGAGTATCCGAACCCACATCCCAGATCGAGGACCAGTTCATCAGGCTGGATATCGACGGCATCGAGCATCTTCGCAAAATTCCGGGCGTCCAGGATAACCCTGTCCCGGTCGGGACCAATGGGAATCTGCATGTCAGCGTATGCGACCGGTTTCATTGCTGGCGGAACGAAAACCTCCTTGGGCACTGTCAGTAGCGCCTTGATCACGGGAAACTTCGTGACGTCGGAAGGTCGAACCTGATTGTCGACCATTGCGGTGCGCGAAGCTGCACTCTCTTCCATAATCGACCGCTCCGGGTGACTCGCCGAATAAGCCATCTTCATTGCCACAGACTCGAGTTGAGAGCAATTTTGGGAAACATATACCTGACTATGCATCAAGCAGCCATGGTATCAATTTCACGGGTCACAGGGGTTGCCAACGCAAACGCCCCTCGCCGTGCAGATGCGCCAATCCCTGACGCCATGATGTTGCGGGCCGCGTTCAGGTCCGCATGATCCGCGTGGCCGCAGGCCACGCACTTGAATTCAGCCTGCGACGGGCGGGAGGCCTTGTCCACCCTTCCACACACGTTGCAGGTCTGTGACGTAAAGGCAGGGTCGATCTCCACCACAGCGCACTTGTAGGCGAGCTTCTCCTTCATGCCATGCCAGCCGGTGCTCAGGATCTCCCGGTTGAGACCGGACTTGGCCTTCACCTTCGTGCCGGGGTTCTCGAGCGTGCCCCTTGCCGATTTGGTCATCCCCGCCGTGTTGAGTTTCTCGACAAACACCGTGCCCGCCCGGTTCGCGATCCGGCGGCTGACCTGGTGTCGCCAATTCCTGCGCCTGTTGGCCCGCTTTCGCTGGAGCCTCTGCAGCCTGAGCCTGGTTCTCATGCGCCGCCGTGACCCCTTGCGCTGGCGGGCAAGCCGGCGCTGGTTGCGCCCGATCTTCGCATCAAGCCGGCCCGTATCGGGCGCGGGGATGATCTCCGCCTCTCCGGTCGTGTCCACCACCGCCACCTGGCGGACGTTCATGTCCACGCCCGCCAAGACCCCGGTGTCGGGACGCTCCTCAGCCTCGACCTCGTAGCAGACCGGTGACATACCAGACACTTGCCGGCGATCTTCCTGATCACGGCTTTCACCGGCTTGCCCTCGGGATACGGGTTCCCGCCCTTCCGCCGGATGCGCATGGGACCAACCCTCGGGACATTGATCATGTCGTCCCTGATGGTGACGGCTTCGGGAATGGTGAAGGACGGCGTCGACCCGTGGCGGGACTTGAAGCGTGGATGTCCTGCCTCGCCCCCGAAGAACGCCTTCCACGCATCGGCCTGGTCCTTGAGCACGTACCGGGTGATGCTGAAGGAGTATTCCGAAAGCCACGGGATTTCGTTGCGGAGCACGGTGAACTCCTTGCTGAGCGAGAAGAAGGAAACCGACGGAGGTTTCTCCCCGTTGGCCTTTGCCTCCTCATGGGCGTCATCGTGCTGCCCCAGTATCGTGTTCCAGACGAAGCGGCAGGCGCCTGCCTGTCCGGCCAGGCGCCGTGCGTTGGCCCTGGAGTTTGGCAGAAACCGGTAGATGATGTTGCGGTGTGTGGTAGTCTCGCTCACGCGGTCGGGCCTTCGGCACAAGGTTCGTCTGGTGACGGGAAAGGCTGGCTTCGCATCACGCGATCACGACATTATCTGCCTGAATTGTCAAGGGATTATGGAAAAATGCCGATGCTACAGTCTTGCGTTGGCCTCCCGAGCGATCCCGTGAATACGATACCTTGGTTGCTTGATGCATTGTCAGGCATAAAATTCCCGCAATTTTCGTCGACTTCCCAGATAGGCGTGACGACGTATCGTGACAACCCATGCTCTGCACGCGCTTGATCTCCGCAGCCACGATGTATGTTCGCGTTTCTTCGATGGCGCGATCCGGTCTTCGCACGAAGTGATTGACCAATCGTCTGAGTTCCAGGAAACCACACGACGTCAATCCCGGTTTGAAAAAGCACCAACGACACGACCTTCCCGCATACTTGAACGTCAGCAAGCCCACGACGGTGAATTGGCTTGAATCCCTGCCTTCGCCGATTTACGCATCTCCAAAATATTGCGCCCGGAAATGGAGTTTCCCATGACACTCAACACGTACCTTTTTTTTGACGGCAACTGCAAAGACGCGTTCGAGTTCTATCGTTCGGTATTTGGCGGAGAGTTCGATACACTCATGACCTATGGTGATGGACCGCCTGACATGGAGGTGCCGGATGAAAACAAAGACCAGATCATGCATGTATCGTTGCCTGTCGGGTCATCGACCCTGATGGGTAGTGACAGGTGGTATGCGCAGCCGGAGCCTTTCGCGCCAGGGACCAATTTCGGGATTTCGATCTTGGCCGAAAGCCCGGAACAGAGTGACGACCTGTTCACCAAGCTCTCGGACGGCGGCACAGTGAAAATGAAGATGGAAAAGGTTTTCTGGGGTGCATATTTCGGAAGCCTAACGGACCGGTTTGGAATCGATTGGATGATCAATTGCGAATTGCCCGCCGAGTAACCGGTTTGATCGTTGGCAGCAGATGACCTTGGTATCCAGGCTCCTTCGCGTGATCTGTCGGGCATTTCCTACCCACGTCGAACATGCATGATTCGGTGACACATGAAACAGGCACGAAAGCGCCTGCCTGCCTGCAGCGCAGAGTCGCTATTGCATCCAATCGTCTGAATGGCGTCAATCGTATGGAAATCCGTGTCAGCTATCTCTTCGATCGGCCGGAGAAGAACATGCCGCCGATTGAGAGGGCTTGTCCGACGATTCGATCGTCCGGTGCTGGGCTCAGATCCTCAAGCAAGGGGAACAGGCAATGGATCAGGTTAAGTTTGTCAGAATGAAGGACGGTGATCTGGAGGATTACGAGTTACTCTCCAGGCATGAAGCGGAGTTCATGCAAGAAACGGCCGGGCGATTGCTTCGGGCAATGCAGGACCTCGACGAAAGCCTGTCAGGTTACCAGGTGAGCAGACTCGGACACTCGGTGCAAACGGCAACCCGGGCGTGGCGGGATGGAGCGGATATTGACTGGGTCGTGTCTGCACTCCTTCACGACATCGGCGACATCTACGCTCCATGCAATCACGACGAGTATGCGGCAACGATCCTGAGACCATATGTCCGGGAACAATGTCGTTGGGTCGTGGAAAAGCACGGGGACTTCCAGTTGATCTACTACGGCCACCACATTGGCGGTAACTCAGACAAGCGGGACCGATACCGGGGACATCGTCATTTCGACGATTGTGCTCAATTCTGCGAGCGCTGGGACCAGGCAAGCTTTGACCCTGAGTACGACAGCCTGCCCTTGTCGTTCTTCGAACCGATGGTCCACGAGGTTTTCGCCCGCACACCCCACGATCCCGCGTTTCTCGAATCCGTGGACCAGCCGCTTGTTGATCCCGCGATGGCCGCGAGGCGCGCGTCACCGGATTAGGTCAGCGGAATCGATCGCGGCCTCACGAGGCCAGGTGGCGGACGTCCAGAGACGCAGGCCCGGCTCAATTCATTTCTTGAGCCTGTGAAGGACAGGAAGCCGGGCGCAGGAGCGCTTTTGATGACCTGTCGCTCATCATGACATGTGATTGGCAAGGAACCCGTTACGGCCGTACCGGTCCCGCTGTCGAACCGGGTCAGGTCATGCGACCGCTTTTGCCGCGCCATTCGTTGGATTGCTGTGTGGAAGCAGGGGAAGTTTCGCCTTTACTCGCTAGGCGTGCCGGGTAAGAAGCGGCTGAATTCAAGGACAATTTGCGGGATCGCGTCTATGCCGATGCAGAAAAACTTCGACTTTCGTGAGAGCGAGAAGACGATTGCAGATCGCTGGGATGCGCACCGGGCATTTCGGGCAGGCGCGAATGCACGGGAAGGCGCCGAGAGTTTCTGCATCATGATTCCGCCCCCAAACGTAACCGGCAACCTGCACATGGGCCATGCATTCAACAACACCCTTCAGGACATCCTGGTTCGATGGCACCGAATGCGCGGGTTCGACACGCTTTGGCAACCGGGGCAGGACCATGCGGGCATCGCCACCCAAATGGTTGTCGAGAGGCAGCTCGCCGAGAGCGGGCAGCCCGGACGCCGGGAAATGGGCAGAAAGGCGTTTCTCGAAAGGGTCTGGCAGTGGAAAGAGGAGTCGGGCGGAACGATCATCAATCAGCTCAGGCGATTGGGCGCATCCTGCGATTGGGATCGAAACCGCTTCACGATGGATCGGTCCTTTCACGATGCGGTGCTCAGGGTTTTCGTTTCGTTATACAAGAACGGACTGATTTACCGGGGTAAGAGACTCGTCAACTGGGACCCCCACTTCGAGACCGCCATCTCGGACCTCGAGGTCAACCAGGTTGAGGTCAGGGGGAAGATGTGGCGGCTCCGTTACCGCCTGGACAACGGAGTTTCCTACGAACATCCGGTTGCTCATGATCAGGAAGGTCAGGCGACCGAATTCGAGACCAGGAATTATCTCGTTGTCGCCACCACCCGGCCCGAGACGATGCTCGGGGATACCGGCGTCGCCGTCCACCCGGAAGACAAACGCTACGAGGGTCTGGTCGGGCGTTTTGTACGTCTCCCGTTGACCGGCCGCAGGGTTCCGATCGTTGCGGATCCCTATGCTGACCCGGCCAAGGGAACCGGTGCAGTCAAGATGACGCCGGCGCATGACTTCAATGATTTCGAGGTCGGCGAGCGAGCAGGGCTTCGCACGATCAACGTGATGGACGAAAGGGCCGCGATTGCCCTTGAAGGCAACATGGAATTCCTCGCGGAATGCGCTCCGGAAGAAGAAACCATGGCACTCCACGGGCTTGACAGGTTCGAGGCCCGCAAACGCATCGTCGAGTTGGCCGAAGGGCAGGGTTGGCTGGACGGCGTCGACGAAGATACCCATATCGTTCCCCACGGCGACCGCTCAGGTGTGCCTGTCGAGCCTTTCCTGACAGACCAGTGGTTTGTCGATGCCGCGGCCCTCGCCGGTCCTGCGATCGAAGCGGTCCATTCCGGAAAAACGAGAATCCTGCCTGACCAGCACGCGAAGTCCTATTTCCGGTGGCTGGAGAACATCGAACCCTGGTGTATCTCCCGGCAGCTCTGGTGGGGGCATCAGGTTCCTGTCTGGTACGATGAGGACGGAGGAGTCTATTGCGAGACGACAGAAGAAGAGGCAATCAAGGCTGCCGGGGGACGGCCGCTCGTCCGGGACGAAGATGTTCTGGATACCTGGTTCAGTTCTGCCCTGTGGCCGTTCGGAACCCTCGGATGGCCTGAAAAGACCCCGGAACTCGCCCGATACTATCAGACGGACGTCCTGATCACCGGGTTCGACATCATTTTCTTCTGGGTGGCCCGGATGATGATGATGGGGTTGAACCAGATGGGTGAGGCGCCATTCCATACAGTCTATGTTCATGCCCTCGTTCGCGATGAGAAGGGCAAGAAGATGTCGAAATCGCTCGGGAATGTTCTGGACCCGATCGAATTGATCGACGAGTTCGGGGCCGATGCCGTCAGGTTCACGCTGACGTCAATGGCGGCGATGGGACGCGACCTGCGGCTTTCGAGGGGTCGTGTGCAAGGCTACCGGAATTTCGGGACGAAACTGTGGAACGCGGCGCGGTTTGCCGAATTGAATTCGTGCCGGTCGACGGAAAACTTTGATCCGTCGACCGTGAAGCAACCAGTCAACAAGTGGATCATCGGAGAAACCGCGAGAGTTCGCGAGGCCGTGGACCTGGCTCTTTCCGAGTACAGGTTCAATGATGCGGCAAATTGCCTTTATACCCATGTCTGGGGCCGCGTATGCGACTGGTTCGTCGAATTCTCAAAGCCACTCTTCACGGAAGGTGATCAAGACGTCGTTGCCGAAACCCGCACGACAATGGCCTGGGTGATCGATCAGTGTCTCATACTTCTGCATCCGATCATGCCGTTCATCACTGAACGGCTCTGGGGCGAGATCCCCGGTCACAACGGGCTGCTGGTTCATGCAGACTGGCCTGATTACCGCAGTAACGACCTCGTTGACGATACCTCGGATCGGGAGATGAACTGGGTCATTAACCTGGTTGAGCAGATCAGGTCGATTCGCTCTGAACTCAGGGTTCCGGCTGGCGCCACGATCCCGGTTTCGTTCACTTCTCTGGATCAGGTTGGTCAACGCGCCCTGGAAAATAACCTTGCAATGATTCGACGGCTTGCGCGAACGGGTCAGATCGCGAAACAAAACCGGGTTCTCGGCGAGTCAGTCACGATACCAGTGGAAGGTGGCACATTCTGTCTCGAGCTCTCCGATATCATTGACATGGCTGCCGAAAGAGCAAGGTTGTCTAAGGCGCAGGCGGAATTGGAAAAGGACATCGGGAAAATGCGCTCCAGGTTGGCAAACAAACAGTTTACGGCCAATGCGCCCGAACACATTGTCGATGAGCAGCGCTCAAGGCTGGATGCCTCGATGGAAGAACTGTCCAAGCTGAGCGCCGCGATCGAGCGCGTGTCGCATGTCAGGTCCGACGCCGCGTGAAGCAAGGACCAAGCTCTGCCCCCTGTGTCTTCATGACTGATGTCATGACTTTGAGAGGAACCTTGCCACGGAGTGAACCACCATGGGCATTGCACCGGGCCGGGTTCGAATACGTGCTCGCGTCTTGGTATTTCCGGGAGGGCAGTCGTTGCAGTTGACGAATCTTGTTGAAGGCCTGCCGGCTTCGGTGCCGTTCGTCGGCCCTGAAGCCCAGGAGCGCGCGCGTGGCAGGGAATTTCGCGCGCGCATTGGCGCGAACGAAAGCGTATTCGGACCTTCTCCGAAGGCGCTCAAGGCCATGCAGGACGCCGCTGCCGGTTGCTGGATGTACGCAGATCCGGAGAACCATGATTTGCGCCATTCATTGGCGGCCCTGCACGGGACCGAACCCGGGAATATCGTCGTCGGTGAGGGCATAGACGGCCTGCTGGGATATCTCGTGCGCATGATTGTTGAACCGGGCGCCCGGGTCGTGACTTCGCTCGGCGCATATCCAACGTTCAATTTTCATGTTGCAGGATACGGGGGCGAACTCGTCACAGTCCCGTATCGCGACGACTGCGAGGACCTCGATGGCCTGATCGCCACGGCAAGGGAATCGGGGG
Source organism: Paracoccaceae bacterium (assembly GCA_964291635.2). Classification (GTDB taxonomy): domain Bacteria; phylum Pseudomonadota; class Alphaproteobacteria; order Rhodobacterales; family Rhodobacteraceae; genus JAPPHA01. The sequence goes on along the minus strand of OZ219892.1, from coordinate 385,053 downwards.
CGCGGCTGGTTTATATCGCCAATCCCGACAATCCCATGGGTACGTTTCATTCCGCGGAAACTGTCGAGGCGGCAATCGCCAGTCTCCCCGACGGTTGCCTCATGGTGCTGGATGAAGCCTATATAGAATGTGCGCCTGAGCGGCCGTGCGATATCGACACCTCCAACGCGAGCGTGATCAGAATGCGCACGTTTTCAAAGGTCCACGGCATGGCCGGCGCACGGGTTGGGTACGCCATTGGCCACGAACGTCTGATCGGTTCCTTCAACAAGATCCGTAACCACTTCGGAATGTGCAGGATTTCTCAGGTCGGGGCACTGGCGTCGCTTGGCGACAAGGCGCATCTCAAGAACGTCATCGCCAGGATTGAACACGCACGCCGGCGTATCGCGGCAATCGCAGCGTACAATGGCCTGTACGCCTTGCCGTCCGCCGCGAATTTCGTGGCGATCGACTGCGGCCGTGATGGATCATTTGCGCGAAACGTTCTCGAAGGGCTGATTGCGCGCGACGTTTTCGTGCGCATGCCGTTCGTTGCTCCGCAGGACCGATGTATCAGGGTATCGGCCGGAACTGACAGTGACCTGGACATATTCGAACATGTCTTGCCAGAAGCATTGGAAGAGGCGAGCGATGTCTCCGGCTGAATATCCCCGCGACATGGTCGGCTACGGCGCCTCCGTTCCGGATGCGCGATGGCCGGGCGGCGCCAGGGTCGCGATCAATTTCGTCGTCAATTACGAAGAGGGTGGCGAAAACAACATTCTCCATGGTGACCAGGCGTCGGAGGCGTTTCTTTCGGAGATCATCGGCGCCGAGCCGTGGCCGAATCAGCGTCACATGAACATGGAGTCGATCTACGAATACGGTTCGCGGGCAGGGTTCTGGAGACTGTATCGGATGTTCAACGAACGGCGGTTGCCCGTAACCGTATTCGGCGTTGCCACCGCCCTCGAAAAAAACCCTCAGGCAGTGAAAGCCATGTTGAGGGCGAACTGGGAAGTCGCCACACATGGCCTGAAGTGGATCGATTACCGGGACGCAACAAACGATGAAGAGCGCCGCCATTTGCAGAAAGCCGTCAGAATCCACGAGCGAATGACCGGCAGCAAGCCTGCCGGATTGTACCAGGGACGAACATCCACCCACACAAGGGAGCTGGCGAGAGAATTGGGCTTCGAATATTCGGCCGACAGCTATGCCGACGACCTCCCGTACTACGAAGACGGGCTCCTGATCGTTCCGTACTCGCTCGACGCCAACGACATGCGTTTCGCGACTGCCCAGGGGTTCAACTCCGGTGAACAGTTCGAGCGGTACTTGGTGGACAGCCTTGAGGTTCTTCGTCGCGAAGGAAACCGCATGATGTCGGTCGGATTGCATTGCCGGCTTGTCGGGAGGCCGGGCAGGGCGGCATCACTGGGCCGCTTCCTCGATCATGTCAAACGGCTTGACGATGTATGGGTCGCAACCCGGATCGATATTGCCCGCCACTGGAGGACGTGGCATCCTGAATGACCGGTTCCCGGCCGATGTTCGAGGCGAGTCCAGCATATGCGAAACGCGACGAATGGCCGCTGCTGCGTTGTTCTGCTCTGCCTGGAAGATTGCGGCAAGGTTGTGGGCGAAACGCGTTGACGCACATGGGCCGGGAGAAATGTTTCCAGATAGCGGAATGCGAGAACAATGAGTGAAACCGATTTCCGGGATGGACCTGGCGGTCATCCCGACCAGAATTCGCTTCTGACCGGAAGGGCTGTCTTTACCGAAGCCTATGCGGTCATTCCACGGGATGTCATGCGCGACATCGTTACGAGCAATCTGCCGCACTGGCAGAATACGCGTGCCTGGATCGTCGCGCGACCCATGAGCGGGTTCAGCGAGACCTTTGCCCAATATGTGATGGAAGTGGCCCCGGGAGGCGGCAGTTCCCGTCCCGAGCCTGACCCGCAGGGCGAAGCCGTGCTTTTTGTGTTGTCGGGCGCGCTCGATCTCGTGATTGACGACAAGAGGGCTGGGATTGCACGCGGCGATTACGCCTTTGTAGGCCCCGGGGTCCGATGGAACGTGTTCAATTCCCCAGATTCGGACTGTCCCGCGCGATTCGTCTGGATCAGAAAGCGGTACCAGCCGGTCCATGGCATTTCGACGCCGGAATCGTTCGTATTGAACGAAGCCGAGGTCGTGCCGGAAGAGATGAAGGATTCCGGAGGGGCCTGGTTGACGACCCTGTTTGTCGATCCGAACGACATCCGACACGACATGCATGTCAACATCGTCACCTTCGAGCCGGGTGGGACGATCCCGTTCATGGAAACCCATGTCATGGAACACGGGATATATGTCCTCGAGGGGAAGGCGGCCTACCGGCTCAATCGCGATTGGGTTGAACTGGAACAGGGGGATTTCGTGTGGCTGCGGGCATTTTGCCCCCAGGCATGCTACGCGGGTGGCCCCGGTCGGTTCAGGTACCTTCTCTACAAGGATGTGAATCGCCATCCGGAGCTTGGCATCGCAAGCCAATGATCATCCATGCGGAACCTCTTGTTGGTGCGGCATTTGAACCCTTTGGCGACATTATCGAGGCATCGCGGACCCGCAACGACCTGGTCGAAATCAACTCCGGCTATGTTACCCGGCACCATGCCCTGGCAACCATCGATTGCGATGATCCCGCCGCAATTTCGATTTTCGAGGCCAGGCGACGACCGCTTCTCGTTCGCATGCTCGAGCGTCATCCCAGGAGTTCGCAGGCGTTCATGCCGCTGGACGGCGGCGACTGGCTCGTCGTCGTCGCGGATGAACCCGAACCGGATTGCTGCCGCGCATTCCTGTGCAAGGGATGGCAGGGCGTCAGTCTTCGACGGGGAACCTGGCATCACCCGCTACTGATCCTGGATCGGAAACAGTCTTTCCTGGTCGTCGACCGTGAAGAAACCTCGTCCAATCTGGAAGAGATCCTATTCGAGTCCGAATGTGGCATCAGCCTCTGAAATTACACGGGATGCCGCCTCCAGCGCACCGTCGCCGTGCGGTATCCCGAGCGCCTTCAACGCGGAGTCGACGCATCCGAGGGTGCCGAGGACCATCGGCGGGTTGAGATGTCCCATGTGACCTATTCTGAATGCCGACCCGGACAGGTGATCGGGGAACCCGAGTCCGATTCCCAGGGTCACTCCGGATCGGGATTCACACCATTGCCGAATGCGGTCGGCGTCGGTATCGCCATCATGACATCCGGACAGGTCATTCGTTGTCCTTATCGTCGTGACGGCGTGCGATCGATGAGACGGGTCCGAGACTCCGGGACGAATGGTTGATCCGTCGGCCCAGCGGTCGATTGCCGCCCAGACCGCCCCCGCCAGCCGTTCGTGCCGCGCCCAGGCGTTGGCGACCCCTTCTTCGTGGACCAGAATGTCGAGTGCTTCCCTGAGGGCGAAAATGTGATGGGTCGGCGCCGTACCTCCGAAGAGCTGGTAGAAATGCTCGGGTTCGGTCCTCGGGACCCAGTCCCAGTAGCCGGAGACGCCGGACACCCTTGCCCTTGCTTCCTGTGCCCGATCATTGAAATAGACGAATGACATGCCGGCCGGCGTCATCAATCCTTTTTGGCATGCAGCGTTCATGACGTCGACACCCCATGCGTCCATTTCATGGGGTTCGCATCCAAGCGACGCAATGCAGTCGACCATGAGCAACGATTCATGGCCGACGTCATCCAACACGGCTCTGAGTTCGGGAATATCGTTTCTGACTGACGAGGCAGTATCGGTCTGGACTGCGAAAACCGCCTTTACGTACGGGGAAGTGTCGGCCCCGAGTCGGTCGCGAAGAACACCAGGGTCAAAACACTCATCCATGCCGAAATCGAGAACTTCGACGTCGATGCCCATGGTACGCGCCATGAAGGCCCAGCGGGAGCCGAAGAAGCCGGTGTTGAGCGCAATGACTCGGTCACCGGGCGACAGCACATTGCTGATGCCCGCTTCCCAGGACCCGTGACCATTCGCGATGTATATCGCCACGTTTCCGTCGGTCCTGGCGACGCTCTTCAGGTCGGGAAAAATCGACTCCGCGATGTCGATAAGTTCGCCGTCATATATGTTGGGCGACGGGCGTTGCATGGCGGCAAGGACCCTGTCGGGGATGATCGAGGGACCAGGAATTGCGACCGAGTTCCGGCCTCTGTTTAGCAACATGCGATGCGACCTCCCTTTGACCCGGATTTGAGGACGAAATCGGCCAGGCAGGAAACGGAGGCCTGGACCGAATGTGCGTACGTCTTCCAGCGAATCTTCGGTGCAGATTGAATAATTGCCACGGCGTTTATCACCGGGATTCGATATTCTTCAAGCCACAGCACGAAGTGCAATCAGGATTCATGCGTGCGTCAATTTCGAGCGGGGCGAGGGACCGTGCGAGCGGTCCCGGCACGTGCCGCGCCGCGCAGTGCGTGTTCTTTGCCGGCCCCTGGACGCGGCCAGGTAAAGGTTCCGCCATCGCGCCGAAGGTGTTCGGAGCCTGTCGATCGAGACCAGGCGGGAAGATCATTGATCCGGAAAACTTCCGGCTCCGCAGCGAAGAAAGTATGGGCATTCGTTCGTATGACTTGGCCTTCGAAAACCGTGGCACTCCTCTTTTCCTGCAACGCCGAGAAACCGCGCGGGCGCGTTGCAGAAACGAGGATCGGCTTTCGTCCCCGGCTCAACTTGGAGAAGGGTTCTCAACATGCTAGCTTTGTGCTTCCGCAACATGGTGCACTGACCACGCATGAGTGAAACTGCTCCGACCGGTCCTCCCGTACCCGTCTACAGGACCTACCTGAGATTCTTTCGGGAATGGCTGCGACCGCACAGCGTGCAATTCGTTTTGGTGGCGCTCCTGATGGTCATCGTCGGTATCGCGGGGGCCGGCTATGCCAAGTTCATGCAGTACGCCATGTCCGGTCTCGAGACCGAGGGATCCAATGTCGTGGTCTGGGGACCGGCAGGGATCATCGCTTTGACGGTTGTCAAGGGCCTGGGCGATTACAGCCGGAAGACGCTTGTTAACCGTATCATGTCAAAGGTCCAGTCACGCATGCAGTCAAGACTGTATCAATCACTTTTGTACATGGATCTCAGCAGTCTATTGGCGGAGTCCCCCGCCGCGCTTTCCGTTCGCTTTTCGGCGGACCTGGAAGTCGTCCGAGGGTCGACCGGCGAAGTATTCGGAATTGCATCCGGCATCCTCATCATACTCTCGACTATCGCCGTCATGGTTTCCATCGACTGGGTGATGACGGTCGCGCTGATTGGAATTTTCCTGTTTGCGTTCGGCCCTGTCGGGATTGTCGGAACCTATGTTCGCAACCTGGCGATTTCGACCCAGAAGGAAATCGCACGGATGACGTCCTCGGTGCACGAAGGGCTGTCCGGAATTCGGATGATTCGTACCTATGGTCTGGAATCGAGACTGCAATCCTCGGCTGACGATTCGTTCGGCAGATTGCACCGCTTGCGGGTTTCGCTGGAAAACTGGCGCCTGAGTGTCGCCCCGTTGATCGAAATTCTTGGCGGTCTGGCGGTCGCCGCTCTGCTGTTTCTTGTTTCGTATCGGATTCAGGCAGGAGCTCTGGACCTTGCCGGATTTGTCGGATTGCTGACTGGCATTGGCGTCATCACGAACCCGGCGCAAAGACTGGGATTGGCTTATGCGGTCGCCAAGCAAGGTCAGGCTGCCCTTGAAAGGGTGTTTTCGATTTTCGATGTCCAGAACACGATCAAGGACGGGAGCATTTCCTTCGAGCCGGGAGAAAAGGCCGTCGGTCACATCCAGTTTCGTGATGTCGGATTCGTTTACCCGGATGGATACGTTGCCCTTCGGGACATCAGCCTCGAGATCGAACCCGGTCAGACGATTGCGATCGTCGGACGCTCGGGTGCGGGGAAGTCCACGCTGTTCAACCTGATTCCACGCCTGTTCGACGTCAGTGACGGAACGATCGAAATCGACGGTCGGGACATCCGGGAATACACCCTTGCCGCACTAAGGGAACAGATTTCGGTCGTTTCGCAGGAAAGCGTACTGCTCAGCGGGACAATACTCGAGAACATCGCCTTCGGCTCGATCGGAAAATCTGATGACGACTGCATCGGCGCGGCTCAGGCGGCCAATGCCCACCAATTCATCAAGACACTCCCAAACGGGTACGAAACCCGGATCGAACCATCACGGCAATCGCTTTCGGGCGGTGAGCGTCAGCGACTTTCGATCGCCAGGGCCATTCTTCGAGAAGCACCCATACTCTTGCTCGATGAGCCGACGTCGGCCCTGGATGCCGAATCCGAAGCCCTGATCAAGAGTGCCTTGGCGGAGCTATCGAGATCCCGGACGACCCTGGTCATTGCTCACCGGTTGACGACCATCCTGGATTCGGACGTCATTATCGTCATGGACCGGGGGCAAGTTGTCGATACGGGGACCCACGAAGAATTACTCTTGAAATGCGATATTTATACGAATTTGTTCAATTTGCAGTTCGGCCCGACAATTCGCCCGGGCCGCCGCCCGTGGCAAGCCGTCCTGCCTGGCCCGGAGGAAGTCAGGAAAGAGCCGAAGAGCGCATTGAGAAGACTGGTGAAGCTGGTCTGGAGATGAGGGTTCCGGGACTTGGCCGCAAGTCAATCTCCCCGGTAAAATACCCTCAAGCGTTCAGGGTCACGCCCGAACAGGTACAGGACCAGGGTAGCAATATTGCGCGTTCCACGGCGCAACCAGCCGTCGCGGACATAACGGTCCGCACTTGTTACTGCCACGGCGGACAACCGGGTCAGTTTGCGGCCAAGCCGTCGACAGATCGCGACGTCTTCCATCAACGGTTGATCCGGGTACCCTCCGACTGCTTCATAGAGCTCTCGATGTATCAAGAGGCCCTGGTCTCCATAGGGCATGCGAAAAACCCGGGAGCGAAGATTTGCCCAGGCGGCGACCATTGCCGGGAAAGGACCTGTCTGATCAAAGCGAAGCCGGAAGTAACCCGCCGCATCAGGGTTATGCAGGTGAGCTTTCACGGCCATCGGCCAGTCACCTCCGAGTTCCGTGTCCGAGTGCAAGAAGAGATACCAGTCGCCTGTCGCAATTCTGGCGCCTGCCTTCAACTGACCTCCTCGGCCGGCACGGGCGATCTCGATCAGCCGGGCACCGGAGATTTCCGCGAGAGTGTGGATGTCATCCCGGGATCCTCCGTCCGCGAAGATCACTTCCCTGACGAGACCGGCGTGAACACCCGCCACGAGCGAAGCAAGTGTCGCTTCCATCGACGAAACCGAGTCTAGTGTCGGAATAATGACGGATATCGGTGCCGGCATCGGTAATTTGAAACATGGCCCCGGGACAATTGAAACCCGAAACCGACTGTGGTGTAGATGTGCTTGAAAAAATCGAGTGGAAAGCGCGCCCATGAGCGATTCTTCGACAGGACCGGATGAAAGGCGCATCGTCAGGATAACCGGGGACGATGCGGAGGCGTTTCTGCAGGGGATTGTCACCAATGATGTCGACAAGCTGAAAGGCGGACTCGTTTACGCGGCGCTACTTTCTCCCCAGGGAAAGTACCTTTTCGATTTCTTCCTGTTCCTGCGCGACGGCGAATTACATCTCGACGCGTCCGAGGCCCAGGCAGACGCATTGATGCAACGTCTTACGATGTACAAGCTGCGCGCACGCGTCAAGTTTGAAGCCATCGACCTGAAGGTCGAACGCGGAATCGATGAAAACCTGAGGCCTAGAGGTGCGTTTTCGGACCCGCGGCATGAAGAACTGGGCTGGCGTTTTTACCGGGGTGCCGACGAACTGGACGGGCTCCCGGGATCATGTGAATCACCGCCTTCAAGGCGGTTTGCGCCGGCATCAACCGGTTCGCAAGCAGGAGAAATCGACTGGACCGCGATCAGGGTCGCCAATTGCATTCCTGAGACGGGAATCGAGCTTGTTTCGAATTCGACATACATTCTGGAAGCGGGTTTCGAGCGCCTCAACGGCGTGGATTTTTCCAAGGGATGTTATGTCGGGCAGGAGGTTACTGCGCGCATGCGGCACAAGACCAGGCTCCGCAAGGGTCTGGCGGTCGTGAACGTTGACGGTGCAGTTCCGGTCGGAACCGAAATCCGAGCATCCGGCCGTGTCGCGGGCGTGCTGTTTTCCCAGGCCAACGGCAAGGGCATCGCGTACCTGCGGTTCGATCGCATGTCCGACGACATGTCTGCAGATGGAACCAAGGTATGGCCGCCAGATGCTTGAGCAAACTTCTGGCCGTCCCGGATCCGGCCCTTTGCTGCCGAATTCGGGACATGCAGGATTGATCGATCGCCTGAATTCGCGTGGTTGAATTCGTGCGTTACGGGTCATCCGACAAGATCGCAAAGGATCCGGCGGGACCTGAATGACCCAGCGCAGCGTCCTGAGGGCGGGGGTGGGCGAAATGCCGCTGTGCCATGCCGGGTGCGGTCTTACTGGATGCGCCACGAAGGACTGCATGGGGCATCCCGGTGCTTCACGCCGGCCAAACGCCCGCGCCACGCCGTCCGTCGTCCGCGCGCACTGGCAAGAATCCTGGTCTTGGCCTCTCCGAAACCACATGGTCCTGCCGTCTGCGGAAAGCGCAGCTTCTCGGCGATAGGCATCCACGGTCGAAGCCGCAGGGCGAGTCTCCCGCACAATCTTGCAATTGGCCGAAACGTGCACGTCCAGTTCGGCCCGTCGCGGTCATGGTATCCCTTTGCGGTGACGATGCGTCCCGAGTTCCAGGACTGGAACGAACCGCTCGGGTGATCTTGCCCGCGTGCGACGGAATCCGAAGACCTGAACGTATCAACAGACAGGAGCGACGATTGTGTCGGTCATGAAAACATGGAGCAGACAATGAGATTCAGTCCAGGCAAATCTCGGATACTGGCAGTTGCGGTTGTTGCAATTGCGTCCACGGCAACGACCGGCGCGGCCGACGCTGATCGATCCAGGGGCGAACACGCCCTGCAGTTCGATGAGCTTGATGCCGACGGCGATGGTGTTGTCACCATGGTTGAACTCGAGGCGCACAGAATCGCCAGATTCAATGAGTTTGACACCGATTCCGATGGAAGTCTCAGCAAGGCGGAAGTCGCCGGTCTCGTGGGTGAGCGCCGATCAAGGTCGCGGAGGAATCAGGAAAGCGTTTCTGAAGACCGTTTGAATCGTTGGATTGAAAGGCTTATCGATCGACACGACTCCGATGAAAACGGAAGCATCTCGATGGCCGAACTGCGCGCTCCCCGAATTGAACGGATGATGGAATACCTCGATTCGGACGGGGACGGACAGCTGACGAAGGCAGAGTTCGATGAGCGTTCAAAGAAACGCCGTCACGGCTGGTGGGGCAGGCTGAGACACTGAGGAATCATGGGTCGCATGCCGGACGACCGTGCCGCAACTGGTTCGGCATGCAATCATTCCAGGGGCGTGGCTGTGGACGCAACGACGGAACTCTCGGACGATGAACTCATGGCAAGATTTGCAGTCGGAGATACCCGGGCGGCGAGGCTATTGGCGATCCGCCACACGCCGCGCGTGCTTTCCCTGTCGTACCGCGTCCTCGGCGATTACTCCGAAGCCGAAGACGTCGTCCAGGAAGCAATGCTTCGCTTGTGGCAGATCGCCGGCGACTGGCGTCCCGGCGTGGCGCGCGTTTCGACCTGGCTGTATCGCGTCGCGACGAACCTTTCCCTGGACAGGCTTCGTCAGCGAAAACGGCAAATGCGTTATTCTTCCGGTGAGGACGCGAATGTCACGACAGTCGACGTCAACGAAATCAGGGATGACGCGGACAGTGCCGAACAGAAACTCCTGGACGCGGACCGAGCCAACGCGCTGCATGCGGCACTTGCGGCTCTGCCCGAACGGTGCAGGGTCGCGGTCACCCTGCGCCACCTTGAACAGTTGTCCAACCCCGAGATCGCGGACATCATGGGGACGAGCGTCGAGGCTGTCGAAAGCCTGACGGCGCGAGGACGAAGAACTCTCGCAAAACGACTGTTGGGACAGAAAGAGGAAATTGGGTTTAGCTAAGGACCTCAACGCCATGAATAAAAGAGATAAAACCGACGATGACGAACTGGCTTTGGAGGAATATTTCGCCGAGGCAAGACGGGCATCGCCCGAACCGAACGACGCGCTGATGGGCAGGATTCTGGCGGATGCATCGGTCAATGCCGCTGCAAGGCGTCGCGGCAAACCGTTGGAGGAAATGCACCGTCAACCGGCCCGTATGGCGTGGATCGGCAATTTCTGGGCATCACTTGAGAATCGGCTTGTCGCAGGTGTGCTTGCCGCAAGCGTGTGCGCCGGGTTTCTCGCTGGATTCCTGAATGTGCAGATGTCGTCCGAAGTGGTCATGGCGATGATTCAAAACGAGGACGTCTACGCTCTCGACTTTGTCGCGGTGCCGACCATCGATGATCTGTTTCCGGAGGAGTTATCATGACCATAGGGGAACGGTTCAGGCGCTTGCGCGAAAGCGGAAGGCTCGTCCGATACTGCCTGATAGCGTCATTGGCGCTCAACTTGCTTGTCGTCGGGATCATTGTCGGTGCGATAGCCGGCCACGACAGGCGATCCCATGGCTGGAATCCAGCCGGAATGTCCATTCGGCCGTTGATCAATGCTCTTCCTGATGCCGAAAGAACCGTTCTGATCGATCGCTTGCGCGAGGCGCGGAAAAGTGAACCAGGCGACACGGGAGCGGTAATCAGGCGCAACGTCGAATTGCTCGCATCTGCGATCGAGGCTGACCCGTACGAAGCAGGAGCCGTCCTTTCCGCGTTTGGGAAACAGCGAGAAACATTCGGCCGACTGGGGGCGAGGGGACATTCGGCAATCGTTGACGTGATTTCGGAGCTTTCACTGGAAGACCGTATCGCGCTCGCGGAAACGTTTCGCGAAAACGCCTATTCCCGAAGGAAACACGGGTCGTCCGGGAATTGAAACGCGAACGAAAACTAGATCGTGAATCGGGACCTGTAGGGAGCCAGTGTTCATGAATATGAAACGGAATCGCGAAGAGGCCGAACTGATGGCGATCCATGCGTTCGAATGGGTTGCATCGGATCGTGCTCTGCTTGGGCGATTCCTGAACGAAACAGGTGCCAGCTTGGGGGAGGTTCGTGAAGTGATGGATGACCGGGAATTCCTTGCTGCCGTTCTCGATTTCCTGATGACCGACGATCGCTACATCAAAAGGTTCAGTGATCATCTGGGATTGAACTACGATGAAATTGCCGAAATCCGTGCGTCGTTGCCGGGGGGAGACCTGCCGCACTGGACATGATCGGATGTGCCTGTTCGCAATTGAATCCCCGGCTATGACCTTGTCGTTTCATGTCAGGTCAGGACCGGATTTATGTTCCTCGGCGGCATGTCCTACTCCGAATTCGACGCCCGGGAAAAGGCAGTTGGACCGTTTCGCGCCGGCATTCCTTGCAAGGACAGAGAATCGGATGCGTGGTTCCTGATCGAGAACCAGCTCAAACGAACGGATCACCCTTATCGCGAACAGTTGTATTCCCGTGTCCGGGACCTGGGGCCGAAACGATTGTCAGGAAACCGGCCAGTCGCGGTCAAGGGCTGACGTCGTCGTAGCCGCGGTAATTCTTTTTCGCTGCAGGCCGCGATTGCGGCAGTCCTGGCGGAGAATCCTACAGCGCGGGCAAGATCATGCGAAGACTCCCGGGAAGCGCCTCGAGCCCTCTTTTCAACGTGTTTCTCCAGGCAGGCCCACGCCCCAGAAGTTCCTGCCAGGCGGCGTCCAGTTCGTGTGGTCTGTCCTCTGCAAGAGCCCTCAGCAATATCTCGGCCTGTGCAATATCGTTTCTCGCCTTGGCTTGGCTGGCGGCGGAATCGATGTGCATGCGGGAGACAATCAACTTGTGAAGGGCGAATCTTTCCGGCGCCGGGACCATGACCGGTACGCCGGGTCCGTGCAGAGCCACCGCCTCGACTTCCCGGTATGTCAGGAAATCGAGAAACCGGAGAGGCTGCGCATGGCCCGACGCGTATCAATCGGCGACCGAATGGCCTCGAACCGGCGGTCCGCCGTCTGGAGAACCTCAAGGAGGTCCGCGTCGGTCTCGTCGTCGACGGCAAGGAAATTCGCTCAGAATTGGCCGATATCGACGTCGCCGGTGGGACCCAGTTCTCCCGGTATCCGGAAACCCAAGCATCGGCGCGTAGCACTGGAAAGCGACCGAACCGACGACGACTGCCCGCAAGCGGAACGCGCCGGCCTCGGCGAGAGCCGCGAGCACGTTTCCGCTCAATCCGTCCGGGACCGGAAGTCGCTGCGTGCATGGCCCGGACAATCTCCAGCCTTTCCTTGCAGGTGGCCGCCTGTTCCGTCCGACCCTGTATTCGCTGGCGGACGTCCTGGGAATCCGGACCGAGATACCTTGCCGAGGGCCGGATTCCTCCCCTCGTAGGAGGCTGCCAATACAAGTGGTCGCGGTCCTTGGGCGTGCGCTTGTACGGCGTACCGCCCGATGCCATGACTTCACGGAAGTTACCGCTTCAGGCCTTGTCGGCCAGGTCGGCATAGAGAGTCTGGACCGAAACCGGCAATCTCTCGAGCGGTTTCATTGCCATGATCTCCACAACCCCGTGTTGTAGGCAAAAATCGGAAATTGCCTGCAACGAAATTTCATGCAGGCAACCCTTTCATGTTGAAAGACAGGGCTATCGCTCTTTTCAATTTATCCTGGACGAAAGTGCAGGAATGGAATGGAAATTCGGGTGAATTGGTGGGAATCGGCGGTAAAATGATTCCGGTTACGATTCGACTCATTCGAAAGCAGGGATTTGACAGCGACTGACGGTTGGAACGGGGCAGGGCGTGCCATACGCGGGGTACTCTTCGACAAGGATGGCACCCTGTTCGATTTAACCGACACCTGGGCGGAGTGGGTCAACCAGGTCCTGCTCGATCTCGCTCCCGATGACCGCTTGATGAGAGCACGCCTTGGCGCGGCCGGAGGATTCGACATCACGACCGGGCGTTTCGCCGCGGAATCATTTCTCGTCAACGCAACGCCGGACGAAATGACCCGGATTTGGGCGAGCTTGCACGGCAAACTCGGATTTGACGAAATCAACGCGATCTGCCTCGATCGCCTCTCCGGCCTCATACCCAAACCCGTTCGCGATCTTTGCCGGGCTCTCGACCGGCTCCGATCAATGGGACTCACGCTTGGCGTTGCCACCAATGACTTTGTGGACGGTGCTGAAGACCAGCTTGCCGCCGCCGGGGTGCGCGATCGCTTCGAATTCGTGTGCGGCTATGACAGCGGGTTCGGTGGGAAGCCGGGAACGGGTATGATCGAGGCTTTTTCGACGAGCTGCGCCATTCCACTTCAGGAAATCGCGATGATTGGAGACAGCTCACACGACCTGATTGCAGGAAGGTCGGCTGGCGTCGGACTCGTGATCGGGGTTCTGACTGGTCCGGCAACGCGGCAACAACTGGAAACAGATGCCGACGTGGTTCTCGACGGCATCTGGTCTCTCCCGGACTGGCTGGCGGGAACTGTAGACAGCGAAAAGGAATGGTGACATTGATTGATGGGCGTTGTGCGCACACGCTTCAACGATGTCACGGGCTTCGGCGACGACGATATTGGCATCGAACGCATCAGGGGAGAAACAATGGCTGGAGAACGGCGACGTTCCGGGGGGCGCCGGGGAAATACCCGCAGAACAGCCAGGTGTGCCATTGAGCAGATGCCTTGGAATCCACCGGTCAACCTGGATGCACCGACCGAACCGTTAAACGAAGACGGTGTTCTGGCTATCCATAATGGAGCCATGAGGATTCTTGAAGAAATCGGCATTGAGTTCCTGAACGCGGAGGCATGCGAAATCCTGAAGCAGGCCGGTTGCAGGGTCAGCGACGAAAACGTTCGAATGGACCGTGAATGGGTCATGGAGATGATCGGAAACTGTCCGTCCGAGTTCACTGTGACACCCAGGAATCCGGAACGGAGGATAACGATAGGCGGCCGCAACATGGTATTCGTGAACGTGTCGTCTCCACCGAACGCGTTATGCCTCGACAAGGGTCGCCGCGTCGGAAATTTCGAAGACTTCGAAAACTTCCTCAAATTGACGCAGTACTTCAACTGCATCCATCTCGCCGGCGGGTATCCGGTTGAACCTGTCGACATTCACCCGTCCATTCGTCACCTCGATTGCGTTCACACGAAACTCTTGACCACAGACAAGGTGTGCCATGCCTATTCACTTGGTCGCGAACGGGTCGAGGACGTCATGGAGATGGTTCGGATTGCGGGCGGTTTGACGCACCAGGAATTCGAAGACGAATCCCGGATGTACACGAACATCAATTCGACCTCTCCACTGAAACATGATTATCCGATGCTGGATGGAGCAATGCGTTGCGCCCGTCGGGGACAAATGGTGGTTGTTTCCCCGTTCACCTTGGCAGGCGCCATGGCTCCCGTCACCATGGTCGGGGCGGTTACGCAATTTGTGGCCGAAGGTCTGGCCGCGATTGCGCTCTTGCAGTGCATCAATCCCGGTACGCCGTGCGTCATCGGTTCGTTCACATCCAATGTGGACATGAAGTCGGGAGCGCCGGCTTTCGGTACGCCGGAATATGTGAGGGCTACCCAGATTTCAGGACAAATGGCGCGGTATTACGGACTGCCGCTGAGGGCATCGAACGCCTGCGCAGCGAACGCCCCGGATGGACAGGCGGTGTGGGAAAGCATGAATTCCCTGTGGTCGGCCGTTCAGGGGCATGTGAATATAGTCTACCATGCTGCGGGCTGGCTCGAAGGCGGTCTTATCGCAAGTTACGAAAAATTCGTCATGGACTGCGAAATCCTTCAGCAGTTCGAGCGCTACATGGATGCGGCGCTCGTTTCGACGACCGACGACGACGTCGCCGTCGATGCGATCAGGGAGGTTGGACCGAGAGGTCACTTTTTTGGAGCCAGGCACACGCAGGACAGATATGAGACTGCATTCTACTCACCATTCCTGTCTGACTGGACCAACTTCGAGGCATGGGAAAGGAATGGCGCGGTCTGGACGGCCCAGCGTGCGAACGGGATCTGGAAGAATATCCTCGCGGAATTCGAACCGCCGCCGATGGATGAAGGCATCAGGGAAGAACTCGGCGAGTTCGTCGCGAAACGCAAGGAACAAGGTGGGGCGCCAACGGATTTCTGAAATGGTCGTCCGGCATGGCAAAGACAGTTCCGGTTTCGGGCAAAAAGTTATCGAGGCGCCGAGAAGTACCTCATCGTCGTGGGATGGTACCGACGCCCTGACTCGAACAGGGGACCCCTAGATCCACAATCTAGTGCTCTAACCAACTGAGCTACGTCGGCACATCTGCACGAATAACGTTCAGGCGTGTGTTTTGCAAGGCAAGGCCGCCGGCGTTCAGAAACGAAACGCGTGAAGTTAGGTCGTGACGCGCGTCCTCTGGCTCGAAACCGCGCCTTTCGGCGCAAGCCTTGCGTTTGCGGAGGACGTCTGATCGAAATTGGTCCGGCCGAAGTTGGCCGGTCTTGAGGATTTCGGACCACTCAGCAAAAAAAACGGCGGAACTGTCTACTCAGCTCGACCCAAGGCTTGGGTGGAGACAAGATTCCTTCTTGCTGCCCCATCCGGATAAAGATCGTGATCGCCTTCCGGAGCAAATCTCCTGACGGAAGGTGGGTCGTGAACAACTCGTAGTCTTTGGGCAGCAGTTCGGGCAAATCTCAGAGTCAACGCCTTGCGCCGGGATGCATGCAACGGACTGGAAGGGATGTCTGGAGCACAGCGTTCGATACTCGCATCAAAGCCGTCGGCGATGATCAAACCGGTATCCGGTGGCAGAACGTCAATCGGAAACGAAGTATCGACGGCCCACAAGAACTGGTCGCAGAACTCGAGATAGCGATGCCATTTCGTGTCGGACCTGAAGTCTGCCAAACCCGACTTGCATTCGATAATCCAGAACTCGCCTTTGGGACCCAGCGCCATGACGTCGACACGTAACCCTGCTGACGGGACAAACTGTTCCATTGTCACGAAGCCATGGTGCATCAGGTGACGCATGACGCCACGGGCAAGAAGCCGACCTGGATCCTGTTCCATGTTCATCCGGCCTTTGAACATTTGTAGACAAACTGTCAATGATCCACTCGGAATCAGTGTCGATACGTTACTCCGGCATTGACGGCCGTTCCGCTTGATCATGAGACGGATCCTGTTGTCTTGCAGCGGTTCATGTGTTCATCCTGGTTGAAATCGGTACAAGTCGGGCCGATGGTCGCGATGGGACCGTCATGTCAACGAATTCGCTTGCCGCACCGATCGCACCGCTGATCTGCCGCAAGTCCACAGACTGATGGCGCTTCTCATCGATCTGGCGGTGATCATGAGACGGATCCTGTTGTCTTGCAGCGGTTCATGTGTTCATCCTGGTTGAAATCGGTACAAGTCGGGCCGATGGTCGCGATGGGACCGTCATGTCAACGAATTCGCTTGCCGGAACACCGATCGCACCGCTGATCTGCCGCAAGTCCACAGACTGATGGCGCTTCTCATCGATCTGGCCACGTTGACGCTGAGCGATGTGACGAACCCGACCAAAATCTACCACCGCTTTCCGGTGTTGACGCCACCGATGCCGCCGAGGAACAGGGAGTTCGAACGACTGGAGATCGATCCCGCCAATGTCCTTCCGTGTGACGAACTCCGCCAGGACCGTTACATGGAGTCTCGCCCAGATTCAGTTACCTCGCTGACAATAACATTCTCTTCGAACTTCACCGATGAAGTTCCGTTTTGGTCTGCTTGACAGGTCTCAGGACGGTCGCTACCGTGAGGAAGTCGCCACGCAGAGGATTTTCTGGCGGGATCAAAAAACTGGTCATAGCGATCGCTGGTTCTCTCGGGATTCCTTTGCGGCATGCGACCGAAATCAATTTGGAATTTGGGAGGAGAAATGATGAATGGACTTTCGAGACGGACGTTTTTGAGGAATTCGTCCCTGGCAGCCATCGGCACGGCCACGCTGAGCCTCACGCCGCAACAAGCGCTTGCGCTGAGACAGATGCGGTTCTGGTTGGGACTGGGAGCATCGGCTGGAGATCCCCTCATCGAGTTCGGCCAGCGTGCCGCCGAAGCACACGGGTACGACGTCGCTTTTGACAATTTCTCGAATGAGGGTGACACGAAGTTCACGGCTGCCTACGGTGCCAACGATCTTCCCGACATGTTCGAGACCGACTATCCGTACATGGGAGGTTTCCTTGGAATCGGGGCTCTCGACCCGATGGACGACATGCTGGCCGCGGTCGATTATCCGCTCGACAAGGTGCTCCCGCACATCCTCGACCGGTGCCGCTGGGACGGACAGCTCTACGCGGTGCCGCACGGCTGGAACTCGTGGGTCCTGTTCTACAATCTTGACCACCTGGACACGGCGGGCCTGCCGACGGACCGGGAACCGGAGAACCTTGAGGAATTCGTCGAGTGGAGCAAGAAGATGACGCTGCGGAACAGCGCCGGCGACATCATCCAGTCGGGGTTTTCCTGTCCAAGGTCAGGGATACTGCCAAACAACATCTGGGGAGCCCTGCTGTACCAGTACGGCGGTTCGATGGTCGCCGATGACGGAAAGGCGACGAATTTCAACAACGAGGCTGGCCGGAAGGCCGCGGAATTCATTCTGAATTCCCTTTACGAGTGGGAAATCACCGATCCAAACATAACCCAGCGGTATGATTACTGGCTGACGGGTCAGGCATCGACGTTCTACTCCGGCACATGGGTTGTCGGCAGTTCGCTCCAGCAGCCTAACCTGAACTTCCGCGCCGATGTCATGCCGATCCTGGGAGACAAGCGGGCCGTGATGTACGAATACAGCGGGCTGGTGCTTCCATACGGTCGTCCGGACGATGTCAAGGAAGCCGTTGGCAACATCTACAAGTACATCGTGGAGCGTGCAGGGGAATTTGGCGTGGCTTCGTCGCAGATTCCGGTGACGATGGAGGGCCTCGCATTCGAAGGATATAACAGTTCTCCGCACAAGGAACACTTCAGAGGTTCCGAGGAGAACGGTCAATATGCCTTCTGGGATGTGTCCCATCCGAAGGGGGCGGAATTCTCCGTCTACGGTGGTGCCAGTAGTGCGGTGACCCGTATGCTTGACAAGGTCTGGGACAAGTCCAAGAGTGTGGACGAAGGCCTCAACGACCTCGATGAGCATCTTACTGGCATCCTGCAAAAGGAACCCGTTGCCATGTAGACCGCCGCGGGCAAACCAGGTGCATTCATCCGCGAGGGGACGACCAACGACCTCCCCTCGTGGATTGCGGCTGGGATGGCGAGATACCGCCATTTGTAAGACCTGGAGGTCTTTTCGATTTCAGGGTGGTGAGATGTCGCCATTTTTAGAATCAAACGGTTTACTCAGTAGTCCGGCAGGCCTACGAAAGCGGTTGCGCACCGACGGCTACCTGTTTTTCCGGGATATCCTCCCTGAGGAGAGGGTGCTGGACGTCAGACGCCAAATTCTTGAAATTTGCGAACAGGCTGGGTGGCTGCGCCCCGGCGCAAGACTGATCGACGGATTGTCGGACCGTGCACCCATTATGGAGACAGACGAAGAGTACGCGGCCGTCTATGCGCGGGTTCAGGCACTGGAGGCGTTTCATGACCTGAAGCTCAATCGGAAGATCATCGACATCATGGAGGCCCTGTTCGAGGAGGAAGTGTTTCCTTTTCCCCAGACGATCGGGCGGATCGCATTTCCACGGGACAATGCGCGTGGCACCCCGGCGCACCAGGACTGGGTATTCGTCGGCGGCTCCACGGAGACGATCTCCTGCTGGGTTCCGCTGGGCGATGTGCCGCTGGAAGTCGGAGGACTGAAGGTTCTCGAGGGAAGCCACAAGTCCGGTTTTCTCACGCCGAAACCGGCGCCCGGCCCCGGGGCAGGATCGTTGAGGTCGATCCGCGTCGTTCGTGGCGGCAATCAGCATACGGGTGCGGGGATATCCTGCTGCTCAAAATGCTTACCGTCCATGCCGCGGCAGACAATCTGACGCGGGACAAACTCCGGCTTTCGGCTGATTTTCGCTACACGGGAACCAGCCACGTGATAACCGAGGAGTGGTTTCAACCCCACTTCTGTGACGCGGGCGAACCGTTCTCCTGGGAGGCAATCGAGAGCGGTTGGCGGGACAGCCCGGTTTCGCACTACTGGAACAGGTTTCCGGACCTGAAGATCAAAAGGCACGAATGGTTCTGGGAACCGGGCGGCGTCAGGCAATGATGAATTCCTGGACACGGCAGACACGGCGTCCGACATCGGATCCGTTCGCCCGCGGACCACACCGCTGGCGAAGTGGAGACAGGCTGCCTTCCTTCATCTTCGGGTGTCAGGTTGCCGAGCCTGAGATACGCCGTTGGTGAACTACACGCCGATCACTCCCGACAACAGGGTTGCGGAGCGCTCCGGATCCCCGGATCACCGGTGGTTCGTTGCAATGAGACGCGTGAATCCGTTTGCCTTTACATTTATTATTCCGTTTCTGGTCGTGTTCCTGATTTTCAGGATCTATCCGTTTTTTCTAGGCATACTGACAAGTTTCACCGATGCACGGGTTGGACCGAGACCGGGGAACTATATCGGTTTCGAGAATTTCGTTGAGGTGGTGACCAACTCCGAGGTCCGTCGGGCCTTCATCATCACGTTCCAGTATTCGATTATCGTCGTTCCGATGTCCTTTTTCGTTGGTCTGGCAATGGCGGTTTATGTGAATCGCAAGTTGCCGACCCATACCATTTCGCGCCTTGTATTCTTTGCGCCATTTGTCCTTACGGCGACGATTATTGCAATCGTCTGGAACTGGACGCTTCAGACGCAGTTTGGCCTGGTAAATGTGGGGCTCGGTATGCTCGGATTGCCGGACCGCATCGCCTGGCTGAAGGAACCAGTTCTCGTTCTGCCGGTGATTGCGTTCATCACGACCTGGTGGCAGGCAGGATTCGCAATGGTGATCTTCCTCGGCGCACTTCAGAGTATTCCAAGTGAACTGCTCGATGCCGCTCGTATTGACGGCGCAAATGCGTGGCAGTCGTTCTGGAGAGTTACGTTTCCGCTTCTGCTCCCGGTTTCCTCGTTGGTGATCACGATCACTCTGATTGAGGCAATGCGGGTCTTCAGCCTCATCCATATTATCACTCAGGGAGGCCCGAGCGATTATTCGACCAGCGTTGTCTACTATATCTTCCAGGAGGGCTTCGTGCGATTTGAGCAGGGCATGGCGGCTGCGGTTGGCGTCGTCCTCTTTCTGATCATCATGATCCTGACGATATTGCGTTTCACGCTGTTGCGCGCAGACAAGGAATACTTCTGAGTGATGGCCGGATCGGACGTGAGCATGCTGGCTACCAGGCAGGGCGAACGCGCCATTCGCTTGACGATTGTCACGATAGGGTTGCTGTTCACGGTCCTGTGGTTTGTTCCGCTGCTGTGGGTAATCCTCACTTCGCTGAAACCGACTGGAGAAATACTGACCAATCCGCCGCAGTGGATTCCCACCGAGTTTTCCCTTGAACACTATGAGAGGGTCTTGGAAAAGCCGATCGGACAATGGACCTTCAACAGCCTCTACATAGCAATCGTGTCGACATTCCTCACGCTTGTGTTGGGCGCGGCTGCGGGCTACGCCTTTGCGCGCCTGCGATTTTTCGGCCGAAATTTCCTCTTCTGGCTCGTTCTCGCTTCCTTCATGATGCCGTTCGAGGTGATGCTGATACCGTTGTATCGCATGATGGGGGAGTTCGGACTTGTCGGGAACCGATGGTCGATCATTCTGCCCTCGGTTGCCGGTCCGTTTTCCGTCTATCTGTTCCGGCAGTTTTTCCTGAGTATTCCACGTGAACTGGAGGACGCCGCAGCGATCGATGGCGCGGGACTATGGGCGCGGTTTTTGCTGGTTGTGCTTCCGCTTTCAATTCCAGCCTGTGTCTCGGTCGGTATCCTGGCATTTGCGGAAAATTTCAACCAGTACCTATGGCCGCTGATCATGAGCACATCGGATTCCGTGAGGACGCTCCCTGTCGGTTTGAACCAGTTTGCGCCATCGCTCCAGGGAAGTACGAATATAACGCAATACTACGGAATGGGGGCCGCGGCGGTCACGCTGCTTATCATTCCGAGCCTGATCGTCTTCCTGATATTGCAACGTTTCTTCATGGACAACGTCATCACGTCGGGGATGAAGGGATGAGCAGGGCGCGCGAAATCATGGGCGTTGTCGATCCGATGGCAGCGCATTCCTGCCATACCCGTCTAATCGGGCGACCGTAGTCGCAGGCTGACCCGCAGAAAACCACGGAGGAGGGTCGAATGTCCGGAATCATGCTGGAGAACGTCGTGAAGAGGTTCGGAGAGCAAACCATCATACCGGAACTCAACCTTTCGATCGCAGAAGGTGAGTTCGTGGTAATCGTCGGCCCGTCCGGATGCGGCAAGTCGACGACGCTCAGGATGATTGCAGGACTGGAGGACGTGACAAGCGGCACGATCTACATTGGCGGACGCGATGTGACCTGGGTGCCGCCGAAGTCCCGCGACATTGCGATGGTGTTCCAGTCTTACGCGCTCTATCCGCACATGAACGTTGCCGCCAACATGTCATTTGCCCTGCGGCTCAGCAGGACCCCGAAGGACGAAATAAGGGAACGCGTGCGCAAGGCGGCCGAAATGCTCGAACTGACCGAGTTTCTGGAACGGAAGCCCAGGGACCTGTCGGGCGGGCAACGCCAACGTGTGGCAATGGGGCGCTCGATCGTCCGTGACGCCTACTGTTTCCTGTTCGATGAACCGCTTTCCAACCTCGACGCAAAACTTCGGGCATCGATGCGAACCGAGTTGTCGATCCTGCACAAGAGACTCGAACGGACGATGATCTACGTCACCCACGACCAGATCGAGGCGATGACGATGGCGGATCGAATCGTGATCCTGGACGATGGCCGGATCCAGCAGGTAGGCACACCCAGAGAGGTGTACAATTCTCCCGACAACCTGTTCGTGGCCGGCTTCATCGGGTCTCCCTCGATGAATTTCCTCGATGCGGAGATTACTGGCACGGATCCGGTGTCCGTGCGCGGGGATGGATTTGAACTTCCACTGCCGCCGGAACTTGCCGCGAGAGCGCGCACGACGTCATCGCGCACGGTCAGGATTGGATTGCGGCCCGAGCACTTTGCCGCCCCGGATAGTCCCGGGGGCGCTCGGGATGCTGCCATTGCGCCAATTCGCCTCGAAGTGGATGTTGCGGAATACATCGGGTCAAGCCAGTTTCTCGCCGCAAGGGTCGGCGATACGCCGGTAACCGCCGCGATCGACGTTGGACCCGATACGCTGCCGATGACGAGCGGGCAATACGGATTCGACATGAACAGGCTTTACCTGTTCGACAACCAGACCGGAGAATCAATCTAGAATCGATCCCGCAGGTGACCTGTGCCGTCCTGGAGGCGTCGCGTCGGGGTCATGCCATGAAGGCCCTGGTTGACGAAACAGAACGGGAACTCGTTTCGATCATTCAGGGACCCCGGTCAAAACCTCCAGTCCAGAGTCAATGCGCGCGCAACGACATTGTGGCGGGTTGTCTCAGACCCTGAAGCGGGTGCAGAGCACAAACTGCAGCGGATTCCTGTCGTTGCTCCACTCGTGATAGCAGGCAACGATTGCCCCGTCGGGCGCCTGTACCACGGTCGGATATCCGATATGCTGGAACAGTCCCGGATTGTTGAGGTCGACTCCCCCGCCGCCATCTCCTTCTCCCGAGTCCCGTCCGAGGCTTGAGGAGGGCGAAAAGACCGCGCTGCTGGAGGGAACACCTCCTTCCCGGATCACGAATTCATTGGCGACGTCCCAGGTGACGCCGTCTTCAGAAACCATTCCGCGCGTTCCATACGGAGGACGACGGTAGCCATAGACCATGAGGTATCGGCCGTCTGCAAGCGCGATGAGATCGGCGGGATAGCCCCAGATATTTGTCCATTTCGGCGGTGTCCAGGAAAAACCATCGTCCTCGGAAATGGTCATGGCCATGTTCTTCGCATCGCCGCTTGGATTGACGTGGGTCCGCAAGAAGCAGACCAGCCTTCCGTCCCTGAGGCGGAGTACTGCCGGTTCTTCATAGTCGATGATCGAGGCCGGGTCGTAGGCGATCGTGGAATAGTATTCCCAATTGGATCCGCCGTCGTCTGACCGGATCAGCGCCGACCGCGTGGATTCACCCTCGCCTTCTTCACCGTATCCCCGGATTCGCCCGTAGAGTCCCATCAGGAGAGCGCCGGAAGGAAGCAGCCAGCAGCCGGAACGGCACCCGCCGTGCTTGAGCGGGCGGACATTGCACGGCACCGGATCACTCCACGACCTGCCGCCATCGCTGGACTTCACGACATAGGTCCCGATCCAGCCCTGTGTCTTGAATGCCCAAGTCCAGTCTCCCCATTCGCGCGTGTGCGGTCTCGAACTCCAAGACGGCTGCTCGGCGCGTATGCCGCGCTTGAAGAATGCCGTGATCGTCAGATTGACGATCAGGGAACCATCTGCGAGTTCGCATATCCCGCAGTCCCAGTTTCCGCTCGTGTCGGTCCAGGGGAGCACGACTGCAGGATCCGACCACGTGACTCCCCCGTCGGATGACCGGGCAATGAGGGTCTGGCCGCTGTCATGGTGGAACGGGAACCGCTCTTCATTGAACACTGCCACGATATCGCCGTTCGCGAGTGTACGGGCACATACCTGGTTCACACAGTGTTCGGGATGCCGAAAGATGTCGTGGTGAGAAATGTCATGGATTTCGTTCATGGTCGCAGCGAGTCCTTCCTAACTGGTTGCCTGCAGGTTCGACGGGTCCAACGGCCGTTATGGCTGTCCTGCCCCGGCGCCTGCCGGAGTCACGCCGTTATACCGGTTTCGCACATCGTCCCCGGCTCCGTCCGACCTCAATGTTTCCCGATGTGGCCCGGAACCGTGGAGCGTTGGCCGGCCGGCGGAACGGTTCGTTCCAACGCTGCGACAAAAACACCGCTGAGGCGGCATGATCCGCGAGATATTTCCTGATGTTGCCGCATCGCGAAAAGTCCGGGGCGGCGGGACGGAAAATCCCTCCAAACCGCCGGATACATCTTCCAACGGCGAATTGCGGGGCATGTTCAACCAGTTCAACAGGCGGTTTCCTTCGGAATCGCAGCTTTCCGCATCTTCCCGACCGCTCCGATGGAATCAAGCGCCAAATCCTCCTCCGGCGACGTTTTCACTATCTCGAATGAGAGGAAAATACGGTTGATAAATCCTGGCATTGAAATTGCCTTGTGTGTCCACCTTGGGTTGCGGTCGTCCATTTCGGCATTTTTGCATCCAGTCGGACTGCAATTGCAGGGATGTCGCCCCTGAGCGAGCCTCGCATTCGGAGAGGAAACCGTTCCCTCCCGCACAGCAAGGCGTCCGGACCCGTCTGTCATCGTGAGAAGGGGTGTCCGGCACCCGGGCAATTTTCCTACTGCCAGTAGTCGTCGCGATTTCGCGGGTATTCGCGAGTCCTGCAGGAATCCAATGCGTTCCCGCCGAGCACCTGGAACCGTTAGGAAACCACTCCATGATTTCGGGGTTGTCAGCGAAGGAGCGGGGCGAGCCGGGCAACAAGGTTCGAACGTTGTCAATCGTCGGGATCAGGTTGGGGCAGTCCCGGAACGGATGATCAGGCACTTACAGTTATTCGCCTGTGACGTCGATGATCGCGTCGCCGATTCGGCTTTCGCAAAGGACTACCAGCAAGCGCACCTTCATCGACAACTGCGCAACTGCATTCCCCACTTACCCAAATATGTGCGGATTTCACCGGGTAATTCTCGGATTTGATCAGCGAAGCTAACAGCCCGGTTCAGGACCGGATCAAAAAAGGGAAACACGACTCCTGAACCCGGCGAAGTGACTGACTGACGCCGGTTTGGGCGTGTCAATCGCAGACAAGCCAGAACTTGCGGCTTCAATTGAACGGATTCAGACGGGAAGTGTTTCCCGGTGAATCATCGACTGATAAACGATCACGAATTTCCTCGAGCTGCACCTGCTCTCTTGTGTGTTGATCATGGCAATTGAAGCGATCTGACGAGCCTGTCCGCATCCGCTCGAGGGGCACGTCATGGACGGACCGCAGCGACCAGCCCGACATCGTGTCATTTTGATCCCGCCGTTTACGGCAACATGCGGAAATCGCCGGAACTGCCCGGGATCGTGCGAAATCCGGCTACATAATCGATGGGTTTATTCCGCAGCCGGCTTCTGCCTTCGTGCTTGCCCGAACAGGGCAGGTCGATTAAGTGCGCAAGAGGCGGATACTGCCCTTCTCGTAGTTGCGATATTCCAGTCGCCGACAAGTTTTTCTGGGGAGCTGGCTCTGCGGTTGGCCCTGGCCTTTCGCATCCGGTGCCCACCTGGCATGACCGGGCGTACAGGAAATATGACAGCCTCTACGGTTGAATTGGTGGTTCCGCCGAATTACCCCTGTTCCGCGAAAACTGCATGATCGGCTCCATGAACATCGCGGACAACAAGGCAAGACTTCGGAATTCCGCACTTGAACGCCGCCGATTCGCGGCAAGCAGGTCTGCAACCAGACGCGCCAATGAACGGTTGATTGGTTTCCTGAATCAGGTCGGCCAGGGAAAGGCCGTGGCCGGGTATTTGCCGATTCGATCTGAAATTGATCCAACAAATACAATGGGTTACTTAACAAAAATCAATTCGATTGTCTGCGTCCCTGTCGTTTGCGGTCCAGGACTTCCACTCAAGTTCCGGCAATGGATGCCAGGTATCCCGTTGATCCGGAACGCATTCGGCACGTCCGTTCCGGAAAGCGGGGACTTTGTTGAACCGGAATTGCTGATCGTACCGGTCGTTGCGTTCGATTCGGCCTGCACCAGGCTCGGATACGGGGGAGGGTTCTACGACCGGACCCTGCAGATCCTGCGTGCCAAGCGTACCCAAACTGACCAACCTTTGGTTGCAGTCGGATTCGCCTATTCTGACCAGGAACACCCTGCGATTCCGCATGACGTACACGATCAGCGCCTCGATGCGATTGTCACGGAAGCCGGATTGACTGTTGCTGAACCGTGAACGGACGGAGGGTCCGCGAGGGAGTCACGGCAAATCGAATCACGGCCACCGACTGTTTTTCGGCGAATCCGCTTGTTGTTTCCAATGCTGAAACATATCGGTGACCCATGAGATTGCTTTATCTTGGAGATGTGGTCGGAAAGGCGGGGCGGCAAGCAGTTCATACTGTTTTGCCTCAACTGCGCAGCGAACGCACAATCGACTTCGTCGTCGTCAACGCGGAAAACGCGACGAATGGCCTTGGGCTGACCTGTGCGCATGCGCGCCAGTTTTTTGATGCGGGCGCCGATTGCCTTACGCTGGGCGACCACGCGTTCGACCAGAAGGAAATGCTCCACGGCGTGGAGCAGGATCAACGGATCCTGCGGCCGCTGAATTACGGGAAAGCAGTGCCGGGGCGTGGCGCCGGTTTGTTCGAGACGGCCAGCGGACGAAAAGTGTTTGTCGCGCTCGTACTTGGCCGCGTCTTCATGAAACCGACCTTCGATGATCCGTTCTCTGCGGTCAACGAGGCCCTCAGGACAGCGCCGCTCAAGGGTCGTGCGGACGCAGTGATCGTGGACATTCACGCGGAAGCGACCTCGGAAAAAAACGCCATGGGGCATTTCCTCGACGGTCGTGCGTCACTCGTTGTCGGCTCACATACGCACATTCCGACGGCCGATGGGCGGATTTTGCCCCACGGAACGGCATACCTGACCGACGCGGGGATGTGCGGAGTGTACCAGAGCGTCATCGGATTTGATCAGGAGATTCCGCTGGGTCAGTTCAGGACCGGCGTGAAAAGGGGGCGCGCAACACCAGCTACCGGCGAAGCGACTGTTTCCGGCTTGATCGTGACGACCTCGGACGAGACGGGACTGGCAGTTTCCATTGAACAGATTCAGATCGGAGGGGTGTTTCGACGAAGCAGCAACTGATGAACGAACAGATGTTTCTCTGGACAGCCCTTCTTCTCCTGGGTGCCGGTTGGGGTCTGACGATGCCGATGACCCGTATCGCCGTTTCGACGGGCCATGGTCATTTTGGACTGATCTTCTGGCAGCTTGTTTTTTCCGGAGCATGTTTGGCCGTGCTGGCTTTTGTCGGTGGGCGGAGACGACGCATTCGTCCCCTGACCTGGCCCCGTTTAATCATCTGTACGATCATCGCGGTGTCGGGAACGATTGCCCCGAATACGTTTTCGTACCAGGCGGCAGTCGAACTCCCGGCAGGGGTCATGTCCATTATCATCGCGCTGGTTCCCATGTTCGCGTTGCCCATCGCGATTCTCATCGGCAATGAAAAACCAAGGATTCTGCGAATACTCGGGATCCTGTTTGGCGCGGCTGCGATCGTCCTGCTTCTCGGTCCTGACACGAGCCTCCCCAACCCGGCCGCAGCGGGTTTCGTGCTGTTGGCAATGATCGCTCCGCTCTGCTACGCGACCGAGGCAAATATCGTTGGGAAGATGGGGCTTGCCGGGTTGAATCCTGTCGAGGCGATCTTCTGGGCATCCCTGATCGGGATCCTGATTTCCGTTCCGCTGACCGCCTTGACCGGTCACTGGATCGACCTGTCGCAAGTATGGGGATCCGCTGAATACGCGCTCCTGGGCCTCTCTGTCTTGCATGCGTTTTGCTATGCAGGGTACGTTTGGCTGGTCAGACGTGCCGGAACCGTATTCGCGGCACAGGTCGCCTACATTGTGACCGGATTTGGGGTATTCTGGTCCATTATCCTCCTCGACGAGAGGTATTCCGGCTGGATCTGGGGAGCCGTGGTTCTGATGACCATAGGGCTGGTCCTGGTGCAGCCGGGAAAACCATCAAAGGAGGGGAGAGCCTCCCGCGAGGTGACTTGAGGCTGACGAACGAGTTGTTATGCGTGCTCCTCTAACAAAATCCCGGAGGTGTATCGTCGGATGATCCCGGAATTGCTCCCCGAAGCCTGGCACGTTGCAATCGCCTGCACGATTGTTGGCTGCATGTTCCTTGCGTTTTTGTCCGAGCGTTTTCCCCCGGACGTTGTCGCGTTTTCGGCTGCGACAGCGATGATCATTCTGGGAGTCGTTCCGATGGAACGCGCACTCGGCGTGCTGTCCAATCCAGCGCCCTGGACGGTCGCGATGATGTTCATATTGTCAGGGGCGCTCGTGCGGACCGGTACGCTGGCGCTCCTGACGGGCTGGGTTAGCGCGCGCGCCGAGAGGCATCCGGTACTGGTTCTCGGCGTCCTTGCATGTGTCGTCCTCTTTGCATCTGCATTCATGAACAACACGCCTGTCGTTGTCGTTCTCATCCCGGTTGCCATCAAGCTGGCGAAGACATTGGGCACCGCCGCGTCGAAGTTGCTGATTCCCTTGTCGTATGTCGCGATTCTTGGCGGAATGTGCACCCTGATCGGCACGTCCACCAATCTCATCGTTGATGGCGTCGCGCGCGCAAGTGGCCTTGAGCCGTTCGGGATATTCGAAGTCACTCCTCTGGCGGCAATTCTGGCATTATACGGGATTGTTTATATTCTCATCCTTGCTCCTGGAACGTTGCCTCACAGGGAGACCGTCAGCAGCATCTTGGGCGACAGGCGACCAAAGCGGTTTTTTACGGAAGTCGTTGTCTCGGAAGGTAGCACTCTGGTGGGGCGAAAGCCGCTTGAGGTTGCGGAGTTCCGGCATCAGGGCGGTCGCGTTATTGATGTTGTCAGGGGCGATGAATCACTTCGGCGGGGAATTCCCGAAATCACGCTCCAGGAAGGAGACCGCGTCATCCTGCGCACGGCCGTCGGAGAACTCCTTGCCTTGAAACAGAGCAGGGACGTTGGAGTCGTGGTCGCCGACACCGTGTCATCTCGCGAATCCACGACCGTCGAAGCCCTGATAACGCCGGGTTGCCTGTTGGTCGGGAAACGTGTGCGTGCCCTTCGGTTACGCCGCCGTTACGGTGTCTACCTGCTTGCCATCCATCGAAGGAACCAGAACCTTAGTGGTCAACTCGACGACCTGGCGATCCAGGTGGGCGACACGCTCCTTCTTGAAGGCGCCCCTCAGGATATCAGGCGACTTTCCGACGAACAGAATACGGTCGATCTCGTTGAACCTGACGTCAGGCCGTACAGGAGGGCGCACGCGCCCTGGGTCATCATTGCGCTTGGTTGTGTTGTCGTCCTGTCTGCGTTCGGGGTCGCTCCGATCCTGCTGCTGGCGATGATTGCCGTTGCCATCGTCCTGTTGAGCCGGTCTATCGAAGCGGACGAAGCATTTGGTTCCGTCGATGCCAGGCTGCTGGTTCTCTTGCTGGCAATGCTCGTGGTTGGAACAGGCCTCGAGACGTCCGGTGCAGTAACCCGCATTGCCAATTTGATTTCACCGTACATCAGCGTGCTGCCAGCATTCTTCATGGTTTGGGCAATCTATCTGCTGGCGTCCGTTCTGACTGAATTGGTTTCGAACAATGCTGTCGCGGTCATGATCACCCCGGTCGCGATAGCGTTAGCCCTTTCGCTTGGCGTGGATCCGCGTCCGCTCGTCGTGGCGATCATGGTCGCTGCTTCGGCCAGCTTTGCAACTCCGGTGGGTTACCAGACCAATACCCTGGTCTACGGTCCCGGAGGGTACAGGTTTACCGACTTCGTTCGATTGGGACTGCCGCTCAATTTGACCATTGGACTACTGGCGAGTTTCCTGATCCCCTTCTTCTGGCCACTCAACCCCGGCTGACTCGCGCGCCAAGTCATGTGTCAATCCATTCGTTCATGCGTGAAGGAAACATGTGGTTTTGTGGAGGAGTAACCGAAGACTCTGGTATGGTCTGAACGCAGACCTGGCGGCGTTCGCCATGCGTCAATGATCGCCCCGCTCGAAGGTGGCACCAAGGTTGAGCCGAAAGAGTTTGTTCCGGTTGAGGGAACGGGTTCCGAGCCCTGCCCACGTCTCCCGGCGGACCGTTCCGATCAAGCAGGATGCTGCCCCATGACTGAGCAACAAACGCAACATTTCAGTCTTTCCGCACTGAACAAACCAAGAACATCTCGTAAACCTCGTTTCGTGGATAACTTGATTCAATTCTTTTGGTGAAAGGTGTCATACAAGGGCGCCATCAACGATTCGAGCGGACACCCGGCGGAGATGACAGGGTCCGGGTTCCCGTCGAACCCGACACGATCCTCGACGCCCGTGCTTCCAGCGCCAGGCAGCTCTCCTCCCTCGACACCGGGGAACGGCTCCCGCGCGCCCGGTATCCCGACGGACGGGTTGTCCGTGACACTGGATCCGGAGTCGATTTCAGGCGACGAGGCCTTGTCGCCCGACTGGAACGCGCATTGCGCGGAGAGGCAGTCCATGTGGTGGCTGCCACATCGGACCGCATCACCCGCTCGGGCTACCCCCTCGTCAGGCATGTCGTCGAACTTTCGGGAGGAGGCAGCGAGCTTCTGGAAGAGGACGATCTCACCGGGCAGTTCGACGTCCGTTGCCTCGTTGCATGGATCACTTCCTTCTGCAACGCCCACCATGGGAAGCGTTCTGGTCAAGGGCACGAGGAAGATCAGGGCCTGCCCGAAGGACCCTGAGCTGCTGCACGAACTGGTCCGCCAGCAGCGCCGCGCCTACAACCTTGCCATCGCCTGCTTCATCGAGGCCGACCGCGGCCTCGTGGACCCGAATGGCCCGGACCTGTTGCAGACCGCCTTGCGGTCCACGATCCGCGCCTTCGTGCGTTCGGAGGTTGAGGAGCGCGGCGGCGCGTTCCGCTCCGCCGACTGCGACGAGGCGGTGAACGCGGCGTTCAGGACCCGGGATGCGGTGATCCGGCGGCGGAAGGACGGCGAACGCTGCGGCTTCTCGTTCCGCAGCATCAGGGACAACCGGCAGCGCATTGCCGTCCAGAAGCTCTCCGGCGCGTTCGTCGCCCGGAACTTCGACTTGACAGAAGCCATGCCCGGCGAGGCGTGGGGGATCTCACGACCATCGTGCTTGAGCGGGGGCAGTGGTTCATCTGCGCTCGGAAGCACATCACCACGGTTGGGCGGAACGAAATCCAGCTCCGCTCCATCGTGGCCCTCGACCCCGGCGTGCGGACCTTCGTGACCGCATACGCGGTGAAGCACGCTGCCAGCCACGGCGACGGCTTCCATGCCGAAAGGGTGTTCCCGCTCCTGCTGAAGCTCGACCGCCTGGTCGGCATGCGCGCGAAGGCGAGGCACGGGGACTGGAAGCGCCACGATCAGAAGCGGATCGACAGGCTCGCGATCCGCATCCGCAACCTGGTCGACGACCTGCACCGCCGGGTTGCCCGTGATCTCGTTCGGGCCTTCGATGTGATCCTGCCGCCGTCCTTCGGGACGAAGGAAATGAGCGCGAAGTCCGAGCGCAAGATCAGGACGAGGACCGTGCGCTCGATGCCGGGCCTGGCGCATTACCGGTTCAGGCAGAAGCTGGCCTGGATGTGCCGGAAATACGGCAAACGGCTCATCATCGCCAACGAGGCCTATACCAGCAGGACCCGTTCATGGGACGGCTTTGTCGCGCAGGAGCCTGGCGGCTCGAAGACGGTCTCGGATGGCACCATCATCGTTGAGCGGGACATGAACGGCGCACGGGGCATCATGCTTCGTGCGCTCTACGGCAACCTGGGCCGTTTCCAGGCGGCGGGCGCGGATGTCACGCTCGTTGCGGAAAAAATCAAGTGCTCCCATTTATCGAACGTTTGCTTCAACAGGTTTTACGGCTTCTCGGAATCTTCACCAGAAAATGCGATTCGCTCGTTCACGCCTTCCCCGCACAAAATGGAACGGTGCCGGTAGATCAGTCGCATCACGAGTTCAAACGACGCGAAGGTTGAACCGCTTGTGGAAGAAACGAAACCGTGTACACATCCCGTGAAGCATATGCGGCCCACATTCGTTTCCGCAGTTCTTTCCGGCCTGCTTGTCTTGGCTGGCTGTTCCGACAACCCCGTGACCGGGGAACGGGAACTCTCGCTTTTCTCCATTGCTGCGGAGATAGACATTGGTGAGCGCTACTACATTCCTTTGCAACAATCCGGGAATGGTTTGTATACGGTTGACCCGGCGCTCACGGACTACGTCGCGGAAGTCGGCCAACGCGTGGCTGCAGTGAGCGATCGATCACTTCCCTACGATTTCGTTGTTCTCAACACCACCACACCAAATGCCTGGGCCTTGCCGGGCGGCAAGATCGCGATCACCCGGGGATTGCTGGTCGAGATCGAGAGTGAAGCGGAGCTTGCCGCCGTACTCGGTCATGAAGTCGTGCACGCTGCCGCGAGACACGGAACGCACTCCATGCAGCGCGGCATCCTGGGCCAATTGATTCTTCTCGCCGCCGCGGGCGCCGTCAGCGATCCGGGCGATGCAGACGTTCTCCTCGGCGCCGGTGGTGTCGGACTGCATCTCTTCGAACGGAATCATAGCCGTGAAGCCGAACGTGACGCGGACTATTACGGCATGAAGTACATGCATGCCGCGGGGTATGACACGGCGGCTGCAGTTACCTTGCATGAAAAATTCGTTGCCCTGAACCGGGGGCGCGAACCCGGATGGCTCGATTGCCTGTTTGCAAGCCATCCGCCATCGAGTGAACGCGTTCGAAACAACCGGGCAGCTCTGGCCGACTTTCCGCAGGGCGGCGATCAGGGGAGGTCGACTTACATGCAGCGGATCGCCTACCTGCAGGCACGCAGGGGGGCGTACGAAAAAGCTGACAATGCGCAACATTTGCTGGACGATGATCCTGAAACCGCCCTGCAGGCCATCGAAAGCGCAATTCGCAGCGAACCGAAGGAACCGTTGTTCTACGGAATCAGGGGCAAAATACTTGCACGCCAAGGGCGATACCAGGCTGCGATTCGCGCATTCGATGCGGCGATCCGCCGCGACACCGGATACTATGAACACTACCTGGGACGCGGCCTCGCGTACGACCACCTCGGGCAAAGGACCAATGCGCGGCATGATCTGGAGCGAAGCAGCAATCTGTTTCCGACCGCGGAAGCGTCGTTTTCCCTTGCCGGAATTGCGCTTGACGAAGGGGATCGCGAAAAGGCCAAGCAATTGTACCGGACTGCCAGCAGGGCAAGAGGCGAACTCGGCAGAGAGGCACGTGAGGCTTACGTCAAGCTCGACCTGGTGGACTTTCCGGAAAGGTATGTCACCGCTGACATCTATTTCGACGAAGACCAGGTTGTCCTCAAGGTGGCAAATTCCACCGTGCATGAACTGAAAGATGTCATGATCGAAATCGAAACCATTGTGAATGGCGTTCCGGGTAGACCCAGGCTGCGGGAAGTCGCACGTATCGGGGCAAGGTCATTCGAGGTTGTCGAAACCGGGATCTTTCTCCGGGAGGATGATGTCGTGGAGGT
Source organism: Paracoccaceae bacterium (assembly GCA_964291635.2). Classification (GTDB taxonomy): domain Bacteria; phylum Pseudomonadota; class Alphaproteobacteria; order Rhodobacterales; family Rhodobacteraceae; genus JAPPHA01. Next base: position 351,456 of record OZ219892.1, on the reverse strand, counting down.
CAAGACACGTATTGTCCGCGCACGGCCGACAACGCGAACTTTCATTGGAGCCGGAGGAACCGTGGGATTTCGGATTCCGATACGCTGAGAAGAGAAGAAAAGAACGAACAGGGCAGGGACCGGGAAATGTCCCGGCTGATGTTGAATTCGACCACGTCGACGCCGCGATCTGGTCGTGAGACTTCCGGTCGAAAGTGGCATTTGTTGTCGATCCCTTGCGACGAATTTTCAGCATATCCTTCGGCCCAGGCAACCGTTTGCATTACTGGAAACGGCAAGGGCCTTTCTTCGCTTCCGGCATTCCTGCATACCTCTGGCACAGAGCTCACGACCAGTCGGCACCAGTCGGATCGGGGATTCGATTTCCTTGTCCCCGACTGCGATGCAGAACTTTCGAAATCAGTGCGTGACGCAGAACTTCGGTCCCCGTCAACGCCCTGGCAGCGGTAGGTAAGACCATGGATGCCCGTCTCTTTTTTGATTGCAGGAATGCACTCGGTGAATGCTGTTTCTGGGACCCGCGCGACGATTGCCTGTGGTGGACCGACATCGAGCGAAGTTGCGTCTGGCGAATGGATGCGGAACGGAACGCGACGCGCTTCAACCTGCCGGGGCGCGCCGGTTTCATTCTTCCGCGACAGGGACCGGGTTTCGTGATCGGATTTCCCAACCAGGTCGCTCTTGCCGATCAGGAATTGAAGGTTTTTTCCAAGCTCCACGATGTGGAACCGGACCTGCCGCAGACGCGCATCAATGACGCGGCAGTCGATCCGTTCGGTGGCATCGTGTTCGGCACGGCCGACGAAACACCGGACATGGAACAGCGGCGGCCCGTCGGCAACGTCTATCGCCTTGGTCCGGGCGGTGAGCTCGAAAGGTTGTTCGGCAACGTCGTCCTTACCAACGGTCTGGAGTTCTCGCCAGACGGGCAAACCATGTACTTCGCCGATACGCCCGATGGCCGGATCCGCAGGTTCCGGGTTGGCGCAGACTTTTCAGAGTTCACGGAAATCGCACCGCTCGCGGATCGGGATGCGGCGCCAGGTCTGCCAGATGGCGGCACCGTCGATGCCGAGGGAAACTACTGGTGCGCCCGGGTCTGGGGCGGTTGCGTCGTGCGGTTCGGCGCGGACGGACAGGTGACAGCCCGCATCGATTTGCCGACCAAGGGTCCCACCTGCGTTGCCTTCGGCGGTGCGTCGCTGAAACGACTCTTCATTACGACGTTGAGTGTGCGTCATGCCGAAGATGAACTGAAGGCTGCACCGCATGCCGGCAGCGTCTTTGTCGCCGAAATGGACATCCCCGGAACCAGGCAACATCTCTGTGCGCTTTGAACGCGTGCAAGACCAATTAAGCTGTTGACTTTTGCTTTCTGTAAGGAATAAAACGGAATAAAAGTAGAACAAAAATAGAACAAACATGCCGTATCAAGATATTACGACCCGTATCGGGGGGGATATTCGTTCCAGGGATCATGGTGATTTCCCGGTAGCGGGGCCAATACGGCTACGCAGGGGACGCATCCATGAGGTGACGGGTGACAGCGCCGACATCTTTGCGATCATGGTTGCATCACGCCTGCCCGGACCGGTGATCTGGATAGGAGGGGCGAGTGCGGTGGAATCTCTCACCCCCGCCGCAGTGCGCGAATTTCTGGACCCGGCACGGATTATTCTGACGAATTGCACGACGCGAAAGGAAATCCTCTGGGCTGGTGAACAGACCATACGGACAAACAACGTATCCTGTGTCGTTATCGAACTCCATGATGGTCCGGACTTGCGTACCAGCAGGCGGTTGCAAATCGCGGCGGAGGATTCGGGATGCACGGGTATCGTCCTGATTGCAGGTCGGGTCCACACCTCTGCCGCCCAGACCCGCTGGGAATGTGTTGCCATTCCCGGAAACGTCGGAAGCTGGAAATGGTGCTGTATCAAGAACAGGCACGGGAAGCTCGGCACATGGAACGTACAGTGGTTGGGAGACAGGAATGACAAGACAGGGAAAACGTGTACTGTCCATCTGGCTGCCGCGTCTGCCGCTTGATCGGCTCCGGCGCCGGAATGACCCGCGTATCCTTGGTCCCTTTGCCATCATTGCCCAATCCCGGAATGTCTGGAAACTGACGCATCCGAATGATGTGGCGTTTCGGGCGGGACTGACCCCGGGTTTGTCGGTACCTGATGCGCGGGCCATCTGTCCGGACCTTCTGACCGAACCGGGAGATCCGGAACGCGAGGCCCGTTTTCTTTACGCATTGCGATGCTGGGCCGACAGGCTGTCACCCCGGGTCGCGCTCGACCCGCCGGACGGATTGATTCTCGATATTGCGGGATGTGCGCATCTTTTCGGGGGCGAGGCGGAAATGGCAACCCATGCACGCCAGGGGCTTCATGACATGCAGGTTGAAGCCCGTGTCGGGATTGCCGATACGAGGAAGGCTGCATGGGCGCTTGCACGCTATGGTTCGAATCCAATCGAAATCGCATTGCCCGGAAAGACCGTGGAATCCCTGATTCCTCTCCGGGTCAATGCCCTTGGCCTGCCTTCGGAAATGGTCACGGAACTGCGTCAGCTCGGAATCGAGACCATTGGCCAGCTCCATGTGATCAAGTCATCCGAACTGGCGCTCCGGTTCGGACCCAACCTGGTGCAGGATTTGGCGCGCGCTACGGGATGTGTGCCCGACCCGATCATATCGCATCGTCCTGATCCCGCCTACGCTGCCGGCATAACCATGCCTGATCCGATTGGACTGGTCGAGGATCTGGTCCTGGGTCTGGAAAGACTGGCCGATTCCGTCTGCGGACGCCTGCAGGCCGTACAAAAGGGTGCACGCCGTTATCACCTGACTGTCCGATGTGTGGATACCGGGAATCATCGAAGTACCGTCGGTTTCGCAAGACCGGTCAATGACCCGGTCATGCTGTTGCAGCAGTTCAGGCACCCTCTGGATGAATTGAAAATCGAATTTGGCGCAGACCGGCTGCATCTTGCGGCCGATTGTGTGGAACGGATTCAGGCCCGACAAAGGCATTTGGGTGAAGCCGGCAATCGTGACGGTGATATCACGGGGATTGTCTCGACTCTTGGCAACCGCCTCGGATTTGACCGCATTTGCCGATGGCTTCCGGCTGACAGTCATTTGCCGGAGCGGGAATTCGGATTTGTGGAGGTGGCGCATTGCGAGATGACTCCGGTTTGGGAGCGTAATCCGCGCAGACGTCCGGTCCGGCTGTACAAGTATCCCGAGCTTCTGAAAACTCTTGAGCCGGACCGTCCGCCAAAAAAATTCAGCTGGCGCTGCCAAACATATGAAACCGCGCATGCCGAGGGACCGGAACGTCTGACATCGGAGTGGTGGCGGAACGAAACCTTGCCGCAGCGTGATTACTGGCGTGTGCAGACCACGACAGGGTTGAGGTTGTGGTTATTGACATATCCGGGGCTGAAACGGCCTGACTGGTATGTTGCAGGTCGATTCCCGTGAGTTACGCCGAACTGCACGTCATCAGCAATTTCACTTTCCTGACCGGCGCCTCGCATCCGGAAGAACTGGTCGTTCGCGCCGGGAATCTGGGCCTTTCCGGGATCGCAATTACAGATATCAACACATTTGCCGGAATTGTACGTGCACATGCGGCTGCAAAAAAGCACGGGGTCCGCTACATTGTTGGTGTCCGCCTTGTTCTGACAGGGGGGGCTGAAATATGCGCATATCCGAAATCCCGGAAAGGCTACGGTTACCTCTGCCGCCTGTTGACGACGGGAAAACGCCGTACCGTCAAAGGCAAATGCGAGCTGTCTCTGGATGATATCCTGCAGTGGGGCAATGATTGCATGCTGATTGTCTCTGGCACTGCCCAGGCCTTTGCCATGGCAGAGAGACTGAAGGCCGCCTTTGGCCGTGATCACGTGTTTGTGGGCATCATGCCGCGATATGACGGGGATGATGCCGCGCATTTTGCACATCGTGCATCTGTTGCTGCCCACGCAGGTGTCCGGCTTGTCGCCATGGGCAATGTGCTGATGCATCACGGGAGTCGAAAGCGGTTGGCTGATCTGCTTTCCTGTATTCGGCAAAAGACAACGATCAGCAGGTTGGGACGCCGGTCGCTGCCGAATAACGAACGTCGCCTCAAATCCGAATTCGAAATCCGGAGGCTGTTCAGGGATTATCCAACGGCCGTCTCCAACACCGCTGCCATTGCCGAACGTTGTACGTTTTCGCTGGATGAACTCAGCTACGAATACCCGGATGAAATCACCGACGGCAAGGCCCCCGACGATCGCTTGCGGGAACTGACCGAAAAAGGCCTGGCACGACGCTACTCCGGTACCAGCGTGCCACTCAAGGTTCGTTCCACGGTCGAGAAGGAACTGGGCCTGATCACCAAACTCGATTACGCGCGCTATTTTCTCACTGTCCATGATGTGGTGGAGTTCGCCCGATCAAGAGGAATTCTATGCCAGGGGCGGGGCAGCGCCGCCAATTCCGTTGTTTGTTACGCGCTCGGCATCACCGAGGCGACACCGGAGACCTTTTCCATGGTGTTCGAGCGCTTCATATCGGCCGCACGCGATGAACCACCGGATATTGACGTGGATTTCGAACACGAGCGGCGTGAAGAGGTCATTCAGCACATTTACGAGAAATACGGGCGGCATCGCGCAGGCATTTGTTCAACGGTCATCCATTTTCGTTCACGGGCTGCCATACGGGAAGTCGGGAAAGCCATGGAATTGTCGGACGACATCATTGCCGCGCTTTCCAGCCAGGTTTGGGGATGGTCGGGCAGGGGTATCAAGGATGAACATGTCAGGGCAGCAGGTCTCGATTGCCGGGACCGGAGATTGCGGCAAACCCTGGGGTTGACCCGGGAGATCATCGGATTTCCACGCCATCTTTCCCAACATGTGGGCGGCTTTGTCATGACCCGGGGACGCCTGGATGAATTCTGTCCGGTCGAGAATGCGGCGATGGAAAACCGCACCGTCATCGAGTGGGACAAGGATGACATTGATACCATCGGCATGTTGAAGGTGGATGTGCTCGCTCTCGGAATGCTGACCTGCATCCGGAAGGCTTTCGAGTTGCTGCGAATCTGGAAGAATCTTGACTACAGCATGTCAAAGATTCCTCAGGAGGATTCTGCCGTTTATGACATGCTTTGCGTTGCCGATTCACTGGGCGTGTTTCAAGTCGAAAGCCGTGCGCAGATGAATTTCCTGCCAAGAATGCGGCCGCGTACTTTCTATGATCTTGTCATCCAGGTGGCGATTATCCGGCCGGGTCCGATCCAGGGTGACATGGTGCATCCCTTCATCAAGCGGCGGCGTGGCGAAGAACCGGTGGCTTTCCCCTCGGAGGAATTGAGATCTGTCCTGGAAAAAACGCTGGGGGTTCCGCTTTTCCAGGAACAGGCCATGCGAATTGCGGTTGTCGCCGCCGGATTCAGTGCGACTGAATCTGATCAACTCAGGCGATCACTGGGAAGTTTTCGAGGACCCGGTACGGTGGAAACTTTCAGGGAACGTTTTATCGCGGGGTGCCTGTCGAAGGGCTACGATCGAGAGTTTGCCGAGAACTGCTTCAAACAACTCGAGGGGTTTTCCGGATACGGATTCCCGGAAAGCCACTCAGTGAGTTTTGCGCTTCTGGTCTATGTTTCAGCCTGGCTGAAATGTCATCATCCTGAGGTTTTCTGCTGTGCGTTGCTCAACTCCCAACCCATGGGTTTCTATGCGCCGGCACAGATTGTCAGGGATGCACGTGCCCATGGTGTGACAGTACTCCCGATCTGCGTGGAAAGCAGCTATTGGGACAATGTCCTGGAACCGGCAAGCGATGGCTCGCTCGCCGTACGCCTTGGCTATCGGCACATTCGCGGTTTCAGCGAAGAGGATGCTCACTGGATCAGTGCCGCACGCAGTCGTGGTTACAGGTCAATCGATGCCGTCTGGCGGCGTGCCGGCCTGTCCCGAAAGGCCCTGTCCCGCCTGGCGAGTGCCGATGCCTTTGCCGGATACGGCTTGAGCAGGCGGGAAGCGCTGTGGGAAGTGAAGGCTATCGGTGGAGACAGGCCGTTACCGCTCTTCGAACAATGCGGAGAAAGACTGCCGCAGACCGCAACGCCGCTTCCACAGATGTCCCGTGCGGAGAATGTTTTTGAGGATTATGTGACAACTCGCCTCACGCTACGGGATCATCCTGTCAAGCTGCTTCGCTCCGGACTAGGTCTTTTTGATAACGCATTTGCGATACGGGATATTCCGGATGGACAATGGGTAACGGTTGCAGGGTTGGTCATCACGCGTCAAAGGCCTGGTACGGCGCAAGGGGTCATTTTCCTGACACTCGAGGATGATACCGGCGTTTCCAATGTTATTGTCTGGTCGAAGACCTATCAGGACTACCGCAAGGCGGTAATGACCGGGCGGCTTCTCAAGGTAAAGGGAAAGCTGCAAAGGGAAGGTATCGTCAGCCATATCATATCGTCCCGTATCGAGGATCTCTCCTGGATGCTCGATTCATTTGGTGGTGCCAGCACCCGGGACGGCAGGATAGATCCGGTATTCGCCAACACTGACACCGCCCGAGGCTCCGTAGCGGCCGGAAATGCCGGGGCGGAGCCCGGAACTATCGCGTATGAAACTCCGGCACCCGTAGCATTGCACAAGGGAGCTGCTCCCCGGCATCCGCGCCAACAGGCAAAGATCCTGTTCGGCGGTTGAATCGGGAGTTTGCAGGAGGCAGGCACATCCCGACCTGCCCGAGCGAGGTTGCACTTCCATGCCTGTGACTGCGAAAAAAAGCGACGAGCGACATGCCCGCCGGATCATTCCGGCAACCGCGCGACCATACTGCCCCATTCGCCTGGAGTGAACGCCCTGGTCACCCTGGCAGTGACATTCCCGGATTTCCGAACAGCCATCGTGAATGCGCATACCGATTCATCGTCCGGCGCTTCGACCTTCATGATGAAATCAAAGTGAGCCATGCAGTAGTGGAATTCCAGGACCGTGACGTCAAAGTTTGCCGCAAATCCAACGACGCCCTTGGCTCGTTCCGGTGCCTGCTTGCAACTCATCATTCCCTCTCGCGTGACGTCTTCGGTAATGTAGTAAAGTGGCATGGCCTGTTCCTCACTTGTCGGCGGTGAGCCGGTTGCTGACAAAGTCGTAGAGGCGGGGCAGGGCAATTGCGCTGATCAGCATGAGCCCGATGTAGATGTTCATGACGATGCCGGGAACATTGACCAGCGAGAGACCGAATGTCAGCAGGCCGATCAGGAACACGGCCAGTGTCACGCCGAATATCGACCCCGTTCCTCCCGCGATGCTTACCCCGCCCAGCACGACCATGGTAATGATCTGGAGTTCCCAACCCGTTGCCACGTTCAGCCGCACGCTGCCGAGCCGGCTGGTGAGCAAGACGGACGCCAGCCCGCACATCAGGCCCGTAAGCGCGAACAGGACCAGTCGGTATCGAGTGTGAGATACGCCAGAATAGACTGCTGCCTCCGGGTTCGTGCCAAGAGCATAGACCTTTCTGCCAAAGGTCGTCATGTGCAGGACGATGCCAAATGCTACCGTGGCGATGATGTAAATGACGAATTCCACGGGCACGTAGTTACCCAGGTAGTGTTGTCCGAACCATGCGAAGTCCGCCGGGAAGCCTGTGAATGCCTCGTCGCCGGCGATCAGTGCGACGATGCCTCGGTAAAGCGACAGGGTGCCGATCGTGACGACGATGGAGTGTACGCCCAGCAGGCTGACAATGGTGCCATTGACGAGTCCGGCAAGCGTGCCCGTGGCGAGTCCGAGAAAAACGAGTGTCGTCGTGTTTGCTCCCAGGTCAGCCGCGACACCCATCAGGACTGCCGCGAGGGCAACGATTGAAGCTACGGATACGTCGATCTCGCGGGCAATGATCAGCAAGGCCATCGGCAGGGCGATGAGAGCCTTTTCCGAAAAGCTGAACGTGCTGTCGATCAGGTTGTAGAAGTCCAGAAAGTAGGGCGAAAGAAAGCTGTTGAGGACAATGACACATGCCAGAAAGACGACCAGCGCCAGCTCCCAGGGACCAATTGGAATTCTCGCAATCACCTGCTATGCACCCCGGTTGACGCGGATGCCCGGTCCCTGGGGACCAGTATCTGCCTGCCTGGTTTGCGTTCTGCCCGGGCGTTGGCCGCGATGGCGACCAGGATGACTGCCCCGACCACCGCAAGCTGCGCGAAGGCATTGATTCGCAGGAACGGAAGAGATGTTTCCAGCACGGCGATGAACAACGCCCCCAGAGCGGCACCTGCGACGGTTCCCCTCCCCCCTGCAATGCTGACGCCGCCAATCACGCAGGCGGCAATGATGGCGAACTCCCTGCCTTCAGCGGCCTGAGTGTAGGCAATGGCAAACCGTGCCGTCCACAAGTATCCGCAGAGCCCCGCGACCCCGCCCGACACGACGAACACGAGCACCTGCACCCGCTTCAGGTTGATGCCGGCGTTGCGTGCCGCAGCCAGGTTGCTGCCGAAGGCGTAGATGTCGCGCCCAGGTCTGGTGTGCTGGAGACAGAGCCATACCAACCCGCAGCAGACCAGGCCTGCCAGGAAGACATTGGGAAGTCCGAAAGACTCGCCTGCGCCAAAGGATTTGAATTTGTCGGACATCTCGTGAGACGAAATCCACGCACCGCCGGACAATACATAGACGAGACCGCGAATGATGGTCATGGTCCCGAGCGTGGTGATGATGGCCGGTATGCCAACTAACGCCACGGCGATTCCGTTTGCCAGGCCCAGCCCGGCACCCATCAGCAAGCCCAGCAAGACGAATATGATCGCCGGTAGTTCGGGCATGCCATGTGACAGTATCGCCAGGAACATGCCGGTGAAGGCAAGCACGGATGCCTGCGACAGGTCGATCCCACCCGTGAGCAAGACGGCGAGCTGCCCGATGGCGAGTATCGCCAGGAAGCCCCAGCTGGTCAGCAGATTGTCGATGTTCTGCTCGCCAAGGTATTCAGGTGCGCGCAGTACAATGACCGTGAACAGGACGAATACCGTGGCAAGAAGAATTCCCTCACGCTGATTGAGGAAGTCGCGAATTGTCAAGTGTTTCAACTGCCGGGCACCTCAATCGACGGCTCCTGTTCCCGGCCCGAGTCATTTCGCCGGGTTGCGATCGCAGCTATTTTTTCGCGATCAAAGCCTTTTCTCGAATACTCCGCGACGATCCGTCCCTGTGCCATAACGACCAGCCTGTCTGAAATGCCAATCGCCTCTTCGAGTTCCGAGGAAACCAGGACAACCGCCAGACCTTCCTGGACGAGCCGACCGATCGCCTCATGGACAGCGGCTTTTGAGCCCACGTCGATCCCCTTGGTGGGCTCGTCGAGAATAATGACGTCCGGGTTTGTCGCGAGCCACTTGCCGATCACCACTTTCTGTTGGTTGCCGCCCGATAATTCCTCTACTGCTTGCGACCATCCGCTGGCCTTGATGGCGACGTTCCTGCCGAATTCGTCAACCAGCCGCTCCTCGCGCCCGGTACTGAGAAAGCAGTAATTCGATACATTTTCAAGCTGCGGCAATGAAACGTTCCCGGCGATCGACATGGGCAGGATGGCACCATGGTGCTGCCGGTCTTCAGGAACGTATGAAATGCCCGCAAGGATTGCGGCACCTGGTGACTTGAATTCAACGGGCGCTCCGTGGAGTTGCATCGTACCCCGGCTGTGCTGGCTCAAACCGAACAGGGATTCCATCAATTCGGTTCGCCCCGAGCCGACCATGCCGTAGAAGCCGAGGATTTCACCGCGGCGCAGGTCGAAGCCAATCTCGTCGAATTCGGTTGGATGGCTGTATCCCGACACCTTCAGGATTACCTGCCCCAGCCTTGCATCTGCTTTCGGGTACACGTCATCAAGGGTACGGCCAACCATGGCTCGTATCAGCCCATCTTCATCCGTACTGTCCGTAGTCCCGGTGCTGACCGTCTCCCCGTCGCGGAGAACAGTGTATCGATCACAAATCCTGAAGACTTCGCCCAGCTTGTGGGTAATGAATACGATCGCTTTGCCCTGCTCCTGCAGCTTGGCGATTATTCCGAAAATCCGCTCGATCTCCGAATGCGAGAGCGCCGCGGTGGGCTCGTCAAGAATAATGATACTGGAGTCAGTAGACAGGGCACGTGCGATTGAAATGATGTGCCGCTCGGCGACACTCAGGTGGCCAAGCTCGCTGCGGGGATCGATTTCCGTGCCGAGTTCTTCCAAAAGGAGGGTCGAGTCCCTGATCATGCGCGGCCAGTCGACCAACCCGAGCACCGGAGACTTCGGCTGCGCCGCGACGAAAATGTTCTCCGCCACGGTAAGCTCGTCAAACATCGAAGGTTCCTGGTGGATGGCCGAAATGCCAGCCGCGGTGGCGTCATGTGGCCTTGCGAGTGCAAGCTGCTTGCCGTGCACCCGAATTGTACCGGCATCCGCAGAATGGATGCCGGACAGAATTTTGACGAGGGTGGATTTTCCGGCGCCGTTTTCTCCGACCAGTCCATGCACCTCGCCGGCGCGGGCTTCGAAGTCTATTGCCTTCAATGCCTGTACGCCTCCGAAGCGCTTCGACACGCCTTCGACGCGCAGGACCGGCTCAGGCATCACGACAGGTGAGACCGAGCGCCCCGTCATTCTTGCGCTCGGTCGATGGGCCTTCCGTTAACGCGGCGCTGGTATCAATTGCTGACGGAATTGATCAAATCGGCAGCTTCCTGGATGTTGGACGCGTCGTACACGAACAGTTCGCCCATGACCGCGACATTATTTTCACCAACGGCAATGTCGCCCATACGCCCCGCTGATATCACGTCGCCGTCGGCGCCGGTAATCGCTTCACCCACCAGTTGGTGTGTTGCCTGCACGGTGGTGTAACCAACATCAATCATGTTCCAGATTGCAAAAGCCGGTGTCGCGCCGGAAAGCACATGATCCACCATTTCCGTGGGGAATCCCAAACCGGTCACCTTGACTTTCCCGATGAGGCCCTGGTCCCTGACCATCTGTGAAGAGGCCGCGATCCCCACGGAAGTGTAGGCAACGATTGCCTCGAGATCCGGGTACTTGTTAACCAGGCCAAGCGCCTCGTTGTACCCCTTGTCCGAGCGTTCGTCGCCATATGCCACCTCGACAACGTTGAGGCCCATGTAGGCTTCCTCTTCCTTCGTCAGGCGGATCATCTCGTCCACCCATTCGTTTTGGGTCGTCGAGTTTGCCGGTCCGGTTATGATCCCGACATCGCCTCCCCCTTCGGTAAGCTCGAGTGCGATCTTGACGGGTGCCAGCGCAATGAGTTCGTTCGTTGCGGACGCGATATGCAGCCGGCGGGCCGAAGATTCGGTATCCTGATCCCAGGTAACAACCGCTATACCCCTTTGGGCTGCGCGGTTGAGGGATGGTGTCAGCGCGGTGGCGTCATTGGCCGTTATCATTATGGCATCGACGCGTTGCGCAATGAGCGAATTGATGAGGTTGATCTGGCCTTCGGCTGTGTTCTCCGTGGGGCCCGTGTATATCAGTTCGATTCCAAGCTCTTCGGCTGCTTCTTCAGCACCGATGCGGGCAAGTTCGAAGGCGGTGTTGCCGAGCACACGGACCAGCATGGCGTATCGAGGCTTGTCCTGTGCCTGTGCCGCGAACGCGGTCATCGTCAAAATCGCAATCAGGACAGTGTTAATTGTCCGTTGGATCGATAGAATATTCATTTGACTCTCTCCATGTCTGGATCTTTGCCTGTTTCGAAGCGCGTACTAAACGACTTACGGACTTCGTGTGACTGCTCCCCACCCTGTAAGATGGTATTTCCTGCTTCTCGGGCTATTGCGGGCGGTCGCGCCCGGCATACGCAGTGGCCTCCACAGGCAGGGACGGACAGGCCTTCCGTCCTTGCGGTTTCCGTCTTCCTGCACTTCGCCTATGGCCGACTGGCTCTTGCCGGCCTTTGCGGCGGTTCGTTGCAGGAACCTTCTTTCTCGACCATAACTCTAGGCTCTCCGGTCGGAGAGGTCAAATACGGTTGCGCCTTGAATTCCCGCATTGAACGACGGGATTTTCGGCGCAGTTGATAAAATCATGGCAAAATGCAAAGGTCGGGAGAGTGGCGGCGAGAAGGGCAAATGGCTTTGAAATTCAGGCGCGTGGTTACCGGCCACCGCCAAGACGGAACCTCGTGCTTTCTCAGCGGGGACTTGGCGGAAGCAACCGTCAGGCAGGTCGGGCGTGGCCTGAGGTTTTTCGAGCTCTGGGAGACCGACGGCCCGTTGGCCTCGAATGAGGGTCTTGACGACGCCGGAAAGCGCCCGTTTAGCCATCATCCGCCCGCGGGTGGTACACGCTTCCGCATCGTGGAATTCCTGCCCGATTCCGAGCATGACGAAACATCCGTATCCGGAGATTTCGAGTCCATGGACGTGGTTCGGCAGGTGGAATCGAACGACCCGACAATGCACCGAAACGAGACGGTTGACTATAACATCATCTTGTCTGGCGAGATCATTGCCGTAACCGAAGAGGGCGAGATGCTCCTGCGGCCGGGTGATGTCATCATCCAGCGGGGGACCGCACACACCTGGCGTAATAGGAGTGGCAGTCCCTGTGTATTCGCATCGGTCATGGTTAGCGCCGAACCGCTTGCCAGGTTTGATGGTGACAATGATGAATGACACCAAGCGCGTCAACCGGGACGTGCTTGGGGAATTCCTGTTCAAACTTTTTTCCAACCTGGGCATGACTGGCGAGAATGCACGGACATGTGCTGACGCCGTCGTGCTTACCAATCTCTGGGGAATTGACAGTCATGGCGTCGTGCGGCTGCCAATCTACGCCCGGCGCCTCCGAGAAAACGTCATCAATGGCAAGCCCAACGTCAGGATTCTCGCTGACAGCGGTGCCTTGAGGATCCTGGATGGAGACGAGGGAATGGGGTTCCTGGTTGGCCACGAGGCGATGCGACAGGCGATGGAGATGGCCGGCGCACACGGGGTTGGCGTGGCCAGTGTCAGGAATTCGAACCATTTCGGGGCCGCAGCTCTCTATGCCTGGCAGGCGGTGAAAGACGGGCTCATGGCCCTTGTCATGTCAAACGTGGGTCCAAACATGGTCGCTCCTGGCGGCGCCGAACCGGTGACAGGCAACAACCCCATCGCCTTTGGCGCTCCGACCCGTTTGGGATTTCCCTTTCTTCTTGACATTTCGATGTCGATGGTCGCCGGGGGCAAGTTTCTTTTGGCCCAGAGCAGGGACGAAAAAATCCCCTTTGGCTGGGCAACTGACAAAGATGGCAGACCAACGGACGATCCTGGACAGGCTCTCGAAGGATTCCTGCTTCCGATCGGCGGACATAAGGGGTTTGGACTCTCATTGGTTATTGAGCTGCTGTGCGGAGTGATCAGTGGCGGGAACTTCCAGCACCAGGTTCGCAGCATGTACACGTCGCCTGACAGTTCCAGTGGCACCTGCCACATGATGCTGGCTCTCGACCCCGGGGTGCTTCTTGATGACTCAGCGTACCTTGACCGAATGGACATGTTTTACCGCACCCTGAAGTCTTCCCCTGTGAGACCGGATTCATGCATGTATCTTCCGGGCGAAATCGAGCACGCAACCATGCTCCGGCGCGAGTCGGAAGGCATTCCAGTGCACGATGAATTGCTTCGCGAGATCAACTGCATCGCGCGCGACTTGGGAATCGGGGCGCTCGACACCATCGACCAGACCCGTGCACCTCGTGACCCAGACAGAATCCTGAACCACAGGTAGAAACGGGATCGGTCACGCCGCGCGCAGTTCCAGGCAAGCCGGCAACCTGCGCATCGTCGAACGCGACGCCACGGACGTCAAGCTGCCCGCCGACTCCGCCGAAAACGGGCTCGGCATCGACCCCCGCACGCGCAGGGCCGGTCACCTGAAGACGACACTTTTCCGCCGTCCACGACCACCTCGAAAACGGGTGCGGAAACGGAGTTCAAACCTGCAATGAACCTTTGGCCGCGATCACAGGCCGATTTTCCGTGGCGCTGCCCCAAGGCGTACCTGTTGACAAAACCTCGTCTTCGCTCAACTTGAACAGGCGAGGACCCATTTCGTATAAGGCCCGGGACATGCGCGGCAGTGGCGGACGGGGTCCGCACCGGGAGAGAGAGGACTGACATGGCTGGTCACTCGAAATGGGCAAATATTCAGCACCGCAAGAGCCGCCAGGATGCGTCGCGGTCACGTTTGTTCTCGCGTCTGGCGCGGGAAATCACGGTCGCCGCGCGGCAGGGCGACCCGGACCCGGAGAAGAATCCGCGACTCCGGCTGGCAGTGAAGGAAGCGAAATCGAGTTCGGTCCCGAAGGACGTGATCGAACGGGCAATCTCGAAGGCATCCGGGAATGAAGGCGATAACTATGAGGAAATCCGGTACGAGGGATACGGGCCGGAAGGAGTGGCGATCATCGTGGAAACGATGACTGACAACAGGAACCGGACCGCAGCGAGCGTGCGTTCGATCTTTTCCAAGGCAGGCGGAAGCATGGCGGAAACAGGTTCCGTTGCATTCATGTTCGAGCGAAAGGGGCTGGTGTACTACCCGGAAGCAACCGGTAGCGCTGACGATATGCTCGAGGCGGCCGTCGAAGCGGGCGCGGATGATGTCGAAAGCTCCGAGGCGGGACACGAGATTTACTGTGACGCTCGTGATCTCAACGAAGTTTCGAACGCGCTGGAATCGTTTCTCGGCGAATCCGAATCCTCCCGGCTGATTTGGAAACCTTTGTCGACAACAGCACTCGGGTTCGAGGCAGCCCAGAAAGTGTTGCGGCTTGTGGAGGTTCTCGAGGAAAATGACGATGTCCAGACCGTAACCGCGAACTTCGACATCCCCGAAGACGTGATGGAACGGTTGACGGCTTGAGGCCCGAGATAAGCCGTCCCGGAGCTTTCCGGTTTGGTTCCGATGTCCATCCGGCACAGGGGATCGATCTGCCGCCAATATGACAGGCGGCGCTGTTCGTTTGCCCGTTTTCTGGCAAAAGCCGCCCGAGAATCGAGGCTACGGGCGTAATCTGACGGCAAGGAGGCCATTCGGATGGCTCTGGCCGCCCAAGCGCCGGGGTGGCATCCGGGCGCAGGTCCGAGGGAGGCGTTTCATGCTTATTGGCGCACCATGTGAAATCTATCCCGACGAAAACCGCGTCGCGATGACGCCGCAGTCCGCGCAGCAGCTGGCAAGGATCGGATACGAAGCTGTCGTTGAGTCAGGGGCCGGCGACCCCGCCGGGTTCTCTGATGCCGAATTCGAGGAGGCCGGCGCCAGGGTGGTCGCATCGGCCAAGGAACTGTGGCGAGACGCAGACATCGTCATCAAGGTACGTCCTCCGGAAGAATCGGAACTTGAACTGCTTCGGGAGAACCATCTCCTGATCGGTTTTATCGACCCGGGCCGAAACTCTGCCGCGCTCGAGGCGGCTGCCAGTTCTGGTGCATCCGTCATCGCCATGGAAATGGTCCCGAGAATCAGCCGCGCGCAAAAGATGGACGCGCTGAGCTCGATGGCGAATATCGCCGGGTACAGGTCGGTCATCGAGGCAGGAAGCAATTTTGGCCGATTCTTCACCGGTCAGGTGACGGCGGCCGGCAAAGTCTCCCCGGCAACCGTTCTCGTCATCGGGGCAGGGGTGGCGGGTCTTGCGGCCATCGGGGCGGCTCAGGCGTTGGGCGCGGTGGTCAGGGCCTTTGACGTTCGTGCGGAAGTGGCCGAGCAAATCGAGTCGCTTGGCGCGGAATTCCTGATGCTGGACTTCGAAGAAGACGCTTCGGGGGAAGGCGGTTACGCTGCTCCGTCAAGTCCTGAATTCCGCGAGAAGCAGCTGGAACTGTTCCGGCAGCAGGCCCCCGAAGTCGATGTCGTGATAACGACCGCGCTGATACCGGGGCGGGATGCGCCGGAACTGTGGCTCGACGACATGGTCGGGACCATGAAACCGGGATCAGTGGTCGTCGATCTCGCCGCCGAGCAGGGCGGAAACTGCCCCCTGACAGTTCCTGGCGAAAAAATCGTTACCGACAATCGGGTTACAGTAATCGGTTATACTGATTTTCCGAGCCGTATGGCGTCGCAGGCATCTTCGCTCTACGCAACAAATATCTTTCATATGATTGACGACCTGACCCCGGAAAATGACGGAGTCATCCAGCTTGACATGGATGATGACGTGATCAGGAACGCAACTGTCGCCCATGAACACAACGTCACCTATCCGCCGCCGAAGCTCGTGGACAGGAGTGTCGCGGCAGGTCCGGCACCCAAGATCGGATCATCGCTGACCCATGAGCAAAGGGTCCAGGAAGCCGCGGCCGCCGAAATCAAGGCGATCCGGAGGACCGGATATTGGCAACTGGCACTTCTGATCGCCGGAGGAATCCTGATGTTCGTCTTGGGACTGTACGCTCCACCGTCCTTCATGCAGCACTTCATTGTCTTCGCACTCGCATGTTTTGTCGGGTACCAGGTGATCTGGAACGTCAACCACGCGCTCCATACACCTCTCATGGCCATAACCAACGCAATCTCTGGGATCATCATCCTGGGAGCGCTCCTGCAGCTGAATACGGGCAACTGGCTTGTTACAGGCCTGGCGGCGGTGTCGGTGCTGATCGCGGCCATCAATATCGTCGGGGGTTTCCTGGTTACCCGACGGATGCTGAACATGTTCCAGCGATCGTGAATCGGATGGTGAAATGATTTCCGGGTTCGTCACTTCGGCCTATATCGCCGCCAGCGTTCTCTTCATCCTGGCGCTCGGCGGCCTGAGCAACCAGGAAAAGGCGAAACGTGCCATATGGTTTGGAATCGTTGGCATGGCGCTCGCCGTATTCGCGACGATATTCGGACCCGAAGTCGGCGGGTTGGCCTACGTCTTGCTGGTACCGCTTCTGGGAGCAGGCGCTGTCGTCGGCATCTACGTCGCGCGCAGGGTCAAGATGACGGAAATGCCGCAACTTGTTGCGGCGTTACACAGTTTTGTCGGGCTTGCCGCGGTTTTTATCGGCATCAATTCGGATCTCGGCGGTCCGCATGCGGGTTCCTTGCCGGAGCATGGCGCTGCCGCCGGGGCTGCAATGGCCACGACCGCCGAAGTGTTCATTCATCAGGTGGAGGTCTTTCTCGGCGTTTTCATTGGAGCCATTACCTTTACCGGTTCGATCATCGCCTATGGCAAGCTTTCCGGACAGGTATCCGGAAAGCCGCTGACTCTGCCTGGCCGGCACGTTCTCAATCTGTTGATGGTTCTGATTTCGATCGGTCTCATGGTGGTTTACCTGGCCGGATTCGGGAGCTGGACGCTGTATGTCATGACACTGATTGCGCTGGTGCTTGGCGCTCACCTGGTAATGGCAATCGGTGGCGCCGACATGCCTGTCGTCGTCTCGATGCTCAACAGCTACTCCGGCTGGGCAGCCGCGGCGACGGGGTTTCTGCTCGGGAACGACCTGCTGATCGTGACCGGCGCCCTTGTAGGAGCCTCGGGGGCAATCCTCAGCTATATCATGTGCCGTGCGATGAACCGCTCGTTCATATCCGTCATCCTTGGCGGATTCGGAACCGGGAGCGGAACCTCGCTTGAGGTTGACGGGGAAATGGTCGCGACCGACGTCCATACGGTCGCGGCCCAGCTTGAAAGCGCCAGTTCAGTGATCATCGTACCCGGATACGGTATGGCGGTCGCCCAGGCGCAGGCATCGGTTTCGGAACTAACCCGACGTCTGCGCGCAAAGGGTAAAACCGTGAGATTCGCCATTCACCCTGTCGCCGGACGCCTGCCAGGCCACATGAACGTGCTTCTTGCAGAAGTCAAGGTCCCCTATGACCTGGTCCTGGAAATGGACGAAATCAACCCGGACTTTCCCCAAACCGACGTAGTCGTCGTCATCGGCTCCAACGATATTGTCAATCCTGCGGCCCAGGAAGACCCGTCGAGCCCTATTGCCGGTATGCCCGTGCTCGAGGTCTGGAAGGCGAAGTCGGTTTTCGTGTGCAAGCGCGGACAGGGTACCGGGTATTCCGGGATCGATAATCCTCTGTTTTACAGGGAGAATACGCGCATGCTCTACGGCGACGCGAAGTCAAGCGTCGACCAGGTCCTCGGTCTCGTGATGTAGGCGGATACGAACGGCAAACCCATGAAGAACCGCCTGGCAATCAAAGCGGCAGACGGCGAAAGGAATCCCTCTCCGGACCGGATGCTGCCGATTCCGGACAAGCCCATCGTGGCCGTGCAGGAACCGTGACTTTTTCCGTTTCAGACCAGCGACTGATTGCGGAAACGACCGCACGTGCACTGATTGAAATCGAGGCGGTGCGATTTCAGACGGATCCGCCATTTACCCTGACTTCCGGCATGGTCAGCCCCGTATATATCGATTGCAGGAAGATCATTTCATACCCGCGAATTCGATCGGTAATGATGGATTTTGCGCTGTCTCTCCTTTACCGGGATGCAGGTTTCGAAAAGTTCGACTCAATTGCTGGCGGCGAGACCGCGGGAATTCCGTTTGCTGCTTGGATAGCAGACAGAATGCAATTGCCGATGATTTATGTTCGAAAGAAACCGAAGGGGTTTGGAAGAAAATCCCGGATCGAAGGTGATGTCGAAGAAGGTCAACGGGTTTTGCTCGTGGAAGATCTTGCGACCGACGGAGGCAGCAAACTCGGTTTTTGCGAGGCGATTCGAGATGCCGGCGGCATCGTGAGTGATGCGATCGTCATTTTTTTCTACGACATTTTCCCCAACTCGAGGGAACGGCTGGCAGAGAACGGTATTCGACTGCACGCGCTGGCAACATGGAAAGATGTCCTGAACGAGTGCCGCCTTTCCGGCTCTTTTGACAGCCGGACCCTTGCCGACGTCGAGGATTACCTTGACCAGCCGCTCGTATGGAGTGAAGCCAGGGGAGGGAAGCGCAACCCCTCCCTCGCGTGTTCGTAGCCCGGGAATATTCCGGGATTGGAAATCCGATAAATGGAAGCTGACTTTGTCATTGTTGGCGCAGGGTCCGCGGGATGCGCCCTGGCTTACCGACTTTCGGAAGAGGGTCGCCATTCCGTGATTGTTGTCGAATACGGTGGTAGCGACGCGGGTCCGTTTATCCAGATGCCGGGAGCCCTGTCCTTTCCGATGAACATGGGGACGTATGATTGGGGATACGTGAGCGAACCTGAACCCCATCTCGGTGGCCGCAGGCTTGCGACTCCTCGCGGCAGGGTCATCGGTGGTTCGTCTTCGATCAACGGCATGGTTTACGTCCGGGGTCATGCGCGGGACTTTGACCACTGGGAAGCGTCAGGCGCAATGGGTTGGTCCTTTGCGGACGTGAATCCGTATTTCAAACGCATGGAAGACTGGCATGCATGCGGTCACGGCGGAGACCACAGCAGGCGTGGAAAAGGGGGGCCTCTCCATGTCATTCGTGGCACGCGCGAAAATCCGTTGAATCGTGCGTTTGTCGATGCAGGAATCGAGGCCGGATATCAGTATTCGGCGGACCCCAACGGTGAAAAGCAGGAAGGGTTCGGGCCTTGGGACCAGACCATCTGGAAAGGCAGGAGATGGTCAGCGGCCAATGCCTATCTCAGGCCTGCACTCAAGCGAAGAAACGTTAGATTGGTTCGAGGACTAGCCCTTCGGATTTTCCTTCAAGGGAGCAGGGCAACCGGAGTTCAGATTCGACAAGGAAGACGACGCGTCGTCGTCAGGGCAAATCGTGAGGTTGTTCTCGCCGCTTCGTCGATAAACTCTCCGAAACTGCTCCTGCTGTCGGGGATCGGTCCTGCCGAGGAACTCGAGGCGCTCAGAATTCCCGTGATCGCTAACCGCCCGGGCGTGGGAAAGAACCTTCAGGATCACCTTGAGGTCTACGTTCAGTACAAGTGCCGTAAACCGGTCACTCTGTACCGGTACTGGAATGTCTTGGGCAAGGCCTGGGTCGGGGCCAGGTGGATTCTGACGCGGCGTGGTCCAGGTGCGTCGAACCAGTTCGAGTCGGGCGCGTTCATCCGATCAGGTTCCGGCGTCGAATATCCGGATATCCAGTTTCACTTTCTTCCGCTGGCAGTCCGATATGACGGCAAGGCGTCGGCAAAATCACACGGGTTCCAGATACATGCTGGCCCGATGCGCTCCAGATCAAGGGGTGATGTGGTCCTGAAGTCGGCAGACCCTGAAGATCCGCCAAGAATAAGATTCAACTACATGAGTTGCGAGAGTGACTGGATCGAATTTCGGACATGCGTGCGTCTTGCTCGCGAAATCGTTGCCCAACCTGCTCTGGCGTCCTTCGCGGGTGAAGAGATTCAACCGGGGAGTGGATTACGGAAGGACCCCGAGATCGACAGCTTCGTCAGGCAACATGCGGAAAGTGCCTACCATCCCTGCGGAACCTGCCGCATGGGCGCCCGTGACGACCCGCACGCGGTCGTGGATCCCGAGTGCCGCGTCATCGGGGTTGACGGGCTAAGGGTTGTGGACAGCTCGGTATTCCCGCGAATAACCAATGGCAATACGAACGCGCCATCGATCATGGTCGGAGAAAAGGCCGCCGATCATATCCTGGAACGGAAACCGCTTCCCCGATCCAACGATGTTCCCTGGATTCACCCGGAATGGGAGGCCAGCCAAAGGTGACGAAATGGGGTTCCCGACCGGTGTCCGGCTTGATGTTGAGACATGCTCATTGTTCTATCTGCATCTGTGCACGCAAATTCTTGAAGCATTGATCGGTAAACCTCCGCGCAAATCCACCGATCAGCCTCGAGCCAATCTGGGCGATTTTGCCACCAACACGTAGTTCAGCGTCGTAGATCAACTCGGTTCCGGAGTCGGATTCGTCCAGTTGAACCCTGGCAGTGCCCCTGACGAACCCGGCAGCCCCTCCTTTGCCAACTCCGTTAAGGGTTATTTCCTTGTACTTTTCGACGTCATCGAGCGTGATGGTCCCGCGGAACCGTGCCTTGACCGGTCCGACCTTCTGGAGAACCACGATGTCGACACTTCCGTCTTTCGGGAATCCCACGATTTCCTCGCAACCTGGAATGCAGGATTGCAGGACCTCCGGATCATAAAGCGCGTCCCAAACGGACTGTGGGCTTGCCGAGAGGGTCTCCGTCCCTTCTATCTTCATCGCTGCCTCATGATTGGATGCCTGATTCTTGACGCATGATTGACTTTTGGGCAGCTTTACCGCTCTGTTCGTCCAAACGGATAGCAACTCCAGATCTTGAAGATGCCTGCCTGACGTGGTTCCCGAATGAAGGTGATTGTGGCCGCGACCGTGCGGTTCAAAACTGCGTCCAGTTCGGCATCCGGATCCAAGTCGTCAATCCCCGTGTCTTTCAGCCAATGGCGCTGAATGCGAGTTACGAGCCGGCGAATGGCAGCGTTACATTTCCCGATCATGAAAGAAGTGACGACACGGAGGTGATCGCTGAAATTGCCGACTGCCGCATTGAATACGAACTGCCTCCACAGATCAAGCAGGTCTATGGCCTGCGCGCGTTTCGGGGAATCCCGGCTATTTCGGTCTTGGGAAGATGATTTGAAGAATCATTTCAGAAACTTTGGAATGTTATCTTGACAGGCTCTTCACCAATTCGCCCTAATGGAAACATTCGAATTAGGACGATTATGGGAACCAAATTGTTATGTGAATTTTGAATCCCAAGTGTCTGTCATGACACGCCTTTTCCGCTGATTCGGGTCCCATAAAAATCTGCTCTACTCCTGTCGGTTTGACACTGTTCTTTCTCAAACCAGGTCACCGTTCAGCACGGTAGCTTTCCCGGTTTAGGCTGACTTCGGAATTCCCGGGAATCGGAGTAACCCGGGAAGCTCTCGCCCCTTTCTTTCCCAGGCAGCGCCTTGTTACGGCGGTTGATTCCGGGCGGGCTGATCGCTGTCTGCCTGCGCTTCGCCGGCAGCGGGTTCCGGGATCTTCCGATTGCTGTCTCGGCGGCTGCCGTCTACTCCTTCGGGTTCAGTCAGCAAAAGAAGAAGTGGCCCGCGCGGACTGTCCTCCGCCGGGCCGTGGGCGGTCGAGTGCAACTCATCCACGAGACAGACCTTTCCGCCGAGGAGTACGTTAGCACGCAGGCGTGGCGTGACGCAAAGCTTGAGCGCTGTCCGAACCACCCCGACGGGGGTTGTCGGTTTGCCCGTCACGGCACCTACGCGCGCAAGACCCCGGTCGGGCTCAAGGTTGCCCGATACTACTGTCCGGATTCGCCGATGACGTTCAGCCTGCTGCCACGGTTCATGGCGGCGGGGATGGCGGGCACGCTGCACGCGGTCGAGGACAGCGTGGCGGCGGTGGAATCCGAGGACGGCCTTGCGGCGGCGGCGGACCGGGTGCGTCCCGGCCATCATGGCGACCCCCGGGCTGCCCGGCGCTGGATCCGGCGCCGCGCCGTCTTGGTCGAGACCTTTCTCGGGATCGTCATCGGGCTGTTCCCCGACCTGTTCGCCGGGACCCCGATCCGGATCGACGCCTTCCGGGAGCATGCCGGAACCGGGAGCGTGCTGATCACGCTCCGGCTGCTCTGCACCGATCACCTCCAGGCGCTGCCCACGCCGGTCGGATTCCGGCGCAGTTCCGCCGATGCCGGATCGCAAACCGGCCCACCAACACACGATGGCCCGTGTCGCGGCCTCCGTCATGGGCCTAAGCGTCTGTGAAACGGAATCACTACCCAGACACTGAGGACCACCATCATGAAGACACCCGCAGACCGGGATCGCCACGATGTCGCATTGTTCCGATATGGGCAGATCGCGGATATCATGACGCTCCCGCCGGGCGTCGAACGGGCGGCCGCGGTCCGGGCCAGGGCGGAACGCGCCCATGCGATCCCGGGCAGCACCCGGACCCGGGTTCTCAGGGACTGGATCCGCATCTACGAGCGCGACGGCTTTGACGGGCTGATGCCCAAGGCCCGGTCCGTTCGCGCCCAGCCGCGGCGGATGTCTCCGGATGTGATCGAGACGCTGCTGCCGATCAAGCGTGACGCGCCGGAACTGAGTGTGCGCAAGGTGATCGAGCAGGCCCGGGACTCCGGCGAGGACGGCGAAACACGCGTCGCCGTCGACCGCGGACGCAGGCGCAAGACCTGCCTGCTGGCCATCCTCGATGACGCCACACGGGTCATCCCCTATGCCAGGCTCTCATTCGCCGACAACACGTCGAACTTTCTCCTGGTGCTGCGCGGGGCAATCACCCGCCGGGGTCTCGCCGCAAGGTTTTACGTCGACAACGGCAGCAACTTCCGCTCCCGGCAGCTGGCGATGATCTGCGCCCGCCTCGGCATCGCATTCTCCATGCGCGCCCGTACCACGCCGCGGGAAGGGAAAGATCGACAGGTTTTTCCGCACAGTACGTCAACAGGCCCTGGCCCCGCTCGACCCGCAGGACAACACTGACAGGAGAGAGATCATGCCTTCGAAACAATTCGGTCCGCCACTGCCCGATGTGGTTCCGGAACGGGATTCCCGTGTTGTCCGGTGCTATGCGGAGCACCTGGAAGGCCTTGGCCTTTCGGACAGGAAGACCGGCGTATTGACCAGTACGGCCAGGCACATCGCGGTCTGGCTGTCGCTCAACGGAGCGGGTCTCGACGCGTTCGACATCCGCCTTCTTGACCACTTCATGCGCCATGAATGCCACTGCCCGGACTGGCCCCGGAGCGGCAGGAAGCCCGGACAACACTGCAGGCGGTTTGCGCTCAGGTTCCTCCGGTACCTGCTCGAGACCGGGCGGGCAGATGTTCCTCCGGAGATCGAGGCCGGCGGACATCTCGCGATGCAGTCCCGGGATTTCCTGGAAGAGCGGGGATACGCGCGTTCGTTGATCCAACAGAGCGGGGCCCTGTGCCGTCACTTCATCGTCTGGCTCTACCTGTCGGACATTCCCCTGACAGAAGCCGACGAACGTGTTCAGCGTCGCTTTCTTGCCCACGACTGTACCTGTGTTCATCCGGGGTTCTTCGACAACAGGCCCAGCAGGTTTGCCGGATCCGATAGTTCCGGGTCAATGCTCCGGCATTTTGCCGCGTTCCTGGTGGACAGGGATGTCATCCCGGCGCCGAAGGTCCCGCAGTCCCACGTGGAGCACGGCGAACATCTTGATGCATTCCTGCATTGGCTACGGCAGCATCGCGGCCTCAGGAACAGGACCATCGAACTACACGAACGGCACATTCGCACGCTGCTTCCAGCTCTCGGTGGCGACCCGGGGGCGTATGACGCCGCCCTGGTCCGGAACACGATCCTGGGCCGTCTCGAAACCGCCTCTCGCGGACAGGTCGGACGCGACGCGAGTGCGCTCCGGATGTACCTGCGTTTCCTCGGGTCGAACGGCCTCTGTCGGCCGGAACTCGTCCACGCGGTCCCGACGATCCCGAGACGTCGGGGTGAGAGCCTGCCCCGGCATGTCGGGCAGGATGACATCGAACGCATGATCGCGGCCTGCGACGTGACGACGCCGATCGGGGTGCGCGACCGGGCAGCCCTGCTGCTGCTCGCCCGGCTTGCGTTGCGGGCCGGCGACATCGCCGGGTTGAATCTCGACGACATCGACTGGGACAGAGCCGTCTTCCGGGTCTGCGGCAAGTCGCGGCGGGAGGCGGAACTGCCGCTGCCGCAGGACGTGGGCGACGCGCTGCGGGACTACATCCTGGAGGCCCGACCGCGCAGCGACGAGATGAAGGTGTTTCTGTGCTGCAGGGCACCGTACCGGCCCTTGTCGAGTAACAGCATCAGCGGCTCCATCGTCGGCCGTGCGATCAAGCGGGTCGGGATCAGGGGCGTCGGCCCGACATCCTCACACCTGTTCAGGTTCTCGGCGGCGACGAATCTCCTGCGCGACGGCGCCCCCCTCGAAGCCATTGGCACCCTGCTCAGGCACAGCTCTCCCGACACCACCGCGATCTATGCCCGTGTCGATGTCCGGATGCTCCGTGAACCGGTGCAGCCCTGGCCCTTCGAGGGAGATGCCCGATGACCATGACGGATCACGCGAAGGATTACGTCGCAAGCAGGAAAGCACTGGGCCTGTCGTTCATGAAACAGGAGCGGGTGTTGATGCGTTACGCTGGTAAGCGGGTAAATGGCGACGTCCGATAATTCGGTTGCCCGTGCGTGGGGTGGATGGGGATAAATCCGGTCATTCATCAATGATCGGAGGATATTGTCATGTCAGGTTTGAATGGTTCGGCTGGTTCGCGTCCTGCGCCGGTGGTGCGCAGTGAGGCGGAGTGGAACAGCATCATGGCGGATTTCGAGCGTTCGGGGCTGTCGCGGCGGGCGTTTTGCGAGTCCCGTGAACTGTCGCTGAAGACCTTCGGGAACTGGCGGCGGCGTCTCTGCCTGAGCGGCGGGAAGGGTTCCTTCGTCGAGCTTGCGCCGCCTGCGGTGTCCGGCTGGGACGTCGAGCTCGAGCTGGGCGACGGGGTCGTCCTGCGGGTTCGGCGGTCGTGATGCTTGGCAACTGGCCGCGGGGCGGCATCTGGCTGTCGACGGAACCGGCCGACATGCGGCGCAGCTTCGACGGGCTGTGCGCCCTGGTGTCGGGCCATCTCGGGCGCAACCCGGCCGACGGGCGCTGGTACGTGTTCGTCAACCGGCGGCGGACGATCGTGAAGGTCCTCGGCTTCGAGCGGGGCGGCTTCTTCATCTGGTCCAAGCGCCTGGAGCAGGGCCTGTTCGCCCCGCCGCCGGCCTCCGGCCATGCGGCGCTCCCATTGTCCTCGACCGAGCTGATGGCGCTGATCGACGGCATCGACGTCACCGTCCGGCGCCGGCGCAAGCGTTACGACGGTCCCCGGGTGGCGTCCGGGTGAACCCGGATGCCGCTCAACGCGATGCTGCCGGTCATCGGGGCGTCGGCGAAGAGCTCCTTCCACAGGCGCGGCGTCAGTTCGTGGATCCGGTCGGCCGGGTGGGTGTCGATGCGCTGGAGGACGTCGGTCAGATACACAAGGGGGCTGATATCGAGCAGCTGGCAGGTGGCGACAAGGCTGTTGACGATCCCCACGTTGTGCGCGCCCGATTCCGTCCAGGAAAACAGCCAGTTCTTCTGTCCCAGCTTGATGCGGCGCAGTGCGCGCTCGACACCATTGGTATCGATCGGCACCAGCGGGTCGTCGAGGAACACCTCGAGGGACTGCCGGCGTTCGACGGCGTAGTTGAGCGCCCGGCGGATCGGGTGCTTCGGCGTCAGCGCCGGATCCTCGAGCGTCTGCTCGCACCATAGCCAGAAGGCGTCGACCAGCGGGCGGGTGTGTGTGCGCCGCGCCACAAGGAGTTCCGGCGGCGGCCGGGACCGGAACTTCTTCTCGATCCCGTACATGCCCCCGATCAGGTCCAGCGCCTTCCCGGCCAACACCGGATAGTTGTCCAGCTGCTCCTCGAAATTGCGTCTGGTATGCGTCCAGCAATTTTGCAGTCTCACCGCATCCCCCCGCTTACCGGCGTACTCCGCATAGGCGCCGTAGCCATCAGTGACCAGCGTGCCTTTGAAATCGCCGAGGAACCGCTCCACATGGTGGTGGGCGCGGGAGGGCGCGAAGTGGAACACCACCTCGTCCCGGTCGCCGAGCACCGGCCAGTAGTAGCCCTGTTTCATCTTCCCCGGCTCGCTGGGGTCGCGCCCGGCCCGCACCGGTGTCTCGTCCATGATGATGATGGAGCTTTCCAGCACCGAGCGGCACTGCGCCTCGAACACCGGCTCCAGCAGCGAGATCGCCCGGTTGGCCCAGCCACTCAAGTGAGCGTGCGCACGACAATTGATGATGGGGGTTTTCACGTTTTTTGGTGGAGCCTGGTTAGGTTTGGAGCTTCTGTGGCGAGTCGGGTGGTTCCGGGAACCGGTTCCGTCGATTTGTATGGGCGGGAACCGGGAACCGGCGAGGATTTTGTGGCGAGCTGGTTGATTGCGGTCCTGTCCGGTTCGCCATGCCAGCCTCCTGTCCTGATGGAGGCTGATCATCGCACCGTCCTTCACCGGTGTTCCGCTCTCCCGAAAAAGGCTGCTTGGAAAGGAAAACAATCAGATCCACTCACCTGATGCCAAGCGCAAGCGTCCCCGGATGTCAGCTCCGTTGCCCATGACGCTATCCCCCTCCTTGTCCGTTGTTTCGGGCGCTCGGAACTGGTTGGCCCCACCTATGGTGACAAAAGCGCCGATCTCTGCGGATGTGCACCGTCCATCGCCGAGAGTGCACGATCCGGCCCATGGACGCGTTCAAGTCCCGCCGGATCCACCTTCATTGCCGTCGGAACCCGCAGACGAGGCCAGTTCAGGCTCCGCATCAGGCGGACAAACGGCGCTTCCTCCGGTCGCAGACCATCTCAACGGGTCGTGTGAACAAACCGGAACAAGAGCGCGTCAATCGAGTGCGTGCACGGAAGCTGAGGGTTACGCACCCCCAAACATCACGTAATTCGAGCAAAATCGCCCGAATCTCCATCAGTTTTTCTGAACACTCTCAGGTGGTGATGGTCGGAGACCGCGGCATGATCATCAAGGCCACCATCGAGGCCCTGCGCAAACGCGACGGCGTCGCGTGGATCACCGCCCTCAAGAGCCGGACCATCGGCAAGCTCGCCCGCCAGGGCCATCTCGACCGTTTCAAGGACCCCGAACAGGAGCAGACCCTGTTCGAGATCCAGGACCATCCCGACTTCCCCAAGGAGCGCCTCGTCGCCTGCCGCAATCCCCGTCTTGCCGGGCACCGCGACCGGGTGCGGCAGGAGCTGCCTGCTCAAGGCCACCGAAAAGGCGCTCGCGGAGATCGTCACCCGTGTCGAGGGCGGAACCCTCACGGGCGAGGCCGACATCGGTCTCGCCGTCGGCGAGGTCATCAACAAGAAAAAGGTCAGGAAGCACTTCGACGTCGACATCACCGCGACCAGCTTCAGCTTCCGCCGCAAGCAGCAGTCCATCGACGCCGAGGCCGCCCTCGACGGAATCTACATCATCCGCACCTCGCTCGGCCCCGAAGACATGGCCGCCGAGGAATGCGTCAGGAGCTACAAGCGGTTGACCCGCGTGGAGCGCGCTTTCCGCTGTCTCAAACTGAGCGATCTCCAGGTCCGGCCCATATTCCACCGCCTCGAGCACCGGGTCCGCGCCCACTTCTTCATCTGCATGCTCGCCTACCTCGTCGAATGGCACATGCGCAAGGCATGGGCGCCCCTGTGCTATACCGACACCGAACCCGACGAGACCGGGGATCCGGTCCTGCCCGCCCGGCGTTCGGAGCCGGCACTGACCAAGGTTCATACCCACATTGCGCCAGGCCAAGCTCTGGCTGGGAGGAGGTAGAGATGTAGATCGAAACTGAAACCCAACATCGCGGTCCAGCGGGTGTAACCCCCGTCCGGTAAAGGCCAGCCAGCCAGCCGGAAGCGCGTGTTGCATGGCGTATGGCAACGTGCGTCGTGAAGCGTACACAGCGGGCAGCGAAGCAACGCTATTGAGCCTCGAAATTGACAAACGATGGTGCCTTCGTGGTTGTGAGAGCGGGGGCAGCACCGGAAACGCCGCCATGGCGAGGCGTGACGGGCCGTCCGGGGTCGCGGGAACGTTGCAGAGCTGTAGATGGACCGCCAGGGAACCTGGGAGACCCGGTTCCGTCCGTGCGTGGAACAGGCTGGAAAGGGAATGCCAGCGAGATCAATCCAGACCCCGGCCCGGCATCGGGCCTGCACGATGCCGGGAGCGCCAAGAGCGGAAACGAACCCCAGCAGGATACGTACGGTACCGGACGGCGAAACAATAAGCCCAAGGGATGCGGGATCGGGAGTCGTAGCGCTCTGATAGTACCTGTGAAGGCGGGGAACCGAGACCATCGGGACCCGGTGAAGGGAAGCGGAGCGTCGCATGAACAGAACCGGAGGAGTGAAACACATGGAGACGTCGAGCTTCGACATCGTGTCAACGAAACAAGCCCGGATAGCCGAACTGGCAAGGACGTGCCCCGACATGGTGTTCACGACCTTGCACCACCACATTGACCTTGACTGGATGATCGTGGCCCTGAACCTCACACGAGCGGACGGGGCGACGGGCATCGACGGGGTGACGGCGACGGACTACGAAACCCACGCGGAGGCCAACCTGCTTGACCTTCTGGGGCGGATGAAGTCTGGCCGCTACTATGCCCCACCGGTACGCCGGCACCACATCCCGAAAGCGGATGGAGGGCAGCGACCGCTGGGCATCCCGACCTACGAGGACAAGGTGGCGCAGCGAGCCATACTGATGCTGCTGGAGCCGATTTACGAGGCGGACTTTCTGCCGTGCTCGTACGGCTTCAGGCCCGGCCACTCTGCCCACGGAGCGTTGAAAGACCTCCGGGCGGGACTGGCTGTGGATGGCCTCAGATGGGTGATTGATGCCGACATTTCGAAATACTTCGATAGCATTGATCACAAGCACCTGCGGGGGTTCCTTGACCAGAGGATCAACGACGGCGTCGTCCGACGGATGATCGACAAATGGCTGGCGGCAGGAGTGCTTGACAAGGGCGTCCTGCAACGCACCGAAGAAGGCACACCACAGGGTGGGGTAGTTAGTCCGATTCTCGCCAATATCTTCCTGCACCACGTGCTGGATGTATGGATGAAAGAGGACGTGGCACCGCGCGTTGGGGCGCACCGACTGGTGCGGTACGCGGATGACTTTGTCATTGCATTCAGGAACCACCGGGACGGCGAGCGCGTGCTCGCCGTCCTTGGCAAGCGGCTTGCGCGATATGGGCTTACGCTCCATGACGGCAAGACGCGCTTTGTGGACTTCCGGCCCATGCACAGGCGTGGCGGCGGACATGACGGACAGGGCAAGTTCGACTTCCTCGGCTTCACCCACTTGTGGGGCAAGTCGAGACGAGGTCGGCTGGTTGTACGTCAGTTCACGGCCCGCGACCGGTTAGCACGGGCCGTCAAGTCCATATGGAACTGGTGCAAGGGAAACCGGCACCTCCCGCTCCCGGAGCAACACGGGCACCTTGTCCGTGTGATCCGGGGGCACTGTGGCTACTACGGCCTGACCGGCAACAGCAAGCGGCTGAACCAATTCCGCACAGCGGTGGTTCGCAGCTGGCACCGCTGGCTTGGCCGACGCCACCGCGATGGGAGACTGTCATGGGCGAGGATGACTGCAATCCTGACCCTGCTCCCGCTGCCGAAGGTCAGGGTTGTCCAATCGATCTACGCCACGTGAGCGAAACTGACATGCGAGGAACCGGATGCTCTAATGCGGGCACGTCCGGTCCTGTGGGGGGAAGGGCTCGGCAACGACCCTTCCTACCCGGCCCCTGCCGGACGGCAGCGGCGCCCACAGCTTTCGTACCCTTCTCGACAGCCTGTCAACCATTGTCCGCTCCTCCCATGCGGTTCCACGCCCGGGCGGCGGGAAGGGAGAAACCATGATCGAGGTGACGACCCGGCCCGACGCCGGCCAGGAGAGGGCACTGAAATTGCTGAAGGATATCGCAGGCATGTGACGGCGGATCCGGTCGGATTCGCCGTTTGTAGGCAGACCGTGACAATCCCGACTCACGTATCATGTTGATACGATTCAATTAATCTCTTACCTGCCTCAGAACTTCAGGTTAAACGTCGATGGAGGCGCGATTTCCATCGGCCACCCCTATGGTAAGTCTGGCGTGCGCATGGTCGGACACGCGATGATCGAGGGCAAGCGGCGCGGGGCAAAACATGTGGTCAGAACAACGTGCATGGGCGGTGGCAAGGGCGCGGCCAGCCTATTCGAGGTGCTGCAATGATCGGTGATCTCCTTCCCGGAGCACTGAACGGCTGTGTCGGCCGACGGTCTATCAGTTCACTGCGAGTACCACATTTCCCAACACGCGGCGCTGTTGAACAAGCTCCAAGGCCTTGGCGGCATCCTTCAGTGGAAAAGACCGGGTGATTTGCGGCTTTACCTTACCGGTGACGTACATATCGAACAGTTCCGCCAGATAGACACTATGCTGTGCAGGATTTCGCTTCGTGAAAGGACCCCAATATACGCCGACGATCTGGCAGCTCTTCAGCAACGTCAGATTGAGTGGGATTATCGGAATGCCTGCGGCAAAACCAACCACTAGAAACCGACCATTCCACGCCATAGCGCGAATACACGGTTCAGCATAGTCGCCGCCGACAGCGTCGTATGCCACATCAACCCCGTTCCTTCCGGCGATCTCTTTGATCTTTCCGGACAAGGATTTTTGAGCATCACGATCCATATTACGCTGGTAAATGATCGTTTCATCGGCACCTATCTTGCGGCAATATACTGCCTTTTCCTCTGAAGATACCGCTGCGATCACGCGG
The DNA here is from genome assembly GCA_964291635.2 of Paracoccaceae bacterium. Classification (GTDB taxonomy): domain Bacteria; phylum Pseudomonadota; class Alphaproteobacteria; order Rhodobacterales; family Rhodobacteraceae; genus JAPPHA01. The sequence continues at coordinate 320,026 of OZ219892.1, read as the reverse complement.
GCTCCTAGTGCTTTACCAACTTCAACTGCAGCCGTGCCAACACCTCCAGCCGCACCTAATATCAGCAACGTCTCTCCGGACTTAAGCGCGGCGCGGTCACGTAATGCGTAATGCGATGTTCCATAGGTAAAGAAAAAACATGCAGCGTCTTCAAACGGCATGACATCGGGGATTTTGACGGCACTAGATGAGTCGACAATAATGTGGGTTACGAAGCCGCCATGCCCAGCTGGCAAAGCCCAAACACGATCACCCAATTCAAAATCATCCACGCCCTGGCCGACAGCCTCGACAATACCCGCAACTTCTGATCCCGGCGCAAAAGGGCGAGGCGGCTTGTGCTGATACAAATCTTGAATGATCAATAAATCTGGAAAATTCACTCCCGCAGCTTTGACAGTGATGCGAATTTCACCGGCACGGGGCTCCGGAATCGGCATTTCGGTCAATACCAATGTCTCCGGCCCCCCGGAGCAGTGCTCAACATTGCTTTCATCATAGGCCTATCCATTTTTCGGTCGCGTCAACATTCGCAATAGATCAATTGAAGAACGCCCTCGTGGCATTCGCGAGGGGATCATCGGGCCAGGAGATATCCACTGTCCACGACCAAAAACTCCCCCGCAGTCTGAGTTGCATCGATTGCTAGATAAACAATCGCCTTCGCAACGTCATCCGGGCTGACCACGCTTCCCAGTGCCACAGCCTCTTTGTATTCAGTTTTCATGGCTTCAAATTCTGCTTCAGTATTTCCGGCGAGAAACCATTCGGTATCAAGTAGTCCCGGTAGCACCGCGTTGACCCGGATTTCCGGCGCCATCAGCCGGGCGAGGGCCTTCGTCATTGCATTAAGCGCACCCTTGGAAGCGATATAAGCCAAGGAACTTCCACCACCAACTTTCGCTCCTAACGATGACACGTTGACAATAGATCCCCGACCGCTTCTTCGCAGAAAAGGTTCTGCCGCGCGCGCAAGCTGGAAGGGTCCCAACACATTTACATCATAGATGCGATGAAAATCTTCAGAATTCTGGGCAGCGAGATCGCTCAAATCCGTAAACTGAGTATATGCCGCGCTGCAAATCAAGGAGTCCATTTGCCCCCATTTTTCCAATACGGCGCCAACCATATTGCGGCAATCGGAATCCTTGGATACGTCACCTGCGACCGACATTGAGTCGCCAGCAAACGTTGTGCACTCTGTAGCCACCACCTTTGCTGCTTCTTCGCGGCTTCGATAGTTGACTGCTACCCTGATTCCTCGAGATGCCATGAGGCGTGCAGTTGCTGCACCAACACCAGAAGCACCACCTGTCACAAGTGCGACCGGCTGTTCCGTTTGCATCATTTGAGCTTTCAATCTGGATTCGGCTGCTAAATAGTATATTGGCACAGCGGACCGTGAGCTACTCCCTAATTCGTGTCCGCCAGAAAACCCCCCACTTTTCGGCGACGGCAGGCTACGATTTTCAACGGAACTGGATGCTGCGCTGCGGCAATTTACTCCGCTTCGGGATATTGACGCGTCCCGGACAGCAGGTTTTCCGCCCACCGGACCGAATTTCGCGGCTTTCGCCGCCGTCTGCCCATAGGGAACCGGTCCCGCTCAGGGCGGGCCACGAATGAATCGGAGTTTCGGGAGCGCCGTCAGGCGGCGCGTCGTCGTCGCGCCTTTCGACGCAGCAGAAGACCGATGCGGTGGATGTTGAGGGCAACCACGGAGAGCGCCACCACACGGGCAAAGCCTTCCGCCCCGTACGCCAGGACCCGGTCGAGACCGCGGTGCTCGAGGTTGTTGATCGCCGATTCCACCGCCGGATGCTGGCGACGCATCGCCACGAACTCCTCGCCCTGCTCGCGCTCGCGATCCGCCTTGTTGAGGTAGCCCTTCTTCGGCAGCACGTTGTGATCGAGCAACGCGTCAAGGCGGACACGGTTCCCGGGGCTGTGAAAGCCGCGGTCGAAGCTCACCGCGCGGAGATCGGGAAACCGCGCCTGGGCAGCCTCCACCATCGGCACCGCGTAGTCCACGTCGCTGCCCTCCCACATGACCTCGTGGTGGAGGACGAAGCCGTGCCGATCTTCCAGGATGCAGACCGGAACACCCAGCTCCACCGGACATCCCGCCTTGCCCTTCGCGATCCAGCGCGTGTGCGGCTCGAAGATCGAGAACACCTTCTCGTCCTGAGGGATGGTCTCGCCCTTGAGAAGACGGCGCTCGATCTGGTCAATCTGACGCTTCGCATGCGCGATATACCCGTCGATCTCCACGATCTCCCAGGCTTTCACTCCATGCGCAACCAGATCCGAAAGGCTCGCCTGTCGTCGAGACCACGCGAAGACTGGCCCGAAAACCCAGACGGATCCTGGACATGCTGAAACTGACAGGCAACACCCGCCCGCGCACGGCGTTCGGCTGAAAACGCACCTCGCCCGCGCCTGGACTGCCAATCCTGTCTCCGCCCGCGAAGACGGGGTGAGCAGGCATGTCCGGCAATCGCGAAATCACCGGAAACGCCACCAGGCAACAGCCCCAGGCGCAGAATCATGTGCCGTGGGGCCTTGTCCGGGGTCGATGTGACGTCCCTCACGTGGCAAAAGGCACATCGGCGAAGTGCAAAAAACAATCGCGTCAAATCCGCGCGCCGTCAAAAAAACAGAACAGATTTATCCTGTAAAATATACGTGGAGCCGGTTTGTGGCCTCGGTCAAATGGACGAGGATCCATGGGAGTACTTCAATAGGATGCATCTAGACGGTCCAGAAACTCCATGAATTCGTCGTCATCGATCTTGGCCGTTTCGGCCTCGCAGGGAAAATTTCCGGCTTTGGCGGCTTCACGGAACGCGGTCACTGCGGTGACACGTTCCTTGCGGATTTGTTCATGCAATCTGGCGAGATTTCCGAAGGCGCGCGCATGGCGGGGCGAGGTTTCCTTCTCACCGCAGATATCCTCCATGAAGAGATACACCACATCCGCATCCCTGCCGGAACCCAGCGAGACCGTGATCAGTCTGGAACGCGCCGAGATCTCGGCCATCACCCGGCCTGGAATGACCTCGGCTTCCACCAAGCACGCGCCGGCATCCTCCAATTGGCGAAATCGTTCATAAAGCCGAAACGCCTCATCTGCGGTCTTGCCAACTGCCCGTAGACCGCCGACCCAGGTGCTCTTGCGCGGAACCAAACCAAGATGACCCATCACCGGAATATCCTCCCACGCAAGCATGGTGATGATCTCAAGACTGCGTTGGGTCATCACCGCGTCTGCGCCAAGTTCCATGGCGCGAAACGCCTCACGGAGCACATCATCAGCAGTCGGAAAGTGCGGTAGCGAGACGGCGGCGGTGAGGAAAAGGTTGTCATTGCCTTCACGGACTGTGGAGATGTTCCTGGAATTGCAGATCATCATGTCGACGCCTGCGGCGGCCGCGGCTGCAGCCTCGTCGGCGGTGTTTGTGGTGACTTGGGTGAATTTTTTCTTGCCCTTGCCAATCTTGAGATCGGCGATCGTGAGATTCCGCTGGCTCGGTTGTGTGCCGGCCCAAGTGTAAAGTGTCCTCACCGGTTTGCCTCCAGATTGTTTCGCTTATTGAGTCGGTTCGACTGCCGGACGACTCAACCGAATTACCATGTTGCCGACGCCAATTCTGTGCCATTGCACGTGTCGGCAGGAAGAGCCACTTTTCTTCTCAGATCGATGAGTTACGCATGGTTCCCGTCTTCAGCGGTTTACCCATTTGGCATTGCGTTTTTCAACAAAGGCGTTGACGCCCTCCTTGAAATCATCGGTCTTTGTCAGATCAGCCAATACTGCGAAACTGTAGGCAAGGCTTTCAGGCAGATTTTCGCGCAGGGCCAAATCGTTCAGCACCCGCTTGGTGGCCCTAACCGAAGACGGCGAGACCGAAGCAATCTCCCGCGCCTTGGCCATCGCCATATCAATCAACTGATCATGGGGTGAGACGGCATTCACAATGCCCAATTCCAACGCCTCTTCCGCGCTCACACTGCGGCCGGTGAACATCATGTCTTGTGCGGCCAAACGCCCAATTAAGCGGCTAAGTCGCTGCACGCCGCCGGCAGCCGCAAAAAGACCGACCTTGACCTCAGGCAACGCAAAAGTGGCCTGTTCAGAGGCGATGATCACATCGCAGGACAGCGCTGTTTCGAAACCGCCACCCATGGCGAAACCATTGACAGCAGCGATAATCGGTTTTTCAAGATCAAACCTGTGGGTCAGTCCGGAAAAGCCGCTGGCCGGCAAGCTGCCTTCTTCACCCCGAGCAGTATATTTCAGGTCATTACCTGTGCAAAATGATTTGCCACCTGCGCCGGTCAATATGGCCACCCATAGACTTTGATCCCGGGCAAAATCATTCCAAATCAGGTCCAGTTCATGATGCATCGGTGGGTGCACCGCGTTGTAAACCTCGGGCCGGTTCAGCGTGACCAGAAGCACATTGCCGTTCTGCTCCACCTTCACATACTCAAAGCTCATGTTCAGCCCCTTCACGTGCGGTCGGTTAACAGGCCACCATTGTCAATGTCGATGAATTTCCCACGGTTGCTCACCAGATCGCGGAGCGTCTTGGCTGGGGCGTAGGCAGGGTCTGCCAGCTCCAACTCCTCCATTTTTGCAAGGATGGGTTTGGGACCGACCATATCAGCGAAATACATTGGCCCTCCTTTGTCCGCGGGCCAACCGAAGCCATTTAGCCAGATGACATCGATATCGGAGGGGCGCTGAGCTTTATTTTCTTCCAGTATTTTTACTGCCTCATTGATCATGGGAAAAATACAGGTTTCGCTGATCTCATCTTGTGACATCCTTATCGGCTCTACCCCGGTAATTTCGTGAATAAGTTTCGCAGTCACCTCGGAGGGGATAGGCGTTCTTGACGCATCATAATCATAGTATCCGGCTTTGGTTTTCTGACCACGGCGATCCAATTCACAGAGCGCATCGCGGATGGGATCATCCGTCTTGACTCCCTTGGACCAACCGATGTCCAGGCCAGCAAGATCGGCAATTTGAAAATGGCCCATCTTAAATCCGAAAGCGTTTATAGCCGCGTCTGTGTCCCAGGGCATTACCCCTTTGTATATCAGCTTTCGACACTGACCGTGACGAGCAAACAGAATGCGGTTGCCAACAAATCCCGGGCCTACCCCAACAAGCGTGGCGATTTTGCCAATCGTTTTGGCCAGCTCCATGGATGTAGCCACAACATCATCTGCGGTTTTTTTCGTACGCACGACTTCCAACAACTTCATTACATTGGCAGGCGAGAAAAAGTGCAATCCGATCACATCCACGGGCCTCTTAGTGGCGCTTGCGATCTCGTCTATATCAAGCGCCGACGTATTGGTTGCCAGAATTGCGCCAGGTCTCGAAATCCGGTCCAGATCGGCGAAAATCTGCCTTTTCAGCTCCATATTTTCAAAAACCGCCTCGATGATCAGATCACAATCTGCCAGTGCGTCCAGCGAGAGTTGTCCATCCAGCAGGTCCATGCGCGCCGAAACCTCTTCCTGCGGAAAGCGACCTTTGTCGGCGCTGCGCTGGTAATTGCTGCGCACTACACCCAGACCCCGCTCAAGCGCTCCGGGCGTTTGTTCAACGATTGTGACCGGAATGCCAGCGGTGGCAAAGTTCATCGAAATGCCACCCCCCATCGTGCCCGCGCCAACCACGCCAATCTTTTCAATCTTGCGATGCGCAATTCCAGGTGGAAGTTGTGGGACGTCCCATGTGGCCTCCTCGGCTCGCGCAATATATGCAGCAACATCGCTCTGAAGTGGCGGGGTCAAAATGTCCTCTGTCGCAAATGTGTCAATGCATTTGTTCCAGGCAGATCGCTCGGAGTTTACGGCGATCGAGTTTACCGGCCGCATTGCGCGGCAAGGGGTCCGTTTGAATCCAGATATGTTCTGGTACTTTGAACCGGGCGACGTGTTCCATGAGAAAGGTCTGCATTCCTTGGGGGGTTACACCATTTTTGCTCCGAACCCGAATGCCGGCACCGACAGTTTCGCCCAATCGATCATCCGGAATGGAAAATACACAGGATTCAATTACAGATGGATGACGGTGTAGCGCTCCCTCGACTTCGATGCAGGCGATATTTTCACCTCCGCGGATTACGATATTCTTTTTTCGATCCACAATCGTAACGATATCGTTGGCATCGATTCGCCCAAGGTCGCCGGTCCGGAACCAGCCGTCCTGGAATACGTCGTCCGTTGCCTCGGGCTGGTTGAGATAACAACGCATATTGCAGGCGCTCTTGACGGTTAGTTCCCCGACTTCGCCGGTAGTGACTTCGTGGCCGTTCTCACCCAGGAATTTGAGCTCTTGTAACGGCGGTTGCAAACGACCAACCGAGTCCGGAAACGCAAGATATTCGTCACCATGGAATCCGATGCCTACAGCATTGGTCTCCGTCATGCCCCAGCCAGTTGCCACCGTAAGCTGTGGAAAGGCGTCGTGCAGTTCTTTTACTTGTGCCGCAGGTCTTTTGGCCCCCCCGGAAGTGAGAGAATCCAGGGAATCAAACGGCTCGTTCAATCGCCTGGCTGCCTCCATCAATTCGATTGATTGCGTCGGAACACCAATGAAGCGTGTGACCTTCTCGTCCCGCATAATTCGGACAGCTTGTTCAGCATCCCACTTGTACATCAGACACAGCTTTGCGCCAAGAGGAATGCTCTGGAGAAACAAGCCATGGCTGGCTGTGATATGGAAAAATGGTGTAACGACAATTGACGAGTGCCTCAAAGGATCGTTTGCCATGTTGTCTTCACGCCCAACCTTTAGCTCTTCAATTAGGGGCTGCATCAAAAAAGTGTAAACGGCGTTGATTGCACCGCGATGGGTCAGAACAACACCCTTGGGGTGACCAGTTGAGCCTGCTGTATACATAATTGCAAAATCGTCGTCCGGATTTATCGCCGCGTCGGGCCATGTGTCAGGTTCGGGTCCGCTTATGTGATTGGACAAAACTTTGGGTAAAAAATTTTCGGCCTCTCTCACACCGACCAATTCAAGGTCCAGTGGTTCGACCAACGGCTTGATACGCTCCGCTCGGGGGCCGTCCGCAATAATCAGTTTTGCAGCGCAATCGATGATAGCATATTTCAGTTCTTCGGTTTCCCACCAGGCGTTCAGAAAGACAACGCGTGCTCCGAGTGCACTGATTGCCATCATAAGAATAGGAAACTCAGGGTAGTTGCGCATGGCAATGGCAACCGCGGCTCCCTCGGTGACGAAGAACTGGTTTCTTAATGTCCACGCAGTACGCCTGACATCTGCGCAAAATTCCGCATAGGTCCAACGTTCGTTTTCATAAACCAGATACTCGGCCTGCCCATCCTCATGCTTTGGCCAACTGCGCTCCAACATATCGCGAAGATGAAGAGGAGCATTCTTGAAAACCAAATACTCAACTCCTCGAATCGATGTTTTCGTAAGGGCAAAGTCTTCGTTGGTGTTCGTAATTTGGGAAACGATGGCGTTTAGCCGAGTCGAGGTCATGCGGCGGCACCATGTTCAGTGGGATGAGTAGTGGATACCTACTGCAGTCGATGGTAACATGCCGCTGGCTGCAACTGCAAGCCAAGGTAAAGCGCAAGGACGACATCGAACCGTAGCCGGCAAACGGGAAACACACGCGTTGGGCATGTGATGTTCTTGACCGGCCACCTGCGTCGAGACGGAGATTTCTTCTGTGCGTCCACAGCCACGATGTGTCGGTTTTGCACCGCCGTCATCGGTCCATTTGGAATTTGAAACGCTGCCCCAATGGGATTGGCCGTAGGTGGCGCGCTCACGAAAGGCTGGCCGGTAAAACGAGCGATGACGCGGACATTGAGCCGCTTGGCAGCGTCAGGAGTGATCATGGAATACGAAAGTTACGAACGGATCAGGGCGGAACGCAAAGGCCGCATTTTGACACTCACGCTCAACCGGCCAGAGCTACTCAACGCCGTCGATGATCAAATGCACCAAGAGTTGGCGCGGGTTTTTTATGACGTACAGGCCGACGCCGATGCCGATGTGATTGTGTTGACCGGGGCTGGCAACGTGTTTAGCGCAGGCGGCGACTACACGTGGCTCGGTGAGCTCACGAACAACGGAAAGCTTGAAGCGACCGCGGTCCATGGGAAACAAATCGTGTTCGGCCTTCTTGATCTCGAGAAGCCGATTATCGCCCGCATTCCAGGTCCCTGTATCGGGCTTGGCGCGACGATGGCGCTGCTATGTGACATCGTCTATGCCAGCGAGAACGCCATGATCGGCGATCCACATGTTAAAGTCGGACTGGTTGCCGGTGATGGGGGCGCTGTTGTTTGGCCCCACTTGATCGGTCACGTGCGTGCCAAAGAATATCTGATGACAGGTGACCTGCTTACGGCGGTAGAGGCGGAACGGATTGGCCTTATCAACCATGCCGTACCCGAGGACAAGCTCGACGCTGAGGTCTACGCCATGGCGGAGCGGCTCGCCGCCGGCGCCACCAAGGCGATTCGCTGGACCAAGATGGCGGCCAATATCGGCCTCAAACAGATGGCGCACAGCGTCATGGACGCCTGCATCGGTTACGAGATGCTGACTTTCAGGACCAACGATCACCGCGTCGCAGTCGAGGCCCTCAAAAACAAGCGAGAGTTCGAGTTCAAGGGCAACTGAACTGTCCTACATCACAACGTGTTGTGGTGCACAAAGCCAGTCTGCCGGAATTGTGGGGAACGTCCATGATGGCGTGGCGCAGAGAGGAGTCGACTATGAGGGTATCCTTTGGTGCCACAGCTTGATGGCCATTCTTTAACGCACCCCAGGTCGGATCAGGGCAACCGAAACACGCCATAAAGTCGTTCCGTGGCTCATCCCGGGCAGCTTTGGCCTAATGGCCCGTCCACCACGTTCGTCTCTTCTCGGCGAAGGCCCCGGCGGGACCTGAACGCATCCTCGCCGGCCAACAGGAGTTTGGCCGCCCATGGGGCCGGGCCATGGCATCGGCCAGTTTCCGCTCAGCGACGGTATATATGACGATCGCCTTGGAAGCCCGGATGGAGAACGGCGCCCTAGGAACGAACGATCATCTGCGCTGGTGGTGAAGGCTGCCCAGGCTTCAAGAACCTCTGGGAATGCGTCGAAGAGTGGTATCGTGGGTGGGGCAGGTCATCGACGGCGGCAAGGATTGAAACGAAATGGCTGGATACGGGACAATCTTGACGGAAGAACAGGGCCGGGTCGGCCTCGTCACGTTGAATAATCCGAATGGGTTGAATGCCTTGATCGCTTCAGTTGTTCGCGAGGTCACCGGCCTGCTGGCTCACTTCGATTTCAACGAGGCGAACCTGGCGTCATTCCCGGCATCTGCGGTACGCAGCCGCTAGCCTGAATACCCGAGTGCGCCGTGGAAAGGCGCGTCATCCTTGTGGGTGCGAATCCCACCCAGCAAATTGTCGCTTCGGCTGGTAGCAGCCAGGGCGGCTTACGGAGGTAACGATGTAGGCTGAAGCACTCTGGTGTCAAAGGGTCGCCTTAGGGCGGCACAGCGAGCAGGCAGGCCGAAACGCGAAGTGAACGCCGAGCAGGCCTCGAAACAGGCAATGCGGGAGCCGACCCTCCTTGGGTAAGGGGAAGGCTGACGACGGTTCGGGAAGCAAGCGACAGATGCACCGGATCGTTCCCGCCGGGGTAGTGGCGTCGGCATGTCTGCAAGACGGATGACGTAGCAACACGGGAAGCCCTGTCGGTGGTGTGCACGCACCAACCGGAAATCCGCGAGGACCAGTCCGGGCCGGCAGGGTGGCGGACAGGCCCGTACTACTGAGGACGCCGGGTAATGCCGGTCGAGGGAAGGGGCCTGACTTCGAGAACGGTATGGAAAGGAAGCAAGGCATGACCACTGGTCAAAACCTAACAGGGTCAAAGAAGGTTCGGAAATTCCAGACCATGCTCCATGCGAAAGCGAAGGACGAACCCGACCGCCGTTTTCACGCCCTCGCCGACAAGGTCTGGCGAATGGATTTCCTCGACGAGGCCTGGGACAGGGTCTACCGCAACGGCGGCTCTGCCGGGGTGGACGGGGAACAATTCATGGACATTGCGGCACAGGGCGTGGACGAGTGGCTCGGGGAACTGTCGCGGGATCTGAGGGAAGGGACCTACAAGCCAAAACCGGTGCGACAGGTCCTGATCCCGAAGAAACAGCCCGGCAAGTTCCGGCCTTTGGGCATTCCCTGCATACGGGACCGGGTGGCACAGACATCGGCCATGCTCGTGCTTGAGCCGATATTTGAGGCCGACCTGCAACCGGAGCAGTACGCCTACCGGCCGGAGCGGAGCGCGAACGACGCGGTGAAACGCGTCCACAAACTCCTGAATACGGGGCACAACGAGGTGGTCGACTGCGACCTGTCCAACTACTTCGGCGAGATACCGCATGCCGAACTGATGAAGAGCATCGCCCGGCGCGTGAGCGACGGACGGATGCTCGGCCTCATCAAGGCGTGGCTGGAGATGCCGGTGGAAGAGGACGACGGGGAAGGCGGCAAGCGCCGCACGAACCGGGCGCGCAGGGAACGGAAAGGGACCCCGCAAGGGGCTCCGATCTCGCCCTTGATGTCGAACGTCTACATGCGCCGTTTCATACTGGGTTGGAAGGTGCTGGGCTATGCCCGGCGCACCTGTTCGGAGATCGTCAACTACGCGGATGACTTCTGTGTTCTCGGCAAGTCCTCGGCGGCGGAGATGCTGGCGGGTGTCGAGCGGATCATGGACAGGCTGAAGCTGCCGATCAACGAGCAGAAGACCCGGTGCCTGCGGTGTCCGGAGGAACCGTTGGAGTTCCTTGGGTACCGCATCGGATGCACCTATCGTCCGAACGGGAAGGGAAGCTACATTGGCACCCGCCCGAGCAAGGCGAGCGTCCAGGGCATCTGCCGCAAGATCAGCGAACAGACGGCTGCGAAGTACGGGTTGATGCTGACGGGGGACATGGTGAAATGCCTGAACTGGATGCTGTCCGGATGGGCGAACTACTATCACCTCGGACAGGTCAGCCCGGCCTACGCGGCACTCGATTCGCACACGACGAAGCGGCTGCGACAGTGGCTCTGTCGGAAGCACAAGGTCCAGAACGGGAAGTACGTGCGCTTCTCGAACGAACGGCTGTGGAAAGTCTACGGCCTGATAAACCTTGCGCCGAAGACCAAGGGCCTTCCGTGGGCGAAGGCATGATCTCGTCGGAAAGCTGGATGCGGGAAATTCGCACGTCCAGTTTGATGAGCGGGGACGAGGAAACGTGGCCATGGTGAGGACTGAGGCACCGGCAAATGGCGAAAGCCGCCGGCAAACTGCTACTCCCCACACCTAACGCAGGGCGCGCCTCTCCCCGACTCTACCCGTAGCGGTTGATGTGAGCTTTCCCGTGTGTTGGCTCGGCCCGGGATTTCCGCCCGGATGTGATTTCACCATGAGGTGATCCTCTGGTTCGGGGTTTTCCTTCCGTGGCGTTGATTTCTGTTTCCTGCCCCGATCCTGGGGAGGTGCGTTGGGCGTTGTGACGACCGCCGGCCGTGTTGGCGTCGACGCACGGAGACTTTCCGGGAAGCTGGCATCACCATTATACAGGTCGTTTGGCACTCATAGCCAAACCTGCACACCAAGAACTCCAGCACATGACGCCGATGCTGGCCCTGTAAGACTCCAGTCAAAAAAGAGGTCAAATACATGGCCTTGACCGCCGATGCCCCGAGTCACCGTCCCGAAGGCGGGCCGGGCACGGCACATCCAGGCCGCGAACACATCGGGGGTTGTCATTCCGGGACTGTTGTAGTAGTGTGACAATAACAACCTAACACCACATGATGGCATGAACAACTACACCGGGTGCTTCCTCGAGCCGGACAGCACAACCCAGAGACAGTACGAAGCCCTCAGGGCCCATTTCGTCGATGGTCTCGACCCGGAGGCCGTCGCCAGGCGCTTCGGATACAGCCCCGGCGCCTTCCGCAATCTCTGCACCGGCTTCAGAAAGAACCCCGACATGTCCGCCTTCTTCGCCGCGCGCAAACGCGGGCCGAAGCCCGGAAGCGCGGAGCCGGAGACACAGCGCCGGAACGATCGGGTGATCGCGTTGCGCAAGGAGCACAATCTCTCGGTTGCCGACATCACCCGGCAGATGGCGGCGGAAGGGATGTCCGTCGGGGCGACGACCGTGCAGCGCATCCTGCGCCAGGCCGGGTTCACCAAGCTTCCGCGCCGCCCCCGTGACGAGCGCATGGCCGCACTGAAGCCCCACGCCGCGCCGATGGCCGACGCCTCGAGGTTCGATCTGTCACCGGGACGGCTGCGCACCGAGTTCGGCGGGCTGTTCCTGTTCCTGCCGGACCTCGTCCGCCTCGATCTCGACGGCATCGTCGGCGAGAGCGGCATGCCGGGAAGCACGATGATCCCCGCCGGCCATGCGTTTCGCGCGTTGCTCGCTCTCAAGCTCTGGGGCATCGGCAGGCCGCCCCACATCATGGCCGACATTCTCGACCCCGGCATCGCACTGTTCGCCGGCCTCAACGTCATGCCCAAGCGTGCCAGCCTGAGCGAATATTCATCCCGCGTCGATCCGCGGCTCTGTGCCGGCCTCATGGAGCGCTGGCACCGGGCCTCGAGAGGTCTCGACATCGATCTCGGCGGCGACGGCTCCTTCGATCTCGACTTCCACACCATCCCTTATCATGGCGATGCCGCACTGATCGAACGGCACTATGTCTCGAAGAGAAGCCGCACCCAGAAGGGCATTCTGGCCTTTCTCGCACGCGATCCCGATGCACGGCTGTTCTGTTACGCCAATGCCCGGGTGCGCAAGGACGAGCAGAACGACGAGATCCTGCGCTTCGTGGAGTTCTGGAAGCAGAGGAGCGGCCGGCTGCCACGTGAACTGATCTTCGACTCCCGGCTCACCACCCACGCCAATCTGGCCGAACTCGAGCGCATGGGAATAGACTTCGTTACCCTGCGCAAGCGGACGAAGTCACTGCTGGACGCCATCGCCGCGGCCCCCGATGCAGACTGGAGGCGGGTGCGCCTGACCAATGTCGGGCGCATCTACCGCACGCCTCGGATCCTCGAGAGCACCGTGCGCCTTGCCCGCTATCCGGGCGACATCCGCCAGATCGCCGTGCGCGACCTCGGGCACGAAAGCCCCACCCTGCTGCTGACCAACCAGATGAAGACCTCGGCCGGCCAGCTCATCGACCGCTACGCACGCCGCATGGTCATCGAGAACGCCATCGCCGACGCCATCGACTTCTTCCACATGGACGCGCTGTCGGCGGCAGTGCCGATGAAGGTCGACCTCGACCTCCAGCTCACCCTGATGGCCAACACGCTCTACCGTCTGCTCGCCGTCCGTCTCGGCAACGGGCGGCAGGTCTCACGGGCGCGCACCCTGTTCATGGACTTCATCAAGGCGGCGGCCGAGATCCGCATCGAAGACAACCTCGTCATCGTGCGCATCGGACGCAGGGCCAACAATCCATTCCTGCTCAATGCCGGCTACGGCGACATGGAAACCACGGTCCCCTGGCTGCAGAACCGCACCTTGAAAATCGAGTTCGTCTGAACCCCGAACTCCCGTCACGCGGTGCAGCAGTCACCGTCAATTCCGCAGAAATCCGTCGAATAGCATCACATCAACTGCTACGGTTGGAAATTCAGGCTAGCGTGTGCGATCGTAAAGGCAGCGGCAATCGAGATGATCCTCACCAGCTGCATGCTGTTTGCCGGTGAGCACGTAACCCGCACGGCTCTTGAAGCGATCCAGATTCCTGGTGCCAACGGCTAAGCCGAGGACTTTCCGGCAGCGCAGCTGTTGCGCCACGCCAACCTCCATGAGACCTGCGCCGGCACCAGTGAAGTTACACGATTTCTTTCTGATCGTCCGCGAGCTGATTGCGGAGACTGGCTGTCATGGCCGAGTTGGCAGCAGGAATCTCGGGCGCCGCGGATAGTTTCGACGCCAACCGCGCCTTTATAATTGGGGCGATTTTCGACATGAGCGCCACCATCGACCAGGCATACGCCAATGGCGTTGGACGATCGCCGGCTCGCCACCTGTCGAGAGGTAATCTCGCCCCGCGCGATCGTGTCGCTCGGCTACTCGACCCCGGCTCGCCTTTCCTGGAAATCGGGCTTGTGTCCGCGCATGGCAAGTACGGTGAAGAATCCACATCGGCCGGGTTGATCACCGGAGTTGATTGCGTCCGGGGCTGCGACTGCATGATCGTCTGCAACGTTGCCACCGCCAAGAAGCCGTCCGCCGCCTGGACAGAATTGAAACGGTCAAACCAGATCGCATCAATGTCGCCCGCTTCGATGCCGGCATGGGTTGGCACCTCACGCGCCGTGTCAGTGATCAGGTTTCCTAGCGACCTGTCCTCGAGACGCCCAGAAGGTGCGTGCCCCGAGCCGGCGACCTGCTCATCCCTCGCCATCCTCGCTCATATCGGGGTCAATTGATCTTCAGCGTGATGCCGCCATCGACTGCGAGCTCGATGCCGGTCACGTATTTCGATTCATCGCATGCAAGATAGACCGCTGCATAGGCGACGTCCCATGCGTCCCCCATATGCCCCATTGGCACTTGGGCGTCGCGTTCGCGCCACATTGCATCGACATCGCCTTCCGCATAGCTCTTCGCCAACTGCATGGACTTCTCCACCATCGGGGTCTTCATCAATCCCGGCAGGATTGCATTGATGCGGATCCCCTGCGCGGCGTACTCTACTGCCGTCACCCGCGTAAGATGGTTCATGGCGGCCTTGGACGCATAATAGGTCACGTATGGCACGCCTGTGAACCGTATGGAGGCAATGGAGGAGATGTTGATGATTGAGCCGCCCCCCTGTCTCAACATGACGGGAATGACGTGCTTCATCGCCAGATAACAGCTCTTCAAGTTCACATCGAGAACGTGATTCCACGTCTCCTCCGAAAGCTCGACAACACCGCCGATCTCAACGATGCCGACGTTGTTGTGCAGCACGTCGATGCGACCGAAGCGATCGACACAGGAAGAAACCACACGCGCCACATCCTCGGCATCTGCCACATCGGCATTGTCGTACCCGGCGTCGCCCCCCTCGCCGAGGATAATTTCCGCGGTTTCCTTTGCCGCTGCTTCGTTGATGTCAACGCAGTAGACTTTGGCGCCCTCGCGGGCGAAGAGCACTGCGGCGGCCTTGCCGTTTCCCCAGCCGGCGCCGATAGAGCCGGCGCCCATTACCAGCGCCGATTTTCCCTCGAGTCTGCCGATCATTGGCGCGCCTTCTTTGAGGACGCCGGGTGCGAATCTGAGCCGCTGGTAATTGCTGCGTCAAGTTTCCGAATCTCGGTCTTGAGGACCTTGCCATAGTTGTTCTTCGGCAAGGCCTCCACACGGACGTATGCCTTCGGCCGCTTGAAGCGGGCGATTCGCTCGATGCAAAGACGATCGAGTTCGCCGGGGTCAGCATCACCGGCAACGCACGCCACGACGATTTCGCCCCAATCCGGATCGGACCGCCCGATCACGGAAGCCTCGTGCACGCCGGGATGGCTCAGGAGCACCTCCTCGACCTCGCGCGGATAGATGTTCAATCCGCCCGAGATGATGAGATCCCCTGAACGGTCCTTCAAAGTGAGGAAACCGTCCTCATCCGTTGCTCCCAAGTCCCCTGTCCGCAGCCAGCCGTCGACGATTGCCTGGTGGGTCGCCTCAGGATGGCGAAAATAACCGAGCATCACGGGTGCGCCCCGCACGACAATTTCGCCAGTCTCGCCGCATTCCGCCGTCTCTCCGTCCTCCTTCAAGACTTTCACCTCCACGACCGACTGGGCGCGTCCGACCGACCCCAGGCGCTCGCGCCAGCGCGGATGCGATCGATCGGACACGATGTTGCGCTTCAGCGCGGTGATCGTCATCGGGGATTCGCCCTGCCCGTAAATCTGAACAAAGCGGGAGCCCATCACTGAGACCGCCTCCACTATGTCGGTGATATACATCGGGCCGCCGCCATAGACGATGGTGCGGATTCCCTCGCCGGACCGACCGGAGGACTTTGCCTGATCGACAAGGCGCTTCACCATTGTCGGTGCGGCAAACATGTGCACATTGCCGAGTTCGGCAGACAGGGCGAGTACCTCCGCTTCGTCGAACCCCCGTGAGGGCGGAATGACGTGACGCGCGCCGCGCAGGATATGCATGAAATTGTAGAGTCCTGCGCCATGCGAAAGCGGGGCAGCATAGAGCGCCGCATCTTCCGAAAACACATCGTCCACGTCAACGAAATAGGAAAGCGCTGCCGCCTGAAGGTTCCCATTTGAGAGCATAACGCCCTTGGGCTTGCCGGTCGTCCCCGACGTATAGAAGAGCCAGGCGAGGTCGTCGCGCTCGCGGGGAACCACGGCAGTAATCGCGTCCGCCCGGAGCAACGCGCCAAAATCTGCGTCGTCAATTGAAACAGTCGTCGTCGCTTTCCGCCCTGAGAGCTCATGTGCGAGAGCCGCGTTGATCCCGTCATCGACGAAAACGATTTTCGCGTCAGCATTGTCGACAATCCATGCCGCTTCGTTTGGATGGAGCTTGTAGTTGATCGGCACTGCGGCGGCGCCGCAGCACCAGATCGAATAGAGGACTTCAAGGTATTCCACACGGTTGGGCATGAACACAGCGACGCGATCTCCGGGGTGCACGCCGAAGCGCTGCTGAAGAGCGCCCGCCAACGCCAAGACGCGGCCGGTGAACGCGCCATAGTCGGCAACGACCTCCAAACCGTTCAAGAGCGCTGGCGCTTCGCCCTTTAGTCGGCCGGTCCGGATGAGCCACTCAGCAAGGTTCATGGTGTAAACGGCGGGCCGCCTCCTGACGGTTCTTTAAGTCGGGCGCGCTCTTCACAAACGCCACCACTCCCTCATTACGGTGGGCTGTTGCGAAGCTCAAAAGAGATCGCCTGTCGCATGCATCGCGCGCTTTCACCAGACACCGCGTCGTAAACGCATTGACAGTCTCTTTGGCGATCATCACCGATTGCCCGGCCGAACTAGAGTGGAGCGAGGCCCAGATCGCTCACCTCGGTCGTCAATCTGACACCTAACCACAACGCTAGCATATCTGGGTCGACCGAAAAACCTCTTCGAGTCTTGATCGTGGATCGTCCTTTCTCATTGTCCGATCCACCCTTTGCCCAGCCCCAAGACTCTGACCACTCGGGTGTTCCGGAAAACCTGAGGAAGATCGCCGTGTTCCCGGCCGCAGATGCGCGTTCCTGCATTGCCACCTAGCGATCGCGGATTGCGATGGACAGGTACAGGTGATGTGTCGTTAATACATGGTATCGCCGAGCCAAGGCGGCAGAACCCGTTTGATGAGGGAGGCATGAAGACTGATATTTCGCCGCCAGAGGGCTTCAATACCGATGCCGTCGAGGCATGGGTTGCTCGCCATGTCGAAGGATTGACGCCGCCGTTCGAGTGGGTTCGCCTCGCAGGTGGTCGTTCCAACCTTACGTATCAAGTGCGGGACCAGAATGGGCGCGTGGCCGTAATTCGTCGACCGCCGCAGGGCAAGTTACTGCCGAAAGCGCATGACATGAGTCGTGAGTGGGTGCTGATCTCGGCGCTCGGCCCGACACCGGTGCCCGTCCCGGCAGCGTATGCGTTTTGCGAAGACCCGGAGGTTACGGGCGCGTGGTTTTATGTAATGGGCTACGTTGAGGGCCATCCGCTTTACAGCGCGGATGACACCAACACATTGATACCGGAGTTCGAACGACAAACGATGGCGTTTTCGTTTATCGATTCCCTCGCAGCCTTGCACGCAGTCGACCCGGACAACGTAGGACTCGGCGAGCTTGGCAAGAAAGACGGTTATGTCGGCCGTCAACTGAAAACTTGGTATCGCTCCTGGACGACTTCGGTGGAACCGGCGCAGTATGATGATGCGCGCGCGCACGAGTTACATCAGTTTTTTCTGAACAATGTCCCCGAGCAAGGCCCGGCACGCGTCGTGCACGGCGACTATGGGCCGCACAACGTGCTGATCGGATCGGATCACCGGATCGCAGCCGTCGTTGACTGGGAACTCTCAACGCTAGGCGATCCACTTGCCGATCTGACCTATTCTCTCAACCTTTGGCCGGACCCGACTGATGTAGAACCTTTCGATCCCAGTGCACCGACGGCTCTGCCGGGTTT
This sequence comes from Paracoccaceae bacterium, assembly GCA_964291635.2. Taxonomy (GTDB): domain Bacteria; phylum Pseudomonadota; class Alphaproteobacteria; order Rhodobacterales; family Rhodobacteraceae; genus JAPPHA01. The sequence continues at coordinate 301,785 of OZ219892.1, read as the reverse complement.
CCCGTCCCGGGCTGAACTGGCGGAACGATATAGCGAAAAAACAGGCCGGTTACTATCGCAACTGGACTATTACTACGGCTTCAATCACTGGAAATCGGCTGCTATTCTTCATGGCGTGTATGCGCGTTATCGACAGGGGCAAAAGAAAATCGAAGGCGAAGATCCGGACGCCATTATAGCCCGGGTCGATAAACAGCTCACAAATTCTGAGCGTGCGGTCGCACATTTGATGAAGTGAGCCATTAGCCGACATGAGCCCGAACGCAATTCTCATCGCCAACCCCGGCGAAAGAGTGGAACCCGAGGCTGGCGACCGCGGCAGGTTTACGTCACTCGTGACAATGTCCATCGTTTCGCGGCAGTGACACGAGATCTGCTGTTCATTCATGTTTACCTCGAGCGGGCAGAGGATACGCCGTTCGGCGGCATAGTGACGATTGAGATCGAAGGTGAAGCAGAACCTGCGTTGGTTGCCGAACGGCTCGCCCTGTCAATCGTTCAAAGGGAGAGCTCTATCTGACACGGCACTTACAGGCATCGCCTGGCACGGCCGATTTCGATCGTTTGTCACCGACGGGTTTTCTACGGCGCGACAAGTAAGGTGACCGCAGTATTGACTCATCCGGGAATGCTACTCCGGGCGGAACCGGAGCGAATTCGGTCCGTCCAGTGGCAATGTCCGTGATGACCAGCGTTTGCAGAAAACTCCCGTGCGCGACCGGACCGCTGTGCGCGACTTGCCCGCGCGCTCCGCCTCAACATAGCGCTTGTGCTAAATCTCAAGTAATTCGTCCCGTGCTGCCATGCTCAGTTTTCTCATGCTCCTGCCATCAAAAAAAGTCGATTCGGATGACATTTTCATGTGAGGCAATTCGCAGCCAGCGACAGTCCGGATGACAGACCGGGGTTTTCGGGGGCGGAGCAGCCGGCGGCAACGCAGGGAAGACGTAGCCTGACCGGAGTTGCCACCAGCCGACGCATGTGTTTGCTCCCTCTGAAGGCGCCTCATTCGACATCTGCCGCCATTCGGTGATTGTTCTGAAAACCCTTTTCCAAAAGGTGAGCAGAACGCCCGGACGCCACATCAGCGACGGTCAAATGAGGCTTTTCATGTCCGATACCAGAACACATTTGGTTGAAACCGCCGCCGCCAGGGCGGGATTCAGCACATCGACCGGCTACCGGATCTAACGGGATCCACGCCTGCCGTCACAGAAGCCGCCGGGATGCCGGCGACCCGATCCGCTGGCCGGAATCTGCGAAGACGTGGTGGTGCCGATGCTGGAGGCCTGCCCGAATTTGCGGCCGGTTTCCGTGTTGCAGGATCTGCAGTAACGCCATCGCGAACTGAACCCGAACGTCCGGCGCAGGCTCGAACGCCGCATCCGTGACTTGCGGGCACGCCATGGTCCCAATCGGGAGGTGAACTTTCGACAGGCGCACGCGCCTGGCTAGTTCGGCCTGTCGGACTTCACCCCCATGAACGCGCTTGGCGTCATCATGGCCGGACACTGTCATCTTTTGCGACTGCTACAGCGCCTACAAGCGGCACGCGCGCCTTCTCGGGAACGAGGTAATCCTCTCATTCTGCTGAATTCACGCACGGAGAAGCCTTATCGACTGCGCGGCTGGCCAGGAGCGGCCTACACAGTGGTGTCAGGGATGGATCGAGCGGACCTCAGAGATCTTCCGGCTGAACGTCAAACGGCTGAAGCACGACGAACCCGGGTCCGAACTTCAGATACGGGGGTTCGGCGCGGCGCAGGACGATCTTGAGAAAGCGATCGTGCGCCTGTTCGCGGACGCCGAAGCGGAACTGGCCACACTGCCGGACACCGCACGTGAAGGCAAGGTGCTGCGCTCCCCCAGTGAACCTTCGCGAGAGGCTGTGCGCCTTCGTCGACAAGCCGCAAATGCCCCCGACGAACAACGTGGCCGAGAGACTCCTGCGCGCTACGGCAATTGGACGGGGGCTGAGCTTCGGATCCGACAGCGAGGACAGAGCCAGGTTCACCGCGATCACGTACCCTGATAAGCGCCTGGCAGAATTCGACGGACCGTACAAGCTCGTTGACTACCATCCCGACGGTTCCGCCGTTACCCAATCCGGCCGGGAAAATCGTGCAGGCTCGGGCGGGTTGAACGCGATGTGCGGGATCCTGTGGAAATGTGGATGAGCCCTTGGCGCCATTCGCCCACAAATACCACAGGACCAACAACAACCAGTTTTCTCGCAAAACTAGTTGAAAGAAAAACCGGACAACCCTTGAGCTTTAAGCGGAACTTCCAGCGGAACAAAACGGAATCAAACGTCCACAAGTCATTGATTTTGAATCGTTTTTCAGACCTCTGTAAACGCGGATTTGGGGATTTATGTTACATGTAAATTGACAGAGAGTCCGATCTTGTGCAAATATAGGCCTCTCGCACAACATATCCGGGTTCCATGTACTTCCATTTCGAAGCCATCCCAAACCGCCGGAGTAGGCCAACAATCCTCATCAGAAAGGCTTGGCGCGAGAACGGACGCCTCAAGAAGAAGACACTCGCCAACCTCACGCAGCTCCCACCCAACATCATCCAGGGGATCAAGGCCGCTCTTGAGTAAAATCCCTCTAAGCCATTGATTGAGCCCCGTTCATCACGTCCGTGTTTTCGGCAACCTTGACCAGCCGGTAGCCGAGCCGTTTGGCGCGCTGGCCGAGGTTCGAGACCGTCCGGTTGACCCGCCGCTGCTCATAGGTCTCGATCCCGCGCTCCACATATTCCTCGCCGCGGGTGACCAGCGTGTAGATCAGGCAGGCAAGCTCCCGTGCGGTTGCGGTGATGGCGACGGGCGCGTCCTTTCGAGCGAGGCGCGCACGGTGCCTGGCACCGATGAATGTTTGGCTCTTCCGGGCCGTCATGGCCGCCATGCGCAGGGATTGCGCGGCCTTGTTGACCACCTTCGGCGCGCGTCCCGGCAGTGCCTTGCCACCACTGATGCGGGTTCCCGGCGCCAATCCCAGCCACGAGCAGAAGTGCTGCGCGGACGGGAAGGCCGAGAAGTCCGGACCGATCTCCGAGGCAATCGTGAGCGCGGTGTTCACGCCGATGGTCGGGATCGCGGTGAGGTCGACGCCCATCATCCCGTGCAACGCCTCAACCGTCGCTCTTTCCTTGGCAGTCCGCCTGGCATGCTCGCTCAGGGGGGCCTTCGACGCGCCGCGCCCGGAATGCGAAGCATCCGGGGATCCGGGCGACTGATCGCCGTCCGAACCATCAACCGGAGGCGTCAGGCTGTCGATCTGCGCCGCGATCTGTGTCTCGCACGTCTCGAGCTGTTCGGTGAAGAAGTCGAAGCGTTGCATCGCCTGCGTCAGCGCGAACAGGTGCTCCTCGCGCCAGGTGCCCTGAAGTGCTGCCGCGATCGTGTCGACGCTGGCCCTGATCCGCCCGTCGCGAAGCTCCGCAAGGCGGTACGGATCACGCTCGCCGTCAATGATCGCCCGCAGGATCCTCAGTCCCGTCACCCCGGTGATGTCGGTGATCACCGAGTCAAGCCGCACGTTCATCTCGGTCAGAGCCTTCTGCATATGGAGCACACAGCGCGCGCGGTCCTCGATCAGCCGCTTCGTCTGGCGCGCATACGAGCGCAGCGGGCAGACCGCGTCGCCGGGACGGAAAGCACCGCGCAGAAGCCCGTACGACAGAAGCTGACGGATCCACTGGCAATCGAGCACATCGCTCTTGCGCCCGGCGATCTGCTTCGTCATCCGCGGCGGCACCAGCATCACCTCGAAACCGGCACGATCCAGAACCTCGTAGACCGGAATCCAGTACACCGAGGTCGACTCCATAGCCACCTTCTCAACCCCGCAGGACGACAGCCATGACGCCATCTCCTCAAGGTCCCGCGTGAAGGCATCGAACGACCGGACCGGATCGGCACACCGGTCCGGATCGACCGCGACGTAATGAACGTCCTTGCCGATGTCGATCCCGGCACAGTCCCGGTTCACGACCTCCAGGCTCTCGGTCTTTCGTCTTCGCTTGCGTGGCATGGAAATTCTCTCCCCTGACTGTCTCGCTTCACTCAGGTCAGGGAGGAACCACGGCAAAACTTCAATCTCTTGAACGAGGTCACGGCAGAACCGTGCCATCAGTGACAGACGCCGATCATGGTTCGGATCATGCTACCATACGGGTGACCGAGCACGCCATTGCTCATCGGACCTCGACTGCCCCGACCTGCCGACAGATCACATCTTCGGAACCGTCGCCGCAAGCACCATTTTACTTAATGGGAACCAAAAGGTTATGGGAACCGTGAATCCGAAGTGTCTGTCATGACACGCCTTTTCCTCTGATCCGATTCACATAAAAATATGCTCTACTCCTGTCGGTTTTGACACTGACAGGAGAGAGATCATGCCTTCGAAACAGTTCGGTCCGCCACTCTCCGATGTGGTTCCGGAACGGGATTCCCGTGTTGTCCGGTGCTATACGGAGCACCTGAAAGGCCTTGGTCTTTCAGACAGGATGACCGGCGAATTGACCGGTACGGCCAGGCACGTCGCGGTCTGGCTGGCGCTCAACGGTGCGGGTCTCGACAAGTTCGACATCCGCCTCGTGGACCGCTTCATGCGCCATGAATGCCACTGCCCAGGTTGGCCCCGGAGCGGCAGGAAGCCCGGGCAACACTGCAGGCGATTTGCACTCAGGTTCCTCCGGTACCTGCTCGAGACCGGGTGGGCAGATGTGCCTCCGGAGATCGAGGCCGGCGGACATCTCGCGACACGGTTCCGGGACTCCCTGAAAGAGCAGGGATACGCAAGCTCGGTGATCATACAGAGCGGGACCCTGTGCCGTCACTTCATCGTCTGGCTCTACCTGTCGGACATTCCCCTGGCGGAAGCCGATGAACGCGTTCAGCGTCGCTTTCTTGCCCACGACTGCGCCTGTGTTCATCCGGGGTTCCTCGACAGGCCCACCGGGTTCACCGGTTCCGCCACTTCCGGATCAACGCTCCGGCATTTTGCCGCGTTCCTGGTGGACACGAACGTCATCCCGGCACCGAAGGTCCCGCAGCGCCACGCGGAACACGGCGAACATCTCGATGTATTCCTGCACTGGCTTCGACAGCACCGCGGCCTCAGGGACACGTCCATCAAACGATACGAACAGCACATTCGCGCGCTGCTTCCGGCTCTTGGTGACGACCCGGGGACGTATGATGCCGCCCGGGTCCGGAACACGATCCTGGGCCGTCTCGAAACCGCCTCTCGGGGAGAGGTCGGAGGCGAGGCGAGTGCATTCCGGATGTACCTGCGCTTCCTCGGGTCGAACGGCCTCTGCCGCCCGGAACTCGTCCACGCGGTCCCGACGATCCCGAAACTCAGGGGCGAGAGCCTGCCCCGGCATGTTGGGCAGGACGATATCGAACACATGATCGCGACCTGCGACGTGACGACGCCGATGGGGATGCGCGACCGGGCAGCCCTGCTGCTGCTCGCCCGGCTTGCGTTGCGGGCAAGCGACGTCGCCGGATTGAATCTCGACGATATCGACTGGGACAGGGCCGTCATCCGGGTCAGCGGCAAGTCGCGGCGGGAGGCGGAACTGCCGCTGCCGCAGGATGTGGGCGACGCGCTGCGGGACTACATCCTGGAGGCCCGGCCACGCAACGGTGAGTGGAAGGTGTTTCTGTGCAGTAGGGCGCCATACCGGCCCTTGTCGAATAACAGCATCAGAACCTCCATCGTCGGCCGTGCGATCAAGCGGGCCGGGATCCGGGGCGTCGGCCCGACATCCTCACACCTGTTCAGGCGCTCGGCGGCGACCAACCTTCTGCGCGATGGCGCCCCCCTGGAAGCCATCGGCACCTTGCTCAGGCACAGCTCTCCCGACACCACCGCGATCTATGCCCGCGTCGATGTCCGGATGCTCCGTGAACTGGTGCAGCCCTGGCCCTTCGAGGGAGACGTCCGATGACCATGACGGATCACGCGAAGGATTACGTCGCAAGCAGGAAAGCGCTGGGCCTGTCGTTCAGGGAACAGGAGCGGGTCCTGATGCGTTACGCCGAACATGCCGACGCCGGGGGCGACGAATTCGTGCGTATAAACAGTGTCCTGGACTGGGCCCGTACGGCAACATCGGTCGGCGAGGCACAAAGGAGATTGCACTTCGTCCGCGCCATGGCCGTCTTCCTCCATGTCGAAGATGACCGTCACGAGGTGCCCCCCCGGGACGCTCTCGGCAAGTCGAAACGGATCCGCCCACCGCCGCGCATTCCGTCGCCGGAGGAGATCCGGAAGATCATGGCGGAGGCGCTGTCCCTGCCGCCGGCAGGGTCGCTCACCCCGCTGACCTTCCACACCATCATCGGTCTCATCGCATGCACCGGGCTGAGACGCTCGGAAGCAACCGGCCTGCTGCTGGGCGACCTCGGACCGGACGGGTTCCTGGTCAGGAATACCAAGAATCACCGTGACCGCCTTGTCCCCCTGCACGAAAGTGCCCGCCGTGCCCTCGACGACTACCTCGTGGTGCGGAAACGGCAGGGCGGGCACTGCGAGCACCTGTTCGTGCTCGCATCCGGCCGGCCGGTGAACCCGGGTTATCTGACCGACACCTTCATCCTGCTTGCTCGCAAGGCAGGGGTTCGCGGCAAAGCCGGAGAACCCGGCCCCAGGCTTCACGACCTGAGGCACGGATTCGCCGTCGCCGCACTGCAAGGCTCCATCTCTTCCAGCCGGAAGGATGTCGGCCGACACATGCTCGCGCTCTCGACCTATCTCGGACACACGCGAGTTGTGGATACGTACTGGTACCTCGAGGCGACACCCGTCCTCATGCGTCAGGTGTCGGTGGCGACCGAGAAACTGCTCATGACAGAAAAGGAAAAGACATGACTAATCTCGCACCCCCTTTAACCACCTTCCTGCAGGAGTATCTCCCCCGTGACCGGGGAGCCAGCCGGCACACCATCGTCGGCTACACCACGAGCTTCAGGCTGCTCGCGGTCTTCGCCGCGGACAGGCACGGCATCCGTCCCTGCGCGCTCGAGGTCGGCCATCTCGATGTCGACACCATCCTCGCCTTCCTCGACCATCTCGAGGCCGAACGAGGCAACAGTGTCAATACCCGCAACACACGTTTGGCCGCGGTCAAATCCTTCTTCCGTTTCCTCGAGTTCCGGTACCCGGATCATCTCGAACTGGCGGCACGGGTGCATGCGATCCCGCAGAAGAAGGGCGATGTTCCCGCGCTCGACTATCTCGACCGGGACGAAGTGGATGCGCTGCTCAAGGCGCCGGATACCACCACCAAATCCGGAACCCGGGACCAGGCGATGTTGTGCCTTGCCTACAATGCCGGGCTCCGGGTCTCCGAACTGGTCGGCCTCGGCCTCGACGATGTCAGGATGCCGCAGCTCGACGAGATCCGGGTCATGGGCAAGGGACGACGGGCCCGCGTCCTGCCGCTGTGGAAGGAAACGGGACGCGCGCTCGGAGCGTGGCTCTCCATCCGTCCCGAAGTTCCCGACCGCCACCTGTTCCTGAATGCGATGGGACGGGGGATGACCCGGCGCGGCTTCGCCAAGCGGCTCGAGCTGCACGTCACGACGGCAGCGCAGACCCAACCGTCGATCGCACGCCGGAAGGTAACGCCCCATGTGCTGAGGCACGTATGCGCCTTGATGATTCTCGAGGCGACCGGTGACATCCGCAAGGTCTCTCTGTGGCTGGGGCACCAGAGCCTCCAGACCACGGAGATTTACCTTCGTACCGATCCTGCCGAAAAGCTGGACATGCTCTCGGAGTGGCGTTCCCCGGGTCTCGGCAAGGGACGGTTCAAGGGCGTGAAGGATGAGCTGTTGGCGATGCTTTCGAACGTCTGAGCTTGATTTTTTATGGGAACCGGATCAGCGAAAAAGGCGTGTCATGACAGACACTTCGGATTCACGGTTCCCATAACCTTTTGGTTCCCATTAAGTAAATAATCGAAACGTTTCGATTATTTACTTTCGCGACAGGGCCGACGCCGCGCGGGGGTGGTGGCTACCATGCTGACTTCCAAGGGTGCCGGTTCACAAAATGACGACGCTTCTCGCCGATCTGGCCACGCTGACGCTGAACGAGGCGAAAGTTCCATCCAATCCCCACCACCATATTCCCGTGTTCGCGCAGCCGACGCCGTTGCAGAGCCGGGCCTTCAAACTACTGGAGATCGATCCCGCTAGATTCCTCTCGTGACCAGGCCCGTCGGGGCTGTTACATGTCGAGTCCCGCCCGAAATCGTCTATCCCCCTGACGACAAAGGATTATTCGAAAAAATCGCGATGAAGTTCCGTTTAAGACCGGACAGTTCTATTTTTCACTGACGCCGGATTATCTATTCCTTGAAAGAAACATCGGCGACTGGTAGTCTTTGCCACCGGAATGTTCGGGCGGGAACTGTGCTGACTCGATAATGCGTTTTACACGTCCAAACAACAGGTTGTGCGCTGTTCTGAACATGGTTCGTAGGAAACCGGTGCAAATGGATTTCTTCATTTCTGGTGCGGGATTAGCCGATGGCAACCTATGATGCAGTGACTGCCTTACCGGGTGGAGAACCCGGACCCTGGGGTGATCCGGTAACGATCAAATACGACAAAAAAGACGTACTACTTTACGCCGTTGGAATTGGCATTCGGGACCTCAGGTTTGTTTTTGAAGATCACGCGAGTTTTGGCGTCTTCCCGACATTTCCCATTCGCTGGGGCAGCCTCGGCGCTCCTATCGATCTGAACCTGATTCCCTCATCCCCCGGACCCCTTGATATTGATGCAGAACGTTACCTTGAAATGTTCAAACCCTTACCGACTGAAGGTGAGGTTTCCGTGCGGTCTCGGCTGATTGGCGTGCACCCCCGTGGCAAGGGCAACGGCTTTGTAGAATCGGAAAGCACAGTCACCGACAAAGATGGCGAAGTGTGTATCAAGATGGTAAACGGTTCGTTCCGTCGTGGTGTTGAAGTGCTGGGTGACATCGAGCCCTTCGAGGGCGCGGGACAAACCTACTCTGAAAAAATGCAAGTTCCGGACAGGCAAGCTGATGTAACCACCAGTGCCGTCATTGCAGACAACCAGGCACACATTTATCGCCTGTCGGGTGACTACAACCCGTTACACATTGACCCAGAGGCGGCAAAATTTGGCGGTTTCGATGAACCAATACTGCACGGCCTGTGCACTTTTGGCCACTGCGGACAACTTTTGCTTGCCGCCCTTGCCGATGGGGATGCCAGTCGTTTCAGAAGAATCAAGTTGCGGTTTTCATCACCCGTGTTCATGAACGACAAGCTTGACTTACTGGCCTGGCACGACGGTCCTGGTCGTGTCCTGTTTGAGGGACGGGTGGGAGACAAAGTGGTTGTGTCCAACGCGTATTTTGAATACGGCTGAGCCTGGGCACGATATTGGTCCTGACCTGAAATTGGCCGCTTAGGGCTCGTTGCGAAACCGGCGAATTGTTTTATCGCTGAGGGATTCCCCCTGGAATCAAAATGAGATTCACTCGCGGCATGGATACGATCGAAAGCGTCCGGCGTCGTTTCGAGGCCCTGTCGCCGCATCTGGATGAGAAGAGCCTCCGATTGTTTGTTGCGTCCGAGACCCTGCCCCTTGGCCGTGGCGGTGTAACCCAGGTCTCAACGGCGACGGGGGTTGCGCGTTCGACCATTTACCGTGGTCTTGCGGAACTCGGGGAGGAACCGGAGCCCTCGGGCCGTGTCCGCCGTCCCGGCGGGGGTCGCAAGCCTGCGGTCGAGGTTCAGGACGGCCTTGAGGAGGCGCTTGATGCACTTGTGGAACCGGCGGTGCGCGGAGACCCCGAACGTCCGCTGCGGTGGGTTTCGAAGAGCCTGCGTCACATTTCCGATGCGCTTTCCGACCAGGGTTTCTCCGTGTCCCATACCCTTGTGGGCCGGCTCCTGAAGCGGCAGGGCTACACGCTCCAGGGGAACGTGAAGACCCGGGAGGGCACGGACCATCCGGACCGGGATGCGCAGTTCCACCACATCAACGATCAGGTCGCGGCGTTTGCGGAGGACGGACAGCCGGTGATCTCCGTGGACACGAAGAAGAAGGAACTGGTGGGGGATTTCAAGAATTCGGGCCGTGAGTGGCGGCCAAAAGGGTCTCCCGAGGAGGTCCGTGTCCATGACTTCGCCGACAAGGAACTCGGCAAGGCGATCCCCTACGGGGTCTATGACGTGATCAACAACGTGGGCTGGGTCAATGTCGGGGTCAGTTCCGACACGGCCGCGTTCGCGGTCGAGAGCATCCGGCGCTGGTGGCACCACCTTGGGAAGGAGCACTACCCCGAGGCCCGGAATCTGCTCATCACCGCCGACTGCGGTGGCTCCAACGGGAACCGCGTCCGGTTGCGGAAGGTGGAGTTGCAGAAACTCGCACGCGAACTCGGCATCGAGACCAGCGAGTGCCAGCTGCCGCCCGGCACGAACAAGTGGAACCGGATAGAGCACAAGCTCTTCTCCTTCATCACCCAGAACTGGCGTGGCAAACCGCTGTACAGCCTCACAACCATCATCAACTTGATCGGCTCCACCACGACCGGCACGGGACTGAAGGTCTATTGTGACCGGGACACGACCGACTACCCGACCGGTATCAAGATCAGCAAATCGGAGATGGCCGCCCTGGATGTCCGGCGCGCCGACTTCCATGGCGACTGGAACTACACATTGCTTCCACCCCCCCGAAACCGTTGCGGTGATTTCGTGACAAACCCTTGGCGACGACACCGGCACGCCGCTGGCTCCGGCGCAAAGCGACTGCGCGATCTGTTCGGATACATCGTTATGGTGTCGGCGAACTGACCGTCGGTAGACACCGGCACGCAGCGATTCTGGGAAGAAACCACCGGGAGAAGGAAATGCCCGAACTGAACCACGAACTCTTCAACCTGGCGATGTCCTCCAAAGCGCAGCCGTTAATGGACGCGGTAAAAAACCATATTGCGGAGAACGTCGAGCCGATCCGGGAGGAATTCGATACGCTGCACGCGCAGCGGCCTGATCACTGGGAATGGCATCCACGCCAGCTCGAGCTGCTTGATGGTGCCAAGCAAAAGGCTCGGGAAGCAGGCCTGTGGAATTTCTTCTTGCCCAACTCAGATTACGGCAGCAGCCTTACGAATCTCGATTACGCCTATATTGCGGGGGAACTCGGCAGGTCTGATGTCGGCTCGCATCTGCATACCTCCGAGACGCTGAATTGCATGGCGCCCGATACCGGCAATATGGAGGTGCTTGAGCGAGTCGGAACACCGGAACAGAAGAAACAGTGGTTGGAACCGTTGTTGAATGGTGAAATTCGCTCCGCCTATGCCATGACCGAACCTGACCTGCCGTCGTCTGATGCGCGAAACATTAGCACCAGCGCCGTACTTGAAGGTGACGAGTGGGTGATCAATGGCGAGAAGTACTGGATAAGCGGGGCAGGCGATCCACGTTGCAAAGTTCTGATCGTCATGGTGAAGACGAGCCCCGATGCCGCGCCACACAAACAGCAGTCGCAGATCCTGGTGCCCAAGGACACACCCGGTGTCGAAATCGTCGAGGGCATGCAGCTATTCGGAGTTGATCACGCCCCGCGCGGGCATATGCACCTGCGTTTGAACAATGTCCGAGTACCGAAAGAAAACATTCTGTTCGGCGAAGGCCGCGGTTTTGAAATTTCGCAATTGCGACTCGGCCCGGGCCGGATCCACCACTGCATGCGCGCGGTTGGCAAAGCGGAGCTGGCGCTCGAACTGATGGTCAAGCGAGCGGCAACCCGAGTCGCGTTCGGCAGACCGATTGCCAAGCTCGGCAAGAACCTCGAAGTGATTTCCCGCGCTCGAATCGAAATTGATGCAATGAGGCTCTCCGTACTGCAGGCGGCCAAGGCGATGGATGTGCTGGGTAACAAAGAGGCGCGCGTTTACGTCAGTGCCGTCAAGGCGATGGTGCCGGAAAAAACCATCGAGATCGTCGACGCATCAATGCAGATGCATGGTGCGATCGGCATTTCCCACTGGACGCCACTCGCGGATCTGTACATCGATATCCGTCATCTGCGTTACGCGGACGGTCCGGACGAAGTCCATCACATGGTGGTGGGGCGCGCTGAGCTGCAGAAGTATGACCTGTGGTGAGGAGGGGAAAGTCGGGATGGAGTTTGACAGGAATGTTGCGATCATCACCGGCAGTACGGGCGGCATCCGCCAAGCATGGTACGCGCGTTCTTGACGGAAGGCGCCAGAGCCGTTGCGCCTGTGATCCGGATGCGGCGCAAGTCGAGACCACCGCGGTTTTTGAAATTCTTGCCCTCGCCCAACGGGCAGAGACAGATGGGGTAAATGGTCTCTTCACCGCTGGCTGCTGAGATTCAGCGGCGGCGCGAAATACTACTCCAGGATGAGGGACGATAGAATTCCTTGTCCCGACAGGAGGGCCACTGATGGACAGAGACCGACTGAAGCAGCTACTGAACCACAACCGAAACCGATGAATTCGCAGAGCAACCTTGAGATGGTCGCCGACGCATTGGCCGTGGCATGGCGAAAAGGTGGAAGCGTGCCGCAAATGGCCGCAGAGCTGATACCGGTAGATCTGAGGGAAGCGTATCAGATCCAAGACGCTCTGAATGAACGGTTGGACTACGAACTCTTCGGGTGGAAGATTGGCGGGACCAGCCGCGCCATCATGCAGTTCCAAGGAGTGGATCATCCTCCTTTTCTCGGACGTTTGTACCGCGAATTTACCAGGGACAGTCCGGCCCACTTCCGCCTGGCCGAGTTCCGCAACGCCCCAATGGTCGAGGGCGAGTTCGCGTTTCGGCTGGGCCGGGATCTGCCACCCCGTGACCCTCCTTACAGTGAAGCGGAGGTGCGCGATGCGGTCAGCGCAGTCCTCATGACCATTGATGTGGTCGATACCCGTTGGGGCGTGCATCCCTTCGATCTAACCATGCCCCAGGCGAATGCCGACAATGCGTGTGCCGGCGCCTTCGTCATCGGGGATGTGATCGAGGGATGGCAGTCCCTCGACCTAGCCACGCTGCCGGTCGGCTTGTACCTGGACGGCGAAATGGCCAGCGGGCCGCCTTGGGAGGGTGCGAAGCGCTGTAGCTTGGGCGAGTTGTACGCGTCGCTGCATTGGGCGGCAAACGAGCTATCCCGGCGCGGCTTAGGATTTCTTGCCGACCAGGTTATCTCCACCGGCAGCCCGCATGAGCCGGTTGCTGCAGTGCCGGGCGTGGAGACCGTGATCCGGTACGGCGACATTGGCGAGGTGCGAATAAGGTTCGAAGCGTGAGACGCTCGAACGCGATAGAGCGAGATCACTGTGCGGGGCAAGGATGCCACTCCGATCTGTCCGTGGCCAGCGACCACGATCCGCATTGAACAGCCGTTGGTTCTAAGCATGAAGGCGCCGGCGCTGTTGAGGAGGTGGCACAGGGGTAGACTGCGTCTGGCCAGGTGATCACTTGGGCCCCCGTTCGTAAACCATAGTGGAAAGGGTCGCTTCTGCCGAATGGATCGGGGCTGCCTCGTCGCATGGTTTACCGGGGTCCAGTAGCCGTTGGTTGCGACGAGGCCCGGGGGGGCATCGTTGCGGGGAGAGGGAATCCGGGAGTTTGACGCTTTGGATGAAAGCTGACAGTTCCCGTCTGGTAGGAAGGGGACTTGCCTTGAAAACAGCTTTGACAGAACCCGGGCAGGTTCAGGGGTACGAGGGAATGAAAGTGGGTTTCATAGGGCTTGGCGGCATGGGCAAGCACCTTGCCATCAATATTGTGGAGGCGGGTTTCGAGGTCACCGTCAACGATTTGCGCAAGCCGCCGGTCCAAGAACTGGTCCAGTACGGCGCCCGGGACGCTGCCAGTGCGCGGGAGGTCGCCGCGGCCTCGGATATCGTGCTTGTGTCCCTCGCTTCCAACCAAGCGAGCGAGGAAGTGGCCCTCGGCCCCGATGGGGCGCTTGCCGGGGCCAAATCCGGCGACATCTACATCGACACCAGCACGATCAGTCCGAGGGTAATACGCGCAATCGCAACGCAGGCGGCCAAGCGGGACGTCGCCGTGTTGGACGCGCCGGTGAGCGGCGGCATCACCCAGCGCGAGGAAGGTTCGCTCACAGTCATGGTCGGCGGGGATGCGGAAACACTGACCAGGGCGATGCCGGTGCTCGAGGCGTTCGGGAGCCGGGTCATCCACGCGGGCCCGATCGGAGCCGGGACAACGGTGAAGCTGGTGAACAACCTGGCCTTGGCCTCCAACCAAATCGCGGCGATCGAAGCCCTCGTGCTCGGGGTCAAAGCAGGTCTCAGTGTGGAAACCCTCCGGGAAGTGATTCAGGTTAGCAGCGGAGCGAGCCGTGGGTTCGACGTTTTGGTGGAAGATGCGATGACGCTCAGCCCGGTGCCGCCGGACGGCAACATTTCCCGGACCGGGTTACATACCCTTATGAAGGACGTCACCCTGGCTACGGAACTCGCTCGAGAGCTCTCGGTGCCTTTGCTCGTTGGCTCCGCGATGAATCAAGCCTTCATTGCCAGCGATGCGCGCGGCCTGGCCAACCAGGAGTACTGGGCGATAATGGAGATTTTCGAGGAGTTGGCCGGTGTCCGTGTGCGGCCGGCCGACCTATAGTCCCGGCCTGATCGTCCACCCCGCCCCAGCGATTCTCATGTTGACTTTCTTCCGATCTGAAGCATTGAATATGGGCGATATTTCGGACTGTCTGGAACAATTCTAATTCCGCCTCCCGTGACGGGTTCCGGTGTCCGTGTCCGTGTGACTTGCAGGGGGGGTCGGGGCCGGTTTTCTGCATTTTGGGGATACCCGAACACGCCCGTTCCATGATTCCTGCGCGTTCTTGAGGCGGTTCGAGCGATACCTGGACATCTTGCGGCAGGCCTGCGAACGCATGCCGGACCGGCGGACGGGCGAGAACCTGATGTACCGGAACAGCGACATTCGCATAACTGCATTCGCGTGTTTTTTCATGCATTTGCTGTCCTTTCTCGCCTTTTCAGCGCATGCTCGGGGACCGGTGCTGCGATTCCAACGCCCGTAGGCTTTTTGGTTCCCATTAAATTCCATTCGGAACATTCTGTAATCGGAATGTTTCAATTACAGAAAACGCATGAACTACAGCTAAGTTGCCGATGCAGGCTACCCAATCCGCTCGGGTGCGGTCGAAAGCGGGAATCGGATGCTTGTGACCCAGCGGCTGAAGAGGTCCGGCCAGCGCTGGGGGCGTGACGGTGGCCAGGGCGTCCCGACATTTCGGACGCTGCTCAAGTCCGGTCGCTTCGACCGGGCTTGGTCCACGCTGGCCAGGAGTTGGCAGCAATGGAAGCCGCCCGCAACCGCTAACGACAACCGGGCTCCAATCCTCGCCGCGTGATTCGCTTTTAAGACCTCGATCCCCTAAATTCGCGCCAAACCGGAATCACGTCCCGCAAATGCCTCTCCGTTACAATTGACAATCCCTATCCCTATCCTTATGCTAATCGTGGCTTTATTCTTAAACCGTGTGTGCCTTCTCTAGTGGATGCTGGGGGTTTGGTTTAGAAATTCCAATCTCCGTGGGCAGCCCGTACGAGTGTTAATCCGGCGCCGTGCGAAAACCGCGAACTGGCCACACGATGTGACGAAGTGTCGGAGCAAAGTTGGGCAGCGCATATTTCAATGCGGGTCCCATGGACCCGGCGATCATCGGAAGCCTCGCAAAGCCCGGGAGGTTTCGCGGGGGAGACATCTCTAAACCGATTTTGAAACCTGTCACGGAGACAGGACAACCCTGGGGAGGAATCACGAAATGAAAAGCAGATTTTTATTGTTCGCCCGGAGTTGCCTAATGGCGCTTCCACTGGTGCTGATGACAGCTGGGCACACACTAAGAGCGCAGGAAGTCATCACGCTCAGTTTCACCACATACGTCCCGGACATACCGTTCATGCAGAACACCAAGGATTGGTTGGATGCGGTTGAAAAAAGGAGCGGGGGTCGTATCAAAATAGAACCCCGTACCTGGGGCGGGGCCTTGTTTGGTGCGGACGAGTTGCTGGGTGCAGCCGGCGACGGTTCGGTTGACATAGTTTGGAATTCACCCGCTTATACGCCGGCCGCTCAGCCCATCCAAACGCTCCTCAACATGCCGTTCCTTACCTCCAACGTCGACTCGTCTGCAAAGGCCCAGACGAAGCTCTATGAAACATGGGCGCCCGCACGTGAGGATTTCACGAAGAATAACGTTGTATTACTCTTCAAGAATACTTCGGGTGCAATGGGAATTGGCCTGAGCGAGCCAATTACTGGGCCCGATGGATTGGCGGGATTGAAGCTCCGTGCCCCTGGCAAGATATGGGGCAGCGGAATCAGCAACGCCGGATCGGTTCCGGTACAGATGAGCGCCGTCGATATCGAACAGTCTATGCGCGGTGGCATCATCGACGGGTTTTCCGAAATCCCAATAGGCGGGGTCGGGATTTTTTGCGGTCACTGCAAGCAAGTCGTTGATCCGCGCGTTGGGCCATTCGGCATGGGTCATTTGGTGATGAACAAGGATAAATTCGACAGTCTGCCTGACGATCTGAAGGCGCTCCTCGAGGAGATGCGGTGGGAGTACATCATTCGTACTGCACAACACGCACTGGAATCGGACGCCGCGATCCACGCAATACTCAATGACCAGAACATAGAGTTCCTGCGCTTCAGTGCCGAGGAGTACCGAGCCTGGTACGACGCGATGAAGGTTGATGAGGTCGTCGAGGCCCAAGTCAATGACGTCGAGGCAACAGGCATTCCGGCGCGCGAGGCGCTCAAGCGTTTTCGTGAGCTAACGGATCAATATGATCTTACTACCATCCGGTTCATGTTCTCTGATCCTGTGAACTGATCGCCGTGGGCTCGCATGGTGCCCGCGGCCGACTTGCGGCCCTGTGCGAGCCCTAACGACCGGTCTGCACCAAAGCGCTTCTATTTCGCAGTATGCTGATCACGCTGACGTCATGGGTCGAACGCGCGAACCGCGTTTTGACCGTTATTGCCTCCAGCGTCATAGCGTTCATATGCGTTAGTACCCTCGCAGACACGGTTGGTCGGGGCCTTCGCCGTCCGATCTACGGCCTTTTCGAACTCAGTGAACTGCTTCTTGTCGCGGTCGTTTTCTTCGGTCTTGGAGCTGCGCAGTGGACGGGGAGCCATGTCGCGGTCGATGTCGTCTCACGGTTTCTACCGAGACGAGTAGGGTTCGTCCTTGAGATTGTGATGCTGGTGCTGGCTATAGTGATAACCGCTGTGTTGGCGTATGGCTCGACATTTTATGCGTTGCGTTCATGGGCGATCCGTGAGTTCGCCGCCGGCGCTGCCGCGTTTCCGCTCTACTGGTCAAAGACGATCATACCGATCGGTTGCGCCTATATGGGCTTTGTGCTCGCGGTACAATTGGCCGGCAAGATAAATCACCTTCGTGGTCATCCACCTACAAAGACGTTACAAGACGAGGCCAAGCTTCCAATCGACGTCTAATACACGTCCAAGTCAATAAAAAACTGTCGTCGTGCGACGATTTCTGCGGTTTTCCACTCAACGGGCTATCGATGCCCGGACCTAATAAGTAAGGCGAGGTACATGGAGATTTGGCTAGTTCTCTTTTATGTCCTTCTTCTAGCCTTGCTGGCCGCCAGACTGCCAATTGGTTTCGCCATGCTGCTGGTCGGCTTTCTCGGTTTTGGTTTTGTGCTGGGCTTCGAAGTAGCGGTAAAGATCCTCCCGAGGATCGTTTACGAACAGACGGCGAATTACCCACTCATCATTCTGCCACTTTTCTTGCTCACCGGTGCCTTAGCCTTAAGATCCGGCGTTGCACAAAACGCCTTTGACCTTGCCCACCGTTGGCTTGGCCAATTTCGCGGCGGAATGGCAATCGCGACCGTGGGCGCCTGTGCCCTTTTCGGCGCCTGTTCCGGCTCCAGCATCGCCACGTCGCTGACAGTGGGACGTATCAGCCTCCCCGAAATGAAGCGCTTTGGACACTCGGACGCGTTGAGCACCGGTACCATCGCAGCCGCAGGCACACTCGGAATGCTAATTCCGCCGAGCGGGATGTTAGTCTTGTATGCAATCCTCACGGAGCAATCGGTCGGTAGGCTGTTCATTGCCGGGTTGATTCCCGGTCTCCTGTCTGCCGCCGTCTATATGGGCGGCATCTATGTATACGTGCTGGTTAACCCACAAGAAGCACCGAGAACCTTTAGTTCGTTCAGTTGGCGGGAGAGATTCCAGGCCGTCTACAAGGCGTGGGGAGTATTTGCGCTGGTCCTTACGATTGTCGGAGGAATCTACAGCGGCATTGTCACGGTCACGGAGGCGGCCGGCGCCGGCGCGGTGGTTGCATTCGGGATGTTGATGCTTGTGCCCAACCGGTGGGCCAATATCCAACATAGTTTCTTTGAGGGAGCGCGGACAACGGCCACAATCTTCCTCCTATTGCTCGGCGCATTCGTCTTTGGCCGTTTCATTGCTACAACAGGTGTCGCCGCCAACATTGCGGAATCCATTACAGCTTGGCCATTGGGACCTTACGGTACCCTGCTCGTCATCCTCGCATTCTACGTCCCGCTTGGCATGTTTCTGGATCCGACATCGATGCTGGTGATTACGCTGCCCGTGGTGTTGCCGACCGTAGTGACACTAGGCTTCGATCCCATTTGGTTCGGTATCATCTTTGTCAAGATTTCCGAACTGGGGAATATAACGCCACCCATGGGGCTCCATGTGTTTGTAATTAAGGGGATCGCACCACCTTCCGTGCGCATTCAGGATATCTTCAAAGGATGCTCTGTCTTTATTTTGTTGGATATCTTGACGATAGGCCTACTGGTGGCCTTTCCCGGTTTGGTGATGTGGCTTCCAAACACGATGATGTGACAGGCCAATTCATCCCTATTTTCTCCAGGATTATGAGCATCATGTCCGCCACTGCAACCATGTTGGCCGGTAGCTCCAGCCGGAATTCCAGCAGCCTCGCGATCGCGCGGCAACCTCACGCACAGGGCACTGCGTCGGGTGACCAACGGTGGACGATTCGCGACCGCTGATCGGCCGACAATCGTGCCCGGGCCGTTTCCCATGATGACCGCCATTGACTGGGATCATGCATCTCGATGCCCGGGTTGGCGCGGCTGCGGGCGACAAAGCTCGGGAACATGGGGCGACCGGTCGGTTCTCCGGTGACACTGTAGCGAAGATCGAAACTCCATCGGACCTCGGTGGCGGTGTTGTTGGCTAGTGACGAATGAATCGTCAGCGGATGCAGGAGGATCAGGCTTCCGGCCTTCACGGGGAGCGGCATGGCCGACAGGCCGTCCATCAAGTCATCGGGTATGCGGGCCTGCGGGTTTGGGCAGTGGAGTTTCATGCCGCCGCAATGGCTACCTGGGATCACCTGCAGACATCCGTTTTCGACGGTCGCATCGGTCACAGCTATCCAGACCGTGACCATGTGCGTGCGGTCGGCCTCTTCGAGCGCAACAGCGCGGTCCTGGTGCCAGTCCGTCGCGGTGATGAGAGTCCGGGTTTCCGTTTCGTGAACTTGGCAAGCAGGCGGCTTGATGCGGACATGCTGGATCGGATTGGACGTGATCTCGGGTCCGATGATCGACTCCACGACATCGAGCAGGTTGTTATCGGTCATCATCCGGAAAACTGCAGGACCGGCATGAAACGGCGTGTCCACATTGATCGGACCGCCGGGCAATGAAATGTCCATCGGTTGAAAGTAATCCAGGCCCGCCTGGCAAGCGGCGACGATCCGCCCCTCAAACGTCGGCGGCCAGCGGTCGGCATCAAGCCGACCATCACGCACCCAGCCCGCGGCGATTTCGTCCATGATCTGCTCGTACTCGGCGATCACGGGATCGAGAATTGTTCCGCGATCGATGAAGTTCTCGAGCACGAGATATCCGGTCTCCCAGAACCGGCGCAGGTCGGCGGATACGATCATTTGCCTGCCTTCACCTCCGCCGCCAACGTACATCGACCCCATGCCAATGCAAAACGTGTCGGCGGCGTCTAGTCACGACGATGTCGGATCGGACGTCTCGATCCGTCCAACAATCCCACACGCGAACACTACAGCCGGGCGTGGACGAAGAGGGCGATCGCGGACGCGCCAAAGACGGATTGTGCCATTTTACCTCGCGGTACGCGCGAACTCGCCACGGATAAAACCGCACCGACGCCGATGCTGGCCAAAAAGCCGGCGACATGGCCCCCGCATCAATGCGAACGCTCCTGAAAACAGGGAAACCCAACTGGGTAACGCCCCCTGCCAGTGGTAACCACTGCCGCAACCCCTTCCCTTCGTCCACGGCCGCACCCAGTGTTTCGGCATCAGAACGGACGGCCGCACCCAGTGTTCCCTCGGCATCAGAACGGAAGGAATACTCGATCACAGCGAAAAAACGGCGGTTGAATTGCCTACCGCGTGTGGTTGGCCGATCGGACCACGGAATTGAGGCCGCTGCCAATCCCTCCGGCCAAGGTGAGGAACCCGTACCCTGAACAGCCATCCTCTGACAATGCCGCCGCAACCGTTCAGCCACTGCCGACCTCTCCAGAAACCAAAATAGTTAGAGAATCTTCACAGGGTCAAGTCCCAAATTGCCGAATATGTGGAATCGCGTTCAAAATTGACCCACTTTCGGGGTGATTCGCGTTCAAAATTGACCCACCCCTGATCCGATGGAAACGACTGCCTCGCGACAATTCAGCGAGGCAGGAGAGATGGTGTCAGTGGAGACGATCGGCAAGATTCGGCGTGCGTGGCACGTTCAAGGGAAGTCCATTCGCTCGATCGCGAAGTCGATGGGCGTGTCGCGCAACACGGTTCGCAAGGTGTTGCGCTCCGGGGAATCGGTACCGAAGTACCGGCGTCCGGACCAGCCTCATCCGAAGCTCGGTGACTTAATCCCGGAGCTTGAGCGGAAGCTTGAGGCCAACACCGACAAGGAGACAAAGCGGCGTGACCGCCTGAGCATGAAGCGGATCTGGGGGCAGCTTGCGGACCAGGGATGCGATGCGAGCTACAGTGCCGTCTGCCGCTACGCGGCCGCGTGGAAGCGGCGCCAGGGCGGCGGCGTGTCGGGCGCCTACGTTCCCCTGGCGTTCGATCCCGGCGAGGCCTACCAGTTCGACTGGAGCCATGAAAGGGCGGTGATCGGCGGCACGACGGTGCGGATCAGGGTGGCGCACATGCGCCTGTGCTACAGCCGCATGAGCTTCGTGCGTGCGTATCCGCGCGAGACCCAGGAGATGGTCTTCGACGCCCACAACCGGGCGTTCCAGTTGTTCGGAGGTTCCTGCCAGCGCGGCATCTACGACAACATGAAGACGGTGGTCGACGTCATCTTCGCGGGGCGGACGCGCAAGTTCAACGCCCGTTTCCTGGAGATGTGCGGGCACTTCCTCGTGGATCCGGTGGCATGCACGCCGAACGCGGCGTGGGAGAAGGGCCAGGTCGAGAACCAGGTTGGCGACGTCCGCGAGCGGCTGTTCCGCGAGCCTCCGCGCTTCGACAGCCTCGACGACCTGAACGACTGGCTCGAGGAGAGCTGTCGCAGGCATGCGCGGGAGCACCCGCATCCCGACGATCCCGAGCTGACGATCCGGGAGGTGTTCGCACGCGAGGAGCGCCGCTGCCTGATTCCCTTTCCGGGGCCCTTCGATGGCCACCGCCCGCTGAGCCGGGGCGTCTCCAGGACCTGCCTCGTTGTACCGCAAGAGATGGACGATCGAGACCTGGTTCCGGACGCTGAAGACCGGCACCCGGATCAAGGACCGCTGGCTGGACGCGGTCGACGACCTGCGCAAGTGCCTCGCCTTTGACGCGGTCACTGCCGTCCATGTCGCTGACCTGACCGTCCTCGCGCGGGAACGACCCGAGACCCCCGCGACAGAGGTGTTCCCGCAGGAGGACGTCGACCTGCTCCACACGATGCTGGAGTCGCAGGGGCACCGGGATGTCGTGAGGATGCCCGCCGGGCAGGTCCCCGACATCCGGACGGTCGTCATCGATCTCGGGCGCCTGGTTGGCTCCCATCCCTCCACGCGGCAGACGCTGCCGGGAACGAAGAAGGTCTGGCAGGGGCTCGAACGGTTGAACTGGGCGGTTCAGGTCCGCGACGCACTCGGCGAGAAAAAGCTGGAATAGGAGCGCCGAGCTAACTGGCGCTGGGGTAGCCGGTGCAAGTCCGGCAGGAAGGAAAGGTTAACCACCACCTCCACCGCGAGCCGTGCGCGTGCACTCGCGAGGGTGCACGTGAAGCGTCGGTAGCGGCGCGTGTGGACAGGATGATTGAGCAACGAAAATCTTATCATTCGGAGTGCCGAGGTTCTCTATTCTGCCGAAGGCAACACCTGCAGGACCGCCATGGTGAGGGACTGCAGGGCTCCGCGCTGTCCGA
The DNA here is from genome assembly GCA_964291635.2 of Paracoccaceae bacterium. Classification (GTDB taxonomy): domain Bacteria; phylum Pseudomonadota; class Alphaproteobacteria; order Rhodobacterales; family Rhodobacteraceae; genus JAPPHA01. Next base: position 279,276 of record OZ219892.1, on the reverse strand, counting down.
GGAATCCAGGGACGCACGTACACCCCACGCCGGGACTCGGGAGGGCTTCAATTCGCCCCGGCAGTCGTGCCGGGGCCGCTGAAGAAAGGAGATATTCTGAATCGATGACGAACGGATTGAAGCAGTCGGATCCGGCCATAGTACCGGCGAAGTCGGCGAACAAGGGAACGGCAGTTCTTGCGGAGCCGGTGGAGGGAAGGGCCGGAACCAAGGGGAATCCGCGAGGCCAAAGCACGCACCGGACACAGGGCCGGGATCGCATGTCACAGGCGGCGGAGCGGATACGGCAAGCAGCCACGAGGAAACCGAAGGAGAAGCTCACTGCGCTCCTGCACCACATCACGACGGACGCGCTCGAAGCGGCCTACTTCATGCTGAAGCAGGACGCGGCGGCAGGCGTGGACGGGGTGACGTGGGATGAATACGGGGATGGACTGGCCATGCGTCTGCTTGGCCTGCACGACCGTGTTCACAGCGGGGCGTACCGGGCGCTCCCGTCCCGGCGGGTAGAGATACCGAAACCGGACGGGGGAACACGACCGCTTGGCATTGCGGCACTGGAGGACAAGATCGTCCAGACTGCGGTGGCGGAGACCATCCTTGTGCCGATATTCGAGCCGGAGTTCCTCGGGTTCAGCTATGGGTTCCGACCCGGTCGCGGTGCGCATGACGCGCTCGACGCGCTGGCGTACGGGATTGAACGGCGCAAGGTCAACTGGATTGTTGACGCGGATTTACGGGCCTTTTTCGATCGTTTGGATCGAAGCTGGCTCGTCAAGTTCGTGGAGCACCGGATTGGGGATCGACGGGTCATCCGGCTGATTTCCAAGTGGCTTGGCGCCGGCGTCATGGAAGAGGACGATTATGGGAACCAAATTGTTATGTGAATCTTGAATCCCAAGTGTCTGTCATGACACGCCTTTTCCGCTGATTCGGGTCCCATAAAAATCTGCTCTACTCCTGTCTGTTTTGACACTGTTCTTTCTCAAACCAGATCACCGTTCAGCACGGTAGCTTTCCCGGTTTAGGCTGACTTCGGAATTCCCGGGAATCGGAATAACCCGGGAACCCCTCAGCCCCTTCTTTCCCAGGCAGCGCATTGTTCCGGCGGTTGATTCCGGGCAGGCTGATCGCTGTCTGCCTGCGCTTCGCCGGAAGCGGGTTTCGGGATCTTCCGATTGCTGTCCCGGCGGCTGCCGTCTACTCCTTCGGGTTCAGGTCAGCAAAAGAAGAAGTGGCCCGCGCGGACTGTCCTCCGCCGGGCCGTGGGCGGTCGAGTGCAACTCATCCACGAGACAGACCTTTCCGCCGAGGAATACGTTAGCACGCAGGCGTGGCGTGACGCAAAGCTTGAGCGCTGCCCGAACCACCCCGACGGTTGTTGCCGGTTTGCCCGTCACGGCACCTACGCGCGCAAGACCCCGGTCGGGCTCAAGGTTGCCCGATACTACTGTCCGGATTCGCCGATGACGTTCAGCCTGCTGCCGCGGTTCATGGCGGCGGGGATGGCGGGCACGCTGCACGCGGTCGAGGACAGCTTGGCGGCGGCGGAATCCGAGGACGGCCTTGCGGCGGCGGCGGACCGGGTGCGTCCCGGCCATCATGGCGACCCCCGGGCTGCCCGGCGCTGGATCCGGCGCCGCGCCGTCTGGGTCGAAACCTTTCTCGGGATCGTCATCGGGCTGTTCCCCGACCTGTTCGCCGGGACCCCGATCCGGATCGACGCTTTCCGGGAGCATACCGGAACCGGGAGCGTGCTTATCACGCTCCGGCTGCTCTGCACCGATCACCTCCAGGCGCTGCCCACGCCGGTCGGATTCCGGCGCAGTTCCGCCGATGCCGGATCGCAAACCGGCCCACCAACACACGATGGCCCGTGTCGCGGCCTCCGTCATGGGCCTAAGCGTCTGTGAAACGGAATCACTACCCAGACACTGAGGACCACCATCATGAAGACACCCGCAGACCGGGATCGCCACGATGTCGCATTGTTCCGATATGGGCAGATCGCGGATATCATGACGCTCCCGCCGGGCGTCGAACGGGCGGCCGCGGTCCGGGCCAGGGCGGAACGCGCCCATGCGATCCCGGGCAGCACCCGGACCCGGGTTCTCAGGGACTGGATCCGCATCTACGAGCGCGACGGCTTTGACGGGCTGATGCCCAAGGCCCGGTCCGTTCGCGCCCAGCCGCGGCGGATGTCTCCGGATGTGATCGAGACGCTGCTGCCGATCAAGCGTGACGCGCCGGAACTGAGTGTGCGCAAGGTGATCGAGCAGGCCCGGGACTCCGGCGAGGACGGCGAAACACGCGTCGCCGTCGACCGCGGACGCAGGCGCAAGACCTGCCTGCTGGCCATCCTCGATGACGCCACACGGGTCATCCCCTATGCCAGGCTCTCATTCGCCGACAACACGCCGGCCTTTCTCCTGGTGCTGCGCGGGGCGATCACCCGCCGGGGTCTCGCCGCAAGACTTTACGTCGACAACGGCAGCAACTTCCGCTCCCGGCAGCTGGCGATGATCTGCGCCCGCCTCGGCATCGCATTCTCCATGCGCGCCCGTACCACGACGCGGGAAGGGAAAGATCGACAGGTTTTTCCGCACAGTACGTCACCAGGCCCTGGCCCCGCTCGACCCGCAGGACAACACTGACAGGAGAGGGATCATGCCTTCGAAACAGTTCGCTCCGCCACTGCCAGATGTGGTTCCGGAACGGAATTCCCGTGTTGTCCGGTCCTATGCGGAGCACTTGGAAGGCCTTGGCCTCTCGGCCGGGATGGCCCGCGTATTGACCAGTACGGCCAGGCACATCGTGATCTGGCTGGCGCTCAACGGAACGGGTCTCGACGCGTTCGACATCCGCCTCGTGGACCGTTTCATGAGCCATGAATGCCACTGCCCGGACTGGCCCCGGAGCGGCAGGAAGCCCGGTCGGAAGTGCAGGCGGTTTGCGCTCAGGTTCCTCCGGCATCTGCTCGAGACCGGGCGTGCAGATGTTCCTCCGGAGATCGAGGCTGGCGGACATCTCGCGATGCAGTTCCGGGATTCCCTGGAAGAGCGGGGATACGCGCGTTCGTTGATCATTCAGAGCGGGGCCCTGTGCCGTCACTTCATCGTCTGGCTCTACCTGTCGGACATTCCCCTGGCAGTAGCTGACGAACGCGTTCAGCGTCGCTTTCTTGCCCACGACTGTACCTGTGTTCACCCGGGGTTCCTCGACAGGCCCAGCAGGTTTGCCGGTTCCGACACTTCCGGATCAATGCTCCGGCATTTTGCCGCGTTCCTGGTGGACAGGGATGTCATCCCGGCACCGAAGGTCCCGCAGTCCCACGTGGAGCACGGTGAACATCTGGACGCATTCCTGCACTGGCTTCGGCAGCATCGCGGCCTCAGGGACAGGACCATCGAACATTACGAATGGCGCGTTCGCACGCTGCTTCCGGCTCTCGGCGACGACCCGGGGACATATGATGCCGCCCGGGTCCGGAACACGATCCTGGGCCGTCTCGAAACCGCCTCTCGCGGACAGGTCGGCGACGAGGCGAGTGCGCTCCGGATGTACCTGCGCTTTCTCGGGTCGAACGGCCTCTGCCGCCCGGAACTCGTCCACGCGGTCCCGACGATCCCGAGACACCGGGGCGAGAGCCTGCCCAGGCATGTCGGGCAGGACGATATCGAACGCATGATCGCGACCTGCGACGTGACGACGCCAATTGGGATGCGTGACCGGGCAGCCCTGCTGCTTCTCGCCCGGCTTGCGTTGCGGGCAAGTGACGTCTGCGGGCTGCATCTCGACGACATCGACTGGGACAGGGCCGTCATCCGGGTCAGCGGAAAGTCGCGGAGGGAGGCTGAACTGCCGCTGCCGCAGGATGTGGGCGACGCGCTGCGGAACTACATCCTGGAGGCCCGGCCGCGCAGCGACGAGAGGAAGGTGTTTCTGTGCTGCAGGGCACCATACCGGCCCTTGTCGAGTAACAGCATCGGCGGCTCCATCGTCGGCCGTGCAATCAAGCGGGCCGGTATGCGGGGCGTCGGCCCGACATCCTCACACCTGTTCAGGCATTATCTCGGGTACATTTTTATCTCGGGTTACAGTTAGCGGCCCGCCGCAAGCGGCGGAATCCAAATGGAATTTCCGCCGCCTGCGTTCATTTTACCCGACATAATCCGGTACCTGTCAGAGGCTGTTCAGAAAGGCGAGAAGACTGTCAGGAGGCCGGTAACGTCCCGGATCACCAGTTCGCGGCGACGTTCTGGCCAGTGCCTGCTCTTTCATTGCCGATGTCGCCTCGACATAGATCTGCGTGGTCTCGGCGCGCTCATGCCCGAGCCAGAGTGCGATGACCGAGCGGTGGATGCCGACCTGCAGGAGTTCCATAGCGCAGGTATGTCGAAGCAGATGAACGGTAACCCGTTTGTCTGCCAGTGACGGACACTGCGTCGCGGCTGTCTTGCGCTGCTTGTCCAGCAGGTATTGCACGCCATCGACGCTGAGCCGATTGCCCCTGGCGCTGGGAAAGAGCACGTTGTCCGAACCCCGTGGCGGTTCCTGCAACCATCTCCTCAACACGTTTCGGGTTGGCCCTGCCAGGGGTGTGCAGCGTTCCTTGCGTCCCTTTCCGACGACGCACAGGTGATGGCCATTGCCCTCGACAAAGTCGTCGCGCTTCAGCCCCGTCATTTCCGACAATCGGAATCCCGTTTGCACGGCGGTGAGGATGAAGGCGTGATCGCGCCGTCCCGACCATGTGCTCCTGTCCGGTGCCGCGAGCAGGGCATCGACCTCGTCACGCGAGAGGAACCCGACCTGTTTGCGGGTGTATCGCTTTGACGGGATGGCGAGCACCCTCTGGATCTGTTCCGCATGGGTCGGCAGTTCGAAGGCTGCGTAACGAAAGAAGGAATGAACGGCGGCGAGTCGCGTGTTGCGGCTGCGAACGCTCACTCCACGCCCCGTTTCCAGGTCCTCGAGGAAAGCCACGACCAGCGGCGCGTCGATCTGCTCGAAGTGCAGGTCTGACGGTTGCCGCTTGAGACGTCGTTGTGCGAAGAGCAGGGGTTGGCAGAAGGTATCCCGATAGGATTTGATGGTGTGCGGGCTCGCCTGGCGCTGGTTCATCAGGCGCTGGACGAAGAACCGCTCGAGCAGGGGTGACAGGCTTGTCGTCCGGGTCATGACCGGTCCTCCCAGCGGCTTTCGAGACGCCGCATGGCCTCGCGCATCAACTCGGGAGAGGCCTCCAGGTAGTATTGCGTATCCCCGACCTTCACATGACCGAGCCAGGTGGAGAGGATCGGCAGGAGACGCTCCGGGTCCTGATCGTGCCGATACCAATTCACCAGAGAGGTCATTGCGAACGCGTGTCTCATGTCATGAAGGCGTGGCCCGTGACTGTCGGTCTTGCCGCGCAGCCCGATCTGTCGCGACAACTTGTGAAACGTCCGGGTGATGTCTGCCTTGTCGAGCCGGTTGCCCCGGCTTGAGACGAACAGGTAGGACGACACCGGACGCCCCTGCCAGTGGCGCTCACGCCGGGCGATATAGTCGGCAAGGACCGCACAGGTCGAGCCGTGCAGCGGAACAAGACGGTCCCGGCCGAACTTGGCGCCGCGCACGGTCAGCATCGCGGCGTCGATGTCGACATCGCGAACCTCGAGATTGCGCGCCTCGCCGACCCGCATGCCGGAGACGGCCAGCAGGCCGAAGAGGCAATGGTAGATCCAGGGCTGCAATGCACACCGCTCGTAAGCGTACGGCATGTCCAGTGCGGCCTGCAGCAGCTTCCGGATCTCCTCGTCCGAGTAAATCCGGGGTCTTGCCCGCTTCGGTTTAAAGGGCAGCAATCCTGGCGGCGGAACCTCCGTCCGTGGATCGGTGGCCTTGCGATGGCGTGCGAATACCCGCACGCAGCTCAATCGCAGCGCCCAATATACCGGTTGGGCATTCACGGGCTGCTGCGCCCATTCAAGGGCCAGCTCCACGGTGATGAACGGCGCCTGCCGCTGTTCCAGGAACGTAGCGAACGCGAGCAGAGCCTTGCGGTCCCGGTCCAACTTGAACCCCAGGTTGCGCCGCATATCGATGTACTCGTGGACGGCTTCGCGAAGCGTGTTCATCGGACACCTCCCGGCCAGGGAAGGGCCAGTGAGCGCAGAGCCTCAAGATCGACCTTGGCATAGATCCTGGTGGTGTCGGGATGACAGTGGCCCAGAACGTCTCCGATCTCCCGGAGCGAGGACCCGCCCTGCAGCATTCCGGTGGCCAGTCCATGTCGAAACTGGTGCGAACCGGATGTCGGTGCAACCACACCGGCACGTTTGATCGCATGACGAACGACGGACCCGATACCGGAACTGCTTCGAAACCCCTCGATCGGAGCCTTGACACGCAGGAACACGCGGCGACTTCGACACTGCGGCCGACCGTAGCGCAGGTAGTCGGCGATTGCCTCGCCAACCTCCCTGGACAAGGGAAAGGTGTTGCGATTTCCGCCCTTCGTCCATGGTCGCAGCGTCCCGTTGACCCAGTCGATGTCATCGAGTTCGAGAAACTGGATCTCGTGCGCACGCAGTCCCAGCCGTGCGAGCAGCACCAGGATGGCATAGTCGCGACGACCCACGGCGGAACCGCGGTCGATGCTGGCCAACAGCTTCTGAACCTGGTCGTGCGAAACCCCCCGCGGTATCTGTGTCATCGACCAGTTGGCGACCACGGGAACGGCGGCGATCAACTCCGGACCGACCTCGCCGAGATGACAGGCATATCGGAGAAAGGACCGCAGCGCCGTGGTCATGTACTTCGCATGCTTCGGGTGCAAACCCGGTGCCATGTGTTGAACGAACCCCACGACATCGCCGGCATCCACGGACGAGAGTGTCACAACTCCCGTGGCGAACCGGTACTGCAGAAAGCTCCGGATGAACGACAGGTATTTCATTGTCGTTGCCGGCGCCAGGCCGCGCGCCTGCCGCAAGTAGTGTTCATAGGCCTGCACGCACAGTTCGGCATCGGTCATTGGGCCTGAGGGCTCCGCTTCGAACGAGAGCACGCCTTCCTGGTGGAGGAATTCCGTGAATTGCCGGAGTGCGGATCTGTCGCCTTCGCATGGCCGCAATCGCTGCCACCGATACCGCAGGTATCGATCCGCGTGGTCCGGTGTGATGTCGGCGAGTTCGATTGCTTCCTGTTTGAGCCATTGGCTGAAACAGGCGGCCAGCAGGATCTTGCGATAGGCGGTGGACTGGGCGTAGCCCAGCGCGTTCACCCAAACAGCGAACGCATCGAGCCAGGCCGCCAGGGGACCTTCGCGCCAGTGTGGACGAACACGTTGATTGCCGGTGATTTGCTTCATTTTGAACTCCTTTCCTCGTTGAAGGGTGATGATTGGAGTTCGGATTATGTCGTGTTGGCGTCCGAAATTTAGCGAAAAAACAACGACAACCGGAATTTACCCGAGATAAAAATGTACCCGAGATATGCCTGTTATGTCTTGCACGAGATTACAGGCACTCGGCAGCGACGAATCTCCTACGCGACGGCGCCCCCCTGGAGGCCATCGGCACCCTGCTCAGGCACAGCTCTGCCGACGCAACCGCGATCTATGCCCGTGTCGATGTCCGGATGCTCCGTGAACTGGTGCAGCCCTGGCCCTTGGAGGGAGATGCCCGATGACCATGACGGATCACGCGAAGGATTACGTCGCAAGCAGGAAAGCACTGGGCCTGTCGTTCAGGGGACAGGAGTGGGTGTTGATGCGTTACGCTGAACATGCCGACGCCAGGGGCGACAAATTCGTGCGTACAAACAGTGTCCTGGACTGGGCCCGTACGGCAGCATCGGTCAGTGGGGCACAAAAAAGATTGCGCATCGTCCACGCCATGGCCGTCTTCCTCCATGTCGGGGATGACCGTCACGAGGTGCCCCACCGGGACGCTCTCGGCAAGCCAAGATGGGACCGGCCACCGCCGCGCATTCCGTCGCCGGAGGAGATCCGGAAGATCATGGCGGAGGCGCTGTCCCTGGGACCGGCAGGGTCGCTCACCCCGCTGACCTTCCACACCATCATCGGTCTCATCGCATGCACCGGGCTGAGACGCTCGGAAGCAACCGGCCTGCTGCTGGGCGACCTCGGACCGGACGGCCTCCTGGTCAGGAACACCAAGAATCGCCGCGACCGCCTGGTGCCCCTGCACGAAAGTGCCCGCCGTGCCCTCGACGATTACCTCGTGGCGCGGAGAAGGCGGGGCGGACCCTGCGAGCACCTGTTCATGCTCGCATCCGGCCAGCCGATGCACCCGGATTATCTGACCACGACCTTCGTCCAGCTCGCTCGCAAGGCGGGGGTTCGCGGCAAAGTCGGAGAACCCGGCCCCAGGCTTCATGACCTGAGGCACGGATTCGCCGTCGCCGCACTGCAAGGCTCCATCTCTTCCAGCCGGAAGGATGTCGGCCGACACATGCTCGCGCTCTCGACCTACCTCGGACACGCGCGAGTTGTGGATACGTACTGGTACCTCGAGGCGACACCCGTCCTCATGCGTCAGGTGTCGGTGGCGACCGAGAAACTGCTCATGACAGAAAAGGAAAAGACATGACCAAACTCGCACCCCCTCTATCCACCTTCCTGCAGGAGTATCTCCCCCGTGACCGGGGAGCCAGCCGGCACACCATCGTCGGCTACACCACGAGCTTCAGGCTGCTCGCGGTCTTCGCCGCGGACAGGCACGGCATCCGCCCCTGCGAACTCGAGGTCGGCCATCTCGATGTCGACACCATCCTCGCCTTCCTCGACCATCTCGAGGCGGAACGAGGCAACAGGGTCAATACCCGCAACACCCGTTTGGCCGCGGTCAAGAGCTTCTTCCGTTTCCTCGAGTTCCGGTACCCGGATCATCTCGAACTGGCGGCACGGGTGCATGCGATCCCGCAGAAGAAGGGCGATGTTCCCGCGCTCGAATATGTCGACCGGGACGAAGTGGATGCGCTGCTCATGGCGCCGGATACCACCACCAAATCCGGAACCCGGGACCGGGCGATGTTGTGCCTCGCCTACAACGCCGGGCTCCGCGTCTCCGAACTGGTCGGCCTCGGCCTCGACGATGTCAGGATGCCGCAGCTCGACGAGATCCGGGTCATGGGCAAGGGACGGCGGGCCCGCGTCCTGCCGCTGTGGAAAGAAACGGGACGGGCACTTGGTGAGTGGCTCTCCATTCGTCCCGAAGTTCCCGACCGCCACCTGTTCCTGAATGCGATGGGACGGGGGATGACCCGGCGCGGCTTCGCCAAGCGGCTCGAACTGCACGTCACGACGGCAGCGCGGACCCAACCGTCGATCACACGCCGGAAGGTAACGCCCCATGTGTTGAGGCACGTATGTGCCTTGATGATTCTCGAGGCCACCGGTGACATCCGCAAGGTCTCTCTGTGGCTGGGGCACCAGAGCCTCCAGACCACGGAGATTTACCTTCGTACGGATCCGGCCGAAAAGCTGGACATGCTCTCGCAGTGGCGTTCCCCGGGTCTCGGGAAGGGACGGTTCACGGGCGTGAAGGATGAGCTGTTGGCGATGCTTTCGAACGTCTGAGCCTGATTTTTTATGGGAACCGAATCGGTGGAAAAGGTGTGTCATGACAGACACTTGGGATTCAAGATTCACATAACAATTTGGTTCCCATAATCGCCCTAATGGAAACATTCGAATTAGGGCGAATGGAGGGATACCCTATGGGGCGTTCCCCAGGGTTCGAGTGTCTCGCCGATTCTGGCGAACATCTACCTGCACTTCGTCCTTGATCTCTGGTTCCAGAGGAAATGGCGCTCCCGGATCGCCAGTGGGGAGACAATCATCGTGCGCTATGCCGACGATTTCGTGGTCGGGTTCCAGTACATAAGCGGGATGCAGAACGGTTCCTGTGCGACCTGAAGGACAGGCTGGCCGCGTTCTCACTCGACTTGCATCCAGAGAAGACCCGTCTCATCGAGTTTGGCCGGTTCGCGATGGCGAACCGCCGGGCACGGGGAGAGCGGCGTCCCGAGACCTTCGACTTCCTCGGGTTCACGCATTATTGCCGGACCACGCGGAAGGGACGTTTCGGACTGGGGCGCAAGCCGATCAGGAAGCGCGTCACCCGGACCCTGAAGCGCATCGAGGCCGAACTGCGTCGGCGGATGCACGACAACGTCTACGAGGTCGCCATATGGCTTGGTCGGGTTGTGGGCGGTTGGCTGCGTTACTACGCGGTCCCGACCAGCGCCCGATCCCTCAAGATGTTCGGGCTCCGTCTCAAGCGGCTATGGCTGCGCGTCTTGCGACGCCGGTCGCAGAAGGACCGCATTACCTGGGACAGGGTCGACCTGCTGGCAATGGTCTTCTGGCCTCCGCTACGGATCGTGCACCCATGGCCGAGCACGCGCTTTGCCGTCAATCACCCGAGGTAGGAGCCGGATGGTTTAACGACCATGTCCGGATCTGTGCGGGGGGCGTCGGGTAACCGATGTCCCTACCGCGACGATCGCCTATTTAGGTGTGGGACGTTGAAAGACCCCGAGCCCCCTGGGCGCGAGTGCGGCATTCGCCTGGGACCAGAATCCGGAGACCGACCGCAGCCCGTCGCTGTTCATCACCCGGTCTTGGGGCGCGTTGCCTTTCGGTGGTATGAGCAAGCTGTTCAACCGCGAGACGCTTGCAGGCCTGACGGCCAACGATGATGTGCCGGGGTCAGGTAGTTTCCAGTGGGCGGGCCGCATGGAGGGCGAGATCAGCTACGGGATGCCGCTGTTCGGTGGCGACCTTACTGGCACGCCGAATCTGGGCTTTGGGCTCACGGACCGCAGTTGGCGCGAGTACCGCGTCGTTTGGCGGCTGATCTCGACCGCACCGGGCTAAAACGGTTTCGAGCCCAGTCTCGACGCGACCCGGCGCGATGCGGCTAACGGCAATTCGCCAACGGAATACGGGTTGACGCTTGATGCCGTCTTACAATGGAAGAGATGCGGTGCCAGAGGTACGGAGTCAGCCGTGCCCTTTCCCAGCCATCGGCGAAACGGACGGACGGCCAAGTGACAATTCCTTTCGTGTCATGATAACTGTGCACGGCAAAAGGCTAACCATCCCGCCGCGATTCACTCGGCAATTCCTCCGAGAATGTTTGGGATTACCAAAATAGCGCGAGGAGGCCGATCAAAATGCCGTGTAAGTATAGATGATGCGCTTCCCGTTAAAGAGATGGTGCAAGAACAAATCGATTCCAAAGAATCCCTTGTTCTGGACCGGAAGAGAAGGAACCTGGCAAAGTGCCGCCAACCTGTTGACAAAGCAACCGCCTGGAAAAAGATGGTTTGCGCCTTTGTCACCTCGCAACAAATGTCAGGTCCCGTACGCCAGCATACAAATTCATTCGCGAGAACCCGTTTCCACTGGATTACGAGGCAGTATGCAATAAACAAAATTTGTCGGACTTCATTGTCACGATACTCCGACCGAGGCGCACATTGTCCTACAACAATGTCGCAAGGATTCTGGTCTACAATTTGGGGAAGTTCGAAAGTGGGGAGTGGGGGAATGTGCTGAAAAGATGCAACCGGTTTTCCGGTTGCAAACCCAAAAAAAATGAACGGGAGCGGGATGTAGCACGCTACATTCGGGGAAAATTCAAGGGATTCGGCTCCAAATCCGTGAAACTTCGTGGAATCAATGAGATAGAGTTTTGTTACTCAAGAGCCACCCTCCGCATGCGGCTCCGGCCTGTAGCGCGCAATGACGTCGTCGGCGTCCATCGTGGGCCTCTTCCCATTCGTCCTGTCAGGAATCTGCACCGGCCTGGCATCCCGAATCAGCCGGTGACGGGAAACATCGGGATCGGAAACTGGCGGTGAGTTTTACTCCGTGTCACAAATTTGACCGTTTGCGCAAACTGCATGACTGTAACATGGTTCGCTGCCGGTTTCGATCCGTGGAACTTGCCGAGTCAAAGGGAAGCGATCCCAGTTTCTCGGATACGCCGTGAAGTCTGAGTAAGGAAATTGCACAGGCACAACGGATTTTGCTCATTGGATTCACAATTGCCTGTCCGCAGAAATACATCGTGTACGGCTGTGGCACCGGGACATCGTCATCTGAAAAATTAACCAACTGCGCAACCATTCGCCATTATTCCAGACATGGTCCTGCTCAACCACCTGCTCGCGACCATCGTGGAGGATGACGCTTTCGCGCGCGGACCCAGAGATTTTCCGGCGTTCGCATTTCCGGGATCCCAAGAGCGAGGAATTCAGAACTTGACGTCGATTTTCAACTTCAGATTGAAACAGCGGGCAATCCAGGAATCGAAAGAGTTTGCCTCGTGGCTTCGGGCAAAAGCCTGTCCGAAACTGCTTTCTACCAAGCAGAATTTCGGACCTGGGAATTAATCCGAGGATGAGCGATCAAGTTTAGAGCATACAATTCAGGGTTTGAATGGGGGGGTACGCGACGATCTTTTTTTCGGAGGTGAGAAGCGGAACCTGTTTTATGTCGCTTTGAACGATCAACATTCGATCGAACGGATCGCGGCGGTGGAAGGGCAGGGCTTGCAACGCGACCATATGCCGGTCCGAGAAGCCCAGGTGTTCAAAACCTTGCGCAGTAATGACTTCGCAGATTTCGCCGACATCAGTTGTCAGTTTCCCAAAGCTCGCCTTGATCGCGATTTCCCAGAAGAGAACGGGGCTGATGACTGGATTGTCGGACAAAAACATTCGGCGTGCTTAAGGTCCAAGCCTTTCGGAACCAGTCAGCCACCAAGGGAGTCCCTGCGTGTCGATGAGAACCCGCACGAGCGCTCAGCCCTTGAAGCCAGCAATAATTTTAGGGTCTTCGGCGTCAAAATCGTCTGGCAAAACAATCTTGCCCTTGAGAGCGCCGGGACTACGCTGTCCGAATGAGCCTTCGTTCGGTACAAGCTTGAATCGACCTTTCTTGGCACCCTGGCGCGAGATCTCGATCACTACGCCAGCCGCCGCTAGGTCGAGCAGTTCAGAAAGTCGTGCCTCAGCTTCGCGCAGGGTGTATTCTTTGATCATCATCAGGCTCCTAACGTAACTACATATATACTCAGTAGTCATGTATGCCAGGTGCCGAGTTCGGCATTTCGGCATTTGAAGACAGCACGCAGCCGAAATCGGGAATCCATATCGCGTACGGCGGCGATGCACTCGGCTTTCCGCCCACCGCGAAAATGCGACTTTCCAGCGCCCTGAGAGATGGAGGATAGCGCGAAACCTCCGCGCAATTGCGTCTGAGGACGGGTTTCAGATTTTCCTGACCAGGGCTTCGACGCGCGCGGTGTAAAGGGCGGCGATAATTCCCATGCATCCTGAAAACAGGATACAAACAAGCAGGATTTCTGCGCTCGATTCGAGCGCAACGAGGTTGCCTGTAATCAGTGACATCGTCCCCCCACCGAGCGTCATCAGTGAGCCGCCGATTCCCGCTGCGGCACCAGCGAGTTCTGGTCGAACGGACATGATTCCCGCGTTCGCACTTGGCAACGTCAGGCCATTTCCGATTCCGATGAATACCGTGAATCCGAAGAACGCTAGTGCGTGGGTTGCTCCCGCGAGCAGGCATATGAGCGACGCGCCCATTCCGAGCGTCACGATGATAGCGCCGGTGATAACCATTCGCCTCATGCCGATACGAACGGCGAAACGACCGGAAAATGCGTTCCCGAGAAAATACCCGATGGGCGCGAAACAGAAATAGAAGCCGATCTGCCCGGGTTCCAGACCGTAAACCCGCGCACCGACAAATGGGCTTCCCCCCAAATAGGCGAAAAACGTCCCGGCCGTAAACGCTCCGGTTGCCGAGTATCCCCAGAACCGCCGTGACCTAATGAGTTCTGGTAACATCCCGAACAGCCTCGAAAAACCGCCGGCAGCACGTGAGGCCGTTTCACCAAGGTCCAGGTAAACCAGGATCAAGGCCACAATTGCGACGCCTGACTGAACCAGGAAATTGGCCTGCCATCCCGAATACTCCTGCAGGATGCCACCAATCGGAGGTGCGACCATGGGCACCAACGCCATGCCCATGGTTATGTATCCGATAAAGCTCGCCGAACGGGTCGCCCCGACGATGTCTCTCGCGATGGCTCTGGACAAGACATTTCCGGAAATGATCGATGTCTGGAGGACACGACAAACCAAAAAAGTCTCGATGTTCGGAGAAAATGCTGCACCGGCGGAAACAACGGCAAATATGGAAATCGAAACCAGCAATACCCTCCGCCGCCCGTAGCGGTCGGACAGCGGCCCGATCACCAACTGGATGATACCGGAGAGAAAGACGTAGCCGGAAATCGAGTACTGCAATGCGGCCGGTGTCGTGTCGAAGTAGATTGCCATGGCCGGCAAAGACGCCAGGAATATATTCATCGACATCGATGAAATCGCGGTTATGAGTACCAGCGTGGCGATGTGGGGAGGACTGCGCCGGTCAAGGAACCGGACGGGTATACTGGTTTCCATGAGGAGTGACCTATGGTTATTCATGGTTTCTGTCTACGGAAACCGACGCCCATCCTCGTAGAATCGCCAATCCCTTCCAACTGCGTTTTTTGCAAGAAAAATCGGACAACCGATTCGTGATTTGAACCTGGGCGAGGAAACCGAATTCATTTCAAGGAGTCAGAGGCGGATCGAATGCGCTGGGTTTTTTCAGATGTACTTCGTTGGTTTGTGCAGGCTGTAGGCAGTAAGAATGTGCGTTGACCTCGTGCACGGGAACACGCGGCAGGCAGCGGCCGCTTGAAACAAAGGATCTTGGGATGCAACCCTGGAATCAATAAGAATGTGATGCCGCGCTGGAACTGTGGATTAGATGCCGATTTCCAGCTTGGCCGAACGGGGAGTTGCGGAACAGGGAGAACAGCCATGAGAAACGAACGCGATGTGAAATTCGATGCCAGGATTGGAGCGTGGTTCGGTAAATCGAAAAAAATTTCACCGGCGGAAATGGAAGGCCGTGTCTGGCGATTTAGTGAACTGGTCCCGTCTCCGAACGCATATCTTGATTGCTCCGTGCCCGGACACGTCCGAACCCTTTTCAGTGCGCTCGGTAGTGGCCCGGAAGAAGAACAACTCGAGGGCACCGCCGTCGAGCAGGCTGAAAACTACCATATTGATTTCGTGAAGGCGGCATCCGGCAACGGCGCCGCTTTGCACAGCCACGGGTCGGAGGAGACATTCATTGCACTCACGGGGCAGTGGGAGATCTACTGGGGCGACGAAGGCGAACACTCGGTTGTGCTTGAGCCCTTTGACGGGATGGTTGTGCCGGACGGTGTCCTGCGAGGATTCCGTAATGTTACGGAGGCGGAGGCGGTTCTCCTTGTCGTCCTGGGCGCCCATAACGTTGGCCACTGTGTCTGGGCAGAGACCCTGCAGCCTTCATTTGCCAAGGGCGCAGTTCAGGCACCGGCAGCAGAGTAGGCGACCGTCCGCTCTAAGCTGTCGGCACCCTCTCCTCGGTGATGCAACGAACTCCCTTTGCTCCTGGTTCCAGAGAATCAGGCCGAGCAGAAAACGGGCCGCCTGAGCCAAATTGAACCGGTTGTTCGTCCGATGTTCCTCCTGGGACATCTTGTCCCCAGCCGGAATCAACCCGAATCTGTCCTGCAGGGAGGAGCCAATGGCGAATCCTGGCGGATCAGTGATTTTGCGCTTCCCGAAGGGCTGCAGGAACGCGTCGACGACGAACTTGAACCCTTGCGTCGAGTTTTTCCGGGGCGTCGTTGACTCGCACCTATATGTGATCGTCTTGCCGAACCGTGGCTTCCGGAAACCGTGATTCCGGGTGTTGCCGTTGTCTGCGTTCTTGAACGGCGCTGCCGAGACCCTGCATGCCGCCGATGTCCCAGATATGGGGAATGTCGACATCCTTCGTGGCACGGAATGGTACACGGGAAAAGCCGGGAACTGTGGCAGGCGCACGATAATCACGGCCGAAGGAATTGACCCGCAATTGGATGTATCCGAATATGCCGCAGTTTGATTTGACCAAGGGACATCAACACTGGCTTGCCCGGTCGCCGTGACCGGCATTTTACGGGAAGCTTCCGCAAATGGGGAATCGGAGACTTAGACATGCACAGCATCGTTGCGGAACTTGAGAGCCGCCGGAACGCCGCCCGACTGGGAGGTGGGCAGGGGCGTATCGACGGCCAGCATGCGAAGGGCAAGCTGACTGCACGCGAACGCCTCGAGATCCTTCTCGATGAAGATTCATTTGAAGAATTCGACATGTACGTTACCCATCGCTGCACGGAATTCGGAATGGACAAGGTGCATTACCCGGGAGACGGGGTCGTCACCGGCTGGGGAACAATAAACGGTCGACAGGTTTATGTTTTTTCGCAGGATTTCACGGTTTTCGGAGGCTCGCTATCGGAAACCCATGCCGCGAAGATCTGCAAGATCCAGGAAATGGCGTTGCGAAACGGCGCTCCCGTGATCGGATTGAATGACTCGGGCGGTGCCCGGATCCAGGAAGGAGTCGCGTCACTCGCAGGCTACGCTGACGTGTTTCAGAACAATATCCTCGCTTCGGGAGTCATTCCCCAGATCAGCGTCATCATGGGACCATGTGCAGGGGGCGCCGTGTATTCACCGGCGATGACTGATTTTATCTTTATGGTCAGAGACAGTTCCTACATGTTTGTTACCGGACCAGATGTCGTCAGGACGGTGACCAATGAAATCGTAACCGCAGAGGAACTTGGAGGGGCGAAAACCCATACGGAAAAATCCGGAGTCGCGGACGGCGCATTTGACAACGACCTTGAAACGCTGATGGAAATCCGGCGGTTCTTCGATTTTCTCCCTCTCAACAACCGCCAGGGGCCGCCGGTTCGTGATTTCGATGATGACCCTGGAAGGGAAGTCCCGGCACTTGAATCCCTGATTCCTGACAGCCCGAATGCTCCGTACGACATGAAGGAACTGGTCCAAAGTATTGCGGATGAACGATTTTTCTTCGAGATTCAGGGGGAATTTGCCAGGAATATCATCGTGGGGTTTATCCGGCTCGAAGGATCCACGGTCGGAGTCGTGGCAAACCAGCCGATGATTCTCGCCGGGTGCCTGGATATCGAGTCGTCGCGAAAAGCCGCACGATTCGTTCGATTCTGCGACGCCTTCGGTATTCCTATCCTGACATTCGTCGACGTTCCCGGCTTCTTGCCGGGCACGGCGCAGGAGTATGGCGGCGTGATCAAGCACGGTGCCAAGTTGCTGTTTGCATTCGGAGAGGCGACCGTGCCCAAGGTGACGGTCATTACGCGCAAGGCCTATGGCGGAGCCTATGACGTCATGGCTTCAAAACATCTCAGGGGAGATATCAACTACGCGTGGCCGACGGCGGAAATCGCCGTCATGGGGGCAAAGGGAGCCGTTGAAATCCTGTACCGTTCCGAGGCGGGAAACCGGGAAGCGATCGCCAAGCACACGTCTGACTATGAAACGCGATTCGCCAATCCTTTCGTGGCAGCGGAAAAGGGATTTATCGACGAAGTCATCACACCGGGGAACACCCGTATGCGGGTTTGCCGCGCATTTGCCGCGCTCCGTGGCAAGACTCTCAAAAACCCGAGAAAAAAACATGACAACCTGCCGCTATAATCCTGGCGTTTCGTTTGGGAGAGTTGCTGGGGCGCAATCAGCGAGCGCGGCAGGCGAATTTCGGCCCGGTCCGGCAGAAATGTCAGATCTGTCTGATGACTGAACCCGGATCCGCAAGCGAAGCCATTCAAGGGATTCAAGCCGACAAATCATCAGGATCGTTTGCCTGCCCCCTGAACCTGCAAGCCGGATCCAGGGTCATGGCCATACCTGGAAATTCCGGGCGCTGGATGCCGGAGGTACGGATTCATCGTCAAAGATGCTGTCCCTTTCGGACGGTCAATCCGGCAGGTCCCGAGTTGACGCGCGGCCGCTGGTCAACCGAAACCCGGCAAACGACACCGAAATCCGCCGAAATTGACAACATCGTGTTTTTATGGTCAGCAAGATGTGCTAAGAGGCAAGACACCGCACATTGGCGGTAATCCCAGCCGGGTCAATTGCGCTATCGTCCCGGCACCATCAGGAGAAGAGACAATGAACACGGTAAAGATTGTGGCCGCTGCAATTCTCTTACTCGGCCTTGCCGCCTGTGGTCAGGTCGCGGAAGAGGAAATGGAGATGGAGATGGAGATGGAAGACGCCATGGAAGACATGGTCATGGAAGAAGAATCCATGGGAAAGGCGTAGATTAATTACCTATTTCTCGTGATTTTCATGGCCGGGGTCGGTGAAAACCGCCCCGGTCATAACGTTATGTTGGTACAAATCTGCCCGGAAATTTAGATGGGGCGTCGGGTTCTCCTGCCGGACGTCAACGCGAGCGTCGGTTTACTATTGACGACATTCGTCTGCCCGGACTGCAAGATAATCAAGGAAATCGGGCTCCCGGAAATCCCGGGTGTTCCGCTGTCCGCCCTGAACGGCCGGGTAAACCCGGGGAGTTGCCTATACGGGGAAGCAACGGGACTCCTCCATGTTTAGAAAAATCCTGATTGCGAATCGCGGCGAAATCGCATGCCGGGTCATCAAGACGGCGCGGCGAATGGGTATTCGAACCGTTGCGGTTTATTCGGATGCCGACCGGGAATCATTGCATGTTCGCATGGCTGACGAAGCCGAGCACATCGGACCGCCACCGGCCGCGGAATCGTACATCGATATCGACAGGGTCCTGAAAGCGGTAAAAGAATCGGGGGCAGATGCCGTGCATCCGGGTTACGGTTTCCTGTCTGAAAATCGGGAATTCGCCGCCGCTCTTTCAACGGCAGGAATCACGTTTATCGGTCCGCCGGTCAGTGCGATTGCCGCGATGGGCGACAAGATCGCCGCAAAGAAAATCGCAACCGACGCCGGAGTTTATACGGTTCCCGGGGGCACCGAACTCGTGATCGGCCCTGACGAGGCGGTCACGATCGCGCGTACGATCGGATACCCGGTCATGATCAAGGCTTCCGCCGGCGGCGGAGGCAAGGGAATGAGAATCGCGTGGAACGATGATGACGTCAGGCAGGGCTTCGGCATGGCCGCATCCGAATCACTGTCGTCATTCGGCGATGATCGGCTTTTTGTCGAGAAATTCGTCGAATCGCCGCGCCACATCGAAATCCAGGTGCTGGCGGACGCCCACGGAAACTGCGTTTACCTCAACGAACGGGAGTGTTCGATCCAGCGGCGAAATCAAAAGGTCGTCGAGGAGGCGCCGTCCCCGTTCCTGGACGCCCGGACACGGAAATACATGGGAGAACAGGCCGTCGCCCTGGCGAGGGCCGTCGGTTACCGGAGTGCGGGCACGGTCGAGTTCATTGTCGACAAGGATCGCAACTTCTACTTCCTGGAAATGAATACGCGTCTTCAGGTTGAACATCCGGTAACGGAACTTACCACCGGAATCGACCTGGTCGAAGAAATGATCAACGTTGCAGCTGATCGACCGCTTTCCGTGACCCAGGACGACATTTCGATCAACGGGTGGGCGATCGAATGCAGGATTTACGCGGAAGATCCGTATCGGGGTTTTTTGCCGTCGGTGGGGCGGTTGATCCGCTACAGGCCTCCGCCCGAAGAGGAGGGCATGGTCCGGGTCGATACGGGCGTCAGTGAAGGCGACGAAATCTCGATCCACTATGACCCGATGATTGCCAAACTGTGCGTGCACGGCAAGGACCGGGATACGGCGATCCCCCGCATGCGCGATGCCCTTGAAGCGTTCGAACTGGAGGGTGTGGGCAACAACCTGCCGTTCCTCCTGGCAGTGATGGGACACCACGAGTACGTGTCCGGGGACGCGACAACGAGTTTTATCGACGAAAACTTTCCGGACGGGTTCAACGGGGTTGAACTCGACGAAATCGACCGTCGTAGATTGGCCGCGGTGTCAGTTGCAATGTACCGGGTACGGGAAATCCGTGATTCACGAATTTCCGGCCGGATGTCGCACCATGCGCGGGTGGTCGGCACGTCCTGGTTCGTCAGCCTGTGCGGGCAAGATTTCCCGGTTGAGACCACGTCTGACGCGTCGGGTACGACCGTCGCGTTCGCGGACGGCGAGACGTATCGCATCGAGTCTCCGTGGACACCAGGGCACCGTATCGTGGAAGTCCGTATCAACGACGAGCGGATCATTCTGCAAGCCCGGAACACGGCAAGCGGATTTCGTATTCACTATCGTGGAGCAAGGTTGGACGTTTACGTGCGGACGCCGCGTCATTTTGAACTCTCGGAATTCATGATCGAAAAGCCCGAGAGTGATACGTCCGAAGCCTTGCTGTGCCCGATGCCGGGCCTGGTGGTCGCGCTTCACGTCAAGGAAGGCGACGAGGTCGAGGACGGGCAGGCGCTTTGCACCGTCGAGGCGATGAAGATGGAAAACCTGCTCAGGGCCGAAATGGGGAGGCGGGTGGACAGAATCCTCGTCGGTGTCGGAGACAACCTCGCGGTCGATGATGTCATCATGACGTTCGAACAGGACGAGGCTGACGACAAGACCTGAGGTCCGGTGTCAACGGTTCAGGACTTCCTGCTGGCGCAACGGCATTTTGTCGATCGCCCTCGAGATTTCGCGAACCGACCACGGGAAGGGCTTGCGAAGTTTGACTTCTCCGTCCTTGCCGATGATCACCAGCATGAACCCGCGCGGGCGGAGTTGCTTGCGAAGCGGGCCGGAGGCCGAAGGATCAGTGTCTGTCAGGACGACGACGTCGCGTTCTTCAAGGTCCTCGGTGCGCTCGTGAAGCAATTCCAGTTGCCGAATGTAATTCGGATCATTCGGACTGTCGGAAAAAACCACGATCGGGCGGTTTTTCCAAAGGAAATCCGACAAATCCGACGCTTCGGATTCGTGAAAAATGGAGTCGCTCGAAGCGTGCGCAACCAAGGCCGTAGAAATCGCGGCAACCAATCCAAGGTGAAGCGTTTTCATGACAGTGCATTTTGTCATACTGTGGCGCATGTGGCATCCGTTTTCTGAGTAGTCACGTGAATCCGAGTTTGCTTGCAGGGAGTCACAGTAGCAATGGATCATTCAGGATTGAAGGCTTGGGAGCAATTGGCGTCAAATGAACTCGGGAACAGGAAACCGGACGACCTGATCTGGCGGACACCCGAAGGAATCGGCGTCAAACCGCTCTATACCCGGGAGGATCTTGACGGAATCGACCATGTCGACAGCCTTCCGGGCATCAGCCCGTTCGTTCGAGGCCCCCGGGCGACCATGTATGCCGGGCGACCGTGGACCATCCGCCAGTATGCAGGATTTTCGACCGCGGAAGAATCGAACACCTTCTATCGCGACAACCTTGCTTCGGGCCAACAGGGGATTTCGGTGGCTTTCGATCTCGCAACGCACCGGGGCTACGACAGTGACCATCCCCGAGTCGTCGGTGATGTGGGCAAGGCCGGCGTTGCCATCGACAGTGTCGAGGACATGAATGTCCTCTTTGACGGTATTCCCCTGGGTTCGGTATCGGTCTCCATGACAATGAACGGCGCGGTCATCCCGGTGCTGGCGTCGTTCATCGTGGCGGGCGAGGAACAGGGAGTTTCCCGGGACAAGCTTTCGGGGACCATTCAGAACGATATCCTGAAAGAGTTCATGGTGCGAAATACGTTCATCTATCCGCCTGAACCATCCATGCGAATCGTGGCCGACATCATTGAATTCACATCGAAACACATGCCGCGATTCAATTCGATTTCGATTTCCGGCTACCACATGCAGGAAGCCGGAGCGACATTGACGCAGGAACTCGCATTCACGCTCGCGGACGGCAAGGAATACGTCAAGGCTGCGCTGTCACGAGGTCTGGACGTCGATAGGTTCGCTGGAAGGCTGTCTTTCTTCTTCGCCATCGGCATGAACTTTTTCATGGAGGTGGCCAAGCTCAGGGCGGCCCGTTTGCTCTGGTCGGAAATCATGAGCGAATTCAATCCGCGAAATCCGCGGTCATTGATGTTGCGAACGCATTGCCAGACATCCGGCGTTTCTCTCCAGGAACAGGATCCGTACAACAACATTGTCCGCACTGCTTACGAGGCGCTGTCGGCTGTCCTTGGAGGGACCCAGTCGCTGCACACCAACAGTTTCGACGAAGCCATTGCCCTGCCGACCGAGGGAAGCGCCAGAATAGCGCGAAACACCCAGTTGATCCTGCAGCACGAGACCGGAATACCGAATGTCGTCGATCCGCTTGCCGGGTCGTACTACGTCGAATCACTGACTGCCGAACTTGCCGGCGAGGCAAGGAAGATCATCCGTGAAATCGACGATCAGGGCGGCATGACACAGGCCGTGATGGATGGAACCCCGAAAATGCACATCGAGGCAGCCGCTGCCCGGCGTCAGGCAGGAATTGACCGAGGCGCTGAGGTGATCGTTGGTGTCAATCGTTTCAGGCTGGATACGGAACCGGAAATCGAATACCGGGAAATCGACAATTCTGCAGTTCGGAACGCGCAGATCATGCGGCTCCAGGGAGTCCGCGAAAAGCGCGACGACGATGTGTGCCGGGCTGCCCTGGACGCCTTGTGCAACTGCGCTTCGACCGGGAATGGCAACCTGTTGGCCCTGGCGATCGATGCGGCCCGCAGCCGTGCAACCGTCGGAGAGATTTCACGAGCGATGGAAGATGCATTCGGGCGATACAGGGCTCATGTGAAGACGGTGACGGGGGTTTACGGACGTGCCCACGGCGGGGACGAGGGATTCGACAGAATCCGTTCCGAAGTTGACGGATTTTCCGAATGCGAGGGCCGCCGCCCTCGAATGCTGGTTGTCAAATTGGGGCAGGATGGACATGACCGGGGCGCAAAGGTGATCGCAACGGCATTTGCCGACATCGGTTTCGACGTCGATGTCGGTCCCCTGTTTCAAACGCCCGCCGAAGCGGCCGAAGATGCCATTGACAACGATGTTCACGTGATCGGCGTCTCGTCGCAGGCGGCGGCACACAAGACTTTGGCGCCTGAACTGGTACGGGAGCTTCGTGAACGGGATGCAGATGACATCCTTGTTGTTTGTGGCGGCGTGATCCCCCAAAAGGATTATGGCTTTCTTGAAGAACACGGGGTCAGGGCAGTCTTCGGGCCCGGAACCAATATTCCCGAGGCAGCGAGAGGAATTCTCAAGCTGATCCAGGAGAGCCGGAAGGAAGGGCCCGGCTGAATAACGGCCGGGCAGGAGACAAGACGGAAGACGGGGAGGTGAGGTCCGTGTCATTTCGAGCCGTATATGAAGAGTCGATGCGAAACCCGGAGGCCTTTTGGCTGGGCGCGGCCGAGGCTCTCGATTGGATTCGCGCGCCGAATGCTGCATTGGATCGGAGCAGGGCGCCATTTTATGCCTGGTTCGGGAACTCCGAAATCAATGGCTGTTACAACTGCGTCGACCGGCACGTGGAGAACGGCCACGGGAACCGCGTCGCGATCATTCACGACAGCCCGGTCACCGGGTCGGTGTCGAAACTGACGTTTCGTGAATTGCAACGGGCAACCGCCCGGCTCGGGGGTGCGCTCCAGGCCCGCGGTGTGGGAAAGGGCGACCGGGTCGTGATCTACATGCCGATGATCCCGGAAGCGCTCGTCGCCATGCTGGCCTGCGCGCGAATTGGTGCCATACATTCAGTCGTCTTCGGTGGATTCGCGCCGGAAGAACTGGCGGCCAGAATCGATGACGCCACTCCGAAGGCGGTGATTGCGGGATCGTGCGGGATTGAGCCGTCCCGGGTTGTCGCCTACAAGCCCCTTCTCGATTCCGCATTGAAATACTCGGCGCACAGACCTGAATTCTGTATCATTTTCCAAAGGGACGTGCTCCGGGCAGAACTTGTTTCCGGCCGCGATGTCGGCTGGAACGAATGCCAGGCAGGAATTGAACCGGCGGACTGCGTCGCAGTGCGCGGATCAGACCCGGCATACATTCTCTACACCTCGGGCACGACGGGCAGGCCAAAGGGCGTTGTCCGGCCAACTGCCGGTCACCTGGTCGCGCTCAACTGGACGATGAAGAACATTTACGATGTGGATCCCGGTGATGTCTTCTGGGCCGCGTCCGATGTCGGTTGGGTCGTCGGTCACTCGTACATCGTCTATGCCCCGCTGGTTCACGGAAACACGACTGTCGTTTTTGAAGGCAAGCCGGTAGGCACGCCCGACGCCGGGACGTTCTGGAGGGTAATCAGCGAACACCGTGTCAAGAGCCTGTTTACGGCGCCGACCGCGTTCAGGGCGATCAAACGGGCAGACCCGGACGCGGACCTGATTCCGGGTTACGATCTCTCCTGTCTCAAGACGCTCTTTCTTGCCGGAGAACGATCCGACCCGGACACGGTTGAATGGGCGCGGACGCACCTGCAGGTTCCGGTCCTCGATCACTGGTGGCAGACGGAAACCGGGTACACGATCGCCGGTTATCCCTGGGGAAAGGAAAAGATCCCTGTCAAGCTCGGCTCTGCAGGGGTGCCGATGCCAGGGTTCGACGTCAGGATCCTGGACGATGAATGCGACGAAGTTCCAAGAGGTGAACTTGGATCAATTGCCGTTCGCTTGCCCTTGCCACCAGGCTGTCTTCCGACGCTGTGGAACGCAGACGAGCGATACCGGGAAGCCTATCTCTCAAAATTCGAAGGCTACTATGACACCGGAGATGCGGGGATCCAGGATGAAGACGGTTACTGCTACGTCATGGCCCGGACCGATGATGTCATCAACGTCGCCGGTCATCGCCTGTCGACGGGTCAAATGGAAGAGATTCTCTCCGACCACCCGGACGTTGCGGAATGCGCGGTCATTGGGGTTCACGACCAGCTGAAAGGGCAACTTCCATTGGGTTTCCTGTGCCTGAACGATGGATGCGAGCGACCTGAAGACGAAATCGTTGGCGAATGTGTTGCCGCTGTCCGTGGAAGAATCGGACCGGTCGCGGCGTTCAAGCAGGCTGCTGTCGTTGATCGACTCCCGAAAACGAGATCGGGCAAGATCCTTCGGTCCACCATGGTCAAGATTGCGGACGGACAGGAATGGAAGATGCCTGCGACCATTGAAGACCCGGCCGCACTCGACGAGATCGCGTCCGCATTGACGCGGCTGGGATATCCTGCCCAATGACACTCGGGTCGGAACAACCGGAGTCACCCGTCGTCGATCCTGTTGTTGCCGAAGCTTTGCTTGCCGCTGCGAACCGTGCACGGAAACATGCCTATGCTCCATATTCTCACTTTCGGGTGGGCGCGGCGATTCGAACGAAGTCCGGCACGATCTATTCGGGTTGCAATGTCGAAAACGCCGCTTATCCGGAAGGAACATGCGCCGAGGCGGGTGCGATTGCGGCTATGGTCGCAGCAGGTGAAACCGTGATTTCGGATGTGCTTGTCGTGGCGGGCGGCAACCGGGCCGTGGTCCCATGCGGGGGGTGCCGCCAGAAACTCGCGGAGTTTTCTCGGCCCGAAGCGCGGGTCTACCTGGCCGACCCGTCCGGGGTCATCGCATTGACGACAGTTGGGTCACTGTTGCCCGGAGCGTTCTCGGCCGATCACCTGGCCTCCGACGCCTGATCAGGTGAAGTCGACGTTGGGTTACGCTGCCACTGCCATGTCACGCGTGTGGAACCGGACGGACTCGATTTGAAACCCGATGCCGCGCGCTTTTTTGACGGTTCTTGATTCTGTCGGTTGCGGAGGAGCAACCGACGCCGATCAATTCGGCGACGAGGGAGCGAATACGCTCGGCAATCTGTTCCGGGCGCCTGCGGCAGATTCGTTGCCTGCGGGATCAAGCGCTTCTCTTGAGTTGCCAAACCTGTTTCGCCTGGGACTCGGCGCTTCTCTCTGGCTGGCTTCCGGGAGGTGCATCGACGGCGAGACGCCCGCATCAAGTGCGATTTGGGGCGTTGCCGAGCCTGTTTCACCAGGCAAGGACACGTTGACCGGCCATTGGGAACTCGCGGGCGTACCGCTTCCCTGGAGTTGGCACGTGTTCCCGAGATCGGTCCCGGCATTTCCCGAATGGCTGCTGCAGGCGGTTTCCGGGGCCTGCGGGTCGGACGGAACTCTCGCCAACTGCCATTCTTCCGGTACCGAGGTCATCGAGGAATTCGGGGCCGAACATCTTCGAACGGCGCGGCCGATCTGTTACACTTCGGCTGACAGCGTATTCCAGATTGCCGCCCACGAAGAGCGATTTGGTCTGGGCCGCCTGTACGGCCTTTGCGAAGAAATCGCGGATGTCGTGCACGGAATGAAAGTCGGGCGTGTCATTGCCCGGCCTTTCGCCGGCGACGTGGAACGAGGATTTTTCCGAACATCGAACAGGCGCGACTATTCGTACCGTGCTCCCGAACCGACGCTGCTGGATCGGGTGGCCGCGGCCGGCGGAAAGACGCACGCGGTAGGCAAGATCAACGACATTTTCGCTGGACGCGGAATTTCGTTCGCACACGATGGGCGTGACGACATGGAAAGGATGGATCGTCTGATCGAATTGGCAGGGTCCGTCCCGGACGGCAGTCTCGTTTTCGCCAATTTCGTCGAATTCGATACCCGTTTCGGCCATCGTCGGGATCCCGAGGGATATGCCGGGGCGCTTGCGCGCTTCGACCGCCGCATCCCGGAGATCCTCGCCGGCATCCGGCGTGGTGATCTCCTGGTGTTCACGGCTGACCACGGCAACGACCCGACCTGGCGGGGAACCGACCACACCCGGGAACGCGTTCCGTTCCTGGCTGCCATGCCCGGAACCGATGGTCGCTGTGTCGGTATTCGCCGTTTCGCCGATATCGGCGAAACGGTCGCGGTGCATCTCGGCCTGGCTCCAGGCCGTCACGGAGAGGATTTTCTGTCGTCGAGGCGGCGGCGACACGAGATTCAGGGACGAACTCCGTCAGTGTGACGGTTCGAAACTTGAATCGAGTGACTCCAGCCGGAAAAAGGCAATCTTGTCGATCTGCCGAAGCGCCTCATTGAACTCCGCTTCGATGTCGTTCTCGAGCCGTGTCGACATGCTCGACAGTATCGCCGCCCGGTCGAGTCCGCGAACCGCAATGATAAACGGGAACCCGAACTTTTCACGATAGAGGCGGTTCAAACGGACGAAGTCGTCCCGCTCCTCGTCGCCGAGTTCCGCGAGGCCGGCTCCAGATTGTTCGGACTCACTGTATGACGTCAGCTTTTCACCTTTGCCAGGCCTGATCGCCAGTTCGGGGTGAGCCCGGACAAGCGCCAACTGACGATCCTTGCCCGATTGAAAAACGACCCGTGCCATGTCATCGGCCAGGCCCGTGGGCCGATCAACTCCTGAAAGGTCGCATCCGTCAAAGACGGCTTCGGCAACCCAAGGAGAACGTTCGTAAATGCCGGAAAACAGTCGAATGAATTCGGTTCTGTTCAGCAGTGCCATTGAGCCCATGCGCGTTTCTGCCTTACAACCTGACAACTCCGAATATAGAACTGTGGCGATCTATCAGGAAAAGGGAATTAATGGAAATCGTCCTCCGTGACTGGTTGGATCTGTTGTTCCGATGGGCTCACATCGTTGCCGCGATCGGATGGATCGGGACATCGTTCTATTTCATGGCGATCGACTCCGCGCTCCGCGCCCGCGCCGGTCTGCCGCGGGGTGTCGCGGGAGAAACGTGGGAAGTCCACGGCGGTGGATTTTATCATACGCGAAAATTCCTGGTTGCTCCCGAGCATCTTCCGGCGGACTTGATCTGGTATCGTTGGGAAAGCTACCTGACCTGGCTTTCCGGTTTCTGCCTCATGATCATCGTCTACTACTGGGGAGCCGAGAGCTACCTGATCGATCGCCTGGTTGCCGACCTGACTGTATCGGAGGCAATCGCGATTTCCGCGGGTTCGCTGGTCGCCGGTTGGGTTCTCTACGACCAGTTGTGCAAGTCGCCGCTCAGGCACCATCCGGTTCTGGTGTTTGTCGTGCTCTTCATCTCGATCGTTTTCCTGGCGTGGGCTTTCGGGAAGCTGTTCACTGCCAGGGCCGCGTGGCTGCACGTCGGGGCGATAATTGCGACCATGATGACCGGAAACGTCTTTTTCGTGATCATTCCGAATTCGCGAATCGTCGTCGACGACCTCCGAAACGGTCGGGAACCGGACGCCCGGTTTGGAAAGATCGCGAAACTCCGCTCCACGCACAACAATTACCTGACACTTCCCGTCATCCTGATGATGATCTCGAACCATTTCCCGATTGCCTTCGGGCACCCGTACCACTGGGTGCTCATTGCCGCGATTCTCGTGATCGGGGCCACGGTGAGAATCTGGTTCAATCTTCATGAAGCGGGCATCCACGGCCCCGCGACGCATTGGCAATGGCCCCTGGTCATCGCCTTGACGTTCGGGTCGATCTGGTTTTCGACCTGGCGTCCGGACCTTGAAGACGCCGATGCCAGCGCGGGTGAGGCGACGCTGATCATTTCCGAACACTGCACATCGTGTCATTCCGCCAAGCCGACCCATCCGGACTACGAGGCCCCACCCGGTGGCGCGACTTTCGACACTCTCGCCGAGATTCGGTCTTATGCCTCCGGGATCCTGTCGCAGAGCGTGTTGTCCACTGCCATGCCGCTTGGCAACGAGACGGGGATGACCGAGCGCGAGCGCGCGATTCTGGGATCCTGGCTGCGGGGAGGGGCGCCGTCAGAATAGCCGCGCGCCTGATCAAGCGTAACCGCTCCGCATTTAGCTGGCTTGCCTTCCGTTTTTTGCGAATGCAGGTTCCGCGGTTAACCATCGGGAATTGCAGGAGTAACTTGCGGACGTGTGTTGTTCGCTGGGCACTGTTTTGCCGGACCGGCGATTCCTGGCCCGTCCAGATTCCGAAGTGGTGGCCGATGGTGCGCCCGACTGCGTCGAGGAGCATCGCCTTCTCCGCGCCGCAGGCAAGCGATGAGTTGAGCGCCATCGGTGCCGCAAGGCTGCAATCTGCGTGGCGTTCCGTCTCCGGGGCATCCGTGCCATCGCAGATTGAATGGGGGAGGAACCCCGAGGCCTCCCGTCCGGCCCGGAAGAGAATCACGGGTGACTGCCAAAATGCTCGGGCAAGGGAACCAGGGCATCGACGCAAGATCGCTTTCCGAAGGCGCACCAGATCCAGACGAATTCCCCGTTTGCAAGGGTTTCGACCGGGATTCGCGGAGGTTCGGGTTCCGGATGGGGAACCGGTGCAGGTGCCAAAGGCATTGGCGCACCAGAGGCCGGTTCAATAAACGTCGTGGAAACTCGGATTGGACGAAGGCAATGACGGATTTCAACAACGAAACTGACGACCGGGCGTATGAAATCGGTGGCAAGATTGAAAGCATTCTTGAAGCCTTGAACCTTGGCGAAAGGGATTCGCTGGTCGCCATTCTTGAAGAAATGCATCCTGCCGATATCGCGGACTCGCTCGAGCAGATCGAGCCCGACGCACGGTTGCGCCTTCTCGAGTACTGGGGGGCAGATCTGGACGGACGAATCCTGCCTGACCTCGACGAGGTCGTTCTCGGGGAACTGATTCAGGTGCTGTCAAACGATGCCGTCAAGGAGGCGGTACGGAACCTCGAGACAGATGATGTTGTCGATATCGTCGAAGACATCGATGAGCCGCAGCAGGAAAGGGTTCTGAACGCACTCGATGATCCGGATCGAGCGGCTGTCGTTCAGTCTCTGCAATATCCCGAAGATTCTGCTGCGCGGCTGATGCAAAGGGAGCTGGTCGCGGCGCCGGTACACTGGAGCGTCGGCGACCTGATCGATTACCTGCGCGAGGCGGTCGATCTTCCCGAGCGATTTTACCATGTATACGTGGTTGAACCGAACATGCGGCCCTTCGGGAAAGTCGCACTGTCGCGCCTGATGACATCACGGCGCGATGTCAGCCTGTCCGAACTCGTGGATACCAACTATGACCCGATTCCGGCGACCCGGAGTCTTTCGGAAGTCGCCTATGCATTCAAACAATACCACATGGTTTCCGCACCCGTCGTCGATGACGCGGGGCGACTGGTCGGCGTCATTACCATCGATGATGCACTGGACATCCTCGAGGACGAAGCCGATGAAGACATCAGGCGGTTGGCGGGTGTCGGGGGCGAGGAAAGCCTCAGCGACGGTGTCGTCGCCACGACGCGGCAAAGGTTTCCATGGCTTGTCGTCAACTTGTTGACGTCAATCCTGGCGTCACTCGTGATCGCGGCATTCACCAGCACGATCGAAGCCGTGGTTGCCCTGGCCGTTCTGATGCCAATCGTGGCGTCGATGGGAGGGAACGCCGGTACCCAGACACTGACGATTGCCGTCAGGGCTCTCGCGACGAAAGACCTGACCGAAGCCAACGCGCGGCGCATCATTTGGCGGGAAATCAACGTCGGGCTTCTGAACGGCATGATGTTCGCCGCCATTGCCGGACTGGTCGGGCTGATCTGGTTTGGGTCGCCGATCCTGGGTGCCGTGCTCGGACTGGCCATGATCGGCAACCTGTTTGTTGCGGGTCTTGCGGGGATATTCATCCCTCTCGGCCTCGATCGATTCGGTCAGGACCCGGCACTTGCGTCAGGAGTTTTCGTCACGACCGTTACCGATGTCGTCGGATTTTTCTGCTTTCTGGCCCTTGCGGCACTCATCCTGTTGTAGAAGACCTCGACCGACGTTGCTGGTCATGACATTGTCGTCATCCGAGGACGGTTTCGGGCCGCAGACGTCTGCATGATCTGGAAACCGCGGGGACTTCCCATCCCCGTCTCCGGGAACGGCGACAAGGGGATACGGCGCCAGGGATGGACGGACACGGGATTCGGGTGGAACAAGGGCAGGATTTGAACGGATATCATATGCATGACACCGAAAGGACATCGTTTTCCCGGTTGCCGGGTTCCATTGACGATGCGCAAAGGCTTTTGTCGGGAGTTGACTATATTTGCGGCCGTGCGCTCGCGACGGTGACCTTTCTCGCACTCAGGTTGCCGCGCCCGCTGTTCCTCGAAGGAGAAGCCGGCGTTGGAAAGACGGCAATTGCACAGTCCCTGGCGACAGCTCTTGGCCGGCGCCTGATACGGCTGCAATGTTACGAAGGGCTCGATTCCGGTTCGGCAGTCTATGAATGGAACTTCGCCGCGCAAATGATCGCGATCAGAACGGCGGAGGCTGCGGGGCAAACCGATCGTGTCTCGCTGAACACGGAGTTGTTCGGCCCCGAGTTCCTGGTAGAACGCCCATTGCTCGAGGCGATGCGTCCCAGGCCCGAAGGTCCGCCGGTCTTGCTGATCGACGAGATTGACCGAACCGACGAACCTTTCGAGGCGTTCTTGCTCGAAGCGCTATCCGATTTCCAGGTGACCATACCGGAGATCGGAACGGTCGCAGCAGAGCCCCCTCCGATCGTGGTCCTGACTTCGAATCGAACCCGGGAGGTTCATGATGCCCTGAAACGCCGATGCCTGTACCACTGGGTCGATTTTCCCGATTTTGACAGGGAAATGCAGATACTCTCGGCACGTGTTCCTGATGCGGGCGCGTCATTGTCCGGCCAGGTCGTCTCCTTTGTTCAAGCGCTTCGAACCGAGGACCTCTTCAAGAGACCGGGGATCGCCGAAACGATCGACTGGGCCCGATGCCTGGTCGCACTCGATACGTTTGAGCTGTCGCCCAGGGTGATTTCCGATACGATTGGCGCGTTGCTGAAGTATCGGGACGACATTTCGGCATTGAAGGAATCCGAAATCACGCGATTGCTCGATGCCGCCCAATCGCGATCCGAAGCACAGTCAGGTTCTGCATGATGGACCAAGCCAGACTGACAAACACCCTTCAAGGGGGTCGACTGAGTTCAAACATAGTCCGGTTTTCGCATGCGTTGCGGCGCGCCGGACTGAGTGCCGGAACGGATCGGATCATCGAGGCAGTCCGGGCGGTTGACGTTGCGGGATTCTCCAGCCGGGATGACTTTCGGCACGTTCTCCGCTCGTGCCTGACCTCGAGGCCGGAACACCAGGCGGTTTTTGACCAGGTCTTCCGGCTATTCTGGCGTGACCCCAGGTACCAGGATCGCATGATGGCCATGCTTGTTCCGTCGGTCGTCGGTGCGAATCCACCTCCATCCCCGGAAGCCGCCAACCGACGTGCTGCCGAAGCATTGATCGGGGATGAAACGATAGGGCGAAGCGGGAAGGGACGGACGCAGGATTCGGAAACGGTTGTCGAAGTTGACGCAGCCTTGACGTGGTCCGCCGCCGAGAGGTTGAGGAAGATGGATTTCGACCAGATGTCCGTTGCTGAACAGGACCTGGCAAAACGGGCAATCGAGAAGATCGATCTCAGGGTCAAACCCATTACCTGCAGGAGGAGCCGTGTAACGGCCAACGGTGTGCTGACGGACCGGCGCGCGACGTTCAGGAGAGCCATGCGCACGAGTGGCGAATTGCTGACGATGGTGCGGAGGAGGCACACCCGGCGGTGGCCCGATCTGGTTGCCTTGTGCGACATATCCGGCTCCATGTCATCGTACAGCCGCATGCTGTTGCACTTTCTCCACTTGGCCGGGAATGAAAGAGCCCGCGGGTGGGGAAGGGTGCATTCTTTTACGTTCGGCACCCGTCTGACCAACATTTCGAAGCAGCTGGGAATCAGTGATCCCGACGCGGCGCTTGCCGCAGTCGGGTGCCACGTTCGCGACTGGGACGGAGGAACACGCATTGCGTCCTGCCTGCGGACGTTCAACCGGGATTGGAGCCGCCGTGTCCTCGGGAGAGGAGCCGTGGTTCTGCTGATCAGTGACGGCCTGGACCGCGGAAACCCGGACGACCTCTCGAAGGAGGCGGAAGGATTGCGGCTTTCCTGTCGTGACCTGATCTGGATCAACCCTCTCCTGCGATGGGACGGGTTCCAGCCGCTGGCACAAGGAGCAATAGCCCTGCTTCCTCATGTTGATCGACTGGTCGCCGGTCACAGTGTCAAGTCGCTGGAGGACCTTGCCGGCATGCTGGGTGAAGGGACGCCGCACCGGTCGCCGTGAAATGAACAAGTGGTGTGATGGACGATTTTTTCAATACTCCTGAAGCGGCCCTGCGCTGGATCGACGAAGGCAAGGGGGCCGCACTCGCTACCGTGATCCAGACATGGGGATCGGCTCCAAGAAAGGTTGGTTCGCAGCTTGCCGTTTCGTCGGAGTCGGAAATCTACGGTTCCGTGTCAGGCGGATGCGTCGAAGGGGCTGTTGTCGTTGAAGCCGTTCAGGCGCTCAGTGACGGCAAGTGCCGGGTACTGGAATTCGGCGTCAGTAACGTTGAAGCGTTTTCGGTCGGACTTGCCTGCGGTGGTACCATTCGGGTCATGGTTGAACCGGTCGGTACCGGAGCGGGGCCAGACGTCAATACGATCAAGGAGATGTGCGCCGCGAGATCCGAACGGAAGGCGATAGCTTGCCGGGTCAATCTCAAGTCCTGGGAGCGCAGGCTGGAGCGACCAGGAAGCGACGGCGACACGGGAAGGGTCATTCGGACGGAATCACGGATTGAGGGCGACGAATTCGTCCTGGTTCACAATCCGCCGCTCAAGCTCGTCGTCGTCGGAGCAGTTCATATCGCTCAACCGCTTCTGAGGATGGCGCGCCTTGCCGAATTCACCGCCGTGCTGATCGACCCGAGAGACACTTTCGCAACGAAGGATCGATTCCCAGAAGAAACGATACTTGACGAATGGCCCGATGAGGCCCTGGCCATGGTTGGGCTCGACGCACATACCGCGGTCGTCACATTGACGCATGATCCGAAACTGGATGATCCTGCGATTGCTGCTGCGCTGGAGTCCGATGTCTTTTATCTCGGGTGCCTGGGCTCGCGCAGGACGCACGAAAAACGGGTTGTCCGTCTGACCGGAGCAGGGATTCCCCTCCATGTGATCGATCAGCGTATCCATGCTCCGGTCGGTCTCGGGATCGGCGCCTCGTCGCCGGCCGAAATCGCGGTATCGATCATGGCAGAAATTATTGCCCGTTTGCGGGGTAAGGAGAACCGAACGTGATCTTTGGACCGGTTCCTGTCGAACAGGCGGTTGGGACAGTGCTCGCCCATTCGTTGAAACTTCCCGAATCCCGAATTCGAAAGGGAATTCGGCTGACGGAGCAAGACGTACAGTCGCTCGGGAAAGCCAGGGTCTCCGAGGTCGTTGTTGCCCGTCCTGAACCCGGAGATCTGGGAGAAGACCAGGCCGCCGAAATACTGGGCCAAAGGTTCCTGGCAGAGGGATTGAGTCCGCGCGCCCCGTTCACGGGCCGTGTCAATGTCGTTGCCGGCAAATCAGGCGTCCTGGAAGTCGATAAATTTGCGATCAACGCGGCCAACGCTGTCAATGAAGCCGTTACCATCGCGACTTTGCCCGACCATACATTCGTTGTTGCACGCCAGTTGGTGGCCACCATCAAGATCATCACCTATTTCGTCAATGAGGCGGTCTTGAATCGTGTTGATGGGATCATCGGGAGCGGCCCCTTGAAGTTGCACGGATTGTCGAGGAAGACAGCGTCGCTCGTGCTCTCACGCCAACCGGATACGAAAACGAGAATCGTCGAGAAAGGCAGGGATTCGGTTACCGGGCGCCTGACGGCACTCGGAATCGAACTGGGTTCGGTTCGAGTCGTGAACCATCAGCCACGTGCGATCGCGCAGGCGCTAACGTCGGTTGGCGGTGACATGATCCTCGTGCTCGGGGCGTCGGCGACCTCTGACAGGATGGACGCCGTGCCGGCCGCAGTCACGCAGGCAGGCGGCCATATCGAGAGATTCGGCATGCCGGTCGATCCCGGAAATCTGCTCTTCCTGGGAGAATTCGACAACACGCCTGTCATCGGTTTGCCCGGATGCATCAGGTCTCCTGTGCTGAACGGGGCGGATTGGGTCTTGCAACGCGTGGCCTGCGGCATGAAGGTCGATGACGACATGATAGCCGAAATGGGCGTTGGCGGTCTGCTGAAAGAGAACCCGAGCCGTCCCCAGCCTCGCAATGCTACTCTGTCCGGGACCCGTGCGCCCAACGTTGCCGGAATCCTGCTTGCCGCCGGGTCTGCGCGTCGCATGGGCGGTCGAGACAAGCTGCTCATGGAGGTTGACAATGTGTCGCTCCTCGAACGGTCCGCCATTGCGATGACCAGGAGCAATCTGGATCACACGATCGTCGTCATCCCGGCCGGTCACGACGAACGTCGTTCAGCCGTTGAGCGCCATTCCGTTTCGTTGGTCGAAATTCCGGTCGAGGCAGCGGCGACGGGTATGGCGACGAGCTTGCGGGCCGGTCTTGCGGCCGTACCCGAAGGAACGGAAGCGGTGGTCATTGCCCTTGCGGATATGCCGGACGTCAGCGAGGAACACATAAACCGTCTGATCGAAGGGTTTTCGCCGCAGGACGATCGGGAGATCTGTCGTGCAATCGCGGAGAACGGCGCCCCGGGTCACCCGGTCCTGTTCGGAGAACGGTTTTTCGAAAACCTGGCCTTGCTTGAAGGGGACAGGGGCGCAAGGGAACTGCTGGGCCGGGCATCCCGATTTCTCGTCGACGTTCCCACGCCCGGCCTTGGGGCAGTCATTGATCTCGATACGGAAGAGGACTGGTCGGCCTGGCGTTCCGGCCAGTGGAGAACAACCGGTTCAAGACACAAGCATCCGAGGCCTGTTCACGCGCCGTAGGACCACGTCATGTGAACCGGCCGCCGGATTCCGGTGAACCCGGACAGATTCCGCGAGAACGGCAGGACTACTTGATCCTGAGCAGTCGATCGACAGAGATCGGGCCTCCACCTTTCAGAACGAGTGTCACCAGCAACATGACCCAGAATAGTCTCTGATCGAGAATGAGCGAACCCGAGTGACGGTCGAACCACATCCCGATGGTCGAGGCATCTGCGTTATGCCCCGTGATATCGACGATCGACATGACGATGATGAAGCCAATCATTCCGAGCGATGACAAGCGCGTCAGAAGGCCAACGACAACCAGGAAAGGCAAGATGAACTCGCCATAGGTTCCGGCGATTACGATCAGGGTGTCGAGAAACGACATTTGAGAAGGATCGTAGCCCACGGCCTCGAATTTTTTTGGAAAGATCTGGGCGTAAGCACCGATAGAAGGACTGAAAATACCATCGAGTTTTGTAACGGCCGAGGCCCAGAAAAATCTCAGGAGGACAGCGGCGAAGACGAACCGTGCGATGGTCGTGATCAACCAGTCGGAGTTGCCGGTCCCGAATACCCGTCCAACGACCGTGTTGTGCAATGATATGAGCGAATTCATTGTCGTGTTTCTCCTGCTAGCTGGACGTTCTGGATTAATTGCGCCTGGAGCATGATTGTGATGCTGGACGAGAGTTCGAACCCTTCGGCCAGCTCTGCCGCCAGGCTGGCAGCACGTCCTAGTTCCGTACCATCAAGTAGCGCTTTGATAAAGCGTGCTCCACCAGGCGGCAGGCGGCGCATTTCGATCTCCAATTCCGGCCGCGCAACCAGGATGTCTTCGCCTGAATCAGGCATTTCCGTGGTCCCGGTTCCGATATTGGCCTCCCAAATTGATTGAACGGGGAAACGGGACTCCACGATTCGCGTCGACGGGATCAGGTCGAATGCCAGCAAGGGAAACTCGTTCGCCCCGAATTCAGCCAGGCAGCCGGCGTCACGGGGCACGGCGTCTGCAGCGTGATACGACTCGCGCCTTGCCCACTCGAGACGCGCGACATCTGCCAGGTAGGGAACAGAATCCGCCGCAGAAAATTCGGCGATAAACTTCGGAAAGGATTGACCGTAAAGAAAAAGGAGCGGAGAGCCTGGCGGTTTCGCGGCAACGTACTGCCGCGTCAAGAAGCGAAAAAAATCATCTCCAACGAGTTTGCGGACGACCGGAAACCCTTCGGCTATCGCGTCCACGAGACTGACGATCACGTTGTTTCGATAGACGTTGAAACGTCGTGTCGCGGGCGAGCCGTCCGGTTGCAGCAGTCCTTCAGGAACTGAAAGCTCCGGATTCAGAATTGCCGCCGCAAACCGTTCCTGGTTCATGCCGGCCCGGTCGGCTGCGCCTGCATCGCAGCAAAGTCGGGCGCACGACTCCCCGCGATTGACAACACCGTGGCCGCACGCGTCGCTTCCGCGGCGAGAACCGGCCATTTCGGTATATCGTTGTCCCACTCGATCAGGGTCGGTTTCGGTCCGCAACGGTCGATGACTTCCGCGTACAATTCCCAGACCGGATCAACAATCGGCCGGCTGTGGCTGTCGATCAGCAATTCATTTCCCGTTTCATCTTCGTCGGCCTCGTGTCCTCCGAGATGGATTTCACCGACAAGATGAATCGGGAAGTCGTCAAGATATTCGATTGCAGAATAGTGCTGATTGGTTGCGGAGACGAACACGTTATTGACGTCGAGGAGCAAGCCGCATCCCGTTCGTGCGGACACTTCGGCGAGGAAGTCGCACTCCGACATGGTCGTTTCGGCAAATCGCAGGTAGCTGGAAGGGTTTTCGAGCAGCATTGGCCGGTCGAGCGCCGTCTGGACCTGGTCGATGTGCTCGACGACCCGCCGAAGAGTCCTGCCGTTGTAGGGAAGTGGAAGCAGATCGTTCAAATATGCCGTGTCATGGGTTGACCAGGCAAGATGTTCTGAAAACATGCCGGGTTTCAACCAGTCCACCAGTATCCTGAGGCGTTCCAGATGTTCTGAATCGAGGCCGCTCTCGGCGCCGATCGACAGGCCGACGCCATGGCAGGAAACCGGAAAACGCTCACGAAGAGATCTCAGGCCTGCGAGAGCCGGGCCGCCGTCCCCCATGTAGTTTTCCGCATGGATTTCGAGCCATGCCACATCGTGAGCAAAGCCTTTCAGATCCTCATGATGCTGGGGCTTGTACCCGACTCCGGGTAACGCGGGAATTGAAAAAACCGACAGGCTGGATCCGTCCATGGTATCAGCGCCTGGTCCAGTCAATCAACACGCCGGCCCGCCAATCTGGCTGGCGAGCCGGAACTTTAGGATTTCGGATCAGGCAGGAAGATCGCGTTTGAGCTCATCCAGGGATCCGTTGCGTGGCGTACCGTCAGCCTGATTGGGAAGTTCAATTTCCATACAGGTTCCCGCGGGAACGAGCGTCCAGGCATTTCCCTGATAATCTACAGTCGAGGTGCCGGCGCAGGTCGTGCCGGGACCGGCTGCGCAGTCGTTTTCTCCTGCAAGAGAAACACCGTAGCATTTCTCGTTTTCTGCAGCCACCGCGGGCGCTGCAAATGCTGCCAAAGCCGAAGCAACTGCCGTTGCAATCGCTGCATTCGTGACTGGTCTATTCGCCATTTGTCAATCCTTTGCTCATCGATTCGGCCCTTTTGGACCTGGTTCTGAAAACGAGGCAATGTTAACTGAACGAATTTCACCGTTCTACCTGATTCAATCTATCGATTTGCGTGTCTCACGCGGTTGTTACATTCAGTCATTACCATTGGAAATGGTCGCACGACATCTCCAGAAACGGCTTCCCCAGCAACGTGTTATCGCGTCACCACATGCGTTCGGGACCCACATGATTCCGTCTCCGGCAGGATTTTTTGCCGAATGTCACGCGACCGCTTTTTTCAAAGCCTGATCTAGGTCCGCAATCAAGTCGTCGGGATCCTCGATCCCGATGGAGACCCTGACGACATCGGGCGCAGCTCCCGCGGCTGCCTGTTGTGCAGGTGTCAGCTGCCTGTGTGTCGTGGAAGCAGAATGGATCACGAGCGACCTCGTGTCCCCGAGGTTGGCGACATGGCTGAAAATCCGCAAGCTGTCGACGAGCTTGATGCAGGCGTCGTAGCCGCCCTCGACCGCAAACGTGAACAATGCGCCCGCGCCCTTCGGATAGAACTGCTTGACCCGTTCGGCGTAAGGAGAGGACGCGAGGCCTGCATAGGTGACGGATTTCACGCGGGAGTCATTCTCGAGCCACTCGGCAACCGTACATGCATTGCTCACGTGTTTTTCCATGCGCAGGCTGAGCGTTTCGATTCCGAGAAGCGTGATGAAGGCGTTGAGCGGCGCCTGGCACATTCCGAGGTCACGCAACCCGACGGCGTGTCCGTGGAGCGTGTATGCCAATTCGCCGAAGGTCTCGTGAAACTTGAGGCCATGATAGGCAGGTTCGGGCTGGCTCAATGACGGAAACCTGTCGTCGGCAGACCAGTCGAATCTGCCGCTATCCACGACCACCCCGCCCATGCTGGTGCCATTTCCCGACAGGTATTTCGTTGACGAATGTACAATGAGGGTCGCGCCGAACTCGATCGGTCTGCAGAGATACGGCGTGGCGCTCGTATTGTCGACGACAAGAGGAATCCCGCACGTGTTCGAAATTTCGGCAATGGCAGCGAGATCGGTGACATATCCGCCGGGGTTGCAGACGCTTTCGCAAAAGATGGCTTTCGTTCGGTCATCGATCGCATTGCGGATCGAATCCAGATCTTCAAAATCGACAAATCGGGACTTCCAGCCAAACCGACCGATCGTGTGCGTGAACTGGGTGACGGACCCGCCGTAAAGCCGTGTCGAGACAACGATATTGTCACCCGGTGACATCAGGGGAAACAGGGCCAGGATTTGTGCTGCGTGACCCGACGAACAGGCGACGGCCCCGACCCCGGCTTCGAGCGTGGCAACGCGTTCCTGGAGAACCGCGATCGTCGGATTCGTCAGACGGGAATAAATGTAGCCAACTTCCTGGAGATTGAACAAAGCCGCTGCGTGATCGGCATCCTTGAAAACGTAGGCCGTATTCTGGAATATCGGCGTCTGCCGGGCGCCTGTTGTCGGATCGGGACGTAACCCGGCATGAATCTGTAAAGTATCGAATCCGTATGTCGCCGAAATATCCATGATTTGCCTTTCGTGATGTGTTCCGTTTTCAAAAAAAGAGTGTTGCTTCCGTCGAGCCGTGTCCTGCGCATTGAACGTCGCGGAAATTCCAGATTCGTCGAGATCCGTGCGATGCCAATAGTTCAATGCGGCTGAAATCGGAAGGGTAACGCGGACCGGGTTCGAACGATGCCCGGTTCTCAGTCGTTACCGAGCTTCGAAGAAATGATTCCCGTATTGAAGCCGAACTTGCGCAGCTCTCCAAAAAGCCGCTGATGTTCGATCTTGGGACATCTGTTTTGTACAACCTGGAGCCCATGTGCAGCTGCCTCGCCGGCGGCGTGTTCGTGGGCGATACCGATTTGCATCCAAATGGTATTCAGGCCCGGCACGAGCACGGAAATCGCCTCGGAAACCAGTCCGGGAACGTGTTCGGGGCGGCGAAAGATGTCCACCATGTCGACACTGGTCGACTCCGGTATCGATCGAAGACTGTCGTAGACCGGTTCGCCGTAGAAATCGCTGCCTGAATAGGACGGATTGATCGGGATGATCCGGTATCCCCTCAGGTGAAGGTAGCGGCCGACAAAATAGGATGGCCGAATCGGATTCAGCGACATTCCGACGCACGCAATCGTCCTGGTTTCACCAAGAATCCTTTTCAGAAGTGCGTCGGACGGGGTCCCGGTCATGGTTGTCCGATTTCCGTGCCGCGGCGAGCGCCATCACGGTCGAGGCCCAAGGGGGGATTACTCCAGAACGCCAGGCCAGTTGTCGTCGCCTTTTCGAATGTTGCCCTCGATGTCGACAGACCAGAGAGTCCGTACGATCTTGTTGTAGTTGAGATACAGCTTGTCGCTGTGAATCGTCCAGGCATCCGGATCCGTGGACGCGGTGTAGTTCCGCGAAACGGCGTAGGCGCAATAGCCACCGTATTGTGGTGCGTAGGTCTCGGGATCCGCCTCAAACGTCGCCAGGTTCTCGGCGCTGGCAAACCTCCAGGTCGCATCGTTCCAGGTCAGCGTGTGGTCGTCGTTCCCTTCTACGGGCTTACGTTCGGTAAAGTAGGCCACCGGGTCGTACCCGTTGATGGCAAACCCACCGTTTGAAAATACCGATGGTTGGGAGGCCGCTGCCGGGTTGCCAACGGTCAACGCCACGCCTGTAGCCGTGGCGAGCAAGAGAATGTGCCGGCGTGTCAACATGAGGATGTCTCCGTTTTGGTCTGATAGGTTCGGCAATCCTGATTCTAATTCGATTCCGTCGGATTTCCAGCGAGATAGCGAAAACGTGATGAGCCATCGGTTTTGAGGTGTCGATGTGACCGGCCAGTCCGGGGCGCCGCCCGCGCGTATCAGGCGCGTGCGGGCGGCCCTGGCATCGCAGGACGGACGGCACCGGATCCCGCACGGTTTCCGGTTGCCGGAAGCGGCCTGTCTCATATGGTGAATTGGACGCCTTGCCGCCACGCAGGAGACGCGGAAGAACCTGCGCGGGGCGCTGAAAAGGGCAGGATGTTGAAAGCGACGGTCCTGGTTCCAATCCCTTACAGCGATCGAGGCCCCAGGACGGTTCACGCATTCCGACTGGAGACTTTACCGCCGCACGGCGGAGCCGTCGCCGGAAGCCGGTGCGACGCCATCTCTGCCCGTGTGCGCGTCGATCCTCATCAGTAACGGGGGCAGGAGGAAGAAGTCGGCCATGAGGGCCATCGCGATGACCAGTGCGGTGAGCTTGCCCATC
The DNA here is from genome assembly GCA_964291635.2 of Paracoccaceae bacterium. Taxonomy (GTDB): domain Bacteria; phylum Pseudomonadota; class Alphaproteobacteria; order Rhodobacterales; family Rhodobacteraceae; genus JAPPHA01. The sequence continues at coordinate 237,588 of OZ219892.1, read as the reverse complement.
CCGGCATTAAGTTCGAAGCTGGAGAGGCTGACCACGAAGAAACCGGCCACGAGGACGAGGGAGGTCGTAAGCAGGGCGCGGCCCACGGTGCGGAAAGCGACGCGTACCGCGTCGGGAGACGTGCAGCCCAACTCACGGCGGGCCCGCCTGTACTTGCTCAGGAAGTGCACCGTGTCGTCGACAACGATGCCCAGCGTCATCGCCGTGACCATCGAAAGGGCGACACCCACCTCTCCGACCGTAAGTCCCCAAATTCCGAAGCCCAGCGCGCCCGGAACCAGGTTCGGCACGAGGCTCGCGAGCCCGAGACGCACCGATCCGAGCGCAAAGATGAGGACAAGGGAAATTCCGACGAGGGCGACGGTGGTACCGAGCAGCATCGCGGTGATGTTTCGCCGGCCGAGATGGGCAAACATCAACGTGACGCTGGCACTCTCGGGACGGCCGATGTTTGGCGCATGGTCCTCCAGCCGTTGCATGGCGCGCCGGTCAAGTGCGATCACTTCGTTCGAAGACAGGGTCTGTGTTGCCACCGTCATCCGGGTGGCCGCCTTGCTCATGTCGATCTGGTTATTGAGATCGAGCCCGGAGGGCAGTGAAATCTCGTAAAGCAGCAGGTACTGGGCGGCCAATTCCTGGCTCGACGGCAATCGGTATTCGGCGGGGTCGTCGCCGTGCAAGTTCATGTTGAGCCGCCTGAAGGTATCCGTGATGACATTGACGTGAATCGTCTCGGGCTGCTCTCGGTACCACTCGGCAAAGGCCTCGACGTCGGAAAGGTAGGCGGGGTCGGTGATCCCTCCAGGCTCGCCGGACGCCAGCGAATATTCCATGGTGTAAAGGCCAGTGAGGTTTTTGACGGTGAAGTCCGCATCGCGCCGGAACTCCATGCTCTCGTCGAAATAGTGGAGGAAGACGTCGTTCAGCTCGTTGCGGGGTATCGATGCCACGAGTGCCACGGCAATCGCTCCGAACCCCCACAACAATACGCGGCGGTGTCGGATCACGAAATCCCCGAGCCCAGCCATCGCCTCATCGGCGCGCCGTACGGTCGTACGTACCCTTATCGGCAAAAGCGACAGCAGCGCCGGCAGAAAGGTCACCGAGAGCACGAATGCCGCACCCACCCCGAAGGCAACAAATGTGCCCAGTTGACGGAGCGGCGGGACCTCCGAAAAATTCATGCTCAGGAAGCCGAGCGCAGTGGTCAGGCAGGCGAGGAAGACGGGTTGAAGGTTCACCCGCACCGATTCGACGATCGCGTCCTGTCTGGACAGGTTTTTTCGGGAGATTGGCGGCGAGGCTTCATCGCCCTGTTCCGCAGACGCTTGAGATGCATCGCCCGTCATGGCGTGGACGAGCGTCGAATAGATGTGGACGGAACTCGCGATCGCGACTGTCAGTACCACGATTGGGGCGATGGCGGCAGGCGCCGTCATCGGGAGTCCTACCCAGCCCCCGAGACCCACTGCCGTCATGACAGCCAGCGCGACGACGAGCATGATCGCGAATGTTCCGCTGAACCCTCCTGTCAGCAGCACCAGCATCAGCGTCATCGCCAGGAAACATGCCGGGACGAGAAACTGGAGGTCGCGCAACGACACCTCCATGAAGGACTGGTTGAAAATCGTGAGACCGGTCATGCGTACGTCGATGCCGGGATAGCGTTCCTGGACCTCGTCCACGAGCCCGCGGGCGAAACGGGCGACTAAGGAACCTTCCCGAATCTCGTATTCGCTCGGCAGATGTACGGTGACGTTGACGCCTGAAACACCGCCGTCGCGTGCGATGAGGCGCCCCGCGAGACGCGGTTCGGCGAGAGCGATCGCGCGAATCCGGGACCGCCCCTGCGCGTCGCCGGGCTTGGCTTCGTCCACGAGATCTTGAACCAGGATTTCGTCGCCCTGGGCAGTGGAGTGCTGGAAGTTAGTGACGGAGTCGACGCGGGTCGCGTAGGGAATTTCCCATGCGTGCCCGGTGAGCCACGCCGCCGCTTCGAGCGCGAGCGCCGAGGTGGCGTCGCGATCCTCCGGTGCGACGGCGAAAAAGATGTTGCCGCTCGTCCCGTAGGTGGTCTCCATGGCCTCGTACGCGAGACGCTGCGGATTGTCCTTGTTGAAATAGGTTCGGTGGTCGGCCGAAAACTCGAGAAACGCTGTACCGCTGGCAGCAATCCCGGCAAGGATCAGGGTGACGACGATGATCGGCCACCGCCACTTGATGGCCCAGCCACCCAGTCGCGTTTCCAGTTCGTGCGCCACCAGCATGATCGGTCCTCGCATCACACGCCTTTCAATCTTGACTACCGAGTGTGACTAGAGTGGCACCTTACGTCCGCCTCCTGCTGAGCGGAACCCTAGCTGTCGAATGCCCCATGCCAATCTCATCAAACAGCGAGCCGCTGCCCGGCACTCACTGACAGAACGCCTCCACAACCGGCACCTCAGGCAGAACGTCTTCGCGCTCACTGTCGCGCCGGCGAGGGGGTGCCGGACGCCTGCGCGGCCAGGCTGGCCATAGACGCGCTGTGCAAGGAGGGCGACCGCGACCAGGACCTGGACGAAGATCGTGAAAGGCCCCTCGATTGCCTGGCTTGATTCTGCGGAAGCCTAGCGTCACGCGCGGCGAAGCGCCGTGACGTCGTCGGGTGCGACATGCCCGAAAACCTTCTTGCCGAGGGAAAGAGGACTTGGTGTCGGAAGAACATCTGAAAGTTCCTGGTCGTGATCGGCCGGGAGCACATGGTAACAATTTTCTTGAGAAAGCGCTCGGCGGGACCGGACGATTCAGAGCCCGTGTCCCTTGATGCCGACGCGCACACCGAAACCGGCCAAGCCGGCGCCCCGAAAGACTGCGTCCTTCCCGACGCCCTCCTGGCGCTTCACGGTCCGCTTGGTCAGAATTGGCGCGTTGCACTTCGGCACCACTTGTCCCCTGCCCACGGGTTTCAGCCATCAAACCGTAACCGGAGAGTATCAAGCTCCGGGCAAAATCGAGACGATGCCAGGCGAATTCGCAAGGGTGGCAAGTGGACAGAGGGTGAATACGAAAGGTGTCGTTTCGCATTCATTTCAACCCGTTTGCCAATCGTAGAACCCGGGCGTGGCGTAACGAGGTCTGGTCATGACTTCCGGCCCAATCCGGAGATCCCCGAAAGCCCAATCCTGATGGGGATTCAGAATGAGCATTGTCTCGTCCTGATTGCGTATAGCGTGATCGCGACCGAAGTTGACACATTCAATGAACCGGTTGTACCTCCCTGCCCGATACGTGCCATGAAGTGACAACAATCCCGTGTTCTCTTTCTGAGGCCTTTGCCCTCAGAGCCAAATGTAACGGCGATTGGAGAAGCCGGATCGATGGATGCGACCAACTCATTGAGATCAGTGGTTGCCGAACCGTCGAGGCCGATGATGGTTGCCCCTGCGTCCGATGCGGAGATCATTGAATGTGCGAGGTTGGGCACGCGAAGATAAGGGACTCTGTCAAGAGCGCCTGACGCCGCCTTTGCCAGCGCACCCGACTCTTTTGCCGAGTGTCGCGCGGGCGCGACGACCGCGTCAGCGCCAAATGTGCTGGCGGTTCGCAAGATGGCACCAGTGTTCATGGGGTCGGTAACCCGGTCGAGGAATACGGCAAGAAGTGGTTGGTCATGCCGTTTTTCAAACAAATGCCTGTCAAGTTTCCGGCGCGGCAACGGATCAACCAGCAAGGCGCACCCCTGATGTGATGTGCCCGACTCGAACTTGACCGGGACATTCCTCGGCGACACGATTTCGGGATCAAGACCAGAGCTTGAAACACATTCACCAAGTCGGTTCAGCGCGTTTTGCGTGACGACCAATCGATATTTGCTGCGGTCGGGATTACCGAGAGCTTCGCGTACCGGATGAACGCCATATAGCCAGAACCTTGGTGTTCCGGTCTTGTCTCGACCGGTTTCGTCGGCTTTCTTGCGGGGTCCGGAGCGCGTGGACCTGGGCACCTTAGGATTCCTTCGAGATCGAGCCTTGTCTTGCCCGCACCTTCGACTGTCTGTGCGGGCGTGGTCAATTCGGGATCATGACGTTTACTCTACTGGCAGGTCACCGTAAACCGGCCCGCAGGCCCCGGCCGACTTGATACGGCGTCGACAGTAAATTCCGGGCTGCGTTCCATGGACAGTCGAACTCGGCAAGGGACACTAACGTCGCGGAACGTCGTTGGGCGAGGCGATGAGTTCAGTGCAGGCCATCGGAATCCAATACGGATGCAACGTTCAAACGGACCAGGCGTATGGGGCGCAGGCGGGACCTGCAAAGAGGAGAGTCCATCAAGATGCGAACGGGAGGCGAAGTCCTGGCCGATTTACTTGTCAGGCAGGGGGTCGAAACGGTTTTTGGTGTCCCCGGGGAAAGCTATCTTGCGCTGCTCGATGCGCTTTATGACAAGAAAGACCGAATTCGGACGGTCATGGCCCGTCACGAAGGCGGAGCGGCGTTCATGGCGGCGGCATACGGCAAGCTGACCGGTAGACCAGGAATTTGCATGGTTACACGGGGGCCCGGCGCGACGAATGCGGCAATCGGGGTTCACACGGCCGTGCAGGATTCATCGCCGATGATATTGATCGTCGGTCAGGTCTCGAGGAGCAACAGGGACCGTGAGAGTTTCCAGGAAATCGACTATCGGTGCTTCTTTGGTGACGTTGCCAAGTGGGCAATTGAGATCATTGATCCGGACAGAATACCGGAACTCGTGGGCAGGGCATTTCATTGCGCGGTATCGGGCAGGCCGGGGCCCGTTGTTCTCGCTTTCCCGGAAGATGTGCTCCTGGCGTCCACGAGTGCAACAATCCCGTCGCTTCCGTCGGCGCCGGTGCTGTCCGAGCCAGGAGACGAGATCCTGTCGCGAACTTGCAGTATGCTCGAAACCGCCGAACGGCCACTGATCCTCGTTGGAGGCAACAACTGGTCTGATCGGGGGCGGCGAGCGCTGCGCGAGTTTGCAGAAAGCAATTTGATACCTGTTGTTGTTGGATTTCGATGTCAGGATTTGATTGACAACTTCAGCCATGCTTATGCTGGTGATGCCGGTTTCGGAATGTCGCCACATGTCGTGCAATTGATTGAACGCGCCGATGTCGTTCTGGCGGTTGGCACCAGGTTCGACGAAATCACAACCCGAGGATTTTCCCTGTTCTCTTGTCCGGATGCGGGCCAGAAGATCGTTCATGTTCACGCGAGCGACAGGGAACTGGGCAAGATCGTCGCACCGACCCTGGCCATTCAGGCCATGCCCGACGCGTTTTTTTCCAGTCTCGGGCAACGGGGATTCGATCACCGAATGCAATGGAAGGAGTGGTTTGAGGAAGCTTCATCCGGTCGTGGAAACGGGTTGGATAGTCTTCCATCCCCTGGAGGCGTTGACCTCGCCACCGTCGTGAAATGGTTGGCGGAGTCACTTCCTGAAGACGCTATATTGACAAACGGGGCAGGGAACTTCGCCATTTGGCCGGCACGGTATTTTCCGCTCGGGGATCGAGGACGGCTGCTGGCTCCGCAAAGCGGCGCGATGGGTTATGGGCTCCCCGCAGCGATTGCTGCCAAGCTTTCGTATCCTGAACGTGACGTGGTTTGTTTTGCGGGCGACGGGGATTTCCTGATGACCGGGCAGGAACTTGGAACCGCTGTTCAGCACGAATTGTCGCCCATTGTCGTCATTTGCAACAACGGCATGTATGGAACCATTCGCATGCACCAGGAGCGCCAATATCCGGGTCGGGTTCAGGGAACGGAAATTCAGTCGCCGGACTTTGTTGCGTTGGGAAAAGCGTATGGCGCCTTTGCGGAAAGAATACAAAAAACAGATGAGTTTCCGGCTGCGTTTCGACGAGCGCAGCGATCAGGTCGAGCTGCACTGTTGGAACTCATCATTGACCCGGAAGCGATCGCTCCGGGCGAAACCCTGAGTGAAATTCGAGCCCGAAGCAGCTTATTGCCATCCACGTAAATATTCCGTCGGATTGGCGAGCAAGCGGGGAATCTTCAGGTCTTCCCTTGAACCGCGCCAATGGGTTGTTCTTGGGGCTGTCATTCACCGCGCCAATCGTTCCGGGTCGGGTAGAGAGACGCCGGCACTCATGGCACAGGCACATCATTGGCGAAAAAGCTGTTTCAGCAGTGACTGAACGCAGGGCCGAGCGGAATCCAGGTAAATGTCTGGCAGGTTCGGAAACGGCAAAAAGGTTCCGGTGAAACTGAACGAGAGTCCCGGACATTCGAACGCAGGTTTTGGAATATCCGCGTACCCGGGGCAAGCGTTATGTTCCAGGATTCCCCGGATACGACGATAGCGCCATCAAGGCATGCAGGGTGGCTGCGAGCCATTCGGTCGAACATGATGCCGGGGTCAGAAAAACCGACACCTGTCCCGCGGCAAATGGTGTACTGGTATACTGGTAAGGCAAAGAGAACATACCCCGGGATTGGAGCCCACGGTCGAACATTGATAGGTAGAGTCTGCTTGCCCCTGTTCGCCGAACCATGTTCTTCGTTTGACATCTCACACCCCGGCAATGTCAAACTCATCGCGACCGGACTGGAACACGCGTGCTTCTTGGTCGAGACCGGTTTGGGGCTGGAAGTCATCGGGAAGATATGCATGCATCTCTTTTGGGGCACAACCGAGGAGTCGGGTCATCGCTCGCTTGTATTTGAAAAGACGGACGGGAGCGTTTCGGTGCATCACCCAAACGGCCGCTACCGCTAACCTGCCCGAGGCTTGAACTCGTGTCAGTTATCGCAATTCTCGGAATGGGTACGATGGGTGCTGCGGTTGCAGCTGCGTACAAGGCTTCTGGCCACTGTGTCGTGACTGATCTGGCCGGACGGTCGGAGATGTCCGTTCGACGTGCAACCGAGGGCGGCATCGAGGTGGCTGACGACTTGAGGTCCCTCGTGCGGGATGCCGACTTCGTCTTTTCCATCGTACCGCCTGATCGCGCCCTCTCTGTGTCCGAACGAATTGCGAATTGTGCAGGGAAGGTGCAGGACAAGCCGCTCTTTGTCGAAGCGAATGCTATTGCCCCACAGAGAATTCGACAGGTATTCCGGATTTGCCGGAACGCAGGATTGCCGCTTCTCGACGGTGGAATCGTCGGCGGCCCTCCGACGGAACGTACCCGCCCGAGGCTCTACCTGTCCGGTTACAGGACGGGCGATCTTGCACCTCTCGAGGGTCAGGCATTCGAACACAAGGTGCTTGGGGTCGAGATAGGTCAGGCTTCAATGCTCAAGATGCTCTATGCCGGTCTCACAAAGGGTTTGAACGCACTCCTCGTGAACCAACTGCTTGCTGCAGAGAAGGCCGGATTGTTTGACGCCTATTCCGAAGAGCTCGCCTGTTCCCAGGCCGCATTGCTGCAGCACGCCGAACGTGTTGTGCCGCGCATGCCCGCCGATTCCGCACGTTGGGAGCCGGAAATGCGCGAGATTGCAGCAACGCTGGCCGACCTCGATTTGCCAGCAGGATTTCACCGTGCGGCAGAACGCATCATGGCGCGGCTAGCCACGTCACAATTCGCGCATGAAACGCGCGAAAGCGTCGATCCCCATCGGACCCTGCACGGTACACTGCACAATCTGTGATGTGCGTCACGTCAAACGCCGGACATGCCTGGGCGTGATACCGGTTATCCTGGTCCACACGGCAAAAAAGGTGAAATTCGAGTTGTACCTTCTGCCGGCTGGCTCGGGACATGGTACCGCACGATGAATGGTTTGGGACCCCGGAGTATACCGGGACCCCGCTACAATTCCCGCCGAAGGGGACGCCAGGGGAAGGGCGCGCGCTCCGGCGGCCCCGGAGAACGTCTGTGGTGCAACCACACCGTTTGGAGAGGGAAGAACCACGACTCGTCCGACAAAGCCACGCAGGAGAGCCAGGCACCGCGCGAGCCCGTCTCGACCCCCAAAGCGGCCATTCTGTGCATCAACGCCACCCTCGACATCGACACTGCGCCCGGCAAGGCGGTGGAGAGCGCCAGCGCCCTCGACGGCACCCGCAACGGTGCCATCGTCACAGTCGACAGAGTGCCCCCGGGCCACCGTGTTCCTGGGCCTCACGGCGGGGGGAGGAATCCGGACAGCTCTCCTGGCCCGGCAAAGCCCGCCTGTTCGAGCTCTCTGCACCTTGCCAGGGCCAGTGCGTGACGAACACTCCGCTCAACGGGCGATGCGTACGCCCGACCCGACCCGGAATCGAATGGTCGAAGGAATTTACTCGTGAGCTTTTTCTTGACGATCAATCTGACGGTTGTTACGTCCGGACCGGCTAGGGCGACGGGCTGCAAGGTGCGGCAGCGGACTGTAACTCCGCCGGGGAGACCCATGCCTGGTTCGATTCCAGGGTCGCCCACCAGTTTTCCCGACATTCGCGGTGACGGTAAGCATTGCCGCAGTTTGCCGAACGATCGTCGTTCGGCGTTTTCATGGCGTCATCCATCAGGTCGGTGTCCGTAAAGGGAGTTTCGGACCGTAGTTCCTGCATCGGAGATCGGAGTGCTCACTCCGGCCCGCAGCCAGAGCTTTTCTTGTGTGTTGGAGCGCTCTGCCGCGCCCTCACCAAGGCCGGGCATGCAGCCGAAATCGCCGGCAAGTGGATTTTTTGCAGCTTGCACCGGGATTTTTCGCGGATTTCCATGAATTTGAGGGACGCCGCCGAGCAGAAAGAAAAATATTTGCTTAATTTCAAAGCTTTAAATTCAGTCAACTTGCCATGCGAGGCGCACACCCCACGGAATCGGTAGCGCTTGCTAGACCGGTTGACTAACTCTATAATTTCACGTTCATTTCATGTTGGATGAATTTAGGAACGAGTTGTCAGCGTGTCGATCGGAGGCCAGAGACTGAACGAAAACCACACGGGTCTTTGGTTCCGTTGTGCCTCGGACGAGTTTCCGGCATCGTGACTTCCACGCATTTTTCGCAATGTACCGGATGTCGCTCCGGCCGCGGCCACCGTTCAATTCTCCTAGTGCCATTCCGAACGATTATCGCAAAGGATTCTGTCGATGTTTGATCTGTCAGAAAAACAGGAAGAGCGCGCGACACGGCTTCATCAGGAGTGTCTGATCGTCGATGCGACGGCGCTATTTCACGTCGCGTCCAAGGAACGGTGGTTCAATCAGGCCCGGAACGGCGGCGTTGATGTAGCTTGGGTCACGGTTGGCGGGAATGCCGGCATGGCCGAGACCGTGCGGGCCGTTGCGAACGCCCTGCGATTCATCGAATCGCATGCGGATGTGGCGGTACAAGTCCGGACCGTCGAGGAAATGCGACAAGCCAAACGGGATGGCAAGATGGGTATCCTCTTCGCCACCCAGGACGCCGCCTGCCTCGATGGCGACTATGCCTATCTGGCCCTGATGAAATACCTCGGTTACAGGGTGATGGGGCTGACATATTCCGAGAGCAACATGCTGGGTGACGGTTGTGGCGAACGGACCCGCGAAATCCGCGGGCTGAGCTATTTCGGGGTCGATGTCGTCCGTGAAATGAACCGTCTCGGTATCCTTGTCGATCTCGCCCATTCCGGCGACGCCACGACGATGGACGCCATCCGCGAGTCGACTCAACCGTGCCTGTTCACCCACGCCAATGTCAGGGCGATCAGCGACACGTCGCGCAACAAGACAGACGAACAGATCGTCGCCATGGCCGAAACCGGCGGCGTTATGGGAATCACCGGGCTTCCCCGGATGGTGAACAACGATCTCTATGCGGCCAGCCTCGACGGGGTGCTCGACCACATCGATTACGTGGTCAATCTCGTCGGCATCGACCACGTGGGATTTGGCGGCGACTACACCGATTCCATTGCTAGGGTCGAACTCGGCGAGATGTTGCCGGGGCACGGCACGGCGACAACGACATCCATGAAGAAGGCGCCGCCAACCGTCGGCGCCGGCTGGGCTTACTGGCGTGTCAAGCGTCCGGACATGCTCGGCACGATCGAAGAACGAGATACGGTTCCGTATGCCAAGGGGCTGGAGAATCATTCCCAGCTGCCGGACCTGACCCGCGGGCTTGTCGCCCGCGGCTACGATGATGAAAGCGTGGCCAAGATACTTGGCGAAAACTGGCTGCGCGTATTAGGTCAAGGGAAGTGACATGAAACATAGTGACAACCAGGCGGAACGGACAGCCATCCGCAGCAAGATTTTTGCCGGGACACGGAGGACCGCGCTCGCCGCATCGGTGGCCGCAACTGCCGTTCTGGGCAGCGGTCTGGCGGTCTCGACGGCGCTCGCGCAACAGCAAGGAGGCACCTTCATCAAGGTGATCGAAAACGAGCCGGCGACTCTCGACTACCTGTTCGGGAAGGACTTTGGCGCGCTGACGACGATGACCAACATCTACAACAACCTGATGACGCTGGACTTCGAGTTTGCGCCGCATCCCGAACTGGCGGCCAGTTGGGAAATCTCTCCCGACAGCTTGACTTACACCTTCACCCTGCGCGACGATGTCACCTGGCATGATGGCACGCCGTTCACGGCGGCGGATGTGGTCTTTACTTTCAGCGAATTGACATGCGCGATGCACAATCGCGCCAAGACCTGGTGTCCGCGCGTCGAATCCTTCAGCGCCGACGGTGATCACACCGTCATAATCAAGCTCAAGGAACCCTTTGCGCCGCTCCTGACGATCTTGGCGGATTACAATTCTGGAACGTTGATCCGACCGAAGCACGTCTGGGAAGGGAAGGTCGACCAGGACAATCCGCAATTGACCGAGCCCAGGGTCGGAACCGGCCCCTTCGTCTTCAATGAATGGGTCCGGGGCAGCCATATCGCTCTGGTCCGCAATGACAACTACTTCAAACCCGATTTGCCCTACCTCGATCGGGTGGTGATCCAGTTCCTTCCCGATGAAGCGGGACGGCTGGCTGCGCTTGAGAATGGCGATATCGACATGATCCACTCCTACATTTTGCCGTATGAGCGGGTGAAGCAGTACCAGGCGGATCCACGATTCGACATCGTCGAACACGGGAACGAGGCCACGGGAACCAATGAAAACCTACTAATGAACCACGACAACCCGTACCTGCAGCACAAGGCGGTTCGCCAGGCCATCGCACATGCGATGAACAAGGACGACATCGCGGAAGCGGCGATGTTCGGGGCCAGCAAGGCCGCCCACGCCCATATCCACAGCGGCGTCAAGTGGGTCTATTTCCCACAGTACGACTATCCGCATGATCCGGCGAAGGCAAATGAAATGCTGGATGCCGCGGGATTTCCCCGGGATGACGACGGCAAGCGTTTCGACCTGCGTCTGTACTGGGCCTTCGGCCGTGCGTTCGAGGGCCGGGCCGCCGAGGTCATCCGGAGTCAGCTCGCGGAGGTCGGTATTGGCATCGAGATCCAGTCATATGACAGGCCGTCCTTCATCGAGAGGGTGTTTACCAAGCGCGATTTCGACATGGCCCACCAGCTGTTCACGACTTCGCCCGACCCGACTCTCTCGGTTGTCCACCGGTACAAGTCTTCGACGATAGGCAATGCCTTTGCCAATGCCGCGGGATGGGTCAACGAGGAGTACGACCGGCTGACCGACATCGAGGTCACGATTACCGATGTTGCCGAAAGGGCCGAGGTTTGGCGGCAGGTCCAGGAAATCCTCATGGATGAGCTGCCTGCCAACCCGCTCTTCGGTATGCCCAACATGCAACTGGTCCGGTCGAGCTTCGCCGACGTGATCACCGGTCCGATCGGATACAACGGAAGCGTCGAAGCGGCATACATGAAATAGACTGCATCACCCGTCCGGCGCATGGGCGAACACGGGCGTGCTATCCAGCATGACGACGTGGGCGCCTTCTCCGGGTGGCGGAGGGCGGCAGTGGCGATGGCACTATCGGGGCCGACTGCGCTGCCGCCCGCGTTGTGACGGGAACCGGGGTCCGGGTGCGAGATCCGCGGGCTCCGGAACAGGTGCGGCCGGCCCATTCTGGCGAATCCGGCCGCGAAAGGTAGACGACGGCGAATGAACGGAACGGAACGAGGGACCTAGACGTTGGGCCAGACATTGAGAGGTTACGTGACCGGCCGGCTTCTGCAAGCCATTCCGCTGATCTTCGTCGTCATGACCATCAATTTCATTCTCATTCATTCGGCGCCGGGCGACCCCATCCACCTGTTGATCGGAGAGGGGGGAGCCGCCAGCGAGGAACTGATTGAACAGACCCGGGCGGAATTCGGTCTGGACCGCCCGCTCCATGTCCAGTTCGTGAGCTATCTCGGCAACGTCCTGCAGTTGAACTTGGGGTTTTCGCTCCGGTACCGGCAGGATGTGTTCGACCTCATCATGAGCCGGTTGCCGGCGAGCCTGTTGCTCATGGGCACTGCCTTCGTGGTCAGCAGCATTGCCGGCATCCTGCTCGGCCTCTATGCTGGAACCCGCAAGGATACGGTCGCGGACCGGATTGCCGTAATCCTGTCGATTCTCGGCTACTCCATGCCCGTGTTCTTTCTCGGGCTGATCATGCTTTCGGTATTTTCGATCCGGCTTGGCTGGTTCCCGGCCCAGGGAATGTACGACATCCGCAATCCGCAAACTGGCTGGGGGCTGGTCAAGGATGTGGCCCACCACCTGGTATTGCCGGTGATCACCTACAGCGCCTTCCAGTTGGCGCTGATCTTCCGGGTGACACGGGTCAAGATGCAGCAGGTGATGACGGAGGATTTCATCATCACCGCACGGGCGAAGGGGGTCTCCGACCGGCGCGTCGTGTTTCGTCATGCGGTGCCCAACACCCTGTTGCCGATCGTAACCATTCTCGGACTCAACCTCGAATGGCTGCTGGCCGGTTCGGTTCTCACCGAGACCGTATTTGCCTGGCCAGGCCTCGGCCGACTGATGTTCGATGCGGTCTCGGCGCGGGACTTCCCCTTGCTGATGGGGCTGTTCATGGTCATTTCCTCGTTTGTCATCATCGTCAACCTGCTGACGGACGTTCTCTACCGTGCCATCGACCCGAGGGTCAGTTTTAAATGACGGAGAACTGGCGCCTTTATTTCCGGAACTGGCTGTCGACCCTGGGCCTTGTCATTCTGGTAGTCCTGGTTCTGGTTTCGATCCTTGGGCCCATTCTGGCGCCCTTTGACCCCGAATCTGTCGGTATCGACCGGCGTGCGCTGGCGCCGGACACGGAGCATCTGATGGGAACCGACGAACTGGGCCGGGACGTGTTCAGCCGGTCGGTCTTTGGCGTTCGCGTGTCGCTCATGGTCGGAATCGTCGCGGCGTTGATCTCGACTCTCCTCGGAATCCTGATCGGCAGCATGGCAGGGTACTTCGGCGGCCTGATGGATCATGCCATGATGCGCATTACGGAACTGTTCCAGGTCGTGCCACAATTCTTCCTGGCGGTCGTGCTGGTCGCCCTGTTCAGCGCCAGTGTGGTCAACATCATTGTCGCGATTGCCGTTCTCTCCTGGCCTGCGATCGCCCGCCTGACCCGCGCCGAGTTCCTTTCGCTCAAGTCGCGGCAGTTCGTCGATGCCGCCCGGTTGAGCGGCGCCAGCGACGCCACGGTCATCTTCCGTGAAATCCTGCCAAACGCCATGGGACCGATCATCGTCAGCAGCACGCTCCTGGTGGGTCGTGCCATGTTGACCGAGGCGGGCCTCAGCTTTCTCGGACTCGGCGACCCCAGCCGCGTCAGCCTGGGCGTCATGCTGTACCAGTCACGGCCCTTCATCCAGTTCGCCTGGTGGGCGGCCATGTTCCCGGGGCTGTTGATCTTTCTGGCCGTACTCAGCACCAACCTGATCGGTGACGGCCTCAATGACGTGATCAATCCACAGGTGGTGGAAGAACGATAGGGATGGACGACCGACCGGTGCCGGTTCCGCCGGAATGAGCGGAAAGACACCGGCACGGTCCACAATACACCGTAATCCCGGAACAATGTGGAGTAAGGAGACAAGCCATGACCCATGAAGACCGACTGGCCCGCCACGCTGCGGGGCTGCAGTGGGATCACATTCCGGGCGAGGCCCGTGAGGCGGTGTCGACGCTGCTGATTGACACGGCCGGTGTGATTCTCGCCGGGCTGAGGAGCGAGGAATGCCGCAATCTCCTGGCCCGGTATGTCGCCTGGGGCGGGGCGGAAGAGAGTTCGGTCGCCGGGAGTCCCCGTCGGCTGCCGGCCCCCTCGGCTGCGTTCGTCGGCGGCGTGATGGCCCATTGGTGGGAGTGGGACGATACCCACGACGACTCGGCAGTGCATGCGAGCGCCGTGATCTTCCCGACGCTTCTCGCCGTTGCCGAAGCGGCCGGACTCGACGAGGGCGAGACGGCTGGACGTGAATTCGTGGCCGCATCCACCGCCGCATTCGACATCGCCTGCCAGGTCGGGGCCACACTTAACCCCCACTATCACGACGGGGTGATGGCAACCGGCGTTCCCGCTCACATCGGCGCCGCTGCCGGAGCCGCGCGACTTCTCGGATTGGGAGAAGACGGCATCATGTCGGCCATGGGGATCGCGGCGGAACAGGCAGGACTCAGCCGTCAGCCGCTCACCGATCGAGTCAACGGCAAGAACATCCTTTGCGGGATTTCGGCCGGGCAGGCGGTCCAGAGCGCATACAGCGCCGAGGGCGGAATCAAGGGGTCGGAAAATTTCCTGACAGGAAAATACGGTCTCAATGTCCTGTTTGCCGAAGGCAAGGCGGATTTCGAGGCGGGCCTCTCGGGAATCGGATCGCGCTACAGCGTCGCCGAAACCAGCATCAAGCCCTATCCCAGTTGCCGATCGACCCATCCAGGGCTGGACCTGACCTTCGACATGATGGCCGAGGATTCGGAACTTCCGGAGCGGGTCCGCTCCGTCGAAGTCGAGTCGTCGCAGATCGTATTCGATCTTTGCGGCCGGCCCTTTGATCCCGGGAATGACCCGCGCGTGGCGGCCCAGTTCAGTATTCCCTACACGCTGTCAGTGGCTCTCACCCGGGGCCGTATCGCACTCAACGACTTCGATCCTGAACAGGTCGTCAGTGATCGGGGCATTCTCGAGAAGACTCGAACCATCCGGGTCAACCCGAGAACGGAACCGGTCGCTGGCGAGACCTGGTGGTGGCCCCATCTTGTCCGCATGACCCTTGACGACGGCTCGGTCCGCGAGAAGGAGGTAACGGCGCTGCGCGGCTCCCGAGCCCGGCCGTTTCTCCGGGAAGAACAGGACGCCAAGCTCCAGGAAGCGGGTCGCGATGCACTGCCACCGGACGAGTTGCGCGGTCTCGCTGACGACGCCAGAAACGTGGACTCCCTGGGGATACGCCCGGTCGTCCGGCGCATGCGCGCCGCCCGTTCCGCCCACTAGCCGCCGGGCGGGCCGGCGGCGGTCACGTGGCCGGCGCTGGCGGAACAGGCGGAGTAAACCATGAAGTCCCGGCGAACCGGGATACGCGACAAACGGAATGAGGAGTTGACCATGTCGACATCGAAAAGCATACGCGCGTTTAATCGACTGCCCTTGACAAGCGAGCCCCGGCCGAAGCCACGGGACTGTGGAATCAGTGAAATTTGCGACTGGGGACTGCCCCTCGGGCAGCAGGCGGACTACCTGGAACATACCGGCGAATTTGTCGATGTCGCCAAGGTCGTTCTCGGATTCGCGGCGATCTATCCGCTTGATATGCTGAAACGAAAGGTCGAGATTTACCACAACGCCAATGTCAAGGTGCAGCCTGGGGGCATTTTTTTCGAATATGCAGCCAAGCTGGGAAAGGTCGATGAGTATCTTGAGCATTGCAAGGAAATCGGGTTCGACTATGTCGAAGTCTCCGACAGTCGCAGTGACTGGACCCGCGAGGAAAAGAACCGCCACATCAAGTCGGTTGTCGATGCCGGCATCGCCGTCATTCCGGAATCCGGCGGCGGTGAGCAGCATTCCATCCAGGAAATCGTCGACGACGTCAAGGCATGCATGGACCTCGGCGCCTGGAAGGTCACGGTCGACACCGCCGAGATCCGCTCGCCCCGAGGCGAGATCCGCCAGGACCTTTTCGACGCCTTGCTCGCCGAAATCGACATGAAGGACCTGATCTTCGAAGTCTGGGCGATTCCGGTCTGGGGTGGCCTCACGCACCAGATCCGCGACTCGGAAATCTGGCTGGTCAACCAGTTCGGGCCCGATGTGAACATCGCCAACCTGATGTTCGACTGGGTATTCTCGCTCGAGGCACTGCGCCGGGGCGTCGGCATCAACATCAATTCCGCGACCGGTGGCATGGACTATCAATAAGTCCGGCACCGGGCGTAGCGGCGAACGGGGCCGAAGACCGGGGCCGCCGCGGGGCGGTCCCGGGACTGACCTTGCGCCGGCCACTGCCGTCAGGACAAACCGGCCATGACCGAACTCCTTCAGGTCGAAGAACTGAGCACCCACTACCTGGCGGAAGGCCAGACCGTGCGTGCCGTCGACAATGTTTCCCTGACCATTCGCCGGGGCGAGGCGGTCGCACTAGTCGGCGAGTCCGGTTCCGGAAAGAGCACAACCGCCTTTTCAATCATGAGGTTGATCTCGAAGCCAGGGCGAATCGTCGGCGGCCGTGTCCTTCTCGACGGCCGCGATATCCTGACTCTCGACGCCGCCGCGATGGCACGTCTGCGCGGAGTCGAGATGAGCATGGTGTTTCAGGAACCGATGACGTTTCTCAACCCGCTGATCCGGGTCGGCGAGCAGGTTGCCGAGTCCGTCCGCATCCATCAGAACATTCGTCGGTCGGCAGTGCGACGTAAGGTCATCGAGACGCTCGGCATGGTCCAGTTGCCCAATCCGGAGGCCGTCGCCGACTATTATCCGCACCAGCTGAGCGGTGGCATGCGCCAGCGGGCACTGATCGCCATTGCCATCGCTTGCCGCCCGAGCCTGTTGATCGCTGACGAGCCGACGACCGCGCTCGATGTCACGATTCAGGCGCAGATCATGGAACTGCTGCGTGAACTCTGCAGCGAACTCGGCACTGCGCTCCTGCTTATCACGCACAATCTCGGCCTGGTGGCCGAGTACTGCGAACGCGTCTATGTCATGTATGCCGGCCAGATCGTCGAAGAAGCCGGCATTTTTGACCTATTCGAGTCCCCGCGGCATCCTTATACCGAGGCGCTTCTCGACTGCTCGCTGCTCTTTGACCGGCGCGCTGATCAATTCCGGACCATACGGGGCCGCCCCCCGAGCCGGGTCGAAGTGCCCTCGGGGTGCCGCTTCCATCCGCGCTGTTCCCGGGTGATGGCCGAATGCTCCACGATCGAACCCGCCGTGGTCCGCTTTGCCAACGGCAACCAGGTTCGTTGCCTCCTGCACGAGTGACCGGGCCCGATGAAAACTCTCCTTGAAGTCGACGATCTGCAGGTGTTCTTTCCCGTTAGCGACGGCTGGTCAACCCGGGACAAGCGTACGGTCAAGGCTGTCGACGGCATCAGCCTGGCGCTGCGCGAGGGGGAGGTCCTGGCCGTTGTCGGCGAGAGCGGTTGCGGAAAGACCACCCTCGGGCGAGCCGTCGCCGGGCTGACACGGCCGACGGGAGGCGAGATCCGGTTCCGGGGACAGGCGCTCGACCGCATGACGGCCGAGAACCGGTCGGTCTACCGGCGCCAGGTCCAGATGGTCTTCCAGGATCCGTATGACTCGATGAATCCGCTGAAGACCGCTTTTCAGATGATTTCCCAACCTTTGGCAATCAACCGGATCGTCCCAAGAGCCGAACTTGAGACCGAGGTGCTGAGGCTGATGGACCAGGTCGGACTGTCGCCGGGTCCGAGCTATCTGAACCGGTCGCGCCACCAGTTGAGCGGCGGCGAGCGGCAGCGGTTGTCCATCGCCCGATCGATTTCCGTCAGCCCGGCGATCATCGTTGCCGATGAACCGGTTTCGGCGCTGGACATTTCCATCCAGGGCCAGATCCTGGCGCTGATGCGGGAACTGCAGAATGCGTCCCAAATTTCCTATCTCTTCATTTCCCACGACCTTGCGGTGGTCCGTTCGCTGGCAGACCGGGTCATGATAGTCTACCTCGGCCGGGTTGCTGAGGAAGGTCCGACCGAAGCGGTCTTCGATGCGCCAAGGCATCCCTATACGCTGGCACTGCTTGCGGCCCATCCAATTCCGGATCCGGAACGCAGCCGCAAACGGCGGCGCATGGTGCTCACCGGGGATGTTCCCTCGCCGATCGACCCGCCGTCCGGCTGCCGATTCCACACCCGCTGTCCGATCGCGGAGCCGATCTGTTCGAAGACTCCGCCGCCGTTCCAGACCTTTGGCGACGGCCATCGTGCCGCCTGCCACTTCGCCGACCAGCTCGATAGCCGCATGCAGGCCCTGATTGCGGCAACTCCAGCGGTCCGCACCGAACAGTCGGCCTGATACTGAGACGGGTAGCGACGGTACGGGACATCCGCGAACCGGGCTGCCAAGCCGGATTCATCCCTGTACGGTGTCGCTGCAGGATCGCGGCAGGACCCCGGTTCGGTCGCGTCGTGTGTCGGTTCTGTCAAGGATTTCCGGGAGTGTCAGCCCTTTCGAGCTGCCGCCTCCATCTCCCGATGTCGTGCAATCCTGGACCTGGATTTCCGGCGTTACGTTTGCTCTCGAAAGTTGCCCACAGGCTCTTGCTCGCGCAACGAACGTCCGTCAAATTTCGCTCCAGCGCCTAACCACGTGCACGCTCCGACCTGAAAAGGAACTTCTGCCGCTCTTCAGCTTTCAAATTCAGAGATTCGATGCAGGATTTCTGCGAGCTTCTCCGGCTTCTCGACCATTGCATCGTGCTTTGCATCGGTATGGTGGGTATGCCAACCGCCCAGCCTTCGGAGGCGTTTGAATTCAGATTGGAATGGAGAAGGATCGTTGCGGTCACAAACGATGTAGTGGCATCCTTGAACCGCTTCCTGCCGTCCAGTGAGCGTCACGCCATAGCGGAAGCATCCAATCGGATGTGGCGTACACATTTTCACCAGCCAATCCTTGAGGGAGGGTTCATCCGTCCAGGCGTCGAAAAGATCCGGTTCGACCAGGAAACCGCCGTTTGCCAATTGAGCCTCGAACTTGGCCAGGCGGTCGGGGTTTGAACGGGCGAAAACCGACTCGCCAATTTTTCGGGCACAAAAGCGTCGAGGTAAACGAGCATGCTGACCTTCTTCGGCACCTCGGATGCGACCCCGGTGGCGACCATTCTGCCGTATGAATGGCCAACGAGGATCAAGTTGTCCAATTCCCTCCATTGTATGACGTTCAAGATGTCTCAAACATAGGTGTCGGGATTGATCCCCGGATGCGCCAGATGGCTGCGCTCTCCCGAACCTGTCAGGGTCGGCATGGGTCTCGTGCCCCTTGGTTTTGAGGAGTTCTTCGGCTGGTTTCCAACACCATCCACCGTGCCAGGCTCCATGAACCAGAAGAAACACTGAACTCAACTCCAGGTCCTCCCTGTGACGAATCTTGCTCTCTCATGGCGAATTTTCAACTTTCGCAGGACGATTACCGGACAGGTCCTCGGGCGACCTGCGATCATGACAACGCCGCGACCTGACCTCTCCGTGACCAGGACGCGTTCCCTTCGGCAGTTGTTGACAATGATCGGCCCGAATAGTGTCCGCCGTCCCGGAGATTCGCCAAGGTGAGCTTTCCGGACAATGTATGTCATTCCTGCCGGCCTGCATGACGAGTGACGATAATGTCGTGCACGATATTAACGTCACCAATTCGTGTTCCGGCCCGGGCCGCGTTTGCGACCGGAAAACACGTGCATCAGATCGGGTATTGGGACAACGCGATGGCGTATGATGGCAGGGTTTCCGGATGGGGCCATCAATTGCAACAGGCGGGGGGCCAGGTCGAGGCAATCGGGAAACTGCACTACAGGTCCGAAAGTGATCCTGCTGGTTTCGATTTCGAACACATTTCGATGATGATCGCAGGCGGTGTCGGAATGGTTTGGGCATCGATCAGGAAGGAAGATGAACGGGTGACGAAGGACAAGCGGATGCTGGGGGAGGCCATTGACCCGGGTGAAAGCCCCTACACGGAGTATGACAGGGCCGTCGTTCGCACTTGTGAGTCGTGGTTTCAAAATCGTGCTTCTTCCGGAGATGATAGGTGCTGATGCCTGTTCGTCGGACTTGTTGCACCTCATTTCCCTCTCGTTGTCGCAAAGGAGTACTTTGACCTATATCCGCTGGATGAAGTCGGTGATGCCAAGTTGCACCCGAAAAAGGGTTATCGCCGGCATCTCTGGGTCGAAAAACAAAACGCGATGATGGACAGCGAAGCGCGATTCCGTGACGAAACGGAAAGACTGTCAGCTTTTGCAGCATATTATGGTCTTTGCACCAGTCTCGACCATTCTGTTGGCCAAATCCTTGATGCATTGGCAGCTTCAGGTTTCGCCGACCGGACGACTTTCGTCTATACATCCGACCATGGGAACAATCTTGGTGCGAGAGGCCTGTGGGGAAAGTCGAATTTCTATCGGGAACGCATTGATATTCCGTTGATAATTGCAGATCCGGACCTGGGGTAAGGGGAGTGCCATACCGCAGTCAGCCTGCTGGACCTGTCGGCGACGGTTTCGGATTTTTTTGGCCAGGAGCTGAACTCCCCGGGCACATCACTGCTGGACATCGCATCGGCGCCTGCCAACCCGGACCGAACCGTTTTTTCCGAGTGCCACGCGGCTGGAGCTGTTTCAGGAGCGTACATGGTCCGTCGAGGGAGGTGGAAATACCACTACTATGTCGGAATTGCGCCGGAACTTTTCGATCTTGAAACCGATTCCGAGGAACTGGCCGATCTCGGCGAAAGTGCCGACCACGCGGCCATTCCCTCGGAAATGCACGGTTTACTTTTCGACATCTGCAATCCGGAGGAAGTCAACGACCGAGCTTTCGAAGATCAGGCAGCACTGATCGAACGGGTGGGTGGGAGCGAAGTCGCCCTTGGACTGGGCGCTCCGGGCGCCACGCCACCTCCCCAAACCGGATAGTGGGCAGACGACCGGACGGCACGGACGCCGCGAATTCCTGCGATGCCGTCAACTGCCTTACTGCGCGCGCAGTCACGAATCGCGTGAAGGATCGTTTCTTTGAATGTTTCGATCGAGCGGGAAGGGTTGACGGCCGTCCTATCCCGAGCCTTGGCGCTCCTGCTTTTCCAGAATTCCCGACTTGCCTTTCCTCCGTTCGAGTTCAGCCAGAACGTCCTCGAGCCTGATTCCATGTGCGGCAAGCATGACGAGAAGATGAAACACGACATCCGCCGCTTCTCCAACCAGGCTGTCAGCATCATTGCTGGAAGAGGCGACGATCGCCTCGATCGCCTCTTCACCAAACTTTTCCGTACACTTCCGCGGCCCCTGGGAAATCAGGTTCGCCACATGGGAAACCGAGGGGTCACCGTCAACACGGGATTCAATGACACGGGCGAGTCCTGTCAGAACATCGGACATGTCTACAACCTGACTGCGATTCCCTGGCGCGCCATGTATTCCTTTGCCTCCTTGATGCTGTGTTCACCAAAGTGAAAGATCGACGCGGCCAGTACAGCGCTTGCACCGCCGATCGTGACGCCTTCGACCAGGTGTTGAAGGGTTCCGACCCCACCAGACGCGATAACCGGCAATCGAACACTGTCAACGATCTTTCGTGTGAGTTCCAGGTCAAAGCCGATCCGGGTTCCGTCCCGGTCCATTGATGTCAGGAGCAATTCGCCCGCGCCCCTGGCCTCTACCTGCCGTGCGAACGAAACGGCGTCGATTTCCGTCATTCGGCTCCCCCCATGGGTCGATATGACGTAGTTGCCGTCACCGATCGATTTCGCGTCGATCGCGACGACGACACATTGCCGACCAAACCTGTTTGCGCAATCGGAAACGATCCCGGGGCTCCTGACCGCAGCGGAATTGATCGAAACCTTGTCTGCACCGGCAAGCAGAAGTGCCTGCATGTCGTCGGGTGAACGGACACCTCCGCCGGCGGTGAGCGGCATGAAGCACTGTTCGGCGGTTGATCTGACAACGTCGTACATTGTCTCCCGGTTTTGCCGGGTCGCTGCAATGTCGAGGAAGCAGAGTTCGTCGGCACCGGAAGAATCGTATGTCCGCGCGCATTCGACCGGGTCCCCGGCATCGACCAGGGAAACGAATTTGACTCCCTTGACGACCCGCCCGTCGGCAACGTCAAGGCAGGGGATGACACGTATCTTCAACATGTCGGCGCACCAAGGACTCGTAGCGCGTCAGCGGGCTTGATGACGCCTTCATGGATAGCACGCCCGACGATCACCCCTTCGAGAGTTGCGTCGCAGGCCTTGAGCGACTCAAGATCGCCAAGAGTCGAGATTCCTCCCGACGCAATCACGGGGGTGCTGACGGAATTTGCGATTGCGACCGTGGCGTCAGTGTTCGGGCCTTCCATGGCGCCGTCCTTCAGAATGTCAGTGTAGATGATTGCCGAAACGCCAAGGTCCTCGAATCTCTTCGCAAGATCAACGGAAGTTACATCAGTCTGGCGAATCCACCCTCGCGTTGCGACCATGCCATTCCTGGCGTCGATCCCGATGGCGATCCGGTCCGGGAAGTGCCTGCAACTCTCTTCCACCAACTCGGGCGATTCAACCGCGGCCGTTCCGAAAATGATTCGGGAGACTCCTGCTTCAATCCAATATTCAACCGTCGCCAGATCACGAATACCGCCCCCCAGTTGAATCGGAATCGACACGGCATCCAGGATGGCGGAAATCGCCTGCGCGTTTTCCGAATCGCCCGAAAACGCCCCGTCGAGATCGACAACGTGCAACCATTGGCAGCCGGAATCCTCAAAAATTGCGACAGATTGAGCCGGCGTGGAGTCGTAGACGGTTGCCTGGTCCTTGGCTCCGCGCAGAAGCCTGACCGTACGGCCCCCCATGAGATCGATGGCGGGAAAAAGAATCATCAGGATTGTTCGTACAGGTGGCAGCTGGACATTGCCCACTCGTCACCGGGCGTTTCGGAATCGGCGAACCCGGCGCAGATGGTCCGGTTGGGGGCATTGGAGAAACCAGCCGTTTCCTCGATCATCTCGACCATGCTGGGCGGCGCAGCACTCATGGCTTCCAGGAAAGGAAATTACGGATGATTCTAAGTCCGGTAGCCTGGCTTTTTTCGGGGTGGAATTGGGTGCCGATCAGGTTGTCACGCCCGACCGCCGCAGCGAACGGCTGCCCGTGGGTCGTGCCGACCAGAATGTCACTCTCTGATCGTGGGTGCAAATGGTACGAATGGACAAAGTAGGCGTGGTCTCCGGCGTTGACCCCCCTGAGAACATGGTGACCGGAAGCGCAACTGTCAAAATCATTCCATCCCATGTGGGGTAGCCGGATCGACGGATCCCCCGACTCCAGCTTGATGACATCGCCTGGTATCCAGTCGAATCCCGGGCAAGAGGATCCGAGCTCCGTGCCGGTCGTCGCCATCAGCTGCATTCCGACGCAGATGCCAAGAAACGGTACACCACGTTCCTTGACGGCTTCGGTGATTGCCTCGATCAGGCCCGATCGTTCGCTCAGACCCTGGCGGCATGCAGGGAAAGCGCCGACACCGGGAAGGACAATTCTGTCGGCTTTGGCGATGTGTTCGGGTTGTCCCGAAAGCAGGACCGCCGTCGTCGGCAGTTCGTCCGCCATTCGCTGGAAGCTTTTTTCCGCGGACCTCAGATTGCCGCTCCCGTAGTCGACAATGACGCACCAGCTCATGGGCCGAGAGTTCCTTTCGTCGAGGGAATGGCCTTTGGAGCGCGTTGGTCGACTTCGACGGCAGTTCGCAACGCCCGTGCAAATGCCTTGAAGGTCGCTTCGATGACATGATGGCTATTGACGCCTCGAATCCGGTCAACATGGACGGTCAAGCCGCCATTGACTGCGACGGCCTGAAAGAACTCCCGGGCGAGTTCCGTATCGAACGTGCCGATCCTGTCAGAGGGCGGGTCCGCCTCCCACACCAGAAACGGTCGACCCGAGAAGTCTAGCGTGGCGCGGACCAGCGCATCGTCCATTGGCAGTGTACATGATCCGTATCGCCTGATTCCGGCCTTGTCGCCCACGGCTTCCGAAAGAGCCTTTCCGAACGCGATTCCGGTGTCTTCAACCGTGTGGTGGTCGTCGATATGCAGATCGCCCCGCGTTGACATTTCCAGGTCGATGAGAGAATGCCGCGACAATTGTTCGAGCATATGGTCGAAAAACCCGATGCCGGTACTGAGGTCATGCCTGCCGGTTCCGTCGAGGGTCACGCTTATCGAGATCTCGGTCTCGGACGTTTTTCTAACGATCTTGGATTTTCGCATGTCTTTTGCCCGGCTGTACTTGAGTTGAACGAATTGAGCGAGTCACGAATCCTGGCCGGCAAGCCATCGAACAAGCGCCTTTCCTGGGTCGGAGATCTCCGATATCGATTCGAACCAGTGATCTCTCCAGCCGTCTCGCGGCAATCCGGCGAAAAGCATGAGATTGAGCGGATACGACTCGCTATCCGTACACCGCCGAAAGTCGTCCCGGAACAGGAAAACGGCCTTTCGCCAGGCTATGGCCATCCCGAGTTCGACCATGACACCCTCGTCAGGCGGGCAACCATTGACGATGGCAAAGATACCGTCGGAATCCTTGACGTCATTCAAATCCGACTGGCCGACATCATATGCCCAACCGTCACGAGCGAAATCTATTTGACCGATTCGCTCGAACGGTTCCCAAACCTCGGCCCCGACATTTTCCAGGGCGGCCTGGATTTCGCGAAGCGGTCCTGATTTCAGTTGAGAAGAAAATCCGTACGGGTTTGCCAGATAAAGCCGTTTCGCCACGATTCCGCTCCGTCCATTTCATTCGCTTCGCCAGTCAGCTTCAGGAGGATGGCCCCTTGTTCTGACATGTGTCAATCTCGCATTTCCCGCTGAAACGCCCTGAAACGAATTGCCATAACTGACCGAAATCCGAAAGGCATACTGCGCAGATGCCGGAACGGGACTATCGTTGTCGCGCGAATGCGCAAACGAGCGATCGTGCAGTTGCTCGGCCGGCCGTTCGGCATTGATCGCCAGAAGTACTTGATTTCAACCAAAGGGAGCGGGTCAGGGACGGTTTCCGGAAACGGTCAGGATTGGCGGTCCCTCAGGATTTCGGTAATTCCCCTGAGCGTTCGCGTCCGTTTGCCCATGCTTTCCAGCCTTGCCAATGCGCATGTGAAGAGAGAATCCGCTTCCCGCCTGGCACCCTCGACTCCAAGAGAGGTGACGAAAGTGGCCTTGCCACGCTTGGCATCCATCCCGATTTCCTTTCCGAGCTTCTTTTCATCTCCGCAAACATCCAGCAGGTCATCGACAATTTGAAAACCGAGTCCGATTTCAAAACCGAATTCCCGTAAGGAACGGCGTTTTTCCTGGCCGGCCTGGCCGGCAAGAATAGCGCCGGCTTCGCACGAGAATGCGATTAGCGCCGCCGTTTTTTTCTTCGAAATCAACTTGACGAGTTCAAGATCGCTCTTTGGGCGGTTTTCGGACCGGAGGTCCACCATTTGCCCGCCGACCATTCCTTCGCCTCCCGCAGCAGTCGCCAGACCTGAAGAGAATTCGCACCTGATCCCCGGGTCTCCATTGAGCCTCGAATCCGCTGACAGTTCGAATGCAAGGGTGAGGAGCGCGTCTCCGGCCAGTATTGCCGTAGCTTCGTCGAAGGCAATGTGGCACGTGGGTTTGCCGCGCCTCAACATGTCGTCGTCCATCGCCGGAAGGTCGTCATGGACGAGGGAATAGCCATGGACGAGTTCGACAATCGCGGCAGCGAACACGGCGTTCCGGTCGTTGGCACCGGCGACATGCGCGCAGCTCCTGAGTAGAGAAGCCCTCAGGCGTTTTCCGCCGCCAAGGACGCCGTAACGCATGGCATCGAAAAGCCGGGAGTCCCGTTCCGTGGATTGCGGCAAGGCCGTAGCGAGTTCCTGCTCGACCGCCGCGGCGGTTTCCCTGAGAAAATCTTCTGCCCCGGATTTCAAGGAGGAATCTGTCAATCACCAGGTCCTTGACCGAACAATGAAATCGCTGAGACCCGCCATTTTCAGCTTCAGGCACCGGCAGCCGGGCACGGGAAACTGGCGGGCTTTGGTGGGCGGAGCCCCCAACTCACGCCATAAGCGACGATAGACGAGAATTCGCTTTCCGGCAATATTGGGTCGGCGGCGCTGGTTGAACCTGACATCGATCCCGTGCGGCAGAATCCATTTCTGTTTCTCCGGCCAGATGAACAATGAACTTGGCGTACTGGACGGGGATTCATTGGCTGGTGTATAATGAGAAATCCAGTCCAACGGCTTCGGGACGCGAGGCGCCTGCAAAGCAGTCGATCTGAGACGATCCCAGTTCGTCCAGGCACCGGGAGAAAAACATTGGAAAAACCACCTCTGCAGGTCCTATTGGCCGAAACGCGCGGTTTTTGTGCGGGTGTGGTAAGGGCGGTCGAGATCGTGGAGCGCGCTCTCGATCTCTACGGCCCGCCAATCTATGTCCGAAACAAGATTGTCCACAACAAGACTGTTGTTACCGAATTCGAAGAGAAGGGCGTCGTTTTTGTCAAGGACATCGGCGATGTTCCAGTCGGCGCAATCACAATCTTCAGCGCGCATGGAGTGTCGAGAAATGTCGTGAATGAAGCTGGAGAGCGAAGCCTGCAGGTCATTGACGCGACCTGTCCGTTGGTCACCAAGGTACATAATCAGGCCAAACGGTATTCAAGAAAGGGATATGAACTGATCATGATTGCCCATGAAGGGCATCCTGAAGTCGAAGGCACAGTGGGTCAGGTCGATGGGCGGGTCCATATCATCGCAACGGTGGAAGACGTTGAGAAGCTGGAACTGGCGAATACCGATAAACTGGCGTACGTGACCCAAACAACGCTGGGAGTTGACGACACGCGCGACGTCATCACCGCACTGGTGGACCGGTTTCCGAACATCATTGGCCCGGACGTCAAAGACATCTGTTATGCGACCCAAAACAGGCAGACTGCGGTCAGGGCCATGGCGCAACAGGTCGATGTCATCCTCATAATTGGTGCCCACTACAGTTCGAATTCCTGCAGACTACGGGAAATAGGCGAAGCGTGCGGCGCCGAAAGTTACCTTGTCCCGGATGCCGACGGCCTGGACCCGGAATGGCTGTCGGACGCCCGGTCGGTCGGGATTTCCGCGGGTGCCTCGGCCCCGGAAAAACTGGTGCAGGGACTGATCGCGCGGCTCGGTCAGATGTTTGAACTTACGATCGAGATTTCCGAAGGAGTCAGGGAAGACATCCAGTTCAATCTTCCTCGCAAGCTGTCCAGGGCCGGGACCCGCGCCGGATTGTCGGCGTAGACTGCAGGGTATCGACCACCGAGCGGTTTTCACTTCGGTTGCTCAATTGACGTCATCCGGGTTTCCCGGTTTCCATATCCCTGAACACTTCAGACATCAGTTATCCACGGCTTCTCCCGGGGAGTTGGCGTGAGCCGTGGCCGCCTCCCGCCGTTCACGCGAAACCCCGGTCGAATTCGGCGAATGTGAATGGTTAATTTGACCAGGTGTGTTGGAATGTCGGTAGGGCAGAGCATCGCGAGACGTTCATTAACCGGGCGGTTGCGCGTCCGGCGCCCGCACCTGCCACGCCTTCATTCCGCGGCGATTCGAAACATGACCACGTTGGACAGGTTGATTGGTGCATCCGGTTCTTCCACGTCTCTGTAAACGGGGACAACATGGATGCTGAACGCGGAAATCTGTCCCTTGTCGACCAACGACTCAATCGATGCACCGAAATGTTCATTCTCATAATGCAGTTGATTGATTCCGATTGCGCAAAGCGCTCCGGGACGTGCCAGTTGCAACGTGGATTCGAATGCAACGGGGCCCAGATGTCCGATCGTAAACGTCCCGCAACTGACCAGCCCCCCGTAACGCCTTGGCGGAATTGTCGACGGATCGGTCAGGTCAACTTCAATCAGGTCGCGATAGGCACCGGTTCGACCGGCTTCGGCAAGCATGCCGGTTGAAATGTCCATCCCGTCGACCGCCTTACCCCGACCCGCGAATGCCAGACCGACCAATCCCGTGCCGCACCCGATGTCGAGGATCGGGCCGTCTTCGGGGTCCGCACACGCGAAAAATCGTTGAGCGAGTTCTTCCGGGTAGACGTAGCCCGACCTGACGGCAAAATCCGTGTCATAGCTACTGGACCAGGCATCGTAGTATTTCCGGTGCGCATCGCTGTCTTTCAGCCGATAGGCTTCGTCTCTACTGTGTTTCGTCATTGGTCAATCGTGGACTGAGGCATTGCCCCGAACAGACTCCTCGTTTCTTGCCGAAAAAACCCTGGCACCCGGTTCCCGAGGCGCCAGAGTCTCGCGACACCGAAGATTACAGGATGCGGTCGCGAATGGCGAACCAAATGAGTGCGAGAGCCAGAACGGGTGACCTCAGGCGGTTTCCCCCGGGAAAAACAGGTATTGGCACGCGCGACATGACGTCGAACCTTTCGAGATCTCCGTTGATCGCCTGTGCGATGATCTTGCCCGCCATGGTTGCCATGGCCACACCGTGACCGGAATAACCGGACGCGGAGTAAATGCCCTTTTCAACCCGCGCAAAGTGAGGCATCCGGTTACGGGTTATCGCGAGGGTTCCGCCCCAGGCATACTCAATACGGACATCGCGGAGATCGGGAAATATCCTGAGCATGCGTTTTCGCACCTTGCGCGCAATATCGGGAGGAAATCGGACACCATAGCTTTCACCTCCTCCGAAGAGAAGTCTGTGATCGGGCGTTCTTCGAAAGTAATTGACAACGAACCTGTCGTCGTAGGCAGCGACATCTCGGAGAAGCAATCGTTTGGCCCTGCTTTCGTCGAGCGGTTCGGTGGCGACCATGAAGCTGTTGATGGGCATGACCCTGCGGGCGATTTCAGTATCAAGCGCTCCAAGGTATCCGTTGCAGGCGATGACAACCGCGTTTGCGGAAACGCTTCCCTTCGCCATCTTCACCGTCTTTACCGTTGTGCTTTTCCCGTGTCTGATCGCCTGGGCCTCGGACATTTCGAAAATCTGGACCCCGATTTCACATGCTGCGTCAGCCAACCCGAGGGCGAATTTCAATGGATGCAGGTGGCCGGCGCCCCAGTCGATCAACCCACCTCTGAATACTGTTGAGCCGACGAGTTCGGTGAGCGAGTCATCGTCGAGCAATTCCAGCTTGTCGTAACCGTAACTTCGCTCAAGATGTTCAAGCGTTGAGCGGGCGAGTCGTGCCGATTCTTTTCCCTGGCCGAGCCCGGCAACACCCGGCCGATAGTCGCAGCGGATGTCGTGCTTTCGGATGAGCGCACGGACTGTGGACTTCGCTTCTTCGGCGATTAACCACAATGCGCGGGCGTGATCGTGGCCGAAGTTCCTTTCGAGAACGTCCTGTCCCAGTCGTTGACCTGATCCGACCTGGCCACCGTTTCGTCCCGAAGCTCCCCAACCGACGCGGTGGGCATCAAGTACCACGACGTCGTATCCGAATTCCGCCAGGTGAATGGCAGACGACAACCCGGTATACCCTCCGCCGATGACACAGACATCGACTGAAAGGTCGGCTTCAAGCGGCTGCACGGGCGCGCGGACCGGAACTGTCGACTGGTACCAGCTTGTCGGGTACGTTCCCGGTCGATCATTGGCGTGCAGCGGATTCGGCATTACGACTGGCTCCGGCAAGTGTCCGTCGAAGTTCACCCCTTTGAAATGCTTCCCGATCGTTTACGGTCAAATTCCACGGTGGCGAAGTGGTTTTGACAGGTCGCCGAGGTGCATGCGCGGATATCTGAGACGTGGTTAAAGAACAGGAGAGACAAAACCCGGAGACATCCGGCATGTCCCGGACCTGTTCCGTCAAAACCATCACCCGTTAGCCTTCCCGGGTCGATGAGTGGGGAAGTGCCCTTTCCCATAACATGAACGGCCTTCCGGGTTGTTTCCATCGTTGTTTATCCATTGCGCGAAACATCGTGGCACAAGATTGCAACCGCTGTGCGAAAAGAGCATAGGGAGCGGGAATCTTGTTTGCCAAAAATCCAAACGCACATCTGGTTGCAAAGTTCGGGTTTTTCACCGCGCTGCATCCGGGGCTGGGAATCACTCAAAGGGCAAGGTGATCGCTTTCGTGTTGTTCACGGTCCCGGATGTCGGGATTGCAGGAGGAAGCTATGGCACCATTGCGGCTGGATCGAAACCGGCCTGAGCTGGCACTACATCTCGGCGGTGTTGGTCCCGTTCGCATTGTGCATTAATCTGATGTGCTCGAAGTGGTGCGCCGTGAAGCTTGGCGACGACGACAGCCGGTCTGAATCCTGCCACTTCTCGTGGTTTTCAATGCTAATTTCTACCGGTTTCGGTATGGAAATCCTGTTCTTCGGCGTTGGTGAACCGGTTTTCTGCTTCGGCAACTCCGGTACATTCGGCTATCCGAACAATCCGCACGCGGACAGGCAGGGACACGCGGAGATGACGGTTCTTCGTGCCGTGGATGCGATGCGCGTGACCTAATGTCATTGGGAGTGCCATGGTTGGGCCGTTTACGTCGTCGCTCGCTAGATCCACTCATCGGAGATCGGATTTACGGTCCGGTAGGGCGCGCAGTCGGCCTTCTGGCCATGGCCTGGGGGCTTCTCAAGTCGCTGGCTGTTGATCCCGGAGCGGTCAGCATTCCATCATAGGCCATGGCACCGGGCGGGACGCGAATGAGTCAGGAACTGCACGGCTGACACTCACGAATGGCTTGTCACGGTTTGACCGGGACATGCTGGCTCATTCATTGCAGCCGCTTTGACGCTGCCGGTGCTGCGCCCCCGTCGATCTCACTCATGTCGGCGTCGTCTTGGGGTTGGAGTCGAGGTGAAATGCGCCTACCCTGGGCCAGGGGGAGGGTCGCCATTCGTGATCCCGCAGTTGCGGTGAGAACCATTGCGGCTGAGCCCTGTCTCCCGGTTCACCCGGCTCGGCTGGAAACGGGACTACGGGCGATCGTTAGAAAACCGTTGGTTCAGGATGGCGGCCAGGAACCGGGCTCCCTGAAAAATCCAGTCATGACTTTGGCGATCTTGTCTGCGTCGAGTGGTGCGTGAAGCTTCGACTGTTCTTCCCTGGTGCGTTCGGTACCCACGGCTTGAAGTCCGACTTTCTCGAAGAGGCCATCAACAAAATCCGCATCGAACTCCGGGTGGGGTTGTATGGAAAGAGCATTTCCCTTGTACGCCAGGACGGCGTTCCGGCAACTGTCGCTGGAGCCGATCACCCGGGCTTCCGGCGGGATTTCACAAACCTGGTCCTGGTGCCACGACAGCAAGGACAACGGTTCTTGAAAACCGTCCACGCGATACGCCGTGCGTCCTACTGACCAACCTCCCGGGAACTTTTCGACGACCCCGCCCAGCGCTTGCGCGATGATCTGATGACCGAAACAAACGCCGATCATTGGAACCCCCGCCTCATAGGTTGCCCTGATGAAATCCTCGAGCGGCGGAATCCAGGGATGATCTTCATATGTCGAAAAGCGTGAACCCGTGATGAGCCAGCCATCGGCGCACGCAGGACTCTCCGGTAGACGGCACTCCAGGACCAGCCATGTCGAAAATTGCATGCCTTGTCCCGATAACAGCCTCGCAAACATGTCCGGGTATTCGCCGTGCTTGGAGACCAGTGCCTCATGAGTCCGCCCGGTCTGCAGTATGCCGATGTGCATGGATCTTGATCCGAGTTGTCGTAAATGGTCTGGTTTTGTCACTCGAAGTAGTGACCGCCGCCACCGCTTCGTTCGCTCATCTACCATCTTCAATTTTCGGGGACCAACGAAATCTCGCGAAGGGATTTCCCTGCATGCCGACGGCCGTGAGGCCATTCCGGTCAAGTCACGGCGGAAGCCGAACCGCAAACGATCCTTGAATCTGGATGATTTCCGATTATCCACAACGTAATCGAAATCATGGGGCCGCCAACCGCGATTCAGGGCGGCTTAAATTCGATTGAGGCGGAGATTGGAAATTGAGTGCACTTGGAAAGATACTGGGAGGAACGATCGGATTTGCTTTCGGAGGTCCAATCGGAGCCTTGTTCGGTGTGGTCGCCGGGCATTTCGTCGAAAAGTCCATGCTGGGTGGCGAGGGAACCGTACGCAAGAGAGACCTCCGCGATAATCCCGGTCGAAGGGGTTCTCCCGAGGAACTTCAATGGGCCTTCATTTTTTCGCTCATTACGCTCGCCGCAAAACTGAGCAAGGTAGACGGCAAGGTCACAAGGGATGAGGTCGAAACACTGAAGGCCGTATTCCCGATTCCCGAAGACGCCTATTCCAACGTTCATCTGATTTTCAATGCAGCCAAGTCGGATTCGCTCGGGTTCGAGCCATACGCGAGGCAGATCCGGGTGATCTTTTCCGAAGACCGTAATGTGCTGGAGAGCTTCCTTGCAGGATTACTTCAGATCGCCGTCGCCGACGGCGTCTACCACCCAAGTGAACGCCGGTTCCTGGCGAGTGTCGCGCGGATTTTCGGTTTCAGCGATGGGGACTGGTCTCGAATCGAAGGGACCTACATTTCGTCAACTCGTGATGACACCGTCGATCCTTACGAAGTCCTGGGCCTGAGTCCGGACGCCTCGGATTCGGAAGTTCGCGCGGCTTACCTCAAAATTGTCCGGAATTATCATCCTGATCGACTGGAGGCGCAGGGAATCCCGGTCGAATTTCGCAAGCTCGGCGAAACAAAGACTGCCGAAGCCAACGATGCGTATGACAGAATAAAAAAGATGCGTGAATTGACGAATTGATCGGCCGTTCACCGGGACGAACACACGGTACCACCGCCACGCTTGAACGGCTTTCTTCCACGTTGTTGTCTGGTGAATTTTCTCGGTATGGACAAGATCGCGCGACTGGGTGGCTTTTTTGTGCAGGAATTTGCTTTTGAGAGTTGAATTTACGACAACTTTTGAAATTTCGGCAGTGCATGACGTGCGGAATCCGCTCAAACGGGATAAAAGACTGCAGACAGCGCACGCATCCTTGTTCACGGCATAATTCGAGGTTCAAGGACGCATTTCTCGCCGTGGCCGCATCCGCAATTTGAAGGAGCCAGGACAGGGCTTCGAACGAATCGGATGAAAATCAATCAGGGAGTGACCGAATGGTATTCGGAGGACGGAATGGAGACGAGATCGAACAACCGCAGTCGACATCGCAAATCGACGCTCAGATCCCGTATTGCCGATCTGACAGCGCGAAAGAAAGGGTCGGGGTCGGCATTCTTCCAGGTTACGTAAGGCAGCCCGGGCGTTGGTTCGCTCCAGAAGACGATTCTCAGATGACCCGTGTCCGGATCGGATCCAATTCGGGAAATCAGGTCGAGCGAAACCGCGTCGATTGCAGCGATGTCGGCTTGTCCTGATGCGACCATGCGTATCGAATGCCGGTGGGAACCGGAATGCATCTGGCCCCCAAAGGTAATACCATGAATGCGCGCAATTCCTGTTGGAACCGCGTATCCTGACTGCGACAGCTTGTTGTTGTAGGCCAAATTGGCACCGTCGAATTCATCGATCCGGTTTCGCCGGTCATCTCGACGGACGACAATTGCGCTCCGGTAATATCCCGGCTTGCTACCGAAGACGCCGTAATCCGGCGTACCGATCAATGTAACGTGGCCGGCCAGGTTGCGCCGGAAAGGCAGCCCGCAAATCTGGGTGAAGTACAGTTCGTCGAGAGTCGGATCGGGCAGGGTGAATTCAGTTGGATCCAGCTTCTCGGGAGCGTCAAGACCTTCGTTTCCCAAGTGGTGACGGATTAGCGACCAATATCGGTCATGATCATCAATGGTCTCCGGCAGAATGTACATCGGGAGACTGGCAATGCGGCGTTTCACGACTCATTCACCCTGTTCGGGACTTCTCTCTCTCTGCTCGCTGGCGAGCCAGGCCGCTGTCGCGGTCGGAGACACCGACGAGATGTGTCACCAGGCGGAGAAAACCGTTTTCTTCAGCATCGCGCGTGTCGTCGGCGAGCACAACCTTCCAAAGAACCTCAACAATCGCTTGCCGTTCCTCGTACGGCACCGTCCGCTTGATGATGCGCGTGAATCTGACCGTATCGGGAGCCTGTGCTTCCAGTTCTTCCGCTTCCCCGCGAATTCGGACCGAGTCCGGTGCAGCCAGCGCAAAACGTTCCTGTAATACCAGGTCGATGACGTGTTGCTCGTGCGGAAGGTACTCGCCATCTATCCGGGCCGCGCGAACCATCAGCGCGGCCAACGCGAGCTTTTCGTCTTCAGCGGAGAACCGATTCGGCGTTTCGGGTTGGTGGAATCTGAATAGCGCGATGAGATCGGAAATCATCCCGGGGCTCCGGGATTCGAACCGGCTGCAAAACCCGTGAACCGGACAGAAGGATAGATCATACCAACCTCGACTGTTCCATCGCGGCCCGTATGAAGTCTCTGAAGAGGGGGTGCGGATCGAATGGCCGTGATTTCAATTCCGGGTGAAACTGAACGCCGATGTACCAGGGATGTCCGTTCATTTCCACGATTTCGGGAAGGCGACCGTCTGGGGACATTCCCGAAAAGATCAAACCACATGCCTCGAGTTGTTCGCGATACCGGACGTCGACTTCGTAGCGATGGCGATGGCGCTCCGAGATTGAGGTTGAATTGTATATTTCGGCGACTTTCGACCCCGGCCCGAGGACGGCATCGTATGCCCCGAGGCGCATGGTTCCGCCCTTGTTGTCGTCGACCGTCCGTTTGAGTTTCGCATTTCCCTTGATCCATTCCTTCAGGTGATAGATCACGGGAGAGATATCCGCGCATCCGTTTTCATTTTCGCTCGCGAACTCCTCGGATCCGGCTGTCCAGATTTGCCCGACATTCCTCGCGGCTTCTATGACTGCCAGTTGCATGCCGAGGCAGATCCCCAGGTATGGAACCTTGCGTTCGCGGGCAAACCTGGCTGCCGCGATCATGCCATCGGTGCCGCGCTTCCCGAAGCCTCCCGGAACCAGAATTCCGTCAAATCCGACAAGCTTTGAGGACGCGTCGACTCCGTTCTCCAGTTGCTCCGCATCGACCCAGTCCGCGACTACCTTGACCCGGTTGTACATTCCACCGTGCACAAGCGCCTCCGCGATGGATTTGTAGGCATCCTCAAGACGCGTGTATTTGCCGACAATCGCTATCTTGACCTGCCCTTCGCGGTTGTGAACACGTTCGAAAACGTTCTCCCAGACCGAAAGATCCGGTCGTGGGCAGGGTTCGATACGGAACGCGTCAAGCACTGCCTGATCAAGACCTGCATCGTGGTAGGCGAGAGGGGCATCATAAATCGAATCCAGGTCCGGGGCGCCTATGATCCATTCACGCCGCACGTTGCAAAAAAGTGAGACCTTGCGCCGTTCGTTTTCGGGAATCTCGCGTTCGGAACGGCAAACAAGGACATGGGGGGCAATCCCGATGGAACGGAGTTCCTTTACCGAGTGCTGCGTCGGCTTGGTCTTCAGTTCACACGATGCCGAGTTGTACGGCAAGAGGGTGAGATGGACGAAAACGCATTTTCCGTCTGGCCTGTCCTGGCTGAACTGGCGGATTGCCTCGAAGAACGGCAATCCTTCGATATCTCCAACCGTTCCCCCGATTTCGCAGAGCATGAAGTCGACTTCGTCTTCGCCGGTCGCGATGAAATCCTTGATCTCGTCGGTGACGTGCGGAATCACCTGGATCGTCTTGCCGAGGTAGTCGCCACGGCGCTCCTTCTCCAGGACATTGGAGTAAATCCGGCCAGCGGAAACGGAATCGGAAGACCTCGCCGAGACATGTGTGAAGCGTTCGTAGTGGCCGAGGTCCAGATCGGTCTCGGCGCCGTCGTCGGTGACAAACACCTCGCCGTGTTCGAAAGGCGACATCGTACCTGGGTCGACGTTCAGGTAGGGGTCGAGCTTTCGCAGTCTGACGGTGTAGCCGCGCGCTTTCAGGAGTGCGCCCAGGGCAGCCGTTGCCAATCCCTTGCCGAGCGAAGAAACAACGCCACCGGTGATGAACACAAATCGGGCCATATTTCCAGAGGTCCCCGCCAACCGACCCGATTCCAAAACGAATTCAGTCCGGAATCATGTCTGCATACGGGAGCATATAGGTAGCGGATTCGATGGATTGTGACAAGACACACACGTCCCGGAACCAGGGCTATCGCGTTTGGACTTTTCCGGTTTCAACATCCCTTGCGAGGCTTGATGCGAAGCTGACGAGTTTCAGAGGGAAATCATTGTCCCAGCCGGCCCTCTTCAGCCTGCCGCGTATCGATTGCTTCCTGGCTGTTGGCGTGACCCGCGCCAGGTTCAGCGCCAGATTCTCGGGACCGTTATCCTTCCTGTTGCGCAGGCTGTCCTCTCCCATGGTCACGTCCAGGGCCCATTGGAGGGAGTTTTCCACAGCCCGATGCGCACGCACCGTCTTGAGGAACCGCACCGGATCGAGCCTTTCGCTGAAAAGGAAGACGCGGGTCTCGGTGCTCCGTTCCCCCCTTGATTTCCCGTGTGGATGTGACCTTCCCGACGGCCTGCAGGCCGGGCCAGTGATGCAGGTCCACCAACGTGTCGATGCCGTGGCAGACGGACGCCTGACAGGTCTCGATCCGCTCGTGACCCATGTCCACGTCATTGAAACGGAGCATCTTTTTCGCGTTCTCCGGCTCCGCCATGTGGAACCGGACATCGTGGTGAAGCGTCTCCTGACATCTCCTGGTTGCCCTTGAGCGCCAGGACGTAGGTGCCGCCCTTGGCCGTGACCGTCTCCGCGGTCGCCCACTGCGTGTGCATGGCGTCGACACTCACCGTGCCGCCTTCGATATCGAAAAGCTCCAGAAGCGCCGGCAACGCCGTGATCTCGTTGGACTTGCCGTCAACCCTGACCTGTCAGATCGTCAAGCATGCGCCTGTGGCGAAGGCCTTGATCACGTGCAACGGCACGCGCTTCGCTGCATCCTCGAAGGAGAGCCGCAGGGTCTTACCGTCGATCGCGATCACACCCGGTCCGAGCTGCTCGGCCCGATCCGCGGCAAGACGGAGGAGCGCCCTGACCAGGCAGTCAGGGTCGAGAATCCTGAACAACGCCGAGAAGGCGTTGTGGCCCGGGATGCCGTGTTCGAACGTCATGAAGCGGCACAGTAATTCTTCGTTCGACCGCCCAGAAAGTTCCATGTCGGTGCATGCCTGGCCACCGCAAATCACGCACAGAAGTGCGATCATCAGCATTTCATGGGGATTGTGACGGTTCGCGTTGCTGGTTCGGGGGTCATCCACCCCGTCGAAGATTCGCGCAAAGTCCTGCGTCATCCCTGCATCAGGTTGTTGTTTTTCAACGGGGAATCATGCAGTCACTCAGAAGCCGGGAGGAAATGTTTTGAAACGCGGTTGCTCTGGTCGACCGCCGTGATGACCGCCTTCACTCCTTTCAGAGCTTCGGCGCGCGATGTGTCGATGCCTACGATACGCGCATGGGCGTGAGAACTGCGCAGAATGCGGACCAGCAGTTGCCCCGGCATGTTGAATTCGGCGCCATGGCGCGCTCTGCCGGTGACCTTGTCTACGCCATCGGGGCGCAGCGGCTGCGTACTAACCGAATTGAACTTTCGTTCTTGACATTTCACGTCGAAACCCATGCCGAGGCCCCTCGCATATCGCTTGCCGCATTCTGAACCGCGCAAACGATCTTGTCATAGTCGGTGCAGCGGCACAGGTTTCCCGCCAGCCAGAATCTGATTTTCTCTTCGCAGGGCTCAATGTTTGTATTCGAGAGCGCTTTGGCGGCCATTAGAAAACCGGGTGTGCAAATCCCGCATTGCAAGGCGGCGTGTTCGATAAACTAGGATTGCAGCGGGTGCAGATCGTGGCCATTCGGCATGCTTTCGATTGTCTCGATCGTGCGACCTTCGGCTTCAGCGCCCAGAACCAGGCATGCGCAGACCACGCGACCATCCATGATCGTACTGCAAGCGGCGCAATCGCCCGTTCCGCAGCCTTCCTTGGCGCCCGTCAGGCCGAGACGGTCACGCAAATCCTCAAGCAGGGTTTCCTCGGCCCGGCACAGGAACTCGGTGTCGTCGCCATTGTTTGTTGCGGATACGGCTATCGGCGACATCAATTCTCCCCTGCACGAGTGGAGGCGATACGGGTGGCGCGCTTTGCCAGAACGCCCGCGACGGCACCTGGATACTGCGTGTGTCCGGCGGGACTCATTCTGGAACTCGTCGTTCAATAGCTGGGGTCTGGGCGTCTTCGTACCCCAGCCGATAGCGGGCCCTCATCTCAATCGCGATGGTGATGCGATCGTCGCTACCACCAGCGACGGCGTCGCGCCGGCTTGGCGTGTACCGATCGGTGAGCGTCAATTAGCTTACGCCGTTCCCGATAGATCGCGTGGCGCCATGGCGCTTTCGCCCGACTGGCGGCGCGTTGCCAGCGCCGTTGATGACGGCACGGTGCACGTCTGGGAACTTGCCACTGGCGTGCAGCTCGCAATCTACTCCGGGCATTCAGCGACCTCGTACGTCATCGCATTTGGTTCCGGCGACACCGTGTTGTCGGCCGAAAGGCGTGCGATTCACGTTTGGAATGCCCAGACGGGTGCGCACCCAAAAAGCCTGACCGACTCGTCCGAGGTCATTACATCGGCGGTCGACTGTGACGCAGCGGCTCCTCCAGCGTGATCTGTAGTTGCGATCTCGTGTGCAGCTGTGACAGTGTTTGCACTTGCGATTCCGTCTTTACCTGCAACGCGCGAGGCGGCGTTGGCGGCGACGGTCATTACTGGTACCCGAACTAGTCGCGGCGTGCGCCGGGCCGAACAGCCAACTGCTCGACCGAACTAGCGTCGGTTCGGTCTGTCGCGCTCGAGGTATGCGCGAGTTTGCCGCATTCGACTTCTACGTCAGTTCTATGCGTCATCTACAAAGGCGGCGGAGGAATCGTTATTTTCAGTAGATGCGAAATCGCCGATGACTCTGGTCGGGGATCGGAACCGAACTTGCTGACGGTAGCGACCGGTGAACATTGCGACTCTCGAGGCTAAGCGTTCGCTTGCGCTAGCGAAAAACCCGTGTAGTTGACGCTCTTGAGTTCGGTGTATTCGTGTAGGCCGCCGATGCCCAGTTCTCGGCCGACCCCGGAACAACCGAATCCGCCGCGGGAAACGGCGGGATGTTCGGCCAATAATCCTTCGCCGGTGGATGTTGCATAAACGGCGCCGGCACGGATACGGTTAGCCACACGTCGCGCCTTGGCCGGATCGGACGACATCACTGTCGAGGCCAAACCGAAAGCGGTGGAGTTCGCCTCCATAACCGCTTCGGCTTCAGTGGAAAACGTGCGCACCGAAAGCACTGGTCCGAAAACCTCTTTCTGCCAGACGTCCGAGTCGCGCGGCACATCCGTTAGTACGGTCGGCTGGATGAAGTACCCCTCGGCATTGTCGACCGCACTCGGATCGGGGGAACCACCGCCGGTGAGCACTTCGATCCCCGACGCTTTGGCGTCATCGAGAAAGCCGAGGACCTTCTGATACTGGGACTCGCATACCACGGGTTGCACGACATCAGTCATGCCGGCCTCCCAAGCACGGTCGCCACGGTCTTTTTCAGCAATTGGATCAGTTGCAAAGGGAAGTCTCTCCAACTCTATCTTCATCTTCTCGAGCAACGGCGCTTTGATGTCTTCGTGCACCACGAGTCGCGTGTGTGCGGTGCAGATTTGGCCGCCGTTGGTCAAGAAGCCCTTCATGGTCGTTTCGACTGCGAGATCGAGATCAGCGTCATCGAATACCACCAGCGCTGACTTGCCGCCGAGTTCCAGAGCGCATTGCGACAATTTAGGTGCGCAAGCTTCCATGATCTTGCTACCGGTTAGCGATGAGCCGGTGAACGAGATCATCGACACCCGTGGCGAGGCGGCTAGCGCCGCGCCAGCATCTCGGTCGCCGGTGATGAGATTGAACACGCCCGGTGGAACGCCTGCGTCTTTCGCAAGTTTGGCGATGAACATACAAGATAGGCCGGCGATTTCTGAGGGCTTCAGAATCGCGCAATTGCCGGCGACCAGCGCCGGCGCCACCTTGCGAAAGGCGACGTTGAGCGGGTAGTTCCAGGCGGAAATCAGACCGACTACGCCGATCGGATCTCGTCTGTAGACGACGTCCCATTCTTCGGGCGGCACGCCGCCCTCACCGCCGCCGGAGTTCACCGGCATGTCCTGCGCTTGGTCGAGCACGGCGCCGAGTGAGCACCAGTACTTACCCTCGCCAGCCGCGCCGCCGATGGCCATGGCAGCTTGTCGAAAAGGTTTGCCGACGTCGGCGGCTTCGATCTCGGCGAGCATCTCGACATGGTCTTCAATCCCTTGCGCCATCCTGGCAACGATCTTGGCGCGTTCGGCGGCCGCCATGTTCGCCCAGGTGCCTTCCGCCCAGGCCGACTCGGCGGCGGCGACGGCCGTCTGCACGTCGTTCGCCTTGCCGCGTGGGAGTTCATGCACGGCTTCGCCTGTCGCGGGGTAATAAGTGGAAAACTTTTCGCCGTCCAAAGGATCAACGAATTCCCCGCCAATAAAGAGCTTGTTGAAGCACTCGGCGGTCAGGTGCATTTGCACCTTGGCTAAAGATTCATTGGTGCTAGATTCCATTTCTCCAACCTACTTGTGGATTTTCGGGGGATTGTGCGACGCGGTTTGCCAAGTTTGCGGATCATCGGAAGCTCGATTTCCCACGTACATGGGTAGACTGTGAGTGCGGATTGTTCGGGCACCGAAGGAGCGTCGCTGCTTTGTTTGTTTACTCCGAGGGCACGGCGAGGTCAAGGCTGCTTGGTCGCCGGTTGCCTTCCTAGTGGTCTGATTCCTTTTCACGATTCCGATTCCTGTAGCTCCTGTTGACGCCTTTTCCGCGCTCCACGAGATCTTCGATGGAATCTCCAAAAACGAACATACGACTAGGGCTGTCGCGTTTGGATTTTTCCGGGTTCAACGTCCTTTGCAAGGCTTGATGCGAAGCTGACGCGTTTCAGAAGGAAATCACTGTCCCAACCGGCCCTCTTCAGCCTGCCGCGCATCGATCGCTTCCTGGCTGTTGGCGTGATCCGCGCCAGGTTCAGCACCAGGTTCTCGGGACCGTCATTCTTCCGGTTGTGCAGGCTGTCCTCTCCCATGGTCATGTCCAGGACCCGGTGGAGGGAGTTTTCCACGGCCCGATGCGCCCGCACCGTCCTGAGGAACCGCTCCGGATCGAGCCTTTCGCTGAGAAGGAAGACGCGGGTCTCGGTGCTCCGTTCCCCCTTGATCTCCCGTGCGGAGGTGACCTTCCCGACGGCCTGCAGGCCTGGCCAGTGATGCAGGTCCACCAGCGTGTCGATGTCGTGGCAGACGATGGCCTCGCGGATCTCGATGCGCCCGTGACCCTTGTCCACGCCATTGAAACGGAGCATCTTTTCCGCGTTCTCCGGCTCCGCCATGTGGAGCTGTCGACATCGTCGTGAAGCGTCTCCTGATTGCCCTTGGCCAGGACGTAGGCGCCGCCCTTGGCCGTGACCGTCTCCGCGGTCGCCTGCTATGTGTGCATGGTGCCGACGCTCACCGTGCTGCCTTCGATATCGAGAAGCTCCAGAAGCGCAGGCATCGCCGTGATCTTGTTGGACTTGCCGTCGATCGCGATCACGTCCGGACCGAGCCGCCCGGCCCGGTCCGCGGCAAGGCGGAGGAGCGCCCTGACCAGGCAGTCAGGGTCGAGAATCCTGAACAGCGCCGAGAAGGCGTCGTGGCCCGGGATGCCGTGTTCGAGCGTCATGACGCGGCAGAGGAATTGTTCTTTCGAACGGTCGAAAAGTTCCATGTCGGTGCATGCCTGGCCTCCGCAAATCACGCACAGAAGCGCGATCATCAGCATTTCATGGGGATTGTGACGGGCCGCGTTGCTGGTCCGGGGGTCTTCCACCCCGTCGAAAATTGGTGCGAAGTCCTGCATTGTCCTGCTTCATCCCTGCCTCAGGTTGTTGTTTTTGAACAGGGAATCGTGCAATCACTCGGAAGCCAGGAGGAAATATTTTCAAACGCGATTGCCCTGGTCCCGGAACCCCGGAACGTTGGCTGAAATAGAAAAAGAGGACGAACAGACTGGCAGATTTGGTAGGATCGGGTCCCAATGCCGTTCGGCGTGGACCTTGCTTCAATAGTCAGGGGGAACCCGGTTCACCGGCCAGTCGTGTCGAACACAGAAGACCTTTCGTTCGATCACTCCTGTTTGGGAGGAGTTGCGGGCGAGTCACCCAGGATCGGGGGAAGAAGATCATCGCCCAGCGGGGAATCCTGACCGGACTCCGTCTCCACGGGTACTGAACTGCCCAAGCGCTCCAGGACCGAATCGGTTTTCGCCAATCGGGCGGCGAGGATGGTGAGAAACATGCTGGTGATGAGAAAGGCCACCGCGAGCGCCCAGGTTACCTTCGAAAGCGGATTCGCCTGCGCGCGGCCGGCCATTGGATTGCCGCCGCCAATTCCGAGTCCGCCCCCTTCGGAACGCTGGAACAGAACAATCGCAATCAGACATAATGCGAGGATCAGGTGTACGACCAAGACAACATTCTGCATCGCCTGATGTCTCCCGAAAGGCTTGTGCGACGGCACTGTCTATTTTATCCATTCCCCCGTGTCGAGATGGATTGTAACGGAATACGGAGAAACCGGCATCCGGCACGATACCGCGAACCGTTTCCCAGGATAATCATGCTTCGGTTTCCCCCTCTGGAATGAATGCCTGAAACACCTTCGGAACAGTGTTCCATGGGCCGATTCCCGTAACCGCGAAACGTTGTTTCCGGTCGGCCATTCCGGCGGGATTTCGCGATCACCCGGTCTGGCAGGCTACCCGCAACCTTCGGGAGGCACCCGAATCATGGTTCCCAACATGGTTGCCACGTGTTTGATCTCCGGGTCGTCCGCGCGTTCGGCGTAGATTTCCGCTGCAACCGTGCAGACCCTTCTTCCGAACCTGATGACACGTCCTTCAGCCACGAGAACATCTCCGGTAGCCGGAGATAGCAGGTTCGTTTTCATTTCGATCGTCAATACCCGTTTTCCCGGCGCCATCAGCGACAAGGCAGAAAACCC
Source organism: Paracoccaceae bacterium (assembly GCA_964291635.2). GTDB lineage: Bacteria > Pseudomonadota > Alphaproteobacteria > Rhodobacterales > Rhodobacteraceae > JAPPHA01. Next base: position 194,317 of record OZ219892.1, on the reverse strand, counting down.
CGCCGCGGAGTCGCCCAGGCTCCAACCGAAACCCGCGTGCGGAAATCCATCCTGCTAGCTGATCGTTGTGGCGACAGGGGCCTTGAGATGATGCTGCCGGTTCTGGACGAACGGGGGCGTCGGCGCTGGGCCGGTGTTGAGGCCAGTGCCATCGGGCGGGGCGGGATTTCGCGCGTGGCCGAGGCGACGGGTTTGTCGCGTGCGACGGTTCGACGCGCCGGCCGGGTCGCCACATTCGCGGGTTTGATACTGACAGCTGTCGCGGAGAGTGTCTGCATCATTCCTTGACGATCAAAATTGATCCGAACATTCTGTTCAAAGTTGGGGTCGAGAGGGCGAAAGCCAAGCCTCTTGTTGGTTTTCATGGTCCGATTATTCACAGATCGCGACTTAGTGCCAACATGGCATCCGAGCCATCTCGCAAGTGTCACATGTGACCGGGTTCGAATGTCAGCCTGGCGGAAATCGATTCGATACCACTTCGGATTGAAGCTACAAGCGCCTGGCGGCGCAGGTTATGTACTTCGCCGACAGGAACAGGTCCGGATCCAGTGATGTGACGAACGTAACGGTTATCGGCGCCCAGTGGGGCGATGAGGGCAAGGGCAAGATTGTCGATTGGCTGTCGGAACAGGCTGACATCATTGTTCGATTCCAGGGCGGCCACAATGCCGGGCACACGCTCGTCATTGATGACGAGGTCTTCAAGCTTTCGCTCGTCCCGTCAGGAATCCTGAGACCCGGAAAACTGTCCGTAATTGGCAACGGGGTCGTGCTCGATCCGTGGGCGTTTGTCGATGAAATCGACGGAATTTCTGCACGGGGAGTCGAGGTTTCGCCAGAAAATCTGATGATCGCGGAAAACGCCCCCCTTATTCTTCCAGTCCATGGGGAACTGGACAGGATCAGGGAAAAAAACGCGGGCAAGGTCCGGATCGGCACGACGGGCAGGGGAATCGGGCCGGCTTACGAGGACAAGGTTGGGCGGCGGGCCGTTCGCGTTGCCGATCTCGCGAATGAAAAGACGCTGGACTTGCGGTTGGACCGTTTGCTTTCACACCACGATACCCTGAGAATCGGGCTGGGCGTCGAACCCGTCGACAGGGAGAAACTCAGATCCGATCTCTTGGAGGTTGCCCCAAAAATTCTGAGGTTTTCCGGACCCGCGTGGGAGACGCTCGGTCTTCGTCATCGATCCGGCTCTCGGATTCTGTTCGAGGGCGCCCAGGGGACCCATCTCGATGTTGACTTCGGGACATATCCGTTTGTGACGTCTTCCAACACCGTGGCGGGGGCAGTCGCAACGGGGACGGGAATCGGTCCGGCTGCTGTCGGATTCGTTCTGGGGATCGTCAAGGCCTATACGACTCGCGTAGGGGAAGGGCCTTTTCCCTGTGAACTGTTCGACCAAACCGCGAGGCATATCGCCAAAGTCGGGCGCGAAAAGGGCACCGTGACGGGACGGCACCGCCGTTGTGGCTGGTTCGACGCCGTACTTGTTCGAAAGTCATGTGCAACGAGTGGCGTTGATGGCATCGCACTCACCAAACTGGATGTTCTTGATGGCCTGGAACAGGTGCGGATCTGCACGGGATACGAACTCGACGGGCGAAATCTCGACGCGTTTCCGGTCGCGGAAGACGAACAGACGCGGGTCAGACCAGTTTACGAAACGCTTGAAGGCTGGTCGGAGAGCACAGCCGGTGCCCGGCGTTGGATTGATCTTCCTGCATCCGCAATCAAGTTTATCCGGAGAATAGAGGAACTTGTTTATTGTCCGGTCGCGTTGCTCTCGACCTCTCCTGAAAGAGAAGACGTCATTTGTGTATCGAATCCGTTTGCCACGAGATGAGATTCCGCTTCCGCACGCGACGACGCCTGGCCCTGTTGATCCTGATTGTCTGGTTACCGGTCTACGTCGTCTTGGCGATAACCGTGATCAACATGTTCGATCGTCCACCGGTTTTCGTCGAGTTCTTGACGTATGTCGGGGTCGGAATCGCATGGGCCTTGCCGTTTCGTTCGGTTTTCAGGGGCGTTGGAAGGGACGAATCCAACCGTTAAATGGACTGTGTCCTGCTGCCCGGGTTGAGACGTTTTGGCGCCACATGAAAAGCCGTTGCGACAAGGCTGTCGGCGAGTTGTTCTCCACATCCGTTTTCCGTACGGCGGGGAATCCGACGCGCAAGGTTCGATTTGAGTCAGGTTTCGATGTGACCAAGGGCACTGTACAAGTATTTGAACCGGTCTCTCTCGATCAATGGATCTTGAGTGGTGCGCTCAAACGATATCGGAAAAGGCAATGACCAGGAAAAGGGTATACCGTTCTGCCGTCACCCTGCTCGGCGGGGGGGATTTCTCCGCAAGAGATTTACGTGGAGCGATCGACATTGCCCCGGTACTCGTTTGCGCGGACGGCGCGGCGAACGATGCTTCCGAATTGGGCCTTGAGCCCGACCTGATCGTCGGTGACCTGGATTCGATCTCGACGGAGGTTCGCGAGAGGTTTCCGGAAAAACTGGTCCGAATTGACGATCAGGACACGACCGACTTCGACAAATGCCTTTCACATGTTGCCGCACCGTTGATCGTATGTATCGGATTCACCGGATTGCGCCTGGACCACGAATTGGCGGCACTCGCGTCACTGGCAAAGTACACGACCCTCCCCGCCTTGCTGATAACCCGGTATGAAGTCTGTTTTCGAGTCCCGCAGACTTTGGAAATGCAGATACCGGTAAACACAACAGTTTCGTTGTTTCCATTCAGTTCTGTTTCGGCACGGAGCAAGGGATTGAAGTGGCCACTGGACGGCCTCGAACTCCATCCCTCGGGGATGATCGGAACCTCCAACCTGACGACCGGCCCCTGGCTGGAAATCAGGGTCGATCAGGGAAATCTTCTGATCATGTTGCCCCGGAGCGAATTGCATGCGGTCGCTCAAGTGTTGCGCGCATGAACTGGTTAACGCGTGCCGGCTGATCCGGAATGCCGCCCGATCAGCAAACGGGAGTGTTGACGGCGAGCCCGCCGGTCGAGGTTTCCTTGTACTTGTCGCTCATGTCGATACCCGTTTGACGCATGGTTTCGATGCAGGCATCCAGAGGAATGAGGTGGTCGCCGTCGCTCCGAAGAGCAAGCGATGCGGATGATATTGCCTTTATGGCCCCGAGTGCGTTCCGTTCGATACACGGCGCCTGCACCAGGCCCTTGACCGGGTCGCACGTCATGCCGAGATGATGCTCAAGCGCAATCTCGGCCGCGTTCTCGACCTGTTTCGGCGAACCACCGAGAATCGCGCACAAACCTGCGGCGGCCATCGCCGACGCCGATCCGACCTCCCCCTGACAACCGACTTCCGCCCCCGAAATCGACGCATTCGTCTTGATGATCGCACCAATGGCACCGGCGGTCAGCAGGTAGTCAATCGAGTCCGATTCATCGGAACCGGAAACGTGATCGAGATAGTATCGAAATGCTCCCGGAATTACGCCGGCAGCACCGTTGGTCGGCGCCGTGACGACTTGTGCCCCGGCTGCGTTTTGCTCGTTGACCGCCATGGCATAGGCTGAAATCCAGTCATTCACGACATGGGGGGTCGACTTGTTGCGACCTCTTTCCGCAATCAGGGAATCGTAAATGGATTTAGCGCGCCTGCGAACATTCAGACCTCCCGGGAGCAACCCTTCCTGGGATAGGCCGGCATCAATGCATCCGTTCATTGTCCGCCAGATTCGAAGTAATCGAGCGCGAATGGCGGCCGGATTATCCAGGGTACATTCATTGGCAAAGATGATTTCGGCAATGGTCTTGTCGTGCGTTTCGGCCTGAACAAGCAATTCAGCTGCGGACAGAAAGGGAAACGGAACGTCCGGACCGGTCTTCCGGTCTGTTTTGTCAGCATCGAATTCATCGCCTGTCAGAACAAATCCGCCTCCAATTGAAAAGTATGATTGTTCAATGACAACGGTCCCCGCTGCGTCCAGGCCCCGCATGATCAAACCGTTTGGGTGTCTGGTTGGCTTGACTTCGAAATTAAAGGCCAGGTCAGCTTCTGGGTCGAAATCGAAACGTCCGAATCCAGACGGATTCACGGTTGCCGATGTCTTGACTTCCTCCAACTCCAGAATGGCTTTTTCAAGGTCGAAAGAATCCGGTTTGAACCCGGCGAAACCGAGGATTACCGCTCTGTCCGTTCCGTGCCCCTTGCCGGTAAAGGCAAGGGAGCCGACCTTCTGGGTCGAAATCGAAACGTCCGAATCCAGACGGATTCACGGTTGCCGATGTCTTGACTTCCTCCAACTCCAGAATGGCTTTTTCAAGGTCGAAAGAATCCGGTTTGAACCCGGCGAAACCGAGGATTACCGCTCTGTCCGTTCCGTGCCCCTTGCCGGTAAAGGCAAGGGAACCGTGAAGCGAGCATTGAAGCCGTTTGACCGGTACCTGGCCGTCACGAATTTGCCTGAGGAATCGGCCGGCAGCGATCATCGGGCCCATTGTATGGGAACTCGACGGGCCCACCCCTATCTTGAACATGTCAAAAACACTGAGATACATCTGGCTAGCCCGATCGTAGCATGGCGGCATTGATGCCCGCCGGATCAATCGTCGCCCGAATCCACAACCGAAGAGCGTCCGTTACCGGCGTTTTCTGACCGGATTGCGCAATTCCTGTCCACGTTCCTCGACAAGATTGGATGCGCGGTCTGACGGGCCGGGTGACCACCCAGGTTGAATCGGCTGCGTGAATACCTGGGTAAGACTTGATCTCGGAGACGGTCCCGGACGCGGAAACTCCTTCACGGACAACAGCTTTCTTTACCCGTACAACCACGTATACGGCGTGACAACACATTCCGAATGGCGAACGAGGCGACACATCAGGGGTATTCCGTCCTGCAGGGCGATCTCCGGCGAAGTCCAGGTCCGATCCGGGGAAAGGTCCGGGCCATCAGAATACGGTTTTGCTCCTGCGTCCCAAGTAAAATCGCCGGAACTTTACGGAAGAAATGACAATGGAAGTATACGTCGGTTTTGACTTGCACCAGACCACCGTTTCGTTGGAATTGGAGGTTGAAACCGAGTACTGCCGGTGCTGGCTAGCGTGACTTCAATGAGCGATTCTGACCATCCAAGGAACCAAAGCGGTCAAAAGGCCAATGCAAGTTCCGAACAGCCTTCCGATACCGCCAAGACCGCCGCTGCCCGGCATGGCTTGGCCCAAGTCGAGAACGGCATGAAAGTCGGGATGGGAACGGGTTCGACAGCCGAGATCTTCATCCGGTTGCTCGGCCAGAAGGTTCGTGACGGGTTGAGGATCAGGGCAACCGCGACGTCAGCCCGCAGTGCCGGCGTCGCAATGGGCGCAGGGATCAAGGTCGAGGATCTTGATCAGATCGGCCGCCTCGACGTGACTGTCGATGGTGCGGACGAGATCGGTCCAAACAGGGACTTGATCAAGGGAGGCGGAGGTGCATTGCTCCGCGAAAAGATCGTTGCCGCCGCGTCCGAGAGGTTTGTCGTGATCGCGGATGAAAGCAAACTGGTTGATATCCTGGGAACCTATCCGTTACCCGTCGAGATCATCCCGTTCGGAAAGCTGGAAACGCAATCCAGGATTTTCGCCGAACTTCGTTCGCGCGGTTTTTCGGATTTCACGACGACTTGGCGGGAACGGGGTGAACGACCATTCGTCACGGACGAAGGAAATGCGATTCTGGATTTGCATCTGGGCCCGATCCGCGATGTTGGTGAACTCGACAGCCTGTTGAACTGCATTCCCGGTGTCGTCGAAACCGGTCTGTTCGTCAACATGGCAAGCGAGTGTGCAGTGGGGGCCAGGAATGGGCGCGTTGTCATTTTCTGAAGCACGGTATTGGTTCCAACGCGCAACAGAAACGTTGGGTTGGGACCAGCTTTCGCAAACAATTGATTCCTCGCATGTTTGATCTCGACCTCTTTGTCATTGGTGGTGGATCCGGCGGTGTCCGCGCCGCAAGAATTGCCGCCGAAACCGGGGCACGCGTTGCTGTCGCGGAAGAATTCCGGATGGGCGGTACCTGTGTCATCCGAGGATGCGTGCCGAAAAAACTCCTTGTATACGCGTCCAGTTATTCCTCGGCCTTCGAAGACGCGCGCGGATTCGGATGGTCCGTTGGAGACAGCGTGTTCGACTGGAACGCACTGATCTCGGCAAAAGATCGTGAGCTGGAGCGCCTGGAGAAGATTTACCGTTCCAACCTCGGGAAGGCCGGAGTCGAGATCTTCGACTGCCGGGCAAAGGTCGTTGATCCCCATACGATCATGCTGGCAACCGGAGATCGATTTGTCGCGAAACACATTCTCGTTGCAACCGGCGGGTCTCCTTTCGTGCCGGACGTGCCCGGAGCGGGTCGTGCAATCACGTCGAACGAGGTGTTTCATCTGGACAGGCTTCCGTCACGGTCGCTCATTGTCGGAGGCGGATATATTGCATGCGAATTTGCCGGCATCTTGAACGGGTGCGGTTCGACCGTTACCCAACTCTATCGGGGAGAACAAATCCTGAGGGGGTTCGACGGCGGAATCCGCCAGACTGTCGCCGACGGCATGTGCAATCGAGGTGTCAGATTGTGTCTCGGGACCAATGTCGTATCGATCGAAAATTCCGACACCGGGCTCCTGGTGACAGATTCGAACGGCGAAAAACACCAAGCCGATATCGTGCTTTACGCAACGGGGCGGCATCCGAACTCCGGAGACATGGGCCTCGGGGAAATCGGCGTCGAATTGGGTCCGAAAGGTGAAATCGTGGTTGATGCCTATTCGAGGACTTCCGTACCGTCGGTCTACGCAATCGGGGATGTGACCAATCGGGTCAACCTGACGCCTGTTGCCATTCGGGAGGGAGTCGCATTCGTCCGGACCGTATTTGAAGGAGTGCCGACAAAACCGGATCACGAGATCATTCCGACGGCAGTATTCACGCAGCCGGAAGCCGGAACGGTAGGATTGACCGAGGAACAGGGGGCGTCCAACGGACCCGGATCCACCGGCTTTGATGTATACGAATCGAAGTTTCGTCCCATGTCCACTGCTTTGTCCGGACGCGACGAGTTCATGCTGATGAAACTTGTCGTCGCAAAACCCACGGGAAAAGTGATGGGGTGCCATATTGTTGGCGCGGGCGCCGCCGAAATGATTCAATTGGCGGGAATTGCGGTCAAGATGGGTGCGACCAAAGACGATTTCGATCGTACGGTTGCCGTGCATCCTACGGCTGCGGAGGAGCTCGTGACGATGGCTCGCGCCGCGCGGTCGATCTGATGGATGGATTGGAAGGGGGGCCATGTGCTGGAATTGTGGTTGACACGGTGCATTTGTCGGCTTGATGACGGGCTGGATTGCGCGCCGGCAGGGAATTCATCCTGCGAAGTGGGAAATGCCGGGAAACAGGACATATGAAAATATCGAAGATTCGTGCGTGGAAAGTCGACTTACCCCTGAAGGAGGAAAAATACGCATGGGCGGACGGAAAGTTCGTCGAGGTCTTTGACAGTACGATTGTCGAGATTGCGACCGACGAGGGAATTAGCGGTTTCGGTGAATGCTGTCCCCTCGGACCGGTTTATTTGCCGTCATACGCATCTGGTGTTCGCACCGGGGTCGAAACGATAGCCCCCCATCTGATTGGGGCGGACCCGACAAACATCAATCGCGTCAACCAGCTCATGGATTCCGTCTTGTGCGGCCATCCCTACGTCAAGTCGCCTCTGGACGTCGCCCTCTGGGACATTGTCGGTCAGGCTACAGATCGACCGCTACACGCATTGCTTGGTGGTCAGCTTCAATCCACCGTCGCGTTATATCGGGCAATCTCCCAGGGTACGCCGGAAGAGATGGCCGTGTCGGTCGGGAAATACCGTGATGAAGGATATCGTCGATTTCAGCTCAAGGTTGGCGGAAACCCTGACGACGACATCGAAAGGATTGCCTCGGTGCGCGATACATTGCCAGGCGATTGCGTACTCGTTGCAGACGCGAATGGCGGGTGGACGCGCGCTCAGGCGGCCAGGGTCGTTGATGCGGTGAAAGACCTGGACATTTTCGTTGAACAGCCCTGTGCAACCTACGAAGAGTGTTTGTCGATCCGGAGGCGAACCGCTCGGCCGTTCATTCTCGACGAGGTAATCACGGATGCTGCTGACCTGATCAGGGCAATTTCGAACGACGCCATGGACGTTATCAACCTGAAGATATCGAGGGTAGGCGGGCTGTCCAAGGCGCGAGTCTTGAGAGACATTTGCGTCGAGGCGGGGATTGCCATGACGATAGAGGACAGTTGGGGTGGTGATGTTGCCACCGCGGCGATCGCCCATCTGGCCCTGTCAACGCCGTCGCGCGTGTATTTTTCGGCGACCGACTTCAATTCCTACTGCGACACGGAAATCTCCCCGGACGCTCCAACTCGGGTAGGCGGAACGATGAGCGTTTCAGACCGGCCGGGACTGGGAATCGTGCCCTCGGCCGCGAGGCACGTGCGCCCGGCCCTTCACGTCGAATTGTAGGCATCAGAGTGCGCAGCAATCGTGTCATCCATGTTGTTTCGGCGCATGCGGAGGGTGAAGTCGGCGATGTTATTGTCGGCGGGGTGCCGCCGCCGCCAGGAGAATCTATTTGGGAACAGAGGCGTTGGCTTCTTGATGATGGAATTCTGAGAAACTTCCTTCTCAACGAACCGCGTGGAGGTGTTTTTCGACACGTCAATCTGCTCGTGCCTGCAAAACACCCGGAGGCGGAGATCGGTTTCATCATCATGGAACCCGAAGACAATCCTGCCATGTCGGGATCGAATACGATTTGCGTTGCCACGGTTTTGCTCGATACCGGATTGATTCCGATGATTGAACCGGTGACGCATTTCACAATCGAAGCGCCCGGCGGCCTCATTCGTGTTCGGGCCGAATGTCGGGACGGAAAGGCTGTTCGGATCACTTTCCGGAACATTCCGTCATTCGCCGATCAACTCGATGCCGTGCTACAACTTCCGGGAACTGGTGGAATTTCCGTGGATGTTGCGTTTGGCGGCGACAGTTTCGTTGTTGTCGATGCCGGGGATTTTGGTCTTGAGTTGCGCCAGGACGAAGCCCGAAGGATCGCCGAAATCGGGACAAGGGTCGTCGCCGCAGCCAAAGAGCAGCTGACTTTTAGCCATCCTGAACTGCCGGGACTGTCCGGAATATCGTTTTGTCTGTTTGCCGGGAGTGTCGAGCCGTATCCTGACGGCATCCGCAGCAATTCGGCAGTAGTCATCAGACCCGGCAGGGTTGATCGTTCTCCAACCGGTACCGCCGTATCCGCGAGGTTGGCATTGCTGCATGCAAGAGGCCAGCTCAAGGTGGGGGAGTGCCTGAAAGCCGTGTCCATAATCGGATCTGAATTCATCGGCAGAATCATCGGTACGACGCGTGTAAACGGCGAAAATGCGGTCATTCCCGAGGTTTCCGGGCGTGCCTGGATTACGGGAATTCATCAACATCTTCTCGATCCGTCGGACCCATGGCCAGGAGGCATACGCTTGACCGACACTTGGGGGGGTGCGGTGCACGTAGACGGGTCCGGGCATTCGTAGGACCGAAAACTCCGCTTTCCTGGCACCCGAGGTCGCGGTCGGCCTCCAGTCCTGTCATAGAACGCTTCCGGATGGGGTCTCTTTCGAATTCTGCCAACGTAACACAAACACGAACTCCAATTGACCGGCAGTTGTTGCTGCGTCGGCGTGGATCCCCGGCATCCGGACGCTTTCAAGCCAAAGCCATGCTCGTACGGCATCGCTGAGGTTCGAACGAGATGGTCCCGCCTCCTGCCACTCGGTCAATGATCCGAAGCAACCAGGTGCGAAGGGGATTGAAATCATTTGCCGGGGCCAGAACGCGCAGCCTGCAGTCGCGTGTCTTTGCGAAAACCACGGAAATGTGAATTTTTCGTTCCACGAAACGGGCGCGGACCGGGAATGACAAATGCCTGTCAATTAGAACTGGATAATTCCTGCCAGTTTTCGCTATGTATCTCTAGCAGCGCGAATTGACGGTTTTAACCGATTCGGATTGGCTTCGTCGCGCAACTGCGGGAGGTTAACAGCAAGCATGCCAGGCAATAATTCAGGTGGCCCCTGGGGGGGAGGATTTCCCGGTGGCGGCGATGACCGCAGAGGGCAGCGTGGGGGTGATCGGCGTCCTGGGCCAGGTGGAGATCATCAGAATATTGCCGACATGGACGAATTCGTCCGCAAGGGCCAGGAACGACTCCGGGGACTCATGGGAGGCCGCGGCGGGTTTGGTAGGGGACGTGGCGACCGTGGCGGCGGTCCCAGGATCAGTCGCGGCGGTCTGATCTTTGTCATTCTCGTTTTGATCGCGGGTTGGCTTTTCATGTCGTTTTACCGCGTCGACACATCCGAGCAATCGGTAGAACTGCTCTTCGGAGAATATTACCAGACCGGCACCGAGGGATTGAACTTTGCGCCCTGGCCGATCGTCGGGAAAGAAATCCTTCCGGTTACGCGGGAAAATACCGAAGACATTGGAGTCGGTACCAGTGCGCGATCGGATGAAGGTCTTATGTTGACGGGCGACGAGAACATCGTCGACATCGACTTTCAGGTTGTCTGGAACATAAGGGACCTTCCGAGTTTCCTGTTCAATCTCGCCGCCCCCAGGGACACGATCAGGGCAGTGTCTGAATCGGCAATGCGCGAGATCATTGCCCGGTCGAATCTTGCTCCGATTCTCAACCGTGACCGCGGACTCATTGCACAGGAATTGCAGGACCTGATCCAGGAAACGCTCGACAGCTACCAGTCAGGCGTCAACATCATCCGTGTCAACTTCGACAAGGCCGACCCGCCACGTGAAGTCATCGACGCCTTCCGCGAAGTGCAGGCGGCCGAGCAAACGCGTGACACGCTTGAGAAACAGGCTGATGCGTACGCCAACCAGGTCGTCGCCGAAGCCCGAGGTGAGGCTGCGCGCTTGCAACAGGAAGCCGAAGGATACCGGGCACAGGTCGTCAACGAAGCCGAAGGCGAAACATCGCGCTTCCTGGCGGTTCTCGAGGAATACTCGAAGGCGGAGGAAGTGACCCGCAAGCGCCTCTACATTGAAACCATCGAAAAAGTCCTGGGAGACGTGGACAAGATCATCATCGACGAGAGAGCCGAAAACAGCCAGGGCGTCGTACCTTATCTCCCGTTGAACGAAATCAGAAAGTCGGACCGCTGACCGGCTGAACCATGGGTAAAGCAGAATGACTCGTGCAGCATATGTAATTCCTGTTCTGGCCGTGATCGGATTCGGGCTTCTCTCGGCGGTCTTCATCGTCGACGAACGCGAGAAAGCGCTTGTCCTTCAATTCGGGCAGGTTCTGTCAGTCAAGGAAGACCCGGGCCTTTCGTTCAGGATTCCGATCGTTCAGGAAATCGTCCGTTACGATGATCGTATTTTGCCTCTGGATACCCAGCCGCTTGAGGTCACCCCCCTCGACGACCGCCGTCTTGTTGTCGATGCGTTCGCGCGCTGGAGAATCAAGGACAGCGTACAGTTCCGGAGGGCCGTGGGTACGAGCGGGGTCGGAGGTGCGGAACCGCGCCTGGAGAGAATTCTGAACGCACAATTGCGCGAAGTCCTTGGTGGTGTGACCTCGGGAACCGTGCTGTCGGCTGACCGGGCCGCCCTCATGAACCAGATCCGGGACGGGGCGAGGGGAGAAGCTGAAGCCCTGGGCGTGGAGATCGTCGATGTCCGCATCAAAAAGGCAAATTTGCCCGAGCAAAACCTGGCGGCGACCTTCGAACGCATGCGGGCCGAAAGACAGCGAGAGGCTGCCGATGAAATCGCCCGAGGAAAGGAAGCCGCCCAAAAGGTCAGGGCACAGGCCGACCGCACCGTGGTCGAATTGACTTCCGAGGCAAGAAAGCAATCGGAGATCATTCGCGGTGAAGCGGATGCGCTTCGTAACTCAATCTTTGCCGACGCATTTGGCCGCAATCCAGAGTTTTTTGCCTTTTATCGATCGCTCAGCGCGTATGAGAAGTCGCTCAAAGGGGAGAATTCCACCTTGGTCATCGCTCCCGACAGCGAGTTTTTCGAGTACCTGAAGTCCGATACCGTCCAAAGGTAGGCAATGCGCGATCTGGTGCTTGGCCTTGGCGTCGTAGCTGTTGTCGAGGGATTGGTACTCGTGCTCATCCCGATGCGCCTTGAGGACGTTATCAAGGCGATCTCCAGGTTGGGAAAGGATCAGCGTCGAATTGCGGGTCTCTTGATCATGACCCTGGGGGCCGCACTCGTCTGGGTTGCCAAGAATTGGGGCTGAAACTCGTCCCGAACTGGTCGGGGGACCTGGCATTCCGGATATCATTCGTCACTTCCGGAGTCTTTTGGACGCTGGTCCAATAGCTCCTGCCAAGAGGCTATACCTCTCCCGGTTTCACGTTGAATTTACGTTGCGCGATTTTAACTTTGCCCGGTCAATGACTAATTGAGGATCATCGAGTGTCAAACGAAACCAATGGAGGCATGTCATGAGGATTAGGATACTTGGGGCAGCAGTCGGAGATTTGGCCGCGGCATGGGCTCGACCATGTCGTGGGTTAGGGGCAGCGGTTGGCGCGCTGTTGTTGATTCAGGTGCCATACGGGCATGCCTCGTATGTTCCCGAAAGTTTTGCCGACCTCATCGAGGACCTCAATCCCGCTGTTGTCAACGTGACAGTCACACAGACTGCCGAGGCAGTAGAACCATTTTCCGGCCAGATACCCAATCCGTTCAGGGGAACTCCGTTCGAAGATTTTTTTCGCCAGTTTCGTGACCAGCAGACTCAACCGGACCAGGGGCTGCGAAGGAGGGCATCGTTCGGATCGGGGTTCATCATTTCGGGAGATGGCTACATTGTCACCAACAATCACGTCATTAGTGGCGCTTCGATTATCGAGGTCGACTTCTTCGACGGAACTTCAGCCGAGGCAACGGTAGTCGGCGCGGACCCCAAGACCGACATCGCCTTGCTCAGGGTAAGTGTCGACGAACCACTGCCAGTTCTCGAATTCGGGGATAGCGACAAGGCAAGAGTCGGTGATTGGGTCGTCGCGATCGGCAACCCGCTCGGTCAGAGCTTTTCCGCTTCCGCAGGGATCATTTCTGCGCGCGGCCGTGCCCTCGATGGCGCATACGATGACTTCATCCAGACAGACGCCGCGATCAATCGTGGCAATTCCGGAGGTCCTTTGTTCAATCTCGACGGAAAGGTCATCGGGGTCAATACGATCATCATATCGCCGACTGGTGGTTCGATCGGACTTGGATTCGCGATGTCGTCAAACGTGGTTGCACCCGTCGTCGAACAATTGCTCGACCATGGAGAGACGCGCAGGGGTTGGCTTGGCGTTTCCATTCAGGACATTGATCCCGAGATCTCCGAAGCGATCGGCCTGAAAGGCCGGGACGGCGCTCTCGTGACCAACATGATGGATGGCGGTCCCGCCAAGAACGCGGGTATCCAGCAGGGTGACGTCATCCTGTCTCTCGACGGGACGGACGTCGATGACGTACGCTCGCTGGTCCGGCTGGTAGGGAGGTCCGAAATCGGCAAGGAGGTCCCCGTAACGATTTTCCGTGATGGCGATGAAATGACCGTGAGCGTCGTTCTGGGTCGAAGGGAGGACGCCGAGCGTGACCGCGTCGTGCCAGCCGCCTTTTCACCCGAGGAACCTGAAACTGGTACCTTGCTCGGAATGGAACTCTCGGCCTTGACCGATTCCCTTCGCGAGACCTTCGGACTTGACGAAGAAGCGGAAGGCGTCGTGATTACTGACGTCGATGTCGAAAGCGAAGCATATTCCAAGGGTATCCGTGCTGGTGATGTCATTGCCAAGGTCGGGCATGAGGACGTCCAGCTACCGGGGGATGTCGCGAGTGTGGTCAAGGACAAGCGCGACGCGGGACAGGCATCGGTTCTCGTTCTGGTCGAAAGGGGAGAAGGCGCCGAAAGATTTGTCGGTCTGTCCATTGAATCTCAATAGTGAAACCGAATTCAACCGGACATTCCCAATCTCGAAAACAATGGATAACATTGCCAAGAAAATTTCGGGATTGTGCTGAAAATTGAGCGACGGCTGGAATTTGCGGTCTTTCGAAATTGACCCGGTTCACGTCAACATGAAGTGGCTCGACGTTGTCAGAATCGGCGTCGGGCCACATCGTTTTCCTGATCGGAACCGCAAGAGCAACCTTTAGTTCCTGTTCATGAAATGCCCTGGTTGTTGAGTTGCAAATTGATATTTCGGTCGTCGGCTACGGTGTCCCGCCGTTCCCTTCATTGCCCTCGACCTGCCGTATAAGGATTTCCGTGAGAGCGGCCTCGCACGTACATTTGCGGTCGTCGACAAAAGCGCGCCATTGTGCCTGACGCACATCTTGGTGCCCCTGTTCTGATCAATCTGGTACGCGGCGTGTTGTTCGGCTGTTCCACGGATTCTAATATGCAGTGACGCGTCTCTGGAGCCTTCATCCCATGCATCTGGACTCGCGCGTGCTGGTCGCGCAGTTGCGGGTGGCGCTGCTTGCCCGGGCGGTTCTGAACAACGAACGAAGGGTTACCGGCGCCATCCCCAGTTGTTCAGATTCCGCACGCAGTATTCTCCGATTGCATACATCGTTGAATATCTCAGGGCGGTGCACGCCGAGTCTGTCGAGTGGGGGTTCCGGTTCGATTCAGGCAAGATGATGCGTGTCGGAACGACAGAACAATTCGATGTGCCGGCAGGTCAAATCGACCTCGAATGTCGTCACATGACGACAAAACTCAACAGGTGTGCACCCGCATGGTTCGAAGCGCAAAGGGATGCGTCGCCCAAGGTTCATCCCTTGTTTCGGGTCATACCTGGCGGAATTGCGGATTGGGAGCGTTCGTAGCGGACGCCGAAATTCATTGCGCCGGCGGCGGCACGTTTCGGAGCCTGACCAGGATCATGCACGAACGGAACCCGAGGGACTTCTGCTCGCGAAACTGTTGCCGACATACAGGCGGGAAAAGGCGCGTTGTGCGGCCTCCATGGCTTCTTCCTGGCGGCGCGAAATGTGTTCCCTCATCCGTGTCGCAGCTTTGCCACCGTCCTGAAGTTCCAACGCTTCGACAATTCGCATGTGATCGGCCGGCGTGATTGAGCGCCGGGTTTCCATGTCGATCCTGCGAACATATCGGGACCTGGCATTGAGGTTCGACAATATTCGCTCCAACTCAGCATTTGCCGACAATCGTATTACCCGCATGTGAAACTCCTCATCCAAGTCCACAATCGTCCAGACATCGACGTCACCACCCTGGTAGACCGGCTCGATTTCGAGCAAGAACGCCCGAATCCCGGCGATGTCGGTTTCCGTCGCGCGCCTGCATGCGAGGCGAACGCCTTCGCACTCGACGGCCTGGCGAGCCTCGTAGAGATTTAGAATGCTCACAGGGTCGAGCGAGCGACAGAAAAAACCCCGCCCCGTTCTGTAGGTCAGAAATCCTTCCGCAACGAGTCTGTTCAGGGCTTCGCGCAACGGTGTCCTGCTGGTTCCGACCTCCCGCGAAAGATGGATTTCGTTAATGCGCTCATCCGGCTTGAACTCGAATGCCACGGCCTTCGCCCGGACTTCAAGATAGACCCGATCTACAACGCTCCGTTCGCTTGCCATACCTCAGGCTCAGTTACACGTAGTGCCTGCAGCCAGGGAAGCGAGTGAGTTTGAGACTGGTCTACGGGTACTCAAGACTTGAGCTACCTTCGCATCTGCCAAGATCTTTGTCGCATCACCGCTTGACTACGTATTTTTTTCTGCATACAGTTTTGCACTTCAGTGTCAATACAATTTGTCGGCGAAAGGCGGAAAGTGAATCGTGCCTGAAACTGCCAAAACCAACATGTTGTCCGGGGCGGATATCTTGGTCCGCATGCTTGAGGCGCACGAAGTTAGCCACATCTTCGGCCTTTGCGGAGACACGACACTGCCATTTTACGATTCACTCTACCGACTTGACCACGAAATCGAACACATTTTGACCCGCGATGAACGCAACGCAGCCTACATGGCCGATGGCTATGCCAGGGTGACAGGGAAAGTCGGCGTTTGCGAGGGCCCTTCAGGCGGCGGGGCAACCTACATTCTCCCGGGGGTGGTGGAAGCAAACGAGAGTTCGATTCCTGTCCTCGCCATTACCTCGGATGTCGGTACGCGATCAAAGGGTCACTATCCTCTGACCGAGTTGGACCAGGAGGGGTTGATGCGCCCCTTGACCAAGTTCAGCGCGGTTGTTCAGCATGCCGATACGATTCCCGAAATGGTGCGAACCGCTTTTCGCAAGATGACTACGGGGCGACCCGGCGCTGCGCACCTGGGACTTCCAATTGACGTCCAGCGAGGTCAGGCAAATCCGGACGACATTTGGGCGGATCCGGCCCACGCATCCTTTCCCGCGCACCCCTTCGGTCCCGATCCCGCCGCTATCGAAACCGCTCTTGACACTATCCTTTCCGCATCCCTTCCCTTGATCGTCTGCGGAGGCGGTATTGTGTCGTCCGGCGGCGAAGCCGAGTTCAGAACTTTCGTGGAAACCCTTGATATCGCTGTCGCTACGACGATTTCGGGGAAAGGTTCGATTCCCGAGACGCACCCGAACTGTGTGGGCGTCGTCGGTTCGAACGGTGGCGTGCCGGCCACCCGAGAACTGGTACAGGCCGCCGATCTCGTGATCTTCATCGGTTGCCGCGCGGGGTCAGTTACGACGGAACTCTGGCGGTTTCCTGTGAAGGGCACGCGGATTGTCCACTTCGACTGTGATCCCGAAGTCATTGGGGCATCCTATGAAACCGAGGTCGCTGTCGTATCCGACGCGCGTCTCGCACTCGAGGCGGTGAACCGGGAACTCAAGGTTCGCAATCCAGACCAACGATTTGAGGGTGCCGCAGCCGTGGCGCCGCTGAAGGCACGAAAGTGGGATGCATTTCGCGCGCTTTCAGGTAGTCTCGAGCGGCCGATCCGACCGGAACGTACGATCGCCGCGCTCCGTTCCGTGCTTGATGACGACGCAATTGTCGTCGGCGACCCCGGGACCCCATGTCCATATATCTCTGCCTACTATGAGTTGCGGTCGTCAGGCCGACGGCTGTTTTCGAACCGCGCACATGGGGCGCTCGGCTATGCACTTCCGGCGTCAATGGGAGTTTTCGTTGGTGCGCCGGGCAGAAAAATCGTGTCCCTGATGGGTGACGGCAGTTTCGGTTTTGCGTGCGGCGAACTGGAAACCGTTGTACGCAGGAAAATGCCGATCACTTTCATCGTCTTCTCGAACGCAGTCTACGGCTGGATCAAGGCTGGGCAAAAGACCGGCTTTGGCGGTCGTTATTTTTCAGTCGACTTCGAACGTACCGATCACAAATCAGTTGCCGAGGCATACGGATTGAAGGCTTGGCGCGTTGAGGAACCCGATACCCTGGAAGCAATAATGAAACAGGCCGTGGACCATCCCGGCCCAACACTCGTCGACGTGATCAGCCAATCGCTCGACGAGGCAGCGGCACCGGTCAGCGAATGGATTGCCTGAATGTCGGTACAAAATAGTACGAGTCATCGAGTTCACATTGTTGGCATGCGCGGGAACGCAGAGCACTCACATGGCTCGGGTGATGACTCAAACATCGACGTTGTTCCGCTCAAGTTGGGCACTGGTACCGGTCTGACCAGTTAGGGCGAAGCATCGCTCTGGCCTGTCTCCACGGGCACAATTGAAAGTAGTGCGGTAGCACTTCATGTCCATCTTCGGCCGTGCGACACGGGTGCGGACCCAGTACAGACCGAGTTGGTATTGTTTCGATCCAATCGCGTCCTTTCAGGACACCCGGAAGCAAGGTTTGTGCTTGAGTGTTCGCTCCTGGACATTACCGGACAAATCGCGGGCCTTTTTGATAGCGGAACTCGTCGATAGCAGGCAGCGCAAAGCGAACCCGCTCAGCTTTTCGGTAGTAAACCGGGATTTCGAGGGTGTAAATTTGCCATGGTGACATTTCCTTGGCTTCATGCCGCAAAGGCTTGGTGAGTTGGTGTGGCGTTTTCATCATTGCCAGTGCATTCCGTGCATGGCCGAAACGGCCTGAATGCCCGGCCGTGCGACAGCGATGTCTTGCGGAAGGAACATTCGCAAAATCCCCCGATTGTGACAGAATTCCATTCCGATCTGGGATTTTGTCATCTCGATCAGCCGGAACGCGGCAAAATCCCCGATTCCGGGTGATTCGGAGCGGCAAAATCCCTCGGCCGTCGCCAAGTCATGTCGCCATGCCGGATTCACACCCGATTTCGAACCAAACCTTGACTGCGTCAGGGATCTATGGAGTGATGGGATGGCGTCCGGTTCTTCAAGTTCATAGCCGGTTTTCTCGATCAGGGCTTCAATCTGATGCGTCCGGAAAGGCTCCGTGACGTGAATCGTTCGGCGATGAGATCTGCCTTTGCATCGACCTCAATCAGGGGTCACCAGCATATGATGTGGTCCGTCGGACTCACGATCTCAAGGCATTCCGTCCTGACATCGTCGAACAAACGGCAAAAAGGAACGAGAATGCCGCGCTGGCCGAAATCACCCGAAAGGTCTCAGCATTTTTGCGATCGATTCCTGGCCCCTGGAATGCAGCCTCGGTGATACCCGTTCGACCGGCCGATTTCCTTCTGTTCCTTTTCAATTTCCCGACCGCAGAACATGGAATCCTGTCTGTTGATTCGCCATTCGGCAGGTGTTCCACACGTGAAAGCCGGTTCGCATGCATGTTCCAATGCATCCAGGTCCGGGTTTTCGATCAGCAGTGATTGTCTGGTTGACCCGTCCCTTTTTCGGGACACGGGTGGTGAGACGGGAAATGGCAGTATTCATGCGATTCACAGTACGTGAACCGACCCGATGCGCGGTTGTCCTCCGGCTGGACAATTCGGCAGCAAGTTGCATGTTGGTTGCCGATGCGTGGACATTCAGGGAATTTGCATGATTGTAGGCCATATCGGCGCACGAAAGGGATCAAGGGGTGTTCTGGGGAAGAACATGAGACCGATATGCGGGCGCCCGCTCATTGACTGGTCGCTGGATTGCCTGTTCGATTCAGATCGCATCGACCACGTTGTCGTTTCCACCGATTGCGAAGAAATTTACGCGCATAGCCTTGCCAGGGGGACATTGCCGATCGGACTGAGACCGGACAGCCTCGCCACGGATAGCGCGGCAAAATGGGATGTCTGGCAGCATTCGCTGGCAGCTGTTGAGGAACTCGCAGGTCAATTTTCGATATTTCTGGATCTGGATTGCACGTGCCCGTTGCGAATTCAGGAGGACATATACGCAGCCCTTGATCTTTTTCTTGCCCGGTCGCCGGACATGGTCATGTCTTGCTGCGTTGCGAGGAAAAACCCATACTTCAATCTGGTCGAACATGATGAAACCGGCGCACTAAAGGTGTCGAAGGAACTTCCGCGTCCTGTTGTCGCGCGTCAGCAGGCTCCCTTGGTTTTTGAGCATGTGGGTTCGGTTTATGTGATTTCCCCTGACTACCTACGTAAGGCGTCAGGATTGTTCGAAGGCCGGGTCATACCTTATGTCATGCCGCAAGAACGATGCGTGGATATCGACAGCGAGCTCGATTTCAAGATTGCACAGATTCTTTTGCAGGAACGAATCGCCACGTGATCAACGAGCCGGGAAGCAATCTCGGTAACGAGTGCGGCCAACTTTCCTGGTTCAATTCAACACGGGCATGGTCGACGCCTGCGCCAGGCGCACGCGAACCTGTAGCCAGTCTGGAAGGGCACCGTGCGCGAGCGGGCGCGCACCTGCATCCATGATTGCCCGCCAGGATCGCAGACCTGCACGAAATCCTGCTTCGGGCTGCTTCGAGTCGGCATTGCCCTTTTTCGTCACCAGGCGTAGGGCAGAAACCTTTTGTTTCGTCTACCAGGACGAGGCGATGGGCCTGAATATCAAGAATGACGAAACGTGCCGCCTGGCAGGCGAATGGCGGGGTTGACGGGCGAGACGATGACCGGAGCGATCACCGTCGCATTGCGCGAACGCCTGGAACGCGAGAAGCGTAGACGCGGTGCCGAAACCCGCGCCCGCGAGTTGCGCAACATCGCGGAACGCTGTGCAAAGCTCACGGGGCCAGGGCCCTCCGCCGCCGAGCACGGCGACATGCTCTATGACGAACAGGGCCTGCCCAGGTGATCGTTGACACGTCGGCACTACTGGCAATCCTGAACCGGGAGCCCGATGCGGAACGCTACGAGACCGAAATCCTGACAGCAGTACCGTGCCGTATGTCGGTCGCCAATGTCCTGGAAGCGACGATGGTGGTTGTGAGCCGTGGCGGTGCGGAGGCAGGGCATGAACTTGGCGCATACCTTGAGCACGCTGCGATTGAGCCGATACCGGTTGCAAGCGAACACCTGGCGGCTGCGAGGTTTGCCTGGCGGCACTTTGGCAAGGACAGGCACCCGGCAGCGCTGAATTTCGGTGACTGTTTCGCGTATGCGCTTGCCGACGTGACAGGCGAGCCACTTCTGTACAAGGGCGATGAGTTCGCCCGTACCGACATTCATGCGGTTCTGGCTCCAACTCGAGAACCGTCCTGATAACCAGGAACGCCCCGCTTTCTGCCGTGCGCCGGATGGCTCCAAGCCGGGATACGGCGCCATCCGGGGGATAACGGCGGTTTCATCGATGAATTCGGGACGTTGCGGCCGATTCGCGAGAAGGGCGTGTACTGCGTCGGCCAGTCATGGTGCGCGGGCTGACCCTCAACCAGCTTCTGTCCCTTTCATGACGGGCACATCCTGCTGGATCCGGGCATCCCCTCATCGAGAAGATACCTTCAAACCCGCTTTTGCGCATCAATCGGGGTGAAAAGGCAGAACAATGAACACACAAAGTGCCGAGGAATGATAAATCCGTCTGCCTTGTTCCATCGCAGCACGATAATGAATCGCCAACTGTAGAACCCGATGATAAACGGCGGAATTGCGCGGGCAGGCCACGGGCCGCATTCGGTGATTCAGTTGGTGAATAGAGTTGGAACAAGTCGACTGTGAATGCACGGAGCGATTTGATACACAGCCGTTTCGCCAGCAGTTTTCGTCAAGGAAACACCTCGGGACATTGAGAATCGAACATGGCTAAAATCACCTATATCGAGCACAATGGAACGGAACACGTCGTTGAGGTTTCAAATGGCTTGACTGTCATGGAAGGTGCCCGCGACAACGACATTCCGGGAATTGAGGCCGATTGCGGCGGCGCCTGCGCCTGCGCCACTTGCCACGTTTACGTTCACGAGGCATGGGTAGACAAACTGCCAGAACGAGACATCATGGAAGAAGACATGCTCGACTTTGCCTGGGACCCTGATCCGGAAAAATCACGGCTGACATGCCAGTTGCAGGTGACCGATGAACTGGACGGCTTGATCGTGACAATGCCTGAAAAGCAGATTTGACGGATTTTCATCTGGCGCTGCGTTCTTGGGAACCGCCAGGTTGCGGCGTCGATGCAAAACCACGACAATCGTATCGCATTGACTGAAATGGAGGGAAAAATGGTCTGGAAATTTTTGGGAGGATTGATTGGGGCGGCCTTTTTGGCCAGTTCCGTCTGGGCTATTGATCTCGAGGGAAGGATCTTCAGAATCGCGACCGATCCGACCTATCCGCCGATGGAAGTCATCGACGAGGCTACCGGCGAAATCGTCGGTTTTGATATCGACGTGATGAATGCGATCTGCGAGGAGATCAATTGCATTCCCGAGTTTATCAATACGGCGTGGGACGGGATTTTCGCCGCCTTGCAACAAGGGGAATTCGATCTCGTCATGTCCGGTGTGTCGATCACGGAAGAACGCGACAAGACCATGGATTTCTCGGATCCGTACCTGGTCGTGAGCCAGGCGATTCTGCTGCGGGTCGAAGATGAAGGCCTGACGATCGAGGATTTCAAGGCGGGAGGTCATCGGCTCGCTTCGGTTACCGGGACGACGAATGCGATCCTTGCCGAGGAAATCGTGGGCCGCGAGAACGTCAACCTGTATGACTTGTTTTCGGCAGCCATCCAGGCAGTTCAAAACGGTGATGTCGATGGAGTCGTCATCGATGGAACCTCTGCGGTTGCTTATGAGCAGCAATTCGCCGGAGAATTGACCGTCGGGATCACGGGATTGCAGACCGATCCCCTCGGGATCGTCATGCAGGAAGGAGACCCGGTCGTTGATGCGATCAACGCAGGTCTGGCGGCAATTCGGGAAAGCGGCAAACTTGACGAGCTTATTGCAAAGTACTGGGAAGCCGAATGACCCGAAAATGAGGGCCTGCCCGGTCTCTCGGTCAATTGAATCCTGCCGGGATTCCAAAAAGGAATCCCGGCATTAGAAACCGTCTGAAGTCGATCCGCCCGAGCAATCTCGTGCTCTTTGCGGCGGCTCCGTTCATCGTCCTGCTTTTTGTTTCGTCCAGCAAATACATGCGGTCGCTCAAGGCGATCGTCGGTGTGGGCGACAATGCTCTCGCTCATTTTGTCGCATTCCTGCTTATTTTTCTCATTCTGGTTCCGGGATTTCTTGCGGCGCGACGATGGGTACTCGGCGCGGATTCGCCCGGGTGGCTGAATGCGGCAGCCTGGTTGGCCATTCCTGTTCATTTCGTCATCCTGCCGCTCGTCGTGTTTCTCCCCTCCTTGACCGAGGCCTTTCTGCAAGCTGGCCTGTATCACGCGGTTAACGAGTATGAATCGACTCTGATCGATCGCACCGGAAGGCCATGGGAGTTGACGCCGGAAGCCAGGGTCGGCCTGACACTGGTTTTCCAGGCCGGGCTTTCGATCTACGGGTGCATTTTCTTCCTGTGTTGCATCGGCGTGTTGCTGTGGGGGGAACGGGTTCGGCTGCGGGCAGGCCAGGTATTTCAGGTCATCTCGGGCATCCTGTTGTTCTACCTGCTGTTTGTGACGCGCTGGGAGTTCGCAACGGGTATCGCAGTCACGTTCAGGGCGACCGTGTTCGCCTATGTCCTTGCGGCCATCCTCGGATTGATCTGGAGCGGGCTTCAAACCTTCAGGCAGACACCACGAACGACACCTGTCTACGCGACCGTCAGCCTTGTCCTCATTGCAGTTGCGGCTTTCTTTTGGGCCCAGCCGAGAGACACTTATGTTCTCGTCGGCAGCACCGATGCACGAATAGCCATTATCAAGGGTACGCCTCAATCGCTGGCCGACACGATCCGGTTCGGGGAGTATCCGGGGGGCGGGGATCAGTCCCTTCGAATCAGGAACGTTCCTGATGTCCCCTCCGCACTGGAACAGGTCGACACGGCCAACAGCGTTTCGGGAGCATTCATACCCGTGTCTGCACATGACGGGAGATCCCCTGTCATCTGGGAAACGGATTTCCTGCCGAGCGACGCCAAGACCCCTGCAATCGTATTCACCGTCATCGGAGCGATGCTATTGGTATTGACGCTTGGCGGTGCCCAGCATGGGCTGCATCCGCTTGCGGTCGGATCGGAGTTCTTTGTCGATACTATTCGGGGAATTCCGATGCTGGTCATCATTCTCTACATCGGACTTCCCCTTTCGGGAGCCGTGAAAGAGGCGTCATCCGGAACGATCGATCTTCCGAACATGACTCGCGGCATCATCGCGATCGCCGTCGGTTATTCCGCGTATATGGCGGAAATATTCCGTGCTGGTATCGAGGCAGTACCGGTGGGCCAGACCGAGGCCGGAAAGAGCCTCGGGTTCACCCGTATCCAGATGGCGAGACTGATCATTCTGCCGCAGGCGCTTCGTATCGTTGTTCCGCCCCTGGGGAACGAATTCATCGCGATGATCAAGGATACGTCTTTGCTTTCGATCCTGTCGGTCAGGGACGTGACCCAAAGAACACGCGAATTCCAGGCGTCGAGTTTCCTTCCCTTCGCGCCGTTCAACACGGCGGCAATTCTCTATGTCGTGATCACGCTTGCGTGCGCCAGTTTCCTGAAGTGGATCGAACGCCGGTACGAACCCGGAACCGGTTGAAACCGCAAATGGTGCGACCCGAACTCGGCGTCTGTTACTACCCCGAACACTGGGATCGAAACCGATGGGAGGAAGACGCCAGGCAAATGGTCGGCGCTGGCCTGACCTGGGTCCGTATTGGCGAATTCACCTGGGGATTGACCGAGTATGGCCGGAACCGGTTCGACTGGGCGTGGCTCGATGGCGCTCTGGATGTGCTCGGTGATGCCGGACTGAAGGTCATGTTCTCTACGCCGACCGCGGTTCCGCCCAACTGGCTCGTCCGGGAGTTTCCCGAAATCCTGCCCGTCGACTGCGCCGGGCGCACGCGTACCTCCGGATCGAGACGGCACTATTGCCTATCCAGCGAGAAATTCGTCGAGGAAGCCAAGCGCATTACCAGAGAATACGTCGGTCGTTACGGAAAGCACCCCGCCGTGCAGGCATGGCAGATCGACAATGAGATCGGCGATCACGATACGGCGATCAGCTATTCAACTGCCGCCCTGTCGGGATTCCGCCGTTGGCTTCGGGGCCGCTACACCGACATCGACACCCTCAACAGATGCTGGAACACGATGTTTTGGGGCGGGCGTTTCGGGAATTTTGACGAAATTCAGTTACCTGTCGGATCGGTAACTGCGCCATGCCCGGCGCTCGAGCTCGAATTTATGCGCTACTCGTCTGGTCGCATCGCACGATTCATCGGAATGCAGGCCGGGATCATCAGGAAACACTCACCGGGACGGACAGTGATCCACAACTTCATGGCTGGAAGCTACGACTTCGACCACCGCCGGGCTGCGACTCACCTCGACGTGGCGGGATTTGACAGCTACCCGCTCGGGAACCTGATCGAAGGGCACTTGCCAATCGAAGAAAAGACCTCGTGGCTGAGAATCGGGACGCCGGACTACCAGGGGTTTCATTGCGACATGTATCGCGAACAGGGTCACGGCAGGTTGTGGGTCACTGAACAGCAACCTGGTCCGGTCAACTGGGCGTCGTACAATCCTGCGCCCGTCGACGGGGCGGTAAGGTTGTGGACCTGGATGGCCTATGCACATGGTGCCGATACGGTCCTCTACTTTCGCTGGAGACAGGTTCCCTTTGGACAGGAACAGTTTCACTCTGCACTATACCATTTCGATGGAACTCCAGATCTCGCCCGCCATGAAATCGCCAGGGTCGCAACAGAGCGAGAGCGTGTTCCGCCTACGTCCCGTTCAAAGGCGAGGATCGCCCTGATCGTGGACTACGAGTCTCGGTGGGCACAGAGAATCCTACCGCACGGACTGGAGTATTCGGGAGAGTTCATCACGGCGGACTGGTACAGGTGCTGTCGCGAGCTCGGGAACGATGTCGATGTCGTCGGTTCGGATTCCGATTTGTCGTGTTACCGGCTCGTGCTCGTGCCAGACATGGTGATCAGCCATGACGGGTTCGTGTCCCGTTTATTGGACAGCCAGGCGCAGGTCGTTCTGGGTGCGCGATGCGGAAGCTTCGATTCCATGATGCGGTCACCTAACGGAGGTGCTCCGGGCGCCTTTCGCCGCCTGATCGATGTCTCCGTTCGCAGAGTCGAAAGCCTTCCTCCGTGGCACCAGGAAGCGGTCGATTTCGGTGACCGGGCGTTTTCCGTAACGGATTGGCGGGAACATGTTGAAAGTGACGAGCCGGTCACGGCCCGATTCTCGGGAGGATTTCGCAGCGGTGAACCCGCTGTCCTGGCCAACGATCGCACGACCTACCTCGCAATCACACCGCGTGGGGAATGCCTGCGAAGAATATTGGTTGACGCGATGACAAGGGCAGGCCTGCCAGGCACTCCGATCCCCGAAGGGATCCGGGTGACCTATCGAGGGAATGTCGGATTTGCATTCAATTTTTCCGGCAGTCCCGGGACGGTTCCCGGACGCCCGTCACAGAGATTTCTGGTCGGAACCCGGGAAGTTGAACCCGCGGGGCTATCAATATGGATAGAAGAGGATCCCTGATCGCTCCCGCCTGACCTCGGCCAGCTGAATTCGCCCTACGAAAAGACCAGTATTGCTGTCAGCGGATTCCCCAATTCCTGTTCTGGCGATGGATCCATCAGCCTAGTTTCCGATGTCGCTGCGGAAGAAACCCTGCCGCCAGTCGATTCGGCCAATCGACTCGTAGACGGTTCTGCGGGCATCAGGCGCCGAGTCCGACCGTGCGCTCACGTTGAGGACTCGTCCTCCGGTCGCCGTCAAGCCATCCCGGGACCTCGCTGTCGCCGCGTGGAAAACCCTGAGCGAACTCGTTGCGGAAATACTGTCGAGTCCCTTGATCGCCGAACCGTTGACGACCCGCCCCGGATAACCACGTGTTGCCATGACAACCGTTATGGCGTGATCAGGCGCCCAGTTTACCCGGGCATCCCGGAGCGTACCATTCGCACAGGCATGCATCGCGTCAAAGGCCTGCGCGCCGAGGCGGATCATCAGGACCTGGCATTCCGGATCGCCGAACCTGACATTGTATTCGAGGAGGCTGGGACGGCCGTTCTGAATCATCAGTCCCGCGTAGAGTACCCCCTGGTATCGAATTCCTCGGCGTCTGAGCTCGTCGAGCGTCGGATGGACGATGTCATCCAGCGCACGTTTTACGATTTCGGCTGTCATTGCAGGTGCCGGTGAAAGCGCTCCCATTCCGCCGGTGTTGGGTCCGGAATCACCGTCGAACGCGCGTTTGTAGTCCCTTGCCGTTCCAAACGGCAGGACAGTCTCGCCATCGATCAACACGAAAAACGAGGCTTCCTCGCCGTCGAGAAATTCCTCGACCACAACCAATGCGCCCGGTGCATTTCGACCGCCATCCTGCTTTTCGAATATGCTGTCGACGGCTTCGACAGCTTCGGTTTCCGACCGGGCAACCGTAACACCTTTGCCCGCTGCGAGGCCGTCGTCCTTGACCACCACCGGCAAATCACATTCTCGAACATGGGCCTTGGCTTGCTCCGGGTCATCAAAGACCGCATAACGGGCAGTCGGGATTCCCGCTGAATCGCAAATTCCTTTCGTGAAAGCCTTGGACGTCTCGAGGCTTGCGGCTGCCTGTCCCGGGCCAAAAACCAGCAACCCGTCCGATCTCAGCGCATCGGAAATCCCGTGCGCCAGCGGAGCCTCCGGCCCCACGACCACGAATTCGATATCATTCCGTTTGCAAAACTCGCTGACTTGAATTCGATCGCAAATGTCCAGTTCCCGGCAAATGGCGACTTCGGCTATGCCTGCGTTTCCGGGCGCGCAATAGAGGGTGTCACACCTGGGATTTTGCTTGATTGCCCAGCAAAGAGAATGTTCGCGGCCGCCACCGCCAAGAACGAGAACGTTCATGCCGGGTACTGGTGATCCAACCGGCTGACCGGGACGCTCCAGGAAGGGATCGCAGTCGGGAAACGCTGTCCTTCAGTGTAACGCACATGACCGATGGGCGGTGCCTGGGTGCCGGTCGAAACGGAGCGACAACCCGGGATTGCCGTGGATTTCGCGGAACGGCAGGAGGCATCTGCTGCATTGTCATTGAAATCAAGAAATCCCGCGATCATTGCGTCCAAACGATTCGGACACCGGACGCGGGACGCCGAATTCAATTGAGCGTCGCAATGGACTTGGAGTTTCATGATCGTCGTTCTAAAGACCTGAAATCGGTGGATCAAGTCGAGCGTCCACAGGAGGTGTGAAATGAGTTTTTCCGGTGACTTCGGGACGGTTGGTTCAAGGGGAAACGTTCCCGAATACACGGTTTCGGAAATCTCGCGACAGGTCAAACGGGAGATCGAAAACCGATTCGGACGCGTCCGTGTACGAGGCGAAGTCGGCCGCGTGACCCGGTCGGCGGCGGGCCACGTGTATCTTGATCTCAAGGAAAGGAATGAAGTCCTTTCAGCCGTGATTTGGCGGGGCGCGGCGGGAAGGCTCACACACTTCCCGGAAGAAGGCATGGAGATCGTTGCAACCGGCAAGTTGACCGCTTTCTCGGGGCAGTCCCGATATCAACTGAGCATCGAGACCGTTGAGCCCGCGGGAATCGGCGCCTTGATGGCGATGCTGGAAAAGCGAAGGCAGAAACTCATGGCAGAAGGAATGTTCGAACAGGAACACAAACAGGCCTTGCCGTTTCTTCCGGAAGTCGTCGGCATCATAACGTCACCGACCGGATCGGTCATTCGCGATATTCTACACCGTTTTCGTGACCGTTTTCCGAGAAATGTCCTGTTGTGGCCGGTTGCGGTGCAAGGTGAGAACTGCCCGGGCGAGGTCGTGTCTGCCGTTCGGGGGTTCAACGCATTGACACCGGGCGGGCAGATTCCCCGACCGGATATCATGATCATTGCGCGAGGGGGAGGTTCAGTCGAAGACCTTTGGGGATTCAACGACGAGAATGTCGCAAGGGCGGTGTTCTCAAGCAGCATTCCGGTGATTTCTGCAATTGGACACGAAACGGACACGACTCTCGTCGATTACGTTGCCGATCACCGCGCGCCAACGCCGTCCGCCGCTGCCGAAAGGGCGGTACCGGTTCAATCGGAGTTGCTCGAACGCATGGTCTCCCTCGACGACCGACGGATTGGCGCGCTCGCGCGGCTCACGGCAGACCTCAGAAAATCGCTGTCCGGCCTCTACCGGGCGCTTCCAAACCCCGGCGAATACGTCAACATGCAGGGTCAGCACCTTGACCTCGTCTGCAGCCGGCTGGAGCGGAGTTTTGGTCAAGGTTTTCAGGAACGCCAGGGCAGGTTCGCTGCCGCCGTATCGAGAATGCAAGGTGCAACGATCCTCCGCAGAATCGAACAGTTGCAGACATTGCTTTCCAGAAACGTCCGGGGATTGACTCGGGCCATGTCATCGACCCTGGAGCGAAAGGACACGCGGCAGGACAGCCTGGCAAGGCTGATTCAATCTTTGGGATACGAGGCGACGCTTCAACGAGGGTTTGCGCTCGTTCGGCGAGGCGACGACAAGGGCGCTGTCATCACTGACCTGGTTGGTGCGCGAGGCGCCTCGACATTCGACATTCAGTTTCGGG
This sequence comes from Paracoccaceae bacterium, assembly GCA_964291635.2. Classification (GTDB taxonomy): domain Bacteria; phylum Pseudomonadota; class Alphaproteobacteria; order Rhodobacterales; family Rhodobacteraceae; genus JAPPHA01. The sequence continues at coordinate 165,163 of OZ219892.1, read as the reverse complement.
ACGGGCACCTGCGTGTTCGCCGCACGGACAAGGATGCCGCCCGGGAGATCGCATCCGAAGGTTGAATCGCCCTTGTATTCTTGTTGAATGCCGTCCGGCAGAGAGCGAAATTCGGGTGTAGCAGGCAAAACACCTGAAACCGGTCAGGATGCGCCGCGTAATTCCTATGGCCGTTACAGGTCGAAACACGTACATGGCGACAGGATTTTCGAGAGGGCAGAGCATGCTGGAGTCATCACGCCGCGGCATCTGGAAGTCGGGAAAAGGGAAGGGCGGAATCAGACCCAAGGGTCGTCAGGTCTCGGATTCCGCGCTGTCCGAAATCAGGAATCTTCTCGGTGACAGGCCTCGACGGCGCGATCTCCTGATCGAGTTTCTCCATCTGGTCCAGGATGAGTATCGCTGTCTCTCCGCAGCCCATCTCGCGGCGCTTGCGGAAGAGATGAAGCTGCCACAGGCAGAAGTCTACGAGGTCGCCACCTTCTATGCGCATTTTGATGTTGTCAAGGAAGGAGAGAAGGCGCCGCCGGGGATTACAATCCGTGTATGTGACTCTCTTTCTTGCGAACTTGCAGGTGCACGGGAATTGTTTCGCGACCTGGCGCGTGAACACGAAGGCGGTGGTGCGGTCCGGGTCGTTCGGGCGCCGTGCATGGGTCGCTGCGACACCGCGCCGACGCTTGAGATCGGGCATAACCACATCGATCATGCCACGCCGGAAAATGTACGTGCGGCAATTCGGGCAGGGGATTTCCATCCACGCATACCGGATTACGAGGATCTGGCCGAATATGTTGCCGGAGGAGGGTACAACGAACTCAAGGCGCTTCGTGCCGGTTCCAGGACTCCCGACGAATTGCAGGACGACGTTCTGGAGAGCGGGTTGAGGGGCATGGGCGGCGCGGGCTTTCCATCTGGCCGCAAATGGTCATTTGTTCGGATGAACGCCGGGCCCAGGTATCTCGCCGTCAATGGAGACGAGGGCGAACCCGGAACGTTCAAGGACCGCTATTTCCTCGAACGGGAACCGCACGTCTTTCTCGAAGGGACATTGATCGCGGGATGGGCGATCGAAGCCGAAACCTGCTTCATCTACATGAGAGACGAATACCCGGCTATCCTCGAGATTCTCGGGACAGAGATCGGCAAGCTCGAAAAGGCGGGGGTTGTCGATCCTGGGCATATCGAGGTCCGTCGCGGTGCCGGCGCGTATATCTGTGGCGAAGAAAGCGCGATGATCGAGTCGATCGAGGGCAAGCGCGGCCTGCCAAGGCATCGACCACCTTATGTCGCATCAGTCGGGGTATTCGATCGTCCGACGCTCGTCCACAACGTCGAAACACTGTACTGGATTTGCAAGATCGCGCGCGACGGCCCCGATGTTTTCGGTACGCACGGGACAAACGGACGAAAAGGCCTGCGAAGTTACTCAGTGTCGGGTCGCGTGCGCGACCCTGGGGTCAAGATCGCACCCGCAGGCGTGACAATCAGGGAACTGATCGAAGACCATTGCGGAGGAATGCAGGACGGCCACGAATTCAAGGCCTATCAGCCCGGAGGCCCGTCGGCCGGTATCCTGCCGGCAACATTGGATGATATCCCGCTGGATTTCGATACATTGCAACCGCACGACACGTTCATTGGTTCGGCTGCGGTTGTTGTGTTGTCTCACATGGACAGCGCCCGAGATGCTGCCCTCAACATGCTTCGTTTCTTCGAAGATGAAAGCTGTGGTCAGTGCACTCCGTGCCGGGTGGGCTGCGAAAAGGCGGTTAAGCTGATGCAGTCGGACAAATGGGACCAGGAACTACTGGAAGACCTCTGCCAGGTCATGGAAGACGCGTCGATATGCGGACTGGGCCAAGCAGCACCTAATCCCATCAGGCTTGTTGCCAAACATTTTCCGGAAGAAATCTGATGACATTCGGGAAGAAGCCAGTCGCTTCCTTGCGCGTTTGCGCTGGTGCGTGCCCGAATGCACGGAAAACTGCGGACTGCTGAATCTGGACTTGATCGCTTGAACAAACCGACTGGCCCGCAACGGATTCCACCGGAAACAACTGTTCCTGCCAGATGTCAGGGCATTCCACCTTCTTGGGTGAAAGGTTCATGAGTTTTCTCTCGAAATTGACCAACCGGTTGATGAAGTCGTCATCCCTGCTTCGCGAAGGCGTGGAAGACGCGTTGTCGGATGACCCTGACGCCTCAAACGAAGGCGGACGACAAGGCGAAATCGACCCACTGGCTCGCCCGGAACAAACCGAACCCGTGCGAGACGAATCCGTCCGGGGCGTGCTTCCCGGCCTGTTCGCGAAGCGGGCATCGCCGAGATCAACCCGCAAGCCTCTCGACCAACAGATGCTGGAAAACCTGGAAGACATGCTGATCACGGCAGATCTCGGCTTCGACGTATCTTCCAGGATAACCGCTCAGATAGCCGAGGACTGGATGGGCCGTCGCCTGGGGGCCGCCGAAGTCCTGGGGTTGTTGACTGACGAGGTCGTCAGAATACTTGAACCCGTGGCGACCCCGATGCCGATCTACGAAAAGAAGCCACAGGTCGTTCTTGCCGTCGGCGTCAATGGTTCCGGAAAAACAACCACGCTGGCGAAGCTTGCTGCCCGCTTCCGGGAATCAGGAATGTCAGTCATCATTGCCGCCGGCGATACGTTCCGTGCCGCGGCGGTTGAACAACTGGAAATCTGGGGTGAACGGGCGGGTGTGCCCGTGCATTCATCCAAACAGGGGACAGACCCGGCTTCGGTCGCCTTCGATGCCCTGGCCCGGGCGGAGAACGAAAACGCCGACATTCTCCTGATCGATACCGCCGGCCGCTTGCAAAACCGTAGTGACCTCATGGCAGAACTTGAAAAAATCGTCCGGGTTCTCCGAAAACGGGACACCAGCGCGCCGCACAACACGCTGCTTGTTCTTGACGCAACAACTGGCCAGAACGCAATCAACCAGGCCGAGGTCTTCACCAGGGCAGCAGACGTTTCGGGTTTGATCATGACAAAACTCGATGGAACGGCCAAAGGCGGTGTACTGGTTTCGATCGCGGACCGTTATGGACTGCCGATTCATGCCATCGGGATCGGTGAGGGTCTCGACGATCTTCAGCCATTTGATGCAAAGGACTTTGCCCGGGCCTTGACGGGCCATGCCGAAAGCCACTGACCGCGATTTGCGTGGTCAAGTGTTGTTAGCACAGGATTCATGAATCATGAACAAACCCGAAAAATTGAACTCCTGGGTCAAGTTGGCCCTGGATCTGGGGCCGGTCCTGATCTTTTTTCTGGCGTACACCAGATTGAAAGACCAGGAATTCATTGTCTTCGGGGAAAGTTATGGCGGATTCATCGTTGCGACGTTGCTGTTCATACCCGTGCTCCTGATTGCAACCGGAGTTCACTGGAGTTTGACAGGCAAACTTTCGCGCATGCAACTCGTTGTTGCCGTCATGGTTATCTTCTTCGGAGGGTTGACTATCTGGTTCAACGACGAGCGGTTTTTCAAGATAAAGCCGACAATCGTCTATCTGTTCTTCGGCGGAATTCTCGGAGTCGGGCTTCTTTCCGGGCGCTCATACCTGGAGTACGTCCTGGAAGACGCAATCCCGCTGAAACCGGAAGGTTGGCACATACTGACACGGCGACTCATGATGTTTTTTCTGGCTCTTGCCATTGCCAATGAATGTGTATGGCGACTGATGTCGACCGACACCTGGGTCAACTTCAAGACCTTCGTGTTACCCGCCGCCATATTTGTCTTTTTCATGGCGAATGCGCCTCTGTTCGCGCGTTTTGGCCCCGAACGGCAATAAGTCGCCACCCGGCAGGCGGATTTCGGCGCAAAGCCGCGGCAAATCCTCGGGTGCCAGCGGGAAAGGGCGGCTTCCAGATGGTCAAACACCAAGAAAGGCAAGCCAGAAAGACGCGGACAGAACCGACAATGCTGTACCGGACAGTACGGCAGAGGCCGCGGTATTCCGGGCGCGATTGTACATTGTCGCAAATACGTAGCCGTTGACACCTGGCGCCATGGCGGCGAGGACGACAACCGCCCTGGTAAAGGCCGGGTCAAGTTCAAATACCCTTGTTGCAAGGACGTAGGCGATCCCGGGATGGATGACCAGTTTCAGGAAACAGACTGTTACTGTTTCCCTGAGACTGTCCTTGAGATGGAATCGGACCAGAACACCTCCGAGAGAAAACAGTGCGACGGGCAGGGCGGATTGAGCGAACAACTCTGTCGCGGCAGAGAAGAACGCCGGTATCGGAGTCTCCGTGATGTTCACCAGGAACCCGAAAACGATTGCCAGGGTGAGGACATTCGAGAACATGGTTTTCGTCGTGGTTACAACGGTCGCCTTGAAACCTCTTCCATTGGCGCGGGCAACTTCCATCGCGACGATACCGATGCAGTAGCAAAATGGTGCGTGCAACGAAACAATGACAAACCCCGAAGCAAGAGATTCGGGTCCGTAGGCACGGTCAAGTATTGGAAGTCCCACGAGTACGTTGTTCGAGTACAGCGTCACAAACCCGATTGAGACGGATTCTCCCCGGGACCTTCCGAAAACAATGCGAGCACCGAACGATCCGAGAAGGAATATGATCGTGGATGCGATATAGTAACTGGCGAGGAATTTGGGTTGAAGGACACTTTCAATTTCCACGCGGGAAATTGCCACGAAGAGAAGGCAGGGTATGGCAACGGATTGGGCATACCACATCAGCCCGTCCACATTGTCAGGACTGATAAACGACCTCTGCGTCAGAACATATCCCGTTCCGATAAGGCAAACGACCGGAAGCAGGATTTCGATTATGTGAAACATGATTCAGGATCAGGATATTCGATCCTGAGTCCGTCGTATGCTGCCGCTACGTTGGACGGAGTCTCCTGGCAAATTGTCTTGTAGTCGAGATCAGTGTGCATGTTTGTCAGCAGCGCCTGACGCGGCGCTGCGCGTTCAATCCATTCGAGAGTTCGGCTCAGGTGGGAATGCGCTGGGTGGGGACGTCGCCTGAGCGCATCGACAATCCAGCAATCGAGGTTTTCGAAGTCCCGCCAGGCGTCCCCGGGGATCGAGGATACGTCGGGAAGATATGCCAGATGACCAATGCGGAACCCGAACGCTGAAATGTTTCCGTGCTCGACCTCGATCGGCGTCATGGTTATCGATCCGCCAAGTCCCTTGACGGTAACTTCTGCCTCGATCATGGCAAGATCAAGGAACGGAAGATGGAGCGATTCCGGAGGCCTCTTGAAGGCGTAGCCAAATCTCTTCGCAATTGATTTTCCTGCACGATGGCCGGCGTAAACCGGGATCCTGCCTTCACGGTTCATCGCCACGATACGAAGGTCGTCGAGACCGTTGGTATGGTCTGCATGTTCGTGGGTATAGACGACGGCGTCGAGGACACCGACACCCGCGTCGAGCAATTGGACCCTCAAATCTGGAGAGGTGTCGATCAGCAAATTCGTGGTGCCGGACATTGACAGGCGCTGGACCAGCAGTGAACAACGTTTTCGGAAGTTTCGCGGCTCATCGGGGTCGCAGGCGCCCCAATTGCCACCGACCCGGGGGACGCCGCCTGATGATCCACATCCGAGAATGGTAAATCTGAGGCCGACGTTCACTCGTCGCCTCCTTTCAGGGAGGCCTTTTCGAACAGGCGATCGAAATTCCCGGTTGTAACGGACGCGAATTCGTCCAGGGTCATTCCGAACAGGCTCGCACCGACGGTGGCCGTATGCATCGTGTAGGAGGGTTCGTTCGTCTTTCCGCGAAAAGGCACCGGTGCCAGGTAAGGTGCATCGGTTTCGACCAGGACCTGCTCAACGGGAACCCTGGAAAAGATGGCGCGAAGCGCCTCCGCGTTTCTGAACGTCACGATTCCCGACATGGACAGGTAGAATCCCATTCCTACTGCCAGTTCGGCCAGGGCGGCAGAAGAGGAATAACAATGCATGACACACTTGAAGGGCGCATTTTCGTATTCTTGCTTCAGAATGGACCCGATATCATCGTCCGCCGCTCTCGCATGAACGACAAGTGGCAACCCGGTCGCCCTCGCCGCGTCGATGTGCACCCGGAGGCTGGCCTTTTGCAGTTCTGCCAACTCCCCGGTGTAATGATAATCCAGGCCCGACTCTCCGATCGCAACCATTTTCGGATGCCGGGATACCAGGATCAGATCGTCGACAGAGACCATTGGTTCTTGAGCCACCCGGTGCGGATGCGTGCCGGCAGCGTAGAACACCGAATCAAACCTCTCTGCGATGGCGCGCACTTCAGGTTCGGAAGACAGGCTGGTTGCGATCGTGACGATACGCGCGATACCGTTCCGTTCCGCCCGGTCGACGACATCCGCCAGTTCGCTGCTGAAAACAGGAAAATCCAGATGACAGTGGCTGTCGACGAGTTCGATTCCGGGTGAGAGCATTTGCGGCGACTCAGGCAGGCGCGTGCCTCGCGGCCGCGTTTATCCTTGACAGCATATCGAGTATGATGCTCGCTGGGTCAAGATTGACGGTGTTCGCGACTCTTCCCATCGGCGGCAGTTCCTGCGCCAGTTCCGCCCATCGCGATGCCATCCCTGGCATTTGCGACAGTCTTGACCACATCTGTTTTTCACCAGGTACGGATTCCGTCATGTTTTCCTCGCCGAGGACGCTGAACCGCGCGAGACGCGCAAGCGCAACTGCCAGCAACCGGAGTATGATGTCGAAACGGTGCTCTTTGTTTCGGCCACTGCAGCTGTCAGCAAGTCGATCGACAAGTGCTCTGTCCATCCCGGGAGCGCCCGACAGAATTCGGACAATTTCTCCGTAAATTTCCACGCCTTGACTGTCCACCAACTGAACCGCTGTTCCAGGAGACCCGTCGGACAACTCCGCAAGGGCAACGAGGTGGCGGTCTTCGGGATCGCATCCCAGACCGGCCAGTACGCTCCCGACCTGTTCCGCATTGAGCGGGCGGCAAGAGAGTTTGCTGCATCGAGACCGGATCGTCGGGAGAATCAGGGTGGGCTGGTGGCAAACCAGCAGAAACAGGGCCCTTTCAGGCGGTTCCTCCAGCAGCTTCAACAATGCGTTTGCCGCAGACGGATTCATGTCGTCGACCGCGTCGATGATGGTGATTCTCCAACCGGCATTTGCTGACGTCTGAGAGTAGTGCGATCGCAACCGTCGGATTTCATCGACAGTAATGAACGGCCGCATTCTCTGTCTTTTTTCGTCCCAGGTTCTTCTGCACAAGAAAAGGTCCGGGTCGCTCAGGGCGAGAATACGACTGAAGACGGGGTTCGAGACATCGGGGGCAGGGACCAGGAGTTTTCCATGGCCGGATTCACTCCGAGGATCCAGAACGGCGCCAGGACCAGGTGCGCTGGTCAGGAGGTAGCTGGCGATTCGCCACGCGAGGGTGGCCTTCCCGATTCCGTTGGGACCGGCAAGCATCCAGGCGTGGTGAACGCGTTGCGAGCGAACGGCAGTCATGAACGCGCGCTGGACGTCTTCATGACCGACCAGTTGCCGGGCACGGCGTGGATGGGGAGCGCCGGCCATACAATCGGATTCGGGGTACCCGGACTCACTCACGGTGCTTCTCAAGTGCCGCCTCGAAGACCTGCCGGCTCACGACCTCCGCTGCGCAGCTTGCGTCAACAACCTTGATGCGTTCAGGGTCTTCGTTGGCAAGTTCGAGAAAGGCCTGCCTGGCCTTTCGTTGAAATTCCTTTCCGAAACTCTCGAATCGCATTTCGGACGAACGAGTCGCCTGGCGTCGCTCGAAAGCGATTTCCGGGTCAAGATCGAGCAGTACCGTCAAGTCGGGTGGCCGAATCCCGAACCGGTCGTGCACGAGGTCGACCAGCCGTCGAAGATCCGAGCGTACGACTCCCTGGTAAATTCGCGTTGAATCGACATACCTGTCGCAGACAACGACCTTTCCCGCCGAAAGTGCCGGGTGGATTACCATCTGGAAATGTTCGAACCGGGCAGCCGTAAACAACAGGACTTCGGTTTCGGGCAACCAGCGCGTCTTGCGGCCTTCGACCAGCAGTGGACGGATCTCTTCCGCGCCGGGAGAGCCGCCGGGTTCCCTTGTCGCAACGACCGTTTTTCCGTGCGACCGAAATGCCTCGGCCAGAAATTTCGCCTGGGTGGACTTGCCGCAGCCGTCAATTCCCTCAAGGGTGACGAAAAAACCTCGCGATGCGGTATGCGGCATGGGCCGCCTCAACTCATGCCCGGAACCAGGGAATACAAGCGGATCCACAATATCTCGAATACGGCCAAAATGCGTGAAAAGACACCACCCCTCTCGACCGAAAATTCCGCCCGCAGTGGGTAGGTTGTCTGGGGAAATCCCGGAAATTCAACGACGAGATCTGCAACATGGCTTCCTTTTTCCAGCGGCGCTTCCAGAGGCTCACGATACTTCAGGGTAACTGTCATGTCGTCTTTCGCCCAGAAAGGCGAGGTTACATACAAGTCTGTCGTCGAAACGAGTCCGACCTCTCTTGACGTACCGAGTGAAACTCTTGCCGTTGCGATCCGGGAATTCTGCTCGAATACCTTGATAATCGAAAACTCGCGAAAAGCCCAGTTGACGAGTCGCAACGATTCACGCCGTCTCTCCGATTCGCTTTCCAAGCCGGAAACAACGAAAAGGATTCTCCGAATGCCGTTGTCTGCCGAGCCGACCAATCCGTAGCCTGCCTCGTTGGTGTGACCGGTCTTCAGACCATCGACATAGGCGTCAAGTCCCAACAGCGGGTTCCTGTTGTTCTGGGTGATCCCCCCCCAGGTAAAGCTCGGCTCCTTGAAATACCCATAGTATTCGGGGAAATCCGCAATGACACGTTCGGCAAGCGTGATCAGGTCCGTTGCGCTCATCAGATGATGCGGATGAGGCCAACCCGTAGAGTTGGCAAATGTCGAGGTCTCCAAACCCATTGCCTCGGCCTGTATATTCATGAAACGAACGAACGCCTCTTCAGTTCCCGCGAGGTTCTCGGCGATTGCAATGCAGGCGTCGTTACCGGACTGAACAATGACGCCCCGGATCAGGTCGTCAACCGTGACGGATTCTCCTTCTCTCAGGAACATCTTCGATCCACCCATCTCGGCGGCCTTCCTGGAAACCTGAAACCTCGTTTGCAGGCTGACCCGTTTTTCCTTGAGCGCATCGAAAAGAAGATACAATGTCATCAGCTTGGACATCGACGCCGGCGGAAGCCTCAAATCGGGGTTTTTCTCCATCAGGATGGTTCCGGACGTCATGTCCTTGACGATTGCCGCCTTGGCAGTCGTGTCCATCGTCGCGGCGGCCGCCCCGTGACCTGAAACGGCCAGCATCGACAAGGCCATGGACAGGAAAAGCAGACAGTTCCGTGCAACCGAGTCGAACTTTGTCAGCTCGAGGCAGCGATTTCCGCGTTTCGTCATGATGGAAAGAAGCTGACAGAGACACCGCAAAACCGCAAGGTCAGAAACTCCGGGATAAGAGCGGAACAGGAAACCGAATTCTGATACTCGACATCTGCGTCGCGATGCGTCAATTCGACACCGCGAGGCGGGCAACGATTGAATTCATGCTTGAACATCCAGGCGGCGAAGCTGGTAGACGAACGCCAATGGATCAGGTGCCATTGGACCACCGCCTCGATTGGCAGAGCCGTGCCGGCCGACGGATTCACCTCGTTTTCGGATTTGGGATCAAGGGCAAGGGGACTACGACATGATCCTCGAAGGAAAATCAGCAATTGTCACGGGAGGAGGGTCAGGATTTGGCGCCGGCATTGCACGGCGCTTCGCGGAGCATGGGGCGCAGGTCGCGATAGCAGACGTCAATATCGAATGCGCCGTGGCTGTTGCCCGCGAGTCCGGCGCTCATGCGTTCGAGGTCGACGTATCCGACGGCGGAAGCGTCGGCGAATTCGCAAGTACATACTGCCGGGAATTCGGTGCGCCGGACATTCTCGTCAACAATGCCGGGATTACCCACGATCCCGCACCGCTCGAGGACATATCGGAAGATGAGTTCCTTTCGGTATTCCGTGTCAACTGCATGTCGGTCTATTTGACGGCCAGGAATTTCGTCCCGCACATGAAGAAGACCGGTGGAGGTTGTATACTGAACATCGCATCGACTGCCGGACTATCGCCCCGGCCGCGATTGAACTGGTACAACGCGTCGAAAGGATGGATGATCACGGCCACCCGAACCATGGCCATCGAGTTGGCGTCCGATCGTATTCGCGTCAATGCACTGGCTCCGGTCGCCGGGGAAACTCCCTTGCTCAAACGGTTTCTTGGCGACGACACTCCGGAAACGAGGGCTGCTTTCCTGTCAACCATTCCGCTGGGGAGGTTCAGTGTTCCCGATGACCTGGCAAACGCAGCGAGTTTTCTTTGCTCAGACGATGCCGGGATGGTGACCGGCGCAATTTTGCCCGTTGACGGGGGGCGGACGATCTGATCGCCGCGTCCACACGCGGTCCTGCATCCACGATAGGTCATGGAAACCACCTGAGGTGCAAGAAGAATGAACAAATCCGACGTTCGGACCTATCGGGCACTTGTCAATTCGCTCGCCCACTGCAGGGCTCTCGGAATTGATGTCGAATCGGTCGGTGACGGGGCCGCGACGATGCGTATGCCCTGGAGTCCCGAACTGGTTGGCGACCCGGGTACATCGGTCATTCATGGCGGTGCGGTATCGGCGCTGCTGGACACCTGCGGCGGAGCGGCGGTGCTCTCGCATCCGAAAAACAACGCTCCGACGGCGACCATCGACCTTCGCATAGATTACATGCGTTCGGCCAGCCCCGGGCAATCCGTCCGCGCAAGGGCCGAAGTTTATCATGCCACCAAGTCTGTCGCTTTCGTAAGGGCGCAGGCATGGGACGACAATGAAAGGCAGGTCGCCTCCGCCACTGGTGCCTTTACGTTTACGCCGACACGGGCAAATTCGCGCGCCTGGTACGAGAGCCTTGTCCGACCTGGTCGTGCGTCCGGCTTGACGGTCCACGCGAGCGATTCAGGTGCGGGCTCCGAACGCGTGAATGCTGGAGGCATGCCGGGCGAACGCAATCCCGAGCCTTTTGCGACGATTCCATACGTCGATTTCATGGGGATCACGTTCGACCGCCATGGTGATGAACTCACCGCTGTCATGGATTTCGCCGAGAAGCTTGCCGGGAATCCATTGATTCCGGCTCTGCACGGAGGTGCAATCGCCGGATTCCTGGAAGCTGTCGCCGCTGCCGAACTCATGTCGCGTTCGCATTTGCCCGTGAACGGAGTTTCCGGTCAGGGCGGGACCATCCGAGACGATGAAGACAACGTGGCGGATCACTTAAAGAAACTTCCAAAAACAATTGACTTTTCAGTTGATTTTTTGAGGCCGGGCCTCGCTGAGACCAGTTATGCGCGAGCCCGAATCAACCGGTTCGGATCAAGGTTCGTGTCCGTCCGGGTCGAGGCGTGGCAGGGACAGCGTGACCGGCTCTTTGCCGAGGCGACAGGCCATTTTCTGAATCCGGTCGCAGATGCCTAACGGTTCGATTGGCGAGATTTCGCATCGCCGGGTGCTTCGCATCGCAATTCCGATCGTTCTGGCAAATGCGACTGTTCCTATGATCGGGGCTGTCGACACCGGCGTTATCGGCCAGCTCGGTCTGGCAGCCCCGATCGGAGCGGTCGGGATCGGCGCCATTATCCTGTCGGCACTTTACTGGTTTTTCGGGTTCCTGCGAATGGGAACGTCAGGCATGACGGCCCAGGCGGTCGGCGCCGCAAACAACCAGGAGGTCTCGGCCATGCTGTTGAGGGCACTCCTTGCCGGTTTCGGTGCCGGGTGCCTGTTTATCGTTTTCCAGGGTCCGATCATTTGGGCGAGTTTCCGCCTGTCTCCGGCATCAACCGAAGTCGAGACGCTGGCTCGCGAATACCTGCGAATACGTTTTTTCGGAGCTCCGGCCGCCATTGCGGCCTACGGTATCTTTGGCTGGCTGATCGCGACGGAACGGACAAGCTCCGTCTTTGTTCTTCAGTTGTGGGTCAACGGTCTGAACGTCATCCTGGACTTCCTGTTCGTAATCGGATGGGGCTGGGGGATTTCGGGAGTTGCGGTGGCATCGGTGATTTCCGAATGGACGGCACTCGGGCTGGGACTATGGCTGACGCGCAGCCATCTGAGCCGCGACTGCTGGAAGGACTGGTCGGCGGTTTTCGACCGGGCTCGCCTTCTGAAGTTGGCAGGGATCAATCTGGACATCATGATCCGATCGGTCCTTCTGCAGGCAAGCTTCGTGTCCTTTCTTTTCCTGGGCTCGTCACTCGATGATGCTACCCTGGCCGCCGACCAGATCCTGATTCAGTTCTTGCACATCGCGGCGTTCGCGCTCGACGGGTTTGCATTTGCGGCGGAGTCGCTGGTCGGACAGGCGTTCGGCGCCAACAACCGGTCGGCGTTTCGTCGGGCGGCCCTGCTGACATCGTTTTGGGCATTTGCATTCATTGTTGTTCTTGTGGCCCTGCTTTATCCATTTGGCGAATGGCTGGTGGCGCTGATGGCGACATCGCCGGAAGTCAGGACGGTAACCTCTGAATTTCTTCCCTGGATTGCAGTGCTGCCCCTGATCGGTGCCGGGGCATGGATGCTCGACGGGGTTTTCATCGGAGCGACCCAAACCCGTGATATGCGCAACATGATGATTGTCGCGTTCCTGGCCTATTGCGCAAGTGTTCTGTACCTGCTGGACGCTTACGGGAATCACGGCCTCTGGGCGGCTTTGCTCGTTTTCTTCCTTGTACGGACGTTGACGTTGGCTGTCCGCTATCCGACGATCGAACGGAAACTTGGCGGGCAACAACCCGCCAATTGAAGCTCCCTCATCGAAGGTCCGCGCCCACGGCACGGAAAACATTCTCGAATCCGTCGCGTTCGAGCAGTCGGTCGAGCTCGAGAACGATGGTCTTGACGAGCGAAAACCCGGAGTAGACCAGAGCGGAGTAAAGCTGGACGGCGGAAGCGCCGGCCCGGATTTTCCTGTAGGCATCATCCGCGGAAGAGACGCCGCCGACGCCAATGACCGGGCAATGACCGTCAAGAATCGAATAGGTTTTTGACAGAACGAGGGTTGAGCGATCAAACAATGGTTTGCCCGAAAGACCGCCACTTTCTGAGGCAAGTGCGTCGGCAAGACCGAAACGGTCGGTCGTCGTGTTCGTGGCGATGACCCCGGATAGCCCCGAGCGCAGAATTGCGGATACGGTGTCGCGAAGCTCCGTGTCGTCAAGATCCGGCGAGATCTTGACGAAAATCGGTAGCGGCCGCTGTAATCGCCTGCTCTCGAAAACGGTCCGTTCCGCGATGGCACCGATAGCATCCGCCCGCTGAAAATTGCGAAGTCCCGGGGTATTTGGCGATGAGACATTGATGGTGGCGAAACTGACATACGGGCCACATGTCTCGATGACACCGGCGAAGTCCTTGCCCGGGTCCGGACTTTCCGTGTTCGATCCAAGATTGAGACCGATGACGCCGGGACCCTGATAACGGGAGAGTCTCCGTGCGACGGCCGCCGCGCCGTCGCTGTTGAAGCCCATTCGATTGATGATCGCCCGATCCGTGACAAGTCTGAACAGACGCGGTTTTCGATTGCCGGTCTGCGGCTTCGGGGTTACCGCACCGACCTCCAGAAATCCCGCCCCGGTCGCCAGCAATGGACGGATCACTTCTGCATTCTTGTCCAGGCCAGCAGCAAATCCGACTGGATTCGGGAGTTCAATGCCAGCCAGAGTCGTCCTGGTTCTCGGAGTGGAAACAGGTCCGGTTCCCCCAACAAGCCCGAGTTTCAGGGCCCGGATGGTCACTCCATGACCGAATTCCGGATCGAGTCGGTTGACGAGCGCCAATCCGGGTTTCTCGAAGACGCTCAATTCAGTCCCGCTGGCAGCACGTGTCGTCCTGAAACGCACCTGACCGGATACCAGGACTGGATCAACTCGGCCTCGAGTTCACCGTAGTAGTGTGGAAACGAACGGCCGTTTCGCGAATGTTCCCAGCGGAGATTGCGTCCCAGATCCCGCGACTCGAACGAAAAAACGCTCAGGTCCCTTTCGCCTCTGAAGTGTTTGTCCAGGGTCCCCGCCAATTGCGACGCTGTTGACAAGTGAATGAATCCGTCCCTCTCGTCCGCCAGACTTCCGCATGTGCGTGCGCTGGCGAGAAAGCTGATGAACTCCTTGCGTCTCAGTACCTTGTAGACGGTCATGGTCTTTCAATTGGATGAACACGCGAGACGAGGTCAACAGGCAATCGCACGTTGCGGACGGAGGTTTGCCGAATCCGGGTCCCCGTTGAAAGGCAAATCGGCCTGTTTCCAGAGATCCGTGCCGTACGCCGAACATGATTGCCGGCGGCCGCCGGGTTCCGGAGGAGGGGCTCGGAAAATGGCGGAAAGAAACCACACTTCGGTTCCCTGACGCATGGTTGAATGTCGCGAAAAAGCGTAGAGGCCCGGATTCCAGATTTCGAAATGTCCCTGAAATCCGGGGCGTAACGCGGTTTCGAAAGTCAAGGATCCTCCTTCCGGGATTGACCACAATTCGGCCCGGTCGACTTTTCCCGGAACCACCTTGCCACTGGTCACACCATCAATGGTCTGGGCACGGAAACGACTTGGCGATTCTGACTGGAGTCTGCAGGAATTTGTCGACGATCCATGACCGGTGGGCGGGGGAGCGTGATTGCATTCCGGGGCAGCGGCGAGTTCGACTCTTCCGACGAAATGGGTGGTGCGAATCCACAACACGGCCATACCGCCGGAATCCTGGCACAGAATGACTGCCCGCCGATAGTGCCACTGGCAGTTTCCCGATCTCGAATTTACTCGGGAAGAGTCACATTTTTTTCCTGTCACGTAATATATCCGTACCTTGGCGTTGAATGGTCGATTAATGCCCAGACATTCCGTTGCCAAATCGCTGGAACACATGCCGGAGGCATCCGTATCCGACAAGCACATCGCCCATGCTGTATCGCGCGCGGCCAAGGCCGGCAAACTGCGCAAGCTTTCCTCAAGGCTCTATACACGCAACCTTGTCGATCCGCCCAAGATGATCGTTGCAGGTCATTCATGGAACATCGTCATCGGGTTTTCCAGGAGCACCAGTAGCCGATCGTACCGCGTCGGAGAACACTCCGGAGAGCGACGGTTCGGTCTGTCTGGTCACCGCGGGCGGCCAGAATATCCCGCTTCCGGGTCTCACCCTCTGGTCACGGCGCGGTCCGGGGCCGCTCCCTACCGACCGCCCGTTTCTCGGCGAACTCTTTCTGAGCTCGACTGCGCGCACCTTTCTGGAAGACATGCGCCCGTCACGTGTGCATAACGGACTCGTGGGACGCACTCCCGGCCGAGCCCAAATCGAGGAACGCCTCGAGACTTTCATTCGCCGTTCAGGTGAAGAGGCAGCAAACCGGTTACGCGACGAGATTCGTGCAGTGACCTCATCTCTTGACCTCGAGGAAGAAGCCTTGACCCTTGATGCGGTGATCGGAACCATGCTCGAAACCCGCATGGCAGAACTCACTGCACGACCCGCCGTCGCCCGTCGTTTGGGTCGCCCTTATGACCCGGACCGTATGGTTCTGTTCCAGACCTTGCACAGGCCGCTGCGCGATCAACCTCCGCAAGTCCGGATGGCGCGCATTCGAAAGCCCGAGGCCAATGCGACGCTCGCCATCTTCGAGGCCCATTTCTCGAACTTTATTGAGGGTTCCGAGTTTGCTGCCGACATCGTGTTTCCCGGCGTCATTCAAATCGGGCGGCCCGCAGGCGCACAGGATATCCTGGGCACCTGGCGCATCGCTTCCGATCAGCGAGAAATGTCCCGCACCGCGGCAAATGCCTTCGCAATGGAAGCTCTTCCCAGGGCCCGCCACGCATCGATCATGGGAGGTCGAACGGCCATACGGCCCGGTGCCTACAAGCGGGCGGGGAATCGCGCCGGTTCCACAATATTCGTGGCACCTGTTCTTGTGCACGGCACGTTGGAGAAGCGTTTCGACCTTGGCCGCAGTCTGGAAACGGCCTTTCAGCGTGGAGTATTCATGATGTTTTTCATTTCGGAGGTCCACCCATTCTCGGAGGGCAACGGAAGTGTGGCGCGGATCATGATGAACAGCGAGTTGGTGGCTGCAGGGGAGGAGCGTATCGTCGTGCCCACCGTTTACCGAACCAACTATTTTTCTGCCCTGAAGGCGCTATCGCAATCCGGCTTGCCCGAACCTCTGATCCGCGTGCTCGACTACGCGCAGAATTGCACCGCGGCCGTCGACTGGCGCTCGCCTGATGAAACCAGACGTGAACTTGACGAATGTATCTCCTTCCAGGATCCGATCATCGCAGAGGAAGCGGGCAGGCGGCTGCGCATGCCGGGAAACGCGTAAGAATTCCGTGTGAATTCGGCAGCACCGACGACCTGCTTTCGTCGCCCATGAAGCAACCCGGCGTGATTCGATCACTTCGAAAGGAACGAAGCGGAAAATGACAAAAACCTGCGCACAGCCACGAAGTCAAATCGGGGGCCGGGCGCCGAGTTGTCCGCAACCATGCGACATGCAATGCTTGCGGAAAAGGCGGTATCGTTGAGGATAGTCGAGTGAAAGGCAAGAATCACGTCCTGGGATTCGATGATTTGGCCGATGAGGAAATTTTGTCGGATTTCCACCCCGCCGTCATTCTGGTTCGCCCGCAATTGGGGGAGAACATTGGTGCGTCGTGCAGGGCCATGCTCAACTTTGGACTGGATGACCTGCGGATCGTGGACCCTCGCGACGGGTGGCCGAATCGATCTGCCACCGCGATGGCAAGCGGAGCCGAAAGGATACTTGAGCGGGCACAGTTGTATGGCACGACCAAGGAGGCACTTTCACGACTGAGTTTTGTTTTCGCGACGACCGCGAGGACGCGAGACATGACCAAGAATGTTCTGTTTCCCCGGCAGGCGATGCGGAATGCGAGGCAAATGGCGGCCGACGGCAACAGGATTGGTCTTCTTTTCGGTCCGGAGCGATCCGGTTTGGACAATTCCGATGTTTCGCTTGCCGATGCCATCGTAACCATTCCGGTAAACCCGGGGTTCAGGTCGCTGAATATTTCACAATCCGTGCTGCTGTTGGCCTACGAGTGGTGGGTCGCCGCGGACGAGTCCTCTTGTGAAAGCACACCCCGCCGCAATCCCGAACCGATGGCAGAGTTTTCGGAAGTGCAGGTCTTGGCCGATCGTCTTGAGAAGGAACTATCGGTTCGCGGGTTTTTTAGTCCAGAAACAAAGGCTTCGAGGATGAAACGAAACTTGCGAAACCTGCTTTCACGAATGCCGCTGACAGGTCGTGATGTCCGGACGATTCACGGGGTCATTCGAACACTCGCGGGAAGAAGACCGGGTTCGGGAAGACACGACACCAAACAGCGATGTCCGTAGCAATTGCATCAAGGACGGGTAATTTGCTGCCGGTTTCCGTGATGCCTGGTCCCGCAATCAGAAATGGCCTGGATTCACCCGAAGGATAGGTGCCAGGGCCACGCCCTTGCCCGCTTCCGACGAAGACAGAGGGAGCATGAAGGGCCGCGACTGGCAAGGAGGATTTACCGCGGAAATTCAAGCGGTGCCGGAATTTTCGTGAGCAATTCATGCCGATCAAAACTCGGTCCGACCACGTTGCTGCCAGTCGAGTTTCGCCCAAAAGCATCCGGTGTGTGCGGTCCCGTTTTGTTGTAAGTCCGGATCAAGTCCGCCAGGACCCGATTCGCGGTCCGGAAATCCCAATGATCATCTGGTGACTCGGTGACTGCATGAATTCCGGAAAAGAGATCTTTGAACACGTGCCGGACTCGGACCGCGGCAAGGAGTCCGGGTCCGGCGGCAGGCCTTCCCGCGGGCAAAAAACCGGCAGGGACAGGAGCATGGTAGCCTGGTGGCTGCTCATTCAGACCCTGCTGGTCATCGGAACGATTCTCATCGGTGGGATGACGCGGCTGACGGACAGCGGCCTCTCGATTACGGAATGGAGTCCGATCTCGGGAATCATTCCACCCATAACAGCTGAAACTTGGTCTCAAGAGTTCGAAAAATACAAATTGATTCCTGAGTTTACCTTGCAGAACGCAAGTATGACTCTCGCGGAATTCAAGAGTATCTACTGGTGGGAGTGGTCCCATCGGATGATCGCCAGGCTGTTGGGAGTTGTTTGGTTGGCCGGGTTTGCCTGGTTACTCGTGCGCGGAGACCTCAACCGAAACTGGAAGATTCGCTCGTCGCAAATCGGCATTCTGATCATTGTTCAGGGCGTCCTCGGATGGTGGATGGTAACGTCGGGGCTGTCGGGGCGAAATGTGGATGTCGCGGCATACCGACTGGCAATTCACAGCACGCTTGCTTTCGCGATTCTCGGCCTGGCCGCCTGGTCGTACTGGTTGGCGAAAATGCAGCCGGTCGAGTTGCTTCAGGCGACGCGTCGTAGAAACAGCCGGATCTCACTGTACTCGGCGGTGTTCGTGACGATCATGCTCCTGCAGGTTTTTCTTGGCGGCCTCGTTGCCGGCCTCGATGCCGGCAGGGGCTACGTGGACTGGCCGCTCATGAATGGTCAAATTCTGCCCGATGAGAGCTTTGACTACAGTCCGCTCTGGATCAACTTTTTCGAAAACGCTGCATTGACGCAGTTCAATCACCGGTTGACCGCATACCTGATCCTGGGTTTTTCGGTGTTTTTCTGGCTCCGCAGCAGACGGACCTCGATGGTCTCGATCCGAAACTGGAGTACGATCGTCATCGTTGTGGTCTTGTGCCAGGCACTGGCCGGTATCGTCACCCTTTTCGATCAAGTATCAAGTCATACCGCAATCCTGCACCAGGCAGGCGCGATCGCGACATTTCTCTTTATTACCAGGTTACGGTTGTTGGCAGTATTTCCGCCTGATGACCGAATAGGAGGTGGATGATGATGGCCGCCAGGCGCGACGAAAGCACACCCTATGACGAACTCGGAGCCTACCTGTCCAGGACGGCCTTGCTTGAACAGGTCCAGGGACTACTCATTTGGGACTTGGAAACCTGCATGCCAGCAGGCGCGCAGGAACAGCGGGGAAAACAGAACGGTGCGCTTGAGGAGATCATCCATTCGCGATGGATCTCCAATGAACTCGGCGACCTGCTTGAAGCCGTCGATCCTGCCGGTCTGGACGCACGCCTGTCGGCCACCGTCAGGGTTGCCAGAACCAGGCGTGAGCGTGCCTTGCGTGTACCTGTCGAAATTGCAGCTGAAATCGCGCGTGTGAAACCCGAGTCGGCGAACACCTGGGCCAAGGCCAAAGAAGACAGTGACTTCGAGTCTTTTCGTCCGATGCTCGAACGGATGGTCCAACTGAAACGACAAGAGGCCGAAGCGATCGCCGGTGATGGCTGTCATTACGATGCATTGCTGAGCGAGTTCGAACCCGGAACGAGCAGCGAAGAGATTTCGGAAACGTTTCGCAGACTGCGCGACGGCATTACCGATTTGCTGGGAAGAGTACGCGATAGCGGCAAGACGGTGCCGGAAATCAAGGGGTATTTCCCTGAGCCGCAGCAAATAGATCTCGCTAAGGAGATTGCGGTTGAGTTCGGATATGACATGTCCCGGGGGCGGGTGGACCAAAGCGTTCATCCGTTCACGGCCGGGTCACATAGCGATGTCAGGATCACGAATCGCGTTGACGAAAACGATCCATTGGACTGCCTGTATTCAACCATCCACGAGGTGGGACACGCACTTTATGAACAGGGTGTCGATGAAGGCCTGGGTTCGACGATTCTCGGTAGCGGGACGAGCATGGGTGTCCATGAGTCCCAAAGTCGCATCATGGAAAACCAGATCGGCCGCAGCCGTGCGTATTGCAACCACCTGTACAAGCGAATGTGCGATCAATTCGAAACGTCCGGGATTTCTGATGCCGACGATCTTTATCGTGCTGTAAATGCGATCAAACCGGAGTACATCCGGACCTCGGCTGATGAAGTCCAGTACAACCTTCACGTCATGCTGAGGTTTGATCTCGAACGCGCGCTCATTAACCGCGACCTGGAAGTAAATGACCTGGAAGGCGCGTGGAATGATCGTTTTTTGGAAGACTTTGGTTTTGGCGTCGACGAGGCCAGCAACGGGGTTCTCCAGGACACACATTGGGCGCAAGGCGGATTCGGGTATTTCCCCACCTACACGATCGGAAACATCTACGCGGCCGAGATCATGGCGCGGGTGGCCCAGGACATCCCTGACCTTGATGAACAGGTCTCTCGTGGTGACGTGAGCGTTTTGCTCACCTGGTTGCGCGAAAAGGTTCACAGGCATGGCAAAGTCTACCTGCCGTGCGAACTGATGAAACGGGTCATCGGCCACAATCCGACGGAAGTACCCCTGATTGAATACATGAACGAAAAGTTCGGCGAGCTTTACGGTTGCTGAAAGGGTGGGTGGTCGCTTCAACAAGGCCTCACGACGAAAGGTATCAACGTACGTCGTGTTTGCAGACACCGGCTTGCTTGGTTCACATGAGCCCGAAATCAGTTCACACGGTCGGAGTTTTCTCCGAATGACAGGAATCGCGGAACGCGGACGGACACTGCGAGCACGTGCGTTATGGGTCGATCGGCGCTGATTGCCGCGTCGAACGGAGTGAACTCGAATTGCGGGTCGCGGTGAGGAGACCCAGGATGCGCCTGATGATGAATGAACGGGATCTTCGCGAATTCCTGAGGGCGAGATTTCCCCAGGTTGGCAACAAATATGAAATCGTGAGGTTGACCGATCCGGGGATCGAAGTCCGCCTCAAGGTCCGGAAGCAAGACCTTCGACCAGGGGGCACCATTTCAGGCCCGTCAATTTTTGCCCTGGCAGACGTTTCGGTTTACTTGGCCCTGTTGTCGCGCATCGGTCCCGTGGAACTGGCGGTGACAACGAACTGCTCGATCAATTTCATGAGAAAGCCACCACGGACTGATCTGCTGGGGCATGCCAGAATTCTGAAACTCGGGAAATCCCTGTGCGTGTGCGAAGTGGACGTCTACGCGGAAGGTGTGGACGGGATGATCGCACACGCCGTGCTGACATATTCGATTCCACCTTTAAAAAAATGAGGTAATACTATACCCCATATATAAAGCATTATTTTTTCGTGATTATTTACCGCAGATTGGCATTGACTTGATTGAACCGTTTTAGGATACAGCGGCGTTCTGGATGAACACCTGCAAGAATCAACGTGGGGTTGAGGCATGAAGACATTTTCGGCGAGACTTGCTGATGTCGACAAGAGATGGGTGCTTATTGATGCAGATGGTGTCGTACTCGGGCGCCTCGCATCGATCATTGCTGCCCGCCTTCGAGGCAAGCACAAACCGACGTTCACTCCTTCCATGGACATGGGAGACAACGTCATCGTCATCAATGCTGACAGGGTTCAGTTGACCGGAAGGAAAAGAACAGAGCGAGTTCACTATTGGCACACCGGTTATCCGGGCGGAATCAAGAGCCGGACACCAGACCAGATTCTATCGGGCGCACATCCCGAACGCCTGCTCATGCAGGCAGTTCGGCGAATGCTGCCCGGGGGCCCCCTGAGTCGACGCCAGCTGACGAACCTGAGGGTGTATGCCGGTTCTGAGCACCCTCATGCTGCCCAGAAACCGGAGGTTCTGGACGTCAAGTCGATGAACCCGAAAAATACTCGGAGCGAATGACGATGAATGAATCGATCAGATCAATGGCAGACCTGAACGAAGCGGTTGCGGACGGGTCTGAAATCCATCCTGTTGAATCGGCTGTACTACGCGAACCGGTTCGCGATCAATTCGGGCGCTCTTATGCGACGGGCAAGCGCAAGGACGCCGTGGCCCGTGTGTGGATCAAGCCCGGGTCGGGCCGTTTTGTCATCAACGACAAGGATATCGAGAGCTACTTCGCACGTCCCGTGCTTCAAATGGTCCTTCGCCAACCGTTCGAGGTCGCTGGAGTCAAGGACGAGTTTGACGTCAAGGCGACGGTTAAGGGCGGTGGTCTCTCCGGACAGGCAGGTGCCGTCAAACATGGAATCTCGAAGGCGCTCCAACTCTATGATCCGTCGCTGCGGCCTGCGCTGAAATCGGCCGGGTACCTGACGAGGGACGCCCGGGTGGTTGAACGAAAAAAGTACGGGAAGCGGAAGGCACGCCGGAGTTTCCAGTTCTCGAAACGCTGACGGAATCGCTGCGCCCGAACAGTTTGTCTCCGGCTATGCGAAGCCTTTACCGTGCGCTTCGCAGCGGCACCCGCTCACCTCCCATTCACGCTGGCCGGGATTTCGGCATCGGAACGTTCGTGCCGGCAATCCATCGAATTATCTGCGGGTCCGTTCACGGCCATCGAAGCCGGCCTTGATCTAGGAAGGAAACGAGGCGAAGACGGGCTCGGCCGGAGACCGCATGATTGGTGCGGAGCCTTGATTGCAGATCATCAAGTTTCGTTACCTGTCAAATATTTCCGCAATTGTCTTGATCCGCATTCCACGTGGGTAACCGTTTTTCCAGGAACGCATCTATTCCTTCTTCTGCGTCTGCTTCCAGCATGTTCATGACCATGACCTCGGAGGCGAACCGGTATGCCTCGGGCAGGGTCAGATCGATCTGTTGATAGAATGCTTCCTTGCCGATGCGGAGGATTGCGGGAGACTTGGATGCGATCATTTCTGCCAACCCGTCGACTGATTGACGCAGGTTCTGTTTCGGAACCACCTTGTTCACGAGTCCGATCACGCGTGCTTCGTCCGCGTCGATCATGTCCCCGGTCAACAGCATGTTCATCGATGCCTTGCGGCCGACATTTCGGGACAGTGCAACCATTGGAGTCGAGCAAAACAGGCCGATATTCACGCCGGGAGTGGCAAATCGAGCATCGTCGGACGCGACGGCCAGGTCGCAAGTGGCGACCAACTGACATCCCGCAGCAGTTGCAATACCGTGCACCTCGGCGATCACGGGTTTCGGAGTGCGTGTGATCGCCATCATGAGCCTGGAACAGAGGTTCATTGTTTCCTCGAAGAACATCGCACCCCTGTCCGGATTTTGCCGCGCCTGCGTCAATTCCCTCAAGTCGTGCCCGGAACAGAATCCCGGTCCATTGGCGGAAAGGACGATCACCCGGACGTCCCGGGAATCCCCGAATCTGGAAATCGCCTCGGTGAGCTGTCGAAGCATTGCGGTGGACAGGCTGTTGCGGCTTTCGGGTCGATTGAGCGTCAGGCGGCCGATGGAGCCGCCTTGCGATTCGAGCAAGATGTCGTTTTCCAATTTTTTTCTTTCGGTTTTGGTTGATCGACAAGTCTTCCAGACGCCGGCAACTACCGTCCATTCAGGCCACAATCCCGATTGCCATGGCAAAAAGCCTCTGGCTGGAATCCCGGTGCGGACACGTGCCACGGAATCCCAACCGGGCCTGCCGGTCGGGATGTTTCACCTGGTTCCGGGACGTCTCTTCGCTGTCTTGCGGCCCGTTATCGCCAGCCCGCCGTCAATTGTGGCGTAACGGCGAACGATGTCAAACACCATGACAAAGTTGACCGGGAACCGGAATTGCCTGCAGTTGCAGTGGCTTTGCGACCAGGTTCACGTTTGACCGTCATCGGGGTTCGGGCGTCATTCAACCGGCCGGCTTTCATGGTTTCTTTGAATCTCCTGTTTCCCTAACCGGGATTCCTTGCTGCGGCCAACGGTGTCGTTCAGTCGCATGGGAAACGGCTTGTCGATTCCTGGCGCTGGAAAACACGTTTCGGCATCGCCGGGATTTCAACACTTGTACCGGGTGCGATACAAAGAAAGGCAAGTCATCGGCGTTGCACGGGCTCAGGAGTTCCCTTAATTCGACCCGTGAACTCGTCTCCGGAGACTATCGTGTCGAAACAACACAAAATCGCGATTCTCGGTGCGAGCGGCTATACGGGCGCCGAACTCATACGCCTGATCGCTTCACATCCATGCATGGAAGTAGCGGCGCTCGCCGCGGACAGGAAGGCCGGCATGGCGGTCAGCACTGTTTTTCCTCACTTGCGGCATCTTGATTTGCCTTCTCTGGCACGACTCGATCAGATTGACCTGACCGAAATCGACATCGTGTTCAGTGCTTTGCCGCACAAAACCAGCCAGGACGCGGTCAGGCAGGTTGTCGGGACGGCCAGAGTGGTCGATCTTTCCGCGGACTTTCGATTGAAAGACGTGAACGAATACAGGCGATGGTACGGAGTCGAGCACGTCGCTCCTCTGCTGGTTCAGGAGGCAGTTTACGGTCTGACGGAGTTCTATCGCGATGAGATTCGGGACGCTCGCCTCGTTGCAGGAACCGGGTGTAATGCCGCAACCGGGCTCCTGGCCGTGTTACCGCTACTGGATGCAGGAGTCGTCGATTCCGACGAGATCGTCATCGACCTGGCGACCGGAGTGTCGGGTGCGGGAAGATCGCCCAGCGAAGCGATTCTGCACGCGGAAGTCTCTGAAGGGTATCGGCCGTACAGCGTGGCTTCCCACCGGCATATCGCCGAGTTTGAGCAGGAATTTTCCAGATTGGCAGGAAAACCTGTCAGCCCGACTTTTGTCGCGCACCTTCTGCCTCAAAATCGGGGAATTCTTGCAACGGTTCATGTCAAGGGGAATCCCGGGCACGTTCACCAGGCTCTCGCCGACCGCTACGCGAATGAACCTTTTGTCATCGTGTTGCCATTTGGTGAAATTCCGGACACCCACCATGTTCGTGGCGCGAATTTTTGCCATATCGGTGTCGTTTCTGATCGGCGTGAAAATCGCGCGATCGTCCTTTCCGCACTCGACAACCTGGTGAAGGGCGCGTCGGGCCAAGCCGTACAGAACGCCAATCTCATGCTTGGGTTGCCCGAGACTGAAGGGCTGATGGCCCCGGCACTGTTCCCTTAGTCACGTAGCCAGGTTTCGATGCGTGGGCTCAGGAAGAAACGCCGCCTTCAGGTGATCGCAGCGGCGGTTACGCTGCTGGCACTCGCGACAGTCTTGATCGGATATGCCGCCAGGGATGGAATCCAGTTCTTCCGCAGTCCCAGCCAGATCGTCACGGACCAGGACATTCGGGACGGCGTTCCGTTCAGGTTGGGCGGTTTGGTCGAAGAGGGAAGCCTGATTGTCCACGATTTGGGCATTCGTTTTCAGGTGACTGATGGTTCGCATCGAATCCCCGTGACCTTTGCGGGAATCCTTCCCGATCTCTTTCGGGAGGGACAAGGTGTGGTCGCGTTGGGAACGCTCGACTCCGGGACATTCGTGGCGACGGAAATACTTGCGAAACACGACGAAAACTACATGCCGAAAGAGGTGATAGAGTCGCTCAAGGAAGATGGGGTATACAGGCCTGCCAATTGAACCAGTGGAAACAGGACAATGTCTGACCTGGTGGATGTTCCCCGAAGCACTTTGAGGCGAGAGGGATCAGGATCGGAGAAGTCGCAGACAGCGTTGCGAACATCATGAGCGTAGAGTTATCTCAATTTGCCGCCTTGACGGCGCTCTTCGTCGCCTGTGCGACCGTCGTCATACCGCTTGTCGGAGCACGGTGCGGCTGGACCAGATGGATGCGGTTCGCGGCATCCGGAATGATTCTCCAATTCGTGCTGGTTGGGTTTGCATTTGCGGGCCTGATCGCGGCCTTCGTATCCTCCGACTTTTCCGTCAGGCTGGTTGCGGACCACTCCCACTCCCTGAAGCCGCTGCTGTACAAGGTAACCGGCGTTTGGGGGAACCACGAGGGATCCTTGCTGCTCTGGGTATTGATCCTCGTCTTGTGCGGATCGCTCGTTGCACTGTTCGATCAAGGCCTGCCCCTGGAGTTGAAGGCGCGGGTACTTGCAGTGCAGTCGATGATCACGACATCGTTCCTGGCCTTTCTGATACTGACCTCGAACCCTTTCGAGCGCCTCTCCGTTCCCCTGCTCGATGGCAACGATCTCAATCCCCTGTTGCAGGATCCAGGTTTGGCGTTTCATCCGCCATTTCTCTATCTTGGCTATGTCGGTCTGTCTTTGACCTACAGTTTCGCGATCGCTGCGTTAATGGGAGGACGGGTTGATGCCGCCTGGGCTCGATGGGTCAGGCCCTGGACCTTGTTTGCGTGGATTTGGTTGACAATCGGGATCGCCCTCGGCTCATGGTGGGCTTACTACGAACTGGGCTGGGGAGGCTGGTGGTTTTGGGATCCGGTCGAAAACGCCAGCTTCATGCCGTGGCTTGTGGCAACGGCGCTGCTCCACTCCGCCATCGTAACGGAAAATCGCAACCTGTTGATGAACTGGACGATTTTGCTGGCGATCCTCGCCTTTTCCTTCACTTTGATCGGAACCTTCATCGTTCGCTCCGGAGTTTTGACATCGGTTCATGCCTTTGCTGACGATCCGGACAGGGGGGTTTTCATCCTTGCGATCCTGACAGTTGCGACGTGCGGGGGACTCGCGCTGTTCGCATCAAGATCCGGAGTCAATGGAGGCTCCGCCGGGTTTACTGCCATCAGCCGTGAATCCGGTCTTATCCTGAACAACCTGCTGCTCTGCGTTGCCGCGTTCGTTGTTTTCGTTGGAACGATCTGGCCGCTTGTCGCCGAACTCGTATGGGATCGCAAGCTCTCTGTAGGTCCACCGTTTTTCGATCAGGCTTTCACGCCGTTCATGGTTGTCCTGGCCGCCGTACTTCCTCTCGGCGCATCGTTACCCTGGAAGCGGGGAAATCTCCGGATGTCCGTGAAAAGGCTCAGAGGCGTTCTCGCATTGTCGCTATCCCTCGGATTGCTGGTTTGGGTCATTCAAACCGGTGGTCGCATGCTGGGACCTGTCGGGGCAGCCCTTGCTGCGTGGCTCGTGTTTGGCGCAGTACGAGAACTCCTGATCGGAGTGCGAAGCCGGGATTCAAGGCTGGTGTTTCCGTCCATGAGTCTGAACCGACTCCCTCGGAGGGTTTGGGGGAAGTCGTTTGCACACGCTGGTCTCGGAATAACCCTGTTTGGAATTTCCGCAATTACGGCCTGGGAGACGACAGATATTCGGCTGGCGAAACCGGGTGACACCTTCAGTGTAGCAAATTACGAATTTCACTTCACGGACGTCAGGCAGGAGGTCGGGCCAAACTACCTATCAGTCGCAGGCGTCTTTGACGTGTCACGATCCGGGACTCCGGTGACATCGTTAACGCCGGAAAAACGCACCTATCTTGTCTCGGGATCGCAGACTACCGAAGCTGCAATTGACACCGGGTTTTCCCGTGACCTCTATCTGGTTCTCGGTGAGCGGCGAGAAGGAGGTTCCTGGGTTGTACGAACGTACGTCAAGCCGTTCGCCGTGTGGATCTGGGCAGGTGCGGCGATCATGGCGATGGGGGGCCTGTTGAGCCTTTCGGATCGAAGGATCCGTGTCGGGATTGGCCGTCACCGCAGCATCGGGAATTCCGCCGGAATTGCGGCAACCTGACGGCGTGAAAACCTGTGTGTCGAGAACAGCGGCAATATCGTCAAGGCAGGCGCCATGATGGGCTCAGGGACAGAATGACAAGGCGGAATGGAAACCGGATGACCCGGTGGACCGTCGCGGTCCTGCTTCTTGGGTTGCTTGCGAGGCCGGCGATTCCGGTTGAACCGAACGAGATGCTGGAAGACGCTGAACTCGAAGCCCGTGCCCAGGAAATCTCCCGCCAACTTCGGTGCCTTGTCTGCCGAAACGAGAACATTGACAGTTCGAACGCGGATCTTGCCGCTGATCTCAGGATACTCGTGAGAGAAAGGCTGACCGCGGGCGATTCCGATCAGCAAGTGCTCGATTACGTTGTCGACCGATTCGGCGAGTATGTGTTGTTGAAACCGGGGAAGGGTGGTTCGAACCTCATTCTCTGGCTCGCAGGTCCGGTCGCTCTTGTCGGCGGCGGCGTAATGGCCGCTGTGATCGTGCGCAGGAACCGGCGAATGAAACCACTCCAGTCCTTGTCTGAGCAGGAATCGGACCGCCTGCGGCAACTGACCGGGGAATGAACAACGCAGACGCGCGTCGAACAGGATGCCTGTACGAAGCAAGCCGGTGACTTGAGCAGGGCCAAGTGCAATGTCCAACGCAAGGCGGGTTCATCGGTATCGGGAATCGCGATTATCTGCAGGATTTCCTCGCCGGTCCGAAGACGTGTAGGGTAGGGCATGGCAAGAGTGATTGCGATACCTGGCGGAATGAAGGCATTTGCTCCGGTGCGAACTTCCTTCCCGACCTGAGAATATCCAGCGCCGGGAAAAACCAGGAAATCCCCCATGGAATACGAGACACTGCACTTTTCCGTTTTCGACGACATCGCAACGATCACGATGCACAGGCCGAACGAAATGAACGCCCTGAACGCCCAGATGCGTGCTGAATTGATGCATGCGTTCGAGTTCGCTCAAGATGACGCACGGGTCGTTGTTCTGACCGGCCACGGAAAGGCTTTCTGTTCAGGGCAGGATCTCGGAAATTCGGAAAACGTCGCCAGTATCGATATCGAAACCACATTGCGTGAAGAATATGTTCCGCTGGTCAGGGCAATTTCCGATTGCACGATTCCCACGATTTCTGCGGTAAACGGCGCTGCTGCCGGGGCCGGGGCCAACCTGGCGTTGTGCACGGACATCGCACTGGCCAAGGAAAGTGCATACTTCCTGCAGGCCTTCACCAGGATCGGGCTAATTCCCGATGCAGGGGGGACTTACTGGCTGCCCCGCAGGATCGGCCTGTCGAGGGCGCTCGGCGCAGCGCTGCTGTCAGAGCGGATTTCGGCTTCGGAAGCGGCCGAGTGGGGAATGATCTGGCGCTGTGTACCGGACGAGGATTTCGAAAATTCCCTGGCGGAAACCGCGCGGCATCTCGCCAAAGGCCCGACTGAAGCGTACAGGCTGGCCAAGCAGGCCCTCGGATCGAGCCTGGAGCAGTCGCTGGAACAGCAGTTGGATATCGAGTGCCGCTTGCAGGGCCAGGCGAGCCGCACCCGTGACTTCCGTGAAGGCGTTCTGGCATTTCTTGAGAAAAGGCCTCCTGAATTCGAAGGCCGTTGAGTCAGTATCGGACTGTCCTTGCTTGACCCGCCTCGTCTGGTCCTCGTGACGCGGGCAACCCAGCAGTCAAGGCCGATCGGAAATCCGGACGTACTCCCTGGTCGACTTGCCTGTGTAGCGTTGCCTGGGCCGGCCGATCTTCTGCACCGGATCCGCCAGCATTTCCTTCCACTGCGCGATCCATCCGACGGTTCGGCTCAGGGCGAATATTGGCGTAAACATCGAGGTCGGGAAACCAAGCGCCTCGAGGATTATGCCCGAATAAAAATCGACATTCGGGTACAGCCTTTTCTCGATAAAGTAATCGTCCTGAAGCGCGATTCGTTCCAATTCCTTGGCGACCTTAAGTATCGGCTTGTCTTTTGTACCGAGGTAATCGAGCACTTCGTCGGCCGATTCCTTGATGACCTGCGCCCGAGGATCGTAATTCTTGTAAACGCGATGCCCGAATCCCATCAGCCGGAACGGGTCTGACCGGTCGCGTGCACGCTTGATGAATTCAGGAATCCTGTCAACGGTGCCGATTTCCTTGAGAATCTCCAGGCACGCCTGGTTGGCGCCGCCGTGAGCAGGGCCCCAAAGACAGGCAATTCCGGCCGCAACGCATGCAAACGGATTGGCGCCGGACGAACCGGCAAGGCGAACGGTTGAGGTCGAAGCGTTTTGCTCATGATCGGCATGAAGCATGAAAACCCTGTCGAGAGCCCGACTCATGACGGGGTTGACGCTATACTCTTCCGCCGGAACGGAAAAACACATTTGCAGGAAATTTGACGCGTAGTCGTGGTCATTTCTCGGGTATACAAACGGTTGCCCGACCGAGTACTTGTACGCCATTGCCGCGATTGTCGGGATCTTTGCAATCAACCTTATCGATGCGATCTCGCGTTGCAGCGGATCATTGACGTCGGTTGAATCGTGATAAAATGCCGAAAGGGCGCCAACGACCCCGCACGCGATGGCCATCGGATGCGCGTCCCGACGAAATCCGCGATAAAGAAAAAGCAGCTGCTCGTGCACCATCGTATGACGGGTTACCCGGGTCTCGAAATCTTCGAGCTGTTCACGGTTGGGCAGGTCGCCGTACAACAGCAGATAGCAAACCTCCAGGTAGTGGGAAGCCCGTGCAAGCTGCTCGATCGGGTATCCTCGATACAGGAGTTTTCCGCTTTCACCATCTATGAACGTGATGGATGAGCCACACGACGCTGTCGACGTGTACCCCGGGTCATAAGTGAAGACATTCGCATCACGATAGAGATTTCGAATATCGATGACATCAGGCCCCAGAGATGAACTGTGAACCGGGAGATCAAAGGATTTGCCCTTGAATGAAAGAGTTGCAGTTTCGGATTTAACTTTGGTCATCAATTCCCTCGCACAGACTCAGGTGTGGTTACGGAAGGGTATCCTGTCGCCCGGCGGCTCCAGTTGAGACGGCCGGACTTCAAACTATGTCCGTCGAAACACGCGGCGGCACCCCGCCATTATCACAACTCGGTCTTCTCCGACAGACCCGTCAATCGGCGAAATCGATCCAGTTTGGCAAGTACGTGACATGCGTTTTCCCGTTTGAGAATCCCATGTTGCGAAGGCTCACGAAAACTACATCCATCCGCGGCATTGCCGGGAAATCTTGCAAGACGGCAAGTCCAATGCCCTCATTTCCGTGGCCAGATTTCCCGGCATGAGGAGCACGTCAGACGTTGGCGCCCACTAGTCGGGCGATTGCATCCCGTTCGAAAACTGTTGTCGGCACGTACCTGAATCAGGATGCCGACGGTGTGTTGCTCCTGCTTTGGGTAATGACAGGTGTCTGAAAGCTGGCCCGCGCGATCAGTTTACCGTCTGAATTCTTCCCGAAATCCGTTCAAACCTGGCGGAACACTCCTCTCGCCCGAGGAGTTGAACGAGGTCGGACACCGATGGTGCGTTTCGAACGCCTGCCCCCGAGAGAACAGAACGTAGGAGCTTGAACACCTTGGCCGGTTTGACGTTGGCACCTTCGGCAACGCCGCGAATCCTGACAACAGGGTCACCGGCGAATTCGTCATCGAGGATGACATGCATGCGAACGAGTTCAACGAGTTCATCAGCTTCCTCAAGGTCCAGGTCCAGTTCCGCAGAAAGTTCACCGAGTCCCGGAGGCGTCGGGCGGTAAAGCAGGCAGGTTGCGCGCTCAAGAATGTCCGGGAGGCGTTTCGCGTTCTGTTTGAGAACCGGCATCGCGCGGCGAATTGTGTCGCGTTGGTTGTCGAGGAGCGGCTGACGGCCCGTCTCCAGCAACCATTCCGACAACTGCTCAGTGAGCACGTCGTCGTCGGCGACACGCAAATGATACGCCGAGACACTGTCCAGTTTCTTGGAATCGAACCGTGAAGGCGAACTGCCGACCGACCCGAGATCAAACCACTTCACCGCGTTTTCGGTTGAAAACAGCTCGTCGTCGCCGTGAGACCAGCCCAGCCGCGCCAAGTAGTTCCGCATGGCTTCGGGAATGAACCCCGACTCCCTGTATTCCGCGACACCCACGGCGCCGTGGCGTTTCGACAGCTTTTTTCCGTCGGGACCGTGAATCAGGGGAATATGCGCAAAGATTGGCAAATCCCAGCCGCATGCCCGGAAAATCAGTGCCTGGCGACCGGCATTTCCGAGGTGGTCGTTGCCTCGGATAACGTGGCTGATTCCCATATCGTGGTCATCGACGACGACTGCCAGCATGTAGGTTGGCGAACCGTCTGAACGCAACAGGACCAGGTCGTCTATCGTGTCGGCCTTCCAACCCACATCACCTGCGACTGCATCGTGAATTCGAACCGTGCCGTTTCGCGGAGCCTTCAGGCGAACGACAAATGGTCGATCCGGTGCCTTTCGGAGATCTTTATCCCGCCAGGGGCTCTGAAAGAGAACCGGTCGATTTTCCTTTCGCGCTCGATCGCGCTCGATCGCGATTTCTCTTTCAGTCGCATAGCACCGGTACGCATTGCCGCATGACAACAACCGTTCCGCGGTCTCCCGGTGTCGACCGCTGCGCTGCGACTGATAAACAACGGCGCCATCATGATCCAATCCCAGCCAGCCGAGACTGTCAAAAATGGTGTCGATCGCGTCCTGCGTCGATCTTGCACGATCGGTGTCCTCGATCCTGAGCCGAAACGCGCCGCCGTGCCTTTTGGAAAACAACCAATTGAACAACGCCGTTCGGGCGCCTCCAATGTGCAAAGACCCGGTGGGCGAGGGTGCAAACCGTGTCACAACGCGTGCTTGTCCCATGAAGAACCCCCTTTGCCGAACCCGCAAGCCATTTGAACGCCGGCATCCTCCTCCGGCAGATTTCCCGGGTGACCCGGGCTCCGGCGACTGTTGCGCGCCGGACCGTCACGACATTCACCGATCAGCTTGTTTGCTCGGGTGAAGGAAACGCCAACGGGTTATTCCCGGCAGGAGGCATTCGGCCCTTTTTGGGGCTTTTGCAATACGACCGTGTTCTCCGCAAGCCGTTCAGTAGGTCCTCAACAGTCCGACAAGGCGTCCCTGAATCCTGACCTGATCGCGCCTGTAGACCTGGGTGACATAGTCCTTGTTTTCGGCCTCCAGTTTGATGACGTCTCCGTGTTTCCTGAGGCGTTTCAACGTCGCCTCCTGATCCTCGACGAGGGCCACGACAATGTCGCCGCTGTCGGCATCATGTTGATGGCGAATGATCACGACGTCGCCATCGTTGATCCCCGCGTTGATCATCGAATCTCCCTTGACATCCAGGGCATAGTGTTCTGCCGAGTTGTCCAGCATGGACCCGGGAACCGAAACATGGTGCGACACGTGTTGAATCGCTTCGATCGGCGTGCCTGCCGCGATTTGACCCATGACGGGAACATCGAGAGCGTGGCGGGCAGATCCTGCGCCAGGAAACTGACGGGCAGGTCGAGACACGGCGGCGCCAGCGACGGAAGGCCGGAATCGTTTCTGATCAAGTGCCTCCGGCAAGTTGGTGATTTCGATCGCGCGGGCCTTGTTGGCCAGTCGCCTGATGAATCCGCGCTCTTCGAGCGCCGTGACCAGGCGATGAACCCCGGACTTCGATGTCAGCTTGAGTTCCTTGCGCATTTCTTCGTACGAAGGAACAACGCCATCGGTCTGAACCCGTTCGTGAATTAACTTCAGCAAATCTCGTTGTTTCGGTGTCAACATCGTGACCTCCTGGTATTTCGACGCAGTTTACATGTCCTGTTCTAGTTATGTTCATGGTTTGTGTCAAGACGTTTTGAAATCGGGTTGTGTATATCTGGACGCCCGAAACGAATTCACCCAACACTTGGTATCGCCGGAAACGTATTCGCGTACTGTTTCCCGTACGACTACGTCAGTACACTTCGGTGTTGCATGAAGCTGAATTCGGCTTTGCTGGCGCGCAGGTCGGGGTTGCCGACGGTTCCGGTGGAAGCCGAGCGTGCACCTACATGCGTATCCATTCAACCGCATCCCCTGCGGTCCGGGGGCGGTCACGCGGGGGGCGAACGAGAAGCGCGTTTGATTGCGCCAGGACCGAAAGCAGGGAACTGTCCTGACGCTCGAAGGCGCTGATCGTTTGACGTCCGTTCTGAATGGCAGCCTTCGCGCACATCAAGTGTTGTCTCGGACCGTTCGCGGGAACATCGGCTCCGAGTATCGCCGGTTCCAGTGGC
This sequence comes from Paracoccaceae bacterium, assembly GCA_964291635.2. Lineage (GTDB taxonomy): Bacteria > Pseudomonadota > Alphaproteobacteria > Rhodobacterales > Rhodobacteraceae > JAPPHA01. Next base: position 131,311 of record OZ219892.1, on the reverse strand, counting down.
AAAGGCGCGCGGCCAAGTCCCAGCATGGCCCGCATGACAGGCCGCAGGAACACGTGACCACAAACAATCGAGGAAACCGGATTCCCGGGGATTCCGACGAACAGCTTGCCTTCAATTTTGCCGACCATCAGTGGTTTCCCCGGGCGCAAGGCCACCTTGTGGAAAGCCAGCTCCAGCCCAGCCTCGACCGCGACCCCTCGGACGAGGTCATGATCGCCGACAGAGGCTCCGCCAAGCGTAACGATCACATCCGCGCCACGAGCCAGTTCCAGATTGAACCTGATACTGGATTTCGAGTCCGCAGCGATCGGCAACAGCTGCGGACACCCGCCTTCGGACTCGACGATCGCCTTGATGCCGTAGTTGTTGGAAGAAACGATCTGATCTTCCTGGGTTTCCTCCCCCAATGCGACAAGCTCGTCTCCGGTCGCCAGGATCGCGACGCGCGGCGGCCGCGTAACCTCGACTTGCCGCGCGTTCATCGAGGCAAGCAGCGCAAGCGACGAAGGGCACAGGCGCCTGGGCGCGGTAACCCTGTTTCCGGCCGCGTAGTCACTGCCCGCCGGCCTGACGAAAAATCCACTGCTGGCGTCCGCATTGATCGTGATCACGTCATCGGTTCGCGTGACGTCTTCCTGAATGACGACCCTGTCAGTGCAATCGGGAACCGGGGCGCCGGTAAAGACCCTGACGGCCTCTCCGACGCCGACCCCACCGAGGAACCTGGCCCCGGCCGCGGATGTTCCGATCACCCTGAAACGGGAACCCTGCCGAACTTCGTGAGAGCGAACCGCGTATCCATCCATTGCCGACGATTTGAACGGTGGCTGGTCACGCAGCGCCGTCACTGCACGCACAAGGACGCGCCCATTCGCGTCAGGCAGCGAAATCGTCTCGCTGTCGAGCGGTTCGGCGAGATCGAGCGTCCGTTCGAGCGCTTCCTCAAAGCTGATCATGAGGCTGCTTCATACCTTCCCGATTTTCCGCCGTCCTTCAGGGCAAGGTGAACATCGGTTACCCTGACGCCCCGGTCGACCGACTTGATCATGTCATAAACCGTCAATGCCGCTGTACTTACGGCAACAAGTGCTTCCATCTCGACCCCGGTGCGACCGTTTATGCGTACGATCGCCTCGACGTCGACGCGTGACAGGGGCACATTCGCGGCCAGGTCTACCGTTACGGAATTCAATGGCAGCGGGTGGCAGAGGGGTATCAGGTCCGAGGTCTTCTTGGCTCCCATGATCCCGGCCAGGCGGGCCACCGCAAGAACATCGCCCTTCCTGGTCCGACCTTCGACAACCATCGAAAGGGTTTCAGGTTTCATCAACACTGCAGCCCGCGCAACGGCGATGCGTTCGGTGACCTCCTTGTCCGACACATCGACCATGCGCGCCGCTCCGGTTTTGTCAAAGTGAGTGAAGTCAGACATCAACGGTCACCCGCAAATTTCAGGGTTGCCCGAACCGTTTCCGGTCAACAACTCCCGGACCGCGGCAGAGACGTCGGATCGACGCATGAGGCTCTCCCCAATAAGGAAACAGCGGACTCCGTGACGTGCGAGACGAGCGAGGTCGCCATGGGAATTCAGACCGCTTTCCGAAACCACGATCCTGTCGTTCGGAATTCGAGGAGCAAGTTTCAGGGTTGACTCGATCGATACGGCGAAGGTCCGCAAGTCACGGTTATTGACACCGACAAGCCTGGCGTCGAGTTCCAGGGTTCGATCCAGTTCGGATTCATTGTGAATCTCGAACAGGACGTCCATTCCATGTTCTCCGGCAGCTGACGACAACTCCAGCGCCTGTGCGTCACTGACCGACGCCATGATGACCAGAATGCAGTCCGCGCCCCACGTTCGCGCTTCCACGACCTGGTAGGTGTCGTACATGAAATCCTTTCGGAGCACAGGCAGGGCACAGGCCTTCCTGGCCTCAAGCAGGTGCTCGGATGAACCCATGAATGACGGTTTGTCGGTAAGGACGCTAAGGCAGGCGGAACCGCCGTCCTGGTAGGCCGCGGCAAGTTCGCGTGGTTCGAATTCCTCGCGAATGACACCGCGCGACGGGCTGGCCCTCTTGATTTCACCGATGATGGCAAAACCTGTTCGGGAAACCGCTTCGAGCCTTTCCGCAAATCCTCGCGGTCGCTCGGCAGCCGCAGCCAGATCCTCAAGTTCGCGCAACGATCGGCTGCGTTTCGAAGCCGCAATCTCCTGGATCTTGTAACTCTTGATCTTGTCGAGAATGGAAGTCATCGACTTCTGGCAGCTGTCGCCGAGACGAGGGCTTCGAGGCGTGATCGTGCTGCGCCGGAATCGATGCTCTTCCTGGCCAACTCCACTCCATCTGCCAGGTTCCTGACCTTGCCTGCGATGACCAGGGCTGCTGATGCATTGAGCAGGACAGAGTCCCTGTAGGCCCCGGTTTCACCTCCGAGGAGTTTCTCTATCTGGTCGGCATTGTATTCCGGTGAGCCTCCGACAATTGACTCGAACGGATGCTCGGGGAGACCAGCGTCGCCGGGTTCAATCGAGAACTCCCTGACGACCCCGTTCTCCAGGCCGGCGACCGAAGTTGGTCCCGAAATCGAGATTTCGTCTGTGCCATCGCCCCCGTGAACGACCCAGGCGGACTCGCATCCCAGAGCGGCAAGCGTCTCTGCCATGGGTCTGATCAACCCGGGTGAAAAACTGCCCGTCAATTGCCTCTTGACGCCAGCCGGATTGGTCAACGGCCCAAGTATGTTGAAAACGGTCCGGGTCCCGAGTTCCTGGCGAACGGGCATCACATGGCGAACCGCCGGATGATGTACGGGCGCCATCATGAATCCGATTCCCGCAGTTTCGAGCGCACTCTCGACTGTTTCCGGATCAGCCATGACATTGACGCCCAGAACCGAAAGGGCATCGGCGGTCCCGGATTTGGATGACAGGTTGCGATTGCCGTGTTTCGCCACGGGAACTCCGGCGCCGGCGACGACGATTGCCGCGGCAGTCGAGATATTCAACGTGGATTTACCGTCTCCGCCGGTTCCCACGATATCGATCGCGTCATTCGGCGCCCGGACCTTTCTGCAGCGTTTCCGCATTTCCTGCGCCGCCGAGGCGTATTCATCAACGGTTTCACCGCGTGTGCGAAGAGCAACCAGCAGGCCACCCACCTGGGCCGGAGTCGCTTGCCCGTCCATGATGATCGAAAATGCCTCGCGAGCTTCCTCCTGGCTCAGTGGCCCAGCTATCGCCCTCGAGATCAGGGGTTTAAGCGCATCGCTCATGCCCTTCCTCCATCAACGTGTTTGCCTGCGCGCCAATCAGCAACGATCCGCAGGAAATTCGACAACATGGAATGCCCGTTTTCGGTTGCAATGCTCTCCGGATGAAACTGAATCCCGTGGACCGGATATCTCTTGTGCTCGATCCCCATGATCGTACCGTTCTCGAGCCAGGCGGTAACCATGAGTTCGTCCGGCAGGCTGGTGCGCTCGACCACCAGCGAGTGATAACGCGTCGCGCAGAAAGGCGAGGGGAGTCCTTCAAACCAGGACTCCCCTTTGTGGTGCATAACCCCCGGTTTTCCATGCACGATCTCGTCACATTGGACGATCCTGCCACCGAACGCCTGGCCGATGACTTGATGCCCGAGACAGACGCCGCCGACGGGGATACCGGCCGAGACCGCGGCACGTGTCAGTTCAAGGCAGATCCCGGCCCGGTCAGGATCACATGGTCCTGGAGAAAGCATGATCGCATCCGGTTCCATTGCCAACGCGTCCGGGACGCTGATCTTGTCATTTCGCCATACCGATACCGGCGCACCCAGCTCTCCGAGAAAATGAACCAGATTGAAGGTGAAACTGTCGTAATTGTCGATCAGAAGGAGCATTCGGGGAGCCGTTCCACATCGGGATTTCGGGTGTGAACCCTATCTGGCAAGTCTATATGAATGATTCAATGGACAATAGCGGTGATTCCGAACGGCATTCGATCATGCGGCAGGATAGAAAGAACAGGGTCTCGTCAGCCGGTAGGTTGATCGCGGGATTCCTGGCGGGAGCGATACTGACTATTCTTGTGGTCGTCCTGGTTTCCGCATTCAACCCGGTCAATTCGATGCCCGGAAGCGAACTGTTGCAAACATCCGGGACGACCGGGGTTCCCGAATCCTAGCCAGGAGAATCCGGATCATCGCAAGGCAGGCGACTGTCCCGCGAAAACTAGATCCGGCGGGACTGCCCGACAAATCGGGCCTAACCACGATTCCTGAAGTCGACGAATATCCCTGAATCCCGTGCCGCCTGGACAAGCGCACCCGACTTGTCAACAGTTTCCTGGTATTCACTGTCGGGGTCGCTGTCATGAACGACGCCACCCCCTGCCTGAACATAAAGCGTTTGGTCCTTCAGCACGGCAGTCCGAAGTGCAATGCAGAGATCCATGTCACCTCCGGACGAGAAATAGCCGATACCACCAGCATAGACTCCCCTTTTCTCGGTCTCGAGTTCATCTATGATTTCCATGGCGCGTACCTTGGGGGCACCCGCCACGGTTCCCGCGGGCATTCCCGCCAACAGGGCCGACAAGGCGTCCTGATCCTCGTCAAGCTGTCCGATCACGTTCGAGACGATATGCATGACGTGGCTGTACCGCTCGACCGCAAAAGTCTCGGTCGGCTCGACAGTGCCGATCTTCGCGACACGGCCGACGTCATTCCTGCCGAGATCCAGGAGCATCAGGTGCTCGGCCATTTCCTTGGGGTCGCCAAGCAGTTCGGTTTCCAGTTCAGTGTCTTCCTGCACAGTCTTGCCGCGCTTCCGCGTGCCGGCGATCGGGCGAACTGTCACGATACCGTCCCGGAGACTCACCAGAGTCTCGGGGCTGGCGCCACACACCTGGAATCCTCCGAAATTGAAGTAGAACATATACGGTGAAGGGTTCGTCCGGCGCAAAGCCCGATAAAACGCAAGGGGAGGATGCGTGAATTTCATTGCCCAGCGGTGGCTGAGCACAACCTGAAAGATGTCGCCGGCACGAATATAGGCCTTCGCACGTTTAACGATGCGGCGATAGGCGTCTCGCCTCATATTCGACTGCGGAACAGGCTCATCGCCCGTAACAATCGCACAGGGAAGGACATGGGGGAGCGGGTCGCCGATCGCCTCGATCGCAGCCTTGATCCGGGCAGTCGCTTCGTCGAATGCCCTTTCGGGGCTGACTCCATCCCTGACCCATGCCGGGCTCACTATTGTGATTTCGTTTCGTACGCCATCGACGACGACAATGACGCCTGGCCGGATCATCATGGCATCCGGGAGGCCGAGCGGGTCAGGATTCATATCCGGGAGATGTTCAACCAACCGGATCATGTCGTAGCCCAGGTACCCGAACAGTCCGGCTGCCATCGGGGGCAGATCACCCGGGAGCGAAATCTCCGAAGCCTTGAGCAGTGACCTCAGGGACGCGATAGGGTCGTTGCCGGAGTTGATCGTATCCGCGGAACGCTTGCCTCCCGGCTCATAGGTCCATGATGAGGTCCCGCGGCATTCCCAGATCAGGTCAGGATTGTACCCGATGACTGAATACCGCCCCCTGATCTCACCACCCGTGACCGATTCCAGCAGGAAACTGTCCGGCTTTCCGTTCGTCAGTTTCAGAAACAGGGAGACGGGCGTTTCGAGATCCGAAGGAAGGCAACTGTAGATAACCTGACTTTGCCCACCGGAGAATCCTTTCCGAAACGTGGCGAAATCAGGTTGCTGGATCACGGGTTCAACCGTCTCCACCGACCACGAGTTGGGTATTGATCTGGTTGATGGCTGTCTGATTGATGGAAACCCCGGCAGAACTCTCGACTGCGGTCGTATAAAGTTGGAACATGTCGGACCCGCGAACCCGATCATTCCGCTCGCGGGATCTCGTTACCGCCTCTTCTACCTCGGATTCCGGAACCCGAATCTCCGACAGCCGGGCCAGATACATGCCGTCGTCGCCTTCGACGGTAGTGACTTCTCCAATCCCGAGAGAAAAGACCTCGGCAATCAGGTGTCTCGGCGCTCCGACGACCGTGGCATTGCGCACCACGCCTGTCTCGGTCTGTGCGTCGAGACCATGCTCCTCAAGTGTTCCACCGCCGGTCAAACTCGATTTGACTCTGCCCGCCACTTCAAAGAGACGATCCATGACCACCTGGCTTTTCCAGTCGTCGACGACGTCATCACGCACAGCGGACAATGGCAATGGAGCAGGCTCCCGAACCGAATCCAGTCTCACCATGAATATGCTCCCGTCGGCCAGATCGAGAATCTCCGGAAAACCTCCGGACTCGATCGACCAGGCTGCATCTCGAAACTCCTGGTGTGCGGCGATTCCCCGATGTGACTCGACAAGCTCCGAAAGATCAAGCTTTCCGCCCTCGAGTTCCGTTTCTGCAGTGATCTCTTCGATTGTTGCTCCCGAGGCCAGCAGGTCGTCAATTTCCGACACGCGCTCGCTGACCAGGGAAATTGCCCGTCCCAAGGCAAGTTCTGCGCGAAGCTCGTCTCGGACGTCGTCAATCGAAGTCGTGATCGCATTCTGAATCGAACCAACCCGAAAGAGCGCTAGCCCGAATACCGATTCAACCGGCCCTGCGATCCCCGGTTGATCAAGGGCAAATACGGCTTCCGCCGCGTCAGCCGACAGATCGTCCCTGGCGACCATCCCAAGGTAAGCGTCGCCTGGCTCAATTCCGCGCTCCACGAAAATTTCGTCAAAACTGACCGCGCCCGAATCCAGCCGGGCACGGGCATCCGCCGCGACCTGCTCGGTCTCGAACGCTATGCGCTCCACTGCACGCATTTCGGGGATGTCGAACCGTTCAGGCTGCGCGTCGTACTCCTCCTGAAGCTCCGCATCGGTGACTTTCACCTCGTCAATCAGCATGTCTGGCCGGAGCCATGAATAGGTCAACGAACGGGTCAATGGACTCATGTAGTCGTCGGGATGAGCGGAATAATGTGCTTCGATCTGACTTCCGGACGGAAATTCGACCGGGCTGTCGAGATTCGATTCCGTGAATCTCGCCCACTCGAAATCACGTCGCTCGAGTTCGTACCGCAGGATGGTTTCCGATAGAGCCCCGGAGGAATGAACACCAAGCGCGACGGCGTCGCGAATAATCCCGCGCCGCAGTTCATCGCGGAGTTCTTCCTCGAATTCCGCTGTCGTCAATCCCGCCCGTTCGATCGCGAATTCGTACACTGCCTGATCAAAGTTTCCGTCAATCCCCTGGAACCTGGATCCCTCCATGAGGCTGTCGAGAACGAATTCATCTCCGACACTGATTCCGGACTGCATAGCCTCGTTGCTGACCGCTGCGATATCCAGCGAGATGCGCAACACATCCCGGAATATCCCGATTTCTTCGGCTTCCGATGTCGACAACGCACGGCCCATCTGTTGCAATCTCTGGTTGAGCATTCGCACATAGGCACTGACGGTGACTGGCGCATCTCCAACCGACGCGACCGTATTGATCCTGCCACCTCCCAGTCCTCCCACGCCAAAACCTGCAAGCCCGACGATAAGAAGACCGACGAGGATCAGGGCCAGCGACCTGTTGCCTTTTGCACGCATGGAACGCATCATTTGAAGTCAGACCTCCCGTTTGGGCCACTTTTTTGGGCCGGTCGAATTCCAGGGCACATGAATGTGTCGCGTTTTACGTATTGGCCGGCGCACTGACAAGTTCTTGCATGGCAACTGAAACCACCACGGGCGCACGGCCGCTCACAGGCCACGCAAGCGATGGAACAATTCGCCGATTTCCGATTGACCGATGTTTGCGAATGCAAACCGAATATGACGGTCCCCGCGATGGTCAGACCCCGAAGATTCCGGGACGAACATGGATCCGGGAATTGTCAGAATCGCCTGTTCCTGCAACAACTGCTTCGAGACCTCCTGTGACGGGGATTCGAACGGGTGCTCGGCATAGGCAAAATATGCTCCACATCCCTTCAGATTCCATCCTTCGAGCGCAAGGAACCCTTCGGTCACCACGGCGCGCCGACCGAGAATTTTCCGGCGTTCGGCTGCCTTCCAGCCCTCGAGATTCCTCAGTCCGAAAAGCGCACTTCGCTGTGCAAGCTGGTTCGGGCAGATCGACACCGTGTCAAGAAATTTCTCGATCTGGGAAATGCGCGAAGGTGAGGAAATCAGGGCGCCGACACGGTGCCCGGTCAGCCGGTACGCTTTCGAGAACGAATAGACGTGAATATATGTCTCGTCCCAGGCGGTCCTCGAGAATATTCCGTGAGGCGGAAATTCCCTGCTGTCAAAGTCGCGGTAGGTTTCGTCGATGATCAGAGCGATTCCAGCCGATCGCGCGAGTTCGAAAAATGCGTTGACCACATCGGGCGGATATTCGGTGCCAGTCGGGTTATTCGGTGTGACCAGAACGATACCCTTGACACTTCGATCCAGCAGCAGCCTTGCCCGGTCGGGATCGGGCACCATGTCGTCGCCAGAGGGAAGGGCGCGCGCCTCGACGCCCGTCATGCGCAACCACATACCGTGATTGAAATACCATGGGACGGGCACAATCAGCGAATCGCCGGCCTTGCATAGAGAGAGTGCTGCGGCACAAAACGCCTGGTTGCACCCGGACGTCACTGCAACCTGGCCCGGTGAAATCTTCGCACGATAATCTGCCGACCAACGCCCAGCAATTTCCTCACGAAGATCGGGCATCCCGAGTATCGGTCCGTAAGCATGTGCTTCTCGATCAGTCAGGACGGCATTGGCAAGATCGCGGAGAAGGCTGTCAGGTGGAGGGTCAGTCGGCGCTGCTTGCGAGACGTTGAGCAGAGGTTTGTCATCCGGCCACCCGATATTGGCAACCCATTCGCATGTTTCCATTACAGGAGGAGGCTGAACGGATTTGAGATCGGAGTTTTCGGCTATCTTGATCACGCGCATGACGTAAACGGTGCTTGGGTCAAGGACAACCCGGATTGACCCCGGGCGGACGGCCTGGCGCAACCAGATTGGACGGGCGGGCCGGCAGCAGACCGGTGACGTGGACTTTGACTTCGGCGAGCGAGGGTTGTGGGCGTAAGGCCATTGGCCTTCCTGCCGCGACAAACCGCATCTGCGTTGGTGCGTGATGATTTACGAAGATCGCAATTCTAAGTCGTTCGCACCCCCGCAAAGTGCTTGTGGTGCCGGACGACCTGACCGTCGGCATCCGTGATCGCGTGCCTTGAACCCGGTGCGAGGGAGTTTTGCAACGCGCTATGCGGGATTGCGCATTCGGAACGGGTGGTTTCAACGCGACGTGTCTGCCAGCCTGTCCAGTACCGGGTAAATGCGCGTGAAATCCTCGTCCTCCATGCCTGCGTCCACGGCTGCCTGGATCCAATCCAGGGTCTGGTGGCCGATCCGCATCGGGCTGCCCAGTTCTTTTGCCAGGGCGACGGCCATGCCGACATCCTTGTGCAGGTTGCCGATCCGCGAACGGCCGTCCCAGGTTTCAGACAGGATGTGATCGGGGAAGCGCCGTTCCGAGATGAAACTGCGGGCATTGCCGGCGTTGAACACCCTGATCATGTCGGAGAGATCGATCCCGGCAGCTTCGGCAAGGTGGCCAGCTTCCGAACAGGCCAGGAAGTTCGTGTGCGTGATCAGGTTGTGGACCACCTTCATCGTGTGGCCGGCGCCCGAGGGGCCAAGATGGATCAGCTTGCCCGCGCAGGCTTCGAGGACGGGCCGCGACCGGTCGAGCACGTCAGGGTCACCGCCGATCATCAGGGTCATCGTGCCCTCGTCGGCGCCCTTGGCACCGCCGCCTGTCATGCCCGCATCCATGTAGGGAATGCCGGCGTCGGCTGCCCGGGCGGCAAGCCGCCGCGTGTAGGCAGGGTCGGAGGTGGTGAAGTCCCAAATGATCAGGTCCGGTCCGGCTTTCGCCAGCATGGCGTCGAGGACTTCGTCAATCTGCCGGGATCCGGGGACGACAAAGATCACGATGTCCGCTTCAGCCGCCATCACGGGCGGGGTTGCGATGCGGGCGGTAGCGGCAAAGGCTGCTCGCGCGGGCTCGGCCACGTCCCATGCCATCAGGCTGTGGCCTGCCCTGGCAAAGTTCCTCGCGATTCCGCGACCCATGTTGCCCAAGCCGACAACACCAACGGTCATGGTCATTGAATGCTCCATATTGTGGTTCCCGCGCCAGTTCCGCGTTTGCCACTATATCCTTGTTGAACTTGCGAGAAATCCCTGGTCTCTAATGGCCCTGTACATGGCTGGTGCCTCGAAAACGTACCTCGTACCGGTTCCCGGTTTCGGGCAGTGCCGGGCGACTCAAGGGAATGAAGGCGACATCGAGACCAAAGCCGACGGCACGGCAGACGCGCAGACGATCCTCGATGGTTGAAGTGCTGGTCTTCAGGCTCTCGCAGTCAGCAAGTTTCCCGTCGTCGGCACTTCGCTTGGCATGCGGCGCAGGCCGTTGTCCCGGAATAGGCCCCGAATTCCATTTTTAACGTCATGGCGTCCTCACATGAGCTCGTTCATCAGTTCCGACGGATCAGGCGGCAACGGGACAACTTCGCCCCGTTTGGCCGACAGGTCCATCGCCATGGTTAGCAGCAGGTTGCGATGACCATCCGCCGCTGTCGCATGGGGCGTGTTCCGCCCGGTTTGGAGGCGCTCGTACCAGGCATTCGTTTCTTCTCGCATAGGCCCCCACAGCTGTCCGGCATGCCGATCGCCTGGCGGATAGCTGGTCAGGAAGTCGACGTGCCGCTCCGGCGCCTTGTAGCCCTCGGGCGCGTAGCCCGCGCCTTGTGCGATATTGGTCGCCATCACGAGATCTCGGTGCGTGTCCTCGATATCGATCACGCCCTGGGCGCCGACGATCCCGATCTCGATGCCGTAAACCGCGCCGGGCCAAACCTCGGGCAGGGCCCAGGAAATGTTCATCGAAAAGATGGAGCCATCGTCCATTGTAAAAATTCCAAGGGTGGAATCCTTGGTGCCCCACGCGCCGAGAACCTTGTTGTTTGATTGCGCATAGACACTAACGGGGGTCTTTCCTTCCATCAGCCACAGCGACATGTCGAGGCTATGGGTGCCGGAGACGACCATCGGCGTCAGAGTGGCCCGGGCCTGGGTGCGGCGGACGGTGGCTATGGGCACCATCCGGTTCATGAAGGCGCGGGTGACGACGGTGTGGACGTCGCCAATCTGGCCGGAGATGAGCCGTTCCTTGACGGCCAGAAATCGGCGGCGAAATCGTTGTGTATAGCCAATTACGGCGTCGAGGCCAGCCGCTTCGATTGTGGACAGTATCTTTGCCGACTGTCGGGAATCGGTGGCCAGCGGCTTTTCGATAAAGAGCGCATGCCGCATTTCTGCAGCTAGCATTGTCGGTTCGAAGTGGAAGTTCTCGTCCGTCGCGATGATGGTCGCAGTCACTTCGGTCCGACGTAACAGTTCGCGGAAGTCGGTGGTGAAGAAATCGGCCCGAACATCATCTGCCAGACGCTGACCGATGTCGGATTTCACGTCACAAAGGCCGATCCAGCCGACACCAGGATAGGCGCGGGCCAGCTCCGCCCGGATCCGGCCGATGGTCCCGCAGCCAACGATAGCCAGACCGATTTCCTTACGATCCCGCATGGTCAACCCCCTGTCTCAATGTTCGGGCCGTGCCCGCCCGGAGCCCGTCGCGCGTCTGGCACCTGCGATTGAACAGGCGCGGAGTGCCCTTTCGATCACGCCGAACAGAACCGCCGGCAGCAAGAAGGTCCCGATCGACTGTGACGGCACGAAGCCTCAAGCCGTTTCCTCGAACACCAGAAGCAACCGCCGGAGTTCTCAACTGCGAACAGAGCGAGGATGACGCCCCGAATCGCCGGCGCAAACCCGAATTTGAATACCACGATCGGCTGGATCATGCTGCCGCCGGCCTTGGTCAACCCAGGTATTTTGAGCCCGGACCGTATTACACGCTGAGCGCATTTGGCTCAATGACCTGGCAGGGGCTCGCAAACAGTCATGATTTCCACGACTCCCTGCCCGGGGACATGCGCGAGGTCCTGAACGAGGTTGGCGCCAACTACGATGGACAGGCCGGGACCATGGACCGGCAGGAACAAGATCGCCTGGTCGAGGAAATGCGTAGCCCGTTCATCGTGGCCGAGGTTGTTCCGAACATGTGCAGGACCCGAGCCTTCGCACTTTGCTCCTTCATCCTTGCCGAAATCATCGCGTGCGCGGTGAACATGCACCTGCACGGCAAAAAAATCGCGAATTCGGTCTCGACGATCAACTTCTTTCAGGTCGGCTTTGCCGTCCGTTCGGGATTGATGCAGCTGCCACTTGATTTATTCCGCAACGAGCGCGACATCTGCGCCCGCCGCCTGGAAACGGCCCAGGTTGCCGTAGAGCGCGCGCAGCATGATGCCCCGTGCGCCGTTCATGTCCCGCTCAACGATGATGGTGCCATCCGAGACCGTCTTCGAGCCGCCAGGCTCCTGCGCGACAAAGCCGTCCCATGAACGGGTCCTGCTGGTATAGGCCTCGTTGGCGATGATGAGCCGTCTTGCCGTATTTCCGGCACATCCAGGCCAGCTTCTGCCTGAACCGGTAATGCGCCAGGCCCGGCATCGAGCGCACGGTCCTCGTCCTGATCTTGCGCTCGGACTTCGCGCTCATTTCCTTCGTCCCGAAGGACGGCAGCAGGATCACGTCGAAGGCCCGAACGAGATCACGGGCAACCCGGCGGTGCAGGTCGTCGACCAGGTTGCGGATGCGGATCGCGAGCCTGTCGATCCGCTTCTGATCGTGGCGCTTCCAGTCCCCGTGCCTCGCCTTCGCGCGTTGGCCGACCAGGCGGTCGAGCTTCAGCAGGAGCGGGAACACCCTTTCGGCATGGAAGCCGTCGCCGTGGCTGGCAGCGTGCTTCACCGCGTATGCGGTCACGAAGGTCCGCACGCCGGGGTCGAGGGCCACGATGGAGCGGACCTGGATTTCGTCCTGCCCAACCGTGGTGATGTGCTTCCGAGCGCAGATGAACCACTGCCCCCGCTCAAGCACGATGGTCGTCAGATCCCCCACGCCTCGCCGGGCATGGCTTCGGCCAGGTCGAAGTTCCGCGCAACGAACGCGCCGGAGAGCTTCTGGACGGCAATGCGCTGCCGTATGTCCCTGATGCTGCGGAACGAGAAGCCGCAGCGTTCGCCGTCCTTCCGCCGCCGGATCACCGCATCCCGGGTTCGGAACGCCGCGTTCACCGCCTCGTCGCAATCGGCGGAGCGGAACGCGCCGCCGCGCTCCTCAACCTCCGAACGCACGAAGGCGCGGATCGTGGACCGCAAGGCGGTCTGCAACAGGTCCGGGCCATTCGGGTCCACGAGGCCGCGGTCGGCCTCGATGAAGCAGGCGATGGCAAGGTTGTCGGCGCGGCGCTGCTGGCGGACCAGTTCGTGCAGCAGCTCAGGGTCCTTCGGGCAGGCCCTGATCTTCCTCGTGCCCTTGACCGGAACGCTTCCCATGGCGGGCGTTGCAGAAGGAAGTGATCCATGCAACGAGGCAACGGACGTCGAACTGCCCGGTGAGATCGTCCTCTTCCGGAAGCTCGGTGCCTCCTCCCGAAAGTTCGATGACATGCCTGATGAGGGGGCAGCCCGAGCGGGTGATGCGCGGGTGATGCGGCCCGGTGTGGCAGCCACCACATGGACTGCCTCTCCGCGCAATGCGCGTTCCAGTCGGGCGACAAGGCCTCGTCGCCTGAAATCGACTCCGGATCCAGTGTCACGGACAACGCGTCCGTCGGGATACCGGGCGCGCGGGAGCCGTTCCCCGGTGTCGAGGGAGGAGCGCTGCCTGGCGCTGGAAGCACGGGCGTCGAGGATCGTGTCGGGTTCGACGGGAACCCGGACCCTGTCATGTCCGCCGGGTGTCCGCTCGCATGGTTGATGGCGCCCTCCCTCGATCCAGTGTCGGATGGTTTGCGTCGTGACTTTCTCGCGTCTCGACAGGTGTGTCGCCGTCATCCACGCATCGAGGTTTGCGAGATGCTCCTGGTTTGTTCAGTGCGGAAAGACTGAAATGTTGCGTTTGTTGCTCAATCATGAGGCAGACTTTCTGAAGGCGGGGTCATCCTGAAGTTTGCCCGCGGCGTGACCGAGCTCCGAGACATGTCGGGCGCCGCGTTCTTTCTGCTTCTTGCAAATGCCGGAACCACACCGGCACTGCGGTCCTTTGCAAACAGCAAATTCGACGGAGAGGGCGCCCAGGGTGCCGGTTTGGTCCGCGCGGTTCAAGATCATCTTCGGAATTTGCTGACCGCGTTGAACAATGTCCTGCTTGCTTTCATCGGGGCCGTAAGCAAAACAGAAGAACTTCGTTTGTGTTGTTGCCGAAAAGTTTCGGGAACGCCCGTGGTTGATTCGGGAGCCACCGCGGTGGTCGCACTGGCGGGGCAGGCTATCTGAGGCAAGACGCACGTGGGTGCGATAGAATGGGAGGAGCGAGATGGCGACGACGGAGGTGGCGGTCATCGGAACCGGATGGTGCGGTGGCGTCAGGGCGGAGACGCTGGCCAATTCGATTTTGGTTGATGCACTGCATATCTGTGAAATCCGCCCCGAACGGCTGGAAGAGGTCCGCGCGCTGACCGGGCCGGCAACGGCGACACTCGATTATCGGGACATCGTTTCCAACCCGGCCATCAGCGTGGTCTATATTTCGACTGCTCCCGAAGAGACCCACTACCCGATCGCCCGTGATTGCCTGAAGGCGGGCAAGCACGTCCTCCTGGAAAAGCCCATTGCGCTGGAATTCTGGGAAGCCGACGAACTGATCGCCCTGTCCAATGCCAGGGAGGTGAAATTCACCATCGGCTATTCGCAGCGGTTCAACCCCAAGATCGCCTATGCCCGGAAGTCCATTGCCGAAGGCTGGCTCGGAAAGGTGGTCAACGTCATGGTCAGCCGCCACGTGTCGCGGAACCTCGGGAAGAAGGTCGCCAATCGCATCAAGCTGTCGCCTGCGGCAATGGAATCCACCCATGATCTCGACTTTGTCTTCTGGCTGCTGGAGCCCGCCAGGCCGGTGAAGATATATTCCCAGGGCGCCTACGGCTACATGAAGGACCTGAACGGTTCCTACGACTGCATGTGGACGACGGTGACGATGGATGACGGAACGCTGGTCGTCATCGGGGGCGGCTGGAACCTGCCGCCAAGCTATCCGAACTTTTGCGCGACCTGGATCGAGATCACAGGGACCGAGGGCGCGCTGATCCTGGATGACACCGCGCGCGATCACTGGTTGAACACGGTGTCCGGGGGCACGCAATTCCCGATGTCGACCATGCCGGGCGAACATGTGGACCACGTGTTTGCTGGCCAGATGGGGCCGGAGACGATCCATTTTCTCGAGGCCGTGCTGACGGACCGCCCCGCGATGGTCGATCCGGCCGATGCGCGGCTGGTGATGGAGGCATATTCGGCCGCAGACCTGTCGGCCGAGACCGGCGAGCCTGTCTCGCTGCCGCTGTCGAACCGTTCGATTGCGCAACTGGCAGACATCAAGGCGGCGGGATAGGGGGGCTTCACGATGGCCACGATGGTCGGGATCTTCGGGCTCGGGCTGATCGGCACGGCCTTGGCGGAACGCCTTCTGGCCGCGGGACATGGCGTCGTTGGCTACGATGTGGATGAAAAGCGGGGAGCGCTCCTGCGGGAAAAGGGAGGGATTCCTGCGGATCCCGAAACGACCTGGCAAAGCGACATCATTCTCTCGGCCGTCTTCAGCACTGACCAGCTGGCCGCCATTATCGGAGCCGCGCCCGAGGTCAAGGACAAGGTGCTCGTCACGATGAGCACGTGCGATCCCGATCAGGTCGTCGCGTTGGCGGAGTCCGCCCGGAAACGCTCGATCGTGCTCGTCGAGGCCCCGATCTCGGGCACGAGCCTCCAGGTCCGGAACGGCACTGCGCTCCTGTTGCTTGCCGGAGACGCGGCGGGGCTCGACACCTTCGAGGAGGTTGCCAAGGCGATTTCGCCCAACCGGGAACGGGTCGGGGTCATCGGCAACGGGAACAGGACCAAGCTGGCGATCAATTGCGTTCTCGGGTTGAACCGGGCTGCCGTCGCCGAAGGCCTCGTTCTTGCCGAGGCGCTGGGCCTCGACCCGGCGGCGTACCTGCAGACGGCACTGCGTTCCGCGGCACGGTCTGATGTCATGGAGGCGAAGGGACCAATGATGGTCGCGCGCGACTTCACGCCGCTTGCGCGGATCGCCCAGTCTCAAAAGGATTTCAAGCTGATCCGCGAGATGGCCGCGCGCAACGGGCACGGGAACATGCCGATGGTCAATCGCTATCTCGCGGTGATGGAGAACGCCGAACAGGCGGGTGACAGCGATCTCGACAATTCGGCAGTGTTTCTCGCGGTATCGCGGATGGCGAAAGCCTGAGCCCACGATCCGGCCAGGAAGATTGCCGTTGCAATCAAGATTGGCTGACAAGATTCGGAAAGAAGCAACCGTTCCATTTGGTCTTCCTCGGCTTTCCGCGCACCGTTTGCTTCTTGCATGACGGTGCGACCCGCGCGCGGATCAGCGCCGGCATTCGCGACAGAACAGTCCGGGCATTTACACGGGTCAAGTCGCTGCTCCGGGGGGGCCACTCGTCGAAGAATCGCCCGAAATCCTGCGTTTTTCTGCCTTTGATCCCTGCTTCAGGTTACTGTTTTTCAAAAGGGAATCACGCAGTCTGGCAAATGGGAAAGGGTATTTCCTCCGATGCGGTTGCCCTCATTGCAAGACACGATACCTTGACGCGCAATTTCCAGAAATATAATCTCTCAAGAGTTTGGAATGCTCCAAGCCAGAAGCATGTCTTTTGGAAAGGCGTGTTTCTCGATGTTTTCACTGGGAGAGTTGATCATGAAAACTTACAGAACCGTGTTATCGCGTTCCGCTTCCGCTTTGGCGGTCGGCGCATTCGCGTTTTTCAACGCTACGGGCGTCGTCGCTGAGGATCGGTGCGACGATCCTCGGGTTGCGAAGGCAATCGAGGAGGGCGAACTGATTGTTGTTGCGAGCGTCTTCGAGACTCCCGAGACGCAAAACGCACATCGCGAGGGGTTCATGAGCTATTGGTGCCTGCCCGACGACTTCAAGGTGTCTTACGACATCAGGAACACGTCCGGGACAATCGCTCGAATCGAGGCGGAGGTGAGTCAGGGCGTTCCGATTTCAGGCGACGTGACGACGATGCCGGCAATCACTTGGCTGACCGACGCGGTCGAACGCGGTCTGATCATGGCATATGAATCACCCGAATATGAACACATGAAACTGCCGGAAAGGATCGGTCTGAACAACCGGCCGTACTGGACGTCAGACATGTACATGATGTTTCCGATGTGGAACGGCAACGAGCTGCCCGACCTGGAGATCACGAGCTGGCACGACCTGCTGAAGCCGGAGTTGAAGGGAAAGATGAGCCTGATGGACGGTTCTACCCTGCAATCGGTCGCCCTGGTGTATCACTACCTGAAGCAGAGGCTGCCTGAGGACTACTGGGAAAAGCTGGCGGCACAGGACGTACTGATCTCATCGACATCCATGCATGGCGTTGAGATGATGATGTCAGGCGAAAGACCGCTGTCGATTCTCGGGGTTTCGGCTGACGCCAACGTGCTTTCCGACCAGGGGGCAACCCACATTCGGACCGCGATCCCCAAGGAGGGCGTTATGCTTCAGGAGCAGGCGACGGCAGCTTTCGCCGACGCACCGCATCCGAACGCCGCTCAGTTGTGGATCGATTTCCTCAGGAGTCATCCCGGGCAGCAGATCTTCGAAAAGTACGAGGGTCGAATTCCGGGTAGGGAAGGAGTTCCCAGCAGTTTCGCTCTGACGCCAAACGCCGATGACATCGGCGATGCGGCCTTCGCGCCCGACTATCGGGAGATCGCTACGAACGCGGACCTTGTGCGGAATGCTCAGGAAGAATTTGCAGCAATCTTTGCGAAGTGACACGCCAGCGGACTTCGAGTTTCGCCTGATGGCCCTGGAGGGCGTTCTTCGGAAATGGCGGAACGCGACGTGAATCCCAACTTCGGGGCGGCGCCTTTGACGCCGCCCCTTTCCTATATGTCGAGTCGCCGGCCGACTTCCGGGAGGACCAAGTGACGGCGTACGTGGCGGTACAGGGACTCCGCAAGAAATTCGACGATACGTGGGCCGTCGACGACGTAAACTTCGAGGTCGAGAGGGGCAATCTACTCGTCCTTCTTGGACCCAGCGGTTGCGGCAAGACCACCACGCTGCGATGTGTCGGCGGACTGGAACAGCCGGAATCGGGCGAGATCGTCATCGACGGCGAGGTCATGACAAAAGCGGACGAGGGGCTGTTCGTTCCGCCCAATGCGCGCGGAATGGGGATGGTGGCGCAGTCCTACGCCATCTGGCCGCACATGAGCGTCCACGAGAACGTGGCGTTTCCACTTCGAATGAGGAAAGAGAACAGTTCCGAAATCTTGCGCCGTGTCCGGGAGGCACTGGACGTTGTGCGACTCGGTGACTTCGGTAGCCGCAACGCAACCGACCTGTCGGGGGGACAACAGCAGCGGGTCGCCCTTGCGCGCGCGATCGTCGGAAATCCCAAGGTCCTGCTTTTCGACGAGCCTCTCAGCAACCTTGACGCGAAACTTCGCGAGGAGATGCGCTATCTGTTGAAGGACATTCAGCGTGGCATCGGGACCACCGCGATCTATGTGACGCACGATCAGGCAGAGGCAATGGCCCTCGGTGACGAACTGCTCGTCATGAACGCCGGCAAAATCGAGCAGCGAGGCGATGCGCGTTCCCTCTACAGCGAGCCGAAAACGCGGTTCGTGGCAGACTTCATCGGAGTCGCAAATCTCTTGGCGGGCACGATCGAGGAGAACGGGTCGACTGAAACGCGCTTGATCGATGTTCGACTGGTTGGCAAGGATGGCGATTCCAGCGTTATCCGCGTCTCCAAAGGGACGGAGGTGCTGTCCGGCAATGTCACCGTTCTGGTGAGGCCAGAATGGATGAAGGTGCACAGGACGAACCCTGAATCGGAGGAAAACCTGATTTGCGGCAGGGTCCACAAAAGCCAGTATCTGGGTGACCGGACCGAAATGCTTGTCGACACCGGGTTTGCGCGGATGCGGGTGTGGGTTGACGGTGGCCTGGCTGTCGAGGATGGGGCAACGGTCCGCCTGGAGATCGACAGTGAAAGATGCATCGCGCTGCCCACCGGCTGATGCCGCATTTCACCGACACTGAATCGGTCGAGGATTCGTACATGTCCGACCTCATTCCGCAACCAACCGTACATGTCACGATCTGCATTCCCGGAAAGACTGCGCCAGCCTCGCGTCTGACCGGGTGGCAGACTTTGAAACCCTCAAGGTCGGTAGAAGGCTTGCCGAAATGCGTTCCGCGAAAACTTCGCGAAGTCCGCCGGACGACGGAATGGCGCACCGCAAGTCATCGTTCGAACGACCGATCGGTTGGAATCGACCGTTCCGGCAACGCCGTATCACTCCTGCGCCTTTTTGTTCCGCTCCGCTGTGCAATGAGACGGATCTCATGACGGGAACGGCCGCCGTGCGTGCAACCAGGAGATTGCTCCGGGGCGAACTCAGGATGGACAGGCTGGCCTTCTGGGCCGCCGCGGCCATGATTTCGTTGGCGATCGTGTATCCGGCCTCAATGTCCGTGTACGCCGCCTTCACCGAGTCCGGCTCGTTCAGCCTCGGCGGTTTCGCGAGAATCTTGGAGCATCCCACCGTCGGGCGGGAAATCGTCACGACGATTCTATTCGCCACAGGCGCGACCTTCGGCGCAGCGGTGATCGGTGTTCCGCTGGCATGGGTCAACGCACGCACCGATGTACCCGGACGCCGCCTGCTCGAGATCCTGTGCGTCATACCTTTGTTCATCTCGGCATTCGTGGGAGCCATGGCCTGGCGAATGCTTCTCGTGCCCCGGGCCGGAATGTTTACCCGCCTCATGACCGACTGGGGATGGCCGCCGGAGCTTTTGCCTGACGTCTACTCCCTGACGTCGATGATCGTCATCCAGTCGATATTCTACTCTCCATTCATGTACCTGTACGCGGTCGCCTCGCTTAGGCAGATGGACCCGAGCCTGGAGGAGATCGCGCGCATCCACGGGGCCAGCAACTGGCAGGTGCTCTGGCGCGTGACGCTGGCCGTCAACGGGCCGGCGCTGCTCTCCGGAATGGTGCTGGTATTCGTATTTACCGTAGGCACCCTCGAAATCCCCATGGCCCTCGGAGCTCCTGGCGGGAACTACGTACTGGCCACGCGCATTTGGTCTCTGATGAGCGACTATCCGCAGGATGTGACCATGGCAGCGTCGCTGGGTATTCTGGCGATCCTGATCGCCGGCACCGGGATCTGGATACAGCGAAGACTGCTCGGCGAACGCCAGTTCACCACGGTCACCGGCAAAGGCTATCGTGCCAGCCGCGTCCGGCTCGGCAAGTGGCGTTGGGTCGCGTTCGGTCTGGTCGTATCCTACGTCACGATCGCCGTGATCGCACCTCTCCTCGTGCTGGTTCTGGTCGGCCTCCAGAAGTACTGGGCAGGATCGTTCCAGGTCAGCCTGTTCACGCTGGACAACTTTCGAAGCGTCCTCTTCGAGTACGACGTCACAAGGCGGGCGATTGTCAATTCCCTGTTGGCCTGTTCGGTCGCCGCCACCGTCGCTGTTCTCCTGTCGGCGGTGCTGTCGCAGACAAGATCGAGAAGCGGCGAATCCTTTATGGGACTGCTTTGCCTTCTTCCGATCGCAATCCCCGGAGCGATCTTCGGGATGATGGTTCTCTTCGCGTTCGTGAGGACACCGATCTACAACACGCTCGGAATCATCATTTTTGCGTACGTCATCGGCTACTTCTACCTCTCCTATCGGACAATCTATGCAGTCCGCATGTCAATCCACGATGAACTCGAGCAGTCCGCTCGAATCCACGGAGCGACCTGGTGGCAATCGACAAGAAGGATCCTGCTTCCGCTCTTGAAACCGGGAGTTTTCTCCGCCTGGCTGATGATGTTCGTGGTCCTGGTGAGGGAATTCTCCTCGGTCATGTTCCTCTACCGAAACGGGACCGAGGTGATGTCGGTTGTCTTCTTCCTGCTGATGGAGCGCCATTCGGCGAGACTCGCGGCGTTCATGATTATCCAGACGGTCATTCTGCTGATCGTGATGGCGATTTTCCAGAGGGTCAGCTACCGGAACTCCGACACGATTGCCGTCTAGCGCACGTCTCCGCCCGGGCGACCGCGCGAACTGTTCCCGTCAGTCGACGCGGAATCGCTCGGTCTCGATGATCGCCTCGACGGTGATCTCAACCCTGGCCTTGGGGACCCCCAGTCCGGCCACCTGAATGAGCGTGCTCGCAGGCCGGTTGTTCCGGAAATACTTGAAGCGTTCATCGGACGCCTCGTAGTACTCGGCGAGATCGAGCACGTAGGTCGTCGTCGTCACGACGTCGTCGAACGTCGCTCCGACATGACCGAGACCGATTCTGATGTTCTCGCAGGTCTGGCGCAATTGCTCGCGCATCGTCTTCGCGACGACGTCACCGTTCGGCAGCCGCGGCGTCTGCCCGGAAAGGTAGATGTGCGTGTGCGACTCGTCGCTGACCACGATGATCGGAGTGTACAGCAGTTCCCCGTTCTCGACGCGTGCCCACATGTCATCCGGGTTCAAGAACAGTCTCTTCACAATTGGTTTCCTCCTGGATTTCCGGGACCCAGCTCAGGTCCGGTTCACAAACTTTCCGGCTGCCGCCGCGTTTCGGTCGGGAACGTCGTTTCGTCCGCCGGATCTCAATCTTCGATCACGGCAGTCAGGTCGTACAGAACCCTGCATCCCGGCACGAGGGCGGGGCCGTCCGTACGCAGGTTGGTGGTCGGAGGCAGCCGGTCGCCGAGTTTCGCCCGCCACGGCTCTTCCGCTTCCTGGAGATCGTTGTAGTCGGTGTACACGGCGCGACGTTTCACCAGATTGCGGACGCTCGTCCCTGCTGCGCGGCAGATGGCCTCGACATTTCTCAGAACGTAGCGGGATTGGAGGCCGATGCTCGACGTGTGGAACGGAAAGTCGGGATCGGGACGTGCCTCGGCGGCCAGACCCGAGCAGTAGTCGGTAGCCATCTGAGTGGAAAAGAACAGGTAGGGCCCTGCCTTCACGGCCTGTGGCTCCGCGCCCAAGGGCGTTGGTGCGTCGTCCGTTGAGATGACCTCCTTCCTGTAGGCCCCCTCGGGGTCGATCGCCACCAACTCGATCTCCACAACCGTGTGCGGGACGGCCAAACGGGACTGAACGATGAACCGTGCCGGAGGGTCAACCGGAAAATGCTCGCGCCAGACTTCTTCGAAAACGGCAAAATCGGACATGCGCTCAAGATAGATCTCGGCACGCACGACGTCGTCGAAGCTGCACCCCGCGTCGTCGAGCAGTTTCCGCAGGTACTCGAGCACATATCTCGTCTGAAATCGAACGGGGTTGTGTCGGTATGGAAGTTCGGGATGCGGAACGATTTCGTCGATCGGACCGCGCGGCCCGGTGGATGTCGTGCCGCGCGTGAAGACGAAACCCCCACCCCGAACGGCCTGCGAATACACCGACCACCCGATTGCGGCGACCTGGCCAATGGCCTTGACGCTCTTGATCGGCACCAGTTCGCGGTCCAATTCCGCGTCCGAGGCGAGCACCGTCATGTCGAGACTCACGGTCGCCCCGTGAACCGGGAGTTCGGGAATGATCAGAAGGCTGCTCGGTGGAGCAGCGGCCGCGTCGAACCACTCCTTCCGAACCCGCAACGCCATGTCGACCTCACCCGGATCCGTGTGGTACGAGTTGATCTTGAGGCATCTCGGCAATGAGGCTCCCAGTCGCTGCAGGGTCGAGTCGAGGTTCGCGTAGACGTACGACAACTGCCGGTGAACGCTGGATCCGTGCCAATAGTAATTGGGCAGCAGCTTCGCCTCGGCGGGAATTCCAAGTGTCGGGTGGACCGCCATTTGTCCCCCTGTGAAAACAAGGTCCCCTGCGCGTGCCGCAATCGGTGGCGTCCCGGGTGGTCCGTCCGGATGATGCTGGTACTCGATCTTCATGTGAGGCAATCCTCCCCCGGCATTGGTCGTTCAACGAACGGCTCGGCCCGCCGGCTGGAACTCGACGGGTGCGGTCGGCGCGACGTATTTCGGATTTCGCCTGCCGCTCCCCGGATCATTCCGTCCCGTCCTGTGTTCCACCAGTCCTGCGTCGCCGCCATTCGAGAACCGCGAACGCGATCAGGACCAGCACCGTCAGCGACAGGATGACTGCCGTGATAGGCCTCTCGAAGAAGGCAAGAATGCTCCCGTCCGATTGCACCAGCCCACGGCGCAGGGATTCCTCCAGGATCTTGGCAAGAACGAAGGCCAGCAGCATCGGTGCGATCGCGATGTCAAGCTTGCGCATGATGTAGCCGATTAATCCGAACGCAAACATCACCGCGAGGTCGAAACTGCTTGATTTCACCGAGTAGGTGCCGACCACGCAGAACGCAACCACGATCGAGTAGAGCAGCGGCCGCGGGATCGTCATGATTCGAATCCACCAGCGCATGGTCAGACGCCCGAAAACGTAAAGGGCGACGGTTGCGAACAGGACGGACATGAACAATCCGAAAATCACGTCGCGGTGTTCGGAAATCAGAAACGGGCCCGGCTGCAGGCCCTGGGCGATGAGCGCGCTCATCAGGATCGCCGTGACGATGTCGCCCGGAATCCCGAACACGAGCATCGGGATCATGGCGGCGGCGCACACGGCGTTGTTGGCCGCCTCGGGAGCCACAACGCCTTCATAGGCACCCTTGCCGAATTTCTCGGGTTCCTTCGAGGCCCGCTTCGCCAGACCGTAGGCGACCCAGGGAGAGGTCTCGGAGCCGATTCCCGGAAGAGCGCCGATGAAGGTCCCGACCAGCGAGGAGCGCACGATCGTCCACAGATGCTTCACGACGGATCTGAATTGCATCCCGGCGCCGGCCAGATGGAGATTGACCGAACTCGCCACGCTCTTCCGGCTTTTCCCGAAAGACTCCATCTGGATGAGTACTTCGGTGATGCCAAAGAGGCCGGTTACCAGGGCGATGACGTTCAATCCGCCCGCGAGCTCGCGCAAGCCGAACGTCAGCCTCGGAGTGCCCCCGATCGGGTCGGTGCCGATCAACGCAAAGAACACGCCCATCGCGGCGGCGAGGACGCCCTTTGCGAGGGAACGCCCGGAGACATAGCAGATCATGGTCAGCGAGAAGAGCACCAGCGCGAAGAACTCGTGCGGGCCGAACTGGATCGCGATCAGGGCCAGCGCCGGCGCTCCGAAAATCAAGGCAACCGTTCCGAAGGCGTCCCCGATCAGCGAGGCGTTCAGCGCACCCATGATGGCGGGCCCTGCCTTGCCCTGTTTCCGCATCTCGTAGCCGTCGAGAAGAGTTGCCGCGTTGGCTGCAGTTCCCGGCGTGCCGATCAATATCGCGGAAATCGATCCGCCGAACGTTCCTCCCTTGAACAGGCCGATGAGAAACGGAATTCCGATCAACGGCCCCACGAAAAAAGTGAACGGCGAAAGCAGCGCCATCCCCATCGTTGCACTCAACCCAGGGATTGCGCCGATCATGAGGCCGGCAATCGTGCCGGCCGAAATCGCCGCGATGGTCTGCCAGTTGAAGACGACGACGGCGGCGGCGAGAAGATCCTCGAACATCGTTCTCCGTCCGTCGGCTAGAGCAGGAGCCCTTCAGGCAGGCCCACATGAAGGCCGAACCGGAACACAAGTCTCAGCGCGACCGCGACACCGATCGCGACCGGAATGACAATTGCCAACTTTCGGTATCCTCCGACAAAGCTGGCGACGGTTATAAACACGACCGTGGACACGACAAACCCGAATGTGATCACTGAGATCAGGTAGACCAGGATGCCGGCGAGGCCCGCACCCGCGCGCAGGTAGGAGCCGGAATCAGTCTCGACCGCCGGCAGGGCACCCGAGCGTAGCGGAATTGTCGCCAGCACGAGTATTGCCGCAGACGCCAGCAGCAACGACGCGAGGCGCGGGAAAAAAACCGGCTCCAGCGCGACATCGGTTGTCCCCGGAATCGAGAACGCCCAGCCCCGAACCAGGTTTGGCGCCGTGAGGAAGAGGAGTACGCCTACCGTGAGTACAGTAACGGCAAGCGCACCCTCAAGCTTCCATCTCAAAAACCTTCCACCGTCCGGATGGGAAGTTCAGCCACCCAAGGCCGCCTTCAGCAGTTCGGACGCGTTCTCCCAGTCCCTGCGCCATGCCGCCTCGAACTCGTCGACGATGAACGTGTCCGGGTCTTGCAAGGTCAATTCGAACGCCTTGAGCAAGGCGGGATCCTGCTTGATCTGCCGCATTGCGTCCTGCAGTCTGGCTACCTTGTCGTCCGACAGGCCGGGTGGAGCGTAGATCGCGACCGATGATCCTGCGATCACGTCGTAGCCCAGTTCCTGCATGGTCGGTACGTCCGGAAACTGGGGAAGGCGTGACGCCGCGGCCACGGCCAACGGACGCAGGGTGCCATCCTTCACGTAACCCTCGATCTCCCCGGCGTCGTCGAACAGCAGTTCGCCCTCTCCCGCGATGATTGCCCTCATCTTCGGACCTCCGCCGCCATGCGGGTTCCACTTGAACTTCGCGGGCGAGATTCCTGCCTGCTTGAGCAGAAGCAGCCACCCGTAGTGGTCCGACGTCGCAATGTCGGAGATCTCAATTGCGACCGGGTCGCTTGCGGCCATCGCCGCCTCAAGGAAAGACTCGAGGTTTTCATAAGCCGATGTCGCCCGGGTCGTCATGATCCACGGGACGAAAGAGACCTGCGCGATTGGCGTGAAGTCGTCCGCATCGAGATCCAGTCCCTGTGCGATCGGGGCAATTATTGCGCCGCCGTTGTCACAGATCGCCAACTCGTATCCGTCGGGATCCGCTTCCTTGATAAATTGCATCGCGACCGTTCCGGATCCCCCGGTCCGGTACTGCGGAAGCAGCGACTGCCCGAGATACTTCGCGGCAACGCGCTCGACCATCCGCAAATTGCGGTCGACGCCGCCGCCGGCCGGATAACACGCCGCCACACTGATCGGCCGGTCGGGATAGCCGTCCTGCGCGATCGCGGGCGCCGTGCTTGCGAGAGCCGCGGCCAGAGCAGCGGACACACCAAGAGTTACCAGTTCTTTCATTGATTTTCTCTCCCAGAAAGTTCGAATGTTTTTTGAAGTTAACCCGAAATCAAGCGCAGTTCAATGCTGTCACGTCGATCTGAACTGCGGCTTCCTCGACCGGTCCCGGATCCGGCACGAACACGCAGTCGAAAGCCGGCAGATCCCCGGCCGTAAAGAGGGAACGAATTGTCTCGTAGGCGACGAGGTCCGCTTCCGAGCGAAGATAGACCACGGTCTTGGTGATCGCCTCCGGACCGATCCCGGATGCGGCACAGTATTCCTGGATTCGGCGCCATGCCCACCAGATCTGTGCCGGCACCGATGGTGAACTCGTGCCTGATTCCAGCGAGCGCACGAGATCAGACGCTTCGGGAGCGACCGTGTCGGCACTTCCCACAATGCGGCCGCCCGGCCCGACTCCCAACATGCCCGCGAATAGCAGGAGCGGACCCGCACGTACGACGGCAGGCCCGGCAAAGGGGGCAGGCATGTGCCATGCGAGATCGGAACGGCCAAGAGTGCCTGGACGCAGTGCCGTCGGTTCAATCTCGATTCTACAACCCTTGTGACCCACCTCATCGAATCCGACCACCGTCAACGCAGGAGCGCGGTCACAAAAGAAGTGCCGATGAACCCGGTGGAAGGTCCCGAAATCGCGAAGATCGGCGAGATAGACGCGAACATGCACGATGTCCGACATCGCCATGCGGTTGCTCGCCAGGGCACGTCGGATCTCGTTGTAGACGAACCAGGTCTGTGCCGCGATCGGGCCGTCGCGCGCGTCCGGATGACTGCGTCCCGTCTCCAGGAAGCGTCCCTCCTCCGGAATATCGTCGAAACTGGCGACCACGGGCTTGCCCGGCAGCGCGGTCCTGATTGGAATATGGCCAGCGAGGAAAACGAGCGGTCCGCTCGCCGACATCTGCGAGTAGATCGAGGCTGACGGGTTCGCGGAATCTCCGGCCGGGGTCAGTATCTCGCGCGCGCCGAGGCAGTCAGGGTCCTCGACGTCGACCGCGATTCCCTCGATTCCGAACCAGCCGCCGTACCGTCCTCCGACAGTTGACACGCCGAGTCCGCTGCTTGGGGCGGCCTCGGGCTGCCAGATCTTCCGAACCCGTTCGAGCACCGGAAAGAACCGCTTGTCGCGCTGCCACATGCGCTGCCGCAGGATCTGGTCGCCCCGCGTCCCGGCACAGGCAAGGACACGCTCCATGTTTCCGTGGGCGCGCCACGCGTCCGACGTCGCCTCCCCCTCCAGCCCGTCGACCAGGACGAAGCCTTGCGACGGTCCGGCGAATTCAGGCGGCACATCGGAGTAGGACGCGGGTTCGCCGTCCGGCCGCCCCCCTCTCACTCCCGAGATAAACACGAACCCTCCCCCGCGCACGGCTGCGGGGTAGTCGGGCCAGGCGGTGACTTCCGGTTCGGTCGGCACCTCTCTGCGCCGCATTCCTACCTCCAAGACGAAACGATGCCAGAAGCATCAGGTTTTCGGAAAGACACCCGCGGGCGGCCGTTTTCGCCGTCTCCGCCGTGCGCGTTTCACATCCCCAAAAGCCTAGTCGCGTTCCCGGACAGAATCAAGGACCGTTCGCCCTCGCTGAGGCCGGCATGTTGAGTGACGAACTCGACCGGACGCTGGTAGGACATGTCGAAGCAGAAGTCGCTGCCGAGGACGACCCTGTCGGCGCCGACAAGCGAGATGAGGTAGTCCAGGGCCGGATGGGCGTGCGTGATGGTGTCGTAGTAGAACCGCCGCAGATACGTGTCGGGCGGATTGCGCAAATGCCGGCATTCCGGGCGTACACCCCACCCGTGCGTGATTCGTCCCACAAGGTAGGGGAAGGTACCGCCGGCGTGAGGCAGGCAGAACGTCAAGTCCGGGAACCTGTCCAGCACTTCGCCGAAGATCAGATGGGAGGCTGCGATCGCCGATTCGGTTGGATTGCCGATAAAGTTCGTCAGATAAAATTTTCGAAGCCGGTCGGGATCGACAACGTTGACGGGATGAAGGAACACCGCGAACCCACGGTCCTGAATAGCCTCGTAGACCGGGAAGAAGCTCTCGTCGGACAGTTCCCTGTCGCCGACCCGGGTGCCCATGTAGATACCCCGAATTCCCGGCAAGTCCCGGATTCGGGCCAGTTCCGCCAGGGCGAGGTCAGGCTCGTGCATGGGAAGCGTCGCGAGACCGACAAAACGGTCAGGGTGGGAGAGGTGAGCCTCGACGCAGGCGTCGTTGAAGGCTTCCGACAGGCGCCTCGCAAGATCAGCGGGCGCCCAGTAAACCATCGGTTGGGTGAGCGACAGGGCATGGACGGAGACACCCTGGTCGTCCATCGAGGCCAGCCTTGCCGAAACGTCGTAGTAGCGGATCTCCACCGGCGTAATCCGTTTGCCGATGGCGATACTCGGTCCATCGACTCCATCCCATTCGCCACCGATCCCGTACTGGCCGCCTTCCTCGGCGACCATTTTCAGATACGCCTCGGGAAAGAAATGCGCATGGATGTCGATTGTCCTGATGTTCATTGCTCCTCCCGCCGTCTCGCCTCAATCCGGTCCGAACTTCAGGACCCTTCCGGGTAATGAGCCGATTCGCGGAAGAAGAGGCTAAAGGCCGCAATTGCTGGTGTCCAGATACGCCGGAGCGGACCGCAGCGGACCGTAACAGCAGGCCGCGATTCGGGTTTCTTGCGACGGAACTTGTCCTTATGTTACGTGTTCCGAAGGAAAACGGTGTCCTGGTGGAACGCCGATGCGCACGGGAGGGCACGATGGGCGAGGGCACAGGAGATCCCGGGCCGGTTAAAGTCGGATCAATCGACCATGTGGCGCTGGCGGTTCCCGACCTTGACTCTGCAATCTCGTTCTTTCGGGAGAGATTTGCCGCCGAGGTCAGCGAGGCCGTCACCCTGGCCGAGCAGTCCATTCGAATCGCGTTCGTGCGACTGGCGAACGCCGATATCGAACTGATGGAACCATTGGGCCGGGATTCGCCGGTTGGGCGCTTCCTCGATCGAAATCCGGAGGGCGGGCTGCACCACATCTGCCTTGAAACGGATGACGCATCATCCGCCCACGAGGCATCAGTAGCCCGGGGGCTGCGGCCACTGACCAGCCCGAGGCCGGGTTACCACGGGCGTCCGTTGTTCTTCCTGGGAGCGGACCGCAGCGGACCGTCATCCCAAGTCTACCCTTGGAACGCTGGTCGAGATCGAGGAAGCCGAACAGGAATCCGAAGACGCGTGATACGAAAACTGGAGAAAGCGATGAACGAGAACCGAGAGGGCCATTACCGGGAGATCCTGTACGAGGTCAAAGACCAGGTCGCGTGGGTCACGATCAATCGACCGGAGGTGCGGAACGCCTTCCGGGAACAGACACTGGATGAACTCATTCATGCGCTTCGTTCGACCAGGGACGACCCGTCGATAACCTGCGCGGTCGTAACCGGATCCGGTGACAAGGCGTTTTCGGCCGGTGGAGACTTTTTTGCGATGATGCGGCTGAATTGGGTCAATGCCGCGCACTGGAACGAGCGCATGCTCGGACTCGCGATGACAATTCGTGGACTCCCGATCCCCGTGATCGCCATGGTCAACGGATGGTGCATGGGGGGCGGACACGAATTGGCCTTGTGGTGCGATCTCGTCATTGCGTCGGAAAATTCGGTCTTCGGCCAGACTGGCGCCCGGGTGGGCGCTTGCCCGACGGTTGGGGCAACACAGTATCTCCCGCGGCTGATCGGTGAACGACTCGCTCGTGAGATGATCTTCATGTGCCGGACCTTCACGGCGGAGGAAGCGGTTCGCGTCGGACTGATCAACCGCGTCGTCCCGCAGTCGGAACTGCGGCAGGCCACCGAAGACTGGTGTGCGCAGTTCAAGTCCCTGAGTTCGCAGACCCTAAGACAGACGAAGAAGTCCCTGAACCACGAATCGGACGAGCTCTATGCCTCCTGGCAGCAGGGAATGGAATTGCTCGCCCACGTCTGGGGTTCCGATGAGGCCATGGAGGGGATGAACGCGTTTCTCGAACGGCGAACGCCGGACTTTCAGAAGTTTCGCGAGCGCAATCGGGAAAACGTCCGCGACTATCTCGACGGACTCGCGGCGGACGAAAACATGGCACCGCCGAAAAAACCGCAATCATGACACGGGACCCCGTCAGGACCGGACCTCTGTCAGGTATCCGGGTCGTCGATCTCAGCCGGATACTTGCCGGGCCGTTCTGTACGATGAACCTCGGTGACATGGGCGCCGAGGTCATCAAGATCGAGCAACCGGGAAAAGGCGACGACACCCGCGGCTGGGGCCCTCCGTTCGTGGGCGGCGAGGCCGCGTATTTCCTGGGAGTCAACCGGAACAAGCGCGGGATGACCCTGAATCTCAAGGACCCGCGCGGCCTGGAGGTGTTGAGGTCACTCCTCAAGTCGGCCGATGTCGTGGTTGAAAACTTCAGGAAGGGAACGTTCGAGAACTGGGGGATCACGAGGGAATGGCGCGAACGGGAAGCGCCGCGCCTCGTGCACTGCGAGATCTCCGGATACGGCAACGACGGCCCCCGCAGCGGCATGCCAGGATACGACTTTCTGATGCAGGCTGAATGCGGATTGATGAGCATCACCGGTGCCCCGGACGGGGAACCGATGAAACTCGGAGTCGCGATTGTCGACGTGTGCACCGGAATGTACGCGTCGATGGGAATCCTTTCCGCCCTCAACAACCGCTACAGAACCGGCCGCGGGCAAAAATTCGAGGTATCCCTGTATTCGACCGGCCTCTCGATGCTGGTGAACGTCGCCTCCAATCACCTTGCCAGCGGGAGACGACCAGGCCGCTTCGGCAACGGTCATCCCAACATCGTTCCCTATCGCGCATTTGAATGTACGGACGGCAGCATCGCACTTGCGGTCGGCAACGACGCCCAGTTCTCCCGCCTCGCCGAGTGCCTGAACCACCCGGAGTGGTCCGACGACGATCGATTCGCCCGCAATGCGGATCGCGTTCGCAACCGCGATGCGATCGACGCCCTCGTCGCCAAGGCGCTGGCCACGCGCAGTGTTGGCGCCTGTTTGGAGGAATTGCGGGGGTACAACATACCCTGCAGCCCGATCAACGGCGTGCTCGAAGCGATCGCCGACCCACAGACCGCGGCATGTGGCATGGTAGCGGAACTCATGCACCCGTCGGCGGGGGCGATCCGAACGCTCGGAATTCCGTACAGCTTCTCCGACACACCGGCGTCGATCGAATTCCCGCCACCGCAACTCGGTTCGGATACAGAGACGATCTTGTCGGAGATGCTCCGCCTGGAACCGGAGACCATCGCAGAATACCGGCAAGACGGCGTGATCTGATCGTGGGGCGCGTCGATGCTTCGGATATCAGACCTGGAATCCTTCGGAGTCGCGCTCCGTCTCGGTCGCTCCATGGCGATGTCCGGCGAGACGATTTCTGTTTCGCGCAATCTGTTTGTGCGTGTCTCTGACGGCGAGGGCAATGACGGCTGGGGAGAAGCCGCCTCGGCGCCACTCATGACGGGTGACACGCTTGAGGGAATGCTTGCCGAGGCGGAATCCGCCGCGCTTGCGTTAACCGGGCTGGAGATCACCTCCGCCAACGACGTGCACCGCCTTGTCGCGTCGACGATTCCCGGGAGTCCGGGAGCAAGATGCGCAGTCGAAATGGCCATCCTGGATCTTGTCGGGCGGCGCACCGGCACGCCCCTCTACCAGATCCTGGGGGGTCGCGTTCGCGACAGTGCGCCGGTCTTGGCACTTGTTTCGTCGGATCGGTACGAAGCGGAGGTAGAGCGTCTCCTGCAAGGTGGTGTTCGGTCGTTCAAGGTCAAGGTCGGGATCGACGGCGTGGCGTCCGACCTGGCAAGGTGCCATGCGGTCCGAACCGCCGTGGGAACGGGCATCCGGGTTTCCGCGGATGCCAACGGAGGATTCGCCCTCGCTGACGCAGTCGCGTTCGCCGCCGGTGCAAAGGATGCCGGTCTGGACTTCATCGAACAACCGTTGCCGGCCCCGGACCTTGCCGGGATGGCCGCCTGTGCAGAAGCGACGAGCGTTCCGATAGGTGCGGACGAGGGGTTCCGCCGTGTCAGGGACATCCGCATTCACCATGAGGCGCGGGCAGCATCCGGAGGAAGCCTGAAACCCCTCAAAATGGGAGTCGGCGGAGTCCTGGCCGCCGGGAAATTGATGGATTCACTCAAGATGAAAGTGAATCTGGCGGGAAAGGTTGCCGAGTCCTCGATCGGCAGCGCAGCGATTGCGCATCTTGCCGTGACCCTGCCACGGTTGGATTGGGACGCCAGCCCAACGTGCCAGTATCTTTCGACGGACGTCGCCTTTCAGCCGGTGGAGATCGTCAAAGGAACGCTCGCACCGTCGGACGCTCCGGGTCTCGGCGTGGAAGTTGACCCTGACAGGCTGCGCACCCTTCTCGTTCGGTAGGGCGGCAACCGGCTGGCGACCGGCGCCGGGTGATTCCGATCACCGGTCCGGAACTGACTGTCGATTACCTTCGGATCGAGCCGGTATCGGTGCCGCTCAGCGACGCCGGGCAGGCGTTCTGCGGAGTTCTCAATGGCGAACTCGCGACCGCCCTGGACGATTTCGCTTAGGAACTGTCCGCGCCACGTCCCCTCTATCGGGAAACCTGATGGCGGCCATGAGCAACCATCATTTTCCGCCGGGCCGGCGGTGGTGGATAATCCCGCCGGAAAGAGCCGCTCGGAGGGCCAGATGGAGCTGTCGTTTTTCACCATGCCGATCCACCCGCTGGGCAAGCCGGTCGCGCAGTCCATCGCGGAGGATCGCGAGGCGTTCCTGCTGGCGGAGGAGCTGGGCTTTGCCGAGGCCTATTGCGGTGAGCACTCGACCGATCATGCCGAGATCATCACCTCGACGGTCGCCTTCCTGGCGAGCCTTGCCTATGAGACCAGGTCGATCCGTCTCGGCACGGGCACGGTGAACCTGCCGAACGCGCACCCTGCCCGCGTGGCGGCGGAGGTGGCGATGCTCGACCACATGCTGGAGGGCCGCTTGATCTTCGGGATCTCGCCCGGCGGGCTGATGTCTGATGCGGAGGTGTTCGGCAATTTCGACCGTGACCGCAACGCCATGTTCGTCGAATGCATCGACATGGTGCTCGACATCTGGGCGGGCGAGGCGCCCTACAACCTGTCCGGCGCGTTCTACGAGGTCTCGACCGAGCGCACCATGATCCCCGAGATTGGCCAGGGCATGATCCTCAGGCCCTACCAGGATCCGCACCCGCCGATCGTCGGCACGGCGGTGGCGCCGTTCTCCAGGGGTGTCACGGCGATGGCCGCGCGGGGCTGGGATCCGATTTCCGCGAATTTCCTGCTGCCGAGATGGGTGGCCACGCATTGGCCGAACTATGTCGCGGGCTGCGCGCAGGGCGGGCGGGCGGTCGACGCCGGCAACTGGCGGGTGGCCAAGAACATCTGCGTTGCGGACGACATGGCGACGGCGCGCGCCTATGCCCGCGACCCCGGCAGCCCGTATGTGTACTATTACGCGCAGCTTCTGACCAAGCTGGGGGCGGCCGGCCGCATGAACCTGTTCAAGGAGGACCAGGACATGCCCGACAGCGCGGTGACGCTCGAGGATGTGGTGGACCGGCTGGTGATCCATGGCGACCCGTCCTCGGTCGCGGACCAGCTTCTCGCGTTCCGCGAGCAGGTCGGCGATTTCGGGAACCTGGTCTACGCGGGCCACGACTGGACGGACCGCGAACTGGGCCGCCGGTCGATGATCCTGATGGCGGAAGAGGTCATGCCGCGGATCAACGCCGCGATCGGTGCCGCCTCATGAGCAGGGCAGGCAGCCTCCGGGTTCGGGACGGAACCCGGATTTCCTGGTCGGTGGCGGGGCGGGGACCCTGGCTGGTCCTGTCGAATTCGCTGGCGTCGGATCGTGGCATGTGGCGGCCCCAGCTTGCGGCACTGCAGGCGCGTTTCACGGTGCTCGGCTACGACACGCGCGGCCACGGGCAGAGCAGCGTCAGCGAGGACGCGTTCGGCTTCGACACGCTTGCAGCGGATGTCATCGCCCTGATGGACCATCTCGGCGTCGACCGGGCGAGGGTCATGGGGCTGTCGATGGGCGGCATGACCGGGCTTGCGCTCGCGCTCGCACATCCCGACAGGGTCGGGCGCGTGGTCTGCTGCGATGCGCGGGCAGACGCGCCCGACGGTTTCAGGGCGATGTGGGACGACAACATCGCGCTCCTGGACTCCGGCGGCATGGATGCGGTTGCGGAGCGCACGATACCGCGGTGGTTCTCGCCGGCTTTCCGGGCCGATCCCGCGAATGCATCCATGCTGGCCTCGGTTCGGGAGATGATCCTGCGAACGCCGCCGGAGGGCTACCGCAAGGCGGCGCGCTGCCTGCAGACGCTCGACCTGTTGCGGTCGCTCGACCAGGTCAGTTTGCCCGTGCACTTCATCGTGGGTGAACTGGACCCCGGGGCTCCGTTGCCGGTGGTCCGGGACATGGCCGCCCGCGTTTCCGGGGCAGGGGTGCACGTCATTCCGGGGGCCGCGCATCTGTCGAACCTGGAAAACCCCGATGCGTTCCTTGCGGCTGCACTGACGCAGCTGGCCTGATCGCCGCGGCGGGTGCGCTCGGGTGGAAACCGGCGCGGAAACGAAGCCTCGCGTTCGTGTTCCGATATTTCCCTGAGAATTCCGTTCGTATGTATCCTTTCGATTGCAGGAAAGGGGACAATTTCACGCCGAATTGAATAGTGGCTCGTCTTTCTGATCCGGGAATATCGTTTTTTGTTAACATTTTTTCCGAAACGAGGTTCACCGGCTCCCGGCATCCGCCGTAACCCTGTAGAAAGGAAATAGGCCATCAAGGCCAGCCGAGCGGATACCGTTCCTTTCGATCTCCAAGTCGGCACTGTCCAAAGAAATTCCTTGCCCGCGCCTCCTGACCGGGACTATCAGGCTGGCGCTAATTCTATCAGGCGATCACCCCATCATGGTTCAGCCGCCCATTCTGGTCCTCGACCGTGTCATGGTTACTTTCGGAGGAGACCCGCTCTTCAATGAACTCGATGCAATCATCCGGCGTCGCGACCGGATTTGCCTTGTCGGAAGAAACGGATCAGGAAAATCGACCCTGATCGGCTTGATGGCAGGCTTGGTCGACGTGGATTCCGGCGAGAGGTTTCAGGCTTCGGGAACCCGAATAGGGGTTCTTGAACAAAACCCGGACCTGCGTCGATTTCAGAACCTCGAGGATTTCGTAACCTCCGGACTTCCAGAAGAGGAATGGTTTCGGGCACGGGCCGCAATGGACGGTCTGAAGGTCGCGCCACAAATTCTCGTCAATGGCGCCTCAGGAGGTGAACGGCGCCGCGCCGGAATTGCGAGACTGATCGCGCTGCAACCGGACTTGATGCTTCTCGACGAACCAACAAATCATCTGGATATCGACGGAATCCTTTGGCTTGAAAACTATCTTTCGAAAACCGAAACGGCCTTTGTTGTCGTTTCGCACGATCGAGCGTTTCTGCGATCTGTGTCGCGTACGACGCTCTGGCTTCACAATGGTCGACTCGATCGGTTGAACAAGGGATTCGAACACTTCGAGGACTGGCGCGATGAAATCCAGGCGAAGGAAATTCGCGAAGAGCGCGAACGCAAACGATTTCTCAAGCGGGAGGAAAGGTGGCTTGCCGTCGGGATTTCGGCGCGGCGGAGGCGCAACCTGCGTCGACTGCGTGAACTCAAGGAAATCCGGTCCAAAAGGAAAACGCCTTCCCGAGACAAGCCGGGTCCGAAGGCGGAATGGGCGCCATCTCCGAGATCCGGGCAGTTGGTCGTGGAATCCGACGGAATGTCCAAGGCGTTCGGCAATACGAAAATCCTTGATCGGTTGAACCTCAGGATCAAACGCGGAGATCGTGTTGCCGTACTGGGAGTCAATGGAATCGGAAAGACGACCTTGCTTGGTCTGCTGTCAGGCCGTTTGCCACCGGATTCAGGGGCGATCAGATTCGGGGCAAGGTTAAGTGTTGCCTGGTTCGGCCAAAGCGACAGCGACATCAACGCAGACCTGACAGTTCGGGAAGTGCTTACAGGCGACCAGGGTGCATCTGGAAGAAAGCAAACCGACCACGTGTTTGTACGTGGAAAGCTTCGCCATGTTGCAGGATACCTGAAGGAATTCCTGTTCGACGAACGACAGGCGAGGGCACCAGTGGCATCACTGTCTGGGGGTGAACGGGCGCGATTGCAGCTCGCCTGCGTGATGGCTCGTCCCAGCAATCTGTTGATCCTTGATGAACCGACCAATGACCTTGATGTCGAAACGCTCGACTTGCTTCAGGAACTCATCGCAACATACGGTGGAACAGTACTTTTTGCCAGTCACGACAGGGATTTTGTCGATCGGGTTGCGACGATGTCTCTGTTTCTGGAGGGCAGGGGCCGGGTCCAGATTCATGCAGGTGGCTGGCCCCGAGTGAGCGAAACGATTTCCGCTTCTTCTGCCAGGGAAAAATCACAACAGATTCGAAGTTCCAAAAGGAGCACTTCACGCCTGGAATCACCGGGGATCAAGGGAATCGGCTTGAGCTTTACCGAAAAACACAAATTCGCCCGATTGTTGCCGAAAATTGAAGCGATGACCGGCAGGATCAGGGACTTTGAATCGGCCCTTTCGGACCCTGACCTGTTCCTCAAGGACCCGCCAGCGTTTCACAAGGCGAACGACGAACTCGCGAAATGCAGACGCAAGCTTGAGGCCGCAGAGGCGGAATGGCTTGAACTCGCGGAAAAGATGGAGTCGTCAAACCACCGGTGACGGGCGTCAATCCGTGCATGGCTTGGTGGCATACGGGCCGGCTTGAACTCAAATATCGAGCGCGTCGACCGATCGCGCATTCTTCTGGATAAAAGCAAATCGCGACTCGGGCTTTCGACCCATGAGATCCTGAACAAGGTTGTCCGTCTTGTCGGGTTCTTCATCGACTATTTTGACTCGAATCAATTGGCGGGACTCCGTGTCCATTGTGGTGGCTTTCAGATCCTTGGCATCCATCTCTCCAAGACCCTTGAACCGTGACGTCTCGATCTTTCCCCTTCCACCAAGCCCGGTTTCGAGGAGACGCGCCCGTTCGACATCGTCCCGAGCGTATGCCCGAACGGACCCTTGGGTCAGGCGATAAAGCGGTGGACAAGCCAGGTAGAGATGCCCGTCGTCAACCAAAGGTCTCATTTGAGTAAAGAAAAATGTCATCAGGAGAGACGCGATATGTGCACCATCGACATCCGCGTCAGTCATGATGATGACTTTTTCGTATCTCAGGTCATCAATGGTGAATCGGGAACCCGTCTTGGTGCCCAGTGCCTGGCACAGGTCATTGATCTCGCTGTTTGCCGCCATCTTGCTTTTGGATGCACCGACAACATTCAGGATCTTTCCCCGTAGCGGGAGCAGGGCCTGGGTCGTCCTGTCCCTAGCCATCTTGGCGGAGCCGCCCGCGCTGTCCCCTTCCACGATGAACAGTTCAGTCCCGGCCTTGTTTGCCTGGCTGCAGTCGACGAGTTTTCCGGGAAGGCGGAGCTTTCGTGTCGGTGATTTCCGCGACGTTTCCTTTTCGGCTTTCCGTGCGCAGACGATCCTCTGCACGCTCCGTAAGCAAATCCAGGACGGAATTTGCCGCCTGCGTATCTGATGCCAGCCAATTGTCGAAATGGTCGGAAATCGATTTTTCCACCAGACGCGCGACATCCGCGGAGACGAGACGGTC
The DNA here is from genome assembly GCA_964291635.2 of Paracoccaceae bacterium. GTDB lineage: Bacteria > Pseudomonadota > Alphaproteobacteria > Rhodobacterales > Rhodobacteraceae > JAPPHA01. The sequence continues at coordinate 93,212 of OZ219892.1, read as the reverse complement.
TTTCGTCTGCCCCGAGAACTCGGGTTCACGTACAAAGCAGGACAATATCGCGCACCCGCTTCCAACAATGTCCTCGCGATTGATCAGCGACGCCTTGCGATTGCCGGTCCTCTTCCCGTAGGCCTTCGTTCCCTTGAGGATCGCGGACCAGAATCCTTGCTCGTGAGTTCCACCCCCTGCCGTCGGAACCGTATTGCAGAACGAATGCAGGAATGCACTCCGGTCATGTGTCCAGTTGATGGCCCACTCAACCGACCCGTTGGTACCGTTGCCAAATTTTTCGTGGAACTTGACTTTTCCTGCAAACGGTCCCGGAGCATTTGTATCGAGGCCGGCAAGTCGTTCGCCGAGGTAGTCCTTGATACCACCAGGAAAGAAAAAATGGGCGGTCGTGGGAACATCGCTCGTCCCGTCGATGAGCGCGGCATCGCAATTCCATCGGACGTCAAGACCAGAAAAAAGGAATGCCTTCGATTTGGCCATTTCGAAAACCTGGCGAGGTCGGAATCGCGAGTCCCCGAAGATCTCCGGATCCGGGTTAAAGGTCACGGTCGTGCCTCGGCGGTTGTGCGTCTTTCCCAGTTCCCGCAGGTCCGTTACGGGAACGCCACGCGAAAACTCCTGGCAGTAAATTTTTTGCTCCCTTGCCACCTCAACCCGGACATGGGACGAGAGGGCATTGACAACCGAGACCCCGACGCCGTGCAATCCTCCGGAGACCTGATACGCCTCTCCGGAAAACTTTCCGCCTGCGTGTAACGTGCACATAATGACTTCCAGGGCCGACTTGTCCGGGAACTTGGGATGCGGATCGACGGGAATCCCGCGTCCATTGTCCTGGACCGTGACAAATGTCCGTCCGGTACCGTCGCGGTCCAATTCGATTTCGACCCTGCTGGCGTGGCCGCTGATGGCCTCGTCCATCGCGTTGTCCAGAACCTCCGCAATGAGGTGATGCATCGCCCGTTCGTCTTTTCCGCCGATGTACATCGCGGGTCGCTTGCGAACGGCCTCGAGCCCCTCCAGAACCTCTATTGAATTTGCGTCGTAGTGATGGCTCGCGTTTACCGAGTCCTCTGAGGTCGTTACCTGCACTGTGTCCTGCTCCAGTTCCCGAATTATTCTGGGTTCTTGTTTTCGTTGATTGTTAAGGCAATTCGACTAGAAATACAAGATATTGCATCCGGATTTCGTCGGTCTGGCCGGGAGAGTACCTACGACTGAATCAGAAACATCGGAACGAACGCCGCTGTTGATCCTGTGATCAGCGCGGGTTCGGGAATTCATGGAAGCGATTCTCGAAGGCGGACTTGAGTGCTTGAAATTGAAAATCCGGATTGCGCGCCCGATGGAACACTGATTTCCCTCGCCAGGTCGCCGTCAAACCAGGGCCGGTCTAGAATACACACGCCATGACCGAGATAGATGCCGGCCGCATTCACGATGTCGTCGCCTTCGTCGGCGCGTTGAAAGATTCTTGTCCCGCAATTCGTCAACAGCAGAACGAGGATCGAAACGCATCAGGCCTCGCGCATTCGCCCCGCTCGCATGGATCAAGACGGACCATAATCACTTGGTTTCCGGGGTCTTGATGCATAACCTTCGAACCGGCCAATTAAGCGGAACTTCAAACGGAACAAAACGGAATCATCGGTGAGAATATCGTTGAATTAGAATCACTTACGCGGATTCCGGAAAAGGGGATTCCGGACAATTGTTCCCATGTAAATGCAGGATAAAGGCATTTTCCTCGTTGACTCAGCCTGTTTAACAGCCTATCTCCGTTCCCATGGCTCTCAACGTCGAGCGCATCCCAAACAGAGGCGGACGCCCCACCGTCCTCATCCGCGAGGCCTGGCGCGAAGGCAAACGCATCAAAAAACGCACCCGCGCCAACCTCACCGGCCTGCCCGAACACATCGTCAGCGGCATCGATACCCTCCTCAGGGGCGGTGTCGCCGTCCGGAACCTCAACGACGTCTTCGCCATCAAGAGGGCGGTTCCCCACGGCCACGTGGCGGCGGTGTTGGGAACGCTCCGGTCCCTGGGCCTGGTCCGCATCCTCGACCGCAAGGCAGACCGCATGAGGGATCTCGCCGTCGCCGCCATTGTCGCGCGCATCGTCGATCCCGCCTCCAAGCTCGCCACCGCCCGGGCGCTGTCGCCGGAGACCGCCTCCACCAGCCTCGGGGCCGTGCTCGGGCTCGGCCCCGTCACCGGCAACGAGATGCTGGCCATGCTCGACTGGCTGCTGAAGCGCCAGCCCTGGATCGAGAAGAGCCTCGCCAACCGCCACCTCGGGGGCGGCAATACCCTTGTCCTTTACGAAGGAGCAACAGACTAATACACTTCGAGGGCTTTCCCAGCGCCTGCCGTCGGAGCCGGTTTTTCTCAAGCGTTTCAAGCACCCGTACGATACCCGGGAACTGAAGGTTAACAAGGTTCGCAGGCACGCCTGCGGCCGCATGTTCCTGGATGTGGAGATGCCGGACGGTCAGCGTTTCCGGATTCCGTCGGATTGGACGACTCTTGCCGGATGCGCGCCCCCGGTGGCTTGCACCCGCGGCTCGCTTGACGCATTTTTCGCCCTGCTTGAACGGATCAGGACACTGGAGGATCGGGTTGGGATCACAGGGCCACGATCGGGAACCGCCGCTTTTGGCGCTTCTGGCCTGGGAGGAACGTCTGGCGCGGTGGCAGAGGTTTCCGCAGGAGAGCCGGGCGGCGTTTGTGACGCAACTGTCGCAACTGATGACGAAGGTTGCCGCAGCGGAGATGGACGATGAGCGCAGGCGAGAAGATCACGGCCCGCCACCTTGAACGCCGTGCCCTGATTTACATCCGGCAATCGACGCCGACGCAGGTCATCGCGAACCGGGAATCCACGGAGCGTCAGTACGCGCTGGCCAACGAGGCGCGCGCCCTGGGCTGGCACGACGACCTGATTGAGACCGTGGATGCGGACCAGGGCCGGTCGGGTTCGTTTGCGGGCGAACGCGACGGTTTTTCGCGGCTTGCCGATGCGGTCGCGCGCGGTCGTGTGGGGGCGGTCTTCGGTCTTGAAGTCAGTCGTCTGGCGCGGAATCCGGTAGAGTGGTTTCAATTGCTCGACTGGTGCCGGATGACGGACACGCTGCTGGTGGAAGGGGAACAGGTGTATTCCCCGGCCCGCCATGACGACAATCTTGTTCTCTCGATCAAGGGCACGCTTTCGGAATCGGAAGCCTTCCTGATCCGGACGCGCCTGCAGGGCGGCATCCGGAACAAGGCCGCCCGCGGCGAATTGTATCACCACATTCCGATCGGATACGTGCTGGAGGGGACTTCGCTGCTCAAGGATCCGGACCTGCGGGTCCGGCATGCGATCGACCGGGTGTTTTCCAGTTTTCTGGCGCACGGTTCGGCGCACCAGGCGATCCAGGCGCTTCGGGATGAGGGGGTCCGGCTTCCCAGCCGTCAATCGGGCAGCGACACCGTCGTGTGGAGCAAAACCCGCTATGAGCGCGTTTATTCGATTCTCCGCAATCCGGCCATGGGGGGCGCCTATGTCTACGGGCGCCAGCGGACGGAGCGGGTATTGGGTGACGACAACCAGGTCCGGCGCATCATCCGCAAGGTCGACCCGGAGGACTGGCATGTCCTGATCAAGGATCATCACGAGGGTTACGTCCCCTGGCCGGTCTGGCTTGAGATCCAGGACCGGCTGTCGACGAACTCGACGGCATCGGGAACGGGGGGCGCGGAGCGGGAAGGCAAGGCGCTGCTGCAGGGTCGCGTGGTCTGCGGTCATTGCGGCCGCGCCATGGGTGTCGCCTACGGCAAGGCGTGGACCTACATCTGCGCGCCACGCAACGGAGACTCCGGCCGACGGTCGTGCATGACGGTCGGCGGCAAGCGCATCGATGCCCTGATTGGCGACACATTCCTTGAAGCGGTTTCGGCGTCCGGCATCGAGGCGGCGGCCGAGGCGTTCAGGCAGCAGCAGCAAAAGGACCAGGAGGCGCATCGGACACTGCAGCTGGACGTGGACCGCTGCAACTATGAAGCCTCGCTTGCGGAACGCCGCTATCGCAAGGTGGACCCCGACAATCGCCTGGTCGCCGACACGCTCGAACGCGACTGGAACCGGGCCCTGGAGCTATCACTTTATCACACTTAACTCCGGGTTCTCGTCTCCTTTTCGGTTTTTCCTGTCCCATTCTTCCTTGGCCTGGATGGCGATGACGGCGTGAGACAGGAACCTCACCCCCTCCCAGAGCTTCTGGGTGCCGGGTAGCGGCTGGCGCTTCGAGGGATGAAAGCCCGCCAGGCCGCCCGTCAGCACGACGAAGCCCGCGATGGTCATCTCCGGCGGTCCCCGGGGAACCTTGAAACCATGGTGGGAGGCGAGAGCGCAGAGCGCCCGGATGTCGTCCTCGGTGACAAATCGATCAGCCGGTTCGTCCGGCCTCTCGCGCGCGAGAAGCGAAAGATCCCAAACCCTGAATGCGGTGATTGCGTCGAAGGCGAGACACTTCTTCAGGTCGTCGGCCTCGTCGAGGCGGCGATCCTCGATGCGGGTGCCAACCTTCAGCGCGTGGAAGAACCGTTCGATCCGCCAGCGCAGTTCGTACCAGTGCAGCACCGTGCAGGCGGTGTCGAGATCGGCCTCGCCCTCGGTGGTCAGCAGCATCCAGTGCAGCGGTTGCTTCTTCTTCTTCCCGGTCTTCGATGCCGGCAAGGCCGGGCGGCGGGGAGGATCCTCCTCACGGGCCGAGACCGCGATCATGCGGACCGGTGGTTCGTCCCCCCGGTCCTTCGGAGCAAGCAGCTCCACCGGCGTGCAGCGCAATGTCAGCTTCGCCGTGCGGGCCTTCCTGCGGTTCGCTCCCCCGCAGGCCGGAACCTCGATCCTGCGACCGCCCACCGGTTCCGTCCCCAGCACATGATCCCAAAGGTTCGCGTCGCCTCCGGAGGCCAGGGCAACCCGCCGTTGCGTCCCCCGGCTGGCCCGGACCAGCAATGCCGCCCCGGTCTGCTGCGCACGCGCGATCAGCTCCCAGAAGTCGCCCTCGCGGTCGCAGACCGTCACCACCCGGCCCTCCGGGCAGGCGCGCGCGAGTTCCTGGGCCCGCTCAAGGCCGTCCACCCAGCGGACACTGTCCTTCGCCGCATCCTGACGGAAGTCCGTGTCCACCGTGTACATCCCCAGGGGCCGGCCCACCGCGTTCACCGCAACGCCGAAATGGGCCAGGATGCCCGAGGTGCCCTTGCCGCCCCCGCCAAGCTCGTCGAGGCCCGAAGTCTTTGACAGGTCGTCATAATTCAGTGTCGTCGTGTCCTGTACCGCAAGCACAAGCCGCTCGACACCGCAGCGCTCAACCGTCTGCTCGAAATGCGAATCCAGGATATGATCCATCGTCACCGCGTCATTGGACAGCAACCGGTAGGCCGCCGTCTGCTCCGCACGCCCCGGGAAGATCGACGGAAGATGTTCCCCAAGGCGTTTGACCCAGGCCGCACCCATCAGCGCAATCCGGCGCCGGACCCGGCCGTCGGGGTGGGTGCTGCGACCGTATTCCCGGGCAGCCCATCCCCCCTCACAGTACAGCGATCCGGACCAGCCGAGAACCCGTTCCGGGCCAGCACACAGAACCTGTTGCCAACCCGCCACCAGCGGCCGGAGCCAGACCGCGCGCCGCACTCCCGAACGCCGCCCCGACGTCAGCTCCGGACAGCACTTCCACCCCGCCGCCCGGTAGCTCAGGCCGGACTGCCCCGGCCCGGTGAAACTCTGCACAAGCACCGGGCGCTCACCGTAGGCCGCCGCCCAGTCATCGGCAATCCGCTCCGCAGCCAGGCGCAGGACCCGGGAGGCGAGACCCTTCACACGGACACCGGGAAGCAGCAGGAAGCGGTGGTTGCACACGACCTTGGCGATGTTGGCCACGCGGGCATCGGCCGACCAGCCGATGACGCCGTCGCGCGGACCAAGCTGGATCCCGGCCGCGGTGAAGCCGATGCCGCCCAGCACCCCGTCGTGCTCCGAACGGACCCAGTACCGGACCTGCCCGCCCGGCGGGCGGCGCCATCCCTCAGGATGATGGCTCTCGATCATCGCCTCCCAGCGGCGGCGGTCCTCCGGTGCCGTCACCAACTCGAGCGACAGGGCACCGAGGTCCCGAAGCAGGCACGAGACAGAACGGTCGGGGAAGTCCGACGGGCAATGGCATTCGGATAAGGATTTTTGTCGTTCGGATAAGGAAACCCCCGTGCTTCGGGTGTTTTTCCGGAAGCCGGGGGCTTGATCATGGTCTGGTTCTGTCAGGCTGGTCTTCGGTTCTGCCACTTGCTCCGTGGTTGCCGTGATTCCCCGGTTGTAGCTTCGTCCGGGCCTCTCGCGCTGGATGCATCGTGAGAGGCCGGTCATGATCCGCTTGACGGACTGGGCGACCATCTGGCTCTGCCTGAGGAACATGGCCTCGATTTCGCGTCCCAGCAGTCTCATCCCGTTCTTGAAGTTGGTGCGCATGGCCGGCAGGTCATCGTTGGCATCGAGGTTGATGTCATGGTCGCAGCGGTTGGCGAACAGTCGTGCGATGACGACCAGTGTGAAGGCGGCATAGAGTTCCTGGCGCACGCCGCGTTCGGACTTCGCGTGGAAACTCTCGATCACATCCTTTCCGGTCTTGTATCCCTCCTCGACCTGCCAGCGCCCGTGGTAGAGGTCCGAGAGTGCCTGAACGGTGTAGCGGCTGTCGAGCAGGGATGTTGCGAGATAGTACTCGGTATCGGCATGTGTGTATTTGACCAGGCGGATACGGAGGCTCCGTCCGCGCAGTTCGGTCGCATCCCTGGGCGCCTTGAGGGTGATGATGCGGTCGCCCTGTTCCGAAGCGATGAAGGCGTCGAAGACGGGGTTGGCATTGTTCTGGATGCGGAAGACGAAGTGCAGCTTGCGCAGGTTGTGGACCAGGGCCATCTCGAAGGACCAGTACCCCCGGTCGTAGACGATGACATCGCCTTCGGCGGCATGGTCGAGATGGGTGAGGGCGGCCGCGCGTTCGTTCTCGTGGTCGAAGAGGTCGAAGTCTACGGGCATGCGGCTGTGCAGCCGGTAGAGGGTGCTGATCATGCCCTGCGGATAGTGGGCACCGTCGTTCGGGGTGCGGTATCCCGAGCGCAGCAGTTCCCGCGGCAATGTGATCTTCGATCCGTCGACGGCGAAGACGCGGTGTCCCTTCCACAGGGGATCGTCGGGAGCGTGGGCGAGGATTTCCCTGTGCAGGGTCTTGAAGGCGGCCTCGTCGAGCTTCTCGCGGGCCTCGCTGGCCGAGGACGCTGCTGGCGGTTCGTCCTGCGGCAGGGCGATGTCGGACTGCTGGCATTGTTCCCACAGTTCGCACAGCGTCGTGCGATAACCCTGCCGGCGCGGGGCGACGACCAGGCGGAAGACGAACAGCATGATCAACAGGGTGGAGAACACGCGGCGGCGTTTCTGCCAGCGCGCATCCTCACGCTCGGCCACGGCGGTGGCGGCGGCGACGAGGGTCTCCCACTGCCGGGTGAAGCGGCGGTCGCTGCCGCCCGAGCGCCCGCGTTCGGCCCGGCTCGGCGGTTTCGCAGGCCGTGCTGCGTTGCGTTCGCCGCGCAGGATCCCCTTGCTGTCCTTGCACAACGGCAGAACGTAGACACCCTTGATGGACTTGCCCTTGTCGCCGCCGGTCGCACCGATGCGTTCCCAGTTGGCGGCACGGTAGCAGGTGGCCCTGAAGCGGTCCTCCTCGACGAAGGTCTCGCACAGGACCGGCCTGTAGCCATGCAGGTCCTGCCAGTCGTCGCCCAGGCGCCGCATCGCCAGTGACAGACCACAGGAGGCAAGGTTCTTCGAATTCACCCAGGGAAACACGAGCCATCGCGAATTGGTCACCACGAGGTGGCGGTTGCGGTCTCGGGTCCGGTCGGTCCATCCGATCCAGCGTTCCCGGCACGGCAGTGACCTGGCCGACGCATCGAACAGGAGGCAGCCCAGCCTGCGGCCCCGGCAATCCGTCAGGAAGTAGCGGATATGCGTCCCGTAGGGGCGGCGGTAGCCGAGATAATGGTGACGGTCGACGAAGGCGTTCCACAACTGACGCCCCTCGGTGTCCGTGACCACCTCGAGGCCCAGGGGTTGCAACTCCTTGAGTGGCGCTGAAATCAGCGGCGCGGGGTCCGATGCCGAACTCCAGACCGGCTTGCTGTTGTTCGCCCGGACCATGTTCTGCCGCTTCTCCGGCAGGCGCAGGATGCCATGCTGCTCGAGATGATCCAGCATCCCCATGCAGGCGCCCACCCTGTAGTCGCCCTTGGCCGTCACCCAGTTGAGATGCTCGCAGATGATCCGGCAGAGTTCCTTGCGGCTCTCGTTCGGCAACATCTCAACCGTCTCCTGGACCTCGGCAATCTGGCGCCTGGTCAGCCGGCGGCCGGAGAAGGTGGTCGATTGCAGGGCAGTGATTCGCGGATCCATCGCATGTGCTCCATGATGACAAGCACAGCATGCATATTCGCGAATGGAAGACAACCCCCCTCGGAGAAAAAATCTTACCGGTGAATTTCCGCCGTCAAATCAGGACGTTACCGGCCGAGGAAAAAATCGCCGAAGATCCAGGTCTATCCGTATGCCATTGGTCCGACGGGGGACGGGCATGAGGATCGAATTCCAGCGCTTCCGCTTCCGGAAGACGCACACCCAGCTTCTCCGCAAGTGCCGGCAGAAGCTTGCGCGCCGACGCCAGGCACAGCTTGCCGACACGGTTGGTCCAGTTCTCCCGCTCGCAGAACTCGTGGGCCAGCGCCGTCCGTGACAGCTCACCGCCGTTGCACGCCGTCCCGAACCACTCTATCGTTTCCGACGAGACCTGTCGCATGCCAATCTGCATGCCCGGGCGAATCGCACGAAATCAGCCCAGAGTCAAGTATGTGATCTTGATAGGCCCTGGAGGCCCTGGCCGCGGCCCGGGACGCCCTGGAGCAGGCGCAGCAGGACCGTCCCGAACCGCCGCCCCTGGCGCGGCTGAATGCCCTGGGCATGCGCCTTTCCCGGCTTTGGGAGTCTCCCGTTGTCACCGCCCGGGACCGCAAGCGTCTTCTGGGCTGCCTGGTGGAGGAGGTCATGCTCTGGCGCGACGGGACGGCGAAAGTCATTCGGATCCTCGTGCGTTGGCACGGGGGCGCGACGGATGAGTTTGAGCTGCCCTCGCATCAGGCTCCGGCGGTGGTCCGTGACGATATCGACACGGTGGCGCTCGTCCGCCGGCTGGCCGCGCATTACCCGGACGCCCGGACGGCGATCATTCTCAACCGCCAGGGGCGGCGCACCGCCAAGGGGCTTGCGTTCACCGCGTATCTCGTCCGGCAGTTGCGGGTGCGCAACGACATTCCGGCCTGGCGCGCCGACAGGCGAGACCCCAACGCCCCCCTGCTCAGCGTCGTCGAAGCGGCCCGTGAACTGCAAACAACTGACGGCACGCTCTACCGCTGGATCCGGGCAGGGATCGTGCCGGCCGAACAACCGGCATCCGGGGCGCCCTATCGGATCCGCATGACGCCGGAGTTGCGCAGCCAGTTCTGCGACGAACCGCCGGCCGGCTTCGTGTCACTTCACAGGGCGATGAAACGTCTTGGCGTGTCCCGTCAGGTGATCTGGCAGCGGATCCGGTCCGGTGCGCTGGAGGCCCGGCACATCCGCCGCGGTTCGGTCAAGGGATTGTATGTTCAGCTTGGCGACGACCGGCTTCCGCTTTTCGAGACCGCGGAGGCAGGCGATGGCTGACCCGGCGATCCTGGCTGCGGCCCCGGAGTTGCATGACGTAAACCCCGCCTGCGGGGCCGATTTTGCGACCCTGCCTGCGCGAAATCGCCGTCGGATCCGGCTGGCGCTCTTTGCCGGTCTCAATGCCTTCCCCAAGCGCAGCACGCTGAGCGAATACAGCAGCCGCGTCGATCCCAGGCATCTGCCCGGATTGATGCGCACCTGGTCCGATGCCGCACACCGGGCCGGCGTTCCCCGCGGCGACAGTTTCGACCTCGACTTCCACACCATTCCCTATCACGGTGACGACGCGCTGGCCGAGAAACACTACGTCTCAAAGCGGTCACGCCGCCAGAAAGGGGTTCTTGCCTTCATCGCCCGCGACGACAAGGCGCGGCTCTTCTGCTATGTCAACGGCACCGTCCGAAAGGACACGCAGAACGACGAGGTCCTGCGTTTCGCCGCGTACTGGAAGCAGCACAGCGGCGCCTGGCCGTGCGAACTGATCTTCGATTCACGCCTGACAACCCATGCCAACCTGGCGCGCATCGACGCGCTTGGCATTGGTTTCATCACCCTCAGGCGCCGGGCGCCCCGGATCCTTGACGCCATCGGCGCGGTCCCCCGCGAGGACTGGAAGCGGATCACCCTTAACAACGTCGCCCGGGCCTACCGGAACCCGCGCATTCTCGAACAGACCGTCTCCCTCAGCGGATACGCCGGCAGCGTCCGCCAGATTGCGATCACCGGCCTCGGACACGACAAGCCGACCCTGCTGATCACCAACCAGTTCGACGAAACCCCGACACGCCTTGTCGACCGCTACGCCCGCAGGATGGTCATCGAGAATGCCATCGCGGAAGCCATCGACATGTTCCACATGGACGCGCTCTCCGCCGCCGTACCCCTCAAGATCGATGTCGACCTGCAGCTCACCATCATCGCGGCGACGCTCTATCGCATGCTCGCAGACCGGATCGCGCAGGGGCACCAGAACCACACACCGCGAACCCTGTTCCGGAAGTTCGTCCACGCCATGGCAGATGTCGTCGTCGACGAGGCCTCCATCACCGTTTGCTACGGACGCCGCGCCAATAACCCGTTCCTGGTCAAGAACGGATTCGCCGATACGGAATGCTCGATACCCTGGCTCGGAAACCGAAAACTCCGCCTCTTGTTCGGCGACAAGCCACCGCAAGTTGTCACATCGTGAAATGCACTGGGAATTCAGGCGAGGGGGTTCTTTCTCAGTATCTCTTCGGTGGTCGGGGGTTGCAGGACGACGGTGAGCACGGCGGTGTAGCGGGCGGTCGTATCGAGCGCGCCGTTCTCGAAGCTCTGCTCGCGCCAGCGAACGTCGAAGCTCGACTCCGACGAGCGCACGACGCTGGTCACCTCGACGGTGACGGTGCGCTCGCCGACGCGAGAGAAGGGGTCGTTCTCGCGGGCGTAGTCGTTGAGCGTCACCGCGGCCCGCGAGGTGGCGAAGTCGTAGGCGCGGAGCCAGTTGCGGCGCACCACCACGGGATCGATGGAAAGCCCGCGCACGTTCTCGATAAAGCGCGCGAGGTGCCAGGCGATCTGCGCGTCCGACGGCCGATAGGCCTGGACCGCTGGGACGACGACGCGGGTCGAAGGGAGATCCGGCGAGCGCGTTTCAGGAGCGATGGAGGCGCCGGAGTTATCTCCGAACGGCCGGTCAAGGTTTGCCAAGGCACGGTCAGGAAGTTACATTTGGGGGGAAACCGGTGCGCAGCGTGCCACCGGTTGACTGGATTGAGGCTTGAAGAAAATGTGCCGGGGTAGGCGAAATGCATCCACTTGAGGCAGGTTTCGAACAGACGCCGTGGCCCGGGAAGGCCCGTCCAACCTTGCGGGACGTGGCGCGGGCCGCCGGCTTCTCGTACATGACCGTCTTGCGGGCTTTCAACACGCCCGAGCTGGTGAAGGACGAGACACGGGAAAAGATTACGCGGGCCGCCAACGGCTTGGGGTACATTCCGAATCTGCTTGCCAGCCAGTTGACGCGATCGCGCAGCTGGTCGGTTGCCATGATTGTCCCCGCGCTCAGCAACTCGTTCTGGGCTTCCATCGTCGAAGGATCGAACGAGGTACTCGCGGCCAATGGGCACCTCCTGTTCTTCGGCCTCGTAGCCGAGCACCCCGGCCGGCGTGCGTCGGAGGAGGAGCTGCTGAAATCGTTGCTGGGCCGCTGTCCCGAAGGTCTGATCCTGGTGCCGTTCGGCCATACCGCGATGACCCGACTCCATATCTCGAACGCACAGGTGCCCGTCGTCGAGGTCCCCAACCTGCCGATCCGTCCAATCGACTCGGCCGTCGGGTTTTCGGTCGGTGATGCGTTCTTTCAGTTGGGAGAGGCACTCCAGGAACGCGGATACCGGAGATTCGGGTTCCTTCACCGCGATTTTGGTGATGACGAGCTCGCGGCACCACGACTGGAGGGGCTGCGGCGCGCACTCGCGTCCCGTGGCCTCGATCTGCCGGAGAGCGCGGTTCAGGACTGCGCCCACCCTACCGTGACGTCGGCCAGGACCGGGTTCGAGACGCTCATCAACCGCGAGCCGACACTCGATGTCGTTGTGTGCGCTACGGACTACCTCGCCTATGGAGCGATCCTGCATTGCCAGAGGCAAGGGGTCGCGGTGCCCGAAGACATCGCGGTCGCGGGCTTCGGGAACATGGAGCTTTCGACCGAGCTGAGCCCGACACTGACCACCATCTCGGTTGACGGTCGCGAGATCGGCAGGAGGGCCGCCCAACACCTGGTCGCCCGAATGGAAAACGGGACTCCCGGCGGACAAATCGACGATGTCGGGTTTCGCCTGGTCTTCCGGGAGTCTGCCTAAACCGGTCCTGAACAAGCCGGCTGTCCTGATCGCGCCAGAGGATTGCGCTCAGCCGGATTCCGATTGAACCGGCGGCAGAGTAACGGCATGGTCCGGGATTCCTGCGATCCCGACGTCGATCATGAACAGGGAGCCCGCCAGTGGCTGCTCCTGCCAGTCCTTCGCCGCGAAGTATCGGCTTCCCGTCGTGATCAGCAGTTCCCGCCGCCGTTCTCCCCCGAAGGCGCACATGGTCGGTTTCGCCACGGGGAGACGGATCTCCGCATCGATTCTCCCCTCGACGATGCGACATACGCGCCAGCCGCCGTGCATCGCGCACCAGTAGCCTCCCTCGACATCGACTGCCGCACCGTCCGGTACGCCGTCGTCCGAAGCGAATTCGCGGAACACTCTTCGATCCGAGATGGTCCCGTCATCGGGATCGTACCTGTACCGCCAGATCACGCGCCTAGGGCTGTCGGCGTAGTAGAGAATGCGATCGTCCGGACTGAATGCGAGTCCGTTCGAGACCAGGACTCCGCCGATCTTCCTGGTCTGCCGGAAGCGTCGGTCAAAGCAGTACAAGCCGGCCATCGGATTGTCGCTTTCCCTTGCGACGAGACTTCCGACCAGCCATCGCCCGCGTCTGTCGACACGTCCGTCGTTGAGGCGCAGTTCCTGGTCGCCTAGGGTGACACGTGCCACTGGCGACAGGGATTCATTCGGAAGATCAAACATCCAGAGACGGGTCGGTCCGGCCAGCAGGTAGATTCCTTTCCGGTGAGTCAGCGCAACGGCGCCCATTTCTTCCGGGACCGACCACGTTCTGTTCGTTCCGCTGGACGGTGAGAAAGCGTTGACCACCTTCTGCGGAATGTCCAGCCATATGAAACATGCGAGGGCTTCGTCCCAGACCGGACCCTCGGCCGTTGTCGATCGTCTGGCCAGCACGCAATCGGGAAGTTTGGCGGTCATGTTTCCGGTGTCCTCGCGCCAGGGTTCGTTGGACCAGCCGACTGGGCCATTCGTCTTCGCCGGAAGCCACGGCTCCCGGCAACTTCCTTCACTTCGCTGGTCACAGGATCGAACCGAGTTCCACCAATGGGCCGGCGCTGGTTCCATCCCACGCAACGGCGTGTCGGCAACCCACGCGAAGCATTCTTGTTTCCTCCCGTTCGGGGTACAGATCCCGTTCTATGGAGCCGAGGTCCTCTGACGGGCGACGCGTGTCGTCCTGCAGCCATCGGGTTTCCGTATCGGTCGAAGGGATCGAACGGAGGAGCAAACGGGTGTAGGGGTGCGTGGGGTTGCGCAGGACATCGTGGATGTCGCCGGCCTCCACGATGCGGCCGCGCAGCAGGACCATGATCGAGTTGCTGATGCGTGCGGCGGTGGCAAGGTCGTGGGTGATGTAGAGAACGGACGCGCGGGCCACGCCGTGGAGCGTGTCCAGGGAATCCAGTATGGAAGCGCGCAACGACGCGTCGACCATGGATACCGGTTCGTCGGCGACGAGGAGCTTGGGGCTGAGGGCCAGCGCACGGGCCACCATTAGCCGCTGTCTCTGGCCGCCGCTGAGCTGGTGCGGGTACCGGTCAAGCACGACGGCCGGATCGATTCCGACAGCGCGGCACGCCGATTCCACCTGCGAGCGGACCTCGCCGCGGTTCTCGGCAGCCCCCAGTCGGCGCAGCGGCCGTTCCAGCGTACGTCTCACGCGGTAGAACGGATTGAACGACGCGTAGGGGTCCTGAAAGACCGCCTGGATGCTTCGACGATAGCGATTCCAGGCAGCGCCGGTGAGCGAGCTGATCGGCACACCCTCGAAGCACACCTCGCCGGCCGTGGCGGGCTCCATGCCCAGTATCAACGAACCGAGAGTCGTCTTGCCGCTGCCGCTCTGTCCGACCACCGCCACGACCCTTGGACGCTCTTCGTCAAACGACAGGGTGATGGGTGCAAGAGCGCGGATGGGCCGGCGCACACCCCGAGGGTAGTAGGTTTTGGTGGCGTCCCTGAGGGAAAGGAAGGCGGTCCCATCTCCGGGCGAACGCATCTCTGCCCCATCGTCAGGTTCGCTCATCATCCACCGGGCGCGGTCGTGGCGCTCAGCCCGTGATGCAGCGCGGCGGCGTTGTGGACGAGGGAGCGGGTGTGTTCATGCCGCGGCGCGTTGATGATCTCCCTTGTTGGGCCAATCTCCACGATTTCGCCGCGAAGCATGACCGCGACCCGATCCACGAATTGCGCCATCAATCCCATGTCGTGCCCGATGAGGAGCATGGCGCTGTTTGCGGCGCGCTGACGCGCCCCGAGGATCGACATCACTTCCATCTGTGTGATAACGTCCAGCGCACTTGTCGGTTCATCCGCAATCAGCAGTTCCGGGTTCAGCAGAGAACCGATCGCGATGCAGATGCGCTGCTTCATGCCGCCGCTCAGTTCATGCGGGAACATCCTGGCCACTTCCGAGCCCAGCCCGACTGCGCCGAGCGCATCTTCGACGATTGACGGCAGGCGACTCCTTGATGCGGGGTCGTGATCCAACATCCCGTCCGCGATCTGCTCACCGACCGTCAGCACCGGGTTCAGCGAGTTCATCGCTCCCTGCGGCACGTAACTCATGCAGCGCAGTCGGAGTGTTCGGAGCTCGGAGGCGCCCAGACGGGTGATGTCCTGGCCGGACAGGCGTATCCGGCCGGAGACAATGCGGGCCGGCGGCTTGATCAGGCGCATGATCGCCAGCGCGGTCGTGGTCTTTCCAGATCCCGACTCGCCCACCAGTCCCAGTCGTTCACCGCTCGTGACCTCGAACGAGACGCCACACACGGCCGGGGGCACGTCGGGATCGTCGACGTAGCGAACCGTCAGGTCGTCGATCGAGAGAACCGTCACCTCAAGCATAACTCCCATGCACCAGGACGCCGGCTTCCTCGCAGGCGGCGCACCGCACGAATGACCCGCGGCTAGTGCAGGCCGGAACGCGGTACGCCCGCGTCGCTGGTCGCCAGCCATCGACGAAAGTGTTTCTCAACGATTGCGGCACGATCCCGTGCGGACAGGCCGGTGCGCACCAGATTCTCATGCTCATTCGGATCGGACCGGTGGTCGTAGACCTCCATCAGTCCGAGAGACTGATAGAAGCAGGACTTGATGCTGCCGTCGAAGACCATCGTTCCATGTTCCGGCGGAAAATTCGCCTGCCCGTCATTGTATTCCGAGACCACGCACTCCTTGTGCCGATGCGGGTCGCCTTCGCCGCGGATCAGTGACCAGAAGGACTTGCCTTGCATCCGGGCCGGTGCATCAAGGCCGGCCGCCTCGAGTATGGTCGGAGCCAGGTCCACCAGTTCCACGAGCGCATCCGACTTGACTTCCGCTTGCACTATACCGGGCTGACATATGACGAGCGGCACGCGAACGAGCGGATCAAGAAATCGGCAACCCTTGTACAGGAGGCCGTGATCGCCCAGCATCTCCCCGTGATCGGACGTGAAAACGATCAGCGTCTCATCGGCCATGCCCCGGTCCCGCACCAGGTCAAGGATCGATCCGAATTCGTGATCGATCAGTTCGACCATGGCGTAGTACGCAGCCTTGACGGCCCGACCATCGAAACTGGCGGGTGGCCGTGCGGTCAGTTGACCCGGGCGATTCGGATTGCGGCCGGCACCATCCCGGGGTACGGACCGTCCCGACACATCAACGGCGGTTCGGGTCTGGAAGGGTATTTCCGCAAGAAACTCCTGATTGTCGCGATCGCTCTCCCGCCATACCGGCGGAGTGAGCGAGTTGACATCGTACCGCTGGAGGTATTCCTGCGGCGGATCGAAGGGTGGGTGAGGATCGAAGACGTTGACCATCAGCATCCACGGTTCCAGTCCCGCCCGCTCGATGAACCGGCGCGCCATTTCGCCGGCCCAGGTCGTCTGATGGAGTTCGACCGGTACGCCGGCACCACAAAACAGGGGTTGCCCGTGAAACAGCTCCCGCACTTCGACCCCCTTGGCGCGAAGCCACCGGGCGTAGGAGTTGCCATCTCGGCGCGGGTTCTGCGGGTAGGGGTTCCATTCCCAGTACGAGAACCCGTCACCGGCAATGCGAGCCTCGATGTCTCGATGCGCTGAAAGATGAAGCTTGCCGACCAGGCCACATTCGTATCCATGCTCGGCCAGAATCCCGGTCACCAGGCGCTCGCCGCCCGGAAAGGCGGCCGTGCCATTGCGGTGCACATGATGGCTCGCCGGGTAGCGGCCGGTCATCATGCTTGCTCGCGAGGGCGTGCATATGGGTGACTGAGCGTAGGCGCGGCGGAACGCCCACCCACCATCGCACAGACGATCGAGGTTCGGGGTCCGGATCTCGCCATTTCCCAGCGCCGCGACAGTGTCGTGGCGTTGCTGGTCAGAACAGAACCAGAGGATATTGGGGGGACGGCCGTTCACGCTTGATTCCTACGCCGGGTTTCTGTATGTTACACGTATAACAAGAATTTCGACATACAGCAAATGGCGACGCACCGCACACAGGCAGCGAGTCGCCACACGCAGGGAGGAGTGAGAGAATGAATCTGAACAAGACAAGGATGACACTTGGCGCGTTCCTGACAGCCACGCTTGTCGCAATGTCGGGACAGGCGCTTTCCGACGTCGCGCGGGAGCGGACGCTGATCATTGGCGCCGGGTCCGACGGGCCAACCTTCAGGATCGGCGCCGCGAACCCGTACGCATTCGGCTCTAACCTGCGGATCGGGTATGAGTACGTCTACGAGCCGCTGTTCTACTTCAATTTCTTTGAGAACAAGCTCGTACCGTGGCTGGCGAGTGGTCATGAGTTCCAGGACGACTTCCGGACCGTGATCCTGAATCTGCGCGAAGGCGTGAAGTGGAACGACGGCGAACCCTTCACCGCCGACGATGTTGTGTTCACGCTCGAACTCCTGATCGAGAATGGCAAAACCGACAAGAGCCTCAAGAACGCCGTCAACACGGCGCAGCGGGTCGCTGGTGCAACTGCGATCGACGCGCATACGGTGAGAATTGATCTGACCGAGCCCGATCCGCGCTACATCCACAACCAGTTATCGGCCTATCTCGGTTTTGGATTATTCTGGCTGCCCAGGCATGTCTGGGAAAACGTTGACGACATTGCCGCGTTTCCGAACCTCGAACCCGACGCGGACTGGCCAATCGTGGGCACCGGCGCCTGGACGCTGGAGGCAGCTACGCCGCAGTCGGTCTCACTCGTCCGAAACGATGGCTGGTGGGGGGCGGAATCCGGCTTCCGGGAACTGCCGAAGGTTGAACGAATCGTCCTTACGCCGGTGGTTACTCCCGACACTGCCGGGCAACTGGCAGCGAACGACGAACTCGACTGGTTTCCGGGCTCGCCGGATGTCAATCTGGTCAGGGAGTGGCTTCGCCAGAATCCCAATCTTGTAACCTTCAGTGGACGGGAGGCTCCGTATGGGCACGTAGACTGGTGGCCCCACTCGCTGTATTTCAACAACCTCGATCCACAGTGGGAAGACCGTCGGGTTCGCCGGGCTATCGCACATGCCATTAACCGGGAACAGCTGGTCGAGGTCGGCCTGGGCGGTGAGAACCCGTTGAGCCTGACCCCCTATCCCGCGACCGAACCGTTGGCACCGTTCATCGAGATTGCCGAGAGAGTCGCCATCGAACAGGGCCTTGCCACCCACGATCTCGATGCGTCAGCTGCGCTGATGGAGGACGCCGGCTACGCGCGGGATTCGGAAGGTTTCTGGGCGAAGGACGGCCAGCGGATCAATGCGGAGATACAGTCGATCCCCTATCTGCGGCCTATCGGACCGCTGGTGGTCGAGCAGTTGAAGCGTGGCGGGTTCGATGCCAGCTATCTGCAGACTCCCGATTCCCGACGGCTCATCACCGAGGGACGCACTCCACTTGTCCTGCACGGGCACAACGGCAGCATCTTCGATCCGGTCGCAACACTTGAGATGTACATGACGAGTGCCGTGCGGCCGATCGGTATTCCGACATTCGCGCTCTCGCGCTGGAGCGATCCGGAACTGGATGCGATCGTCGCTGAGATGATAACCCTCCCTCCGGGTGCGCCGGAGCTTGTGCCGCTGTTCGAGAAGGCGATCGCGCTGTGGTACAGGGGCGTGCCCGAAATTCCGCTGCAGCAGGAGATCAAGAGGGCGCCGATGAACACGACGTACTGGACGAACTGGCCGAGCCAGGAGAACCCATATATCGATCCCTATCCGTCGCATTTCGGTCTCAGCAACACGCTGGTAGCGCACGATCTCGAACCAGCGCAATGAGCGATCCGGGCGCACTTGGCAGGCGATGTGATCATCGCCTGCCAAGTGCGACGGATCGACTGCAGAGCGGAACTCTGGTCGGTTTCTGATGATCGTCCGACGCTCCCTTCTGGCGATCCTCGTGATCTTCGCTGCCGCCACGATCAATTTCTGGCTGCCCAGGGCCACCGGCCGCGATCCGATTGTGGAACGACTGGCGCAGATCATGGCGGAAGGCGGTGCCCAGATGGACATGGCGCCGCTGGTCGAGACGTATCAGCGTAAGTTCGGGCTCGATCAACCACTCTGGCAGCAGTACGCAACCTATCTCTGGGATACGGCGACCCTGGACTGGGGCTACTCGATATCCTCGTATCCGACACGTGTTTCAACGCTGATCGCCGAAGCCCTTCCCTGGACCATCGGGCTCATGCTGGTCTCGACCATCGTGGCGTTCGTCGTGGGATCGCTTGTCGGGGCGTATGCCGCGTGGCGAGGCAACCTGAAACTGATCCAGGTATTCATGCCGGCGCTGATGTTGACGGCAGGCATTCCATATTACCTCATTGGCTTGATCCTCATCTATTTTCTTGCCTTCCGGCTGGGCTGGTTTCCGATCGGGGGTGGAGCGCCGATCGGCGCCATTCCAAACATGACGTGGGACTACATGGTGTCCGTCATGTACCACGCGATCCTCCCGGCCGCTTCGATCGTGATCGCTGCCATAGGATTCTGGGCGCTCGGCATGCGCGCGATGATGACCACGGTCATCGGGCAGGATTTCATCCTGTTCGCCGAGGCCAAGGGATTGAGTCCGTGGCGGATTTTCTTCAAATACGGGTTCCGTAACGCGTTGCTTCCACAAATCACAACCCTGGCGCTTGTTTTCGGCCAACTTGTAACAGGCGCTGTCCTGGTGGAAATGGTTTTCGGCTATCCCGGACTCGGGAGTCTCCTGTTCGTTTCCGTGAGCGGCGCGGATTTTCCGACGGTCTATGGCGTGGTTGTCGTGCTGGCGGTGACCGTCGCGCTGTCGATGGCGTTGATCGATCTGATGTATCCACTCCTGGACCCCAGGGTTCGGCTCGGATCGCAGAAGGTCTGATGCACGGCCGGTCATCAAGATGAAGCTGCTCTCAAATCTGAGACGCAACAACACGCCCCTCACACTGGGTTTCGGGATCCTGGCCGCGCTTGCGGCGTTCTCGGTTCTCGGCGAGGCGTTCTACGATACGACGACAGCTTCACCCTTGTCCGTCCGGGCCGCGTCACCCCCGAGCCTTGCGTTGCCATTCGGTTCGGATACCCAGGGACGCGACTTGTTCGGGGCCGTGATCCTGGGGTCACTCACCACCCTGAAGCTGGGGCTGTTTGTCGGTTGCCTGACGGTGGGGATCGGCACATTTCTGGGCTTCGTCTCGGGATACGCCGGGCGCGCCGTCGATGCGACGATCAGCGGCCTCAGCGACGTGGCCCTGGCCATTCCGCCCATTCTGATGCTGGTTGTCATCGCGTCCGTGACCGGCGGCGGCCTGGGCATCATCGAGATGGGCCTGGCCATATCGGCTCTCGCCTGGGCCAAACCGCTCCGGCAGATACGGTCTCAGGTACTGGTCATGCGCGAATCCCTGTTCGTGAGGACCGCGAAACTCTCGGGATACGGATCCCTCGAGATTCTCTTCTTGGAGATGCTGCCCAACCTTCTGCCGTTCATCGCTGCGAGCTTTGTCCTGACCGCGAGCGCTGGCATACTGGCATCGATAGGAATCGAAGCCCTGGGGCTGGGCTCACAGGATGAAACAAGTCTCGGGCTGATCATCTTCTGGATGATGTATTCCTCCGCGTTCGTGCGCGGCATGTGGTGGTGGGCGGTTATCCCGATCGTGTTTCTTGTCCTTATCTTCATGGGCCTGTACCTGGCCAGCGTGGGGCTGGACAAGATCGCCAATCCGCGTTCGGCGTGAGCGGTGCGCTCGACGATGCCATTCGCCTCGGGGAAACCGGCATGTTGGCGTACCAGCCGGTATACGCGCGGATTTCAACCCGCGAGGTTCGAACCTTCCCGACCGACTGCCGGCGGTCGAACGCCGACGCTTGGCATGCAGGGCAGCCATGTTGCCCGAAACGGAACTCCGTCGTTGAGCCGGGCATGGCTACGCACCTGAAACTCGCGCTCGTCGGATGCGGCCACGTCGCCGAAATGCACCTGCACGGAATTCTGGCGGGCGACGGACAGATCGAGGTTACCGCCGTGGTCGACACCGATCCCGCGAAGTCTGCGTCGATGGCGCGCCGCACCGGTGCGCGGCCATTCCGTCGTCTGGACGACGCCCTGCGGAGCGGAGACTTCGGCGCTGTCGACATCATGCTGCCGCACGCGCTGCACGAGCAGGCGGCCCTCCTCGCCTTCGCTGCCGGCAAGCACGTGATTCTTGAAAAACCGATGGCAACTTCGGTGGAGAGCTGCGCCCGCATTCTTTCCGCGGCCTGCGCCGCCAAGACCGTTTTCATGGTCGCCGAGCAGTCCCAGTACTGGCCCGACGCATTGCTGGTGCAGCAGCAGATTTCGGATGGAGCAATCGGCGAACTGATTGCCGGACGGGCATTCCTATGGCGACCGCGCAGTGAACGATCGACAAGGAGTTCGTGGCGGAACCGCGTCGCGGCGACCGGGGGTGGAATGTGCATCGATGGTGGTGCCCACTGGATACGTCCGCTGCGCATGTGGTTCGGGGAGGTGCAGGAAGTGATCGCCGATCTTGGCAAGCCTCTGTCGAAGATGGAGGGCGAGTCGCTCGCACATGGATTGTTGAGATTCAGATCTGGCGCGGTGGCGGTGCTCGGCATACTGGGCGACGGCGCCTTCGCGGGACCTGTCGAGGAGTTCCGGGTCACCGGTGCCGGGGGAGAGCTGTCGATCGAGCGACCGGTTGACGGCAGGGGCGGACGTGTCGTCAAGTATGTTCACGAGCACCACTCCGGCGAAGTGCTGATGACGGATGTCGAACACGGACGACGCGACGGCTTCGTCCACGAATTGAACGACTTCGCCAGCGCGGTGCTTCACGGCACTGCGCTTCGGGCCGGGCCGGAAGACTCTCTGGGCGAGTTGAGGACGGCCCTGGCGATGTATCGCTCCGCGGAAAGTCGACAGTGGGAGTCCGTATGGTGATGGAACCGGTACATCCAGCGGCCGTTCGCACTCCGCTGCTGCCGGGACACTGACGTCGTGTCCGAACGACTGGCAGGCCGGACTGCGTTGGTCATGGGGGGTGGCTCGGTCGCCGAGGGCATCGGCAACGGCAAGGCCTGCGCGCTCAAGTACGCCCGGGAGGGCGCGAAGGTCTTCGTCGTCGACAGGAACGGCGATGCGGCAGAGCAGACCGCCCACCTGATCCGGAACAAGGGAGGCAACAGCGCCGTAGGTGTCGGCGATGTTTCCATCGACGACGACGTCGAGCGGTCGGTTGCGGCGTGCATGGCCGCCTTCGGCCGGATCGACATCCTGCACAATAATGTGGCGCGTATCGATGTCGGAGACGTCACCGAGTTGGCTCCCGACCTCTGGGACGCGAGTTTTTCGGTCAACCTGAAGAGCGTGTTTCTCGCTTGTCGCCATGTCATCCCGCATATGCGGGTACAAAGGGCGGGCGCGATCGTCAACATCTCCTCGATTGCCGCGACACGATATCTCGGCGTTCCCTACATGCCCTACTATGCGAGCAAGGCCGCTATCGTTCAGTTCACGCGCGCCATCGCGGTGCGCCACGCGGCTGACGGCATCCGCGCCAACACCATCCTGCCCGGTTTCATCGATACGCCGCATGTGCACGCGTTTCTGCGCGACCATCTCGGCGGGGGTGACACCCAAGCGTTGATCCGCAAGCGCGGCGGCCAGACCCCGGTCGGCCGGATGGGTACCGCCTGGGACGTGGCAAATGCCGCCGCGTTCCTGGCATCGGACGAGGCCGCCTACATCACCGGCACGGAACTGGTCGTCGATGGTGGAGTTACGGCGACCGCGATCTCCTGAGGAGCCAGGCAAATGACACCGACTATTACCGACATTCGCACGATCCTGCTTCGTATTCCGCTCGACTCGCCGACCAAACTGCCCTACGGGAACTGGGTCGACCGACGCAATCTCATCGTGTTGGCGGAGACGTCGACGGGAGTATGCGGAGCCGGCGAGATCTGGGTGAACGTGCCGGTTTGGAGTTGCGAGGACCGGCGCGGGTTCGTGTCGGACATCCTGAAGCCGCTCCTGGTCGGCGAACCGCTTGACGATCCGAAACGGCTCTTTGCCCTGATGGTCGAAAGGACCGCGACGCTGGCACGGCGCTGGCATGCACCCGGGCCGGTCAGTCACGCGATCGCGGGAGTCGACATCGCGCTATGGGACGCTCACGCGCGTAGCGCAAAGCGTCCCCTGCGCGATGTCCTCGGAGGGGGTGCCGCCGGGGCAGCGGTCAATGTCTACGCCAGCGGCGTCGGCCCGGCTTTGGTCGGCCCGGCGATCGAGACCGCGGTATCCCAGGGGCACACCAGCTTCAAGATACGTCTCGTAAGCGGTCCGGAACTCGACCGGCAGATACTTTACGAAGCCAGGGAGGCGGCGGGCGAACGCACGTTGATGACCGACCCGGCCGAGACCTACACCCCGGACTCGATCATGGCCATCTGGGACGATCTCATCGGCGCCCGGACCGACTGGCTCGAGGAGCCGTTCCCGAACGACCAGCCCGCCATGTATGACGCGTTGCGCAGGATGGAGCCAAGACCGCGCCTCGCACTGGGGGAGAGCACGTACGGCTTGCCGGGTCTCGCCAGGCTCCTCGACCGCTTTGCGCCGGAGGTCGTGCAGCCGGACATCACGAAGACGGGCGGTCTGAGCGAGGGCATCGAGGCTGGCCGCATGACCGTCGATTCCGGGCGCGAATTCGTTCCCCACATGCTGGCCGGCCCGATCGGATTCGCGGCAACGGCAAGTCTCGTGGCAGCGATCCCGGGTGCCCGCATGCTCGAGATGGACTGCGAACCCGTGGCTTCGTTCGGCCCGATGATGGGCGGCGTGCCGAAGGTCACCGACGGCACCATCACCCTGTCCGGAGAAGCCGGCCATGGTGCCAGCGTCGATGAAGACGAGCTGGCACGGCTCGGCTTTGTTGCCGAACATGGATGACGGCGAGCGCACGGCGCGCCAGCGGCTTCCGAGCCGCCAGCATGACTTCGCGGACCGGCTCATCCGCGCGCGGCAGGGCCGCGGCATGTTTTCGGAATTCGGGAACCACCCGGGCCGTCCCCGGACGAAGTCGGATGGATATGCGATCCAGGCCGCGGTTGTCGACGGACTGGCGGCAAGGCCGGTCGGCGTCAAGGCCGGACTCTCGACGCCGGAAACCATGCGCGCATACGGGCTGAGCCGTCCGGTCTTCGCCCCGATCCTTGCGGGCTCGGTTTTCGAGGCCGTGCCGAACGAACCGGTCCGCCGTCGAGCTTTCCGAGTGAGGCTTGGTCTACGAAACGGAGATCGGGCTCGTGACCCGCGCTGGCGGCGAGCCCGCGCACTGCCTGGTCATTGAACTCGCACGACCGACATACGGGCTGGACGCTACGGCGGCGGCGCAGGACATCGCTGCGGATTTGGCAGGTGCGAATCTATTCGTTCGCGGACCGCTGCTGCCGGCGGATCCGGGGGCACTGGGCCTCACGGTCGAAGGTGGTGCGCGGCAGGACCTGGCGGTCCCGAAGCCCACCGATCTGCTCCGGATGCGCAGCCTCATGCTGGAACATCTGGCGAAGTGGTTCGGGTACGCCCTCGCGAGCCGGCCCGGACTGCTCCTGGCTACCGGCTCGGTTCATGTCCCGATGCCTGTACGGGATTCGTGCAGATGCAGGATCGTGATGGGCGATCTAGTGTCGTCCTTGACCTGGCGCTTCGATGACCGGTGTCCCACGGATATTGCACGACCTCCCTTTCGAGAGAGTTGAGGATGAAGGAACGGGATATCGCAGGTCTGATTGAGCTGGAACGACGGATCCTGTGGCTCGCGACGTGGACCATTCACCACGCCAACCACGTCCGCGAAGCCGACGAGATCAAGGTCGGCGGGCACCAGGCCTCGTCCGCCTCTCTCGTTTCGATCATGACGGTACTCTACTTCGCGATCCTGAAGCCGGAGGACAGGGTCGCCGTAAAGCCGCATGCGTCGCCGGTCTTTCACGCCATTCAGTATTTGGCTGGCAACCAGACGGTCGAAAAACTGCAGAACTTCCGCGGCTACCAGGGTGCGCAGAGCTACCCGTCACGCACCAAGGACACCGACGGCGTGGATTTTTCGACTGGGTCCGCCGGGCTCGGTATGGCCCAGACCCTGTTCGCATCCCTGGTGCAGGACTACTTGACCGCGCATGGCTGGATGCGCGACCGGGCGGAGGGGCGCATGGGTCGCACTGATCGGCGATGCCGAGATGGACGAGGGCAACATCTACGAGGCCCTCGTGGAAGGCTGGAAGCAGGGACTCAGGAACTGCTGGTGGATCGTCGACTACAACCGTCAGTCGCTGGACGCGGTCGTGCGCGAAGGACTGTGGCGCAAGTTCCAGAAGGTTTTCAGCGACTTCGGCTGGAATGTCGTGATCGTGAAACACGGGCGGCTGCAGGAGGCGGCGTACGACGAGCCCGGTGGGGAACGACTCAAGGCCTGGATCGACGCCTGTCCCAACCAGCTCTATTCCGCGCTGACATACCAGGGAGGTGCGGCGTGGCGCGAGCGGCTTATGAACGAAATCGGCGATCAGGGAGTGGTGACGGAACTCCTGGATTGGCGGAGCGACGAAGAACTGGCCGTGCTGATGGGCAATCTCGGCGGCCACGACATCGACGTGCTCCTGGAGGCTTTCGCGGAAGCGGAAACCGGCGAAGAGCCAACCCTGTTCGTCTGTTACACGGTCAAGGGCCACGGATTGCCGCTCGCGGGACACAAGGACAACCACGCGTGCTTGCTGACGCCCGCCCAGATGGAAAACTTTCGCCGGGCCATGGGCGTGCGCCCCGGGCTCGAACGGGAACCCTGGGGGGGATCCGGGCTTGCCGCGGAGCGGCTCAACCGCCTGGTTGCGGAAACCCCTTTCTTCAAGACCGGCTCCCGCCGTTTCGTCGGCGAACGCATCGCCGTGACCGACAGGCTGGCGTTCCCGGACCCCGGGGACAGGCCGGTATCCACGCAAACCGGCTTTGGCCAGATCCTGAACGGGATCGCGCGATCGGACTCCGATTTCTCGCGGCGCGTTGTCACGACTGCGCCCGATGTGGCGGTCTCGACGAACCTCGGAGCCTGGGTCAATCGCGTCGGCCTGTTTGCCCGCGAACGTCGTGCCGACACGTTCAAGGCGGAGCGGATCCCGTCCAGATTCACCTGGTCGTTTTCGCCGGAAGGGCAGCACATCGAACTCGGCATTGCCGAGGCCAATCTGTTCCTGATCCTCTCGGCCCTCGGGTTGTCTCATGCCATCAACGTTGAACAACTTCTGCCCGTGGGGACCGTCTATGATCCGTTCATCTATCGCGGTGCAGACCAGCTGAACTATGCCTGCTATCAGGACGCCCGGCTCATGTGAGAACGGCGGTAAGAAAGTCGACCACAGTAGCGGCGGGATGAACCTGCTGCGGGCGGCGTAAAAGTCGTCCACCTTTGCCCTTCTATTTGACAGAGGGAGGGCGGGAGGATTTTCACCGTGGATTTGTATCGCAAGGTGGCTTGGCGTGTGCAGAAGGCATGAGCCAGCGAGAGGCTTCCCGGCAGTTTGGGATATCTCGTGACAGCGTTCAGAAGATGTTGTCGTTTTCGTTTCCCCCGGGTTACCGGCGGTCGGCGCCGGTCCGGCGGCCGAAGCTGGATGGGTTCACAGGGATCATCGATCAGTGGCTTGCCGAGGATCGGGATCGACCGCGCAAACAGCGACATACGGCCAAGCGGATCTTCGAGCCGTTGCGTGATGAGCACGGCTTCGAAGGGGGCTATACGATCATCAAGGACTATGTACGCGAGCATGGTCGGCGACATCGCGAGATGTTCGTACCACTCGATCATGCCCCCGGCCATGCCCAGGAGGATTTCGGTGAGGCTGTCGTGGTGATCGGCGGCGTGGAACAGAAGGCGCACTTCTTCGCGCTGGATCTGCCGCATAGCGATTCCTGCTATATCCGGGCCTATCCGGCAGCGACGGCCGAAGCCTGGATGGACGGGCATGCCCGCGCTTTTGGGTTCTTCGGCGGTGTGCCCCTGTCGATCCTGTACGACAACGACCGGTGCCTTGTGGCGAAGATCGAGCCTGACGGAATTCGTGCATCAAGCAAGCGCCGTCGGCCGTCGATCCGCATGGTCGACCGGCATGGGCGCGGGCCCCGGCGTCGACGCCGACGGCGCGCTCTTCCGCGTCGCCTCGCGCATTGCCGTACATTTGTCAGGGGGGGCGGTCAGGCCCTGGCTGCGTGGCGCGGCACGAGCGGGTTCGCGGCGCACCGCGCGGGCGGTGTGATCACCACCGCCCGTTGGTCGGACGAGCGCCGCATCGGGTGCCCAAGGCGCAAAGGTTTCGGCCCCGGGGCACGTCCCATCAGAGACGCGGACCACGCGCCGATCAATACCCTGTAGGAAGGAGCCGTGCGGACCATGGATATGCGGTGGACGAGATGGGTGACAGGCCGATGGCCGCGGCCTTGTACCGCGCGGCCTGTGGCGGCGGCCGTTGCGGCCGTCCTCGTGACGGTCACCTTTCTCGCGGCGCTGGCCGGGTCGCCGATCGGTGCTGGGGCGCTCGCGACCCGGATGATCGACACCGAGGGCTGGAGCCCGCTGCACCACGCCGTCAACGACGGTGACCCGGCGGCCGTGACCGCGCTGATCGCGGCCGGCGCCGAGGTCGACGCGCGCGCCACGGACGGCCAGACCCCTCTCCACCGCGCGGCCGAGGACGGCCGTCGTGACCTCGGGGCGCTCCTGATCGCGGCCGGCGCCGATCCCAATGCCCGGGACCGCACCGGCTGGACGCCGCTACACCGTGCGGTGTGGCGCGCGCCCTACCAAACGGCGCCGGGGCTGGTCGGCCCCTTGATCGCCGCCGGCGCCGCGCTGGACGCCAGAGACCACCGCGGCCAAACCCCGCTGCACCTGACCCTCGGGGCCGATCCCGCCTTTCTGGACCTCGACCTGATCCGCCTCCTGGCCGCCGCCGGCGCCGATACGAACGCGCGCGACGGCGCCGGGTTGCGCCCGCTGCACCACGCGATGCTCTCTCGACGGGAAAGCCGCATTGGCGGTCGCAATGCTCGCCGCGATCTGGATGTCGCCACCACCCGCCCACGCCTGCTCCTGCCAACCGTTCGTAGCCTCGGGGTTCATCGGTCCAGAGAGCGGACGATTGCCGGCCAACGCCGCCGGCGTTGCCTGGTACACGTCGGATTGGCACACCTGGGAACCAGACAATGCGGGCCCCTCGCCGGCAGACGACCTCGCAGCGCGACTCACTATCGAGGTCGCCGAAGAGGGTGCGGTCCGCCGGCTGCCGGCCAAGGTCAACCCCGTCGAAGGCTTCGCCGAAACCTACGTCGTCGCTCCGAAAGGAGAAGAGCTGAAGACCGGCGCCTCCTTTCGCTTCATCGTCGACGAGGGCAGCTCCCGCGAGGGTCAGGTCCTTGTGACCATCGACCCTGGGAAGCTGTCGGTGTTGTTTTTCGGGGAAGGTTGCCCGTATGCGAGGATTTCCTGATTTGTTTCGTCCGGCTTGGGACGGTTCTTCCCACGTTTCGCTGAGCTGACTGGAGTCCTTCCGGACCGTCACTGTTTCGGCTCGGTGTTGGGTTCGGGATTGTTTTTCTGCCTTTGGAGGATTTCATTCCAGTCTTTGCCGTCTGGGCGCATGCGCCGGACCGCGGGGTTTTTCGCCTGGAGCATTGCGGCAGCCAGGTCTCCGGCCTAGTCGGCGTCATATCCGCAGAAGATAGTCTCGAGCCGGAACCTGTTGGTCCATTCCGGCATTGTGGCGGTGGCTCCGGCGGTGGAGATGACGATGTCGACCTGCGTCCTGTCGGCGAGGGTCCATGCCGAGAGGGCGTCGATGGCCCCCTCGACGAGGAGTGCGGTTCCGGGTGCTGCCTTTCGCGCGAGCCAGAAGCCGCCGTCGGCTTTGCGGCTTCCCGCCGCCATGGCCCTGAAGGGCCGGCCGGGGTGGGTGCCGACCAGTTCGGCGCCGGTCGGCGCCGGTTTCCTGCGCTTCCGGTCCTGGCAGGTGAAGACCGCGTTGGCGCGGTTGTCGGCACCGAGAATGCCGACACGCCTGCAGTGCTCGACCAGGCGTGGCTCGAGCCCGCGGTTCTGGCACAGGTAGCGGTGCACCTGCGCCCATGCCCGGTCTTCGGAGAGGATCGGGGTTCGGTCTCCGGTGCATGGGTTGCGGGATGTGAAGTCTTCGAGACGCTGGAGAGCCTGGAGGAAGCTGCACCCCTCGACCTGGATGACCAGGTCGATTGCGCCGCCGCCGCCGCGTCCCGCGACATGGTCGAAGAAACGAGTCCCGTTGATGCTGATCACGGATCCCGGGCGTTTCCAGCGAGCCCTGTCGGCGGGGTCCTTCCGGTACCCTTGCTCCCGGTCTCCCGGTGAACGGGCGCGACCTGCATGATCAGTTTTGCCAGCTGTGCGATCACCGCGCGGCGTGTTTCCTCGTCGAGGTGTTCCCACAACTGGTCGTACGGTTTCGGGATCTCCGGAAAGTCCAGGTGCAGTTGCATGATGCTCCTCCGTTTCAGTACGTCGAAGCAGAGCATTCACCACGAATCGCATGCGCAACAGGTCGTGCGGCTCAGCCACCAGTTCACGATTGGCGGTCGGGACGAACTCGTCCGTTGCCGCGTCCGTCCACTCGAGGGGAACTATGCGACGGCTGCCGTCGGGAAACAGCAACAGGAGCCGAAGGCGCCCCTGGCGATAGAGCTGCTTCAGAACCGGAACGGCCTCCCCTTCGAGGACATGCGCCTTGCGGGTGATCCTGACCGTCGCAGGAAGTTCGCGGAGGTGGGTAGTGTGTCGTACGGTCTTTCGATAGCATTGATCACAAGCACCTGCGGGGATTCCTTGACCAGAGGATCAACGACGGCGTCGTCCGACGGATGATCGACAAATGGCTGGCGGCAGGAGTGCTTGACAATGGCGTCCTGCAACGCACCGAAGAAGGCACGCCACAGGGTGGTGTCATCAGTCCGATTCTCGCCAATATTTTCCTGCACCATGTGCTGGATGTATGGATGAAAGAGGACGTGGCACCGCGCGTTGGGGCGCACCGGCTGGTGCGGTACGCGGATGACTTTGTCATTGCATTCAGGAACCGCGGGG
This sequence comes from Paracoccaceae bacterium, assembly GCA_964291635.2. GTDB lineage: Bacteria > Pseudomonadota > Alphaproteobacteria > Rhodobacterales > Rhodobacteraceae > JAPPHA01. Next base: position 62,909 of record OZ219892.1, on the reverse strand, counting down.
ATGGCGAGCGCGTGCTCGCGGTCCTCGGCAAGCGGCTTGCGCGATACGGGCTCACGCTCCATGCGAGCAAGACGCGCTTTGTGGACTTCCGGCCCATGCACAGGCGTGGCGGCGGACATGACGGACAGGGCAAGTTCGACTTCCTCGGCTTCACCCACTTGTGGGGCAAGTCGCGGCGAGGTCGGCTGGTCGTACGTCAGTTCACGGCCCGCGACCGGTTAGCGCGGGCTGCCAAGTCCATATGGAACTGGTGCAAGGGAAACCGGCACCTCCCGCTCCCGGAACAACACGGGCACCTTGTCCGTGTGATCCGGGGGCACTGTGGCTACTATGGCCTGACCGGCAACAGCAAGCGGCTGAACCAATTTCGCACAGCGGTGGTTCGCAGCTGGCACCGTTGGCTCGGGCGACGCCACCGCAACGGGAGACTGCCATGGGCGCGGATGACTGAAATCCTGACCCTGTTCCCGCTGCCACAGGCCAAGGTCGCCCACTCGATCTACGCCAAGTGAGCGAACCTGACATGCGAGGAACCGGATGCTCTAATGTGGGCACGTCCGGACCTGGGGGGGGGAAGGGCTCGGCAACGACCCTTCCTACCCGGCCACCGCGAACCCTGTTCCGGAAGTTCGTCCACGCCATGGCAGATGTCGTCGTCGACGAGGTCTCCATCACCGTTTGCTACGGACGCCGCGCCAACAACCCGTTCCCGGTCAAAAACGGATTCGCCGATACGGAATGCTCGATACCCTGGCTCGGAAACCGAAAACTCCGACTCTTGTTCGGCGACAAACCACCGCAAGTTGTCACATCGTGAAATGCACTGGGAATTCAGGCGAGCCAGTCACAACTTGGCACGTGTGTTGAACAATGATCAGGGCAATTTGCCCGGAGTTTGTTCTTGACTTCGAAAACACGTTCGAACCTGTATCCGTCCTGCTCCTGCTTGTTGGAATTTTTTGAGAACTCGTTCTTGGTGCAACGCCTGGCCTTTCGGGATTCACTTTACGTTCGATGTGCCGGAATCCAAGGAACAAGGCTTTTGCACCGACAATGCGTGGGGCTTCGTCTTGGACATCTTGGTGCCCAAGGGAACTTCGCGGGAAATCATCGACAAGCTCTCTGTCACCGATCCGACGATGTACGAGAACGGCCAAATTCAATGTAAAAAAAGGCGGGTGAGGCACCGATGCATGTCACGAAACGTGACGATATCATCGAAATGTGAGAAGTTCAGGAAATCACATTCTCGGAGCCTCTTGTCGGCTTTTGATTTCCATAACTCCAAATGGGCGGCTTTGCCCGCTCATCGCAACGGTGATGACAGCCCATGAGTTCTCAAGACGAAACACATGTCATCAATGATATCGTCGCGCGCGGACGTGAAGCTCAACGCGAGTTTGAATCCCGCGGGAGCCAGAAACGTTACGACCGCGCGGCAACGGCCGCCGGCTGGGCAATCGTGGAACCGTCCCGAAACCGGATGCTCGCCGAATTGGCGGTCGAGACGACCGGGCTCGGAAATGTTGCCGACAAGGTAATCAAGAATCACCGCAAGACCCTCGGTCTCTTGCGCGACATCGCCGGAGTCCAGACCTTCGGCGTCGTGAAGGAAATCCCTGAATTGCGCATGACGGAGATAGCCCGTCCCGTTGGCTTGATCGGGAGCGTCGTCCCGTCGACCAACCCTGCCGCAACACCGGCGAACAACATCATCAATTCGCTGAAATGCGGAAACGCCATCGTCATTTCGCCCTCTCCGAAAGGGAGCGCGTGCTGCAAGGCGCTCCTCGAGTTCGTCCATTCGGAATTCGACAGGATTGGCGAAAACAGGGATCTGGTCCAGATGATCCCCTCACCCGGGAGCAAGGCCAAGACGCAAAGACTGCTGGAGACCGCTGATCTCGCCATCGTGACGGGAAGCCAGGACAATGTTCGCCGTGCCTATTCCAGTGGCACGCCAGCGATCGGCGTCGGCGTCGGCAATGTCCCCGCGATCGTCGACGAAACCGCCGATTTGGCCTCGGCAGCTGCCAGGATTGCCCAATCAAAGTGTTTCGACAACGCAACCTCGTGTTCGTCGGAGAATGCCCTGCTTGTTGTCGACGACGTGTACGACGACTTCTGTGCCGCCCTCAGGTACGAGGGAGGCGCCATCGTGCCACGAGCACAAGAGCAGGAAATCGTCGATCGGATCTGGCCTGACGGGTCGCTGAGTCAAGGAGTCATGGCCCGCGACGCCGATGTCGTCATCCGCGAACTCGGTCTTGGAGACAGGGTTCCCCCATCGACAAGGTTTGTTGTCGTTGAAACCGAGGGAATCGGACCTGGTTTCCGGCTCTCGGGAGAAAAGCTCAGCCGCATCGCTGCACTGTACCGATGCCGGGACTTTTCGCACGCGCTCGAGTTGACGGGCAGGATTCTCGGTTTTCAGGGCGCGGGACATTCCGTGAGCCTGCACTCCAGGCGTGACGACAGGACCTACGTTCTTGCGAAGGAACTGCAGACGTGCCGCGTCATCGTCAATCAGGCGCACTGCTTCGCCACCGGAGGATCGTTTGAAAACGGAATGCCGTTTTCCCTGTCGATGGGATGCGGTTCGTGGGGCCGGAATTCCATAGACGACAACCTCCACTGGCGCCATTTCATGCAAAGGACGCGAATCGTTCGACCGATCGAAGCCCGCGAACCGGCACTTGAAGATGTATTCGGCCCGTATTGGGCTGCGTTCGGAAAGTGACACCGTATCCCCGCTCAGCGCCTGGTGGAACCATTCGGGACTGGCTCGATGAACATGCCGGGACCGTTCCCGACAAGGTAAGCCATGTCTTTCCGGGCCACGGCTCGATGACCTGGATCGAGTTGCGCGACACCGCCGACGACATTGCCCGCCGGTTGACCGGCCTCGGAATTCGCCGGGGAGAAAGCGTTGCGGTGATGCTTCCGAACGGGCGAGCTGGAGTCGCACTCCTGTTCGGCGTACTCTACGGCGGATTTCGTCTCACCATGATCAACATAGCCGCCGGCCCGGCGGCGGTTGCCCATGCGCTCGATCATTCGGGCGCCAGGTTCGTATTCCTGGATCATGGTCGGTTCGACCTGCTTGATGCAGCAAGAACCTCGGTCGCGCTGGACATCACCGCGGTGCCCGTCGACGATGGCGCCGATCACTCGTGGGGCGAGCGTGCATCGTACCTGCACGACGTCGCGGCAGGCGACGACGCCCTCTTGATGTACACGTCGGGAACAACCGGTCGCCCGAAGGGCGTGCTCCATACGCACTCCAGCCTTCTTGCCGGCGGGTGGACAACGGCCCAGGCACACGAATTGACGCCGCAAGACAGGGCGTACTGCGTACTTCCAGTCTACCACATCAACGGTCTTTGCGTGACTGTCATGGGGCCGCTTGTTTCGGGTGGGTCGGTAACTGTCTGCAAACGGTTTACTGCCGGGCGTTTCTGGCAACAGTGCGGCGCGTTCGAGGTGACGTGGTTTTCCGCCGTACCGACGATCATCTCCTACCTTGTACATGGCGAGACCGAGCCGGATTCAATGGTACGGCAAAGAATACGCTTTGGAAGGTCAGCATCGTCCGCACTTTCGCCAGATGTCCAACGCGCATTCGAGTCCCGATTCGGTATTCCGATTATTGAAACAATGGGACTGACTGAAGCAGCGGCGCAAATCCTGTCCAATCCCCTGCCACCCGGAATACGCAAATTGGGCTCGCCTGGAATTGCCTATGGCAACTCCATTGAAATTCTCTCGCCCGAACTCGTTCCGTTGCCTCCCGGACAAGAAGGCGAAATCGCTGTGCGTGGTCCCAATGTCATGCGGGGCTACTTCAGGGACCCTGTGGCGACAGCGGAGTCACGGACTGAAGACGGTTGGCTTCGTACCGGCGATCTCGGAACCCTCGACGACGACGGGTACGTGTTCGTCACGGGGAGGCTCAAGGAACTCATCATCAAGGGGGGAGAGAATATCGCACCGCGCGAAATCGACGAAATTCTCTATGCTCATCCCGATGTCGTCGAAGCGGCCGCCTTCCCACGAACGTGCGAGAGGTACGGTGAACGTGTCGAAGCGGCCGTGAAGTTGCGAAGCGGAACATCCGTTTCCGCTGGCGAACTCATGGATATGTGCAGGGAACGATTGGGCGAATTCAAGAGTCCCGATCGCATCTTTCTGCTCGACGAATTGCCGAAGGGGCCGTCGGGAAAGATACAGCGGCTGAAACTGGCATCGCTTACCGGGGAGGATCGGAGCAGGAAAACACGATCCGCCTGACCGGTTGATCGGATCGAATGCCTCGACGGACAACGACTTCGGAAATCACGGTCGGAATGACCCGATTCTATCCGGGTGTTTTCTACGGTCAGCCATTCCCGCTTTCGGGTGCCAGTGAGGTCTGTATGTCTATCGTCCCCTCCAGAGTGCGGTGGACAGGACATTTGTCGGCGATCTCCAACAACCGCCGCCTTTGTTCGTCCGAGAGCTCCCCGGTCAGCTGAATCATCCGCTGGAAACGATCGATCCGCGTCCCCTGGGAAGAAGTGTCACACGATTCGCAGTCCTTTGCGTGGACCTTCTCATGCGCGACGTCCACATGGATGTGATCGAGCGGCCAGCCCTTGCGCCGCGCATACATGCGAACGGTCATCGATGTACATGCCGCCAGCCCTGACGAAAGGAACTGGTAGGGAGTCATGCCCATATCGGTGCCGCCGTAACTCTCCGGTTCATCTGCCCAGGTGTGGTGGGTGGGGCCAGCCATGATGTCTTGAAGAAATCCGTTCGGCTCTGCTTCGGCTGACCTGACGATTCCTTCGGGAATGCCTTCCGGAACCGGTTGTGCGGTGACATCGAGATAGCGGGCCGCCCAGGCTCCGATGACCTGGGCGGCATATTCCCCATCTTCCTTTCGCGAAAGCAGATGATCGGCACTGTCCAGGGTGACAAAACTCTTTGGATGGCGCGCCGCTGCATAGATCGCCGCGGCATTTTCAATCCCGACCGTTTGATCGACAGGCGAGTGCAACACGAGAAGTGCGCGACGGAGCCGTCCGATCGACTCGGACAGTTTCGTCTTTGTCACGTCATCAACAAACGACTTCCTGATCGTAAAGTTGCGCCCGGCCAGGGACACTTCGGCTTCTCCAGTTGCTTCGATTTCCCCGAGCGAACTTTCGAAGTTATGCAGCACGTGTTCGGGATCAGCTGGGGCACCAACCGTTACGACTGCCTTGACGGACGGCAATTCAACCGCGGCTTTCAGGACTGCCGCGCCACCGAGGGAATGTCCGATCAAAAGGCTCGGTCCCCGAAACTGGTCTTCCAGGGCTCTTGCGGCCAGGACCAGATCCTGCACGTTCGTCGAAAAGCCCGTGGCGGCGAACTCCCCGCCGGATTGACCGAGGCCAGTGAAGTCGAAACGAAGGACGGCCAAACCGAGTGCGGCCAGTCCCTGAGAAATCCGGCGTGCGGCAGGAATATCCTTCGAGCAGGTAAAACAGTGCGCAAACAAGGCCGTGGCTCGAGGTGACGTTGCAGGGAGATCCAGGCGTGCGGACAACATGTCTCCCGAATGGCCGGCGAATGAAAACTTGACTTGGGGCATTGCTTGATTCCGGATCATTACATGGTCGATGTCATCGCCGACATGGCGACACGGTCTCGTGTTCGACATCACGGCCATTACTCACGGCGACACCAGCACGGCAAGCGAATAATTGAGAGGAACCCCGGCGTTCCGACAACGAGACTTGATCTCGATTCCGAGATCAGAAGTCGCGCTCCCTTTATCATGCCCGGTGCGAAGATCCGTGAACGGCAAAACCCTGCACCGTCGCAGGTAGAAAGATCTTTCTCACTCGCGGTCGAACCGGTGTTGTCGTCGAGGTTTCGCCTCGACCAGCCCAGCGTGTGTTTGCAGTTTGTCCGGGAAGGCCTCGGAATGCTGGTCGCGCATCTTCCGTCAGGTTTCACCCATCAACGCCGGATCGAACGGGAATGAGGTCAGGATTTCGTGACCATCTTCAGTAATGAGAACCTGGTCTTCCAGCTTGATCGAGAAGTCGCCGTTTTCCTCGCTGACCAGCGCCTCGACGCAAAGAACCATCCCTGGTTCAAGAACGTAATCGAACCGGTCCGGGTGATACGCGTCGGGATAAACGATCGATGGCCACTCGTCGCAAAGGCCGACGCCGTGCATTTTGACGCCGTATTTCTGCTTCTGGTAAATCTCGTCCAGGTGGTGACCGCCAAATGTCAGTTCCTTGAAACTGACTCCCGGCGCGAGAATGGACGTGTTTTTTCGGATGTGATCCACGCCGTGCCGCATGGCACGAATCATGTCGTCGCGTGGTTTTTTGTCGCCGATCCAGAAGGTTCGGGAAATGTCCACGCACATCCCGTAGCAACCGATCAGATCGGTATCCAGCGCCAGGATTTCATTGTCTTGCAGGATGCGGGGACCGCATTCCTGAAACCATGGGTTGGTCCTCGGGCCCGTTGCCAGGAGTCTGGTCTCGATCCACTCGCCGCCCCGCCGGATGTTCTCGGCATGGAGCGTCGCCCAGATTTCGTCCTCCGACCGCCCCGGAACCGCGGAATCCCGCATCGCTGCAACTGCCTTCTCGCAGGCATCGTGGGCGCAGCGCATTGCAAGGATATCGTCAGGTCCCTTGACTGCCCTTGCCTTTTCCGTGACTTCTTCCCCTTCAAAAATCTCGAAACCCTCGGCCTCGAGGGCCTTGAGCCCGGCAACCATGATCTTGTCGACTGCCAACCGGCGGTTGCTGCCGGCATGGATATTCACCAGTTCGCGAACCTGTCCCGCAAAATTCGTGGCATCGCTTTCCACCTTGTCGCCGGCGGAGAAATAGAACAGCGCGGCTCCCGTTCGTCGTTCACGAACAAGTGGATTGAACTCGCTCAGAAACGGAGCGATCTTGTAGTCCCAGATGACCATGTAGCCGTCAGCGCAAAGCAGGACCGCCCGAAACGGGTTATGGGAATTCCAGAGCTGCATGTTGGTCGTGTCGGTCGCGTAACGGATATTGAGGGGGTCGAAAAGCAGGATGGCCCCGTAATCGCGCTCCACGATGTGCCTCGTCAACCTCCTCCAGCGAAACTCGCGCATCCTGGCCAGGTTCGGGAGAGTCAAGCCCGCCTTTTCCCATTCCCGAAACGCAAGTTGCGTCGGTCCTATCTCCAGGCGGTCATTGTCGTTTGGCGATCCGTCAGGTAGGTTCGGTCCCCGGGTCGGGTCAATCTTTCGACTGTGATTTCCGGTGCCGATATTCATGGGAACTGTCCCTAACTATGACTCGTCTCCAGGCTGCAAACGAATCGATCCCGGCATTCACTGGAAAGTGGCCATCCTGCCTGACCGGGATTCCTGCCCGAATGCGGCAAGAGCCGTGAAAAACTGTCGCTAACAGGCAAGTGTGGCGCGGCGAGTCCTGTGCATGGCAATCGATCCTGCGGCGACCCGGGCTGGTGACGGATCCGAAAGAGGACGGTTTTCGGCGATTTGCCAGGCGAAATTGTCCGTTCGACCGTGGAGTGAAGAACGAACCCGCAGGTTACCTGGGCTGAATCCCCTGAATCCGTGCCAATGGCTGGTCGTTGACGATGTCTACGGCGAGCAGATGTCCTACCGCGACCACCTCGTTGAACATCACCTTCCGGATGTGTTTGCCTGCATGGACGTGGCCGGGAATGCCGCGGCGGAACTCCTGGAACTGGTCATCGAAGCCGTCACGGAAATTCGGGGGTTTTGCAGGAAAAAAAACATCGTGTGCCGCCCAGACGGCGTTTCGGTCCTATTGGATGGCCGGCACCCACTCGCAACCGTCGGGCGCCTCGTGCAGGAGGACTTTTGCATTCTGCAGAAAACCGGGACAGAGCATGTGCTCACGGCAGGGATTCTCTGTTTTCCGGCAAGCTGGAGTCTCGATGAAAAACTTGGCAGGCCACTGACTTCAATTCATCAACCGATTCCGGAGTACGACGACCGGGTCGCCCGGGGAGTCCAGCGTGTTTTCGACGCACTCGTTCCCGAACGGCCGCTCTGGCGCGCCAACAACCTCGTTTATGACGATCCGGACCTGTTTCAGCCAAGACGTGAAAACGCACGGCGTTTGAAGCCGGGCGAGGGAATGAAATGGATTCGCGTTGAGCTGCAAACACTTCGAAAACTCCCGGTGTCCAAAGCCGTCGTTTTCGGGATCCATACATGGGTCGTGTCTCAGGAAAACGTCGATCCGGGTTGCCCTCTGCTTGATCGTTGAACGCTCATTGCCGAAGAACCGGGCAAAGCAGTCGCAGTCTGTCGATCCTGAATTTCGAAGCGTGGTTCCTGAATCGAAAGGCCCCCGAAATCGGGGGCCTCAAGATGAAACAGCCTGTCAGGTGATCGACATCCGGCCCTGGTCAGCAACTGTAGTACATTTCAAACTCGACCGGATGGGGCGTATGTTCGAACTTGTAGATCTCTTCCCATTTCAGATCCATGTATCCGGCAAGCTGGTTTTCCGTGAATACATCTCCGGCCAGCAGAAACTCCTTGTCGGCCTTGAGGGCACCCAGAGCCTCGCGCAACGATGCGCAGACGGTCGGTATTCCCGCCAGTTCTTCCGGTGGAAGATCGTAAAGATCCTTGTCCATGGCCTCTCCCGGGTCGATCCGGTTTCGGATGCCGTCGATCGCCGCCATCAACACCGACGCGAAACAGAAATACGGATTGGCCGACGGGTCGGGAAAGCGCACTTCAATGCGTTTGGCACCGGGGGAGTTAGTCCATGGGATCCTGACGCATCCCGACCGGTTTCGGGCAGAGTATGCTCTGAGAACCGGAGCCTCGAATCCCGGAATCAGGCGCTTGTAGCTGTTCGTCCCAGGGTTCGAGAATGCATTCAGCGCCTTGGCGTGCTTGAGGACGCCGCCAATGCAGTAGAGCGCCTCCTGAGACAGATCGGCGTACTTGTCGCCGGCAAGGATTGTCTTGCCTCCCTTCCAGATCGACATGTTCACATGCATGCCGGTTCCATTGTCGCCCGCGACAGGCTTTGGCATGAAGGTCGCAGACTTGCCATAGGCGTGCGCAACGTTCTGGATGACGTACTTGTACTTCTGCAATTCGTCGCCTTGGCGGGTCAATGTATTGAATATCAGGCCAAGTTCATGTTGGCATGACGCGACCTCATGGTGGTGTTTGTCCACCTTCATCCCCATGCCCTTCATCGTGCTCAGCATTTCCGAACGGAGATCCTGCGATGCATCGGTCGGGTTGACCGGAAAGTATCCCCCCTTGACACCCGGCCGGTGCCCCATGTTGCCCATGGAATACTCGGTATCGGTGTTCCATGACGCGTCAATTGCATCAATTTCGTAAGATACCTTGTTGATTGTGTTGGAAAAACGCACGTCGTCGAACACGAAGAACTCGGCTTCCGGTCCAAAGTAGCAGGTATCGCCGACGCCGGTGTACTCGAGATAGGCTTCTGCCTTCTGTGCGGTGCTCCTTGGATCCCGCTCATAGGCCTCGCCCGTATCGGGTTCCAGGACCGAACAATGTACGGCAACTGTTCTTTCGGCATAGAACGGATCCAGGTACCCGGAATCCGTATCCGGCATCAACTTCATGTCCGACTGGTCGATCGACTTCCATCCCGCGATGGAGGATCCGTCGAACATCATTCCTTCTTCGAGAAAGTCCTCGTCGACATGATCAGCCGCAATCGTGACATGCTGCAGCTTGCCGCGAGGGTCGGTAAAGCGCAAGTCGACATATGCGGCATCGTGGTCGCTGATCATCTTCAGGAGTTCTGTGGCACTCATTTCGTTTTCTTCCTTGGCTCAGGTTGGCAATGGTTGAACCCGGTTCAAACCCGCAGACTAAAGAGCGTCAACCCCTTCCTCTCCGGTCCGGATGCGGACGGCCTGTTCGATCTCGTAAACGAATATCTTTCCATCTCCGATCTTGTCCGTCCTGGCCGCCTTGACGATGGCTTCAATTGCGGCTTCAAGCTGATCGTCGGCAAGCACGACCTCAATCTTTACCTTCGGCAGAAAGTCAACGATGTATTCTGCACCTCGGTAGAGTTCGGTATGTCCTTTCTGGCGACCGAATCCTTTCGCCTCGATCACTGACAGCCCCTGGATGCCGGTCTCCTGTAACGCTTCCTTGACTTCGTCAAGCTTGAACGGTTTGATTATCGCCTCGATCTTTTTCATTGTCGTCGTTCCTTGATCACCGAAGTTTCGAATTCAGGGTTTGGCCAATCGCCGTGCGCGCGACTCACCACGTCCCGTACTTTCGGGCAATTCAACCGGATGGGGCGCACATGGCATTGTCCTCGAATTCGGCTTGAATTGATCGCGGGATAGGCAAATTGCACAAATGATAACCAAAATGGAATCACGATGATGGATCGGGTCTTGACGTCAGGACAGATGCGCCGACTGGAAACGGACATGATCCGGTCCGGTCGCCGAAGCGGTGAATGTCTCATGGAACGCGCCGGCGAGGCTGTTGTCGAGGAGATCTGCCGGCGATGGGGCGCACGTCGCAGCGACGGCGCCGGAGCGCCAGGCCCGGATCGTGACGTCCTCGTATTCTGCGGCCCGGGCAACAATGGTGGTGACGGCTTTGTTGTCGCGCGACTGCTCGCTGAACTTGGATGGCCCGTGCGGGTGGCGATGTTCGGGAGGGCAGACAGAATCCCTCCGGATGCGGCCGCCAACCTCGAGAAATGGCGTCGGCTCGGAGATATCCACCCCATCGGCGCGCGAGACAAAACGGCCTCCCAATGGATTACGAAAGGGAAGACAATCCTCGTCGACTCTCTTTTCGGAACCGGCCTCAGCCGCCCTCTTGGAGGTGGCCTTGACGGTTTGCTCATGGAAGCGTCTTGCCGGGCGCCACTGGCAATGGTCGCCATCGATGTTCCGAGCGGTGTCTGCTCCGACAGCGGCCGGTTGCTGAATCCGGTACCGCCCTTCGACCTGACGGTCACATTTCATGCCGCCAAGCCGGGACACTTCCTTGCGGAAGGCGCCGGTTGCTGCGGAGACGTCGTCGTCAGGGACATTACACTGGAAGACAGCAGCGATCCCGCCGCAATGCTCACGGGGCTCGAGACACTCGCCCTGACGACATCTCTCGAAAAGCGCGCCGAACACCACAAGTACGTTCATGGCCATACGCTGATCGTGTCCGGTCCCGCCGGCCGGGGTGGTGCTGCGCGTCTCGCGGCAAGGGGAGCCCTCCGGATCGGCGCCGGGCTCGTGACGATTGCCTGTGAGAATTCGGCCCTGGTTGAACACGCGGCACAATTGAACGCGATCATGACCAGGAGATTCGACCGGCATGGCGACCTCGAACACATCCTGGCCGATGCGCGCATCAACTCCCTGTGCGTGGGTCCTGGCCTCGGATTGCACTCCGGGGCCCGCCGTCTGGTCTCTGCGCTCCTTCGCTCTGGCAGGTTCCTGGTACTGGATGCCGATGCTCTGACCATGTGGGGGGACACGCCCTGTTCGCTCATGAGGAGGCTTCACCCGAAGGTTGTCCTGACTCCGCATCTTGGAGAATTCTCCCGGTTGTTTCCCGACATATCGGAAAAACATGTCCGCATTCCCGAGACATGGCCTGCGTATTCCCGGATCGACGCGGCAAGGGAGGCTGCGGGGCGGGCAGGGTGTACGGTTGTTCTCAAGGGCGCGGATACCATTATTGCGACCCCCGGAAAGGTTCCCTGGCTCAACGCGGCAACGGGAAGCAGATCCGTTCCATGGCTCGCGACAGCCGGATCGGGTGACGTCCTTGCCGGAATGATTGCGGGATTGCTCGGGCGCGGACTCGAGCCGCATCAAGCCGCGGCGTCTGCCGTATACCTGCACACCGAGGCGGCGCGTCAATTCGGACCCGGACTGGTCTCGGAGGACATCGCCGAGGAACTTCCACCGCTATTTGCATCGATAGGCGTCAATCGACCTGCGGAAACAGGGCGGCAAGCCCCCTGAATTCCGCGCCCTGTTCACGCCGTCAACCGGTTTTTCGAATGGCGATTTTCTCTCGCAATGCTGCAACGCCTTTGCTAGAAGTGCGCCGGTTTCGGGTGGCAGTCACTGCCACTCGTTAACGGATTCCGCGGGTGTGGCGGAATTGGCAGACGCACCAGATTTAGGATTTGGCGCCGCGAGGCATGGGGGTTCAAGTCCCTCCACCCGCACCACATGTTTTCATGGGACCCTTTGCATCGAAGTCAGCAACATCGGAACACCACAGTTATGGAAATCACCGAGAATCTCAACGAGGGCCTGTCCCGCTCCTGCACCTTGACCGCAACGGCCGAGGAGGTTGACGAAAGGGTTACGGAAAAACTCAAGGAACTCGGCGTTACAGCCCAGATCAAGGGATTTCGCCGGGGAAAAGCTCCTGTGTCCGTGCTCCGCAGGATATACGGCAAGCGCACCCGGGCAAACGTGTGGATGGAAGTCGTTCAAACAGGCATCAGTGAACATCTGGCTAAAAAGGACGAAAAGCCTGTAAGGCAGCCTACGGTTGAATTGAAGAACGCGCCCGACGATCCCGACATCAACATTGAGTTTTCCTACGAGTGTACGCCGGTTGTTCCGCAAGTTGACCTTTCCGGTATCCGCATCGAGCGTCCGAACCCGGTCGTGGATGAGCAGGATGTCGACAAAGCGCTCGAAGGATATGCCGGCTCGCATCCCGATTACGTTGACAGGCAGGAAGACGAAGGGGCTTGCCTGCAAGACAAGGTTGTCGTCAGTTTCACTGCAACGGTCGACGAGGTTCCGGTCGATCGCCTCAACGCCGCGGATTTCCCCGTGATCATCGGATCCGGTACATTCATCCTGGATTCGAGCAGCAGCTCCTGGGGACCAGGGCGGGAGACCGGCGCACGGTCGAAGTGACGATTCCCGCGAATCATTCGGACAAGGCAATAGCGGGCAAACAGGCTTTGTTCGATTGCGAAATCGGCGCGATCAAATGCCCGCAACCGAGGGAAATCAACCAGGAACTGGCGGAATTGCTCGGTTTCAAAACCCTGGACGAATTGAAGGACCGCATTCGAGAGAACCTGAGATCCGACTCCGCCATAGCTGCAGAACAGATAGTCAAGGCCCGCTTGTTGGGTGAACTGGTGGAAAGACTGGATTTCGAACTTCCACCGAAAGTCCTGGAAGAAGAAATCGATCGACTTAGGCAGGCGCTTGGACAAGCTGACGCCGGTGAGCAGCAGGAAGGACCGGAGGAAGACGATGAGGACCGGAACGCCCCAAGCGCCCGGCAGGAAGACGGTGGAACCGGTAACTCGACCGGGAATGACGCGGATCCGGAGCAAGTTGCAGGCGGCGAGGAATCTCCTGGCTCACCTGAAGATCCCGACGGAATTTCCGGGGACAAGGGAACCCGGCAATCCGATGACGAACTGCACCGGATTGCCGTCCGCCGTCTTCGCACGGGGTTTCTGTTTACGCAGATTGCCAAAGAGCGGGATATTTCCGTGTCGGAGAGCGACATGTACAAGGAGTACAGCTCGAAATACCGTCCCGTTTCTCTCAAGGTTTGGAAAGAGCAAATCCTGCCAAACCGGCAAATTCGTGACACCCTGTTCAATGCGTGCCTGGAGATAAAGGTCGCCAACTGGATCCTTTCACAGGTAAATGTCACGGAAAAAAGTGCGAGCCTCGACGAAATCGCGACCATGTCGCGGACACTCGAGTCTTGAATTTCCCGGCTGGATTACCTTGAAATCAATTCGATCACGGCCTTGTCCGCACGCCGGTTTCTCTAGAATGAGTGGACGAAACTGGAAAAACGCAGGCAGAATGGAGACGTACAGGTGAAAAACCCGCTTGAAGTCTATGCGAACACGCTGGTTCCCATGGTTGTCGAACAGACATCGAGAGGGGAGCGGGCCTACGATATCTATTCACGGCTGCTGAAGGAGCGAATCGTGTTCGTGTCAGGGCCCGTCCAGGACTTGACCGCCACTCTGGTCGTCGCACAATTGCTGTACCTGGAAGCGGAAAGCCCCAAGAAGGACATAGCAATGTACATCAACAGCCCGGGCGGGATCGTGTCATCCGGAATGTCGATCTATGATACCATGCAGTACATTCGTCCCCAGGTCTCGACACTTTGCATTGGACAAGCCGCGTCCATGGGGGCCCTTTTGCTCGCAGCAGGTGAACCCGGCATGCGTTACGCCCTGCCGAACAGCCGGATCATGGTGCACCAGCCGTCGGGCGGATTCCAGGGAACCGCATCGGACATTGCCTTGCATGCAAGGGAAATCCTTGATCTCAAGGACCGGTTGAACAGAATATATGTATCTCATACCGGGAAACCGCTCGAAGATGTTGAAACCGCTCTTGATCGCGACAACTTCATGTCTGCCGAAGAAGCGAAGGACTGGGGGCTCATTGATGAAATCGTCGAAAAACGGGAAGATGCTGCCCCGACGGAGTGATCCCGGGCTACGGTCCACGGGGACACAGGCTGAAAAAATGGGGGGTGCGGAATTAGGCTGGGATCGTTGATCCGGTGACTGCCGATGCCTCGTTCAAGTGCGATCAGAGACGCGTTGTACCTCGGCAGTTTCTACACTAGGTTCGCACCAATGAGGCACAGGGCAGTGCGTGAGTAAACGGCCTTGTAACACCGTCACCCGAAGGGCAGTAACGGCAGGAGAAGGCGGGGATGGCAAAAACCAAAGGCAAGAATTCCGGAAACACGCTCTATTGCTCGTTTTGCGGCAAGAGCCAGCATGAGGTTCGCAAACTGATCGCCGGACCAACCGTGTTCATCTGCGATGAATGCGTCGAGCTGTGCATGGACATCATCCGCGAAGAAGTCAGAAGCGGGTTGTCGGCGACCTCGGACGGAGTTCCTGTTCCTGCCGAAATCTGCAAGGTTCTTGACGATTATGTCATCGGGCAGGACATGGCTAAGCGTGTCCTCTCGGTCGCCGTGCACAACCATTACAAACGCCTCAACCACGACGAAAAGAACTCCGAAATCGAGTTGGTCAAGTCGAATATTCTGCTCATTGGCCCCACGGGTTGCGGCAAGACCCTGCTTGCCCAGACCCTGGCCAGAATTCTCGAAGTTCCCTTTACCATGGCCGACGCCACGACACTGACGGAGGCAGGTTATGTCGGGGAAGATGTCGAGAACATCATTCTCAAGTTGCTGCAAGCCGCGGAGTATAACGTTGAACGTGCCCAGAGGGGCATCGTCTATATCGATGAAGTCGACAAGATCACGAGAAAGGCGGATAATCCCTCGATAACGCGTGATGTTTCCGGCGAGGGAGTCCAGCAGGCCCTTCTCAAGATCATGGAAGGTACGGTTGCCTCGGTCCCACCACAGGGCGGCAGGAAACATCCCCAGCAGGAATTCATGCAGGTCGACACGACCAACATCCTTTTCATTTGCGGCGGCGCATTCGCCGGCCTGGAGAAAGTCATCGCGCGGCGTGGGCGCGGGTCGGCGATCGGGTTTGGGGCGGATGTCAGGGACGAGGACACGAGGGAGACCGGTGAGATGCTCGAGTCCCTCGAGCCCGAAGACCTGTTGAAATATGGGCTGATTCCGGAATTCATCGGACGCCTTCCGGTCATCGCGACACTGTCAGACCTCGATGAAGATTCGCTGGTTGCAATCCTTACCGAACCAAAGAACGCATTGGTCAAGCAATACCAGCGCCTTTTCGAACTCGAGGACGTTGTGCTGAAGTTCACCCCCGAGGCCTTGAAGGCCATTGCATCGCGCGCCATTGAACGCAAGACTGGCGCCAGGGGCCTGCGATCGATCATGGAAGACATCCTGCTCGACACGATGTTCGACCTGCCCGGATTTGAAGACCTCGAGGAAGTCGTGGTCAATGAGGATACCGTGTTGCGCGGGTGTGAACCGCTCAGGGTTTTTGGCGATCGGCTGGAGTTGTCGGCAACCGGGTCGTGACCGCGGCGGAACGTGACGTGAACTGAGGGCCAACGGAAACGAGAGATGTTTTTGAACCGGTTGTTCACATGGTGGAATGGCCAGACGCTGAATACCCAGTTCCATACCTGGCTGCGGGGTAATTACGTCGGAGTTGACGATCAGGGGAACCGTTACTTCCAGAACGGGCAACGACGGTGGGTCATATTTGCTGGTGAAGCCGAGGCCTCCTGGGTTCCGCCCGAATGGCACGGCTGGCTCCACCATACCTGCGAAACACCGCCCACGGATCGAACAGTTTCGAAGCAGGACTGGGAAAAGCCGCATGTGCCCAACATGACCGGAACCGACAAGGCATATGTTCCCAAGGGAAGCCTTCGATCCGGGAATCCCGGGGCACGGCCTGGCTACACTGCGTGGACCCCGAACAGCCCTGAATGAACCGAGCCGGGACCGGTGATCAACCTGGCCGAGGGGACAGTCGAGTGATGTCGGAAAACATTACTGAAACGGTAATTGGCGCCCTGGTTGTCGCCGCCGCGGCTTTTTTTCTTTTCTTTGCGGCCGGGTCAATCGGAACCCGAACGCACGACGATGGCTACCAGATTCATGCGGAATTCCGGGATGTCGGCGGGATCATTCGCGGAACCGACGTACGACTCGCAGGTGTCAAGGTTGGTACCGTTTCCGACCTCTCCCTCGACATGGAAACGTACTTCGCCGATGTGACGCTTGCGATCGATGAAGGGGTTTCCATTCCGGTCGACTCTGCGGTCGAGATCACGATGGACGGTCTCCTGGGAGGAAATCACGTGCAGATCATTCCGGGTGCCGAATTCGAATACCTGGAGCACGGAGATGCAATCGAGGACGCACAGGGGGCGGTAAGTTTGACCACGCTCCTGATCAGGGCGTTTTCGGGTGAGAAGTGAACTCAACGATACCGCGAGGGCGGTCAGGGTTTCCCTGGAACGAGCATTGCGTCACTGCCGGCCGATCGTGCCTGCTTTTGCGCTCGTGCTGCTGGCTTCGGGCGCCATGACCCAGGATGTCGTCGAGGACAAAATCACCACGTCCGACCTGGATCCTGTCGGTCCGGAAACGATCAGGAAAACAGTCGCGACCGAAAACGGAGTAGGCGCCTCGCTGAGGATGCTTGACTTCCTTTCCGGCCAGGTCGACGAACTGGAGATGTCGGAAGGTCAATCGATCGAGAAAGGATTCCTGACTCTCGAACTTGTCGAATGCAGGTTTCCGGCAGGCAATCCGAACTCTGATGCCTTTGCACGTCTTGTCATCACCGACAAACGCGATGACTCCCCAAGATTCAACGGCTGGATGGTTGCATCGAGTCCGGCGCTGTCTGCACTCGAACACCCGCGCTATGATGTCTGGGTGATCAGGTGCACAACCTCCGAAGGTTGAACTGATTCGCAGAGCAGGAAGAAGTCTGCGTTCCTGGCCAGTGCCGACTCGAGGTTCTGCCTGTAAACCGCTGACGGAACTTCGATTGCGCCCAACCGCGCAAGGTGCGGCGTCAGGAACTGGACATCGAGAAGAGCGTAACCACCGAATCTCATGCGCGCGACAAGATAGGCAAGGGCGATCTTTGACGCGTCTCTGACCCTGGAAAACTTGCTTTCTGCGAAGAAGGCGCCGCCGATTGACAGCCCGTAGAGCCCCCCGACCAGGACATGGTTCTGATCATAGACCTCGACGGAATGAGCATGGCCTTCGGTGTGCAGCGTCATGAAAAGCGAGCGGAGGCCTGCGCTGATCCAGGTAGACGGGCGGTCAGCACAACCGGCTATGGTTCCTTCGAAGTCCCGGTTGATCCTGATCGAAAAACCACAATTGCGAATTCGACGCCTGAGCGAGCGCGGTGCATGAAAGGAGCGAAGAGGCAATATCCCCCTCTTTTGGGGCGCGATCCAGACTACCGATGTATCGTCCGCGGACTCGGCCATCGGAAAGATCCCGATCGAATATGCCTTCAGCAACACATCCTTCGTAACCACCTCGCATGGTGTTTTCATTGTCCTTTCGATCTGAACGTCCTCACGAAGTCAGGATTGCTTGCTCAGCCATCTCTCCAACCAATGAATGTCGTACCGGCCGTCCTGGATGTCCTTTTCCTCGAGTAGCTGGCTGAACAACGGTGCCGTCGTATCGATGCCATCAACAACCAGCTCGTTCAGCGCCCGCTTGAGCCGTGCCAGGGCAGAACGCCGGTCCTTGCCGTGAACAATCAGCTTGCCGACAAGGCTATCGTAGTAAGGAGGGATCTCGTAACCCTGATAGAGGGCGGAGTCGAACCTGACTCCCAACCCGCCGGGAGCATGGAACGTCTTGACCCGTCCGGGGCAGGGCGTGAAGTCGGGCAGGCGTTCGGCGTTGATCCTGACCTCGACGGCGTGACCCATGAGACGCAGGCGATCCTGATCAAGGGTCATTTCCAGGCCGGCCGCGGTACGGATCTGTTCCTTGACCAGGTCGACTTGAAAGATCGACTCCGTAACCGGGTGTTCGACCTGCAACCGGGTGTTCATTTCGATGAAGAAAAACGCTCCCTGCTCGCACAGGAATTCAATGGTTCCTGCACCTGAATACTGCATTTCGCCGATTGCGCTGGTGCAGATTTTACCGATCTTGGAACGAAGTTCCGGCGTCATCGTCGGCCCTGGCGCTTCCTCAAGCAGTTTTTGGTGACGCCTCTGAATCGAACAGTCGCGTTCGCCGAGATGTACGGCGTTTCCGCGACCGTCACCAAATACCTGGAATTCGATATGGCGAGGTCTTTCGAGGTATTTTTCCAGATAGACTTCATCATTGCCAAATGCGGTCAGCGCTTCCGAACGCGCGGAACCGAACGCCGCCTCGAGTTCCTCCTTCGAGCGGGCGAACTTCATTCCCCTGCCGCCACCGCCGGCCGAAGCCTTCACAAGAACCGGGTATCCGATTTCGTCCGCAATCCTGAATGCGTCCTGGACACCGGCGACGTTTTCGTCGGACCCCGGTACGCACGGTACGCCGAGGCGTGACATGGTTGATTTCGCCGTCATCTTGTCGCCCATTCGACGGATGTGATCAGCGGATGGGCCGATGAAATGGATTCCGTGCTCTTCAACGATGTCCACGAATCCCGGGTTTTCGGACAGGAACCCGTAACCGGGATGAATGGCTTCCGCTCCGGAGATATCGCAGGCCGATATGATCGAGGCCTGCGACAGATAGCTCTCCGTCGCCCGCGGCGGCCCGATGCAGACGCTCTCGTCTGCCATTCGGACATGCATGGCATCTTCATCTGCCGTCGAATGGACGGCGACGGTCGCTATGCCCATCTCCTGGCAGGCACGAATGATCCGGAGGGCGATCTCTCCCCGGTTTGCGACTAGAACCTTGGAAAACATGCCGGATTCGAAACGCGGGCTACTCGATAATCATGAGCGGAGCACCAAACTCCACAGGCGATGCATTTTCGACGAAAACGCGGCTGACTCTGCCCGACTTCGGAGACGGGATAAAGTTCATCGTTTTCATTGCCTCGATGATGAGCAGTGTCTGGCCTTGCTGAACCTCGTCCCCGGCACTTGCGAACGGCGGGGCTCCCGGCTCGGCCTGGAGGTAAGCCGTTCCCACCATCGGAGAGGTTATCAATCCGGGATGCTGCTCATGTGACTCGTCAGATTCGCCGGGCCCGCCAGTGATCGAGGCGGCACCCGAACCGGAGACTGTTCGGGTTTCAACATGTGAAACAGCAGGCGCCGAATCAGGAACAGGATGCGCAGCGGTGTTCCTGACGATGCGGACCTTAAAGTGCGATTTGTCGGTGTAAGACCGTCGAAACTCCATTTCCGACAGGTCCTGGTCACGAAACAGCGTGGTCAATTCCCTGATCAGTCCGAGATCCCGGTCGTGGTCTTTCTTGTCCATTCGCCTCAATCCACATCAGTTTTTCCGGCCCACCCGACGCCGATCATCAAGGTCCGCATTGCATCGTCGGTGACGTGACACCTTTGCCTTCCTCACCGCCACGACGGAGGACTTTCGAGATCAAGCAATTGAAAGGACGGCGAGCTGCACTAGCGTTCGCCGACTCTGGTCGCGTCAACCAGGCGCTGCAGGTCTGCCTTCGGCACGAATCCGCGGACAAAAGTTTCTCCCACAATGAACGTCGGAGTTCCACTGACTCCAAGCGCGCGGCCGAGTTCGCTGATTGAACGGATATGGGAGTCAACCTGCGGGTCCTGCATCGCCGTCTCGACGGCGAGCGGATCCAGTCCCGATCGCCCAGCGATTTCGTCGAGTGATGCCCTGTTTATTGGTCCTGGAAAGGTCATGAGGGTATCGTGAACAACCTCATAGGCGTCGTCGCCCAACGAAAGGAGCGTACCGACGGCGATCTTTGCAGCAAACACCGACTCCGGCCCGAGGATGGGGTATTCCTTGACGATCCATTTGATGTTCCCGTCTTCCTCGAGCAGTCTCGCAATTTCGGGATGCGCCCGCCTGCAATATCCGCATCGATAATCCAGAAACTCCACAAGCGTCACATCTCCGTCCGGATTCCCGCCAACGAACGAAATGCCATCGTCAGTGATTTGCTCGCGGTATGCCGCAAACAGCTGCCTGTCCCGATCCTCCTCCGCCTGATTCCGTCTCTCTTCTATGATCCGGAGCATTTCCAGAATTATGTCAGGGTTGGACAACAGGTATTCCCGGATCTCTCCGTGCAGGGCATCCCGCGTTTCCTGATCAAACGTCAGCGCCTCCGTCCCTGCGGGAACCGCCATTCCCTTGACGGCAAGACACACGGCCAATGCGGACACTGAAACCCGCCTCATTGCGTTGTCCCGACCAGCAAAAGTTCTGTCACTTCAAGCGTCCCACCATTTGGAGAATGTCCCGCGCCTTTTGCCATTCCGGGGAGCCCTTCCGCAAGAGTTTCTGCGCATGCCCGGCGTGGGTTGCAGCCTGGGCGAACTGGGCATTCAACGCAAATCTCTCGGCAGTCACAAGCGCAGCCATGCCTCTTTGCCCATCCTTCTGGTAGGCGATCGCCAAATCCCTGAGCATTCGTGCGTCCCGGGGATCAAGGTCATACGCGCGCTTGAGGGTCCTCAGTGCCCCTGCATTTGACTCCCGGTTTCCCAGGGCGAGTTGTGCCCGACCGAGGCCGGCCAGCAACAATGGCTCTCTCGGAGCCAGTGAGACCGCATTGTCGTACGCTTCGATCGCGGGCCGGACACGACCACTCGCGAGCAGGAATTGTCCCTTGAGTTCGTTGTAAAACGGATCGTTCGGCCTCTTTCGGAGCAGGCGTTCGGTTTCCTTCAGACCGGCGTCGAAATCCGGAAGTCGAAAGTAGGAGATTGCCCGTACGAGAGAGTTGATTTCACCTGAATCGGCATTCCTCAATTCACGGATGTTTCTTGATGGCGTATTCAGGAAGCCCTTGAACTTGGCGCGCGCGCGCGCGTACCAGTATTCATGCTCCCTTGTGATGCCCGGATCTTTCCATGCAACATTGCCGGAGTGCCTCCTGACCAGTTCTTCGATTCTGTTGATCCGCGTTGCCGAAAGCGGGTGCGTCCTGAGATACCTGGCGGATCCTGACCGCTGCAGGGGCTCGGACTGGTGCAGCAGTTCAAGGACTTCGATGGCTGCTTCGGGATTCACCCCGGCGTCGGCCAGGTATTCGATCGAGTGGCGATCGGCCGACGATTCCTGGGAACGCGAAAAGGCGTAAAGGCCTTTTTGAGCCACATCGGCCGCACCGATTGCGACACCGATTCCTGCGGTCGTATTCCCGGTCGCCGCAGCGACCAACCCGAGAATCATTCCAAGGCCGGCGGCTGTGCCGGCCTCGTTTACCGCAATCGCTCGTTGAGAGATATGGCCCCCGGTGATGTGCGCCACCTCATGGGCAATGACTGCCTGAAACATGTCCACGCCATCCAGCTTCTGGACAAGACCGGAGTTGATGATGATGTTCCTGTTCCCGGCCACGAACGCGTTGATTTCAGGGTTGTCAACAATGAAAAAGCTGATCGAAGACGGACCAATGCCTGCTGCGTTCAGGACCGACTCGCTCACCCGCTTGATCGTTCGCTCGATCTCGGCATCGCGGATAAGACCGGATGCCGGGACCTGGCTTGCCAGAACCGTACATGCAAGCGCGGTTGCAATCGCCAGGTGAACCGGTCGTCGCTTCATCGGTCCGCTCCTGGTATTTTGCAAGTCGACATGACCGGCCTTCTGATTCGGAAAGAGACCTGGAGTTCGTTCCCGCCGCCACACGTAACATGCATCATCGTCACGTTACTTGTCCGCAATCTAAGGAGTCCCGGAATCCTGTGTCGTCCACCAACCCGTACGGCGCGCGCCAGAGGGTTCAACGTCCATTTGTTCCCCGTCTTCAGGTGGCACATCAACCGGGACAGCAACCTCCGAAACACGACCATCCTGCTCAAATTCGCCGCTGGAAAGGGCAGCCTGGTCGATGTCTTCGTTTGGCGGCTTCCCGGCTTTTTTGCGCGCATCCTGATCGGGTGCAGCCGCTGAGCGGACGCGCTTTCGCCGGCGTCCGTTGGAACTTTTCCGGCTTTGCGATGTCGCGGCGTCCTGATCCGCTTCAATCGTTTCCTCGGTGGAATCGTCTGGATTCGGCGAAGCGCCCTGGCCCGCGATCGGAGCAACATCGGCGGAGACGACTTGATCGCCGTCCCGCTCCTCGGTATCGGTTGCCCTGGCCGACTTGCGAGACCTTTTTCGCTTTCCCCTGCGGGAGGACTGCCTTTTCGTCCCCTTCGGCGCGGCTTCACCCGCTTCCGCCGTTACGGCCTCCTGTTCCACTCCGGTTTCGGATGGTTCCGTCGGAACATCCTCGTCATCGGGTGCGACGTCTGCTACGGCAGAACGCAATTCCGGGCTGGCGTCCTGGCCGACTTTCGATCCGGTATCCTCATCCGCGGGTTCGGTTCCCGCGTTCCTGGCCGACACACGGTTCTCCGAACTCCCGCGCCCACCTCGTCTCCGGCGCCGTCTGCGGCTCCGCCTGGACTGGCCCGGGCCGTCCGACTGTTCGCCGTCGCGTTCGGGCGGATTCGATTCGTCGACCAGCACGCTGTCGAACGACACGGCCTCTAGCGTACTCTTTTGACTGCTTTCGGCCACGGGCTTCCTGCGCGAAAGAGTGAATTCGGAAGCCGGCACTGACATATCGGTTTCGATGCGCACGGAAATTCCCCGTTGCGCCTCGAGTTCCACGAGTGCACCGCGCTTGTCGTTCACCAGGTAGTTGGCGATGTTGACAGGCACCGACGCCACGAGAATTTCGCCTGCTTGACAACGCAGGGATTCCTCGAACAGTCGTCGCAGGACCTGGAGGCCAAGAGACATGTCGGTTCGAATCGTCCCTGAACCCTGGCATTGGGGACATGGAATCGTCGACGATTCGAGCAATCCCGGGCGCAATCTCTGGCGAGTCATTTCCAGGATACCGAAACCGGAGATGTTGCCGATCTGGATGCGGGCCCTGTCCGACTTCACGACGTCCTTGAGCACCCGTTCGACCTTGGCGTTGTCCCTTCGCTCGTCCATGTCGATGAAGTCGATCGCGATGAGGCCCGAAAGATCGCGAAGCCGAAACTGGCGTCCCAGTTCTTCAGCGGCTTCAAGGTTGGTGTTCAGCGCCGTCTCCGCGACTGATGCCTGCTTGGTGGCCCGCCCCGAGTTGACGTCGATCGCAACCAGGGCCTCGGCCACGTCGATCACGAGGTATCCACCGGATTTGAGCTGGACGACCGGACTGAGGAAATCGTTGAGGAATCCTTCAATCCTGTACCTGGAGAACAGGGGCATCGGGTCCTTGTAGTGCTTCACGCGTTTCGCATGCGAGGGCAAGAGCATCTTCATGTATCTCTTGGCGACCTTGTAGGCCTCGTCGCCTTCCACGAGGATCTCTTCGATTTCCCGGCTGTAAAGGTCCCGTATCGATCGCTGGATCAGACCACCTTCCTCGTAGATGAGCATTGGCGCGATCGACTTGAGCGTCAGCTCCCGGATTTCGTCCCATTGGCGGCACAGGAATTCGAAATCGCGTCTGATCTCGGCCTTGTTTCGCTTGGCTCCGGCGGTCCGCACGATCAGACCCGCGCCTTCGGGCACATTGATCCCCTCTGCGATCTCTTTCAGCTTTTTCCGATCCGCTGCGTTGGTGATTTTTCGTGAAATTCCGCCTTCACGGGGAGTATTGGGCATCAGGACGCAATAGCGACCTGCCAGAGACAGGTAGGTCGTCAAGGATGCGCCTTTCTTTCCCCGCTCTTCCTTTACGGTCTGGACAAGCAGGATCTGGCGAACCTGGATGACCTCCTGGATCTTGTACCGCCGCGGCAATGCCTTGCGGAACCGTGCGGCCGCTTCGACGTCATTGTCGGCGTGGTTTCCCGTGTCTGGCTCGACTTCGCCAGCACCGTCCGAGTCGGCGTCAGCGGGGGACTCCCTGCCAACGACGGGTGCTTCATGTTCGGCGTCGTCCGCTTGGACAACAAGGTTTTCGTCGCGCGCGCGTCTGGCCTTTGCACGGTGACGGCCCTTCCGCCCGGCGGAATCGTCGCGGCCCTCGGGAACATCGACGATCCCCGACCCATGGGAGGTATCCCCGGTATCCATTTCATCATCCGAAGCCGGGAATACCTCTGCCAGGCCATTGTCCGCGCTGCCGGACGATTCGGCGACCGCGTCGACTTCCTGTTCGGCGGGACGGTCCTTACTTCTGGCTTCACCCTTCGTGTCGCCGGCAACGGCCTCGGCCGAATCCGCGTGTTTTTCCATTTGGGCTGCATATTCCGCGACCGACCTCTCACGGTCGGCGACCGGAATCTGGAAGTAGTCCGGATGGATTTCTGAAAACGGCAGGAATCCGTGACGGTTTCCACCGTAGTCGACGAATGCCGCCTGAAGGGATGGTTCTATTCGTTTGACTTTTGCGAGATAGATGTTTCCGGCTAGCCTGAGCTTGCCCGAACTCTCGAAATCAAACTCCTCGACTTTGCTTCCTTCTGTGATAACGACCCGAGTTTCCTCCTCGTGCGCCGCATCAACGAGCATTTTCTTTGCCATGTTGCCTCTTCGACACGTGTTTTCTCCGGCGCCCCCGAAACCTGGAAGCAGTCAGGGGACCGGACACACATGTTCATTTTTCTTTCCACGGCAGGTTTTTGCGGATGAACGCTCGACGAGAATCCATGTTGAAACATTCGGTCAAATCCATGCGCACCAACGACCTGCATCGTGGCAGTTTCCTGATCTTTGCCAACAAAAATGCGGAAAATTCCGCCTTTCATCGGAAATATCGTACATAATTTCATGTCGCCGTGATCCGGGTCCAGGTTCGAAGCCGCATCTCTGGTTCCGGCGATCAGCTGAATTCCAAACCGGGCCAAAATGCCCGCGTACGGGAAATCTAATGATTAGCTGGCTACGATTCAATCCGATTCCTGTTCAATTGTCGGTGAAGACACGGCGATGCCCGAACGGCCGGGCCCGGTCCGGACTCCGGGTGCAGGGTCCAACCCGTTCCGTCCCTTGAAAACGCCCGGCATCCGGCATTGCTCTGGAGATTTCAAATGACCGTGCTGGACCACTGGACGAGGTTACCGCAATGCCGATCATGGCATGTCGGAGGTTGCGGCCGAAAAGGCGGCAGGATGCACGATCGGGGTGACTGCTACGGTGAATGGCTCCAGCGACGCCGGACGGCAAGATGACGTGAACGGTGCAATCACGTCGCTTTCACAGTTCGCTTGAAAACGTCCCCTGTCCATTGCTTTGACGGAAGAGCGGTACCAACTTATAGTGTCAAGGCTTGGAAGTACCCGCTTCCTTACGCGGAGCAAGGGTGTGATTGGGTTTCTCTTGCAGATTTCAGGTGCGCTGTTCAGCAGTCTGACGACGGGCCTTTTTGCCCTGGTCGTCGTCGGGGCACTGATGTTCGGGCACTACGGGCGTGGTCTGCCGGATCACGCGGCACTTGCGATTTACGAACCGGCGTCGGTTTCGCGGGTATATTCCATTGAAGGCGACGTCATCGACGAGTTCGCGAGCGAAAGGCGGGTATTCACGCCGATCGAAGAGATTCCGCCCTTGGTCAAGGAGGCGTTCATCAGCGCCGAAGACAAGGAATTCTACCGGCACCGGGGATACGATCCGACCGGAATGGCAAAGGCGCTTCTCGAGGTGCTTCAAGGCGGCAGATTGCGTGGCGCATCGACGATAACGCAACAGGTCATGAAGAATTTTCTTCTGTCAAGCGACCGCTCGGCAGAACGGAAAATCAAGGAACTCATCCTCGCCTCCCGGATCGAGAATACGCTATCCAAGGACGAGATTCTGGAACTTTACCTGAACGAGATTTTTCTTGGCCAGAATTCATACGGCGTCACTGCCGCGGCGCTGACGTATTTCAACAAACCCCTGGAAGATCTGTCCCTGGCGGAAGCTGCCTACCTGGCGGCGTTGCCAAAGGCGCCGAGTACATACCACCCGACCAGGCAACGTAGTCGCGCATTGTCCAGAAGGAACTTCGTTCTCCGGGAGATGGCCGAAAACGGTTATGTCACCGAAAGTGCGGCAAATGCCGCGAAGAGCGCGCCGTTGTTGACGGTTCAGTCCGGAGACATGCCGTCCGGCCGTTCGATACGCCCGCCCCGGGGTTACTTTACCGACGAAATCAGAAGACAGATTTCGCGGGAAATCGGCGAAGACCAGTTCCTGTCCGGCGGATTCGTCGTACGCGCGACACTTGACCAGGTGCTGCAGGAGGCGAGCGAAGAGGCGTTGCGCGGCGGACTGGAGAAATATGACCGCACGATAAATGTCTATCGCGGACCGGTTGGAAAGATCGATTCCGAGTTGCTGCGTTCCGAGGATAGCTGGAGAGACGCACTTTCCCGCCTCGACATGGCACGGGACATCTCCGGGTGGTTTCCTGCCGTCGTACTGGAATTGACCCGGAATTCGGCGGAAATCGGCATTTCAGGCGTTACGACGACGGACCAGCCGCACGTGATACCGATGAGCGATCTGTCCTGGCGCCCCCTCAAGGACAACGGAAGAGCAGGCCCCAAGGCACAGGTTCCCGCGGATCTCCTCGAAGTCGGAGACGTCATTTACGTCAGGTCTGTCGCGGTTGACGGCGAATTCAGCCACTGGTCTCTCCGCCAGATTCCGCTAGTGCAGGGGGCCTTCATGGCAATGGACACGAATACCGGCCGCGTGCTCGCCATGCAGGGTGGATTTTCGTACCAACACTCGGTTTTCAACCGCGCAACCCAGGCCTTGCGGCAGCCCGGATCATCGTTCAAGCCGTTCGTTTATGCAGCGGCCCTCGATAGCGGGTATTTTCCATCCACGATTCTGATCGATGCCCCGTTTTCAATCGAAACTCCGGAAGGGATCTGGCAGCCCGAGAACTACACCGAAAAATACTATGGCCCGGTTCCGATGCGGGTCGGAATCGTGAAATCCCGAAACCTCATGACCGTCAGGCTGGCCGAGGACGTCGGCATGGAGATCGTCGCCGAATACGCGGAAAGGTTCGGTGTCTATGATCACATGGAACCCTACCTTGCGAATTCCCTGGGTTCGAAGGAAACGACGCTGTACCAGATGGTCGCGGCGTACGCGATGTTCGCCAACGGCGGAGAGCGTGTCGAACCGACATTGGTCGACAGGATCCAGGACCGCTGGGGCAAGACGACATATCGTCAGGACCGCAGGGAATGCACTGGATGCGGCCAGGACGATCTGGACCCCGGAACAGCCCCGGCTATCGTCAGCGAACGCCAGAGGATCATCGACAGGATCACGGCCTTTCAGTTGACGTCGATGATGCTTGATGTCGTCGAGAGAGGGACGGCCAGCAGCACCGTGAATCTGGGCTTTCCGGTCGCGGGCAAGACGGGGACCACGAACGATTCACGGGACGCCTGGTTCATCGGCTTTTCTCCGAACATCGTTGCCGGTTGCTATATCGGGTATGACCAGCCCCAACCCATGGGTAGGACCGCCACGGGTTCGGGGATGTGCGGCCCCGTATTCAATTCATTCATGGAGATCGCGGCCGAGCGGTACGGGACACCGGAGTTTTCCACCCCTGTCGGCGGCGTGTTCCTCAAGTTCCATCGCTGCAGTGGAGCGAGACTGCCGGAGTCTGCCGAGGGTGAACATGTCGTCGAGGAGCTGTTTCGTGAAGGCGACGAACACGCCGCAGATGAACTGAACAAGATCGGCGGTGGATTCGGAGTTGGGGAAGACCTGCTCGTCGGCGACTGCATCGAAAATGTGCAGACGATTGCCGATGCACTCCCTGACGAAGAGACCGAGATGGCAACGGCCAGCGAAGAAACGGACACGACGCGTGAAAACAATGCCTCTTTCGGCTCTTTGTCCAGCGGCGGCCTGTATTGACACCAAAAACTGGTGAGCCGGGCTGACAGGTGGCTCGCTCTCGAACTTGAGACCGCTACCTTTACCGGTCGCACGCTGACCGATATGTGTGCACGCGGTTGAAAGTGTGTTGTCGGGAAAAGTCGTGCGGTCGGAAACCGAAAATATCGTCTCATCCATCCAGCGGTCCCTTGAGTTGATCTACAGGCGGCAAGACCTGGAGTCGGCGCGCCATCGGCTCGAGGAATTCAACGCAAGGTGCGAAGACCCCGATCTCTGGACCGACACGGCGCGGGCACAGCGACTGATGCGCGAAAGACAGTCGTTGATGGACAACATGGACTCGTATGAACGGTTCAGGTCCGAACTGGCGGAATCCATTGATCTTCTCGAGCTTGGAGAAGAGGAGAATGAGCCCGAGTTTGTTCATGAAGCGGAGTCGGTGCTGGCAGACCTGGGCAAACGGACGAAAGAAAAGGAAATCGAGGCACTTCTCAATGATGAAGCGGATGGAAACGACACGTTTCTGGAGGTCAATTCCGGTGCCGGAGGCACTGAAGCCTGCGACTGGACCTACATGCTCGCCAGGATGTACGAGCGTTGGACGCAGCGGCGCGGGTTCAGTATCGAAATGATCTCCGCGCAAGCCGGTGATGAAACCGGGTATCGTTCCGTCGCCTACAGGATTTCAGGCACTAACGCCTATGGCTGGCTTAAGTCCGAGTCCGGAGTGCACCGTCTCGTCCGGATATCTCCATTTGACTCCAATGCACGTCGACACACGTCGTTCAGCTCGGTCTGGGTGTATCCCGTCGTTTCCGAAGACATTCAGATCGAGATCAACCCGTCCGACATCAGGGTCGATACATTCAGATCTTCCGGAGCCGGGGGACAACACGTGAACAAGACCGACTCAGCAGTTCGCATGACGCACATCCCGACGGGAATTGTCGTGACATCGTCGGAAAAATCACAGCACCAAAACAGGGCGAACTGCTTGGCTTCACTCAAGTCAAGGCTCTACCAGCTCGAACTGGACACCCGGAATCGCCAGATCCGTGAAGCGCATGAAGCAAAAGGAGATGCAGGTTGGGGGAACCAGATCCGATCCTATGTCCTGCACCCGTACCAAATGGTCAAGGACTTGCGCAGCAACTGGGAGACATCTGACACGAAACGGGTTTTGGACGGCGACCTTGACAGTTTCATGTCGTCGGTCCTCGCCCTGAACGCTGACGGGCAAAACCGTTCGGATTCAGTATAGGAACCGGTCAGCAAGTTCGCCGATGTGCGTTAACCGCCAGGTGACTTGGATCGCTCGTGCCTGTTGGCTGCTGGCACTGGCTGCGGCTGGACCGGTTCCGGGCGTTTTGCCTGCACTTTTAGAGGCGAGGGTTCAGCGTTGTCATCGAGCGGCTTTTCCCGCCTGCTGACCTTTCCGTCAAAACGCGCGCCGCTTTCGATCGCGATCGTCTTGTGAATGATGTCGCCAACGACATGGGCGCTCGAAGTCAAACGGACCTTGACCCCCCGGATCATCCCTTCGACCTTTCCGTTGACGACCACGTCGTCTGCAACCACGACACCGGTAACCTTGGCAGTTTCACCAACCGTAATCATGTGTGCCCTTACGTCGCCTTTGATGGTTCCTTCGATCTGGATGCCGCCGGTCGTACGCAGGTCTCCCTCAAGAAAAATATCCGTCGACAGAATCGACGCCCGGGGCTTCGCCTTGTGCGGGGAGGCTGGCGCGGTCGCCGGGGCTGAATGAGGTCCCTGTTGGGTCGGGGCCGCCTTCGTGTCCGGTGAAAGACGAGGTTGCGGTACGGGATTGCCGGCTGGACCGGCATCGGATCTGGCGCCGGGAGTTGTCTGGGTCTTGCCTTTTCTAGAAAACATTTCGTCCTGCCTCCAAGTATTTTTTTGGGTCCCTCGGGTTGCCGCCCACATGTACCTCGTAATGAAGATGGGTCCCGGTACTGCGACCGGAATTGCCCATATCACCGATTCGATCCCCGCGCGAGACCATTTGGCCCCGCTTGACGTGAATTTTCCTCAGGTGGCCGTAGACGGTCTCGAATCCGTAAATGTGCCTGATCCTGACAACCCTCCCGAAACCGCCTTGCCAGCCCGCATAAACGACTTCCCCGTCTGCAGTGGCGTAAATGGCGGTGCCCGATCGCGCAACCATGTCCACACCCTCGTGCCGGGATATGCTGCGGGTAAACGGATCCTTGCGCAGCCCGTAGTTGCTCGAGTACCTGAATTTGCCGCGGACAGGCATTGAAACCGGAATCTTTTGCAATGCCAGGCCCATGAAATGTGCGCGGTCAAGATCTTCAACCAGGGACTTGATCCGATACGCATGAGGACTTTCGGACAATGCCCGTTCTATGTTCGACAACGACCCACCAGGACCACCCGAGTTGGAGAATCGTCGGCGCACCGTTTCAAGCAAACTCTCGAGATCGACGCCGGACCTTTCAAGCGCCTTGACCATCGGGCCTAGCGAAAGCTCAACGGCACCTTCCAGATTGCGGAATATGAAGTCGTAGTGTCCTTCCTGAACCTTGAGTTCATGCTGAAGGCCATCGACCTGTTCCTCCAGGTTGGAAATCCTGCCCTCCTTGGAATTGAGCTCGGCGACAGCGATATCGAGCGTTCTCGCGACGGCGTTTTGCAGCTGTTCCGTATCGAGTTGCTCGTCCACCCGGCCGGACAGTTCAGCAACCCTGGACTGCAGGTGTTCGACTTCCGAATGTAGGCCATTTCGTTCGATCGTCAGACCGGCAAGCCGTTCCTCGAGCAAGGCAACATTTCGTTCCAGTTCACGCTGTTTCGCAACCGCCTGCAATTGCAGACCCTTTTCGGTTCCCAGTTGCTGAAAGGCGCGTCGATTTCGTTCGTTGTCAGTTGCGGCCGAAGCCAGCATCTTTTCACTGCTTGACGTCAGTTCGTCGATTCTCTGTTGGTAGGCCGCGTGAATCAACTCGTCCTTGGCTTCGGCCGAATGACGAGTGCTCAGTTCAATTCCGACCAAGACCGACAGCGCGAAGACGTACGTGACTGCCGACACGGAGCAAACAAGGACTATTGCCTGGACAACGGGAGAAATGCGAAAGTACTTGACCTTGTCGCGGGATTCCACCCTCACGACACGCTCTGGAAACAGGCGGCTCAAGCTTGTGCCCCTGGTCAAATTCATGAATACCGCATGGACTGCATCGAATTGGTCGTTGAGCAAGACATGGCAAAGGCCATCAAAATGACCGGTGATTTACACGGGACCGACTCACTTTACAGATTATTTCAGAAAGTTTCAAATATTTTGTTTTCGATAACGCGAGAATGGCGGGATTTCGCCAACCTCCCTTTGAACGGCCCATTTCGCGGTCTATTCGTTTCAAAAGGAACATGATGCAGGTCGTTTTGCCATTGCGAATGGATCAGTCCGTCCGGCAATGCGTTCATGCCAGTTTTCCCGCCTCGCACTCCGGTTGCCCCGCAACACGAGATTTCTCACGACAATGTCCATTTCGTCGTTGCCGCAGACTCGAGTTGCCGTCATCACCTGCATCGCGCAGGGGCCTGACCTCAAGCACCATCAATTTTCACCGGCTCGAAATCTGTGATAGTCAGACATCTGTTCAGCCTTGCTTCACCTTGCTTCATACTGCGGACAGGTGAACGAGAACCGGGAACAAAGTTCCAAAGTCCTGCGCGATGCGGCTAATCAAGAAACTGATCGAACTTTCTGCTTCCCTTGTTGTCGGGACGGTGGCAGTCGCTGTCTTTCTCGTTTCTCTATTTCTCGTCGTTGTACAGGACCATGAACTCGAGAGTACCGGGTTTCACGCCTTGGTCGAGCAGCAGTTGGAATCGATCTTCGGCAAGGGCCGCGTATCGGTCGAGGCGGCTTCCATGGGACTGGGAAACAACGGAATCAACGTCGAGATGGCGTTTCGGTACCACAATGCTGATGGTGGGCAGGGATTCATCTTTCCGAATGTGCGATCGACCATTTCGCTCAAGGGCCTTGCGCAGGGCGAGTTGCGCCTGCGCTCGCTCGAGGTGTTCGGACTCGAGGTTTTTGTCGTCAGAGATACGTCGGGAAGGCTTCGATTGCCGTCATTGACGGGCGAAGGACTCAGTCTGGGCAGGGATCTGGGAACGAGCATCGATGAATTGTTCGTTTCCGGTCCATTGGGACGCCTGGACCGCATAGAACTGAAAAATTCCTCGATTGAATTCGAGGACCTTGGATCAGGGACAAAGCGCAGGTTGTATTTGCCAGGATTACGCATGACCAGGGAGCGGGGTCAGCTTGACCTGACATCCCTTGTCCGTTTCCCGGCCGACGAACCGGACGAGAGTCTCGAACTGGAATTCTCGATGACCAGGACACCGGGTACCGGTACGCTGGTGTTCAATTCACGCCTCAACCGCCCCGTGACCGCAATTGGCACCGATGCGGCAGGCGCCGGGAAAGCGCTCCTCGAGGGATTTCTTCCGATTTCGACGAAACTCGTGTTTCATGACCGTGAACCTGGTGATTCCCTTGATACGGATGGTGGGGAAAACGACCGTGAAATCGACATCGAGCAGATTCATGATTTTCCGTTCGACGCAACAGTTTCGGCCGGCGGCGGCGATCTCGATGCCGCCGGAAACCTTTTATTACGGATGAACGCGAACGCGGAACTTGAAGCGATTCAAATCCGTATCCCTTTCTTGACAGCAAGACTTGGACCGCCGGGTGACCCCGGTTCCCGCCTGGAAATCCCCAAGGGGGGACTTGAGCTCGTCCTCTTTCCGGCATCCCGGGTTGTGGAAGTCGGCCGGGCCTGGGTTTCCGACGAAGAGACGCTGCTCCAGACAAGCGGAAGACTGGATTGGAGCTCCTTGAATCCGAAGGGAAAATTCAGATTCGAGGCAGATCGCCTGACGATTGAAAGGGTTGAAGACCATTGGCCCGAAGGCAGGGCGGCGCAAGCCATGACCTGGTTTGAAAAAAACGTAACCGCAGGAGAGTTCCAGAGCATTGCAGGTGATTTCACCTTTGATGAATCCGGACTCGACTATGACATCGGCTTCGGCATTGAAAACGCCGAATTCTCGTTCTTGCCCGGGTTTCCGCCCGTTAGGGGCGGGGTTGGCTCGGGAAGACTGGGCACGGATGCGCTGAAATTCGTCCTCGACTCGGGGTATCTTGAAGAATCCGCAACCGGGCGCGCAGACATTTCCGGATCGGGTGTCGAGATCGCGACCCTTTCCGATCCTGATCCAATTGTCAATTTGACCGTGAAATCAACAAGTTCCGTAGGTTTCCTGGTGCATTTTCTCGAACGGCCGGAAGTCAAGTTCCGCATGCCTGAATTCATCGATCCCGAAACGGTATCCGGAACCGCCAGTGTCTCGGGGTCGTTCAGGTTTCCGATGAAGCCGCAGCCGGGAATGCGGGATTTCGAATACTCGATCAGCGCCAGACTGGCGGACGTTCGTGCGCGCGCCCTGCGTATCCCCGGCTTGCGGGAAGCGGCAGACCTGGAATCCGGCGAACTCGTCGTGCGTTCGAGCAATGCCGGAATGTCAGTGGAAGGTCCGGTCAGCGCAGGCGGGCTCAGGGGAGTGCTGGCCTGGAACATGAAAAGCGACTCCAGTCAACCGAGATCGAACGTTCTGACGGTCGATCTCGACATGTCGCCCGAGCATCTTGACCTGTTCGGCGCGGAGTTTCTGAAGGGAAATTTTTCCGGATTGACCCGATTGAAAATAGAGGCCGATTTCGCCTCGCCCGAAGGGAGGGTCGTAACGGCAACCTCGTCACTCGACGGCATGAGCCTGGCATTCCCCGAACTGAACTGGTCAAAACCGACTTCCGAAAAGGCCCAGCTTATCGTCGTCAGGAATCTGGACGAGCAGGACCAACTGTACAAGCTCAGATTCTCGGCAAAGGGACTGCGTTTCGAGACCGTTTTCGGTGGCAGCGATCGCGAAAGCGCCATTCGACTTGAAAATTTCGAGCTCGGCACGTGGCTGTCGACGGACGTTTCCATACGGCACGGCCCGGAAGGGCTACAGGGAATCGAACTGAACGGCGGAACCCTCGACTTGAGGGGAACCCGTTTGGGAAGTGGTGCCGGTGGAGGAGACCCCGTCGCAATCGCCTTCGAACTGGACCATGTGCTGGTCGACGACCAAATCAGTCTCTCGGGAGTCACCGGCCGTGTCGAAGCAGGTGGCGGTGCCTCCGGGGAATTCTCGGGAAAGGTCAACGGCCCGGAACCTGTACCGGTTTCCGGCAAGTTCCGGTCACGAGACGGTGGGCGTACGATCGAACTGAAAGCCGAAGACGCGGGCCAGTTACTCCGGCAAACGGGCTACTTCAGGTCCGCTTACGGAGGGCAGATGGACCTGGAGATCCTGACCCGCGACGACAGCAGCACCCGGGACATGAATTTTCGGATCACTGATGTTCGCGTGCGAAACGCACCGGTTCTTGCTGAAATCCTGAATTCGATCAGCGTGGTCGGTCTGTTGCAGCAGTTGTCAGGCCAGGGTCTGGCGTTCGATTCGGTCACGGGACAGGTGAAAACGCAGCCGGAAGCGGTTACGATTTCGAACATGAGCGCTGTCGGCGCCTCGATGAGCATAACTCTCGCTGGATGGTTTGATCCGAAATCGAAGCACATTGACTTCGTGGGCGTCCTGTCTCCTGTCCATGTACTGACGGGAGTCCTCGACAAATTGGTCGGTACCTTGCTGAACACATTGGTTGGACCAAGCCGCGAAAACCAGACATTCGGATTCAAATACATGATGGTCGGTTCCGCCGACAACCCGAAGGTCACGGTGAATCCTCTTTCGATTCTGACCCCGGGGAAGTTCAGGGAAATATTCGGATCCGACATCCCGACGCCGCCTCAAGCCGGTGAGTGAACCAGCCCGTTGAATCAAGACCCGAGTCGTGCATGACTTCAAGGAGACGGGATTGAGCATGTCCGATTTCCAGTTCGATCTGCCCGAGGAGTTGATCGCCTTGAGGCCAGCCAGGCCTCGCTCCTCGGCCCGACTGCTCGTAGCACGCGGTTCGTCGGTTTCGGACTCGACCTTTACCGAACTTCCGAACCACCTCAGGTCCGGTGACAGGTTGGTTTTCAACGACACCCGGGTCATTCCGGCACGGGTCCGCGGCTTCAGGATTCGTCGCACGTCCCGTGGCGAGACCAGGGCGGCGGTGGAAGTCGTGCTTGGTTCACATGAGCCTGACGACACCTGGCACGTCTTGTTGCGCCCTGCGCGAAAGGTCCGGGTCGGAGATCACCTTTCCTTTGGCGAGAGACTCTGCGCCGAAGTCGTATCAAGAGACCGAACGAGTACGCGCCTCAAGTTCAATGCGCGTGGCCGGGATTTCATTTCGCTGCTGCCCGATGCGGGAGAAATTCCCTTGCCCCCGTACATTGCAAAACGGCGACGGGTCGAGCCTCAGGATGCTGAAGACTACCAGAGCGTATTCGCGCGCATCCCCGGAGCGGTCGCAGCACCGACTGCGTCGCTGCATTTCGACGAAATCGTCCTGGACGGCCTGAGGCACAGGGGAATCCAGATGTCCTGGATCACGTTGCACGTGGGCTTTGCGACATTCATGAATGTCCGCGCCGACGAGATCGAAGGAGACAGACTGCACAGCGAATGGGGTTCAATCACGGAATCGGCCGCGAGCGAGATCAACAATACGCGTGAACGTGGCGGAAGAATTATCCCGGTCGGTACGACGACATTGCGGCTCCTGGAAACGTCGGCGCGGACATGCCGCAATTCCGGTCAGATCGTTTATCCCTGGCGCGGCAAGACGGATATCTTCATCAAGCCCGGATTCGATTTCAGAGTGGCTGACGCATTGATCACCAATTTTCATTTGCCGAATTCGACCTTGATGATGCTGGTGAGCGCGTTCATGGGATCCGGTCGGACACGCCGCGTTTACGCCCATGCCATTCAAAACGGCTACCGGTTTTATTCTTATGGTGACGGCTCCCTGCTGATTCCGTAACCCAATGGGCAAATTGCGACCTGGATTGGTCGCGGATGTGCGGTGACCGGTCGGTGACTCTGCTACCCGGAGAAAGTCGGACAACATTCAGGGACATGGCTTGATGGCGACCGTCCTTAAGAACGCGTGGGCTCTTCTATTCGGCGTTTTTCTCCTGATGCTCGGAAACGGCCTCCAGGGCACGCTTCTGGGCGTCCGGGGAGACATCGAGGGGTTCTCGACCAATTCCATGGCCTGGGTCATGGCCGGATACTTTATCGGGGTCCTGGGCGGTGCCCGCCTGGCTCCGGAAATGATTCGCAGGGTGGGTCACGTGAGGGTTTTCGCGGCACTGGCATCCTGCATTTCGGCCTGCCTGATTCTCTACGCCGCGGTTCTGGATCCTTTTGCCTGGTTCGCCCTTCGGGTGGCGGTCGGATTCTGCATATCCGGCGTGTATGTCGTCGCCGAAAGCTGGCTCAACGATGCTGCAACGAACGAAACGCGGGGACAGGCACTCTCCGCCTACGTCATTGTCCAGATGGTTGGAATCGTCGCCGCACAACTCATCCTGAACGTTGCCGATCCCGGTGGATACACCCTGTTCATCCTGATTTCCGTATTGGTCTCGGTGGCGGTGGCGCCCATTCTCCTGTCCATCAATCCTGCGCCCGTATTCCATACGACCAAACCGATAACGCTCAGGAAACTGTTCGAGATATCTCCTCTCGGCATCGTCGGAATGTTCCTGCTTGGCGGAGTCTTTGCGGCATTGTTTGGCATGGCGGCGGTTTTCGGAACCGTGCGCGGAATGAATCCGAGGGAGATTTCGGTTTTCGTCGCGACGATTTACGTGGGCGGCCTGGTCGCGCAGTACCCGATCGGCTGGTTGTCGGACCGCATGGACCGCAGGATCCTGATCGTAGGCGTGACGTTGTTCGGAGCAATGGCGGCGGGTGCAGGTGTGTTCATTTCCGGGGATTTCGTCTTCTTGCTCGTGACGGCGCTTGCAATTGGCGGCGTGGCGAATCCGCTTTATTCGCTGTTCATTGCCTATACGAACGACTTTCTCGATCACGACGACATGGCCGCCGCCGCAGGCGGGATGATACTTGCCAACAGCATTGGTGCGATCGCAGGACCGCTGATTATCGGCTGGCTCATGACTACCTTCGGTGCAAACAGCTTTTTCGCATATATCTCCGCCTTGCTCGCAATGATGTCGGTATATGCTGTCTACCGGAGTACACGGCGTGTTTCACCGAATGTCGATGAATTGACCAGCTACACGCCGGTCGTGCCAACGGTGTCACCGGTGGCGGTTGAAGTCGCGCAGGAGGTGGCAATCGAACAGGCTCAAGACGAGCGGGCAGACGGATAGGGCAAGGGAGAACAGACTCTTAACCGCGCTCACTACACAGTTTCGGCGGAATTGGTTAAAGGACCGGGCGAAAAGCCGGGATGAATGGGCTCACCCGCGCATCCAACACTGGAACAGGATTTGGAGATGACGAAAACGGCTGCTGAGGTGCTTGCATTCTGGAAAGACGAAGTCGGTGTCGAAAAATGGTACATGGGTTCACCAGAACTCGACCAGGAAATCATCGACCGCTTCATGCCCACCTACGAGGCCGCCCGGGATGGAAAGCTCGATCACTGGCACGGTGACGCGAACGGATCACTCGCGCTGCTGCTGCTTATGGACCAGTTCCCCCGAAACATGTTTCGTGGCGACCCGCGATCGTTTGCCACTGACCCAAAGGCTCGCGGTGTCGCACGAAACGCGATCGAACAGGGTCAGGATTTCGAAATCGACGGCCTGATTCGACAGTTCTTCTACCTGCCGTTCGAGCATTCCGAGAACCTGCACGACCAGGAATACGGCTACGTCGTGTTCAGCAAGAGCATGCCGGACCTTTCGCTCGGGCTGCTCCATGCCAGATCCCATTTGGAGATTATCAGGATTTTTGGCCGATTCCCGTTCCGAAACGAAGTGCTGGGCCGGGAATCGAGTGCCGAAGAGAAGGAATTCATGGAAAACGGCGGCTACATGGCATTCACCGACGAGTTGGAAAAACGGGAAAGCGAAGCCTGAATGCCCCGCGCGGTGACTCGCCGGAATTCTGTTGAACGGCGTGACGCGGGCAGGCTTCTTCGACGCCTTTCGCGGGGTCGTGTTTCCCTGGGAGCGGGAAGGGGAGAGATTCAGCTGCGATCGTCCCGCAAAATCCATCCGCCGCCCAGGACGCGCGTACCCGAGTTTTCGAAAAAAACGCAGGCCTGGCCGGGCGCAACGGCTTCCTCGGACGCAAGGACTTCGACCTCTCCCGACGACTGTGAATTCGGGCGAACGACAGCTTCCCTGGGGGGGCGAGTCGATCGAACGCGAACCGAAAGGTTCCATTCGCTTCGATCGTCAAATCCGCCGCCGCCGAGCCAATTGACCTGACCGATGCGGAATTTATGTGTCCTGAGGGCTTTCCTCGGACCAACGACAACCGTGCGGTCTTCAGGGTTGAGCCCGACAACATAGAGCGGCTCACCGCCACCGATTCCGAGCCCGCGCCTCTGACCGACGGTGTAGTGAATGATTCCCCGGTGGGTTCCGAGCTTGCGCCCATCCAGGTGAAGGATGTCACCTGGCTCCGATGCCGCCGGCCGGAGCCTTTCAATCACCGACGCGTAGGAACCATCCGGAACGAAGCAAATATCCTGGCTGTCAGGTTTTCGGGCGACCGGAAGACCGTACTGCTCCGCGAGCGTTCGGGTTTCCGACTTCGAAGGCAGACTCCCGAGC
The DNA here is from genome assembly GCA_964291635.2 of Paracoccaceae bacterium. GTDB lineage: Bacteria > Pseudomonadota > Alphaproteobacteria > Rhodobacterales > Rhodobacteraceae > JAPPHA01. Next base: position 23,639 of record OZ219892.1, on the reverse strand, counting down.
GGGAATCGCAGGTAACGCAACTGGTCCGGCGTCGTCGCAAAAAGAAAATAGGATTGGTCCCGTGCAGTATCGACGGCGGTATGAAGCTCGACCCCTTCGACTCCTTCCACGCGTCGAACGTAATGCCCGGTCGCCATGCAGTCAGCGTCGATCCGCTTCGCAGTTTCAAGGAGGTCGCGGAACTTGACCCCCTGATTGCACCGAATACAGGGGACCGGAGTCATGCCGGCGAGATAGCTGTCGACGAAATAGTCGATCACGTCCTCTTTGAAACGACTCTCGTAGTCGAGTACGTAGTGAGGGATTGATAGCGTTTCCGCAACGCGGCGTGCATCCGTGATATCGCGCCCCGCGCAGCATGTCCCGGGCCGTGACTTTGCCGCGCTGAAGTCGTTGAGTTGCAGCGTCATCCCGACGACATCGTAACCTTCGGACACCAGCATCCCCGCAACCACAGAACTGTCCACGCCGCCGGACATCGCAACAAGCACCCGCGTATCCGACGGGTCCTTGGCCAGGCCAAGTGAGTTCCTGCCCCGCAAACCTGCTGCGCCTGTATCGTGTTCGGTCATCGCTCTCACTTAATTCAGGGCATTCCGAAAGTCCATGAAACGGGCGTTGGCCCCCTGACTAAACTGCCCCTCCGGCGCGCCGCATGCAATTTTTCCTTGTCCTTCGAACATCGTGATTGAACCGGTGTTGCCATTCACGATTCCGATCGTTGGAATCATTCAGTTTCGATCCCGGATCGGTTAGACATGGAATCGTCAAAACAGCAAGAACCCCGAATACGCCGGACGAAGTCCGGTTCAAAACTGTTCTCCTGATGTTGCCATGGACGACGTGCCTGTCGAAAACTTGAGTGAGGAAGAGGCGAATGCGGAACTCGCTTCACTGGCCAGACGACTGGCGCGTGCAAACTATGATTATTACACGCGCAACGATCCTGATCTGGATGACTCCGAGTACGATCGCCTAAAGTGGCGAAACCGTGGAATCGAAAAGCACTATCCCCATCTAATCCGACCAGACAGTCCAAGCAGTCGAATCGGAGGTCCGATTTCCGAGTCATTTGATAAAGTGAGTCACACGGTTCGCATGCTTTCGCTGGACAATGCCTTTTCAGAGGACGACGTGAGAATCTTCGATACGCGCATACGAAACTTCCTGGGGCTCACGGAGTCGGATCCCCTTGACTATGTGGCGGAACCAAAGATTGACGGACTTTCACTGTCATTGCGATACGAAGACGGACGCCTGGTTCAGGCTGCAACACGTGGAAACGGGGATGTCGGCGAAAACGTGACCGCGAACGCGCTCAAAATCGTTGGCATTCCAGCGACACTAAATCGGAACGGACCAGACACTCTGGAGGTCCGAGGTGAAGCCTATATGCGACAAGATGACTTTGAAAAACTCAATGCGCGACAAAGCAAACTTGGCGAAAAGACGTTTTCCAATCCCAGGAACGCCGCAGCCGGGTCAGTAAGGCAACTCGACTCAAGGGTTACTGCTATCAGGAAACTGCATTTTTTTGCATATGCTTGGGGAGAAGTGAGCGAACGGCTGGCTGATACGCAATTCAAAGCAATCGAGAAATTGAATGATCTAGGCTTTACCACCAACCCCCAAGATAAGATTTGCCCCAGTCTCGATGCGTTGTTTGAACATTACCGCGACATCGAGTCCAAACGTGACAACCTTGGCTACGACATCGATGGGGTCGTTTACAAAATCAATGATCTCGGATTGCAGGAAAGGCTTGGTATTCGAAACATAGCGCCTAGGTGGGCGATTGCACACAAGTTTTCTTCGGAGACAGTTTTCACGACGCTGAATGCGATCGATATCCAGGTCGGACGAACCGGCGCATTATCCCCGGTTGCCCGGCTCGAACCCGTCCACGTCGGCGGCGTCCAGGTTTCCAACGCCACGCTCCACAATGAAGACTATATCGCGGGTCGTGACACTGCAGGGAACCCGATTCGGGAAGGAATGGACATTCGGGTGGGTGACAGGGTCGAGGTTTACCGTGCAGGCGACGTCATCCCAAAGATCAAGAACGTCGACACGAAAGCACGACCCGCCGACAGTGTCCCCTACAAGTTTCCGAAAACCTGCCCCGAGTGCGATTCCCGGGCGGTTCGAGAAGAGGGAGACAGCGTAACGCGGTGCACCGGGGGCCTGATTTGCCCCGTGCAGGCGGTCGAAAGGTTGAAACACTTCGTCTCCCGCAACGCCTTCGACATAGAACACCTTGGAGCGAAGCAGATCGAGCAGTTTCACGCCATAGAATGGATCAGTGAACCCGCGGACATCTTCCTGTTGGAAGAGAACCATGGTGCGGAACTCGCGGAGCTCAAGGGCTCGGGGGAAAAATCGGCTTCCCGGCTGTTCGCTTCGATCCGCAAGCGAAGGAACGTTTCTTTTCAGCGCGCACTGTTTGCGTTGGGAATTCGCCACATTGGCGAAAATGCATCATCTCTGCTCGCGTCACACTACGGGTCTATCGAAGCATTGCTCCTAGACATCGATGAGATGGCTGATCCGGACAGCAGATGTAGCCCGCAGTGGGAACGCCTCATCGGTATCGACGGGATCGGCGAAGTCATGGCGAATTCGCTCATTGACACGCTTACGGGCAAAGCCCGATCAGCAGTAGATCACCTGCTTAAACAAGTCACCGTCGAGAAATCGGAAGATGTGATTACTTCCGGAAACGAATTATCAGGCAAGATCATCGTTTTCACGGGGACATTGGAAAGAATGACCCGAAAGGAAGCCAAGACAAGGGCAGAATCTGTTGGGGCAAAGGTAACGGGATCCGTCTCGGCGCGGACCGATCTCGTAGTCGCTGGTCCCGGAGCAGGGAGCAAAATAGTTAAGGCAAATGATCTGGGCGTTGAGGTGATCAATGAAGAGGCGTGGCTGACGCTTATCGCATCCTGTTCATGAATACGTCGCCATGCCCGGACGACCTGAAATCCTGTTCCCACTGTTTGCTCCGCTTGACGGACTGACGGGGATTGGTCCCCGCACGGCAAAACACCTCGAACAACTCGGGGTCAAACGTCCACGTGACCTGCTTTTCACGCTGCCGAGATCCGTTCTTGTTCGGCGTGAAATCTCCAGCGTTTCCGAAGGGGTTCCCCAGGAACCGGTAACCATCAAGGTCGAGGTCAGATCACATCAACCCGGTACCCGGAAAGGTCTGCCGTACCGGGTATGGGTTTACGACGGCAGGCAACGGTTCCAGCTTGTTTTTTTCAACGCCCGCAAGGACTGGCTCGAAAAAAACCTGCCGGTCGGACACCAGCGAATTGTTTCCGGAAAGATTGAGGAATTCAATGGATTAAGGCAAATCGTTCATCCGGACCACATCCTTGATCCGGGCACCAAATCCGGGATCCTGTCGGCGGAACCGGTATATCCCCTGGTCTCGGGGCTGACCCAGAAAATGATGAACAGATCCGTTTCGGCGGCGCTCGAGCGAGCTCGGGAACTTCCCGAATGGATTTCACCGGAAATGCTGGCCTCGCGCGGATGGCCCTCCTGGAGAGATGCGCTCACGCTTTCCCATTCTCCGAGGTCGGAAACGGAAACGAGCTTCGGTTTTCCGCCGAGGGAGCGGTTGTCATTTGATGAAATGTTCGCGCACCAAGTGACGCTTGCTCTTGCGCGAAGCAGGCTCAGGCGGCAACGCGGGCGATCCAACCACGGCGACGGACGATTGACGAATCGCGTGCTCTCCCAATTGCCGTTCACCTTGACGAAGGCCCAGAGGCGCTCAATCGGGGAAATCAACCAGGATATGGCCAGAACGGTTCGCATGAACCGTCTGCTGCAGGGCGACGTCGGATCCGGGAAAACGATCGTCGCATTCATGGCGTTGCTGAATGCGGTCGAAGCGGGTGGGCAAGGAGTCCTGATGGCCCCAACGGAGGTTCTCGTCCGTCAACATCATGACAAACTGAAACCCCTTGCCAGGACGGCAGGTCTCAACCTGGCCCGTTTGACCAGTCGCGACAAGGGACGCGAACGGAATGAAAAACTCGCCATGCTCAAGGCCGGCGACATCCAGGTTCTGGTCGGGACCCACGCGGTATTTCAGAAGGGAGTGGAATTCAGTGACCTGCGGCTGGCCGTGATAGACGAGCAGCATCGATTCGGGGTCAAGCAACGACTGGATCTCAGCGCGAAGGGCGATGCAATCGATGTCATGGTCATGAGCGCAACCCCGATTCCACGATCACTGGCGCTCGCGTGTTACGGAGACATGAGCGTCTCGATACTTGACGAAAAGCCCCCCGGCAGGCGTCCGGTCAAGACCGCGATTGCCTCGCGAAAGCGGATGGCGAGCGTTTTCAACCGGCTGAAGTCAGCGGTCGATTCCGGACGGCAGGCGTACTGGATCTGCCCACTGGTCGAAGAAAGCGGCGTGTCGACGCTGACGCCGGCGGAGAACCGGTATTCGTCACTTCGGGCCGTGCTCGGCAATGATGCAGTCGGTCTTGTGCACGGCCAGATGTCGCCGGCAGAAAGGGACGCGGTTTTCGATGCGTTCACCAGCGGCGAAATTCGTGTGCTCGTCGCGACAACCGTTGTTGAGGTCGGCATTGATGTTCCCAACGCAACGATCATGATCATTGAACACGCAGAGAATTTCGGTCTTGCCCAGCTTCATCAGCTTCGCGGACGGGTAGGGCGGGGACGGAGTGAATCGTCCTGTCTCTTGCTGTTTGGCGAGCCGCTTTCGAGCAACGCACGGCGGCGCCTTGAAAACATTCAACAGACCGAAGACGGATTCCGCATTGCCGAGGAAGATCTCGCAATGCGCGGCGCCGGAGACTTGCTCGGCGTCCACCAATCCGGACTGCCCGAATTCAGGATTGCGGACATCGAAAACCAGGGCAAGTTGCTCCGCGATGCTCACGAGGAGGCCAGAGCGTTTCTCGAATGCGATCCTGATCTCGGTACGGAGCGCGGCCAGGCCGTGCGAACTCTCCTGCACTTGATGGAAGTTGGACAATCTGTAAGGCTGATTTCGGTTGGCTGAAATCTTGGTCTCCATGAACTCCCGAGAGCAGAACTCCGACTGCTTGTCTTTGCGGGCAATCCTCGTTGCGCTTGCACGGCACGTGGTCAATGGCGGCCCCCGGCAGAAAGTGGTCGATTCCGGAAGGGGGCGAAATGACAGAGCGCCGAGCTAACTGGCGTTGGGGTAGCCGGTGCAAGTCCGGCAGGAAAGAAAGGCTAACCGCCACTTTCACCGCGAGCCGTACGCGTGCACCCGCGAGGTGGCACGTGAAGCGTCGGTAGCGGTGCGTGTGGCCGGGACGATTGAGCATCAGCCTATAATCCCGCCTTGAGGGCAGAGACTTCGGAACGCGTCACATGCGGAAGCGAAGGGGTCGGACCCGAACGGTTCGACGCCGCCGGGGCGTGAACAGGCCCGGCGGCACACCGGAAACGACGCGGGAGGCAGGATGGCTGCCGTGCAGCGGCCTTGGGTTACCGGACCAACCGGCTCCTCCCTCCCACGACCCGTCCCGGTGGTCGGTGTGCGAGGTGCATGATCCCACTGGAGAGCCCGGTGCGGGAAATCCGCACGCCGGGTTCGGAGAGCGGGGGACTGGAAACGCGGCCATGGGAGCCGGACTGAGGCCCGGAGCGAAAGCGACGGAGAAGCCACCGGACCCTAAAGCTGGCGCGCCAGCCCCCGACTCTACACGAATCTGGCTACTACCCTCGATCAAAAATAATTCTGTGGATCCGGGATCGAGGCGGATTTGTATCGGCCAGCCATCATTGCGTTGCGTTCATGTAGCTGCGCAGAACCGCGTTGATGCGTGTTTGGTAGCCACGTCCCTGTGATCTGAAGAAATTCAGGACATCGCTATCGATCCGCATCGATATCGCCGTCTTGCGCGGAGGCATGACCAGCCTGGCTCGTGACCAGTCGAACTCGCCTTCGTCGGGGTTCTTTTCAGGCTCGATGCCAGCATCCTCTTCGCGTTGAAGTCGTTCCCAGTCAGTCTTTTCTTCGCACCTCCGAAGGTTCGCCTCCACCAGCGACATGCTTGTAGTATTGTTTGCGTTCATCTTTACTGGCCCTTCTTGCAGTGATGATTCTCTTTCGACCATTCCTTATGGTATAAATGGCGGTGAGTTCTTTCCCATCGACGACACCTATAGCCTTCCACCTGGATTCGCCTTGGCGGTTCGGTGGCGTAACGACGACTGGGCGCCGAACATTCGAATCGCTGTTTGAAAATCAACTCCGTGCTTTTTCAGAACGGATTCACGCTTCCGTTCATCCCACGTGAAAGTCTCGCCTTCAGCCATGTCTCTCTCCTCAGGCCCTTGGATATATCCGTGATTCCCATTTCTTCCTCCATTTGACTATGTAGCTCTCGGTGCATTAACATTACTGCGCGCGCTCGCATGTATATACATTATAATAGACAAAAGGGCATGTAAAGCAGTTTTTTGGAATCCGATGCGCTTGGCGCAACGTGACTCCGCTGTTTCCTTGCGTATCCCGCTATACCAGAGCATAACCACGTTTATGCGCTGCACTAGAATTGCCGAAACGATCCCGGAATGAACTCCAGTATCCCCGAGAATGCACGAATTTCGCCCACGGGCGGTTCCGGCCTCCTGGTCGCCGCGTCGGCGCCGGCAACCGCGGAAATTTCGGAATCCGCCCTTGTTCCCGCCCCGATCGCTCTCCTCGGCGACGATGCGTGCCACGCCTGGGTCGAATTCTTCGCCTCGCACATCCGTAACCCCAACACCCGCGCCTCATATGCCCGCGAGCGCGTAGGCCATCTCTGGCTCGTCGATCCCGACGCACGGACGCTCGAGGCCTTCGAATTACGCGAGGGACAGTGGCTGCTGCTGGCGACGCTCGCCGATGACGCGCCGGTCTCGCTTCCTCCCTTCGATGCCATCACATTCCCGCTCGACGCCCTTTGGCCCGAGGTGATCGCTGGTGCGGGAAAGGCGGAATAACACGATTCTCCGAGTCAACCGCCCCGCGACCGGACATCCGAGGCCCGGCATTCCCGGCATTCCGGGCAGCAGGGCTCAATCTCCTTCCGTCCACCATCATCTACGGACACGGATCAATTCGGATGCGCAGTGCAGGAACGCGAACAGGCTGGCCTTGCCATGGCACCGGGATCTGATCAGACACATCTCACCGTCTGAGGCGGCGATGCAACAATGGCATTGGCCAAGGATCATGCGATGAGCGCTAACCATGAGAAATTTTCTGGTCTTGACCGTTCTGTTGATGAGTTTCGGCGCTGGGTGCTGTCCGACTGGAAAAGCCCGACGACACGGGCACTGCTTGCGGAATATTTCGTCCGATGCATCACGTCCACGGACAGTGAGTCGGCTGAGGACTGGAACTATGTGGATATCGAATGGGCAGACGGCACGACAGTCGAGGTTAAGTGCTCGGCCTATCTCCAGCCCAAGAGAGAAGGGAAACTTGTTCGGACGCCGCCAAGGTTCGATATCGGTAAGAAGATATGGGCTTGGAGCAACCGAAAGGGAGATTGGTTGCCGGAACCCGACGAGCCCAGGAGATGGGCCAATATCTACGTTCTCTGCCTGGAAAAAGAAACCGATCCCAATTCATATGACCCGCTTGACCTTTCACAGTGGGAAGCCTTCGTGATTCCCACATCCAGGCTTGACGAGATTTTCCCCGATCAGAAGACCGTTTCGGTGAACAGGCTATTGCAGGAGGGATTCCAGCCCGTGGGATTTGACCGTCTCGGCCCCGAAATCGAACGGATCCGGCGAATTGTCACGGTGAGTACTGCGAAGAACTAAACCCGCTGGCCGCGCCGTTTGCCAAAATTGTATTGGCCACTCAATAATGTGCCCTCGCATTACCCTAAAGCTCGGAGGTGCCGGATCGGCCACTACCGGGCTCCGAAAAGCAGTTGCGGTAATGCACATTACCATAGCCGGTTTGGAGGCGACACCAAGGCCATGAGTGTGCACTTCCTCCCCGGGGGAACCCGCAAAATTGCCCTTGGCAGGAATTTATGGATTGGCCGGTGCCAGTAATCATTGTTCAATCTGTTGACCGGATATAGCGTCAGGCCCACTCCACGATTGCGAGGTCGGCACGGGAGCCGAACATCTTTCGCAGGCGATCCGCAGCCTCATGCTGGTTGGGCCTGATACTGTCTTTATTGCGCCTCTTGATCTCCCTGAAGATGATACGCCCATCTGGAAACAGTGCGAGCACGTCCGGAAATCCACTCAGGCCCTGCGACGTTTTCTCCACCTTGTTGATGATCTGCCAGAGCGGGTTTCCGGCTGGCGGGATGCCGACAAGATTCTCGTCCACCAGAACAACTTTCCAGAGCTCGACGAAGGCAACATCCGTTGCGCCGTTCGTTTTCAGTTCCTTGGCCGCTAGGGCGCCAACGGGAACTGCCCTGCCGAGATTGTCTATTGCATAGGCCTCGATCTGTTCCCCATCTATTGGCAGGTCGAACCAACTCTGGCCGGGCTTGAGATTATATGTCTTCCGATAGGACTGCCGATAGAGCTCTTCCGGGGCCGGTTTCCAATCACCCCGGTAAACCGGGACGCTCTCGGATCCAAACTTGATCATCTTTTCCGTTTTCCGCAAATCTCTATCTCTTTTCTGTTCTGAAACTCCTGGCAGACTATCGTTAACTGCATTTATCAGGACCTGTTTCACGGCGCCAGAACCCCCGGATTCCGCCGCGGCCAGGCCGGGCATTGTTTGCAATCCGGAACGCAAACCGCCGAATTCGGTCCGTTTTCGGGTTGATCAGAGGTCCGGAACGCTTCTCAGACGCTCCTGAGCACCGAAAACCCGTGTCATTGTCCGTCAGCAGCACGAGAGCGCTCCTGAGACGCTCCGTGTGAGCCGATTTACCCTCTGAATGGTCTTGGCCTAAACGGACCGAAGCTGCATATATGGACCATCTTGAAAAACACACGGTGAACAAACCGCGGGTTTTGTGACGTTTACGGGGCGAGGTCTTCCCGGGTTGCTCACGGGCTTTGACCGCCATCGGCCTCATGCTCTCCAAAAACCTTGCCCTTCGCCTTGTACACGGTTCCGCGTGAGACCCCCATCTCGCGAGCGATCCTGGTCGGTGACTGGCCTTCTGCAATACGATCCCTGATTGCGTCCATATCGATCTTCGGCGGGCGTCCGCGATAAGTGCCCTTTTGCTTGGCCATGGCAATTCCCTCGGCCTGACGCTCGCGGCGCAGGTTGGTCTCGAACTCGGCAAAGACGCCAAGCATGTCGAAAAACGCCTTGCCGGTAGCGGTCGAGGTGTCCACGGGCTGCTCGGTTGCGGCGATATTGGCACCTCTCTCCCTGAGCTTCGCGACAATGACCTGAAGATCCTTCATGGAACGCGCCAGGCGGTCGATGCGCGTGACCACCAGTGTCTCGTCCGGATGGATGAAATCGAGGATGGTCCCGAGTTCGGGACGGCTCTCGAGACTGGAGCCGCTGCCGGTTTCAGTCCGGATCATGGTACATCCTGCGGACTCGAGTGCCGCGATCTGGGCCTCGGGGTTCTGGTCCGGCGTCGAGACCCTGGCATAACCGATGCGGGCGGTCGAAGTGTTCATTTTGGTTATGCCTCCAGCGTTCGGTGTGCACTATGCCGGAAACAACCCAAAATGAACATCGGATAGTGGCAATTGGATGTTCATCCGGTCTGTCATCATGGGTACACCCAAAATGACGCTCATGCGGCCCTCCGTTCGAAGTCGATACGCTCGTCGAGATCCAGTTCGAAGTGACCGTAGGGATTGATGTACAGGTAGAACAATGGCGACAGCCCACGCATATCTTCTGACGATAGCATGTCTGCCCAATCCGGGTCGTTCAGGATCGATTGCACCATGCGTGTGTTGACGTAGACAAGCGAGGCTTGGACGAGCTGGAGTGCCAGCGCCGCAATTTCCTGGTCTCCCACCCGGTTGGTTGCAATCTCGCCGCCCTTGCCGAAGAACACGAAGCCGTTCGCGCTGTTCCAGTTCTCGATCACGTTCAGGCCTTCGTGGATCTCGCGGCGGAAGCTCTCGAGCCTGAGATAGCTGCAGAGGAAGATCGTCTTGATGGCGCGCCCGAGTTCTGCCAGTGCCTTGTAGGTCGGGTGCATCACATCGCCCCGGGAGAAACGGCGCAGGATCGATTCCGGGTCGGCGGTGCCACGCTGCATCGCAGCCGCATATTTCACCATTTCACCGTATTGGCGCACGATCTCGTTCCAGTTCACAACGCCCGAAAGAACGGGCGCGAGGTTGGGCAGGCTCGTACGTTGGCCAGCCGATGCCAGCATCAGTTTCTGGCGCGCAATCGCCTTGAGCCGCGGAGCCAGTTCGAAGCCGAGAAGATGCGCAAAGGCAAACCCGACGGCACTCTGACCGTGGGAATCGATATACTGGCGCCGGATCTCCATGTCCGTGCAGTGGCGCAGAACGCCCTCGATCATGGCTGCGACCTCGGACGAGGAACAGCGCTTGAGCTGGGAATAGATGCAGGCTGCCCTGCGTTCGACATGCCAATAAATCATCACGCCCCGGCCGCCGTAGCGCGCATGCCATTCAGTCATGAGGTTTCGATCCCAGGCCCCGAACTTCGTAGAATCTGAGGCACAGGTCGTGCCGGCCGGCCCCCAAATCTCGGGATTGCGAATGGCCAGTGTGGCGTTCGTTACCCTTGCACAGGCTGCCCTCAACGCCGTGGCGTCAATGTAGCGTCTGTGAACATGGGCAAGTTCGTCGATGGTGACGTCCCCAACTCCGGCAGCGACCCGTTTGAGACCGGCATTGGTGCCGACAGCATACAGGGCAAGGAGCAGGCGTCGGTTGCGAATATCAGGCGCCAACACCTCACGGCTGGCCGAGCTCTCGAAGCAGTCCAGGAACTGCGTATCGAGTGCCGTCTCCTTCAGGACATCGAGAAGGCTTGTCATCGGCCAGGTCCGGCCGATCTCGTTCTTCAGTCCGATCAGCCCTGCGGGTTCCGGCTGGCGGTCGAGAGGCGTGACACTGATCAGGTTCTTCCCGGTCTGCCGCAAACGAACCATGTCATTCTTCGGCAGCGTCGCATTCAGAAACTGCAACTCTTCTTCCAGGCTGGCACGGATATCCGCCACGAACACCCGGGCGTCCTGCTGCAGGCCGAGGCAGGTGTAGTAGGTGTTGCGCCGTTCTTCGAAATCAGCCGGCAAATCCTGGTCCGGATTCCGGTAGCGATCGGCACCTTCCACCCAGATTTCCCGGGCTCGGATGCTGTCGCGGAGCTGGTTCAGCACACAGAGTTCGTAGGAAATCACGTTCAGCCGGCAATTGTCGTCAACGACGAACTCCTTCCAGCCGGAAGGGATGGACCCGGCAGGTGCAATCTCGGCAGGAACCGTTCTGCGCTTCCCTTCTCTCAAGCTGGTGATCAGCTCCAGGGCATCGAGGATCGGGTGCCAGACCGCATTATTCGATCGGAACCGCAGAACCGACAGAAGCTTCGGCATCATCCGGCGATAGTGACCGGCATAGGATCCCCGCATGACGGTCTGAATGCGCTTGTCCAGGGTGCCCTTGGCGCGGTGCTCGTCAATCACGGCGTTCAGCTTTGCAACACCGGCCACCGGATAGATGACGTCGATCACCCGGCCTTCCGGGTCTTCGACGGCCGCTTCCGCAATGTCGAACAGCAGGCGTTCCTTGCCGTGAACCCGTTCAATTTCACGCGCGATCCCGCCGATCACCGTTCGACGCTACCGCGTCTGAAGGCGGTGGGTGATCTCCAGTAGGAGATCAACGAGATCATCTGTCAGCTTGCGGCTTCGGTCCATGAGATACAGGGCATAGAGGCCGAGCCGCCGTTCCTCGCCATGCCGCCGCATTTCCGAGGCATTCTCGCCTTCGACCCGGCGACACAACATCGCGATCCAGGCCTGATCAACTCCCGCCAGCTGATCCCCGGGCAAATCGAGGTTCTCGAGAAAGGCCAATCGATCACAGGCATCGAGAATGTTGTCGAGCGTGGCGGCGCCCGCATCACCCTTCATGAGGTGAAATCCGCCGGGACCTCTTGGCTCCGAGAGACTGTCATCCAGTTTCGTTTGTGTCCCTGTCGGGAGACACCGGGCAATGGATGCCAGAAGCCTTTCAAGAAAATCGTTCCGGGCGCCACGAACCAGCCGCTCCATGATCTTGTCCGAAGGGACATGGACTGAATTGGCGAGACACCATGCATATCCGGATGCAATCTGCTCCTCCACGGTCGGAGACGAACTCCGGCAGTCTTCGACAATCCATGTGCGCAGGTCAGAACGGTCCCGGTCCGTGGCGCGCCGGACACCGAGATACCGCAGGATCGCAACACGGTGACGACGCGCATTGACATGACGAAAACGAAATTGGCTGATGTCCGGAACAGTCAGGTCCAGTTGCTGGCCCAAATATTGCAGGCCTTCCGGGCAGAGATCGTCCTCACGGGAAGGAAAACGTCCATGGGTCCGGAAGAACCGGAGCTGGAAGGCAACCCAGATCCGGCTGCCGAGATTGAAGCCCTCAACGAACCCCACATCGTCGAAATCCAGGCTCCAGAATTCCAGAAAGGATCGATCAGACCATGTGCACCTCCCCCAGGCAAAGATGCTCGATCACAGATCAACGGAAGGCTGGCGTCAACGCTGCATTTGTACGCGTTATGTTCTACAAGATGTCCATATATGCAGCTTCGGTCCGTTTAGGCCAACTACGATTCCGCCCCAGAATCGACCCCAATGTCATAGAATTTGCAGGTCATTGCCCTTCTAGCTATCGTGAATTCATTATGGATTACTACACCAATGTTGAGTACCAAGATGTTTGGCGCTGGTTGAATGCATGTTTACATGCCCGGTGCACGGGCCGCATGCGATAGATTCAGGACATAGACGTCTGCAAAATCCTACGACACTTGACGGGGATTCCTACGACATCTGACGGAAGTTCTTACGACATCTGACGGGGATTCCTGCGACACTTGACGGTTTTGTCGGGGTTGCGGGCGGTTCGCGTCAAGGGTTGCACGGTAACGGCATCCACGTGTGAGATGCCCTCGCGATTTCTCTCTCGGTACGGTCTCATCATCGATCAATCGATCGATCGCAATGAGGAGGCCTGGGCCAATGAAGAGAATCGACATGATCAACGTCAAGAGCATCCTGCGTCTGCGTCATGACCTGAAGTTGTCGCGCGACGAGATTGCCGCCGCGTCCGGCGTGAGCGCGGGCACGGTATCGAATGTTCTGGAACGGGCGGCGGCGGCGGGCCTGGCCTGCTGGCCGCTGCCGGATGACCTCGACGACGGGGCGCTTCGGGAGCGGCTCTACCCGCAGGTCGAACGTGACGGCGGGCAAATCCCGCCGGACTGGGATGATCTCGTCAAGGAGTACAAGAAGCCCCGTGAGCGTCGCCGTGCGAAGATGACCCGGCGCCAGCTCTGGGTCGAGTACCGCGACAACGCCCTGGCGCAGGGCGGCACCGCCTACAGCTACAGCCGATTTTGTGCGCTGTTCACGGAGCAGTTGAAGGAGCGCGCGTCCCCGCAGATGCATTTCGACTACGAGCCGGGGCTCTACGGCATGAGCGACTTTTCCGGCAAGACCCTGGCACTGCGCACCGCCACCGGCGATGTCGATGTCGAGATCTTCGTCGCCGTGCTGGCCCACTCGAAGCTGATCTACACCGAGGCGGTGCCGGACCAGAAGGTCTGCCACTGGACGATGGCGCACCGCCGCGCGCTCGAATACTATGGTGGCTCTGTCGAGCGATGGATCATCGACAACCTGAAGTCCGGGGTTGTCAAGGCGGACCGCGAGGCGCCGCATCTCAATCCGAGTTTCCGCGAATTTGCGAAGCATTACGGTCTGGCCGTGCTGCCGGCACGCTCGGGGCGGGCGACGGACAAGGGACTGGTCGAGGGCGCCGTCAAGGCTGTCCAGACCCGCATCCTGCTGGCGCTGCGCCACGAGACCTTCTTCTCGCTCGAGGCGATGAACGCTGCCATCCGCCGCGAACTTGACCGGCTCAACCACGCCCCGATGTCCTGCGGAGCAAGCCGTCGTGCGCTGTTCGAGCAGAGCGAGCGTGCCGCCCTGACCCCGCTGCCCGAGCATGCATGGGAATGGGGCGACTGGGTTCCGCGCAAGGTGGGGCAGAACGGTCACGTCGCCGTCCACAGGAATTACTATTCCGTGCCCGAGGCTTACATGGGGCACAATGTCGAAGCGCGCATCGGCGAGCGCATGGTCGAAGTGTTCCTCGAACAGGACGGTGAGCGCATCGCGGTCCATCGCCGCTCGGGCGGGCGGAACCAGTACATGACCCGGCCCGAACACATGCCCGATCACCTCAATGCCGTGCGTGACATCCGCAAACCGGACTACGGCACGATCCTGCTCCGCCGGGCCCGCCGCGTCGGAGAGAATGCACGGGCCTGGGCCGAACGCTGCTTCGCTTCCAGGGACTTCCCCGAACAGGCCTTCACCACCGTGCAGGGCATGATCCGTCTCGCCGAAACACATGGAAACGCACGCATCGACGCGCTCTGCGCCGAGGCTCTCGACCTCGGCCGCCTCGCCTCCGGCTACCTCCGTGAACGCCTCAAGGACGGCGGCGGCAAGGCGGCTCCGCTCCGCTCCGAACCCGACGAGATCATCCCCCGCCACGCCAATATCCGCGGGGGCGCCTACTACTGCAAGACCAACAAGGGAGAAACACCATGACCCTGCGTCAACCCAACCTCGAACGCATGTTGCAACTCGGCCTGTCCGGCATGGCCGAGGCCCTGGAGGAGCAGCATGACATCGCCGACATCGGACAGCTCGACTTCGACGATCGCCTTGCCATGTTGCTCGAGCGTGAAGTCTCCCACCGGGACCGGAAGAGCTATCTCGGCTACCTGCGCCAGGCCCAGCTGCGCATCCGCGCCGACATCCAGGACGTCGACTGCCGTGCCGGACGCGGCATCGCGCGGACCACGCTGGTCCAGCTCGCCGCCGGCGACTGGATCCGCCAGGGGGTGAATTTGATCGTTGAAGGTGCGACCGGATCCGGGAAAACCTTCATCGCCTGCGCCCTGGCGCATCAGGCCTGCCGGCAGAAGCGGCCCGTGCTCTACCGCCGGGTCTCCGAACTGGTCTCCGCACTCGCCCGCGCCCGCGACAGGGGCACCCACGAGCGCCTGATGCGCCGCCTCGCCAAGGTGTCGCTGCTGGTGCTCGACGACTGGGGACTGGAAGCCTTTTCCGCCGAAGGCCGGCGTGACCTGCTGGAGATCGTCGAGCAGCGCTACGGGCGCAAGTCGATCCTGATCGCCAGCCAGATCCCCGTGGATCGCTGGCCAAGGGTGATCGGAGAGCCCACGATCGCGGACGCGGTCCTCGACCGCATTGTCCACAACGCCTATCGCATCGAACTCAAGGGCGAGTCCCAGCGCAAGCGCAACAGGCCGCCGCCGTTGAACGGCGGCGGTGCCTGAGGGAGCGCCTGCCTTGCCCCACCGCCCCTGCATCGATCGGGGAGCGTCCTGTGGGTGGACGAGCCCTTCGGGCCAGCCCGCGCCCTTCGGGACGTGTGGACAAGCCGTGGACGCGGCTGGCGCCTTGCCCACCGGGTTGACTGTGGAATCGCGTTCAGGATTGACCCACCCCTGATCCGATGGAAACGACTGCCTCGCGACAATTCAGCGAGGCAGGAGAGATGGTGTCAGTGGAGACGATCGGCAAGATTCGGCGTGCGTGGCACGTTCAAGGGAAGTCCATTCGCGCGATCGCGAAGTCGATGGGCGTGTCGCGCAACACTCCGCAGCGTCAGCACCGACAGCGCGGCGAAATGACCTTGAGCGAAGCTTCCACGGCCCCAGGAGGCCGATGACCGGAAAGCGGGCCGCATGGCCCGGGAGGGCCGTCTGCCGACCAGTGAATACAGGGCGAAACACACAGGGGGAGGAGACATCGTCATGGCGTTGACACCGGCACAAAAGCAGCGGCGCTACCGGGAACGGGTGAAGGAGAGGCTCCGGGCCGAAGGCAGGCAGGTCGTCGTCCATGACCGCAAGCCGAAGGAAGAGCGCAGCATGCGGAAGCGGTGGCGCGGGCATGTCGCCGCCCTGGTCGAGATCCAGGAGCAGGTCCGGGACCGCCGCGAACGGGTGCCGCCAAACCTTGAAGACAGCCCCTATGCCCGGGCGGCTGACGCCTTTCTCTCGATCGACCTGTCGGAGCTCGAGGCCAACGATCCACCGCTCGGCTATGGCCGGGACTGACGGCCCGGCATGCCTCCGGTCGCACGGTAACGTTACCATGCATAGTGGAATCCTCCGTATCGACGCACCGCAGAATGCTGGCCGGGAAACGGGTGGCGCGGGTCATGCGCCACGGCGCGCCAGGCGGCGTGACCGGGCGTCCGTGGAACAGGATCCGGCAAGGAACGCATCAGATGGCGGCGGTGTCATCGCCCATACCATGCCAGGAGGTGCGGGAGGCCGCGAAAAACCTTCTTCCGGCGCCCCCAAACTCGTGACTCTCATCCTGATTGTCGCGCTGCAGGGCCCACCTCTTCCAGAGGTCGCAGGCGAACTGCGTCCGCCAGATCGCCTTGGATCGCTGGCCAAAGGTGATCGCAGAGCCCGCGATCGCGGACGCGGTCCTCAACCGCATTGTCCACAACGCCGATCGCATCGAACTCAAGGGCGAGTCCCGGCGCAAGCGCAACAGGCCGCCGCCGTTGAACGGCGGCTGCGGCTGAGGGAGCGCCTGCCGTGCCGTGCCGCCCTGCATCGATCGGGAGGGTCCTGTGGAGTTGTGGACGAGCCCTTCGGGCCAGCCCGCGCCCTGCGGGACGTGTGGACAAGCCGTGGACGAGGCTGGCGCCTCGCCCACCGCGTTGACCACACTCGCGTGCTTCTCGCCCACAGGCACCACAGGACAACCACAACAACGATTCTTTCAATATTCGGATTCATCCGGCCTGACGGCCGGAAAGAAGGGGCGCCTGCGGCGCCGGGGCCTCGCGAACAGACCACGGTCATCGCGTTCACTGCGGTATTGAAATCCGGGAAGGGCTCGCTTACGCTCGCACCGGGCTGGTCTTCGGCCAGCCTCACGGCATCAAAAAGGAGGAATAAACCCAGGCTTCAGTCCCGGGAGAGACTTGCGCGCTGACGCGCGAACCGGTCCGTCAGATGTGACAGGAATCGCCGTCAAGTGTCGCAGGAATCCCCGTCAGATGTCGTAGGAATCGCCGTCAAGTGCGTAGGAAATCTGTAGACGTCAATCCGGCCGTGCAAATCTTCCGGCATTTTTTCGATTATGCGCTCCTTCAACTGCTCCGGATTTGTGATCAACGGATCGCGCTTATTGGCGATCTTTTCGTTTTTGCCAAACCACAACACAAGATAAATGCCTTGTTGTGCCGCATCGGGATGGATTGTGTACCTTTTGTCGAGTTGTTCTGCTGCTGCGGTAAACAGTTCACCGCTCCATTGGCCTTTCACCTCTATCACAACCAGCCTCCTCGTACCGTCAAACATCTTTGCGGCGGTTATGTCGCATCGCCTCCTTTCCTTAACCGAAGTTTAACATACGCAAAAAAAAGTTGATTGTTTTTCAGTGGCTTGTGCCGACTGAAACGGCGGTTATGGCACTACAAGTCCGTACCCGGACATGATGTCACCGACCCGTCATGCAACCATCCTCCGCGTCTTGCCGGGCTCGGGGTCAAGACCGAGCGCCCGATAGATCTCCCGTTGTTGAGGCTCCGCCCGGGTCGCCTTGCGGATGTGTATGACCCGTCCGTCGGCACGACGGAAACAGGCGGTGACCCGGATCTGGCCCGAAAGAATGTCCCGCAGCGTATTCCAGCTCGCCGTCTCGCCATGGGCCCGAAGACGGCTGCGAATGACCTGGACCAGCTGGTAGGCCAGGACGCTGATGAACAGGTGACCATCGGACCGGACCTGCTTGCGGTGATACACGGGACGCAGGCCCAGTTCGGACTTGAGCGACCGGAACACCGATTCCACATCCGTCAGCATGGAATAGGTCCGCCACAGGGTCTCCGCATCCCAGTCGAGTTGGTTGGTGCGCAGGCAGTAGACGCCGGGGTGTGTGAGCATGGTGCCGGCGCGCGGTGTCCGCGTCCAGATGAGCCCGACCGCCTTTTCGTCATTCTCCGGATCGGTGACGACGTCGATACTGTAGTGCTGGCCAGCGCCACGGCTCTTCTGCCGGATGCGTCCGATCCGTTGCCAGACATAGGCGACCTGCTTGCGGGTACGCGGTCGTGACAACCCGTCGTGCAGCTCCTGCAACGCGTCCTCGAAGCGCGTCATGAAGCGTTCGGTGATGCCCAGCTCCTTCTCGGCCCGGGCCTCGGAGCAACAGAACAGGCGGAGTTCGGAAGCCGCCTCGTCGGTGACGGCCTGGATGTGGACCTTCCCGCGGGTGCGGGTCTCGATCGCCGTCGCCAGGTCGGGGTCGAAGTGGCGGACCCGTTCGCGGCTGACCACGAGATAGCGGTAGCCATTGTCGCGGAGCCAGGTGACGTTGTCCTCGGTGGCCACGCCGGCGTCCATCACCACCAGCGCATCCCGGGGTGCCGAAAGCCGGGCCAGCATCTCCTCCAGCGTGCTGCTCTCCTTGACGTTGCCGGGGAACACGTCCGAGCGTTGCACGAAACCGCTGCCGTCGAGAACCAGGCCCAGGGTCAGTAACGGACAGTCACTGCGCTTCTCCTTCGAGTGGCCACGTTGGGCCTTGGGTTGCTTGTCGGCCACGCCCTCGAAAAAAGTGTTCGTCAGGTCGAACGAACTGCCATCTGACTGATCACCTCCATGTTGCAATTCTGTACGGATTCCGGGAGCGCCCCGCAACCCGTTGACATGATACTGTTTTCTTCATGTTGCCACGCTCGGGCTTGAAACGCCTGTTCTCGGTTTACAACGTGCAACTGCCGAAATGCCCGCGATTGGCCCACATGTTCACCGGGTCCGGACCCGCCGACCCGGTGCGTCCCCCTCGCTTGAACGCCGGATCCGCGCCGAAAACCCGCACGACGGGGGATCTGACGGCGATTTCGCGCAGGCAGGGTCGCAAAATCAGCCCCGCAGGCGGGGTTTACGTCATGCAACTCCGGGGCCGCGGCCGGGATCGCCGGGTCAGCCATCGCCTGCCTCCTGGGTCTCGAAAAGCGGAAGCCGGTCGTCGCCAAGCTGAACATACAATCCCTTGACCGAACCGCGGCGGATGTGCCGGGCCTCCAGCGCACCGGACCGGATCCGCTGCCAGATCACCTGACGGGACACGCCAAGACGTTTCATCGCCCTGTGAAGCGACACGAAGCCGGCCGGCGGTTCGTCGCAGAACTGGCTGCGCAACTCCGGCGTCATGCGGATCCGATAGGGCGCCCCGGAAGCCGGTTGTTCGGCCGGCACGATCCCTGCCCGGATCCAGCGGTAGAGCGTGCCGACAGTTGTTTGCAGTTCACGGGCCGCTTCGGCCACGCTGAGCAGGGGGGCGTTGGTGTCTCGCCTGTCGGCGCGCCAGGCCGGAATGTCGTTGCGCAGCCGCAACTGCCGGACGAGATACGCGGTGAACGCAAGCCCCTTGGCGGTGCGCCGCCCCTGGCGGTTGAGAATGATCGCCGTCCGGGCGTCCGGGTAATGCGCGGCCAGCCGGCGGACGAGCGCCACCGTGTCGATATCGTCACGGACCACCGCCGGAGCCTGGTGCGAGGGCAGCTCAAACTCATCCGTCGCGCCCCCGTGCCAACGCACGAGGATCCGAATGACTTTCGCCGTCCCGTCGCGCCAGAGCATGACCTCCTCCACCAGGCAGGCCAGAAGACGCTTGCGGTCCCGGGCGGTGACAACGGGAGACTCCCAAAGCCGGGAGAGGCGCATGCCCAGGGCATTCAGCCGCGCCAGGGGCGGCGGTTCGGGACGGTCCTGTTGCGCCTGCTCCAGGGCGTCCCGGGCCGCGGCCAGGGCCTCCAGGGCCCGGTTCCAGTCGCGTTCGAGCGTGTCGGCGACCAGGCGATTGTCGGGGTCCACCTTGCGATAGCGGCGTTCCGCAAGCGAGGCTTCGTAGTTGCAGCGGTCAACGTCCAGCTGCAGCGTCCGATGCGCCTCCTGGTCCTTTTGCTGCTGCTGCCTGAACGCCTCGGCCGCCGCCTCGATGCCGGACGCCGAAACCGCTTCAAGGAATGTGTCGCCAATCAGGGCATCGATGCGCTTGCCGCCGACCGTCATGCACGACCGTCGGTCGGCATCTCCGTTGCGTGGCGCGCAGATGTAGGTCCACGCCTTGCCGTAGGCGACGTTCATGGCGCGACCGCAATGACCGCAGACCACGCGACCCTGCAGCAGCGCCTTGCCTTCCCGCTCCGCGCCCCCCGTTCCCGATGCCGTCGAGTTCGCCGACAGCCGGTCCTGGATCTCAAGCCAGACCGGCCAGGGGACGTAACCCTCGTGATGATCCTTGATCAGGACATGCCAGTCCTCCGGGCTGACCTTGCGGATGATGCGCCGGACCTGGTTGTCGTCGCCCAATACCCGCTCCGTCCGCTGGCGCCCGTAGACATAGGCGCCCCCCATGGCCGGATTGCGGAGAATCGAATGGACGCGCTCATAGCGGGCTTCGCTCCACACGACGGTGTCGCTGCCCGATTGACGGCTGGGAAGCCGGACCCCTTCATCCCGAAGCGCCTGGATCGCCTGGCGTGCCGAGCCGTGCGCCAGGAAACCGGAAAACACCCGGTCGATCGCATGCCGGACCCGCAGGTCCGGATCCTTGAGCAGCGAAGTCCCCTCCAGCACGTATCCGATCGGAATGTGGTGATACAATTCGCCGCGGGCGGCCTTGTTCCGGATGCCGCCCTGCAGGCGCGTCCGGATCAGGAAGGCTTCCGATTCCGAAAGCGTGCCCTTGATCGAGAGAACAAGATTGTCGTCATGGCGGGCCGGGGAATACACCTGCTCCCCTTCAACCAGCAGCGTATCCGTCATCCGGCACCAGTCGAGCAATTGAAACCACTCCACCGGATTGCGCGCCAGGCGACTGACTTCAAGACCGAAGACCGCCCCCACACGACCGCGCGCGACCGCATCGGCAAGCCGCGAAAAACCGTCGCGTTCGCCCGCAAACGAACCCGACCGGCCCTGGTCCGCATCCACGGTCTCAATCAGGTCGTCGTGCCAGCCCAGGGCGCGCGCCTCGTTGGCCAGCGCGTACTGACGCTCCGTGGATTCCCGGTTCGCGATGACCTGCGTCGGCGTCGATTGCCGGATGTAAATCAGGGCACGGCGTTCAAGGTGGCGGGCCGTGATCTTCTCGCTTGCGCTCATCGTCCATCTCCGCTGCGGCAACCGTCGTCATCAGTTGCGACAGTTGCGTCACGAACGCCGCCCGGCTCTCCTGCGGAAACCTCTGCCACCGCGCCAGACGTTCCTCCCGGGCCAGAAGCGCCAGAAGCGGCGGTTCCCGATCGTGGCCCTGTGATCCCAACCCGATCCTCCAGTGTCCTGATCCGTTCAAGCAGGGCGAAAAATGCGTCAAGCGTGCCGCGGGTGCAAGCCACCGGGGGCGCACATCCGCCCAGCGTCGTCCAATCCGACGGAATCCGGAACGCTGACCGTCCGGCATCTCCACATCCAGAAAAACGCGGCCGCAGGCGTGCCTGCGAACCTTGTTAACCTTCAGTTCCCGGGTATCGTACGGGTGCTTGAAACGCTTGAGAAAAACCGGCTCCGACGGCAGGCGCCGGGAAAGCCCTCGAAGTGTATTAGTCTGTTGCCCCTTCGAAAAGTGTCACGGTGTGACCCAGCGAGAACAAATCCGTCACCCGCTCGAATACGTGGGTCTCGATCTCCCGGCGCCGCGACAGCAGGGCATCCGAGGCCCGGTACAGGCGCATCCTGCTCATGGTCTCGAAATCGACATCGAGCAGTTCGCCGAGCGCACTGCGCTCGCAGAGCCAGCGCCAGGTCGCACGCTCCGAGCCCGGCACCGCCATGCGGCCGATGATCGATCCCATGGCCACGGCCCGCGACCGGCGGTTGAAACCCAGGTCCACAAGAAGGTCCCCGATGCCCAGTTGTTCCATCGCCCACAGCCCCACGTGTTCGACACCGGCGGAACGTGGGCGCACCATCTCCAGGGACGCCACGTCCACCGTTTCCATTTTGGGTCCGGGCCCGGCGCCTGCGACCGGGGGCGAACGGCTGACCAGCCGGGCGGCGATGCGCTGTGCTTCCACCTCGACCTCATCCGGCCAGGGGAGCGGCAGAAGTGTCTCCTGGCGCCCAATGAGCTGGGTGATCCGCCCGCACAACAGGCGCCAGTGCCTCTTCTCCACCGGGAAATTGCTTCCGAGGTTGAGGAGGGTCCTCTGCCTGACCTTGTCGCCCTGTCGTTCGTTGCGGACGAGGCGGTATGAGAAGTACTCGGTTCCGTCCTCTGTGGTGCGTGTTTTGGCGCGCCTGATGAACATGGCGTGTGTTTATCATGTTGTGGTGAGTGCTGGAATCCCCTTTTTGTTCGGTTATGTCACCACGATCGGTCGCCACGAATACAATATCGGGTAAAAACAGAGTGTTGGCGGACCCGGAAAGTCAGAAATACCCCGAAATCGGTAGAATCACGCCAAAAAAAAAAAAAAAGTCGGGGAGAGGCGCGCCCTGCGTTAGGTGTGGGGAGTAGCAGTTTGCCGGCGGCTTTCGCTCTGTGCCGGTGCCTCAGTCCTCACCATGGCCACGTTTCCTCGTCCCCGCTCATCAAACCGGACGTGCGGATTTCCCGCATCCGGCTTTCCGACGAGATCATGCCTTCGCCCACGGAAGGCCCTTGGTCTTCGGCACAAGGCGTTTCAGGCCGTAGTCTTTCCACAGCCGTTCGTTCGAGAAGCGCACGTACTTCCCGCTCTTGACCTTGTGCTTCCGACAGAGCCACTGTCGCAGCCGCTTCGTCGCGTGCGCATCGAGTGCCGCGTAGGCGGGACTGACCTGTCCGAGGTGATAGTAGTTCGCCCATCCGGACAGCATCCAGTTCAGGCGTTTCACCATGTCCCCCGCCAGCATCAGCCCGTACTTCGCAGCCGTCTGCTCACTGATCTTGCGGCAGATGCCCTGGACGCTCGCCTTGCTCGGGCGGGTGCCGATGTAGCTTCCCTTCCCTTTCGGGCGATAGGTGCGTCCGATGCGGTACCCGAGAAACTCCAACGGTTCCTCCGGACACCGCAGGCACCGGGTCTTCTGCTCGTTGATCGGCAGCTTCAGCCTGTCCATGATCCGCTCGACACCCGCCAGCATCTCTGCCGCCGAGGCCTTGCCGAGAACACAGAAGTCATCCGCATAGTTCACGATCTCCGAACAGGTGCGCCGGGCATAGCCCAGCACCTTCCAGCCCAGTATGAAACGGCGCATGTAGATGTTCGACATCAAGGGCGAGATCGGAGCCCCTTGCGGGGTCCCTTTCCGTTCCCTGCGCGCCCGGTTCGTGCGGCGCTTGCCGCCTTTCCCGTCGTCCTCTTCCACCGGCATCTCCAGCCACGCCTTGATGAGGCCGAGC
>OZ219891.1:0-223353 GCA_964291635.2 Paracoccaceae bacterium | reverse complement strand
TCAATTGGAACATTTTCAGTTCCAAACTCAACTGCCATTGTCGCCGATCTCTGAGAAGTTGGTGATCCTGACATTACCGCACGGGAATTCGGCCACGACGTGCAACTTGCCGCCAACTGCTTCAATTCATGCGCGAAGACTGGACACGTACACGTCCGCCCGTCGCTCAAGCTTGGCCACGGCCGGTTGCTTGACATTCAAGGCCCCACCGACCGCCATTTGCGTCATCTCTCTTGCCTGCCGCAATTTCTGCAACCGCAATTCGGAATGCAATTCCATTTTCTTTTCCTCGATCCGTGCCCATCGAGAGGCCGGGAGATCCTTTACAAGGTCCTTGAACCGATGCCGTCCACTCACTCCGACAATCCCTCTTCGCGCAGTTCATCCAGGTATGAATCATACAGTCGATCAGCGACCGGCAAGAACTGGTCATCGAAGCGGTCGTTTCCCGTCTTGTCACCGCCAATCAACAGTATCGCGGTTCTTCTCGGATCGAATGCCTAAAAATTTCCGAAACAGACGAATGACACTCAGAATCTGCGACACTCTCTTATGGTCGTGTCTTGAATCGTGGACACCAGACGAAAACGGAAATCCCAGTTGTGGCCCCCATTCCCCCAACAATTCCACCACGGCTGTCGCATCTCCATCTCCGGATTCTTCCAGCCGCCAACACCAGCAGACAAACTCGTCGGTACACTCGATATTCCATGCTATGCCACCAAGTATTCCATAAATGGAATCCTTTTCAGCTGCCGATCGAATTGTGCAGGCATCACGCAGCTGAATCGAACTAAGCAAATCGATCAGCGATCATCATCGAACCGGGGCTCGACATGTCGTGTCATTCTCTCGGCGCGCCAATTCTCCGCATGAGCGGGGCTCTGTTCCGGCAAAAACGAGAACGCCGGCAAGCGCCGCAACTGACGTATCCTGTGTAGCAACCCGACCTTGCGTGCGGTGCTCGTCGAGTATGCCCATGCACCAGTCTGCAACCGGAACTGCCTGTTCCAGAGGTATCACCAGGCTGAGATCATGTGGCGCGGGCACAGACGTGCCGTCGTCACTACGGCACACAAGGTCCCTTGTACAATTCATGCGGCGCTTCCGGACCGGAACCGGCAAATCCCTCCCGGGATCGACCAAGGGAAGGACGTCGTGCGCCGGAAGATCTCGCGCCCGCTGCAATGGCTTGGGGATTAAGGGAATGTCGTGCCCTTCGAAAACGGGAGCACCCACGACAGTTCAGTTCACTGTGCGCAAAATGGCGGGCATCACCTGAAGGCGTTGTCGGCTTCGCGAAAGACCATTTCCCGGAGCCCTCTTCCATCGCTGATTTTGGAAAGAGGGTGATGCCTTTTCAGATCGAATCAACACCGGTCCCACGCAAATCCATGCGTGAGCGACCCCAGAACCCTTCGTTCCAGTTCTCAAGAAGTTTCACAGAAAATTCGCGATGGCCACGTCACGAGATTGCCTGGTCCAGCTCCTTCGAGCACTGCAGATAATAGTGTCGTGCCGTGCAGTTGATCTGTTCGTCAGCGTACTCCTCCAAGATCTCGGCCTTGATTTTTGCCACCCGTGAATTTTCCTTGTCCAGGAAAATCAACCGGTCGATCAGCTGTAGCGCCCATTGAAAATCACCGGCAGACCGGGCGTTTTCCGTTGCTTCGAGTACCGCGTCCGGGCCGCCGATCAACTCAACGAATCGTCTTGCCTCATCACGCGGTGCAAGCGTGCCAAGGGATGTCGGGTTTCCGTCAAACCAGCCCATCGTGCCAACGAAATATGCGCGAACCGACCAGTCCACACGCCCATAGAATTCGCGCAGGTAAGGCTTCCCGGCCAGGTCGTCCGGCAATTTGACGGTGTGCGCCAGTTCGTCGATGGTCAAACCGGCGTCCATGCCGTTCCGGGTTTCATCGACAACATGGCGAATGGCGTCGCGGTAGTCACGCAACACCTCCTTGATTCGGCCCGCCCCGATCAGTGCCTTTGTATGACCGGGCGCCAGAACGTCTGCGTCGAAGCCCATGAGGAGGTCAAGCGTGTCGGCCCAGGCGTCGAAATCCCGGTACACCGTCCCGCGAATGGCATACAGGTTCGGAAAGGACCGGTAATAGTTGTCCCCGCAGAAGAGTACTTTCTTTTCCTGGTACCAGACGACCATGTGGTCGGGAGTCTCGCCGGGCGCCATGACCAAATCCAGGTCGACGCCACACCGCGAAATGCGTTCGCCTCCGTCGTCAATCCTTCGGGTCGGAGGAACGCTTCCCATGCCCAGGCCCTTCAACGGTCGGTCGCCCGGACCAACACCGATGCCGATGATTTCATCCGGATAAGACAAACCGATGCCAAACTGGCGTTTCGTCCTCACCTGCATTGCCTTCGTTGGCCGGGGATGGGCAGAGGCTACGATCAGTGAATCGTCCGAAAACCCGGTACTGGCGAGAATATCCGGTTGCCCGCCTTCGGCGAAAATCGTGGCCCCGGAGACGTGGTCCCGGTGCGAGTGCGTATAGATGATCGTTTGTACGGGAAGATCCGAAATCTTCCGGAACTCGGCCAGTATGTTTTCGGCCGCTCCGGTAGACTCTGATGTGTCGATGATCACAAGACCATCGTCACCCCTGATCATATAGACGTTGGAGGCGGCGAATCCGAAGGCCTGGTAGACGTTGTCCGCGATCTGAACCACTTCCTTTCGAAAGTACTCGGGATGGGCTTTCAATTCCGGGTGCATCGTCTTTCCTTCCTCTGATCATTTGGCGTATCGACAAGTCGCCGATGAGGGTGATCCCTGGTTTTCGGTCCCAATGAATGCGTACTGACGCATCCTTCGGTTCCGGTGCAACGCCAGACGGCGCCGCTGGCGATCGACCGCGATTCACCGTCCGGCTTGGACATCGTTACTCGGCTTCCGCCCATGTGCTGCCTGAAGACATGGTAGCGTCTTGGGATCCCTAGTGCAAGAAATCAGGATTATCGGAAATTTTTTTCCATCATTTTGTTGATTTGGGATCCCAAATATGTGACATGACGCATGCGGCGTTTGATTCAAGCAGATGGGCGTTCACCCGATGACATGTCAAGAGCGTGGATCAGTCGCAGGCGATGATCGGCAAATGGCCCGCAAGAACATACTCTTCATCATGTGCGACCAGCTGAGGTTCGACTACCTGGGCTGTAGCGGTCATCCGACAATCAGGACGCCCAACATCGACGCGCTCGCGGCACGTGGCGTGAGATTCAGCAACGCGTATTGCCAATCACCGATTTGCGGTCCGTCACGCATGAGCATTTATACGGGACGTTACGTATCGTCACACGGAGCGTCCTCCAACTTTGCGCCGCTCCGCATTGGTGAAAAGAACATCGGGCATCACCTTAACCCGCTCGGCGTAAGGACCATCCTGGTCGGAAAGACACATGTGGTTGGTGACAAGGAGGGCATGGAGAGACTGGGCATCGACCCCGGAAGCGCCATTGGCGTTCATCACGCTCAAGGCGGGTTCAAGGTCTGCGAGCGCGACGACGGTGTGCACCCGGACTCGATGGTTCGCGACGATCTCGCCTACAACGACTACCTGAAGTCCAGGGGATACACCGAAGACAGTAACCCCTGGCACTGGGCGGCAAATTCGGTCGAAACCGAAAGGGGAGTTCGGTCCGGATTTTTCAACGACCGTGTCGACCTGCCCGCAAGAGTCTCCGATGAGGACTCGGAAACCCCCTACATGACAAGGCGCGCAATCGAATTCCTGTCCGGGGATGACGGTGAAACGCCATGGTTGTTGCATCTGTCCTATATCAAGCCGCACTGGCCCTATGTTGCCCCCTCGCCCTACAACGACATGTACTCAGCTGACGACGTGATCCCGGCCGTCAAGTCAGAGGCGGAATTGTCCGATCCAAACCCGCTCATCAAACACTTTTCGGACCGGATTGCCGGAAAGACCTTCAGCAACGAGGCCGCCCGAAAAAAGGTCATCCCAGTGTACATGGGACTCATATCCCAGATCGACGATCAACTCGGGATCCTGTTCGAGTTCATGCGCGAGCGTGAATTGCTCGACGACACGATGATCGTTTTCACGTCCGACCACGGAGACTATCTGGGCGACCACTGGATGGGCGACAAGGATTATTTTCACGATCCCTCCGTGAAAATCCCGTTGATCATCGTGGACCCGAGCAGCTCTGCCGACCTCACGCGTGGCACTGTCGACGACTCCCTGGTTGAATCAATCGACCTGATTCCGACGTTTGTTGAATTCCAGGGGGGCGAGGTCGCCCGGCATGTCCTGGACGGGCGCTCGCTGATGCCGAAGATCCGGGGCGAGGAAACCGAATGGCGCGACTACGCAATCAGCGAATACGATTATTCCTGCCAGGTTTTCAGACCCGAGACCGGTAAAATGCCGCTCGACTGCCGTTCCTACATGATCGCGACCGACAAGTGGAAATACGTGCATGCGCCGGGAAACCCTCCAGTGTTGTTCGACCTGGTCAATGATCCCTATGAACTGGTCGATTTCGGGCGCAGCCCGGAGCACGCAGAAATACGTCAATCACTGTTCAACATGCTTGCCGACTGGGCGCTACAATACCGCCAGCGCGAAACCTGGTCGGAAGAGCGCAACATCAAAATGACAGGAATGGAAGAGCAACTCGGCGTCATAATCGGGTACTGGAACGAAAGCGACGCGGAGGGAAAGGATCCAAACCTGCTGCCCAAGCGAAAACGGCAAGACAAAAACTGAAGGAGCTTGGCCGATCAATCGAAGCTGGCCCTGCCAATGGCTCGCATGCGAGGCTGAACACTGGGCTCCGTTTCGCCCGCAGGGCCGCCAATGGCCGCTCAATTCGGATCTGCCGCCGAACTTTGCAGCCGTGTGCCCTTCGCCATGTCGGGAAAGTCCTGGAGCTGCGCTACAAACTGGTTTGTTCATCAGGTAGCGACCTGACAAGTCTTTCAGATACGCCAAGTTCATGATCGCGACATTCAACGAGTCTGCATGGCCCCGGCTCAAAACCAACCGATGTCCTTGAGGTCATTGACCAGCGCGGCGCCGGTCTGCCAGGCCATCGATGGCACCCAAACGCGATCGCCTTTCCTCAACCCTGGGCTGTCGGAAATGGAACCCGGTCAATTGCGGCGATTTCGAGTTCTGCGAGCATCTCGATCAGGCTGTTCCTGACATCCGCACGGGCCACGCATTCCCATAAGTTCTTCATCTCGTCCGGGTCGTCCTCGAGGTCGAACAGTTCGTTCTGGCATATGCCGCGATAGAGCGTCAGGCGCCAACGATCGTGGATGACCGTGTGGGCGCGCGGCTCGGGACCAAACGCTTCCTGGGTGCGCTGCGTGTCGTACTGGATTAACGCCGCGACGCGTTCGGCGCCGCCAGCGACGGACAGGGCCTGCCCGTGCATGCCGTCCGGCGCTTCAATCTTCGCGTGCTCCAGTATCGTCGTCCCGATATCGATTGTCTGTGCAAGTGCGCCGCATCGCTCTCCTTGCCGTCCATTGGGATCGGCCCAGACAAACGGCACATGGGTGAGCGTGTCGTATTGTTCAGCTCCTTTGAACAGGAGCCGGTGGTCGCCCAGGTGATCACCGTGATCCGAGGTGAAGATCTGAACCGTGTTGTCGGCGACACCGGCAGCATGCGCCGCTGTCCGAACCCGGCCGACCGCATCGTCGATCATGGTGATCATGCCGCAAGTCAGGGCGCGAGCTTCCAGCGCTTCCTGTTTTGACACGGCGACGGTAAAGCCCGACCTCTGGCCCAAGGTCTTGTCGCGCGCGCGGTCGCGCTCGGCGATCTTGACATATTCCGGAAGGTTCCAGTCATTGGCCAAATAGGCAGGCGGAACCACCATGTCCTCTGGCCGGTACATGTCCCAATACTTGCCGGGCGGGTTGAACGGATGGTGTGGATCGGGCCAGGAAACCATCAGGAAGAACGGTTTCGGGTTGCCTTTGCGACCTTCAAGCCACGCGCAGGCGCGCTCGGCGATATACGTCGTCGAGTAGTACTTTTCCGGGACAGGAGTGCGGATGGCCTGAGGGCAGACATAATCGTGCGGGAGCTGACAGTCGCGGCCTCGCAAGGGAAGAACCTCCGGCGCTTCCTTCTTCAGCCAGTTCTCGTAATCGCCGCCATTCATGGTGCCGTGCCGCAAGACAAGATCCACGTGATCGAAGCCGTAATACGGGGTCGGTGTCGCAGGATTGTCCTGCATCCAGAATTTCTGCCGTTCCACCTGGTAATCCGCATTGTCCCGATCCGAACGAATGGCCTGCGCCAGTCCGTCCGGCGGCGCCTGATAACCTTCGCGATATTTCCTGGGTTCGAATTGAGTGGGCCAGTCGGTCAGGTTCTGCAGGTGGCTCTTGCCGATCATCGCGGTGTCGTAACCGGCGGCGCGCAGCATTTCGACGAAGGTCACGTTGTTGAAATCCAGGGGTATGCCAAGGGTTCTGACGCCGTGGCTCGATGGCATTCTGCAGGTCATGAGGCTGGCACGGTTCGGCATGCAGACGGGCGAGGCCACGTAGAAACGATCATAGGTAACGCCCTGCCCGGCCATTTCGTCGATATTCGGGGTCTGCAATACCGGATGACCGTAGCATCCGAGGTGATCGGCCCGCTGCTGATCGGTGATAAAGAGAATGTAGCTCGGTCGTTCGGTCACGCGTTTATCCATCCGAAACAACCCGTTTCACGCATTGGTCTCCGAATTGGGCCGTTCGGTCCGAACCACGGCCCGGCTTCGGAACACGTGAATCCCGATAATCACTGCACCGGCAGCTAGCGCCGGTGCATAGAACTCGACAGGCCTGACCATGATCAGCACCGCAATCGCAAGTCGAATGGCGATCTCGACGCCGCCGAGGGCTGTGCGGTCATAGGCCGACAGGGCACTCGACACCAGGTAGAGGGCCAGGACCAGCCGGGCAATCAGAAACACCAGCCATCCGGCGTGAAATTCGCCGTCGTAGCCGGGAAGAAAATTCCCTACGGACGCCGGATCGAGGACGGCCTTGTCGATCAGGAGAAGCTCCGGGTATATGGCGAAAACGAGTGGAACGGTAAACATCACGATGCCGGATTTCACCGCGGAAAACCCGGTTCTCATCGGATCGGCCCTGGTGAT
Organism: Paracoccaceae bacterium; assembly: GCA_964291635.2. Taxonomy (GTDB): domain Bacteria; phylum Pseudomonadota; class Alphaproteobacteria; order Rhodobacterales; family Rhodobacteraceae; genus JAPPHA01. Next base: position 216,189 of record OZ219891.1, on the reverse strand, counting down.
TGTCGAAGCGGCAAATGCGGCGAGCGCCACAGGCGGCGTGATCGCCGAGGCAACGGCGAAGTAAAAGATGAACATGTGCGCGGTAAAGGTCGCGATGCCCAGGCCCACCAGCATCGGGCCCATCAGGAGCGCGACGTTGATGTAGGCGGGAACCGCGGGCATTCCCATGCCCAGAAGCACGGCCAGGAGCATGGTCAACGCCAGCGCGAAAAGCTGAAATCCGGCGGAGCCGCTGGCGACGTCGAAGGACTTCAGGAAGCCGAGGACGTCGATCGCCACGAATTTCGCGACGGCAGTGAAGTTCAGACTGACGTCGATAACGGTCACGGCCAGGAACATGAGATACAATGTCGAGACCGTTACGCCTGCCTGAGCAAGGCCGTCGAGGATCTTGCCGGGCCGCGCGCGGAATTCGCGATCCAGGAACATCAGCACCAGAAGCAGGATCACCGCCCACCAGCCGGCGGCGCTGGCGTCCCCGGCCGCGTTCTGGAAAAGCTCGATGATCCAGGGCATCGAAATGACCTTGCAGGCTTGGCCATTGATTTCGACCTCGGCGCCCAGCAAGATCGAAATCCAGCTGCAGGCCACACCATCGTTTGGTGTCAAAAGCAGAATCAGAATCAGGAGCACCGGCGCGAAAACCTGAACCAGGTGAAACCTGTCGGTGTTGTTCAAACGCATTTCATCGGGCAGTTCGCCGACAGGCTGGATGTCTTGTTTGCGAGCCTGAAAGATCACCGACAGGAACAGGCAGAAGAAAAAGAGCAACGCCGGAACCGCGGCCGCGATGATGATCTCACGGTAGGGAACACCCGTCAGCGACGACATGACGAAGGCGGCAACACACATGATCGGCGGCATGATCGATCCGCCGGACGAGGCCGCGGCCTCGACGCCACCTGCGAATACCTTTGAAAACCCGCGCTTCAGCATCATCGGGATCGTAAGAACGCCGGTGGACAGCACGTTGACCACCGGCCCGCCTGTGATCGTGCCGAACATCGCCGATGAGACGACCGCGGCGTGGGCCGGTCCGCCGCGCATGTTTCGGGTCAGTGAAAAGGCAAGCTTGATCAGAGCGTGGCCGCCCGCGCAGCGGCCGAATAGCCCCCCAAGGATGATGTAGGGAAAAACCAGAAGCATGAGGACGTTGATGAAACGCCCGAGCAGGCCGGCGGTGTTGTTGACCAGCGCATCGCGCACGAACTCGCGACCCGAGGCCAGACTGCGCGGTTCTTCGCTGCTCAGGATGGTGACGAAGTATTTGTTCTGGCCTTCGGCACCGAAAAAGTACCAGTTCATCACCGTGCCGAAGGTGTAGGTGGCGATCACGATCGATACCAACACCAGCGGCAAACTCCAGACCTTGACGTTGTAGGCCAGGAAAACGATGATCGCCCCGAACAGAATGAACGGCAACCAGCTGAACGTGGTATTCAGGCACTTCGGATCGTCAGCGGTGTCCGGTATCGGCAACCCGAGCAGTTTGGCGTACTCGATCTCGGCTTCCAGAGCCTCGGCCATCAGCCGCGCCCTGCCCATGGGACACATTTCACGCTCGACTTGCTAATTCCGTTGTGCTAACGGGAGGGTATGGATGGTCATGTTTCCATACCTCGGGCCCTGTCTTCGCCGGAAGGCCTGAAACGGCTGTCGGCGATCCTGACCGCCTCCGGCGGTGCCTCGCGTGCCGAGATTGGTCGCAGGGTTTGCGGCGCGTTCGGATTTGTCGACCGCTCCGGCAAGCCGCAGGTCACCGGTTGCCTCGCCACCCTTCGCCGTCTTGAACGGGACGGGAAGATTGAACTTCCTGCCCCGCGGCGCGGCGGCGGTCGCGGCAGGGTTGCCCGTCTGGAGGGCGGGGTTCCGGAACCTGTGGGGCTTCCGGACTTTGCCGGGGAGATCGCGGGTCTTGAGCTTGTCCGTGTCGGCAGTGCGGATCTTCGGCTGGTTTTCAATGAGCTGATGGCAAGCGAACATCCCCGCAGCGCCCGGCTTCACGTGGGTCGCCAGCTTCGCTACCTGGTGGGCTCGTCCCATGGCTGGCTCGGTGGCCTGCTGTTTGCCCCTGCGACGCGGGTTCTTGCGGCGCGGGATGACTGGCTCGGCTGGGATGACGCCACCCGCGAGCGTCATCTTGAGCGGGTGATCGGCCTGGTGCGGTTTCTGATCCGGCCCTCGGCCCCGGTCAGGTACCTGGCATCGAAGGTTCTGGCCATGGCGGTCCGGCGGGTTGTCGCGGACTTCGCGGCGGTCTATGGCATCGCTCCGGTCCTGGCCGAGACCTTTGTTGCGCCGGAGTACCGGGGGAGCTGTTTCCTGGCGGCGGGCTGGCGCTGTGTCGGCCACACTTCCGGCCGCCGGCTTCGTGACGGCGTTGCGGAACCTGCGAAACGCGTCCTTGTCCTGCCGCTGACGGCGGACTGGCACGACCGCCTGGGCGCGCGGCGCATCCTGGCGCCCGGTGACGGTCTTGACAGCGCGACCTGGGCACGGAACGAATTCGGTGCGGCGGCGCTGGGCGACGCCCGTCTGACGCAGCGCCTTGTGCGGAGCGCGGAGATCCAGGCCCGGGCGCCGACGAAGACGTTCTTCGCGGCGGCGGCCGGCTGCGAGGCGACGGTGAAGGGGTACTACAGGATGATCGATCACCTGGACTACGACGCGGTCTCTGCGGCCACCATCGTTGCGGGGCATCGCGAGCGGACGCTGCGGCGGATGCAGGGCCAGGCGCTGTCGCTCCTGGTCCAGGACGGGACGGACCTGAACTTCGCGACCCACCACGGCTGCGAGGGTCTCGGGACGATCAGCCGCAACAAGGGGTCTTCGGGGACGCTGGGCCTGCACCTGCACACGACCTTCGCGGTGAGCGGTGACGGGGTCCCCCTGGGGGTGGTCAATCTCGAGTTCGACGCGCCGGAGGGCGCCCCGGAAGAGGGCCGTCCGGTGGAGGAGCGCACGACCGGCCGGTGGCTGCGCGGGCTGCGTCACAGTGTCGGTGCGGTGCAGGAACTCGACCGGGTGAAGGCGGTCGCGGTGATGGACCGCGAAGGGGACATGTTCGACGTCTTCTCCGAGCACCGTGGGGCGGGCTGCCGCCGCCTGTCGCTGCTGGTGCGGGCGAAACACGACCGCAGCCTCGGGCGCGGCAAGGCGAAGCTGTTCGAACGGATGCGCGCGGCCCCGGAGGGCGGACGGTTCACCCTGACGGTGGAGCGGCTGTCGGCGCGCAATTCGGCGCGGGGCCAGAAGGCCTTTGCCGGGCGAGCCCGGCGCAAGGCCCGGGTGAGCCTGCGCTGGCTTGAGGTGGCGGTGCCGCCGCCGGCGAAGGAGACGGCCCGTTTCGGCCCGGAACCGCTGTCGCTGAACGTGGTCCATGTCGGGGAAGTGGATCCCCCCGACGACGGCTCCGACCCGGTTGACTGGACGCTGCTCACGACGCTGCCGGTCACCGGGCTGCACCAGGCCCGCGAGGTGGTCCGGCTCTACGGCCTGAGGTGGCGGATCGAGGACTGGCACCGGATCCTGAAGTCGGGGTGCAAGGTTGAGACGATCGCCCACCGCACAGGCGCGCGCATCGAACGGGCGTTGGCGATCAACGCGGTGATCGCCTGGCGCATCGCCGCGCTGACGCATCTGGCGCGGACGGAACCGGAACTGCCGGCGACAACCGCATTCACCGACATCGAACTGGCGCTGCTCACGGACTTCTCGAGCGTGCGGAAACTGCCGCCGCCCGAGGACCTCGGACAGGCGTTCCGCCTGGTGGCGACGATGGGGGGATACCTGAACCGCAGGAACGACGGACCGCCCGGGGCGGAGGTCACCTGGAACGGCCAGGCAGCACTGTCGTTCTCGGCGTGGATGATCGGGCACAGCATCGACGTCGGTGCGACGAGCGAGCTGAGGCAGTTCATAAGCTAGTCAGATGACGTTTGTGGGTAATGGGCAGGCCGCGCCCGGTCGCCGGTGAACACGTCGATCAGGCAGACGGCGTCGAGCTCGATCAGGTAGCTCAGCGAGATTGAAATCGCAGCGACGACCAGCGCGATGTCAAGGAAGAGCCCGAACCGCCGAACGATGGGTGTCTTGCCGGTCCAGCTTCGCCAAATTGAATGCTTCAATGCAACGATCACCATCATCCAGAAAAAGATGATCGGATACAGCCATTCGGTCGGGAACCGCCTGACCTTGAAGAACTCCACCCCTGTCAGAGATCTCCAGAGTTCATCCCATCCAGGTATGGCAGGAGTCACGTTCAAGAGCCCGACCACGACCAGAAGGAGACCCAGCCAATAGGTCAGGCGTTCCGCGGTCGACGTGGAGTCCTCCTGTTGTCGCTCTTGGTCTTGGTCCGTCATCGTGGCTCAGTCGGGCATTCCCGCGCAGGGGTTGGCCAGGAACGTTGCGCGGGCGGAATCGCGGATCGCCCGCGCCGGTCTCGAGTCAACGTCAGGGTTTTGCGCAGTCGGGAACCGTGTATCCCGCTTCTTCCCAGGCGCGCACGGCACCGAGATGGAACTTGATCGGGTTCGCGCCGCACAGGCCTGCTACCTTTGGATCAAGGACACCAAAGTTCACAGTTTCCATGAAGGGCGCCTTCGCCTTGAGGTTGTCGAGGTTCTCGATATGCGCCTTGACGAGTTGATAGGACACTTCTTCATCCATGCTCCTGTTGACCATGTCGCCGCCGACAATGGCCATTCCGCGAAACGTGTCGTCTTCGGAGACGATGGTCCAACCTTCGCCAAGACCGGCCTGAACTTCGGCAACCGGAATCTCGAAAGCCGTGGAGCCAGGTTTGTTCAGCAGTTTCTGGGCGGCTTCCGTCTCATAAATGTCCTTCGGCAGCGAGAATGCCGTCATCGCGCCGGCTGCACCGATCTGCGTGACCCTGACGCCAGGGAACAAGTCCGGCATGACAGCTGCATCGGCGGTTCCGTCGATGACCGCCGCCGCTGCCTGGTTCCAGTTGACCGTCACGGATTCGTAGTCTTCGTTGGCTTTCAGGCCGGCGAACAGCTGGATCAGGGCACGAGAGTTTGACACGGCCGCACCGCGCGGTGGACCGTTCAGCACCTTGCGTCCTGCCAGGTCCTTCCAGCCGGAGATCCCCTTGGCATCGTAGGCATACAGGTAGAATATGCTCAATGTATAGGGATAGAGCAGGCGCAGGTTTGAACCGAGTTCAGCACCCTTTTCCTTTCCAAGGCTCGAATACGGCCCGACGCCGCGCGACAAAAGGAACGGGATCATGAACGGGCCGTTCACGATGTCGACTTTTCCCTCGGCAAGGGCCTGGATGTAAATTGTCCCCGTCTGGCCATCCTTCAGTTGAATATTCGCAATGCCGCGTTCGGACGCGTATTCGACCAGGGCCGCGGCCGTGAGACCGACCACGGTGCCGGCACCGGCGGTTTCCGAAGTCAAGTTGACCTGGGCCGATGCCGCCGAAGCGGCAAACGCGGCCGCCGCGACAACTGTTGCCATCCCGAGTTTCCTGAGCATTCTTTCCTCCCGTTGCAAAGTTCTGCGAACCCGCGACCTGGCTCAAGTTCGCCGCAATCGAACTCTTCCGGTCCGCATCTCGCGCTTGCGTAGCGATACTGTTCGGCACGTCGGTAGCCTGGCTCGCGAACACCGATGTCGCCTCCGATTTGTCGTCACCTGCGCCCGAAAACACCATCCCACAGCATTTCCTGCGACTATTGGGCCGATTCAGGATCCCATAATCAAGAAGAATCCCGGATTTGTTAAAAATATTTACAAAATCAGCCTTATTTGGGATCCTATATAGCGCGATCCGACAGGAAAAATGCGGCTTATGATTGCGACCCACCCTGCGCACCGGGTTTTCGTCCGCCAACTGCGGAAACCATCCCGTTTGAGCAAATGAACGAATTCACCGTCATGGCGGGTATCAACGGCGTTGAACTGTCCGAGACTTTTCGGGATTTTCCGCCGCGCTATGTAATAGGGGCAACTTTCCGGGAACCGTTTCCGATCTTGATGGCTTGTTCCGTCACCGGCGGGCACTGCGAACCGGGTGATTTCCGGTTGCGGTCCGACGGTGTCAGGTCGGGGCGTTTCAGGTTGCGGCGCGCTGCCTGATGAGGTCGGCGAGCCTCGGCACTTCGGGAGCGCCGGCAACGCCAAGTCGGTTCCTCACATAGTCCCAGAACGACACGCGGAGCTTGTTGCAGGTCTTCAACGCCCCGAGATGGCCGTCCCGTGCCGCACGCCCGGCCTCGCTCCGGGTTCCGAAGGAGATCTTGCGCCGGGTGACGTGGGAGCGAATGTCGTTCTCGATCTGATTGGTATGGAGCGGTGTCTGCGGATGGTCGAGCACACGCAGGAGCTCATCCTTGTTCTTCCTCAGCCGCTCGAGCAACCGGTCGAGGCTGGCGTAACCGGTGATGGTGCCGAAAAGCTGGTCGAACCGTGTTTCCATGACGGACTTGCGCAGCGGCGTGGGGCGCTTCCGGTAGCGGGCAAGACTGCGGTAGAGCTTCCATACCTTTTCGAGCACCCCATCGACCCGTTCGTGCTGATACGGGGTGCTTCCGTCCAGCTTGCAAATGTTTCGCTCAGCGTGGATCCAGCACAGAGCGTGGAGGTCGCCGACATTGAACTGCCCGGCATCGTCGCTCAGGATCACGGTTCCGGCAATACGTCCGGTCGCGCAGATCGTCCCCCAGAGTGCGCCCTCCGTGGCGATCGTCACCGGGTCCGGCGCCACCGTCATCCCGGCAATGCCCAGCGCCTCCAGATGAGACCGCCATTCATCACCGTCACCGAAGCGCCGCTGCCCATGGACAGCGAGAAGCGCGATCACCTTCCCCGACAGATACCATGACCCTGGTTGCGGCGGGTTGGGATCTTCGATTTGATCGAGACTGTCGTGAGGGAGGCAAGGAGCCGAGCCCTGGATGCGAAGCTCCTTGCCCTGGAAAAGAGGAGCAACCGATGACACATTCCGTGAAGAACACGATCACTCACTCGGAAGAGGAGACTACCACGATCTACGCGGCACTTGAAGTCAGCAACAGGAGCTGGATCCTGGGGCTGGGCGATCCGGGAGACGCGTCGAGGACCGGCCTGCACAAACTATCGCCGCAGGACGTGGATGGGCTTCTGGAGAAGATCGGCCGCGCACGGTGCGCGGTGGTCTCTGGCCCGGTGCGTGTCGTGCTGACCTATGAGGCCGGTTACGAGGGTTTCTGGCTGGCGCGGCGTCTCGAGGGCGAAGACCTCGAGGTGGTGATCTGCGATCCTGCGAGCCTGGAAGTGGTGCGCAAGAAGAAGAAGGCAAAGACTGACCGGATCGATGCGCGGAAGATGGTCCGCGCACTCAGGGCATGGGACGGTGGCGACCGGGATGCGCTTGCGCCTGTCCGGGTTCCGAGCGTCGAGGAGGAGGACGCGAAGCGGCTATTGCGCCGCAGGGAACGTCTGGTGAAGGAGCGGACGCGGATCACGAACACGGTCGGCGGGCTGCTCCGGCTGCACGGCGTATCCGGCGAGGCCCAGAAGATGTGGGGATTGCGTGAGGGTTTGGATACGCTGGAGACCGGCTACGGCACGTTGCTGCGGCCGGGGATACGCGCCGAGATCCTGGGCCTTCTCGACCGGCTGGATCTGGTCTGTGGCGAACTGAAGGAGGTCGAGGCCGAGAAGGTTGCACGGCTGACGGCGTCGAAGGCCACCCTCGAGGCCCATGGCGCGACGAACGCGGTGCCACAGGATCCCGAGGCGGGCGAAGTCGCTTCGGCTTCGGATGAACCTGCGGGTTCGGTCCCGAAGCATGCCCACTATGCGGCGATCCTGGTCAGGCTGCACGGGATCGGCATCAATGACGCGCTGCTTCTGAGCACCGAGATCTTCTACCGGGAGTTCCGCAATCGCAGGGAACTGGCGAGCTTGGCCGGCCTTGTCCCGGTGCCCTGGGCGAGCGGCGGCGTCGATCACGACCAGGGGATCAGCAAGGCCGGCAATTCGATGCTGCGCAAGCACCTGGTCCAGATGGCCTGGCGCTGGTTGCAGTTCCAGCCGCAGAGTGCGCTCTCGAAGTGGTACCGTGACTATGTGAGTGCCCGCGACGGGCGTGCGCGGAAACGGGCGATCGTTGCACTTGCGCGCAAGCTCCTGGTGGCGCTGTGGCGTTTTGCCACGACCGGTCAGGTGCCCGAGGGCGCCGTCTTCTCGAGACCATAAGCCAGGGGAGGATTGAAGACACGTGAACACCCGGGCGGCCCGACGGGGCTTGCCGGGGACACCGGGCAAGGCGTGTGACCGTAGTCGAGCATGGTTCGCCGCAACAGACGGCACCGTCCGCACAGATGGGTCCCGCCTCCCGGAACGTCGCATCGACCTGAAAGAGGTATAGTGGTCACGAGGCCGGCAAGGGCTGGTCAACCGAACCGGATAAGAGTTGAGTTTGCACGTTGATCGTGCGCTGAGGAACCCGCGACGTTCTGCCTGGAATATCCCTGGATTTGGCTCTGGAGCTCTGGCGCGCAAGCTTGTGATTGCCCTCTGGAGATTTGTCGAAACGGGCCTCGTGCCGGCGGGAGCAGATTGCGCCTGATCAGCATGAAGCCTTGAATCGGGACCGGCCGGACGCGGCCGGAACTGGAGCCGGGTGGCGTGTGACCGATTGTGTACCAGGGCTGAAAGACGCCGAAACATAGAAGGGTCCCGCCACGCGGAACGTCGCACCCGCACAGCAAGCGGGATTGGGGTTTGCAAACGGCTTGAGGCCGTACGGCGACCGGATGAAAGGTGGGTGCGCGACAATCGCGATCGAATGCTGAGACGTTCCGAACCTGGCAACCAGGAAAAGCCGGGAGAACAGACATGACCTGACAGGAGAAATTCGTACTTGACAGAACACGCCTCATGAAAGGTACCGCTTCCGCCATAGGATTTTCACGCCTTTGGTTTCTTGATTCCGTTCTTCTTCATCCAGTTTGAGAGGTTTGCGGGCGTTGTGTCGTAGCGTTTTGCGATGAACTTCTGTGTTGATCCGTTTGCGAGCAGCGCTTCGAACTCCGGACGGAACCGGTCGAGCTTGCTTTTGCCTGGTCCCTTGGGCCGCCCGAGCGGCAGCCCGGAGGCCTTTCTCGCTCTGGGCGCCTCTTTGGTTCTGGCCGAGATCAAGTCGCGTTCGATCTCGGCGGCCATCGAGAAGGCCATGGCAATGATCCTGCTCTAGATGGTTTCGTCGAGCCTCCAGGACCCCTTGATCGCATAGACCCGAATGCCGGCGACTGGGTCCAGGCTGACGACAGGCTCATCGGTAATCACGAGTTTCGGCTGTTGCATCAGCGCCCGAGCGATCGCGACTCGCTGTGACTGCCCCCGGAGAGGGATATCAGGGCGTGCGCACTGCACTACTCGGCAATACGGCAACCCTACCACGACCGCCGAAATCTCACCGTGCGTTTCCACGCGGATTGTCGTAGTATCCTTGTAGTGAATGAGAGAGAATGGTCTTCTCAAATGGAGGCACGCACATGAATAAGCGTAAATGGATTTCACCTGAATGGTTGAAACCGGGGCTCTACGGTGTTGTTGTCGGAGCCGCCGCGCTCGCGATCGTCGGCTTCACATGGGGCGGATGGGTAACCGCCGGCACGTCGGAGAAATTGGCGTCCGAACAGGCGCGGAACGCGGTCGTGGCCGCCTTGGCACCGATCTGTTTCGAGCAATCCCGCCAAGACCCGAAAGTCGAGGCAACGCTCGCCGAGTTGAAGGACACCAGCAGTTATCAGCGCCGCGACATGGTGATGAAAACAGGCTGGGCCACGATGCCGGGCTCGAGCGATCCTGATCGGGACGTTGCGATTGCGTGCCTGGAGATGCTGGCGGCGCAATTCTAACCGTTTCGCGTGATCGTTCCTGTGGAGCGGCCTTCCGACACCCAATGACACCTATTTCGCCTACTACGGCTCCGGATCTTTGTACGGTGTGGGAATGGCCAGAGGCTGGCCGCCTTGTTATCTGACTTCCATTGCGACGCAGTCAGTTATCTTGTTCGCGCCCTTTTTGCGCATTCCTGATTGCGTCGTTGATCCGTTTCGCTGATTGAAATCCCGCGGCCCGGTCCGCCCCAGCGACGGGCAATTCTTTCCGACCACACGCCAGGGCGAGGCCATGAACCTCGTCAATGCCAAATACGGAAACGAGCCGGGATTGAAGTCCTATACCCATGTCTCCGATCAATTCGGCCCCTTCGCCACCCAGCTTATCCCGGCCACGGTGAGCGAGGCCCCATACATGCTGGACGGGCTGGTCATGACCAGGACCGGTCGACGGATCCGGGAACAATATGCCGATACCGGCGGCTTCACAGACCTCGTCGTCGCCGCCTCGGCGCTTCTCGCCTACCGTTTCATTCCTCGCATTCTCGACCTGCCGTCCAAGCGGCTCCATGTCTTCGACCCAAGAGCGTCCCCAATGATCCCGCCGAGCGAACTCCTGCGGAAGCCCGCGTCAGCATGACCTGGCCGTCGCGTTCCGGGAAATCGGACGGGTCGAACGGACACTGTTCATGATCGATTGGGTGCTCGATATCGACATGCAGCGACGCGCCAATCTCGGCCTGAACAAGGGCGAGGCACACCATGCGCTGAAGAGCGCACTGCGGATTGGACGCCAGGGAGAGATCCGCGACCGGACATCCGAGGCCCAGCACTTCAGGATCGCGGGGCTCAACCTTCTCGCAGCGATCACAATCTACTGGAACACCGAGCAACTCGGGCGCGCGGTGCAGGAACGCGAACTGGCTGGCCTTGCGACGCCACTGGATCTGTTCAGACACATCTCACCGCTCGGATGGGCTCCTGCTCACGGGCGTACCTGTGGCGAACAATGGCGGCTTCACGTGCTTAACGTACGATCCTGGAAATAGGGGCAACTTTCCGGGAATTGATGTGCCCTTGAGCTGTGTCCCTGCGTCTGCGGCGCGAAGTTTCTTCCCGTGCATTTCGAGATCCTGGCTCTTTCATCCGACGTTTTCCGGGAGGGGTTATTTCGGGGATTCCCCCCCGAATCGTTATGTGATTCAAGAGGGTATGGATGACTCGGAAACAGGCCACGCTGACGCCGGCCATGGAGCGCTGAGGGCGGAACTCTCGTCCATTCTGGCCGTGCTCGCCGAGAGGGACGCACAGCTCAACGACCTTGCGGATCAACTCTCCGAATGAGACGCACAACTCGCCGAACAGGACAAGCGGTTTGTCGAGCAGGCCGGGTTGATCCGGGACTTTCAGGACGAGATCAGGCGGCTGAAGAAGCTCCCGCGCCGTCCGGACCTGAAGCCGAGCGGCCTTGGCGCATCGGGGGGCGGAGACACGGACGGTTCGTCATCGGGCTCCTCCGGCCGGTCGAAGAAGGCCGACAGGAAGGGTCGTGGCCCGCGGCGTCGGAACCCGCACCTGCACCGGCGTGACGTGACGGTGGGTCTTGACGGCGTGCCCGCGGGCGCGGTGCACAAGGGCTACCAGGACCACACGGTGCGCGACATCGTGTTCATGGCGAGGAGGTCACCTACAGATGCGAGGTCTGGCAGTTCCCTGATGGTTCCCGGCATGTGGCGCCGCTGCCACCCGGGGTGGCGACGGGACGCGAGCATTACGGACCCGGCGTCAAGGCCCTGGTGATCATGCTGTATCACCAGTGCCAGTCGAAGATCGGGCCGATTGCGGCGATGCTGAATGCGGTTGGCCTGGACATCTCCGAACGCCAGGTGGGGCGGTTCCTGAATGAGGATGCCGGAGGCATCGTTGAGGAGCAGCAGGAGGAGGTGCTGAGGGCCGGCATGGAGACGGCCCTGTGGCTCAACGTCGACGACACCGGCGCCCGCCACAAGGCCGAAAACGGCTATTGCACGGCGGTTGGCAACAATCTCTTCGTCCATTTCCGGTCCACCGGCTCGAAGAGCCGCCTCGACTTCCTCGAACATCTCTGTGCGGGGGAGGAGGCATACACCATCAACGACGACGCGCTCGACTACATGCGGACGAGGTATCTGTCGGGGAAGGTGATCGCGCTTCTCGCTGTCCATGGGCAGCGGCGCTTCGGTGACGGTGATGAATGGCGGTCTCATCTGGAGGCGCTGGGCATTGCCGGGATGACGGTGGCGCCGGACCCGGTGACGATCGCCACGGAGGGCGCACTCTGGGGGACGATCTGCGCGACCGGACGTATTGCCGGAACCGTGATCCTGAGCGACGATGCCGGGCAGTTCAATGTCGGCGACCTCCACGCTCTGTGCTGGATCCACGCTGAGCGAAACATTTGCAAGCTGGACGGAAGCACCCCGTATCAGCACGAACGGGTCGATGGGGTGCTCGAAAAGGTATGGAAGCTCTACCGCAGTCTTGCCCGCTACCGGAAGCGCCCCACGCCGCTGCGCAAGTCCGTCATGGAAACACGGTTCGACCAGCTTTTCGGCACCATCACCGGTTACGCCAGCCTCGACCGGTTGCTCGAGCGGCTGAGGAAGAACAAGGATGAGCTCCTGCGTGTGCTCGACCATCCGCAGACACCGCTCCATACCAATCAGATCGAGAACGACATTCGCTCCCACGTCACCCGGCGCAAGATCTCCTTCGGAACCCGGAGCGAGGCCGGGCGTGCGGCACGGGACGGCCATCTCGGGGCGTTGAAGACCTGCAACAAGCTCCGCGTGTCGTTCTGGGACTATGTGAGGAACCGACTTGGCGTTGCCGGCGCTCCCGAAGTGCCGAGGCTCGCCGACCTCATCAGGCAGCGCGCCGCAACCTGAAACGCCCCGACCTGACACCGTCGGACCGCAACCGGAAATCACCCGGTTCGCAGTGCCCGCCGGTGACGGAACAAGCCATCAAGATCGGAAACGGTTCCCGGAAAGTTGCCCCTATTACCGCGCTATTTCGAAATGTTTCCGTGTTGGCTGCCGTCGTTCCTCTTTCTCCGAAATCGCCACATGGCTTCACGAACCATTGGGACAACTGGCCGCGCCCGTCGGCAAATTGGCAGGTACTCCGGCCACCGTGAGCATTGTGCCCCGCCTCCAAACCTTGCTGTTGTCCGCGCGCGCAAAGGTTTTCCGGCATTTCCCGGCACGGCGTACCAATCCGGCGACGTAAGTTTGCCAGGATTCCCGTTCAGATGCCCCAACCGCGCTACGCTGGCCTGGTCGTTGCACCGCATGCTGTACCCCATGCAAAGGAAAACAAAAGAGGCCATCAGTCACTCGGATACGTGGTTCTCCGTAAGGGTTGAGGGAGTAGGATGGGTGGCCGCGTATGCGACAAGATCGGCGACGGTCAGGCTGTCATCCCGCTTTTCGAAAGTCTGTATGTATTCAATCATGGTGTGCGAGTGCTCGCGCATCATGCCTTCGGCGCGAACAGGATCGCCCTTCTCGATTGCCTCGTGGATCACCTGGTGCTGGGCATTGCCCAGGCGCAGCCGGAACAGGCCCCGTTCGAGATGATCAGGCGTGTCGCCGACCGACCTGTCGAAGACCATCGATCCGACCGCCAGCATGGGCAAGTGGCTGATCTGTTTGCAGGTGTAGCCGACGTATTCGTTTCCGCACGCTGTAAGGATCGCGGAATGGAACACCTTGTTCGCTCCCTGCGCCTGCCAGATCACCGCGTCGTCAATCTCGCCAAGATGCTCGAGTTTCCTGATTGCATCCTCAATCGTTTCGATGGCGCGGGCCATATCGGGCAGGTGTCTGGAGCGATTCGGGTTCTGAGCCATGAGCCGCGCCGCAAGGCTTTCAAGGTGGCCGCGGACCTCGACAGCCTGGAGGATGTCATCAACGGTCGGGCTTTGAACCAGGTACCCGCGGCCTTCTCCGCGGCGAATGACCCCCTCGCGCTCAAGCAGGCGCAGGGCCAGCCGGACAGGTGTGCGTGAAACATTGTGGGTTTCGCAAAGCTGCGCCTCCGAGAGACGCTCGCCTCCTTCGTAGGCCCCCAGGATTATGTCCTGCCGGATTCGCGCCGCAAGTTCGGTGTCAATGGATTCCATCTGTCCATTGACACCAAATGGGATCCCAAAGTCAAGGTGCACGGCTGATACTTGGTTAAAACCCAACACTTTTGCTTGAAATGGGATCCCATTTGTACGAATATTGGCGAGAACCAACCACAAGCAACGAATTCAACGTCGCGACAATCCAGTTTGGGATCCTAAATCGTTGTCGCCACGTGAACGAACCTTGAAGGAGATAGAACATGACAGTTCTACAACAACCTGACCCCGCCGTGGAACTTCTGGGACGTGGCCAGCCACGTGGTTGAAAACGTACCGGTCAGTTTTGCCGTCACCTTCGCGGTCATGAACAAGGAAAGGTACATGAGTCTTTCGGATGAGCATCGTGCGATTATCGACGAACTCGCCGGACTGCCCATGTCGCTCAAGCTTGCGGAGTCCTTCGACGGCGCAGATGAGCGCTCGAAAAAGATGATCGCGGAAGCGGACAAGGGCTACGAGTGGATCGTCGTGTCGGATGAAGAGCGCGCCCGAATGGACTCCGCCGTCGCAGAGGGCCTCGAGGAAATTTTCGCGGACTACGAAAGCAGGGGAATCGCGAACGCCCGGGAGATCTACGCGGCGCTCAATCGTTAACCCGCAGACAAATCGACTGCGCCCCGGACGATCGGCCGGGGCCCGGAGTCCAGCGCTGGCCCTGGGGCGCAGTCATATTCAGGACCTGTCACGCATGACCGACGGAGGCGCTTTCCATGGCCATTATCGTCCCAACCAACAAATCCGTGGAAACACTTGTGGGGATTCACCTTTACCACGGTCATATCTCGAACTGCTCGATGCGCGTTCGCATGACGTTGATTGAAAAGGAACTTCCCTGGACCAGTCATCACCTCGACCTGAAGATGAAGGAAAACATTTCGGACGAGTATTTCGGCATCAACCCGAACGGTCTGGTGCCGACATTGATCGACAATGGTGTGGTCCATATCGAATCCAACGACATCATCGACTATCTCGACATGACGTACCCCGAACCTTCGCTGCGTGCGGTGGCTGACGAAGAAGAGATGCTTGAATGGCTTCGTCTTGCTGCATCAATCCATGTGCCGGCAGTCAAGCCGTACGTCTACGCGACCAGGATACAGAAGAAGGTGAAGAAGACCGCCGAGGAACAGCAAAAATACGACGAGCTCCAGAAGAACGAGGAATTGAAAAAGTTCCACGCAAAGCATGCCGGCAGCAGTGCCTTTGGCGACGAAGACATCGCCAGGGCGGAGGAGATTCTTGACGAGTGTTTCGTCAAACTCGAAAACGCGCTCGAGGGCCGGGACTGGGTCATGGGTGACCAATTCACCCTTGCCGACATCTCCTGGATACCGCTGCACTTCGTGCTGATTGGCTGTGGTTACCCGTTTGGGCGTTATCCGAACGTTTCACGGTGGGCCACTGCTCTCGGGAACAGAACGAGTTTCCGGAAAGGCATCCTCGAGTGGTGCCCGGATTTTTCGAAAGTCTGAGCTGCAGGTGGCGAAGAAATCGTCGGATGTCAAACGTACCGAACAGCGACAAGACTCCGGGCCGGTCGCCGCCCGCGCTCAATTGGCTCGACACTCCCCTGACCTGGATTTCCCTGGTTTTCGGAGGAGCGGCGCTGGTCTTCATGACGGGCTTTTCGACCTGGAACGTGCTGGTCATGCGCAAGGCGCTCAACTCCCCCATCGTCGGTGCGGAAGACTTGCTGGTCCTGGCACTCGTCGTGATCGTCGCCTTTTCCATCCCGCTAGGGGCGAGGTCTGGCGCACATGTCGAAATCGAGGTCCTGGAATCGCGCATGTCGGCGGGATTCGCGAAATGGTCGATGATTTTCGTCAAGTTGCTTGGCGCGGCACTTCTTGTCGTCATGGCATGGCGCCTCTGGCACGCGGGTCAAAGCGCGGTGCGTTTCGGCGAGACCACTCAGCAATTGCTGATTTCGTTCGAGCCGTTCTACTACATGCTTGCGATTTCAACGGCTGTATATGCGGTGGTCCTGGCGCTCGACATCTGGCAGCTCTTGCGCTCGGACAAGGTCATGTCGCTCAGGATCGGCGGTGAACCGTCATGATCAGCATGACGCTTCTTGGTATCCTGGGGTTGCTGGCGCTGTTCTTCCTGCTGGCCCTGCGCATGCCGGTTGCGCTGTCGATGCTGGGCGTGGGTTTCATCGGCACGGTAATCGCCAAAGCCAACAAGTTCGTCAACGTCGGAATAGCTTCGGACCAGGCATGGGCCCGGGGCTGGAAGATCGCCTATTCAAACCTCGCTGGCGAGACGTTCGAAGCCGCTTCGAACTTCAATTTGCTCGTCATCCCGATGTTCGTGCTGATGGGCAACCTGGCCGGAGTTTCGAAGATGTCGAACGACCTGTTTTCCGCCGTCTATCGCTGGATGGGACATCTGCGCGGCGGGCTTGCTTCGGCCACGATCGCGGCCTGCGCGGGTTTCGCGGCACTTTCCGGCTCGTCGCTCGCTTCCGCGGTCACCATGGGCCGAGTCGCATTGCCTGAAATGAAACGCTACAGATATTCCGACAGCCTGGCCACTGGTTCCGTCGCTGCCGGAGGCACCCTTGGTTTCCTGATCCCTCCATCGGGCGGCATGATCATCTACGCGGTGCTGACCGAACAGTCGATCGGGCGGCTCTTCATGGCAGGGGTCTTTCCGGGCATTATCCTGACCCTTCTCTTTATCGGAGCGATCTACATCGTCGTTGTGCGCAATCCGGAGTCGGGTCCGCGCGGAGACCGCTCCGGACGCACGGATCGAATGACAGCGCTCTGGCGTGCAGTTCCGATAATGGGTGTCGTTCTGGTGACGATCGGGGGCATGTATACCGGGTTCTTCACCCCGGTCGAGGCATCTTCTGTCGGCGCTTTCCTGGCGTTTGTCGTCGCAGCCTGGCGTCGGTCCATATCACTGGAAGCGTTGCGCACCGTCATCCCGCAGACGATGAACGCCACGGCGACTGTCTTTCTCATCATTATCGGGGCTTTTGTCTTCATCCCGTTCATGTCGTTGACGGAATTGCCCGCCCATCTGGTGACAATTCTGACCTCGCTCCCGATCGGCGATGTCGGCGTGCTGCTCGTCATCATCCTCGCCTACATGTTCCTCGGCATGTTCCTGGAATCGATGGCGATGCTGGTCCTTACGATTCCGGTCGTGATACCCATCGCCATCGGTCTCGACTGGGACCTGATCTGGTTCGGCATCATCGTGGTGATCGTGCTGGTAATGGGCATGATCAGCCCACCGGTCGGCATTAATGTCTTCATCGTGAAATCCATCGCGCCCGAGGTCCCTATGGGCCAGATTTTTCGCGGAATCTGGCCATTCTGGTTCACCATGGCCGTGATGATCGCCCTTCTCATCCTCTTCCCTCAAATCGCGCTATTCCTTCCTCAGACGATCGTCGGCGGATAGCGGCAACAGGAGTCGTCAAATGGACACCAAGACAGAATTGAAAACCTTACGGCACTTCATTGGGGGAGACTGGGTTGGCGCGGAAGACGGTGCGACGTTCGAGGTCCTGAATCCACTGGACGACAGCCTCTATGCGTATGCGGCGAAGGGCACCGGCGCGGATATGCGCAATGCCGTTGTCGCGGCGAAATCGGCCTTTCCCGAGTACAAGGAAACGCTGCCTGCGGAACGCGAGCGCTGGCTGCTCAGAATTGCCGAGATCATGGAGGAACGGAAGTCCGAACTGATCAACTGCCTGATCGACGAAATCGGTTCGCCCATCCAGAAAGCCCTGTTCGAATTCAACAAGGGCCTGACCATGGTGCGGGCCGCCGCCGGTATGTGCCGCAACGTGCGCGGCGAAACGATCCCGTCGGACGCACCGGGCAAATTCTCGATGTCGATCCGTGAGCCTCTCGGGGTGGTTGCGGTCATCACGCCGTTCAATGTTCCGCTCATCAAGAACACCCGGCTCGTCGCGAATGCGCTGGCGGTCGGAAACACGGTTGTCCATTTGCCATCGGAAATGGCACCGCACCTGAGCGTGCTATTCGCCGAAATCGTGGCTGAAGCCGGATTCCCTCCCGGAGCATACAATGTCGTGACCGGTTACGGGCATGAGATCGGCGACGACCTGACCGGCCACGAGGACGTTGATTTCGTCACGTTCACGGGTTCAACCGTCGTCGGCCAGCACATCAACGAAATCTGTGCGAAGAACAAGACGCCCAATACGTTGGAGCTCGGCGGAAAAAGCCCAACTGTTATCCTGGCGGACGCCGACCTGGACAAGGTCATGCCCCTGGCCGCGCGATCAATCTTCATGTTCGCGGGCCAGGCCTGTATCGCGTCGAGCCGGTTCTACGTCGAACGCCCGCTCTACGATGAATTCGTCAAGCGCTTTGCAATGCTGGTCTCGAAGATCGGAATGGGTGACCTGCGTGATCCAGCCACGGTCATCGCCCCCGCAATTTCGGAGCGTCAACGAAACCGCATCAGGAGCCACATCGAGGATGCCGTCGCAAAGGGCGCGAAAGTGGTTTCCGGCGGTGGATGGGAAGGCAACCGCTGCCAGCCGACCCTGCTGACCGGAGTCAACCGCGACATGACCGTTTGCAAAACCGAAACCTTCGGCCCCGTCACATCGATCTACCCGATCGACAGCTACGAGGAAGGTTTGGAAAAGGCCAACGACACCGAATACGGCCTGTCGTCGGCAATCTTTACCAAGGACATCGACAAGGCCTTTCACTTCGCCCGGAATATCGGCGCGGGCATGTGCCACATCAACGGTCCGACCATTCACGATGAGGCGCACGTGCCTTTCGGCGGCAACGGAGAATCAGGCGTTGGCCGCGAAGGGACCGATGCCGACATGGAGGCGATGACCGGACTCAAATGGGTCACTGTGCAACTTTGACGTTCACGCTCTACCATCACGGCTCGTCCGTCTGTGCCGCCAAGGTGCGGTTCGCGATGGATGAAAAGGAACTGGAATGGGATGGCGTCTATATCGATATCCTGAAGGGCGAACAATTCGACCCGGCATACCTGAAGCTCAACCCCAAGGGCGTGGTGCCGACGCTTGTTCATGACGATCTCGTCATCCCGGATTCAACCGTCATCATCGAATATCTCGACCAGATCGCACCGGAGACCAGCGTTCATCCGACCGACCCCTGGGAGCGGGCACAGGTCCGCTACTGGACCAAGGCGGTCGACGAGGATCTTCATCCCGCTTGCGGAGCGGTCACCTTTGTCTGTTCGCATCGCCACACTGTCCTGAAGAACCTTGGCCCCGAGGGAGTGAAGGAGTTCCTCGCCTCGACGCCAAGGATCTCGGTGACCTCCGACTGGAAGAGCCGGAAAGATGCCTTCGTACGCCATGGGTTCGAGGCGCCAGGTGCGTCTGAAAAGGTCAAACTCTACGATACCTATCTTCACAAGATGGAAGACGCGCTGAGCGACGGGGATGACTGGCTGGTCGGTAACAGGTTCTCTGTCGCCGACATCGCCATGACACCATATGTCAATCGCCTCGCGATGATGTCGATGCGCGGCATGTGGGAAGGCGGGCGTCTGCCCAAGGTCGAGCTTTGGTTTGAACGAATCGAGGCGCGGCCGAACTTCAGAAGGTGCTTCCTTGACTGGGTACCTGACGACCTGACAGGGGATCTGTGCGAGAACGGGGCCAAGAGTTGGCCCGAGGTCGCGAAGATACTCGAAATCGAAATCTGACAGAGGGAGGCGACCATGGGTCGACTGGAAGGAAAAGCAGCAGTAATCACCGGAGCCGCGCAAGGCATTGGTGCACTCATGGCCAAGGCAATGGCCGACGAAGGGGCAAAGGTCCTGGTGACGGATGTTCAGGATACCGCGGACGCGGTGAAGGCCATCACCGACGCTGGCGGGACGGCCAGAGGAATGAAGGTCGACGTGACATCAAACGACGATCTTGCGGCCATGGTCGAAACGGCCAGGACCGACCTGGGCGGGCTTGACGTCATGGTCAACAATGCCTCGATCTTCGCCACAATCAAGCCCAAGCCCTTCCTTCAGATCGAAGACGACGAGTTCGATCTGATCATGCGGGTCAATACCCGTGGAGTGCACCAGGTCATGCGCGCCATCGTCCCGACGATGATACAGGCGGGTGGCGGAAAGGTCATCAACATCGCGTCGGGCACGTTTTACTACGGCCCCCCGGGGCTGTCGCACTATACGGCCTCGAAAGGCGCAGTCATCGCATTGACCCGCTGCCACGCGCGCGAGTTGGGCGACAAGAACATCCAGGTCAATGCGATTGCGCCCGGGCTTACGGAAAGCGAAGGCGTCAAGGCCAACACGGGCTTTGACCTGGCGCGTGCGCCGACGATTGCCACGCGCTCGATCAAACGCGAGATGCTGCCCGAAGACCTGTTAGGTACGCTCATGTATCTTGCAACATCCGACAGCAATTTCGTTACCGGACAGACGCTGAACGTGGACGGAGGAAAGGTGAATGTCTGAGAATGCCGAAACCATGCCCAAACGCTTTACGTTCGTGCCCCCCGGCGGCGGCCAGGACCACGACTGGTCGGCGGACCACATCTTCGTGAAAGTCTCGGCCTCCGACACTGGCGGCCAGTACACGCTGGTGGAGGACAACCTGAAGGCCAATTTCGCGTTGGGCCTTCACATGCATCGCTACCACGCCGAGACCTTCTACATCCTCGAAGGGTCGCTCGATTTCCATGTCGACGGCGAGTGGGTGACCGCCGTTCCCGGGGTCTGCCTGCACATACCGCCGGGAATCCCGCACGCCTGCGTCATGTCGGAAGGATATTCAGGAGCGCGGATGTTGATGATCTTTCAACCGGCTGGCTTCGATCAATTCCTCGATGAATTGGCTCGAATGAACGAGGCCGATTTCGAAGACCCCGCAAGGATGAAGGCTTTGGAGGACAAGTACGATATCGTCCAGATCGGGCCGTTGCCCGAGCGCACGGTACCGGGAACATGATCGATTGGAGGCGTGTCGGGATCGCGACGATTCCCGGGAGCGTTGAAGCACGTTAGGAAAACCAGCATGGCAAAACTTGGCGACGACATCATTGGCACCAGCGGTTTACCGCCATTCTTCAAAGTGACGAATGCCGGCGACGTGGCCATCGATGCGCCAGACAACCGCAAGGGTGACGCGCTGCGCACCTGGGTTCGCTCGCTCTCGGGCTTCCAGAAAGAGGCGCTCGTGCGATCGGCCAGGACCGGGGACACCTGGCGCCTGGTCTCGGACGAGGGGCCGTACCTGAATGGCCACGACGCCGCGCCTTGTCCCCTGGCCTTCCTCAGCACCGGCATGGCGGCGAGCTTCATGAACGAAATCCTTGCGCTCGCAGATCTTCAGGGCGTCGAAATCGGCAAGCTGAAACTTGTCCAGGACAATTATTACACGATGAAGGGCTCGATGCCCAAACGCACGATGGCAGGAGGGGCCGAGGATGTCGAACTGCGGGTCGAAATCGACTGCAATCTGGACGACGACGCGGTATGCGGATTCCTCGTCGACGCGGCCTGCGCCTCGCCACCGTACGGGCTGATACGGGATCAGCTGGCGAGCCTTTTCAAGCTGGGCAAGAATGGCGCCGAGCTTCCCACTGCCAAGGCCAAAGAACTCAATGCGCCGCTTTTCCCGGATCCGGGCAACCACTTCGCCAGGGCCGATCCGGGCGCGGGAGTGCCGGAGCTGATGGAACCGGTCGGCCGTACCCCCGAGAAGGACGTGGAAAAGGGCACGACAGCAGGCGGTTCATCACTTTCGGAGGAACAGGACCGGCGCCTGAACATCGGCGCCGTGGCGGTTATGCGCAAAGACGGGATCAAGGATATCCAGCAGATGCAGTATTCGCCCCATGGCACCTCTTTTCGTTTCCTCAGTTCCGAGGACGGGCGCGCGCCGGATGCCAATACGCTGATCAGCGCAGGTATCGGTTTCTGTTTCATGACGCAGTTCGGGCGGTTCGTGTCGATGCTGAAGCTCGACCTGCCGGATTATCGCATCGTGCAGGACACCCATTTCAGCCTGGGTGGTGCCTCGGGTGGGACCGGCAAGGCGGGAGAGGCCGACCCTGTCGAGACGCACGTTCACCTGGAAACCGGAGAGAGCGATGAGACCGCGCGGGAAATGCTGGATATCTCGGAACAAACCTGCTTCCTGCACGCGTTGTGCCGCACGGACCTGAAAACCCGGCTCAAGGTCGTGAGAGTTTGAAATACGGCTGACCTGTTCAGCGGCGGCTCTATCGGAACTGGGTGTGTTGGTTTCGGATTGCAGGAAAACGGCGCAGAACTACAGGATCGGTCGGTGGTGCCGATTGAAATAAAAAAGTGCGTGTAATCAGAATGTTATGATTAGGTGCGCTATTGGAAAGCCGCCGAAATTCCAGATCAGCCGGAGTAGGGATTCATGGTGCGAGAGCCGGGTTCCTGTCCAACCTCCGCTTGCAAGGCTGGCGATGCCTTGGTGGCGTCCGCCAGGCGGGTTCAGATCGGATGCGAGAGATCTTGGAACGACCGAGGCTAGCCGTTACCGACCAAGACAGCACCGGCAAGTGCCAATCCGACACCAGCAAGGCGCATGGGAGAAACTTCGCGGACTTCGAGACCGAACACTCCGTAATGGTCGGCAATTGTCGACGCCGTCAACTGACCCGCAACAACGCAGACGAAGAACACAAGCGTCCCCGTGACCGGGGCAATGTAGGTGCCGCCGGCGACGAACAGTGCCCCAGCTGTACCGGCGAGGAAGATCCACCATGGAACTTCGGCCAGCCGTTTCAGAGAGATATCGCCGGCACCTGTGAACGCGATCAGCACCAGCATCGTTAGAAGCGCAACCGCAATCGATAAAGTTGCAGCTCCGTTGGAACTACCGACCGATCGCGCGAGCATCGCATTCATTGCCGGTTGAATTGCCAATGCCGCTCCGACGATCACGGCCGTTAGCGCGTAAGGGAATGTCTGCATGTTACGCTCCGGATTGTTTCCGCATTTGCCTGAGACTCCTGAGATGCGGGTATTTCTCGGTAAGCAACGATCCGGAGTAATAGGTCGTCCCGAAATGTCGCGTGGCTCGAATTCGGCGCAGCCACTTTCCAATCGGTGGACGGCTCTCCCAGAGGCCGTTCAGGTTGATGTCATCCATACGGACAATCACAGGCATGATGGCCAGATCAGCGAGCGACATCGCCTCGCCCGCGATCCATGGACCTCCGCTTTCCTCGAGCCAACTGGCCATACGATCGATTCCCCGTTGCAGCCGCGACTTGGCGTCGTTCATTTCGGCCTCGGAAAACCCGGTTCGACCCATCTTCATAAGGAATTCTCGGCGAAGCGGCTTGCAGTCGCAAAGATCCCGGAACTCAGCTTCGCTCATCGCCTGGAAATGCGGCAGGAACGCAAGGTTGTAGGAGGGGACGCGGACCGCCGGCGTCGGCACTTCGTCGATGAACCTCATCTTTGCCCGAAGCCTGGCGATTTCGACAGGATCCTTCGGCCTTAACGGCGCGACATCGGGTAGAATGTCTTCCAGGTATTCCAGGATCACCGCGCTGTCTATGATCGGCTCACCGTCGTGAACCAGCGCTGGCACGACGCCGTTCGGATTGATCGCCAGGTATTCTGGCGTCAACTGGTCGCCGGAGAACAGGTCGAGCTTGCGCTCATCGAACGCAATGCCCTTGGCATGCATCGCGTACCGCACGCGTTGGCTGCAAGTGGACTGCGGCGCGTTGTACAGGGTGAATTCGGGCACCGGGTCAGTCCCAGTTCAGGATCCGGGGCAGCCGGTTGTGTTTGGCCAGCGTGCCTACGACGCCAAGAGGAAAAAAGATCAGCGTGAGCATCATGATAAGCCCTGTTGCCAGAACATTGATTTCCGACGCCCCGAGAGTGGCCACGAAAACCTCGTTGAACGCGATGATCAGGACAGCGCCAACGACAGGTCCAGCGATTGTTCCCTTGCCGCCGATGATGCACATCAGGACCATGTTTACTGAAACCAGGATGACCAGGAATATGTTGGGACGGATGTAGGTCAGGTACTCACCCCACACTGCTCCGGCCATTCCCACGAAGAACGCCGAAATTGCAAAAGCCAACACCTTGTAGAACCTGGTATCGATCCCTGCGCTCTCAGCCTTGATTTCATCTTTCGAAATCGCCCGCAACCCAAGGCCGAACTTGGAGTGCTTGATCTTGTATGTCATCCAAACGGCGAAGGCGGCCATGACGACGAAGGCGTAATAGTACGGCAACTTCGTCCACTTGACCGAGATTTCGTTCGCGGGCAGCGCCACACCTGCGGCACCTCCGATGAAGTGCCAATTCTCGAACAGAATTCGAAAGATCATGACGAGAGCGAGCGACGAGATAATGAACGACGGACCGCGTACGCGCAATGTTATGAGTCCGATCAGGTAACCCGCAATACCCGCGATGAGACCCGCCAGCGGTGCCATCGCGATCGTAGAGATGCCGTAACGGGCAAGAGTCATGCCCGCGACGTAGCCGCCGATGGCAAAGAAAACGTTGTGGCCCAGCGAAACGTAGCCCGCGAATCCGCCCAATATGTTCCAGCCCGCCGCCATGACAACATAACATGCCGTGTACAGGATCAAGTGAATGACGTAGTTGTAGTTGCCAACAAACTGCAGTGCCGGTAACGCGAGCAGCGCCGCGAGCAGTGCCAGTGGAAACCATGCCGCGCGTCTGCTGTCGACCGACCGGGCCAGGCCCTCGTTGTAGGTCTTCCGCGCCGTGACAATGTCCCGAGAGTCCAAATTACTCATCATGCCATTTCCGGTTTTTCGCCGAAGATTCCCTGGGGCCGGACGAGTAAAACCACGAAAAGCGCGACAAAAAACGTGAGCGTCGACCAGGTTGCGCCAAGGTAAAAGCCGACAAAGACCGACGCCGTGGCCAGCACGAATGCCGCCAGCACGGTACCGAGCACCGAACCCATCCCGCCGAGGACAACGAGTGACATCAAGATCACGATCCACTCCCAGTGTTTCGATGGAAAGAACGAGAACACGAACGACACCAGGGCTCCAGCAGC
Organism: Paracoccaceae bacterium; assembly: GCA_964291635.2. Classification (GTDB taxonomy): domain Bacteria; phylum Pseudomonadota; class Alphaproteobacteria; order Rhodobacterales; family Rhodobacteraceae; genus JAPPHA01. The sequence goes on along the minus strand of OZ219891.1, from coordinate 191,096 downwards.
GCCGGCGAGGCCGATGCCAATGCCGAAACTCACGAGGCTAACCTGGTTCACGTTGACGCCCAGCAGTTCGGCCGCTTCCCGATTTTGAGTGGTCGCACGGATCGCGTTGCCTAACCGTGAGTATTTCAGGAAAAGCGCCAGGGAGGAGATGATTGCGACCGACGTGACTGCCGCGAACAATTGTCCCTTGGGTATGAACACGTCGCCCACGAAATACGCGTCCGTGGCGTAGTCCGGAGATGTGATGCGCTGCGTGTTGGTGAACATCGCGCCAAGTAGTCCTTCGACCACCATCGCCAGGGCGAATGTCAGCAGAACGGTCATTTCGGAATATCGCGCCGATCGCGCCTCACGTTCGAATACGAGCTTGTAGAGCACGACTCCGGTCGTGGCGAGGATCAGCACTGCAACCGGCAACATTGCAATTGGATCTGCGCCGGCAAGACGAAAGGCCCAATAGGCAACGTAGGCTCCGCCCATGATCATTGCTGGATGGGCGAGGTTCACAATGCGCATGACGCCGAACACGAGGCTCAGACCCGAGCCCATCAGTGCGTAGACGCCACCAAGAGACATGCCGAGCGCGAGGATCTGGATGATGTCGGCCATCATGCAGCCCTTTTGCCCCCGAGGTACAATTCCTGGATGCGCGGGTCACCTAGCACCTTGTCAGCGGGACCCTCAAACAGCGTTTGGCCGAGGTCAAGCACGACACCCAAATCGGCGTACTTGAGTCCCATCAATGCATTTTGCTCGACGAGAAGAATGGTGATGCCTTCTTCGGACATGATTTGCATGATCTTGAAGACCTCCTGCACGATCTTTGGCGCAAGTCCGAGCGAGGGCTCGTCGAGCATCACGATTTCCGGTTGCAAGATCATCGTGCGCGCCATCGCCAGTGTCTGTTGCTGACCGCCTGAAAGGGTTCCGGCCGATAGGTCCCTGCGCTCCTTCAATATCGGAAACCGCTCCTCGATCATGTCGATCCGGCTCTCGAGCTCCGATTTGTCGGCCATGGAAAACCCGCCCATGCGCAAATTCTCGCGCACTGTCATCCTGGGGAACAAGGCTCGCTCCTGGGGCACAAAACAGATTCCCATGCGCAAAACCTGGTCAGGTCGAAGACCTTTCAGAGACTTGCCCTTGAAGAGAACATCGCCTTCACGGAGCCTCAGCATGCCTACGATCGCCTTCAAAAGCGTTGACTTTCCGGCTCCGTTCGGGCCGATAATGCAGTGGACCTTGCTCGCCTGGACCGAAAGGCTCGCTCCATTCAGAATCGCCGGTCCGTTCCCGTATCCAGCGACGACGTCCCTGACTTCGAGAAGTTCAGCCATTGCCTTTCTCTTGTTCTCCACCAAGATAGGCGTCGAGAACTTTCGGGTCGTTTTGCACTTCTTCCGGCGTTCCTTCCGCGATGACCTGGCCTTGGGCCATGACGACGATCCAATGGGAAAGCCGCATGATCAGTTCCATGTTGTGTTCCACGATCAGCACTGTCAGGCCTTGTTCATTGAGTTTTCGAATGTGCCCTACGATTTCCTCGAGCAGAGTTGGATTCACGCCGCCGGCAGGCTCGTCGAGAAGTATGATCTTGGGATCGCTCATCAACAGCGCCGCCAGGTCCATCAGTTTCTTCTGGCCGTAGCTCAGATTGGACCCATCCTCGTGCGCGATCCGGGTGATGCCGAGGAATTCAAGAATGCCAAGCGCCTTGTCGATTTCGTCCGTGCTCATCGCCGGCTTGAACAGGTCACGCCAACCCCGAATCCTGGACTGGCAAATGACGTTTTCCAAGACGCTCATGTCGGCGAGGTTTCGCGAGATCTGAAACGTGCGAGACAGTCCGCGCGCCGTAATCTGATGTGGACGCAAGTGGTCTATGCGCTCACCGTCTAGCCAAACCTCGCCGAGGGTCGGTACCATGGTTCGGCTGATGCAGTTGAATGCGGTTGTCTTGCCAGCACCGTTCGGCCCGATCACCGCAGTGATCAGTCCGGCTTCGACAACGAAACTGCAATTGTCGACTGCCTTGATTCCTCCGAAATGCTTGCTGAGGCCTTTGACTTCCAGCATTCGCTCCACCCGAATTTCGACTTCGGAGGTTGCGCCCGTCCCCGACGTTTCGGAGACGGGCCCGGTTTCGATCAGAATCCCTGCTTTGGATAGGACATCATCGCGACGCCCGGGAACTCGTCCGTCGGGTAGATGAACTGTAGTTCGCCGCCGTTCCACTGAGCCATCAGGAATGGCTTGTCGATCGCAAGTCCTCGCGAGTCCCAGGAGAACCGGCCGAGGATCGTGCGAACCGGATCGTCATTGGTACGCGCCTTGAGCCACGCGGCCATTTCGCCGTTGTCGGTCGATCCAGCACCGAGGATGGCCTGTTCGATTCCTTGGCAAACCGCAAATGGAATCGCACTGTCCTCGTCGGGCATTTCGTCGAATTTCACCTTGAAAGCATCGACGAACTCTCGGTTCGTGAATTCCTCACCACCGAGGACGCCGACAAAGGGAACCTCGGGGTGCCAAGACGTGTGTGTCATGACGGACTCCGATGCGTCACCGGTTCCCTCATAGAACTCTGACTGCGTCCCCTGGCTGTAATAGACCATCTTGGGTTCAGCCCGGACGGTCTTCAGAGCACGCGTAATCTGCACGGTCTCTTCCGCGGACGCGGTTAGCGCCACGATGAGTTCAGCACCGGAACGCTTGATCGAATTCGCGAGGTTGATCCAGTCGTTGAAGCCTTCCTCCGGCCACTTTTCGGAATAGACGATTTCGATTCCGGTATCGACAAGGAAACCCGGTGCCATATCCTCGACGAGGCTGCCGTCCCCGGGGTCGGTAACCTTGGTTCCGAGCAGCCCGGCTTCGATCGCGTTCGCGAAGAAATCGTCAGCGGCGACCACGGCCGCGGTTGCGGGCCTGTTGTCGGCGGGGACCAGGTCCTCAATGACGCCCTGCAGCGTGGCACCGACATATTCGGCGGCGTTGGGCTGGAAGTAAAAGACCCTCTCGTGTCCCTGCGTGTAAATCCTCAGCGCGCCGCCCGCAGGAAGCGGGTGAACGTAACCGTTCTTCTCCAGAATGCTCGCAACCGGGAAGCTCAGGCGGGACGAGAATGTTCCGAAAACCGCGTCAACTTGGTCGACATTGATGAATCTCTCGAACTGGTTGATCGCCGTGGCCGGATCTGATCTGTTGTCGGAGATGATCAGTTCAACTTGTTCGCCGAGAATGCCACCGCGCTCGTTGATCAAGTCGACGCAAAGTTCGTAACCCTGTTCGTGCTTGGACCCTGCGATCGAGAAAGATCCCGTCAGCGGCAATGACGCACCGATCTTGATCTCTGCTGACGATGCCGTCGCCGCAAGCGTCACGGCAACCGCCACTGCAATTGTTTTTGATATCTTCATTGTCAGACTCCTATGTCATTGGTGAAGGGTCCCTGCGCAAGAAATGCATCCTGAACCCTTTGCGCGCCGCTGCGTTCGCGGTGACGATCACGGCGCACGGCCTTCTTGAAACCGTCATCACATGGCCTACGGAAGTTCAAGCCCGGTCGGATAGTGGGTGTTCTCGCTCTCGAGTTCAAGGCCGGAGGCAAGAGCGACGGTTTCAAGCAATGCGGCGAAATCCTGCTGCAGGTAGAAATCGGGGTCATCACGAAGCCGCGCCGCACCGAAATGGGCCTGCAACGCCTCTCGCGTTGCGGCGGTCACAGGCATGTGCACGTCGAGTTCGCGGCCTGCAGTCAAACCGAGATCCAGATCCTTGCGTAGCAGCGAGGGCGTGAACGTTGTCGTCCAGTCGAGGTTTACCAGCGCGTTGGTCTTGTAGCGAGTGAAAATTGATCCCATGACCGAGTTGTTAATGAAGTCCAGCAGGGCGTGGCGCGGCACACCCGCCTTTTCCGCAAGTATCGTGATCTCGGCAAGATTCTGGGTCACGACGCCGAGAAAGACGTTATGTGCAATCTTGCAGAATCTCGCCAGTTCGCCTTCGCCGACGTAGGAGACGCCCTTGGCGGCCATGGCTGCGATGATGGGTTCGACCTTTTCAAAGGCGTCGCGCGGCCCGGAAACGACCGCGCTCATCTTGCCGGCCCTGATGCATTTCGCATTGCCGCTTACCGGCGAAGCGACCAGATCCGCCCCGCGTCGGGCAAACCTGGCTCGAAGTTCGGCTGACTGCTGCACACCGATTGACGAGCAGTCGAGAAAGATGCCGGGTGTTTCGTCTCCAGACAGCACGCCGTTCTCGCCGAAACAGACTTGCTCGACATCCTTTCCCGTCGAGACCATGGTGCCGAGAACGTCGGCGGAGGCAAGTTGGCGCGGGCTATCCACAAGCGTCGCCCCTTTTGCCGCCAGCGGTTCTGCCTTCGACCGTGTCCGATTCCAAATCCGCACTTCGTTGCCGGCCTCCAGCAGGCGCTCGACCATTGGAAATCCCATGCGGCCAATTCCGATCCAGCCTATTCTCAAATCGCTCATTTCGAATTCCTTTTGTTTGTCGCACGGTCCGGCAATGAAGTGCGGCCCTCGGCAGCGAAACAGTTCCGATTCTGACTTGGACTTCCTTGGCCTGGTCGCAGAGCGGGCATCTCGTTTCGGTCTCACCGTCCGCCTCGCGGAGGCGCTCCAGACTTTCGTTAGTAACCACTTGGGCTTTCAGTATCACGGTGCGGATGTGGGGATCTACTCCTCGCATTTCGCATCGGCAGCGAACATCAATCGTGAATGCGGCGTCGAGGTCGATGCTTGCGAAGTGTTATCTCGTTCCCATCCCGTGCGGGCAGGTGCCACCGAATTGCAGGCGCAAAGCGCCCCTGCAATTCCTTGCAAAGGTCGAGGGCCAGGTTCTCCTCCTCCGTGTGCTGCAGGTTCGGCGAATGTGGAGGCACCGGCATCGCCGAAATGGATCGGGGTCGCCAGACGGTCGCAACTCGCAGCAGAAACCGATTTCCTGTGCACGATTGGTATGGGAAAATCGACAGGGTCGACCGCTTTCGTCATCGCCTGTCCTTCCAGTTTGGTCAATTCGGCCGAATCATGCGCAATCGTTTGCACCAATTATATAAGTGTCAGTGAAGCGTGCAAACACAAATTCTCGCAATCGATTGCACGAGATTTCGCTTTCGGCTATCCTGTGCCTGAACGATTTGGCCAAGCAGGCGGAAGACGGCGGATGAACAAGCCGGTTACTCTCAAGGACATCGCGCGCGAGACACAGGTCGATGTGTCGACAGTGTCGCGCGCCCTTGACCCGCGAACACGCGCAAAGCTGACCAGCGAAGTTGTGGTCAGGGTTTGCAACGCGGCCCGCAGGATGGGCTACAGAAAGAATCAGATTGCGCGCGGTCTGAGAACAAGACGCTCGATGATAGTCGGCATTTTGCTGCCTGATATTACGAACACAGTGTTCGCGGCGATCGTGCGCGGCGCCGAGAGCGTATTTGAGCCTCACGGGTATGCCCCGATCATCGTCAACACTGACGACGACCCGCGCCGGGAAGACGCACTTTTCAATGTCTTGCTTGAACGAGGCGTTGACGGGATCCTCGACGTCGCCGTGCGGCGTGAGAGTCCCGGAAGCAAAGTTCCGGGATATGCGGATGTGCCGGTCGTGACCGCCAACAGGGAGATCGAAAGATCGTCGATTCCGAGCGTGGTCAATGACGATGCCGAGGGCATTCGCCTCATGGTCCAGCATCTCCACGATCGCGGCCATCGCCGAATCGCGCACGTAGCGGGACCGGCGACAACGTCGACCGGGAGGAAAAGGGCAAGCGCGTTTCGCCAGGTGACGAGCGAACTCGGTCTTGGATTGCCTGGCGGCGCCATCGCGGAAGCCACGCGGTACGACGAAGCGGAGGGGCGCCGGTGCGTCGAGTTGCTTCTTGGTGGTCCTTTCCCGTTCACGGCCGTTGCCTGCGCGAACGACCGGCTCGCGCTAGGCGCAATCGCCGCATTGGGATTGCAGGGATTGACGTGCCCCGACGACGTGTCGGTCACCGGATTCAACGACATCCCTTTTCTTGATCTCGTTCCTCCTGGATTGACGACTGTGCGCGTGCAGCAGTTCGGAGTCGGCAGGCTTAGCGCCGAACTCCTGGTCAGGATGATGACCGACCAGGGCGCAACTGTTCCGAGAACAACCATTCTCCCGGTTACGTCGGTCGAACGCGGAAGCGTGGCGGCTCCGAAACCGGTTTGAGGTGCAGGTCCGAGACGTTGCCTCCCGACTCCGCGGTACACGGGAAATTTCGAGCCGACCGTCATTTCGGCATGTCGGCATCCCTCGGCGAGTTCTGCGAAAAACGTCATGCGCGGCGAGTGTTGCTGTGGCCATTTTGGAATGTTTCGGCAGGCTCGCCTGGCTGTCACGGTCCTTACTGATCTGCTCCTGACGACGAAGACCTCGCAACAGTTTATGAATGAAGATGCCGAGGCGTCCCCGAATGACGACAGGAATGCAGATCCACAGGGAAACCTCCGCAGCCATGGGCATTGCGCGACAGGTCATGAGGCGTCGGAAAATCTGCGCGTCTCGGCGGTTTCTCGCGTTGTTCCCTTTGGTTCCGAACAGTTGTTCTGTTGGTCGAGTTGCAATGACCGTACTGCCAAGTGCGGGATTGCCTCGGGTTGTCCAATAGTTGCCCGGTGCCGGGAATCGGACGCTGCTGCTCGGACCTGGCGGTGGTGTCAATCCGGGAATGGATCGGTTGTTGATCCGGGGCGGCGATTCCGTGCAACGAATGCAGTTTCGACATTGACGAAAAGTAGATTTGGCACCGGCCTGACGAGGCGAGATACAGTCGGAATCTACCTTGAGTCGATCGACACCCTGGCAGCATCGGTGACGCCGCCCTAACGGCAGATTGTTGTGTGACGGCAGGCCATAGATTACAGTACGGCCGAGCCAAATTCGGCGACCAGCGCAGTGATCACGACGCGGACAAGAAGCATTTTCGGCCCGCGCGAGGGACCATGAGAGGTTATTCGGGAGACGATCAGATGAATAGCAGACGGATCGGAATCGTCATGCATGGAGTGACGGGTCGGATGGGGACGAACCAGCACTTGATACGCTCCGTGCTCGCGATCCGGGATCAAGGCGGGCTGCGGCTGTCAGACGGCAGCCGCCTTGAGCCGGATCCCGTTCTGGTCGGACGCAACGCCGACAAGCTCAAGGCATTGGCCATTGCGCACGGCATCGAAAGGTATTCGACCGACATTGATGCCGTACTTGCCGATCCCAATGACGAAATCTTTTTCGACGCGGCCACGACCGCAATGCGTCCCGCGCTGCTGCGCAGGGCGATAGAGGCAGGTAAACACGTCTACTGCGAAAAACCGGTTGCCGAGCGTCTGGACAAGGCGGTCGAAATCGCCGCGTTCGCAAAGGAATCCGGCATTAAGCATGGTGTCGTTCACGACAAGCTCGATCTCCCCGGATTGCTGAAGCTGAAAAGGCTTCGTGATACCGGTTACTTCGGCCGGATTCTGTCAGTGAGAGGCGAATTCGGATATTGGGTTTTCGAAGGAGACCATGTGCCCGCACAGCGCCCGAGTTGGAATTACCGGGCCGAAGACGGCGGTGGAATCATATACGACATGCTGTGCCATTGGCGGTATGTTCTGGACAATGTCGTGGCACCGGTCAGAGCCGTGAGCTGTACCGGGGCTGTGCACATCGCCAGGCGTTGGGACGAGTCCGGAAACCCATACGACGTCACGGCCGACGACGCGGCTTACGCGACATTCGAACTCGACGGCGGCATCGTCGCGCAGATCAATTCGAGCTGGTGCGTACGAGTGCGCCGAGATGACCTCGTGACCTTCCAGGTCGACGGGACACATGGAAGCGCTGTCGCAGGTTTGCATTCTTGCGTGACGCAGCACCGCATGAACACACCGAAGCCTGTCTGGAATCCCGACCAGCCAAAGACAATGGATTTCTATGACTCGTGGGAGTCCGTCCCGAACAACGCAGAGTTCGATAACGGCTTTAAGATTCAGTGGGAAGCATTCCTGCGCCACGTCGTTGAGGACGGTCCCTGGCGCTATACCCTGGAAGAAGGCGCAAAAGGCGTCCAACTTGCCGAACTCGGCATGCGAAGCTGGAAAGAACGTCGCTGGTTCGACGTTCCACCGTTGGAGATCTGACCGATGACCGCTACCGTTTCGCTTCCAGTTGCCGGTGGAGGGGTCGAATCCGTCACGCTGACGGCCGCTCCACGCGCCGAATGCGTGGGTCGCTGGACCAGGACGGCCTTTGCGGCAGCGCATGTTGTCGCAGACCCACTGGCGAACAACGATCCCTGGCTGGACACGACGCTCGACTGGGACCGAACACTGGCGTTTCGCGAGCATCTTTGGTCTCTGGGGTTGGGAGTTGCCGAAGCCATGGATACTGCGCAACGCGGCATGGGACTGGACTGGAACACATCGCTGGAACTTATCGGAAGATCCACGGAAGTCGCCCGGCGAGGCGGCCACCTAATTGCTTCCGGTGCCGGAACCGACCACCTGATTCCCGACTCAACCACTACTGTTGATGACGTGATAGCCGCCTACGAAATGCAGTGCGAGGCTGTCGAAAAGACGGGTTCGCGTGTCATTCTCATGGCTTCGCGCGCGCTCGCGAAAGTTGCCGGAGGTCCCGACGACTACGAAAGAGTGTATTCTCGCGTCATTGGCGGACTGTCCCAGCCCGCGATTCTGCATTGGCTGGGAGAGATGTTCGATCCGGCGCTCGCGGGTTACTGGGGTTCACGCGATCACATGACCGCGATGAAGACTTGCCTTGATGTCGTGTCCAGCAACTCCAGCAAGGTTGACGGCATAAAGATCTCGCTTCTTTCCGCCGAAAAAGAAATCGCGATGCGCAGGTGCCTGCCGGAGGGCGTCAAAATGTACACCGGCGACGATTTCAATTATCCCGATTTAATTGCCGGGGATGATCGCGGCTATTCGGACGCTTTGCTCGGGATTTTCGATCCGATCGCAGCGGCAGCGGCGCGGGCGTTGTCGCAACTCGGTGCGGAAGATCTCACAGCGTATCACGAAACGTTGGCACCGACCGTTCCCCTATCGAGGCACATATTCAGGGCGCCCACGCGGTTCTACAAAACTGGGGTCGTGTTTCTCGCCTACCTCGGCGGGCACCAGGATCATTTCACAATGGTGGGCGGGCAGGAGAGCGCCCGGTCCACTTGCCACCTTGCAGACATCGTCAGATTGGCCAACAATGCGCTTTTGTTTGCCGACCCGGAACGAACGGCGGCGAGGGTACGCGCCGCATTGGCGGTTAGGGGGGTGGAACAGTGAGCGGTCTCGGGCCGGAGCGGCTATCGCTCAACACTGCAACCGTGAGAGAGCAGTGGAATCTCTCCCAGTGCATCGACGGGTGCGTCCGGCATGGCTTTGGCGGTATCGCGCCCTGGCGAGACAAACTGCAGGAAATGGGCACGTCAGCTGCAGCGCGTTCTATCCGGGACGCCGGTCTCGAAGTCACCGGAGTCTGTCGTGGCGGATGGTTCACCGAAAGTGGAATCCTTGATTCCGAGGTGCTCGACGACAACCGCCGTGCAGTGGACGAGGCGGAGGAAATTGGAGCGGCTTGCCTGGTGATGGTTGTTGGCGGTCTGAGCGCTGACAGCCGAGATCTTCCTGCGGCGTGGCGCCTGGTCGAAGACGGGCTTGCCGCGACGCTGGAGTATGCGCGAACGGCGGAAGTGAAAGTTGCCATCGAACCGCTCCACCCGATGTACGCTGCAGACCGCGCGTGCGTCAACACGATGCGCCAAGCCCTCGACATCTGCGACAGGCTGGGCGAGGGAATTGGCTGCGCAGTGGATGTATACCACGTGTGGTGGGACAGCGAGCTTGACGCCCAGATTGCCCGAGCAGGTCGTGATCGACTCCTTGCGTTCCACATCTGCGACTGGCTCGTGCCAACACGCGACATGCTCACCGACCGCGGAATGATGGGCGACGGGGTGATCGACATTCCGCGTCTGCGGCACATGGTCGAGCGATGCGGGTTCCAGGGCCTCAGCGAAGTCGAGATTTTTTCTGCGCACGATTGGTGGCGTCGAGACGCCGACGAGGTCCTCAGCACAATAGCAGAAAGGGCGAAAACTGCCTGCTGACTCGGACCGATTGCGCAAGACATTGGGAGCCAAGTACCCAATGTTGAGGTGAATGCGACTGACCGGCTTTTTCCCGGTTCAAGGCCTTTCAACATCCCGCAATGAAATCCGAAGTGATTTCGTGGGATTCGCCCAAGCACGCAGATTGGCATGCGACAGACAGGTACTTTCGGAACCGATAGAGCGGTTCAGAACAGCCTGAAACAGCGATGAACTGTTACTGACGGCACTAGTCAACGAATTCTTTGAGAGGGAGAACTGGTACAACCGTGTTGGCAAGTTGTGCCTGACGTTTTGCGTTGTCGGCTTCGAAAAAGAACCGACCGCTGCACGAGATGCTGCTGACTTCCGAGGGCGGGGCCGACCTCGATACACCTGACCAGTGCACCGCTGGTACGAAATGCGCTGGCGAATCGAACGGTTCTTCCATACGCTAGAGGTTGGTATCCGCATCGAGGATCGCCAACTCGAGGTGGCCGAAGACCTGCGCCAGCGCCTCGCCTTCGACCCAATCACCGCGTTCAGGGTTTATGGGAACCAAACGGTTATGGGAACCGTAAATCCCAAGTGTCTGTCATGACACGCCTTTTCCACCGATTCGGTTCCCATACCCTGAAATCGAAACGTTCCGAATTACAGGGTGCGGGACCTTGCACTCCTGTCCCGCGAGCGGTCGGGCGACGCGTTGCCGGGGACGAAATTCGGGCGCTCTGTGCCTTCGCTTCCCACTATGGCTTCAAGGGTACCAGGAACCCGCCGGAGATGACCATCACGGGCTTCGTCGTGCTGAACGGAGGCCCGGCTGGCTCTCATCCATCGAAGCGCCGGTCGCTACCCGGCACGCAGAAATTCCGGGAAGGCATCAGGTTGCTGTCTCTCGCGGTTACCGGCATTCAGTCCATGCTGGAATGGGACAGGAAAAGTCGAAAGGAAATGAACACACAGAACAGATTTTCATTGATTTGGCGGCTGGTTCCGGTTGATTGTGAGCATTTTTTTCAAGGATTTGGGATCCCTCGATCACTCAGGAATTGTCCGACGTCAGGATCTGACGCAACAAGCCGGCGACGACGTCGGGACGATGGCGGGCGAACGACACATGACCAAGTCCGGCAAGCTCGTGATAGACGCCATTCGGGCAGATTTCGGCAACTTCCCGCACCATTCCGGGCTGGGTCTGAACGTCCTCTGAAAAAGCGACCGCATGGACCGGTACGTTGCAGCTCGCCAGCTCCTTCCGGCAGTCGAAATCGAGGCACGCCTGCCATTGGGCCACGAGTTGGCTCGGATCCCTGTCTCCGAATCGCGCTTCGTACGCGTTCCGGATCCTTTCCCATGTCGCGTGTTCGCCGAGCGCGGCAGCGGGGTAGGCGAAGGCCGCGTAATGGCAGGCCGCGAACCGGGCGGGCATGCGAAAGCCCCTCTGCCTGAACTCGATTTCCGCCTCCATCCAGTCGCGGGTGAAACCGGTAATCCGTGCCGCGGTACCCATCGGGATGGCCAAACGCAAAAGACGGGGAAATGAAATTGCAACCTGCTGGGCGATCAATCCTCCCATCGACAGGCCAATCAGGACGACAGGGGGATTACAAGCAGATTCGATGACCGCGGCACAGTCCCGGGCGAAATCCTCGATCGACCAAGGCGGTTCAGGCGCGACCGTTGTCCCGACCCCCCGCGGATCATAGGACGTGCACCGAAAATCGTCCGTGAAATAGTGAAACTGGTCCAGCCAGTATTCCGCCGCGGCATCGCCTCCCGGAATCCAGAGGATGTCCGGTCCGGATCCCTGCTGGACAACCCTCATTGTGACTTCGCCGGAACGAACGGAGGTTGTCCGTGCGGCAGGCCCAAAACCCTGCTCGGTCGAAGTCACCTTGACCGCGCCATGGATCGCCTCACCTTCGCCCGGAAGCGATCGCTGCCTTGGTCCTTCCAGACTCCGTCACGGCGTGGCATCGCGAACATCGGTGCATTTGGTCATCCTGGCGGCAACGCCCCTCCTTCGTTCTTGCGCTTTTCCGCGAACGCGATGGCCTCGGCAAGCCGGACATCATTGACTTCAGGCGGTCGAAAGTCTTCGAGTACGCGTTGCCAGATCCCGGTTGCCCTGACGCTTGCATCCTTGCTGCCCCTTTCAATCCAGGTTCCGTAGTTCGACCAGTCGGCCACCAGGGGCTCATAGAATTCGGTATCGTAACGCTCGAGTGTATGGGCGGCACCAAAAAAATGTCCGCCCGGGCTGACTTCTGCAAGTGCATCGAGAGCAAGGGACGCGTCGTCCGCCGGCGTTTCGGTGCAAAGCTCGGCGAAGGTCTGCATGATTTCGAGGTCGGTGATCAGTTTCTCGAAAGACATCGTCAGGCCGCCCTCGATCCACCCGGCACCATGGATCAATATCGTTGCTCCTGCAAGAAACGCCCCCCAGGCGCCCATTTGGGTTTCGTTGGCTGCCTGTGCATCATTGATGTTGCCTGATGCGCCGGTCGAGTTTCGCCACGGTAACCCGATCAGGCGCGCCAACTGCCCCGCGCCCAGATTCGCCTTGACCTGTTCCGGAGTCCCGAACGCCGGCGCGCCGGATTTCATGTCCACATTCGAGGCGAAGGCCCCGTAACAGACGGGCGCTCCCGGATTCGTGACCTGGGTCAGGGAGATCGCCGCGAGCGCCTCGGCGTGGCTGAGTGTCAAAGCGCCTGCGACCGTGATCGGAGCCATCGCGCCCATGAGGCAGAATGGCGTGACAACCATCAACTGTTTCCACCGCGCAAAGTCGATCAGTCCCTGGGCCATCGGAATATCCAGTTGCCGCGGAGAGTTCGTATTGACGATCGAATGGCAGTGCGGGTGCCGGCGAAACTCGTCCTGCGAGACGCCTCGCGCCAGCCGGATCATCTCGAAACAGTCCTCGACCTGCCGAGTTCCCCGGCTGAAGGCGAACGGAAGCTTGTCGCTCAATTCAAGCTGGATTCGGGTAACTTCGTAGTGCCGGACATGTGGCGCCACGTCCTGCGCCTCAACCACGGGATTGAGCATATGCAAGACATCGAATGCCTGGGTCAGTTTCGTCAGTTCGATAAAGTCGTTGAGGGACCCCGGCCTCCGTCCCCGTTTCAGGTCCGTGGCATTCGGAGCCCCGGCCCCGGTCTGGATCGCCAGCGCTCCCGGTTCGATGACCAGGTCCCGGCGCCGTGAACCGGCGCGAACCGGAATTGAATGCGGCGCGGTCGCGACCGCTTCCTCGACGATCTCCCTCCCGATGCGAACGATCTGGGTTTCATCGTCCACGAGCGCACCAGCGGCGCGAAACCTCGCCCTTGCATCGGGCAGGAGGACTTTCATCCCCAGGTTTTCCAGCACATCCAGCGCCGCCCCGTGAATCGCCTCGACCCGGTCTTCGGAAAAAACCGTCGCAGGGGCAAAGGGGTTTCGCAGAACCCTGTAGTTCACTTTCCTGGCCGAGGGCCTGGTCGAAGAATCTCTCCCGTGCAGTCGTCGCCGCAAACGCCTCGCGCGGCCCGGAGAGCCCGATCCGGGATCACGCGGACTTCCCACTTTCGGTCTGGTTGTCATCCTGTGAAACGATCCATTCGCCAACCCGATTCACGGTCCCTCGAGTGGCTCTTCCGTGCAAGGGGAGATACGGGCAGGCCCATTGTTGCAAATGTCAATCCTAACCTTCGCACGTACCGTCCATAGCATTGACGGTCGGCAAACGAACTGGCAACGGACATTCGCGGCAGTTCCTGAATCCGACTCGATTTCCGCCTTTCGGCTCCCGGGCTCTCGTCGCCCGTCTCCAACTTGGCTATCCAGACTGCGTGTCCAAGCGCAACTTGCGATTTTTCAAGGCGCGGGAATCCGTTTTCCCGCACTTGATGCCAAACCGGGGTGAAGTGAGTACTGGCACCTGGCATCGTCATTCGAAGCTTTGCGGACGCGGCCAGAACGACATGTGGGCGCTGGCCGTCCATGCAACGTTCGGATTGTTGCATTTATCCTCCAAGGTTTCCAGGGTCGGACACCAATCCGGAGATCAATGGCATGCCAATCCACCCTTCACGGACCGATCAGTCCCACCATGTGTCGATCGATGCGATGTCTTCGTCCGTCCAGCCGAAATGGTGGGCCAGTTCATGGATCACGATGTGCGCGACGAGTTCCCCGAGCGTCACATTTCCGCGTGCGACCCACTCGTCCAGAATCGCACGCCGAAACAGCCAGATCGTATCCGGTTGCGGCGCCTGGTCGGATACCGACTTGTCGGTCAGCGGCGTGCCGTCGTAGAGCCCGGTCAATTCGAACGAATCCTCCATATCAAGATCGTCAAGCATTTCTTCGCTCGGAAATTCCTCGATCCGGATCACGACCGCATTTGCGGCGGAGCGAAATGCAACTGGTAACGCCGCAACCGTCGCCAGCGCCATCGACTCCATGTCCGAAACGTCCGGAGCAGTTCTGTGCTTCCAGTTCATGGGTTCAATCCAACAAAGAAACAGGCCGGAAGGACTCGCCAATTTCCGCTGGTTCCGCGAATGCCCGTGCGAAGGGTGATTGCAATTCCAGTGTTCCGTCCCCTTTCCTGTCGATTCGCGACTCCGGCTCCGGCGCAATGCTGGTTGCAACGCCTCCCTGGCCGATAGGCAGACCGGAACCGGCACGGTTGACCTTCTCGACGGGTGCACTCGGCTTCCGAACGGAATCGTTCAGGTGGCCGAGCGACGTGCAATCATCGCGCTTCCCGTCGCTGCGTCCGCGGAAGCGACCGAAATCGGGCAATTGAACATTCGCCTCCGAATCCGCATCCAGGCTTCGTTCCTTGCTCCGCCTCCGGTCGTCCGAATTGCGCTGACCTCTGGAGCGCCAAGCTCGTGCAAGACCTCATAACCCGTGCGTTCGATTCGGGTGAGTCCTTCCAGCATTCCCTGCAGAAACAACGCATCGCTTCGCGGCCTCGGTGTCAGTCTCGGCTTCAGCCCGGGATCGGACACTGGAAACCGCTCGCCGACGGCCGACAACGGATAATAGTCAAGATCGGTCTCCGAGCCGGTATCCATGGCCTTGCCGAGCATGGCCATCCGTTCCAGGGAAAAGTGATCAAGAAGGACGCCGCCGCCGGCGTTCGACGCTCCACCGGCAAGCCACTGGCCGAAGACCCGGTGACTGTAGACGCCGTACCGCGCGTCGCTGATCGGATTGTCCGACAGGAACTTCAGGACGATCGTCGTGCCGAGCGATGTCACGCCTTCGCCAACCCGGGCGGCGCCGGACGCCACGAAGGACGCAACGCTGTCGGTCGTGCCGGAAACGACACGGGTCCCCGGCCCGAATCCGAACCTGGTGCGTATCGCGAGGCAGACGGTTCCGGTCGTTTGCCCGACTGGCAGCACTTCAGGAAGCAGCTCAACTCTGACCGCGAGTTGTCCATACATTTCCGTTGGCCAGGAATTCGCAACAAGGCCATATCCGAGTTTCAGGACATTGTTTTCGTCCGAAAATCCTCCCTCGCCCGCCAACCGCGCGGCGACCCAGTCCGCCTGGTGCATCGCAAAAGCCGCGTCCCTTGCCTCCGGAAGTTTCTGGAGAAAGATCAAACGGGCCAGCGCAGACGACGCGCCCCGGACAATGGAATCCCTTGGAGCACATCGCGCGATCGCCTCTGACTCGGCATCGAATCCGGCAGAATTGTACATCAATGCCGGCGTGACGGGGCGAAGGCGGGAATCGGCGAGAAGCAATGTACCCGACGTAGCGTCAACCGAAAGCGCGGTTATCTCGGAAACTTTCCGTTTGACGGCGCCCAGTTCGATCGAAAGCTGATCAATGCACGCCGCGAACGCGTCCCACCAGACCTCCGGATTCTGGACAGGTCGACGTCTCCAGAGGGCCGGTGCCGGCATGGGAACGGAACACGAAGCGACGTGGCCTCCCTTCTCGTTGATGACGGCCGCACGAACCCCGGATGTACCGAAGTCGACGCCGAGGAACAGGGACATGCCTAGTCCCGCATCCGTGCCGACTTGCGGCGGAATTCCTCGGCATCCCAGCTGATCAATTCGTCAACATCGCCCGGAGCCAGCGTTACGGCGGACCACGTGTCGGGGAGGCGACTGAAAACACCGGACAGGCAGAGAACCATTTCCTTGACTTCGGAAAGGGAGCCACGGCGCGCGAATATGCCGGCTCCATCAACAATGACTGCCGGAACCCCGGGGTCCACCCCGTTCTCCATCTCCTTTCGGGAAAGGAGCGGCAGGTTCGGCCCGAGGAACACGGCCTGGTCCGGGAAATAAACCCCCGAAGACAGTCTCCGCTGCAACTCCGGCTGTCTCGAAATGTGGCCGGTTCCAGGACACCGCTCCCAGGTTGACCCGGATTCCGCCCGCCAGTTGACCGGGGTGTCCTGGCGCAAACCCGGCTGCCGTGACTCGTCGTCGCCTGATTGCGGAATCGAGACCGGAAGCTCCAGGCGGCCTTCGACGTCCTCAATGAGCATAGCAACTCTGGAAATCCGGTCGGCCGCGACAATGACACCGTGGTTTTTCAGGAGAACGACTTCGGGATTTCCGGTACCCAGTGACGCTTCGATTTCCCTGGTCAACGGAATTCCGGGTTTCCTGTAATCGGCGAGCGTCCAGTCAAGTCCGTCGAGCTTGCGCGGAAGTGTCGCAATGCCCTCGGGAGATATCAAATGGCAAAGCGCCTGAACGGAATGGTAGTGGAATACGAAACGCCTGGGCACCACGGCATGGAACGTGGTCTCGATGGATGGACGCAATCCGTGCGATGAGCCGATCACCGCCTGCATGCAAGATCCGTCCCCTCCACCGTTGAATTCGGCAACCACGCGGTCGATGTCGACGGGCAGGAACACCCGGTGTACGCCGGAATCCGCCAAACGGGTTCCCGACGCCTTGATCCACATCGCTCCACCGGACTTAACCGATGTATTTCCGCCGGGACCCTGTACGAGCATCCGGTCGGAGCCAATGCGCCTGGACAAGCCGAGGAAGTCCTCGGGTGGAGGACCGGGCGTTCCCGAAACCTGTTTCCGATGGTTCATGTCAAAATCGGCAGCGCAAAATCCGGCTCGGAACCGTTGAAGGTGCCCACGAGATGTTCCAGTCGATCTGCGATCGACTCGCCTTCGGTCAAACCCGTGAACTCCGAGGCATGGATTCCTCCGTACACGAACGCCGTCGCCAGTCCAGCGTTCCTCGCTCCCGCCACGTCATGTTCGAGGGAATCACCGACCATCAGAATTCGTTTTCTGCTGATGTCGGGGAAAAGCGAGCAAACTGCGTCGAACACGCCGCCAAACGGTTTTCCGTACCACAACACACGTCCTCCGCGATCTGAAAAGGCGTCCGCGAGAGACCCGGTTGCCGGGGCAATCCTGCCCTTGAGATAGCGGGACCGGTCGGGATTGGAACAGACGAGAGGAATGTCACGGTCGAGCGCCTGTGCCAGCATGTTTCCCGCGGCCCCGACTGAACCTTCGCCCGGGAATCCCATCAAGAGGACGGCATCGGCGGATTCGAAATCGAAGACCAGTTCCACCCCCCGGTTGCCGCTCGCCCAGGCCTCGGCGTCCCCGTCGTTTCCGGCAATTGCAACGAGTCTCTGGGGTCCGCTCTTCGAAAGCGCGAGGATCCCGTTGTCAAGGTCGTGCCAGCAAACTTCACCCGACGTCACGACATGATCATCTTGGCTCAGGTCCAGTCCCAGGCTCCTGATCCGGGCGCGATTCGGATCAGCCCGTTTGCCCGAGTTGGACAGGACAACCACACCTTTTTTCTTTCTCCGCAGCCAATCCAATGCGTGGTTGACTTCGGGGAATGGCTGTCTCCCGTCATGAAGAACGCCGAACTGATCAAGAACGGCAACGTCGAAACGGTCGGCGACTTCTCTCAGGCTGGAGATCAGAACGGTCAAATTACGCGGTCTCGGGCATGTCGGCAAAATAGAAGGAATAACCGGGAATGACCTGCCTGCGCACTCTCGGCTTCATGCCTTCAAAGGGATAGACGGGATGATCTCCCGCGGCTTCGTCGTGACAGGCCAGAATGTAGTCAGCCCGCTTGTCGATTTCCTCGACGGATCTCCAGCCTTCGATCGAATTCACGAAACGCGCCGGAACCCAGTACCGCCATTTTTCCTCCTCGTTCGGTTCCATGTTGCGTGCCTGGAATATCGCATCGCCGGCAATGACGATATCACCTGCTTCCGTTGAAACGGTGACGGACATGTGACCGGGCGAGTGGCCGGGCGTCGCGAACATGGATATCCCCGGCACGATGGTCGTATTGCCGTGCACGAGTTCGAAGTTACATCCATTGTAGGCCGGTTCGATCCCGAGGATCGGGGACTCGTAGGTCCTGTAGTATAGCGGCAGCGGGTTGTAGGCCCATTTGATCTCGATTTCCGGACAGATGTAGCGCGCGTTCCGGAATTCCTTCATGTTTTGCACGTGGTCCCAGTGCAAATGGGTCAAGATCACGATGTCGATGTCGCCCGGATCAACGCCCAACTTGTCGCGCAAATGGAGATGGGCCTCGAGGCATCCACGTTTCTGGCACTTGTGGTGATACCTGGTCGCCCGTTCCTCGTCGCAAAGTCCCGTGTCCACCATGATCTTGTGATCACCTGTATCAACATAGAAACAGTAAACCGGATTCCAGATCTTCTTCCCGGCAGGTCCTTTCCAGAAAATGTAGGTCCCCAGGTCTGCCTCGAGCCAACCCGTATTGATCGGGTAGATCCGCGTACTTGTCTTGCCCATGCACGATTCCTTTCAATCTGGTCTTGTTCTGGCGTCCGGCGACGCCATTTTGAAGTTAATCATCGATACCGGCCGCCCGCGCCGGTTCCGGTTCGTCCAGTCCCGGCGTAGGTTTAACGCAAACGAAGTGAATTCGACTCGTCCGTGAATGCAAGGCGCAAAGGTTCGTCCCTGCCCGCCCGTTGACACGACTCCCCGGGGATTCAGCCATCGCCGGCATGGTTTCCGTAGTCCGAAAAGGCCGCAAGGGTTTCACCGACCTCGGCATCGCTCAACGATGCGGGTCCACCGAACTGCAATGAACGGTGGTACTGCCGGGCAATCGTCTCGAGCTCGGTTGCACGCCACATTGCCTCGGCAAGTGTCGCACCAACCGTGATCATGCCATGATTGGCAAGGAGGCAGGCCGTACGTCCGTCCATTGCCTCCAGGGCGAAGTCCGCGAGTTTCCTTGATCCAAAGGTGGCGTAGCCGGCGCACCGAACGTTGTTCCCGCCAAATGCGGCAATCATGTAATGGCACGGTGGAATCGGCTTTCGTGCCATCGCGAGAGCGGTGCAAAAGACTGGATGGGCATGAACGATCGCGTGGATGTCTTCCCTGCCCCGAAACAGCGCCTGATGCATGCGCCACTCTGTCGATGGTTTCAATGGCCCGTCCCAGCGGCCAGACCGATCGTCCACCTGGATGGATGCGACCATTTCCGGAGTCATGCGGTCATACGGAATTGCAGACGGCGATATCAGCATCCGGTCTCCGAACCGGGCCGAGATGTTGCCCGAGGTACCCTGGTTGATTCCTTCCGCATTCATCCGACTGCAACTCTCGACAATCGCTATCCGTAAGTCCTGCTCCCCTGTCGTCATTCCTTCACCACCATCGACATAGGTCGTTGCAATCGAGCGCGCCGTGAACCCGCGATAGTCCGGACATCGAATGATGTCGATGACGGCACGGGTTTCGATCCCTACCTGTCTTGTGACCCGTCGGAAGATCCGGCCTGTTCGTCACTTGCCGTCCCGAATCGTGGTTCGCGGGACGCCGAACGTCCTCGCGCCATGAGCAAGGCATCCCGGACGAAGGCAACCTGGGCGGTCTCCTCGATGATTTCTGCAAGGTATTGCGCTTCCGTAAGCGTTGCGCCGACCCCGACGGTTCCGTGATTGGCGAGGACCGCTCCCCTGATTCCGTCGTCTTCGAAAACCGGGCCTATCATCGCGGCCGTTTGCGGGCCGAGGTTTTCTGACAACGGGACCAGCGGCAGCCTGCCGATTTTTTCGACTGCCTGCACCGTCAGGCATGGAATTTCCATGCCAGCGCTTGCATATCCCGTTGCCCAGGGGCTGTGGCAATGAACGATGGCGTTGATGTCACTCCGGCGACGGTAGATCTCGAGATGGAACTCCAGGTCCTTTGACGGTTTCAGTTGCGCGGACGACGGTAGAACGGTCCCGTCGAGCATCGCCACCTGGAGGTTCTCACGGGCACACTCGCGGAATCCCACGCCGGACGGCTTGATCACGATGGCGTCCCGCGATTTCAACCTGACCGAAAGGTTGCCCCCGGCATTCGTCTGTAACCGCAGGTCGAAACACCGCCTCGCGGTCGCGACCAATTCGTCCTTTCTGGCCGTGATGTCGTCAGGGTCGAGTGAATCAGTCATGGATTCGAGTCTCCCGATGGCAGTTTAGCCAAGAGCCGGTCAACCGCCCTTGTCGCCACTTCAGGCGAATTGATGTGGTCAGGCATGCGTGTGACCTCGAACACGGTTGCCTCTTTCTCAAACACCTCAGCCGCGCACTCTCGCAATCCCGGGTCTTCAATCGCGCCCCCGGGACGATCTTCGCTGGAAAACCCTCCCATTGGCAGGAGGACCTCGCAATGCGCTCTCGAGCGGTTCAGATCGGCAGTCAATGCGCGCGCCGCCCTGACGATTTCGCTCTCGTTCAGCTTGACATGGGTGAAATGGCTGGAATGGCAATAATGGGCACGTGCGCGCCAGGACCGAGGCAGCGTCCCCGGAGAGCCGGCATCCAGGAAGTTGAGCGCGCCTGGAACAACTATTCGAGGAAGATCACGGCCGCAGGTGAATCGCTCGGGCATCGGGGTATGGGCTCCCGCGACATGCATGCGGACGATTTCGTTGACCGTCAGGTCGATCATGCCTGCGAACATCCCCTCTTGGGCGAAACGTACCAGCGCTGCGCCGCCGAATCCCGACGCATGGAAAGTCGATGTCTCGTGTCCGGCATCCCGCAGCAGACGCAAGGTTCTTTCTCCGGCCGCCTGCGTGACGCCAAGCAGCGAAACCGCAATTCCCCTGTCGCGCCCGATCCGGCGGATTCGCTCGTCGACGACACTGACAACCATCGCCGCGGTCCGGGCGAATATCTGTCGAAGTGTCGAGTTCATTCCCTGGATGTCGCATGGCGACGGGATCAGGGTGACCGGGCAGTCCGCGAGATTGCCCCTCGGGTCGAACGGCAAGGTCGTGATCAGGAACTTCGGCAGGTCCAGCGGGAGAGGCCGCATCGCCTGCAACACCATCTCGCTTCCCGTGCCCCCTCCGACCCCAACCACGGCTCCCGGCATGTTCTCGGAAATCGTCCTCGCCGCCGCTTCGGCCCTGATTCTCATTCGGGCCAGTTTTGCATCCGCCGCCATTACCGTTCCACCGGACTCGAGCGACAGGTCTTTCCTCGTCACGTCGAGACCTTCTGCGATGAGTGCCGATTCCAGGTCAAGGAGTTCTTCGGCCTTGGTCTCGAATGTACCGAGAAGGACGACGCTTGCGCCCATTTGATCAGACCGCGACACCGGACGAGGTCGTTCCGGACCCGAATCGCCATGAACCGGGGGGAGCAAGGAGTGAAAGGCAACGCAGTTCCCGGGCGGAAACCCGCCCGTACCGGGTTTCGGCAGGCACCGTGGTTTCCCGGAACGGACCCGAGGTCGAAACCGGACGTTTGAGCGGAATTCCCGGCTGGATCATGCGCCTGGCAATCAGGAACCGCGTATCATCGTCGGGCGGCGGGAGATCACGGCACCGGGACCACTCTGCCGAGCGAATTTCCATGCATGCCTGTCACTCGATCGATCCGTGGACGGCGACCTGCATCAAGTCCGCTTCGGTTGCCCGGATGGAACGGAATTGTTCGCGCACGCCGGATTCCGTCAACTCCCGGTAAACGACCAGGACATCATTTGACGACTGATCGTCACAGAGGTCCTGCATGTGATTGAGTTCCTCCCTGGATACCGGCAATGCCGCTTCCACCGAAGGCGCGCCGTAGATTTCGACGAAATGCTCGGCCAGGCGCTTCACAAGGGCTTCGAATTCGGCCGTTTCGATCCGGGTCACCGAAACGAGCGATGCCCTGCCAAAGCTGTCGAGGCCCAGCCAGCCATTGGTAAATGCCTGCCTGGACTTCCCGGCAAGGTCGTCATCGGTCCAGTTCGAAAACTCGAACCCGCCGCTGATTGCCCACTCGCCCGGCCGGGCCGCGCGATGAAAGACATTGTCGTCGCTTTCATCAAACCGAATTGTGCGGGCAAGGTTCAATTGAGCATCCAGCCTATTCCAGGAGTCCGGAAAGCGGCAACAGGCGCGTTTCCCCGGCCGTCCTGACCAGCATTCCGAACCGCTCGTCGATTCCGACGAAGATTCCCGAGATTTCTTCTCTTCCATAGGTCAGCAACACGGTCTCTCCCATGTCGTGGGCCATGGACCGCCATTCCGAATGGAGTGGAGCATTCCCGTCCTCCATCCACCTGTTGACCCAGGACAGGGTATGCCGCGCCCAGGATTCAAGCAACATGGTGGGGTCGACGTCGCCGCACCCCTCCAGGTAAAGCGCCGTTTGGTCAGGGGTGATCCCGGGAGATTCGGCAACCAGGATAAACGGGATTTCAATCCCGATCACAAGCCAGTCGGGCTCGAGCGAGGGGTCCCTCGTCGATGCGCTTGCCCGAAGTTTCCCGCAGGACGCGCCGTTAACCCGAATTCCCCCGCTCCACTCCAGGTGAACCGCGACCTCCGGTGGCGCGAGCGCGCCGAGGGCATTGCTGAAACCGACGCCGCACGCACACCACATCGCCATCGCGTCCTCAAGCACCTGTTCCGGTCCAAAGATGATCGATGCGCGCAACCGGTCGACGAAGACACCATGGACGACAGTCCCGGCGTCGCAACCGAGCGACGCCATTGAAACCGCCTTTTCGAAGGGGTCGACCGCAGCGGAAACCGCCACAGGAGTCAGGAGAGGTGGCAGTACGGGGTCCGGACCTGGAGTCATCAACCAAGTCCCTGACCGACGAGCTTGTCGGCGAGGCCGTGAAAAACACCTGCCTGGGACGACCCCGGGCTTGAAATCACGACCGGCGTTCCTCCGTCAGAGGCACGACGGATATCAAGGTGCAACGGAATCTCGGCGAGAAGAGGCAATCCCAGGCGGTCGGCTTCTGCCCGAACACCGCCATGGCCAAACACATGCTCTTCATGGCCACAGTTCGAACAAATGTGGGTGGACATGTTTTCAATCAATCCGACAACGGGTGTGTTCATTTTTGAGAACATATTCAATGCTTTACGTGCATCAATCAGGGCCACGTCCTGAGGCGTGGACACGACGAGCGCACCCGTGACCTCGGCCTTTTGCGTCAGCGTCATCTGAACATCGCCCGTCCCGGGAGGCAGATCGACGATAAGCACGTCGAGCTGACCCCACTGAACCTGGTTCAGCATTTGCTGCAACGCGCCCATCAGCATGGGACCTCTCCAGACGACCGCCTCGTCCTCGCGAACCATCAGTCCGATGGACATCAATGTTACGCCATGGTTGCGAAGAGGCAGGATGATTTTTCCGTCAGGAGACGCCGGCCGGCCGGAAACGCCGAGCATCCTTGGCTGCGAAGGTCCGTAGACATCGGCATCGAGCAGACCCACCCGACGGCCGGCAACCGCGAGCGCCACAGCCAGGTTGGCCGCAACGGTCGATTTTCCGACTCCGCCCTTGCCTGAGGCTATTGCCAGGATTCTGTCGACTCCGGCGATTCTTGCCGGACCCTGTTGTTGCGCCGCACCCCTTCCCCCGAGGTCGGGCGGCGGCGGACGCGTGGAGTGGGCAGTCATGACCGCCGAAACGCTGTCCACGCCCGGCAGGTCGCCGACTGCCTTCTCTGCCGCCTGTCGTACCTGTTCAAGATCCTTTGCCCTGTCCGGCTCGACCTCAAGCACAAACCGAACCGCGCCGCCCTCAACGCTGAGGGCGCGAACCAGGCCGAGGTTCCAGATGTCCTTGCCAACCGCGGGATCGACAATCCCGGACAGCACCTCGATGACGGTTTTTCGATCCGCGGTCATGATCAGTCCGGTCCGACGATTTGTCCTTCTACCACATGTTCAAGCTCGAGTTCGTCAATCGTGAGCACGACACGCGCAGAGAATTCCCGGCCGGAGGTTCGTTCCGTTCCTGCGTCCCTCATGGCGGCCTCGATTGCCTGCTGGGACGTGACTCCTACCCGTTTGAGATACTTGCGCATGGTCATGTTGAATTCTTCGCTCATTACGCCCTCCGGATGTCGATGAATAACCCGGCACCATAGTGCCGACCTCGCGAAAGTCGAGACAGAACAGCCACCTGTTGGCGTTTTCAGGGAATGTGCGCCCGGAATTCATGAAAAGGACCGCTCCGAAGGGGATTCGGCAATGGCTCACCCGGGTTTGCAGGGCCGGAGTCGCGGAGTCGCGGTGGCGATATTGACGGACCGCCCCCCGGGACTTAATGATTCCCGTACATCAGGACAGTCGGCCGTCATCTGTACGGATTAGTCAGACCGGGATTTCACTCTGGGACAAGTCAGCCGAACGCTACTTCGCATTCTCGACCGAACGCCGGTTGCGGCCGCCGCGGTACTCTTCTCGTTCGCATTTTCAACAATACCGTCAGGCCCGGGGCTGGCCGAGGACAGGGCCGTCAGGCTCCTGTCGCCTGCGTCACTGGCGGACGCGGGACTCCTCATGCACATTCTGCCGCGATTCAAGTTCAAGACCGGCATCGCGGTTACGCATCTGCCCGCCGCCGATCCAATGGCCGACTTTTCGGCGCCGGCACCTGACGAAATCTGGTTCGTGGTCGACACCGGAAGGGAAAGTGGCGCTGGCAATCTCAGGCCGGCGATGGATCGGATCCCGCTGTTTCATCACAGGACAGGTGCGGGTACCACTGATTTTGTCGCCGTTGTTCTCGCCGATGGCAGAACCAGCCACGTGCAGACGTTCATTGACTGGCTGGTTTCCGATACCGGACGACGAACGATCGCTGCATTCGAGCCCGAAGGCGGCCAGGCCTTTTTTCCGGCGGAGGTGGCGATTGAAGCGGTCGCGGACGAATCCCTGCCTGGCGACGCGCTCCTGGGCGAGAGGCTCTCGCTTGCCCATTGCGGCCGTTGCCACGTTATCAACGAATCAAATCGCATGGCCGGGCTGGGTTCGACGCCGTCGTTCGGCGCTCTCAGGGCAAACGAAAGCTGGCTTGAACGATTCCAGTCGTTTTTTGCCCGGAACCCCCATCCGTCCTTCACTCAAGTCGAAGGAATAACGGAACCATTCGATATCGCTCGGCCACCACCGATCGTTCCGGTGGAGATAACGATCGGGGACCTGGAAGCGATCCTGGCTTACGTAAGCCGAATGGAACCGGCAGATCTCGGCGCGCCCGTCCGAATGCAGTAATGCGGCAACGGAACGAAGAATTCAGTCCCTGCCCTTTCCATTCATGTAGTCTGCAGTCGTCCGAACAATAGGGCGCTCGCCCATCTGCATCGGATTTTCCCGAGAATGATACTGCGCCTTGATGCGGCAATCGTCACACATGCGGATCAGGCGACCGGCATCGGAAGCCGCAAACATCGAATGCTTGCCTTCCAGCCTGGACACTATTCTTTCGACCGTGGACTTGACGCCGAACGGCGCGCCGCATTCGACGCAGGAATACGGCTCTTCCTCTTTCACAATTCGTTGTCCTAGCGCCGCGTCACTGAGGTCGAGTTGAGGCTGAAGCGTAATGGCGTTTTCCGGACAGATATTCGCGCACAATCCGCACTGCAGGCATGCGTCCTCCTGAAATCGAAGTTGCGGGAACTCAGGGTTGTCACCGATCGCTCCGGACGGGCACAACGACGCACATGATAGACACAGCGTACAGGCTTCCGTGTCCACGACGATCGCACCGTATGGTGCTCCATCGGGAAGCGCGATCGGTTCATCCATGTCCGGATTCAACGCCTTTGCCGAGATTCGGGTGACCTCGCGGCGCCCACCGAGCGGAAACACCGTTGCCCCAACGGGTTCGGCCGCCTCGAACCCGAAAAGGACATCCGACAGCGCCTCCGGATCATCGACATCGAGCATTCGAACGCGCGGCTGGTCCATGATTGCGAGCGCAAGCGCGCATTCGCGCTCGAGCACACCCCGTTCCGTGCGTGGAGATACGAGCAGGTCGACCGACGCGAACCCCGTCGCTACGGCTGCCAACATTTCCGCGTGACCGAAACACGTGATCGATTCCATTGCCAGCGGGATGACGGAAGAAGGAAGCCCGCGCCCGTACCGTGCGCAGAGCGAGATCATTTCCGAGCCATGGTCTTCGTCATGAACAAGCAGACGGGGCGGCCCGCCGCCGGCATCACGGAATACGCGCGACAGGGTTTCAAGGCGGCGAAACAGAAACTCTGCCGGCGGGAGTTCGTAGGAAACGGCTCCGGACGGACAGACCGAAGAACAGGCACCGCAACCGGCACAGATCATCGGATCGACGGCCACGTGATCGCCGGCCGATGAAATCGCGCCTGTCGGGCAGGTATCCAGGCAACGCGTGCAGGCGGTTTTCTGCGCGCGCGAGTGCGCACAGAGATGCTGATCGAAACTCACGTAGAGCGGTTGTTCGAACGTTCCGGTCAGATGCGATATCTCGAAGACGACCCGCTGAACGGCTAGCGGGTCACCCGGGTCCGCCCTCAGGTATCCTTCCCGTTTTCGGGGTGCAGGAAACAGCGGCGGTTTCCCGCTCAGGTCCAGGATCAGGTCGCATTCCGATTGGCCGCTCGCCACCGGCTCGCCCAAAACGAAATCACCCCTTCCGCCCGGCTGAAGCTGTTGCAGGTTGCGGATGCTGACCTTGAAATTCCCCAGGCTTCCGCTCGCCCCGGAAAGCGCGCCTCGAACGACCTCAAACCGCCGGTCGGGTGGAATGTCCGCGTTCCCCTCCACCAGAACGGTTACCCCGAGAACCTCGCAAAGTTGCAGGGCCGCCGGAAATGCCACGTCCGGTGAACCCAGGATCAGGCAGAGTCCCTCCGACTGGACGTCAATCGACTTGACGGGCGGTCCCTCCAGCAGCGTGTCGGCCATGATTGCAGCCATCTTCGGGCCGGTTGCCGACTTATCGGCCGTCCAGCCGGCCCGGTCCCGAATGTCGACGTAGCGTGGCGGTTCGACGTCAAGTTCCGCGGCCAACTCATCGAAGACCGCGGTTTCCTGCTGGCAAGCAAAAATCGAATCTCCCTTGCCCATGAGATCTGCCGCCGCCGAAAGCTCCCGGGTACACAGTGCCGTATGGACTCGCGAACAGGAGACGCCACACTTGCTCTCGAGAAGTTCCCGGTCGACGGTTTGCGTTCCTTCGCAATCGCAAAGAACTAGTTGTCGGGGCATTTCCACATCTGCACACAGGAATTGTGGTGAATTGGCGCGTCCCAGGTCGACTCGCCGCTCGAATCTGGCCGTGCGATGCTTTCACGTTTTTTGTTTCCAGTAAAGTCAAACAGAATCCTGAGGGCAATTGTCATTCGGCGGCTGGCCCCATCGGTCTCGGCATTGTGCTGCATTCCTGTTGCGGCTCAGGGCATTTTCTCCCGACGTGCTCGAAGACGGCCCAACCGCTTCTACGTGGGGATGCCAGTAATGGGTACAGGGGTCATCTTCCATTTCCATGGCGGGAAGACCAGATAGCCAGTGATCGAACCAGGACGCGCGGACGGTACACAATCAAGGATTGTCGGAATTTTGCTTGCCGCTTTTGGCCTTGGCGCGTGAAAAACTGTTTCTCAGCCGTATCGGACTCCCGGAGCCCCACGGTTTGAATCCCGGTTTGACCCCCTATTCCCGTTCAATGAGCAGGTCCCGAATAAGAGTGTTGCAGAAATCCGCGCACTCCGAGCAAAAGCGCTCGAACTCCGGCCAGTCATGTCCAGCAGGCCAGGTCCCGTTCCGCCCTGAAAGCTCACCGGTCCGGTCACTGTACGCGCCCAGTGACGCCATGTAGGCCGTGCGGCGCTCCACGGAAATCATCACCGGTTCCAGTCCGGACCTTAGTAGCGGAATGTTGGCAATCATCCGGGCCATTCTCCCGTTGCCGTCGAAAAACGGGTGGATGTTCGTGAAGCCGAGGTGCAGCCGCGCGAATACGACGTGTTCGTTGCCCGGACGAACACCGGTCGCGGACGCATCGTTGATCTCCGTCACGAGTTCCTTCATCAGAGTCGGCACGTATTCCGGCTCGATCAGCATGTGGAATAACTGCCTGCCGTCCGGGCCGCGGCTGACGATCCCGTTTGGTACTGTCTTCCACTGGCCGACAGGGTCCGCTGGACGCCGCATGACCGGTGGCAGAAGCACTTCGTGCATGTCCAGCAGGGCGCGTGTCTCCAACTCCCGGTCGAGGAGCGTCCAGAGGAGGTCCAATGCCTCCGCCTGCCCCCCCACCTCGTGGTACTGTTCGGCCGGCAACCCTGCGTACTCCCCGGTCTCAAGCCATGCTGTGGTCTGCTCCAGGGTCAGAATGTTTCCCTCGATCGCCGTCGAATGATGCGACCATGCCGCGCGAATCCTCTCGAGCGCACGCGCCTGGGATTCGGAATCCAGCCGAGCTAGGAACGGCGGCGGGTCGAAAGCGATCGGAGGTCGATATCCCGGCCGCGCTTCCGGCCGCGGCAACTCGCCCTGCGGCACGGTTTCGTTCGACCCCGTTGTCATTGCTGGTCCTCCCCTGCTGCCATTCCTGCATAGCGCCGGCATTCCGCGACGGTCGCCACCGCCGCGTCTGCGGGCGGTTGACCGTAAATCCCCTGTACAGCGTGCTTGCATTGACGTTCAGCTACCCGGATATTCCCGGCAATGCAGGGATGATCACTGATACATGGGGGCATGAACAAAGCAACACGGGCGAAGCAGAATCGGGTGAGTTTTCCAAAAGTGATCGCGCCATCCACGGGCAGGCGTACAGTTTACCTGCAAGGTAGGCATGTCACGCTCAGTCGACGTTCCCTGCATGAATGACTGGAGAGTTGCCTGGCGCTCGACCGCGAAATCGGGCGTGTCGGCCAGATAGCAAAAAAATTTGACCGCCCTCATTCATGCCGAAAACCGTTTTGCCGACACCGCTGGTGCCAAATGGTTCGAATCCTTCCGCCGCCAACTCCGAGACGTATGCGAATTCCCCCCGGTTGGCTTCAAGGGCAACTGCGGTCTGGAAAAACGACACGCCCGGCATGCAGTCCCCGACAATGATTGACGTTGCAGTTGGCATCGAACCTTCCCACGAAAAAATTTCACCAACTGACACTATCGCCGAAGGATGGTCTCGTCACATGCGCATGTCAGGCGCCGTCGTCCCCGGTCGATATGCCCGTGACGGTTTATGCTTCGTTTCCTGCGGACAGTGTGGAAATCGAAGGCAGGTATACAGGCATAGTGGTGTTTCGCAGTGGATGCCGTTTGCAAAAAATGGCGGCGCAGTCCTGTCCCAGGCCGTCGCTGACCTGGAACACGCCAATCCGGGAACTGAAGGCGTCTTGTTGTGGGTGAGCCGAATTCGCGCCGCGAAACCGTCGGAAACCATGAGATTCGCGAAATTCGTGAAACCGTCGCCCCTGTGCTTTACTGCGAAAATTTCCTAAAGGAAGGCTGAGTGGCAAAACAGGGATTTACCGGCGTGAAACCAGCCGGCAAAATGGGAGATTGGCCTGTGACCGAGTCAACGATCAATGAATGGCCCGACGATGTGCGCGCAGAATTGGAGGCCGGACGGATCAGCCCCCGCGTGGGCAGCAAACTGGTATCGGAGACCAACAGGGTGCGGGTGTGGCATCTGTCGCTCGCACCGGGCGAACGGAAAGGGTTCCACCGCCATGTATTGGACTATTTCTGGACGGCGACGGCCAGTGGCCGCTGCCGCAGCCACGACGCCCATGGCCGAGTGCATGAAAAGGAAATCCAGGCTGGCGAAACGTGTCATTTCACTTTCGGCGCCGGAGAAGAGATGGTTCATGACCTGCAGAACATCGGCACCGACACGCTTTCCTTTGTCACCGTCGAATTCAAGAACAGCGCGAACGCGCCGCAGCCGATCGACGGAATGCCTCCCTGAGTCAGCCCGACTCGAGTCGATTGGCCGATTTGGCCAAGTCTGCCATGACGTGACGGACCGGCCGGACGACGTGAATTCGGACCAGCCGCTTCACCGGTACCGTCATTGCGTGCCTGCTCGTGGATAACAATCTGCGTGCCACGTAGGAAACTTGCCGAAATCCCGCGAACTCGCAGCCGGCATCGTGGAAACGCCTCTTCCGCGGCGCAGCACGGCTCGCCCTGCAGTGAAGTCGATCCCACGACGCAGAAGACTTCCATTTTCGGCGCAGGACCTCGCGAAAACCTTGTCCATTGGGCCTTCTTGAAACCGGAAAACGCCGAGCTTGCGCACCCCGACCACCACATTCCTGCGCCGCAAAACCGAACGTACGATCCGAAATCCTGCCTTGACATAATAACTGACAAATATACTAGGGAATCGACAGGGTAGCCGTTTGTTTTGTTGTACCTTTTTGCGATACTTCGATAGATTTGCGGTATGAAGCCTCGACCCAAGAGTTCTCAAGCTTCACGGTGCGAAACGACGCGGACGCCTGAGCGGCAGGCAGTAATGCCAATTGGAGTGGTCGTCAGGGTGTCGCCCGGCGTCACG
Organism: Paracoccaceae bacterium; assembly: GCA_964291635.2. Classification (GTDB taxonomy): domain Bacteria; phylum Pseudomonadota; class Alphaproteobacteria; order Rhodobacterales; family Rhodobacteraceae; genus JAPPHA01. Next base: position 160,132 of record OZ219891.1, on the reverse strand, counting down.
CCGTGGGCGAAATGGAATTGTAGAGTGGTCGCCGTCTTGCCGGGCTCGGCGGACGCGCACTGGAAAGAAATCCGTCGTGACGGCGACATGGTGGAATATCACGCCGGAACCCTGCCGCTGGAAATCTACCGCTCGGATACGGAAGCCTACAAGCAGGGCCTGTCCGCCCGAACCCCGTCACTCTTTGTCGTCATGCGTCAGGACATTTCCCGGCGAAACGATGACACCCCGGACCTGGACCTGATTCTCGTGACCGCGTCTCCGTTCGAGGCGCAGGACTACATGGACAGCGGTGAGGAGATCGTCGAACCCGTCCCGATGCCGCCGGCCGTCATTGCCTGGATTCGGGATTTTTCCGAACTGCACCACAAGGATGAGGTCTTTCACAAGCGCCAACGCGACAAGATACGCGTCGATCTCAAGCAGGACGGCATCGGTGATTCCCGTATCTTCCAGATGGCCGATGTCTATCGTGCGCCCAGGAAGGTGGTCCTGAGGGGAACCCTGTCTTCCCGATCAGGCGAGACGGTCCATTGAAACATCAGGAAACAACAGATTTCTGGACCCGCCGAAAGGCCGCCGTTGCCCTGGAGAATGCTCAGGAGGCAGAACGGGCCCGACAGAGTGCCGCGGACACCGAACCGGAGACGGGGGATCAAGCCTTCGATGGCCGGTCCGAGGCCGAGGTTCTCCAGCAACTCGACCTTCCCGACCCGGACGGCCTTGGACCGGGAGACGACTTTTCGGTCTTCATGAAATCGGCCGTTCCCGAATCCATTCGCCGGCGGGCCCTCCGAAAGCTCTGGCTGAGCAACCCGATCCTGGCCAATCTCGACGAACTTGTCGACTACGGCGAGGACTTCACCGACGCGGCAACCGTCGTGGATAATCTGCAGACTGCGTACCAGGTCGGTAAAGGCATGCTGCGTCACGTCATGGCAGATGACGTAGCGGAGGCGGGGGCAGGGGCGGAATCAGTATCGGGTTCCCCGCCGGAAGAAATCTCCGAAATCGAACCTGAAAGGACCGTCACTGCCATTGCCCCGGCGGAACCGGAAATGGAGACCCAGAAGCCCCTGCACGGGGGCCAGGCCAATGGTCACGACAATCCGATCGGGCAACCGGAAGCGGAAGCTGAGGATGTTCCGAGTGGGCGCAATTCCCCTCCGGGTCCCCGAAGGATGAGATTCAGGATAACGGCATGACTGACGAAGTCCTGACTGACGCGGAATTCGTTGACGGCAGCGAGCAGGCCGACGGCAAGGATGCGGTATTCGACATCGAGCCCGAAGACAGAATGCGTGCCGAGCTTTACGATTTTCTCGCTGCACTTCTTGTCCGGCCGCCGGATGCCGGATTGCTGAAGAAGGTCGGAGCGCTGAAAGGCGACGATACGGAACTCGGCAAGGCAATCAACGTCCTTACCCGGCTTGCCCGTTCGACCTCGGCTGCATCCGTGGAGCGGGAATTTCACGCCCTTTTCATCGGACTCGGCCGCGGAGAGCTCCTGCCGTACGCCAGCTACTACATGACGGGCTTCCTGAACGAAAAGCCTTTGGCGACGCTGCGCCAGCAGCTGCCGGAGTTCAGGATTACCCGGGCTCCGGACGTCTTCGAGCCCGAGGATCAGATTGCCAGCCTGTGTGAGGTGATGGCCGTCCTGATCACGGGGAGGTTTGGTCAACCTGCCAGCCTTGCCCGCCAGGGCGAGTTTTTCAACCGGCACATCGGAACCTGGGCAGAACATTTCTTTTCGGATTTGGAACGCGCGAAAAACGCGGTGTTCTTTGCTCCGGTCGGAACGACCGGCCGGCTGTTCATGAACATCGAACGCGAAGCGTTCCGAATGACCGCGGGGTAACCCGCATCAACCGGTCGGCACTCCGTGCCGATCACAAACAGAAGGAGATCGGCCATGAGTCAAGAAAACCAGGCGACTGAATCCAGCCGCCGGGATTTCCTGAAACTTGCGTCCGTGTCCGCTCCAGCGGCGGTAGCCGTTGCCGTGAGCGGCCAGGAGGCGGTGGCAGAAACCCCTGACCTGGCAGGCGAAGGCCTGCGCGACACGGCACACACCCGTGCCTATTTCGAAACCGCCCGGTTCTGACCGGACGGTTTCACACGGTTTCCGGCCCACCGGTTGCGAGACGCCCACCGGGTCGGGAATTACCAACCAACCAAGCAAGGCCGGCCTTGTGGCCGGTTGAAGCAAGGAGACAAGGATAATGTTAAGGAAAAAGACCAACGGGGTAGCGAGACGCCCCCAACGGACAGGCCTCCTTTCCAGTATCTCTGAGACAACGGTCGACCGCCGTACGTTCCTTCGGGGCTCGGGACTCGCCATTGGCGGCCTCGCAGCGATCGGGGTGACGGGCGGTACTGTCGCGCAAGCGGCGACCGGCGCCGGTATGGGCGCCGTCCAGACCGTCAAATCCGTCTGCACGCACTGTTCCGTCGGCTGTTCGGTCATTGCCGAAGTCGACAACGGTGTCTGGATCGGACAGGAGCCGGGCTGGGACAGCCCGTTCAGCCTCGGGGCGCATTGCTCCAAGGGTGCTTCCGTCCGTGAACACGCGCACGGCGAACGCCGTCTCAAGTACCCGATGAAAAAAGTCGGGGGAGAGTGGATTCGGATTTCCTGGGAAGATGCCATCAATGAAATCGGCGATGGCATGATGAAGATCCGTGCCGAAAGCGGTCCGGACTCGGTTTACTGGCTCGGGTCGGCAAAGCACAACAACGAACAGGCCTACCTGTTCCGCAAGTTTGCTGCCTACTGGGGATCGAACAACGTCGATCACCAGGCCCGGATCTGTCACTCCACGACCGTTGCCGGGGTTGCAAATACATGGGGCTACGGCGCCATGACCAACTCTTACAATGACATCCACAACTCACGGGCAATCTTCCTCATCGGCGGCAACCCCGCCGAGGCGCACCCGGTTTCGCTCCTGCACATCCTTCGTGCAAAGGAGCAAAACAACGCGCCGCTGATTGTCCTCGATCCGCGTTTCACGCGGACCGCTGCCCACGCGGACGAATACGTTCGATTCCGTCCGGGCTCGGATGTCGGGCTGATCTGGGGAATACTCTGGCACATCTTCGACAACGGCTGGGAGGACAAGGAGTTCATCCGGACCCGCGTCTGGGGAATGGACCAGATCCGAACCGAAGTCGCCAAGTGGACCCCCGAGGAAACCGAAAGGGTCACCGGCGTGCCGGGCAGCCAATTGCGTCGGGTCGCACGGACAATGGCCAACAACCGGCCAGGAACCGTGATCTGGTGCATGGGCGGGACCCAGCACACGAACGGCAACAACAACACCCGGGCCTATTGCGTGCTTCAACTCGCGCTTGGCAACATGGGCACGACCGGCGGTGGAACCAACATTTTCCGCGGTCATGACAATGTCCAGGGTGCAACCGATCTCGGTGTCCTCAGCCATACCCTTCCGGGTTACTACGGCTTGTCTGCCGGTGCATGGGCCCATTGGGCTCGTGTGTGGGAAGAAGACCTCGATTGGCTGAAAGGCCAGTTCGCGACGACGACAGGTGCCGACGGCAAAGAGAAAGCGCTGATGAACCTTTCGGGGATCCCCGTCAGCCGCTGGATCGACGGTGTTCTGGAAGACCCAGCCAATATGGACAATCCGGACACGGTCCGTGCCATGGTGTTCTGGGGCCACGCCCCGAACTCCCAGACCCGCCTGAAGGAAATGAAGACAGCCATGGAGAAGCTGGACATGCTGGTCATCGTCGACCCATATCCGACTTTTTCGGCAGTCCTCAGCGACAAGCAGGACGGTGTCTATCTGCTTCCGGCGGCAACCCAGTTCGAAACCCGCGGTTCCGTAACCGCTTCGAACCGGTCGCTGCAGTGGCGCGACAAGATCGTCGATCCGGTGTTCGAGAGCCTTCCTGACCATGTCATCATGGCCAAGTTCGCGAACAAGTTCGGATGGGCTGACCGTTTCTTCCGCAACATCGAAATGGAAGATGCGGAAACGCCGAGTGTCGAAAGCATCACCCGGGAGTTCAATCGCGGAATGTGGACGGTCGGTTACACCGGCCAGAGCCCCGAACGCATCAAGCTCCATATGGCCAACCAGCACACTTTCGATCGCACGACACTGCAGGCGATCGGGGGCCCGGCAGACGGGGACTACTACGGTATGCCCTGGCCGAGCTGGGGGACGGCCGAGATGGGGCATCCGGGCACGCCAAATCTCTACGACATGTCAAAACCGGTATCCGAAGGTGGTCTCACCTTCCGGGCCCGATTTGGCGTCGAAAGGGATGGCGAGAACCTGCTTGCCGAAGGCGTCTACTCGGCGGGATCGGATATTCAGGATGGCTATCCGGAATTCACCATGCAGATGCTGATGGACCTCGGTTGGGACAGCGAACTGACGGATGCTGAACGTGCGGCAATCGATGCCGTCGCGGGACCGAAAACCAACTGGAAAACCGACCTTTCAGGCGGAATCCAGCGCGTGGCCATCAGCCACGAGTGTGCACCTTTCGGAAACGCGAAGGCCCGGGCCGTGGTCTGGAACTTCCCGGATCCGATCCCGTTGCATCGTGAGCCCCTGTACGCTCCCGATCGCCAGCTCGTCGCTGACTACCCGACTTACGATGACCGCAAGTTCTATCGTCTGCCAACCATGTATGCCTCGATCCAGAAACAGGACTTCTCCAAGGATTATCCATTGATCCTGACGTCCGGTCGCCTGGTCGAGTACGAAGGTGGCGGCGATGAAACCCGGTCAAATCCGTGGCTTGCTGAGCTTCAGCAGGACATGTTCGTCGAAATCAACCCGCGTGACGCGAATGATCTCGGCGTTCGGAACGGATCGCAGGTCTGGGTGGAAGGTCCGGAAGGCGCGCGGGTCAAGGTCATGGCAATGGTCACCGAACGTGTCGGAGCCGGCGTGGCATTCATGCCATTCCACTTCGGCGGGCATTTCGAGGGCGCCGACCTCAGGCACAAGTATCCTGAAGGTGCGGACCCTTACGTGCTTGGTGAGGCGTCCAACACGGCCCAGACCTACGGGTACGATTCCGTTACCCAGATGCAGGAGACCAAGACCACTCTCTGCAAGATCTACAACGCTTAAGGAGGCTTGAGAAAAATGGCACGAGCTAAATTTCTCTGTGATGCCGAACGCTGCATTGAGTGCAACGCCTGCGTAACCGCGTGCAAGAACGAGCACGAGGTTCCATGGGGGATCAATCGTCGTCGCGTTGTCACCATTGGTGACGGCTCACCCGGCGAGCGGTCAATCTCGGTTGCCTGCATGCATTGCTCGGACGCACCATGCATGGCGGTATGCCCGGTCGACTGTTTCTACCAGACGGACGACGGTATCGTGCTGCACTCCAAGGACTTGTGCATAGGCTGCGGTTATTGCTTCTATGCCTGTCCGTTCGGCGCGCCACAATTCCCGCAGGCCGGGAACTTTGGCAGCCGTGGCAAGATGGACAAGTGCACCTTCTGCGCAGGTGGGCCTGAAGAGACCCACTCGCTGACGGAATTCTCCAAGTATGGAAGAAACCGGATAGCGGAAGGCAAACTGCCGCTTTGCGCCGAGATGTGCGCAACCAAGGCATTGCTGGCCGGCGACGGCGACATCGTTTCCGATATCTATCGTGAACGTGTTGTCGCACGCGGGTTCGGCTCAGGCGCTTGGGGCTGGGGTACAGCGTACGGACAAAAGGGCGGCTGACGCCGCAGGCCGGGACCGCAACTGGTCCCGGCCCAATAAATTTCGTTAACAGGGTGGTCAGACGGTACTGCCCTGTTACATTATGTTGGATAGACTGGTGATCTATAAGTCAAAGGGAAACGTCATGGCCGTACGACCAGCAAACGCATTTTCGTTTCTATTGGTTAGCCTGATTTGCTTGTGCATCGGATCGACGGGCGCCATCGGGCAGGTCGCCAACGATCGTTCGGTTACCGGAGGCGCCCAGACTCTCGAGGATATCCTGGCGAGGCAACAGGGCAAGGAAATCGACGACCAGTTTCGCCGCGGCGCCCTCGGGAATCCCGAGATGGCCAAGGACATCACGTCGCAACTCGGCACGCTTGGCGGTGTATCCAACTCCGAGATCTTCAGGGCCTTGCGCTACGGGCAATCCTCGATCACCGTATCGTCTGCAGGCCCCGCCGATGACGTGATTATCCAGGACGGCGGTATGCGTTGGCTCCAGCTACGCCGTGGCGCCCTAGCAGAGTATGGAGGCAACCTTCTCATCGTCACCCTGATCGTACTGGCCGTGTTCTATGTAATTCGGGGCAAGATTCGTATCGATGGCGGATTGACCGGCATCAAGATCGTCAGATTCTCGGCGCTCGAGCGGTTCGGTCACTGGTTGTTGGCCGGTTCGTTCATACTGCTCGGGCTCACGGGCCTGCTGACCCTTTTCGGTCGAACGGTGATCATTCCGCTGATCGGCAGGGACGCCTTTGCTCCGGTCGCCCTTGCCAGCAAATGGATTCACAACAACATGGCCTGGGCATTCATGCTCGGGTTGGTCATCGTCTTCCTGTTTTGGATCATCGAGAATTTCCCGAACCGCCACGACTTCAAGTGGCTGCTTCAGGGCGGCGGGCTGTTTTCCAAGGGGGTGCACCCTCCTGCCCGGAAATTCAACGCGGGCCAGAAGATCATCTTCTGGATCGTCATCATCTTCGGTGCTTCGATTTCGGCATCGGGACTGTCGCTGCTGTTCCCGTTCGAACTGCCAATGTTTGCCGCGACGTTCCATCATCTGAACGAAACGGGCATTCCGCAGGCCATGGGCATGGGAACCCTGCCGGAGGAACTCACCCCGCATGAAGAAATGCAATATGCCCATCTCTGGCATTCGATCGTTGCCTTTGCTTTCATGGCCGTCATTCTTGCCCACATATACCTCGGTTCCGTCGGCATGCAGGGCGCATTTGACGCCATGTCCACGGGTGAAGTCGACCGCCAGTGGGCGAAGGAACATCATGGTATCTGGGTCAAGGAACTTGACGAAAAGGCCGCGAGCGGAGCACAAACGGGAAAACCGGAAAAAGCCGCGACAGCCAAGTGAACCACTCCTGAGAGGACGTTGAAATGAAAACGATGATCGTTGCTTTCATCGCCGTCTTTGTCATCGCGATCGGTGCGGACTACGCACTGGAATTTTCGGGATTTTCAACCGAAGATCGCACATCGGGCAATGCAGTGCGCCTTGACTAGGGCGTGCCCTCTAATCGACCGACCCTGTTTGAGCGTTGGAGGTGACCTTCCGCGACCAACGTGTGCTTGATGAATCCCGGGTCTGTCGGGGTTGAAGCGGCGCTTCGCGCACAGAAAAATTTGGTTGGCCAGGCACTCGGAACATCAGGATGGGTCTGCGTTGACCAGGACATGATCGACCTCTTCGCCGAGGCGACCGACGACCACCAGTACATTCATGTCGACCCCGTCAAGACAAGGCGCTGCTCCCCGTATTCCGCCACCATCGCACACGGTTTCCTGACCCTGTCGTTGGCGAGTCGCTTTTCCCGTGAGGCCCTCGAACCGGTTCCAGGCCAGATTGCAGGTCTGAACTACGGCCTGAACAAGGTGAGATTCGTCAACCCTGTCCATTCAGGCGATCTGGTCCGCGGTCACTTCCGCCTGAAGGCCGTACGGATCCATCAACGGAACGGCCTTCTCCGAACCCTTGGTCTGGAGGTCGAAATCAAGGACCGGCGGAAGCCTGCCCTGATCGCGGACTGGCTGATACTGGGTTTGTTCGAGCGAACGACCTGAATTCGATTTCCGGGTCCGGACTCGGTTCAGGACACGGCGGGCACCGCGACACCCGTGATCAGTCTGCGACATTGATATAGACATCGCCGCCCCGGACCTCGACCTCGTAGGTCTTCAGGGCAGCGCAGGCAGGCGAACGCACGGCTTCCCCGGTCCGGTAATCGAACTGCCCGTTATGTCCGGGACATTCGATGATGTTGTCCATGACAAGGCCATTCGACAGATGAACCATCTCATGGGTGCAGTGACCATCGGTGCAGTAGAATTCGTCGTCGGGACTTCGGTAAATGGCGTAGGAACCGGTACCGTGATCGAAACGGATCAGGTCTTCGGTTTCAACGTCGTCGCAGGCACATGCCCTCACCCAGTTGGCCATCCTCTTTTCCTTTAGTTGTGCCGTGCGGCTCAATTCATGGCCAGCGGCGCCTGCTTGTGTTGGTCGAGCGCCTGACGGCGGCTTGCGTCCCACAGGGTATCGATTTGTCCGATTGCCGCCGGACAATGGCGGGAATGATCACCCGACAAACTGCCATAGCGATGGATTCGCGGGAGGACAATCTCTCTTGTTTGCCTCCAGCAATTCTCAATTTGGCATTTCTGTTTTCCTGACCTCTGGATTGTCGGTTTTTCGAGGGTTTTCGGGAAGCCACGACGGGCGCGTCTGAACCGGCACGGAGGCCCGTCTCAGGGAGGGATTTCGACTTCCCCGGCGAGCACCTGCATCAGGCGCTTCCAGTCGTCGAACACGAACCTGGCGGTCAGTACCTGCAGGTTCCGGAACATCCAGTCGCGTGTGCCGCAGACCGTCCGGGCCTTCTGCCAGTGCTTTTCCGCGAGGTCGCAGGCGGTATGGAGCGCGAAGGCCAGGAGGTTCAGGACAAGGAGCACGGAGGCAAGGTTCTTCTCTCCATGGCCGAAGTTCCGGTCGAGGTTGTAGCCGAGTTTTTTCAGAACGTTGAACTCGGCGTTCTCCACCCGCCATCGGGAGCGTCCGCAGGCGACGATGTCGGCGACATTCGCCCTGCTGACCGGCAGGTCGGTGACGAAGGCGGTTCTGTAGGTCACCTTTTTCGCGGCCATGTCGTGGATCTCGAGGCAGACCCATGTCACCGGCATGGCCGCTTCGCCGCCACGGATCCGAAGCTCCGGCTGCCAGCTGTAGCTGTAGCTGTACTTCTTCGGCTTCCTGATGCCGCGCGTCACCCTCTTGACGAGGGTTTCCGGATGACAGCGGTCGAGTTCCTCATACAAGGTCTTGTGGCTCGACCTCTTGGCCGTCAAGATGAAGTTGCCGCCCGTCGCCCGAATGGCCTCGCAGACCGGTTGACAGGCGTAGAGATCGTCGCCGAGATACACGGGTTCGAGGTCTTTCAGACGCGGACCGATGCGCTGCAACCAACGCTTGACGGCATTGCGTTCGCAGTCCTGCTTCTTTGACCCGTCCTGCGGCCTGATGATCTCCACCGGCAACGGCACCGCCGCGACCTGTCCGGGGCCGACGATGGCAGCACCGAGGACCGTGTGGTCGTTCTCGACCATCTCATCGTCGGTTCCCTTGTTGTGTGTCCGGCTCGAGCAGTTCGGGCAACTGATCTTGTAGGAGTTGAAGTATAATTCCGGAATCCTTTTTATTCCGGAAACTCCACCGATCCGATTGAAATCGCGCTGTTTTCCCGCACGAATTCCGGAATAATCACAGTCCGTTGAGGAAAGCCAGCAGGTCGTCCTCGGGACGATATCGAGCCGGTTTCAACTGCAATTGCGGGATTTTTGCCATGGCCTGCTCCTTGAGTCTGAGATCGGCGTGCAAGTAGACATAGGTGGTCTCCACGGATTCATGCCCGAGCCACAATGCGATGACCCCCCGGTCGACACGGTTTTGCAGGAGCGCCATTGCAGCTGTGTGCCTCAGCGAATGAGGAGTTACGCGTTTCTTCCTCAGCGACGGACATTCGCTCTGTGCGGTGGCGAGGTGCCCGGCCAGCAGGTAATCGAGACTGTCGTGGGTCAACGCTCGGCCCCGCTGATTGGGGAAGACGCGATCATCGGGTTCACCGCGGCGTTCCTTCAGCCATGCGCGCAATTCGGTAGCCGCGTCCTTCGCGAGTGGGACGTAACGTTCCTTTCGTCCCTTGCCGTGACACCGCAGGTGGGCGCCGACACCGACCTGGACATCCCCGCACCGCAGGTTGATGAGTTCGGATGCCCGCAACCCTGTCCGCACGGCAACCAGGAGCAGGGCGCGGTCGCGCCGCCCCACCCGGGTTGTCGGGTCCGGCGCACACAGCAGGGCCGCGACTTCGTCGTGGTCGAGAAAGGCCACGGGACGGCGGGTGTAACGCTTGCTCGGCATGGCCAGGACCCGTTGTGCCATGGCGGCATGTTGCGGTTCCTGCAGGGCGATGTAGCGAAAGAACGACCGGATCGCGGCCAGACGTGTGTTGCGGGTCCGCGCATCGTTGCCGCGTTCGGTCTCGAGATGGCTGAGGAAGGCGCCGACGAATGACGGGTCGATGTCCTCGACCCGGAGTTCCGAGGGCGGTTTCTTCAACTCGCGCTGGGCGAAGTGGAGCAGCAGGCGGAAGGTATCGCGGTAACTGGCAATGGTATGCGGGCTCGCCTGGCGTTGTTCGATGAGACGCCTGGTGAAGTACATGGCCAGGAGCCGGGGGAAGTCGGCATTATGCGTCATGACGGTATCCCCCGCCCGGTTCGGTCGAGCCTTTGCGCGGCCTGCTGCATCAGTTCCGGGGTCGCCGTGAGATACCAGTAGGTGTCGCTGACACGGGTATGTCCGAGCCAGGTGGCGAGACGCGGTACATGTTGCTCGACATCGACACCGGCACGGTACCATCGCAACAGTGTCTTGACGGCGAAAGCATGGCGCATGTCCAGGAGCCGGGGCCCCTTGCCATGGGACTTTGCCGGCTCCCGCAGGCCGGTCTGCCGGGACAGGTTGACGAAGGTGTGGCGCAGCGTCCATTCGGCGATCCGCGTTCCGTGTTCGGAGACGAAGAACGCCGGGCATCGGGGTGCCGTGCACAGGCGGTCGCGTTGTTCGGCGTAGTGTTCCAGCGCCCGTCCCGTCGTGGCATGCACCACGACATGGCGTGACTTGCCGAATTTGCCGTTCCGGATCGTCAGGACACCCTGGACAGGATCGACATCGTCGCGGTCGAGGTTCAGGATCTCGTTCGTGCGCATGCCGGTGACCGCCAACAGCCCCAGCAGGGTGGCGAAAGTCAGGGGCCTGAGCCCGGTGGTCCCGGGCAACTGCCGGGCGGCGCCGATCAGGTCGGCGATTTCCCCGTCGCTGTAGATGTAGGGTTTTCGACGGGTATACCGGCACGGGAGCAGCCCTTGCGGAACGATCTCGTGGCGCGGGTCGACAGCATTGGCATACCGGGCAAAGCGGGACACCATGCCGAGACGGTTGGCCCACTGCGACGGCTGAGCCTGTCGCGGCAGGGTTGCCCACTCAAGCGCACGCGCACGCGTGATGACGGTGTCCCCGTGCCATTTGGCGAAATCGACGAACCGCACCAACAGCCGTCCCGAGTGGACAAGCCTGGCTCCGAGAGCGCGACGCGTAGCGAGGTATTCGTCCAGCAGGACATCAAGATCGGTCATGGCACACCTCCGGGCCAGGCGGGGGCCAGGCTGCGGAGCGCGTCCAGGTCGCACTTGGCGTAGATCTGTGTTGTCTCCGGATGGCGATGGCGCAGGATCTGTCCGATGTCTTCAAGCGAGGCGCCGTTGCGGAGCATCCCCGTTGCCAGGGAATGGCGCAGCATGTGGGCCCCCTTGTTGGGCGGATCGAGATCGGCACGTGCCAGCGCGCGTCGAACGACACGGGAAATGGCGGATGCCCGGTTGAACGGCCCGAGTGGAGGGCGAATGCGAACGAACAGGCGGCGCGTGGAGCAACATGGCCGGCCGTCGCGCAGCCAGGCCACCAGGGCTTCTCCGACGTCATGGGGCAGGGGCAACTGTTCATGCCGCTGTCCCTTGCCGGAGACGGTGACCAGGCCGTTGTTCCAGTCGAGATCATCCAGCGTCATCGCGACGACTTCACCGGCACGCAGACCCAGTCGGGCCAGCAACAGCAGGATGGCGTAGTCCCGCCGTCCGGCAACGGTCGTTCGGTCGCAGCTGTCGAGGAGCGCCTCGACCTCGTCCGGAGCCAGCGACTTCGGCAATTCCGACCGGCGCCAGTTCATGACCGGGAGGATGCCGCTGGCGAGATCTGCCGGAATCTCGCCTCTGTGGTGCAGATAGCGCAGGAAACTGCGCAGCGCCGTGACGGACATTTTGGAAGCATACCTGCTGACGCTCTGACTACGGTGAAGGATGAACTGGTTGCCATCCCTGACCGTCAGGCTCTCAAGTGCCACCGGGCCCGTTCCGAAGCGGTCGGCGAGAAAAGCGCGAACGATCGGGAGATACCTCCCAAGCGTTGCCGAACTCAGGCCGCGCTCGGCGACAAGACTGTGCGCATACCGGCGGACGATCCGATCGATCGGATCGTTGCTGTCGGGTTCCGCCGGCGGCAAGGGGACGCGGCCCCCGTCGCGCAGATGCCCCAGCAACAAACGAAGGGTCGCGGCCTCGCCATTGCGTGTGTACACGAGAGGACGCAATGACAGGAACCGTCTTGCCTGCTGTTCATCGAGGGCCTCAAGGCTGATCTCCTCCAGATCCATCCAATGACTGAAATTCCTGACGAAACGGATCTTGTCCACGATGGACCGGCGCGGATACCCGAGGGCCGCCAACAGGTCGGCGAAAGGTTCGAGTTCATCGGCCAGCGGGCCGCCACGCAACCACTTCCGGCTCCGTGATCCTGGAAAATAGCGTTCGATTGACATGGTCTTCTCCTTGTCGCTGGCGACATTGCCAGTTCAGGAAGTCGACCGGATTATTCCGGAAACTCAACCCTCAGGTCGTGTCGAACCTGCTGAATCCCGGAATGTTTTTTCGAAGATCAGGAAGAATCCGGAATAAAAAGGATTCCGGAATAATACTTCTAATTCCGAATCCGGAATAAGAAGTACTCCGTACCGTCGAGGGCGATCAGGGTCTTGTGATTGAGGCCGCTGCGGCGGCTGCGCAGCGCGGCCAGGGCGCCGCGATTGTTGAGGTCCCTGGCGACGTCGATGAAGACCGGGTCGAAGTGTTCCGGCGGCACCGGGTCGAGGAGGTTCCTTATCTGGTTGTCGGAGGGGATCTTCTTCATTCCGAAGAGGGTGAGGCAGTTCGAGAGGCCGCGGCGTTCGGCGAGCAGCTTCTGATGGGCGAGAAAGGAGGGCGACTTGGTGAAGAACACGGAGAAAGCCGCCATGCCGGCGTCGATCATGGAATACTGACAGTTCTTGCCGCTGCGCAGGTCGAGCATGTTGGCGCAGCATTCCCGCAGGCGGGCGAGATATCTGCCGAGCAGCTTCATGGGGAGGGAGGAATCACGGAATTGCGGCGAGGTGAATCCCTGTGAGGCGGAATTGCGGAAAAAATCGTTGAAAATCAACGAGTGTTGCATTTTCGAATCACTCCCGGCCCTCCGGGAGGGTCGGCATGACGCAACGGAAAATAATTCACCGCGTGAAATAAAAGAACGCGATTACAACACTTTACATGTCAAGAAATCCAAATTGAGAACTGCTGGTTTGCCTCGCTCACGGTCGGGGCGCGCAATCGGGCACCGTGGACGAACATGCTCCGGCGCCGGCAATTGCGACGAACTTTCGTTATCCTGGCAATGCGCGCGTCGGCTTTGAGGCCGCCTCCGAGGCAAGATCAGATTTCAACAAGGTGATTGTCCCACCGGGTATGGGATTCGGACAACCGAATCATTCGGCCGTTTTCCAGAACGCAGACCTTGCCGAAACCGCTCGTGGCGAAAAACCTTCCGCCACCATTTGCGATTCCGCAGACGTCTTCCAGCCTGTCTTGAAATTCGATCTTTCCATGTGATGTGCGAAATACCTGAACCGTATTGCCGCGCGGAGATGTGACGGCAACGCTCGCGGCACCGTTCGAGATCGCGACACTTCCGGCATAGCCCTTCATGTTCGCCTGCATCGACCGAACGGTTTCGATCAAACTGATTGGTCGGCCGAAACGGTGTATTCCGAGGACCGGGACAATCTCGCGCCTGTCACCTTGCCATTGCATGGCGACAGCAACTGTACCGTCGTCTCCCACGGCCAAGTGACGGATCGAATTCTTGTGCAGCGAACGGTCTAGTTCGGCAGTCTCCTGAATCCGGCCGTCCAAGGCGACAAATCCGAGGTTCGGGCGCATCGACGGAATGTTGAGTTTGACGCGGCCTGTATCGGGATGAGTTTCGATCCCTCCATTGGCGACAGCCATGAGTTTGCCACCGGGCATCAGCTTGATGTCATGCGGGCCCACGCCGCCTGAAGGAAACTCGGCGGTGCGTGCATATCCCGCGGATATGTCCCAAACGCCGATCACCCCTTTTGCCGCCTCGAAATCGTTTTCGGTCGTAAAGAGGAAATCGCCGGAAGCGGAGTATGCCCCGTGGCCGTAGAAATGCCGTCCCTGGGGAGCGGAAAGCCTGGCCTCAACACGCCCGTGCTCGCAGTCGATCACCACGGCGAACCGTCCCGGCCGGCGGGCGAAGGCAATTGCTTCCGGCTTCAGCGGGTGGGCCGCGGCCGCATGCCAATGGCATTCGGATAAGGATTTTTGTCGTTCGGATAAGGAAACCCCCGTGCTTCGGGTGTTTTTCCGGAAGCCGGGGGCTTGATCATGGTCTGGTTCTGTCAGGCTGGTCTTCGGTTCTGCCACTTGCTCCGTGGTTGCCGTGATTCCCGGTTGTAACTTCGCCCCGGCCTCTCGCGCTGGATGCATCGTGAGAGGCCGGTCATGATCCGCTCGACGGACTGGGCGACCATCTGGCTCTGCCTGAGGAACATGGCCTCGATTTCGCGTCCCAGCAGTCTCATCCCGTTCTTGAAGTTGGTGCGCATGGCCGGCAGGTCATCGTTGGCATCGAGGTTGATGTCATGGTCGCAGCGGTTGGCGAACAGTCGTGCGATGACGACCAGTGTGAAGGCGGCATAGAGTTCCTGGCGCACGCCGCGTTCGGACTTCGCGTGGAAACTCTCGATCACATCCTTTCCGGTCTTGTATCCCTCCTCGACCTGCCAGCGCCCGTGGTAGAGGTCCGAGAGTGCCTGAACGGTGTAGCGGCTGTCGAGCAGGGATGTTGCGAGATAGTACTCGGTATCGGCATGTGTGTATTTGACCAGGCGGATACGGAGGCTCCGTCCGCGCAGTTCGGTCGCATCCCTGGGCGCCGTGAGGGTGATGATGCGGTCGCCCTGTTCCGAAGCGATGAAGGCGTCGAAGACGGGGTTGGCATTGTTCTGGATGCGGAAGACGAAGTGCAGCTTGCGCAGGTTGTGGAGCAGGGCCATCTCGAAGGACCAGTACCCCCGGTCGTAGACGATGACATCGCCTTCGGCGGCATGATCGAGATGGGTGAGGGCGGCCGCGCGTTCGTTCTCGTGGTCGAAGAGGTCGAAGTCTACGGGCATGCGGCTGTGCAGCCGGTAGAGGGTGCTGATCATGCCCTGCGGATAGTGGGCACCGTCGTTCGGGGTGCGGTATCCCGAGCGCAGCAGTTCCCGCGGCAATGTGATCTTCGATCCGTCGACGGCGAAGACGCGGTGTCCCTTCCACAGGGGATCGTCGGGAGCGTGGGCGAGGATTTCCCTGTGCAGGGTCTTGAAGGCGGCCTCGTCGAGCTTCTCGCGGGCCTCGCTGGCCGAGGACGCTGCTGGCGGTTCGTCCTGCGGCAGGGCGATGTCGGACTGCTGGCATTGTTCCCACAGTTCGCACAGCGTCGCACGGTAGCCCTGTCGGCGCGGGGCGACGACCAGGCGGAAGACGAACAGCATGATCAACAGGGTGGAGAACACGCGGCGGCGTTTCTGCCAGCGCGCATCCTCACGCTCGGCCACGGCGGTGGCGGCGGCGACGAGGGTCTCCCACTGCCGGGTGAAGCGGCGGTCGCTGCCGCCCGAGCGCCCGCGTTCGGCCCGGCTCGGCGGTTTCGCAGGCCGTGCTGCGTTGCGTTCGCCGCGCAGGATCCCCTTGCTGTCCTTGCACAACGGCAGAACGTAGACACCCTTGATGGACTTGCCCTTGTCGCCGCCGGTCGCACCGATGCGTTCCCAGTTGGCGGCACGGTAGCAGGTGGCCCTGAAGCGGTCCTCCTCGACGAAGGTCTCGCACAGGACCGGCCTGTAGCCATGCAGGTCCTGCCAGTCGTCGCCCAGGCGCCGCATCGTCAGTGACAGACCACAGGAGGCAAGGTTCTTCGAATTCACCCAGGGAAACACGAGCCATCGCGAATTGGTCACCACGAGGTGGCGGTTGCGGTCCCGGGTCCGGTCGTTCCATCCGATCCAGCGTTCCCGGCACGGCAGCGACCTGGCCGACGCATCGAACAGGAGGCAGCCCAGCCTGCGGCCCCGGCAATCCGTCAGGAAGTAGCGGATATGCGCCCCGTAGGGGCGGCGGTAGCCGAGATAATGGTGACGGTCGACGAAGGCGTTCCACAACTGACCCCCTCGGTGTCCGTGACCACCTCGAGGCCCAGGGGTTGCAACTCCTTGAGTGGCGCTGAAATCAGCGGCGCGGGGTCCGATGCCGAACTCCAGCCGGCTTGCTGTTGTTCGCCCGGACCATGTTCTGCCGCTTCTCCGGCAGGCGCAGGATGCCATGCTGCTCGAGATGATCCAGCATCCCCATGCAGGCGCCCACCCTGTAGTCGCCCTTGGCCGTCACCCAGTTGAGATGCTCGCAGATGATCCGGCAGAGTTCCTTGCGGCTCTCGTTCGGCAACATCTCAACCGTCTCCTGGACCTCGGCAATCTGGCGCCTGGTCAGCCGGCGGCCGCAGAAGGTGGTCGATTGCAGGGCAGTGATTCGCGGATCCATCGCATGTGCTCCATGATGACAAGCACAGCATGCATATTCGCGAAGGAAGACAACCCCCCTCGGAGAAAAAATCTTACCGGTGAATTTCCGCCGTCAAATCAGGTTACCGGCCGAGGAAAAAATCTTGTCCCGGCCATTGATGCCCCCGGCCCGGCAAGGCAACTTCGAACGTGATCCCGCCCGCCGTGTCCAGACCGAACAGTGCGTGAGAACCATCGGGTTTTCGGGCGGCGGACAGGAAGGCCGGAGCACCCACATCCGCCCAGGTCGACTTCGGCCAAAGCCCTGCCGCCAGCATGCCCGACAAGAATGCCCGTCGGTCAGGCATCAGTCGCCGTCCAGAGAGTTGAACCCGGCCGATATCCCGAGCCTTGCGCCGAGGTCTTCCGCCACGGCCTGATGTCATCGATTGCCGTTTTGAACGCCTCAACCCTGAATCGGCTCAGGGGATCGGAGACTCGGCAAAGTCGGGGTCGCCCAGGTTACTGCCGATTTCGCTGGCCCGCAGGAATAGCGCGGCCAGGCCGGGATCTTCGTCAGACATGTGCATCGCCAGGTCCCGCGTCGCAGCAAGCGAAATCAGTACGTGGCGCAGTGACCGCCCCGAACGTCTGGCTTCCGCCCTCTTGGGGCGTGGGCGGTCGAAGGTTCCCAGAGGGCGACCCAATCGCATCTCTGACGTGAACTCAAGCCCGGTGGTCAATGCAGTGAACAGCTGCCGCAGGACATCAGAGGTGTCACGATAGGTTTGGTCTTGTCCCGGCGACCGCATCAAGGATGCGTAATCCTTCACCCAGTCTTCATGGATCGCCGCGGACGTGGCCGCGATATCCAGGGCCAACGCCTTGATCAGGCACAGGAATAATCGGCCTTCGCATCCTGGAAATTCGGATCGAAAAGCAGGAATTCCAGGGCATAAAAGCCTCTTGCCGCGACCGAGACCGTGGCGAATTCATCCGGCGAGGTAATGACCTGGTCTTCGGTCCGTATCATTGTCCCGAGTGTCTTCGGCGTCTTGCCTCTTGGGTCCGGCCAGAAAGCGAGGGCGAACGCCCGGTTGTCGACCTCGGACGGGCCGAAGCGGAGATGGCTTACCGCAACCCAGGCATCGAACGCCGACAGGTAGGCCTCGAGAAGGCCTCCGGATTTCGGATCGCAGTCTTCCATCGCCTGCCTTTCCAGATTTCCGGACTTCTCGGCAAGGTCGAAATACCGCGAGAGAACGTGCTCATCGATAATTGCGTCGATGTCGGGGGTTCCCCCGGCGGTCGGCGTCGCCATCAAGAGGCAGAGAACAACTGTCCGCATGCGCATGTCAAAGGCTCTCCAAGAATTGGATGAGTGCAGCGCGGTCTTCGGGCGGCATCGTTGCGACCGCATCCCGGTGGGCCTGCGCTTCTCCACCATGCCAGAGGATCGCTTCCAACAGCGAACGTGCCCGCCCATCGTGCAGGAAATAGGTATGACCTGACACCCGTTTTGTCAGTCCGATTCCCCAGAGCGGCGACGTACGCCATTCTCGGCCCGTTGCCCGGGCTTCGGGCCTGTTGTCGGCAAGGCCTTCGCCCATGTCATGCAGCAACATGTCGGTGTAGGGCCAGACGAGCTGGAAGCTTTGCTCAGACCGGCTTTCGAGCCTATGGGTCACGAACGCGGGTTGGTGGCAGGCGTTGCAGCCAGTGCGGTAAAACACTTCCTTGCCACGCAAGACCTGCGGCTCGCCGACACTTCGCCTGGCCGGGACGCCCAGGTTGCGGCTGTAGAACGTAACGAGGTCCAGACCAGTTTCATCCATCTCGTTGATCCGGTCGTCCTGATCGCCATGGGGGGCATCCCGACAGGCGGATTGAACCTTCGTGCATTCGCCCCAGGGATCCGGAAACAGTGGGCTGGATATTCCGATATCGCCGGAAAAGGCAGCTGCGGCCTGTTGACGAATGGTCGGTGATCCTGCTTTCAGGCCGAATCGCCCCAACATGGGTTGGTCAAATTCAACGGACCAAACAATATTCGGACGCCCGGAAACACCATCTCCGTTGGCGTCTTCCGGATCAGCCAGGGCCAGAATATCGGCCGCCGGGATCGCTTCGAGAAGTCCGAGCCCGATCATCTGGGGGGCAACGCGGGGGCTCAGCATGGCCTCGGGGTGGAGCGGCCCATAGCCGAGATCAGCGGCTTCGTAGGTGGGCTTTCTCAAGCTGGCGGTTTCACCACCCGAAAGGACCACTTCGCTTTCATCGTAGGAGACCTGGAGCCGATACTCCGCTGCGTGCCCGGCCAATCCGAAATCCTGAAGCTGCGTCCCATAGGTCGGGTCGGGCAACGTCGCGAGATAATCCTCAATTCCTGCGATGGCATCTTCGGGGGCTCCGGGAATCGATACCCGGAGAAACATCGAAATGGCGTTGTCGTCTGGCCCTTCCGGAGGGTGTCCTCGCCCGTCCTTCAAATGGCACCTCTGGCACGACCGCGCGTTGAAAAGCGGCCCCAGCCCGTCGGATGCCAGGGTGGATGAAGGCGCAGAGACCCACAGTTTACGGAAAAGACCGTCACCGACCTTGAAATTGAGCTCCCCTTCAAAACTGATGTTTCCAGACGGATCGGAAAAGGCGTTTGAATTATTCCTGGCCTTTACGGTCGCCGCCCCAGCGGAATTTTCTTCGTATCTCTGGGGGGCGTCAAACGAGGCAGGCGCCGCCGTGACCCCGGCGATCCTGGCCGTCTCTTCCGCTGTCCGGGGAACGATGTCGAGGTGCGGTTCGTCCGAGGGGCCCGCGGGAAGCACGGTCCCCAGGCACAAAAAAATGGCTGAAATACTACTCCGCCTCGTCCATAGGCGTAGCATTGAGCTGGGCGTAGTTTTCTGCCCCAACTCGGTCATACAAGTCGAGTTGCGTTTCCAAGAAGTCGATGTGGCCCTCTTCATCCGCAAGCAGACCTTCAAACAGCGCCATCGAGACGTAATCACCTGCTCCGTGACAGTAATCCCGCGCCTCCTTGTAGAGTGCCGCCGCGTCAATCTCCGCGGCAAGATCACACTCCAGGGTCTCTCGCGGGGTCTGACCGATCCGCAGCGGATCCAGTTTTTGCAGGTTCGGGTGACCTTCCAGAAAGATGATCCGCTCGATGAGTTTGTCGGCATGGTCCATCTCTTCGATGCTTTCCTCGCGGCTTTTCTTGGCCATCTTTCCCAGGCCCCAGTCGTCCTGGAGCCTGTAGTGCAACCAGTACTGGCTTACCGCCGTAAGTTCATGGCGAAGGGACATGTTGAGATATTCGATGACTTTGCTGTCGCCTTTCATGGCGTTGCTCCTTGATGGCTACCGCTCTGAGGTTACAGAGTTCAACGGGAACTTCCATGTTTGCATTTGCCCGCATCGTATCAAGGAAAAGCGGCATGCAACCGCCACAATCGGCGGCCTTGCCCAAGGCTCGATAGACCCTTCCGGGCGTAATGATCGTGTGCAGGTCCGCCGCCCGCATCCAGTCGATGGCCGCGTTGATCTCGTGATCCGAGATGTTCTGGCAATGACAGACGATCATGGCGACGGACCCTTCAGGCTTTTTGTTTACTCGAACACGGCTTCGGGATTGTCGAGGCTGTCAGAGCCTTCAAACTCGATGGCATCGACGCCCAATACTGCCACGACGCGCTCGATGGACGTGGTCTGGTCGATCAGCCCGTTGACGCCACCCATGACAAGTGCTTCGCCCGCCACATTGCCGCGCTCGAGCATCATGTCGTATTTGAAGCCTGCTTCCGCTGCCGACTTGATCCTGGCCAGCGCCATCATGGTGGTCGCAAGCTTTGCTTTCATTTCAGCATCGAGATCGGCATCAACCGCGGACACGAGGTCAGAGACCGAAGCGCCCGACACGACCGAACCGTCAATCCTGACGTATTCGCCTAGATAGACATTCTGGACGCCCAGACCGTCGTAATAGTGGCTGTTGTGCGTGTTATCGGAGAAGCAATCGTGTTCTTCCTCCGGATCGTTCAGCATCAGGCCCAGGCGCATTCGCTCACCGGCCTGCTCACCGTACGACAGCGACCCCATGCCGGTCAGAATCGCGACGATTCCGACATCTTCATCAGCCATCAAGGTTGAACGGGCATCGCCGCCTTCAGCCCATTGCACAGCCATCCATTCCACGTCGGAGACCAGCAGATCGGTCGCGGCCTTCAGGTAACCCCCGCGACGGTCGCAATTTCCGTTTGTGCAGGCGTCGCCGGAAGCATAGTCCGTCCACGTCCGGGCGCCGGCACCCGAACCGTGGCCATTCAGATCCTGGCCCCAGAGGAGGAATTCGATGGCATGATAACCGGTGGCAACATTCGCTTCGACACCATCTGCCTCCTGCAACGTTTCCTCAAGCAGCGCCGGGGTGATGCTGGCAGCGTTGATGGTCTCGCCGCCCAGTTGGAAACTGTCGTTGGCAACGACATTCAGAACGGCAAGTTCATTCTCGTCTGAAGGTCCGCCGTAAGAGGCATCCACGTAGTCGATCAGGCCCTCGTCCAGCGGCCAGGCGTTCACTTTCCCTTCCCAGTCGTCCACAATTGCATTGCCAAAGCGATAAACCTCGGACTGCTGGTACGGAACCCGGGAGGCCAGCCACGCCGCTTTCGCCGCCTCAAGACCTTCGGCGGAAGGATCCGCCAGGAAGGCATCGACAGCAGCCTGCAGACGTTTGGCTGTTGCCAGGCTATCGCTGTACTTGGCTTCCGCAATATTGGCATAGTTCTCTAGAACCGCCGCCTTCGTGGCGTCTACGCCAGAATAGGCTGCGGTGCCCAGGATGGCCGCCAACACACTCGTGGCTATCGTCAGGTGGTTCATTTGCTTGCTGTCCTTCTCTTGGTGAAGTGTCGTGTACGAGCATCCGGAATTCGGATACTCGGCCCGGATCGACCTGGTTCGAAGGCCAAGCCAAATTCGGAATCGAGAGAAACTGAAACCGAGGCGAAGTCCGGGTGAACCACCGTTGCGGCCACCAAGTGGGCATCCTCGCTTTCGCCCATCGTGGTGACACCAATGAATTTTGCGAAACTCGATTCGCCGGCACCCAGCCATTTGCGGTCAACCCGGCGTCGCATGGAGGATCGTCGCCCATGCTGAACACAAAATCCGCAATGCGTTTCCGGAGATCCGGCGATGATTTCTCCGCCGCGGTGATCAGCGGATTCAGCAACAGGAAGACTTTGAACGATTTCCGCCAACAGCGTGTCAAACCGTTCTGGCCTCCGTTCGTTCTTGAATTCGTTTCTTGTCATGACGTCATGGCTCACGTTCGATCCTTGCCGCCCGTGTCCACGAATCTCCCATCGCTTGCCTGTATTTAGTTGAGCGAAATAGTCAGGTATGTCAACCCGACAATTTTTGTCGGATATATTTTTTTACCGTCGGATCCGGGCAACGGCCAAAACCAAACCCATTTGTTGCGTTCGAGTTCCCGCAAACATCTCCGAAAAGGCCATTGCGGACTGCACGTTTTCAACTGTTCAGGTTCGTCGAGTCAAAATTCTGTTTTTATTGAGTATTTCGGGAAATGCCTGTGTCTATGTCGAAAGTAAATTTCCTGGATCGGGTTGAATTATCTGCCCCCCGACAAACTGCCGATTCCCGTCGTGCCTGGTTTGTCGCATCAATGACAATGACGAAACCGGCAAAACCCCACACGTCGCAGCCCATGGACTCCTGCGCCCGATCGAATCGGACCGGACCTCAAAAGTCGCCGAAATGCAGATCAGCAAGAAATCATGTCTCGTGGAGATGGAGCAAACGCCCCGATCTGTTGGCACCCCCAGGTGTGCCGAATAGCACCGGTGCATGGTGCCACGGCCAAGATCACGGAAAAACGCAACGCCGGCGGCTGCGGGATCACGGCCTGACAAGGATTGTTTCCGATCCGGCCATGCCGACGGAGAATGAAGTGACGTTGCCGGTCGGACCTGATCGGGCATTCAGGCTGTTTGCAGTCAAACTGGCCCGGGATATTGCCACGCAAAGTCAAGAGAAAGGGCGAGGAAAATGTCGAACTCGTCGAAACCTGACGCAAACCCTCAACTTCACAAAGAATTCCTTCCAGACCATTTCGTGAGGTTCCGGTTGACCCTTCTCCCGCCGGTCTGACCAGCTCCCTGGTACCGGTTGACTTTTCGCACCATGGCTCCATTGGCAGGCCGGTTAAGCATTCTCCGGCAGTCGAAACACCGTCAGGGCGAATTTTTTCGTCCCCATGGATTGCCGGCGGCTTAGTCTGTGGTCGCGAGCTCTTCCGAAGAATGTTATGTCAACAAGGTTGTCGATCGGGCGAGAACAGGGGATTGTCAAAATGAAACGAGCGGGCGTGATTGGACTGGGCGACATGGGCAGCGGTTTGGCCAAGAACCTGATCGCGAGCGGGTTCGATACCACGGGGCTGGACATCAGCCCTGTCCGAATGGACGCCTTTGTGGAAATGGGTGGCATGGCGGCCCAATCGGCCGGCCAGGTCGGTACGAACGCCGATGCGGTTTTCGTCATGGTCATGAATGGAGATCAGGCCAAGGCCGTGATCTTGGGCAAGGAAGGCGTGGCCGCCAACATGCCACCTGGCGGGGCAGTGATCCTGACCGCGACCATCAAGCCACGCGAGGCCCGGGAAATTGCCACGGCACTTGAAAAAACGGACGTTCACCTGATCGACAGTCCGGTATCGGGCGGATTTCCCGGAGCACAGGCTGGAACCCTGACCATGATGGCATCTGCGCCCGACACGGTTTTGGACACGTTCGAGCCTTACATGCAGGCGGTCTCGGCGAACATTCATCGTGTCGGCACCGAACCCGGCATGGGTCAGACGGTCAAGGCCTGTCTGCAGTCGTTGATCGGGTCGATCTTCTCCGCCACGTTCGAAGCCTCCGTGTTGGCCGCCAAGGCAGGGGTTGAAGGAGACGTCCTGCTCAAGGTGTTTTCAACGTCCAGCGCTGGCTGCGGCAGCACGAATACGGCACTTGAAGCGATCATTGATCGAAATTTCTACAATTCCGGCAGCGGCATCGGCACGATGCACAAGGATCTCACCATCTCGCTCGATCTTGCCGAGGAGCTGGAAGTTCCGATGTTCACTGCGGCGACTGCCATGCAGATCTTTCACGCCGGAAAGAGCAAGTTCCCTGATGGCGACAATTGGGCATGCACGAAAGTCATCGAGGACATCGTCGGTGTGGAACTCCACCGGAAGCGTTCCCGATGAAACTCGGAGTCATTTGTGACGGCATCAGCCGCAACCTCAGGCACGCGGTCGATGTCATGGATGAGTTCGGGCTCGAGTACGCGGAGCTCCAGTACGTCGGGGAAAAGGAAGTTGGAGATCATTCTTCGGCCGAGATCTCCGAGATCGATCACCTCCTGCGCGATCGAGGCAAACCGGTCAGCTGCCTGTCACGGCATGTCTTTGCCGGCCTGACAACGGCCAACGTCCCGGGGGATGAAGAACACACGGGACACATGGATGCGCTGAAACGCGTCATCGACATGGCGCACCGGGTTGGCAGTCCCCTTGTTCGAATCATGACCAACAAGAAGGAACAGATTCTCTGGGGCCGGAACGGCGCTGAAACGTGGAATGTCGCCCACGGCGCCTGGGAGAAGACGTTACCATTGATTGCGCCCGCCTGCGACCTGGCGCGGGCTTCGGGCACGACGCTGGTCGTCGAGACCGGAAACGGTACGATGGTCAACTCGAATTACACGGCCCGGAAGCTGATTGATGACCTGGATGCCCGGGACGTGCTCAAGGTCCTTTGGGACCCCGCCAACAACTGCTGGTGCCATGAACGTGCCTGGCCGGAAGGTTACGACGACGTGCGCGGCGGATACCTGGGGCATGTTCATGTCAAGGATGTCCAGGTAGACACGCCACGTGCGACTCTTGAGGTGCGGCGACTGGGTGAAGGTCAGCTTGCAGACCAGTTCGAGCCGTTCGCCGAAGCACTTCGGGAAGATGGATATGATGGAGTGATCAGTCTGGAAAGCGTCTATCATCCCGGGAATGGTGATTTCGAGGCCGGTTTCCGGCTCTGTATCGATCGCTTCAAATCGATCTTCGGATGAATTCAAGGGGAGCCTGGCAAATTTTGGTTGTGCCAACTCGCGCGAGTGCGGATCTGCTCAGCTTTGAGGCGAGAGCGGTCATCTCCCTGATTGATCGCGTTCCCGGCCCGATGACCACGAACACCCGTACAACGGTCAACCGTCAAGCCTCAAACAAGACTTCTACCGCGCAAACTTTTTGCCAGGGGAATCACCGAGAGAGTGGGAAACACCGGTGGATTCAACCGGGACGCGCCCGGCATCATCGGTCTGTTTGATCCGCTCCACGCGATACGACGCAACCGCCCGTCGCGCGATTGGCAAGAGAACGTTTTACGTCTGCGGTCCGAAGAAACGGACACCGCCATCGCTCGTGTGGGGTTGTTCGGTCGATTCACCTTTACCATTGCGCGCGATCGGAGCCATCGGCAGAGAGATTTCCAGAAAGCGAAAGCCGTAATCATGTCTGTTCATACCCTCGATCTTGCCGAGCCTTTCTTCGGTCTTCGCCTCATCTCCGACGAGTCGGAATTCGAGCTGGCGGGAAAGGTCATCCTCCTGAATCTGTCCGAAACACCCGTGGGAATCAGGGACCAGTCACTGGGACTGCTACAATCGGCTGTCGTGACCAACACCAGGATCAGGAACGTTTCCCGCGCGGTCATCGTCGAAAGATTCGCCGATTACCCTGACGAAGACACATTGTTCAGGAAAGTGAGGGCGTCGTGGCCATCGGCGTTCCATGTCCGGAAGGAAGAACGGCTGCGCGGAATCGCCCACTACATGTCACCCAAGATCTGGGAAGGTCGTTTCGGGTTCACGATGTACCATTCCGGTTCGGTTCCCCTTAACGTGGGCTTGCATCGCGATCATGCATTCTGTCCCGTTCCCGGTTTTCGCGAAGTCCACACGCAGGTCGTCGGAATCGGCAAGATGCAGCAGTGCCGTGAAAACGATCCATCAACGCTTTACATGGAAGAGCCAATGGCGCCAGGCGCGACTCACCGCCCGATGTATGATGAAGACGGCAACTACCCCTGGCATCAGTATGAGACAGTCACACCTTCGATCTTTCTGGCAGTAGAGATGTTGCCGGAGGGTGCGACACCCCCGACCTGAGGAGTACGCATGACCGAGAGACTGCTTCCTTCCGAGTGGGACCCTGAGGGTCCGTTTCCGCGTCTTTCGCGTCGATTGCGGCTCGGCGTTGTCGGAGGAGGGCGAATCGCCGGAACGCAAGCGAACGCGGCGCGTCTCAGTGACAGATGGGATGTTGTCGCCGGTGCACTCTCGTCGGACCCGGAGCAGGCGCGTGCGCGCGGCGTAAACTCATATATTGATCCTGATCGCTCCTACGTCTCGTTCGAAGAGATGGCCGAGGCCGAGGCCCGGCGACCTGACGGAGTCGACGCGGTCATGGTCACCACCCCGAACCATCTCCACCACGCCGCGGCACGCGCATTCCTGGAATCGGGAATCGACGTCCTCTGCGAGAAACCGCTCACCAATTCGGTTGCGGAAGCGGAAGACCTGGTCGAACTCGCGAAGTCGTCGGGCTGCATACTTGGCGTATGCTATGTCATGTCCTGCTATCCAATGGTCCGGCAGGCCCGCGAAATCGTCGCTTCCGGCTCCCTCGGCCGGATTCAGCAGATTCATGTGGAATTCATGCAGGATTGGATGATTCCCGAAGGATTCGCCGAGGCACCGCACGTCAAATGGCGGCTTGACCCGAAGTTTTCAGGACCTTCTGGCTGCACGGGTGACATCGGTACCCATGCCGCACATCTGGCAAGTTTTGTCTCTGGCCTGCCCTTGAGCCATGTCAGGGCCGATTTTCACGTCTGCGGCGCACCGAAAACGCTTGAAGACACCGTATTCATGGCAACCCGATACGCCAATTCGGTTCCAGGCACGCTCATGGCAACACGCCTGGCTCCCGGCAACCGGGGGGGACTGCGCCTGAGGGTTTTCGGCTCCGATGCCGGTCTCGAGTGGGACATGGAAAAATGCGAGCAAGTCAAGCTCAGCCGCTTCGGGGAACCCGACAGGATCATTAGCAGGGGACATGGCCACGGGGTTTCGCCAAGGACGGAACGCCTTTTACGAACCGCGCGCGGATTTCCGGAAGGACTGATCGAAGCCTGGGCCAATCTCTACACGGAGTTCGCCCTTGCCATCGCCGCAAGACGTGACGGTTGCGAAATTCCGGAGGGCTGGCTTGAATTGCCCCTGGTCGAAGACGGAGCCGATGGCGTTCGATTCATTATCGCCGCTGTCCGTTCACACGAATCCGATGGAAAGTGGAAAAAGATATGATCGCGTACCGTCCGGTTTCGTCTTGGTCCGCGCGGGCGAACGCGGAATGCAGAACGGTCGCCTCACATCGAGGCGTTGACTTCGGTATCGATTTCCGACTGTCGTGCGAAAGGATCGTCGGCAATCATCATGTCGGTTGTCTCCAGTCGCTTGATTTCATCACGAATTCGCGCCGCTTCTTCGAACTCCAGGTTTTCCGCCTTCTTCAGCATCTGCTGCCGCAGGGCCTCGAGATGGACTTCCAGGTTCGAGCCTACCATCGGGGTCTCTATTGACGCCGTAATCCGGACCTGATCCGTGTCGGCCTCGAACAAGCCTGCCAGCGCGTCACCAACGTTTCTCCGTATGGTCTCCGGCGTGATGTTGTTCCGGACGTTGTACTCGTGCTGTTTGTTCCGCCGGCGTTCCGTTTCCTCGATTGCGCGCTCCATGGAACCGGTTTTCCTGTCGGCGTACATGATGACACGTCCTTCCGCGTTTCTCGCCGCCCGGCCGATCGTCTGGATCAAGGACACCTCGGAGCGCAGGAATCCCTCCTTGTCCGCGTCCAGGATGGCGACCAGTTCGCACTCGGGAATATCGAGACCTTCGCGCAGCAGGTTTATGCCGACCAGAACATCGAAGGCGCCAAGCCTGAGGTCGCGGAGGATCTCGACCCGCTCGAGGGTGTCGACGTCCGAATGCATGTAACGAACCCTGATGCCCTGTTCGAACAGGTACTCGGTCAGGTCCTCTGCCATGCGTTTTGTCAAGGTGGTGACGAGAGTCCGGGCTCCCCTTCCGGCGACCTCCCGAACTTCGGACAGAAGGTCGTCAACCTGGGATTCGACCGGCCGGATACTGACGCCGGGGTCAACGAGCCCGGTAGGCCTGATCACCTGTTCGGCAAACACGCCCTCTGTCTGCTCCAGTTCCCATGTCCCCGGCGTTGCCGATACAAACACCGTTCTCGGGCGCATTGCATCCCATTCGTCGAATTTCAGGGGGCGGTTGTCGACGCAGCTCGGCAGGCGAAAGCCATGTTTCGCCAGCGTCGACTTCCTGCGGAAGTCCCCCCTGTACATGCCGTTGAGTTGCGGGACGCAGACATGGCTTTCATCAACAAATACCAGCGCATTGTCCGGAATATATTCGAAAAGCGTCGGTGGTGGTTCACCCGGCGCCCGTCCGGTCAGGTACCTCGAATAGTTTTCAATTCCGGAACAGCTTCCTGTCGTCTCGATCATTTCCAGGTCAAAGTTCGTTCGTTGTTCGAGTCTCTGTGCCTCGAGCAGGAGCCTCTCGGCTTCGAGTTGCTTCAGGCGTTGAGCAAGTTCCGACTTGATTGCCTTGATGGCCTGCTGAAGGGTTGGCCGTGGGGTCACGTAGTGAGAATTCGCATAGACACGGATATGTCCCAGAACATCGGTGCGTTCGCCGGTCAGGGTGTCAAATTCGGTGATCTTTTCGAGTTCATCTCCGAAAAACGACAACCGCCAGGCCCTGTCCTCGAGGTGCGCGGGCCAGATTTCGAGCGAATCGCCGCGGACTCTGAACGTACCCCTTTGAAACGCGGTATCGTTTCGCCGATACTGCTGACTGACCAGGCGCGCCAGAACTTGCTGAAGGACGTAATTCGTGCCGGTTTCAAGATCCTGAACCATCGCTCCATATGTCTGGAGCGCACCGATTCCGTATATGCAGCTGACGGAGGCAACGATGATCACATCGTCCCGTTCAAGCAGCGACCGGGTCGCCGAGTGACGCAAACGGTCGATCCTGTCGTTTATCTGGGCTTCCTTTTCGATATAGGTATCGGTCCTCGGAACATATGCTTCCGGTTGGTAGTAGTCATAATAACTGACGAAATACTCGACGGCGTTGTCCGGAAAAAACGACGAGAATTCTCCATACAGCTGGGCAGCAAGTGTCTTGTTGGGCGCGAGAATCAACGCAGGTCTTTGCGTGGTTTCGATTACCTTGGCCATGGTGAATGTCTTGCCGGTGCCGGTTGCGCCCAGCAGCACCTGGCTGCGCTCACCTGTGTCGATGCCCTCAGCGAGTTCCCGAATGGCCGTCGGCTGGTCGCCAGCGGCCTTGAACGTCGTATGCATGACGATCTTCCGACCGCCCTCAAGCTTGGGCCGGCCAGTTGCTTCACTTTCCTCGACGTCTCCGGGAGTTGTGTCGAAACCCGATTCCACCATTCGACCCTTCACTTGATACGCCCGACAGGTCGCACCCCGGACGGACAATTCAGCACAAAACGCAAGAATGCCCCGGGGGCGGAACTCTGGCAAGACTCCTCCAGATTGTACCCGTCCGGACCGTCGCCCGCAAAGGTGATTTGAGCAGGCCCCGATTCCGGAGTTAGAAAAAAGATGCGTGAGGCCGGATCAACGATTGATGCAGGATTTTGGTCTGCCAGAGCATGTTGCGAGGACTCCCAACCGCCAGAACCATACGCTTGTCAGCACATCCTGCACAAAGTGGGTAGCCATTCGGCCCAAGGCGCCGGACGCAAATTCGCAAAGTCCGCACGCGAGACCGCCTTACCGCGGAGATGCCAGCTCTCGAACCCGGACGGGAGCGCCAAGCCGAAGCTTTGAATACTCTGTGCAATACTGCCAAGCATGGCTGGCAATGCCCTTCCCGACTGGCAAACGCGAGGTCCTGATCGAAGTGAACCTTTCCACATGAATTCAATGATGGCGGAAAAATAAAAGGGTGCTGGCAAGGCGGATTATCCTGTGAGGAAATCTGCCGTCGAAGAACAACAATCCCAGTCCGATGACTGCGGCCCCACCAATCTCGAACATGAAGATTGGCTCCGAAAGGAACAGATTTCCGAGTAGCAGCGCAGAAACGGGAATCAATAGCGTGACCAACATGGCATTGCTGCCTCCTGCCCGGACAAGGATCACGAAGAAGACGATATACGCCAATGCGGTTCCGAACAGCGCCAAAGCCACCAAGGCGAGCCAGGTCCCGGCTCCCGGTAACGGCGGCGTCCATGGACGATCCACGACAGCGACCACAACCGAGATGACGAAAGTCGACGAAATAAGCTGGCAGGTCGCCGACTTGACCGGCGCAATGTCGGCCAAGTGCCTGCGCCCCCAGAGCACTGCAAATCCATAGCTTAGTGCGCCGGAGAGGCACAGGCCGATGCCAAGGAGCCGCGCATCCTTTGAGAGCGCATCTGACCACACGATAACGGCCACGCCGACGACTCCAATCAGCACCCCGACCACTCGGTTCGTCGTCAAGCGTTCTTCTCGAAACGGCGCCATGACCAGTGCGGTGAAAAGTGGCATCATCGCGTTCATGATGGACGCCAACCCGACGCCGACCATGGTTTCCCCGGCATTCTGAAAGCTGAACGGCAGCACATTGTTAGGACGCCGATGACCAGGAAAGGTGTCCAGGCGGACACGCTTCAAGGTAGCGAATCGCCGAGAATCCATGACAGCACGAGGAGAAACACGGCGGCGATTCCGACACGGGCCAGGACCACCGTCAGTGGCGGAAGTTCGATCAGAGCAATGCCAACGCGGAAGAAGGCACCGCCCCACAAGACCGAAAGCAGAACCAGGAGGCCCCATTCAACGCGGTTCATGGTCTTCCGTTGCTGCATGCGAAATTCCTGTACGGCGGCGGCTACGGTCGCGACGGGACGATTAAACAAGGAATCAAAGCCGGTCATTCCGAAACTTGTTGTGACTTTCGAGATGCCGCGGTACGGACGCTGCACCGTCATTTGTGCTCCCGACCAGAAGAAAATTTCGGTCACACTTTGCGGTCGGGCGCCAATCCAAACGGGGTATGCCGACAATGACCGGGACAGCCCTCGATATCGACCAATACACGCTGAAGATCGACCGGTTGCTAAATGCGCCGCGTGCCGCGGTGTGGCGTTGCTGGACCGAGGTCGACCTTTTTCGCCGATGGTTCTGTCCGACGCCATGGAAGGTCCCGGAAGCCGATTTTGACCTCCGTCCTGGCGGCCGGATGAATTGCGTCATGGCCGGACCTCAGGGAGAGCGGATCGACAATACTGGAATCTGGCTGGAAATCGTCCGGCCTTCCCGGCTGGTCTTCACCGACGCGTTTTCCGAGAATTTCATGCCGCGCCCCGACCCGTTCATGACCGGGTTCGTTGAACTATCGGAGGCGAACCGCGGCGCGACACACATGGTCTGGGGCGCCCGTCACGCTACCGAAGCCGCGATGCGGCAGCACCTCGACATGGGTTTCGAGAAAGGTTGGCGCGCTGCTGCCGATCAACTCGACAGGTTGGCGCAGGAGATCGCCTGAATCCGCAATCCGGCGAAGAACGCGCCCGCGATATCGCCCCTGTGCGGCGCGGTGCTTTCACCGTCTCAGTTACTGCGACCCACTCCTGAGTCTGGCGCGCGTGCCACGCCGGCATAATGCAACTCTCTCCATGCCAAGGCGGACGCAATCTCGTCGAACACTAAAGGATCGAATGGCTTGCCTCACCGGTAGCGCATTTCCTGCTGCTCCTCGTGTTTCGGGTCGAGAACCGCTTCCGGAATTGTCATGAACCCGTATGTTCCTCCGGCATTCCCCGGCGGGCATCTCCTTGTCGATCGTCCTAGCCCAAGTCCTCCACATCGGATTCGCTGTCGCGAAAAATTTCAGCGATCACATTGTGGCGCCAGTAGTCGCCGTACCATAGGTGTAGACGAGTCGTTCCACGCCCCGCGTGATCACGGTGTCCAGTTGCAGGTTGCCGGCCTTCAAATCGTCGCCGCCGATTTCCCGCTCGCCCCGGCCATGGCGGGCAAAACAGGACGAGAACCGATCAGGCGCGCGTCACAAGACCTCCACCCATGTCTTCATTCCGGACGCCTGGTGCCCGAGCGTGTGGCAGTGCAGTAGCCACTTGCCGGGATTGCCGAACACGCACAAGATATCACGGCTCGCTTGGCGGTCGACCAGGGTCGTGTCCCGGAAGTGACCAAGGGTGCCGTCGTCCCTGATCTCGTGAAAATGGTGGCCGTGCAGGTGGATGCCGTGCGGAAACGCGGTGTCGTTGCGCAGAGTGATGCGGGCTGTCTCACCGCGGGCAAAACGATGCCATGGTGCCTCGGACATGCCCGAGAGGTCGTTGAATGCCCAGAAGTCATCGCCCCCGTGCCGGCCGCCCATGGCGCCACCCTGCATGGCGAGAGTGAGACGGACGGCCCGGTCGGGGTCGGGCTCCGGTAATCCGGCTCGCGGCAAAGGCCGGATCGGTGTATCGGCAGGCGTGGGGTTCGACCCGCTGACCGTGATGGTGCCGAGCGGATAGGAACCGTCCCGTGTCGTCAGCGCGAAAGAAACCAGACCCGCCACATCCAGGATGAGGTCGGTCCTTTGCGCAGGGGCGAGCAGCACGTCGCCCAGCGGCACCGGCACAGCGAGTGGCATCCCGTCATGGGCCACCACCCTGCCGATTCCCCCGGTGATCGTGACCGAAAATACCCTTGCCGTGGCCGCATTGATCAACCGCAGGCGGACCCTGTCGCCGAAACGGACCAGCTCGCTTGAGAACAGGGCCCGAGCAAAGTTCCCCATCCGACCAGCGTGGGAGAAGTCGTGCAGATCGCCAAAGCTCTCATGCACTTGCCCGGCTTGATCCAGCCGCCAGTCGTCGAGGACAATGGTGATGTCATGGTTGACAGTTGGCGGGTCGGGCTCTTCGACGATCAGTGGACCATAGAGACCTCTTGCCACCTGCTCCCAGGAACGATGGTGGGCATGGTACCAGTATGTGCCGGCGTAAGGCACATCGAACGCATATTGGAAGGTCTCGCCTGGCCGGACCGCCGCCTGGGTCAGATCCGGCACCCCGTCCATCGCGTTTTCGAGATGGATACCGTGCCAGTGGATGGTCGAAGGCTGGTCCAATCCGTTCTCGAAAGATACCGACAGACGGTCCCCCTGGCGTACGCGGAGTTCCGGTCCGGGCGTCAATCCATTGAAACCAAGCATGCTGGTGGAACCCTCGGATTCCGGAAGGATTCGGGCTTCTACGGGTCCGGCCATCAACCGTAGGGGCGTCATGGCCCACCCATTCGCGGGGAGCAGGGCTGTCGCGGACGAGGCCAAGATGAATTCCCTTCGATTCATGGATCACCTCCCATTGGCAAATCTGGCAGCGTGGTCAGCGCCGCCGTCGCCAGAAGGACAAGGCAGACTGCGGCCCACTCGAAAGTGATGGAACGCTGCAAGGCAATGGCGGCGCCCCGGTCGCCCCTCTTCATGGCCGGAACGAAACGAAACTTGTTGGCCGCGGCTGCAGTAAGCAGAAGAGCTATCGCACCGAATTTTGCCAGCAGTGTAAGACCGTATGCCGTCCCGATCAGGGAGGCGAAATCACCGAGCAGGCGCCATGCAATGACGCCTCCCGCGATAATCAGAACCGGCACTGTGAACGCGGCGACTCGCCCGAAACGATGGCCGAGGTCGGCCGCCAGATCGAAGTCTTCGCTGTTTCCGGCGAGAATCCTGAGCGGCGAGAGCACACCGATCCAAAAGGCGGCGCAAATGAGGTGCAGCAACAACAGTAAGTTGAGCCAGAACGGCTCAGCCTCCGCGACATGCCCGACCACGGTGAAAGACCACAGCACGACCACGCCCCCCGCGGATGCGATATTCAGGCCCACCGCGGGAATCCGAATGGCGACGAGAATCGTAATCAGCCCGGCGACCCGAAGGACGAGCGCTGTCCCAACCGGGGTCTGCCAGAGCAGTCCGAGCATAGTGGGATCGGTCATGCCTGAAAGTTCGCCGATCATAGCGGCACCCTTCAAGGCAAAACCAACCACGGCGGACAGGAGCGCGAGCATGGCAAGTGTCGTCACCTGCCAAACGAAGGCATCGCGTAGGCCGCTGGTCTCCCGGTGGAAGACGATACGAACCAGGATCTGGCCGATGCTTGCGAGTGCCCCGAGATAAAGTAGGGACTGCACAATGATCGACGCGAGCTCCCAAGTGTCGGGCATGAATCAATCCACCTCGAACGTGAATTCGTTACGCATTGCGTGTCCATCTGCCGAAAGGCCACGCCATTCGATGCGGTAAGCGCCGTGACCCATATCGGTCAGAGGAAGCACGAAACGGGTCGCAAATTCGGTCTGGCCACCAAGATCGAGATCGACTGTCTCGTTGTCGTCGTGGGTCATTTGGACACGGGTAAGGCGGATGTTCCTGTTGAAGGAGAGAACGATTTGGGCCGGCACATCTGTCAATTCCGCGCCGTTCTCCGGCACGGTCGTCTCAAGACCCGAATGGGCAAGCACCAGCGTTGCCTTCAGGGCCAATAATCCGGCAAGAAAAATCACCTTCATCGTTATTCCCTCATCTTACTGCGTTGGCGCGCAACAGTTTGCGGGCATAGTCAATAGTTGCGGCGGGTCTGCGCCACTTCGTCCGGCGTCACGTCCCCAAAACGCCAGTCGTGGGCAAAACGCTACGCGCAACCGCCTCCCGAAACGACTCGTCGCCAAGGTGGCCTGGTCCGAAAATAACACGAACCGAAGGTAGAGCGACCCCATTTTGTCCGGCCGCATTTCGGCCTTGGCAGAACATACAGTTTGCTTCGTGGGTCTCCCGGCCGAGCCGTGTCTGTGCCGGGAAGGCGTCCGGCACGTTCACCGTGGGCGATCACCAGCCCCCTGTCTGCAACGTTGACGCGATCGCCAAAGTGGAGTTCTCCGCAACACTGATGGCTGCGGCCAAGACGGCCGGGATCCTGGCCCCGGTCAGTGGCATGTCCTGCCAAGCGCCTTCAACCTCCAGTAGTTGTAGGGAAGAGGCGTGACAAAGCCGGCCGCCAGCATGATCGGTACGACCCACCATGTCAGCTTGGCTCCGCCGGTCAACGCCCAATCCACTGCGTTCATCATGGCCTCCATGGAAACCATCGAAATGAAGGACATGCCGATCGCCGTCCCGAAAGCGGTCCGGAGGTCCATCTGTCGGAC
This sequence comes from Paracoccaceae bacterium, assembly GCA_964291635.2. GTDB lineage: Bacteria > Pseudomonadota > Alphaproteobacteria > Rhodobacterales > Rhodobacteraceae > JAPPHA01. Next base: position 125,002 of record OZ219891.1, on the reverse strand, counting down.
CAGGATCACTGTCTCCAGGGCAATCGACGTCAGCAGGCCATTCACAATCGCGAGAATCATGATCGCCAGAGTCGGCCACGGGATGCCCGAGAACTGGAAAAAAGCGATCGTGCCGAAATCACCGATGGCGCAGCCGAGCAGGCACCAGGCCGTGTTCTTCGATGCCCGGCGCCAAGTGTGGCGGCACCACCAGTCAATGGCAGCTCTTTCAGCAGTGGAGGTCATGCGGACACCTCTTGATTCGTCTCGATTCGGAACATAAGGTTTCCAGTTACTGGAAGGTCAAGGGGGCGCAGTTGAATATTTCCACCGCCTCGAAGGCAGCCGGCCTGCCGGTGAAGACGGTCCGCTACTATGCGGACATCGGGCTGGTGTCGGCACCGTCAAGGTCGGAAGCGGGGTACAGGACCTACGATGAAAGCGCCGTGCGGAAGCTCGTATTCGTGCGCAGGGCGAGGGAATTCGGATTCTCGATCGAAGAGTGCAGGGAACTGTTGAGCCTCTACGAGAACAAGTACCGTTCGAGTGCCGACGTGAAAAGAGTTGCCACAAACAGGCTTATGGAGATTGCGGAGAAACAGCGCGAACTGCAGTCGCTGCACGATGAACTCACCCACCTCGTCGACGCTTGCAAGGGCGACAACAGGCCGGATTGCCCGATCATCGACGGTCTCGGCAACCGGTACGAGGGAGCCCGAACTCCGTCCCGGCCAAGGTCGTGAGGCGCACAAGGCCGGGATGCGCGTTCATTCCAGGCCGGTCGCGGCACGGCAAGGTGTATGGCACGACAATCAAGCCAGTGGGGATGCGACAGCGCGACCGCACAGAGTTCAGGTCCGGCATTTGGAGAACGGATTGGTCGGCCGCAATCACAGCGGATTCCTTCATGAACGTGTGTATGCCGCGCTCATGGATCTAATCCGCGCAACCGTTCGCAAGGGAACCATCCGGCGCATCCACGGCCATGAACACGCCTGGCTCCGGAAACGAAAAACGAACAGTCACATCACAAAGATCGCCGGGTTACAATCCACGCGGTTGCGTTCAGGCTCGCGGTGTAGGATGAAAGTTGGTTGTCACATGAGGCGAGAGCGCGACGGGGAGCGGGCCGGTTGCGCAACAGGAAAAACCCGGGCGGAGGCGTTTGTGATGCGAAGACCGTTTGCCAAGGCAACGAAGGAAACGATGATACGTTCGGTCAGATATTTGGTGATGGCGTTGCTGCTGGCGCACATCGCAGCTTCGCCGGGCTCTGCCGGTGAATTGCACGTCGCGGCCTGGAACCTCGAACACCTGGACGATACCGTTGGCGATGGTTGCGTCGGTCGGAATGATTCCGACTATGCCGCGCTCGCGCAGCGCATCGAGGAATTGGACGCCGACATCGTCGCGTTCCAGGAGGTCGAGAACGCCCAAGCGGCTCGCCGCGTGTTCAAGGCATCCGGATGGCATGTCGAAGTGTCGGAGAGGCCGACAAAGCAGCAGAGTCGCGCCTGCTGGGACCGGCCCGAGGCGCAGCTCGGTCATCTGGCGACAGGATTCGCCGTCAGGCGTGACATTGCGTATCGCCGCCATGCCGATCTGAAGGTGCTCGGCGGGGACGATGCCTTCCAGCGCTGGGGAACGGACATCACGATCACGGCAGGAGGCCGGGACTTGCGTCTCTTGTCAGTGCACCTCAAGAGCGGGTGCTGGGGTGACGCGCAGGACCGGGACGGCAAGAGGCGGGAAACTTGTGTGACGCTGCGTGGCCAGTTCGAGCACCTCAAGGCATGGGTGGACGCACGAATTGCCGAGGGCACGGCCTTCGTCATCCTCGGAGACTTCAACCGCCGTCTCGCCTTGCCTGGAGACTGGGGCTGGCAACTGCTGTCCCGGGCCTCGGTACCGCTCCACCTCGTGACGGCGGGGGTGCATTTTGACTGCGACCCTCGTTTCTCGGAATTCATAGATCACATTGCTGCTGGCGGTGGAGCCGAGACGATGCTCGTGGAGGGGTCTTTCCGGGAATGGCCGCGCCGTGAGCCGCATCCGGATCACTGCGCGATTTCTGCAGCCTTCCGGCTCGGTCCGTAACCGAGCACGACGCCCGCGCAGAGGCCCGCTGAAGAGCCGGTTCTCGGGCGACAATGCTCCTGTCATCATCCCGTTCGTGCCAAGACGGGAGGCAGGGAACCGTCGTATTCCGGATTTTGTTCCACCGGGAAATCCAAAACCTTGTCAAGCGACGACAGGCCGAATATTCATACCGCGAATTCGGAGATCTTGAAATGCGCGCACGGATCTATCAGCCAGCACCCAGCGCCATGCAATCCGGCACCGCACGGTCGAAAAACTGGATTCTCGAGTTCGAGCCCGAATCCTCGGGATCCATCGATCCCCTTATGGGCTGGACCGGATCATCCGACACCAGAAACCAGGTGCGGCTGGAGTTTGGCAGCCGGGAAGACGCCGTTTCCTACGCGAGGAGCAAGGGAATCGCGTTCAGGGAATCCAGCCCCAACGTGCGCAAGCCGATTCTTCGCAAACGAGGATATGGCGAGAACTTCGCCCATGATCGCAAGGAAAGCTGGACGCACTGAACAATTCTTTCTTGCCGGGCGAGTGAGCAAGAAGCGGAACCAACGATTTCGCCCGTTGAAACGGCTCGGCAAGGTTTGGGCGTTTCCCGTCCGTCCGACCCGGTCCCGCCCTTGGCGAGCCGCCTATCGCATCCATCCAGGGCCAAGAGAAACGGATAACGCTAACGGGTACATGGGACAGACCCCCTGACGGTGTTCAAATCCCGAGGTGCCTGCCAAACGCGATGCCATGGCAGTTCGTCCTATAGTTTGGACCTGATCAGATCACATGTCTCGGAAATACCGTACGCCGCGATGAATCCCCCAAACCGTGGCCCTTGAGATGCTCCGAACAACACCTCGTAGATTGCCTTGAACCATTCCCGAAGCGGTTCGAACTGAAGGTCTCGACCGACTGCATACACGATTCCCTGCAAGGATTCCGGATCCGTTGCGCCATCCCACGCCTCCAGGCGCCGGACGAGCTCCAGGAGCGCCGACCTCTCCCTGGCGGAAGGCGCGCGGAATGACTTCCTCGGCCGTTCGATATCTTCGGAATACCTGACGACGCCCGCGGCTGCCCTGTCCAGACCGGGGTGGGTCTCCGGGCTTGCATCCGGAGCATACTTGCAAATGAACTTCCAGAGCGTCGATTCATCGCCCGCGGCTGCCGCGGAAGCAAGATTGAGCAACATGGAATAAGAAAGGACCATGTCGGATTCCGGAGGCGTGCCATCGTGAACGTGCCAGACCGGATTTTTTAGCTTCTGCTCCGGCGTTTGTTGCGGGTACGCAACGAGATGATGGTGGTATTCGTCAAATGCCTTTGGGACGATCCCAAGGTGCAGCCTCTTGGCCACCCGCGGCTTCGGATACATGAAATAAGCCAGGCTTTCGGGTGACGCGTAGCGAAGCCATTCTTCGATAGATAGCCCGTTTCCCTTTGACTTGGAGATCTTTTGCCCGTGCTCGTCATTGAACAATTCGTAGCTGAGGCTCACCGGCGGGCGCTTCCCGAGCGCGCGGCAAATCCTGCTCGATTGGACCACAGAGTCGATCAGGTCCTTCCCCGACATCTCGTAATCGACCCCGAGCGCGGCCCAGCGAAGCGCCCAGTCAGGTTTCCACTGCATCTTGACGTTTCCACCCGTGACCGGGATTTCGATCTTTTCGCCGTCAGGCTCGGCATAGACAATGGTGCCACGCTCCGGGCGCCGTTCCAGGGTCGGGACCTGGAGCACATGGCCGGTGCGGGGACTGATTGGCAGGAATGGCGAATACGTTTCGCGCCTGGCTGCGCCCAGGGTCGGCAGCATGATCTCCATGATCCTGTCGAATTGCTCGAGCGCAACCAACAGCATTTCGTCGAACCTGCCGGCCCGATAATAGTCGGTCGACGACGCGAATTCGTAATCGAAGCCAAAACCGTCGAGGAACTCGCACAGCCTGGCATTGTTGTGCTGGGCGAATCCTTCGTGCGTCCCAAACGGGTCACGAACCTTCGTCAACGGCAGATTCAGGTCTTCCCTCAGTTCTTCCCGGCGAGGCACGTTCGTCGGAACCTTGCGAAGCCCGTCCATGTCGTCGGAAAAACAGATCAGGCGCGTTGGAATGTCGGAAAGCACCTCGAATGCCTGCCGCACCATGGTCGTTCGGACAACTTCGCCAAAGGTCCCGATATGGGGAAGTCCGGATGGTCCGTACCCGGTTTGAAACAAGACGTAACCCTTCGACGGGGGATCCCCGGAAAGTCGTTCAAGGAGCTTTCTTGCCTCCTCGAATGGCCATGCCCTGGACAACTCCGCGTAAGGGCGCAGGGCGTTTGCGGGCTCATGTTCTGCTACCATTTCGTCACCTGTTCCCACTGGATCAATTTTCCGAAACAGCCCTCGTCTATCCGAAGAGAACGCCTTTTCGAATGGCGCCACGTATACGTGTTGTCATTCGCTACTCAAGCGTACCTGGCAATACCGCCAGGCGGGCGGTTTCGAATTCCGCTCGACGAGATCTCGAGCGTCGGGCCTTCCAGCAGGGACCAGCAGGGTGTTCCCGACAAAGCCAGTCTTCCCGCATCCCCAGGCGCAAGCCGGAATCGCCGATACGACCGCGCAGCGACCGAACCCGCGGCCCGCAGTCTCTGGTTCGGGCGCGAGACAATCGCCACGGGAAAATTCTCGAGAATCCAGCGCCAGTCGTTCCAACGATGGAACCCGACGAGATTGTCGGCTCCCATGATCCAGACGAACCTGACCCCCGGATACGTCGATCTCAGTGCGTCCAGGGTTTCAGACGTGAATCCGGTTTCCAGTTCAAGCTCGAGGTCGGACACCAGCAATCTGGGATGCAGGGCGAATCGGCGTGCAGCCGCCAGCCTCTCCGAAATCGGCGCCGGTGCATCCCGCTTGAGCGGATTGCCTGGAGAGACCAGCCACCAGACGCGATCGAGCCTGCACCGCTTCAACGCCTCCAGCGAGACGTGAAGGTGGCCGGAATGTGGGGGATCGAATGACCCGCCGAACAGTCCGATACGCATTCCGGGAATCGCAAACGGTATCCGGGACCTCACCAATTCAAGGCCACTCCGCGCCGGCAGGGAACACCGAAGATCCTGCCCGGACCTGGCGGTTAGTCCGGATGATCACAATTCCGGGTTTCCGCCGAGTGAACGCACACGGGACGCGGAATTTGACTCTGCCATATTGCGGCATGCTCACGCTCTTCTCCGAGATTGTCGCCCAACCGCAAAATCGATAGACGGCGCTTGATCGAGAAGCAAGGTGGGAAACGGGACAGATGATGGCGCAGCACCAGTATGTCTTCCACATGGACGGGCTTTCCAAGTCATATCCCGGAGGGAAGACCTGCTTTGAAAACATCCGGCTCTCTTTCCTGCCCGGAGTCAAGATCGGTGTCGTCGGCGTCAACGGTTCGGGCAAATCGACACTGATGCGTATCATGGCAGGAATCGAGACGGACTATGGTGGCGAAGCGTGGGCTGCGGATGGCGTCAGGGTCGGATTCCTGCCCCAGGAGCCCGAACTCGATGCGCGTCTCGATGTCCGCGGTAACATAATGCTGGGTGTCAAGGATAAGCTGGATGTCGTCGAAAGGTTCAATTTCCTCGCGATGAACTATTCCGACGACATCGCTGACGAAATGACCCGGCTGCAGGACCAGATTGATGCGGAAGACCTGTGGTCGCTCGATTCCCGCATCGACATAGCCATGGACGCCTTGCGTTGCCCTCCTGACCAGGAGGAAGTCGGGATACTCTCAGGCGGTGAAAAACGCAGGGTCGCATTGTGTCGGCTGCTGCTGGAAGCACCGGACATGCTGCTACTCGACGAACCGACCAATCACCTTGACGCCGAGACCGTCGCCTGGCTCCAACAGCATCTCATCAACTATCGGGGCACCTGCCTGATCATCACCCACGACAGGTACTTTCTGGACAGGATCACCGGGTGGATTCTTGAACTCGATCGTGGACGCGGAATCCCCTACGAGGGCAATTACTCTTCCTGGATCGAACAGAAGGCGATCCGCCTCGAACAGGAGAACCGCGATCAAAGGTCGAAAAGAAAAGTCCTCGAGCGGGAACTGGAGTGGATACGCCAGAGTCCCCGGGCTCGCCAGGCCAAGCAGAAGGCCAGGATCGATGCCTACAATACGCTCGCGTCCCAGACGGAACGCGAACGAATCCGGAATGCCCAGATCGTCATTCCCAACGGTCCTCGGCTCGGCTCCAAAGTCATCGATGTCAAGGGCCTGCGCAAGAGCTACGGCGACACCCTGTTGTTCGACGACGTGAACTTCAGCCTGCCTGCAGGCGCCATCGCCGGGGTCATCGGCCCGAACGGGGCCGGGAAAACCACGCTCTTCCGATTGTTGGCTGGCCTGGAAAACCCTGACTCCGGTTCGATCGAATTCGGAGAAACGGTAGAACTCTCGTACCTTGACCAGTCGAGGGACCATCTCGACGATGACCGAACGGTCTGGGAGGAGGTTTCCGACGGCCTCGAGTTCATCTGGTTGGGCGATGCAGAAATGAATTCGCGAGCATACTGTTCGGCGTTCAATTTCAAGGGGAGCGACCAGCAAAGGCCGGTGTCGTTGCTCTCGGGCGGCGAAAGGAATCGCGTTCATATGGCAAAGCTTCTCCGTCACGGCGGCAATGTCCTTTTGCTCGACGAACCGACAAATGACCTCGATGTTGAAACTCTTCGGGTTCTCGAAGACGCGATTGCTGACTTCGCCGGTTGTGCGGTAATCATATCCCACGACCGCTTTTTCCTCGACCGCATCTGCACGCACATCCTGGCCTTTGAAGGCGACAGTCGCGTCGAAATGTTCGAAGGCAACTTTGAAGACTACGAAAGGGACAAGAAAAGGCGTCTCGGAACCGATGCACTCGTACCCAAGCGGGTGAAATACCGAAAATTCACCCGTTGATCAGGTCTTGCCATTCACCCTCAGCATCGTTTTTTTCAGGTGCGCAACGCACAAGACCGAAACTGGACACCGTTCGATGCGGGACACGATGGCCGATTTCGGTTGTCATGATCCTGGCGAACATTCACGGAGTCCTGGGGCATGAACTCAATAACCAGTTCAGCCAACGCCGCTTCTCGGCAACGGCAGTTCCGACCTAGTGTGCACAGCATTTCAGGCACAATTACCGCGCCCCAGGAACTCAACTTGCCACAGCCATGAAAAACCGCACCCTCCTGACATGGTTTACACTCGGTCATTTTGCCAACGACTGGTCGATCTTTTCGCTTTGGCTGATCGTCCCGGCGGTTGGTATCGCCATGGATCTTTCACCGGCTGAAGTTGGCCTGCTGTTCACGATCTGCAACTTCGGCGGCGCGCTCGCTTATCTGCCAGCCGGAATTCTCGCCGATCATGTCTCGAACCGTGGCCGCCTGCTGGTCGCCACGTTCTGGTGGGTCGCCGTGGGTTACCTGCTCGCCGCCATGGCACCTGGTTTCTGGAGTCTCGCGCTGCTGCTCGCGATCGCGATCATGGGCGATGCAGCGTGGCACCCCATCGCCTCGGGCGTGCTCGTTCGTGAAAACAGGGAACGGCGCGCTCACGTACTTGGCATTCATGCCATCGGTGGCTCGCTGGCGGAGGTGCTGTCGCCGCTCGTCGCCGGCTTTCTTCTCGCGTACGTCGATTGGCGCGAGGCGTTGGCGGTCTCGGCGCTTCCCGCCGCGTCCATGGGCTTCTTCTTCTTCTTCTGGGTGGCGCGCGCGGTTCCGCGTGTCGAGAAAAAGTCGATCAGCAAGCAGGAAATGTTCGGACTCCTGAACGTGTGGCGGCAGGGTAACGGTCTTCGCATGGTGGCGATGATCTGCCTCTACAACATGGCGCTGATGGCGCTTCTCAGCATGATCCCGCTCTATCTCGCGGATCGGTACGGATTCGGGCCGGAAGCTGCTGGCATCGCGTTCTCGGCCATGCTGATTGTCGGCGCACTGGCGCAGCCCTGGGTCGGCAAGATCTCCGACATCGCCGGATGCCGGCCGGTGGTCGTGTTCGGCAATCTCATGGCGGCACTGGCGATCGGGTTACTGGTTTTTCAGCCTTCCCTGTGGGCAATGATCGCCGCGATGACGGCAGCGGTCGCCGCGCTGAAAGCGATCCGCGCCGCCGTGCTCGCTGGAGCAGTCAATCATACCGGCCACAGCGAAGGGACGACCCTGGGTCTCGCCTTCGCGCTGCTGAACGGTATCGGTGCACTTGGCGCAGTTCTCGCCGGCATCGCGGCAGGATTCTCGTGGTCGCACATGTTCGGCCTCGCCGCTGTTTTCGCTTTCTTCGCCGCAGCACTGGGTTTCGTCACGGTCTTCGGGAATGCGGCAGCTTCTGTCACGACGGGAGTTGCCGAGTGCATCGAAGAGTCTTCGTAGCGGATCTGGGCGAAGTCCGGAGGCTGCCGGATGACTGGGGAGGGGCTCGCTTCCGATGATTCAACCGAAATCGCCTGCATTGCACCGGTCCCAACGGCAGGACACGCCCCATGGAACGGAGGCGCCCCGGATCGATTCGCAAGCACAGGCTCCTCTCGGAAATGATCGAAGGACGCCCGTCTGCGCCGGGTTCCCGCGACGAACTGGTCCGTCCGGCGACCCGACACGGCCGACCACAGCCGTCAAGAACCGTCTTCGTACCAAAGCTTTCACCAAGTCCGATGATTCCACCTTCCGTTTCAATCTCGATGATCGCGCGAAGCGCATTTGGCTGATGACACGTTGCATTGTTCAACGGCGGAGGGTCCGCTAAGGCGATGGGGGTAATTCGAGCCTCCGCAATTCGTGTATCCGACTTTACGGTTCTCCCGGGAGGCTCGGTGCCGGGTCGCGAGATCATGCGGGCTCCGTCCAGTTCACCCTGCAGCTGCCGCTTGAGCATTCACGTCAGGAGTCAACGGTTTTGAAGCCGACAGGCAGATTTTCATGCCTCTATCCGAGCCATTCCCGGATTTACCACAACGCGAATCGGCTCCGTTGGCGACAACCCGAGGCTCCATCCCGTGCCGGGCCCGGCGACCGCGCCCTGCCCATTAGTCATTTATCAACTGGGCACGAAGTCTGTAGAAGGCACTGTCGTCCCCGATCCGGGCCGCCCGCTCCAGTGTCTGCGCCCCTGACGACATGCGTGCGTAACCTTCCCAGACGACCTGGTGTCCCGGCGGGCCGTCATTCTTCCGGTTCAGGTATCCGCCGAGGCGGGCCACCAGGAGCACCGCCTCGCCGAGGGAGACGTCGCCCAGTCCGGGCCTCTCTCCGGCGTCGGCCTGGCAGGGCAGGGTGAACCCCATGTGGCGGGCGTAGTCCAGCAGCATCGCGATCTCCGACTTCGCGAACAGGTTTTCGGCCGGCAGTTCCGGCGTCGCCCTCCCGAGCAGCGTCAGCGCCGAGAGGCGCCACGCGATCACCGCGTTGAGCGTGACTGCCCGCTTGATCCGCTCCGCCGTGCTGTGGGCCGTCTTCTCCACGTCGCAGCCCGATTTCAGGATCCTGTGCCAGTCCTCGATCCGCCATCTCAGGGCGTAGAGGTCGAGAACCTCCACCGCCGCCTTCCGCTCCGCGACCGGAAGGGTCGTCAGCAGCAGCCATTCCACCGCCTCGGCACCGGCGGGCGGTTCGGGCTCGCGGACATGGACGGCGGTGAGGCGCATCGGCTCCGCGCCGAGCCGCGCGCGTTCCTTCTTCGGCACCGGGACCTCGAGCGCCTGCCAGCGCAGTTCCGCCGTCGCCCTTCGGGCCTCCCGTCCGGCGAAGCCCTTCTGGCCGCGGGCGGCGCGTCGGGGCGAGGCCCGGTCGATCCGGATCTCGTGCTCCCCGTCCGGCGGCGCGTTGCGCACCCGCGTGAACAGGCTGTCGCCGTCGGGGAAGGCCCGGTCGTGCTTGGCCCGCACCAGCAGTTCCGCCCCGCCCTCCGCCTGGCGCTCGGCGAACAGCGCCGCGATGTCGCCCTCGCGGTCCATCACCGAGACCACCCGCGTGCCGGGAACCGCCGCAGCCAGCTCCGAGGCGTCCCGCCATCCCCGCAGCCAGCGGGCCGATTTCCGCGCCTCCGGCGGCTTGCCCTTGTCCGCCTTGCCGTCCGGGCAGTCGAACTCGATGCGCGGAACCCCGAGCGGCAGCCCCTCCCCGTCAAGCGCGAAGGTGCTGTGCATGTGGATCCCGAGCGTGCCCGCGGACCCCCTGGTGCGGGAAATGACGCCGAGGCCGGAGCAGCCCCCGTGGGTGGCGAAGTTCAGGTCCGTCCCGTCCTGGACCAGCAGCGCCGTTCCCGCACCGCGCATGCGTTTCAGCGTCCGCTCCCGGTGGGCCGAAAGGATCGCCTCCGGCGTGAACTCCCCCTCCTCGGGGCGCTCGATCATCCGGTAGTATCCCGTCACCGCCGCCTGGTCGCCGCAGGCGGCGGAGAAAAAGGTCTTCGAGGGTGCCATCGCCTGTATCCTCACGCTCTTCACCATCCGCTTGACCAGCGCACCGCCGAGCGGCGCCGCGCCGAACTCGTTCTGCGCCCAGACGTCCATGTCAAGCCCCTCCCCGGGCCGCAGGACCGGCTTCGGGCGCGGCGGCGGCGCGCAGCCCGCGCCTGCGGCGCCGAGGACGCCGCGCCAGTCCCGGCAGAGCGGGCGCATCCATATCCCCTTGCGCTCCACCCTCCGGCCGGACGCCGCGCGGCGCCCGCGACCGGAACTCTCCCCCACCCATGTCCAGCCCGCCGCCGCCAGGCTCGCGCCGCTGAAATCCGGTCCGGTGAAGGTCTCGCAGAGCACCGGCAAGATCCCGTAACGGTGGTGGAAATCCTCCGCAAGGCGGCGCAGGCACAGGCCCAGGGCCTTCGATGCAAGATGCAGGCAGCGGACATCACGGCGGACAAGGAACCGCGACATCCCCACAACCCGGTCCAGACCCGCCCGCCGGGCGTCCGCGTCCCAGCCGATCCAACGGTCCCGGGGACCAAGGGCAGAGGACGGGCTGGCAAACACGAAGCCGCCGAGCCAGCCGTGAGCGGAAGCGACCAGGTAGCGAAGCTGGCGACCGCCGTGCTGCACCGCGCCCTGGGGATGCTCGTCCCGGAGCAGGCGCGAAAGGATCTGCGCTTCTTCGCGCCCGGCAACCGGGCGCACCTCAAGACCCGCAACGGCGTCGACACGGTCAGGAACGCCACAGGCAGCGGCCACGGGATCCGAAAGCATCCGGGGACCCGGGGCAACCCTCGGGCTCCGCCGCGCCGGCGGAAGCCTGATGCGCCCCGCCGCCTCAAGGTCGCGGAGCGCCGCCCTGCAGCTCGATTCGCGCGGATTGCCGAGCGCGTCGACAAAACCGAACCGCGCGCAGACCTCCCGCGCGAATGCCGTCCTGCCCGGAAAGCTCTCGGGCGGCGGCAGGGCCGCGAGAACCGCCTGACCGTGGGCGGAAAACAGCACGCGGCGAATCGGTGCATTCGCAGTCATGAGGCCACAATAGCAGCCCGGAGTAATCGTGTCTAGAGCCTAAATGATCAATGGGCAGACCGCGCCGGCGGGCAATTGTCCGGGGTGGCCGTTGCCTCGTTCCGATAACGGCTGGAACCAGGCTCATGCGAGAACCCTTTGAAAGAAAGGCGGGGGCGAAGATTGACCGTCACGCCCTTTCAGATCATCATTGCCGACGCAAACTTTTCAGGGTGCGATTCCTGACCACCGCATTGCCAGTGATCATGCGCCGGCGATGCACCGGGCAGGTGAGCGGGATTTAGCAGAGGAACCCGATGTGAAGATTGAATGCGTGGCCCCGACGAAAAGCAGGGTCGGTGAGGGCGCGGTCTGGGACGATCGCGACGAAGTGCTGTGGTGGGTGGATATTCCGGCCGGGCTGATTCACTGTTTCGACCCTGTGACGGGCAGAAACCACACGATTGACTATGGTGAACCGGTCGGTTGCCTGGCCGTTCGCGAAAGCAGGGGCCTGGTCCTCGCCACGAAGACAGGGTTCTGGCTGTTCGATCCGAAATCCGGCGATCGCGAGGCGATCCACGACCCGGAATCCCATCTCGAAATGAACCGCTTCAATGACGGCACAACCGACAGCGCCGGCCGTTTCTGGGCAGGGACCATGAAGGACGGCGGCGAGCCCGAACCCGTCGGCCGCTTCTACCGCCTCGATCCCGACCATAGCGTTGCTGCGGGTCCCGGAGGGATCCATACGACAAACGGAATCGCCTTCTCCCCGAGCGGAGACCGCATGTATTACTCGGACAGCAACAAGGGCGTACGAACGATCTGGCAATGCGACTATGATCTGGATACGGGCGAGCCCGGAAAACCGAGGGTTTTCTTCGACACGCGATCGGTCGCGGGCAGGCCGGACGGGGGAACGGTCGATTCCGAAGGGTGTTATTGGCAGGCGGGCATCGACGGCTGGCAGGTCTACCGGATCTCGCCGAACGGCGAAGTCCTCATGGCCATAGACATGCCCGTCGAGAGACCGAGCAAGCCGATGTTCGGGGGGGAGAACCTTGATGTTCTCTTCGTGACATCGCTTGGAATCGGGTTGACGGACGGCACCGAGGCCCGTCAGACGGACGCCGGAGGCCTATTTGCCGTAACCGGGCTTGGAATTCGTGGCGTTCGGCAGACGCGTTTTGCCGGATGACACTCACGTCCGGATTCGCATTCACAATTTGATCGTGAGCAAGGCCGGAAAAATTCGGCGCGCAAGGTTTCCGCGAACCCGGAAGACCAAGCGGTCGCCGCGGCGTCCCGTGACCCGCGGCCAACGAAGGGACAGGCAATGAAACGGTTGCTCATCACCGGCGCTTCCGGCAATCTGGGCGTCGTCTGCAGGGAGCGACTCACACATCTGGCGGATATCATCCGCCTGTCATGCCGGGGGGACCTCGGCGAGTCGAAACCCCACGAGGAAATCATGCGATGCGAACTTGGCGACAAGTTCGAAGTCGATGCCCTGGTGAAGGGCTGTGACGGAATCGTTCACATGGGCGGACAATCGGTCGAAGCGGCGTGGGGGATCATCCGCCGGGCCAACATCGATGGCATGGTCAACCTCTACGAAGCGGCACGAAAGCACGGTGTCAAGCGTATCGTATTCGCCAGTTCCAACCATGCAATCGGGTTCTACCGGCAGACTCAGTTGCTCGATGCCGACGCCCCCACGCGTCCGGATGGTCTTTACGGGGTTTCGAAGATCTTCGGAGAAGCCCTCGCATCGATGTACCATGACAAGTTCGGGATCGAGACCGCCTGCATTCGAATCGGGTCCTGCTTACCTGAACCGGCCGACCACCGCATGCTGTCCACGTGGATGAGCCACGACGACTTCATACGCTTGATCGAGTGCATTTTCACGGTTCGGAAGCTGGGATGCCCGATCATCTACGGGGTTTCGGACAATGACTCGACCTGGTGGGACAACCGGAAAGTCTCGTACCTTGGTTGGCGGCCCCGGGACAACTCCGAAGTTTTCAGGGGTCAACTGGACGAACGCATGGATCCGCCGGATGCAGATGATGCACGTGCAGTCTACCAGGGCGGAACTTTCGCAGCCGATGTCATCCACGAGGACTGAGACGGGTTCTTGCGGAATCGGTCGGACGACAAGAACAAACGGTCAAGGGTCCGGCCGGCTTCCATCGAGGCAACGTGTCAACGATTGAAGCACGTGAAGCGGTATACGCACGCCGGGATGGCATTTCTTCCGGGCCGCTGTCGGGCCTCGCGCGGCCTGGCAAGTTCCAGCGTCAATACGGTATTCGCTTGGAGATGTAGGTTGCGAACTCGAAGTTCGGTCTCTCGAGATGTGACAGGTGGCCAGGCGATGAAAGGCCGGAACGAACTCCGGCAAAGACGCGTTCGGTACATCCCCGGTCTTCATCATTGACCTCGTCAAGCAGGCGTTTCAGATCGGCGAAGTGCTCCCTGCCCCTGGGGTCGTTGGCGAATTCCTTCGCCAGCCCACCGCCAAAGTAGATCCGCACCTTTCCCGGAGCCGCCGGGTACAGCGACAGGTACCAGAAATACCCCGGCGTCAGCGTCACGAGCATGCTCGGATAGACGGCAAACAGGTAGGTCGTGAACCGCCGCTCGCCAGTGAGCCTGGCATTGTCGGGATGCGCGACGGAGAGAAAAAACTCCTCCTCTTTCTGCAACGTGTGGTAGTTGAATGCGTTTCGCCCTTCCGGGCATTCGATTTCGTCCACTTTCGACAGGCCGCCGATCGTTGCCGCATGGCAAACCGGGAGATGATAGCTCTCCATGAAATTCTCGGCGAGAATCTTCCAGTTCGTGTTCCATTCGTGGACCTCGAAAAAGGCCTGCGAATAGTTCTCCATCTCGTAGTCGCCGACCATGTCCTCGATTTCGCGGAAAACCTCCCGCGCTGGGGGGACTTCCGGGTTAAGCGAGACAAGGACCCAACCCAGCCATTCCTCGCAGCGGATTTCAGGCAGACGATAACATGACCGGTCAAACTCCCGGTTCCTGGCCATCCCGGGTGCTCCCCGAAGCCTTCCGTCCAGCCCGTAAGTCCAACCGTGGTAAGGGCAGACAATCGTCCGGGTATTTCCCTTGCCCGTCAGCAGCACTGACATGCGGTGCCGACAGACGTTGGACTGGGCCCGGAGATTCCCCTGCATGTCGCGAACCACCATGATCGGCTGACCTGCCAGTTCGGAAGCGAAATAGTCGCCCGGGTTGCGAAGTCCATCCGAACGCCCGATGCAGAACCACTCCCTTCGAAAAATGTTCCGGATTTCCTGGTCCAGGAATTCCTCGGAAACATAGACGCTCTTGGGCATTGCCCGAGCCCGTTCAAAAGGCACCGAGACACATTCCGCCAACTCTCGTGCGGGGTTGTCGAAACCGACAAGATCATCCACTGGAACGATTTCCCAAACCACCGATCGCGTTCCGTTTCCAGCATTCGTTGCCAAAATTGTGCCCTTCGTCAACAGCTTTCGGATATTTCGCAGAAAGCCGACGCAATTACGGCAATAATTTATGCAATCGAATCGGTATCGGCAATCCAGCCGGATCAGAGACCGGGCCGAGTTTTCCGTTACCTGCCACAATTTCTCTTGCCAATTCCCGATCATGCAGGCATTTCTTGGCCTGTTCTCCCGGTTGCCGGGTAACCGGCTCGCTGCACGTTTGCGGCGGTGTCCTGCGACCCTTCAAAGACATGAAAATGAGAGGTGACAAATGACATACGCATTATCGAGACGGCGTTTCCTGCAGTCGGCGGCTTTCGCCAGCACTTCGGCCCTGCCGGGTGTCCTGCCCGGCGTTTCCTTTGCCGCTGACGACCGGAAGCTGACCGTGAGGTTCAACCGGGACCTCGACAGCTTAGATCCTGGTTTCTATGTCGGCGGTCATCCCAACAACGACATCAACTGGTGTTGCATGCCGTCGCTCATCCACTATGGTCCGGGCGGCTGGGTTCCGTCGCCGTTTGTCAACAGTGTTGTCGTTCGCGACTCCATCCATATCGATTTCGAGCTGAAGCCGGGCCTGATGTGGTCGAATGGCTATGGTGAACTGACGGCTGACGATGTCGCGTTCAGCTACGAACGCATGACCACCAGCGAATGGAAAAGCGATTACGTGGCATTCGACAGGGTCGACGTGACCGGCACGCACACGGGGACCATTGTTCTGAATCAGCCGTTTTCCCCCTTCATGAACACGACGCTCGCCTCCGGACCGGGATTATTCTCTCGAGAAAGGCACTGGAAAGCGTTGGCGGAAAATACACGACCGAAGTCCCTGCGACATGCGGTCCGTACGTGTATGAATGGACACCCGGGCAAAGAGTCGTCTTGACGAGGAACCCGGAATGGAGAGGCGACATGCCGTACTTCGACACGATCGAGTGCATTACCGTGACCGAAGATGACTCGGCCGCGCTGGCTTTCGAAGCCGGCGAGCTCGACTGTACGCAGATCTCCTCGGAAGCCCTGGCGCGCTACCGCAAGGGTCCGCCCGCCGGCAGCACGCTGACGGTCGCGGGTGCCCTGCAGTACATGTGGCTCGGGATGAATACCGAGCACCCGAAGTTGCAGGACATACGGGTGAGGCAGGCGATCCAGCAGGCCGTGGACCAGGCGAGCATTATCGAAGCGGCCTATGCCGGCACCGCGGAACCGTCGTTCGGTGTTGTCAGCCCGGGCCTTGTCGGCAAACGGACCAGTGCCGGTTACTCCTATGATCCGGCCATGGCCAAGAGCCTGGTCGACGAAGCAGGAGCATCGGGCCTGAACCTCACGCTGAGAACCCTCAACAACCAGGAACGCGTTCTCGCCGCGACGATCATCCAGGCCAATCTCGCCGAAATCGGCATCAACGTGACGGTCATGCCGCTCGATGCGGGACCATTCTGGGAAATGGGCCAGGAAAGCAAGGGCGATACCTGGAAAGACCTGGAGATCTGGATCATGCGTTACGGGTCAGGGCCCGACCCGTATGAACCGTTCCAGTGGTTTGTCAGGGACCAGGTCGGAATCTGGAACTGGGAACGCTGGTCCTCGGATGAATTCGAAGACCTGTTCGCCCAGGGCATCGAGGAAGTCGACCCCGGCAAACGCGCCATCATCTACACACGGATGCAGGAAATCATGGAAGAAACGGGCGCCTATGTCTGGCTCACGCATGAACCAGAGGTGTTCATTCATCGTGATGACATCGCGACTCAATTCGCGCCGTCGGGCGAAATGCAGCTGGCGTATTTCGCTGCGGCCTGACGCCGCTGCGCCGCCGGGTCGGTCAACCCGGCGGCGCCACCCGTTCCCGGCATGCTGATCTACTTCGTCAAGCGGATCGGACTCGCGATCCTGATCGTCTTTGTCGCGGTCTTTTCGCTCTTCGTGATGCTGCACGCGATTCCGGGAGATCCGGTCAGCATTGCTCTCGGCCCCAGGGCCACGCCCGAGATTCAGGCGGCTTACGCGGCCAAGATGCATCTCGACAAACCGCTCGTCACGCAACTCCTGATCTTTTTCGGGAACGTGCTGCAGGGCGATCTCGGGACCGACGTGTTCAGCAACCGAAGCGTCACGACAATCCTGGTCGAGCAGTTGCCCTACACGATCACGCTCGCAGTTGCGTCTCTCGGTTGGGCTGCACTCATCGGCATCCCCATCGGGTGCCTTTCGGCAACCCGGCGCGGCAGCTGGGTCGACCGGTTAACCGGGATCGTCTCGATCGGTACCATCGCCATTCCATCGTTTCTCGTGTCGATCTGGGCGATTCTCCTGTTTGCGATCTACCTCAAGCTGTTTCCCGTCATCGGGGCCGGAGACGAAGGCGACATCGTGGATCAGGCCCGGCATCTTCGTCCTGCCATCCTTCGCGGTCGGACTTGGATGGGTCGGCTATCTCGCGCGCATGGTTCGAGCCTCGATGCTGGAGGTCATGGGCGAGAATTACATCCGTTCCGCACGTGCATTCGGCTTGCCCGAACGCAAGATCATCTATCGTTACGCGCTCAGGGTCGCCATCCTGCCGACGATAACCCTGATGGGGGTTGGATTCGGTGGGCTGCTCTCGGGAACGGTGTTCGCCGAAATTATCTTTGCCCGTCCGGGGATCGGCAAGATCATTTACGACATGGTCCTGAACCGGAACTTTCCGGTTGTCCAGGGAGCCGTCATGGTCACGGTTGCCCTCTATGTCGTCGTCACGCTGATCTCCGATCTCATGGTTGCGTACCTCGATCCCCGCGTTCGCGACACCCTGTGAAGGCAATGGCGGCGATTTCTCCAACTTCGATCGGAAACTCCATCCGGCAACGGGAAAAGCTCTT
The DNA here is from genome assembly GCA_964291635.2 of Paracoccaceae bacterium. Lineage (GTDB taxonomy): Bacteria > Pseudomonadota > Alphaproteobacteria > Rhodobacterales > Rhodobacteraceae > JAPPHA01. Next base: position 107,118 of record OZ219891.1, on the reverse strand, counting down.
TCTTTTCCTCAGCAACAGGCTTGGAGTACTCGGATTCGTACTCGTTGCCATGTTCTTCATCAGCGCTTTGTGCGCTCCCTGGCTCGCCACCCACGATCCGAACCAGCTGGACATCCCGGCCCGATTGTCGGGGCCGAGCGCGGACCACTGGCTCGGTGCCGACCAGCTTGGACGGGACACGTATTCCCGAATTCTGTACGGGGGCAGGGTCGCGCTGAAAGTCGCCGCAATTGGCGTGACCGCGTCGCTGGTGATCGGACTCGTTCTCGGGATGATCGCGGGCTACGGTCCCCGTTGGCTGGACAATGCCCTGTTGCTGGTCTTCGACACGATTCGATCGTTTCCAACCATCGTTCTTGCCCTGGCGGCGGTTTCCCTGCTCGGCCCCAGCCTCAACCTGGTTCTCTCCATTGTCATCATCACGAGTATCCCCGGTTATGCGCGCCTGGCCAGGACCAGTACGCTGGCGCTCAAGAACACCGAATTCATCCTTGCCGAACGCGCGATCGGTGCGCGTGCGCGCAGGGTTTTGTTCCTCCATGTCATGCCCAATATCGTCGGACCCCTGCTGATTCTCGCGGCCATGGATGTCCCGGTGGTCGTGACCATCGAGGCCGGGCTCAGCTTCCTTGGTCTCGGTGTCCTTCCGCCCACTGCCAGCTGGGGGACGATCCTCAACGAGGGGTACCTGGTCATTCGCACATCGCCCTGGCCGGTCATCGCGGGCGGAATTCCACTGGTCCTGACCACCCTCGGATTCACGCTCCTTGGAGAGACGCTTCGGGACATTTTTGACCCCAAGCTTCGGGGCAACCGCTAGATCATGGAAGCGATGAACGACACGCTGGTCGACATCCGCAAGCTCAGTGTCGATTTCCAGACGGTGCGCGGCCGGGTTCATGCACTGCGCGATGTCAATGTCCGGGTTCCTCGTGGGAAAGTCATCGGAATCGTCGGCGAGAGCGGCTCGGGGAAAAGCACGCTCGTCTGGGCGGTCATGCGTCTGCTCGCGGGAAACGGGACAGTCACGTCCGGGTCCATCACCTTCAAGGGCCAGGATATCCTGCAGCTCGACGGATCCGCGTGCCGGAGTTTTCGCGGCGAAGACATCACGATGATCTTCCAGGATCCGATGACTGCACAGATTCCCGTGCTCAACTACAGGCGTCAAATGACCGATGTCCTGTATCGCCGGAACAGGTTGTCGCAATCGGAAAAGACCAGGTTGGCAACCCGTTTCATGCATCGCGTCGGAATACCGGACGCAGATGAACGGATCCGTCACTTTCCGCACCAGTTCAGCGGCGGGATGAGGCAGCGGGCAAGCGTCGCGATGGCGCTCCTGACCGATCCGGAGCTGCTGATTGCCGACGAGCCCACGACCGCGCTCGACGTGACCATGGAAGCCCAGATCATCCACCTGATCAGGGAGGTCCAGGCGGAGCACGGGTGCACGGTCATGGTTGTGTCCCACAACCTGGGGTTGATTGCCGAACTCTGCGACGAAGTCGTCGTGATGTACGCAGGCGAAGTTATCGAGCATGGCGATGTCGAGGGCATCTTCTTCGAGGCGCGACATCCATACACCCGGGCGCTTCTCGAGTGCGACCCGTCCCACGACCTTGATCAGACGCGGTTTTTTCCGACCATCCCCGGTGACGTTCCGGATCTGCACCAAACTCCCGGGGGATGCGTGTTCGCACCGCGCTGCCCGCATGCCGCTGACATTTGCCGAAACACACGTCCGTCGCACATCGAGACCCACTCCACCCAAAGCGGTCCGGAGCGGCCTCACGCCGTGCGTTGCCACCTGCATGATCCTGCCTCAGGACTGCGGCCTTCGGCGATCGAGTCCGATGGGGATTCACCCGCCAGCGAAACAGTCCAGGCGAGGACCGAAACGGAACCTGGTTCCGACTACCTGCTCGAGATCAGCGACCTGCGGGTTCGCTTCAGGGTAATGAACAGGGTCCGTGCACTCGCGACGGGAAACCGGGATCCCTTCGTCGATGCGGTTGCCGAAGTATCCCTCTCAGTTCGGGCAGGCGAAACCCTTGGCCTTGTCGGAGAAAGCGGGTCGGGGAAAACGACCCTGGGGCGCGCCGTGTTGGGCCTGAACCACGTTCACTCAGGAAACATCAGGTTTCAAGGCACCGACCTCGTCGGTCTCTCGCAAGCCGGCTACAGGAAAAAGAGACGCGATATCGGGATGATGTTTCAGGACCCGATCGGCTCGCTCAGTCCGCGGCAAACCGTCGAACAGCTGTTGACGGAACCGCTGATCGTCCATGGCGAAGGCGGCAAGTCCCTGCACGAAGAGGCCAATCGCCTCTGCGAAATGGTCAGTCTGCCGCGGAACTTCCTTCCACGCTACCCGCACGAGCTTTCAGGGGGTCAGGCTCGTCGCGTGGGCGTTGCCCGTGCGCTCGCCTTGAATCCTGCCCTGGTCATCGCTGATGAACCCACTGCCGGTCTGGACGTTTCCGTCCAGGGGGAAATCCTCAACCTGATGATGGACATTCAATCGCATCACGGCCTGGCATATCTTGTGATCAGCCATAACCTTCCCGTCATTCGGCAAATCAGCGACACGCTCGCGATCATGTATCTTGGCCGCATCGTCGAGAGCGGTGACTGTTCGCGCGTATTCGAGACGCCCGCTCATCCGTATAGCGAAGCGCTCGTTCGTGGCGCGCCGCGTCCGGACCCGACAAGACGCAGGCAGTTGGTCTCGATCGAGGGAGAGGTGCCGAGCCTGACCAACCGTCCGCGTGGCTGCGAATTTCACCCCCGCTGCCCATACTCCGAGGATTTGTGCCGAACGACCGCACCGCCCCCGAAAAGACTCGGCGACGGCCGGGTTGTTTCCTGCCACTTTCCTCTCTCCGGTTGAAAGGCGCGAGTTGTCGCCGGGTTTTCGGTCCGGCAAGAATTTCATGTTCGAATGCCGGACCGATTGCGTATCAGGCTCCATGGTTGTATTTGTGCGGTTGTCACTCACGGGGAGTTCCCGCCGGAACTGAGAAACGCAACACGCGTTGACCCGTCGAACCTGATCCGGATCATGCCGGCGTAGGGAATGAGAAGATGGACCGCATCGCACAAATTGCCATTCCGATTCCCTCGCCCCGAAAGGAGGGAATCCATGAAGAGCTTTTTTGTCACCTGTCTTGCGGCTGCATTCTCCTTGCAGGCCGCATGGGCCGAAACCCTGACGATCTACACCTACGAATCCTTTGTCAGTGACTGGGGACCGGGGCCGGAGGTCCAGAAGAAATTCGAAAGCCAATGCGGCTGCACGATCGAGTGGGTCGCCGAAGGAGATGCCGCGACGCTGCTGACGGCACTTCGCCTTGAAGGCGATGCAGGCCGGGCAGATATTGTGCTCGGGCTCGACACCAACCTGATGGCTGAAGCCGTCCAGTCCGGCGTCGTGCTGGAGCACGGCCTGGGCCAGCTCGAGTTCGATCTGCCAATTACGTGGAATGATCCCGTTTTCGTGCCGTTCGACTACGGTTACTTCGCCATCATTTATGACAGCGCAACCCTGACGGACCCACCCGCTTCGCTTGCCGAACTTGCGTCCGAAAGTCCCGGCCGGGATCTGATCATCCAGGACCCGCGGACGAGCACGCCGGGGCTTGGCCTTCTCCTCTGGATCAAGGCCATTCACGGTAACGATGCGGCCGAGGTCTGGGGAAATCTGTCGGAACGCCTTCTGACGGTAACCCAGGGATGGAGCGAAGCCTACGGCCTGTTTCTCGCGGGCGAAGCGCCGATGGTACTGAGCTATACGACGTCGCCGGCGTATCACCAGCTGGCTGAGGACGAGACCCGGTACAAGGCAGTGATCTTTCCGGAAGGCCACTACATGCAGATCGAAGTGGCTGCAGTCGCGGCTTCAACCGACCAGCCGGAACTCGCACGGCAGTTTCTTTCATTTGTCGGTTCACGGGATTTTGCCGAAATCATTCCGACGACAAACTGGATGTACCCGGCAACGGATGCGGGAGATGCCCTGCCTGAAGTGTTTCGCAACCTGGACAAGCCGGGCGTGACGCTTCTGCTCGCGCCAGAAGAAGTCGCGGCCAACCGCAAGGAATGGATCCGTGAATGGCTTGAGGCAGTCGGCACGAAATGATCGTCGGCCAACGGTTGCTGCTTTGGCCCGGCGCCCTTGCACTCATTGCTTCGCCGGGCCTGGCCATTGTTGCCGTACTGGCACTTCTCGGGGTGGCCACCCGAAACGAAACCGGACCCCTGCTTGACGGGTACAGCTGGCACGTTCTGCGTTTCACCGTCTATCAGGCAACGCTTTCGACGGTCCTGGCGCTGCTGTTTGCGCTACCGGTGGCTCGCGCATTTGCAAGGCGCTCGCAATTCCCGGGCCGCACGGCGCTCATCAAGTTGTTCGGACTGCCCCTGGTCTTGCCGGTGATCGTTGCGGTCTTCGGCATCGTCTCCGTTTGGGGCCACAATGGTGCGGTCAGTCGCACGCTTGTTGCTGCCGGATTGCCAGGATTTGCGCCGCTCTACGGGCTCTCCGGCATCCTGATCGCGCATACGTTCTTCAACATGCCACTGGCGGTGCGCTTGCTTCTCCCGGTGTGGGATTCGATCCCCGGCGAAACCTGGAGGCTTGCCAGCCAGTTCGACATGTCTGGCTGGCAGATTTTTCGCCTGATCGAATTCCCGCGAATTGCCCCGGTCATTCCCGGAATTGCGATGCTGATTTTCCTCCTGTGCTTTTCCAGTTTCTCCATCGTTCTTGTTCTTGGAGGAGGTCCGAGAGCAACCACGCTCGAGGTCGCCATCTGGCAGGCACTGCGCCTCGAGTTCGATATCGACCGCGCTGTCGCGCTCGCGGGGCTTCAGGTCGGCGCCTGCCTGATCGCCGGGATCGCATTCTATCGCATGGCAAGATCAACGGTCTCCGAACCAACGGAGGGACGTCGGATCCTGCGCCCCGACATATCTTCGCCCGCCAGCAAATGCGGAGATATTCTGTTGCTGTTTGTTGGAACATTCTGGATCGGAGCCCCGCTGGCCGCTGCCGTTACAGCTGGAATCTCGGGACCGTTGCACGATGTCCTTGGACGGCAGGAGGTCTGGGCCGCAGCGGTGCGCAGCGTGGTCATCGGCCTCGCCGCAGGCTTCCTCGCACTGGTTTTCGGAACCATGCTGGCAGTGACGGCACGCGATCTTGCCGTCCGGGCACAGCGCACCGGCCTAGCCGACTGGGTGGAGATCCTCGGCAGCCAGACCCTGATCGTTTCACCGGTCGTACTCGGGGCCGGCCTGTTCGTTCTCCTCGTTCCGCATGTCGCGGTTTTCGACTGGGCGATACCGCTTGCCATCGTGCTCAACGGATTGATCGCGATTCCGTACGTGATCCGCCTGGTCGGCCCGGTTCTCAGGCGAAATGCAGAGCATCACGATCGGCTGTGTGCAAGCCTGGGACTTACCGGATTGAACCGACTTGTTCTCGTGGAATGGCCGGCCCTGGCCGGTACCGCAACGACCGCCATGGCGATTTCCGCCGCCCTCGCTACCGGGGACCTGACCGCAATCGTCCTGTTTGGTTCCGGTCAGTCCGATACGCTCGCCAAGTTGCTGTTCAGTGCACTCGGGACATACAGGATGGGTGAAGCGGCCGTACTCGCAATGTTGCTCACCGTAACATGCCTGGCCGTCTTTGTTGTCGTCGAAGGAGCAGGTCGCATTGGCCGCCGGGCTTGAGTTTCGAGATCTTCGCTCGGAGATCGGCGGTTTCGCCATTCGAACCAGTTTAGAGGCCCCATCCGGTTCGGTTACGGCAATTCTCGGGGCCAGCGGTGCCGGAAAGAGCACGCTTCTCGCCCTGGCCTGCGGATTCGAACAACCCTCTTCCGGCCAGATCCTGGTCGATGGCCGTCCCGTAACCGATCTTCCGCCAGCCGAGAGGCCAATTGCGATCCTGTTCCAGGAACACAACCTGTTCCCGCACCTGACCGCATTCCAGAACATTGGCCTCGGCCTTGATCCGGGACTTCGTTTGACGCCTGAACAGCGTAGCGACGTGGCCGACGCACTGGATCGCGTCGGCCTCGGCGGGATGCGGGAGCGTCTGCCAAAGGATCTTTCGGGCGGAGAGCGCCAGAGGGTTGCCATTGCCAGGGCATTGGTCATGCGGAGACCGGTGCTTCTGCTCGACGAACCGTTTGCCGGCCTCGGACCGGCACTCAGACGAGCCATGCTTGACCTGGTCCATGCACTCTGCAGAGACACTGGCATGACTGTGGTCATGGTGACCCACGACCCTGCGGACGCGAAACGGATCGCCGAATTCACGGCCTTCATGCACGAGGGAAAAGTGCAATCCTTCGGACCGACCGAAACGGTATTGAACCACCCGGATTCACCCGATCTTCGCAGTTATCTCGGAGTCGAGACCGACTCCTGAGGAAAAACGTGCCTTTCGCCGGTCCGAAGGGTTCGTCACGGGACAAACGCTTCAATCCAAGGCTGAAGACAAAGGAAATGTACCTTGTCGCGTTTGCGGCCGTGCGTCATTCATTCTACGTGTCCAAATGGTCATCGGTTACTTTTGTTCTCTTTTCGTATCGAATTTCGTCAAGTTCATCGAAAATCAGGCAGCAATTCTCAATTTGGCATTTCTGTTTTCCTGACCTCTGGATTGTCGGTTTTTCGAGGGTTTTCGGGAGGCCACGACGGGCGCGGCGGAACTTGCACGGAGGCCCGTCTCAGGGAGGGATTTCGACTTCTCCGGCGAGCACCTGCATCAGGCGCTTCCAGTCGTCGAACACGAACCTTGCGGTCAGGACCTGCAGGTTCCGGAACATCCAGTCGCGTGTGCCGCAGACCGTCCGGGCCTTCTGCCAGTGCTTTTCCGCGAGGTCGCAGGCGGTATGGAGGGCGAAGGCCAGGAGGTTCAGGACAAGGAGCACGGAGGCGAGGTTCTTCTCTCCATGCCCGAAGTTATGCTCGAGGTTGTAGCCGAGTTTTTTCAGAACGTTGAACTCGGCGTTCTCCACCCGCCATCGGGAGCGTCCGCAGGCGACGATGTCGGCGACATTGGTCCTGCTGACCGGCAGGTCGGTGACGAAGGCGGTTCTGTAGGTCACCTTTTTCGCGGCCATGTCGTGGATCTCGAGGCAGACCCATGTCACCGGCATGGCCGCTTCGCCGCCACGGATCCGAAGCTCCGGCTGCCAGCTGTAGCTGTACCTGTACTTCTTCGGCTTCCTGATGCCGCGCGTCACCCTCTTGTCGAGGGTTTGCGGATGGCAGCGGTCGAGCTCCTCATACAAGGTCTTGTGGCTCGACCTCTTGGCCGTCAAGATGAAGTTGCCGCCCGTCGCCCGGATGGCCTCGCAGACCGGTTGACAGGCGTAGAGATCGTCGCCGAGATACACGGGTTCGAGGTCTTTCAGACGCGGACCGATGCGCTGCAACCAGCGCTTGACGGCATTGCGTTCGCAGTCCTGCTTCCTTGACCCGTCCTGCGGCCTGATGATCTCCACCGGCAACGGCACCGCCGCGACCTGTCCGGGACCGACGATGGCGGCACCGAGGACCGTGTGGTAGTTCTCGACCATCTCATCGTCGGTTCCCTTGTTGTGTGTCCGGCTCGAGCAGTTCGGGCAACTGATCCTGTAGGAGTGGAAGTATTCCGTACCGTCGAGGGCGATCAGGGTCTTGTGATTGAGGCCGCTGCGGCGGCTGCGCAGCGCGGCCAGGGCGCCGCGATTGTTGAGGTCCCTGGCGACGTCGATGAAGACCGGGTCGAAGTGTTCCGGCGGCACCGGGTCGAGGAGGTTCCGTATCTGGTTGTCGGAGGGGATCTTCTTCATTCCGAAGAGCGTGAGGCAGTTCGAGAGGCCGCGGCGTTCGGCGAGCAGCTTCTGATGGGCGAGAAAGGAGGGCGACTTGGTGAAGAACACGGAGAAGGCCGCCATGCCGGCGTCGATCATGGAATACTGACAGTTCTTGCCGCTGCGCAGGTCGAGCATGTTGGCGCAACATTCCCGCAGGCGGGCGAGATATTTGTCGAGCAGCTTCATGGGGCGGGAGGAATCACGGAATTGCCGCGAAGTGAATCCCTGTGAGGCGGAATTGCGGAAAAAATCGTTGAAAATCAACGAGTGTTGCATTTTCGAATCACTCCCGGCCCTCCGGGAGGGTCGGCACGACGCAATGGAAAATAATTCACCGCGTGAAATAAAAGAACGCGATTACAACACTTTACATGTCAAAAAATCCAAATTGAGAACTGCTGAAAATCAGGAAGCTGACCGCCCCGGTTCCGTGATCTTCAGGGATTCCGACATAATCCTGGTACACCAAGACCGAACCTGAGCCGACTTACTCCTTGAACCGATTTTGTGCTGGCGGACCCTTGGCGTAAGATTCTGCCCTCGGAGACGACCCGAAACTGGATGGAGAAAAACAATATAAAGATACCCAAGGCGAAAAAATCATATTGTGGGATCGGTTTTCTTGGTGAGGGCCAAGCTTGGGCAACGGCGAGGTTGACTGCGGAACTGTGCCGGAATTCCTGTGGGATCGACGACGCGAAGGATTGTCAGTTCCTGGAGCTGATGATTCTGTAGCAAGACTGCGATAAACTACGCTTAAAACGAATTATAATGGCTGAAATTGCAATAAATTGTTGATTAAAGGATTATATGTCGTATACAGAGAGATATTCGCAGGAGAACGGCATGCTGTACAAGGTCGAAATCGATAATTTTATCTCTATCTCCGAACCCCAGGTCATTGACCTGCGCGCCAGAAGATCGGTTGAGGACATTCAGGGCAGGTTGCCAGCCATTTATGAGGGTTCCAAAACTCGTGGCCCCAATGTCGTGGCACTGTACGGACCAAACGCTTCCGGAAAATCAAATGTGCTGAGGGCAATTGCTTTCGGTTCCTGGTTCGTCGTCCACAGTTTTGATCAGAAGGCCGGACAGTTTCTGCCGTATGAAAAATTTGGGAAACACGAACGAATTGCTGCACCGACACGACTCGCCTTTTCCTTCACCGGACCGGTTGATTTCCTGCGTCAACCCGGCGAGGGGCAACAGTGTCCCTACAAATATGAATTCGTCCTTTCTCCGAGAGGACATGATTCGGATTCTGTTGTTCACGAGAGACTCAGCTACCGTCCAAAAGGGCATGGGAAAGCAATAACGTTAATTGAACGGCAGCAAGACAAAGCTGTTCGGTACGCCAGGGGCTTCATGACGCCTGGTCACGCCACGGCGCTCAAGGCCGTATTGCGTCCTGACGCAAGCGCAATTTCCACGCTCGCTCAACTTGAGAATGAACCTGCGATGAACTTGGTACTTTGGATGCTCAAGATCCAAACCAACATCCTGATCGACAGAATTGAAGGTGACGAAGTCGAGGCGACACGTTGGTATGCCGTTAACAAACCTGCTCTCGAACAACTCCGTGCCATCGGGCGAAGCATTGATCTCGGCATCGACCAGATCAACGTCGATCAGTCGGTCGCTGCGCCGCAGCTGAAGTTCCGACATTCCGGGCTTGATCAAATTATCGACCTATACAGGGAAAGCCATGGGACCCGCCAATTCGTCAAACTGTTTCCATGGATTCAATCCGCACTTGGAGAGGGCAGCATCGCCATGATCGACGATATCGATTCGGCAATTCACCCGCATCTGCTTCCCGAAATTGCACGATGGTTCACCGAGAAGGAAAGTAATCCGAACGGCGCGCAACTCTGGATGACCTGTCACTCGCCAAGCCTGATGAATGAACTGACGAAAGAAGGAATACTCTTTTGCGAAAAGGATCCGCAAGGTCGCTCGGCAGTCTACGGATTGGCTGAAGTCGAGGGGGTTCGCCGAAGCGAGAATTTCTACGGCAAGTATATGAGTGGTGAGTACGGTGCGGTGCCGAGATTTGGGTAATGGACAACAGACGAAGAATACGTCGAAAGAAGCGCATATTCATCGGTTGCGAAGGAAGCAGCGAAAGGGGCTACGTTGCATTGCTTCAACGGATTGCAGATGAACAATGTCGTGCCGTGCACCTCGACGCCAGGAAATTGACCGGTGCGGGTGATCCTCTGGCGCTTGTTCAAAGGGCTTTGGCGGAGATCTCGTTCGGTGAGCAACAACCTAAACGAAAATACGCACGGCGATTCCTGATGTTCGATACAGACCGATTTGGCCAAAATTCGGGTCGTGACGAAATGATTCATCGGCTTGTAGTTCGGGCACGATTGATCCTCGTGCGTCAGGAAGTATGTTTCGAGTCCCTGTTGTTGCGTCACTTTGCCGGTCACGAATACGACCAGCCGCCGACGAGTTCGGACGCACTAAAACGATTGAAGAGAATCTGGCCGGAGTACAGAAAAGGTATGCCCGCCCTAGACTTGGTTAGACGGATAGGTCTGACTAACGTGCAAAGAGCCGCCGACAGTCCATTCAATTCAGACCTACGAAAGCTTCTCGTCGCAATCGAACTGATAAGTGATCGGAGTATTGGGGGCCGTTAGGAAACAACCGAATCACGGAGTACGTTGGCTGAAGTACGGCTTCAATAGAACAGGTTCATGTCGGAATCCTTGATGATCGGGCAATCGGAGCGGTCAAATTCCCGAACTGCCGTGCATTTGACGAAAACCGATGGAAGACGAGCAAAAAAGCGGCCCATGACCATATTGAGGTGTTGGGTGGTGCACAGCTTCTACCGAGATCAAGAACATACGTTTGCCACCAGCCCCGGAATGTATCGTTTATTTCGTGCCGGCCCCCTAAGGGCATTCTGTCGCGATCCACGGGCGTGCTCGGATCATCCGGTCGCCTTGCACCTGCCAGAGGGTTCCACTTCCGCCCGTCGCCGGTGATGGCGTTGCTTCGCCGAGTCAGGTATGTTCGGTTCCGAGCCTGCCGGGCGTCCGGCGTCCCCCCATCCTCAACGTGACGGAAGCAAGCATGATCCATGTCAACCCTGACGACGACCGAACCTCGAATCGGGCAAGGCCAAGGATCGCCGTCGCGGGATTCCAGCACGAGACCAACAGTTTTTCCCCTGTCCCGACGGGGCTTGAGGATTTCACCAGGCCGGGCGGATGGCCGGGTCTCACGGGGTCTTCGGCCGTGGTCGGCACCTTCTCAGGGGTCAACATCCCGATCGGGGGATGCATCGATCGCATCCGGGACAGGGCCGAGATCGTGCCCATCCTTTGGGCCAGCGCCGAGCCGGGCAATCTTGTCCAAACCGAGGCGTTCGAGACGATTTCAGGCAAGATCCTCGACGGGTTGGCTGCCGCGATGCCTTTCGACGGCGCATACTTCGATCTTCACGGCGCCATGATCACCGAAGAACACGAGGACGGCGAGGGCGAACTCCTGTCGCGTGTCCGAAATCTCCTTGGATCCGATGTTCCCGTCGCCATCAGTCTCGACCTGCACGCCAACCTTACTCCTGAAATGGCCACGCATGCCGACGCGACCACCATTTTCAGAACCTATCCGCATCTCGACATGGCGGAAACCGGGGCGCGCGCCGCCGACCTCCTGCTGGAAATGGTCGCGACCGGAGGAAAGCCGCACACGGCCTTCCGGAAACTGCCGTACATGATCCCATTGCAAGCTCAGCACACGAAGTCGGAACCTGTCCAGGCGCTTTATGGCAGCCTGCCTGAGAACGGTTCATGCGCGTCCGGAAACACCGAGATCGCGATGGGTTTCCCTCCCGGAGACATCGCGATGTGCGGACCGGCGCTTGTCGCCACGAACCACTCGCCCGAAGCGGCCGAATCGGCGGTCGATGATCTGGAACGCCGCTTTCTCGCGGTTGAGACGAAATTCCCGGTCGAACTGACGGCACCTTCCGCAGCAATCAAAAAGGCGATGGAGACGGGCCGACCAGGGCGTCCTGTCGTGCTCGCAGACGTCCAGGACAACTCCGGTGCCGGCGCAAGTTCGGACACCACGGGCCTCCTGTCCGAACTCGCGTCGTCCGGCGCGAGGCACGCGGCCCTTGGCGCCATCTGTGACCCCGAGTTCGTCGAGATGGCGCACCGTGCAGGAGCGGGAACCGAACTCACTGCATCCCTCGGTGGCAGGACGGGAGGCCACGAAAACCCGTCCTTCGACGGCAGGTTTGTCGTCTCGTCACTCAGTGACGGTGCATTCGAATGGCGGGGCGAAATGATGAAGGGTGTTCACGCAAACCTCGGACCCACCGCAGCCGTGCGCCTCGTCGACGACCGGTCGAATATCCAGGTAGTCGTGACCGGGCAAAGGGTTCAATGCCTCGACCGCGCCCTGTTCAGCCATCTCGGGATCGAGCCGGCCGAATTGGCCATACTGGTCGTCAAGAGCACGGTGCATTTCAGGGCTGACTTCGAGGGACTCGCTGCTGAAATCATCCCGGTGAAGTCTCCCGGATGCAACCCGTGCCAGTTGGATGCGATCCCGTATACACGACTTCGGCAAGGCGTACGGCTTCTGTAGTGACCCGAACATCCCACGGTGCGGGTGCTTTCCCTGGCAGGAATCTCGATCTTCGTTCCCTCGATTTCAACCTCCTCCGGCATACAGTGTTCCGCGCGGCGAAACGTTCGCTCCTCTTCGCCCCGAGTTGGCATACCCCCGTTTTGTGCAGGCATTTCAAGCATGTCCCGCGCCCCGTTTCCGTTCCCTGTCCAATCGCATTGACAGCCCGCAATTCCGGCGCAATGTTTCGGAAATCCCGACCCGTGCGCGACGCGCTCCATGAAGTGAGAAGATATCATGCTAATCGTTGAAGAATTCCACAGAGAGGTCCGAACTATTGAAGGGACCTGGATTCAGCTCTCGGACGGAGTGCGTTTGTCCGCAAAGATCTGGCTGCCCGAGGATGCCGAGTCGGACCCGGTTCCGGCCATTCTCGAATACTTGCCGTACCGCTACCAGGACGGAACCGCTGACCGGGACGCGCTGACACATCCCTATTTCGCAGGCCATGGTTACGCGTGTGTTCGCGTCGACATGCGCGGCGCCGGTAATTCGGAAGGCGTTTTGCTCGGCGAGTACCTGAAACAGGAGCAGGATGATGCTCTCGAGATCATCGACTGGATCACCAGCCAGACCTGGTGTTCGGGTACGGTCGGAATCATTGGTATCTCGTGGGGTGGTTTCAACGGTCTCCAAATCGCTGCACGGCAACCGGAAGCCCTGAAGGCGATCGTTTCGATCTGTTCGACCGACGACCGTTATGCCGATGACATTCACTACATGGGTGGATCCATGCTGTGCGACAACATCGCCTGGTCAACATACATGTTTTCGATCAACACGACTCCGCCGGACCCGCGTCTGCACGGCGCCAAATGGAAAGAAGTCTGGCTACAGCGCCTTCGCGGCAGCGGACTCTGGCTATCCGACTGGATCGAACACCAGCACCGGGACGAGTTCTACAAGCACGGTTCGGTGTGCGAAAACTACGATGACATCAAATGCGCCGTGTACGCCGTCGGGGGATGGGCGGACGGGTATTCGAACGCGGTCTTTCGCCTGCTCTCCAACCTCAAGGCTCCCGCCAAAGGGCTCGTCGGGCCCTGGGCACACAAGTATCCGCATTTCGCCGGTCCGGGACCATCCATCGGATTCCTCCAGGAATGCCTGCGCTGGTGGGATCATTGGCTCAAGGGCATCGACACGGGCATCATGGACGAACCGCGCCTGCGTTGCTGGATGCAGGACCCGGTCCCGCCGAGGACGTACTATGCACACCGCCCAGGTCGGTGGATCGCAGAAGACGCATGGCCCTCGGCCCGCATCGCCGATCGACGTTTCTTCGTCAACAAGTCCGGGCTCGGCGAGACAGGCGAGGCTCCGTCAGCCATGGAGATATCCTCTCCCGAAACGGTCGGGATCGCCGGAGGGATCTGGTGTCCGCATGGCGAAGACCCGGACCAGCCGTCAGACCAGCGAAAAGAGGCAGGCGGGTCCCTCAACTTCGATTCCGGTTTCCTTGAAGCGGATCTGGAGATTCTTGGTGCCCCTATCTTCGAGGTTGACGTCTCAAGCCGACAGGAAACCGGCCAGATCATCGCCTGCCTGAACGAAATCCTTCCGGACGGCGCCATCACCAGGATCAGCTACGGAATCCTGAACCTCGCGCACCGCAGCGGCCACCAAAACCCGGAACCGCTTGTCCCTGGCGATACATATCGGGTCCGTGTCCGGTTGAACGAATTCGCGCATCGGTTCGCGGCCGGAAACCGGGTCCGATTGTCGATCTCAACCGCATACTGGCCGGTCGTCTGGCCATCGCCCGAGAAATCGACCCTCCGGGTGGCCGTCGGGACGGCGACCCTGGACCTCCCGGTCCGACCGGGAAGGGTGTCCGACAAGGAACTGCGGGAATTTGAACCTCCCGAGTCGGCTCCTCCCCTGAGGAAGACCGTAAGCAGGGAACCGTCGTTCGAATGGACCGCCGCCGAAGACCTGACGAACGGAGTCGTTGTTTCCCGGCAGTGGTTCGATGAAGGTGCGACGACATACGATGAGTACGACGGTTGGAAGGTGGATTCGACCCATGAAGAATTCTACACGATTCATCCGGATGATCCCAACTCGGCAAAGTGCGACATCGTCTGGACCGAAAGATTTTCCCGCGACGACTGGAACGTATCGTCGCGGACTCAAACAATCGTGACATCTTCGGCGACTCATTTTCACCTGGAGGCAAGGCTCAAGGCCTGGCTCGGGGACGACCTCGTCCATGAACAGCAATGGGAAAAGTCGTTCCGGCGCAGGCTCGTCTGAGGGCGCCGACCGGAGTCTGCGCGAGTGGTGCGGGCGGGGGGACTTGAACCCCCACTTCCTTTCGGAAAACGGATTTTCGTACCGCTACAGGTTTCCCTGCCGCCCTGTTCAGGGCGTTTGGCGGTCTGGACTATCCCTTCACCGTAGCCGTAGCCCCAGGTGCCGCCCGTCTAGTCTCTACACCTGCCCGTTGCCGGGATTGGCTCGGGATCAGCATCGGCCGTACCGGAAGCCTTCCCCGAATTTGAGCGGTTCTACTCCCCGGGTTTCCCCGGGGGCACCCAAGATGTCTCAAGTCCGTTGCGTCTACCTATTCCGCCACGCCCGCACGTCCCTCCAACCAAGGTTTCGGGAACGGAACCTTCATTAAGATAGAATCTCATCGATGTCGAAGGCGTTTGGCCTGCCTCAGCATTTCTCTTCAGTGCACCGGTAGGGAATCCGGGAAATCTGACCATGATGCGATCCGATTACCGCTCCCGAATCCTGTAGTATGTCGTGTCGCCGGTTTCAGGCGAAATGCCTTCGCATGATGCCGTTCCGGCAGGCTCAAGGTCGCACCTCGCGACTTGCCTGTAAATGTATGATCGGTCCGAACAACTGACGTCTGAGTCGTCGCTGGTCTCCGACTGAACGCAGAATTGAAACGTGCGGTAGTCCCGGATTGGCATGTCGTCCCGTTGTCGAACCTGAAGGTTTGGTTGCCGACGCCGCTTGCGTCAAAGCACATGCTCCAGCTGGCTACATCTGAAATCTCGCCGGACTCGACGTCCCGGATTTGAATACTCTGAGTCGAGGTCCCAGCATCCCTCGAGCATCCGGACATCCTGCTCTTCCCATTGCACAGGGTTCATCCCGCTCTGGGTGTTGGGTTCAACCGGTTCAAGGATAGCTGATTCTCGTTGCACGGAAGGGAGACACTCAAGACTGGCAAGTTGCCGTTCAAGACCAGTGACTTGTTCTTCCAGGAATGCCTGGCGGCCAAGCACCGCTTCCAGGCGGGTGTTCGGCTCACGCTAACAAAATGCCGGACAGGTCGCGATTCTCCAGTCGAACATGGGCGAGAGGACTCCACAGGCACCGAGAATCATGACGGCGGAAATTCCGACGATGCCTGCAAATGCGGCAGCCATGAACCACTGGAGAATGCCCGTCCCTGGTGGGTAGCCAAATTTGAGGACTGCCGGCCTCAAGGCATCGCCGTCACGATCATGGAAACCGATCACCCGGAGTACTTCGCCCGCATGTCGGTCACTGACCGGCTGACCAGTTCGGTCAGAACCTCGAAGTCAACGTTGGCCAGTCGTGTCAGGTAGAGGCAGGATACCGAGTGCCGGTGCTTTCCCAGGGAAGCCATCAGGTCGCTGTACGCCGAAAACCCGGGCATGATGTAAACGACAAGGGCAGATTTTCGCGGCGAGAACCCGGTGAGCATGAAGGTATGTTTCGAACGGTCGGACCGCCTGTAGGTGTACCGGCCAAATCCGACGATGCTCGTACCCCACATCCTGGGCTTTTCACCCGTCACCCTTTCCATCATGCGCAGCACTATCCACGCATCTTCCCTGCGCCGGGCGTTTTCGACGGAATCCAGGAACTCGCCGACATCGCCATCATTCTCGACAGTCTTCAGGCCTTCCGCCACGATTCCCTCCCGTTTCCGTTCACCATCGCCGCGAGCAAAACCTGACACGGAATTACGGATTTCGCAATCGCAACAACCGTGCACCCGCGATCCTGGTCAAGTCAGAATTGCACATGGATGGCAGCAATTTGAACGCAGCAGAACCGACTTCAAGCGCCGGATTCATGCGCCCCATCCGAAACCATTCGTGACCTTTCCAGTTACGAGCACACGAATGCCCGAGGTGCGCGCCTCTGAAACCGGGGCTTTCCGAAATACTCTAACGTGCGTTTTGCAAAATCCGGGCGAAAAAGATCCGTTCAGGATTCAGGCGGCACGCCGATCAAACCAGACGCAGGTAAAACCCTAAAGCACTTTCCGTGCGTGGAGCGCGGTGCTTATGGTGCCGTCATCCAGGTAATTCAGTTCCCCACCCATCGGAACTCCCCTGGCAAGCGACGTGACCTGAACGTCCGTGTTCTCCAGTTCATCGGCGATGTAATGTGCAGTTGTCTGGCCTTCTACCGTAGAGCCCAACGCCAGGATGACCTCGGTGACATTCGTCTCGGAAACACGCTGCAGCAACCCCGGTATCCGCAGTTCGTCCGGTCCGGCCCCGTCCAGGATCGACAAAACGCCGCCCAGCACATGATAGCGCCCGCGATAGGCCGAGGTCCGCTCGATCGCCCAGAGATCAGGCACATCTTCGACCACGCAGACCTGGCCGTTGTCCCGCTTGGGGTTGGAACAGATGTCACACGGCGTCGCCGTCCCGATGTTGCCGCAGATCTCGCAGAACCTGACCCGCCGCGCGACCCGTTCCATGGCTGCCGCTAGCGGATTCAGCAACTGTGTTCGTTTTTTCAGGAGGTGGAGAACCGCGCGTGGCGCTGACCTCGGCCCAAGCCCCGGCAGTTTCGCCATGAGTTGAATCAAGGTCTCGAGTTCCTGGTCCCTGCCCTCCACCACAATTCTCCTTTCAAGCGAAGATCTTGACAGAGCAAGCGGAAGAATAATCAATCAAGGTCAATTCCGTTCAGGTCTCCAGGCCGGATGATCTACAAATCGAGCTCGGTCCAGGCCCCGTTGCGTCTTGAGGAACGGACGCAGGCATCGATGAATGCGACGCCCTCGAGACCGTCGCTGATACCCGGGTACACGACACCTTCCGGTTTTTCCTGCTTCCCTCTTGCCGCTTCGATGGCATCGGCGGCCTCCCTGTAGATGTTCGCAAATCCTTCGAGATATCCTTCCGGATGACCTGGTGGCAATCGTGAAACCCTGTTTGCCGCGTCCACAGCGCCGCTGCCCATGCGGGTTATCAGACGTTTTGGTTCACCAAGCTTCGTGTACCAAAGCCTGTTCGGGGATTCCTGCCCCCATTCCAGTCCCCCGTGTTCTCCGTAGACGCGCAGTCTGAGAGCGTTCTCATTTCCTGGCGCTACCTGACTGCACCAAAGCATGCCCTTTGCGCCGCTGACGAAACGGAGGAGGACATGGGCGTTGTCATCGAGGGTCCGGTTTTCCACAAATGCGGTCAGATCCGCGGACAGGCATTCCAGTTCGAGACCGGTGACAAAACGAAGCAGATTGTAGGCATGCGTTCCGATATCGCCGACAGACCCACCGGAACCCGAACGCTCCGGATCCGTCCTCCAAACCGCCTGCTTCTGACCTGTTGTCTCGAGCGGTTCCGACAGCCAGTCTTGCGGGTATTCGGCATGAACGACACGGATTTTCCCAAGCAGGCCGTTTGCCACCATGTCCCGTGCCTGTCTTACCATGGGATAGCCCGTGTAGTTGTGTGTCAGAATGAACAGGGCAGACGACTGTGTTGCTTGCGTTGCAAGTTCGCGGGCATCCGTGAGCGAAGACGTCAACGGTTTGTCGCAAATGACGTGAATTCCTCGACGGAGAAATTCTGCCGCGGCCGGGTAATGCAGATTGTTGGGCGTCACGACCGCGACGGCCTCGATGCCGGACTCCAATAGCGCCTCGCTTCTCGCCATTGCACGAAAGTCGTCGTAGATGCGGTCGGATGCCAGCCCGAGGTCGCATCCAGACACCCGAGATCGTTCGGGCGTCGATGAGAGTGCACCAGCCACGAATTCATATCGGTCGTCCAGCCGGGCCGCGATTCTGTGGACCGCGCCGATGAATGCGTCACGTCCACCCCCAACCATGCCGAGCCGTATCTTGCCTCCGGCCCGATGACCCGCGCTTCCCTCGATCGTCATGCTGAACTCCTCGTATATTGCCTTGGACCCTCGTTTCAAGGACTGATGGTTGTCGAGCGATGGCGATCATACGAAAACCCATTGTTTTGGCAACGTAACGGTAAAACATAGCCGCCCTCGACACCGCGGCGCGCCGTAGGTTGCCGACATTTTCGTTTGGATCCCCGTTGACTTCGCCGAAAGGTGCACCGATGCCAACCGCGATCGACCGGCAGCAACCGCACACGACTGCTTTCCGGGGGTCGGTTCGCGAAAGTGCGCATTCGGGTCATTCGGATGTACCTCGGTGCAAAGCTCCCGAGACTGCACAAGGCCAACGGGATAGACCGGCCTTCCTCAGATGGCCGCACTTGATGCGAAATCGAAAAAACGGAACTTGGAAACGTCGACCGCGACGTCAATCATGCAGCCGGATTTTACGCTTGAGCCGCAATCGAAACGGCCGACAATGATCGACCGACTATGGTTCGTGTAACGTGCAAGACCTTCGCTCGTGGCCCCGTTGTCGTCGTTTTCGACTTCCAGGGCATCGTCAGTCGCTACCGAGTTTACCGGCATTGAAACGTGAATGACGATCTCCTCACCCTCAGGCTCCGCAAGTACCGCGGAACCTCGAAGAACAGCAGTGCAGGCAGGGATGATAGCCGCGTCTTCGAGATGCTCCGGCCGCATGCCCAACGCAATCGATCGTCCGATACATTTTTGCAAGTTCGCACCTTGACGGCAGCCTCCTGGCGACAATTCAATTTTTGCGCGCCGAGCGCACAAACCGGATCTCCACCTTCCGACCTATCAAGCCGTGCCTCAACGATGTTCGTTGGCGGACTACAACTGAAGCTCGCGACGAATAGATTGCACGGTGCTTCAAACACGTGCTGAGGTCTGTCCAGCTGCTGGAGCACACCGCCACGCAAGACTGCGACCCGATCACCCATCGTCATGGCCTCGGTCTGATCGTGTGAGACGTAGATGGTTGGTTGTGGCCTTCAGTTCGCATTGCGGGCGAGCTACCTCGAAACGCATTCTCGTGCGCAGTTTCGCGTCAGGATTCGAAAGCGGTTCGTCCATGAGAAACGCCCGCGGTTCACGTGCGATTGCACGCCCCATCGCAACCCGTTGCCGTTGGCCACCAGACAGGACGCCCGTTTTTTTGTTGAGCTGGGCCGTGAGCCCAAGGACCTCGGCGGTCTTCATCACTCACTCACGAAATTCCGGCTTGGGACGCTTCTGCATGAGCAAGCTGAAAGCGAATTTGTTGTAGTCGGAAAGATGCGGCTACAAGGCGCAGTTTTGGAAAACCATGGCCAAATCGCTTTCTCCGGCCTCGATGTCATTGACGACCTGGTTCCCGATCGTAATTGTTCCTTCGGTCACATTTTCGAGGCTGGCAAGCACTGTGAGCGCAGTTGTCTTGCCACATCCGGACGGTCCGACGTGCGCCATGAATTCCCCGTCGCGAACATGCCGGCCAAGTCTGTTTACTGCATGAGTGCCGTCATCGAAAATCTTCGGTACCTGGTCATGGATAATCTCTGCCATGTTACTGGTCCCAATGCTATTGGTCCGACTTGTCCGGGACCAATTCGAGCCCGAGAATGTCCCTGACGAAGGCGACGCTCTTCATGCAGCTTTCCTCGGCGGTCTTGCGCGTCGCATCGGGTTCGATCACGACATAGCCGCTGTGGTCGGCCGCCAAGAGGACGTCGGTCAAACCGCAAAAATCCGCACGTCCCGCGCCGAGTTCGCAGAAAGAGCGGTACCTTGCGTGGCCTTCCATGCTTTCGGCATCGCCCTGCACATCCTTGAAATGCATGTGGTCAATATGGCCGACATATGCCCGAACGGCATCCACGGGATCGCTTCCCCCGATCTGGAGGCGCGCAGGATCAATGCAGAGGCCGACGGCTGAAATCAAACATCAACGTGTCGGCCACCAGGGCCTCGAAAGCCCTGAAGCCGGTTTCCTGGAGAAAGGCAAACGCCGGCTCAAGCGGTAGCTTGGCCATGTTCAAGGTTTTGAGATGGTATGCGATCTCGAATTTCTGCTGCTTCATTCTGGGCAATTCCTTCACAAATTCGTACTTGTTGAGCCGTCGTCATCCCAATTCGGAAACGGCGACCACACGCGCTTCGCTCGCGGATGTGTATGCGGCGCCCAAGACAGTGACATGGTGCCGTGCCTCTGCCAGACCGAAGGGAAAGTCCCTGCATTCCGCCCATGCAGCAAATATTGCTCCCTGGAGGCCCTGAATCCCATCGGTCCATTTCCCCTCTTCCGCTGGTTGCTGGATCGCCTCCCAACGGCCGACATCGTTCTGGTGGATCTCAACAGGTGGTTGCAACCACTCGGAATTTAGGCCTTGTTCGACCTTTTTGCCCAGGAGGCCGGCGTGGGGACCGTTACGTAGTCAGGCTGCCGAATCCGGATACTTCAGGCGGAACCATGCACTTCATGGACGAGTGCCCCACCGCCATCGATGGCCCAACTCGCCCGCAACACGGTCGTCGCGCCACTCTCGTGGATGGGCGTGACGATTGCCATGTCTTCGACATCTTGGTGGCGAACGAACTGGCCAATCGGGACGTCGACCCGCACTAAAGGATTTCTGGCCTGTGCCTCGCCGACATGGATGTCACGCTACCATTGCCAATCAATGCGCCGCCTCCACTGAGGCCGCTTTGTGCGCGCCGGTTGTTCCCGCTTTTTCGACACCCTGGCAAGGGGTACCATAGAGCCGCTCGGCCCGGATGAAGAAAATGTCTCCGATTCGCTCCTCTTCAATTGCCAGGATCGACTCGGCCGTCACGGTGTTGAACAGAAAATTGTGGACCATTCCGGACCGAATGCCAGACCAGAAATCGACGCGGAACCAGTCACCGGTTGGTCGAGATCGGGCCGAGGAATTCTTGACAGTGTATCACAGCGTCTCAGCAGTCCTAGACATGGCCATGACAAATCGCGGACTTGTAGCCGCCCATGAGCATGTGCCCGGGCCGGACCGGGCTTTCCGTGTTGCCCGAATATCGATGGCCCACGCACGCACGGCACACGGAAGCAGTTTGACAGGCATGATCATTGATGCTGAAGTTCATCAGGTGCCGGGGAACGTCCGAGCCTCGAACGGCAGGCGCACCTTTTCACCGACACGGAAGCTCGTCCCCGCCGCCTGCGTGCCCGAAAACCCGCCTTCTGGCATTCCTGGCTCAAACTTGAATGAGGTCATCCCATGAGCAGGTTCTTCAAGGACATTCTCCCGCTTCGCTTCGACCCTGAATCCGACAGCCTGGCCTATCGGCATTACGATCCAGACGAGTTGATCCTGGGCAAGCGGATGGAAGAACACCTCCGATTTGCCGTGGCTTACTGGCACTCGTTTGCCTGGGAAGGCGGCGACCCGTTTGGCGGGCGGACCTTCGCCCGACCCTGGTTCGGCGAAACGATGGAACATGCGCGGATGAAGGCCGATATCGCCTTCGAAATGTTCGAAATCCTGGCAGTTCCGTTTTTTTGCTTTCATGACGCGGACATTCGCCCCGAAGGAGCGTCCTTCGCCGAGAGCCGGCGCAACTTCGAAGAAATCATCGATCTGTTCGCTGACAGGATGAGTGCCGGAAATACGCGGCTTCTGTGGGGTACGGCCAATCTGTTTACCCACCGGCGGTTCATGGCCGGCGCCGCGACTAACCCCGATCCGGATGTCTTTGCATGGTCGGCGGCAACCGTAAAGCTCTGCATGGACGCAACCCATAAACTGGGCGGGCAGAACTACGTGCTGTGGGGTGGGCGCGAGGGTTATGAAACACTTCTCAACACCGACCTTGTGCGCGAGCGCAATCACGCAGGCCGATTCCTGCAGATGGTTGTCGACTACAAATACAAGATCGGGTTTGAAGGCACGATTCTTGTCGAGCCCAAGCCACAGGAACCATCAAAGCACCAGCACGATTACGACGTCGCTGCCGTTTACGGCTTCCTCAAGGACTTCGGGCTGGA
The DNA here is from genome assembly GCA_964291635.2 of Paracoccaceae bacterium. GTDB lineage: Bacteria > Pseudomonadota > Alphaproteobacteria > Rhodobacterales > Rhodobacteraceae > JAPPHA01. The sequence continues at coordinate 84,471 of OZ219891.1, read as the reverse complement.
GACAGAAGTCAAAATAAACATCGAACAAGGACACGCTGTCTTGGCCGGCCATTCGTTCGAGCATGAAATCGCCCTGGCCGCGTCACTTGGAGTCTTCGGCTCGATCGACATGAACAGAAACGATTATCAGTCCGGTTGGGACACCGACCAGTTCCCGAACAACGTGCCAGAGGTCGCACTCGCCTACTACGAGATCCTCAAGGCCGGCGGTTTCACGACGGGAGGCACAAATTTTGACGCCAAGCTCCGCCGGCAATCGCTGGATCCCGAGGACCTGATCGCCGCCCATGCAGGCGCCATGGATGTTTGCGCGCGCGGTTTCAAGGCGGCAGCGTCCATGCTCGAGGACGGCACCCTCGAAACCCTGCGCGCCGAGCGCTATGCCGGCTGGGACACGCCCGGGGCTCAGGCCATGCTGGAAAGCGATCTGGCCAGCATCGCGAACAAGCTCGAGTCCGATGGCATCGATCCGCAGCCACGTACGGGCCGCCAGGAAATACTCGAGAACATCGTCAACCAATTTGTCTGACACATGATGGGGAGAAAGACATGAAAACGATCGAGGGCCCTGCCCTCTTTTTGGCGCAATTCGCGGGCGACAATGCCCCTTTCAATTCATGGGACGCAATCACGAAGTGGGCGGCGGACTGTGGATACAAAGGGGTTCAGGTCCCCAGTTGGGACGGTCGCCTGATTGACCTTTCAACGGCGGCCGAGAGCAAGGATTATTGCGACGAATTCATGGGCAAGGCCGCCGAGAACGGCGTCAGGGTGACCGAACTCTCAACCCATCTTCAAGGCCAACTCGTGGCCGTTCACCCTGCCTATGACACGGTGTTTGACGGCTTTGCCGCGCCTGAGGCGAGAGGAAATCCGTCAAGGCGCCAGCGATGGGCCGTGGATCAAGTCAGAAAGGCGCTGAGCGCATCCAGGAACATGGGAATCGGCGCTCATGCCACTTTCTCGGGCGCCCTGGCATGGCCTTTCATTTATCCCTGGCCGCAACGGCCAGCCGGGCTTGTCGAAACGGCATTCGACGAGCTGGCAAAGCGATGGAAACCGATTCTCGATCACGCCGAGGAATGCGGCGTCGATGTCTGTTACGAAATCCATCCCGGTGAAGACCTGCACGACGGAATCACGTACGAAATGTTCCTGGAACGAACCGGCAATCACGCGAGAGCCTGCATGCTGTACGATCCCTCGCACTATGTCCTTCAATGCCTCGACTATCTCGAAAACATCGACATCTACGAGGACCGGATTCGAATGTTCCACGTCAAGGATGCGGAGTTCAACCCGACCGGGCGGCAAGGGGTCTACTCGGGATACCAACCCTGGCTGAACCGTGCCGGGCGCTTCCGAAGCCTCGGCGACGGTCAGGTTGATTTCGGGGCGGTATTTTCAAAGTTCGCCGCCAACGATTTCGATGGATGGGCGGTCGTGGAATGGGAGTGTTGCCTGAAGGACTCGGAGACCGGCGCGCGCGAGGGTGCACGGTTTGTCGCCGATCACATCATCCGCGTCACCGACAAGGCCTTTGATGATTTCGCCGACAGCGGCACCGATGCGGACGCCAACCGGAAGTTGCTGGGAATCAGTTGAAATGACGCGGGTTCGAACCGGCAGTGCTAGCGGCGGGTTGCTGAAGAACCCGCGTTTTGCTGCCGGGCATGCCCGGATCATGTTGAACGGTTTCGGGCCGGTTGGGCACGACTGCCAGGGTGAATTGAATCCCTCCCGGGTCCCGGCGTGGGATGTACGTACGTCCCTGGATTCCTTCGGCAGCGTGGAGCCCCACAGCTCTCACCTTGGCGGTCCTTCAGGTTCGCCTTCGGCAACGAGGCGAACCTCGGCACTCCTCCGAATTACGCAATTATCCTTGCTCGGTCATCCCGGCCACACGCGCCGCTACCGACGCTCCATGTGCACCCTCGGGAATGTAAATGAACTTGAGGATGCTGAATGAGAGCAACCCGGTTGACGGGTACCCCCAATCAGTACGTCAAAGGTTGATCCGATCAATTCCTCGACATCCTCAATGCGCATAAATCAAACGAAATTTGGGTGTCGAAATGCCAAAATGATACACGACCAAGAGATCAAAGTGATCAAATCTGTCCCTTCATCCACGGCGGCAAGTCCTGTCCACCCATCAACTTCATCATCTCGTTTCTGCTTTTCTCGTTGGCCTTGCTTACCCCGTCACCAACGGCAGCGACGATCAGATCTTCAACCACGACCTTGTCTTCCGCCTTGAAAATACCCGGATCGATCTCCAGGCCGACAAGTGCCCCGCGTCCGTTGACCCGCGCCTTGACCAACCCGGCTCCCGCCTCTCCGATCACCTCGGTTTTTTCCATGGATTCCTTGGCGGCCTCCATCCTGGATTGAAGCTCCTCCGCCGACTTCATCAGGTTGGCCATGCCACCAAGATTCATGAAATCCTTGAACATGAGTTCTTTCCTTCACCCTTGTTGCGCGCGCGTTTTCGTCGACGCCTTGTCCGAATGCCCGGCGGGCGAGTCAACCATCTTTCATCGGCCCCGGACGCGCGAACCGGAGGCGGCGACCGAGACGATCCGCGCATCGGGAAACTCCCTGAATATGTCCTGGACGATCGGATTCATCGCTGCCTGGTCGTGAAGTTCACGTTCGCGCGTTGCCCGCAACTCACCGACCGTCGGACCGCCGCCCTTCGCGAGGACAACGCTCCAGCGTTCGTCCGTCAGTTCCCCGAGTTGCTGCGCAAGACGTGCAGGCAAATCGGGGGGCGCATCGGCATCGGGTTCAATCTCGACCAGGCCCGTCTGAAATTTGACCGGGCGAACGAATTTCTCGATTTCGATTGCGAGCTCCATGTTCCGTGTCCGGTCAAGGATCAAGTCAACGACGTCGCACAAGTCCCGAAGTCGTTCGTGTTCGGGGAACGACTCCCCCTCCGCCGCCCGGTCGTCATCGGAAGAGTCCCTGGGCGGTAAGTGATCTGTGGTCACGTTGCCGTTGCCACTCTGGACACGATCTCGTTCCGACTTAGGGGCAGCATCCTCGCTTGGCTTGACCGGTGCCGTCTGATCTTGCCGCGCCGCCTCTCCCCGCAGCTTGCGAATCACGTCCTCCGGCGTCGGTAGATCGGCGGCGTGCGTCATCCGAATGATCGCCATCTCGGTCGCCATTCTCGGATTTGGCGCGGCCGAGACTTCGTTCAGGGCCTTCAGCAGCATTTGCCACATTCTTGTCAGGACGCGGAGATGCAGCCTTTCTGCCGCCGCCTTGCCCCGGTCCCGAACATCGGGAGACACCGACGGATCGTTCGATGCGTCGGGCGTGATCTTGACGACCGATACCCAGTGAACGACTTCCGCCAGCTCCCTGAGAATGGCGAACGGGTCCGCGCCATCCGTGTACTGTTCGTTCACCTCGACCAGCGCATTCGCAGCTTCGCCGCGAACGACATGATCAAAGAGGTCCATTGCGCGGGATCGGTCGGCGAGTCCCAGGATGGTGCGAACTTCCGCCGAGGTCACCTGCCCCGTCCTCCGCGAAATCACCTGGTCAAGTATCGACTGGGCGTCACGAACGGATCCCTCCGCGGCTCTCGTGATCAACGCCAGGGCATCGTCCGCAACATCGGCTCCTTCCCGTTCCGAAATCCACTTCAGGTGGGCGGTCATGACGCCTGGCTCGACTCTTCTGAGGTCGTAGCGCTGGCACCGTGACATGACCGTGACCGGGACCTTCCTGATCTCGGTCGTCGCAAAGATGAACTTGACGTGATTTGGCGGTTCTTCCAGGGTTTTCAACAACGCATTGAAGGCAGCTACGGACATCATGTGGATTTCGTCGATTATGTAGACCTTGTAGCGTGCCGAGGTCGGCCGGAACTGGACCGATTCGATGATCGACCTGACATCCGCAACTCCCGTGCGACTGGCAGCGTCGACTTCGATGACATCCATGTGACGGCTTTCGGCGATGGACCTGCACGGATCACACTGCCCACACGGTTCGACGGTCGGGCTGCCTTTTTCATCCGGGCCGACGCAGTTCAGTCCCTTTGCAATGATACGGGCAATCGTTGTCTTGCCGACGCCGCGGACGCCGGTCATCAGGAAGGCATGAGCGATGCGATCGGACTCGAACGCGTTCCGGATCGTCTCGACTGCCGCATCCTGCCCAATCAGGTCCGAGAGCTTTTGCGGCCGGTAGACACGTGCGAGGACGCGGTAGCCATGGTCGGAACTGGTTTTCATTGACCTCCGGTCATCCTTCAGCCAACCGCGAGCGCGACTCTGACCCAATCTCCGCTGCAGGCCGGGAACCCTTCCATCCAGATTCAGGGAACCGCAGTTGGAATCAGTTGCCCGTGTCACGTCGGGTCCGCATTCGCCCGACGACCGCCAGGAAAGGTGAGAGGTTGGCACGTGGCCCAAGCGGAACTCGTTACGGCTGCTTCCTTCCGGACCTGACCGGGTTGGCGAGGCACTTGCCCACACAACCTCTCGGACCAGATGACTAGAGGCTTGCGGGAGCCAAGGCAAGAACCAATACTGGGGACCGAACTTTCGGGAGTCGCCAGCCAATGGAAATCTTGACCGCACCTGCATTCACCGGTGGCCAACTGCCGAGAAACGACGCCTTGAGAAACGATCATGAGGCGGTCGCCGCATTGTGGTCGGACGCTCAAGCCAGGGCGACTCCGATCTGGCGCTCGAGAAACCTTCTGGAACTGGGTCCCGGAAGAAAACATGCGCGCCTTGTCTGGCTTCCGACTAGCCACCCGATTTTCGAAGGCCCTGCAGAACGACCGATTCTGGTCGGCCAAGTCGACGCCACGTGCCATTTCTCCGTAGACATTTCAGCCCGGGAAGATCTTTTCCCCCGGGCCTCCGATCCTGCCGATTCTCGTTACCCGATCGACGCCGGCGTGTTTGGTCACGGGTCCCTGGATGCCAATCACAGGTTCACCGATCTTCGGTCCGCGATGTGCCTTCTCGAGAGTCTTGACGCGGAAGTCGCCGCAGTCTCGCGCGCACTTTCGAGCTGGCACCGATCTCACAGTTTCTGTTCTGCCTGTGGCAAGCCCAGTACGCCCGCCGCAGCGGGTTGGCAGCGCCGATGTGCCAGCTGTCAGCGAATTCACTTTCCGAGAACCGACCCTGTTGTCATCATGCTCGTCACTCGTGGCAACAGCTTGCTGATCGGTCGCTCACCGCAATGGCCGGAAAAAATGTATTCGCTTCTTGCCGGTTACATGGAACCCGGCGAGACGATCGAGCGGGCAGTGCGACGGGAATCCTGCGAGGAAGCGGGCGTGCATGTGGGCCGCGTCCGCTATCTCGCGTCGCAACCCTGGCCTTTTCCGGCATCGCTCATGATCGGATGTTGGGGAGAAGCACTCACGTCCGAAATCACGGTTGATCCGGCAGAGCTGGCGGACGCACGATGGATCAGCCGCGAAGAACTGGTCCTGGTCTTTGATGGTCAGTCGGGCGCGATCTCTCCTCCACGACCAGGCTCGATCGCTCAATTCCTCATGCTCCAGTGGCTGTCGGGGCAAGTCTGAATCGCACGCTCATCTGCCCGCCGGCGAGATAGGTCCAATTCCCGAATTCGATCCCCGATGCGCGGCGGCAAGGAGATCCTACCTGCGCAGCTCGATCGGGTAGACACCAAGCACCTTCATGTGCGAGGTGAAGTATTTCAGTTCCTCAAGTGCACGGGCAAGTCGCGGCTCTTCCGGATGTCCGACCACGTCTGCATAGAACTGGGTCGCCGTGAAGGATCCATCGATCATGTAACTTTCAAGCTTGACCATGTTGACCCCGTTTGTCGCAAACCCCCCGAGCGCCTTGTAAAGAGCAGCCGGAAGATTTCGGACCGTAAAGACGAAGGTTGTCAAAACGGCACCTTCTTCCGGCGCGCCCGGATAGGGTTCGCGCGCCATCAGCAGAAAACGGGTCGTGTTGTGTTCGCGGTCCTCGACGTTTCTGACGAGAATGTCGAGCCCGTAGATTTCCGCGGCGAGGTCCGAAGCGAGAGCCGCGGTTTCCCGGTTGTTCTCGGCCAGAACGAGTTCGGCCGATCCGGCCGTGTCGGCAGCGGGGACCGGCCTTATGTCGTTTCGAATCAGAAAGTCCCGACATTGTCCGAGAAGGACGCTGTGGCTGTACGCCGTTCGGACATCAGACAGTTTGGAACCCCTGATACCGAGCAGGTTGATATTGATCCGGAGAAAATGCTCGCCGACGATGTGAAGCCCCGATTCAGGAAGAAGCCGATGGATGTCGGCAACACGTCCATAGGTCGAGTTCTCAACCGGCAACATCGCGAGATCGGCCTTGTGATCGACCACGGCCGCAATCGCCCCTTCAAAGGTATTGCATCCGACGGCATCGATTCCCTCGCCCATCTCGAGGCAGGCCTTGTGGGAATACGCCCCTGGAACACCCTGGTAGGCGATTGAATTCAGCTTTGGCATATGCCCCATTCGGCCTCCTCCAAAAACGTACATGCGAACCAAGTTCGCGGTTTCTACTCCTTGCAAGCCATGAGCGAAAGACGCTAGAAGACCGCTGCCGGAATATCCGGATACGTCGAATAACCACCGTCAAGGTATGCCTTGCCATGGATACAATGGATCTGACCAAGATCTTCGGTGCCTTGTGCGGCTCGCTTCTTTTCCTATTGCTGGTCAGCTGGGCCAGCGGGGCAATTTACGAACCCGGCGGCGGCCATGGCGAAGGCAGCCATGAAGCAGCGTATGTCATCGAGGTCGAGGAAGAAGAAACCGTCACCGTTGATGCGGACGGGCCGGATTTGCTTGAACTGATTGCGGCGGCCGATGTGGGACGCGGCAAGAGAGTGTTCACGAAGTGCAAGGCGTGCCACAAGCTTGAAGAAGGCGGAGTCAGCACAGGCCCGCATTTGTACAATGTCATCGGCAGGCCGGTCGCAAGCATTGGCGAATTTGCATACTCGGGAGCACTCCGGACGTTGAGCGGGGAATGGGGATACGAGGAACTCGACAAATTCCTGACGAGACCGTCCGATTTTGCTCCTGGAACCAACATGAGTTTCGTGGGTCTCAAGAAACCCAAGGATCGGGCCAACGTCATCGCCTATCTTGAGAGCCTGAATCAGTAGGGGCAGGCCTATCGCGGCCCTGACGGCCTCACCGCCGCCTGTAATCCTTCCCTCCATTCAGCCACGAGCGTGGTGTATCGAGTTCCGTCTGACGCATGGTCAGCCGCTGCTGTGCTGGATGATCCGGCCGGCCTTGACCGGGACTCGCGGGGATCGGGGAGGCGGTGAACGGTTCTGTGCAAAGCCGTCCACGGGCGGAAACCTGTCCGCGTATTGAACTGCTTTGCGACCCAGGCTCGGATGGACTGTCCGCGAGCGGCCCGTCTTGCCGCAGTACAAGTCCGTATTTCCCGGAATGACGATTGATTGTTCCGAATTGACCAAACTGCGCGTTGATCCTTTTCGGTTTAATGACTAGCATCTTCGGGTAGGCTCAACGGGTCGAATTTTCGTTACCGGTCAAAAGGATGGCAAGTCATGGTCAAGGTAAGAAAGTCCCAGGTGAAGTTACAATTGGCCGGGAAGGCCATGCGACGGGGATTCCCCGGACATGGGAAACGCGCCAAGATGCCGAACCCGGCCTTCCGCCTTGGTTCGATCGCCGGAGTCGTAATTGCTCTTGCCGCGACCGCAGTCGCAACTGCGGAAGAGGTTGTGATCAAGTCACACGGAATTTCGACATTCGGTGAACTCAAGTACGAGGAAGGATTTCCCCACCTCGATTACGTCAACCCGGACGCCCCGGTAGGAGGAACGTTTTCGACATGGGGTTTCGGAACGTTCGACAGCCTCAGCCCCTACATTCTCAAGGGGCAGTCGGCGCCACTGTCTTCGGTATTCTTTGAATCTCTGATGACCGGGACGGCAGACGAGCCCGACTCCCTTTACGGTTTGCTTGCCGAGAGCATCGAATACCCCGAGAGCCGTCAATGGGCGATCTTCAACCTGCGCCCGGAAGCGAGGTTTTCCGACGGGACCCCGGTGACGGCCGAAGACGTCGTCTTTTCCTTCAATGTCCTCATCGAAAAGGGCCGACCGATCTACAAGACGACGTTCAGCGATTTCGAGAAGATCGAAGCGCTGGGTCCGTTGAGAGTCAAGTTCACCTTCAAGGAAGGGGTCAACACGCGCGAACTTCCTCAAGCAGCGGCCGGGCTTCCTGTGTTCTCGAAGGCCTATTACGCGGATCGGGACTTTGCGGAAAGCACGCTTGATCCTCCGCTGGGTTCGAGCCGGTACGTCCTCGACCGGGTGACTCCCGGGAAAACCGTCGTTTACAAACGCAGGGACGACTACTGGGGCAAGGACCTCAACATCAATGTCGGCCGCGAGAACTTCGAATACATTCGCGTCGAGATGTTTGCCGACTACACGTCCGCATTCGAAGCCTTCAAGGGAGGCGTCTACCATTTCAGGGAAGAGTTCTTTTCCAAGCTCTGGGCGACGTCGTACGACTTCCCGGCGATTGAAAAAGGCTGGGTTGTTCGCGCAACCCTCCCCGATGGGCGCCCATCCGGGACACAGGGATTCTGGCTCAACACACGCCGGGAGAAACTAAAGGATCCACGGGTGCGGGAAGCGCTCGGACTGATGTTCAACTTCGAATGGTCAAACAAGACACTTTTCTACGGCCTTTATGACCGGACGGACAGTTTCTGGGAAAACTCGCATCTTCAGGCCGAGGGAATGCCGCCCGAAGGCGAACTGGCAATTCTCGAACCGCTGCGGGAACATCTTCCCGAATCGGTCTTTACCGAACCGGCCTGGACCCCTCATGTGTCCAGGCCGGACCAGTTGGACCGGTCTGCGGTGCGCAAGGCCGGCAAACTTCTCGACGAGGCCGGCTGGACACTCCAGGAAGGCATTCGCAAGAATTCGGCCGGTGAGGTCCTCAGCATAACGGTTCTCAATGATTCTCCTTCCTTCGAGAGAATCATCAACCCGTGGATAGAAAATCTCAAAAAGCTGGGGGTGGACGCCGAACACCGCATGGTCGATGCGGCACAGGCAACCGAACTGACCAAGGTATTCGACTTTGACGTCACGGTTGCCCGTTTCGTCATGTCATTGACGCCTGGAATCGAGTTGCGGTCGATATTCAGCAGTGAGTCCGCCGTCACGGACGACTCATCGAACCTCTCCGGGGTTGCCAACCCCGCGATCGACGCACTGCTCGATGCCATCGAAGGCGCCAAGGACCGCGAATCCCTCAATTCTGCGGTTCGTGCGCTCGACCGAAGTCTCCGCGCGATGCACATCTGGATTCCCCAGTGGTACAAGGGCTCGCACAACCTTGCGTATTTCGACTACTACGAACATCCCGAAACCCTGCCGCCCTACGCGCTCGGTGAAGCGGATTTCTGGTGGTACAACGCCGAAAAGGCCGAAAAACTGAAGGCTGACGGCGCGCTCTGACAGGATGGGCTCATATGTCCTGAGGCGCCTATTCCTCATGATCCCGACCCTGTTCGGGATCATGGTCATCAATTTTGTCCTGGTACAGTTCCTCCCCGGAGGACCGATCGAACAGATCCTCTCGCAGCTGGAAGAGGAATCGTCGGCGACCGCCCGGATTGCCGGCGGAACGTTCGAGGCCGGAGGTCGCGAAGACACCGGTTATCAGGGCGCCCGCGGGTTGCCTGAAGACTTCATCAAGGATCTCGAAAAACAGTTCGGTTTCGACAAGCCTCCGGTGGAGCGATTCTTCCTCATGATGGGGAACTACCTGAGGTTCGATTTCGGTGAGAGTTACTTCCGGTCCATCACGGTTGTCGATCTTGTTCTCGAGAAGATGCCCGTTTCCATATCCCTCGGCCTCTGGTCGACACTGCTTTCCTACCTTGTCTCGATTCCCCTCGGCATTCGGAAGGCGGTTCGGGACGGAACGCGGTTCGACACCTGGACGTCGGGGGCCATAATCTTCGCCTATGCAATTCCGGGGTTCCTGTTTGCCATCCTTCTGCTGGTCTTGCTCGCGGGCGGCTCCTACTATCAGATTTTTCCTTTGCGCGGCCTGACGTCCGACAACTTTTCCGAGCTTTCGCTGATCGGCAAGGTTGCCGACTACTTCTGGCACATCACGCTGCCGGTCGTCGCCTCGACAATCAGCGCATTTGCCACGCTCACTCTTCTGACCAAGAACAGTTTTCTCGAAGAGATCAGGAAGCAGTACGTCATGACGGCTCGGGCCAAGGGACTGACCGACGGCAGGGTGCTCTACGGCCATGTCTTCCGCAACGCGATGCTGATCATTATCTCCGGCTTCCCCGCGCTGTTCATAGGGATATTCTTTTCGGGATCACTGATCATCGAAATCGTGTTCTCGCTCGACGGCCTCGGCCGCCTCGGTTTCGAGGCCGCCGTCAACCGCGACTATCCGGTGCTCTTCGCGACTCTCTATGTCTTCGGCCTGATCGGTTTGCTGGTGAACCTCCTTTCCGACCTGACCTATGTCTGGGTCGATCCGCGGATCGACTTTGAGACCAGGGAAACCTGAGGATGGACCTGCTCAAAACACCGCTGGCCCGGCGCAGATGGCAGAATTTCCGTTCCAACCGCCGCGCCTTCTGGTCGCTTTGGATATTCGGGATCATCTTCCTGATCTGCCTGTTCGCGGAGATCTTCGCCAACGACCGGCCATTGCTCGTCTCGTTTCGTGGAGAATTCTACGCGCCGGCCTTCAGATTCTATGCGGAAACCGATTTCGGCGGGGAGTTCGAGACCGAGGCCGAATACCCTTCTCCCGAGGTCAAGTGCCTGATCAAGACCGGCGGAATCGACGCGTGCCTCGACGACCCGGACGGAACTTTGCTCGATGCCGAGGATGGATTCGTTGGCGGCAAGGCGGTGAATTCGGGCTGGATCCTCTGGCCGCCCGTTCCATACAGTTTCAATACCATCAATTACGACGTGGAAACGGCGCCATCGCCCCCCGACGACAACCATATTCTCGGAACCGATGACCAAACCCGGGACGTTGTTGCACGCATCATCTATGGATTTCGCATATCGACCCTGTTTGCCTTCGTCGTTGTCGTCGTATCGTCGGTGGCCGGAATTATCGCCGGCGCCTCGATGGGATATTTTGGCGGCTGGGTGGATCTCCTGTTTCAGAGGATCGTCGAGATTTGGGCCAACATTCCGAGCCTATACATCATCATCATCGTTTCCGCCCTGTTCACGATGAACTTCACGCTCCTGACACTGCTGATCGCCCTGTTCAGCTGGACGTCGCTCGTCGGCGTCGTCCGCGCCGAGTTTCTCCGGGCGCGAAACTTCGAATACACCAGGGCGGCCCGGGCGCTGGGGGTCAACGACTGGACCATCATGTTCCGCCATCTGCTGCCAAACGCGATGGTCGCGACCCTGACCTTGCTGCCGTTTCTCGTGACGGGAGCAATTGGCGGTCTCGCATCACTTGATTTTCTCGGATTCGGCCTGCCGCCTTCCTACCCGTCGCTCGGCGAACTGGCCTTGCAGGCCAAACAGAACCTGCAGGCGCCCTGGCTCGGGTTCGCGGCATTTTTCACCTTTGCGATCATGCTGTCATTGCTGGTCTTTATCTTCGAGGGCGTACGTGACGCATTCGATCCAAGAAAGACATTCGAGTGAGCGCGCCCATCCTCTCGGTCAGTGATCTGTCCGTTCGTTTCGGATTGAACGCGCCGGTCGTTGACAGGGTATCGTTCGACATTTTCCCCGGCGAAACCCTGGCAATCGTCGGAGAGAGCGGCTCCGGCAAGTCCGTGACCGCGCTGTCCACAGTCGGCCTTCTTCCCGAAAACGCCTTCCGATCAGGCACGGTGACGTTTCGCGGGACTGACCTGATAGCTGCCGATGAGCGGACGCTTCGCCGAATCCGCGGAAATGCGATCAGTTTCATTTTCCAGGAACCGATGACGTCACTCAATCCACTTCACACCATCAGCCGGCAGATTGGCGAGAGCCTTGCAGTGCACCAGGGTCTCACCGGAAAGAGCGCTCATGACCGGATCGTGGCCTTGCTGAACCGGGTCGGCATCCAGGACCCTGAAAGCCGCCTAAACAACTATCCGCACCAACTCTCCGGAGGGCAGCGTCAACGCGTCATGATTGCCATGTCACTGGCAAACCAGCCTGCACTCCTGATTGCCGACGAACCGACGACTGCACTCGATGTCACGATACAGGCGCAGATTCTCGACCTTCTCGCAGAGGTTCAGAAGTCGGAGCACATGAGTCTCCTCTTCATCACCCATGACCTGACGATCGTCGAGAAATTCTCCGACCGTGTCTGCGTCATGCAAGCGGGCCGCATCGTGGAACAGGGAGAGACACGGAAGATCTTCGAACGACCGGAACACCCGTACACGCAGCAGCTTCTCTCGGCAGAGCCCACCGGATCACCACCACCTGTCGCCACCAACGCAAAAACCGTTGTCGCGACCGAAAGCCTTCGCGTCTGGTTTCCGATAACGCGCGGCCTGTTGAAAAGAACCGTAGGTCACATAAAGGCGGTGAACGGCGCGACCATCAGGATTCGCGCAGGTGAGACGATCGGTATTGTCGGAGAAAGCGGTTCCGGGAAGACGACGCTGGCGCTGGCGATCATGCGGCTCATCACCTCAGACGGCCCGGTGACATTCATGGGCCGAAACATCCAGGGGTTGCGTAACAAGACCCTCAGGCCGTTACGGGCGGCGATGCAGATCGTGTTCCAGGACCCGTACGGATCCCTCAGCCCAAGGATGACCATCCGGCAGATCGTTTCAGAGGGACTCCTGGTGCACGGTTCCTGGAGCGACGATGTGATCGACCGGAAGGTCTCGGAGATTCTGCTGGAAGTCGGTCTCGACCCATCCATGGCGGATCGTTATCCGCACGAATTCTCCGGGGGGCAGCGGCAACGCATCGCGGTTGCGCGCGCCATGGTGCTGCGGCCCTCGCTGGTGGTTCTCGACGAACCGACCTCTGCGCTTGATCGCACGGTCCAGGTCCAGATCATCGAGTTGCTACGGGATTTTCAGCGGGAATACGGTATCGCGTACCTGTTTATCAGCCATGATCTGAAAGTCGTCCGCTCGATCAGTCACCGTGTCCTGGTCATGTATCGCGGCGATGTTGTCGAATCCGGCTCCGTCGACGAGATCTTTGATCACCCGAAAACCGACTATACAAAGTCGCTCATGGCGGCGGCAATCGACCTGCGCGTTGAAGCGGGTGCATCCGAGTAAGCGCCCTGGCCGCCCGCTTCACCTGCGTGCCGGCGATTCTCCAGATCGCGCCAAAATGCCTCGATCCGGAAACGCTCGCTCGCTCCGGACAGGTGATCCCGTTTCAGTTCCGCGAGGGAACAGACCGCGACAACGGTCTACCGGACCTCGGGCGATGAATTCTACGCCGACTGATCGACATCTGAGCATCACGCCGTGCTTCAACCGGATCAGGCGGCAGGCATGCGCGTCTCGACCAACTCGGCCCAGTAGGACGAACCGGCAGGAATGATTTCATCATTGAAGTCATAGTTCGGATTGTGAACCGGCGCCGAGTCGCCGTTTCCGATCAGGATATATGACCCGGGACGGGCCTCCAGCATGTACGAGAAGTCCTCGGCTCCCATTACCGGAGGATTTTCTCCCGTGGCCCGGCCCGTGATTCTTTCTGCGACCTTGGCGGCAAATCCCGTTTCCTCCTCGGAATTCACCATGACCGGATAACCACGCTCGTATTCGGTCACCGCTTCCGCACCGAACGCCTCCGCGGTCCGCGAGGCAATCTCTCCGATCCGCTTCTCGGCAAGGTCCCTCACCTCCTCGATCAGCGAACGGACCGTTCCCTTGAGGATCAACTCCTGCGGAATAACGTTGTAGGCGTCACTCCCGGTACGAAAACTGCATACCGAAACGACAACCGAGTGAAGCGGATCGACATTTCGAGACGCGATGGATTGCAGTGCCAGAACAATGTGCGCGGCAACGACCGTCGTATCGACTCCCTTGTGCGGTTGCGCAGCATGCCCGCCCTTGCCCTTGACGACAATGGTGAACTGGTCGGCGGCGGCAAAAAAGGCTCCGCTTCGAATGGCAAATGTGCCCGTTTCCAGTCCCGGCATGTTATGCAGGCCGTAAACTTCCTGGATGTTGAAACGATCCATGAGGCCGTCGTCGACCATGACCTGGCCACCGCCGCCGCCTTCTTCGGCCGGCTGGAAAATGACCACCGCAGTGCCGTCGAAATTCCTGGTTTCCGCCAGGTATTTCGCGGCGCCCAGCAGCATTGCCGTATGTCCGTCATGTCCGCACGCATGCATGCTTTCGCCAGTCCGGGACGCATAGTCCAGTCCGGTCGTTTCCTGCATCGGCAGCGCGTCCATATCGGCCCTGAGCCCGACGACCACTCCGTTTCCGTCGGTTTTGCCCTTTATGACCCCGACGACGCCGGTTTTTCCGATGCCCGTTGCGACATCGTCACAGCCGAATTCCGACAACTTGTCGGCGACAAGCGCGGATGTCCTGTGGGTATCGAACAACAGTTCCGGGTTCTGGTGAATGTCCCGGCGCCAGCCGGCGATTTCCTCATGAAGATCGGCGAGGCGGTTCTTGATGGGCATGGCCTGACTTTCCTCCTCTCAGGCCGCCAGGTCGGTCGTCAGGCGGCGCATGAATTGATTGCATTCCTCGAGTTGCCGACGCGAGACGAACTCGTCGGGTTGATGGGCCTGATCAATCGAACCGGGGCCGCATATTACTGCTGAATACCCCTCCTCCTGGAACTGGCCCGCCTCGGTTCCATAGGACACGACATTGGCATCATTGTCGCCGGTCAGCTTTCGGACCAGCATCTCTGCCGCACCCCGATGTTCCGGTTTCAGCCCTGGAACGACATTCAGATCGTTCAGCCGTATTCCCGTTTCAGGATTCACTCTTTGCATCTGATCCTGGATTCCTGCGGCGTACTGCTCGAACCCGCTGACCCAGTCGGCCGAAGACTCGGACGGAATACACCTGATATCCGTCGAGAACCAGCAGTCCCGCGCCGTAATGTTGCACGCCGTCCCGCCGGATACCATGCCCGCGTGCAGCGTCGTGTACGGGGGATCGAATCCAGCCGATGCCTTGGCCGCACCCGCGCGGTTCTCGCTGGTTCTGTCTTCCAGCCAGCCGATCAGTCTTGCGGCGGTCATGACGGCCGAAACGCCGCGATGCACCTGGCAGGAGTGAACTTCGTGACCGCGAACATGGACGTTGAAGTTGGCGGAGGACTTGTGCCCGTTCACCATCTTCATCATCGTCGGTTCGCCGACAATCACGGATTTGGCCCGCGGAAACTGTTTCGAGAGTTTACCGATCATCGACGGCGCGCCAAGGCAACCCACTTCTTCATCGTATGAGAACGCAAGCTGAACCGGCCTCTTCAGACCGGCGTCGACCCAATCGGAGACATTGGCCAGAACCACCGCGAGAAAACCTTTCATGTCAGCGGTTCCCCGGCCGTGGATGCGGCCTTCCCGCTCACTCAATCGAAACGGGTCGCCTGACCAGTCCTGGCCCTTGACCGGGACGACGTCCGTATGGGCCGACAGGATGACGCCCCCCGGTACATCCGGCCCGATCTGGGCGTATACGTTGGCTTTCGTTCGATCGGAGTTGTAGTCGCGAAAACTCTCGACGCCGAACCGTCCCAGGAACTCTTCGACATAGGCAACCAAAGACAGGTTGCTTTCGCTTGAAACCGTCGGGAACCCGACGAGTTTTTCCAGGATTTGAACCGGATCCCTGATTTTCGTTACCCTTTCCAGCGGCTGTGCAGCGGTCGGCCAACGGCAAACCGTGCGATTTCCCCGAGGGGGATATCAAGTATCTTCGCGTTCCAGCAACCGCAAAGTGACTTTGGAACGTGGTGAATCGCCGGCGCCAGGCACCCTTCCATTTGTCCGGGATGTTTGTCTCGCGATGTCCTTTCGGGACAAAACCCGGGCGTTCACAAGGCAGCGTCCCTGCCGCAGTTCAGCCATCATCCGGCAAGGGCGCACGTTCCGCTTTGGCAGACATCTTTGGATCGTGCCTGTCCAGGCAGACCCTTTCCTGAAATCGCCGTACTTCCCGCGTCAGAGGATCGGGTGCCGAAGAAATGCGGGGGCACAAACCGACTTCTTCATGCCTGGCTGTTCTGGATGAGTGCGTCGTTGACGGCCAGATACCGGGTTCGATCTGTAGGTTTTCTCGATCCGCGCCTTGTCGCGAGGAGTAGCGCCCGCCGCTTCGGCGTGTATGCCCCAATCCCGAACAGCGGAGATGACGTCTGCATCAGTCACCCAGATCATCGCGCCAAGTTGTCCGGGTCTGATCCTGATCTACCTGTGGTTTCGGTCGTGCGCGACGACGTTCGAAACCGGTGCGCGAGACGCGTTCGGTCGGGCGGACCTGTCCATTTGGAATCGCATCGAGGATGGCTTCACCCGAATCAAGGGTGATCGCGACAAGCAGGAACGAGTCCAGTGCCGGCAGCTACCCAGCTTCGAGACGGTGCAGGGTGCGGAAATCGATTCCGGCATCCTTTGCCGGCATGGACTGGGTCACATTGCGGGACAGCATCAATCGTGCCCGGCGAGATCCGATCCCGGATTCGGTTTGTCGGGATGTTTTCATGTGTCCCTCAGACCGCAGATATCGGTCGCGTTAAGCCACTCGGAGTTCGCCGCGGATCGTATGAAACCGGAAAGTGGTTTTCCTCAAAAGGCAAAAAATTTGCCTTTCAAGTGCAACGGCTGGACTAGTGGACAACATACGGCCTGAAAACAATTACATTTATCCGAAGCTGTCGCAGGTTGGAATCTGTGCCGTGAGTCCCGGCCGCGGCAAGGCAGCCCAATTGCCCTCTATCCGAGCAACAGAATGGAGTCGGCGCTCCAGCCGATACGGGCCCGCGCACCTGGCTCCAGCACTTTCCGGCCCGCGGTGTTCCGCATCGAAATCGAAACCTGCTGTCCGGTGCCGTCGAGCCTGACACCATAGTGAGTCATGTCTCCGAAATACTCGACCTCCTCGACCGTCCCGACGGCTTCCCTGTCGGTCCCTGCATCATCATCGAAAAGGATCGTCAGCATTTCGGGCCGTACGCCCGCGGTCATGCGAGAGCGAAACCCGCCCGGTGCCTGGGCTTCCGGCACCACGGCCTTGCCCAGACCGGAAACGTCGATCTCGTAGCCATCGGAGCGCTCGGCCAGAATCCGGGCATCAAGGAAACTCATGACGCCGATGAAGCCCGCAACCTTCCGATTGACCGGTCGACAATACAGTTCCTGAGGGGCAGCCAGCTGGGCAATCCTCCCTTCAAACATGACCGCGATTCGGTCGGACATCGTCAGCGCCTCTTCCTGGTCATGGGTGACCAGGACAAAGGTGATCCCGACAGCTCGCTGGAGATGCCTGATCTCCGACTGCATCTGTTCCCGAAGTTTCTTGTCAAGCGCAGAAAGAGGTTCGTCGAGCAACAGAACTTTCGGCTTGAGCACGAGCGCGCGGGCGAGCGCCACTCTTTGACGCTGTCCGCCCGACAATTCGTGGGTGTGACGGACGCGGTAACCCTCAAGTCCGACCATTTCCAGGGCCTCGCCGACGCGCCGCTCGATCTCCTGGCGATCCAGTTTCTTGCCCCGCAGTCCGTACGAGACGTTCTCGACGACATTCATGTGCGGAAACACGGCGTAGTTCTGAAAAACCATGTTTGTCGGGCGCCGGTTGGCCGGAACGCCTTCCATCGGATTCCCGTCGATCAGGATTTCACCGCTCGTCGGATCCTCGAATCCTGCAATCACCCGCAGCAGGGTCGTCTTGCCGCAACCGGACGGACCCAGCAGCGAAAAGAACTCCCCGGCATGCACGTCAGCGGTTATGCCCTCCAACGCCCTGACGTCCCCGAAATACTTCTCGACGGCCGTCAGCCGGATGATCGGCTCAGTCAAAGGAATCCTCCCGAATTCTCGATTCCCGTGCGCCGTGCACCGCGCCGCCGGAAGTACTCCGCCGTGATCAGCAGTGTCAGCGACACCAGAAGAAGTATGGTCCCGAGTGCCATCACGCTTGGCAGCCTCTGCGGGAACCTCAGCAATCCCCAGATGTAGACCGGCAATGTTGCCTCCGTTCCCGACAGGAAAAAGGCGATGATGAATTCGTCAAGTGAAATGGTGAACGAAACCAGCAGGCTGGAGATGATACCAGGGGTAACCAGCGGCAAGGTGATCAGCACGAACGTTGCCAACCTGCTGCGCCCGAGGTCCAGTGACGCTTCCTCGAGACTCTTGTCGAGGCCCTGGAAGGATGCGCTCAGGATGGCAATGCAGAACGGCGTGCAAATGAGCACATGCCCGAGAATGATGCTCCACAAGGACAGGCTCAGTCCCATTTGCAGGATGACGACAAGCAGGGAAACACCAACGACGATCTCCGGAAGCACCAGGGGCAACATGACGAAGCCCATGATGCCCCGCTTTCCCGGAAACCGGTACCTCGTGGATGCCCGCGCGGCGAATGTGCCCAGGAAGGTCGAGAAGACCGCCGTGACCACGGCGATCAGCAGGCTGTTCCTCGTCGCATCAAAGAGCGCGTCCGTGTTCCACAGCAACAGAAACCAGTCAAAGGTGAATCCACTGAGCGGGAACGCACGATCTTGCTCGAATTGAACGCGAATACCGGCAGGAGCACGGCGGGCGCATAAAGGAACACGAGAAAGAACCCGGTGTAGACGTATAGCCAGATCGAGCCGCGGAAGGTTCTCACCGTGTGCTTCCTTGCAGGTAACGCCGGTTCAGCCAGAGAAACGCGACCGAAATCACCGCAACAATGAACATGGCCGAAATCGCTAGCGCCGCGCCGAGTGGGGCGTTGTTCGCTTTCTTGAACTGCAGTTCGATCATGTTCGCGATCATCAGCCCGTTGGGGCCGCCAACCAGGCGTGGAGTTACGTAGTCCCCGATGGTTGGTATGAACACGATCAGAGTCGCTGCGATGACTCCCGGCATCGCCAACGGCAAGGTAATTCGCAGAAACCGTCGAACGGGGCCGTCCCCCAGGTCTTCGGCGGCCTCCAGATACGATCGGTCAATCCTTTCCAGCGCGACGTAGATTGGCAGAATGGCAAACGGAACCCATGCATGGCTGAGCGTGAGGACCACGGCGTTCTGGTTGTAAAGGATGAAACTCAACGGCTGCTCGATGAATCCGAGCCCCATCAGCGACCCGTTGACGACACCGTTAAAGCCCAGGATGACCTTCCAAAGAAAGATACGAACCAGGTAGCTTGTCCAGAACGGGATCGTGATCATGAAGATCCAGAGGGGTTTACGCCTTTGCGACACGTGAAACGAAATGAAATACGCGATCGGGAACGCGAGAATGACGGTCAGCATCGTAACGAGGGCAGAGATCTTCAATGAACGCAACATCAACGCCTGGTAGATCGGCTCCGTCCATGCAATCCGGTAGTTCTCGAGCGTCATGTCGCGGTGAAGCACCAGGAAGTCCTGGGTCCAGAAACTCAACGCGACCACCATGACGAGAGGCGCCGCCAGCAACAGCAGGGCGTAGGTGAAGGTCGGGCCGACGAGCAACAGGCCGTTGAATGCCTCGCCCCGAAAGATTCGCCGTTTCGCCGTTGGCGCCGTGATCGCCATTGACAATCCCTTGTCGTTTACACCGGTTTTTCCGCGCCGGTCGCCTGCGCTCCGTGAGGCGACAGGGAACCGGGTATCGGCTCTCTCTCCTGGCGCAATTCCGGAATGATCGAGCGGAGGTGGTCATGAAAGCTGCGCAGCCCGTACTCGAGGTCCGAATAGATCACCCCGCTGAATCCCGAGGACTTGACTGCTTCCGAGGACCAGATCGCCAGCATCCTGTCCTCGTTGGAAGCGATACGGTCTATGCGGCCGCTCAGGTACCTGGCGAGACGCAAGGCCCGGGTTTCATCACGATACCGGTAGACGGCGCCTCTCTGAATCGTTCGCGTCGCTGACAACGGGATCTCCTGATAATACATGACGCTGTCAGGATAGAGCCCGAGAACAAAGTTCGGGAAGACCCCGATGTACATCCACGCATTCCGATGAAACTCGCCAAGCCAGGCCGGCTCAGGGAGAATGCGGCGGTAGTGCCGGACACTCCAGATTGTCCCCGGATGCGTGTTGAACCTGCCGACCGAGCGTGATGTCCAGCCGACCTGCGGCTCGTCGATATAGTTCTCGCCGTACAGGTCGTGCAGGCCCGGGTGAGCCTGCCGGACATGGTAGCCTTCGTTGTCGACATCGCGGACGGATTTCCAGTTGACGGGAATCTCCTCGGAAATCGTTCCCTCTTCGGCCAGGACAAGCTCGTCTGTCCTGTATCGGCTGACTTCGTCCAGGTGCGGCTGCATGATATCATGGACACCGGGTTGCGGCCCGGGGCAAAAGCGGATGAAGACAAAACCCAGCCAGACTTCGAGTTCGATGGGTTTCAACCCCCAGTCCGCAACGGAGAGGCCGGGGAAAGTCTCCGCGCGCGGGATGCCTCTCAAGCTGCCATCCGTGTTGTAGATCCATCCGTGATACGGGCAAACGATGGCGCGCTCGCATGTGCCCCGTTCTTCGGCCACGACGCGAGACCCCCTGTGTCGGCAGAGATTGTGGAACGCGCGAAGCTCGCCGTCGTGCCCTCTCAGCACGAGTCCACGTTCGTTGGCGATGTCCAGTGTGACGAACTGCCCCGGCTGCGCGACTTCGCTGACGTGACACACATATTGCCAGTGGTTGCGGAAGATCCGTTTTCGCTCAAGCTGGTGGAGTTCCTCCGAGAAATATGTCCAGCCGGGAAGTCCACCACGATCCCAATCGTCAGGAATCCCGCACCGCTGGCGCGACACCTCGGCCGGTGCCCCGGTCACCCGCAAGTCCTTCGGCTCACCAGGCGGCCTCACGGGTCAGATCATCGGAGACGTCCCGGATGGCCCGGTCGAGGGATTCGACGATAAAGTCGACTTCCTCCCTGGTAATGACAAGCGGAGGAGACATCACGTTCAGGTGCCCGATGGGCCTAACGATCAAGCCAAGTCGCTCCGCCGCGAGGGCAATCCTCCTGCCGATGTCAACTGAATCAGGAAACAGTTCTTGTGTTTCCTTGTCCCTGACATTCTCGATGCACATCATCAGGTTGAGCCCGCGGACATCTCCGACCGTAGGCAGCGTCTGAAGCTCGCGGAGGCGCCGTTCAAAGTATCCGCCGACATTTCGCGCGTTCCCCAGAAGGTTTTCCCGCTCGATGATTTCAATATTCTTGAGAGCGGCAGCACAGCAGACGGGATGCCCGGAGTAGGTGAATCCGTGCGTAAACCATCTGTCGGGATCGCCGGTCGAAATGGTGTCGTGAACCCGGTTCGAGTAGATGACGGCGCCGATCGGCAGATATCCGGATGACAGGCCCTTGGCGCAACAAATGATGTCCGGGACAATTCCGAACTCGTCCTCGGAGGCAAACCAGTGTCCAATCCGCCCGAAAGCCGTGACGACCTCGTCCGCGACGAACAGGATTTCGTGACGCTTGCAGACCTCCATCATCCGTTCAAGGTAATCGGGCGGCGGGACGAGGACTCCGCCCGATCCCATGATCGGCTCGGCAAAAAAGCCTCCGATTCGCGCCGGACCGACATCCTCGACCAGATCCTCGAATTCCCTTACCAGATAGCCCGTCAGGCCATCGTCCGAAACGCCTTTGGGAAGCCTGTACCTGTTCGGAGACGACAGGTGATGGACGCTGTCATTGATATAGCGGAATTCAGGCGACCGGTCGCCTGATCGTTTGCCAATCGACATCGCGGCAAATGTCGACCCATGATATGAATCCTCTCGGGAGACCACGTGCGTCTTTTCCGGTCTACCGGCGCAGGATTGGTAGAACTGGACCAACCGGTAGGCGCTGTCGATCGCGGTCGACCCACCGGTCGTGTACTGAACATGGTCGAGGCCAGGCGGTGCCAGTTCGGAGATCCGCGCAGCGAGCAGGGCCGCCGGTTCATTGGCCATATCGACAAACGTTGAACCATAGGCGAGCTTGCGGACTTGTACCGCGATCGCATTGGCCATTTCCTCGCGTCCGAGCCCGATGTTTGTGCACCAGAGGCCGCCAACGGCGTCCAGGTACGAATTGCCGTTGGCGTCCGTCAGTCGGCAGCCTGAGCCCTCCGAAAGCACCAACTGCGGGCCGTCGTTACGAAAGCTCTCGAAGTGGGTCCACGGATGGAGATTATGGTCTCGGTCTGCTTTCCATATGTCCGCGGAATCGACCATGGAACCTATCCCCTGGAATCTGGCGGGTGACCCTGTCTTCGGTCTTCGGCAATTGCGATCGTCAGGCCGTGCGTGCGCGAGGTCTTTGCCGGAGGTTGGATCGCGTGGATTCGCGTCAAGCCACCGGAAACCGGTTACGAAGGAACGAACAGAGGTTCACCCGAAAGATCTGCGGCCGAGCCCATGTTCAGGGCTCGACATGCGCGAAAACGCTCAAAAACCGGCCTTGATCTTCTCGAATTCCGAGATCATTCGCTCTCTCAAGGCGTTGTCCATCGGAATCTGTGCCAACAAGGGTACATCAACGGCTCCGAGTCCCACCGTTTCGAGAATGTCAGCGCCCAATTCCTCCATCGCAGCCTGATTGCCGTGTCCGTAACCCCAAGCATTGACAAGGTAGTCGGTTGACGACGGATCGAGCCAGGCATTGAAGTAGTCGTAGACCTTGGCCTCATCGTTGGGGCCATCGGCCAGATTCACGTACCCGCAGAACCAGGTCGATGATCCTTCAACCGTTTCCCGATTGGCTACGACTTCATGACCTTCCGACTGCATGGTCGTCGGGGTTTCGTTCCACGCCCACGAGATCAGGACCTCGCCGCTCGACATCAGCTGCGACAGCTCCGCACCGTCGATCCAGTAAGCCCGCACGTTCTGGTGGGCTCGGCGTAACCAGTCGGATGCTCGCTGGAAGTCGTCTTCCGTTGCTTGCGACCAGTCTGTGGTCCCCGTTGCGAGATATGCCAGGGCGTAAGCATCGTCGACATTGTCACCGATTGACGTCCGACCGGCGTATTTCGGGTCCAGAAAGATCTCCAGACTGCCGACATCGGCTGAATCGACCAGGTCTGCCCTGTAGGTCAACGCGGTCGTCCCCCAATCCATCGGCAACAGATAGTACTCTCCGTCAAATTTATAGGCTTCCTTCATGACCGAATTGACATCGTCCCATCGGTCGATTCGCGAGGTGTCGAGAGGTTCAATCAACCCGGCCTCGTGCCACTTCGTTACAGACTGAGAACAGGGATGCGAAACATCCGCCTTGAAACCTGAACGAAGTTTCTGAAACGCCTCTTCCTCGTCACCGAAAAACGCAAATGTCGGTGAATCTCCGTGCTGATCGACGTAGCCCTGGAAAAATCCCGGATCATCGTATCCGGCCCAGTCAAGGACGATCAGACCCTCGTCAGCGGCCATCCCCGGCGTACCGGTCGCCACGGCCAGCAAAAGGCCGGCGAATACCGATGTCGGCTTGTTTCTGAGTTGGTGCATCAAGCTGTCCTCCCTGCAAATCCTGTTTAGGGAGTGGTAAATCCAATGTTATTCGACCGCAAGAAATTATCCGACGGGTTGCTGTGCGCTGCCCGGAAACAAGGCAGGCAAGTCCTCCATGTCCTGACCGGCCGAACCGGGGTGCCCCGCGTGTCTCCCGATGCGCGGGACGCGAGAGTCGGGCGCATCCCGCTGCACACCCGGCAACGCAGAGATCTTTTGCTCCGGTGGCAACGGCATCCTGCCCGCTCAAAGAAGCCAAGCCAAGGTCCCGCAAGGTCACCGCCAACGTCGAAAACACCGGACAGCCGAACCGGAAAGGTCCACGGTTCCCGGAGACCTGTCCCGTGGATGCGCCCGGTCTCGAATCGCATGTCTCTCCAGAGTCCTGCAGATCCGTTCGACCCGAGGCCATGCAGTTGTCGACGGACGCGGCCGTGTTCGCCGAACTGCCGATTCCCGGAGCAACGAGGCCCTTTCCTGGCACGGAACACCGGCACAGCGGTCGTCGGGCCGGGTCAACGGCCCCAGGCTACCTGCGCCTTCAACGGACCGCGAAATGCCCTGCCTGCAAATTCAACATCGCCCTCGAGACGGATGTCCGGGAAGCACTCGAACAGCATTGGAAGCGCGACCTCTGCAACGAGGGCTCTGCTCGCCGCAGCGCCCGCACAGAAATGCGGACCCGCACCAAAGGCGAGACTGCTGGCCGTGTCGCGGGTGATGTCGAAAAAGTCCGGATTCTCGAACACGTCCTCGTCCCGATTGCCCGAACCGAACATGAAAAAGACACGGCTCCCGGGTTCGAAATCGACACCATCGACCGTGTCCTCCCTCGCGACCCGTCGAGGTGACATGCCGATCGGTGAAATCCAGCGTGCATATTCTTCGAACGCATCCCGCCAGCTTGCCTGACCCTCCAGGACCATTTCCAGCTGATCCGGGTGGGTCAGAAGAGCCCAGGCCGTTCCTGCAATCGCATCGCGCGGTTCATTCTGACCACCCGAGATTGCGCGTTTCACGTTCGCACGCACCGATGCCATGGGAAGTCCGGCCTGCAATTGCACCGACAGCAGCGACATGTCCGGTTCGGCCGCGACGATTGGCAATCTGCTGTCGAAGTGGGCGTCAATCGAGGCGGTGCAATCATGGCATCGGGCCGCGACCGCCGGGTCGCCCGCGTAATTGGCGATGCCATCGATCATGCCCTGGCTCACCCGATCGACCTCCCTCCAATCCATGTTGCGGAGGCCGGTGATCACGCGCAAGGCGTTGCCCGAGACAGACATCGCAAAGTCCGCGACGAGATCACACTCATTTGCGCCCGCGAGACGGTCGAGCACATCCCCGGTGTGACGGCGGAACTCGCTGGTCCAGTGATCGCGCACCGTTCTCGGGCTGAAGGCCGGAAACGTCGCCCTTCGTTCGATGGCATGGGCTATGCCGTCCTTGCGCATCATGTTTTCGCCCATCAGTACGCTCATCAGGCCGTCCGGCTGATAGCTCGTGTCTGCCAGAAAACCCCCTCTTTTCGGCGACAGCGGACCACGATTTTCAACGGAACTGGATGCCGCGCTGCGGCAATTCACCCCGCTTCGGGATATTAACGCGTCCCGGGCCGCAGGTTTTCCGCCCACCGGCCGAAATCGCGGCTTTCGCCACTATCAGCCCATAGGAGGCCGTTCCCGCTCCGGGCGGGTCACGAATGAACCGGTGTTTCGGGGAGTGCCGTCACGGCGCGTCGTCGGCGCGCCTTTCGACGCAGCAGAAGACCGATGCGGTGGATGTTGAGGGCAACCACGGAGAGTGCCACCACACGGGCAAAGCCTATGGCCTTGTGCCGTGCGATGAGCGTGGCGCCTCGCGATCCGCCTTGTTGAGTTCCGGGACCAGGCAAGGCGGACACGTCGGGGCTGTGAGCCGCGGTCGGCTCACCGCGCGGAGATCGGGAAACCGCGCCTGCGCAGCCTCCACCATCGGACCGCATGACGGGACATGACCTCGTGGTGCATGACCCGTGCCGATCTTCCAGGTGCAGACCGGAACACCCAGTTCCACCGGAGATCCCGCCTTGCCCTTCGCGATCCAGCGCGGTGCGGCTCGACGAGAACACCTTCTCGTCCTGAGGGATGGTCTCGCCCTTGAGAAGACGGCGCTCGATCTGGTCGATTGCCGCTTCGGCGCAATATAGCTTTCGACCTCCACGATCTTCCAGGCTTTCACCCCATCCAACCAGATCCGCAAGGCTCGCCTCCGCACGCGCGACAAGCTCCTATGCCTCCACATCCTCGGGACGCGCCCGGCGCGTCACCCGCATCCATTGTGGAACAACCGCCGCACCAGCCGCGTCAGGTGCTTCCATTGGCGCCAGCCACGAACACCGCTCGCCGCCGCACGGCCCACCGCACGGATCAGGCAGCGCATCGCGTCCCACAGGAGACTGCGTCGGATAGTGGACCCTCGGGCTGCACAGCGCCCGCCCAAGGGCGCGCCAGGCTTTTTTCCCGACCGCATGGCACAACCAGGTGTTGACCGCGACAAGCAGTTCGGGACAGAAGGCTCACATTGTCCACCAGGGTAGGTGTAGCGAAATCGTCCCAGACATCCGCATGGCCAAGGAAAGGTCTTGTGCTCGTTCAAAGCTCGTGGAGACGGTTCGCAAGACCTGCTTGATCACCCCCATCACGAGGATCCGCCACATCTCCATGCCCGGTCACCTTCCTGTCGATGCCGGGAAGGATGTGCTCGTCGAGGAGGGCGAACAGCCGGGCGCGGATGCTCGTCGGCGTAAAGATGCTGCAGTCCCAGCAGCAGGGCCGGGATGTCGTCCCTGGACTTGAGGTCGAGTTCGATATTTTCGATGTGAACCCGCCGAGTGTCTCTGCCGTACGGCGGAGTGTGCACATCGGCCCGATTTGGGTCAAAAGGGGCGAAAACGGCTGCCTTGATCTTCGCGGCGAGAATACCGTTCACATAGAGTCACTTAGTGATTTTCGGGCAAGCACTAGCTCGAGAATGTCCGACGCGTTTCTCCTGCACGAATATGGCCTTGTGCCGTGCGATGAGCGTGGCTTCCGGGACCAGGCAAATCGGAGCGTCGGCGCGCATTTTCCTGAGACCGGGATACGGATCCCGGTGATTCCCGGCAACACGGAAGACGGGAGCTTTTGCCATGTCGCAGCCTGCTCCATCGCCGGTTGACCTGCGAATTATCCATATCCGGAGGCGGATCCTCGGGCGCACAGATGAGATCGCGTCATGCACGCGCCCGGGCTTGCCACGGGGAGGGAATCATACGTGAGCAAGTTCAGAATGTGGGTCAGCGAAAAATATGTCTAGAAATTAATCTCTATCGGATTTCATGTATAAATTTTAATCACCAAACCGAATTTCTCGTCCTCTCCGGCGGAGACGCGGTGGCGGCTTCTGGACGTGATGAGCGCTCCCGTGCTCGGAAACCGCATTTCCGGCGGTGTCGAAGCGGATTCATACATGGCCGCCGCCGGTGTCGCGGCGAAGTCGAACGGCCAGTTCCTCGTCTGAATCAATGGAAGAAGAGATGATGTCAAAACACGCAACATACCTGCCCTGCCCGCTCCTCCTCGTGCTAGCCGCGTCGCCCGCGACGGCCCAGGGTGCGCCGGGGACCGAAGTCGCAGTGCATACGGTCTTCGTTCTCAACACGTTTCTGTTTCTCGTCAGCGGTTTTCTCGTGTTCTGGATGGCCGCAGGTTTCGCGATGCTCGAGGCCGGCCTCGTAAGGTCACGGAATGTCACGACGCAGTTGACCAAGAATTTCGGCCTGTTTTCCATCGCCGCGATCATGTACTGGCTGATCGGTTACAATCTCATGTACCCGCTCGGAAACTGGTCGCTCGGAACCGACGAGGCCGGAGGTTACCTCGGCGCGTTCGGGCTCGCCGTCCTCGAAGCCGTGGGCATCGGGCCCGACGGCGCGGACGACCTGTCCTACGCGTCCACGGGATCGGACTTTTTCTTCCAGCTCATGTTCTGCGCCACCGCGGCGTCGATTGTCTCCGGTACGCTTGCCGAACGCATCAAGCTGTGGCCATTCCTCCTGTTCACGGCCCTGCTGACCGGCGTGATCTATCCCGTGCAGGCATCCTGGAAGTGGGGTGGCGGTTTCCTGGATTCCCAGTTCGGATTCCTGGACTTCGCCGGTTCGACGGTCGTGCATTCGGTCGGAGGATGGGCGGCACTGGTCGGCGCCATTCTTCTCGGCGCACGAACGGGCAAGTACCAGGCTGGACAGGTAAACCCGATACGCGGATCGAACATGCCCCTGGCGACATTGGGCACGTTCATTCTCTGGATCGGCTGGTTCGGTTTCAACGGAGGGTCTCAGCTGGCAATGGGCAGCATCGGCGATGCCGCAGACGTGAGCCGGATTTTTGCGAACACCAACATGGCCGCTGCTTCCGGTGCGATGGTAGCGATGATCATGACCCAGTTCCTGTACGGAAAGGCCGACCTGACCATGGTGCTGAACGGAGCCCTCGCGGGACTCGTGGCAATAACTGCCGAACCCCTCTATCCGTCGCTCTTCGGATCCCTGCTGATCGGCGGCGTCGGCGGCGCAATCGTCGTCTACGGCGTGCCACTCCTCGACAAGCTGAAGATCGATGACGTCGTCGGTGCGATTCCGGTACACCTTTTCGCCGGGATATGGGGAACGCTGGCGGTCTGTTTCACGAATCCTGACGCCACGTTGTTCGGGCAGGTCGCGTCCATCGTCATCGTGGGTGCGTTCGTATCCGCCGCGTCCTGGATCATCTGGTTCATCCTGAAAATGGCGATCGGAATCCGGGTTGACGAGGAAAGCGAGATCACGGGCCTCGACATGACGGAACTCGGCATCGAGGCTTACCCCGAGTTTACGACCTGAACTGCGCGGCGATTGTCCCGGGCGCGCATCCGTGCGCCCGGGCTCACCGGGAAGGGCAGGAGCCTCACGTTGGCACGTTCCCGTCCAACCCGGTCGCCGCATTCTGAACCGATCGTTGTCTGTCGTCGGAAGATCGCCTGGCTTCGAGGCAAACCGTAGCGGCGAACATGTTCCGAAACGAATTCGAGACACTGCTCGAAGGACCATTTTTCAGGAAACAGCCAGAACGGCACCCCTGCGCGTGGCAAACCAACGCGGCAGCCTGAGGCAGAGAATCGTGGGGGCGCCCTTTATGCCTTGCATCCCCGGTCGGGACGCAATTCGCGTGTCGACGCCGGTTATTGCAATGGCACCGGACACACTCTATACGATTCCGGCTTTGCGGAGATCGTGTTGACTTTTTCTGCAAACCCGAGGACCCGTAGCTCAGCTGGATAGAGCATTTGACTACGAATCAAAAGGTCGGGCGTTCGAATCGCTCCGGGTCCTCCAGAACCTTTTTCTGATCGACGACAAGCCCCGCCCGGATTCCTGGCCGTTCCTGGCTTCCGGTTCGGCAATCGGGCCGGAAGCTCGTCGCCGCCGGAACATCACTCTTCCTCGAATTCCTCGCCGAGGATCCTGGAAACCGCGAAGACATCCTTGTCGCCCCGCCCGCACATGTTCATCACCAGGAGATGGTCCGCAGGAAGGCCGCCCGCGATTCGTGCAACGTGAGCCAGGGCATGTGACGGCTCCAGGGCGGGGATGATACCCTCGAACCTGCAGCACAACTGGAACGCCTCAAGGGCTTCCGCGTCGGTAACCGAAACATATTCGACCCGACCGGTATCACGAAGCCAGGAATGCTCGGGACCGATCCCGGGATAGTCCAGTCCGGCCGATATCGAATAGCCGTCCAGAATCTGCCCGTTAGGGTCCTGCAGCAGGTATGTCCGATTCCCGTGAAGCACCCCGGGGCGCCCGCCGGTCAACGAGGCACAGTGTTCCATCCTCTCGTCGACTCCCTTGCCGCCGGCCTCGACCCCGACGATCCGTACGGAGGGTTCATCAAGGAACGGATGGAAGAGCCCCATGGCATTGGACCCGCCTCCGATGCAGGCGACCAGCGTGTCCGGAAGCCTGCCTTCCTGTTCCTGCATCTGCTTCCGTGTTTCGTCACCGATGACGCACTGAAAATCGCGGACCATTGCCGGATAGGGATGTGGCCCGGCAACCGTCCCGATGCAGTAGAAGGTGGTCTCCACATATGTCACCCAATCCCGAAGCGCCTCGTTCATGGCGTCCTTTAGGGTTCCCCTTCCTGCCGTGACGGGAACGACCTCTGCCCCGAGAAGCTTCATGCGGAATACGTTTGGAGCCTGTCGCTCGACGTCGTGGGAGCCCATGTAGACCACGCATTGAAGACCGAACCGGGCACAGGCCGTCGCAGTCGCGACACCATGCTGGCCGGCCCCGGTTTCGGCAATGATCCGGCTCTTGCCCATGCGCCGGGCCAGCAGGACCTGTCCAAGCACATTGTTGATCTTGTGCGCACCCGTATGGTTGAGTTCGTCGCGCTTCATGTAAATGCGCGCGCCACCGAAGTGATCAGTAAGCCGTTCGGCAAAATACAAGGGCGAAGGCCTGCCGACATAGTGGGTGCGAAACCGCTCCATCTCGTCGAGAAACTCCGGATCGGTGCGAGCTCGCGCGTATTCCGCCTCAAGTTCAAGAATGAGCGGCATCAGCGTTTCCGAAACGAACCGGCCTCCATAGTCCCCGAACCGGCCGCGCTCGTCCGGACCGCCCCGATACGTGTTCAATCCTTCGGTCGCCATCATCCGGTTCTCATTCATCCCGTTATCCATCCATTCCGGCAAGGTTATCCGTCATCCGTCGTTACGGCCGTGAAATCTGATCAGCAAGCGAGCTGGCCGCACGAAGAAAATCCCTGATCCGGCCGCAATCCTTCATTCCGGGAGCCGATTCAACCCCTGACGAAACATCAAGCTGCGTTGCGCCCGACAGCCGAACCGCATCGGCAATATTCTCCCTGGTCAATCCACCGGCCAGCATCCATGGCAGGCGCCATTCCCGCTTTGCCAGGAGAGACCAGTCAACGACAATCCCCTGCCCTCCCGGCCGGTCCGAGTGTCTTGCCCGAGGCGCGTCAACAAGGAGCTGGTCGACAAAACCTTCCCAGTGGTCAGCCCGTTCGACATCCGATTGCGCTGATATTCCGAGCGATTTCATGACAGGCAGGCCGAAGGTCTTCCTGATCACTCTTGAGCGTTCCCGTGACTCGGAGCCGTGCAACTGGATCATGTCAAGCGTCACGGAATCGAGGACACGCCCGATATGCCCGTCGTCGGGGTCGACAAACAGCCCGGTGCGGCACACACCCGTCGGAACCCTGGCAGCAAGATCTCGCGCCTGCTCAACCGATACGTTGCGCGGCGACCTGGGGAAAAACACGAACCCGACATAGTCGGCGCCAGCCTCGACGCTCGCATCCAGCGATGCCGCGTCCGACAGTCCGCAGATCTTGACCTTCATCGCGCGTCCTTTTCCAGGAGTTCGAGAACCTCGTCCTTTCCCCGAACTTCCCCGGACCTTGACCTGAGGTCTTCGACTTCCCGTTCCAGCCGCCGGATTTCGCGTCCGCGCTCACTCGCCTGCCGCCGATGGCGATGACCGCGAAAATATTCGCGGATCGCCCCTGCGATCAGCCCGACAATCACCGCACTGAACACGATCACGTATTGCGGAACCAGGTAGGCGCCCGTGAACCCCAGGATGTCCCCGACATCCTCCGGGAACAATCGGAACGTGACAATGTCGCGATTGACGAGGCAAAGCATGACCAGAAATGCTGCAAGGACAACCAGGACGACGATTCGAAAGAACTGGATCATCCTGTCTCAACCCGCCACCGGGTATCGAATCCTCTACTCCCGGCCGTTGAGGCGATCCCTGAGATGCTTTCCGGTCGCAAATACAGGTACGTGTTTTTCGCTCACCTCGACAGGTTCGCCTGTCCGGGGATTGCGGGCCTGGCGCTCTCGGCGATGCCGAACGGCAAACGTTCCGAAACCACGTAACTCGACACGGTTCCCTTCGGTCAAACCGGAGACGATTTCATCGAACACCGTCGTGACCACGCGTTCTGCATAATCTCTCTTGAGACCGAAATCCCTGGCGATCATCGTGATCAAATCGGACCTCACCATGGAAGCTCCCCTTCCTGACTGAACAAAACACAGGAACCGATTACCAGATTACACGGCGGGCGTATCTCCGTAAAGGATTTCGGTAACGACAAGATACGTCGAATCATCGCCAGGTTGTCGCACGTGCGGACGACCGCCCAGCCAAGGAGACCGACTTTTTCGCCGCAGGCCCGAAAGCGTATTGACCCCAAAGACGGCGAACGGGCCGCCCGCGTCAATCGCTTTCCTTCTTCTGCAGGGCAGCGCCAAGAATGTCTCCAAGCGACGCTCCCGAATCGGTCGATCCGTACTGGGCAACGGCTTCCTGTTCCTCGGCAATTTCACGCGCCTTGATCGAGAGCTTCAGCTTGCGCCCTCCCCGCTCGATTCCGGTGACAAGAACGTCGATCTTGTCACCAACCGAATAACGGTCCGGTCGCTGTTCCGACCGTTCACGGCTGAGATCGGCGCGTCGAACAAAGGATTTCGCGCCCTGGTAATCCACGCCGATTCCGCCATCCTCGATTGACGTCACGGTTACCGTCACCACCTCTCCGCGCTTCAGACCCGAAACCGCCTTCACGAACGGGTCATTCAGTGCCTTGACTGACAGTGAAATCCTCTCCTTCGCCGGGTCGACGTCGAGGACCAGGACATCGACCGTGTCTCCCTTGCGATATTCCTTGATCGCCTGGTCTCCCGGGAGGTCCCAGTCCAGGTCGGACAGATGCACCATTCCGTCGATGCCCCCATCGAGTCCCACGAACAGGCCGAATTCGGTGATGTTCTTGACCTCCCCGGAGATTTCGCTGCCGGACGGGTAGTTCGCCGCAAAGTTCTCCCACGGATTCCCCTGAACCTGCTTGAGACCCAGCGACACCCGCCGCTTGTTGGTATCAACGTCCAGGACCATGACCTGCACTTCCTGGGACGTCGACACGATTCTGCCCGGATGAACATTTTTTTTCGTCCACGACATCTCGGAGACATGGACCAGTCCCTCGACACCCGGCTCCAATTCAACAAAGGCGCCGTAATCCGTGATATTCGTCACGCGCCCGGTATGGATCGTGTCAATCGGGTACGTCTCCCGGACGGACTTCCACGGGTCCTCCTGAAGCTGCTTGATGCCCAGGCTGATCCGCTGGTTTTCCCGGTTGATCTTGACGACCTGAACCTTGACCGTCTCACCGACGGTGACCACTTCGGAAGGATGGCGAACCCGGTGCCAGGCCATGTCGGTCACATGGAGCAATCCGTCCACGCCGCCAAGGTCCACAAAGGCCCCGTAGTCGAGGACGTTCTTGACCAGGCCTTCAACCACATCGCCATCATTCAGGCGCCCGACGACTTCCGCGCGTTGCTCCGCGCGGGATTCTTCAAGAATCGCCCGCCGCGACACCACGATATTGCCCTTGTTGCGGTCGAGTTTCAGAATCTGGAATGGCTGCGGGATTTCCATGAGCGGAGTCACGTCGCGAACCGGACGGACATCGACTTGAGAGCCGGGCAGAAACGCCACGGCTCCGCCCAGGTCAACCGTGAATCCGCCCTTGACCCGGTTGAAGATCTTGCCATCGACCTTTTCGCTCGCGGCATAAGCCTTCTCGAGCCGATCCCAAGCCTCTTCCCGCCGCGCCTTGTCCCTGCTTATGACAGCTTCGCCGCGGGCGTTTTCGACCCGCTCGAGATAAACCTCGACGCTGTCACCTTCGGAAATCTCCGATGCCTCGCCGTGCCGCGCGAACTCCTTGAGGTCAACACGGCCTTCCATCTTGTAACCGATATCGATGACCGCCTTTTCGGCCTCAACCGCGATCACACGTCCCTTGACGACGGACCCTTCCGTCGGGGTATCGATTTCAAAGCTTTCATTGAGGAGAGCCTCGAACTCCTGCATCGAGGCGCTGGCGGGCGTTGTCATTGATGTTGTCTTCCTGGAATTTGCCGGTTTGGCCACGCGACGGTCTGTGCGGGTCTTGGTACGGTATCCTGCGTTTTCGTTTCGGCCCCGTGGCGAATGGAGTTGCCAAAAAACAAGAGAAGGGCCGGTTGTCTACCGACCCTGCCCATATCTTGCCTTAACAACTGCCATCGCCGTCGCGACTGCGGTCTCTATAGACATTTCACTCGTGTCAAGCAACACCGCATCCTTCGCGCGGCGAAGCGGAGCAACGGATCGACCGGAATCAAGCGAGTCCCGGGCGCGTATCGCCTCAAGAACGTCCTGGCGGCCGGGAGCGCCTGCACGATCGCGCGTTTCCACAAACCTTCGTTCGGCGCGAATGTCCTCTCGGGCCGTGACATACAGCTTGATCTCGGCATCGGGGCAAACGACGGTTCCAATGTCACGCCCGTCCAGCACGACACCTCCCTCTCGCGCGGCGAACCGACGCTGAAACCTGATCAGTGCGCCACGGACCGCGGGAATCGCCGCAACGGACGACGCGACGGCCGAAACCTCTTCGTCACGCAGGCGTCTGTCCGAGAGATCCGCCTCGACAATCCGGCTCGCGATCACGGGGGCTTGAGCCTCAATGTCCGACAACGATCCGGCCTCGAGCAGTTTCAAACCAACAACCCGATACAACAGGCCGGTATCCAGGTGATGAAAACCGAACCGTTCGGCGATCGCCCGCCCGATCGTGCCCTTGCCCGCCGCCGCAGGACCATCAATCGCGACCGTGAAGCTCATGCGCGGGCGTCCGAGATTTCGAGGCGCGCACCGAGACCCCGCATCAGCGGAACGAATCCCGGGAAACTCGTATCGATGACTCTTCCATCATCGATCGCGATCCCGTCCCGGGACGCCAACCCAAGGCAGAGGAACGCCATTGCTATCCGATGATCGAGGCGTGTTCCGACAATTCCGCCACCCGGGACACCGGCGGCTCCCCTGCCGTGAATCACCAGTGAATCGCCGGTCTCGTCAACCGTTACTCCATTTGCTTCCAGCCCCCTGGCGGTTGCGTCGATTCGATCGCATTCCTTGACACGCAATTCACCGATTCCCCTCAGGGTCGTGCGGCCGTCTGCACACGCCGCGACGGCCGCGAGGACCGGGTATTCATCGATCATTGACGGCGCACGTTCCGCAGGCACGTCGACGCCCTTCAGTTCGCTGAATTGAACCCTGAGATCGGCGACCGGCTCGCCACCGGTTTCACGTTCATTGCTGAACTCCAGGCAGGCTCCCATCTCGACAAGCGTCGCATACAGCCCGTTCCTGGTCGGATTTCGGCTGACGCCCGTTATGTGAACATCGGAACCCTCGGTCATCAAGGCGGCACACACGGGAAACGCTGTCGAGGACGGATCACGTGGCACCACGACTTCGCAGCCAGACAGCTCCGCATGTCCCGTCACGGAAATCACTTGTCCGCCATTCGTGATTTCCGTCGCGACTTCAGCACCGAACGACCTGAGAAGCCGTTCCGTATGATCCCGGGTCGGTACAGGCTCGAAAACACGGGAAATTCCCGGTGTATTGAGGCCGGCAAGGAGAACCGCGGACTTGACCTGCGCCGATGGGACCGGGGATTCGAACTCGACGGGGACGGGATTCGGCGCGCCGATCAGTGTCAATGGCAAGCGGCCTCCGGAACGGCCATATGCTCTCGCGCCGAACAGGGTCAGCGGTTCAGTTACGCGCTCCATTGGCCTCGAGCGCAGTGACGGGTCTCCCGTGTATGTCACCGAGATCGGCTGCGTCGCTGCGGCACCCATGATCAGGCGTACGCCAGTCCCGGAATTCCCGCAGTCAATCACGTCGGAGGGTTCGGCGAATCCTCCCGTACCGACCCCGTGCACGACCCTGTGTCCGTCCTCGTCCCGGTCGATTCTCGCACCGAACGCCCGCATGGCGCGTTCGGTGTTCAGGACATCCTGGCTTTCAAGCAATCCCTTGATGCCTGTCCTGCCGACAGAAAGCGCCCCGAGGATCAGCGCCCGATGCGACACGGACTTGTCGCCGGGCACAGAGGCGGTTCCACGCAACGGGCCCGAACGAAATGAAATCAACTCTCGAGGTTCTTCGTTTCCTGCCATTCCTTTGCTCTTCGACCTGTTCCACTGTGCCCGCTGGCAATCTGTTTCGATCGTTACTCGATCCAGGGCGCGCGATTTCGGCACAGTCTCGCCAGCGCCGGCGTCACGGCTTGACAAAGGTGAGGTAAGTCGGGACCCGCGCCTCCCTGAGAGCCTTCCGTTCGTATCGTGTGGACATGCCGTCTGTCCACCGCTCGCGCCAGTCCTTCGGGCTGCATGCGGGCCATTCGTATTTCATGCGAAACAGCATCTGTTCCAGCGCCTGTGCCACGAAACTCCCGATGTCGGTCGCGACCCGAAGTTCCGCGCCCGACTTCAACGCCCTGTCCAGCAAGTCAAGATACTGAGGAGTCACAAATCGGCGGCTGAAATGTCGCCGTTTGGGCCACGGATCGGGATAGAGCAGATAGGCCCTGTCGATCGACTCTCCCGGCAAGACTTCCAGTAGATCTCTCACGTCGCCAACGTGGATTCGGACGTTTCCGATTCGGGACTCGAAGAGTTCTCCGACCAGTCTTGCGACACCGTTGACGTAATGTTCGCACCCGATGAAATTCGTGTCGGGATACATCCTGGCAAGGTGAATGAGATGCTCTCCGTATCCGAATCCGATCTCAAGCCAAACCGGCTGATCCCCTTGCAGGACTTCGCAATCCGCCAGGTCGACAAGAGACCTCTGCGGATTCTCCGTCTGGCCCACGCCCGGAATCTGGTATTCCGCCGCGCGTTCCCTGTAATTGAAAAGCTGGCGACTCCCGAGCCGACGCCCGCGACGCCGTCCAAAAATTTTTCTGTGCCCAGTTTCATGATTCATGGTCGTTCAGGGCTTGATCACGGCGCGCATTCGTTCGCGATGACTGGTTCCGGGGGCCATGCTCCTGCCATGGCGCAATGCGCGCAGGCGAGGCAACCTGCGCCTGTTCGCAGGCCATTCCCGGCTTGTCTCGTGGTAGAGCGCATCAATTCGCGTCGTCCGAATACGCGCCTTCCGGGCGGGGCCGTCCCGGCGCCCGCGGTGGCCTCATCGCAGTGCCCGCGACCCGCGCGGCAACCAGGGTAAGGACCGCAATGATCATCCATGGCCATTCGCCGCTGCGCACGTAGAGCGTGGGGGCAATCGGAGCCGGAAGGTCGTAGTCCAGGTAAGCCGCCTCGCCAAGAGGAATGCTCGACGCGACGCGACCATATGCATCGACAACCGCCGAAATTCCGGTGTTCGCGGCCCTGACAAGCGGCAATCCCTGCTCGATCGCGCGCGCCCGGGCCTGAACCAGGTGCTGGTAGGGACCCGAAATCTCGCCGAACCACGCATCGTTGGTCAGGTGAAGCAGCCAACCCGGTCGGTCACCTCTCGCCCTGACATCCGCCGGAAAGACAGCTTCATAACAGATCAGCGGCAATACCGACGGAAGTTCGGGCAATTTGACGACGCGCGGGCCGGGACCCGCCGAAAACCCCTTCGATCCTCCGCCTGCAATACCTTCCAATCCGCCGATTCCCAGGAGACCGACAAGCGGCACGTACTCGCCGAACGGCACCAGATGGTGTTTGTCATAGACATCGACCAATTGCCCGGATCCGTCGATAAAGACCACGCTGTTGAAGACCCTGCCCTCTTCCCGTCGCTGAACACCTGCGATCGCCATCGTTTCGGACCCTGCGGCTTTGGCAATCCTATCGAGGACCTGGGGATTCCGGTCGCGTGCAAAGGCGAAGGCGGTTTCCGGCCAAACGACCACGTCCGGTGCACCGGTTCCTTCCCGGCGTTCGGCAGTGAACCGGAGCATACGTTCGAAGAAGACTTCAACCATTCCCGGCTTCCATTTCAGTTGCTGTTCGGCGTTTGGCTGCACAATCCTGACCCTGACCTCGTTGTCCGCCCGGGACTCTTCCGCGCCCTCCAGGCGAACCCAGCCGAAGAACATGGCCAAGGCAAGAACAGACGCCGGGAAGCCAATGCGAACGAGACGCGGCAGCTCGTGCATGGCCGGTAGCAGACATGCAATATAGGTGACGAAACCAAGTCCGAACGGCCCCGTAACCGCGACGAGCTGGAACAGGGGAAGTTCGCTCCAGACATACCCGATCAAGCCCCACGGGAATCCCGTAAACACGATCGAGCGGGAGAACTCGGCGAGGCTCCACAATGCCGCCAGGGCCGGAACGGCAAATGTCCCATGGCTGAAGAATCGCCGGGCAAGACAGAACGGAATTGCCCAGAACAACGACATTCCGGTCGCCGTCAGAACAAGCGCGAACGGCGCCATCCAACCATGGCTTTCCGGCTGAACCAGAAACGGTTCGACGATCCAGAACATCGTCGCACCGAAGTATCCTGTTCCGGCGAGCAAACCGACGATGAACGCCTGCCGGGAACCCTGCGCGCGCAGGAACATCCATCCCAGGGCCGGAAGTGCCAGCAGCACCCCGTACGGGAACGACACGGGCGCATGCCCCAGGCCCATGACCGCGCCAAGTCCGGCACATGCGGCCAGGTCAAGACCCGGGAATCGCGTTGTCGAATTCACCCAACCGGTACCTGGATTCCCGGCCATGACACGTTGTTTCAAACTGCGGGAATCATTCACGCGTTGCTTGCGGCCTTGCGTACCCTCAAACGACGGACACGTCTTGGGTCCGCTTCAACGATCTCGACTTCATAACCCTTTCCGAGCGGAATGACTTCACCGCGTACGGGAACACGGCCGCAGGCCCTGAACACAAGGCCCCCGAGTGTACCGATTTCCTCGTTGTCCGGCTCGTCCAGGAAGATTTCGCCGACCGTTTCCTGGAAGGTGTCCAGCGGGGCCCTTGCCTGGCAGAGGTAGATGCCCGGCCTCTCTTCGATCCAAGGCGTATCCGCCTCGGCGTCGTGTTCGTCGACGATTTCACCGACAACCTGTTCGATCAGGTCTTCCGTGGTCACGAGCCCGTCGACACCGCCATATTCATCGATGACGAGCGCCATGTGTTTGCGTTCGCTTTGCATTTTCTGAAACAAGACGCCGATGGGCATGGAAGGAGGAGCGAAAAGCAAAGGCCTGATCAGCGTCTTCAGATTGAATTCCCTTGACCTGCCGTTGAACCCGTAAGCGAGCGCCAGGTCCTTCAGATGGACCATTCCGATCGGATTATCGAGGGTGTTCATGTAGACGGGTAACCGGGAAAAGCCGCTGTCGCTGAAGACCTGGACAAGCTCCTCTCTTCCCAGGTCATGAGAAACAGCGACAATGTCCGCCCTCGGAACAGCAACGTCCTCGACCCGCAGGGAAAGCAGATTGCCAATGCCTCCTTCCGGTAACGGCTGGCCGGAAACCACGGGTGGCGGGTCCGGAGGCGAAGCCGGCCGCAACAGGCCTGCAAAGTAATGTAGGAGGGTTTGCCCGGATCTTGAGCGCGCGCCACGCGCTGCACCGGGAGAACCTTCAGTCGTCTCGTTCATGTGTTCTTGGCGATGGCCTTGAAGCGTCATCCCATTCAGCTGCAGTTTCAATATGGGTTACCGATACCCAGTTTGGCAAGGGCAGAAATTTCGA
This sequence comes from Paracoccaceae bacterium, assembly GCA_964291635.2. GTDB lineage: Bacteria > Pseudomonadota > Alphaproteobacteria > Rhodobacterales > Rhodobacteraceae > JAPPHA01. The sequence continues at coordinate 45,141 of OZ219891.1, read as the reverse complement.
TCGACTGCATGGTTCCTGCTTCGGAATCGGTGTCGTGCCGATACCCCAGGAGATGCAGGACGCCGTGGATCAAGAGATGGGTCACGTGGTCGTCAAGCGACTTGCCCTGCATGGCAGCCTCGGATTCACAGGTTTCATAAGCGAGCGCGACATCACCGAGACTCCCGCTCCAGTGCCAGTCTTCATCGCCGTTGTCATTCGGCGGTGCGGAATGCCGGGATGCCGGGCCGACTCCGACGTGCGGACAGGCATCGGATGCCGGCCAGGCCAGGATGTTGGTCGCGGTCGGCCTGTTACGAAAAACTCCGTTGAGTTCCGCCAATCTGGCATCATCGGACGCCATGACGACGAAACCGGGAGTCGATGCCTCAAGACCCAACTCGTTGCGCACGGCCAACAGGGCTCGAACTGCAAGTTCCCGCAGGTCGATTTCCTTCCAGCGGCGGTCTTCAACCAGCACGTCAACCGGTTCGACTGGCTTCGGATTGTCCACTGTCGTAGGCCTCGATGATCTTTCGAACAATTCCGTGCCGAACCACGTCACCGGATCCGAATCGAACGAACCCGATTCCGTCGATTCCGCGAAGCAGGCCGGCAGCTTCTACCAGTCCAGACACGTGACCGCGTGGCAAGTCGATCTGGCTGCTGTCGCCGGTGATGGCCATGCGCGATCCATGGCCCATGCGCGTCAGGAACATTTTCATCTGCATCGATGTCGCATTCTGGGCCTCGTCGAGCACTGCAAAGGCGTTTTCGAGCGTCCGGCCACGCATGAAAGCCAGGGGTGCGATCTCGATCTGGTTTTCTTCGATCAGGCGCCCAAGCTGCTTGCCGGGAAGGAAGTCGTTGAGAGCTGCATGCAACGGCTGCATGTAAGGATCGACCTTTTCCTTCATGTCCCCCGGAAGGAACCCAAGATGTTCTCCGGCCTCGACAGCTGGCCGGGACAGGATGATGCGGTCGACGCGGCCGGACAGATACATCGAGACAGCGACGGCCACCGCCAGGTAGGTCTTTCCGGTGCCGGCAGGCCCGATGCCGAAGACCATGTCGTCCTGGAACAGACGGCGAACGTATTCAACCTGGGTCGGTGTCCGGGGCTCGACAATCTTCTTCCGGGTCCGGATTTCGAGTCGCTCGCCGTCTTCTTCGCCGGAATGCACGCCTCCGCCCGTCGCGCTTTCGGACGCATCCGGCGCCGCGGGCCAGGGTCCGCCTTCGAATCGAATGGCGGTGTCGACATCCTGGGAATCGACGGACCGCCCGCTTTCAAGCCGTTCGTAAAGGGCGCCAAGAATCCTGAGGGCCGATCGCGTCGCGTCGCCGTCACCGTGGACATGCAAGAGATTGCCACGGCGCGTGATCAGGACACCAGTTTCGGCTTCAATCTGCGCCAGGTTCCGATCGTACTCGCCGCACAGGCTGACCAGCAGGCGGTTGTCCGGAAACTCGAGGCTGCTACCATCGCCAGAAGGCAGGTACCGGGATATTGAATCGGCGGCTATCGCCAAGCAGCACTCCGTTCGACGAATTGAGGTCAGTTGACCCGTTAACTAGCCGAAACAGCCAAGGAAACGCAACCCGTGGGCGGCGGATGCATCTTCGCCGTCCTTTCGAAGAATGTACGGTCGTCAGTCGAGGTTCGCCGTTTCGGCAATCGTGCAATTCATGCCGGGCCGGTAATTCGGCGCCGGTTCGGAATCCTGAAATCGGGACGGCCCCGGCGGCCATTGGGCACGTTCGGCCTCTCATTCCTGAATTGCCGCGATACCGGGAAGAGCCAGGCCGTGACGACGTGCACATTCGACGGCATCATCGTAACCGGCATCCGCGTGGCGCATGACCCCGGTCGCGGGGTCATTCCAGAGTACCCTTTCAATTCGGCGCGCAGCGTTCTCCGTCCCGTCACATACGACTGCCATCCCGGCATGCTGGGAATACCCCATTCCGACACCGCCGCCGTGATGCATGCTGACCCATGTCGCGCCTGAGGCACAGTTGAGAAGGGCATTCAGAATCGGCCAGTCGCTGACGGCATCCGAGCCATCCTTCATGCCTTCGGTTTCGCGGTTGGGGCTTGCGACCGATCCGCTGTCGAGGTGATCGCGCCCAATGACAACCGGAGCCCGGAGTTCGCCTTTGGCGACCATTTCGTTGAATGCAAGGCCTATTCGGTGCCGGTCGCCGAGTCCAACCCAGCATATGCGCGCAGGCAGGCCCTGAAATCGTATCCGCTTTCGTGCGTTTTCCAGCCAATTGTGGAGATGTTCGTCGTTCGGCAGCAACTCGCGGACCTTGTCGTCGGTCCGATAAATGTCCTCGGGATCGCCCGAAAGTGCGCACCAACGGAATGGGCCGATCCCCCGGCAGAAGAGAGGCCGGATGTAGGCCGGAACGAATCCGGGAAACGCGAATGCGTCCTCGAATCCCTCGTCCATGGCCACCTGGCGGATATTGTTCCCGTAATCGACGGTCGGTATTCCCTGACGCCAGAAGGCGACCATCGCTTCGACGTGCACGCGCATCGACTTGCGCGCAGCGCTGGCGACGGCATCCGGATTCGATCGCCGCTCTTCCCTCCACTCCGCCAGTGTCCACCCCAGGGGAAGGTAACCGTTCACGGGGTCATGGGCCGACGTCTGGTCGGTCACGATGTCCGGCCTGACCTTTCTCCTCACGATTTCCGGAAGAACCTCTGCCGCATTGCCGAGCAATCCGACCGACCTGGCCTGACCCTTCCCGCTCCAGACGCGGATCAATTCGAGGGCCTCGTCGAGTGTTTCCGCCGATTCATCAAGGTACCCCGTGCGCAAACGGAAATCGATTCGATCGGGGTCGCATTCCACCGCAAGACAGCTCGCACCGGCCATGGCCGCGGCAAGCGGCTGTGCACCTCCCATGCCGCCAAGCCCCGCCGTCAGGATCCAGCGGCCCGAAAGGTTTCCTCCGTAATGCCGCCGGCCGGCCTCGCAGAAAGTTTCGTAGGTTCCCTGAACGATTCCCTGCGTGCCAATGTAGATCCACGAACCGGCCGTCATCTGGCCGTACATCATGAGGCCCTTGCGATCGAGTTCCCGGAAATGCTCCCAGTTGGACCAGGCGGGAACCAGGTTCGAGTTGGCGATAATGACGCGCGGAGCGTCCCCATGGGTCTGAAAGACCCCGACGGGCTTGCCGGACTGAACCAGGAGGGTTTCCTCTTCTCCCAGCTTTTTCAACTCGTCCACGATGAGGTCAAACGCCTCCCAGTTCCGCGCGGCCCTCCCGATCCCACCGTAGACAACAAGCTCCTGCGGGTTCTCGGCAACATCCGGATGAAGGTTGTTCATGAGCATCCGGAGCGGCGCCTCCGTGGCCCAGCTCCGTGCAACGCGGTCCGGTCCGGTCGGGGGTTCGATAACCCGAACATTTCTTCGTGATCTTTCCATTTGCGCGCGACCCTCGCTTTCTGTCTCAACGCCGTATTCGCAACCACGGTTCCGTCAATGGTGCATTCCGGCCCGTGCCTTCCTCCGATGACTCCCGGTTACGACAAGCCTGAATCGTCAAACGGAAGCATGTCGTGCCCGGTTGCCCTGTGAAGTTCGCCCGATCGAACAAGCCGGGATACCGCATCGATGTCCGATGCCAGTTCACGATCCCTGTTCAAAGGGGAGACATGCTCCCTCAAGAGCTCGACAGCCTGTTCCAGCGGGCGGCTGGTACGGAGCGGAGCGCGGCCCTCGATACCCTGGGCGGCGCACATTGCCTCGACGGCCACGATACCGGCCAGATTCGCAATCATTCGCGCCAGTCTGAATGCGCCGTGAGCCGACATGGCCACATGATCTTCCTGGTTTGCGCTCGTCGGAGTCGAATCCGTGCTGCACGGATTCGCCAGGTGCCTGTTCTCGCTCATCAGCGACGCCGCGGCGATCTCGGCTGCCATGAATCCCGAGTTGAGCCCCGGGTCGGCCGCGAGAAACGGCGGAAGGCCGTATGACATCGAAGGGTCGACCAGAACCGCAACCCGTCTCTGGGAAATGGCGCCTGTCTCCGCAATGGCGATGGCGAGGAGATCTGCAGCAAAGGCGACCGGCTCGCCGTGAAAATTGCCTCCGGATACGATCTCCTTCTGCTGGACAAGCACGATCGGATTGTCGGTTACCGCGTTGGATTCGATCAGCAGGATTCGTGCGACGAAACGCATCAGGTCAAGCGCGGCGCCGGTGACCTGCGGTTGGCAGCGAACGCAGTACGGATCCTGTACACGCGAGTCGTCACGGCGATGGCTTTCCCGGATTTCCGACCCTTCGAGCAGCTTGCGCGAGGTCGTTGCGATCTCGATCTGGCCAGCGTGCCCCCTCAACCTGTGTGTCTCCGGATTCAGATGCGTGGTCGAGCCCATGACGGCATCAGTCGTCAGTGCCGCGGTCACGATCGAGCTTCGAAGTACCTGCCATGCGTCGAACAACGCTGCCAATGCAAGGGCACTGGAGAACTGGGTTCCGTTGATCAGGGCCAGGCCTTCTTTCGGGCCGAGCGTGATCGGCTCCAGTCCGGCTGATTCCAGTGCATCCCTGCCCTTCATTCGCCGACCCTGGCTGATGGCCTGCCCTTCACCGACAAGAACTGCCGACATATGCGCGAGCGGAACCAGGTCGCCTGAAGCACCGACGGACCCCTGGGACGGGACAACGGGAATCACGTCTCTTTTGACCAGGGATTCGAGTAATCGGACGAGCTCCCAACGCACCCCTGAACCGCCACGGAGGAACGACAGGAGTTTGAGAACCATCATGAGCCGAACGATGCGGGGTTCCGCCTGCGAGCCGATTCCGGCGCAGTGCGACAGAATCAGGTTTCGTTGCAGTCTCTCGGTATCTTCCCTTTCGACCCGCACGGACGCCAGCTTACCGAAGCCGGTGTTGACGCCATATACCGGTTCATCGCCTTCGGCGGCAGCGCAAACGACGGCGGATGATGCATCAACGATGTTCCGGGAATCGCCATCGATCCTGATCGTCGCCCGCCCCGCGTAAACCGCCTCGAGATCCGCAAGCGGCGCCCTGGCGCCGGTTAAAACGACCTCATTCATGTCCCACCACTGCAAATCCGCTCGACGAGCGGGTTCGGCCCGATCCGGCTCGGAATTTCCCGTGGATGTTCCACGTCCCAGATCGCGAGATCCGCCCGGCAGCCCTTCCTGACGATTCCGCGATCATGAAGGCCCAACGCACGGGCGGCGTTTCTCGTCACTCCAAGGAATGCCTCCTCGGGCGTCAATCGAAACAGGGTGCACGCCATGTTCATGATCGTCAGCAACGACGTTATCGGCGACGACCCCGGGTTGGCATCGGTTGCGACCGCAATGGGGACGCCGTGATCTCGGAAGAAGTCAACCGGCGGCATCCTGGTCTCGCGCAGCGTGTAGTAGGCTCCGGGCAGAAGCGTCGCGACCGTCCCCGATTCAGCCATTGCGTGCACACCGGCTTCATTCGTGTACTCAAGATGATCGGCGGACAGCGCGCCGAATTCGGCCGCGAGTTTCGCGCCGCCAAGGTCGGACAGCTGGTCGGCATGCAACTTGACCGGAAGGCCGTGCTGCCGTGCCCGCTCAAAGACGCGTTTGATCTGGTCCGGCGTAAAGGCGATCGTCTCGCAAAACCCGTCGACCGCATCGACCAATCCATCTGCATTGGCGCGGTCGAGCGCCGGTAGGCAGACTTCGTCAATGTAACGGTCCGGATCATGGCGAAAGTCCTCGGGAACGGCATGCGCGCCGAGAAAACTCGTCAGGACAGACACCTGCCTCAATGATCCGAGTGCGCGGGCCGCCCGGAGCATCGTGGATTCGGTTTCGAAATCCATACCGTAGCCTGACTTGATCTCCACTGTCGTGACGCCTTCGGCCATGAGTGCATCAAGGCGCGGCAGGGCCGACCTGAACAGGCTTTCCACCGTTTCCGCCCGGGTCGCGCGCACGGTGGCCATGATCCCGCCGCCTTCACGGGCAATCTGGGCATAACTGGACCCCGTCAGCCGCATCTCGAATTCACGGGCGCGGTTTCCGCCATGAACGAGATGTGTATGGCAATCAATCAGGCCGGGAGTGACGAGCTTGCCATGAAGGTCCTTGTCAGGCCAGCGATCGTATGGGGGCGGCAGTTCCGAGCGTTTCCCGACCCATTGAATCCTGTCGTTCCCGAGAGCGACCGCTCCGTCGGTCATGAGCCCGAACGGCTCTGGTCCATCCATCGTGGCGATGCACGCGTTGGTCCATACTTCTGCGGGGGACTCGGTCACAAGACCGTCTCCTCCTCTGGTTCAGATTTTGCCTTTGGAGTGATAATCGGAGATAAGTCCGCGATCGTTCGGTTGTCAACAATTCCTTGATTGTTCTGATTGCGACCGCGACAGTCGACCGTTTCGCGCATTTCAGCCATAAGGTGCGCCGATTCGGATTTCGGCTTTGTGCGACATAGCCTGAACCCGAATCCGGCCGCGGCGAAAGGGATGCCTCCCTTGACGGTTGTACTGCCCGCCTCGTCCAGGGCGCTCCAATGGGAGCTGTGACGTGAATGGCCCGAACACCTGCAAGCGGAGTACCCGCCATGGAAGTCAGGACAACGACACTTCGGGCACGACACGCGTTGCTGGGAACGGGTTGGGAGACCGACGTCAAGGTCGGCATCGAGGCCGACGGCCATGTTTCTTCGATCGAGTCAGGTAACGGGACTGGCGATCACCACGTCGACATTCTTCTGCCCGCACCGACGAATCTCCACAGCCACGGATTCCAGAGAGCCCTTGCGGGACTGACCGAGAGACGCGGGCCCCGGTCATCGGAAAGCTTCTGGACATGGCGACAATCCATGTACCGGTTCCTGGAATTCCTTGGCCCGGAAGACATTGAGGCAATTACCGCGTTTGCCCAGATGCAGATGGCGGAGGCCGGGTTCGCGGCGGTCGCGGAATTCCACTACCTGCATCACCAACCGGACGGGACCGTCTACGCGAATCCTGGCGAGATGTCCGAACGGGTCACTGCAGCTTCGGCCTCGACGGGCATCGGGCTCACGCTGCTGCCTGTCCTCTACCAGTATGGTGGCTTCGACCTGCGCGCCCTTACCGAAGGCCAGCGCAGGTTCGGAAACGATCCGGTGCAGTTCGAACGTTTGTTCGAGGAGGCGGGAACAGCGGTGAAACACCTCCCCGCCGACGCCGGGCTGGGCGTGGCTGCTCATTCACTCAGGGCGGTTGATGCGACAGGGTTGCGCTTTGCCGCCGACCTCGCCTCGGGGGCCCCGCTTCACATGCATCTCGCCGAGCAAACGGCCGAAGTCAACGCATCGATCAAGCATACCGGACTTCGGCCCGCGGAGTGGCTGCTCGACAATGCGGATGTCGACGCCAACTGGTGCCTGGTTCACTGCACTCATTTGCTTTTGGAAGAAACCGCGCGCCTCGCCCGGACAGGAGCAGTTGTCGGCCTGTGCCCCGTAACGGAAGCGAACCTGGGCGACGGGATATTCGAGATTTCGCCACTACTGCAGGAAGATGGTCACTTCGGAATAGGTACGGACTCGAACATTCGCATTTCCCTGGCCGGCGAACTTCGGGCACTCGAGTATTCGCAGAGGCTGAAAGACAGGTCTCGATCGGTCATCGGAGACCCGGACCGGTCAACCGGTCGCGTTCTGTTCGATTCTGCTTTGTCCGGGGGAAGCCGGGCTGCGGGCCGGAACAGCGGTGAAATCGCCGTTGGCCGTCTGGCCGATCTCCTGGCTCTCGACGGAGCCGACCCGGACCTTTCGTACCGAAGCGGGGACGCGCTTCTGGACGGGTTCATCTTCTGCGGAGATGACCGGATGGTTTCAGACGTCTGGTCGGCAGGCCGGCATATCGTCCGCAATGGACGGCACGTGGGTCATGACGAGTTGACCGGATCCTACCTGTCCTGCATGCGCCGACTGTTGGGCGAACTGTGACCCCCCCGGGGAACCTGGCGGCTGACGGGGAATCGCGACAATTGCTTCGACTCTTTCGAGGTGGAATGACCGGCTGCTGTCGACGCTCAGTTTGAACTTTCGGCATAGTATCCGATCACGTCGCCGCTCGTCGTGACACCAAGGCCGTTGAGATGGCGATTGACGTAATTGAAATAGGCGATGATCTGGTTGGCTTCCAGGATCTGCCCGTCATCCAGTCCTGCATCGCGGAGCCTGATCACGTCGTTTTCGACCACGTCACCGGGGCAGGTCGTCAGCTTTTCCGCGTACTCGAGAACCGCCAGCTCACGGCCGTCAAACGCAAGGTCCAACTGCCGGGTCCTCAAGGCCTCGCAAATCAATTCGGCCTGTTCCTCGTCGCCGATCAGTGTTCGCGCGTTCGTCCAGTGATTTGCATATGAATATTCGCACCGGTTCAGCAGGGAAACGTAGCTTCCGATGGTTTCCTGCAGCCAAACCGGCAGCGTGTTGTCGTCATCGTGCAAGGCTGCCCGGTAGAGCATGACGTGACCGCGCATGGAATTGGGGCGTAACGAATGAACGCGCATCACGTTGTCCACGGTACCATGAGGTGTCCGCGCCATTTCCAATGCCTCGCGCAACTTTGGCCCTGCCTCGTCATCGGAAATCATCCGGATCCATGCAGCCACCTTGTATCCTCCTGTCGGTCAATTACAGCCGGCAATCCGATTGACCCCCGGGAATATCCCATTCCCCTTTTGAGGCAATGCTATAGCAGCCGCTTTCCCGTTTGGGCGTCAAACAGGTGTACGAGTCTCGTGTCCGGGACCAGAGTTACTTGGTCGCCCGGCACAACCTGCAGCCTTTCGGTCGAAATAATACGTACAACGTGGGCACCTAGGTTGGCGTGCAAGTGTGTTTCGAAGCCGGCGGGTTCAACAAGCGCAACCACGGCGGAAAGTCCCGATCGAGATTCTCCAATCTTTAGGTGCTCGGGTCTCAAGCCATAGACGATTCTTGCACCGGGAGTGGCGACGGTACCTGGGGGGATGGGCAAGGTCAGATCGCCACCAATATCAAGCACAGGTCCCGAATCGCTTGCCATGACGGTGCCCTCGATCAGGTTCATTGCCGGCGATCCGAGAAATTCTGCTACGAATACGGTCGCCGGATTGTCATAGAGCTCCAGCGGTGGCCCCGATTGCTCGATGCGACCGTCATTCATGACGACGACAAGGTCGGCCATGGTCATAGCTTCAACCTGATCGTGCGTGACGTAGATCGTCGTGCTTTTCAGTCTCTGGTGCAAGGCCTTGATTTCGGCGCGCATCTCGACTCTCAGTTTTGCATCAAGGTTTGAAAGCGGCTCGTCGAACAGGAATAGTTCAGGTTCCCGGACGAGCGCCCGACCCATTGCAACTCTCTGCCTCTGGCCACCTGAAAGCTGGGCAGGATAACGCTCAAGGAGAGGAATGAGATGCAGAATTCCGGCGGCCCGTTCGATCCGGGTCTGTCTTTCATTCTTTGGCGTTTTGGTCATCTCTAGGCTGAAGGACAGGTTTTCCCGCACCGTCATATGCGGATAGAGCGCATAGGACTGAAAAACCATGGCGATACCCCGGTCCTTGGCCGGAACCCGATTGACGACCCGCCCACCGATACCGATCAAACCGGATGTAACCGTCTCAAGTCCGGCAATCATGCGGAGCAAGGTTGTCTTGCCACAGCCTGAGGGGCCAACAAGAACGACAAAGGCATGTTGTTCGATCGCGAGGTCAATCCCGTGCAAGATTTCCAGAGTGCCAAAGCTCTTTCGAAGGTCTCGAAGCTCCACTAGCAAATTGCTCATTGAACAGATCCTGAAAGTTGAAGTCTCGAGGATTTAGTTGGAATGCCGATACTTGACATGCTATTTCACTGCGCCGGAGACAATGCTGTCGACCACCCGCCGCTCAAGCAGGAGATAGACGACCAATAGTGGGAGAACGGTGAGAACCGTAAAGGCATTGTAAATGGCATAATCCTGCACACCCATCGAATCCTTGAGCATGTAGAGTTGGTAGGGCAGCGTGCGCATCAGCGTCTCGTTGATCAGCGCCAAAACGAAGGCAAATTCATTCCAGGCTTCGCGGATACAAAGCACGCCCGCGGTCACGACGCCGGGCCAGGCGATAGGGAGTATGACGCGTGTCAGCCGGTGCCACATGTTTGCACCGTCAATGGTGGCCGATTCTTCAATTTCCTTGGGAATTGAGCCAAAGAATCCGACCAGAATCCATGTCGAAAGCGGAATTGCGCTTGCTGAGTAGGTAAGAAAAAGCACCCAGTATGTGTTGATGAGACCAAGATCGCTCATCAGATTATTGAGCGGTACAATCAGGCTGACACGCGGAATTATGCGTGGAATGAGATAGAGAAGAAGCAAGAGGTGCCGGAATCGGAACGCATAGCGGGCGAATCCATAGGCGGCTAGTATGCTGACCGTCAGCGGCACGATCGTCGAGACGACGGTGACCAGGACACTGTTGAACATCCAGGAGTCAAATCCGCGCATCGACAAGACCGTCTTGTAAGCGTCGAGACTTGGATCAGATGGCAAAAACGTATTCGATTCGTAAATCTCGAGCGGTTCCTTGAACGATGCAAGAAGTGCCCACAACATCGGGACCGTCGTCCAGACAACCAGGATCGTCAAAGGGACGCCGATCAGTACGTAACGACCCAAACGGTAGCGCAAGGTGGTGCCGAATCCGGTGCTTTCGCTCAGCGACTCCTGTTCGGTCTTTGAAATACTCACCATTGCGGAAATCCCGAATTCCTGTCGACCGAGCAGCGAATGTTCATTGCACGTTCTTGTAACGGTTGTCGCCCAAGACGAAGATATAAAGATAAACAAAGCTCAAAATGGTGTTGAAAGACAGCAGCACCAGCATGAGGACGGAACCCTGGCCGAAATCGAGCTCAAGGAATGCAATCTGATACATATATACTGATATCAGTTCGGTGGCGCGCGCCGGTCCGCCGGCGGTCAACGCCAGAATGATGTCGAATGTGCTAAAGCTGATGTACGAGATCCAGATCAGACTGACACCCATCATGGGCTTTATCAAGGGCAGCGTGATTCTGAAGAAAGTCTTCGTGCCGGATGCGCCGTCGAGTTTGGCAGCCTCGTAGATGTCCTTATCGACAGTCTGTAGACCGCCCAGAAGAATCAAAGTGGCAAACGGCACCATGAACCAGCAATTGGCAAGAACCGCGACGCAGAAGGCGAGGACAGGATTGCCGAGCCAGGACGGTGCCGGAAGTCCGAGGCCGGTCAGCACATAGTTCACGAATCCACCGCTCGTCGTGAAGATGAAACGGAACATGACCGCTGCGGCGATGCCGGAAACGAAGTAGGGCACAAGGCTGAGCCCACGGAAGAAGCGGCGGCCAAAACCGACATAGTAGAGCGTTAACGCAAAGACCATCGACATGGTTATGCCGAGGACAATAGACGAGATAACGAACACGACCGTTTTCCAGAGTGAGCTCTGGAACCGGGGATCATGGAAAATCGCAGTGTAATTCTTGAAACCGACAAACGTCTTGTTGAGGAACATGTCGGTTTCGTGCAAGGACAAGACGAATCCGCCAGCGACCGCATATCCGAGAACACCCAAGACAAAAACAAGACCCGGAATGACGTAAACATACGGCATCAGACTCTTGACGAATTCCGAAACCCGTTCACCAACCGTCAATTTGTCTGGGTCTTGAAGCGTTGCACTCATTCTGTCGATGCCGTTTCCCATTCAACGAAAGGATGTGACCTTCTCAATATGTGAGAGAAGATCACATCCGGTTCGGTGAGTTCTCGGCCGCGTCAGAGGCCGGCTGCACTATTGAGCGCCTGCTGATATTCCGCAGCCATGGCTGCGGGATCAGCACCCGGATCTGCGACCATTCGGTCACGAAGTTCTTTCAGAACGTCGTAGACCTGTATGGCGCGAGTCGGATGGGTTGGTATCGTAACCATGCTGGCGGCAAGTGGCGCGACGTCGACCGCCCAGGGTTTGGCCGCCTGGTATTCTGCATCTTCTGCAACGGCGGAATTCGTTGTTGGCTGGTAGCGAATCGAAACCTGTTTGGCAAACTCCAGCCTTGCCAGATACTCCAACGCCAACATGGCTGCCTCTTCATCCTTGTTGCCCGTTGTCACGATGAATGGAAAGGCATATCCAGATTGGACATGCGGTCCTGTCTGGCCGGAGCGCGTCGGGAGCCTTTCGAACGCCCACTTTCCTTCCCCATACGGCAACTGCTCGTGGATCGGGACATAGATGTGCTCGCCTTCGAACATCATGCCTGCCCTTTCACCGATGAACGCTGCGCGCATTTGGCCAGAATCCCACGATGGCGTATCTGGATGGGCACTGCCGTCGTTCATCAGTGTCTGATAGAACTTTATCCACTCAACACCGATTTCGTTGTCGATTTGGGGAACCCCGTCGACGATCTCGCCACCCATGGAAAGGAAAAGCGGCAGTTCCCATGTCGGTGCGTTGCAGCATCCAAGCAGGCTGAAACCCTTTCGGCCATCGCCGCTTTCAGTAATTCTCCGTGCAGCTTCCAATACCCGGTCCGTTGTTTCCAGGGGCGGTTGCATGCCCACTTCCTCAAGCCAGTCAGTTCGATAGGCGAGATAGATCGACGTGGAATACACGGCCGCTCCGTAGATCTTGCCGTCAGGATCCGAGGCGCCGGACCAAGCCAACGGAGTAAGTTGTGCATAGGTTTCCGGGAAACGGTTCTTGAGTTCTTCAATCCAGCCAGTGAAGTCCTTTACCACTTTGTTGATGGCGAGTTGTCCGACATCGCGGTCGCGAATCTGCACGATGTCAGGCGCATTGCCCGACCGCATAGCAAGGACAAGCTGCGCGTTCACGTCTTCGAGGCGGATCACTTCGAACTCAACGGTGATACCAGGATTTTCGGCATGGAATGTCGCAAATTGATCTTCAGGAATGAAATTCTCACGCCCGAACCAGACCTTTATCGATCGATCCTGTGAAGCAGCCGGGCCAGCAAGAAATCCGAATGCCAGCGCACCTGCCGTGACAGCACCCAAAAGTGTTATTCTGATAGCATTCACAATACTCATTTTTGTTTCCTTCCGTTGACTTCGACAATCCTCCGGTTGATTTTGACGAATTGGTTCACAACTTGAACTAATAGGCCGCCGAAAAACTACCAGATCGCCGAGATGTAGAATCCGCGATACATCGCGAAAGATTACCGTCGGAAGTATCGTCAGAATTGTCAATAGCGACAGTACACTACTCACAGGGTTCAGTGTAGTTTGACCGGTTTTTCGGGTATGTAGTTTTCCATGCCCGATTGACATGTCTGTTGTCGGCGGCTGCGATCAGCGCATGGTGGGTGAGCCGGTCGACCTGTCGCGGGATGGGGTTGCTTTCCAGTGCACCGCCTTGATTGCTGCTGGCTCGAAGACCGGCACATCGACGCCGGCCAGGCACATCCGGTGTTCGACATAGGCGCTGACCTCCTCGCGGCGGAGCCCGGGAGTGCGACGGTTGACGACGATTCTCTGGTCCAGCGGTCCGTGCACCGCCATCCTGGGCGGGTTGCGCGGTTTGGTCAGCCCGACCAGCAGCAGGCAGAGCCGGTTCCCGGAATCCATACTGCGGTTGGTGATCATCTTGAACTCGGCGAAAAAATCGTTGCCGAGATGGTGCGCTTCGTCGAAGACCAGCACCGGCAGTTTCCCGGTCTCGGCAACGAGACGTGGCGAACACGGTGGAGACTCTCGTGCAGGGTGTCTGTCACCTGTCGGCAGACCGCGGTCTTGCCGACGCCCAAATCACCGGTAAGCAGGTGCAAAACGCGCTTCCGGCTGGCTGGCCTTTACTGGGCGGCGTTTCACGCATTGGACCGCGATGTTGGGTTTCAGTTTCGATTCTCATCTCCGCTTCCTCCCATCTCAAGCTCAGCCAAGTGCAAGGAGTTACATACCTGATTGAAGATCGCCCTCTTCGCTGTTGGGGCATGGATCTTGTTTTGTCTCAGTTTCTCGCCCGGGACGGATTTCACGACGTCAAACACAGGTTGGCTCCCCCGCACTGAAGCGCCCCCGCCAACCCAGAAACACCAGCAAATAGTCATGATCGAGGAAGAAGAATCCTCGCAGAATTCTGATTCATACGTTGACTTCATCACAGGATTCGCCACGGGTCATTCTTCTACCTTCAATTCACGCCAAGGCGTTTCATGGACAAGAGCGGCCCCTTCGAGTGCGGCAACCTGATGGTCAAACGTGAAGAGCGCCGTGGCACTGGCACGGCGGCTGGCCGACACGATCAACCGGTCAGAAAGGCCCGGACCTCCTCCTGAAGCGGCGGCGGCGACCGCCGCGACATCCTCTCTTTCCTCGATCCGGATCCCCGCGGTTTCCGCCAGTGCGGTGAAAGCCTCCGCGACCCGGGTCCGGTCAAATCCATAACTACGCTCAAGAACCCAGGCCTGTTCCGCCGCCACCTCCCTGCAGATATATCCCGGCCTGTCGTTTGACAGGCCTTCCAACAATCGCCGCGCGGCCTCCGCCTGGTGTTGATCATCGGTCACCAGGAACCGCACCAGCACATTGGTGTCGAGCGCGATCATTTCCGGGCCGCCACCTCTGCGGCCCCTTGATCCATGGCCTCTAGCGACAGCGGCGGCCCTTCGTGCTTCAGCATGCCGTAGAGTCGCCCCACGGGCTTGAGGGCGATAAGCTGCACCACGTCGCCTTTGATAACGTACCGAAACCGGTCCCCTGGACCGACGCCGAGGGCCTCGCGAACCGTTTTCGGGACCGATGTCTGGTACCTCGCGGTGATGGTGGACGTTGCAGATTTCATCCTAGGCCTTGATCATTTCCTTTTCCTTGATTTTGATCAAAAGGCTTGTTTTTTGTGGTTATCAAGGCGCAAAACACAAACCAGGTTATCGGCTGTTCAACACATCGGGTACTCTTCCGCGGACGACAGTCCCGGTCTGTTCGGCTCCGAAAAGCGCATGGGAAGACCGGTCTTCGGAGCCTTGGGTCTTGCCGGAACATTGGTGGTTCTTTCGATGCAATCCCGATGCGCCGGGGGGCTTGACCTTCGGGATTCCATGGCATCGTCGGCAGGCACTTCAATCGGGAGCCGGTATGTGTCAGATACGTTGCGGCCGGCTGTTGTCGGGTGGGGCCGGAACACGACGACTCTTCCGGGATCAAACCCGGAGCAGCCACAGATGAATGCCTGACAACGGCCTGTTTGCGGAGCTCCACATGCCTCGACCGAAATCGGAACGTGTCAACCTGATTACGCTCGGGGTCGAAGACCTCGCGGCATCGCGTGATTTCTACGGTCGTCTTGGTTGGGTTCCGGTGGAAGATCTTCCGGAAGTGACGTTTTACCGCATGCGCGGATGCATGCTTGGCTTGTTCGGAAAGGAAGCTCTTGCAAAGGACCAGGGGCGGCCAGGCGCTCCGCTGGGTACAGGGGCAATCACGCTTGCCCAGAACTTCTCGTCGGAACAGGAAGTTGACCAGGCATATGCCGCGGCACTCGCCGCCGGCGCTTCACCATTGAAGGTACCGGAAAAGGTGTTTTGGGGCGGATATTCAGGTTACTTTTCCGATCCCGACGGTCATGTCTGGGAACTGGCTTTCAACCCGTTCTGGCCTCTCGACGACGACGGATTCCTCGCCGAACCAGGTGAAAGTTCCGAAAACAACTGAGCAACTGCCGCCTTGCGAATGCGGGAATCCCACCCGGAATTCACTCGTGGGCATCACCCCTCTCGACGAAAGAACCCGGCTTTCCGCACCGTGACAATTGACGATCTATCAACTATATAATGTGTAGTTAGTCTGAAAGATGATCGATATGCGCGAGAATTCCGTTGGAGCGGACGAATACGGTGTCGACGACATCGAGGTACTGAAAGGTCTGGAGCCTGTCAGGCGGAGACCCGGGATGTACATTGGCGACACGGACGACGGGTCCGGTCTCCACCACATGGTCTATGAGGTCGTCGACAACAGTGTCGACGAAGTCATGGCGGGATTTGCCGACGTCATAACCGTGACTCTACATGCCGATGACAGCGTCTCCGTTGTCGACAACGGACGCGGTATACCGGTTGGCATCCTCGAGGAGGAAGGTCGATCCGCCGCGGAGGTGATCATGACCACGCTCCACGCCGGCGGCAAGTTCGGATCGAACGGATACAAGGTTTCCGGTGGCCTCCATGGCGTCGGGGTCTCGGTTGTCAACGCGCTTTCCGAATGGCTTGAACTCCAGATCTGGCGTGACGGCAAACACTACGGCGCCCGTTTCGAAAACGGTGAAGCCGTCGACGAAATCCGCGAGGTTGGCGATTCCGGGGGACGAACCGGGACAAGCGTCAGATTCCTCGCGTCCATCGAGACCTTTGCTGACCGCAAGTTCCGTTACCACACGCTCGAAAATCGCCTGAGGGAGCTGTCATTTCTCAACTCAGGTGTTCGGATCACGCTCCGGGACGAACGGCCGGCGAATCCCAAGACGGACAGCTTTCATTTCGAGGGGGGACTGAGCGAATATGTCCGTTTCCTGGACCGGTCGAAGGCCAGCCTGATCAGCGACCCAATCCATGTTTTTGGCGAAAGGGAAGCCGTCAGGATGGAATTGGCAATGTGGTGGACCGACAGCTACCACGAAATCCTGCTCCCCTTCACGAACAACATCCCGCAAGTGGACGGAGGAACCCACGTACAGGGTTTCAAGTCGGCGCTGACCCGGACGATCAACACGTATGCTGCGAACACCGGGGTGACGAAAAAAACCAAGGTCAGCCTGTCCGGCGAAGATTCACGGGAAGGGCTGACTTGTGCGCTTTCGGTCATGGTTCCCGACCCGAAATTCGCCAGCCAGACCAAGGACAAGCTGGTATCTTCCGAGGTTCGTCCTGTTGTCGAATCCCTTGTCCAGGAAAAGATTTCCGAATGGCTGGAAGAAAACCCTGACCAGGCAAAGACGGTGGTCGAAAAGATCGTCGAAGCTGCGCGACAACGCGAAATCCTTCGAAAGAAAAGGGAAGAGCTGAAGGCCAAATCGTCATTCGGATCGGCAACGCTTCCCGGCAAACTCGCCGACTGCCAGGAACGGGATCCGGCCAAGGCAGAGATATTTCTTGTGGAGGGCGACTCCGCCGGCGGGTCGGCGAAGCAGGGCCGCTCGCGGGAAAACCAGGCGGTACTGCCACTTCGAGGAAAGATCCTGAACATAGAACGGGCCCGGCCTCACAAGATCTGGGACAGCGAGCAAATCAAGAACCTTGCCGCCGCGCTCGGCACCGGCCTTGGCAAGGACGATTTCGACCTGGAAAAACTCCGGTACCACAAGGTGGTCATCATGACAGACGCCGATGTCGACGGCGCTCACATCAGGACTCTGCTGCTGACTTTTTTCTTCAGGCAGATGCCCGAGATCATACGGGCCGGGCACCTCTACATCGCCCAGCCGCCATTGTTCAAATTGACACGGGGAAAGTCCGAGTCCTACCTCAAGGACAAACAGGAACTCGACGATCTCCTGGTCAAGCAAGGAACGGAAGATGCGATCCTGATTCTCGGGAACGGACAAAAGGTTACGGGTGCGGACCTGCACGGAATCGTCAAGCAGGCACGCGCTGTCCGCGGCCTGCTTGACGCGTTTCCGACACGGTACAGCCACAGGGTTCTGGAGCAGGCGGCCATTGCCGACGTCCTGTATTCGCGCCGGCCGGGAAATACCCTGCAGGATCATGCCGACCGGCTCGCGGGGCGAATGGACCTGATCTCGAAGGAATATGAACGCGGCTGGATTGGACGGCCAACCCAGGACGCCGGCATACGCATCAGCCGGGTCGTGCGCGGAGTTGATGAAAGTCACACGCTGGACGGAACATGCCTGCGGTCCACCGAGGCCAGGCTGCTGGCCGAACTGGCTGAACCTCTCGGCGAGACCTACGCCCTGCCGGCCCAGTTTCGCCGCAAGGACCGCGCCTGCGACATCTACGCCCCGTCGGGATTGCTCGATGTCGTGATGGAGGAGGGCGAGAAAGGATCGACGCTCCAGCGTTACAAGGGCCTCGGCGAAATGAACCCGGAACAACTCTGGGAAACGACTCTCAGCCCCGAGCACCGAAGCCTATTGCAAGTCAGGGTCGCCGACCGTGTGGATGCCGAAGACCTGTTTGCCAAACTCATGGGCGACGAGGTTGAACCGAGAAGGAATTTTATCCAGGAAAACGCGCTCAGCGTCGCAAATCTCGACTACTGAACCCGCCTCGCCAGACGTGCCGAGTTGCGTACAGGAGTCGGACGACGCCCATTTTGGCATTCGCGAAGTCGCAATCCACGCGGGCCTTCGGGGTCGCTGTACTTCGTGACTTAGCTGACAGCATCCAATTCAAGTGCGGCCCCGGTTTGAGTCCAGCCTCCATCCGCCGTCATGATGGTCCCGTTCACGAATCCCGCTGCCTCCGAACCCAGGAAAAGACAGGCGCGGGCGACGTCCTCGGGCACGCCGAATCGCCTCATCGGCACGGTCCCGATGACCCTTTCGCGCATTTCCGCGGTCGGGGCCAGCCTCGCCATGCCTTCCGTGCCATCGATCGGTCCCGGAATGACGCTGTTGACACGAAGTCCCTCACGACCCCATTCGATCGCAAGGCATCGCGTCACCATGTCGACCCCTGCTTTCGCCGCGCAAACATGGACCTGGTGCGACATGGGCACGACCGCCTGTGGGGCTGAAATGTTGATGATGCTTCCCCCGGGTCTTTTCATGTGGGGGTAAGCGGCTTTCATCACGTGATAGGTTCCGAGGAGATCGATATCGACCACTGCCTTGAACCCGTTGACGCTGATGTCATGAGCCAACGCCGGAAAGTTCCCGGCCGCACCCGATACAAGCACATCGATCCTGCCAACCTCTTCGGCAAAACCGGCGATCGCGGTCTCGACTGCTTTTGCGTCCCGAACATCAAAACAGTATCCGAAGGCCTTGCCGGTCAGTTTCGACAGTCCGGCAACCGCTCGACTGACTTTTTCCTGTTTCCGGCTTCCAACGCCTATGTTCGACCCGGTCCGGGCAAAGGCTTCGGCAATCCCGAGGTTGATTCCGCTCGTTCCCCCCGCAACGAAGACGTTGCAGCCTGCGTAGTTGAATTCTGCCTTCATTGCATGGAACTCCGAGTTGTCCCGCGCCATCCATCCTGCCAGTTTCGTATACCTGTCCGGCTCCACACGGAAGGATGTATCCGCTCCCGGCCGAATTCGCGTTCGTCGCGCGACCGTCCGCGCATCCTATCGGGAATGAACAAGGCGGCCTTCCCGGCGGCAAACTGACTGCCGGCTCCAATTACGAACTGCGAAACGATGGAACGAAAGACCTGAAAGGTCCATCTCACCGTTCCCGATTGACCCAGGAAACCCGTCCCGGTTCATTCTGAACTCAACTGCCTTTTGCCGGGCGGTGACCAAGAATATCATCCCGACCCGCAAGTGGCGACAACGCCTGCGCCGTACCAACCGAGCCAGCCACCGAATGCACTTAACCGGAAGGCCGAACAAGGCTATCGGCTCCAGCCAGAGCCGAGGCCACCAGGCAATCCGGGACAAGGCAATCAGCAGCGCGAAGGGGACAACGGTCAAGACACCTGCGGTTAGGTTCAGTGCGGCGTTTGCAGATGCAACGTATGTAAGAGTCCGGATGTTCATGGCCTTCGACCAGAAAAAATCCCCATTTTGCCGAAGATCACGGTTCGGTGGTTCGCCTGACCAACAAGCACATCCGAAAGCACATCTAGCCTCGTCTTTCTCAAGGCAAAGTGCGGGCATAGAGTGCTCGTGCTATAGGGGATGCTTCAGGGAAAGCCGAGACGTACGGGAATGCCTACTTACATACCGTTCGGTCTGCCACCAACATGACGGCTCGATAGTTCCTATCCGGCCCCATCGTGCAGTTTGTTCGTAGAACCACGTTAAGGAAGAACATCGCGCGAACACCCGGTTTTCTGGCTCAGGCGGCCCATTTTCTGCTCAAGCTGAGGTACAATGGACGCGCGATTTTGCGCTCAGCCGCATCAGAATGCCAGTCAAAGTTGCCTGTCACGTTGATTTACTCCCAGCCGAGTGGTGAGGTGAAAGGCAACAGGCCAGGGTCGGGCATCTGGCCGGTCTTTCCGAGATGGTCCGTCGCCTTGTCCATGTAGAGCGTGTTCCAAAATATGATGGCGGCAATGACAAGGTTGAGAGCCATGGCGCGTTTCTGCTGCGCTGCATCCGATCGATCATGAATGCGGCCCTGCGAGTGGGCGAAGACGGCACGAGCGAGAGATTTACGGGATTCACCCTTGTTGAGGCCGGCCTGGCATTCCATGCGGAGGTCACGGTTTTCGATCCAGTCGAGCATGAACAGCGATCGCTCGATCCTGCCGATCTCGCCGAGCGCGAGATACAACCGGTTTTGCTGCCGGTACGCGCCGAGCTTGCGCAGATTGGAGGACGGTTTCAGGGACCCGTCCCGGATACTTGCTGCAAGCCGCAACACGTCACCCCAGTGCTGTCGGATGACTTCCTCGTTTACGGGCCTTCCCATCATCGGTGCCAGCGTCGGCCATTGCTTCGGTGAGCCGAAATACCCCAGGCGGCGCTGCGGGAAATCGCGAAGCCGCGGTGCGAATACCAGGCACAGCAGGTGGAAGAGCGCAAAGACATGATCTGATACGCCGCCGGTATCGGCATAATGGCCTAAACGGACCGAAGCTGCATATATGGACATCTTGTAGAACATGACACGTACAAATGAGGCGTTGACGTCATCCTTCCGTTGATCTGTGATCGGGCATCTTTGCCTGGGGGAGGCGTGCATGTCTGATCGATCCTTTCTGGAATGCTGGAGCCTGAATTTCGACGATGTGGGGTTCGTTGAGGGCTTCAATCTTGCTAGCCGGATCTGGGTTGCTTTCCAGCTCCGGTTCTTCCGGACCCATGGACGTTTTCCTTCCCGTGAGGATGATCTCTGCCCGGAAGGGTTGCAGTATCTGGGCCAGCAACTGGACCTGAATGTGCCGGTCACCGGACAATTTCGTTTTCGTCATGTCAACGCACGTCGTCACCGTGTTGCGATCCTGCGGTATTTTGGTGTCCGGCGCACCAGCGACCGGGATCGTTCTGCCCTGCGCAGATGGATTGTCGAGGACTGCCGGAGTTCGTCTCCGACCGTAGAGGAGCAGATTGCATCCGGATATGCATGGTGTCTCGCCAATTCAGTCCATGTCCATTCGGACAAGATCATGGAGCGGCTTGTTCGTGGTGCTCGGAACGATTTTCTTGAAAGTCTCCTGGCATCCATTGCCCGGTGTCTCCCGACAGGGACACGAACGAAACTGGATGACAGTCTCTCGGAGCCAAGAGGTCCCTGCGGAATTCACCTCTTGAAGGGTGATGCGGGCGCTGCCACACTCGAGAACGTTCTCGATGCCTGTGATCGATTGGCCTTTCTCGAGAGCCTCGATTTGCCCCGGGTTCTACTGGCGGGAGTTGATCAGGCCTGGACCGCGATGCTGTGTCGCCGGGTCGAAGGCGAGAATGCCTCGGAAATGCGGCGGCATGGCGAGGAACGGCGGCTCGGCCTCTATGCCCTGTATCTCATGGACCGGCGCCGCAAGCTGACAGATGATCTCATCGATCTCCTTCTGGAAATCACCCACCGCCTTCAGACGTGGGCTGCCCATAGTCCTTTCATCCACTAGACAATAGCGGTTCTCGGGGTCGACATGACTGCAAGCGTGGAACGGACTGGCGCGACATTTCCGACATTCAGCGGGCCGGTTGGCTATTTCGACCTGTTCCGTGCGAGGTAGGGATGCAGTGCGCTCGCCGCGCCGTTCTCCTCGATCCGTTCGATGGTCAGGGCACCGGTGACGAGCCGGGTGTAGCCCTCCCAGACGGTCTGGTGGCCCGGCGGGCCGTCGTTCCGCCGGTTGAGGTAGCCGCCGAGCCGGGCGACGAGCAGCAGGGCCTGTCCGAGCGACACCGCCTCGAGGTTCACCGGGTCCCCGGGCCTCTCCCGGCCCGGAACCGGGAAGTTGCCGGCGATGGCGAAGTCGAGCAGCATGGCGATCTCCGAGGCCGCGAACATCTTGTGGGCGGGCAGTTCCGGGGTGTCGCGGCCCATGAGCGTCAGTGTGCCAGGCGCCAGGCGATCAATGGCATTTCCTTAGCGATCCAGCGTCATTTCCTTAAGGTTGCGTAGCTGTTTCGGGGCCGCCGAGCCCCTTGCCGGTCTGGATTGGTTTCGGGTTACGCGGTCTGCTGTCGCTTGCGGCTCCACTTTCCCACCGGTTTTCGTGAGCGGCGCGGGAACGACCGTCCCGGCCGCAACCGTGCCCTGACCGCGAGGATCGATTCCGCCATGCGTCCGACCGTGTCGGCCAGGGCCGCGGTCTGGGCCAGGATCATCTCCTCAAGATTGACGGCGAGCATGGCCAGTGCGTTGGAGAAGTTTGTCCGCATCTTCGCCCTGTCGCTTTCACCCATGTCGTCAAGGAGGCCGTCGCCCTGGTTGGAGAACTGGCGTGCCATGGCGATGAGGTTGAAATGGGCGTAGAGTTCCTGGCGGACGCCGCGTTCGGTCTTGCCGTGGAATTCGTCCACCGCGATGACATGTTTGGAAGTCTTGTACAGTTCCTCGATCGACCAGCGGCCGTGGTAGAGGTCGCAGAGGTCGGTGGTGCTGTAGCGGTCCGGGTCGGAGAGGGTTGTGGCGAGCACGTATCGTTCATCGGCGATATCGTAGCGGACCATGCGCAGAACGGCTGGAGGGACCGGGGTTGCGAA
Organism: Paracoccaceae bacterium; assembly: GCA_964291635.2. Lineage (GTDB taxonomy): Bacteria > Pseudomonadota > Alphaproteobacteria > Rhodobacterales > Rhodobacteraceae > JAPPHA01. The sequence goes on along the minus strand of OZ219891.1, from coordinate 22,290 downwards.
GCCTGCGGCCCTCAGCTTGCGCAGGGCCTCCTTTCCCGGGGTGATCCTGATGCGGGCATCATCGCGGTCCCCGTCGCGGAAGGCGTCGAAGGCGGGGACGGTGTTTCGCTGGATGCGGAACACCGGATGCAGGCCGCGTGCGGTCATGGCATGCAGCATGAGGAAGGAGAAGTATCCCCGGTCGAAGGCCACGACGTCGCCGGGCGAGAGTGCGTCGAGATGGGTGATCGCGGCGCTGCGTTCGTTGGCATCGGAAGAGAGGATGAAGTCGACGGGCATGCGGTTGTCGAGCCTGTAGAGGCAGGACAGCAGCCCCTGGGGGTACCATGCATCGGGATTGGGGGTCTGGTATCCGGCCGCGACGAGCGGGCGCGGCAGGTTGAGCTTTGAGCCGTCGACGGCGAAGGTCCGGTGTCCGTTCCAGTTCGGGTCGTGGATGTCGTGTGCGAGGATTGCGCGGTGCAGGTCCCGGAACAGGTTCTCGTGCACGCGGGCGCGCGCCTTGCAGATCGAGGAGGCGGCGACCGGTTTCGGCTGCGGCAGCGTGATGCCGGAGCGCCGGCACTGCTCCCAGAGTTCGGCCGTCACGGTGGCGTAGCCTTTCTGTCCGCGCGCCAGCACCAGGCGGAAGACGAACAGCATGACGATGAGGCTGTTCAGCACCCGGCGTCTCTGCATCCATTCCCGGTCGTGGCGGGCGGCGATGTCGGCGGCCGCGTCGGCGACCCGGGACCACATGGCGACGAAGCGGCCGTCGGAGGCGGACGCAGGGGGCTTGCCGCGGCGTTTCGGCCGTGGCCGGGGCTTGCTCTCTCCCTTCAGGATCTCGCGGAACGCCGGGTCGAGCACCCTGACCAGGACCTGCTTGGCCGGCTTGGCGCCGCGTCCGCTGCGCTTGCCGGCCGTCATGCCGATCTGCTGCCAGTTGGCGGCCCTGTAGCAGGCGCCGTCGAAGCGGGTCGGGTCGATGAAGGTCTCGACGAGCACCGGACGGCAGGCGTGCCGCTCCTCCCATCTGTCGGGCAGTTGGCGCAGCGCCATCGCCAACACTTTCGACGCCAGGTTGTCGACACGAACCCATGGAACCACCAGAAAGCGACTGTTCGACACCGCAAGGTGCAGCCGACGCTCACGCTCGGTCCCGCTCCAGCCGATCCAGTCGTCCCGGACCGGCAGCATCCGCGCCGCCGCCTCGAACAGCAGAACCGCGAGAGGGCGCCCGTGGCGGTCACGGACGAACCAGCGGATGGACGGCCCGAAGGGCCGCGGACATCCCAGGTAGTGGTAGCGGTCCACCAGCGCATTCCACAGGGCGACGTCCTCGGGCGATTCCGCCTCCTCGAGCATCAGGGGCTCCAGGACATCGAGACCGCAGGCAATCTCGGGCTGCGGGTCGGACGCCCGCACATGAACGATCGGCCTGCTGTGCGACCTCGCCGCCGTGGTGCGCTTCTCCGGAAGGGTCAGGATCCCGCATTCCTCGAGGTGCTCGAGAAGCCGCAGGCCGGCAGAAACCCGGTACTCGCCTTTCGGCGTGGTCCAGTTCAGGTTCTCGCAGATGGTCTTCGACAATTCGGTGCGGCTGTCGTTCGGCAGCAACGCAACCATTTCCTGGATGTCGGCGAACTGGCGCCGTGTGAAACGCCGGCCCAGAAAGGTGGTGGACTTGAGGGCAGTGATTCGCGGGTCCATGGCTGAAAGCTCCCGGCAAGGCGGTCCGATCCACCCATAACATGCCATGACCGGGGGACAGTGTCAACCCCGGGAACCCGAAAAAACCGCAGTCCAGAAAAGAACCGTGAATTCAGATGACTGACTCCACGCGAAAATCAGAATCAATCAAAATGCCAAGCGCCTAAGAAAATGCCATTGGCCAGGCGATCACCGCGTTGATGGTCACGGCCGCCTTCATCCGTGCGGCGGTGCGGTAGCCGGATTTCTCGATCTCGCAGCCCGATTTCAGGATCCGGTGCCAGTCCTCGATGCGCCACCTCAGCCCGTACAGGTCCAGGACCCGGCGGGCCTCCTCCGCGGTCCCGACCGGCAGCGTCGTCAGCAACAGCCATTCGAGGGCCTCCGCGCCCGACGGCGGCGCGGGTTCCAAGGCATGCACCGCCGTCAGCCGGACGGGTTCGGAGCCAAGGCGCCTGCGCTCCCTCGAAGGCACCGGAACGGAGATCTCCGACCAGCGCAGTTCGACGGCGGCGCGCCGCGCTTCGCGTCCGGCAAAGGCCTTCTGTCCGCGGGCGCCGCGCCGCGCCGAAGCCCGGTCGATGCGGACCTCGTGGTGCACAGGTGAAGCAGACGTCCGCATCCGTGCGAACAGCTTCGCCCCGTCCGTCAGGACCCGGTCGGTCTTCGCCCGGACAAGAAGATCGGCGCCGCCCCTGTCACGCTGCTCGACGAACAGCGCCTCGATGTCCCCCTCACGGTCCATCACCGATACGACCCCGACCCCGCCGGCCGGTGTCCCCATGGCGTTGGCCTCCCGTGCAAGAACCGAACTGTCGCGCCATCCCCGGAGCCAGCGCGCCGACTTGCGCGCCTCGGGCGGCTTGTCGCCCTCGCCGCCGCCCTCCGGGCAGTCGAACTCGATGCGCGGAACCCCGAGAGGAATGCCCTGCTCGGTGACGGCGAAAGTGCTGTGCATGTGGATGCCGAGGGTGCCCTTGCCCTTGCGGCTGTTCTTCGAGATCACGCCCAGACCGTCGCAGCCGTGATGGGTCGCGAAGTTGAGGTCCGTGCCGTCCTGGATCAGCAGCACCGTTCCGGCGCCGCGCATGCGCCGCACCGTCCGCTCCCTGTGGCCGGCAAGAATCCCCTCCGGGGTCAGGCCGACATGCTCGTAATCCGCTTTCCCGATCATCCTGTAATACCCGCGCACCATGGCCTGATCGCCGCAGGCCGCCGTGAAGAACGTCTTTGCCGGCGCCGTCGCCTGGACCCCGGCGCTCGCCACGAGCCGGGCGCGCAGCTTGCCGTGCAGCGCAGCCCCGCCGAACTCGTTCGCGGCGCCAGCCAGCCGTCAACGGGCGCAGCCACACCGCCTTGGCCGGAACCCGTCCGCCCGTCGGCGCCCGACGTCCGCGTCCGGCACTCTCGCCCACCCAGGTCCAACCGGCCGCGCTCAGGCTGCTGCCCGTGTAGCCCTCCCCGACGAAGGTTTCCACCAGAAGCGGGGAAATGCCGTAGCGTTCGAGAAAGTCCGCGCCAAGACGCCGCAGGCTCAGCGCAAGCACCTTCGAGGCCAGGTTCCTGCAGCACACGCTCCGCCGGACCAGAAACCGCGACATGCCGAGAGGAGGCGGATGCGGTCTTGCGCACATGCAGGGTCCTGCCGTCACGGCGCCTGAAACTGGTCGTCGTGCGCTGCAATGGCGCAAGCGTCTGGCGCAGCGTCGTCCAACTGTCGTGAAGGTTTGCCGCTTTCATCGGTTTGCGCAGTGTTTGGAAGGCCTGGTAGGCGAGGACCGAGATGAACAGGTGCGCGTCGGCGCGCCCCTGTAGACCGGCCTTGTCTGAACGACAATGAGGCCGTCCGGGCGGTCATCGTTGTTGGCGTCATTCTTGAACGTTACTTCCGTGAAGGTGGATATGCGCGCCCGTTTGCCAATTCTCACGCCAGGAGAACCGAGGGATGCCCGGGCAAGGGCCGGAACCTGTGCCAACACGGCAAGACATATGGATAAGGTTCGCTGTTCCCGGCTTGTATCCGCCACGACGGGAAAGAGCCTCGTATTCTCCCCATATGAAAGGAATTCAGGCAAATTGGTCATCGTTGTCTCCTTCCAGCCGGTATTCTGATATCTTCCGCCACGTTCCGCAAATCACCGGCGTCCACGGGTTCACCGTTTTCCGGCCTCCTGGAGATCGAAAGGCCTTTTGATATTCCGGGTGTTTTTGTTGGACAAGCGGAGGAGATGGGCCTGACGCGATGGCATGAGCCACGAGCGGCAGGTCCGGTGTCACCAAGGCGTAAACAGACTCCCCTGGAATGCCCAGCCCATTGTCATGCCCGGAAGATCCCCGCGATTAAGGCAGGGCAGACGAAATGTCGGTCCGGGCAAAATCACCGCCCTTGTACAGGAGCAGTTCGCCCGTCACGTGGGCGAGCGCGTACGCGAAGCAGTCGCCGAAGTTTATCCCCGCCGGGTGCCGGCACTTGCCGAAGCGCCGCCAGGCAACACGCGCCGCGGCCAGGTGTTCGGCGGTTACCGGCGTCGGTTCGATCCCTGCGTGCCCGAGAAACGCGTCAAGCTCGTGGCCCGCCTCCGCACCGCCCCGGCTCTCGACCACGATAGCCGCCTCCAGCACGTTGGCGACCGATATGCGGCACGGGGCTGCCGCCAGGATAGCTGTCGCGTAGCGGTCCGCATCGGGCTCCCGGTTCAGGATGGCGAGGATGGCCGAGGTATCAACGATCACTTGGGCAGGCCCTGCTCGTCATAGAGCATGTCGCCGTGCTCCACGGCGGATGGTCCCTGCCCCATGAGCTTGGCACAACGCTCCGCGATGGCGCGCAGTTCGCGGGCGCGGGTCTCGGCGCCCTGCCGGCGCTTCTCACGTTCCAGGCGTTCGCGCAGTGCCACGGTGATTGCACCGGTCTTGGTCTCACCCGTCAGGATCGCCAGCTCTCCCGCTAGCCGGCACGTCTCGTCGTTCTTGATGTTCAGGCCCATCACCGTCCCCGGTAGACACAACAGCGGGTTTCTACCCTATCCACTGCAGGGGATGAAGGCAATGCTGACCTGAGGGTGTGTTCACATTTCTCCCGTTTCAAGCTGCCCGTCGCCAGTCGAACAGGTCGGTCATCTGATTGTTCAGTGAGCAGCACCTCAGCGCCATGATGTTGTTGGCGCCGGTTAATGACCAGCGCGCACCACTCTTCTTCATCCGTCCGCAGATCACCGATTTGCAACCGCCCTCGATCACTCCCGAACCCACCGGCATGCCCTTCGCACGGTATTCATCGTAGCGCATCCTGTGGATGTTGTTGCGGAAATAGCCGACGCACTTCGCGACCGCGTCATGCACTGCCGCGTACGGCGACAACTCCCGGATCACCGGTTCGACCTTGCCGGCCTTGAGCAGCGCCTTCAACCGCTCGTAGAGGCGTTCCTCCGCCACCGGGTCCGTCTCGATCGCCCGGACCGCATCGTGCAGGTATTCCAGCGCGTGGAACTGGTCGAGGATCCAGGTCACCTCGCCACTGCCGAAGACCTTGTCCGCAGTGTTCTCGATCCACGCAGACGCGTCCGAGACGATCACGATCTCCCGTGCCTCATGCGCCCCGCGCCTCAGCGCCTCGCGCTCAAGGCGTGCCTCAAAGGCGGACATCCCGCATTCAGGGGCCGCGGCACTGTCAATCGCCGCCGACTGTGTGATGCTCCCCTGCACCGTCGCAGCCTTGCCGGTCTTCGGATCCGGTTCCATCTCGTAGAACCGCAGAAGCTTCGCCTCGCGGGTCTTCGAGCCGCCGTCCTCCTGCTTGCCGGCGCGGCCCTCTAGCACCTCCTTGCGCATCGGGACCCCGGTGCCGTCGTATCGATACATGGATCCGCTCCGGAACCTCGCCCACAGGCGCGACGTCCTCGCGCTCGAAACGCACAGCGTCCCCGCCAAGCTCCACAACCTTGCTCCACAGGCGCGTGCAGCCGACGGAGATGCCCGACAACTCATTGAGAAGATGGGCAGACTTGCGATTGGGAACCTCAACCGCCAGTTCCGCAATCATCCGCTCAACGCCCGGCGACATCGAGGTCCCCTCAAGACCCAGGTAGTCGTCGAGCGGAACCTTGCTCTCGCCGCAACGACGACAGTAATAGTACCTCCTCATCAAGGTGACTTCGCCCACCCGCGTCAAAAAGGTCTTCGGGACCTTCTGGCACCGCCGCTTCATCCTCCGCCCGCATTTCGGGCACTCCGGAGCAGGAAGCTCCGCGTCCTTGCCTTCCAGAAGCGACCGGTAGAGCGCCGCAGACCCCGCCAGCGCGTTCTCCCGAAGCTGCAACTCAATCGCGTCGAGATCAGGGCGCGCACGCGTCAACTCACCCGCAACGCGACCGAAATCCCGGTCAAGGGCTTCGGAAACACCGCTCCGCACCAATCCCTCCACAGCCTCCTCACTCCCGTCCTCCCCCGCGGAACCGGCCAGCGAAAACGGCGCCTGAAACAGAGCAATCCGCTCCCGCAACGCCGCAAGTTCCGAACCCGAAACAACCCGGACCTCAACATCCCGCCCGTCGCAGCCATGATGAACCCAGACACCATCGCAGTGCGTCAATACACCCGGATGCGTGGTGGCCACGTCCGGCCCAAGCTTCAGCAATGCTTCCGCGATGCCCGCGTCCCGGTATCGGGCATCATCCTTTCCCTTGTCATGCCTGTCGGTCATCTGCTCGTCTTCCTGCCTGTGATTTTCTTGTTCTCGGCGCATCCCGCAGCCGTCAAAGCCGAAGCGAAACACCGCAGGAATCAAGACAGCAAACGAATCACCGCGCAAGCCCCAAATCAAAACCGTGGAGAAAAACGAACGCACCCTTCATAATAGCTTCGGGTTGCAATCTGAGTTTTGGGGTATATCACCCAAGTGTCGAACGTTTCGGCACAATCCTGTCGCACGAAGGAGCCGGGAAGAAAGGCGAGGAAGAACGATGGTCGCGTGGAGTCAGTGTTCCGCAGTCGAACGAAACTCCGACAAGGTGAGCGGCGCGTGGCTGTTTCGTGGAACCCGCGTGCCGGTCTCCTCGCTGTTCGAAAACCTCCGAGACGGCGCGACGGTCGAGCAGTTTCTCGACTGGTTTCCCGGGGTCGAGCGCTGGCAGGTCGAGAGCGTGCTAGATCATGAGACGCGGCGCTTGCGAGACGTCGCGGTTTCATGAGAGTGTTGTTCGACCAGGGCACGCCGGTTCCGCTGCGCAGGCACCTGCCGGCTCATCGCGTCGAGACCGCTTACGAGCGGGGATGGTCGGACCTTCGCAACAGCGCGCTGCTCGATTGCGCCGAGGCGGAAGGCTTCGAGTTGCTGGTCACGACGGACCAGAGCCTCCATCACCAGCAGAATCTCGCCGCACGGCGGTTGTCGGTGCTGGTCCTGATGTCCACGTCCTGGCCGCGTATCGAAGCACGCGTCGACCGGATCGTGGCCACCCTCGAACGGATCGCGCCGGGTGAGTGTGTCGAGGTCGCGATCTGAATGTCCGCGATTTCGCCGGAGATGTGCTCGATGTAGCTGCCTTTGGATTTGCCTTAAGTATTACGGAAAACAAACCGAGCCGCGATTTCGCCCGTTTGGTGGTCGGAATCCACCTTGGCGGCGGGGTTGGCGCGCTGCCAGTTTTCCACTCTGCCGACTAGGGAAAACCACCGTTTCCGGTACAACCCGAGTGCAGGCTGGCCGCACACAAACCGGTTTTGCACGGTCATTGCTCCGAGCGGATTTGGGCCTCTTGCAACTCTTTCTTGAACCGCCCCGGCCGGCCAATTCCAGGAGTGTGAATGAAGCTGGCCCCTGCCCCGTGAACTGGCCCGCAGCGATAGTGCTTCCGCCCTGTGTTTCCTAGAGTTTCCGGGCTTTCGGCCTGGTTGCACGAACTCTGGATGGGCGCGCTATACGCCCACCCTTCCGTCCATTGGCGCGCGCGGCGGCGGCCTTTTCCGGGGTGCGCGCCCTGCCGCCTTTCGTGCCGAGTACGGATGCCATCCACGATCGGGAGCCGAACACGCCGACAAGCAGTGCAGGCACGTAGATGTCGGCATCAAGGGCCGGCCAGTGGAGGCCGAGGCCGGAAGGGGAAAGCTCGATTTCGGAGAGCGCGTCGGGATCGGCTCCCGCCAGACCTTCGAGCAGGTGTCCGGGCACGGCCAACTCGACGCCATTGTTCAGGCTGACGAGCAGGCGGGAGGCTTCCCGGTCATAGTGGGCCGCAGTGGCGAAGACCTTCTGGCGCAAGGCGGCGCCGGCCGCCTCGGCCCGTGCGAACTCTTGTTCAGTGACGGCCATGAATCTCACTCCATTTCTGGCACAGGCCTGACTGGTGCGCGGCCAGGCTGTTCTCGATGCGTCCCACCTCCTGCCGGTTGAAGCCGTGGACTTCCCGCAGTTCCACTGGCCCGGACGGGCATTTCAGGAAGAAGACAGCCTCGCATCCTGCCCGATCACATGGACATGGGCGGGTCGATGATCATTCGGGTAGATTGCAACCCGAAGCCCGTCGAGACGCAAGACGGTCGGCATGGGACAAGCCTAGCATAAACCCAAGCGTTTGGGTAATAGATTTTCACGCTCTGGGTTTCGGGGCCGAGAGGAACGGGAAACACCCGCTGGCTGGCGGGAACCGTTGCCGCCGCAACCGCGATCATCATCGGTGCCATGGCCGGGCTGCCGGCCGGGCGCGGAAGAAAACCCGGTTTCCAGGTGCTTTTCCGTCAAAAAACGCCGCCCAGAGCCGCAATCAGCATGAAACACCGGGTTCAGTTACGCTCAACAGCACGAGAGAGGCCTGCAGGACACATCTGATGGCCGGTTTCAGGCCGGATCGAGCCGGTTTACGCTCCGGACCCGAAACGACGGCACGGTGGTCAACCGCAAAAGTTGCCAAAAAGTCGGGTGTTTGCACGATGTTCCTCCTTAACGTGGTTCTACGAACAAACTACACGTGAGCCCGGCTACGGTTGAAATTCAGGCTTGCAAACGGAGAGAGGCCGATGATCCCGGAACTCATTACGAAGAAAAACATCGATACAGCCTTGAGCTACATTCTCCGGGAGGGGGTTCCATCGTGCCGGAGGGGTCGAGACTACTGCCTCGTGGCGGACGGCAAACACTTTCCACCGAAATACACGATCGCGCTTGCCCACCGGGTCGCCACAGGCGAATTCCTGAGTTCGGATCGGTTCTCCGGGGGAAAGGAGTCCAATAAGTTCCTCGAGCGCCGTGACTTCGATGTCGTCAAGTGCAACTGTGGCGGCGCGCGTCATGATCACCGCCCCACTCACGCGAACGCTCCATCGGAACGGAAGCGACGCGCGAGCCCATCCGGACGCCATTCCGAGCGATGCCAAGCTTGCAAGACCCGGGTGCGCGAGCTGCTGGAGCGCCTCTACGGAACCTGCTCGGTCAGCCAAAAATTTCGCTGGCAAACTGGCCTCGCCGCATACCGAGGAACCGAAATCGAACCAACATTGCGCAACGTCGCCGCCGCGCTGAAGGCGTATCGGGAATTCGGCGTCGACGACTCTGTTAAAGCCGATTTCCTGGCCCCCTGCGACTTCTGGGTTTCCGACCCCGGGTTCATCGTCGAGTTCGACGAAAGCCAGCACTTCACGGGTCCGCGGAAACTTGCGCTCTCGGCGTATCCGGCGGAACAACCGTTGGGTTTCTCGGCAGAGCGATGGATTGCTCTATGCGAGGATCATGATGCAAAGGACAACGATCCGGAATATCGAGACGAACAACGGGCGTGGTACGACACGCTGCGGGATCTCGTTCCGTCAATTGAGGGCCTGCAACCGACGGTGCGGCTCTACGCTCGTGACTGGGCGTGGTGCTCTATGGACCCGGACAACAGCGATCATCTGGAGATGTTCTCCGAGTTGATTGGCCACGGGAAACCTGATTTCATCCGCACAAGGACGCGAGCACGTTCCAGGGCCGGGCGGACGCAATCGACCCAGCGAGTGGCAATGGTATTTCCCAAGGTGGACAAAGGCACGTCGAATGGCATTCCGCCGGATGGCCCAGGAGCTCAGAAACCCAAACTGCCCGCGGCTTCGCAATTCGCCAGGGAGCCGGTGGACATCGTGCTTTTTCCTAAATGATACATACGTGCGGATGACGACAAACGTATCGGCGCACTGAGATAGCTTGCGTTTCAACTGGAAGCTGCCCTGTTGGTGGGTGCGGTCGACGGAACCCTAGCCAGCCGCGGCCGCATATCGCAGGTGCTGCTCCGTTTCGATCCCGATGGGTCCGGTCCATCCCGGATCTACGTAAAACACTCCACGGCAAAGGGCGTTGCCTTCGAGAGCCCCGATTGGCAACCGAACAAGGCGCTCCCCACCATGGAACTGGGCGGCACGCGCGTTGGGGCAACGATCTGCCATGATCACTATCTGGGCCTGCTCCCCCGCCATTTCGCCCGGTGTGGAGCACAGCTTTGGGTCAATCCGAGCTTCGACAACTTGGTCGACATCAAGTGGCCTTCGATTCTGCGTTTACGAGCCGTGGAGAACCGCTTCTTCGCTCTTTGCACGCTCCACAGGAACGTGAACAAGAAAAGTCGAACCCATCCATTCGCGTTCTCTCCGCAGGGCAACGAACTTTCGGCGAGAAGAGCGGGTTCAGGAAACACACGGTCCCTGTCCCAGTGTGTAGAGGCTGGGAACATCTACATCGTCGACCTCGACATGGACGAGGCAGGCGCACCGCTTGAATGGTCGATGTTTCCTCCCGCCACGAAACCGCAGCAGCCTCGCTATGGGCCACCCCGGAAACCCGTCCGTGTCGCATTGAGACGCCGCCATCTGTCCGTCCGCGGCCGCTCCCGGTGGAAGTTCGTCCCTACTTCCGATCGTGTTGAAACCGTATTCGGTCCAGTATTCGTCGGCGTGGTGCGGGGAGGGCGGATCCTGGATGCTGCCGACTGCTTTCAGGTTATCGATCAGGCAAAGCGGATAGGCTGTGCTCCCATCATCTGGAACCATTGGGAGCGGCTTCCGACCGACTCGTGCCGTCTGGCCTCTCTCATGATGGGCCGATCGATCGAATGCTGCGCGCCGGTGGTGATTTCGGACGAGGACGGGATTCATGAATTGGTGGAGTTGTCCAACAAGAACAAGATCCCCGCTCGGCGCAAAATGGAAGCGTCGGGAAAATGGATCGTCGATGTCGGTAACGCCTGGGGCCTGAACAGCGCGTTCAAGTTTGTTTCGGACAATCTTCCGCGAGATGTGCGCGGAGTGGCGCTCTGCCCATGGGACACATTTCACGCTCGACTTGCTAATTCCGTTGTGCTAACGGGAGGGTATGGATGGTCATGTTTCCATACCTCGGGCCCTGTCTTCGCCGGAAGGCCTGAAACGGCTGTCGGCGATCCTGGCCGCCTCCGGCGATGCCTCGCGTGCCGAGATTGGTCGCAGGGTTTGCGGCGCGTTCGGATTTGTCGACCGCTCCGGCAAGCCGCAGGTCACCGGTTGCCTCGCCACCCTTCGCCGTCTTGAACGGGACGGGAAGATTGAACTTCCTGCCCCGCGGCGCGGCGGCGGTCGCGGCAGGGTTGCCCGTCTGGAGGGCGGGGTTCCGGAACCTGTGGGTCTTCCGGGTTTTGCAGGCGCGATCGCGGGTCTTGAGCTTGTCCGTGTCGGCAGTGCGGACCTTCGGCTGGATTTCAACGAGCTGATGGCAAGCGAACATCCCCGCAGCGCCCGGCTTCACGTGGGTCGCCAGCTTCGCTACCTGGTGGGCTCGTCCCATGGCTGGCTCGGCGGCCTGCTGTTTGCCCCTGCGACGCGGGTTCTTGCGGCACGGGATGACTGGCTCGGCTGGGATGACGCCACCCGCGAGCGTCATCTTGAGCGGGTGATCGGCCTGGTGCGGTTTCTGATCCGACCCTCGGCCCCGGTCAGGTACCTGGCATCGAAGGTTCTCGCCCTGGCGGTCCGGCGGGTTGTCGCGGACTTCGCGGCGGTCTATGGCATCGCTCCGGTCCTGGCCGAGACCTTTGTCGCGCCGGAGTACCGGGGGAGCTGTTTCCTGGCGGCGGGCTGGCGCTGTGTCGGCCACACTTCCGGCCGCCGGCTTCGTGACGGAGTTGCGGAACCTGCGAAACGCGTCCTTGTCCTGCCGCTGGCGCCGGACTGGCACGACCGCCTGGGCGCGCGGCGCATCCTGGCGCCCGGTGACGGTCTTGACAGCGCGACCTGGGCACGGAACGAATTCGGTGCGGCGGCGCTTGGCGACGCCCGTCTGACGCAGCGCCTTGTGCGGAGCGCGGAGATCCAGGCCCGGGCGCCGACGAAGACGTTCTTCGCGGCGGCGGCCGGCTGCGAGGCGACGGTGAAGGGGTACTACAGGATGATCGATCACCTGGACTACGACGCGGTCTCTGCGGCCACCATCGTTGCGGGGCATCGCGAGCGGACGCTGCGGCGGATGCAGGGCCAGGCGCTGTCGCTCCTGGTCCAGGACGGGACGGACCTGAACTTCGCGACCCACCACGGCTGCGAGGGTCTCGGGACGATCAGCCGCAACAAGGGGTCTTCGGGGACGCTGGGCCTGCACCTGCACACGACCTTCGCGGTGAGCGGCGACGGGGTTCCCCTGGGGGTGGTCAATCTCGAGTTCGACGCGCCGGATGGCGCCCCGGAAGAGGGTCGTCCGGTGGAGGAGCGCACGACCGGCCGGTGGCTGCGCGGGCTGCGTCACAGTGTCGGTGCGGTGCAGGAACTCGACCGGGTGAAGGCGGTCGCGGTGATGGACCGCGAAGGGGACATGTTCGACGTGTTCTCCGAGCACCGTGGGGCGGGCTGCCGCCGCCTGTCGCTGCTGGTGCGGGCGAAACACGACCGCAGCCTCGGGCGCGGCAAGGCGAAGCTGTTCGAACGGATGCGCGCGGCCCCGGAGGGCGGACGGTTCACCCTGACGGTGGAGCGGCTGTCGGCGCGCAATTCGGCGCGGGGCCAGAAGGCCTTTGCCGGGCGGGCCCGGCGCAAGGCCCGGGTGAGCCTGCGCTGGCTGGAGGTGGCGGTGCCGCCGCCGGCGAAGGAGACGGCGCGTTTCGGCCCGGAACCGCTGTCGCTGAACGTGGTCCATGTCGGGGAAGTGGATCCCCCCGACGACGGCTCCGACCCGATTGACTGGACGCTGCTCACGACGCTGCCGGTCACCGGGCTGCACCAGGCCCGCGAGGTGGTCCGGCTCTACGGCCTGAGGTGGCGGATCGAGGACTGGCACCGGATCCTGAAGTCGGGGTGCAAGGTTGAGACGATCGCCCACCGCACAGGCGCGCGCATCGAACGGGCGGTGGCGATCAACGCGGTGATCGCCTGGCGCATCGCGGCGCTCACGCATCTGGCGCGGACGGAACCGGAACTGCCGGCGACAACCGCATTCACCGACATCGAACTGGCGCTGCTCACGGACTTCTCGAGCGTGCGGAAGCTGCCGCCGCCCGAGGACCTCGGACAGGCGTTCCGCCTGGTGGCGACCATGGGGGGATACCTGAACCGCAGGAACGACGGACCGCCCGGGGCGGAGGTCACCTGGAACGGCCAGGCAGCACTGTCGTTCTCGGCGTGGATGATCGGGCACAGCATCGACGTCGGTGCGACGAGCGAGCTGAGGCAGTTCATAAGCTAGTCAGATGACGTTTGTGGGTAATGGGCAGGTGGCGCTGGAGCGTTATCGCAGCCTCATGTAGATAGCGGCTTTACGGGCAGGCGCCCCGCAAACCCAAGGTCTTCATGGTTGATGATCGCAGGCGAATGCGGATGCATGGACTTCGTCGAAGACAGGGTACCAACACATTTCGTGTAGACAGGATCACAGGTGTCTCCAGGCAAACCCTCTATCACTTCATTCGAACAACGGGTCGATTCCGGTAGGGGGCAGGATCGTACGTCAAGCGATTTTCCGCCTGTTCAACGTTCGATAGACGGTTGGTCTTGATACAGAGAAGACCTCTGCAAGATCGCTGATCGAGTATTCCCCGGTATCGTGCATTCGCCAGAACTCTTTCTGTTGTTTTTCAGAAAGTTTTGGCCGTTTCCCCCGCAATTTTCCCTTTGCCTTCGCGATCGCCATGCCCTCGCGGGTGCGCATCCTGATGGGGTCCGCTTCGAACTCGGCGAAGGTGGCAACGATGTTGAAGAACATCTTCCCCTTCGGGTCGGTGGGATCATGGACTGCCGCGCCGAGCGCGAGTTTCACGTCTCTCTTCCGCATCTCATCGGCAATGGCGCGCGCATCCGGAACGGAACGGGCCAGACGATCCAGCTTTGAGACGACCAGCATATCACCCTCGCGAAGGGCGGCGAGAGCCTGGTCAAGACCGGGACGCTCCCGGTTCGTGCCGGTCAACCCATGGTCCGTGTAGATGCGGTTTTCGTGAACGCCGAGCTCACGGAGGGCTTTCCGCTGCGCCTCCAGGTCCTGGCTGAGGGTCGAGCAGCACGCATATCCGATCTTTATGGTTTCCATGGCCGGACTCTGTACGAATAAGGCCCCGCAATTTCATATTTCATCGTACCAGTCATTTGAGACGATTTTCGCCCTTGTTTCGCAGACGTGGAATTTCGGCTTGAACCTGTCCGTTAAACGTTGGTCTTGCGGACATAGGGTTGCCGTCGGCGGCGGGCCAGGGGCCGTGTCGACAGGGTTCCGGTCTCCGGCGATTTGTTGTGATACTACCAGAGCCGGCTTCGCGCCATATCTCATTTTTTTCTATACATCATTGTGCGACTGAGGTATTGTATAATTCTGAAGATTAAGCCGTTCGACAAGTGACATGACCAGAAGTGACATTGCCAAGCGTTCCGAGGCGGCCGTTGCAGCTGTTTTCCCACCTTCGATTCGAATTCGGCGAGGCCATCAGGATGGTCATTCCGTCGACCTGGAACTTAACGGAGAGCAGGTCCGAGTCACATGGCTGGGCGAGGGCGGACTTCGACAAGCACGCGCACTGATTGAAAATCAGAACAATCGCCCTGACGTTGCGGCCGCCCGGCGCATGTCGTTCGCCGCACGTGAAGCGCTATCAGCCGCAGGAATCGGCTGGGTTGACGAGACTGGCGCCGCCGAGATCGTACGTGGATCGTTCATCATATCCAGGGATGGTCGTGCCCAGAGGCCACCGCTCAAACCGCCCCGTTGGACACCTGCGGTTTTGGCCATCGCCGAAGCCTTGCTTTGCGGTGGTCGGGGAACCGTCGGCGACATGCAGGAGATTACGTCATTATCCGCAGGAAGTGCCACCAATGCGCTACGCACCCTCACGGATCTCGGTTTCCTGAACGCCGAGGCTCGGCGCGGTCCGAACGCCGCTCGTCAAGTTTCAGATCCGGATCGGTTGCTGGATGCGTATGCGGCGGCGGCGGCGGCGTTGATTCCGCCGGTCTCGATCGCGGTCGGTGTGACTTGGCGTGACCCGGTGGAAGGCTTGGCCAACACCGGGCGCCAGTGGGATCGCGTGGGGATTTCGTGGGCAGCTACGGGCGCTGTCGCCGGGTTAGTGCTGGCCCCCTATCTGACAACGGTGACGACCAGTGAAGTCTATGTTGCAGAAAAGACAAGCGCCAGGCTCGAATGGCTGGCCGCGAGCACCGGACTGCGGCCGATCGAGGGCGGACGGCTCACCTTGCGACCGTTTCCCACGGTCACGGCCGAGCGCCTGGCTACGGCAAGGAACCGATTGCGACTTGTCCCTTGGCCACGCGCCTACGCCGATCTACGGACCATCGGCGTGCGAGGCGAGGAGGCAGCCGAGCATCTCCGGGAGACGATGCGTGATTGATGACATGCCGATCCGCTCCCGTGTGGCACGGGATGCTGCGGAGAGGGCACTTGTCCACGTCGTCCGCCACTATGGGGGAAGGCCTGAATTCGTTGTGCTCGGGGGTCTGGTTCCTGAACTGCTTTGTAGCGGAAGTGAGTTCCAGCACGCAGGCACGATCGACACAGATATACAGGTCGACATTGAGATCGCCTGTGGAGCGGTGAACACTGCACGCCTTGAACAGGCACTCCACGAAGCCGGCTTCGCCCCGGAGAATGCCACAATTTGGCGCTGGGTTGCGGACGGAGGGGTTGGCGCACCGGTGGTCAAGTTCGAACTCCTGGCCGACCTTCAGGATAGACCGGCGGCAGCGACAATTTCGTTCGACGCATGCGAAAACCTTGGGGCCGTGAACCTTCGCGGCACCGGATTTGCAGCGCGCGACACTGAAGTGCATGAATTGAATGTCCGTGACGGCGATGTCACGCACACCGCCGAGGTGAACGTCTCCGGTGTTGCCGGGTTCCTGCTTGCCAAGACCGCTGCAGCGTTCTCGCGGCGAAAGGCCAAGGACTGGTACGACATTGCGTTCGTGCTCTTGCATAACGACACGGGCGGACCGGATGCTGTGGTCACACGGGTCAAGCAGCGCTTCTTTGGCGAGATCGCCGCTCTCCGAACGGTGTTTGCTGACCTTGAGGCCAACTTCGAGAACCCGGCAACCCAAGGTTCCCGGGCCTACGTAACCCAAATGCAGATCGATCATCCCGATCTTGATCCCCAAACACTCGCTGCCGACGCCATCGTCGCTGTGGGGGAGTTCTGTCGGCGCCTGCGGGTCCTGTAGTCTCATCATGATTGGAGAGATGAAGTTGAAGCTGATTTCGGTTTCCGTCCGCCGCATGGCCTCTCCATAGGTGGGTTGATGACCGGTTTCTTGCCTTTTCAGCATAACCCGCCCATAACGGCGTTTATGACCGCCTCTTTTCATGCCGCTCGAACCCGAATGCCCTTGCATTATCAATCATTGGCTCGTGTAGGACGCGGGAAATTCCATGATTCCGGCGCTCCGAAACGATCCGAGCGGTAGTCGGCGGGTGCCGGCGGAACATGCGGCCATTGCCCTTGTTCCGGAGGCCATCGCCCGCCATGGCGATCGTCCGGCACGGGCATGGATCGAATTCTTCACCGCACGCATCCGGAACCGGAACACCCGGATGGCCTATGCCCGGGCGTGCTCGGCCCTGTTCCACTGGTTGGGCGAGCGAGGCATTGACGATGTGCGCCAGGTAACGGCCGTCCACATTGCCGCCTGGGTGGAGTGGCGGCTGGGGGACGGCGTCTCGCGCCCGACCGTCAAGCTCGAGCTGGCGGCTGTCCGGCAGTTGTTCTCATGGCTTGCCCAACACCAGGTCATACCTGCATCTCCGGCCGAGACGGTCCGCGGTCCGAAGCACGTGGTCCGGACCGGCCAGACGCCTGTGCTCAGCACGGCCGAGGCCCGGCGGTTTCTTCGGTGGCTGCCAGCGCGGACGATCACCGAACTGCGCGATCGGGCCTTCATCGCCACACTGGCCTTTGCCTTTGCACGGATCTCCGCGGCCGTGGCCCTTGATGTGCGGGATGTCCATGTCCGCGACTCCCGCTGGCACCTGCGCCTTTCCGAGAAGGGCGGCCAGATCATCAATGTTCCCTGCCACCACAATCTTGAGGCCTGGCTCAGGGAATACATGGAGGCGGGCGGGCGCTGGAAGCCGTCTCGCGGCGGGCCGAACAGGCCCACAAGGCAGGCGTGATCAGCACCTGGGCGCTTTGTGCCCATTCTTTCCGCGCCATCGGCATCACCGCGTACCTGGAACACCCTGACGCGCGCGTCGAGGTTGCCCAGTATCTTGCCGGTCACGCGAAAACGGAGACGACACGCCTTTATGACCGCCGCGCCGTGACGATCTCGCTGGACGAGATCGAGCGGATTGGGCTTTAAGGAGCAAACGGGAGGAACAGGGACCATGACGGCACAGGCCAGACGCACGGCAACACGCCGGGCTACCTACCAGGACGTGCTTGATGCGCCGCCCCACAAGGTCGCCGAGGTGATCGCCGGAACCCTCCATACCCATCCGAGGCCGGCCATGCGTCATGCCTGGGCGAGTTCGGGCATGGGTGCCAAGATCAATCCGCCATTCAACTATGGCGATGGCGGTCCGGGCGGCTGGTGGATCATCGACGAGCCCGAGTTGCACTTGGGCGAAGACATCGTGGTTCCCGACCTTGCGGGTTGGCGGCGCGAGACGATGCCCGAATACCCGGACGCGGCGTATTGCACGATTGCGCCGGACTGGGTTTGTGAAGTGCTCTCGCCCTCGACCCGGCAACTGGATCTTGGTCGCAAGCGCACCGTCTATTCCCGCGAAGGTGTTGGCCATCTCTGGTTCGTCGATCCCGATGCACAGACGCTCGAAGCATTCGAACTCCGCGATGGACAGTGGGTACTGATCGACACCCTCTTCGGTGACGCGCCAGTCTCGTTGCCTCCATTTGACGCCATCACTTTCCCGCTTGACGCCCTTTGGCCCGAGGTGATCGCGGGCGCGGGAAAGGCGGAATGACAAGCGTTGCGGCACTCTCCGAGTCAACTGCACCGCGACCGGACATCCGAGGCACGGCATTTCCGGATTGCCGGGCGGCATGACCCAATCTCCTTACCTCCTTGCGGCCACCATCATCTACGGACACGGATTAACTCGGACGCGCAGTGCAGGAACGGGAACTGGCTGGCCTTGCCACGCCACTGGATCTGCTCAGACACATCTCACCGCTTCGGTGTGCTCATATTATGCTCACGGGCGAATGCCTGTGGCGAACAATGGCTGCTTCACGTACTAAGGAAGCTCGCCAAAATAACTTGCTCATTTGGTGTGGGTTCTGTACCATGCTACCATGCCATGTGTGGTCGAGACGCTGAAAGACAGGTTCGAGATGATGCTGCCGGTTCTGGACGAACGGGGGCGTCGGCGCTGGGCCGGTGTTGAGGCCAATGCCATCGGGCGGGGCGGGATTTCGCGCGTGGCGGAGGCGACGGGTTTGTCACGTGCGACAGTTCGCCAGGGTGTCAAGGATATCGCGTCCGGTGATGTGGCGCCCGCTGAGGGGACTGTCACGGGCACGAGGACACGCCGTCCGGGCGGCGGCCGCAAGCGCCTTGCGGAGACTGCGCCGGAGTTGGTGCCTGCGCTTGAGCGCTGGCTTGAACCGGTGACCTGCGGTGGTCCGGAGAGTCCGTTGCGCTGGACCTGCAACAGCGCGGCCACGCTTGCGGCGGGTCTGCGGGCGGAGGGTCACGGGGTCAGCGAGCGCACGGTGAACCGTTTGCTGCACGAACTCGGCTACAGTCTCCAGGCGAACCGCAAGACCATCGAGGGGCGGCAGCATCCGGACCGTGACGGGCAGTTCCGGCGGATCAACCGCCGGGTCCGGGCGTTCCAGAAGCTCGGCCAGCCTGTGGTGTCGGTGGACACGAAGAAGAAGGAACTGGTGGGCCGGTTCCGCAATGGTGGCCGCGAATGGCGTCCCAAGGGCCAGCCGGTCGTCGTGAACGTGCATGATTTTCCGGACCCCGAGCTTGGCAAGGCCATTCCCTACGGGGTCTACGACATGACCGCCAACACCGGCTGGGTCAGCGTCGGCATCACCAGCGACACGGCGGAATTCGCGGTCGAGACCCTACGGCGCTGGTGGAAGCGGATGGGGGCCCTGCTCTACCCGGATGCCCGTCGATTGCTGATCACCGCCGACGGCGGCGGTTCCAACAGCAGCCGCAATCGGCTGTGGAAACTGGAAGTCCAGCGCCTCGCCGACGAACTGGGGCTGGCCATCTCGGTCTGTCACTTTCCGCCGGGCACCAGCAAGTGGAACAAGATAGAGCACCGGATGTTCTGCCACATCACCCAGAACTGGCGGGGAAAGCCGCTTGTCAGCTATGAGGTGATCGTCAACCTGATTGCCGCGACGACCACGAGGACAGGCCTGACGATCCGTTCCGACATCGACGAAGCCGAATACGAAACCGGCATCAAGGTCACCGACGGCCAGATGAACGCGCTATCCATCAGGCGAACGGGCTTCCATGGCGAGTGGAACTACACTTTCACACCGCGCACCTGATTGGATAGGTTATTTTGGCGAGATTCCTAAACGTACGATTCCGCCCCCTTTACCGGAATCGACCTCAAGTACTGCGCTACCTCGACCCGCGCCTCCGGGTTCTCGAGGTAGGCGGTGATGCCGGTTGCCCGGAACGAGTGGTTGCAGATCGGCGTGGTGATCCCGGCGGTCCGGGCAGGCCTTGCAAGCATCTCCCAGGCGCTTTGCCTGTTGAAGCGCCGGTCCAAAAGCGGGCCGTCGCGCTCAAGCGAGCGGAAGAGGGGCCCTTCGCGGTCGCCGTGGATCTCGGCCTCCGCAACATAGGCCGAGAGATACGACTCCAGGTTGTGGTGGGAGGGGATTTCGAGCTTCTTTCCGCTCCGACAGAAAGACGTCGAGAACGGCCTTGAACACGAAGCGCTGGAGCATTGCCGGATCAATTTCCGCTCCGAAGTTCGTCGTGCATGTGCAAAGCAAGGAATTTTCGCCATCCACGCGAGTATCCCGTTGGTTTGGCTGACCTTCCGGTTCCGCTTGAGCAACGTCGAGTCTCGGGAACGGCATGTTCTCCCGGCCGCGAGTATTGGTCATTCCCTGGTCGACTCACGAACCAACAGTTCAGTTGGCAGGAGAATTGGCGATGGGCGGGTTCCTTCCTCAATCCAGCGTGCAAGGGCAGCTGCCGCGCTTTTTCCCATTCTTCGAGATGGCAGGCGTACCGTTGACAAGCGTGGTGAGATGAATTGGGAAATCGGGAGGTCATGCAGACCCATTACGGAAACTTGGTTGGGCACACTCACTCCATGACGTTGGAACTCGAAAAGTACGCCAATGGCGAGAATGTCCGACACACACAAGACGCCGTCTGGGAATGGCCCCGATCGCAGAATCTCCCTGGCCGCTGCGCCACCGCCTTCCATCGAGAGTTCGGTGCAATGGTAGGCAACTTCAACCGACGACTTATTCGCGACAGCTCCGGCAACGCGGTCCCTCATCCGGTCGTTTGTTTCTGTCGGGCCGTGGACAACCGCAATTCGGCGATGGCCGCGGTCCAGAAGGAATTCCAATCCGCGTCGCGCCGCGGCCTCGTTGTCGTAGCCGATTGTCGGATACCTGTAGGTCGGGTCGTAGTTCGAAATGGCAACGACGGGAATTTGGGCGCGGTCGAGCAACTCGTACAGGTTGTCGTCATGGAGGACCCCGGTAAGGATCAGCCCTTCGACACCGATATCCAGCAACTCTCCGGCTTTCCGGGTTTCTGTTTCCTGAACTTCATTGGTCGTCGCGACAATCAGGGACAGTCCGAATTTCTCCAGCTTGCCCTCGATGGCGCTGATGGTCATTGCGAACAGGTCGCTCTCCAATGAGGGCACCAGCGCGCCAACGATCTTGGTTCTTCCTGTATTGATGGACCAGGCTGCAGCGTTCCTGATGAAGCGAAGTTCGGCGATTGCCCGCTCGACCCGCATTTTTGTATCGGGCTGAACCACTTCCGGGGAATTCAGCACTCTGGAGACGGTCGCGACAGATACCCTGGCGGCCTTTGCAACATCCCGCACGGTGGTGCGTTTTGTCCTTTGTCCAATCGTCATGCCAGGATTCGCGTCACTTTCTGAAACCGGTTACAAAAAATCCTTGACTCGGAAAACGCGTTCATATGTAACTGGTTACATCAGCGGTTCTTCAGAAGAGGAAAGAACATAGTAGCCGTCCATATGGAGTTTTCCAACGTCGGTTTCCAGCAGAATCGACGTGCCTTTCCCGGATTCCCTGCACGGTCCGAAAAAACCCGGACGGCGGTCGCACCCCGCGGGACGGCCCGGTTCGACCTGAACGTCGGAGACATCCTGTCGGTGCAACCGGAAGGTGCCGGACAATCTGTCGTTCTTCTCGTATTCGGTGATGATGGGCGACTAAGGCCGGACTTGCTCGGTACGAAGAGCAATGAATCCGGGTCAATTTCCGAATTCGATTGTGCGCCGTTGGCAGGGTGGGTCACTGCGAATGGCGGTTGGATTGATGTCTGGACCGGAACACGAATTGGGCTGGATGAACAGGTTGCGTTGAAATCGTCCGGCGACTGCACAGTCTGGGCCTGTCGGCCAGCGGGAGTGCTGGAACATGTCTCGGGACCATCCGCCGGAGTGGTCGAACTTGCCGTCGTGCCGGGAGAACCGAGCCGGATTCCACCGTTGCCGCCGGTACTTGGCGACATTCGTGATGAATTCACGGTGCGACGCGGTACAGCGGACGCCTATGTCGCCAACCCCGGCGAATACGTCCAGATTATCGACATCGAGGGTCAGCAGTGTTCTGACTTCATGGCCCTGAGGCTCGAAGCGCTCGATGCCGGTGTGGAACGCACGGTCGACAGCACGGCAACGAGGTCCATGGTGCGCGGTGCCTATCCCGGGCCGGGACTGTTCGACAAGTTTTTCGACAGCGAAATGAAACCGATGCTGCAGGTCATCCAGGACACTTGCGGGCGCCATGACACGTTCGGCCTGGCCTGTACCGCCCGCGGATATGAGGAACGCGGTTTCCCGGGACACCTGAATTGCTCGGACAACATCTCTAACGCCCTGGAGCCCTTCGGCGTCGCTCGCAGGACCACATGGCCGGCGATAAACTTCTTCTGGAACACCTGGGTCGATCA
>OZ219890.1:0-1077282 GCA_964291635.2 Paracoccaceae bacterium | reverse complement strand
GACTCGATGCTCTGCTTGACCAGCGTATACCTGCCCCCCGCGGGTGACCGCGGCCTGTCCGATGACGCAGGCAACCGACTCGCCCCTGTAGCGGAGCAGGTGGTTCCAGATCACCTCGAGGCCGTTCTTCGGGATCGGGAACGGGATCCCGATCACCGAGTTTGCCACACCGTTGCCGCCATCGACGAGCTTCGCGGTGGCGGCAACGCGCCTCGTGGCGTCGTAGATCCGTTCCGGTACCGAGGCGCTCCGCCGGGTCGGATAGACCGGCATGTTGAAGCTCGGATAGGCTCTCAGCATGCGCTGGTGACCAACCGTGAGCCGGTCGCGATACCTGTCGAGGTTGCCGGCATTGATGACGAAGAGCGGCCTGTCCCGGGCGAAAGGATCGCGGTGGTGTTCGCCGACGGAATACCCCGACGGCGGCCTCGTGATGCCGCCGTTCCATGCCGGAATGGTACCCGCGGCGTTTCCGGCCCGCTCGCCGCCGAGCGGCATCAGGTCTCGTCCCAGTCGCGCGATCTCGCTCGCGGAGATTTCGGCCACGGCGGGAGCGGCCAAAAGGCAACCGAGGACAAGCGCAGCACAGAAGTGACGTGCAATCGTTTTCTTGGTTTTCATGGCGGTCATGACCTCGCGGGATCTCAGAACGAGTACTTGAGGGAAACGGAGATGAAATCGCGGTCGCTCAACTCGTTGCCGGCACCGGCGTAACGCGTGTAGTTGAGATCGGCCTGCCAGCTGCTGAGGTGATCGGCCCTCAAACCGAGCGTAAGGCCGGTCCGCCCTTCCACGAAAGGCCCGCTCGGCGAGGGGCTGTTGCCACTGACGTCGTGCAGGAACTGCGTGTACGGATAGAGATTGATCGATCCGATCGCGTTGTTGTAGTCGAGGCGTGCCGCAACCCGGTAGCCCCACGACGTGGCATCCGCATCGGCAGTCCGGTCGCAAGGACCCCGCCGGCAGGACTCTCCAGGGGAATTCCTGCTTGTCCGGCATCTTGTGGACATGCATCACGGCCGCCTCCGCCAGGAAAACAAGGGCGTCAGCACCGAGTGTGGGTCCGAATACCCTGGTTGCCGTGGCCTGCAACTGGCTCACGTCGCGTTCGATGTAACCCACGACCGGCGTCGGTGTGTAACTGCCGAGGTACCCGTTCAATGCTGCCAATGCAGATTGCGGGTCGCCGGCACACCCTGGCGTCGATTGGTCCGCCACGCAGCCCGACAGGAACAGGGCCATTCCGATCGGAGCGAGACCTTCCGTGAGTACGTCGCGTTCGACCCTTTGCAAGGGGGCATCCAGGCGAAGCGAATACTCGCCCTGCAGGGCCCAGCCCGAAGCGCCCAGAACCGTGTTCATGCTGAGGCCCATGAGCTTGATGTCGGACGGATATTCGAGGAAGTAGTTTCCCGACTTCGCGTATCGGTCGACCGCGAGTACACTGCGATACCTTCGAGGTTTGCTTTCACCCCTTCTTCCACCAGGTTTTCGATGACGGCCTGCGGCGTTCCCGGGGGAACCGATGCCTGGACCGCAGCGCTCACCATAGTGGTCACGGCAGTCCGGGTGGCCGCGTCAACCCTCGTTACTGCATCCACGGCCGCAAGGCCTCCCCGGATGCCATCCAGGCTTCCCGTTCGCGCGCCGACGACCGGGAGGCGGCTGTGATAGTTCATGAAGTAGAAGCCGAACTCCGTCTGGTTGAGTTCCTCGGCCAGGTAGCGCAGAGCGAGACCCCACTGCCCGGAATCCTCGGGTGTTTGGTCGGGACCCCGCAATACGGATGCGAAGTCCGGGTCGAACGCAAGCTGGACCGGCTGTGGCAGGGGACGACTCCAAGCTGGGATGCATCACCGTATAGCCGGAAAGGTCGGCATTGATGAATTGTGTCATGAAAGGCCCGAAACCGTAGCCCTGGTCCTGTTGTATCTTGTTGTCAGGTATCAGGCTTTCCATGATGGTGGTCAGTACTGCCTTCGTTGCGCCCGGTCCTGCATAGTCGGTACTTGAGAAGTAACTGCCGACAGGATCGATCTCGGTTTTGGCCCAGTCGAGCTGTAGAACGCTTCCAGCGACAAAGCGTAAGTCGGAGCTACCGACATCGACACCATCGAGACCGGAAGAAGCGCTTCCCTGAGCTCGGAGCCCGGCAACCTCAGCTGGCTCACGTCAAAGGGGTTGATGGCATTGATCCCGTTCGGGATGAACGTGCTCTCTCCCCAGTTGAGCACATGTTTCCCGAGCCGCATGTCGACGAACGCGTCACCGGCTTCGAACTCCGTGGTCACATAGGCGTCAAGCAGCTCGAATCCTTGCCTACTGCCGCCTTCGCCGCTTCACTCAAGGGCGTGCGTTCCCTGGTTCCATTCAGGTTTTCGAAATCATGAACCGGAGGTCCTGGCAAAGCACCGAAGGCACTCGTGTTGATGTCCAGGTCGATCGTGAGTTTCGAGGCATTACTGACGAGACCGCGCTTGTAGTTGAGGTTTCCGTCGTTGCCATTGACATCACCGGCCAGTTCATCGTTGCGCTTCTGGACCCGGAACGTCAGGCCGTGCGAGAGCGTGGTATCAATGCTTCCCCACAATTCCCCTTCATCGAACTCGATCGCCGAGGCCGGCAGTACCTGCAGGATTCCCCCGATGGCAACGGCGCCCAGCGTCAATGCCAGGGAACACGTGATGCGATCCGAAAATATACGGCGGCCTTGACAGCAAGCTTCCACTTGTCTCTCTTTCCCAAGCGAAGACGACCGGCAGTGTCTCGTCCAGGTGCGTTACTCATGTGCGCCTCCGTATCCTGGCCGCTGTCGCTGCACCAATTCCGCTCCGCCGAACTCTGCAAGGACAGGGAGCAATTTGATCCTTTGCCGGGCATTCCGTTGATCCTATCCTTCCGCGATGCGCATCAGAATGAAATCCAGCGCGGTATCGCCCGATTCCCCATCCTCCATCAGGAGCAGCGAATCCGTGAATTCGATGATATGATCGCGCCAGTCTTGATACCTAATACCTCACATACCTCTTGGCTCTGAGGCCCGAAATGGCGAAGCCAGCCGCTTTCCCCAGCGGATCTTTGTGGTTTCCTGATGTTCACACGGTTTGATTGAAGGGAATATACTGGTGCGTTTTGGGCTGGACAACACGAGAGAGTGATTTTTTGGTGCGGAGCCCCGCCGAAATGTGTTGATCTCGGGTTTCGGCACCAAGCCGGTTTGACAAGTTGTGGAAAACAACCAGTTCCCGCTCGATTTCGCGGGTTACTGGGCTTGCCTGCACAAACGCCCCTCGCCGTGCGGAATCTCCTTGAATTCTTCCCACTTTTTGGCCGTAATCGCCTTGAACAGCCAGGTTGTCGATCGTTGGTTTGGCGACTTGACATTATCGCCGCCCTTATAGGCGAGGATTTTCAGGAGGACCAAGCCGCTTGGACAGTTCGCATTCAGGGCAACATTCCTGCCCGTTCATTGACCGGGCCTTTGGGGTCGATTCCGGCAAGTCGGCAATAATGGCCGAATTGCCATGCTTCACCGAAACTTTTCTAACTGAGGTTGGATTAACCCATGATTTCACTTCCCCGCCTGTGCGTCCCTTTTGCTCTGGTAGCCATTGGGCTTTCCGCATGCGATGCGCCTGGGTGTATCTCCACCCTTGAAGCCGGCTGCCTCGAAAGCGAGGAGTTCCAGCAACTTGCCGCCGAAAAAACGACAGCTTATGCGGAAGATCCCTCATTCAACGGCAGTGGGGCCTCGCAGCGATCCGCGCTCTCGAAGCTTACGCGCATCTGGAACTGAAGTTCGGCCCCGATATCGCACCAGGAGAAGGGGTTCTCGTGGCGTTCTGGACACCGGCATCGATCACGCTCACCCCGCCTTCCGTAACAAGAACATAATTGAACGCTTCTTACCGGGCGCCAGTGACGAGGACGGTAGCGAGCTTTCCCACGGCACTGCGGTTGCGAGTATCATCGCAGGGGAGGACGATCCGGATTGGGCTTCCGATGCGCCGGGCGTGGCCTGGGGCGCCGATCTTGTCATGTTCGCAATACCTCTTGGAGAGGCGCCTGAACTCTACAATCCGATCACGCTGGACGACCTTCCGGATACATCCGAGTATTTTGCGAACACCGTTGACGAGATTCTGTCCTGGAATAACGGAGGCCGGGGCATCGATTTCCTGAACCTGAGCCTCGGTGTCTCCGGTGTCATCGACAACTTCAGTGAAGCTGAGCTCCGGGAACATTTCTCCGCGGCAACGGCGACATTCGCTCAGGCCGACTCCTACGAAAAGGTTGTCTTCGTCTGGGCCGCGGGCAATGCACACGAAACGCCAGCGATAGCCCGTCGTCGAATGCGTCGACGGTGTCGTGGATGCGGTGTCGCCCGGCCTCCTTTCTGGTCTCACCGCGCGCCTGCCGGAGCTCCGGGGGACACGGTCAGCGTCGTGGCCATCGGTCAGGACGGCGAGATTACCGACTTCTCGAACCGCTGCGGCATTGCGGCCGAGTTTTGCCTCGCTGCTCCGGGAGAACGCGTTCGGGTTGCCTATTTCGGACCCTTCAGCGACGGCCCAGGACGCGGCGCTGCAACAGTAAGTGGCACATCGGTTGCAGCACCGATGGTGACGGGCGGACTCGCGCTGATGAAGCATTTCTTCAGGGGGCAGCTCTCCAACACGGATCTCCTCGCGCGGTTGCTCGAGACAGCGGACCGAACCGGTCCGTATGCCGATGCCGAGATTTACGGGCGCGGCCTGATGGACCTCGGAACTGCCACGTCACCCGTGGGCGCGGAGACCGTCGTGGTCAGCGGCCGCGTGAACGGTCCGGGCGCCACGCTTCAGCAAACGAGCCTTGGGCTCGGCACGGCCTTCGGTGATTCGGTCGCATTGTCGCTGGTCGGGCGCGAGATGGTCGCGTTCGATTCGCTCGGGGCGCCGTTCTGGCGCCCGGCCGGAAACCTCACGACGCTGGCGGCCGGACCTTCCCAGGCCGCGCGGCTCCGGGAATTCCTCAACAGGACGATCCCGACTCCGGACCGCACACCGGAAGACGCGACGCCAATTCTCCGTTCAGCGAATTACCCACGTCAAACGGGGCCACTCCGGCCTTGCGCCTCACGGATTCCACGGGTTCTGCCACGATGCGCGCGAGCCATTTCGGGCTTGCCGATCAGAGCCTCGTCCTGACTTTCCCGATCACGGCCGCCTTGTCCGCGACTGCGCTGACCACGGAGGGCATGGACAAGCGGGCCACCATGGCGGACACCTCGCTACTGGCGCTCGTGTGGCAGTTTTCCGATGCCCCGGTCAGGTTCAGGGTCGGCAGGCGGAGGAACCGCGGTCCCTGCTTGGTGCCGTGGCGGACGGAGCCTTCGGGCACCTCTCGGCGGGAACGACGTTCGCGGGCATAGAAGCCGATACCCGGCTTGGCGCGTGGCAGATGGGGTTCAACGCAGAGGCCGGTACTGTGAACGCTGGCGCGCGCGACGGTCTCCTGGATAGCGTTTCGGACATTGCCACGAGCGCGTTTTCGTTCCATGCCAGCCGGCCAACCCGGAGCGGTGGCGCGTTCCGAGTTCCTGTCGCAGCCGCTGCGCACCGAAAGCGGTCACGCGGAACTTCACCTCCCCGTCGGGCGGACGAAATCCGGCGAGGTGGTTCGCGATGCCGTAACCCTCGGCTCGAGCCAAGCGGACGGCACTGGACCTGGAGTTGCATTGGCAACAGCCGCTCAAACGCGGAAACCTGCATTTCGGTGCCGTCCTCTCGCACGAACCTGGACACCGCAAGCATGAGGATCCGGCCCTTGATGGTGCTCACGGGCTGGACGAGCACTTTTGACGAGCACCGGGCCAACACCACGCTTCGTTGACTTGGAACGCGACCTGTGTCTGCGAGACGTCTGCGCTTTCGGGCTGGCTGCAACCCGCATTTGTGATCAAGGCCACGGGTCGGGGAGCCTGTGCACGGGCGCGGGTGAACCTGTTCGGGTTTCCTGTCGGCAACCTGATGGCGCAGAAATCCGGAACGATCCGTTCGCGATCCTCGACAAATGCCGTCTGGCCTCGGAACTGCCGTGCGCCAGGCACTCTCCAATAGACCAGGGCAACGATTCCCGAATAACGGTGTCGCCATTATTGACATTGGTGCTACCTGGTGCCACCTTGGTGGCAGGAGGCCCATATGACCGTCAAAACCTCGATTTCGCTCACCGATGAACAACATGCTTTCGCAATGGAGTTGGTGAAAACAGGACGCTACGGGAGCCTCAGCGCGGTTTTCCAGCAAGGTGTCAACCTGTTGCGCCAGCGTATTGACACTGAAGATCTGGAGCTCGTAGCACTGCGCGAGATTCTCGCCCGCCGCCGTACCGGTGCCTTTGCCAGTGCGGAACGGATGGACAACCGCCTGAACCGGATGATTGCAGAGAAACGGCGCGCGCGTGGCGTACCGTCTTGAGTTCTCGGACGAGGCAGAACGCGATTTCGGGCTGATATTCGACCACCTCTTCGACAGCTATCTTGGCTTTGGCGAAGCCCTTGAGGACGCGCTTGACCATGCAGAGGCTCGGATTCTGGAGATCCGCGCGGCGGCGGACCGCATCGCAGCCGTACCGCACCGGGGCGAGAGACACGACAATATCCTGACGGGCCTGCGGCACCTGACCATCGGTCGGGCAGTCTACTGGTTTGATGTCGACAGCGACCGCCGGACCGTCCGTATACTGGCAATATTCTTCGGCGGGCAGGACCATATCCGGCACATGATGGCCCGGTTACTCGGAGACTGACCTGGATTGTCCGTCATTAGAACCACCAAAAAACCGTGGGGTACGCCGTGTTTGGTGGCACGGATGCTGCCGGATTCGACCCGATAAAATCGTATCATGGGCGAGTCTATCGCAGCTGAATTCCTCCGTGCCTCTCCTGAGTGTTCAAGACATGCCGATTTCCGACCGCGATGGCCCGGGTGAAACTGTTCGCGAGTTCGATCTTGTTGATTTGCTTTTCGACCGCCGGCCGCAGCTCGACCCGGTCGATGTCGCGAAGGATGAACATCGGCTTGGTGATCTGGCCGAGGGCTTTGCCCGTGTGATGGCTCTTTCCTTGGTCACCCTCAACATCCACTGTATCGGCCCTCTGCTGCGTTGGTAGGGGCGACGAAGTCGCACCGCCAGATGCCCCCAAAACAGCCGCAGAGTGCTGACACTGGTTTGACCCCACGGATTTCGGTGGTTTCCACTTACATTTTGGAATCGAACATCTGAATTATTGAAACGCCGGTTCGGTCTTCGATGTTTTGGCACGCCTGACGATACAGGCGGTAGCGGTGCCGTTGTTTATACCACGGCCGGCGCCAGGACTTGCGTCCGAATATGTTCGAGAAATGCAGGATGCCAGGGTCTTGGATCGCTGCTCGAACCTGAGCCCAGAATTGAGGGGGGGTATAAATTCTGTTGAACGGCAAAATATCCTTTGGCACGTCCCATTTAAGGTCGACGTAGCATACACGGTCTTTGAAGAATTCATTTAGACGTTCCATGTCAGGCATGGTTCGCCCGTGACGGTGGTCACTGCTCTTTAAGTCTATCAGCACTTTGGACGGGTCTGCGCGCCTGATGGCTCGTGTATCTAAAATTATCACGCCTGATGAAAAGAACTTTGTCCCGATTTCCTCGATTGTAAATCCGATGTCATCGGCAAGCCGTTGAAGTTTTTTCCTCTTTTTTGTCGACAATAGTGAGACAAAAGAGCCGAGGGACAGAGCCTTGGAAGGGAAGTGTTTCTGAACGCTAAGGGCAGCGGGATACGCCTGGGTGGCGCCAATGAGGCACCCGCGCAAGTCCGACCCATAGAGTTCCCGGATATCCTGAAGCACCAACGTGTCGGCATCGAGGAAGAGGCACTTGTCGTCGATTAGCCATGGGATGAAAAGCGGCAACATGCTTACCGGCGGAAAGCGTTGAGCGACGTTCGTTTTCCCATAACCGGCCAGTTCGTCGGGTTCGAAGATGCGAATTTCCAGCGACGCATGCGGAAAGTGACCGGCAATTTGATGGATTGCGGAATGATCAAAGGCCCTCCCGGCAGTGAATACTGTCACTTTTGTGGGCACCGACGTTTTGTCGAGGACCGAGAACATGGACACCAAGAGGCAAGGCAGGAATTTGTCGTCGATGCCGTAAACAATGTGAGTCATGATCGTATCCTTTGGAGTTGGCGCAAACGGACCGAAACTGCAAATAACGCCGCAACTCAACCGCACAATTGAACCCGCCGATGTTCGGCGTTTGAAAAACCCTTTCTCCGTTTTTCGCAAATATTTTCAATGGAGCGCGCCTGCCGCCGCAAATCGCAGTTGGCCATGAGTGCTGTCACCAGGCGCTAAATCCACCATCCACGTTGATCATTTGACCTGTGATGTAGTTCGCCTGTGCCGAACACAAAAACAGCATTGTATCTGCGATCTCATCAGGCAGGGCCATACGGCCCGACATCACGAGGTCCCCGATCCGACGCTGAAACTCATCCGAGTGCCCGTTGAATACGGCACCAGGTGCCAATGTGTTGACCGTCGCCCGACGCCGGGCCCAGTACCCGGCAAGCCAAACGGTCAAACCGTGAATTCCGGCCTTTGAGGCAGAATAGGCAGGGAAAGACCGAAACGGCATCCCTTCGTAAATCCCGTGATGTGGGCCATTCAGCGCATACATTGATGCAACGTTGATCAGGGTCGACGGATATTTCCCCACGACGTCACGGTCCATTTCCCGAGCAATCAGAAAAGCGCCGGTAAGATTTGTCTGAAGCGTTCGATTCCAGTCCGATAAAGTCGTTTTTGATAGTTCGGGGAACTCCTTGCCCGCTCCCATGAGGAGTTCACCGGTTATCGCCGCGTTGTTGAGAACCACATTCGGCTCCCAGCCGTCCTTGCTAAGCTTTCGGAATATCCCTTCGACCTGGCTTTCGTCATTCACGTCAAGGTGTTCAAACCGGAAGCCGGGATTATCCACATGTGCTGACATCAGCGCATCCGAACGGTGTCCTTCCAGATCCGTTGCAAGTACGCGTGCGCCGGCGGCAAGCATTCTCCTTGCGTATGTTGAACCAAGCAGGCCGGCCGCACCCGTAACGAAGATCGTTTTTCCGGCAAGTTGATCACGCATTTAGTCTTTCCTGCAAAAGAACCTGGACAATCTTGAAATCGAGTTCGCTGTCGATATCCAGGCATCGCTCTTGCGGCATGACATAGGGGATTACCCTGCCCTCATACAATCCTGATGCCTCACGAAGGTAGTTCGTGGAAATCACGTATGTCGAAGCCGCATGCTCATAAACCAAAGGGGCCTGCTGACGCACGACAACCGGATGCGGCAGTTCTTTCGAGATCCTCAAGGAACCGGTTTCGTCAGGTTCGACCAGATTGAAATAAGGGTTTTCCTTTGCAACGCAGCACGACATGACCATGTCCGGTGACCGGGAAAGGAAAAGATCGAGAGCGGCGGATATGTCCTCCTGAATTCGCAATGGCGATGTGCAATCCAGATCCAGAAATATCGAAAATTGACCTACGAGCTCTTCAACAGCTGCCAGCGAATGCCGCCAGACATCCCATTTTGCCGCGGTATCCGTAGCGAGGCTGTCCGGCCTCAGTCCGATCGGCAGTGTCCCCCGGGCAAGGCTATGCGCGTAAATGTCGCCGCAATCAGTGGACACAACGACGTGATCGATGCGTTCTGAATCGAACAGGCAATCCAGCGACCAGTCAATCAGCGGGCGGCCGCATATCGGTCTCATGTTCTTGCCAGAAACACCCTTGAACCCTTACGCGCACCGATATGGCCTACAATCATGCGAATTCTCCGGTCAGGAACCCGTTGAATTCCCTGGATTCCCACGCCTCGGCGATCAGCATGCAACTTGCCGCCGTATTGTCCAGCCGGGGGACAGCCGCACTTCGAGTCGGTTCACGTCCGGCGATCAGATCCAGGAAGTCGGCCATGGCATCCAGAAACATTGAGTTTCGCTCACATCCTAATTGGATTTCGGTCGCTCCTTCCGGACTTCCGTGGATATACCTGTCATTGATCAGATCAAATTCTAGACTGAAATCCCTGCCTCTCATGTCAATGTTCCTGAAAGCAACAGGCGAAAGATAGTCCATCGCAATGGTTCCCAGGGAGGTTGGTGTCCGCAGTTCGATCCTGGACAGGAAATCGACAGCGGGATAATCTGAATGGCCCAGACAGGACACGCCATCCAAACTGGCTTCGGGAAATAACGTTCCCGCCATGTCGAGTTCATGACACAGGTCAAGGAGAACCCCTCCTCCGTCCGCTAGCGCGCCATAACTGCCTTTGAATTTCCGGCCGGGCCGCCACCGCCGGACATCATGGCCAACCCTTAAAGCGAAACGGTAAATGCCCGAGAGGTCCTGTTCTGCCAGATAGCGGAATGCCGGGTGATACCGCATCATGAACCCGACCATGCTTCGGGCTGCAATGTCCTTGCTCAACTGGTGGATATTCCTGACGTCATCTTTTCGGAACGCCAAGGGTTTTTCAATATAAAGTGGTAATCCGGCCTGCGCGAGGAGCCGAATGACTTCCAGGCGAATTGGCGTGGATGTCGCGACAACCGCTCCATCATGCCGTTCCAGGCATTTTCGAACGGGTTCGTCCTGCAACTTCACAAAACTGGAATACGACAACAACGTACTGTTGGCACCGAGTGCATGCAGGTTTCGATGGTGTCTTTGACCAACAGATCCTCGCCCCAGTATCAGGACGTTCATGGACTTCCTCCGGGGATCAATTCGGCGCGAAATCGCGCATCATGAACTGTCGAAATCATCGGGTCTTATGTGCAACTCAGAGCGATACATTTTGCGATCATGATCGCATTACTTGTCAAGGGAACATCCGTGGTAACTACTCACCCGTTCACGATTGAGTTCGGGGTTCTTTATTTACTTGACCATCTCTGCGGCCCGTCCTGCAAGCGCGATCTGGATGGCGACGAGTGGATTGTAACCCATTGCGGCCATTGATTGCAGGTAGCTTGAGATTCGGCACCAGTATTCGGCATAGAGGCGGGTTCTGAAGCATCCGGAGACCTTCATCTTGACCTTTGCCATCCTGAAGCCCCTTTCTGCCGCATTGTTCGTAAAGCTGACATCGGGGTCGTGTATGAAGCGCAGCACGGCGTCTTCGTATTTTTTGAGCCGCTCGTGCAGGTTGTGGGCATCGGACTTTGCGATGCGTCCGCGCTGGCCTTTCTTGCGTTTGGGGATTTCGGGCAGTTCCCCGGCCCCCTGTGTGAGGATGGTTCGGTATCGCTTGCGGATGGCGCGGTATTCGGCCTCGCTCAGGGTCTTGGTTTCGCTTGTGTTGACCCTGTGGCAGGCCTCGCACAGCAGTTTCTTCATCAGGCGTGCCCAGCGGTAACCGTTGGACTCGAAAACGAAAGCCAGTTCACGCAGCAAATGAGAGCCACAGAGGCCGTGCCTGCATGTGTCGTAGGAGAAGTATGACGCCCAGCAGTCGTGGATCAGTGTGCCGGTGAAGCGGGGAATGATGCCGATGTCATCGATCGCTTCCGCCCCGCGCTTGCGATGCAGGAACTTCAGGGTCAGCGATCCGTCGGTGATGATATGCAGCCAGTTGTTCTTGCCGTCGACCCGCATGCCGGTCTCGTCGGCATGCAGGGCCGGCCGCGCCAGCAGGCGTTCGATGGCGGCCTGTTCCCACGCTTCGAGCGCATCATGGAGGCGCCGGATGTAATTGAGGCAGGTGGCTTCGGATATCCTGAGGCCGGAGATCGCCTGCACCAGCGCGACGGTGCGCCGCAGCGAGAGCATGTGGGCGACCAGCAGGTTGATGATGAAGGCCATGAAGCCGACGCCGTATTGCCGTGGCCCCGGCATGGTGTCGGGGAACTGTCCCCTGGTTCGGGCCCGGCACTCGGGGCAGTCCTTGATCTCGGCATCGACCTTGTGCTCGACGACCTCGAAGATGATATCGAAGCTGGTGCGCCGTTCGTGTGCCGTGGGCGTGACGCCGGACAGGTCGGCGCCGCAGGCATCGCAGGTCTCGACGGTGATCGTCTCTTTGGTGGTGACTTTCCGGAGATTGGCTCCGGTCTCATCGCCTGGTTCCTTCGCTCTGGCTCTGCGCCTGGAACGCGCCGCGGTCTCGTCCTTGTCATCCATCTGCGATGGAGGGATGCCGGAGTTCTTGCTGGTTTTCGGGGTGGTCTTTTCCAGCAGGATGGAGATCAGGATGCTCAGCAGGGTCATCAGGACCCGGATCACGGTGTCGACTTCGCCGGACAGCTTGCCGGCCGCACGCAGCGCCTCGACATCGGCCCGCGCGGCCTCGAACTCGTCGCGCAGCGACTTCCCGTTCACCGTCGCCATGACCCGTCCTCGACCGCCATGACCGCGGCCAGCACCGCCAGGCGCTCGCCCGGCGGCATCGCCGCATAGCGCCGCGCCCAGTTCTCGGCCTTGCGCTTGACCGTCTGGCGATGGGTGAAGTTCCGCCCGGCAAACCGGGCCCAGTGAACCCGGTCGGGCGCGAAGTTGAACCAGATCGACTCGGTGACCACCGCCGCATGGTTGTTGACCTGCAGCGACAGGGACCGCCAGTCGGCAAGATGGGTCTCGTAGAGCCGGCTCGGGTAGCCGGAGATCATGACCTGGCAGTCCAGCGACTTCAGCAAGTCCAGCAACGCCACATGCGACGCGTCGTCAAGATCGTGACGGTAACGGCGTTCGGAGCGTCGGGTTGCCTGAAGGTAGGGTGGATCGCAGTAAACCAGTTCGCGGCCCTGGAAGGGGAAGGCTTCAAGGAAACTGAACGCGCACCCCCGATGCAACTCGACCGGGTAGTCGCAGGTGAAGCCGTCAATGGCGCGCCGATCAAGATCGATGCCGATGTTGCGCTGTGCGGGAAGCTTCCGCTTCATGATCGCGCCGCCCCCCAGGAATGGCTCGATATACACATCGTGCGGTGGCTGGGATGCTATAATCGCCTGGCAAAGACCAGAGGTCGCCTTGGAACCAAACCACATTGCCATCGACCGAACCGACCCCGCATCAAAACCGGATGCAGCCTCGATAGGACGTCAAACCTATGGTGTCAACAACGAAAAACCGAAAGGGACCAAAAGGGGTGAGTAGTTACCATCCGTGATCAATCAACTCACCCATAGATCGGCAGCCGGAAAAGGCCGTCTTCACGGCCGCGCGGGAAAGTCGGGTTATGACTTGACGAGGGCAAATCCGGAGTTCCCTGCCGCGCATCTTTTCGCCGTTAAGAGAATTGCCTGGAGGCCCACATGTTAATGTAATCCACTTCGGCAAAGTCCAGGATCATGGCCCTTTTTGTCTTGCAACGATAACCTGTCAATGGATTCTGCGAATTCATGGGCATTGCCACCATCAATGCGTCCCGAAACAGCCACTACGAGTATGTTACCCTCTCTTTCGAACTGAATGTCCATTGCTTTGTTCTTCCGGCGACACACGTGCGTAGCCAATGTGCATGCGACAACCGTTATGTCCAGACCCCTGCCATTCGATGACGCTTTACTGCCGCGCCTGCGCGTGTGTGTGCTTGCGGACTACTGGGTGGGGAACACATGAGCCGCCGACGCCAGCACTGGACGGACGCCGAGGATGACCTCCTCAGGAACCTGGTCAATTCCGGTTCCAGCCCGCGTGAGATCGGGGAGCGGATCGGGCGTTCGGAATCCGCCGTCCGCAACCGCATGAAGGTGTTGAGGATTTCCCTGCACAGTAGCCGCGTCCGGAAAAACGGGAACTGGAGCGAGGAGGAGCTCGCGGCGCTCCGGGAGCTGCACGGCGAAGGCATGCTGCTCACGGAGATCTCGGAGCGCCTGAAGCGCGGCCGTACCAGCGTCGAGGCCAAGGCCCGCGCCCTCGGGCTCTGGCGCACGAACCCGGTGCCGGACGCAGACATCCCGGCCCCGGCGGAGGCAGGCGATCCCGGACCGAAGCGCCGGGCGCGTACGTTCAGCGAAATCGAAAGGAGGCGCATCAGGCAGTTCCTCGAGCGCGGCGACACACTTGCTGACATCGCGCGCCAGATGCGCTGCGAGGTCGCAGATATCAGGCGGATCGAGAGATTGACCAAGGGACTGCCGCGGGGGGCGAGAACGCGGTGGAGTTAGCGCGAGGCGACGGCCCAAAACAACAAGGGCCGCGCCCCGGCGTTCACATCTCCCGGCTGGTTGCGGGGTGATACCGTGGCGCTCGCCCATGCGGCATTTCAGCGAGTGAGGTCGCGATGACGTGCAATGCACCGTGGTTTGTCCAAATCTTCGGGCCTGGCGCCTACGAGGTGTGTTCCCGGAAATCAGAGGCGGCCATTCTCCCCTCCGCCGTTTCCATCGCCGTCTGCCACCTCCAGGATATCGTCGAACAGTTTGCGGCCTGTCTTCCCGAGGATTCCGGGCAGCTCCTTTTGCAGCCATACCCTGACGCGTGGACCGTTTTCTGGATCAGGGTGTTTGCCAGATTCGTGGTAGAGTCGGGGGGCTGGCGCGCCAGCTTTAGGGTCCGGTGGTTTGTCCGTCGCTTTCGCTTCGGGCCTCAGTCCGGCTCCCATGGCCGCGTTTCAGTCCCTCGCTCTCCGAGCCCGGCGCGCCAATTTCCGGCACCGAGCTATCCCGATACCATGACCTCGGTTGCGGCGGGTCGGGATCTTTAATTTGATCGAGACTGTCGTGAGGGAGGCAAGGGGCTGAGCCTCGGCCCCGAAGCTCCTTGCCCTGGGAGTGAAGGAGCAAGCGATGATACATTCCGGCCCCTTCGTGTATGATGGGAACCAAATTGTTCTGGGAATCTTGAATCCCATGTGCCTCGTACAAGCGGCAACGAGCGGCGCTTGCATCTACGCAAATGCCTGCCGTTGATACCAACTGTGCACCGGTTACAATTCGCGTTTGTCCGACCGAACACAAACTCGATGCCGGAGCCCTGGAGCGTGGCGGTCCAACTTCGAATAGTGGGCGCCAGTCAACGACAAATTTCTTTTTTGGAGATGCTGGATGCCGGTTCCGACCCACAGTCCTTTCTGTCAAACATTGGTTTATCCAACATCGTGCTGGTACTGCCAGCAAGATATCCATGTCTTGCAGTGCAGTTGCGGCAGTGCTGTTCTGTTTGACGACATTGGGCCACCTTGGCCAAAACACGGGTGTGTCGGTACCGGTGGAGCAGGGGGCATAGGCGGTAGCGGTCTTAGCGGTTGGGAGGCCGTTGATGCGCTACGCGCTCAGGGAGTACCCATTTCGAAAGACATCATGAAGATGATTTTTCCTGCTGACCCCTTGGATAATTCCAAGACCCTTCGGGCCGACGAAATCAAGCGAATTGACCCCATGATCTACCAGAACTGGAACGCGCTGGCAGTTGTCCGGGAATTGCACTTGGAGACGGGCACGACATTGGCTGTTGAGCCTCTTTCAAAATTATCGAGTTGACCGGTCGCTGAACAGTGCCGGATATTCGGCGCGGGCTTGCGCGCGACCGTGAACCCCGGAATTCTTGGATTTTCAGCATTCCCTCCCGATTCGCAGGAAAAACAGACGAAAAAGCTGGAGCGCAGGCCGGGTTTGACCGTTCGCCGGCTTTTTCGGGGCGTTTCCAGAGGAGATCGAGGACGTCGGAACCGTCCCGAAGGACGGGGAGGCGCGTCAGGGAGGCACAGCCAGGCGCATCAACTGGTCAACCGTCAGCGCAAGCACCCCAAACATTACAAGTGGCAACAAACTTTCGCGTGTCCCCGAACACGCACATGGCAGGCGCCGAACTCGTCCTTGAGACGGGCATTGCACCGCTCGACCCCGGAACGGATCCGGTAGCGAACACTCTCAGGCATGACAAGACCGCACACGCGCAGTGCCCGGGCCTCGCGTTTCAGGTCCTGCTTGAGCTCCGTGTCCCGGCGCGGGTTGACGTCGATGATCGGGACGTGGCCGAGGCGTTCGCTCACCTCGTGGATCTCTGTCGCGTCATAGGCCGCGTCCATGAGATTATAGTGGTTGGTCACGCGTCCGGCACTCATCGTCGCAAGGGGGATCGCCGCCTGGCTGTCGTGGACCGATGCCGAGGTCAGGATGACACTCACCGGCACGCCGCAATCGGCCGTGTCGAGGTGTAATTTGTAGCCTCTCCAGCTGACGAGGAAGCCTTTGGCGTTCTTCTTGGCCCCATGATCACACGCGCGCGGCAGGTCATCGAGCATCTCCTCGAGGCTCATGCCATTCGACTGGCGTTCGAGACGCCCGGGTTCCTTCTCGACTTCCTCGCCCTTGCGGGGACGTCCGCGCTTGCGCTTCGGTTTCTCCACGGTTGCCGGTTTCGGCGCCGGCTTCTCCCGCCCCTCGATCGCCGTCGAGTCCTGCAAGACATGCCCGATCAGTTCCGCCCCTAGGGCATCCTTCACCAGGGCCTCGTGCATACGCTCTGCAAGGCGGGCTTCAGAAAACTCGGCAAACGCCCGCGAAAAGGTCGCCTCGCTCGGGATCGCGCTGACACGCGACCAACCGCACAGCCGGCGTAGCGGCGCGTCCACCATGAGCCTGTCAATCAAATCTCGGGTTGTCGGCAAATCCCATATCGCCTTGGCAATGAAGGCACGCGCCAGGGCCCGGCGGCTCTGCTGTGGTCGTCCGGGGCCACGCCAGTATGTATCGACGAAACGCTCGACCTCGACCAGGTCGAGGACCTGGACCAGATGTTTGTGCTTCTCCATGAGGGGGCCGATCTCTTCGGCAAGTTCGGGAAAAAGTTCCCCTTGAAACCGGTTCCAGAGATTGGATATGGTCTGTGACAGAGCCATCGGGGTTGCCTCCATAGGTGGTGCTGCGTACAAATACACCATACCTTGTGGCAGCCCCGATCGCCAGGATCACCTGAACAGTATCGTCGATTTCAGGCGAAAATTCGCGTCTTCAGCAGGTTTTGCAAGAGGCTCATGTAGCCATTTTAGTTGTTCTCGACTTCGCAGTAGCATCTTGGCCTGCTGCCCCCCCGTTGTGAGGTCAAATCCGCGTCATTTGGTGAGGCTTCGGAACTCGGCTCGTAAACCGTCGGTCAAGTCCCGGTTGTCGAATAAGCATGTCAACAAATGACGCGGTCATCCGCATATCCGCCGTCAATGCGACCAAATGTGTTTGTATGCCTTCGGATCAGCCGTCAATTCTGCAGCCCGGACGGCCTACATTGACACCGCCGATCCAGCACCGCGCGCAACGGTGCATAGTACGCTTCCATGCCCATCAACAGCCTGCGATTGCGAACCTCGTCGTACAGCAGGCGCAAATCCGCCAGCGGAATGGGCGGCGGTCTGCCGTCCCTCAGGTCATCGGGCACAACGTTCCTGGTATTCGCGAAGAAAGGGCTCCTGCACACGCTCCAGCGGGGGAGGCAATTGTGCCAGGCGCTCGATCCATGCCTCAGTGTCAAATTGTGCCAACGTCACGCCGGCGATCTCTTGCCGGTAACCAATCCCTTTCGTGCGGCAACCTTGCGGCGGACATGAACGGCGCCGCGTTCCTTCCGGACATCGAAGCCCCCGGACTTCTCGACCAGCGTGCTCAGGTTTGCACATCCATAGCTG
Organism: Paracoccaceae bacterium; assembly: GCA_964291635.2. Taxonomy (GTDB): domain Bacteria; phylum Pseudomonadota; class Alphaproteobacteria; order Rhodobacterales; family Rhodobacteraceae; genus JAPPHA01. The sequence goes on along the minus strand of OZ219890.1, from coordinate 1,059,630 downwards.
CGAGGATCAAAGTCCGGATGCGCACCCTGAATGCGCTGCCCGACGCTGCCCAGGTTCTCCCAGCCGTCGACGTCGGGCTCACCGATCGCGCCTGCAATGATCTCGCGGGCCTTGTTCGGCGGGTCCTTTTTCAGCGTCGCGGCCCCGACCGGCTCCGCGCCGTCCTTTCTATCCCCGGCTCCGACCTCCAGAAGGTTCTCGACATAGATGAAACGGTTGCAGGCGTTGCGGAAGGCCTCGACCGCCTTGCGTTCGCCAAACCCGTACACCTCGAGCCCTTCCTCGCGCAAGCGCTGGGCGAGCCGCGTGAAGTCGCTGTCGGAGCTGACCAGGACGACCCCATCAAGGGTGCGCTTGTACATGAGGTCCATCGCGTCGATCACCAGCGCGATATCGGAGGCGTTCTTGCCTTTCGAGTTGCTGCGCTGCTGGTGCTGGAGGATCGCCAGCGACTTGATCGCTCCATCCCAGCCGGAGAGCTGGCTTCCCGAGAAATCGCCGTAGATGCGCCGCACGTTTGCCTCGCCCAGTTTGACGATCTCATCGAAGATCACCTGGGCGTGTTTCGCGCTGGTGTTGTCGGCGTCGATCAGCACCGCGAGGCTCTTCGTTTCCCGGACTTCCGGCATTGTCGCTCCTTGCGGGTGTCCCTCTTCGGAGGCAAACCGCGACATGTGGTTCATGGTTGCCGAGGGTTCTTACGGCCTTGCTGCCGCTTGCGCCATACCTTACCAGCCGTTCCCCTTGCCAGGATCGCATTTCCCGTCAGATGCCGGCTACAGACGATGATGTACCAGGGATCGATAATGTCGACGGTCCGCATCCAGATTGACATTGGATCCGACATACCGGGACATTCGCCGTAGCGCGCTTCTGGCAAGGCAATACTTGACGGTAGCGGGCATTGACCAAGCGCAGCGCCATAGCATCCAGGATCGGAAGTTCTGGTCCGCATTTGCCGGTCATTGGTCTGAAGACCTCCTCAAAGAAGACGCGGATCTTGGTGGATGGTCAGGGCCGCCCGAGGGGCTGCCGTCCGGTGGTCAGTTCCACGATTTCCATGCACTCGATATCGGCAGGGAGGCGCAGCGTAGCCGAATGACTGTGCCCGCGGATTGATCGGGCAGTCGCGTCTCCGTACGGCGTGTCGCTTCGGGTGGGTCATCCCCCGGCCAGGCAAATCGTTACGACGAGCTTGTCATCCCGACAGTCCGGATCGTGCGGCTGCCACGCCGCCGTTCCAGGAAGAGGGCGGCCGTGGGCACCAGCGAGTTCCATAACGCCCGCTCGCATGGCCTGGAATCTCCATCCACGTAAAATGTCGGCAAGGTTGTGCGCCGCAACCCGTGCCTTCCTGGCATCGGCCGGCTGAAAAACCTCGATTGCCAGCCGAGTACCATCCCGGTCCACTTCAATTTCGGGCGGAGAGATCACGCGATCACCGCCCGAACCCGTGTGTCGAGAGCCTTTCGGAGAACGCGCTCCTTTCCAGCCTCCCGGGAAATGATGTCGCGCTGGCGCACGTCGAAACAGGCATGCTCGATAAGATCCTCTCGGCATGTCCAGATCACATGCTTGCTGAGACCGTGGGCGAACCCCGCCTCGTAGTGGATGCTGCCACAAGCAACCGCGGTCAACTCCGACCCGGAATCCGGGCATGCCGGAAGCCCGCATGTCAGGTCGCAGACCAGGAAACACGTGCGGCGAGTCCCGGCAATGATTTCGTCGTCAATCCTTCCGGACCGCTCCTTCCGGTCGATGCGGACCGGCTTGTACCCTGCGTTCCCAAGCGCGGGCGCACGTGGAGAGGGGGGACATCCTGGCGGCGCTTGATCGCAGTGGCCGGCCCGAGGGCATGAACCTGCCAGGGTTCCGTCTGCACGGGTTGAAGGGGCAGATGAAGGGACATTATGCGGTTTCGGTTCCGGGCAACTGGCGCGTAACGTTCGGGTTCGACGACTGTGCGGCTGCCGATGTGTATTAAGTGGACTATCACTGAGGAGACCGGTCCTGGGGATGCACAACCCGCCGCATCCGGGCGGCATCGTGAAGAGGCAATGTCTCGAACCCCTGGGCCTTGATGTGACACGGGCCGCAAGTGGGTTGGGCGTTACGCGGCAGGCGCTGTCAGAGCTTGTGAACGAGCGCTCGGGCGTTTCGGGGGAGATGGCTTTTCGGCTATCGAAATCCTTCGTTTCGACACCCGAGGTCCGGTTGGGAATGCAGATGGCCTGGGATCTTTGGCAGGCGCGCGACCGCTCTGAATTCCTCGCGGTGGAGCGTTTTGTGGCGGTATGATTGCTCGACTCCCTGAATCTGGCCGCGCTCCGCGTGACGCGCCGGGCGCGTCAGTTTTGGCGTGAGGTAGGACACTGGGCGCAACAGAGGCCGCGGGACGGACTTGTTGTGTCTGGCAAAGACTCTCTTGCAGGGGCCGGTCTGCGACTCCGTACCGCTGCCAGCCCGGAACGGGACACACGACGATCCACCGTCCGCCTCAGCCCGCGAGAATGTCCCGGCGAGGCGACAGAACCGACGGGAACTGAGCACGAAGGGCAGCCAGGAACTCGTGGCAAAGGCGTGGAGCAACGCTCAGCGGTCCTTCGGCGGTCTTTTTTTCAACCAGGGATCTCGGTTGCCGATCGCGACCGGTTCTTCAAGCGGGCTTGGCCACGTGCCACGCTCAGGCTTGAAGTGGGGGAGGCAACGATTTTCGCGGAGCCCAATTGCGCCATGGCTTCTTTTTCGGAATGGGGCCTACGCCGATTTGATCGGCAGGCAGATCGGCCATTGTTGTATCGACAACGGCTTCGCACCATGGCCCGGATCGTGCATTTCGCCATGGGAGCCGGCGTCAGCAGCGATTTTCGGGGCTCCTCTCCGATTGGTGCGAAGCGTCACCGAGGTGCATGAACTCCCGAAAGGCTGCGGCCGCGGTGTCCAGTTCGACATCGGCAGCCCAGGCCATGCCGACGTCCATGGTGGGCACGGAGTCTGCCAACGACGTCACCTCGACTCTACGACCGTCAAGCGACCACGGGCGATAAACCATGTCCGAAAGTATCGTTACGCCCATGCCTCCGGCAACCAGTGACCGGACCGCCTCCACCGACGACGTGCGAAAGATCGTGTTCGGCCGGTAGGCGGTCTTGTTCCAGTAACGCTGCGCCGTGTTGCTGGCTTCGTCCACCGTCAGCATGATGTACGGTTCTCTCGATACGTCGGCCAATGTTATCGTGCCCAGGGACAGGAACGGGTGCAGCGTCGGCAACCAGAGGCGCCTGCGCGACCGCATGAGTGTTTCGAACTTCAGCCCCTCCTGGTCGATGATGTTTGATGTCAAAACCACCGCCAGATCAAACACGCCGGAAACCAGCCCGTCCTCGATCGCGTCCCGCGGGGCCTCGGTCAGTTGCAGGTTGACGCCGGGAAAGGACCGCTGGAACCGCTCGAGAAAGGGTGAAATGTAATATCCCGCTACCGTATAGGTCAGCGCCAGCCGCAGCTGCCCCTGGACATCATCCCGCTTGCCGCGTGGTGCCTGAACTGCCTCGTCCACCGCCGCCATGACCCGGTGGGCATGATCAAGGAAGATATTGCCTTCATAGGTTGGTGACATGCCGCCGCTGTGCCGGACAAACAGGGGAGTCCCGATGGTTTCCTCAAGTTGCTTTATCGCCGTCGTCAACGCGGATTGCGAGACATTGAGTTCCTTGGCCGCGCGGGAGACCTGTCCGGCATTCGCGACGGCGATAAAGTAACGGATTTGGCGCAGGGAAGGTTGTTTCATTACTCGATATCCGGGATTACCTTTTTCTATTTTTCATAATGCAGCATAGGTTCACGATTGGCCCACCGCAAGCCGCAACCAGGCAAGAGATATTCGATATTTTCATTCGGATATAGATAGATAGAAGACATGTAAAAGCCTTGTCGCGGCGTACCATGGGAATTGCTCCAGGCACCTTTATATCAATTAATAAGAATTTAGTTACATAATGTTCGTATTTTACAATTTGATCGAACGCGGTCACACTTCCCTGCAGATAGCCCTGAAGGCACGCATCTGAAATCTGTCCCTGGGAGGAAGACATGAAAACTTCGCACACACTACTACCGGGATCTTCCGCGCTGGCGCTGGCGTTGTGGTTCGGCACGGCAGCGCAGGCCGAAGAATGGTATCCCTATACGGTCGAGGTCTGGGACCCCCCGTTCGACATGTCCAGCCCGCGCACCGACCAGGATTACGTGCCGCTGGAAAAGGCCAGCCAGAAATGGGATCTCTGCATTTCATTCCCGCACATGAAGGATGCCTACTGGCTGGGTGTCGATTATGGCGTGGTCGCCGAGGCGGGGCGTCTGGGCGTCGCCGCTACCGTGGTTGAGGCTGGCGGGTACACGGAACTCAACACCCAGATTTCCCAGATCGAAGATTGCGTTTCGGCCGGGGCCGACGCGGTGATCATCGGGGCGATCTCATATGACGGGCTGAACAACCTCGTTGGCGAAATACGGGCCAAGGACATTCCGGTGATCGACGTGATCAACGGCATGTCATCGACCCAGCTGTCGGCAAAATCGCTGGTCTCGTTCGGCGAGATGGGCGCAAAGGCGGGCGAGTTCCTCGCCGGACGGCATCCCGGTGGCAGCGACGCGGTCAAGGCCGCATGGTTCCCCGGACCGGCTGGAGCCGGTTGGGTCGAGGCGGGCAACGCGGGCTTCGCGGGAGCAATCGAGGGCAGCGCCGTGGATCTGGTCGACACGAAATACGGCGACACCGGAAAGGAAGTGCAGGCCAAGCTGGTCGAGGACACGCTCGAGACACATCCGGACCTCGGCTACATTGTCGGAACGGCGGTGACGGCGGAAGCCGCGGTGCCGATCCTGCGCGCGCGCGGGTTGTCTGACCAGGTCAAGGTAATCTCGTACTATTACACGCCCGGCGTCGACAGGGGAATCGCGCGAGGCCAGATACTCGCCGCGCCGACCGACTCGCCCGTGATCCAGGGCCGGATCGCGATCGACCAGGCGGTACGCATCCTGGAAGGTGAAGACCATGTCATGCACGCGGGACCTGCGCTCTACGTGGTGACACAGGAAAATCACGGCGAGTTCGATCCGTCTTCGACCCTGGCGCCGGAAGGATTCCGCCCGGTGTTCACGGTCGAATAGGGTACGCACCGGTCATTGCGTCTCCAGTTCCAGTAACCGCGGGCGAGGTGCTGATCGCTGCCTGCTCCGTCACCAAGGACTATCCCGGGGTGCGCGCGCTGGATGCCGTGGATTTCGATCTCAGGGCAGGCGAAGTGCACGTGCTCTTCGGAGAAAACGGTGCCGGCAAGTCGACCCTGATCTCGATCCTCGCGGGCGCCGTGCAGCCCACATCGGGCACGCTCCGTTTCAGGAACCAGCCTGTCGCGCTCCATTCGGTCAACGACGCGCGTGATCTGGGAATATCGGCGGTTTTCCAGGAATTTTCGCTGATTCCGCAGATGACGGTAGAGGAAAACCTCTTTCTCGGTGCGGAATCCAGAAAAGGTGCATTCCTGGACCGGCGCCGCAACCGCGAGCACGCGCAGGAGATTCTGGATGAACTCGATTTCCGCGTCGCCCCGGCGACCCGCGTTGATCACCTTACCCGGGCGGAACAGCAGATGGTGGAGATTGCCAAGGCATTCCGGTCCGACCTGTCGGTGCTGATCCTGGACGAACCGACGGCGTCGCTGACCAACCACGAGACGGACCAGCTCTTCAAACTGATCGGTGAATTGACTGCGCGCGGTATCGGCATTGTCTACATCACCCACCGGATGGCGGAAATCCGGCAGGTCGGTACCCGGATCACGGTGCTGAGAGATGGACGGTACATCGACACGGTCGATGCACGGGAAGCTTCGGAGAACAGCCTGGTTCAGCTGATGACCGGTCGCGAAGTGGGCGAGATCTTCCCCGCGCGAGCCGCACGACCGGCGGGCGACGTGGTGCTGACGATCGAAGACCTCACGACGCGCGACGGCACGGTTGCGGACGTTTCGCTGCAGGTGCGTGCAGGCGAAATCGTGGGGCTGGCGGGCCTGGTCGGCTCGGGAAAGTCCGAACTGCTGCAGGCAGCTTTCGGCGCCACGGCGATTGCCGCAGGGCAAGTGCGGTATCTCGGTCGTGATTCCACCGGCCAGGGGCCCGGGAAGAATATCCGGGACGGGTTCCTCTACCTGCCCCCCGACCGGCGCACCGAGGGGCTGATGATGATGCGCCCGGCGCGCGAGAACATCGCGCTGCCCGCGCTGGACACAAGGCCGTTTTCACATGGCCCCGTGTTGACCCCGGGCGGTGAACGGAAGTTCGCCGGCGAACTGGCCGACCGGATAAATCTCCAGCCCCGGCAGATCGAGCGAAGGGCGGACCAGTTCTCGGGCGGCAATCAGCAGAAGGTGATGCTGGCCCGCAGCCTCACGCGCGAATATCGCCTGATCGCGTTCGACGAACCAACGGTCGGTGTCGATGTGGGAACCCGCGCGGCGATTTACGAATTCATCGTGGAACGTGCGCGCCAGGGCGTGGCGATCGTCCTTGTCTCGTCCGACCTGCCTGAAATCCTCCACCTCTCCGACAGGGTCTACGTGTTCTACCACGGGCGGGTACAGGCGGAACTCCATGAGGCGGACCTCACCGAGGAGGCGGTCCTGGCGCATTTCTTTGAACGAGAGGGAGGTTGATGGCCAAGGACAGGACAGCCGGGAGTGCCGTCGCTCTCATTCTCAAGCGGGCCTTTGTCAGGCTGGGCATTCTGCCCTTCCTGCTGCTGGCCGCTCTCGTGATCTTCACGCTGATGTCCGAGAACTTCCTGACTCTGCGTAACCTGACGAACGTGCTCAGGCAGTCGGTCTACCTGACAATCGTATCCATCGGGCAGATGCTGGCGCTGCTGACCGGCGGGTTCGACCTGTCGGTCGGCACGATCCTCGCGCTGGCTTCGGTGGCGGGCGCCATGGCCATGGCAGCTGTCTACGGGGCAATGCCGGACGCCGTCTGGCTATCCATCACAATCGGTTGTCTCGCCGGGATCGCGGCCGGCACGTCGATCGGCGTGATGAATGGTTTCGGAGTGGCCTTTTTCAATGTCTCGCCCTTCATGATGTCGCTGGGCATGGCGTCGGTGGGGTTCGGCATCGCGCTGTACCTGACGGGCGGCGTGCCCGTCTACGGAATGCCCATCGAATTCGGTGACACGTTCGGCTTCGGAAGTCTCCTTGGGATTCCCGCGCCGGTCCTGGTGGCTGCCTTTCTGGTGCTCGTGCTTTACATCTTCCTGTACCGCACGCCTTATGGCCGGCATTTCTATGCGGTGGGCGGCAATCTCAAGGCAGCGTCGCTGTCGGGAATCAACACGCGCGGCATACTCTTCCTTACCTACGTGCTCTGCGCGTTCTTCGCCGCCGTGGCGGGAATGCTGCTGACCGCCCGGCTGGACACGGGAGAAGCCAACATCGGCGCGTCGATGCCGCTGGAATCGATTGCAGCCTGCGTCATTGCCGGGGTCAGCTTGCGCGGAGGAGTCGGGCGGCTGGAAAACGTCGTGCTCGGCGCACTCTTCATCGGCCTGGTTCAGAACGGGATGAACCTCGCCCGGATCGAAAGCTACCTGCAGACGGTCGTCCTGGGCGCGCTGCTGATCCTGGCCGTGATCGCCGACCAGCTCCGCCTGAAATACGTGGCGACATTGAGAGACTAGGAGGACACGCCGTGCGGGTGGACATCAACTGTGACATGGGCGAGAGCTTTGGCCTTTACCGGATGGGCGACGACGCAGGCATCGTGCCCTTCATTACCCAGGCCAACGTGGCCTGCGGCTTTCACGGCTCCGACCCCAACCACATGCGAAAGACGGTCGCCCTGGCCAAGCAGCACGGGGTCAAGGTGGGTGCGCATGTCTCGCTGCCCGATCTGTCCGGGTTCGGTCGACGCGAGATGAAGATCGAGCGTGACGAGCTGGCCAACATCATTCTCTACCAGATCGGTGCGCTCATCGCGTTTCTGAAACTCGAGGGGATGGCGCTCCGCCATCTGAAGCCGCACGGCGCGCTCTACGGCATGGCGGCCCGTCAGGAACATATTGCCGAGGCCATCGCCGATGCCGCGACGGTGTATGACATTCCGGTCACCGGCATTGCCGGAACACTGCATGAAGAGGTCTACACGCGGCGCGGCGTGGGCTTCCTGTCCGAATTCTTCGCAGATCTGGACTATGACGACGAGGGCCAGCTGATCATCACGCGTGAACATGCGGCCGTGGCGCCTGAGCTCGCAGCAAGCCGTGCGGTGTCGGCAGTGCGCGATGGGACCCTGACCACCTTGGGCGGCAGGACACTGCCCGTACGCGCCGAAACGGTCTGCATCCATTCCGACACGCCGAACGCGGTGAAAATCGGACAGGCGGTCAACTCGGCACTCTGCCAACTCGACGCTGCGTAAGCAGCCCGGCGGGACAAACGGGAGAAACACAATGGCCAATCACGAAATCAGGTCCCCAATCCCGGGCACCTTCTACCGCAAGCCTGCGCCCGACGAGCCGCCTTTCGTGGAAATCGGCGATGCCGTAGCCGAGGGCGACGTGGTGGCGCTGGTCGAAGTGATGAAATCCTTTCACCAGATCAAGGCGGACGCCGGCGGCAACGTCTCGGGCTTTTCGCTGGAAGACGGGGAGCCCGTGACGGCAGGAATGACCATTGTCGAGCTGGACTGACCCCGTGGGAAAGGCCTCGGCGATCACGAAACTGCTCATCGCCAATCGCGGTGAAATCGCCTGTCGCGTGAATCGGGCCGCGAGGAAACTCGGGCTCGAAACCGTTCAGGTGGTGAGCGAAGCCGACACCGAAAGCCTCGCCGCCCGGCTGGCGGACGAGGTGAAAGTGATCGGGAAGCCTCAGGCAGCAAAATCCTACCTCGATGCGGAAGCCATCCTGTCTGCGGCGAGAGATAGCGGCGCCGATGCGGTCCACCCGGGTTACGGGTTTCTTTCGGAGAACGCCGACTTCGCCGATGCCGTGGAACAATCCGGGCTGATATTCGTTGGGCCAACGGGCGATACGATCCGTCTCATGGGTAACAAGGTTGAGGCACGCGCCCAGGCACGAGGTGCGGGCGTGCCCACCGTGCCGGGCAGCGACGGCGTGGTCGCCAACATGGATGAAGCCGCGACGCTGGCCGGGACGATCGGCTTTCCGGTGGTGATCAAGGCCAGCGCCGGTGGCGGCGGACGTGGCATTCGCGTGGCCAGCTGTGCCGAGGAATTCCGCAAACTGGCGCCCCAGGCGTCGTCAGAAGCCGCGGCGGCTTTCGGCGACAGCGGCATCTATGTCGAGAAGTTGATCGAGAAGGCTCGTCATATCGAGGTGCAGGTGCTGGGCGACGGCCGCGACGTCGTGCATTTTTTTCGAACGCGAATGCTCGCTCCAGCGGCGGCGGCAAAAGGTCTGGGAGGAAGCGCCATCGGCGTCAATCACCGACACCGTACGGGCACGCCTCTGCGCTTCGGCCGTAAACCTGGCAAAGTCCGTGAACTACCGTGGGGCCGGGACGGTCGAGTTCCTCTACGATGACGCGACCGGGGAGTTCCACTTCATCGAGATGAACACCCGTATCCAGGTCGAGCATCCGGTGACGGAAATGATTTGTGGCACGGACCTGGTCGTCGGAATGATCCGGATCTGCGCCGGCGAAAGGCTGGAGCTGACACAGGATGAGATCACCCGCACCGGCCACGCCATCGAAGTCCGGCTCAATGCGGAGGATCCGGCCAACGATTTCATGCCCTTCCCGGGGATAGTGAGCGGCCTGCGCGTTCCCGAGGGTGACGGCATCCGCTTCGACCACATGCTTTATGACGGGTACGAGGTTCCGCCCTTCTACGACTCGCTTCTGGGCAAACTGATCGTCTGGGCACCGGACAGGGTGCAGGCGATCACCCGGCTGATGTCCGCGCTCGAAAGGCTCGACATCGGCGGCTTGCCCACCACCGCCCCGCTCTTCGCAGCCCTGGCCGAAAGCGCCGATGTCCGGGCCAATGCGGTCCACACCGGCTGGATGGAAACATGGCTTGGCCACAACGCGGACAAACTCACCAACCAGGGGAGATGACAGAATGAGTCGATACACATTCGGAGGTGACGAGCACATTTTTGTCGAGGTCGACGAGGCAATGTCGCTTGAGGCGTTCTTCGTGTCCCTTTCGATGACCAACGCCGTGCGGGCAGCCGAGATCGATGGTGTCACGGAAATCTGCCCCGCCAATGCGTCGTTCCAGATCAAGTTCGACCCGGACAGGATCCATCCCGAAACGCTGATGGACAGGCTCGGGCAGTTGGAGGCCGAGGCCGCGAGGGCGGAAGCCAAGCTGGATACGCGAATCATCGAGGTGCCGGTCTTCTACCAGGACCCCTGGACGCACGAGACGCTGATGCGTTTCCGCGAACGGCACCAGGATCCGGATGGAACCGATCTCGACTATGCCGCGCGGATCAACGGGTACGAAACCGTTGAAGCCTTCATCGAGGCGCACTCCGGGGCGCCCTGGTTCGTCTCGATGGTCGGCTTCGTGTCGGGCCTGCCTTTCCTTTACCAGATGGTCGAGCGTTCGCGGCAGATCCAGGTGCCGAAATACCTGCGCCCACGCACGGACACGCCGAAACAGACCGTCGGTTACGGCGGATCTTTCTCCTGCATCTACTCGGTTCGCGGCGCGGGCGGCTACCAAATGTTCGGCATCACGCCCATGACGATCTACGACCCCAAGCAGGAGATTCCCTATCTCAAGGACTTCATGGTGTTCTTCCGCCCCGGTGACATCGTCAAGTGGCGGCCGATCGATCGGGCGGAACACGACCAGATGACCGGGGACGTACGGGCTGGCCGTTTCGAGCCACGCATCCGGGACGTTGTCTTTTCGCTCGACGATTTCAACGCGGACCCGGATGGCACGAACGCCAAACTAATGGAGGCCCTCCATGCCGATTAACGTGATCTCAGCCGGAATCATGACCACGATCCAGGACCTCGGCCGACCCGGCTATTACCACCTCGGTATCCCGATGGGTGGCGCCATGGACCGGTTCGCACTGCGCGCGGCGAACCTGCTGGTCGGAAATGCCGAGGGCGCAGCCGGGTTGGAAGCAGTCTTCCTCGGGCCGGAGTTGGAGTTTACCGAGAATGCAGTCGTGGCCGTTTGTGGGGCCGAGCTTCCGCCAAGGATCGATGGAGAGGAACAGCCGACCTGGACTGCGCTCGGAATCAGGAAGGGGCAGGTTCTGTCTTTCGATTTCCTCAAGCTCGGGGCACGGGCATATATCGCCGTCTCGGGAGGGATCGATACACCGCCCGCTCTCGGCAGCCGATCGACCTATCCGATCGGTTCGCTGGGCGGTGTGGACGGGAGCGCAGTGCAACCGGGCGATTCCCTGCCGCTTGGCCATCCGAGCGGCAAGGCCAGACAGGGACCATCGGTATCGTGCGCACACAGACGGCTGCCCGGATCTTCGTCCGAACTGCGGGTTCTGCCGGGGCTCTACTGCCACCGGATCACCGAGGCCTCACAGAACGGGTTCTTCGAAGACACCTGGATTGTCGCCAACGAGGCCGACCGGATGGGCTATCGTTTCAAGGGCGGGAGGGAGCTGGAATTCGTGCCGCGCGAACAGCCCTACAGCGCGGGCTCCAACCCCTCCAACATTACGGACGCCTGCTATCCCTACGGATCGATACAGGTCCCAAACGGCACCGAGCCCATCGTGCTGCACCGGGACGCCGTCTCGGGAGGCGGTTACTTCATGCTGGGCACCGTGATCTCGGCAGACATGGACCTGATCGGCCAGCTTCAGCCAAACACGCCGACACAATTCGTCCGGGTGAACATGGACACCGCGCTTGCCGCACGGAAGGCCCGATCCGGCATTCTCGACAAAATCCGTGAAAGAACCGCCGTCGCCCTTCGGGCCTCCCGTCCGGCGAACGTGACGGCATGGACACGGAGACGCCTACTTTGCAGGAGTGTTCACGGGAGCCCCTGCGGGCGTGGTTCAGGAATGATCGCCAACGAATGACGCGTTGGTTTCACCTGCACTTGTCGCAATTCCACCTTATTTGTCCGAAATCGTTCGTGGATCGCCTGAAGTATTGTCAACAGCGCGCGCCTGTTCGAGCACTTCCGCGGCCTCGAGGAGCCTTCGCGGGTCGCCATCCTCTCGAATTGCGTCCGCACGCTCGGCATCGAGACCTCCCCGGTGGACACCGGGGTCTTCGATGCGAAAAACGGACGCCTCACCTGGTTCAACCGCGAGGCGCGGAAATTCGTGGAGAGCCTGCGCACGCCCGGTCGTCCGCCCGAGCAGCTCCAGGAGGTGATGTCGTTCCGTCGCCGGAACGGTCGCGGGGGCCTTGAGCGAGTTCCTCCTCGCGGATCAGTTCAACAGCGGCGAGACGGTCCGCCATCCAGATCTCGTCGGCGCTGAGAAAACCGCGACCGCGCTCGTTGGCACCTGAGGATTCTGCCCGATCACCCTCGAACTTTTGCCAATCGGGCACCGTGGCAAACTCTTGCTCAAACGCTCATGGCGGGATCCGGTCTTCCACCCCGACCGGCATGAAGGCCGGGGATTCCAGTGCGAAAACCTGATAGTCCCTCACCGTTCAATTCTTGGGCAGAGGTCTTCCTATTTTCGAGATTTGTTAAACAACTCGCGAACCTGCGCCCTGGGCCATTGTTTCCACATCCGGCGTCGGTAGGCGCGTTCAAGCCACGGATCATATTCATCGAGAAGATCGCCATGCTTGTCCAGCATGTCCCTGAACCAGGCAAACGCCTGCCGACTGCATTTCGGCGGCAAAAGCTCCGCCTCCCTGGCGTCGGTATCATCCGCGATGAACCCGGGCTCGGCTTCGAGCCACATGTTGCCGGTCGTGACGAGGCGGATGCACAACTCGCCATCCTCTCCGAACCGCATGGACTCGTCAAACCCGCCGAGCCTGAAAAGTACGCCCCGCCTTACCCACAGGCCGGTTGCCCGTGCAAACTTGTGTCTGAGCGGAACGGTTGAATCGAGCTTCCCCGTGCGGACGATGTGCTTCAGTCGCGGCAATCGCCTGTCCCTGCGCCCGGTCCTCTTCTGGATAAAGCACGTCCATCCGTAGGTCACATCCGGATGATCGCGCACTATGCGCAGCACGCGTCGGCAGTAGTCGGGGATCAGCAGATCGTCGTCGTCCAGGAACAAGACGATCGGCTGGCTGGTGCGTTTCAACCCGGCATTCCTGGCAGCGGAAGGCCCCCACTGCCCAAGGTTGTCGATGACCGTGGTTTCCGCCCCAACGTGACCGGCAAGAGCCTCGCCTGCCGGGAACCTGCTACCGTCATCGACAACAATGATTTCTCCACCTGCAGGAATTGCTGCCCGTGCCGACTTCACGGCAGCGACGAGACTTCTGGGCCTGTTCTTTGTCGGAATGATTATTGAAATCGGCAAATGCACCCTCCACGATCAGCGCAGACGGCGGGATTGCGTGCGGCGAATTCTCCCTTTGGGAATCACAAGTCTGGCCAACCTTCAGGCAGCCTCCGCATTGAATTAACGGGTCCCAGGGGTTGCCGATGCAAGCGCTCTTCGCCGTGCAAATGCGTCAATCATGAACGCCAGAATGTTCGCCGCCGCGTTCAGGTCGGCGCTATCGGCATGGCCGCAAGCCATGCAGTGAAACTCAGCCCGGGATTTGCGGTGGCGGCTGTCAGCCGTTCTGCATTCATGGCAGGTCAGGGAGGTGCAGGCCGGGTTGACCGTGATCACGTTCGCGGCCTTGTCGTCCAGCATCCGGCAGAGCGCCGCCCGGCCCGTGTGCAGGATGACGCGGCTGAGACCGGACCTGGCCTTCACGTTCCGGCCCGGCTCATCGACGGTGCCGAATCCCTTGCATTCCCTCGACCATGAACCCGAGACATGGAACGGGCCGGACACTTCCCGAAAGCCCGCGTTCCCGAAGAACCGGCTGTTCGCTTCGTCCTCAAGCGGGGCCGTTGCCGTGTCCCCGGTCTTCCTCGGGTCCGCCGTGACCTCGAAATGGCTGCAGCTGAAATCGGCGGCGCTCACGCCCCCAGAAAGTCCCACGAGCGTGGCAAGCAGGATCAGTCTTGCACAGCAATCCATCCGTCCAACTCGCAGGAAACCCGCCCGTCGGAGTGGGGAGGAATGCGATGTCGCCTGGTCCATGCATCGGTTCCTTCTCCTTCTACCGAAACCTGTTGGGGCAATGGCCATGGCCGTAACCGTAGCCATCACCGCGCTGGACCATGCGGCAATGCCTGTGTGAAATTCCCTGGACGGTGCCACCGGCGGTCCGGATGTCGAAAGAACCGGAGGTCCGCGTTGCGACGCGCCCGACATGGATGCCCCTGCCGCTCCCCCGGGGGAATGGCCTTGCGCACGATGTCTCCCTTCCCGGAACCTTTCATGAAGTTCTGCGTCATCAGGTGGCCGGTTTTCGCTGTCGCCGCCCATTTCAGTTGCCGTTTCATTCCCCGCATTGGCAATCTTCCGTCCAACGGCTTCGTGGCTTCGACCCGAAAGGCGGCCGACTGAACCGAGGGGGCTCTGGTCGGTGAAGGGATCCGGGAAAACACGATTTTCGCCAACTGGCCGGATTGACTGCTTGGCATGGCGACGATGGTATCCGGGACGCAGTTTCTCGCCGGGTTGCGATGGTCCGCCCCAAACTTCGCCGAGGGAGGCGAGACCGATGGCGTCAGCCACGCACTGCGGAAAGCACCAGAGAAAGCCGTCCGCCGTGCGGACAAAGGCGAGGCCGGATCGGCACTTGTTTCATGGACCAACCCTTGATCCATTGCGTTCTCATGCTGTAGCGACATCATGGTCAGGCACAATACCGCAATCCTGGCCGCAAAATAAGCGATGGTTCGTGCGGGTAGTGCGTTAATGCTGGGCTGTTACGTGCGTTTTGCGAGCACACAATTCGTAGTCGTTTTGCTTGAATCGGTGATTCGTGGCAGACATGCCGGAAAGATGGCGGCAACAGGGATCCGTTGTGTCTCGTCCTGACCGATTGGCATGCGCCACGATGGTTGTGAGCTTGGTCGTATCACTTGCGTATGCTCAGGAAATCACTGTCAAACCGGTCCGGACCATTCAGAAATGGTCCATCTACGTTTACGAAACGGAAGGCCAGAAACGGTGTTTCGCGGCCTCGGCGCCGCAACGCTCACGCAATACCCGCGGAGGCAAGCCGGTTTCGGTGCGGCGTGGCGCCACTCAGATTGCGGTGTTGTTTCAGCCGAATATCTCGGCAGACGGAGAAGTCTCGTTTACCGGCGGCTACCCGTTTGATCCCGAGGAGACCGTGAAATTGACTGTCAGTGGAAACTCGTTCACGCTCTACGTGGATGGAGAATGGGCCTGGGCAGGCGGTCCCGAAGAAGACCGAAAAATCCACGACGCATTCAGGCGCGGAACAACCACGGTGGTCGCCGGGATCAGTGCCAGGGGAACGAAAACCACGGACACGTTTTCGCTTTACGGTTTTCAAAAAGCGTTCGAACAGGCGAGAAAACTCTGCTCCTGAGTTTCAGGTGAAATTTGGAAAAAAGATGGCTGGGCGCCAAGCTCGTACTAGCTACTGAATGCCTCGGATCAGTGACCCCGATTGGAAAACTGAATGATGGTCCTTTCTGCAGTTGGTCCGCGACGGGTGTCTTGCTGCGTGAATGAACCATTGGGCCAATGGCGAAATTGCCTTGGCTCATCCCGTAGCTTCTTCCCAATTCTGTCCGGTCACCCAGTCACAAAAGCTCGTAATCCCGGTGACCCGACGGTGCGCGCGCGGCAGAACCAGGTAGAATCCCGGCACCTTCTCGGGCGGCATGTCACGCAGCACGTCAACGCCCAAAGGCGCAACCAGGTCGCCGGCAAGAATGTCGTGTTCCGCATCGACACGGGAGATCAGGCCTATCCCCATTCCCGAAAGCGTTGCACAGCGCATGGTCGCCGCATCGTGAAAGGCCAGTTCCGACGCGTCATCCGGAACCTCGACATCAAGGAATTGCAGAATGTCAGACCACAACGAGTTCTTCAGCACCGGATGCAGGAGACGCTGACGTGCCAGGTCCTGCCGCGATTTCACCCGAACGGCAAGTTCCGGAGTACAGCAGATGACCTTGGGATCCATGAGCAGCAGGGTCGCCTCCAGGTCGCCCCAGTCGCCGTAACCCCATTGCACCGCCACGTCTATGTCATCGCGCCCGAAATCCGGAGTTTCAACCATGGTCGTCATTCGCAGGTCGGAATGCGGCTGGAGCCCGCGAAAACCGGACAGCCGGGGCAGCAGGTAGTGGGTCGCGAAATAAGGCGAGACGTTCAGGTTGATCCGGTCCCGGCACTTCTGCCTGGTGACCCGGCGAACTCCCTCCGACAGTTCTTCGAACCCTGCATCCACATACCTTGCAAGCAGAACGGCCGCCTTGTTGGACTCGATCGATCGGCCACGCCGTTCGAACAGCGTGACCTGCAGTGTTTCTTCCAACAGCCTGATCTGCCCGCTGACAGCCTGGGGCGTCACCGAAAGTTCTTTGGCCGCACCACGGATGGAACCATGGCGGGCCACCGCATGGAACGCCTTGAGTGCATTCAGTGATGGAAGTTTGAAACGGTTGGGTTCCATGGCCGGATGGGACTTGGATTACCGCGTTTTCGATAGTCGGCTCGTTTCGCCCGACGCAGCCACGACCGAATTCTTGACTTCGACGGTCTCTCCTATGCAGCAGTCAACTTTCCACACCCGACCTTGAAATTTCATGGACTGCCTTCCAAAACCGGGACGCGCCTCGGCAACTCTTCGGTTTTCGGTCGTAAGCATGACGGCCTCGAGATCCTGCGGCGGAATATCGTTGACCACGTCAAACCGCCTGAGCGTCGTTCGCGGACTCCATCCGGATCGCCGCGAACCTGGCCTCGCAACCGCAACCGCCAACCACCGCCGGGCGCAGCGGTCAAGCGGCGCGGACCTCCCGCACGCCGCCGTTCGAAAGTCCGAAGCCCGGATTCGGCGTGCCGGTGGCGTCGCCGCTGAACATGAGCATCCCGTAGGGAAAACGATTGACTCCAGGGCCTGTTGCTGCGGGGGCGACAATGGCTACGGTTTCCATTGCTCCACCCTGCCACCGCGCCCGGAAACCCATCGCATTTTCTGAAAACGGTCGACGGGTTCGTCAGCGTACCCAGGATGGTGTTTCCCGGACGACTGCCGCACGAGTTGGAGTGGATGCTGACGGTGTCAACCGTTGTGTCGATCCTGTCTTGCATGCCCGCGTCTACGCTGCTCGACTTGCAGGCGTGGGAATGGCTGCCCGCGGTGAGCGCCTGTGCGCTGTCAATCTTGAATCCGGCAAAAATGCCGTCCGATGCCAGCCTGGTGAAGTTCGTCAGGGTGACGCTGGGTTGCGCCACTGCCGACGCGGCGAACGCGCGCAGCCAAAGGTCGGCGGCGGGGCCGGGCAGGCGCACCGCGGAACGCACCAGGAAACCTGGGAGACGGGAAGTATGAAAGCGGGAAGGGGAAGCAGCCTCCCCCGGCCGGCGGGGGAGGCAGGTCAGGCGACGGGATTCATTTCCTCGCCGGGCATGGTCGGCGCGGCTCATGGCGTCAGTGGCACGGAGGGAACCGCCGTAACGGCGGACAATAGATGCGGCCCGGCTCAAAATTATTGCGCGGGAGACTAGGCATATTCTGGCCTCCTCTACAGGCCTCTACAGCTCGCCGGTACCTGAACCCATGCGTCATCGCCAACCATGCGTCATCGCCCGACTGAATCATCATTATACCCGGAACCTAATCGATTGTCCGTGAGGGGAGTATGCGAAAATGAAGCTATTTCGTACGTATTGTATGGCTTTAGCGGGTTATCGACGCTAATCTGTTCCGCGGTGTCCGAATCAACCGACGCGCCCGACCGCACACGCCGCGACCGCGGCCCCGCCTCGGATTCAACCCGGAATAGGACGACGACCGATGAACGATGTCGACGACATGCGCCGCGAACTCGAGGCGGCCCGCGAGCGCAACGCCGCACTGAATGCGGCCATTCTCCGAATCAACGCCAGCCTCGACCTCGACACCGTACTTGACGAGGTGGTCGAGAGTGCCCGGATGCTCACTGATGCCCGCTGGGGTGTCATTGTCACCGTCGACAGGGCGGGCGCGCCACTGGACTACCTGTTTTCGGGCTTCACGCCGGAAGAACGCCAGGCGCTGATCGACTGGCCCGAAAGCATGCGCGTTTTCGAACACTTCCGCGCCCTGCCGGGACCGTTGCGGATCGACGACCTCGCGGGTTACGTCCGCGCGCTCGGCGTCGAGCCGCCCCGGGTGTTCTCCCGCAACTTCCAGGGCACGCCGATGCGTCATCACGGCGCCGACGTCGGCAGTTTCTTCCTCGCCGACAAGGCGGATGGCGAAGCGTTCACCGACGAGGACGAGGAAGTGCTGACCCTGTTCGCATCCCAGGCCGCGTCGGCGATCGCCAACGCGCGCACCCACCGCAGCGAACGGAGCGCCCGGGCCGACCTCGAGGCCTTGGTCGAAACCTCTCCGGTGGGCGTCGTCGTCTTCGATGTGAAAAACGGCCGCCTCACCTGGTTCAACCGCGAAGCGCGAAGGATCGTAGAGAGCTTGCGCACGCCCGGTAGCCCGCCGGAGCAGCTCCTGGAGGTCATGTCGTTCCGTCGCGGGGACGGTCGCGAGGTGTCCTTGAGCAATCTCCCCCTCGCAGAGCTACTCAACAGCTGCGAGACGGTGCGCCTCGAGGAGATGGTACTCTCGGTGCCGGACGGACGCAGTGTTCGGGTACTGGTCAACGCCACGCCGATTCCCACCGACGGAGACGCAATCGGTTCGGTGGTGGTGACCGTTCAGGATCTTGCGCCGCTCGACGAGATTGAGCGCATGCGAACCGAGTTCCTGGGCATGGTGAGCCATGAGCTGCGCACGCCGCTCGCGGCCATCAAGGGTTCGGTAGCTGCAGTGCTCGGTGCCGCGCCAGCACTGCCGCAGGTCGAGGTGGACCAGTTCTTCCGCATCATCGACGCCCAGGCCGACCACATGCAGGGGCTCATCGGAAACCTCCTCGACGCCGGGCGCATCGAGGCGGGAACGCTCTCGATCGATCCGGTGCCCTCGGACGTGGCGGTGCTCGTGGACCGTGCGAGGAACACGTTCCTGAGCAGCGGCGGCCGCCACGCCGTCCAGATCGACTTTCCGCCGGACCTTCCGCCGGTGATGGCCGACCGCCAGCGCGTCGTGCAGGTGCTGAACAACCTGCTCTCAAACGCTGCACGGCACTCTCCGGAATTTTCCCCAATCCGGGTGGAGGCAACGCGCGACGGCGCGCATGTTGCCGTCTCGGTTTGCGACCAGGGCCACGGCGTGCCGCCGGAGATACTGGGCCAGCTGTTTCGCAAGCACGTCGCGCTCACCGGGGGCGACTCCGGGCAGGGGACCGCCGCGAGCGGGCTCGGGCTCGCGATCTGCAAGGGGCTGGTCGAGGCCCACGGCGGCCGAATCCGTGCTGAGAGCCCGGGGCTCGGCCGGGGCACGCAGTTCACCTTCACACTTCCCGTGGCCGAGGGCAGAGGCGCCCTCATGCAGCACCACCCGGTCACCGAGCGCATCCCCGGCGAAGCGTCTGCGAAACCGTGCATCCTCGTCGTCGACGACGACCCGCACACGCTTAGACATGTTCGTGACGCGCTCACCGGGGCTGGCTACGCCGTCCTGGTCACCACCGAGCCGGGCGAGATTGCCGGCCTCATCCGCGCAGAGCGGCCGAAACTCGTGCTGCTCGACCTCATGCTGCCCGGGACCGGCGGCATCGAACTGTTGGACGAGATCGTGGAGCTCTCCGACCTGCCGGTCATCTTCATCTCTGCCTACGGCCGCGATGAGACCATCGCGCGCGCCTTCAAGGCCGGCGCCGCCGACTACGTGGTCAAGCCTTTCTCGGCAACTGAACTCAACGCGCGGGTCGGCGCGGCGCTCCGCGCCCGCGCGGGCGGTGAGCCGTTCGTGCTTGGTGCACTCGCAATCGACTACGAGCGGCGCCGGGTGACGGTGGACGGGCGCGCGGTGACACTCACGGCGACCGAATACGAGATTCTTCGCATCCTCTCGGTCAACGCCGGGCGGGTGGTGACGTCGGAGTCGCTGCTGCGCCAGGCCTGGACCTCACGTGAGGCAAACGACACCGGGCGTGTGCGCGCTTTCGTGAAGCAGATTCGCGCGAAGCTCGGCGACGACGCGACCAACCCCGCCTACATCTTCAACGAGCGCGGCGTCGGCTACCGCATGTCGAAGCCCGGCGAACCTTGAGGGGCAGCAGCCCCGAGCGTGGCTAGTTGATGTGCGTCCTCCAAAATGTTGAGTTTGTCATTTTGGAGTTTTGTGGACGCCCCTGTGGTAGGGAAGTGACCGTTCAAGGGCACATCATACGATATCTGCTGCAGCGCGACAATCAAGGTGGCAGTCCAGCGACTATCAAGATGGCAGTCTGGTGTGAGGGGTTTGGTCCGCCCGAGTATGTGCACAGAGTGGTCGAGGGACTGGACGAAGCCACGGAGTCGGAGGTCAACCTGATCATCGGCCGCGGCAACGATTCGAGACAGGACGACCTCTACGCCCAGGCCGTCGAGATCGTGGCCAGCGACCGCAAGTGTTCGACCTCGTATATCCAGAGAAAACTCTCGATCGGTTACAACAAGGCGGCCCGTCTCGTCGAACAGATGGAAGACGAGGGGCTGGTCAGCCCGGCCAACCATGTCGGAAAGCGCGAGATCCTGATCCCGGAACCGTGAACCATGCGAAACGGGTCGTGATGCCCGGCGCCTTGCCCCGCCGCAGGTCGGGGACTAATCTTCATGCCATGAACATCCGAACCGGACTTCTCCGCTTCTGCCTCTGCCTCGGTCTTGCCGCGGCCAATGCGCTGCCTGCGGCGGCGGCGGCCCCGTCGCTCGACGAGATTTCGAGCTACCTGGAGAGTCTCAAGTATCTCCGGTCAGGCCTCGTGCAGGTCAATCCTGACGGAACGAGGCGGGAAGGCATGCTATACGTTCATCGGCCAGGGCGCATGCGGCTCGAGTATTCCCGTCCGGAAGCCGATGTCGTGATCGCGGGCGGTGGCCAGATCTCGCTGATCGAAGCGGGTTCGAAGGTGCTCCGGCAGTATCCACTGCGATCGTCTCCTCTCGCCCTGTTCCTGGCCGCCGAACCGGATCTTGAAGCCAAACTCGGGGCATCCTCGATCATACGGGGTGACGAGAGGACCATGATTATCGCGACCGACCCCGAGCGTCCGGGGCTTGGCAAGCTCGAACTCCAGTTCATCAATGAACCGCTTCGGCTTCACGGCTGGACCGTAACCGATGCCTACGGCCGGCGCACCCGGGTCGTTCTCGTGAACCTGGAGGTCGGGGTTCGGCCGGAGGCCCGGCTGTTCAATGTTCAGTTAGAGCTCGGCAGCAGGAACGGGAACTGAATTTATCGCCTCGTCCTGCAACCGGGCGATCTCCATCGCGTTGTCCTGTTCATGCTCTTTCTGGGAGGCTGGGCGGCTCCCGGGCAGCAGCTCAAGCCTGTTTTCGGTCCATGCCCGAACATGTGTCTGTCTGCCTGTCGCGAGGATATCAGTGGTAACAGCCCACCTCGAGAACGAAGGATCGCGCACTTCCGGCAATCTCGACCCAGGACAAATCGCTGTCCGAGAGCGCCCGGGTGAAGGGTACGTTGTTCACCTCGAGAAACACCTGCACGATGAAGCCACGCGTGCCGTAGTTCACGTTGATCGGTTTCTCGTCTTTCGAGCCGAAAGACAGCACTCCAGTCGCGATCCCGATCACGTTCCCGCTTCTGTCGAAGATTGGTGAGCCGCTTGAGCCAGCACGCACCTCCGCGTTGAACTGAAGCTCTTGCAGGTGCCCCTTGAATCCGGAAAGGGAAGTGATCACTCCGGTTGTGAAAGTCGATCCATGCTGGAAGTTTCCAGGATACCCAAGTGTCGCGACCTCTTCTCCGGTTCTCGCCGGCAGATTGCTGCGGAAGTTGACATGAGGAAATTCACCATCCGATTCAATACGAAGAAGGGCCAGGTCTGCGGATTCGTTCCAGGCAATCAATTCGGCCCGTGCTTCGAATTGGCCCGGCCTGCGCACGGACAATTCAGTGCAGCCATGCACCACGTGGTGGTTGCTCAGCACGTGTCCCACATCGGATACAAGAAACCCGGAACCGGACGATTCCATGCTCGGTTCGTGCGGCACGGCTTCACCGCCCGCATCATGCGTGATTCCCGCGACGGACCGGAAGATCAGTTTCGCACGCTCGCCGGCATCGCCGAGATCCATGGTCCCAACCCAGACATGGTAGGTGCCATTGTCCGGGTTGCCGATAAGGATCGACGGGTATGAATCCAGATGGTCGTCATTGCAACGCCATTCGCCGACTGGCGTTAGGACCGCAAGTGTGGTGTCAACGGATCCGCTGTAGACATCGAAGCGCAAGTCATTGGCGCTGGCGCCGGCTTCGTAATCGAGTGCGTAACTGCTTTCTCCGGTAATGAAACCTTTGCAACCTTTCGCAGCAAGCATGGACAAGCTGTAGTGGCCGCCTGCAATCACGTCGACCTGTTCCCGGGCGAATTCGCCCTGTAACTGGAAATCGGTCACGCGCGAGTCGGGAAATTCGATCGGGGCTTCGAAGATTGCCAATGTCGCGCGGACGGTCCCGTAATCGCGTGAATAGGTGCCGACCCAGACACTGTAGGTGCCGCTGCCTCCGTCAATGAAATGCTGCGTATCAACTTCACTTGCCCCGATGTCGGCCAGGATCGCTTCCTCGTCGTAGAAGCTCAGTGTCGCATTTCCATCTCCGAGACTGTCGTCGTTGCAATGGATCTCTCCGTCCGGTGCTTCGACGACAAGCACGTTGTCATCGTCGCTCATGGCCTGAATGACCATCACGTGCAGGGCATTTTCGCGCGTGAAGGTGTGGGTGGGGCCGTCCGAAGCAATCCAGCCATCGCATTCGTTGCCAAGATTCCCAGCTGAAAGGTTGCCGCCGGCAATCACCGGGAATTGCCCAAACCCCGCGCGCGGCCCGTGATCTGACGAGGCCTCCACAAGACCGGTTCCCGCGGTGAGCATGGCTAACCACATGGTCATGAAACTGATAGATTTCGCCGATCCTGTTTGTTTCTTGCGTGTCATTCCCTGTCCCCTTCCCGATCGCCAGGATCCCCGGGATCAATCAATATGTAGGGTATTAGGGGTTGATTCTGGTAGGGGCGAAAAGACAGTACGCCGAGCTAACTGGCACAGGGCCGGGTGTGAGCGGCATCGGGAAAGTGTGTCCAGATCCCGAAGGGGATTCAGAGAAATCCAGTGCATGGTTACAAGGTGCCGCATCTTCGGATTTTCAACTGACCCGCTGACCGATGTCACAAGGGCTGGAGCCCTCGAGCTGATTCGGAGCGAAGCACAGGCCGAGGTTGCCGGGTTCATCGCTGAACGAGCCTATGGACGGGAAGCTTTTCAAAATCTGTGGGGTCAAGTTGCGGTCTGGGTGGGGTCTCGATTACATTTTGTTCGCAACCCCGGCAGCGTAACGTATACGTTACACATGTTTGAACTGCGCCAGACGCCGGTCTTCGAGAAATTGTTTCTCGGTCTCAAGGATCGCCAGGCCCGGGAAGCAATCGCGAAGCGGTTGGTCCTCCGGGTTGAAGTCGGACCTTTTTGGAAATGCAAAGTCGCTTGGAGACGGTGTGAGCGAATTCCGGATTCAACATGGGCGCGGATACAGGCTCTACTATGCCACGCGTGGCAAAAGGATCATCATATTGCTTTGCGGTTGTGACAAGGGTTCCCAGGCACGGGACATTTACAAGGCCAGAAAAATGGAGAAGGAGATCGACGATGAAAACCAGGAGGTTTGATCCGGCAGAGCACCTCAAATCCCCCGATGCGCCGGCGGAACTTATTTCTGAAGCGTTCGCGACGGGCGATCCGAAGTTTATTGCCCACGCTCTCGGCACAGTGGCGCGCGCGCGTGGAATGACTGATGTAGCCAGGAAATCGGGTGTATCACGGGAGGGCCTGTACCGGGCGTTGAGCGACGAGGGTAATCCTCGCCTGAGCACCTTGATCAATGTGCTGTCGGCGCTTGGCTTCATCCTTGAGGCCAAGGTTCTGCCGGACATGCAGGCATGATACCGGGCCCGACGTGTTGAGAGGAATCGGTCTGTTCAGGCTTGGAGAGCCGGTCCTAAAACTGGTCGAGAAGATCCCCTTGGCCCCATCAAGAGAGAAACCGGATTCCTGCACCTCCTCGGCCTCGACCTTCCGGCGCCTTTCTCAAAGATTGAGAAAATGAAACCTCATTGATTTGGGGTAATGGGCTCGAAGCTGCAAATTTGGCCAAGAAATCAAACTTGAGGCGGACATCTGCTGCTGCCAGACCACAGTACGCGACTCACTGGATTTCGGCTGGTTTGACCGGTCTTTTTGGGATGGTCGTTTGCCATACCATGAGTGCGTCATCCGGGTCGTAGATGATCCACCTCCGAAGAGCATCGAACCCGGTTCGGAACCAGGACTTCTCGAGCCGTTTGTGCGTCTTCCGGCGGATTGGCTTGCGCCCCATCACCCGGGTCGCGCAGCGGTGTGCCCACGTCACGGCGAGGGTGACGATGCCGAGGAGGGTCGCGAGTTTGGCGGAATCGGTGATGTGGGTGTCCTCGATGTTGAAGCCGCGGGTCTTGGCATCCGAGAAGTGGCATTCGATGCCCCAGCGACGCCGATAGAGGCGCAGGGCACCCCGGGGGTGCTCCATATTGGTCGCGATGACGAGGCTCTCCTTTCCCCGGATCCGCTTTGCCACGAACTCAGCCGGTTTTCCGGCTTCTCCGCCATGGTGTGCAGCCAGCCGGTCCAGTTGCACTAGCTGCCTCTGCGGCTCTTGTGCACCAGCGTGCGGAACAGCCTCAGCATCCCGTCGTCTTCGGTGCGGACCTGCAGGTTCTCACGCAAGCGGACGACGAACGGGATATTGTTTTCATTGAGGAATTCCAGCCATCGTGCACCGACGAACTCCCGGTCGGCGAGCAGGGCGTCGATCGAGGACACTTCGAACAGGCGCAGGTAGCGATGCATCAACGCGATGCGTTGTGCTGTTGACGAGTTGCCCCGTGGTCGAGCAGGCTCCACATCAACGGCACGCGGAACCGTTGCGTCACGATGGCGAGGACCAGGATGTTCACGTCCCGTGAACCGAGTTTCCAATTGGTCCGGGGTCCAGGGCAAGGACCTTCGGACCCGCGAGCCGGAGAATGCGCACCACCAGGACCGCAACCACGTCTTCATCAAGACGGACAAACTGAAAGAACCGCTGCAGCCGTCGATAGTTCGACGCGTGCAGGGCCGCGCCCGGAAACTGGCTTGCAAGGTGACTGAGATTCACGGTCCGGCAGTTTGCCAGGCCAACGAGCAGGACCGACAGCGTCGCGAGCCTTGTCTTGCTCAAGGCGAAGTGCGGTCGAAGAGTGTTCGTCAGAGGGGCGATGAGAAATCCGAGCATCGCGAAGATCCTTCGTGTTGAAGACGTTGTCAGAGTCTTCAATTCGAATCCTTTTCGCCTCTCAGTTCTTCCTGGTGCTCCTCCGTCAGGGCAGCCAGCCGGGGAAGTCCCTTCGCCGTCAGGTCGCGATTGAGCTCCGACGGTGTGAAGGGCGGATTGCTGTACGCCTCCCGAAGAGTGCGCAGCACGCCGAGTGCTTCGAAAGGACTGAGGTCGAACGTCCGAGACAGAACCTGTCGGCGTCGATCGCTTCGATATCGAAGCGCGCGAGGACCTCGGCCGGGAAGTCGGCCAGATTGTTGGTGACGACGTACTGCGCGCCGCAACGGATCGCCGCCGCCAGAACGTGGCGGTCGTCCACATCCGGAAGTTCGAGCTTCCCAATCAACGGCTCGTACCCGGTAACCACCGCCTCCGCAAAATGCTCGCGCATGGCATGCCGCTGGGAACGGACACTCGGTTCAAGATGCGGCTTCAGTTCAAGGAAGCTATGCGTCCATTCGTCGAGAATCCGTTCGGTCCACCGCGCCCGGATCAGTCCGGCGTGGTGGAAGCGCAGGAAAATGTCTCGCTTGCGGAATGGAAACAGGACATTCGCATCCAACAGGGCGACACGTCGGTCCGCGATCTGTTTCAAGATGCATCGAACTCTTGACCGAGCCGGGAGAGTTCGTCGAGCGCAGCGCGGCGCGCGGCGTTGCGACGGTCCATGTAGGCCATCAGATCGGCGTGTACGACGCGCCGGTGCGCACCGACCGAAACGAACGGGATCTTGCCCGACTTGAGCAGCTTGCTGAGGTGAGGGCGCGAAACGCTCAGGATGTCGGCCGCCTGCTGCGTGGTCAACATCGGGCCGGTCGGTACCAGCGTGACCGTATGTCCCGACGCGACACCGTCCAGGAGATCGATCACCAAGTCGGCGACCGCCGGTGCCAGGCGAACGGACTTGCCGTCCTCGCCACGTATGGCGAGGACGCCGTTCTCGTCCCTTGCGTTGGAAAGTGCCATTACCGCTTGCGCAGCGCACGCAGTCTCTTCCTGCGTCGGAAGACGGTGTCCCAGGTCCACCGCGTCGGCAGTGTCACTCATCCTGATCCTCCAAATCCGCAATGTACAGGGGCCTCGATGGCAGTACACGGGCCTGCCCTCAAGTGTAATATCGAAAATAACAGAAACAAGTGTAACAGCAAGGCCGCTCCACACCTCTCGATGTCGCTGAGCACTGGTGCTACCGAATCATGATGAGTTTGCATTGCAACGGGTCAGTCTTCCTGCCGCAATGCGTGCCTCTGGCCGGCCAGAAACTTGATGCGATGGCCGAGTGTGGCGCTCGAGAGGCGGGTCTGGCCGTGCCACATGAACTGGTTTCCGGTTCCGGATCGTGCTTGCGGCGGTCCCGGTAGCTGCCGAGATGGGCAACCAGGCGCACGGCGTCGCCGAGCCGCTCCGGAGGCGTCATGTCGTGCTCCCGCGCGTAGTCGCGCAGGAAGTCGATTTCGTTGTCGGTGAACATCAGGTTCGGGCCACAGTCGGGGACCTGCCGGCCGGGAAGGGTCATGTGCAGCGCGACATTCAAGATGCCGTATTGCCCTCAGGCTCGGCTATCGCCGCGATCCCCGCGACCGGAACCGCTTCTGGCGCGATGGATCGGTCATCAACATCACCGTTAGAAGTTCTACGACCACCGGCAAAACCGCGGCGGCGGCGCCATCGATCTCCTCATCCATGCCGAAGGCGGAAGCTTCACCCGGGCGGTGGAACGCCTCCGGCAGCCCACAGGGGATCTCGCGCCGGAACCGGAGCCGAAAACGGAACCCCGCAGGGAACTTGCCCTGCCGCCGCCCGCCGCGTCCGCATGGCCCGGAATCCATCGGTGGCTCACCAGGGACAGGGCCCTCCCGGACAATCTCGTCGCAGCACTCAACCGCCGCGGCCTCCTCCATGCCGATGCCCGAAGGACGCCGTCTTCATCGCAACCGACAGGAACCGGAAACCAACCGGAGCAGAATGCTTCGGAACCGTCATGCCACCGGGCGGCAAACCATTCCGCGGAATGGTGTCGGGATCGCGAAAGGACAGCGGAAGCTTCTGGATCCCCGCAGACCGAAGCACCGTGCACACCCTCTTCATCACCGAGAGCGCCATCGACGCACTCTCCGCATTCTCCATGCCCGAACTCCGAAACCCCGGAACCGTCTTCCTCTCGACAACCGGCGCCGGCAGGAAACTGCCCGCATGGGCCGAAGCATGGAAACCCCAACGCATCCTCTGCGCCTTCGACGCCGATGACGCCGGCGACGAGGCAGCAGAAGCCCTCGCAGCCAGGAACCCGCGTACGCAACGCCTGAGACCCAAAGGCGGAAAGGAAACGCTACAAGGACGTGGGGCCAGGTGCATTGACTATTTCGAGGCGAACAAGGGACGGATGCGCGACGACGCGTATCGGGCGCGCGGCATGCAAGTCGGGAGCGGCCAGATCGAGAGCAGCTGCAAGCAAATGGTCGTCACACGCTTCAAGAGGTCGGGCTGCAAATGGTCGATGCGGGGCGCGAATGCACTGACGGCACTGAAGAGTTGCTGGAAGAACTTGCAGTGGGAAGAGTTCGCCCTATGGAAGGCCGAACGGATCGCCGCAGGCTAACAAAATTTGGCGTGCACCCCTTGAGACGGGTTTGCTTGATATGGCACCAAATATTATATGGCTGCGCATGAGGAATGATGCACACGGGAAGCGGATTGCGTACGTTCAAAACCTAGGCTTTCGCGCGTTTCGCACGTCGCGAGAGGATCGGGGAACGCGCGCTGTGCGACGCCGTAGAGCGCATTGCCGAGGGACTTATCGATGCCGATCTCGGCGGCGGGGTGATCAAGCAGCGAATCGCGCGCGAGGGCGGTGGCCGCTCTGGCGGGTTCCGCACGATCGTGCTGCTTCGCCGAGGCGAACTTGCGTTCTTCGTGTACGGATTCGCCAAGAGCGGACGGGACAACCTGCGCCGGGACGAGTTGGAGACCTATCGGCTGCTGGCCGACGAATTTCTGAGGCTGGACCGTCGAGCTTTGCTGCGATGCTGGCAACAGGGACGATAATCGAGGTGACATGCGATGACCAAGCAGTACAAGAGCGAAGCGCTGGCGGCCGCCCACGAGGCGGCGATGGACATGGTCGAAGCGGGCGTGATGTCGAAGCAAACGATGAAGGGCTTCGACGAGATGTGCCTGACGCCGGTTGAGGACATGGCACCGGAGGAAAATTCGCGCGCTTCGACAGCGCGAGAACGCGAGCCAAGCGGTGTTTGCTCGTTACCTCAACGTCACGACGGGTCTGGTGAGCCAGTGGGAGCGCGGTGAGAAGCGCCCGCGCGGTCCCTCGCTGAAACTGCTGACGCTGGTGGCGAAGAACGGTCTCGGCGCGGTGGCGTGAGATTCGCTGCTCGCTGCCAAGTCCTCCCATGTCTCCAAGATGTCATTGCCGCCCGCAGCCTCTTGGACACATGAGCGCTTCACCGCGGATGTGGCGACGAGTTTACCGAACCACCGGTCCGCTTGGGATCCTACGGGCTGTTCGAGACGCCGCCTGCGAATTGAAACCAAAAGAATGACGGCGTGCGCACGGACAAACGATGACGCCTCCTACCTCATGCAAGCCACGAAACCCTCTTTGCGGAAACTGCTAACACCAGGCGTAAGTGCCAGTGGTACGCGAATTCCGAGTCCTGAACCTCTTGTACCTTTGACGTGTTGAGGCAAGACTCGGGCAATCCTCGATCGCAAGATCCCCGAACGGGAGACATCCCCGCATGAAGAATCATCCGCCTTCCAAAGGTTCCACTGCACCAGCGCGCGGGCAAACCCTCTCCTGGCCGGTCACGTTGGTGTCGCCCAGGATTGTGGTGCTCTTCCATGAGCACGCGGAAGCGCGGTTCGTCGTCCGGCGCCACCGGCGTCACGGTCAGCTTCGAGAGATCCGCCGCGGCCCCTGATTCGCTTTCGGTCAGGCGCCTTCATGGACGACTTGAGCGGGGTTGTTCACCCGGTTCAGGAAAAGCCTTGCAGGAAGGGCCGATCACTCGCAGAAATCAATCTTCCTAGCTCAATTGAAGCCGCCCGGGAAGCGCGATCGATATCCGTTCTTGCAATGATCGGCATGTGGCCATCAACCGGTCGATGATTTCCGGCAGGCGGTTCGGGCTCTCCGCCGATTTGATCAGAGGGATCGAGATTGCGGCAATGGTGGCGTTGTCGATCGCCTGGCGCAAGGGAGCGGCGATTTCCATGATGGCGTTATGTTCGGGATTCGGCGCCTCTGCGAAGGCGGACGTCCGACAGGACTCGATCAGCGCGGCAAAGGTCTCGAAGGCTTCGACGCTTCGTCCCGCGCCGATTTCGGCCATTCGCCTTTGACGTTCGGTCTGATCGGACTCGCCGGCGATAAAGCACGCACCTGCCGCAGTGCCAAAGACCGGGTGCTCATAGCCGACGCGCACGCTGAGGCCATAGCTGCGGGCGGCATCGGTCGCCACGATGGTGCGCAACGTGTCACCCTGCAGAATTGCGAGATGGTTCGACAGGGCGGTCTCGTCGCTGAGTTGTTCAAGATAGGGTTCGGCCAGCGCCGCCAGTTTGGCCGTGTCTGACCGGGTGCTGCCGACTAACGCCAGCTTTTCGGTCAAAGCGTAGATCTCGCCGTCAATCCGCTGAATGTAGCCGCGTTCCTCCAGCACGATCATCATCCGGAAGATCTCGCTCCTCGACCGTCCAATGCCGTCCGCAAGTTGCGACAATGTAGGCGCTTCGTTGGTGAGCGATAGGAACTCCATTATGTCCAGCCCTTTTTCCAGAGCCGGAGCCGAGTATTTTTGGAGCTTTGTTTCCTTGACGCTCAACGGTTCTTCGATCTTTCAAAAAATGGGTTGCGCGAGAAAGAAACGCTCTCGCGCAACCGGGTTCGTATCAAGCAGTTAGGATACGACAGGTCAATCGGCCTATTTCAAGCCGTTGCGGACAAGGATTTCATCCGCATTCTCGGAGGTCACGGCCTCGGTGTCCATGACAACCGATTTTGGCACGTCCTGGCCTTCGAGATACTTCAGTGCCTGGCGCAGTCCTTCGGCGCCTGGTGTCGGGTAAAGGAAGGTGGCGGTCAATTCGCCCTTGGAGACCCAGGTCACGCCCTCTTCCGGCAGCGCGTCAACACCTATGAAGATGATATCCTTCTCGCGTCCTGCATCCTTGGCGGCCAGAAAAGCGCCATAGGCCATCGGGTCGTTGTGGCCGTAAACCATGGTGATGTCTTCATGAGTGCGAAGAGCAGTGGCCATGATGTCGTAGGCCTGATCCTGCTTCCAGTCGGCTGATTGCTTGTCGAGAAGGAAGGTCACGCCGTCCTCGTTTTCAAAGGCTTCGTGAAAGCCGTTTGAACGGTCGTGGGCGGGTTGTGTTCCCAGACCGCCCCAGATCTCGACAACCGTACCCGCGGCGCTTCCGGCACCGCCCAGCATTTCGAGCGCAAACTTGCCCGCTGCCCGGCCGATCTGAACGTTATCGCCGCCGACCCATTGGACGAACTTGTCGGTATCGACGTTGCGGTCCAGCACGAAGACCGGGATGCCCGCATCGGTGGCCTGTTCGACCACACCGGTCAGACCGGCCGATTCCTTGGGCGAGATCAGGATTGCGTCGACTTCCTGACGGATGAAGTTCTCAACGTCAGCTACCTGCTTTTCGGTGCGGTCGTTCGCATCCGCAATCAGCAACTCAACGTTTTCATGCAAAGCGGCTTCAGCGCGCAGATCCTTGTTGAACTGAACGCGCCATGGCTCAACGGTCGTCACTTGCGAAAAGCCGATCACGTACTTGTCCGCAGCCCAGCCTGCACCCGACGTCACGCTCAATGCCACGGCCGTGGCGGCGCCCAATACGAGCGACTTGCAAATCGTTCTTTTCTTCATAGAGTCTTCTCCCATTCATGATGCAGCACTTTCGCTGCGTTTTGAAAGCTCTGGCCCCCCTTTCTCCAAACTGCGGGGTCAGAGCTATTTCCGTCGGGCCAGACCGAGTCTGACCCAATCGAAAATTCCGTCCAGCCGTCCTTCCTGAAGAAGTACCGCGGCAATGATGATCATGCCTTTCAGGATCAGCTGGGTGTTGCTGTCAATGTTGTTGAGTTGCAGGATATTGCTGAGAAATCCGAAGATCAGCACTCCCACAAAAGTGCCCATCACGGCACCGCGCCCCCCCATAAGACTGGTGCCGCCGATCACCACCGCGGCGATGGCGTCAAGCTCAAGCCCGATGCCTGCATCGGGCTTGCCTTGCCGGAACTGCGCCACGTAAAGGACGCCCGCGAGCGCCGAAAGCCCGCCGGCAATGGCATATGTGACGATCTTGTTGCGCGAGACATTGATGCCTGCCAGTCGCGCCGTTTCTTCATTCCCTCCGATGGCCAGAAGGTAGCTGCCATAGGTGGTGAACCGGGTCAGCAGGAAGAAGACGGCGAGGATCACGAGGAAGATCAGCCCCGGCACAGGCAAGACACCCCCGACGAGGCTGCGCAACACTTCGAACGTTTCGGTGGCGTTGCTGCCGGTGTAGACAGGATAGACCGCCGTATCCTGCCCGGCGATCACGCGGGCCAGTCCAAGCGCGCCCACCATCATCGCCAACGTCACGATGAAAGGTTGCAACCGCCCGTGCGCGATCAGCAGTCCGTTCAGCATTCCCATGACCGCGCCGACGCAGGGCACCGCCACCAGAACGGCAACGACCCCGAATTTGCCCGGCACCTGACCCGAGAGCCAGAGCATCACGAGCCCGGCCAGCACGGCGGAGATGGTCAGTGACATCCAGCTGTGCCCGAGCCTGTCCTTCCTGTTGCACTTCTGGCTTTCGCCCTGGACGAACATCAACAGTGCGGTGAAGCAGATGAACAGCACCGCACCTGTTGCAGGCACACTGAAATAGTGGGCTGCCGTCCAGCCGTCCTGGGTCAGAAGCATGGCGCAAATCACCGTGCCAAGCGCCATGATCGAGCCGACGGACAGGTCGATTCCGGCGATGAAGATCACCAGCGTCATGCCGACGGCGACAATGCCGGTCACCGAAACCTGGCGCAGGACATCCGTCAGGTTGCCGATCGACAGGAAGATGTTGGTGCCCTTCGAAGAGAGCGGTGACGTAAGCGCTCCAAAGGCGATCAGCACCACAAGCCCCCAGTACAGCTTGGTGCGGTTCAGAATGGTGCCCAGAATCCTCAGCGGGCCTGTGCCGTTAGCTCTGCCGGACTGGATGTCGGGTAGGCTCATGTCACTCGCTGCCATTTTTCTTGCCAGGAGAATTGCATCGCCCGTTCCTTGATCGCATCGACCGACATCTCGTCTCTTTCGAGCACGCCCGTCATCCGGCCCTCGCAGAGCACGATCATCCGGTCGCAGACCGACAGAAACTCCGGGATCTCCGAGCTTGCGAACAGGACGGACATGCCGTGATCGGCCAAGTCACCAATCAAGTCATAGACTTCGTCCTTGGCTCCGACGTCTATGCCGCGCGTCGGTTCATCCAGAAGCAGAATGCTTGGCTTCGTCGCCAGCCACTTTCCCAGGACGACCTTCTGCTGATTGCCGCCGCTAAGCCGACCAACCGCGTGCTCGGGGCCCTGCGCAGCGATCCTCAGCTTGTCGATGGCGCCAAGCGTTTCCTTCTGGCGCAGCGCGGTCGGGTTCAACCCGAAGCGCGCCCGCAACGGCAAGAGCGGAAGGACGATATTGTCGCCGATCGACCGCTCCAGCAGCAGGCCGTTGCCCTTGCGGTCTTCGGTGATCAGCGCCAGGCCAAGGGCCACTCCGTCGGCTGGCTTGCCGGGTCGCACCTTTCTGCCACCGATTTCGATCTCGCCCGAATACGAACTGCCGCGCGCGCCGAAGAGCGTTTCCAGCAGCTCGGTCCGCCCGGCACCCAAAAGGCCGCCAATTCCCAGAATCTCACCTCGCCGCAATTCGAATGACACATCGTCCAGCACCTTCCGGTTCGCCGCATGTGCCGTGAGCCCAAGGACGCGCATTGCCACCGTGCCCGACCGCTCGGCTTTGCGATCCAGCCGTTTGATCTCGACTGAGCGGCCGACCATCATCCGGATCAACTCGTTGGAGTCAGTCTCGCATACCAGGCGCGTGCCGATTTGGTTGCCGTCGCGCAAAACCGTCACCCGGTCCGATATTTCGAACACCTCGTCCATGCGGTGCGAAATATAGACGATGGACACGCCCTGAAGTGCCAGGTCGCGGATCACTTCCATCAAGATGTCAGATTCGGTCTGCGACAGGGCCGAGGTCGGTTCGTCCATGATCAGAAGCCGTGCGTCGCCGAGCAGCGCCCGCGCGATTTCCACCAGTTGCTGTTCTCCGACCCGCAAATCCTTCACCGGCGTGTCCACGTCCAGCCTGAAGCCAAATCGCGACAGCGCGGCACGCGCGGTCTCGCGAAGCGCGCGCCGGTCGATCCCGATGCCCCGGATCTTCGGTTCGTGACCCAGGAGAACGTTTTCTCCCACACTCATTTCCGGAATCAGGCTCAGTTCCTGGTGCATGATGACGATCCCGCGGGCTTCCGCTTCGCGAGGGGATCTGAACGAGACCTCTTCTCCTTCGATCTCCATGGTGCCGGCAGTGGCTTCGTGTACACCGCTGATGATCTTGACCAGCGTGCTCTTGCCGGCGCCGTTTTCACCCATCAAGGTGTGAATTTCGCCGCCCCGGAATTCGAGGTTCACGTCCCGAAGGACCGACACGCCTGAAAAAGACATGCCAATTCCTCTGAGACAAAGCGCGACCGCTCTTCTTTCTTCAGCGGGTGTCGGACCTAGCCTCTTGACGGATTCAGACACGCTTCCCTCATGCGCTTGCGCCTATCGGTTTTATATACAAAACTCCAATCGTATGTAAATCCACAAATTGCGCTGAAGAATAGTGACCGTTCGTGCGACGTTCGCCGATGCAGTTGCCTCAGCCATCACCAGGGTTGGGGCAAGCGCCCCTGGCACTCAACTGTTGAAGGAGGCAACAGAAAAGTTTTGGCCCAAACCGATGGAGAGTTCATCAAACTTGCGGAATGGTATGAGTTCGCGGAAGCCTACGAATTTGAGCAATCACAAGAAAAAGAAGTCGTCACTGCTCTTGCTATAGGATTTGCTGCAGGCGTGGTGGTAGGCGTCCTCATTTCGAAATGATCTCCGCCACAAGAACAGGAGACGTTACGCATGGCTGAAGCGACAGACGCAACCGATCCGGAAAACAGGCCGCGACAGGACATGCCGGGCTGTCACTGGACGAGGTTCAGGCGACGTTTTTCCGGCCTTTCAACATCCAGCACGAAGATTCCGTCTGACTTCGGCCGCGAAGGCACCGACGACATCCCCGTGGCGGCTCCATGAATCCACACTGGTGTAGGGAGTCTTGGGCTCTGAGTTTTCCACTCTGCCGATATGAAAAGCCCGCTAGGTGTAGTGACCTGCAATCATAATCGCTTCGACCTGCAATCATCGGCAATTCTCGGCCCGAATTGAGTGTGTTTATCGATGGGGTAAAGCCCGATTCACTTGCAACCAGCCTGCAATCGTCCGGTTGAACCCACACTATTTGCGAACATATTGAAGCGGGATCCTTATGCTCGGCGTCATCACTTCTGGCTGAACCATGTCCGGCACCGACGCGGGACAACCTGACCGGGAGGGACGGAATGACAGGAGGACCATTGCCGGAAAATATCGTTCAGGACCCGGTTGAGTTCGAGGGTGAGACGGTACGGACTGTCGGTCCGGGAGCCCAGGAGTCGTTTGCACCTCTCGGACAGGGCTTCATGGTCGTCCGCTTCGAGAAGTTCGGTCGCCCTCTCGCCCGTCGCGAGGAGCGCGTAGCAGGTAGAGGCCAGAACATGCTCCAGGTATCCGAAGGCCGCGACCGTCTTGCCGAGTTCCTGCCAGAAGACGGCGGGTCCCTGGTTCACCGGCCAGTCGGGCGGTAAGGCGTCGCGGTCGATGGGGAGACAGCGGCACAATCGTTCGCGGGCCTCGCGGATCGCGTGGGGCTCGCGGGATGTCGCGAGGCGGAGGATGAACCATGCGCCGTTCTTTCGGTCCGGGCGCTGTTGCTGGCCTGCGATGCGTCCGGCGCGCAGCAATCTGCGCAGCGGCAGGCCGTTCTTGCAGTCTCGCAGAAGGCCAGCCTTTTCGAGCAAGCGCTTGGCTTCTACAGCGCGAACTTCCTCGAGCCAGTTCCGTTCGAGCCGTTGTTGCAGATGAAGATTGATGGCGTAGAGATCGCGCATTTATCGCTCTGTTTCATTGGCGATGTGGAAGGTGGATTGCCCGACTGTGCGCAGCCCTGTCACCGGCCGTCCTGTCGGCCTGCTCAACCGTCAGGTCGGACGGGGTCAAGCCGAATGTCCAGCTTCGCGCCAACGGCCTCGGCATAGTTCGCCAGCTTGGCAATGCTGATGTTCTGGCGCGCGCCTTCGATCCGCGAGACTTCACTCTGCTTGGTTCCCATGCGTTCCGCCACTTCGGTCTGGGAAAGCCCCGCTGCCACCCGGGCAGCAATGAGTTTCCGGGCAAGATCAAACTCGGGCGCCAATGCCTCATAGGCCACCCGGTTGTCGGGGTCGCTCAGGAATTCAGCCTTAAGTTCTGACAGTTTGGTCATGTGACCTCCCTTGCCCTCTTCCTGGCCGTTTCCAGCGCGGTCGAAGGCGTTTTCCGGGTTTTCTTCTGAAACACGTGGACAACGATCAATCGTCTTTCAGCGGCCGTAGTGCAAATGGCGCGCGCAATTCCGTCCTTCTCGCTCGGGCGCATTTCCCAAAGACCGCCAAACAGAAAGCGGACATGGGGCATCCCCACCGTTCCGGGGCCATGTTCCGCAAGAAGTTCGCCAACCCGCAGGAAACGGGCATACAAATCGCGCGGCAACTTCGCCAGTTCACGGTTTACTCTCTTGTCCAATGTTTCGACAATCCACTTCAATCCATAACACATATGTTATACAGAAAGCCAGAATGCGAGACCCTTTTTCCGAACTCGTTTGTCCTGCCTGTCCGTAAACGCTGTCCGCATCAAACCCCTGCCCGCAATGAGTTGAAGCCTGTTTATGGACAG
This sequence comes from Paracoccaceae bacterium, assembly GCA_964291635.2. Classification (GTDB taxonomy): domain Bacteria; phylum Pseudomonadota; class Alphaproteobacteria; order Rhodobacterales; family Rhodobacteraceae; genus JAPPHA01. Next base: position 1,022,813 of record OZ219890.1, on the reverse strand, counting down.
GGTTCTCGGGGGTGTGTCCTTAACCGCCCCTTTGTGGACAGGGCGTGTTGGGCCATCCGACGCATGGTGCGCTCAGAGCCGCCCAGCGGTACCATTTGGCAGCTTCCTGGTCGTCCTGCGCCACGCCATGGTCGCCCGGAGGAGCTTCCGCCAACCTCTCAAGACAGGAGATCCTCAACATCTTCATGCGGCTGCAGTTGGCAGATTCCGAACGCCCGATCTCTCGGGGCTGGAACCGGAATAGGCCAGGCACCTGAGGAGGTCATCCTCGGCGTCCGTCCAGTTTTGGCGTCGGCGGCTTATGTGTTCCCCACCCGGTAGTCCGCCGGCAGGCCCGGCGGTTCGGACGACGGTTCCCGGGCGAAATCCTTGCCGATCTCCGCGAGGAGTGCGATATGGCAGATGCCTTGCCCGCGGTTGCGGCGGGCTTCGATCCGCCGTTGGATCCGGCGGAAGATTTGTAAAGCGAACGCTCCCCTCACAGAAGATACCATGACGATTTACGCGGCGTTGGAAATCAACGGCAAGAACTGGATACTGGCGATCAGCGACCCTGCCGATGGGTCGAAAGGCGGATTACACAAGTTGGCGCCACTGGATGCGAACGGCCTTCTGGAGAAGACCGGGCGCGCGCGGTATCTGGCCTTTGTGTCGGCAGGCAGGTTTGCGTGCTGGTCAACCCGTTTCCGGATGATAGTCCAACACTTGTTCAGGCGGGTTCCTGACCCCAGTCAGCGACAACCTGTTCGGACATCTTGAACTGCCTGTCGGGATCCGTCGAATACCATGCCTTGAAATTCTCCAGTCCGGTGCCATGCGCCTCGCCGGTGAAAGACTGCAGTGCATCCGATACCCAGACACGCTCAAACCCCGATTGAAACGCATCTCCGGACGTGTGACGGCAACAGCAATTCCTGTGCAGTCCCGTAACATAGAGCATTTCTGTTCCGCGCGATCGCAACTGTTCTTCAAAATCGGAGCTCTGAAAGCCGCTGTATGTCGTCTGCGGAATGACCGGAGCCCCGGAGTTAAGTGTGATAAAGTGATAGGCCTTGCGCCCCGCGTCAGGGCGGATAGACATTCAGTGCGTGCTTCTCGATGGGGTCGAACGGAATGCTGAGGCTCGCCACGGCGAAAGACATGGACATCCGGGGTCCGGCCAGCGACCGGCACCCTTGCCGCGATCATGACACCGCGGAAGCGGTCGCCGCCGGATCGGCGGCGCCATGACGGTCGATGTCGAACTGAAGGACGGCGGGGCCGTGTTCCGGCATCCCTCCGGACACGACGATGTCGTGGACGAGCTCGACGGCGCCCTGGACCGGCGGGACAATGGCCGCCTGGACGGGGACACGTATCGCCGCGCGCTGGAAAGCCTTGTCGGGCGGCATCCCTGGTTCATCGACGGCCACGTGCATGTCGGGGACGCGCTGTACGAGCGGAGGGAGTTCGGGCCCGCCCTGGAAGCCTACGGGCGCGGATACGCCATTGGCGTGGCGGCGCTGCCGGCCGGGTTCGACGGACGCGTCGCGTGGCGGCATCAGGAGAACCGGCCGTTCCTGCGCGCGGCGCACGGCGTCGCGCGCTCCCAAGTGCGGACGGGCCGCCGCGACGAGGGAATCTCGACGATGGCGAGGATGCTGGCGTGGAACCCGGACGACCACCAGGGGATCCGCCTGGTGATCGGTTCGGAGCTTCTGCGTGCGGGCGAGGACGAGAGGGCGATGTCCTTCTTCGAGACGGACATGGAGCCGGACTGGTACCCGCCCCTTCGCTACGAGAAGGCGCTGCTGCTCCTGCGCCAGGGGCAGCACGTCGAGGCGGCGACCAGCATTCGACGCGGCTTCGTCGAGAACGGCTACATCGCGGAAGTCCTGTGCGGCAATCCGCATCCGCTGCCGGGCGCGATCTGGCACGGCTCCGACTGGGCCGGTCCGGGCCTCGCGATGGAGTACGTGCTGGACTACGGCATGCTGTGGCATGTGACCCCCGAGGCGGTCGCGTTCCTGCGATGGCTGCACACGCATCCGAAGGTCATGGCGGAGCGGGCCGGCATTCTCCAGCTGGAAGAGGCCCTTTTGTGGGAGCGCGACGCCGCGCGGCGCGCATCCATCTGCGACAGGGCGGAGGTCGCCCGGGAACGGATCGATGACCGGCTGTCCGAGGAGATCGTCGCCGAGCGCACGGACCGGCATGGACGGACCGTGCTTCCCTGGCTGCGTTCGAGCGATCCGGCACCGGGGCGGACCACCGAATGACCGGAACGCGCGGCTGCCTCGATGCGCATGTTCTGCGCCCTGGCTTCGGGGAACCGTTGCGGGGGGCACGGCGATGAAGAAGTCCGACATCGCAAGCCGCGTGGCGGGCAGGACGGGTCTCGGCAGGTCCGTCGCCGAGAGCGCCGTCGACGCCGTGCTCGAGGCCGTCGCCGAGGCGCTGGCGAGAGAGGAAACGGTCAGGCTTGCCGGGTTCGGCACGTTCTCGACGAGGCGCCGCAGCGCGCGCACCGGGCGCAATCCGCGGACAGGGGAGCCCGTGGAGATCGCGGCGTCGAAGTCGCCGTCGTTCAAGGCGGGCAAGAGGCTCCGCGATGCGGTGAACGCGGGCCGAACGCTGCCGATCGCGGAGCTCGGACGCGACGGGCAGAGGGGACGGCCCGCCGAGGGAAAGGCCGTCGCGAGACTGGACGCGTCCGACTGGCCAGGCGGCGTTGAGCCGGTGTGGACGCTGCTTGATGCGGAAAGCGTCGAGGCGCTGGGCGCCGACCCGCTGGCGGAAGACGGCGCAGTGCGCCTTGCGGAAGACCTTTCCGAGACGGAGCTTGCCGGGTCGGCGTTCGTCCGCAACGCGCTGGTCCTGCTCGGCGAGGCGGACGGATGGGGCTCGCTGTGGATTGGGGCGAACGACAACCTCATGATAAAGGACGTGACGCGGTTGCGCGCCCTGATGTCCTGGCCGGGGCTGGAGGAGGCCGAACGGTTCCGGGCGGGGAAGACGTATCGCGAGCAGGCGGTCGGGGAGTTGCACCTGCTGCGCCGGGTCGTGGAGAAGGCGAGGCTGCTTGACGCGTCCGCGCTGTCGTTCGACCTGACGCCGGCGGGGCGGGCGATGCTGGAGCCTGGCGCCCGGGGCGCGCTTCAGGCATTGCTGTTCCGCGAGGCGTTCTGGCACATGGACCTGTCGAAGCACGTGAGCGGACGGCCGCGCGGCCTGCCCGGGTGGTGGCCGCAAGGCGATGTCGGCGTCGTTCTGTGGTCGCTGTCCCAAATCGGCGACGAATGGCGAAACGCGCGCACGCTCACAACGCTGTGCGCCGTGCCGGACGAGGACGTTGCGCCGGCGGGCTGGCCTGCGGCGGGGACGATGTTCGCCCGGCACATGCTCGATCCGTTGCGTTGGTTCGGGCTGGTGGAGTGCGACGTCACCGAGCTTCCGCACGAACTGCTGTGGCGCAAGACCGAGCTGTTTGACCGGTTCCTGTCGTTCGACGTGCGGCTCGCGGACCCTGGCACGGCGGCGCACTGACGGGAAACGTTCTTGTGCGGCATCCAGGGCGCGGGCCCGCGCGGCAGAAGGCGCAGGAATGACCGCCCGGCAGCGACGACCTGCACGCTTGCCTGACGAAGAGCGGTCCGGAGCCCAGCCACTGGAACGAGGCCATGCACTTCGCTTGCACGGGCCATCGGCGTGAGCCGGACTTCCTGGTCGGCATCCCTGCCATGGCCCAGTTCCGGCCGGGGAGCGTCGGCATTTCGCCGAGGACAGACAGCCGGTGACACGCGGAGCCTCGCCATGAACTTCACTCGATGCCGAAATGATTGCGGCGAACAAGTAAGCCGGATGCGCGGATCGCGGATAGGCCAGTAAATGCGGGGCTTGGACACCCTTCTGAAGGCGATCCCGCGTTGAAGTCACGAAAAGGGAAAGAAGGTACAACGGGAACGTTCCCATTATAGGACTGGTCAGCCTCCCAAGGCTGACCAGTCTCAGAACGAGGCTGCGGCGGGCCCTTCGCGGCGTCGATGTCGATGGGGAAAGTATGGCCGGGCGCTTGCCCTGAGACGGCGGGATCCGGTTGGTCGCGGTCCCGGGGACGTGGATCGGTGGCGGTGGGAAGGGTTCCGCGGTCGGCGGAACGCATGCTTCCGCCGGGTTTTCCGACATGTCTGGCAGGCGGCCCCGCGCCGGCACGCGAGCGACCGTCCTCCGCGTTCGCGGCGGCGTGAGCTTGTCCCGGACCGTCATGTGGCCGTCCCCTCGACCGAAGCCGCTCGGGGCGGACCACGGGACGCGTGGGCGGCGAAGCTGTGTCTCCTGTCTCGTGCACGAGACAGTCTTCAATGGGAGAATTCCTATTGGGACTTATATCGATGGGTTGACGGCGCGTCACGCCGCCAGCTTTCGATCAGTTTCACGGGTCACAGGGGTGGCCAGCGCCAACGCCCCTCGCCGTGCAGACACCCCAGTCCCCGAGGTCAAGATGTTGCGGGCCGCATTCAGGTCCGCGTGATCGGCATGGCCGCACGCCACGCATTCGAACTTCCGGTCGTTCCGGTTTCCCGGATCAGTGAACCCGCAGGCGTTGCACGACTGGCTGGTATATGCAGGGTTGACCTCGTTCAGTTCCAAGCACTTGTAACCGAGCATCTGCTTCATGCCATGCCAGCCGGTGCTCAGGATCTCCCGGTTGAGACCGGACTTGGCCTTCACCTTCGTGCCGGGGTTCTCGAGCGTTCCCTTTGCTGATCGGGTCATCCCCTGGGTGTTGAGTTTCTCGACAAACACCGTGCTTGCCCGGTTCGCGATCCGGCGGCTGACCTGGTGGTGCCAGTTCTTGCGCCTGTTGGCCCGCTTTCGCTGGAGCCTCTGCAGCCTGAGCCTGGTTCTCATGCGCCGCCGTGACCCCTTGCGCTGGCGGGCAAGCCGGCGCTGGTTGCGCCCGATCTTCGCATCAAGCCGGCCCGTGTCGGGCGCGGCGACGATCTCCGCCTCTCCGGTCGTGTCCACCACCGCCACCTGTCGGACGTTCATGTCCACGCCCGCCGAGACCCCGGTGTCGGGACGCTCCTCAGCCTCGACCTCGTAGCAGACGGTGACGTACCACTTGCCGGCGATCTTCCTGATCACGGCTTTCACCGGCTTGCCCTCGGGATACGGGTTGCCGCCCTTGTGTCAGAAATTAATCTTAGCCCGCTTTATCCCTCAGGCGTGCGGATGTGGTGGCAAAGGTGGCGTGCGTCGTTGGGGTTGGGCAGCAATTCATTCCCCTGTGTCTTTCCAGCGTTACAACCGAGGCGCCACTCCACCATGGTCGAAGATACCCTTCCCCCACTCGATCTTCCACCGGTAAGCGGTAAGCCGCAATAAGGTGTCCTCAGATTTCGCTGGCGGTCCGACCTCGTTGGACGGCGGGTTGGTCCTGCTGCGTGCAGCGGAGTGCTGACGGTCCGCATTCGGGAAGCCGTATCGATACCACGCCGGCGAAGCTAGCCGGCTGCGCGGCAGCCCCTTCGCCCCCCGCAGCCGGCACCTGAGTTCCGCCACGATTTACGCTCGGGAGTCCCCGCGCGCCCACAAGAACCGCGACAACGACGCCCACATGCCCGAGGGCATCTTCATTACGGTTGCTGGCGAACACCACGTCGTCAAATCGACAAGCGCTTCGGCTGATCCGGCCCGCCTGAACCCGTCGCCGATTTCCTGAACCCTTCAGCACGGAGACCGGCCCATGCTCGACGCCCGCCCGGCGCCGGACCTTTCAATGATCCACACTTATATAGGTAATCCGTATTGTTTATGCCGGGGGCATGCAGGTTGGTCTCCGCCATTTCGATTCTTTGACGCTTGACTGGCTCGCCGGTGCCTTGCGTTCCGGCGGCTTCACGCGACACGCCTTGGCGCGCGAACTGTGCGAGCGCACCGGCTGGCGCAACGCCCTCGGCCGCCTGTGCCTGTCGGCGGCGGCAAAGGCGCTGCCGACACGGTGCGGGTTCTGGCGCTGGAGGACGGCTGGCGGCAGGTGCTCAGTACCTGGAGGTAGAGCTCGCCGACAGGCTCCCGCGTGGCCTGTGCGCTTCACCGCAACTCAGGGTTCCACGCCGAAATAGCAGCATTGCGCAATGCTTGCCATTTCGCTCTCGCGCTCCCGGAACCGATGAGTAGCGGGTCTTCACTGGCATTTTGGTCGCGTCACCCTTATATTCTTTTCCGAATGGAGGAAGGATTAATGTCGGCAGCCACCGCATCCCCAACATTGTCTGCCAACGAGGCGGCCTGCGTCACAGGCGTACCCCTCAGGCAGGTCCACCGGATCATCGACACTGGCCTTCTTGGCGCAGCCGCCGCGCGCCGCGACGGCTCCCGCATCGTCTACTGCGATGGCCTCGTGAGCCTGAAGCTCGCCCACGAAACGACGTCCATCCTAACCCTCGACGGACGCCGTCGGCTGGTGCGGTATTTGCTCGGTCACCCCGAGGCCGAATCTGCCTGCGTGCGCGACGTGTCGGTCGACGTGCGGTCAATGAAGGAGGAGGTACGGCAAGGGCTGTCCCATCTGGAGCGTGCACGACAGACGATCGTCACCGACAACGCCGTACTTTCCGGCACGCCCTGTGTGAAAGGGACCCGCATTCCGGCTCACGACATCGCCGAGATGCTCGCCAACGGCGACAGCGTCGAGGCGATCCGCGACGCTTGGCCCGGGCTTACGTTGGCACAAGTCGACGCGGCGGCCTGCTACGCGCGCGCCTATCCCCGGCGGGGCCGTCCCCGCGTTGCGCCCGCCTGGCGTGCCCGGGTTCCGGCCTCCTCCGGCGAGGTCGCCTTCGACACGCCGTCCGGGTCGCGGTGAAGTTCCTGATCGACGAATGCCTGAGCCCCAGCTTGGCAGTCGTCGCGCGAGAGCGGGGGTATCCGCTGTCGACGCACGTCACCTGGCTCGGCTTGAGGGCGCGGCAGGACTGGGCTCTGGTTCGGCGCGCGGTTGCCGACGGATACATACTGGTGACGAACGACAGGGCCGATTTCACGCTGCTGATGGAGCGTGAGCCCCAACATCCTGGCCTCGTCTGCATCACGGTCGCGCACGGGCTGATGAGCCTTGACGTGCAGACCCGGCTGTTCGACCACGCCCTCAACCTGTTGGCTGGAGAGGCCATCGCCGGCCGGGTCCTGGAGATTGCGCTCCGGGCCGATCGCACGGTGCGGTTCGATCTCTATGCGCCCAGCACCGGGTGATTCGAACGGCATTCCTTCAAGTACTCTGTCGCCTTCCCCGGCGATGCCGCGCATTCCTGACGGGATCCCCCAATGACCGACCTTTATTCCAAGCCAGCATCCGAGTTCTGCCCTGCCGATATCACCGCCATGGTCACCTCCTCCCTTCCTGAGGGAGAACGGGTCGAGTTCAAGCGGTCTTTGCCCGCGGCCAAGGGAAAACGCGACCAATGGAAGATCGGCAATGAACCGGGGGATAAGGCGAAGAACGAGATACTTGAGGAAGTAACGGCATTCGCAAACGCCTATGGCGTCTTCCTCTTTCTGGGCGTCGAAGAGTCTTCTACCAAGCCCGCGTCAGCAGCCGGGATCGCACCGGTACCCCGCTGTACGGAATTGGCCGAGCGGTTCAAGCTCATCTTTCGCGATTGCGTGGAACCTCAGCTTCCGGCGTTGGAAGTGTTCGCCGTTCCGACCGACCAAGATGATGGCGTCGTCATATTTCGCGTCGGACGTTCACTTTCGGCGCCCCACCGAGTCACGAAGACACTGGTTTGCCCAGTACGGCGCGCCGACAGATGCGAGAAAATGACCATGCGAGAGATTCAGGACATGACCCTGAACGTTTCGAAGGGCATCGAAAGGCTCGAACGACGTCTTTCTGACAGATCCACACGCTTTTCTGCAGAATTCGAACGCCTTCGCTCGCCGAACGATGCATTCGGTTGCCGCTTTGCCGCAGTACCCACAAGTGACGGCATCAGATTCGAAAGTGTTTTCCAGAACGGTACCATAATCGAAGGCCTTGACGTGCGTTGGCGGAATGTAATTCTGAACGGACGTCCAATTGCAGAGGTAAGTTGTGCGCCACTCGCTTGGAGAGCACTGCTACGCGACTCGTTCAGATAGTAAGATACCGCAAGTCGAGTACACTAAGGAAGGTCACCTAACTCAGAAGAAGATAGATTGGAATTTCTACCATGAAGTTCACTGTGACGGTTTAGTTGAATTTGGCGGATTGCACGGCCCGAACTGGGAGCATCAATTCTTTCCGCCCAAATGGCTATTTGTCATGTTTGGAAACATCCACAATGCATTTATACCGAACGAAATTTAGGTGTCAAAAAAGTCAATGTGATACAGCCCCCTTTTTCATGGAAATCCTCTCAGTATGGGTGTCCGGCTCACCCAAATTTTCAAACTTCCGCCGGAGTCCACACTTCAGGCAACATTCGCCCGAACTCCCGAAAAAAAGAATTCGAAAGAGCGCCAAATCCGCATAGCTCACGCAAAGGCGTACATGAGGTCTGAGTTTGTGGTTTCGGTGAATGAATACAACGACATACGCCACCACGAGAACCGGACCCCATGCGGGCGCAGTGACATCGCCGCAACTGGAATTTGAAGCGCTCAGACGTCACCGGATCGTCGGGAAAACCGACGGCGGCCGATGACTTCCGACGCCGTTACCCTGCTGCCGCGTGAAGTCGATCACCTGTTCGACGTCACGGGGCATGTCACAGCCTGTTTCGTCGAACATCGCGATTCCGGGCGCATCAAGCATCACCTCGAAACCCCTTATCGCTCAGAGGGGGATGGCCGCGCCGCCCGGTTACGAGGACCTCAACGACCATGACCTGCTGCGGGACGACACTGCCCTGGCTGGCCCATGGATATACGGGTATCGCCGGTGCCGGACGTGTCCGGGAACGCGACCGCCGTCACGCGCTGGCTGCGTCGAGCACGAGGCTCCGCCCGGGTCGCCTTGCGGATGTGTATGACCCGTCCGTCGGCACGACGGAAACAGGCGGTGACCCGGATCTGGCCCGAAAGAATGCAAGCTCCCTAACCGACGCCTGCAGCGCCTCGGCTGAGGCTGTCGGGACTGCCAATCTCGACTTCAATCGACTTCGTCTGGGCGCCAGTCACATAGGGCGATTGGAAGCCGTATAGCTGCCGACCGGACTATTGGTAACACCACGTCTGCACACTAACACCGCCTATGTTAGTGCATCATGGTGTCGGACATGACTCCACCGCGGCGGTTCCACTGCGCCCATCCCAGACCGAACGAGGCATGGACGGCCTCTTGCCCAGCCGCAACGCCGGGACCAGCCGGTTTGCAACAGTTTCACCAAAAGGTACTATATCAGCAGATTGCTGAAAATGGTGTCTGGTCGAAATCCTCTTGCCTAGTTTCACCTATCGTGCCACTTTCACCGCATGGTGAAACCACATCAAATAGAGAAGCCGGTGGAGAGTGCGGCGGTGGACGCGGTCCGCGCCCTGCTTGGGCACGTCCCGAACATCGAGATCATCGGCGTTCACCACGAGCAGCAGCTCTCCTCCGGCCACCGGCTCGATGCCAGGATCGATCTGGACCACGATGGAAGCCGCTACACGCTCCTCATCGAGAGCAAGTCAAATGGAGCCCCGCGCTTTGCCCGATCCGCGGTCTATCAGCTCGAGAGCTGCATCGCGCATTTGCATCGATCCGAGCATCAGGACGACAGCCCGCAGTTCATTCCGATGCTGGTGAGCCCCTACCTGTCTCCGGAGTCGCGCTCCATCTGCCTCGATCACAATGTCGCCTACCTCGACCTCTTCGGTAACGCGCACCTTGCTTTCGGCAACGTCTATATCGAGCGAACCGTCCCGGACAGACCGAAGTCCGAAACCCGCGCTCAGCGATCGCTGTTCACTCCGAGGGCGGGCGCAATCCTGCGGGTTCTCATGGGCGACCCGGCCCGCGCATGGCGCGTCACGGATCTGGCCGAGGCAGCCAACGCCAGCCTCGGGCACGTCAGCAATATCCGCAAAGCGCTGCTCGACCGGGAATGGGTCGAAATCCGGGATGACGGTCTCGTCCTCGTCCAGCCGGACGCGCTACTGAAGTCCTGGCGCGAGAACTATCGTCAACCCGCCGGCCATCGCATCAGCGGATACACGGTTCTCCACGGGGACCAGTTGCGCAATCGTCTCTCGGGAAGCCTGAACCCGGGACCGCAACCTCCGCGCGCGATCTGCGCGTCGAACTCGGCCGCCGAGTGGATTGCACCATACGTCCGAGGCGGCACGCAGAGCTTCTATGCAGACGAACCCGGCGCACGGATACTACAAGAGGCGCTTCAACTGACCCATGCCGCACAGGGAGCCAACGTGATCCTGCGTATCCCCAGCGATGAGACCCTGTTCGAAGACGCCGTTGAGCCGGCACCGGGCATCTTCTGCGCCAATCCGGTCGTCACCTACCTCGATCTGTGGAACGGCAACGATCGGGACCGCGAGGCCGCCGACCATTTGGCCGCGAAGTGCTTTCCATGGTTGTGAGGGAGCCCCAGGCCGCCGGTGACTACGACGACCGGACGACAGCGGCGGTCAAGTCGGTACTCATCGAGATCGGCCAGATCCTCGGCAGTTTCGAGGCAAGTTCGCGATCATCGGCGGCGCGGTTCCCTGGCTGCTGTTGGGCGAAGCCGAGATGCCGCACATCGGTACCGCGGACGTGGACCTCGGCCTCGATCCGGCCGCCTTGGGCGACGGCGAATACGCTCGCCTCGTCGAAGCCCTCCAGGAACACGGCTACCTTCAGCGGGACAATCTGCAGCGCTTCCAGCTCGTGCGCACCGTACCGGCCGGCGACGACGGACCCGACATCGACGTCGTGGTCGATTTCCTGATGCCGCGCGACGCCGAGATCACGAGGAATGCACCGCCGCTTATCAGCCAGTTTGCCGTCCAGCGTGCGGACGGTGCGGACCTGGCGCTCAGGTTCTATCAAATGGTGGCCATCGAGGGCCACATGCCCGACGGTGACCGCAACCGCGTCAGCATCGCGGTGGCATCGATTCCGGCCCTTCTGGCCATGAAGGGTTACGCCATCGCCAACCGCCTGAAACGCAAGGATGCCTACGACATCTACTACTCCGTGAGGAACTTCCCGGATGGAATCGGCGCCCTGGTCGAAGCAACCCGGCCGCTCCTCGACGTCGAGTCTGCCCTCCAGGGATACCGCTCGATCTCCGACAAGTTTCGGAATGTCGAGGATTTCGGGCCGACCAGCGTGCGAAGGTTCGTCGAGGGCTCTCATTTGCTTGGCGATCGCACAGCAGATCAATGGCAGCAGGACGCCTTCGGACAAGTCGACGCCTGGCTCAGACGTCTTGGCCTGAGACAGTCATGACCGGACCCTCGAAAACAATGCAACCGATGCGGCCTTCGCAAACCCTTTCCAGCACCGTGCGACGAGATCATCGCGGGAGCCGTTCATGTTGAAAGCCACCGACGAGGAGATCGAGGAAGTTCGGGAATACTTTGTATGGCAGGCGCCTGACCTCGAAGTGACCTTCATGCAGAAGGTCTACTCGGAGGCCGTCCTCAGCACCCGCCATGACGTGTGGGACATCCACACCAACAAGGATCGCTGGTGGGTCATTACGGGCGGCACAAACCTCTACTCTCAGGAGCAGTTCCCGAACATGGACCTTGCTCTGACCTTCCATATTGGCCTGATGCTCCGCATTCCGCGGACGACAGAACGACAGGAAGACGGTGTGCGCATCCTCCCGTTCGGCCCCGTCTTCGAGAAGATCGGAGGCGTCGGCACGGCCGTGACACAGGCGCAGGACCTCGCGGGCTATCAGGCCGTCGGCGTCCGCTGCCGCGAGGCGCTACTCGAGCTGATCGGCGTCGCGCAGGACGCCGCAATCTGGACCGACACACCGCCGCAGCGCGCGAACTTCCGCGAGTGGGCGGAGATCATCTGTAACGATCTTCTCCCGGGCGACACCAACAAGGAGCGTCGTCGGGCTCTCAAGGGTGCGCTTGAGTCTGCATGGTCGTTTTCCAACTGGCTGACGCACTCGAAGTCGGCCACCTGGATCGATGCCGACATGGCGCACTCGTTGACCGAACACGCCAGCGGCATGGCGGCCTCCTTGATCGTTCGCGAGCTGCGCGGTGTGCCCCCGGAATGCCCGAATTGCCGTTCGCCACATCTCGAACCCGAACAAGGCGAAAACACCGCCACCCCCGGCCTACTGTGGGAACGGCCGCGGTGCGCCGACTGCGGCTGGACTGGCAGGCCTGTTCCAATCCTCGACCTATAGGATGGACAGTCGATCATCACACGCGAAGGAGAAGCAACCAACGAGTGCAGCATAATGACTGTACCGCTGCGCACGATCCTTAAGCCCGGCGATCCTGCGATCGCTGCGCTGGGGAACACAGAGACCGACCCACCGGAGCCAGTCGTCTATTTTGCCTATGGATCCAACATGTCGACCGCCCGGCTGCGCGAACGCATGCCGAGCTGCAAGGCGCTTGGCGTCGCTACCTTGCCGGGTCATACGCTTCATTTCCATAAGCGCAGCGCGGATAAGTCCGGGAAATGCAACGCACTTGCCAGTGGCAACGACAATAGCGTGATCGGAGTCCTGTTCGGCTTCCATCCTGCCGAGCGAGCCAAGCTGGATAGGGCCGAAGGCGTCGGTCACGGCTACGAGGGCGCGATGGTCACGGTCATCAACGACAAAGGTCGCAGGCGGAAGGTCCTTATCTATCTCGCCACCCCAGACCACATCGACGACAGCCTCAAACCCTACAGCTGGTACAAGGACTTTGTCCTTGCGGGCAGTAGGGAACACGGCCTGCCGCGGGAGTATATCGCCGAATACATCCAGCCGGTTGAGGCGATCGAAGATCCCAACAAGACACGGGACAAGAAGCAGCGGGCCACGTTCGGAGGAACCGGACGATAGTGTCGGTGCGAATTGCCGATCCAAACTGTTGAACTGAGAGGGTAATTCACAATGGCGTATGCAGCGACAGTCATCCCAGTAATGATCGCTTCTCCTGGAGACGTCGAAGAAGAGCGTAGAATAGTGCGGCAAGTACTGCATGAATGGAACGACATCAATTGCTCTTCCGCTAGAGTTGCCCTAATCCCCGTAGGGTGGGAAACCAATTTGTCACCGGAACTCGGTAGCCGACCCCAAGAAATTATTAATCGACGTTTAGTTCACGATTGCGACCTTCTTGTCGGTGTGTTTTGGACGAGAGCGGGGACACCAACCGGGACAGAACCAAGCGGGACTATTGAAGAAATTAAAGAGCATTATGGAAATGGGAAGCCGACAATGCTCTACTTTTCGTCTAAACCTGTATCACCAGACAGTATAGATGCCGACCAGTATGAAACTGTTCGAGAGTTCAAGAGCTGGTGCAAATCTCAGGGACTAATTCACGAATATAATGATGAAAATGAATTTCGCGAGGCGTTTCGGAAACACCTTTCGATTACACTACAACAGAATGAATACTTGCAAGAAGTAATTGAAGCAACAAACCATATTGATGGAAATTCGAGTCAATCGAGGATGATAGGCTTGCCGCTATCAGATGACGCTCGTGAGCTATTGTCCGCAGCAGCTGAAGACGACAGCGGTGAAATACTTGCGATAGAAGTCTTGGATGGATTTAGTATACAGGCCGGACGCAAGTCTTACGGAGGCGGCCACGGACGCGAGAGCGCGAAGTGGCGTGGTGCCTTGGAAGAATTGGTTCTTGCCGGATTTGCCGCTGATCGTGGGAACAAGGGACAGGTTTATGCGCTAACCCGAGAAGGATGGGAAGCAGCAGATACCCTCGGATAGCCAAATATCTCTCGGCAATGACGTCATCTAGCCCTGCGACTTCTGCTCACCGTCAACTGTCGGCGAGCCGGAACATAGAAAGTTCGGAGGATGATCCCGTAGAGGATTCGAGGTCTCCCTCGCTCGAACGGTACTCAAGCTTCTTCAGATGCGTTCCGTGCAGATCAGCACCCTCGATACCCGGTAGCCGGTGATTTCTGATCCGAGCGGAGAGCTCCCTGGCAAGATACTGAGCTAGAGAGTGCGACGGTCCAGCACCCTTGCCGCCGATTTGCTTGCCGATGAGTCGGTGGTCGCTGGGGAAACGTTCGGCAAACGAGATCGCGATCTGGTAGGCGGTGAGGAAGGGACGGCCAAAGTGATGGCCAGGATCGCGGGGCGGAACGTCAAGAATCTCACGGACGCGTGCTTCGATCGAAAATTCTTCCCAAATGGACATCTGTTTCACCTCTGGACGTACGTGTGTGCCGCGACCGGATGCCGGAACCATAGTACCACTCTCGTCGCGTGCCGAGGGAGTGGGCGCCGCGGCCGAGGGCTAACCACCGCCGGCTTCTCCGGGCGCGTCCAGCTTTGGAAGAGACACGGGGCGGGAATGCTGAAACTCGTTCCATGCTTTGACAAAGAACGGGATCAGCTCCTTGTAGGCGTGTCTGAAATACGCATCGTTTCTCAGGACGTAGTCTTCGTGGAAGCGCAATTCAGGACCGCGCTCCGGTTCCAGTGAGACGCGTCGGATCGTCGAAACAATGTTGGAGCTGGCGGCTCCTCCGACGCGGTGATGGGTCGGCATGCCGGGCCGGGAAGGCGGCAGGTAAGTCTGAAAGCCCTGTATGCCGGTGAGTCCCGCGATCACGGTAACGGGAGATGTGACTTCGAGTTGCTCCTTCGCAAACTGGAGATACTCGCTCAAGCGAGCGCAAAGGCATCCTCGAAGAATCGGACGACATGGTCCTGGGGGCGCATATCCGGAAAATCCAGCCGCTTGAGCTCTTCGGCCTCGAAGTCAATGCGTCGGGTTTGAAGCCAGAAATTGTCTATTCCTCAGATCTCACCTGCTCTGGTCACTTGGACGATGTAGTCGGCGGCAATTCGTTCAGGGCCGCCGGACTCAAACACGACTGCGCCCCATTCGTTGCCCATGCGCCAGTGACGACTTTGCCCGGGACTCCAGAAGGGCCTCAGCGGCATGTTGTCGAGCATTCGATTGATCTGAAGAGCGTTGTACGGCCCCACCGGACTGACCGGAACGACTCTCAGGAAGGCTCGTCGCCCATCCTTCCATACGACCGGTGTGGGTTCTGGGCGGCCATCGACGGGAGGCAAGAACCCGAGGACATCGCCCTCCTTGAGAAAGCTCGACATGCCGGAACTCGGTTGCAGCGGAGCAAAGGAGGAGCGAGCAGCCGCCGGAGCCGCAAGTGCGGTCCTGATCGCCTCTTCGAAGTACCTGGTCAGACTGCGTTTGACGGAGTTTCGTGTGTCCGCCTCCGCGCCCTCGCTCAGGTTGAAACGATGCGGCCAGCGGGTATGCCGGATATTGAACGGCAGCGTCGTCTCCGTGGGCGGTCCGTAAGCCTCATTCATCACCGCCACGATTCTCTCGTGACCGAGCTTTGCAAGCGCCCAGCCGTACTCGATCAGCACGTTTGCATTCGGGGTCGGCCGCCCTCCCTCGGTCAGGCCGCAGAATGTCAGATCGGGAACGAACACCGCGCATTCGTCGATCTTCCGGAAGATGGTGTCGGCGACAGGCGGGCTGCCGGGGATGCCCTTGGTGTCCTTGTCGAGTTCCAGGTCCCGCAGGGGCGTGTAGATCTCGCTCTCTTCCCTGCCGAGATTTCGTATCGCCTGCACCAGGGCATCCTCGATGAAACCTCGATTCGTCTTGTTCGGGCGGTCGCTCTGCCAGGAATAAAAAACCTTGTCTGGCATGTTCCCTCCTGGATTCCGTCAAACGCTGCTACGATGCAGCAAGTACGGCAAGTTCGCATTCCATACCGAATCCGGCACTCGGTGACTCATTTGGTCAGCCCGATTCAGCCTGCCTGCCTTGTCACGGCCCCTGCGGAGCGCCGCGTCTCCTAGCGGCGTGCATCCAGTTTCTATCTGTTCCCCTTTACAAGGGGCGTTGGGTTTTTCTGTGTGATTGTGATATAACCTCTGCTCTTGTAAATTGAAGTAGAGACAATGTCACTTAGACAGGCCAAGCAGCGCGACGCAGTCCTGCACCTTCTTGGTCAGAGAGGACTGGTGCGCATGCCCGATCTACGCGACGCCGGCGTCGGGCCCGAGACCGTAGCCCGCCTGGTTCGGGACGGGACTGTCGTACGTGTGGCCCGAGGCCTCTACGAGCTAGCCGACACGATTCCCGATACCCGGCGCAGCCTCGCGGAAGCCTCCGCTCTTGTGCCAAAGGGCGTGATCTGCCTGACGTCCGCGCTACAGTTTCACGAACTGACACTTCAAATGCCCTCCGCTGTCTGGATCGCCATCGATCGCACCGGATGGAAGCCCAAGGTCGAGTATCCCCCAATCCGCTTCGTGCGGTTCAGCAGCCACGCTCTGGCGGACGGAGTGAAGCGGCATCTCATCGAGGGGATTGAGGTCCCGATATTCGAGCCCGCCAAGTCGATCGTCGACTGTTTCCGGTATCGCAACAAGATCGGACTCGACATCGCGCTGGAAGGACTCCGAGAAGGGCTCCGCTGCCGACGCGTCACACCCGACCAGCTCTGGGAGTTCGCTCGCTCGGCGCGTGTCTGGTCAGTGATGCGGCCCTATGTCGAAGCGATGGTCGCCGATGGCGCGTGAGCTTCGCAACGTCGGCGCATCTGTGCGTGCCCGTCTGCTCGCGCGCGCCCGCGCCGAACAGACCGATTTTCAGATTCTCCTCACTCGCTACGCGCTCGAGCGATTGCTTTACCGACTCAGCGTCTCCGACCAGCGCGAATGGTTTGTCCTGAAGGGCGCGATGCTCTTCGCAATCTGGCATGACGATCCCTTCCGACCGACCCGTGACCTCGACCTGCTGGGCCACGGCGATCCCGATCCCGCAACGGTTGAGGCAAGCATCCGTTCCATCTGCTCTGTGGAAGGTGCCTGACGATGGGGTCGTCTTCGACGTTGCAAGCGTCCAAGCCGCTCCAATCCGCGATGACGACGAATACCCCGGCGTGCGCGTCAGAACCGGCGCGACCATCGCCGGGGCGCTACTGCCCATCCAGATCGACGTCGGATTTGGCGATGTGATCACGCCTGCGCCGATCGAGATCGAATACCCGGCCCTACTCGACGCGCCGGCGCCCATTCTGCGCGCTTATCCACCTGAAACCGTCGTCGCCGAGAAGACTGAAACGATCGTCTCGCTTGGCATCGCAAACAGCCGCATGAAGGATTTCTACGATCTGTGGATGATCGCGCAGACCTTCACCTTCGAAGGCGGCAGCCTGGCAAACGCCATCCAGCAAACCTTCGAGCGACGCCGAACCGCATTGCCGGAGCAAATGCCTGTCGGTCTCAGTGATCATTTTGCCCTTGACCGGGAAGCCCAGTGGCAGGCCTTCCTGGCCCGCGACCGGCTCGCAACACCGTCCGATTCACTCGCCCAGGTCGTCAATGATCTGCGCGTCTTCCTGCAGCCCATGCTGGCCCGCACAGAGGTTGCGTCTTGGCCTCCCGGAGGCCCCTGGACCCTCTTGGAAGTTGCCCCGTGACTTCGCAGACCCCAAGCAAACGACCGGAACCAAGGGTCGATCCCCGCGAAGTTCTCTTCATCAGCCACGCCGCCCGGAGGACAATGCGTTCACGATCTGGCTGGGAGCGAAGCTTGCCGCCATGGGCTACGAGGTTTGGGCCGATGTACTCCGGATCAAGGGCGGTGACGACTGGCAACGCAAGCTGGAGAACACTCTCCGTGAACGCGCCTGCAAGATGCTTCTCGTCGCCAACCCGCGCGCAGTCGAGAAGCAGGGCGTACGCAATGAAATTCAAATCGCCTCCGAGGTTGCTCGCAAAATCGGAGACAGCACCTTCATCATTCCGCTGCGCATGGAGCGCTTCGACGCACCCTTCCTGATTGCACACGCCCAGTACATCGACTTCACACGCGGCTGGGCCCGCGGACTTGCAGAGCTCCTGGAAACCCTGCAAGAAACATATCGTGTCCCCCGCAACGCTGGCGACGGCGACCCGATCTGGCGCGATATACAAGCCATTCACGCCAAGACGCCGGTCGACGCTCCCGAGCGGTTGATTTCCAACTGGCTCCCGATCAGCAAGCTCCCGAAGAAAATCCGGTATTACGAATTCAGGGGGCACATATCTGAGCGTCAGGCCAAAGCACTGATTGAAAAGCCGCCGTGGCCGGTCAAACCCTTCCGCCGCGGCTTCCTTGCCTTCGCTCCCTTCCATGATCTGCAAGATCATTTCGGGCCGCATCTTCCCATCAAACGGAAAGCGGAGCGGCTCGTCACCGGTTTTTTGGACGACGGCTGGTCCAAGCTTGGCATCGAGCGGCTCGACGCACGCAAACACTTCACCGACCTGTCGCGTCAGGCATTCGAATCTTTCTTTGCGCAACGAGGCCTTCAATCCTATGCCATGTCGGGAACCCAAACGGCATGGTGGCCTCCCCTGGATGTCGCACCGACATCGAAGATCGCCTTCCGCTGGGGCGACCTCGCCGGGCTTCGCCAGATCCAGGGAGTATCGCTCAAGCGAGAGATGAACTGGCACTTCGGTGTCAGCGTCGCTGCTCGATCGGCGCCGATACGCCATGTTCGCATCGTGAGCCGGCTCGTCTTCACGGAGAATGGACACGAGCCCTTCGACGATCCCGCCAGGATGCACAGGCTCCGCCGCTCCTTTGCCAAAACATGGCGAAACGCGCGTTGGCGCGACATGCTCCTCGCCTTCCTGCATTGGCTCGCCGAAGGGCGTAGCACGCTCGCCGTGCCTGTCAGCTCCCAGGAAGCGATTGTTCTCGGCTTGCCGCCGATTTGCTGGCAGGCTCCTGTCAGTCTCCCCGTCGAGGAGGAAGCCCCTGAACCGGATGACGACGATCCCAGCGACGACGACGGGCCGGATGAACCCGAGGACCCGGGCGACAACGATCACTCCGAGGTAGCTGGTGACGGCGTCTAGGCCACAACCCTTTACGCTACGGATGCTCTATATTGAGGAGCCGTTGCTGGAATTCCGCCACGGCCAGCGTCTCGTCTACCCGCGGGATGGCCTCTATCTCTACGGTCCCGCGGGCGATACCACGCAATTGCAGTCCATCCGCTACGGGTTGGTCGGAACGCCCGATGGGGTCCGCCGCTTCAAGACATGGGCGAAGACCATGTCTCGATTCATTGACATCCCGCCCCCCGGTCCGCGCTCACGGCCAGTCGAACCTCAGCATGTACCGTTCCCCGGCTTCGCCGAAGCCTTCCATGCCGACTGGCCGGTAGAGCCGCCCTGTGTCATCGACGATCTCGATCCCGACGAAATCGATCGCACCCTTCGGATCGCCAACCGTCATGAGGCAGTGCGGACAGCCGTCGACCTTTTCGTGTCCCGCCTTGTCGCCGAGAATGATCGGCTCGAAAACGCACCGCAATTTTGGTTCGTCGTGATCCCCGAAAAAGTCTACGAACTCGGTCGGCCGAAATCGATCGTGAGGCGCGACGACCGAGTACCGGGCACGGTGACCATCTCGCGGCGCCGCGCACAGCAGCTGCAGATCCAGCCAACGCTGTTCGGCGACGACGAGCGCGAGGCCGAAGTCTATCGATATGCAACGCATTTCCGCCGTCAGCTGAAGGCGCGCCTCTTGAAGGAGCGGATCGTCACTCAAATCGTCCGAGAAACAACGCTAACCCCCGGCGACTTCCGCCGCGAGAGCGGGATGCCCGTACGACGTGTCGAGGATCCGGCAACGATCGCCTGGAAACTCGGAACGGGCGCCTACTACAAGGCCGGCGGAAAGCCATGGCAGTTGGCCGATGTCCGTCCCGGGGTCTGCTACGTCGGCCTCGTGTACAAGCGCAGCGAGCTGACGAGCGACAAGCGTCATGCCTGCTGCGCTGCGCAAATGTTCCTGTCGGACGGTGAAGGCGTGGTCTTCCGCGGCGCGCTCGGTCCCTGGTTCCAGACCGACACGAAACAGTTTCACCTCGACCAGGATGCTGCCACCGATCTCATTGAGATGGTCGTAGGCGAGTATGTCCGTCTGCACGACGGCCCCCCGGCCGAGCTCTTCATCCACGCCAAGTCGGCCTTCACCGACGATGAGTGGCGTGGCTTCTCATCCGCTTGCGGAACCGAAACGAATCTTGTGGGCGTGCAGATTTCTGACGCTCGCGATGACCTTAAGCTCTACCGGCCCGACGAGTACCCCGTCATCCGGGGCACCGCACTTCAGATTGGCACGCGCCACGCCCTCCTCTGGACGTCAGGCTACGTACCCCGGCTCGACACCTACATGGGACCCGAGACGCCGAATCCCATTTCCGTGCGTGTCGTCCGTGGTCAATGTGACCTCACGACCGTGCTGTCAGATGTGCTTGGCCTCACGAAGATCAACTTCAACTCATGCCTCCACAATGACCGAATGCCCGTAACCATTCGCTTCGCCAACGCGGTCGGCGACGTCCTTATCTCCGCACCTATGGGCAGCGAGCCCAAGCTACCCTTCAAGTACTACATCTAGACACGGCTCGGCGCTTGCTGGCGCCGTCGCGACAAGGAAGAGCGAAAGGATGGCGATCTTCTCTCAGGATCGGCTGGAAGCAATCTCGGGGCACTCGGCCACCCACGCCCCGATCTCAACGCCTCGACCTCTGTTGCGTTGACATCTCACTCCCCACTTCTCATAGACGATCCCGTGATCTCCCGACCGACGCCGATGCAAGCAATCCAGGGCTTGCTTCTGAACCTACCCCCGCCTCACGAACTGGAGATCAACTCCCAACCATGAAACGTGCATTCATCAGCTTCGATTTCGACCATGACGAAGAACTGAGAAACGCTCTCGTCGGTCAGGCCAAGAACCCGGATTCACCCTTCCAGATTGCCGACTGGTCCGTACACGAGCGCTTCGATACCAATTGGAAGGCGCAGGTGCGGGAACGTATCCGCAGGACTGATCTCACCATCGTCATATGCGGCGAACATACCCATACTGCCAAAGGTGTGGAAGCCGAATTGACCATCACCCGGGAAGAAGGAAAACCATACTTTTTCTTGTGGGGCCGTCCAAAAAAGACCTGTCACAAGCCCCGCATGGCGCTGAAGTCCGACAACTGTCCCGCAGCGTATTCCAGCTCGCCGTCTCGCCATGGGCCCGAAGACGGCTGCGAATGACCTGGACCAGCTGGTAGGCCAGGACGCTGATGAACAGGTGACCATCGGACCGGACCTGCTTGCGGTGATACACGGGACGCAGACCCAGTTCGGACTTCGGCGACCGGAACACCGATTCCACATCCGTCAGCATGGAATAGGTCCGCCACAGGGTCTCCGCATCCCAGTCCAGCTGGTTGGTGCGCAGGCAGTAGACACCGGGGTGGGTGAGCATGGTGCTGGCGCGCGGTGTCCGCGTCCAGATGAGCCCGACCGCCTTTTCGGAATTCTCCGGATCGGTGACGACGTCGATACTGTAGTGCTGGCCAGCGCCACGGCTCTTCTGCCGGATGCGTCCGATCCGCTGCCAGACATAGGCGACCTGCTTGCGGGTCCGCGGTCGTGACAGCCCGTCGTGCAGCTTCTGCAACGCGTCCTCGAAGCGCGTCATGAAGCGTTCGGTGATGCCCAGCTCCTTCTCGGCCCGGGCCTCGGAGCAACACAACAGGCGGAGTTCGGAAGCCGCCTCGTCGGTGACGGCCTGGATGTGGACCTTCCCGCGGGTGCGGGTCTCGATCGCCGTCGCCAGGTCGGGGTCGAAGTGGCGGACCCGTTCGCGGCTGACCACGAGATAGCGGTAGCCATTGTCGCGGAGCCAGGTGACGTTGTCCTCGGTGGCCACGCCGGCGTCCATCACCACCAGCGCATCCCGGGGTGCCGAAAGCCGGGCCAGCATCTCCTCCAGTGTGCTGCTCTCCTTGACGTTGCCGGGGAACACGTCCGAGCGTTGCACGAAACCGCTGCCGTCGAGAACCAGGCCCAGGGTCAGTAACGGACAGTCGCTGCGCTTCTCCTTCGAGTGGCCACGCTGGGCCTTGGGCTGCTTGTCAGCCACGCCCTCGAAAAACGTGTTGGTGAGATCAACCAGCGTCACCGTGTGACCCAGCGAGAACAAATCCGTCACCCGCTCGAATACGTGGGTCTCGATCTCCCGGCGCCGCGACAGCAGGGCATCCGAGGCCCGGTACAGGCGCATCCTGCTCATGGTCTCGAAATCGACATCGAGCAGTTCGCCGAGCGCACTGCGCTCGCAGAGCCAGCGCCAGGTCGCACGCTCCGAGCCCGGCACCGCCATGCGGCCGATGATCGATCCCATGGCCACGGCCCGCGACCGGCGGTTGAAACCCAGACGCACAAGGAGTTCCCCGATGCCGAGTTGTTCCATCGCCCACAGCCCCACGTGTTCGACACCGGCGGAACGCGGGCGCACCATCTCCAGGGACGCCACATCCACCGTTTCCATGCTGGATCCGGTCCCGGCGCCTGCGACCGGGGGCGAGCGGCTGACCAGCCGGTCGGCGATGCGATGCGCTTCCGCCTCGACCTCATCGGGCCAGGGGAGCGGCAGAAGTGTCTCCCGGCGCCCGATGAGCTGGGTGATGCGCGCGCACAACAGGCGCCAGTGTTTCTTCTCCACGGGCCGAAACCGCCCTACGGTCCAGCGCATCAGAAGGAGCCCGCGCAGGAGAGAATATGGTCGATGCCGCTAACTTCAACATTGACGCCTGAAACTATAGTTCATATATTGTTATCATCTAATATATCGAAGAGTCTCTCGAATCGTCATGTCCCGGCTCCTTTCCGCGCCCTTCTTCAGCGCCAACCCGGTCTTTCGCCGGGAGGAATATGCCGCGGCCGTTGGCCGCCGCCCTCAGGACAGGGTCGTCACGGCGATGCTCGCCCAGCATCTCCAGGCCGGCAACATCCGGCGCATCGCCCGTGGCGTCTTCGCCTCGGTGCCCAAGCATGCCGACGCCGCAACATGGTCAGTTGACCGCTTCCTCGCCGCCTCCCGTCTGCGCCTTGGCGGCACGATCGCCTATCACTCGGCCCTTGAGTTGCAAGGCTACGCCTATACGGAGGAGCATGACGTGCAGGTCATCGCGGAGGGAGAACCCGGCATGTTCGAGGCGGCCGGTTTCGCCTGCCGGTTCGTCAGGCCGCCGCGCGGTTTCGCGCCTCCGGATGGCGTCACGGCGGTCGACCGACTGGGGCAGGAGGTCAGGGTGACGACGATCGAGCGGACGATCGCCGATCTGTTCGACCGTTACGATCTCGCCGGGGGCGCGGAGGAACTCTTCAACTCCCTGGATCTGGTGGTGCGGATCGACGCCCTGGAGCTGGTCCGGCACGTGCGCGCGCGCGGCAAGGCCACCGCCGCCGGCGCCATGGGCTTCTGGCTGGAGCGCGAGCAGAGCCGGCTAGGCGTCCCGGATGCTGTGCTCGAGGAGCTTCGCGCACTCATGCCGCGTCAGCCCCGATATGTTCTTGGCACCAAATCGGGTGAGGGAAAGACAGCCCAGGACTGGAACGTCATTCTCCCCGTCGACGTCATCGAACGCCGTTTCGAGGGCCTGTAGATGGCGGCGCCGTCCGTCCAGACCCTGCAGCGCCTCGCCGACGAGACCGGTCACCAGGCCGGCACGCTGGAGAAGGTGCTGCGGCTCCTGAACCTGCTGCAGGAGATCGCGGGGGATCGGGTCCTGGCGGATCGTCTCGTCCTCAAGGGCGGGACGGCGCTCAACCTCTTCCACCTCGATATCGACCGGCTCTCGGTCGATATCGACCTGAACTATGTCGGCGCGCTCGACCGGGCCGCAATGGAAGCCGAACGCCCCGACGTCGACGCTGCGCTCGACCGTCTCCTCACGTCCCAAGGATACGGCATTGGCCGCAGGCCCGACGAGCATGCTGGCGGCAAGTGGCTGGCCCGTTACGCCTCGGCGCTCGGCGGCAACGCCACCTTGGAGGTCGACGTGAACTACATGGCGCGCCAGCCGCTGTTCGGCATGGCGCGCATGGAGTCTCTTCCCCTGGGTGGCATGCGGGCGAAGGACGTTCTCGTCCTCGACCTCCACGAAATCGTCGCCGGCAAGCTAGTCGCGCTCATTGACAGGCATGCAGCCCGCGATCTGTTCGACGCGCGGCGTATCCTTTCCATCGATGGACTCGACTGGATCCGGATCAAGGCTGCCGTGCTGGCCATGGGCGCCAGTGGGCGCCGCGACTGGCGCACCAGGTCGATCGACGCCATCGAGAGCGATCCGCGCGAGTTTCGCCAGAAGCTCGCAATCTGTCTGTCCCGCAATCGATTTACCGCCGGGGGAGAAGTCGACGCGTGGATCGAGGAGACCGTTGCGCTTTGTCGCGAAAGATTCGCCTTTCTGTTCGATCTGACAGCGAACGAGCGGGCGTTTCTCGATGGCGTGCTCGATCACGGCGAAATTGACGCCGGCCTGCTGGACATCGCGCCGGAGATCGGTGCCCGAATCGAGGCCATGCCGATGCTCGCCTGGAAGACCCGACATGTGCGGGAGCATCACGGGCTGAATGCCGGGAAGGCGGACCGATAGAGCAGGCGCTCGATTGCACGGTGCGTCAGGGCCGTATCCAAATTCAGGCCCTTCTCTTTCGGGGCGCCGGCCCTATCAATCTATCACACTTAACTCCGGGTTCTCGTCTCCTTTTCGGTTTTCCTGTCCCATTCTTCCTTGGCATGGATGGCGATGACGGCGTGAGACAGGAACCTCACCCCCTCCCAGAGCTTCCGCGTGCCGGGTAACGGCTGGCGCTTCGAGGGATGAAAGCCCGCCAGGCCGCCCGTCAGCACGACGAAGCCCGCGATGGTCATCTCCGGCGGTCCCCGGGGGACCTTGAAACCATGGTGGGAGGCGAGAGCGCAGAGCGCCCGGATGTCGTCCTCGGTGACCCACTGACACCATCTCTCCTGCCTCGCTGAATCGTTGCGAGGCAGTCGTTTCCATCTGATCAGGGGTGGGTCAATTTTGAACGCGAATCACCCCGAAAGTGGGTCAATTTTGAACGCGATTCCACACCCGACCTGAGCTTTC
Organism: Paracoccaceae bacterium; assembly: GCA_964291635.2. Taxonomy (GTDB): domain Bacteria; phylum Pseudomonadota; class Alphaproteobacteria; order Rhodobacterales; family Rhodobacteraceae; genus JAPPHA01. Next base: position 997,705 of record OZ219890.1, on the reverse strand, counting down.
TCACGAACAGGGGGTCCCCGGTGTCGATGGCTGTGAAATAGCGCGTAATTCTGGCGATTCGCCGCGCTTTTGCGAGATTGCGCTCTTTCCCTATTGTTCGACTCCTCTTGTCTCTGTCGTCTACGTCCAGGTCGCTCGTCTTGTCGTCACGGCTCTGGCAATGATCCGGTTGTCAACGTCCCCAGCTGCATGAATCGTCACAGAATGTGGACGAAGCCACCGTCCCCACGCCTGTCCGGTGCCCGAGGGTATGCGGTCACGACCCTCAAGACGAAGAAAATCGTGATCTGGCCGCATCAGAGAACAAATTCGTCCCGAAAAAAGCGCGGTTTTCCGCCAGGATCCCGCGCTTTTGGAAAACCGCCGACACCCGGCGGCATCGGACCCGAATCTGCGGTCTCCGATGCCAGTGTCGGACAGGAACGCCTCGACCTCGCTGACGAAATCGGGGCCGATCGGCGCCTGGCCCATGTAGCAGAGCAGCTGGTCGGCCTTGTCGAGCCTGATCGAGACGCGGGACCATCGACGGATCGCCAACCGCGAACGCGCCCAGTTTCCGTTCGCTTGTCTGCGTTGAGCTGGCCGGAGTTTGGCATTCTGGAGACGGCTTCGGGACACTGGTGAAAGAGGGTCGTCGTCGCAACCACACGCCCGAACCAGAAAGTTGAACGGGAGTTCGCCTAAACCGGCGGTTATTCGGTGGTTCCATCCAAGACGTGCGGTCGCGCTCCCCCTGACGTACCGGGTTCCCCCAAATGCCGCGACTATCGAGGCCGCGGTGCGCCGTTCTTCTGGCTTCATGTCGCTCGTTGCAAACTTTTCAAAGGCGAGGAACGCATTCCCGGCTCCTGTTGGTCGTGGCATGCGGCACGTCCAGATTCACGTCGAGGATTTCATTCGGGTTGGTCGTTTCCCATGCCCACCACACGCCGGTCGAAATGGCCATTGCCCCGATCAGCGTCGAGGCCTGTCAAGCTCGTTTTCGGGCAGAGAGGCCGCGGAGCATCGACGGGTTAACACCAACCTCGGTTTCCGCGTTCCCGCCCGTGGTTCGCCGGTCGCAAGGGTGGCCGAGCCAATGTGCCGGGGCAATGCGATGCTGAGGAGAACGCCAATCCCGGATCCCAGCACTGCAAAGGTAGGCGTCTTGATGCGCAGCCAGAGGAACAGAAGGACCAATGTTGTTGTGCCGCCCCCCATGTTCAAGAGCCCGACCGCGGCCGGCCGCGCTGCCGCAAGACGCCACCCAGAACGATCGCGAAACGCCAGCGTGTCGGAGCCTGACCGCGGCGACGAATTCCTGCCGTTCCCCGGGAAGCCCGAGAACACGAAACCCAGTGGCGCGCCAGCCTCGTCGACGGTGGCAATGACAACACCCCGGCGAACCCCCCGGGCACTCTCGACCACCTCGCCGAGCGCGGTGTCGAGGTCGAGGCTGACGTTTATCCGAAGAATGGCCGCATTCAGCATGGCGATGCACTCGCAGACCGCCTGGAGTTCACCACGTACGTCGTCGGCGCCATTCATCGGGCGTCGTCCCTTTCCGGTTTGGGTCCGCGGCGTGTGGGGTCAGGTGCGGCGGCTGATTCGGATACTGCGGGGCAGTTCGGAGTCGGTTGCCTCGAAAAAACATACAATACACACGCAATTCCCTAAAATACACGCACTCTCTTCACGGACAAACGTGTGGATTCCGGGTATAAGGATCATTCAGTCCGGCGATGACGCATAGGTCCGGTTCCGGCGAGCTGTAGAGGTCTGTAGAGGAGGCTTGACCGTGGGGAGTCGCACACGCGACAGATCTGAGCCGAGACGAGCCGCATTAGATGTCCGCCGTTCGGGCGGTTCCCTCTGTGCCGCTGACGCCATGGGACGCGCCGACCATGCCTGCCAGGCGCTGTGCTTCGCCAAGGCGAAGACCGACATCGTAGAGCTTCAGGTGCGACACCCGCAGAGTATCGGATTCGAACTGAACCGGGCGTTGCAGGCTGATGTCGGTGGCACCGAACAGGCGCTGCAACACTACGCTTCGTCCGTGTGGCGTCAGCAGTATCGCGTATATGGAAATCGCGACGATCCGGAACGATCCTGTTGGGGTTGCGACAACCCCGGTCAGCCAAGACTGGAATCAGTGTTGTCGTATTTTGGCATCGAATTGATGCAGGTGAAGGTGGAACGACACCCCGCAGATTGATGTGACTTTATTCCAAAAGAAAAGCCATGGAAAATACAGTTGCATGGGGATCATACGAGTTCACCGTGTATGACCCGCAAGAAACCAATTGGCACGAAGTTGCCGGTCTGTATATTTTCGCAGGCTTTGTGAGAGACCACGAAGATGTTCTTCGATGGCATGCATATTACATTGGGCAGACAGAGGATTTCTCAAACCACATTCCCAATCACGAAGAATGGTCGGCGGCACAGCTTCTCGGGGCCAGCCATGTCCATGCACGGACGGTGGAGCGGCCGGAAGAGCGTAACCGGATGGAGCGGAGGCTGATTCGGAAATTTCGTCCGTTTCTGAATACTTTGCGCAGAATTTAATCGGAACTTCACGACTAGATTTGAAAAATGATCCAATGATATCAGATAAGTATCTGATATCAGGCTGGACTCGTACTGAGAACAATCCTGGTCGGATCAATCTCCATCAGTTGAAATGCCCGTGTCTGCAGCGGCGTCGGTTCCGACATCAGCGGAAACCGATACGCCCGCCGGGCCGGTATGGCCACCTCGTTCAGCGTCAGCGTGGCCAGGTCGGCGAGAAGCGTCGTGAAACTGTGAACCGGCAGCCCGTCGGGGGTCAGTTTGGTGTCGGCCTTGGCCTTGGCACTCTTCGAGACCCTGGCAGGCTCCACCGGTGAATTCCGTTGTGCCCGGGCGCCCTCACGGTCGTCATCCTCGAACAGTAACGGCGCCAGGCGACGGCGGAGATGCCATTCAACGTGGAAGGCCAGCACGCACAGGAACACATGCGCCCGTACATGGTCCCCGGAATAGACGTGGACCGGCCGGATCTCCAGCCGCGATGCCTTGAGTACTCGAAATGCCCGCTCCACTTGCGCGAGGGACTTGTACGCCTCCACCGCCGCCTCCGGCCCGATGGCCTCGGGATCAAGGCTGGTGCGGATCACGTAGACCCCGTCAAGCCGACCCTCGGCGGCAATCCGTTCCTGACGCCGGCTCCAGGTGATGGCGCCGTCGGTGACGGTGATCTCGAAATGCTTCTCCACCTTCCGGCGGTTGGCATCCCGTCCCACCCTGCGGTTGATGGCCTCCCGGCCCTTCAGCCGGCCCGAACGCACCGACGCCGCAATCGTCTCCAGCGTCTCTTCCGTCGCCAGCAGCAGGTCCTCCCGCTTGCGGGCCCGTTCCTCCCGCAACCGCGGGTTCAGGCAGACCATCAGCCGCTCGCCGGGAAAGTCCGGGCCGGTGACCTCCGCCACCGCGTCGGGAACCAGGGCCTCGGGAACGAGCGGCGGCGGCTCGTCCGCACCCGCCGGACGCAGGAGCTTGCGGATGTCCTCGGTCTTGAGGGCCGAGATCCAGTCGAGATCCGCCGGCTCGAGATCCTCGCGGATGCGGGCCGTGGTGATCATCCCCCGGTCGCCCACCAGTGCCACATGGTCGATGCCGAAGCGGGTGCGCACCCGGGCCACCTGGGACGCCACCGTGGAGGGATCCCCGGTGTTGCCGGCAAACACCTCCACCGCAACCGGACAGCCGTTCGCGGCACAGAGCAGTCCGTAGGTGATCTGCTGCTTGCCCGTCTTGCCGTCGCGGTTGTGGCCGAAGGCCGCGAGCGGGCAGCACCGTCCCTCCAGGAACGAACTGGAAACATCATGGAGAACAAGGGTATTGCCGCCCCCGAGGTGGCGGTTGGCGAGGCTCTTCTCGATCCAGGGCTGGCGCTTCAGCAGCCAGTCGAGCATGGCCAGCATCTCGTTGCCGGTGACGGGGCCGAGCCCGAGCACGGCCCCGAGGCTGGTGGATGCGGTCTCGGGCGACAGCGCCCGGGCGGTGGCGAGCTTGGAGGCGGGATCGACGATGCGCGCGACAATGGCGGCGACGGCGAGATCCCGCATGCGCTCTGCCTTGCGGCCGAGGATGCGGACCAGGCCCAGGGACCGGAACGTTCCCAACACCGCCGCCACGTGGCCGTGGGGAACCGCCCTCTTGATGGCGAAGACGTCGTTGAGGTTGCGGACGGCGACACCGCCCCTGAGGAGGGTATCGATGCCGCTGACGATGTGTTCGGGCAGGCCGGTGAGGTTGGCGCGGGTGCGTTTTTTGATGCGTTTGCCTTCGCGCCAGGCTTCGCGGATGAGGACGGTGGGGCGTCCGCCCCTGTTTGGGATGCGCTCGACGTTGAGAGCCATGGGAACGGAGTATGGTCTGTTAAACACGCTGTGTCAATGAGGAAAATGGATTTATCCTGCATTTACATGGGAACAATTGTCCGGAATCCCCTCTTCCGGAATCCGCGTAAGTGAATCTAATTCAACGATTTTCTCACCGATGATTCCGTTTTGTTCCGTTTGAAGTTCCGTTTAATGATTGTCGTTGAGGGTGAAAACGCCGGTCCGCAAGTGGATCCCGCCGGATTTCTCCCCGACCGGGTCAATCTTGTCGAGTGGATTTCGCATGTCCCCCGAACCAATCCAAGCTACATGAATTATGCCGGCAATCCGTGGACGGGAAGAACGATTTTGGAGGGGGCGGCACAAGGCATGGGCGACGACGATTTTCCGGTTGGACATTTCCTACGGCTAACGTCTGGTGCCGCAGTGATGACCACGGGAGATACGCTTGATAATGGCGAAATTGAGCGCCGTTTGCTTGGCAAGAGTGGCAAATTCAGAACGCACGCTTTCCGTCAAAACGAGTGGGAAGAAGCCATTCGATCCCGAAGATTGGGTAGCATGGGGGCGACCTGCAATGAAACAGCAGAACAAAACCGGTCGACGTCAATGAATTGCCTTGACTTCCCAATATGGGAAGAATATGTGGCAACGGCAATTCCAAACGCAAAGCCCCTCGAGAGCCTGACGAAACGATATCCAGATCAGAATTCAGAAACGCAGATGTTTGTTATCTACCCGCGTAATGTTGAGTTGCATGTAATTTATCCGTCAGGTTCGAGAAGAGGAGCATGCGAGGATGAACCTCATCGCACGAAGCACTTTTCGCGAATTTTGGTGGAAGCACCCGCAGGCCGAAAGGCCGCTGCGGGCCTTGTATAGCCGGTTGACCTCACGGAACTGGGGCGGACCGCAGGAGATAAGGGATGCCTTTGGCTCTGGAGTTGACTTCGTTCGTGGCGAAGGGAATGGCATCCGGGCCATTTTCAATGTGTCAGGCAACAAGTACCGGGTCATCATTGCATTCGCATTTGAGCGTAATCGTGGGTACGTCAAGTTTGTCGGCACACATGCAGAGTACGACAGGATCAATGCAGCGACGGTGAAGAGATGGACATCCGACCAATCAGAACGGAAAAGGACTACAGGTGGGCCCTCGCCGAAGTAGAGCCCTACTTCGACCATGTCCCGGACGAGGGTACGCCGGAGGCGGACAGGTTTGACGTGCTGACCGAGTTGATCTCTGCATATGAAGCGAAGAACCATCCGATCGAACCGCTCAGTCCTGTCGAATTCATTAAGACCTACATGGAGGAAACGGGCCTGCGGCAATCGGATTTTGCGGCGGTCCTGGGGTCAGAATCCCGGGCATCCGAATTTCTGAACCTGAAACGCCCGTTGACGCTCAGCGCGATTCAAAGGATTCATCGCGAGTGGCGGCTGCCGGCGCGCGTCCTCATCCAGCCATATCATCTGGAGGATGACGTTGCACGTGACCAATCGGTCGCGGGCCAAAGCGCGCCTACATGACCGTTGGTGGCATTGCCCGATCAACCCTTCCAAAATCATATGGTCATACGAGGGCTGATACCCGGCTGGCGGCATGCATTTCAACAAATCTGGTTAACGCCCTGCAAATCCCAGGAATGGGGAGGGGAAGTACATAGAGATGGTGGCGCTCGTCCATGAGCGCGTGGAAGCGTGGTTCGTCGTCCGGTGCCACCGGTGCCGCGGTCAGGCAGCGGTGTGTCGCCGTAATCATCTTTTGCACTGATGCTGGCGCTCTTGGCGACAAGCCAGGCAAGTGCATCAACGGCATTTCCCCAGGCGGCCAGATGTAAAGGAGTACTCCCTATCCTGCGGAAGGTGGCGAGCATCAGATAAGGACGGATCGTGAGCAGGAGCTCGTCAGTAATTTGGCGTTTATCACCCTTCAGGCGCTGATCAACGCTCAAGCCTGCGTCCTCGAGCGCTTCAGCCAGCCCCGGCATATTCAGCAACGCCGCGCAATGGAGATCCGTCCAACCGTTCTCATCTATGTGACTTGGAGATGGCCAGCGACCGACAACATCAAGAAAGCACTGACGTTCGTCTTCCAATCTGGTCGCCACGGTACGTTAGTTTCGATCTTGTCCCTCCGGCACAAGCCGGGAACGGGCTTCAGCCGCGTGCGCACCTCTTGGGAATTTAGACAAGTAACTCCAATATGCCGCATGCGAATCATCCGCCTGTGCATCAAGTCATGACAGGCTGTCACGAGCTTGCCCCATTGCCATTAGTGCTTCCGACTGTCCGGACATCAGGAATCCGGTAGACGACAGCCCCTTTGCCCTTTGGTGGTCCGCGGATTTCCTGCCGTGTCCTGGACCCAAAGAATTCGTCCACAATTCGGATGTCGTAGCCAAGAGAAACCAAACCGTGTTGCACCAGAGTGCGGTGATCGAGCGTGAGATTGAGCGAGGCCTCCAATGCTTCGAGCATCGTTACCTGTGGCCCGGTCGCCTCGCCCGCAACGCTGGAGACGTCGAGTCCAGAACCTCTGAGGGAGGCCGGACAGGCGCGCACTTCCTCGACAAGGCGGCTCTCGGGAAACTCGACAATGAATATTTCCACATCGACGATGTCAGAACAGCCCGCGATGTCCTGCCACGCGTCCTCTACCCGGTCCTGCACACCGGAACTACCGGCAAAGATCACTGCGATGGTGAAGACTGACCCCAGACGAATACATCGCGAAAGAAACATGTTGTGGTGCGCCGACTGTTCCGAATTCGTGATCCAGTCGCGGAACATCTGAAGTTATTGAAGTACAACCTTCAGCGTCGGAAGAACAACTTAAACAGATATTGGAATGGGTGGGGTCGGAGAACCCAACACTTGATGAAATAGATGCTCAAATAGAAAAATACGAATCAGAGAATCTCTGAGATGCACTCTCCTTCATTAAAATAGCGAGACAAGCGCGATACATGCTCAGTGGAATTAATTAATTTGCTCAAGTACATATTTGATGACGTGTAAGGTATCTACAGCAAGTACGGCATTTGGATTTCTCTTTGCACTCTCGCATACCTCATTTAACCTGAAGTTCTGGCCTTTTTCGGTGCAGGTTTTCCGATTTATTCCTTTTTTACAAGGGGTTGTGAACCAGGGACGCGTCGCGAAACGGATTCCCGTGGGCACGACCGCTCCCATCAAGACATAGGCCTCACCGGCAGTCCTCCCACAGAATATGAAAAATATCCAGATAAATCCGAATTCCACCTGACAACAAAGGCAATGAGCCTCCATGGTCCGCCCAAGTCGTAGGCACATCCGGATCACGCCATGCCCAAATCCACAGGAATGCATGTCTCCTTCCTCAAAAAACACAAGAACGGAAAGACATACACATCAGTCCTCCTCCGACAGAGCTACCGCGACCACAACAACCGGGTGCAGAAGCGAACCCTCGCCAATCTCTCCCACCTGCCGCCGCACACCATCCCGCTGCTGCGCGGCGCGCTGGCGGGAAAGCAGTACGCCGAAGTCGGCGACGTGCTCGGGGACCCGGTCCGTTCCCGCCACCACGGTGCAGTGCAGGCAGTGCAGACGGCCATGAATGCCATCGGCCTTCCCCGCCTCGTCGCCCGCGCGCGGTGCCCGGAACGCGACCTTGTCATGGCCATGGTCGCCGGCCGCATCCTCAGGCCGAACTCAAAGCTCGCCACCACCCGATGGTGGCGGAACACCACCCTGCCGCAGGCGTTCGCCATCGCCGATGACGTCACCGCCGATGACCTCTACGCGGCGATGGACTGGCTCGATCAGCGGCAGGAAGGCATCCAGGGACGCCTGGCACGGCGCTGGATCGCGAAGGACGATCTCGTCCTCTGGGACCTGTCATCGACCTGGTACGAGGGGAGCCACTGTCCGCTCGCACGCTTCGGCTACAGCCGCGACCGCAAGCGGGGCCTCCCGCAGATCAATTTCGGCCTCCTCTGCAACCGTGACGGGCGCCCGGTCGCGGTCTCGGTCTACCCGGGAGACATCGCCGACAAGGACACCCTCCTGCCCGAGCTCGACCGCCTCCAGCGCCGCTTCGGGCTCTGCCGGGTGGTGATGGTCGGGGACCGCGGCATGATCATCAAGGCCACCATAGAGGCCCTGCGCAAACGCGACGGCGTCGCGTGGATCACCGCCCTCAAGAGCCGGACCATCGGCAAGCTCGCCCGCCAGGGCCATCTCGACCGTTTCAAGGACCCCGAACAGGAGCAGACCCTGTTCGAGATCCAGGACCATCCCGACTTCCCCAAGGAGCGCCTCGTCGCCTGCCGCAATCCCCGTCTTGCCGGGCACCGCGACCGGGTGCGGCAGGAGCTGCTCAAGGCCACCGAAAAGGCGCTCGCGGAGATCGTCACCCGTGTCGAGGGCGGAACCCTCAAGGGCGAGGCCGACATCGGTCTCGCCGTCGGCGAGGTCATCAACAAGAAAAAGGTCAGGAAGCACTTCGACGTCGACATCACCGCGACCAGCTTCAGCTTCCGCCGCAAGCAGCAGTCCATCGACGCCGAGGCCGCCCTCGACGGAATCTACATCATCCGCACCTCGCTCGGCCCCGAAGACATGGCCGCCGAGGAATGCGTCAGGAGCTACAAGCGGTTGACCCGCGTGGAGCGCGCTTTCCGCTGTCTCAAACTGAGCGATCTCCAGGTCCGGCCCATATTCCACCGCCTCGAGCACCGGGTCCGCGCCCACTTCTTCATCTGCATGCTCGCCTATCTCGTCGAATGGCACATGCGCAAGGCTTGGGCTCCGCTGTGCTATACCGACACCGAACCCGACGAGACCGGGGATCCGGTCCTGCCCGCCCGGCGTTCTGAGCCGGCACTGACCAAGGTTCATACCCACATTGCGCCAGGCCAAGCTCTGGCTGGGAGGAGGTAGAGATGTAGATCGAAACTGAAACCCAACATCGCGGTCCAGCGGGTGTAACCCCCGTCCGGTAAAGGCCAGCCAGCCAGCCGGAAGCGCGTGTTGCATGGCGTATGGCAACGTGCGTCGTGAAGCGTACACAGCGGGCAGCGAAGCAACGCTATTGAGCCTCGAAATTGACAAACGATGGTGCCTTCGTGGTTGTGAGAGCGGGGGCAGCACCGGAAACGCCGCCATGGCGAGGCGTGACGGGCCGTCCGGGGTCGCGGGAACGTTGCAGAGCTGTAGATGGACCGCCAGGGAACCTGGGAGACCCGGTTCCGTCCGTGCGTGGAACAGGCTGGAAAGGGAATGCCAGCGAGATCAATCCAGACCCCGGCCCGGCATCGGGCCTGCACGATGCCGGGAGCGCCAAGAGCGGAAACGAACCCCAGCAGGATACGTACGGTACCGGACGGCGAAACAATAAGCCCAAGGGATGCGGGATCGGGAGTCGTAGCGCTCTGATAGTACCTGTGAAGGCGGGGAACCGAGACCATCGGGACCCGGTGAAGGGAAGCGGAGCGTCGCATGAACAGAACCGGAGGAGTGAAACACATGGAGACGTCGAGCTTCGACATCGTGTCAACGAAACAAGCCCGGATAGCCGAACTGGCAAGGACGTGCCCCGACATGGTGTTCACGACCTTGCACCACCACATTGACCTTGACTGGATGATCGTGGCCCTGAACCTCACACGAGCGGACGGGGCGACGGGCATCGACGGGGTGACGGCGACGGACTACGAAACCCACGCGGAGGCCAACCTGCTTGACCTTCTGGGGCGGATGAAGTCTGGCCGCTACTATGCCCCACCGGTACGCCGGCACTACATCCCGAAAGCGGATGGAGGGCAGCGACCGCTGGGCATCCCGACCTACGAGGACAAGGTGGCGCAGCGAGCCATACTGATGCTGCTGGAGCCGATTTACGAGGCGGACTTTCTGCCGTGCTCGTACGGCTTCAGGCCCGGCCACTCTGCCCACGGAGCGTTGAAAGACCTCCGGGCGGGACTGGCTGTGGATGGCCTCAGATGGGTGATTGATGCCGACATTTCGAAATACTTCGATAGCATTGATCACAAGCACCTGCGGGGGTTCCTTGACCAGAGGATCAACGACGGCGTCGTCCGACGGATGATCGACAAATGGCTGGCGGCAGGAGTGCTTGACAAGGGCGTCCTGCAACGCACCGAGGAAGGCACACCACAGGGTGGGGTAGTTAGTCCGATTCTCGCCAATATCTTCCTGCACCACGTGCTGGATGTATGGATGAAAGAGGACGTGGCACCGCGCGTTGGGGCGCACCGACTGGTGCGGTACGCGGATGACTTTGTCATTGCATTCAGGAACCACCGGGACGGCGAGCGCGTGCTCGCCGTCCTTGGCAAGCGGCTTGCGCGATATGGGCTTACGCTCCATGACGGCAAGACGCGCTTTGTGGACTTCCGGCCCATGCACAGGCGTGGCGGCGGACATGACGGACAGGGCAAGTTCGACTTCCTCGGCTTCACCCACTTGTGGGGCAAGTCGAGACGAGGTCGGCTGGTTGTACGTCAGTTCACGGCCCGCGACCGGTTAGCACGGGCCGTCAAGTCCATATGGAACTGGTGCAAGGGAAACCGGCACCTCCCGCTCCCGGAGCAACACGGGCACCTTGTCCGTGTGATCCGGGGGCACTGTGGTTACTACGGCCTGACCGGCAACAGCAAGCGGCTGAACCAATTCCGCACAGCGGTGGTTCGCAGCTGGCACCGCTGGCTTGGCCGACGCCACCGCGATGGGAGACTGTCATGGGCGAGGATGACTGCAATCCTGACCCTGCTCCCGCTGCCGAAGGTCAGGGTTGTCCAATCGATCTACGCCACGTGAGCGAAACTGACATGCGAGGAACCGGATGCTCTAATGCGGGCACGTCCGGTCCTGTGGGGGGAAGGGCTCGGCAACGACCCTTCCTACCCGGCCCCTGCCGGACGGCAGCGGCGCCCACAGCTTTCGTACCCTTCTCGACAGCCTGTCAACCATTGTCCGCTCCTCCCATGCGGTTCCACGCCCGGGCGGCGGGAAGGGAGAAACCATGATCGAGGTGACGACCCGGCCCGACGCCGGCCAGGAGAGGGCGCTGAAACTGCTGAAGGATATCGCAGCCATGTGACGGCGGATCCGGTCGGAATCGCCGTTTGTAGGCAGACCGTGACAATCCCGACTCACGTATCATGTTGATACGATTCAATTAATTTCGTACCTGCCTCAGAACTTCAGCTTAACTGTACCGTCACTTTTTTCTGGACTGCCTAGAGACCCCGCGCAAGGTCGCAGCTTGCCTTGAGGGTTTTGCCAAGGTGACAAACATCTTTGTCCGTGCGGGATTGTTCCTATTGATCGAGCCAACCGCTCCCAGATCTCATTTCGCGTCCATTTCCCTGTCGGATGCCCGTTTTCATCCTTGGAGCAGGCGATTTGAACCAGTCCGTGTCAACCCAGCAAAGAACCGGGAGAGCTATATTCCGCTAGCGTTTCTCGGCATGCTTGTCTGCATTTGTTTGTCACTTGCAGGTTGTTCGGGCAGTCCCGACCAACTTCAACGTTTTCTTGCGTTGCACAAGACCGAGACCCAAGGCACAGACAGCACCGATACGATTTCCCGGTTTAGGGAACTCAAATCTGGTCCTCCCAAACGCTTTTTCGAAATTGCCGCATTACCGAACGAATCGCCCTTCCGGCAACTGGCGAATTCCGTGTACCGAATCGATGTTCTCTACGAGAGCGAGGGCACAATTCGTGGAACGAAGGAATGTACTGCGACCGCGGTCCATCCAGGCATTGTCATAACCAATTATCACTGTGTGCCTGGCATACCCGGCACCTGGGGGGAGACCGCATCCAGGATAAGCCTTGTCCGCGACTACGTGTCACAGCACCAAACTGGAGCAAAGGAAACTGAAGGCATTCCCGAGTTGGTGGTTGCCGACAAGGATTGGGATTGGGCCTTTGTCCGACATGACGTACTTCCCACGGATTCTTCCATCCCGTTGGGAGTGCGAGCTCCAATTAGGGGAGAAACCGTGTTCTTGATCGGCCATCCGTTGGCGCAAATCAAGGTCCTGTCCACAGGCGGATGTGTTGTGCAGGAAGTTCAACGAGAATCCTTCACTCATAGCTGCGCTACGCTTGAAGGTCATTCCGGTTCGCTCATTTTTTCTGCTTCCGATCACGCGGTTCTCGGGATTCACACGAGCGACATTGGTTCGAGGAATTTCGCCTACCGTTTTGACAGGGTTCGGTCGGCGATGCTTGACTACGGCGAACTTCCGTTTGAAGCAGCACTTGTACCAGCCCCGGAAGCTGGAAGTCTTGATCGGAGCGGTTGGGTACTCAGCCTGAGTGAATTCGAGGATGCAATTCGTCAAGCACTGGCGGGGGACGATCCAAATCGATTGCTCACCACCCTGATGCCCGAACGTATCGGGGTCCGACAGATCGTGGATACCAAGCGCTTCGTGGATTTGATTGTAGAAGCCGGAGCTGCCGACCTGTTAACATCCGTCCTGGAAAAGGAAAACTTCACTTCACGCGAGTTGGGCGTTCTTCTGTCGACAGCATTGGAACTGTTCGACCGCCGTGACCGTTTCCACGATGATCTTTCCACGATTGATGTCCTGCTGTCTTTCGGAGCGAATCCGCAACCCGATGAGCACGGTTTTATGCCGCAATGCTCGATTTCCTATCGTGATGAAATCCTGCAAATACTGAAGGAGTACGGCCATGACTCGAAAAAATGTTAGTGTCATGCTGGTCGCGTTGGTGCTTTCAACCACATGGGCTGCCGGCTCGGCATCAGACCCTGCTCACCGTCAGCTTCTCCTGGAAGACCTCGCAAGAGAGGTGACCAAAAAGGGTGGGAGTTACAGAGGTCGAATGTCGACCGGGCACGGCCACCATACTCAACACTCACTCCAGAAATTTTGTCGGAAATTTGGCTCGCGAATCACGAAAAGGCGTGGAACGGATAAAGGTGATTGGCATGGAAGGGTTGCGGCAAGAGGAGCTGCCGCTTGCGATGGACAATTGGCTGTCTGAAATTCGCGCACGGAATGGGTCCGTCAGGTTGGAGATCGAAGATCCCAACCAAGGTGCAGGAAAGTTGATCCTGGTTTGGGATTTGGGTGAACTTCGAAGGGCGGTGCTTGAGGGCATCAATGAAGCATTCGACTTGGCGGCGCGTGAGTGGCTTTACTACGCAGCCGGGGCATATGATGCTGTCGTTCACGGTTATGTCGACAGGTCCTCGGAAGCAGAATTCCATCGTCTCCGTTTCGTCATACTTCAGTGCAGGAGGGTGAGCCATGCATCCAGTCAGCATTTGCGCAAACGCTGTGGCGCTGGCATTGGTGGTTGCCGCGTGCTCCGACGAAATTGAACGCAGTCTGAAAAGGGTGGGCGAGGGAGCGGGTGATTTCTGTGACGGTTTGACGGCGGCAATCGTTCATGGGGAAAAGCATTTCAGGCAAATACGGGGTACACGCGCAGACACGGACAAATACCGCAGTACGCTCACGATATCGGGTGCGTCCTTTTGCTACGTTGATGACCTTCTGTCCCGGTATGATAGCAGGCTGGTGTGCCGCTTCTTTGACGGTGGCTATGACGAGCGCAACTTGGCCATGTTGAAATATCGTGAGTTGGAAAACGAAATTCGAGCGTGCCTCATTCTCGAGGACCGGTTTGAGTACGGGTATGATGACGAAGGTATCGACGAGGTGCGCTATAGGGAGTACGAATTCGGAAACAGAGCGAAGACTTGGTTTTCGGACCGTCATCATCGTGATCAAGATGTCGATACATATGTGGATTGCGATGATACGAGCTGTTCAGTGTATGTGGAGATAGAGTCCAGATAGGCTCCTGCAGGGCCAAAGATGAGTGACAGCAATTCACGTTGCCCTGTCTTCAGGGTGAGGTTGTTTGAGAGATTTCGGTTTCGGTCGGAAGTTCGCAGCCATGCATCGCGCACCGAAGCCGAGAGCTTAATTCATGCGCCTCATACGGTTCGTCCGGGCGCCGGGGGCCGTCTTTCTGGGCGCTTGTTTTCACTCGCTAAACACGTTGGCCGGACAGGTCCACGCCCGCGTGCCATCTTCCAGTGACCGACGAAGGCGGACAGTATCGTCCCTTGCGTGTCTCAAGCAATCCTGCGCCTGTTCCTGAGTGATTTGTGCGGATTTTCGTCCGGGAGTCAAAACATCCTGACGAATCGCGGCAACTCGCCCGGCATATCGCGTAAACGATGTCTTCGCCGCCGATACCCGCATCTCCACGATGAAAGAAAGTGGAATTCAGCACTGGAGGCGCAATGACAAAATCACCCGCAATGGGAAGCGCCGACCCGCCCGCCCGCACTAACGAAATGCCGTGGCCATCCGCAAACAGAAGCTGGCGGACAAGCTCTGGAGCGAGACCGAGAGCCTCGAGACCATCATCGAGACCGCCAGGGCCACCCGCAAGAATTCGCCACGGCACTGCCGTGTCGGCGATCTCGACGAAACGGAAAGGCTCATCGCCCTGCCCTCGATGCAGCGTCTCTTCCTGGATGTCATCCGCATGGTTGCCTGCCGCGCCGAAACCCGCATGATGCTTCCCGTCATCCAGGCGCCGGGAAAAACCCCATTCCCGGAAACAGCTTTGCCCTCACATGACCGCCGATGTCGAAATCCTGCCAGACATTGCGGAGCCAGTCAGGGTGTTTCGGCCTGTCTTGCAAATGGGTCCATATATGATACCACTAGGTTATGAGCAAAATCCAAAAACTGATTGCTCGAATGCGAAACAACCCTCGCGACGACTGGAGCATCGATGAACTCAAGACCCTGGCGGCCCGAAAAGGTATTGACTGGCGGCAGCCGGGAACCAGTCATGTCACATTCACTTATCCTGGTGTCACGCCCCTTACGGTGCCAGCACACAAGCCTATCAAGGCAATATACATCAAGCGGTTCCTCGAATTGATCGATCGGGCAGGAGAGAACGATGACAAATGAACTTCCACGCTTTGAGATGCGCCCACTTGAGCAGGAGGAAGGGGGCGGATACCTGATCGAATTTCCCGAATATCCCGGTTGCATCGCTGACGGAGAAACTCCGGAAGAAGCCATGGCGGAAGGTGCCGACGCGCTGGAATCCTATCGGAACACCTTGCAGGAGCTTGGACGACCAATCCCCGCGTCCGGGGACGTATTTGGTGGCCAATGGCGGCAACGTGTACCGAAATCACTTCACGCCGCATTGGCACGCCGCGCCGACCATGAAGGCGTATCTCTCAACATGCTTGTGACCACGATGCTTGCCGAAGGCCTCGGGCGCCGGATTTAAGCGGCGATGGCGCCTCGGTAATTCCGGACGCGCCTGCTTCTGACAACTCGGTTCCTTGGAGGTATGCATGGATGCGCACCAAGCAAAAAAAGAAATCGGTTTGGGGCGCTTGGGCGCGAAATTGCCGAGTGCGACTCCAGACGGCGATGCGTGGCAAAGACTGACTGCGTTGGCAAGTGGGGGCTCTGGATTGCGGCGGTGCCTGAACATCTGACGTGGGTCGCTGAAAGCCTTGCAAATCGAGAATGCGGCTCTGATGGTCCAGGCGGGTTCTTTCCTTGTAGTTCTCCCCGGAAAACTCGTTGACAGAAGCTCCGACGATGCGGGAAACAAATGCACTGCCTCGCTCATGATACCGCTCCGGTGAGAAGAAACGCAGTGTCGCCCGGAAATAGCCGTAGGCCAGCAGGAACCCGACCCGGTTTGTTGTGCGGCGCGATTCATGCGCCGTATCCATGACGGATTGTCAGAAATCGAAGAATCGCTTGCGCTCGGCACTGTTGAAGACCGGTGGATGTTCAAGGCGCGCCCGTTTGGCCGCGTTCAGGATGCGCATTCGAGGCATGAGAGAATCCGTTTCGGAATACTGCAGGGAAAACGAAGGTCTCCCCTTGAAAGGCGGCCGTATCGAAACCCGCTCGTAACAGCGCGACTGGCTGGAACCACCGCACGCAAAGATAAACCATTACGAGCGCGAAAACGAACTCGACGACGTGGACAGCTCTCGAGAGCACGCGCCTGAATCGGTCAGGCACGGCCTCTTTGAAAACGGTCACGGCGATTGTAGTGCGGTAATGGAACGCCGCCGAAGCCGCCAGCAGGGTCATCCAAATCATGACATAGATGGCGGCTTCGTCCACCCAGAAGACTGCCGTATTGAACGCGCGCGTAACAACGTTCAAGAGAATCAGAAGAGTGATGAGAACAGCGAGGCCCGCCGCAAGCAAGATCTCGATCCTGGCCCAAAACGCCGAAATCCTGGACAGTGGAGACGGGTCTTCTTGCGGGTTTTCAGTCACACGCTCGTACTACCTGTCGCCGACGCTTGGCTATTGGGCCATTGCGTCAGCTTCGGCCCGGAGTTTTGCGAGAACCGGGGAACGCTCCGTCCAAATCTTGTCCCAATCGTCTACCGCGCCGCCAAAGAACTCGGGACCGACTTCCAGATAGGCCTTGCCCGTACCGCGGACCTGTTCATGCCATTTTGACTCGGCTTCCGCGTATGTGTCGATCGTCGAGTCGAGATGCTTGGCCATCAGGCTCGATATCAGTTCCCGGTCCACTTCGGGGAGTTCCCTCCAGACACGGGCGGAAACCAGTCCGACCATCGGGAACATCATGTGTCTCGACGCCACGATCGTGTCGGTGTGCTCGAAGTATTTCAGCTTCCAGATCAGCTCGATGTCCATGTCGATGGCGTCAACCTGCCCGTTCGCGAGGGCATCGTAAACGCTCGGCAGAGGCATGGGCGTAGGTGCAGCGTCAATGAGATTGTAGAAGTCCAGGATCGGTTCAAACGGCGTAATGCGCAATTTCTTGCCGGAAAGATCGGACCCGCTCTGTATGTTTCCACGCGCAGCAATCTGGCGCAGTCCCGCCATCCCGTAGCCGGTTCCGACCGCGCCGATTTTTTCCGGAAGTTGGCCCAGCATCGAAGTTGCGAGATCCGTGCGCAGGATTCGGCCCGCGTGCCTCACATCCCTGGCCAGGTACGGTGCGTAAAATGCCCCGAATTCCGGCACCCTGTTCGAGATTTCGGCAACCGTGAGGAACGCCATGTCGAGCGCACCTGTCTGAAGCTGCTGCAGCATCTGGGCCTCGTTGCCAAGTTGCCGGGACGGAAATACGGTCACCGAGTGATTCCCTCCGGATGCGCTGTTCAGTTCGCTGCCGAACTCCTCCGCTGCCTTGGTCCAGATGTGCGGTGGCGGCGTGATCAGACCCAGACGGAACTCGTCTGCATTCGCGGCCACGCCAATCGTACTCATTGCAACGGCTGCAAATGCCGCTGTTGCGTTCCTGACTATCGCGGGTGTCATTTCTTTCTCCGTTAGTTTGATGGATGGCAACCTTGGCGAAGCTCCCTGGCATCTCGCCGATTCCTGCGGTTCAAACCACAACCCAGCCGTCCGGTGGATCCTTGCCCGGATGCATGGCACCACAACTGGAACAGGTCCGCGCGTCTTTCGATGCGTAGAACTCCTTGTAGATGGGCGGAAGATCCTCAACGATGGATTTCAGTTGCAACTCGGCCCTGTGCACGCGGGATCCACATTCAAAACAGTACCATTCGATACCGTCCAAATCCCCAAGCCTGCGCTTGGGTTCAATCACAAGTCCGATAGAGCCTTCCTGCGGGCGCTGTGGCGAATGACGGATGTGCGGAGGAAGCAGGAAGATATCGCCTTCGCGAATCGGTACGTCGTAGAATTCCTCCCGTCATAGATCTTGAGAACCATGTCGCCTTTCAGTTGGTAGAAAAACTCCTCGACCGGATCGTCATGATAGTCCGTGCGCTTGTTGGGGCCACCCACCACCGTCACCATCATGTCCGCGTCGTTCCAGATCTGCCGGTTTCCCACGGGCGGCTTCAACAAGTGCCTGTGTTCGTCGATCCACTTCTTGAAATTGAATGCTGCGAGTCTTCCCATGATCTCGTTCCGCTCCTGCCGTGACACTGGTTCAATTCCACCCGGAAATCCCAAACAACCGCCGGTACAAAATCAAGGAGATACAAAGAAATCTGATATTCGAAATTCGGATATCAATTTCGAGTCTTTCCGACCTTGATCCGACGTACACAGTGCACCGGTTTCGGGCAGTCCCTAAAGAGGCGAGGGGAGAGGATTTCCCCGTTTCCATTCGGTTGTTCGTCCGGTAACGTAATTGCGTTCTTTTCCGGTTTAAAAAACCGCGTGGAAAAGGGAATCCCGGAGTAGGCGACTGGGCTCTTTGGGTGCCGCGTGACGGACTTTCCGGGTGTCGGGCCTAGTTCGCAGCCTGAAGTCATCGGAAGGGACAGATTCCAATTTGTACGACGGCGTCAGCGTTCCAAATAATCTGCGTCCTCACTCCCGTCGCTGTGTCTGGCGGAAAACGCAACTCTGAAAAAGAGATATGCAAACCGTGGCGCGTTGGATGCGTAGGCGGCGGGATTCGAAGCTGCCTGACAGGAAGATCGCTGCAAGGCTTGCGAACCGGTTATTCGCCGAGAAACTGGTTTTGGACAGGAAAGGTACAGCGATGACTGACAAGACGATTCTGATCGTGGGAACATGCGATACGAAAAGCCGGGAGCTTGCTTACATGGCTAACCGGATCAAATTACTCGGAGGTGGAGTTCTCGCGATGGACATATCCGTGCTCGGCAATAGACCTTTCCCGATGACTACCTGTTTCTTGGTCACCGTACCCAACAATACGTGCAGGTCGGGAAAGCCGTGCCGCCCTTCCTTGCCCGAAGAATTGCTCTTCTGCTATGGCGAACGCTTCAATCTTCATCGGAGACGATACATTGATCCGGAGGAAGAGCTCACCACCAAACGAATCGTTTGGTAATCAACCGGCATCGGCCAAGGCGAAGCCACATCAACGCATATGTCCTTGTTGCCTGTCGCCAGCATTGCCATGATTCCGCATGCCCGAAGCCCTCGCATTCGATTCCCGCCGTTTCGTCAAGCGCCTGACCCATCGCGGCGGTTAAGGCCGATCTGATGAAGTGGTTGATAGCGCCGAACGTCGATCTCATCAGCCCGCCCTCGCATCTGTGTTGCGTCGCGCCGTACCTGCATCCGCAACGACAGATCCGTGCTAAGACCGAAAACGTTCTCCACCCGCAATGCCGTTTCGGAGAGCACGAAAATTCCGGGGGTCCACGTGCGTGTGTGAGTGATATAGGGCCTCGGCATGGCTGCACACTATGCACGCACGGCGGCGGGCCGTTTCGAAGGGCTCTGGTAAGAAGAAATGACCATCAGGATACCGGCGACCGTATATGACGGACTTATGAAATGGATGGTGCTGGGGCCTTGGCCCGGATATTTCCAGGAGGCGGTCCACGATCACCTGAACGCCTATTGCGAGGCGCATGATTTCGACACGTCCGAAGAGCTCGCGGAGAAGATCGGGTCGCACCGGGTAACGTTTCTGAAAGACGTTGCCATGAATGATTTCATGACCCGGGAAACCAGGGACGGCAATGTCATCGACCAATACCTCAAAAGGCGTGGCCGGAATGAGAAGGCCATCACCAAGACCTATTTGCAAGGCATCAGGGATTCCGTGATGAGCATTTACGAGGTCAGTGACATCCGGCCAGGTGCATCCTTCATGGCGCGCGACCTGATCCTCGGGGGTGATCCGTTCCCGGTCACGGAACGTACCGCTACCCGGACAATGCTTCAATGGGAACATCTTGCGATGCGCATCGTCGAGTTTCGGGGGCATCATGTCATCGCGGGCGGATTGCTCCGGTTTCAGCCAGAGTTGTCGGCGCAGGTCATCGACGAGGTCAACTTGCGCGCCGACGATGCTGAGGATGAAATTCGGGAGAGGCTTGGCGAACAGGATAGACATGCCGATCCGGAAGCGGTCCGGCGCCTGTCTCTCACCAAGGTCCTGAAGATGTCGACGCCCCTGTTTTCCGAGGCGTGGCTGGAGGGAACCGTGCTGGATCCGGAAGATGTCGTACATCCCACCCTGATGAACGCGGACGGGGATGAAATCGAGTTCATTGAACTGCACTGTCCATTCGCCAAAGGCACGACACGGAAGCAATTGCGAGACCTGCTGAACGCTACACCTGATATGGAAGCGGCGTCATCGAGAATCTGGAAGTGGGTTGCTCCGGCAGAAGAAGAGGTCAAATCCCAAGCCCAACGGGCAGGCAGCATTCTCTACAAGGCGCATCTGGAATACGGGGCGCTGGCTCTCGGCACCATCGAATTGAAGGGCGAAAAGCTCCAGGCAAGTGTCAATTCAGCCGCGCGCGCGAAAAAGCTGCAGAGCCGCCTGAAGGACATTCTTGGCAACCTTGTGGCGGAGCCCGTCATGGTGCACCAGACCGTGGATCAGGCCATGGCGGCGCACCGTACGAACCCTGCACCCATTGAGCAGGCCGACCTGCCTCCGGAAGTCGAAAGCCAGGTCATCTCGGAGTTCTACGACCGGCATTATCGCGAAACCCTCGATCAGCCCATCCCGATGCTTGGTGACACATCTCCACGGGTTGCGGCCAAGACACCGGAAGGAAAGGAAAAGGTCGCCGCCTGGCTGAAAGTCCTGGAAACGGCTGAAGCAAGGATGCGTCAGTCCAGGGAAATCGAACCTTACGACTTCGCTTGGATGTGGCAGGAACTCGGGGTCGCACACCTCAGAAAGTAACTTCCTGCATTTTCAATATGACCGGTGTTTCGGATGTTCAGTATTCTGTTGCATGGGAGCTGTCTTGATTGGCGTATTTGTTTTGGCCCTCTGTACCGGGTTGGTGAGTGCACGATACCATTTGATTCTGAACGGGACCCCCAGCGTGCCGGTTGGCCTCTATGCTGTAACCATCCCTACCAATGCCACCTTCGTGACGTTCTGCCTTCCGCCATTGCCGGCTGGGGTCCGCCATGATCCCGCCGTGTGTACCTGGTCACAGCCGCACGGCAGGCCCGTTCTCAAGCAGTTGATGGGCACAATTCACCGCGGTCTTCACCTGCGCGGCAATACCGCCAATGCTTAGGATTCCAAGCTTTCGGTCTTCTTCCAAACGCTCACGGCAGGCTTCGGCCTTCCACCCCGACCGGCATGAAATTTCTTGTGGAGCTGCCTGCGCCGTTGCTACAAGTTAAAAAACAACTCTCCATTGTCGGGGACAACGTAAACGGATTCGATGCCGGGCCATAAATCGGGGCTGCCCAAAACTTCAATCCGTCTGCGTGAGTGTCCGTTGCGTTTTTTCGCAGCTTGATTCTGCGGAGGGGTTTGTTTATCTTCAATTCCCATTTTCCCGGGGTAATTTCACATCAAAAGTTGGTGCGGGGAAACTGGCGACCTGTCCTTACTTGGTCAGGTTATGTCCGGCATAATTCGCCTCATGAATCCATCGAAGTGCGGCACGGTGAAAGCGGTGTCGCCGTGAGCGGGACTGTAGATCATGCCTTTGGCGATCAGTAGGTTGCGGACGGGAGCAACCGTGGTGACTCTCACGTCGAGGGCTTGGGCGATGTCTCCGGATCGATGGGGCCCCGGTCCAAGTTCTGCCATGGCACGCAAGTAGCGCTTCTGGGCCGGCGTCAATCGGTCTAATCGCACGCGGAAGAAACTCGCGTCCAACTCGGCCAGTGCTTCGCGTGTTGCCCGTTGAGCGTCACTGAGCATGATCGGGGAATGATCGGCGGTATTCCAGCTGTGCTTGCCCCATTCCTGAAGGAAGTACGGATATCCGTTCGTCTCGCGCAAAACCTCCGCGACCGCTTCCGGGTGGAATTCGACTCCTTCCCTGGATGCGGGAACGCTGAGCGCGTCCCGGGCATCGTTGTCGTCCAGGCGATCGACCGGTGCGAACTCGAAGAGGCGTTCCGCGTACGACTTGGCGTTGCCGGTCCGTCCGACCAGCTGAGGCAGGCCCGCCGCCACCATGGTAATGGGCAGTTGCTCCTGGCTGGTGCTGTGGAGTGCGGTAATCAGAGACGCCAATTGGTCTTCCGGCACATATTGGAGTTCGTCGATAAAAAGCACGAGTGCTGTCTCACGTTCGTGCGCGGCATTGCCGAGGGTTGTTAGGAGGTCCGTGAGATCGGTGTCGAGATCGCTGCTGTCGGCCAGCCCGATCTCAGGGTCGATGTCTATCCTGACTTCCAGGTCCTGATAATTTACCCGGAGTGCACCGACGAAGCCCGCCAACGCCCGCATTGCTCTCTGTGCGTTGTCCCTGGGCGCCTCGCCGCGGTTCAAACGCAAGAGAGCTGCCCGCAGTGCCGGAGCGAGCAGTGCTGGCAGCGATCGTTCTTCGGGGGCCTCCATTCTGACGCTGACGATGCCACGCGCCTCGGCATCGAGACGAATTCGGTTCAGGAGGACGGTCTTGCCGACCCCGCGCAGCCCGTAGAGAATGAAGCTCCGAGCTGCCCTTCCTCCGCGTATGCGGTCAAGCGCCACAGCTGCGCGTTCAATCAAGTCGTTCCGCCCTGCGAGTTCGGGTGGGGGTGTCCCGGCGCCCGGGGCGAAAGGGTTTTGCCTGGGATCCATATTTGGCAACCTTACATTAGTTTATCGTTTTTTGATAACTTAGGATAAGGTCTGTAAAAGTCAACAGGTTTTGCGTGTTTAAGGGTGGATCGGCCGGTCTCCGCCAGTACCGGTGCCACTGCCCAGAGCCGCGCCATCGACCAAGCCACTTTCCGCCTCGCGACATCCACGGGGACCGGATGGGTCCACCGATCGTTTGCGACAATCACCACAACGGCTTCTGGCTGAATCGACATATCTATCCATGCGGCAGGCAGGAACGCCTCGAAGCAGATCAACCAGCGGATTAAGCGTCCGCCGATCATGACGTCTGCCAATTGTCCCGCTCCAATGCCGCTACCTCCCGAAATTCCGGGAAGACCGTACCGGCGTTCATAGACCACGTTGGCGCGGCAATCGTCCGGAGCAAACCGTCGGATGGTGGACCGATTGTTCCGCTCCAGAGCGCCGACGAACAATTCGCTCTGTAGTTGGGAGGCGTAACGACACCAGCGGGAGAGAGCTGCCTGATCCTTGAGGTTTACGATGTTCTCGCCAAGCCACACAGTGCTGTGTTTCGGCAGCTGTTCGATGAGCGCCTTTTCCCGGCTTCTGGTCGTTATGGCCGGTGGTATGTCCAGATCTACCTCAAGGAACTCGTTCGCCTCGATCGGTTCCCACGCCCACCATGCGCAGGCCGATATCGCCGCCGCCCCGATCAATGTTGTTGCTTGCCACGCTTGTCGCCGGGAACAGAGGCCGCAGAGCATCGCCGGGACCAACACCAGGCCCAGTTCCCGTGTTCCCGGCCAAAGTTCCCCTGCCGCGAGGGTGGCCGATCCAATGTGCCAGGGGAATGCCAGGGTGAGGAGTGTACCAGGTCCGGGTCCCAGTGCCGTAAAGGTCAGCGTCGTGATGCCCAACCAGAGCACCAGGAGGATCCATGGTGTCGCGCCGTCTCCCAGGTTCCAAAGCCCGAGCGCCGCCGGCCACGCTGCCGCGATATGCCATCCCAGAACGATCGCAAAACGGCGACGGGCTGGTGCCCTTCCTGCGACGACGAGGCCGAGGAGAGCTATCGTGAGCGGGACGCCGGGGAGATAAAACGCGCCGGCAGCACAACCGAAGCCCGCAGCTGCGGCGATACCATTACCGCGTCCGGTACGGGTCCACCGCCATTCGGACCACGACGGAACGGCCCAGGGTTTCGTTTTCATGCGCAGCCTTGATTTCGCGCTCGATCGTGCTGCGGACGGCGCTGTATACGAAGGAGGCTCTTGGCAGGTCGGCCGTGACGCTGGCGGCCAGTCCGCCCGGTGATGGTGGTGGTGCGGTACCGCCGAGAAACTCCATGACTGCCGCTGGTGTCACCAGGGCCCGGTTGTCGGCAGTTCCGTGCCAGGCTGATTGCCCGGCGTTCGGTCCGGTCACGCGCGGCAATGCGGCCCAGGTTTGCGCCAGACAGTCGGCAAAGGCCGCGTAATCCCGCCGTCCATAACCGCACTCCGCGAGCAGCAGTTCCCCGAGGTGATCCTGCATCGCCGCATCGAACAGGAGGTCCGGGTCGACCCCGTAACTGTCGACGAGCCGGGCCAGGGTCTTGTAGATGATCTGGTAGCGGCCGGCCGCGGTGGACGTCACCCGCGGCCTGATCTTTTTCTGCCAATCCAGAACTTCACCCACCGTCATCCGGGTCAGGGGGCGTGGCGCCGGCGCAGGGGTGCCGGAATGTACCTGGTCATACCCGCCTGGCGCTTCAAACCTTGCGATGAAATCCAGTATGGCCCGGGGGGAGGGCAGGGTGGTCTCTGCATGAGCAGCCAAACCCATCGTGCCGGCCATCACGGCAGCAAGGACGGCCTTTTTCACCGGCCCCTCCAGGGTGGCAGCCTGAGGTCCTGCTCAAGCACCACGTTCAGATGCGTGCCGGCGGCGATCCGGAATACCGGCGCGGCGTTCAGGTCGCGCTCAAGCAGGCGCTCGGTGACGGTCTGGGCCGTGTTCCCGGCGGCGCGCCTGAGCGCGTCCTCCACCCGGTTGTCCTCCACCTGTTCGCGCGAGGCCAGGTTGGTCACCAGGCTGATCGCGAACGCCGCTCCGAGCGTCCGCCAGAACCGCGTCTTGCGCGTGCCGGAGACACCCGAGATCCCGGACAGGTCCGCGGATGGCGTCTCGTCCAGTTCGAAGGATTCCCCGTCCGGCATCTGCAGCTTTCGCCAGTACACGTGGAGCCGTTCGGCGTGGACGTCCGGATTGTCGGCCCAGGTGCCGACCAGCATTGCGCCAGGCGGAATCACGACACGCGTGCCCGTTGCGCTGTCCCGGACCGGAGCAGTGACCTGCGCGCGGACAATCCCCGGCAGTCCGGAATCGATCACCGTGATCGTCGTCGCAGTAATCACGGTTCCGGCCAGGAGGATCTCGTCGCGGAGTTCGCCATCGTCCGTATCCTGTCCCGGTGGTTCCGGCGGGGCCGGCACGGAAGGCTCTCTTTCCGGCAGGGCCGGGTCTTCCGCTGGAGGAGCAACCGTCTCTCCAGGGCCGCCTTTCGTGGCAGGTGTCAGCCCGTACAGGCCTTGGCCCAACGGTGCGTGCTGGGCCTGGAATTCCAGCTCCTCGAGACGGCGCTGTTCCTCTTCCTGGCGCTGGCGGATCTCGGCCAGTCTTCGCTGCGCTTCCGCTTCGGCGTTGGGGTCTTCCCCCGAGCTTCCCGCCGCGCCGCTGGCCGCGGCCGTGCCGTCCTCCTTTCCCGCGAGGAGTTGGTCGCCGGTTTCCGTGATGCCTTCGACAGCACCCTCCGGATCAGTCGTGGCATCGAGACTGGCACGTTGGGGGCGTGAACCATCACGGCCAGCCAATCCCC
This sequence comes from Paracoccaceae bacterium, assembly GCA_964291635.2. Taxonomy (GTDB): domain Bacteria; phylum Pseudomonadota; class Alphaproteobacteria; order Rhodobacterales; family Rhodobacteraceae; genus JAPPHA01. The sequence goes on along the minus strand of OZ219890.1, from coordinate 971,941 downwards.
AGGCGAGCAGCATCACCACCACGAAGACGAACGCCAGTGCCACCACGACGACGTAGCCGCCGGTCACCCATTTTCCGGCTGGAATACTGCCGATACGCGCGTTGAGCCTAACCGCCATCCTGGACCCGTTGCACATCGATGTTGTCGACCATCAGGCCCAACGGATTGATCTCGAGGGTCTGGCGGTCGATCGCTGCCTGTGCTCCGAGCACGAGCGTGGCGACGTAACGGTGCTCGGACAGGGTTTCGCCGGTCTGGCGCGCGCTGACGCGCTCGTCCCATTCCACGCGCCAGGAAGAGCCGCCGGCATAGGTTACCGAGGCAACCGTGACGATCACCGTTTCGTGGGCCCAGCGTGCGATCGGGTTGGCCGTTGCGTCCTGGTAGAGATCGGTCAGGATCCGGTACGCCGGGCTGTCCGTCGCCATGAACCTGTAGAGCCGGTGGAGATTGCGTTCGAGAATTTCCCTGTCGGCCGGAATCGACCGGGCGCGCTCGATGAAAGTCTGCAACTCGCGCTTGATCACGATCGTCGGCCATTCGTCGATAGTGGCCGGCTGGGGCAGCGCTTCTGCCCGGCCGAGGTCGTCGACCTTGACCAGGTAGGGCACGTACTCGCTCTGGCTCGCGGCCCAGATCCCGAAACCAAGCCCCGTCGTTCCCATCAACACTCCGGCCAGGCCGAACCAGAACCAGCGTCGTGCCGTCGCGGCGTGAAAGGCGAATCTTTCGTCCCACTCCCGCTGGGCGGTGATCCAGGGATTTGCTACCTTTTCACCCGCCGGACCGTCAGCCATCGTTCTTTCCGCTCTTGCGGTCGAGGAAGTCCATCATGTCGCGCTTGATCTGGTTCTGCGGTCCTTCCGTGAATCCCGTCAGCGCGCCACCAGCCGCTCCAAGCGCGGCGCCCTTGGCTACGGGCGCGGCCGACGAGGCGGCCTTTCTGACTGCTGCGGTGGCGGCTGCGGCCGGACCTGTGCCCGGGCCGCCGGTTCCGACTGCCGCCGCGGCATCGGCAAAGCTTTCGCCTGCCATCGTTCTTGCCCCCATGACGCCGCCCCTGGCACCACCGTAGGCGGCCCCGGCAGCGACTGCGCCACCCGTCATGAGTGCGCGCCCGGCCAGCGCCGCGGTGTACCTTCCGCCAATTGCGGCAGCCGAATTGCCTCCGCCGCCGATCAGGCCTTCGACTGCTGACGGCAGTTGCAGCATCAGGACCAGGCCGACGATCTGGATGGTCAGCAGCTGCAGGGCGCCGAACAGGGAGTTGTCCCCGGCCGTCTGGAACGAGGCGTCCAGCGTGCCCATGACCAGGCCGTTGACCACGAGCAGCGTCAGGAGCTTGAACCCCTTTGCGACCAGCATCCGGATATAGTTCACCGCCATGTCGCGGGTGGCGTCCAGTCCGCCGAATCCGAGCGCGAGAAGGCCGGCGACGGCCATCAGGTACAACTCCGCGTAGACCAGGACGATCATTGCGGCCATCGCGGCGGCCGTGATGATGACCGCCATTCCAACGAGCACCAGGCCTACCGAGTGGCCGGGGCTCAGGATCGAGAGTTCGCCGAGAAGCCGGGCCACCGTCTCCAGGGCCTGCGACAGGACTCCGGAGGGCGTTGGTTCGGCCGCGATGCCGGCGACACCGGCGACCGCGATCGCGCTGTCAATGGCGAGGCGGACGAGATCGTCCCCCCAGGTCAGGCAGAGGTAGAACAGGCCGACCAGCACTGCTCTCACGATCATTTGCAGGAGCAGCGCGGCGAATCCTTCCCCCTGGATCGCTCCCTTTCCGAACGTCCAGGCCATCTCGAGGGCGGCCATCGTGTAGAGGAGCCGGATGGCCACGGAGGCGATCCCGCCGGTCATGCCTTGCGAAATCTGCTCCATCGAGCGGATCATCGAATCGAGACCGGCCGGGGCGTCCTGGGCCTGCGCCGCGGTTGCGGCCAGCAGTCCGAGCAGGAGCCCTCCGCCCAGGATTGTCCCCCGGGAGTGAGTTCGCCGGTCAGTTTCCATCAGGCGTCCAATCCGGTTCGAGGTCCTGAAAGAGGTCCAGGTCGCGTTCGGAGACGAAAACGGGAAGGTCCTTCTTCAGCATCGTGTGAATCTCCTCGGGCAGTGTGCCCTTTTCGAACTGGTCCAGGACAAATGTCCCGACGATGATTTCCCGGCGCGCCTTCCGTTTCCGCCGCGTCCGCTCGGGCGTGCTCATTGGTCCAGCCCCAGCAGCTGGTGGATTCCGGTTCCTTCGCTGACGCGTGCCCGGTCCGTCTCCAGTGTTTCCAGGTGGCGCCTGTCCATGGCCCTCTGGACGTCCTTCTCGTCCAGGATCCGCGCCCAGGCGATGGCGGTTCTCTCGGCCTGGGCAGCCTGCAGGGCGCGGAGGTCCAGCATCTGGCGGGCCAGGCTGCCCGAGAGTTCATTGGCCACCTCCAGCGCCTGGAGGTTCCCGTCCGCCTGGTCAGCGCGCTCGGCCATCCGGTCGATCAGCGCGGCCTCGGTCTCGACGTCGTCCAGTGTCAGGCCTGCCTGTTGCAGGCTCGAAGAGAGCGTCGATGTCCACCGGTCCTGCCAGTCGGCATACCGTTCCTGGTAGTCTGTCTCTTCGTAGGCGGAGGCCTCGAAACGCGGGTCCTCGATCAGCCCCGACCGGAGGAAGGCATCCAGTTCCCGGCCCGATCCCGCGAGAGATCCTGCCTCGAGATACATCCGGCGGAGATCGAGGATCGATCCCGCCGCCTTTCGGTGGAAGCTGCCTGGCAGCTTTTCCGTGTTCTGCTCCATGTTGCGGTAGGCGAGGATCAGGTTCCGCAGCTGTTCGACCTCGGTCGAGAGCGTTTCACTCGCCACCGACAGGTGGGAGGCCTCCAGCGAGGACAGGTGAGCGAGTTCGGCATTGTTGAGGAGCTGCGTCCACTCCGTTGCGACCCCCGCCACGCCGCCCGCCGCAGCCCAATGGGCCGGGGCCGCGGACATGAATCCGAGGATAACGGCGGTGGCGGGCAGGGTGAATCCTGGCCATTGGGTCATTCGGGAAAACTCCTTCTCACATCGTCCACCCAGAAATCCGGGTTTGTCCTCGCCGCGGCCTCCGCGGCTGCCGCCTGCTCCACCGACGTGCTGCCCAGCAGGGTCAGTGCCGTGGGCCCGAGCAGGAAATCCACGATCCTGCGGCCTTCCGGCTTGACGACGTAGTAGTGCTGCTTGGGGCGCATCGCCGCGATCAGTTCGATCATTTCGTCGGTGACACCGAGGGAGAGGTACTGGTCCCGGCTGGCGCTGGTCTTCGCCGCCGCGTTCGGAAGGTAGATCCTGGTCGGGCAGTTCTCGACCAGTACCGGCGTGATTTCGCTCGACGTGGCGTCGGCCACCGATTGCGTCGCCAGCACGACCGAGGCGTTGGCCTTGCGCAACTCCTTCAGCCAACTGCGAATCCGCGCAGCGAACAGCGGGTGTTCCAGGAAGGCCCATGCTTCATCGATCACGATCAACGTCGGGCGGCCATCGAGAGAACTCTCGACCATCCGGAACAGGTAATCGAGGGCAAGGACCGCGATGTCAGGCCCTGCGGAGAACAGGTCGTCGGTCTCGAAGACCGTCCAGTCCGACAGCCTGATCCTGTCGTCCCTGGCATCGAAAATGCCGGTATGGTGACCGTCAGTGAACGGTTTCAGTGCTTCTCTCGCCTGGCTCGACTGGATGAATTCCCGCACGTCCCCGAGGGCGTGGCCTGTTTCCAGCAATGCGACCGTGTCCCGGATTTCCCGGCGCAGGTCGGGCGTGATCGCGGCACCGCTCATGCGAACAAGTTCCGTGAGCCAATCCTCAAGGTGCGCCTTGCCGCATGCGAGCAGGCCCGCCACCGGTGACAGGGCCTGGCCGTCCTGGCCGAGCGGAATGAAATTGCCGCCCACGGCCGCGGTCAGGTATTGCACGGACCTCTTCTTGTCGAAGAAGACGATCCGGGCATTCCGGTACTTGGTGAAGTTCGCCGCGAACAGGGCCAGCAGGACCGATTTGCCGGCCCCGGTCGGGCCGAACACCAGCGTGTGGCCGACGCCGGCCGAGTGGAGGTTGAAAAAGTATGGCTCTCCCGAGATCGCGCGCCCGACGAGCAATGGCGGCGCGTTCCGGGGGAATTCCCGGCAGTTCACGGTCACATCGCCCTGCCAGATGGTGCTCATGGGAATCATGTCCGCAGTGTTCAGGCTGGAAAGGATGGGCCGCCGCGGATTGTGGCGCGGGTGGCCGGGCAACCGGCCGATATAGGCTTCAAGGGCGTTGAGCGTTTCGATCCGGGCCTCGAACCCCTGTTCCAGGAGCGTTTCCGTCACGCTCCTCGCGGCGAGGATGACCTGCGCGCGCGGCACCCCCTCGGCGCCGAACACGGTGATGATGCTGTTCGTGACGCCATAGGCGAGATCGCCGGAATTGACCTCGGCCAGGGCCTGGTTCGTGTCGGCTTCCATCGCGGCCGCGTGGACGTCGACCGGGGCGCCGTCCATGGCGAGGGCCTGCGCGGTGAGCGAGCGTTTCCCCTGCGCCCAGAACCGCCGTTTCCTGGTGATGACCGTGCGCGACCGGGACCGGCCCATGCACACGAACCTGGTCGACCACTGGTATTCGCCCGAAAACGCCTGCAGGACGTCCAGCGTCCCCGGCTCGGTGTAGGGCGGGTAACCGTCCACGGCGATCACGGCGGACCAGCGGCCGTTGATCCGGATGATGTCATCGAGATCGTCCTGCCGGAACCTGGGGGCAATCAGGACGTCGAGATACATGTGTTCCGCAGCGGATGGACAGCGCGGGCGCATGAACGTCCCGCTCACGCTGGTTGCGAGGTGCCCGACGAGTTCGTCGGTCTCGACGGAGCTCCCATTCGCCAGGCACACGGTCTGGTTCCGCAGTCGTCTGAGATCGTAGGCGGTGCCAAACCGGCTCTCGACCACCGCGGTCGCGTCCTCGAACGTCCTGATCCGTTCCGCGATCGGCGGCGCCGGGTCCAGCGTGGCGTCGTGGAACGTCAGGTGGATGACATTGTCATACAGCGCGCCGCCGGTCGCCAGGATGCTGCGGCGTTCCAGCTGGAGGGCCTGCAACGCCTCGGCCTCGAATTCGCTCTCGTGGCCGAGGTAACCGCTGACGGGTCGGCGGCGGAAATCCACCCAGAAGCTGTGCCCGTCGCCGAACCCGGACAGGGCCTGCGACAACAGGCCGCTGTACGCCAACCGTTCTTCCGGTCCCAGGCTTTCGGTGTCGCGGCCCCTGACTTCCCAGGCGGCCAGCATGGAACCGTCCTTGCAGACGACGACGCCGGGCGCGACGGTGGCGCCCCAGGCCAGGAGGTCCGAAAAGGTTCGCCGCGGCCGGCCGAACATCAGCTGCCCATGATGGTCGGGCGCACGAGAACGACCATGGACGTCGTGATGACCTCGGCCCTGGCCGACCCGCCGAGGCCAAGGAATTCCGCGATTCCGACGCCTTCCCGGTCCCGGCGCACCGTTTCCTGTTCGTATCCGCCGATCACCAGCGTCTCGCCGGGCGCCAAAAGGACCGTGTAGTCGATCGCGCGATGGTCGGTTTTCGGCAACTGGATCGTCCCGAAGTTCTGGAGGCTGTTGAGGCTTGCTTCCAGGATCCAGAGGCTCAACTGGATCTGGTCGCCGTCGACGATGCGGGGCAGGGCGAAGATCGAGAGTCCCGTGTCGATCGTGTCCACCTCGAGAGACAGCTTGACGGAGCCGTCATCAGCGGTTTCCGCCGTGCTTTCCCGGACGTAGTTCTGTGTTGTGAGGAGCGAGACCGGCGCGACAACGCCGTTCTGGCCGATCGTCGTGGAGTGGCGGTAGTCGACGACATTCTTTTTGATGGCGAGAGCCCTGAAATTGATCGCGGACCCGTCCCATTGCCCTCCCACGATGGCGACATTGCCGACACTGCCCGTCTCGAGCAGGCCTCGCCCGAGACCGATGGATTCGTCGCCGAAGACCCCTTGCAGGAACGTGCCGAGGGCGAAATCGTCCTTGTCGGTCGAATCGATGAAGTACGTGGCGATCTCCAGGCCGATCCGCTTGGAATAGACCTCGGCGAAGCGATCGATCACCCTGGCTGCCGTGCGCTGGACACTGGGCGGGCCGAACACCGTGACTTTCCCCGTGTTCTTCGCAAGGTTCACGGTTGCAGGGAGAGCGATGACCTGGTCGAGGGCAGCCTCGAGTTCCGCCCAGGGATCGATTTCCAGGGATTTCGATGTTGTTACGCTCGATGCTCCGGTCTGGACCCCTCCCACCTCGGTTCCGATGCTGCCTGTCGTCGGCGGCAGGGGCACGTCGTGAATGACGCTGACCATGCGGTCGAAGCGGATGGCCGCGCCATCGAACGTCCATGCCAGGTCGAACCTGGCTGACAGGCGATCCAGCAATCCGGAGAGCGGTCCCCTGTAATCGATGGACGTTGTGCCGCCGATCGGCACATCGATAACACCGCTTGACACGGGGTATGTCGTCCGCACCACGACGTCGAGCTCGGTCGCGGCCGCGATGATTTCCTGGATGTCGGCAATCCCGGCAGCCGTTGCGGTGATGTCGACTCCGAGATCTTCCTCGAGTTCTTCGGGAAGTGGCTGCCCGCGGTCGATTTCGGTTGCGGCAGTTTGAGCCTGGGTGGGAGATCTCCCGCCATAGTATGGCTGGTCGACCTCGACCACGCCGCCCCGCTGCTGCGCGTTCAGTGTTCCGCGATGACGGTCGGCCTCGGCCGCCAGCGTATCCGCGCGCTGCTCTGCCTCCTTCCAGGCGGTGCAGCCGGCCAGGAGCGCGCAGCAGGCGATGCCGGGAACCCACCGCATGATCATCGCGCCGCTCCGACCCGGACGACCCGGTTTGCATAGACGACCAGCAAAGGTGCCGAAGGCCCCGACCCGAATCCCTTGATGACCTCCCGGAGTGCAATCTTCAGCGGCCCCTCCACCTTGAATGGAACCCTGAAGCGCCAGTCGCCCCTGTCTTCGATGATGACTTCGTAATCAGCCGCGGACCCCCATCGTTCCAGCACGTCGATCAGGTATTCGCCCTTTTCGGCCTTCCAGACCGGAACCTTGTGGGGAGGCCTGACGACTTCGGGAGCGGAACTGCCAGCATTCGTTTCGGGAAGCGTGGTTTCCGTTTCCGCTCTTGACGTGCCCCCGAACAAGCGGCTCAACCATCCCGGCTCCTTGTCTTCTTCTTGCTTTGACCGGGTTGAGCGGGGAGGGCAGCTGATGATTAGCTCCGTGCCCACCCGCAAGTTCTTCGGGTTGGCGGCCGTTTCCGGGTTGAGGGCCGCGATCTCCGGATGGCGGGCGGCATTCCCGAGGAATTGTCGTGCGATCTTGCCGAGGGTGTCGCCTTTCCGGATGGTGTGGCGGCGGCAGTCCTGATCCGGGATTGTCTGTTTTGCCGGCTTTGCGGAAGCTTCCCGTTGTGCAGGCCGAGCGGCGTCAGGCTCGGCCTCGGCCATTATGGCCAGGATGCTCGTCGGATGCTGCCAGTCAGGGCAGCGAATCAGGGGGCCTGGTGCTGCCGCACCGTTATCGGCCCAGAGTGTGGCCAATAGACATAGCACCGCCCCTTGCCGGCCGCCGGAATTTTGTCGCGCTCGAGCAACTCTTTCTTGAACAGGGCCGTCACCGTGTCGGAAACACGAGATCGGCTGAATCGCAGGGTTTTTTCGATCCATTCCACCGTTACCGGCTGTCCATCCAATGCGTAGGCGCCAGCGATCGCCGTATAGACAAGTGCCTGGGCGCGCAGGTCCCCGGCACGTTCGAGCGGTTTTGCCTTCGCTTCCAAAACGCGCATGAGTTTCTGCACGTTGACGGCTTCCTTGTCAATATATAGGATTTCGACGAAAGAACTCATACCTGGATCCGTTCATGGCTGACACAGTATCGCCACTTCCTGCTTCGTTGGCAATTACGGGGCCACTGCACAGCCTTCTCGACGATGCAGAAGTCGTTGAAATCTCGATGAATGCCGACCAGAAACTGTGGGTTTCCCGATTCGGTTCCACGTCCTGCGAAGAGGGTGCCTGGGCAGCTGCCGACGCCGAACGCTTGATTCGGTGGTGTGCGGCAAGGGCCGATTCAATTATCGATCCCGATAGTCCGATAGCGTCACTGATGTTGCCGGGCTATCCCCATCGAATCGAAGCCCTGCTGCCACCGGTCGTTGCAGCACCCGTGTTCTCGATCCGCCGCCATACGAATATGCCCGTCGACCTGGAATCGTTTTCCTGGCCGGATGATGCCGAGCGCAAGCCAGGGAAAGGATCGCGGCCGCAATTGCCCGGGCAACCGCGACGCCGGGCACGTAACGGTTCTGGTGCCGATTTCGTCAGGCGCTTGCTGAGCGGGCGGAAGAACCTGGTGATCGCTGGCGCAACGGGCTCGGGAAAGACGACATTCGCGAATGCGTGCCTGCGGGAGTTGGCGCGGGTCGCACCGTCCGTCAGGGTCGTGCTCATCGAGGACACGCCGGAACTGCAGTCGGAACTGCCCAATACCGTCTTTCTCCGGACGTCGGCCACGGTCGATCAGCGCCGGCTGCTGGTATCCACGCTGCGGCTTGCTCCGGATCGTATTGTTGTCGGCGAGTGCCGCGACGGACCCGCTGCCATGACCTTGCTGCGTGCCTGGAACACGGGGCATGCCGGCGGAATCACGACTGTCCACGCCAACAGCGCCAGGGAGGTTGTCCCGCGGCTCGACATGCTTTGCTCCGAGGTGGCCGCAACCAGCCAGGAAAAGCTGATCCGCGCGGCGCTCGATGCGGTGGTTTTCCTCGAACGCGATACCGAGCGCCCTGTCGTTCGTGAAATTCTGGAGATCTCGTCATGATGATGCGCGTGCTTTGTATTGTTGTCCTGCCACTGGTCGCCGATCCAGGCTGGGCCGGCGGCACGGCGATGCCCTGGGACGGTCCGCTCGACCGGATCGTCGACAACCTGACCGGGCCATTCGCACTTGCGGTTGGCGTTCTGGGCCTCGTCGTCCTGGCCGTTCGGATTCTCTTCGGCGAGCAGTTTGGCCAGTTCGCCCGCTCGATCATCAATGTCATCATTGCCATTGCCATGATCACCGGCGGGGCAGGGCTCCTGCGGGCGCTGATTCCGGGCGCCACCGGCGCCAGCTATGTCATCGAAGCCCCGGCCGGACCCTTGTCTATGCCGACCGTTGCCGAGCCTGAAGAGCACCCATGACTCACTTCGAACGGCCCCTGCTTCTCTTTGCCGCTGTCGTGTTCCTGGGGGGCAATGCTTTTGCGGCCGACCCAAGCGGGCCGATGTCGGCTGAAGCTGCGCAGAATTCGATCCAGGAGGATTGGGCCGGTCACACCGCCACCGCTGCTCTCGGCGAAGACGGGCGGGTCGTGATGACCTACGGTGAGGCGCCCGCGGCGCTGGTATGTGCTCCATTGCATATTTGCGCGATCGAGTTCGGGCCGGAAGAAGAGTTCCACGATACGCCGTCGCTGTCGGACCCCGTCCGCTGGCAGATGGAGGTCCGGGAAGGGTATGCTGGCGGCTTCCGGCGGCAGTACCTGATTCTCAAACCCGCCCCGAGCGCAGGGAAAGCGATCCTGACGGCGTTTACCAACAAGCGGTTCTACTCGATCCGCCTGGTGCCTGACCCGAAAAACTACACGCCGGTCCTGTCGTTCCGGTTCCCCGACGAGGAGGCGGAGGCAATACGCGCCCGGATCGAGGCTGACCGCCAGGCCGAGGAGGCAGCCTCGGCCAGGCTGGCGGCTGCAGCCGTGGCCGAAGTCGAGCAGTCCGGCGTTCCGACCCACGATGGCCTGGTGGCGGCCGGCGCGTTGAATTTCGATTACCGGATCACCGGCGATGCCAGGTTTGCGCCCCAGCGGATCTACGACGACGGCAGGAAAACCTACATCGAGCTGCCGCGATCATGGCGGGGCGAGTTCCCCGTCTTTCATGCCGGCGTCAACCACGACCGCGTCGTCAATTACCGGGTCGACGGCCGCCGTTACGAGATCGAGGGCGTGTTCGAGGCAGGCTCCCTCCAGCTCGGCCGCGAAATCATCCGGATCCGCCGCGAATGAAGGGCGTTCAGGTGTTCGTGTGCGGGATGGTTGGGTTGGCGTTGCTGTCCGGGTGCTCCGGCATGGGATGGTGGACGACGTCCGGACGGTCGATCCCGCTATCGGAAGCCCAGTACTGCGCCGTCGGCCACGATCTCGCCGGGCAGATCGCCGAGCACGTTTCCGTGCGCGGCATCATCCTGGTCTCGCCCGCGCGGCGGAGCAGGTGCGAGGACTATGCCTTGCATTACCTTCGCCGCGCAGGTTTTGCTGTCGATGAAACGGGAGCGTCGCCCACGTTCAACGTGGATCTCGCGTATGCCGGTGAAGCGCGCTTCCAGGCGACCGCCTCCATTGGCCGGACGTTGCGGATATCGCGGCTCTATGAGCCCGGGGATGGCGGGGTGTACCCCGTCGGGCCGGTTTCCGTCATGCGCCTGTCGGCCCGGACCGTCTGGCGGGCTCCGGCCGAGCTGATCCGGAATGCACCCGGTTCGTAAGGCCCTGGTTCAGCCTGTGCTGCTTGGCGGCATGGAACGCGTGCCCCTGGTCATGGTGCTGTTCATCGCTGGCGTTTTCGTACTGTTTCAGACTGCCCAGTCGATCGTGATCGGGCTGCTGATCGCGGCCGCGGGCGTGATTGTGCTGCGACGGACCGCCGAGCACGATCCCCAGTATTTCCATGTCCTTTACCGCCGCCTGAAATACGGCTCCGTCTATGGGGCGGTCCCGCTTGATGCGAAGGATTCCGACTGGTGGCAGGTATAGAGACCGTTCACGGCGGCCCGGCCGCCTTCGGCGTCACCTGGGGAAGGGCTTCCGGCGCGTGGCGGGCCAGTCTCCACGGGACCGCCGGCTCGCTCGACATCGAGCGCGCCCCGCCCCGCGGCACCATTCCCGCGGCTGCCTGGGCGGTCGAGGCCGTCGAGCCCGGCCATGCCAGGGATGCGTGCATGGTGGGCCTGGTCAACGACGACAGGACCCGTTTCCTCACGGTGGTCATCGCCGACGGAGCCCCGGTCATATTTTCCGAGAAGGTGCACGACACACCTGGGCAATGGCTCCTGGCGATCGAGGAGGGTTTCGACAACGACAGCGTGAACCGGGTCTACGTGCCGGACGGAGAGGAAGCCTGCGCAGGCCTGGTCAGCGACGGCAACCCGAAGCTGGTCGTCTACGATGCCTCGGTCCTGACCGTCGCGGGCAGCGTCCGGCCGGTCCGCCGGAGTGGCCGCGGCCGGGTGCTCCTGTTGGCGGGTGTGGTTTTTCTCGCTCTTGGCGGATTGGCGGGGGCAGGGTGGTACATTCATGTCTCCTGGAACACGCGCGAAGCCGAAGCGGATCCTCAGTCCCACATCACGGAGGTCAGCCGGCTCGACGTGGCGCCGTTGCTCGCCCATTGCGTGGAAGCACTGTCAGCCTTCTGGCCAATGGCGCCCGAGTGGGTGCTCCAGGATGAGGGCTGCGTGCTCGATCCGCAGATGCCGCCGCGAGGCCTGCCACCGGGGATGACCGCGGGGGCCTACGCCTTCCGGACCTATGTGCTGCCGGGTCACTGGAACGAATACCTGGCCGGCCGGGCCGCGGACAGTGTGACGGCCCGGTTCGCCGGTGACGTGTTGTCCGAACCTGCCCGGCGCGTGCTTTATGTGCCTATTGAACGCGCCCGGGCGCAGGTGGCGACAAACTACGCTCCTCCTTCTGCCGTTGAAGATCTCCTCGATCCATTGTTCGCCGGGATGGTGACGATCCAGGGCGGCCAGCTTCCGGGCGGCGTGGCGGCGGCCACAACCACGCTCGACTTGCGCGCGGTCCTGGAACGGTTCCAGGAGGTGGACCTGGAGCCCGTGCACATTCGCCGCGGGTTGGCCGCCACGAAAACGGAATTCCGGATCAGGCCGGTGCAGCTGTTCACGGAAACGATCCGTGTTCCTCGTGCTGCTCGCTCGGACGCGCAAGATCCAGCAGCCGCGAATTGACGTGAAAAGGGAGATTGCCGTGGAACATTCGGGGCAGGGTATCAATGTAGACAACGCGGCGATCTGGATTACTGCCTGGTTGGTTGCGGTGATGGCCTGGACCTTGATTGCGGTCGTTCGAGGTATAACGACACCGTCCCGCCCGCTCGGATTCACGTGGTTTGTCCTTGCGGTGGGCCTGATCGCTTCCGGGCTGTTCGTTGCCGATGAGGCCTGGCCGGAGAGCGTGGCCCCGTCGGTCCAGGTCATCGACGGCGATACGTTGAGGATCGACGGCCAGGTCGTGCGCCTGTTTGGCATTGATGCTCCGGAGGTGCGGCAGTTCTGCCAGGCAAAAGGTAAAACGTACGCCTGTGGTCAGCGTGCTCGGGAGTACCTGGAGTCCCTGATCCGTGGGAAGCGGGTGGAGTGCCGCATTCTCTCGGATGATCGATACGGCCGACATGTGAGTTGGTGCGTGATCGATGGTCAGCGGGATCTCGCCTACCAGATGGTGCTGGCGGGATGGGCTCTCGATTACCGGCGGTACTCTGACGGCCATTACGAGGTTCCGGAACATCGCGCGAGGGTCCTGAAGCGCGGTATGTGGGGTGGCGCTTTTTTTGCGCCGTGGGACTGGCGGCGGCGGTAGAAGCCCGGGCAAGCAGGAGGAGGCAATCATGGTCATTCAATACACTCGTTCCATCGTGGCCTTGGCGCTGAGCATGCTGCTCATCGTCGGTTGCGGCGGCGGCGGCAGCGCACCACCGGTCACAAATCCGGTGATCAACACGGCGCGCGTGATCGACGGCGACACGATTGCCCTGGGCGAAGAACGCCACAGGTTATTCGGGATCGACGCTCCGGAACGCGGCCAGGACTGCCACGCGATGGGCCTGGCATGGGAATGCGGCAATGCGGCGACCGATGCCCTCAAGGCTTTCGTCGAACAGCACGGCCGGGTTGCCTGCGAAAGCACGGGAACCGACCGTTATGGGCGGTCTGTCAGCCGATGCACGTCCGGTGGCCGGGACCTCGGCGATTTCATGGTCCGGAACGGATGGGCGCTGGACTATGCAGCCTATTCCGGTGGCGCCTATGCGGCTGCCGAGCTCGAGGCGCGGGCCGGAGGCCGCGGGATCCACCTCGGGACGTTCATCGATCCTGCAGCCTGGCGACGCGGTGAACGTCTGGACAATCCCGGGCGCTTCGGATTTCTGACGACAGACCCGTCCTTGAATGTCCGGGCAACGGCCCTGCGGTTTTTCTCTACCGGGAATCTTGAAGAGATCGCGGACTTTGGATTTGTCGGCAGTCACTCGGTCAGCGCCGTCATCAACGAGAGGTACGGGATCTCGTTCGGGGCCGTTTCGGGCTCGAATCCGTCTCTGTCGGGCAGTGCCAGTTGGTCGGGATCAGCGGTTGCCGTTGACGATGGTGGCGGCTTCTGGACGGGCGATGCGAGCGTGATTCTCAAGGATCTGACGGCCCCGGTCGTCGATGTCCGCATTTCCGATCTGACGCCTGACGATCCCCGAACGGATTCCGTCACTTTCCATTGGGAGGATGTCGCGCTCGTAAATGGCGTGTTCGAGGATGAAAGGATGGCCGGTCAATTCTACGGGCCGTTTCACCAGGAAACTGGAGGCGTGTTCGAGCATGACGAATTGACCGGCATATTTGGAGGAACGAGGGATTGACCTGTCTCACCGACGCAGTGGAAGAGATGGGCTTTCGTGAGGCCAAATCGTGTCATCGGCGAATGCTGAGCCAGAATTTCATACGCCCGGCGACATTGTTTGTTTTCCGACAGACAAACACTCCGAACTGGCCTGAATTCGGCGGTTTCAGGCCGGGATCCGCGCCCGGGAATCGCTCTCTCGTGCTGCTGAGCACAAAATGCACGGGCATTTGCCCGCGAAAGGCTTGAGAATGCGTCTTATTGGTCGACAATCTTACCGGCGAGGGCGTTGGCGGCGGCGGTATTTGGTGAAGCGCTCGACGCAGGCGCTTGTACTGTTCGCACTCGGGGTTGGGGCGGGCACGATGATTCCGGCGACATGGAGCGAATTTCGGGCCGATATCGCGTATGGCGCGTTCTGGATTGGCAGGCAGACCGATGCGCTTGGTAACTGGTTCCAACTGATTGGAGACAGGGTCACTGACGCCGGAAATCTTGCCGATGCCCGGCCGGAGACCCGGGGTCCTGAAACCCTGACCGGTTCTGCCCGCGTGATTGACGGCGACACGCTCGACCTCAGCGGCACGCGGATTCGCCTGCATGGCATCGACGCTCCGGAGCAGAAGCAGAGCTGCCGGGCCGGGGGGAAGTTCTGGGCGTGCGGCCGGGAGGCAACCCGTGCGCTGAAGGGCAGGATCGGCAACGGCCCCGTCTCGTGCGAGTCACGCGATCGGGATCGCTATGGACGGGTTATATCTGTCTGCCGGGTCCGGGGCGAAGATCTTAACGCATGGATGGTGGCCGAGGGTTGGGCCTTGGCCTACCGGGCCTACTCGCGGGCCTATGTATCCGAAGAGGCCAACGCCCGGACGGAGAAGCGCGGCGTGTGGCGCGGCGAGTTGGTCGAGCCCTGGAAGTGGCGTCGGGGCGAACGCCTCCCATGAAAACCGATAGCGGGATTGGTTCTCACCACGGTCCTGCCCGCGTTGCGTCCACAACAGGGGATCGGGAGATGCCAGACACCGGGCGACATACCAGGACGTGCCCGACGTACCGCCCCACAAGGTCGCCGAGGTAATTGCCGGAACCCTCCACACCCATCCGAGGCCGGCGGCCCTGTTTGGCTAGGCAAGTGAGTGATGTCATTAGATAGAATTGGCGAGCCAATTTTTGTCGGTGTGGTTGTCGGTGGTATTTTGATTGTCGGAGGATGGGCGTTTGGTCGCGCTACCGCGCAGACTTTACCTCCAACCTCTCAAACTGGATGAAGAAAAACGGAATCAAGAAACCAAAGGCGCAAAATCCTATGGCGGAATCGGGACCTATGTTGGGCTAAGGCCATTGAAGGGGTTATTTGTCGGACATGGGCCGATCAGTATTTGGAATAGCTCTGGCAAGAGGCGGTAGGTCGTAACCCAACGGACGACGATTACGGCTTTTCTTTCCTTGCATCGGCCCTGCGTTTTATCCATTCCAGTGAAACGGCCCCGTATTCCTCGGGCGTTAAGTCTTGTCCGGTTATTTCTCTTTTCATGGCGCTCTGCAACTGGACGAAGGCAATTGCTTGCTCAATTCGGAAACCGGCGTGTCACGCTTTGCCATGGCAGCCTGGGCCATGCGCACCTGGGATTTCGTCAGGGCGAATTTCCGGCCACCCTTGCGACCACGGGCGCGCGCGGCCTCCAATCCCGCCATGGTGCGTTCCCGGATGAGTTCGTTCTCAAACTCGGCCAACGCGGCAAAGATACCGAACGACAACCGGCCAGCAGCTGTTGTCGTGTCAATCTGTGCACCCCAGCCCGTGAGTGCCTTCAAGCCGATGTCGCGATCGGAAAGCGACGTTACCGTTTTCACGAGATGGCTCAGGCTCCGGCCCATGCGATCCAGTTTCCAGACCGCCAGGACATCACCGTTCCGCAGGGCTTTCAGGCCGGCCTGCAATCCCGGGCGTTCATTCTTCTCTCCTGGCGCCTTATCGGAGTAGATCTGATCTTCGTTCACGCCGGCCGCAATCCGGGTCGCTTACGGATGAGTGCAGGAAAGTACGCCAAGGATTTGTCAACCGGCAATGACATTCCCGTTTGCGAGAAATTCAATGAGAAACGGGTAAAGATACATGAATCCAGCACCCGAGAGCTGATATTGACACAACTCCACAAACCTCCGTTCGTGATACGCAACGGTAAAAACAATCGAAAAATGGCCTTTCCTTTCAGTCTCTTCTATTGGCACCACTGTTCTTGCCGTACGATTTAGCACTCATTCGGAACAGACCCGAGGATCGGGACCGGACCTGCGGTCGGTGATCACGGTCGGCGTGTGGAGGATGCGGGAGCGCGCGCACGGCGGTGTGGCGCCGACAACGAGCGTTATGCTTGACGTAATGCGGATAGGGCCGCTACGGTGGAAACCGCGTAGCCGTTGTCAGGGGATCGGATGCGCCGTGATCGTCGGCTTTAGGGACAGGAAGACCGAGGCGTTCTATCGCGGGCGCCGGATCGCGGCCTTCTCCGGTTTCGCGCGGACCGCCTCGCGCAAGCTCGACCAGCTCGACGCGGCCACCGGACTCGGGGACCTGGCGCGCCCCGGCAACCGTCTCGAAGCGCTCAAGGGCCGGCGCAAGGGGCAGTGGAGCATCCGCATCAACGACCAATGGCGGATCTGCTTCGAATGGCCCGAGGGCAGCCCCGGCCCGACCGGGGTGGAAATCGTTGACTACCATTGAGAGGAGGCACGTCATGCGCGAGCCAATCCATCCGGGCGAGACGCTGCGCGAGGATCTCGATGCGCTGGGGATGAGCGCGGCGGAGCTTGCGCGGCGCATCGAGGTGCCGGTGAACCGCATCACCGAGATTCTTAACGGCCGGCGCTCGGTCACCGGCGACACGGCGTTGCGCCTGGGGCGTTTCTTCGGGACGTCGGGCGAGTTCTGGCTCAACCTCCAGAAGCTCTACGAGCTGCGGAGCGCGGAGCGGAAGAACGGCGCGGCGATCGCCCGGCTGCCGACCCTCGACGCCGACAAGGACCTGCACGTCGCGGGCTGACCGCTGCCGGCCGGCCATACGTATGGTGAAAGTGGGCGCTCGGCCGCGCTTGCGGCCAAGGATCTTGGCCCCGTTGCCGTGGCGATCGGCGCCGATGATGCACTGGTCGAGTCCTGCGCCAGGTGTGGATCGAGCGTTATGGCCAACGTGACCATTGGGCGTAGTCATGGAACCGACAAGCCCACTGGTGTGGTCGGCGCGGTCGGCGCGAACATGGCGAACCAGAGCGCACTGCGGAATTGGCCGCTCCAGCTTTTCCGAACCGACACGGCCCGACGGAACACCTGCGGACTGTCGGCCGGAGCAGGCGCGTTAAAGCGATGACCCAGCTTGCGGTGTCCGTAGACTAGGAATCCGACGCATCGACAGATCGCGAACCATCAGCACTTACGGGCCACTGGACCTAGAATATGTCACAGCGTAGGGGTGACAGTGTACTGGCCGAGGACCAACAGAATGCAAGATTTCACGAGTTCCTAACACGGGAGTTTCTGCCGCGTCGAAATGACCTAGCGCAACCGGATGGACGCCTGCTTCACCTATAGGCCCCATCGTGTAGTTTGTGCGTAGAACCACGTTAAGGAAGAACATCGCGCGAACACCCGGTTTTCTGGCTCAGGCGGCCCATTTTCTGCTCAAGCTGAGGTACAATGGACGCGCGATTTTGCGCTCAGCCGCATCAGAATGCCAGTCAAAGTTGCCTGTCACGTTGATTTACTCCCAGCCGAGAGGTGAGGTGAAAGGCAACAGGCCTGGATCGGGCATCTGGCCGGTCTTTCCGAGATAGTCTGTCGCCTTGTCCATGTAGAGCGTGTTCCAGAATATGATGGCGGCAATGACAAGGTTGAGAGCCATGGCGCGTTTCTGCTGCGCTGCATCCGATCGATCATGGATGCGGCCTGCGAGTGGGCGAAGAAGGCCCGAGCGAGAGAGTGACGGGATTCACCCTTGTTGAGGCCGGCCTGGCATTCCATGCGGAGGTTACGGTTTTCGATCCAGTCGAGCATGAACAACGATCGCTCGATCCTGCCGATCTCGCCGAGCGCGAGATACAACCGGTTTTGCTGCCGGTACGCGCCGAGCTTGCGCAGAATTGAGGACGGTTTCAGGGACCCGTCCCGGATACTTGCGGCAAGCCGCAACACGTCACCCCAGTGCTGTCGAATGACTTCCTCGTTCATGGGCCTTCCCATCATCGGTGCCAGCGTCGGCCATTGCTTCGGTGAGCCGAATTACCCCAGGCGGCGCTTCGGGAAATCGCGAAGCCGCGGTGCGAATACCAGGCACAGCAGGTGGAAGAGCGCGAAGACATGATCTGATACGCCGCCGGTATCGGCATAATGGATCAGCGGATTGAATGTGGTTGGATTGCCGACGATCCCGTCAAGAACGAAGGGTGCTTCGCCCACCGTTGCGCCGATCACGGATGAATGGAACGCACCGTATTGGCCGGACAGGAACGAGTAGATCTTCAATCCCGGATCGGGACCGTACTTGGCGTTGATCATTCCGCCGCCTCGATAGGCGGAGAAGAACTGCCCGTCGGACGATGTTCGCTCTGCCTCTCCCCAGTTCTGCGCGAATGGCAGATCGTGATGGGCGTCAATGATCCGGGCGAGCGCGTCAGAACAGGTTTCCGAGCGAAGATACCAGGTCTGTGCCCAGATCAGTTGGGCATGGGTGAGCCGGGAGGAGGCATAAGCTATCCGCTCAAGCCCCAGGTTGACGGCGCCGGCGAGGATCGCCGCGAGTATGGCGGCGGGCTCGGGGTGTTTCCCTCCGGATCGAAGATCGACAAAGGCGTCGAGGAAGCCCGTACGCGCGTTGACCTCCCAGAGCAGTTCGGTGATGCGAATGCGTGGCATGACGGCGTCGATGGCGCGGTCCAGGCGCAGGGCCGCTGCCGGCGTCACCGCGTCATGAGGTGTGATCTTCAGGCAACCGCGCTTGATCCGGACACCGGACAGACGGCCGTGCTTCAATGCAGCGTCGACGTGATCGAGCCGATCCGTCATACGCTTTCGACACCCCTCGATCCACGTGTCGAAACAGGTTTCGAAGCCGGTATCCTTCAACACTGGTTCGGCCTTGTCTCGTGGCATGAGATAGCTGTCGAAGCGCCGATAGTCCCGGCTGCCCTCGCCCCAGACATCGCCAGCGCGCAACCGGTCACGCAAGGTGGCGATGACGGCGGTCTCAAAGACCCGGCGTTTGGGTTGGCCGTCTTCGAAGATCAGGGATCGCCAGTGCTTCCCAGGGAAGGGCATGGGCAAATCGTCAGGCAGCTTTCTCTTGCCGCTGCGGTTGTGATCCCGGAGAAGGGCGATCGTGGCCTGCAGTTCTTCACCTGCCTCCAGTGTATTGAACTCGAATGCCTCGAGAAAGGCCGGCGCGAACTTGCGCATGTAGGTGTAGCGTTCGGATGCGAGCGACAAGGGATCGCTTGTCGCCAATTCACCGACTTCGGCAATCTCCGTCCTTCGTTCCAGGAGCTTGCGCCAGCCGATTTCCGTGTCGAGGGCTGCAAACGGATCCTGCCCCAGTTCGATGGCCCTGTGCATGGTGTCGATCGTCTCTCCGAACAGCTGAATCAACTTTCCGGCGCGCGCCTTTCCCGAGCCCCAGTTCTGATCCTGCCGGTTGCGGGATCGGGAGAAGATCAGACCGGTCAGGCGCTCGAACATGGCAATGGTGCTGTTCCGAAGCCCGGTCGGAAAGGGAACGCGGCATCATCGATCGGTTCAGGACACGTCTCGAAGATGAACTGACGAAACTGCATGACGGTCTTTCACGCCCCAAGACCCGCAAGAAGCTCGACTACATCCAGCGCCGGATCGGCCGGCTCGCAAAGGAAAACGCCCGGGTCGCCCGGCACTACGAAATCACCGTCACCCCCGACAGCACAGGGACCAGGGCAACCGCCGTCACCTGGAACCTCAAGCCCGTCGACAACTCCATGCTGACCCATCCCGGGGTCTACTGCCTGCGCAGCAACATCCTCGACTGGCCGGCCGAAACCATGTGGCAGACCTACGCCACCCTCACCGATGCCGAAGCCGTGTTCCGCTCGTTGAAATCCAAGCTCGGCCTGCGTCCGATCTTCCATCACAAACAGGGGCGCGCCGACGCACACCTGTTCATCTCGGTCCTCGCCTACCAGGCCGTCCGGACACTGCGCAAACCGATGAAAGCGGCAAACCTCCACGACAGGTGGACGACGCTGCGCCAGACGCTCGCGCCATTGCAGCGCACGACGACCAGTTTCAGGCGCCGTGACGGCGGGACCCTGCATGTGCGCAAGACCGCATCCGCCTCCCCCGAGCAGGCGGAGATCTACCGGGCAATGGGTCTGGCGCCACCGCCCAGGAACCTCGCCAAGACCATCGTCTGAACCGGTGCCGGCAACTCGGGACGGCGGCCCTGAATGGCCGCCCCACCCGGTTTGTAGTGCCATTCGAAAAATTTACCTGTTTGAAATCAATGTGTTGCGCACTACAATGTTAAAGATGGGTCAAACCGAATTCGAAGAAGTGATCCTGAGAGGAGCGAAAGTCGGCGGGCAGATCAACATGATCGGATCAACGTTCCGCGGCACGCTCGACATGGACTCAGTCTCCGTCGGCAAAAGTCTCCTCATGCGCGAAAAGGCCGAATTCGAAGAGGTGAAAGTGATCTTTTCTCGTATCGACGCCAATCTCGATGCAAGAGGCGCCATGTTGGGGAATCTGGATCTTACGGGGACCAAAATTGGCGGTGAACTTCGGCTTGGAACAACAAAAACCGATGTCGGCTGGAAGAACTACGATACCGAGGAGGACGACAAGGAGTCTTAATTCCCGAGGATGACCTGCAGAACACAAACGTTGGCGCTCTCCAGGATACGGAGAACCGCTGGCCTTGTGCCTTGGAGTTGAACGGTTTCACCTACGAATGGCTCGGCGGATTCAGAGCCAGTGGGGAAGAGTTGCCCCACAATAGAGGAAGCGATTTGTATATTGATTGGCTGGAGCGAGACCAAACATATTCCCCCCCAGCCTTATCGGCAGTTGGCGCGTATTCTGGATGTTTCCGGGTATCAGAGCATGGCAAGCGACATTCTGTTTGCGAGCCGCAAACGTGAACGTGCGGAATTCGGCGCCGGTGAATTAAGATGGTGGAGCCTGTCATTGCTCCAGTTCACCATCGGCTATGGCTATGGATGGCGATATTTTACAGCGTTGGCTTGGATGACCGTGTTCACTTACTTGGGAATGGCAATACTGTTCCTGAAAGGTGAGCGCCTCCAAGGTGGTGCAAAGCTGGGTGACTGCTTCTGGTACAGCCTTGACATGATGTTGCTGATCATCAGGCTCGACGAGAAACACTACGAGATTCTTTTGCCCAACAGGAGCGTCAAAATTTACTACTATATGCACAAATTTGCCGGTTATGTACTTGTATTCTTCGTGATCGCCGGACTGACTGGCTTGACCGAATAGACCTATCTGATTTTCAAATCCCTATCCGCTCGATCTCGTCGAGCGAGACGCACTCTTCCCGCCGGTCGTTGAGCTTCGTGGTCTCCGTCTTCGCATTCCCGGCCAGGTACTGCGCCACCTCGACACGCGCCACCGGGTTCTCGAGGTAGGCGGTGATGCCCGTCACCCGGAACGAGTGATTGCAGACGGGCGCCGTGATCCCCGGGCACGCCCTGCAAGCATTTCCTAGGCACTGTGCCGGTTGAAGCGGCGCCCTGACAGCGAGCCGTCACGCTCAAGCGAGCGGAAGAGGGGACCCTCGCGGTCGCCTTGGATCCCGGCCTCCGCGACATAGGCCGTGAGCTGCAGGATCTGGTGCGTGCGGTGCACGAGCACTGGAGCGCGGCCGAGGATGCGGTGACGGAGCAGGTGCGGGAGGCCGAAGGCATTCCGGGCGCGGCGGTATCGGCGGCGGTTTCTCTGGATGGCGTGATGGTTCCGATGCGTCCGGGCGAGGATGGGCGCGCGGAGGCTTGCTGGCGCGAGGCTTCCTGCGGGACGGTATCCTTCTTCGACAGGGAAGGGACGCGTCTTGCCGGCGTTTGCCTGGCACGCATGCCGGAGGCGGGCATGACCAGCCTGAAGGCGCGGCTCTTGAGCGAGGTTGCGCGGATCCGGGAGGCGCGGCCGGACCTGGTGCTGGTGGCGGCGGCTGACGGGGCGCTGTCGAACTGGGAATTCCTTGCGAAGCTGGATCCCCATGTGGAGGTTCTCGATGTCTGGCACGCACTCGAACATCTTCATGTCGTCGCACAATCCGCACGTGATCCGGACCGTTGGTTCCAGAAGTGGCGCGGTGTGCTGATGAACGAACACGGCGGGGTGGAACGGGTCATCCGGGCTATACGCTACCTGCGAGACGGATGCGGTCGTGGCCGTGGAGATGTGGAGCGGGAACTGGAATACTTCCGCAAGAACAGATTACGCATGCGCTATCGGGCCCTGAAGGACCGCAATCTCCCGATCGGGAGCGGTGTGGTCGAGGCCGCGAACAAAAGCATCGTGACAAAAAGATTCAAGGGCTCGGGCATGCGATGGAGCATGGAGGGCGGCCAGACGATCATGACCTTTCGGGCACTGATCCTCTCAGGCCGGTTCGACCGCGCGTGGAACGCTCTTGCGGCAAATGACAACGCAAATCCAACCCGACAGGTCCTCGCAGCATGAGCCCAATAACGTCGCCATAGTGAATTTACACCCATGGCATGAAGGTGAATTGACATTCAGGGAGACGGCAGCAGGAGCGGTGCAGCGATCAGTCCGAATCATACACATCCATCGTGCAGACATGCAGATAGGAGCAGACATGGCTGGAATGGTTCCAGCTCAAATGCCGCCGGGTGCTCTCGAAATGGAGCGAATCGCCCTCTTTCAACTCGTAGACCTCATCTTCGACCTCGACGACCAGCGAGCCCTTGAGGATGAAATAGATTTCCTCGCCGAAATGCGACATCTGCTCGGTCCGGTGACCCGGCGGTTCGTGAACAATCGAGGCGCGAATTTTTCCGCTCGGAAGATCGGCAGAGATCCGTTCATAGTCAAGATGCGGTCCTGCCGCGCGGTTTCCCGTCTGGAAATGTGCCCGCTCTCCCCTCTGAGTATGAGCGACCTTACCGTCCGGCTGCTGGACGAAAAACCCCACCGGGGTGTTCAGCGCCGTGCTCAGGGATACCAGAGAGACTAGGGACGGCGAGGAAATGCCCTTTTCGACCTGCGAGATGAAGCTGGTCGAAAGTCCGGCTGCCCCAGCAACCTCCTTCAGTGTCAGACCCAGATCTTTGCGGCGTTTGCGCAGCTTGTTGCCTAAGGCGGTGTGCTGCTGGCCGCTTCGGGCAGACTCACCTCGCACAGTGTCGTCAGGCATGTTCATTCCTTGATTCCTGATCTTGGGTAGGCTGGCCTCGCACGCCAGCCGGGATATCAGGTGCTGGCCGGTGGAAAAGGGCGAATCGGCATGAGCGCCGTAACAAGGTAAAGAAAAATTTAGTCATACTGGAATTTTGTTCCTTTTTACTGCAATCTTGCTACAATGAAACTCCGCAAGGCACAACATGTGCAAAATTGCAATGCTGGAGGCAATGACATGAAAAACCTGAACAACCGCCTGGCGGTGATAGCAGCCGCGGCCGCCCTGGTTACGGCCGGATCCGTTGCCCTCGCCGACCGCGTGCTCCGAATCGACGAGGCGCCCGTGGGCGAGATTGATCCGGCGAAGGCAACGGACTTTGCCGATACCGTTCTCGCCATTAACCTCTACGACACTCTGGTCTATCCGAAGCAGGGTGGGGCCGGCGTCCAGCCGCATCTGGCAACAGACTGGACAATCGACGGGCTGGAATACACGTTCAACCTGCGCGACGATGTCGATTTCAACTCGGGCAATCCTCTCACGGCAGAGGATGTCGTCTTCTCTTTCAATCGCATGATGGCGATGGGCCAGGGCCATTCGGGCCAGTTCGCGGGCCGGATCGCCTCGGTGGAAGCGATTGACACGCACACGGTGCGATTCACGCTGTCCGAGTCCTTCGCGCCATTTCTGGCCTCGCTTGTGAGACTGCCGATCGTCGATTCAGTGCTGGTATCGGAGCATTTTGCCGAGGGTTCCCATGGCGAATTCGGCGATTACGGCTCCGGATGGCTGTCGCAACAGAGCGCCGGTTCGGGGGCATATGTGGTCGCCTCGCATGACCCGCAGAGCGAAACCGTGATGGCATACAACCCGGATTACTTCCTCGAGTTCAGCGAGAATTTCCCCGAGCGGGTCCGCTACCGCTACGGGCTGGACCCGGCAACGGTGCGGACGCTGATGGCGCGCGGCGAACACGACATCTCGAGCCAGTGGCTGCCGCCGGAAGTGCTGAAATCTCTGGCCGCTGAGGGCACGACCTACCTGGTCAACGAGGGCGGGCTGACCGGCGAGTATTTCCAGTTCAATACCCGCCGTCCGCCACTCGACGACGTGCATTGCCGCCGTGCGCTGGCCCATGCGTTCGACTACGCTGCGATGCTGAACCTCGTGCGGATCAACGAGACCATGACGCAGGGTGTTCCGATGAACGGCGCCCTGCCGATGGGACTGCCCGGACGCGATCCCGGCAGGCCGGACTTCGCGCAGGACATGGAGCGGGCGAAGGAAGAACTGGCGCTTTGCCATTATGCGCCCGGCGATCATCCGATCGAGATCGCCTGGATCGCCGAGACCCCTGCCCGCGAACGCGGCGCGTTGATGATGCAGTCGCTCTATACCTCACTCGGATTCGATGTATCGATCACGCGGACTCCCTGGGTGCTGTTGACCGAACAGGTTTCGAACCCCGACACCGCGCCGCATGTCGTCGAGATCGCCATCGCCGCACTCACGCCGGATCCGGATTCGCTTCTGTACAACATGTACAGCTCCGAAGTGCCGCACACCTGGATGTCATCCTCGTATCTGGCCGATGACGGAGTCGATGAGTTGCTGAACAGGGGCCGGACCGAAACCGATCCGCAGAAGCGCTCTGAGATCTATGCCGAAGCCAACGCGCTGATCTCCGATCTTGCGCCGGGAATATTCGGCTATGAGTTCCGCGGCGTGTTCGCGGTGCGCAACGGCGTGCAGTTCCACAACTACCTCGACCTCGGAAGAGCCTATCCCCTGGCGGGATTCGGCCAGTTGTTCAAGGACATCCAGATCGACGAATGACTTTGCGGAGCGAGGCCGCCGGGCTGCCTACGGAGCCCGGCGGCGCACCCGGAACCGCCACCGGCAAGCCTTCCCGCGGGGCAAAAATGGCGGACGAAACAAAAACTGCGGTCATGATCGAGGTCCCGCGCAGTTGCGTGCCGGCAGGACATTGAGGCATGCCCCTTCATTCGCCCTGGCACTGGGGAAGGCAGATTGAGCCGAAAGCCTAGCGATCCGTTCACCCTGGAGATCATCCAGAATTCCCTGCAGGCAGTGGCCGACGAGATGTTCGCCGCCATGGGCAGGACGGCAATGTCCTCGATCATCTACGAGGTGCTCGACATGGGCACCGGCGTCATGAACAGGGAAGGCGAACTGGCCTCGTCGGGCGCCGGGATTCCGGCCTTTGTCGGCGTGCTCGACAAGAGCGTCAAGGTTTTGATCGAGAAGTTCGGCCGGCCCGGCGACATCGAACCGGGTGATGTCTTTGCCACCAACGATCCATATTGCGGTGGCGTGACGCATCTCAATGACATCGTGGTAGCGATGCCGGTCTTCTGCGGCGAAAGGATCGTCGCGTGGACCGCGAACATCGCCCACAATTCCGACATCGGCGGACTGGCGCCGGGCTCTCTTTCGGAAGAGGCGACGGAGATCTTCCACGAAGGGCTGCGGCTGCCGGCGATCAAGCTGGTCTCACGCGGCGAGTTGATCAGACCTGTCATGGAGATCCTGAAGGCCAATTCGCGCATGCCGGATGTGCTCGAAGGCGATGTCTGGGCGGCCATAGCTTCCGCTAGGGTCGGCAGCCGCAGGCTACTCGGGATCGCCAAAAAATACGGGGGCGGGACCCTTGAAGAGGCGATGGACAGAGCCATGGATCATGGTGAACAGGTCTCGCTCAGGGGGTTGAAAAAACTGCCGGGGGGCGAGTTCGAGCTCTCCGAGGAGCAGGATGACGGACGCTTGTTCAACATCAGGATCGAGATTACCGGGGACAGCTTCACCGTCGACCTGCGGGACAATCCCGAACAAGGAACGACACCGCTGGCGATCAGCCGGGATGGGGCGATGGTGGTGGTCCAGATGATGTTCAAATCGCTTACCGACAGGGAAACCCCGGCCAATGCCGGATCGTTCCGCCCCATCCGGCTGCTGACCAGGGAAGGCACCGTGTTCCACGCCCGCGAGCCGGGGCCGCTGGGCTACTATTACGAGATCGAGCTGAGGCTCTACGATCTCATCTGGCGTTGCCTGGCGCCGCACATGCCGCACCTGCTCGGCGCAGGCCATTTCGCCTCGGTCTGCGGTACGTTTGTCGGCGGCATCCACCCTGATACCGGACGGCAATATACCATCATCGAACCGCAGTTGGGCGGCTGGGGCGCGAGCGAGGGCGGCGACGGTACGACAGCGATGTTCTGCGGCTTTCATGGCGAGACCTTCAATTGCCCCGCCGAGGTGAACGAGGCGCGTAACGGCCTCATTGTCGAGCGCATGGAAATCAACACCGCGCCCGGCGGCGAAGGCAGATTCAACGGTGGGCGGGGAATTGTCGTCGAGTACCGGGTGCGTAGCGCGTCCGGCTTTTTCACCGTGGCCTACACCCGTTCCCGGTTCCCGCCCTGGGGCATGAACGGGGGCAATGACGGGTCCCCGAACTATGTCGAGTTCCGGCCCGAAGGCGGCCCCCCGGAGGTCTTCGCATTTGCGTCGAACCACCCGACCAAGGCAGGCGACGTCATCCGGATTCACACCGGAACCGGCGGCGGTTTCGGCAACCCCGGGGAACGCTGCCGTGACGCCGTCCGCCGCGATATCAGGAATGACTACATCAGCAGCGCGCGCGCTGAAACGGTTTATGGGCCGGTCTGAAGCGTAGGAAACCAGGTCAGGGCGATATCACCTGAGAATAGGATAACAGCCCGATTCGTGTTTAAACTGAAGTTCTGGACGTTT
The DNA here is from genome assembly GCA_964291635.2 of Paracoccaceae bacterium. Classification (GTDB taxonomy): domain Bacteria; phylum Pseudomonadota; class Alphaproteobacteria; order Rhodobacterales; family Rhodobacteraceae; genus JAPPHA01. The sequence continues at coordinate 945,033 of OZ219890.1, read as the reverse complement.
TCGGATTTGTTGTCACATTTATTTGCGTACATTCAAGGGGTTAGGGTGCCATGGGTACCCTCCGGACCGGTCGCGTGTAGGCACTAGCCATCAGGGCTCCCACATGACCGCTTCCTCATCCATGCATGTCGCCGTCATCAAGTCGCACCAGAACGGAAAAACATACACCTCGGTCCTCCTCCGACAGAGCTACCGCGACCACAACAACCGGGTGCAGAAGCGAACCCTCGCCAATCTCTCCCACCTGCCGCCGCACACCATCCCGCTGCTGCGCGGCGCGCTGGCGGGAAAGCAGTACGCCGAAGTCGGCGACGTGCTCGGGGACCCGGTCCGTTCACGCCACCACGGGGCGGTGCAGGCAGTGCAGACGGCCATGAATGCCATCGGCCTTCCCCGCCTCGTCGCCCGCGAGCGGTGCCCGGAACGCGACCTTGTCATGGCCATGGTCGCCGGCCGCATCCTCAGGCCGAACTCAAAGCTCGCCACCACCCGATGGTGGCGGAACACCACCCTGCCGCAGGCGTTCGCCATCGCCGGGGACGTCACCGCCGATGACCTCTACGCGGCGATGGACTGGCTCGACGAGCGGCAGGAGGGCATCCAGGGACGCCTGGCACGGCGCTGGATCGCGAAGGACGATCTCGTCCTCTGGGACCTGTCATCGACCTGGTACGAGGGGAGCCACTGTCCGCTCGCACGCTTCGGCTACAGCCGCGACCGCAAGCGGGGCCTCCCGCAGATCAATTTCGGCCTCCTCTGATGCGACGAAAAGGTTGTCCCCACATGGAAGCTGACTTGTGGGGATATTGGAGGATGCCAAGGGTCACAGCCCTCTACCCGATGGCCAGCACCGGTGCGGAAGAACCGAGGTGAGCACGCACCGGGTCCCCCGGCGTAGAGACGGCGGCAATCCGGGAAAGTTCAGCAGTGAAAGATCGGAAGGTCAGGAGGACAGACAGGATGTTGTGACCCTCGAATGTCAAGGACCGCGCCTATAACCGGAATTCGGGAAATGGTGCGGAGTTCTCCTGACTGGCGGATGAGGCCGATTAAGCGGAGATGGTCGGGACAACACAACCCGACCGGAGCGAGGGCCTCTGGGCCCAGGTGGCGAAGGCGGCAGGTCATGCCGGGACTCAGAGCCCGCCGCTGACCGAGGATACCATCCGGATTGAAGGGTGGCGCTGTCGAGCCGAAGGGCGGCGCAAACGCGGGAAATTGCCACGGGCATGGCCGGGTCAGCCTTAAGTGTGGCGGATGTCTGCGGAAGGCACCGCACCGATCTCCCTTCTGGGGCGCCCGACGTTTGAAGCCGGACCCGGGAAAACCGGACGTCCGGAATTTCAGGGAGGGTGCTGGAAACGTGACCTGTGGCGCGCGCCAGTGTCCTACCCGATCCACCGAACCCTAAAGCTGGCGCGCCAGCCCCCGACTCTACCATGAATCTGGTCATTACCCTTTCACCCTAAACGGCGAAAACCAGAAAGGGCGACGTCGCGGAGCGACGTGCATGAGCCGGCGATGCCTTTTGCCTCGTAGGTGGAGGCTAGCGTGTCGCGGTGCTCCGACCTATCTTGTAGCATCGGCAAGGCAGGGGGCTGCATGGACAAGTTCGACTACATCGTGGTGGGCGCCGGCTCGGCCGGCTGCGTGCTGGCCAACCGGCTGAGCGCGGACCCGGACAACAGCGTGCTGCTGCTCGAAGCCGGCGGCCGGGATTGGCATCCCCTCATCCATATGCCGGTCGGGTTCTGGAAGTTGGTCAACCGCCCAAGCGTCAACTGGTGCTTCGACACGGAGCCCGAGGCGGGTACCGACCACCGGCGCCTCCCGATTCCGCGCGGTAAGGTGCTGGGCGGTTCGAGTTCGATCAACGGCATGCTGTACGTACGCGGCCAGACACGCGACTACGACACTTGGGCTCAGCTCGGCAACCGGGGCTGGTCCTACGAAGAGGTGCTGCCCCACTTCAAGCGCTCGGAGCGCTTTGAGCGCGGAGGCGACGACTTTCGGGGCGGCGACGGCGAGTTGAACGTGGCGGACATGATAGAGCGGCACCCCCTGCTCGATGCTTTCGTCGAAGCCGGAACCGAGCTCGGTCACGCGACGAACCCGGACTACAACGGCGCCTCCCAAGAGGGTTTCGGCTACTACCAGGTGACGCAACAGCGCGGCCGGCGACATAGTACTGCCCGGGCGTTCCTGAATCCCGTGCGGCGGCGGTCGAACCTCACGATACGTACACAGGCGCTCACGCACCGGGTGCTCGTCGAAAATGGTCGTGCGGTGGGCGTACAGTACGGGTCGGCACGGGCCATGAGGAACACGGCGACGGTGGTACGCGCGCGGCGGGAGGTGGTCCTCGCCGCCGGGGCGGTGCAGTCGCCGCAACTCCTGGAGCTGTCCGGAATCGGACAGCCCGATCTGCTGCGCGAACACGGCATCCCGATCGTACACGAACTGCCGGGTGTGGGCGAGAACTACCGGGATCACTACCTGAGTAAGGTCGCCTGGCGGGTCCGGCATTCGCGGACCCTCAACGAGGACACACGCGGGGCGCGCTTCGCGTTGGCGGCGCTGCAATACGGGGCCTCGGGCCGCGGCGCCTTCACCTACACGGCAGGAATCGCGTACGCCTTCGTACGCACGCGTCCCGAACTCGAGACGCCCGACCTGCAGTTTGACTTCGCCCACTCAAGCCATGTGCCTGGCAAGAAGGGGACCTTCGAAAGAGAACCGGGCATGACGCTCTCGGTCTGGCAGCTTCGTCCGGAAAGCCGGGGCTCGATACACATCAGGCGGGCTGATCCGATGGCGCCCCCGGCCATCCGCCCGAACTTCCTGAGCGAACAGGTTGACCGGGACGCGCTCGTCGAAGGTGTCCGTATCGCGCGGCGCATCGGTGATGCGCCGTCCCTCGCCCGCTACCGGGCGAATGAGCTCTACCCCGGCGCCGAGGTCCGGACCTACGATGAGATTCTGGATTTCTGCCGGCGGACGGGTTCCACGGTCTTCCATCCGACAGGCACCTGCAAGATGGGCAGGGATGCCGAAGCAGTGGTGGACGAGCGGCTTCGCGTGCGGGGGCTCAAGGGTCTGCGCGTGGCGGATGCATCAATCATGCCGACGCCGGTCTCGGGCAACACCAACGCTCCGGCGATCATGATCGGGGAGAAGGGTGCGGCGATGATCCTGGAGGACCATCGGGATGATCGCCGCAAACCTCGTGGCCCAGGGGTGGCAACCTGTTCCTGATGCGCAATGACGGTTCGGCGATTACGAATTCAACCCGGCCCTCAAACTCAACAGGAGTGCCCAATCGAAGTTTCGGAATTCTCTGGACATAACTTCCTTCCTTCACGTAGGCTTGCCCGAACGTCGGTCCTCGCTGGAATACCCCATGTGTCATCTGGATCCAGGATTTCCGAGTTGGAACAGAGATCTGGGCCGCTGCATTGCAGCGACTGAGTGCCCGGATTCGATGGCGTAACGATGATCGACAACAAGATCTTCCTGCCGGAGTCGCAGCTGCCACGGAGCTGGTACAATGTCGTGGCGGAATTGCCGTTCGATGTTCCGCGGCTGTTGCATCCGATCGAGGACCGAGGCGTGGAAATCGAAGACTACGACTGGCTATGGCCGCGGGAGTGTCTTCGAATTGAGCTTCAGGAGGGCGAGTACGGCACCGACGCGTGGATCGAAATCCCGCAGTTCATTTCGGATGTGTACCGTCAATACCGACCATCCCCCTTGGTGAGAGCCCGGGCACTCGAAAAGTATCTCGGGACGCCTGCCGAGATCTACTACAAGCGTGAAGACCTGAATCCTGCGGGCAGTCATAAGTTCAACACTGCATTGGGACAGGCGTATTACGCCACCAACGATGACAACTCTCAGATTCACAGCATGGTCACCGATACGGGAGCCGGTCAATGGGGAGCGGCTTTGGCGATGGCGTGCGAGAAACTGGGGCTCGGTTGCTGTGTGTTCATGATCCGCAAGAGCTATGACGAGAAGCCCTATCGCCGCTACCTGATGCGCATGGCGGGCGCCGACGTGTACTCCTCCCCCAGTGAGTTGACGAACACAGGACGGCAGGTCTTGAGGGACGATCCGGAGAACTCGGGTAGTCTTGGCATCGGCATGAGCGAAGCGATCGAGTTCGTCAAGGAGGATCGCGGAAGGCGACTCGCGTTGGGGTGCATGTCCTACTACGCCGTGCTCCATCAGTCGATTATCGGTCTGGAGACGAAGCTCCAGCTCGAACAGGTCGGCCGGTCGCCCAGCCTGATGATTGGTTGCGTCGGTGGCGGCAGTAATTTCATGGGATTCATCGCACCGTTCGTGCGCGAGAAGATCGATGGAAGCGCCATCGAGTTTCGCGCTATCGAGCCGGACTCGATACCTACGTTGAGTCGGGGCGAGTACCGATACGACTGGGCCGACTACTCCGAACTGACACCTCGGATTCAGATGTACACGCTCGGCCATCGGTTCGTGCCGCCACCGGTTCACTCGGGCGGATTGCGGTATCACGGCAAGACGCCCGTTCTTTCCTTGCTGGCGAAGAACAATGTGGTCGATGTCAGGACCTATGGCCAGCGTGAGGTGTTTGACGCGGGACGCGTGTTCCTGAAGACCGAAGGTGTTCTTGCTGCGCCGGAAAGCGCCCATGCGGTGCTGGGTGCGATCGATGCGGCAAGGGACGCTTCGAGAACCGGGCGCAAGCAGGTCATCGTCTTCTGTCTGTCGGGGCATGGTTATCTGGATCTGAGAGGCTACTCTGATGCGCTCGACCTTGACGCACCGGATTAGCACGCCGTCTCGGCTACATTTCACACTGATTGACATGAACGGCGAGATGGGCCGAATCGACGGCAGCCTCGGCCTCGCGATCCAGCACCCTGGCGTGTTGCTTGAATTCGGTTCGCAAGGGCGAACCGTCGTTCGGGGAGGCAGCTGCGCCGAGCGAGAGCTGGTTTTGGCCGAGATTGCTGCGGCTGGCGAGATTTTCGACGTCGAACCGGGCATTGAGATCCTGATCCGCCAAATGATTCCCCAGCACCAAGGGTTGGGATCCGGCACTCAGACCAGGCTCGCGGTCTTGAGCGCGTTGAGTCATCGATTCGGAATGAACTATTCGCCACGAGAGATCGTAGCCATGTCCACCCGAGGAGGCACGTCGGGGATCGGAATCAACGCCTTTCGGTGTGGGGGATTTCTGCTCGACGGAGGCCATTCCGTATGCGTGCAGAAAGAGTCGTTCGCACCGTCCCGTTTCGCGACCAAGGCAGGTCAACCACCACTTCTCATGCGCAACGACTTCCCGACGGCCTGGGGGATCGCGCTGTTCATTCCGAGCCGTCAAATGGGACTGTCGGGCCAGGACGAGCTTGACTTCATGCTTTCCAACACACCAATCCCGCTTGAGGAAGTACAGTCGATTTCCCACGTCATCCTCATGCGGCTTCTGCCGGCGTTGCAGGAACTCGATCTCGAGACTTTCGGCTCTTGCGTCAGTGCCATTCAGGACGTCGGCTGGAAGAGGCGGCACTGGAATCGCCCTGACATCGAGCCGCTGAAATCCGTCAGGTCCGCCTTTGACGCAACAACCGGAATCCAGGGTTGCGGGCTTTCGTCGACTGGCACAACGGTCTTCGGTTTCTTTGACAGGACCAAGGTTTCGGATGAAGAGTTGACCGCAGGCCTGCGACGCGAACTGAGTAACAAGAGAACCGTGCCGGGGCGAATCGTGTGCACCCGGGCGAACAATTCCGGCATGCATCTCACATCGGTGGCCTGAGCGGACGGCGACCGTGGAATCGATGCGTTTGGTGTGCTACACAACCCGCAATTCTGGATCCGGACGGACCCCTTGTCATTCTGTCCGAACGGCACGGTACCCGAGGATCAACCCCGACGTTAGGAGGAACCCCCATGGTGGCATATGTGGTCGTCAATGATGAAATAACGGATGAAGGCACGTTCTCGGAGTTTCGGGACCGGATCGCCGCAACGGTTGATGCCCACGGCGGTCGATACTTGGTGCGTGGTGGCAGCGTCGAAGTCATCGAGGGCAGTTGGTCTCCTGATCGACTCGTTGTGGTGGAGTTCGCCGATGGTGACGCGGCACGAGCGTGGCTCAACTCACCCGAGTACACTGATCTTAGGGCAATCCGGAAGCGGTCGGCGAAAGCCGACGTGATAGTCGTCGAGGGGGTGTGAATTCACTCCGAATTGCCCCATTCGAAGCTCGACGGACACCTGACCGGCCCGACTGCCCACGCGTTTTCATCTGCGAAGGAGCGCCATGGCGGTGGAGCAAGGCGGTACGCAGCGGCGGACTGACAACGAAGGTCCATCTCGGCATCGATGGCAATGCGATGGTGAAAACCGTGTTTCTGACTCCGGGTCAGGCAGCCGACTGCGCGCAAGCTGAAGCGCTTCTTGCCGACCTCGGGAAGGACGAAACCGTGATCGGTGACAAGGCCTGCGACACCGATGCCATTCTTAACCTGATCAAGGCGGCGGGAGCGACCACGGTCACGTGGTCGCGGGATCTGCAAGACGCGCAATCTTGTCGAGTTTTTTTGGACGAATCAGGGAGTTCCGCAGGGTCGCCACGCGATATGACAAGACTGCCCGCAATTTCCTGTCCGCCGTGCGCCAGGCCATGAGCCGTTACCTGCTCCTGAGAATCGCGGACCAGTCAATTGATTCCACTGCCTCGGTAAATCGCGAAAGCAGGGACACCTACTCGGTCGTCTCTCGATAGTTTTGAACACCTTCAACAAACATCTTCGGAACGAACCCGACGAACCATGTTCGGCGCAAGACGGGCTGGGCGTTACCGTACAGGCCGCCATTCTCGCCGTGATCAACACGGTGGTGATGGTCACTATGGTGGTCAGGGCTTCTGACGCAGGTCAGGCGTATCTCTCGTGGGCGATCTTTTCGGCACTCGTCATTGGCGGCGCCGTAACAGCCTTGCAGGCGCACCGACTCGGACGATTTGGCGCCGGGCACCTTCTCCTGTGCGGTGCCGGACCGCATTTTGTCGCCATATCAGTTGTGGCAATCAATGTCGGCGGATGGTCGACGCTCGCCAGTCTTGTCGTTGTCTCATCCCTCGTCCAGTTCGCATTCGCTGCCTGGCTGCCGGTCTTAAGGAGAATCATCACACCTGTCGTCTGTGGCACCTCTCTCATGTTGATCGCCATCTCGGTGATCACGGTTGCAGCCGACCGGTTGGGAGACGTGCCCGAGGGAACGGCTTCGATTGCAAGCCCGCTCGTCGTGGTGGCAACGCTGGGCGCCGCGGTTGTGGCTTCCCTGAAAGGCGCGGGCATCCTCCGATTGTGGGCTCCACTCATCGGCATCCTGTCGGGTTGCATCGTCGCAGCAGTTTTCGACCTCTACGATGTCGATTTCCTGAGACAGGAACCCTGGTTCCAGTTGCCGGACTTCGGTGCGTGGCAGGGCGTTGACCTGACATTGGGAACGGAGTTCTGGAAGCTCTTGCCGACGTTCGTGGTCGTAACGCTTGTCGTTGCCGTGAAGACCAGTGGCGACGGTGTGGTTATCCAGCAGGTGTCGCTTCGAAGATCGCGAGCCATCGACTTTAGAGTCGTGCAGGGTACGGTCAACGCAAGCGGTTTGGGAGGTCTCCTGTCAGGGTTGGCTGGCACCCCTCCGACGGTCGTTTACTCGCCGTCGACCATTTCCCTGATCAATCTGACGGGCATCGCGTTTCGCGGCATCGGCTATTGGATCGGCACCGTCCTCATCCTGGTCGCGTTCTTCCCGAAGGTCACTGCACTGTTGCTCGCTGCGCCCAGCGCCGTTGTGGCTTCGCTGTTGCTGATGGTGATGGGAATGTTGCTCGTCGAGGGCATGCGCATGGTTTTCAGGGAAGGGCTCGATCAGCAAAACACGCTTGTTGTCGCGATGACGCTATCAGTAGGGCTGGGCGTGGAGAGCCTGAACGTGTTCGGAATGCGCCCGGACAGCCTCTGGATATCGATCCTCGGAAACGGCCCGACCGCCGGTCTTGTTGTGATGATCGCCCTGACGACGCTCCTTGAATTGACCAACCCGCGCAGCAGAAAACTGGAAGTGACACTCGGGACATCTTCGCTGCCGAAAGTCGACGCGTTTCTCCAAGACTTCGCAGCCGAAATCGGATGGAGCGAAGAGTCGGCCAATCGACTGCGTCTATCCGGCGAGGAGTCGTTGCTGAGTCTGCTGCCTTCGGAGAACGACGGCGGCGAGGCAAGTCCCCGACTCATCGTCTTGGTCCGGTCGCAGGACGACTTCATCGCAATGGACCTACTGACCGTCTTCGAAGAAGGGCAGAACATCGAAGACCGACTTGCGTATATGAGCGAGGAAGCGGAAGTGCACGACGACCGCGAACTGTCTTTCCGGCTGTTGCGACACTACGCATCTTCGGTTCACCACAGGAAGTACTATGGTGCGGACGTGGTTACGGTGAAGGTCGAGCGGACGGAGTGAACGGCAGCGAGTTGCGGCGGAGGCCGGTTGCCTTGGCTATCGGAAAGCTTCCGCGCGACCAGGCGGTGGTGGAGCCGCACACTGTCGAAGTCATGCGGCGTGCGCAGCAGTGCCCTGCCCCCGTTGACGTGGTCGGGTGTTAGAATTGGAATGGAATACGAGACCGAAGGCATCGATGCCACGGAAGAAGCATTCGCCTAAGGAGATCGTCACCAAGCTTCGCCAGGTGGACGTGACGACGTCGGAGGGCAGGTCGATCGCGGCTGCCGTGAAGGCGATTGGGGGTGACCGAGACCGCCTTCTACAGGTGGCGATCTGGATTTTGCGGGCTGAAGATCGATCGGGTGAAGCGGCTGAAGGAGTTCGAGAAGGTGAATTCGCGGCTGCGCGGGGCGTGAGGTCAGCATCACTCGACCCAGCGCATGTCGCCGATGGCATCTGACGACGATACGGCGCCAAGAGCCGCCGTCATCGAAGTGGCCAGATGCTATGGTCGCTTCGTCGATCGCCTGATCACGGCGCTGCCGAGAGCAGACGGTTGGCAAGTGAACGACATCGGTCTCAAAGCAGCACCTGACAACAAGATCGAAGCGAGAGTGAGACAGACGCAGGCGGTCATCTGGTCGAAGGATTCGGGCTTCGCGAATCGGGCTCGACAATCCCCGGGGCCGCGGGTGGTCTGTCCGCGCATCGGCAACACCATGAATACCTCGCTCCGCGAGAGGTTGGCGCTGCTTCTGACAACTACTGCCGCGCCGTGCCGCTAGCGCCCTCGGCGGTGCGACTGCTGGAATCACTGCCACGCGATGATGACAGCCCGTGGGTGATCGCCGGCAAGAAACCCGGCAGCCACCTCACCGACCTCCAGCACCCTTGGCGCCGCATCCGGACGCGCGCCGAGCTCGACGACGTGCGCATCCATGACCTTCGCGTCCCGAGCCCTGGCGCTTGGCGAAGGACTGCCGATGATCGGGAAGCTGCTTGGCCATACGCAGGTGCAGACGACCGCCCGGTACGCCCACCTTGCCCGCGATACCGTGAAAGCCTTCGCGGCACGCATCGGCGACAGCATCGACATCGATCTCGTCGCTGCGCCATAAAGAACCCGCGCCAGCCTGGTCCAGTCTGTATTGACCCGACCGCCGCCGTGGCATAAATTTGGATTATGACGAATCTCCATATCCAGTCCATTCGCAGTCCATTCGACGACCCGAGGCTTGCCTCCGCTGCGATCGGAGCGCTGACACGCGCCGATGCGATGGGCCTGCTCTTGAGCCCCGTCACCTGCCTGGACGATTCCGCGATCCGGGGGCTCGAAACGGGCATGGCCGAAGCCGGTATCGGCCGCAGCTTCCTTGCGGAACTTCACCGGATGCCCTGCTCCGATGCCGCCCGGCTTTCCACGCTCCTGGAGAAGATCAACGAGGCCCTCGACCAGTCCCCGGCCCCCGCGCACGAATGGCGCACCCTCCAGGGCGTCCTGGGCGTGGAACTGCTGACCCGCCTCGTCGGCATCTCCCAGTCCAGTGCACGGCGCTACATTTCCGGCAACCGCTCCACGCCGGACGCGATTGCCGCCCGGCTTCACTTTCTCGCCTTCGTAGCCGGGGACCTGGCCGGCGCATACAACGACATCGGGGTCCGGCGCTGGTTCGACCGGCCCCGCGAGCGCCTCGACGGCAACACGCCCGCGCAGGCGCTCGGCTACGAGTGGTCACCGGAAGACGACGGCCCCCGAAGGGTTCGCGAGCTCGCCCGGGCATTAGCGTCGTCGCCGGCGACGTGATCGCCTATCGCCACGCCGATCCCCGCTTTCCCTTTCTGCGGGAGGATTCGTCGCAAGCCGCCGGCCGGTGGAATGCGCCGGGCGAGCTGACCCACTACTTCTGCGACACGCCCGACGGTGCTTGGGCCGAATTTCTTCGACAAGAGGAGATCCGCGACCCGCAGGACCTCGCCACCGTCCGACGCGCCCTCTGGGCGGTCGATATCGGCGAAATCCCGTCGCATCGACCGGACCTGTCTCGCGGAACACTGATCGGTGGACCGGATACCTGGCCGGCATGCCAGCAGGCCGCCCGCCGGTATCGCGAACACGCGGACGGCATCGCCTCCCCATCGGCGGCACTGCAGCCCGGCGCGGCCCACGGATGGCGCGTCGACGGCGGCCTCCAGCCCGGCCCCGACAGGGACGGGGAGGTCTTCGCGTTATTCGGCCGCCGCCCGGACGTCATCGGCTGGGCCGCGACCGTCGACGGCCGTCCGAGCCCGGACCTCCTCCCCAGGATCCGACATTTCCGTGGCTGAAACGCCGATCCAACAGCTGGTCCAGAGTTCTCTCGCTTCAAAAGCCCTCCACGTTCTGACCTCCATGAGGCCCTTGTCCGAAGGTTGCGGCATGTTTCGGACATAAGCTCTGATGCAAGAGACAGATCCACGTACTCCGGGAATTCATCCGCAACGTCGCCTGCAGCCGATCCACCTCGTTAGCGAAATCACCTACAACAGGCGTACCGCGGCCCTGCCGGCCAACCTACACCACACGATCGGGCAGACAGCGGACAGGAAAACACCATGACCGAATGCGATTACCGACCGAACCGGCAGAAGATCGCCGAAGCGATCGCCATCATCGCCAGAGCGTCAGCAGACGCGGATGCAGCGGCACACCAGCCGGGCAAGTACGACGCACGATTCAGCTCGGACGTCTGGCAAAAGGAGTTCACGCTTCGGACAGGGCTGGAACTGTCCCGGTGCGAAGTCCAGTCACTACTCACGACGGACGATTCCAACCCGGTGACAGGAAATAAGAAAAAGAAACCAGAAATCTTCTGGCATCCGGAATGGATGCTGCACGAGGCAGCCAGGCTCGGACAGGTCGTGGAACGTCTCGATGCCCCGGAAGAAGGCCGGGCCGACCGTTACGACCGATCGCCGATAGCGGTCCCCGTGCTGCTTGCTCTCGCCATCGAACTCGCGTTGAAGGCGCTGCAGTGGAGCGAACGGGACGGCCGGCAACCCGCCCATACGCACGACCTGCTGGTGCTGTTCAAGGGCCTGAAGAAGGACACGCGCGAGCAAATCGAAGCGAACATGCCCGAGGTTCCGGGCATACTGCCGGAACTGCCGCGCCGGCCGGGGGTAAGGACCGCGTTTTCCCGAGCCAGGAAGGTTTTCATCGACTGGAGATACCCGTACGAACACCCTGGGCTCATCGTCGAGACCGCTGACCTGAAGACCGCCCTAAAGGCCATTCTGGACGTGCCGTCCACGTCGTGCGGGGGCCGACACTCGGAAACCGGGGGCACCGCCGGTAGTCGACGGGAACACCGGCAATCCACGGAATGCAGCCCGAAAGGACGCTTGCGCCCGCCGAGAGCCCCACGGCGATCGGGAAGCCACCTGATCGCACGCAGGTTCAGACGACCGCGGGTTACATCCACCTTGCCGACGCGCACCTTGTCGAGGCGGCGGAGAAGGTTGAGAGTGTTCAGAAAAACTGATGGAGATTCGGGCGATTTTGCTCGAATTACGTGATGTTTGGGGGTGCGTAACCCTCAGCTTCCGTGCACGCACTCGATTGACGCGCTCTTGTTCCGGTTTGTTCACACGACCCGTTGAGATGGTCTGCGACCGGAGGAAGCGCCGTTTGTCCGCCTGATGCGGAGCCTGAACTGGCCTCGTCTGCGGGTTCCGACGGCAATGAAGGTGGATCCGGCGGGACTTGAACGCGTCCATGGGCCGGATCGTGCACTCTCGGCGATGGACGGTGCACATCCGCAGAGATCGGCGCTTTTGTCACCATAGGTGGGGCCAACCAGTTCCGAGCGCCCGAAACAACGGACAAGGAGGGGGATAGCGTCATGGGCAACGGAGCTGACATCCGGGGACGCTTGCGCTTGGCATCAGGTGAGTGGATCTGATTGTTTTCCTTTCCAAGCAGCCTTTTTCGGGAGAGCGGAACACCGGTGAAGGACGGTGCGATGATCAGCCTCCATCAGGACAGGAGGCTGGCATGGCGAACCGGACAGGACCGCAATCAACCAGCTCGCCACAAAATCCTCGCCGGTTCCCGGTTCCCGCCCATACAAATCGACGGAACCGGTTCCCGGAACCACCCGACTCGCCACAGAAGCTCCAAACCTAACCAGGCTCCACCAAAAAACGTGAAAACCCCCATCATCAATTATCGTGCGCACGCTCAAAGGTCGGAGCCCTCGTAGCCACCGCGATGACGAGTCAACGCCCACGACTGATAGCGCATCAACCATAGCACCGCAGCGCTCCGGGTCGCGGAGCACGTCGAAAGCGCGCATCAATCCAGCGCGACCGTGTCGTCCGTGTAGAAGGCCGCCGTGCGTTGCGCCGCTGCGCGCGCAACGTCGGGGTCCGTTCCCGCTGCCTCGGCCGCCCGGCCCCACGCCGCGCTGCTTCCGACGAGGAGCGCCCTTCCGTCACGGGTCGTGTGGAATGTCGCCGCGTCCAGCTTGGGCTCGTCCGGCCGCACAAGATGCAGCTCCATCCCCAGCAGGCCCATCTCCCAGCCGACGCCGACGGCGCCGGGACCGAACGTGTGCCAGTGGTCGGACACCAGCGCGGTATGCGTAATCGCAAGGCGCGAGCGGCCGGTACCTTCGCTGCACAGACGCGCCTCCGCCCAGCTCACGTCACCGCCGATCTCCCACGTCAGCCCGAGATACGAGGGAGGTTCGCAGTGCATGATCGTGCCGCCTGCGTTTCCCTCCAGCTTGTAGCGGCAGCCGGGTTCGAAGCGGCCGCTGACCGGCAGGAACCAGCGTCGGATTCGTTCCGCGCTCGTCACGGCGTCCCAGAGGTCCTCCACCGTCGTCGCGTAGCTGCGGGCGACGGTGACCGCGCGCGCGGGCTGTCCGTCGCGCTCCAGGGACGACACTGTGCGCTCCAGGGCGCCGAGGAGGCGTTCGACGTCCAGGTCCATGGCTTCTCCGTTTCGTCAGGCACGCGTTTATCCATGTACATGCCACTGCGTACGGCAAACCGGGCCGCGTGGACGATGGCCCGGACCCACGCGCCGAGCGCGACTCCTCCTGCTCGCCGCGCTGCACGTAGCGCCCGTAGCGGCCCCGACGCAGCGTGGCCGATCGGGGCACTCCTCTTCCCGAACCACCACCGCCGCAAATGACGGCGCCATGTCCGATGCCGGCTAAACCAGACCACCCTCGAAGGCGGAGAGACCGAAATCGAAATCCGCAAGGCAACGCCGGCTTAAGCCACCCTTTCGTCGGTGTCGTCGCTGTCGCCGGCGATTGTGGTGCGGACCATATGGCGCGGCTGGTCGGCGGGATGGCCGAAACCGCGGTGCAAAACACAGCGGTTGTCCCACATCACGAGGTCGCCGACCGCCCAGTCGTGGACAAGGACGCGCGGCGGCTGGCAGGCGTCCGCGCAGAGCCGCTCCAGCAGTTGGCGGCTCTCGTCCTGGTTCTCGCCGACGATGTGGCTTGCGTGGCGGCCGATATAGAGGCTGCGCCGCCCCGTCGCCGGGTGAGTGCGGATCACCGGTTGCTCCACCGGTGGCAGCGAGTCCCACTCGTTCTTGGTAATCGCGCCCTTGCCGCCGACCTTGCCCTGGCTGAAAGCGTAGCTGTGCACGGCCTTCTTGTCGGCGAGCCAGTCCTGCATGGCGGGATCGAGGGCGTCGTAGGCCGCGCGCATGTCGGCGAACGCAGTCTCGCCTCCGGTCTCCGGTACGATCCGCGCCGACAGCAGCGACGCCTTGGCCGGGACGCGCTTGAAGGAGCTGTCGGTGTGCCAGTAGTTGTTGCCCTTGAGCAGCAGCCCGGTCTCGCTGTTAGCGGGCCAGAGCGTGCCGTCCTTCTTGACGTTGGAGAGGTGGATGATTGCCGGGTTGTGCCGGGCGTGGATCTTCATGACGATGCGTTCCAGCGGGCCGAACCGTTCGCTGAAGGCAACCTGCGCCTCTTCCGAGAGAATCTGACCGGGGAAGATCAGCACGGCGTGGGCGTGCCACGCGTCCTCAATGGCCGCGAATGTCTCGTCGTCGACCGCTTCCAACTGCACACCGCTTACGATCGCCCCGAGAGTGGCGTCTGTCGGCGTCACATCGAGTGCCATGGCCCCTCCTCTCGCGTCGCCTTTCCCATTTTTGGCGCGACAATCTGGATGACAGCTCTTATTGCCTTATTTGGGAATGTAACTTTCGGCCGATCCGTTGCCTCATCAAGAATGTTACCGAAGACCCGGAAGTTCTGGAAGTCATTTTCTGGGGTGGTGTCAGTGACAAGTGGAACTGTCCGGTTTTGTAACTGCTCGCCCCATTGGAAACCATCAGCTTCTTGGTTGGCGGTTTCGGTTCAAGCGTTTGGGCAATTCCTGGCGTCGAAAACGCCGTTGGCTCCTCGGCTTGCACAGCCACCAACACGTTCGCTCCCGGCGGGAAGACGACGGTCAGGCCACGTAAGACGTCACGGAACAGCGTCATCCTGCGAGGCCAGCAGCCAGCGGATCCCTCTGGAAGTCGCAAAGCCCCGCTGTTAACGCCGCCCCCATGACCGAAAACGAATTCGACGAACAGGAAGCGGCTGGACCTCGCGGCCGGTCAGGCAGAACGGAGGTGCGAGAGGGAAAGAGCGGAACCCGTTCCGTTCCTGCCACCCCTCACGACAGCCTGTTCCGGGCACTTGTCTCCGACCCGGGACGTGCCGCGGCGCTCATCCGCGATCACCTGCCTGACCGGATCGTGGGGCTTCTGAGCGAGGCGCCGCCCGTGCCGGTGGATGCCAGCTTCGTGGACGACGCTTTGCGCGGGAGCCAGTCCGATATGCTGTTCAAGGTCGAGCTTGCCTCCGGCGGTCCGGCATTCGTGTATAATGGGAACCAAATGCTTATGTGAATCTTGAATCTCAAGCACCTGTCATGACACGCCTTTTCCACTGATCCGGTTCCCATAAAAAATCAAGCTCAGACGTTCGAAAGCATCGCCAACAGCTCATCCTTCACGCCCGTGAACCGTCCCTTGCCGAGACCCGGGGAACGCCACTCCGAGAGCATGTCCAGCTTTTCGGCCGGATCCGTACGAAGGTAAATCTCCGTGGTCTGGAGGCTCTGGTGCCCCAGCCACAGCGAGACCTTGCGGATGTCGCCGGTGGCCTCGAGAATCATCAAGGCGCATACGTGCCTCAGCACATGGGGGGTTACCTTCCGGCATGCGATCGACGGTTGGGTCCGCGCTGCCGTCGTGACGTGCAGTTCGAGCCGCTTGGCGAAGCCGCGCCGGGTCATCCCCCGTCCCATCGCATTCAGGAACAGGTGGCGGTCGGGAACTTCGGGACGGATGGAGAGCCACTCACCAAGTGCCCGTCCCGTTTCTTTCCACAGCGGCAGGACGCGGGCCCGCCGTCCCTTGCCCATGACCCGGATCTCGTCGAGCTGCGGCATCCTGACATCGTCGAGGCCGAGGCCGACCAGTTCGGAAACGCGGAGCCCGGCGTTGTAGGCGAGGCACAACATCGCCCGGTCCCGGGTTCCGGATTTGGTGGTGGTATCCGGCGCCATGAGCAGCGCATCCACTTCGTCCCGGTCGACATATTCGAGCGCGGGAACATCGCCCTTCTTCTGCGGGATCGCATGCACCCGTGCCGCCAGTTCGAGATGATCCGGGTACCGGAACTCGAGGAAACGGAAGAAGCTCTTGACCGCGGCCAAACGGGTGTTGCGGGTATTGACCCTGTTGCCTCGTTCCGCCTCGAGATGGTCGAGGAAGGCGAGAATGGTGTCGACATCGAGATGGCCGACCTCGAGTTCGCAGGGGCGGATGCCGTGCCTGTCCGCGGCGAAGACCGCGAGCAGCCTGAAGCTCGTGGTGTAGCCGACGATGGTGTGCCGGCTGGCTCCCCGGTCACGGGGGAGATACTCCTGCAGGAAGGTGGATAGAGGGGGTGCGAGTTTGGTCATGTCTTTTCCTTTTCTGTCATGAGCAGTTTCTCGGTCGCCACCGACACCTGACGCATGAGGACGGGTGTCGCCTCGAGGTACCAGTAGGTGTGCACAGTTCGCGCGTGTCCGAGGTAGGTCGAGAGCGCGAGCATGTGTCGGCCGACATCCTTCCGGCTGGAAGAGATGGAGCCTTGCAGTGCGGCGACGGCGAATCCGTGCCTCAGGTCATGAAGCCTGGGGCCGGGTTCTCCGACTTTGCCGCGAACCCCTGCCTTGCGAGCGAGCTGGACGAAGGTCGTGGTCAGATAATCCGGGTGCACCGGCTGGCCGGATGCGAGCACGAACAGGTGCTCGCAGGGTCCGCCCCGCCGTTTCCGCGCCACGAGGTAGTCATCGAGGGCGCGGCGGGCACTCTCGTGCAGGGGGACAAGGCGGTCCCTGCGATTCTTGGTGTTCCTGATCAGGAGGCCGTCCGGTCCGAGGTCGCCCAGCAGCAGGCCGGTTGCTTCCGAGCGTCTCAGCCCGGTGCATGCGATGAGACCGATGATGGTGTGGAAGGTCAGCGGGGTGAGCGATCCTGCCGGTCCCAGGGACAGCGCCTCCGCCATGATCTTCCGGATCTCCTCGGGTGACGGAATGCGCGGCGGTGCTCGGTACTGTCTCCGTTTGCCGAGAGCGTCCCGGTGGGGAACCTCGTGACGGTCATCCCCGACATGGAGGAAGACGGCCAACCCGCAGACGATGCGCAATCGCGTTTGGGCCGCGCCGACCGATATCGCCGTACGGGCCCAGTCCAGGACACTGTTTATACGCACGAATTTGTCGCCCCTGGCGTCGGCATGTTCGGCGTAACGCATCAACACCCGCTCTTCTTCCCTGAACGACAGGCCCAGCGCTTTCCTGCTTGCGACGTAATCCTTCACGTGATCCGTCATGGTCATCGGACGTCTCCCTCGAAGGGCCAGGGCTGCACCAGTTCACGGAGCATCCGGACATCGACGCGGGCATAGATCGCGGTGGTGTCGGGAGTGCTGTGCCTGAGCAGGGTGCCGATGGCTTCCAGGGGAGCGCCATCGCGCAGGAGATTGGTCGCCGCCGAGTGCCTGAACAGGTGTGACGATGCCAGGCCGACGCCCCGCATACCGGCCCGCTTGATCGCACGGCTGACGATGGAGGCGCCGATGCTGTTACGCGACAAGGGCCGGTACGGTGCCATGCAACGGAGAAAAACCTTCATCTCGTCGCTGCGTGGCCGGGCCTCCAGGATGTAGTCCCGCAGCGCGTCGCCCACATCCTGCGGCAGCGGCAGTTCCGCCTCGCGCCGCGACTTGCCGCTGACCCGGATGGCGGCCCTGTCCCAGTCGATGTCGTCGAGATTCAATCCGGCGACGTCGCCGGCCCGCAACGCAAGCCGGGCGAGCAGCAGCAGGACTGCCCGGTCGCGCACCCCCATCGGCGTCGTCACGTCGCAGGTCGCGATCATGCGTTCGATGTCATCCTGCCCGACATGCCGGGGCAGGCTCTCGCCCCGGAGCCTCGGGATCGTCGGGACCGCGTGGACGAGTTCCGGGCGGCAGAGGCCGTTCAAGCCGAGGAAGCGCAGGTACATCCGGAGCGCGCTCGCCTCGTCACCAACCTGTCCGCGAGAGGCGGTTTCGAGACGACCCAGGATCGTGTTCCTGACCCGGGCGGCGTCATACGCCCCCGGGTCGTCGCCGAGAGCAGGAAGCAGCGCGCGAATGTGCTGTTCGTATCTTTTGATGGTCGTGTCCCTGAGACCGCGGTGCTGTCGAAGCCAATGCAGGAATGCATCAAGATGTTCGCCGTGCTCCACGTGGGACTGCGGGACCTTCGGCGCCGGGATGACATCCCTGTCCACCAGGAACGCGGCAAAATGCCGGAGCATTGACCCGGAACTATCGGATCCGGCGAACCCTGTGGGCCTGTCGAGGAACCCCGGATGAACACAGGCGCAGTCGTGGGCAAGAAAGTGACGCTGAACGCATTCATCGGCTTCCGCCAGGGGAATGTCCGACAGGTAGAGCCAGACAATGAAGTGACGGCACAGGTTCCCGCTCTGTTTGATCACCGAGCTTGCGAAACCCTGCTCTTCCAGGGAATCCCGGAACCGTGTCGCAAGATGCCCGCCGGCCTCGATCTCCGGAGGCACCTCCGTCCGCCCGGTCTCGAGCAGGTACCGGAGGAACCTGATGGCGAACTGCCTGCAATGCTGTCCGGGCCCCCTGCCGGTCCGACGCCGCCCTGGACAGCGGCATTCATGAAGTATGAATCTGTCAAGGAGGCGGATGTCGAGCTTGTCGACACCCGCCCCGTTGAGCGTCAGCCAAACCACGATGTGCGCGGCTATACTGATCAGATCGCCGGTCATCCCGATCGAAAGGCCAAGGCCTTCCAGGTGCTCCGCATAGCACCGGACGACACGGGAATCCCGTTCCGGAACCACATCGGGCAGTGGCGGACCGAATTGTTTCGAAGGCATGATCTCTCTCCTGTCAGTGTCAAAACCGACAGGAGTAGAGCATATTTTTATGTGAACTTGATCAGTGGAAAAGGCGTGTCATGACAGACACTTGCGATTCAAGATTCACATAAGCATTTGGTTCCCATTATACACGTAATCGAAACATTCCGATTACGTGTACGTTCTTGTCGAGCACAAGAGCCATGCTGATCCCGGCACACCGTTGCAATTGGCTGGCTACATGGTGAGGATCTGGTCGCGTTATGCGCAGGGGAAAGCGGAGCGCCTCCGCGCCCTTCCCCCGATTGTGCCGGTGGTTTTCTATCATGGCGAGGCTGGCTGGTCCGTTGGGGATGGACTGGGCGCAATGATCGCGACCGACGATCCGGAACTGGTCTTCCTGCCCGGCGAACGGTTCATCCTGCGCGTGCTGCGCGCGCTACCGACCGAGGACCTGTCTCGCGACGCTGCGCTCAGGGCCGGCCTGATCGCGCTCACGCGCCGTGCGGTCGAGCTTGTTGCGATGGTGGTCGAGGGTCTGGCCGGCAATGACACTTTGCAAAAGCAGGTTTTCGAATATATCCTGCTGACCTATCCCGATGCAGACATGGATGCGCTGCAGGCGAACCTGCGCTCGGCATGTGGTGACGAAATGGAGGGCCTGATGGGCACGATGGCGGAAGCGTTGATCGAACGGGGCAAGGCAGAGGGTTTGGAGCTCGGAAAGGCAGAGGGCCTGGAGATCGGAAAGGTAGAGGGCCTTGAGCTCGGCAAGGCAGAGGGCTTGACGCGGATTATTGAGCGTCGGTTTGGTCCGTTATCCCAGACGGTCAGGGACCGCATCACTTTGGCCGGTTCTGATGAACTCGATACATGGTTTGACCGGGTTCTCGATGCCGACAATCTGGAAGCGATGTTCGACGGGACCGACCGGCACTGAACCCGGGCTACCCGGACTGCGGCTGGCGGGGGGTACAGGAAACAAGCGCAGTCAGGCTGCCGGGTTCATTGGTATTCCGGCATCGTCTGTCGAACACGGCTCAACATCAAGACTCGGGCAAGGCCATGATCGGGAAGCGATCAATGACGTTGGCGCACGAGTTCGATGGGATTGACAGCAGTTGTGCAGGAAGTTCGCCGATCGAGAGGAGAGTGCGAGCAGTTATCCGGTTTTCCTGATAACCAACTTACAAAAACTGGTAACTGTTCACCGGTTCACGATTGAGATCGGTGTTCTGTGTTTACTTGGCCTCATCGTATATGATGGGAACTAAATGGTTATGGGAATCTTGAGTCTCAAGCGCCTGTCATGACACGCCTTTTCCACTGATCCGATTCCCAAAAAATCAAGCTCAGACGTTCGAAAGCATCGCCATTGGCGTGTCCTTCACGCACGTGAACCGTCCCCTCTCCGAGGCCCGGGGAACGCCACTCTGAGAGCATGTCCAACTTTTCGGCGGAATCCGTGCGAACGAAAATCTCCGTGGTCTGGAGGTTCTGGTGCCCCGGCGCAGGCGGCAGGTAGTGTGACAGGGTCAGATTGATGTCTTGCGCCAAAGTGGTTGTCGTCAGTGCAACCGACACGCAAAGGCTGGCGAGCGTGGCACGAACATCATGCACTCCGTTCCATGGCGAAACTTTCATTGAACGTCACTACTGTCCCAGTAAAATTCTCTCACCACACTCTAAAGTTCTGATGTAAATGCATAAATTGGACATGTCGGCCGTTACCGACTTGAAGCCGCCGCACATGCTCGTCACACTTCCTCACTGTCCTGCACCGTCAAGAGGAAGAATGCAATGGACTCCGGCAGCCTGGTTTTCGCTCAAAACATGGAACGCCTGCCATGGAACACCTGCCATGGCACACCTTCCGCCGCTGTGTGTCTCGATACGACAGAAATCGCTACGTCAAGGCATTCACCTGTGCCGATCGGTTCCGGTGCATGGCCTTCGCCCAACTCACCTACAGGACCAGTCTGCGCGACATCGAAACCTGCCTCCGCGCACAGTGCGGGAAGCTCTACCATATGGGTATCCGTGGCGGGGTCTCCCGCAACACCCTCGCCAATGCCAATCAGGCCCGCGACTGGAAAATCTACGCCGACTTCGCACAATACCTCATCCACATCGCCCGGGACATCCACGCCGATGACACGCTTCCCGGCCTCGATGTCCACGATACCGTCTACGCGCTCGACTCCTCGACCATCGACCTCTGCCTGTCGCTGTTCCCATGGGCGCGGTTCCGCAGGACAAAGGGCGCCGTCAAGTTGCATACACTCCTCGACCTGCACGGAAATATCCCGGCCTTCATCCACATTTCCGACGGAAAACTCCACGACGTCAACGTTCTGGACATGCTGTTTCCGGAAGCCGGCGCGTTCCATGTCATGGACCGGGCCTATCTCGACTTCAAACGCCTCCTCCGCCTCCGTCTCTGGTCTTAACCCAACATTGGCACCGATTCCGCCATAGGAATTTGCATTGTACGTTGAAATACTGGAGTTTTCGCCGACTTGGCGGCTCCCAATTTTCCGGATGATGTTGGGTGCGGATTTAGGGGGGCAGGACACGTGTATTGTCCCGCAGCCTGGCGTTCGAGAGATCATACTCGCCAAGCATGTTGATATACCACCATGTCTGGGGCGAGTGGAGTGCGATCGTCTTCAGAACATGTCCCGCGCCTCGGGGGTTCCGGCAGCCACGAACTGGCGGGCCAGGTAAAGATAGTTCCAGCAGATGATGCTGTTCCTGATGAGGCGGCTGCAGCCCTCGGCAACCTCGTCGGCTTCCTTTTCGGCATGTTCGATACCGCGCGGATTTCCGACTGCGACGGCCCGGGTGAAGCTGGGGTCGATTCCAGGGGCGAAAAGACACTCCAGGCATTTTGTCTTCGCCTCTCGTCGCATTCACGGGCGATTGTCGATTGTCCGCGCATTTGGTGCAGAGCGCTGCGAGAATGCCGCGCACTGGTTCAGCCGCTAACATCAGGCGAATTTATCCGGCTCGCTTGTGCCGTTTTGCGACGTCAAGGACGGTATTCTTGCTGATCGCGCGATCACGGGCGATCCAACGGTAGCATTGTTTTTCGCTGGCGGCCTGAAGGACCTTGGGCGCGAGCTTGTCTGATTTTGGCCGCTGTCCTGGTCGACGGCCGAGCTTCTTCCCCGTTGGCTTCACTGCGGCCAACCCCGATTTTAGGCGTTCACTGATCAGGTCACGTACGATAGGAGCGATCCTTGCCAGCATTGTGGCCATCATCCGGCCATGTGGCGTGTCGCGTTCGAAGGCCATCCCGTTGATTGCGACGACCGAAACCTACCATCCTGCCAGTCGGTGCCGTGTAGCGGGAGGTCCCGTGGACAATGCTGGAAAATGCAGTGCGCTGGTTTTCCTCCAGCAGGCGCCAGTCACTGACATGCATTTCAGGCGTGTGGCGGCCCGAGTTCCCGGATCTCCGCCAACTCGGCTTCGGCGGCGGCGAGCAGTTCATCCCGCACCCGTGTCCTTCGCCGAGCCAAGGCGGCGGGGGCGAACTAGCTGAAAAAGAGAAGAAAGACAGACAAGGAACCGAACAACAGAAAAGAAAATATCACTATGGAACCACGAACATACCAAGGCAAAAAAGAACTAACCCAGGCAACCAGAAAACAGAGAATGCACAAACCCAACAGAGCAAAGACCGCCGCGGGACCTTCCAGTGAGCAGCAGTGTCAATGAACGAACCGAACATCAGTCACCATCGATTCAGCCGGGCGGAAGGCCTGTACCACCGGATCGCCCTGGCTTGTCCTGCCGCCATACGACCAGCGTGTCGCCATCGCGCGATTGTTCCAGGGCGCCCGGTCCTGGCACCGTCTGGCTTGTCATCGATAATCCCCTCACACCTGACAGACCTTGGTAAGTCATGCTGCAGGTCGAGGCTCTGTTCTACCGCCGGTTTACGCGCGTAGCCAATGAGCATGCGAGAACCGTCTGATAACCAGGGCGCGATGCACAAACCTGTACGGATTTTTCCCAGACGCGATAAACAAACAAAAAAACGCTTTTTCAATCCAACCTGTTCACATACGTTGCCGGCTCGGCTCTTTTTTGTGGTCCAGCCCTTGATCCATCTCGTTCTCAAGCCGTAGCGTCATTATGGTCAGGCACAATACCGCAATCCTGTCCACAAAAAAAGCGCTTGTTCATGTGTTTAGTATGCTAATCGTGGGCTTTTTCGTGTGTTTTTAATGTGCGAATGTCGCAATCGTCGTGCTCGAATAGGTGATTAATGGCAGAGAAGCCTGAAAGATAGTGATGGTGTGTTCAGTCCGATGATTGCAAGCCGCCGTGATCATGATTGCAGGTAACTATCGGCGTCCGTGACGTCGACTATGTCTTGGCCTGCTGATTGCTGGTGCCGAAGTTTGTATTGAATGAACCGGCGAGACATGCCGACCGCGGTGGTCTTTACCTTTCTTCTCTGGGTCTCAGGTTCCGTTGCGGTAGCGAATTGCGCCAGGCCAAGCCCTGATGACATGAAACCTTGCGTCCCAGCGGGTTCGACTCCCGCTATCGGCGTCGTGAAGCGTGACGTCGAGCTCATGGTGCCTTTGGGTTTCCTGCTGATTGACTGGGGTGCCAGCGCAGAGTCTCGGGAAGGGGCGCCAGGGAACCTGTTCCGTCCGTGTGTGGAACATTGGTCGAAGGCCAGCGATCAATCCAGACCCCGGCCCGGCACGTGCGGCGAGCGTTACATCGCCGACCGGACGGCGAAACAATGGTCGGGATCGGGAGTCGGAAGCCTTTCCTTCTGGCCTGGGACCCACTCTCGCAGGTTCCGTTGCCCGTGTTACCGCAACGAACCCGGATAGCCGGTCAGGTATTGCGAAGCTGCCATGCGAGGAGCCGGATGCTCTAATGTGGGGTATCCGTGGGGGGCGGGGCTCGGTAACGACTGGTCCCGGAGGTCACAGGAACCGAGACCGCCGACCCGACGCCTATCCTCTTCGTCGGTGACAGTTGCCTCTATTGCAACAACAGCCTGCACGATGACGTCAAGCGTATGGCAGCGGCGGCAGGGATCCATGACTCAGACAACCTGGAATTCAAGTCGGTAACGATCAATTGTGGCACTCTCCTTGACAATAGACCGAATTGAGGGCGATCGTCCTGGTGCCAGGCTCTCGCAGTTCCTCGACCGGGCAGAAACCTGCCATGTGAAACGGGGGCTCGTGGGTTTCGCTGATCTGCTCGCAGATCATGCGGAGCTCGTCAGGCGTTGTCCCCGAAACATGGACCCAGTTGGTTCCGACCTGGCCGCAGACATCGGCCCCCGTTGTTTGCCATGCATCCGACAAACTCTTCCAGCAAGTGGAAGTTGTCTGAGCTCGTGAACGTACCCCGGCACGTGCAGCATCCGGCCATGCGCGCCGACAGACTCCGGCGCGATACCCAGGAAGTCCGACGGGGCCGCGTCGAAATCGTGCGGGGATGCCGTGAAACCGACCTGGTGCGGAAAGAGCTTGTTTGCCTTCGACGCCCATCGCTCGGGTTTGACGTAGTCGCTCACGTGTCCTCCGATTCCTTCATGCGCCCGACGCTCCCGTCAGCCACCCCGGATTTCCGGGACTTGGGGCAGCATGTTACGCGGAGTTTTCAGTGTCCATCGTCACCCCTGCAGATGGCGAATTGAAACAGGCCCATGCCAGGCATGTATCAGGTAAACGGTTACAGTATCTGGCTCAGAAACTCCCGGGTTCTCGGGTCATTGGCTTCCTCGAAAAAGGTAGCAGGCGGACCGTGTTCGACGATGATACCACGATCCGTGAAGTAGATGTGATCGGCCAACTCCCGCGCGAAACCCATTTCGTGGGTAACGAGGATGCAGGTCATGCCCTCCTCGGCCAGTTCGCGGATGGTGATCAATACCTCCTTGACAGTCTCGGGATCCAGTGCCGCCGTAACTTCGTCGAACAGCATGACGTCCGGATTCATGGCGAGCGAGCGGGCGATCGCGACTCGCTGTTGCTGCCCGCCGGAAAGCTCCCCGGGGAAACTGTCTTCCTTGCCCTGGAGACGCACCTTGGCCATCAATGCGCGCGCGCGCATCTCGACCTCTTTCCTGTTCTGCTTGAGGACCAGGACCGGAGCCATCATCACGTTTTCAAGCGCGGTCTTGTGGGGAAAAAGGTTGTATTGCTGGAAAACCATCCCGACCTTCTTGCGGAGTTCCAGCTTGTCGAGTTTCGGGTCGTGGACCTCCTGCCCCAGGACGGTGATCGAGCCCGACTGAATGTCGTTGAGGCCGTTGACGCATCGGATCAGGGTTGATTTTCCCGAACCGGACGGGCCGATGATGCAGATCACTTCGCCCTTCATGACATCCAGGGAAACGCCCTTCAGCACTTCCAGGTCGCCAAAGGATTTGTGGACGTCACGGATCGAGACAATCGGTTGGTTGGCAGTCCAGGTCATAGTTTCACCGCAAATTTGCGTTCCAGGTAAATGGTCCAGCGGGCAATGGGATAGCAATAGATGAAAAAGAGCAGCAGCGCGAAGCCGAAGAAGGGAACCAGGAGTTCCGGGTGATTGTCCTCGGCTTCCATGGCCTGTCGGCTCAACGTGATCAGTTCCTCGATTCCGAGCAGGCTGCAGAGCGGCGTGGCCATGGCCAGGATCGCATACCAATTCATCCATGGCGGCAGCATGCGCTTGTAGCATTGCGGCAGGATCACCTGCCACAGCACCTGGCGACGGGTGAAAGCAAGGCTTTCGGCCGCCTCCCACTGGGCCGAGGGCACCGATTGTACGGCGCCGCGAACCACCTCGGAGATATTGGCCATGATTGGCAGGCTGAGGCCGAAGACGCCCTTGACCCAGTCGGGAATGCGGACGGATACGCCGAAAATGGTCACTTCGAAAGGAAAGGCCAGGAGCACGATGAAGAGAAGAACCAGCCAGGGCGAGTTGCGGAACAGCTGCGTGAGGAACCAGGCAACGATCCGCACGGGCCGGTGCAGGGAGATCTGCGCCAGTCCCAGAATGGCCCCCGCCACCGTACCGATGGCCATCGCAAGCATAGAGATCAGGACATTGAAGAGGAATCCCGACTTGATCAGGAAAGGCATCCAGCGCCAGAGCGCGCCGAAGGCGTCGCCCGTCCCGTAGCGGTCCTGCGCATGTGGAACCTGCGGCCAGATCACCATGATCGTCAGCACCGCAAAGGGGGTCCACCAAGGCAGCGAGGCCAGCCATCGGGTGACGAAATAGCTGTCGGGAACGTACCTGTGCCGGTCGAACGGCTTCAGGACAGCCATCCCTCCTCGAGCCGGAGAGGAGATTCCCGGGATTTGTTTCACCTGCCGTAACCCGGAATCTTCATTGCACGTTCCCAGCGGGTCATGCCGAAGACCAGAATTGCCACCAGCACGATATAGGCGACGAACAGCATCAGCATCGTCGGGTACTGGGCGGAGGGATAGTCATTCCAGATCGAAACGGAATGATACAACAGTTCCGGCACGGCTATCGCATAGGCTTGGGTCGTTGTCTTGACCAGGTTGATCAGGTTGTTGTTGAGTGCCGGAAGGCAGACCCGGAAGGCCAGCGGCAGAACCACGTAGATGTAGCTCTGCAACCGGGTGAAGCCGAGGGACTCGGACGCTTCCACCATGGATTCCGGCACCGCTTCGATGCCGGCACGGAAAATCTCGACGTTGAACGCGCCCGCAAAGAAACTGAGCGAGATGATTGCCCAGCCGACATTTGAAATCAAGGGTTCGACCGTCCAGCCGTCGGCTCCGGTGACGACCGGCGTGAACTGGCCGAGAGCAAAATAGAAAAAAAGCAGTTGCACAAGCGGCGGCGTGTTCCGGAAGAACTGGATATAGCCCTGCACGACGGCCCGGACCATTACCGAGCGGGCGCCCTGCATCCATGCTCCCACAAGGCCGATGAGAACCGAGAAGAAAAGGCAAAATGCACTCAACTTGATCGTCATCCAGAGCCCGGACAGCACCTTGCCCTGCTGGCGATCGTCGTACATCCAGATGAAATTCCAGCGTGGCGCGTCAGCGGCCAGTTCGCGAAAGAATTCTTCCATTCGGGCAGACCGAAAGTCAAACGCCTCCCGGTACCAGGAGGCGCTTGAGTGTCGTGTCGACTATTCGATCCAGTCGCTGTGGCGTTCAGCTTGGATCTTGAGGTACTCGGTGGGCTTGATTCCCCATTTGGCCTCAAGTTCGATCAGGCGTCCCGAACGGTGCCAGTTGTACTGCATGCCGGACATGAACTGACCGAAGATGCAATTCACCTCGCCAAGCGGCACGGCCAGACCCCAGGGGTTGTCGTCTTCGGACATGAGCGGCATCTCGAATTCGTCCCAGTTTCCCGACGCAAGGTCCGACCCGATTGAACTGTCGTCGTAGACCCAGGCAACGCATTTCTTGTCCCGCAACGCCTGCTTGGCCTCGGCATTGCCGGTGAAGGCAACGATTTCAACGCCGTAGCGCTCTTCGACGATCTGGTTGTAGAATGCGCCCTGCTTGCCGCAAACTTTCCGTCCGCGCAAGTCTTCCCATTGTGAGAAGCCGAGGGCTTGGGGCGACATGATGTTGGTTCCGGAGGTGTAGTAGTTGGGACCCGGAATTCCGACAATTTCCCGTCGGTCGGCGCGGTCGGACATGGTCGCGATCATCATGTCGATCCTGCCCTGTTCCAGAAACTGCATCCGGTTCGAGGACTGGACGGGAACAAGTTCCAGTTCGACGCCCAGAGTGTCCGCAACATCCTGGGCCATGTCGATTTCCATGCCCACAAGATTGCCGTCCTCGTCACGGTAGCCCCAGGGCTTGTAATCTGCCTTGACACCGACCACGACCTTGCCGCGTTCCATGACCTTGTTCCACACGTCGTTGGTGCATTCCGCACCCATGGTCGCGCCGGCAGAGATGGTCAGCAAGACGACGCTGCTGATTGCTGACTGAATGTATGTCTTCATATGATTACACTCCCTTGTTGGTGGCAGGCCAATCCTGCCAGTATCTTTCCAGCTGGTGGTTTTGCCGTTCGACCGCGACGATGCGCTCCTGCGCTTCCCTCCCCCTCATTCGAACGATCATACCGATTATTGCCTCGAAAAACACCACAGCCGCGACGTGAGAGGGAAAAAACTGAGGGCTTTCGGTGCAAATGCAAAAACATTGGCGCGCATGCGCGGCGACCGGTGAAAGCGGGCTGTCCGTCAGGACAATCAGGGGCACGCCGCGTGCGCTGATACTGCCGGCGATGGCAATGGCCCTGGCCGCGTAAGGCCTGATGCTGAAGAGGATGCAGGCATCATCCGAGCCAAGGTCGGCCAGGTCATTGGCCAGGCCGTTTCCGCCTCTCCCCGGTACGATCCAGCCGGTCAGTGACATGTTGGCCAGGTAATGGGCATATTCCACGATCGGCAGTGCGCTCATCTCGCCGATCAGGGCTACCCGGCGCGCGCGCGCAAGCAGGTCGACTGCACTGTCCAGTTCGCCGGTGGCGAGCGCGGCAACCAGGGCCTCGGTATTGCTGATGGCCGCCCCGGCCTGACGGGCGGCAATTCCGGAATTCCTGTCGTCGGCGTCAATCAGCGCCTGTGCCTTTCTGGCAAGCTGGTTGCGGCTTCCCAGGATTTCCGCCCGGCAGGACTCCCTCAGGGCGTCATAGCTTGCATAACCGATGGCGCGCGCCATCCGGGTGAAAGTGGGAGCCGGAAGATTCGCGTTCCGGGCAACGCTGCGTTGCGACCGGGTCGCAACTTCGCCCAGGTTCTCGACAACATAATGCGCGGCCCGGCGCAATTGCGGACTCAGGGACTGAAGACTGTGCGGCGTCAGGTTTTTCAGTCTTGATTCTGACTCGGTCTGCATGCTTCTGTTGCATTTGTTTCAATGTTCTCAGAGAATGAAACATATCAAACATGGTTTTTCAAGTCGGGAGTGATCGCTTGTCGGCAACGGGACTGCCGGACCATGCGGGGGCTGTCGTCATCGGCGGCGGAATCATGGGATGTTCGACATTGTACCATCTGGCCAGCATGGGGGTCGGTGATGTCATTCTGCTGGAGCGCAACCATCTCGCGAGTGGCACCACCTGGCACTCGGCGGCCCAGGTCCGGATGCTCAGGCATTCACGAAACCTGACCCGGATGATCCGCTACTCGGTCGATCTCTACAAGCGGCTCGAATCGGAAACAGGCCAGTCCGTGGGCTGGATTCGAAACGGATCATTGTCGATCGCAACCCATCGCGACCGCCTGATCCACGTGCGGCGGCAGGAGGCGCTCGCGCATGCCTTCGGCGTGAGGGCACGGTCCATGACCGTGGGTGAGGCGCTTGAACGCTGGCCACTGATGAATTCAGATGACGTCCTTGGCGCGGTCTGGTCGCCGGATGACGGTAGGGTGTCGCCCAGTGATGTCTGTTCCGCACTGGCCAGGGCGGCGCGCGGCCTGGGTGCCCGGCTCTTTGAGCAAACGGGCGTCACTGGAATACTGACCCGGAACGACAGTGTGTACGGCGTCGAGACCACGGCAGGTGTCGTTAAATGCGACGCAGTTGCGCTTTGCGGTGGGCTCTGGTCGCGTGAACTGGGCGCAATGGCAGGAGCCGCTATTCCCGTGCTCGCTTGCGAACACTTCTACCTGCTGACACGGCCGGTTGACGGAATCGCCGGCAATCTACCCACTCTCGGCGACCATGACGGCCACCTGTACATACGGGATGACAGCGGCGGGCTCCTCGTGGGTTGTTTCGAACCGTTTGGCAAACCGGTCCCGCCGGGCACATTGGATGAAACCTTCGAGTTTGGCCTTCTTCCCGAGGACTGGGATCATTTCGAACCGATGATGGAACGGGCGCTGCACCGCCTGCCGGTCCTCGAACGGGCCGAGGTGAAAACGCTGATCAACGGTCCGGAGAGTTTTACGCCTGATGGAATGTTCATGCTGGGTGAGACGGCCGAGACCCGCGGGCTGTACCTCGGCTGCGGGATGAACTCGGTGGGTGTGGCCTCGGCGGGAGGGGCCGGCATGAACCTGGCGCACTGGATCCTGCACGGCGGCCCTGCCTATGATCTGACCGAAGCGGATGCCCGGAGGTTCGCGCCGGTTTTCAATTCGGTCGAGCACCTGATGGCTCGCGTCCCCGAGATTCTCGGCACCCATTACGAAATTGCCTATCCGTGCAGGCAATTGAAGACCGCCCGCAACCTGCGGGCACTTCCGCTTGACGGAGAACACCGCAAGGCCTGCGCGCACATGGAGCAGGTCTTCGGCTGGGAACGGCCTCTGTATTTTGGCAAGACCCGGGAGCCGAGACTGCGTTTCGACCGCCCCGACTGGTTCGAAACTGTCCGTTCTGAAGTGATGGCCGCACATGAGGCCGCCGCTGTTTTTGATGCGTCGTCGTTCGGCAAGATCGAAGTCGAGGGGCCGGATTCCGAGGCATTCCTGTTGAAAGTCTGCGCCGGGCACATGGATCGGCCGCCGGGTTCGGTCATCTACACCGCGGTGCTCAATGAACGCGGCACCTTCGAAAGCGACCTGATCGCACAAAAATTCACAACCCGTCACTTTCGCCTGTTCACCGGCACGGCCGCAATTGAACGTGACTTCTCCTGGTTTTCGCGAGCCGCGGAGGGATTCGACGTGCGGTTGACGGACAAAACCGAACATCATGCCGTGCTTGCACTGATGGGCCCGCATGCCGCATCGGTCGCCGCGGCATGCGGCGTCGATGCGTCGGTGCTCAACGCCCTGGCGTATTTTAAACTCGGCGCGGTCCACGTTGCAGGCTATCCGGCAATCGCCGCGCGCATGTCGTACGTGGGCGAGGCGGGCTGGGAGTTTACGGTCAGGAGCGAATACGCAGGCGCGGTCCACGAAGCGATGGTCGGCGCCGGAGCGGAGCCCGCCGGGGGATTCGCCCAGACATCAATGCGGATCGAGAAAGGATTCCGTGCCATGGGCCACGAGCTTGATGGTGACATTTCTCCGATCGAAGCTGGACTCGGTTTCGCCACGCGGCGGTCGGGCGGGTTCGTCGGGTTTGAGGCCTTGAACGAACGGCGTGCCGCAGGCGCCCGTCCGGAGCTTGTCTCTCTGGTTCTGACCGACCCGATTGCATGCCCGCTTGGCCACGAACCGGTTCGCCGGGACGGGAGCATCATTGGCCAGACAACATCCTGCGCTTTCGGCTACAGGGTCGGAAGGCCGGTGGCACTCGCCCGCCTGTCGAGGCCCCTTGCGGACGGCTCCCGCGTCAAGATCGATATCGCCCGGGAGTTGTTCGATGCTGTCGTCAGAACCGGCTCTGCATTCGACCCGTCCGGCGTTCGCA
Source organism: Paracoccaceae bacterium (assembly GCA_964291635.2). Lineage (GTDB taxonomy): Bacteria > Pseudomonadota > Alphaproteobacteria > Rhodobacterales > Rhodobacteraceae > JAPPHA01. Next base: position 913,746 of record OZ219890.1, on the reverse strand, counting down.
TGAAATCGACCCGATCGACGGGACATCGAATTTCCTGACCGGACTGCCGCCTTGGTAAATTTCCATTGCCCGGATGAATGGCGATCTGCCGTGCCTCGGTTGTATTCACGCGCCAGCTCTCGGCTTGACCGCCATAGGCGGATCCGGGATTGGTTTCGAATTTCGTGGGTCTACAGTTCTGACGGGTGAGCGGCTGAGGCCATGTTTCGGCGTCGGACGGAATACGAACTGGAACCGTTCCGAACGTGAATTGCTGGGAAAAGCGATCGAATCCCGGGGGTTCAGCATCGTGTCACTTGGGTCCTGTGCGATTTCTCTCCTCATTGTCGCGCTCGGTCGATTGTCGGGATACCTGGAGATGGGCTGCGATGGTATCTGGGACTGCGCTGGTGGTATCGCACTTTGCCGTGCAAACGGGGTTTCGGCTGATTTCCGGCTTGCACAAGACTCGACCGTCGATGTTGAAGCCGGATTGTTTTCCGATCGTCTATCCCGGTCTTGAGCGCCTCCGTAGGATCGTTTCGCGGGACCGCATGGCGTCCAGTCGTTATGCACCTTGAACATGATGGGGAAACGTTGGCGGGGGCCTATGCGATCTTCACGAAACATCACTGTATCTCGCTCCATGTTTTTTGGGGACATATTCCGACCGTGACATACTGGATCGGGTCGGCAAAAAAAGCACGCTCGCTTTCCTGCCGATACCATGCAGGAATGCAACGCGACCTGATGCTGTCCCAGGCCGGCCAGCGATCCGCCGGACAGGCCTGTAACGCTCAATCTCACGCAAGTGAGTTCATTCTCTGAAATTTCGAGCCGAGCGCCGTTCATGGTCTCAATTGATTCGAGCTTGATATCCGCGATGATCAGACACAGGCGCGGATAGTCTCAAGCTGCCAAAAATAGGATTCGCCGCACCTTTCGTTACATTCCACCGGTGCCAATCCCTCCGCTCCGGTGTTGTTTCCGCTCGCAACTTCAAAGGTGTTTTTCTCTTCGTTGGCGCAAGCGCATTCATACCCCAACCCTCTTGGCAGGTGTTGCTCTTCCACCCCGACCGGTACGGTATTTCGGTTACAAGCCCGCGTTCTGCTGCAAAGTGGCAGGTTAATGATCCAAATGTCGCAGGATGTCACAGGCCATGCCAAGCGAGTCAGATGCCGGGCCACAATCGGGTCTGCCCGTACCGTCGATTCATCGCCGTGGACGTCTGACGTGTCGTCATTTCGCAGCTCGATTCTTCGAACAGAATTGCTTGCCTTAAGTCGCCAATTTTGTGCGGGGAATTTCAAATCGAATTGAAGTTGCAAATGGGTCCGCCCGGAGTTTTTCTCTTGAACTTGATCGACTCCATGATCATTCCTTTATGATTGGCATTTGCAGTGGCCGGACTAAGCCAGTGTTCGTTCTCGTGTCTCGTCACGGTGACTTTGACGGTTTGAGGTGTACCCATTTCGGAGCCGGGAGAGTGTTCGGGTCGATGAGAACCCAGGTACATCGGGGTTTCCCCGGAATGCGGGCGCTCTGTCTCTCCGATCTTCAAGCGTTTCGGTTGATCGCGACAGCCCTGAGCTTGTCGCGATAGCGGTCCATGCCGTGATGGAGATCGATCCGGTCGGGTTTGTCGCTGATGTGACCTATGCCAGTGCTGACCGCCGTTACGAAGAATGTTCGGATACGCCGAAACAGCCTGTCGGAAATGGAGATCCAGGTTGGATCCGAAACTTCGCCGGGTATTCGCCGTTGGCCTCTGGTGCGAATGGGAGGTACTTCATATTTCCTTAGTGCCGCAAAATTTTCTGGCGAACCAGGAAGCTCATGACCCGACCAAGCAGTCTGCCCCAGGGGACAATCGCGGCGAGAATCCGGAACGAATGTTTGAACGCCGAGATGAACCTCCCTGAGGGCGGCACGATGGGAATTGGGTAGGCTGCGTTGATGATCCGGTAGATCGGGGTCTTGAAACAACCGAGCCGTCCGTCATCGCCGACGCGCGGCGTGCCGAACGTATAGCACGCCGCGAGTTGCGTGGAATTCATATGTCAACACGCCACAACTGCCAGTGCTCCGCCGAGTGAATGGCCGGTGATGTATAGAGGCAGATTCTTCACGTCTTCCATCTCGAGCCGCTCGCAGATTGCCTTTTCCTCGTATTTGAAGGCTGCATGAATTTCTTTGTGCATGTTGCCGATCCTGCCGTCACCCGTCTCTGGGTTGACGATTGGGACTGGCGAAGCCTCGAGATTGGTGAGCCAGTCGCGAACTTGCTGGGTGCCCCAGAAACACAGAACGACGAACGCCTGCTCCGTTTTCGTTGCCTTGCGCCGGAAAACCATTTCCTGTGTATCGGTCTCGGGGATGTGGATCGGGGACTCGCCAACAAGGGAGAACCAGCCGGCCGCCAAGGCGGCCTTGAGTATCTCGTTGTTCGCTATCTCGTCACGTCTGCCAACATTTGCAAGGGTCAGGGCCAATTCTTGAAGACGGTCCTTGATAGTCTTGGCATCAACATCTTTTCGGAAGGCGAGCCCTGCCAGTTCCTCTGCCATCGACACCAAAGCGTCGTCCGATTCCTCTTCGGACCGCTCATAAACAATGTCGGCGAGTAACGCCATCATCCAGGCCATGCGATCGCTGTAAGTGGCCCTTTTGGTGGGCACCCTCATCTTTGCAAGCTTCTCGAAGGGTCTGTCTGTGTCGGTACACACGACGTTGTCTCCCGCAATCGGTATCCGTGAACATTACCACCCCCAAAAAATCAAATCTGATACCAATTTCCCGTCACAGTGATTGTGACTCCTTGCATTGCGGTTTGGCAGCACTGGGATTGGGGTAGGCTTTCGCCAGTTCGTTCCTGGCTTCGTCGCGGGTGCAGTGTTTCCCGGGGCATAATCCCGAGCTTACAAACTTGTAATCCCGGCGCCAGGCAGGTGACAGGCCCGAAGCCTATATCCTTTCCGAACGATGAAATCCGGACTGGAAAGGACGCGCCATGAAATCGATCAGGAACTTCTTCGCGGTCATCTTCGGCACCATGGGAGCGATTCTGCTGGCTCCCGTCATCACCCTCTTCGGGCTGTTGATGCTTGGCATGGCCTTCGGACTGTCGCTGATTGCCGCCGGAGTGCTCACGGCGTGGGTCAGGACCCACCAGGCGGGCGAAACCATCGACGGTGTGGCTGAACCGGTTGAAGAGGCGGACACCGCGGAACGGCAGCCAGCGTGACGGCATCGGAGGCACGGCATGGGAGTCTGCCTGATCGGTGCCCCGGTGGCACCCCTGTTCGCCGGAACGGCACAGCCTGCGGCCGGCGGATGGGGTCACCGGGGTGTTCTGCCGGATGGCCATGGCTGGTTTCACCAGCTCGATCGCCATGCCGGGTCAAACGGGGAGGCAAGGAATGACTGAACTCGCACTCTTCCTGAAACAGGTTGCAAGCAAGCCCCGGGAGGTGGTCGCGCTGGCGCCCTCGTCCCGGGCGCTCGCCCGGCGCATGGCCGAAGCCGTTCCCGATGGCCCGGGAAACATCGTCGAACTCGGCGCCGGTACCGGGAAGATCACGGCAGCCCTGCTGGATGCGGGCGTTCCCGTTGAAGCCATCCACAGCTTCGAGATCAATCCCGAGTTCTGTGATCACCTGAGGCGGGAACATCCAGAACTGCACGTCTACGGGGACCGGGCGGAGAACTTCAGCCGGCATGGGATCGGCGACATCAAGGCCGTCGTCAGCGGCTTGCCGCTGTTGTCGATGGAAGAGGATGTGCAGCGCCGGATCGTCGGCGCTGCCTTCGAGCATCTCCGGCCCGGGGGATCCTTCATCCAGTTCACCTACGGCCCGGTTCCGCCCGTCAGGAAGGCCATACGCGACGAGCTGTCATTGGGCTGGACGCGCTCGGAGAAGATCTGGGGGAACCTGCCGCCGGCGACCTCCTATTCATTCTACCGGGCCTCGGCGGCATGTTGATGAGTGTCCCGATAGGTGCGATCATTGCCCGGCAATTCCGCCGCACTTTCAACCGCAGTGTGGACGGACGAAATGTTGAGGCGCAATGGTTCGTTTCCTGCCTTGATGATGCGGTTTTCAAGATGCGCAGGGTCGAAACGCCCCATGTCCGGCAGCTGTGGTCTCAAGCCTGTCTGCAGTCTCCTGTCATGGCAGACGGTTACTGGTGTGGATCTGTTGACCTACACATGCCGGCAAGAAGTCGGGGTCCGGCAGCGCCACGCGGAAACCGGGTTCAATCCAGCCCGATTCCTACGAATGCCGCCTTCAACGCGACACTGATGAAAATTGCTCGGCTACCCTGGCGCCGCAGGGCCGGGAAAGATGTTGACATGCGTTTTCCGGAACCACATTCCAGGCATTTTGACGAATTAGGTAAGCGAAAGAGACGTGCGAAAGGGCATCTCGACGGAGGTGTTGACCGGATCGTCGAGGCGATGCGCCCGGTTATCACTGAGGCCATTGAAGACACTGACAGCCCGCTGTTCACCGAAGTCGAGGCTCGGCGCATCGAAATGCATGACATGCGCATCGACATGGACGACGTGGAGGGGGGACGCGTGAACAAACGCTGCGGACGATCAGAACGGGATGCTGTGTGTCGAGATCCTCGTCGACAGGGATGGCGAAGCGCGGAAGTTGCGCCTGGACGAACCGAACGTGCGTCCAGAATGCGGGAATACCTTCCAAGTTCAGGGATGGGAGGGAATTGACGCCCGCCGGAAGTCCGGACACGGCGGCAAAATGCCCTGCAAAGAGGAATGGCCTTTGATCCGTGATGACAGGCAACGCGGCCCGTCAACCAGACTGCCGAATTGGCCCACTACAACGGGCTCGGGAGAACATTTTTTGGCTGCGGACGGTACACTTCGCCCTTTGCAGCCGGGTGTCGATGCTGCTGGCGGCGGTGTCGGAACCGGGCAAGGGAACCAGGAGGAAAGCATGAAGTCTCGAATGGGCGTTGTAGCGGTTGTGGTCCTGTTTGCCGTCTACGCTGCACTGTACTGGACTCACGTAACCGCGGTTGCAATGCCGCTCGATGCACAGCTGTCCTACTTCGCCGGCTCCTGTTCGGCGATCTGCATGGCGCTCGCGCTGCTGCTGTCCGCGCGTCCACGCGCTGCCGAGACGCCGTTTGGCGGACTCGACCGCATGTATCGGCTGCACAAGTACCTCGGGGTCGCAGCCCTGCTGCTCTTCATTGCGCACTACGCGACCGTGCCGGGCGGGTCGGAGGTGGACGACGCGCCGGGACCTGCTGGAGGAGACGTAGGGCCACCCGGGGTGGAACTCCCGATCGACATCCTTGGCCTGGTTGCGATGATCGGATTCACGCTACTGATCGTCGTCACGCTAAATCGCAAAATCCCCTATCATCGATGGTTCCCCACCCACCGGTTGATGGGCGTGTTCTTTGCCGTCGCCGGTGCGCATGTCTTTCTGGCGTTGTTCGACGGTGAGGCGTTCGCGCTCGCCTCTGCGCCGGGCGTGTTTCTGGCGTTGCTGCTGCCTGCCGGCCTGGTGGCATGGATCTACAAACAACTGATCTATCCGCGCAGACGCAAGCACTCCTTCGCAGTGGCCGCGGTCAACCGACTGGAGCGCGCGACCGAGGTGGTGCTGAAGCCAAAGGGAAGCATGTTCGCCTTCGAGCCGGGTCAGTTCGCCTTCGTAAACGTCGACACCGAAGGCTTCCGGGAAGCGCATCCATTCACCATCTCGTCGGGCGCGGGCGAAGGAGTTCTGCGCTTCACAATGAAGGTGTTGGGCGATTACACCCGCCGCGTGCGAGACGGCCTGACCACAGGCGCAGATGCCACCATCGAAGGCCCCTACGGGCGGTTCAATCCACTGCGGAGCACGGAAAAACAGGTGTGGGTTGCCGGGGGAATCGGCATCACACCCTTCCTGTCTGTGCTCCGCACAATGCGGCCGGGACACGGCCGGACCGTTCGGCTCTATTGGTGTGTGCGGTCGGCAAGGGAGGCACTTTTTCTTGACGAGATTCAGACGCTGGCGGCGTCGCTGGGCGGCATTTCCGTTACGCTGTTCGATTCCGAATCCGGCGCGCGGCTCGATGCGGACGCGATCGCAACCGACCTTGGCGACGACCCGCGAAACTGGAGTTTTTGGCTCTGCGGCCCAAGACCGCTGGTCACCGCCGTCACCGGTGCGATGGCGGCTCGGGGTGTGTCCAAGCGGCGTATCCACGCGGAAGAGTTCGAGTTCCGTTGATGGAATCGGCAAGTCACCCGAACCTCGGCGGCGTCCTCCGCGCGGGTCGGCGCCGAGACCCGAATTCGGTTTGCGAATGCGCGGATGCTGGTCACGCACCCGGACTTGGACTACACGGAGAGGGGTGCTTGCGCAGCCGTTCGTCTCGATTCCAGAGGGCACGTGCGCTGCGGCAGGGATTGCAGATTTCGTTTCCCGGGGTGTCTCGGTCGGATGAGGGGTCAAGTCCCGAATTTGCTGGATAAATTGGAGGGGTGTGCTTCCGTTTTCGGGCTCTGGACGGGCCCGTTGCAGCATCTTGCGCAATCCGTAGCTCCTCACCCGTCGGCGCGATGTGGACGTCGAGATGGGCCTTGCCGACATCGATGCCGGCGACCACCTTTTCCTGATAGTCATTCCGTGTTTTCTGTTTCCTGGTCCACGTCTCACTGGTTGTGTCCCGATACTCCTGTCCTTGCATTTCATTATCGGAACAACTGGAATTACCTGCTTTAGGATATCCGGGAACTCTTTGGGTCAGATCAGCGCGCGATGGAAGTGCGAGATCGAAGGCTACAACGTTCTCTACATTGACACTAGCCGTCTGTTGGGCAATACTTTATGTAATGGAACAAACCTTAATGTAACTAAAACCATCATTCTGGAGGTGCACATGAAAACCACGCTCAACAATTTCGGAGCCTGGGTGATCGCCGCATGTCTTGGCTTGGCACCGGTTGGTGCCGTTTCCGAGGACTGGAAATTCGCGATCGAGGAGATTCCAGGCTCAATCATGGACGCCTATGTGCAGGAGTTCAAAGCCCGGATCGAAGCGGCCACGGCTGGCGATGTCACGGTAACAACCTATCCGATGGGCACACTTGGCACCCCGACCGAAACGGTCGAGCAGGCTGCGGACGGCATTATCCAGTTCACCAACGTGTCGATTGGCAATCTCGGCACCATAGTACCGGAAAGCCAAGTGTTTCTGCTGCCCTACTTGCTGCCGTCCGATCCGGCTGCGACATCGAAAATCCTGAGCGGTTCCGAAACCATCTACGGCGAACTGAACCAGGACTTCCAGAGACGCGGCCTGGAGGTCATCACGATGTACTCCGAAGGACCGCAGGTCTGGACCACGAACCGCGAAATTCGCACGCCGGAAGATTTCAGCAATTTCAAGATGCGGGTCATGGTGTCGCCAATTCTGCTGGAAACCTACCGGAACATGGGAGCAAGCCCGACACCGCTGCCATTTGGAGAAGTGTTTGGTGCCTTGCAGCTTGGCGCGGTTGACGGCCAGGTGAACCCGATCCCGACCATTGAGGAAATGAAATTCTACGAAGTCACCAGCCACCTGATCTGGGCCGGAGAACAGGAACTTGTCACGGCCGTCCTGGCGGGATCCGACTGGTTTGAAACCCTGTCGCCCGACCGCCAGAAGCTGGTACGTGACACAATGGCAGGAATGACCGGCTTCATTGACGGCGTCGTCGCGGATTTCAACCAGAAGCGTCTGGACGTGATCACCGCGGCCAAACCGGAAATCAACCTTGTGGTGCTGACCGAGGAGGAACGCGACGCTTTTCGTGCCCGTTCCGGTGACACTGCCGATGCCTACGTGGATACTGCCGGTTCACGCGGAAAGGAACTTCTTGACGCTCTTCAGGCCGAGATCGCTTCGTTCAACTGAAAACACCTTCCCCCGGTCCTCGTGCCCTGATGCGCGAGGACCGGAAAGCAGGAGGAAAGCATGAACGACGAAAGACCGGTGCGTTTTGGTCTCCTCGGCAAGATTGATGTCGTCATAGGAAAGGTCGAGGCGTTCATTCTGAGTTGGGGCATCATCCTCATGGCGATCAATACGATCGCCAACGTCTTCGGAAGATACGTTTTTCATCAGTCAATCTATTTCTCCGAAGAACTGAACGAGTTCCTGATCGTGATCGTCACGTTCATGGGGCTCGGATATGCCACGCGCAAGGGCATTCATATTCGCATGTCGGCAATCTACGACGCCTTGCCACAGAAGCTGCGCAAGACCCTGATGATCATCATCACGGCGACCACGGCTGTCATGATGGCGGTCCTGGCATGGTACGCTCTCGAGTATGTACAGAAGGTGGCCGCCCGCGGACGGATAACACCAGCGCTGCAGGTGCCGCTTTATCTGACATATGTCTGGGTAGTTGCCGGGCTGGCGCTTACCGCGTTGCAGTACTTGCTGACGGCCATTCGCAATCTCGATCTCACCGAAGATGAGATCTACGTATCGTATGTCGAAATCGACAGCTACGAAGATCCGGCTACGACCATCGCGCTTGAGCGTCATGCTTCAAGCGAAAAGGAAGACCCCCAATGACCGAGTTGATGCTGGGTGTCATGATTGTCCTGCTGCTTGCAGGGTTCCCGATGAAAATGCCGCTGATATCGGCGGCGATGCTGGGTTTTCTCATTTTTTTCTCGAACATGAGTCCGCAAATCCTCATCCAGCAGATGATCGGGGGCGTGAAGCCGTCGGCACTGATTGCGGTGCCGATGTTTGTCCTTGCCGCAGACATCATCACGCGCGGGCATTCCGCCAATCGGCTGATCGACGTGGTCATGGGATTTACGGGTCATATCCGGGGCGGGCTGGCGATCTCGGTGACCAGCGCATGCGCGCTGTTCGGCGCAGTCTGCGGATCAACGCAGGCGACCGTGGTTGCAATCGGCGGTGCAATGCGGCCACGAATGCTTAAATCGGGCTATAGCGACAGTTTCACGATCGGTCTGATCGTGAACGCAGCGGACTTGGCTTACCTGATCCCGCCATCGATCGGCATGATCATTTACGGTGTCGTGTCCGGCACATCGATTTCAAGGCTCTTCATTGCCGGCATTGTTCCGGGATTGCTGATCGTTGTGCTCTTTTCGATCTATTGCATGTGGTATGCCTGGCGGCACGACATCCCGGTCCTGCCACGAGCCAACTGGCATTCCCGCGTTTTGGCGATGCGCCGCGCCCTTTGGCCAATGGGATTCCCGCTGATCATCGTGGGCGGAATTTACGGTGGCATCTTCTCGCCCACGGAAGCGGCTGCCGTCTGTGTGTTTTATGCCGTAATACTCGAAGCGCTGGTTTTCCGCTCCATTCGCCTGCGCGATTTGCCGGAGATCGCTCTTTCAACGGGCGCGATCACGTCTGTGATTTTCATCCTGATTGCCGCGGGGGCTGCGTTTTCGTGGACGCTTTCCTTTGCGCAGGTGCCACAGGCAATCATTCAGGCGCTCGGCCTGGCCGATGCCGGACCGTTGAAAACGCTGTTGGCGATCAATCTTGCCTTCTTTATCGGTTGCATGTTTGTGGACTCGATCGTCGTCATCCTGATCCTGGTCCCGATCTTCGCTCCGATGATCAAGGCCACCGGGCTCGACCCGGTGCTGGTTGGCGTTCTCATCACATTGCAGGTGGCGATCGGGGCGGCGACCCCGCCTTTCGGCTGCAACTTGTTCACGGCAATTGCCGTGTTCCGGCAACCCTTTGTCGATGTCGTCAAGGGTGTTCCTCCGTTTCTGGCAGTCCTCCTGCTCGTCACCGGATTGCTTATCGTCTTTCCCCAGATCGCACTGTTCCTGCCCGAGCTTGCCTACGGATAACCGTAGTGAGCTGCATTCATAACCGCTTCGGCTTGCAATCCTACCTGACAGCGGCCTGCCGCTCCGAGGCCCGGCGAATTTCCAGATAACTGGGGCATCTTGGGGGCGTTTGCGGAAAGGGGCGAAATCCTGCGCGAAGCGTTTTTTTCTCCTTGGGCGCGCTCATGGGTAACCGCGCCTGGATTCACACCCAAGACGACGAGGGAGTTTGACAATGAAGGTCACAACTCTAGCGTGCATAGCTTTCACCATCATTGCGATTGCATCTCCCGCTGTAGCGGACGGCAAGCGGCTTACGACCGAGAAGGAATTCCGGGACATGGTCGTTGACCGGCAACTGACACGCGACAGCACGGTCCTTTCATACACAGGCGACGGCAGGATATCGGGCATCGTGCGCGACGAACGGCTTGAAGGAATGTGGAATTGGGCAGGTGCCACCATGTGCCGCACGGCGAAACTTGGGACAAGGGACCTTGGCCGCGACTGTCTGGCGATTTTCGTGGTCAGTGACCTTGTGATCGTCGTTCGCGACGAGGGGCGGGGAACGGCTTTTGCGCTCCGGTTCCGCAGCGAGGGCATCCGCCTCGACAACAATGATGAGTTCTTTTTCGCTTCCCGTGAATGCCCCCGCTGTTGACAGTGAGGGGTGCATCATGTGGGAACCAATTATCAAAGAGTTGGAACCTGAGTGCTAGCGGGGCGCACATCGAAAGAATTTCCGCAGATAGACGCATCGTTGGGGCGAGTGGCACGCGCCTACTTCGTGGTAGCCAAGCGCCAGATCCGTCGCGGCAGAAGTTGCCGAATGTCGCCTGCATGACCGCGGCTACGCGGCCTCTCAGAACACCTGCAAATCCAATAACAGTAGAAGCTTGAGACTATCCGCGATGATCTCAAGCACAGGCGCGGACTGCGTAGTTCCCATTGAACTCGCGCGGGGGACTGTCGTGTTCAGGCGACAGGTGAATGCGCGTTCCTTGTTGCAATAGTTATCTGCCGCCGGTATATCTTCCTCATGGCTGACAGGTATGCCAGGAACGCAGGTGCGGTCTTCACGCTCAAGTATCATTTGGTCTGGTGTCGAAGTATCGCCGGAAGGTGCTTACCGGCCGGATTGAAGTTCGGTTGAGACAGCTCCTTGCCGAGGTTGCGGACGAGAAGGGCATGACGTTCCACGCAATGGAGATCATGCCGGACCACGTTCACCTGTTCGTCGAGAGCGACCCGACGCTTTGCGTGGCGGAGATTTCAACAGGCTGAAGGGCCGGTCGAGCAGGGTTCTGCGACAGGAGTTCCCGTTGAGGTCCCGGCTTCCCACACTGTGGTCGCGGACTACTACGCAGGCACGTGGGGCACGTCAGCCAGGCGATCAAGCGGTACATAGAGAGCCAGAAAGGCAAGTCAGGAGCTACAAGTACCGGCTTTACCCGACGGGGTGCGGGAAGCGGCCCTGTCGGACATGCTCGGAGCGACCTCTACAACGCGGGCCTTCGAGGCATGGAACCGGCAGGGCGTCAGCCTCGGCTGTGCCGCCCATGCCGGCGAGCTGAGGGCCGTCCGGGACGCGGTTCCGGAACTGGCCGGATACAGCTTCAGCGCCGAGCAGCAGGTCCTGCGCCGGCTCGACAAGGCCTTCGCCGCCTTCTTCCGCCGCGTGAAGGCGGGCGAGACGCCGGGCTTCCCGCGCTTCCGCGCGAAGTCGCGGTTCCACGGCGCGGACTTCCGCGTCGGCGACGGGCTGGTCTGCCGGGACGGGCGGCTCCGGCTCGTCGGCATCCCCGGCCTCGTCAAGGTCCGGTGGCATCGCGAGCTGCCCGCGAGGCCGTCGCACGCGATCGTCAGCTGCTCGAACGGGAAGTGGTACGTGACGCTCCAGTTCAAGGTGCGGGAGCTGAGGATTCCGGGCGAGGAAGACACGCGCCCGGACGTCGGGATCGACGTCGGCCTGAACAGCATCGTCGCGACCAGCGACGGGGAGAGCGTCGCTGCGCCGAAGCATGCGCGCAAGGCGCAGAGGAAGACGCGACGGCTGCCGCGGGCGCTGGCCCGGAAGGAACGGAGATCGAAGCGGCGGGCAAAGGCACGCAGGAACCTCGCCCGCCACCACGCACGCGTCGCCGCAGGGCGGCGCGACTTCCTGCACAAACTCTCTCACGGCCTGGCTTCCCGGCATCGCGTGATCGCGATGGAGGACCTGGGAATGAACGCGCTGAAGCGTTCCTTCCTGGCCAGGTCGATTCACGACGCCGCGTGGACGCAGTTGCGGGACATGCTGACTTGCAAGGCTGAAAGCGCCGGTGGGTCCGTGGTCCTGGTCGACCCGCACGGCACTTCCCAGCGATGCAGCGGATGCGGGGCGGAGCCGGACAGGCCGAAGACGCTCGCGGACAGGGTGCACGACTGCGACGGCTGCGGCCTCGTCCTTGACCGCGACGTCAACCCCGCCCGCAACGTGTTGCAACAACTCAAGGGGCCGGGAACCGGCCTGCGGTCGCGAAGCGTGCGGGTTGCCGCGTAGCTTGGCCGCGAAGCCGTCGTCTTCAGGCGACGGAGTGTTCACTACTCATTGACGACTGCAACGATTTCGTCAACTTCCGGACACAGGGTTGCATCCGGACTCCGGCCTGGGAATTTCCCGAAGGAGGTTTCATGTTCGACAGTCACCGAGCGACTGCAGGATTCGTCGCCGCAACGCTGGCAGGAGCGGCGCTTTTCGTCCCTGCATCCGCCACGGCGCAAGACGCCCACGGCGTCATCGTTTAGGGGGAGACCGACCAGGCAGACAGTGTGGCATACGGGTTCGCATGGAACTTCCCGGCCAGGGATACGGCCCACACAGAAGCGGTAGCCGCCTGTCTCTCGGGCGGCGGGAGGAACTGCGTTGAACTCGCATGGTCCGGAACTGTTGCGGGGCGCTGGCGATAGACTGGCACGGCAATGCCCAGGGGAAACCCGGCATGACCCGCGAACAGGCGGAAGCGCGGGCGTTGCAGACGTGAGGAGCGGCCGGCGGCGCCGGTTGCAGCATCGTCGGTTCCTTATGCACAACCCCGGACGGCGACACGGGCACCTGGTCGGGAAGCGAAAGCGTCCTTCCGGCAGAAGGCACACAAGCGATGGTGACGGAACCGGAAGAGGAATCGCTTGCCCGTGACCAGCGCGTCCTCGCGCAGCAGTCCCTGAACGCCCTGGGGTACGATGCGGGTTCCGCCGATGGCATCTTCGGGCCGCGGACCCGGGCCGCCATCCGGGAATGGCAGAACGCCAGCGGCCATGAAGCAACCGGGCAGGTTACGCAGGAACAGTTCGCTGCCCTGTTTGCCGTCGAAGTGGCGCAGGATCAGGAGCCTCGACAGGAAGACGCCGGCAACCGGTCCGGGGAAGTGCTGGTTTTCGGGCCGGAAACTGGACCAAAATTTTCCACGAGTTCGGGAGAATATTGTTTGCGTGAACTTGCCAACAAGTCGGAGTGTTTTTTCCTGGACTTGGCTTAGGTCAACTTCGAACTCACGTACAGTTGGTTCGGAGGTTGTCTCAATGGTGCTGCCAACGGGTCGGGAACGCTCACTGAAAGGGGTAAAATCATTGGCGAAGATTTTTCATGGGAGCGCGAAAGCACGGGAGAGATGGTCCAGGGAATGAAGCAAGGATATTGGAGCTCCTGTGTGCATTACGGATGGCAAACCTGAAGCAGTGAAGCCCGGTACGTTGGTGGCAAAAAGCAAGGTAGTTTCGTCCAACGTTGTAACTACAGAGACGGGAGCCTCTACGAGGAAAAGTGGAATTGTGTTGATGGACGTTGTGGTTATCCTGTCAGTTCACGGGAACTGGATTGAGAATTCATCGATCGATCTCGGGGGCAAGAACGGGTTTTCCCTGATCGGCAGAGTGGAAAATCCGTAGCGCACCAACCCGTCAGCCAGGGTGCTTGGGTGGATTCCGCCCCCCGAATGGGGTAAACCGCCCCGTGGTTTCTTTTCCGTCATGCTTGAGGCCAATCCATGGGCGGACGTCGCGGGAAAGGCAGATGACGGCGTATGAAACATGATGAGAATCGCTGCCTGTTCGGGCTATGACTTGACGGTGGCAAGGGCACCAGCCCTGTCCGGAAAGATCGAGATAATCCTGGCAAAACCACAGACCTCAAGAACGGTCATGACCTGCTCGGACAGGGAACACGGGCCAAATCCGGGGTTCCCGGCCATGCGTCTTTTCGCCATTACGAGGATTGCCTGGAGGCCCACATGTTAATGTAATCCACTTCGGCAAAGTCCAGGATCATGGCCCTTTTTGTCTTGCAACGATAACCTGTCAATGGATTCTGCGAATTCATGGGCATTGCCACCATCAATGCGTCCCGAAACAGCCACTACGAGTATGTTACCCTCTCTTTCGAACTGAATGTCCATTGCTTTGTTCTTCCGGCAACACACGTGCGTAGCCAATGTGCATGCGACAACCGTTATGTCCAGACCCCTGCCATTCGATGACGCTTTACTGCCGTGCCTGCGCGTGCGTGTGCTTGCGGACTACTGGGTGGGGAACACATGAGCCGCCGACGCCAGCACTGGACGGACGCCGAGGATGACCTCCTCAGGAACCTGGTCAATTCCGGTTCCAGCCCGCGTGAGATCGGGGAGCGGATCGGGCGTTCGGAATCCGCCGTCCGCAACCGCATGAAGGTGTTGAGGATTTCCCTGCACAGTAGCCGCGTCCGGAAAAACGAGAACTGGAGCGAGGAGGAGCTCGCGGCGCTCCGGGAGCTGCACGGCGAAGGCATGCTGCTCACGGAGATCTCGGAGCGCCTGAAGCGCGGCCGTACCAGCGTCGAGGCCAAGGCCCGCGCCCTCGGGCTCTGGCGCACGAACCCGGTGCCGGACGCAGACATCCCGGCCCCGGCGGAGGCAGGCGATCCCGGACCGAAGCGCCGGGCGCGTACGTTCAGCGAAATCGAAAGGAGGCGCATCAGGCAGTTCCTCGAGCGCGGCGACACACTTGCTGACATCGCGCGCCAGATGCGCTGCGAGGTCGCAGATATCAGGCGGATCGAGAGATTGGCCAAAGGGCTGCCGCACGAACCGGGCTGACCGATGATTGCAAGCCGGGCCTTCCCCCTGTCCGCAAGGGAACGGTTGCAGACACCTGCCCACAACCCGGTCCATGGACAGGCTTCAACGCATTGCGGACAGCGTTTACGGACAGGCAGGACAATGGCAAGAACCTTCGCACATCTCAGGGTCTCCACACTCGAGCAGACAACCGAAAACCAGGCGCAGGAAATCACGGCTTCGGGTTTTCAGGTCGATCCGCACCGCATCGTCACCGAAACCATCTCGGGAAGTAGCGCCATCAGCCAGCGACCGAAATTCGCAAAGCTCGCCGACAGGCTCGAGCCCGGAGATGTCCTGGTCGTCACCAAGCTCGACCACCTCAGGAGCAACGCCATGGATGGCGCAGTCTCAGTGGCAGACCTCGATACGGCCGGCATCAAAGTTCACTGCCTGGCGTTCGGTGGTGTCGATCTCACCAGCGCGGCGGGCAAGCTCACCATGTAGGTGATCAATGCGATGGTTGAATTCGAGCGCGGTCTCCTCATAGAGCGCACTCAGGTCGGCCTGCGCCGTGCCATGGCCGAGGGCAGGCATCCCGGTCGGCCGCACCGCCTTTCCGTCGGGGAGCGGCCGTCGGTGTTTGTACTCTTGGCCACCGGCTTCAACATCTCCTCGCTCGCCCGGAAGTTCAACACCAGCCGCCAGACCATCATCCGCGTGCGGGGTGGGGATCAAGCTGGCCAAAGCTGATTCCGGCAAGCTTCGGCTCAGCGGTCGTTAACTTTCCCGATCAATATGATTCCATATTTGCTATCTCTGCGCACAGCTGCCGTCAGTCGTTGGCGCCAAACCTTCGCGGACGGTCGGTTCAGTCCAGATGCCCGAATCCAAAACCCCGGATTACGGGAATCCCCTCAAATCATCCCGTTCCCGCACCGCTGTCGAGGCGTGACAAGGCGCCGATGCCAAGGCGTTTGCAGGTCGAGCGAACAAGGAGAAACCCGGCCGCCGGACTTGTCGGCCCGCCCCTGGCCGGATCGCCCGAACCGGAATCCCGGTGTCTACCTGCTCGCATCTGCCTGCATCTTTCTCTCGAGCCAGCGGACACCAGCCGAAACCACCAGAATGAGGACAAGGTATTCGAGAACAAGAACCGTGTAGATTTCCAGTGGCCGGTACTCCGTAACGACCAGCTCGTTGGCCTTTCGCGTGAGTTCCTGCATTCCGATCACCGAGACCAGTGAAGACATCTTCAGCATGTAGACGAGCTGGTTGCCGAGAGCCGGGAGAATTCGCCGAATTGCCTGCGGCAGAATGACGAACCGCATCGTATCGACATAGTTCAGGGAAATCGAATGCGCCGCTTCGTACTGGCCCTTGTCGATGGACTGGATTCCGGCGCGGAAGATCTCGGCCTCGAACGCGCTGTCGGACAGGGCCAGCGCTATGGCGCCTGCCCAGAAGACACTGATCGAGATACCGATCATCTGTGGCATGCCGTAGTAGACCCAGAGGATGAGCACCAGGATCGGCACGGCCCTGACCAATTCGACGTAGGTACGGTTGAGGCCGCGAAGAACCCGGTTTTCACCGAGACCGGGCAACGCGATCAGCAATCCCGCGGCGATTGAAATCACGATCGCGGTCAGGCTCAGGAGTACCGTGTAGTACAGCCCGCCGAGCAGGAATTTGAGATTCGATGATCCGGATTTCGTCGTCGGATCGACAACGTACCATCCCCAGTTCTCGGAGCACCCCGACAACAAGGCCATGCACGACAAGAGTGCGACAAGGACACACAGCCGTTTTCCGGTTTTTTCAGTCATGGTGTGTCAGCCTCCAGGGGTCCCGGCAAAGCCGTTCCACCGATTTTCGAACCCGAACCAAAACCTCGATTGCGCGTGCCGCCAAATGCGCTTCGGCGAAGATGGTCCCTCCATTTGCGTCATCAATGCTGCAGGATCTTTTTCAGGAAGTCCTGGCAACGCGCGCTCTTCGGCGCTTCGAAGAACTCTGCGGGCGACGATGCCTCGACGATTTCCCCGTGATCCATGAACACCATCGTGTCAGCCACCCGGCGGGCGAAACCCATCTCGTGCGTCACACAGATCATCGTCATGCCGCTTTGGGCAAGCTCAACCATCACGTCCAGAACCTCGTTGATCATTTCCGGATCCAGCGCCGAGGTCGGTTCATCGAACAGCATGATCATCGGCTCCATGCACAGCGCACGGGCAATTGCGACCCGTTGCTGCTGACCGCCGGACAGATGGCGAGGATACTTGCCGGCCTGCTCGGGTATTCGAACGCGGTCGAGATACGCCATCGCGCGGTCCCGGGCATCAGAGAGAGACAGCCCCCGCGAACGCATTGGACCGAGAGTCAGGTTGTCGAGGACCGTCAAATGAGGAAACAGGTTGAATTGCTGAAACACCATGCCAACCTTGGGACGAACGCGTTCGATACTGGCCCGGTCTCCCGACACCTGTGTTCCATCAACGCGGATCGTCCCTGACCGGTGACGTTCCAGCCCGTTGA
This sequence comes from Paracoccaceae bacterium, assembly GCA_964291635.2. Lineage (GTDB taxonomy): Bacteria > Pseudomonadota > Alphaproteobacteria > Rhodobacterales > Rhodobacteraceae > JAPPHA01. Next base: position 896,297 of record OZ219890.1, on the reverse strand, counting down.
TACAGCGTATCAGGGTCGACTTTCCCGATCCTGACGGCCCGCAGATGACGACCCGTTCTCCCTTTTCGACATTGAGCGTGACGTTCTTCAGTGCCTGAAATTCCCCGAAGAATTTCGACACGTCATTGATTTCGATCATGATCCGAACACCCGGAACTGAATCGTCTTCCACGATTTCTTTCGCAACCCGGTATCACGCGGATGCGATCAATGCCAACCTCGGTGATGCCAGTGATCGAGGCCGCGTCCCTGACGAATGCGGCTTCCCCGCGTCCGGACTTCTGGCGGGACCCTGTTGCAGATCCTTGGCAATGCGATCAGCGGTGACAGGATTATCGCTCCTGCGAACCTCGCTTGCCGCCGGCGCGCAATCGTGCCGGCGCGTTCGACACCGGACCCGCTTGACCCCCTCCATGATCCGTTGACGTGACCTGGCGCATGCGGCGAGTCAAAGGCGTGTTCCGAAGTACTTCCGAACATCTTCCGCGGTCAGGAACAGCCCGGGGAGAATCAACCTGCACGGACTGCTTCGTGGAGCCGGCTAAAGGACATGGCGAAGAACCCGTCACCGACGTGCTGGATACGCTCGCCGTCATGAATGACGACGCCGCAGGCGCATGCGTTACCCGCCGCTTCGTTGAGGCGCTTCAGTCCATGGAAGTCCCTGGGCCTTTACCGTGACCGCAGCCTTGACCTCGATGCCGGCAACCCTGCCTGCCTTCTCCAGGACGAAATCCACCTCCGCCCTGTCCTTGTCGCGATAGTGGCTGATCAGGACATCATCGGGAAACAATTCGGATTGCCTTGCAAGCTCCGAGAAGACGAACCCTTCGAGCAGGCTTCCGAGCCGCGTACGATCCTTCCGAAACTCGCCGGCATCAACGCGCCCGAGAGCGGCAAGCAGGCCTGCGTCGAGAAAGTGGAGTTTAGGCGTCTTGACGAGGCGCTTCAGGTCGTTGCGATGTCATGCCCGAACGCGGCGCAAGACGAACATCTGTTCAAACAGCGTCAGCCACCGGTCAATCGTCTTGCTGTCCACGCCCAACGGCTTCGCAAGTGCCGAGAGGTTCAGCAGCTGGCCTGATGCGACAGCCGCGCGATTCAACAACTTCGATAGCTCTCCCGTCTTGGAGACTGCCGGAATACCGGCGGCGGCGCGCATTGCGAGAGCCCGTGCATATGCGCGAAACCAGGCAAGGCGGCGCGCGGGATCAATCCGCGCCCGTGCTTCCGGATAACCCCCCATCAGAACCTGGGCAATCACATCTGATTCTGGCCCCGTTCCGGATTACCTGCGCATCCATCCGAGCGGTGCAGTTGCGCACATCTCGTTGCAATTCCGCATGAATTCGGGATAGATGGCCCGGTCAATTCATCAGTGGAGACCGAAATGAAAACATTCAAGACCGTCGCTTCCGCGTTGCTGTTTCTCGCGGTTCTGCAGGTGCCTGCCTTCGCCCAGTCGGCGCTGCAGGAAATCCTGAGCTCGGGCGTGCTCAAGGTCGGGACGACCGGCGACTGGAACCCGATGACGATGAGAAATCCGGCCACGAATGCATACGAGGGTTACGACATCGACGTCATGACCGAACTGGCCAAGGATCTCGGCGTCGAAGTCGAATTCGTGCCGACAGACTGGAAAACCCTGGTCAGCGGCGTCACCTCGGGCAAGTACCACATGACCGGATCCGCGTCGATTTCGCCGGCAAGGGCCAAGGCCGCCGGATATTCGACCAGCTATTTCGCTCTTGCAACGGTACCTCTCGTTCTTGCCGAAAACCTGGAGCGGTTCCGGGACTGGGACGACCTCGACAAGTCCGACGTTGTGGTCGCGGCAACGCTAGGAACAACCCAGGAAAAACAGGTCAGGCAGTTCTTCCCCAATGCCGAGCACAAGATCGTCGAGGCGCCTGCCCGCGATTTTCAGGAAGTGCTCGCCGGACGGGCGGACGCACATATCACGTCCAACGTGGAAGCGAACAAACTGGTCATCAAGTATCCGCAGATGGCGATCGTGCCGGTTGAGGCCCCCAAGGCGCCGACACCGATCGCGATGTTGTTGCCCCAGGCCGATCAGGTCTGGATCAACTACGTGAACACATGGATCGCATTGAAGACCGAGCGTGGGTTCTTTGACGAACTTGGCAAGAAATGGAATCTGCTCAACTGACCGAGTCGGTCATCCACCGAGAACAGCATCCTCCATTTGGCGCGCCAGGAGACCCGGACTTCGGGACCTGGCGCCACCCTGCGGCCTTCGGGGACGGGATCGGCCAAACCGGGCGATCGTGATCCGAACCGGCCGGTCTTCGACATCCGCACCTCAGCCAAGCCGATGAATGAACCTCCAGGATCGAGCGCTGCACCAGGGGTCTGGATCGGTCGGCAGAGCCGAATGCGGCTCCAGGACAGAACCTGGCGCGAAGTCGAAGATTACCTGGGCACTTCGCGTGCCATAATCATACCTTCGGGTTCGACTGAACAGCACGGGCCGATCGGAATCATCGGAACCGATTCCGTCTGTGCCGAGTCGATCGCCGGGTCCGCTCGGTTGGGAACACATCAACTTGGCAGGTGAGTACAAGTGGCCCGGAATGCTGTGCCAAAACGCTTGGGGTGTCATTTCGCCCCCGGAATCAATCCCGTCAGGCACGGCGGTCTCTTGCAGATCAGAGTTCGCCGGGTCTCGGCATTCGGTAGCCGACGCCGCGCTGGTTGAAGATCCAGGTCGGATTCTCCGCGCTGTCCCCAAGCTTGCGGCGGAGGGTGCGGACGAAGACCCGCACTACGTTCACTTCGGCGTTTTCGCGCTCGCTCCAGATCCGGCGCAGCAGCATGTCGTGGTGCACCACCCGGCCCGCATTGATCGACAGGATGCGCAGCAGCTCATACTCCTTGGCAGTGAGATCGACCACGTTGCCGCCCACCGTCACTTTCCGGCTCTCGTATTCAATCATGAGTTCGCCCAGAGTAAATGTCTCCGGACCCCGCCGCCGGCGCAGTGACGCACGGATGCGGGCCACCAGCTCAGTCGGCGAGAACGGCTTGACGATGTAGTCGTCGGCGCCAAGCTCGAACGCCCGCGCGATTGTCTCGTCGCGGTCGTAGCCGGAGATGAAGATCACCGGCAGGTCGGAGAGTTCGGGGATCTCCTGCAGCAACTCGATCCCGTCGCGGCCAGGCAGCATCAGGTCGAGCAGCACAAGCAGGGGTCGTTCGGAGCGGATCAGCCCCGCAAGGTCATTTGGCGCAGAAGTGACCAGCGGTGCAAAGCCCGCGGCACTCAGCGAGTCGCGTACGAAACGCAGCGTGCGCGGGTCATCATCGACTACCAGGATGCGGGGCCGTTCTTCTGCTTGCCCGCCCGGCGGTATGCCGGCAGTGGCCCATCCGGCGCTGTCCGGCTCAGCCGCGACCGGGATCGTGAACACGATCTCGGTCCCTTGGCCAGGCCCGTCGCTGGCGGCGCGGATGCGACCGCCATGCGCCTCGACCAGTCCCTTGCAGATCGCCAGCCCCAGCCCGTGGCTCGCCTTGCCGCTGGCCCCGCCGACGTTCTTTCGGAACAGGTGGGGGAGCAGGTCGGGCGCAATGCCCTCCCCGTCGTCCGAGACCGAGAACGCGACATGCCCGTCCTCGCGCTGAGCCGCCATGCGGATGACGCCAGGCGCGGGCGTGTGCCGGGCGGCGTTCGCCAGCAGGTTGTTCAGCACCTGCACGACGCGCTGCCGGTCCGCCATGACGAACGGCAGGCCGTCGGCCAAGTCGACAATGATGTCGTGCCGGCTGTCGCCGCTCAGGAAAGTCCTCCTGGCCCTTTCCACCAGCTCCACCACCGCCGACGGTTCGGGCGAAACAGACAGCGTGCCCGCGTCGATGCGCCCCGCGGCAAGCAAGTCCGAGACGAGAGCCCGCATCTGGTCCGCCTGCTCCACGATGACGCGGACAAACTCCCGCATCTCGGCCCGATCGAGACCAGCCGGCTCCTCCAGAAGCGTGACCGCAGATCCCTTGATCGCCGAGAGCGGCGAGCGCAACTCGTGGCTCACCAGTCCCAGGAACTCCGTGCGCAGCCGTTCGATCTCGTCGAGCGGCGCAAGATCCTGCAAGGTGACGACGACCGACTCCGTGCCGAACCCCTCGGCCTGGGTCGGCGTGACGTTGATCAGCGTCCTGACCTGGCGTCCGTCGGGTACCGACAGCACGACCTCTTCGGAGCGCACTGTCTCTGCGCTCGCGAATTGCTGCGCCAGCGGGAGATCCGCCAGCGACACCTCGCGCCCGTCGGCACGTCGGCAAACCATGACCTCGAGCAACTGCTCCAGCGGGCGTCCCGGCATGCGCAGGGCTTCGACGATCCGCCGCGCCTCGCGGTTCGACGACACGATCTGCCCGCTCTGGCCGTCGAAGACGACGACGCCCACCGGCGAGGTCTCCACCAGGGCCTCCAGATCCATCCGCGCCCGCTGCTCGCTACGGTGAGTGCGTGCATTCGCGACCGCGGCCGCAGCCTGTGACGCGAACAGCACGAGCACCTCCTCGTCCGCATCGGTAAACGCTCCGCCACCCGCCTTTTCGGCGAGGAAGAAGTTGCCCACACTCACTCCCGCATGGCGCATCGGCGTGCCCTGAAACGCCCCGGGGAAGCTCTGCAGCGGCGTCAGGCCGAGCTCCCGGACGTAATCAGAGAAGTCCACTTCCCGCAACGGCCCGGGCAGATCGCGGAAATGCTCGAACAATTGCAGGCTGTACGGCCAGTCGAGAAGCTCGCGCTGCTCCTCGGGCGTGTAACCGGAGAAGAAAAACTCTCCGGGTGCCCCCGACCCGTCCACGGTGGCGATGATTCCCCGGCGCGCGCCGGTCAGGCTGCGGGCTTCCTCCACGACCCTGCGCACCACGATGTCAGGGTCGAGGCTCGCGCTGATGCCGAGAATCGCCCTGGCCAGAGTGGAGGCACGGTCGCGCGGATCCTGCTCCGCACGGTTCTCTTGCGTCTCGCTTTTGCGCTCTGTCACGTCTCGCGCCCTCCATTCCTGTGCATAGGCCGCGGCAGCCCCTTGTTCCAACCATGTGTAACAGGGGAATTTCCACGTGAACTACTCACTTGTCAATGTGCCCCCAGACTGATGGAATCGACGGCCCGTCCCCGCCTGCAGCGCGCGTGCCATCCCGGCTGCCATGACGTGCGGCAGAAGGCAGAAGGCTGAACATGATCCGGGAATTCCGGCAGCGGACAGCACTCAAGCCCTGCGTACCGCCACGCTTGCAAGCCAACATGGTCCGGTCCCCGGAGACAAGGTCTGCAATCTCGTGGTGGATTTTCATTCAACCGCCTTCGGCCCTGCGCACGACAGTCCGCGTGGGCCACTTTCACCTCGTCAGCCAGAACCGGATGGATCAGACGGGGCATCGTCAGGATGGCAATCAGAATCCTTGCCCTGAATGAGCTGCTGGAAAGTTGCTGCCCGAAAGAGAAGACAGCCCGCCGGGGCATCCGGGACCAATCCGATTCCCAGGTTAATCGACGTCGGCCCAAATCGGGAAATCTACCAATCTACCACGCGGCAATGCGGCCAGACGTGCGCCCCGGGCCAGAGACCCGTCGCCTACACACTGGCACCGGCGGCGTAGTTGTCCCGCGCAGATGTTCACGTACAAACGCTCGCGAACACGCGAGTTGCGATTTCACCGTCCCGGTTCACGTGCCCCCTCCTCGTACCATGGCCGTCTCAGGTCATTCCACCCGTGAATGTGCTGCCACATGACCGACCGTCCGCAGAGGACTGGCAGAGTGTTTCAAAAAACGCTGACCTCGTCCCGACCGTAAGGGGCGGGGTACCGCTTGCCGCCGATTACGTTTCATATGCCGCAAGTAGAGGTTTCCGTTAGTACGACGGACTGCACTCGGAGGGTAATCCAGCGAACAAATCATGCGATAACACCCACTGTCCACGAGCAGCCAATCTCACTCGCCTGTTGGCAGCCGAACGGTTGGCCGGAGTCTCAGTCGAAAGGCGCATGGCCGAACTGCGTGGAGGCTGCCCGGGCGTCTCCCGGACGCCGGTCGCAGCGGGGTGTCGTCCCGGCCACGAAGAGTGAGCCAAGCGGCGATCGCCGCCACGGCGTCCTGGGGGCGTAGACGATCGGTTCCCGGTTTCTCTTGCCGATGACGCGGATGGCGCCGGTCTCGGGATCGAGGTCCGGGAGGCACACTACAACCGTTTCGGACCGGCAGAGGCCACTGCGGAACATCGGCCCGAAGGTCACCGCATCCCGCCATGCCGGAAGGATGCCGAGAATGAAGTGAATGCCAAAAATTGACGGGGTCAATCCGAAACAGCGTGTCATTTCGCACCCGGGTTCGACCGATTGACCTATCGTGCGCACGACGATTCCCGGGAAACAGTTCCAAGCTTACAAACTTGTAAATCCGGCGTCAGGCGCGTGAAAGACCCGGTTGCCATGTTCTTGTCCACAACCCCCTCATCCTTCGACAACCGATGGATGGACAAGAAAAGGAGACAACCGATGAAAACGAAAACAACGACACTGACAGCCATCGCCGCAGTCGCGATCCTCGGCGGGACCGCGCTGGCAGGCGCAAGCCATGCTGACCACCGCAACAGTGGCGGCCTGAACTTCCTCGACGAGGGGCAGTTCGAGGTGACCGGCCTGGAGATCTTCGACACCATCGACGCTGACGGCGACGGTGCGCTGACCCAGGCCGAGATCGACAAGCTTCTGAGCGACCGCCACGCCACGCACGATGCCAATGCCGACGGCAACCTGGACCTCGAGGAGTTCTCCGGGCTCTGGCAAGAGGCCATGCGCCCGCTCACCGTACGTGCCTTCCAGATGCTCGATACCGACGGTGACGGGATCGTCACCCGCGCCGAATACGACCGTCCGTTTGCGCGCATTGTCGAACGGCTCGACCGTGACGGCGACGGCAGCTTCTCGATAAGGGAAGGCTGGGATGACGACGACGATGATCGAGGCCGCTGGTGGAACGACGACTAGACCCGTTCTGCGGATGGCGAAACGCCATCCGGCCTCTGCAACACGACCGGGGTGGCGCTGTTCACCCCGGTCGTGCTCTGCGCGCTTCGCGAAACCGGGAAGGGAAGGCCGGGTTCTGACCCGCAACATGCTCCTGGAAAAGGTCTGGGACCTGAACTTCGATCCGACCACCAGTGTGGTGGAAACCCATGTCAGCCGGTTGCGCGCCAAGATCGAGAAGCCGTTCGGCGACACGGTGATCAGGACCATCCGCGGCGCGGGTTATGTGTTTGAACCGAAATCCCCTTCATAGCCCGCTGTTGCGCATGTCGGCATTGCGGCAGGCGCTGCTTCTGACCGCCATCTTTGTCGGGATCCTGGTATCGGCAGGCTTTTTCGTCGTGTCCGGGTTCGAGGATGAGTTCGACCGGCGCACCAGGCTGGAGCTTCAGGAGCGGTTCGACACGCTTGCCGGAGAGATTGCGGCCAGCGGGTTCGATGCTTCCGACTATCCGAAATTCGGCATGGAACAGGTGTTCTTCCTGCCCGACGGGCAGACATCCTTGAGCCCCTTGTTCCGGCGCTTGGGCTTTTTCGAAGAAGATGAAGACGACGATGACGATCGCCTGGGCGGTCACGACGATGGTCATGAAGACGAGGACCGGCTCTATCTCGGCGGTCCGATCGAGGGCGGCAGGCTTGTCGTTTCAACCAGCCTGGGACGCCAGGACCTGGTCTATGACACGATGTTCCGGACACTGCTGGTCATCGGCATCGTCTCGACCCTCGCCGCCGTCGTCGTGGGCGGCACCCTGGGCCTCGTCAGTCGACGCGTTGGATAGCCGCATTCAGCCGGGATCCCGTCGCAAGGCCTGACAGAGGCAATGCACGCCTCCGCCGCCCAAGGTAAACATGGACATATCGGGATCATGAACCTCGAACCCCAATGCGCGCAGTTTCCCGTTCAGCGCCCGGCTGCCCTTCATGGACAACACCCGGTCGTTGCCCAGGGCGACAAGGTTGACACCAAGGTTTTTCGCTTCGGCATAGCCGACGTCGACGAATTCGAAACTTCCGGCCCGCAACCAGTTCACGAGCCATGGCTCGAGGGCGTCCAAACAGGCGACCAGCAGCTTTGGCGCCAGCGGTACCACCAGACCGTCCATATGGACAAATTCCCGGGAAATCGGAACCACCAGGGCTTCCCAGCCCTCTTCGCGAACCCAGGTTGCGACCTGCTCTGCGCCGGCTTCCTCGGAACGTTCCCCGCAGTACCCGACGAGGACCTTGCCCGGTTCCAGTATGACGAAGTCTCCACCTTCGAAATGGCCGGCGGTCGCGTACTTCCAGATTGGAATGCGATTCTCTTGGTAGAACCGGATCGCCGAAACGTAGTCAGCACGGCGGCATTTCAGTTGCATATGGCAGATCAGCGCACCCCAGGGCGTCATCACGCTGGAATCCCTGGCGAAGAAGTTGCGGTGCAGCACTTCATCCGGTTCCAGGTAATGGCACGTGACGCCTGCGTCCTCGTAAATCCGGACCATCCCGGCGTGTTGGGCCATGGCCGACTGCAGGTCGAAAGTGACCCCGGTTTTTGCCTGGTTCTGCAGTGTGCGGCGGACGATCGGCCCGGCGTCGACCCAACGGTAGTGCTCAGGCCGTCCCAGGAGCACGTCGCGCAGCCGGGTATAGTCGTTGTCGATCCCCCATGTGCCCGAGGCCTCGGTTTCTTCGTCGCAGGTTTTCAAGTCGACACGTCTCCGACTTCCCCGCACCGCTCCTCTCGGCCGCGGCGCCCGGGACTGCCGATCCGCCTGATCCCTATGCCATCCACCAGCGTTCGGCGATGCGGGAGCCGTCGAGTTGCCACAGGTTCCCGATGTCCGGGCCATGAGTTACCGTTGTCGAATTGGCATCCACGTAGTTGGCGTACATCGGAACAATGGTGCCGCCCTCGGCCGACACGATCGCCTGCATTTCGTGGTAAATGCTCCGACGCCTGTCGCTGTCGAGTTCAGCCCGCCCCAGCAGAAGCAGTTCCTGGAACCGTGCGTTGTCCCAGAAAGTATCGTTCCACGGCACGCCCAACTCGTAGTTGGTCGAGAACATCCAGTCCTCGGTGGCCCGGCCGCTCCAGTACACGGCTGACCACGGCTTCTTCAGCCAGACATTCGACCAGTAGCCGTCGGCCGATTCCTGGACCACGTTGATGTTGATCCCGGCGGTTTGGGCCGACGCTTGGTAAAGCTGTGCCGCGTCCACGGCACCCGGGAACGCCGCCTCGGACGCCGAAAGATCGACATCAAGTGAATCCATGCCCGCCTCTTTCAGGTAGAACTTCGCCTTGTCGGGATCGTACTCGAGCTGCTCCAGTTCGGCATGGTAGTACTGGTTGGCGGGCCCGATCGGGTGATCATTGCCGATCGCACCGTGGCCGAGAAGGATCTTGTCGACCATTTCCTGGCGGTTGATGGCATGTTTCAACGCCTTGCGGACGTTGATGTCGGTAAAGGGGTCCGTGTCCGTCCGCATGGCAAAGGTGAAGTGCTGGTTGCCGGTTACCTCGAAGATTTCGACGTCGGGATTTGCCCTGAGAAGCGCCTCGATCTTGAAGTCGACCCGGTTGACGACATCGACCTGTCCGGTCATCAGCGCATTCATCCGCGCCGATGCATCGTTAATGGCAATCGACTCGATCCCGTCGAACCACCCGGCCGTGCCGTCCTTGTAGTGGCCCTCTACGCGCGAACCGACGAACCGGACACCGGGATCGAAGCTCTCGACACGGTAGAGACCGGTTCCGATTCCTTCAGCGATGGCCTGCTCGATCATGCCGGCCGGATACATCAGGATGTGATAGTCCGACATGAGATAGGGGAAGTCGGCATTGCCGGAGGCTAGGGTGAATTCCACTCGGTGCCCGCCCAGCTTCTTCATGTCGACGATCGGCTCAACGATCGGCCGTGCTGCCGATTTCGCGCCCTCGGCCGTGTGAATCTGCAGGGACTCAAGCACATCGTCGGCACCGAAGGGCTTGCCGTTGTGAAAGGTCACATCCTTGCGGAGGTCGAAGGTCCAGACCCTTGCATCGGGGCTGGATGACCAGCTTTCCGCCAGTTCGCCGATGAGTTCGCCTTTCGCCGTCACCTCGGTGAGACAATCGAAGACGACTCCGTGCCCGTGAACGATCATGAAACTGTCGGAATGCGTGCGCCCGTCCCAGCTGTCCGAAGTGTTGGCACCGGCCACGCCCATGCGGAGTGTTCCTCCTCGGCTTGGGGCACTTGCGGCGCCCGTCGACAGGGAAGTCAAAGCTGTGGCAGCGACGGTGGCCGCGCCGGATTTCAGCACGGTTCTGCGGTTCGGATGCTTTGTCATCGTTTCCTTCCTTCTCAAGTTGCGAGCGGCGCTGCGTGCCAGTGAACGCGCAACACCATTGTCTCATAAGCAGTCGCCGTGCTGATACACGAACTTCGGTTGTGTGCAGGATCTTCGGCGACGCCCGCGACCTCGTTGTTCTTGGCTTGACCGTAAGCACTTCCCTGGTTAGAAAAAACATCAAACATCGAATGTTAACATGCATAAACAATCACGTATAAGGCAGAAGAGCACGACCGCCATTCCCCATCTTCACAAGGCCGATCTTCATCTGCTTTCAGTCTTTAAGATTGTGGCCGAAAGTGGTGGATTCGCCGCCGCACAAGTGACCCTGAATGTCAGCCAGTCGACCATCAGCCGGCAAATCGGCGATCTCGAACGCCGCTTGGGCATGCGCCTCTGTCAACGCGGGAGGGTCGGATTCCGGCTTACCGACAAGGGCCAAGCCGTTTACGAAGCCTGTCAGCACCTCTCGACGGCACTCGAAAGCTTCCGCACTACGGTCGGTGCACTTCGCGGTGAACTGATCGGGGACCTTTCGATCGGCGTGATCGACAACTGGGCGACGGAGAGTTGCTATCCCCTGGCGGACACGCTCAGGGCATTCAGGGCCAGGGCCCAGTCCGTCCACATTCAGTTTCACACGATGGCGCCTGACGAAATCGAGCACGCGGTGCTGGACAACCGGGTCAACCTCGGGATAGGCGTTTTCCACCAACATCGTCCGGGGTTGCTTTACGAGGCACTCTACGACGACCCGGTTGAACTCTACTGTGGCTCGGGTCATCCGCTGTTCGATCGGGATCCTGACGAACTCGACCTCAAGGACCTGGGCACGTCTGATCTCGTTCACCGCGCCTATCTGTCCGAACGCCAGGTCGCACCGCTGACTGCAGACCTGCGATCGACCGCGTCGGCCTGGCAGATCGAAGGCATTGCGTTTCTCATCCTGTCGGGCTGGCACCTGGGTTATCTGCCGGTCTCGTACGCCGAACGGTGGGTGACTACCGGGCGCATGCGTACTGTCCTGCCCGGGATCTTTCGCCTCAACACGAAGATCGCACTGGTGACTCGCCGGGGAATGCCCCTGACGCTCGTCAGTCAGACGTTTACGGACATCCTGCGTGAGAAGACACAGGCCTTGAATCGCGACAGGCTTGGTTTCGTGAACGATTTGTAACGGGAGCGGGCCATGGCTGCCGGGAGATCTCTGTGCTCCGTGATCCGGCCACAGCCCCATTCGTTTAGGACTCGTAAAGATGGGTTGACGGTGCGTCACGCCGCAAGCTTTCGACCAGTTTCATAGGTCACAGGGGCGGCCAACGCCAACGCCCGTCGCCATGCAGAAGCCCCTATCTCTGAGGCTATGATGTTGTGGGCCGCGTTCAGGTCCGCATGATCCGCGTGGCCGCAGGCCACGCATTTGAATTCAGCCTGCGACGGGTGGGAGGCCTTGTCCACCCATCGATATAAGTCCTAAAACTTTGGTACCATTCTTCTCTGTCTCTCTGATGGCATTTCCCGGGAAACAGTTCCAAGCTTACAAACTTGTAAATCCGGCGTCAGGCGCGTGAAAGACCCGGTTGCCATGTTCTTGTCCACAACCCCCTCATCCTTCGACAACCGATGGATGGACAAGAAAAGGAGACAACCGATGAAAACGAAAACAACGACACTGACAGCCATCGCCGCAGTCGCGATCCTCGGCGGGACCGCGCTGGCAGGCGCAAGCCATGCTGACCACCGCAACAGTGGCGGCCTGAACTTCCTCGACGAGGGGCAGTTCGAGGTGACCGGCCTGGAGATCTTCGACACCATCGACGCTGACGGCGACGGTGCGCTGACCCAGGCCGAGATCGACAAGCTTCTGAGCGACCGCCACGCCACGCACGATGCCAATGCCGACGGCAACCTGGACCTCGAGGAGTTCTCCGGGCTCTGGCACGAGGCCATGCGCCCGCTCACCGTACGTGCCTTCCAGATGCTCGATACCGACGGTGACGGGATCGTCACCCGCGCCGAATACGACCGTCCGTTTGCGCGCATTGTCGAACGGCTCGACCGTGACGGCGACGGCAGCTTCTCGATAAGGGAAGGCTGGGATGACGACGACGATGATCGAGGCCGCTGGTGGAACGACGACTAGACCCGTTCTGCGGATGGCGAAACGCCATCCGGCCTCTGCATCACGACCGGGGTGGCGCTGTTCACCCCGGTCGTGCTCTGCACGCTTCTCAAAACCGGGAAGGGCGTGTCCGTGGATTTGGATGGGCACATATAAACTGCAGGCACCGCCACGATTGCAGCCACGGCGACGCCGATGATCCCGATGCGCAGTCTCCGGAAAGCCCAGGTAAGGACACTCCATCGAGTGGAGAGTTCCCGCAAGAGTGCAATGGTACAGCCGGGCCGCTTTCATTAGGGTGGTCGAGATGAAGATCCTGCTCCTGGAAGACGACAGTGAGATCGGTGCCTGGGTGAGCGACGGCCTTGCCCGGTCCGGGCATGTGGTGGATTGGCTGCAGAGCGGCAGGGATGCGCTGGTCGCTGCGACGACGCGCGAATACGACGTGCTGGTCCTGGACCGCATGGTTCCCGAACTCGACGGGCTTTCGGTGCTCAAGGCGCTGCGCTCGGCGAAGGTTTCCACCCCCGCCCTGATCCTGACAGCAATGGGGGATGTGGACGATCGCGTCGAGGGGCTTCAATCGGGGGCGGACGACTACCTGCCGAAGCCCTTCGCCTTTTCCGAACTGGAAGCGCGCATCGCCGCACTCGGCCGGCGGAGCGTGTCTTCGGCGGTGAGCGATACCTCCGTGCTGCAGGCCGGCGATATCCGGCTTGATCTCTACCGGCACAAGTGCAGGCGGCAGGGCCGGGATATTGACCTGAACGCCAAGGAGTTTCGCCTGCTCGAGACCTTCATGCGCGCCAGGGGCCGGGTTCTGACCCGCAACATGCTCCTGGAAAAGGTCTGGGACCTGAACTTCGATCCGACCACCAGTGTGGTGGAAACCCATGTCAGCCGGTTGCGCGCCAAGATCGAGAAGCCGTTCGGCGACACGGTGATCAGGACCATCCGCGGCGCGGGTTATGTGTTTGAACCGAAATCCCCTTCATAGCCCGCTGTTGCGCATGTCGGCATTGCGGCAGGCGCTGCTTCTGACCGCCATCTTTGTCGGGATCCTGGTATCGGCAGGCTTTTTCGTCGTGTCCGGGTTCGAGGATGAGTTCGACCGGCGCACCAGGCTGGAGCTTCAGGAGCGGTTCGACACGCTTGCCGGAGAGATTGCGGCCAGCGGGTTCGATGCTTCCGACTATCCGAAATTCGGCATGGAACAGGTGTTCTTCCTGCCCGACGGGCAGACATCCTTGAGCCCCTTGTTCCGGCGCTTGGGCTTTTTCGAAGAAGATGAAGACGACGATGACGATCGCCTGGGCGGTCACGACGATGGTCATGAAGACGAGGACCGGCTCTATCTCGGCGGTCCGATCGAGGGCGGCAGGCTTGTCGTTTCAACCAGCCTGGGACGCCAGGACCTGGTCTATGACACGATGTTCCGGACACTGCTGGTCATCGGCATCGTCTCGACCCTCGCCGCCGTCGTCGTGGGCGGCATCCTGGGCCTCGGCAGCCAGCGCCGCATGAGTGCGGTGCTCGACACGCTTTCCAGGGTTGCCGCTGGAGACCTGGCGGCCCGCATTCACCCGGTGCGCGATCGCGACGACCTGGACCAGCTGGCCCGCAGGGTGGATGAGACCACCGCGCAGCTGGAGATCCTCATGCGCCAGACGCGGGAGTTTTCCATCAATATCGCGCATGACCTGAAGACGCCGCTGGCCCGGTTGCGTCTGCGGCTGGAGAGCGCCCTGGCGGCAGGTGAGCGTGGTGACGACAGCTCCGGAGAGATTCGCTCGGCACTGGAACAGGCTGACGGGATCATTGCCATCTTCGATGCCTTCCTGCGGATAGCACGGCTGGAATCGGGTGCCTCCCGGGCCGGTTTCGAACCGGTCGACCTGGTGGTGCTGGCCAATGAAGTGGCCGAGATCTATGCGGCGGTGGTGGAAGACGGCGGACGGCGCCTTGACGTCGATGCGCATGGTCCGGCCATCGTGGACGGGGACCGGGTGCTGCTGATCCAGATGCTCGCCAACCTGATCGAGAACGGCATACGGCACACGCCGGAGGGCACGGTGCTGACGCTGGTTGCCGGTGCGCGCGAGCTGGGCCTCGCGGATACGGGTCCGGGAATCCCACCCGGAGAATACGGCAACGTGACCCGGCCGATGGTCCGTCTGGACAAGAGCCGCAGCCCGGAAGGGGCTGGGCTGGGCCTGGCGCTCGCAAAGACCATCGCCGAGCTTCATGGCGCCGAACTGGTCCTGTCGGAAAATGTTGCTTCCGACACGCCCGGTCTCGTCGTGCGTGCGGTGTTTCCCGGGGCATAATCCCGAGCTTACAAACTTGTAATCCCGGCGCCAGGCAGGTGACAGGCCCGAAGCCTATATCCTTTCCGAACGATGAAACCCGGACTGGAAAGGACGCGCCATGAAATCGATCAGGAACTTCTTCGCGGTCATCTTCGGCACCATGGGAGCGATTCTGCTGGCTCCCGTCATCACCCTCTTCGGGCTGTTGATGCTTGGCATGGCCTTCGGACTGTCGCTGATTGCCGCCGGAGTGCTCACGGCGTGGGTCAGGACCCACCAGGCGGGCGAAACCATCGACGGTGTGGCTGAACCGGTTGAAGAGGCGGACACCGCGGAACGGCAGCCAGCGTGACGGCATCGGAGGCACGGCATGGGAGTCTGCCTGATCGGTGCCCCGGTGGCACCCCTGTTCGCCGGAACGGCACAGCCTGCGGCCGGCGGATGGGGTCACCGGGGTGTTCTGCCGGATGGCCATGGCTGGTTTCACCAGCTCGATCGCCATGCCGGGTCAAACGGGGAGGCAAGGAATGACTGAACTCGCACTCTTCCTGAAACAGGTTGCAAGCAAGCCCCGGGAGGTGGTCGCGCTGGCGCCCTCGTCCCGGGCGCTCGCCCGGCGCATGGCCGAAGCCGTTCCCGATGGCCCGGGAAACATCGTCGAACTCGGCGCCGGTACCGGGAAGATCACGGCAGCCCTGCTGGATGCGGGCGTTCCCGTTGAAGCCATCCACAGCTTCGAGATCAATCCCGAGTTCTGTGATCACCTGAGGCGGGAACATCCGGATCTGCACGTCTACAGGGACCGGGCGGAGAACTTCAGCCGGCATGGGATCGGCGACATCAAGGCCGTCGTCAGCGGCTTGCCGCTGTTGTCGATGGAAGAGGACGTGCAGCGCCGGATCGTCGGCGCTGCCTTCGAGCATCTCCGGCCCGGGGGATCCTTCATCCAGTTCACCTACGGCCCGGTTCCGCCCGTCAGGAAGGCCATACGCGACGAGCTGTCATTGGGCTGGACGCGCTCGGAGAAGATCTGGGGAAACCTGCCGCCGGCGACCTCCTATTCATTCTACCGAGCCACGGCGGCATGCTGATGCTCGTCTCGACCGGTGCGAGCATGACCAGAAATTCCTGCCGCACCCTCACCCGTAGCGGGCACTTCAATATAGTTGGGGTGGGGGTACAATGGTTCGTTTCCTGCCTTGATGATGCGGTTTTCAAGATGCGCAGGGTCGAAACGCCCGAAGTCTGGCAACTCTGGCCTCCAGTATGTTGGCGGTCTCCATGTGAGAGTCACAGTCAATTTCGGGCCGCCGGACTCGAGTTGAACGGCATCGCCAAACCTGATTTCGTCCTCGCTCATCTCATTCATACCGCGCTCCCGGGAACGCCATTCGAAGGCATCTTCAGGCCACTCAATTCCGGGAGACCTGGCCGTTCGCCCGTCCGTCGGCAACTCGACACATGGCCGAGCAGGTGGGATGAGAGGTTGGTGTCTGATCGACTTTCAATTCGAGGTCATGTGGATCCTGCGCAATTAGACGTTGCGGAAGATCGTGGGGTGTGTTGACGATCAGCATTCCGGCAAATCCCCTACCGGGGCAGCGGCTTGACCCCACGAATATTGGTGGCTCCCACCAAATTCGAAATGAATTCCGAAAACCGCCCGTGCCTGCTGCTCGCTGGTCCCACCTCCCAGCGCCACAGCTTCGCGATGGCGGTGTTCGAGCCTCCGGCCAAATGCCTGGCCATGCACCACCATATGAATGGGTATCTTTTTGGGAATTATATCGAAAAGTCACATTTGAGCGACCATTCGATCGATTTCACGGGTCACAGGGGTTGCCAACGCAAACGCCCCTCGCCGTGCAGAAGCCCCAATCCCGGACGCCATGATGTTGCGGGCCGCGTTCAGGTCCGCATGATCCGCGTGGCCGCAGGCCACGCACGTGAATTCAGCCTGCGACGGGCGGGAGGCCTTGTCCACCCATCCGCACGCATTGCAGGTCTGTGACGTAAAGGCAGGATCGATCTCCACCAATGCGCACTTGTAGGCGAGCTTCTCCTTCATGCCATGCCAGCCGGTGCTCAGGATCTCCCGGTTGAGACCGGACTTGGCCTTCACCTTCGTGCCGGGGTTCTCGAGCGTGCCCCTTGCCGATTTGGTCATCCCTGCCGTGTTGAGCTTCTCGACAATCACCGTGCTTGCCCGGTTCGCGATCCGGCGGCTGACCTGGTGGTGCCAGTTCCTGCGTCTGTTGGCCCGCTTTCGCTGGAGCCTCTGCAGCCTGAGCCTGGTTCTCATGCGCCGCCGTGACCCCTTGCGCTGGCGGGCAAGCCGGCGCTGGTTGCGCCCGATCTTCGCATCAAGCCGGCCCGTGTCGGGCGCGGGGATGATCTCCGCCTCTCCGGTCGTGTCCACCACCGCCACCTGCCGGACGTTCATGTCCACGCCCGCCAAGACCCCGGTGTCGGGACGCTCCTCAGCCTCGACCTCGTAGCAGACGGTGACGTACCACTTGCCGGCGATCTTCCTGATCACGGCTTTCACCGGCTTGCCCTCGGGATACGGGTTCCCGCCGCCGGATGCGCATGGGACCAACCCTCGGGATGGAGATCATGTCGTCCCTGATGGTGACGGCTTCGGGAATGGTGAAGGACGGCGTCGACCCGTGGCGGGACTTGAAGCGTGGATGTCCTGCCTCGCCCCTGAAGAACGCCTTCCACGCATCGGCCTGGTACTTGAGCACGTACCGGGTGATGGCGAAGGAGTATGCGCAAAGCCACGGGATTTCGTTGCGGAGACCGGTGAACTCCTTGCCGAGCGAGAAGAACGAGACCGACGGAGGTTTCTCCCCGTTGGCCTTCGCCTCCTCAAAGGCGTCATTGTGCTGCCCCAGTATCGTGTTCCAGACGAAGCGGCAGGCGCCCGCCTGTCCGGCCAGGCGCCGTGCGTTGGCCCTGGAGCCTGGCAGAAGCCGGTAGATGATGTTGCGGTATGTGGAAGTTTCGCTCACGCGGTCTGGCCTTCGGCACAAGGTTCGTCTGGTGACGGGAAAGGCTGGTTTCCCGTCACGCGATCACGATACTATCTGCCTGAATTGTCAAGGGATTATACCGAGTTGGCAGCCGGAATGTGACTTTTCGATAAAATCCCCATCTTTTTCTGGAGTCTGCTCCCTGAAAGTCCTTGTTCCTGCACTTGACGCCTGTCCAACATTGCTGGCTAAGAGAGTGATGTTAAGGAGCTTGTGCAAAAAACGAATGGCCAGGTGAACCCATGCAGATATCAGGATCGGACCTGCGCGCCCTCAGGGTCTTCGATGCGGTCGTACGGCACGGTGGGTTTGTTGCTGCGCAATCGGAACTTAACATTAGCCAGCCGACGATTTCCAACCACATCACCGCACTTGAACAGCGTCTGGGTGTTGCGCTTTGTCAACGCGGACGCCGGGGTTTCCGGCTAACCGAGAAAGGTGAAATGGTTTACGCCGCAGCACAACGTCTGCTCAGATCACACGACGAGTTTTCGACCGAAGTCGGCACATTGCGTGGCCGACTTGCAGGCAAGTTGAAGATCGGCCTCGTGGACTGCATTGTTACGGACCCGAGTTTCTGCCTGCACAAGGTGATCGATCAATTCCAGGCGCAGCCAAACGACGTAACCTTGCAACTGCACCAGGAGTTTCCCCAGGTCTTGCAAAGGATGGTTTTGGAGGGCGAGTTGCATCTCGCGATCGGCAGTTTTCCGGTCAAGGTCCAAGGGCTCGACTACACGCCGCTCTACGAGGAATCCCATGGCCTGTTTTGCGGCCGCGGGCATCATCTTTTCAATGTTCCGGAGGACAAACTCGATTTCAGGAAGTTGCAGGACGAGCCGATCGTCAGTCGCGGCTACTGGCGCAACGAGTACCGAAAGAGTCTTGGTTTCAACAAGGTCGCCGCAGTCGTCTACCAGATTGAACCGCAATTGATCTCGATCATGAGCGGTCGATACATCGGGTTCCTGCCACTGCACTATGCGGAAAAATGGGTAGACAACGGAGAATTGCGGCGTCTGGGTACCGATGACATACGGTACGAATGCGTATTTGACTTGCTGCAAAAGAAGGGACACTGTCCTACGAAAGTCGTGGAAGCTTTTGTCCGAAACCTGAGGGTCGTCTACGGAGTTCAGCCTGGAACGGTTTGAATATCGCTCGTTCGCTGGGGAAACCACGAGTTCCGCGCCGGCGGACCTTTCATGAAGACCGATCCACATCCATTGGGCTCGTGTCACCTGGTTGACCGATATCCTCGACCTCGCCGGGACCGTTTCCAATGTCGCGATCTCACGTGCCGGAAATCCGCACCGGATGATTTCACGGCGCGGCCCTTTACTCCAGGCACTTGCTCAACGCTAGCGGTTTTCCAAACGGCCTCATATTGGTCGCCTGCGGCAATTCCTTTCGAATGGTATTCGCTCGTAATCCGACACTGTTGCTATCTGTGTGATTTGCATTGCCTTTTGATGTTGCGAATGGCGGCTCACATTGGGAAAATTCAAAACAAGATTTTGACCATCGTTATCCAAAACGGCTCTCACCCCCTTTAGACTTGTCCGCGGACAGTCACGGTTGCACGTCCCGGCAGCTGGCATGACAAGCCTCCGCCGCGGCGCACCGTGCACCAAATCTGTCAGTGCCAAGACGCAGGTTGAAGCACCCTTATCATGAATTCGCATTTCCCGGAGGAAGGAATAGCAATGACAAACATCTCGCAAGAACGGAAACAACTCACAAGGCGGGGCATACTCAAGACATCCGTCGCATCTCTCGGGATGGCAGCCTTGTCCATGCCGTTTGTCGGCCGTGCAGCGGCGTCAGAACCACTCAAGGTCGGCACCTATGGCGGCTACTTCCAGGATTCTTTCGATACGCATATCTACCCCGATTTCACCAATGACACGGGAATTGCGATCGAATCCATCGGCGAACCGACAGGAGAAGCATGGCTCGTGCAACTCGAGACTGCGGCCAGAGCCGGCCAGGCACCTGCCGATGTGTCGATGATGGCCCAGGTCCCACGCCTGAAAGGCCAAAACAGCAGGCTCTGGGCACCCCTGGACGAATCGGCCTTACCCAATGCCGAAAACCTGCCCGACCATTTCGTGCATCGCTACGACGATGGAGCCATCAGCGGGATCGGTGCCGTATCGTGGTACATTACCCTCGTGACGAACACGGACAGCTATCCGGTTGCACCTGATAGCTGGAAGGCACTTTGGGACCCCGCAAACGCGGACAGCATCGGGCTTCTCGCCCTCGTCACCAATTCATTCCTTCTTGAGATCACCGCCACCTCATGGCTCGGTGGAACTGCAATACTCGACACCGAAGAGGGAATCATGCAGGTCTTGGACAAGCTCGCGGAAGTCAAACCAAACGTCCGTCTCTGGTATCGTGACGAAGGTCAGTTCCAGCAGGCGCTGGAGACTGGTGAAATACCCATGGGTCAGTACTACCATGACGTCACGGGCCTGGCGGCATCGGACGGCAAACCGGTCCGGTCGACTTTCCCCGCGGAAGGTGGCGTGCTCGATTCTGGGTCTTGGAGTGTTTCAAATGCGTCAGATCGCATCAGTGAAGCGCAGGTTTTCATCGACTACATGTGCCAGCCTTCCATCCAGTCAAAACTCTCGCGGTTCGTTGGAACAGCCCCGACGATCCGGAGGGAGTTGACGGACCTGACCGACGAAGAGTTTGGCGCCGTCGCGAGTGACGTTCCGCCAATCCTGCCGCGTTACGACATTTACAACGCTCGCGGAGACTGGCTGAATCAGAAATGGTCTGAACTGATCGTCGGTTGATGATTGCGCCCCGTCGGGCCGGAAGACGGTTGTTCGATCAGCGGTTCGGGAGAATTGGCTTTGACCGCTCTCAGCATCCGAAGTCTGTCCAAGGTGTTCGGGAACGTTACAGCGGTCGACGACATCAGCCTGGAAATCCCGGCGGGCAAATTCGTTTGTCTTCTCGGGCCATCCGGATGTGGCAAGACTACACTTCTACGTCTAATTGCCGGTCTTGAACAACCGACATCCGGACAGGTGTTTGTGGACGGCAAGGATCAATCGGGACTTCCGGCGCACCGGCGCAACTTTGGAATGGTATTTCAGTCGCTCGCCCTGTTCCCGCATCTGACAGTCGCAGAGAATATTTCATATCCGCTACGAATCAGAAAAGTCGAACGTGCTGCGTGCGCCGCCCGTGTACAGGATCTCCTGCACCTTGTCCGGCTGTCGGACGCAGGCGATCGCCGCACCCATCAATTGTCGGGCGGGCAACGCCAGCGCGTTGCGATCGCACGGGCGCTCGCGATCAATCCCGCCGTTTTCCTGTTGGATGAACCGCTCTCCGCGCTGGACGCCAAACTGCGCGAGCACATGCAGATTGAACTCTGCCTGCTGCAAAAGACACTTGGTATCACGACGATTGTCGTGACACATGATCAGCGCGAAGCCATGACCATGGCCGATCTCGTCGTTGTCATGGCCCGGGGCCGTGTACTTCAGGCGGCTGCTCCGATCGAGATCTATCGCAACCCCGCGAATTCCTTCGTGGCTGGTTTTATCGGAACGAGCAACCTGATCCGGTGCCGCCGGATCGGGGACGGTGAGGTTGAGGTTTTTGGCCGCAAGTTCCCGGTAACTCCTGACCGCTCGCGCGCAACAGCCGGATGCAGTGATGCCGTGCTTTCGATCCGGCCAGAAGATGTTGTCATTCATGCTGACCCGGACAGCTGTGAATTGAAGGGCTTGGTCGCGTTCATTCGTGACCTCGGATCCAGCACCGAGATCCATGTTACCATGGGTGAAATCACATTGCTGTCGGTTGTGCCGCCGAAGGATCGGCCGAATGTTACGATCGGACGGGACGTCGGCATTACGCTGCACACCTCACGCGCCGCCGTCACGGATCCATGATCCGCGAACCTGGCAGCGAATTTCGGTACCTCGCGCTGTTACCGGCTGCAGCGTTGGTGGTGTTCTTCGTCATCCCCTTCACCATCATGCTGGCCGTCAGTTTTTTTCACAGGATTCCGGGAGGCTTCTTTGAACCCGACTTCGAGCTGGCAAACTACCTCCGATTCCTGACGCCTTTCTTCGGGAAGATCCTGGCGATGTCGGTCGGACTTTCCGTCACTGCCGCAATCGTCGTCGTTGGGGTCGCATTCCCGTTCACCTATGTCCTGAGTCGCATGCGCCGCGGGTTGCAGATCCCGATACTGGTGTTCATCCTGTCCGTGCTGTCACTGTCGGAAGTCATCATCGGCTTCGCTTGGTCCACGCTCTTGTCCCGAACCGCCGGTATTGGCAATCTGTTCTTCTGGTTCGGCCTCGCGGAGGCACCCCGGGCCTATACGCCAGGGCTGGCATCACTGTTGCTCGGGCTCGCATATCTCGCCTTTCCCTATGCCGTTCTGGTCATCTTTCCCGGTGTGTCCCGGCTCGACCCGGAACTGCCGGAAGCTGCCCGAATGTCCGGCGCTTCGCCTCTTCGGGCATTCACAAGCGTAACGCTACCGATCATGCGTGGGACGATCACTGGCACATTGATCCTCGTGTTCGTGTTCACACTTGGCGCTTACCTGTTGCCGCAGGTCCTCGGGCGGCCCCGGCACTGGACCCTGCCCGTGCACATCACGGATCAGGCCATTTTCCAGTCCAATATTCCGTTCGCCGCGGCAATGGCCATGTTCCTGCTGCTTGTCTCCGTCGCCCTTGTCGGTCTGGTATTGGCAGTCGGATTCGAAAGAACGAGTAATCCTTGATGACGATCTGGCTACAGCGAGTGTTTGTCGGTACTGTCCTGTTGTTTCTGGTCGCCCCGCTCCTCGTGGTTGCCGGCGTTTCCGTCAACCGGCCCAAGCGCCTGCTGTTCCCGCCGGAGGGCTTTTCCCTTGCGTGGTACGGCGAACTCTTCACCCGGAACGAATGGGCGAACGCCTTATCGAACTCTGTGATCGTCGCCCTTGTTGCCGGATTGCTGGCCGTTGCAGTCGCGTTTCCGCTCGCGCTCTTCATCTGGCAGCGTGGCGGTATTCTCGGCCGAGCGATCCTTGCCCTTGGTATTGCTCCCTTCATGTTGCCGCCAGTCGTCACCGCAATCGGATTCATGGTCTTCTGGATTTCGGCCGGCCTCTACGGCCACATCCTCGCAACAATGATCTCCCATGCCGTTTTCCTGGTGGCGCTACCCCTTGTCACGATTTCCCTCGGGCTTGAAACCGTCGAACGTTCCCTGATCGAAGCGGCGCGGACCATGGGGGCGGACCGCCGAACAGTGTTTCGGACCGTTGTATTTCCGCTCGTGCAACCCTATGTAGTTTCCGGTTTCGCGTTTGCGGTCGTACTCAGCCTGAACGAGTATATCATCGCCTATATGGTGGCCGGGTTTACTGCCGAGACACTGCCAATTCGGATCTTCAACTCCCTCCGGTATGGTTACACTCCGATCATGGCCTCTGCCGCGGTTTTCTTCGTCGTGATCGCCGTCGCCGTGTTCGGTATGGTCGCATGGTTTGGCAACCTTCCGCGTCTTCTCGGTGCCCACCGAAGCGAGGTCGGATGACGATCATGGATGCTTCCCTCCACGTCGGAATCTGGCAGGACTCCGGGACACCCGGCAATGTGTCCGCAAACATTGCCACGATTGCCCGTGCTTCCGTGGCGGCGGCGCAAAAGGGTATCGAGTTGCTTGTCTTTCCGGAGTGCTTTCTGACCGGGTATTTCAATCCGGATGAAGTTAACGGAATTGCCCGGCAGATCGACAAGGAAACGGTTGTCTGTCTTCAGGGAATCGCCCGAAAGAACGGGATTGCACTCCTGGTTGGACTCTATGAACTGCGCCCCCAGGGAATCCATAATTCAGCGCTGTTGATCGGGGCCGACGGCGGGACTCTTGCCACCTACAGAAAACGCGTCCTTTACGGCACTTGGGAACGGTCCGTGTTCATTCCTGGGCAAAGCTCTGTCCTCGTCGAGTATGGTGGGATCAGGATCGCTATCCTCATCTGTTTCGATCTGGAATTTCCGGAACTTGTGCGGGAATGCGCGAACAACGGCGCCGACCTGATTGCGGTTCCAACCGCATTGATGGTGCCTCACGAGCGCGTAGCTCGGTACGTCGTCCCGGCACGCGCGATTGAAAACCAGGTCTACATCGCCTATGCCAATCGGACCGGACACGAACACGATGCGCAATTCGTGGGCCGCAGCTCGATCCGGGACCCTTGTGGCTACCGATTGGCACAAGGCACGACCGTCGGCCCGGAGTTGCTTTCGGCGTGCATTACCCGGTCGACTCTTGTCATAGCACGTGAAGATATGTGCTATCTCGAAGAAGCAAGAAAGCTTCGCCCGGATTGGCTACATTCCGCACACTCGCATTCTTCACCAATATCATAGCCCGAGAAGCAAGAAGCCCCGTCCTGCAGGACGGAAAGCAATCACAGTGTGTAGGATTCGTCAGGGCCACAAGCCTGACTAATCTCATTGAAAGAGGCTGCGGGCGGCGCTGCCGTCCATGGGGACAGTAAGCGGTGATGCCGGCCTTCGGCCGAATATTCCGGATCCCGGGGTTGAATGCGACCGACGACGGCCATCTGCGGCGCAAGATGATGTATTTCGGAATGGAAGCTGCGGGTGCACTTCCGGCCCGAACCCAACACGGGTGTCCTGCTCCCCAAATTTGCACCCGGAATCGTCCCGGACAAGTAAGCGTTCGGTAAGGGAGTGATGGCCTCATTTTCCGGCGTTTGATGGCTGTATTTCGGGGTTTCATTTTCTTCTGGCAACGGTTCCCGACATCTGTTAATCCGGCCGCATGTTGGATTCCGGAGGCCCTGTTTGCGATGTTGTCGATCCGTCGGCCTTGCCGCCGGAGGAGTTGAAACGTCTGTACGAACGGGAGCATGCGCGTGCCGAGGCGGCGGAAGCCGAGATCACGGCACTGAAAGGCAGGCTCGGGGAAGCGGAAGCCCGAGCCAATGACTGGAAGCTGGAGTCGATCCGGGCCCGTGGCGAACTCAACCAACTGCGCGGGGTCTTCGAGAGCAACCGCGAGAAGCTTGCCGCGGCGCGCGCGGAGCTGAAGGAGCTTGGCCGGAGCCAGAGTGCACGGAACCTGCGCAAGCTGGAAAAGAAGCTGGCACGGTTGCAGGGGCTGCTGAACGCCGCCGGTATCGACAGCGGCCCGCACACGATTGTGGGCATGCGCAAGGAGATTTCCCGTCTGAAGGCTGTGATTGCGCAACAGGCGGAGGAATTGAAGGAACTCAAGGCCGAGAACGAAAGGCTCCGCTCGGCGCGTGCGACGCATGAGAAGGCACGTTTCGGGAGCACCAGCGAGAAGAAGAGCGGGAAGGGGTCCGGATCCGGCAGCAGCCGGAAACGTGGCCAGCAGGCGGACAAGCCCGGGCACGGCCGGACACCGCGTCCGGACATTGAGCGCAAGTCCGAGGCTCACGACCCGCCGGAGGCGGAGCGTGTCTGTTCGTGCTGCGGCCTTCCTTACGTGAAGAACGGCAGCCATGAATCCGAGGTCATCGAGATCGAGGTCAAGGCGCATGTCCGGATCATCAACCGGAACCGTTGGCGGCGCAGCTGCAGCTGTGCGTCGGCACCGAAGGAGGTGGTGGCGCCGCCGGTTCCCCGGCTGTTCCCCCACACGCTCTTCGGGATCAGCTTCTGGGTCTGTTTCCTGCTCGAGCGTTACGCCTTCCACCGTCCGCTGAACCGGGTCGCGGCATGGATGCGTGAGCAGGGGTTGCCCGTTTCCGCCGGAACCCTGGGCGACAGCATTCACAGGCTGCTCCCGCTGTTCGAACCGCTGTCGCAGGCGATCCTCGCGCAGCTGAACACGGCCACGATGCTGCACGGTGACGAGACCGGTTGGCGGGTCCAGTCTCTCAAGGCCATCCGCGGCACCAGCCGGGCCTGGCTGTGGGGTGCGGTCTCCCGGGACGCGGTGTGGTTCCACATCGACGCGCGGCGCAGTGCCGAGGCGGCCGGCAAGCTGTTCGCCAACGTCGGTGCCGGCACCATCCTGGTGTGTGACGCCTACGCCGCCTACAAGAAACTTGCGCGTTCCCTGGCCGGCGGGCTGATCCTGGCATGGTGTTGGGCTCACCTGCGCCGGAAATTCATCCAGGCTGCGGCCGGCCATGACGCGCTGGAGGCATGGGAGGATCGCTGGCTGAAGCGGATCGGGCGGATCTACCACCTGAACGCGGTCCGGCTGAAGCATTACGACCCGGAACTGGGGATGGACCAGCAGTCGCGACGGTTCGGGGTGGTGCATCGCCAACTGAAGCGCGCCCTCGACAAGCTGTTCGCGACCGCCGAACGGGAACTGGCGGGGCGTGCCGGTTCGGACCGGCGCGGCAAGCCGCTTCGCTCGCTGTTGCGGCATCGCGACGGGCTCTGCGTGTTCGTCGACAGGCCCGATGTGCCCATGGACAACAACCTCATGGAACGGATCCTCCGGGATCCCGTGATCGAACGGAAGCTGTCCTTCGGCTCCGACAGCCTGGAAGGCGCCCGGTACTCCGCCATGATGTACGGGATCTTCGAGACCCTGCGGATGAACGGGATCGATGTCCGCAAGTGGCTCGACGACTGGCTCTCGGCCTGTGCAGGTAACGGTGGCCAGCCTCCGGCCGACCTCTCACCCTGGCTGCCCTGGTCGATGGACGAAGACAGGCGCCGACACCTCAAGGCCACACGATGACGACGGATGACACGATCGAGTGTCGTTATCACGGGCGTGACTTCACCACCGGCGAGATGGCGCTGATGCGGGCGCTGATCGCATCCTCCCCGCAGCAGACCCGTGCCGGGCTGGCGCGCGCGTTCTGCCGCGCCATCGGCTGGGTCAAGCCCGACGGCGGGCTGAAGGCGATGATGGCCCGGCTCACCATGCTGAAGATGCACCGGGACGGGATCATCACACTGCCGCCGCCACGACGGCTACGTTTGCCCCCCCCGTCCTCCGAGCTTCGGCCCGGAAACGGAACCGCCGGCATCACCGCCGCTCACACTGGAGGCCGCTCGTCCGCTCCGTCTGGTCAAGGTCACCGGTGCCGGCCGTGGGGCCAGCCGCCTCTGGAATGAATTCATCGCCCGCTATCATTATCTCGGCTACAAGACCCTCGTCGGTGCACAGATGCGCTACGCGGTGCATGACCGCGACGGGCGCCCGCTGGCCATGCTCGGCTTCTCTGCCGCGGCCTGGAAGGTCGCGCCGCGCGACGACTTCATCGGATGGACGCCGGAGACCCGCGAGAGAAACCTCCCCCTCATGCTCGATAACTCCCGCTACCTCATCATGCCATGGATCCGGATTCCAAACCTGGCCTCCCACATCCTTTCGCGTGTGCGCCGCCAGCTGCCGCTGGACTGGTACACCCAGTACAGGGTGACACCGGTCCTGATGGAAACCTTCGTCGAAACCCCGCGCTTCTCCGGGATCACCTACAAGGCGTCCGGATGGATCCATGTCGGAACCACGCAGGGACGCGGGAAGTACGACACAAAGAGGGAATTCGGAAAACCGAAAAAGCACATCTGGCTCTGTCCGCTCCGGAAGGACTGGAAAAGAACACTCAATCGATGACAGCCAGTAAGGCCATCACCCCCTTACCGAACGCTTACCCGGACAATTGGGAGCCGCCAAATTGGTGAAAATACTGACGTTTCAATGCAAATTCCCATGGCGGGATCGGTATCTCTGTCGGGTTAAGGCCATCCGTGCGGCGGTAGTGGAAGACGGCGGACGGCGCCTTGACGTCGATGCGCATGGTCCGGCCATCGTGGACGGGGACCGGGTGCTGCTGATCCAGATGCTCGCCAACCTGATCGAGAATGGCATACGGCACACGCCGGAGGGCACGGTGCTGACGCTGGTTGCCGGTGCGCGCGAGCTGGGCCTCGCGGATACGGGTCCGGGAATCCCACCCGGAGAATACGGCAACGTGACCCGGCCGATGGTCCGTCTGGACAAGAGCCGCAGCCCGGAAGGGGCTGGGCTGGGCCTGGCGCTCGCAAAGACCATCGCCGAGCTTCATGGCGCCGAACTGGTCCTGTCGGAAAATGTTGCTTCCGACACGCCCGGTCTCGTCGTGCGCGCGGTGTTTCCCGGGGCATAATCCCGAGCTTACAAACTTGTAAACCCGGCGCCAGGCAGGTGACAGGCCCGAAGCCTATATCCTTTCCGAACGATGAAATCCGGACTGGAAAGGATGCGTCATGAAATCGATCAGGAACTTCTTCGCGGTCATCTTCGGCACCATGGGAGCGATTCTGCTGGCTCCCGTCATCACCCTCTTCGGGCTGTTGATGCTTGGCATGGCCTTCGGACTGTCGCTGATTGCCGCCGGAGTGCTCACGGCGTGGGTCAGGACCCACCAGGCGGGCGAAACCATCGACGGTGTGGCTGAACCGGTTGAAGAGGCGGACACCGCGGAACGGCAGCCAGCGTGACGGCATCGGAGGCACGGCATGGGAGTCTGCCTGATCGGTGCCCCGGTGGCACCCCTGTTCGCCGGAACGGCACAGCCTGCGGCCGGCGGATGGGGTCACCGGGGTGTTCTGCCGGATGGCCATGGCTGGTTTCACCAGCTCGATCGCCATGCCGGGTCAAACGGGGAGGCAAGGAATGACTGAACTCGCACTCTTCCTGAAACAGGTTGCAAGCAAGCCCCGGGAGGTGGTCGCGCTGGCGCCCTCGTCCCGGGCGCTCGCCCGGCGCATGGCCGAAGCCGTTCCCGATGGCCCGGGAAACATCGTCGAACTCGGCGCCGGTACCGGGAAGATCACGGCAGCCCTGCTGGATGCGGGCGTTCCCGTTGAAGCCATCCACAGCTTCGAGATCAATCCCGTCTTCTGTGATCACCTGAGGCGGGAACATCCAGAACTGCACGTCTACAGGGACCGGGCGGAGAACTTCAGCCGGCATGGGATCGGCGACATCAAGGCCGTCGTCAGCGGCTTGCCGCTGTTGTCGATGGAAGAGGATGTGCAGCGCCGGATCGTCGGCGCTGCCTTCGAGCATCTCCGGCCCGGGGGATCCTTCATCCAGTTCACCTACGGCCCGGTTCCGCCCGTCAGGAAGGCCATACGCGACGAGCTGTCATTGGGCTGGACGCGCTCGGAGAAGATCTGGGGAAACCTGCCGCCGGCGACCTCCTATTCATTCTACCGGGCCACGGCGGCATGCTGATTCAATACTCCCCCCATTTGGCGGTGTGGCCTTCGGGCCGATTCGCCATTGCGGGAAACTTCCGAGGCATGGAGGCGGGCGAGATAACGGTGAGGTATCTTGAGAACCGCTTTCCGCATTGCAGCCTGGGTGAACTGGACTGCGCCCGCTTCGGGAAGGCTGACCGTATGGCCGCCACGTCATACGATGCAGGTTCGTCACCCGGATCCGGCAGTAAT
The DNA here is from genome assembly GCA_964291635.2 of Paracoccaceae bacterium. Taxonomy (GTDB): domain Bacteria; phylum Pseudomonadota; class Alphaproteobacteria; order Rhodobacterales; family Rhodobacteraceae; genus JAPPHA01. Next base: position 867,010 of record OZ219890.1, on the reverse strand, counting down.
GCCCGATGGAGAAACCAGTCATGGAGACCGAATGCCCAGGTTCACCCATCAGAGCGAGCCGACCCGGATTCGGTAAGTCTCGCCTCAAACGACACTTGCACGGTTGCCTGGAGAGCATGATGACTTTCGGAATCATTGCAGCGGAAAAAGGCTGGTAAAGCGCTCAGGAAAGTCAATCAACACGGAGGTAAAAGCCAGATGATTGACCAGAAGTATCACATGCACGTTTGAACCCTGCATTCGAAATGTACTGGAATGTTCCTGATGGTATGGTCCCAATAATGCTCCAAGAAGAAACATCCGAGCTTGTTGGTGAATTCAGGCCAACAAAGCTATCCTTCGCTGTATCCCTCGGCAAATTTCGGACCTGTTTGCAGGCCTAAAACCAACACTTCCCGGGACTGGTTGCTGGCTTCTTCCTATCGAGGCTCCTGATCCTGCGCCACTTCGGCAGCAGCCAGGGCAGCGAACTGTTCTCGCGTCACTTTCCTAGTCGCTTCATGCCCGCCGGCGTTCTTCCATTCCCGGATGGCAGTTCGCGTACGCGGCCCGAAGATGCCATCGGCGGGACTGGCGTCGAACCCCAGGGCATTCAGGGATTGCTGCCCGAGGACGCGCTCTTCACGGGCAGGCGATTCCTTTTCCGGTTCCGTGACCATCGCTCGTGAGCCTTCAACCGGAAGGAAGTTTTCGCTTCCCGACCAGGTACCCGGGTCGCCGACCGGAGTTGTACATAGAGAACCGACGATGTTGCAACCGGTGCCGCCGGCTGCTTCGCACGTCTGCAACGCCTGCGTTTCCGCCTGTTCGCGGGTCATGCCGGGTTTCCCCTAGGCATCGCCGTACCGGTCTATCGCAAGCGCCTCGCGACTGTTCCGGAACCATGCGAGTTCAACGCAGTTCCTCCCGCCGCTCGAGATACAGGCATTCACCGCTTCCGCATGCGCCGTGTCCCTGGCCGGGAAGATCCATGCGAACCTGTATGCCACGCTGTTGGTCTCATCTGTCTCCCAGTAGACAATGACGCCATGGGCTTTTCCTGGGCGGTCGCGGATGCAGAGCCGAACAAGGCCGCTCCTGCCAGCGTAGCGGCGAGGAATCCTGCAATCGTCCGGAGACTGTCGAACATGGAACCTCCTTCAGCGAATTCCCTGGCCGGAGTTCGGATAGCGGCCCCGCGCCTGAACGTTCGCGAAATCATTTCAGGCGTCAATGAGCTATGCGCACCACACAGGCGTTTCCCATAGGACCACCGAAGCCGAAAGACAGCGTCGCGTCATTTCGCACATCCCGGAATCGACCCCATCGTCGATCAGGCTGGTGCGTCGTCTGCATAGAGGACAACACACTTTTCCCACTACTTAGGCTGTTTAGGCGAATGCCATTGAACTGATCGTGGCCACACTGCGATAATGGATGAAATCGATCGATAAACACGCTGGCGACGGCGGTAGTCCTACCGATCAGGTGGCTGTCTCAACGTTCGCAGGCCTGCGCACGAGAAACGTCGGATCGATCTGAAGCGCGAGAGCGATCGATTCAACCGTCGAGACCCGCGGGTTCGTTTTCGCCAGCTCAATCTCGGAGATCGTGCCCACGCGCACATGCGCCATCCTGGCGAGGTCACCCTGCGTCAGATCTTGCCGGATCCTGTGAAACCGCACATTGGCTCCGAAGGCCTGCACCAAGTTGCGGCCGTGATCGATCCCCCCCCATCCCTCGCTGACGAACATCGCTTCCTCTCGTGCGAGGGTCTTTTCTCTGGCTGACAATCGGTTCAGGAGTTCGGCAGGGTCGGCCGAAAACGCCAGAGCAAGCGATTCCACGGTTGACAGGCGCGCGTTGGTTGCTCCGCGCTCTATCTTGTTGACTGTCATCAACTTGAGGTGTGCCAGCGTGGCGAGGTCCGCTTGGCGCCACTTGCGGCGTTTCCGCTGCCTTTTCACGTTCCTGCCGAACGCACGGATGAGACTTCTACGAACAATCATGGTGGCATCCAGTTTTGCCTGATCGCGGGTGCGGCGGGACCCTCGGGGTTTACACTATGTGTGCCCCCGATCCCATGTTCACGGGCATTGATCTGAACCGGCCCCTCTTGCCGGTTTCCTGCGGACTTGGTCCAACGGGACGGCGGGTTCGAGCTTGAGCGCCCTGGCAATCGTCTCGACGGTTGGCAGGGTCGGGTTCGTCTTCGCGCGCTCGATCTGCGATATTGCCATGGGATGAAGATTTGCGCGGGCTGCCAGATCCTCCAGTGTCCATCGGTGCCACTTCCGGCGATACCTCACATTCTCTCCGAAGACAGTGGTGAGGCTGGTGTGGGTGCCTTGTTCGGCTGTGTTCATCAGTGTTCCCGGCGCCTGATTCCTGTGCTGTTGTCCGTCTACCGCCTGTTTTCGCATCTTGTCCAGAGACGGGGACGTGATGACACATGCTGCAGGTTCCTTTCCCTGCGCTGCGTTATTCGGCAGCCTTTTCCGGAAAATATCTATACCGCTAATACCCCGGACTGCTTATTTTGCGGTCTCCGCCGCCCAATCCGGCGGAGAACCGTAGGTAGCATCCACGCCAACTCGTTGCTAGCCTGCTCCACGAATGGCCGCCACTGGCGGTGCCTTGTGGAGAAGCTAACGACATTACAACAACGGCTTGAAAAACGAAGGGCGCCTGCCACATCACGCCAGACGCCCACCGCTATCGGAACTACTGATCTCCCTTGTTAGCGGATTCCCGGATGGGCTGCAACTGAAAAACGCGTTTTTCGGTCCCGGGTGGAGTGTGTGTGGCAGGCCTGACCAGGAAGGGCAGGCCTCGATGCAATCTGCTTATGACCAAACACCGTCCTCCCGGGCGGTTCTCGCGGGATACGTGCTCCCGGGCGACGTCAGCCTGACGCACGCGTTTTCAACCATCTTCCAGGGCCTTCGGGCTTCCGGGTGCGGCCTGGCCGCGGCCAATGCCTGGCTGTTCCTGGCGCGCTCGACCTCGCCCGCGGCCTGGTTCGAGACCTGCAGGCTGCCGATCAACTGGCGCAAGCACGCGACGCTGGCCCGCGAGACCGGCGTGAGCGAGCGCAGGCTCAACCAGGTCGTCCACGAACTCGCCACCCACGGCGCCTTGACCCGCCTCACCCCCGAGAACGGCTATCGCGGCTACGTTCCGGGAGAGGCCGATGGCGACAACCTTGAGCGGAGTTACGGGCTGTGCTTCGGGCCGGCGATCAGGAATTTCGCCGCCTTTGCGAAGGCCGCCGAGGCGGAGAGACGGTGCCGTGCCGAAATCGCGCAGATCAAGGAAGACCTGCGGGCGGCAATCGTTGCCGACCGCCGTGCAATAGCCGTTTTCGGCCTTGTGGCGGGCACCGGCATCGTCGACGTTGATCCAGGTTGCGGCTTCCATGCCGGCCCTCAGCACCTGCTGCTCCGCGACGAAGCCGCCGGTGTCCACATTCAGGAACCGCCCCACCTGACGTTCAGAGATGTCCAGGCCACGTCGTTCAGCATCGACACGATCCGCCCAATCGTCGACTGGCACTGGTAATACAGCATGACGACCAGCGCCTTGACGCCGGGACCGTACTGCTCGCGTCCCGTCGCCACCCCCGGTGGAAGCGGCGCCACATGCCGGGAGCCGTCCGGAAACTGCCAGACCTCGCGTCGGTAGGTGACCTTCTCGGCATGGAACACGATGTCGAAGACCATGTGGTCCTGATAACCCTTGTGAACCGCTCCTTTCGGCACATCGTCAAGACCCACCGTCACGTCACGACGGTGCAGGTGCCGGTTCCGGCGCCGCGGGCCGCGACCTTTCTTGCGCTCCGTGCCGGACTTCCCCGACCGGCCGGAGCCGGAAGAGCCCGATGCCGAATTGTCCGTGTCCTCGTCCTCCGACGACGCCATGCCGCTCGGCTTCATCCGGGGGCGCTTCGGAAGCTTCTTCAGCGCCCGAATCTCGTCGAGCAGGAGCGTGATCTTCTCGCGAAGTTCGGCGAGTTGTCGCTCTTGTTCGGCCTGTTGCTGGTCCTGCCGTGCAATCTGCCGGTCCAGTTCGGCCAGTTGCCGGTCCTGCTGTGCAATCTGCCGGTCCAGTTCGGCCAGTTGCTGGTCCTGCTTTACAATCTGCCGGTCCAGTTCGACCTGTTGCCGGTCCATTTCCGCCAGTTGTCGGTCCTGTTCGACCAATTGCCGGTCCCGTTCGGCAAGACGGTCGCGGGCCAGCGTGAGCTGCTCCCGAAGCGCGGCAATCTCCGCACTTGCTTCAATGACAGTGTCGGTCCTGGCGTCTGTCTGCGAATCACCCATGCCCCTTGAAATCACAACTCGATTCCGAAGGGAATCCCCTCATCGGGAAAAACTACTGAACGTCCCGGAATACCCTGTCAGGTCACCTCTAATTCCCGGTAAGATGCCCCTATTACCCAAAAGTCACACAACGGGCCCAACCGGAGCTCTCAGAGGCTGTTGACGGGTAAATGCCCGTGCAAATGCCGCTGATTGCGGCTGAGAGCATCGAAATTTTCCCAAAACTGCACCTGCACTTATACCCGCGATTTGCGTGAGTACGGACGGCATTGCGCTCATTTCAGTTGTGCGGTGGCCTGAGTTCCCGGATTCTCTCTGGCGGGAAGTAGCGATAGAACGCGGTTCGTCCGATCTCGAGCTGCCTGATGACGTCATTGACGAACGGATAGTTCTTCGTGTCCCGAAGCATTGCCTCGGCGAGGCGGTCTTTCTCGTCGTCCTTTGAGCGCGGCATGCCCCCCATCCGACCACTATTTCTTTCGGCCGCGAGGCCTGCCTTGGTGTTCTCGACAATCAGTTCGCGCTGGAACTGGTCGAAAGCCGCGGTCATGTGGAAGAACAGGGGCCCTCCCGGTGTGCCGGGGGTCGTTTGAGGGGGGCGGAATCCTACGCTAGGCGTTTTTTTGGGTTCCCTGGGCGCGCTCATGGGTAACTGCACCCGGATTTCATGCTGATCGGGGCAAGGACAGGTGTTATCGGTGTCGATCAGTTGGTCAGGGTATTGACCATGTGATCGACCGAGATGCTGAGATTACGTGTGGTTTGTCAGGCACCGTGCACGCGTCTTCGCCACCTGTATTCACCAGTCAAGTTGATGTGTTCCCAACCGAGCGGGGAGACATGCGCCAGCAGTTCGACAGGAGTCGGCAGTCCCGCGCGCTGACGCTTGGAGACGGCCTCACCGAGTTTCATCGTGTTCCAGTAGATGAGGATAGCCGCCGGCAGGTTGAGGCCGGCCATGCGGTAATGCTGTCCTTCACCTGTCCGGTCGCGCAGTTCGCCCTGACGATGGAAGTGAATGGCACGCTTCACCGGGCGGGTCGCGTCGTCGAGCAGCTTCACGGAGCCTGCTCCGGCTTCATGGTGGTTCTTGATTGTCATACCACAAGAGTTCATACAAACGGCGGCACAGACTGGCGTCATAACGACGCCAACGGGGGGTCAGCCGCCAATTTAAAAAACCATCGCTGACGTACGCCCCTCCCAAGAAAGGCACGGTCCAGGTGGCCCCGGCCATTCAATATGGAGTTCTGCATGAGCAGTTTTTCGGCCGGCCTGGTAGGTGGCCTCGGACTCTTCATCGCCGGCATGTGGCTCCTCACGGAAAACCTGAAGACCATGGCGAACTACCGTCTGCGACAGTCTGTCAAGCGATGGACGAGCAACCGGTTTTCCGCGTTGCTGTGGGGGTGCGTCGCCGGAGGCGTCACACAGAACATGACCGCGCTTACCTTCATCACGGTGGGGGTGCTTCGAGCCGGGATGATCTCGACGGCGGGTGCACTCGCGGTGATCCTGGGCGGCTGCATCGGCTCTTCACTACTGGTGCTGATCGTGACCCTCGATGTAAAGGTTCTGGCCCTCTTCCTCCTCGGTATTTCCGGCATCGCCGCGGCAAGCGAGACGTTGGCGAAGCACCGGACGCTGGCAGCTTCCTTGTTCAGCGGCGGCCTGCTCCTTTTCGGACTGACAGTACTCCAGGAATCCGCCGCGCCTTTCTCCGAGCAAACCTGGTTCCAGGCGATGCTGGAGGGCACCGGGCGCTCCATGGAGCTGGCGTTCGCAATCGCTGCGATACTGACGTTCGTGATCCAGTCGCCCAACGCGATCTGCATCTTCGGCGTCGGCCTTCTGGGCGCCGGAGCACTGACGGTTGAGCAAACTCTCATGGTCTTCTACGGGGCGGGTATCGGCTCGGGTGGCTTGCTCTATCTGCTGTCCATCGGCCTTGAAGGGCGTTCCCGGCGGATCGCGATGTACATGGTGCTATACGACGTCCTGACCAGCGTAGTGCTAGTACCTCTGCTCTACCTGGAGCTCCATTTCGGGGTGCCCCTGGTGGTGGCGCTGGTCGAGCGTCTGCCCTTTGGAGTCGAAATCAATCTGGCAGTCTTCTACATCTTGACGAGCCTGCTTGCGCTACCGCTGTTATTCGGTACGCTCGACCTGTGTGCGGCGGCACTGAAACGCCGGTGGCCCAGTTCCCTGTCCGACGCCCTTTCCCGGCCACGTTTTATCCACGGCACAGTTGCGGGCGAGAACCAGCTCGCGCGGGTGCGCCAGGAGCACGCGCAGGTCGTGCAGAATTTCGCGGTCTATTTCGACGCCGTGCGCGAAGGCTGGCGTGTGGCGCCCCTTCGCGAGGCATCTTGCAGCCTCCTTGACGACATCGGGGGCTTCCTCGACTCGTTACCCCTACGGCGGCACGCCCACGAAGTCGAGGCGCGCCAGGCCCTTCGCAACCAGCACCGACTGTTGATGGCACTCGAAGGGGAACTCGGTCGGCTGTGCACGCTGCTCGGCGCACGCGCTCCGGCTCCGGAACTGCGTTCGCTGCATGCCGCCGCCCTGGAAGGCGTCGACGCATTGCTGCACGTAGTGATCGACGCATTGAACAAGGGAAAGGGAGACGCCGAAGGGTGGCGGCTCGTGGCCGAGGCTGGCGAGGGCCACGCAGAAAGGATACGCAAGATCCGCGCCCGGTATCTCGATGCCGACCCTCCGCTCCCTCATCGAGAGTTGGGCGAAATGCTGCGCCTGAGCGAAGCGGTCGAGGACGCGTTGCGCGTGCTGTCCGAACTCGAGCCAGCGTTCGCCGGAAAGCCCAGCTAAGTCTCTGGCCGCAAGTGCGCGATACCATGGCTTCGGATCAAAGATGTCGCGCAACTCGTCGGCCACGAACCGCACGTCCCCTCCCCGGCGGAACACCGCGGAAATCATCCGTGTGAGCGCCAGCGTCCAGGCATAGTGTTCCATGTTCTTCGAATTGATGAACACCTCGAACGGTCGGCGAACCCCGTTTTGCAGCGTGTCATTGACCGTAATGTAGATTGCATGCTCGCTTTCCGGCCACTTTATCTTGTATGTGCGGCCCTCCAGCGCCTCCGGCCGGTCCAGTGGCTTGGCGATGTAGATCACCTCTGCCCCCTGGTCGGCTTCCGGAGTCGCCTCTTCGGTTGCCGCGACGCTCAGTACCGAGCCCGTGACCTCGTTGGGACGATAGGTCGTGCATCCCTTGCACCCCTGGTCCCAGGCGGACATGTACACGGCCCGGAAATCCTCGAATGCAATATCGCCGGGACAGTTGATCGTCTTGGAAATCGAACTGTCGACCCACTTCTGGGCCGCCGCCTGCATGCGGACATGGTCTTCCGGACCCAAGGACTGGGCATCGACGAAATGCCCGGGCAGAGGCCGGTCGCCGAACATGTGACGCCAGAGCCGGACCGCGTAGTCGACAACCTCTTCCTCGACTTGCGAGCCGTCCGGCTGCAGCACCTTGCGGTTGTACGAAAACGCAAACACAGGTTCGATTCCCGAGGAAACATTGCCCGCATACAGTGAAATCGTCCCCGTCGGCGCGATCGATGTCAGAAGGGCGTTGCGGATGCCGTTGGCCGAAACCGCCTCCCTGACCTCTTCGTCCATCGTCTGCATGGTTCGGCCCGCCAGGAAAGCGTCGCGGTCGAACAGCGGGAACGCGCCCTTTTCCACGGCCAACCCGGTGGAGGCCAGATAGGATGAATGGGCGATCCGGCGCATCCAGTCTTCGGGAGGCAGGGGCCGCAGGTTTAAATCCTGCCACTCCGACCAATGATCCAAGGCCCTTGGGGACTTCTCCTCCACCAGCTGCAACGATATTCGCGATGTTCTGATTGGGGGCGCGGGCTTCTTGTGCTCACCTGATTTCTCAACAGCGCCGAAGACGCATTCTCGCACAAACCGACGGCAATGGTTGCGTTGGATACGGGACCACAGGGGTCATGTCGGTGAGCGACCCGGGATTGCATTGCGTGTTTTCGCCCGGTTGACCGGCGTTATCCGCAGGGTAATGAAAAAACGTATCAATTAAGCCGACGCCATCGGCATTCTGTGGGAAACAGGAATCCTTGCCGAAACCAAAGGTCGGAAACGGGACCGCTCCTTCGCCGCCCTCGACGAGCTAATGGTCGGCTCCGATGTGGCAGAGAGGACGCGATGATGTCGAGGCTCCGATATCGCGCGTATCTGTCGTTGTCTGCCCGTTGCGCTGAAGATGTCGCCGGTTACGCCGACCACACCGTCGCAGTTCCAGACAAGGTCCGTCAGAGTGAAGTGCCAGCTATTGGTGGTTTCGGCGTTGGAACCCGGCGCAAACTTCCCGCATTGGTCACAGGTTTCAAACGAGCCCGGCTTCGGAAGAGCGTGATTCTCGCAGGATGGACGCCAGATCCGTAGTCCTCGGTCAGCCGGAACACGAGTTGACGATTCAAGCGGAATACTACCGCTCCGTTCTTGCAGCCTTTGCTTTCGCGAAGTGGCGGATCGCGGCGTCAAACTTGTCCCGGCATCCCGTATTGCAGAACCCGACAACATAGCCGTCGTATTCAATCAGCGAGTCGGCCTGTACGGGCTTGCCCGACCAGGGGCAAGTATCGTTGATGCAATCGGCAATATCCACGTCGGCCATCACGCCACACCTTTTTCCGTTCAAGTCGCGGTTGATAGGCAAGGACAGTAGGTCGACTCGACCAGCATGTCCAGCCGGACAAGGCTCTCGCTTGCGTCCTTTCAGGATATCGAGTGTGCGATATTCGGCGCACCGGGAGAGCCCGTCAACAGAGTGAATACTTGAGCATGAACCATGTATTCACCAAGGTTTGACCATGCTTTCGGTCGCCTTCGGACCAATCCGCGGGATGTCCATCCGGCACCGTGGAAGTGTTGGGGCCGGCAGGAGGAATTGCCGGAAATCAAGATGGCGCCGAACGCGTCCGCTTGCGCTCTGACTCAACCGGGCAGCGGGGGTCATCTTGCCCGCAGCGGCTGCGCCAATACCGTTTGGTTTTCGGCCGTGTTTCAACCCGGCGTTTTCTCAGGTACCGGGTCCCGGCACTAATATCAGATATTTGAGATTGTGCCTGTTATAGGATTTGATTGAGAAGTTTCGTGCGAACTGCTAATCTTGGAAAAATATCGGAAATTTCGAGCGAAAAACTCAATGAGCAAGCAAATCCCCACCGTCGGGACGAGTACCTACCAGCAGATCAAGCAGGACATTATATTCGGCCGCCTGGAACCCGGGGCGAAGCTCAAGCTCAATGGCCTGAAGTTGCGTTACGCGGCGAGCCTGTCGACGCTGAGGGAAACCCTGAGCCGGCTGGCGAGCGAAGGTTTCGTCGAGGCGCCGGAGCAAAGGGGGTTTTTCGTCACACCGGTATCGGCGGAGGACCTGAACGAAATCGCGGATTTGCGCATCCTCCTGGAATGCCACGCGATCGAGCAGTCCGTCGCCCTCGGCGATGTCGACTGGGAGGGAGACCTTGTTGCGGCCCATCACAAGCTGGACCTTTCGGAAAGACAGATGCTTTCGGGCGATCATTCGGAAAAGGAGACCTGGAAGCGCTACGATTGGGAGTTCCACCTGGCATTGATCCAGGCGTGCCGGTCAAGGAACCTTCTCGACGTTCATTCCATCGTCTTCGACAAGTACCTGAGATACCAGATGCTTGTTCTGACCTATCGCGGCGAAGAGGCGGTCCGGGAGCACAGGAAGGTGTTCGAACTGGCGCTGGCACGCGACGTCGAGGGCACGCGCGCGGCGCTGGAAGAACATATCATGAACGGCCTGAACCACACCCTGCGGCACCTGGCAGGCAGCGGCTAGACTCCCCGGAGCCCGGTCCCCCCGCCAGGGATACTGCCCGCCTGGCCGGACGCAAACATTGCGTGGATGAACCTGACCCCGCCCACTCCTGCGCAGGCGACAAGCGAAGCCATGCATTGGAAACCTCGATATCGCTCCTTTCCGCCGCGGGGCCCTGGAAATTCCGTGCAGAAGTTTGCCCGAATTTTGACCTGCACATCCGGAGCCCTTCTGGCAGTGCGTGCAAGCCGCTCGGCAGTGTGTCCGAGGCAGCGTGCCGTTGACCGTGGTAAAAGACCTTGCCGGGCAGGCAGAAGTGGTTGAGTTCCGGTCGCTCAGTGTTTTCCAAGTCCCGTTCCGGCCCGATTTCGCTGCCATTCCATCACATGGACTAACCACCAGCGCTCGAACCAAGATGGATCTTCAGTTAGCGCCGAGCCCCGGGTGTTTCGGGAGGACACCTGTTGTACGCTGCGATGGCCACTGATGCCAGTCCAAGGGTCAGTATAGTTGTCCTGCCGCACAACGCTTCATGGCAAGGATGATATCACCTCACGGTTGAGAGGTCTGGAATTCGTTTGCTTCGCGCCGCCGTGTCCTGCCTGCCAGGTCAAGCCCTCCGGACGATCGTGAGACGGGCGCGAAGTCCACCCGGAAAATCCTCGAACGTAAGAGATCCGCCGTGAAGCTTGGCGATTGCCGAGACGATTGTCAGCCCCAATCCGAAACCACTGATGGAGGTCACATTGCTTCCCCTGCGAAACGGGGCCATCAATGCCTCCAACTCCTCTGCCGAAGTACCCGCCCCTTCGTCATCGACCGTAACGGCAGCAATTTCGGCGTCCGCATCAAGCCCAACTGTCGCTCTCCGCCCGTACTTGAGCGCGTTGTCCACCAGGTTGGTGATGGCCCGCTGCAATGATACTGGTCGCCCCGTGATGATGATCTGGCGGTCATCTCCGCTGACGAATCCCTTTCCCTGACGTGACATGAAAACGGAGCTCGCACCGCGTACGACAACATCCTCGCTTTGACGAAATGTCACCGGGCGTTCCATGTCCTGGTAGTCGGCTACGATCGCCTCGATCAGAGAACTGAGCGACAGTTTACGTGCCGGTTCGGCATTCAATTCGGCATGGGTATAGGTCAAGACACTTTCGATAATACCGGTCATCTTGTCGATTTCGGCCTCTAGTCTTTCGCGAAGGTCGTTGTCCTGGATCAAGGCCGCCCTGAGGCGCAATCGCGTGGCCGGCGCGCCGAGGTCATGGCTTATCCCGGACAACACGGCTGCTCTTTCCTGCAACTGGCTGCGTTCGGATTCGAGGTAGGTGTTCAACGCACCGACGATTTTCTGCAGTTCCCTGGGGCCTTCGGCGTCATAGCTTGTTGGACCGCCCAATGCCCTTCGGCCTCGCAGGCGTTCGGCGAAATCCGTAAACGCCGACGAAATGTTGAGCGCGGAGGTAATCAGGATTGCCAACACAACCAGTGCAATGACTGCGGCCAGAACTCTTCTGTCCGAAGGCGCGGCACCGCATCCCCAAACGGATGTCCCGTCGATCTGCACCCAATGTGCTTCGTCAACCTGGGCCAAAACAAGGGGTTCGCTGCAGTAGGAGGCAAGCAGGCGTGCCATGGCACCAGTCGCCGATTGAGCCGAGGCTCCGGTCTGGGGCGGCAGATTGGCCAGCGGATACACCAGATCGGCCGAAAGGACCACGAAGTCGAGCCTCTTGCCGTCGCGCTGGTCCTCGCTGCCAGCCGTGATCGGCACGTTGGTGACGAAGGTGGGTTTGGGTGCGCCCGATAGCTGGCGGAATTCGCCCTCAAGGGCGAGTCGCTGGTCGTCGGACGAAAGTTGGCGGATCGAGATGGCGTTTTCCTTGTCCGATCCGCTTAACAGGTCTCCGTGTAAAACGACGCCCGCCGAAAATGCCCGGTCTTGATGCGCACGCCAGGCGTTGACGGATTGCATCCAGATCCACATGGATATCAAGCCCGCGGCGAAGGCGGTGACGACCAGGCCGGTTCCCAATATTCGAAGACTGCTGTTCACGTATCCATTTCCGTCGCATCCACGGAAAAAATGTAGCCGGTGCCCCGTTCCGTTTTCAGGATCCTTGGATACTTGGGATCGGCCTCGATCTTCGAACGCAACCTGGCCACCAACATGTCGATCGAACGCCCGACCCTGTCCTGGGACTGCGAAGCATCGCCCGTAACGTCCAAGGCTTCCGCGATTTCCTCGCGTGTCAGTGGAATGTGCTGATTGGCCAGCATGGTTCGCAGAAGCGCCATTTCGCGCCGGGACAGTGCGACCTGGACGCCTGTCGGAGAAAGAACGACATCGCGCTTTGCGTCATAGGTCCAGCCCGAAAACTTGTACGTCTTGGTTTTGCGCCGATGGACAAGGGATGACGACCGCCGGGCTCTGGACAGAACCGCCTTTACCCGTGCAAGCAACAGTTTCGGATTGAATGGCTTGACGACGTAGTCGTCCGCGCCGACCTGATAACCTGCCATCCTTTGATTGTCAGCAGAAAGCGCTGAGACCATGATCACCGGAACGTCCTGTTCCGTGCGAAGTCTTCGGCAGATGTCCAGCCCGCTTTCATCTCCAAGCATGACGTCGAGCAGGATCAGATCGATCCGGCCGGCCTCCAGGTGTCTGGTTATTTCGACTTCAGTGGCGGCAGGCAGGGCGATTGACCCGTTCCGTCTGAGGAATTGCGTCATCATGTTGCGCATTTCTGGATCGTCATCAACGACCAGTATTCTGGGAATCGTCACGCCAAGTTCTCCCACGAAGTCCGGATCCGTGACTTACCTGAGTCGGCTTATGTAACATCATGCAACAGAATCGAGTGTTAGGTAACAACGTGTAACGGAGCGGGCAAATAACTTGCGCCATGGTCGAAAAACGGACTTGCGCAGATTGTGTCGCCCGGACCTGCACTTAGAAAATTGATCCACCTGGCCGCGATTGCGGCATCCTTTAGGGAGGAATCAAAATGAAATCCTATGTTCTCGGCGCTGTTTCCGGACTTGCCCTGGTCGCATCAAGCGCGGCTCATGCAGGTCCCGAAGCCGAAGTTCTTCACTGGTGGACATCCGGCGGTGAAGCAAAATCCGTAGCCGTCCTGCAAGAAGAATTCGCTGCAAATGGCGGTACGTGGACAGACATGCCCGTCGCCGGAGGCGGAGGTGACGCGGCCATGACCGCACTCCGGGCGCGCGTTTTGTCTGGCAATGCCCCGACAGCAGTTCAACTGAAAGGCCCGGCAATCCAGGAGTGGTACGAAGAAGGCGTACTTGCCGACATATCTGCGGTTGCGGAATCCGAAGGTTGGTCAGATGTCTTGCCCGCGTCCATTGCAGGACACATGAAATGCGAAGGCACCTGGTGTGCAGCACCGGTCAATGTCCACCGTGTGGACTGGGTTTGGGCCAACGCAGACGTGCTCAAGGCGAACGGTATTTCCATGCCGTCCTCATGGGACGAGTTCAATACCGCAGCGGAAAAACTACAGGCCGCAGGCATCATCCCTCTGGCCCACGGCGGTCAGGCATGGCAGGACGCGACTGTATTTGAAGCCGTGGCTTTGGGCATTCTGGGCGCGGACGGGTTCCACAAGGCATTCGTCGAACTCGACGAAGCCACGCTCAAGTCTGACGGGATGAAGGCGGTGTTTGACCAAATGCGCACCCTGCGCGGATTTGTTGACCCGAACTTCCCCGGACGCGACTGGAATCTTGCAACCGCGATGGTCATGAATGGCGAAGCTGCGTTTCAGATCATGGGCGATTGGGCCAAGGGCGAATTCCTTGCAGCCGGCAAGGCGCCGGGAGTAGATTTCCTTTGCGCCTCGACGCCCGGTGACGGTTTCCTTTACAACGTTGACAGCTTCGCGATGTTCGCGGTTGACGGCGCTGACAAGAAGGCCGGGCAACAGCTGCTGGCGAAGCTGATCGTCGGCAAGAATTTCCAGAAGGTGTTCAACCTCAACAAGGGGTCCATCCCGGCCCGTATCGACGTCGCACTGGATGAGTTCGACAGCTGCGCCCACCTGTCGGCAAGCGATATGGCCGCGTCCAATGAAGGCGGTTCCCTGTTGCCAAGCTATGCCCATGGCATGGCACTGCGCGGTGCGCAGGCAGGTGCAATCACTGATGTCGTAACTGCCCACTTCAACTCTGACATGTCGTCTGAAGATGCCGTTCAACAGCTGGCGACAGCCGTTGCAAACAGCATGTGATCAACTGCGAGACGGCTCCGCCGCGGCTTTTCCGCGGCGGAGTCCCTGACTTCCTTCGGGGACCAGCTCATGACCAAGTGGCTTGAAGACCACCTGCCCAAGCTGATGCTTGCGCCGTCATTCGTGGCTGTTCTCGTTTTCGTGTACGGGTTCATTGCGTGGACGGCCTGGGTATCGCTGACCAGGTCGCGTCTGCTGCCTAAGTACGAAATCGAAGGGCTTATTCAGTACGAAAGGCTATTTGCCTCCCCGCGTTGGGACACTGCGCTGAACAACCTTTTTATCTTCGGGGCGCTTTTCATCATCATTGCGATGGCGCTCGGGCTCTTGATGGCCATCCTGCTGGACCAAAACATCAGAACCGAAGGCGCAATCCGGACGGTTTACCTGTACCCGATGGCGCTTTCGATGATCGTCACAGGGACGGCCTGGAAATGGATACTTAACCCCGGCCTCGGTCTGGAGGCGATGGTCAAGGGCTGGGGTTTCGAACGCTTCTCGTTCGACTGGCTCGTCGATCCGAACATGGCAATTTACACCGTCGTGATCGCAGCCCTTTGGCAAAGTTCGGGGTTCGTGATGGCGCTTTTTCTGGCTGGCCTGCGATCTGTCGATGGCGAGATCATCAAGGCAGCCCAGGTCGATGGAATACCGACCTGGCGCATTTATACGGCAATCATCATTCCGTCGATGGCGCCGATCTTTCTGTCCGCATTCATCGTGCTGGCGCACCTGGCGATCAAGAGTTTTGACCTCGTGATCGCACTGACCGGCGGCGGTCCGGGATTCGCCACGGATCTTCCCGCGACCTACATGTATGCGATGGCGTTTTCCCGTGGTGACATCGGGCAGGCGGCAAGTTCCGCCATGGTCATGATGGCCGTCGTCTTCGCTATCGTCGTACCTTATCTGTACTCCGAATTGAGGTCCCAAAGGGATGACTGATCTTGTGACCTCACCGGCCCGCGGGCAAAGCCAGGCTATCAGGGTTTTCCTTCGATGGGGTCTCTACATCGCCCTCGGGTTCTTCGTGATGATTTATCTCATGCCGCTTTTCGTGATGATCACGACATCGCTGAAAAGCCTTGAGGAAATTCGCACGGGTGACCTTGTCGCCTTGCCGCGCGAAGTGACCTTTGACGCCTGGTTGACCGCATGGTCCGGCGCATGCACGGGCATAAAATGCGAAGGGGTGAAGCCTTATTTCTGGAACTCCGTCCTGATTGCGGTTCCTGCTGTAGCGATCTCAACGCTTGTTGGCGCAATAAACGGCTATGTTGTCGCCCAATGGCGTTTTCGCGGGGCGAACATCATTTTCGCGCTTATGCTCTTCGGCTGTTTTATCCCCTTTCAGGTCGTGCTGCTTCCGATGGCACGCGTCCTGGGTATCATGGGGATTGCGGGGACCATCCAGGGCCTGATCTTTGTCCACGTCGTCTACGGCCTCGGGTTCACGACCCTGTTCTTTCGCAATTACTATGTCACGATACCAGTCGAACTTACCAAGGCCGCCAAGGTCGACGGGGCAGGGTTCTTCCGGATATTCTGGTCGATATTCCTGCCGCTCTCACTGCCGATTATCGTTGTGACCGTCATCTGGCAATTCACCCAGATCTGGAACGACTTCCTGTTCGGCGTGTCTTTCAGCCAGGCCGGAACCCAGCCCGTAACCGTGGCCCTCAACAACATCGTGAATTCGACCACCGGGGTCAAAGAATACAACGTCGACATGGCGGCCGCGATTATTGCCGCCTTTCCGACACTTCTCGTCTACGTCGTGGCCGGCAAGTATTTCATACGCGGTTTGACGGCCGGATCTGTGAAAGGATAATTCCGATGGCTCCGATCCTTGAAATCCAGAGTCTCTACAAGAATTACGGGTCATTGGAAATTCTGAAAGACATCAACGTGTCGATCAACTCCGGTGACTTCCTGGTTCTTGTCGGTCCTTCCGGTTGCGGCAAATCCACCCTTTTGAACTGTATTGCCGGCCTGGAGCCGATTTCGGGCGGGAAGCTGAGCATCGGCGGGCAGGACATGACAAACGTCAGCCCAAAGGACCGCAACATTGCGATGGTGTTCCAGTCATACGCCCTCTATCCAACGATGAGTGTTGCGAAAAACATCACCTTTGGCATGAAGGTTCGAGGGGTCGATCAGTCGACGCAGGAAGCAAAGCTGGCGCAGGTTGCGCAGCAGCTCCAGATCGAGCCATTGCTTAACCGTCGGCCCGGCCAGCTTTCTGGGGGACAAAGGCAGCGTGTCGCAATGGGTCGCGCGCTGGTTCGGGACCCCAAGCTGTTTCTGTTCGATGAGCCGCTATCAAACCTCGATGCGAAGCTCCGTGTCGAGATGCGGACCGAGATCAAGGCGCTGCACCAAAATCTGGGAGCATCAATGGTTTACGTCACGCACGACCAGATCGAAGCGATGACGCTGGCGACGAAGATCGTTGTTATGAAAGGCGGCGAAATCCAGCAGATCGGAACGTCATCCGAAATCTACAATCGTCCCGCAAACCTGTTCGTTGCAGATTTCATGGGCAGTCCCGCGATGAACCTGATACCGGCCAAGGCGCAGTCGAACACCGATGGCATGAATATCGTGATCTTGCGCAAGGACGGGGAACCAATAGTTCTGACAGACCAGGTTAATCGCAATTTGCCGAGCGATGTTATCCTTGGTGTGCGTCCTGAGGACATCGCGGACCCAGAAATACGCGGCGGAAGAAATATTCAAGCGGCAGATTGTATTATCGATATCGTGGAACCCACCGGCGCAGACACGTTTGTCGTCATGCAACTGGGCGGAAAGAGCGTCACAGCGCGTTTGCATTCTGAAACGACCGCGCAACCCGGCAAAACCCAAGAACTGGCCTTCGATCTTGGCAAGGTATCATATTTCGCACCCGACACAGGATTGCGCCTCAACTAAGCCGATACGTCTTGACACGGACGTCGGACGTACGGATTCCCACTCGGCGCCTGCGCATGCGAGCCCCTTGATTGAACGAACAATCCGGTCTTCCCGGAACGAAAAAATAGAGCCCGTACGATGTCATTGCGCGTTTCGACGGTCGTCAGCGTTCACAATCGGGAAAGGTTTGGGGCAGTGGGTCGGGGCGCCGGCAGGTGCTCTCGATGTCGACGAACCGCGCCTCGGCGGAAGAGGCCAGCATGGCCTCCATGACTTCGGTGACGTGGAATGCAAGCGCGGCGCCGGCGCGTGGCGTGCGTCCGGCACGAACGGCGCAAGCCATCTCCAGGAGCCCGACGCCGCGGGCGTCATGGTTGAACCCGTGGGTGTTCTCGGCCACCCGCCAGTGGGCGGGCGCGCGGGGCCGCGGCCGCATCGTCCAGCGCGAGTCCGCCCGCGTGCGGTACCACACAGGGCCCTGGAACACGTTGGCGCCGTCGCACGGGTCAGGATCGGGGATGCAGATCGTGCCCTCTTCGCCGTAGACCTCGAACCGCGGCGTCTCGCTCTCCCAGACGTCGAAGCTCACCATCATCTGGCCGGTCACGCCGTTCTCGAATTCGAACATCGACAGGCAATGGGTGTCGACCTCGACCGGCATCATCTCGCCACTGCGCGGCCCGTTCTCGATCATCCGTTCCCGGAACGTGCGCCGGCCGAGACCGGCCACGCGGGCGATCGGGCCGAGGAGGAAGACCATGGCCGCCAGGTAATACGGCCCGAGGTCCAGGAGAGGCCCGCCGCCCCTTTGATAGTAGTAGTCGGGGTTCGGGTGATGCCGCTCCACCCCGTGGGTCGGGGCGAAGGCCGCAACACCCGTGGGACGGCCGATCACCCCGCCGTCGAGCAGTCCACGCACCGTCTGCCAGCGCCCGCCGAGGAAGGTGTCGGGCGCATTGCCCACCACCAGGCCCTTCTCCGCCGCCAGCGCCAGCACCCGGCGGCCGTCATCGAGGTCGGTGACGAAGGGCTTTTCCGAGTAGACGTGCTTGCCGGCGTCAAGCGCCGCCAGCGTGATCCCGGCATGCGCCGCCGGGGTGGTCAGGTTCAGCACCGTGTCGATCCCGGGACAGGCAATGATCTCCGCGGGGCTCATGACCCGCGGTACGCCGAAAGCCTCGGCCCGGGCCCGGCTTTCCTGCGGATCGAGACTGCCGCAGGCGACAATCTCGACTTCGTCGAACGACGCGCAGTTCGACAGGTAGATGCCGCTGATCCTCCCCGTCCCGACCAGGCCGACGCGAAGTGGTTCCATTCCGCACCCCCGCCCGAAGACGTCTTCGAGAAAATCCGATGCGCCGCCGCCGGAAACCGTCCCCGAAGTGCCCGTTACCGCACCAGGAACAGCGATATCCCCGGAAACGCCACCAGGATGGCGAGAATGATCGCCTGCAGCACGATGAACGGGCCGAACGACCGGTAGATCGTCACAAGGTCGATCTCCGGAGGCACCACCGACTTCAGGTAGAAGGCGGCCGAACCGAACGGGGGCGTCAGGAACGCAATCTGCATGTTGACGCTGAACAGGATGCCGAACCAGATCGGATCATAGCCGAGCCGGGTCACGATCGGGATGAACACCGGCATCGTCAGGAGCACGATCCCGATCCAGTCCATGAACATGCCCAGGATGAAGAAGATCACCATCATCACCAGGACGATCACGATCGGCGCCACGTCGAGCCCCAGGATCGCATTGGCCACGAACCTGTTCCCGCCGCTGAGGCTGAATGCGCCCGCAAGGACCGTGGCCCCGAACGTCACCCACAGGATCGTGCCGACCGAGCGGAAGGTCTGCTCGAGACCCTGGAGCACCATCGGCGTGTTGAGCTCGCGCCGCACGAAGATCAGGATCACCGTCGCGACGACCCCCATGGCCGCGGCTTCGGTGATGCCGGTGACGCCGCCGTAGATCGACCCGAGAACAAGGTCCACGACCACGAGCGGCGGCAACAGCCCCTTGGCGATCGGGTAGCTGTCCCTGTTGCGCAGCCACACGATCAGGAACAGCGCCACCAGCGCGCTCGAAAAGATGAAGGCGGCAACCTGGTTGACGCCCTCCATACCCATGCCACGGGCAACGACGGCAAAAACCAGCCCGACGAAAAAGGGAAACAGGTTCAGGAACAGCTCGGGAAGCGCATGTGTCTCCGGTGCCTCGTGGGTTGAATCGGTCTCGGAGGGAAGCGGCGCAAGCGCGGGGTTCAGGCGCGTCCGGACAACGATGTACAGCACATAGGTCCCCGCCAGCATGAGGCCGGGAATGAAGGAGGCCGTGAAGAGCTTGGTGATCGATGTCTCGGTGATGAGGCCGTAGATGATCAGCACCACCGAGGGGGGGATCATCGTTCCAAGCGAGCCGCCCGCGCAGATCGTGCCGATGGCGAGGAACTTGTCGTATCCAAGCCGCAGCATCTGGGGCAGCGCCACCAGGCCCAGAAGCACGATCTCGCCTCCGATGATGCCCGACATCGCCGCCATGATCACCGCCATGATCGTCGTCACGATCGCCACACCGCCGCGCATCCGGCCCATGGCGATGTTGAGCGAGTCGTACATGTCCTTGGCAATGCCGGAGCGCTCCAGCAGCGAGGCCATGACAATGAAGAAGGGTACCGCAATGATCGCGTGGGTGATGACGAGATCGTAGACCCGCTGCATGACGAGCCCGAGACCGGGCTCGCCGAAGTTGAGCCAGATGACCACCGCGCCCAGGAAACCGGTCGCAAAACCCAGAGGAACCCCGGCAACCAGGAGCACGAAAATGCCCGCCAGAAGCAGCAACGACATCGTGCCAACCCCGAGGTCGGCGCGGAACTCCGTGAACAGGAACAGCGGGGTCAGTGCAACCAGCGCGGCCACGACAAAGATCGTGACCGGCATGACAGGCGATCTCTTCATTGGTCCCGCTCCGCGTCGGAACCGTCGGCGTCGCGGCTCCGGCCCATCCCCATCCAGTCAACCAGAAGGTTGTTCAGGGCCATGCACGCAACCAGGAGCGTGACAATGATCACCAGCGGCTTGATCGTGGCAGGGATCGGAGGGTCGAAAACGGTCCCGAACCGCTCCCAGGTAATGAACGCTTCCCAGGCGACATCGTAGCCGCCAACGAGCATCAGCACCGCGTAGACCACGACAACGAACAGCGCCACGTAGTCGAAGACCAGGCGGGTTCGTCGCGACACGATGTCATAGACGGCAGTGATCCGGATGTGCGAACGGCGCTGCATCGTGTAGGCGCCCGCAACCATGTAGATCATCGCCCCGAGCCAGAGCGTCATCTCGTTGACCCAGAGCGTGGGGCTGGCGAAGATGTAACGCATGAACACCTCGTAGAAGGTGATCGCCACACCGAACAGGATCAGGAACATCGCGATCCGGGATATCACCGTGACGACCCTGTCGACCACGGTCACCCTCTCGTTGTCCGGCCGTGCGGTAATGAAGGCCCGGATGCCGCCAATCACGCCGCGGCCTTCAACCAACTCCTTCGTGTGCTGGTCCATGGAACTCCTCCCCTGGGCAGAAGGATACAGTCTTGCCGGGAAAACAGAAGGGCCGGGCCCCTCGAGGCCCGGCCCCGGGGAGGATCAGTTCACGAGGCCGATCTTCGTCATGTAGGCGAGATGGCTGTCGAGAACAGCCTGGGCCGCCGGGGACTTGGCCCCCCAGTCCGCCCAGCGGCTTTGCGCAAACTCGCGGAACGCCTTGCGGTCCTCGGTCGACCAGTCATGCAGCGTGACACCCTGTTCCGTCAGGGTCACCGCGGCTTCGCCGTCGCGGACCGCGGTGGTCAGGGCAAGGTCAAGCGCGATGCCCTTGAGCGCCAGCTCGATGGCCTTCTGCTGGCCTTCGGTCAACTTGCCCCAGGCATTCTTGTTGCACGACAGCTGCTCGGCCGGCATCGAGTGGAAGCCCGGGAACGTCGCATGGCTCGCAACGTCAAACAGCCCGAGCGCAACGTTTGTGTTCAGGGTCGACGCGTCCGCACCATCGACAATACCGGTGCGCAGCGCATTCGGGACCTCGCCGAAGTCCATGACCACCGGCTTGGCGCCGAAGGACGAAAAGATCTCCGTCTCAAGACCCGGCGGCGAGCGGAACTTCCAGTCCTTCAGGTCGTCAAAGCCGGCAAGCGGCGCCGTGGAGCTCAGCGACTCGTGGCCCTGCAGCCAGAAGCCGATCACATGCATGTCCTGCGGATCGTAAAGGTGCTCCTGCACCACTTCCCGGCCGCCCTCATGGTAGAACCAGGTCAGGAACTGGTACGGCGTGTCGTAGCCGCCCATGATGTCGCCTGCCAGTTGCCATCCCGCGTCCTTGCCGACGTTGCCGGTGATGCCGCCCATGTCGCAGTCCAGGATACCCTGGGACGCGGCGCTCATGACTTCGTTCTGCGCGACCACCTCGGACGAGTAGTGCATCTGGATCTCCAGCGAGCCACCGGACATCGTCTCGACGTCGCTGATGAACTTCTGGATGAGCTTTCCAGGCGTGGTCTCCGCGCCGAAATGCGTCTGGATCCGCAGCTTCTCCTGCGCAAGGACACCACTTGATGTCACTGCAATCGCCGCGGCGCCCGCAAGGACTTTAGTCAGGGTTCTCATGTTTCTTTCTCCTTTGTCTTCAATGAAACACTGGCCGGCCGCCCACACTCGAGGTGACCAGATCAGGAATCCTAAAGCGATTCCCGCCGCGATATACAGCCTGAAAGTTATCTAGTAAATGTCTGACGATTTGCGTTTTGTATGTCATGCAAACCATCGCAATGCGCGTGGCGGGTTCCGAAAACAGGTGCGCTTCATTCTCGAATTTTCCGGATCAGCATGTCATCGGCAAAAGGCACCGGCCAGGTTCAAAGGAAATCTTTGAGGTAAGCTGCTTCAGATAATCGCCGAGGCCGACGCCGCTTGTCGACTTGGCCTTCGCTTGTCGACTTGGCCTTGTGCTCAAAATGGGCGCGCAACGAATGGCTTGGCAAGCGTGCAAGCAGAAAAATGAAAAGCAGTAATCTTGAACTGGAACGAAAGCGGATCAGAAAGCCAGTGAAGACGAACCGTTCATCTGCTTCGGAAATGATCGGGCGCCTGGCAACAATGGCGGTGCTTCCGTTCAACCGAACCACCAGGATGCCGCACTCTCCGCGAGATCCTCTTGCCCTTCGCAACCAAGGTGTTGAGCGGAAACAATTCTTCATTGATCGCCAATCCGGGGCGTTGCTTCCAGGTGTGGGCTTCCGAACCCTTGCGAACGACCGGGTCACTACCCCTTGACGGCGCCAGCTGTCAGTCCGGACACGATCTGCCTTTGGAACACGAGCACGAGGAAGAAAAGCGGCGCCGTGATGGACACCGCGGCAGCGATTGCCTGGACCTCGTCCGAAGCCGTGGTCTCGCGGTTGAACATGTTCGCGATGGCGGGGACCATCGTCATGTTCTGTGCGTCCAGGAGGAGCGACGTCACCAGGAAGTCATTGTATGCCAGGAGAAAACTGAAAAGCCCCGTGGTGATGACGCCCGGCCACATGACCGGGACGATGACGCGCCGAAATGCGCCGAAATGCGAACAACCGTCCACCCGGGCCGCTTCGTCGAGCTCGGGCGGAATGTTCTGGAAGAACGACCTCAGCATCCATATCGTGAACGGCTGGTTGATGGCCACGAGCACCGCGATGATCGCCCAGGGCTTGCCGTAGAGCGTCGGGGCCGCTTCCCCGAAAATCGGCGCAAGCCATTCGGAAGAGGTAATGAAGTAGGGCAGGTAGCCCGACACGAGCACCGAATGCGGAAGCGCCCGAAACACCAGGGCAACGACAAGCAGCCAGAACGCGATCAGTGAATCGGAACGCGCAAGGCCGTAGCCCGCCAGCGTTCCGACCGTGAGCGAAACGGTGACCACGCCGGTTGTCACGATCATGGAATTCGCGAAATTGCGGGTGAACCCGCGATCGATCCAGACGGCCTCGTAATGCTCCGTCGTCAGGCCAACGATGTTCGCTCCAAGCGGGCCCGCAATCGGGTTGATGACGCCCAGTACGGCTGGTAGCGCCACGACGAAAACCAGGAGCGCCACCAGCACGTAAACGCTGCCGCCGATCAGCCAGCCGAGGGTCGTGTTCCCGGAAGGCGAAAACTCGTCGACCTTCCGTGGCAGCCAGCGAATGGCCTGGCGAACCAGGATCCAGGCGACGGCCACGCCGACGACCAAATCCAGTAACGAGAGACCGCCGATCGTCTCCCGCGTGTGTGGGCCAAGGATCACGCGGAAAGGATTGGAATCAAAGGCGTCAAATGGCGTCTTGAAACTCATGAATCCGATCCAGAGGATCGGGAAGGCCGCGACGAAGCACCAGAACCCCAGGAATCCGTTTGACAGGATCTTGAGGCTGATCGGCTGACGAAGTGCTGGATTAGACAAGCGTTGACCCGCCGCCTTGCTCGCGCCAGACGCGACGAAGTGGTGGACCGAGCAGAACCGCAATTCCGATCATCGTCAGGATCGCACTTGCCGACGCCCGGCTGATCGCGCGCGCACCCGTTCCGTCCTGCAGGAGGAATTCGTACGTGAGCCACTGGAGCGAAATGACATGGGCGGACGACGAGAAGCCAACGATTTCCTCGAAGACCCTGTAGGCATCCATCAGGTGGATCAGCGTCAGGAAGATGACGAGCGGCATCAGGTGCGGGACGATCACGTACCGCAGCCTTTGCCAGCGTGTCGCCCCGTCAATGATTGCCGCCTCGACCGCATCATTGTTGACGGTCTGCAAACCCGCATAGAATACCACGAAGGCAAACGGCGCCACGTGCCAGACCCGGTAGATGTACATCATCAGTTCGATCGTCCAGGCCTGGGCGAACATGGCGATGTCCTTCTCAAGCCACCACTCGAGCCCCGCCGTCAGAATCCCGTCGCCGATGAAGAGCCATCGGATCGACAGGGCACCAATCACCGGCGTGATTATGAAGGGCAGCAATGACACGAAAATCACCGGCCCCTTGATCCTCTGCAAGGTGTTGTTCACCGCAAGCGCGATCAGGAGCCCGGTTCCCAGCACCAGTGGCAAGGTCAAGATGGTAAAGAAAAGCGTGAACCGCAGCGCCGACCAGAACCTGATGTTCATGAGTTCGTGCCAGCTGCCGGCTTTCAGCGCCGCCTTCAGCTTCCCGGGCTCCAGCACGTTCCGGTAGCTCTGGAATCCAACGAACGTGGTCTCGGTCAGGATCTTCCCGGATTCGTCCAGGATCGGGCGGGTTTTCAGGTCCGTCGTGCAAACGGAACCGAGAAGACCGGGTGTGCAGGTCTCGACCTCAACCCTTTCATATACCGGCTGGGTGACGTGGAAACTCTGCCAAAGCACGGACAGGAGCGGAGCCGCAATGAAAAGAACCATCATGAAGACCGATGGCCCGACGAACAACACGAATGTCTTGTTTTTCATTCGCCTCGCCCCGGAAGCTTGCGCGGGCGCCCCGGATCAGGCGGGGCGCCCGTTACGGTGAGAACAGGCCCTGTTACAACAGGCCCTTTTCCGTGGCATCGGAGATATAGGCCGCTTCGATGTCGGCGAGGGTTGTCGCCGCATCCTTGTCACCGGTCATGAATGCGGCAAGCCCGCTGCCCAGTGCACCATGCATCGACCCGATGTACTTGTTCATCGGATAGGCAACCGCGTCGCCGCCTGCCGTCGCAAAGGCGCCTTGCGCGGCATCGCCCGGAACGAAGCCCGGTGCGAGCCAGATGGCGTCGTCGTTGTTTTCCGTGATGACTTCCTCGCTCATTGACGCGACGATCAGCTTGAAGGCCGCTTCGGCTTCTTCATCGCTGATGTTCTTGGCGACGGCCCAGCCATCCCACCAGATCGTGGATGCAATCCGCTCGGACCCGCGCAGGCCGGCGGCCATGACGACCTTGCCGGACACCGACGATTCAGCGGGATCGTTGACCGCGCCCGCGCGGCTTGCCCAGAGGTTTGCCATCGCGATCTTGCCCTGTTGCATCTGCTTGGTGACGAAGGTCGTATCGGATACCAGGTATTCCGGGTCCATCAACGTGGCGAGCTTTGCCATCCGCTCCAGGACCGCGAGACCCTTGTCGTTGTTGATCGACGGGGTCCAGTCGTCATTGAAAAACCCGCCGCCTTCGCCGAGGTAGTGGTTGACGAAGACGAATGCGAGATTCCAGCCATCCTTGGTATAATGGCCGATCGGATAATCGACCACGCCGGCCGCCTGTATCTGTTCCGCCGCGGCGATGTACTCATCCCACGTCGTCGGGACGGCGATTCCAAGATCGCTCAGGATGTCCTCGCGATACATCAGGTGCTGGGTATTCGCGAAGGCGGCAATCGCCATGACCTTGCCGTCAATCCTGATGAACTGGTTTGCGTTCAGCGAGCCGCCATGCGCCGCGATCAGGTCGTCGAGCGGGCGAAGAAGGTCCGCGTCGATCATCGGGACCGATGTCGAGTTCGTCAGCGATGTCATCGAATAGAGCGACGGGTTGGCCGAAAACGCATCGACGATCTTCAAACGATGATCCTTGTCCAGTTCACTCTCGACGTTGCCACATGCCTGCATCGCTGCCGTCATGATCTCATAGGCCGGAAACGCGTTCGAGATGGTCTTGACGGGAACGGCGTTGTGGCAATGCGCCGCCGCGAAATTGGCGGTGACAGACAGAGCACCCGCCAACAGAATGGTTTTCATTTTCATATTGGACCTCCATTTGTCCGAATTGCGCCCTTGGGGCATCACGTGAGCATCGCGATCATATCGTCCGTTGTCCGGACATCTCCGAAGCTCTGGTAGAATGACGTCAGTCCCGCAAGGTGGTCGTCGTCGTAACGGGCCGCATTGGCGTCCTCGACCATCACCACCTTGTAGTCCAGCATCATCGCATCCCTTGCCGTGCTTTCACTGCACATGTTCGTTGCCGTTCCTGCCACGATCAGGTTTTCGACTCCCAGGCCCTGCAGGATGCCATGCAAGTCGGATGCACCGATTATGAATGGCGAAAACCGTTTCTTCGTAACGATCCGGTCCCCGTCCTGCACATCGAGATCGGGATAGAGTTCATAGCCGGAATTGCCGGGGGACAGCTTGGCCAGATGGTTCTGCGCCTTGGCACTGGTGAAGAAATAGTCGTGGTACAGCTGCCACTGGCTTGGTGCGCCTTCTTCTTCGGCGCAGCGCATGATCACCCAGATCACCGGTACGCCCTTTTCACGGCAGACCGCGGCAATCCGGTTGATATTGGGCACGATTGAAATCGCCGTATCGACCTCTGCAACGTAGAAATTCTGCATGTCGATGACCAGGAACGCAGTCTTTGCCGCCTCGAATTCATCGAAGACTTCCAGCTTGCCACGCTTGGCCATGATCCGCTCGATCACGTAGTCCGGTATCTTCACGTTGTGCGGCATCGTTCCCTCCGACTCACGAATTGGCTGCCCTCTATGGTCCCACTAGCGCTTCAAAGCAACAGCTTTTGCATCATCCGCGTCCCCAACGCATGTCTCCGAGGATCTCGCGGGCCGCATTGTGGCCGGGTACGGCCGAAACGGCCCCGCCAGGATGGGTCGAGGCTCCGCACTGGTAAAGCCCCCGGATCGGCGAGCGGTAATCCGCATACCCGGGCACCGGCCGCATGAAGAATATCTGGTCCAGCGTCAGTTCCCCGTGCTGGCTGTTTCCGCCCGGCAGGTTGATGTCCGCCTCGATATCCCTTGGCGTAATCAGGCGATAATCGATGACGCTATCGGAAAAACCCGGCGCGAACCGGTCCATGACGGAAAACGCGTTCTTGACCAGTTGCGGCCCCTCGCGATCCCAATCGGAGTTGCGCAGTTCGCAGGGTGTCACGCCGCCCTGGAAAACGACCACGTGCTTGTCTTCGGGCGCCAGGGTCGGATCGGCGTAGCTCGGCACGTTCGGGCTGAGGAATGGCTCGGCGGAGTACCATCCGAATTTCGCATCGTGGAACGCCTGCTCGAGAAACTCCGGCGTCGGGCAGATGTGCGCATAGGCCGGGTATTCAACGCCGGTCTTGTCTTTCGAGAATCCCCTGTACTGAGGCAACCGGTCGACGGCACAAAGCAACTTGAAGCTCATGCCGCGCGATCGAAAGCCCTTGATGTCATCCACGAATTCTACCGGCAGGTGCCTGGAATCGACCATGTCGAGAAAAGTCCGCCTGGCATTCGCGTTGGAGACGACTCGCGATGCCAGCAACTCCTCTCCCGATCTCAGGCGCACGCCCTTTGCCCGACCGTCCCGGACAAGAACTTCGTCCACCCACGCGTCACAGCGCACTTCCATTCCATGCGCCTCTCCGCTCGCCTTCAGCGCCTCGGCGATCGCGCCCATGCCGCCCTTGCAGAAGCTCATTCCGGTTTGCCCGATCAGATGCGTGACCAGGTAGAAGGCGGTGCCCGGACTGTAGGGTCCGACGTTTCCGCCGATCGTCGCCCAAAACATGAACTTGGCCTTGACCAGGTCGTTTTCGAACCACTGCCCCACGTAGTCATGCGCGCTCATCGAGAGCGCGTGCAGCAGATTGTAGGTTTCCTTCTCCGCGTTTCGATAACGCCATGCAAATCGCGCCGTTTTCCAGAGGCCAACCGGATCTTTCCGGAACGGATTGACGGGAGTCTCCAATTGCAGCTTTCGCAGGATCTCGATGGTTGACTGCAGGCGCTCAAAGAACTTCGGGTAGTTGTCGGCGTCCGATTGCGAGAATCGCGCGATCTGTTCACGCGTCTTGGCCGGGTCCTTGGAGAAGATGATCCCGTCATCCTCGGTCGGGTTGAAGACATTGGGCTGTGGATAATACTCCAGCCCGAATTTTTTCAGCTCCAGTTCCGCAATCACTTTCGGGTGCAGATGCCCCATGATGAAAGAATAGGTCGAGGCCCGGAATCCGGGTGAAAACTCCTCCGTGACGCTGGCCCCGCCCACGTAGGGTTTCTGTTCCAGCACCAGGACCTTTTTCCCCGCCCGCGCCAGAAAGGCACCGCAAGCCAGGCCGTTGTGGCCGCCGCCGATGACGATGGCATCATGGCTCATTTGCCCTTGAACTCCGGTTTGCGCTTTTCGAGAAAGGCTTCGAGCCCTTCCTTGCGGTCTTCCGAGAACATCAGCAACGCGGACAGGTCTCCGCTTTCAGTCAGCGCCTGGTCAAAGGTCTGGTGTCCCGCGCGGTTGATCGCCTGCTTGATCGCCATCACTGCCAGCGGTGCGGACGCGGCGATTTCGCCGGCGATTTCAACCGCCTTCGAGACCGCACAGCCCGCAGGCGTCACGTGGTTCAGCATCCCGAGCGCCAGGGCCTCGTCCGCGCCGACCTGGCGTCCCGTGAAGGCAAGCTCCCGGGCCTTGCGTTCGCCCACGGCATGCGCAAGCGACCAGGCTCCTCCAAGGATGGGGAATAGCCCGAGCCTCGCCTCGGTCATCCCCAGTTTCGCGGTCTCCGACCCGATAATGAAATCGCAGCGCAGAGCGATCTCCAGCCCGCCACCGACGGCGTAACCCTCGACCGCCGCGATGACGGGCTTGGAATAGCGCGCAAGAAACCGCATGAATTCATGCCAGACGGACTGGTTATGGCGATATCGGTACTTGTCGAAAGCGGACATGCCGGACGACGCGGTTCCCTTCACGTCTCCACCGGCACAAAAGGCGATCTTGTCGCCGGTCAGCACGATGGCCGCAATGGACCTGTCAAGTTCCCACCTCTCCATCGCCGCCCGCGTCTCCAGGAGCATCGTGTCGGTAAGCGCATTCCGTGCCTCGGGCCGCGTGAACCGGATGACCCCGGCGGCCCCGTCGATATAGCTTTGGGTTTCAGCCATGGCCGTCACCCTGCCGGATGACCGGCATGCCGCCGACCGCATAGTCGCCGTCCTTGACCTCGTTGACAAAAACCCGCACTTGCCGTGGTTCGGCGCCCAGCACATCGACGACTGCATCCGTCAAGCGCGCCATCAGCGCACGTTTCACTTCCGGCTCCCGCCCCTCGATGATGGTAACGCTCACGATCGCCATGTTCGTCCTCTCGTGAATTAGTGAATCACGCCGCCGCCATCGACCCCGAGCGACTGGCCGCTGACGAAACCCGCGTGATCGCTGAGGAAAAATGCGCAGGGCCCCACAAGGTCCTCCGGTTGCTGATCGCGCGAAATGGACCGTGCCGCGGCGACTGCCGGAGCCCGGTCGGCGATCCCGTCACGCGCCAGTACGCCTTCGCTCATCGTCAAACCGGGCGCCACGGTGTTCACGCGGATGTTTTTCGGACCCAGCTCCCGAATCAGGGACCGGGTCATGGCGAGAACCGCCCCTTTCGAAGCGTCGTAGTGCAGCATGCCCGGGTATCCGTGAAAAATCCGGTTTGTCGAAATCATGACGACAGACCCGCCTCCTGCGCGTTCCATCGCGGGAACGGCAGCACGCGTACAAAGCCAGGGGCCCTTGACATTGACCGCCATGACCCGGTCCCAGAGATCCGGTTCGATCTCATCATGCATCGCGATCGGAAGGATCGCGAATAGGGCGGCATTGTTGACCAGACCGTCCAGGCCGCCGAACGCTTCCTCGGCCCGTGCAACCATCGCTTCGCAGTCATCCGGACGGGTGACGTCAACCCGTGCGGCTTTCGCCTCCCCGCCTGAAGCCCTGATCTTCGCCGCCGCGGGTTCGGGGTCGTCGATGTCGGCCAACACGACCCTGGCGCCCATCGTTGCGAACCCCCCGGCCAGGACTGCGCCGATCCCCTGTGCCGCGCCGGTCACGATTATCCGCTTGCCCTCGAGCATCCTATCCATGGGAAATCACGGTCGTCTTGGTTTCCGTGTAATTGATCCAGGAATGCGCCCCGCCCTCACGGCCGACGCCCGAGGACTTGTAGCCTCCGAATGGCGCGTTGAGCTCTCGCTGGAAGACCGAGTTCACCATCATCGTACCGGTCCGAACCCCCCTTGCGACACGCATCGCCCGGCCGATATCCCTGGTCCAGACGTATCCGGCCAACCCGTGATCACTGTCGTTGGCGAGCGCGATCGCTTCAGCCTCGTTCGAAAATGTCCGGAACGCGGCAACCGGACCGAAGACCTCTTCTCTCCAAAGCGGGCAGTCGCTCGACGCGACCTCGATGGCGCCCGGCCTTATGAAGAAACCATCTCCGAAACAGTCACCGCCGAAGAGGATCCGGCCGTTGCCGGGATTGTAGAACGACGCGACCCGGTCCCGGTGTTGGGCAGAAATCATCGGTCCGACGAGAACGCCGTCCTCGCGAGGGTTCCCGACATTCAATCCCCGGGCGGCCCCGGAAAACGCCGCCCGGAATTCGCCGGAGATGCCCTCGTGTACGAGGACGCGCGTGCCGTTGAGGCAGGCTTCGCCGTTGTTGCCGTAAGCCGACATGACCGCACCGCGAACTGCAGCCTGCATGTCGGCATCTTCGAAGACGATGGTGGCGGACTTGCCGCCAAGCTCGGTCACGCACGGCAAGTGCCGCCGCGCGGCGGCCTCGGAAACGGCGGCACCGCCGGCATGACCGCCGGTAAAGGAAATCATGTCGATCCCGTCTGCTTCCGTCAACGCCGCCCCTGTCGTGGCGCCGCGTCCGTTGACGACGTTCAGCACGCCCCCGGGCAGCCCGGCGCCCTGAATCAGTTCAGCCAACCGCCGGGTAA
Source organism: Paracoccaceae bacterium (assembly GCA_964291635.2). Classification (GTDB taxonomy): domain Bacteria; phylum Pseudomonadota; class Alphaproteobacteria; order Rhodobacterales; family Rhodobacteraceae; genus JAPPHA01. The sequence continues at coordinate 835,939 of OZ219890.1, read as the reverse complement.
CCTGCGGCGCCAGTTCCGAAGGCTTCCACACGACCGAATTGCCTGCCGCCAGCGCGGGCGCCAGTTTCACGGTCGATAGCGCAACCGGCACGTTCCATGGGGTGAACATCGCGCAGACCCCGATCGGCTCCTGCTCCACGATGACCGTGGACCCGGGTGTCTGCGCGTGGACCTGCCCGGTGACCGTCGTCAGGAAATCGGCAAAATAGTCGAACCAGGCCGCGCCGGTTTTCAGCTGGGCGCGCACGGCCGAGGGGACAATTCCGACTTCCGCGATTTGCAGTTCGGCAATCTCGTCCGCGGCTTCGCGTATGGCCGATGCCGCACGCCTGAGCACCATCTGCCGTTCCTGGATCGCCGCCCGTGACCAGGTGCCGGCGTCGTAGGCGCGCCTGGCGGCATCGACAGCCTCGCAAACCTGGGATGCGCCCGCCTCGCGAAACGTCGCGATCGGTTTGCCGGTCGAAGGATCGATATCCTCGATCAAGGGACCGTCGCCTTCGGCGTCCCGTCCGTCGATCAGGTTCAGGATTTCTTTCATTCCGTCTTGTCCGCGATGACGAGGTCGACACCGAAGGCGCCTTCCTGCGTCACGATCAGGGGGTTGATTTCCAGCGACGGCAACCCCGGCGCAGCGGACGCAAGGCCCTCGACGGCTTCCAGGAGCGCGCTTCGGTCCAACGCCGGCGCACTGCGCCAGCCGTCCAACATCCTGGACATCCTGACGGAGCCAAGCATCAGCTCCGCATCCCCGTCCGAAATCGGTGACTTGAGATAACCGAGATCGTCGAAGAGCTCGCACATCGTGCCTCCGGATCCCAACAGGACCAGTGGCCCGAAATGCGGGTCCCGCCGGACGCCGAGCAGGAACTCGGCTCCATGCACCATCGCCTGGGCGATGATGGACAGCCCGGGAAACCGGGCTCCGTGTTCCGCAACCTTGGCCGACAGGTCATCGAAGGCACGGCGGACTTCCGCCTTCGACCCGAGCCGGAGTCGGACTCCGTCCAGCTCCGTTCGATGCCTCAAGCCTGGCGCGGTCAACTTGAGCACGATTTCCGAATGTTCGTCCAATGCATCCAGCGCATCGGCCGCATCCGAAACCGGGTGGTTGTCGACCATGGCGACGCCGGCATCGGCCAGCGCCTCCGCGACATCGGTGGCCGCCGGGGCTGGTGCTTCCGGCCACCCATGCGCCTTTGCGAATGCCTTGCCGGCACCGACCAGCTTTGCAACCGACCGGGTCGCAACCGTCGGGTCGTCGAAAACCGCGAGACCCGCCCTGACCAGATGTCGCCGGTCGTCTGCGTGAAAGTTCCCTGCAATGGCGATCAGCTGGCCAGGGTTGCCGCTGGGCAAATCCAGGAGTCGGGGCAGAATTCCCGTGCGCGTGCGGGGGACAAGCGGAACGTGGCTGATGTACCCGAGCATGGTCGGATGTCCGCGCTCCGTTCCCCATTTCAGGTGGCCGCCGGTTATCGACATGTCGCTCATTGACGGGGCCGAGATGTCGATCGGATTGCGGTCGTTGACGAAGGAATTTGCCTCCTTCAATTCCCCGAGTTCACAAGGCGAATACCCGGGCAATTCCAGGCCGCCCGTGGTGGCGGCATCCGAAATCATGACCGCCCCGCCGCCCGATACGGACACCGCGGCGACCTCGTTCGACGCCGGCACCACTCCTGCATTGCACGCCGCCGCAAGATCGATCAGTTCACCGATCGAACCTGCCCGCAGCACGCCGTACTGGGCAAGGAGATCGCCAACGACGCGATCCTCCACATACATTGCCGCCGTGTGCCCAGCGGCCGCAGCGCCCCCGAGCGGAGTCGTTCCCACCTTCAGGATCACCACGGGTTTGCGTGCAGCGCGCGCCAGTTCCAGCGCCTGCAGCAGCTTCAGGCCCCGGCTGGCGTCTTCCATGTAGACGGCGATGGTGTTCGTGGCTTTGTCGGCTGCGAAATACGCAATGGCATCCGCCACATCGATATCTGCCTGGTTTCCGGTCGAAATCCAGTTCGCGATCCCAAGGCCCCGGTCGCGCAACTGGGCGAACATCTGTATGCCCACCGCACCGGACTGGCTCGCAACGGAAAGCGTTCCAATGTCAGGCCAGCCTTTACCGTCGTGATGTTCGGGGGCCGAAGAAAAGCTCGCGACGAATCCGGAAACCAATGACATGACGCCCATGCAATTCGGACCGATCATCCGCATTCCGAAGGACCTGGCGATGTTCAGGAGTTCCTGCTGGAGTCCGGCGCCTTCCGGGCCCGCTTCGGCAAACTGGGCGCCATAGACGATGGCGACCTTCGCGCCTTTTTCCCCTGCCGCGACCAGGTTTTCCCTGACCTGCGGTGCGGGCACCGCGATGACGGCGACATCCGGGGCTTCCGGCAATTCGCCGACCGTCCGAAAGGCCTTCACACCCTGGACCACGTCGTTCCTGGCATTCACGGGGTAGAGCCGACCCCGGTACCCCCGCTCCAGGCAGAACTTCAGCGCCCGCCCGCCGAATTTCATCGGATTTGTGGATGCACCGATGATCGCGGCACTGGACGGTGCAAAACACCTCGCGAGTTTCGCGGCTTCGGAGCGTTCCAGTTCGATCATGCGTGCTTTCTCGTAACCGAGAATGCCTCGTTCACGAACCAGAGCCCGCCATTCTCCCGAAGCACCTGTTCGGTGATTTCAAGATACCTGCGACCCTCGCGGATGGCGTCCTGGACCAGATCTTCGCGCACTTGCGCAAAATAGACCGCGTTGTTGAAGGCGGCCGACAGCGACTGCGTTCCAAGGTTATGGCCCTCCAGGACGGGAAGGGTGTGCATGTCGAAGCGAAAAAGAGCCTTTGTGTCCGTCAACCCCGATACGGTAAACCCTTCGCCCGCCAGCTCCTTGCGCAAGTCACGGATGACGTCGTAACGGCTGATGACCGGGAGTGCCTGCTCGGGCCAAATACGCCCGACAAGTTCGTGCGCGGGGTCGCGTGGGTAGCCCTGGATGACGGTCATGCGCCCGCCATCCGCAAGGCGGTCGAAAACCGGCCTGAGCACGTGATCCAGGCGAAACGTCATCGTGTGGCTGTGCAGGTATGGGTGGTTCAGGAGCGCGTAGTTGTAGCGAAGCTCCGGGTCGCCGGGTGTCGGCAGAATGGACCGTAATCCACTTTCCTGGTCCGACCGGTAAATCGTCACGACCGAAGGCACCGCATAGACCGGTTGTGCGTTTTCCCCCTGGTGGACCAGCCATTCCCTGGCCAGTTCCCCGTACAGTCCCGCAACCTGGCCTTGAAAGTCATAGGAACGCCGGCCTCCCAGGGCCAGGTTGCGCCAGACCACATTCTCCGGATTGTCTCCTGACCGCTTTGTCAGATCGACTGCCTCGCGAAGGTACATGTTCGTCATTACGAAGACGGAAAGGGGATGTTCGGCGATCCGGTCGACGAGCCGCCCCATCGTGTTGCGCAGGTCCTCGAGCCCCCGCCCTTTCATCACCACCAGTACCGGCACGTCCGGATGAAGCGCGTGCAATGCGCGCAATGTCCGGGTCAGGATGATCCCGTTGTCCATCGGCGTGTAGAGAAGGCGAAACCCGTCAGGTCCGGGAGACAGGTCCGCGAGCTCCGCCGCGACACGGTCGGCCACGACCCAGCTTTCGTTGGTCGTGTTGGCGAAAATGTGAAACCGCTGCCGCTGTTCGTGGAAGGCGAAACTTCCCGGTGTTCGAACCGAACTTTCGCTGGAGATGAGCTCCGCCATCTTCGTGGCGTTCGAGTCCGACTTCTTTCGTTTCGGGCGTCCGCGCAGCGCGACTTCGCCGCGTTCGGCCCGCTCCATGAAGTCATGCACGCGGCGTTTCGTTTCTTCCTCGATCCAGCTGCCGCTGGAAATCCGGCTGACCAGCTTTCCATCGTTGACCGCATGTCGCCCGAACGTGCTTTCCGCAATCCCGTGCCGGACGCAGAAATTCCTGACTTCCTCGACGAGTGCCGTGATATCTTCGTTAAGTGCAGCCAAACCTAGTCGCCGATCAGAAAGATTCCCTCGATTTCGACAGGCTGGCGGTCGACAAGGGTTTCGACTCCGACAGAAGAACGGGCGTGACATCCGATCTCCGGCCCGAAGACCTCGTAGAACAGATCGCTCGCCCCGTTCAACACGGCATTGGGCTTTTCGAAATCCGGGTGCGAATTGATCATTCCCAGGATCTTCACGACCTTCCGGACCCGGTCGAGATCGCCCACATGATGCTTGACTGTCGCGATCATCGTGACCGCCACCGCCCGCGCGGTTGCATAGGCCTCGTCCGCCGAAATGTCGACATCGACCTTTCCCCGGCGCTTCACGCTCTCATCTTCCAGCAGCGCGGCACCGTGACCCGAAACATAGAGCATCGCGCCGACTTTCACCGCCGATGTCCGATTCGGGCTCGGCAAGACCAGCGGTTCCGGCAAGACAATGCCCAGTTCAGAAAGTTTCGCTTCGATCCGGCCCATTTGTTCCCCGGCACCAGTTTTGACTTGCACTCTGCCCATTTTCTGCCCACTAGTAAAGACGAAAAGGAACAAGTGGAATCAACTATGACGATAGCGACGCTCCAGGACAAGATCGATGCCGCCGGCGACCCGCTGACGATGCTCAGAAATGCGCCCGCGGGTCCCTACCAGTTTCCGATCAAGGCCGAATTCACCAACTGGCGCGACGAGCAGGAGGCCTGGCGCCATGGCGCGGTGCTCTTCGACCAGTCCTTCCACATGACCGATCTCCTGATCAAGGGGCCGGACACCAGGGCCTTGTGCGAATTCGTCGCGGTCAACTCCATGGCCAACTGGCGCCGCGACATTGCCAAGCAGCTTGTCCATTGCACCGAAGACGGCCACATCGTCGGCGATGCGATCATCTTCATCCTCGAGGAGGAGACGGTGAACATCGTCAACAAGCCGATGAATGCCAATTGGGTCATGTACCATGGCGAAAGACACGGCTTCGACGTGGAATTCGAGCTGGACGGCCGGGCGCTCGACAACTCCGGACGGCGCAAGAACTATCGGTTCGAGGTGCAGGGGCCAAACGCCTGGAGCATCCTCGAGAAGCTCAACGGCGGGCCGATCGAGGGCTTCAGGTTCTTCGGCATGGGAGAAATCAACATAGCGGGACGCAGGGTTCGCGCGCTGCGGCACGGCATGGCAGGTGCGGCCGGGCTGGAGCTGTTCGGGCCCTTTGACGACTACGACCTGATCCGTGATGCGATTCTCGAAGCCGGGGAGCCGGAAGACCTGTGCGCGGCGGGATCCAGGACCTATTCGACCGTCGCCCACGAAAGCGGCTGGTTCCCGTCACCGCTGCCTGCGATCTATACGGGCGACGCCCTTGCCGATTACCGGTCGTGGCTCCCGGGGGACAGCCTCGAGGCCAACCTGTCGCTCGGAGGTTCCTTCATCGGTGCGACCGTGGAAGATTACTACCTCACGCCCTACGACATCGGCTATGGCCATATCGTGAAATTCGATCATGACTTCATCGGCCGCGATGCGCTTGAGAAAAAGGCCGCGGAACCGCACCGGCGCAAGCGCACGCTCCGCTGGTCGAAGGACGACGTGGTAAAGATCTTCGCTTCCCAGCTCGGCGACGGGGAGCGGTACAAGTTCATGGACATGCCGGCGTCCCATTACGCGACCTGTCCTTACGACGAGGTTCGGCTGAACGGGCGAACCGTGGGGATCTCCCACTACCCGGTCTATACCTCGAATGTCCGCAGCTGGATCTCCCTGGCGCTGCTGGATGAAGACGCGGCGGAGCCGGGAACCCAAGTGATCCTGACATGGGGCGAACCCGACGGCGGAACAATGAAGCCGACCGTGGAACGCCACGTCCAGACGGAGGTGAACTGCACAGTCGAGCCCTGCCCGATCTCCGTTGCCGCACGCGAGACCTACAGGAAATAGGCGCATGGCCGGCGCCTACGATCTTCCTCCGGACACGCCCGGCTTTGCCGAGGCGCAGGCGGAAATGGCTGAACGCTCCAGGGCCGCTGCAGCGCTGCCCGGCGCGGCGTTCGACATCGCCTACGGATCCCATCCCCGTCAGCGCCTCGACATCTTTCCCGCGGGCAAGGGCGCGCCCGCGTTCCTGTTCTTTCGCGGCGGATACTGGAAGCTCGGTGAGAAGGAGGACCGGTGGTTTCCGGCCATCGAATGGCAGCCGCGCGGCGTGGCCTGGATCGTACCGAACTACCGCCTGGCACCCGAATTCACGCTGCCGGAGATCGTGGATGACGCTCGAGCCGTGCTCGAATGGGCCGTGGAGAACGGTGCCGAGTTCGGGATCGATGCAACCAGGATACACCTCGTCGGAAACTCCGCCGGAGCGCATCTTGCCGCCTTGATCGCGACCGGGTCCGCCGGGCGGAATATTCGCTCGCTCACGCTGATCTCGGGGCTCTACGACCTGGTCCCCCTGCTTGACGAGGATCCCAACACGTGGCTCGAGATGGACCCGGAAACCGCCCGCTCGATGAGTCCGTGCCTCCATCTTCCTGCCCCCGACCTTCCGGTCTCGGTCTGCTGTGGCGGGGCCGAGACACCGGCCTTCCTTCAGCAGTCCCGGGACTTCGCCGAAGTGCTTCGCAGGAATGGAAACCCGGTGGATCATTTCGAGTGCCCCGGCAAGAACCACATGGCCGTCATTGGTGAGTGCGGCACCACCGGAACGCCGGTATTCGAGGCGATGACGCGTCATCTGTCGCTGTGACCGGGAAAGGTGCGGACGCATTGCCGAGGTCGATCGAAACCAGCCGAACCCGAGGAAGTGCCCGCCCGCTTCGATCAGAAGGACACGTTTCCCGGGTTTTGCGCCCAGCCGGTTCGCCAGCACGCACCCCGCGGTGCCCGCACCGACGATGATGTAGCGCCAGTCACCTTCAACCATGGTGGGCTGCACGTCAGATGTAGTGGGGCACCTCTTTCTGCGTCGGTCCCACCGAATAACGCGGACGCGGGCGCACGTCGCCCCACCTGTCCCCGTCGAGAGAATCGAGGTGCAACCTGTGCGACAGCTCCCGCCCCAGCACCCGGTCGGACAGCACCGCAGTGTCTCCCGTCGCTCCCGCCGTCCTCACAAGCAGGAAACCGCGCGGAAGCGCGTCCCCGGTGCCGCCTGCAGCTTCAATCATGTCGGCGGGAAGGCCAAGGTCCTTGAACGGCGTTCCATTGAGAGTCACGTCACCGACGTGGCCGTCGAGATTGCCGAGGCGCCATGCCTGCCGCGCCACGACCACGAACCCGTTCGAAAGAACTGAACCCGGCAGGATCAAGGCTCCGCCGCCAAGTGCCATCACGCAGTAGGCGGGCCTTGCCGCTGTGTCCTTGTCCGCCTGCTGCCAGCATTCGTGGGTCAGGAACCGCAAGGGGCGCCTTTCGCCGTCAACCTCCAGGTAATCAACGATGACGTCCGGCGTCGTGACCTGGCCCTCGGGCCCGGCGACATGGGGTTTCAAAAGAAACATCTCGTCCTCCTCAGACCGGCGCCCAGGTGATCATTCGGATCTCGCCCAGTTCGCGTTTCATTTTCTGCCAGCTTTCGCCGCCATCGGTGCTCTTGAAGATCTGGCCGAAAATCGTGGCGGCGAAAATCAGGCTGGTGTCGGCGGCGTTCGTGCCGATAGTCCAGATCGTGGAGTTGGCCGGATGGGACATCTCGCAGATTTCCCAGGTCGTTCCGAAGTCCCTGGAGATCAGCAGCTCTCCCGCCTCGCCGGACGGTTTGTCGCCAACACTGGCGATCACCGTGTCGGAGTTTTCTTCTGGCTGCTTGAGCGAACGAAAATAGTCCCATCTTGCCTGCGGGACCTCCAGTTGCCGCCATGTCTTGCCATTGTCGTCCGACCGGTGCACGCCGTCCTCGGTCGAACAGAGCACGGTGCGGCCGCCGTCTTCGCGGTCCCGGAAGACGAGATCGTGGGTGTCGTTGTCATGCAACCCCCGAATGATCATCTCCCATGTCCGGCCACGGTCGGTGGAGCGGAAGACACCGTCGATCTCGATGGTGATCCAGATGGTGTCGGCGTCCGCCGGGTCGAAATGGATCGAGGTCACGCGCGATGTATTGATGAACCAGCATTCGGTCGAAGCGTCGAGATTCGAACGGCGCCAATTCGCGCCGTCGTCTTCGGAAATGAAAATCTCTGCCGGCCGCGTACCGCAAACGATGAAATCCGGATCGACGGGTGACCGGGCAATCTTCAGGATGTGGAGGTTGTCCATCGGCGAGGGGATGTAATCGAACCGACCGGCCTCTTCGGTGTACCGGTAGAGACCCTGATCCGACCCCGCCAGCACCTCGCCCGGCCGGTCGGCGTGCGTGTGCACCGCCCAAACCCGCGCCTCGTTGTAGAAGCCCCCGGTCGGAGTCAGCAGCCGGTTCCAGCTTGTCCCGTCGTCCTCGCTGAACCAAACGCTCTGCATCGTGGCTGCATAGGCTTTGTAAGACATGAGCGAAATCTCCCGAAAATTCCAGCTTGCCCACTATGATCCCACTAGACAAAACGTCAATGCAATGCTTGAAAAAAAAATGCAAATTTTGTGAAGAAAAGGCGCCCGGTTCAGGACAGACCCGAGGTTGGTGCCCGAGGTTCTGTGTTTCTGCAAACGGTGTGCACGACAATCTCCCTGCCGCACGGCGCGCAGAATTCAACGCCCGGGCGCCTGCAGAAAGACCGAAGCTTTACCGGGCCAGGGCGTGCAGACCGAGATTGGACCTGGGCGCGGGTTTCGGGGAAACCACCCTGCCAGTTCCGCGGCCGGCCGAATCAAGATCCCCGTTCCAGGTTGGGGGGCCGGCCACGAATCAACCGCTTTCCTGTTGGGGACGGGCGAGGACAAACAGTTCCGGTCGCCACGGATATCGGCAGGCCGGGAGTCGCGTGATCCCGTCCCCCGGCAAGCGTGGCAATTGTGACACATCGTCTCAAACGCCGCGGCCTGATATTCTTGTCTCGCCCTGAGGCGGTACGTATAGGACGCCGATGCAGAATTCCCCCCAAGACACTCCTTCCGTTCCGCCAGAGATCGCCAGGCGGAGAACTTTCGCGATCATTTCGCATCCCGACGCGGGAAAAACGACGCTGACCGAACAGTTCCTGCTTCACGGCGGCGCGATTCGCATGGCCGGACAGGTCCGGGCCAAGGGAAATGCCCGGCGCACCCGGTCGGATTTCATGAAGGTCGAGAAGGAACGAGGTGTTTCGGTTTCCGCCTCGGCCATGTCTTTCGATTACGGCGATTTCAGATTCAACCTGGTCGACACTCCCGGCCACGCCGATTTCTCCGAAGATACCTACCGGACCTTGACGGCGGTCGATGCGGCCATAATGGTCATCGATGGCGCCAGAGGAGTTGAAAGCCAGACGCGAAAGCTGTTCGAGATCTGCCGGCTGCGAGACATGCCGATCCTCACTTTCTGCAACAAGATGGACCGGGATGCGCGGGACACATTTGAAATCATAGAAGAAATTCAGGACAACCTGGCGATTGACGTGGTTCCCGCAAATTGGCCGATCGGATCGGGACGGGACTTCAAGGGTTGCTACGACCTGGCAACCGATCGTGTCGAGATCATGGAGCGTACGCCTCGGGATGTCGCGGCACGGCCAACCGGATCGTTTTCGCTCGACGATCCGGAACTCGCCGGAATCCTGTTGGAAGAGCAAATGAACGCGCTCGGCGAAGAGGTCGAAATGGCGAGAGCGCTTCTCCCGTCAATGGACCGCGAGGCCTTCCTCGAGGGCAATCTTTCGCCGATCTGGTTTGGCTCGGCGCTTTATTCCCATGGCGTCAGGGAGCTCATGGACGGTATCGGAACCTTTGCTCCTGCTCCCGGCGACAGGCTTGCCGTCCAGCGCCAGGTGTCGTCGCACGAGCCCGAAGTCTCGGGGTTCGTGTTCAAGGTGCAGGCAAACATGGATCCAAGGCACCGGGACCGTGTTGCCTTTCTCAGGTTGTGTTCAGGACACTTCCGACGGGGAATGAAACTCGTTCATGTCCGTACAGGGAAACCGGTCTCGATCGCCAGTCCGGTTCTGTTCCTCGCATCGGACCGAACCCTGACCGAGGAAGCCTGGGCGGGCGACATCATCGGCATTCCCAATCACGGGCAACTCCGAATCGGGGATTCGCTCGCGGAACGGGAACCGTTACGGTTTACCGGGATCCCGACCTTTGCTCCGGAAATCCTCCGGACGGTCATGGTCAACGACCCGCTGATGTCGAAACACCTTGAAAAGGCCCTCACGCAATTTGCCGAAGAGGGCGCGGCAAAACTGTTCCGTCCCCGGGTCGGTGTCCACTGGATCATCGGTGTGGTTGGCGAGCTTCAGTTTGATGTCCTGGCGAGCCGCCTGCAGGAAGAGTACCGGATCCCGGTCAGGTTTGAACCTACCCGGTTCATTTCCGCGCGATGGATGGAGGGTCCGGCCGAGCTCGTTGAAGCATTCGGAAAAAAGAACCCTTCACTCATGGCGGTCGACCATGATGGCGATGTGGTCTACCTCGTCCGCCTGGCGTGGGACATCGACCGGGTCAGGCGCGACTATCCCGAACTCAGCCTGTCGTCGACGAAGGAAACCCTGAGACCAAACTAGAAATTCAGATCGACACCGTCAGCCCCTTGATTCGGTCAATGTTCCGGCGATTTGCGCAGGAGTTCACGTCGATTCGGGTGACTTCGTCACGGCTGATGATGACGCTGTCCGCGTCATCAAACGCGGAAACGCGCAGAGTGGCTGACGACGTCCCGGCAATGGTTGGCGTCCGGGGATGAAAAAGGGGACGGCGTTGCACCGTCAGGGAACTTTGCCTCGACATGTATGGAATGCGCGAAAGGCAGAAGGCAGATGGTGAAAGCCCTGAAATGTGTCTGTGCCCGTTCTTTGCATGTCGATGCGTGGAGGGACTTCAAGAGGGGTTATTATTCCCCGGCGAATGACCTTCCGCCGGACCGGGACGCATTGCTGCCGAGAGTGACGGGTTCACCGGACGCCCGCCCGATTGAATGCAAGGGCTTGCCGGCCCGCTGTTATCCAAGGTGGCCGTGGCGGGTGTAGGAATCCGGCAGGCCGGAATATGCGTGGATCACCTGTTCCTCCAGGTGGCGGTCGATGATTCTCGGCGACGTCACGGAACAGGCAGCCTCGAAAATGATCCTGGCCAGCCCGTCCGCACGTGGCGGAACGATTTCGACCCGGGCGTTCATACCGTATTGGTGTCACGCAAGTACGGCGACTTGGCGCGATCAGTGTTGCGACTGCTTGCCTGTCGCCCGGTTCCCCGGCCGAAGGTCTTGCAGCCTCGCCCGGCGAACGGATAGAGATGATCTCGGTTCGAGCATTCGTCTGGAGCGGCCTGGGTCAATGCCGGGACAGGGGCGGATGGCGCGGTCACGTCGCCTGCGTTTCCGCGCACGGCCCGAACATCTTTTGACGGAACGATCGTTTTACCTGAAGAAAGTCGATGGAACCTTGTTTCGACGTTGCACACCTGGGTCATGTTGAGGTCCTGACAGACCGGTTCGAGGACAGTCTCGACTTCTTCACGCGTGTCTATGGACTGACGCAAAGCGGCCGGGAAGGGGACAGCGTTTACCTCCGCGCTTTCGACGATTACGAATTTCACACGCTCAAGCTGACGAGGCACGACGCGACCGGCGTGGGCCACGTCGGATATCGGGTGTCGTCAGCCGAAGCGCTTGAGCGCCGTGCGGCAGCGATCCAGGCATCGGGTTACAAGACCTGCGGCTGGGTTGAAGGTGACCTGGGCCACGGTCCTGCGCTCCGTTTCGAGGATCCATTCGGTCATGTCTTCGAGCTTTACTGGGAGACACGCAAATACGTTGCTTCCGGGGATGAACGCCCGGCGCTCAAGAACCTCGCCCAGCGCTATCATGGACGGGGTTGCTGCCCCCGCAGGATCGATCATGTGAATCTCTTGGCCATCGACGTTTCGGAATTCAGGGATTTCATGGTCGCCTGCCTCGGTTCACGGGTAACCGAGCAGATACGGTTTGACGACGGCCGGCTGGGCGGATGCTGGTTCACGATCAACAACAAGACCTATGATCTCGCCTGTACGGAGGATCATGCCGGCGGGCACGGACGATTTCATCACCTGACCTACGTGGTCGATCAGCGTGAGGACGTCTTGCGCGCAGCGGACATCTTCCTGGAGAACGGCGTCTACATCGAAACCGGCCCGCACAAGCACGCGATTCAAGGGACATTCTTCCTGTATGTCTGGGAACCTGCCGGAAACCGGGTCGAACTGGCGAATACCGGGGCACGCCTGATCCTGCAGCCCGATTGGGAGACGGTGACATGGAGCGAGACTGAACGGAAAAAGGGTCAGGCGTGGGGCCTCAAGACAATCGAATCCTTTCACACGTACGGGACTCCGCCTGTCTGACCGGGTTTTTGCGTTACCTGCGAGGCACGTCGTATGCGCGAGCGCCCGCGTTTCCGTACCGATTCCGAGCACGGATTTTTCGACTTACCTGGAAAGCCGCCAGGGCCATCAATTCCGGATATGCCGTGCAGCCAGTGATGTCAAAGCTGTTCGTCCGGAATGAGCAGCGCGGCACGAAGTCCGGGCGAATGTGGGGTGACGATGAGATGCCCGCCATGGCGCGCCGCGACAGCGTCTGCGATCGCCAGTCCGAGGCCGCTTCCAGAAGACGGGCTGACTTTCCCGAACCTAGCCCTACCGAGTCATGACAAGTAGTGGATGACCACAGGTCACTCGTCCGACCTCAATGCATGCCTCTGGCCGGCCTGGAAGCCGACATCGTAGCCGATTTCGTGGCCGATCACGGCACTGGTCAGCGGTTGTAACCGGTCCACATGATCTGGTTCCCGGGGTCCGGGTCATGCTTGCGGTCGCGATATCCGCCGAGATGCGCCACCACGGCGACCGCGCCGCCGAGCCGCTGCGGTGCGGCCATGGCATGTTTTCGTGCATAGTCACCGAGGAAGTTCAGTTCCGCATCGGTGAACATCAGGTCGGGATCACAGTCCGGCACCTGGCGTCCGAGCAGGGTCATCAGCATGATGCGCCATGCGATCACCGCATTGATGGCGATGGCCCGCTGCAGCCGGTCCGCGGTGCGGAACAGCAGGTGCTCCACCCGGCAGCCGGATTTCAGGACGCGGAAATAATCCTCGATACGCCACCTCTGGAGGTAGTAGCCCACGATCTCCGCCGCTTCCTTGGCCGAGCCGACCTTGAGCGTGCTCAACAGGTACCACTGCACCGGGGCCTCGTCCTCCGGCGGGTCGATCTCGACGATGTGGACCCCCGACACCGTGACCGGCTCACCCCCGGGGATCGTCGCCGGCAGGACCACGCGACGGAACCGCAGTTCACACTGCGCCACGCGCTTCCGGCGCATCGGGCGCCTTTTCTTCCTGCTGGAGTTTGGACGTGCCGTCAGTCCGTCGATCTCGACCGCGATGCGGCCGTCGGCCGCGCCCCCGCCCAGGGTCTCGAACAGCTTCGGGCGCGCCTTGCCCAGCACACGGTCATGCTTCGCGCGGACCAGCAATCCCACACGCGGGTTCCTGCGCTGGGTCTCGAACAGTTCGTAGAAATCCGCCTCCCGGTCACAGACGCTGAGCACCCGCGTCTTGCCCCCGACCTCCCGCACCGCGGTGCCGATGTCGGCGAAGGCGTCAAGCCAGCGTTCGCTCTTCTTCCGCTTCTCGGCTTCCGGTGTGCGCTTCACCGCCGCATCGAACCCCAGGCGCAGCACGCCGAGAGGAAGGCCGGTGTCACTCACCGCCAGTGTCGCGTGCAGGTGCAGGCCCAGGGTCTTGGCACTGGTCTGGTTCCGCCCGATCACCTCGAGACCGTCACAGCCCGGCCGGGTGGCGAAGTTCAGGTCGGTGCCGTCCTGGATGGCCAGAACCGTGCGCTGGCTGCGGATCCGGCAGACGGTGCGCTCACGGTGCGGCGCCAGGATGTTCTCCACCGAGACCGCCGACTCCGCAGGTTTCTCGATCAGCCGGTAGAAGGCATTGATCGCCGTGCTGTCGCTGTCCGGGCTGGCATTGATCTTGTGGCCCGGATACGCCGCCAGAAGCCCGGCACTCTTCACAAGCCGCGCAGACAGTCGCCGATCACCCAAGGGAGCCCCTCCGAATTCATTCTCCGCCCATTCCGACGCCGACAGGCCTTCCCCCGGTTCGAGAACCGGCCTGAGCTCCACATGCGGGACCCCGAGTTCCCGACGCCAGCGCCGGTCGAGCGGGAACATGAACACCGTCTTCACCGTCCTGGCGCGCCGCCTCTCGCGGTCCTGCCGGCCGCGGCCCGCCGTCCGGCCCACGCAGAGGAAATTGGCCGCCCTCAGGCAGGTGCCATCATAGCCCTCGTCGGCGAAACTCTCCACCAGCAGCGGGCGGAAACCGTAGCGGGCCGCGAAGTCCCGGGGCAGGCGCCGCAGGATACGCCCCAGGACGTGACTGGCCAGGTGCGGGCAGTGCACAGAGGGCCGGATCAGGAAACGGCTCAGGCACACGACCCGGTCAAGCTGGCCGCTCCGCTGGCTGTGCGTCCATGCGATCCAGCGGTCCCGGGCCGCCACCTTGAGCGCCGCGGCCGAGAACCCCGCAGCCCCGAGCCAGCCATGGGCCGAGCCCACCAGATAGCGGAGCTGACGCCCGGCAAAGGTGGTCATGGCGTGGGGATGCTCACGGGCGATCAGCGTGTTCCACAGTGCCCGGTCATCGGCGGTGACAACCGGGACGATCGCGACGTCCTCGACCTGCGACAGAACCGTGGGAACGTCGACCGGATCCGGCACCGGCGCGTCGAGCAGGCGCGGAGTGATGTCGACGCCCCCCGACTTCGGAGCCGGCAGCACGATATCGGGATCGCGCCCGGCAAGGGTCGCAAGCGCATGCAGGCATCCCGACACCTGGGGCCGACCGGTCGCGTCGACGAAAGAGAATTCCTCACAGACCCGGCGACCAAGGGCGCGGCGGCTGTCGAAATGTTCCTGCGCCAGGATGGCGGAAACCCGCGCACGCGCCGCCTCGTCCCGCAAGGTGCTGCTGATCCGGGATTGTGCCATGATGACGCGATCCTACACTCGAAAAATCGCGTAGTTCAGCCCAAAATTCCATAACATGGTAGACCTAGCCCGGGCCTTCTCGAGATGTTCTGTGGGGGAAGGGGCACCGTGAGGTCCCCTTCTAGCCGGCACACTGGGGCAGACGGTGCGGTTCCAGCGCAGTTCAAGTCCGGTAGACAAATGCCGGGAGTACGACTTTCCACTGGTCCTGCCGAACGCTTGCGCGAAAGTTGTCGGCGGAATCAGGCCGAAAGTGCCTCGTGACCATATTAACACGATCTTTTTTGAAAACTGTATTCGTCGGCAGGTCGAGTCCTTTGGCAAGTTACCAAATTGGAGTGCCACGCTGGTCAACAACCAGTCGCCGGTTTCCGTTCTGATTCAGTTTGATCAGGTCGCCAGATCCAGCGTGGTCTATTGCCTGAAGCATTCGGTGCCCATTCCTACCCGTCCTGCAAAATCCAGATCTTTTTGGGAAGCGTTGAGCGTCCGGCGGATATCCCTACATCTTCCAGGTCGAGTCCGCCATCATTTGGGAAGCAGTGAAGCTCTATCGGTAATTTCGATCCATCGAAGGCCGGATGGAAACGGTGAGAGTCGTACGTCTCGCGGTTCAAGTTCGAAACCGTGGGTCAGTCGAATTTTGCGGCGAGGGCGTCCAGCTTCTGCAGGATCTGCGCTTGCGTCAATACGATGTGATCCAACCGCTGGACCACTGCTTCCATCTGAGTTTCGAGCCGGACAAGACGGTCGCCATGATCCGTCGCTTCTACCCACAGCGTGCCGAGCACGACGACCAACACTGCTACAGCGATCCCGAGCACCCACTCAGGCCGAAGACCAGCTGGTCGCGATTGCAGCATCGTTGCAAGGACAACTGCTTGGCGCGGTTCAAAACCCGCAGCTTCCAGTTCTTTTACAGGGCTCGCCATCGTTAACTCCAAGTATGATTCCTTGGCGGCACGTAGACTGAGATCATGTTTGCATTCAAACCCAAACACAACCCGTTTGTCTAGTCTAAGGCTGTTGCTCAATCACCCTCCAAAATTGGGGAATTATATCGATAAGTCACATTTAAGCGACCATTCGATCGATTTCACGGGTCACAGGGGTTGCCAACGCAAACGCCCCTCGCCGTGCAGAAGCGCCAATCCCGGACGCCATGATGTTGCGGGCCGCGTTCAGGTCCGCATGATCCGCGTGGCCGCAGGCCACGCACGTGAATTCAGCCTGCGACGGGCGGGAAGCCTTGTCCACCCATCCGCACGCATTGCAGGTCTGTGATGTAAAGGCAGGATCGATCTCCACCAATGCGCACTTGTAGGCGAGCTTCTCCTTCATGCCATGCCAGCCAGTGCTCAGGATCTCCCGGTTGAGGCCGGACTTGGCCCTCACGTTCGTGCCGGGGTTCTCGAGCGTGCCCCTTGCCGATTTGGTCATCCCTGCCGTGTTGAGCTTCTCGACAATCACCGTGCCCGCCCGGTTCGCGATCCGGCGGCTGACCTGGTGTTGCCAGTTCCTGCGTCTGTTGGCCCGCTTTCGCTGGAGCCTCTGCAGCCTGAGCCTGGTTCTCATGCGCCGCCGTGACCCCTTGCGCTGGCGGGCAAGCCGGCGCTGGTTGCGCCCGATCTTCGCATCAAGCCGGCCCGTGTCGGGCGCGGGGATGATCTCCGCCTCTCCGGTCGTGTCCACCACCGCCACCTGCCGGACGTTCATGTCCACGCCCGCCGAGACCCCGGTGTCGGGACGCTCCTCAGCCTCGACCTCGTAGCAGACGGTGACATACCACTTGCCGGCGATCTTCCTGATCACGGCTTTCACCGGCTTGCCCTCGGGATACGGGTTCCCGCCGGATGCGCATGGGACCAACCCTCGGGACATTGATCATGTCGTCCCTGATGGTGACGGCTTCGGGAATGGTGAAGGACGGCGTCGACCCGTGGCGGGACTTGAAGCGTGGATGTCCTGCCTCGCCCCCGAAGAACGCCTTCCACGCATCGGCCTGGTCCTTGAGCACGTACCGGGTGATGCTGAAGGAGTATGCGCAAAGCCACGGGATTTCGTTGCGGAGACCGGTGAACTCCTTGCCGAGCGAGAAGAACGAAACCGACGGAGGTTTCTCCCCGTTGGCCTTCGCCTCCTCATGGGCGTCATTGTGCTGCCCCAGTATCGTGTTCCAGACGAAGCGGCAGGCGCCCGCCTGTCCGGCCAGGCGCCGTGCGTTGGCCCTGGAGCCTGGCAGAAGCCGGTAGATGATGTTGCGGTATGTGGAGGTCTCGCTCACGCGGTCGGGCCTTCGGCACAAGGTTCGTCTGGTGACGGGAAAGGCTGGCTTCCCGTCACGCGATCACTATACTATCTGCCTGAATTGTCAAGGGATTATACCGAGTTGGCAGCCGGAATGTGACTTTTCGATATAATCCCCAAAAATTGCTAGCGCTGTCGCCTTGTGATAGCTGACCTTACTTCTGACCACAGGTGGAGAATATCAGGTGGCGAGGCATTCGATCCCTATACCTGTTCACAAGGCGAATGTTTGCCTGCGCCGTTGCGATAACGAGTTCAGGCACTCCTTGATGGAAGGATCACCGTTTGTTTGGCTAACCGCCACGATTGACAAACGATCCGCCTTCGACAGCCAGGTAAAGGACGATTGGAAATGAAACTTCATTCAGTCAAAGGCAAATCTGGGCCTTCGCAATCCGAGGCAATTCGCGAGCCTCCGGACTTTTCCTGAGTCTCACTATCCGGCTGGGCATCATGTACGTCAAACACAGGAAACGCCTCGTCAGTTGGCTACGCAAACAGCTGATTGGGCCTCCTGATCACAATAGTATGAAAGTTTCCCCGCTGGACAGGTTTCCAACAGGAGTGCTTCACCCAATTGTCCCCGATATATCGGGAATCGACCCCGCTTCCAATTCACACGAAATCGCAAAATCGTCGTTGCAGGACGACCACGACGACGAGGTCGAAAAGGAAGACGCATCTGAAGGCAAGACTCTAGCGAAACCAGTTCGGAAGAGGAGGTACGTCCCACCCTCTTCTGCGGGGTTTTCCTTCTTTGTGCGTGGTGACGTACGCCTCTCGATCATGGCTTCCGCCGCCGTCTACAAACGGGACGGGAAAGAGTACGCACACGAAAATTTGCCTCAGGAATTTGTGACATGGCCAAGTTCCAAGCCTGCCACCGATTCAGCAACAGAAGTCTTCCAGGGTCGTGCTTGCATTGATGTTCGGATGCGTGCGCACGGTGACGGTACCATTCTCACGGTTACTCTGTGCAACCGGGGGAAAGTCGACACAAATGTGCCCCAGAAGCTCAAAATTAGCGAACGGGTTAGGAAGTCATTGTTTGAGGCTCGGCTCGAATGCAGCATCGAAAGTGGTGAACTGGTCGAGTATCCCCGGATCGATGCGAGCATGTTAACTCAGGAGGAACAGGAACTCGAGCTTCAGTACCGGGAGCAGCACATCTATGCCATTGGGCATGGCGCGTCCGCAAATTGGGAAGCAAGGATGGGCAAAACACCGCGGCTTTGGTCGGAATTCATGCCTGAGACCGAAGTCCCCTTGATGACGGTCAACATTGGCGAAGGCGACGCTGCACTTAGTCTCAAGAACCTCTCTAGCGCGTTGGTCCCCGACGACCTCGAACGCTTCGTAGACGGTTATGCCAACTGGATTTCCGAGCAAAAACGGATTGGCACAAGCCTTGCCGCTTCTGATCAAAAGGAAACCGCGGCCCGAATTTGCCAACGAATGGACGATGCCTTGGTCCGAATGCGGAATTGCATCAAGATGCTGCGCACGGATCGACTCGCAGTCGAGTCGTTTCAACTCGCAAACCAGGCAATGCTGGATCAGATGCGCCAGGCTGACCTGGCTTCAGGCAAAGATGCCAGGCTCCCTGAGGATTATCGTTGGCGGCCCTTCCAACTGGCCTTCTTGCTGACCGTGATCGAGTCGACGATTCGGGAAAACGACAAATTCAGAGATGTCCTGGACCTGATCTGGTTTCCTACGGGAGGAGGCAAGACCGAGGCATACCTGGGCCTGATCGCATATCTGATCATTTGGCGGCGACTGAAATACCGCGGCACGGGCGGCGGCACCGCCGTATTGATGCGTTATACATTGCGATTGTTGACCCGCCAGCAATTCGCACGTGCCGCGCGTATGATCTGCGCTCTGGAATTGATTCGCCGCCGCAATCCTGGACGATTGGGCAGATTTCCAATCGAAATCGGCATTTGGGTTGGCAGTGAAGTCAGCCCCAACAACTACATCAAGGCAAAAGAGATTGTCGGAAAGATAAAGTCGGGACAAAGCGATGCGAGGTACGAACTTCTCCTCGAGCGCTGTCCCTGGTGCGATTCGCAGTTCGATGTCGTGAACGGTTACGTTGCTGACAACGAGCAATTTCAGTTCCGATGCACCAATAATTCATGTGCCTTCGGTGCGGAAAACCTCCCTCTGCCTTGCAACACCGTGGACGAAGCACTCTACGACCAGCCGCCGTCTCTGCTGATCGGTACAATCGACAAATTCGCACGCCTTGCCTGGGAGGGGCGGACAGGAGCCTTTTTCGGTGTCCGTACAGGATCGCGACCGCCCGAGTTGATCATACAGGATGAACTGCATCTCATCACGGGCCCCTTGGGCTCGGTTGCCGGGCTGTATGAAGCCGGACTCGACACCGTGCTTGTTCGTCGCGATGTGCGGCCAAAGTATGTCGCGTCGACCGCGACCATTCGCATGGCAAAGGAACAGGTAAGAAGGTTGTTCGCTCGCGATCTGGCGGTGTTTCCCCCGCCGGGACTGTCACATGACGATTCCTATTTTGCGCGGTCCGACAAGGAGCGTCCAGGACGACTTTATGTCGGGTTCCTGGCACCGATGCTTGATCAGCGGCACTGCCTGGGTCCATTGTCCGCTACACTGCTTGCGGGGCCCGAGGAGTTATTCAGCGACGATGCGGACCGCGACGCGCTACTCGATGCTTGGTGGACTCAGGTCATTTACCACGGCAGCCTCAGAAACCTTGGTAACAGCCACAATGCGTTCTACACGGACGTTCGTGAATTTGGCCGCTGGCTCGCGAGCGCAACGTCGCGCCCAAAAGGCAGAGATTCAACCAACGGCCGCGTTCGATTCCAAAGCCCTCGGATCGCCCAACTGACAAGCCGTCGAAACGCGCAGCAAAACGCAGAGACCTTTCAACGATTGGGCAACTCGCGACGTGACGAGTCTTGCCTCGATGCTGTTCTGGCCACTAATATGGTGTCGGTAGGGCTGGATGTCGCTCGCCTGGCACTCATGGTCGTTGTAGGCCAACCTCTGACAACTGCCGAGTACATTCAGGCCACGAGCCGAGTCGGTCGCGCCGACATCCCAGGCTTGGTCGTCATCGACTTTTTTCGGCATCAGGCTCGTAGCCTCTCGCATTACGAGAGTTTCCGTCCTTACCATGAAGCCTTTAACCGTTTCGTGGAGCCCAGCAGCGTTACCCCACAAACCTTGGCAGTGCGATCTCGTGCACTTCATGCGGCCCTTGTCATCGCGATTCGGCACGCTTGCAAAGACCTGCACGACAACAATTCGGCCGGAAAGTTCAACAGGGAATCCGGACAAGTCAAAGCTGTAATTGAAGAACTCAAGCGACGTTGCAAGAAGGCGGAGATTGAGGAAAGCAAGCACCATGCCACCCTTGCGCATATTGATCGCCGTGTAGATGAGTGGCACGATGAAGCAGCACGCTGTGGACACGAGAACAGAAGGCTCTGTTATGTCGCACGAAACAGAAATTCCGACCGTCTGCTTTATTCGCGCGGCGAAACGCGGCCGGGACTTTGGCCGACGTTGAACTCAATGCGCAACGTTGAAGGAAACGGAGTTTTGAAAATACGGGACTGGCCGCCAAGTGCGCCCGAAAACGATGCAAGCTGACAATTCGCTTCTCAACCGAAGATGGTGAAATCACTTGACTGAGGAACTTGTTTCGGTTCGGCTCTCACACCTCCTGCGTGACTGTTCGGTGGGAGCCATAGTTCGTGGGTCTGAAAGCCTGATGGTCGTTCAGGACACGCGAACTTGGATGCCGCCTGGAAGCGATCCTCGGGATCGCCAAATCCGTTATGTGGACCGTGTTCGAAGTGCGCTGGGCATTGAGCAGGCACTTTGCACACCGCCACGTGCGATCGAACGCAATGGCGAGATGATCGGATGGATTCCCGCATTGAGGTTTCCGACCTGGATGCGATGCTCGAAAGCTGAATGCGGGCTTTTGCACCGAACGCCCTGGAGAACGCGTCGGCGACAAGGCGAAAGTAGGTCCAACGCAGATTTAGAGGCTCACCTTCCGCGCTCGGACTATATGTGCAACGTCTGCAAAAGCAGGCTTGAGCAGGTTCCATGGGTTTTGATTCACGAAGATGGCCATCTTGCCGATGTGCCTTGGCACACCCTGGCCCACCGAAACAGTCAACATCCAGAGCAGAAGCAATGCGGACGCGATTGGTCCACGGCCTACTTGGCTCTGACGGAGACCGAGAACAGACGTGAACTTCGCTGCACAAAATGCGGATCGTCCAGGCCCTTTCGAAACGATGAACAGGTCCAATTCCCGAGGGGAACCTGGATTCAACCCTGGGTGAGGCAATTTCCCGACTCTCCACCGGAAGCCGAGGCCAAGGTCGTTGAGATCAACGACGTCAGGGTTCATTATCCCGCGACCCGTTCCGCATTGGTCATTCCCCCGGAATCGCGAATTCTAAATGGAACTGTCACCGACCGTCTCTTCGGGAATACAAGGGACCAGCAGAAAGTCCGGAACGCCAGAACCCCCTTAGCACGCAAGGCCGCCCTCAAACGGCTTGCAAGCAACTACCGATGTACAGTCGAGGCGATTGAAACAGCGATCAAGGAAATAAGCGAAGGCTATCCGCTTTTTGGCAAGTCGATCACAAACACCGATCTTCTGGCCGACGAATTCAATGCGCTTACGGAGAAAATTCCCGATCTCAGGGAAGATGAGGACTTCGTCACCGAACACCAGACGGACGACTGGCGTCAGCTCGAAAAGAAGTTGAGCGGCGACTTTGCTCGACGCGTGGTCAAGGCTGTTCCCACCCTTGTTGCTGTCAACAGGTTGAAGGAAATCCTGGTGCTGCACGGGTTCCAACGTGGTGGAGGAGAAGAGCTTATACCACCCGACATCACAGGAGAGACCAAATGGCTTCCGGCTCTCGAAATGTATGGCGAAGGAATCTTCTTTACGCTTGATGAAGCGATGCTGCGGGCTTGGCAGGACCTTGACGCGATTAAGGAGCGTGCGGAAGCATTCAACATGCGGTACCAGCTACGCACTGGGCCGAATGCGACGCGGAGGGAGGTTGATGTGTCACCCCGGTTCCTCCTGTGTCATACATTGGCTCACCTTGTTATTCGGGAACTTGACGCCGAGTCCGGATATCCCACCGCATCACTCAAGGAACGCATCTACTGCACCACCCGAAGCGAACCAATGGCGGGAATACTGATCTACGTAGCGGTTCCTGACGAGGAGGGTTCGCTCGGCGGCCTGATGGAGCTTGCCAAACCGCATCGATTTCTGCGTGTTCTCACCAGAGCGTTTGAATCTGCTGCCCGGTGTTCACTCGACCCCGTGTGCTGTGAGCAGGAAGGGCACGGGCCTGACTTGCTCAATCGCGCCGCTTGCCACGCCTGCACACTGGTTCCCGAGCCGAGCTGTGACTTTGGCAACGCTTTGCTTGACCGGGTTTTCGTCGCGGGAGGGAAACCCGGCATTCCGGCCTTTCTGGACTTTGCCGGACCGGCCGACTGATGCCCAAGCGCAAAATCGAACTACCTGGCGCCCAAAGTCGTAGTCGACGCAGCAGTCTTCAGCCCGAAAACATCAGAAAGCGAAAATACCAATTGCCTGGCATCCAGGATCTCAGCAAGGAACAGGAAAGGGTGCTACGCACGTGTGCGAAAGAGGACCGACACCTAATCATCGGAGGACCCGGGACAGGAAAATCTGTGCTCGCGCTACTCCGGTCCCGTCGTCATCATAACGACAACGACGACTACGTTTTTCTGGTCTACAACCGTCTACTTAATGATGCGAGCAGACAACTGTTCGGCACCAAACTCAAATCCAGGACGTGGATGGCATGGTTCATTGAAATCTTCGAGGCAATTACGGGTAAGTGTACTCCGCGCTGCGATCCTGACAATGACAGTTTCCGGGAAATCGACTGGAACAATGTAGAAAACACTATTCAAAAAATGCCGGTCGGGGGAAACGAACGGAGGCCGATTCTCGTGATAGACGAAGGTCAGGACATGCCGCCCGAATTTTACAATTCCTTGCTCAATCTGGGTTTTGACCGATTTTTTGTCCTCGCAGACCAGAATCAGCAAATTACTGAGTCCAATAGCAGCCGGATGGACTTGGAAAATGGTCTAGTGATTGACTCCCACGATGTCTTTGAACTTCGCCACAACTTTCGGAATCGCTACAAGGTGGCGAGATTGGCAAATGCTTTCTTTACGGGCGATCCCGCAAGCCCGCCTCCGGATCTTCCTGTCGCTTCATCTGGACCCGTTCCGTCTCTTTTTACCTACCGCCCGGACAGATTTGTAACCGTTGCGACAAGAGTCCTGCGTCTCGCCGACCGCGAGCCGCGAAAGCTCATCGGCATAATTACGCCAAACAACGAAGTCAGAAAACGCTATGTCAATGCACTCCGGTCCACGGAAGTGAAACTCGACAACCCGCCTCCCCCTATCAATACCTACCATAGTCGAAACCGCACTGATGTGGCCTTTGACGAAGGCGGTATTCTCGTCATTAACGCACAGACTTGCAAAGGCCTCGAATTCGATATCGTCCTTTTGGCTGATATCGATGAGCATTTTATTCGCCGTGATGATCCAGACGCAACGAAACGCCGTTTCTACGTCATGGTTGCGAGAGCCAGGGAGATGGTTTTCATGTTAAAAAAGCACGGCGGAAACAAGGAGATCGAACGCATATTGCCCACCGACACAGGCGTACTGCAACGGAAGGAAATGTAATGGCGGGAAGTGGGCGACTGGATTTAGTTGGCGGGGCCAATCCGTCAGAACAGGTAATGGCGCCTAAAACGGGAATGTTGATCACCAATCACATGAACATCATGTTCATGCTCTCCGCGGGTCTGATAATGCCGCCATCTGGCTTTGGCGACAAATACTACAAAGACACATTGGGAGATTTCCCTGGGTGGATTCCCGTGTTCATCAAGAAGGCCTCTAGGCAAGCCATCCAAGATTCCACAACGGAAGAGAGATTCCTCAAACCTTGCATCGTAGAGGTCGACCTTTCAGGATTGTCAGGCAGGGCATTTGCGTCGGGGAGCGCCGAGTTGGAGGAAATACGTTTTCCTGAAGAATACAAGGACACTCACAAGGTACTGTTGTTTCCCGGTCCGCTGCCAGTGTCCCGAATTGAATCGATAATTTTTCAATCGGTTTTCGAAAAAAATACCGTCGAAGCAGACGCAAAAGACTACGAAAACGTTCCTCTAACGAGTTTCAAACGCAAGACAGGGAAGCGATTGTTCACCACAAACGCCTCCAACACTCCCTGGCCTGCCTCCAGCGGGCCTGAAAATCTTTCCTTACCTTTGCATGTTTCTTTTGCCGCCGGCGGCGTGATGGCAATGCTGACGCAATTTGGCAATCTCGGCGAACAGGCCGTTCAAGCGTGCCGGATTGCTTTCGATCCCGACGACACGCCTCAGTCGACCGGATTCAGAGGACCTTTTCTATCTGGCCTGAGGTCTTGGTTCTTCGACGAGAAGGTCACGCTGGCAGATTCCATTGACCAGCAGGTGGATCCGAACGAACGACATGACGTCATTCAGGCCAGGTTGTTTTGGGGAATCGTCGAAGAGCTGGCCGGGTTGTGTGAAATTCCGCAAACAGGTACAGCCGGACAGACGATTACCGATTACCTTTCTGGAGCCTGTTCCGACGTCGATTCAGAACTGCGTGAGCATGTGACGAAGCTAATTGAAACGCTCACGTCCATGACAGGGCTCCCGGAATTCACGTCCAGCGAACTGTTCGACCGCCACCCTGCCGCCCTGGATCGCGCCTTGATCCTGTTTTTCTTGCGCGAGAATAGTGACGATCTTCTCGAGTACGACGATAATGATCGCCTAACCGAGCGGGATTGGTTAGCAGCCGCCATCCTCTTTGGAGTGCGAGATGGCTGGATCAAACTTCCGACTCGGCTCCGATCTGGCCGGGACCTCATAGATTCAGTATCCCATCGCATGGCCCGTCTTTCGCATCAGCTTGCCGACACCCGATTCAAACTGGGCGAACCCCCGCCCAGGATTCGTCCATTGCGCGAACTCTTTGGAGAAGACTCGGATTGGCGGCCAAAAAAGCAAAAGGCGGCTCTGGCACTGGCGCGGAATGAGAAATGGAACTGCATCCGTACGCGGGTCGCTTTGCGAACGGGCGAATACAAACTGACTGTGAAGGGAGGGTCAGTTCAAATCGAGTTGTCTGGTGAACCAAGGGTGACACCTGAAATCAACAGGATTGACTTCTTGAATATGCTTGCCGACTCGCGACTTGACGACAAGACGGCCACAACCATTCGCAAAATGCTCTAGCTGATTTCCGGAATGAGAATGATCCCCGGCACCCCGTTCGAAACGGGTAGCCATGCAGAAAAAAAGATTTTCGAACGGCTTCGTCTCACCTTTGATAACGGCTATTCTGCCTTTCATTCCCTGAAACCAACGACACATCCGTACAAACAGTTTCCTGAGATCGACTTTGTCATTGTCGGTCCGGAAGGGCTGTTTGCACTGGAAGTGAAGGGCGGACGGGTCACGGTACAAGACGGCGATTGGCACTATCAGGACGGACACGGCAGCGAAACGTTTCAAATGCAGGATCCGTTTCGTCAGGCGGAGACAGCCATGCACGGGTTGATGGAGGAGTTACAAGAAAACCTGCCCGGTCACGTTCTTGATCGCGTGGCCACGGGATATGGGGTCGTTTTTCCTGATTGCACCTGGGATACCCGCAGTTCGGAATGGAGCCTGGAAATGATCGCCGACAGAAGGTGTATTCATGATTTCGGGCACTGGCTTTGCCAGTTATTCACGTATTGGAGACAACGTGGCAGAATTCGGGATCTCCTGGACGACGATGCGCTGACGACTATCCGACGGTTCATTCGTCCAGACGTAGATGCTGCAATTGATTCCGTCAAACGTTACGTACCGTTGCATCAACAAGTGAATCAAGTTGAACATCGCATCGAACGCTTGACCGCAGACCAGATGCGCATGGCGGACATCGCGCAAGCCAATCCGAGAGTGATGTGTACGGGTGGTGCCGGAACCGGAAAGACATTTCTGGCTGAAAGGCTGGCAAAAGAATGGACTGATCAAGGTATGCAGGTAGCTCTGGTGTGCCGTTCACCGTGGTTAAGGCATCACCTCGCGTCGCGGTTGGCGATCCCCGGCCTTTCGGTTTCACTCATTGGTGGTATTCAACTCGATTGCAGCCGGGCGGGGCTGGATCGCTTTGACGCTTTGATCGTTGACGAGGGGCAGGACTTGTTCGACATGGCCAGTATCGAATCTCTGAATGAGGTTCTGGCTGACGGACTGGAAAGTGGACGCTGGTGCTGGTTTTTTGATCTCAACAATCAAGCACTCTCCGGACACTATGACTCGCGTGCCAAGGAATACCTTGAAGCGATCAACCCGGTTCGCATGCCTCTGAACATAAACTGTCGGAACACCAAGGTTATCCTTGAGTACGTTCAAGGCAGATTGGGCGCAGACATTGGCACACGCGGGGCCGGAGCAGGCCCCGATGTCCGGTGGTGCATGGTTTCCAACCGGCAGGAGTCTGCCGAAAAGATTTCGCGGGAGATTGTGGAACTTGTCGAAGTTGGAGGTCTTGCGCCCGGTTCAGTGACAATTCTCTCACCGTTTGATTACTTCGATTCATCTGTGTCCGATTTGCCAGTGGATACAGCGATTACGATTAGACAATTGGACGAGTATTCGATTCGTAGAATGCCGGTCGATAAGGTAGGATTTGCCCGGATTGACGAATTCAAGGGACTTGAGAACGAAGCGATCATCGTCGTCGACCTTCCGGCCCCGGATCAGGCCAACAGTGAATTGCCAGAACATTATGTTGCCATGACCCGAGCCCGCGCTGTCTTGTCCATAGTTCAGATCGAGTCTTGATTATAACCCCGAGTAACCGGGGATCTGCGCAAGAAAATAGACTTTTCTTGCGTATGTCTGGCGTCCTTTTTTCAGGGGGCGATTAATGGTGAACACCGTGATACTTCACTGAGATGAGAGGGAAACGGATATTCCAGAATACCGGGAAATTCGGGTTTCGGGTTCAGACATCAACGTCGGACGTTCGGTTTCTAAGAGAACTCGAACTTTCCAGAAACGGCTGAAGTTCGCAATCGTTAGGTTCGATTTCCTTGAAGAGTTCACGCGCGTAACAGGTGTCTTGGCCTCGTGACCGACAGGTCCTGACGGGTGTGGGCAGCCAGAGTTCGACACTTGTCGGCCCTTATGGTCAGATAGATCACAAGGCGCGTTCGATTCCCTCATTCCACCAACAAATGTAGTTTCGGTCGGTGATTGATGAAGCTCCCACCGTGCCGAACTGCATGGGCTCCCGACCTCCCGCCAATTCCGCACGGTTGTCCGTTGTCATTGTTCCTTCCCTATCCGCCCCGAACCGTACAAAACGCTGTATTGTGAGCTGAAGCAGAAAAACCGAAACAACCCTGAATTGGATTCCGGTTTCGCCGGAAGAGCCCGATTTCTGCCTGCGAGCAGTTTTGGTCTTCCTGCCGCCGCACCAACCCTGAAAACAACGCGAACAA
Source organism: Paracoccaceae bacterium (assembly GCA_964291635.2). Taxonomy (GTDB): domain Bacteria; phylum Pseudomonadota; class Alphaproteobacteria; order Rhodobacterales; family Rhodobacteraceae; genus JAPPHA01. The sequence continues at coordinate 807,883 of OZ219890.1, read as the reverse complement.
CGGAACTTGTCTTCGTTCCCACTCCAGTCACCCTCCTTGGCAGTGCACTGGCCCCGAACAAGAAAAGGCTCTCGGTCAGGCCGGCATGTGCACCAAGATCAGCGGCTGACGGATACCTGTTTACGTCCACGGTGTATCCGGAAAGCCTTTAGGCAGCCTCCAAAATCATGGAATGCGTTAACTCTTGCCCGGGTTGTCAGCAGCTTTCTTCTTGCCCTGGCAGAACGCCTTTCCGCCTGTCGATTCTAGGAAAGTGCAGGATTCGGTTGCTCCTGGATGGATGGCGGCGAAGCTACCAGTCCGGCGGGTCCTCGGGACCGACTTCGAGTTCGACCAAAACGGACAGGGAAAACAGGTTCATCGCGTCCATTGCATTCTACATTCGACGACGCACTTGCCTTCTCATACTTGTCGCCTGATTCAGACCATTCCTCCTGATGCCCGGTTCTATGGAATCTATCCCTGACCGCCAGTAAACGGTATGGCCTTCGTGCGCCGTTGAGATTTCGGGCGTAAGCGCTTTGAGCTGTCGTTGTCCAATCACCAGGACGGATCGGTGAAAACAGCTGCCTCCAGACCCGGATCGAATCGTTCGAGAGCAATCTTGACGGGATCGGTGGAACGGATAATCGTGCCCGAAAATGGTGGATATGAGTGACAATGATGGCAGGCGACCCTTCAGGCTTTGACCTGTTTATCATCGGCGGCGGCATCAATGGCTGCGGGATCGCGAGGGACGCCGCCGGCCGCGGCCTATCGGTTGGCCTTGCCGAGATGAACGACCTGGCATCCGGCACATCCAGCGCTTCGACAAAACTGATCCATGGCGGGTTGCGCTACCTCGAGTACTTCGAGTTCCGATTGGTACGGGAATCCCTGCGAGAGCGGGAAGTGCTGCTCCGGATGAGCCCGCACATCGCCCGCCCCATGCGATTCGTGCTTCCCTGCCGGAACGACATGCGTTTTTCGGGAAATACCCCGGCTTCACGGTTTCTGGGTGCCGTCATGCCATGGTCGCGCCACCGACGGCCGGATTGGATGATCCGGCTGGGACTGTTCCTCTACGACCACCTCGGAGGCCGCAAGATCCTCCCCGGCACCACGACCCTCGACCTGTCACGGGATCCTTCCGGTGAGCCGCTCAAGGCCGGTTTCCTGAAGGCCTACGAGTACTCGGACTGCTGGGTGGAAGACGCGCGGCTGGTGGTTCTGAATGCGCGAGACGCTGCTGACCGGGGAGCGGCAGTCATGCCACGGACCCGGGTTGTCAGTGCGCGGCGCGAGGGCGATTCCTGGCAGATCGGACTCGAGTCCGGTGATCTTCAGTGGCAGGTTCAGGCCCGTATGCTGGTCAACGCCGGCGGTCCCTGGGTTGGCGAGATCAATCGCGAGATGCTCGGGTCGGACAGCTGCGAGACCGTGCGGCTGGTCCGTGGCAGCCACATCGTGACCCGCCGGCTTTACGCCCACGACCGGTGTTACTTCTTCCAGGGCAGCGACGGACGGATCATATTCCTGATCCCCTTCGAGGATGACTTCACCCTGATCGGGACCACCGAAGAGGAGCACGTCACGCCGGAGAATTCGCCGACATGCACGGAAGAGGAGACGCGGTATCTGCTCGACTTCGTGTCGCAGTACCTGAGGCGTCCGGTGACGAGTGACGACATAGTTTGGAATTATTCCGGCCTGAGGCCGCTCTATGACGACGGCACCAGATCCGCGACTGCGGCAACGCGGGATTACGTGCTGAAAACCGACGATACGGGTGGCGTGCCGCTGCTCACCGTCATCGGAGGCAAGATCAGCACCTATCGGAAACTTGCGGAAGCCGCCCTCGCCGAGATCGCACCGAGGCTGGGAAACACGGCCGGACCCTGGACTGCCGATGTGCCTCTGCCGGGCGGAGATTTTCCAGTAGACGGCGTTGCCGCGCTCGTCGACGACCTCCGCCGCGACTACGGGTTTCTGGATGCCCACTGGGCCCGTCGCCTGGTGCGCACCTATGGAACCGATGCGCGCCTTATTCTCGGGCAGGCGCAGGGCGCCGGTGACCTCGGACAGGATTTCGGCGCAACGATCACCGCTGCCGAACTTCTCTGGGCGGTGCGATGGGAGTGGGTGCAATGCGCCGAGGACTTCCTCTGGCGCCGCACCCGGCTTGGCCTCCGTCTCCCCGAGCAGGAGTTCGAGAACGTCGATGCCTTCATTCGTGCGGCCCGTGCGGCAGTGCCGGGCAAGAGCCCGGTTCTGCAGGGTGAATGACAGTTACGTCCCTTTTCAGTAAGGTTTCGGACCGCCCGTTACCGGGCAAAGCGGTCAAGGATCCGTACCCAGGACCGCGTTCCGTGCACATAGCTCGACAGATCGTATTTCTCGTTCGGTGCGTGAACCCGGTTGTCGAAACGCGCGAAGCCCACCAGCAGGGGATCGAGCCCGAGCCGGTTGCGGAACTCCGCCAGGATCGGGATCGAGCCGCCGGTGCCGGCAATCGCCGCCTTGCCCCATTCATCCCGAAGCGCTTCCAACGCCTTGTGCAGCATCGGACTGTCCACTGGCATCGCGACAGGGGAGGCGCGGCCCAGAGCGGTGAACTCCACGCTGCAGTCGGGCGGCAGTTGGGCACGGATGTGATCCCGCAGGGCCGCGCGGACGGTTTCGGGGTCCTGGTCGGGAACGAGGCGATAGCTGACCTTGGCGTGGGCCTTGCCGGGGATCACCGACTTGAACCCCTCGCCGCTGTAGCCGCCCCAGAAGCCGTGCACCTCGAAACATGGCCGGGACCAGCACTGTTCCAGCACCGAGCGGTCCGTCTCGCCCGCAGGAACCGATAGGCCAATGCCGCCCAGGAATCCCGCATCGTCGAACGGCAACGAGGTCCAGCTGGCGCGGACGTCTTCGGGCAACTCGCGCACGTCGTCGTAGAAGCCCGTGACCGCCACCGAGCCGTCGGGGGTGCGGCAGCTTGCCAGCACATCCGCCATGACCTGCGGCGCATTGCGTGCGGCGCCGCCGAAAATGCCGGCGTGCAGGTCTCGGTTGGCCGCGGTGATTGTCAACTCCTCTGCCATCACTCCTCGCATCATCGTGGTGATCGCAGGCGTGTCGTGGTCCCACATGTCGGTGTCGCAGACGACAGCCACATCGGCGCGCAACTCGCCCGCCGTCGCGTCCATGAAGGGACCCAGCGAGGGGCTGGCGATCTCCTCCTCGCCTTCCAGCAGCACGGTCACCCGGCACGGCAGTGCACCCGTCGCGGCCTTCCAGGCGCGGCACGCCTCGATAAAGGTCATGAAGGCGCCCTTGTCGTCCGAGGCACCGCGCCCGGTGATCCAGGTCTCACCGTCCGGCTGTTTCACCAGCGCGGGTGCAAAGGGATCCTTGTCCCACATGTCCAACGGGTCGGCGGGCTGCACGTCGTAGTGGCCATAGAACAGAACATGAGGGGCGCCGTCGGGCGCGCTGGTATCATGGCCCAGGACCATCGGGTGGCCCTTTGTGTCGCGGACCGAGGCGTCGAATCCCATCGACGACAGGTCCGCTGCCAGCCATTCCGCCGCGCGCCGCACGTCGGGCGCACGGGCGGTCTCGGCCGAAATCGAGGGGATCGCGACCAGTTCCAGCAGCCGGGCAAGGCCGGCGTCGACGCCGGCGTCAGCGGCGGCGAGCACGGCGTCAAGGGGGGATGTTGCGTCACTCATGGAGTTTTTTCCTTCCGATGTTGATCTGCGCCTACGAGGACCGGACCCACTTCGGCCTCGAATGTACATGCCGGCGAATGCCGTGACGCCGGCGCGAATCGATTCCCAGGCGGCCAGCGCCGTTCTTATGTGCATCATCTTGGGCGTGGCGGACTTCCGCTCCGTCGGCGGGAGGCGGCGGAACAGGCGGTCGTTCATGTTCGCGGCCAGACCGTGGAACAGGGTCATGGGCGTACGGGTTGATCATGACGGGCATCAAAATGTCGCCGAGTCCACCCGTGCGCCCGTCGTGCGGCGCGCGTCGAACTGGCATGCCGGTGGTGCAGTGCAAAAACGCGGCGCTGCGGACCGTCAGGTCCGTCACGAGGTCGCCTCGCGGATGAGAATGCTGCATTGCTCGGGCTCGGGAACCAGCCGCACGGTCTCACCAGCGGCTCTGGGCTGGCCAAGCGGGCCAGAAGTGACGAGATGGCCAGCGGGCGTCTCTGTCTGGTAGTGATACGCGCGGCCCACATAGGTGCGCAGGCCAAGACGGGCCGGGATGCCGTGATCGCCTTGCGACACCCGCAGGCCGTCGGGGCGCGTGGCCAGGATGAATTGGTCGGGGATCGGGCCAAAGTCGTCCTCGGACAGTGTCATGTCGATGCCGCCCTCGCCTTCGGCAGTGATACGGCCTGCGTCACGGGCCGTGACGTTCAAGAGAATCAGGTTCTCGAACCCGACGAAACGGGCGACGAAGGCGTTGGCGGGACGGCTGTATAGCGTCTCCGGACGATCGAATTGGCGGATGCGGCCGGACTCCATGATCGCCACGCGGTCGGAGATCGAGAACGCCTCCTCCTGGTCGTGGGTGACGAAGATCGCTGTCGTCTGGTTGGCGCGCTGCAATTCGCGGATTTCGACCCGCATCTCGACGCGCAGCCTGGCGTCGAGATTCGACAACGGCTCGTCGAACATCAGAAGCGCAGGCTCAATCACCAGGGCGCGCGCGAGAGCGACCCGCTGCCGCTGACCACCCGACAACGCGCTCGGCAGTCGCCTGGCCAGGGCGGACAGGCCAACGCGTTCCAGCATCTCGTCCGCTTTGCGCCCCCGCTCGGCCGCACCCAGCCCGCGCTGTTTCAGCCCGAATGCCACGTTGTCGCGTACGGTCAGATGCGGGAACAGCGCATAGTTCTGGAACACCAGGCCGATGTTGCGCTTGTGCGCCAGCACGCGGGTCAGGTCGGTGTCACCCAGGTGGATCGTGCCCGTGGTGGGCTGCAGGAATCCCGCCACGAGACGGAGGGTCGTCGTCTTGCCGCAGCCGGAGGCACCCAATAGCGTCACCAGTTCTCCCGCGCCAACGTCCAGCGACAGGTCGTCGAGGACCATGGTGGCGCCATAGTGCGCAGTGAGGTTTCGAAGGGTCAGCGGCCTGGTCATTTGGTGAGGAACGTCAGGCCGAGCGTACGCTCGACCACAGCCATGACGACGACGGTCAGCACCATCAGCAGGACCGAGACCGAGGCGATCACCGGGTCGAAGAATTGTTCGACATGGGCAAGGATCTGGATCGGCAGGGTGGATATGCCCGGCCCGGTCAGGAACAGCGATACTGACACGTCGTTGATCGATGTGATGAGCGCAAGGAAAATTGCCGCAATGACGCCCGCTTTCACATTGGGCAGGACGATGGTGAAGAAAGTCTTGACCGGAGGGCTGCCGAGGCTGACGGCCGCCTCTTCAATGGAAAAGTCGAACGAGGCGAGAGATGCGGAGATCACCCGCACCGCATAGGGCAGGACCAGAAGCGTATGGCCGATGATCAGTGTCGAGACCACCGGCAGTCCCGCGCCCACCTGGATCGAGCGCAACAGCGAAAAACCCAGCACGATTTCGGGGATCAGCACGGGCAGGACGAACAGCGTCGACAGCCAGCCGGGCAACTGCACCCGGTAACGGTTCAGCGCGTAGGCCGCCGGGATGCCGATCATGAGAGCGCAGGTGGTCGAAATGGCTGCGACCTGGAAGCTCGTCACCATGGTGCGGCGGAAGGCCGACATCTCGAAAATGCGCTCGAACCAGTGCAGCGTCAGCCCCTGCGGAGGGAAGGTCAGAAAGCCGGTATTCGACAGGGCGGCGCCGATCACGATGACCAACGGCCACATCAGGAAGAAATAGACGAGGACCGTGAACGCAATCAGGGTCGGATGGAGGCGCCTCGTCATGTGGCAAGCGGATTCAGGCGCTTGGCAATCCTGGTCATGCCGATCACCACGGCCAGCGTCACCGCGACCATGATCGCCGAGACTGTCGTCGCGCCATCCCAGTCGAATGCGACCATCGCACGTTGGTACAGGAACGTGCCCATCATCATCTGCTGGTCGCCGCCCAGGAGCTGCGGCGTTGCATACGAGTTGAACGACCCCGTGAACACCAGGACGGCGCCGACGATGAGGCCGGGCACTGCGAGCGGAAAGATTACCTGCCGGAAGGTCTGGGCCGGCGTGGCGCCAAGGGATTGCGCGGCCTCGATCACGTCGTCGGGAATGTTCTCCAGCACGCCAACGATGGTCAGGATCATCAGCGGGACGAACAGGTAGACCATTGCGACGATGACCGAACCCTTGGTGAAGACCATCGTGAAAGGCGCGCCTTCGATACCGATCCAGACCAGGAAGTCGTTCAGGATTCCGTTGCTTCCCAGGATGATGAGCCAGGCGAAGGACCGGATCACCACGCCCGTCAGCAGCGGGAAGACTGCAAGGATGATCAGGATCCACCGCCAGCGCGGCGGGGTGCGGCTGATGGTGTAGGCCGTGAAGAAGCCGATCACCAGTGACAAGGCCGTCGTGATCAGCGAGATCTCCAGCGTCCGCCAAAGGACGGTGCGGCGAAACCCGCTTGCCAGGAAGGCCGCGTAAAAGTCGAACGGTCCGGCGCCCGCATGGAAGGTCACGGCGATGGTGGCCGAAACCGGCAGGACGAGGCACAGTACGACCAGCGCCGTCGCCGGCGCCGCCATCGCCCATCCCTTCAATTCGTGAAAAATGACCCGCGTTCCGGATGCCTGCGGGGGCGGGGCGGGGCGCCCCCGGAATGGCTCAGTTGCCGAAGACCTCGTTCCAACGCTCGATCCACTCGGGCTTGGCGGCGTTCATCTTGGCGTTGTCCATGCGCTTGAGCCCGTTGACCATCTCGGCCCCGTAGGTCCAGAGCTTCGCCGCTGCGGGCGTCAGCATGACCGAGGGATGGACCGGCGCGTCGACGCCGTTCTCGCCCAGTGTCTTCTGCAACTCGGGGTCGAGAACGAAGTTGATGAACTCATGCGCTCGTTCGACGTTCACGGCGCCTGTCGGGATGTTGATCGTGTTCATCGTGGCGATATCGCCATCCTCCAGTTCCGCCCAGACGACCGTCGGCACGGCCTCCTGCAGGCGGCCGAGCGCGAAGTCCTGCGCGAGGCTCACGCTGATCTCGCCGGTCGAGAACAGGTTAATCATCTCCGACCCGGTGTTGTAGTTCTTCAAGACGTTGGGCTTCAGCTTTTCGATTTCGGCGAAGGCCGCATCGGGATCTTCATAGGCATTCACCCCTGCCTTGTCGCCGGCCAGCACGACAACCATCGGCCCGGCGGTTGTGGTAATGCCGGGAAGGGAGATCTTGCCGGCGAGATCCTCGCGCCACAGACCGGCCCACGAGGTGATGGGTTCGCTGACCTGCGCGGAGTCGTAGACGATGCCGACCCGGCCCAGCGTATAGGCTGGGCCATAGTCGCCCATCGGCGCTTCGGCCATCTCGTAGACGCCGTCGAGATTTGGCAGTTTCGAACGGTCGACCGTCTGGAACAGCCCCTTGTCGATCCCGAGCTGAGCGAAGCTGTCGGGCAAGTAGATCAGATCGACCCCCTTGCCGCCCCGGATCTCGATCTTGCTGATCCGGTCGGCGCTGTTGCCGGTCTCGAAGATAATTTCGCAGCCGCACTGTTCCTGGAACGGCTCGACGATATACTCGTTCAGCTTGTCGCCGTTGAAGCCCCACCAGGAGACGACAAGTGTCTCGGCGTGGACGGACGCAGGTAGCGCCGCGAGCGCTATCGCCACGGCGAATGATTTAGAACGTCTTGTCATCATTGAATCAGCTCCCCATTGGCAACGTTATCGTCGAGGTGGTTTCAACCGCGCGAATTCCTTCATGGAGTTCGAAATCTAACGCATAGTTCTGATTGTGCAAGCGAACCCGTTCGAAATTCCGTTACCAGCGAACCGGAAAATGTGGAGAATCCATTGCGTTTTCGCTTTCGCATGCGGCGGGACTCACTTTCAAGTCCGACCGGATTCGGCAAACGGCGTCACTCGAAAAGCAACAAGTGGTCAGTTGCGTTTTCTTCCGACAAGGGATTTCGAAACGCGCCAAACAGACCGGGCGAGGTACACAGTGACCTTGACCGTCTTGCTTCACGATTCTCATGCGCCTCGAACATGAATGGTCGGCGGAAACCGCGCAAGAGACTGACCATGAAATAGCCAGGACAGGCGCTTTTTTTCATAAAATCCCGGTTTTTTTTAAACAAAATTCCACTACTGTCCCAACGTTAATTGAATAGATTCAATTGGTTACTGGGAGGGGGGTGTTCATTTCTGTGGGCGTCGAGGTTAAGCAACTGATTTAATGGCGTTTTCTCGAAAGGGGTCACGCTCAAAATCTGTAGAATTGTGTGGAGGTTCGCCTCCAGTTTGAGACGCTTGCGAATGATCGCCACCAGCACATAGACCGAAACGGCGATCCAGATTTGGCTTTTGACCGCGTTTTCCGAGATGCCGAAGAACGACTTGATCTTGAGGTTTTGCTTGATCCATTTGAAAAACAATTCCACGCGCCACCGTGCACGGTACAGGTCTGCGATGGTCAGGGGCGGCAGGACGAAATCATTGGTGATGAACACCAGGGTCTTGTCGGTCTCCGTGTCGACGTATTTGATGCGGCGCAGCTTGTCGGGGTAGTCATTCGCCGTGGTGACGCCGGTCGTCTGGTACGACGACCTGGTCGCAGATGATTCCCGTGGTTCGGTCAACCTTGTTGGAGTAGAGGCGCCTGAGTTTCGTGTTCTTCTTGGCGCGCAGAACGAAATGGGCGGCATTGAGGTGCAGGGTGTGCAGGCGGGCGAAGTCGAGATAGGCACGGTCCATGATGTAGAAGGCACCCGGTTCCGGTGCCATGATGTCCAGGATGTTGACATCATGGAGTTTTCCTTCGGTGATGTGGATGAATGCGGGTATGTTTCCGCGCAGGTCGAGAAGTGTGTGGAGTTTGACGGCCGCCTTGGTCTTGCGGAACCGTGCCCATGGGAAGAGTGACAGGCACAGGTCTATGGTAGAGGAATCGAGCGCGTAGACCGTGCTGTCGAGGTCGAGGCCATGGTCGTCTTGGTGGTACAGCTTCCGTGCCTTGTGGATCAGGAGTTGTGTGAAGGCGGCATAGAGCCTCCAATCCCTGACGTTGTTGGCGTTGGCGAGGGTGTTTCTTGCCACGCCGCCGCGGATTCCCATGTGGTAGAGCTTATTGGACCTGGCGCGCAGACAGGTTTCGATGTCGCGCAGGCTCGAGCGCCAGGTGAGTTGAGCGAAGGCCATGCACCTGAATTGATCGGAGCAGGCAGGTGAATGACTTGACCTTGTGATTGCCTGAGTACTGATCGACGAACTGATGGAAGTTGTGCCACGGAAGATGATCCATGACCTGGCTGAAGACGAGCTTTCCGGTGTACATTGCGACCTGCCGTTCTGGAGGAAAGGAACCGCAGGATGGTGTCGGCAGACGCGGCGGTGCTCAAGTCGGAAATGCCGGAAAACGGCAATTATCGCAATACAAACAACGTATTAAGTCACGTCAGAATTGAAACGTTGGGACAGTAGTGACAAAATTCATATGTTAGGTACGCTTTTCAGAAACAACGATCCATCAGAGAAGGCGGTCCACTCGTAGTCGAGCCCATTGGCCTTTGCCCGGTCGAGCGCGACGAAGAATTCCGCGAGTTTGTTCGACGGCGTCTCGCCCAGCGCGATGCGGATCGTATCCGCCTGTACGGCCGATGCGGATAGCGCGATCGAAATCGGCAGGATCGTTGCCAGGCCCGCCTTTTTCAGGAATTTCATCATTTCGATATCTCCTCGTTGTTGTCATGCTACTTTTTGCCGTGTTTTTCAACGACTCAGCGGTCTGTTTCGGTGTACCGCCATCACACCTCGCCGAATAGACGGGCCGAGACCGAACCCAGGTGATCACGCATTGCGGAGTAGGCCAACGTCGGATGGCGCAACTCGATAGCGGAAGCGATCCGGTCATGTTCGGCAAAACTTGGATGATCGGGGGAAGGTCGTTCGGAATCTCGAACGACCGTGCTCCAGGCCACTGCGCGTCGAACCTGGTTGAGCCTGTCGAAGAGTGACAGGAGCAACACGTTTCCCGTGGCCTCTGCGACAGTACGGTGAAACAGGTCGTCACGTGCCTCGTACTCGTCCCAACTCGTTGCCGACTCTGCCCGGGCCTGGCTCCGCCTGATTGTCGCGAGGGCATCGCCAGTCGCATTGATTGCCGCTTCCTGTGCCAGCGCCGGCTCCAGCGACAGCCTCGCCCGCATCATCTGCACGGGAGTTACTTTCCTGCTGAGATCCGCCAGGCGGTCGGCACCGTTGACCGCCAGGAATGTGCCTTTCCCGACATGACGCCAGATCCGGCCCTCGTGCTCCAACGCCTCGAGAGCCCGGCGTAATCTCGTGCGAGTCATGCCAAGACTCACGATCAGGTCGCGTTCAGGCGGCAACCGGTCGCCCGGATTGTATTGGCCCGCCGCTATGAAGGCCTTGAGCGTCGCGAGAGCGTCCTCCCGGTCTGTCGTTTCAGGCCTCGCAAACACAGCGGCGACTCCACAATTGGTTGATCAATATTCGTGATTGATCTACAATAGATCGACCAAAAGGGATTGGCAAGGGCGATTGGTTTCCCGGGGTTTCTGCGATAGAGCCGGCGTCGGTCCGCGGGTTGGCTACGCCGCTCCCGATCATGAACGGAGGCACGCATGACATCATTCGCGTTCCGGCAGCCGCCGGTGGTCGGGTTGCCGGTTGCCGGCTCCGATGCGCTGTTTCCGGTTCGCCGTGTCTACTGTGTCGGGAGAAACTACGCCGCGCACGCCATCGAAATGGGGCACAATCCGGATCGGCAGCCGCCCTTCTTTTTTCAGAAGAATCCCGACAACCTGGACCCATCCGGCGAGTTTCCTTATCCACCGCGTTCCACGGATGTGCACCACGAGGCCGAATTGGCTGTCATGTTGAAGTCGGGGGGATCGGACATACCGGCCGAAAGGGCCCTCGACCACGTCTTCGGCTATGCACTGTCGCTCGACATGACCCGCCGCGACCTCCAGGGTGAGCAAAAGAAACTCGGCCGGCCCTGGGAAATCGGCAAGGCATTCGAGCGGTCCGCGCCCGTCGGTCCCGTCCATCCGGTCTCATTGGTCGGGCACCTGTCCTCCGGCAGAATCACGTTGAAGGTCGACGGAGAACTCCGCCAGGAGGGCGATCTCAACCAGATGATCTGGAAGGTGCCCGAAATGATCTCCTATCTCTCGGAACTCTTCGAACTTGCCGGCGGCGACGTCATCCTGTCTGGCACACCGGCGGGTGTTGACTCGGTCGACAGGGGCAATGTCATGGAGGTCGAGGTTGCAGGTCTCGGCGCCATGCAGGTGACGGTCGTGTGAGCCGCAAATCAAAGACTGCGGCCGTTTACGGCAGATGATTGACCCGAGGCCGTCGGTATCATCATTCCGACACTCGCCTTAGCTCGACTTTGTACATTATGCGGCGAAGCACAGGGCTTCGACCATGCGCTGGATCCTTTCGGGCGGGACGTTTTTCACGGTGTAGTCTGGAATTGAGCTGTGGCTGTCGTTTTGGTCGCGATTGAACGGCAGGATTTTCTGCCGCTTCCGGTCTGATGCGGAGCGTTGCAAAATGCAGTCGAGCCAGAGTTGCGCGCGCACTGCGGCGATGGCGTCGGAGAAAGTGAAGTTGGATTTCCAGTACCATGCGGCCCGATAGGGATGCGGTGTTTTGGCGAGGAATTCGCCCGCCCACAGGCAGACCAGGCTGTACAATCCCAACAGCACCGGCGTTGTCCGTTCGATCGCGTCATCGGACCACTGGCGCTGGGTTTCGACGCCGAGATGGGCGCGGACTTCCTGGAAGGTGACCTCGACCTGCCAGCGGCGCACGAAGATGCCGATGATCTCGGCCGGGTCCATGTTTGGGTCGGTGCTGAAGAAGGCCTGGGGGTCCTGCTGGCCGGCCGGGTCGCGCACCAGGACCCATCGGATGGCTTTGGGCGGCGTTCCGGGACGATACCAGAGTGCTGTTTCGGAGAGGATTTCGAGTGCCTTGTCCTTCACGCCTCCGTACCAGCGCGGGAGGGTGATCGGTATCCAGCGGGTGGCGGGGTCGCCGAGACGTGTCTGGAGCTTGGGCCTGGGCTTGCCCTTCTGCCGGGGCCGCCCCCGTTGGCCCGGAGCCCGCGGTTCGGGTGGCGCGAAGAGGCTGGCGTCGAGCCTGAGCCGGCTGATGAGGGTGGCGTGCCGCGCGATGGCATGGGCGAGTTCGTGGGTTCCGAAACTGCCGTCACCGACGAAGATGATCGCGCGTTTCGGGAACCAGCGAATGATCTGGAGCATGCCCTGTCGCGCCCAGTCGGTGAGGGGTTTGTGACGCCGCCCCTGCTGTTTGGCCCATCGTTCCGACGGGGCGAGGATGGTCAGGATCGGCAGGGCCTGGATGCCCGGCAGCCAGGGCAGCGGCGTCAGCAGCATGAAGCTGAGCCACCGCAGTCCGCTGGTCTTGACGAAGTGGCCGCGGCTGGAGCGCACGGGGTCGCGGTAGATGCCGCGGGCGCGGATGCGGGCTCCCCAGCGCCGTTCGATGGTGTCGTCCAGGCCGATGACGATGGGTTTCCCCTGTGTGACCAGGCGCGCCACCGATTGCCGGGCGAGTTGTTTCGCGAGATCCCGGGGGTTCCAGCGGGCGCGGTTGAGGACCTGGTGATAGGACGCGAAGTTTTCGACCATCGCCCGCCCGGTGATGCGCAGGCAGGCGGTGACGGTCCGTTTGCCCGGCGCCAGCAGGGCGCCCATGACGAGTACGAGCACGAAACGCCAGGTCGGGGCCGTGAACGCATCCCGGAATGGTTCGAGCCACATCTCGAGGACCTCCGGAACCGGATCGCCCGTGGTGGTTGGATCCTCTTCCGGCAGTTCTGTTTCAGAGTGCATTGATTTCACCGGTATTTCATTGTGGATCGAACACGGAATGGGGTGACCGTGGGGACGGCGTACCGGCGTGAACCGGTCACGGGTTCCCGTCGGCTTCGACGGCCATCATGGCGGCCAGCACGGCCAGGCGTTCGCCCGCCGGCATGGCTGCGTAGCGCCGGCCCCAGTTGGCGGCCTTGCGCTTGATGCGCTGGCGGTCGGTGAAGTTGCGCCCGGCGCAGCTCGCCCAGTGCACCCGGTCGGGCGCGAAGTTGAACCACACGACCTCGGTCCGCACGATGCCCTGGGTCATCACCTGCAGCGCCAGGCGGCGCCAGCCCGCCAACCGCTCGTCGTAGAGCGCCGAGGGATGACCCGAGACCATCACCTGGCAAGGCAGGGCCTTGAGCAGGTCCAGGAGCGCGATGTGGTCGGCCTCCGCGTAGTCGAAGCGGTAGCGCCGCCGCGACCGGCGGGTCGCGTGCAGATACGGGGGATCGCTGTAGACCAGTTCCGAGCCCCGGAACGGAAACGCGGCCAGGAAGTCGTGGGCACAACCGTGCACCAACTCGACCGGATAATCGCAGGCGAAGGCTTCGAGCGCCCGCGCGTCGCGGTCGATGCCGATCGAGCGCGCCGCAGGCGGCTTGCGCTTCATGAGCGCACCGCCCCCAAGGTGGGACTCCAAATACAGGCTATGCGGGGGCATGAGGCTTACGATGGCCTGACACAGACCGGGTGTCGCCTTCGATCCGAAACATCCCATGGGCCGCTCGCTCAGCAAGAGAGCCCAATCCATAGAGACCCAATTCTATAGAGTCAACACACCATCAGGGACGGACCGGACGGAGGCGACACGGCGATACCCGTCCAGTCGCCAACAACAGGGAACGGGGTGTCACGCCGGTCAGTCGAAGCGATGCCGGGCTTGCATGCATGGGCCGCCGAATGCGAAACATCCAACCCCGGCACCACAGCAACAGGACGCTCCCGAGCCTCACCGCCCCATGACCGACCCCGACCCCATTCTGGCGCGAATAGAGGCCTTCGACAGAAAGAATGGCGGAGGCGTGACCGTCTGCAGGAACCGTGGCGGCTATACGCTCACTCTGACGGCAACGGAGGCTCCCATCGCACGGCTCAAACCGGAAGGTTCAGGTGACACCATGCGTGTCTTTTATTGGTCCTGGCAAAACCGATGGAAAGATGTCGGTGACATGGGCGGCCTCGTGCTCCCGCTCGACGAAGCCCTCGACGCAATCGCAAACACCGAAATCTTTTGGACATGGACCTGAGGAAAAATGTACAAAGTCGAGCTTAGAGCTTGAATCATATCTCGCTTTCTCGCTTTTTCCGTTTCGTTTCAATGGGATGACTCCCGTGCCACGCGCCGTATCATGAACCGGCAAGCCGCCAGTTGACACCACGCCAGCGAACTCGCCAGGCTCCGCTCGTAATCCTTCGCAAGACGCCGACACCGGGACATCCAGGCAAACGTCCGCTCCACGACCCAGCGACGATACAGCACCGTGAAGCGTTTGATATCCTTCGGTTTTTCCACAATCTCAAGCAGGCCGCCAAGGCCATGCTCCCCCAGCTTCGAGACAAGCTTCGGACCCTGGTAGCCGCCGTCGGCCCACAGTTTCGTCACCGCGGACGCCTTCTCGAGCATCCGCAGTATCACCGCGGGAGCACCATCCCGATCCTGCACGTTGGCCGCATGAACCGCGATCACGATCGGCAACCCTTCGACGTCGACGGCAATGTGGCGTTTGCGGCCCTTGACCTTCTTGCCCGCATCATAGCCGGCAGGGCCGCCGCTCTCCGTCGTCTTCACCGACTGGCTGTCGATCGCGGCCGCCGTCGGCTCTTCGGAGCGTTGCGCCAACTCCCGTGCATGCCCGCGCAGTACGTCCATCATCCGGTCAAAAACGCCGCTGTCCCGCCAGGAGTAGTAATAGTTCTGAACCGTCGTAAACGGCGGAAAACACTTCGGAATCGCACGCCACTGGCATCCGGTTCCCAACATGTACTGGATGGCGTTGAAAACCTCGCTCAGATCAGTCGTGCGCTGACGCCCCATCCGCGAGGGCGGTGGAAGAAGCGGCTCGATCAGTTCCCACTCCGCGTCCGTCAAATCAGTTTCAAAGCGTTCGCCATTTCGTTTATACGTCTTCTGCGCGGCCTTGTTCCAGGACATGTGGACCTCCTCGTCTGTCGTTGAAAACTGACTCGGAATACCACATCTTGCGGGGCCGCGCACTTTTAGGTCAAGCTCTTAGACCATCGACTTCCTCGAGGAACTGTACATCCTTGAACCGTGGCAGGTTCACGACGGCAGTTCAGGCTTCGACCGGAAACCGTGGTGCCTGGGTCGGGTTGCCGGAGCGCTGGTTGTCGGGTTGCTTGAAGAAGTGCCTGAATCCCATTTCTCGAAGCGGCTCGTCAAGGAAACGCGCAACGATTAAGGAAATGTGTATGGTTCATTGGCTGGCCTGCATCAATACGTTCGTACCAACCGACGTTGAATCCGGACGGATTTCTCCTTGCCGGCTTCCGGGGGGGCATCGCTTGCGTTACCTCGCGGGTCGCCTTCCGTTCCGAGTGCTGCAACACCGCCCATGCCGAAGATCTGGACGATCATCAGGTCGGCAACGCCCATGCCCATGCCCATGCCCATGCCCATGCCCATGCCCATGCACGATCTGCCTCTCCTGGCGCCTTCTTCCGGTGCTGGTGCCTCGAACTACTCTGGCCGACGGTGACCGAGGCCGCGAAGAAGTTCGCGGTCACGCGCAACTCGCTCTCGCTTCGGCTCACCGGCCGGCTCGGTATCCCGGCTGAGAAGGCGTTCCGGATGTCGGCGGCCTTCGGCGGCAGCACCAATTGCCGGCTGACGCGGCAAATGCAGGACAACTCTGGCATGCTAGGGGGGGGGGGGGGCCGTGAGCCGGTCACAGATCGCGAATTCGGTGCGGTGCGGCCTGAATGACCTGGGCCCGTCCGGGTAATGTCCCCACTGTTTCCTGTATCCGTACCGGATGCCATCTTGGACCGATCGCTGATGACAGGATCTTTCACAACCACTGGCCCTGGTTCCGCTGATCCGCGACAAGGTGGTGCGGACATCCGCCGGTCACAAGTCACAAGGGTTCACAAGGCAGGACCGCGCAAACCAACGCTTCAGGTCTCTTCGAATCCATCACCAACCGCTGGTGTGCGAACAGTGCGAAAAGCCGCCACGAAATCCACGAATTCACGTACCTCTCGACAACATTGTGAAAACCCCCGTCACGGCCGACGGCTTGGTCGCATCGGGCTTGACTGACTCTGGTTCCGTCTCTGTCAGGTGGATTCGGCCTCGCAAGCCTTCACGTGCGCAGGTTACCGGTCCAGCATCGGCGCTTCCGTCGACCAGGTCGGTAGGTTGAAGTGCGTGAAAACGGAAAAGTCGAGGATGGTCCCGGTTGCTGCTGGATTCAAGGCATTCGAAATTGCGGCGTCAAAGAGCCGTTGCGGACGGGCGGCGAGCGCAAAGTTGAGAATACCGCTCTTCAGCAACGGCGATGTGACCGCATTGGCCTCGTGGCCAACAACGCAGATGTCGTTCTGAAGGCCTTGAATCTCCAGGGCCCGGGCCAGTCCATTGTTTCCCCCGGCGACATTGTAAATCGCGGTCAGCGCCGGATTGGATCTCAGCAGGTTTACAACTGCCCGCTGCGTCCTTTCTTCGTTGTCTTCCCCCATTGCCTCGTCGACCAGGGCAATTCGCGGGAACTCGGCGCGAAGGGCTGTTCGGAATCCGATCTCGCGATCGTCGTGACACCGGAACGCGTGGTCCCCGAGAAGGACTGCAACTCCTGCCGGACGCTCGCCGATGACGCTGCCGACAAGATAGGCGGCAGTCTGTCCCGCCGCGCGATTGTCGATCCCGACAAAGGCGTCGCGCGCTTCGGGTGACAGGTCGGAAATCAGTGCGATAACGCGCTTGCCCCTGACGCGCGCCCGGGAGAGTTCGTCGACGAGAGGGTCCGTATTCTTGGCTGTAATGACCAACTGACGAGAGGCGTTGACGCAAAGCGTCCGAACCAGTTCGAGTACGCTCTTTTCCCCTTCCTGCCACATGTCATAGAGGCGCAGGCCCGGTCGCCCTTCGGTCTTGCTCACTCGACTGAATTGGGACATGAGGCCGCGGCCAAGACGAAGCACGATATCGACATCGGCACGCGGCACGCTTGCCATGTCCGGTTGTCTGGCGAGACGGGCCAACGTGGCTTCGACCACGGCCCTGGTTCGCGGGTGAACACCGGCGCGGCCGTTCAGCGCCCGGTCGACCGTCGCGCGCGACAATCCGGTCTCGGCAACCAATTCGGCATTTCGAACCCTGCGCATCGTATCTCCAATCGTTAGGCTCAATTTACCTCAATGTTCAATTTGGATCGCAAGAACATGCGTTATGTGTGGCGATGGTGATGCAATATGATCCTTTTTTGCTACTTTTTCAAGTATAATGATCACAAATGATTTGCAACCCTGTGGCCTGATAAGTACGCTGTTTCGGCAGTCGTACGGCAGCACATGCCGGGAGGCCCCAGGGAGGATTAGGACGTGCTCACGGCCAAACAGACGAATGTCGCAGCGAAGGATTCTGAAGTCCATCTGAAGCGACCGCCCCGAACCTGGCTTGACAGGGTCTTCGCCCGGCCAGAGTCCGGGGTCGTGCTGGCCGCGCTCATGGTCTACGCTTTTTTCGCGATCATGGCGCCGCATTTCCTCACGGAGCGAGTCACGTCAAACATTCTCCTGTCGAGCGCATCGCTTGGCATAATAGCGGTCGGCGTCGCCACATTGATGATCGCCGGACAATTCGATCTTTCGGTCGGGTCGGTATACGGACTCAGTGCCGCAGTTGTCGTGTTCGCAATCAATTTTGGCATTCCTGGCTGGGCAGCGCTTCCACTGGTGATGGCGTTCGGAATCGCGATCGGCACGGTCAACGGATGGCTGGTCACCCGATTGGGGGTGCACTCGCTCATCATCACGCTCGGAGGTCTCATGTTTTATCGTGGCGTGCTGCTCGCCGTCACAGAGGGATTTCCGATGCGGCTCGCGAAACCGGATCCGACGCTTTCCGCCCTCGACTTCGAGTTCGGCCCGATACCGGGACCTTTCTTTGTCTTCCTGTTTCTCGTGGTGATCTTCACCTACGTGCTGACAACCACACGTTTCGGAAACTGGATCTACGCAACGGGAGGTGCTGCGGAGGCCGCACGCGGAATGGGTGTGCCGGCAAGAAGAGTCCAGATCACGTCGTTCGCGCTTGCTTCGATGCTCGCATGCATCGCCGGCTATGTCTCGGTGACGCGCTATTCGTCTGTCGACGCCCTGCGCGGCACTGGGATGGAGCTTGAAGTGGTGCTTGCCGTCGTCGTGGGCGGCGCGTCGCTCAACGGCGGATACGGTTCGATCATCGGAGCCGCGCTTGGCGTGCTCATCATCGGAATGATTCAGCAGGGTCTGATCCTCATGGGGATTTCAGTCTACTGGTACCGCGCAGGTATCGGGCTTCTGCTGATCGTTGCTGCCGTCGTCAATGAGCGCGTGCGCCAGAGCAGCGTCCAATGAACGCTCCGATCCTCGAACTGCGCAATGTCGCCAAGTCCTTTGGCCGAGTGCATGCGCTTCGCGGCATCGACTTTGAGGTCCGGCCCGGCGAGGTCATAGGCCTGCTCGGCGACAACGGCGCCGGCAAAACCACCTTGATCAAGGTACTCGTTGGCGTCCACCGGCCGAATTCGGGCAAGATCTATTGCGATGGTGAACCCATCACTCTCGGCAGCCCTCGCGATGCCATGGCACGGGGTATCTCGGTCGTCTACCAGGACTTAGGAATCATCCCGCTGCTTGCGGTCTGGCGCAACTTTTTCCTGGGCCGGGAGGAGCGCGCTTCCAGTAGATTGCCGTTCCACTACCGGCTGAAGGCACGTGAAATGCAAAAGGTGGCGCGGCAGGCGCTGCACGATCTCGGCATCGAGATTGACGACGTCGAACTGACCGTCGCCAAGCTTTCCGGCGGTGAGAAGCAGTCGATCGCAATCGCCCGCGCCGTCTATTTCGAGAACCGTGTCCTGATCCTCGACGAGCCGACCGCGGCCCTCAGCCTCAAGGAGACGGCGAAAGTGCTCAGCTATATCGATCAGGCTCGACGGAAGGGGGTCGCGGTCGTCTTTATCACTCACAACATCAGCCAGGCGTTGGAAGTCTGCGACCGGTATACGGTGCTGTTCCATGGTGCGGTCGCTGAGACCGTCCACCGCGGTGACGTGACCGAAGATGAACTTGCCAGCCTGATCAATACGGGAACTCGCGAAATGCAGCGAATTGGCATCTAGAGTTGTTTGCATTCTGCAACAGGCAGAACTCCGCTTCGGCGGAAACCACGCCGGACATACGGCAGAAATTAAGGAGGAGAACCCAATGAAGAAACCAGTCAGTCGTTTCCTAGGCGCGGCAATGCTGGTCGCCGCGGCAGGCGCCGTATCGGCCCAGGACCATTGCGAAGGCCGGGAGCGGCACCTGATTTATTATGCCACCCACGCGATTGCCCACCCGGTATGGGAAACCGTCCGGCGCGGTGCAGAGGCTGGCGCAATTGACAATTGTCTTGAATTCAAGTGGACGCAGGATGTCAACTTTTCGATCGAGACCACGATCAACCGCATGGAAGCGGCGATCGCCGAACAGCCCGACATGCTGGTCATCACGGCAACCGACCCGGTCGCCATGAGGCCGACCGTTATGCGCGCGGTCGAGGCCGGAATTCCGATTATCGCCATCAACACGCTCGATCCGGCCCCGAAATCGGAACGGCTCCCATATCTGATCGGAATCGCGGCCGGCATGTACGAAAGCGGCCAAGCCGCTGCCGAGCAGGTGCTTGCCGACAACCCGAACATTCGCAATGCGGTCGTTCCCAACCACGCGGTCGGGCATGTCGGTCTCGAAGCCATGGCGAAGGGTTACATCGACACGATCATAGCCGCTGGCGGAACCGCCGAGCAGATCGTGATCGGAGCCGACACCGGCCAAAACACGGCCACGCTGTCGAGCTACATGCTGGCGAACCCAACGACGGATTCCGTGTTCTGCATGGAGTCCGGGTCGCTTTGCTTCGAGCCGGTTCTGGACGTCGCCCGACGAGAGGGCTACTCGGACCAGCTTTCGCTCGTGTCATTCGACATTTCGCCAGCACTGATCGAATCGGTGGAATCCGGCGAAGCCGTCGCGGGGATCGACCAGTTGATGTACATGCAGGGGTACCTTCCGGCAGTTCTGACGAGAGCCTATCTCGACTACGGAATGATGCCGGATACCGACATCATGACCGGCCCCGCGCTTATCGATGAATCCAACATCGAATTGGTGCGAAAGCGGGTCATGGTCGACGGCCTGAACTGACTGAAACTGCGCGGCCAGTTTCATCTGGCCGCGCAGCCCACCAGAAGGCGAAATTTCGTGAAGATCGGCAAGTTCAGGATACGCGACAACGGCCTGACCGGCCCTTCCAGCCAACTCGCCGAAGGGCGGGGACTGGTGAATGCCGACAGGTACCGGCCGGGCTCGCCACGCGAGGTCATCAGGGATCTCAAGACTCGCAGGGACGGGCCGGCGATCCGCGATACCGCAATATGGCTCACTGCTCTTCTTGCCGCCGGCGGGGCCGCCCGGGCGACCTGCGGGACGTGGTGGACGGTGCCGTGCTCCGCCATTTACGGCATCCTCTACGGATCGGCGAACGATGCCCGAAGGCATGAGTCGGGACATGGGACCGCATTCAAGACCCGCTGGATGAGTGATACGCTGTATCAGTTGTCGTCCTTCGCTACACTGCGCGAGCTGCCGGGCATTCGGTACGCGGCTTCGGACGTCGGGGCCAGGCAGGAGGGCCGTGCAGAGAGTTCAGGCACCATGCCGTGACGGCAATCATCTTCGACGGCGATTTCAGCCGTCACCATGCGGAATCGGGCGCAATTCTGTCCACTCGATTCCGCGAGTTACGGGAGAACAACAATGGACGATCTGCAATTCGGCACCCGTGACAAACGCGATCATTGGCGGCCCAAGGATCCGATCAAGCCTTCACCGCTTCTCGCCTCGCCCTGGAGCATCCTCAAGGTCGTCAAATGGCTGCCGCACTATTTCTATCCCTGGAACGGCCTTTTCTTTCTGACCGGCTGCATATTCTGGTTCTTCCTGACCCCGGACGTCGAGACGATGAAAACGCTCGAATGGGGCTGGGTGGCCTATATACTGGTCCGTAACTCGGTCGCGCTGTTTCTGCTGCACGGTGCGTTCGAACTGCGCCTCTACATCCAACGCGCTCAAGGCAACCAGTTCAAGTACAATCCCAGGTGGCCCAAGGAAACCCGCTCGAACGTGTTCATGTTCTCGTCACAGAACATCGACAACATGATCCGCACGTTCGGAACCGGAGTGCCCATGTGGACGGCCTACGAGGTCCTGATGCTCTGGGCATATGCGAATGGCTGGGGATTTTGGACGACCTTTGCCGACAATCCCTGGGGACTGGTCTGCCTCGGTTTGGTCATGGTCGTCATTCACGAAGCGCATTTTTATTTCACGCATCGGATGATCCATTCGCCATTCCTCTACAAGCATGTGCATTCCGTCCACCACAAGGCGGTCAATCCGAGCCCGTGGTCGTCGCTCAGCATGCATCCGGTGGAGCACCTGATCTACTTCTCCGGTTCGCTGATCCATTTCATCGTACCGTCACACCCTTTGCTTGCGATCTACCACCTTCACATTGCTGGCCTTGGTGCCGTAATCGGCCACATAGGATTCGACAAGATGGTCGTCGGCGACGAGAAGGCGATGAACACGCATGCCTACGCGCACTACCTCCATCACAAGTATTTCGAAGTGAATTACGCCGACGGGTTGATTCCGTGGGACAAGTGGGCGGGAACCTGGCATGACGGCACCGAAGAGGGCGACGCGCGCATGCGTGAGCGGATAAAACTTCGCCGCGAACGATCAGTGGCGAAGACGTGACCGTCATGATCGATCGTCCGACCGTCGCAGAGCTGCGCGCATTCAAGGGTAAGCGCCAGATTATCACCATGCATGTCGACAGTGCCGAGGAAGCCGCCGCCGCGTGCGCGGCGGGCATCGAAATGTTCACCGGCGAAGTCGATGCGAAACTACCGGGCATTCGCGCAGCCGCCCGGGCGTCTTCCTGCAGGCCGGCCATGAGCAGGGAACACTTCACGACGAGTCGAGCGCGATCCGGGAAGGCTTTGATGCAATCGAACGCGGCGCCGACGCGATTTACTTTGCGGGGTCCCTGCGTATCGTCGAAGCGATGGCCAGGGAAGGGATCCCGGTATCCGGGCATGTCGGTTACGTCCCGCGCTGGGCCACCTGGACCGGTGTTCGCTCGGTCGGAAAGAGCGCAGACGAAGCGGTTGCAATCTACCGCAAGGTCAAAGACCTTGAAAACGCGGGGGCGTGTCTGGTCGAGATGGAACTCGTTCCGGTCGAAGTCGCCGACTTCGTAACGCGCAATACTTCGCTGATCACCGAAGGCATGGGCTGCGGATCGGTCTGCGACACCCAATACCTGTTCAGCTGCGACGTTCTGGGAACCAATCGTGGCCATTACCCGCGTCATTCCAAGACCTATGCGGACTTGGCCGCAGAGGAAGACCGACTCCAGGTTATGCGTGTCGAGGCATTCCAAAGATTTATTGCCGATGTGAACTCGGGCCGGTATCCCGAACCGCGCCACGAAATCCATGTGCCAGACGAGACCGTGCTGGAGGCCCTGTTGCGCGCAAGCCAGTCATGAGAGTCCCTTGCAAGGCACGGCATGTCGCCCAGCCGGACGCCGATCGTCCAGGTCAAGGCATTCTTGCCGCAGGACACATGATTGACCGTACGCATGAGTGGAACGGCAGGGCGTCATAAGGTCCTGCACGTGATCTGCTCGTTAACGGGCCGAAGCAGGGGCCGCAGTTCGCCGCTGCACGTCGTCAATGCCTTCGCCGCCCGGGCGCTCCCGGGGCTTGGCCGGACCGGTGGCAAGGCCAACGAGATCACGGAGACGCGCGGCATCCTGCTCAGCGAAAGGCTCGGTCCGGAGTGTTTCCTCAAGGCGGCGCGCACCGGGCTGTGCAAAATTCGCTCCATTGGGTTCAGGATGTGACCATGGAAGAGAACGGCCCTGGTCCGGAAGGACAACAGTCCAGGGAACCTGGCGCTGACGCGGAAGCTCTGGTGCTGGACCTCGCGCGGCTGACAGATGGCGGGAAAATGACGTCAATGGCGGAAAGCCGAAGAGGGCCGGTTGGGACGAAAACGTCCTGCTGACACATGTCGGCTCCGCGGCACTTTTCCCAAAGGATGCCGAGCCCAGAAAGATCCGAAGGCGACAGCCCTGGTGAAGACCGACATTTCAGCATCACAATTGTATGAATTCGACAATCGAGAATCATCGGAAATCCATTGGAGGAATTGACGGAGGCGGCCTTGGTTCATGCCTTCTTGAAACGCCAGCCATGCATCATGCGCCCGTAATAATTGAACCATTTCCTCGCGTCGGGGTCCCGAAACGGATAGTCCGCTCCAATCTGCCTTGCCGTGACGAGGCCGGTTACAAAACAGGTTTCCTGGCTGTTGATCAGGGTATGGGCACCACAGTGCCATGTCCGCCTCCTGCCCTGAACAAAGCGGAAAAGATGGATGAGAAATGCGACGTGGCGCACATCGTGGACGACGTGCTGGAACCAACACGTCCTGACGATCTTGGATTCATCGATGCGGCTGACCGGATTGTAGGTCACGAGGCAAGGCTTGTCCGACCGTTTCGCCCATGGCTGCTGATTGTGCATGATGTAGGTGATCTCGTAGTTGTCCGGCCTGGCCCCGTACTGCTCGATGTGGTTGCTTCGTGAAGCGAGTGGCCGGGCGGCATTCTCCGGTAGAACGGAGGCATCCGAGTGAACGACCGTGTGGTTGTGCAGTTCGCTGTCGTAGCGGATCGAGGAGAGGAGACTTCTCTCCAGAAAGGTCGGCCTGTCCAGGATCATCAGTGTCTGGTTGGCATTGCATGCGAAGACCACGTCATCGAACGTTTCCGTCTTTCCGTTCTCGTCCTCGACGGTGACATGGGACAGGTGCCGGCGCACCTTGCGGACCGGTCGGTCCAGGTAGATCTTGTCCCGAAAGGCTTCTGACATGTTTTCGTAGATGCGGCGCACGCCCCTGTCCCAGGTCCGCATTGGGGTCGAGGATTCGATGTCGAAGAATTCGAGGTACCGGGCGAACATGGACGCGGGCATGTC
The DNA here is from genome assembly GCA_964291635.2 of Paracoccaceae bacterium. Taxonomy (GTDB): domain Bacteria; phylum Pseudomonadota; class Alphaproteobacteria; order Rhodobacterales; family Rhodobacteraceae; genus JAPPHA01. The sequence goes on along the minus strand of OZ219890.1, from coordinate 783,530 downwards.
GAACACGTTGGTGGCCATGAGAAAGTTGACGAACATGGGTTTCAGTATCTTGTAGCGGAAATCTCCGGAGAACCCGCGCATGTTGAGGACCGCGCCCATGCTGACGTAGTTGAACGGGTTGAGGGCATTGAGCAGTCTCGACCTTGACCGGCTGAGCCGGCCAAACCATTTCAGGCGCTGCAGGAGTCTCTGGAATTTCTCGATTTCAGGTTGCAGCTGCCGCCTCAGGCCGGAGTCGAAATCGTGGGCGTAGATTGCGTCCCGGTACCTCACGCTATAGCTGAACCTGGTATCAACGAGTTCAATGCCGTGTTGTTGCATGAACAGGACAATGTGGTGGTAAACGGAAGGGATGCACGCCGTGACGGAGATATCGAACGGAATCGAGGTCCCGTCGTCTTGCGGCATTTCTGCCGTGACGGCGTTGCCGCCGATCCGGTCCTGCGCTTCAAATAGCCGAAAATCAAAGCGATCCGGGTGATGATGCAGTGCCCAGGCCACGCCCAATCCCGAGATTCCCGCCCCGACAATGGCAATTCTTCTTGGCATCATTCCATTCCCGGTTCCGTCCGTTGCCGGCGCCCTACCATGAACTCCCGCGACCTCCTTGAATGAACTTTCGCATGGCCCGTTTCCTTGTACTGGCGTTTTACTCCTTTGACTGATTCGCGGGTTTCATTAAGGTGTCGCCGGAAATCGAGGCAAGAAAAGCGCGTCGAAGGGATCATGGGGACAGGCGAATCCAAAGACAAGGAAGAGCAGGAAAGACCGGAACAGTTCAATTCAATCCCGGGCGAGCGTAACGGTTCCGACCTTCTGCCCCCGTTCCCCGAAGGCTGGTATTTCATTGCCAGCCGCAAGACCATCGAGAAAGAAAAGCTGATCCGGAAGACCTGGCTCGGCGAGGAAATCGTTGTCTGGTGCAACGGGGACGGGGAGGTCTGCGTGGCCGATGCAATCTGCCCGCACCTCGGTTCCGATCTGGGACCAGAGGCCGGCGGGGTGGTGCGCAACGGCCGCCTCGTTTGTCCTTTTCACGGTTTCGAATACGATGTTTCCGGAAAGTGTGTCGCGACACCCTACGCGCCGCCGCCCAGGACAGCGAGGCTGAAGGTGTTCGAGACGCATGAGATCCTGGGTCTCGTCTTTGCCTGGTGGGGCTGTGGCGGCAGGCCGCCGCAATGGCATCTTCCGCCGCGTCCTCCCCCGGAAGAATCCGGCTGGAGCGGCATGGAAATCCGGAGCGTCCGGTTTGCAGGACATCCCCAGGAGACGACCGAGAACTCCGTGGATCTCGGACACCTCCGTTACGTGCACGGTTACGGTAGCGTGAAAAGGGATAGCCCGCTATCGGTGGAAGGCGTTTCGCTCAAGAGCTGTTTCAACTTCAAGCGGACCCGGGCAATCGCAGGGATCAACTTTTTCCGTTATGATGTATCGGCAGTCACAAACGTGCATGGGCTTGGCTATTCCTACGTCGAGGTTCGTGAACACTCGATCGACATGCAGACCCGGCTGTGGGTGCTTGCAACGCCGATCGACGGAGAACTCATCGAAATGACGCTTGTCAGCCAGGTTCTAAAACTCCTCAGGCCGAAACGGCCGATCGCCGGGATGCGCTTTCTTCCGGTGGGTTTGCGTACGAGGATCATGAACAGGATCATCATCTCGGCCCAGATGCGGGATGTCATGCAGGATGTCGTCATCTGGAGCCGAAAACAGTATCGCTCCCGACCGCTCCTTTGCCGTTCAGACGGCGAGATCATCAAGTATCGGCGCTACTGTGAACAGTTCTACCCGGAAGCCTGAGTTCATGGCCGGCAAGTGACGGATCGGTGTGCCACTTCGTTGGAATCGATCGTGGAAAGCGAAGATTTCCCCGCCGGCGCCAATAGAGACCGTTGTGCCTGCCTTGACGCAGGTTTCACCTTTTCCGAAGGAACCGAACAAATCCTTCGCACGCGCATGCATGGAAAACGGCCCCACCGTCGTCGTCCGGACCGGGTCGCTGATCAGGCAGGCGTACACCCCTGGATTGCGGGTGCGCCGACCGGAATCTCGTCCCGTCCGCGCGTCCCGTTTCTGGAATGAGGGGACACGTGAGGATACCGCCGGTTCGTTGATCGGTCATCACGTCAAGTCTCACCTCATGCGTCATGCGTCCCTGTCGCCGGTACCCTCAACGCGCCGGTGAGGCGCGGGGTGGGGACGGTTCCCGTCGTCAAGCGCCGTGCAAGGTGCTGAATGTGGCATATTGGCCAAGAACAGACGTACAAGACGGTGCAACGCCGAAGTCCGGAAATCCAGGCGGCGCCTGCACCGCCCTGTGGACGTTTCCTCAAACGCCGGACCCCGCCAGAACATGCCATTTCGTCCTCTGCCCTCGGCTGATTGAATGATTGGCCGCAGCGTGGGAAAGTCCTGGGAGACATGTGAATTGTCACCGGGCCGACATAAAATTGCCGGCTTGCCAGTCCGTGAGCTGGAGGTTTCCAGCAACAGGGCTCTGCGTGAAATCTCTACTACGAGCCGCCGTCCGACGGCATTGAAGCAATTCCGACAAGTGCGCTTACTTGTCCTGGCTTTTGCGGATGTTCGATCGCGGCTGCTTGCGCCTCGGCAAGGCTGTTTGCGGAACTCCGCCTGTCACCGCTTCGGCCATCGCCCAGGCGATGATGCCAAACGCGGATGCGCGAGCGCCTGCATCCGGCATCCCTCGCGCGACTCCAGACCAAGCCCAAAAAAACCCGGCTGAAATTCCGAAGCAGAATTTGTTTCCCCGGGTTAGCGAGCTATGTTATGTGGATAATTACAGGTCTCATGGTGTTGAGGCATTGCAGGGAGACTTAGGCCTTTGGCCGTCACAGAAGAGGCCCCGGCAGTCCAGCCGCTGAGTTTGCCCGAAGAGCTGATCGTGATGCTCCTCAACGAGCAGAACGGCTATTTTCACCAAGTACCGGGATGGGATTTGAACTGCACCGTCGTAGGCGCGGCGCTTGCGGAACTCTCCCTGCTGTCGCGCATCGATACGGACATGGAATCGCTGCATCTTATCGACCGGACGGAAACAGGTGACCCGGCCCTGGATCCCATTCTGAAGGAAATCGCGGACGAACCGGTTCAGCGGAATGCACAATACTGGGTCGAGCGTCTCGTTCTCCGGGCGGAATCAATCATCGATCTGACCCTGGATCGCCTCGTCGACCTGGAAGTCCTGAAACATCACGAGGGCGGCTTCTGGACGCTGGCTCCTACCCAGCAGTTCGCGAACCTTCATGACGACCAGCAGGACCGCACTGCAGGCCTTTTCATCAAGGCGCGGATCAACGAGGTTGTCTTCACTGACGCCATTCCCAACCCGAGAGACGTCATTGTCATTTGCCTGGTCAACACTTGCGACGTCTTGCGCTTCATTTACGAACTCGACGAAAAGATGGAAGAGCGTATCAGGTCCATTTGTCAGATGGACCTGATCGGCCGTTCCATAGCCGATGCGGTCGAACAGAACATTGCCAGCCCGTTGCTTCGGCACTCCTCGCTGAACAAGCGAATTCCTCGCGTTTCGCAGCGGCATCTGCTGTTCAATCCGCATTTGCGTGCGGGCAACTTTCCCGCGCTTTTTGCGGAACTGGAGAAAAAATACGGCCCGGTATTCGAGCTCCGTCCGCCGTTCTCGAAGCCCATGCTCTTCCTTGCCGGACCCCAGATCAACCACTGGGCGCAGAGGCACGGACGGATGTACCTGAGGGCAAAGGATTATTTTGCCGAATTCGAGAAACTCTATGGCGCATCCGGCGTCTTGCCTTCTCTCGACGGCTCCGATCATTTCCGGCTTCGCAGGGCCATGGCACCGGCTTTTTCGCGCAGCCGGCTGGAAAGCCAGCTGGACCAACTCTACAATCATGTTCGCAGATTCATGGCGGGGTGGACGGTAGGCGATTCATTCCCCGCAACCCCGCTGTGCCGGCAAATGGTTAACGGACAATTGTCGCCTCTCTTCCTCAGCGTCGATTCGCAGGACATCGTCGACGATCTGACAACCTACAAGGAACGCGCGCTCAACACCCATATCGCGAAGATCCTGCCGAAATTCATGCTCAATACCCCGGGCATGACACGCAGGTCGAAACTAGTCGACACGTTGCTCGAACGCGTTCTGAGCGTTCATACACCCGCCCAGCGGTCGGGTTGCCCGCGCGACCTCGCAGACGATTGGCTGAGCTTGCACGCCAGCGATCCGCAGCTGGTACCGGAGTCGAATCTGCGTTTCGCCCTTTCGGCGGCGCTGGTTGCGAGCGTGTACCTTGGCGATGCGTTAAGCTTCGCGATCTACTCCATGGCGTCGCAGCCGGAACTCTATACAAGGATCCGGGCTGAAGCCGATGCCCTGTTCGGGGACGGCGATCCTGACGGTCAGGAATTCAATCCGTCCTCGACGGATGTCACCTCACGCTTCATAATGGAATGCCTTCGAATGTACCCAATCGTCCCGATTGCCATGCGGGATGTGATGAACTCATTCGTCCTCGAGGGTTTCGAAATACCGGTCGGCTCGAGGCTCCACATTGCCCAGACCGCTCCGCATTACATGGAAGACGTTTTCCCGGACCCGTTCTCGTTCGAAATCGACCGCTATTTGCCTCCGCGCGATGAGCACCGCGGTTCCGGGTATGCGCCGTACGGGCTGGGCACGCACAGGTGCCTCGGCTCGCGGTGGATGGATCTCCAATTGGTTGTCAACGTGCTGATGATTGCGCATTACTTCGTCCTGGAGGTTTCCCCCAGCAACTTCAAGCTGCGGCTCAATCCGTTCCCGTCACTCAAACCAAGCAAGAAACTGAAATTCCGTGTCGCCGAGCAGAGGCGCGAACTGGCCGCATGAAGCGTTTGGGAATGCCGCCGTCCCCCCGAGAACGATGTCCTGTCACGAAGGTTTGCGAGCCAGGAAACAGTATAACGGAGTGAAGATCCCGGTCCTGCCGCCTGCGACATAGGCATCGGCGGTCAGATCCATGAACCTGACGACATCAGCTGAGCCTTTCGGAAATACTCCGAACGCCTCCGCCAGCCTCGATGCCCCGATAAATGCCTTGCGGCCGATCGGAATCCTTCTCAGGGCAGTACCCAAGTTTCCGTAACGCCTTTCCATGGGGCGATACCAGGGAATGGCCGGATCGCCTTCCTCAACGGCAAGGTCGGTCCCCTCCTCGACCTTGAATCCTGCCGCTTCGAGCGCCCGGTCAACTTCGTCCGTGGTTGCGATTTCCGTGAGTGCAATGCCGTGCATCAAGTCACGCTTGACGGCCCGATGCCTGGCATCGTCGGAATCGAACTTGTCTGTCAGGCACATTTCCTGGCCCCAGAATAGGGCTCCTGGTCTGAGCACGCGGTAAATCTCGGCAAACGCGCCTGCCTTGTCTGGCGCATGGCACGTTGACTCGATTGCGTAGCCCCGGTCAAACGTGCAGTCTTCGATGCAGCTCATGTCCATGAAGCTGCACGCAACGTAATCCACCATGCGCTCCAGCCCCGCTTCGGCATCCAGTGACTTCGCCTTCTCGAGCTGGACTTCATTGCTGTTGACCCCGACGACCCTGACGCCTGCTTCGCGCACGACATGGCGCATCGGACCGCCGATCCCGCAGCCGACATCGACGACCTTCATGCCCTCTTGCAGCTCCAGCTTGGCGATCATCATCCGCTGATGCCGACGCTGGGATTCCTCCAGGCTCTCTCCGGGTGCCAGCGGCGTGAAGTGCAATGATTCACTCCAGCCGAATACCATGAACTCGCTGCAAAGATCGTAGTATTCCCTGACGGTCTCGGTATGGTCGTACCTGTTGACGGCGACATCGTCTGAAGACGCCCTGTCGATCCAGCCGTCGAAGTGTCTCATGCGGCTGACCACGTTCGACCCGCCATATGCGACCTTCAGCCCCTTGGACAGTTTGCCGAGTCGCATGGCGCGATTTCTCCTGCTCTCACAAATGATCCAAAGTCCCGCCAGTCCTGGTTCAATGCGGGAGGACGGGACAGAGTTGACCCCGCGAATCGACTCGCAGGCGCAAACTCCGAGGAGTCACTTTGCGGGATCGTCTCATGTCCCGTTCCGAAATTTGCACAGTTACAAATGAGCCGCAAGCTGGCCCGAGTTGGAGCCAGGGCAATTTTATTGTCTGCCAGTGACCGACGCGCGTTGATTTCAGGGCTGGCCATTTCGTTTTCCATGTGGCAACTTGCTGCCCATGGTGATTCTTCCGACACCGGATTCGTCCTTCGACCTGCGCGCGGTCATGGTGCGCCCGACCCGTGGCGGGCGTGAGCACCGGCTCTGGGATCGCCTGGTCGAGGAGCATCATTACCTGCGGTTCCACGGCATCGTCGGCAAGGGCCTGCGCCATGTCGCGCTACACGGCGAGACCTGGCTCGCGCTGATCGGCTGGCAGTCGGGCGCTTTCAAGCTGGCCGCACGTGATCGCTGGATCGGCTGGTCGCAGGAGCAGCAGTTCCGGCGCCTGCACCTGATCTGCAACAACTCCCGTTTCGTCATCCTCACCCCCGGACGGGTGCCGAACCTGGCGTCCCGCGTGCTGGGCCTGAGCCTGCGTCGGCTGTCTGCCGACATCCAGGCCGTTCACGGGTACCCGGCCTTCCTCGCGGAGACGTTCGTCGACGTGTCGAGGTTCACGGGAGCCTGCTACCGCGCGTCGAACTGGCGCTCGCTGGGGCTGACGCGCGGCTTCGCGCGCGAGTCCGGCGGTGCCGCGCGCTGGCGCCATCACGGCCAGCCCAAGGAGATCTTCATGTACGAACTCACAGATGATGCCGCCCGTGCGCTGAGCCGGGACGAGATCCCGGACGCGTGGAACGCACAGCAACACGACGACGCGGAGCCGATGGCCGCGCCCCGGCTGCGCAGCCTGTTCGATTGCCTTGGCGAAGTGCCCGAGTGCCGCAAGGCGCGCGGCAAGCGCTACCCGCTCAGGACCGTGTTGACGATCGCCGTCGCGGCCCGGCTCGCCGGCTACCGCGGCGTGACCGCCTTCGCCCAGTTCGCCGCCCTGCTTTCGCAGGAGCAGCTCGAGACGGTGGACTCGTTCTTCAGCCCGAGCAGGAAACGCTACACCGCACCCTCGATCACCACCTTCCACAACATCTTCGCCGACCTGCCGCCCGAGACGCTGGACAACGCAATCGGCCTGTGGATCGCCCAGCAGGCCGGTGCCGACACGCCGCTCGCCATGGACGGCAAGGACATCCGCGGCGTGTAGGGTCCCGGAATATTGTGGCTTGAGACGGCTGGTTTGTCCCACGTTCCCTGCGGGCTTTTTTTCAATGAGTCAGGGACAAACCGGGACGGGTTTTCTTCTCCAAGCAGGGTTTTTAAAGTAGCAACCCTTTCCGGTCAGGAACACTATCAAGCAGCTGTTTTTGGCGCAGCCCGGTCGCGGCCGGTTGCTTTCGCTTGCCTGCCGGTCTTTCCGGTCGGCGGGACGCCACGAATGGCCTGAGACAGAAAAGGGTGGCCCGCGCGATTTTGCCCCTCGCCGGGCCATGGGCAGCCAGTACAACTACGCTTTGAGACAGAACTGACCGCCGAGGAGTATGTTAGCCGCGAGGAGTGGAGGAACGCAAGCTTTCCTCCCTGCCTGAAAGGCCATTGCGGGCGCGACTGCGGGCTGATGCGTCACGGGACCTACGGGCGGAAGACGCCGGTTCCGATGCGCGTTGCCCGCTTCGACTGCCGTGACTGCCAGACCACGATCAACCGTCTACCGGATTTCGCCGCGGCGCGGTGCCGCGGTTCGCTGCAGGAGATCGAGGACGCCATGATCGTTCTCGCCGAGGCCCCGAGCCTTTGGGCGGCGGCCCGGCGCCTGTTTCCTCACCGTGACGAGTTGTCGAACGCGATCCGCGATCTTCTTGGCGCATTCATGGCGGTTTTGCTCTTCCTGGAGGCCGTGGTCACGCTGCGGCCTGACCTGTTCAGGGGATGCCCGGCGGACCTGGTGTCGATGCGCGCCGCGCTCGGCACCGAAACGCTGCTGGTCGACCTGCGCCGGGAGATGACGGCCCAGCTGCAATTCCTGCCGCCTCCCGTCGGATTCCAACCTCCCGGGAAGGGTGGGAAATCCCCGACCGGGCCTCCAACACTATTCGAACCCTGTTTCGGGGCCGCCGATCGCGGCAGAAGGGGCCGACCGGCGCATCGGCAAGGCGAACAGCCCGAAAGCGGCCGGTTTCCGGTATCGGTTCGTTCGGTGTGCCCGCCTTTATCGCAGCACAATTGTTGTCGTGGTGGAGCTGCCTTTCAACGTTCCGAATGCCGTCGATGCAGAACCTGCGCGGCCATGCGGGCAATCCCGGCTATTCACGATTCACATCGGCTACCTGAGATGCGTTTCGAAGAAGGCCAGCGTCCGACCCCAGGCAAGATTCGCGGCTTCCTCGTCATAGCGGGGCGTGGTGTTGTTGTGAAAGCCGTGGTTCACGTCCGCATAGAAGTGAACACTGAACTCCTTGCCGTGTTCCTCGAGCGCGGCACCGTAAGCTTCCCAGCCCGCATTGATCCGCTCATCAAGCCCGGCATAATGAATCATCAATGGCGCCTCGATATGAGGCACATCGGCGGCATCGGGCTGACGGCCGTAGAACGGAACCGAAGCGGCAAGTTCGGGATAGGCAACCGCGAGCGCGTTGCAAACACCGCCGCCGTAACAAAACCCGACGCAGCCGACGCGGCCTGTCGAGTTCTCGTGATCGCGCAAGAATTCGAACGCAGCGAAAAAATCCTCCATTAGCTTCGCGCGGTCAAGCTGGCGCTGCATCGTACGGCCTTCATCGTCGTTTCCTGGATACCCACCAAGCGGCGTCAGTCCGTCGGGCCCGAGCGCCATGTAACCGGCCTTGGCAGTCCGGCGAACGACATCCTCGATGTAGGGATTGAGGCCACGGTTCTCGTGCACCACGAGCACGGCGGGCAGGGGGCCTTCGATGCCGGAAGGCGTTGCCATCAGGCCCCTGATCGTCCCGTGACCTTCCGGGCTCTGGTACTCGACGATATTCGTTTCGATGTCGGGATCGTCGGGCGCGACCTCCTGCGCCCAGGCATAGTTCGGCTGAAGCTGTTCGAGGATCATCGCACCGGTGACGCCGGCGACAGCGTACTTTCCGGCCTGGGAGATGAATTGGCGCTTCGATATCTTCCCGTGGACATAACCGTCGAAAATCTCGAGGATCCGCTGATCGAAGTCGGATGCGCGTTTGCGTGGTGCTGTCATGATGTCCTCCTGCGGGTGCCCCGGATTTCACTGGTTTCGTGTGGCGGACTGACCCGGAACATCGCCGTGAGCGAGGTTTACCGGTTTCGGTCCGGCTTGCCCGCGCGCTCCGAATACGCCGCGAGAACCACGGACTCGAGGCCAGTGCGCCATATTGGCCATGGCCAGCCGCTGACCGTGTCGGGGTCAGGAAAAGCCCGTGCGACAGATGTCGCAGATTTGCCGTTGTCCATCAATAACGAGGCAATCACAATGACGTCACAGGATATCCAGGAATTCTGTTTGTCGAACAACCGACACGGGATGGCCATGATGCTGTCGGTACCGGCGGTCGATCAACCGCTCCCGCTTTTCTCGTGGCGGTCGGCAACCGTGTGCCTGCAGCCCCCTTGGCGACTCCGGACCCCAAGGTCAGCCGACGACGCCGGCATGCTTCGTAGCGCGCTCGGCGCAGTTCTTCTCGCCACGCTGCGTGATATCTCACAAAAGGTCGCGAGAAAGGACAAGTCACCATTCGGAGCAACTCTAGTGTTTTGATTCTTTTTCACGATGTCGATTCCTGCAGCTTCAGGTGCCCCTTTTTTTGCGCCTCCACGAGGTCTTCGGGCGCCTTGCTCCAGCGGAACGGCCGGGCATCATTGGCGTTGTGGTGCTCGATGTAGCCCTCGATTGCCGCGATGCACTCGTCGAGCGAGTTGAAAATCGCGCGCTTGAGCCATTGCCTCGAGAGCTTGGAGAAGTAGCCCTCGACCGCATTCATCCACGAGGCCGAGGTCGTGGTGAAGTGGAACGTCCAATCCGGGTTGTCCTTCAGCCATTCGTTGACCTCGGCCGACTTGTGAGAGGAGACGTTGTCGAGGATGACATGAACCTGGGTTTCGGGCTCGTTCCCCTCGGAGACGAGCTCGAGGAAGGCGAGGAATTCCTTCGAACGGTGACGCGCGACAATCCGGCCGGTGACCTTGCCGGTGGCGATATCGAGGGCGTGCAGCGAGTCTGGCTGCTGAACTAGCGGGTGAGAGTCCCGTCGGCGCAATTCTTGGTTTGGCGCTGAACGTATTCAGGAAGACTGATGTGTTTCCGGGCGTTTTTGCCCGGATTATTTGATGTTCGGGGTCAGGTGCCCCTCGATTTCCTTGCAAGAAGTTGATCGAGGGGCTTTGTCTCGTTGAAAGCAAATCATCTGAGACGAGGCCAATGTTACACGATTTCTTTTCCGGTTCCATCCTTTCCTGTGCCCGTATCCAAGGCAAATCCGTTCTCTGGAATTTTCTCTTTTCCTGCATTGACATGACTATTGGAGGTGGACTCTCCCGCAGCACCGGTCTACAGTCAGCCACGGGTGATTCGCGGCAAGGCGGTATGGATCGAAAACGTGGTGGATCTTTCCCAAGTGTCACTGGAAATGGTGACGAAGGTGGACGAGGCCCGCTTTCGCGCCTTGATGCAGGAGCATCGTTTCCTCGGCGACGCCCAGCCGAGAGGCGAGACCATCGGCCAAATGCCGATATCGGCATTTGGCGGAAATCGAGATCAATGTTTTGTCTCTCCAGTGCCTTGACTGCCGGATCCCGGATCGGGAAACCATGGTCAGTGAAGTCGCCGCATGGTAGGAGCACCGCAACGCTTCCGCGAAACCCGTCAACTGGCGGTTCCGGACCGAGGACGCCCGCATCAAGCTGAAGTCGCTGTATCCATCAATTCAATGATGTCAGTATACTAGGCACCCTCTCTCGACCACAGAACGGGGAGCAGATCGCACCTGTAGGGCCCGCCTTCGGTCAGGCCGTACTCGCGTTCCAGGAATTCCGTCATGTCGCGAGTCCAGGCACCCCGGCGGCGATAGACTGCATTGCCGGCCGCAAACCGAATCGTCAGGCGCCGACTACTGCATTTCTGCTGTCCGGCGTCGGGAGCGCCATGGACGGTCAGCGCATCGAATACGACACAATCGCCCGGTTCCAGTGCGTATTCGACCGGAACGCAGCCGTCTGGCATTTGCGCGAAATCCGGCGTTCGCTCATATGGTTCCCGCAATTCGGCTTTGGGGCCAGTCCCGGCAAAGCTCTCCGGCATGAATAATCTGCCCCACTTGTGGGAGCCCGTCAGAAAGACTATTCCGTCGCCGAAACCGACCGGCTCAAGGGCCATCCACAACACGCACCATTTCCCTTCCAGGTCAAAATAAGGCGCATCTTGATGCCAGGGCGCCTTGTTGACTGCCCCGGCTGCCCGGACCAGCCAGTTGTCGGTTACCAACATGACCGTATCGACATCCATGACCTCGCCCGCGATTCCGGCTGCCGGCGATTCGAAAATGAAGCGGCGCATCGCCGGCACCCGCTGCCAGATCCAGAAGTCCGTGCAGTAGGTACCGGGCCGGGTTTCCGACGAGTAATCAATATACATCGGGCCAGGACTCGCCCGGCCCAGATCGATCGCTTCGGCGGCAACTGCCAGCCAACCCGGATCGAAGACTTGCCGCAGGCAGACGACGCCGTCCGTGTCATAGGCCTGACGCAAGCCCGCAGTGATCATCTTATGGTTGCCCGTCATCGACAGTCCTTGATGAAACACCGGAACCGCCGGTGGACAAGCGATTTTTCCACATCAAGGCCTCCAAGCGTTGCGTTATTCGCCCGACAGACCGAGTTCAATGTACGCCAGATTCCGAAATTTCGCAACGATGGGCCGACTGTCGGGCAAGGCAAATCCGTTCTCCGGAATTTTCTCTTTTCCTGCATTGACATGACTATTGGAGGTGGACTCTCCCGCAGCACCGGTCTACAGTCAGCGATGTCTGGTTCGCGGCAAGGCGGTATGGATCGAAAGCGTGGTGGATCTTTCCCAAGTGTCACTGGAGATGGTGACGAAGGTGGACGAGGCCCGCTTTCGCGCCTTGATGCAGGAGCATCATTTCCTCGGCGACGCCCAGCCGAGAGGCGAGACCATACGCTATGTCGCCCACTGTGGGGGACGCTGGCTGGCGCTGGCGATGTTTTCGGCATCCGCGTTGCTCTGCGCGGCGCGCGATGACTGGATCGGCTGGGAGCGTGGCAGCCAGTTCAGCCGCCTTCACCTTGTCACCAACAATTCGCGCTTCCTGGTTCTGCCCGGCGGGGTGCCGAACCTCGGCTCACGGGTGCTGTCGCTGTGCGCACGGCGCCTGGTGCGGGACTGGCCGCTCCGCTTCGGCCACGAGGTCCTGCTCCTGGAGACATTCGTGGACCCTGCGCGCCACCGGGGAACGGTCTACCGCGCCGCCAACTGGCTCTGTGTCGGGCAGACCCGGGGCTTCGGCCGCCAGGGCAGCGGCTACATCACCCACGACCGGCCCAAGCTTGTCTTTCTCTATCCACTGCGCCGGGATGCGCGCCGCCGGCTGCGGACGGCCCACCTTGATCCCGGCCTGCACAAGGGAGTTCCGAAGATGACACTCACCGCTGCGCAGATGCGCTCCCTTCCCGATTACTTCAAGCAGGTGGAGGACCCGCGGCGCCGGCAGGGGCGGCGGCACAACCTGCCATCGGTGCTCTCGCTCGCCACCGCCGCGACCCTTGCCGGCATGCGCGGCTACAAGGAGATCTCGGAGTGGGTCGAGGACCAGAGCCAGGCGGTTCTGGCGTATTTCAGGCCGCGCTTCGACCAGGGCCGGTACATCCCGCCGAGCAGGACGATCATCCGCGACGTGCTGGTCCGGGTGTGCCCGGACCAGTTCGACGCCGCCCTGCGGCAGTGGAACGAGGACCACGGCGGCCCGGACAGCGCCCTGGCCGTCGACGGCAAGACCATGCGCGGCGCCGTTGATGCCGATGGCGTGCAGACCCATGTCATGGGGGTTGTCGGCCACGACAGCAGGATATCCTACGCCAGGAAAAAATTGGAATGAGGCCGGGGGCGGACGACGAGGAGAAACGCACCAACGAAATCGGCACAGTCATCCCCCTGCTCGACATGCTGCCCGACATCAGCGGGCGCACCGTCACCGCAGATGCCATGCTGGCGCAGCGGAAACTGGCCACCTACCTCCTCGACCGCGGCGCAGACTACGCCTTCACCGTCAAGGGCAACCAGAAGACCCTGCTCTCTGATATCAGCCTGACGCTCGACGAGGTCATGGCCAGCCGCGCGCCTGACTTCGTCGAGCCCGAGTGCAAGCCCGACCACGGGCGCAAGGAGAAACGCTCCATATGGGTCTCCAGTGAATTGAACGACTACGCCGACTTTCCCGGCACAGGCCAGGTCTTCGCGGTCCACCGCGAAACCCTCGAGGTCAAGACCGGGAAAAAGTCAAAGGAGACGGCCTACTGCATCACCAGCCTGACCGGGGACAGGGCAACACCCGAGCGCCTGCTCAGCCTCAATCGCGGGCACTGGGGGATCGAGGCCAACCACCACATCCTCGACATGACCTTCGACGAGGACCGAAGCCGCATCCGCACCGGCCACGGCCCGGCGAACGCCACCCTGCTCCGGCGCTTCGCCATCGGCCTGATCAAGCAGTCGAGCGACAATGTCGCCGAGACCACGCGCAGACTGGCCCGAAAACCCAGGCGGGTCCTGGACATGCTGAAACTGACAGGCAACACCCGCCCGCGCACGGCGTTCGGCTGAAGACGCGCCACACCCGCGCCTGAGTTGCCAATCCTGTCTCCACCCGCGAAGGCGGGGAGTGAACAGGCATGTCCGGCAATCGCCAAATCGTCGGAAACGCCGCCGGGAAACAGCCCCGGGCGCGGAATCATGTGCCGTGGGGCCTTGTCCGGGGTCGATGTGACGTCACCTCACGTGGCAAAAGGCGCAACGGTGACATGCGAAAGACAATCGCGTCAAACCCGCGTGCCGGCAAAAAATAGAACAGATTCACCCTGTGCCCGTATCTGGACCTTTCTGACGCGGATTGACGCGGCGGAGGCCGAGCGCTGTCGCCTTGAAGGCTGCCCGCGTTGCGGCGGCTGCCTGGACGGTGCGTCCTATCCCCGCAAGCCGCACGGTCTTGCTGCGTCCCTGCGTGAGGGCGTCCGGCGTTTCAGTTTCTGCTGCCGGGACTGCCGCCGCCGTGAGACGCCGTCGTCGGTTCGCTTCTTCGGCCGCCGGTTCCGGGTGGCGCCGGTGTTCCTGGCGGCGAGCTTCCTGGTTCAGCGTGGCGGGTTCCGGCTGACGACCGTCTCCGAGTGCCTGGGCATTCCGGTGTCGACGCTGCGCCGCTGGCGCCGCTGGTGGCGCGAGATGTTCCCGAAGACACGGGCGTGGCGCCTGAAGCGGGGCGAACTGGCGCCGCCGCCCGGGGAGGCGCCGCAGGGGCTGAGCACGCTCTCGTGCCTCGGCTCCCGGTCGATTGATCTTCGATTGGCTGTCAACGTGATGATGATCGCGCACAATCTTGATCGGGAAATGCCTCCGGCCAACTACCAGTTCCGGTACAGCCCGCTACCGTCGATAAAACCGAGGAGGAAACTGAAGGGGCTTATATAGATGGGTTGACAGTGCGATTACGCTGCCAGTTTCCGATCGATTTCACTGGTCGCAGGGATTGGGAACATCTGATTCGGACCCTGGATGATTCCTTGACAAATCAGGCAATTCGTGCGACGCGCGTGTGACGGGAAGGTGCTGATTTTCCCGTCACCAGACGAACCTTGTGCCGAAGGCCCGACCGCGTGAGCGAGACCTCCACATACCGCAACATCATCTACCGGCTTCTGCCAGGCTCCAGGGCGAACGCACGGCGCCTGGCCGGACAGGCGGGCGCCTGCCGCTTCGTCTGGAACACCATACTGGGGCAGCACAATGACGCCCAAGAGGAGGCGAAGGCCAACGGGGAGAAACCTCCGTCGGTTTCGTTCTTCTCGCTCGGCAAGGAGTTCACCGTGCTCCGCAACGAAATCCCGTGGCTTTGCGAATACTCCTTCAGCATCACCCGGTACGTGCTCAAGTACCAGGCCGATGCGTGGAAGGCGTTCTTCAGGGGCGATGCAGGACATCCACGCTTCAAGTCCCGCCACGGGTCGACGCCGTCCTTCACCATTCCCCAGGCCGTCACCATCAGGGACGACATGATCAGCATTCCGAGGGTTGGTCCCATGCGCATCCGGCGGAAGCATCCGTGTTTGATGTCAATGCCGATTTTGGGCCAAATCCATGATTTTCGATCTGTCATCGGAAAGTTATCCCTGACTTATCCACAGGTCTGATTTTCAACCGACACCCGGTTCCGGAGCAATGGCCGTCCAGTTCCGGTCATCGCGTACGAGCACGTTGGCGAGAATGACCAACTTGCGCATGACCGCTGTCAGAGCAACCTTGTGCGCTTTGCCTTCGCCGATCAGCCGGTCGTAGAAGCTCATCATGTCGGGGTTGAACTTGATCGCGGAGGTTGCGGCCATGTAGAGGGTATTGCGCGGGAGCATGCGCCCGCCCTTGATGTATCTCTGTCCCTTTCGCTTCCCGCTGTCATCGGGATACGGCTCCAGGCCGGCCAGGGCGGCGGCAGCGCGCCGGTCGACGGTGCCGAGTTCCGGGATCTCGGCACAGAGCACGGCGGCGGTGACCGGGCCGAAACCCTTGATCGACTGCAGGATCCTGGCGCGGCGGGCGAATTCGGGATTGTTCGCAATCAGCGTGCGGATCGCGTCCTCGAGCCGGGCGATCTGTTGCTCGAACTGCTCGATCATGTGGGCCGTCACTGCGACCGCTTCGGAGGCCTCGTATTCCCGGTTTGCATTGACGTACGCGGCCTTGTCCGCGGCTAGCTTCGCGCGTGCCCGGCACAGGTCGGCGAGCTGGAGTTGTTCCTCGCCGAGCGGTTCCGTCACCTCCGGACCCATGACCTGTCCCAGCCATGCCAGCAGAGACGCATCGAGGGGATCGGTCTTTGCCATCTGGCCCGCGGCCTGGGCGAAGCGCCGGGCCCTCAGCGGACTGACCACCGCCACCGGGAGACCGCAGGCGTGCAGGCTCTGGTGCAGTGCCCGGTGATAGCGGCCGGTCGCCTCGACGACGACAAGCTCGATACCGGCCTTGTGCAGCATCGTGCGCAATCCGCGGCGCCCGCCGGCGTCATTCGGGAACTGCCGCGCCTCACCCGTCGGTGCAATGTGGACGTCGAGATGGGCCTTGCCGACATCGATACCGGCGACCACCCTTTCCTGATTGTCATTCTGTGAATTCTGGTTCATGGTCCTCGTCTCATCGTTTGTGTCCCGATACTCCTGTCCTTGCGTATCATTCGGGCCTTGCGCCCCCGCATCCGTTCAGGACGACCGGGACATGGTGGGGAGGGGCGACCAGGCTTCCGCACGGATCTTTATCCTTGGGCGTTTGATCGGTCCGACCCCTCCCCGGCGGGGAAGGTGGCCACCTTCCCCGCGATCCCTGTCCCATGCAAGCACGCAACAGGAATATTCCGATTCAACTGAAGATGATCATTGAAACGCTGTACTTTTCCACAGATCCGCGCCAACAACATCTGTGGATAACTTGATTCAATTCTTTCATGAATGTTGTCATACAAGGGCGGCAACCCGTATCCCGAGGGCAAGCCGGTCAAAGCCGTGGTCAAGAAGATCGCCGGCAAGTGGTATGTCACCGTCTGCTACGAGGTCGAGGCTGAGGAGCGTCCCGACACCGGGGTCTCGGCGGGCGTGGACATGAACGTCCGCCAGGTGGCGGTGGTGGACACGACCGGAGAGGCGGAGATCATCCCCGCGCCCGACACGGGCCGGCTTGATGCGAAGATCGGGCGCAACCAGCGCCGGCTTGCCCGCCAGCGCAAGGGGTCACGGCGGCGCACGAGAACCAGGCTCAGGCTGCAGAGGCTCCAGCGAAAGCGGGCCAACAGACGCAAGAACTGGCACCACCAGGTCAGCCGCCGGATCGCGAACCGGGCAAGCACGGTGATTGTCGAGAAGCTCAACACGGCGGGGATGACCAAATCGGCCAGGGGCACGCTCGAGAACCCCGGCACGAACGTGAGGGCCAAGTCCGGTCTCAACCGGGAGATACTCAACACCGGCTGGCACTCCGTGAAGGAGATGCTCGGTTACAAGTGCTTGGAACTGAACGAGGTCAACCCTGCATATACCAGCCAGTCGTGCAACGCCTGCGGGTTCACTGATCCGGGAAACCGGAACGACCGGAAGTTCGAATGCGTGGAGTGCGGCCATGCCGACCATGCGGACCTGAAAGCGGCCCGCAACATCTTGACCTCGGGGACTGGGGTGTCTGCACGGCGAGGGGCGTTGGCGCTGGCCACCCCTGTGACCCGTGAAACTGATCGAAAGCTGGCGGCGTGACGCGCCGTCAACCCATCTTTATAAGTCCCAAACTGAAGTTTCGCATCGCTGTGCAGAAACGCGAACTGCCCGCCTGACGGGGATGGAGTGGAGTCCGGAACAGGGGACTACCGCGGATACTTGCCCAAGTGATGGCGCGTTCGGGCCTTATTCGTCCGACCGGTTCAGCCGTTCCCTGATTTGCTCGTTCGTCTCCTTGGTCCCGTCAAGCGCCATCAACAGCGGCGGGAGAAACAGGAAATCCGCCACGAGCGCAACGACGACGGTTATTCCCACGAGCAGGCCAAGCGCCTGATTGGTCGCCATCCCCGACGCTCCGAATACCATGAATCCCAACGCGAACACGATGGTCGTTGCGAACAATGCCTTGCCCACCGTGCGAAAGGCGGATTGAACGGATTCGGACGGCAACAGACCGTTCTTTCTGGAGTTCACGTACTTGGTCATGAAATGGATCGTGTCGTCGACGATGATGCCGAACGCTATGGCGGTGACGACCGATGCCGCGACGCCGACCTCTCCAACCGCGTACCCCCACAGTCCCATCGCCATGGCTGCAGGAACGAAGTTCGGTACCAGGCTGATCAGGCCTAGACGCACGCTTCTGAAAATCAGGAGCAGGAGCAGCGAGACGATGGCCATAGCCACGAAGGTACCAACCAACATACCTTGTATGTTCCGTTGTATCGAATTGGCTCCGACGACGGCAACGCCGGTTGCACGGCTTTCCAGGCCAGGGGCGTTTTCCCGGAACCACGCCTGCGCACGATCGTCGAGATCGATCTTCTCGCGGGTGGACAGACTCTTCAATACGACCGTGACACGTGTCGAAGAACGTTCGACATCGATGAGATTGTTCAGGTCACGACCGACCGGCAGGGAAAACTCGTAGAGCAACAGGTACTGTGCGGCCAGGTCGGGGTCGTCCGGAAGAATGTAGAAGTCCGGGTCGTCTCCGTGCAGGTTCATGTTCAAGCGCTTCATGACGTCCGATATCGCGAAGACGTGCGCCACTTCCGGCTGTGCACGATACCACTCTGCGAACGCATCGACCTGCCCCAGGTATTCGACATCCGTTATTCCGTCTTCCCGCCCGGAACTGAGCGAGTACTCGTAGGTTTCCACGCCGGAGAAATTCTCGCTTATGAAATCTGTTGAACGTCGGAACTCGTAACTTTCGTCGAGAAGTTCCAGCCAGTTTTCCTTGAGTTCAATCCGGGAGATGCCCGCAACGAGGACTATGATCAGAATGCCGAAGGACCAGAGCAGGGTCGTGCGATATGACACGACAAACCGCCCGATCCGTTCGAAGAAGTCCAGCTTGCCGTCGCGCACGGGCCGGGCCCGCATGGGCATTATCGACAGGATTGCCGGCAGGAGCGTCACGGCGTAGACGAAAGCGCACAACACTCCGAACGCCACGATGTTGCCCATGACCTTGAACGGCGGCATTTCGGCGAAATTCAGGCTGAGGAAGCCGATCGCGGTCGTAAGGGACGTCAGGAATACGGGCCACGCGTTGACCTGCGTGGAATGGATGGCCGCCTGTTTGCGGTCCATGCCCTGCCTCAATCCCGCTGCCATTCCCTCTATGACGTGCACCGAGTGCGCAACGGTCACCGCCATCAGGACGAACAGCGCCGCACCGCTTTCACCAAACAGCTTCATGCCGGTCCAGCCCGTGAATCCCAGTGCGGACAGCATGACGGCAATCAGCATCAGGGCAATTGCAATTGTTCCCCAGATCGAGCGCAGAAGGAGCAGGGCGACGAGCAGCATGGTCCCGAATGCGATGGGGCCGAGGATAGCCGTTTCTTCGTTGATCGCATCGCGCATGGCGCGGTTGAGGGCCAGTTCACCCGTGACATGGTACCCGAAGGCCGGGTTTTCTTCCCGCGACGAGGCGATCGTGGCAGCGAGGAAGTCCGTGACTTCCTCCTTGCCGCGTTCCCGGTCCTCGGGAAGCGTGACACTCACGACCAACCCGGCAACGCGACCGTCCCTGGAAACGAAGCGTCCCGCGACTTCCCTGGTTCCGAGCGCGATTCTCTCGATGCGCTCCAGGTCGTCTTCGCCCAGGGAACCGGCGTCTGCGACAAGCGGTTCGACGACCAATTCGTCCTCGAAGCCCTCGCTGTGCGAATAGTTGGTAATTGAATCGACACGCGTGACGAAAGGCGTGTGCCAAAGCCGCTCGGTCAGTTCTTCGATGGCAACGAGTGCCTCCTGCGAGAAAATGGTGCCGGTTTTCGGCGCCACGGCGACGAGCGCCGAGTCAGAGAGGGCGTAGGTGTTTTCCAGCTGCTCGAGCGCGATAATGTGCGGATCATCGTGACCAAAGTGATTTCGAACATCGACGTCGACGACGATTATGTTCCGGGCACCTGCGGCGAGAACCAGGATGACAAGCACTGACAAAAGGATGGTCAGCCAGCGGCGACCCAAGACGAGCGCTGTGCAGGCCTCGATGTTCATGACGACATGCCGACTTGCGAACTGGCCCCGGACATCGCGACTCCCTTCATCCATAATTGGAGAATTTCCTGCCACCTATACAGTGAAACGAGTCACAAACGGAAGTTCAGAAGGATCGGCGAGTTCCCCGCCATGTGTATGGCGCTTTTCGCACGTATTCATGAGATGCTCGAATTTCGCTGCGAGGCGGCCACCTACAGGTTCGACTTCGTGGGCCCGTGCAGCCTGGCATCGCAAGGGTAGACGCCATACCGGGGCCTGCGGATGGAGATGATGTGCTCCCCCTGACAGGGCGTCAACACGTTGAAGCGGCCTGAGGCCCGATGTCGAAAGCCTCGCAAGGATTCCGGATCCGACGCCGGATGAAATCGCGTGCCTGGAATTCCGGGTGCGGCCGGCGAATTTCCGAAGTCGAAGATCCGGACTGGAGCAAGGCAGGGACATCGCTGGAGTCCAGCGAAAAATTTGTTCGCGACCGCCCGTGGCGGCAGGCCGGGTGTCCAACCAACCGACGCTTGCCCGAAAAAATCCGCACCGCAAATACCCCATGAAGAATGACGCGTACCTTGGATCGGCGGGGTTTCAAAATGGCGCAACTGATCACGTGCTTGGAAAACATTCCATTTGCTTGGTCCCATGCTGGCGCTTGGGCTGTTCTCGTCGGTCTGATCCACGTGTTCATTCCCGGGGCGCAGATCTGAAGTACCTGCATCGGGACGGTCCGAAATGGGGATCGTTCAGTGAGGCTTTCGGCGTGCCCATAGCGCTTTGCGCGTGCTTGGCCGTGTTTTTCGTTGCAGAAATGCCCTGCAAGGGATCCGCGCGTTCCACCTGCATGTCGTTCCTGATCACAGCACCCGAAACCGGGGCCGATTGAGTCCTGTTCACCAACGCACTCTTCGGTCCGATTGCGGCTGTTGATCGGCTTCATTGCCGGGGTCATCGTCGGATTCTTTCACATCTGCCAAATTCGCAAAAGTGATGCGGAGGTGCCGGGGCCGGGGGAGACGGCACCGAATGTCATCACGACCAACAGGACGTGCATGACCACGAACCTCTCATACCGGTCCAAGACGACGGCGTAAGGAGCATCGACCAGCGTCAGGCGATGTCGAGCGGGACCTCAGCGGACTGTCATTTGCGGCCGCCCGTCGTCATATTTTGCACGATGGATCTGTTGAAGTTGCCGTTGACACACTCCTCGCTCCTGATTTCGGCGGTTTCGCGGTTCATTCATGTGAGGGTCTTTCAAGACATGAATTGACGCGACATTTTCCACTGTCGCCCGGATATGCCGTTGTCGCGCCTGCCGGTCCCTGCGACATTGATAAACCCCGCCTCTCCTTCCTCATTGTTCCGCCACGTTCATTCGCATCAAGACGACCCCGAAATCCCGAGGGAATTCGATCCGGATCCCCGGGTCCTTTTGCGTAAGCAAAAAAATCCGCCAGCACATCGCCCGCGATGCCGGCTTCGCCATTGATACAGACGAGGAATTCACGCTCATGCAACTTCCCGAGCACATCAATGCCTGAAAGTTGCACAAATGCTGTCCGGATTTGTGGGAACATTTTTCTTCACCAGACCTTTTCCCGCCTGACCTGGTCGTGGGAGCCATTGAGGCCGGACGCAGGAACAAGGGCGGGCCGTTCCCCGCCGAGGACTTGAGTTGCTTGCGCGAGAAGCACCGGATCATCACCGGAATTCACAAGGTCCTTGGCCGGGTCCACCGGGACATCTGATTTGACCTGTTGCCCCCTGCGGGCGGCCAGCGAATGTCACTCGGGCCTGGCAGTGCCGATTCTTAACCAAAAAAATATCGCAAATGTCGATTTCAACACACACAATTTATACGAATCCCTTTATTGTTGTCGACGGAAGTTGGCGCTCGCGCGTGCAGGCAAAGCGGGGCTTCCTGGTTTTATCCGTGGGCTTGCGGCCGCAGGTGTCAATTGTGGAGGGTGCGTTTGCCGAAGTGGGTTAGGGGTCAAGGTCCGGCCGGTACGACTGAGCCGAGGCGATGGCCACGTCCCCGCATCGGCGGGCACCCTCCGACCGTCTCAGCGGCGCACGTATAGCGCCCGGCCCTGGTTTCGTTTGCCGGCTGGGTGGTTGTCCCAGCGCTGTCGTTCGGCCCGCCACTTCGGGGTCACTTCCGATGGCAGTGAGATGAAGTCCGCATGGGCCTGACGCATTTGCCGGGCCGAATGAAATGCCCGATCCAAAATGCAAGCCCGTGAAAATCAACGCGTTGCGAAAAAAATTGTTGACGTCGGGGAATTGAACCCGTCATCGCCCGCCGTGACCGTCCGGTTGCTCGGCCGACCGACGCCCGCACGAGAACACGAAGCTGCGCAATTTTCCAAACTCGTGAGCGGCCTTGATCTAAGCCAAGGCAATCTCGATGACTTTTCTGTTCATGGAATACGACAACTCAGGGCTGAACCTGAAATATAAAGCTAGACTTCAAGAAGGAAAACATGTCAATGAACATGTCGTTAAACGAGAGGTTCCCGCGAAAAATTCGCTCATTTCGTTTGCAGACTTTGCGAGGCTGGTTTGAAACCGCCAGGAATCATGAGCATGACCATGGATGGAATTTATTTCGCACCCGTCAGGATGCGGGGGATTTCGGTATGCGGCGAAATTGGTGCAGCGACAACGGCCAGGATACGGAGGCGCACATGAGGAACGCATCTGGACGAGACGTTGCCGGTCGCCCTTGCTTGAGAACGAGAGGCAAGTGGAAGGCTTGCTGTCAAGGCCGCCGTATATTTTCGGATCGCATCACGTGTTCCCTGGCATTGACGCTGGGCGCCGTTGCCATCGGGGGAATCCTGCAGGTGCTGCCGGCCTCGGCGATCGAGTTCGAAGAAGGGGAATTGTGGGGAAGCATTGATACCACGCTCTCGCACGGCCTGACGTTCCGGGTCCAGAAGCGCAACGATGAGTTGGCCGGTGACGTCAATGGCAACGACGGAAACCTCAACTACAAGCGCGGTCTCGTTAGTAATGCCTCGAAACTCACGATCGACCTGGACATCAACACGAGTGCCTTCGGTGCTTTTGCCAGGACCTCCGGTTTCATTGATTTCGAAAACCTGAATGGAACCAGGGAACGCACGCCCTTGAGTGAGGCGGCGAAGGCGGCAGTAGGCAAGGATTTCGAGCTGCTTGACGCCTATGTGACCACGGAATTCGAAGCCGGTGACGCGTTCGTCGACATGCGGCTCGGGAAACATGTGCTCAACTGGGGAGAGAGCACGTTCATCCCGAACGGGATCAATGCCATCAACCCCTTTGACGTGAGCCAGCTGAGGTTGCCGGGCTCCGAGCTCCGGGAAGCGCTTCTTCCGGTCTCGATGGTGTCGATGTCGGTAGCTCCGACTTACGCTTTGTCGCTGGAAGCGTTCTACCAGCTCGACTGGGCCAAAACCGAGATCGATCCTGTCGGCAGTTACTTCTCGAGTACCGACTATGCAGGACCGGGCGCAACGAAGGCGGTACTGACCACCATCATGGAAAGCCTGATACCTGACAACAAGATACAACAGGACCAGGGCTACGGTTTCGGGCCGCTGACACAATTCATCAATGCCGACCTTTCCGGCTATACGGTGATGCATCCCCAGCTTGGAGTCGTCCCCCGGCCACAGCCGGTCCAGCTTGCGTTCGACCCGGACTTCGCATCCGTATTGCGGGGTCCCGACCAGACACCCGAGGATTCCGGGCAGTGGGGTCTCGCTCTGCGCTACCTGGCCGAGGAACTCAACCAGACGGAGTTCGGCTTCTACTTCATGAACTATCACAGCCGCCTCCCGGTCGTCGGCGCGCGAACGGGAAGCCTGGATGGCATCCGGGGAGGCCTTGCGGCCGTGGATGCAGTAACGAGGGTTGACGCGGCCACCCGGACTGCCGTGACCAATGTGGTGAGCGCTGCGGTCCAGGCATCGGTTCCCCCGGGAACGCCGCAGGCCGTTATCGAAAACCTGGTGGAAGAAGGGGTGAAAGCAAACCTGGAAGGTATCGCAGGTGTACTCGCGGTCGACCGATACGCGAAGTCGGGAAACTACTTCCTCGAATATCCGTCCGACATCAAGCTCATGGGCCTCAGCATGAACACGGTTCTGGGCGCTTCGGGCTGGGCCCTGCAGGGCGAGTATTCGCTTCGCCTGGATGCTCCCTTGCAAAGGGTCGAACGCGACGTACTCACGGAAGGTCTCGCTCCGATCGGAACGGCCCTGTTCCTGTCGGGCTGCGTGGCGGACCAATCGACGCCAGGGTGTGCCGGCGACCCGCAATCTGCATTGGCAGCATTGAACGGGTACCTCGGCAGTTACACACCGACGCCGGTCGTGGGTTACATCGAACGCGACGTGAGCCAGTTGCAGGCCACGGCAACCAGGGTATTCGGACCCACACTCGGTGCTGACGCCCTTGTTTTCCTGGCGGAGGCGGCCGTGATGCATGTCCACAAGATGCCGGACAAGCAGGAATTCCCCCTGGAGAGTCCTGCCGGCGGGGTCCTTGCGACCGGGACTGCCGATGCGGATGCCACGTCGTGGGGCTACCGGGTTGCGGCACGTCTCGACTACAACAACGCGATCGGATCGATCAATCTCTATCCGTACACGCAGTTCCTGCACGACGTCAGCGGCAACAGCCCCTCGCCGAGCGGGCCTTTCGTGGAAGGGCGGACCGGCCTTACGCTCGGTTTGAGGGCCGATCACCTCAGCAGCTGGCAGGCCGATCTCAACTACACGCGTTACGCCGGTGCCGGCAACGAGTTGAGCGACCGCGATTTCATCTCCGTTTCCCTCAAGTACTCGTTCTGAGATCCCGCGAGGTCATGACCGCCATGAAAACCAAGAAAACGATTGCACGTCACTTCTGTGCTGCGCTTGCCCTCGGTTGCCTTTTGGCCGCTCCCGCCGTGGCCGAAATCTCCGCGAGCGAGATCGCGCGACTGGGACGAGACCTGATGCCGCTCGGCGGCGAGCGGGCCGGGAACGCCGCGGGTACCATTCCGGCATGGAACGGCGGCATCACGAGGCCGCCGTCGGGATATTCCGTCGGCGAACACCACCGCGATCCTTTCGCCCGGGACAGGCCGCTCTTCGTCATCAATGCCGGCAACCTCGACAGGTATCGCGACCGGCTCACGGTGGGGCACCAGCGCATGCTGAGAGCCTATCCGAGCTTCAACATGCCGGTCTATCCGACCCGGCGGAGCGCCTCGGTACCGGAACGGATCTACGACGCCACGAGGCGCGTTGCCGCCACCGCCAAGCTCGTTGATGGCGGCAACGGTGTGGCAAACTCGGTGATCGGGATCCCGTTCCCGATCCCGAAGAACGGCCTCGAGGTGATCTGGAACCACCTGCTCCGCTACAGGGGCGAGTCGGTTGCCTGCGTCATCGGACAGGCCGCGGTCACCCGCGGGGGCAGGTATACCCTGGTCAAGCAGAGCATCGAGTCCGAACTCCGCTACTCGCTGCCGAACATGACGGTGGAGAAGCTCGGGAACACGATGATCCTGTTCAAGCAGAAGACGCTCGCACCGGCACGTCTCGCCGGTGACATCGTCCTCGTGCATGAGACCATCAACCAGGTTCGCGAGCCGCGCAATGCATGGACGTACAACCCGGGCCAACGCCGGGTGCGGCGTGCTCCGAACCTCGCCTACGACAACCCGGGCACCTCGTCCGACGGGCTGCGCACCGCCGACCAGCTGGACATGTTCAACGGGGCAGTGGACCGCTACGACTGGAAACTCGTCGGAAAGCGCGAGATGTACGTGCCGTACAACTCCTACAGGCTGCACAGCGACAGGCTCTCGTTTTCCGACATCCTGACGCCGCTGCACGTCAACCCGGAGCACCTGCGGTACGAACTGCACCGGGTCTGGGTGGTGGACGCGACGCTCAAGAGAGGCGAGAGGCATCTCTACAAGCGGCGGACCTTCTACGTCGACGAGGACTCCTGGCAGATCCTGGTTGCCGACGTCTACGACAACCGCGACCAGCTGTGGCGGGTTTCGGAAGGCCATGTCATCAACTACTACGAGAAACCCCTGATCTGGCCGACGCTCGAGGTGCACACGGATCTTCAGGCGGGGCGCTACCTCGCCTTCGGGCTCGACAACGAGTTCCCGATGTGCACCTGGGACCGGAGACTGAAATCCAGGGACTTCACGCCGGCAGCGCTCCGCCGCGAAGGGCGGCGATGAGGCGACGGGCGGCAGCCCACCGCTGCGGGGAACCATCGCGTCATCTGGTCTCCACCGGTTGGCGGCGCGCCGGGCAGGGATGACATGAGTGTCAGCCGGATGCCGTTCTGGCTGGCGTCGCCGGGTCGGCGGCTGGCCGGGGCCGGAACACCTGTCTTTCGGTGTTTGCGGCTACTGCACACATTATTTTGGAAGATTTCCAGGTTGTTTCTTCCCGCATCCCTGGCGATCCGGGAAGGAGAAGATTCGATGCGCGGGCCTCGCGGTTGGCGGGTCGCCGGTGCGGTCTTGATTGTAATCGCAATCGTGCCCGGGCTCTTCTTTCCGGTCGGTGCCGGCGCCGAGGCGGGAGTTGCGGAACCGCTTCCCGCCAGGTTGCTGCTGCTCGACGGTGCCGTTGCAGGGTCACGGCTCATCGTCGTCGGCGAGCGTGGTCATATCCTCGTCTCTTCCGATGACGGCGCAAGCTGGAAGCAGGCCGAGGTGCCGACCCGGGTCATGCTCACCGCCATATACATGCACGACGCAGAGACCGGCTGGGCGGTCGGACACGATGCGGTCATACTCCGCACCGCTGACGGCGGGGAGACCTGGGCGAAAGTGCACGAAGCGCCGGAAGAAGAACTCCCCCTCCTGGACATCTGGTTTCGCGACGGGCAGAGGGGACTTGCCGTCGGTGCCTACGGTTACGCCGTCGCCACCGCTGACGGCGGCGAAACCTGGACCCCGCATGCCATCAGCGAGGACGACTTTCATCTGAACGCGCTGGTCCCGGCATCGGATCGGGAGAACGGGTCTGAACGGTTGTACATTGCAGCCGAAGCAGGCGTCATTTATCGCTCCGATGACCACGGCGAGACCTGGCGGGAGTTGCCTTCGCCCTACGCCGGATCGTGGTTCGGGGGACTGGCGCTCGACGAAAACCAGGTGCTCCTGGCAGGTCTGAGGGGGCATCTGTTCCGCTCTGAAGACGGCGGTGCCAACTGGGAAGAGATTCCCACCGGAACCCAGGCGACCCTGACGGGGGCTGTCCGCCATCCCTCGGGCGAGATCGTGATCACGGGGCTGGAAGGGAGCGTGCTGACCAGCCGCGACGGTGGCCGCAATGTTTCGTCCCGAAACCTGCCGACCCGCGAGGGGATTTCGACCACCTTGCCTCTCCCGGACGGTGCCGCGCTTCTGATCGGTGAGTTCGGCACTGCACGCCTGCCGCTCGGAGAGTAGTATTTCGATGCAGGTTCCGCGATCCGCATTTTGGCGATCCGAAAACGAGATTCTCCGGATTCCTGCTTTCGCGGGAGTTCAAGTTGCGGAAGCAAATCCTCTGCGCGGCATGAGGTGCACTGCGGGCCGGACCGCGATCACCCGGGTTCGCGCATGACCGCCCATATCGAAAACCTGCTTTTCGCCAGGCGCGGCGTCGTGATCGCGATATTCGCGCTGGTCACGCTTGCCTTGGGATGGCTTGCGACAGGATTGCGGATCGACGCGGGTTTCACCAAACTGGTGCCGGTCGAGCACGAATACATGCAGACCTTCCTCGAGTATCGGGACGAGTTCGGCGGCGCCGACCGCGTGGTCATCGCCGTGACGGCACGTGAGGGTGACATGTTCACGCCGGGTTTCATCGAAACGCTGCGCGAAGTCACCGACTCCACCTTCTTTCTTCCTGGAATAGACCGGACCCAGGTGTTTTCGATTCTCACGCCGAACGTCCGGTTCATCGAAGTCGTTGAAGACGGGATTTCAGCCGGAAACGTGATGCCGGACGACTTCGAACCGACCGCTGCCGGGTTCGCGAGATTGCGCGAAAACATCATCAAGGCCGGTATCGTGGGCCGCCTCGTGGCGAAAGACTTCGCAGGCGCGATCGTCGCAGCGAAGCTGCAGGAGTTCAATCCGAACACGGGCGAGCGTCTGGATTACATCGAAGTCGCGCGCGAACTCGAGCGTATCCGGGGCGAAGCCGAGGCGAAACCGAACGCAAACGTGGACGTGCACATCATCGGATTTGCCAAGTTGGTAGGTGACATCGCGGACGGGGTAATCCGGGTCGTGGCATTTTTCGGAATTGCGTTCGCTATCACGACAATCTTCGTATTCGCCTACACCCGGTCATTCCGTCTGACGGTACCGCCGCTGGTGTGCTCGCTCGTCGCTGTCGTCTGGCAACTCGGAGGGCTCACAGCGCTCGGATTCGGCATCGATCCGATGTCCGTTCTCGTACCGTTCCTGGTGTTCGCGATCGGTGTCAGCCACGGCGTGCAGATGGTCAGTTCGGTGCGCGCGGAGACCACGGTCGGGTCGAGCGGCCTGGACGCCGCACGGGCGAGCGTTCGCCGCCTCCTTCTGCCGGGGGCCGTCGCCCTTGCCTCGGATTCCGTCGGATTCATCACGATCTCGTTGATCGACGTTCAGGTCATCAAGGAAATTGCCATCACCGCCAGCCTTGGTGTCGCCGCGATCATTCTCACGAACCTGGCGCTGCTGCCTGTGCTCCTTTCGTATTTTGACGCAACCGAAGATGAACGCCGCGCCGCGCGCGCGCTTGACCGGAAGTTGATGCCGATCTGGTCACGGGTTGCGCGGGTGGCACGCCGCGGTCCTGCCGCTGCCGTCATTGGCGTCGCGGTCATCCTCATGGGGGTTGGTGGGCTGTTGGCGCCACAGATCCGCGTGGGTGACGAGCATCAGGGCGTGCCCGAGCTCCGGGCCGGATCCGTCTACAATGTCGACTCGGCCGCAATCGCCAACCATTTCAGGATTGGCGTGGACGTACTGACGGTGATCCCGGAGACCGTGGCGGAAGGTTGCATCGACTTCGAGATCATGCGTACGCTGGACGACTTTGAATGGCACATGCAAAACGTCGATGGCGTCCAGTCCGTGCGCGGCCTCGCCGGTGTTGCGCGCGGCATCAACGCGAACTGGAACGAGGGAAGCCTCAAGTGGCGGACCCTTCCGCGCAATCAATACATGCTCGTGCAATCGGTTTCCCCGGTACCGACCAGCAGTGGCCTCCTGAACCTCGATTGCAGCGTGATGCCGGTTTCGATCTACACTTCCGACCACAAGGCCGAAACCATCGCGCGGGTGGTCGAAGCAGTGAAGGACTTCGATGCCGCGAACCCCAACGAGCGCATCGAGTTCCGGCTTGCATCCGGTAACATCGGGGTGATGGCCGCGACGAACGAGGAAGTCGAAGCATCGCAATTTCCGATACTCGCCTATGTCTACGCCGCGATCATCGTGCTGTGCCTGCTGTCTTTCCGGTCGGTTGCCGCGACAGCCTGCATCATCGTACCGCTCGCGGTGGTCTCGCTCCTCGCGTATGCGTTGATGGCTCTTCTGGAGATCGGACTCAAGGTGTCGACACTTCCGGTCGTCGCACTTGGCGTCGGAATCGGTGTGGATTACGGCATCTACATCTATGGGCGGCTGCGCGGCCACCTCGAGCAGGGCCTCGACTTTGCGACGGCTTACGAGAAGACTCTAGCCACGACCGGATCGGGCGTCGTACTGACCGGTCTCACTCTTGCGGCCGGAGTCGCAACCTGGATCGTTGCCCCACTCAAGTTCCAGGCCGATATGGGTACCGTGCTGACGTTCATGTTCCTCGTCAACATGGTCGGTGCAGTCGTGCTCTTGCCGGCGCTCGGTGCGTGGCTGGTCAGGGGAGGCGGTACGGGCAGTGCCCGGAACTGACACGATGGGGAAAGGATGATGGCCAACGTACCCGCGGGCTGACGCAAGCCATCCATGCGCCCTCAGGAGTTCAAATCCTGTGAAACTTGAGCGGCTCGCTCTCGTGACAACGGATTGTGAAACCCGCTTGGCGACAGGCTCCGGGCCGGACTCGACCCCGGGATACAGATCCCACCTTGGCGCCAAAGAAACAGGGGCACAAAGGTCCGCAGCTGAGTGCGGGGACTCATCGCAGCTTTGATTTCGAGATGGTTGATGACCCGACTGGTGCTGAACTCAACTTTCCAGAAATCGAGACGTCACCTGCCTGTCAGACATTTTTGCGACGGATTAACCAAACACATGCGTATAAGTTCAAAACGGCTAACACGAATGCATTCGAGGGACGCGTGCACCGCTCGCCAAACCTTACGTCTGCAAAGGCGAAACGGACGCTCCCAGGCATTGCGTAGACGCACCGTTTCCCGTGAGAGAATATCGTCCGGTGTTCGATTGCCGCACGTGCAGGATGGACCGATGTCAAGACTGTTTTCCGCGATTTCCCCGTATTGGCTCTGGGCTGTTCTGGCCCTTCCCGCTGCGGGGATGATCGCTGCGCTCGCCGAATCCCCATCTCCACGCGTGATTCACGAACTTCTGCACCCGACCGGAGAATTCGCTGCGCGCTTCATGATCATCGCACTCATGGCCACTCCGCTCGCGATTGTCTTCAAAGGTTGGCACGGTCCGAGATGGCTGATCAAGAACCGGCGATATTTCGGCGTGGCGGCCTTTGGCTATGCGCTTGCGCACACGGTTCTCTACCTGATGGATGCCGAATCACTCGCAAGGATCCTTGGCGAGGCACCGCGACTGGACATCTGGACAGGGTGGCTTGCGTTCTTCATCTTTATCCCCCTGGCCGCCACCTCGATGGACTATTGTGTTCGTATCATGGGCCCCCGTTGGAAGGCGTTGCAGCGCTGGGTCTATGGAGCCGCGATTCTGACGCTTGTGCACTGGGCCGCCCTGCATGACTGGGGAGGGCTGGGACCGGCGCTTGTGCACTTCCTGCCTCTGGGACTGCTGCAAGCCTATCGCGTTTGGCGTCAATTCGCCCGCCGGCACCAATGGGCCATCACAAAATAATGGGACTTATAAAGATGGGTTGACGGCGCGTCACGCCGCCAGCTTTCGATCAGTTTCACGGGTCACAGGGGTGGCCAGCGCCAACGCCCCTCGCCGTGCAGACACCCCAGTCCCCGAGGTCAAGATGTTGCGGGCCGCATTCAGGTCCGCGTGATCGGCATGGCCGCACGCCACGCATTCGAACTTCCGGTCGTTCCGGTTTCCCGGATCAGTGAACCCGCAGGCGTTGCACGACTGGCTGGTATATGCAGGGTTGACCTCGTTCAGTTCCAAGCACTTGTAGCCGAGCATCTCCTTCACGGAGTGCCAGCCGGTGTTGAGTATCTCCCGGTTGAGACCGGACTTGGCCTTCACCTTCCTGCCGGGGTTCTCGAGCGTGCCCCTTGCCGAGCGGGTCATGCCCCGGGTGTTGAGCTTCTCGACAATCACCGTACTCGCCCGGTTCGCGATCCGGCGGCTGACCTGGTGCCGCCAGTTCTTTCGTCTGTTGGCCCGCTTTCGCTGGAGCCTCTGCAGCCTGAGCCTGGTTCTCATGCGCCGCCGTGACCCCTTGCGCTGGCGGGCAAGCCTGCGCTGGTTGCGCCCGATCTTCGCATCAAGCCGGCCCGTGTCGGGCGCGGGGATGATCTCCGCCTCTCCGGTCGTGTCCACCACCGCCACCTGCCGGACGTTCATGTTCACGCCCGCCAAGACCCCGGTGTCGGGACGCTCCTCAGCCTCGACCTTGTAGCAGACGGTGACATACCACTTGCCGGCGATCTTCCTGATCACGGCTTTCACCGGCTTGCCCTCGGGATA
The DNA here is from genome assembly GCA_964291635.2 of Paracoccaceae bacterium. Taxonomy (GTDB): domain Bacteria; phylum Pseudomonadota; class Alphaproteobacteria; order Rhodobacterales; family Rhodobacteraceae; genus JAPPHA01. Next base: position 751,620 of record OZ219890.1, on the reverse strand, counting down.
CGGGTTGCCGCTTCTGCCGGATGCGCATGGGACCAACCCGCGGGACATTGATCATGTCGTCCCTGATGGTGACGGCTTCGGGAATGGTGAAGGACGGCGTCGACCCGTGGCGGGACTTGAAGCGTGGATGTCCTGCCTCGCCCCTGAAGAACGCCTTCCACGCATCGGCCTGGTACTTGAGCACGTACCGGGTGATGCTGAAGGAGTATTCGCAAAGCCACGGGATTTCGTCGCGGAGCACGGTGAACTCCTTGCCGAGCGAGAAGAACGAAACCGACGGAGGTTTCTCCCCGTTGGCCTTCGCCTCCTCATGGGCGTCATTGTGCTGCACCAGTATGGTGTTCCAGACGAAGCGGCAGGCGCCTGCCTGTCCGGCCAAGCGCCGTGCGTTGGCCCTGGAGCCTGGCAGAAGCCGGTAGATGATGTTGCGGTATGTGGAGGTCTCGCTCATGCGGTCGGGCCTTCGGCACAAGGTTCGTTTGGTGACGGGAAAATCAGCACCTTCCCGTCACACGCGCATCGCAAGAATTGCCTGATTTGTCAAGGAATCATCCAGGGTCCGAATCAGATGTTCCCAATCCCTGCGACCAGTGAAATCGATCGGAAACTGGCAGCGTAATCGCACTGTCAACCCATCTATATAAGCCCCAGGATAATCGCTTCATTATCTTGCGCTGCAAGACCGGGCAGGTCTCGGGGACTTCCGAAAACCTGGGGGTCAGGTGCTGCGAACTGGTCAGCCGCCGGCTGAGTACCAGCTGTATATTCCCATCTACCAGAGGCGGTATTGTCCTGCTACCGGCGAAAAAACCATGGTGACCGCAGGTCCGGCGGGCTGGCCGTCACGCTGGACTTTCCCCGGCATCCCACGATACGTAGTCCCCACACTGGTCATGGCCGAGGAAATGCAATCTGGCTTGGCGGGCGGCACGTTGGAGGAAGGCATTGTCTCTGCGGGCAGTGTACCTTGCAGATCGGAATTCCGGAGCCAAGCGCTGACGGACACGGATCGATGACTTCTCCAGGGTTCGAAGCAACGCGTCATGCGGAACGGCGCGATCGATGGCTCCGGGTCGAATTCCTGTGCCTGTTCCTCGTTGCACCGGTTGTTCTGGCCGTGTTCTTGCCGCCATCCTCGCTGCTGCCGGCGTTGTTCGCGGCCACCATAGCGGGGATGGTCCTGTTGCACCGCACGCCGGGCTTTCACTGGCGCGACCTGGCGCGGGGCTGGAATCAGATCGACTGGCAGGTTGTAGCGGCATTCGCGTTGGCCATGACAGTCGTTTCTGTCGGGGTCCTGATGGCGGTACTGCCCGAACGATGGCTGGTCGTCTACCGCATGAGCCCCTGGGTGTGGCTGGCGATCATGATGCTCTATCCGTTGTTCTCGGCACTGCCGCAAGAGATCGTGTACCGCGCACTGTTCTTTCGCCGATATGGGTCGATCCTGCCACCTGCGCGTGCTGCGCTGGTGCTGAATGCGGTCGTCTTTTCGCTGGCGCATCTGCTCTTCTGGAACTGGATCGTCGCGATGATGACCTTTGCCGGCGGACTGGTATTTGCGTGGGCCTACGAGGTGCGGGGATCATTCCCACTTGCAGCGGTCCTGCACGCGGTCGCGGGCAACATCATGTTTACCGTCGGTGTCGGGGCACTCTTCTACACGGGCACCGTTGTGCGACCGTTTTGAGCGAAATCGGGCTTCAACGCTTGTGAGAAGGCCAATGCCGGTATGCACCGGACAAATACCGAAAAATACGTCTAGTATCGGAAAGACTGTTTCCGGCCAGTCTGACGTTTCCTGAAAGCTGACTTCAGCGCCTTCAGCCGGATTGCCAGGCAATGATTGCATCGGTCAGGATACTCATCATCACGCCGGCGTGGCCCGGCAAATTGAATGGGAAATCGCCAGCGGTGTGAGAGGCTGTTTCCGATCAGGTCTTTGATCCCAACGCTTTCTTCGGCAGCGTTCGGCTTATGCCGAGGCCTTTCGGCGGGTCCCGTTCCGGGACGGGCATACCAGGGGCGAGCTTTTCGAGCAGAATCGGTCCCCGTGGCGCATCTGCCGTTCCGCCGGCGTGGCCCGGCAGGGAGCAGCCCGTACCTCTTCGCCAAGGTGATTCCCGATGTCTTTGCTTGATCATCTCAACGGCCGAATTTCAGGACGACAGGATCGAGCGGGCGGATGAGCTCGATGAGTTGTGCACGGGTTGCCGGGTGCAACGGCTGGATCGGGTGGCGGCAATGGGCAGAACCGATGACGCCTCCCTCGACCATGGCTTCCTTGGTCGCGCGGAAACCACATTGCCGGTTCTCGAAATTGATTGCCGGCAGGACACGGGCATAGGCTGCCTGTGCCGTTTTCCGATCGCCGGCCAGGTGCGCAGTGATCACGGGCCCGATCTGGTCGGGGATGAGGGCGCTCGTCATCGAACCCGTGGCACCGGCATCGAGGTCAGCCATCAACGTGATCGCTTCTTCGCCGTCAAATGGCCCTTCTATGAATTCCCCTGCATCGTCCAGGAGAGCCCGGAGCTTTGTCGCCGTGCCCGGACACTCAATCTTGAAAAGCTTGAGCATTTCAATTTCCCGGGCCATTCGTGCCAGGAGCGTCACCGGCAGATCAACGCCCGAAAGCGGTGCATCCTGCAACATGATCGGAATGCCGATTTCCCCGACGCGGGCGAACTGCTCGAAGATCTGTTCCGGCATACCTCTGAGAAGCGCCCCGTGGTAGGGCGGCATCATCATGACGATGCTGGCGCCGAAATCCCGTGCCTGCCTGGCGCGCTGTACGACGATCTCGGTAGCGAAATGGCTGATCGTCGCGATCACGGGAACCCGGCCGGCCACATGTTCGAGATTGACACGTTGCAGCGTTTCGCGCTCGGCATCCGAGATCAGGAATTGCTCGGAGAAGTTGGCGAGAATGCAGATCCCGTCCACGCCTTGTGAAACCATGCAGTCAAGTGCGCGTCTGCAGCCTTCGAGATCGAGGCTGCCGTTTTCGTGGAAAACGGTAGGCGCAACGGGCCATATGCCTGAGTAGCGCTTCATGGTGCGACACACCCGGTCTTCAATGCCACGCAAGACTGTATCGTGAAGCAGCCCGGATCGTCGTGCGCGTAGCTCGAAGCTCCTTGGCCGCCTAACGGCTCATGTCGATCGACACCCGTGGTGGGAAAATCCACCGGGCTTGACCGTGCCAAGGCATGTCGGCAATAGTCCCGGGCAGCTTGCAGCGACGTCGTGCCGATTCCTGCGAGGTGGCTTGGTCCTGCGCCACCTTTAGTGATCGGCGATTTCGTGCCCCTGGTTCCTCCGGCCCCGGTGAACCGTTCGCCACCGACGAGATTTCCGGACATGCCAATGATCATTCCACGATTCCGAAGTAACGCATATGATTGTCAGTATTCCTGATGCCCCGCCTTGGCGGTTCGTCGCCGAGCTGCATGTAGCCGTCAGGGGCGTCTGGATCACCGTCGAACATATAGTAGAAAAGTTCGTTGTCGACCTCCATGCCGAAAACCGGGAAGTACCCTGGCCTGGGGCAGTTCACTTTGACCATGGTCAGGTGGTCGTTGAGCATCTGTCAGGGGACCGGACCAATGCCCGGTTTTGACCGGCTGCAACAGGCGGTCGCCCGAAACGCTCTCTGGCTGCCCGGGTGTGCACGTAGTTGGCCATTCCGAACGCCTCGAAGTGCGGGCGGAATTCGGCAAACGATCGATCGGGACGCGTGACGGTCCGCCCGGTGATCGGCGTTCGCTCCGTGGCATGGCTTTCAAGCGGCGTCGGCTCGGCTCGTTCCCTTGGGAACGGCCAGGAGTTTGCGCGGGTCGTTGAAGCCACGCTGACAAGAGGAATTCGGGCCGTGATGGTTTGGCGGCAGGTGCGGGTGGACTGCGTTTCCAGCAATGAAGACCCGGCCGTTCGGCATGTCGGAGGCGCACGCATTGTAGGCCGTCCTGGCGTGAACCGGGTTCATGGCCGCGGAACCTCACCGCTCCAGGCCCGACGGAGGAGGCGGCGGACTCCATCGAAGGTCACGGCACGAGGGTTTGAATATGGGTTCCGGGTTGCCAGGTCAGCCGCCCTGTCCAGATCGGCTTCCTTCAGGCCGAACTCGGAGAGCGCGCGTGGCGCGCCGAGGGATCGCGCAAATTCCCAAAGACCAAGCGCGGGGTCGTCGCACTCGAACAATTCGGCCACCGGCGCGAGCAGTTCCGGGACGGCCACCATGTTGTGTGCCACTGCATAGGGCAGGATTATCGCATGGGTTTCGGCATGCGGAAGGTTGAAACTGCCACCGAGCACGTGGCACAGCTTGTGGTGAAGCGCCATGCCGACCCTGGCAAGCACCGTTCCGCAAGCCCAGGCTCCGCGTTGGGATTCCTCACGTGCGGAGAGGTCTTCCGGAGCTTCGATCACCCGAGGGAGTGACGCCTTGAACGCCTTGATTCCAAAGATTGCGAGTTCGCGGTCCTCAGGTGTCCGATCATCGGCATAGAGGCCTTCCACGGCGTGGGCGATGGCGTTGAGCGCACTGGCGACAGACATGGGCACCGGCAACGTCGCGGCAAGTCCGGGATCGTAGAGAACGATGTCCGGGCGGACCCGCGGGTTCCTGAGCGTTGTTTTCACGCCGTCCTCGGTTTGGCCAAGGACCGGCGTGCACTCGCTGCCCGCATAAGTGGTCGGAAGCGCAATTTGACGGATTTCATGCCTGAGTGCCAACGCCTTGCCGAGACCGATTGTCGAGCCTCCGCCGGCCGAAAGCACGCTGTCCGCTCCGATTGATTTCAGATGGGCCAGGGCCTCATCGGTGATCTCGACCGGCGTGTGCATTGCGGCCCCGGAGTAAACCCCGGCAGCATTGGCTCCAAGGCGTTCCGACAGTTCCAGTCCCAGCCCCGATTTCCCGGGTGTCGTCAGCACCATGACCCGGCGGGCTTCCAGCGATTCAACGTATTTTCCGACCGCTTTGGCAAGACCGACACCAAAGGCGACTGACTGACCGCCCGAGTATCTTGGTATATTGATCACGTCTGCCTTCCTCTGCGGATTCGGCGGAATTCTGCCGCGGCGAACTCCGATTGTTGGTTGAGTCTTGATCAGGTTAGATCGCCCGATGGCGGACGTTCAAGCAGTTGTTCCGGGTACCAAGGTGCCGAGGTCTCTGTCTCGAGAGCCTAGAGCCGACGATGCGTTCGGACATGTCGAATCTTCCAGGCGAGCATCGGCATGTTCCCAATTCCGGTACGAATCGTTGGTTCGATGGCCAACAGACCCGCGTTAAACGAGCCAAGGTCGAGCAAGCCGTCGAGAAATGCCTATACCCGCTTTGACGTCTACCACTGGTCGAGCGCTGTGCAGCCGCACTGCAGTAACTGTACGGGAAGAAGACAACTCTGCATGTACATCGGCACACCGCCGCCTGCAGCCACTTTCGCGTCGGCGTCTATCTCGATACCATCCGTGCCTGGCTCGGCCAGGTCAGTCTCGAGAATACCAATGTCCTTGTGGATATCGACCTCGAGATGACGGCACTGGCGATGGAACTCTGCGACGCGGTCGAGAAAGGACCGACGGGGCCGTGGACGGACGCCCCGGAGGTTTCGGCGTTCCACCGGTCACTCCGTGTGAAAAAAGGAGTGTCGCGGAGCCCCCGGCTTCATCGGCGAAAGACAGGGGAATTCCGGGTCACCGTATCATTCCCCGAACCGCAACGTGTCACCTGCCATCGCAATTCGACGGCGAGGTGACGATCGAAGCAGGGATCTTGCGTTTCGGAAGGTCCGGTATCAATGTCGAACACCTCTTCCTGCTCGGTTCCTTCCCCGCGGTCGAAAGATTCGAAAAACGCATGCTTGTCCACAAGAGTGACGACGGCGCCGGTTTCAAGCCGCACCCTTTTCCAGAAAACGTGATCGCGCTGTTCGACCTGACAAGGAAGCAGTAAAGGTCGTCGTTTCAACTCGTCGGACAAGTACGCCACCTGGCCTGTCGGCGCGGCAACCCGACGACTAGGCGTGGTGGCGTGGGAGTGCGAAGACCGGCTCGGGGATGCCTGCGCAATCAGTCTTGAAGAGGAAGATGTCACCCTCGCCGTCGCCGGCTTCATCCCCCGCATCGATCGCCGCGGATGTCGCGAGCAGATGGGAAAGGTCCTGGCCGCCAAATGCGCAGGACGTGATGTTCCGGGCCGGAAGACGGATACGCTCCCGGATCACGCCGTCCGGTCCATACACGGTGATCCGGCTTCCCTGCCAATGGGCACTGAAAACACGTCCCGAAGAGTCAACCGTCAATCCGTCCGGCAACCCGTCTGACTCGGGGATAACCGCGAACTCGGAGCGCGAAACGGGACGGCCGTCGCGGTCGAGTTCATACTGCAGGATCCTCCGTCCGGCCGAATCGGCGAAGTACGCCTTTCGACCACCGGGAGAAAACGCGGGCCCGTTCGAGATGACGAATCCCCGGTCGACCACGTCGGCTTGTGTTCCGGCAATTCGATAGAGGCTTCCGGTCGGTTCAGTCTCGTCGACGTCGGACGTACCCAACCAGAAAGAACCGTCAGGTGCGACCTTTCCGTCGTTGAAACAGGTATCGTTTTCGGGCACGAGCGGCGGATCTACGGCCGCAGAGGTGCCGCCAACCGGATCAAGGCGGACGAATTTCGTCGCCGTGACGAGCAGAACATGACCCTCTGTAAGGCGCACGAGGCAGGCAAGATTTTCGCTGAACCCGTCTGCGACAACCGCGTTCTCCCGCCGATGCGGGTCAAACCGGTGAACTTTGCGCCCCAGCAGATCAAGCCAGAGGAAGACACCCGAATCCGGGAGCCAGATCGGGGATTCCCCGAGAATCGCTCCTACGGAAACATGGTCGATCAACGCGGTGCGCATTTACACTCCGGCAACTCGGGTGTGTGGAACAACCTTTACATACAGTATACGAAATAATAGTATACAAAAATGCAGAATGCAGTCAACGTGCGTGCCAGAATCGAGCCGGTCCGAAAGAGGCTGGTAACCGAACAGATTATCGAACGCCTCATTCCTGCCATTGCGACCGGTTCGTTCCCGCCCGGGTACAGGCTGGTCGAGGATGAACTTGCCTCCGAACTCGGTGTAAGCCGGGTACCGGTACGCGAGGTGATCCGCGAGTTGTCGCTTCAGGGAATCCTTTGTTCGGCGCCGGGACGCGGCTGGCGGATCGCGCCGTTCGACGATCGGCAGATCCGGGAAGTGTGCAGCATCCGCATAGCCCTCGAAACCATGCTGCTTGCCGCAGCGATTCCGAAGTTCCGGTCTGAACCCGCGAACTTCGCAAAACTCGACTCGGAACTTGAATCAATGCGCGAGGCGGCACTGACTTCGGATGTCGAGGGGCTTAGCCTTGCGGATATCAACTTTCATCGCGCCGCGGTCACGTTGTCCGGGAACACGCTCGGAATTCGTATCTGGGAAGGAATATCGCGCCAGGTCATGATAATTTTCGGGCTCGAGATTCATCGCGACCCGGATTTCGCCGCCGTTGTCGCTCAGCACGAATGCCTGCGCAGATTCCTTGCCGAGGGCGATCCCTCCCGGCTCGGACCGGTTTTGAAGGAACACATCACCTCCCGGACTTGTGCCAAGGGACAGATTCCGGACATCGACGAGAAACCAGAAAAATAGGAGAAGAAAGATGCTTCGATCTCGTGAATTTTGCGTGACGGCCGCCGCGGCCCTGTTTGCAACGGGTCCCTCGATGGGACAGGAAGTTCGATTGTTCAGCTTCGAAGGCTATGCCGAACCGCAGTGGGTCGAACCCTTCGAGGCCGAGACAGGCTGCAAGGTCAGCGTGGCCTACACCGGTTCGGTGGACGAGATGTTTGCCAGGATGGTCGGCAGCGACGGCGCCGATTTCGACCTGATCTCGATCGATACCTCGATCATCCAGCGATACCTGGACAATGGCCTGATCATTCCTTTCGACATGTCCATGGTCCCGAATACGGCCAACCTCCTCCCATCGTTCAGCGCAGTGTCCGAGGTCATGAGCGGAGGCGAGACCTACGGCGTACCGATGGCCTGGGGATCGCTCGGGCTGATCTATGACACGGAAGCGTTTCCGGATGGCGTAGACAGCTGGGAAGCCCTTTGGGATCCGGCGAATGGAGGACGCGTGCTCGCCCTCGATGACGCCAACAACAACGTCACGAACGCCGCGATTATCCTTGGTCTCGATGATCCATTCAACCTCGACGATGCAGACTTCGATGCGGTCAAGCAAAAGCTCATCGAACAGAAACAGTACCTGATCAGCTACTACGCCGGCTTCGAGGAAGGCGTGAACATCTGGGATTCGAGCGAGGCGAGCCTGATGTTCTCGATGGGTGAATTCCAGGCCGTGGAACTCGCGAACCGCGGCTACGACGTGGTTTACTCTATTCCGAAGGAAGGCGGGATCGGCTGGCTCGACACCTGGGCCCTGTCCAAGGGCGTGCAGGACGCTGACTGTGCGCACAAGTGGGTCAACCATTACCTGAACGGGCACACCGGGCAGACCATGACGGATCTCAAGGGTTACGGCAACACGACCGACGAAAGCCCCGGGCTTGACTATTCCGACAAGTTGGTCTGGCTTCGACCCGTCGAGAATTTCGACCGTCGGGTTCAGGTCTGGAACGAAGTCAAGGCAGCCCAGTAACGTAAAGCCGGCAGGGCATCCGCAGATGCCCTGCCAACCGATTGGGGTTCCGGAAACCTCCGTTTCAGGATATGTTTTCAGCCGGTTTCCCAACGACAGGGCAGGCATGTGAAGATTTCCGATGTCACCTGTCATGTCCTGGTCGCCGACGATTTCGACCCGGGCCTGACATCTTCGGCACAAGACAGTCTCCTGGTCGTGGTCACGACCGACGACGGCGTCCAGGGCTATGGGGAGAGCGATCTCAATCCATGGATCGGACGGGCCTGCATCGAGGCACCAGGCACGCACACGATGGGCCTCGGAATGCGCGAACTGCTCGTCGGCCGCGACCCGCGCGATATCGAATCGATCTGGAACGACATCTATACGTTCACCGCAATGAACGGCCGCCGCGGTGCCGTGATTCATGCGCTCGGCGCCATCGAGATGGCGCTGTGGGATATCGCCGGAAAGATCGCGGGGAAACCGGTGTGGCAGTTGCTGGGCACGCATCGCGATTCACCGGTCGTGCCCTACGCATCGCTGCAACCGGCGGGAAAATCCTTCGAAGCATACCGTGACGCGCTTTGCGCATCGGCCGAAAACGCGAAGGAACTCGGTTTTCGTGCGGTCAAGGCCGAATGCACGCTCGCCGGTCCTTTTGCCCACGACGGAATGGACGAGAGCTTTGATCGCCATACGGACGTCGTTGCAGCCGTCCGCGAGGCGATCGGGCCCGAGATCACGCTGATGGTCGACGTCCAGTACCTCTGGCGCGACGCGGAAACGGCCTACGCAACCGTTCGCTCCTGGGATGAGTTTGACATCTATTTCCTCGAGACTCCCATCTGGCCGGATTACCTCGACGAACACGCGAAACTCGCGAGCCGCGTGACGTTTCCGATCGCATCCGGTGAATGGCTGTCGACGAGGTGGGAGTTCGTGGACCTGATCGAACGGGGCGGAATCGGAGTCGTGCAGCCCGATGTCGGTCGGGTCGGCGGCATCAGCGAGGCAAAGGCAGTCTGCGAAATGGCTGCAGAAAGAGGTCTTCCCGTGGTACCGCACTGCTGGAAGACCGGAATCTCCCTGTCGGCCACTGCCCATCTTGCGTTTGTCACGCCGGGAATCCGGTTCATCGAGTACCTGCCGCCGCAGCTCTGCATCGAGAAGCTGCGCCGCGAACTTGCCACCGAAGACCTGGAGTTCGAGAACGGTGAAATCCTGCCGCCCGAAAAGCCGGGGCTCGGTGTTGACATCAACTGGGACGCAGTCAAGGCATATGGCCAAACCTGATACCAGCGGCCCGGACGTCGAAGCTGGTTTGCCTTTGCTGCGCATTCGGGGACTGGGTGTCCGGTTTGGCACGGTCGATGCCATCAGTCCGCTTGATCTCGATGTTCACGACGGCGAATTCCTGACAATCCTCGGTCCTTCGGGATCCGGCAAGACGACACTGCTTCGCGCCATTGCAGGGTTTCAACCGCCGAGCGCGGGAAGAATCGAGTTCGACGGACGGGATATCGCGGACCTGCCCATCAACCGGCGGCCCTTCAATACCGTCTTCCAGGACTATGCGCTGTTCCCGCATATGACTGTCAGGGAAAACGTCGGTTTCGGACTTCGCGTCCGTGGAACGACACGGAAGCTGCTGAATGAACGTGTTGATGTCGCGTTGGGAATTGTCGGTCTTGAGGAGCTGGACTCGCGCTACCCCGCCCAACTCAGCGGTGGTCAGCAGCAGCGGACCGCCCTCGCCCGCGCCATGATCTGCGAACCGCGGCTCATCCTTCTCGACGAACCGCTCGCCGCCCTCGATGCTGCCCTCAGGCGTCAGATGCAGAAATTCCTGAAGTCCGTGCAACGCCAGAGTGGTATCACCTTCCTTTTCGTCACGCATGACCAATCCGAGGCCATCACGATGTCGGATCGGATCTGCGTCATGCGAACCGGAAGCATCGAGCAGATCGGGACGCCGAGAGAGCTCTATTACCGACCGAAAAGCAGGTTTGTCGCTGCCTTCTTCGGGGCCAGCAACATCGTCGAACCCTGCCAGATCAAGGAATCCCGGGACGACCAGACGGTTGTGGCGACGCCGGTCGGTACCTTCTCGATCAAGGGACCACCCCCTGAAAACACGTCCGGGTTGGCGCTGGCAATACGGCCTGAAGCATTCGGTACGGATGCGGCGTCCCACGTGAACTCGCTCGAATTCGAGGTTGCGGCGGTCTCCTTCGTGGGGTCCGAAACGATAACCGAACTCCGGCACCGGAACACGTCCCAGATGTTCACGATGAAGACACGGAGCGACCCGGCCGCCCGGCCACCGGAAACCGGGTCATTCCTCAGGGTCGGATTCGACCCGGCCGAGTGCGCTCTGGTTACGGGAGCCGAGAGTTGACCGTCGGCCCCGGCAGAATCCGGCCAAGAACCGGCGAATACCTCCTTTGGGGCGTCGCCGCACTGTTCATCATTGTTCCGCTCGGTTGTTTTCTGGCCTACGGGTTCTTTTCGGTCGTCGACAATTCCATCGTCTACCGGCCGACCATCGGAAACTTCGCCGATCTGCTGTCCAACGCGTCCTACCGCGTGACGTTCCTGAGAACCATGCGGATGGCCTTCGAGGTCTCGGCAATCAACCTGGTCCTCGGCTATGCCACGGCCTATTTCATATGGCTTCGGCCTTCCGGCTGGAGGAATTTCCTGGTCATCGCGCTCGCGATACCGCTGCTCATGAGTTACATCATCAAGATCTACGCCATGCGCGGCGTCCTCGGAACCAATGGCCTCCTCAACAGCGCGCTGATGGCGCTCGGCATTGTGGACGAACCTGTCAGTGCCTTGCTCTTCAATCTTACGGCCGTCCGGATCACCCTGTCGGTCGTGCTGCTGCCGTTCATGGTCCTGCCGATCTATATTGCCCTCGAGCGCATACCCGCGTCTGTCCTGCATGCGGCGTCGGACCTCGGCGCGAACGAACTGCAGACCTTTACCGGCATCATCCTTCCTCTCAGCCTGCCAGGGGGGATCGTCGGCGCCATGTTCACCTTCGTGCTGGCTTCCGGTGACTTCCTGGCGCCCGAACTGGTCGGAGGAATCGAGGGTTTCACGTACGGGCGCCTGATCTTCAGCCAGTTCGGTCTCGCCTTCAACTGGCCGCTGGGGGCGGCGCTTTCCATCCTCCTGATGTGTGTTGCGCTCGGGGTCATTTACGTGGCGCGCCGTCTGGGCAATCCAAGGTGGCAGCGATGAGACGCCTGCGGCTGCTTGATATCTCGCTCGCGTCGGTAACCACCCTTGTCTACCTGGCGCTGTATCTTCCGATCCTTCTGGTCTTCGTCCTTTCGTTCTTCTCCATGCGCCGGGGGCGGGTCAACTGGGAGACGTTCTCTTTCGGCTGGTATGCACGACTGTTCGAGAACGAAGCCCTCGGGGACGCGCTAAGGAACTCGCTCTTCGTGGGCGGAACCGCAGTCGCAGCAGCAGCGGTCTTCGCGACCGTCGCGGCATTGCATGTGAACGCCCGGCCGTCGTCCCGTTCGGCTCGACTCCTCGAATACGTCATCTTTCTTCCTTTCCTGCTCCCGCCGATCATTACCGGGCTCTCTCTTCTCATCTATTTCCGGGAAGCCGGGATCCCGCGTGGAATCGCCACGATCATCGTCGGACACGCGGTATTCGTTCTGGCCATCATCTATCGCATGGTACTCACGCGGCTCAACGCGCTCAGCCGGAGCCTCGTGGAAGCGGCCCATGATCTCGGTGCAAGCAGGTTTCAGACATTTCGCTACATCGTCCTGCCGAACCTGCGCATGCCGCTTCTGACCGCCGGCATCCTGGCGTTTGCCCTTTCTTTCGACGAAACCATGATCACGCTCTTCCTGACCGGCACTGATGCAACCCTGCCGGTCCGGCTCTACGCCATGATGCGGGTTGGATTCACGCCTGAGATCAACGCGCTCATCACACTGATTCTCGTGTTTTCCATCTTCCTGACCGTCGCCGTCGCGCTGGCCTGGCGGCGCAATTCCGGGCTCGAAAACAAACGCATGACAAGGATCTGACATGAACGACAACCGTTTTCAGGGCCAGGTTGCCCTCGTTACCGGAGGCGCGCGCGGCATCGGGTTCGCGATCGGGAAGCGCCTGGCCGAGGAGGGTGCAACCACAATTCTTGCCGATATCGACAGCCACGCATTGGAAGGCGTCCAGGCCGGATTCAAAAACCCGGAACGCATCGTACCGGCCGTGCTTGACATCACCGACAGCGACGGCTGCCGGGCACTCGTGGCCCGGATCGCGGATGAGCACTCAAGGCTTGATATCCTTGTCAACAATGCAGCGATTCTCGACATTTGCCCGTACCCGGACCTCACGATCGAACGCTTCCGGGCCGTCACGCAGGTCAATCTGGACGGTGCATTAATGTGTTCCCTCGCCTCGGTTCCCCTGATGGAAGCGACCGGCGGGCGCATCCTGATGACCGCCAGCATCATGGGCCAGTTCGGTTCGCCGGATTCGCTACCCTATTCGACCGCGAAGGGCGGCATCGTCAACATGGTGCGCGCGCTCGCCTGCGACCTCGCCCCGAAAAGGATAACCGTCAACGGTATCGCGCCCGGTTTCATCGACACCCGCATGGCTCGCCTCGCCGACGGCAGCCACGAGCATGAAACGGAGTATTTCCGTACAGTTTATCTCCGATATGGAAAGATACCGCTCGGCCGACCCGGCCGGCCGGAGGATGTCGCGGGTGCCGCGTGTTTTCTCATTTCCCCCGACGCGGCTTACATTACCGGGCAAATCCTCGCCGTCGACGGTGGGGTTACTGCAACCTTCTGAGTGAATTCAGTCCTGCGGCGAGTAATGCCGCCGTGCTAGGAGTTGTGCCCGCGGAATGGACTGTTTCAAGGGATTCCACGGGACTCCGACCGCGCCGAGGTGCCTGGCCAGTTCCGGATTTGGCAATCCCGCCGCCTTGAAATGTTGCATTGTCGAGGCGTTGAACCATGCGAAGTACCGCGGATAGAGCACGGTGCCCGCGGGGTCTTAACGATCCCGTCCGATTCGAACGTCACGGCGATTTGCGAACATGTGCAGGCCTCCCCAGAGCCGGGCTCGCAGGCATGATGAAATTGCTGCGGAGGCAAAACGGTTCCGTTCAGTGTGATCCTCGGCGGCAAGCGCGGCGCCGATAGCTTGGCGCAGTTGGTCTGCGGTTGCCGCTTCGGCGCGCGCCGATGCCGGAGAGACGAATTCGTCCATGATGCGGGCGTGGGGTGGGACGGTCAAAGTGTGCGGAGCTCCTTGAGCATGGCATCCGGAACGCCCGACCATTCAGCGCGCGTACCGGACCAGTGCTACGGCATCGGTTCGCGCCACCAGATCCAGAGAGTTGAAGAGCTCCCCGGCACCACCGGCCAAGTCGTAACGGTCGAACAGATCCGCAGTCGTCCGTTCCATCGTCGTCACCCTGGTATCTGTTCCCAGACGATCGACCGTCATGACGCCGGCCGGAGAAGCGAAACCGCGTGGTGGCCTGACGAACCGTTAGGCGAAGCCGACCACCTCGAACATGCCGGGCTCTCGCAGCGCGATGATCTGCACATCGTGCCCTTCTTCAAAGGCACAGCCGTGCAACTCGAGGGCTGAGCGATAAGCGATCGTACTAACGTGGCGCAGGCGGGATGCGGCCAGGAAGCGGTCGACAGACCATGTCGCAGTGTCGGCATGTTTGGATACCGACGCGAAGATACCTTGGGCGATGCGCGGATATTGCCAACTCGAAGATGCCGGGCGAGCATCGCAATGACAACCCCGTCCTGTAGGCGGCGGCCAACAGCCGCGGCATATTCGGCGCGCCGGAAGACCGGGTGTGCGCTGAAGAATGGCGCAAAGATGAGTCGGGGCATTGTCGTTCGGGACGTTTCTTCATCAAAATCGATGAAAACGATAAATATATTATGGCTTGATACGACAATCACAAAGAAAAGCACCAACAGTTTTCCTCGGATCGACATCAAGACACAATGGCATGTGGCTTTCGTCAACTCGGGACATTTGGCGTCACTTGTCGCAGCGGCGCCAGCCTTGACGGCTGCATGTTCGGCAAGAAACGGGTTGGAATGACGGGCTCTGCTGCCTGGCCAAAACTCTGCTTGCTCAGGACGAACGGGCGATCGCTGCTTGCACCCTTTGATTCCCGATATCGTCGCTTCCGGCGGCCTGTAACAGTTTCCGCAATTCGATGATGTCCTCCGCATACTCTTCCAGGCGCCGATCGAACCATTTGCGGTTCTTTGTGCAGATCAATGTATGCGGGCTCCCTCGCCTCAATGTCGCGCAGTCGATGGACAGTTTATTTCGCGAAATTTCTTGTTCGAGATGCGACCGGACTGCCTGCACGGCCTTGCAATGGTGCTCGTGTTCGACCGGATCGGCGCAGAAACGCTTCAGTTCACTGCAGTGGGCACAATCGCACGTGATTTCGCAAGGCGTTGTCCAATCCCCTGGGGGTTCAGGCGAAAACTCGCTTCTCCCGAGCAGGCAGTCTGCCGCGTGCTTCCAGAGCGTCTCATGGAAGGAGAATCGCGGCAGCTTTTCAAGCCGGTGGACGACTCCGGGGAGCGTGCGGTCGGGACACGCGAGTGTCTCGTGCTGCAAAATGAGTTTGGTGAAGCGATCGGCAATATCGTTGTTCTGCGGATTGGCCAGGGAGGTGAAGACACCAAGGATCACGTCTTCGGTCAAAATGTCCGTCTTCTCACCGCTCGGTTCCAGCCAGGTCAGGTCGCTTGGTAACGCATACGAGACTTTTTCCATCTGGCTCATCGCCGTTTCACCCATGAATGAGATCACTTCGTGGCAGTGATCAGGGTGGTCCCGTTGCAGAACCATTGCAAGGGAAGCGGCGATGCCCAGCACTGCGTTCGCGTCATGTTGAATTTGGTTTGCCACGAGGGTTGGCCAGAAGGCCTTTACCGGTTCCGGGCCCAGGCGGGAGACGGCGTCACACAACGCCCTGTCCAATTCGCCACCACTGGAATACCCCGAGGGAACGACCCGCGACAGGAATGTCGATAGTGCACAAACGTCATCAAGTTCGCTGGTCAGTCGAACTCCCGTTGCGATGGATTTGGCCAGATTTTCGGCGGAGTATCTCGGGTCCTTCCAGAACTCGGGGAGACGCAGGACTATGTCCCTGGCAGGCGAACCCTTACCCGTTCCCAGTCGGGAGGCTTCGGATTCCGCGTAACCGACAACCGAAGGGAATCCTCCATTACCGACGATGTTCAGGGTGTTGGCTTCCGGCCAGATGACCAGGGCTGCCAACCGGTACTCTCGTGAAATCGTTGGTGCTGCGTTGCCGATAAAGTCGTCGACATCTTCGCTGGTCGGTTCGGCAAAGTCCTCCACGTTGCCTGGATCGGGGACCAGGAATGCCGGTTCGAGGCTCATTTCGCCGAGATCGTCGTGGCTGCCATCCGGTAACGCCCAACCTGCAAGGTATCGATCGTCTTCCACAATTTCATCGATCTCATAATCAGATGAGTAATATCCATAATCGTATTCAACCAGATCGCCGGTCTGTTCCACATGGACGGTCGTCGCATAGATTCTGAATCTTGCCTTGCGTGCTGCATCCACCAGGGCCGCTGCAACCGCGGCGTCGGTGTTCTTGAGCGTGTCGAATCTCAATCCTGACTCGCTGTAGGCGTGCTCAAGAAGCAGAACAATCTTGTCCTCGGGCTTCAGGTGCCGGGACAAATGCGACAGTTCCATGGCAAGCAGGTCAGCCTGTTTCGAATAATTCGGGGCGAGAAGGGACTCTTCATCGTACGCTGCGCCTTCCAGGACGAGGTTATATACGAGGCAGACACGGTAGCCTGATTGAAGTGGCAGGACTTCGTGCCGGCAATCGGAATAGAACGCCGCAAATGTCAGTTCGGAGCGGTCTTCGGAATCCAGATCGATTTCGACGCTGGCGCCCATGTGCTCGACGACGATCTTTCCCCCTGTTCCCGTCGACGGCAACGTGACCGTCAGGGTGGCAACCATTCGATCGATTTTTTCCGCATCCTGATGCGGCAGGAAAAATCCGCCGGGAGGGTAGATGAGAAGCTTGTAGGGAACAGCCTTCAGATGCCCGACTGGATGCCCGAGACCATCGCCAACTTCTTTGAGAATTCGGGAAAGGGTTTCGTCCCAGCTCTTTCCGAAAATCGTCCAGTGTTCGGGATCGATTTCCCAGCTGTCGCGGATTTCCGGATCGATGACGGACTTCCTTCCCTTACCGAACTGCGAGCGGAGGGCCCGTGCCATCAGTGCCTTTGCCTGGCCGTCGAGAATCGGAAACGAGATGGGCCCGACACCGTCGACGTCGAGGCTTGGGAGGGGCGTGATCAGGCGGCCGCCCGTGCAAAAATTACCCGGCCGGTCGATCGATTTGAGAATCGATTCAAGTCGCGCGATGTTCTCTCGGATTTCGGGGTTCGATTCGGAAGTTTCATCTAGCGAATTGTTCATTACGCGCTGCCTTTGAATTCTCCATGTTCGGGATGCGGTGCGGCTGGAATCCGTCTACGAGGCTCAATGCGGCAAATCGGGCGATTGTCAAGGCATTCGCGATTCAATTGGATTCCGCGATGCCGACCCACCATGAACTGGTTCGTTTTGCGAGCGGCCGTAACGGCCGATCTTCAGTCGCTTGGGCCAATTGGCGACCGCGTGGAGAATTTTCCTTTCGCAAGGTTAGCGACAATCCACCGAACGGAATGATTCCATTGAACGGTTCGGACGAAACGGAGGCTGTTACGGCCTGGCTGCCTTTACCGTTGACAAGATCGCCAAACTCACGACATCACATGGCAAAAGGGAACGTACCGGCTGGCGACGGGCGGTCCCATGAATGACCAGGGAGGAATTGCATTGAGTGCGAGTCCGCTGCGGTGCCGCAATGAGAATGGGAACACACAGGTCCTCGCCGACTGGGGTTGTGATTCCGAGTATGGCGTCCTGACCGACGTTCTTCTCGGGCCGGCCGATCATTTCCGATGGTTGCCCACGAGTTCGATCTCGAGGGCGACGCTCAAGCGGGGAGATCGTTTCGACAGCCAGCTCGCGATGAGGCAACACCGTGAGATGGTCCAGGCCTATGAAGACGCCGGCGTCAGGGTTCACTGGCTGGAGGCGGACGACGAACTTCCCTACCAGGTCTTCTCCCGCGACTCGTCCTTCATGACGCCTTACGGCGCGGTCGTGACGCAAATGGCCCAGTGGTGGCGCCGGGGGGAATACGCTCCCGTGATCCGTTTCTACTTGGAGCGGGGAATCCCGATCTACGACATGGTCACGGCCGGGTCATTCGAAGGCGGGGACTTCGACATCATCGAGCCCGGCTGTGTCCTGATCGGTTGGTGCGGCGAACGCACCCAGGAACAGTCGGCGCACCAGGTCCGGCGCTGGTTCGAGAAGGAAGGCTGGGAGGTTCGAATCGCTGCGATCGCCGAACACTATGTGCACATCGATCTCATGGTGTGCATGCTGGCCGAAAAACTCTGTGCGGTCTGCCTCGACACCACCGATCCGGAAATCGTCGACTGGCTCAAGTCACGACAGATCGAAATTGTCCCGGTCAACTACCAGGATACGATGGCACTTGCGTGCAACGTCATGTCCCTCGGCAACGATCGGGTCATCGCACCGGCCCATGCAAAGGATCTTGTGGAACGCTTGAAGGCGCTCGGGTTTACCGTCTACGACCCCGACCTTGACTGTTTCACCCGTGGCGGTGGGGGCGTCCATTGCATGGCGCAGTCCCTCCGCCGCGAAGCGGCCGGATCGTGACAATCCGAACCCGGTTCGGGAACAGCCGATTGCAAGTTCCGGTTGCGATTCCGGCTTGGCTGCGTCCCTGATTCGGGTTCCATGATCGCCGCGGGTCTTGTCCGCGGCCTTTTCGGCGATCATGGTGGTCGCGGCGTTCGTGCCTGACGAGACGACGAACGGCATGACCGAGCTTTCGCGCACCCCGAGATTCTCGATACCGGTCAACCGCGGCTCTGGATCGACGACGGCATCCTGGTCATCTGCCGCACCCATCCTGCACGTTCCGATCGGATGGTAGTCGGTTTTCGCATGCCTGCACGCGTATTCGATGATCTCCTCATCGGTTTCCGCTCCACGTCCCGGATAGACGTCCGCGTTGATGAACGGCGGGAACGCGGGCTGTGCCATGATCCGCCTTCCGAGACGGAACCCGGCGATGGACCGGCGAACATCATCCCTCTCGCCCAGTAGTTCGGCTCGATTTGTGGTGGCGTCAGGGAATCCCTTGACCTCAGCCCGACCACGCCCCGGGATTCCGGCCGCCGCCAGGCCGTGTTGAGCGTCACGCCGGTCCTGAACTTTCGGTGGCCATGCTCAAGCCCGGTTCCCGGCAGGATGTGGAACTGCGCGTCCGGGGCGGCCTCGATGTTCCGAAATCGAACTGGGCCCGGAAAGTCGACCTGGGACCCTTCCGCGCCTATTCGGCAACGTGCGGTATCACGTTCACCTATGGCGGGCTGAAAACGGGTGACCGGGGGGAGGTGCTACGGGACGACGGTGGCGCGATCGACGGATTGTTCGCTTGCGGGGAACTGGTCGGGGGCGTGTTTCACGCCGGTTGTCCCGGCGGCTTGGGACTGGCGTCGGGTGTGGTGTTCGGCCGGAGGGCTGGGTACGAAGCCAGCGCCCAAGTACGCCATTGAAGGACGGGCGTTCCGGCCGGTTTCGAACGGTACTCCCGGTTCCATCACGACAGGTTCCGGCGAAACCCGGAAGATCTGCGAACCGGTCCTTGCAACGAGCAGGAAGTCAATTCGATGCGGGAGACGCCTTGCGATGGGCCTCGGCCAGTTCGGCCATGCTGTTGAAACAGAAGTCGAAGCCCGGTTCTTCCTCTGGCGGCATAGCCGCGCCGAACCCCGGCTTTTCGTGGCGGCGGTAGATCCAGCAGTTGGCGAGGCCAAGCGATCTTGCCGGGACATGGTCATGGAACTGGCTCTCCGCGACATGGAGAATATCGGACCTGCCGTAACCGGCGCGCTCGAGGCCCGAGAGCATGTAGTCGAAATTTCTCCCATCCGGTTTGTACGATCCGATGTCCTCTGCGGTGAAGACGAAGTCAAACTCGACACCAAGCCGTGCCTTGCTGAATTCAAAACTGGCGTTGTCGGTATTTGTCAGGACGGCCAGCCGGAAATGTTCCTTCAGGTAAGCCAGCGCACCGGGGCTGTCATGAAAGGCGGGCCAGTTTCCGACGGCCCTGCCGTAGGCCCTGCATTCTTCCCATGTCGTGCCGATCCCCCATTCCTCTCCGAGGCGGCGGTACACGACCGCGAGGAGGTCACGGTACAAACGGGTCGGCGTCCGTCTTTGCGCTTGTGACTCATGGTAGGCGTGTGCTTCCAGGATTTCGTCAGTTGACAGGGATCGGCCGACCTTGCCCGTGAGCGGTCTCAGGGCGTTGATCATTCCGGATTCCCAGTCGATCAGCGTGCCATAGACATCGAAAGTCAAGATCCTGAAATCGTTGATCCTTGACCGCATGCGAATCTCCGCCGAACCTGCTGCAACATGCCCTGTGATCACGACCTATTCGCTTCGTCAGTTGTGATCAATCCGCCAACACCCGAGCTGGCACACGATCGTGAGCGTCTGCCTGCCTCGTTGCCCGGGCGGGACAGGGCGCCGGCAGTCAGCGTTTCTCACGAGCTTCATCGCTCATTTGCGCCCATTGGGATTGAAGCCCGGATGGTCGACGATGAAATGCCGTTTTCGGCCCATCTTGATACATGCTGAAGCCTTTCTCGACAGTGCAGTTGTCGAGCTTCCTCGGGGTCCCGGCGCCTGGGTTATCCAGCCAATGGCTTTTGAGAACGGTGTAGATCATGCTGGCGGGCCGTCCTTCGCATTTGTGCGGGACGACGGAAGTTCACCCATTCATCGTATTGTCTTCGAGGTCGATGGGACCATCGACGCGCGGCTCGGTTCCTATCGCTGGGATCATGGTTCGGTGGGGAATTATATGGGGATTTCGTCGATAACTTGACATTCATGCCGCCTGTTCCTGATCGGAAGGCAGTGCGGCGCGCCATGACTGAATCTGGAGCTGCAGGTCCGTGCTGAAACCGACCCCCTCTCAACCCGCGGTGCCAATTCGGGCGAAAGCGAGGCGTTGCCGTTCAGCCGGTCAGAGAGTGTCGCACACCGCACGTCGATGATCCGGGACTCCGCCAAAACGCTCAACCCAAACTCCTCAAAAGTCTCGATCCGGATGAATGTGCCGGGGTGCGGAGGCGTTATCTGTGGTGGTCGTCCGAGATCAAGCATTCAATTGCGCCGTCCCGTTCCTCGAACGTGTCCCGCCACTTTCCCGATTCAGCCCAGTGTGTCGACAAGTCCGGCTTCGGAGATTCTCTGGTCCCGCGTCAGAAGCGTTGCTCCAATTACCCGAGCCGTCGCCACCAGAATGCGGTCGGCCGGGTCGCGATGAAAGGACTCCGGCAGGGACGCCAATTCGGCTGCCACCGCCGGAGAGATTCCGTGGCGACGTACCAGCGGAGGTGCGACCGCCTTCTCCAGCCACTCCCGAAGGGGAATCGTCAAGTGAATGCGGCCCAGACTATGCAGCGTCGCAACTTCCCAGAGGGAAATGTCGGAAACCTGCAGCGGCGTCACTGCGTCGGCGGCCGCGATGACCTTCCACTGGTTCTGAGATAACCGGTCGCGGTCACCGTGCCACCAAAGCAGTACATGGGTGTCGAGCAACGCCTTCACTTTCCGAGGCTTTCCCAATTCTCCTCGGGAAGCACCGGCTCCACAACGTCGCCGACAATGATGACCGTACCCTCCAGTTCCGTTTGGGCATACTGCTCGCCATCACCGGTCACGCGTGACAGCTCGGCGACGGGTCGACCGCGTTTCAGAATCACGACCCGCTCGCCGGTATCACGGACGTTGTCGAGAATGGCGAGACATCGCGCCTTGAAGTCGGATGCGTTTATCTTGATCATATGACCAGTTTTTATGACCGGTCACTTTATTCGTCAAGGCCTGCCGCTGAACACATCGGATTACTCCACGCTGCCTTTCCGGGTTGGATTCAAGGAACCGGATCAAGTAGTCGACCTGACCGTCATCTTGACGAGAGCACTGGGTATTCGGAATTTGGTCCCCATCGAACCATGTTGATTGGCGGTCTACCCCTTGCCATCGGTGTCGCCGCGAACGGGGCTGGAGATCATGCCTTTGGCGATCAGCAGGTTACGGACAGGAGCAAACGTGGCAACGTTCACGCTGAGGGTTAGAGTGAAATCTTCGGAATGAAGAGACCCCGTGCCGAGTTTTGCCATAGTGCGCAAGTAGCGGTTCTGGGCAGGCATCAGGCGATCAAATCACACACGGAAGAAACCTGCTTCGGGCTCGGCCACTGCTTCGCGTTGCGCGTTTCAATGCGTCTTTCTTGTTTTGCGGTTGCATTTCGGATGGCCATTTTCTCGCTTCGTCTCGTGGAGTGGCGCCGCGTCGTGATCCTCAGGGATTTGGAAAGTGATGAAGCCTGTGCGCTTCACGGCCTGCTGCCCCATTTCGGGCATCGCCTCCCATCCTCCGTCTCAAGGATTTCGGTTGCTTGCGCCTGACGGCCTCCGGTTCCTTTTGCATCACACGTGGCAGCGCCGCAACCAGGCCGATGACCCTTCGCGTTCCCTGTTCCCACGTACGGTAACCGGGCAGGATCATATCGACCGACGGAGCCATCTAAGCGACCGATCACTGTTCTACTACGGCGAACAACTGGCTCTTCGTCGAGACAGTGGTCTGGAGCACCCTGACATGATCGCCGTGGCGTGACGTTCCGGAACGTTTCGACAACTGGATCTGCGTATTCAAATGGTTCTGTCGCCGAGCTCTTGCAGGTGTTTTCGGTTTCTTTTCGGAAAAGTTCGACTTCGAGTACTCAGTCGAGGTTCGTTCTTCGACAAGTACGACCTTTATTCAGCCAAAGCCATCAACCATAAACAGGTGGCCTCGTTGAAACCGCTGAATACGGACACATTGGCGAAGTCTTGGAGGCGCATGCAGGTCACGCGAACATCCAGTCGATCCTCGAATTCCATGCCGCATTTGCTTGGATTGGTCACAACGTTGGATATCTCCGGGAGACCGGAACTGGTATGGCGACTTCCGGTGATCCATGACCCGTAGGCAAAAAATTCAAAAAATCGTTGGTGATAGCGTTTTCAACTGTCGCAGTCCCGGCAATTGCGATTGCCGTCTCGTGGTTTGTCATTCGCGGAGATTTCATGCGTGTCAGCAAGGTTTGTCAACGCTGGGGCGAACAAACCCTCGATGGCGAGGCGTTCAGGGCTGCGGAAAACGATGAAAGCGTGAGAGCCCGGATTGGCCTGTACGCTGTTCAGGAACCAGGATGACTATGTCGGCGTACGTCGCCGGGAAATATTCGAGACATTCGGCGATCAGACAGGATACTTCCGCTACACCGAAGGGTCACCAGCATACGAAATCGAGTCCGGCAGGACACGGGACCAGGGTTCATGGCAAATCGTGTTCCGGATCAACAAGTTTGGGGAAGTAAAGGAGATCGTCGTTCACAAGCCTTTCTTCTGAAGGAGATTCACATGAATGGTGACCGGAACAGAACCGGCCACGACCGCGGAATCCGGAATTTGGCCATCGCGAGCATTTGCTTGCCGTTCCTTGTCTTTCCACTTGGACCGGTTGCGATCGTTCTCAACGACATCATTGGCCCATCGACGAGCTTGCTCGAATTGTTGCCGGTGTTCGGGATCGTGCTTCCGGTCGCGGGAGGGGTTTGCGGGCACATTGCCTTGAAGAGAATCGGCGCGAGATCGACCGGAGGCTGCGGGAAAGTTCAAGCGACTGGCCAAGGTCGGGACCGTAGTCGGTTATGGATTCTTGGTTGCCTGGGTTTTGATATTCGCGAACATTTGGTTTTTCATCCTGCCCCACGCATTCAACATTCACTTAATGTGATCGGGGGCCATTTTCGGCCTGCCGGTTACCCGAGGAATCGCAACCCAACACGAAATCCATGAGAAATCACTGCCGCACGCGGCGGAACCAGCCCCGCATTGCTCTTTGCGATGCCGCTGCTGCGCTCTTTGGCCGGATGCGGCGACCCCGAAACGGGAACGGTTACACGACAGGAATTGGCAACAGCCGCTCAAACCAGACAGCGGAGCATCCTGCGTTCGCCGCCGTGCGACCTGGCCAGCACCGCGGCTACTCCGCAGACACCACAACCGTCCATCCAAATCGGCGACAACAGGACTCTGAAACAGAGGAACGGAAACAAAAGGATTGCTACGATGGAATCGGTAAAATAGGAAAAAGAGCGGCAAACCACTCGAGAGTGCGTTTTTTCCTGCCACCTACAGCGTTGCAGGAATTCCTTTGTTCCCCCGGGAGATATATCCTTATCGCGCCGACTCCATTCCGGGACAGGCAAAGGAAATGCTGATGCGACACGTCACGAGACGACGGCTTCCTCAATTCAATTCCACTGGTTGATGGGCACGACATGTCGTTGACAATCGCCAACTGCAATCCCTGGTCGCCACTGTCAGCCTCGAAAGAACACGCCGGCGAGCAGACCCGGTCCATTGCCCCACGGGTCCCGGCGGGACTGCTGGCTGCAACGGGAGTCCTGGTTTCGAGCCCTGCGACAGCCCATGTGTCGGAGCAGGCACTCGTTCTCCTCTTGCCGACGGATGTCTATATCGCGGCAGGGATTGCCGTGGTCGTGCTGACCATCCTGGTCCTTGCGTACCTTCCTTCGCGGATTTCGGCGGGACTCTTTCGGACCTTCAGTCTCGGGGGCGTGCCTGACATCAGGATTGTCTCCGGCGGCACCAGCCTGTTTTTTCTCGCGGTCCTGACGGGCCTGGTTTTCTCCGGTTTCATGGGTTCGCGCGACCCGCTCGAAAACCCGCTTCCATTGTTCATCTGGACAGTCTGGTGGATGGCTTTCATCGCCTGCCAGGGAACGTTCGGAAACCTCTGGTACTGGGTCAATCCGTGGACGGGGTTGCATTGCCTGCTGTCTCCTGTGCTCGACAGGTTCCCGCGGCCTGAGTTTCCCGGGCGCCTCGGCGCGTGGCCGGGCGTGGCGCTGTTCTTTGTCTTCGGTGCGTTCTTTCTGGCCTATCCCGCGCCGGACGATCCCGAACGCCTCGCCTGGGTGGTCCTGGCGTATGTCATGTTCACTTTCATCGGGATGTGCGTGTTCGGGGCGGATGCATGGCTGGAACGGTGCGAGTGCTTCACCATGCTGCTTCGCGCATACGCGCGCCTTGCACCGATTTCGCCCGGAATCAGTGAAAGCAGGATTGGATTTCCCGGCTGGTCGATCGTCACTTCGCCGGCCCTGTCTTCGAGCCAGGCGGTGTTTGTCCTGGTCATTCTCGGTATCGGCAGTTTCGACGGGCTCAACGAGACCTTCTGGTGGCTCGCGAAGCTCGGCGTGAACCCGCTGGAGTTTCCCGGCCGCTCGGCGATCGTCGGTGAAACCGTTTTCGGCCTTGTGGGCGCAAACGTTCTCCTTGTCTGCCTGTTCGCGGGCTGTGTCCAGTCAGGTCTGTTCCTTCTGAAACGGGTGGGATTCGACAGTTCCGTCGGATTTTGCGAGGCGTTCGGGCGCCTGGCGCTGTCGATCATCCCGATCGCGTTCGGGTACCATATCGCCCATTTCCTCACGGCGTTTCTCGTCAACGGCCAGTACGCCCTGGTCGCGTTCTCCGATCCGTTCTCGACCGGTGCGAATTACCTGGGATTCGCGGACACTCACGTCACGACCGGTTTCTTCAATTCACTCGATTCCGTACGCGTCATCTGGCTGACGCAGGCCGGCGCCGTCATCGTCGGCCACGTAGTTGCCATCCTTCTGGCCCATGCGATCGCCGTCGACATGTTCGGATCGCGGCTTGCGGCCGTGACCAGTCAGGTTCCGATGGCCACCTTCATGGTCTTCTACACGCTCCTGGGCCTTTGGCTGCTGGCATCCCCGCGCGGTGCCTGACCCTGCACCGCGTCGCCCGGTTCCCGAACGCTACTCGACGGGAATGCAGACTTCGGTAACGAGGTCTTCCGGGGCGACTTCGAGCGGCGAATTCAGGTAGATTTCCATGCAGGGCCGGTCGGCCATCCTCTCTCCGCTGGCCGGAAGCCACTCCGAAAACATCCTCATGTACACGTCCCTGAGACCGGAATAAGGGCCGCGATAGGTGAAAACGGCGAACCGTCCACCTTCGATCTCCTCGTAGACGATGCCATCGGGCGGCCGGATGTCCGTCTCGAGCGCGATGCAGGCATCGGAACGCAGGTCTTCCGGAGCGACGAAGTCGGGATTGTCCCAGGAAAGCATGAACACGCGGGAAAACGGGCTTCCGGTTGTTCCCGCCCATTGGGCGAGGCGTTCGAAGCAGGGGCCGATCTGGTCATACGGACCGACATGGCGGATCCTGGCGGCCTTCGTGCTGTCAATGGTCCTGATCGATACGTCCATCTCGACATGTCCTTTCCCGTCGTCTCGTCCTGTTGCTGGCCGTTACGCGAAAAACCGCGCGTGGTGAAGCCCGGTTTTTCCCGGGATCGAGTCCCGGAGCCATGCTTTGGCGCCTTGCGCGCGACGCCTGCAGGGTACGGCGCCCTTGCGGCGCGAATTGCCTCTTTGTTCATGCCGTCCGGAAAGGGTCGATAGCCGTCCACGGTGAACTCCGGTCGGCCTTTCCGAACCGCCTGGAGCCACGGAATCCGTTCGCCCAGGTCACGCGGCGGCCTTTTCCTGCCCGCCCGGTTGCCGGCCAGCGGAACAAATCGGCCGGGCAAAGCCTGGCGAGCCCGGGCCCGCCTGTTCGGAGCGCAAAAATACTGGACAATCCGGCCGGTTGCTCACAATATCGGAAAGATGAATTCTCGGTGCGCCGGTGGGTCAGCGTCCGCGCTCCGAACTGACAGAAAGGAGAACTCCCATGCTCGACAAGAGGTCGAAACCCGGACTTTCCACCGGAACCATGACAAGGAGACAGGCCGTCGGCGGCCTCGCTGCCGGGGCCGGAATTGTCGGCGTCGCGGGGTCGTTGCCCCTGGCCGCACGATACGCTCAAGCCCAAGGATCGGAACCGATCCGGATCGGGTTCCAGGTCCACCGAACCGGAATCGGGGCCGCCTACGGGCGCTGGTACGACCGTACGACGGACGCCGCCGTGAAACGTATCAACGACGCCGGCGGAATCAACGGGCGACCCGTTGAGATCGTCGCGGAAGATGACGGGACCGACCCGAAGAGAGGGGCCGAAGTTGTCGAGAAATTCGCCACCCAGCACAATTGCGACATCGCCTTCGGAACCCTGTTCAGCCACGTCGTGATCGGTTCCGCGCCGAGGGCCGGGGAGCTGAAACTCCCTTACTTCGTCGTTTCCGAAGGCCATCACGTCGCCAGCGGAATCCTCAACCGGTACACCTTGCAACCGGGGATCACCGACGTGAAAAGCCAGGTCGAGGCGATGGGACCGTACGTTGCCGAAAACCTCGGCAAGAAAATCACGATGATCTTTCCCGATTTCGCCTTTGGCCACGACCACAGGGACTATTTCTCGGCCTCCGTCGAGCGGCAGGGCGGCACCGTCATCGAGAAAATCGCGATCCCGCCGACGGAGACGTCGTTCACCAAGTACTTCCCGAAGATCCCGCAGGACACCGAAGTCGTCTACCACGTCATGGTGGGGCCGGCGGTCCTGACGTTTGTCAAGGAACTCGGTGAATTCTTCGGCCCGAGCAGTCCCGAGATCTTCGGGTTCATCGACAGTCTCGAGGCCGTCGACATAACCAGCCCCGGCCTTGAATTCCTCGAAGGCAGCTATTTCTGGGAAGGCTTTCCGCGCTATGCCCAGGCCGACCAGACGGAATACGACAAGGTGTACCGGGCAGCCGTCGGGGTCGACGACAACGGGGCGTCCAACTCTGATCCGAAAGACGTGTCGACCTACGCCCACATGTTCGGGTGCTGGGAAACCCTGAACATCGTCAAGGCGGGCATGGAGGCCTCGGGTTACTCGGGGCCGGCCGACCGGGCGGCCCTGATCGAGGCGGTCGAGGCGATGACCGATCTTCCCCATTCCGAGGACCACCCGCAGGGAGCGAAGGTCTTCAACGGGCGCACGCACCAGGTGTTCGGCCACCAGTACATTTCCCGGGTCGCCGGGGGCCGGCTCGATGTCGTGCACACGACCTCGATCGAGGACACGTTTTACGAAGACGAGACCGACTACACGGCACAGGCCTTCTGAGTCGAACCGGTTCTCGAACACCAAAGTCCGGTAATGGATGGGGGCTGACATCATGGATTTTGGCCCCCATCTGGTTCTGGCGACGCTCGAAGGCGCGATCACGGCCGCGGTCATTTCCCTGACCGCCGTCGGTCTCAGCATCGTTTTCGGGGTCATGCGCGTGGTCAATGTTGCCCACGGCGAGTTCTTCATGCTCGGTGCCGTCATCGCCTGGTGGGTGGTGACGGTCGTTGGCGGACATCCCGCACTCGGATTCGTCGTCGCGCTCGTCGTTGCACCTTTCTTACGGGAGTCA
The DNA here is from genome assembly GCA_964291635.2 of Paracoccaceae bacterium. GTDB lineage: Bacteria > Pseudomonadota > Alphaproteobacteria > Rhodobacterales > Rhodobacteraceae > JAPPHA01. Next base: position 723,273 of record OZ219890.1, on the reverse strand, counting down.
TTGCCGCCATCGCGGACTGGTTCGTGCTGAAGCGGATAGCCTACGATCCTGAACGCACGATCGTCGCGACGATCGGGCTTCTGTACATCATCCAGCAATCGACACTGATGACCTTCGGGCCGGACGCCCGGCCGGTCGAACCGCCGTTCAATCGACGGCTCGCGATTCCCTGGATCGAATATGGCGACGCCGGCTTCGCGCTCATCTGGCCATGGGGGCTTGGCACGACGACCTACAAGCTGGCGGTCATCGCGGCGGCGGTGGTCGTGCTCGCGGGGTTGTGGCTCGTGATGAAGAGGACTCGCCTCGGCCTCGTCATGCGGGCCACCCGGCTTGACAGCGAAATGGCGCTCGCGTTCGGGATTCCGGTGAACCGGGTCTATGCGCTGGTTTTCGGGCTCGGCGCTGGGCTCGCGGCGCTGGGGGCCGTCCTGATTGTCCCGATTCAACAGGCGCATTACCTCATGGGAGGCGACCCGCTCCTGCTGTCGTTCATCGCCGTGATCATCGGGGGGCTCGGGAGCTTGCCCGGGACGCTGCTTGCCGCCGTTCTCATCGGCATGAGCGACGGAATCATCTCGGTCTTCTTTTCCCCGACGCTGGCGAAGATCTTCGCCACCCTGCTGGTTGCCTTCGTCCTGGTATTCCGGCCCGAGGGGTTGTTCGGGCGGCGAAGGTCATGAACGGGCTGTCAACCGGGTATCGCTCGCCGGCGCTCCACGGATGCGTCGTCGCCACCCTGTTCCTGCTCCATTTCGTTCTTCCCGAATACCACGAGGGGAATCTCGCGAGAATCATGGTCCTGGCCGTGTTCGCGATGGGGTACAATGTCCTGTTCGGGTACACCGGGCTCCTCAGTCTCGGCCATGCACTGTTCTTTGCCGCCGGGATGTACGGGCTCGGCCTGCCGATGCACCTGTTCGGAGCCACCCCGGCACCAGCGTTCCTGGCGGGGATCGCCAGCGCGCTGGTCGTCTCGGCCGTCATCGGGTTCCTTGCGCTGAGGACCAGTGGCGTTGCGTTCATGATCGTCACGCTCATGTTCGCGCAGGCGGGGTTCCTGACGATTCTCCTCTTCGGTGACTACACCCGGGGCGACGAGGGATTCGTCATCCAGCAGGCGGCCCGTTCGATCGCCGGGATCGATCTGACGGATCCGGGCAACCGGTATTTTGCCGCGCTGATGCTGTTTTCCGTCTGTTTCGTGTTCATGGCGTGGCTGGTCGAGACGCCTTTCGGCAGGTGCCTGGTCGCGATCCGGGAAAACGAGGAACGCGCGCAGCTGCTCGGTTACGACGTCCTGAAACACAAGCTGGTCGCCGTCATCATTTCAGGAACCATGTCCGGCGCCTCCGGCGCCGCCTATGCGCTCCTGTTCGGATACGCCGGCGCCACCTTCGCATCTGTCCAGTACTCGATCTATCCGCTGCTCTGGGTGTTGCTCGGCGGGGCGGGCACGACGATCGGGCCGCTCGCCGGCACGATCTTCATGTTCTACCTGATCGACCTGTCCAGCAGCGTGACGTCGGCTTACCTGCTGCTGGCGGGCCTGGCACTGGTCTTGCTGACACTCTTCGCGCCGCAAGGGCTCGCAGGAGAAATGAAACGGCGCATGCTGCCATGGTTGCCATGACCCTGCTCTCGACGCGCGGCCTCTCCAAGAACTTCGGCGGGCTTCACGCGGTCGAGGATGTCGACTTCGTCCTCCCCGAAGGGCAGATCCGGGCGCTGATCGGTCCCAACGGCGCCGGCAAATCGACATTTGTCGGCATGTTGTGCGGCCGGATCCGGGAAACACGCGGAGAGGTGCATTTTTCGGGCCAGGACATCACGGGGTTGCCGGCGCACCGGCGAATCGGCCTCGGGATGGCCTATACATTCCAGATTACGTCGATCTTTTCACGGTTGTCCCTGCACGAAAACGTCGCGCTCGCCGTGCGCCGGAACCGGGAGAGGCCCAACAGGCAGGAGATCGACAGCAAGGTCGGTTCCGTTCTCGAACGGGTCGGGCTCCGTGACCGCTCCGGGCAGGCGGCCGGAGACCTGAGCTACGGGCACCAGAGGCTGCTGGAAATCGCCATGGGTCTCGGACAGGAGCCGCGGCTCTTCATCCTCGACGAACCGACGCAGGGGCTGGCCGACAGCGAGGTCGAGTCCTTCAAGACCCTGATTCGTGACCTCGGCCGCGAGATCACCATTCTGCTGATCGAGCACAACATGAGCGTCGTCATGGAAACCGCCGAGTACATCACCGTACTCGATTCGGGCGCGGTGCTCGCCGAGGGGAAGCCTGCCGAGATCAGGGCGAATCCGGCCGTGCAGGCCGCCTACCTCGGATCGGGTCCGCCCTGCTGACCCGTGCTCACCGTTCAGGACATTTGCGTGGCATACGGACGGGTTCAGGCCCTGTTCGGCGTTTCATTCTCGGTTTCTCCCGGTGAAATCCTCTGCCTGATGGGCCGTAACGGTGCAGGAAAAACGACGGTCCTGAAATCCGTCATGAACCACCTGCCGTTGATTTCCGGGAGGGTCAGTCTCGGCGACACGGTCATCAGCGACCTCCCGGCAGAGCGGATCCCGAGGCTCGGGATCGGGTACATACCGCAGGGGCGGCGCCTGTTTGCCGAGTTGACCGTGGACGAGAACCTCGAGGTCGGCCTGATGGCGCGGGGTCTCGGCCGCGCGACAAAGGAGCAGGTCCTTGAACTCTTTCCCCGCCTCAGGGAGCGTTTGCGCCAGCAGGCGTCAACCCTTTCCGGAGGCGAGCAGCAGATGCTCGCGTTGGCCCGCGCCTTCTGCGTTGAACCAAGGGTCCTGCTGCTCGATGAGCCGACCGAAGGCCTTCAGCCGTCGATGATTGAACTGATCCGGGATGTGGTCGTGCGGAAGAAACGGGACAATGTCGCGATCGTCCTGGTCGAACAGCGGGTCGATGCGGTGATCTCGATCGCTGACCGCGTTGCGTTCATCGAGGATGGACGCAGTCGAGAGACCGTCCGCGCCTCCGCGCTGGTTGACGACCATGATCGCCTGTCGCGCTATCTCGGGGTTTGAACGTCTTGTCGCCCGGTGATTTCCCGGGACTCGGGCGAAACGGATCATGAGAAATGAATGCTGGTCCGTACGCCCATCGAGGCGTTGCGTCGGCCGTTTGGGTCTCATCTTGGCCAGGAGGTCTTGATCTGCGGCATCAAACCGGAGCGGTCGGACGCGTGATCGCAACCGGACTACCGGCAAGAGACGCCTGATCTCCAGCACAGCCCGGATTTTTCCTCCTGGTTCTCGCTATTCCCAAGGCCAAGGCGGCAGGCGGCGTGCAGCCGAGACTGCCCGGAGAGCTGTCCACGTTGCCTGGCAGGACCGGAAGCGACGGCCGCATTTGGAGAGGCGGGGCGCGTGGTCGTCATATATGGTGAGGCAGCAGTCGCCCCGGTTTGTGCTCCGCTCCACATCTGTACGATCGAAATCGGACCGGAGAAAGAGTTTCACGAAACTCCATCCCTGTCGGATCCCGTGCGCTGGCAGATGGTGTTGCGCGAGGGATTTTCAGGAGGGACGCGGCGTCAATTCCTGATCCTGAAACCGGCCGAGGCCGCGGCGGTTCGCGCCCGCCTCGAGGCTGATCGACAAGCCGAAGCTGAGGCCGCGGCAATTTCGGCATCCGCCGTGCAAACCGTCACTGCCCGAACCGGCGTTCCCGTCAGGAACGGACTCGTGGCGGCCGGTGAGCTCAACTTCGATTACCTCATTTCGGGCGAGGCAGGGTTTGCGCCGCAGCGGATCTACGATGACGGCGCGAATACACACATCGAGCTGCCGCGATCGTGGCATGGCGAGCATCCGGTCTATCACGCGCGCAAGGATGAAGCTGACCGTGTGGTCAACTACCGGATCGACAGGCGGCACTACGAGATCAAGGGTGTTTTCGAGACAGACGCCATTCGTCTCGGGAGCGAGGAGATCCGGATTCAGCGCCGCCAATGATACGCCCCGGTCCCGCCGTTCCCGCACTTGCGGTCCTGTTGCTCACGGCCTTTTCCGGGGGGCTGCCGTGGACGTCCTCCAGCAGTTCCGTCCCCCCTGTCCGAAGCCCAGTACTGTGCGGTCGGTCATGATCTCGCGCGCCAGGTCGCAGACCACGTGACCGTGCGCGGAATCATCCTCGTATCGCCAAGGCGCCGCACCCGGTGCGAGAATTACATGCTCCATTACCTGCGCCGCGCTGGCTTTACAGTCGACGAATCCGGGGCGTCTCCCACCTTCAACGTGGAACTCGCCTGTGCAGGAGAAACTGCATTCCAGGCGACAACCTCGATCGGCCAGACATTGAAGATCTCGCGGATCCATGAACCCGGCGATGGCGGGGTGTATTCCGTGAGCCCGGTGCCGGTGACGCGCCTGTCGGCGCGCACCGTTTGGCGTGCGCCGGCCGAGTTGATCCGGAACAATGCACCCGGTTCGTAACGCGCTGACCCAACCTGTCCTGCTCGTCGGGATGGAGCGGTTTCCACTTGTTCTCGTGCTGTTCGTTGCGGGCGTGTTCGTACTGGTTCTAAAGCCGGCGGCCATCATTTCCGGCCTGATCATTTCCGGCGCCGGCGTCATCGTTCTTCGCCGGACAGCCGAGCAGGACTCTCAGTATTTCGCTGTCCTGTACAGCCGCCTGAAATATGGCCGTTACCACGGGTCCGTGCCGCTCGATGCCGGCGAAAGGGACTACCGTTTTTGGCAACGGTAGAACCGTCAATGGCGTTCCCGTCGTAGACGGGGTCACCCGGGGGCTGCGGAAGGGACGCTGGCGAGCCGTGATCCAGGGCCGTACAGGCTACTGTGACTTCGAAGACGGCCGGCGGCCTCGCGGAGCCGTACCCGCGGCGGCACTGGCGGTCGCGGCCGTGTATCCGGATCACGAGTACGAACCGTGCTTCGTCGCCCTGTCGAATGATGAACAGGACCGCTTCATGACCATGGTCGTCACGGATGGCGCTCGCACGGTATTCACCGTAGGGGTATATGATGGTGCCGAGGTCTCCCGGATATGGGTGGAGGCGATCGAGGCGGCTCTCGAGAACGCATCCCTGTCTCGCGTCTACTTGCCGGAACAGTTGCAGTCTGCACTAAAGCGTTGGGTCGAGATGTTCTCGGGATGCAGTTTCGCTGAAAACGTATCCGGAAAATATACCGAAGCATGGGCGGTCGGCCACGATAGCGCGATCGACAACCAGGATCTCTTGGTGAGAATGCCTCCGTGATGTAATTGGGGAACTGGCTGAAATGTGATGACGGGATAACGTCGCGGTGAATTGACCAAATCCCAACAAAGATCCTATTTTGCGCGCCGGCCGGGCATGACGGGCTCGCTCCCGTGGGTTGCTTCCGCGGCAAGGCAAACATCGCGGCTGGCGATCCGGGCGATTTGTGCCTTCTGGCGGTGGAGAACGCACTTGCAAATCGCGGCACGAAATGGGCAGGGTGATCATGGGCACGCCGGGGAACCCGGACAACCAACTGGAAGCGTGCTGCGTACAATCGATCTCCGTGCATGCCGGCGAGGCAGAAAGGATTCCCGGGTCGCCTGCCGAGGCTCGGCGGGAGGATGGCCATGATCCGAAGAGTCGTTGCTGATCTCTACCAAATCGGTGAGCACGTCGAGACCTCGTTCGGATTCGAAGCAGTCCGCACATATATCTTGCTCAACGGGGGGCGACCCATACTGGTCGACTGCGGCTCCCACCTGCACCGCGAGGAAATCATGTCTGAGCTCCACTCGCTACTGGGTGATACGGTGCCCGAGTACCTTTTCCTCACCCATTCTGAGCTTCCACATGCGGGAAACATGGCATCGGTCGCGCAGAAGTGGCCCGGTATCAAGGTTCTCGTCTCCAGCGTGATGCTGCCCTACATCGAGGTACTGCCGGTATTGCCGCCGGAACAGATGATCCAGGTAAAGCCCGGATCACAGATCGAATTGCCCTTGCGTACCTTCGAGTTTGTGGATGCCCTGCTGAAGGACCAGCCCGGTTCCCAGTGGATATACGATTCTCTCACGGCGACCCTCTTCACCGGCGATGGGTTCGGGTACTTTCATCCGGCCGACGCCATCGACAGGTTCAGCGACGAGATCGAAGGTGGCATCACCGCCGCGCAGTTTCAAGATTACCACCACGTCGCCTTCCGTTTCCTCCGCTGGATCGAACCCGACCGGCTAAACAGGGATCTGGACCACATGTTTCGCCGTCGCACCATCGACGTGATAGCCCCCATACACGGCAGCGCCATCCGTTCCGAAATTCCCCTGCATTTGAGACGGATCAAGCAGGCACTCGCGGGGGCGCAAGCCGAATACGACACCTGAAACGACGAGCAAGACAGGATGAACTTGAATACGCGAGATGAGACACGCGTCTTTGGCGAAGGCATTGAGCGTGTTGCCGTCCGTCCGATCACCGACCACGTATTCTGGATTACCCACTGCCTGGGAGATCTGGCCGGGCGTTACTTCAAGGCGTATTTCTCCACCCTGCCGAACGCCGGGGAATACGCTGGCAACCGAATCGTCGACTACCCTTTCTCGGCATTCCTGATTGTCGACGAGAGGTCGCTACTCATCGATACCTGTGGCCCGGTGCAACGGCAATCCTTTCTCGATGCGTTGAACCATGCACTTGGCGGGCGACGGCTCGACTACATCTGGATAAGCCATATCGAACTGCCCCACGCGGGCAACGCCCCTGCCATAAAGGCAGCGTATCCAGATGCACGAATCGTGGCAATGGCGGGGGGCGAAAACTACCAGCTTCATGCCCTTGACAACGCCGAAACGGTATCCCCGGGAGACGTACTGTCCCTCGGTGGGCATGAAGTCGAAATGGTCGATGCTCTTTTCGTTGATCATGGGTTGTCTCAGTGGCTGTATGAAAGCAGGAGCGGTATGCTGTTCACGGCCGACTGGGCCCACAATCTGCACGAGCCGGCGCGGGGGCACTGCTTCAAGTTCATCGATGAAATGATGGCCTCGGGCTACGACGATGAAACGTTAATCGACGACCTAAAGGTAAATGCCTGGTACCAGTTTCCGTGGCTCGCCTGGGGAGATAGCGGGAAAATCTTGGCCGCCATCGACGCGCTCTTCGACCGGTACGATGTGCGCATCCTTGCTCCCAGTCACGGCAACGTCATCCGCCACGACGTTGCGCGCTACGTGCCGTGCATCAAGGAGGGCATGCAACGTGCCATGGAGATGCCGTTCTCCAACGCCCTGTAGACACGTGGTGCATCCTTCGCCATGTCGCGGGTCGGAAGTGGAACACCCCGCCGCATCGCCTCACCCGGATACGGTCCGGACTCGGAACACACCGAACCTCCGGAGTTCAGCAAGTGCCGGCCGGTTGTCGTTCTGTCCAGATCAGCGACGTTGTACGGTGTTGTCACTGTTGTTCCGATGACCACCAAGCCGCAGCGCGATGACAAGTTCGCGGTACAACTGGTTTCGCCCCTCGGTGACCGGAAAGCATGGGTTGTGTGCAACCACGTCCACACCGTATCGACGAGGAGATTGTCCTCTCCTGCAGGGACCGTGCCACGAATTCCGGATGACGTTTTTCAGGCAATCCTGCGCAAGGTCTGGCGACATCTGCCATTACCTCGATCTTGACAGATGAACCGAAATGCACCACCATGAATGCAGATACGGGATTCCTCCGTGGAATCACCGCTTCCCCGCAAGGGGAGACAGGATAAGAGGGGCGGCCCTGGCCGCCCTCTCTTTTGGCCTTTTCGATTATCTCCACATGGTGCCCTGAACGCAGTGCCCGCGGATTCATTTCAGCAGGAGTTGAACTGAATGCGCCGATGACGAACACTATGTGCGTACTCAGCCTGGTTCGTACGGATACGTCGGAGCACCCTCATGACAGCCAACCTGCATCACCGCATCCTGGCCACCCTCACGCGGCGGTACGAACAGCGCATCATGAACAACGTCTGCCGCAGCGATTACATCGAGTGCATGGTCGCATCCGTGCTCGGCGCCGAATGGCGCCTCACATGGGCGGACGGCTGGGATTGGGCGCCTTGGGACTGCGAGCACACGCCGACCGGTGCCAGGCTGGAAATCAAGCAGGCCGCGGCAAGACAGTCATGGAATCATGAATCCACCGCGGTCCGGCGGCGGCCCGTTTTCGACATCGCGGCTCGCCAGGGCTACTGTCCACGGGACGGAGGTCCATGGATCGAGGCGCCGGGCCGCCTTGCGCACCTCTATGTCTTTGCCTGGCACGAGCGCCACGACGAACATGCCGACCACCGCAACGCCGAACAGTGGCAGTTCCTTGTCGTGGCGGAAAGCGACCTGCCTTCCGGGCAGAAGAGCATCGGCTTGGCACGGCTCGGGGAGATCGCAACCCGGTGCGGCATAGCGGATCTTCGGCAGGTGATCGAAATGTCGCGGCAGCGCTTTGTGCCGCAATCAGCGTGAAATATCGGGTTCAAGTACACCCGACAGCACGAGAGAGGCCGACAGGGCACAGTTGGCGAGCCATTTCAGGCCAAATCGAGCCGGTTTGCGGCTCGGACCCAAAACAACGGCGCAGCGGGCAATCGTGAAAGCTGCCGACAAACGGCATTAGGAAAATCAACCTGCCTAATTGGAGTGGACGACGATGAGATTCCCGTGGTTAACAAAGCGCTTTGTCTTATGGACGGTGGTCTGGGTGTCCCTCGTAGCGCCGGCGATCGGGGCGGTAGCATTTACGTTCTTTGATCAAGCCGTGAGAAACATCGTTGACACCTGGATGAGCGGACCGGACTTGTTCGAACATATCGCTTTGAGCCAAGAACAATACAAAGAACTGCCGCTGGAGTGGCGACAAACGTTGGCTGAAGTCGTATTGCGTCCAGACGGGGAAGCACAGGACGCCAAAAAAGTAATTGAAACTGCGATGGCAGAAGATCTTGAACTTATTGGAAGCTTGGCACCATTCCTGATTGTCCAGAACATCGCTCGTGATGAGAGGTTTCTGTCCGAACATCCCATTCCCGGAGTAAATTATGAAGACATGCGTAGACTTGAAGAGATAGGGATTGTCGACGACGTGAAATTCGGAATGTACCACACAATTGCAAGCACAGGAGATAACCCGACCACTATTCGCATATCAGGCACAACAATTTTGATCGAAGCAAAAAGAGAGACAAAAGACATTGAAAGCAAGCTCGAACTCACGAGACTGACAGTAGCAGGAAATACTTTATTGAGAGGGCTGCGGGTTCCTTCAAACGTCGTGTTTGGTGATGCGGAATCGCCCAGGGTATGCGGCTGATCTTCCGGTCCCGAGGTATTTCGCGGCCGGGTTCGCGGACGAGGCAGGTTTTGCGGTCCAGCCGCAACTTGTGTTTATGCAGTGAGCTTCAGGGCTGCGAACAGCAGCGCCGCCGCGCTGAACACCGTTCCGATGATCCGCATGGTCAGGCGGGTCTCGAGCTTCGCCAGCGCCGCGTCCAGTTCCGGCCGGGTGACCGGTTCAGCGGCATCCGCCGCTTTATGACATGCCGCCGCAATCGCCTCGGCCTGCTCGCGTTTCAGGCCGGCGGCTTCCAGTTCGCGGACTGTCGCGGCGGTATCGAAGGCAGCACCCATGCTGGAGACTTAGGGTATGCACGCAGCAATGGCAACCGCCGGGCCCCAGAATCGCAGCCGAAACCGAGCGGATTCCGCACCCCCCTGCCATCCTCTCCTGAGCCTTACAAAACGGCGTTTACGTGCTGGACCAAAAAGGCCGAGACGACCCCGGAATGAACTCCGGTATATCCCGAATTGCCCGAGGTTCGCCCGTTCCGGTCTTCCTGCCGCCGCGTTTGGCCCGACAACCGTGGCAGTCGCGGAATTCACCTTTGTTTCCACACCGGTCGCCCTCCTCGGCAACGGCGCATGTTACGCCCGGGTCGAGTTCTTCACCTCGCGCATCCACGCCCCCGATATCCGCGATTCGTGCGCCTGGATGGCCCACGTCCTGTACCTCCGACTCGACGTGCTCGACATCGGGGACGCTAATGATGTCCGGGGGCACACATCTCGGTCTGGTTCGAGGACCGGCTCCTGTGCGGCATGGCGAAGGCGACCGTGAAACTGGAACTTGCTGCCGGTCGAAAGCTCTTTGCCTGGCTGGCTCTCCACGGGATCATCCTCGACTCACCTGCGTGTCGGTCCGTGGGCGGAAGCATGTGGTGCGCGTATGCCTGACACCGGGGCTGACGACGGACAAAGCCCGTAGGTTCATGCGCTCATGCGCTGGCCTCCGCCTGGGACGATTACGGAATTTCGCGACCGGGCATTCTTCGCGAACCTAATGTACAGCTTCGCCCGGGTATCGGCGGCGCTGGCGATGAATGTCGGGGATATCTCCGTATGCGCGGGCGACGGCAAGTCCGGCTGCATGAGAAGGTTGGCAAGGTCCTGGACGTTCTGTGCAACTGTTGCCTGTAGCGACACTTCCGGGAATACATGGAAGCCGGAGGGCTCATGGATCATGCACTGCGTACGACGCCGTTGTTTCGCGCGGTGGATTGCCGCAAGGGCCCGTAATGCTGTCGGACCCGAGGTGGAACCGCGATTGCGCACGGGAAGCAGTCGGGCGACGTCCATGCGCGCCGGTGGCGAGGGTGTCATCGACTCGGGATTCATCGGCTGTCACGGTCTCCTGGCGACCGGAATCACGGCATACCTGAAGCATCACGATGCACGCGACGAGGTGGTGCAGTACTTGGCCGGGCAAGCCCGCACAGAGATGATGCGCCTCCATGACCGCCGGGACGAGCAGGAATCGCTTGATGAAGTCGAGCGGATCGGCATTCAGGGGCAACGGGACGAACAGTGACTGTGACGGCACAGACCGGACGCAGGGCAACCCGCCCCTGGCGACCTGCCAGAACGTGCTCGACGCACCGCCCCACAAGCATGAGGAAAGGATGCAGGTTCAGGCGTCTGTCAGGGCGTCGCCGCATTGGCCTCTTCGGTCTTTTCTTGTCCGGAAGGCCCCGATGGTGTCGATGCATCAAACTGGAGCGGACAGACGATTGATCCCGGCCGGACGACCGGAATAAACGCAGAAATCCGTAGACATGGCCGGATCGATCTCGAAAGGCGGGCATTCCTTGGTCACCCGAGGAGGGACCGGGACCGGGTTCGCGTCGAGCGGGATGGCCAGTACCGCGAATCCCGAATTTGCACAGAGAGGATGAATCAGTACGTCGCGCGGCCACCGGAGAGATCGAACACACCTGCGGTGGTGAAACTGTTTTCCTCCGAAGCCAGCCACGCGATGAGGCTCGCCGCTTCCTCCAGCTCGAGGAAACGGTTCCGGGGGATTTTCGAGAGCATGAACTCGATATGTTCCTCGGACATCTGGTCGAAAATACGGGTTCGCGCCGCTGCGGGAGTCACGCAATTGACGGCGATGTCGTGCCCCGCAAGTTCCTTGCCCACCGACTTTGTCAGGCCGATGACACCGGCTTTCGACGCCGAATAGGCCGACGCGTTGGGGTTTCCCTCCTTGCCCGCAATACTCGCGATATTGACGATCCGGCCGTAATTCGCCGCCTTCATGTGCGGAATCACCGCCTTGTTCACGATGAATGTTCCGACGAGATTGACCGCGACGATCCGTTCGAACTCCTCCAGCGGGTACCTCTCGACCGTTTCGTTGAGCCCCGCGATCCCGGCCGAATTGACCAGGACATCAATACGCCCGAACGGCCCGAGAGTGGCTTCAAGCGCCGCGTTCACCGCCTGCTGGTCCGCAATATCGACCTCGACTGCCATCGAACCGTTTCCAACCACGGCACACATGTTCCTGGCCAGCGGGACATCGAGGTCCCAGATCGCAACCTGTGCGCCCGCGGACGCCAGCCTCTTGACGACCGCGCCGCCAATACCCTGCGCCCCGCCGGTCACGATTGCGGTGCGCCCGGAAAATTCCGTCATCTTGACCTCGCCATGAAGGGGCGATTCCAGGAAACGGGTCCCATCAGGCTGAACCAAGGTCCTCGATGACATCGGCGCAGGTCGTAACCGTCGCCACGTTCTGCATCGCGAAATCCACGGATGCCCGGTGCCACTCTTCGTTCATGGTGGAGCAGGCGTCTTCGGGAACGATGACCCTGAATCCCTTGTCTGCCGCGGTCCTCGCCGTATGTTCGACACTCATGTTGGTCCAAGCGCCGGTATTGATCAACGTGTCGACACCTGCACCACGCAGGTAACTCTCCAGGCGTCCGGATTCCCAGGCGCTCATGGTCATCTTTTCAACCACGAGATCACCCGTCTGGGGTTCCAGCCCCGCGACCGGCGCGGCGCCCCGGGTTCCCCGGACAAGTGCGTTAGCTTCCTTGACTCCCTTGAACAACGGGGCCCTGTCCGTCATTGCCGGGTGCCCGGGTTCGCACACGAACCAGACGTGAATGACGAGAATGCCCTTTTGCCGGCAGGCCTCCGCGAGGCGGCGGCTGTTTTCCACCACGTTCTGGGCGCGTGCATGGGCGGGTGACCCGCTCTCCGCGAACGCGCCTCCCTCGGAAATGACATCCTGTTGCATGTCCTGGATGATGAGCGCAGTCCGCCGCGCATCGATGTCCAGGCCAGCGGAATCGGGTCCCCGGGATGCCGCGCCGGGTTTCATGAACGGCTCCAGCCTCGGACGCGCCCTGGTTTTCACCGAATAGAGGGATGTCGTTGCGCAGATGAACAGCGTGTCCCAGTCCGTTCCTCCCCAGTGCAGGTTTGCGGCTTTCTCCGGAACTTCGATCTTGCCAAGGAGTTCGCCGCGGAAGGAGTAGACCCACAATCCTCCCGGGGCCGTGACCCAGACATTGCCGTCGGTGTCGGCTTTCATGCCGTCCGGCACGCCGGGCAAGGTGTCGTCCTTGATGCCGAAGGCGAATATCCGGGCGTTGACGAGGCGACCATCCGTCGCGACGTCGAACATGCGGATGTTCGCCTGGTCAGTGTCGTTGACCCACATGAACCGTTCGCACGGGCTGAAACACAATCCGTTCGGCTGTGTGAACATGTGACGGTCGACGACCAGTTCCGGCTCTTCACCCGGCCTGTGGCCCGGCGGCAGCCTGTAGACGCCCTGGAAGCCCATGCTGAGCGGCCGCGGCAGGCCGAAATGTTCCATTCGGCCATAGGTCGGATCCGTGAAATAGATCGAACCGTCGGATCCGACACAGATGTCGTTCGGTGAATTCAGCTCCCTTCCCTCGAAATGCGTGCACATGACTTCGCGAACGCCGTCCGGGCGGAACCGGGCAACCGAACTCGTCGTGTGCTCGCAGACGAGAAGATTGCGCAGGGCGTCATAGGTCATGCCGTTCCCCTTGTTGGAAGGATGCATGACTTCCGTGACCTGTCCGTCGGGAGTCCACTTGCGGCGAACATCGGCGGGCATGTCGGAAAACAGGAGGTAGCCGTCCTCCGGATGCCAGATCGGTCCCTCGGTAAAGGTGAACCCGGTCGCGCGCCGCTCCACCGGCGTGTGAATGTCGATCAGGCCTTCGAACCGGGCGTCCAACCTGCCATGAGCCATCTCTCCGTCCTCCGTCGTTCAGGCGTCCGGGCCGCCCGGTTCAGGCCGGGAACCACTGCCGGTTCGGCAGCGTTTCCGTGATCGGCCCGGGTACGGTCATGCCCATTCGCCCGACGACCTGCGCGTTCTCGATCTTCGCGGGTCGATCGTGGACGGGCAGCAGGAACTTGTAATTGTTGAGAAGTTTCTTGATGGCCGCCTTTTCCCCCCTTTTCGAACCGGAGTGATTCCCCGTGACCCGCGGTTCCATCCAGTTGTTCGTATGCACGTGATTGATCACCTGGTCGTTGACATCATAGATCACGTCACCGCAAATGCAGGCGAGTCCCTCAGCGGTTTCCACGATGACGTTCATGGAGCCGTCGGTATGCGCGTAGGCCGGCTCGCACCAGACTCCCGGAATGATCTCTTCGGCAGCCGTGATTTCCAGGTCCAGGAACCTGATCGCTTCGGGCTCGTAAATCCGTTCCACGAGGTGGAGGATGTCCGGTTTCGGATACTGCGGGTACATGATGCCCGAGACGGAAAACTCCATTTCCCGCCTGTTCAGGACCACGGTCGTGTTCATCGGAAACTTGTCGTCCTTGCCGGCATGATCGATGTGCAGGTGCGTGTGCATGATGTAGCGGATGTCGCCCGGCCTCAGTCCGTGGCGCGCCAGCTGGTTCTCGATCATGGTCTCGTGTGACTGCAGGCCGCGCATTCCCAGGCTCTCCATGATGGCGTTGTCACGGTACCCGGTGTCCACGAGGACCGGATGGGTCCCTCCGAGAATGAGGAAGCCGTAAACCGGGACACGGCGAACCCTGCCACAGTCATGGCCAAGGACAAGAAAACTCGCCTCCAGTTCGATATCGCCGTAATCAAGGATGTGAATGGTCAGGGCCATTGTTGTTCTCCCTCGTGTTCGGTCCGATTCAAGCCGCTTCAACCCGCGATCATAATCGGTAAACCCGTTCGGCCGTAAGTCGAAATATCGCGTCGCGCTGCCCGGGAACAAGGTGTTCGGTCGCGGCATGAAAGGAGTCCATGATTTCGCGCAATCCCGTCCACAACTTCTCGATCGGGAAATTCGAGCCGAACATGCATCGATCAGCCCCGAACATCTCCACGGTTTCGCGCACCATTCCCGCAATGAACGCCGGATCATTCCCGTGCAGGAACGTCCCGAACCCGGACAGCTTCACCACGACGTTGGGGCACGCCGCCAGCCGGAGCATTCCCTCTGCCCACAGATCGCGGCCCGCCCGGGTGGTGTCTTCCAGCATGCCAGCGTGCTGGAGGACGAAGGTGACGTCCGGGCACCGCGCCACGAGTTCGGCCGCATGCGACATCTGTCCCGAAAAAACCTGCAGTTCGAAACACCAGCCATAATCCGAAAGACGGCGAATGTTCTTCTGTACCGTGGCGTCCGCCGCCAGGTCCGGGCGGGAGGCAAACCGGTATCGCGGGACTTCATGCCAGTGGAATTGCTGCCGGACTCCGCGGACCAGCGCATGTCTTGCCAATCGGTCCAGTTGCGGCCGCACGTCCTCGACCGTGAAGTCGGCATAGCCCGAAATCGCGTGCGGCCAGCCGCTGCCGTCGGCGACCGACTGAACCCAGGCCACTTCGTCCTCGAATCGCGCCGGGTCCCAGTTTGCCTGGACATAAACCGATTTTCCGATGCCCGTCCCCCGGATGTCCTCGAGGTATTCCCGGATCGGGTAATCTCTTCGGATCGCTCCGTAAGCCCCGAAAATCCTTGGCCGCTCGGGGCCGGACAACCAGGGAAGATCCTGCTTGTTCCAGACATGATGATGTGCGTCGACGATCATGCGTGCCCCAGTTCGAGAAAGTGCTCTGCGACCCGGTCCAGGGTGCTGCCGTCCCCGAGGCCGTCAAGACGGGGCAATATCCGGGTCAGCGCCGCCGTTTCCGGGCTGAATTCGTGGTCGCCCGCGAGGGGCGTCAACCAGAACAGGCGCCAGGCCTCCAGTGACAGCCGGCGGACCGCATCGATCATCGCTGCCGGGTCGCCCCGCTCCAGGCCGTCGGAGAGCACGACGATGGCCGCGCCGCGCGCAAAACCGACGTACCTGGGGACGGCAAGGAACGCTTGCAGCGCATCGCCGATTCTGGTCCCGCCATCCATGTCGGCCGCCAGCGACCCGACACGTGCAAGCGCTCTCCCCTGGTCCCGGACGCCAAGCGCGCGTGTAATCCGTGTCAGCCTCGTTCCCAGTGTGAAGACCTCGAACCGGTCGGCCTCCGATGCGAGAACATGTGCCAGCCTGAGCGCCCATTCCGTTCGTTCCTTCATCGAACCCGAGATATCGATGAGGAACAGGATTCGCCGTTGCCGCAGCTTGCGCGCCCTCGGGAACAGGTTCATCGCGTCGCCGTCGTGGCGGACAGCGTCACGCAACGTCTGGCGGAGGTCGGGCCGGGGGCCGCGCGGCGAAGGGACGAAACGGCGCGATTTCCGGCGCGGCAGCCGCCGTAAGGCCAATCGCCTGAACCGGGCGAGGATGGCGGATTCATCGCGTTCGGGAAACCGCCGGCGTGCCAGCCTTTCCGCCGTTGTCGCTGCCCGGCCCGACCCCTCCGGACCACCCGCTTCCGGGACGTCGATCTCGCCCCGCCGATCCTCCCGGATTTCGATGTCGTCATCATCCTGGCGATCTTCGGAAACCGGTGCGGCAACCGTCTGGCCCATGAAATATGCGCGGAACAGGGCATCGAAATCCGGCTCCCGTTCCCTGGCGATCGCGAACAGCGCGACCGCGGCGCTGCGAATGTCGGCCATGCCGCGCGGCCCGAGCTTTCCGACAGCCTCGATGAATCCGGCGGTCTGGTCGGGCGCAACCGGAAACCCGTGCCGGCGCAACAGTGACGCGAACCCGATCAGGGGTGCGGCGGCGGCCGGAACGGTCATGCGACCTGCCCGGGGATGAACGTGTCCAGCTGCGGCTCGAGAAACGCAAGATCGTCATGGTCCTTGAGCGCAACTCCAATCGATTTGCGAAACGCCGCCGGCCAGTCATCGCCCTGGGTCTGAAGCAGCGTGGCCGCTTCCGCCCATTCGACCGTCTCTGCGACCCCGGGGGGCTTGGCGAGCGGTTCTTCCCGCAGCCGGGTTACCGCTTCGACGACGGCGCGTGCCGTGGCGTGGACGACCGAACTTGCCCTGGCCATGACGATCCTGGCTTCAAGTTCCGCGTCCGGGTAGTCGATCCAGTGGTAGACGCAACGCCGGCGCAGTGCTTCATGGAGATCCCGCGTGCGATTGGACGTCAGGACGACGACCGGATTCACCGCCGCCCTGACCGTTCCCGTTTCCGGAATCGATATCGAGAAATCCGAGAGATACTCGAGCAGGAACGCTTCGAACTCATGGTCCGAGCGATCGACCTCGTCGATCAGCAAGAGCGTGTCGGACGGCTCGCGAAGCGATTCGAGCAGGGGGCGCGAAAGCAGGAAATCGTCACCGTAGAGATTGACGTATTCGTCGCCTGCCTGCCGGATGGCGAGCATCTGTCGCGGGTAGTTCCATTCATAGAGCGCCGCCGCGGCATCGATGCCTTCGAAACACTGCAAGCGGATCACGCGGCGGGACAGTGCTGCACCGATGGCTTTCGCGGCCTCCGTCTTGCCGACCCCGGGAACGCCCTCGAGCAGCAGCGGCTTTCCAAGCGCGAGTGCGAGATAAGAGGCGGTCGCAAGTTCGGCGCTCGCGAGGTACTGCGCAGCCGCGAGCGCCTGTCTCAGTACTTCGGGGTTGCCGATTCCGCTGATGGAAGCGCGGACCGGCATCAGCTGCGCGCCTTCAAGATGCCGCCGGGACTGCCGTGAACACCAGTCCCGGTCATGGGCGGCGTCCCCTGTTCTGCGGCCTAGCGCCGCCATTTGCCCGGAGACCGCGGAGGATCTTTTCCGCGGTTATGGGAAGATGGTCGCAATGGACCCCGACCGCATCGAAAATCGCGTTCGCGACCGCCGGCAGGACGGGATTGGCGCACATCTCGCCGGGCCCCTTGCCGCCGAACGGCGCGTCTTCTGCTGGGCGCTCGAGAATGGCGATGTTGTGGGTTGCCACGTCCCCCGGACCCGGCATCACGTATTCGTTGAAATCCAGCGGAGCATTGTCGCGGGCCGGGTAGTACGGTTCGGTCGTCTCGTAGAGGGCGTGCGACAACCCCATCCACGCCCCGCCGATCAGTTGCTGCTCCACCAGCCGTGGATTGAGCGCCCGGCCAACCTCGTACGCCGAGTTGATTTCAAGCACCGTGACCTCGCCGGTTTCGTCGTCCACTTCAAGATCGACGACAAGGGCTGCATGGGCGAAACAGGTCACCGGAGACATTTCCCCGGTTTCCGGGTCTGCCTCCGATGGCGGCACGAGGAAGATCCCGCGGCCGGCAAGCGTTCGCCCCTGCTTGAACTGTGCCGCGATGGAGGCATCCGCCACGCTGATGGAACGGCCCGGGGCTCCGCGCACATGGATGTTTCCTGCGCCGTCCGTCACCAGGTCCCTGGCATCGACTTCGAGCTCCTCCGAGGCCGCGTCGAGGAGCTGGGTACGGGCCTCCGTCGCCGCGCGAATGACGGCGTTGCCGACACGATGGGTACCGCGCGACGCAAAACTGCCCATGCAGTGCGGGCCGGTGTCACTGTCCGCGGTGTCCACGTAGACGTCGGAAACCGGGACACCGAGGGTTTCTGCCGCAATCTGGCGTGTCACCGATTTCAATCCCTGTCCGAGATCGATCGATGACAACGACACCTTGAATTTCCCGTCAGGCGTGGAGTGAACCAGCGCCTGCGAAGGGTCTCCGCCAAGATTCATGCCGATCGGATAGTTCACGCTGGCAAAGCCGCGCCCCTTGTGAATCGCCATGTCAACGCCTCCTTGTTCCGGAAAGGAAACGCGGAACACCCGGCCGCCGCACTCCCTCGGAAAAGGGTTTTTTCGGCGGGGGCGGAGGTTGCTCCACGGGAGGTGTCACGGCAGGGGGCGCGGCCGGCGGAACGGCGGGCGTGGACACGGGTGCCGGTTGCCGGGGAACGGACGGTGCCCGGGCAGGCGGCTCGCGTGATTCGCCCGTTGCGGGCCGACGCTCCATGTCGGGCCGTTGCGGGGCAACGGCGGATACTTCCTGGCTCCGTACCGTCCCGGCGGCGACCCGTTTCTTCGGCCCGGGGCCTGCCAGGGGATCGAGGGGGATTCGGCCACCGCGGCGTTCGCCGATCCGCCCGGTTGCGTCCGTCACGGTTTCGGGTATGTCCGCCCGGGGACCGCCTCCGCCCGATCGGCTCGATTGGCCCAGGATCGCCGGGTCGATCGGCCACGCGGCCTTCTCGGCCGCGACCTGGCAACATTCAATCAGGGCAGTATTCTTCGCGGTGCGGCGGTGCGCCTTCATGTCGCCGTCGCGATAGGAGTTGAGGATCCGGAATTCGACCGGATCCATTCCGGCCGCATCGGCCGACCTGTCCATCTGGCGCTCGATGGCGAAGTCGACACCGGTGATTCCGAACCCCCGCATTGCGGTCGCCGGTGTCCTGTTGGTGAAGACACAATAGACGTTCGCCGCAACGTTCGGAATCGTGTAGGGCCCCGGCAGGTGTCCGGTGGCTTTCACGACCGCATAGGACGAAAGGCGCGTATAGGCGCCCGAGTCGAACAAACCGGTGAACTGCCGGGCGAGGATGCGGCCATCCCGCGCGACTCCGTCCTTGATCAGCCAGAGCTCGGCGCCGCGGGGTGCGCCGACCTGCATTTCCTCCTCCCGATCCCACATGAACTTGACCGGTTTGCCGGTCAGCATCGCGCCAATCACCGACATCGGCTCGACAATGCTGTCGACCTTTCCGCCGAATCCTCCGCCGACGGTGCCGCCAACGAAATGGAGACGGGAGGACTGGAGGTCCAGAAGCTTGGCCGTCGTCGCGAGGGAAAAGAACAGCGCCTGGGTTGACGTGTAGCAGGTAAACCTGTCGTTTGTTTCGGGAACGGCGATCGCACCGCAGGTTTCCATGGGAGCCTGTTCGATCGGCGACATCTGGTACCGGCCTTCGACGATGTGGTCAGCCGATGCGAACGCCGCTTCCACGTCGCCGAACCTGAGCTTCTGGTGATCGTATGTCTCGTAGTAGTCAAAGGTGTTGTCGGGATAGGTATCATTGACGACCGGCGCATCCGGCTGCAGCGCCTGCTCAACGTCCAGCACATGCGGAAGCGTTTCCCAGTCGACCCTGACGGCACTCACCGCCTTGCGGGCGATTCGATCGCTGTCCGCGATGATGGCGAGTACCGGCTCCCCCCTGTACGCCACTTTCGAC
The DNA here is from genome assembly GCA_964291635.2 of Paracoccaceae bacterium. Classification (GTDB taxonomy): domain Bacteria; phylum Pseudomonadota; class Alphaproteobacteria; order Rhodobacterales; family Rhodobacteraceae; genus JAPPHA01. The sequence goes on along the minus strand of OZ219890.1, from coordinate 703,366 downwards.
GGCGACAGCAGGGGTTCGTCGTCCTTGCCGAACCCGATCAGGGACAGCAGCGTGTTGAGGTTGTTCGGGACATCCCCCGGCCGCACGATTCGCCTGACACCCGCGATGCGTTCGGCAGCCGAGGTATCGACCGAACGAATCCGGGCGTGGTGATGCGGCGAACGCACGCAGCGCATGTGCAGGAGACCCTCGAACGGATGGTCGTCGTAGTACACCGACCGGCCCGTGACGTGGCCGAGTATATCCTGCCTGATCGTCGGCTGGCCGATTTCCTGCAGGTTGTCATCCCGCTCGTCCGCGAACAGGTCCTTGCGGAACTCGACGGTCGTCATTGTCGCACCCCTTTCCGCATCGTACCGGCTGCAATCATGATCGCCTCGATGATCGGCTCGTAACCCGTGCAGCGGCACAGGTTTCCGGAAATCGCCTCGACGACCTGGTCCCTGTCCGGATTCGGCGTCTGCTCAAGCAGCGCCTTTGCCGCCATGAGCATCCCCGGAGTGCAATAGCCGCATTGCGCGGCGAAATGTTCCATGAACGCGCGTTGCAAGGGATGGAGTTCCGGCCCGTCGGCCAGCCCGGCCGCTGTTTCCACCTCTCTGCCGCCCACGGATTCAGCCAGTGTCAGGCACGCGAGGCGAGGTTTCCCGTCAATGAGGACCGTGCACGTTCCGCAGGTACCCTGACCACAGCCGAATTTCGGCGACAGGTCACCGATTCCCCTGCGCAGCAGGTCGAGCAGGTTGGCGCCGCCGTCGGCAAATGCCGCCACCTCCGAGCCGTTCAGGCGAAAGGAAACGGGAGTCCCTGCCACGTCCCTACCTCCCGTCCTGAAGAAGTCGACCCAGGTGAACCCCCGCCACTTCCCTGCGGTACCAGGCGCTTGCCAGGGCGTCATCGGCCGGTGACAGGTCACGTGACACCGCGTCCGCGGCCCGGGAAATCACGGTGGAATCGAGACGCGCACCTTCAAGTATCGATTCGACGCCCCTGGCACGCGCCGGGACCGGTCCCATGGCGCCGAACGCGATACGCGCGCCGGTGACCCGGCCGAGTCGAAGCGGCAGAAGGGCGGCAATGGACAACACGGCCACGCCTTTCGGCCTGACGCGCGAAACCTTCGTGTATCGATACTCCTGGCTGCCCGGACGGCGAAACGTGAGCGATTCCACGAGGCCGCGACGGGAATCCCTTTGACGGAAGAACTCGTCGATGGGGACACGCGACCCGTCTGCAAACATCACCCGGGCGTCGAGCGCCAGCAGAACGGTCGCGAAATCACCGTATGGTGGCTGCGCAAACAGGTTTCCACCGACACTGGCCGCGTTGCGAACGGCGGGGCCGCCGATCGAACGCGCGGCGGGCGCGAGGAATTCCAGGTCGTGCGATTCGAGTACGTCTGCCATGGTGACGCCGGCACCGAGTTCGACCATGTCCCCTTCCGACCGGATTCGGCGCAACCGGGGGTCCGTTGTCCGCACGACGTGGTCGAAATCACCGCTTCCATGGTTCACGTCGCGCATGACAAGGGTTCCGCCGCCCATGAACCTGCTTCGTCCGGTCATGGCCCGCTCGGCTTCGGCGATCGAATCGAACGTATCCACCTGGAGCTGGCTCATCCATCCAGCCCCATGTGAACCCTGATTGCATCGAAACCGGCCTGGTATATCTGTTCACCGACCAACTCGGCCAGCGTCTCCTCCTGCCCTTTCGGCGTGTCGAATCGACTTTCCCACTCCCAGAAGGTCATGTCGCCATCGGTGACGGGCGCAAGCCGTACATGCGCGACGTAGTTGAAGAGCGGCACGGGCGTGTCGAGAAGGCAATAGCTGAACGATTGCTCAAGATCGGAGAGAGTCAGAAGCTGCTCGCGCAACTCGGAGCCGTCATCCAGCCTGAAATTGCGAATGCAGCCCACCTCGTCGGCGCCGCGACGGCGTTCGACGTGACTCTCCGATACCGCCGGGTGCCAGCGGTCGTGCCCGTTGAAATCCCTGAGGACGCCCCAGACCGAATCGACAGGCGCCGGCAGGACCGTGCTTCTGACGACCTTGACCACTGTCAGTTCTCCTCAGCCACTGAACCGCCGTTTGAGTGCATCGAATCCGGCCTGGAAAACATCGCCACCGATCGTTCCGACAAGGTCGCTTTCCTTGTCGGCGTCACATGCGAACTCCGCCGACCATTCGCCAAAACAGCGGTCTCCGTCTGTCACGGGGGTCAGGCGAAGCGTCGCAACATAGTCCTCGAGCGGCATCGGACTCTCGAGAATCTCGTAGGTGCAGAAAAGGTCGTAGTCCGACAGTCCAAGGAGGCGTTCGCGGATCAGGTCGCCGTTTTGCAGGCGAAAATTGCGGATGCATCCCACCTTGTCGGCCGGGAGGGCATCTTCGATCCGGCTCTCGCGAATGAGGGGGTGCCACTTCGGCAGGCCGTTGAAGTCCCGAATCCGCTCCCAGACGCGGGAGGCAGGCGCGTTGATCACCGATGATACGTACACACGAGCCATTCATCGATCCTCCCTGCCGCTGTCCCGGTCGCCCTTCACCTCCTCCTGGCCGTCATCCTCCTGGCCGTCCTGTTCCGACCGGGAAGTCTCCTGCTCGTCGGAGTGGCGGAGGGAGGCCTTTACGCGGCTCAGGTCGGACGCCTCCCGCAACAGGCTGGTCTGCCGGGCCAGGCTGGATCCATCGATACCGATGTCGGACAACAGGCTGTCGATCATGGGACCCTGCACCCTGTATCGCAGTGCCGAATTGATGACCTCGTCGGTAGGGCTTGAAGCCTGACCTCCCGAGCCGCCGTCCACGCCTTTTGCAGCGTCACCGCCAAGCTGCACGATCTTGATATCGTTGATCTTCTCGAGCGGTTTCGCGGACGCGGCCACGATGCCTTCGACATATTCGAGCATCTTCCGCTTGAACAGTGAACGCCGCGCGCCGTCGCTCAGAATGTTCTCGGCCTCGTTGATGAGCCGTTGCGCCTCGGCCTCGACGGCGGCGCGCACGCGTTCCGCCTCGGCGGCGATCCGGACCTCCATCGCGGATTTCTCCGCAATGACCACGTCGATCGATTTTTTTCGGCCGGCTTCTTCGGTTGCCTGTGCGGTCAGCACCTTTTCCGCCGCTTCCGCAGCGCGCGCGCGGGCCTGGTCCGCCTCGATGGCGGCGGCACTTTCCTCGAGAGATTTCCCGTAAAGCGAAATCGCCTTCGCCATGGCTGCTTCCTCGACCAGCCTCTCGCGCTCGATCTCCAGTTTCCGTCGCTCGGTCTCATGGCCGATCCTGATGTCGTCGAGACCGCGTTCGGAGTCGATTCTTGCCCGTTCCACCAGTTCCTGGCTCGCGATTTCAGCAGCCCGTATGGCCTGCACGCGTTCCACTTCCAACTGTTCGAGCGTCTGCCGGCGGGCGAGTTTCGTCGATTCGAGCTCCTGCTCCGCGCGGACCCGTTCGACGTCGACCGCCTTGTCCTTGCCGACACGTGCCGCCTCCACGTCCCTGTCGGCCGCGATCTGCGCAGCGTCGATGGAACGGTTCCGGGAGATCTCCAGGTTCCGGATGTCCTCGTCCCGGGCGATTTTCTCCCGGGAGGTCTTCGCCTCGATCTCGATGCGCTGTTTTTCGACCTTCCGGCGGGCCGCGATTTCAGCCGCCTCGATCTTTTCGTTCCGCTCGATTTCCCGTGCGCGGATGGCCATGTCGCGGGTGATCTCGGCCGCGCGCACATGTTCCTCTTCCTGGATTTTCGCTTCGGAAATGGTCTCGTCGGCGGCGATGTCCGCGACTTCGACTGCCCGTCTGCGCGCGATTTCGCGTTCGCGAATTTCCTGTTCCTGCGCGATACGCTCCTCGGCGATCTTTTTCTCCTTGGCGATCTGTGCCGCTTCTATGGATTCCGCTTTCGTGATCTCGGCCGCCTCGATCGCCCTGGTTCTTTCCACGTCGCGGGCCTTGGTGATTTCCTCCTGCTCGATTCGTTCGATGGCAATCGCCCGTTCCTGGGCAATCCGGGCCAATTCGAGTGCTTCGCGCGAGGCGATCTGGGCGGCCTCGACGGCCTGCTGCGACGAGATCTCCGCCTCTTCCACCGACGTCTGGCGCGCGATTTCCAGTTTACGTGTTTCGCGTTCCGAGCGAATGCGTTCGGCGGCGACGTTCTTTTCCTGCTCGACCCGGAGCTTCTCCGCCTCCTCGCGCGAGGCGATTTCCGCCCGTTCCACCGCGAGGCTGCGCGCGACTTCCTTTTCGCGCGTTTTCTGTTCCAGCGCGATCCGCGCTTCGGCAACGGTCCATTCCTGCTCGAACCGGGCTTTCTCGACACTGACCCGGGTTGCGATTTCCGCCTCGTCGACGACCATCTTGCTCTCGATCTCCTGCTGGCGGATCTCCTTGTCGGAATCGATCCGGGCCTGCGAGATCATGTGTTCGTTGGTTATTCTGGCGGTTTCGATCGACTCCCGCGACTGCAGCACTGCCTGTTCCGCTTCCTTTTCCCTCTCGGAACGTTCGCTCGCGAGGTCGGCGCGCTGCCTGGCGCGGCGGAACTCGATCTCCTTTTCCTGGTCAAGCCGGGCGGACTCGGAGAGTCTCTCGATTTCGAGAGATTGCCGTTCGGCTTCGAGGTTGCGTTCACGGATGCGTATCATCGTTTCCTGCTCGATGTCGTTACGCAACCTGCGGCGATCCTCGATGGCCTGGATGACGGCGGTCAAGCCCTCGGCATCGAAGGTATTGGACGGGTTGAAATACTCGATATTGGTCTGGTCGATGTCCGTGATCGATACGCTCTCGAGCTCCAGTCCATTCTTGTCGAGACCGGTCTGCGCTTCTTCGAGAACCCTGGAGACGTAGATGTCGCGGTTCTCGTGCAACTCCTCCATGGTCATGCCGGACGCCACCGTCCTGAGTGCCGACACGAACTTGCCTTCGAGAAGGGCATGGATCCGCTCCGGTTCCAGGGTACGGCGCCCAAGCGTGGACGCGGCGAGGCTGACCGATTCCTGGGACTGGCGGACGCGAACATAGAATTCGGCATCAACATCGATGCGCATCCGGTTCTTGGTGATCAGCGCATTCTCGCGCTCCCGCGATACCGAGAGCTGCAACGAGTTCATGTTGACCGGGGTGATGTCGTGAATGATCGGCCATACGAACGCACCGCCGTCGATCACCACTTTCTCGCCGAGGAAACCTGTACGCACGAACGACACTTCCTTGGTCGAACGCCGGTACAGCCAATTCATCACCCAATACAGGATGAAGATGACAATGACTGCAAAAACCAGCCACAGAATCAGTTGTCCAATCAATTCTCCCGTCATTTGGACTCCCCCTTCCGGACTCCCGGTCCGGTCTTGATCTTCCCGAATTCGCGGATCGTGTCGATGATTGCCGTCTCTGTCGGTAATCGTTCCATGGATGACGCGCCATAAAAGCCGTGGCAATTCGGACTGTTGGCAAGAATATACGCCGCGTCGGCGGGCATCGAAACCGGCCCGCCATGCACGAGGACAATGATGTCATCCCTGACGGAGCGCGCCGCGTCGGCCCACTCTTCCACCAGATCCGGACACTGTTCGAGGGTGAGGGCGGTTTCGGCACCGATCGAGCCCCCGGTCGTCAGGCCGAGATGACACACGACGATATCGGCGCCTGCCCGCGCCATCGCTTCCGCGTCGGCCGCGGAAAAGACATACGGTGTCGTCAGCAGGTCCCTCTGGCGGGCCTCGCCGATCATGTCGACCTCCATCGCAAACGACATTCCGGTCTCTTCAAGGTTGGCCCTGAAATTCCCGTCGATCAGTCCGACGGTCGGGAAGTTCTGGACCCCGCTGAATCCGGTGTCGCGCAGCTGGTCGAGGAATGTGCCCATCAGCCTGAACGGGTCGGTCGCGCATACTCCCGCCAGAACCGGTGTCTTCCTGACGACGGGCAGGACTTCGCCCGCCATCTCCATGACGATACCATTCGCATCGCCATAGGGCATCAACCCGGCGAGACTTCCGCGCCCGGCCATGCGGTAACGGCCGGAATTGTAGATCACGATCAGGTCGACGCCTCCGGCTTCCTCGCATTTCGCCGACAGTCCGGTTCCGGCGCCGCCCCCGATAACGGGTTCTCCCTTCGCGATCTTCCTCCGCAACCCTGCAACGATGTCTTTGCGTTCAAACATTCTCGATCGCCCCCGCTGCCAGGCGCCCCGACACTTCATGCAGTTCCCTGAAGGCGCGCAGAACTTCGTCCGCGAATGCGTCCTCGTTGATGTTGTGGGGTGACCGGACGAGGCGGCGTCCCGATGTCTGGCGGACGCTGTCCTCGAGAGCGTGGAACAGGGCCGCATCGGCTTCGGGGTCCCAGAATGGCTGCCCTTCCCGATCGAGCGCCGAAACACCGCCTTCGGGCAGGAAGAACCTGACCGGGCCGTTCATCCGGTTCAGCCTTTCGCCGATCCAGCGTCCGATCCTGTCGTTCTCCTCCGGCGACGTCCGCATCAGCGTGATCTGGGGATTGTGCATGTACAGGTTCCGGTTGCGGTAGCGTTCGGGAACCGAGTCCGGATCCCTGAAATTGACCATGTCGAGGGCGCCGCAGGCCCCGATGTACGGGTTCTCGGTCCGGATCGACGCGCCGAGCCTGTCTTCGCTTGCGGCGAATACGCCGCCGGCGATCATGTCGCAGACCTCCGTCGTCGTGATGTCGATGATTGCCGCAAGCTTGCCGGAGTCCAGCAGTTTTTCCATCGAACGCCCGCCGACGCCCGTGGCGTGAAAGACAAGGCAATCATAGGGCCCGTCGAGACCAGACGTGATTCTCTGTACGCAGGGCGTCGTCACGCCGAACATCGTCAGTCCGACCGCGGGCTTGTCGGCGGTCTCCTGCAGCGCGCCCTGCGCGCGATTGTTGACCATGCCGGCCAGCGCCGCCGCGGCATTGGCCAGGATGTCGCGGGTGATCGTGTTGATACCCTGCACATCCGCAACCGAGTGCAGCATGAGGATGTCGGTTGGACCGACATATTCCGAGACGTCGCCACTGGCGACGGTGGAAACGACCAGCTTCGGAACACCGACCTGCAGCGACTGCATGGCAGGGGTGACAAGTGCGGTTGCGCCGGAACCGCCGGCGCCGATGATTCCCGCCACGCCCGGATGATGACGGATCCAGCGTTCGAACGCGACCGCCATTCCACTGACCGCCGACCCCCGATCGCCGGTGAAAACGCCCCGGACCCCGCGGGGATGAAATCCCGCGATGACATGCGGCGGAATCTCGGCGCCGGACGGTTTCCCGCTTGTCGACAGGTCGGCGATCTGAACCCGGAGCCCGTGACCGTCCAGGCGGTCGCGGAGATACCGCAACTCGTCACCCTTGGTATCGAGCGTCCCGGCGACCAGGACGGTTTCCGCGTGCTTGCCGGCTGCCGGCCGCATGATCCTGGCCGTCTCGCCGTTTAGCGAACGGGGTTCCGTGCGTGTTCGGGCGCTGCCCTCAATGACGCGAACGGGGACCGGTTGCGACCACCGGTAGGGTATCTTCGGGTTTGACAGGTAGACGCGCCGTGGACCGGACGTGGGTCTTGCTGCCGTTTTCTGCGTGCGCCCGGATTGCCCGGGTTCGTCATGGGCATGCCGTCCCACTCCGAGCAACGCCTGTTGCAGGTTCGTGTCGTCGGCAAGCGAGGCGGCTTCAAGCGTCCGGTTGATCCTGCCGTTGACCATGATTGCGACCTGTTCGGAAACGGCGCAGGCGACACCGATGTTCTGTTCGATGACCAGGACGTCGACCCCACCGCTGTCCGCCAGGCGAATGAGCGTGTCTTCGACCTGGTGAACGATCATCGGCGCCAGGCCTTCGGTCGGTTCGTCCATGACCAGCAACTTCGGGTTGAGCAGCAACGCGCGCCCGATGGCAAGCATCTGCTGTTCACCTCCGGACAGGTGGCCTCCCAGGTTCTGCCGCCGTTCCGCCAGTCTCGGGAAGGTTGAATAGACCCGGTCCTTCGTCCACGATCCTTCGCGCTGCGCAACCAGGTCGAGATGCTCGTCGACGGTGAGGGATCGCCAGATCCGCCGGCCCTGAGGAACGTACCCGATGCCGGACCTGGCGATGTCGGCGGGATTGATTCCGACGAGCGGCTTCCCCCTGAAACTGATCGAGCCGGACGATACCGGTACCAGGCCCATGATGGCGTTGCAGAGCGTGGTCTTTCCCATGCCGTTGCGTCCAACCACGGAAAGTATTCCCTGGCGCAGGACGAGATCCACGCCCTGGAGCGCATGGCTGTTGCCGAAAAAGACGTTCAGATTCTGGAGTTCGAGGGTCGGTCCGTTCGTGTCACGCATGCCCGCCTCCACCAAGGTAAAGGGACTGGACCTCGGGGTCGTCTTCTATTTCCGCCGGTTTGCCCTCCTTGAAGATGCGTCCATTGTGCATCATCGTGACGAACTCCGCGACCTGGAGCGCGACGTCCATGTCATGTTCGATGATGATGTACCCGATGTGGCCGGGAAGCCCCTTGAGTATCTCGATCAGCTCCCCCCGCTCCGTCGGCGAAAGCCCCGCAGCCGGTTCATCGAGGAGCAGCAGCCGGGGTGCACCCGCGAGAGCCATCGCGATTTCCAGCTGCCGCTGCTGTCCGTGGGACAACTCCGAGACAAATGTCTCCGTGACCTTTTCCAGATGCGCCACGCGCACGAGCGATTCGGCGCTTGCCATCACGGATTCATTCCGCCGCGGACGGATCATGGAAAACCTTCCGCGCAGGACCCCGCGGCATGCGAGGTAGACGTTGTCCAGGACGGTGAGCCCGGAAAAAAGCAGGGAAATCTGGTAGGTCCGCCTCAATCCGCGGCGTATTCGTTCATGTGGCGGAAACTTCGTGACGTCTTCGCCGTAGAACCTGATCGATCCTGCCGAAGGCGGGAAATCGCCGGAAATGCAATTGAAGAGCGTGGTCTTTCCGGCGCCGTTCGAGCCCAGTACCGCCCTGCGTTCGCTCGGCCGCAGCGTCATCGAAATGTCGTCGAGCGCGACAAGCGCGCCGAAGCTTTTCGAAACCCCCCGGAGTTCGAGGGCATTTGCTGTTCCCGTCGCGGACAGGCGATCGGAGAAACTCCCGGATTCCGTCACGGTGAATCGCCGCCACGGACGCGCAGTGGATCGCGCGCCCGGCTTTGGCGCAATTTTTCCCACAGCCCCAGGATCCCGTCGGGCGACCAGAATACGATCAGCAGGAAACCGAGGCCGATAAGGAGCTGGAAACGCTCGCCGCCGGCGCCGAGCGCGACCAGTATGTCGATGGCGAAAGTCTTCAGGATGACATAGACGATCGAGCCGACAAACGGACCGATCGGATGCCGGAGCCCGCCGATCACGGCGATGACCAGGATATCGATGACAGGGCCGATACCCGCGGTTCCCGGCGAGATCTGGGCTGATTGCCAGGTCAGCAGGATTCCTCCGGTCGCCGCGGGAAACGCCGCGAAGGTATAGGCCGCGACCCGGTGCAGGGTCACATCATATCCAAGTGCCGCCATGCGCCTCGGATTGTCGCGCACGCCTTGCAGGGCCAGTCCCATGGGAGAGCGGCTGACGTAGAGGACCACGAAATACCAGAATCCCGCCCAGAACAGCGTGAGGTAGTAGAATGCGGTCGGATGGCGCCAATCGACGTTGAAGACTTCGGGGGGCAACACCCCGTTGAATCCCGAGAAGCCGTTGAAAATGGTGTAATTCTGACGGGTAAAGTAAAAAAAGGCCGAGGCGATGGCGAGCGTGATCATGATCGTGTAGATGCCCTCGGTCCGAACCGCGAGCCATCCGGTCAATGTTGCGAAGATTGCCGCGATGACCAGGGCCAGGGGGATGACCAGGTACCAGGACCACCCGAGGCTGATTTCGGTTATGGCGCTTTCTCCGAATATCGCCACCAGGTAACCGGCAAGCCCGGCAACCGTCATCTGCACGAGGCTGACCATGCCTCCGTAGCCGGCCAGGAACATGAGGCTCAGCGAAATCATTCCGAGGATGAAGGTCCAGCCGAATATCTGGAACAGCACGAAATCACCGGCGAACGAGGGCATGATCAACAGCAAAACGCCGACGACCCAGTAGGCGGGCGGAACGCGTTCGAACCATCGTCGCCAGGGCGCGCGGCTTCTTTCCACGCTGATATCGGCCATGATTCAGTTTCGCCCCAGCAGGCCCTGCGGGCGGAAGGCCAGCACCAGCGCCATGATCAGGAATGTCAGCACGACGGAGTAGGTCGGGAAGTACACGGATCCGAACTGCTCGGCGATTCCGATCAGCAGCGCACCGAGGGCTGCACCCGGTATCGATCCCATGCCCCCGACAATGACCACCACCAGCGACGCCAGCAGAAACCGGATGTCCTCGCCGGGGGCGATGGACTGAAAGGTTCCGCCGACGACGCCGGCGATACCGGCCAGGCCGGCTCCGAACGCGAACACGCCCGCGAACACGATCTGAATGCGCGCACCCGTTGCCGACAACATGTCGCGGTCATCGACTCCGGCCCGGATCAGCATTCCCACCCTGGTGCGGTTCAGCGCGACCCACATGGCCAGACCGACAACCACCGACGCCACGAAAATGACGATCCGCACGAGCGGATACTTCAGGTAGATGAGTTCGCCCGTGGACCGTTTCACGCCGGTCGCAAAGAATGTCTCCATCGGCCCGGATAGCCAGCTCGGCGCGGCGATGTTGTAGAAGTCTCCGCCAAATGCCCAAAGCATGAGATCGGCAAACACGATCGAGATGCCGATGGTTACCAGTGTCTGCCGGAGATCCTGACCTTCCATTCGCCGAAACACGAAGACCTGCAGGAGGATTCCGATCAGTCCGACCGCGATGAACGCGGCGGGAAACGCCAGTAGCCAGTAGCCGGTCCACTCGGCAAAGAAATATCCGACATAACCCCCGAGCAGGTAGAGCGATCCGTGGGCCAGGTTGACGTTTCGCATCAGGCCGAAAACGAGCGTGAACCCGCTTGCAACCAGGAAATACAGGCCACCCAGCGTAATGCCGTTGAACAGGGCATTCAGGAACACTTTCTTCTTGCCGATCAAGCCGACCAGCCAGGCCGGCCAAATGGCGAACGCCAGGTAAAGGATGACGGCCGCAACGATCGCGGCTATCGCGACTCTCCAGGGGTGGCGTTCGAGGGCTGTCTTCATGCCATGTGCCGAATGCAAGGCCGGAAACCGCCCATGGAACTACGCGTTGAATCCATGGTCGTACCCTGACGGTCCCGGGCGTTTCCGATACGCCCGGGACTCGTGCCGATCACGTTTCCGCATCCGTCCACCACGGCCAGGCGTGAGCGGAGGACTGCGGACTCCGTTGTCAAAAACCCGGGCAGCAAGGCCGCCCGGGTTGCAGGCTGTCTTGAACCAGCGTGTTCCGGTCGCACCTATTCGTAGGACGTCTTGCACTCCGGAACTTCGCGGCTCGGAAGACCGATCCTGGCGAATGCGTCCGGATCTATGCCCAAAGTCTGGTTGACGTTCTCCTTGATCGAGACCAGTTGCGTCGCGAGGTTGCCGTCATCGAGTTCGACGACCTCGGATACGAAGTTGGTTCCGATGGCCTGGCGATTGTCGTCGAGACGAATCTTGCCGTTCGGCGCGTCGAGTTCGAGCGACGAAAGGCAGGAACGGAAAGCTCCCTGTCCGTCGGAGAGGTCGCCCCCGACCTCGTCAAGGCATGCCAATGCGGCGCTCGTGGCATTGTAATAGCCGGTCGCCAGCAAGGACGGGCTCGGGAACCTCTGGTCGGGCGGGAACGTGTCCTGGTAGGCCTTGACGAATGCCTGCCAGCCCGGATCATCCCAGGTATCCGCTTGAGGACCCGAGGAAGGAACGCCGATCAGCGCCTCCTTCGCGGATCCCTTTGAACTCAACACGGTTCCGTCAACCATGATGGTGCCGCCGATCAGGTTGGCATCACCACCGGCTTGCTGGTACTGGTTCAGGAAGTTGACCGCGTCACCTCCGCCGAGGCCGAGATAGATTGCGTCGACATCGTCAGGCAGTGCCGCAATGATGGACCCGAAGTCCTTCGTTCCCAGCGGAACCCAAAGCCGTTCGGTTATTTCGCCTCCAGCCTGGCAGAATTCAAGCGCGAGGCCGAATACCTGCGTATAGACAAAGGAGTAGTCTTCCCCGATGGTTGCGATCGTGCGGTAGCCCTTTTCGTTGTAGATGTAATCACCCAGCCCGGCCGACCATTGTGCACCGTCCATGTTGAACCTGAAGAAGTTCTCGGACGGCGTGACATAGGTCGTTTCCTGGGCTCCCGAAATGCCGTTGATGAAGGTGACATGCGGCTGTGTCTTCGAGTAGTCGCGAAGCGCGATGCCTTCGGAACCGGAGAGCGGGCCAATCACGAGTTCGACGCCGTCCTGTTCGACGACTTTCCGGGCGGCGCGTACTGCGCTGTCCGGGCTGGCATCGGTGGCGCCGATGACGAGTTCGATTTCGCGGCCACCGGCCATGTTGTCGGCCTGTGCCAGGGCTGTCTTGAGGCCACGCACCCCGTCTTCTCCAAGGACGGTGTACGTCCCTTCAAGTGTCGCAAGCACCCCGACCTTGAGCGGTTCAGCCGCAAGCGAGGTCGAGCCGGTCGCGATGGCAAATGCGGCGATTGCGCCGAGCAATCTGGAAATCATTGATTCCTCCCTTCCTGATTGAATGAAGACGATTGAAAGTCTTTACCTGCGAAGGTGCGACAGTGAAGAAGCTATGAGCGCAAGTGTCAACCCGGTGCATGGCAAAACATGCCCGAGACAGCCGGTTTCATGGATGGCAGGAGCGGTGCCGCGAAATCAGCCATGAACCCGAGCCGGGTTGCGGCGGTCGCAACGCGTGCGCGGCAGCTTCCGCTTCCCGGCGCTTTTCCGCTGTTCCTATGCGGTGTTCAGTCGACGAATGCGCGTTCGACGACGTAAGTATCCGGGGAACTGTTCGAGCCTTCTGCCAGGCCAAATCCTTCCATGAGTTGCCTCGTGTCGTTCAGCATGGCCATCGAACCGCAAATCATGCCCCGGTCCGACCCGGGATCAATAGGCGGAAGGCCGAGTTCGTCGAACAGGCGTCCGGAGTTGATGTGTTCGGTGATCCGGCCGGTCCGGGCAAACTCCTCACGCGTCACCGTGGGATAATGAACGAGTCGATCCCTGGCGAACTCGCCCACCAGGGGGTCGTTCCTGACGATGTCCACGAGTTCCATGCCGAACTCGAGCTCGGCAGCTTGCCGGCATGTATGGGTCAGGATGACCGTGCCGAACTTCTCGTAGGTTTCCGGATCACGGACGAGGGAGGCGAAGGGGGCGATGCCGGTCCCGGTGGAAAACATGTAGACCCGTTCTCCGGACAGGAGCGCGTCATTCACCAGCGTACCGGTCGGTTTCCTTCTCATCAGCACCGTGTCGCCCGGCCTGATTTCCTTCAGGTGTTCGGTGAGCGGGCCTCCCGGAACCTTGATCGAGAAGAACTCGAGTTCGTCGTCCCAGGACGGGCTGGTGATGGAATAGGCCCTGTAGACCGGCTTTTCGGCGTTCGGGAGCCCGATCATCACGAATTCGCCCGAACGAAACCTGAAGGACGGCGGACGGGTCATGCGGAACCGGAACAGCCGATCGGTGTAGTGCGTGACCATCGTCACCGTTTCCGCGAAAATGCCCGCAGGAATCGGAAAGGCGCGGGGTTTCTCCTGCACAACTGTCGTCATTTCTGCGCTCCAGGGATCGTTGGACGTGGCCGCGTTGTCGAATGAAGCAGGATCGTGAATTTCCCGCGCGCGAATCGCGGTTCACTCAGGGTCGGATCGAATCGTTTGTATACGAACAAATGGAGTTGTACAGGCCATCTGTCAACTCACGGACCACGGACAAGGGGACCAATGGGACGGGCATCGCGGCAGGTGGACGGCAGGGTCAGTGGCGGTCACGGTGAAGTCAGTCGAACTGGCCCCGTGATCGGCTGACCGAATTTCCGTGAATGCCTTCACGCCTTCCGAGAGCTGGTCGCCGTTGGTTCGCCTGCAAGGAGCAGGGACTTCATTCCGGTCAAAAGGCATTGACCTCAGTTCCCTGCGAACGCGATCAATCGCCCGCACGCCAATGCACCCAGCCAGCAGACCGTCGAGAGGACGGCGTGACCGGCAAGGCGCGCGCGGGGGGCGCCCTTGAGCAGGAATCCGTGGGACAGGCACAGCGCAAGCGCAGACAGAATCCCGACGGCGATGAAGGTCAGCTTGAGCTGCAGGAATCCGACGCCGCTGTATTCCCGCGCCCGAACGGAGAACAGCAGCGTTCCCGTGAGCAGGGCGAGGATCAGCCCACTCGCCGCAACCGGCGCGAGCACGCGCACCACGGCTTCGCGAGAGATGCCGCGCCACGCACCGAGAAGCCGCAGGTTGAGCGGAACGACGGAGCCGACCAGCAGGGCGATTGCGAAGATGTGCACGGCGTTGACCCCGGCATAGGCCCAGCGGGAACCACGCAGGGCCTGGGCGAGGGCCGTTCCCTCGAGCGCTGCGAACAGGACCTCCAAGGTCTCAGTCGCGCCCGGGATAAAGGACGTACTCCCGTTTGCCCAGGAACAGCCGTTCCACCTTGAGGAGTCGTTCCGACATGTCGGCCGCCGGTTCGCCGATCACCCGGATCTCGACTCCTTCGGCCAGATCGCCTTCCACGAGGCCAGCGCGTTTGTTGCGCCACGGCTGGCCGACCTCGGCGGTCCACTCCTCGCCATCCACGTCGATCTTCAGGATGCCGTGGGGATTGCCCAGGCGGACGGTCTTGATGATTCCGGTCAAATCGATATTGCCGCCGGTCGTCCACGTCCAGCCGTGATGGGCCAGAGCTCCGACAAGAGGAACTGCAAGCCCCAAGGCCAAAACCGAGATGAACAAAAGCCTCTTCATCATGCGCCTCCTATGTTTCAAGGGCTACCGGGATGATGGCGTCACGCGCCCGGACATTCAACCCGGCATTCTCCGAACAAACGTCGATCCCGTGGTGATCAAACCCTCAGGAGGGCGGACGACTGCAAGGACAAGCGAGACATTTGCCGTTGCGCCGCCAGCCCGAAGCCGTCCGGAAAAGGCGCCGGAATCCTGGAGGCTTGACGGTCTACCAATGCGGGATGGCCGCGTTTGACGTACGCATTCCCAAGACATAAAAGTAAAGAAAGTCAGAACATTTCCATAATCTGAGGAAGCTGATCATGACGTCACGAGCGAGCCAGATGATGCGGGAAGTCGCGGCACGCGGCAAGTACGCGCCGCTTTTTCGTCATTTGACAGGCCTTGATCGTTCGGAATGGCATGTGTCATTTGATGAAGTTGAGGCGGTCCTGGGATTTCGTCTTCCTCCTTCGGCGCGCATTTACAGGCCCTGGTGGTCCAATTCGAAACTGGCTGGCGGTCACAGTCATGCATTTGCGTGGCTTGCAGCTGGCTGGAAGACGCGAAGTGTCGACCTCGAGAAAGAAAACCTGGTCTTTTCGAGGCAGGAATCCAACTCCGGAAAACACATTCGTGGAGACGACCGGCGAAAGTTCTCTCTCGACAGGATCCTCCCATGCCATGATCCGGGGCCGTGGCCAAGGGACTTCCGTTCGTCAAGATCGGAAATTTACGACGCCGACGACCGATAACCGCCAATGTTCGTCGACACCAACGTACTTGTCATGGCGCGTTTTGTCACGGCACCGTTCCACGACCAGGCCCGCAACAGCATGACTCACTACGGTGAGACCGGGGATTCCCTCCGGATCAGCCGGCAGGTTATCCGGGAGTACCTTTCAACGGTAACCCGTGAGCAACTGTGGGCAAATCCGCTCGCAATTGAAGACGCGCTCAAGGACGTTGAACAGATGACGATTGCATTCGGAATCCTGGAGGACGGTCCCCGGGTGATGGAGGTCTTTTCCGACTTGTGCGGCGCCGTGCCTGTACAAGGAAAAAAGGTTCACGACGCCAACATCGCCGCGACGATGCTGGCCCATGGTGAGAAACGGCTGTTGACCTTTAATGTTCGCGACTTCCGCCGGTACGGCCAACGGATCGAGTTGATCGATGCCGGAGCCAGAACTGCACTTTACTGAATCCCGAAACCGATGGTGAAGGTCTGCAGCGTGCCTGGCGCCACGCCGCTTAGCAGCCGGGAAGAATGGCGTTTGCCCCGGTTTCGGGGGCAGGAGACAGATTCGGATTTTCATTGAAAAGACGATCGGGATCCAAAGTCGTTTTGATGCATCTTGCTCTTGGCAACGCCTTTCCCGAGCAAGTCGGCCCTGTACACGTCACCCAAACATGTCGATGGAATGGGAACCGTTCGACATATTCTGCCGCAACGGGCAGCCGAGCCGGCAATGCCGCACGCAGTCAGTCGGCGCATCCGAACTGACCGTGGTCGCTGCCGGGACCGCCGGGCGTTGGCGGGCAAGAGCACGCCGCGCAGGATTCACCCGTGTACGCGGATTGAAATCTGCCGGGTTCAAGGTAGCATGCACGGGAACGAAGCGACTCGAACGGCAGGGGGCGTCTATGCAGGATACCGGCGACAGGCTTGTAATCAGGAACATCGGGCTGATGCTTTCGGGCATGATTGAGCAGCCCATACTCGACGCCGATTGCGTGATTGCCGAGGGTGGTTGCATTGCGAAGATCGGTCGTGCGAGCGAAGTGGACACCGGGGAGGCTGATGTCGTTGTCGACGCACAGGGCGTCACGCTGGCCCCGGGTCTGATCGACAGTCATGTCCATCCCGTTGTCGGGGACTACACGCCCAGGCAGCAGCAATTGCACTGGATCGATTCGACCCTGAATGGTGGTGTGACGACGATGATTTCGGCGGGTGAGGTTCACATGCCGGGCCGGCCGAAAGACATAGTCGGTCTCAAGGCAATGGCGATCGCAGCCCAGCGCTGGTACGAAAACGCGCGACCGTCGGGGGTCAAGGTCCTGGCAGGAGCACCGGTTATTGAACACGGCATGGAGGAGCAGGACTTCAGGGATCTTGCCGACGCTGGCGTCACCCTGATGGGGGAAGTCGGCCTCGGGTCGGTGAAGGATGGCCCGACAGCGCGAAAGATGGTCGACTGGGCCCGGAAGTACGGAATTCAAAGCACGATCCACACCGGGGGCCCGTCGATTCCTGGATCGGGACTGATCGACAAGGATGTCGTCCTGGAAGCGGCCACCGACGTGGTCGGGCATATCAACGGAGGGCATTCGGCGCTTCCTGACGACCAGATCGTCTGCATTTGCGAAAGCTGCCGGACCGGCCTGGAAATCGTCCACAACGGCAACGAGCGTGCGGCCTTGCTGACACTCAACACGGCACGCGAGTTGAAACAGCTCGATCGGGTGATTCTCGGGACGGACGGCCCGGCCGGGTCAGGTGTTCAGCCGCTCGGAATTCTCAGGATGATCGCGATGCTGTCCAGCCTCGGGAATCTCCCGGCCGAATCCGCGGTGTGTCTTGCAACCGGCAATACGGCCAGAATGCGCGATCTCGATGTGGGAATTCTCGAGGAAGGTCGGGCGGCAGACTTTGTGCTCATGGATCAGGCGCAGCACGCGCCCGGAAAGACAATCCTGGAATCGATCGAACTCGGCAACTTGCCGGGTGTTGGCATGACGGTCATCGATGGAGTTGTACGGACCGGCCGCAGTCGCAACACTCCTCCTGCGCAACGGCTACCGGAAGTCGTATCCAGTTAGCCATCCCACAGTCCGCCAATCTGGTACGATTCCTTGCTGTCCACACGGATGTGCGCAGGGTGAAGACATTGCGGACTTTTCTGACAGGCGCCACTCCGCAGGCCGTCGAACGTGCGCTGGGCGCCGCGAGCGTTGCCGGGTGACGTCTTCCAATGACCGTATCCTGATCGGCCCTTGATCAGGCAGGTGCGCCACGATCTCAAGTTGACCCCCCATTGCTTCCATTCGGTTACGCAGGGTGGCGAGATACATATCAGCCTGTTTCTCGGGTTTCGAGACGGCTGGCTGGCTGATTCCAAGCCTGCAGCCATGCCTGTCTAGCCTGCATTGACCAGCCCGAACCGAGTCTGGAACATCCGGTTTCAGATGATGGCGACAATCGTCGCGGTAAGGACAAAGGGCGCAAAAGACACCTGACGCGAAATTGTATGGGTCGGCAATTTGCGGTTGACATGGACAGCCATGGCCAGACCGGCAACAAACGACATCGGGGCCACGAACAGAGTGTACTGAAATGCTTTGAAAAAAGTGCGCTGGATTTCGGACCTTGTCGGAACGTCGAAACAGTATTCCAGACCGACATAGTTACCGGGCCGCGGTCCGACCCTGGCGTCAGTGAATCTGGTCGTGATGCCAAGGATAAACGGATATACCCAAAGACTGTGAACACGATCAGGAACGAAATGACAAATGTATAGGCGAACGGATTGAAACGCCGCACGAACACGGCCCGTGGGGATCCCATTGCTCGGGTCTACGCGGTAGCCAGATCGTCAGGCGTGATTGGTGTGTCGTTCACCATGGCATGTCGTCTGAACTTCCCAAACTCATCGGTGCTGCGGTGAACGACCCGCAGCCCTCGCCTTTGCAGTTTCGCCGCGCATGCATTCAAACTCCGGTCTTCCGGGAAACTCAACTCGGATCGTCTCTACAGCGTATCGTCACTGCTGTCAGTCTTCCTGCCCTTCCCAGAACCACGGACAATGCCGCGTTTTCACATTCTCCCAGGATTCCCAGTAATCGGCAATCGGACTGTCCTGCCACTCTTTCTGAAGTTTTTCCCAGGTGAAGGGCCCTTTGTCCGGACCGCTGCCGTGGGGCTCCAGCCATTCATCGCAGATCACATGGCTGGTGCCGGCATAACGAAAATCGACCGACAGCCGTAACTTGTCCGGCGTATGGTTTTCGGCCGCACCGTGCACGGTGAGCATCTTGAATATCAAGACATCCCCGCACTGAAAAGCGGACTGGTGCCATTCAAGATCCGGATCGACGTCTACAACCCGGTGGCCCGGACCATCAGAAAGCCGGGGCTCAAGGAATCCGCACTTGTGGCTGCCTGCCAGGATCTTCAGTCCGCCAACTTCCAGCGGCACGTCGCCCAGCGGGGACCAGAGAGAGATGGTCTCGGTCGAGCCGCGAACGAAAATCCAGTCCTGGTGCGGGTGGGTGCCGCGCGCGTTGTCCCGGGGGAAAGCGATACGACCGATCGTCTGCGGCAGGGGAACGACCGGTTCCTCGAAAATATCTGCCATGACCGACATGACGCTTTCATGGAATTTCAGCCGGTGAAAACTCTCCTGCGACTGAATCTTGGCGTAGACGGCAGCATATTCCGGCTCACCTTCCATGATTGGCCTGTGGTCAGTCAAGCCGTCCATCAAGTCCGAACCCGGGCGCAGCCACCCGGCCTCTGAGCAGAACTCGAGAAACTTTCGCCGCAGGTTGCTGACCTCGTCCCGTGGCAGCATGCCCCTGATAAACAGGTAACCATGGTCGCGCAGCCGTTTGCGAAGCCTCGGCGGGTCGTCAAGAACGTCGTTCGATTCGATGAATGGGATCATTATGTTCTCCAAATTATGGCCACCGCGGCGGCCACAGCTGTCGGAAGTGCCCTTGCACGGCGGGTCCGGCAGTTCAAGTCCTGTTGTAGCGAACTTCCCACCACCCAGGTGCCGGAATAGAAGGTCGCATCCAGATCTTGCAGCCGGTAGCCGCAGCGCCGGGAGATATTCGGATCAGTGATTTCACATTCGTACAGATAATCAAGCACGAATTCGGCGGATTTCCTGCCCGCCTCATTGTTGAAATTCCGTGCCATCATCGGTCACCATCGAACCGCGGTACTGGTAAAGCAGCGCTCCCCAGATGTTGTCAGGAAGAATGCCGGACCCCGGACACAAAAAGCCGGATTGGATGATGCCGCCCGCGCCATTGCGCAGGGTCGTCACCTTCGCCCATTCGACGAATTCTTCGAGGTTTTCGGGTTCCCGGTCAGTCGGCAACCCTGCAGCATCCAGGTGGTCGGGATTGCAGAACAGCACCCATGAGGTCCAACCATGCGGAACTGCGTAGAGTTTTCCGTCCCGGCGGCACCGGTCAAGGATATGCGGCAACACCTTTTCGAGCGGATAGTTCACCGCAGCCAACATGTCGTCCAAAGGATCGAGGGCCCCGATATCGAGGCGGCCACCCATATACGGACAATGTCTTGAATCGGTTTTGAACTTGTCTGGCAGGTCGTTTGCGCCATAGGCGGCTGTGAACTTTGTATCGCCCTCATTCGTGAAACTGTCGAACAAGACATCGTAGCCGTGTTCCGCAGCGCCGCGCGTCGCAAACTCAATTAGAGGGTCACCGGCAGAGGCACCCGGTCCCATCCAGAATCGCATTTGCCTTAAAGCGAGCGCCTGTTGCGGCGTCAACCCGAAGGCGGCGGGGCCGGCCATTCCGAGAGACGAATTCCCTGGGAATCCTCTTCGGGTCAGGTTCGTCATGATCAATACTCCTGGTCGACTCGGTCTGTCATTGATCGCGATTGATTCATGCCAAGCGACTCAACGGCGCTTTCACACAACGCCGCCAGAGCCGTTCTTCCGGTTCGGAACAAGCTTCAGAATTTGCCGAACAGACTGGTCGCTTGATCACACCTGCGGGCGGATCCCTGTCCCTCCCCGCACCGGGAACCGATCGATTGCGAGTTCGGCCAGACCGAAAATGCTCCGGCTAGCAGCGGGTTTCCCATGGTGGGCAATGTGGAATTTGATGATTATTGCCACGAATTGAAATTCAATTGCCACAAGGCCCGTCGGCGAAGTCCCGGCGCCGCTCCCGCAAACCAAATTGGCTTCCTGCCAAGGATAATCCGGGAATCCCGCATCATTTCGCGAATTGTGGCGCGGCCCCGGATGTTTCAGACGGCTATCTCCGGTCCTGCCGATTCCTCCCTGACCGCCGACCATCGGATTGATGACACCGGGGCGGTCGCACTGGCAGCGTGTCAGCAGGCGCGATTTGCCGATGATGCTTTCAGATGCGTTTTTGCTGTTTCCAAGAACAACATCCACCCGACTTCAAAGGTCCAATTTCATAAATCACTGTTTTGTTTATATATATACATCATAGACAATACGGGCACAGCAAGTGGCGCCTGGATCAGAAATACCGGCAAGGAATGGGGTGCGGTTTCAGGACCGCGAGGGCATGGATTGCCCGCCAACGCCGTGCAAATGTCGAAATCGCAAAAGGCCGTCCTGGTGCCGGCGTGTCGGACAGGCGGTTGGCAGGCTCGAGCTCCGTTTCAGAGCCAGTCCCTGTAGAAATCGCGCACCGGTTCCATCAAATCGGATGCCAGGCGTCGAAGCGACGCTTCCGCCTCTGAATCCGGACGCCCCAGCGCACGTGCTATTTCCCCTTGGACGGCCTGCTGGTCCACCCGCATGAAGCTGCCCTGATCATAGACCGTCTCGCCGCCGATGAGAACCGTTTCGACTGCGCCGGCCTTCGCCCGCCGAAGGAGGACGTCAATCAGCGGCATTGCCGGATCCTGCCAGGGCCCCGTAACGGTTTCCCAGTCGAGCAGCACGATATCGGCGGCCATGCCGGGCGACAATCGCCCAATCCGGCCGGCAAACGGTGTCGTCACGGCACCGTGTTCGGTGGCCATGCGCAGGATGTCGGCCGCCCTGGGACAGGGTGCGTCGTGGCCTGGCGGCCGATGCAGCGTCAAGGCGAGTCTCATCTCCTGAAGCATGTCGCGATCATCGTTGATGCCCGCCTCGTCGATGCCCAGCGCAACACGCACGCCGCGGGCCAGAAAGGCGTTCAGGTTAACCGTACCGCTCTTGAGCCGGAGATTGGACGAACAATTGTGGCAAAGGCACCCGCCCCGATCCGAAAGCAGTTCTATGTCCTCGCCAGACATCCAGACGCCGTGCCCGATCGTGAGCTGCGGTCCGACCAGACCGAAGCGGTCCATGAAGGCCAGCGCCGAACCACCGGTTCGGCGGCGCGCGTATTCGGCTTGATAGGGTGTTTCGAGGAGGTGCATGTGAACAGGCGCCCCCGTGTCCTCGGCCATACGCGCGGCACCCTCGAGTGCGGCGTCGGACAACCAGTGGAGGTTCGAAGGCGCGATCTGGATACCGATCAGGTCCGTTTCGGCCCAACGCGCGCGAAGCGCGTGAAAAACGTCCATTTGAGCCTCGAGCGGCAGTGTGAAGTTCGAGAGATAGGCTGCCGCCGGCCCGCGAAGGGCGGCTGGAAGCGACGCCACAAAGACTTCGTCGGCTTCGTAGATCATCCGGTTCTGATCGCGCAGGGCGAACGAGTATGACGCCCGCATTCCGATCTCGGTGTAAGAGCCGATGATCGCTTCGGCGCGGGCGAGAACGGCATCGGCATCGCCGGGCGCGCGGCTGTGCAAATGCTGCACCGTCGTGACACCCGAAGCAACCATCTCGAACGCCGAGAACAGCGTGTCGAGACGCGGATCGACGTCGCGCATGACGAGCCGTTCGGGTAACCAAAGTTCGAGCGGCTGGTCCCGGGCGCCAAGTTGGAACGGCGTCAGCCCGACGTGATGATGCGCGTTGATGAGGCCAGGAATCGCAACCCGGCCGCGGCCACCGACCACCCTTGCCTCAGGATAATCGCGCCGAAGCGGGCGCGCCTCGCCGGCCAAGGCGATTTTGCCGTCCTCAATCAGTATGGCCGCGTCCTCGAGAATCTCGGGGACTCCGTCGGCGGCAAACCCGCACACAATGCGATCGGCGACGACCAGTGTCTGTTTCAAACCGGGATCTCCGCTCCAAGGCGCAGAAACGACAGACGCACAGCTGCCGGAACCGGTTCGACAAGTGGGACCGGCGCCGCCGCGGACAATGCTCTGGCGGCCATTGCGAGTGGGCCACCGCCGATGACGACCGCCTCGACACGACCACTGTCGGCGGCGCAACGAATCGCCTTGGCAAGCGCAGCCTCAAGCGCGACGGCGTCGGCGGTGAGCGCCGTCGGATCGCCGTCGGTCGTCCAGGTCCCTGCATACCCCAGATGCCCGTAACGGGCGGCGGTCGACGCAATGCGCGGGGCAAGCTTAGGTGTTGTCGTGACCACTGCGAACGGTCGCCCGTTCACACCGGCCTCGGCCATGCCCGCCTCCGCTATGCCCGTCACCGGCACGTCGAGCGCGGCGCGAAGCGCGGCGAGTCCGGGATCGCCGAAGGCCGCGACGATGACGGCGTCGGCCGCCGAAAGTGAGGGCGCGAGCGCGGCGACCGCTTTCGCGGCCCGGTCGAGCGCTCCGGGCTCAGTGATAAGCGGAACGCCGAATCGGGCTGTATGGCCCTCGACCCGCGCCCGCGCGCCCGCCACTTCGGCGGCAATCGAGACCATTGCTGCCGTCGTCCCTGCGTTGGTGTTCGGATTGACGAGCGCAATCCTCATGACACTGAGAGGGCCGGCGCACCAGAGATGTCGTCCCGTCTTGCGATCCACCGAAGGTCACGCTTTCGGGCGCGCCCGCCACACATGCGGTGCACAGAGATCGGCCACGAGGTTCCGCGACAGGGAAGACCATCTTCGTTACCATGCGAGGCACAGCGGCTCGCCCGCCAGGCAAAATTTCCCTTTTTCCGATTGCAGCCGGCGCTGCGGCACAAGAATCCTCGCGGAAGCGTCCCTGCGGCCCGCGAGATTAAGGCCGCGGCGCGGTCGAGATCCGCCACCAACAAATGGAGTCGCCCGGATACTGCGATCCCATTGCTCCTTCGCCAACCGGCATGCGCCGGCCCGCACTCCACATGCGCGGCAACCGCTGGCCGCGCACCGATTGGCCAGGTCATGTTCGGCCATGCGCCGCTATGGACCACGAGGTTGCAGGTCATGCGGTACGCCCTTCCTCGGGTGCAAAGTCGGGCGGGCACCGTCGGGGCATCCATTCCGGCAGTCCCAGTCCCGTGCGCCAGGCCCGCGCTATCTCGGCCCGCGTTGCGAACCAGACGCCCTCCCGAGACAGGGCATGATCGAGAAACGCTTCAAGGCCGCCGATCCGTGCGGGCCGCCCGATGATCCGCGTGTGCAGTCCGATTGACAGCATGCGCGGGGCCGACGCGCCTTCGAGCCAGAGGTGCTCGAAAGCGGCGATGCAGTAGCGCGCGAAGTCTTCGCCGAAGACAAAGCCGCCGCCGTTGTAGAAGCGCATGTCGTTGGAATCGAAGGCATACGGCAACACGACGTGCGGGCCCTCCCTGGTATCGACTGTGTAGGGCAAATCGTCGTTATAGGCGTTGCTGTCGTAAAGAAAACCGCCCTGCTCGATGAGCAGGGCGCGCGTGGCGAGCGAGGTCGCGGACCTCGTGTGCCAGCCGACGGGCGGCGCTCCGGCGGCACGGGCGATGGCCTCGACCGTACGCGCGATCGTACGGCGTTCCGTCGACTCGTCCATGTCCACGTGCCGCTCCCAACGCCAGCCATGGGCGGCGACCTCGTGACCATCAGCAACCGCATCAGCGGCGATCCAGGGCGTCGTCGCCACAGCGCGGCCACAGGCATTCAGCGTTGCGCGAATCCCGCGCCCGCGCAGCACGTTCCGGATCCGGGGCCAACCCGCGCGCGGCCCGTACTCGAAATGGCTCTCCATGCACAGATCCCGGTCGCCTTCGATCGCCTCGACAACCTCGTAGATATGCTCGTTGCGCGCATCGCCCGCTGCCAGGGACAGCTCGGCTCCTTCTTCGACGTTTACGACGATCGAGACAGCCAGACGCGCGTCCCCCGGCCAGCGGATGGCCGGAGCGCCGCGGCGATAGCCTTCGAAATCGCGCCGATTCATGCCGACCCCACGGCGTCCATGAACCGGTTGCAAGAAAGGTGATGGCGGGCCGCAAATAACAAAGGCGCCGCCCGGAGAATCTCAAAAGTCATGACGCGACCTCGTGATGGCGATCGAACGCGGCACGCGCAGCTTCGCGATCCGCCGGAAGCGCCCCGTCGGCGCCGAAAGCCGCCACGACCCGCGCCGCCGAGATTGCACCGAACCGCGCCGCCGCCACTGCGTCGCCGGTTTCAACAAGCCCAGCAAGGAACCCGCCGGAGAAGCTGTCTCCCGCCCCGGTCGGATCGACCGTATGCGCGGAAACCGCCGGCACCTCCACCGCGCCACCAGTTCCCCGATCCCGGACCAGCACGCCTTTCGGCCCCAGTTTCACCGCGACCGCGCCGGGGCAGCGTGAGGAAAGCGCGGCCAGCGCGTCTTCAAGACCGGCGCCGGGAACGAGCGCCCGCAGCTCAACTTCGCTCGGCAGGAAGGCGTCAAGGCGAGCGAGAATCGGCGCAATCTCATCCAGCCGACGGGCGGCAAGCTGAGAGCCCGGATCCGCAGTGAAGCGAGTCCCGCCGGCCGCGAAATGGTCAAGCATTGTCAACATCACTTCGGGCTGGCTAGGCGCGAGGTGGACGCCGCGGGCCTTACGCCACTCCGGCGGGATCTGGGCAGGTGTCAGCGGGTGGCGGTCGCGAAAACCGGAATAGCTGATCTCGCCCGAGGTATCGCGCTCCGAAAGTGTCGTGCGCCAGCGTTCAACCTCGCGCGCACTCAGGCGGTCGGTGGGAAAGCCGGCCTTCTCCAGAGCCGCGGGCGGGCTTGTCAGCCCCTCCTCACGATTGCCGCCGGAATCATAGATGAACCAGTCGCAGGATTCGAGCCGTTCATCAAACCATCGAACCCCTCCAAGATCGACGCCGCCGACCTTCAGGCGCTCGAGCGCTGCGCGGGGATAGCTTTCGACCGCCGCGCTCACGAGCCCTGCGCTCGGCCGCCACATCAGCAAACCGACGGCCGAATAGGCTCCGTTTCCCCCTGCCTGTTCAAGCGCGACAGTCCCGTCAGCCGCTACGACATTGTCGACCGTCAGGCCCCCGACCGTAACAAGATCAGGAATCACTTCATCCTCCGAGCCGCGGTGCTCCGAGGCCGATTGCATCGCGCTCGACTGCGGCGTGGTAACCGAAAAGGTGCAGCGGCACGCAATAGACGACGGGTCGGGTCTCCTCGGCCACCTCGGGAAGGTGCCAGGCAACGTCTGCGACCTCGGAGATCTCGGTCTCGCCCTCGGGAACGATTGCGACGCAGAATCCCCCGATGCCACGGCTCATGATCGCGGTCTCGAGTGCACGGCCATGGCTCGCCCTGTCGGGCGCTATGAGAAAGAGCGGATCGCCGGCCTTTTGCGTGCGGTAATGGTGATATTCCTCCAACTGCAATGCGTATGCGTGGATCGGCGCCAGTTCCCCCAGCTTGGCGGAACCGACTTCAGCTGCCGCAAGGTAAGGACCGGCGCCGGTCAGAAGAACGAGGTCGGCGCGGGCAAGGCGGCGAGCCACCTCCTGCGCGGGGCCGTAGAATCCCTGCGCCACCGCGTCAACCTGACCGGGCAACTCCTTGAGCGCGGTGCGTAATGCCGCGGCGTCATCGCCTCGTGCCTCGACCACGGACGCGGTCAGCGCGAGCATCAACGCCATCGCCGCTGTACTCGATTGGGTGGGCCAACCGGCGCGTGTCGCGCGGATATGCAGTGCAGTCTGGAACTCCTCCATCAACGGAGATCCGGGCGTGTTCGATAACCCGATGGTATACGCACCGCGCGCGGCGGCGCCCTTCAGCCCGTCGATCACCGGCTTGGTCCTGCCGCTCGAACTGAGGCCGATCACCACCGTGTCGGCGTCGATGACTTCGAGCCCATAGGTGGCAAAGTCGAACGCCTCGCAAGGCTCGGCCGCGGCGCCCAGGAGACGTTCCATGGCATGGCGCACTGCGATCCCCGCAACCCAGCTGTCGCCGCAACCGACCATCGCGATCTTCCGGATCGACCGGTTCGCAAGTTCACCGCCTATCAAGGCCAAATGCTCGGCGTTGGCAGCAAGCGTCGCGCTAATCGCATCGCCCTGCGTCATCATCTCTGTCTTGGTGAGTGCGATGCGGCGCAATCTTTCCGGATCTCCCGGCGCATCGGACGATGGCTCGTGTCGAATCTGCCGCATTCGCTGCTCGAAATTCATGTCGATGTGCTCCTTGGCGTAACTGATCCGTATGCGAGAAGTGAATCGCGCAGACGCATCTTTCGGAATCGGATGGTTGACAATAAAACGCAAGCCCCCATTGAGCACCCTGAAAATGAGCGGCGCCGAGCTATCCTGCAAGTCGGCCGTGGCGAACCACCCATATCCCGGCCACTTGTAGAGCACTGGTTGTATCCGGGGCGAAGCGACTTCGGCTCGGCCTGGGCGCCGCTTCCGCCCCCCGGAACTTGCCGAGCCGGTTCTATGGCAAGGCAATCGCAGTAGCGGACGGCTCGCGTACTGCCAGCTCCGGATTGGCGAAACGGTCAACCCCGAAGCGGCAACCGCCGCGCTGGCGCTTGCA
Source organism: Paracoccaceae bacterium (assembly GCA_964291635.2). Taxonomy (GTDB): domain Bacteria; phylum Pseudomonadota; class Alphaproteobacteria; order Rhodobacterales; family Rhodobacteraceae; genus JAPPHA01. The sequence continues at coordinate 675,910 of OZ219890.1, read as the reverse complement.
CTGCCCAGGGAACCGCGTGGCGTTGTCGCCGTCACGAGCAGACCTGACATTGTCATTTTCCGTTCCAGATCACCTCTGCATGACCGTCATGGTGATAGGCGGAACGATCAAGAAACCCAGACGAACCCGCGCCCGCGTCCGCTGGTCCCGCCCTTCGCCGATCATTTGCGCGCGCAGGCCAGCACCGGCTGCGCCCAATTTCGAGAGGCGAGGCGAACCTGACTCAAGCGGCCGGGTCGCGGGCGCGGATCTCCCCCAAAGGCGAGGTATCCACGCTGGTTGCCTCTGGCAGCGCCGGCGCAACAAAGACGGGCAGGGCCGAGCGCCTTCCTTCAGGTTCCAGAAACCCTTTCAAAGCTTGCCGCAAGAATGTTACAAGCGCGCGGGGGCTAAGTCCCTGGCGCCCGCCCGCCAGGTTCTCCCCGCAAATGAAAAGACATCGGAGGAGAATACCATGCATTTAACCCGACGTACGGTCCTGGGCGGCCTCGCCACCGCCACGACGCTTGCGAGTCCTTCAATCCTGCGCGCACAGAGCCGCGAGCTTGTGATGGTGGGCTACGGCAATGAATCCGACGCGCCGCTCATCGCGGCGGGCGAAGAGCTCGGTCGCCGCAATCCGGGGATCTCCCTGCGCGTCATCGGCGGACTCTCGGCCGAGGCCCTGGCGCAGATCAAGGCGGCGCGCGGCGACTCGCCCTATGACCTCGCGGTGATGGGATCGCCTGCGATCATCAACGCGCTGGCCGAAGACGTGCTGATACCGCTGGATTTCTCGAAAATCCCGAATTCCGGCAACGTCGATCCCCGCTTCATGCCCTACGGTTACGATGTTGGTCAACCGATCTGGTTCGAAGGCATCGGCATCGCCTACGATACATCGAAGATCGAAAACCCGGCGACGACTTGGGCCGGTTTGTGGAGCGGCGACTACAACGGTCGCATCGGCATGTGCCGACCGCAGTCAAATCTCGGGCTCGGAGTGCTGGCCGCGACCTGTGAAGCCTTCGGAATGCCGCAGGACGATATGGCGTTTGCACTGAACAAGTGGCAGGAACTCGACCCGCTGGTGGGACGCAGCCCGCCGCTTCTGCAGCAGATGATCGAGCGCGGTGAGGTGGATCTTGCGCCTCTTTGGCATGTCAACACGGCGCTTGCGGCCGGCTCGGGCCTTCCGATCGGCTATGTCAAGGTGACGGAACCCGGTCCCCTCATGCTGCCGACGAACATTGTCCACTTCGTCAACACGGCCGAAGGTACGGGAGACTTGGTGCACGAATTCGCCGACATCCTGTTGACAGAGGGCATTCAGAAGATGGCAGGCAGCGCTCCGATTTATTTCGGAACTGTTGTCAAAGGCATCCCGGTCGCTCCGGAGGCAGCGCCGTACGTGCCGTCAACGATGGCCGAACTCGACAGCACAACCTCGCTCGACTGGCCGATTTTCGCGCCGCTCAGAGGCGAAACCGTCGAAACCTTCGACCGCATGTTCGCAGCATGATGCAAGGACCCGCGGGTCCTTCGAACACAGTCGAAACCACGGCCCCGGTTCTTGGCATCGGGGCCGTCGGCAAGCGGTTCGGCGCCACGAGGGTTCTTCACGACTTTACGCTGGACGTAGCCGAGGGCGAGATCGTGACGCTCCTCGGCCCGTCCGGCTGCGGCAAGACCACGCTGCTGCGCTGCGTCGCGGGATTCTGGGAGGCTGACGGCGGCACGATCGAGATCGACGGGCAGGACATTGTCGACGTGCCCGTGAATCGCCGCCCGGTCGGCGTCGTGTTTCAGAGTTACGCGCTCTTCCCTCACCTCACCGTCGCGCGCAACGTCGGTTACGCCCTCCGGATGCGCAACAAGCCGCGCGCCGAGGTGGCGCGGCGGGTCGCCTCAGTGCTCGAGACCGTGTCGCTCACCGGGTTCGAGAATCGTTACCCGTCGCAGCTTTCTGGCGGGCAGCAACAACGCGTCGCCATCGCGCGGGTTCTCGTGATGGAGCCCCGCGTCCTTCTTCTCGATGAGCCTTTCAACGCTCTTGATGCCAAGCTGCGAGGGGCAATGCAGGTCGAGCTGCGGCAGCTGATCAAGCGCCTCGGTCTCACGTCGATCTTCGTGACTCACGATCAGGAAGAGGCGCTGACGATGAGCGACCGGATCGCTGTGATGTCCGGCGGCAAAATCGAACAGGTCGCGAGCCCCGACGAGATCTTTGACCGCCCCGCCACCGCCTACGTCGCGGACTTCATCGGCGTGTCCAATTTTTGGGAAACCCAGACCGAAACGGGGCACGTCAGGCTGCCCGACGGTCAGACGGTCATGACCGACCTGACGGGCGGCGTTAAGGTGATGACGCGCCCCCACAACCTTCGGCTCGGACCGCCTGACGCCGGGCCTTGGAAGGGCACGGTCTCGTTTCACCGCAATGTCGGTCCGCTGATCGAGTATCACGTCGAGGCCTCGGACGGAAACGTCATCCGCGTCTCCGCGATGCGCCAGGAGCGCGATCGCCCAATCAAGGACCGTTCCCAAGTCAGCCTTTCCGTGATCGATCCTGCCTCCTGTTCGGTCTATCCCGGCTGATGGCCGAGGCGGCGATTCATCGGCGCATCACGCCGCCCGGCTTCGGAGAACAGGTGGCCGATGCCCTCCTGTCCGGCCGCGGAATCTGGCCGGCCGTTCCGGCGATTGTCGTGCTGATGGTGGTCGCCGTGATACCCTTCGCAATTCTCCTTTCGCTCGGCTTCTCCGATTTTGAGATCTCCCGCGGCGCTATCGTTTCGCAGACATTCTCGTTCGCGCACCTGACGAACGCTTTGACCGATCCACTCTACTGGATCACTTTCCAACGCTCCATGAATCTCGCGCTCTCGACGACGGCGCTCTGCCTCCTGTTCGGATACCCTGTCGCCTATCTCTTCCTTACCGGCGGCCGTTGGACGAAGCGATTGATCCTGGTGCTTACGATCGCCCCTCTTTTGACCAGCGGAATTGTCCGCACATATGCGTGGCTGGTCATTCTCGGCGGGCGCGGCGTCTTGAATTCGGCGCTGCTGCAGGCTGGCCTGATCGACGAGGCGCTCCGGATCATGAACACGCATTGGGCTGTGCTGATCGGGATGGTGCAGATCCATTTGCCGGTGATGATCCTGCCGCTGATCGCGGTCATGAGCCGCCATGACAGCCGTCTCGTCGAAGCCTCCGAGAACCTTGGCGCGTCGCGTATCGGCACGCTACGGACGGTGATCCTTCCGCTCAGCGTGCCGGGCATCGGCACCGGATCGGCGCTCGTCTTTACCCTCACCTACACCACCTTTGTCGTCCCGCAGATTCTTGGCGGCGGAAATTATCTGAACGCAGCCACCATGATCTATGAGCAGGTTGTGTTCTCGCTCGAATGGTCGAAGGGGTCCGTCAGCTCGCTGATCCTGATGGTAACCTGCCTGATTGTGCTCGTGGCGATCGCTCTCTTGACCAATCATTTCACCAAATGGACGAAAGGCCACGACGCATGAAGTGGTTTCGCGGTCGTTCGCTGGTTGACGTCGTCGGGATTGGCCTGGTGCGCGCAGTGGCGGTCTTCTCCCTTGTCCTTCTGGTCGCGCCGTCGATAATCGTTGTCATCATCTCCTTCGATACGCGCGCCTATGTCACCTTCCCGCCCGCGGGCTTCACCCTCCGTTGGTACAAAGCTGTCTTCGAACATGGCGAACTCGTCGAGGCGATGCTGAACAGCCTCCAGGTCGGGGTGACGGTGACGGTTCTCTGCATCGTTCTTGGCGTTCCGACTGCGCTCGCCTGCGTGCGCGGCCGGTTCCGGGGGACGACCGCTCTTTCGGTCTTCGTTCTTGTTCCGCACATGGTTCCGGGCATCGTACTGGGCGTCGCTGTTCTTTTCGCCGGAGCGCTCGTGGGCGTCTCGCCTTCGATCTGGCTTCAGTCCATTTCGATAACTGTTTTCATCCTCGCCGTGATGGTCCGGACCGTGCAGAGCCGGCTGATGCGCCTTGATCCAGCGCTCGAAGAGGCCGCGGCAAACCTCCGCGCCACGCCGTTTCAGAGCCTCCGTACGGTGACCTTCCCTCTCCTGATGCCCGCGATCCTCGCGGGCGCGGTGTTCACCTTCGTCGAGGGTTTTGACAATCTCTCGGTCGCGATCTTCACTCACGGTTTTCGGGACCGTCCATTGCCGGTCGAACTGCTGGCCCTCGTGCAGTACACGAGCTCGCCCATTGTCGCCGCCGTCTCGGGCGTGCAGATCGTGCTCGCAATCGCCGCACTTGTCGTTGTCTCAATGTCGATCGGCCTCGACAAGGTTAACGAATGAGCGGCATGGATCACGTCCGATACCGCTGTCGACCTAAACGGTGACCATACCTAATCGCTGGCAGGAGCACCGAAGGCCGCCAACCTTCGCTTTCAGTCGGTTATCCACCGGCCGGCCCCCCGCACTTGAAAATCCGTAGGAGGTAAGCAGGAACATCCGCATTCGCGGACTGGTTCAGGCTCCAGACCACAGGACGCTCTGGAATTAGCCGGTCTGCAGTCGGACCGGACTGCAGCGGCCACGGTTCGCCGTTCGCGATGGGCAAGTGGCAGTACGCGGGAACCCGAACGAGAGCACCTCTCGGGCGATATGCAGGATTGCCACCGCGACTTCGCGCCAGGCCGCCAACCGGAAGAACCTGCCTCTCCAGGGAATGCCCCGGAGCTTTAATCGTAGGCCGGGGGGAGACGCCCGGGGTTCGTTTAGATGCGGCGACGACATTCGGCAGGGCGTTCCGGAGGGCGCAGTCTGCATTGTCATCGTCCACCTGTTCGTCACACCGTCGCCATTGAGCTTCTGCAGGTCGTCATCATGTACTCGCTTGAACATGAACACGTCCAATGCCAGGCGCAAGCGGGCAAGGCATTGATGGTCGCGCAAGAAACCGCCGAAATTTGCCATGCGAAAACGGCATCAGTTCGTGCTTGCCTTCACGAATCGGTGCGTTTCTGGCGATCTCGACTCGGCGAAGTATCGACAAATCGCCGGAATAGTCGTTGTTGAATCCGTCCGGGCAGGATGTGACAAGGCTCGCAGCTGCTTCGGCGCCCGACCTTGGCCGGGACAGATCGACGTTGCGCGGGAATGGAATGGTGGGAATGCCGGAATGATTTCGCCGGACGGGAAGAAGGGCATTGAATTGGCAACTGGACCTGCACAAGCAATCATCAAGTTGAGATGCAACGAGCCGACTTCGACACCCAGGATCGTCGTACCCGGTTCAAAGTCGATTACCAACAGGGCCTTTGTCATTGCAGCCCTGGCGAAAGGAAAGACCGTCGTTCGGAATCCGTTGAGCTCGGACGACACGGAGGCAATGCTTCAGTGCCTTGGAAGACTGGGCGTTGAAATCGACAAGTCCGATCCAGGAAACGTTCTGGTCGGAGATTCCCGCGGAACCCGGTCGGGCGGTTGCCGGTTGTTCGTTGGAAATGCTGGAACAACTGCCCGCTTTCTGATCGCGGTTGCAGCCACGATCGGACGAAAAGTCAGCTTCGACGGTGACAGACATATGCGCAAGCGGCCGATGGGGCCGATTCTGAAGGCAATCGAGTCCATCGGAGCAAGGCATGACTCGCCGCACGGGAACATGCCTTTCGAGATAACCGGAAACCCCGGGCTGCATGCGCGATGGGCAAGGGAAGGGCATCGCCCGACCGTTGCTGTCGATGCGTCCTTGTCCTCCCAGTATACGTCTGCGTTGATGATGATTGCACCGACATTGCCCTGTGGATTGAATATCCGAACGGAATCGTCGGGAAAGATCGACGCTTTCGGCTACATTGACATAACGCTTCAGATCATGCGGGATTCCGGTGTCAGTGCGAATTCCCCGGGCCCGGGAAGCTGGGATTTCGAACAGCAGGACTATCAGCCCGGTACGATTGAAATCGAGCCTGACTATTCCGCCTGCACCTATTTCTGGGCCGCCAGGATGTTGGGATGCAGGGGGTTGAGTATTCGCGGGGTAAAGCCGGGTTCAACCAGCCAGCCCGATGCAAGAGCGCTGCAGGTGATCGAGACCTTTCCGAACATGCCCAGCGTGATTGATGGTTCCCAGATGCAGGATTCCGTGCCCACACTTGCCGTCCTGGCGGCATTCGACAATTCGCCTGTCCGGTTTACCGGCATCAAGAACCTGCGCGTAAAGGAGTGTGACCGGATCGAGGCAATCGCGACCGGACTCAACCGGCTATCTGATGGTTTGGCAGAGGTTGAAGATGACGACCTGGTCGTCAATGGATCAAAGACGGCGGTAGAGACGTTCCGGCCCGCGTGTATCGACTCCCAAGACGATCACAGGATTGCGATGGCGTTCGCGCTGGTTGCGCTGAAGGCCGGAAGAATCTCGATTACGAACCCGAAATGCGTATCCAAGACCTTTCCGGGTTTTTGGGACGAACTGAAGAAATGCGGAGTAGTCCAGGTCTGAGTGGAGAAGTTTCGCGGATTCAATCAAAAAGATGATGTCTGGGACTTGGCCTGTTCCCGCCGTCTGCGCTTCCCCGACAGCCCTTGCCTCCGTGTCGATCGACGATGCGCAGTGGAATCGAGACAGACCTCACCTCACGAAAACTGCCTGATCCCGGCATCAATTCCAACTCCCGGAGTCTGTTGATCGCGTACTGCCGCATGCTCAAATGGAACCTTTCCGCAATGCGGCCGCCACCGACTGCGCCGGGGCCGTGCAACCGATAACGTCCGCACATCCACCGGAACGGTCTTTCGGTGTACTTTTCCCGCTTCCCGTATCCGCTTGTTCAGCCGCGAAGCCGACAATCGCCGTGCGAGTCAGCTCCCCCGCCTGAGCCAAAGCCAGGCAATCCAGACAGGCAGGCTGAGCAAGATTGCGAAGACAGCGATCGCGATCGGGCCCAGCAGTCCCGCCAAGACCGAGGCTGCGACGGTAACCGCGCCCAGGCCGGTTCCGGCAAGCCAGGCGGCCCTCCGGTAGCCGAGACGCCAGAGAAGGCGACAGCCAAGCGCCAGCGGCAGGCCGCAAAGCGCGACCTGACCCAGAGATCCTGCCCCCGTCGCGATTGCCGTAATCACGCTATCCAGTCCGAATCGTACGGCTGCCTGCGCCACGACCCCGGCCGGAAGCCATAGTATCGCAAGCACCCAGAAGCCGGTTCGGCTGTACGGATTCTGCTCCTCCATCCGATACCCATGCCGGGGAACGCGGCAAGAATCAAGCGGAGGAAGACCGTGCGCCCGTTCTCCTTTGGCGTCCGGAAGACCACGGGGGACCGGCGGAGCCGCGAGAGCACCAAAGGAACGATTTACGTCCTGGGTGCCGGGGCGGGAGGACGACGGGCGCCAGGGCCTCAACTGCCGGGTCATGCCTTCACGCGGCGACGGCCTGCAAGAAGTCTCAGCGCGACCAACAAGAGGACGCGCCTACGGCATGCCGACCCGCCTCCTCGTGTGGCAGGCATCCTGCATCACATCTTGATCCACTTGGGGATCCCTGAACCTTTCTTTCGGGTCGAAGCCCACTCCGGGCGTTCAATCCAAGTGCCGGATCCGAAGAAACCGTCCAGCGCATTCAAGGATACTCGTACAGCTCAGGCGAGCTTCCTGAGGAGCTCCAGGAAAGCCGCCCTTTCCCCGGGTTGAAGCGCGTCCAGCGTCTCTTCGGTCACGCTGCGACCCATGGCCTGAAGTCCGGCCAGCATGTTCAGACCTTTCGGGGACAACGAAATCAGGATTCTCCGCCGGTCGTTTGCGTCCTTTTCGAGCGTGACCAGATTCTTGTCGTACAGGCGGTCAACCACCCCCTTGATGGTTGCAGCATCAACGGCGATCAGCCTGCCGAGCTGGTTCTGCGAGCACGGACCGCACTCGGAGAGCCTGATCAACGCAGAAAACTGCGTCGGTGTCAGGTTGTTGAGTGCATGATCCTGAAAGATCAGCGTGTGACGCTGGTAGGCGAGGCGAAGAAGATAACCGACCTGGTCGTCCAGTCTGTACTCGGGTTCGCCCATTTCGAATGGCCTGCCGTTATCCATCGGAAAGCCACCTGTTTCCCGTGTGGACACAACTCCGGCACATTTCGCCACGGGCGCGCCGCAATGCATGACCCATCAGGCAGGGACGATCACGGACGGCGGCACGGAATTCGCCGCTGTCGCCGGCGGGAAACCGGTCACCGCAGTCCGTCTTTTCCAACTGCATCATCGGCCGTCAGCCCCCCGACCCTCGGTAAAGGGCGTCCGCTGTCGGTTACGGCGACAGCGACCATGATCTCGTCGGCGCGCGGTGCATCGTTCAGCCGGACCTCTGCGCCGTCAAAATGCGATCGTACGTAGGCCGCGTCCTTGTGCCCCAACGGGACATCCAGAACCTGCCCGGGTCCGCCCATCTTCTTCGATGACGGGACAAGCGCGGCTCCCTTTTCGACCGCGGCGCGAAGCGGCCCTCCGAGGCGGGGATGGAGGATTGCCGCCGCGTGCTCCAGTTCGCCGTTTTCTCCGACCATGGCTGCCTTGCCGTAGCTCTCGGCGGCACCGGGACGGATCCCGAGCGCATCGATGCATCGTTTCCCGAGAAGCCCTCCGAGTTCGGCTCCCGTTTCCATCAAGGGTTCAAGGTCGTCGGCGTACCGTCCGGCGAACGGATTGGCGATAATGGCGACCGCGACTGCCTTGCGTGTCGCCGGCTCGATGTTGCGGCCGCCTTCACGGTGAGTTTCTTCGACCCAGACGACGATTTTTCGAATCTGTACGTTCATCTCAGCCCGTCTTCCCCCTTCACATCCTCGACTGCCAGACCGCCCGAGCGCGCATGGATACGTCCGCCGGTCGTCATCACCAGCACGACGGCGAGCTCGTTTGCCCGCGGGCTGTCGTGCACGCCGACTTCGACTGAATCGAAGTGGCTTCTTACGTATGAAGCATTGATATGGGTGACCGGAATATCCATGCGAACTCCGGGCGCACCGACCTTTTTGGCCGAAGGCACGATCGCCTTCGCATCGTCGAGAAGTTCCCTCATGGCGTAACCGCCCGGGGCGTGCCAGAGGGCGCCGTGCTCCAGTTCGCCGGCGGTTCCGACGATCGCTCCCTTTCCGTAACCCTGGACGAGCGAGGGGTCGCCGCCGAGTAACTCGATGAGACGCCCTGCCATGGACAGGCCGAGTGGTTTCAGGTCGTCCATGAATCCGGTGATTTCCTGTACGTAGCGCCCGGCAAACGGATTTTCGATCACCGCCATGATCCAGGCGCGGCGCTGGGTTGCCGCCGGCAGTGGCCCTCCCTCGTGGAAGATCTCTTCAATCGACGATACCGTTTTCCGGACGACAGGTTCTGGCATGTCAGGCAACTCCCTTGTCAGTTGTGTTCAGTTCAGCGCCAGGTTCATGCTGACGATTCTCGACTGGCCTTGCAAGAACAGTGCGGCCCCGGTGACAAGGCCTTTCCCCTGGAATTCGCATGCGCGCGCCTCGCCGTGCGATAACGCCCGCTCGACGTCGTCGCGGCACAATCGTCCACATGACGTGACGACGTTTCGCTCGCCAAGATCGCTGTCGGGATCAACTTCGATCGCGGGGCACCGTTCGATCGCGGGATGATCGCCGGAAAGATCAACGGAGTTCGCGATCAGCGTGGCAGCCGCATCGGCCGCGGCTGCCGAAGGCGCCAGGGCAGTCACGGAGTCGGCGATTCCCAGCGACAGGCTGCGACCGCCTGTCCCGCTGGTCGCGAGGCCGTAGGTCTTGTTTTCGCCGCGAAGCTCGACCGAGCCAATGTTGCCGCCGTCGAGACCGGCGATGGCGGCCCGGTAGGCTGCGCTTGGGCCGCCGATATAGATCGCGATGTCTCCGCCATTGTTCACGTATGCTCGCCGGAGATTGGTCGCATCGATCATCACCGAGAGGATCTCGTCGGCCACGGCGCCCGCGACTGCTGCCATGGGCGTGATGAACAGGTCATGGGCAAACGGCGACGTGGCGTCGAACATGCGCCGGGCGACGGGGCTCCGGAACCGGTCGGGGCGACCATCCGTGTCCTGGCGCAGTTCGTCGAGTTCGGCGACAAGTTCATGGAGTATGGTGGCAAAACGGTGGTCTGCCGCCGAAAAGGCGTCCCTGCGGCATCGTTCCGAATTCCCCCGGCTGTCCGCACCGATGACGAGGTCGATCGGGCCGTGCTGCAGGTGCAGCCGCTTTCGGCACGGCAGGAGCGCGGCTACGTGCCGGGACATGATCGTCGTGTCCGCCGCATCGCCGAAATGTCGTATCCTCTGGCAATTGCGTCAGGTTGATCGACTTCGGCACCGAAAGCGTCCGTGTCGGGACCGATGATGCTCTCGAGGGGAATGATATGGTCGGTGTGGCCACCGAGGATTTCGTAATCCGAAACCCTGAGGGTGAACTCGATGGGAGCGACGAGAGCCGGGGTCGGCACATAGCCAAAGGCGTTGGTCGGCGTCTCCATGACGTCGACCATGAATGTTATGCCGCCCCCGGGCCAGATATAGGTCGGGGCTCCGCCGCAGGTCAGGCGTGTCAGGGATTGGCGCACGGATCGGGTCAGTTGCACGGGATTTTCCGTAACGCCGGCCCTGAGAGACCCGCCGGCCCCTCCCATGAACAGGACCGAGCAAACGGACGGTTCGCAGTTCTCGGAAATTCGTTCCGCGGATTTCAGCAGTTCGGAAGAGATTTCGGCCGGCTTCGGGCAAAGGTCTTCATCGAGTTCGTAATAGGCCCATTGTTCTCCCGTGGTCGAGACCATCAGCAGCCGGATTCCGGGCCGTGCGAATCTCCTGTCCGGTTCCTGCAGGATGTCCAGCGGATCCTCGATCGTGGTGCCGCCCCAGCCCGTGCCGTGTTCCGCTACCTGGAAGTACCGTCCCGGAGTCGACCGGCGGCCCCTGACCTTGATGCCCGTCGGCGCCATCCCAAGCAGTTTCCCTGCCTGGTGTTCGGAAAGAACTCCGGTGATGTGATCGTCGATGACAATGACTTCGTCGACATGCGGCCGCCACTGGCGGGCAAACATCCCGATCGTGGCCGATCCGCATCCAACGCGCATGAGCCGCTCGGGCGAGCCGTTGACGATCGGAGGTTTCCCGGCTTCGACGACAATCGTTGCACCGTCGTCGATCGACATCTCGACCGGCTCCCGGTTGCAGAGCGACAGGAGGGTCGCACAGGTCACGCGGCCCTCTTTCTTTCCGCCGCCCGTCAGGTGTTCGACACCGCCGAGGGAGAGCATCTTGGACCCGTATTCGCTGGTCATGACATGGCCGACCGGTTCATCGTCGACCCGGACCGGCGCGCATTCATCCCCGATGTGACTGTCTGTGTCGATCTTGACCTTGACGCCGCAGTAGCTGAAGATTCCCTCGGTCACCACGGTGACCATGTCGGCTCCGTCGATCTCCTGGCTGACAATGAACGGCGCGGGCTTGTAGTCGGGGTAGGTCGTTCCAGCTCCGACCGCCGTGACGAACTGGCGGCTTCCCTGGATCAGGTCGCCATCCCATTCGCTGCCGTCATCGGAGTTCAGGAAGGGGACAGTTTCGACGCCCGACTCGACGACGGTCAGCGGATCAAGCCGTACGAGCTTGCCACCCTGGTTTCCGTAGCGGTCGCAGGCGCCGGAGCGGCCATCGGCGATGTAGCACATGACCGGACAGGCATCGCAGCGGATCTTTTCCGGACGTTCTCGCCTCGGCCTACGCATGTTCCCGGCTCCGGATTGCATCGAGGACCCGGGAGGGCGATGCCGGAAGCGCTGCCAGGCGAATGCCACATGCATTCGCGATCGCGTTCAGAACGGCCGGGGCTGTCGGGATCAGGACGTGTTCGCCCAACCCCTTTGCGCCGTATGGCCCGTGCGGATCAGGTTCCTCGACGAATATGGTCTCAATCGGCGGGACGTCACCGATACTGGGAATGAGATAGTCGTGGAGGTTCTCGGTCTTCCCGGGGATGTATTCTTCCATGAGCGCCATACCCAGGCCCTGGGCGACGCCGCCGTGAACCTGGCCTTCGGCCAGCAACGGGTTGACGGCCTTGCCGACGTCATGGGCTGCGGTGACGTGCAACGGGCGCACGCATCCGAGGCTCGTGTCGACCTCAACCAGGACAACATGTGCTGCATAGCCGAATTGCGCGTAGGGGATGCCCTGACCATGGTCATCGAGCGGAGTCACGGGCGGGTCGTAGGTTTCTTCGGCCGACAGTACGTACCCGTGCCGGTCAACGGGCATTCGGGAAAGGTCGATGACATGTTCGGAGCCAGGGCCGGACACGTGAATTTTACCGGCCCGAAAGTCCAGAACGGCGTGGTCCGAAGCATTGCACAGCTTGAGAATCCTTGCTTTCAGCGCGGACCCGGCAAGGCGGGCGGCGTTTCCGGATACATATGTCTGACGCGATGCGGATGTCTTGCCCGCATCGGGCGTGATATCCGTATCGGCACCAAGAATCGACAGCTTCCCGAGGGGCAACCCGAGAGCGGTCGCGAACAACTGGGCGATCACCGTATTTGCGCCCTGGCCGATGTCGACCGCACCTTGGTGAAGCACCACGTCTCCATCTGGCACGACTCCCGCCCGGATTGTCGACGGATTCGGAAGAGACGTGTTGCCGCACCCATACCAGCCGGCGGCGATTCCGGCGCCCCTCCTCAGCGGGTCGTTTCGCGAACGGGCAGCCGCGTTGAACTCCTCCGCCTCACGCAGTTGCCGGGTCCATGCAGGCTGCAGGGCTTCGAGGCATTGCCTGATCCCGACGCCCGATTCCAGGTGTTGACCCGTTACCGTATGCGACCCGTTTCCCAGGGAATTGACGATGCGGAATCCCAAGGGATCGATCCCGACCTGTTCGGCCAGCTGGTCAACAAGAGTTTCGACGGCCGCGGCGGCCTGGGGCACGCCGAACCCGCGAAACGCACCTGCCGGCGGTCCATTCGTGAGAACCGCGACCGCCTCGCACCGATAATTGTCGATCCGGTAGGGCCCCGATGCGTGGACGGGGACCCGGTTGGCAACGGTTGGTCCCCAGGAAGCGTAAGCACCGGTATTGAACCGGCCGATGACTTCCATGCCGGTGATTTTTCCGTCCGTCCGTGCGCCCATCCGTACACGGATTTCGGACGGGTGACGCTTGGTCGTGGACTGCATGGACTCGATACGCGAATAGGCAATCCGTACGGGTCGGCCGGTTTTCATGCTCGCTAGAGCAATGAAGGGCTGGACGGAAAGATCGAGCTTGGAGCCGAATCCGCCGCCGACTGCCGTCGGGACGATGCGGACATCTTCGCATCCGATGCCAAGGATCCGGGCCAGGCATTCCCGGTCCAGGACAGGCGCCTGGGTGCAGGCGTGGACGGTCATCCGGCCTTCGTTCCAGACCGCGTAGCCGGCTTCAGGTTCGATGTAGGCATGTTCGACAAAGGCGGTTCCGAACGTGGTCTCCGCCAGGTGATCGCAACCGGCCAGTGCGCTCTCGGCTTCTCCGCATACCACGCGGCCGATGCAGAGGATGTTTCCGGACCGGTCCCCGTGCAGCTGGTACGCGCCTTCTGCAAGAGCGGCCGACATCTCTTCGGCGGCGGGCAATTCATGCCATTCGACCGGGAAGTCCCCGGCCTTGAACCCACTCATGAAATCCGGTTCGCCGACCACCGCGGCAACGGCTTCTCCGCGAAACCGGGTCTCGGCCTCGGCAAAGACCGGCTGGTCCTCGAATCCCGGGATGACACCGAACCGGTTGATGCCCGGGATATCGGCGGCGGTCAGTACGGCGACAGTTCCTGGACGGGAATCGCGGTAGGCGTCAAGGTCACCAAAAGTGAACCCTGCCCTGGGGAACGGTGAGCGAACGAGCTTGAGTACAAGCGATTCGGGGTGCGCGATGTCATCGCCGAACCGGTCCCTGCCTTCGACTTTTTCCAGGCCGTCGACCCGCCTCACGGATGTGCCGATCCACCCGTGATGGTTGACCCGACAGGATGCCGTTTCGTCGGAATCCGTGTTCCTGCTCGCCTGGATGACGGCATCGATGATCTTGCGATACCCGGTACAACGGCAGAGGACGCCGCCGAGCGCATCCTCGATGTCGGATTCCGAGGGCGCCTCGACATCCCGCAAGAGGGCCACGGCCGACACGATCATCCCGGGCGTGCAGATCCCGCACTGGGCAGCGCCGTGATCGAGGAATGCCGTGGCGAGCGACTGCGCGGTGGCGTCGCGGGCAACGAGTCCGGACAGGGAATCGACCATCGATCCGGCGACCTGCCTGGTTGGAGTCAGGCAAGCGCACACGGGTTTTCCGTTGACGAGGACCGTACATGCTCCACAGTCCCCGGCATTGCATCCCACCTTGACGTCGCGGGTGTCGAGGCGCTCGCGCAGGGTATCCGACAACCGCTCGCCGGGCGCCGGTTGCGCCTTAATGTCATCACCGTTCAGCGTGAACTTCACCGGCTGCATTTCGAGGCAGCTATGCATGGATGGAGGTTTCCGGAAAGAGCGCGCGAACGATGACGTTCCGGGTGAGCCGGGACGCCGTAACGCCCCTGTACCCGGCGCTTCCGCGCATGTCTGAGATCGGTGACAGGCAGGAGAAGTGCGCCGGTTCGAAAGGAGGAAGATCCTCGCCTTCCTTTACCTGGAGCCCGACCAGGGAATCCTCGAGGGAGGTCATCCTGCATGCAACGGGGGAACAGGCACCGATCGCGACTCTGATGTCCGCGATGCGGTGGTCTTCGTCAGTGTTGATCGCGACGGCAACCATGGCAATCGAGATCACAAGGTATTTCCTGCTCCCGAGCTTTTGAAACGCGCTACGGGTCTCCGTGGCGATGGCCGGGACGTGAACGGCAATGACAATTTCATCGGGTTCCAGGGCGACCCGCCTGACGCCGGTCACGAAGGATTCGAGCGGCACCTTGCGCATGCCGCGGCGTGACGCCAGTTCAACGGAAGCATCCAGCACGAGGAGGGGCGGAATTCCGTCCGCGGCGGGGGACGCATTGCAGATGTTCCCCGCAACGGTTCCGGCATTCTGGATCTGGACCGATCCGACTTCCCGTGCAGCTGCCTTGAGTGCATCGAAAGCCGGAGGCAATGGCGCCCGAATTATGTCCGTCCACGTGACCCCGCCCCCGATACGCCAGCCGCCATCGAGGCGTGTGATGCCCTGGAGTTCGGGGATGCCTGACACGTCCAGGATATTTTCCGGGGGCGGGCTATCGCCGAGAGACGGGAAGAAATCAGTGCCGCCGGCAACAATCGCATGGGTCCCGGCGCCAAGGATCGGAAAGGCATCATCCAGTGATTTCGGGATCGCGTAATCCACTTTCGGGCCGATATCCGCATGATTCGTTTGTATACAAATGATATTTGCGCGTGCCGAGACCTGTCAAATTGATATTCCGCGGACATGTCTGAAAACGGCACGGGTCCCGGCGATCCGCTTGCCGGGAACGGGTGATAACCCGCCGACAGCCGGGGCCTGCTTGCCTCGCCCGATCCCAGGCCAGAACCGAGATTCAGGCCCTCAACCCGCCACCACCTTCCCTGCCTGGTACAGCCATCCGGGCATCGGGATTTCCAGTTCCCACCATATCTTCATCGGCCGCTCGGATTCGTGCCGAAGGTAATGGGCCTTGCCGAGGCAGTGATAGGGGAGGGTTTCACCCCTGCCATCCTTCTTGCGTTCGCGAACGAACAGGACGACGTTTGTCCCCCGGGACGATTGTTCAACATAGCGGCGTCCGGCAGTCGTGTCGGGAGACGCGGAGTTTTGCGATTCCCAGTGAAACAGGGTCGGTGAGATCGGATAGTCGGCGTATCGAGTCGTCGGTGAAAAGTCCCTGTCCGACTTCTCCAGCGTGACGAACAGAAGGTCCGTCTTGGTGGCTTCGTCCCAGAGGACGCCCCCTTGCGGCATGACCAATTTCCCGTCCTTGCCGATTCGCCTGTACGCCGCGACGATTTCGCCCAGGGTATAGGTGGCGTGGCTTGCAAGGGGAATTTCGCCGGTCGGGTCGAACGGATGGGCGACGGTTCGAATGCGATCGATGAGGATGTCCAGGAGGTCGTCGATCTCACGTCGCAGTTCGGCGGATCCGCGGACCCGGTCCAGGATCTGGTCGGCTTCGTCGATCGACCGACCTCGACTTCCCAATATGGCAAACAGCATCAGGCCCAAACGGTGCTCTCGGCCCCGGAGATCAGATATCGGGATGGAATGATCCGGTGACAGGATCTTTCGCCACGCTTCGATTCGCTCGCGATCATCCAAGTGAAGCATTCGACCGATCGCCTTGAAGAGTGTTTCCTCCACGGCGCCTTGTTCGAATCCTGCCCGTCCGCGGAGTTCGGTAAAGCAATGTCCTGATCCGGGTCGTGCGTAGATGTCTTCGAGTTCGACGCCAGCGGCATCCATGAGGCCCTGGACCCGTGTTTCAGGCCCGAGCGCGCGCAAGTCACCTGCGAGACGTGCACGGGCATTGAGAACCGCCTGTTTCAGGTTGTTCAGCACGGTTTTCCTGGCGATGCGATCGAGTTTGAGCGCGCATCCGGGCGGAAGCAGCGGGAAGCCTTCCTCGACGGCCCGCCGGACCTGGTGGCGGGTGCCACCCAACAGTGCCCGGAAGCGCACGTCGTAGCGGTACTCGCGCCGCACCTGGCCCACGAAGTCGAGGACAGTAAGGACTCGTTTCCCGTCGGCCCACCGCAACCCGCGACCCAATTGTTGGAGAAATACCGTGGCGCTCTCGGTCGGGCGCAACATGAGCACGGTATCGACTTCAGGAAGGTCGACGCCTTCGTTGAAGAGATCGACGGCGAAAATGGCGCGAAGCTTGCCCCGCCGCAGTCTCGAGAGTGCGGTCTGGCGTTCGTCGCGAGGAGTCCTGGCATCGAGCGCAATTGCCGGGTAGCCGAATTCAGTGAACCTGGCAGCCATGAAGTGTGCGTGGCCGACACCGGCACAAAAGCCAAGGGCCCGCATACCATGCGGGTCGGTCACGAACTCTTCGACAGCCTGGCGAATTCGAGTGGCTCGAACGTGATCGCCCGTAAAAACGTTATCGAGTTCGCCCGGGACATACCGTCCACGTTCGAAGCGGACCGTCGAAAGGTCCGCCGTGTCATTCACTCCGAAATAGTGAAAAGGACAGAGCAATCCTTGGTCGAGTGCGTCCCAGAGCCGCGATTCAGATGCAATTCGTCCGTCGAACCACCCGAGAACCGACTGACCGTCTGCACGTTCGGGCGTGGCCGTGAGCCCCAGGAGAATTCTTGGCTTCAAGCGACGAAGCAGGCGATCGTAACTCGCCGCCGCCGCATGGTGGAATTCGTCCACGATGACCATGTCGAAACTGTCGGGTTCAATGTCGTCGATACGGTTGGCAAGGGATTGGACCGAAGCAAAGACATGGCGGCCCTTGCCGGGACGCTTCCCTCCAACCAGCTGTTCACCGAACCCTGGTTCGCGCAGCACGAGTTGGAATACTTGCTGGCTTTGACTGAGGATTTCTTCGCGGTGCGCGACAAAGAGCAGGGAATGACGGGCGTCCTGGCCGCGCAGCCGCTTGTAGTCGAATGCCGCGATCCAGGTCTTGCCTGTACCCGTCGCGGCGACCACAAGGTTCCGTTCGTGTCCATGCAGGCGCTCAGCTTCAAGCGCCTCAAGGGCGACCATTTGGTGAGGTTTGGGTGCGACATCCACCAGTAAAGGTAGTGCCGTGATGTTGTCGCGCGTCTTGCCGCTCTTCTGTCGTGAGAGCGCGTCGTCGAGTCGTTCGGAGTCGCGTTCGGGCGTATAGTCTTCGAACTCCGGTTCCTGCCAGTATTGTTCGAATGTCGCATTGAATCTCTCGATGACGTCGGGGTTTTCGGCCGCGCTCAAACGGACGTTCCATTCGAGGCCGTCAACCTGGGCCATGTGTGTGAGATTGGACGAACCGACATAGGCGGTGTGCAGTCCGCTATTGCGGTGAAACAACCACGCCTTGGCGTGAAGTCGTGTTCGGGCGACATCGTATGAGACCTTTACCCTGGCGCCGAGGTCGACGAGCGCATCGAGCGCACGGCGTTCGGTCGAGCCGGTGTATACACTCGCGATCACCCTGAGTTGTGCGCCCTCTTCCACGCGTTCTGCAAGCTCGGAGCGAAACAACCGCAACCCCGAGTGACGCACGAATGCGCACAGGAGGTCGATCCTGTCTGCGCTGGGGATCTCCCGTGTGATCTCGCTGGCGATCTGGACGTCCCTGCGCCCATTGACGAGAAGCCCGGTTCGACGGAGAGAGAGTACCGGGCGTGGGATTGACGAAAACGTATCGTCTAACGCACGCTTTTCGACCGCTTCGAGGAGCAGGCGGGCCGCATCTGCAACCCGGTCGTCAGCCATTGCGCCATGTTCGAAAAGCACCTCCACAATGCGGTTCACCAGGTCGGTCTGAATGGTCGACTGGGATCCATCAGTATCGGGAATCCCTTCGAGCACCCGTCTCAGGAGTTCATACACATGTCGCGCCAGGAACTCGGGACGGACTGTCGCGTCGGCCGGGCCAATATTCACCGACCAGCCTTCCGCTGTTCGGGCTTCGACCTCGGCCTCCAGGGCGGAAGTCAGCAAGTCTTCGTAAAGCCCCAAACGGAGTTTTCGCGTCATGACCAATCCAGGGGAAACGAAATGAACTGTCTCACTGTCACGTCGAATTATTCCCGGACAGCCTGGTTTGATTCGTGCGCTGCCCCACAGTGTTCCGGGCGGGCGAACGAGGGGAAATGCAAACGGGCAGCGTCATGAAACGAAGCCCATATCATCTTCAGGTGCTTCAGCCCAGGAGGGAAACACGGTCAAACCGACTGGACTTGGCCGCGCAGGGAAACGCGGACGCCAGTAGAGGCAGCCAAACCGGACATCGAACCGAAAGCATGTCTCCGGATGCCGTTCCGCAGTTGGGCAAGTCATCGGTGAAGTTGTTCGACCGGCACGACACGGCTCTCGCCGGGACCTGTCACCCTGATCGCCTCCGCGACGGAGGGCACCGCGAAAATCAGCCGGGGAACAGGGATATCATTGGCCGCGATATCGGTGATCGCGGGGTGGTTTCGCTTGCGCGCCACGTACTTGCCGGTCGTGTGCAGCGTCGTGGCGCTGAATATTCCACTTGGCCAATTCGATCTCGGTGATGTCCTCATCGGGCATGGATGTCGCGTCTTTTCCGAGAGTCGATATATGGCAACACCGTGGCGCATCGGGTGCTTTCGGGGAGGCATCAACTCCGGCAGGTTTCGATGAAGTCCCCGGCTAACACCCACAGAGAATTGGCAGCACGGGCGGAAGTTGTGTCGAAGAAAGTTGTAATGGGTCTATGCAAGGCATAATGGCGCGTGAAGCTGCGACGCCCGGGAATGACCAGCCGAGGATCCAGAAGTATGGGCGTATAACGGGAAAGGATTTCGTGGAATTCAGTATTCAGTTGTCCGCATACTATCCGGACAAGTCGTATGGCGGCGACCAACTCTATGCGGACATGCTCGAACAGGCGGTGCTTGCCGACCGGTCGGGTTTCGATGCGGTCTCGATTACCGAACACCACCTTATCAACATCCTGTTGATGCCGGCTCCGCTGCAGTTCGCAGTGAAAATCGCCTCCATGACGAACAGGGTGAAGATCATGACTTCGGTCGTGGTCTTGCCGATCCACGACATGAGAATCCTTGCGGGTGAAGTGATTGTCACGGACATTTTCACGAACGGACGCCTGTTGCTCGGAGTCGGGCGGGGAGCCTTCGCGTTCGAGATGGACCGGCTTGGCGTGCCGCTCGCCGAGAGCCGAGAGCGGTTCGATGAATCACTTGACGTACTTGCGGCGTTGCTTGGGGGCGAGGAGGTTTCCTGGAGCGGTACCTATTACAATTTCGCTCCCCTCACCGTCATGCCACGACCCGTGCGTCCGGGAGGACCTCCGATCATGATGGCCGTTCTGAACCCGGAAGGCATTTATCATTGCGCGAAGCGGGGGTTTCACATCCAGACAACGCCGCTTTCGGGCAACCACCAGCTGCTTCTGGACCAGGTCGCGGGTTTCAGGCGGGCAAAGGAAGAGCTTGGCGACGAGGGAAAGGACCTGACCTTATCCTTGTCCCGGGTCGCGTTCGCGGTCCGGGACAAGGCGGAACAGGATCAGAGGGTACAGGAGGCCCACGACTACTACAGCCGTTTCGACAACGTATTCACCGGACCCGGAATCGTGGATAGCGGCATGATCCGTCCGCTGCCCCGGTCGCAGACGATCGAGGAACTGGCGGACAGCCTTCTCATTGCTCCGCCGGACGAACTGGTCGACAGACTTGGCCCATATGCCGAGGCGGGAATCGACCGCGTCATTCTCAACGTGAATTTCGGCTCGGGCCAGTCCGCAACGCTCGAGAGCATCCAGATGTTCGCCGAGGAGGTCATGCTTCACTTCAGCACGAATTCCGAGGTTTCGAGCCGGGATGAAACCGTCGGGCCGGACAGATCGGATTCGGGACATCCCGGCAGAATCCACGTGACGAACCGGTGACGCAAGGAGTGGAAATCACGCGAGGCCATGAGGATGCCGGTTTGAAAAAGATTTTCCGCGCAATCGAGTGCGATTACACGGTGACGGGAAGTGGCCCGCCTCTCTTCCTCGTCCATGGAATCGGTGCAGCACGTGATGCATGGCGATTCGTCCTGCCGGTGTTGAGCGAACGATTCACCGTCATTACGTATGATCTTCGGGGCCATGGACTATCGGACCGCCCTGGCGGACCGTTTGGAGGCCTCGAGGCACTGGTGGCCGATCTCGAACGCGTTCGGGAGCGGAGCGGATTTGAGCGCGGTCATTTCGCCGGTCATTCTCTTGGAGGGATGATTGTTCCGGCCTACGCCCGGCTGTATCCGCACCGGGTCGTGTCGCTCGGACTCCTGTCGACGGCGGCAGGACGGACCGAGAATGACCGAAGAGCCGTCAGAGGCGTCATCGAAGCCATGGAAGAAAAGGGCATTGAACCCGTACTCCAAACTCTGACTGATCGCTGGTTTACCGACGGGTTCATCGAAAACAACCATTCAATCGTGCAACGCAGGCTCAGACAGGTCATTGAAACTGACCCCGACGTCTTCATGGAGGTGTTTCGGATCTATGCCGAAACCGAAATGCTGCCCTGGCTGAGCGAGGTCACTGCACCTGCGCTCGTCATGACAGGTGAAAATGACGGTGGGTGCAGTCCAAGGCTCAACGCCCGGATTGCGGAGGTCATGCCGAACGCAAGGCTGGTTGTCGTTCCCGATGTCAAGCATGCGATTCTCACGGAAGCGCCCGAGCTTGTCGCGAAGGAGATGATTGCATTCCATCTTCGTTCTGGTGACGGATGCTGATTTCCGAATGGTCTGGCATTGGTGCAGTCCGGTGACGCCGATCAGTCCGCAGTCGAAGGCAACAGGAAACGCCGGCTGCGAGATATGGCACGCGTTGCGGTAAACCTGTCTGAGGATTCCAACGCGTTTGATGGCGAATCCCGCGATGCTGGACGTCGCCGATCCGCGTTAAAGTGTACAAGTCTCCTCCGTAACTGAGGCTTGGGTTCGTTCGTCCCGTTGTTGGCCGGGGATGGCCCCTGCATCCGCCGATTGCCGCCGCGCGTTCCGAGCGGCGGGATCAGACCCCGGCCCGGCGCTCCTCAAATGGTGCCGCCTTTCGGATCCGGACGCAGTTCAAACGATTGAGGGAGCACGCACTTTACCGCGCCGAATCGTCGGCGCCACCGACGGTGACTGGACAGCCTCCTGAGATGAACGGACAGGATCATGTGTGAGGACAAGCCGGTGGGCGACACCAGAGCATCACTGGGGGCCTTACCTGCACGCGTGCGCCCATTACCAATGGATTGCACAGGAAGGTCCACGACAACAGTTCTTTCAACCCCTGAGCACTGTTGATCGGGGACTTGAAGTGCATTGGAGCACGACGACCAATCCCTTGACATCCGGCGATGTTTCATTGACGCGTCGAAGGTCGGAGGCGGAACCACGGGAAGCTATCGAATTGCGAACTGACATGGGTTCAAGTATTGGAATATCGTTCAGTTGTCGCCGGAAAGACATGCATCGGATGCGCAATGCGAGAGTCAGGGTGGTGGTTCTCCCCTTCCTCGTGCTGGTAGGGGTTCTGGCAATCCATGGTCAGACCTTCGCTGCCTCTGAAGAGTCTCGAGGAGCCGCGACCGGGTTGCCCATGGCCGCGGTAAACGCCGACGGATATGCCCCCTATCTGAGCCTTGGAACTGCCCTGGTCCGCTCGAAGGACACGCGGTTCGGCGACGGCACGGACGCCGGTCATGCCACGCTCTACGGAAGCAGGTCTACCTTCGATGCCGGGGCGGTCGGCAACGGTTTGCAGTTTCAATTGGCGTCAGGCATCCGGTTGTCATCCCGATTTCGCGTGCAGTTGGAATTCGGCCTGGCCCTTGCTCTCGACTGGCGGGGCAACACGAACTACCGTAGATCTGGTGATCACCAGCCGTCCGAGGCACGGCTGGACACCTGGCACCTCCTCCCTGCGGGGTTCTATGATTTTCCGGGTTGGGAGCTCGCCTCGGGTCGCCGTGTGCAGCCATTTCTCGGCGCCGGGCTGGGTATCACGGGCTATCGCTTGAGCGACTACGTTCTAGGGTTTCCCGAACCGGACGACCCGGAAGGTTCCCTTCGCCGGGGTCCGGGTGGCGAGATTCCCTACACGGCCCTTCCCGGCGGACGTGGGCAGAACCCCACCTGGATGCTGATGGCCGGGGTGGCGATACCGATTGGCAGGGGCATCCAACTCGACCTGAGCTACAGGTACACGGATGCGGGAGAGATCCAGACTGATATCGGCGACATCACCATCGTGCGGTACCGGGTGGATGGAACCCGGAGGGAGATCCGGGTTCCGATCAACGAGACCACGGCCGAATATCGAACCCACTCATTTCTCGTGGCGATCCGGTTCGAATTGTAGTTCTTCAGGAAGCGACGTTTCCGCCGCGGCTTGCCCTGGCCGCTGCCAACCGGTCTGTTGCCACATGTTGAGCGTGAAACGAAGTGACCCGGGCAACCATCGGACCAGCTTCGGTACGCTGGCCAGGACGATAGCATGACCGCGGGTTGGGCCTCTTGACGGTCAACGAGACCATTTGCACACCGCCTATTTCCTTCTGTCGTTTCTCCAGAACCTACACTTTGCCCGCTCGGTACATGAAAGACTCTCGACCAGGAGTGCTCTCCGGGCCGGCTCTCGGCACCTCCCGGTATTTCGGGACAGTGACCCCGTTTCCCGCGTTCAGGAACCACCTCGCCTGTCGCGCCGGGAAGTCAAGGCCAGGGCATCCGGCATCGCCGCAATCCGTCCCACCGTCAATTCGCACTGGTGATACCGCATGATGAGCCAGAGTCTTGATGCCGCGACCATACTGCTCGTGTCCCGTTGTTGCGCCAGGTGGCAGTGACGCCATCCAACAGGGAAAGCACTCCGGCAACTCCGATTCGTGGTTTTTCTTTGTGGCGAAAGGTATATGAAGGAGCTTTCGATATTGATCAGGACGGGGTGCCGTGATGGGATACCGTGTTGCCGTGGTCGGCGCGACCGGCATGGTCGGCAGTGAAATGCTGAATGTTCTGTCGGAACGCCATTTCCCCGTGGACGATGTCGCCGCGTTGGCAAGTCGGCGGTCCATTGGCGTGGAATGCCAGTTCGGGGACAGGGCCCTGAAGGCGCAAGACCTCGAGAATTTCGACTTCTCGGGATGGGACATGGCCTTTTTCTCGATCGGCGCCGATGCTTCCAGGACATATGTGCCCAGGGCAGCAAACGCAGGGTGTATCGTCATCGATAACTCCTCCCTGTTTCGGTACGACCCCGCGGTTCCGCTCGTCGTTCCTGAAGTGAATCCCGATGCAATTGCGGGCTATTCGCGAAAAAACATCATCGCCAACCCGAATTGCTCGACCGCGCAAATGGTTGTCGCATTGAAACCGCTGCATGACCGGGCCCGAATCCGCCGCGTCGTGGTTTCCACCTACCAGTCGGTTTCCGGGGCGGGGAAGGCCGGGATGGATGAGTTGTGGGACCGGACACGGGCGAAGTTCACCGCCAACGACGATGTCGAGTCATCCGTGTTCACCAAGGATATCGCGTTCAACGTCGTCCCGCACATCGGCCCGTTCATGGAAGACGGATCCACGCAGGAAGAGTGGAAGATGATCGCCGAGACCAAGAAAATCATCGACCCGTCGATCAGGCTGACCGCCACATGTGTCCGGGTTCCGGTTTTTGTCGGTCACTCCGAGGCCGTCAACATCGAGTTCGAGGAGTTTCTCGACGAGGAGGAAGCGCGCTCGATCCTCAGGGAGGCGCCCGGGTTGCTGGTGATCGACAAGCGAGAAGACGGCGGCTACGTGACTCCTGCGGACTGCGTCGGGGATTACGCGACTTTCGTCAGCCGAATCCGCCAGGACCCCACTGTCGAAAACGGGCTCGATCTGTGGTGTGTTTCGGACAACCTCCGCAAGGGGGCGGCGCTCAATGCCGTACAGATCGCTGAACTCCTAGGGCGCCGAATCCTGAAAAAAGGATAATCTACACGTCCGGGCGACGGGATTCGGAAAGTGGGCGTGCCGTCTCCGACAGCCGCTGAATCATGTCTGGTTATATCCGGTACGAATCCCGAGTCCATCATTGGGTAGATGTGACGACACGCCGGGTTTCCTCGTTGCCGCATGACCTGGTCGAAGTCCCTGATTGAGCCGTCATGGAATTTCGACTCTCAGGAGGGACTTATGGGAAATGCGTGCAGGTGTCAGCGATGACCAAACATACGGAGTTGCGTCCCGCCGATCTGAATGTGCCATTCATGTCATTGCAGCGCCTGTTTGCCGGGCCAGCTGACAAGCCATGTGTAGACAGCGCCCTCTTTCCTACCGAGATTGAGGTCAGGGCAGTTGCTGCGAATGCCCACGCACAGCCGGGCAGACAGTGTCGGAATTTTCAACGCAGTTCGAAAGATGGTGTGACTTGAACGCTATTTTTTGGCCGACGAACACGCAAGCGTTTCGTACCTTTCGTGTTCTTCACAGTTCCGCCGATCCCCGCCTTCCGCAAGGCAATGGCTGCATTGCCCATGTCAATTTGTGGAATTTGCAGGGCTTTCTGCGGCGCCTTGCTCTTATTCAGGCGATTGGCGGCGGTATTCAGTCCCGATGATGAACCGCTACGCTCGAATTCAGTCGCCCGTCGGCCAACTTTGGTGAGAGCATCAAGGCGCTGCTTGCCCCGCAGCGGAACTTCGGTTCGACCTTTCGGGCCAGCGGTACGCTTCTTTGTGACGATGGGTGGGTGATTCCGGCATTACGCGACGTACAAGGCCACGAAAGTGCTGGCGACGCGAGCGGGTCTTATCCCTGCCATCACCGAAAAAACCTTGAACCCTATAAATTTATACTCTATTGAGTAAATTTACTCAATAGAGTATAAATTCCCTATGGGAGTTTTTGAACGAAGCCAGGCGTCCACGTTACTCGATCGCTTGAGCGAGAAGCCTCGACGGCTCATGATCGTGACCGGTCCGCGCCAGACGGGCAAGACCACACTGGTTCAGCAGGTGCTCGGGAAGCTGGATCGACCTTCTCACTACGTGGCCGTCGATGA
The DNA here is from genome assembly GCA_964291635.2 of Paracoccaceae bacterium. GTDB lineage: Bacteria > Pseudomonadota > Alphaproteobacteria > Rhodobacterales > Rhodobacteraceae > JAPPHA01. Next base: position 650,182 of record OZ219890.1, on the reverse strand, counting down.
GCCTGAAACTACCGTCCTTCCCCCCGTCCCGGACCTGGAAAGCGTCACTCCCGAATTCGCTGAATTCCAAATCGATCCGCTTGGCGGCCCAAGAGATGCACGATGGCTGGTCCGAAAATGGGAACTGGCGCGGATGGCCACCGAGCGTTCCGATCGGGGCTTCGTTCTGGCGATCGACGAGATCCAGAAGATCCCGAATTGGTCAGAGGCGGTCAAGGGCCTTTGGGACGCGGACCGCCTGCATGATCGCCTCCTCCATGTCGTTCTTTTGGGTTCGGCCCCTTTGCTGATGCAGCACGGATTGAGCGAAAGCCTTGCCGGCAGATACGAGACCGTCCGCCTCATGCATTGGTCCTTCGCCGAAATGGCGGCCGCATTCGGCTTCGACCTCCACCGCTACGTCTATTTTGGCGGCTATCCGGGCAGCGCCCCTCTCGTTGCGGAACAGGGCCGATGGCGTGCGTACGTCTCCGAGGCGTTGATCGAACCCAATATAGAGCGAGACATTCTCGCGATGCAGCGGGTGGACAAGCCTGCGCTTCTGAAACGGCTGTTCCAGCTTGGCGCCGAGTATTCCGGGCAGATACTCTCGTACAACAAGATGCTCGGCCAGCTTCAGGATGCCGGCAATACGACCACCCTGGCACGCTACATGGACCTCTTGTCGAATGCGGGTCTGATTGCCGGTCTCCCCAAGTACGCCGCTGGAATCCATCGGAGGAGATCCTCCAGCCCCAAACTCAACGTACTCAACACTTCGCTCATGGCGATTGCGTCAGGATATACGTTCGAGGAAGCAATGGCGGATCGGAGCCATTGGGGACGCCTTGTCGAAAGCGCGGTGGGTGCGCACCTGTTCAACACGGGCATACCCGAATACCACCTGCACTATTGGCGCGAAAACGGCTGCGAAGTGGATTTCGTGCTGGCGCGCGGACGAAGACTCGTTGCCTTCGAAGTGAAAAGCGGCGCGCGCAGGCCAAGGACAAGTGGACTTGAACAATTTGCACAACGCTTCGACGTCCAGACGTCCGTCGTTGTCGGTACGGGCGGCGTTCCCCTTTCGGAGTTTCTGTCGACACCGGCGTCGGAGTGGTTTGATACGCCATGAAGTGCTTCGTCCGACGAACATGCTGTGAGATCCATGTTCGGGACGCAGGTGGCCGATCGGAATTGCCGTCGCGACCTGTAGAGGAATGGGACGACAAGGCAGCGTATGTGCTGCTTGGCCCTCCGGGTTCCGGAAAGACGACCGTTTTCAAACATGAAGCTGAACGCCAGGGCGGGCTCTACGTAACGGTACGCGACTTCCTGGCCTTCGACGACAAGCCCGGGTGGCGCGACACCACCCTCTTTGTCGACGGTCTGGACGAGGCCCGGGCCGGATCAGCCGACGGTCGTACGCCTTTGGACAGCATCCGCGCCAAACTCGACCGGATTGGTCAACCTCGGTTCCGCATGTCGTGCCGAGAGGCGGACTGGTTTGGCGGAAACGACAGCGAACATCTCAAGACGGCAGCACCCGATGGAGCTGTCACGGTCCTGCGTCTCGATCCGCTGTCCCGCCACGACATTTGCCAAATCCTGGGTGCAAATCTCGGAGTCTCGGATCCAGAGGATTTCATTGCCTCGGCCGAAGAGAAAGGCCTCCAGGAACTCCTGGCCAATCCTCAAAGCCTGAAGATGCTTGCACGGGCAGTGGGAAAAGACGGGGTCTGGCCAGGGACGAGGACGCAAGCATTCGAGAAGGCATGCCGTGTCCTGCTGGAAGAACACAATGAAGAACATCGCATAGCCAACCACGACCGCGTTGGCATTTCCGATCTGATGGATACTGTCGGGAGGCTTTGCGCCGTACAACTGTTGACCGGCGTTGCCGGGTATTCGTTGTCCGGCGAGGACAGCGATCTCCGTTTTCTGGAAATTCATCAGCTAACGGGGCAGGATCGGGAGACACTTCGAAGCTGTTTCCGAAGCAGGCTTTTCGAAGCTCCAACCGAGTGCCGGGTAGTTCCAATTCACCGTGTGGTCGCGGAATTTCTTGCCGCCAGGTACCTTGCCGCCCTTGTCAGGAACGGGCTGCCGATCGGGCGCATTCTTGCATTGATCACTGGGCATGACGGCGTGACCGTCTCCGAATTGCGCGGTCTTGCCGCATGGCTCGCGGTTCACAGCAAGTCAGGCCGACGGGAGATCATCACGCGCGATCCTCTCGGGACCGTCCTCTACGGCGATGCAAAAGACTTCTCGCCGGATGAAAAATGCCAGCTTCTGGATGGCCTCAAACGGGAAACTGCGGCAAATCCACGTTTGATTGCCACGGTCCAGCTGGACTCGCGGCTCGGCGATCTGGTGTCCTTCGACATGGAAATCCAGTTTCGCGAATTCCTGACCGATCCGTCGCGAGAGGACCCGTGGCAGTCCTTCATAGTGATTTTGCTCGAAGCGCTCCAACAAGGCGAGGCACTACCGGGGCTTGCCGGTCCGTTGATGAAGCTAATTCGCGATGACACGTGTTGGCCGATAATCAGAATCGGCGCCATGGACGCATTCGTGCGGCATCTGCGGAATGACAGGGAGGGCTTCAAAGAGCTCAAGGCGCTGACGGCTGACATCTATGCGGGCGAAATACCAGATCTCGACGACGCCCTGCTTGGTTACCTGCTGACCGTGCTCTATCCCGCGACGATATCGGAAACGGAAATCATGCAGTATCTCCGGCTCCCGCGACGACCCAACCATTGGTCCGAATACAATTTTTTTTGGACCGGACATCTTCCCAAGAGTTCGACAAGAGACCAACTTGTCGTCCTTCTTGACGAACTTGCCAAACGCTACGGTCTGCTGCTTTCGGAAGACACGGAACGCAGGCTTCCGGCCTCTTTTCTCCGTCGTTTGCCCTTGAACCTCCTGGCCCGATTTCTGAGTTTGTCCGGGGATGAGGTGGATCTGGACCGCTTGTTCGACTGGTTGGGATGGGCCGCGTACTCAGGCGGCTGGAAATACCATTCGGACCTCGGCCCGGAGGAGTCTCGAAGTATTCGGAAGTGGCTCGAAAACCGCCCAGGCGCTTGGAAGACCTTGCTGGCCATGTGCATCAGGCAGTGTGCCGACCAATCCGAATGTCGCGAACCAAACGGGTTCGCGGTCTGCATGCGTAAGGAAATGCACGGCAGGCTCTTCGGTGTTGAGCGACCACCGGATTTCGGTTTCTGGTGCCTCGATCAGGTAATCGCCGCCAAAGATGCAAATGCCTCCGACTGGTTCCTGGGCGAGATTGCGGATTGCCTGCACTACGGCCGTTTCAACGAAGGCCTTTCCCAAAAGGTCGTATCGCATCGCCTCTCCCGAAATGCCGGTCTCCAGGATGCATTTGACAGGAGAATGGCAGAACTCGAAGCGCGTGCATCCGACGAGAACATTTCCGAACGCGGTGCGAAAACGCATTTTCGGACCGAGCATCCGGATTGGCACGACCATGTGAAACCGCACGAAGACGCGCTGCGCAGTAACACGTCAAGACCTGAACTCCTGCATGAACTCGCAACAGCTTATTTCGGTGGATACCTCGACGTTCGAGGCGACTCGCCAAGAGACAGGCTGATGGCTCTCCTTGCCGGCGATGCAAGCCTGGTCGAGGCCGTCCTGTCAGGGTTTCGCGGGACCACCGAACGAGACGATCTGCCATCCGACAGGCAGATCATCCGCCTGGGAACCTCGAATCGGACACATCACCTTGCACTGCCATTCATGGCAGGTTTGGACGAAATCGCCAGGACTGCACCGTTTGGCGTGATCGGTATGGACGACAAGAAATTGCGGCTGGGTCTGGCAGTTCACTACACCGTGCCCATGTGGCCTGCCGCACGGCACCCCGCGGACCGGCCACCACGTTGGTATGGCTGCTTGCTGTCAAAACGTCCCGAAGATGTTGCCGACGTGCTGGTGCGATCCGTTCTTTCCAAACTGCGCAAAGGTGCGGAATCTCCTGCCGGCATCCGTGAACTGGCCCATTCCCCGGACCATGCACGCGTTGCTCGAGTCGCTGCAATTTCCCTTCTCGAGCGATTTCCCTTGCGTTGCACGTCCGGTCAATTGTCAAGCCTGAACCATCTTCTGCTGGCAGCCAGACGCCACTGCGATACTGAAGCGCTTCTCGATTTGATCAATGAGAAGCACGCGCATCGCCACATGAGCATGGCGCAACGCATCCACTGGCTGGCCGTTGGCTTGTGCATCGCACCAGACCGTTACGTCGAACTCTTGGACTCCTATACCAATGGCAGGGAACGCCGCGTTCGCGTCCTGGCGGAAGCCGTGAACAGGCAATTCAATCTCACTCCCGACTTGGCGTGCTGTCGGAGCGTACCCGCCTTGCGGTTTCTGGTCCGCCTCATCGGCGCCTCCAGCAGGCCATATTCTCTTGGCGCCGACTCCGATGAAGGTGTCATCGTAACGCCCGCAATGAATGTTGCTGACCGGATCCGCGATTTCATTGAACAACTGGCGACTGTTCCAACGGAAGATGCTTCGCTCGCCCTGGAAGCACTGTCATCCGATGCCGATCTGCATCCCTGGCATTCCCTTCTCACGGACGCCGCCTACAGGCAAAAGGCAGTCCGCCGAGAAGCCGAATTTGCCTATGGCGATGTCACTCGGGTGCTTGGCACCTTGGATGGCGGTCCGCCAACAAATGTGGCGGATCTGGCGGCGCTGACTTTCGAACACTTGAACGAGATCGCGCGCGACATTCACGACGGAAACACGTCCGGTTGGCGCCAATATTGGAATGTCGACCAGCACAACCGTCCACGGAATCCTCGCCCGGAAGACTCGTGTCGTGACGCGCTGTTGTCGGACTTGCGGAATCGCATGCTGCAACTTGAAATCGGCGCTCAGCCGGAAGGCCGTTATGCCGATGACAAGCGTGCGGATATTCGTGTTTCCTTTGGTCCCTGCAATGTGCCCATTGAGGTCAAGAGAAGCTGTCATCGCGATCTCTGGAGTGCGATTCGATCGCAGTTGATTGCCCGCTACACCAGGGATCCGGGGACAGGAGGGCACGGCATTTATCTTGTGTTTTGGTTCGGAGTCACCGAAGGTTGCCGACCGACGCCACCTGTGACGGGAACGCCACCAGCCAACTCAGGGGAACTCGAACATCGTTTGCTATCTACGCTGTCGGCTGACGAGCGACTCAAAATCCGGATTTGCGTAATCGATGTTACCGGTCCCGATTCCATTGCGATAGAACGTGAAAGTCACTTTTTGGACTCCCGGAATTGGATGAACCATCTTTGAACAACGGTTTGGACGAGAGTGCGTCGCTGTCGCAGCGCATCCTGTTGCGTTGCACTGAGCGGCACACCGGAAGGCTTGGGCCTTGGGACGGTTTTGGCAGCAACAGAGCGCACCGGCTGTGTCCGATCAGCGGCAATGCCGAGGTCATCGAAGAGCAGTTCGTCGGAGCCGAAACACGATCTACGGACCGGAACCCGTCGATAATCCACCTCGACCCGACTGGCATTCATGAGCCTGCGCACCGGGAGGGGATCACCATGGTCCCTCCTGCCGATTTCGAGGCCAAAACAGGAATTCGTTGTCGACTTGAGATGGCCGTCACGTGCCCACAACCGGGGCGGGCTATCAATTCTCGGCTACCGCGGCGAGATTTGCGAGACCCTTTTCGTAGTCGGCACCTACCCAGCTGTCGAGCATCAGTCCCATCCAGCGTGCAATGGGGTTGTTGCCGAGGTTGCTGACGAGCCCCCACGTGACTTCAGTGCCATCGCCTTTCTCCTTCAGGTTGAAATAAGCGGTAGCCATTCCCATCGGGCCGAAGTCGAGCGCGGTTTCAACGCGCTCGTTGGGTACGCTGGCGGTGATTTCCTGGGTTCCCGTGCCGACGCTTTCGTGTTCGGACGACCACTCAAGCCTGTTCCCGACGCCCTCTCCGGACCCGAGTATGTCAGCTTCGTGTTCGGGTCCAGAGACAGCCATGGTGACCACTCCTCGGTCCGTTGCATGGAGTTGACGTATGGAAACACCTGGTCAGGAGTCGCGGCAATGACCGCGTTTCTCTCAACTGTAACGGACTTTGGCAGCACGTAAGCACCGGCGAGGAAAATGCCAACGAGGCCCACGACGATCAATAGCAACCATTTGATCAGTTTCATCATCTGCTCCGGAGTTTGACTGGCTGAAGGGCGACATGAATCGGCCCGCCACGAGTTTGGACCCGGTCGTTACCACATGATTCCGGGCATGTCCCAAGCGAAAACACGACATTGCAATGCGACAAAAGCACTCCTGTTCTTCGGATTGCACGGATGAAGGGCTTTTGTGACACGGCTTGAATCCGCGAGGATTGCAAGCCGGCGGATCTCGACTGGATCTCGGCTCTCAAGACCGAGGACGTCCGGCTAGCCGCCTGCGTCCGGCGGATCCGGACGAACCGCCGTTCGCCCCCGAGACCCTGGTCCCCGACGCGGCGACGGAGGTAATCGGCCCAGTGTTTCGCGGAGAGCGGCTGATGGTCTGCCTGGACACGCGGCCGCGGGAGGAACAGGTCCGCATGCCGGGGGGACGTGCTACAGGCAACCTGAAGGGGCGGGAGAGCCTCAACCGCAGGGTCGGGGAAGCGGGGCCAAACACCGGAAGGTCGAGAAGCGTTTCACTATCACCTTCACGGACGATGCCGTCACCTGGAGCCGGTGGCAGGACCGGATTTCCGCCGAGCGACGGCTTGACGGTGCCTACTTGATCCGCACCAACCTGATTTTTGAAGCCATCGGGCCGGACGCGTCGGTGGTGGCGTACAAAAGCCTTGCGAAAGTGTAGGCCGCATTCCCCGCTCGTTGAAATCTGGGCTCGGCCTGCGTCCGATCATCCATCACAAACAGAGGCACGCCGACGCGTATCTGTTCATCTCGGTTCTCGCCTACCAGGCAGTCCAGACACTGCGCAAACCCATGAAAGCGGCAAAATCAACGATAGTTGGACAAAGGTGCGCCAGACGCTTGCGACATTGCAGCGCACGACAACCAGCTGCAGACGCCGTGACCGCAGGATCCTGCATGTTCGCAAGACCACATCCGCCACCCCCGAGCAGGCGGGAATCTACCGGGCGATGGTCACGCGCCACCACCAAGGAACCACGCCAAGACCATCGTCTGAACCAGTGCCGGCCAATCGTGACGGCGGCCCTGAAAGGCCGACCCTCCTGTTTGTTGTGCCATTCGAAATATTTACCCGTTTGAAATCAACTCGTTACGCACTGCAATGTTAAAGATGGGCCAGGTCTTCTCCCGGCGAAACGCAAGCGGACAGCGAATACACTGTCCCGAGTTAACTGCTGGAAAACGCTCTGCATAGGAAAGAAGACAACCGAAGAATCAAGAACAAGAAACTGTTCCGCATTCCCCTTCAGTGTCTCCGGACAAACGCCGCTGATCCGGGCTCCCGCACGGGTCGGCCGTCTTCTGCGGCCACTCTGCCGCGGATGATTGAAAGTTCGACCTTGCCGCTGACACGCAGGTTTTCATACGGCGTCCATCCCGATTTCCCGACCAGGTTTTCTGCCTTTATGGTCCAGTTGTATTCAGGATCGACAATCGTGAAATCCGCATCACTTCCGACCGAAATAACCCCCTTGCGCGGGAACAACCCGTAAAGGATTGCCGGGGCTTCCGCGGTAACTTCCGCGAGGCGGTTCAGTGAAACCAAACCCGACGCAGCGAGATTGAGAAGAAGCGGAACCATCGTTTCGTTCCCGGGCAGTCCGGGTTGCCCGTCCAGAATGTTGTTGCTGCCGCGCCGCTTGAGTGCCGGGTCGACGGGACCGTGATCCGAACCGACGGTCAGTATGGAGCCATCGGCCATCAACGTACGCATGCCGTCCCTGGCGTCCTGCCCCCGCATCGGCGGAGCACAGGATAACCAGGCTCCTTGATCCGCGATGTCTTCGCTCGTGAGGTAGAGATAATGGGGGCACGTTTCCGCCGTGGCATTGACGCCGTCCGCGCGGGCTCGTTCTACGAGGGCGACACCAGCCGGTGACGTCACATGAACAATGTTGACCCGCGTTCCGAAGCGTGAGGCCAGAAACAGGATCCTGTTGATCGCCTCGAGTTCCACGGTTTCGTTTCGCCACTCCACGAATGCCATGTTGTCGGTCCGGTTGTCTCGCCGGATGCGTGCCAGGTTGCCATTCAGCAGGTCATCGTTCTCCGCGTGGAACGTGGCCAACCCGTTGAAGGAACCGATCACCCGGATCGCCTCGGACAGATCGTGATCATTGGTCAATCCGGCCATCGGACAGCCGGTTTCGCAGGTAAATATCTTGAAGGCCGTGCAGCCCTCTTTCCACATTGCCGCGAGACCGGGCAGGTTGTCCGGCGAAACCCCTGCATGCAATGCGAAATCCGTGTGAGACGTGCGTTCCCCCAGCCGTGCCTTTTCATTGAAGGTCTCCGCGTCGAGAACTTCCGGTACGGTGAGCGGCATGTCGATGATCGTCGTTATTCCGCCTGCGACCGCTGACGCCGTGCTGTCGGCGAAGTCTGGATCTGACATGAAGCCGGATTCCCAGAGATGGGAGTGCGGATCGATGACTCCCGGCAGGACCGTCAGTCCACCCACATCGATGATCCTCGCTGCGGGGCTGACCGGAAGGTCGCGCCCGATGGCGGCGATCACGCCGTCCTTGACCAGGATGTCCGCCCGGATGCTTTGGCGCGGCGACACGATCAAACCGCCCCGGATGAGGACCGAACTCATGATGAGCGCAGGATCTTTCTGAGAAACGACCGCGTCCGCTCATGCTTCGGCGAAGAGAACATTTCTTCCGGAGGCCCCTTTTCGACGATGACGCCGTTGTCCATGAACATGACCTCGCGGGCAACATCCCGGGCAAAGTCCATCTCATGGGTCACGACAATCATTGTCAGACCTTCGTTGGCGAGTTGCGTCATGACCACGAGGACTTCTTCGATGAGTTCCGGGTCAAGTGCGGATGTCGCCTCGTCGAAGAGCATGACCTTCGGTTCCATCACGAGCGCCCTCGTGATCGCCACGCGCTGTTGCTGGCCGCCGCTCAGTTGTGCCGGATAGGCGTTCAGCTTGTCCGACAGGCCGACCCGTTCAAGCATCTCGGTCGCCCTGTTTTCCGCGTCGGCCCGGCCCATGCGACGCACGGCAAGCAGTCCCTCCATGACATTTGCAAGAGCAGTCTTGTGGGGAAACAGGTTGAACCGCTGGAACACCATGCCGACCTGGGCCCGCATCTTGTTCAGGTGCCGTTCCTGGACGCGCCGGGATGCGTTCGGAAGGGCGAACGGCACGCCGTCAATTTCGACCGATCCGGAGGTTGGAACTTCGAGGTAATTCGTGCAGCGCAACAGGGTCGATTTTCCGGAGCCGCTCGGACCAATGACAACCAGGGTTTCGCCAGATTCGATCTCGAGGTTAATGCCGCACAAGACCTCGTGATCACCAAAGGATTTCCGGAGGTTCTTGATCCGGACAACGGGCTCAGGCATCACTCGAGTCCCTGCGATCGTCTCAGCGATCGCTCGAGCCATACCGCTCCCTGTGCAATAACGGCGTTGAGGCAATAGTAGACGACACCAATCGCGACATAGGCCTCGATTGGCCGGAAAGTCACTCCGACGATCTGCTGTGCTACCCGTGTCAATTCGGCGACCGAAATCGTCGACAGGAGCGAGGTACCCTTGACGAGATTGGTGAATTCCCCGGCGGCTGGTGGCACGACGAGCAAGGCGGCCTGTGGCAGGGTTATGCGCCACATGGTCTGTCCGTAGCTCATTCCGAGGGATCGACCCGCTTCGGTCTGGCCCCGGTCCACACCCATGATTCCGGCACGGAAAATCTCGGCAAGATAGCCACCGCTATTGATGCCGAGAGCAACCACCGCGGCAGTCGGTGCCGACAGGTTCACTCCGAATGCCGGCATGCCGAAGTAGACGAAAAAGATCTGGATCAGGGCCGGGGTTCCGCGAATGGCATCGATGTAGCCGCGCGCGAACCATCTCAGCATAGCGACATGAGAAATCCGGCAAAGCGCCATGAACATTCCGATCGCCACCGCCAGAGCAAGCGATGTCAGCGAATAGAAGATGGTGGCCTTGGCGCCTCGCCAGAAATCGGGGAGATACTCGACGATAAGGTCGAAATCGAAACCCGACACGACAGATCACCCGCCGTTATTCAGGCAGGTCCATCACGTGCCCGAACCACTGCATCTGCAGATCGGCCAGTTCTCCGGATGCCTGCACCTTGTCGATGAAGGCATCGATCTCTTCCGAAAGATCTCCGTCCTGTTGCCTGGTCGCGACGCCTACGTAGTTGTAGATTGGCAGTTCGAGGGCAACGTCGTAGACACCTGGATTCCTGTCGAACAACACCCGGTCATTGAGTTTCGTGCTTGTCACGATATCGACATTGCCGTTCCTGAGATCGAGATATGCACCATCGAAGTGATCGAATGACTTCAGCTCGACGTCGAGTCCATGTTCCTTGATCAGCTCCTGCGCCTGGAACTCGGCGGCGGAATTCAGCTGGGTTCCGAGAATCATACCGTTCAGGTCTGCAATGGAATTGATCCGGTCATCGCCGGCCCTGACAATGAACTCGACCTGGTCCGAGGCGTAGGGTTGCGAAAATGTCACCGCTTTCATTCGCGGTTCCGTGATCGTCATGGCTGACCAGATCATGTCGAACTTCTTCGTATAGAGCGACGGTATGACCCCCGCCCAAGCCGTGTCTATGACATCGAGTTCAACGCCGATGTGTTCCGCAAACATCCGCGACAGATCGATGTCATATCCGACAATTACGCCGTTTTCTATGAATTCGAATGGCGGGTTCTGGGCTTCAACGCCGTTCCTGATACTGCCCCTCGACCTGATCTCGGCAACCAAACCTTCGTTCGGAGCCTCGTACGACGGGAGTGTCTGTCCTCCCAGGCTCGGCGCTTCCTGTGCACCGGCAACGGCCGACACGAGTACGGCGGCACTTGCACCGAGCAGAGAATTCAATAGTGAGACTTTCATTTTCGGAGACTCCTTTTTTTGTCGAGGCATTGCAGATCATGCAGATGCATCGACGCCTGCGCGCGCGGAATTGCGATCGTATTGATTTTTCGTTTCAATTCGCAATGACGCGACATCGCATGACTTGGGTTTCAAGTTATACGACATACTTTCACACGAACCTTGACCTTGGTCAAGCAACCGGCCGGTTTCGGGCGTGATTCCCGTATGGCGTGAAAATGTCACGCGCTGTTCGGTGTAGGGACCCGCAGTACAGCTTTCATGCGCTGCGGTTGTGTGCGGACGGCCACGCCGGAACGGCGGTAGCCTCTGCCTTGCGGTCGCGGTACTTCACCGCATAGCCCCGCGACCGGGCAGGCGCCGCATCCAACTCAACGGCCGGTTGGGTCGCTGACTGCGGCAGAAAAGTCACCGTGGAAAACGCTGGCGGCCACGGCAAGAAACGAACCGCAATTTCAGGTAGGTGACCGACGCGGGCTCGGCATGCGACGGCTGGGGGAAGGGTTCGCCGCAGCCCCAGACGTATGAATTGCGAAGTTTCCCGAAATCAACTTATGATTGCCCCGCCCCTGTCCAGTAGGGTTTGCCGGTGCGAGGCATGAGAAAACTCCTTCGAAACGTGATGATGAATTCGCCGGAAACAAGCGGTCGGAATATTCGCGAAGTCAATATCCTGATCGACCAAGACAAGATCGTCGAGGTGAAGCCTGGTGTGGAGTTCGCGCCCGCAACCGGGGAATTTGAAGACATCGACTGCAGGGGGCTCCTGGCCATACCGGGATTGATCAACGGGCACTTTCACTCGTCGACCAATCTGATGAAGGGATGCCTGGAAGGACTGCCTCTCGAGCTCTTCATGCTGCACGAGGTGCCACCCCTGGGCGGTTCGCTGCCGCCGGACCGCATGGTTTATGTCCGCACCATGCTGGGTGCGATCGAGATGCTCAAGCACGGCATCACATCGGTGCAGGACGATGTGTTTTTCGTGCCCATCCCGAGCCCCGGGAACATTGCCGCCGTCATGTCGGCCTACTCGGACTCGGGAATGCGGGCAACCGTGGCGCTCGATCAGCCGAACATCGTCGAATACGAGAAGTATCCATTCCTCAAGGATCTTCTTCCCGCGGACAAGAGGCGCCAGTTCGAAACGGCAGCTGTTCCGGAAACCGACGAGCTTCTCGCCCTCTACGATTACTTGATTGGAAATTGGAACTGCACCCAGGACGGCAGAATTCGCGCGGCGGTGTCCTGCTCTGCACCGCACCGGGTCACCGAAGACTACCTGGGGTCTCTTTCCGATCTCAGCCGAAACCTTGGGCTGCCTTTCTACATGCACATACTGGAGACGAAGACCCAGCGGGTCTTCGGCGATTCACGGTTCGGCAGGTCCATTCTCCAGTATGTTCACGACCGGGGCGTTCTCGATCAGCGCTGCAACGTCATTCACGGAATTTGGCTTGATGATGCGGATATCTCCACGATCGCGGAGGCAGGATCGGTCATTGTGCACAATCCGGTCTGCAATCTCCGGCTTGGCAGCGGTATCATGCCGTTTCGGAGAATTCGGAATGCCGGCATACACGTATGCCTTGGGACGGATGAGGCGCTGGCCGATGACAGCATCAACCTGTGGACCACGATGAAGATCGCAGGGTTGATCCACAACATCACCGATCCGGAATACCGAAACTGGCCTGCAGCCGATGAAATACTCGCCTGCGCACACGAGGGTGGCGCCCGTGCGATGGGGCTTGACAATCTTGTCGGCACCCTGGCGCCGGGTTATCAAGCCGATATCGCGCTGCTTGACCTGAATGAAATCGCGTTCACACCGCTCAATGATGTCTGCAGGCAATTGGTATACTGCGAGAACGGATCCTCGGTAAGGATGACGATGGTCGCAGGAAGAATCCTTGTGCGTGAAGGGCGTGTGTGCAGTGTCGACGAAGAGGGCATCAAAGAGGAAGCACGCGAATTCGCGCTTGCCTATGCCCACGACCAGGCCGTGTCGCAGAAAACGGCTGCTGGACTCGAACCGTATTACCGTGAGATGTACCTGCGTGCCGCCGCCACGGACGTCGGCATGAACCGTTGGGGAAAATGCGGGCACCGAAATGACCGATAAGCCGGTGTTGCCACCTCCGGGGTGGAGGAACTCCCAGTCGGTCAACTCCCAGCCAGGGGTGAGGTGACAAAGGTCGGCGAGACGACCTCATCCACCGCCGCCCCGGTCGGCACCCCGAAAGGTATCCGACCGAAATGCGCAAGGTTTTTCTCCCGCCGTCACTTCCGAGCGATCCGATGATAGTCAGTGAGGATGCCAAGTTGAAAAAGGACAGTAAAGGGAAGACAAACGGTCTCCGGGTTGGGCAGGTCGAAAAGGCCACGCGATTTCGTGCACTGCACGGGGGCAGCGAGCCTCTTGTCGTCGGAAACCCTTTCGATGCAGGTTCGGCGCGAATTCTGGAACGTCTGGGTTTCCTGGCGCTGGCGACATCGAGTGGCGGGTTCGCCGGAACGATCGGCCGACGTGATGGGAACGTCTTGCGCGACGATGCACTCCGGCACGCACAGGCCATCGTGGACGCGGTAGAACTGCCCGTTTCCGCCGATCTCGAAAACGGCTTTGGGCATGATCCCGCCACGGTGGCGGAAACCGTTCGGATCGGCGCTGGGCCGGTGTTGAGGCCAGTGCGGCAGGTTTGTCGCGTGCGAAGTCGGGCTCGTCGGCTGTTCCATCGAAGATGCAACCGGCGAATCCGACCTCCCGATCCATGACGTCAAAAGCGCGACAGCAAGAGTCCGGGCGGCCGTAGCCGCCGCGCGTTCAACCGGTTTCGATTTCGTCCTGACTGCACGATGCGAGTGTTTTCTTCGCGGGCAGCCGGACCTCGAGGCCGTGATCATTCGTCTGCGTGCGTACGAAGCTGCCGGGGCGGACGTGTTGATGGCCCCGGGGCTGCCGGATCTTGAGGCAGTAAGGACGGTCTGCGCTGCGGTTTCGAGACCTGTGAATTTCATGGCGGGCATCCCGCAGACCTCGATCGTTTTCCGTATCAGAATTGGCAGCTGCAGGCGTGAGCCGCATCAGCCTCGCAGGCTCTCTTCATCGAGCCGCGATGAGCAGCGTGATCGATGCTGCATCGGAAGTCCTGGAGACCGGCACATTCGGCTACGTTGAAAAGGCAATCTCGACACGGGAACTTTCGGAATTCATGAAAAAATAAACCGAAATCACGACGTTGCTGATTGGACGCATGTGGACGCATGACCGCCGCGTTGTCCGGAAAACGGCAGTTTGACGGATAGGTTTGACAGCCGCACAAAACGGACGTCGGTTTGCGCTAATCCGCGCCCCGAGTTCGCTGCCGAGCTCTTGGGCCGCCGTGACTTGGTCCGGGGTCATCAGGTTCAGCAGTGTGTCCCGCCCTTCCCAAGCGTCATAGTGATCCTGAGCGGCAGCCAGGTCGTACCAGGCAAATCTTTCCACATGGTCCTCGGGCACACCCTCGCCACTCTGGTGCATGTGTCCGAAGTTGTGCTGGGCAGGAGCGTACCCCTGTTCCGCTGCCATACGATACCAAGCAACGGCTTCGGTGTAATCCTCGCTACGCCACGGCCAGCGTAGTACATGTTCCAGAGGCTGTTCTGGGTTCTGGCATGACCAAGTTCGGCCGATGGGCGGAGTTCATAGAGGACGGCTGCATGGTCTCCCTGGTCGTGTGGTGCTCCATCTGTATCGGGACCGGCTGCAGTATCCCCGCAAGCAACCACTACGAATACCGCCGTCACAATGGTCCGGAACGGCACCAGCTGTCGCCCCATTCATTCGAAATCCGAAGCATGATTATGTCACGGGCCAGCAAAACCGTCAGCCGGTCCGCTCCTGATGCTCGAACCGTCGTCCCGGTGGTCGTCCCCCTGTGTCTTGATTGTCGCGTTATGTGCCGGGAGAAGCGTGAATGCGTTGCGGGCCGATGACTGACCGGGCCGATCGCAATCGGAAGGCAGGTGGAAAGCCTTACCGTTCGGCAAACTTGGCTCGGAACGGCTTCTGATTATTACGAATTGATTGCGACGACGTCAGTGCTTTCCGGAAAAAGAGTGCCCTCCGGTTCGGCACCGTCCTTGGCGACGGCGAGGGCTTCGGCCGCGGGTCCGGGATCAGTGCTTTGGCGAGGCTCATGTCATTACCCTTGATCTCGTCCTTTGGGAGATGGCCTGCCATAGGTGTTACCTCTACTCGCACCCGAGTTCCGCTCTTTCCTCGCGTTTCGGCGGAATCAACGGTTCGATCAATACCAGCAGTTCCGGAATTTAATCCTTCACTGTCGTCCACACGATATCCAGATCTACCGTGCCGTAAGATTGCGCATTCCGATCATCCGACCCCACGGAATTGCATTATGACTTTCACGAAATCGTGTCGAAACTCTGCTCGCCGCTTCGCCAACAATCTCAAGACGCCGAATAACGGAATCCTGCAACTGGATGTCGTTCATGAAATCGTCCCGAGTAACGCCTTTGATGTAGAACTGCACCAATCGTGCAGATTCGGCGATGTCCAGGATATGTGGAGTGTCACGATCCATAAACGACCTTAGCTGAGTT
Source organism: Paracoccaceae bacterium (assembly GCA_964291635.2). Classification (GTDB taxonomy): domain Bacteria; phylum Pseudomonadota; class Alphaproteobacteria; order Rhodobacterales; family Rhodobacteraceae; genus JAPPHA01. The sequence continues at coordinate 634,499 of OZ219890.1, read as the reverse complement.
GAGAATAGCCTCACGACGCAAGTAATTTGTACTGCCTTCGATACTTCGCCGGGTGACGAGATCGACTTCATGTCCAAACATCGCTTTCAGCTCTGATTCCATGTCGTCCAGGTCAAAAAGACTGTACCTGGCACCCTCTCGAAAACTCACCAGGACATCAACGTCACTGTCCGGACCGAAGTCCTCTCTTAGGACTGAACCGAAGAAAGCCAACTCTGTAATCTGCCAACGTTGGCAGAATTCCCGGAGCGTCTCGTTGAGAGGTGTCCTAGGCAGATCGTTAATCATCTGATTCCCCGCGTCCTCTGAAAATGCTTGAATCTGAGTTTATTGCCAACTGGCCGGGATAGTTTGTTGGCCGATCCGAAAACATGATTCAGGTATGGTTGCGTCAATTGGCTGCCTCATGATTGAGCAATAAACGCAGCATTTCAGTCTTTCCGCACTGAACAAACCAGGAGCATCCCGTAAGGCGCAATACGTGGATGACGGCGACATGCCTGTCGAGACGCGAGAAAGTCACGACGCAAACCATCCGACACTGGATCGAAGGGCGCCATCAACCATGCGAGCGGACACCCGGCGGACATGACAGGGTCCGGGTTCCCGTCGAACCCGACACGATCCTCGACGCCCGTGCTTCCAGCGCCAGGCAGCGCTCCTCCCTCGACACCGGGGAACGGCTCCCGCGCGCCCGGCATCCCGACGGACGCGTTGTCCGTGACACTGGATCCGGAGTCGATTTCAGGCGACGAGGCCTTGTCGCCCGACTGGAACGCACGTTGCGCGGAGAGACAGTCCATGTGGTGGCTGCCACATCGGACCGCATCACCCGCTCGGGCTGCCCCCTCATCAGGCACGTCATCGAACTTTCGGGAGGAGGCACCGAGCTTCCGGAAGAGGACGATCTCACCGGGCAGTTCGACGTCCGTTGCCTCGTTGCATGGATCACTTCCTTCTGCAACGCCCGCCATGGGAAGCGTTCCGGTCAAGGGCACGAGGAAGATCAGGGCCTGCCCGAAGGACCCTGAGCTGCTGCACGAACTGGTCCGCCAGCAGCGCCGCGCCGACAACCTTGCCATCGCCTGCTTCATCGAGGCCGACCGCGGCCTCGTGGACCCGAATGGCCCGGACCTCCGGCAGATTGTCCTGCGGTCCACGATCCGCGCCTTCGTGCGTTCGGAGGTTGAGGAGCGCGGCGGCGCGTTCCGCTCCGCCGACTGCGACGAGGCGGTGAACGCGGCGTTCAGGACCCGGGATGCGGTGATCCGGCGGCGGAAGGACGGCGAACGCTGCGGCTTCTCGTTCCGCAGCATCAGGGACATACGGCAGCGCATTGCCGTCCAGAAGCTCTCCGGCGCGTTCGTTGCGCGGAACTTCGACCTGGCCGAAGCCATGCCCGGCGAGGCGTGGGGGATCTGACGACCATCGTGCTTGAGCGGGGGCAGTGGTTCATCTGCGCTCGGAAGCACATCACCACGGTTGGGCAGGACGAAATCCAGGTCCGCTCCATCGTGGCCCTCGACCCCGGCGTGCGGACCTTCGTGACCGCATACGCGGTGAAGCACGCTGCCAGCCACGGCGACGGCTTCCATGCCGAAAGGGTGTTCCCGCTCCTGCTGAAGCTCGACCGCCTGGTCGGCCAACGCGCGAAGGCGAGGCACGGGGACTGGAAGCGCCACGATCAGAAGCGGATCGACAGGCTCGCGATCCGCATCCGCAACCTGGTCGACGACCTGCACCGCCGGGTTGCCTGTGATCTCGTTCGGGCCTTCGACGTGATCCTGCTGCCGTCCTTCGAGACGAAGGAAATGAGCGCGAAGTCCGAGCGCAAGATCAGGACGAGGACCGTGCGCTCGATGCCGGGCCTGGCGCATTACCGGTTCAGGCAGAAGCTGGCGTGGATGTGCCGGAAATACGGCAAGAGGCTCGTCATCGCCAACGAGGCCTATACCAGCAGGACCCGTTCATGGGACGGCTTTGTCGCGCAGGAGCCTGGCGGCTCGAAGACGGTCTCGGATGGCACCATCATCGTTGAGCGGGACATGAACGGCGCACGGGGCATCATGCTGCGCGCGCTCTACGGCAACCTGGGCCGTTTCCAGGCGGCGGGCGCAGATGTCGCGCTCGTTGCGGAATAAATCAAGTGGACAATTCAGTCAGAACCAAAGCCTAGATGCGTTCGCATTGTCGTACCACTTCAATTGTCTCGCAGTTCTCGTCATTGCGTGCTTTGAGTTCACAGCTGAGTATCCGGGCCGTTGCAACCTGACCAGGGATTATCGAATGATCCGGCAATTCGCCTTGCCTTTCCCGGGCGTCTGTAGGTTGTACCAGCCGAAACTCTCCACATAGTCCTCGGTTACTCCCTCTTCGTTCTGGACAGCGTATACCCCGTTCCTTTGCTTCACGATATCATGCCACGGCCTCAGTATAATTCTGGGCCACGTCGTGGCCAAGGTAGTCCAGGTTTTCCGGGTAGATGCGGCTCCAGATTTGACCGCGTTCGGCCAACGTACGGAGTTCTATGGGCGGCGGCATGTCCGTTCCGGCCGTATGCCGCGATTCCCAAATCGATACCAGCTGCGACAAACTCGGAAACTCTATATGTATCACTAGGGAAGCCCAGAGTGGCGCCAGTTGCCCTCCTTTCTCTCAGAACTTGAAAAACAACCATATCACTTGCCGGATTCGCCGCCAGCACTTCCGCACCCGAATCCGCGGTCTGTCTACCTGTTCGGTGCACGGTTGTCTCTTCGATTGTCGCGCTTCACGAATCGACAACGGGTCTGCAGTAGGCGACGTATATGTCTTGACCCAAAGCGTTCGTCCGTAGTCTCCTGCCTCGTCGTCTGCATGATCAGGAGGAAAAGGCCGAAAATTCAAGCGTAGTCCGTCCAAGACTCGGGTTTTCCGAGACGAGTAGTGTATAGACCGCTTGGAATCCCGGGGTATCTGACCGAAGCTGCTTTACCCGTGCCGGGAGGATTTCGACGACGATGAAACGAGCAATCGACAGACGGTTGTTTCCGTGCAACGAACGGGTCGCTCATGTGTCCCTGAGGGGGCAGGTGGACAACGTTCGATTTGCTGAAGGCCGACTAGCACACGTGAGTTCTTCCGTTCTGGACCTGCGTCGCTCGCCTTGCGGAGACAGAGACCGGCAGTTGTTGCACGGCGCAGGCTTTCTGGTTCTTGACGAAGAAGGGGCCAAGGGAACCGTGTTTGGCCGGGCTTGTGCCGATGGTTATGTCGGTTACGTGGCTCGCGATGGACTCGAAGACTTCCGGACCCCGAGCCACAGGGTCTGGAGTCTCGGAGCCCATGTCTATCCCGAGCCCGTGATCAAGGTCGAACCAGTCATGACGTTGCCCTTTTTTTCGGTCGTCGAGGCCACGGACGAGACGGAGTCATTCATCGAGATCGCGAATGGCGGATACATCCCGACCGCTCAAGTCAAAACGGTGAATGATCTCGCGACCGATCCGGTCGAAGTGGCAGAACAACTGGTCGGAACGCCGTATCTCTGGGGCGGTGACAGCAACTGGGGTATCGATTGCTCAGGCCTGGTCCAGTTGGTGCTGGCTTCGGCTGGTATTGATGCTCCACGGGACAGTGACCAGCAGGAACACGCGATCGGGACAGTCCTCGGCAACCGTGACAGGATGCGGAGAGGCGACTTCGTATTCTGGTCAGGTCACGTGGGAATGATGGTCGATTCCGAGATGCTGCTTCATGCCAACGCTCACCATATGGCTGTCAGGATCGAACCGCTCGATGGCGCAGCAGCCCGGATTCAGGCAACCGGAGGCGGTGCGATCACGCTCAGGCGCCGGGTCTGATCAGGCAACGATGCGCAGGAGTTTCTGATCGAAGACCCCGAGCACTGCTCGCAGTTCGTATCCTCGCCGGATGATCCGGCCGTCGAGGCCGATGACGAGGTACAGGCTCTTGCGACTGTGAGGATCCACGCGTTTTTCGATCCGGTAAATGGGCGTCTCCGAGGCACGCCGAAAAATGGAAAAGACAGCTGAATTACGGTGACAGGAAATGTCGTAGTCACGCCATTGACCCGCGGCCACCATGCGTCCGTAGACGGGAAGGATTTCACCGAACTCCTTCCGCGTGAAAAACATTCGGTCGGACAGATTACGCGAAGTGGGAGAACGCCGGACGCCGTCGAGGGTCATGAAGGCATCATGCGCACTGGTCTCAGCCAACGCAAGCGGAATCAGAGACCTAGAGTACTTTCACCAAGGTTTGTCTTCCTTTTTTGATCGGAAGGCGTCGCAAACTTCGCACCGGAGGTCCACCGAGGACGATGACCTTGCAGTCGCCGGGCACAACGGAATATACGGTGGAGCCTGCCAGGTTCTCGAAGAGTGCCAAGGCCAAGGCCGATACCAGACGAACCGCCGACGATCTGCAGGTTCACAGTCTCCCGACACCTCCCGCCGATCTAGCCCCGCTGATGCCGAACGGTGCGACGGTTCCATCCAATCCCGACCACCGCTATCCCTTTTTGTGCAGCCGACGCCGTCGCAGAGCCGGGCCTTCAAATTTCTTGAGATCGATCCCGCCAAGGTCCTCGTGTGATCTGACCCGTCGGGGCCGTTACATGCCGAGTCCCGCCCGAAATCGGTTATCTTGCTGATGATAAGGATTCAAAAAAATTTTTGTCGATGAAGTATCGTCTAGGACCGTGAGGCTATGGTTTTAAGCCGCCTGTATTCGCCTGAGCGGGAAATGCGGCCCACCCAAGCGTTGAGAAGTGCCTGAGCAGGTGGTCTGGTTTTTCGAGGCCGGCGCGTTCTCGCTTTCGGGCGACCCATCCAAACTGGTCGGTGTTTCTTTAAAATGATCTCTGCTAACAGATTGAGTCCGGCGATCCGGAAGTGCTGACCCTCGGTTGTCCGGTTGCGGAATTCACCCTGACAGCCGATTCACAGGGCATTTTAATAGGCGTGGAGCACCTCGACCATGTTCAGTCCGATATTGGCTCTTGGCCGAACGTTGATATCCAGCAACCAATCGACAATGAAGAGTGTCCGTTCGACCAGACCGACTTTCCGAAGTGCAATAGCCAGTTCGTGTTGACGCGGATCTGATGCATACTTTCGCAGGAGATGGCCGAGCGTCACCAGTCTGAACGCAATCGGGCTCTTCGCCAGGCTCGTGCCCATATAGAGAGAGTTTTCAGAACCTGGAAACGCTCCTATCGTTTGAGACGGAGGCGCTAGAAGGGCTTTGCCGAGGCCAGCCTTCAAACGCATCTGGTGGTGACTGCACATAACCTCAGCGGCGCCACCAATCTCAACGCTGCCGGTAGACTCCCCAGTCTGGGCCATCCCTTCTGACGGCTCGCCCCTTAACGCCGATGCATCACCTTTCGAGCGCCCATGGCACTCCAAATCCGACATCTTCCGGAAGAGAACCCACGAACAGAAGGCCGTTCTGGATACAATGACGTGCAGCAACTTCAGACACGTCATTACTTGCCATAATCACCACCCGCGTACGGGTCTCAAAATTGGAAGATGCTCAGGAAAACAAGGGGATGCTGATTCCCCTTGCCATCGTGGCCCTTCCCGTGATTTTTTGTGTTCTGGTCGTTGTTATGCCCATATGCCCAGTCGCCATGCGTGGGAGGGAACGTCTTGTCCATTGTGTCGGAATGGAAACCAGGAAAGACGCTGGCGAGAACAATGTCTGTACAGGCATGGACTACATCAGCGACAGGAAGGATGGCATACCCGAACGGCGATGCGCCAATTGCGGAAAAGTGTAGTGGCAACCATGACTGGTCGTGACGAATCTTTACCCAATCTCCTGCGATTCGATCCGACTCTCCTGGAAATACGTTCAAACCCCTATCCGCATTACAAGTTGTTGCGCAGGACTTCGCCGGTTCATTTTGGTGTTTCCGGCGACCGGAAACGGAATGGTTGCTGGTATGTGACGCGCTTTCGCGATGTTGAGGCTGCACTAAGAAACCCGCGCCTCAGTAGTGAAACGGTCGTGTCGAACGAGTCGGCGCTGGGTGACAAACTGTTTGAAGCCACAAAACACTGGATGTTCATGCGAGACCCGCCGACGCACAGCAGGATGCGGAGCCTCGTTGCAAGTCAATTCATGCAAAGGCCAATTGCTGCGCGCAGGGAGGATTGCGTCCATGCCGCCGAATTGATTCTAAATCAAATTTCGCAACTCGACTCCGTCGATCTGGTGAACGACGTGGCGATGCCGCTTGCGGTCCTCAACGTGACCAGGAAACTTGGTGTGCCCACTGAGGACAGCAAAAAGTTCTATCCCTGGACGAAAGCGCTGTCCCGCCTCATCGAGTTTGAAAAAAGCAGCGAGATTTTCGAGGATGCCTTGGTCGCGGTGGCCGAGATGGAGTCTTACCTGAATGCGCTGATCGAACGTCGTCGCGAAAACGCGGGTGATGATTTGATATCTCATATGCTTGGTAGCCTCGAAAAGGGCAACGTGACGAACGACGAATTGGTAGGCACATTGACGCAATTGCTCTTCGGCGGGAACGAGCCGGTCACGCAATTCATCGTGTTGGCTGTCCGCGCGCTTGTGGACCATCCCGAACAGGCGCAAAGCTGGGTGGGTGGCGAAATCACTGACCGTTCCGCAATTGACGAGTTGTTGCGCTACGATGGACCTGTACAGCTGACACAGAGAGTTGCTCGAGAGAGTTTCGACCTTCACGGCGAACGCATACGAGAGGGAGACCAAGTGGCGCTGGTCTTCGGCTCGGCAAACCACGATCCGGAGCAGTTCGAAGATCCCGAGACATTGCGTCTCAACCGATTTCCAAACCGTCACTTGGGTTTTGGCGGTGGAATTCACACTTGCATCGGCGCGAGCTTGTTGCGCGAGATTGCAGCTTGCTTCCTGGTTCCATTCTTTCGCCGGTATCCGCAAATCAACATATCCGATCAGGAGTTCGCGTGGACGCCTGGCGTCGCCGTGAGGGGGTTCGAGAGGTTGATGATCAACCTGAACTGACGCACTGTATCGCAAGTGCTGCTGAATTGGGACAATGTGAGCCGATTGCAAATTTCCCAAAACCGTCCTGCGATTCGGAATGCAAACGGGAAGGCTAGAAGAAAAATGAGTGACGACTCAACACTATACTTGCAAAAGGGTCCCGCAAGCCTGACCGAAATGACGGGGTTGGAGGTGGAGAATGCACTGGAATCCACCAGGAGGATATTCATTCCCGTCGGCGCGACAGAGCACCATGGGGCGCACCTGCCAATGGGGACTGATTCCATGGAAGCGCGGGAGATTTGCCGTAGGGCGAAAATCATTCTTGATGCCAAGGACTGCCCGATTGTTCTTGGACCGACAATCCCTTTCGGCACATCCAGTTTTCACATGGCGTTTCCCGGAACGATTTCACTTAGCTCGGCCACCATGTCCCGCCTGCTGCTGGAGGTCTGCATGAGCCTTTACAAGGGTGGATTTCGGGACTTCCTGCTTGTGCATGGCCACGACGGGAATTTGCCGTCGATGATGGTGGCCGCACAGGATATCGTCGATGCAACCCCGGACGCACGAGCGGTTGTGCTGAACTGGCTCGCACCACTTTCCAGAGTCTACCACACCATACAGAAATCGAAGAAGGGCGAAGGGCACGGAGGGGAGGGGGAAACATCCCGAATTCTGGTCACCCACCCTGAACTGGTTCATCCCGAACGGCAGGTGGCGCATCATCTTGATCCGGACCTGATGCGCAAGATCCAGGGCCCGGAGCATGTCAAAACCGGCGGTGGCATCTTCTATGCAACCCGCAGCTATCGGGAGCACACGCCGTATGGTCATATCGGTGATCCCTCAATGGCTACCGACGACACAGGCAACAAGGGATATGACGTCATCGTCGACTGGATCGTAGAGGTCGCCAAACGTGACTTTGGTGAGACTTGAGTCTTTCGGTCCCGAGCATGTCAATGCACGGTTCTCTTGCAGCGTCGACAGGCTTTCGGAAATTCAGCCGAAATAGACTATCCGATTGCGAATTGCGCCAAACACAGCATATGTCTACCCGGAATCCCACAACAGGCGTCATCCCGCACGAGTCGTGGCAGGCAAAGCCGTAGCATCGTGCCCGAATGACATGCGTGCAGATGGCGACTACGCACCTGTTGGCTTCACAATCTCCTGCCGCCGCATTGGGCCAGGCAGATTTGGTCGCAATCCTCATACGCTCAATTTTGGTTCTTCCGGTCCGTCTCGCTCATTATTTTCGAGTAGTCACTTTGGCACCGCTCGTGGCAATTTCCGCCTCGAAATCCATTGCGAAGCGATTAAACACGCGGCTGCGACGCAGGTAAAAACCGCCAGAACTTTGTTGTGCTCGCGGATCGGTGTTGTCTCAAAGCGTTTGACAGGTTGACCAACGTGTAATGGTGTCAACCGTTGGTGGTTTCCGCGTGGGCATCGCTGCCATCCAGTGACAAGGGGGATGGTTTGCCGCTGAAAACACGAGCCAGTACTGAATTGGATTTCGTCGGCTTATCCGATATGCCGGACACCGTCGTAATTCGGAGATTGGATTTGGAGTGCCCGCGTCCGACGCTTCTCGCGAACTTTCTTCTTTCAAAGGGGCAGCATCGTGCCATTGCGTTGGCTTGCGCAATGGTAAAGCGGCACCCGATTCCGGATGCAATCCAAATGGCGACAAGTTTCTTCGGAGGCGATACGAATTTCAACCGCTCTGCCGGTTGGCAAGAGCGATCGAGCGACTTTTCTCGCCAAGTTATGAAACTGTGCTCCACGGTTTCACCGACCTCGGCCATTCGATCAGATTCGTGGAAGACACATTCTCGGGACGGTCAATTGGCGGAAATGCAACGGACATGCTGCCCGAGCGAGGGCACAATGGTGAAACCCGGTCCGAATTTCACAACGACGTGGCAAGCCTTCCCGGTGGTCTGAAAGTGAAATCCGGCTCAATCTCCCTGTCCCGGTTTGACAAGATCGAGCTTGCCAAGCGACCTGACGAGCGAAGGCAGTTTGAAGTGAAACGTACCGTATCGAGCGATGCGAAACGATTTTGCTTCAACCGAGCCGCAATTTGCGACAACTTGGGCGAAGCGCGCGACGGGCAAGGACTCACGTCATGACTGCAGAAAGATCTCCGGTTCTCTCGCCAAGGGCACCGGTTCCATCGAGCAATTACAGCCAGGCAATTGCGACCGGGAACCTGCTCGTAACTTCCGGTTATCTTGGTACGCATCCTGACGGCACGGGAATCGTGCAGGGCGGTTTCGAGCCGGAGCTGCGTCAGGCGCTCGACAATGTTACGGCCGTTCTCGAGGCGGCGGGATGCACCTGGGAGCACGTGGTGCGAATCAACGTGTCGCTGGTTGACATCGCGCGATTTGAAGACATGGATCGTGTTTTCTCCGAATATGCCGTACCGCCCTATCCTTCGCGAAACACCATCGGCGTGAAGGAGTTGTGGGGAGGCGGTCAGGTGGGAATCGATGTCATTGCAGTCCTGCCGGACAAGGCTGGGCGCAAATGAGCCGAGAGACCGACGGACTCGAAGCAATGGACGCTGGCGAGGCTGTTCGCCTTACCCGGGAACTGATTTCGATTCCGTCGCCGCTTTGGCAGGAATCCGAAATCGCACGCTGGATTGGTGTGTGGATGAGTGAGCGCGGCTTTGAGGTTGAGCTTCAGGCAGTCCCCTTGCGGGATGGTCGGGTGACGCACCAAACCATAGGCATGCTGAGGGGAGACGGTACGGGTCCGAACCTGATGCTCTGCGGGCACACTGATACAAGCGACTGGAACGGACGCCCGTACCGGGAGGAGGAATGGCGACACGATCCATGGTCGGGAGAAATCAGCAACGGCCGGATCTACGGCCTCGGAGCGATCAACATGAAAGCGGGACTTGCAGCCATCATGGTGGCCGCGGACTGGGTTCGCCGATCTGGACGATCCCTGAATGGCGACCTCATCGTCGCGGCGGTGGCTGCTGAAACAGGCGGTGGCGTCGGGGCAATCCATCTTTGCGGCACGGGGCTTCGCCCGGACTACTGCATCGTGACCGAGGCGGGAAACCTCGACGTTGGCGTGATTTCTACCGGATACGTTCAGGGCAAAATAGTGGTCAAAGGCGAGTTCAAGGCGCGAGTCCCGTATGTAAACCCGATCGAGAAAGCCGCCCTGCTGATCGACCGAGTTGGACAGTCCTATGCACCGCTCAGGTCGCGCAGGGACGGCGGCTGGATCGCTTTCGATCCGCACCCCCTGCTTCCCGGATATCCAAGAATGTCGTTTCGAGGGATTTCGCATTTTCAGGATGTCACGGAGCTTGTGTTCGACCTGCGCATCGTTCCCGGCATGACGGAGGAATCCGTGGTGTCCGATTTTTGGGGACTGTTGTCCGGCATCGCCGCGGAGGATCCGGACTTCAGTGCGGAACTGGTCGTGCCCATTTCGAAAGGCCAGCCGAACATGCCGGCACGCGCGGCAACCGACGAGGACCTGCCTTTGGTCGTGGAGCTGGTCAAGGCCCACAGGCACGTTACCGGCAGCGAACCGGTCGTCGGAGCTGGCCACCGGATTGGCGCGACTTCGGATGCCTGTCATTTCAAGGGCGTCGGTATCCAGTGTGTTGAGTACGGACCAGGTTTCATTCCAACCTGGCCGATGGTTGACGAGTGCATCGAAATAGCGCAGGTCGAAACCGCTACGCGGGTATTGGCCGAAGCCGCCTTGCGCCTTGTCGCGGCCGAAGAACATGCGACACATGGCGGCGCGTCGTGAGTAGCAGGCAGATTGCACCGGCCAGGGCCTTGGACATCTATTCCAGGATGAACCGGATTCGGCAATTCGAACAGAAAGTCGGAGAACTGTTCCGGAACGGCCAGCTTCCCGGTTTTGTGCATCTCTATATCGGGGAGGAAGCGGTTGCGGCCGGCGTCTGCGCTACGCTGAACGACAATGACTACATCGTTTCGACCCACCGCGGCCACGGCCACGCAATTGCCAAGGGCGGCGACGTCAACCGCATGATGGCGGAACTGTTCGGGAAAGCGACCGGTTACTGCAAGGGCAAGGGCGGATCAATGCATATCGCCGATTTCAACATCGGCATGCTGGGCGCCTGCGGAATCGTTGGCGGCGGAATACCAATCTGCGTCGGTGCCGGTCTTTCGGCGACCTACAACGGAACGGACCAGGTCTCCGTGGCGTTCTTTGGCGACGGCGCAGCCAACGAGGGCAGTTTTCATGAATCTCTCAATCTCGCGGCAGCCTGGGAGTTACCATGCATTTTTGTATGCGAAAACAACCAGTACGGTGAATTCACGCCCTTTGAAAAAACGACGAAGGTGCCGGATCTTGCCGAAAGGGCGGCGGGGTACGGAATGCCTGGCACTGCAATTGACGGCTGTGACGCATTCGCCGTACACGAGGCGGCTGAAGTCGCCGTGGAGCGGGCACGCCGCGGTGAAGGCCCGACGCTCATTGAGGCAAAGACCCACAGAATCGGGGATCATGCCGAGGGTGAGGCTGCATTCCTTGGCGGGCAGGAGTACAGGCCGCAGGCGGAGCGCGAACAGGCGCTTGCCGCCGACCCACTTCCGCGAATGCGGTCATCCCTGATCGATCTTGGCCTTGCCAGCGCAACTGAACTTGAAGAACTCGAGACCGCCGTTTCCGAAGCAATCGAGCGCTCCGTGGAGTTTGCGCGCGGGAGCGTACATCCGGAATTCTCAGTGCTCGATGAGGACTGTTGGGTCTGAAGAGTGGGCTGCGATGGCAAGAAAGACCTATATCAAGGCGATCAACGAGGCACTCTCCGAGGAGATGAAACGCGATCCCAGCGTGCTGCTAATGGGAGAGGACGTGCAGCTGGGCGTTTTTGCGGGCACTCGAGGGCTGCATGCAGAATTTGGCGGTCGCCGCGTGCGAGACACGCCGATCTCCGAGCTGGCTGTTGCCGGGGCAGCAGTCGGAGCGGCGGCGACGGGCCTGCGCCCGGTTGTCGACCTGATGTTTGGCACGTTTCTGTATCTTGCTTTTGATCAGATTGCCAACCAGGCCGGATTGATGCGGTTTATGTTCGGCGGGCAAACGACGGTTCCGGTTGTCTACATGACACAAAATGGCGGCGGCGTTTCGGCCGGTGCCCACCACAGCCAGCCGGTTCACCAGTTCTTCATGAACATGCCATTGATCAAAGTCGTCGTTCCTGCGACGCCATATGACGTCAAGGGGTTGCTCAAGGCTGCGATTCGCGATGACAACCCGGTTGTCTTTCTCAATCAACTGTCGCTGGGCGGACAAAGGGGGGAGGTTCCGGACGAGGAGTACATCGTTCCACTTGGTCGCGCCGATATCAAGCGGCAAGGCCGCGACGTAACGATATGCGCGGCAGGCCTTACGGTCCACCGATCGCTGGCCGCCGCCGAAACCCTTGCCCGTGACGGTATCGAAGCCGAGGTCATTGACTTGCGAACGCTCAAGCCTTGGGATGTCGAAACCGTGCTGCAAAGCGTAAAGCGCACTGGGCGATTCGTGGCCGTAGACGAGGCATTTCCAGTCTGCAGTGCCGCGTCGGAATGGGCTGCCACCGTCGCGGAAAAAGGTTTTGGGGATCTGGTCGCTCCGACCCAGCGGGTTGCAAATAAACCGGTACCCATTCCATTCAATCCGGCGCTTGAATCCAAAGTCCTGCCTGGCGTCGAAGACATTGTTGAAGCCGTGAATCGCGTGGTTTCCTGGAAGGGGGGGAACTGACTTGGCACGCATGAAACTGCTGATGCCCAAGTTCGGGATGACAATGACTGAAGGCACTATTGCCGAGCAGTTCAAGAATCCCGGTGACCGAGTTGCCGCCGGCGACGAGATCCTGAGCGTGGAAACGGAGAAAGTGGTAACGGCAATCGAGGCTCCAGTGGACGGGACAATTGTCAAGATCCTCTGCCGACAGGGTGACGACGTGCCTGTCGGAGACGTGATCGCGATCATCGAGACCTGAAGGAACCGGCTCAAATCCAGGCGCCGCCAATAAAGGCAATGCTGTGGCAAGAGGAATGACATTTGACCAGCGCTACCTGCTCATCTTACCGGCAGGCGTGCTCTTTGTGGTCTTCATGATCATTCCCTTGATCCTCTACTTCACGATCGGATTCAATCCGTCCCAGCGCGGCATTATCCAGATTTCGTCGACGTTTACGCTAGATAATTTTGCTCGCTTCTTCACGACGAAGCTGTTTCTCGATTCCCTGAAGAACAGCCTGATGCTGGGCGTGTTCAGCGTCGTGTTCTGCGCATTGCTGGGCTATCCGCTTGCGTTCATCGTTGCACGGACGAGGCGACAAAAAACCTTCCTGATACTGGTGGTTCTGGTGCTGGCCGCCATGCAGCTTGACATGACGGTGCGGCTCTACGGAATCACGACAATCTTCGGTAACAGCAACGGACTCCTGAATCAGCTCCTGGCAGCACTGGGTTTGCCGAAAATCACGTTCCTGTACAACATGATCGGTGTGACAATTGGCACCGTGCAGTTCACGCTTCCATTCATGATTTTTACCCTGGTCGGAGTTCTTAGAAACGTGGATGTCACTTACGAACATGCGGCACGAAGTCTCGGGGCATCCAGATGGAGAGCCTTCTTCGATGTGACGCTACCACTCTCATTGCCAGGCATCATCTCTGGCTCGGTCATCGTGTTTGCACTTGCCGTCGCAGGTTACTTGGTTCCGGCCCTGCTCGGATCGTCCCGGATACCCACGCTCGCCATCCACCTGTACCAGCAAGTTAATGACATGGGATTCTGGCAGTTTGGCGCAAGCATCGGCTTCATTCTGTTTTCGGTGAGCTTCGGCGCCATTGTCCTTGTCTACAGGTTTGCGGGCCGGAGCATAGGAGTCTGACGGCGTGGTTGACCGAATCGAGAGCGAACGAGAATTCCCGGTGGTTTTCCTGCTGCTGGCGGGCGTCGCGCTCGTCCTGCTGCTCGGACCAGCGGCAGTGACTATTGTCGCAGCCTTCAACTCCGGAAACTACCTGCAGTTTCCGCCGCAGGGGTTCTCATTCAAGTGGATCGTTGCATTCATAACTTCGGACATGTTTCAGCACAGCTATCTGTTCTCCTTTCAGCTTGGCGCAACCGTGTCGCTGATCTCCACGTTGCTCGGAACAACCGCCGCAGTCGCAATGCGCCGGCTCTGGTTTCCGTTCAAGGGCTTTCTGCATGCCTTGTTTCTGGCACCGCTCGTTCTGCCCGGCATGGTATTGGGGCTTGCAATTCTGTCATTCCTGATCGTGACCCGCTCGGGGTTGCAGCAGACTTACGCCGGACTTGTGGCAGGGCATGTCGCGGTAACATTCCCGTTCGTCTTCGCAGCTGTTTCTGCGGCGTTGGCGAGGTTTGATGAGACTCTTGAAGAAGCAGCGCGAAGCCTTGGAGCGGGTCCGCTCAGAGCCTTCTGGGACATTACCATGCGGGTCATCGGCCAGGGAATTCTGGCCGGTGCGACTTTTGCATTCGCCGCCTCATTCGGGCAATTTGACGTGTCGCTGTTCCTGTCTGCTCCAGACCTGCTGCCTCTGCCCGTGGCACTCTATAACGAGATCCGCTTCCGTACCGATCCTACCATCGCCGCAGCTGGCACTTTTGCCATATTCACAGTCATTGCTTCGATGGTCTTGACTTACCTCATCATGAACAGAAAACATTGAAACATGGTAGATCCGTACTCGGTTCCAGCCACATGCCCGCTAGGCGTCGCACGCCGAAGCGCGCAGATGGTGATCAAGACGGAATCTGCACTGTAAGATCAACGTGAAAGGGAGGATGTTATGAGTGATATACGCACACGGAGGACCGTCTCGGCGGTCGAGAGGCTCCAGGACAAGTATCGAGAAGGCAAGATAACACGTCGTCAGACTCTCTTGGGTCTTACGTCCCTTGGCCTTTCAAGCACTGCAATCGTGCACGTTATGGGAGAAAGCGGCATGGCCCGCGCCCAGGGTACTGGCGAACAGATTTGGGACGGCATGGCGTTTGACGCTGGTGGCGAGACAATTACGGTTGCACACTGGGGCGGCGAACTTGAGGAACTCGCGCGACGCGCGGTCATCAAGCAGTTCGAAGAGGACTTCAACTGCAAAGTGAGGTACGACAATGCGTGGCCTTGGTTCACCAAGATGTCGCTTGCCGGACCAGACAACCCGCCGATTGACCTCTACAATGGCAATCTGCCCGAGGCCATGAACCTGGATGTCCGCGGCTTCTTTGTCAGCCATGATGACATACTGGCAAATTGCCCTTCGGTTGCCGAACTGTATCCCGGGATAGCCTTTTACGGTCCCGGCGTTATCTGGGCGCTGCATGTGATGGGACTTGCCTATCGCACTGAGGTCATCACCGAGGAACCCAACACGCTGGACGCACTTTGGGATCCTGCATACGAAGGTCGAAAGTCGATTTACGGGCCGGCCAACGACCTTCAGTCGATCCTCTTCATGTCGGTTAGCAAGATCTATGGTCGTGACGAGTACGACATGGAAACGGCATTCAGGCGATTCGCCGAGGGCAAGCCTTGGATTATCAGTCCATTTACTGGCGAGACGATGAACCTGATGGAGCGTGGTGAGGTCGATCTTGCCTGGCAGACCGACGGGGAAGCGTTGTTGCAGACCCAGCGCGGACTGCCGATCAAGTGGGCGCGCTGCAAGGAGATTGCACCGTTCAACCAGATGCACTCCGCCGTGTCCCGTGGCTCGAGCCCGATGCGCAAGAAACTCGCCTACGCGCTTCTCGATCGCTATTGCTCGGCTGCGGCTGGCGACATCTGGTCGGAAGGGATCTTCTTCCATCCGATCAATCTCAACTCCAGGCTTGCACAGCCGCTGGTTGATCAAGGATGGTCCGATCCGGCCACCGACCTGGCAACGCTCTATCGTCCCGACTGGCGCTGGTTCATCAACAACCAGACCCAGATCGTCGACACGATGAACGCCATTCTTGCGTCCTAGCAACAGTCCTGGCGGGCGGCCCCTATTGCCGCCCGCTTCGACTCGCCGTCGGAGGTGAAGGAGCAGTCGCTTGAGTTATGTCACTCTCGACTCGGTGTCCAAGACCTATGGCAGTTTCAGGGCTGTGTCGAACCTGAAGGTTCAGGTGGAAGACGGTGAATTCTTCTCGCTGCTCGGACCTTCGGGATGCGGCAAGACAACAACACTGAGAATGATAGCCGGATTCGTTCCGCCGACATCCGGGGAAGTAATACTGTCTGGCGAAGACGTCACGCGTCTGCCGCCGGAAAAGAGAAACGTTGGGATCGTATTCCAGAACTACGCGATATTCCCTCACATGACGGTCGCGCAAAACGTCGGATACGGTCTCAAGCTGCGGCGCATGGACAAGAAACTCATCGCCGAGCAGGTGGAGAGAGCGCTGCAGCAGGTGAGCATGGAGGGTCTTGCGAACCGCATGCCCTCGCAGTTGTCTGGGGGACAACTTCAGCGCGTGGCGCTCGCGAGGGTGATCATACTCGAGCCAAAGCTGCTACTGCTGGACGAACCCCTGAGTGCCCTTGATAAGAAACTGCGCGAGGAAATGCGTATCTGGCTGAAGAATCTGCAGCACGAACTTGGTTTGACCACCATCTACGTAACCCACGACCAGGACGAGGCCTTGTTCCTTTCGGACAGGATCGCCGTAATGAGGGAAGGCGTCATTGAGCAAATCGGGACGCCGAACGAAATCTACGACAGTCCGGCCACACGGTTCGTGGCGGATTTCATCGGGGATGCCAACATCTTTCCGGCGCGCGTGATCTCGCGGGACGGATCGGTGGTGCATGTGGAGACAAACGTCGGCGTCAAAGTGGCATGCGAAACATCACATGCCCGTCCGCTCAGTCTCAAGCAGGGAGCAATCCACCTCATGATTCGGCCCGAGAAGATCCGGGTCGGAACTCAGGCGGAAAACGCCGACAACAGGATCAAGGCAAGGGTAGTTGCAATGAACTACCTTGGATCGAAGAACCGAATTCTCCTGGAAATCGAATCGGGGGAGAAAATCTTCAGTGACGTATTGAATATTGGCGAGGAGTCGATCGATATCGGCGCCGAAACCTGGATTGGCTGGTCCTGCAATGCCTGCCAACTCTTCTCGGAATCGCCGCCGCGGCAACACGAGGGCAAATGACTTGAAGACGGCGCTAGTTACCGGTTCGGGTCGCGGCATAGGGCGCGCGATTGCCCTGAAATTGGCCGAGCGGCACAAGGATGTCGCGGTCCTGGACATTGATTTCGTCGCGGCGGAGGAAACTGCGGATCTCATTCACCTGAGGGGCGGTCGTGCGGTTGCGCTCGCCGCCGACGTCACGGACCGGCCAACAGTCGAAACGGCATTTGATAATGCTGTCGCGGAATTGGGCCCGATTCAGGTGCTGGTGAACAATGCCGGCGTACTCGCAGTGGAGCCGTTCGAGGATCTTTCATACGAGACGTGGTCACGGGTCTTGAACGTGAATCTCAATGGAGCCTTCCATGCGAGCCAAGTGTTTCTGCGACGGCTACTGTCATCCAGGCTTCCGGGCGCAATAGTTAACATGAGTTCTGTATCGGCAAAGATCGCGTTTAATGGTTCGTCAAGCTACAATGTCTCGAAAGCCGCGATCGAAGGCCTGACACGCTGCCTTGCGGTGGAGTACGGTCAGCACGGGATCAGGTGCAATGCGGTAGCACCGGGGATTATCGTCACGGAAATGACAAAACCTGCACTTCAGGACGATGGGCTGAAGTCAGAGTGGAAGCAGCGCGTTCCCATGCGCGATTTCGGTTCGATCGACAACGTTGCTGACACGGTTGTTTTTCTTGCGTCAGAAGAGGCTGGATACATTAATGGTGAGAGCATCGTAGTCGACGGCGGCGCGTTGGCCAACTGGAGCAAACCGGACGACACGACCAGACCCGTCCGGCGGACGTGGGATTGAAATGCGGATCCGGAGTGGTTTCCATTCCTTCGATCCGGAACAACGTCGTATTCGCTGGAGGAGCGAACCACTTGAATTGGTCGGCGGCTACTAGGCCGGCTGTCCGATTCCTGCAACCGAATTGAACTATGGCCGTCAGCGTTGGAGATCCCACCAAGCTGGAACTGCAGGCGCAAGCTCGATGTGACAGTCGGGCATACTGTCCTCATTTCTTCGGTTGCCGACCAGACTGCGAGGAAAACTGCATGCGCGAGAGCATGAGATTGTGATGCTGCAATGAACAGGGTCCACATACCTTCGAGAGTTGTCGAGAATCCCTTGCGGGACAGTGGATTCCCGGTTCCGCGGGTGTCTTCGCCGCGTTGGTTTCATCGCCGGTTGCCCGGCTACGCCCGGACACCTCTGCATGACTTGCCCGGGGTGGCGGCTCAGTTCGGAGTTGGGCGAGTCATAGCCAAGGACGAAACCTCGCGTCTCGGGTTGCCATCCTTCAAGATGCTGGGAGCGTCCTGGGGCGCATACAAGGCAATCTGCAACAAGCTCGGGCAGGAGCCGAATGCGTGGGAATCCATCGACGAATTTGCGCGGGCCGTCAGTCCGCTACGTCCGATGACGTTGGCAACGGCCACGGACGGCAACCATGGCCGCGCACTTGCGCACATTGCCAGGTTGCTCGGTTTCCAGGCCCGAATCTGGGTTCCCGGAAGCACCGCGAAAGCGCGGATCGAAGCAATTCGAGCCGAGGGTGCGTCCGTTGCGATTGTCGACGGCGGATATGACGACGCCATTGCCGCCGCCGCCAAGGCCGGTGGTGAGCGAACCCTGGTGGTTTCGGACACATCCTGGGATGGACACGAAGAGATCCCCGGTTGGATAATCGACGGATACACCACCATACTCGAGGAAATCGACGAACAGATCGCGGAAATGGAACAAGGTCCTGTGGGCATGGCAATCGTGCCGGTGGGCGTCGGGGCTTTCGCCGCGGCGGTCGCCAAACACTATCGGTCACGTCCCGATTGCTGCATCGAACTCGTGTCCGTGGAACCGGTGGACGCGGCCTGCTGTCTGGAATCGGCATTGAAAGGAGAAATTGTCACGCTGACCGGGGCGCAGCTTTCCATCATGGCAGGGCTCAATTGCGGCACACCAAGTGGCGTGGCTTGGCCATGGGTTTCGAATGGCTTCGATCTGTTCGTGTCCGTAAACGACGAAGAGGCGTTGGAAGCGATGCGCACGCTCGCTAAAAGTGGCATCGCGGCGGGAGAATGCGCGGCGGCCACACTTGCTGCCCTCAAGCTGCTGAATTCCAAACGATTTCTGGAGAGAATGGGGGAGAAGACCGTCTTGCTGTTCTTGACTGAAGGCGTTACGGACCCGGACCTATATCAGCGCAAGGTTACCGCAAGGCTGTGACTGGATCTTCAGCACTCAGGCAGCCAAAAGTGGTCAATGCCGAATGGGTATTTTCGTCGCCCGGCCGCATCGATCCCCTCAGTTTCCATTTGATCGAATTCGAGTCCGGTGTCATTAGGGCGGTCGAACCGCAGCGCGGGTCCCGCACCGGTTTTGGAAGAGCTGCGTTTCCGTCTCTTGTGAATGCGCATGATCATGGTCGAGGACTGCGAAGTGCGGCGTTCGGGGCTGCGGACGCCGCTCTCGAGGTCTGGATTCCAAGTCTCGCAATGCTGCCCGAAGTGGACCTTTACACTTGCACGGTTGTGGCGTTCGGTCGGCTGGCCCTGTCCGGCGTATCGGCCATCTCACATGTTCACATTCCCGGCGGGGGTGATGCGGTCGCGGAAGCAGAAGCTGTTGCACGCGCGGCACGGGATGTTGGCGTGAGGATCGCCTACGCGCTGCCCATCGTTGACACGAACGCGTTCGTCTACGGAGGACCGGAAGCAATTTGTTCCTGCCACAGGCCTGAAGACTGGGCGATAATTCGCGGCTGGGCCGACCATTCCGTTCCAGCAACGGTGCAAATGGATGAGGTCGAAGCCATATCCCAGGTTTGCGAAAGTGCGTTATTCAACGTGCAGTATGGGCCTGCCGGACCCCAGTGGGTTACTGAAACCGGTCTCGAAGCCCTTGCCGAGCGATCGGAAAACGACGGGCGGCGTGTGCATATGCACTTGTTGGAAAGCCCGGTGCAGCGAAAATGGTCAGATGCCCATTACCCCGGAGGAATACTCGCCTATCTGGATTCAATCGGATTGCTTTCGGAACGCCTCACGTTGGCGCATTGCGTCTGGGTGACGGAAGAAGAGATGGCACTCCTGGCCAAAAGACGCGCAACTGCAGTTCTGAACACCTCATCAAACCTTCGGTTGCGCTCCGGCATTGCGCCGGCGAGAAAGATGGCCGAAGCTGGTCTGCGGTTCGGATTTGGCCTTGACGGGCTTGCTTTCAATGACGACGAGGACGCACTTTTCGAACTCCGGCTCCTGTCGGCCCTTCATGCCGCCAAGGGACTGGACATCGACGGTCTGTCACTTGCGCAAGTCTGGAAAGCTGCCACTGAACATGGTCGCTTCACGATTGACGGTACGCAGTCTGAATCGGTCTTGCGTGCTGGAACGGACGGCGACCTGATGGTGCTTGATGTGGCGGCCATGATTGAAGATGGTGCAGTCGGAAAGTGCGATCCACTGGAGATCGCGATGACCCGGGCAAGCCGACGTCACGTTATCGACGTTTTTGTCGCAGGCAGACAAGTGGTTGCGGACGGGCGGTTGCTCGGTGTGGATCTTGATGCAGCGGAGGCTGAACTTCTTGGAATGGCTCGCGTTGCCGTTGCTTCTTCCGACCGGTCAAGGTCGCTGCTGGAACGGCATTTGGAGGTCGTCCGGAATCACTACAAATCTGGCGGCCACCTCTCGCGCCGCGACGACGGCACGGGGGCAGGTACATGACCGCGGCACTGCGTGATCGCGTGATCTTCGTTACCGGATCTGCAAATGGAATGGGCCCGACAATCTCCCTCGCATTGGCACAGGCTGGTGCTGATCTGGTCCTCGCAGCGCGAGACACGGCTGCAGCTTTGCAATTGGCAGAACGGGTGAACGAGGTCGGACGCAGCGCATCGGTGCAGGAATGCGATGTTACCAGCGAGGTCTCCGTGAAGTCGGCTTTTGAATCCGGTCAGGATGCATTGGGCGGATTCGACGGGCTGGTGTGCGTGCATGGCGTTGCCGGAGCGGGCCAAAAGCCGCTGTGGGAACAAACGGTGGGGGACTTTAAGCAGGTATTTGACGTGAATGTACTCGGTGTAATGCTGCCAATGCGCGAGGCACTTCACCGGTTTGTCCGCCAGAAACGAGGCAGCATCGTGTCAATAGGAGGCACATTCGGCTTCAAAGGAGCTGCGGGCCAGTCACTGTATTCCGCAACGAAATGGGCTCTTCGTGGAATGTCCAAATCGGCAGCTCTCGAGGCCGGCGCGTTTGGGGTTCGCGTAAACACGGTGTGCCCCGGGCCTGTAGAAGGAAACCGGCTGTACCGACAAGCGGCCGAACTAGCGGAACTGCAAGGCACAACACTCGAGAACATGCTCGAATCTATCAGGGTTCGATCCTCGCTAAGGCGCATTAGCCAACCGGAGGACATCGCCAATGCCGTGGTATTCCTGTTGTCGGATGCGGCAAAGAGCATAACTGGCCAGGACCTCGTGATAGACTGCGGCTCCTGAATTCCGGGCAACTTGCGCATGGTGCGCAACAGGCCAACGACGCTGATGTCAAGGATGGCCAGATAGTCTACCCCAGCCTGTTTTCGGAAAAGCCACTTCCCGGCGCCGGCATCGCCGTGAACACGGACCAAGCCGACAAACGGGCGGGCAGGAGACAGAGCAGCAATGTGCGCAGCTCCCGTTGATGCAACGTCGGCGACGGAGCGTATTGCAGGAGCGTTTCGCGCCAACCGCCGATGCGGCCCCCGCTCGTGCCGGCACACGCGAGGCCACCAGGCGACTCCCTCTCTTGGATCCCGAGACAATGATGATCAGGTTGACGAGGGTGTGCCGCAATTCGATACGTGCGGTTTCAGTGTGAACGGCGCGAAATGCAACGAAGTGTGACGTTGTTCAGTCGGTGTGCTGCAAACGTTCAATCGGCTTGTGACTGCAATTCCGCCTCGTCAATCTCGAGATCGGCACACGTCAATCTGCCGTCACTTGCGAGCTGCCGTTCTGGATGCGAAATCCAGGTGAGCCGCCGTGATGCATAGTCGTGGCCTTGGAAATGCGAGTCGAATTGACCGGGTCCGCCGCAGGAAACAAACAGTTGCAGCCGTGTCCAATACGAACAGATCCGCAACCGGTGCCGTTCAGGTTTCGTCCTGAATGCCGCCAAATGCAAATTGACCGTAGTCAGGCGCAACCGCCCTGGCCTGCGCAGATGAGTGCCCATTGTGCCGGGATCCGCGGTGATGATGGACGGAGGCAAAAAGGAATGAATCCATTCAGGACCTCTTCATTGCTAACGGCAAGGCCACTAAAGCCGAGTGCCCGTCTGATATCTGGAAGAGCGGTCTCCGCTGCCGAGACGAAGCCTGGGATTGGACGAAGTGATCAAGACGGTTGTTGCGCCTGGCTCCGATCGGAAGCCGATATTGCCGACCGCAGCAAAAGCACCAGTACGTCGCAATCCAGATCGTTGCCTCGCACCGATGAGGTTGCGACCGGACACCACAGAATGCCGCAGTGAACAACGAATACTTTCTGGAACCCGGACTTCCATTCGGTCCGCCGGAGGCCGTAGCGCTGGCGCGCAAGATGCTCCGATTGCCAAGGTTGAAGCTACGTCGAGGAAAGCGACGCTCCGCTTTGCGATGTGCCTGCGTGCAAGGCTTTGCCCTGATCCGCCCGGGGCAGAGCAAAAGCGAAGACTTCGCAAACTTACCGTCTGGGCGGAAATCCACGCTTCTGCTTATTTGACCTCGCAGGAACCTATCCAGCCGAACACCAGCGGGAGGCAAGTCGGTCCCATCGAATGGACAAGGATGTTCGCGACAAACCCGACAACCGCTTACAGGGCAATCCTCCTCAACATGCCGTTTCAGTCTTGCGGTCGCGGATAGCTTAGCGGACTTTGGGTCAGGCCCATGGCAACCAGGCTTTCTGCTTGCCGTAATCCGATCTCAAATGGTTTGAGCAAAGGCACATGGATGCCTTCGGATCCAAGCAGATTGGCTGTCGCATCCGCCGCCATTTCGAACTCTGTGCATCCTAGTATGATCAAATGGGCGTCGTCGTCGTCAACACAACGTATTGCCTTACGAGCAAGGGCTGTGACCAAGGTACTGGTGTTACCCATTCCCCGGAGCGGAATTTCGACCGAGCGTACGGATCTGAGACGATCGGCCATTCCCCATTTGGAAGCCATTTCCCTAAATCGTGGGGCGATCCGCTCAGCAAATGTCAATACTGAAAATCGTTCGGACAATTGGGCTGCCAGATGAAACGCCGCCTCCGAAACTGCTACCACAGGGATGGAAAGAATTTCGCGAGCAACTTCGATTCCGGTGTCGGCAGTGCAGTTGATTACGACAGCATCGGCGCCCTCGGACTCGGCCGCTTGCGCTTCGGCAAGCACGCCGGGTATCGCGATGACGTTCTCGTAGGCGCTTGTAATTGATGTCGGTTGGCCTTCAGGAATCCGGATCACAATCCGTGTTCCGGGCCTGGCGGATTTTTCGATCGCTTCGCGACGAACCTTGCCAATCTTGCCGTTATTCGGATCTGCCGCTTGAATTACGTCGATTCGCATCGATTTGCCGCGTTCTGCACACCAGGGCCGGGACCCATCGATTTCTTGTTGTTTTGGAATTTGTCTGATTCAATGCCTGTGGACAAGCAAGAACAAGGGGCATTGGCACGAGCAAACTCTTTTGGTTTACGCTGGCGAAATGCGCCAGCGGAGTATGGCCCGCCGAAGACGCTCTATGATCGCTGGAAGCGATGGAGCGAGAAGGGCATCTTTGCCCGCATGCTGGAGGGTTTGGCCGCCCTCCTCGATTCCCCAGGTGTTGAAATCGACTCTTTCGTCGTACCCCCGCTCATCGGGTTACTCACCCGTCTGTTGAGCCATGAAAGTGAATTGCCCGTCCGCATCGGTTAGGCGCCCGCCAGCACCCCGACCGGGCGCCGTCGCCCTTTACAAGTCCTGGTGCTTCCCTGCAAAGCCTTCATTCCTGGCAAAACGGCCGGATGCGCGCTAACCCAACCTATGCGGTTCGTGTCTGTCCACCCGAACCTCGACGTGCGCGACCTCGTTGTTCCGTTCCTTCAGATCTAGCGTCTCGCCTGAGGAGGAGCCGTGAACGTGCGCGTGGAAAAGCTCTGTCAGGTCAATTGCGCCTTCGTCGTCGTTCACCGAAATGCGCGGCACGCCCTCTGCACCGATAAAGTACAAACCTATTGATCGCGTACCACTTCCATACCCGGCCCAAGCCGTTGTTGCCGCATGAATTCAAAGACATGATGAGGAAGCCCGGGTGGAACTTCGGCTCAAACAATGGTTTCAGCAATCACCATGCGACCAGACGACCAGACTTCGGGTCCGGTCATCAGAGGCACATTGCAGCTCAAGTCTGTTGCCGCCACAGTCCGTCACCCAGGACAAAGGCACCCTGTCCGAGTAAGTACGTCCTGTGCAGCAGGATCCGTACCGGACAAGGCAATTTCCGGATCATTCAGTGTGCGGCAGGTGGTGACCTCGAGGCGTCGCTGATCGTGAGTTTTTCCTGAACTGAACAGACGACGAAACGCTTTCTCGGAAACGGACGACCAGGTTTCCGGTCTTCAGCCGGTTGCCGGGTTCGACTGCGGCGGCCACGGGGGTCGATGACCTGCCGCACCCAAGCGGGTTTCGGCGGTTCCGGCCACGGATACAAGGAGTTCCTCTTCAAGAGGTCGGACGATGAGCTGCAGGCCAACGGGAAGACCATCGTCGGTAAAGCCGCAAGGTACGCTGGCTGCCGGTTGGCCGGTCAGGTTGAATGGATAGGTGAAGAACACCCAGACCGGCACATCCTCGAAGCCAGGCGGTATGCCAGGACCAATGTGCCATGCGACCGCTGGCGTGGTGGGTGTCAGCAGAACGTCGAAAGACTGGAAGAAATGGAAGAGCCGCTTACGGTGCTCGAGCCGCTCACGCTGAACGATCGCAAGACGGGAAGCGGGACATTTACGGAACTCCTCGATGGCCTGCACCACGACCGGATCGATCCTTTCGGGGCTGGTATCGATCAGGTTTCCGAGACGGGCACTGCAGCCGGCGACAAACTCCGTCGCCAGGATTTCACCCGGGTCCGGACAGACCGCATCCACCAGATCGATATTCGGAAAAAGCGACTGCAACTGCTTGACGGCGGCATCGACGATCTCGGCAACGCCCGGAGCGACCTTCGCATAGCCCAGGGTGGGGCTGAAGGCGACGCGCAGTCTTGAGAAGTCGATTCCGTCACCCGGTGCCATGCGTCCAAGCGACGGGAGAAGAGACGTGTGGTCGCGGAGATCCGAACCGGCAATGACTGACAGAACGAGTGCTGCGTCGGTTATGGAACGGGCGATCGGCCCGACATGTGCCAAAGTCGGTGTTGCACTTGGAGGATAGATGGGGACGCGCCCGTGTTGAGCCTTGATTCCACTGACTCCTGTGAGTGCGCATGGCGCCCTGATCGAACCTCCGCCGTCGGTACCGAGCGCGATCGGCGTGACACCGGCGGCGACCGAGGTCACAGCGCCGCCGCTGGAACCGCCGGGCGTACGGGAAGGATCCCAGGCATTGCGCGTAACCCCGTGGACCAGGCTTTCCGTGTAACCCCGCAGGCCGAACTCCGAAGTTGCCGTCTTGCCGATGATGATCGCGCCAGCCGCTCTCAGACGGTCGACGCTGGGTGCATCCTCCGTTGGCACATAGTCAGCCATGGTGAGCGATCCGTACCGGCACGGCATGTCGGCGACATCGATGAGGTCTTTGATCGAAACCGGCACGCCCAACAAGGGACCGACTTCATCGCCGCGCATGATGGCCTGTTCGGCTTCCCGCGCTGCCGCCAGGGATGCTTCATCGTTTCGTGCGACAAACGCGTTCAGCGATGGTTCGGTCTCGTCGAGCCGGTCCAACACGTGGCGGACCAACTCGACTGGGGAAATCTGTCGCGATCGCACCATCTGGGCGAGTTCGATGGCCGACGCGTAGTTGATTTCGTCAGTCATGGCATCAATCGATCGTTGCCAGGGCTCGTACGGGCGAACCCGTGCCGCCCTTGATTTTCAACGGAAGGCCCTGGAAGTGAAACTCGCCATGGCCGATCAGCTCCTCCAGATTGCAGAGCCACTCGTAGTGCGCAAGGCCCCGGTCACGGCAGACGCGGTGATTCGGAAAGGTCGGATCGTTCGGCCGGTCGGTTGACGGTCCCTCGACTCCGTGAAGAACGGAACCGCGGTCGGCAAGCCAGTGCGTTGCAGCTGCCGTCACGCCCGGGTTGGCATGGGAAATGGACGCGTCGGGGTAGTGGCGCTTGTGTAGTCCCGTACACAGGAGGGTTATGTGCCCGTCGATCTTTAGGCCGGCACTGCGTTCCGCCTCCTCCATGTCGTCGACGTCAATGTCGCCGAGGTCCGGTATATGCCGCAGGTCCAGTACGACAGCTTTGCCCGCGAACATCTCGATCGGCATGTCGTCGATGGGTGCACCATCCGGATTCGTGTGGAAAAAGGCGTCAACGTGGGTACCCATGTGCTCGATCATGCCCATGTAGCAGGTCTGGAAGGTCAGTGGATCCTCGGGCGTGCCGAGGTTCAGTTTCTTCGAGTCCTCGTGTTGCAGATGGGGCACGATTACCGGCCGTTGAATATTCTTGTGCGTGGGCATGAAATCCTCCAGCGTGACCGTCAGGTCGATAATGCGTGGCATTCGGTTCTCCTTTCCATTCGATGTTTGCCAGTCATCCGTATACGAGCCTTGGTAGAAACAGGGATATCCAAGGGAACACGGAAATCAATATCAGCACCACGAACAGCGGCAGCAGGAACGGGAATACGGCCCTGATTGTGGCGAACAGGTCCAGCTTGCCAATTCGCGCCATCACGAACAGCAGCAATCCGATCGGAGGGGTCATCAGTCCAATCATCAGGTTGAGCACCATCACGACCCCGAAGTGCACGGGATCTATGTCAAATGCGGACAGCGTGGGTGCAAGGATCGGCGTCAGAATCAGGATCACCGCGATGGTTTCCATGAAGACACCGGCGATCAACAAAATGACGTTGAGGATCAGAAGCGCGTGCCAGGCCTCGGTAGCGAACTCCAGCATGGTCTGGGCAAACTGGCTTGCCACGTTCTCGCGTACCAGGATCCAGCCGAACAAAACCGATGCGGCAACCATGATCATTGTAATTGCAGTGGTTTCAAAGGACTCGCGCAGGACCGAAAGCACGTTGTCGACATTAAGTGTGCGATAAGCGATCAAACCGATAAACAAGGCATAAAGCACGGCCACCACAGCAGCTTCCGTCGGTGTGACGACACCACCGATGATGCCGCCGACAATGATGATTGGCGTCATCAACGCCAGAAAACCGGACCGGAATGTACGGGAGACCTGCCGCAAGGACGCCCGCGGGTCCCGCGGATAGTCGCGGCGGACCGCAAAGTAGAATACGATTGCGTGCAGGCACGCCGCCATGAGCAACCCCGGCACAATGCCAGCGACGAAGAGCTTGCCGATCGAGACGTTTCCGACAACCCCGTAGACGACCATCGCCAAACTCGGAGGAATGATCGGTCCGATTGTACTCGATGCGGCGGTGATTCCGATCGCGAAACCGGTATCGTAGCCCTGGTCGCGCATTGCCTTGAGTTCGACCGTGCCCAGGCCACCTGCGTCCGCCACCGCGGTGCCGCTCATACCCGAGAAGATCAGGCTGGCGAGAATGTTCACGTGACCGAGGCCGCCCCTGACATGGCCCACGAGGCTGCGTGCGAAAGCGAACAGCCGGTCCGTTATTCCCGCGGCGTTCATCAGGTTGCCGGCAAGAATGAAGAATGGCACGGCCAATAAGGGGAACTTGTCGATTCCATCGAACATCTGCTGGACGCTGATCAGCACGGGGATGTCGTTGATCACGAGATAGATGGCGGCAGCGAGACCGATTGCGGCAAACACCGGAACGCCCAGGACAAGGAAGACTGCGAGCGTTCCAAAAAGGATGATCATTGATCGTCTCGTCCTGACCGGGCGAGATATTGTCCGGCCAGCCGAATGACCGACGCGACCGTGCCAAAGAGGATTGCAGCGTATACGTAGTTGATCGGAAGGCCGATGGCGGCACTCCGGCTGGTCCAGAGAACGTCCATGATGCGAATCGTGTTGACGGCAAGGAATACGAGAAACACGAACACCAGCAGGTCGATGATGACAGTCAGAATACGCTGAATTGCCGGCGGCAGGAGCCGGGCCAGCAGGTCTATTCGGATGTGGCTGCGGCGACGGACTGCGGTCGCGCATCCGATGTAGGTGATGTAAACCAGCCCGTAACGGGAGATTTCTTCCGTCCAGGTAAGGCTGTCGTTGAGTACGTAACGAAAAAAAACACCAAGGCCCATGACGATCAGGATGCTGACCAACAGGGCAACGCAAATGGCATCTTCGGGCGCCAGTTCACGCCAGGTTTGGCGAAAATCAAACCCCTGCGGCGACTCCACCCTTTAGCCTCCGATAATGGCGCGGCCCCTGTCCAGGTGTCAGGCCGCGCCGAAACCGCGTTCAGAGACTCCGAATGCGGTCAATGATGCCTTCGGGCACGCTCAGATCGGTTTCCATTTCCTTGATGACATCCTGGGTTGCTTGCTGGAACGCCGCAACGTCCGGCTCGACGAACTTGATAAGTCCTTCCTGGGTCATTTGTTCGCGGAGATTGTCTTCCTGTCCCACCACGAGTTCCGTTGACCTGGTGCCGAAAATGTCGGCCGCCTGTTGCATGCACGCCCGCTCACTCTCGGACAACGCGCTCCAGACGTGGTCGCCGACGATCCAGAACACGAACTCGATGAGGTGTCCGGTCAGGTTCACGTATTCCTGGACCTCGTAGAATTTCTTTGCATAGGTGACGGGCAGCGGGTTGACGGAAGCACTGGCCACGCCTTGTTGCAGCGCCACATAGACCTCGGCAAAGGCAATCGGCGTCGGATTGGCGCCCACTGCGCGCGGAAATGCCATCCAGATTGGTGCATCGGGAACGCGGACCTTCACGCCGGCCAGATCTGCCGGCGTCCGGACCGGCTCGTTGGACGATACGTTGAACGCCCCGAAGTAGCCTGCTGAGAGAATATGTGCACCTGTCGCATCACTCCAGCCCTGCCACAACTCCTGAAACACGTCGCTCGTGCGGTAGCGAAGCGCGTGGTCACGGTCGTTGAAAATGTAGGGCGCGGCACTGATGGCCAGTGGATTGTAGGCGCTTGACCCGAAAATTGCCCCGGTGAACATGATATCCACACCACCAAAGCGAATCTGCTCGTTGAGTGCAGTTTCCTTTCCGAGTTGCGACGAAGGAAATACATCGATCGTAACCGATCCGTTCGTGCAGTCGTTCATCAGTTTGGCAGCTTCGGTTGCGCCTACGTGCATCGGATGTCCGGTTTCGTAAACATGGCCGAGCTTGAGGGCATTCTGTGCAGCGGCACCGCCTGCGATGCCAGTCGCGACGGCGACAACAAGGACTGCACGCGCCAAGCATTGGTTAGAGAACAAGCTCATGATAGTTCCTCCAATTTGGATTTTCATGAATTTTACTCAACCGGGAGCCTAGTCCCGTCATCCCTTGCAGTCAATATTTTACGCCGGAATCCGGTAGTTCACAGGCCGTTTTCCTGTCATGCTGATCCAAACGATTCAGGACTCACGAACGACACGTGTACAACATCTCGTGATCCGGGTCACAACATGGAGGGTGACGGGCACGGCCGTCCTGTATTCCGCGTCTACCGATGTCCGGAAACGGGAACGGCAGACCGGCACATTTCGTGGTTTCGCGCACCGACCACTTCATCGGGGGACCATGCGAACCGGCACCCAAGCAGGAGTTCCGGGACTGCCGTCGCCGGCCGCCGGCCAGCATCTCCGGCCCTGCCATTCGGAAGTTGTGGCTGACGGTCAATCAACCCATGGCCATATCAACCGGCATGGCCAGAAATAACACGAATCTAGCTGTTCCTGACCCGGCCAGTCGTCCACGAATTCTGGCGGACAACACTGACAGAGTGGATTTCCTTCTTCGGGGCCCCGGTGTCATCGACAACAAGGACACTGCCATCACAGCCAAGGGACTCCATGACACAATCGCTGAATCGGCACTATTGAATAGTCGGGGCATCATTCCGGGAATCGCCGCTGACCCTGACGTCATGTTCCGGCACTCCCGGGAAGTCAGGATTGGCTCTCCGGACCGGGTGATTTCCGGATGCGTTCCGACGTTGTCGGGTTGGGGCGTGTCAGGTCGCAGCGCCGCCTGATGGGATCGGCAGGCCTCGGCACTGCGGCAGCGCCGGCAGCGCCCTGACGGTTCCTCACATGGTGTAGGGTCCCGGAACGACCCGCCGGGCCTGTTTCAGGTCTTCAGCGCCCCGGGATGGCCGTCCCGTGCCACACGCCCGGCCGTGCTCCGGGTTCAGATCGAGACCATCGGCCGGGTGACGTGGGAACAAACGCCGACATCGGCAAGTGTCTGATAGGTATGGAGCGTTGTGGCGTGCGGAAGGGAAACCTGGAACCTCCTTTGGAATAGGGCCGACCCTGCACGGTGGTCGCTTCCGATCGCAGGAAATGCCCCAATTCGAAATCCTGGACATGGTTTCTGCCCCGGTCTTGCTGTCCCGTTCCGGCGGTCCGGCAAGGGAGGGCACTCCGATGGCAAATGGATTTGCGGAACAGGCCGGATGCGTGGGGTTTGTCAACCCGGAAAGCGTCGAGTCCGCGCTCCACTGGCAGCCGGGCCCGGACCTGAGCCAGTTCCGAGCGCAAGACGTCGACGAGCTGGTGTCGCCCGACCACGACTCCTGTTCAACCTGCGCGCCCATATCCGGTGCCCCGACCCGAATGCACCGCCGGATCGACCCCGGCAAGTCGGGTCTCCGCGACAACCCGTCTCGGAGAATCCGGAGCGGCATGCAATCACCCCAAGTGAGCAGATGCCGTCATTCTGCAGAGGATCGGGGATAATCAGCGCGCATCAGTTCCGTTCCCGGGCATCCGACAGCCAGCACAACGCAACCCACCCCGGACACAACGACGACCCCTCGAAAACCAGCCGGGAAAGATACGCCCGGGGACTGGAAGACTCCCGCAAGTACCTCAAACGGAAACCACGTAGGAACAGCCCTGGAAAATTCGTACCAGCACGCCAGAAATGACCTGGAAGTTTCCTGTCGCAATTCCCCAAACAGCACGAATGCCACGTCGCGCCCGCCATGGGCTGGCACGAAATTGAAACCGTGCGAGGCATTCCATCATCACCTGTCATGGTTTGATGTGGGATTCACGCCTGTTTTTGGGTAACGGGATGACAGGTGAATGTCGCAACGGCAGGCAACCAACGGGAGAGTATGGTCATGCGGGATTTTCAGCTACCTGGCCGGTCACCGGTTCTTGTGATGAATGGCATGTGCGCCACGTCGCATCCGCTGGCGGCCAGAACCGCGGTGAAGGTTCTTGAGGATGGTGGCAATGCCGTCGACGCGGCCATAGCCGCTGCGGTCCTGCTCGGAATATGCGAACCACCGATGACAGGACTGGGAGGCGACTGTTTCGTCTTGCTCAAGCCCGCGGGTTCCGAAGACGTCGTCGGACTCAATGGTTCGGGCAGGGCTCCCGCAGGCCTGGATGCCGCACGACTTCGTGCCCGGGGCTTCCGAATGATGCCGGATCGCGGGATCGATACGGTCACGGTGCCCGGTGCGGTTGACGCCTTTTGCCGGTTGTCGGCCGACTATGGTCGAGTGGGTCTCGAGGCATCGCTGGCGCCTGCAATTCATTATGCGGAACAAGGCGTGCCGGTAGCGCCGAGGACGGCATTCGACTGGCAGCGTGCGGATGTTCGCCTGGCGGGTGTCGCGCGTGAATACTTCCTGAATGACGGCAAGGCGTTCGGGGTTGGCGAGGTGTTCCGCGCACCGGGGCAGGCGGAAGTTCTCAGGCGAATAGCGCGGCACGGCCGTGATGCGTTCTACCAAGGTGAAGTTGCCGAAGACATGGTGACATCGCTCAGGAATGCCGGCGGCGTTCATACCCTCGAGGACTTCGCGGCGACGTCTTGTGAATACACGGAGCCGATCTCGGGGCGATACCGTGAGATCGAACTGGTTGAGCATCCGCCGAACGGCCAGGGCGCGACAGCGATCCTCATGGCGAAAATACTGTCGAATTTCGACATCGGGTCGATGGATCCATTCGGAAGCGACAGGACTCACCTCGAAGCTGAAGCCGCAAAGCTCGCCTATGACGCGCGTGATCGTTTCATCGGTGACATGGCCCGCGTAACGCGCCTCGATCACATGCTCTCGGATTCCACTGCCCGGTCCCTGGCTGCCCTGATTGATCGGGATCGCGCCATGCCGTCCGCCCGGACCCTTTCGGAAAACGTTCATCGTGAAACGGTGTACCTTTGCGTGGTCGACCGGGACCTGATGGCCGTTTCGATGATCTACTCGATATATCACGGCTTCGGCTCGGGACTCGCGTCCGAAAAGTTCGGCATCAATTTCCAGAGTCGGGGTGCCGGGTTCAGCCTGGAGGAGAACCATCCGAACGAAGCGGCCGGCGGCCGGCGTCCACTCCATACGATCATCCCTGCCATGCTCAGGCGAAACGGCCGGACAATCATGCCATTTGGCGTCATGGGCGCCGCCTACCAGCCCACCGGCCACGTGCGGGTCATCACGAACATGACGGACTTTGGAATGCCACCTCAGGCCGCGCTCGATGCTCCGCGGAGTTTTCAAGAATCCGGTACGTTACAGGTCGAACGGGGATATCCCGAGACGGTTCGGGAAGCCTTGCGTGAGCACGGCCACGACGTGGCGATCCCGGAAGTTCCCCTGGGGGGAGGCCAGGCCATTCTGATCAACCACGAACTGGGTATTCTGCACGGGGCGTCCGACCCTCGAAAGGACGGGGCGGCGATCGGGTATTGATCCGGCAACGCTCCGCTTCGGATTTCCAGTTGCGGTCTTTGACCAGTCGGCCCGGCGATCGGTCTCGGATTCGGAGGACGTTCGCCCTGGAAACCCCGGGGCGATGTTGACTAGGGGGGCCACATGAACGGGGGCGAGCGGACATCCCTCGACAGCCTGGATGTGGTCACGCCACTGGCAGACCTCGGAACGGTCGTGGAGTGCGGCGCCGGAGGCACCCGGGCGAGTGTTCCGGAAGGGAACGGCGAAGGCCCGTACTTTCCCGGGCACGGTGAGTTTGTCCTGCCGCGGTCTCCCGAAGTCGCAATCGGACGGGCAGGCACGATGGTCACCGGGCATTCCCAATTGTGACGAATGCCTCGGACTGACACCAAATCGCTCGTTCTTGGACAGACGGTTCAACTGGTTGCTGACCCGTTTCGATCACCTCCAGAAGGCGCCATCCTTCATCGGCCACGAGGCGGGGTGCTGCTACAGGACGGATTCATCCGGCAGGTTGGCGAAGCAGGTCGGTTGTTGGCGGACAACGTCGGTATTACGGTCACGGACTACGGCAATGCGTTGATTCTTCCCGGGTTCGTCGATTGTCATGCCCATTTCCCCCAGACGGGAATCATCGCATCCTGGGGAAGGCGTCTCATCGACTGGTTGCATACGTACACGTTCCCGGAAGAAGCGCGCTTCGGCGATCCCGGATATGCCAGGGAAATCGCCGAGCTCTATCTCGACCTCTGCATCGCCAATGGCACGACCACCGTGTCGGCGTTCTGCACGAGTCATCCGGAGAGCGTTGACGCGTTTTTTTCCGCCGCAGCTGCCCGCAACATGTGCGTCGCGGCAGGCAAGGTTCTCATGGACAGGAATGCGCCCGATGCACTCCTGGATACAGCCGAAGACGGATACGAACAGTCAAGGGCGCTGATCGAACGCTGGCACGGAAAGGGGCGGTCGCATTACGCGGTGACGCCGAGATTCGCCCTGACATCTTCGCCGGAACAACTTGCCGCCGCCGGTGCGCTCTGGAGCGAGTACCCGGCTACGCTCCTCCAGACCCATCTCTCCGAACAGCCGGAGGAGATCAGTCGCGTCCGGTCGATGTTTCCGGATTCGGACGACTATCTCGGGGTCTACGAGAGATACGGGCTAGTTGGCCGTGGTGCGATCATGGGGCATGCAATTCACCTCGAAGAGCGGGAAAAAGGCAGCCTCGCCGATACCGGAACGGGAGTTGCACATTGTCCGACTTCGAACACGTTCATCGGCTCGGGATTGTGCGATGTTGCCTCGCTCGTCCGTTCTGGTGTTCGGGTCGGGCTTGGGACCGATGTCGGCGGCGGGTCGAGTTTTTCGATGCTCGCAACGATGCGGGCCGCATATGAAATAGGCCAGCTTCGGGGTGACGTCTTCCATCCTGCCCAGTTGCTGTGGCTCGCAACCGAAGGCTCTGCATCCGTCATGCGCCTCGAAGGAAGAATCGGACGGCTGGAGCCGGGTGCCGAGGGCGACATCTGCGTTCTCGATTCCGAAGCGACACCGCTGCTCGCGGCAAGGTGCAATCGTGCAGAGTCGATCAGCGAAATCCTGTTTTCGCTCATCATGCTTGGAGATGATCGCGCTGTCCGGCAGGTCCTGATTTCGGGCAGGCCTGCGAAACCCGACACCTGACAGACACCTGACAATGGTCGCCGGTCTGGCATTTCTCACGTGCATCCCCCGAATATCGAATGCCACTCCCAGGAGCGGCATTGAGTCGACAGCGTGTCGCCGGCGGGTTTCCCGGCAGGATTCATGCCCATCCGGACGACGTTTCAAGAGGCATCACCGCTGTAGGCATGGCTCCGCCAAGGGATTGTCACGAAACGATCGCTCCGATCTTTCGATATTGCGAGAGCCTCTGACTTGTCCTCGTGCGACGGCTGCTTGCTCGTGTTTCGTCTGCCGTATCCGTGCAGGCGTGGCCGGTTCGCCGGAAAGGGCGATGGCGCACGTGCCAGGATCCCGGTTAAGGCCGTGCCTCGACCGTGATCGGAGCCAGTACCGCGCTCAGCGATAGTGGGAACCAAACATGGCCTTGCCACGTGCCCGGTGCGACGCCCTCTTGTATGACACCTTTCAGCAAGAGAATTGAATCAAGTTATCCGCAACTGTTGTTGGCGCGGAACTGTGAAAAAGTGCAGCGTTGCAATGATCATCTGCAGGTGAATCGGAACATTCCTGTTGCGTGCTTGCATGGAACAGGGATCGCGCTGCGGGAGTTATCGCGGAGCGCCGAGAAACGCGCGGCACTGCTGGCGCTGGCCCGCGCGTTCCGCGAGAATGTCGGCGACGCCGTGTCCGACCTGCTGGTTGCCGGAATTGCGGAGACCGGGTTCGGGCGCTACATTTTGACCTGCATCTTCGAACAGGTCGGCCTGCCGCCCGAGCGCATCAAGGTTGCGTTGAGGCGCACGGGGACGAACCCGGAAACGGTGGAGGAAGTGATGGGAACCGCCGCACAGATCTGGATGGAACAGGGCAGGACCGAGGGCAAGGCCGACACATCACTGCGCCAGGCCCGCCGATAGTTCGGCCACCTGTCTGCGGAGCGCGCTGAACGGGTCCGCAGCGCCACGCCCGAACAGTTCGATGCCTGGCTCGATGACCTGATTACCGCAGGGGACATCGATGCCGTGTTCGTAGAGCGCAGCAGGAATTGATCCGGTCGTCGTACGTCCGTTCCGTCCCGGTCCTTCGGATGCCGCAGACAAGCAAGGACGTGTCTCATCCTGATGTGGCGACGGGGCTTCCAACATGTACCGGACAGCCCGATTGTTCAGTAAAGCACGTGCATTGAACTCAATGGTCAACCCGGCTGCTCACCTGACAACACTTCGAGGCGATGGTTTCGTGACGAGCCCTTGTGCATGCCCGGCAAACCTATTTGCTGAAATACGCAAGCCTCGATTTCCTTGCGTCAAGCTCGGCATCTTCCGGGTCCCAGGTCTCGTCTCCTGTGTACCAATCGGGGAAATATTCCCGGTATTCGGAATTCGGGTCCTCGAATGCCCGCAAGAACTCCGCGTAACCCCACGGGCCGCCGATGTCCTCAAGCGGACAGCGCCCGGTGCCTGAGACGAGATACGGGTAGCGCCTGTCTTCGCGCGCTGGCTGGATCTTGCCGATCCGGATCCTGTGGTCCCAGTAGGCCCCGAGATCGTACAAGTAGGTGAATTCCGATTTGCCTTGCAGGAAATCAATGACATCGAGAAGAGTCGCGTCGAATTCTCCTTCATATTCGTCGGGGAACCAATGGGTTCTTTGTCCATACCGTATCGCCCGGAACACCCATGCGTGATCATTATCCCATCCCATCGCGGCCTGGATGTACAAGTGGAGATCATAGAGATAGGTGTCCGAAGGCACGTCCATTCGTCTTGCGACCCTGGGTTCCACGTGCTGAAGCGTGATGCTGAGCCGAATGATATCGCGTTGATTGCGTTTCCGAGCCATTGACCTTCCCGTCATTGATGTCGACGTGACCGTTTCGCGCTGAGCGGGTGAACTGTCGGGGTCGTCGATTTGGTGCCGAGTAGCAAGAGTCAGGCGATCTTGCACCCATAGTTCCGCAAGGGTCCGCGCTGCTGATTCCCTGACGTGAAGGGTTACACTACCTGGAGAAAGCGGCAAGGGACTTGAGTGGCAAATGCTGTGCTGTCCATGTCACGACGGTCGTCAATGACCACCAACCGACCATGCATGACGATGTCGCGGCCATCGACCGGAACGAGAGCGACCGGCGCCACGAAATGCTGGAGAAGGGCCGGGGCCAACCCACAGGTTCTTATGGGGAGCGTTTCTGACAGGCCAGCCAGCCAGCCGGAAGCGAGTGTTGCATGGCGTACGGCAACGTGCGTCGTGAAGCGTACACAGCGGGCAGCGAAGCAGCGCTATTGAGCCTCGAAATTCACAATGATGGTGCCGTCGTTTTCGTGATAGCGGGGGCAGCACCGGAAACGCCGCCTTGGCGAGGCGTGACGGGCCGTCCGGGGTCGCGGGAACGTTGCAAAGCTGTAGATGGACCGCCAGGGAACCTGGGAGTCCCGTCGGCGCACCGTGCAGCGAGTCTGGCTGCCAAGAACTAGCGGGTGCGAAAGCGAATGAGTCCCGCCGCGCGACAAAGGCCAGCCCGCCAGCATGGAACCGCGTGTCTTGGTTTGGCGCCGTTGGAGCATGTCCCACGGGTACAGGGGTGACCCGATGTGCCTGCGAGCCTGGGATGTAGAAAGCCATCGTGGGCCTTGGCGTTAGGAGCAAGGCTCCAACCCGGTCCGGGATCAGTCAGCGATGGCGAGCGAACCGGAGGGCACGTAGCGAACAGGATGTTAGCGAACCCGATCGACGATGCGAGGAGCCGAAAAGGGAATTGGGGGCGGGGCTCCCCACATGGAAGCTGACTGACTGTGGGGGTATTGGAGGATGCCAAGGGTCAGCCCTCTACCCGATGGCTAGCACCGGTGCGGAAGAACCGAGGTGAGCACGCACCGGGTCCCCCGGCGTAGAGACGGCGGCAATCCGGGAAAGTTCAGCAGTGAAAGGCCGGAAGGTGAGGAGAACAGACAGGATGTTGTGACCCTCGAATGTCAAGGACCGCGCCTATAACCGGAATTCGGGAAATGGTGCGGAGTTCTCCTGACTGGCGGATGAGGCCGATTAAGCGGTGATGGCCGGGACAACACAACCCGACCGGAGCGAGGGCCTCTGGGCTCAGGTGGCGAAGGTGGCAGGTCATGCCGGGACACAGAGCCCGGTGCTGACCGAGAATACCATCCGGATTGAAGGGTGGTGCTGTCGAGCCGAAGGGCGGTGCAAACGCGGGAAATCGCGACGGGCATGGCTGGGTCAGCCTTAAGCGTTGCGGAAGTCGCGGAAGGCACCGTACCGATCTCCTTCTGGGGTGCCTGGTGCTTGAAGCCGGACCCGGGAAAACCGGACGTCCGGAATTTTAGGGGGGGCGCTGGAAACGTGACCATGGTGCGCGCGCCAGCGTCCTACCCGACCGGTTCCGTCCGTGTGAGGAACAGGCTGGAGAGGGAATGCCAGCGAGATCAATCCAGACCCCGGCCCGGCATCGGGCCTGCACGATGCCGGGAGCGTCAAGAGCGGGTGCAGCGAGACTGGCTGCTGAACTAGTGGGTGAGAGTCCCGCCGGCGAAATTCTCAGTTTAGCGCCGTAGTCATATCCCTACGGGTGTCGGGGCGACCCGGCGTCCGGAAGCAGGGACGTAAAAGCCTCCGTGGGCCGTGATGACGTCAGTTGGATCGGTCCGGTCGGACAGGGAGGCGAGCAACCGGGAGGGCCGTAGCGAAAGCGAACGATCGTTGAAGCGACGAAAAGGCGCTCCCCGCATGGAATCCGACTCGCGGGGGTATTGGTAGATGCCAAGGGCTTCCGTCCTCCTGCCCGATGGCCAGTGCCGATGCGGAAGAACTGAGGTGAGCACGCATCGGGTCCCCGACGTAGAGACGGCGGCAATTCCGGAGAGTTCAGCGGTGAAAGTCCGGAAGGTCAGGAGCGGGGAAATTCCGGTAACAGGGCCTCCGCTCTGCCTGATGGCCAGCGCCGATGCGGAAGAACAGGATGTTGTGACCCTCGAATGTCAAGGACCGCGCCTATAACCGGGATTCGGGAAATGGTGCGGAGTTCTCCTGACTGGCGGATGAGGCCGATTAAGCGATGATGGTCGGGACAACACAACCCGACCGGAGCGAGGGCCTCTGGGCCCAGGTGGCGAAGGTGGCAGGTCATGGCGGGACTCAGAGCCCGCCGCTGACCGTGGATACCATCCGGATTGAAGGGTGGAGCTGTCGAGCCGAAGGGCGGTGTAAACGCGGGATTTCGCGACGGGCATGGCTGGGTCAGCCTTAAGCGTGGCGGATGTCGCGGAAGGCACCGTACCGAACTCCTTCTGGGGTGCCTGGTGCTTGAAGCCGGACCCGGGAAAACCGGACGTCCGGAATTTTAGGGAGGGTGCTGGAAACGTGACTTCGGTGCGCGCTCCAGTGCCCTACCCGACCAGGCAAGAGTAAGCTCGATCCATTTCGTCCGGAGATCGAAGCGCTGCTCGCAAACGGGTCAACGCAAAAGTTCATCGCGAAGCGCTACAACACAACGCCTGCAAACCTCTCAAATTGGATGAAGAAGAACGAAATTAAGAATCCAAAAGCGTGAAAATCCTATGGCGGAATCGTGACCTATGTTGGGTTAGGGCCATTGATTTGACGAAAAGACATCATGACCGACGCTCCCCTTTGATGTCAATAGAATCTCCCGAAACATGCTCTGAACAAACCGTAACGCGGAAGAAGAAAGCGAAACCCATGGACGCGGCCGCTGCGATGGCGGCAACCAGGAATACGGTGTCGAGCGCCTCCCAAAGCGCGACGCCGAGTGAATCCAGCAACCCCTGCGCCAATGTTCCGCCGTACGAGTCCATTGACGCCAACTCCGCGCTCAACCTGTCAGCCGTGGCGAAATCCACGAGCGCCCGAGGATCGCTCTGCAAATCTTCAAACTGGCCGACGGTGAGCGCATTCCTCACCGCTTCGGGCACGGCTTCCCTAAGGCTGGAAGAGAATTGTCTCGCAAGAACGACGCCCAGTACTGCCAAGCCCACCACTCCTCCAACCGAGCGGTAGAACTGCAAGGCCGAGGTCGCCACTCCCACGACATCGAACGGTACATGGTTCTGCACGCCGACAGTAATTGTTGCCACAATACCCCCCATCCCAATCCCTGCGATTGCCATAGAGATCAGGCTCAACTCGATGCCAGCAGTCACACCAAAGGCGGAGAGCAGGAACAATCCTGCGGTCATGAGTCCCGTACAGACCAGCGCCTGGATTCGATGAAACCCCGTGGCCAAGGACAGGAGTTGTCCTGCCACGATACCACCCACAACCATCCCCAGCAGCATTGGGATGAGCAGACCGCCGCTTTGGGCTGCCGACAGGCCGAATGCGACCTGGAACAACAGGGGAAGGAACAGAACGCTACCGTACATTGCGAAACTGGCCAACAACATGATGGCGACGGAAAGACCGACCACGGGGTCCGCATAGAGCGACAACGGCACGATCGGCGCCTTTGCCCGCCATTCGACCGCTACAAAAACACCTGTCATCACCAGAGAGAACAATAGCATGCCAAGCACGAGGGGCGATCCCCACTCGTACTGTACCCCGCCTGAAGACAGTGCAACCAGCAGAGGCGGCATGGCGAACACGAGCGCGATCATGCCGATCAGGTCGAGATCGCGATTCCCGGGAGGGGAGACCGGCTTCGGGAAAACGCGGGCTGTCAGCAGAAGGACCGGAAGGGCGGCCAGACCGATCACCATGAAAGCCCATTGCCACGACAAGGCGTCGGCGAAAAAGCCACCAAGAATCGGCCCGACGACAAACGACACGCCGTATACGCCGCTCAGCAGCCCATGGTACCTGCCGCGTTCCGACGGGCAAATGAGGTCGGCGATGGACACGTAGCAGCAGGTCATGACGGTGCCGCCACCGACGCCCTGCACGGCCCGGTAAACCACCACCTGAGTCATCGATTCACTGAAACCAAGAAGGATCGAGCCCACTGAAAAAATTGCCAGGCCCAGCAAAAGGAAGGTTCGGCGCCCATAGATGTCGCTCAACCTGCCAACGATCGGAAATGCGAGCGTGGCTGCAACCATGTACGACGTTGCGGCCCAGGTATACCGATCGAAGCCACCCAGGTCGGCGATGATGAGGGGCATTGTCGTGGCGACCACTGTCTGACTAAGCGCGCCCAGGAACATGGCCAGCATCACGCATGCAATCGATACCTGAACCTTTCGCTTTGGCAGCGGCATGAAACCGTCATCGTCCCGGAGATCATCGTCGTTCCGACCGCCGTTCCAGGATTCGATGTTGACGTCCGGACCGACGTGCTGCAGCCGGCCACTCTTTTCAGTCTTAACCATTGCCCAGTTCCCGCCCCCGTATCCCGTCAGTCGGAAGGAATCGATCAAACTCCGGGTTTCCTAAGCATCCCGAGAACGAAGGCATAAGCCTTGTAGCAGCACCGCGACAGGAGTGAGAACGCTCCGGTCGAGGAAAAGGGGCCGAGCCCGGCTGGCAGGAACTCCCACGCGTTCAGATCGTCGATCGCTGTCAGAGTCCGCTCCAGCAACGCATGCGTCTGGTTCCTGAGCGCGTCGTCGTTGGCGTCGATCCCGCCAGCTCCGAGCACCATGGGCATGAGAGTGCCGAGCATGTTCTGCCGGTAGCTGCGCCAACAGTCGTTCCATGAGTAGTTCTCTGCTCCCATGCGGCACACGATGTCGTGGTATTCGTGCAACGCGTCACGCTCGACACGGCGCCGGTCGTCGATAGAAACGCTGGTCGCAAGAAAGAAGGCAACATCGTACATACCGCAGCCGATACCGCAGCCCTGCCAGTCGATCACCGCGATGTTGTTCGTCCCTTCGCCGCCGAACAACACGTTGTCGCCCCTGTAATCGCCGTGAACGACGGTCTTTCGACCTCGGGCGACGGCCGCGAAATGGGCATCAATTGCCGACCCGAACGCCTCGGCCATTCGGCGTGTATCGGCCATGAACAGTTCACCGAAACGCTCGAATGCCAAGGGGAGCGTCAGCAGATAAAGCGACTGCATGACGCGACGTTGCTTCGTGGTGAGGAACGCGCCGCAGGCGGCCAGGGCCGACTCGTCGGCTGCGTCCCAAAAA
Source organism: Paracoccaceae bacterium (assembly GCA_964291635.2). Taxonomy (GTDB): domain Bacteria; phylum Pseudomonadota; class Alphaproteobacteria; order Rhodobacterales; family Rhodobacteraceae; genus JAPPHA01. The sequence continues at coordinate 592,556 of OZ219890.1, read as the reverse complement.
CGCCCCTGGAATCCCGCGATTTCGCGAATGGCGAGTCGCGCCCGTTCGATACCGACGCCGGCACTTTGCGGTATCGCCTCCATGCCTCCGAGATCCTCAAGCACCAGAACGAACCGGTGGCCCCGAGCGTCCAAATCACCATAGAGAAGTGACGGAACCCGCAACCACACGTGCGGTGCGATATCGCGGTAGTATACGAACTCACGCCGGTAGAGAGAGAGCCACCTTGCCAACCTCAATGCGAAGGAATTGGAAGTGGGCAGTTTGACGATGACCGAAGCCGGATTGGCTGCAACGCCGCCTCGGGCGATCACGCGACAGCGAAAGAGATTCCCCATCGCGTTGGCCACATTCGACAATCTGTCGATCTCCAGCGATTCAATTTCGAGGCCATTCGAGGCTCCACCTGCCGCCAGCGCCTGCTGCATCCATTCGACAGTGATATCCTCTGCCCGCTCTGGAAATGGAATTCGATTCATGTCGACGGGTTCCGGTCCAGAATGCCGCCTCGTCTACGAGCCCGCCAATCTCGAGGAGGTCTCGTCATGCTTCGGCGCGAATTTCGTCCCGGCGACCTACGAGACGGAATCGCAGTGACTCGTGCGGGTGGGGAGCCGGTGTGAGTTTGATTTTCAGCGGGCGTTCGGGCCGGTCGAACTCGAGTTCGGTCGCGCGGACGATCGCGGCCATGGTGAGCGCGATCTGGACCTCCGAGAAACCGCTGCCGAGGCAGCGATGACGGCCAAGGCCAAAGGGGGCGAACGCGCCAGGTTGGCGGTGCTGTCGCGCGCTTTTCGAATAGCGCTCGATGTCGAATCGTTCGGGTTCAGGGAAACATTCCGGCAGATGATGGCTCACCGTCGTGCCGATCATGGCCTGCGCACCGGCGGGGATCTGGTATCCCGAAAACTCGAACGAATTCGCCACTGTACGTGTGAGGGCCGGAACGACTGGATACATTCGCAACGTCTCGAGCACGATTCGGTGGGTGATATCGAGTTCGCGCAATCGGTCTGGAGTGGGCGGGCCGAGTTCATACATCGAATCGACCTCGGTTCTCATCCGCTCCAGGAGCTCCGGATGTTCAAGGAGCGCGTACAGCATGAAGGCGCAGACACTTGCCGACGTATCGATACCGACCAGGTAAGGAGCGAGTATGTTCGCATGCAAGTCCGTTTCCGGAAGCAACTGCGGGTCGGCGAGGTTCATCTCGAGAAGATCATCGACAAAGTCCGGTGGCCGTCCGGCGCGCAGCCCCGGTCGATGCGCTTCCAGAATCTTCCGGTAGAGCTCTCCGAGGCGCCGTTTGGCACGCCGAAACCTCGGTAGGTACTCAACCTGCCTGGGCCACCGTTTCGTGATGTGCATGTTGACGATTGCACCCAGGAAATAGATGAGGTCGTCGACATATGCACCCGGGGACACGCCGGTGCAGCAAAGTCCGATCTGCTCGGCAACAATTTCCTGCATGGCGCGCTGAACGCCCACCGGTTGTCCCTTTGGCCAGTTTTCGATCATGCGCCAGGTGACATCGTGGACGAGGTCCAGGTTGGACTCGATCGTTTTTGGGGAATAGCCGTTGACCTGGAGCTTGCGCATCCGAATGTGCTCCGGCCCGTCCATGTTCAAAATGACTCGATGGGCTCCAGCGGCAACGCCGAATTCGCGATACGGCTCGTGTGACCGAAGATGTGTCCCCGAAATCCGGCCCAGGAATACGTTCGCCTCGGGCCCGACGAAAGCGATGAACCGATAACCGAAGGCCCTCACGCGGAAGATCGGACCGTGCTTCCGGTAGTTTTCCGCAAGAAACCCGCGAACATCTCCGGCCATCCGGAATGCATTTCCGGCAACCGGCATTCCCGGCACCTCCGGTATGTCCTCGTGGGATCGAACGGTCTTTGTGGGAGGAGCGACCGGCTTGTCCGCCTGAATGCTCTCCCGGATCGCTCGGCACATCAGGTCGAGCCGGGAAATGGCGTCGATGCGCGCCCGCACATTGGACAGCTCGTCCCGGGACAGGATGCTCTCAAACACGCCGCATGCCGACGCAAGGCCGATAATGATGATATCGCGCGGATCAGGGATTTCGTCGCTGAAAAGCGTCGTCATCACACGGGACTGGACATTTTCTTGGGCTTCCCCGCCGACACTCGGATAACGGTGAGTCCGTGCGACCAGCCGTGACCAAAACACAAGGCCGTTGGTTTCGCCTTGCAGGATACCGCGTGCGATCAACCGGTCGACGGCTCCCTTGCGGATGGTGCCGCCCCGTTCTGCAACGCGCTTGATCCAATAGGCCGTGTCATGCGCTTTGGTTTCGTCCGCAATGTCCTGAAGAACGGGATCCAGCAAGTCGTCGTGCAACGGTTCCGGGGCGACCAGGAATAGCCGCTCAGAATCCGTGTCTATACGGTTCTCAAGCGCAAGATCCGCCAAGGCAGCACCAGCAAACAATGCGTCCTGCTGATGTTCACGGAGAGTATTGTAGACGCCGCCGCTCTCGGAATCCAAGACGAGCAGAAGGAGTTCTTCAGTCACCCTTAGCAAATGTTCGACAACTTCTAAATTGCTGCCCCACGCCGCCGCCACGCTGGCCAGTCGGCATGGATCCCACCTTTCGCTCGCCGACCGAAAGTCATCAGGACAGCGTGGATCGCAGGGTATGGGATCATCACGCACTTGTAAACGGCCTAAACCCAACATGTGTGTAGCCCAAGTTGGTTGATGATTTCGATTCGCGTCTGCTACGCTTTCGTTGCTGCGTGTCCGACAACAGCCGGGGAAACCGGCGGGCGGCGCGCTTTCGGAGGCAACGAGGCACGGGTCGCGGGTCATGGCGAAGAGCAAAGGAAAACAAGGGCATCGGCATCCGGACACGGTGACGTACCTGGAAGGCCTGGGGAGGATGGCGCGGCGGTGCTGCGCAAACACGAGGGCGGATACACCCGGTACTGGCTGGAAGGTGGTGATGTGCGAAGCCGCGACATCACGGAGGCTGAGCTTCCTCTGGCGGGCTTCAGGCCGGATGTCGGGCCGCTTCCGGCGTTGCTTGGGGCCGTATCATCGGAATTCGGTCCGCAGTTTCCGAAGCTGGCGGCGGAGCTTGCGTCGGGTGTTCCGGACCTGGACAGCGTGGAGCGGGCGCTCCGCGACAGTTCTCTCGGCGGCGGGGCGACGGCGCTGAAGATACTGTTCGAACAGTTCGACAAGGCTCTGCCACCGCCGGAATGCGCGCGCTGCGGCAAGCCGATGTGCCGGCATCAGACCGGGAAGAAAAGGGTGTGGCTCACCCGACTTGGCCGTGTCGAGATCGAGCGCAGCCATTATTATTGCCGGTCATGCGGCAATGGATGCTTTCCGCCGGACCTTGCTCTTGGGATTTGGCGGCGATGTTCCGTCTCTTTGCTGGTGATGACATCACCCCGCATTTCCGCGAGGTGAGTAGCAGAGAGGAGACATCAAAATGGATTGGTCTCAAAACCAAGCCGTCGCCGCGGCGGTCGAAAAGCGGGAGATCGTTGCCACGATGGCTCCGGTCTGCCCGCCTGTTCAATTTCGTAGTGGCCGTGGGAATTGCTTTGGATCGCCTTTGGCGATTCTCGTGCGCCCTGACCACTGACCCAACCGACAACTTGATCGCTTTCCCCATGCCTGTTTCTCAGCGGAGGAAGTAATGCTGTCGGACGGGCTCAGGCTCATGCAGGTGTTTCACGACATGAAGCAGACGGAACTAGCGCCTCAGCTCGGCATCACCAATTCTCATCTGTCCGAAATCGAGAGCGGGCGAAAGCAGCCTACTCTGGCGCTCATCGACCGCTATTCGTCGGTGTTCGGGATTCCTCGTTCATCCATCCTGTTCTTTGCCGAGAGCCTAGAGACCCCAGAGCGATGCGCCACTGCCGCACAGAAGGGAAGGGGTGTGATCGCCCGAAAGGTCATCCATTTCCTGCGACTCATCGAGAACTGCACGAAACATGCCGAAGAAAATTGACAAGCGCTATGGTGAACGCGATAGCCCCTTCTTCCGCTTGCGATCACGGGTTAAGCTGGCCCAACTGCTATTCATAAGCAGGGCAAAGCTTGAGACACTCGCCGAAGAGCGAGATCTCTATATTCAATTCACAAAACGAAAGTCGTCCGGCGGGATACGGGAAATCAATGCGCCTCGAAGGAACCTAAACCATCATGATTTTCTGCGTACACTGACCCCGGAGCATGAAACTCGCATGTGACTGGCGGTTTCCGGAACGGTGTCGTGTGGTGGCGTCGTTGCCGGGACTGGAGTATCCCGTGGCCCATGGAATGGGTGGCGGCAGAACAGGACGTCTATTTTTTGTGGCCCTGGAGCCCGTTCCTAAACTGTCCATTCGCCGTGGGGTCCGCGCCCCGGAGTGTTTCCAGCAGGTATGACGCCTGCCGAGAACGTGGAGAAAATCGAGACGCTGCAGGCGGCCTCCGGCCGCGTGCAAGCCAGTGTACCCCCCACGGACGTGCTTGCCGCCACCCGTCTCCTGTCAACCACAATTCAACAGGAGTTGGATCATGAGCGATACACCGAAACACGATGACATGGAAGTCCGGCATGCCGCTGCTGCGGGTCTCGATGTCCACAAGATGAAATGTTGGGTCCAACATTTTGGTACTTATGTTGGGTTGGGGCCACAGTTCCACTGTGCGACGAGAGCGTTCGGATGAAATAGCGCGTCTCCACGGACGTCCCTCTGAACGGCTTCATGGCCGTCTAGGCAGGTCATGCAAAACGACAAGATCGGTTGGTCGTGGCCCATGTCGGCTTACTTAAACGTTATAACATTGCATCAAGTATCCTTATCGAGTACCATCATCAAGAGTGCCGATGACACGGAGGTATGAAATGCCGCAGGGACCAGATTGCCTCACACATGCAGGCAGGTTGCTCGAGTTTCTGAGGCGTCAGGGGCGCCCGCTCTCTGCCTACGAGATTCTGGAAGCGCTCCGCGAAAACGGCGTGACCGCGGCGACGACTGTATACAGGGCACTGGCCAAATTGCTCGAGACCTGCCACGTGCTCCGGATCGAGTCCTTGAACGCCTGGACAGCGTGCCGCGAACCTTATCATTCCGAGACCCCGGTCATTGAGATCCGCGATGGCTGCGGCAACGTCACGGAGCATGTGGCTTCATATCTTGCCCGCACCATTGCAGCCCTGTCCACAGACACAGGTTTCGCGCCAGACCGCTTGGTCATCGAGATCTACGGGCGCTGCAGGTAAGCGTTCGGGGAAGGCGTGATAGCGTTGTATTGTCTATTGATTGAGGGTTCTTTTCCAGTCCTTTCGGAGCGGGCAGAGCCAGATGTCCTTTTTCGGTTTTCCAAATTCCCTCTTTGTGTCGTAACGCCCGCGTCCCTGGGTTGTTCCGACATGGATCCATCCGGAAGCCTTGTAGGTGATCCCGGAGAAGCGCGGGATTTCGACGAAGGTCTCCATCAGGACCGGCGTCACCCTGTACTGGGTTTCCCAGTCCCCTGGCAGCTGGCGCCGCGCCTGTGAGAGGATGTGGGAGGCCAGGTTCGGGATTCGGACCCATGGCATGATCAGGTATCGGGAATTGTCGATCACGCGATACAGGTTCCGTTCCCGGACTTCCGGGGACCATCCGATGAAGGCATCGCGGGGTGCGGTCTTCCAGGCGGCGGCCGAGAAGCCGAGCATGGCCAGGGGCCGGCCTTCCCGGTCCTGGACCGTATAGCGCATCTGTGCACCGATCAGGGGCGTGTAGCCGAGGTAGTGCCAGCGGGCGATGAAGCTGTTCCATGCGGCACTGGCGGCACGGCCGGCACCGGTGACCTTGAGCAGACGGATCGGGCGCACCGCGTCCAGCGTCTCCGGCATCGGCGTGGCTGGCGGGTCGGTCTCCGGGCCGAACTCCGGGACCCGCCGCGGCGGCTGGCCGTGCCGCGGCGGCGGCAGCGTGATGATCCCGTCCCGGTGCATCCTCAACATGGCGACCCGGGCCGCCATGTCCCTGAGCCCGCCGTCGGGCTTGACCCAGCCGATGGCGCGGCAGAACGCACGCGACAGCCCGGCACGGGTCTGCTGCGGGGAGGATGCGATCAGCTCCCGCATCAGCGCCATCTCGCCGGTGGTGAAGTCACGCCCGTGATAACGACACTCGATCGTGCCCTGCGTCGTCACCGTGCCGCCTTGAGCTGTCGGCGCCTGTCTTCGTCCATCAACCATGGCAGCCAGGGCGACAGGTCCTCCGGCGGCTGGCCACCGTTGCCCGCGCAGGCCGAGAGCCAGTCGTCGAGCCACTTGCGGACATCGATCCCGTTCATCCGCAGGGTCTCGATGATCCCGTACATCATGGCAGAGAACAGGGCTCCCTCCAGGCTGTCGGAGCCGAAGGACAGCTTGCGCCCGATCACGGGACCACGATGCATCCGCTCCGACAGGTTGTTATCCATGGGTACGTCCGGCCTGTCGACGAACACGCAGAGCCCGTCGCGATGCCTCAGCAGCGAGTTGAGTGCCTTCGCGCGCCGGTCCGAGCCGGCCGGCCCCGCGACTTCCTTCTCCGCGCGGGCGAACAGCCGGTCGACGGCACGCTTCAGTCGACGATGTGCAATCCCGAACTTTCGCGACTGCTGCTCCATCCCCAGTTCCGGGTCGTAGTGCTTCAGCCGGACCCTGTTCAGGTGGAACAGCTGCCCGAACCGGTCCAGCCACCGGTCCTCCCATCTCTCCAGGGCGTCATTGCCGGCCGCAGCCTCGATGAACTTGCGGCGAACATGGCTCCAGCACCAGGCCAGGATCAGGATGCCGCCGAGAACGCGCGCGAGTTTCTTGTAGGCCGAGTAGGCGTCACAAACCAGGACCGTGCCGGCACCGACGCCGGCGAACAGCTTGCCGGCCGCCTCGGCATTGCGCCGGGCGTCGACGTGGAACCAGACCGCATCCCGGCAGACCGCACACCACAGCCAGGCCCGGCTGGTGCCGCGGATGGCCTTGAGGGACTGAACCCGCCAGCTTGTCTCGTCGCCGTGGAGCACCGCGGCCGCTTTCAGGTGGGCGAGGATCGCCTGCGACAGCGGCGCGAACAACGGAATCAGCCTGTGGATGCTGGAGGCCAGGGTCCCGGGCGAGACCGGCAGCCCCTGGTCGCGCATCCATGCCGCGACCCGGTTCAGCGGCCGGTGGCAGGCGAAACACTCGAACAGGAAACAGACCCAGAAGCTGATCCCGTAGGAGGAGTTGGGAAACAGCCGGGGAACCGGGGGCGCCGAAACCTCCTGCGGCGCCGACGCACAGGTGCAGCTGCGCCGCCAGCGGTTGCGTTGGATGATCCGGACATGCACCCTGACCTCGACCTCGATGGCCTCGGAGTCATGGCTGCCGTTCTTCACGTAGGGAAGGCCGCAGCAGGGACAGACACGCTCCTCCTCCGGCGGGTCGTGAACCTCGGACTTGCGCTCCATCTCCGGACGCGCCGTCCGGCCGTGCCCGGGCTTGTCCGCCTGCTGACCACGTTTACGGCTACTGCCGGACCCGGACTTTTCCTTCTTCTCGCTTTTTTGGCCGAAACGCGCCTTGGCATGGCTCGCACCCGCCGAGCGGAGCCTCTCGTTCTCCGCCCTGAGTTCCTTCAATTCCTCCGCCTGTCGGGCAATCGCGGCCTTCAGCCGGGAAACCTCCTTGCGCAAACCCGTCATCGAGTGGCGGCCACTGTCGATGTCGGCGGCGTTCAGGAGCCCCTGCAATCGCGCCACCTCCGTCTCCAGCCTGCGCACGTTCTTCGCACTCTGGCTCCGGCCAAGCTCCTTCAGCTCCGCACGCGCTGCGGCAAGCTTCTCGCGGTTGCTCTCGAAAACCGATCGAAGGCTGTTGAGGTCGCAGCGCGCACGGACCGACTCCTGCCTCCAGTCCTCGGCACGGGCTTCCGCTTCCCCGAGCTTGGCTTCCAGTTCCGCGTTCCGCGCCTCGGCCGCCTCCGCACGTGCATGTTCCCGTGCGTAGAGGCGTTCCCAGTCCTCCGCAGATATAACCGGCGGAGTGGCGGGACCCGAAACAGGAACTCCAGAATTCAACATGCGACCGGATTAACAGATGTCCGGTCGTGTGACCAGTCGAAAATTCAGAACCGAAAAAACAATCACCAAATGCCGGCAGGAATGGCCATCACGCCTTCACCGAACGCTTACCGCTGCAGCGATTGCGGTGAAACCGCACCAAACCCTTGAAAGGACGAAAGATGAATCTACCCGCACATGTTCCCGTTACCGTGCTCACCGGCTTCCTCGGTGCTGGCAAGACGACGCTTCTGAATCGCATCCTCACTGAGCGCCATGGCAAACGCTATGCCGTCATCGTCAACGAGTTTGGCGAGGAAGGCATCGACAACGATCTTGTCGTTGATGCCGACGAGGAAGTGTTCGAGATGAATAACGGCTGCATATGCTGCACCGTCCGCGGCGATCTGATCCGGATCCTGAGCGGTTTGATGAAGCGCGGCGATCAGTTTGACGCCATTATCGTCGAAACCACCGGTCTTGCCGATCCGGCCCCCGTGGCGCAAACCTTCTTCGTCGACCAGGACGTCGCCGACCGCACGCGGCTCGATGCCATTGTGACCGTAGCGGATGCCGTCCATCTCGACGCCCAGCTTGGCGAGCATCACGAGGCCGAGGAACAAGTGGCCTTTGCGGATGTTGTACTGCTCAACAAAACGGATCTCGTGGAAGCCCACGGACTTGAGCGGGTTGAGGCGCGGATCCGCAAAATCAATCCTTATGCGAAGATCATCCGCACCACGCACTGCGCGGCGCCACTGGATGAAGTTCTTGGGCTGAACGCCTTCAGCCTCGACCGCGTTCTGGAGGTGGAACCCGATTTCCTGACCTCCGACCACGATCACGACCACGACGATGACGTCACAAGCGTTTCATTTGTCTCGGAATCGCCGCTGGATTTAGACAGATTCCAGCAGTGGTTCGGCCAACTCCTGCAACAGCGCGGCCAAGACTTACTGCGCTCGAAGGGCATCCTGGACTTTTCCGGGCATGGCGATCGTTACGTCTTCCAGGGGGTGCACATGCTGATGGACGGATCGCCAATGGGACCGTGGCCAGAGGGCAAGCCCCGCGTGTCTCGCGTGGTGTTCATCGGTCGCGATCTCGAAAACATGGGGCTGAAGGAAGGGTTTGAGGCGTGTCGGGCAGCGTGACGCCAGACCGGCCGAGGCGTGTCGATCGGCGGGGCGGGTTCCCGGATTCCGAGTTGGAGAAACGCGGCCTGAAGCTTGAGATCGGTGCTCCGGTCACGGGTGCCGTTGCCGCAGGTGAGGCCATCGCAGTGGCTTCTGGTGACGGCACGGTTCGCCATTTCCGCTCCGAGACAGACCCCACCGCGACGAAGGCTCATGATGCCGCCGTCCTCTGCCTTGTGGCGGAAGCCGACAATGTGTTGACCGGCGGCGATGACGGACGGTTTCTCCGCATATCGCCTGGTGGCCGGGTTGAAGAGATCGCCAATTTCGGCTCGCGTTGGGTCGATTGCGTTGCCGCTGGTCATAGGCAATGGGCGTGCTCCTCAGGAAGGATCGTGCGTGTCTGGCGCAAGGGAGAAACCTCGGCGACATCACTTGAGCACGTCAGCACCGTCGGGGGCCTCGCCTTCGACGCGAAGGGCAGGCGTCTGGCCGTTGCCCACTATGGCGGCGCGACGATCTGGGAGCGCAGGGAGCGGCGTTGGAAACCCTCGAAACTTGTCTGGAAAGGATCCCACGGCGCCGTGTGCTTCAGTCCGGATGGTAAGTATCTTGTCACGGCCATGCAGGAAAATGCGCTCCATGGCTGGCGCCTCCGCGACAAGGGCCACATGGCCATGCAGGGGTACCCGGCCAAGATCAAGAGCTTCGTGTGGGTAGGCGACGCACCCCATCTGGTTACATCCGGCGCGGATGAAGCGATCTGTTGGCCCTTCGACGGGAAGGATGGGCCCTTGGGCCGGGCGCCGCTTTGCGTCGCCCATCGCGGCGAGCGTCTGGCAACCTGCGTACAGTCCTTGAGAGAGCAGAATGCCGTCTTTGCCGGATTTCAGGATGGTGCCGTTCTCTTGGCAGAGCTTGATGAAACCAAAGAGTCGATAGTCATTCGAGGCTCTACGGGCGCCGAAGTTACGGCCATCGCCATCACCAAATCCCAGTCACATGTGTTAATTGGCGATGCAAAGGGCAGTATTCTCTGGACGACACTATGGGCAGGAGACACGCATGCGCGGGCTGTTTGATCCCAATCGCCCCGACCCGAAGGCTGTGCGTCGAATCAAATTGCTCATAGCGGAGCGGTTCGGGTTACCTGAGAGCACGACACTCGCCGTGGCAGAATTGCGCTGCCACGAGCCGGATTGTCCGCCGGTCGAGACTGTCATCACGGCACGGGAGGCCGATGGGCACATGCGGGATTGGAGGGTCGCCAAACCTCTGAGCGACGTTGAGCGCGCCGATATCGGAAACCTGGGCCGTCAACCGTGATCAGTCCGGCGCACCAGTCTCGCCGAAGCGGGCTTCGAGACGCTCGCCCCCGACTGACCTGGTTTTGAGGGTACGAACACATTTCGTATAAAAAATGGCTCTAACCCAACATGGGTAGTGCGCCGTGAAAGGCGCGTATTCTTAGCGGGTGCGAACCCCGCTCAACAACTGTCGCTCCGGTTGATAGTGGCCGCGGCGAATCATGGAGGCAACAACATGGTTTGAAGCACTGCGGTTAGAAGGACCGCCTTGGGCGGTTCAGCGACCATGCGGGCTAGAACGCGCATAAAACGCTGAGCAGGCCTCGAAACGGCTAATGCGGGTGCCGACCCTCCTACAATTAGGGGAAGGCTGCCACCGGTCGGGAAGTGAGCGACATAGGCACCGACCGGGCCCGCCGGGGTAGTGGCGCTGGCACGCATGGAAGATGGAATACGTTGCAACACGGGAAGCCCTGTCGGTGGCAAGCACGTGCCAACCGGAAATCCGCGAGGACCAGTCCGGGCCGTCAGGGTGGCGGAGAGGCCCGTAGTACTGAGGACGCCGGGTAATGCCGGTCGAGGGAAGGGGCCTCAGGTGAGGAGGGACGCGGAAAGGATGAACGCCTGCGGGAGTGGCTCAGCCTATAACCCCGCCTTGAGGGCAGAGACTTCGGAACGCGTCACATGCGGAAGCGAAGGGGTCGAACCCGAACGGTTCGACGCCGCCGGGGCGTGAACAGGCCCGGCGGCACACCGGAAACGACGTGGGTGGCAGGAGGACCGCCGCCGTGCAGCGGCCATGATCCGCCGGATACACCGGCCCTGCATCCACGACCCGTTCCAGTGGTCCGTGTGCGAGGTGCATGATCCCACTGGAGAGCCCGGTGCGGGAAATCCGCACGCCGGGTTCGGAGAGCGGGGGACTGGAAACGCGGCCATGGGAGCCGGACTGAGGCCCGGAGCGAAAGCGACGGACAAGCCACCGGACCCTAAAGCTGGCGCGCCAGCCCCCGACTCTACCCGATTCCGCCATAGGATTTTTACGCCTTGGGTTTCTTGATTCGTTCTTCTTCATCCAGTTTGAGAGGTTTGCGGGCGTTGTGTCGTAGCGCTTCGCGATGAACTTCTGCGTTGATCCTTTTGCGAGCAGCGCTTCGATCTCTGGACGAAATGGATTGATCTTGCCCTTGCCTGGCCCTTTCAGCCACCTGAGTGGCAACCCGGAGGCCTTTCTTGCTCTGAGCGCCTCTTTGGTTCTGGCCGAGATCAAGTCGCGGTCAATCTCGGCGGCCATCGAGAAGGCCATGGCGATGACCCTGCACTGGACAGGTTGCGGGACAACACGGGTGTTCTGCCCCCAAATCCGCACCCAGAATCATTCCGAATAACTGGTGGCCGCCAGAACGGTGAAAACACCAATTATTTCAATGCAAAATAAAAAAAATCCTAAGGCGGAATTGGTGCCCATTCGGGTTAAGGCCATCCATCGCTGCAGGAATTCGAGCCGGTCGAGAAGGCGGTTGATATCGGCTGAGTTGTTCCCGACCTCGAACTGGCGCAGCCATATGAACCGGCTCGCATGCGCGTCGGTGTCTTCATTCAGCAGGCGGTCGAGGCGCGTGCGCATCCTGGTGTCGAGGCGTGATGCAATCCGGGCGTCGATCCGGCGTTCCGCCGCGACCAGGGCGTCGGCGCAGAGCCTCTCGATGACTGACATGCCGGGCAGGATGATCTGCCTGCGGCGGCACTCCTCCACGAAGCTGCGTACCAGTTCTTTACCGGATCCCGCCGCTTCGGCCTGCTCTGTGAGCCAGGACTTCACCTGGCGCGCCCGCTTGCCTGTGAACATCCCGTAGCCGTAGATCCCGCGCAAGGCGCCAAGATGCTCGCGGCGGGTTTCTTCGCGAACCGCATACGGCAACAGGTCATCCGGCTTCAGGCCCAGCTGGGCCGCGATGAAACGCGACACTTCCTCCGGGATCACCTCGCCCGGTTTCAACAGGCGCCCCGGACAACGAAAGGCGCAGAGTTGAGGCGCAAAACCAAGCTGGTTTTCAGGTCGCCTTCGCTCCCGGATATGTTCGATATCGTCATCCGCCAGGGTTTAGTGCTGCAGCAGGGATACCTCGTCAGTCGGCAGATGCGCGGTTTTCGCCATTTAGTAGAAAACGTAACTGCTCACCCCTTTTTGTGGGTGGGCTTGGCGTAGTGCATCCTGATGATGTCGGCGGCCTTTCCGGCGAGGGCGATCTGGATGGCGACGAGGGGATTGTATCCGAGCGCGGCCATGGAACTCAGGTAGCTTGAGATCCTGCACCAGGCTTTGGCGAAGAACCGGGTCCTGAAGCATCCGGAGACCTTGATCTTGACCTTCGCCATCCTGATTTTCTGTTCTCCAAAATTGTTCGTAAAGCTGACATCCGGGTCGCCCATGAAGCGCAGCACGGATTCCTCGTGCTTGACGAGGCGCTCATGCAGGTTGTGTGCGTCCGATTTCGCGATCCGCCCGCGTTTCCCTTTCGGTCGCGGCGGGATCTCTGGCAGTTCCTTGCCGCCCTGGGTCAGGATGGTCCGGTATCGCCTGCGCACGGCCAGGCGCTCGGCCTCGCCCAGGGTCTTGGTCGTGCTCTTGTTGACCTTGTGGCAGGCCTCGCGCAGCAGCTTCTTCATCAGGCGCGCCCAGCGGAAGGCGTTGGCCTCGACGATGAAGGTCAGTTCGCGCAAAAGGTGCGAGCCGCACAGCTGATGCCGACACAGGTCGTAGGCGAAGTACGTCGCCCAGCAATCATGGATCAGGACGCCGGCGTAGCGCGGGATGACGCCGATCGCGTCGACGGCCTCCCTGCCGCGCTTCGGGTGCAGGAACTTCAGGGTCAGGGACCCGTCGGTGAGGACGTGGAGCCACTGGTTCCAATGGAAACATTCAAATTAGACCCATTATGGGAACCAAACGGTTATGTGAATCTTGAATCCCAAGTGTCTGTCATGACACACCTTTTCCACCGATTCGGGTCACATAAAAATCTGCTCTACTCCTGTCTGTTTTGACACTGTTCATTCTCAAACCAGGTCTCTGTTCAGCACGGTAGCTTTCCCGGTTTAGGCTGACTTCGGAATTCCCGGGAAGCGAGATAACCCGGGAAGCTTTCGCTCCCTTCTTTCCCAGGCAGCGCTTTGTTCCGGCGGTTGATTCCGGGCAGGCTGATCGCTGTCTGCCTGCGCTTCGCCGGCAGCGGGTTCCGGGATCTTCTGATTGCCGTCCCGGCGGCTGCCGTCTACTCCTTCGGGTTCAGGTCAACAAAAGAAGAAGTGGCCCGCGCGGACCGTCCTCCGCCGGGCCGTGGGCGGTCGAGTGCAACTCATCCACGAGACAGACCTTTCCGCCGAGGAGTACGTTAGCACGCAGGCGTGGCGTGACGCAAAGCTTGAGCGCTGCCCGAACCACCCCGACGGGGGTTGCCGGTTTGCCCGTCACGGCACCTACGAACGCAAGACCCCGGTCGGGCTCAAGGTTGCCCGATACTACTGTCCGGATTCGCCGATGACGTTCAGCCTGCTGCCGCGGTTCATGGCGGCGGGGATGGCGGGCACGCTGCACGCGGTCGAGGACAGCGTGGCGGCGGTGGAATCCGAGGACGGCCTTGCGGCGGCGGCGGACCGGGTGCGTCCCGGCCATCATGGCGACCCCCGGGCCGCCCGGCGCTGGATCCGGCGCCGCGCCGTCCTGGTCGAGACCTTTCTCGGGATCGTCATCGGGCTGTTCCCCGACCTGTTCGCCGGGACCCCGATCCGGATCGACGCATTCCGGGAGCATGTCGGAACCGGGAGCGTGCTGATCACGCTCCGGCTGCTCTGCACCGATCACCTCCAGGCGCTGCCCGCGCCGGTCGGATTCCGCCGCAGTTCCGCCGATTCCGGATCGCAAACCGGCCCACCAACACACGATGGCCCGTGTCGCGGCCTCCGTCATGGGCCTAAGCGCTTGTGAAACGGAAGCACCACCCAGACACGGAGAACCACCACCATGAAGACACCCGCAGACCGGGATCGCCACGATGTCGCATTGTTCCGATATGGGCTGATCGCAGATATCATGACGCTCCCGCCGGGCGCCGAACGCGCCCAGCTGCGGCGGATGTCTCCGGACGTGATCGAGACGCTGCTGTCGATCAAGCGTGACGCGCCGGAACTGAGCGTGCGCAAGGTGATCGAGCAGCCCCGGGACTCCGGCGAGGACGGCGAGACACACGCCGCTGCCGCCGTCGACCATCCATCGCCTGTTTGCCCGCGAGGGGCTGATGGTGCGACAATCGCGATCCGTCCGGAAGGATATGCGGCGGTTCGCCTTCCGTTTCGCCGGCGAACTCTGGCAGGCGGATGCCATGCATGGCCCCAGGGTCGCCGACGACCGGGGACGCAAGCGCAAGACCTGCCTGCTGGCCATCCTCGATGACGCCACACGGGTCATCCCCTATGCCAGGTTCTCATTCGCCGACAACACGCCGGCCTTTCTCCTGGTGCTGCGCGGGGCGATCACCCGCCGGGGTCTCGCCGCAAGACTTTACGTCGACAACGGCAGCAACTTCCGCTCTCGGCAGCTGGCGATGATCTGCGCCCGCCTCGGCATCGCATTGCTCCATGCGCGCCCGTACCACGACGCGGGAAGGGAAAGATCGACAGGTTTTTCCGCACAGTACGTCATCAGGCCCTGGCCCCGCTCGACACGCAGGACAACACTGACAGGAGAGAGATCATGCCTTCGAAACAATTCAGCCCGCCACTGCCCGATGTGGTTCCGGAACGGGATTCCCGAGTTGTCCGGTCCTATGCGGAGCACCTGGAAGGCCTTGGCCTTTCGGACAGGAAGACCGGCTTATTGACCAGTACGGCCAGGCACATCGCGGTTTGGCTGTCGCTCAACGGGGCGGGTCTCGACACCTTCGACGTCCGCCTCCTTGACCACTTCATGCGTCATGAATGCCGCTGTCCAGGGCAGCATCGGACCGGCAGGAGGCCCGGACCGCAGCGCAGGCGGTTTGCGCACAGGTTTCTCCGGTACCTGCTCGAGACCGGGCGGGCGGAGGTGCCCCCGGAGATCGAGGCCGGCGGACATCTCGCGACACAGTTCCGGGATTCCCTGGAAGAGCGGGGATACGCAAGCTCGACGATCCGACAGAGCGGGATGTTGTGTCGCCACTTCATCGTCTGGCTCTACCTGTCGGACATTCCCCTGGCGGCGACAGATGAGCGAATCCGGAATCGCTTTCTTGCCCACGACTGTACCTGTGTTCATCCGGGGTTCCTTGACAACAGGCCCTGCCGGTTTGCCGGTTCCGACAGCTCCGGATCCATGCTCCGGCTCTTTGCCGCGTTCCTGGTGGACAGGAATGTCATCCCGGCGCCGAAAATCCCGCAGTCCAACGTGGAATGCTGGGAGCACCTGGATGCGTTCCTGCACTGGCTTCGGCAGCACCGCGGCCTCAGGGACAGGACCATCGAACACTACGAATGTCACATTCGCGCGCTGCTTCCGGCTCTCGGCGACGACCCGGGGGCGTATGACGCCGCCCGGGTCCGGGACACGATCCTGGGCCGTCTCGAAACCGTATCTCGCGGACAGGCCGGAGACGAGGCGAGCGCGCTCCGGATGTACCTGCGCTTCCTCGGGTCGAACGGCCTCTGCCGCCCGGAACTCGTCCATGCGGTCCCGACGATCCCGAGGCTCCGGGGCGAGAACCTGCCCCGGCATGTCGGGCAGGATGACATCGAACGCATGATCGCGACCTGCGACGTGACGACGCCGATGGGGGTGCGCGACCGGGCCGCCCTGCTGCTGCTCGCCCGGCTTGCGTTGCGGGCCGGCGACGTCGCCGGGTTGAATCTCGACGACATCGACTGGGACAGGGCCGTCATCCGGGTCAGCGGCAAGTCGCGGCGGGAGGCGGAACTGCCGCTGCCGCAAGATGTGGGCGACGCGCTGCGGGACTACATCCTGGAGGCCCGGCCACGCAGCGACGAGATGGAGGTGTTTCTCCGTTGCATGGCACCGTACCGGCCCTTGTCGAGTAACAGCATCAGCACCTCCATCGTCGGCCGTGCGATCAAGCGGGCCGGTGTCCGGGACGTCGGCCCGACATCGTCACACCTGTTCAGGCGTTCGGCGGCGACCAATCTCCTGCGCGACGGCGCGCCCCTGGAAGCCATCGGCACCCTGCTCAGGCACAGCTCTGCCGACACCACCGCGATCTATGCCCGTGTCGATGTCCGGATGCTCCGTGAACTGGTGCAGCCCTGGCCCTTCGAGGGAGAGGTCCGATGACCATGACGGATCACGCGAAGGATTACGTCGCAAGCAAGAAGGCACTGGGCCTGTCGTTCAGGGGACAGGAGCGGGTCCTGATGCGTTACGCCGAACATGCCGACGCCACGGGCGACGAATTCGTACGTATAAACAGTGTCCTGGACTGGGCCCGTACGGCAACGTCGGTCAGTGAGGCACAAAGGAGATTGCACTTCGTCCGCGGATTGGCCGTCTTCCTCCATGTCGGGGATGACCGTCACGAGGTGCCCCACCGGGACGCTCTCGGCAAGTCGAAACGGATCCGTCCACCGCCGCGCATTCCGTCGCAGGAGGAGATCCGGAAGATCATGACGGAGGCGCTGTCCCTGGGACCGGCAGGATCGCTCACCCCGCTGACCTTCCACACCATCATCGGTCTCATCGCATGCACCGGGCTGAGACGCTCGGAAGCGGCCGGCCTGCTGCTGGGCGACCTCGGACAGGATGGGCTCCTGGTCAGGAACACCAAGAACCGCAGGGACCGCCTTGTCCCCCTGCACGAAAGTGCCCGCCGCGCCCTCGACGACTACCTCGTGGCGCGGAAACGGCGGGGCGGACCCTGCGAGCACCTGTTCGTGCTCGCATCCGGCCGGCCGGTGCGCGCGGATTATCTGACTGCGACCTTCATCCTGCTTGCTCGCAAGGCAGGGGTTCGCGGCAAAGCCGGGGAACCCGGCCCCAGGCTTCACGACCTGAGGCACGGATTCGCCGTCGCCGCACTGCAAGGCTCCATCTCTTCCAGCCGGAAGGATGTCGGCCGACACATGCTCGCGCTCTCGACCTATCTCGGACACACGCGAACTGTGGATACCTACTGGTACCTCGAGGCGACACCCGTCCTCATGCGTCAGGTGTCGGTGGCGACCGAGAAACTGCTCATGACAGAAAAGGAAAAGACATGACCAAACTCGCACCCCCTCTATCCACCTTCCTGCAGGAGTATCTCCCCCGTGACCGGGGAGCCAGCCGGCACACCATCGTGAGCTACACCACGAGCTTCAGGCTGCTCGCGGTCTTCGCCGCGGACAGGCACGGCATCCGTCCCTGCGCGCTCGAGGTCGGCCATCTCGATGTCGACACCATCCTCGCCTTCCTCGACCATCTCGAGGCCGAACGGAGCAACAGTGTCAATACCCGCAACACCCGTTTGGCCGCGCTCAAATCCTTCTTCCGTTTCCTCGAGTTCCGGTACCCGGATCATCTCGAACTGGCGGCACGGGTGCATGCGATCCCGCAGAAGAAGGGCGATGTTCCCGCGCTCGAATATCTCGACCGGGACGAAGTGGATGCGCTGCTCAAGGCGCCGGATACCGCCACCAAATCCGGAACCCGGGACCAGGCGATGTTGTGCCTTGCCTACAATGCCGGGCTCCGCGTCTCCGAACTGGTCGGCCTCGGCCTCGACGATGTCAGGATGCCGCAGCTCGACGAGATCCGGGTCATGGGCAAGGGACGACGAGCCCGTGTTCTGCCGCTGTGGAAAGAAACGGGACTCGCGCTTGGTGCATGGCTCTCCATCCGTCCCGAAGTTCCCGACCGCCACCTGTTCCTGAATGCGATGGGACGGGGGATGACCCGGCGCGGCTTCGCAAAGCGGCTCGAGCTGCACGTCACGACGGCAGCGCGGACCCAACCGTCGATCGCACGCCGGAATGTAACGCCCCATGTGCTGAGGCACGTTTGTGCCTTGATGATTCTCGAGGCCACCGGCGACATCCGCAAGGTCTCGCTGTGGCTGGGGCACCAGAGCCTCCAGACCACGGAGATTTACCTTCGTACGGATCCGGCCGAGAAGCTGGACATGCTCTCGGAGTGGCGTTCCCCGGGTGTCGGCAAGGGATGGTTCACGGGCGTGAAGGATGAGCTGTTGGCGATGCTTTCGAACGTCTGAGCTCGATTTTTTATGGGAACCGAATCGGTGGAAAAGGAGTGTCATGACAGACACTTGGTATTCAAGATTCACATAACCGTTTGGTTCCCATAATGGGTCTTGCCGTCGACCCGGAAGCCGGTCTCGTCGGCATGCAGGGCCGGGCGCGTCAGCAGGTGTTCGATGGCGGCCTCCTCCCACGCTTCGAGCGCGTCATGGAGGCGCCGGACGTAGCCGAGGCAGGTGGCCTCGGAGAGCCTGAGGCCGGAGATCGCCTGCACCAGCGCAACGGCCCGGCGCAGGGACAGCATGTGGGCGATGAGCAGGTTGATGATAAAGGCTTGCAGGCCGGCGCCGTACTGCAGCGGGCCCGGCATGGTTTCGGGGAACTGCCCCTTGGTCCGGGCCTGGCAGTCGGGGCATTCCTTGACCTCGGCATCCACGCGACGCTCGACGACCTCGAACACGATGTCGTACAGGATGCGACGTTCCCGGTTGACGGGATCGACGCCGGACAGGTCGGCACCGCAGGCGTCGCAGGCATCGACGGTGACCGTCTCCTCGATGGTGGTCTTCCGGAGGTTGTCGCCCGTGAGCCGAGGCTTTCAGATCGGTCGAAGGCAACACCGCAGGCATCGATTTGGTGAGATGCAGGCGGGCCCCGCGGTGTCAGAGAACCCATGCACGTCCGCACGCCTTCTGTCGGGACCCTGGGAGGTCTTCCAACCGCCCCACCGTCAGTGTGGGGCCGCATAGGGAAGGAGAAAGCCGAAGCCTATGATGAACGGCTGGAAGAAGTCGGATGAGGCCGTACGACCTGTGATGGCGGCGAACAAGGGGGCATGCGCTCCTGCGGAGTCGTCGGAGGAAAGGGCCTCAACCAAGGGGAATCCGGGTTGCCAAAGCACGCGCCGAACTCAGAGTCGGGGGAGCGTGCCACAGGCGGCAATCCGGATACGGAAAGCTGCTGGCCAAACCGGCGGTTCACCGTCAAGCACCCGAGGTAGGAGCCGGATGGACTAGCGTCCACGTCCGGATCTGTGCGGGGGGTGCGCAGCAATGCGCATTCCTACCGCGACTGGGGGGAGGGGCTCGGTAACGACCCCTCCTACCCGGCCCCTTCTTATGTCCTGGAGAGGAAAAGGAAATGTGAACCTCCGTCGCTTACCTGAAGGCGACGGCTTCTCGGCCAAGCCTCGGACCACTGCCCCTACTTCGCGACCGAAGGCCAGTTCCTGGACCCAATGCGAGACACCTACAGGCTCCGGTGACGCCCGTCAACAAAGAGCGCGCATTCCCCTGTCGCCTGAACGCGACAGTCCCCTGCGCGAGTTCTATGGAATCGGCCTTCACGAACTTTGCTTATGTGTTCGTGGGCAAAGGCCGGGGTTGCTTCTTCGAGATCCTGAATTCACGGACAGTGAACGGTTCATCCGCCCCTTTAACCCCATGCTTGCGCCAACGTGCGATCGCCCTGCACACCGTGCGCTCGTCGTCGCCGCGCAACCCTTCCTCGCGTAACACGATTCGTCTGCCATTCTTCGTCTCAATCACGACGTCGTACCAGCAGCGCAAACGCATCCGCAGCGGCGGTGTATGGATTGGTCCTTCGTACCCGTACGCACTGATCCACTCGACGTAACGGAAGCGATGTTCGGGCTCGACACTCTGCCACAATTCAACGGCGTCCTTGGACAACATGCGCCGGTTTTCGGCACGAACTCTTGCAACCTGGCGGCGTGCGTCCACCAAAGCGATCCGCCGCTCGACCCAGGTGGCTTCGCCGACCCAGGCGGATAAGGTTGGCCAGCGTCCGGTCCCGATCGCACCCGGCACGCGGGTTTCGTCGTAGTCGTGTTTGCCGCGCACCCAAACGCCGTTTTCCCCGTAGCCATCGGGTACCGGATAAGCCTTTCCGTCCTTGCCCGGCTCGATCCGGGAAATGAAGATTTCCCCGACAGAATGATACTCGGAATTCCAAATCACGTCCCGGACGTCGTCAAGCACTTCGTCCAGTTCCGCTATCCCCCCGTTGAACCGGTATGCTTCCCCCCGAGACATGAGCGCCCGAAGCACGAGCACCGGATCGCCGGGCAGGGCGTCCTCGACGGGAACATCGTCCTTTCTTTTGCGTCTGGTCCACTGATACCGCTCCTGTTCGAGCACATGTATCGCTTGGCGGATGCGAGGCCCGCCTTTCCAGACAATCCGGCCGCGAACGGTCCGCCGGACCACCGCCTCTTCCATCCGGATGCCTTCAGCGGACAACGTTCTCCGCGTTCCTGACAGCGAAGCTCCGATCCCTTTCACGCTCCGGGTCTGGAGGAGCGAAGCCACTTCCGGGCTCGAAAGTTCCGTTCCGTCTTCCACGAGGCGGACGAATACCGAGAGTCCGGCCCAATACTTCACAAGATCCGGGTCATCCATTCCGATCAACTCCCTTTCAATTCCGCGTCGAGCGCTTCGCCCGTCAGTTCCAGCGTTACGGCAAGGCGATGGCATCCGTAGTCTGATAGCAGCCGCTACCGTAAGGAAGTCAATGGCCGTTTAGGCTTGTTTTTGCGAACAAGGAAGCTCGAACTGGCGGATACGTGCCAGATCCCGGCGCGTCTTCCCGATCCATTGTGGCACCGGTGGCAACGGGCGCGGTTGCTCGGGATCGTCCCGCGAACTCTCCCGGTTGAAGAATCCGGCATATGTCCGCCTGACGCCGAATTCCTGGCCGCAACACGGAGTGAAACCGGGCCGGGCGGCCAGGAAATCGCCGGGATTCACTTTGCCTGAATGCCTCGGAACAAGTCGGTCTTGAAACCGAAACCGGAGTTCAGGTACGAGTGTCTTGGAAAGTGGGGCGATGCTCCAATACACGTTTGCCTTGCAGCTTCCATTTGTCGCGTGGTTCCTTGAATCCCTGGTCTTGACGGAAAAACGCGCCAATCACGTGTTGGAAGCCTTCGCGAGGCCCGGATGAAAACTCGAAAATGAACATTCGAAACATGGAACCAAAAAAGACAGATGCACAAAAGAAAATGAAGGCTCCGAAATTCCTGGGTTGGAAGACGAGCGACGAAGAGGAGATCGAACGACGGCGGTGGAGAGGAATCACGGATGACAGCGAGTTCAGCAACCTCGAACCTGAGTTCGGGCATTTCGGAACGTTCAAGGTCGCCTCATCCTCCGGATCATCCTATTTTGTCGAAATCCGAGATCCGAACGAACTGCGGAACAGTTGTACGTGCAAGGATTTCAAGGTGTCCGGCCTTGGGACCTGCAAGCACGTGGAACGTGTCCTGCACGGGTTGAGAGAGGCTAACGGGCAAGCGTTTGACAAGGCCGCGAAGTCTGACTCGCCACGAATTGAAATCTACCTTGCCGACGACCGCGACGGATTGCCCACCATGGAAGCACCGGCCGCGGGTATTCCTGGTGACCTTGCCGCGGAGGTCGCGCAGTTGGTTGCTTCCCTCCGGGAAAGGCCGGTTGCCGACGTCCAACGCAGGCTGCATGAACTGAAATCGGCGCACCCGAGCAGCATCAGGATTTCGCGGCTGCTGGAAAGCTGGGTGAGTCAGCAACAGAGAAACGAACAGAAGTTGAAACGGAGCAGGAAAGCCCGGGAGGACATTGCGTCAGGCCGCCTTGATACCGATGTCGTCAAGTTTTCCCTGTTTCCCTACCAGGTCGAGGGCATGCTGCACCTGGCCCTTGGTGAGCGCGCATTGCTCGCGGACGACATGGGCCTCGGCAAGACCGTACAGGCCCTCGCCGCTACAGAGATGTTGTCGCAACTGGAAAACGTGAACCGGGTACTGATCGTATGCCCGGCGTCGCTGAAAGCGGAATGGGAGGAGCAGATCGGAAATGCGACCGAAAGGCGTTGCCGCATCGTCTTCGGACCCATGCATCGTCGTATCGAGCAATACAAGAATCCGGAGTTCTATTCGATCACGAACTACGAACAGATCCGATCCGACGTCGGGCACATCGGGCATCACCTGAAACCGGATCTCGTCATCCTCGACGAAGCGCAAAGGATCAAGAACTGGCGAACGCAGACCGCGGAAGCGGTGAAGAAACTCGAAAGCCCGTATGCGTTCGTTCTGACCGGTACCCCCCTCGAAAACCGGATCGACGAAGTCTATTCGATCGTGCAGTACCTTGATCCGGAACTCCTCGGACCTCTTTTCAGGTTCAACCGCCGGTACTTTGTCCTCGATGACCGCGGTCGGCCAGACTCGCTCAAGAACCTCGACGAATTGCACGAGCGACTGAGTCACGTGATGCTCCGGCGCCGCAAGGCGGACATTGAAGACGATCTCCCCGAGAGGACCGTCAACAACTTCTTTTTGCCCATGACCGACGTTCAAAAGGAGCGTTACGCAGAATACGAGTACATTGTCGGTTGCCTTGCAAGTGTTGCGCGTCGACGGCATCTGACCGAGCCCGAATTCAAGAAGATGCAAATGGCGCTCGCATGCATGAGGATGCTGTGCGATACCGCTTACATTCTTGACGAAACGGAACGGGCCAGTCCGAAACTCGAGGAACTGGAGCGGATACTCGAAGATCTGCTCGCCGAATCCGACACGAAAATCATCATTTTTTCCGAATGGGTGCGAATGCTGAGCCTCGCGCGGGAACGGCTCGAAGAGGCGGACATCGAATTCGCCTGGCACGTCGGGTCGGTTCCCCAAAACAAGCGTCGCCGCGAGATCATTCGGTTCAGGGAAGACCCTGACTGCCGGGTGTTCCTTTCCTCCGAGAGCGGAGGTGTCGGCCTGAACCTGCAGGTCGCAAACGCGGTCATCAACCTGGATCTTCCCTGGAACCCGGCAAAGCTCGAACAGCGCATTGCACGAGCCTGGAGGAAACACCAGAAGAGAGTCGTCAGCGTCATCAACCTCGTGGCGGAAGACACCATCGAGCACCGGATGCTGTACCTGCTCGACGCGAAACAGGGACTTTCGGACGCGGTGCTGGATAGTCCGACCGAGGACGGCACGATGGATCTGCCGTCCGGACGTCAGGCGTTTCTGGAAAGACTGGAGCATGTTCTCGGGGCAAAGGCGCCCGTGGCGAAACCGGTGAAGCCGGATCCTGTCGAGGTTTCGCTGTCTGCCCTGAAGGAGGCGTTCGGTGACAGACTGTACGCGGTGGAACTCCGCAGGGACAAGACTGATCAGCGATCTCTTCTCGTAGTTCTTCGCGATGAGGTCGACGGGGCCGCCGATGATGTTTCCTGTCCCCTGCCGGTAAAACGGATCAACCGCGAGAGTTACGAGACCATGCTTTCCATGGAAGAAAATGGGCTCCTCGACTTTACCGGGAATCGCATCGACATGCTCTTCCTCGAGTCAGCAAAGGAAAGGGAAGAGAAGGAGACCAGTCGATTGCGGGCAATGGCCGCACCACTGTTGGGCGAAGCGGAGCGGCGTCGCGAGATGGCCTCCTTGTTGGCAAGCGGTGGATTCGAACAGGAAGCCGCGAAACTCGCGGTGTCGATTACGGTATTGTCCGTACGCGCACTGGCGCTCGTCACTGGCATCGACACGGACGAGGAGAACGAAATTCCGCCACACGAACTGTGCGACTGCTTGATCGAGGCAGGTGAATTGCCGGCAGACCTTGCGGTTTCCGCATACGGACTTTGTGTCTCGGACACGGAGGTGACGGCCGCGTTGATTGTCGGCGGAGAAGAATCCGGTGGCCCCCAGCAGAATGCCGGCGCAATGCTTGACTCCGCGGAGCGCATCCTGTCGTACGCAACGTCACGAATCGGTGCCTGATCGCCGGCCAGGATCCCGGTGCCGTCGCAAGGAATCAATCTGGGTGCTGATGAGCCCCTGAAAGCGGTGCGTCGGCCTGAGCGGTTTCATGCGAACGGTTCCCGACAAGCCGGCGGAACCGTCCCGGGGAGTTGCCGACGCTCCGGACGTGCCGAATACTATGCCCCCGTCTCGACGACGACTTTGCCGTGGGTCTCGCGCGGGGCCGAGACATAGTCCCAGGCTTCGCGGTAGCCTTCCATCGGATAGACCCGGTCAATCCGGGGGGCGACGAGCCCGCGCTTGAGCGCATCGTAGACGAATGCCTTTCCCCGCGCCTGGGACTCGGGTTGCTCGACGTAATTGAAGAGCGAGTACGGGTGAAAGACCGCATTGGCCTGAAACATGTCCACAATCGGCAAGGTCGGGAATTCGGCATCGAGCGTGCCGTAGAAGAAGATCCGTGCGTCTCTGGCGAGTGCCGGCGCATATTGCCCGATCATGCCGGCGCCGACCGGATCAAAAGCCGCGTCGATTCCACGTCCTTCGGTCACGGATTTCAGGAACCCTGCCAGATCCCCCGTACCCGGAACAAAGACGTGGTCGGCCCCGACCGACTCCAGAAAGCGCCTGTTATGGTCGAATCGGGTGGTGGCGATCAACCTGGCGCCGAAATGACGGCCGATCTCCAGTGCCGCGGTCCCGGCCGTTCCTGTCCCGGCCGTTACCAGGACGGTCGTGCCCGGCAAGACCCGCATGATTTCAACCAGGGGAAAGTACGCGGTCATGTACATCATCCAGACCGATGCACATTCCACCGCCGAGAACCCCGCGGGCGCCGGCGTCACGTAGCGGTGGTCGATGACCAGTTGCTCGGAGCTGGCCCCGCGGCGGTCGTAAAAGTGCGGCAAGGTGCACATGCGTGTCCCGAGCTCGATGCCCGCCACCTCCGGGCCGATCGCGTCCACGACGCCGGCCGCCTCCATTCCGATGCAGGCCGGGAACGCTGAAAAGCTGAACGAATACCGGTCATGCATGAGATTCATGTCGCCCCAGTTCAGGGCAAATGCCTCGATCCGGAGTCGGACCTCGCCCGGCCCCGGCTTTTCGTCCGGAACCTCTTCCAGCGACAATCCCTGGTAGCCCTGGTAGCCTTGTATCACCCAGGCGCGCGGCATCTACCGGTCTCCTCTCTCTTCTTTCAATGGTCCTGTGGGTCAGTCTCCGGCGCGTCGCGCCGTCTTCGGCGATCCTCGTATTGGTTAACCGGGCAGGCGCCGCCCGGATTTTCGGGATCTGGAAGCCCCATGCCCGGCCTCAATCCGGAGTCGAGACCCAGAGCACGCGCGCGTTGACCTCGGATAGGGAAATGCAGGCATGACGCATCGTACTGTCGAAATAGGCACAATCGCCCACCTGGAGCTGCACGGGGGCGTAGCCTTCGGTGTGCAGCTCGATTTCGCCGCTCAGGACGTAGAGGACCTCCTCGCCGGGATGCGCAATCACGGATCCGAAGGTTTCGATCGAGCCCGCCTTGATCTCGGCGACCAGGGGAATCATCCGCTTGTTGACCAGCTCGTCGGCCAGCGTTTCGTAGACATAGGGCCCGGTCTCGTGGCGCTGGCCCTGGCCGCGGCGCGTGACGGCCCGGCGCATTCGCTTGACCGATGGCCCACTGGCAGCCAGCAGCCGCGACATGTCGACCCCGAGACCCTGAACGATGCGAAGCAGCGTCTGGAATGTCGGCGAGAGCTGCCCGCTCTCGATTTTCGATAGCGCCGAATGCGAGAGCCCGCCCCTCTCGGCGAGTTCGGTCTGGGTCATGCCCAGCTCAATCCGGAATTGCCTGACCCTGGCGCCAAGCATCGCCGCTGTCACCGGCTCCGCCATCTCCGCAAGCGCGCGGTTTTTGCGGATGAAAGGAAGCGAGTCGCGAAAATCAGTCGTTTTGGAACAAACTTGCATGATCGGAAATTATTTGACAAGCTCAGCAGAAGCAATAGGGTCGTGCGGACTTTCCACCTTGCGGGGACAAAGTGCCATGCGTGTAGCGACGGATGTCGGCGGCACATTCACCGATATAGTCGTTTTCGACGATGCAGTTCCGGAATCACAAGGCACGATTCGTGTAGCCAAGGTCGATTCGACACCTCCCGATTTCGAGGCCGGCGTGTTGCGTGCAATCCGGAAGACGGGGGTTGAGGCTTCGGGCTTCGACCAGTTCGTTCACGGGTCCACGGTCGTGATCAACGCGTTGCTCTCGCGTCGGGGCGCCAGGACCGGATTGATCACGACGGCGGGATTCCGCGACGTGCTGGAGGTCGCGCGTGCCAACAGGCCGGATCTGTTCAACTTCAACTTTCGCAAACCGCCGCCATTCGTGCCGCGCCATCTGCGTTGCGAAATCGCGGAGCGGGTCGATTACAAGGGATCCGTGATCACACCTCTGGCGCTCGAGGAGGTCGCGCCGCTCGCAGCGTATTTCCAGGAGCAGAAGGTCGGTGCGGTTGCGGTCTGTTTTCTCCATGCCTATGCGAACCCCGATCACGAGCGGCAGGTTGCCACGCGGCTGCGCGAACTCTGTCCCGGGATTTCGGTGCTCGCGTCGCACGAGATCACGCGTGAATGGCGGGAATACGAGCGGACGAGCACGACGGTGCTGTCAGCCTATGTGCATCCGCTCGCGCATCGGTATCTCGGCTCCCTGGCAGACAAGCTGCAGACGGCCGGACTGCCAGGGAGCCCCCACATCATGCAGTCGAACGGAGGAATCACGACGATCGAGTCGGCAGCGGCGAACCCCATCTGCATGGTCGAATCCGGGCCGGCCAGCGGCATGCTCGGCGCCCTGGCGCTCGGAAAGATGCTCGGCGAGCGCAATCTCATCGGCCTCGATGTCGGCGGCACCACCGCCAAGTGCTCGCTGGTCAAGGACGCGACGCCGCATGTGATGAACGAGTATTACATCGAACGCACCCGCACCTATCCCGGCTATCCGATCCGGACCCCGGTCATCGATATCGTCGAGATCGGCAGCGGCGGCGGCAGCATCGCCAAATTCGACGCAGGTGGCAAACTGCATGTCGGGCCGCAAAGCGCCGGGGCTACGCCCGGTCCGGTCGCCTACGGGCGGGGCGGGGTCGAGCCGACCACGACAGACGCCCATCTTCTGATCGGCCGGATTAACCGGGGGAACTTCCTGGGCGGCGAGGTGACGCCGGACATGGACGCGGTCAGGGCAGCCTTCTCCGGGCTTGGGGCAGCACTGGGCGTCGATGCGACCGAGGCGGCCAGGGGCGTCGTGCGCATTGCCAATGCCGACCTGGTCAGCGCACTGAAGCTGGTGTCGATCAATCGCGGTTACGATCCGCGCGATTTCAAGCTCGTCGCCTTTGGCGGCGGCGGCCCCATGCACGCGGTTGCACTCGCCAGCGAATTACTGATCCCCGAGATCATCGTGCCGATCAACGCAGCGGTTTTTTCGGCATGGGGCATGCTGATGTCGGATCTGCGCCGCGATTACGTGCGCACCAGGGTCGTGCGTCTGGATGCGGCAGATCCCGGGGAACTGGACGCCGTCTTTGGCGAGATGTCGGACACGGCCCTGGCCGAGTTGCAGGCTGAAGGCGTGTCGCGGGACCGCATGGTCTTCGAGCGCTGGGCAGATTTTCGCTACAAGGGGCAGGAACACACCGTCAAGGTGGCGCTCCCGGTCGAGCCGGTCACCACGGCGGCGGCGGCCGAATGGGGGGAAAGGTTCCACGCCGAACACGCGCGCGAATACGCGTTCCGGCTCGACGCGCCGGTCGAGATCGTCAACTTTCACCTGGTCGGCAAGGGGCTTGTTCACGCGCCGGGGTTGCCGCGACTGGCAGAGGCACCGGCAGGAGAAGAGCCGCCGGAAGCCGGCCGGCGCGATGTCGATTTCGACCAGCTCGGCGTCCATCCGACCAGGATCTACATCCGCGACCGTCTTGCCGCAGGACATGTCCTCGCGGGGCCGGTGGTGGTGGAGGAACCGGCAACGACGGTCGTCATCCCGCCGGGATGGCAATTTCGCGTCGATACACTCGGCAATCTTCGCGTGACGCGGGTCAATCAAGAGCAGGGGGTGTTGAACGCCGCATGACCAGACTGCTGTATCTTCATGTTGTCGGGAGCGATCCGGCAGACGGATCGGACCGGTATGCCGTCCGCATGCAGGAGCATTTGTCCGCGGCGGTTTCGGATCGAACGACCGTCGACCTCGTCGCCTTGTCCGCCGAACGGCCCAGGCATATCGATTTCCATTCCTACGAGGGCCTCATCGTTCCGGACCTGATCCACCATGTCCACGCGAGTGCCGCTGATTATGACGGCTTTGTCATCGGCTGCTTCTACGACATCGGCTTGCGCGAGGCGCGCGAGGTATCCGGCCGGGCTGTCGTGACGGCGCCCTGCCAGGCCGCGACCGACATGGCGATGCACCTGGGCAACCGCTTCTCGATCCTCGTTGGTACGCCGAAGAACATACCGAAGATGAGCGAAAACGTTAGGATCTACGGGCGTGATCACGCCATGGCTTCGATGCGTGCCGTGGGCCTCGGCGTCTGGGAACAGCAAACCGCGCCGGACGTCTTCGAGCGCATGGCGGAGGCAGGCCGTGTCTGTGTCGAGCGAGACGGCGCCGAGGTCTTGATCCTCGGTTGCACGGCGGGTTTCGGCCTCCACGAGAAACTGCGCGAGGCGTTGAATGTTCCGGTCCTCGACGCTATGCTCGCGCCGACAATGTATGCGGAATTTCTTGCCGAGACGGCGCAAAGGCTTGGTTGGCGCCCAAGCCGGGTGGGCGGTAGCGCCCCGCCTCCTGATGCGGAAATCAAACAATGGAACCTGTTTGCAGGCGCGCCGGCCGAAGGGGTCAGGGTGCCTGACTCCGGAACCGGCGCGGGCAAGACGACCCACGCGCCCTGAAGACGTGCCGGGTCGCGGCGATGTGTTGTTGCAACGCATCTCAACTCCAGGAACACAAGGAGACTTTCATGACAAAACCATACGGATCACTGGTCGCGGCGGCGTCCGCGCTGCTGCTTTCAGCATTCGCGGTGACCGCGCCGCTTTCGGCGCAGACGGTGTTGCGGCTCGACGAGCATGCGATCGGAGAAATCGATCCGGCGAAGGCGACCGACTACGCCGACTCGATGATCTTCTACAACATCTACGACACGCTGGTGATTCCCGCCGCGGGCGGCACGGATATCCTGCCGCATCTGGCCGAATCCTGGACCATCGATGGCCAGACCTACACGTTCACCTTGCGCGACGACGTCAGGTTCCACAGCGGCAACGTGATGGATTCCGATGATGTCGCGTTTTCGATCGAACGCAAGATGACGCTTGGACAAGGCTTCTCAAGCCTGTTCGCCGGCGTGATCGGCAGCGTGGAGACGCCGGATGCGCGAACCGTGTCGATCACCCTGACGGAGCCCTTTGCGCCGTTCCTGGGTTCGCTCGTCCGACTCGCGATCGTCGACAAGGATGCCGTTCTCGAAAACCTGGCCGAAGGCGATTACGGCGATCTGGGCGACTACGGTCAGGCCTATCTTTCGTCGAACACGGCCGGGACCGGCGCCTACACCATCTCGTCTCACAATCCTCAGGAACTGACGGTGATGGAGAAGAACCCCGATTATTTCCTCGGAGTGCCCGCCGAAGCACCGGATACGGCCGAACTGCAATACGCGATCGAACCGGCGACCTTGCGCGCGCTGATCACCCGGGGTGAACTCGATATCGGCGATCAGTGGATGGCGCCCGAGATCAAGGCCGCCGTCTCGGCCGAAGAAGGGGTATCCCTCGGACAGGTGGCCGGAATCTCGTCGTTCTATCTGAAACTGAACAACCAGCGTCCGCCTCTCGACGACGTGCACTGCCGGCGTGCGTTCGCTCACGCATACGATTATGACGCCATCCTGGAGCAGACGCAGGTCACCGACGAGATCGCGTTTGGTCGCCGGGCGCATGGCCCGCTGCCTTTGGGCGTGCTGGGCTCCGACGAGAACATCCCGACGGGCAGGTTCGACCTCGATGCCGCGCGGGCAGAACTCGAACAGTGCCAATACGATCCGGGCGATCATGAAATCCAGCTCAACTGGGTCGCGGGCAACCCGATCCAGGAACGCATCCAGCTGATGATGCAGCTCAATCTCGGTGAGCTTGGCTTCGAAACGACGATCACGACGACGCCCTGGGCGATGTTCACGGAACTTGCCGCAACGGCCGAGCGGACCCCGCATGTCAGCCCGGTGAACTTCATCCTGACGACGCCTGATCCGGACTCGATGCTCTACACCATGTATCACAGCAATGCGGTCGGCACCTGGGCCTCGGTGGACTGGGTCATGAATGAGGAGGTCGACGGCATGATCGAGGCCGGGCGCACGGAAACGGACCCGGAAACACGCGCGGCAATCTACCGCGAACTCGGCAACAAGCTCGTCGAAGACCAGGTGTCGATTTTCGCCTACGAGTTGGTCGGCGTCTTTCCGATCCGCGACGTGGTGCACGTGCCGGCCCTGCAGGAAGAGGGGAAGACCTATTCGGTTCAGGGGATGAACTTCATGTTGCGTGAAATGACCATGAACTGATTCACTCCGGGAGGGGCGGCAATTCGAGATGCCGCCCCTGATCTTCAGCCGTAACCTGACTATCTGCGAGAACGAACCCGCGTGAATCTCTGGCGCTACTTCCTGGGCCGTCTCCTCGGATCGTTGCTCGTCCTGATCGGGGTGTCGATTCTGGTTTTCGGTATCGCGCGCCTGATCCCGGGCGACCCTGCCCGGATTGCGTTGGGACCGATGGCCTCGGCCGAGCAGGTCGAGTTGATGCGCGAGCGCCTGCGGCTGAACGAACCCGTCGTCGTGCAGTACGGCGCGTTCGTGAAGGACCTGTTCCGGGGCGACCTCGGCATTTCGCTCTACACCAAGCGCCCGGTGACCAGCGACATCCTGTCAACGCTGCCTGCGACCTTCGAGCTTGTCATCGCCGCCGCGCTGATCATGACGTTCATCGGTGTTCCGCTCGGTATTGTCGCGGCGCGCTATCGGAATTCGGGTGTCGACCGCGCGGCCAATCTCGCGGCGCTCCTGGGTGTCGTCACACCGTCCTTCGTGTGGGCGATTTTCCTGATGCTCGTCTTTGCCTTCGCGCTCGACATTTTTCCCATTGCCGGGCGGGTGTCGCGCGGTGCGGAGCTGCCGCCGATGGTCACCGGTCTCCTGATTCTCGATTCTGCGATCGCCGGCATGTGGTCGACGTTCTTCGATGCGGTGCGTCACATTGTCCTTCCCGCCATCGCGCTGGCGATGGGCGGGCTCGGCACCGCGGCGCGCCTGACCCGCGCGAACATGTCCGAGGTCTATGACCGCCAGTATATCCAGTTGGCGCGGGCATTCTCGTACACGGAACGGGAGATCTCCTTCAAATACGCGTTGCGTCCGGCCATGGTGCCGACCCTGACAATCCTCGGACTGGACTTCGCGATCATGCTTGGAAACGCCTTTCTCGTGGAGATGGTGTTCGCCTGGCCGGGAATGGCGCGCTATGGCGTCGAGGTCATCATCCGCAAGGACCTGAACGGAATTGTCGGCACGGTCCTCGTGATCTCCGCCTTCTTTCTCATCATCAACATGATCATCGACATCGTCGTCGCCTATTTGAACCCACGGATCCGGTACCAGGATCAATGATGTTGGGTATCTTCAACTCGCGCGCGTGGTATCGCTACCGGTCCGAGCCGCTGGCGGTGTTCGGTCTCGGATTGCTGTCCGCGATCGTGTTCCTGGCGGTCCTGGCGCCGGTCGTGACGCCGTATCCGGAGCACGCAGGGAGATTCGTGGATTTCGGCAATACCAGCCAGCCACCAAGTGCGCAGCACTGGTTCGGGACCGACCTGGTCGGGCGCGACGTGCTCACCCGGGTGGTCTACGGCTACCGCATCTCGCTGGTGATCGGGTTCGTCGTGCTCGGGCTCGCCGCGCCGCTGGGTGTCACGCTCGGGCTTGTCGCCGGTTACATGAGCGGCCGGACCGGCACGGTCATCATGCGGATCACTGACGTCTTCCTGGCGATCCCGGCGCTGGTCCTGGCGATGGCAGTGCTCGGCGTGCTTGAGCGCACCCTGCTCAACGGCCTGCTCGCGCTCGCGGTCCTCTGGTGGCCCTGGTATACGCGGATGGTCTACAATCAGACCCGAGCCTTGCGGCACGAGGAGTTCGTCGTTGCGGCGCAGGTCGTCGGCGCCTCGCATCTTCACATCCTGTTCCGCGAGATCCTCCCGAACCTGTTGCCGTCGGTACTGACAAAGTTCACACTGGACCTCGGCTTCGTCATACTCGTGGCCTCTGCGCTCAGCTTCCTGGGTCTGGGGGTCGAACCGCCCACCCCGGACCTGGGATCCATGGTCGCGGAAGGCGCGACCTATCAGCCGGACATGTGGTGGTTGCCGGTGTTTCCGGGACTTGCAATCCTGTTGGTCGTCCTGGCGTTCAACTTGGTTGGCGACGGTTTGCGCAGCGTGTTCGGAGAGGGACGGTGAACCCGGATTCCATCCTCTCGGTCGAAGACTTGCACCTTCGCATTCGACAGTTCGAGGGCGAGGCACACATTCTCAATGGCGTCAGCTTGCACCTGCGCGCCGGAGAGCGCGTCGCACTGGTGGGAGAATCCGGCTGCGGAAAAACCAGCACCGCCCTGATGGCGATGGGGCTGATGAACGGCGGTAACATGTCGGTCGACGGACGCGTGATGCTCGAAGGAGTCAATCTCCTCGCGCTTGGCGAACGGGGATGGCGGGACATTC
Organism: Paracoccaceae bacterium; assembly: GCA_964291635.2. Lineage (GTDB taxonomy): Bacteria > Pseudomonadota > Alphaproteobacteria > Rhodobacterales > Rhodobacteraceae > JAPPHA01. The sequence goes on along the minus strand of OZ219890.1, from coordinate 559,247 downwards.
GCGGGCGCCGGATCAGCATGGTGTTCCAGGATCCGGTCGCAGCATTGAACCCGGTCTTCACGGTCGGCGACCAGCTGGTCACGGCGATCCAGCGGGGCGATCCGGGAACGTCACGGGCGGAGGCGCATGAACGTGCCGCAGAAGCGCTGCGCCACGTGCATGTCGTGGATTCCGAGCGGGTGCTCGCTTCCTACCCGTTCCAGCTCAGCGGCGGCCTCAACCAGCGGATTCTCATCACGATGGCACTGGTCAATCGGCCCAGGGTCGTCGTTGCGGACGAACCGGGCTCGGCCCTCGACGTGACGGTCCAGGAACAGACATTGCGCCTGATGAAGGCGCTCACGGACGAAGTCGGCGCCGCGGTGCTGCTGATCACCCACAACTTGGGCGTTGTGCGCAAATTCGCCCAGCGGGTCTATGTCATGTATTCCGGCACGATCGTCGAAGAGGCCGAGACGGCGCAATTGTTCGAGGCGCCGAGGCACCCCTACACCAAGGCGCTTCTGGCCGCCGTGCCACGGCTGACAGGCGGGGGTCTTCCGCAGCCGATTCCGGGCGAAGTGCCCGACTACACCAACCCGCCGGTTGGATGCCGCTTCAGCCGCGCTGCCCCCATGCGCGGGCCGCCTGCGGCAATCCGCCGTTCGCCGAGCCGGTACCCGGGCACCGGGTAAGATGTGTTCTTGGTTCCTGATGGCTGAACCTGTCGTGCCCCCCATGGAAGATCCGGTCCTGATCCGCATCGAGGATCTGCGGCGGGATTTTACCGTCGGCAGCCGTACGGTCTCGGCGCTTGCGGGCGTGAGCCTTGACATTCGCCGCGGGCAGACTGTCGCGGTGGTCGGAGAATCCGGGTCGGGCAAGACCACGCTGGGCAATCAGATCCTCGGCATCGACCGGCCGACATCGGGACGGATCCTGTTCGAAGGGCGTGAAATCACCGCAGCCCGCGACACCGGCATGCGGAGGCGAATCCAGGTCGTGCAGCAGAGCCCCTACACGACGTTGAATCCCAAGCGGAGCCTGCGCCAGATCCTCGAACTGCCGATCGCGATCCACAGCGACCGTTCGCGGCGTCAGCGCCGCGACCGCGTGGCCGAGCTGTTGGAGGTCGTGGGCGTTCCGGCCGATTTCATGGAGCGGCATTCCTTTGCGCTTTCCGGTGGCCAGCGTCAGCGCGTGGCCCTGGCGCGGGCCCTTGCATCGGAGCCCGACGTGATCGTCCTCGACGAGCCGACCTCGTCGCTCGACGTGTCGGTCCAGGCCCGCATCCTGCAACTGCTTGTCGAGCTGCAGGCGCAGTACAAGCTGACCTATCTGTTCATCACCCATGATCTGAGCGTGGTGCGCAACATCGCGGACGAGGTCGTCGTGCTCTACCGCGGCTATGTGGTCGAGCGCGGCGCAACGGCGGAGCTGTTCGCGAATCCGCAGCACCGCTACAACACAATGCTCCTGTCTTCCATTCCGGTCGTGTCCGAGCCGGAGGAGACGCTGAAACCGACCTGGGACTGGGACAGCGCCGTGCTCGGCGCCGAGCCCCCGGTCGGCGAGGCTTGTCCGTTCCTGCCGCGGTGCCCGCATGCCGTGGCGCTCTGCGCGCAGGGAGTGCCTCCGCTCGTCGCCGCAACGCCGACACACAGTCATGCCTGCCGCAACCCAAGGGGTTCGGGAACCGCAGACCATGATTGACGAGAACTACTTCACCTACGAGATCCTGAAGGACGCGCTGGTCGCCGTCGGGGATGAGATGTTCGCCGCCATGAAGCGGACCAGCATGAGCCCGATCGTCTACGAGATCCTGGATTTCGCGGTCGGCGTCACCGATGCGCGCGGCAACCTGGTCGCCCAGGGCAACGGCGTGGTCCTGTTCATGGCGACGCTGGATTCGGCCGTGCGCGCGGTCCTGGACAAGCACGGCCCGGACGGCATCCGCGAAGGCGACATCTTCATCACCAACGATCCCTATGGAGGTGGCGGCACGCATGTCTCGGACGTGACCCTGGTTCTGCCGGTCTTCTTCGAAGGGACACTGATCGCTTTCGTCGCGAACAAGGCGCACTGGACAGAGGTCGGCGGCATGGCGCCAGGCGGGAACCTGACCGACTCGACCGAAGTTTACCAGGAAGGGCTGATGTTCCCGACGGTGAAGCTCTTCGACCGGGGGAAGATCAACCAGCCGCTGGTCGACATGATCGAGGCCAATGTCCGCATTCCGGACATGACGCTTGGCGACATGTGGGCCAGCGTCGCCGCGAACCGCGTCGGTGAACGCCGAATCCTCGAATTGGTGACGCGCTATGGCCGGGACACCGTGACCGCTGCGATGTCCCGGATCCTCGACTACGGCGAACGCATGGTGCGCACCGAATTGGAGCAGATGCCAAAGGGCGAATTCTTCGCGGAGGCGATGCTCGACGGTGACGGTCTTGGCAACGGCCCGTTCTACGCCCAGGTCAAGGTGACGATCTCCGGGGATCGGTTCCTGATCGATTTCACCGGCACCGCTCCGCAGGCGCCGGGCTCGATCAACACGACGCGGTCCGGCATGAACTCCTTCGCGCGTGCGGTCTACGTGGCCTGCACCGCTCCCCATGTTCCGGTCAACGGAGGCATGTTCCGACCGCTGGAGGTGATCTGCCCCGACGGAACCCTCTTCACCGCGATTCGTCCGGCCCCGACTTCGGTCTATTGGGAATCGGGGAACTTCGTCATCGACCTCGTGTGGAAGGCGATGGCGCCCCACGTGCCCGAGCGCCTGCCTGCCGGCGGATACCTCACGGTCGGGTCGACCAACATTTGGGGCACCCATCCGGACACGGGCGAGTTCTATCTCCTCGTCGAGCCCCTCGCCGGCGGCTGGGGCGCGGGGCACGACCGCGACGGCGACAACGGTCAATTCTGCCAGGCGAACGGAGAGACGTACAACATCCCGATCGAGGTCGCCGAAACCCGGTATGGCGTGCGGGTCGAACGCTACACCTTCAACACGGATGATGGCGGGGCAGGGCGGTTTCGCGGCGGCAAGGGGCTCGTCGTCGAGTACCGCTGCCTGTCGCAGGCCTGGCTCACTTCGATCCTCGGCCGGCACGATTATCCGCCCTGGGGCATGGCCGGCGGCAGTGACGGCTCACCGAACCGGATCATGATCCTGCGCAACGACGGTACCGTCGAGGAACATGGGAAGACGGCGCGGATGCCCATCGCCGAAGGCGAGGTCATTCGCATGGTTACCGGCAATGGCGGCGGCTATGGCGATCCGCGGGCGCGGCCCCGTGCGGCCATCGCTGCCGACCTGCGCGACGAACTGGTCACGCCGGCCTATGCCGAGAGCATCTACGGGTATTCGGCCGGGGCAGAGTGAAAGCACCGCGGAGGCCACTCCCGCCGACTACCGGAACAACGGGTCAGGTCGCGCTCAGTCTGGTGCTGTGGATCGTGCCCGCCTTCATGATCAGTGACAGGTGTGCACCCTGTTCCTGCAGCAGTCCCAGGTCCTCGAGCGGGTTGCCATCGACGACGAGCAGGTCGGCCAGGTATCCGGGAGCCACGAGGCCGAGTTCGTGCTCCCGCATCAGCAGGCGCGCATTGGTCGCGGTCGCCGAAGTGATGATCTCGTGCGCCGGCATGACCTCCTGGCGGATGCTGAACTCCCGCGACTGATCCACCTGCAGCGCACCGAGCAGATCGGTACCGAAGCCGAGCGGAACGCCGGCGCGCCTGGCAATCTCGATCGAGCGCAGCCCGGCTTCGAGCACGATGCGGAGTTTGCTCATGCTGGAGGCCGGTACGTTCAGCTCGGCGCCCCGACGGTGCATCGCTTCATACGCGACCAGGGTCGGCACCATGAAAGCCCCGGAGTCCGCCACCAGCTTTGCCGTCGGTTCGTCGATCAGGTTGCCGTGCTCGATCGAACGAACGCCGGCTTCAACGGCGTGGCGAATGGCCTCTGCCGTATAGGCATGGGCAAGCACGTAAGTCTTCCAGGCCGCGGCCTCGGCGACGATGGCGCGGACCTCTTCGGGCGTGTACTGGAGCGATTCGAGCGGATCATTGGGGGACGCCACGCCACCTGAAACCATGACCTTGATCTGATCGGCACCCTGGCGGAGCTGCTCTCGGGCAGCCTTTTGCACGCCCTCGACGCCGTCGGCAATGCACATGGTCAAGCCGAGCGCGCTGCTGCAACCGCAGGGTTCGAAGCCATCCGTTCGGCGCCGCATGTCGCCGTGGCCGCCGGTCTGGCTGAGCGCACGGCCGGAAATGAACAGGCGCGGTCCCGGCGCCAGATTGCGCTCCACCGCCTCGCGCATTCCCCAATCGGCGCCGCCCGCGTCGCGCAGCGTCGTGAAACCCCGGTTCAGCATTTCGCGCAGCGCCACGGTGGCACGGGCAGAGATCAGCGAGACCGGAATACCGGCCAGGCGCGTCAAGTCGACTTCCGTCAGGTAGATATGCGCATGGGCATCGATCAGTCCCGGCATCACGACGCGCCCGTTCAGGTTGAAAACGGTGGCGTTGCCCGCGCTGATCGGGGTGTCCGCGACTTCCCGGATGCGATCGCCCTCGATGAGGACATGATGCCCCTGGCGCGGCTCGCTGCCCTGGGCGTCGACAATCGTTGCATCGCGCAGAAGGATGAGGTCGGACATGCGAATTCCCCCCTGAACGGACGCGCCTCCAATGCGCCAGCCCCGGCTCACGCATCCTGTCCGCGAGCCCAAAAGACCCGGCAAGAGCCGCAGTTATGGCAGGGCTTGGCGAACTTGACAACTTGGCGCGGCGAAAGGCGGGGCATGTTCGTGCTCCTCGATGCGCCCGGGGCAACCGGAGCACGAATCGCGAACGCGGGAACCAGGTTCGGTTTCACGACATGACACACGCCGCGCTGGAGTGGGCGCGACTTCGGATCCGACCGTCGACACAAGTGTGCGCACAGGCGGCAAAAAATCGCAGGCCAAGGGCGAGGAAACGACGACACCGATGTCACCGCTTTCCGCGTTCGGATGTCTCCGGCCGTCGGGAATTTGTCGCCGGGCAAGGTGAAATACTCCTCAAGGTGGCCGAGAACACCCGGCAACGACAACACGAACTGGTGCCTTGGGCATTCAACCCGTCCGCACCATTCGGAACCGCCCCGAATGCACATGCGATCCGGCCCGTTCCTACGCACATGCAAAAGGTGCTGCATGCAGGGGATTACGGGGTCATCTGCCCCATGATCAGCTCACGCCTCGATGTCTGCATTTTCCGGCCTGGACGCACTGCCCGCCCCCGGGCATGCGGAACTTCGTAACCATCTGCGGCTTGCTCCATGCCGGTGCGGTTGACTCGGCGTGCGCCAGCAACGATGTCAAGCCCCCGCGATGATTGAAACGTACCGGGGGCCGGAAAAATCGAAATCCTCCAGTCGGTTTCAAGGCTGGATGCTGTTTTGTGTTGGTCCGCCCGATCCGGTGCCGTCAGCAGGAAGCCATCCGCCTTTCGATGATGTTGGTCCGCCCGTGGCACAGGGCGACGGGCGAATCGGAATCGGCGCCATGGTCGCCGGTTGTCGTTGAATTCGGTACTCGAGCTGCGGGTTCAACCAGGCGTCGATCTCGTCGTCATTCCGAATCTTGCGTTTCGTGTCCCAAAAAGACGGGATTGGTCATGGCACAAAGTTGCCGGTTGGCATCCCTGATCTCGACGATCAGGAAGGTGGTCCAGGCAAGATCGACTTGATCGAACTCAAGTCTCGTGTCCGCCATCAGGCCGACCTCGTGAGCCAGACTTGCGCTGCCATTGCCGGGCGAAGCGGTCATGAGCCGAAGGGTCGATCCGGGCGGTGCGCGCCTTATGTCAATGGAGACCGAGGTTACGGGCTTGGAAACAGACTGGCCCATTCCGAATTTTTCGCCGGTTTCGGCGTGCACATTGATGCCGATTTCAGGCCCTGAAGACAGGTAGGATCGCCCCTTGTGCATGGCCGCGAGGATTTCTCGTTGCGTGAGAGCTTGTGCAAAAACAATATTGTAGCCGGCCTGGTCTCGACCTTTCGGTCCATGGGTGTCCGAACCGCAGGTTGCAAACACCTTGTGGCCGCGGCCCAGCCAGCCGTAGTAGAGTTGAAGCGCGTGTTCATTGTGGGGAATGCTCCAGGCGCGGTTCCACACTTCGACATGGGTCGCCGGACCAGGATACACATCCGGGTATTGCCAGGTGCAGCCGGTGCACCATGGATGACCGCGCGCCATCGGATGCGCAATGACGAAGAGCATGCCTTCGGCCTGGATTTCCGCAACACGGGCGGCCATGGTCTCGCCGTCCTTGATCCGCCAATCGATATGTCTGTCCGTCCCGAGTGCCAGGCAATGACCGAAGAACGTCGACAACTCCACTCCGGCGAAGATGAATGTCTTTCCCTGGTTCGAGGCCGACAGGTCCCTGAGACCGGAGACGGTGTTGTGATCGGTCAGGAAAGCAAAATCCAGGCCGCGCCGCTGCGCATCCGCTTCGAATTCCTCAACGCTCCAACCGGCGTCGGAATGAAGAGAATGGCCGTGCAGGTCGCCGCGAAACCAGCCGGGGCCGGGTCCATGGCGGGCTTCAACGCTCGCGCCGGCCGGTTCAGGCGGTTCAGGCGCGTCCGCGCTCCACTCCACCGTGATCCTGTATCGGATTTGACCCGGCGCCATAATTCGATGCGTGTCGATCTCGACGGTCCAGCGTCCCTCCGAGATTTGGCCCGGCAGGTAGCCAGGTGACGCGTAGTCTGCGGAGATGACCACGGATTGATCAGCATTGTTGTGCCGGGTCCCGCGCGCGCCTGCCGGATCATAGACAGAGATGCTTAGCAGGTGCGGAATTCCGCCCGCAGGAGGTGACGCGGGGTCGTATTCGAAGTGAACGCGCAGTGTGCCGACACCCTTGGGTACATCAAACTCATGCGGCAGATGCCGCGCAAAATCATCGAGGGTGAGCATGCCCTCGAACATGCAGCCATTCTTGCTGTCCATTTGCGTCATGTGACTCACGAGTTCCAATTGCCGAAATAGATCGGGTTTGACAGCGCCCGGCGAAGCGGTGTCCGCTCGATTGCCGATGCGTCCACGCCCCTCGGCAGCCCTTTGGTTGAAAACGCAGCGTATGCATCATCCAGCAACTGCCTGCGGCTGGCGCGCGCCTGGATCTCGCCGCGCACGAAGATCGCTTCCTGCGGGACAGGAAGTTCGGATACAAACTCCGTGCTATCAATGGATTGACGTGCACATTCGCCATTGTCGCTGACAAGTACAAATTCGTCGCCTGGCGCTCCGGAAATCGAAATGCAAATGCTGCGGGCAGAGCCACTCGGGAGAACTCCGCCCATGCCTGATCCATTGGCTTCAAGAACGATTGAAGGACCATTCGGAGCTTCGGTAACGTACGCCTTTCCAGATTTCAACGCGCGTATCACCCCGTCCTGGCTCAGTTCCTCGCAATGAAGTACGGTTGTCGGCGTTCCCAGTCGAAACGGAACCGAAAGGTCGATACAGGCGGGCTGGTGGTAGTCGCTGCCGCCAATCGCAGTTATGCGCCGACCCTTCCCGAGGAGTTGGTCGTAGCGCGCCAGTGAAACGTCATTGGCCGCCAACCAGTGGCGTTGCCATACCTCGATGCAATCGATCCGGGGAAGCGGATGCCGCCATGGGATCGGCGGCTTGTCATGGTTGATGGACAGAAGCCCTCCCGCGGCACCGACCTGCTGGGCCAGGATTGCCGGGTCTCCCGGGAGTTCCATGCGAAAATCGACCCAGCACGATATGCCCAGCGCGTTCGCGTGTCCGTCCATTGTCGTGATTTCCATGCCCGGCAGGAAAAGCAATTCCTCGCTTGATGCGGATCGAAAGTAGTTTGACCAGGCCGTCATGTTGTTATGGTCGGTAATGAACAGGAAATCGAGGCCGGCGATCTTTGCCTCCTCGTGCAGCACTTCTGGTGCGCCCCTGGCGTCGGAGTGGAACGTATGTGCGTGGCAATCGCCGCGATACCAGCCGGGACCGCGGTGCCGGGAGACGGTGGTTTCCGGACTGCCGGCTTCATTGACCGGTGCATTCGAGACACGCGCCGCCAGCCTGAACGGCAAACCGCTCTCCGGGATCGACACCAGCCCCAAAAGGATCATCCAGCGTCCTGGCAGCATTTCTCCGGCAACATAGCCGGGCGTCGCATCGACCGGACCAAGAAAAAAACTGTCACGTGCACCGCCGCTCCACCCCCGAAACCCTTCCTGCGTGGGAAAGGCACCGGCCCGCGGATCGAACAATCCGATATCGACCAGGTTGTCCGGGCTCCTGTCGTAAGTCATTTCGACATCCAGCCGCGTCACGCCGCAAGGGATATCGACCGGGACATAAAGGTAGCGGCTCTCCCCGGATACCGGAGCGCGCACCACCATGCCCAGGGTCGAAGGGCGGTCATGAGTTGGGCGCAAGGTTCCCGGGGCCGTTCTCATTGCGTAATCCCTGCAGGGCAAGGGCTTCGGAGTGATGGCAGGCCACCCAATGCCCTCCCAGGTTGCGCATTTCGGGTATTTCCTGCGTGCAGGCATGCGTCGCGTAAGCGCAGCGTTCGGCAAAGACGCAGCCCCGAGGAAGATTCGAGGGATCCGGCGGATCGCCGCGCAGACGCAAGTGACTGTCCTGGCGGGCCAGGCCCGGAGTCAGCACTGCGCTCAAGAGTGCTTCGGAGTAGGGGTGGCGAGGGTGGTCCAGGATTTCATCCGTCTCCGCCAGTTCGACTATTCGCCCGGCATACATCACCGCTACCCTATGAGCGAGGCTCGCCACCACGTTCAGGTCATGCGAGATGAAGAGGTAGCTCAACCCAAGACTGGACTGAAGGTCGCGCAACAGGTTCAGCACTTGCGCCTGTACCGACACGTCAAGCGCGGAAACCGGCTCATCCGCGATGATGACCTTCGGATCGGGGGCAAGAGCCCGCGCCACACCGATCCGCTGACGCTGCCCTCCCGAAAACGCATGGGGATAACGGCCCGACATTTCGGGGTCCAGCCCCACCAGGCGGAAGAGTTCGTGGACCTTCCTCACCAGGTCCGGTTCGGGCGGTGGTCCTTCCGGGCGTTGAAGCAATGGCTCGGCGACAATGTCGAATGCAGTCATGCGCGGGTTCAGTGACGAGAACGGATCCTGAAATACCATCCGCATCGATTGCCATACGTTGCGCCACTCACCAACGGAAAGATCGGTGATGTCCCTGTCGCGCCCATCGATCCCGAACATCACGCGACCGCGCGTCACCCTTTGGAGTCCGACAATGGTTTGCCCCAGGGTGGTTTTTCCGGAACCGGACTCGCCGACGAGCGCCAGGGTTTCGCCCTGCCGCAGCTCCAGGGAGACATCCTGCACGGCCTTGATCGCGCGCAACCGCTGCCCGAACAGGCCTTCCCGCTTCTCGAATGTCTTGCTGACGCAACGCAGGTCCAGGATCCTGTCGCCGAATTGCGGTGATGTACTCTTCGTGAGCGTATCCGGCCGTGCTGATTGCGACGACAGGTCGAACATTGGCGCGGCGTCCCCGAAGGCATGGCAGCGAACATGAACGTCGCCGGAACGCACGAACTCGGGCCGCTGCACGTCACAGAGACCGGGCCTGGCAAATGGGCAGCGCGGTGCAAAGGCGCACCCTGCTGGACGTTCTTCCAACGTGGGCACTGTTCCCGGGATCGTCGCCTGTCGGTGTTGGCCGCGCCCCGGCAGTGATGCCAGGAGCGCCTGGGTATAGGGATGCTTCGGTGTTGTCAGCACGTCGGCTTTTGTTCCGTGCTCCACGACCTCGCCCAGATACATCACGACCACCTCATCGGCCATGCGGGACACAACCCCCAGATCATGTGTAATGAACAGGATCGACATGCCCTGGCTAAGTTGCAGTTCCTGCAGAAGATCGAGGATCACGGCCTGGGTCGTGACATCGAGCGCTGTCGTCGGTTCGTCGGCGATCAGGAGCGACGGGTGCGGACCCAGCGCCATTGCGATCATCACGCGCTGCTGCTGCCCGCCCGACAGCTCGAACGTGTACGCATCAAGGCGCTGCTCCGGATTCGGCATGCCAACCGCATGCAACAGGTCGAGTGCGCGCTTGCGCGCCTGCTTTTTGGTTACATCCTGATGCTGGCGGACCACTTCCGTTACCTGGTTGCCGACCGTGTAGAAGCTCGACAAGGCGGTGAGGGGTTCCTGGTAGATCAACCCGATGCGTCCACCCCGAATGCTGCGCAGAACGGGATCTTTTTCGGACGATGCGGCGAGATCTACGCCCTCGAACAGGATTTGTCCGCCATCAATGGTAGCGTTTGAGTCGAGGATGCGTAGAATACTTCGCGCGGTCAAGGACTTGCCGCAACCGGACTCTCCGACGATCGCGACCGTTTTGGCATGTGGCACATCGAATCGGACATCCTGAAGCGCTATGCTTCGGCGACGCCCGTCCCTGAACGAGACTGTCAGCCCCTGCAGCGAAAGGAGAGGATCAGTTCGCATAAGGGTCTGCCGCATCTCGAAGCCCGTCGCCAAGGAAATTGAGTGACAGGACGGCCACCACGACCGCCGCACCCGGCAGGAACAGCCACGGTGCAGTGGCAATTGATCTCAGGTTTTGGGCCTCTTGCAGCAGCACACCCCAACTGACAACCGGCGGCCGAAGTCCAATTCCCAGAAAACTGAGCGAGGTTTCCGCTATGATCATTCCCGGAATCGCCAGCGTAACCACGGCAATGATGTGCGAGAGGAAATTGGGCACCATATGCCGCCGGATGATCCGTACCGGCCGGTTGCCGTCGAGGCGTGCTGCCTTGATGAAATTCTCCTCCTTCAGCGCCATGAACCGCCCGCGCACCACCCGTGCAAGTCCCGTCCAGCCGATTATCGACAAGATCGCCGTGATGAAGAAATATGTCCTGATCGGTGGAGTCGTGGGCGGAATGGCAGCGGCAAGTCCGATCCAGAGCGGGATGGATGGCAGGGATTGCAGGAACTCGATCAGCCGCTGGATCGCCAGGTCGACAATGCCGCCGAAATAGCCCGAGGCGCCACCGATCGCAATTCCCAGAACGAGGCTGATGCCGACACCAACCAATCCGATCGTCATTGAGACACGCGTCGCGTAGATCGTGCGGCTGAGCACATCGCGACCCAGCCGGTCCGCACCAAGGAAATACACCCGTTCGCCGGGATCCTTGGGGCCGAAGAAATGAAGATTCGCCGGGACGAGTCCCCAGAACCTGTAGCTGTCGCCGGGCACAAAGAAACCGAGCTCGATCACCCTGTCGGGGTCCTCCTCGAAAACCCGCTGGCCCGTGTTGTAATCCGTCGTGGAGCGCAGGCCGTAAACATGGGGCTGAAACCGTCGGCCGTCGTCCGGGCCTTCCAGAATCCAGTGCATACCCTGGGGCGGCGCAAAAACGTCCCTGGCCTGGTAGGTGCCTGGAGTATGCGGTGCGAGGAATTCCACGAAGGCAGCCACCAGATATATCAGAAGCGTCATGAAGGCGCCGAAGATTCCCAGGCGGTGGCGCAGGAATCTGCGCATCACGAGCTGAGAGTGACTCAGGTGTGCGGCGTATGTCATCACATCATCTCCTGACTGGCTGCCTGGCGCCGGATCTTCGGATCGAGCAGCATCAGGAGAAGGTCCGAAAAAAGCGTTCCAAGCACCGCCAGGAAACTCAGGAACATGATCAACGTCGAGGCCAGGTAGAGGTCTTCCTCCTTCAATGCTTCAAGCAGTAATGGGCCCGTTGTCTGAAGTCCGAGCACGACGGCCACGATGGTTTCGCCAGAGACGATCTTGACGAACAGATCGTTCAGTTCCGACACGAACGGGTTCAACGAATGGCGCACCGGATACTTGACCAACAGGTACGTCTCGCCCAGGCCCTTGGCGCGGGCAGTCAGTACGTAAGGGCGATGCAGTTCGTCGAGCAGGTTGGCGCGGATCTTGCGGATGACTTCAGCGGTTCCTGCGGTGCCCAGCACGATAACCGGGATCCAAAGATGCGAAATCAGATCCGCGAACCTTTCCAGGGTCCATGGCGCATTCACATATTCAGGTGAGAACAGGCCGCCGACGCTCTGTCCGAAATAGCGGAACGAAATGTAGAGCAGCACCAGCGCCAGCAGGAAATTCGGAATGGCCAGGCCGATGAAGCCCATGAAGGTAAAGACGTAGTCACCCAGCGAGTATTTCCGCACTGCCGAATAGATGCCGACCGGGATTGCCACGACCCAGATGAAAAGCAGCGTAACGACCGATAGAAGAGCTGTCAGGCCGAGACGCTGGCCGATCAGCTCAGAGACGGGCAGGTCCCAGCCGAAAGAGTAGCCGAAGTCCCCGCGAAACAGGATATTCCGGATCCACACGAAATATTGCTCTACGGTGCTTCGGTCCAATCCGTAGTGGCGGCGCAGGTCTGCGATTTCGTGAGGCTCCAGATCCTCGCCATACTGGTTCGCCTCCTGCACCAGCCGGTCCACGAAATCTCCCGGCGGCAGGACAATGATAAAGAATGAAATGACGGAAATCGCAATGACGGTAAGCAGCATCAGGACGAGACGGCGAGCTAGAAAGCGGGCCACGATCTGTTCCTCAGCGGCTTCGGGGGAAAGGGCGCGTACGCCCTTTCCCAATTCATGCCCGCCGGCTTACTGGCTCGATGATTCGATGTAGAAAGTCGAGAAGTTGGCCGGCGATATGCCGGGGTAGAGCCATCCTTCCAGGAGTGGCTCCGGCACATTGCGCAGTCGGTTGTTGACGGCGCGGTAGTTGCCCATTGGCAGCGCGATGCCCAGCTGTGCAAACTCGTCCGCAGCGATTTGCACCAACTCATCCCAAGCTTCCATTTGTGCGTCGCCAAAGAGCGTCGGGATCGCGTCCTGCAGTTCCCATGCGCGCGCGTAGTTTGCCGGCGGCTCCACGCCTTCCGTTCCTCCGGAGTTGTACCACTTTTCCCATTCCTCGGTCCAAGTCTTGTCGCGAGGCATCATCTCATCGGCATCCAGCATTGGCAGGCGACCGGATCCGTTCTCGGAAAGCCACAGGAAGATGTCACGCTCTGGATCGTTGCGTCGGGCAACCGAAACCGCATCGGAGATGACGTTGAGAACCACGTCGACACCGACTGCTTCCCAGTAACCCTCGATCAGTTCCATCATGTCGCCCCAGTCCGACTTGAACTCGTTGTTGACGTCAACGATCACCGTGAACCGCTCGCCGTTGTCCGGACGCAGGCGAAAGCCGTCGCCGTCTTTTTCCGGCAGCACCATGTCCAGGTGCGAATTGGCCAGATCAGGATCATACTCCGTAAACTGGGTCGCCAACTGTTCGTCGTAGAGCGGAGATTCCGGGCGCGGCGCAATCTGATGGGGTATGCCTTGACCCAGAAAGATCACGTCGATCAGTTCCTGCCGGTTGATCGCGTGCGACAGGCCGATGCGGAAATTCTTGTCGGAATAGATCCCTGCCTTGACCGGGTCCGCCGGATAATACAGCGGGAAGCGCAAGTCAGCGACATTCTTGTCGGCAGAATTTGCCGTCACGAAGCGGTAATTGCCCTGTTCCATGTTCTGGAACATCACACCCCGATTGGCCGGTGTAGAGATATTCACGCGTGAAATGTCGATCTCGCCCGAGAGCGTTTTGGCCAGTTGAACTTCGGGATCCGAAACCAGCACCCAGGTGCGCGCGTCGATATAGGGCAACTGATTACAGGCCGTGTCGACCTTGAAGTAGTAAGGGTTGCGCTGGAACGTGAATCGCTCCTTGCCCAGGAACGGCTCGGTCGGGATCCAGGCCTGGACAAACGGCCGTTCCGGGTTGTTGTATTCCGACTGTTTGCCGTACGAACCCACGTTTGCGGTCCACCACTGGCCGTAGTCTTCCGTGTTGGCAGCCGCCATGAGTTCGGCAACACCGTCAGGATTCAGCGACTTGATGAACTGGCGGTGGTAGTGCTCCGCGAATTGAACGACGCGCACACCATACGAGGTCGACAGGTTCTCGAGGAAAAGGCCATGCGGCTTCGACCACTTGAATTCGACGGTATAATCGTCAATCTTCGTCACGGTCGCTGCTTCGCCATCGACGATCAAGAAACCGCGTGGCTTCGACTGGATGTCGGTGTTGGTTTCGACATGCTCCCACCAGAAGACGATGTCGTCGGCATTGAAGTCTTCGCCGTCCGACCATTTCATGCCTTCGCGCAGATGGAAGGTGTAGGCGGTCGCGTCGTCGGAGACATCCCAGCCCTTTGCGACGTTAGGCAGCACTTCACCGCCGCCAACCGACCAACGTACCAGCGGTTCATAGCCGAAGTGACGAAACTCGGCCAGCCGGTTGCCCCCGGTGGTGTCGACCATCGTCCCGCCGTAGACGCCGATTTGCTCGGCCGGTTCGACAATCAGGGGTTCGGCCGGCAGCCGTTCGCCAACAGGAGGAAGATCGCCGCTTGCAACCATTTCCGCCAGCATAGGCGATTCGTTGTATTCGGAGCAGGTCTCGGCGACCGCGGCGGACATCAGGCCGAAGCTGACGGCAGCACAGCTTGCTGCGGTTAGGCGTAGACACTCTTTCATCTCTTTGACCCTTTCTGGCTCATGGCCTTCGAAAATTGCAGTTCCTTGCAAGTCTGCACACGCGTGCAGACTTGTCAACTCCAGCAATACGATGTTTCAGCGCGTGACAGCTTGGTTACGGCCGCAGGAATTGCGCGCCGGTCAGATCTTTTGTCTACGCCGGCCTATGGTCCCGCGCAAGACCAGCTCGGCCACCATTTTCGGCGGATCGAACTTCCGGGTTTGCGGATCGCGTCGATGCTCGAGAATCGCGATGACCGCCGCAGCCATGCTGTCGATATCCTGGCGGATGGTTGACAGGTTATAGATCGGCCAGCTTGCCATGAACACGTCGTCAAACCCGACGATCGACACATCTTCAGGGACGCGATGCCGCGTGTTGAGCCGAAGATAATCCATGACGGCAAAGGCCATCACGTCATTGGCGCAAAAGATCGCGTCAGGCAGTTTCTCACCCTCCACGAGGGCTGGAGCCGCCTCGTATGCCTGGTCGTAGGTGAATTCGCCATTCGCCTCGACGGACAGGTTCATCCCCTTTCGCGCGATCTCCAGGGCCAGCGCATTCCACCGCATGGTCGAGGAGATCGATGACGATCGTCCGGCCATGAATCCGACCGAGCGGTGCCCGGTTTCCCACAGGTGATTCACCATCTCTGCAATGCCCGCGGCGTCGTTGGCCACGATACTGTCCACATCGGCGCTGGTTCTCTCGAAATTCAGCATGATCGGACGCACGTACGGCACCGCGTGCCGGGCGACCTCGACCGAGACCGAATCCGACATGACGATCAACCCCTCGACGGGGAATGTCAGATGCCTTTTCAGCGAGGTTGCGCCGTCATCCGTCGGTGACAGGTTCAACACGACGGGAAGGCGACCGGAATCCTGCAGCGACCGGATCAGCGCGGAATGAAGACTCGGACCTCGGATTGCATCGACCTGGTTTATGACGACGACAACGATGTTGGATCTGCCCTTGGCCAAACTGCTCGCCAAGGTGTCGGGGCTGTAATTCAACTCGGCGGCGGCCTTCAGCACCTTGGCCTTCGTTTCCGGAGCGATATAAGCCGTCCGCGAAAACGCGCGTGAAACTGCCGAGCGGGATACGCCGGCCAATTCCGCCACATCGGTGGCGCGGACGCGTCGTCCCGCGGCCGGTCGCAATGCCGTGGACATTCGCACCACCATTGTCTTTCAGGCCGTTCGCGAACTGGCGTGTGCGCCGTTCCCGAACCCTGTCCTGGCCGGCTCGTTTTCCAGCCGGGACAGGAAATGGTGAACCGAGAACTCTTCGTCTCCGCTCAACAGTCTCCAGAGACGGGTCCGCTGGATTATGTCAAGATGCGCGCTTCGGACATCTGCCCAAGGATGGAAACATGACAACTGCCCCTGAACGTCGTGCCTGCATGTCGCCTGCGAATGCAATGGCTTTGGCGCACGGGCTTCGGCGGCATCGTAGTCTGACATGTCCCAATGGCCAGTCTGCGCCACGGTCGGATTCAGGCGCATCTTGTACATGGCGCGCATGCTGTTGCTCGCGTTGCGCCGTCCTGCATGCCAGAGATTGTGATGCAGGATCAGGACGGTTCCGGCAGGACCGGTCAACTGAACCTGGCCCGCCAGGTTCTGGTACCTTGCAATACTGGTCTCCCCGGCCTTGCGCGTGTGGCTGCCCGGGATGACCAGAGTACCGCCCATCTCTCGCGTTACATCCTGCGGGTAGATCATGATCTGAATGTCGAATGCGGCGTCCCGCGCATCGATCATTGCATCACAATGGAGATGTTGCGAAACGCCCTGATTGGGCTCGCGGATATGCATGACATGGTGATCAACCCTGCATCCCGGCCCGAGAAGCGAGTGGACCGCGCCGGCGAGTTCAGGCAGAGCGAAAACGCGCGAAAGAACATCGGTATCGTCAAATGCATCGGCGAGCGGAGTCCCCCATGATACAACGGGCAGCAGCGCACGGCCGGACCTGTCGTCCGTACAATCCCTGACGTAGGCGGCGCGAAAAGCGTCGCAAAGATCCCCGGGCAGCAGACCGTCAAGTTTCAGAAATCCGTCCCTCACAAAACGAATCATTTCGCCAATGCCAAGTCGCTTCATCTCGGGGTCTCCACAAGTCTTTCCAGAATGACCTCGAAGGATTGCCAGCCGGGCTGGTAGCTCAATTCGCCAGGCCGGGGATCGAGAGCAGAGAACTGAATCGCGCGCCATCCGTCGCGCAGTGCATCCAGTCCCGTTGCATAGGGCGGTTCAACTTCGTCGCCGGAGACAGGCGGCGTATCCGTGTCGCCGTCATATCGCGTCCACCCGACAACGCGGGAATCGAGCGCGGAGTTATGGAGATACAGGATGAGCAGTTTCTGGCGCAATTCGACCTCCCGGATCATGCATGATGTGCACGCGCGTGCAGAATCAATACAGCACGAGATTGCCGAATACAAGATTCAATGGGATTAAATCAGACGGGCGCAAAAAACGGGGATTGTCCCTATTACCTGACGCCCGGCCCGGAGTCCCGATGATGGAGGGATGGCTCCCCGTTTGCGGTTGTTACGTCGCCGTCGCGCTCCCTTGGCCGTGGGAGCGTGTATCGTCGCCCACTTGCCACCTGAAGTGCCGACAATGGCTCACTGGGCATGATGGCAAAGACAAAGGATTCGCAACAACAATCCTGATGCTGACATTGGCATACCTTCTTGCGGAATACATCAAGCTGTCAGAGCGGCACACAGTAACTCTTCTCGAAATCGGGAGGCTTCGCGATGGCAGCGACCTGGAAAATCAGTGAGGGGGACGTTTTGGCGGCGACCACTCACTTCTTCATACAAGAGCGGAAAGTATTTCAGTACCGGTTTTCCGTGGCGTCCGGGAAAGATGTTGACCACAGTTCAATCAAGGCAGGAATCAGGAAACAGTATGGATCCACAGGCCTAGGGCCGGAGTTTTCCAGGCACGGGCCAGATATTGAGGCTGTCTCTGAAATGAATGGTGGTGCATTGAATGCTAGGGGACGGGAACAGGGAAGCCCTCAACGCAACGAAACAATTTCGACAGGGCCTTGGCAAGCGCCGTCTCGTATTATGAAGAAAATCCGCAAGCTCCCTTCCGGTGGGCGAAAGATGCGCAGGTGTTTCTCGGTCTCGCGCTGCCAGCCTCGCCACAATATTTGCAGGAACTGGAGCGCCGCGTCAGGTCTCCGCTGCGCCGACATTTGAATCTGTGGATATTGCTTTACGAGAAATCGGTGATCCGGGCCGTTGCGCCCGCAGAGAAGTTTTAGATGTTGCTCCAGAGCCGCTACGGGCGGGCCGTCGCGATTTTGGCCAACGCGGGGGGATATGGGTGGCTTTGGCTATCGCAGGAATCGTCGATCCGCCGCGCGGCATAAAGATGGCCGGCGCTCCACTCGTGACCGCCTTTGTCCTGTTCCTGCTGCTCAACATCTACGTTTCCCTCGCACGGCGCGATGCCGAAACGTTCGACGAATCGTTGTTTGGACTAAGGATACGAACGAAGACGCTGGCGCGCGCCTTGCTGCGGTACAGGAGGTTCCGGCCGAGGAGGCGGACGATCACCTACAAGGCTTCCGGATGGATCCATGTCGGAGCCACGCAGGGACGCGGGCGCTACGACACACGGAAGGAATTCGGAAAGCCGATCAAGGCCATCTGGCTCTGCCCGTTCAGAAAAGACTGGAAACGAGCATTAAATCAGTGAAAGCCAGAAAGGCCATCACACCGTCGACGAACGGTTACGAGCTGCACTGCGCCCAAAACGGCTCCAAGAAGGGGTGAGCAGATACTCAAATTCATTGATTTGCTCAATCGATAAATAGATACTTTCGATTGGGCAATATGAGAGAAGGTGTTAGTCTTTTCGATATGGGCTCCGAGACCACGATTTCACGACCGTGAATCTGCAGAGGGTTTCAACACCACTCGCGGTCTGAAAACTCTGACAAGTGGCCGGGGCACCGTCTTGTGGTCGCGTCGCGTGCGCACATTCTGTCAGCGCTGGCGCTCAAAACGGGAGGAATCAGATGATCCGCAGTCGTGAATTGACGGCCAGAAAGGCCGACTCTTGTCAAAAGTTGAAGCGGGCCGCGCGCTCCATCGCGCACAGCATCGTCGCTGTTGTTGCGCTGGCCGCTATTGCCACCGTGGCAAACGCCCAGTCCTGCGAGGATCCGGAGGAGTTGACCTTCGCGATGGTGCCGACGGAAGAGACCGTCGCGGAGTTACAGCTGTACAAGCCGGTGACCGACCGACTGGCAATGGAAACGGGCAAGAAGATTCAGTTCTTCATGCCGACATCGTACGCCTCTGTCGTGGAGGGGCTTCTGGGCCAATTCATCGATGTCGCCGTGCTCGGCCCGTACAGCTACGTTATTGCCAACAGCAAGGACAGCACCGTCGAGGTCTTCGCCACCTATGCCAAGCGCCCCGGCCATCTTCAGGAAGAAGGCCCGGGATACAAGGCGGCGCTCGTGACCAAGAAGGGGTCGAAATACACCTCAATCGACTCTTTGAGTGGCACGACTCTCGGTCTGGTCGATCCCGGCAGCACTTCCGGCAATCTGTTTCCGCGGGTTGTCTTCGCCCCGGAGGTAGGTGGTGATCTGGACGAATACTTTGGAAAGGTCGTCTATACGGGTAGCCACGAGCTTTCAACGGTGGCTGTTGCCAAGGGCAAAGTGGACGCCGCATTTGTCGCCACGCACCGCTTCGACAACGTGGTGAACAAGGGCGAAGTGAAGCTCGAGGATTTCAACGTTCTTTGGTCCTCTCCGGCGATCCCCCAAGATCCCTTCGTCTATCGGAGCACCCTATGTGATGGCCTGAAGGCCAAGGTCAGGGCAACATTCCTCGGTTTGTCACCCTCCAACCCGGGCGAGAAGAACTTTCTCGACAACGTGAAGTCCAACAAGTTCGTCGCGATGTCGTCCGAGGACTATGATGTTATCCGTGAGCTGAAAAAGGCGAAGGACGCCTTGAAATAAGTGTGGCAATAGCGCTGGATTGTCCGCCGGCGCCAATGTCGGCAACCTTGTTGTCTGGAGAGGCGGGTCAACATCTCGCCTCTCTCAGGATCCTGATTGCAATGGGGGCGATGGAAGAGCATGTCTATCCTTTCTGTCAAAGACTTGAGGGTTCGGTATTCGGCAGCCGGACCAGAAGTCCTCAAAGGGATCAGCTTCGAGGTCGATGAAGATGATTTCTTCGCGATAATCGGCCCCAGCGGTGCCGGCAAGTCCACGCTGATCCGTTGCATCAACAGGCTGGTCGAACCGACGTCGGGGCAAATAGAGCTCTATCGCACCGACGTCTTGTCTCTCAAAGCCCGCCAGTTGCGCCAGCTTAGGCGCGGGATGGGAATGATCTTTCAAGAGTTCAACCTTGTGAACCGCATGTCCGTCATGGACAATGTGCTTTCCGGCAGGCTCGGCTATGTCGGCAACATGACGGGGCTGTTCCGCCTGTTCTCGAAAGAGGACATCGCCCGTGCGCTATCAGTGCTGCATCGGGTTGGACTGTCCGATCATGTGGACAAACGCGCAGATGAACTTTCTGGTGGACAGCGCCAGCGTGTCGGTATCGCCCGAGCGCTAATGCAGGATCCCAAGCTCTTGTTGCTTGACGAGCCGACCTCGAGCCTAGACCCAAAAATCTCCCGCGAAGTGATGGCACTGATCATGGAGATCGCGGGGGAATATAAGGTGCCGGTGCTCTGCAATATACA
Organism: Paracoccaceae bacterium; assembly: GCA_964291635.2. GTDB lineage: Bacteria > Pseudomonadota > Alphaproteobacteria > Rhodobacterales > Rhodobacteraceae > JAPPHA01. The sequence goes on along the minus strand of OZ219890.1, from coordinate 538,887 downwards.
TGATGTCCAACTCGCGATGGAGTTCTGCAACAAGATCATCGGCCTGCAGGACGGCGTCAAGATGTTCGACGGGCCCACCTCGAAAATGAACGCGAAGAAGCTGGATGAGATATACGCGATGGAGGTCCTGTAGTGGCATCCGCGCAGGCGACGGCGGAACAGGTCGAACGCATCCTTGCAGCACGTTCGAAAAACAGACTTTTCCGGTCGCTCGTCTACGTCATCGTGCTCGCGCTCGTTGTCTGGAGCGTCAACACCACGATTGTAGAGGATACGGATTGGAAGCGTATGGGCTCCGTCTCCAGTGTGCTGGAATCGGTGGCGGAGTTTATTGGGTTCGACTTCGGGTTGTTTCCCAATCTTCTGGAGCCGGCGATCGAAACGATCATGGTGGCGACGCTGGGAACGCTGCTCGGCGTGGTGATCTGCGTACCGGCGATCTGGTTCGGCGCGCTCAACATCACGCCATTCATGCCGATCACCTACCCAGTGGCGCGGCTGATGATGACGCTCAGCCGTTCCATTCATGAAATCGTCTGGGCACTTTTCTTCGTGGCCGCCGTCGGGCTTGGCGCGCTGGCCGGGGTGCTGGCCATCGCGGTGCGTTCGGTCGGATTCATTGCCAAGTTGTCGGCAGAGGCCATAGAGGATCTTGACCACCGCCCGGTTGAGGCCATCCGCGCCGTCGGCGGCAACGAGTTCCAGGTCTTCATCTACGCTATCCTGCCCCAGGTGCTGCCCACCATGATCGGCGTCATCATTTTCGAATGGGAGATCAATATCCGCCGCTCGTCGATCCTCGGACTGGTCGGCGCCGGCGGTCTCGGTCTGGTCTTCTTCCGACAGCTCAATACCTTCAACTATCCTGGCGTGACGACGGTCATCGTCGCCATCCTGATCCTGATCCTGTTCGGCGAAATCGTGTCCCATTTGGTGCGGAAGGCAATCATCTAGCAATGGCGAGCACGGAGGCATCACATCGTGAACGAGGCGATGTCGCGTCGCCTCCGCGTGAATGGCGGCGCTTCAAATTTCCGGGGTCGCTGTACCGCTGGGGCGGGTTGCTGCTGGCGCTGATCTTTTTGAGTTATTCGGTCGCCTATCTGAACATTCCGCTCGAGCGCTTCATCAACATGTTCGGCCGTGTGGGCAGTCTAGTCACCGACCGGTACTATCCGCCGGAGATCGATTATGTGACGGATCCCGACTATCTGGCTTCCGTCGTCGACACCATCCAGATGTCCTATCTCGGCGCTCTGTTCGGCCTGCTCATGGCGATACCGCTTGGCTGGTTCGGGTCCTATAACATGTCGCCCAGCCGGCGTTACGTGTACCCGTTGGCCCGCTTCATGACGATGAGTGCGCGCGCGGTGCATGAAACCATCTGGGCGATCCTGTTTGTCACCATACTCGGCTTCGGCATGATGGCCGGAGTCCTGGCGTTGACCATGTTCTGCATAGGCTTTGCCGGCAAGCTGTTCGCAGAGGAGATCGAGGCCATCGACATGGGCCCGGTGGAAGCCATTCGGGCAACGGGAGCCAATGAGTTGATGGTCATGGTTTATGGCGTATTTCCCCAGGTGCGCGTCGCCTTTACCGGCATTGGCATCTATACTTGGGACGTAGCCTTCCGCGCGGCGACGGTTGTCGGCTTCTTTGGCGCCGGTGGTATGGGCTGGTATCTGAAGCGCAATATTCTACAGATCGAAACTTACCGTGTCTCGGCAATCCTGCTCTCGATCGTCGTTCTGGTTCTGATCGCGGAAGGCGCATCCGCCTGGGCGCGGGCCCTGGTGGCGAAAGCCAAGTAGCCGCAATCACGGCCCGCTTACTTTTCCCGACCTTCCACGATCGAGGCGACAAGATGCGGGAATTCCCGGATCAATGGCCTGTTGCGGCGTGACTTCAAACAGGCAATGTAGGCGCGCGTGAACATCTCGGCATCGGTCACCGTCTATGGTTTGAGATCCGGATGCGGCGCAAACTCCGTTTCCGAAATAACGCCGATTCCGAGGCCGCGGACGATCGCTTCGCGCAAGCCCTCCCGGCTTTCAATCTCAAAACCGGTTCCACCGTCACGCCCCTCGTGGTGGCGGCGGTATCGAAGGCCTTTTGGGTTGTGGAACTGGCGGTGCGGACGATCATTTTCTCGTCCTGCAACTCCTTTAGGCGAATATTGTTTCTGTCGGCCAACCTGTGCCGCCGGTTCACAACCACAAATATTCGGTACCGGTTATAGAACACCGAATGTATCGTGTCGCTAGCGCAGTCACGCCCGACAATGCCGATATCAGATTCAAACTCCTCCAGATCGTTCAGGACTTCCTCGATCAGTCCAAGACGAACCGAGCATTTGATGCCGGGGCGCCGATCGCGCCAGGCCGCGAGAAGTTCCTTGACATCGTAGGGACCGACAGCACTGAGTTTGAGTTCGCCAATCACAAGATTCTTGGCGGCATTTAGGAAGGCGATGGCTTCCTGTTCATGGCCGTAGAGATCGTGCGTGATGCTGTAAAGCGACTGGCCTGCCGAAGTCGATCGGATAGTCCGGCCCTTGCGGTGGAACAGCTCGACGCCAAATCGCGCCTCCAGGTTGCTGAAATGAGAAGAAATGGTCGGTTGGCCGACATTCCGTTTCTGCGCTGCGCGCTTGAAACTACCCTCTGTCGCCACATGATGGAACGCTTCAAGCCACTTTTGATACATTGACTAAATCGATAGATTGCTGACGACTTCCGATTTTACCGGATAGGATGATAGTTGCTAGCTTGCGCCGAAGACGAGCCCCGCGGCGACATAGAACAGGCAGAGTGGAGATGACCAGCAACGGAGCGGAACTGAACGGCATCACCTACAATATGCCGACGGCCCGGTCGCGGTTGTCTGCATCGACGGAAGCGATCCGGAATTTTTCGACGCCGCCGCGAAAGCCGGCGTTATTCCCAATATCGAGCGCTTCATGAAGGACGGCTTCTCAGGAATTGCCCATTGCGTCATTCCGAGATTCACCTGCCCCAACAATATGTCGATCGCCACCGGCAGTCCGCCGAAAGTGCATGGCATATCGGGCAATTTCTATCTCGATCCCGAAACCGGGGAAGCGGTGGTCATGACCGGCCCGGAACTGATGCGCTCGCGTACGATCTTCGATGTTGTCTCGAAGATGGGCGTGAAAACGCTGATCGTGACGCCGTCAAGTGCGTAGGAATCTGTCCAAGGACAAGTTGCGCAAGCAGCTCGGCAAAGACCTCGACGTGTCCAAGGGCAATGTCTGCTTTTCAACGCAAAATGCCGACAGCTGCACGATGGAGGAAAACGGGATCGAGGACGCGCTCGGCTTTGTCGGCCAGCCCTTGCCCGACATGTATACCGAAGAGCTGTCCCTGTTAGTGCTCGATGCGGGGATCAAGTCTCTGGAGCAGGATGATCCGCCGAGCCTGCTCTATCTCTCGCTGACGGATTATGTGCAACACAAATATGCGCCTGACCATCCCAAGGCGCTCGAATTCTACAAGGCGCTGGATGACCGCTTTGCCCGACTCGAGGAACTTGGCGCCATTGTCGGCATCGTCGCCGATCATGGCATGAAGGACAAATGCGACGCCGACGGCAACTATAACATCATCTATCTGCAGGATCTTCTCGACGCCGAATTCGGTGCCGGCAATACCAAGGTCATTTGTCCGATCACCGATGCCTTTGTCGGCCATCATGGCTCGCTTGGCGGAATTGTGCGCGTTCGTTGGTTTGTTGATGTGAGCGCAGATGATGTGATAGCCTTCATTCGGCCCATGGAGGGCATCGAGACGGTCCTGCGCCGCGAGGAGGCGGCCGAGCAACTCGACCTGCCCATCGATGTTAAGGCGGATGTTGTGGTCATTTCCGATACCAGCCACTGTGTCGGCATGGGGCGTGACGATCATGATCTGGCCGGTCTCAATGGCGAGCGGCTCAGAACCCATGGCGGCATCTCCGAGCGCGACGTTCCCTTCGTCATCAGTCGTCCGCTTAACGCGGACTATGCGGCCCGGGCCGCATCGGAACAGTTGAAAAATTACCAGATTTTCGACTACGCGATGAACGGAGCCGCATGAATCAACGGAGCGGATAATAATGGCCAAACGTACGGCCAAGGCTGCAGTTTATGATGCGCCGAATACACCGTTCGAAATCCGCAATTATCCGATGCGCGACGTGCGCAGCGATGAAGTCCTGGTCCGCATTTCGATGTCGACGATCTGCCGGCCGGACATCCATTCCTGGGAAGGCCATCGGCCCAACCCGTGTCCCGGGATTCTCGGCCATGAGATTATCGGCGTTGTCGATCAGCTGGGCGAGGACATAAAGCGCGACATGCGTGGCGATTCGCTGAGCGTAGGCGATCGGATCACCTGGACGGAATATTTCCATCACGGAGAGTCCTACTACCGCGATGTCCACGACATGCCGCAGAAATCGAATGGCGTGCGCAAATATGGCCATGATCTGGTCGAAGAGGATCCTCATTTCCTGGGTGGCTTTGCCGAATATTGCTATGTCGTGCCGGGCACCGGGATCCTCAAGCTTCCCGGTGAACTGAGCGACGAGGAAGCGACGCCGATCAATTGCGGCGTTGCCACAATGGCTTCCGTGACCGAAGCCCCGGAAATCGGCATGGGTGACGTCGTCGCTATCCAGGGGCTCGGTCTGCTGGGCCTGTATGGTTGTGCAATGGCCAAAGCGCGCGGCGCGCGGCGTGTAATCGGGTTGGACTCTGTTAAGGACAGGTTGAAGACAGCCAAGAAGTTCGGTGCCGATTTCACCATAGATATCTCCGGCCGCAGCGAAGACGACGTCGTCGATGCAGTACGCAAACTCGCCCCGCCGGACGGCGTCGATGTCGTCATCAAGGTTTGCGGTGTGCCGGATGTCGTTACTGCAGGGCTGAACATGTTACGGATCGGCGGTCGTTACACGCTCGGTGGCATCGTGACGCCTGACGCCAATGTCACTGTCGATGCCAATATGTTCGTCAAGAAGTGGGTCACTCTCAAGGGTATTCATAACGACCATCCGCGTCATTTGATACAGGCGCTTGATTTCGTCATCGCCAATCGAGATCGCTTCCCCTTCAAGGACATCGTTGATTCCAAGTTCAAGCTCACTGATCTCAATGAGGCCTTCAAGCGCGCATCGGAGCATAGCGTTTTGCGCGCGGCGGTCACCCCTTAAACCCAAGGAGCAGGCGCAATGGCAGCCACTACTCCCGATCTCGGATTCAAACCGAAGGGCCTTTATATCGGCGGGGAGTGGAAACGGGCGCGCTCCGGCGAAACCATCGTAACGAAGAACCCGGCCAACGCCGATGTCCTCGGTGAGGTCCCCATCGCCAATGAAGATGACGTCGACGACGCTGTGCAAGCGGCCAAGGGCGCATTCCCTGAATGGGCGGCGATGCCGATCACGGAACGGGCCAAATTCCTGAACAGCCTGGCGAACGCGGTAGACGAGAATTCCGATCAACTCGCCCTGATGGATTCCGTCGACAGCGGCAATGCGATTTCGGCCATGCGCGGCGACATGAAATGGACGTCCGATGCGTTGCGTTACTTTGCCGGGTTGATGACCGAGATCAAGGGCGAGACCCTTTCCCGCGAACAGGGACATTTGAACCTGACGATGCGCCAGCCCTATGGCGTTGTCGCCAAGATCAACGCGTTCAATCACCCTTTCCGCTTTTGCGCCGAAAAGGCGGCAGCCCCGCTGGCTGCGGGCAACACTGTCGTCATCAAGGGGCCCGAGCAGGCGCCCCTCTCAAGTCTGAAACTTGGAGAATTATGCGATGGGATTCTTCCGCCGGGCGTCGTCAACATCGTGACGGGCGACGGCAAAACCGGGTCTGCCATGGTCCGCCACCGCGATGTATCGCGGGTCGGCTTCGTCGGTTCTGTTGAAACCGGGCGGATCATCGCCGGGGAAGCGGCAGAGGGCTTGAAAGAGGTCACGCTGGAGCTTGGCGGAAAGAACCCCATCATCATTTTCCCCGATGCCGCCCCCGTGAAAGCCGCCGACGCCGTCATCAGCGCCATGAACATGACACGGCAAGGACAGTCCTGTTCTTCGACGTCGCGCGTTCTGGTGCACAAATCCCTGCATGAAGTTCTGGTGGCCGAACTGGCCCGCAAGGCGGACGCCATTCAGATCGGGTTCCCCTGGCTGGAGGGGGCGGAGATGGGGCCGATTGTGTCACAGCAACAATATGACCGGATTCTCGGCTTTATCGCCTCGGGCATTGAGCAGAAGGCGAAACTGGTCACCGGGGGCGGGCCGCCCGACGACGCCGATCTGAAGGAAGGTTTCTTCATCGCGCCGACCGTGTTCGACAAGGTTACATCGGAGATGAGAATTGGCAGCGAGGAGATTTTCGGACCCGTCATGTCGATCATGTCCTGGTCGGACGAGGACGAGATGATCGATATAGCCAACGGTGTCATGTACGGCCTCACAGCCGCCATTTTCACCAACGATTTCGCAGCAGCCATGCGCACGGCGGAGCGCGTCGAGGCCGGATATGTCTGGATCAATTCAATTGGTCGCTATCTCGGCGCGCCCTATGGGGGCTGGAAGCAAAGCGGCCTGGGCAAGGAGGAGTGTTTCGAGGAACTGCTCAGCTACACGCGCGTGAAGAATGTCAATATGCGCTGGTGAGCGAACCAGGGCGAATTTTTCTGTGAGTGACCGGCCTTTTCTGCATGGCTCTTTCTCAGGGCGACTTCATTGTCCGCCCGATGACCGGCGCGCGGTGATTTGGGGCTGGCCGTTTCAGCCGACACTAACCAAGATATTGTTCTTGATGTGGCGGCGTGCTGGCCATGATGATTCTTCCGTCGCCGGATTCGTCCATGGACCTGCGCGCGGTCATGGTGCGCCCGAACCGTGGCGGGCGTAAGCACCGGCTCTGGGACCGCCTGATCGAGGAGCATCACTGCCTGCGGTTCCACGGCATCGTCGGCAAGGGCCCGCGCCATGTCGCGCTGTACGGCGAGACCTGGCTCGCGCTGGTCGGCTGGCAGCCGGGCGCGTTCAAGCTGGCCGCGCGCGACCGCTGGATCGGGTGGTCGCAGGAGCAGCAGTTCCGGCCTGCACCTGGTCTGCAACAACTCCCGTTTCGTCATCCTCACCCCCGGACGGGTGCCGAACCTGGCGTCCCGCGTTCCTCCACAAGCCAGGCCCGCACCCGTGGCCAGCTCGGCGCGCACGGTACCGGCGGCACGAACGCCGCCGGTCGCGGCCCGGCCCGAACCGCCGCCCCGGCCGGTGGCGTCGGAACGGGCGTCAGCCCGGCCAGCCACCGGATCGCAGCCGCTGGGCTGCACCCGCGGGCGTGGACCACCAGGTCGATGGCTCCACCACCGCCCCGGCCCCGAAGGTGATCGAAATACTTCCCATTAAACTTCATGCCCGTCATGCTGAGCACCGAGCCGTCCCGGCGCCAGCGCGAGCGGTCGGTTGGATCCCGGACATAACCCAGGAACGGCACCACCTCTTCAAGTGGCCGCAATCGAACCGCGTCCGCCAGGTCCCGAAGCTCCCGTCGTCCTCTTCCCGCCATCTCGCGCCCTCCCGCCGATGTCCGACGAAAAAAGGCTACCGGGAAAGGAAGGCGGGAAAAGGTGGGTCAATTTTGGACGCCTATTGACAGCTGTCACCGAGACCATCTCGGGAAGTGTCGCCATCAGCCAGCGGCCGGAATTCGAAAGGCTCGCCGACAGGCTCTAACCCGGAGATGTCCCGGTCGTCACCAAGATCGACCGCCTCGGCCGCAACGCCATGGAATTCGCTGGCACGGTCGCAGGCCTCGAATCGGCAGGCATCATGTTTCACTGCCTGCCGCTCGGCGGTATCGATCTCACCAGCGCGGCAGGCAAGCTCACCATGTACGTGATCAATGCTGTGGTTTCGGGATTGATTGGCTCTCATTCGTTGCATAACCTACGACTTGGGTAAGGAACGGCGGGCGGGTGCCTGGCCAATCGTGGTCCTCCATTTGCCGCGCGAGATCGGCACTCGTAATCCTGCGCAGGCTCGATGCGGCGATGAACTGCACTCCAAGAGCGAGATTCACGACCTGCAGGCGCTTTAGTCCGGCAGGCTTGTGTCGACTCTTAACATAAAGCGGCAGGCTTGAAACGATGGCCTCAATGCGAAGGCCATCCCGGTGTGGGCGGGCTTCCGATATGCGGCGAGCGAGCAATGACAAATTGTACCGGTCCTTCCCCTACGAAAGGAATTGGGGTCAACACCTTCCCACACGAGGGCCGCCTTCATCGACAATTCAGCGACCATGCAGATGGGATGGATCACCGAGTCATGGCTGAACGTCGTGGGCAGCGTGTTCGCAACATTTTCCGGATTTGAACGCGCCATTCGCCGCAGCGTCATCGCTGCCGGTTTGACCTGTTCAACTTCGCTCAGGCCATTGGTGAAGTCATGGAGATCCGCAATGGCCAGTGCGACATCGCCAACAATTGCCCGATCACGCCTGCACCAGTTCCACCATTCTTCCGCACTCGAAAGGCCCGCCATCTGCCAAGGCTGGAACGATCTCCGGCCAAACACGACCGGAAAGGTCAGCTTGCGGACCTGATCGATAACGGCGGCCACAACGATGGCGGCACCCGGCCTATTCGTTTCGACCTCTGGCATCATGGCGGTGTAGACGTCCATGATACGTTTGACCTCGGGGCTTCCTCCGGGGCTCACAACGAATGCGTTCCCAAGAAGTTCCATGTCTGCACGGTAGGGCCGCTGATGAACGTGGATGCCTTCTTCGGCGTATTTCTGATCGAGTTGGCGAAGATCATCCAATGTCCATAAAAGCATGAATGTTTTCCTCTTGTTGACCCGTTCTCTCTCTGCATTTGCCGCGTTCTTCGAACCCCTGCCGTTTAGGTTCGGGGTTCGGGAATTGATGTTGGAAATCTAAGTTCTAGGGAGCCTCTTGCAAAATCCCTTAGACGGGTGAATTTCCCGCCGATTTCGACGATTTTGCTCGGATGATCCTGGAAATCGGAGCCGCCACAAGGTATAGTGTAGTTGACCAAAAACACTACCAAGGGAGGCGACCCGATGTCCTTGAACTCCACTCTATCCAATATCTGGACCCGATTTCAAGCGGAACTTTTTCCCGAACTCGCTGAAGAGATTGGCCCACTCATGGAGAAGCACAAACATCTGGTCCAGGTCCTCGACCTGGTCGAGGTCGAGCGTTTCGTCGATACATACTGGCGTGGCCCCGGACGACCACAGCAGAGTCGTCGGGCCCTGGCGCGGGCCTTCATTGCCAAGGCGATATGGGATTTGCCGACAACCCGGGATTTGATTGACAGGCTCATGGTTGACGCGCCGTTACGCCGGCTGTGCGGTTGGTCGCGCGTCAGCGCGATCCCGAGCGAAGCGACCTTTTCGCGTGCGTTTTCCGAGGCACGCCTTGCGGAGCGCATGCACGAAGCCCTGGTGAAGGATGCCCTGGGGGCGGAACTGATCGGCCATGTCTCGCGGGACTCGACGGCGATCGAGGGGCGGGAGAAGCCGGCACCGAAACCGGCAACCGTGGAGAAACCGAAGCGCAGGCGCGGGCGTCCCCGCAAGGGCGAGGAAGTCGAGAAGGAACCCGGGCGTCTCGAACGTCAGTCGAATGGCATGAGCCTCAAGGAGATGCTCGATGACCTGCCGAAGGAGTGTGACCACGGTGCGAAGAGGAACGCCAAAGGCTTCCTGGTCAGCTGGAGAGGCTACAAATTACACCTCGACACGGCCGATTGCGGCGTGCCGGTGAGCGCCATCCTGACCTCGGCATCGGTCCACGACAGCCAGGTGGCGATCCCCCTTGCGACGATGAGTGCCGGACGCGTGACCAACCTCTATGACCTCATGGACGCGGCCTATGACGCGACAGAGATCCACGAGGTGAGCGAACGCCTTGGCCACGTCCCGATCATCGATGTCAACCCGCGTCGTGACACGGAGCTCAAGCAGGACCTGAAGCGCGAGGCCCGGGCACGGCGCGTGTGCGGTCTTGTCATGCCTGAGAGTGTTCGCTACCGGATCCGTTCCGGGGTCGAGCGGAGCAATGCCCGCCTCAAGGACGAGTTCGGCGCCCGCCATGTGCGTGTTCGGGGACACGCGAAAGTATTCTGCCATTTGATGTTCGGGGTGCTTGCGCTGACGGTTGACCAGTTGATGCGCCTCGTTGTGCCTCCCTGACGCGCCTCCCCGTCCTCCGGGACGGTTCCGGCGTCCACGATTTCCTCTGGAAACGCCCTGAAAAAGCCGGCGAACGGTTGCGCTCCGGCATTTTCGTCCATTTTTCCGCGAATCGGGTGGGAATGCCGAAAATCCGGGGATTCCGGGGTTCACGGTCGGCCCCTTATCAATTTGCCCGTTTAAATTTACATCAATTACCCGCCGACAGCGTGCTGTACGGCTCAGGGCTGGCCCAAAAAGGTCGGCCCTTGCTTTTTTTGAAAGGCCCACATGCAAACTCGTGTCTATGTTGACGGCTTTAATCTGTACTCCGGCGCACTGAAGGGCACACCATACAAGTGGCTCAACCCCGTCGAGTTGAGCAATCTCTTTCTCCCCCAAGGATACGCAGTGGACTAAGGTTCTCTACTTTACAGCTCGTGTTTCCGGTGCCGTGGACCCCGGGCACCTAGACGACAGAATATTTATTTGAACGCCCTTCGCACAACAAGTTGAAATTCATTTCGGCAACTTTCTTGCCAAAACAGTTTGGCGGCCCCTTATCAATTTGCCCGTCGCAAATAGACAAATCTGTGTCCCACAGTCGGTGATGTTGCCTGCAGGCGATCACCGGGTCGAGGGGCAAATTCCTCAAACACTTTCTGTGGGCACCTACCCCGACTCTGCCGCCAGAAGACGACAACGGCAAGGTCCACGAACCCCATCACCGGATACAGTAATTGCTGAATTCCACACGATGGAAGAAAAGGGGTCCGATGTGAATCTTGCAGCCCATCTCCTGAATGATGCATGGGTCGGGCGGTTTGAGGCCGCTGCTGTAATCTCGAATGATACCGACCTTGTAACACCGATTCGCATGGTGACCACCGAGCGAGGCAAACCGGTATTCATCGTGTGTCCCGGTCGTTGGCAAATGGCACCCTCGTTATGCCAAGTTGCCAGTCATGTACGGCATATCCGGAGGCAGATGTTGCAATCCGCACAGTTTCCGGATCCGATTTTTCAACCCCCGATCTCCAAGCCAACAACTTGGTGAGCCTAGGTCAAGCGGTCGTTGGCGGCCTCGCTCTTGCGGCACTCCATTCGCCGTGACGAACTTTGCAAGATACGAACAAACCGCCGTTTTGGGACTCGCTGGCTCGTTGCGCAATATATGAAGCCATGTAGCCGTCATTGAGATTCGGCCTCACTGCGACGCCATTGCTGACGGCATCGAGAAATGCGGTGTCCTGGATGAAATAGGCCTCGGGATAACGGGCAAACCAGTCGGTTGAGATCGGACCGGAATGCAGGCCGTCAGAATTTTCGTGGAACACCAAGGGCCCGGCTGGATTGGCAACAGTCAGACGGCCGCCGGCGCCAAAGGCTTCGACGCGCTGGTCGTAGCCGTAACTCGTGCGCCAGCTGTTCTGGATGACGACCTGCTGTCCGTGCGCTCCACGCATTATCGTGGTCGCCGTGTCGATATGGCCCACACTGGCATAGCGCGGATTGATCAGGGCGCCGCCCAGGCACATGAGCTCGCAAATCTCGTCATCGAGCAACCAGCGTGCCAAATCGAAATCGTGGGTTGCTGTTTCAAACAGCAAGCCGGCTGACTGATCGAGCGACTCTACGGTCGGGGCGGAAAAATCCCGACTGACGATTCGCAGTTGTTCAATTTCGCCAATATCTCCTGCCACGATGCGTCGTTTCAACTCCGCCATATGCGGGTCAAATCGGCGGTTGAACCCCACTTGTATGCGATCTGCAAAAGGTTTCAGTGCCGGCATGGCGGTGTCGATGGCCGCCATGTCGTGCCCCAGGGGTTTCTCACAGAACACATAGGCTCCATTCGGAACGATCCGCACCAATTGTTCCACATGTGCTGCTGCCGGCGTGACAACGAAAAATGCATCAAACATGCTTGAGGACAACGCCTCATCCAGCGGCAGCCAGTCGCCCCCGAGTTCGCCTGCCAGTTCCCGGGCGCGCGAGGGGTCGGCATCGCAAAGGCTGAGGCCAGACACGCCGGAATGCCTGAGAATGGACTCGCCGTGAAGTCTTCCCATGCTTCCGCATCCGACGAGGCAGACACTGAGGCCGCGTTTCTCAACCGGGGTCATGACTTGGGTTCCTGTCAAACGGGATGGCATGGCGTTCAAGTATTCCGGAAATATGCGAAAACCCGGTTTTAGCCATGGCAAGGGGTGGTGCCTTCACGGGGTCTTGCTCTGCTTCGACCACGAGCCAGCCATCGTAGCCGTGTTCGGCAATTCTCCTGATCAGCGGGCCGTAATCCAGGTCACCGTCTCCCGGTACCGTGAAGACACCCTCATGCACCGCCTCATCAAATGTCTGCCTGTGTGGGTCGAGATTGTCACGGACAGACCTGCGAATGTCCTTGAGGTGAATATGGGAGATCCGGTTCCACCATCTTTCCATTACGACCCTGTAGTCGCCTCCTGCCATTGCCACGTGACCGGTGTCGAGAAGAAGGCGAAGCGGTTCACCTGCGGCGGACATGAATCGATCAATCTCGTCCACGGTTTCCACCGGCATCATGACGTGGGGATGATAGACCAGTTTTAGGCCGGATTCATTTACGCGACTCGCGAAGTCCGTCACGCGCCGGGCGTAGACTTGCAGGTCGAGTCCATCCAGGGGTGGCGTCTGCGCAAATACCGCCGCGGAACCTCCAATCGGTCCGGCCGCACACTCACCGTAGACCATGACATGGCATCCAAGCGCCGCGAGGTGTTTCACCATTGGCAACGCATCCGGCCATTCTTCCTCGACAGACCGCTCGGCAAGGAATCCGGAATACCAGGACGTGACCGGTTCAAGTCCGAAACTTGCAAGGGTCGCAATGACGGTTTCAGGCTGTTTCGGAAATTTCCGACCCAGTTCTATGCCGGTGAACCCGGCCCGTGCCGCTTCGGAAATGCAGGTTTCGTAACTGATGTTGTCGCCGAGTTCCAATATTGCTTCGTTGGTCCAACTCAAAGGACTGATTCCAAGCTTCATTTTGTTCATGACGGGATTTGCCTGAGTCGTTGCATGCGCGGGGTTCCGTTGGAACGTCATGCGTAGGTGGTTGCCGTTGCAGAGGCAAGACAACATCCCAGTTCGGGTTGTGCGGAGTGAACCTGAAGTTGGAAATCCACTTGGAGCGTGCCGACACGGACACGCGCACACTCCGCTTCGAGGAGACCATGGCCGGGTTTGCGAGGCCGGAGGTGCCAAACACTGTCCCCACGAAAACGCAGCCCGCGCCAAGCTCGCCGTTGCCCCGCGCACCGATGCCCATGCCTTCCGGCGCATCGATACTGCAATCCGGGATCCTGCATTGCCTGGGGGCAAGGGATTGCAAGGCGTGTTGTCTGTTGCACCGCTAGATGGTTGCAGGATGAACATTGAAGGTTCATGCAACTTCGCTGACCGGGTTTCCGTCATCAACCAGCTGGCGGGCAGGTCCCTGTTGAAATTTTGCGCGCAACTTTTCGGCGTGCGCCCGCCTGTCCGGCCAGGTGCTTCGCGTTCGCCACGGGCCGGCCAAAAGCCGGTAGAATTTTTTGGCGGTATGTGGTAGTCTCGCACGCGCGGTCGGACCTTCGGCACAAGGTTCGTTTGGTGACGGGAAATCAGCACTTTCCCGTCACACGCGCATTGCCTGAATTTGTCAGGGAATCACCCGGGGACAGATCAGGCGTTCCCAATCCCTGCGACCCGTGAATCCGATCGAAATCCGGTGGCGTTACCGCGCCGCCGACCCATCGACATACGCCCCCTTTCTTGCCAGGCATGGCCTCGTTTGTGTTGTTGAACGAAACCAGGGCAAAATATGTTCTTGTTTTGTTCCATTTCTGGTGTAAGATCGTCCTGGATACAGGAGGCGCGAACGTGTCGGTTCACATGGAGGCGGGCTGCAAAAAATCGATCCGGGTTCAGCGGGGCCGCGGAGCCGTTTCGAACCGGACATCCCGGTACGAAAGCGATGTCAGGGAGGCATTCGACGATGGTTGGGAAAGCGGGGCGGAATGTCATGACCCGGTCAGGACGACGGTTACGGATGAATCGGCGCGGACCATAATTACACGAAACACGTCACCCGATCTGGGATTCGATCGCTCGATCAACCCGTATCGAGGTTGCGAACATGGATGCGTGTATTGCTACGCACGCCCGACGCACGCCTTTCTTGGTCTTTCCCCCGGACTGGATTTCGAGACCCGGCTGTTCGCAAAGCCGGACGCGGCCGTGTTGTTGAGGAACGAACTGGCGAAGCCGGCATATCGACCAAGGTCGATCGCGATCGGGACGAACACCGATCCGTATCAGCCGATCGAGAAAGTCCGGGAAATCATGAGAAGTATTCTGGAAGTGCTTGAGGAAACGGCACACCCGGTCGGGATTGTCACCAAGAGTGGAAACGTCATGCGCGACGCCGACATACTCGGGAGGATGGGCCGGAAGGGCATCGCGAGAGTCGCCGTTTCGATGACGACACTTGACCATCGATTGTCCCGGTCAATGGAACCGCGCGCGTCGTCCCCCGGAAGGCGGTTGCTCGCGCTTCGCCAACTGGCGCAAGCCGGTTGTCCTGCCGGTGTCATGGTTGCACCGGTGATCCCCGGACTCAACGATCATGAAATCGAAGGAATTCTGGTCGCGGCTGCCGAAGCCGGAGCAAGTTTCGCCGGTTATGTCGTCATCAGGCTTCCGCTTGAGGTGCGCGAACTGTTCAGCGAATGGCTGGAAGTCGCCCACCCCGGCAAGGCGAAACGGGTGTTGCGGTCAGTGCGGGAACTCCATGGCGGAAACGACAGGAATCTGGAGTTCGGTGCACGGCTCAGGGGGCGGGGAATTACCGCGAAACTCATTTCGGAACGATTCCGGAAGGCGTGCGGAAGGGCCGGTCTCGACAGAAGGCCGGACCCGCTGAGGACAGACCTCTTCCGCGCTCCGGGATCGAGGGAGCATCCGCAGCGCGAACTCCCCTTGTTCTCCGAGGCTTGATGGCAATCTCGAAGCCGGCATCTGCGTCTCGGCGGTTCAGGGCAGGGGATCGATTCCGGGGTTCACCGTGCCCTGCTGGATTTGCGTTCACGGGCGGAATTTGGCCGGCAGGAAGCGCCCTGACCACCTAAGCCCGAACTCGCTGAAGGATTTGGCGTTTCATCGCCTGGCATTTGGGTTAGATTGTAACGGCATGCATCGTGGCCGCGGTGGCCGGGTGGAGCGATCATTCGAACGGTGCGATGGTCGAACTGTTGATACATTCGGATCACGCGAAACGACAAGGCCGACGCCTCAAGGCAGTCGAAACAGCTGTTCATGCCCGGTTCGGGTGACGCGATGACCCGCGCGGATTTCCAGACGGCTGCGGACAGGCAGGAAATTCCGAACGAATTCTGGCAGGCAGGCGTTCTCCAGGACGTGTCCCGATCCTTCGCTTTGACGATACCGATGCTCCCGCCGCAATTGCGGACCGTCGTGGGGACCGCGTATCTCCTGTGCCGTATTGCCGACACGATCGAGGACGACCCGGAGTTGTCGGAAAGCAGCAAGAGCGAATTCCTCGAGAGGTTTTCGGACGTCGTCGAAGGGACGGCATCGTCGGAAGGCTTCTCGGACCTCGTCGTTCCCATGCTGTCGGGCTCTGCCCCCGAAGCCGAGCGGACCCTCGTTGCCAACACGCAAAGGGTCATGTCGATCAATTCGACCTTTTCGGCCGCGCAAAGGGGAATCCTTGCCCGCTGCGTTCGCGTCATGTCGGCCGGCATGGCGGAGTTTCGCCAGGGCACCGGGCTTTCCGGACTTGAAGACGTGCGGCACATGCAACGGTACTGTTACGTTGTCGCCGGTTGTGTTGGGGAAATGCTCACCGAGTTGTTTTGCGAATACTCGGGGGCCATTGCACGTAACCGTGACCGAATGATGCAGCACGCCGTTGCGTTCGGGGAGGCTCTTCAGATGACGAACATCCTTCAGGATGTCTGGGAAGACCGCCAGCGCGGAGAGTGCTGGTTGCCGAGAGACGTCTTCGCCAAGGCCGGGCTGGAACTGCGCTCCCTGGATCCTGGCATGCAACCGGATCCGCCGTTCGGAAATGCGATAACCGAGTTGGTTTCACATGCCGGCGACCGTCTCGAAAAATCGCTGGAATACAGCCTGATGATCCCGTCAAGCGAAACCGGGATCCGGAAATTCTGCCTGACGTCGCTGGTGATGTCGGTTCTGACGTTGCGGCGGATACTCTCGCGGAAGGGGTATACGAGCAGGACGGAGGTGAAAATCTCGCGACCGACAGTGGCGGCGCTCGTATTCTTTCTTGATCGCTCTGCCAGCCACGACCGAATGCTCAGGTCATTGTTCTCGATGCTTGCGAAACGGCTGCGTGCGCGGGAACTGGCACCGTTGTCCGCCTGAACCGACCCGATAATCACCCGAGCACGGGTATTTCGACATCTCACGACATGAGCTGCAAACGCCTGCCGGCTAAAGGGTTCGCTCGGCGCTGACCGATGCTGGCGCATTCCGATGCAGGCAGGTTCGGGCGTTCAGGATCACCAGGCCCGGTTGCATTCAGGCTGGCCGGGCAGGCAGCCACGCGTTGCTTGCCGGGAGGAATGGTCCGGCGTGAAGCCGTCAGTTCTTGTGGAGATCGAATGAGTAGTCGCCGTTCTTGCCCATGGGGCCAAAAAACTTCTGGACTTCCGGATGATCGACAGGATCGCCGCTCTTGTCCTTCACCAGGTTCTGCTCGGACACGTAGGCTATGTAGTACGACGTGTCGTTCTCCGCGAGCAGATGGTAAAACGGCTGTTCCTTCTTTGGACGGATTTCCTCGGGGATCGCCTCCAGCCACTCGTCTGTACTCGAAAACGTCGGGTCGACATCGAAGATGACGCCCCGAAAGGGAAACTTCCGGTGTCGCACCACCTGTCCAATCGTAAACTTGGCGCTCGCCGTTTCCATTCCTCGATCCGCCCTTTTGCCTCGGTCGCCAGCCCGGGCTTGTTACTATATGTGGACACATCTTGCCGGGGATGCAAGGGCAGAAGAAAAAGTGTCGGCCGATGAGCGTTGTCGCAACAGTCCTGCAGATCGTGACACCGGTTTTCGTACTGGCGGGAATCGGCTTCATCTGGGTGCGGGCCGGGTTCGAATTCCGGGTCGAGTTCGTCACACGGCTGGCCATGACGCTGGCCATTCCCTGCCTGATTTTCGAATCCCTGGTCAGGACGGAAATCCGTACGGGGGATCTGGCAACGACGATGTGGGCCTGTTGCGTCGGCTACGGGCTGTTGACAGCCGCCTTTTTTGCCCTGGTCAGGCTGGCGGGACTGGACATCCGGACTTACCTGTCCCCACTCACTTTCGGCAACACCGGTAATCTCGGACTGCCGCTCGCCTATCTGGCCTTTGGCCAGGAAGGCCTGGACTACGCAATCGTCACCTTTGCCTTCATGACGGTCTATTCGTTTACCTTTGGAGTCTGGATCGTTGCCGGCGGCGGCTCCGTCCTGAAACTGTTTTACGAACCCATGGTTCTGGCGGCACTGCTGGGCGCGGCCTTCGTCATCCTGGATTGGGATGCTCCCGAACTGGTTCTCAACACGCTCGAACTGATCGGCCAGATGGCCATTCCTCTCATGCTCATTTCGCTCGGAGTCGCTTTGGCGCGCCTGAAGCTGTCCCGGTTGAGGCTGGCGCTGTCGTTGTCGGTGGTCCGGGTCATCATCTGCATCGCGGTTGCGGTGCTGGCCGGCAGCTTGTTCGGCCTGACACGCGTGCCCCTTGCGGTACTCGTTCTGCAGCTATCGACGCCGGTTGCCGTATCGGCCTATTTCGTGGCGGAAAAATACGGGGTGAACGCGGACGAGGTCGCCGGTTTCATCATCGTCTCGACCGTGGTGTCGGTCGTCACGATTCCGTTGACACTGGCGTTCCTCGTCGTCCCGTGACCGGTGCCTGCGGCACGAAAAGAGTAACGATTTCGGCAATAAACCCCGGGTTGACGGGCGGTCCCGGGACCCTGGGCCCGGGAGCAGGTCAAGTTGACGCCGTGTTGACGAAACGCAGGGACAATTGCTGCGGCCAGACAGGATATTGATTGACGCCTCGCGGGAATGGCGCGAAAAGACCTGCATTCGTCGCCGGAGTCCGCGCCGGTTCCGTTATCGCTTGGGAATTCGGGTGCCGTTCGGAGTCACATCGTCCCTGGGAAACAAGCCGTGAGGAAAGTTGATATCGGAAACTGGACACGTGAGGCCGTTACTGGTTGCGCGCATTTCGCCGGACGACCGAAAGACGCCGTTCATGGCGGTTCCGCGACTCTTGTCGCAGGACTCGTCGTCCTTCTCTTCCTCGGTGCCTGCTCGAGTCCCGGACCTCGCGAATACGACAATGCCTGCGATATTCGATACGACCATCCGGACTGGATCGACGAGCTTGCACGTACGGAACGGAAATGGGGGGTCCCTCGAAATGTCATACTGGCGACCATGTACCAGGAGTCCAGGTTTGACGCGGACGCGAAAACACCGCGCCGCTACGTGTTTTTCGGTATGGTTCCCTGGGGCCGGCAGTCTTCCGCATACGGATATGCCCAGGTCCTCGATGGGACGTGGGACTGGTATCGATCGGAAACCGGAAGCTGGTTTGCAAGAAGAGACAACTTCGGGCACGCGGTGGATTTCATGGGATGGTACATGGACAAGACCACCCGAAAGGCCGGGGTTTCGAAATCCGACGCCTATAACCAGTACCTGGCGTACCACCAGGGCCACCGGGGTTACCTGGAGGGGCGCTATCGGAACATCGAATGGCTGAAGGACGCGGCCAGATCGGTCGATGCGCGTTCAAGGCGTTACGAGCGGCAATTGCTCCAGTGCGCGTGAACGGGGATCGTGATCCGGGACCGGCGATCCGTGATGATCTCATGGGCATTGCCCCGAACCGGCATTGACACGAAACTCGTCGGGATGGGCACGAGAGGCGAGGTATCAGGCGTCTCGAAGGTTTCCGTTACAGCCCTCTCGCACGGGCAATTCCCGGCAAGAGGCCCACGCGGCCGGCTGATCAGGTCTTTCCGGGCAAGTCGAGACGACGTCGCCCCCGTTTTTCCAGCAAGGCGGCCCGGGCAAGGGTGCACGGACTCGTGTTATGCCGCGTCATCGCCGAATGGCAGGAAGACGGGCGCGATCATTCCAATCGAGCGATTCGTGGGCTAGCGGTTCACTCCTGGAGCCGGGAATGAGAGCTTGGCACCATCCCGGTCGTTGGGGAGAGCCCCGGTCATCACGGGCCGGGATCCGTTGTTCAGGCCGGAGGAACAGTCGTTGAGCCAAACCGTTGCAAGCCTGGTGGTCGACTCCCTCGTCGCGAACGGTGTCGATGCCCTGTACTGTGTTCCGGGCGTGCAGAATGACGCCTTTTTCGACGCGTTGTTCCATCGAAAGGAAGCCGTCAGGGCGGTTCAGGCCCGGCACGAACAGGGCGCTGCGTACATGGCGCTCGGCGCGGCCCTCGCAACCGGGAAACCCCAGGCGTTCTGCGTTGTCCCCGGGCCGGGGTTTCTGAACAGCACCGCGGCGCTCTGCACGGCGTATGCGCTCAACGCGCCCGTATTCGGCATCGTGGGCGACAATGCCGCGGCGTTCGCCGGGAAACGCCTCGGGCAGCTCCACGAGATCGACGGGCAACTCGAAATCGCCGGGTATCTCGCGAAGCATGCGGTGCTGATCGATGACCCCGGGCTGGCGCCTTCGCGGCTGGCAAATGCCTGGAGCGCGGGCCTTTCCAATCGGCCCGGGCCGGTCATTGCCGAAGTTCCCGTCGATCTCTGGTTGAAGGAAACGAGCTACAGGGCGAAAGACCTGAAGGGGAAGAGGCTGGCGCCACCCGCGGCCGATCGGAGGGAATTGGAGAGAATATCGGCCACGATCTCAGCCGCCAGGAGGCCGCTCATCATCGTGGGTGGCGGCGCACAGGATTTCAGCGACGAAATCAGGACCATGGCGAGACGTGTCGGCGCAGGAGTTTCCGCCTTTCGAACCGGTCATGGCGTGATGCCGTCAGCGGACTCCCTGTACCTGGAAAACCCCGTGGCGCACGCCGTCTGGCCCGAGTGCGACCTTGTCATTGGACTTGGAACCCGGCTCGTCCAGCAGAAAAACCTGTGGGGTCTCGACGACGGAATCCGCGTGATTCACATAGACATCGATGTCGATGCACTGGCGGGAGGCCGCGAGTCCGACCTTGCCGTGCATGCGGACCTCGCGGATGTCCTGCCGCGCCTCCTCGCGATCCTGCCCCGGCAGGATTCGCGGGACAGGTGGCGTGCCCGGATGGCAGTGGCCAGGGACAAGGTCGACGCGGCCATCGGTGCCGAGTTGAAACCGCAGTTGGACTGGCTCGCGGCCATTCGCAAGGCAATGCCGGGCGATGCGATTTTCGTCGATGAACTCACGCAGCTCGGCTACGTGGCGAGGTTCGCGTTCCCCAAGCATTTCCCGCGGAGTTTCCTGAGCACGGGTTTCCAGGGAACGTTGGGGTGGGGCATTGCCGCCGCCATTGGAGCCGCTGATGCCAGGCGGGACGTGGCAGTCGTATCGGTTGCCGGTGACGGGGGAGCACTGTTCACGATTGGAGAACTCGCAACGGCCGTGCATCACGACATTCCGATCAACATCATCGTCATGAACGACAATGCCTACGGAAACGTCCGGACCATTCAGCGTGAGAACTACGGCGGGAGATTCATCGCGTCGGACCTGACCAGCCCGAATTTCGTCGAGCTCGCCCGGAGTTTCGGATTTTCGGCTTCGCGCGCTGACACTCCCGATGAACTCGAACAGAACCTTGCTTCCGCAATTGCGCGCGGAGGCAGAAACCTGATCGAGGTTCTCGTCGGCGATTTCCCCTCACCCTGGAAACGCGTGATGCTGGGTCATGCTCGTGGCGACGAGGACCATGAATGGCCGTGGCCCACGCCGCCTCCCGATTGATGGTGTCAAAACTGGTTTCGTGCGCGCAAATGTCTTGATCGCCCGAGCGCGGCCGGTATCTGGTCCGTGGGGCAATCCCGGCCCGGATCAGGCTTGGCGCGATTCCTTGTCCGCATGCGTTCAATGACCCAGTGTTTTTGAACGACCATTTCGGATTTGTGGTGCTCCAGGCGAATCCGCAAGGGAACCGGACCCCAAGACAACGACTCGATGGAGCCGCGTGGCCCGGAACCCCGCTCGGAGCCCCTTTGTCGGCCGCCTTCCCCGAATGCAAACTCGGCCTGCATCGTTACGGCGGCGGGTTTTCAGGATCTGCATGCCTGGCGGCGTTGGGCGATTCGGACGATCGGTATGCGACAATCGCTGGCGCTGATCCTGGCGATGATGTGGTAGTCGCCGACACGGTACCGCCAGAGATTGCGGTAACGTGTCACTCTCGGCGGGGAGACGAGTTGCCGGGGATCTTCAGTTTCTGCGAGTCTAAGCTCGAGGATATCGTGAATGCGGCGCTGGACCTGCTTGTCCAGTTTGCGAACACTTGTGGCGTATTCAATCTTCCAGGTCACGCCGCATTTCTTCTGCGTTCAGGACCTTCTCCTCACCCTTGACAATGCGCTCCAGGATCTGCCCGCCCAGGTATGCATCCCCAAGGTCCGCAATTTTTCGAGGATGGTCTCGCGGGCGTAATAGCCCTTGGTCCTGCCCGTTTGCCTGGCCAGGAATTCGAGACGCGATTCAATGTCGGCAGGAAGGCGGAGTGACAGCATGGAAACCTCCTCGTTTGTCATACATGCATGACGATTTTGAAGTCTTTTCGACTCTCACCTGCACGAATTCAGGTGTTTGTCGGATGGCAGGCAACCGGGCGGATTCGGAAAACCGGATGAACGGGCCGGTCATCGCATTCACTGCGTTGCTGGAATCCGGGAGTGGCTCGCTCCCGTTCGTACCGGGCCGGCCATTGGCCTGCCTCCCGGCATCAAAAAGGGGAAAAGATCCCGGGCTTCAGTCCCGGGAAAGACTTGCCCGCTGACGCGCGAACCGGTGCCGTCAGAAGTCGCAGGAATCTGCATTGCTGTGTGTGAACCAACCAAAGCAACGGTGCAGCGACGCCCACGCATTAGATTGCTGATCCATTTCTTGATCGCTTGTCCACCGCTTCTTGTAACGGTAACCCGGTCATTATCGGTTGTTGGCCTGCTGGTGCCTCCCGTTTCACCCATATTTCGGGCTTGGCTGGCCCGCCAACTTTCCGGCGCGTAGTGGAAAAAAACTTTCGTTTCGCGTTCTTATCCATCCAGTATTTTCAATTCAAATACATCACCCCGAGGACCGACAGGAGTAGCACGCCGTGAAACGGAATGAGTGTTTTCGAGAACGTCGCTTTGATCCACGTCGGTTTGTCCTCGGAGCTCAAATCGGAGCAAAAGGAGGCTGCAGCCATCGAGAAATCAATGTTCCCATCGCTTTGAACGCGGACGTGATCATATAGTTTTCGATAGAGTTGCTCTTGCAAAAGGAAAAAACCGTCTAATCCCCAAAACACGGCAACCGGGATAACTGCGACAAGAACAAGTTCCTCACGACCATCAGCAACCGAAAGTGCAAATAAAGCCGAGACAAGAACAACGCTCCAGCCTTTTAACAAAAAAGAGTTTGTCGATAAGCGATTAATCACGCCCTGAATTAATTCAAGATGCTTTAGTTTTCGTTCATCTGCCATTACAGATCATCATACAGGCGAAGGCACCTCGCTACAAATTTTTTCCCAATGGAACCTCTTGCAAATCTATTGTGTTGAGCTGCCGATGAGCAATGCCGGGTATTCGGCGCATGCCCATGCGCTTCCCCGGCCTCCGAATTTCGCGGATTTTCGTCGTCCCCGCCAAATGAACGAATACAAAGGATGAATTCGCCAGAGCGCTCGCCGGCTTTTTTCGGGGCGGTCCCTGAAGAGATCGCGGACGCCGGGACCGTCTCGAGGGACGGCGAGCCGCGCCAGGGAGGGACGGCGAACCGCATCAACCGGTCAACCATCGGCGCAGGGACACCGGACATCACGTCTCCGAAATCCTTGGCATGTCCCCGGACAAGCACATGGCGGGCGCCGAACTCGTCCTTGCGGCGGGCATTGGTCATCTCGACCCCGGAACGGATCCGGTAGCGAACACTCTGTGGCATGACAAGAAAGGACATACGCCGTGCCATTCTCGCCCATGTCGGGCACTTTCGGCTTGTCGGTTGGAACTTCAGTTCCCGTTCCTGCTGCCGAGCTCTAACTGAACATTGAACAGCCGGGCCTCCGGCCGAACCCCGACCTCCAGGTTCACGAGAACGACCCGGGTGCGCCGGCCGTAGGCATCGGTTACGGTCCAGCCGTGAAGCCGAAGCGGTTCATTGATGAACTGGAGTTCGAGCTTGCCAAGCCCCGGACGCTCGGGGTCGGTCGCGATAATCATCGTCCTCTCGTCACCCCGTATGATCGAGGATGCCCCGAGTTTGGCTTCAAGATCCGGTTCGGCGGCCAGGAACAGGGCGAGAGGAGACGATCGCAGTGGATACTGCCGGAGCACCTTCGAACCCGCTTCGATCAGCGAGATCTGGCCGCCGCCCGCGATCACGACATCGGCTTCCGGACGGGAATACTCGAGCCGCATGCGCCCTGGCCGATGAACGTATAGCATGCCTTCCCGCCTCGTTCCGTCAGGATTGACCTGCACGAGCCCTGACCGGAGATACTTGAGACTCTCCAGGTAGCTCGAAATCTCGTCGAGCGACGGGGCCGCCGCCGCCGCAGGCAGCGCATTGGCCGCGGCAAGACCGAGGCAGAGGCAGAAGCGGAGAAGTCCGGTTCGGATGTTCATGGCATGAAGATTAGTCCCCGACCTGCGGCGGGGCAAGGCGCCGGGCATCACGGCCCGTTTCGCATGGTTCACGGTTCCGGGATCAGGATCTCGCGCTTTCCGACATGGTTGGCCGGGCTGACCAGCCCCTCGTCTTCCATCTGTTCGACGAGACGGGCCGCCTTGTTGTAACCGATCGAGAGTTTTCTCTGGATATACGAGGTCGAACACTTGCGGTCGCTGGCCACGATCTCGACGGCCTGGGCGTAGAGGTCGTCCTGTCCCGAATCGTTGCCGCGGCCGATGATCAGGTTGACCTCCGACTCCGTGGCTTCGTCCAGTCCCTCGACCACTCCGTGCACATATTCGGGCGGACCAAATGCCTTCAGGTGGGAAACCACCGATTCGACCTCCGAATCGCTGACGAAGGGGCTGTGAATCCTGGTGATCTTGCCGCCGCCGGCCATGTACAGCATGTCTCCGGTACCGAGCAATTGTTCCGCTCCCATCTCGCCGATGATCGTGCGGCTGTCGATCCGGGAAGTGACCTGGAACGAGATCCGCGTCGGAAAATTCGCCTTTATCGTCCCGGTTATGACGTCCACCGATGGACGCTGCGTCGCCATGATCAGGTGAATTCCCGAGGCCCGCGCCATTTGGGACAGCCGCTGGATGCAGGCTTCTATTTCCTTGCCGGCAACCATCATCAGGTCTGCCATTTCGTCCACCACGACGACGATGAACGGAAGCTTGTTCGTATCGAGATACTGGGTTTCGAGGATCGGTTCTCCTGTTTCGCTGTCGAATCCCGTCTGGACCGTTCGGGTGAATTCCTGCCCGCTCGCCAGGGTTTCATCGATACGGGCATTATACCCGTGGATGTTGCGGACACCGACCCAGGACATCTTGCGATAGCGGTCCTCCATTTCCGCGACCACCCATTTGAGTGCGACAACGGCCTTCTTCGGATCGGTCACGACCGGTGACATGAGATGGGGGATTCCATCATAGACGCTCAGCTCCAGCATCTTGGGATCAATCATGATCAGTCGACACGCATCGGGCGAGAGCTTGTAGAGAAGCGAGAGGATCATCGTATTGATGGCGACCGACTTTCCCGAACCCGTGGTTCCGGCGATCAGGAGGTGCGGCATTCGCGACAGGTCCGCAATGAACGGCGAACCGCCGATGTCCTTGCCGAGCGCCAGCGGCAAGAGGCTCTTTCCGTCATCGAAGTCCTTGGTTGACAGGATCTCGTTCAGGAGCACCTTCTCGCGGTGGATGTTGGGCAACTCGATGCCAATGACCGATCGCCCGGGAATGGTCGAAACCCGCGCGGACAATGCGGACATCGATCGCGCGATGTCGTCCGCCAGGCCGATGATCCGGCTTGCCTTGAGCCCGGGTGCCGGCTCGAGTTCGTACATCGTCACGACCGGACCCGGACGCACCGAAATGATATCGCCCTTGATTCCGTAGTCGTCGAGAACGTTTTCAAGCATCCGCGCGTTTTCCTCGAGGGCTTCGTTGCTGAGGCTCCGCTGGACGATGTTTGTCGGGGTGGCGAGAAGTCCGAGCGGCGGAAGGACGTAATCTTCCGGAGCCTTTTCGGGAAAAAGACTCGGCTGGGCCTCGGATTTGGCCCGCTCGCTGGCCTTGCTCGGAGACCTGGTCATGCCGCGAACGAGGGGTGACTGGTCCCGTACGGAAGAATCCGTTTGAGCCATGCGCGGGGGCGCCGGCCCGAGAAGGAGTTCGCCGGGAACCGAATCCGCGTCATCACTTCCGGGACCGGTCCCCGAAAGCGTATCGGTTTCTTCGGATGCGGGGCCCATGTCCGTTTCGGTGTCGGTCCAGAGGCCGGCTCCGGCGGCGGCCTGGCCGAATTCTCCCGGTTGGCCCGGATCGTCAACGGACCGACGGCCGATTCCGATTAACCTGCCGGCCCTGGCCCAGAACCCCGGTCTTTCCGGCTCCGAATCGAAATCCACCGGGTTTTCCGTTCGAGTCATGGCCGCAACACGTCGATCCTGCCTGCGCATCGGCGGCTCGAAGGAGTGCGGCACCTGCCTCTCCCTCCAGCGGGAGCCCGGCCGGACAACGACATGCGCAAAGCTGCGAAGACACACGCCATACGCGAACAGCAACAGTTTGAGGGAGTACACCAGTTCGCCTCTCGAGACGCCGAGAGAGATAACCGAGGCGATCAGGGCGAGCACGGCGAAACCGGCCGTAATCACGGTGAGTTCAAGACCTGGCTCAAGCAGGTCCTGCCGAACGATCAGGCGAAGAATCGCGTCTCCGAACAGTCCGCCCATCCCGAACTCCTCGCTCCAGATCGGAAGGGACACGTTGGATGAGAGGAAGATCGATGAAATGGCGATCGCAATGGGAACAACCGGCGCACGGTACAGGATTCGCGAATCGCCGATATGCAGGAGCAGTCGAATTCCCCAGCATCCGGCGGCCAAGGGGATTCCCCAGGCAGTGAGACCACAGATCATGATCAGCGGGTTGGCGATCCCGGCGCCGGGAATCCCGAAAATGTTCCTGGCGGGTTCCGTCGATGCGGCAAACCAACTCGGGTCTTCGAGCGAATAGGTCCAGAGTGCAGCCCCGATCGCAACGGAGGTTGCGATTAGTACGAAACCGAGCAATTCGATCGAACGATTCCGCAAGGCCGCGTAGGTCCTGGGGTCAAGAAGTGGGGCGCGGTGCCCGCTCGTGATGGACATGTGAGGTCTATCCTCCCGGGATCATTGTCCGGAGTGTGCGAAGGCCGGTTTCAAGACGATCCCGGCCGTGGGTGATCGAGACACGGATGAAAGGTCGGGCCGGGTCCGGAACTCCCGGCTCGACCGGACCTGAAAGGTATTCGCCTGGCAGGACCCGGATACCGGAACTCCGCCAGAGATCGAGAGCGGTGGCTTCACCGTCGCCGGTCCGGATCCAGAGGAACATTCCGGCTTCGATGGGCCTGTAAACGGCCGTGTCCAGTTCGGAAAACACGTCGTCTGCCAGTTCGTACTTGCGGATGTACTCGGCACGGCTGTCTTCGACATGCGCCTCGTCGGCCCATGCACGTGCGGAAACGCGCTGGATCGGCAGGGGCAATGGCGCCCCTCCGTAGGCGCGAAGTTTCCGAAGCTCACCGATCGTTTCAGGGCCGCCGGCGACGAATCCGGACCTGAGGCCGGGCAGGTTCGAGCGTTTGGACAGGGAATTGAACGCGAGCACGCGCTCGGGATCGGCAGACAGGTTGTCGGCCACCTCGAGGATTCCGGGTGGGGGATCACGCCGGTAGAGTTCCGAGTAACATTCATCGGAGAACACGAGGAAATCATGTGCCTCCGCCAGGCGGATCAGCGATGCAAGCCAGTCAGACGATGCAACGGTTCCCTGCGGATTGGATGGAGAACAGATGTAGGCGATCGCGATCCTGTCCAGTGTCGACCGGTCCAGCTGTCCGAAATCCGGCAAAAACATGTTCTCTGCAGTTGCCGGCACGAGAACGGGCCTGGCGCCGGCCGCGGCTGCCGCACCGGCATAAACCTGGTAGAACGGGTTCGGCATTGCCACCAGCGGCGGGGCCGCGGTCTTCCGATCGGGACAAAGCGCCAGGCAGGCATTGAACAGGCCTTCCCGGGATCCGTTGACAGCCATGACCTGCCTGTCCGGATCAAGGGCCACGCCATAGCGGGTCTCGATCCATCCCGTGATCGATGCAAGCAGGTCGGGGGCGCCCGGGTTCGGCGGATATTGCCGGAATTCCTCGATGTGTTCGAGCAGCACGGGCCCGACGAAATCGGGAGGAGAATGCCTGGGCTGGCCCAACGCCAGGTCGAGGACATCCCCGCCGGCAGCCTGTCCGTCGAAAAGCGTACGGAGCCGTGAAAACGGGTACGCGGGCAAACTCGAAAACCGCTCGTTGAGCTTCATGGCCTGCCTCAGGTCTCGGAACCTTCTGGTTCTTCTTTCCGCCAAGACTAACGGAATGTGGCGAAAGGTTCAAATTTTTTGCTGGTGGGTCCGGTTCTCCGGAAGGCAGCCTCGTTTGGGCCAGGGATTCTCTTCAGGAATCGAGCTCGTTTTTCACGTGCGAGCCGCCGTAATCGCCGCCCGCTCTCGCTGCCGTGGCGGGCAACGGCAGGCTATGGCGAAAAAGCCGGTCTTCCGGCGTCTCCCGGGTCATGAGAAGATCTTTGAGGCAGAGGCTCCGATGGCAAGGATTTCTTCCTCCGCCATGGGCAAGCCGGTCAGTGTCAGTCCACAGGACGGAACACCGGTCGGCAGTGTCAATGAGCAATGATCGAGGAGATTGATGATCCTGGTGTTGCGCAGCGCGAGGAGATTCGCACGGGCGTAATAGTCGTGATCGGTGTTCAGCCTGTCAGTTTCCGGCGGAAGAATTGCGGAAGTCGGCGCCAGAACCGCAGAATAACCTTCCATTCGTAACATGCAGGATGTCCTGAGGTCGTCCAGACGGCGCATTCCCTTGATGTAATCCGTCGCCAGGATCTGCTTTCCGCCTCGAAACCTCTTGAGGACCTGGTGGAACATCAGTTCGGGAGATTCCTCGATGACGGATCTCCATTCGGCATATGCCTCCGGCGCGAACAGATAGGGCGTGAGATCCAGTGAGTCGGCGTATTCGGGCAGTGACGCCGATTCGACAACGGCCCCGGCGCGCTCAAGTGCACGGATCGAGCGGTCGAAAGCGTCGGCCGGAGCCTTTTCGATATCGTCGAGAACCACGTGTTCCGGAACGAGAAACTTCAATCCTTCAAGAGAGGCACCGCGTGGCGCAACCGGGGGTTTGCCTTCGAGAATGGCCAGAAGCATCGCTGCGTCCTCGACCGTTCGGGTCAGGGGACCAACCGTGTCAAACGAGCGGCAGAGTGGCACGACGCCATCGAGTGACAGCCGACCATACGTGGTCTTGAGACCGACGAGATCATTCCAGGCAGCGGGAATGCGCACGGACCCGCCGGTATCCGATCCGATCGCAGCTGCGGCCAGGCCGAACGCGACAGAGGCGGCGGCGCCTGACGATGACCCGCCCGGAACCGAGTCAGGTCCAAAAGTGCACGGCGGCGTCGCGGTAACCGGATTGTAACCGAGCCCGGAAAACGCAAGTTCGGACTGGTGAGTCTTGCCAAGACAGACAAGTCCATGCGCACCCGCGTTGTTCAGGACGACCGCGTCGGTTTCGGGGATACGTCCCTTCAGCAGGAGGGAACCCGCTTCAGTTGCAACCCCGGCGGTATCGAATAGGTCCTTCCAAGAGATCGGCACTCCGTCCAGGAGGCCAAGCCTTCGGCCCTCCTGCACCCGTTTGGACGCTTCGTCCGCTTCCCTTCGTGCCCGGTCCGGTGTTGACCGGGCATAAATTCGTGACCCGTCGGAATGATTGTCGATGGCGTCGAGGAAAGCTTCGACGAGTTCACGTGGATCGATCTCGCCGGCACCGATCGCCTGGCCAAGTTCGCTGGCGCTCGCGGCCAGCCAGTTCTCCGGTTGTTTCAATTCCTGCTCCTGTCGCGATGCCATTCCAAAGGTCCCGGGTTGGTGGTTTCCGAACCAGACATGCCCGTACCCTGTCGCCGGGAATGTGGGGGAAGGCAATTATCGGTCGGTCTCAGTCCCATTCCTGCACACCCGTGATCGTGCGAACGAGCGCCGAATTCGGGTCTGCCAGGTCCTCGATTACCGAAAAATGATCACGCTGGCGCTTGTGGACCAATACGACCTCCCGAAACGGCTTCCACGCTTCAAAGATCAATTGCGTTTGGCGCAGAAATTCGGGTCTCTCCAGTGCGCCGACCCAGAAAACCACCTCGAGCCCGGGCCAACCGGAGACCGGTTTGTGAAACACCGGGCTCTCTTCCCGGGCTTCGCGGTCGTCCAGTTTCAGGATCCGGTTCATTTCCGTCAGGAGCAGCGGCCGAAGGTCGAAGAGCCCGCTGACCGCCACGACCCTGGCCAGGCGGTCCCGGACGCTCGTCGGGAGCAGGTTGTCGTCGCAGATCATGCGCGTCGCCAGGTGACCGCCGGCCGAATGACCGACAAGCGTGACCGGTCCGTCACCGTGGCGGGCGGCGAACTCCACCGAGTTGGCGATTTCAGCGGTGATCCCGGAAATCCTGGCTTCCGGCGCCAGGGTATAGCCGGGGACGGCAACGTCGAAGCCAGCCGCGCGCAAGCCTTCGGCCAGATGGGTGAAGAACTCCTTGCCGAGGCGAATCCAGTAACCGCCGTGAATGAAGACGACCAGTCCCCGCGACTTCGAAGCGGTCCGGATGATGTCCATGCGATTGCGCGGACGCGGTCCGTAAACCAGGTCCGCCTCCAGGCTCCCGGCGACTTCCGGAGATCGCCGGTAGTCCTCCGCAAGTCTGTTCCATCGCTCGAGCGTGACATCGGCCCCGGGAACATGGCCGATATTGTCCAGCGCTTCATCCCAGTCGATCAATGCTTCCTCGTGACATTCGGATGACATGCCGCCGGTCTCCTCATCGGAACCCGGCCCGAAAACCGAAGGAGTCACGCGAGATCAGTGGTCCGACCGCGAAACCTGCGACAAATCCTCCGAGATGCGCTTCCCAGGCCAGTGTTCCGCTGAAGGCAAAGTAGATCAGGACATTGGCCGCGATCAGCCCGACGACCGTCTTGAGAACCGGGGTGATCTGCAGTCCAAGCCTGCGGCGGCGGGTAAAGTCCCAGTAGAGCCACAATCCAAGGAATCCGAAAACGGCCCCGGATGCGCCGATCATGGGTGCGTTCGATGTCGAGAGAAGCTGGAACCCGAGGGCCCCGGCAACTGCCGACACGACGAACAGTGCAAGCAACGACCACGGACCGGTACGCGCCGCGATGTGTTTCCCGAGCGCGAGAAGCACGGTCGAGTTGAGCGCGACATGGACGATTCCCCCGTGGAGAAAGGCATGGCTTACATACATTGTCAGCCACTGCTCATCGAACAATGGATTGGCAGCCCCCGTTGCGAGCGGTCTCCAGAAGGCGCCGTTCAGGAGGGCGTACCTGCGCCATTCGGGATCGATCCAGCCCCGGTCGGAAGCAGACAGCCAGAGTTCGATCGCGACAATGGTGCCTGCCAGCAACCAGAGTTGCCAAGGCAGCTGATCGTTGCGACTGACACCGGACTCGGACATGTTCGTCTCCGTTTTGAATTCCGTCGGCTTCGTTCAGGCGACCGAATGCACCGGCACAAGTGCTGATTTTTCCTGGCTCACGTGACCGTTTCACTCTGCTCCGCGTGAAAACGGGCAGAATGACCGGGCCGGTGCGGCCGCCAGCCGCCCGGCGGTCGAGACGACCTCGGATCAGATGTCGAGAGCGTTCTCGCGCTCCCACGAGGTGAAGTGGGCCGTGTACTGGTCCCATTCCTGCCGTTTCAGTTTGAGGTAGGCGGCGGAAAACTCGTCCCCGAGCATGGATTTCAATGGCTTGTCCTTCTCGAACGCGCGGAGCGCATCCAGGAGATTGAGCGGCAGGCGTTTTGCACCCCGGGCCTTGTGCCCCTCGGCGTACATGTCGATGTCGAGGCGCTTGCCGGGGTCAGCCGACGTCTCGATCCCGAGAAGCCCGGCGGCGATGACCGCAGCCTGGAACAGGTACGGGTTGGTGGCGCCGTCGGCGAGGCGAAGCTCGAAACGGCCGGGCCCGGGTACCCGGACCATGTGGGTCCGGTTGTTGCCCGACCATGTCACCGTGTTCGGCGCCCAGGTCGCGCCGGAGTGCGTGACCGGCGCATTGATCCGTTTGTAGGAGTTTACCGTCGGGTTGGTGATCGCCGAAAGCGCGGACGCATGCTGGACGATTCCGCCAAGAAAGTGCCTGGCCATGTCCGACAGCCCGAGTTCGTCATCCCCGGCGAAGAGGTTCGTCGTGCCATCGGCATTCCAGGCCGAAATGTGGGCATGACATCCATTGCCGGTCAACTGTTTGAACGGTTTCGGCATGAAGGTGGCGCGCAGGCCGTGGTTTTCGGCCACGGACTTGACCATGAACTTGAAAAAGGAGTGCCGATCGGCAGTCGTCAGCGCGTCGCTGAACTGGAAGTTCATCTCGAACTGGCCGTTCGCATCCTCGTGGTCGTTTTGATACGGGCCCCACCCGAGAGCCAGCATGTAATCGCAGATCTCGGTGATGACATCACAGCGGCGCATGAGCGCCTGCTGATCGTAACAGGGCTTGTCGGCTATATCCCGCGGGTCGGAAATCGCCGATCCGTCGGGCGTGATCAGGAAGTACTCGGCTTCGACCCCTGTCTGGATCGACAAACCGTGTTCCCTGGCCTTTCCGATCATCCGGCAAAGGGTATTGCGCGGCGCCTGGGAAACCTCTTCGCCTTCCATGACGCAATTGGCCGGAACCCATGCCAACTTCGGTTTCCACGGCAGCTGCACGGCGCTGTCCGGGGATGGCACGGCCAGCATGTCCGGATGGGCCGGCGTCATGTCGAGGTATGCGGCGAACCCGGCGAACCCGGCGCCTTCGGTTTCCATCTCGTCGATGGCGTCGAGGGGAACCAGCTTGGCCCTCTGGGCGCCGAACAGGTCGGTGAATGAAATCATGAAATACTCGACACTGTTATCGAGCGCGAATTTATGCAGCTTTCCAACCATTATGTTTCTCCAGACAGCCGGTACATCGTTCCGTCACGCCGATCCGTTCATCCCGTTGCTCTTGCCGAACAGACCGCCACCCGCCATGGTATACCTGCCATTTCCGGAGCATCAACTGCGATCCACGGATTTCCGGGAGCCCAGAGCGAAAGCTGTGCCGCAGGTTCGGGATCGGGACGAAGAATGAAGTCAATGCAGACCGAAACGCGTTGTCAACAGAGCCGATTGCCGGTCAATGAGAAAAAGCCGCCCTTGCGGGCGGCCTATCCGAAGGTGCGAACACCAACGGTTGGAAGGTCTCTGAACATGTGTACGGGATGCACTGTCGAATGATTTCGTGACAGCAGCGCCTGGGCTGTTCACGCCGGTTCATTCCCGTCTTCTGGCCCTCCACGGGGTTCATTCAGGTTTGCGGTTGGCCTGTTGGCGGTTCCGGTGTCCGGCGCCGATCAAAGAAACATGCCCGGCCGTGACATGAATCCGTGCGAATAGGCGGCTCATGCGGACTGGACTTCGCCAGATGTCGGCCTCCACCGTAGAGTGTTTCCAGGAGTTCAGACCAGGTGGAGGATCGCGCTCGGCGCTGGCCCGGCAGTCTCGCCTGGGCGAGCATGGCTTTCAACTCGTCACGTTCCGATTGGCGAAGTACCGTTCGATGACGTATCTTCGCCAGAACCTCGATTGTTTTGGACACCGCGATGAATCAGACTGCCACGCCACGTAACCCTCCGCATGCCGGCTTTACCGAAAAGCAGGGCCAGTACCTGGCATTCATACATGCCTATACGAAGATCAATGGACGACCGCCCGCGGAGGCCGATATGCAGAGACACTTCGGAGTTACCCCGCCAACCGTCCACCAGATGGTTCTCAATCTCCACCGTGCCGGGTTGATCGAACGCGTCCCCGGACGACCCCGAAGTATCCGGGTGCTCGTTGATCCGGAACGTCTGCCGCTACTGAAATGACTACGCTTCAAACCGTCAAAGTCACCGTGGCAAGACACTGAACGCCCGTGTTGTCTCACGGAACTCGGGAAGGACCGCCTCGATGTCCAGTAGTTGGAAGCTGGCGTGGCTGAGTTGGTTTGCAGGAAGACGTGCACGATCGCCGATGTCGGGTTAGAGAAAAGATGGCAAGACGGAGAAACGAAAACAGACGGATATCTGTTGGATTCAACTGCTGGATGCCAGGAAATGGGACATGAGCCGTGCCACTTGGGAAAATGGTCGACCGTGACGCAATAGACCTGTTCGTCACCCACCTGGGTCGCCAGAGAGGTTACGCGAAACTGGTGGTGGACCGCTGGCCGGAAGACGAGAACCGCCAAAGCCCGGAAATCGATGCAATAACCGGACCGTTTGCGATCGAGCACACGAGCATCGACAGCGTTGCGCATCAGTGAAGGGCCGATGATCGGTTCCTGCGCATCGTCGGTGGATTGGACCCGGTGATCGCTGACTCCGTGAATTGCGGTTTCACCATCACCCTCGAATTCGATGCCATCAAGACCGGGATGGACTGGGATGGCATCCGTGAGGATCTTCGAAGATGGATCGTGGATCACGCGGCTCGCCTGGACCATGGCAACCACGGGATCAGTCTTCCGACGTCAGTTCCCGTCGAGAACCAAATCGTGCTCCACGCTGGAAAGGGCAAAGGCCTGCCATCAAGGGCTTTCGGCGTTTCGAACCCGAAGACGATTCCTTGCCCGCACGGGTCAGGGAAATCATGGACCGGAAGGCAACGAAGCTTGGGAAGTACCAAGGGCCGGTCAACACGACCATTCTGCTCATTGAAAACGACGACATTGCACTCATGAATGAACGCAAGATGCTGGACGCCATTCGGGGAGCGTACCCCGATGGACTTCCGCGTGGAGTGGACAAAGTCCGGTTCGTCGACACGTCCATACCAACAAAACCGTTGTTTCGTGATTTCACGATGGATATCAACGTGGCGACCTGGTCAACCTGATGAAGACGTCCAAAACCTTGTCCGTCAGACAATCATTTGACGGACAGAAGTCAGAGGGCGGCCCGGAGACCGCTGCCCATGCTTTTGATGATGACCTGTCCGATTTTCGTCCTACCGCGACTGGCGGGACCGAGAGGCCGTGTTGTAGTCGTGTCTCCAATCCTTCTACGATCGCGTCGAACTGCACGAGCACCTTCGTCGTTGACATCACTCACTAGGGCGGAGAAGCAACCATGGACCCTGTAAGGATCGGCTTGATCGGCTGCGGCGTCATCAGCGGGGATTATCTCAGTGCCGCCGCCACGTTCGACGTCCTGCGTTTCGTCGGTTGCGCGGACATCGATGCGTCGGCAGCCCATCGCACGGAAGAGAGATTCGGTGTGCCGGCCATGTCGGTGGACGAACTGCTCGGACGAGACGACGTGGAAGTCATCCTGAACCTCACGATTCCTGCCGCCCACACCGCGGTGAACCTCGCCGCAATCGAAGCCGGTAAACACGCCTACTGCGAGAAGCCCTTCGGCCTCGACGTGGCGGAAGGCGAACGCGTGCTCGAAGCGGCGGACGCCGCCGGCCTTCGGGTGGGCTGTGCGCCGGACACGTTCCTGGGCGGCGGCCATCAGACGGTTCGCGGCCTGATCGACGCCGGCGCTGTCGGCACGCCGGTTGCCGCCACGGCATTCATGATGAAACTGGGCCACGAGATTTGGCACCCCAACCCGGCGTTCTACTACCAGCCCGGTGGAGGACCGCTCTTCGACATGGGGCCGTACTACCTGACCGCCCTGGTTCACGCGCTCGGGCCGGTGCGACGCGTGGCCGCCATCACGAATCGCGGTCGCTCCACGCGAACCGTCGGTTCCGGTCCCCGGCGCGGCGAGTCGATCGACGTGGAGGTCGATACGCATACCGCGGGGACGCTCGAGTTCGTTTCCGGTGTGGTCGCGACCGTGGTCATGAGTTTCGACGTGCATCTGCACTCCAACCACTTCATCGAGATTCACGGCGTCGACGCCAGCCTGTCGGCCCCGGATCCGAACTGTTTCGGTGGCGTCGTGCGCGTGTCCAGCGGCCGCGAGTGGGAAGACCGGGAGCTCACCCACGGCTATACCGACGACATCCGCAGCATTGGCCTCGCCGACATGGCCGTCGGTATCCGCACTGGCCGCGAACACCGCTGCAACGGGCGTCTGGCCCAACATATCCTGGAGATCATGGACGCGTTTGGTCGTTCCTCCGCCGAGGGCCGCCGTATCGACGTATTGAACCGTCCGGACAGACCGGCGCCATTGCCCCAGGGACTGGCGCACGGCGAATTGCGATAGAGGGGAAGTCATGGGAAGCGTATTCATCACGTGGGGTGGCTGGAACGGTCACGAGCCGGAAAAGACCGCCGGTATCTGCGCGGACATGCTGTCGGCCGAAGGCCACGACGTCACCGTTGCGGATGTGCTCGACCCCTTCGCCGACGAGGCGTTCATGGCCCAGGTCGATCTCGTCGTGCCTGTGTGGACCAAGTCCCGGATTGGACGGGCACAAGAAGCGGGTCTCCTGAAGGCGGTCCGCGCCGGTACCGGCTGCGCGGGCTGGCACGGCTGCATGGCGGATTCGTTCCGCAAAAACGTGGAGTACCAGTTCATGGTCGGTGGGCAGTTCATCTGTCATCCGGGCGGCATCATCGACTACGAGGTCAATATCGCCAGCGACGACCCGATCGTTGCCGGCCTCGACGACTTTCAAATGCACTCCGAGCAGTACTTCATGCACGTCGATCCGTCCAACGAAGTGCTGGCGACCACCACCTTCAAGGGCCGGCACTGGGGCATCGACTGGGTGAAAGGCGTCAAGATGCCCGTTGCCTGGAAGAAACGCTATGGGACGGGCAAGGTCTTCTACAGTTCTCTCGGACACGTGGCGTCGGATTTCGACGTCCCCGAAGCCAAGGAAATCATGCGTCGGGGCTGCCTCTGGGCGATGCGGCGTTGAGCCGTTCGGTGCGCTGGCTGCCGCCCCTACCGTTCCTGGTCGCCGCGCCGGCCGCGTTGGCGCGCTGTCCGGCGCCGCCCCGCGTTTGCCGGCAATGTCACCGAACACAAGACACTCGCGCGCATTCTGACCGGCCCTGGTGCTCCGGAGGGTGCCGTCGTCAACATGGACCGTGGTTTTGCCACCAAGGACGATCCGCAGTGGCTGAGTAACACCGCGTATTGCTATCTCGTGATTTCGCGCACCTTGACGCGGGTCGTCGATGCCGACGAAACAAGGGCAATCACGACCGCATCACGCGACAGGGTCACCGTCTGAAGGGAATTCGTCACCTACGAAGAACACCGGCAACACCCGATGCCCAAAAGGCATGGCCCGAGTTTTCCCGGGCGAGGTCGCTCCCCACCCGGCATGGCGTGCTTTACCGGGCTGCCGGGCCCTGATATTTTCGTCTACAAACATGTTGCAACGCAGGGGTGTGCCATGGAGTTGACCGATACCGATGTCCTCGTCGTCGTCGACATGCAGAATGACTTCTGTGACGGCGGTGCTCTTCCGACGGCCGACGGGCACGAAGTCGTGCCGGTCATCAACAGGGTGGGGCGAAAGTTTCAGAATGTCGTCCTGACGCAGGACTGGCATCCCGGGGGCCATGTGTCGTTCGCGTCGGCGCACCCGGGCAAAAAGCCGCTCGATACCGTCGAGATGCCGTACGGGGAACAGATCCTGTGGCCGGATCACGTGGTTCAGAACACGTGGGGCGCCGAATTCCACCCGGACCTGAACCTGCCGCATGCCCAGCTCGTGATCCGGAAGGGATACCTGAAGGACGTCGATAGTTACTCGGCATTCTGCATGGTTGACGGAGCGACCCGGACCGGCCTTGCCGGCTATCTCGAGGAGCGGAGTATCAGGCGTGTTTTCGTTGCCGGATGTGCAATCGACTACTGCGTCGGTGGACTCGCCACGGACGCGGTCAAGTCGGGGTTTGACACCTACATCATCGACGACGCGACCGCTTCAATAGATCCGGCGCCCGATGCATCGGCCGACCGGGCATGGCGCGAAGTGAGCGCAGCGGGCGTAACCCGGATAAGCAGTTCGGACCTCGACTGAATTCAGACCATTGAACCGTGATTGCTTGGCCGGGGTCGGCACAGTTCCCGGGTGGCAACGCCAGGAGGGCTCGATGCTGCCGCCGAACAGTTCGCTGGTCGGACAACCCGTTTGGGCCGGAACCGGTGCTGAGGAAGGACGGAATTCTGTCCCGGCACGCCACCTGTGGGCAAGCGCCGCCCGACAACGCGCCATCGATTACTGTCTGCCAAACGAGTTCTTCGAGAAGCGATACGGCTCCGAGACCGTTCCTGTGCGACGGCAGGGATTTCCCATGCCCGCGATCTGGAACTCGCTCCTCTGATTACCGTATAGTCTGCCCGCCAGACATAGACCGTTCAAGCGCATGATGGCGTGAAGTATTGTCGGATGATCAAGTTCATTGACAGACATTTATTCACATGGCGCACACACCCGCAATATCGCAGAAGGCTCGGGCAGTTGCCCTTCTCAAGGCACATGGTCCCATGCGTGGCATCGAGCTCAGCGAAGCTGGGACCCACCCGGAAACGCTCGCGCGCATGCTCAAGGATCGCGTCCTCACGAGCGTCACCCGTGGCCTCTACGAACTCGCCGATGCCGACGTCACGGCACCGCATGATCTCGCGCCTGTTGCGAAGCTTGTCCCGAAAGGAGTCATCTGCCTCATCTCCGCACTTCCGTTCCACGAACTCACTCTCCAGGTGCCGAGCCAAGTCTGGCTTGCCATTGGTTCAAGAGCACGAAAACCCAGGTTCGACTATCCACCGATCCGAGTCGTGCGGTTTGGGCAGCGAGCCCTTTCCATCGGCGTGCAGAACCACACCGTTGACGGCGTGTCAGTGCCCATTTTCGACCCTGCCAAGACAGTCGTCGATTGCTTTCGGTTCAGACAGCACGTCGGTCTCGATGTTGCACTCGAAGGTCTTCACAATGTCATGGGATCCTGCAAGGCCAAACCCATGCAGATCGTTGACTACGCCTGCAATACGCGCATCTGGTCCGTGATGAGGCCCTATCTGGAAACGGTGGTTGCCGATGGCGCGTGAGCTCAGATTTGTCGCCGGTTCGCTTCGTGCGCAGCTACAAAGCCTCGCCAGACAGCGCTTGCAGCTATCCACGGGGGTCACATGCCGCACTGCTGGACTTTCAGTGGCGACTGGAAACCGGCCACGTGACCGTACTTGTCCGGAGCACCATTGCCGTCAGCCACTCTTTTTTTTGTGATTGGGAGTCGGTGTGTTCGACGAACCCACGTCTGCAAAAGAGGTAGAAAGAAAGGGGGCTTATCAGGGTGAATCTGTTCTATTTTTTGCCGGCACGCGGGTTTGACGCGATTGTCTTTCGCATGTCACCGTTGCGCCTTTTGCCACGTGAGGTGACGTCACATCGACCCCGGACAAGGCCCCACGGCACATGATTCCGCGCCCGGGCTGTTTCCCGGCGGCGTTTCCGACGATTTGGCGATTGCCGGACATGCCTGTTCACTCCCCGCCTTCGCGGGTGGAGACAGGATTGGCAACTCAGGCGCGGGTGTGGCGCGTCTTCAGCCGAACGCCGTGCGCGGGCGGGTGTTGCCTGTCAGTTTCAGCATGTCCAGGACCCGCCTGGGTTTTCGGGCCAGTCTGCGCGTGGTCTCGGCGACATTGTCGCTCGACTGCTTGATCAGGCCGATGGCGAAGCGCCGGAGCAGGGTGGCGTTCGCCGGGCCGTGGCCGGTGCGGATGCGGCTTCGGTCCTCGTCGAAGGTCATGTCGAGGATGTGGTGGTTGGCCTCGATCCCCCAGTGCCCGCGATTGAGGCTGAGCAGGCGCTCGGGTGTTGCCCTGTCCCCGGTGAGGCTGGTGATGCAGTAGGCCGTCTCCTTTGACTTTTTCCCAGTCTTGATCTCGAGGGTTTCCCGGTGGACGGCGAAGACCTGGCCTGTGCCGGGAAAGTCGGCGTAGTCGTTCAATTCACTGGAGACCCATATGGAGCGTTTCTCCTTGCGCCCGTGGTCGGGCTTGCACTCGGGCTCGACGAAGTCAGGCGCGCGGCTGGCCATGACCTCGTCGAGCGTCAGGCTGATATCAGAGAGCAGGGTCTTCTGGTTGCCCGTGGTCGGGCTTGCACTCGGGCTCGACGAAGTCAGAACCTCGTCGAGCGTCAGGCTGATATCGAGAGCAGCCTGGTTGCCCTTGATCGAGGAGGTAGGTGGCCAGTTTCCGCTGCGCCAGCATGGCATCGGCGGTGATGGTGCGCCCGCTGATGTCGGGCAGCATGTCGAGCAGGGGGATGACTGTGCCGATTTCGTTGGTGCGTTTCTCCTCCTCATCCGCCCCCGGCCTCATTCCGACTTTTTTTTAGCGTAGGATTTCCTGCTGTCGTGGCCGACAACGCCCATGACATGGGTCTGCACGCCATCAGCATCGACGGCGCCGCGCATGGTCTTGCCAACGCTGTCCGGGCCGCCATGGTCTTCGTTCCACTGCCGCAGGGCGGCGTCGAACTGGTCCGGGCACACCCGGACCAGCACGTCGCGGATGATCGTCCTGCTCGGCGGGATGTACCGGCCCTGGTCGAAGCGCGGCCTGAAATACGCCAGAACCGCCTGGCTCTGGTCTTCGACCCACTCCGAGATCTCCTTGTAGCCGCGCATGCCGGGGGTCGCGGCGGTGGCGAGCGAGAGCACCGATGGCAGGTTGTGCCGCCGCCCCTGCCGGCGCCGCGGGTCCTCCACCTGCTTGAAGTAATCGGGAAGGGAGCGCATCTGCGCAGCGGTGAGTGTCATCTTCGGAACTCCCTTGTGCAGGCCGGGATCAAGGTGGGCCGTCCGCAGCCGGCGGCGCGCATCCCGGCGCAGTGGATAGAGAAAGACAAGCTTGGGCCGGTCGTGGGTGATGTAGCCGCTGCCCAGGCGGCCGAAGCCCCGGGTGTGCCCGACACGGAGCCAGTTGGCGGCGCGGTAGACCGTGCCCCGGTGGCGCGCAGGATCCACGAACGTCTCCATGAGCAGGACCTCGTGGCCAAAGCGGAGCGGCCAGTCCCGCACCAGGCGCCGTGCGCACAGCGACAGCACCCGTGAGCCGAGGTTCGGCACCCCGCCGGGCAGAACCAGGAAGCGCGAATTGTTGGTGACAAGGTGAAGGCGGCTGAACTGGCTGCCACGCTCCCAGCCGATCCAGTCATCGCGCGCCGCGCAGAGCAACGCAGATGCCGAAAACATCGCCAGCGCCAGCCAGCGCCCCCCACAGTGGGCGACATAGCGTATGGTTTCGCCTCTCGGCTGGGCGTCGCCGAGGAAATGATGCTCCTGCATCAAGGCGCGAAAGCGGGCCTCGTCAACCTTCGTCACCATGTCCAATGACACTTGGGAAAGATCCACCACGCTTTCGTTCCATACCGCCTTGCCGCGAATCACCCGTGGCTGACTGTAGACCCGTGCTGCGGGAGAGTCCACCTCCAATAGTCATGTCAATGCAGGAAAAGAGAAAATTCCGGAGAACGGGCCTTGGGGGGCTTATATAGATGGGTTGACAGTGCGATTACGCTGCCAGTTTCCGATCGATTTCACTGGTCGCAGGGATTGGGAACATCTGATTCGGACCCTGGATGATTCCTTGACAAATCAGGCAATTCGTGCGATGCGCGCGTGACGGGAAGCCAGCCTTTCCCGTCACCAGACGAACCTTGTGCCGAAGGCCAGACCGCGTGAGCGAAACTTCCACATACCGCAACATCATCTACCGGCTTCTGCCAGGCTCCAAGGCCAACGCACGGCGCCTGGCCGGACAGGCGGGCGCCTGCCGCTTCGTCTGGAACACCATACTGGGGCAGCACAATGACGCCTTTGAGGAGGCGAAGGCCGACGGGGAGAAACCTCCGTCGGTTTCGTTCTTCTCGCTCGGCAAGGAGTTCACCAGCCTCCGCAACGAAATCCCGTGGCTTTGCGAATACTCCTTCAGCATCACCCGGTACGTGCTCAAGTACCAGGCCGATGCGTGGAAGGCGTTCTTCAGGGGCGAACCCG
Source organism: Paracoccaceae bacterium (assembly GCA_964291635.2). Classification (GTDB taxonomy): domain Bacteria; phylum Pseudomonadota; class Alphaproteobacteria; order Rhodobacterales; family Rhodobacteraceae; genus JAPPHA01. The sequence goes on along the minus strand of OZ219890.1, from coordinate 497,090 downwards.
TATCCCGAGGCCGCAAGCCGGTGAAAGCCCGTGATCAGGAAGAACCGCCGGCAAGTGGTATGTCACCGTCTGCTACGAGGTCGAGGCTGAGGAGCGTCCCGACACCGGGGTCTCGGCGGGCGTGGACATGAACGTCCGCCAGGTGGCGGTGGTGGACACGACCGGAGAGGCGGAGATCATCCCCGCGCCCGATACGGGCCGGCTTGATGCGAAGATCGGGCGCAACCAGCGCCGGCTTGCCCGCCAGCGCAAGGGGTCACGGCGGCGCATGAGAACCAGGCTCAGGCTGCAGAGGCTCCAGCGGAAGCGGGCCAACAGACGCAAGAACTGGCACCACCAGGTCAGCCGCCGGATCGCGAACCGGGCAAGCACGGTGTTTGTCGAGAAGCTCAACACGGCGGGCATGACCAAATCGGCAAGGGGCACGCTCGAGAACCCCGGCACAAACGTGAAGGCCAAGTCCGGTCTCAACCGGGAGATACTCAACACCGGCTGGCATGGCTTGAAGGAGAAGCTCGGTTACAAGTGCTTGCAAAACTGAACGAGGTCAACCCTGCATATACCAGCCAGTCGTGCAACGCCTGCGGGTTCACTGACCCGGGAAACCGGAACGAACGGAAGTTCGAATGCGTGGCCTGCGGCCATGCCGATCACGCGGACCTGAATGCGGCCCGCAACATCTTGACCTCGGGGACTGGGGTGTCTGCACGGCGAGGGGCGTTGGCGCTGGCCACCCCTGTGACCCGTGAAACTGATCGAAAGCTGGCGGCGTGACGCGCCGTCAACCCATCTTTATAAGTCCTTGCGCCAAGGCAAAGCTCTGGCTGGGAGGAGGTGGAGATGTAGATCGAAACTGAAACCCAACATCGCGGTCCAGCGGGTGTAACCCCCGCCCGGTAAAGGCCAGCCAGCCAGCCGGAAGCGAGTCTTGCATGGCGTACGGCAACGTGCGTCGTGAAGCGTAGACAGCGGACAGCGAAGCAACGCTATTGAGCCTCGAAAATTACAACGATGGTGCCTTTGTTGTGGACTTGGCAGGGGCAGCACCGGAAGCGCCGCCATGGCGAGGCGTGACGGGCCGTCCGGGGTCGCGGGAACGTTGCAAAGCTGTAGATGGACCGCCAGGGAACCTGGGAGACCCGGTTCCGTCCGTGCGTGGAACAGGCTGGAGAGGGAATGCCAGCGAGATCAATCCAGACCCCGGTCCGGCATCGGGCCTGCACGATGCCGGGAGCGTTAAGAGCGGGAACGAACCCCAGCAGGATACGCACGGTACCGGACGGCGAAACAATAAGCCCAAGGGATGCGGGATCGGGAGTCGTAGCGCTCTGATACTACCTGTGAAGGCGGGGAACCGAGACCATCGGGACCCGGTGGAGGAAAGCGGAGCGTCGCATGAACAGAACCGGAGGAGGGAAACACATGGAGACGTCGAGCTTCGACACCGTGTCAACGAAACAAGCCCGGATAGCCGAGCTGGCGAGGACGTGCCCCGACATGGTGTTCACGACCTTGCACCACCACATTGACCTTGACTGGATGATCGTGGCCCTGAACCTCACACGAGTGGACGGGGCTGTGGGCATCGACGGGGTGACGGCGATGGACTACGAAACCCACGCGGAGGCCAACCTGCTTGACCTTCTGGGGCGGATGAAGTCTGGCCGCTATCGTGCCCCACCGGTACGCCGGCACTACATCCCGAAAGCGGATGGAGGGCAGCGACCGCTGGGCATCCCGACCTACGAGGACAAGGTGGCGCAACGAGCCATACTGATGCTGCTGGAGCCAATTTACGAGGCGGACTTTCTGCCGTGCTCGTACGGCTTCAGGCCCGGCCACTCTGCCCACGGAGCGTTGAAAGACCTCCGGACAGGACTGGCCGTGGAAGGCCTCAGATGGGTGATTGATGCCGACATTTCGAAATATTTCGACAGCATTGATCACAAGCACCTGCGGGGGTTCCTTGACCAGAGGATCAACGACGGCGTCGTCCGACGGATGATCGACAAATGGCTGGCAGCAGGAGTGCTCGACAATGGCGTCCTGCAACGCACCGAAGAAGGCACACCTCAGGGTGGCGTCATTAGTCCGATTCTCGCCAATATTTTCCTGCACCATGTGCTGGATGCATGGATGAGAGAGGATGTGGCACCGCGCGTGGGGGCGCACCGGCTGGTGCGGTACGCGGATGACTTTGTCATTGCATTCAGGAACCGCCGGGACGGCGAGCGGGTGCTCGCGGTCCTTGGCAAGCGGCTTGCGCGATACGGGCTCACGCTCCATGACGGCAAGACGCGCTTTGTGGACTTCCGGCCCATGCACAGGCAGGGCGGCGGACATGACGGACAGGGCAAGTTCGACTTCCTCGGCTTCACCCACATGTGGGGCAAGTCGCGGCGAGGTCGGCTGGTCGTACGTCAGTTCACGGCCCGCGACCGATTTGCACGGGCTGCCAAGTCCATACGGGACTGGTGCAAGAACAAACCGGCATCTCCCGCTCCAGGAGCAACACCGGCACCTTGGTCGGGTAATCCGGGGGCATTGCGGCTACTACGGTCTGACCGGCAACAGCAAACAGATAAGCCGCTTTCGTAAAGCGGTGATACGCAGCTGGCATTGCGGGCTTGGCCGTCGACACCGCAACGGGAAATTGTCATGGACGAGGATGAAAGATATCCTGGAAACTGTTCCCGCTGCCACAGGCCAAGGTCGTCCACTCGATCTACGCCAAATGAGCGAAACTGACATGCGAGGAACCGGATGCTCTAATGCGGGCACGTCCGGCTCTGCGGGGGAAGGGGCACCGCAAGGTCCCCTTCTACCCAGCCAACGTCAAGACGTATTCACTGCCCTGGAATTGAACCATGGCCCGAATGCCATAACGACCGCGACCGCCGTGATCAGGAATCGTCGAATGCGCGCCCAATGCTCTGAAAGACCCGCGACGAGGAACCAGGTGGCGAAGTCTTGAACCGGAAGATGATTCATACGGAAGGTGAATCCGGCCAGTCGCCTGCCCGCAGGTCATGGCAGGAAGCATCTCTGGGCAAGGCTTCCAAAGACCTGCTTCTACGCGATTCGGAAGCGTTCCTGCACCAGAGTATCTCGACGCCATGCCTCGGGACCATCAGGCGGGCGGAGGGAATCTGGATCGAGGACCTGGAAGGTCGCCGGTACATGGATTTCCATGGCAACTCCGTGCATCACGTCGGCTACGGGCATCCGGCCGTCATTTCGGCTATACGGAACCAGCTCGAGGAACTGAGTTTTGCTCCTCGCCGGTTTACCAATGAGACCGCGGTTCGGCTTGCCGAAAAGCTGATCGAACGATCTCCATGGGACGAAGGGAAAGTCCTGTTCACGACGGGCGGCTCGGATGCAATCGAAGTTGCGCTCAAGATCGCGAGAGCCGCAACCGGTCGATTCAAGACACTGTCGTTCTGGGACTCGTTTCATGGTGCCGGGTTCGGGGCCGCTTCGGTCGGCGGCGAATCGACCTTTCGCTCGCACATTGCCGGCCCATTGCTGCCGGGAACGGAGCATGTGGCTCCATTTGCGTGTTATCGGTGCCCTTACGGGCACCGCGAACCCGAGACCTGTGGCCTCGCCTGTGCCGAAATGATCCGGTACGTCCTTGGCCGGGAGGGTGACGTTGCGGCGTTCATAGCCGAACCGATGAGAGCCATCCCGTACGTTCCGCCGCGGGGATTCTGGAAATCGGTGAGGCAGGCCTGTGACGAATTCGGAGTTCTGCTGGTATTCGACGAGATTCCGACGGGCCTGGGCAAGACGGGGCGGTTTCTGGCCTGCGAACACGACCAAGTGGATCCTGACATCCTGGTCCTGGGCAAGGCGCTTGGCGGGGGCGTACTGCCAATCGCTGCGGTGATTTCGCGCAAGGACCTTGATGTCGCCGGGGATTTTGCCATCGGCCACTACACGCACGAAAAAAACCCCGTCACCGCCAGCGCCGCCGTCGCAACGCTCGACATCATAGATTCCGAAGGCCTCGTGGAACGGGCGCGCGTACTCGGTGATCATGCCATGGACCGACTTCGGGAATTCGCGGCGGGGACCGGGCGGTCGATTGTCGGAGATGTCCGGGGACGCGGCCTGCATTTCGGTGTCGAGATCGTCGAGGGAACCGGAAGCAGGGCTCCTGACCCTGGCCGTGCGGAGCGCATCCTTTACTCTTGTCTTGATTCAGGCCTGAGCTTCAAGATTTCCCAGGGAAACGTCCTCACGCTGTCGCCGCCACTGGTTATCGTAAGAAGTGATCTGGACCGCGCCCTTTCGATTGTTGAAGCGGCCATTCTTGACGAAAGTCAGGACCGGTAAGTTTCCGGCGGACGCGAGAATGGCATGGCCGGCGGTCGAGGATTCCGTCCGGAGAATCCGCTTCGGCAGATTCCAGAGACCTGGTTGTCTGTTGGTTGGAGTGCCGAACGTTCGAGATTGAACATTGAACTGGATTTTTGCCGGTTGAGTACCAGATATTCCCGTCTGACAAGCGTAGACAGGCAGCAACACCCCTTGCGGTTTCGACCTCAGGGCGCGGGGCCTTTTCGGAGGCCCCTGCTTTTTTTGGCGATTTCCGATGCGTACTTTCGTCTATGTGGACGGGTTCAATCTCTACTACGGTGCCCTGAAGGGAACGCCCTGGCGATGGCTGGATCCGGTCGCTTTGCTGAAGAAGGTGTTGCAGCCACAACACGAAATCGCTGCTCTGAAGCACTTCACGGCGAGGGTTTCAGGAACGCCTGGCGATCCGTCGAAGCCGCAACGCCAGGACGTGTATCTCCGCGCCGTGCAACGTTTCCGACCTGAGGTGGAGGTGTATTTCGGGCATTATCTGAGCCATGCGGTCCGCATGCCTTTGACCAGGCCGGCAGGTAACCGCCGCACAATTGAGGTCGTCAGGACCGAGGAGAAGGGTTCGGATGTCAACCTTGCCGTTCATCTCCTGAACGACGGCTGGCTGGACCTTTACGACTGCGCGGTCGTGGTGAGCAACGACAGTGACATCGCCGAGGCGATGCGCCTTGCGAGGCAACATCACGGCAAGCGGATCGGCTTGGTGACACCGGGGACGAGGGCACCCTCGCGCCAACTCCTCGTCCATGCCGACTTCGCGCGACGTATCCGGGCCAACGCCCCGGGGCACTCACAATTGCCGGCTCCGATCCCCGGCACGAAAAACCATAAGCCCGGAAACTGGTGAACTTGCCCGCACTGATCTTTTGAACGACCTCGTGACTTTCCCGTTGCGCGGGCTCCTGGCGATACATGCGGGAATCACGGAAAGGCTGACGTGGCGTCATGTACGGAGACTCGGGAAAACGAAATCTGAACCCAGGTGCCCGCTGTAGACGTGACAACAACGCTTGGGTAGGAGGGCGGCCGTGCTGCGAAAATTGGAGGGTACATTGGCTACGCACGTGGATTTCAAGCGCCTTGTAGCGGATTTCGCCAATCTCGAAGGACGTGCGACGATCAGCATAGGAACTACGGGATTTGCCGGGGACGGTGACCGTCTTTTCCTGAACTTCAACGATATGGGCATTCTTTTTTCGCACGAAGACGCCGAGGCGTTTCTCGCCGGCGCGGCGCGGGCGGGAAAGCGATTGGGCCACGAGGCCTGAGTTTCCAAATTGACATGGCGGTTTCGGCAATTGCTGCCGCGCTTCTGCAAATTGCCGTCAGTGAACGGGCGTGAATTCACAACAAGGGTGAGACAACTCGTTTTCGATCCGAACGAGTTCTTTTGTTCAACTCCACCGCGCCACGGGCTCAATGAACCGACCCGGCAGCGAATGCGCCCATATCGTTCCGGGGATTACATTCACCAATTCCACCGGGCCGAAATTCCGTGCCACACTGCTCCCGGCTTCGATTCCCTAAAGAAAAGGGATGGCTTGCGTGCCACGCCTTGAAGCCAAACGGTCTCGATTGAAGCGGCATCGGAGTGAACTTCAGGTGAATCGCAAGAGAAGAAGGAAAACAATTGGCCAGGACCAGCATCACACACCCCCTCCGCATTGACACCCTGCCTGTTGGAAACGGCAGCGTTGGCATCACCTTTTGCCCCGGCAAGAAGGGCGATAGCGCTTATGGTGCTCCCTGGGCGCGCGATCTCGATCTCGACATGGACTCTATCGAGGTCTGGGGAGCGGCGGCAGTCGTGACTCTCATCGAAGACCATGAGTTCGAGATGCTATCCGTGCGGCCCCTCGGGGAAGCCGTGAAAGCGCGCGGCATCGAATGGCATCACTTTCCGGTCCAAGACCTTGCTGTCCCGAAACCAAAGGCGATGGGTCGTTGGCGAGCCCTGTCCCCACGGCTGCATCAGATCCTCGAATGCGGGGGCAAGGTTCTTGTGCATTGCCGGGGTGGGTTGGGGCGTGCGGGTACGATTGCCGCGCTGATTCTCATCGAACGCGGCCGGTCTGCGTCAAATGCGATTCAGGAAGTTCGTTCAGTACGCCGCGGTGCCGTCGAGACGGTTGAACAGGAGCGCTGGCTGGAATGTCATGCGCAACACTATGGCCGGCCGGGCTTTCGGCTACATGGAAGCCTGATCGGCGGAGCGATCGGCGACAGTCTTGGCGCGGAGATCGAATTCCTGTCGCTCGACGGAATACGGCGACGCTTTCCAGATGGAGTTTCGGATTTGCCGCCGCATCAGGGCCAGCACGGCGCCATCACCGACGACACCCAGATGACCCTCTTCACCGCCGAGGGGATGATCAGGGCGCGTATTCGCGGTGCCCTGAAAGGCATCTTCCACCCGCCGAGCGTGGTCCATCATGCGCTGTTGCGCTGGTATCGAACCCAGGGAGGCAAACCGCGTGTCGAAACTGATGATGTCGGCCTGATCTCCGATCCGCGTCTCTGGGCACGCCGCGCACCCGGCAATACCTGCCTGTCCGCACTGGCGAGGAGCGATCGCTACGGGGCACTAGCGCGCAACGACAGCAAGGGTTGCGGCACGATCATGCGAGTCGCACCCGTGGCCCTGATGGCTGAGCGTGATCAGGTGCGTTCGCTTGCCGTGGAGACATCCGCGTTGACCCACGGTCATCCGACTGGCCAGCTCGCCGCCGCCGCATGGGCAGAAATGCTCGCGGACGCGGCGAGCGGCGTCGCCCCCGGGGAAAGTGCAGATGCGATGGCAGATGCCTACGCACGCATCGATGGCGGGGACGAGACAGCCACGGCAATTCGCGCCGCACTTGATGCACCTCGCGACGGCAAACCCGAAACGGTCGAAACTCTCGGTGGCGGATGGACGGCAGAAGAAGCACTCTCGATCGCGCTCTATGCCTGCCTCTGTGCCGGGAGTTTCGAAGAAGGACTGCAGATCGCTGTTTTGCACAGCGGCGACAGCGACTCGACCTGCGCGATTGCGGGAAACATGCTGGGCCTCATCGAACCGGCTGCCGCACTGCAGCACAGATTTGCAGGCTCCATTGAATGCGCAGACGCCGTCACGCGCATGGTGCTGGATCATCTTCGCCTCATGCACGGGAGCGACACTGCCGAACAATTGTCCGACTTCTATCCTGGAGGCTGAACGGTGAGTCCCTCGCGGGGTGGCGACCGACTCGGGCAGCATGGCGTTCGCGTCAAGGAACAAAGGCATTGCAGGAGCATGGCGGTTTTACCGTTTACCGGGAGGCGGCTAACGGAGATGAAATCATGACTCATTGAACTCGTGCCTTTCAGGATAGAATGGCAGGTAAGGCGGAAACCACCCCCAAGAAAGAGGATCAAATGTTGAGCACCATCCGGGACTCCAGCATCACGCAAATGGATAGGCTTCGTCGGAGAGTGGTTTCGTTCTTTGGCGGGTCAACAGTAGGCGTGCGTGCAATTGTGATCGGAAGGGACAGGAACGTTCTACTGGTCAGACACAGATACCAGGATGGTTGGCAAACTCCGGGAGGGGGAGTTAAGCCATGCGAGAGTCCGATTTCTGCCCTGAAACGAGAGTTACGTGAGGAAACCGGTCTTGAAGCAATTGGTACGCCAGAACTGTTGCACGTTTTCGTTCACAATTACCGAGGCGTAACTGATTTCCCGATATTCTACCTCGTCAAATCATTCGAAGGTACTGCAACCATAATGGATCCTCGTGAAATCGCCGACTTGCGATGGGTCCCCTTGGAAACTGTCCCCACTGTTGCCGCACCCAAAACTGCGGCGTTCTTTTCCGAGTACCTTAGTGGTGCCGGCTATAGGGAACGGTGGTAATTTCAGGGTTCAGAGTGACCAATTCGGGCGAACATTGCGTACGGGTCAACGAGCAATGGCGCATTTGTTTCGTCTGGCGTGAAGGAGACGCCTGGGAGGTCGAGATTGTCGACCATCACGAGGAACGAGATTGAACATGACCATCGATCGAGAACGAAGAGACCTGCGCAGGCTTGGTTTTTCAGATGTTGCATCGGGAAGGCTGCTGCTGCCTCCAGTGCATCCAGGTGTGATTCTGCGTGATGAATTCCCGAGGCCGATGCAAGTCAGCGTTAATCGGCTGGCACGGGACCTCAAGGTTAGGGCCCGCAGCTGAATGAAATCGTCCTTGGACGCCGCGCTTTTACGACCGGTACTGCGCTCCGACAGGCACGGTATTTCGGGACAACTCCGGCGTTCTGGATCAATCTGCAAATCCTTTTCGATCTGGACGTGGCCGAACGCACCGTGCGGCACAAATTCGATCTTGAGGCGGCGCCACGTGCGGCATGACGTCTTCCTATCAGGAAGCGCTCAAACAGGCAGCGCAGCAGCATAAGAATGTTCAGCCTGTTTTGTAATCGGTCGCGTCAGGATGCGTCGGAACGGCCGGCATTGCAATGTGGAACCGAGCGTCAAGCAGTCCTTCGAGGGCGCTGATCGTTTGGTTCACCATTGATCGGCTTTTCAGATTCGGGTGGCTGCTTCAGCCTGGATTCGCTGGTTGATCCACCAATGCGGCTACGCTCACCAAGCGCGTCGAGATGCTGTGCAAAACTGGCAGGTCACGGAGTCTCCAGCCGCATGCGTGAATTCCATGTCGAGTCGGGCTTCAAGGGCTAAATCCGAAATGATCTTCGGTCCGGAAATCTGTCGCCCCCGATGCTGACAAGATCGGAAAGATCATTTCGATTTCGGATCACGTCTACGCGTCTCGGGCAGTTGTACGCGTCCGGGACCCAGACAGGATAAGGGCCGGTTGTAACACGACGGTGCAAGGTATGTTCGACAGCGACATTATTCTTTTGGTTGTTTTCGACTTCGAAAAGGTCGGCAACCGCGGCGGGCCTCAATTCGTCACGGAACCCTTGCGTTGTGCACGACGTAGACATCAAATGAAATTGTCACAAAAGCACGTGACAGCATCTATTATTCGCCCTCAACGCGGATGTACTCTGACCGCGGTGCGAAATGCACACGTCCGAGCTCGGAAGAAAGGCAAACTGAATGTCGGCCCCGGTTGTTCACTCGGCACGTACTGGTAAGCTGAGCACCGGCATTCCTGCCGGGACGCGCATTTGCGTGATCGGAGACGTTCACGGACGCTCGGCAGAATTCCGGAGCCTGCTGGATCACTTTGCGGCCGGATGCCCTGACCATGATCGAAACCTGCTGATCCTGCTCGGCGATCTCGTCGATCGTGGCAGGGATAGCCTTGGGGCGCTCGATACTGCGATCGATGTGGTCGATGACCCTGAATCCCGCGGATTCGACCGGGTCGTGCCGCTGATGGGAAATCACGAGCAAATGATGCGCGTGACGCTTGAGGGTCTGCCGGAATTCGACCCGTGGATCTGGTTGGACAATGGCGGGGTCAAGGTCGCAGAGCAACTCGGATGCGATGTTCCCCAAAATGTTTTTTCGCGCCAGGGTGCGTGGCGCCCGGATTCCGTCCCTCCTCAGGATCAAATCAATCGACGCTTCAGCGAACGCATGGTGTCCGCGCTTGGTGAACGACGAGTGAGATTCCTGGAACAGCTGCGTTCGCACGTCCGGCAGGGCCGATTGCTTTTCGTGCACGCGGGAGTTGATCCGGACGAAGAGATCGAAGCGTTCCTGGCGCTGCCATGGTACATGGTGAACAATTACCACTGGGCCTGGATCCGCGACTCGTTTCTTCGGCATCCCGAACCGGCAAGAGGGCTCGTGGTCGTGCATGGCCACACGCCGGTTCGCTTCGACGGCCTATCCGAAACCACGGACGAGATCGTCCTTCCGCACCTGTTGAATGGTGGGAAGATCAACCTCGATGGCGGGAGTTTCGTGTCCGGTCGCGTTGCAGGCGCGGAGTTCCTGGCGACCGGGTACAGGGTTACGGTTGCGGTCGGGCCTCCGGACAGGCTTTGGTTCTACTGAGACCTTCCTGATGCGATGACGGCAGGCGCGGTTGGCAAACTATTCCGATGACCTTCCTGCCCGACCGGGGCAACGTTCCCGCAGGAGAATTGAGCGGACCACCGTGGGAGCGGTGGCACAGTATCCATCGGTTCAGTAAACGCGGAGTGAAACGCGACCCGATCCGGATCAAGCATCCCCACACGCAGCATTCCCCCGTGAAAGACGGTTGACACGCACAACCGGTTTGTTCTAATTTTTAGTATAACTAAAATTTGGAATGTCGCATGCAGCCGGATTCTGACCCGAAGGCAAAGGAATTTCCCGACAACCAGCCGTTGGGGCAACGGCTCAGGAACCGCCGTCAGAAACTTGGCTTGACGCTTCAGGATGTCGCGGACGGAGCCAGGCTTTCCGTTGGTTTCATTTCACAGGTCGAAAGGGACCTGACATCTCCGTCCCTGTCATCTCTTGTTGGGATTGCCCGGGTGCTTGGCAGGAGCGTGGCGGACTTTCTCGTCGCGCCGGAAGGAAGTTCGCCGTCGACGCGACAGTCCCGCCGCCAGGTTTATGGACCGAACCCTGCCGCATTCGGTTATGAGCGGATTTCAGCAAATTTTCCCGGGCACGTGCTGAGCAGCGTCATCATTCACGAAACACCGGGCCACAGGAGCGAACCGATCCGCCATGAAGGCGAAGAGCTCTTTTACATGCTGGAAGGTTCCATAACCGTCGAGGTCGACGGGGATTGCACCGTGCTCAGGCCCGGCGACTCGATGCACTTCAGTTCCATGCTCCGGCACTCGACCTGGAATCACACGACCGGGCCGGCAAAGTTCCTTCACGTCTGTACGATGGATGTGTTTGGCGATGCTGACGGCCCGGCCGGACAGGTAACCGGTTCGAGAGTTTCAGACCCGAAACAGCCGGGACAACAAAATCCGGAAGCCCGCGGCGGCAGGAAGCGGTCGGCCGCGTCCGGAGAGAGCCCAGCGAAAAAGAAGGGGAGAAAATCACGATGAAACACGCGAATTGTGCACGTCTCTGGGCGTTCGGCCTTGCGCTGGTCGGTACCGCCCTGATGTCCTTTGCCCAATCGGCAGCCGCGGAGCGGGTGCTCAGGCTCGACGAGGTTGCCGTCGGCGAACTTGACCCGGCGAAAGCGTCCGACTACGCGGATTCGATTCTCATGTTCAACGTCTACGACACGCTGGTCCTGCCTCGGCAGGGAGGGCCGGGCCACGTCCCGCATTTGGCGGAAAGCTGGGAAGGCGAAGGCACCAGCTATTCCTTCACCCTGAGAGACGATGCCCGTTTTCAGAGCGGGAACCCGGTCACTGCGGAAGACGTCGTATTCTCGCTTGATCGCATGAAGGCGTTGGGGCTGGGCTTGTCCTACCTTTTCGGAAACGTCGAAAGCGCCGAAGCGCTCGACGATCGTACCGTACGGTTCAATCTTGGCGTTGCCTATGCACCGTTCGTGGCATCTCTCGTGCGATTGCCGATCGTCGACAAGAAGACCGTCATGGGCAATCTTGGCGACGGCGACGGCGACATGAAGGATTGGGGACAAGCCTATCTGTCCGCCAACGGCGCGGGAAGCGGCGCCTACGTGGTGGTGTCGCACAATCCTCAGGACGAGACCGTCATGAGCAAGAACGCCGACTACTTCCTGGGAATCGACGACTCTGCACCGGATACCGTCAGGTTGCGCTATGGACTCGAGGCGGCGACGGTCAGAACACTCCTTGCACAGGGAGAGCACGAGATCTCGTCGCAGTGGCTGCCGCCCGAGGTGATGAAGGCCCTGGCCGGTGAGGGCATGCAGTTGTTCACCGAAAGCGGGACGGGCGCGTTCTACTTCAAGATGAACACGACGAAATCACCGCTTGACGATGTCCACTGCCGCCAGGCGCTCGCCAACGCGTTCGACTACGAAGCCGCCCTGAAACTGATCGCGGTCACCGAAGATCTTTCGCAAGGGTCAGCGTCGACCGGCGCCATTCCCGTGGGCATGTTTGGATCGAACCCTGCCGACATGACAACGTCACGCGATCTCGACGCTGCCAGGGCGCATCTCGAACAATGCGCTCACGACCCGGCCGACTTCACGATAGAGATCACCTGGATCGCCGAAGTTCCGGTTGAAGAGCGCTTTGCCTTGCTCTTCCAGGCAAACCTTGCTGAAATCGGCATCAAATCGACGATCACCAAGGTACCATGGGCACTGTTTTCGAGCATGGTGAACAGTGCGGAAAATACCCCGCACATCTCGCAACTGTTCGTCAATGCCGTGACCGGCGACCCGGACACGCTGCTGTACGGCATGTACCATTCGACCTCTGCAGGGACCTGGCAGTCCCCGGAACACCTGAACGACGCGGAAGTCGACCAGCTGCTCGAAGAGGGGCGGACGGGTGCGACCGATGAAGCCAGGGAAACGGCCTATGCTGCCCTGAATTCCCGGCTGGTATCCATTGCACCGTCGATTTACGGCTATGACCGCCAGTCGATTTTCGCAGCGAGTCCGAAGGTCACGGCGCCGGCACTGAGTGATCCGGACCATGCGTTCGGGCTCGACGGAATGGGATTCAGCTTCAGGCTGATGTCGGTCGAAGAATAGCGGAAATCGTTCTGCAAGGGCACGAAGAACAAGAAGATTGCAGCACCCCGTCCTGCATCTTCTCTTGCGCAGGACAGGCATGTCCGTGCTTGTTCTCATTGGTGTGTCCGTTCTGATCTTTCTGATCGCCCGGGTCATCCCGGGCGATCCGGCCCGGATCGCGCTCGGCCCCAACGCGACCCAGGAACAGGTCCTCAAGTTACGCGATGCACTGCATCTCGATGAGCCGATCTGGATACAATACGGTTATTTTGTTCGCGATCTGTCCCGGGGTGACCTCGGTGTTTCCCTTTATACCAATCGGCCGGTAACCACTGACATCGCACAGTTTCTCCCGGCGACACTCGAGCTTGTTTTCGCCGCAGGCATTTTGATGATCGGGCTTGGGCTGCCACTCGGTGTCCTGTCCGCAAGGTACCGGGGGGGTGTGATCGACAATGTCGTGCGGGTGATTTCCCTCCTCGGGGTTTCGGCGCCGAGTTTTGTCTGGGCCGTCATTCTCATGCTGCTGTTCGCGTTCTTCCTGCCGCTGTTCCCGATCGCTGGACGCCTGGCGACCGATTACCAGATCGAACGCCTGACCGGTTTTCTGCTGGTCGATACATTGCTCGCCGGCAACATCGACGCGTTCGGCAACGCGCTCAGGCACATTTTTCTCCCCGCATTCGCCCTTGCATTGTCAGGAATCGGGCAGGCCGCAAGGCTGACCCGGGCGAACATGGTCGAGACCTATGACCGCCCCTACATCGAGATGGCCAGATCCTACGGGTTCCCCGAATGGCGGATAGCAGGCCGCTACGCCTTTCGCCCGTCACTGATTCCTTCGCTGACGATTCTCGGACTGGACTTTGCTGCCATGCTCGGGAACGCCTTCCTGGTCGAGGCGATCTTTGCCTGGCCGGGCCTGTCGCGTTACGGCGTTGCGGTCATCCTCAGGAAGGACCTGAATGCCATCGTCGGTACCGTCCTGATCATTTCCGCGACGTTCCTGATCGCGAACCTGATCGTGGATCTCCTGATCGCGTGGCTGAATCCGCGCGTTCGTTACGGACGGGAAAACACGTGAGACGGGCCATCGCCATCATTCGGGCGAGTCCCCTGTCGATAGCGGGCGTGGCCCTTGTCGCGGTGGTGGTGCTGTCCGCAATTTCCGCCGACTTGATTGCGCCTTTTCCCGAGCACCGCGGTGCCGTTGTCGACTTCAGCAATTTCAACCAGCCACCTGGCTGGCCGAACATCATGGGGACCGATCTTGTCGGCCGCGACATCTTCAGCCGGATTCTCTATGCTTACAGGATTTCCCTGATTCTTGCAGTCGTCGTGCTCGCCATTGCCATGCCGGTGGGCGTCACCGTCGGATTGCTCGCAGGATATTTCGGCGGATGGCGTCGCTACGCCCTGATGAGACTGACCGACGTGTTCCTGTCGATCCCGCCGCTCGTTCTTGCGATGTCGATCATGGGGGTTCTGGAGCCAACGCTTCTCAATGGCATGATGGCAGTCACCGTGATGTGGTGGCCTTGGTACGCCAGGCTGGTTTACAACATTACGCTTGCGGAGCGGGAAGAAGGTTATGTCCTCGCGGCCGAGGTCATCGGTGCATCCTCCGCACATATCATGTTCCGGGAAATCCTGCCGAACTGCGTTCCCGCAGTTCTGACCAAGATGACTCTCGACATCGGGTTCGTCATCCTCATCGCGTCGTCCCTGTCGTTTCTCGGGCTCGGTGTCCAGCCACCGACACCTGACCTTGGATCGATGGTTGCTGAAGGGGCCAAGTATCTCCCCGATTCATGGTGGCTCACGGTGTTTCCCGGCCTGGCGATCCTGGTGGCCGTCTTCGGGTTCAATCTCGTCGGCGATGCTCTCAGGGACATACTGGGTGCCGACCAGTGATGAACGGAGAAACCACCACCCTCGACATCCGGAATCTCAAGCTGGGATTTCGCGGCTATACCGGGACAACGGACGTCCTGCACGGCGTGTCGCTGAACATCGCTCCGGAGGAAAAAGTTGCGCTCGTCGGAGAATCCGGTTCGGGCAAGACGGTCATTGCACGCATCGTGCTCGGACTTCTCCAGTCGTTGCCGACGTCGATCATTTCCGGTGATATCAGATTCGAAGGTCAGGACCTGAGCCGGATGCCGGCGGCGGATTGGCGCCGGTTTCGGGGGACGCGCATGTCGATGATCTTTCAGGATCCGACGTCGTCCCTGAATCCGGTCTATACGATCGGCGTGCAGTTTCACGAGGTCCTCAAGCGGGATGATGCCGGCATGAGTGCGGCGGAATCGAAAAACCGCGCGGCGGCAATTCTTCGTGAGGTTTCAATAGAGGACCCTGACCGGGTACTCGATTCCTACCCTTTCCAGCTTTCTGGCGGAATGAACCAGAGAGTCATGATCGCCATGGCATTGGCCAATGAACCGGCCCTGTTGATTGCCGACGAACCCGGGACCGCGCTCGATGTCACGGTACAGGACCAGACCCTGAGGTTGATGCATCGCCTCGTCAACGACCACCGGACCTCGGTCCTGTTCATTTCCCACAACCTGGGTGTGGTTCGGGAGTTCGCCGATCGGGTCTACGTCATTTACAAGGGCCGGATCGTCGAAGACGGACCGACGGCGTCCGTGTTCCGTGAACCTCGCCACCCCTACACGCGAGCCCTGATGGCGGCGGCGCCAAGGATAACTGGCGGGGGAATTCCCGAAATTGCGGACGACCAGGAGGCATTTCTGGCTGATCATGAGAGCCATGCGGGCGAATTGCCTGTCGGAACAGGTGCCGTTGGAGATGGTTGATCCATTGCTGCAGCTCCGAAACCTGTCGAAGACATTTCGTCTCGGCACACACAGTGTCCGGGCTGTCGATGACGTCTCGGTCGATATCATCCGCGGCGAATGCCTCGCGATCGTCGGCGAATCCGGATCCGGGAAGAGCACGATCGCCAACATGATCCTGGGAATCCTGCCACCGGATCCGGGCGGCGAGATCCGATTCAAGGATGAGGTGTTGCCCGTTCGACGGAAGCATGGGCATCGCCGTGCGATGCAGCTGGTTCAGCAGAACCCGTTGTCGTCCCTCAATCCGAAACGATCGGTCGGGGCTTCCATCCGGCTGGCATTGGATACTCACCGCATCGGTCCCAGATCTGAAAGGCCGGCCCGGGTACGGGCGCTGCTCGAGGAGGTCGGTCTCTCCGCTGAACTTGCGCCACGTCCACCATCCGCGTTGTCCGGCGGCCAGCGGCAACGGGTCGCCATTGCGCGCGCGTTGGCATGCGAGTCCGAACTGGTCGTGCTCGATGAACCGACATCCGCACTGGACGTCCTGGTTCAGGCGCGCGTGCTTGCCCTGCTGGCGGACCTGCGCGCGCGCAGAAACCTGACATACGCGTTCATTACCCATGATCTCTCGGTCGTTCGCAACATTGCGGACCGGATCATGGTCATGGAGCGGGGTCGCATCGTCGAGACCGAAGAGACGGTAAGCCTGTTCAGGAATCCCCGCCACATATGTACACGGCGCCTGATCGGCGCAGTTCCGGTTATCGAACCCGACGAGATCGAATTTCGCGAACGTGTCAGGGCTGGCTGGTGGTCTGAAGGGGACGCGGTCGAGACCGAGTGGAAGCAATTGCACCCGGAGCCGACTCATCAAGGACCGGTCCGTAACAAGATGAATGATTGACCAGGGGGAGGGAAAACCGTTGACCGGAAAAACGATCCGATCCGCGACGGATGTTGGCGGAACCTTTACTGACCTCGTGTTTTTCGAAACCGATGAAGACTCCGGCTTGTCGACCGTCAGGACGGCAAAGACGGATACGACGCCTCCGGATTTCGATGTCGGAGTCCTGAACGTCATCGAAAAGACCGGAACGGATCCGGCAGGAATCGGCTTCCTCGTGCACGGGACGACAGTGGTCATCAATGCGCTGACAGAACGCCGGGGCGTTCGTGTCGGCCTGATCACCACACAAGGGTTTCGCGACACGCTTGAAATCGCCCGCGGCAACAGGCCTGACTTCTTCAATCTCCATTACGAAAAGCCCCGACCTTTCGTGCCCCGGCACCTGAGGCGCGAATTGCCTGGCCGAATGAACTACCGAGGCGAGGAGATGGCGCCGCTCGACCTCTCCGGGCTTGAAGACATCATCGGCGATTTCCGGCGAGAGGGCGTTCAAGCGGTCGCGATCTGCTTTTTGCATTCCTATGCCAATCCGGAACACGAACGCGCGGCGGAAGCAGCCGTGAGATCGCTCTGGCCGGGTGTGTCCACGGTTTCCTCGCACCGGATCGCCAGGGAATGGCGTGAATACGAACGGTGCAACACGACGGTGCTGTCGGCCTATGTCCAGCCGGTTGCGGAACGTTACCTTGACCGTCTTCGGGACGGCCTCGAAAGCCGGGGGTTTCGCGGCAGCCTTTACGTGATGCAATCGAATTGCGGCGTCGACTCCATGGAAGCCGTTTCCAGGATTCCGATCACGATGGTCGAGTCGGGACCGGCATCCGGTGTCTGGGGCGCCGCCGAGCTCGGACGACTGATCGACGAGCCGAATGTCCTCGCCCTGGATATTGGTGGAACAACCGCGAAATGCGCCCTGATCGAGGGCGGCAATGTCAGGATCATGACCGATTACTGGATCGAACGCGATCGGAAGTCCGCCGGATATCCGATCATGGTTCCGGTCGTCGACCTGGTGGAGATCGGCAACGGTGGCGGCTCGATCGCGTGGGTCGACGATTTCGGCAAGCTGCACGTCGGCCCGCGCTCCGCCGGCGCGCAGCCAGGACCGGCCGCTTACGGCAGGGGTGGGCGTGATGCGACCACGACGGACGCAAATCTCTGGCTTGGCAGGATCAACCGCGACTACTTTTGCGACGGGGAGATCGACGCCGACATGGGTGCGGTCGAAAGGGCCATCACCGGAGTCGGTGAACGCCTTGGCGTGAGCGCGGACGAGGCGGCGCGCGGCATTGTCCGCATCGCCAACAACAACATGGTCAATGCCCTGAAACTGGTTTCACTCAACCGGGGCTTTGACCCGCGGGACTTCACGCTGATCGCTTTCGGCGGCGGTGGTGGCATGCACGCCGTTTCGCTGGCCAGGGAACTTGGTGTTCGCAAGGCTGTCATCCCCGAGAGCGCATCGGTGTTTTCCGCCTGGGGCATGATGATGTCCGATTTGCGCCGCGACTACTTTGTCACCCGGCTTGCCGACCTGTCGCCCGATCAGGCCGAAGGAATCGAGGCGGCATTCGCGGAGACGGAATCCCGCGCGAAAGCGGATTTTGGATCTGAAGGTGTGGATGCGGGGCGCGTATCCTGCAGGCGGTTCGGAAAGTTCAGGTACCGGAACCAGGAACACACGACGGAAGTCGAGCTGAGCGAAGACCGGGTCACCCCGGACACGGTCGCGACGATCGCGGCGGCGTTCCATGAATCCTACGAGCGGGAATACACGTACCGGCTGGATGCTCCCGTTGAAATGGTTGGCGTCCACCTGGTGGCAGCCGCGGAAGTCGGCAAGCTGAAGATGACCCCGCAGGAGCTGACCGGGGAATCGGCGGAGACGGCGCTCAAGGCGGTTCGGCCAGTCGACTATGCGGTCGAAGGTGTACATGAGGCCAGGATCTATGATGGCGGTCGCTTGAATCCCGGCATGAAACTGGCCGGTCCCGCGATCATCGAGTCACCAGGCACGACCATTGTCGTCCACCCCGATGACCGGGTCGAGATCGACCGCTTTCGAAATGTCGTCATTCAGGTAGGCGACGGGGAGGGCACGTGACATGACAGTTCCGGATCACGATCCGATCACCCTGGAGATCATCCAGAACTCCTTGCAGGCAGCGGCGGATGAAATGTTTGCCGCCATGAAGAAGACCGCGATGAGTTCGATCATCTACGAAGTCCTCGACATGGGCACGGGAATCATGGACGCCGAGGGCGAAATCGCGTCCTCCGGTGCGGGAATACCCGCATTCATTGGAGTGCTGGACAAGGCAACCAAGGTCATCATCCGCAGATTCGATCAGCCCGGGGCCGTACAGCCCGGTGATGTCTTTGCCACGAATGACCCATATTTCGGCGGTGTCACGCATTTGAACGACATCGTCGTCATCATGCCGGTCTTCGTGAATGAAAGACTGATCGCGTGGACCGCGAACATAGCCCATCATTCGGATGTCGGCGGAATGGCTCCCGGTTCCCTGACCGGCGAGGCAACGGAGATCTACCAGGAAGGATTGCGCCTGCCGGCCATCAAGATCATCGAACGGGGTGAGCCGATCAAGCCGGTCATGGACATCATCCGGATCAACTCGCGAATGCCGGATGTGCTGGAGGGAGATCTCTGGGCGGCGATCGCGTCCGTTCGGATCGGTGCACGCCGCCTCGAGGAACTCGCACGGAAATACGGTGTCGACGTGTTTTCCGCGGCGATGTCCAGTTTCATGGATTTCGGTGAACGGGTTTCCCGGCGTGAACTGAAGGGATTGCCGAAAGGCACGTTTTCCCTGTCGGAAGAACAGGATGACGGGCAGGTCTTCAATGTCAGCATCACGGTTTCGGACGACGCCTTCACCGTCGATCTCCGGGACAATCCGGACCAGGGCAAAAGTCCGGTCAACACAAGCCGCGATGGAGTCATGGTCGCGGCGCAAATGATATTCAAGTCGCTCACCGATCCCTATTCTCCCGCGAACGGGGGATCGTTTCGTCCTCTCGAGCTGTTGACACGACCGGGATCAGTATTTCACGCGAGCGAGCCGGCGCCGATCGGGTTTTACTATGAAATCGAACTCAGGGTTTACGATATCATGTGGCGCTGCCTCGCGCCGCACATGCCTGACCGGCTTGCCGCCGGTCACTTCGCATCCGTTTGCGGAACATTCATCGGCGGCATTCATCCCGACACCGGACGGCAGTACACGATCATCGAACCCCAGCTTGGCGGATGGGGGGCGAGCCGCGGGAGTGACGGGAACACCGCGATGTTCTGCGGTTTTCATGGCGAAACCTACAACTGTCCTGCCGAGATCAACGAGGCACGAAACGGCCTGTACGTCGACCGAATGGAGCTCAATCCCGAACCCGGGGGCGAAGGCCGGCACATGGGAGGCCGCGGCATCGTGCTCGATTACCGAATCCGCGCCGATGACGGGTTCCTGACCGCCGGTTACACGCGCTCGAAATTCCCGGCATGGGGGCTCGATGGCGGCAATGACGGGTCACCGAACTACATCGAGTTCATTCCGAAATCCGGAGACCGCAAGAGGTTCGCGTTCACCTCGGGTCTGCCGACCTCGAAAGACGACATCATCCGGGTTGTCACCGGGAGCGGGGGCGGGCTCGGGAACCCGGCCGAACGTGACCCGGACCAGGTGCGGGAGGATGTCCGGAACGGACTTCTGACCAGTGAGCGCGCGAAAGCGGTGTTCGGCGTGGACGTGTGACACGAAAGGCACCTTGGGCCGAGTCGCCGGTCCGGCGCGTCTCTGCCGCAGTCCAGGGTCCGACACTGACAAGAAGGGGAACGAGACGATGATCGAACCAGGCACGAACAACCCTTTGCGGGTGATGTATTTGAGCCCTGTCGGCTGCGATGGCTACGACGCGGTCTTTGCCGATGCAATTGACGCGGTGCGTTCGCCCGGCACGGAGGTGCATGTCACGTCCTTGTCCCCGAAACTCGGTCGATTCACGCATATCGAGTTTCGATCCTACGAAGCGATGGTCACGACAGGAATTGTCCGGGCGGCGCGAACCGCCGACCGCGAAGGATTCGATGCGTTGGCGATCGGGTGTTTCTACGACACGGCCCTTCATGATGCGCGCGAGTTGTCCGGCGACATGGTGGTGACGGCACCCTGTACGGCCGCGCTGGATATCGCCGCGAGCCTGTCCAATCGTTTCGGGATCATCGTCGGCCGCCAGAAATGGGTCAACCAGATGCACGAAACGGTCGTTGCGAACGGCATGGGGGAAAGGCTTGCCGGATTCTACAGCGTCGGCCTCGGGGTCAACGAGTTTCAACTTGATCACGCGCGGACGAATGCCTTGCTCGAGGAAGCTGGCCGCCGGGCCGTCGAGGAGGACTGCGCCGAGGCCATTATCCTGGGGTGCACCCTTGAACTCGGGTTTCACGTGGCCCTTTCGGAACAGTTGGGAGTCCCGGTTATCGATCCGGCACTCGCGGCCTACCATCGCGCGGAATACGGCGCGTTGCTGAAAAGGCAGCACGGCTGGAAGCCAAGCCGGAAATGGTCGTGCGAGCCGCCGCCGGAAGAGGAACTCGCCGAAATCGGAGTCTTCGACGGCGATGATGTCTTCGGCAGCAGGATCGTCCTGGATGCGAGGTCATCCTGACCGACCCGCGAGTCCCAGATGTGCGGTTGCACGGGGAACCCGGCCCCGGGGCCGGGAGAGTGCCCGTGAAGGCGAGATGTGAATCCGGATCCGTTGACCCGATTACAGTCGCCGTGATCCAGTCCGGACTGACGTCTGCCGCGGACGAGATGTTCGCCGTGCTCAAGCGGACGGCAATGAGCCCGATCATCCACGAAGTGCTTGATGTCGGCACTGGAGTCACCGACCGGAACGGCAATCTCGTCAGTTCAGGCGCGGGGATCCCGTCATTCGTCGGCGTTCTCGACAAGGCGGTCAAGCGGATCCTGGAAATTTCGGATCGCGATGGCGACGCAGTTCGCGAAGGTGATGTCTTCATCACGAACGACCCGGCTTTCGGGGGCGTTACGCATCTGAACGACGTGGTGGTTGCGCAACCGGTGTTTCACGACGGAGGATCGGTCGCCTGGGTGGCATCGATCGGCCACTGGAGCGACATTGGCGGAATGACGCCGGGATCGATGTCGACGAGAGCCAGCGAAATCTTCCAGGAGGGGCTGCGCCTTCCGGCCGTGCGCCTTTTCGATGCGGGGCGGCCCGTGGAGTCAGTATTCGCAATCATCGCGGCCAACTCCCGGCTGCCCGAATATGCGACAGGGGACTTGTGGGCGCAGATTGCTGCCGGACGTCGTGCAGCGGGACAGATTGCAGGCATGATCGAAACCTACGGAAAGGACGAGTTTTTCGAAGCGCTTGAGCGCCTGTTCGATGAAGGAGAGGAACAGGCTCGCCGTGGACTTGAGGCATTGCCGGAAGGCGATTTCGAAATCGAGGAAGAGCAGGATGACGGTGCGATCTGGCGGGCACGGATCCATGTCGGCCAGGGCCGGTTCCGCATTGACCTCAGGGGCAATCCTGCACAGCGAAAGGAACCTCACAATACGAGCCGCGACGGTGCCGTCATCGCGTCGCAAATGCTGTTCAAGGCCCTGACCAGTCCGGCCTTTCCGGCTTCTGAAGGTTCGTTCAGACCGCTGGACGTGATCACGGACCGGGGCACGATCTTTGATGCACGCGGGACGGTTCCGCACGGATTCTATTTTGAAACCCGGATCCGGCTTTACGACATGCTCTGGCGCTGCATGGCCGAAGCTTTTCCGGATCGCCTCCCGGCCGGGCATTTCGGATCGATCGGGGGGACGGTGATTGCGGGCGTACACCCTGATACGGGACGCCAGTACACGATGGTTGAACCGCAGATGGGAGGGTGGGGGGCGACTTCGTACCGTGACGGGATCGATTGCATGTTTTCGACGAGTCACGGTGAGACGTTCAACTGCCCGGTCGAGATCTGCGAGGCGCGTTACGGCCTGGATGTCGGTTGGAGAACATTGAGAGATGACCAGGCCGGCGGGGGCCGGTACTCCGGGGGCAAGGGATTGAGCGCCTGTTACCGACCACGATCAACTGCGACCGTTGCCGTCGGGTTCAGCCGTCACCGGCAGCCGGTCTGGGGGTTGGCCGGAGGTCAGCAGGGCGGCACCAACGGCCTCACGGTCATCCGAAAGAACGGGGGTCGGGAGGAATACGGTTTTGTCAGCGACCTCCGGGTCGAGGAAGGTGACGAACTGGTCATCCGAACCGCGAAAGGCGGCGGATGGGGTTCGAAACTCGGGAACACCCTGTAGTGCACCCTTGGAGTTGGTGAGCCCACAAAGTCGGAATTAACAAGGCTTTGTGGCTGCGCCCGTTGACGCCCTTGGACGGTCTGGGCGTTGGTGAGCCCGGAGGACGGCGGCGAGGTGTCGAAAGGCGGATGGCGCGACAGTGCAGCTTTTCTCTCTCGCATCGGGAACCGGAAACGGCCAATCGGCTGCATTCCCGTTCGCCTGTGCGGCTGCTATGTTGCGGTGGCTCGCGGCATCGCCGGTATCTCCGCGACATGACATTTGCACGATGAGCAGTTCGCTTTGGTGTTAACAGCTTTGGATCTCGTCCAACCGTATCGGCTTGTGTTTGAAGCCAACCACGAACCAATTCCACGTGAGGGAGATGGCGGGATCGACACGGAACAGGTAACGGCGATCACGATTCTCGATGTGGTCGACGATCACTGACGGAAGAAGGACAGATGTCGACAATGACGATCCAATACAACCCAGACCATGCGGTTCCGCCCGGATGGGTTCTCCGGAAACGTCTTGAGGCCGAGGGAACCTCGCATGCTGAATTCGCGCGTCGATGTGGTCGCTCTGCCAAGCTGACCAGCGAGATCGTCTCGGGCAAGGCTCCACTCGAGCCGGCGACCGCACTGCAATTTGAAAAAATCCTTGGAGTCGATGCCAGCATTTGGCTCGGAATCGAGTCCGACTATCGTCTTCGCAGGGCACGGGAGGTCGAGGTTGGCGAAGCCGAAGCTTAAGCAAAGTGGGCCAAGGTTTTCCCGTTAGGGACCTGGTAAAGCGAGGCTGTTTCCAGCGACTGGTGTCCGATGCCGACACCGTTTCAAAACTGCTTGCGTTCTTTCGTGCGGGTTCAGTCGATGCCTGGACTGCTCGCTACGGCCTCGCCAATGTCGCCTATCGCCACCCCGGCTGCTTCAAGGGCAATGTGGTCGCTCTGGCTACTTGGCTCAGGCTTGGAGAGATTGACGCTCAGCACCAGGAGTGCGCAGACTGCGATGGGAGCCGATTCAGGCATGCGGTTCGTACTGTCCGCGGCCTGGCAGGAGAGGAGATCGTGGAGGCATTGCAGAAGACTGCAAGATTATGAAACGAGGCAGGTGTTGCGCTGGCGTTGGTGCAGCCTTTGCAAAAGACAGCGTTCAGTGACGCCGCTTGTTGGCTGTCGCCGAGGAAGGCCGTCATCCAGTTGACCGCCCGACACAAGTCCGATGATCACCTCCTCTGGTTCAACTTCTTCCATGAAGCAGCGCATATCTTGCTTCACGGCAAGAAAGGCGTTTTCGTCGACGAATCCGACGGGGACGACGCTGGGCAAGAGATAGATGCCAATGAATGGGAATCATTTTTCTCGTTCCCAAGTCGGCGTGGGAAGAGTCTGTCGCCACGTAGCACGTAGCGAGTGCGTCGTCAGGTTGCTCGCTGAAGAACAGGGCATTGCCCCACGAATTGTCGTCGGCATTGCTCCAGCACAAAGGGTTCCTTCCATGGACACATCTGAATGCTTTCAAAGTTCGTTTGGACTGGGAATCTTGGCTGCCCCGTCGGCAACGCAGTGTTCCGAGGCAATCAATTTGACCTCGGACGAGACCTTCGTCCCGTATGTCCGGCCCAAGGCGCTCAATGCTCAAAGTGCCCGGTTGCAGCCGGGTTTTGACGACATTCAGACCTTTGCCATCGATCCTGCCGGAATTGCCGTATTCCACGCCCGCTATGCAGCGTCCCATTGTGCAGACGACCCAGACCATCCGGAATAATTGCGGTCCGCTCAAGTCTCCGGGTAGAGACGCGGGAAAAGCCGCTCCAAGGCATCGACGGGAAAACGCAGGGAGACGGGGCCCTTCGGCGTTGCCGATGCAAACAGGCCTTCGTCGACGACACTGCCGAGGACGCGCCGGGCGGTCCGCTCTGGCAAGCCCGTGATGCGGGACGCTTCGCCGCGTTCGATCCGGCCATGGATCAGGGCTTCCTTTAAGAGGCGCGCGGCTTCGGGCCTCAGGCTGTCGCTACGCTCGACGTAGCGCGTCAGGCGGTCATCGAGATTGTCGAGGTCGAAGAGTTCCGCCATGAATGTCACCTGGTCGAGGCATACCTTCAGGAACCAGAGCGTGAAGCCGACAAGCGCCTTCTGCGAGAGATTGCCGTGCCCGTCCAGATCGCCCTGTCGAGGCGTATCGGCGTGATCCATCCGCATCTCGTATTCCTTGCGGCTCTCGAGGCCTCGGGCGAGACCGCGCGAAACCGACCAGAGGCCGTGGGCTCCGATTCCGGCGCTCAGCGCCATGGCGTGGCTCATGAGACGGCTCACCCTGCCGTTCCCATCCGGGAAGGGATGGATGTAGTTCAACCGGTGATGAGCCGCCGCCATGGCCAGGACACGCGTCGCAGACCCCATCCCTTTGAAGCGATAGCGCCATTCGAAATGCGCCATGAAGGATTCCATCGCGAGGCTCGACGGGGGGATATGGCGGCCGACGGCGACATCGTGTTCGGGCGCCGAGCGCCATTCCCCTGGCGCCATGCGGAATTCGGCATGGTCGGACTTGACGGTCAGCATAGCTTCGGGTGCGTCGCGGTAGAACTCGGCGTGCAGCCAGCGGATGAATCCGCACGATGCCGGCTCGGGCAGTCGGCCCTCGGCAGCCAGGCGATCGATCTTCTCCTGGACACGGACATGGGCGGCCGCCTCAATCTGGAGGTTGCGCCGCTTCTCGTCACCGTCAAGGTCGCCGGCGAGCGCGCGCTCGATATCCCGGGGCCGGGTGTTGTGGCCCTCGATGAGATTGCTGTAGTAGCAGTTCATCTGGCGCACGACACCGGAGAGGTTCGCAGCCGCAGCGGGATGCAGCCGGGCACCCAGGACGGCACTGGCCGAATAGAGCTCTGCGATCGCGTCAGCGATCGCTTCCGGTACCTCCTCCAGCCGAGCTGGCTCGATCCGGGCCGGTGATTCAATGGCATTATTGGCCGATGTCATGAGGTTTAAAACTCCTGATTCTCCGCTGGTTACGATAGAATTACCACAAATTTGGCCGATTATCCGGCCGGTCCTGTCCGATTACGTAGGGGATTATATCGATTACCTGACATTCAAGCTGCCAGCTTTCGATCGATTTCACGGGTCATGGCGGTTGCCGACACCTGATCGTTACTTTGGATGATGCCTTGGCAATTTTGGCAGATCGTGTCGTGATCGCGTGACGGGAAGCCAGCCTTTCCCGTCACCAGACGAACCTTGTGCCGAAGGCCCGACCGCGTGAGCGAGACTACCACACACCGCAACATCATCTACCGGCTTCTGCCAGGCTCCAGGGCGAACGCACGGCGCCTGGCCGGACAGGCAGGCGCCTGCCGCTTCGTCTGGAACACGATACTGGGGCAGCACAATGACGCCTTTGAGGAGGCGAAGGCCAACGGGGAGAAACCTCCGTCGGTTTCCTTCTTCTCGCTCGGCAAGGAGTTCAGCAGCCTCCGCAACGAAATCCCGTGGCTTTGCGAATACTCCTTCGCCATCACCCGGTACGTGCTCAAGTACCAGGCCGATGCGTGGAAGGCGTTCTTCAGGGGCGAGGCAGGACATCCACGCTTCAAGTCCCGCCACGGGTCGACGCCGTCCTTCACCATTCCCGAAGCCGTCACCATCAGGGACGACATGATCAATGTCCCGAAGGTTGGTCCCATGCGCATCCGGCGGAAGGGCGGCAACCCGTATCCCGAGGGCAAGCCGGTCAAGGCCGTGATCAGGAAGATCGCCGGCAAGTGGTACGTCACCGTCTGCTATGAGGTCGAGGCTGAGGAGCGTCCCGACACCGGGGTCTTGGCGGGCGTGGACATGAACGTCCGCCAGGTGGCGGTGGTTGACACGACGGGAGAGGCGGAGATCATCCCCGCGCCCGATACGGGCCGGCTTGATGCGAAGATCGGGCGCAACCAGCGCCGGCTTGCTCGCCAGCGCAAGGGTTCCAACCGGAGACAGCGGACCAGGAAGCGGCTGCAATGCCTGCTTCGGAAGCGGACCAACAGACGAAAGAACTGGCGACACCAGGTCAGCCGCCGGATCGCGAACCGGGCGAGCACGGTGATTGTCGAGAAACTCAACACCCGGGGCATGACACGATCGGCAAGGGGCACGCTCGAGAACCCCGGCACGAAGGTGAAGGCCAAGTCCGGCCTCAACCGGGAGATCCTGAGCACCGGCTGTCATGGCATGAAGGAGAAGCTCGGCTACAAGTGCGCGGTGGTGGAGATCGATCCTGCCTTTACCTCACAGACCTGCAACGTGTGCGGATGGGTGGACAAGGCCTCCCGCCCGTCGCAGGCTGAATTCACGTGCGTGGCCTGCGGCCACGCGGATCATGCGGACCTGAACGCGGCCCGCAACATCATGGCGTCCGGGATTGGCGCATCCGCACGGCGAGGGGCGTTGGCGCTGGCCACCCCTGTGATCCGTGAAATTGATCGGAAACTGGCGGCGTGACGCGTTGTCAAGTAATCGATTCAATTCCCAGTAATCGCGGTAATCCTGGCCAATTTGTCGTCCTTTCGTATTGAATTCGGCGTTACGAATCCTTCGGATTCATGTCCCGGTCGAGTTGAAAAGCTCGCGTGCATCTCCTTGCCGGCGTTTGGGCAGGAACGGAAGTCCGCTGACCCGTGTCATGCAGGCTATAGCTCAAGGTAATCCATGAACCGGAACCACGCGACCAATGGGGGCAGGAACCAGGGCCTGCCAAAATAAAGCGGCCTTGTCGTCATGGGAATGCCATCAAATGCGGTCCGGCCTTCCTTTAAGCCCAACACCCGTTGCCCGATCCGCATTCCAAGGTAACTCGCCACCGAGACGCCTGAACCGCAATATCCCATGGCATAATGCATGCCGTCGTGCTTGCCAGTATTGGCCAACGTGTCGAAGGTGTAGGCGACATACCCCATCCAACTGTGGCTGATCTTGGCGCCACGCAATTCCGGGAAAAGTCTGTCAAGGTCGCGCTTGAGTCGGACCGCGCTTCGTCTCGTATCCGTCTCGGCGCTCGAAACGCGCCCCCCAAAGACGATCCTCTGTCGATCCGGTGACGGGCGGTAGTAATAGACCACCTTGCGGCTGTCACTGACGATCCGGTTCCTTGGCATGAGCTTGTCCATCAGGCTCTGTTCAATCGGTTCAGTTGCGATCAGATAGCTGCCTATTGGAATGACACGCCGCCGCAACCAGGGGGTCAAGCCGGACGTGTAGCCATTTGTCGCTATCACGACATCCCGTGCGCAAACTTCACCGCGACTGGCCCGTAACACGAATCCCTGCCCCGACCTTTCGATCGAAGTGACCCTGGAATGGGTGGCGACCTGTGCACCCGCGGCGACCGCAAGGCCTAACAGCGACTGATGATACCGCGACGGGTCCAGGCTTGCGTGTTTCTCAAACACGATGCCGCCATGGTAATGGTCGGTTCCGATCTCTTCCTGTTGATCGCCGCGTTCCACGATCTGGTATGGAACCTCCAGCCCGCGCGGCTGACTTGTGACCTGCCCAACCAGTTTGTCGAACGCTCCAGGGCTGTGAGCGGCGTGAAACCGGCCTGGAACCATGAAGTCGCAATCCAATCCTTCGCTCTCGATGAAGTCGCCGATCCAGGACAGCGCGGTCTGCCCTTCCTTCAAGATGTCGAATGCAGCTTGCGGCCCGTATCTCCTGGTAAGTTCGCCCAGCGAAGGCTTGACGCCGGTGCTGATCTGCCCGCCGTTTCGCGTGCTGCATCCAAAGCCGGCGTCCTCCGAGTCAAGGACGAGTGTTGAACGCCCGCCTCTCGCGGTCTCGATGGCTGCGTTCAACCCGGTATAGCCAGAACCCACGATTGCGACATCTACCGAAGGCGGAAGATCTCCGATGGCCAGTTCCGGACGTGGGGTTCGGTCCCACCAATAGGGTTCCGACTTGAAGTCATGCGCGAACATCGATTGGTTGGCCTGCGAATTCCTGTGCCATTTCGTAAACATCCATTGATTCACTGACGCCATCAACCCTGCAATTGGACGCTTCCCTGGTGCATCAGAGTCTTTCCGAAGCGGGCGTTTCCGGACTCGGCATCTCGGTCAGCGCAGCTGGAAAATGTCCGGAGAGGCTGTTCGACGCCACTGTTCCGGCCAGGTTTCTCGATTGGCTCGGTTGGTGGGACCTGGTGGAATCTCCGTGCGTTGCGGTGACAGGATCACGCGGCCCTTCAAGAGACGGTGTATCACGGACGCGCCACTTGGTGCGTCATCTGTTTGCGGACGGGCCGAAGGCGGAAGTTTCAACCATAGAAAGCATCGTCAGGCACTCGGGCATTCTGAACACCGGGTTCGCGGATCACGGTGCCCAGTCCGGGCAAGCTCCAACTTCTTGACGACCCCGACCGAACCCCCGGCCCCTTTCAGGATCCCCGTCTCGTCGACAACGCAAACACTACCTTCACAAGCTGTTCGCCTCCTACAGTTAAGACCGACGTCGTCTTTCAGTACATCTATCTCCCGGCGGCGGCTGCAACGAAAGAAACCTGGTTCCGCCAAGTCTACTTCTTGCCAGTGACGAAACGCGCGGATCACCACGCAGAAAACGACAGGCGCCAAAGGTCTCGGAATGCCAGATTGACAATCCGGTGTTCGAGGTTCACCTTGTTTTCGGAGGTTGGGCAACGCTGGTGAAACCCGCTTCTGACTGTCCGAAGCCGACTGAAAAACGGGTTACGAACATGCAACTGATTCTATTCTTTTACGAAAGTAACCTGTCGTGAGTGAAGCCGTTGTCCGGGTCGTCAGGCATCCGCTCGTCCAACACAAGCTCTCGTTGATGAGGCAGAAGGAAACCACGACCGTGAAGTTCCGGACTCTCCTCAGGGAAGTCTCTCTGCTCCTGGGATACGAGATCACGCGCGACCTCGAACTTGAAGCCCGCGCGATCGAAACGCCCCTGGCCAGCGTGTCGGCGCCATTCCTGAGCGGAAAGAAACTCGTCCTGGTCTCGATTCTCAGGGCCGGGAACGGACTTCTTGACGGCATGCTGGACCTCGTCCCCTCCGCACGGGTCGGGCATATCGGGATCTACCGCGACCCCGATACGCTTAAGGCCGTGGAGTACTATTTCAAGGTTCCCGAAGATCTTGGTGAAAGGCCGGTCATCGTTCTCGATCCCATGCTGGCGACCGCCAATACGGCAATTGCCGCGGTCGAAAAGATCAAGTCGATCGGAGCGCGGAGAATGACGATGGCCTGTTTGCTCGCTGCACCCGAGGGAATCCGGGCCTTTCGCGAAATTCATCCTGACGTACCTGTCATCACGGCGGCAATCGACGAACACTTGAACGACCACGGCTACATTGTGCCGGGGCTGGGCGACGCTGGCGACCGGATTTACGGAACCCGGTAGCTCCGGAGCGCCCGAATGAACCGGGCTGTCACCCGACGCTGTTTGCCCGTCATGCAAACAGGGAAAAGATCATGCACGAGGACGCCCGCAATGCTGCTCCTGCCGGCGGCGTGCATGGGCCCTCCGGTATCGCGAACACGCCCGGTATCCCGTGATGCCGGCATAATGTTGCCGGCGTTGAAGAACGTCTGTCTTCAGGAATCAGTTTGCCACGATCTTGAAACTGGAGGGCGCCCGTTCCTCCTATGCAGGATCAGGGTTCAGGACAGAATTCTGCACGGGTTACAACGTGACGGAGGCGAGGGCGTCTTTCCGGTCCGGGAATATCGAGATGATCCTGTCAAATCCGCTGACCTGAAAAACGGTCATGATTTGTTCGGACAGTGAACACAGGGCAAATTTGGAATTCACAGACTTGCACCTTTTTGCCGTCACGAGGATCGCACGGAGTCCCGCACTGCTAATGTAATCCACTTCGGCGAAGTCAATGATCATGGCCTCGTCATCTTGCAGGGATGACCTTTCGACGGATGCTGCGAATTCATGGGCATTGCCACCATCAATGCGGCCCGAAACAGCTGCTATGAGTATGTTGCCCTCTCGTGCGAACTGAACGTCCATTTTTCTCCTCGAATTCTGTTACCGCGCTGTTTTCAGGTGACTTGGTCAATTGCAAGGCAATCTGCAAATACCCCTTTGCACACGACAGTTGAAGGCCCAATCGCTTCAAGAACGGGAAAGGACCGACCATGCTGGCGGCCCGTTTCCATACTCTTTGCTGGATGTCGAGGCCGGTTGTGCCGAGATTCAGTCATCTTCGGGCATCAGTACGAACTCGGGATAAGCCTCGATTCCGAGTTCTCCCGCATCCTGGCCGAGTTCTTCGATCATTGGCGCCACGCGCGCTCCCATTGTCTTGCTGATGATGTACCAGACAGCCGTGGAAATACCGAATACGAACACACCGATAGCGAGAATGCCGACAATCTGCACGAACAGGTTTCCGCCAGCAGCGATGCAGACGGCCAATGTTCCCCAGATCCCGGCAAACAGGTGGGCGGGTACGGCACCAACGACGTCATCAACCCTGATTATCTCCATGAACTTCATGCCGAGCAGGCACACGACGCCGCCAACGCCTCCGATAATGATCGCCCAGTTGTGGTTGACGATATCCGGGCCTGCGGTAATGGCGACGAGACCGGCGATCGCCCCGTTCAGGCCGGCGAGAAGGTCAACCCGGCCGAGAACCGGGCGCGAAAGGACAATCGCAAAAAGGACACCAGCCGCGGCGGCCAGGTTGGTGTTCGAAAGAATGACACTGATGGCGATGGCGTCCGTGGCGCCCGCAAGGGCGAGTTGCGAACCCCCATTGAATCCGAACCAGCCGAGCCACAGAATGAAAACCCCGAGCGTTACGACCGGAACGTTCGACGGCGGGGTTGTCTTGACGCTGCCGTCGTCCCTGAATTTTCCTGTACGTGCACCGACGATGATCGCGCCTGCCAGCGCCGCCCAACCCCCGGTCGAATGAACGATCGTCGAGCCGGCAAAATCCTGGAAACCCATTTCCGACAACCAGCCTCCGCCCCAGGTCCAGGCGCCGACCACGGGGTAAATGAACCCGGTCAATGCTACAATGAAGACAAAGAAAGACCAGAGATTGACTCTCTCGGCCAGCGTACCGGAAACGATTGACGCCGTTGTCGCGACAAAGACCATCTGAAAGAACCAGTCCGACATCGTCGAATAGCCCTTGTCGAGCACCGCAGGCGCAACCGACGAATCACCACCCAGAAGTGCAATTTCGTCAGTCGTGACGCCATAGGTCAACTTGAGCGACCCGATCCATCCGCTGACATCGACATACATGAGGTTGTAACCCACCAGGTAGAACATCAATCCGGCAATCGAATAGAGACCGATGTTCTTAAGGCAGATGACGGAAGCGTTCTTTGTCCGGACGGACCCCGACTCGAGCATTGTGAATCCGGCGCACATCCACATGACCAGTGCCCCCCAGATCAGGAAGGAGAAACTGTTCAGGACATAGGATGCCTCCGCGTCGAGGGCAGCCGAGGCGCTGGACGGGTGGAGCAAGAACGCGGCCGTGACGGCCGAACCGCCAAGGACGGCAAAAACACTGAATCTCATTTTGACTTTCCTGGGTTGTCAGCTGCGATGCTGTGGGTGATTGTCAAGTTGGGCCGGTACGTGTCAGACAACGCGACCAATTTGCTACAGCAAATGACAAAATGCAAATGTGCAGATTGTCATCGGACAGTGCCTCGCATACGGGTTTTTTGCCATGAAGTCATGGACCACGCGAACAGATGGAAACCCGGTCGTGCCATTTCATCACGACGGTCCCGCAGGTCGACCGTAGCAACAGCGTACCGTTCCACCGAATCCGGCGGCAATAACAGAAGTGAGGGCGCGGCTTTCGCACCGCCCGTAGCCGACGGGCTTCCCCGACGAATCTCTCATTTACCGGCGTGTATTTTCCTCGGCGCGTCTCTCGACGATTTCATCGGCCTCGCGACCGTACAACTCCTGAAAATGCGCGAAGTCAGCTTCGTACCTGCCAACACCCTGGGTTGCCGACCGGAGATTGTTGATCAGGCCTTCAAGGGATGTGCCGGGCATGAGTGCGCGAACAACATCCCAGCCCTCTGCATCGGCTTCACGATCAAATCCGAGAATCTGGCCGCGCATGGACGAGATCATCGGATTGAGGGCACCGGTAAAGACAGATGGCGCCCGGAACCGGACCTCGAAAATCGGTTCGAGCAATACCGGTTGTGCCTTGCTCAACCCTTCGGAAACTCCGCCGCGGCCGGCGATCCTGAAAGCCATGTCCGACGAATCGACCGAATGGTGCTGGCCGTCGTACAGGTTGACCAGCACATCAATGACAGGGAATCCAAGCGGTCCTCGCGCCATGGCCTCTTCGGCGCCCAACTGAACGGCGGGAATGTAATTCCTGGGGACCGATCCACCATGAATCGTTTCGGAAAAGGCGAAACCGTCTCCACGCTTGGCTGGCCCAACCGTCAGCTTGACGTCGGCGAACTGTCCCGCACCCCCTGACTGTTTCTTGTGACGGAAATGTATGTCGGACTCTTGGGTAATCGTTTCCCGGTAGTGGGCAACGAACGGTCCGGTGTCCGTTTCGACACCGAAGACATCGGACAGTGTCTGCTGGATTCTTCGAAGATGCTGCGATCCCTGGGTGCCAAGGATGACCTGGCCGCTTTCCTGGTCATGAATCACGGTCAGCGACCGGTCTTCTGCGGCAATCTTGTGCAAGGCTTCCGAAAGCTTGGCGTCATCCCGGTCATTCAACGCTGATATCGTCCGGTTCCAGAGCGCGGGATACGCCTTGTACCATTCGGGGGATTCGATCTGACCGGTCTCGGAATACAGGCATCCGGCATTCAGATGGTCCGATTTCACGGCCGACGCGACCCCGCCGGCATCGATGGATGTTTTCGCAGCGGGCCTCTCCCCGTACGGCTCGACCAGCCCGCCTATCGAATTTCCACCGACCGTTGCTCCCGAACTCAATTCGTCGGCAAAACTGCGCAACCAGACAAGCTTGCCTACGTGCTTGCGGGTACGGCTCATGAATGCGGACGCAACGGCGTCGTTCAGGCGGGACCGGGTGTCACCGGGCTGGGGAGCTTCGTGGCGGAGGGCTTTCATCAACCGGCGGATGCCGTTGCCGGTCGCGGCGGATCCGAAAAAGGCCGGGACCGTCAGATTCTCGGCAAGCGTCCGGGCGCAGATCCCGTAGACCGCACCCGTCGCGGGCGTTCGATCTTCAATGATTTCCTCGAGAAGCCAGTCATCATGTTCCGAAAGGCTCTCAAGCAGTTCTTCGCGACCCTCTGCCTGCCTGTCCCGAAGGTCCTCCGGCACCTCGATGAGTTCGGACGGTTCACCGTCCCGATAACGCCAGGCCCGGTCGGACACGAGATCGGCCGCGCCGACGACATGGTCACCGTCACGAATGGGAACCTGCCTCAGGATGATCGGACGATCAGAATAGGATTGAATGGCAGACATGATGCCGCGTGCGTCATGGCGGCACTCGTCGATTCGGTTCACGAACAAAAAACGGGGAACGTTTCCGGTCTCGGCGAGGCGAATCCAGGGAGCAGCAAGGACAGCCTGGTCGGGATCCGGAGATGCAACGATGATGACCGCATCGGCACAGAGAATGGCATCAAGCGCATTTTGAGCAAACTCGAGCGATCCCGGGCAGTCCAGTGCGACCCAGTCTTCACCGAGGTAGGAAAACTCCGCACAACGCAGGTCGACAGGTGGTGCGGCAGCCGGCCTCTTGCCTTCGAGCATGGCCATCTGGTCTATGAGTTCGGACTTGCCAGCTGCTGACGGGCCGATGACAGCGATACATCTCGTCATCCTTGATCCTCCTAATCTGGTCATTTCTGATATCGCGCCGCAATTTCGCGGAATTCCCGCCAGTGTAGGATAAATGATCAGGATTTGAACAGAGGCAACGGCGAGGTCGGGCCATGGAATCCATGGTAATGCTGGTCCTGTCCAATATTGTTCCGCGGACCGTCACCGGGCAGTTTCCCGGGTTGCCTCGTCAGCGGCCCTGGCCAGTTCCCGGCAACCTGGGACCAACTTTTCGTCCAATCTTGCGCAGATGTCACGGACGGCATGGGAACACATGCCGCTCATACGGTTTCCCCTTTCCTCACCGACTCTTCCACGGCAGACAATCCTGCCTCCGGTAGGCCATAGAGCTCACGAGCAGCCTCGGCCGAAATATAGCCTCCGGCGAGATCACGCTTGACCAGGGCCGGGTCGCGGTCCCGGGGGTCGCCGTAACCCCCTCCTCCCGGGAAAGCCATCACAACCATTCGCCCGTGCGGCACGAATTGTTTGCCCTTGACCCGCATCGGCGTTCCATCGTCCTGCGCGATTGTCGTCGGTGCGCCGTTCCTTCCGCCACGCCGGCCGCGTGCCGGGTGCCGGCCACGGTCAAACATTGCCTGGATGTCGAATTCGTGGCCCTCCACCGCACCCACTTCCATGTATTGGCCGAGGCCACCACGCGTTCGGCCCGCACCGCCGCTGTCCGGCCTGAGTTCCTTGCGCCAGATGATGACGGGCCCGGCATGTTCAGTCGCTTCAATCGGCATGGTCATGACACCGGATGGGAACGCGGTGGCATTGAGTCCATCTTGCCCCGGCCGTGCTCCGGAGCCGCCGGAATTGAACGTCAACACTTCGGACCGCCGCGCTCCTGGTGGAGGGGGTGCGTCGGTGCGTGGACGCAAAGACAGCTGAAAATTGCACAGACATCCTGCCCCTTCGGCCGGAACCACTCCCGGGATGATCTTGTCCAGGGCGTCGTACACAGTGTCCGGAACGAAATGCCCGACAATATGGCGCAACGCGACAGGTGCAGGATGCGGCGCGTTGACAATCGTGTTTTCCGGTGCCGCGACTTCGAACGGGGCAAGCGATGCCGCATTGTTCGGGATTTCCGGCGCAATGGCGCATTTCAGGGCGTAGCAGCAATAGGCCTTGGTGTAGACCAGCGGGCAATTGATCCCCTTTTTGTCAATCCCCGACGAACCGGCAAAGTCCGTGACGATCCGGTCTTCATGGATGGTCACATTGACCCTGAGCGTTATCGGGACGTCAAATCCGTCGACAGTCATTTCGCCGGCCGCGTTCAGACGCGGCAGGGCCGCGATGCGCTCGATCGTGGCACGTCGCGAATTCTCGAGAATGAATTCGGCGATTCCGTCCAGATCGGCGAGGCCGTACTCCTCCATCATGTCGACGAGCCGCCGGTGGCCGACTTCGTTGCAGGTCGCGAGGGCGAAGATGTCGCCGATCAGCTGGTCGGGCTCCCGGACATTGCCCCGGATGATCCTGACGAGGGTTTCGTCGACCGCGCCGCAGTTGGCGAATTTCATGATCGGTATGTAGAGGCCTTCCTCGTACACGCTTTGCGCATCCGCCCCGAAACCCCGGCCCCCGATGTCAACGACGTGCGCCGTGCAGGCGAGGAAGCCCACCAGGACGCCCCCGTGAAACGACGGCGTTACCATCGTGATGTCATGAAGGTGGCCCGTTCCTTCCCACGGGTCGTTCGTGATGTAGATGTCGCCTTCGAACATGTTCTGCCGCCCGATGCGACGAATGAAATGACCGACCGAGTCGGCCATTGCGTTCACGTGCCCCGGCGTGCCGGTCACCGCCTGGGCGAGCATGTTGCCGCGTATGTCGTAGACGCCGGCAGAAAGGTCTCCCGCTTCCCGGACAGAAGTGGAAAATGCGGTGCGTACCAAGGCCTGGGCCTGCTCCTCGACAACCGAAATCAGACGGTTCCACATTACCTGGTACGCGACCCGGGCGTGCTCCTTTCCCGCCACTTCCTACCCTTTCCTGGAAACAACGAGGCAGCCGTCCGGCTGGCGGACCGCGACGCCGCCTGAAGGGACGAGGGTCGTGGTTTCGTCTTCGGTCACGGCTGCCGGCCCCCCGGCCTGCTGGCCAGTTGCCAGCGTCTCGCGGTGAACGATGGCCGCATTGACGAAACTGGCAGAAACCGGATCGAACAATATCCGGTCACCTTCGGTCCTTGCCGGGCTTTCTCCGGGGGCAATCTCGATTTGCTTGACCGGCTCGGGTGGCGTCGACGCGTTGACCGACCAGACGGTGATCTCGACGTCCAGACCGGCGACAGGACGGCCGAACAGCCTGGTGTAGTCATCCTCAAAGCGCGCCCGGAAAGTCCCGTTATCGGGATTAATCGCCTGTTTCACCGTCAGTACGACCGGGATTTCCCAACCCTGGCCTGTGTAACGCATGTAGGCCTTGAACGTGCTCAGGATTTCGCTGTCCCGGTCACAACTGCGCACGAAACTCGTGGCTTCTTCCCTCAGTTCCTCGAAGAGCTTTCGGGCCCGCTCGGCGTCGAATTCACTCAGCTTCATGTAGACCGATCGATTGGCCTCGAAACTGAACGGAGCACGCAGAAAACCGATCGCCGATCCAACACCGGCTCCAGGCGGTACGACGAAACTGCTGATGCCGAGTTTCTCGCACAGCCTTCCGGCGTGAAGCGGGGCTGCCCCACCGAAAGCGATCATGGTGTAATCGCCGATGTCTTCCCCGTTTTCCACGGCGTGAACGCGAGCAGCATTTGCCATGTTCTCGTCAACAACCTCCGTTACGCCAAAGGCCGCTTCAACCGTGTCCATCCGCAGTTTCCGGCCCACATGTCTCTCGAGTGCAGAGGCGGCCAGTCCGGGATGCAGGCGGATCGCTCCCCCGGCAAAGTTTCCCGGATCGAGTTTCCCGAGCACGAGGTCCGCGTCGGTGACACCCGGTTGGTTGCCGCCACGGCCATAGCAGGCGGGACCTGGTTCGGACCCGGCGCTCTCCGGCCCGACCCGGATCTGCTGCATCGCGTCAACACGGGCCAGCGAACCGCCGCCTGCACCGATCTCCACCATGTCGATCACCGGAATCGAGACCGGCATGCCGGAGCCTTTCTTGAACCTGCAGGTTCTGGCGACCTCGAACACGCGTGACGTGCCCGGTGCCTGGTTCCTGATCAGGCAGATTTTCGCGGTTGTTCCACCCATGTCGAAGGACAACGCCTTATCGAGGCCGTAACGCGCCGCGATATTGGCTGCAAAGACAGCTCCTCCGGCGGGGCCGCTTTCAACCAGGCGTACCGGAAACTCGGCGCCGTCTTCGATCGACATGATGCCGCCGCCGGAGTGAATCAGGAAGGTCCGGCAATTCATGCCTTCCGCACGCAACCTTCTCTCGAGCCTGCCGAGATAGGAGGCCATCATCGGCTTGATATAGGCATTCGCGACGACGGTATTGAAGCGCTCGTATTCCCTCATTTGCGGAGAGACTTCGGACGAGATCGAAACGGACGCCTTCGGCAGCTTCCTGTACAGGGTCTCCCGCACGTCCTCCTCGTGCGAAGGGTTGAGATAGGCGTGGATCAGTCCGACCGCGACGCTTTCAAAACCGGCTTCTCCGATCCGGTCAACCACATCTTCCACTTCGCCGCGATCCAGCGGGACCATGATCTCGCCCCCCGCGTCGATGCGTTCGGTGACAGTGAAGCGCATCTGCCGGGGCAGAAGCGGTTCGGGCAGGACGAGATTCAGGTCGTATTGCTCGAACCGGCTTTCGGTTCGCATCTCGATCACGTCCCTGAATCCCCTCGTGGTGATCAGGGCCGTCCGGGCTCCGCGCCGTTCGATCAGCGCATTCGTGGCCAATGTCGTTCCGTGAATGATCTGGCCGATCGACGCGGGCGTGGCCCCGGCCCTCGAACAGGCCAGGTGAATTCCTTCAACGATTGCGTCTTCTGGCGCTGCATGAGTGGTCAGCACCTTGGCCGAGAACATCTCGCCATGCCGTTCAAGCACGACATCGGTAAACGTGCCCCCGATATCGACACCCAGTCGAGTCGGTGTTTTCCCGTCAGGCACGATGAACGGCTCCCGATAAATTTCCGGTCAAGCGCACAGTTACCTTCGCCCGAAAGATCGTTACGGTTCCAGTGCGTTCCGGACAGATCGTCATTGCATGGTCATCCTTTGCACCGACCGGGAAAGTACATCCCACCGAACCCCTTAACATCAATCGAATCAGCGTAAAGGTGGTGAACCGTGTTTCGAGGCAGGAAGGGAATGCGCTTTTGCAGTTGGGTGGAGGGCCGGCAGCAACGTGATAGCAAACGGTGTACCCTTTGCTGGTCCGGCATCTACAATCAGTTCATTTGCCTGCGGATGAATCCAGCCATGTCAAAATCAGGATACGAACACCTTTTTCACGCGACGTACGGGATCAAGGACATAATCCCATGCTCCCGTCTTTTGCAGTCGACGGCGGTTTAGTTGTGCCTGGACGGCATCCCGCAACCTGAATTCGATACCGGATTTGACTGCGTCGATGTTCCAACCAGGTTTCCTGGCACAGACCGGTATCGGCTTTTCCACGCCGATTTCATCGGCGATCGCGTGTATGGCTTTTTCAATCGTGGTTTCGTGATCACGGGAAATACGGTTGTCCGACGGCCACTCCGACGAAAACGGTAGCAGGTCAACTCCCGTCGCGACGGCGAGGACAGGCGGTTTTCTCCTTTTCTTGTGTTTGGCGAACCACTCGTTGAAAAGTCTGAATAGCTCGTAGTCCGGGTTGCGCGCCGGCCGGTTCGCGCGCAAAGCCCAGATGACAAGGTCACATTGCGTCAGTTCCGACATCAGGCCGTCGTGTTTCTTCCCTGTCGTATCGAATCCGGGAGTGTCGATCAGGTGGCATCGGAGGTCATCGATAGTCATTTCATAGGTGGCCATGCCTTCGGTTGTGGGGGGTGCGTCAATTTCCGGAGGGACCCTGCCGGCCGTCAGGACGTCGACGATGGATGACTTGCCGGTACTTGTTTGGCCGACCACCAGGACCCGCAGGGGATCCAGCAGCGCGGCGGTTCGCTTCAGATCCTCCAGAGATTCGTTTAACCTTTTCTCCAGGAGTTCCGCATCGGAATACTTGAGCCGACCGGAATAAAGATCCACCGCGGCACTCGCGATTTCCTGCAAGAGGCGGCGTTGCAGTTCCGACTGAAACTGGACACCGACATAGTTCCAGTGATCGCTGGAAATCCAGCCTTCGATCTCTCGAATGGCCGCAACATGAGGATCGGCGATGGCCCTGACGGCCCGGCGGACCTTGTCCAAAATGCTGAAACCGCCCTTGATTTCGTCTCCGTGTTCCCAGACCCAATAGAGAGTGCCGACAGAAACACTGTCGGAAAGCGGAATGTTGTCACGTATGACCTTGCGATATCGACTCGCGGCTCTCTCGATCAGAAGCAAGGCTTCGGGAACCGTGAAGTTCAGGACATCATTGCCGTTGTCCGAAAACCTGTTCGCTACGCCCTTGACCACGTCCATTGCCCGATCCTGCATTTCCGGCCAGGGAACCGGTTCTTTCGTTTTCGTTTCGATGTCCTTGGAGGTTGCGCGATATATTTCTCGTTCGTGGTCGGTCCACTCGCGGTTTTCCTCGACGTTTTCGAGCTGAGACGCGTCCCGCCGTTTCCGATTCCTTCGAGCCCGGCCAAGGATGATGCGGTGAATCAACAACAAAACCACGACGACCCCGAGGCTTGCCAGCCAGGGAATCAGCCAGTTGTTCTGGAACAACCAAAGGACGCCCACCAACATGAGCACGATGAACGGAGCGGCGAAAACCAGAACGCCCAGGAGAATGTCCAGACGCAAGAACCAGCCGAACCATCCCCTAGCGCCGGCCATTGTCGGTGTTCTTTCCTGACTGAAACGCCTGTTTGTACAGGGCGCGAAGTTCCTCGGGAGACACTTCCCGGCCTTCCCGGACCTGAAAAAGGAAATAAGCCGCAGCACGGCCCAAGGCGTAAGTTGCCGTGAAACTTATCGTTCCGGCGGCGAGGGCTCCGACGGTCTGGCCGTAAACGGGAATCAGCTTTCCGAATTGGCGCAATCCCAGATTCAGCCCGTAACGGAGCAACAAGGCGGTACCGAGGCATGCCTTCAACTGCAGGAGGAGAGGCAATGTCCACTCAACTTCGTAGCGCCGACCGAGCGCCACGAGCATTGCACTTTGTGCGGCGATGACCGAGCCCGCGCCAACGAAAGGCAAGGTGTCGCTTGCACCGGCACTGGCGGCGTACCAGAGTACTGTATTCCGGTAGTTGGAAAACTCCTTTCCCTCGGCCGAACTGCGTTCGCGTCTTGCGAGAACAAATGCCGGAACCTTGAGCAGGTCACTGAGGGCGTCGACCAGTCTGTCGCGATCCTCCCGGGTTTCTTTCCCCGTGGTTGTCGGGCCCGCGAGTTCGAGTTCGATCCAAGGGACGTTGCGGCCGACCGCTTGCCCGACCATTTCCTGGACCTGGGCGCGCGCGCGCGAACGCTCACCCTCGTCGGGAACGCAGCCCTTTCCGGTATGGACCAGCAGGATTTCCGTGCCACGGGCCTTTCTGCTCACCGTCCTCAATACGTCACAAAGTTCTTGCTGGTCTGGATCATCCAGTTTCGCGACCGCCACGACGACGTGACTGTGTTCCATGCATTCGCGAATATCTTCGGCAGGATCATATCCGGTTTCACCGAGCCCGCGCGTATCCAGGAATTTCAACAAGGGTTGGTCTGGCGGATACACGAAAATGTCGGCGGTCCGGGTGCAGGGTCGATAGCCGTTTCCGATCTCGATTTCGGAAGCACCAGTGACACATTTGACAATTGATGACTTGCCCGCCGCCGTCTTTCCGAGAAGCCATATCATCGGCACAACCTTTTCTGTTGCCGATTCGACTTCTTTTTGACGTTCGTCACCGGATTCCGAAGAAACCTCCTCCCACAAGGACCTCCAGTATCGATTGATCAAGGTCATTGTGTTTGCAACACGCCCAATTTCAAATAGACCCTTTACGCGTACCAGGTTTTGAACACCAACGGCGGGGTTCCACCGCGAAAAATTAGACTTTGTTACAAAGTCGATTTCAGCATGGCAAGTCACCGGCCGAGGGGGTTGAGGACAGACGCGTGGGCGATCTCAGGTCGAACACTCGTGCGGGCCTGCGCCCATGTGTGTCGAAATTCGGGAGAATGGCCATGAGCAGACCGGAGACGGTGTTTACGGGCCCTGAACTGTGCACCTTGTCCGCCCGGGAAGCCGTCAGGCTCCTCAAGGCCCGGGAGATCAGGCCCGATGAGCTTCTGGAAGCATCACTCGAGCGAATCGAACAGGTCAATCCTTCCGTCAATGCCACCGTCGTTCACTGCGAAGGACGCGCCCGGGAATCGATTGCGCGGCTCGATGAGCGATGCCTGGCCGCTGCACGCGAGCCCGGCTGGCTCGCGGGTCTGCCAGTGGGAATCAAGGACCTGATCGATGTGGCCGGCCTTCCCAACACCTGTGGCAGCCCGGCGTTGAAAGACAATATTCCTGATTGCAGCGACGCTCTCATCGAACGGCTTGAAGCAAGAGGTGCAGTCATCGCGGGCAAGACGAACACTCCAGAGTTCGGTGCCGGCGGCAACACGTTCAATGACGTCTTTGGTTTCACCCGCAATCCCTGGAACACCGCGATGAATGCCGGAGGATCGTCCGGAGGCTCGGCGGCCGCGCTGGCGACCGGGGAGTTCTGGCTTTGCCACGGCTCGGACCTGGCGGGTTCGCTGCGGACACCGGCAGCATTCTGCGGCGTCATCGGGTTTCGACCTTCCCCGGGTCGATGCGGCGGTGGCCCCAAGGATCTGGCGTTCGCGCCCGAAGCTGTCAACGGTCCGATGGCCAGGGATGTCCTGGATACGGCGCTTCTCCTGGATGCGATGTGCGGCTACGACCCGCGGCATCCAATAAGCCTGGAGGCGCCAGGCGTCCCGTTCCAGGCTGCCGTCAGGGAAAGCCCGGGCCGAATTCGCATTGCCTTTGCAGAAGATCTCGGCGGATTCGCTCCTGTCGAAGGCGAGATACGAGAGGTCTTGCAAACATCCCTCGAAACCGTTGCCGATCGAGATGTCATCGTGGAGGAATCATGTCCGGACCTGCCCGGGCTCAATGAAACCTATTTGACGCTGAGGGGAATTCACTACGGTGCAGTGGCCGACTTCCTCCCGGACGAGACAAAGGCATATTTCAAGCGAACGCTCCGGGAAAACGCCGAATTCGGCCGAAACCTCCAGACGCCGGACATCTTCCGGGCCTTGAGAAACAAGACGGCGCTCTACGGGATCATGAGGCGGTTCATGGAAAGCCATGACGTCCTGGCCTTGCCGGTC
Source organism: Paracoccaceae bacterium (assembly GCA_964291635.2). GTDB lineage: Bacteria > Pseudomonadota > Alphaproteobacteria > Rhodobacterales > Rhodobacteraceae > JAPPHA01. The sequence continues at coordinate 453,830 of OZ219890.1, read as the reverse complement.
ACGGGAATCGCGCCGGGCCCCGTCGAAGTCGAGTATCCGCCGTCCATCGACGGCGTCGAAATGGAAGACTATGTCGAGTGGCTGCGATTCTCCTTTCTTTCAACCACAACCGGGCTGCCGTCCATCGCGATGCCGGCTGGATTCACCCCGCGGGGTCTGCCGGTCGGCATTCAGTTGATCGGACCGCCAAGAGGAGAAGCGAGATTACTGCAGGTGGCCCGCGCGGTGGAAGAACGGCTGAACCTGCCGACCGGGCCGATCGACCCACTCGTTTCAGACTGACACAGAGGGCTCTGACAGGGCTCTGATACGGTCGGGCCGACGACTGGACCCGCCCTGGCGCCACCGCCAGGAGTTGGCGCGTGTACGGTTCCCGCGGATCATGGGTGATGAACGGCTCCGCAAGGCTGAAATTCCGGCAGGCTTCGTCGAGAAGACCGAGACATCAAGCGCCGAAACGGCCTCGTCCGCGAATCATTGCGACCGGCTCCATTGCCAGCGCGCGCGATGCAGGCTGGCTGCCTGTTTCCGAGCCTCTTCGACCTGAACGCCGAAGTTCATCGGGCCTACCACGATCGACTGGCCAACCGTACGCCTCGGGTTCAGGGAACTGCTCGTGACGTCGGAACCGACGGACCGACACACCCGAAGAGGCTATCGGGGCGGCAGCGAAAACAGCTATACGGCGGCGGATTTGAATGGAGGAAAGCATGATCACCTTATACGCGGCGAAGAAAATCATCACGATGGACCGCAACATGCCCGAGGCGACGCATGTAGCGGTTCGCGGCGGATTGGTGCTCGCGGTCGGCGGTCCTGCTTGTGCCGACGGTTGGGGCGAAGAGACAAGGCTCGATGACAGATTCGCCGACCGTGTTTTCATGCCGGGTCTGATCGAAGCCCATGCCCATGTCATGGCGGGCGGCGTTTCCCGCTACTGTTATGTCGGGCATTACCCGAGAACCAGTGTCGAGGGTGGCGTCTGGGAGGGCGCGAATTCCAACGATGCCATCGTCGAGAGACTTCGGGAGGTCGCGGTGTCGACGTCCACGGACGCGCCGGTTGTGGGCTGGGGATTTGATCCTGCCTTCGTTGAAGGACCGGGGCTGGACCGCAACCTGCTCGACAAGGTTTCGCGTGAACAGCCGGTGGTTCTTTTCCATTCGAATTTTCATGTCCTGACCGCCAATACCAGGGCCCTTGAACTGGCGGGACTGGATGCCGGTGCGGATATCGAGGGGTTGTGCGTGGCCCCGGACGGCACGCTCACCGGTGAGTTGCAGGAATTCAAGGCAATGACGCCGGTCATGAACATGGCGGGGATCTCCGTCTCCGGACTCTCCGATGAACGGTCAGTTCGTGACTACGGTCGACTTGCGCGCAGTTGCGGGGTCACAACAATCGCCGATCTCAGCTCGGACCTGTTCGAGGAGGAAGTCCGGATGCTCCTCAGGGTCACTTCGGAACCGGAGTTTCCGATCAGGTATGCCCCGGTGATGGCCGCAACCGATGTTGAACCCGAAGAGGCGGCAGCGAGGGCCAGGGCGCTCGGCAACAGATCGACGGAAAAACTGTTCCTGGGCAGCGCCAAGCTGTTCACCGACGGCACCATCCAGGGCCGGACGGCGAAACTCAAGCCGCCCGGCTACATGACCGGGAGCGACAACGGCATCTGGAACATGAACATGGACGACTTTCGGAATTCGGTCCGTGTCCTCCATGAAGCTGGGGTCAAAATCCACATTCATGCCAACGGGGACGAGGCAACCGAAGAGTCAATTCGGGCGTTCGAAGCGGCTGTGCTCGCCTGCCCGAATCCGGACCTCCGCCACACGCTCGAGCATGCCCAGCTCGCCGGTGTCGACCAGTTCAAGCGAATGCGGGCCCTTGGCCTGACCGTGAACCTCTTTGCCAATCACTTGCACTATTTCGGCGATGTTCACTGGACTGGCACCGTTGGCCCGGACAGGGCCCGAAGGATGAATGCCTGTGCTGACGCGTGGCGGGTTTTCGACGGTGATTTTGCCATTCACTCCGATGCTCCGGTCACGCCGCTCGCACCGCTCAAGACGGCGTGGTGCGCGGTCAATCGGCAGACAGAGTCGGGCAGGAGACTGGGTAATTCTCAACAACTCACGGTCCCGCAGGCTCTCCACTGCATCACGATGGGCGCGGCATATGTCCTCAAGCTCGACGATCGTGTCGGTTCGATCCAATGCGGCAAACAGGCGGACTTCTGTGTGCTCGGTGCCGACCCGCTTGAAGTCGATCCAGGCGAACTGGATTCGGTGCCCGTTATCGCGACAATTCTCGGGGGCGAAATCACGCAATAGCGTGCGGGCGCATTCGAAACCCGTGCGATTGTCGAACCGAAGCTTTGGTGAACAAAAAAAGGCGCGCGCGCAGACGCACTTCGGGACGGAATCCCTGAAATCAGTTCAAGTCCACGTACCAAACAACGAAACTGTCGGAAAACAGCAGCCGCAATAGCCTTCACACAGCACCAGCAGATAGGCCTCGGATCCCCGAGCCAGCACCCCCGTTGCCGGAGATGCCGGATCCAGACAGTCAACTGGACCCGTTGCCCGGACAGCCGGCGTAAACAGTACCAGTTGCAGTGTCTCGATGAGAACCTCCGGCATGCGCTACGGGTCAAGAGCGGCCGCCCGGGCCCAGGACAGGATGCTGTGGTTTCAGGCCGAACGCGATCCCGAATTCGCTGATCACAGGGGTGGACGCGCAGTCACTGCCCGTGCCGAGGTCGCGTGGTTGTTTGGCGAGCAGCCCGATTTCTCACTGTCCAGGAACGCGACTTCGGTATGGTGATCGAATTCGGTCCCGGCAATACCGAACCGAACCGCCACGGAAACCGTGGCCATGGTCGTTACCGAAACCGAAATGCGCCAATTCGCTTGTGTAACCATGATCTGTTCGTTCGTCACCTGCGCTATTTCCCGACGTGCGCATCCGCATGCCGACGGTCGAGGTCATCAAGCACTTTCAGCCCGCGCTCAGGTTCGCCCCGGGCTGCGCGCATCCGGAATCGCATTTCGGTGTCATGTTCGGTTAACGCTCGCACCGACAACTCTTGCATCAGCTTATTCAGGCTTAGCCCACGCCGCGCCGCCATCGCTGCCAACCGATCACGTTGCGCATCCGGAAGCCGGATGGTCAATGTCGCCATGTCAGTCGTCCTCCATCAGCCAGGCCCCAGGCGTAACGACCCGGAAGCCGCCAAATATCAGTTCCCCCGCCGCGAAGTCCTTTTCGTTGTTAGTCACGATCCACTCTGCATTCCCGGCAACCGCCAGTTCGATCAGGTGGTTGTCAGACTCGTCCCTGAGGTTTGGGCGCCAGAGAAAGGAGACATTTATCCACTGGCAAACACCAAGAACGGCGTCGAGAAGTGCTGCCCGGTCTTCCGGGCTTATCGGTGCCGCCGCGAACAATTCTTCCCTCGCAAGAACATCTTCATATTCCAGGAACAAAGCGTTGCCGATGAGTGGCTGCGCGGTGCCAGTCAGACACCGTCGCAACGCCCCCCGCGCTGCACCGTTTGGAGAAAGAACGGCGGAGATCAGCACATTTGTGTCGATGACGATCCTATTCTCCATGATATGATAGCATATACGCCATCATGACCTAGCACAAGTCGCGATCGAATTCGGCGACCAGAATATGGCACTGCCCCTTCACTTTGCGAGGCTCCTAATGTGCGCCAACCGGCAAGCGTCAGTTGAGTGCGTCGTTCAACGCCTCGATCGCCTTATTGGCGGCTGTTGCCGATGACCTGTTCGCCCTGCTGTTCGTTGCATCGATTTCCATCCCGGGAACCTCAAACGAAACTCTTTCGTGAGGACTGCCGGTGTTGGATAAAATGACATCGTATTTTGGCAGGAAGATGTCAGCGGAGTATCCCAAGGCAAGTTCGCCACTCTTTCATGTTACAAAAAAATTCAAAACTCAAAATTTGCGTAACTTGTGACTTGGCAGCCATTCGCCCCGAACATATATTGGTTGTGAGGTCCCGAGGCCTGGGAGATTTGCCTGTTGGACGCCTTGATCTGCGACGGTGTACGGACGCCGATTGGTCGATATGGCGGGGTGCTGTCGTCGGTCAGGACCGACGACCTTGCTGCTATCCCGATCATGGCGCTGATGCACCGTAACACGGGCGTTGACTGGAACAGGCTCGACGAAATCGTTCTGGGATGTGTGAACCAGGCCGGGGAAGACAACCGGAATGTCGCACGGATGGCCACGCTTCTCGCCGGCCTGCCCGCCGAAGTACCGGCACTGACCGTGAACAGGCTTTGCGCCAGCGGTATGGATGCCGTCGCAATCGCCGCGCGCGGCGTTCGTTCCGGCGATTACGACCTGGTGATTGCCGGAGGCGTCGAAAGCATGAGCCGGGCGCCATTCGTCATGCCGAAGGCACCATCGGCGTTCTCGCGTGCGCAGGAGGTTCATGACACGACCATCGGATGGCGGTTCGTGAACCCGAAAATCGACTCCGCTTTTGGAACCCATTCGATGCCGGAAACTGCCGACAATGTCGCGGATGAGTTCAACGTCTCCCGCCGCGACCAGGACCGCTTCGCGGTGCGAAGCCAAAGTCGATGGGCTGCCGCACACGAGGCCGGTTTCTATAGGGACGAAATCGTGGCCGTCCACGTTTCGCGGCCGAAAGGCGGTGTCGTAGAGGTGACGGAAGACGAGCATCCGAGACCTGGCACGACGCCGGAAGGTCTGGCCAGCCTGAACGGGATCAACGGACGTGACCGCTCCGTGACTGCAGGCAATTCCAGTGGCATCAATGATGGCGCCGCGGCGATCCTCATTTCTTCCGAAACGGGTGCGAGGGATCATGGTCTGACTCCGGTCGCACGGGTCGTCGGGATGGTTTCCGCTGGAGTCCTGCCCCGAGTCATGGGCGTCGGGCCTGTCCCTGCGTGCCGGAAGGTGCTTGGCCGGGCGGGGTTGAGCATCGACCGGATCGATGTGATCGAGCTTAACGAGGCTTTTGCCAGCCAGGGGCTGGCAACTCTGAGACAACTCGGTGTGGCGGATGACGACGAACGGGTGAATCCGAACGGGGGCGCCATCGCGCTCGGCCATCCGCTCGGCATGACCGGAACGCGGATTGTTCTGACGGCAGCCCGCCAGTTGCAGCGAATTCGCGGAAAATACGCCCTGTGCACGATGTGCGTTGGCGTTGGGCAGGGTACGGCCGTTATCCTGGAACGTGTCTGATACGGAGGATCGGGTTTGTACGCCCAGATGATCGCTGCCGACAGTATGGATGATTCTGCCGATGCGGTTGCCTTTCAGGAGCGAATCGACAGGGGAACGACGATCGAGCCGAACGACTGGATGCCGGAGGGATACAGGAAGACCCTGATCCGGCAGATCGGCCAGCACGCGCATTCTGAAATCGTCGGACAATTGCCCGAGGGGAACTGGATTACCCGCGCGCCCACGCTGGAGAGAAAGGCCATCCTGCTGGCCAAGGTCCAGGACGAGGCGGGTCACGGACTTTACCTTTACTGCGCGGCCGAGACGCTCGGGGTCAGCCGCGACGAACTGACCGAACTGCTCCTCGAAGGACTCATGAAGTATTCGTCCATTTTCAATTACCCGACGCTGACCTGGGCGGACATGGGAGCCGTGGGCTGGCTGGTCGCTCGTGGCATCGATCATGACCCATGACCCCGGATTTGCCCGTGAAGTCGTGCTGGGCAGCGGTGCGTTTCACGGGCGCCTGTATTTCAATGACCGTCATTCTGCGCAGGAAGCGGCCGGTCACGGGTCGCCTTTGCCGCACATGGTTCACGGCGAGCCCGGACGCGCCCGCGGCAGCGAGGAGCTTGGTGGAATTCGCGGCGTGATGAACTACATGCAGCGCACTGCGGTTCAGGGCAGTCCCGACTTGCTCACGGCAGTTGGAGACCAATGGGTTCCCGGCGCGGGCGAGTCTTCCGGGCAAGCCCATCCGTTTACACGCACCTTTCATCAACTGGAAATCGGCGAGACCGTCCACACTGCGGCCCGCAGGGTGACTCTGGAGGACATCGAGCACTTCGCCGGGTTCACGGGCGACACCTTCTATGCCCACATGGATGAAGCGGCGCAAGGAGGAACCCGTTCTTTCCCGGACGCGTTGCGCACGGCTACCTGCTTCTCGGCTTCGCAGCCGGGCTGTTCGTTGAACCGTCGGAAGGACCGGTACTGGCCAATACGGGATTGACTGACCTGCAGTTCATGAAACCGGTCCAGGCAGGAGACAGTATCCGGGTCCGTTTGACCGTGAAGCGGAAAACGCCACGAAACGAGGTATACGGTGAGGTCCGGCGGCACGTGACCCTGATCAACCAGGATGAAGATCATGTCGCGGAACACGAACTTCGGACCATGAACGCGTACGCGGCGTAGGGCGGGGACGGCCCGCGTTCCGGCCTGGAGCATGAGAATGGACAGGAAAGCGTTCGACGAACTGGTCAAATGCATCACCGGTGGCGAATTGCCACGGGTGTGGTCGTGGGTCGTGACCGTATTCGGCGAGCTGGCACGCGAACCGGGAACGGAGATCAGTGGAACCCTGCTGGGTTGCCTTGCGGACTCGATCGGGATCAAGCCCGAAGCCATTCGTGTCGCACTGCATCGGTTGCGCAAGGACGGCTGGATCATCAGCCGGCGGCATGGGCGGAGAAGCGTACATTTACTCTCCGAAAAGGGGCGCACACTCAGTTCCGAGGCAAGTCCGAGGATTTACGATGCGGTTTCTGATCCCCAGCCCGCCTGGCTTGTCCTTGCCGATCCGAGACATCCGGTGGTCACCGTCGGTGTCGATCCGGTCTCGATCGGTCCCGGCATGTGGGTTGCAGCGGAGAGGCCGGACGACGAGGCCGTATTCTGTGCCCGGCTTGAGGCCGGACGCGAATTGCCTTCGTGGATCACGGAGAAAATCTGCCCGCACGAAATGACGGTGGAGTCCGGCGTACTTGCCGGGCGCCTGGCTGAGCTACGGTCCATGATTACAGATCCGGAAGCCCTGTCCCCGCTGCAGACGGCGACGCTGAGGGTGTTGATCGTGCACGGATGGAGGAGGCTGATCCTGAAAGCGCCGACGCTTCCCGATCACGTTTTCCCTGACGGCTGGGAGGGTGAATCCTGCAGGAGCCTCGTGTCGGGGCTGCAGTCCCTGCTTTGCAGGCCAACACAGGCGATTCTCGAAAGCGAAGCCGGACGCGGGGAAACCGAATCCGATGCACTGCCGATCGCAGACGGAAACCGTTCATTTTCCGGAGAGGGTGCAGACGGCCCCGCTGACCGGGAGACGCAAGCACGGGGAGCGGCAGCCGGCGGTGGTGCCTGACCTCGAAGGCGCTCCTGGTGAATGGGAACCAAAGGCCGACCTTTCCGCCTTGGGAGCGGACCGAAGAGCGGCCGCCCGGGCGGCGAATTCATAACTGGCGCAGGACACTGATCCGGTTTGCAGCTATGTTCGGATCATCGAATCGGCGGAGACCGGTCATGGGCGCTCCACGGACGGCAATGGCGAGCAAGATCCGTACGGCAATGCGAAACGACAATTTTCCTTACGTCTCCGGCTTCAATGGGGGATTATATCGAAAAGTCACATTCCGGCTGCCAACTCGGTATAATCCCTTGACAATTCAGGCAGATAGTATAGTGAGCGCGTGACGGGAAGCCAGCCTTTCCCGTCACCAGACGAACCTTGTGCCGAAGGCCCGACCGCATGAGCGAAACTTCCACATACCGCAACATCATCTACCGGCTTCTGCCCGGCTCCAGGGCCAACGCACGGCGCCTGGCCGGACAGGCGGGCGCCTGCCGCTTCGTCTGGAACACGATACTGGGGCAGCACAATGACGCCCATGAGGAGGCGAAGGCCAACGGGGAGAAGCCTCCGTCGGTTTCGTTCTTCTCGCTCGGCAAGGAGTTCACCGTGCTCCGCAACGAAATCCCGTGGCTTTGCGCGTACTCCTTCAGCATCACCCGGTACGTGCTCAAGTACCAGGCCGATGCGTGGAAGGCGTTCTTCAGGGGCGAGGCAGGACATCCACGCTTCAAGTCCCGCCACGGGTCGACGCCGTCCTTCACCATTCCCGAAGCCGTCACCATCAGGGACGACATGATCAATGTCCCGAGGGTTGGTCCCATGCGCATCCGGCGGAAGGGCGGCAACCCGTATCCCGAGGGCAAGCCGGTGAAAGCCGTGATCAGGAAGATCGCCGGCAAGTGGTATGTCACCGTCTGCTACGAGGTCGAGGCTGAGGAGCGTCCCGACACCGGGGTCTTGGCGGGCGTGGACATGAACGTCCGCCAGGTGGCGGTGGTGGACACGACCGGAGAGGCGGAGATCATCCCCGCGCCCGATACGGGCCGGCTTGATGCGAAGATCGGGCGCAACCAGCGCCGGCTTGCCCGCCAGCGCAAGGGGTCACGGCGGCGCATGAGAACCAGGCTCAGGCTGCAGAGGCTCCAGCGAAAGCGGGCCAACAGGCGCAGGAACTGGCAACACCAGGTCAGCCGCCGGATCGCGAACCGGGCGGGCACGGTGATTGTCGAGAAGCTCAACACCCGGGGCATGACGCGATCGGCCAAGGGCACGCTCGACAACCCCGGCACGAAGGTGAAGGCCAAGTCCGGCCTCAACCGGGAGATCCTGAGCACTGGCTGGCACTCCGTGAAGGAGATGCTCGCCTACAAGTGCTTGGAACTGAACGAGGTCAACCCTGCATATACCAGCCAGTCGTGCAACGCCTGCGGGTTCACTGATCCGGGAAACCGGAACGACCGGAAGTTCGAATGCGTGGCGTGCGGCCATGCCGATCACGCGGACCTGAATGCGGCCCGCAACATCTTGACCTCGGGGACTGGGGTGTCTGCACGGCGAGGGGCGTTGGCGCTGGCCACCCCTGTGACCCGTGAAACTGATCGAAAGCTGGCGGCGTGACGCGCCGTCAACCCATCTTTATAAGTCCCATTGTGATGCAGTTTACGCCAGGGGATTTCCGAGACCTGCACCGCCTCAGGAACGCGGTTGACGAGCATTTCGGATTGAATTTCGACGTGATGCGGCGCCGGTTTGCGCGTTTTCCAGGACCTGGGGATCTCGCCGCATGAAAGTGGACGGACGGCATTACCGGTCAATCTGGCGCGACCGGGAGACGGGCCGCGTGAGGATCATCGACCAGAGGTGGCTTCCACACGAGTTTCGAATTGCCGAACTCGACTCCCTCGACGGGTTTGCTACCGCGATTCGTGACATGTGGGTTCGGGGCGCACCGCTGATCGGAGCCACTGCGGCTTATGGAATCGCCGTGCACATGACCTCCGATGCGCGCGACGCGGCCCTCGAGGAAGCGGGGAAAGTCCTGTTCGAAACCCGGCCGACCGCGGTCAACCTTCGCTGGGCACTCGATCGGTGTGCCGGGACGCTTGAGCCACTGCCGGAACGCGAGCGCGCCGGGGCGGCAATGCGGCTCGCTGATGAGATTGCCGACGAGGACATCGAAATCAATCGAAAGATCGGCGTGCACGGACTCGAGATCATCAGGCGGATTGCCCGCACGAGGCCTGACGGCGAGTCCGTGCGCGTGCTGACCCACTGTAACGCCGGCTGGATTGCCACGGTGGACTGGGGCACCGCGACAAGCCCGATGTACCAGGCGCACGAGGCCGGCATACCGGTGCATGTCTGGGTCGACGAAACCCGGCCGCGAAACCAGGGTGCACTGACGTCTTGGGAACTCGGAAGTCACGGTATCAGCCATAGCTACATCGTGGACAATGCCGGGGGGCACCTGATGCAGCGCGGACTCGTTGACCTCGTCGTCACCGGGACCGACAGGACGACCGCCGACGGAGATGTCTGCAACAAGATCGGAACCTATCTCAAGGCGCTGGCAGCACACGACAACGGAGTCCCGTTTTATGTCGCCCTCCCGTCCCCCACGATCGACTGGACCGTACGCGACGGAGTGAAGGAGATTCCGATCGAGGAGCGTGATGGCTCCGAGGCCACCCATGTCATGGGCCTGAGCGCAGACGGTTCACTGGGCCAGGTGCAGGTGTCGCCCAAAGGCGCCGAAAGCGCTAACCCTGCCTTTGATGTAACGCCCGGCAGGCTGGTTTCGGGCCTGATTACCGAGCGTGGAGTTTGCGAAGCGTCCAGGACGGGACTTGCACGCCTGTTCCCGGAATTTGTCGCGCCCTGACGCGTCTCCCGTCGGAGACGGGTGCCGAAAGATCCGGGACTTGCATCGGACCCGGCCGGGATCTGTCCGATCACCGGGCTGTCGGAACAGCAACGGACCCGTCGCTGCCCGGTTCGCGTGAAACCCTGATTGTCCGACAGCCTAATCGAGACGGAAAGGCGGGTAACGGTCGGTGACCAGCCAGATTGCATAGGCCGAAACCCGAACCCACCACCGCAAGACGCCCACGACGTAATCGAACAGCGGCCTGGGAAAGCGGCCGGTAAACAGGATCGCGAACCATGCGATCACGAACACGACGATCACCCCGACCATCAGGACGATCAGGACCAGGAAGTGCGGTATGGCAAGGAACCACTTGACCAGCGGCATCCAGCGGTTGAGGTCGTTGACCGCATCCGGATAGTCGATCTCGAGATGATAGGTCTGTTCGTCAACCGTCGAAGGGTAGCGGTCGGTCAGGAGAAGCGCGTAGCACGCTATTCGACCCGCGAATCGAACGACCTCCCGCAGAAAATCGAACCACCAGCGTGGATAGCGTTGTCGAAAGACAATCATCAGGACGGTCGCGGCAAAAAGCCCGCCGAACGATCCTGCCATCGCGCCGGATTCATCGTCCGGGCTTACGAGAAATGCAAAGACAATTGCGATCGGAATGACCAGGATTGGCCGAAACAGCGTCGTGATGCGATCAAGTTGTTCGGGGTAGTCGACCTCGAGGCGGGCGGGATAGTCGTTGTCGTTCATGGGTTGAATATCCTCGTTTGACAAAGAACGGGGCTGCCGTCATGGCTGCCGGTATCACGTACCGGCCCGATGGCGAAAACACGGGACGTGACGTTCCGCGACTGGTGCGGTCCGACCGGTCCCCGGCCAGGCTGACGCGCTGGATTGGTGTCACAACCAGCCATCGCCTTTCAGGTCGCGCATGAAGCTCCGGCTTACGGGTACGATCGAATTGTTCGACAATTTGAGAAAGAGACGGCCGCCCTTCCGCACGGTCCCGGTTACCGCGCGACGGGCGACCCAATGCGACCGGTGGACCTGGCGGCCGTCCGCGCCGTCAAGCTCTCTCATCGCGTCGCGAAAACGCAACAGGACCATGTCCTTCCCGCGATCGGTATGAACCTCGACATAATGATCCTGCATGCGCAAGTGCAGGATTTCCTTCCCGAGATGGCTTGGCAAACGGGAAAGAAACTCGGGATGCGCGCGCGGCACATCGCCGGGCAGCGCGGCTGGACCGGCTGCCGAAGCGCCAGGGCCCGTTGGCGCCGGCGACCGATACGGATCCTCGAGCAGCCGGTAGGACAGGAATGCGAGAACGAAAAAGACAAGCACGACGCACGAGTACACGTATGCGACGCTTCTCGCGGATTCGATCGGTTCGGCCATCCAGGCTTCGAGTGCGAGGATGAGACCGGTCCCCGGCACTGCACAAGCAAGAGTCGCGACCGCCGCTGCCGGCAGATACCCCCTCAGCGTACGAAACCGGTCACCAAGACTGTAGGGAAAGACGATCACGGCAAGTGCCCAGTTGGGGACGATCGCCAGCGTCCAGTAAATGACAAGTTCGACAGCCGTCAGGCGGCCCGAAGTTCCGAACGGGCCAAGATAGGAAAACACGGCCACGGTTACCCCGACGCCGAGAACATGGCGGCGAAACCTCGGATTTCGTGTCAGTTCACGTATCGTCAAATTCAGGCCCTGGTCCATTCGCGAAAGATTCGGCCGGTTTGCGAAATCCGGGTTGTCGCCTGTTCAGGCATCAGCGAAGGACTTGGAAATCCGCCGCCCTGATACCCGCATCCGGCGGCCATGCTAACGACAGGAAAAAGGAGATTCAACGTGAGCAAAACAGCAGGAATCACCGCGGCGGCGATCGCCCTCATGGTTTCGGGTCCTGGTGTGGAGCCCGCCTCGGCTGGCGACATCACGATCGAGCTTCAAGGTCTTCGCAACGAGTCGGGCCGTGTCTATCTCGCTCTGTTCTCACCGGACAAGGGAGTGCCGTTTCCGGAAGAGGGGGGGATGATCCTCGGCGGATGGCGGCTGGCAAGCACGAAGACACTGGCAGTGACCTATCATGGACTTCCGGACGGAAAATACGCTGTTACCGCGTTCCATGACGAGAATGGCAATGGCGAGTTGGACGTCAATGTCCTCGGCATTCCGACCGAGGGATACGGGTTTTCGAACGATGCTGCCGGGTTCATGGGTCCGCCGAAGTTCGACCAGGCGGCGGTAACCGTCGGCAAGAAAGCCGGCTCGACCACGCTGACCATGAGATATTGAGGAGGTCCCGACATGAATCGCAGACAGTTCGTCGCGGCATCGACCGCCGCGGGTATCGCGCAAATTCTGGCCGTGCCGGCAACCGGCTCGGCGGGGCAAGAGAATTCGGACTGGGGCAAGGATTTTGGCGAGAAACTGGCCCGTGATACCCGGTTGCTGGGATGGTCGACGCCGAAATCGGATCGGCTCGATAGTATCGCGCTCGAAATCGAGGGCGATTTGCCGGAAGGCCTGAGAGGTGTCTTTCGGCGCAACGGACCGGCTGCCCACAGCAGGCACGGACACCACTACCGGCACTGGTTCGACGGTGACGGCATGATCCAGGAGTTCCGGTTTTCCGATGCCGGGCTGTCGCACCGCGGTCGCATGATCGCGACCCCCAAGATCGCCCGCGAGGATGCCGCCGGCAGCAGGCTTTTCCCCGGGTTTGCAACGCCCGTCGAAGGCATGTCGTCCGTGCGCGGCCCGGACGACATGAACGCGGCCAACATTTCCGTGCTCGATCACCATGGCGAGCTGATGGCGCTCTGGGAAGGTGGTTCCGCGAGCGTCCTCGAACGGGAATCGCTGGACTGGAAGCACTTCAAGTCCTGGGGAAGCGATTTGAAGGGGACGCCGTTTACCGCCCACCCGAAAGTCGAGGCCGATGGTACCCTGTGGGCATTCGGGTACGCGATGCATCCGTCGCCCGTTCTCATTCTCTACCACATTTCCCGTTCCGGCGGGTTGATCAAGGCCGCGGTGATTCCGGAAAAACACCTGGGCATGGTGCATGACTTCGTGATCACCTCCCGACACCTTGTTCTCGTGATCCCTCCGTTCGAATTCGACCTTGGACGGGGAGAGTCGTTTCTCGACTCCCATGTCTGGAGACCGGAACTCGGATCACGGGCATTGGTGGTGTCAAAGGATGACTTCGATGACAGGCGATGGATTCAATTGCCCGCTGGATTCGGGTTCCACCATGGCAATGGCTGGGAGGATTCCTCGGGAAACATCCATTTCGATCATTGCAACTCGAAAGACGTGAGCCTTATCGACGATGCATTTCGCCACATCATGCGTGGTGAGTTCCGCCATGCGGACGCCCCCCGTTACACGGAGTTTGTCCTGTACGCCGACGGACGGGTTGATATCGAAGAGAGTCGTGAACCTGCGGAGTTCCCGCAGATTGCCGGACGTCTTGTCGGGCTCCGGAACCGTTTCGTCTACACCCTGGGACCAGGCGAAGGACTCGAATGGATACCGGGCACTCTCGACCGGCGCGATCACCGGACCGGTGTCAAGGACTCGTTCGACTTCGGTGACGACCGCGTACCCGAGGAGCATGTCTTCGTGCCGTTTCCCGAGGGTCTTCCGAAGATGACGGCTGGCTGGTCGGAACGTTTCTCGCGCACAGGCGGGGTGTCAGCGGCGTCACCGTCTTTGACGCCAGGAGGATCTCCGATGGCCCCGTTGTGACGGCGTGGCTCCCCTACCCGATCCCCCTGGGTTTTCACGGCCAGTTCAGCTCCACCTGATCGCCGCCGAGGACCGCCGGAGCGTGCATATCGAGGTGGACAAGGCCGCTATCGAAACGGTACTCGACCCGGACGAATGGAGGAGAAGATGCCATGGGTGCACCAGCGATTCCGCCCGCGCTGTTCGGTTTCCTGCTTGATCTCAAGGAGAATAATGACCGGGCATGGTTCGAAGCGAATCGGGAGCGTTATGCGGTCGAGGTACGTGACCCGATGCTGAATTTCATCGCGGCCTTTGCCGAGCCTTTGGCTGCGATCAGCCCGCATTTCCGCGCGGACCCGAGGCCGAACGGTGGTTCTCTGTTCCGCATCTATCGCGACACCCGCTTTTCACGGGACAAGACGCCCTACAAGACCAACGTCGGTGCGCATTTCCGTCATTTCGCCGGCAAGGATGCGCACGCGCCGGGCTTCTACCTGCACCTGGAGCCGGGACGATGTTTCGCCGGCGTCGGCATATGGCGTCCGGGCGGCGAGGCGGTTGGGCGCATCCGGGACGCCATAGTCGCTCGGCCCGCCGAATGGCGGCGCGTTACCGGCGGCACTTTCGGCAAGACATTCTCCATGCACGGCGAATCCCTGAAGCGCCCGCCGCGCGGCTACGACGCCGGCCACCCGCTGATCGAGGACCTGAAGCGCAAGGACTTCATCGCGATGTTGGAGTTCCGGGAGTCCGAGGCCGTCAAGCCCGAATTCCTCGATCATTTCGCCGGCATCGCCCGCACGGGCAGCCCCTTCGTCCGCTTCCTGTCCGAAGCCGTCGGCGTCCCGTTCTGAGTCAGGGGTCTTGCCGGCCACCAGGCGGCTTGCCGGCCATTGACTTTGAGGTGTACTCCCTCGCACGCATATCGGTGGCAATCCGCTCCTCCCGACCGATCCGTCAACTCAGGCGCCCTGGGACTGAATGCTGTGCTTCGCCGGGTCGCTCCCGATGATGCTGACTTGCTCCTTGGACGCTTCCTCCCCTTGCCCGTGACGTTGATGCCAACTCCACCTTGGCATGATTCGATGCCTTTTGAAGGAGGCGTCCTTTCCATCCGAAAGATTTGATTTACTGCGGCGAATGGTGGTTAATCTTGCGGACCGATTCGGAGCGGACGCTTGGAGATCCTCCAGCTCATCGTCAGCGGGCTTGCCAATGGCTGCGTCTACGGCCTGATCGCGCTCGGCTTCGTGCTGATCTACAAGGCCACCGAGCAGGTCAATTTCGCTCAGGGAGACATGATGATGCTGGGCGCCTTCATTGCGCTCGCGCTCGGCAACGACTCCCATGTTGGCGCGCCGTTCTGGGCCGCCTGCGCCGTCGCGATTCTCGCCATGGCGGCCATCGGATGGCTGCTCGAACGAGTCGTGCTGCGCCATGTCATCGGCCAGCCGCAGATCGCGGTAATGATCCTGACGATCGCCATCGGCTTCGTGCTGCGTTTCGTCGCCGGCGCTGTCTGGGGCCACGACCCGCGGGCGCTGGAAAGCCCCGCCGCAGGGGTCAATTTCCTCTTCGGCGGGCTGATCCTCGGGCTCGACGAGATTGCGACCATCGCGGTCACGGTTCTCCTGACCGGCCTGCTGTTCCTGTTCTTCGCCCGCACCCGCCTCGGGATCGCCATGCAGGCATCGAGCCAGAACCAGCTCGCGGCCTACTACATGGGCATCCCGGTGAAGCGGATTCACGGGCTGACCTGGGCGCTTGCGGGCGCGACGGCGGCGGTGGCGGGGCTCCTGTTCGCGTCCAAGGGCTCGATCGATCCGAGCGCTGGGTTCCTGGGCATCAAGGCGTTCGCCGCGGCGGTGATCGGCGGATTCGGATCGCTGCCCGGGGCGCTTGCGGGCGGACTGATCGTCGGGCTGATCGAGCCCTTCGCGAGCCGCTACGTCTCTGCCGGATACGCGCAGATCACGCCCTACGCGGTCATGATCCTGGTGCTGATCGTCCGCCCGCACGGCATCTTGGTGCAGGTCGGCACGAAGAAGGTGTGACCGGTGCGCGTCCAGTTCAAGACCGGCTACGACCAGGACATCCGCTTGTTCGCGGACGCGCGCGAGGCCTTGCGCTACGCGGCGCTTCTCGCCATCGCCGCGGCGCTTCCATTTCTGCTCGACGATTTCCTGATCGGCGAGGCGACCAATGTCCTGATCTGGGCCATTGCCGGGATGGGGCTGATGGTGCTGGCCGGCCATGCCGGGCAGCCGAGCCTGGGCCATGCCGCCTTCCTCGCCGCGGGCTGCTACGCCAACGCCATATTGATGGGAAGGTTCGACCTGCCCTTCCTGCTCGCCTTTCCTCTCGCCGGATTGCTCACCGGTCTGGTCGGCGTGCTGGTCGCCATACCCGCGCTCCGGCTGCACGGCATCTATCTCGCCATCGCCACGCTGGCTCTCTCGATCCTGACCGAGGACATCATCGTGCTCGCCGAGCCTTGGACAGGCGGCATCGCGGGCATGACGGCGCCGACCATCTTCATCGCCGGGGTGGAGGTGGACCGGTTGACTTCGCCCGGCCTGTTCTACTGGCTCTGCCTCGGTGTCGCGGTCATCGTGACGCTGGGCTATCGCAACCTTCTGCGCGCTCCGCTCGGGCGGGCCTTCCTCGCAGTCCGCGATTCCGAGATCTCGGCCCAGGCCATGGGTGTGAGCCTCGCCGGGACCAAGACCGCCGCCTTCGGGCTTTCCTGCATGGTCACGGGATGGGCCGGCGCGCTGATGGGGCATTTCTTCTACATCTTCAACCACGAGGTCTTCACCGTGGTGATCTCGATCCAGCTCCTGCTGATGATCGTGATCGGCGGGCTTGGCTCGATACAGGGTGCCTATTACGGAGCCGCCGTGGTCGGGATCATCCCGCAGGCGATCAATGTCGCGCGCGACGGAGTCGCGGAGGTCTTCGGCACCGGAGGCGTCGCCATACCCGGCCTCGAGACCGGTATTTTCGGGTTGATCCTGATAGGCTTCATCCTATTCGAGCCGCTCGGGATCCACGGGCGGATCGCCAAGTGGAGACTCTATTTCGAGCTCTTTCCGTTCTACCGCCGCGACATGTTCCGGCGGCAGAAGAGCTACCTGAAGACCGAGCGGCTGAGATGAGTTTTCTGGACATCCGCGACGTCACGGTCCGTTTCGGCGGCGTCACCGCGCTGGAGGGGGTCTCCTGCGCAGTGGAGCAAGGCGAGATCTTTGCCATCGTCGGCCCCAACGGTGCCGGCAAATCGACGCTGTTCAACCTGATCTCGCGCTTTTGCGAACCCGCCTCCGGCGATGTCCTCTTCGATGGGGCGAGCATTCTGGGGCGTTCGCCTTCCGGCATCGCCGCGCTCGGTATCGCGCGGACGTTTCAGAACATCGAACTCTTCGAACGCTCGACGGTGCTCCAGAACCTGCTGATCGGGCGCCACACGTGCCGCCGCGCCGCCATCCCGTTGCAGTTCGTCTTCGCCCCCTCTGTCCGGCGCGAGGAGATCGCTCATCGCGGTGCCGTCGAGCGGATCGTCGATTTCCTCGACCTCCAGCCCTACCGGGAGAAAATCATCGCGGGGCTTCCCTACGGCGTCCGAAAGGTGGTGGAGATCGGCCGCGCGCTCGCCATGCAGCCCAGGCTGATCCTCCTCGACGAGCCGGCATCCGGGCTCTCGGTGGAAGAGGCCGGGGACATGCGGTTCTGGATCGAAGACATTCGGCGGCAGCTCGGCGTGACGGTGCTGATGGTCGAGCACAACATGAGCCTGGTCTCGGCAGTGTCGGACCGGGTGATGGTGCTGGCGGACGGGCGCCCGATCGCGCTCGGCTCCCCGGCCGAGGTGCAGGCGGAACCGGGCGTCGTCGAGGCCTATCTCGGCGCGGACATGGCGACGCCATGACCGACGCCCTGCTCGAAGTTCGCAACCTGGAAAGTTTCTACGGCCCGATCATGGCGATCCGCGGCGTGAGCCTCGATGTTCGCGCGGGAAGCACGGTCGCGGTGCTCGGCGCCAACGGGGCCGGCAAGACGACGCTGCTGCGGACCATCTCCGGCATCATTGACCCGGAGAAGGGCGAGATCCGGTTGGCTGGCGAGTCCATCGAGCGCGGCGCGCCCGACCGCATCGTCCGCAAGGGGCTGGTCCACGTGCCCGAGGGGCGGGAGATGTTCCCGCTGCTGAGCGTCGCGGAAAACCTCGCGATGGGCGCCTATACCCGCCGGGACGCGGACGTGGCCGGCGACATGGATTCGGTCTTCGCCTATTTCCCGATCCTGAAACGGCGGCTTCGCCAACCCGCCGGAACGCTGTCGGGCGGCGAGCAGCAGATGCTGGCGATCGCCCGCGGGCTGATGGCGCGGCCCAGGATCATGCTGCTCGACGAGCCTTCGCTGGGCCTTTCGCCCATCATGGTGCGCGACATATTTGCCATCATCCGCCGGCTGAACCAGGAGCGCGGCGTTACCATGCTGCTGGTCGAACAAAACGCCACGATGGCGCTGGAGGTCGCCGATTTCGGTTATGTGATGGAGACCGGGCAGGTGGTCATGCAAGGGTCTGCCGAACGCCTGGGGCGGAGCCCGGACATCCAGGAATTCTATCTCGGCATGCGGCAGGCGGGCCCGCTCGCCGGGCGCCGCTGGAAGCGCAGGAAGACATGGCGATCATAGACCTGGCCAAGCGCGACCCGCCGCAGCGGACCGGCAAGCCGGGGGGAAGCGCGGACGACACCGCCCCCCATGTCATCGATGGCTGCGACACGCTGGCCAAGCTGTTTCTCGAACGCTGCCGGTCGCTCGGGCCGCGCACCGCCTACCGGGAGAAGACGCTCGGCGTCTGGCAGAGCCATTCCTGGTCGGATTTTCTGGAGGCCGCGCGGGCGATCGGCCTTGGCCTCTCAGCGCTCGGGCTCGAGCGGGGCGCGGTGGTCTCGATCCTTTCGGAAGACAACAAGGAATGGATTTACGCCGATCTCGGCGTCCAGTGCATGGGCGGAATCGTTTCGGGCGTTTACCCGACCGACAGCGCGGAACAGCTGGCGTTTCTGCTCGGAAACGCGGAAAGCCGTTTCCTGATCGCCGAAAACGCGGAACAGCTGGAAAAATTCCTGCAAATCCGCGACCGGGTTCCCGGGGTGCGGAAATGCATCCTGCTCGACCGCGAGGGGCTGCACGATTTTGCCGACGAGCAGATCCTGTTCCTTGACGAGCTCTACGAGATCGGCCACGAGGTGCATCGTCGCGACCCCGGCCGTTTCGAGCGAGAGGCGCGAGCCTCGCGTCCCGGCGACACCGCGGTCCTGATTTATACCTCGGGCACCACCGGCCGGCCGAAAGGCGCGATGATCTCGCACGAGAACATCGTCTGTTCGGCAAGCACCGCCCTCGGCGCGCTGCCAACGTGCGAAGGGGACGAGCAGCTCTGCTTCCTGCCGCTCTGTCACGTCCTCGAGAGGCTGATGTCGGTGTTTGTCCCGATCGTGGCGAAAACGGTGGTGAACTTCGCCGAGAGCGTCGAGACCGTGTTCGACAATCTGCGCGAAGTGTCGCCGGCGTCGTTCACTGCTGTCCCCCGGATCTGGGAAAAGATCCATTCCCGGGTCACGGTGATGGCGGGGGAGGCGACTCCGGCCGGCCGCTGGGCCTGGCGCCGGGCGCTCGCCTGCGGCATGGAACGCGCCGAATACAGGCTGGAAGGGCGGCCGGTGCCTGCCCTGCTGGAAGCGCGTTTCCGGCTCTGGGACCGTCTGGTTCTGGCCAATCTCCGGCGCATGACCGGCCTCGACGGCGCCCGTTACATCGCCACCGGCGCCGCACCGATATCGCCCGAACTGGTGAAATGGTACTGGGCGATCGGGCTCGTCATGCTCGAAGGCTACGGCCAGACCGAGAGCACGGGCGTGCTGTCGGTCAACCTGCCGGGCCGCAACAGGCTGGGCTCGATCGGCCCGGCGGTGCCGGCGGTGGAAATGAAGATCGGTGCGGACGGGGAAATCCTGGCGCGCGGCCCGCTTGTCTTCAAGGGATACTGGAAGGCACCGGCGCTGACTGCCGAGACCGTGCGCGACGGCTGGCTCCATACCGGCGATGTCGGGCGCCTCGACGATGACGGGTTCTTCTGGATCACCGGACGCGTCAAGGACATCATCATCACTGCCGGCGGCAAGAATGTCAGCCCGGCGGCGATCGAGAACCGGTTGAAATTTTCGCCCCATGTCTTGGACGCGATGGTGGTGGGCGACCGGCGGCGCTATCTGACGGCGCTGATCGTGATCGATCCGGAGAACGTGGAGAGATTCGCGCAGGAGAATGGTGTACCCTTTTCCGACTTCGCCTCGCTTTGCGCGGCGCGACCTGTGCGGGAACTGATCCGCGCCGAGGTTGAAGCGGTGAACGCGAATTTGGCACCGGTGGAGCAGATCAAGGATTTCCGCCTCATCGACATACTCCTGACGGCGGAGGACGATGAAATGACGCCGACCATGAAACTCCGGCGCGGCCTGGTGGAACAGAAGCACAGCGCATTGATCGAGGAAATGTACTGAACGGAAGAGGAGATCCGAAATGAGAGTTTGGAGAATAATTGCCCTTGCGGCGTTCGCGGCGACTCCCGCCCTGGCGGGTCAGGGCGTCGGCGACGGGGAAGTCGTCATCGGTTCGGTCAGTGACCTGTCCGGACCCTTCGCTGCCTTCGGGGCGCCGTCCATCAAGGCGGCGCAGATGCATTTCAACGAGGTGAACGCTGCCGGCGGCATTCACGGCCGCAAGATCCGCTTCGTCGTGGAAGACAGCAGCTACCAGATGCCGAAGGCGCTGCAGGGCTACAACAAGCTCGTCAACCGGGACAAGGTGTTCGCGATGCTGCTGTCACTGGGCACGCCGATGAACATCGCCGGGTTCAAGCTGACGACCCCGAAGGACATCCCGAACGTCTTTCCCATGACGCTGGCCCGGCAGATGCTGAGCGAACCCGTCAGGCTTCGTTTCGCCGGCGCCGCATTCTATTACGATGAACTCAGGCATGCGGCGCGCTACATGGCCGGGAACCACGGCGTGTCGAAACTCTGCGCCATGTACATCCCGACCGATTTCGGCAAGGAGATAAAGGCCGCCCTCGTCGACGAGGGCGGCGCGAACGCCGCCTTGACCTACGTCGCAGATACCGCGCACAAGCCGGACGAGGCGGATTTCATCGGATCCCTGCAAAAGCTGAATGCGGCGGGGTGCGGGATGATCGGCCTTGCCCTGACGATTCGCCAGACCATCACCGTCATGGGCACGGCCAAGAAGCTCGGCCTGACCCACATCAAGTTCGTCGGATCGTCGGGCGCGTTTCACACCGTGGTCGCCGAGGTGCCGGGAGGCATCACCGAGGGGATGTACGTAGCCGCGGCCTGGTCGGATCTCGCGGCGCGGGCCGACCGCACGGAGCCGGCGGCTTTCATCGCGGCCTACGAGAAGGCGTACGGGGAATTCCCCGGCACCGGCGCGCTGCTGGGTTACGCCGGCGCGAATACCTTTACAATGGCGCTGGAGAAGGCGGGTCGCGATCTTACCGTCGACAGCTTCCTGAATGCGATGGAAAGCCTCGACTACTACGATCCGTACCTGGACACCCAGGTCTCATACTCGGCGGACGATCATCAGGGTGCCGAAACGATCATCCTCTCGGTGGTCAAGGACGGCGCATGGAAGGAACTGGCGCGCTTCGAGTGACGCCCCGGAGCCAGGGCGTGTCCGTTACATGGAATCGCCGGGCTGCGTCAGGCGGGGGTTGAGATCGCCCTCCTCCGGAGTCCTGATTTCACCCGAAATCGGGGATTTCGCCTGGGAGGCTTTTTCTTGCGCTTGCAAAGGGGGGAACGGGCTTGATGGCCCAAACCAGGTCGCGCAGCATTTCGCTCACGAGGCGGGGCTGTGCAGGACAGTTTTCCCGGAGTCGCCAAGTTCAACCGGTTTTCCGGAATCCGGAAGCGGGAGAGCGGGTTTTGGCGTTTTCGGACCGGCTTTCTCGCCGGTCGGCGCCGGATTTCCGGCCAGCTCGGAATCCAACCCTCACGGGGAAGTACGACACTTGTTCATGGCGGCGGCAGACTGCGTCAGCTCCTGCACCTCGGCCTTGTGAATGAAAGCGCCCACATCGAGGTCCGGCCTGTTGAGGCGTTCGCGCATCTCTTTGATCGCTGAGATGGTTTCAATGGAATGACGGTCGATAACGTCCGCAATAATGTCATCAGTGGAACGGGCTTCGAACGAGTGCGGTTTGAGCAACGCCGACGGGAAGTGTTTAAGGTTGTCAGTGACGATAACCGCAGCGGCCGCCTCGATCGCCGCGGCAAGCACGAGGTTGTCATCGGGATCCTCAGGCCGAGTTTTTCCTCGAAGGTCTCAAATCCGGTGACAAGACCATCAGGAAACGCCCTCTCGATTTCTTCGCGTTGCCGACGCGTGTTGGTGTTTCCCTTTGTAATCCTCGAAATCGCCCTCTCTGTCTCGTCGAGAATCCGGTTACTCCATCGAGGCCGGAATAACCCGGCCTCGGCAAGGCTGAGCAGCATGTTGCGCTTGAGCGACCCACCGAGGACGTTGGCATCGAGAACGACCGTGAATCGGTTGGGATACAGGTTCATGCAAGTATCTCATCGGCATCCGTCCGTGCGAGAGCGCTCAAGGCCTCGGATCTCTTTTTGTCGCGTCTTTCTTTGAAATCGAAAACGTCACTTGCACGGACGCGCCTGTGACGCCCTGTCTTGGCAAAAGGAATCTCGTTTTCCTCCAGGAGCTTCACGAGGAACGGGCGCGAGACATTCAGCAGGTCGGCGGCCTGTTGCGTCGTCAGTCGCGCCTCGACCGGGATCACGTAGAACCCGTGCCCGTTTGAAACCAGCCGCAATATTTCCAGCAGCGATTCCGTCAATGCCGGGAGAAGCGTTACGGTCCTTACATCGTTGTCATTCACTGCGAGCGACAGTTTCGTCGGTTCATTACGGTCCTTGACCTGGGAAGCCACGATTTCCCTGAGTTGCTTTGCATTCCTGATCTCCACCTCGTCTGGCAGACGTTCAGAAAACACTTTTCTGGAGGGTGCGGGCATGATTTCCTCCTGTTTCATCTTTCAGTCTGCATGCGATACATCCGTTATTCGAAATAATCGAATTCAAAAAAGCCGGGCATGACCAAACCCAGTGATTCTCTAAACGGCAGGTCTGATTTCCTGACCTCTGGATTTTCTGTGTTCGAGGAATTGCGGGACGCCACGACGGTTGCGTCTGAACCGGCGCAGGAGCTGGTTCGGGGGGAATTCGACTTCTCCGGCGAGCATCTATATCAGGTGCTTCCAGTCGTCGAACACGAAACTGGCTGTCAGGACCTGCAGGTTCCGGAAAATTCAGTCGCGTGTCCCGCAGGCCGACCGGGCTTTCTGCCAGTGCCTTTCCGCGTAGTCGCACGCCATGTTCATCGCGAACGTCAACCTGTGTATTTTGACTGCCCTGATCTGGATTTTCCGAGTTGTTTCGAGGCGAATCGGTGGTTTTTTCCAGGTATTCTTCGATGTTCTTCGATGTCTCGGTTCGTGTCCAATCCACGCGTGCGTTGAGTTTGTCGCCTCCGACGGGTTTGGTGTCACTGACGGAGTGCGGCTTACGACCCTTTTGGCCTGGATGCGTACACCTCCTTCCCGGGTGGAGAGCATTCCCCCTTTGTTTGACGGTTTCCGGGCCGGGTTTATCCCGAATGTCGGCTGCGGGTTGTCTGGGGTTGCTCGGTCCAGTCTTTCGTTCCGTCGAAAGAGCAGATGGGCCGTATGATCAGAATGTTCTGATTACCCGCGTAATTTCAGCCGCCAATGCGCGGGCCGCCCTTTCGTCCGCTTTCTGTCCGGGCCAGTCGGCGTCCCGTTCCAAAATGACGTTGCTGAGCCCCGGGTGGTCCGCCAGCCATCACCACCCCGCGCGCGACCGGCCTGACTTTGAAGGCGTAATCCGTCGCACATATGGGCGA
This sequence comes from Paracoccaceae bacterium, assembly GCA_964291635.2. GTDB lineage: Bacteria > Pseudomonadota > Alphaproteobacteria > Rhodobacterales > Rhodobacteraceae > JAPPHA01. The sequence continues at coordinate 429,819 of OZ219890.1, read as the reverse complement.
TGGTAACTGTCCCAACGGCGATGCAGGTGTTGTCGCCTTTCGTGTGGGTCGTGACGGATCGGCCGAAAGCAAAGTGTCCGGGAGATATGACCCGATTTGCTCGTCCTATTCCGAAAACACGATGCAATCAGGACCGGGTGGTCTTCGTCACGTCAACGCGTTCCCGGCCCGGGATTCGCGAAAGCCCTCGTGTGGTATCGGGGTCAGCCCGGCGAAATGCCGCGCAATCTTTCAGAACGTCGACGCAAGAGCTCGATCGTCGTCAGCAGCAGAATCGAGATCGAGACGAGGACCGTCGCAACGGCCAGGATGGTCGGGCTGATCTGTTCACGAAGCCCGTTGAACATCTCCCACGGCAGTGTCTTCAATCCGGCCGAGCCGACAAACAGGACAACAACCACCTCGTCAAACGACGTGATGAAGGCAAACAGCGCACCGGATATCACGCCGGGAAGAATGAGCGGCATCTGGACCTTGAAGAATGTCCGGACCGGTCCCGCCCCGAGACTGGCCGCGGCGAAAACCAGGCTTCTGTCGAAGCCGACGAGAGTTGCCGTCACGGTGATGATGACGAAAGGAATCCCGAGAGCGGCGTGGGCCAGGACGACGCCTACATAGGTTCCCTGCAAGCCGACGCGCGAATAGAAAAAATACATCCCTGCGGCCGAAATGATCAGCGGCACGATCATCGGTGATATCAGTACGGCCATGATCGCCCGCTTGAACGGGACGTGGCTCTGGCTCAGGCCGATCGCGGCCAATGTTCCAAAGGACACCGCGAGCAGCGTCGCGACCGGGGCGATCCGGAAGGAATTGTACAATGCGACCTGCCAGTCGGGATTGGTGAAGAAGTCGTCATAGTGACGCAGAGAGAAACCTTCAGGATCTAGGGACAGCATCTCGGGGGAGAAGGTGAAATAGTCCCCGGCATTGAAGCTGAGAGGCAGGATGACAAGAATCGGGAAGATCAGGAACACGAACACCAGAACGCAGATTACCCGGAAGGCAATGTTCCAGGTCCTTTCAAGGGGCGACGCGTATGGTGGCAGGCGCGCCATGACTAACCCAGCTTGACGTTGTCGATGCCGACGATCCGGTCATAGGTCCAATAGAGAACCAGGACGGCCGTCAGGAGAATCGTCCCGAGCGCAGCACCGAGTCCCCAGTTGAGCGATGTCGAAATGTGATAGGCAATGCGGTTCGAAATGAATGTGCCCTTGGTTCCGCCGACGAGTTCCGGCGTGATGTAGTATCCGATCGCGAGGATGAAGACGAGGATCGAGCCAGCGCCGATGCCAGGCATGCTTAACGGGAAGTAGATGCGTCTGAATGCTGTCCATGTCGTAGCGCCGAGCGATCGTGCCGCGCGCACATATGAGGGAGGAATCGTCTTCATGACCGCGAACATCGGCAGGATCATGAAAGGAAGCAGGATGTGTGTCATTGCCACGATTGTTCCGAACTGGTTGTTGATCATGACGAAACGACTCCCGTCCCCGATAATCCCGATTGCGACAAGAATGTCGTTGATGACCCCCTGTTGCTGAAGCAGGACCTTCCAGGCGGATGTTCTAACCAGAAGCGAAGTCCAGAATGGCAGCAGAACCAGGATCATCAGGAGATTGGCCCTGGAGGTCGGCAGGTTGGCGAGAAGGTAGGCGACGGGATATCCGAGAACGATGCACGCGATCGTAATCGTCAGCGACATGACCAGTGTTCGCCAGAATATGATGATGTAGATGCGTTCGTTCTCCGGGCGCAGTTCGATCCCGTCCAGCCCTTTTTTCAGGTCGACGGAATTCAGGAAGAAGCCATCCGTGAACCGGGGCGAAAACACCTGCAGCGTTTTCCAGAGATCCGGGTCAGCCCAGCGTTCGTCGGACCCGATGAAAGAGTCTTTCCAGTCAGGCTCTTCGATGTCCGCGAGACCGGGTATGGCCTTGTCGAACAATGCCTTGTAATCACTGGCGGTTCCTTGGAGGTCAGCAACCGAACCTCTCGACTGGAATTCATTCGCCAGCGTGACGTAAACGTAATCCGCCGGAACACGCATTTTCTTGGCGTTCCGAACGGCCCAGACACTGAAGGCATGGACCGAGTCCGGAAACTGGTCCATGACTGCGTCATCGGAAAACAGGCCCGTAAGCACTTCCGTCGATTCCCACGCCGGGTCCGCATCGATGAAATGTTCCCGATAGGAACCGGTTTCAAAGGAGGAGATTGACCGCCCGGCTCGACGGAACTGGGACGCGATACCTGGAGATTCATAGTTCAGCCGGGAACCGACCCGGGTGTGTATCTTCTGTTCGACCGCGAGCGAGAGGTCGAAATAAAGTGCCTTGTAGACTTCCGGTCCGGGCAGGTTTTCCCTATCACCGTCCCATTGGCGGAGTGCGGCAACCGTGTTCGGCAAGGAATCCGAGACGATCCCGTTCTCCACGGACCGAAACAGCATGTCGAGGATTGGCGCGACAAATGTCACGAGGACGAAAAGGAGCAAGGGCGCGACAAGGAGCAGGGCCCGAGCTTTCTGCCATCTTAGGGATCGTCGGAGACGACGTCTGAGTTCGACACCGCCTTCGATGAAGTCGCTGTCAGAAGACGCGACGTGCGCCATCCCGCTCTCTTCCGTTCAGGCGAATCAAGGATCCGGGAATGGCGGAAAGGGCAGCCAAAGCTGCCCTCTCGACAGGAGTGTTCCAGATCACTTTGCGAGCCATGCCTGGAACTTGGCGTCAATGTCATCTCGATAGTCCGACCACCATCGATAGTCATAAATCAGCGTGTTCGCTGAATTCGCCGGATCGGTCGGCATGTGGGGCGCCATGTCGATTCCGAGTTCGGCGTGCTTGCCCACGAGGGGAGCAGACGACTTTCGTGCAGGACCGTAGGAGATGTATTTTGCCTGGTCGGCAAGCCGCTGGGTGTCGGTGGCAAATCTCAAGAGCGCCAGGGTCTTTTCGAGGCGATCCTCCGGAAGTCCAACCGGAATAATCCAGCCATCGAGATCGAACGCCTGGGCATCCCAGAGAATCTTGACCGGTGCCTTTTTCTCTTCGATCAGGGAAAAGAGACGACCATTGTAGGTCGAGCCGATCGCGACTTCCCCGTCTGCAAGAAGTTGTGGCGTGTCTGCACCCGCGGACCACCAGATGACTTCGTCCTTGATGGTGTCGAGTTTGGCCAGGGCGCGTTCGACGCCTTCTGGTGAGGACAGAACGTCATAGACCTCGTTCAGGGCGACACCGTCACAGTAGAGTGCCCATTCCAGGTTGTTGATCGGGCGCTTTTCGAGCGACCGTTTGCCAGGGAAACCCTCCAGGTCGAATATGGCGCAGAGAGAGGTCGGTTCTTTCCCGCCCCAATCCGCATTGTCGGTCCGATAGCCGAAGGTGGTGGAATAGACGATCTGGGGAACGAAGCAGTCCGACACGATGAGATCACCGAAGTCCTCGGTGGCCGGCGTGCCGTCCGGTGCCGGTTCCAGCATCGAATCGAAATCGATTTCCATTGCCAGCCCTTCGTCGCAGAGACGAATTGCATCGGCAGCAACGGCATCAACGAGGTCCCAGGTCACGTTGTTGGCTTCATTCATCGCACGAATCTTCGCGACAGCTTCCGCGGCGCTTTCGTCATGAATGATCGTGACGTCGGGGTTCATTTCCATGAACGGGTTGTGATAGGCGTTGATCTGCGATTTCGAGTATGCGCCACCCCACGACACCACTGTCAATTCGACGGCGCTTGCGGTGCTGAACGACAACGCAAAAGCTGCCGACAGGGCAGTAACGATTTTCTTTTGTTTCATTATTCACTCCTTGGATGTACTGGATTCCGCCGGACCGATAGCCTGGAGCGGATTCACGAGAACAGGTCTGATTTACAGTCTGCGACCGGCGAATGCAATTAACAGCATTCTGTTCCGGCCCAGGTCAATTTTCGGCCTGTCACTTGGTGAATTCCACGGACGGACCAGTCCATTCGGCCAGATGCATGTTTCCCGTTCCTGCGCACCCGAATGCCCTTGTCCTGTGCCATGTGCCGCCCTGCGCGGTCGTTGATTGACGGCTTCGTTAGGGGGACCCAGCCGCGTGCGTGTCCGGAATTTGCGTTATCGGCAAAAACCGGCATGTCTTGGAAATCGGCACCGGCCCCCGTAAAAGCCGGTCGGTACGGACAGGCCGTTTCGCAGATTCCCGGACACTGGAGCAATATCCGGGTCTGTCCGAATTAACTGTCGGGTGATTGCGGTTGACGCTCTGCCTGGGGAATCGTCTGCGGAGTAGTGACTGATGGACAAGAGCAACGGTCCGAGGGTTGGAGTCATCGGGTGCGGCAACTGGGGGCGCCACCTGGTCCGGAACTTCCATGAGATGGGCCTTCTGGCGGGCGTAAGCGAAATCAGGACCGAAGCCGCACAATCGATGCACCGGACGTACGGTGTTGCGCCGCTGACTGCGGATCGTATGTTCGCATCAAATGAGATTGATGCCGTTGTCATTGCGACCCCGGCGGAGGAACATTTTCGTTTGGGGATTCGGGCGATCGAATCCGGCAAGCACGTGTTCGTCGAAAAACCGATTTCCGTGACCGACACGGAAGCGGATTCGCTCGTGATGGCATCCCTGAAGGCAGACCGCATTCTCATGGTCGGCCACGTGCTTCGCTATCATCCGTGCTTTCTTGAACTCCACCGGATTGTTCGCTCCGGCGGTATCGGTCGCGTGCGGTATGTGCGCACGACCAGGGCGGCGAACCACGGGTCCAGGCGAAACGAGAACGCTCTCTGGGGGTTCGCGCCCCACGACATTTCAATGATGCTTGCATTGGCCGGCGAAATGCCTGCTGGCATTCTTGCCCATGGCGATCATGCAGCGGGACGACGTGGGGCGGATATCGCCCTTGCGATGCTGGATTTCCCTTCGGGGCTCAAAGGGCATCTGTTCATTTCCTGGTTCAATCACGTCAAGGAGCAGAAGCTTATCGTTTCCGGAGACTCGGGCGTTATCGTGTTCGATGACTGCGAGCCATGGGAGAGGAAACTGGTGGTCTACCGACACGAAAGCGACGTTGGAAACCTGCCCGGACACGGCGACAGCGTCGTCGTCAAAATGGTCGAACCCTTGCGCGCCGAATGCGATCACTTCGTCGGGTGCATCCGGAACGGAAGCAACCCTGTTACTGACGGGGCCGAAGGAGCTGCAGTCGTTCGCGTGCTGACGTCCATGATCCGGTCCATGGAGGTGAACGGACCGGTACATGAGTAATGTCAGCTCCTGGTGAATTTGCACTTCGGCAGGAGAACGCCCATCCCCGGCACAGGCATTCCGGGGATCTTTGCCGCGACCCGGCTATGGCTTGTTGTAACATTCGGTGATGACGACGACTTTGACAACCGGGGTGTGATCCGTAAGCAGGACGCGCTGTTTCGGTTGCTTCGGTCTCGTGGAGCGACCACATACAATTGGCCGGCATTCGAATGTCATCAGCACTTGATTTGCATGCGCATGAGTCTTCCCCGACGCAGTTCGGCGTCATCCAGAATGACGGGGGCACGGGTCAGTTGAACCCGGTCCAACGCCCGCCCACGGTGCCGTTGATGCCGTTTCTTGATCTCGGCGCACAAAGAAAACGCCTGGGAAACAGGATTGATGAGGCAATTTCGCGCGTGCTGGATCACGGGCAATTCGTCATGGGACCCGAGGTGAGCAAACTCGAGGAGCGGCTCTCGGAACATTGCGGTTCCCGAAACGTCGTGGGCTGCTCGAGCGGTACGGATGCGCTCCTGCTCGCGCTCATGGCGCTAAAGGTCGAACCGGGTGATGCAGTCCTGATTCCGAGCTTCACCTTCGTTGCGACGGCGGAGGCGGTTGCCTTGCTCGGCGCCGTGCCGGTGTTCATCGATGTTGAACAACGTTCGTTTTGCCTCGACGAAGATTCGATCATGGCCGGGGTTGCAGCCGTGCGAAACCTCTCGCTCCGGCCCGTCGGTATCATCGCGGTCGACCTCTTCGGACAGCCCGCCGACTACGCGTCGATCGAGCGGCTCGCAGCCGATCTGGATCTTTGGCTGATATGCGATTCCGCCCAAGGCTACGGGTCGACGTACCAGGGCCGAAAAACCGGCACGTTAGGGAATGTGACGACGACCAGCTTTTACCCGTCAAAGCCCCTCGGGTGCTACGGAGACGGCGGTGCCCTGTTCACGAACGATGACGAACTGGCTGGAACGATCCGTTCTGTCCTGGCCCATGGAACGGGCAAGGACAAGTATGACAACGTCCGTATCGGCATCAACGGCCGACTCGATACGATACAGGCTGCAATACTCCTGGAAAAACTCAAGGTCTTCGACGAAGAGATCGAAATGCGCAATGCGATTGCCGAGAGGTATTCCGAAGCCTTCGAGTCGATTGCCTCCGTCAATGCCCCGCATACGCGCGCCGGCGCGACATCGACCTGGGCGCAGTATACATTGCGGCTTGACAGCGTGGACCGCGACGCCTTCTGCCATCGCCTTCGGGACCAGGGGGTCCCGACCGCGATCTACTATCCTCGCCCGCTTCACCGGCAGACAGCCTATCTCGACTTTCCGGTAGCGGGGAATGGCTTGCCGGTTTCGGAGATGCTGTGTCAGTCAGTCGTCAGTCTGCCGTTGCATGCATATCTTGAACGAGATGCCCAAGACAGGATCATGGCCGCGGTTCGCCAGGCGGCATCCTGAGAGTTCGACCACCGCCGTTTCTGCCTGGGATCGGGATTTTGGGGTCCAGCCGGTCCGGTCCGGCCAAAGCGTCGGTTTGATCCTCGCCGACGTCGTGCCAAGGTCCGCGCGACCTGATGCAGGACCGGCACCGCACCACACAACCCTGACTGATTTCTTGCGATGTCATGCCTTGCCTTGTGCGGTTGGGGAAGGCACCTTTGCGACGACTTGCTTGAGCAGGCGTTTCCCGGGAGATGAAAATGGCAAGACCAACTGATCCCCTTTCCCGCGTTTGGCGGTCGGTGAAGCTCTGCATCGGGTATCATCGTGACCGGGACGGGAATCGGAGAAGCAAACCGTGGATTTTTCAGCCCAAGGATGCCCAGGTCGCTATTCACCCTGATCCGTCCAACCGCGAGGCCGTGGTCGTTGTCGAGGGTGCCGACCGGCAACGGTCGAACGATGTCTCTATCCGGTTGCGGCCTGACAGAATCCTGCTTCGCCGCAAGGCTGGCGCCGGCTGGGAGGGAATCGTGGTCGAGGAACAGAACGTCGTCGTGCTGGTGAACGGCATCTGGATCTGGATCAACTCCGACGGCTCGATTTCACACGAAAAGGATGGTGACAAGACTCATATCGATGCCGACGGCACCGTCGTAAAGACGACTGATGCTGCCGAGTCGCTCATGTCCGCCGACGGAATCGAACTGTCCCGGCGAACGGCTTCAGCGATCGCCGCGATCCGCGAAGACAGCGTGGTCGCACGGTTCGCGGTCGCGCCGAATGGCGAGGAAGACGAAGCCCAGATCGATCAGCAGCAGGATTCCTGACATGACGGAAAATCTGCCCGGACCTGTCCGTGATCAATCGGAAGTGGGCTCGATGTGTCCGGACTTAACGGGCGGTCCCCAGGGCGTCGAGAAAGATCGCTTCGATTTCGTCGACGGTTGATTCGCGGGGGTTGGTCCCGGTCGCAGGGTCGTTGCTCGCCTTGCGGGCGATCTCGCGGCTCCGGTCACCCGGCACGCCGATTGCGCCAAGTCCGGCCGGAATGTCGAGCCTGTCGAGAACCGCGCAGACCCCGGTCTCGAGGTCGGCAGCGCTGTTGCCAGCCATTCCCAGCGCCGCGATCATGGCAGGGCACTTGTCTTCGATGGCGTTCCTGTTGAACCGGAGAACCGGCGGAAGAAGGATTGCGTTGGTGAGACCGTGATGCGTTCCGTGAACGGCGCCGATCATGTGGGAGATCGAATGGACGAGGCCGAGGCCCTTCAGAAAGGAAACACCGGCCAGGCACGAGCCGACGAGCATGGCGGCACGGGCTTCGAGGTTCCCGGGGTCGGTAACGGCACGCGGGAGTGCTGCGCCAATGAGTCGAAGGGCTTCGAGTGCGGCGCCGTCGCACAATGGATCAAATGACGGCACGACATACGCCTCGATTGCATGGGTCAGGGCATCGCATCCGGTCCAGGCCGTCAGGTTTTGCGGCAGTTCCAGTGTAAGTTCAGGGTCAAGCACGGCTGCGACAGGTTTTTGATCGGGATGCCAGACACAGCCCTTTATCCCGCGTCGCGTATCGGTGATCATTGCCGTGCTTTCGGTTTCGGCTCCGGTTCCGGCAGTTGTCGGGATGCAGATGAGTGGCGGGAACCCCTTGCACGCTTTCGGGCGATTTCCGAATTCGAAGTCCCAGACGGACATGTCCCTGCCGGCCAGGAGGCTTGTCGCCTTGCCGGCATCCATTCCCGATCCGCCTCCAACGGCAATGACCGCGTCGTGACCACCTTTCTCGACGGCAGGCTTGGCCCGGACGACCTCCTCGTCAACCGGGTCCGGGCTGAAATCCGAATAGACGACGTGCCCGATCCCCGATTTCGCAAGCGCCCGCTTGATGGTGTCGACAAATGGAAGGCCGGAGGATCCGCAGTCCGTGACGATCAGGGGATTCCGGATGCCATGTCGTGCGCACAGTGCCGGCAAGTCCCGGATTCGACCAGGGCCGTAATGGATGGGAACGGGAAATCCCCAATCGGCATTGTCCAGAATTCTCATGTCAGGTCCGAATGCCGTGACTTCGGGATGGGCGGTTTCGTGTCAGTACACACATGCAAGACGATATGCCAGACGCCCCGAAACGACGATGCCGGAATCTCCCGGCTGCCGGCGTCCGGGCTTGAGGCATATCTGTCCTGGGAACGCGATTTGCTTCGAATCCGCTGAATTCCATCCTCGACATTATGGACTTCCCTGGGCCGGGTGACATAGTTGGTTCATGGAAAGCAGGTATGACGTCATCATTGCCGGCGGCGGAATTTGCGGATCCGCCCTGGGACTGGCACTGGCCCGAACAGGTCAACGCGTTGCATTGATCGAAGGCCGATTGCTCGAAGAGTTGAGTCACACGGGTTTCGATGGCCGATCCTATACGCTGGCGTTGTCCTCGAAATCCCTGTTGCAATCACTGGGAATCTGGTCGGATATCGAGAGTAGCGTTCAACCCATTACGGACATGGTGATCAGCGAGGGTCACCCCGGTCAGGGCGCGTCACCGTTCGCCCTGCGTTTCGATCGGTCCGAATGCGAAGAAGGTCAACTCGGCTACGTGGTCGAGGACAGGTATGTTCGCCAGGCGGTCCTGGGCCGACTGAAGGACGGTAGCGGGATCGACCTCGTGACAGGCGCGCGTGTTGCCGGCCATGATGTTGCTCCGGGTCTTGCGACTGTCCAGCTGTCAACGGGCAAATCTCTTGAATGCCGCTTGCTCGTCGGCTGTGACGGAACGAACAGCCAGATTGCCAGGCGGGCAGGGATTCAGCGTTTGGGGTGGAAATACTCCCAATCCAACCTGACGTGCTCGATCAGCCATGAGCTTTCTCATCAAGGCGTTGCCCACCAGTTCTTTACGCCGACCGGTCCCTTTGCAGTCCTTCCATTGATCGGCAACCGCAGTACGATCTACTGGACGGAAAGCACGGAGACCGCCGAATGGGTTCATTCGCGGGATGACGAAGGATACCTGGAATGCCTGCGGCCAATGCTGGGCAGGTTGCTCGGAGATTACGCGCTTGAGGGCGACAGGGCGATCTTTCCGCTGGCCCTGTCGATTGCGGAAAGGTTTTTCGTCGAACGTGTCGCGCTGATCGGTGACGCTGCGCATGTCATACATCCGCTCGCAGGGCAGGGCCTGAACGTCGGTCTTCGTGATGTCGCGGCACTGGCGAGCGTTGTGGGAAGCGCGGTCGAGCGCGGGGAGGACGTCGGGGCCGAGACCACGCTGGTGAGATACCAGGAAATGCGGCGATTCGACGCATGTTTCTTTGGTGCAGTGACGGACGGGCTGAACCGGCTTTATTCCAATAGCCTCCCCGTCTTGCCTTTTTTTCGCCAGGTCGCGATAGGGGCGTTGAATCGGATGCCGGGCTTGAAACGGCAGTTCGTCAGATTGGCGGCAGGATACGGTGAGGCAGGCTCCGGAATTGCCCGTTGAAACATACGGGTTCTGTCGCCAGGTATAAAGGGTCCGTCCGAGAACTATTGAATCGGTTGTGTGGTCCAAGGTTCCGTTGGATTTCGAGAAATGGTGATGTGTTGTGCCGCGCCCTGGTCGTCGCGCGGTTGCGCTTTCGATACGCGGGATTCCGCCTCAAGGAATTTTCGTCCATTTTCGTTCGGCGGAACTCCTTGATTCGTCCGAAGTAACGCTCGACAAGATTGCGCGTCTTGTAGGTTTCGCGATCAAGCGGGCGTGGTGACTTCCGGCAGGACTTCGACGGAATGACTGCGGCTGCTCCCGCCGTCTCGATCAGGTCAAGACTGGTATCGGTGTCGTAGGCCTTGTCGGCGATCACCGTCTCGTCCTTCCCGAGGTCGGCAAGAAGCGCCTCAGCCTGCGTGCAGTCGACCGCGTGACCCGGGGTCAGAAACACGGTCTTCACCATCGCGTTGTCATCGATGCCGAGATGGACCTTCGTCGTCCGTCCGCCACGGCTCGACCCGATCTAAGGAGGCCCGCCATCGCGACGCGCTCCGGCACCGTGCCTGTGAACACGTACCGGCGAGGAATCCACTATTCGCAGGCGAACCGCACCGGCCGAGCCGTCGTCGCTCCCGCCGTCATCGCCCGCAAGCCTTTGAAGTTGCGCCATAATCGACGCCAGATGCCGTTCTTGCTCCACCGGTTGTAGCGGTTGTAGCAGGTCGTATACGGGCCGTAACGCTCCCGGAGGTCACGCCACGGTGTGCCGGTGCGCAGGACAAAGAAGATTCCGTTCATCACCCTTCGATCATGCACCCGTTCCGGGCCCTGGAGCTTGTGAGGAAGGACCGAGTGGAGAATTGCCCACTCCGTGTCGCTCATGTCGTGCCGGTCACCACTCATGCCTCAAACTCCTTGTGGATTGTTTTCGGCAAAGATGACAGATGACGCCAACAAGATCAGTTATTTGGGTACAAGCCCTGGCGACCAGTCTACCAGTGAAGATAGAGCTTCGGTCATGTAGCCGTGTCCCCAACTGGGTCGGGCGAGAACATAGCCGAACGCGACCTGAGGGCCTTGCGGTCGCGCATTAATCACACCAATCGGGTTGTCAGGACTATCCTGGAGCTCAATGACGTATGTGAAGTTGGTTCCTTCGGACCACGCCTTGAGGCAGTGCTGGATGAACCCCTCCGTATCTTGCACGCGCTGGTGAGCCTGCCAAGTCAAGAATCGCACTACATCCGGATCGGTCGCATAGGCAACGAAAATCGGATCCGCATCTTTGAGTTCCGGCTTTCTCAAGCGCAGACGAGCGGTGGAGAGTAGGGGAGGCGCATCAAGGGATTAAGGCATCGGATCAGATCGTTGCAGTGGTTGAGGATGGTTGTTCGGCGTCGCCAGTTTTGTAAACTCGAACAGCGTCGGACGGGTTGTCATGGTTTCTGCGGTTCAGTGGGCGCGGTGTGACCTGCTGCAGTTCAATTTCCAAAATGTTAAGCGCAACATTTTCTACGCCTACTGACAATTGATCTACGGCGCGCAGTCTATGAGCGCCACATCAGGCCTTCCTAGATATAGCTGTATTCGTGTGCGAGGTTTTGACCTCTTGGGAGCTCTTTGGCTTCGGATGGCCAAAACCTCGTCTCCGAATTCGCCTTTTTCACATCTTGCCTTCTCCCGGATTGTCCCGTTCATAACGGCGTTTGTGTACTCCTCAATCCGGGAGGGTCAAAGACCATGAAATGCGACCGATGCGGCGCGGAGACGCGCGTCAGGCAAATGCTCGCCGTTCCTCGCGTCGAGTCCGACCCGTGGGACAACCTTCATACCGTCCCGGACTCGGCCGCACGCACCGTGGGTTTGCACTCGATGCAATGGAGCCCGGCCAGCGCAAAAGCCACTGAAAAGAACCGACGCCTGGGGCGCTTGCGTGATCTGCGGCTGGAGCGATGACCGTTGCCGTTGCGACGACATTTGACCTTTCAGCGGCCAGAATCCGAAGGAAGACCATCGTACGAAAGACCGGCACCCTGGGCGTGGCCGGGTCCGCCACCGTCGCGGTGGGCATCGTTCCTGCCGCTGTCGCAAGCGCCGGCGAGACAGGCCGCCGGGCATGGCTGGATTTCTTCGCCGCGCAGATCCGCAACCCGAACACCCGCCAGGCCTACGCACGCGCGTGCACACCGGCTGTTCGACTGGCTTTCGGAATACGGAATCCACGACGTCGTCGATATCGAGCCGGTCCATATCGCGGTGTGGCTGGAGGAACGCATGCGCGAGGTGTCACGCCCGACGGTCAAGCAGGAACTGGCGGGGATCCGGCGGCTCTTCGACTGGCTGACGGTCTGCCAGGTGGTTTCGTCGTCGCCGGCCGCCGCAGTGCGCGGTCCGAAGCACACCGTTCGCCGCGGGACGACGCCGGTCCTTTCCGTCGCCGAGTGCCGCCGTTTCCTGCGCTCCATCCCGGTTGAGACCGTCGGAGGTCTCCGGGACCGCGCCTTGATCGCAACCATGACGTACAGCTTCGCGCGTGTTTCCGCAGCGCTTGCCATGAACGTGAAGGACGTCTTCATGACCGACGGCCGTCTCTGGCTGCGCCTGCTAGAGAAAGGCGGCAAGGTGCTGGAAGTTCCCTGCCATCACAACCTTGAGACCTGTCTCCGGGACTACATCGAGGCCGCCGGAATAGACCTCGACCGTGACGGTCCCCTCTTCCGTTCGCTCAACCGCGACGGCTCGCTATCCGCCCGGCGCCTCACCAGGCAACGCGCATGGGAAATGCTCCGGCGACGTGCCCGGGCTGCAGGAATTTCGACGGATGTCTGCAATCACAGCTTCAGAGCGACCGGCATCACGGCGTACCTCGAAAATCCAGAGGCGCGTGTCGAGGTGGCCCAGTACTTGGCTGGCCACGCGGATCCCAAGACGACCAAGCTCTATGACCGGCGTGCCGATCGCGTCTCGCTGGATGAAATCGAGAGGATCGGGATTTGAGGAAACGACAACAACAATGTGCGAACAAGAGGGACACATGACGGGGCTGCGCGTGTTCGACCAGGACGATTCATGACAGGTGCCTGTCGCTCAATCAGCGTAATTTGTGTCCCGGCCCTCCCCGCTCAATCGCAAATCAAAGCGGTTCTATTTTCTCAGTCTTTGAGAAAGGCGCTGGGACTGCCTCGACACTAGGCCGCATCGAGAGTTCCATACGATGAACTTCCTTTTCAGAGACTTGATATCTGTGGGCCGCTCCCGCGTCGCAAAGCATGGTTGATCAGCGATCTTGCAGAGGTCTTCTCCGTATCACGACCGACCGTCTATCGAACATTGAACAGGCGGAAAATCGCTTAACGTACGATTTCGCCCCGGATTCGCCCCCTATAGGACTTACGGTGCCCTCAAGAGCACAGGGCTTGACAAAGAAGAACCATTGGGTATGCGCTTAAGAGCACAATAAAAACGAAAAGGATCTCTTAAAAGCACATGACAGCAAGAAATCTGCTCACAGCTGCACCGCCATACGAGGTAGAACAGGCGATCGCGCGCCTAGGTCGGGACCTGCGCACCGCGCGCCTGCGCCGTAACCTGACGATCAATGACGTCGCAAACAAAATCGGCACTGGCCCACGCGCTGTCATGGACGCGGAAAAGGGCAAGCTGAGCACCGGTATCGCGGTTTATACGGCCCTGCTTTGGACCTACGATCTGCTGCGCCCGTTCAGCGCGCTTGCTGACCCGCTTGCTGACGGCGAAGGATTTGTCCTCGATCAGCTTTCCGGCCGTGAGCGTGCGCGCAGCGGCAAGGGGCTCGACAATGACTTCTGAGCCCAGCGCCACCAATTGCTTTGTCTATATCACGCTGCCCGGCACGAGCGTGTTCGTGACCGCGGGCCGTTTCGTGCTCGAACCGGGTCGCAACGGGGTTCCGGTCGGGCGCTTCGTATACGGCAGGAGCTACCTTGCCAATCCAGACGCAGTACCCATCGACCCGATCGATCTCAAACTGGCCGGGACGACCTACCGCACGATGGCGCTAAAGGGTGTATTCGGCGCACTGCGCGATGCCGGTCCTGATTATTGGGGCCGTCGCGTCATTGAAAAACATGTCGGCCTGCCGCAGCTCGGCGAGATCGATTATCTGCTTAACGCGCCCGATGACAGTGCTGGTGCGCTCGGGTTTGGCTTCGGCCCTAAGCCACCTGCGCCACAGAAAAAGTTCAACAAGACGCCCGATCTCGAAAAGCTGATCGCGCTTGCCGATGCCATCATCTCCGGCGAAGACGTCTCGGACGTTCCGGAGGCCGGACAGGTCGAAGACCTCATGCTGGTCGGTACCTCGATGGGCGGCGCGCGCCCGAAGGCTGTCGTCGAGGACTTGGACGGGCTTTGGCTCGCAAAATTCAATCGCGGCGATGACAGATGGAACCATGCGCGGGTCGAGCACGCCATGCTTAGGCTCGCCAGCGCCTGCGGCGTCCACACCGCCCAAAGCCGCATTGAGCATGTTGGAGGCCGCGACGTGCTGCTCGTAAAGCGCTTCGACCGTCACAAGACAAATGACGGCTATCTGCGCGCGCGGATGATGAGCGGCCTGACAATCCTGCGCACCGAAGACTCGCACCAGCATAGGGACCGTTGGTCCTACGTTCTACTGGCCGAGGAGCTGCGCCGCATTTCGGGGCAACCGAAGGACGATGCCGCAGAACTATTCCGCCGCATGGTCTTCAATGCGCTGATCTCGAATACCGACGATCACCCGCGCAATCATGCCGCCATTGCGATAGGCGCCGACTGGAAACTCTCCCCGGCCTACGACCTGACGCCGTCGACGCCGGTGAGCCTTGAGCGCCGCGACCTCGCCATGACCTGTGGTGACATCGGCCGATACGCCAATGCACAGAACATAGTCTCGCAATGCGCCCGCTTCCACGTAAAGTCGGACGAGGCCACCGCAATCATCGATACGATGGAAGACCAGGTCAAAGCCAGCTGGTATGAAATCGCCCGCCGCGAAGGCGTCACCGAAGCCGACTGCTCGATGATCAACGGCGCTTTCGCTTATCCGGGATTTCGGCTGGATCCTGAGAAAGCAGCACAGGCTTGAGCATGTTCGGCGATGATTTCCCCACTCAGTTCACTCGCTTCGCCGCCGATTATTCTCGGCGACACCGAACATGGCCTATCCGGCGCGAAAATCGTCGAAAACACATCGGCTCATGGGCCTTGGCCCAACATGGGCACCAAAAGTCCCACAAGGAAGTTCGGATTTCTCTGAAATAGTTGACGAATTACCGTTTTGGTAACCCCCAATTTTCCGGGATAATGCAGGATGCAGATTTGGGGGGCATGACACCCGTGTTGTTCCGCAGCTTGTCGTTTGAGAGATCGTACCCTGTATAGGCGAAATTTCGGGGAATTTTGATGTTCTCAGCCGCAATCAGCGGCGTTTGCCTGGGCATTCACCCGTCAGCGGCCTCTGAGAGCTCCGGTTGACGACTTCGGAATCAGCAAGAATACAGATCCCCTACTGATCCGACCTGTTGTGGGACTTTTGGTACCCATGTTGGGTTGGGGCCCTGAACGGAATATTCGCAAGCTGGACGGAAGCATCCCGTACCAGCATGAACGGGTCGATCGGGTGCTCGACAGGGTATGGAAGCTCTACCGCGGTCTCGATCGCTACCGGAAGCGCCCCACCCCGTTACGCAAGTCCGCCATGGAGACACGGTTCGACCGCATCTTCGGCACCACCACCTGCTACGCCAGCCTCGACCGGTTGCTCGAACGGCTGAGGAAGAACAAGGACGAGCTTCTACGCGTACTCGACCATCCGGAGACACCGCTCCATACGAACCAGGTCGAGACCGATGTTTGCTCCCACGTCACCCGGCGCAAGATCTCCTTCGGAACCCGGAGCGAGGCCGGGCGTGCGGCACGGGACGGCTATCTCGGGGCGGTGAAGACCTGCGACAAGCTCTGCGTGTCGTTCTGGGATTATCTGAGGAACCGTCTTGGCGTGGCCGGTGCTCCCGACGTGCCGAGGCTCGACACATCATCAGGCAGCGCGCTGCGACCTGACACGCCTCAACCCGACACTGTCGGAATGCATCCGGAAATCAACTGGTCCGAAGAGCCCGTCGAAGCCAATTTTGGCCTCCCGGAAGTGTCGGAACACGATGTAGACGTCAGTAACGATTCCCGGAAAGTTGCCTCTATTACCTGCAATCTAAGGTAAGGCGGATGACAGCTCGAGTTCCTGTTCGCGTCCGTGACGGCTGGCTAAGGGGAAGTTGGCGCTGGCGATGGAACTCGGCGGCGATCCAGTTCATGCCGCGCGGCCGACCAATTGGGCGAATACTCAAGACAGACAGAATCAAACTCCGCCCTCAATGCAGGATGCAGGCTTGGATGCTCCTGTTGATAGTCCTTGGTGTTTGAGCTCGTGAACACCATGTTTCGCGAAAACCCGGTGGAGCGAAGGTTGGCAGAAAGCCTAAGATAGGGGACTAATAATGATGGGTTGACGGCGCGTCACGCCGCCAGCTTTCGATCAGTTTCACGGGTCACAGGGTTGGCCAGCGCCAACGCCCCTCGCCGTGCAGACACCCCAGTCCCCGAGGTCAAGATGTTGCGGGCCGCATTCAGGTCCGCGTGATCGGCATGGCCGCAGGCCACGCATTCGAACTTCCGGTCGTTCCGGTTTCCCGGATCAGTGAACCCGCAGGCGTTGCACGACTGGCTGGTATATGCAGGGTTGACCTCGTTCAGTTTCGTGCACTTGTAGGCGAGCATCTGCTTCACGGAGTGCCAGCCGGTGTTGAGTATCTCCCGGTTGAGACCGGACTTGGCCTTCACCTTCCTGCCGGGGTTCTCGACAGTGCCCTTGGCCGATCGCGTCATCCCCTGGGTGTTGAGCTTCTCGACAATCACCGTGCTTGCCCGGTTCGCGATCCGGCGGCTGACCTGATGCCGCCAGTTCCTGCGTCTGTTGGCCCGCTTCCGAAGCAGGCATTGCAGCCGCTTCCTGGTCCGCTGTCTCCGGTTGGAACCCTTGCGCTGGCGAGCAAGCCGGCGCTGGTTGCGCCCGATCTTCGCATCAAGCCGGCCCGTGTCGGGCGCGGGGATGATCTCCGCCTCTCCGGTCGTGTCCACCACCGCCACCTGCCGGACGTTCATGTCCACGCCCGCCAAGACCCCGGTGTCGGGACGTTCCTCAGCCTCGACCTCGTAGCAGACGGTGACATACCACTTGCCGGCGATCTTCCTGATCACGGCTTTCACCGGCTTGCCCTCGGGATACGGGTTCCCGCCGGATGCGCATGGGACCAACCCTCGGGATGGAGATCATGTCGTCCCTGATGGTGACGGCTTCGGGAATGGTGAAGGACGGCGTCGACCCGTGGCGGGACTTGAAGCGTGGATGTCCTGCCTCGCCCCTGAAGAACGCCTTCCACGCATCGGCCTGGTACTTGAGCACGTACCGGGTGATGCTGAAGGAGTATTCGCAAAGCCACGGGATTTCGTTGCGGAGCACGGTGAACTCCTTGCCGAGCGAGAAGAACGAAACCGACGGAGGTTTCTCCCCGTTGGCCTTCGCCTCCTCAAAGGCGTCATTGTGCTGCCCCAGTATCGTGTTCCAGACGAAGCGGCAGGCGCCCGCCTGTCCGGCCAGGCGCCGTGCGTTGGCCCTGGAGCCTGGCAGAAGCCGGTAGATGATGTTGCGGTATGTGGAGGTCTCGCTCACGCGGTCGGGCCTTCGGCACAAGGTTCGTCTGGTGACGGGAAAATCAGCACCTTCCCGTCACACGCGCATCGCACGAATTGCCTGATTTGTCAAGGAATCATCCAGGGTCCGAATCAGATGTTCCCAATCCCTGCGACCAGTGAAATCGATCGGAAACTGGCAGCGTAATCGCACTGTCAACCCATCTATATAAGCCCCTAAGATAGCTCTCCGTGATGTGGCAATCTTTGATGGACTGTCTGGCTCTAGTCGCGGGCGGCGTTGCGAGCCTCACTCGGCGGTATGCCTTTAGGATATCGTCAGGATGATCGTCCACGACGGAGCTCGCTTGAAAAATTTGGTCGGCGAGCTGTCGACTTCTTCCCGGATATCCCAAGGAGACAAGTTCGACCGCGTCGGGGATGCATTCGTCAGGAGACAGCGTCTGCACGCGTCTTAGGATTGCGGCAAAACTTTCTGAGGCCTTCTCCAGCGCATTGGCCGTCTCGGTTTCGACTTCGTCGATGTGTTCCTCAAACTCCCGACTGACTTGGGAATTTATCACGAAAAAGACCATGGGCGGTGCTCCGGTAGCCCGGCCAATCAAGATGTGTATGGCATGGATATCGTGGACACCCAGCAGGTTTCGGACGGGTGCCCGAACAACGTCGAGGATCGTGCATGTGTCGAGAAGTAGGACTGGGACGTCGGCCCTTGTAATCTCGGCCGCAAGGTCGTCGCAGGCCAATGCGGTCATCGGGAAACGTCATAGGCTTTGAGCAGATCACGCGCGAACTCGTAGTCCCTGGCGAGATCGTGTGCGCGATCCTCAGGCCACCCGAGTTCCTCGACCAGCCAACGCGAGAGGAAACTGCTGTGGAGGCTGGATCGTTCCCGGTGAGCCTGAACCAGGAAGCGCGCCCACCGTTTGAAGTCCAACGGATGCGACGTCCCCGGTGGACATGCTCGCCAGGTTGGAGAAGCGCGTCAGAAGGTCCGCGGCGTCGCCGGAGAGCCAGTCGGTGATGGCCGCTTCGTCGCTCGTCACGTTCATCGTGAATTCGCTGTTTAGCGGCAGCTGCGCGCGCAAGGTTTCCGCAAATTCGTCGAGGATTGCGTTGTACTGGTGCATCGACAGATGTCCAGAGTCGCGCGGAACAATGTTCGAGACGTGCAGCCGTCCGCGCTCGCGATGCAGAAAGAGGCGAGCAGTTGGTTCGGCTTCTCTGGCGTCACGGGCAAAAGCGAAACCTGCCTCCGTACCCTGACGACCATGCCAGTCCATACGGTCTTCTACTTCGGAATCACGGTGCCAGCCGGCAGGCAAGTCCCTTGAAACCGCTTCGACCAATGAGAGGAGTTGCTCGTCGGGACCAATGATATCCAGTTCGTTGAACTGTTTCATGGATTTTCCCGTATTTTGGGTAGTAGCCAGATTCGTGCTGAAATACACGCTAACGACCGGGTTTCAGTCCCCTCGTGGCCATGAAATTGTAGAGGGTTGACCGGGAGACGCCCGTAATCTCTGCAATCGCGGTACGGGAGACGCCGAGGTCGATGAACTGGCGTATTTCGTCTTCCTTCCCGTCCAGACGCGACACACCCAGTGATCGTTTCGGGCGCCCGAGCGTCTTGCCGGAGGCCTTGGCTTTTGCGAGGCCCTCGCGCGTGCGCTCCGAGATCAGGTCAGGCTCGACTTCCGCGAGCAGCGCGAACAGCGTGGTCATGACCGTGGTCTGGATATCCCGTTTGCCTTCGACACGAATGTTCTCCTTGATCGCAATAAACGCGACGCCCGCCTTTGCGAAACCGTCAAGGACTGTAATGATCTGGCCGAGCGAGCGCCCGAGCCTGGAAAGTTCGCTCACGACAAGGCGGTCGCCGCGGTTGAGAATATCGATCAATTCATCAAGCCGGCGGCGCTTTGCTGTGGCCTGTCCCCGTGCTGTTGCCTCGACGAAGTCGTCAATCTGGAGGTCGTGTTTGCGGGCATATTCGAGAATGGCGAGGCGCTGACTGCCTGCATCCTGTTGTGGGGTTGAGACCCTGAGAAAGGCGATGGTTTTCATGCGTTGTCGACGTAATCGCTCTTTCACCATTTTACTTGACAGTATCGGGCGATGAAATACGTGTGGTTCCTTGCGACTGAACTGACCGATTTTAACGAACGTTTCCTCAAGACAAATCTGTGCCAACCTCCGCCCCCGACGTCTTCGACGCCATCACTTTCCTATACGACGCCCTCTGGCCCGAAGTGACCGCACCTGCAAAAAACTGAGAGAAATAATTTACTGGCGCGATCCGGCAGTGGATGCCCGGTGGATGAAGGCCCTACCCAAGTCCTGACGCCTTTCGCAGCGCGGCGTTCATGCGGCTTTGCCACCCGGCTCCGGACGCCTTGAAAGCGTCCACCACGTCTCTATCCAATCGGATCGTCGTGGATACCTTTGTTACAGACGCTTTCGGTCGGCCCCTTCGTACCGGTGCCGCATCAATCACTCTGGCCCATTTGTCGGTGGAGAGATCGGGTATTTCGTCCGGATCAACCCAGTTTCGGTCCGTATCGTCTTTCTTCGCACCCATTGGCTTTCCTCATGCTGATGATTCGCTTTGCATTTTCGCGCCGTGTCCATGCCAGGACCACCATTCGCGCATCCATGAAACCGAAAGTCAGGAATCGCTCCTCCCCATAGTTGAAACGAATGTCCGGAAACGTGATATGCGTGCCAGAAAACACCTCATGGGCCCTCGCCATATCGAGACCACGACCTTTGATCGTTGCTTCACGTTTCAACGGATCATATTCAACTTATATTTTTTGTTACTACATTAAATGGTAATGAAAGCAAACCGAAACCCGTTTCACCCAGGCTCGAATTGGGTTTCAAACGAACATAGGTCCAGATTCCGCCATAGGATTCCTATGCTTTGGGTTTCTTAATCCTGTTTGATTTCATCCAGATTGAGAAGTTGCCGGGTGGAGTGTTGTCTGGCAGGGACGCCTCGTCAGTCGGCACGTCAAATAGCGCAGCGCGCTGGCGCGCCGTCAGAATACTGCGTTGTGGCATGCAGGATTGTCTTTGTTGGAGTATAGTCTGTTTGGTCCGGAATTAGGGTCATATAAATCAAAGACTTGAAAGGCCAAAATCAGGGGAGGTTCAATTGGGACAGCGGGCGGCCATCTACACCAGGGTTTCCACCGCGGACCAGTCCTGCGAACGCCAGGTTTCGGAGTTGACGTCCTTCGCCGAGCGAGGCGGCCATGACGTGGCGGGGATATTCAGGGAAACCGCACCAAGGGATTCCGCCAATCTTGCCGCACGCAAAAAGGTGATGGGTCCCGCATAGACGCGACAAATCGATGCCGTCCTTGTCTCCGAGCATTTCGGGTGGGGACGATCAACGCAGGATCTGCTCGCCACGCTGCACCGACTGGCAGGATGGAAGGTCTCGGTCGTCGCAATGAACGGCATGACCTTCGAACTCGATATGCCACATGGCCGGATGATGGCCACAATGCTGGCGGGGATCGCACATTTCGAGCGCGACCTGATCAGTGAGCGAGTGAAATCGGGGTTGGCTGCGGCGAAAGCGCGGAGGAAGAAGCTCGACCGCCGACCAGGCCAACGGCCAAAATCAGACAGGCTCGTGCCCAGTGTCCTTCAGGCCGTCAGCGAGGGACGAAGTTGCCGCTGGATCGCCCGTGACCTCGGAATCAGCAAGAATACCGTTCTCGACGTCGTGAAACGGCAGAGGCAGGCCGGATAAAAGTGCATTCTCGCAGCGCTCAGCATCAAATGCGCGGACAATTGCCCGTGAATGCGACGAGAGGCGAAGACAAAATGCTTAGAGTGTCTTCTCGCCCCGTACCGGAATCGACCCCTACAATAGAAGGCTCAGCGGCAAATTGAAGAATTGGCGGCGCATGGCACGCGGGCCACGTGCTGGTTCTGCGGGAAAGCGAGCATCAGCGCAGGCGGCTGCGCGAATTGCCCAGTGTCTGCTTGGAGTTCGGTCCGGCCGGGCCGATCGTTGACGGTACGGATTCATTCGGAGGAACGAATTTCCAGTACGTGTCGACGATGGCTGCGAAGGCAGTCTTGAGGGCACCGGTTTCGGCGACCAAGCCAGGGTGTTCGTACGCGTATCTCCACGTTTCGAACAGCTTCCTGTTCACGATTAATGCCTCTCTGATGCCGCTGTAGACCGGAATAAAGCGTGCCATTGGATCCGGATGTGCGGGCATGGCGCGTTCCAGTAATGTCCGTGCATCGTCTCCGAGGGCGTCGAAAAGTTTCGCGAGGTCGTGGGTCTTGTCGGGCGCCATGCCGTTGCGTTCCCTGCATTGCCATGCCTTCAGTGCGAGTTCGGTAGCGAGCGCCAGCAGTACCGGGGCTGCCGTTGTCGGTTTGCTGACGCCTGGGCGGTTTTCTCGATCCGTTTCGAGGTGTTCGGCCAGATCCTGCAGTGACATAGCCTCCTGCATGATCAGGTCAGGCGGCCAGAAGATCTCTCGTTTGGTCATGGGGTTCGGTGACGTTTCTGGGGATGCATTCTCGTGTTTCTTGGGCCATGGGGTTGGTAACGTCATCCGCGCAAGGATGTAGCTCCGGCCTGTTCTTCAAATGCGTCTGCTTCCCTTCACGATCTCCGACGAGTCGCGTTCGGCCGGCACCCTCCCCCTTTCGAGATGGCGAAACAGTGTTTCCCTGGCGACTTGGGCCCCAACCCAACATAGACCAACTGTCCCACAATAGGTAACAGGAACGTTCGTGTTACGTGTATGGGAACCAAACGGTTATGTGAATCGTGAATCCCAGGTGCCTGTCATGACGTGCCTTTTCCGCTGATCCGGTTCCCATTATACACGATGCGGCCTCTTTCTTGAGAAAAGTGACAAATAGGCTGTCTCAAGGAGATTCATGACGCTTGGCTCCATCGTTCCCGCGTGCGAAACCCTACCGTCAAGCTGCCCGACGTGGCAGCTCAAACGTGTCGGCCCTGACCGCCGTATACCGAGATGGACGCCAAGCCATTACGGCACCGGCTGGGACACGATCCGCAGGAGGCGAGCGATGACAAAGATTCTCTTTGCGGCGGCAGGCTATATTGCGATCGTGTTCCCCCTCGCATTGGTTTGGCATCTTGGGCTCTTCAAACAGCAATACCAGACCTTTGGTTATTTTGCGGGAAAACCAAATGTCCCAGTAGGCTTGGCAACGGTTGTCATTCAAGGCGTGGTATTGGCATTGATCTATCCACTGTTTCATTCGGGCAGTGCTGGGTTTGTAAGGGCTTTTCAATTCGCGGGCCTCATGGGGCTGTTTTTCTGGACGTCGCATGTCTTGGCTCTGGTCGCGAAACAGAATGTGCCAAACGCAGTCGGCTTCATCGTGATTGAAACCGGGTATCTCATCGCCCAGTTCAGTCTGTTCGCGTTGCTGCTCGGTTTTATCTATCGGGGCGTCGAATGAACCGGTTCGGTTTTATTCGGGAGCATGAGGATGCGGGATTTCCCTGCGAAAGCGGACATGACCTGAAAAGGTAAATTGCCAGATCTGTGCGAGGTCGTCGGGTAACCGACAATCCTACCGAAACCGCTTGTATCACGTTTCGACATCGGCTTTTCCCGCACCCGCGATCACCTCAGGCCAAAGTGCGTCGAGCGGAAAAGTGATGGCATCGAAAGGAGGAAGCGAGACCGGTGCGTCATCGGCGAGCGTGGCGAGCAGCAGCCACTGCCCCTCGCGCAATGCGAAGGCCTCAAGCGTCCTTGCGTCGGGATCGACGAACCAGAGATGGCCGACGCCTTCGCGGGCATAGAGCGCCCGCTTCTCGTTCAGGTCCAGCCGCCTCGTGGAGGCGAGAGCACCTCGCAGACCCGGTCCGGCGCGATCGTGCAATAGGCCGCATCCGGGTATTCGGGCATCGTCTCGCGCCGCCAGCCGGCGAGATCCGGCACAACGATGTCTTCACCCAAGTGCAGTTCGGGCTCGAAGACGATCCACCAACCGCCGGGGCCGTCATCACCATAGTTCGTGTCCGCCAGAAAACCCCCTCTTTTCGGCGACGGCGGACCACGATTTTCAACGGAACTGGATGCCGCGCTGCGGTAATTCGCCCCGCTTCGGGATATTGACGCGTCCCGGACAGCAGGTTTTCCGCCCACCGGACCGAAATTCGCGGCTTTCGCCACTATCAGCCCATAGGAGGCCGTTCCCGCTCCGGGCGGGTCACGAATGAACCGGTGTTTCGGGAGCGCCGTCAGGCGGCGCGTCGTCGGCGCACCTTTCGACGCAGCAGAAGACCGATGCGGTGGATGTTGAGGGCAACCACGGAGAGCGCCACCACACGGGCAAAGCCCTCCGCTCCGTACGCCAGGACCCGGTCGAGACCGCGGTGCTCGAGGTTGTTGATCGCCGATTCAACCGCCGGATGCTGGCGACGCATCGCCACGAACTCCTCGCCCTGCTCGCGCTCGCGATCCGCCTTGTTGAGGTAGCCCTTCTTCGGCAGCACGTTGTGATCGAGCAACGCGTCAAGGCGGACACGGTTCCCGGGGCTGTGAAAGCCGCGGTCGAAGCTCACCGCGCGGAGATCGGGAAACCGCGCCTGGGCAGCCTCCACCATCGGCACCGCGTAGTCCACGTCGCTGCCCTCCCACATGACCTCGTGGTGGAGGACGAAGCCGTGCCGATCTTCCAGGATGCAGACCGGAACACCCAGCTCCACCGGACATCCCGCCTTGCCCTTCGCGATCCAGCGCGTGTGCGGCTCGAAGATCGAGAACACCTTCTCGTCCTGAGGGATGGTCTCGCCCTTGAGAAGACGGCGCTCGATCTGGTCGATCTGACGCTTCGCATGGGCGATATAGCTTTCGATCTCCACGATCTTCCAGGCTTTCACACCATGTGCCAACAGGTCCGCAACGCTCGCCTCCGCACGTGCGACATGCTCAAGGCTGCGTCCAAGGTATGCCTCGACATCCTCGGGACGCGCCCGGCGCGTTGCCCGCACCTTGTGGAACAACCGCCGCACCAGCCGCGTCAGGTGCTTCCATTGGTGCCAGCCACGAACACCGCTCTTCGCCGCCGCCCTGGCCGGCCTGGAGCCGTATCCCGATGACAGCGGGAAGCGAAAGGGACAGAGATACATCAAGGGCGGGCGCATGCTCCCGCGCAATACCCTCTACATGGCCGCAACCTCCGCGATCAAGTTCAACCCCGACATGATGAGCTTCTACGACCGGCTGATCGGCGAAGGCAAAGCGCACAAGGTTGCTGTGACAGCGGTCATGCGCAAGTTGGTCATTCTCGCCAACGTGCTCGTACGCGATGACCGGAACTGGACGGCCATTGCTCCGGAACCGGGTGTCGGTTGAAAATCAGACCTGTGGACAAGTCAGGGATAACTTTCCGATGACAGATCGAAAATCATGGATTTGGCCCAAAATCGGCATTGACATCAAACACGGATGCTACCGGAATCGACCCCAGCACCGCCGTTCCCGCGTATGGGCCCTGAAGCCATCCGGTCGAGGCCCTTTTGGCCTCCGCTTGCCTGTTGCTGCACCGGCTCGATTCAAGGCACAGACTTTCTGAAACGCAGGTCTCCGCTATTCAGGATTGCGGCTGTTCGGATCAGTGTTCGACTTGTACGAACACGCGACTGCCATCCACCCTTACCGCGTATGTCCCGAGGTCAACGCTAACTGGCGCTGAAAGTGCCTTGCCCGTGCAGATATCGAAGCGTCCACCATGCAGGGGGCATTCGATCACGCAGTCCGTAACCAGACCATATTCGAGGCTCTCTGCTTCATGAGTGCACATCAGATCAGTGGCAAAGAACCCCTTACTGGTTTTGTAGATGGCATAGGCATGCCCGCCGTACTCCCATGCGATCAGGTCACCTTCGTCGATGTCTTCCGTTCCACATGCGTCAATCCATTGAGTCATCCGTCGGTTCTTTCCTTTTGTTGATGGGTCATCGCACCGAGAGCGATGGATTCGTTATGGAAGCCCGACCCCGGTCAGTTGGAACGGGAGACACAACCATCCCGCGAAAGGAAACCCGCATCGCGGAAGTGCGCTTTAACCATCTATTCGGGATGGATTGTGGACATGACCGCATTCTGAACGGCCGCGCGGACATGCGGAGAGAAGGTCTCGTTCCGCAAAGGTACATTCTCCCTTCTTTACGCCCACAACGATGAACGGACCGGTTGCGGCCCATCCATCGAGGCTTTGTTCGGTCCAGAGGTGATCGTGGTTTCTCCGCGCTTGTAGCGTAATCCTTCGGCTTGCCGTCCCGGCACGTCGATATGTAGAGGGTCGTTCATCTGCCCATCTCAGAATTCCCGCATGAGCAAGCCGTCTTCAAACGGGTAGCGGCTGAGGACGATGGGGCCGCTATCGGTCACGAGAACCTGGTCCTCGAGTTTGACGCCCTCGATTCCGCCGACCTCACCGATGTAGCTTTCGACGCACATCACCATGCCCGTCTCCAGTTCACCGTCAAAAAACTCGGGATGGTCGGGAGAATGAAGAATCGCAGGCCATTCGTCCGCCATGCCGATGCCGTGCATCATGCAGGGGTAGAGCTGATCACCGAAACCCGCCGGCGGGATGTAACGGGAGCGGGCGATATCGGAAAATGCCGCACCGGCTTTCACCAGTTGTGTATTCGCCATCACCTCTTCATGAGCGATCGAGTAGAGCTTCTTCTGGTAGTCCGACGGAAGCCCCGGACCGCAGTGATAGGCGCGGGAGATGTCGCCGCCGTAGCAGAACGGGCCGACCATGCCGCAGTCGAAAACCACCAAATCGCCCGCGCGGATCATCCGGCTGGATGCCTCCTGCTGCCAGGGATTTGTACGTTCGCCCGAGGCCAGCAGTCGGTAGTCCAACCACTCGCCGCCGCCTTCGATCAGGGCCGACCACATGAGGGCCCAGAGCTCTTGTTCCGTCACCCCGTTGCGCAAGGCATCGCGCATCCGCGTCATGCCGTCCTCGGCCACGGCAATGGTCAGGTTCATTGCGAGGATTTCTTCGGGGCTCTTGATTTTTCGGGCCATGGCCAGGACGGGGGCTACGTCCGCCACTTCGTGCCCCTTTGCCACCAGCGCCTGCTCGGAATGGAATCCGGAGCGTTCAACGCCAACACGCTTTTTTCCCTGCCCGCAATGGATGCGGATCAGGTCTTCCATCTGCTCGGACCAGCGGGAGGCCCATTCCTGGTGGCGAGTGCCCGCGAACATATAGGAGAGCGGCAGGATGTCGGCTCGGTTTTCGTCGATGGTTTCCAGTTGACTGCCGGTCGTGTGTCCCGGCGCGTTGTCGAAATGGATCACGGGCCCCTCGGCGGGAATGAAGAGATAGCCTGCCTGGATATGCATCTGAAACAGCGCGCAGTTGCGCACGCCGGTGGCGTAACGGATCGACAGCGGCTCGACCAGGATGATCGCGTCGAAACCCTGCTTGACGATCTGTTCGCGAAATCGGTTTTGCCGGTAGCGCCGCATACGGGGCACATCGATCATGCCCTCTGTATCTGCCGCCTGCATCGGAGGCGTGATCCTGGCTGCCTCTTCCAGCGTCAGCGGCTGAGGTTTGGCCGGGAAGGCGCGGTTGTAATCCATCGCGTCGTTCATCGATGTGTCGGATTCCACTGTTCGAGCGCTTCGAGGAACTTCTCCTTCTCTCCTGGATGCATGCTGATGCTGGTTTCGGCGTAGGGGAAGTTGCCTGCTGCCACCTCAAGGTGGAATTGGCAGAGCGCGGCAACGCGTTCTTCGCGAATTTGCTTGTGTAACGGACCCAGGTTGCCGAAGGCATGGGCGTGCCTGGGGGGCTTTTCCTCTTCGCTTGCCTCACCGCAGATATCAGCTACGAAGGAAAAGATCGCGTCGCCCGCCATGCCGGATCCGAGAGAGAACGTGACGACGGTCGTTCTTTCATTGACCGCCTCGAGCACCTCTTCGGCAACGCATTCCACCTCGACAGCGAAGACACCCGCATCCTCCATGCGCTTCAGAGTCTCCCAGACCTTGACCGCCTCGTCTGCCCTTCGACCCCAGCCGCGCAAGCCTCCGCAGAAGTGGCTGAACGTGGGAATCAGTCCGATATGGCTTTGCACCGGGATGCCATCGCGCGCCATCCGCTCCATGACCTCGTAGGAACGGAGCGTGTAGTACATGTCGGCGCCCCTGCGCATCGCCTCATAGGCGTGGGCGACGATTTCGTCGTCGGAGCCGAATTGCGCCCAGGTGGAGCCGACGCCGGTGAAATGGGTTGGCGCGATCCGTCGCACATCCTCGATCTGATCGGCGCCAACCACGAAAAGGTCGATCCCGGCTTCGACGCAGGCGTGCAGCTCGTCGTTGTCGGCCGGATTGGCCATCGAGAGTTTGCGGCCCGACCCCTTGAGGGCACGCAGGTCTGCGACCGTGTAATTCCGCCGGGCCGGTTTGCGGCTGAAGTCGTAGATCCTCCTCATGTCACATTGTCCTTTGCGCGACCTGCCCCACCGGGCCGCCGGAGGTGACCATGTGCGTCGCCTGGCGGATGCTGGGAGCCTTGGTGGACAGGCCCAGCGTACGGCGCAATGCCACCAGGAAGACTTCACAGTTCGTGCGGATGAAGCCGGGGTCCGGCGCGGGAACCTGCGCCTCTACGGCCCGGGCGAGGTGCGGCAAGCCATGGAAAGGCACCTGCGGGAAAAGATGGTGCTCCACATGGTTGTTCATGTTCATGTAGAGGAAATTGGCCAGCCAGTTGCCCCGGAACGAGCGTGTGCTTTCGAGGATCGAGGGCGAGTCTTCCTGCAACTCGACGTGCTGGATAAGCGTGAACAGGAGCATCACCGGCGCGCCCAGGACACGCGGGATGACGAGAAGCCAGATCGGCCACCAGATTCCCGCGAAAGGTGCCGCGGCGATCAGGGTGTAGATGGCCAGCATGATTCGCGCGTTCCGGGTCATCTCGGGGAACTCCCCGTCGGGTGTCACCATCCGCATCGTGTCGGTGTAGTGTTTCGTCGCAAGGCGAAAGAACACCTGGACGTGGAAACGCAAGAGCCCGAAGCCGGTGATTTCGGTCAGCCACCCCCAGATTCCCATCGGCGTGTCGAAGGGCATCTGGCTGTCCTTGCCCACATGCCATGTATGGGTGTGGTGGTTGGTATGCGTGTAGCGCCGATGGAGCGGTTCTTCCATATATAGCAGCGACGTGATCCAAAGGACCGCCTCGTTCAGCCAACGGCTGCGGAAGGCGGTACCATGGGCGGTTTCGTGACTGAAGGCATAGGAGGGCACCGTCAGGAACACGCCATGGACGAACATGGCGGGCCAGACCCAAGGGGTGCCGAGGCTGGCCCGGACCAGGGCACCGGTCAGGACGAGCGACAGTGTCCATTTTGCCAGGTAGAGCAGCCCTGGTCGGTCCGAGCGGGCAGCAATCTGCTTGAGGGTTTTCTTGTCGAGTCGAACACCGGACGAGGCGGCGTTCGTAGGAACGTAACTGGGCATCGGCAGTCCTCAGCTCGCGTAGTCCGATCCTTCGTCATCAAGGATCGCTTTCAGTTCGGCCAGGTGACGTTCGGCCTGATCGGGATAACTTTCGAGCTCCCGGGCGGTCCTTTCCGCGATCTCGTGGCTGAGCACACGAAGCGGCTTGCCGGTCTGAAGGGCGTGAACACAGGTCTCGGCCGCACGCTCGAAGTAATAGAGCCTGTTGAACGTGTCGGCGACGCCGCTGCCGATCACCAATACACCGTGGTTGCCCATGATCATCACCTTGACCTTCGGGTCGAACAGCATCTTGGCGCAGCGCGCACCTTCTTCTTCGAAGGCGAGACCGCCAAAGCATTCATCCACCACGGTGCGGCCGTGGAAGGTCGCGGTATTCTGGTCGATCGGTAGCAGCGTACTGTCCTCCAGGCAGGCGAGCACCGTGGCGTGGATCGAATGAACATGCATCACGCAACGGGCGTGAGGCACCTGCCGGTGGATCGATCCGTGCAGGCCCCACGCGGTGGGATCGGGGGCACCTGGCTGTTTCATCGTAGCGGGATTTTCGGCATCGAGAAGTAACAGGTCCGAGGCCTTGATCCGGCTAAAGTGCCGCTGATTGGGGTTCATCAGAAACAATTTGCCATCGTCGCTGACCGCCAGGCTGAAATGATTCGCTACTGCCTCGTGCATGTTCAGCCGTGCGGTCCAGCGGAAGGCCGCGGCAAGGTCCGTGCGCTCGGTCCTGTGAGTGAGATTTTCGATTTGCGCCACCTGTCGCACACCTGCCTCCATGACCGGTGACACTTTCTTTCAGGAGTGATGGAAGCTGACAAACAATGATTTTTCGGCTAATCAATTAGAAAAATTAATACATGCGTAATGGGCAGGAATGACGATCTCCCGACTCCCGCCACTCACTTGGCTGCGCGCCTTCGAGGTCACGGCGCGCCACCTCAGTTTCACCCGCGCGGCGACCGAGTTGAACCTGACCCAGTCCGCCGTTTCCCAGCATGTCCGACGCCTCGAGTCTCTTCTTGGCCGCGACCTGTTCATTCGAAAAACACGAACCCTGGAGTTGACCGAAGATGGTGCGAACTACCTTCCCGGCCTTCGCGAGGCCTTCGAGCTGATAGCCAGCAGCACAAGGGCGTTCACGGGCGGTGACCGGGGCCGAAACATGACGCTTCAATGCAACATGGCCTTTTCCGTGTTCTGGCTCGCGCCGCGCCTGGACCGGCTCTATTCGATGTATCCTTGGCTCGTGCTCAACATCGTGACCCCGATCTGGGACCCCGAGCGCCATGCGGCAAACGCGTCCGTCGAAATCCGATTTGGAAGGGGCGAAGACATGTCCGAAGCGGCGGTCCGCCTTGCCGACGAGCGGTTTTTTCCTGTTTGCGCGCCTGGCTACTGCGGTGAAGCCTTCGATCTGCAATCGGCCACCCTTTTCGACTGCGCCGGTATCACCGGCACCTGGGGGAACTGGTTCAAGACACAGGGCAAGGAGTTTGCCCGGGACGGTGAAGTAAACCTGACTTCGACCTTCGTGATCGCGATCACGGCGGCGCTGAATGGCGCAGGCATCACGATGGCCCACGATTCGCTCGTCTTGGATCTGCTCGAGAAGGGCGACCTTGTCCGTCCGTTTGAACACACCGCATCGTTGAGGGAGGGGTACTTTCTTCTTCCGCCGTCGACCCATGCCCGGACCCCGGCCTCCGATGCGTTCCTGGACTGGATCGAGAAAGAGACGTCAGGTTATGACCTTTGATTGAAGGGCCTGCTTGGCCCGGCGTTATGCGCGTTCTTCACGATTGCGGAGATTTAAACCTCTCGATCGAGGAACAGATGACTCTGCTCGGGCTGACCGCACAACCGACCTGCTTCAAGTGGAGGATGGGCCCAATTGCTGTTCTGCCAAAGGATGCGCCGGAACGGATCTTCGCGGAAATCGTTGGATTCTTGATGGCAGAATCGGCAAGTATTGCCCTTGCGAAAGATAACGGCCTTGTGCCAGCCACAAAAATCGTCAAGAGAGCGTGCCGCGACACAGTCGGTCAGGGGTGTCCCCCGTGGGCCGTTCTTGAAGACGAAATCACCCCCGAACTGCCGGTGGATTGGCATTGCGTGTTTGACCTGCTGACCAGGTCGGCGAAGACAGAACAATTGACGACCGGTTCCTGGACGCTAACAACGTGAATCACTGACAGAAGTGCCAAAAGGCAAAATCCGATCACATTTGGGAGAGTATCGCATGCCCGCCAGGATCAACCTGCTCAAACGCATGCTGCGCGAGGGAAAACCGAGCGTCGGACTGTTTCATAGCCTCGGTTCTCCACTGGCGGCTGAGCTCCTGGGCCACGCCGGCTTTGACTGGATCGTCGTGGACAGCGAACATTCAACAAACGATGTGCTTTCCGTCCGCGATCAACTGGTCGCGCTCGACGCGACAGGTGTTCCCGCGGTCGTGAGAGTGGTGGAAGGACAGAACCACGTCATCAAGCAATTCATGGATGCAGGTGCGCAAACACTCATGGTGCCAATGGTGGAATCCGCGGAATACGCCTCAGCAATGGTCCGCGCCATGCGTTATCCGCCAGACGGAATTCGAGGTGTCGCGTCGGGAACCCGCGCAGGCCAGTTCGGGCTGAATGCGGACTACCTGTCCACGGCCAACCAGGAGGCCTGCCTGATCATCCAGATCGAAAGCCAAATCGCCCTGAACAACCTGGACGCGTTGCTTGGAGTCGACGGAGTCGACTGCCTTTTCGTTGGTCCTTCCGACCTCTCGGCCGACATGGGTCATCTCGGGAATCCCGGGCACCCCGATGTACAAGAAGCGATCGAGAAGGCACTGAAGCAAATTCGAAACGCGGGAAGATCTGCCGGAATTTATGTGGGCGGCGCCGAAGCGGCCAGGAAATTCGTGGAATGGGGCGCGAACTTTCTGGCCGTTGGTACCGATCTCGGTATTCTTGCCAAGGCAGTCTCCGGCGTCGCGCGTGACCTTCGTACTGTCGTCGGATAGTACAATACGGGACCGGTCCTGCCGTTCCCGACAGCCGGTTGTGTGCCGCCGCGTGCGGCTGGCCGGTCAAGCAGACAACTTGCAGGTGTAGCCAACGTCGGGCGAAGTCGTATCTTCGCCGGGAAGCCGTTTCATCCATCTTCGTTCGATTTCAGGGGCCAGCGACATCTCCAGCCAATGAAATCCCGTCGTGCCTGCCATTCCGGGAAGAGCAGGTTACGTCGGAGGAAGATGAATACGAAAGTCTTTGCGAATCCTGGCGTCCAGATCCGGAGGGAGTCGTGCAGAAGACGCCTGGGACAGGATTTCCTGCTTGCGGCGAATTGCAGAATCGAGATGTCCGGTTCGGTTGTTTTCCTGCCACTCCTTTGGCGACGTCCGATCGGCGATCGCAGGGTAAATGTACTCTTTCTGCATGAGTTGCAGAGTTTGCTGGTGGCCGAGGTAATGGCCCGGACCGTCCAGACAGACACTCCTGATAACGTCCAGGGAAACGTTGTCCTCCGAAACTTCGATTCCGCGTACGCAACGCATCGACTGCCCGAGCAAATCGTCACCGATTATGAGACTCTCGAGACAAAACCCCAGCAAGGACGCATGCATACCAGCGGCCTCGTAAACCATGTTGAGGCCAGACAAACCGGCCATGACATTCGAGTGCGCCTGTTCATATCCGGCCTGCATGTCCGGCAATTTCGAATCAGCTATTCCCGCCGCGGCCCCGCCTGGAACACCATAGTACTTGTGCATTTGCGCACATCCCGCCGTCAGAAGCGCCTGCTCACCGGATCCGCCTGACATCGCGCCGGTACGCAAATCGGAGACAAACGGCCAGGTGCCGAAAATAGCCGGAAATCCCGGGATCATGGCGTTGACATAGACCAGTCCGGCAAGGCACTCTGCTGTCGCCTGAACGATTGCGCCGGCGATCGGCGCTGGCGCCGTGGCGCCGGCCTGTCCGGCCGACAAGAGAAGAACAGGCATTCCTCCCCGAACACATGCCTCGAGGACCAGGCAACTCTCTGTCGCAAACTTCATGGGAGGCACGACAAAGCAATTCGAATTGGAAATGAACGGCCGGTCACGGAACGACTGTTCGCCGCCCGCAATCGTGTAGATCAGATCGAACATGCCGGGCATGTACGCCACTTCCGTAAAGCTTGTCCCGACGTGTTTGAGCGTTCCGGTACACGACGCGTAGATCGTGTTGAGATCCATTTCGTAGTTGTCGGGAATATCACGGCAAACCATGGGTCGCTGAAAGAAATGCACATTGTCGAGTTGCTCCACGATACGTGCAGCATCGTGTAGATCCTGAACCGTGCATTCCCGGTATTCCCGGTTTTCCACATCGACCAGATGAACCGCCGCGCCGGCCGTTCCAAAGTGGACGCGGTGACCTGACAGTTCCATGTCATGTCTTGGACCACGGCCATGAAGGACAATTTTCTTCGCCGCAATGGCAATGGTGTCCTCGACCAGAGCACGCGGAAAACGCACTCTTCCATCGTTACCTAATACTGCACCTGCGCCTGTTAGGATCTCGATGCCCGATGCCGGTGCGTCGGCAATTCCGATCTGTTCGAGGGCGTCGAGAGCTGCACGATGGATTCGGTGGACGCCAGTCTCTGTTAGCGGTCGGTATGTTCCGCCTTCGAGTCCCGGCCTGATCGGTCGGGCATCCCTCGGCAAGGGTGAGGAGCGCAGGGTTCGACGTGCCAATCGGCCACCTGCCCTGCGTGGTCGGATATCATTCATGTGAGAGAACCTGCCCTAGAGAACGGGATTGGATTGCCAGACTCGGTTTACAACTCGGGAGATCCGCGTGCAGCGCGACCTCGATTTGCCCCAATCGTCAGCGAAATTAGCGCTTCCAACCAGTCCAAATCGACCAATCTTCCGACTCCTTGTTCACAGGGCGGTAAACAAAGCGTTAATTGTCTGTCCTCGTGTTGTCAAACATGATGCACTTCTAACCAAGGCCATTTGCGCCCGTTGATGGATGACTCATGCCTTGGTGCTGGATCTCGGCAGGTGAAGCGGGACAGCACCGACGAGGATGACGATTCAATCACCGGGCAACTCGGTTGATCGAACGACAAGATTCCAGGCAAGAAGTGATCGTGCGATTCTCTGATCGGCCGCCTGTCGTGCGAACGGATCACGTATGGCAGGTATCAATGAAAGGCCGCAATACTTCGTCATTGTATAGGTATGAGTTCGCGGACAACGTCGGCAACCATGTGGACATCATCGCGGGTCGTGTCGAATTGTCCGACCTGCATACGGATAACGAATCGGCCGTCGTGCATCGTTTGTGTCAAATACAAACGGCCGTCAGCATTGATTGCCTGCAAGAGCCTCTCCGTCGCCTCATCCGGATCGGACCCGTCGGAAGGAACGTACCGGAACGTGAACAGGGAAAAGCGACACGGTGTCGTGATCTCGATTTGCGGAATACGGGCAAGCTGGACCTGAAGTTCATTGGCCCAGGTTACGTGGTTTCGGATTCGAATTCGAAGTCCCTCTAGCCCGTAGGCGCGAAGCAGAAACCAGATCTTCAATGCCCGAAACCTGCGCCCAAGCTGGATACTCCAGTCGCTGAAATCCGTAACCTTCGAGTGTTCGAGGGTCTTGAGATAACCCGGCCGAACTCCCAGTGTCCGAACCTGATCAGAAGGATCGGCGAGGAACTGAACCGAACAATCGAACTGGGCGCCAAGCCACTTGTGAGGATTGAATACGACGCTGTCAGCGAGTTCGATTCCATCCCAGACGTGACGAAATTCAGGGCAAATCATCGCCGAACCTGCCCAAGCCGCATCGACATGGCTGTAGAGTCCCTGTTCGCGACAGATCTCGAGAATCGGGCGCAAACTATCGGACGCACCTACAGAGGTGCCGCCGATGACGGTGGTGACGCCTGCAGGACGATGCCCATCTTTCAGGTCCCGGGAAATCTGCCCCGCAAACGACTGCGGCGACATCGCCAGGTTTCCGTCGGTTTGGATCCTGACGAGATTATCCTGGCCGATTCCAGCAATCCGAATTGCCTTGTCCAGCGAACTGTGCGCTTGGTCGGTTGCGTAGATTCGGATCCTGCCCTTGTCGGCGAGGCCGGCCCTGTTGCCTTCGAAGGTGAGCGCGCGTTCGCGCATGGTCAGGACAGCGGCAAGGGTTGCGGAAGACGCGCTGTCCTGGATGACTCCTTCGAAGGACGTCGGCAAGCCGAGCGCGTCGCGTAGCCACCCGGTCATGGCCATCTCGAGTTCCGTGATGGCCGGGGACGTCTGCCAGAGCATTCCCTGCGCGCCGATTGCGCTCGATAGTTGCTCGGCAACCATGGATGCAGGGGCTGCGTTTGCCGAGAAATAGGCAAAAAACCTCGGATGCTGCCAATGCGTCAACCCATCCGGGATTATTTCCTCAAAGTCCACAAAAATCCTTTCCATGGATTCAGCATTTTCGGGAGGTGACGAGGGTATCCGGTTCAAAATATCGCCCGGCTTGACTGCCGAGCGCACCGGCCGCTCGCCGATCGAAGCGTGATAATTCTCTATCCAGTCCGTCGCCCTGTTGCTCCACCGGCGGTAGTCAGCGTATCGCATTGCGTCAAACCTCTTGATTCAAACAGGTGGAAGGTGTTGGCGGGCCAGGACCGTCCTTTGCGGTCCGGCTGGTTTCGACACGGATTCTGCGTCCAGGTCCGGAAAAATGACGTCCCGGGTCAAGACCCTGTCCCATTACAACAGCTTCCGGGATCGGTGAACCCCTGACGTCCAGGCGGGATCCTTCGCATGCGCTTGCCGGCGTGGAGCAGGGTGCCTCCCGTGATCGGCACGTTTTTGATGCCGCCAGAACCGGATCCTGATGCAGACTCTCCGCGCGAATTCTCGCATTCCTCATGTGTGCCTGGCGAGGTCACCTGCAAAGTCGATGAGGTTGTTCAATGCTTTCGAAAGGCGGTTGGAACCAGTCGTCAGGGCAACCCGAACATGCCTTGCCGTTGCCAAGCCGAAGCTTTCCCCTGGCATCACGGCGATGCGCCTGTTCTCAAGAAGGCGGTCCGCAAATTCGGTCCCGGACAATCCGGTCGGCGAAACGTCAAGCAAGACGTACATCGCTCCCTTGGGTGGAACCGCAAGAACCGAGTTCACGCCTGACAGGCAACCCATGGCGACCTCAAGCCGTTGTTGATAGATATTCGTCACCCGCGCCTCGATCTGGTCTCCTTGCACAATTGCGCTGAGCGCCGCGTCCTGAACGAAACCGGCAACCCCGTAGGTGCTGACCGTCGCCAGATCTGCGATTCGAGAAATGACGTCCTCAGGTCCGACGACCCAGCCGCACCGGAAACCGGTCATTGCATGGCTTTTCGAGAGCGAACCGATCACCAGAGTCCTATCCGCAAGTTCCGGAATCGAGCGTGGAGAGACGTGTTCTCCTGACCAGACCTGGCTTTCGTATACCTCGTCAGAGATCAACCAAAGGTCGTTTTCCTTGCAGACTTTTCCGATCTCGACCAATGCCTCACGGTCATACAAGGCTCCGCTCGGATTGTTTGGAGAATTGATCAGGACTGAGCGGGCCGTTTCGTCGATGCAACGACTCAGTTCTTCTGCTGTAGGGACAAAACCGTTGCTTGGAAGCGTAGGCACCGCTACCGCCGTTGCTCCCGTCGCCCTGATCGTACCGGGAAATGTTGCATAGTACGGATCGCAATAAAGCCCCGTCGTTCCGGCTTCGAGAACGGCAAGGTGTGTCGCAAACAGGGCGGCCTGGCCGCCAGCGGTCACGAGGACATTGTCGGGTGACGTTTCGACACCTGTACGGTGTTCAATTCGGGCCGCGATCGCTCTCCTAAGGGCAACCGATCCGGGGGCCGGGGAATAACCTGTATTTCCTCCTCTTGCGCTCCGGTTCATCGCGTCGATGATCGGGGCCGCAGTTCGAAAGTCGTGATCGCCAATTGTGAGATCGAGAACGGGTTCGCCTGCTGCGGCAAGTTGACGTGCCTGGTAATAGACCTCCCAGCCATCGCTGCCTCCAGCGTTGATGTTCTCAATCCGATGCGAAAGGTTCATCGCGAGGCCCGTTCTTCAATTTGTTCCAGTTCGATGGGACACCGACTCAATCGTCATCACGAAATCCGCGGTTCGACAAGTGCCATCTGTTCGAATTTTTCGGAACTGATTCCAAGACATGTTCCGCTACCGTCCGCCGGGAAGGGTGAAAGGCAGTCGATGTCTCGAGGCTGATA
Source organism: Paracoccaceae bacterium (assembly GCA_964291635.2). Taxonomy (GTDB): domain Bacteria; phylum Pseudomonadota; class Alphaproteobacteria; order Rhodobacterales; family Rhodobacteraceae; genus JAPPHA01. The sequence goes on along the minus strand of OZ219890.1, from coordinate 392,115 downwards.
AACAACCCAATCATTCGGTTGAACTTCCTCGCGCTCCCGGAGGCAACCGATGATGGCGGATGGGTTGCGGACCTTGGGATTTCCCTTGGGGCCACGCATGCGCATCAGGCGTTAGGATGGCCTGTCGGCCGACGCGTGCATTTCCTGGAAATCGAAGGTCGCATTGTAGCCGTTACGTGGAACCGACTTCCCTGTCTCGGCGTCACCGGAGAATGCAATCCAACCCTTCATCGAGACGAGCCCCGCAAGTATCCGGCTCTTGGTCAATTCGCTTCCGCACCCGTTCTTTTAAGTTAAATGTCAGAAGCATGGCTCCTCCCCTTCCGTCGCTCTCGCCGCCAGCCGCGACCGCTTGTTGTCCGCCGCATTGGCGAGCCTGGCCGAGACTCGCGGACCGACGGGTTCGTCCACCTCTTTCTTGGACTCAAGCGTCGATGGCAAACCAGACCGGGCGTCAATCGCTCTGAATCGCTCTTGCGCCCGGTGACCGCATGCCGTAATTGGGTGCCCATGAGGACGGCTATCATTACTTGCTGCATAGGCATTATCGGCTGACATCGTCAGGCGAGCCGGCCTTCTGTTTCTCAAAAAATCGGATTTCGTGCTCGCTTGGGGGAACGCGTCAGGCTTGTCGGTGAACCATGATCGAACTGAAACTGTACAATTCGCGGACCAGGAAACGGGAAACCTTCACCCCGATCGACCCGAACCATGTCCGGATGTATGTCTGCGGCCCGACGGTCTACGATCGTGCGCACGTGGGAAATGCGCGACCCGTGATCGTGTTCGATGTCCTTCACCGCGTCTTGAGATTTCTCGCGCCGGTCAATGGTTGGGGGAAAGTCACTTACGCGCGCAACATCACCGATATTGACGACAAGATTAACGCGCGCGCGTCCGAAACCGGCCGGTCGATCCGTGACATCACGGAAGAAACGACTGCATGGTATCTGGAGGACATGTGCGCCCTTGGTGAACTCGGGCCCGATTTGGCACCTCGTGCCACGGAATACATTCCTGAAATGGTAAATTTTATCAATGTGTTAATGGAAAAAGGTCATGCATATGAGGTCGAACGGCACGTGCTTTTCGATGTAACTTCCTATCCGCACTACGGATCGCTGTCGGGGCGCAGTCTGGACGACATGATTGCAGGTGCTCGCGTCGAGGTTGCCCCGTACAAGCGAGATCCAATGGACTTCGTCCTGTGGAAGCCATCAACGGATGATTTGCCTGGCTGGTCTAGCCCGTGGGGGCGAGGACGACCGGGCTGGCACATCGAATGCTCGGCAATGACGAGAGCTTTATTCGGTGAGTCATTCGATATCCATGGTGGCGGTGCAGACCTGATGTTTCCGCACCATGAAAACGAAATTGCGCAAAGCTGTTGCCTGTCAGGCAGGAACAGTTTCGCACGAGTCTGGATCCACAATGAAATGCTGAGGGTCGAGGGGCAGAAAATGGCAAAGTCCCTCGGGAATTTTTTCACCATCCGGGATCTGCTTGATCGTGGAATACCTGGCGAAGTCATTCGCTTCGTTTTCCTCGGGACGCACCATTCAAAACCGATGGACTGGACGGAAGCGCGGGTGCGCGAAGCAGAATCAACGTTGAGAAAGTGGCGGACGATTTGCGACGACGCCGACGACTCCGGAGAGGTTTCTCCAACCGTGGTTCAGGCACTGGCCAACGACCTGAATACTCCCGCTGCACTTGCCGCCCTGCATGATGTTGCCGGCAAGAGGAACGGCATTGAACTGAAAGCGTCAGCCGGTCTCCTCGGCTTGCTCGGCGACGACATGGGTGACTGGAACCGCCCGGAACCACTTTCAAGGCAATATGAATCGATGATCGGCCGCTTGGTTCAGGAGCGGCAATCTGCACGTATGCGCAAGGACTTCGCCGCCGCCGATCGCCTTCGCGACCGATTGCATGCGGCGGGAGTCGAATTGAAGGATTCGGCCAAAGGTACGGTTTGGCAGCGTGGCCCGAATTTTGATCCCGAAAGACTGAGGAGCCCAAAATGACCAGGGAAAGGCTGTATCTGTTCGATACAACGCTGAGAGATGGTCAACAGACCCAAGGAGTGGCCTTTTCTGTTGATGAGAAATACCGGATCGCACGCATGCTGGACGACCTCGGTATCGATTATGTCGAGGGCGGCTGGCCAGGAGCGAATCCCACTGACGATGAGTTCTTTTCATCTCCACCATCGCTGAAGCGTTCAACCTTTACGGCATTCGGCATGACAAGGAGGAGCGGGCGATCTGCCGCGAATGACGGTGTGCTCGCGGCCGTCGTCAACGCCGGTACCAAGGCGGTTTGCCTCGTCGGCAAAGCACATGTGTTCCACGTCAAGAGTGCACTGGGGATTTCACTCGAAGAAAACCTGGATGCAATCGAGGATAGCATCGCCCATCTGGTCGCTCGCGGCCGGGAAGCCATCTTCGATTGCGAGCATTTTTTCGACGGGTACCTGGACGATCCGGATTATGCGATCAGGGTCGCCCGAACCGCTTATGATGCCGGGGCGCGCTGGATTGTCCTGTGCGATACGAATGGCGGATCTCTACCTGATTCGGTGAAACGTGCTACGGCAGACGTTATTGAAGCGGGAATTCCTGGAGATCACCTCGGGATTCACTGCCATAATGATACCGAACATGCGATCGCCAATACGCTGGCGGCGGTCGATGTGGGCGCTAGGCAGATTCAGGGTGCGCTCAACGGTCTCGGGGAACGCTGCGGTAACGCCAATCTGGTCTCCCTGATTCCGACGTTGTTGCTCAAGGGACCATACAGCGAGAGATTTGAGACAAGGATTGACCGCGCTCAACTTCGAAGCTTGACACGCACGAGCCGTCTGCTGGACGACATCCTGAACAGGGTTCCCCTTAAATCCGCTGCTTATGTCGGTGCGTCGGCGTTTGCGCACAAGGCCGGGCTTCACGCTCATGGTGTCATGAAGGACCCCTCGACATATGAACATGTCAGGCCGGAGCTGGTCGGCAACCAGAGAGTGGTTCCCATGTCGAACCAGGCGGGCAGGTCAAGTCTGTCGAAACGTCTTGCCGACGCTGGACTGGATGTCGAAAAGTCCGATCCGCGAATTGACGCGATCCTCGGCGAAATCAAGGAGCGGGAAGACAAGGGATACGCCTATGACAGTGCCCAGGCATCATTCGAACTCGTTGCACGGCGCATTCTGGACCAGCTGCCGAGATACTTCAGGGTTCAAAGATATCGCGTCAATATCGATTGCCGCAGGGATCGGTTCGGCCAGATGAAGATGGTGTCGGAGGCCGTCGTCGTCGTCAAGATCGGTGATTCTGTGGTCATGAACGTATCGGAAAGTCAGGACGAATCCGGTAACGACAGAGGCCCTGTCAATGCGCTGGCGCTGGCGCTGGCGAAAGACCTTGGTCCGTTTCAGGCGGCCATCGACGATATGAAGCTTGTCGACTTCAAGGTCCGCATTACCGACGGTGGCACAGAGGCGGTCACGAGAGTAATCATCGACAGCGAAGACGGGAGAGGGCGCAGATGGTCGACCGTCGGTGTACATCCGAATATCGTTAACGCCAGTTTTGAGGCCCTATTGGACGCGATCAATTGGAAGCTGATCAGGGATGGAGTGAAATCGTTTGCTGCGTGAATGGATCAATGGTTCCGTCTCTGGTGCTCGTCTTGATTACGCACTGGAGGCATGGGTTCGGCAGAGGGAGTCATTGCTCCCCCTTTGCGTGAATGATTGCCAATGATAATGGGTGTCGTTTCTTGGGCGCACTCGATTGAAGGGTCGCCGAGATCTGGCCAGTAGTACGTTCGGGGGACCGGTGTCGTGACCAGTCCGAAACCTCAAACTGCATACGAACACGGACTACAAGGAATGCTGCATTGAAGCCCGAGATGGAAGATTCGCATCGGGCGCCGACCCACGATGACGGAGTCGCAACCAAATGCGATTCTGCGGGGCGGCGTGAAGACATTCCGATTTCACTTGGCGTTGAAGAAGAACTTTTTCTGATTGATCCGAAAACGCGAGACCTTGTTATCGATCCGGACATCGGAATTTTCAAAACGTGCGAACAAAACTGTGGACCCCACAAGGTCGTGCGGGAGTTCTTGCGGTCCCAGATCGAGACCAACACGCGGGTTTGTCGGTCCATTGCTGAATTGCGAACTGCGATATGCGATCTCCGCCGGATCGTCATATTGGCTGCAGAAGACTACGACGCTGCCGTCATAGCGGCATCCACCCATCCGCTCGCCCGATGGCGTGAAATGGAGATCACTCCGAACGAGCGATATCACCGGTTCGCAATGACATTCCAGGAAGGGGTCAGGCGTTTTATCATCGGGGGCACGCACATCCACATCGGATTTGACGACGCGGATACGCGCATCCGGGTCATGACCGCCATCAGGAAATATCTACCGTTGCTTCATGCACTTTCAACATCATCGCCATTCAACGCGGGATTCGACACCGGATTCAAGTCGTACAGGCTGAGCCTGATCGGCGGATTGCCACGCACCGGAATGCCGACCCCGATGAAGTCCTGGAGCGAGTTCGAGTCTCTGGTGTCTGCATACAGGGAACGGTGTTTCATCGGCGACGGGAGCGAACTCTGGTGGGACATCCGCCCTTCGCACCATTTTCCCACAATTGAGCTGAGAATTTGTGATGCTTGCACACGTGTCGACGACGTGGTGAGCATTGCCGCACTCTATGCCAGCCTTGTTCGCTGGCTTGTCCGCCTGGATCGAAAGGATGAACTTCCTGAAGAACCGCTGACGGAAATAATCATGGAAGACAGGTGGGTTGCACAGCGTTATGGCGTGTTTGCGTTCTTTGGAGAACCGAACGTGGAATCCGGTCGCGTCGATATCCAGGACCACCTTGCCGAACTCGTTGAAAAGATCGCCGATGATGCCAGAGTGCTCGGCTGCGAAGCAGAAGTTCGTCACACGCTCAAGATTGTCGAACAAGGCGCAAGCGCAGACCGTCAGCTTGACCTGTACCGGATGCGGCGCCTTGAGGGTGACTCTAACGAGGAGGCGCTTCGACGCGTCGTCGACCTGCTTCTGTCAGAAACCCGGGATGGCATCGTGTAAGGTGATCCGGGTCGTCGCTGGCTGTTATTTCGGCGACGTTCGCGGTCACCCGTGCGCACGACGTAAACCGGATGGTTCCAACGCCCGCAGTGAAATACAAGTACCCGATCATTATTGGTGGCGGAGAGACAGGGATTCGAACCCTGGGTGGGCTCGCGCCCACAACGGTTTTCGAGACCGCCCCGTTCGACCACTCCGGCACCTCTCCGCAGCCCTCATTTGGCACATTGCCCTAGGTCTGTCCACCACGCCCTACGTCTTGAATGCTCTTGCCACTGACATGCAACCGCTGATAATGTCCATTTTGCACACGTGTGCAAACGGGCTCCGTTGCCGGGGGAATCGCCCGAATGGCCGATTGCCGCCTGTTCGATTGCCGGACGGGTGCGCGGATTGGGGCGTTGGCCCCATGAATCCCGAGCGAAGCCGGTCCGGGGCAACACCCAGGTGTGCGATCGAATGGCACACCCGGATCCAACAAAGGGAGAACAATATGCTCTTGAGACACCTAACCATCGTCGGGGCCGTTGCCGGGCTGATGGGCTCGGCTGCTTTTGCGGACTGCGGTCCGTCAGGACAGTCGATACGGATCCTGGCCAGCGACTTTCCGGCGATCCACGCGGTCGCCGGAACCGCCGAGGCGAATTGTGGAGATGCGGCAGCGGAATTCGTCCGCAACCACACTACCGAGGCCCGCGAAATCATGAACGCGGCGCTGACACCGAACCCTGCCGAATACACCTCCGTCATCGTTGCGAACTCGACACTGACGCAACTGATGAATGATGGCCTCGTGCGCCCGCTGAACGACTATGTCGAAAAGTACGGTGCGCATCTTGAGCCGCATCAACTGATTACGATCGACGGCAACGTCATGGCAGTGGCCTTCATGGCGAACTCCCAGCACCTTTTCTCGCGCTCAGACATTCTCGAGAAGGCGGGCGTGAGCGGTATTCCCGCCACCTACGAGGATGTCCTGGCAGCAGCCGCCAAGATCCGTGCCGCAGGGATCATGGAACATCCGCTGGTCATGAACCTGAAAGTCGGATGGAACGTTGGCGAAGTCTTCAACAAGATCTACCTTGCGCATGGCGGTGAATTCTTCCAACCCGCCTCGGCTGAACCCGCGATCAACAACGACAAGGCAATTGCAGCTCTCAATGTCATGAAATCGCTGGCTGAGTACGCACATCCAGACCACCTGACCCAGGCTTCGAACGAAACCCAAGGTCTCTGGGAAGCCGGTCAGGCGGCGCTTGGCATCATGTGGGGATCGCGCGGTGGAGTGATCCTCGACGATGAAGGCTCAAGCGAAGAAGTAACCTCGAATACGGTTCTTTCCAGCGCACCAACCGTTGCAGGTGGCTCCATCCCTGCAGCGACGCTCTGGTGGGACGGGATCACTATTTCGACAAATGTAGGCGATGCGGAGGCCGAGGCGACGTTTGCCGCGCTTGTCAGCGCGATGACGCCTGAGATGGTCGCAGAGCATAACGACGATGCAGTCTGGCTGATCGAAGGATTCAAGCCGGGACCGGCAGCCGCGGGCGTCGCGGCGACGGCGACAGGCGGTGCAATGTCCTACCCGATGATCCCCTACATCGGGCTCATGCACAATGCTCTCGGTGCGGAGCTGGTGGACTTCCTGAAGGGGTCCGAAAGCGCCGAACAGGCGATCGCCGATGTCGAGGCGGCATACGTGACCGCCGCCAGGGAAGCTGGCTTCCTGAATTGATCGAAGATACGGGGCGCCTTCCGGCGCCCCGTCATCCCGGTCCGCCACCCGAGACCTGACGAATGCCGCACCGGACATTTTTTTGGTTCATTTTGCCGACGTTGACCGCGATGATTCTCTTCATCGCGCTACCGATTGTCTCGGTCTTCATTCAATCCCTGCACATCGAACATGAACAGGTGATCGTCGTCTCAGAAAGTTGCGGTCCGTTTGGTTGTACCGAGACGACGTCGGTCGATACGCGCGCGACGGAGAAACTGCGCTGGGAACGGCCCCTCGGACGGTTCAACGGTCTTGGCACCTACACCAACCGGTCCCATCTCGCATTTGAGGAAATCAGAAAGGCTTGGGACACTGCCGGGACAATTGGTGCCTTTTTTTCGCAGATCCTGAACTTGCCCTTCTACAAGGCGCTGACTTTCACCTTGACCTACACATTCGTGGTCACTCCTTTCGTTCTGGTCCTGGGGCTTGCAATCGCGGTCGGTATCAACAACCTGCCGAAGCTGTTCAAGGGGCCGACGATTTTCGTCTCGCTCTTGCCGATGATGGTGACACCGCTTGTAGGTTCCCTGATCCTCTTTTGGATGGTCGATGGTGACGGGATCATCGGTGCGACGCTGCAGCTGATCTATGACGACAGTGCGCTGAGTCTCAAGGCCTCGCCTGTGCTGACGTGGACCATGCTGATCGTCTACGGCATATGGCACATCCTGCCGTTCAGCTTCATCGTTTTTTATGCCGGGCTCCAGACCGTGCCGCGCGAAACCATCGAGGCTGCGATGATCGACGGCGCAACGAAATGGCAGCGGATGATGAATGTTGTCGTTCCGCACCTGATGCCGATCGTTATCTTCGTGACGCTCATCCTCTTGATGGACAATTTCCGCGTCTTCGAGCCGATCGTCGGGTTTTCGGCTGAAGCCCATGCCCAGTCGCTCAGCTGGATCATCTTCAAGGACCTGCGCGAAAGTGCCAACCCACTCTACAGCTCTGCCGCCGCGACCTCGATGCTGACCATTCTGGGGGTGGCAGTCCTGGTGACCCCGGTCCTGGTCCGCACCTGGCGCGATTTCAGGCGGCGATCACACTAAAGGGCGGGAAATGGCGACAGGGGCAAAATCCCGTATCACCCCGCTGGTGGTTTTCTCGACCGCGCTTGTCGCGGTCTGGCTTCTGATTGCGGCGTTCCCCTTCATCTGGACGCTCTGGGGCAGCTTCAAGGTTCAGGGAGATTTCTTTTCCCGGGCCGACTGGCGCTATGCGCTGTACGGCGTCCACACAATCAGGGAGACCGGTAGCGCTTTCACCGGCGCGGGTTACTTCGGTGCCTGGGTTCAGGAAGAATTCTACGGTGCGGCCCTGAACACCTGTATCGTGGTGTTTTTTACCGTCATGATTTCGCTCACGATCGGGACGCTCGGGGGCTTCGCGCTTGCCAGGTCGGGAAAGTACTACGCCTTCTGGATCCTGATGGCGGCGCTGGTTTTCCGGGCCATGCCGCACATGACCCTGGTTTCGGGCTATCTCTTGCCCTTCTTCGAATGGAACATCTGGGGCATACTGCCAACGACCATCATCGTGCTGGTGGCGATCAACCAGCCTTTCACGCTTTGGATGCTACACTCGTTCTTTCTGAATATTCCGCGGGACATGGACGAAAGCGCGATGGTGGATGGTTGTACGCGCTTTCAGGCCTTCCGCTATGTCATCATCCCGGTCATGTGGCCGGGCGTTATCACCACCGGTCTATTCAGCTTTCTCCTCGCATACAACGACTTTGCCGTAACATCGATGCTCTTGAGCGAGCAAAACGAGACGATGATTCCGAAGATTGCGAGTTTCCTCGGCACAACTCAGGTTGAAGGCAATGTAATGTTCGCCGTCGCTGCCGTGGTTTCGGCCACCGCACCGCTTTTCATGCTTGTCCTTTTCTTTCAGCGCCAGATCGTGAGTGGCCTGATCACGGGGGCAGTCAAGGGATGACCGACGTTCACACCCAGAATCGAAAGGCGATCGATTCGCTGCGGGCGGCCCAATACAACTGGGACGAGGCAGCGCTACGCCGCGCGCTGAGCAATCTCGCCCTGCCGGATGCGATTTTCCACCTTGCCCACCCGTTCGGCGACATGATCGGGCCGGAGGCCTTCCACGATCATGCGCTCGCATTGCTGAGAGCTGCCTGGCCTGATGTCGAGCGCCGGGACTGGATCGTCATGGCTGGCGACGACGAGTATGGTGCCGACTGGGTCGGTTGCGGCGGCCACTTCATAGGCACTTTCATTGCGCCATTTCTGGACATCCCGCCCACTGGCCATCTGGCCCACATGCGGTTTCACGAGTTCTACCGGATCGAGGGCAGCAAGGTCGTCGAATATCAGGCACTCTGGGATATTCCCGAGGTCATGATGCAGGCGAATGCATGGCCAATGGCACAGTCGCTTGGGCGCGAATTCTGCATCCCCGGCCCGTCGTCGGGCGACGGTCTGATCCGCTCGCCCCGAGACGTGGAACTCAGCCGACGAAATCGGCAACATGTCATCGAGATGCTGGAGTACATGAAATTGCACCCTTCCCGGGGCGGACCAGAGAAGATGGAGATGCCGCGTTTCTGGAGCCACCGGATGAACTGGTACGGGCCGGCCGGGATTGGCACCGGGCGCGGGATCGAGGGTTTCCGAAACTGGCACCAGATCCCGTTCCTGAATGCCATGCCTGACCGTGGCTCAAAAGTCAGCGAGGTCACTTATCATTTCTTTTGCGACAACAATTTTTGTGCCGTGACCGGTTGGCCAAACATGATCCAAACCGTTACCGGCGACGGCTGGATGGGGATCGCGCCGCAAGGCAGGGAAATAACGATGCGCTCGCTCGACTTCTGGCGTATCGAAGACGGCAAGATCCGTGAGAATTGGGTAATGGTGGATTTGCTGGACGCCTATCGCCAGCTTGGCGTCGATGTCATTGCCCGCCTTCGCGAGTTCAACAAGGCGCGAAACCTCGGCCCGATTTCACTCAAGGGTGGGCGGGCATGAAGGCGACCGTCACCTCCGCCGACGTCGCGGTACTTGCAGGCGTCAGCCGCTCGGCGGTTAGCCGCACCTTTACCCCTGGTGCATCGGTGTCGTCAGTAACGGCGGAGAAAGTCAGAAAGGCGGCCGCGAAACTGGGCTATAAGCCCAATTCACTCGCACGGGCCGTGGTTTCCGGACGCAGCCGGATTGTCGGCCTCGTGGTGGCATACCTCGACAATCAGTTCTATCCCGAGGCGCTGGAGAAGCTCTCGGTTGCGCTGCAGGAAAAGGGCTACCATGTCCTTGTTTTCATGGCTTCCCAGGCGGCCGGGAACATCGACAGAGTGGTTAAGGAAATCCTTGCCTACCAGGTCGAGGGGCTCATTCTTGCATCGGTCGCATTATCGTCAGACGTCGCAGAACGTTGCAGGGATGTAGGTGTGCCGGTCGTTCTTTTCAACCGGAGCCAAGATGTTGGGAATGTGACCGCCGTGACTTCGGCCAATGTGGCAGGCGGGCGGAAGGTGGCGGATTTTCTACTCGCCGGCGGGCATCGTCGCATCGGTTATATCGCTGGTTGGGAAGGCGCTTCAACGCAACGCGACCGTGAAGCCGGATTCGTCAACCGGCTCACAGAGGCAGGTGTTTCCTTGTATGCCCGGGAAGTCGGTCAATTCACGTTGGACGGTGCAGCCGGGGCGGCGCAGCGTATGTTCGACCGGCCCGACCGGCCCGAAGCTGTATTCGTAGCCAATGATCACATGGCCTTTGCGGTGATGGATGTGCTCAGATTCCAGATCGGTCTCACCGTCCCGGCGGATGTCTCGGTCGTCGGCTACGACGACGTGCCGCTGTCCGGGTGGCCGACCTATGACCTGACCACGGTCAGACAGCCTGCCAATCGCATGGTGTCGGAAACGGTCGAAACGCTTCTCAGGCAGATTTCGGATCGGGAGTCCGAAAGCAAACGACTGGAAATCGAGGGGCCGCTCATCGTACGGGGATCGGCCCGCGTGCCGGGGCGATGGGCAGGGTGAAGGGCTTTGATTCGAAATTTTCCGATTTTCCCGACTATATCATCGGAATCACCAAAGAGATCTGGGAAGACCGTCGCATAGCGACACTCAAGAATTACTATGCCCCGGATATCATCGTTCGCTCCCCGGCGTCGGTTGTCGTGGGCAACAACCATGTCATCGCGAGTACCATGGCGACATTGGCAGAGTTTCCGGATCGCCAGCTTCTCGGCGAAGACGTAATCTGGTCAGGCACGCCCGAGACCAGCATGCTCAGTTCGCACCGTATTCTCTCGACGGCGACCCACGCGGCAGACGGCATCTACGGAAAGGTGACCGGAACCAGGCTCAGGTATCGCATCATTGCTGATTGCCATGCGATCGGGAACCAGATCAACGACGAATGGCTGATCCGGGATCAGGGGGCGATTGTCAGGCAGCTCGGCTGGACCCCGAAAGACTACGCTCACGAGATGATTATCCGCGAAGGCGGGCCGGAGGCTTGCGTGCAACCCCTGACGCCGGCAACCGATCGGGAAGGTCCCTACACCGGCCGCGGCAACGATAATGAATGGGGCGCGCGCTATGCCGATATCCTCACCCGTATCATGGGCGCTGACATGGCGGCGATCCCGGCCGAATACGACCGTGCGGTTCAGGCAGAATACCCTGGTGGTGTTACGGTAAACGGTTGGGACGCGATCGATCGTTTCTGGATAGGCTTGCGCGCCAGCTTCCCGTCAGCGAAGTTCGAAATTCATCATCAGATCGGTCGTAATGACCCACTCATGGCGCCCCGTGCCGCAATTCGGTGGTCGCTTGACGGTTGCCACGAAGGAAATGGCGCATTTGGCGCTCCGACTGGAACGGAAGTCTATATCTTGGGGATATCGCATGCCGAGTTCGGCAGCCTCGGCACCTCTCGACCAACCCTTCGCCGCGAATGGACACTCTTCGACGAAACCGCCATCTGGAAGCAGATCGTTTTGCAGTCGGGTCCGTTCACCTAGGTCCGGGATTCCCGGCATGAGTGGATTCCAGCGCGCATGTAGACTCGCTTGCGGGGACGCCGGCGTTGCCGGCCCGAGGGGCGATCCAATCCCTGAAGATGCCGGTGAAATCGTCGGTTCACCGAACATGGCTGCGGGTCCGGCACCTGAAGCACCCGGAACACGCTGCGCGTGGTCCGCGAATCCGTAATAGGGGCAACTTTCCGGGATTTGTCGCTGGGCCTGGGGTCGTGTTCCGTCGCTCCCGGGAGGCCGGGACCGGCACCGGCGGCCGACGCCTGCGGGCTCTCCGGACCGGGTGATTCCCGGACGCGTTCCGGCGTTGCCGGGCCGGGGCGTGTCAGGTTGCGGCGCGCTGCCTGATGAGGTCGGCGAGCCTCGGCACGTCGGGGGCGCCGGCAACGCCGAGGCGGTTCCTTAGGTAGTCCCAGTACGGCACGCCGAGCTTCCTGCAGGTCTTCTTCGCTCCGATACAGGCATCGCGTGCTGCCCGCCCGGCATCGCTCCGGGTTCCGAAGGAGACCTTGCGCCGGGTGACATGGTCCCGAATGTCATTCTCGATCTGATTGGTGTGCAGCGGCGTCTCCGGATGGTCGAGCACACGCAGGAGTTCGTCCCTGTTCTTCTTCAGCCGCTCGAGCAGGCGGTCGAGGCTGGCGTAGCCGGTGACCGTGCCGAAGAGCCGGTCGAACCGCTGCTCCATGACAAGCTTGCGCAGCGGCGAGGGACGCTTCCGGTAGCGGCCGAGGCTGCGGTAGAGCTTCCACACCTTGTCGAGCACCCCGTCGACCCGTTCATGCTGGTACGGGGCGCTTCCGTTCAGCTTGCCGATGTTCCGCTCGGCGTGGATCCAGCACAAGGCGTGGAGGTCGCCGACATTGAACTGCCCGGCATCGTCGCTCAGGATCACGGTTCCGGCAATGCGTCCCACATCGCAGATCGTCCCCCATAGAGCGCCCTCCGTGGCGATCGTGACCGGATCCGGCGATACCGTCATCCCGGCAATGCCCAGGGCCTCCAGATGGGCCCGCCAGTCATCGGCGTTCCCGAAGCGCCGCCGCTCGTGGCCGGCGAGAAGCGCGATCACCTTCCCCGACAGCTTCCGCTTCCGCATGTAGTCAAGCGCGGCGTCGCTGACGGTGTACGCCTCCTCTCCCGCGCAGAGATGTTCGAGGAAGTCCAGGCGGCTTTTCGAGCCGGTGGAGCGGAAATGCGCGAAGAATTCGTTGCCGATCGCCGTGCAGTACCCGTTTTCGGCCTTGTGGCGGGCGCCGGTGTCGTCGACGTTGATCCACGATGCGGTTTCCAGGCCGGCCCGCAGCTCCTCCTGCTGCTCCCCGGCGATGCCCCCGGCGTCCGCATTCAGGAAGCGCCCCACCTGACGCTCGGAGATGTCCAGCCCGATCGCATTCAGCATCTCCGCGATCCGTCCCACCGTCGACTGGCACTGGTGGTACAGCATGATCGCCAGGGCCTTGACGCCGGGGCCATACTGCTCGCGTCCCGCCGCCACCCCCGGCGGCAGCGGCGCCACATGCCGGGAGCCGTCGGGAAACTCCCACACCTCGCAGCGGTACGTGACCTCTTCGGCATGAAACACGATGTCGCGGACCGTGTGGTCCTGGTAGCCCTTGCGCACCGCGCCCTCGGGCACGTTCTCGAGACCAACCGTCTCCTCGCGACGGCGCAGGTGCGGGTTCCGGCGCCGCGGGCCGCGACCCTTCTTCCTTTTCTTCTTCTTCGACCGGTCGGACCCGGAGGAGTCCGATGAAGAGCCGTCCGCGTCCCTGTCAGATGCGCCGGAGCCGCTCGGCTTCAGGTCCGGACGGCGCGGCAGCTTCTTCAGCCGCCTGATCTCGTCCTGGAACTCCCGGATCAACTCGGCCTGCTCGACAAGCCGCCTGTCCTGTTCGGCGAGCTGTGCGTCCCTCTCGGCGAGCAGGGCCCGAATGGCCGAGTTCTCCGCCCTCAGGGCTGAATGGCCGGTATCAGCGAGGCCTGTTTCCGAATCATCCATACCCTCTTGAATCACAGAACGATTCGAGAGGGAATCCCCTGAATTCAATCTCCCGGACAGCGGCGGATGAACGAACCGGGACCCCGGAATGCACGGGGAAAAACTTCATGCCGCAGACACAGGAACACAGCTCAAAGGCACCAAATCCCGGAAAGTTGCCCCTTTTACGCGAATCCTTCCTGGACAAATTCCTCGTTGTCCGGGAGCGGGGCGTGTCAATCCAGGTCCAGCTGATCGAAGAGCGGCCTGAGTTCCTCTTCGTATTTCTTCCACGAGCCCATTGACGACGTGTAGATCGGTTGCCGGACCTGATAGAGACTGAGAGTCTTGACCATGCGCCGATTTCGGTAGAACTGCAGGCACGCGTCCTCCCATTCCAGGTCACAGGCCTCCAGCAAGGCCCTGGTCTCCGATTCCGGCTCGGTAATCAGGTCCTCGTAGGAGATCTCGAAAAAGCTTTCCGGCGTGGTTTCGCGCCAGAAATCAACAATCTCGCGATAAAGATTGAAGTACATGGCGAGGTCATTGAAGGCGTAACTGTAGAGGTGTGTCCCCTCCGGAAACCTGTTCTTGTACATTGAAAACAGGTTGTCCCTCGGGTCTCGCTGGATCAGGATGATCCTTGATTTGGGAAGCGTCTGCCTGGCAAGCCCCAAAAAGAGAAACGTCTGAATCGATTTGTCCACGACCCGAACGACTCCCGGAAACTCCGACTGGACCCTTGCCTGGTATGCCTTTCCAAGCTTCCTGAGATCCCTGTCCTTGATTTGGGCAAAGGATGAATGGGATTCCGAGAAGATCGAAAGCTTGGCCGCTTCCTGGCTGAAATACCCGAGTTCGCCAACCCCTCGGATCGTGCTGTGACTCGAGAGAATCTGTTCGACGAGAGTCGTTCCCGATCTCGGCAGGCCGGTAACGAAGATCGGGGCGAATTCGGAAAATCCCGTGCCCGACCCCCGCTCCAGATCGAATTCGGCGAAAAACTCCGTAACCTGGCGGATCTCCTTCACCCTGGTCCCGACATCATAAGGATGCAGTTCCCGCATGAGCCGATTCGCCTCGCCGAGGTATTCGAAAACCGCTCCAGTTTTGCCGCAGTCTTCCATTGCCTTGGTCAGGGCGAATCCAAGTCCCACTCGATCCTTTTGATCGATTGAGGTGTTCGCAAATGCGGATTTCATCTGGTCGATGAGTTCGTCATCAAAGGAAAACCTGTAGCTTGCGGAAAGCAGGCGGTAGTGCTCGCCGTTGTTCGGCTCAAGTTCGATCGCCTTCCGAAACAATGGCTCAGCAGTCCCGAAGTCCCCGATCTGTTGGCAAAGCACGGCCTTCCTGCTGAGGGCAGCTGCCAGGCTTGGCGCCTGCGCGATCGCCTGGTCGCACCATTTGATCGCTTCGGGAATATCCCCGGAGTTTTCCTCGGCGCGCGAAAGCGCGAGAAACAGGTCCGCTGTTTGCCATCCCAACCGATGCGCCTTCCGCAGATTGATGCGTGCCTGTCTTGGATCGCCGGCGTCAAGATTTTCGCGGCCAAGCTCCAGGTATGCTTCCGCGTATCCTGGGTCTACCTTGATGGCGCGGCTAAAGAACCTCTCGGGTTCCCTCGATGATTGACCCTTGTTGCGGACCAGGCGCCCCAGGTTGGTCAGGACGCTTGGCGACCATGGCGTGAGAACCAGTGCGTGAATCAGGTGTTGCCGTGCCGGTTCATTTTCGCCGGATTCGAGAAGAAGCTGCCCCATGTTGTTGTGGGCCTCCGCGTACCCGCCGTCGATTTCGAGAGCACGTTCGAAAAACCGGCGCGCCCTGTCGGTTTGACCTTTCAGTTTGACAATGATCCCGAGCAGATTGGGAATAAGGGCAACGTCCGGGTGCATGTCCCCGAGCTTGGTAGCAAGGGATTCTGCTTCATCGTGGCGACCCGCTTTCGTGAGGCGGAGGAGCCTGTCGACTTCCTTCCTGTCAGAATTGCCGATGGGAACCGAAGACTTGACCCGCTTGCCGAGCAAGCGAGACCTGTACGCGTCGATGAGCTTGTTCGAAAGTCCTGATGACTTGAGGGCACGCAAGGCGTCGGCGGTCTCTTTCCTGTCGTCCAGGCAGATCAGGGAGGCAACATAGGAATTCCAGACTTCCTGTTCGCCGGGAGCCAGGACCTGGGCCACCTGCAGGTGGGTGACAGCCTTCCGAAACTCGGTGTTGTTCAAAAAAATCCTTCCCACTTGGTAGTGCACTTCGGGAACGTCATTCCGCGACTTGATGATGGAATCATAAATCGCCAGCGCTTCCGCAGGCCTCCCTGAGGACTGGTGTTTGAGTGCCGTCCGATACAGTTCGGGGATTTGTTCAGGGTTGATGAAAGCCATGTATCTGTCTGGATCAGGAAATTCAGGCAGTGTTTTAACGATCATGGCCCGTGATCCAAGCCTTGAAATACATGTGGTATCCGTTTCCCGCATCGGAACCATGCGCGTGAACAATTCCGTGCCGCCGTCCGCCCGCTCGCGGCGGTTCCATCGACAACCCGCCGAACCGGCGACCGCCCAGCGGCCCGTGCATGGAAATCACGACGAGAAACTTCCGCTTGACTTGCCTCCCTGACTCAAAGATACCCCGCAACCTGTCAGGATTGGTGGCAGTCTCCAGTCCAATCGATCCTTTTTGATGGGAGCGCACTGCCCGAGGCGCGGAAATTGCTCGCAGAACTCCGGATGATTCAGCCGGGGCCACAGGGCGTGGAAACCGAAGGAACGGCCATGTACGCTGTGCTCAAGACGGGCGGCAAGCAGTATCGCGTTGCCGCCGGAGATGTATTGAAAACCGAAAAACTGGCAGGAGAAGTCGGCGAATCTGTCGAATTCGATGAAATCCTTGTCGTCAGGGGCGACGATATCCGGATTGGAGCGCCAACTGTTTCCGGGGCTGTCGTTCGAGGCGAGATCCTTGAGCAAACCCGCGACAAGAAGGTCATCAACTTTGTTCACCGGCGACGAAAGGCGTCGTCGCGACGCAAGAAGGGCCATCGGCAATACGTAACGATCGTCCGGATCAATGAAATCAGTTTGCCGGATGACGGAAAAGAAGCCTCGGACGAGTAGGGGAGCACGAAATGGCACACAAGAAAGCCGGAGGGTCATCTCGGAACGGACGCGACTCCGCTGGTCGCCGTCTGGGTGTCAAAAAGTACGGTGGTGAATCCGTCGCTTCCGGAAACATCATCGTGCGTCAACGCGGAACCCGTTGGTGGCCCGGACAGGGCGTCGGAATTGGCAAGGATCACACGATTTTCGCGACAACCGACGGGCACGTACAATTCCGCAAGGGGTTGAAGGGGCGAACGTTCATCTCGGTCCTCCCTGCCACGGATGATTCTGCGCAGTAATCCCCCTGTACGGGGAAGCGCAAACGAATTTCCGCCAGACCATGCTTGTACCGGGCACAGCAACCGGTCAGGGTGCTGTTCTCGCCAGGTCAGCCGATCGACGGCTTCCGGAATCCGGCGGAAACAATGTTCTGCATCTGCGCCCTGAGCGCTGCGGTCGATTCCTGCTCTGCCCTGTTGTGAACGTCGTGGGGCTCGAAACACGTGAAATTCCTTGATCTGGCCAGGATTCAAGTACGCTCTGGAGCCGGGGGAAACGGTTGCGTCAGTTTCCGGCGTGAGGCGCATGTCGAGTACGGAGGGCCCGATGGTGGAAATGGCGGCCGTGGCGGAGACGTCTGGATCGAAGTCGACCCCGACCTCAATACACTGATCGATTTTCGTTATCGCAGGCACTTCCATGCCGGTGACGGGAGGCCTGGCGCAGGCCGCGCCCGGTCAGGCAAGAACGGGCAATCGATGGTCCTCAAGGTGCCGAAAGGGACGGAGGTGCTGGAAGAAGACAGGGAAACAGTTCTTGCCGATCTCAAGCGCCGGGGAGACCGTTTGCGCGTTGCTGCCGGAGGCAACGGCGGTTTCGGCAATCTTCATTTCAAGTCGCCTCGGAATCAGGCGCCACGCCGCGCCAACCCCGGGCAGGAGGGAGTCGAGCGTACGATCTGGCTTCAGTTGAAAGTGATCGCGGATGCCGGCCTCGTTGGTTTGCCGAATGCCGGAAAGTCGACATTTCTGGCCGCTGTTTCAAACGCCCGCCCACGGGTTGCCGATTACCCGTTCACGACAACCCACCCCATCCTGGGCATGATAGATCTTGATGGTCGTGAATTCGTCATGGCCGACATTCCCGGTCTCATCGAAGGCGCCCATCACGGGAAGGGAATCGGAGACCGATTCCTGCGTCATCTTGAGCGTTGTTCCGTACTCTTGCACCTCGTTGACGGGACGTCGGACGACGTCGTCCGGGACTACCGGACGGTTCTGCATGAAATCACCCATTATGGCTGCGGACTGGAGAAAAAGCCGAGCGTGGTTGCGTTGAACAAGGTTGATGCGCTCGATCAGGGCGAAATCGATGCCGGGCTTGACGCGCTTGTTCACGAAACCGACAATCCGGTCATACCCGTTTCGGGAGTATCGCGTGTGGGCGTGCGGGGAGTTCTCCGTTCGATCATGAACCGCATACCGGACCGGTCGGAAGAAGACAGGGGGACATGGCACCCGTGAGCATGCCGGAATCCACCAGGCGGATCGTGGTAAAAATCGGTTCGAACCTGCTGGTCAATTCGGAAAACGGGAAACTCCGATTGGACTGGCTCGAAGATCTCGCGGCGGATGTGGCCTTCGAGTTGGCCGGTGGCCGGGAGGTCATTCTGGTTTCATCCGGTTCCATCGCGCTCGGCCGCTCGGTCCTGGGCTTCCCGCAGGACAGGCCATTGGCACTGGAACAAAGCCAGGCCGCTGCTGCTGTGGGGCAGATCAGACTCGCCCAGGCCTACGAAGAGGCACTGGCGCCGCATGACATCGTCGCAGCCCAGGTCCTGCTGACCCTTGATGACAGCGACAATCGTCGACGGTTTCTGAATTCCCGCGCGACAATCAACGCGTTGCTCGGGTATCGGGTGGTGCCCATCGTTAACGAAAACGATACGATTGCCACGGACGAAATCCGCTTTGGGGACAATGACCGGCTCTCGGCCCAGGTTGCATCGATGGCCGGTGCGGACGTTCTGATTCTCCTTTCCGATGTTGACGGCTTGTATACCAACGATCCGAGGGTGCGACCCGATGCCCGGCGAATCGATGTGGTTCGCGAAATCACCCCTGAAATCGAATCCATGGCAGGTGACGCGGGAAGTCTTGCATCGCGTGGCGGCATGAAGACCAAGCTGATGGCGGCCTCTACGGCGATGAGGGCCGGATGCGCCATGGTGATCACGGCCGGAAACGTCAACCGGCCAATCAATGCCTTGAGGAAAGGAGCGAATTGTACATGGTTCCTCTCGATGGACGACCCCAAAACTGCTCGAAAACAATGGATTGCCGCCATGAAACCCAAGGGGTGGCTGCACATTGACACTGGCGCCGAAAGGGCGCTCCGAGGCGGCAAATCCCTTCTGCCTGCGGGTGTCGTCGAGGTAACCGGCAAGTTCCGAAGGGGCGACGCCGTCGCCGTCAGGAATGCCGAAGGTCACGACATTGCTCGCGGCCTGGCAAGTTATTCGAGCCGGGATGCGCAACAGATTGTTGGCCTCAGGAGTCACGAGATCGAATCGGCACTCGGATATCCCGCGCGCGCTGCTCTCGTGCACCGGGATGATCTCGTGCTATGACTCGAAACCGGTTGCCCTCGGACTGGTTTCTGGTACGTGCCCGATTGGGAAACCAGCTTGATGCAACCTGTGGATTGAACCAGGGCAGGCTGTAGGGCTTGCCGTTAACGGGAGACGATCAATGCCTGACACCCATTTGGACGCCCAGCGGGTCGTGGCTGCACTGGGTGAAAACGCAAGGACGGCCGCGCGTGAACTTGCCAACGCAAGCTCCGCCGCCAAGACGGAAGCCCTGGAAGCTGCCGCCGACAGCCTGCTTCTGAACACCGATCAAATCATCTCCGCCAACGCGCGGGACCTTGAATATGGTCGCGGCAAATCCCTGTCTCACGCCATGATCGATCGACTGGCCCTTGACGAAGGCCGAATTCAAGACATGGCTGACAGCACGCGCCGGATAGCCGGGTTCCCGGACCCGGTGGGCGAGGTCATGGCTGAATGGTCGGTTCCGTCCGGCCTGAGAATCCGTCGAGTCCGGACGCCTCTCGGGGTTATCGGAGTGATCTACGAAAGCCGCCCGAACGTGACGGCCGATGCTGGCGCATTGTGCCTGAAGTCAGGGAATGCCGTCATTCTGCGCTGCGGTTCGGAGTGCATCCATTCGGCCAAGGCCATCCGTGAATGTATGGCCGAAGGACTGCAAGCTGCGGGATTGCCCTGTTCGGCGATCCAGCTTGTAACGACGCGCGACAGGGCGGCAGTCGGTGCAATGCTTGCGATGAGCGAGAGTATCGACGTCATTGTTCCGCGGGGCGGCAAGGGACTGGTCGCGCGGGTCCAGGAAGAGGCGCGCGTGCCGGTCTTTGCCCATCTCGAAGGGATTTGCCACGTATATGTCGACCGATTGGCAGATCCCGAAAAAACCATGAGGGTGGTACTGAATTCAAAAACCCGTCGAACGGGCATCTGTGGGGCCGCGGAATGCCTGCTCATTGACAGGGAGTACTTCGTGGTCGCAGGTGCGCCGTTTGTCCGGGAACTCCTGGATGCAGGAGTTGAAGTGCGCGGCGACGAAACGCTGTCTGAAACGTTCCCCGAAGTCAAACCTGCTTCTGATGACGATTGGGGGTGCGAGTTCCTTGACATGGTGATCGCTGCCCGCGTCGTCGATGGCGTCGAAGGGGCAATCGGGCATATACGTCGTTATGGGTCTGGGCATACGGACTGTATCGTGACCGAAGATGAACATACCGCAGAGACGTTCTTTTCCCGGCTCGACAGTGCGATTCTGATGAAGAACGCGTCGACGCAGTTTGCCGACGGCGGCGAGTTCGGACTGGGGGCGGAAATCGGCATTGCTACCGGAAAACTGCATGCTCGTGGCCCGGTGGGTGCAGAACAATTGACCAGCTTCAAGTACCTTGTGGAAGGGAACGGGACAATTCGCCCCTGAATACCGCCACCTGCCTCCGTCCGACAGTGGGTCGGCATGGCGGGTAAACGGGAATGCGGTCTCGGACGGAGGCCCGAACAGGCCGGACCTGGCCTGATTCGCGATCCTGGGTTCATCCGATAGCCGTCGGGCAGTCACGTCGGGGAGCAGCTGTGACCGGATTCACGATAGCGGAAATCGCCTCGTCGCTTGCATCCGATGCCGCCGGAGACACGTCGATACGGGTTTTCGCGGTACGAGAGCCCTCCGACGCCGGTCCCGGCGATCTTGCCATCGCACTGTACCCGCAATTCGTGGAGGCTCTGGGTCAGGGAAGCGCCCGCGCCGCGATTCTCTGTCCTGGCACCAACTGGCGGGATCTTGGACTGGATGCGGCGATATTCGTGCGCGAGCCGCAACTGGATTTTGCCAGGCTGACACATGTTTTCCTTCCGCCTCGACAGGTGGAGCCCGGTATTCACCCGACCGCGGTAGTCGATCCAACGGCCAGGATCGGGAAAAACGTGTCCATCGGACCATTCACGCAAATTGAAGCCGACGTCGAGATCAGGGAAAATTCAGTTTTTTCGGGCCACTGTACACTTGGTCCGGATACCCATATTGGACCGGGTGCCTGTATTCGTTCCGGCGTCCGCATCGGTCCCGGGGTTCGGACCGGCTCAAATTTCGTTTGCCAGTCCAATACCGTCATTGGCGCCGACGGATTTTCCTACGTGACTCCGTCGCCGGATTCGATCCGGAATGCCAAGGCGACCGGGCATGTCGTTCCACCGGACCCCGACGTACCCATCGTGAAAATCAATTCGCTTGGCGGAATTGTCATAGGTGACGATGTGGAAATCGGGGCGAACTGCACGATTGACCGTGCCACGATTTCCCGGACTGTCATCGGCGACGGCACCAAGATCGACAACTTGGTTCACATCGCGCACAACGTTCAGATCGGGAGAAACTGCCTGATCTGCGGACTTGTCGCCATGGGAGGCAGCGTCAGATTGGGTGATCGCGTGTTTCTGGGCGGCCATGTCGGTGTTGGCGACCATGTCAATGTGGGTTCGGACGTAATGGTCGGAGGCATGTCGGCGGTGATTAGTCATGTGCCGTCCGGGCGCATCATGATGGGGAACCCAGCAATGAAGATGAATCTCAACATTGACGCTTACAAGGCTTTGCGCAGGTTGCCTCGATTGGCTAAAAGGGTCAGGAATCTGGAACGCCTTGCTGCAGCAGGTGGCAACGACAGCAACGACTGACGGAGCCGTCGGGAACCGGACAATGACGAGATCTGCCAATTCGATCCTGGACCGGATCATTTCGATCGTGGCCGAACTTGCCATGCTTGATCCGTCTGAACTGAACGCGGATTCGATGCTTGCCGATCTCAGCATAGATTCTCTCGGTGTCATCGAGTTGGTGTACGCGATCGAGGAGAGCTTCAACATTGAACTCCCGTTTGATGCCAACAATCCCGATTCCGGACTGTTTGATTTCGCCTCAATCGGATCAATTGTGACGGCGGTTGAAGACCTGTTGTTTGAAGGCAACGGGTGAATTTTCCATGCATCGCGTGGCCATTACCGGCCAGGGAACGATCAATTGCCTGGGTCGTACCGTTCCTGAAACGCTCAAGTCCATGGCCAATGGCGACTGCGGGATAACGGAACTTGACATCGAACGAGCGGAGCGCCTGTCGATCAGGATCGCCGGCCAGATCAAGGACCTAGTGCCAGAGCGGGAATTTTCCAGGCAACAGCTGGCCCTATACGATCGATTTACCCAATTTGCGTTGATCGCGGCGGACGAAGCCGTCACCCAGTCGGGGCTTGTCGTCGAGGGTGAGCTGGCGGCGCGTGCCGGGGTTGTTCTTGGCTCGGGCTGCGGCGGAATTCACAGCCTGGACGAGAGCTTTCACAGCGTCTACGCGATCGGCAAGAACAGGGTTCATCCTTTCATCATTCCGCGCTCGATGGGCAATGCGGCGGCCTCCCATATTTCCATGAAATGGAACCTCAAGGGTCCGGGATTCGCCGTGTCGTCGGCGTGTGCGTCGTCCAACCACGCGATGGGGCAGGCATTTCAGATGATTCGTGCGGGATTATCCACGATCGTGGTTACGGGCGGTTCCGAGACGATGCTGTGTTTTGGCGGCGTCAAGGGCTGGGAAGGTCTCAGGATCATGTCCAGGGACGGTTGCCGGCCGTTTTGCAAGACGAGAAACGGCATGGTTCTCGGGGAAGGGGCAGGCGTGTTCGTTTTCGAGGAATTTGAACACGCATCCGCCAGGGGTGCCGACATTCTGGCCGAAGTCGTGGGATTCGCGATGACTTCCGATGCATCGGACATCGTGCTTCCGGATGCGGAAGGTGCGGCGCGGGCAATGTCCGGCGCACTCGAAGATGCGGGCGCGAGGCCCGATGATGTTGGCTATATCAATGCCCACGGTACGGCAACCAGGGCCAATGACAGGACCGAATGCAAGGCTATCCGGCAGGTGCTTGGAACGCACGCCGAAAACGTCATGGTCTCTTCGACGAAATCAATGCACGGTCACCTGATCGGTGGAACGGGTGCGGTTGAATTGCTTGCCTGCATCGCGGCGGTCAGGGACGGAATGATTGCCCCGACGGTTGGACTTGTCGAACCTGATCCAGATTGCGATCTTGATGTCGTGCCCAACGAGAGTCGGGAAGGCGATGTTGATGTCGCTCTCAATAACGCCTTCGCGTTTGGCGGCCTGAATGCCGTTCTCGCAATTCGATCCGTTTGATCCAGCTGACTGTTCCGAACTCACTCCTCTATTCGGGCCTGCGCCATACGGGTTTTCGCGAGTCGGGCACAGGTGTCGTGCGAGCCGTCAGTCAGCATCATAGTGGCCGAAGTTTCAGCCGCGTGATCCGGTTTTGCTCGCGGGTAAGGATTTCGAAACGGAATCCATGGAAGCTGAAGACCTGGCCCGGGATCGGTATCATCTGGGCCTCATGGATGACGAGGCCCGCAATGGTCACGGCCTCTTCATCCGGCAAGGACCATTCGTGCGTCCGGTTGAGGTCGCGAATGGATGCCGTGCCGTCAACGATGAAGTTGCCTTCAGTGTCATGTTCAGCCTCGGGCGCAATTGCAACATCGTGCTCATCCGTGATTTCCCCGACGATTTCCTCAAGGATGTCTTCGAGCGTGATCAATCCTCTCAAGGCGCCATACTCGTCGACGACAAGGGCAAAATGCGTGTGTGTCCGGAGGAACTCCCGCATTTGGTCATTCAGTGTCGTCGTTTCCGGAACGAAATACGGCTTCATGGCGACGTCCATCACGTTGAATTCGGAGAATCTTGATTTTTTTCTGTCGCCATTGGTTCCCGTCAGGCTGTCCAGTGCCCGAAGCAGGTCCTTGGCATGCACCAGCCCGACAATATTTTCGGGATCCTGATCAAATACCGGGAGGCGGGTATGTGGCGATCGGATACACTGGCTAACGATTGAACCCGGATCGGCGTTGGCATCGATCATTTCGATGTTGGAACGGTGCAGCATGATCTCCTCGACGACACGGTCCTTCAGGTCCAGCGCGCCGAGCAGGCGGTCCCGGTCGTCTTTCTGCACGTTGCCCTCAAAGTGGCCGAGAACGATGGTCCCGGCAATTTCGTCCTGAACGTCCTGTTCCTGTGTTCCGTTGGCCTGCCGTGAACTCCGGATTCGAAATACGGTTCCAACCAGTCCCTGAATTGCAGAAACGACGGGTGCGAATATCCAGACAAAAACGCTGAGCGGTAACGACAGCCATTGGGCAGCACGCTCTGAATTGGCGAGCGCATATGTCTTCGGCAGGATTTCGGCAAATATCAGGACGAGCAAGGTCATGATCAGGGTTGCGAGAGCGACACCGCCGTCGCCGAAAAGTCGGGTACACAGGCTTGTCGCAAGCGCGGCAGCAAGAATGTTGACCAGATTGTTTCCGAGCAGAACGGCTCCGATCAGGCGGTCGCTTCTTTCCCTCAATTTCAGCGCCAGGGATGCGCCCCGGGATCCACGATCAGCGAGGGAGTGCAGTTTCCCTCGACTTGAAGCGGTCAAGGCGGTCTCCGATCCTGAAAAGAAGGCCGAAAGAACGAGAAGCGCCAGTATGGAGATGACAGTCAGCCAGAAGGTCGCGTCCAGTCTCTCCATGAGGAAAGGGTCAATCGTGGTCATGTCTTGTCGTCTGATCTCATGTTGAACCCGACTCGTGTCGGGTCAATCCAAAGGTATCGAACCAGAAGGCGTCACGCCACTCGGGAAAAGTCGGGCCGCCTCCTGCAAATCGGGGCACCGGACGTCTTCCGGCACCGGAATTGTACCAGTCCCATGCGTCGGCTCAGGCAGTTCCGGCCGGAGCCACGGTGAGCCGGACAAGGTCAAGTCCGGATCGATTCCCAAGGCCGAGACCATCCTGGGACGGGATCCTCAACTGCATTGGGCTGTCATCCGGGTTTTCGGTTGTTCGAAAGGGGGTGGTTCGCAAGGACAAGGTGCTTCATACGGTGATTCAGAACATGTGTATAGATTTCAGTTGTCGATATGTCGCTGTGCCCGAGGAGGACCTGAATGGTTCTGAGGTCAGCTCCGTGGGCCAGCAAGTGGGTCGCAAAGGCGTGCCGCAAAACGTGCGGGGTTACATGCTCGCGGTCGAGGCCGGCGGTGGAGGCAATCTGTTTTGTCAACAGGTAGAACCGTTCGCGTGTCATGTGTCCTCTGCGGCTGCGTGACGGAAACAGGAAGTCCGAACGCTTGGCGCGGGATTTCGCGGTTCCGGTTTCCCGATCATCGCGCAGCTTCAAGTAGGCCAGGATCGCCAGCCGGGACGGGGTCGACAGCGGAACCATCCGTTCCTTGCCTCCCTTGCCGCGCACCAGGATCATTTCCGGATTGCCGCGAACGGTCGATGCGGGCAGCGAAACCAGTTCAGAGACGCGCATGCCAGTCGCATAGAGCAACTGAAACATGCAGTCGTTTCGTGCTCTCTCGAAGGGGCTCTTTCCAACCTGTCCCGCAGCGGTCAGGATTTTCTCCGTATCATCCTCGCTTAACGTGTGTGGCAGAGATTTCGATCGCCCAGGTCCCGTGATTCTCTGGGTCGGATCGTCGCTGCGCCAGCCGGAATCCAGCGCGAAGCGGTAGAATTGCCGGATCGCCGAAAGCCTGCGCCCACGCGTCGCGACCGACAAGTGACGTTGATAGAGGAAAAGCATGTAGTCCAGGATGTCCTGCCGGTCTGCGTTGTCGAGCGTATGACCGGCTTTCGCCAGGAACGTGACAAGGTCGCCAATGTCCCGGGCATAGGCCGAGATGGTGTTTTCCGCAGCGTTGCGTTCGGCCCGCATGGAGTCGAGAAACTGAAGAATTCTGTTTTCGGTTCTCTTCGGTGTCATGTGGACGGGATCCCTGGAGGAACGAGGTTCTGACGGCCGCCACCCGAGAATCTCGATGTCGGTGGCACGATTTTACCGGATGCCGCGCTCTGGTGCTCTGGTGGTACGGACAGGCCCGTGAAGATGTCCCCTGGAATTCGATCATCCAAACTCGAGGACAGGAAGAGTGAATTCATGTCGTTCAAGGTCGCGTACGATTGGTGCCGGGTTTTGGCCGAACGTGGGGAAAGACATTCCGCTCCATTGAGGTCGTCGGTGGACTGGCCGATCGGGCGTAAGCATGGCTGGATGCTGACAGGCCGGATTACTTCGCCGGAACTTCGATAACGAGTTCCACATCGCGTTGCGGTACGGAAATGTCCCCAAGATACGCGTAGGCGACGATGCCGATCGACAGCAGAACCGCGAGATAAAACAGGTACCGAATCGATCTCAGCATGCTGTCGCCTTTGTCTGTCGGCACATTCGGCCATGGCGGATTCCCTCTCCGCAAACAAATGATAGCAGCAACCCATGACGATTGGTATATGCCGGGAGATTGCACCGGGGAAGTTCCGGTCAAGCCGGCGTCGTGCGGCATCGTTGTGTTCTCGCTGCGGTGTGGGGGGGCGGAATGGGATATCGTATAGATTGCTCGATCGTGTTCGTTGGAATGATGGGTGCCGGCAAGACGGCTGTCGGGCGTGCAGTCGCGAGCCGGCTTGGCGTGAGGTTTGCGGATTCGGACGACGAACTTGAACGCGCTTCCGGAATGACGATTCCGGAAATTTTCTCGAACAAGGGCGAACGGGTCTTTCGAGATCTCGAGGCTAGGACGATCGAGTCGCTCCTGACGGGAAAGCCGATCGTGCTTTCTGTCGGAGGGGGGGCATTTGTCAGCGAAGCCAATCGACGGAAAATCATGCAGTACGGTATTTCGGTATGGATCGATGCCGACACGGATACAATCTGGGATCGCGTCCAGCGCAAGGGCGGCCGTCCGCTGCTCGAGGTCGACGATCCGTATTCCGAGTTGAAACGCCTGTACCGGATGCGGCGCCCGACTTATGCAATGGCGGATATCAGTGTACGGTCGCGCAATGACAGGTCCGTTGACGACATGGCTGATACAGTCTTGAGAACGCTTGTCGAAACGGTGGGAAGCGGCGTTTCCTTGAGGCGCGACGACGAGCGAACACACTAGGTGAACGGGACAACCTGCGTTCCGCCGGGATGACGCATTCGGGCTTCCGGAATGACGCATTCGGGCTTCCGGAATACGACCCGATTCACTCCGGCAAACGATCACGCGGGATCTTGCAGGGGAGTCGCCAGATGATGAGGACGGTTCGGGTCGAACTCGGCCCCCGGACGTACGAAATCATGATCGGACCGCGACTTATCGAGTCGGCAGGCGAGATCATGCGTCCTTGCCTCGTCGGGAGGCGCGTGGCCGTTATCACCGACAATCCCACGGGCGGCCTTTACCTGGAAAGGCTCGAGGCGTCACTCGCCGCTGCGGGGGTCGATTCCGTCAGCCTGACACTTGCACAGGGAGAAGGAACGAAATCATGGGAAGCTGTCCGTCTTGCGACCGACTGGCTGCTTTCGGAGCGAATCGAACGGGAGGACACGGTCGTTGCGCTCGGTGGTGGCGTGATCGGCGATACGGCCGGGTTCGTTGCCGCGATCACCCTGAGGGGAATACGTTTCATTCAAATGCCGACGACCCTGTTGGCGCAGGTTGATAGCTCGGTTGGTGGAAAGACCGGGATCAATTCCCGTCATGGAAAGAACCTGATCGGTGCGTTTCACCAGCCTGTCCTTGTACTCGCGGACACTTCCCTTCTTGCATCGCTCGCGCGCCGGGACCTGCTGGCCGGATATTCCGAGGTCGTAAAGTATGGACTGTTGGGTCGTGCGGATTTTTTCGACTGGCTGGAACTCAACGGCAGGCACGTCATCTCGGGCAGCGAAACACATCTCGTTGAAGGGGTCGCCACGTCTTGCGAATTGAAAGCAGAACTCGTCTCGCGGGACGAGGCCGAATTCGGTGATCGCGCACTGCTCAACCTTGGTCACACTTTTGGTCACGCCCTGGAAGCCGCGACCGGGTACACTGACCGATTGTTGCATGGGGAAGCCGTGTCGATCGGATGCGGCCTCGCGTTCGATCTTTCGGTGCGCTTGGGCCTTTGTCCTCCGGAGGACCGCGACAGGGTCCGGCGTCACTTCCTCGAAATGGGAATGAAGGCGAGCATTTCTGATATTCCGGGCGATCTCCCCGATACGGATGCGCTGATCAAGCTGATGGGCAGGGACAAGAAAGTCAGGCAGGGCCAGAACCGTCTCGTTCTGGTCCGGGGAATCGGGCGCGCATTTGTCGAAACCCGGGTCGACCCGGCCGAGATCAGATCGATTCTGGTAGAGTCCTACGAGAGCGGGGGTGGGTGACCCCCCGCGTTGAAATCATGCAGAGCAACTGGCGCCACCGAGGACGCAGAATTTCGCGCAATGCGGGTGATTGAGCCGGACAGGAGCAACGGATTCTGCAAGGGTACGCCCGAGTTCGAATTCAGGAGAATAGGGCAAGAGCGTACAGGTTACGACAACCGGTGCGGGTGCGCCCTTGCGTTTGACGACCATTCGTGACGTCGCACACATGACGCTGTCAGGCGACTTCCCCAGGATTCTCCAGCACGACTCCGTGATTTCCGGAACATCGAGCGATCCGTCCATTTCCGGAAACAACACCATTTCTGAGGGGTTCCACGCGTCGATCGTGAATCCATTCCTTTCAAACAACTCTTGATATCCTTCACGGGATTCTGAATCCGATTCGCCCCAGAGCGTCCTTCCGGCCGCCGTCATCCTGATTCCGGCATCGGCGAGCCAGCGCATGCCAGCGAGACTGGCCTTGAAACTCCCGCCGCCGCGCACCAGATCATGGTTTGCTTTCAGGTAATGATCGAGAGAAATCCTGAGGGTCAGCCGTCCGGGAAATGCATCATTCAAAGTTGCAAGGCCGTCCTGCACCTTTTTTCGCATCATCGGCCGCATGGCGTTGGTCAGAATCAATACGTGAAAACCCCTTTGCAGGCACAATTCCGTGATCGGAATCATGTCGGGGTTCATGAACGGTTCGCCTCCGGTAAAGGCTATTTCCTCCGTTGGCCAGTTCAGTTCGGAAATCTCGCCGAGGTAGCCGCGAACATCTTCGACCGCAATGTAAACAAGGCGGTCATTGCGCGGTGAACTCTCGATGTAACAATTGTGACATGCGATGTTACAGAGCGTTCCGGTATTGAACCAAAGGGTCCGCAGTTCCTTGAGCGCGACGCTGGCACGTTTTTGGCCATTCCCGGTGATTTCGGGATCACTGAATTTCGGTACGAATTCAGTGCGCTCGAACCGTGCGTTGAGGATGAGTGAATCTTCCATCGTCGACCTTGTTCAACCAGACGTTCCTTGGCGATCACCAGATCGAATTCTGCCCGAAACCACCTGAAAGCCGCAAAATTCACGGATCTCCAAACCCGCTCCGATCGGCATCGATCGCTGCGAATGGTCCGCTCGTCCAGAATCGTTTGAGGGTGCATACAGGCTCGGCCCGACGAATTCCACTGCGCACCCGCGCAATGGTCAAGTATCGTTGAAATCGGACGCTCCGTTCCGACCGCACGACACGATACGCGCTCGATATGTTGCACTTGCAAGAACCACCGGACCTTGCGATAGCAACCCAACTCTGGTCAGTCGCGAGCGTTCGAACTCATGGTCACTACGGTAATTCCTGTCGAACCGTTCGATCTTGTCATTTTTGGCGGGACCGGCGACCTCGCGAGGCGTAAGCTCTTGCCTGCGCTATATCAAAGATGGCGGGCGAGACAGATGCCCGAAAATGCGCGCGTCATTTGTGTAGGCAGGCAGCCACTTTCGGATGAATCCTACCGAAGCAGAATCGAGTCGTCCTTTCGGGAATTCCCTGTCCCGTGCGTCGACGACCGGGAAGCGCTGGGCGAGTTCCTGAACGGCGTATGTTATGCCCGTGTCGACGTACACGGATCAGATGGTTGGAGCGAACTGAGACGCATGCTCAGGCAGGATGTCATTCGGGCGTTTTACCTGTCCGTTGCTCCATCATTGTTTGGCGTGATTACGGCGATGGCCACCGAATGGAAACTTGTCTCGCCTGATTGCCGCATCGTCGTCGAAAAACCGTTTGGCCGCGACCTGGCGAGTGCACGCAACCTGAACGCGGAGCTTTCCGGGCGATTTGACGAACGCCAGATTTACCGTATCGACCACTACCTGGGGAAGGAAACGGTTCAGAACCTGATGGCGCTCCGTTTCGGGAATTCCCTGTTCGAACCCATCTGGAATTCGCAATACGTCGATCACATCCAGATCTCGGTCGCCGAGAGCGGCGGAATCGGAGGGAGAGGCAGTTACTACGACGAGGCCGGAGCCATGCGGGACATGGTCCAGAATCATCTCATGCAGTTGCTGTGCCTGATCGCAATGGAGCCTCCCGCGCAATTTGAAGCCGATGCAATTCGGGATGAAAAACTCAAGGTTATCAAATCTTTGGGACGGGTCGCAAAAGACGACGTTGTCCGTGGCCAGTATCTCTCGGGCCCCGACGTCGCCAGTTACCGTGAAGAGTGCGGAGATCCCGTGAGTGAAACGGAAAGTTTCGTTGCCCTGAGAGTACATCTTGACAACTGGCGCTGGTCAGGAACGCCGTTCTACCTGAGGACCGGAAAACGGCTGCGATCGACCCTGACCGAGGTGTCAGTGGCGTTCAAGGACCCGGTTCACTGGATCTTCGAGGAACAGGCCAACCGGAAGGGCACCAGTCTGACAATTCGCCTTCAGCCCAATGAAGGGATCACCATGCGCATGACCATCAAGGACCCGGGTCCCGGTGGAATGCGATTGACGGAGGTCCCGCTTGACATGACCTTTGCAGAGGCCCTTGGCAGCAATGCCGAGGCTATGCCCAATGCCTACGAACGGCTGGTGATGGACGTCATACGGGGTAACCAGACGCTGTTCATGCGTGGGGATGAGGTTGAAGCAGCGTGGACATGGATTGACCCGATCGCCGCAGGATGGGCCGATCGCCCGGGTGGATTGTACATGTACGATCCAGGCTCCGATGGTCCCGTTCAATCGCACGCGCTCCTGCACCGTGACAGGCGCGACTGGCTGGGACTTTGATGCCGTGACGGGACGGGCTCGTACGAGTTGGCAGTTCCCGGGAAAAGGTTGGAGCGGGTAACGGGAATCGAACCCGTAACGAAAGCTTGGGAAGCTCGCGTGATACCCTTTCACCATACCCGCGCCCTGCTGCACAGTTAGTCAGAATGAGTTTGCTGTCAACCCGAACCGTGCAGGTGCCGGGGCAATGCCGGCAGGTCAGGGCGACATCTTGCGGCGCCGGGGCCGCGCAGTTCCCGCGGCCCTGTTCCGTTTCCGGAACCCGATGTTGAAATTGACGCTGGGAAGCGAAACCGTGGATTCGAGGACGGGAAATGGTTCAGACCCGTTGGGAATGTCAGATGCGTTGACGAAGTGTTCCTGGAATCTTGGCTCGATCGCGGTTTCGACCTTGTGAATTTTCCGGACGGCGGCCTCGATATCTGCGCGTGCATCAGTATTGAGCAGCGCGATCCTTGCGCCGGTTCCCGCGGCGTTCCCCGCCGATGATACCTTGTCGATCCGGCAGTCGGGGATCATTCCCAGGACCATGGCATGAAGGGGAGAAATGTGAGATCCGAATGCGCCGGCCAGCACGATCCGGTCGACCCTGTCGACGCCAAACTTGTCCATCAGCAACCTTGCGCCGGAGTAAAGGGCGGCCTTGGCCATCTGGACTTCCCTGATGTCACGATTGGTGACCGATACCCTTTGCCTCCCGCCGTCATCGCCTTCGGAAACAAGGTATGAAAAGGTTCGCCCGTCGAGGTAACAGTTAGGTGATCCCGTCTGTTCCGGCGATCCGATCAGTCCGGAACCGTCCAGGATTCCGGCGAGGCGCATTTCCGCAACAAGTTCGATGATGCCGGAGCCGCAGATTCCGGTGATGCCCGTGACGGCGATGCTGTCGCGGAAGCCGTCTTCATCCGACCAGAGTTCCGAACCGATGACGCGAAATCGTGGAAGTCCCGTGTTGCGGTCGATCCGTACCCTCTCGATGGCTCCTGGCGCAGCGCGCTGACCACATGAAATCTGCGCGCCCTCGAAAGCAGGCCCGGTAGGAGACGAGCAGGCGAAGACACGGTTCGAGTTGCCAAGGATGATCTCCGCGTTCGTGCCGACGTCGACGACGAGCACCAGGTCCTTGGAGGTTTGGGGCGACTCCGAAAGCACCACGCCCGCGGCATCCGCGCCGACATGTCCGGCGATGCAGGGCAAGATATACGTTCGGGTCCCCGGGTTCATTTTCAGACCGAATTCCGAAGACCTGATGGACCGGGCACCCGAGAACGCAAGGGCAAACGGAGCTTGGCCCAGCTCAACGGGATCGATGCCGAGAAACAGGTGATGCATGACCGGATTGCAAACCAGTGCAGAATCGAGAACATGCTCACGTTCCACTCCGGCTTCCGCAGCGACCTCGCCGATCAGCGCGTTGATCCCCTCGCGGACCGAATCGGTCATCTCCGCAGCGCCGCCGGGATTCATCATCGCGTAGGAAACCCGGCTCATCAGGTCCTCGCCAAACCGGATCTGCGGATTCATCATGCCCGATGATGCAAGGACCGCACCGGTCCTCAGTTCACACAAATGAGCCGCGATCGTGGTCGAACCGAGGTCAATCGCCAGGCCATAAATGTCCCCGTCAAAATACCCCGGCCAGATATGCCCGATCGTCTGGTACGCTCCACCGGTGGTCCGACGCAGCGTACACGTCACCTTCCAGTCGCCTTTCCTGAGGGCAGGTTGCAATACGCCGAACAAGTGGGGCTCGACGACAACGCCCGAGATCCCCCACTGGTCCTGAAAACTACGGGCTATCCGTTCCATATCGCCGGACGGTTCGTGCATGTCCGGTCGTTCGACCTCTACATAGTAAAGCCGAACGTCCGGTTTCAGGACGATGTCACGCGCCTCGACCCGCTTCCGGACGACCTGGCGGTGAACCTGGGATTCGGGTGGAACGTCGATGACGATGTCGGCCTCGATTCTGGCCTGACAACCCAGACGTCTGCCGGGCAACAGCCCTCGCTTCGACCGGTATCTCTCCTCGACATTGTTCCATTCGGAAAGCGCGTCGTCATTGACCGTCACGCCGTGCTTCGGAAACGAGCCATAGGCGGGAGTGACCTGGCACCGCGAGCAGATTCCTCGTCCACCGCAAACACTGTCGAGGTCAACACCAAGGCGCCTCGCCGCCGTCAGTACAGGGGTCGAGACCGGAAACCGCCCCCTTTTTCCTGACGGCATGAATATGACCAGGGGGTCGGAAGTGTTTTCCATCGGTCTGCCGCGCGAGATTCTGGCGCCGACTACGTGAACCCGGAAACCCCGCTCATTCGAAGACGCGGCCCAGTGCCGAGTCGATCGCCCCGACGATCTGGTCGAGATCGTCGCGGGTCGCGATAAGCGCAGGACTCAGGCACAACGTGTTGTTGAATCCTGGCAAACTGCGATTGGTGACCCCGACGATGACGCCCTGTTCCATGCAATCAGCGACGACTGCCTGTGCCAGGGATTCCTTCACTGGAACACGGGTTGTTCGATCCTCGACCAGTTCGATTCCGTAGAACAGCCCCTTGCCCCTGACATCTCCGATGGCCGGATGCCGGCCGTGGAGTTCGCTCAATGCCTCGGCGAGATAGATGCCCATTTTTTCCGTGTTCTCGAGCAATCCTTCCTCTTCAATGATTGCCATGTTTTCGATTGCCGCCGCCGGTCCGGCGGTGCATCCTCCGAACG
Source organism: Paracoccaceae bacterium (assembly GCA_964291635.2). Classification (GTDB taxonomy): domain Bacteria; phylum Pseudomonadota; class Alphaproteobacteria; order Rhodobacterales; family Rhodobacteraceae; genus JAPPHA01. The sequence goes on along the minus strand of OZ219890.1, from coordinate 357,773 downwards.
TGGAGATGTCCCGGAAGTAGTCGAGCGGATCGTCGGGGTCTGACTTGAATTGTTCGAAGACCTCTTCGGTCGTGACGAGGCAGGCGATGGCGGCGTATCCGGAAGCAACTCCCTTAGCCATCGTTACCATGTCCGGCCTGATCCCGTAATGCTGGTAACCGAACCAGGTGCCTGTTCGTCCAAGCCCGCAAACGACTTCATCGATATGAATGAGGATGTCGTATTTCTTGCAGATGTCCTGGACCGTTTCCCAATAGCCTTCAGGCGGGGGAATCACGCCCCCTCCTGCGGTTACCGGTTCAAGGCAGATGGCGCCGATCGTGTCGGGCCCCTCGCGAACGATGATCTCCTCGATCGCCTTTGCGGCACGAACACCGTAATCCTCGCACGGTCCCCACTGGCTTCGATACTCGAGGCAGTGGGGAACCTCGATAAAACCGGGAGTGAAGGGTCCATACTGCTCGTACCGCTGCGGTTGTCCGCAGGCCGAAAGAGCCGAAATTGTCGTTCCGTGGTAGTCACGTTCCCGATAGAGAATTCGGTTCTTTTTCCCGCCGTGGCGTTTGTGGGCAATTTGGCGGACAATCTTGAAGGCCTTCTCATTGGCTTCCGAACCGGAGTTCTGGAAATACACCCGACTCATGCCGGGCATCCGTTCGATCAGGTTTCGGGCGAAGATCGCCCCCGGGATGGACCCGGCTGAGTTCGCAAAGTAGTTGAGTTTGACCAACTGCTCCCTGATCGCATCCGCGATACGTGTTCGTCCGTATCCGACGTTCACGGTCCAGACGCCTCCCGATAAGGCGTCGATGAATTCCTTCCCGCATGCGTCCCACACGCGCAGGCCCTTGCCTTCGACAATGATGCGTGGGTCGACGTTTTCGAAGGGCTTATGCTGGGTCAGGTGATGCCAGACATGTGCGCGATCGTTCTCGATCACCTCTTCAATGTCGTTCGTGTACAACGGCGAATCCATCTTGGCACTCCGTTCGTTCTTTCTGGTGGCGACCCGGTCTTGTCGTGCCCGAGCCTCGTTCGCGGATTGCGGCGATACGCTCGCCCGCACTGGTTTGCGAGACGCTAATCCTGAACAATGAGCGTTGCAATCGTTATTGCCAGATTCGCTCTATACGTGAGGTCAATCCCGGGACTGTACCGATCATTCGCAAACCGGCACCGAACCTCCCGTCAGTTCATGTCGATGGCGAATTGTTTCAGGACCCGGAACGGGACGACAGACAGTGTTTCCGAATGGGTGCTCTCCAGTACGACCCTCGGAGCCCTGTCCACCAGGTAGGCCTCCAGCCATCGCTCGGCACACAGGCACCAACGGTCGTCGGCGTACAGGCCGGGAAAACCGAGCTCCGGCCGCGGAGTGCTCAGATCGTTACCACGCTGCTTGCTGAACTCCAGAAACTCGTCGGTGACAATACAGCAAACCGTGTGTCGCCCGTGGTCGTCTGAACCGGTGTTGCAACATCCGTCCCGATAAAACCCGGTGAGAGGGTCGAACGAACACGGTTTCAGTTGCTCGCCGAGGACATTGAGACTTTCCGACCTGGATTGGCTGACCTTCAAGACCGTCTCCCTGACGAAGCGGTTTCATCATGCGCACCACAAGGGCGCTGTCCGAACGATTATCAAATCAGGGGTCGGTCGAATCAAGCAAATTCCGGGCCTGACGGGCATTCCCGTCCGCAAGAATTGCCAATGATCCACAGGTCGACGGATTATCGGGCCAAATCCCGGTCGGGAGTGCCAGTCATTCGTTCCCTGCGACCGGAGATTCTTCGTCGACCGCGGCACCGACCTCGGCAAGCTGGTCAGAGATCTCCGCGTCCGCTTCAAGTTCGGCTTCTGATTCGATCTCTAGAATATCCTTTCCGGTCGCCTGAAGTTCCGCTTCTTCTTCGGATCGTGCGACGTTCAGGACGATGGTACAGCTCACGTCGGGATGCAGAACGACGGAGACTTCGTGCATGCCGAGTTCCTTGATCGGCCGGTCAAGAACACACTGTCTTCGATCGACTTCAACGCCGGCGGCGGCTGCGACTTCCGCAACGTTCCGGCTCGTTACCGACCCGTAGAGCGAACCGGTATCGGATGCAGAACGAATCACGACGAATTGCCGTTGATCCAGCTTTTCGGCGACGTTCCGGGCTTCCTTGATGGCATCCAGATTTCTGGCTTCAATTCGCGCGCGTTCGGATTCGAAATACCGGATGTTGGAATCGGTTGCCCTGAGCGCTTTTCCCAAAGGCAGGAGGAAGTTTCGCGCAAATCCCTTCTTGACGGAGACCACGTCTCCCATTTGTCCAAGTTTCGGAACCCTCTCAAGCAAGATGACATCCATGGAGGGAACTCCTACTTGATCGTATAGGGCAACAACGCGAGGAATCGAGCGCGCTTTATGGCGCGGGCCAGTTCGCGCTGCTTGCTCGAAGAGACCGCGGTTATTCTTGATGGAACGATCTTTCCGCGTTCGGACACGTAACGCTGCAGCAACTTGACATCCTTGTAATCGATCCGGGGAGCGTTCTCTCCGGAGAAGGGACAGGATTTGCGACGGCGGAAAAACGATCTGGCTGCCATTTTCAGTTCTCCTTGACGGCCCGGCCTCAGTTCCTGTGGCCGGAATGGCCCTTGCCCGATGACTTGAACTTCATCATGATCGAGGGTCCTTCGTCGTGCTTGTCGACCCTGGTGGTCAGGACGCGCAGGACATCCTCGTGAAAGCGCATTTGGCGTTCCATTTCTACGACGGCGGGCGCAGGCGCGTCCGAGCGGAAAAAGCCGTAGTGACCCTTGCGATTCTTGTTGATCCTGTAGGCAAGTGTCTTGAGTCCCCAATACTCTTGGTGAACCAGTGAGCCGCCATTGGATTCCAGGACATTGCCGAACTGTTCCATCAGTCCTTCGGCCTGCGCGTGCGACAGGTCCTGACGTGCAATGAATACATGCTCGTAGAGCGCCATTCCGTGATCCGATCCAAAATCTAATGTTGACGACCCGGGCCTTTCAGGCGTGCAACGAAAGGGTCGTTTCGTTTCATTGTTGCTAAAGGAGCGCTCCTGTACACTTTCCATGATCTGGTTGCAAGGGCTGGACGCATGCACGAGGCCGGTATAAGCGCCAGCTTGACTTTACCGAGTTCCGGCAGTCCGGGAGTGATCCATGCAGCCGATAGAGACCGGCACGGCCTTCGTTTTCCCCGGCCAGGGTTCGCAGAGAATCGGTATGGGAAAGACCGTCGCAGAAACATGGCCGGAAGCAAGGGCAGTGTTCGACGAGGTTGATGATGCACTTGGTGAGAAGCTGTCGGAATTGATCTGGGATGGCAAATTTGAAGACCTGACCCTCACGGCCAATGCACAGCCGGCTGTCATGGCGACGTCGATGGCAATCCTGGCCGCAATCAGGGCGGAGGGATTGCCGGAAGCCGTTCCCGGTTGCGTCGCCGGTCATTCGCTTGGAGAATATTCGGCCCTGTGCGCGGCGAAGGTCTTGGGCCTAGGCGAGACGGCGCGGCTCCTGCGCATCCGTGGAACGGCAATGCAGGAAGCGGTGCCGGTGGGTGAAGGGGCAATGGCGGCAATCCTGGGTCTTGACGTCGAAACGGTCCGAGACCTGGCGGGCAGGGCGGCAGGTGAAGACGTCTGTCAGGCTGCCAACGACAATGACCCCGGACAGGTCGTTGTTTCGGGGAATCGAATCGCTGTCGAGCGGGCAGTCGCCATGGCAAAGGAAAACGGGGCCAGGCGCGCGGTTCTCCTGCCGGTTTCGGCGCCATTTCATTGTTCGCTGATGCGGCCGGCGGCGGAACGGATGAAATCCGCACTTCAGGATGCAACAATCCAACCTCCGGAAATCCCCGTTTTGGCCAATGTCACCGCCGATATGACCGGCGGTCCGGAAGACGTTCGCCGCTTGCTCCATGAGCAGGTGACGATGCCGGTTCGATGGCGGGAGACAGTGATTCGCATGAAAGAACTGGGCGCGAAAACCGGATTCGAGATCGGCCCCGGGTCCGCTTTGTCCGGAATGATCAGGCGGACCGACCGAACGTTTTCCTGTCGTTCGGTACAGACAGCCGATGACGTCCGGACACTGGTCAATGAACTGGCCTTCGCGTGACCGGGCATTCCCGGAAACGTGACAGCTCGACAGCTGCAGGAGTGATCCATGTTTGATCTATCTGGAAAACATGCCCTCGTAACCGGTGCTTCCGGTGGAATCGGCGGTGCCATAGCCCGGAATCTGCATGCTGGGGGCGCGCACGTCGCGATTTCGGGGACAAGGGTCGATGCTCTCGATGCTCTTGCAGGCGAACTGGGAGACCGGGCGTACCCCATGATCTGCGACCTGGCTGACCGCGAAGCGACGTCCACGCTTCCTCAACGCGCGGGGGAAGCAATGGGCGGACTCGACATTCTGGTCAACAACGCCGGCATCACCCGGGACAATCTGATGTTACGTATGAGCGAAGACGAATGGGAGACGGTCATCTCCGTCAATCTTTCGGCCGCGATGCGGTTGATGAAATCCTCAATTCGAACAATGATCAGGAAACGCCACGGACGAATTGTCAATGTTGTCTCCGTCGTCGGGCTCACGGGCAATTCGGGCCAGGCAAATTACGCGGCATCCAAGGCGGGCATGATCGGACTGGCAAAATCGCTGGCCCAGGAGATCGCTAGACGTGGCGTGACGGTGAATTGTGTTGCTCCGGGGTTCATTGTTTCGGCGATGACGGACAGGCTGCCCGATGACGTGGCAAAAAGGTACGGCGAGTCGATCCCGGCAGGCAGGTTTGGATCCGTCGAGGAGGTGGCGGCCGCCGTTCGTTTTCTGGCCAGTGACGAAGCGTCCTACGTGACCGGCCAGACCATTCACGTCAACGGTGGCATGCTTATGGTTTGACGAATCCTGCAGGGGCAACGAATTCGCCTATTCCACAGTTCCGTGCCGGCCTGGTGCCGGCTCAAATGCGATTGCCATTTGGTTGGCGTGTGATATAGCGCACCGAATGCGATTCAGGGTTCGCAGAAACTGCCACGGGCGATGAACTGAAAATTTGCAAACCCGGGTATTCCCCGAGTAACGAAAAGAGGACATGGGACATGGGTGAAGTATCGGATCGGGTGAAAAAGATCGTTGTCGAACAGCTGAGCGTGGATGAAGACAAGGTTTCGGACGGTGCATCCTTCATTGATGATCTCGGGGCCGACAGCCTCGACACTGTCGAATTGGTCATGGCATTTGAAGAAGAATTTGGAATAGAAATACCCGACGACGCAGCTGAATCGATTCAAACATTTGAGGACGCTGTCAAATACATCGAATCCGCAACTGAATAGCAGCGAAACTTTTGCCGACCGGTGATTGCAACGACGAACGTATCCCTCATTTCGGAAAAACGTGTCTGACCTGAAAGGCGGTTGACTCGAATGGGTCGCCGTCAGGTATTCGTACCTCACCGTGACGAGTACCGGCGCATCAACCACATGATCACTGTGCGCCCCTGATGTCGCAATCCGGGCCACGTCGGATTGGTAATGACCAAGAGTGACACGAAATTTTGACATTGCGCCCGGGTTGCGGTTGAATCCCGGGGCAAATCCGCGTGACCGCGTCATGAACGCAAGGGATACAGATTCTCCTGATAACGGAGGAAGGTGCGATGGTGATTTATCCAACGATCGAACTCAAGAAAGGTCGATGCGTCAGCCTGCGTCGCGGAAATCTCGATGATCCGCTGATCTGGCATGTCGACCCTGTCGCCAAGGCACAGGAATTCGCGGATGTCGGCGCCGAATGGATGCACCTGACCGATCTCGACGCGATCGACGGAAACGACGAAAACCATGACCTCGTGATCGAGATCATTCGCCGGGCCGGAATTTCCGTGCAATTGGCCGGGGGATTTCGAACGGAAGACGCAGTCAGGGAGGGCGTTGAACTTGGTGCCGGTCGAATCGTGATCGGAACGGCCGCCGTCCGAACCCCCGATCTTGTCAAACGGGTTGCCAAGAGTTTTCCGGATCAAATCGTCCTCGCGGTCGACGTGTACAAGGGAAAGGTCCTGACCGACGGTTGGCGCAATACCAGCATGTTCAACACGCTTGATTTCGTTCGCGCATTTGACAGGGTTCCATTGGCGGGGATTCTCTTCACCGATGTCGGAGTGGAAGCCGAGGAGACGGACCTGCCGGTTTCCGAGGTTGCCGCCGTGGCATCTGCGACAATGACGCCCGTCATCGCCAGCGGTCTCATACGCGAGCTTGAGGACATCTCCGCGCTCAAACGGATCGGATCCATCCATGGCGCTGTTGTGGGGCGGGCCCTTTTCAACAGGAGTGTTGACCTGGCCGAAGCCCTCGATCTGGCGACCCCAAGGCCGGACGACGTGATTGTGTCGGGATAGGCAGCAGCGAAGAGACACTTCAAGTGAACAACGGCGATCCCGGGATTCGGCTTGAAGCTCCGGTCACTGCCGGAACCGGGGTGCTGAACCGTCTGCGTCAAGTCCGCCTCTCGGGTGCCGAATGAATTTTCCCGTTGTTCGAGGTTCTCGTAAGCCGTGGCCGGTCGATTCTTCGCCATACCACCGGGGTATCCGGCCTTGCCTGGCACTGTGCCAAATGCGACCTGCCTGAACTGCACCGGATCATGCAGGCGCCGCCTGCCGAGACCGGCCGCCGGAGCCTTGAAAGCCGAATGCCTGCTCCCGCCTTGTGACCAGGTGACGAAGATGCTGACGCTTCCCGAACACTTCCGCTAATCACACCGGGGCGGAAAAAATTTCTTGAAGACAGGAGTGGACGGACGTCGGTTGGCCCGCATGCGCTTGTTTGTACGATGTCGAGGCTTTAGGAGTCCCCGACTGTCAACAGTCTGTTGAGGAGCACACATGCGGCGGGTAGCCATTACGGGCCTGGGGATGGTGTCGCCACTGGCCTGCGGGGTAGGCGAGACCTGGAATCGCGTTCTGGAAGGCGAATCCGGTGCCGCACCGATTGCGCGCTTCGATGCGTCCGGGCTGACGACCAGCTATGCTTGCGAAGTGCCAATGGGCGATGGGTCGGACGGTACATTCAATCCGGATGAGTGGATGGGGCCAAAGGACCGGCGGAAGGTCGACAATTTCATTCTCTACGCGATGGCCGCAGCTGATCAGGCGATCGCCGACGCCGCCTGGACGCCCGGTGATGAAGACGGTCGTGTTCGAACCGGTGTCATGATCGGCTCGGGAATCGGTGGATTGGAATCCATTTCACGGGCAACCGAAATACTGAGAGACCGCGGCGCGCGGAGGATTTCCCCGTTCTTTATCCCTGGAGCTCTCATCAATCTGGCTTCGGGCCAGGTGTCCATTCGGTACGGATTCAAGGGCCCCAACCATTCGGTTGTTACCGCGTGTTCGACCGGTGCACACGCGATTGCGGATGCTTCGCGTCTCATCATGATGGGAGATGCGGATGTCATGGTCGCGGGTGGTGCCGAGAGTTCGATTACCGAACTCGGTATTGCCGGTTTCAACGCCTGTCGCGCACTCTCGACCGCCTGGGCGCATGATCCTGGTCGTGCATCGAGGCCCTGGGACAAGGAACGCGACGGTTTCGTCATGGGTGAAGGGGCCGGAGTCGTCGTTCTCGAGGAACTTGAACACGCGCGGTCGCGTGGAGCAGGAATTTACGCTGAAATCCTCGGGTTCGGCCTTTCCGGTGACGCATACCATGTGACCGCGCCACCCGAAGACGGAAACGGCGGGTTTCGTTGCATGGAAGCGGCACTGGCCAGGGCAGGGATGTCGCCTCGGGAAATCGACTACATCAATGCACATGGCACCTCGACAATGGCAGACACGATTGAACTTGCGACCGTGCAGCGCCTGCTCGGGTCCCATGCGCCTCATGTTACCATGTCTTCGACAAAATCGTCGATCGGTCATCTTCTTGGGGCGGCAGGGGCGGTCGAATTGATCTTTTGCGTCTTGGCCATCAGGGATCAGGTTGCACCGCCAACGATCAACCTCGATGACCCGGAAGTCGATGCGGACATCGACTTGGCGCGGCATCGAGCCGTCAAGAGGGAAATTCGGATCGCGTTGTCGAATTCCTTCGGATTCGGAGGGACCAATATATCCCTCGTTGTCGGAAAGGCTGCCGACTGACGGCATCATGCGGCATCTTGCTTCGAACCTCGTCAGTTTTCTCGTCGTCACGCTCGTCGTTCTCGCGGGCGTGCTTGCCTGGGGTCGCTACGAGTTCTACAGGGAAGGGCCACTCGATACCTCGCTGGAATTCGAGATTGCGCGGGGCGAGACACTGGGGCCGATTTCTGAACGGCTGGAGGCCAGGGGAGCGATTTCGAGTGCGGCCATATTCCGGATAGGGGTCCGGTCACTCGATCGCGAGACCGATTTCAAATACGGTGAATACGAATTGCGGGCGGGCAGTTCGATGGACGCTGTCCTGGATGCCTTGACATCAGGACACGGAATTATTCATTGGGTTACAATTCCGGAAGGATTCACGGTCGCGCAAGTCATCGCGCGGTTGATGGAAACCGACCTGTTGGAAGGGGAGGTAACGGATATCCCCTTCGAGGGATCGCTCGCACCTGAAACGTATGCGATCTCGCGCGGAGAATCCCGCCAGTCGGTGATCGATCGGATGAAGGAAGCCCAGGACGCCATTCTTGAAGAGGCGTGGAACAACAAAAAGTCCGACCTTCCCCTGGAATCTCCATCAGAAGTGTTGATCCTGGCGTCGATTGTCGAAAAGGAAACCGGGGTCGGATCGGAAAGGGCGGAAGTCGCCGCCGTGTTTGTCAACAGGCTTCGCAGGGGCTGGCCGCTCCAGAGTGACCCCACCGTCGTGTACGGATTGACACTCGGACAGAAAACCCTGGGCCGTGGGTTGACACAAAGCGAGCTGAAAACGGAAACGCCGTACAATACCTATCTCATTCGCGGGCTGCCCCCGACACCGATCGCCAATCCCGGGAGGGCTGCGATTGAGGCAACGGCTCAGCCGAACGACTCGAGAAATATGTATTTCGTGGCCGATGGTTCAGGCGGACACGCATTTGCGGAAACGCTGGACCAGCACAACCGCAATGTGGCGAAGTGGCGACGGATCGAACGGGAGAACGGGAATCGCTGACCGGAGCTAACTGAACAGATCGGGACTTGGCGAGAGTGCGGACAAGGCGGGACTGATCACGTCGCGTGCGAGCATGACACAGCATCCCGGTTCGACACACGGGACATGACATGCTAGTCTGCACGCATCCCGGCATCAGGGAAGGTGAACGACCATGACAGCAGAAAAGTTCGATCACGCGATCGCGACGCTTGATCCGGTCTGGGACCGCGTACGACGGGAAGCAGAAGATATCGTCAAGCGCGAACCGATTTTGGGAGGCGCCGTACACTCTGGCGTTCTCCACCACGGATCACTCGAAAAGACGATGAGCTATAGGATTTCCCTGAAGCTCGCTTCGAATGAAATGTCTGCGCAAATCCTACTGGGTATCGTCGAGGAAGCGTATTCTTCGGATTCGACTCTCGGCGAGGCCGCCCGAGCGGACCTGGTGGCTGTCTACGACCGTGATCCTGCATGCCACTACTTCATTCAGCCGATCCTGTTCTTCAAGGGTTACCAGGCCGTACAGGGGTACCGTGTCGGCAGCTGGTTGTGGAAGAATGGTCGCAAGGATCTCGCGTACTTCTTCCAGATGCGCATCTCGGAGGTCTTCGGCATTGACATTCACCCCGGCGCGGTCATGGGGCAGGGGATCATGATCGACCATGCGCATTCGATCGTGATCGGCGAGACCGCAGTTGTCGGAGACAATGTCTCGATGCTTCATTCGGTCACCCTAGGCGGAACCGGCAAGGCCGACGGCGACCGGCATCCGAAGATCGAGAATGGCGTGATGATCGGGGCTGGAGCCAAGGTGCTTGGAAATTTCCGGGTTGGCTATTGCAGCAGGATCGCCGCCGGGTCGGTGGTGCTGCAGGAAGTTCCTCCATGCAAGACCGTTGCGGGTGTTCCTGCGCGCATCGTGGGAGAAGCGGGTTGTGACCAACCGTCTCGAACAATGAACCAGTTGCTGCGGGAACAGTGCTGAGCATTCCAGCCGAGGTTTGGCCACTCCAAACAGGGTGATCGGTCCTGGCGGTCAGCAGGTCCGCCCGAAGTGCTTCTGGCGCAGATTTCGAAAACACTTGTATGGTTCAGGCGGCATTCATGTTGAACGCCCGTGATCTGAATCGCTGAAAATCGATCGGACACAGACAACGGCACACAAGTCGAGGTTTTTCGTGCCAGCGCGCGGTCTCATGGGCAGGGAAATTGGTATCGGTTTCGCTGGCTGAACCTGGCGGGCTGTTTGCCGCAACCTCGCCGCATCGAAATGCCCGACCGGGAGACGGGATGGAACACGTCCGGCACCGGTTCCGGATCGGTCAGTGCCCCTGCCGTTTTTCTACACGAGAAGCGTTGCGGGATTTTCCAGGTAAGCAGTGAAAACCTCGAGGAAGCGTGCTCCCAAGGCCCCGTCAATGGTTCGATGATCAACCGACATCGTGACTTCCATGACCGTCGCGGCCTCGAAGCTGTCGTCACTCGTAATCACCGGACTCCGGCGCCCGGCTCCGATCGCAAGAATGAAACTGTGGGGTGGATTGATAACCGCATCGAAACTGTCGATCCCGAACATCCCGAGATTCGAAATCGTGCAACTCCCGCCCGCGTATTCTTCGGGCGCCAGTTTGCGGTTTCGCGCGCGCTCCGCCAAGTCTTTCATCGTTTCGGAAATCGCCGAGAGTTTCATCGTCTCGCAGTCGCGTATGACCGGTGTAAACAAGCCTCCCTCAACGGCGACCGCGACGGCGACGTCGGATGCACCGAAGCGGACGATCCTGTCGCCTGCCCAGATCGCGTTACATTCGGGCATGTCTTGCAGGGAGTCTGCACAGGCCTTGATGATGAAATCATTGACCGAGACCCGGATCCCCCTGTGTTCAAGACCGGAATTGATGTCCGAACGCAGTTCGAGGAGTCGATCGATCAAGACTTTTCGCCGCAGGTAGAAGTGCGGAATTGTCAGTTTTGCTTCGGTCAATCTGGCAGCGACGGTCTTCCTCATGCCGTCCAGACCGATTTCGGTGTGGGCTCGATCACGGTAGGCAGCCAGCACGTCCTCGCGCGGGGCAAGTCCGAGCGGCTCAGGTGGCCTGGCGCGCCCGTCCGAGACGGCTGGCTTGGCCTCATCCTTGTCCGGCGGCTGCGAGAAACCCTCGATATCCCGCTTGACTATGCGTCCGTGATGGCCCGTGCCCTTGACCGATGCGAGGTCAATGCCCCGGGCCTTGGCCAGTTTCCAGGCAAGGGGTGACGCAATAATTCGACCGGCACGGGTTTCGCCGGCTGCGGGCTGCGTATCGGTCCGCGGTTGATCACGGGACGCGGAAACATCTCCCCGTGCGCGCTCATCCATTCCCGGACCTTCCGGTAACGACGTTGCCGGGACGGGTTCGGACTCGGAGTGTTGGAGCGCTGATACGTCGTCAAGAACGGCATCAGAAATCTCCTCATCATCTTCCGCGAGGATCGCGATAGGAGAATTGACGGCGACGTTCTCGGTGCCTTCCGGGACAAGGATTCGGGCAATTGTCCCTTCGTCGACCGCTTCGAATTCCATGACCGCCTTGTCAGTCTCGATCTCGGCGAGCAGGTCGCCGGCGGACACGGAATCGCCTTCCTCGACCAACCACTTGGCCAATGTCCCTGCATCCATCGTGGGCGACAGTGCAGGCATCAACAGTTTGATGGGCATGTCCTGGGCTCGCTAGCTGTACGTGACCGACCGAACCGCTTCGACGACTTCGTCAATACTGACGAGCGCAAGGCGTTCCAGGTTAGCCGCATATGGCATCGGGACATCCTTGCCGGTGCAATTGATGACGGGAGCATCGAGATCATCAAATGCACGTTCCATGAGCACCGCGGAAACATGATTGCCAATTGAACAGACCGGGAATCCCTCTTCCACTGTCACGCAACGATTTGTCTTGGCGACCGAGCGAATGATAGCGTCCGTGTCCATTGGCCGGAGTGTCCTGAGATCCAGGACCTCGGCATCAATGCCGTCAGCCGCCAGTCTCTCGGCCGCCTCGAGAGCGAATTGCATGCCGATGCCAAAACTGACGATGGTGACATCATTGCCCTCACGCCATATCCTTGCCTTGCCGATGGGAACACTGTGGTCAACGGCATCGGGAACCGGGAAGCTCCGGCCGTAGAGGATTTCGTTTTCGAGAAAGATGACGGGATTGTGGTCACGAATGGCTGACTTCAACAGTCCCTTGGCATCCGCAGACGAGTATGGCTGAACAACCTTCAGGCCGGGAATGTGCGCATACCAGGCGGCGTAGTCCTGGCTGTGCTGGGCAGCCACACGGGCTGCCGCCCCGTTCGGGCCACGAAAGACGATCGGGCATCTCATTTGACCACCCGACATGTACAGAGTCTTTGCAGCAGAATTTACAATTTGGTCAATGGCTTGCATGGAAAAGTTGAAGGTCATGAATTCGACGATCGGACGAAGTCCGGCAAATGCCGCGCCAATGGCGAGACCGGTAAAGCCATGCTCGGTTATGGGCGTGTCGATCACGCGGGACGGGCCGAACTCCTCCAGCAGCCCTTGGGATACCTTGTAAGCGCCCTGGTATTCTGCGACCTCCTCTCCCATCAGGAAGACGTCGGGGTCGGCACGCATTTCTTCTGCCATCGCCTGGCGCAGCGCATCGCGGACCGTCGTATTCGTCATGTCCAATTCGCCTGGTGTGTCCTCGCGTGCCTGTGCGATGCCAAGCCTGGTTCCGTCGCCGGACCTGACATCGATTCGCGCGGAGGACGTACCGGGGACCGGCCCAGGGCTCCGGCCGGCGCTTCGGGAGCCGTCATGGCTGCCCGCCTGGCCCGTATCGGTTTCCGCATCCCCGTCATCGCCTTCTTCGATCAACAGGGCAATCGGCGAGTTGATCGCTACTGACTCGGTTCCGGCAGGCACAAGCAATTTTGAAATCGTTCCTTCCTCGACCGCTTCGAGCTCCATGATCGCCTTGTCAGTCTCGATTTCCGCGATGACCTGCCCGGACGAAACGACTTCGCCTTCCTCGACAAGCCATTTGGCGACGGTTCCCTGTTCCATGGTCGGAGATAACGCAGGCATGAGAATCTGTGTTGCCATCATGGAATCCTTTCAGGCGTACACGTCGGTATACAGATCATCCACTGGTGGTTCCGGACTGGATGTCGCAAAGGTGGCAGCCTTGTTGACAACAGCCCTGATTTCCTTGTCCACGGCTTTCAGTGCATCGTCGTCGGCATGGCTTTCTCCGACAATTCGGTCACGAATTCGGTCGATCGGATCGCTTTCTTCGCGAACTTTCTTGACTTCGTCCCGCGTCCGATACTTGGCAGGATCGGACATGGAATGACCCCGGTAACGGTATGTTTTCATCTCGAGAATAAATGGGCCTTTTCCCGCGCGACACACTTTGGCGGCACGTTCGCCGGCTGCCCTGACCTCAAGAACGTCCATGCCGTCGACGGTTTCGCCGCCTATCCCGAATGCTTCTCCTCGCGTATACAGCTCGGGAGTTGACGAAGCCCTGCCCTGAGCGGTTCCCATGGCGTACTGGTTGTTTTCGATCACAAAAATGCAGGGAAGATTCCAAAGGCTGGCCATGTTGAAGGTTTCATAGACCTGCCCCTGGTTCGCCGCGCCTTCACCAAAATACGCGAAACAGACATTGTCAGTCTTTCGATACCTGTTGGCAAAAGCAAGACCGGCACCGATGGGAACCTGCGCGGCAACAATCCCGTGACCACCGAAGAAGTTCCTTTCGATCGAAAACATGTGCATCGATCCGCCTTTACCGCGTGAATAGCCGCCAACCCTGCCAGTCAGTTCGGCCATGACGCCAACCGGGTTCATCCCGCATGCCAGCATGTGTCCGTGGTCCCGGTACGACGTAATGCGTTGATCTCCTTCGCGTGCGACGGCTTCCAGCCCGACAACAACGGCTTCCTGACCGATGTACAAATGGCAGAATCCGCCGATTTCTCCCATTCCGTACAATTGCCCGGTCTTTTCCTCAAAGCGCCTGATGAGGAGCATGGAGCGGTAATAGTCGAGAAGTTCGCTACCCTGCACCTTGGGCTGCCGGGTGGTTTTCCGCCTTGCCATAGTCGCGCCTTCCGAATTCGGTTCAAATGTGGCCGGATCATAGTCAATCGGGTGACGACTTGCACGATTGATTTTGGCCGTCGTGCGTTGCATGAAATCTCAAGATGCCTGGTCCGGGCGGGGAGTCGATTCGCCTGCCTTGGTAACGTGCGTGACGCCGGTTTCGAAAGGGGGCGTCCGCGCAGACCCCGGGCCAATCAGACTCACTGAATGACGATTTCGTCCCCGCGCGCATATCCGAGGATGTCCCGGACACGTTCGTCCAGCAGGTCGAGATCGAGAAAATCGTCCGAAAGGCGGCGAACCTTGTTCTCCAGCTCCTTGCGTTGCCGGGTCAGACTTGCCAACTGCTGCTCGGCCTCCGCCACGTCGGCCGTGACCTGCTCGCGTTGCATTTGCCCGAATTCTCCATTGACTGCCGCCCACGAAAAATATCCCGCCGCTGCCAATGCTGCGAACCCAAACACGGCCATTCCAATATTTGACGGCCTTTTTTCCGGATTCATCACTGCTGCCTCGATCCCGGTCCATGCCGGTTTTCTCCACTATTTCACAATCGCAATGCCGTGTAAATCGTTCGGCGACTGCGCACGCCTGTGAAGGCTGACAAGGCCTCTCCGAATGGCCGCGGTGATCATGCACATGGCGTATTCGGTATCGGGTGACTTGAACCGATCGAAGGGCAGGGTCGGGATCGATCAACGAACGTTCAGATTCAAGGCAGCCATCCAAAATACTGCTCAAGGGCGGAACAGGACCCTGTCGTTTCGAAGGACACTTGATTTATTCCGCAACGAGCGCGACATCTGCGCCCGCCGCCTGGAAACGGCCCAGGTTGCCGTAGAGCGCGCGCAGCATGATGCCCCGTGCGCCGTTCATGTCCCGCTCAACGATGATGGTGCCATCCGAGACCGTCTTCGAGCCGCCAGGCTCCTGCGCGACAAAGCCGTCCCATGAACGGGTCCTGCTGGTATAGGCCTCGTTGGCGATGATGAGCCGTTTGCCGTATTTCCGGCACATCCACGCCAGCTTCTGCCTGAACCGGTAATGCGCCAGGCCCGGCATCGAGCGCACGGTCCTCGTCCTGATCTTGCGCTCGGACTTCGCGCTCATTTCCTTCGTCTCGAAGGACGGCAGCAGGATCACGTCGAAGGCCCGAACGAGATCACAGGCAACCCGGCGGTGCAGGTCATCGACCAGGTTGCGGATGCGGATCGCGAGCCTGTCGATCCGCTTCTGATCGTGGCGCTTCCAGTCCCCGTGCCTCGCCTTCGCGCGTTGGCCGACCAGGCGGTCGAGCCTCAGCAGGAGCGGGAACACCCTTTCGGCATGGAAGCCGTCGCCGTGGCTGGCAGCGTGGTTCACCGCGTATGCGGTCACGAAGGTCCGCACGCCGGGGTCGAGGGCCACGATGGAGCGGACCTGGATTTCGTCCTGCCCAACCGTGGTGATGTGCTTCCGAGCGCAGATGAACCACTGCCCCCGCTCAAGCACGATGGTCGTCAGATCCCCCACGCCTCGCCGGGCATGGCTTCGGCCAGGTCGAAGTTCCGCGCAACGAACGCGCCGGAGAGCTTCTGGACGGCAATGCGCTGCCGTATGTCCCTGATGCTGCGGAACGAGAAGCCGCAGCGTTCGCCGTCCTTCCGCCGCCGGATCACCGCATCCCGGGTTCGGAACGCCGCGTTCACCGCCTCGTCGCAATCGGCGGAGCGGAACGCGCCGCCGCGCTCCTCAACCTCCGAACGCACGAAGGCGCGGATCGTGGACCGCAAGGCGGTCTGCAACAGGTCCGGGCCATTCGGGTCCACGAGGCCGCGGTCGGCCTCGATGAAGCAGGCGATGGCAAGGTTGTCGGCGCGGCGCTGCTGGCGGACCAGTTCGTGCAGCAGCTCAGGGTCCTTCGGGCAGGCCCTGATCTTCCTCGTGCCCTTGACCGGAACGCTTCCCATGGCGGGCGTTGCAGAAGGAAGTGATCCATGCAACGAGGCAACGGACGTCGAACTGCCCGGTGAGATCGTCCTCTTCCGGAAGCTCGATGCCTCCTCCCGAAAGTTCGACGACATGCCTGATGAGGGGGCAGCCCGAGCGGGTGATGCGGTCCGGTGTGGCAGCCACCACATGGACTGCCTCTCCGCGCAATGCGCGTTCCAGTCGGGCGACAAGGCCTCGTCGCCTGAAATCGACTCCGGATCCAGTGTCACGGACAACGCGTCCGTCGGGATGCCGGGCGCGCGGGAGCCGTTCCCCGGTGTCGAGGGAGGAGCGCTGCCTGGCGCTGGAAGCACGGGCGTCGAGGATCGTGTCGGGTTCAACGGGAACCCGGACCCTGCCATGTCCGCCGGGTGTCCGCTCGCATGGTTGACGGCGCCCTTCGATCCAGCGTCGGATGGTTTGCGTTGTGACTTTCTCGCGTCTCGACAGGCGTGTCGCCGTCATCCACGCATCGAGGTTTGCGAGATGCTCCTGGTTTGTTCAGTGCGGAAAGACTGAAATGTTGCGTTTGTTGCTCGATCGTGAGGCAGGATCGGATTCATCCCTTGTAGATGTCAACGAGCGTATCCAGCATGCGAATCGCTTCCGCGCGTTCGCGCTGGAAAGTGTTTCTGCCGATAATCGACCCGTTTCCCCCGCCGTCGCGAATGGCGCGAGCCTGGAGAAAAACCTGTTCGTCGCCTTGTCTTGACCCGCCGGAAAAGACCACGATCCTGCGCCTGGCCAGTGCCGCGTCCATGCAGTGTGCAACGCGACCCGCCATCGTCTCCAATTCAATGTCGCCGTCGAGGTATGCGGACCGGGATGCATCGAGGGCCAATTGCCCGGAGCTGAGCTTGACCTTGACGATGTGGGCGCCGAGGAGCGCGGCAAAATGCACGGCGTTCGCCACGACATCCGTGGCAGTTTCGGCACTACTGGCCAGATCTTCCCCCCGGGGATAAGACCAGATGACGGTGGGCAAGCCCGATGCAGCTCCTTCCCGACGCAATTCGGCGATCTCTTCGAACATTTCCAGCGCCATGCTGGATCCCGGGTAGACGGAAAAGCCGATCGCCGACGCACCGATCCTGAGTGCATCGCCGACCGAGGCCGTGATCGACTGGTCCTTGGCCGATGCCTTGGGAACCAGTGCATTTGCCGAATTGGCCTTCAGAATCATCGGAATCTGGCCGGCAAATCTCGCGGCGCCGGCTTCCAGGAAACCCAGCGGGGCGGCGATGGCGTTCAGACCGGCGTCGATGGCCAGCCTGAAATGATACTGGGGATCGTAGGCTGGAGGGTTGGCGGAAAATGACCGGGCCGGTCCGTGTTCAAATCCCTGGTCAACTGGCAGGATTATCATTTTTCCGGTTCCTCCCAGGCGCCCATTCATGAGCATTCGGCAAAGGTTGCCTTTCACCCCCGGGTTGTCACTCTCATAGTTGGCAAGGATTTCCCCGACCGTTTGCGTCATCATCATGACGAACCTCCTTCAGTTGCCAGCAGGGCCTGTATTCCGGGCAGGGGCTTTCCTTCGACCCACTCGAGGAACGCACCGCCCGCCGTCGACACGTAGGAAAACGAGCCAGTAACACCTGCTGTATTCAACGCGGCAATGGTGTCTCCACCGCCGGCGACCGAATTCATTTTCCCGATTGCCGAGCGAGCAGCGGCATGACGGACGAGCTCGAGCGTCGCGCGATCAAAGGGCCTGGTCTCAAACGCGCCCAGGGGCCCGTTCCAGATCAGCGTTCTGGCCGTGTCAATGACAGATTTGACCTGCTCGACGCTCTTTGGCCCCAGATCCAGGATCATCTCATCGCAATGACATTCATCGGCTGAAGTGACCCTGCAAGGCGCATCCGTCTCAAGTCTCGGAGCGACGACGACATCATCCGGCAGCGTCACCGTGCAGTCGAATTGCCTGGCTACGTCAAGTATTCGACGGGCGGAATCGCCCATTTCGAACTCGCAGAGCGACCGACCGACCTCAAGCCCTTGCGCAGACAGGAACGTATTTGCCATTCCGCCACCGATGACCAACCCGTCGACCTGCATGACCAAACTTCGAAGAAGCCCGAGTTTTGAAGAAACTTTCGCTCCCCCGACGCAGGCGACGAATGGGCGTTCAGGAGACTTGAGCGCATTTGTCAGTGCGCAGATTTCTCCTTGCATCAGGTCGCCGGCACAACCCGGCAGCAGGCCCGGCACGCCTGCCGTCGATGCGTGGGCGCGGTGGGCGGCGGAGAAGGCATCGTTGCAGAAAAGATCGCCGAGCATCGCAAGCTCTCGCACGAACTCCTGGTCGTTGCTTTCTTCGCCGGGGACAAAACGCAGGTTTTCGAGGAGCAGTACATCGCCGTCGTTAGCGGATTTGACGGCAGGCAATGAACTCCTGCCGGGAGGGCCCGGGACGAACGAAACCGGCGAACCGATTTCTGCCGAAAGCGCCGGGACAGTCACCTCCAGGGACAACTCCGGAACGATCTGTCCATTGGGGCGGCCGAGATGCGCGACGAGGACAGGCATTCCACCAAGTTCAAGGATACGCCTTATTGTCGGAGCAACGCGCCTGATGCGCGTGGAATCGGTTACGACTCCGTTTCGAACCGGCACATTGATGTCTATTCTGGTCAGTACACGCCCACCATGTACGCTCAGGTCAGCAAGGCCGGGCAGCTTCACCTCGGATCCCCTCGGTTTCGTCGGGTTTCCGTGGTGCCGTTGGCCCGGTTCCCGAATGGTTTCACATTCTGGTTGTGGCTTTCCCGGATTTCGAGAACCGGAACCCGGTCAACCGGGACCGTACTCTTTGGCGGCTTCATGTAACCGACCGACGGGCAATTCCTCCGCCCGGGAAGTTCGGTCTCGGTTGTGGCTGTTGATTGCCCGTGACTGTCACAAGAGTGCAAGTGCGGCATCGGCGACCTTTCTGGCTGTTATGCCAAAATGCTCGTAGAGCGCCTTTGACGGAGCCGAGGCGCCAAAGGAATCCATGCCGATGAAGGCGGAGCGGCGGTGATTTCCCCGTTCACCGGAAAGCCATTCATCCCATCCCAGGCGGCTCCCTGCTTCGACCGCTACCCTGACCGGGCCGGCCGGTAGAATCTGCCTGCGGTATTTTTCATCCTGGCACCTGAAAATCTCCCAGCATGGCATCGAAACGACCCTGGTTCCGATTCCTTGTTCCTGGAGGATGTCCCGTGCATCCATGGCGACCTCGACTTCGGTTCCGGTCGCCATGAGGATGACGCGGCATCGACCGCTGGACCGGGCCAGAGTGTAGGCGCCCAGGCGCGTGTGGTTTTTGTGTGCATATTTTGTGCGCAAGGTCCTGGCAGACTGCCTCGACAGAGACAGGACCGTGGGTGTGCTTGTTGCAGAGATGGCAATCTCCCATGCTTCGGCCGTTTCCGCGGAATCCGCAGGTCTTATGACATTCATATTGGGAGTTGCGCGAAGCATGGCCAGGTGTTCGACCGGTTGATGGGTAGGACCGTCTTCGCCGAGACCGATCGAGTCGTGCGTCATGACGTAGGTAACCGGGAGACCCATGAGGGCGCAAAGGCGCATGGCCGGGCGGGCATAATCCGCAAAGCACAGGAACGTTCCTCCGTAAGGGCGGATACCCCCGTGCAACGCCATTCCATTCATCGCCGCCGCCATGGCGTGCTCACGAACACCGTAATGAACATGGCGCCCCAGTCGATTCGACGGGCAAAAGGGCTCCATTCCTGATGTACGCGTATTGTTCGAGCCGGTCAGATCGGCAGACCCGCCGAATGCCTCCTTGACTATCGGCGTGATCGCCTCGAGCGCAACCTGTGACGATTTTCTCGTTGCACTGACCGGCTGGTCGTCTGCCACCGACCGTTTCACCCGCCGAATTGCCGCTGCCAGTTTGCCTGGAGTCTGCCCGGTAATGACGCGATCGAACTCCCTCCGGACCGCGGGTTTCGCCTGCTGGAGATTGCGTTCCCACTCCTTGCTGAGTTTCGAGCCGCGTGCACCGATTTTCTTCCAGAGGCGCAAGGTATCATCCGGGACCTCGAAGTCCGGTGATGCCCAGCCGTAGGCCTTTTTCATCTGGTCCAGTTCGCCGTCCTTGATCGCGTAGCCATGGGCCGCAGCCGTCCCTTCGACACCCTCAACTCCCCACGCGACCCGGGTGCGACAGGCGATCATGGAAGGCCGGGGTTGTTCCATGGCCGCAGCGATTGCCTGGCCGATTTCGTCGGGATCATGGCCATCACACGCACTGACAGACCAGCCAGCGGCCTCCCATCGGGACATTTGGTCCGTGCGATCGGAAATGTTGACGGGACCGTCGATGGTGATACCGTTGTCATCCCAGAGAACGATCAGCTTTTCCAATTCCTGGTGCCCGGCCAAAGCCATGGCCTCGTGACTGACGCCTTCCATCAGGCATCCGTCTCCGGCGATGACAAATGTGAAATGATCGACGATCGATCTGCCAAACCTTTCGCGCAGCGCTGCCTCGGCCATGGCGAAGCCGACTCCGTTGGCGAGGCCCTGTCCCAGCGGTCCGGTCGTTGTTTCTATTCCGCTGGCGTGCCCAAACTCGGGGTGGCCGGCAGTCCTGGATCCCAGCTGTCTGAACGCCCGGATTTGATCGATGGGCATGTCACGGTATCCTGTGAGGTACAACAGCGCGTAGAGCAGCATTGAACCGTGACCGGCAGAGAGAATGAAACGGTCCCGGTCCGGCCAATGCGGGACACCGGGATCAAATTTCAGAAACCGCCTGAAAAGCACGGTCGCGACATCCGCCATTCCGATTGGCATTCCCTGATGCCCCGAGGCGGCACCATGAACAGCCTGAGCGGAGAGAAACCTTATTGCGTTGGCGAGTTGCCAATGGGAAGGATGTTTGTTCCGCAGTTCTTCAAGGTTCATGATCCTGTCCTTCCAGTCTGTATGGTTTCCCTGGCAGTGGCGCGAAACCGCCACTGGCCTGATAGCAACCTCCAACGGTTGGTCAAGGATGCGTTTTCGCCGCGACCGCGTGTCGAAACAGCGCCCTGAGTCGGTGGACGCAACCGGGATTGACTCAAATCGGAATTGAATGGCCGTTCCGGCAACCGGACGAACTGATTCTCGAGACAGAATGGACCCGGTTGTGTCGCGTAGCACGACGTCGTGGCAGCCATCGTCATTCAACTTTCTCGAAATCGGTATAGTGGTGTTCACGCGAACCGGAAATGTCATCTTGCTCGAGCCTGCACAAGGCGAAGTGATGTCCGGATCATCGCCGGACTTGACGCCAATGAATTGCGGGGCCCACAGATGCACGTCGCCCGCAGTTGTTTTTCGCGCCGGAGTTTTCAGGGTCACTCATCGGTTGAAAAACGGGATTCAGTGCGGCAGGATGTCGATTGAAAAAATCGAGCGAGAGCATGAAAGAGATATCGGAACTGGAGAACCGTCTCAAGGACGCACTTGCCGTGATTGACGCAGCCATAAGCGATGGTGAAGGAATGGCGGACATTGTCGAGCTGCGGCAGCTAAACGTCGAATTGAAAACCGGAATTGAAGCTGCCGAGCAGACCGCTGCCAGAGCCGAGGCCCGGCTCGCGGAAACTGCGGCGGAATTGGAACTGGCCAAACACATTTCCGGAGCCGCAGCCGACACAGGCGAAGTCGTCGAGTCGATAGCCCGGGCTCATTCGGGCCTTGATGACCAGCTGCAGGTCGTTCAGGCGAGACTCGAAGATGCCCTGGGGCAAATCTCCGATCTTTCGAACCAGGTCCAAAAATTTGTTCAGTCTGCCGCCGATCAGTCGTCGGCGGACTCAAGCCGTACTGACCGTTCGGAGGTCGAAGCGGAGATGGAAAGGCTTCGGCAGACCAGGCAGGACGATGTGAACCACATCAATGGAATCCTGGAACAGTTGTTGCCCCTGGTCGAAGGAGAACGCGGTGCCTGAAATCGTCGTGACAATTGCCGGCAGGGCATTCGAACTCACCTGCGGAGAAGGCGAGGACAAAGCGCTCAAGAATGCGGCAAATCGCCTCGACATGGAGGCGGCCGCCCTGACCGATGCGATGGGCCGAATTCCTGAGTCACGATTGCTGTTGCTGGCCGGGCTCATGGTCGCGAACAAGACGGTTGAACTGGAAAGCGAATCAGCTCGGGTCGCCGAGAAAGCTGCCAGGGAAGCGAACGATCTTGCTCAAAAGACGATGGATGACCTCCGCAAGGTCAAGGGCGAATTGACCCGGGCGAAAGTACGCCTTGCTGACCTGCAGGAAAGGTTCGACGCCGAACTGAAGTCGGCGAAACAGGAAGCCCAGGCCAGTGCCGAACTTCTCGAAAGCATGAATCGGATGGTCGAGGCAGTTGAACGGGTCGCGGCACCTCTGACCCGATAACGTGGATTGGGATCGGATCAACTCAACTCAAATCAGCGGTTTGATTCACGGATTCGATTGGCCGCAGCTTTGTCATAGGCTATTCCCTTGTCGTCGAACAGTTCGTCGAGTTCTCCTGACAGGGTCATTTCCGTGACGATGTCGCAACCGCCAACGAACTCTCCCTTGACATAGAGTTGCGGAATTGTCGGCCAGTCCGAATAATCCTTGATGCCCTGGCGCAGTTCCTCGTCGGCGAGAACGTTGATATCCTTGAATGTGACTTCCATGTAGTTGAGTACGCCGGCAATTCTGGAGGAAAACCCGCACTGGGGCATACTGCTTGTGCCCTTCATGAACAGCACAACGTCGTTTTCACCGATCTCGGCTCCGATGTTATCATTTACGTTAGACATATCCTGAATTTCCTTTCGGTTTCTGCGCAGTTTTCCCGGCTCAGGCCTGTTCGCCCCTGATCGTGTGGAGGGTCTGCAAACCAGGAGCCGGACACGCGTGGAACTTCGTGCCGGATGCGTGCCTGTCCCGGACTCCGTCAGAAACCAAGCATGCAAACCCGTGGTGTCCACCCGGAATCGTGCCACACGCGTTCCGGACGGGTGCAACGTGCCAAAATGGCGCGCCCGATTCCCCGGAACTTGCCAGTCTGCAGATCACGTTTCCGATCCTTCGGGTGCCCTTGTGGTCAGGGCAAGTGCATGAAGATCACCTGCCGGTCCGTCCATCTTGCCCTTTAACGCCTTGTAGACCATGCGTTGTTGCTGGACTCGGTTTTTCCCCTGGAATTCTCGCGCGATGACCTCTGCCGCATAGTGATTTCCATCGCCCGCCATATCCGTAATGGAAACGTTTGCCGTGGGAAACGCGTCCAGGATCAGTCTTCGGATTTCTTCTGCGTCCATAGCCATGGCAAACTCCCGATCGGTTCCGGAAAATAGGTCTGCTTTCTACAAACTTCAAGTCCGGCCATGTGCCATAGGGAGCAATTCTCAATACGGCATTTTTCGTTCTGACCTCGGCATTCGCATTGCCTCGAGCGTTTGCAGGGCGCGGCGCGCGGGCATGCTGAAACTGGCGCGAAGGCTGGTTCGGGGAGGAACTTTGGATTCGCCTGCGTGCACTTGAATCAGGCCTTTTCAGTCGTCGTCCAAGTTCATAGCGGTCAAGGACCTGCACACTTCGGAACACTCTGTCGCGTGTGCCGCGGGCCTCACGGTTCGCCATCCCATGCGTTGCCGCGAGGTCACCGCCGGAGTGCATGTATAACGCCAACGATTTCAGGACGGGGAGCATGGAGGCGCATTTCTTGTCTTCGTGCCCGGTGTTCCGCCCAAGGATTTCCCCGGATTTCCACAGGATGTTGACGAACGAGATCTCGGCGTTTCCGTGCGTGCCCACTGGCAGCGACGTCGGAAACACCCGTCTTGCTGGCAGGCGTTTCCGTACCGCGACCTTTTTCCGGCCTTGTCGCAGATCTTGGATCAGGCCCATGTCATCGGCCTGGCAGCCTCGCTGCCATCGGTCCCCAGATCCGTCGGCTGGTTGTACCCGTGGATGTATGCCCGCGGATTCCTCTTGAGTAAAAAAACTCTATCTCATTGATTCCACGAAGTTTCACAGATTCCCGGTTTTGACTGCCCCGACCACCTGGCAGACGGGTTTTCCGGCGCGCCAGCCGGACTTCTAGACCGCCTTGCTCACACCTCAACTCGGCACAGGCGAACAGGAATTTTGCGTTCTCGACAGGGCCCGCGCCGTGCGCTGGTGGGGGCTCTTGTACGGGTGATTGAGCACGCTATTGCCCTGCGGACTTCGACTGCCCCGACCGGCCGACAGATCACAACTTCGAAACCGCCGCCGAAAGCACCATTTACTTGCGCGACAGGGCCGCCGCCGCGCGGGGGTGGGTGCTACGCTATTGCAGAAGGTGGCTGCTTGAAAGAGCCGCCGTATCCCCTCGGCCGGAACCTTTGACAGGCAGTTCCGAAACCTGGTGACCTCATCGCGCTGAAATCATTTTACTCTTTACTACGGCGAAGCAAGGGTTCGAGAGTCTGTACCGACAAAGTCGATTGAACGAAACGAACGTGGTTGCAGTTTAGTTCAGTCGCAAATTATGGGTCGTCATTTGTCCGGAATCGAGGTTGACCAGACCCTGCGTATTCATTTCGCATTCAGGTCGTCAACGAGGCGTTCCAGAGCTTCGATGCAGAACGCGGAGGTCAGGGACTCAGAGCCATGCCCGATCTGCCCGACCAATCCCCATCGTAACGTCTGGTCTCCAAACGCAAGGATTTCCGGCCAGCTCCCATCCTCCCTTTGCGAACTGATGATCGTTTCCGCATGGTGCTTCGTGTCGATGCACTCAAGACGTCCGATGTTGTCAAGCGCCGACACGGCCTGTGCGGCCTGAAGAGTGTTCTCGAAATTTCCCTGCCCATCGCGCAGGCCAAGGATTCGGTCCTCGAGTACCGAGCCAAGTTGACCGAATGCAGGCTGCGCACGAATCATGGCGCGACTCGTCGCATAGTAGATCGAAACCGGGTCGGGATACCATTTGGATGAACCCTCAATTCGACCACTGGCGATCAACGCTTCCAGCCATCGTTGGGCGGCCCTGGTTTCGGAGTGGTCGCCGAGGTAGGCAATGACATTTGCATTGACGACCGGATCGGCTTCAATGCGAAATCTAGACACGACTTCAGGTTCGCCATCCTCCAGCACCCAGGTCATGAAACGACCCTCCTCGTCACGATTCGCCAACATCCTCAGAACGTTTCTTCTCAGGAGAACCCAGGGGTGCGTATCAATGACGAGTGAACAGAGCGAGGAACTGTCAAGATCCTGGGGTAGGTGGCGATAGTAGCGCCACAGTCCGGGATACTCGATGGTGTCGGCGAGATATTCCCTGGTTGCGGCACAGAGGGTTTTGGCACGGGCGTCATTGCTGTTTTCAAGGGCAAGGACACAGAGTGCCGAAACGAAAGGCGGTCGTTCGAAATGTCGCGGAATGTTCGGGTCGGCCGTGTTGAACCGGATGCAGTGCCAGGCACCGTTGTCGTCGACGGTCGATTCCAGAAAGTCGAGACCGCGGCGGATGCTCTCTCTGCCGGTGTTGGCAACGGTCGCCGGTGTGGCCGTGGATTCCCGGACCGTCGATGGATTGGGGGTGAAGGACCGGACGGGCGGTGCGGGGTCATGGAGAGTCTTGCGAAGAAACGCAAGTGATGCTGCGCCGGTCCTGGCGTTCTCTCGTTCGATCGCGGAATACTTGTTGCGCGGCGGCAGCACCACATGCGTTGTTGTGTTGGTTTCCTCATGCACGTGGATTTCATGGTCTTCGGCCAACGTCACGCCGAACTCCCTTTCGATCGTCCCCTTGGGATTCGTGAGAAGACGTTCGCGAAAGCTCGCGTTTTCGCTGGCCTTGGACAAAAGAAAGCCGGACGGGTTGATGGACTTTGTCATGGAATTCGTCTGGTGTCCGGGTTGCGGGTCTGGTGGAATTCCTCGGTAACGGGACCAACGGAAGCGCGCGGCGCTTGTCGTGTCGGGTATTCTCGAGGAAACGACGTCTCCGAAGAAGCTGCGGCTGCCGTTTCGGCGCGACAATGCTATCGTTTGTGGGGTCTGGTTGCCAGTGGCTTGGGATATGGACATCATTGGCGTCGGTTCCTTTGGTTCCCTTCCGAAAGAACCTGGCAAGGTCCCTGGCACAGTGTCCGGACGAGGTTCCGAACAAAGGGCCACGTTTCCCGCCCAGCGGCACACGGGCTCCGACGCAATGGCGTTAGAATACACGTCGACGACTGGCCTCTCGTGCAACCCGGTGAAATCGTCGGCGAGATGGGTTCCTCCTTCGGTTCGAGGTGACCGGGGAAGCGGGGTTGCGGCGTCGAATGGCATGACCCCTTGGATGAACTCCGATATTCCCGGCGTTGCGAACGTTTCCAGGACAGACCTTGCCGGAGCACCAGTAATATTGCTTCGTCGGCAATCGCCGTGTTGAGGGGCGTCGAGTCTCTGGCTAGTCGTCGGAGATTGCGGTGGAATCGCGTTCGGAATTCGAGAGCGTGATGAGTTCTGGCGTTGCAGGAGGCACCGAGGGGCCAGTCACTCCTCCGGAGCCGCTGTCATGATCTCCGGAACGTATCCGGAGGCCCGCTGAAATTCCTTGTGGGCACCGTTTCGCCCCCGGCCGGATTGGGCATTGGATTGGTTTTGATGGATTTGGTTACAGAGTTTGGGTAGGGACATGAATGCATGGTAGGGTAAGAAACGCATGGTATGGTAAGAAATGCATGGTAACGCAAAAACGGAGAAAGCGCGGTGGCAGTGAATGTGGACGTACCCGGTGCTCCAGCCTTGGCGAATGTCAGGATGGTCAAGCCTTCATTCGCTAGTGCCTTGCCGCATTATTTGCCCCTGGGGATTTTTCCGCTGATCATTCTCTCTCTGCTGTATGGCGGTTGGTGGATCCTGGCGGCATTCGTTTTCTTTATGCTTGCTGGTCCCCTTGACATTGCTTTCGGCGACGACGAGCGGAGCATGGATCCCGTCAAGACGCCGCGGCAGCTACTGTTCTGGCACGATCTGCCGGTCTGGATTTGGGCAGTCCTTTGGCCACCGACGCTGGTCTTCGGGATCTGGCAGATTCTCGCCGCCGACCAGTTTCCGGTTTGGGAGTGCATTTTGCTGGCGTTCGTACTCACGTGCGAGGCTCAGGCGGTGTTCATCGTCGGCCACGAACTGATCCACCGGCGCACGAAATGGGAACGGCGGATCGGCGAATTCCTGCTTTCTTCCGTTTCCTATCCACAGTACGCGACCGAGCACGTCTACATTCACCACGCCCTTGTCGGCACGCCCTATGACGCTGGGTCCGCGCCCAAGGGCCAGAGTTTCTGGCAGTATTTTCCGAGGGAAGTCGTGCACAATCTCACCGGCTCTTGGCGGATTGTCCGAGAACGGCTGGCACGACGCCGACTGCCCGTCTGGCACCATTCAAACCCGTTTTGGCGGTACGGAATCGAAACCACCTTCTGGTATGCACTGGTAATCTGGCTGGGCGGCCTCTGGGTGGTTCCGATCTATGCGTTTCTAAGTCTCAGCGTCGTCTTCTCGATGAAAGTCGCGAATTACATGCAGCATTACGGGTTGCGCCGGGTCCGGCTGCCTAACGGCCGCTTCGAAACGGTCCGCCCCCGGCACTCCTGGAACGCCAACTACAAGTTCAGCAACTGGATGTTTTATAACATGCAGCGGCATCCTGATCATCATGCCGTGGCGAGTCGGCCTTACCCATTGCTGCAGAATTACGGTGCTGACGAGTCGCCGCAGCTGCCGGGCAGTTACGGCCAGATGTTCGCACTGGTCGTGCGTCCTAAACGATGGTTTGAGACGATGGATCCATTAGTTGACCAGTGGCGAGCGCATTTCTATCCCGAGATCGATGACTGGAGCGCCTACGACAGCCAGGTTTCGGCCGCGCGACCGGAAGCCTTTGATGCCATCGTCGAGATTTTCGATGTCGCGCCCCACCTGGCCAAGTGGATCGAGCGGCATCCGGAACTCCTCGACAGCCTGCATGACAAGGAATTCACCGATCTCGACCTACCAACGGGATTCGGACCGGACAGGGAGGTCGAAGCGATTGCCCGCCAGGGACTGACGCGCCTGTACTGGACATATGAATTCGGCGTTCCGGAAATGAAGGAACGGATCGCCGAAATCCCCGTCCGGGACGTTCCGGATACTGTTGACACGATGCGCAGCTGGTCGAACGAAAAGGCGTTCCAGGTCGGCATGCACGTCTTGCGTGGCAACCTGACGCCCGTCGAGGCAGGGACGGCCCTGTCCAATCTGGCGGAATCCTCGATTTCCGTCGTGTTGTCCGCGGTTGCCGAGGATTTTGAGGATCGGTACGGTACGCAGGGCCAAGGGGGTGTCGCCGCAATCGTCCTGGGCGATCTCGCCAGCCGCGAAGCTTCGCACCGGGTCAACCTCGACATCATGTTTGTCCATGACGGGGATTCGTCCGGCCTCTTCGACGGCTTGTGCAGGCGTTCACTCGCGGCACTCGAAGACTTCACGCGCGACAGCCTGTTGTTCACCCCGATTCCGCGGTACAGCCGGGATCGCGTCGTGCGCTCGCTCGCTGACTTTAAAGACTCCACCCGATCGCATTTGGCCGCGAGCGAGCTGTTGGACCTGACTCGGGCGCGCTGCATTTATGAACTTGGGACAGCCGGGATCGCACAACGGTTCGAGGATGCGCGACGCGAGGCCCTGAATTTGGTCGTTGCGCGCGATGCGGCGATTTCCGAATTGCGCGGCGCCGGCGATGGTGCAGTCGGGCCGGACCTGTCCTTGCTAGAGATCATGCGCGGTGGCATTCGGGACGTCGACCGGTTGGCACGGCGCCTCCAGTTAGGCCTCGGCGCAAATGCCCCCACTGATCCGGCGCCCTCTTCGGCTTCGGTCTATCGCGCCGCTGCGACTCAAGCGCGGATCCCTGACAGCGTGGCAACCGGACTGGTGGAAGCCGACGCATTGTGGCGGAACCTCCGCGGCGCCCTGAAACTGATCGCGGACGACGGTGTTTCGATCAAGAACCTGGGTCCCCGGAGCAAGGCGGTTCTTGCCCGGTCCTGCGGCATGGACGACCTAGATGCGCTGATCACCGGGGTCGAGGACATGGCGGCGCGGGTCGCCGCCGAAATCGATGCACTGGACAGCATGGCGGAATGCACTCAGGCAGGAAAAGAGGAAGATCCAATCCGCGATGCCGAGGCGTGAATTCCCGTTTTCATCGGTCAGTTGGGGGTACGCCGAACGCACGGGTACAAGGTGGAGCTGCCATCGTTACCTCGTGCCTCGGCCGAGCGTCCTCATGAATGGGGTTCAGGAGAAAAGCCGCCGATGTCGAGATGGCCGTTCCCGGCCACACCTACGGATAAGGTGAAATCTCCTGCAGGTGAGCCGCCGGATCAAATGCCCCGTTTTCGTTCTGAATTGCCATTTCCAGAAGTCCAATGTGCAGGGGAATGACTCTCCGGAATTCGGAGAACGCCGACACTCGCTTGATCGGTTCCTTTTCCGGGAATCTTTCGCGCCCGTCGGCTGAGGGACGTGAATGCAGCGGCTGCACCCGGAAGTGGCATCTCGAAGGTTCGCGTCCTTGGGCGCCGCGAAGAGACGGTGGGACACTGGTGTTCAACGAGGGCGCGCGGGGGTCCCGATGATCGGTTCAGGCAATTCAGCTTATGGCATGGTGAGTCCGGAAGGCTGCAGCTGCCGGTCCGGTCAATGGACGAAACTGCCGAACGGCCGCCTGTTTCGACTACCGGCGCCAGCGAGCCGTTGACGACGAATGGCGTTGACGAAGCCTGACCGGACTACCGGGTGCTCGAGTGGTCTGCGGACGGCCGTCGATCATGGCGCCGATGGCTTGGCATGAGCGTGCTGAAGCCGATCCCTTCGCTGCGTTCGCGGTCAATTGGCTTGCCGGAAACATTGCCATCGAGATTCCGACCGGTTCGGGCCTTCCCCTTTTCCGGGGAATCGCGGTACATACGTGTGATGCCTGTTTTGAAACCCCTGCATGTGGTCACGGACAGTGACGCGGCAAAAAGCTGGCCGTTAGGTGGAGACCAGGTGAAGGGTTCCCCGCCCTCCAGGAGCGTGGGTTACCGCATTAGGGCCTGTGCCCTGGTTCTCGCGTTGGCCTGTGTCGGCTTGCCAGACGCTCAAGCCGTAGCCCAGGACGAGTCACCGGAAGAGAAGGGCCTCAGGATTGCCCTTGAAGCCAGCGCACGCAACGACGGGTTCGGGGATTTCACGGCGCGTATGTTGATGGTGCTGCGTGACCGGAAGGGCCGGGAAAGCGTCCGGCAGATGCGTTTCAAGGTTCTGGAAGTACCGGGAGATGGTGACAAGAGCCTGTTTCTGTTCGATCAGCCGCGAGACGTGCGGGGAACGGCCCTCCTGACCCACGCGCATATCAATACACAAGACGACCAGTGGCTGTATCTGCCGGCACTGAAAAGAGTGAAGCGCATCAACGCATCGAGGCGATCGGGGTCATTCATGGGCAGCGAGTTTTCGTACGAAGACATGAGTCCTCCGGAGGTGGAGGAATACTCCTACAAGTTTCTTCGCGATGAACCCTGCGGCGAACTCACGTGCACGGTGATTGAACAGATTCCACTGGACAGGAAATCCGGGTACAGCCGCAAGGTCGTCTGGCAGGATTCAGGCGAATTCCGAACCTGGAAGATGGACCTGTACGACAGAAAGGGTTCGCACCTGAAAACGCTTACCCTCGCCAACTACCAGCAATACATGAATCGGTTCTGGCGGGCAGGAGAACAGACGATGGTGAATCATTTGACCGGTGCAAGCACGACCCTGAAGTGGACGGAATTTTCATTCCGCAACAATCTTGATGACAGAGATTTCACCCGGACGGCGCTTCGACGTGTCCGCTGACGCCATATTGATTCGACATTGCACCCTGCGTGTTCACGACCGCCGGGCGTGCCACGGCGCGTATTCCCGAATCCTCGGGAACGCGAAGCCTGCAAGACGTGACGGCAACGACACCATTCGCCGCACCGCAAATCCGGGGAAAACCTGACCGCCGAGGACTCGCATTCACGCTAGATCGGTCAGGAGACGCCGAAGTCCGGATTCACAGGCGGGAATTTCGAGACGTGACATGAAGAACGTGCACTTGATCTGGAAACCACACGCCGCACTGCCTGGCAGTCGGACACCGCGATGGATCGTGATTGCAGACCCGCTTGCCAGAAAAGGATGCGGTTATCTGACTCTGGAAGAAGAACTCAGGACAATCGCGACCGGCCATGAATGCAGTGTGCCGGGTCTTCCAGGCGAGGGGGATACAAGCGAAACTCCTGAAGTGCAGGTTGGATGATTCAGCCGGGCAAGACATCGTTACGGAAGATCGCCGTTGTCGGGCGAGGAACGGCAGGGTCATTGGCGGCCGCCAGCGTATCGCGGCTTCATCCCGACGGTGACGTTGAACTTCACCACATCTACGACTCGTGCATTCCGAACATCGGGGTCGGTGAAGGAAGCTGGCCAAGTCTGGTTCAGGAATTGCGGCGGCTGACGGACTTGCCCGATGAAACTGTCCAGAAATGCCTGAAGGGAACGCGCAAGTACGGTGTTGCATTCGAGGGATGGGGACGGCGAAACCAGAACTTCACGCACTACTTCACGCCGCAACAGGTGTCTTACGCGTACCATCTGTCCGCCGACTTCCTGACGGACCTGCTGCACGAAAGCACATGCGCACGCCACATCGACGCGAACGTGCTTAACATCACCAGAGTGGACGGCGGCGCGCAGGTGGAATTCAAGGGCCTCCCCCCGGAAAGTTATGACCTGGTCTTTGATGCGCGCGGTTTTCCCGGAAACCTTTGTCGGGACCGGCACGTCGACATTTCGTTTATCCCCACCAATACGGCCGTTATCCGTCGTTGCCCGGCAATCTTCGCGGAAGAACGGGATGGACCAGTCATGCATCATACTTATACCCGCGCCGTCGCGCGGCCGCATGGTTGGGTATTTGTTATTCCACTTACGGTTCACACATCCTACGGATATGTCTTCAATCGCGACGTATCCGACCTCTCCGAGGTCGAATCGGACTTTGATGCGTTTCTTGAAGCAGATGGCGTTTCGGAATTCGAGCAACGCTCTGTCATACGGTTTCCTAATTTTGTCCATCGCCGGATGTACGATGGCGCGGTGGCCCGCATCGGCAACGCTGCGGCTTTCATGGAACCCCTCGAGGCCACGGCGATCGTGTCCGCCCAGTTGCAAATAGGTATGGTTCTCCACATTCGCCTAAACCGTTCGGCCGAAAACCGTGATCGCGATGCGTCCGTTGTCAACCGATTCCTCGTCAGGAACATGCTTTGCTACGGATTGTTCGTCGGTTGGCACTATTGCCGTGGTTCAAGCTACGATACCGGTTTCTGGCGTTACGCCCGTGATGACGCCTGGCCAAAACACCGGGCGGTAACGGATCCTGAGGTGGTCGGGTGCGACGCACTTCAGAAATTTGATGACATGATCGAACTGTTGAACCAGCCAGTCATTGACAAGGCGGATTGGAACCGGATGTGTGCGGTTCCGCTCACCAGTTATGCCCAGATGTCTCATGGCCTCGGTTGCTAGCCACGGGTCGGACCTATTCAGCGGGGGCCGATGCACGGTCGCGACGACGCCAGCCACTGTTGTCCTGAGTCGTGTGTCCTTCCGTCACCGTGCGACGGCCTGACGCCTGTGCGGGGCGGGAAAGGCAGAGCAGAATCGGATGACCGAAAACCGAAGGTAGGCGGGACCTGAAACGATCGCGCGCGTGCCCGGAACCGGAACGGTTGCGGTGCGGCATTTTGAGGAGTGTGGTCAGTGCGACCACGGAGGAACCGGTCGTGCCCGCGTTAGCCCCCCCGATTGACCAAATCAAGGCCGAATCAGAAGGCGTGGTCGCGGCCATGAACAGGGAGCTCATGGAAGCCCCAGGACACCGCGGAAAGGGGCTGTCTGCGTGTCGATTGCACGTTCTGAACGAAGGCCCTTGAGCCTTGCGGTTTCTCCCCGGGGCTCGGCTGCAAGCATGGCACGCTGCTTCAGGTGAGCGCAACGTCGAACCGCGGACGATTTGCCCATCGATTTGCTGCGGCCGGACTGCCGCGCCAGGCGGTGTTCAACAGTGAGTCGCTCCGCTTTCCCGGCCTTTCCAGAGGAGATTGAAAACCGTCTTGTCCGCGACGGCGAAGACCGAGCCTCCCATCTGGCCCGCCCGGAAAAGGCTGCCGAAACCGGAAACTGGTGTGTCGTTCGGTATTCGGTTTTCCGCGCCAATGGAGAATCATGAAGATGAAACCGGTCTCCGTTGTAATTTTGCACCGATGCGTGCAAGACGAAACCTCGCCGTCAGCGGCCGGCGGCTGGCTCAACCACTCGCCGTCCCGGGGTCATCCCGGTCCGAATGCGTATTCCGTCGCAGGCTGCAATGCCTCCTGTGGATGAAAGCACTGCACCGACGGTCCCAGCGACACCGGTTCGACTGGAAGAGGGTGGAGCGCATGACCGGGATACTTTGGCCGCGCGCCTCGATCCGCCACCCGAGGCCAGCCCCGCGGTTCGCCGTCAAGCACCCGGGGTAGGAGCCGGATGGATTGACGTCCATGTCCGGATCGGTGTGGGGGTAGGCAGCAATGCACTTTCGTATCGCGACCAGTGGAGGGGCGCTGCAGCGCTCCGTCGTACCTGGCCAACGAGGAAGGTCGATGACTTGACCTTTCCTGACCACACTGCATACAGTCCCACGGAAAATGCGAGCCGCATGAGGCTTATCTTGACTTGGTCTGATTCCCCACAGGAGGCTTCGCACGGACGTGTTCAACAATCTTTTTGACTCCTTTCACGATACGGTTGCGGAAGCCAAGGAAGAACGAGAACAACTCAACCGACTGCTGATGATTTCCACACCGCATGAGCGTTTGCTGGTCGCAGTCACTGCCTTGCTGATGTTCATGCTCGCGGCATGGCTGGTCTTTGGCAACGTATCCCGTAACGTTGTTGTCGATGGCATATTGGTCGAACCCGCCGAAGTCGAGATTGTGGGCGACCGGTCGGTGCAAATACTCGCCTGGGTCGAAAGCGAAATCGCGCCGACTATCGGAGCAGGGATGCCAGCGGTGATTGAGCTGGTTTCGGCAGATGGAGAACACGATGGATTTGGCGGAGAGATCACGGCAGTTTCCGACGTACCATTGTCCGATGAGCTGACGGGCCTTGAGTTCCCGGTGCCCGTGTCTGTGCGCCGCGTCGATATCGAGCTTGATGAAGCTCTTGATTTTTCTTCCCTTACTAGCCGGGAATGCCGTATTGTCGTCAGTCTTGGCAAGCAGTCCCCCGTGGATCTTCTGAAAATGAGGCGGTCATAAGATGCCTCCAAGTGCCTCGATAGGGACTGGACAAAAGGTGGCATCCGACATTTCGAAACGAATGGTAACCACGCCGATTGTGTTGCAGATGCACGCGTCGGAATGTGGTGCTGCGTGCCTTGGCAGCGTACTGGCCTATTTCGGGCGCTGGGTGCCGCTGGGTGAACTGCGCGAAAAATGCGAGGTGAGCCGCGACGGAAGCAGCGCCGCAAGCATCATGCGCGCAGCCAGAAACTTTGGTGTCGAGTGCCGCGGACTCAGCGTCCGTGCCGAGCAACTGAAGAAACTCGATTTGCCGCTGATCATTTTCTGGCAATTCAGCCATTTCGTTGTACTTGAAGGATACAGCAGCAGCAATTTCCATCTCAACGATCCGTCGACGGGACGGCGCCGGATTTCCGTTGAAGAGTTCAACAAGGGTTACAGCGGAATCGCCTTGCGATTCGAATGCGGTGTCGACTTCCGGCCCGGTGGCGAACCGCCAGGACTGTTCCGGCAATTGGGCACTTTGCTCGCTGGATCATGGACCGCGCTTGCGGGTGTGATGGCCTGCGGACTCCTGTTGACGATTCTGATGCTCGTCATACCTGCCATCCTTGGAATATTCGTGGACGACGTATTGGCAAGTCACGGGCGCTGGAGTGGCGTTGTGGCAGCCATGCTCGGGGGCGGCGTCCTGGTTTACATACTGACGTTGCTCAAGCATCGATTCCTGAAGCGGCTTGCGGTCCGGATTTCCGTGATCGGTTACAGTCGGGGCGTTTCGCGGCTGCTGCGTTTGCCGGTCGAGTTTTTTGTACACAGGCTTACGGGCGATTTGACGGATCGCGTTTCGTCCATCGATAGAATTTCGAAGACTCTGGCCGAGAAGTTTCTTGTACTCATTGTCGACATGGCGATGAGCGTCGTGCTGTTCGCGGCCATGTTGGCTTATGATGTCCGTCTCGCGCTGATTGTGCTGTTGCTGGCCGTTCTGCACGGTTTGGCGGCCCACGGCCTCAATTCGGTTCGGGCCGTCAGAAGTCAGGCAATGAGACGTGAGCAGGGGTTGCTGATCGGTTTCGGTATGCAGATGTTGCAGCATGCGAACAGCCTGCGCATGACGGGATCGGATGACCGGTTTTTTTCCCGCTGGAGTGGTCAGCAGGCGCGCGAACTGCATGCGCGTCAGTCCTATTCAGAATTGGTTTGTGTCAACGCGGCGCTGCCGGGTCTGATCTCTGCCTTCCGGGGCGCGGTGATCCTGGGGATTGGGGGTAGTCTGGTCATGACCGGAGACCTGACTCTCGGGGCGCTTGTCGGATTCTACATCCTGGCAGAAATGTTTTTGGCTCCTGTCGGACGCTTCCTGGAATTCGCCGACCAGCGGCAGATGCTCGAAACCGACTTGCAGAGAGTCGAGGACATTTCACGGACCGCGGAAGATCCGGTTTTCAGACGCCGGAACACGGAAGCGGAGTCGACGCCAACATTCAATGGCCGTCTCCAGCTTGCGGGGCAACTCGAACTGCGAAACGTCACGTTCGGATTCAACAAGAGCCGCCCCCCATTGATCAAGGACTTCAACCTTGTGGTCCAGCCCGGGCAACGCGTGGCCGTCGTCGGTCCCAGTGGTTCCGGGAAGTCGACCTTGGCACGCCTCGTTTCGGGTGTTTATCGGCCCTGGTCGGGCGAAATCCTGTTTGATGGCCATTTGCGAGAAGAGATTCCTGAAGATGTGCTGCGGCAGTCCATTTCCATGGTTGATCAGGAGGTCGTGCTCTTTTCCGCGTCTCTGCGCGACAACATCACCTTGTGGAACCCGGCTGTTCCGGATGAGGTCATCTTTGCTGCAACACGTGATGCGGGAATCCATGACGAAATTCTTCTGAGACCGGGCGGTTACGCGGCTTCCGTTGAAGAAGGCGGGGTGAATTTCAGCGGCGGTCAGCGGCAACGGCTGGAAATCGCCCGGGCGCTGGTGGGCAATCCGACGATGCTCATACTGGACGAGGCGACCAGCGCCCTGGATGCCGAGACGGAAGAATATGTCGATGAAGCCTTGCGGCGTCGCGGCATCACCTGCCTGATCGTGGCGCACCGGCTGAGCACCGTGAGGGATTGTGACGAAATAATCGTGCTGGAAAAGGGCGTTGAGGTACAGCGTGGCACACACGACGAATTGATCGCCGACAGGGGTGGCACGTATTTCAAGCTGGTCAGGTCTGGCTGATGCAAAACGGCAAGCCGACATACACGTCCATAGCCGAACTTGCCGCGCGCTCCGGCATATCCGTGCCCTGCACCGGCAACCTGCCAGTTATACTCGACGATCCGGATTGTGTCTGGTTCATCGTTCAGGGCGCCGTCAATCTTTTCCTGGTCGAATCCAGGGACGAGGTCCAGCTGGCGGCGCCGCAGCACCTTATGCGTCGCAATTCCGGCCGGTTGCTGCCCGGTGTCGCGCCGGACACACGGGACAGTGACGATGGCACGACGCTTGGCTTGATCGCCAAGGGAAAGCCGGGGACCCTTTTGAAACGGCTGCCGGCATCTTCGTTGTCAGAGATTCATCCGGCAGAACTGGCCGAACAGATCGATACCTGGCTGACGGCCGTTACCGGCACGCTTTCCCGATTTGCAAGTCGTCTTCCTCGTCCGACCGCGTTGGCCGAACCCGGCCTGACACTGGCCCTGGGTCCTTCTACACTGTCCGCGCGGCGAGGTGTGGTTTGGATATCCGTACCGCCCCAAGGCGAGAGCCTGTACATGGACATTGTCGACCGGGCGGACATTGCCGAGGCCAGCGGAACGCAGGAAGCCATGATTCCCTTGACGCCGACGAGCTGGCTCACCGTGCTCGGCAAGGCGACTGTCTCCGGCCAGTCCACAGAAGAACTGGCAGGAAAAGGCCTGCTTCTGCAGGCGCTTGCTTCATTTCACGCGGTCGCCTTGGCCCTGGAACGCCTTAACCGTCGACTGGCGGTGGTGGATGATGCGAATCTCGAACGCGTGCAGACAACAAGCCGCCGAACGGCCGAAACCGTGGCCCGGCACAGGCTTTTCAATATCTATGATCGCCTGATCGCCTGGGGTTCCAGGATCGAGGACACGACCCTGGCAGACGCTCTCCGGATTGTTGGCCGACGCGAAGGAATCGAATTCAGGTTTCCGGTGCGGTCGGGGCCGACCGAGTCACCGCTCAGTCTCGTTGACGTTCTTGATGCATCAGGGGTCCGCGCCCGGCGCGTTCGATTGAGAAGCGAGGACGACTGGTGGCGTGGAGACAGCACCGCGCTTCTGGCGTTTCGGGCAGACGACGGCCAGCCCGTCGCGCTGCTGCCGGGAATGTTTGGGCGTTACCGGGAAGTCGACCCGGTCAGCAACCACAGTGTCCGGATGACGGAGGATCGCGCACGCACGTTGGCAAAGGATGCGTGGATGTTCTACCGGCCATTGCCGCCTGGGAACGTAGGGCCGAAGGACCTGCTGGCGCTCGCTTTACATGGATCGGTCGCGGATCTCGTGCGCCTGGTGATTGCCGGACTTCCCGGCGGCCTGATCAAACTGATTCCGGCACTCGCACTCGGATTTGTTGCGAATGAAGTCACGGCAGGTGCAAGTGCCGGAGCGCTCTATGTCGTTGCCATGACTGTGGCGGGTTTTGGCCTGCTCGGCGCGCTGCTGCATCTGCTACAGGGCAAAACGATGATGCGGCTCGAAGGACGCGCGGCGTCGCGGGTCGAAGCTGCCGTCTGGGACCGCCTTATGCGATTGCCACCGAACATTCTGCGTCGCCATTCCGCCGGTGACCTGGCCATGTCGGGATTGGCGTTCCAGAGTCTTCGGGATGACGTGCAGGGCGTCGTTGCCG
This sequence comes from Paracoccaceae bacterium, assembly GCA_964291635.2. Classification (GTDB taxonomy): domain Bacteria; phylum Pseudomonadota; class Alphaproteobacteria; order Rhodobacterales; family Rhodobacteraceae; genus JAPPHA01. Next base: position 319,301 of record OZ219890.1, on the reverse strand, counting down.
ACAGCATGTTGTCGGTCATTTTCCTGCTTCCGGTCTTTGGCGTCATCGCTTTCTACGACGCCACCCTCGGTGTCGTTGCCCTTGCCATCAGCATGGTATCGCTGCTGATCAATGTCTGCCTCGGATTGGGCAAAATTTCGCCTTACAGGAGGATGATCAGCGCAGCCCGCCGCGTAACCGGTCGACTGTTCCAGATCGTGGGCGGTATCGCAAAGCTGCGAATGGAAAACGCGGAAGGGTCGGCCTATGCCATCTGGGCGCAGGACTACCGGGAACAGAAACGCGCGGAGCTCGATCTGAACGTGCTTGAAGGACACTCGCGGGCGTTTGGTTCCGCGCTTCCCTTTCTTGCAGGTGGGATCATGCTCTTCGCGGTGGCAACGATGAGCGACAGCCCCGTCCCGGTCGGCGACTTTATCGTCGTCTACACTGTCTTCATCGCTTTCCAGTCCGCTATCGTCCGGCTTGGCGAATCCATCGGAACCATCGCCGCCATGGTGCCCGCATTCGATCAGATGAGCCCATTTCTTGCCGCCGAGACCGAATCCGAAGTCGAGGGAGAGCCGGTTGAACATCTGGGTGGCGACATTCTTTTCGACCGAATTTCTTTTCGCTACGATCCTGACGGCCCGTTGATCCTTGACGATGTCACGATTCGTGCCCGCCCGGGTGAATTTGTCGCGATTGCCGGGCAATCCGGTGCTGGCAAGAGCACCCTGTTCCGTCTCGCGCTCGGAATTGACTGGCCGACCACTGGCGCCGTGTACTACGACGGGCGGGATCTGAGGCACCTGAATCTGAAACAGGTGCGCCGAAAAATTGGCGCGGTCCCGCAATCCGTCGGCCTCCATCCCAACGACCTTTGGGACAATTTGGTCAGTCATCATGATGATGTGGCGAACGCGGATGTCTGGAATGCCGTCCGGGTCGCCGAGGTCGAGCACGAAATCAAGGACATGCCCATGGGAATGATGACCATGGTCGGCACAAGCGGGGCCGTTCTGTCGGGTGGTGAAAGTCAAAGGGTCTCGATCGCCCGTTCGGTTATCGGCAATCCGCGAATCCTGCTGCTTGACGAGGCGACCAACTGGCTGGACAATGAAAACCAGGCCAAGGTCATGCAGAACTTGACCGCCCAGACGTCCACCCGGATCGTGATCGCCCACCGGCTCTCCACGCTGGAGCAGGCTGACCGCATCTACGTGCTGCAGGCCGGAAGAGTTGTGCAATGCGGATCTTTCGATGAACTCATGGAAGTCGACGGGGATTTCAGGGAATTGGTAAAAAGGCAGATCGCTTGATCCACGAGTTCTGACATGGTTGGATCTTGACTCGATTGAATGACATCTGGCGAAATCTCCGGAGCCCCATTTCCTGGCGGACGACGACGGGAAAAGGGTGCGAACGGCACGGGAGTGTTGGACGCAAACCGATGCTTAGCACTGCACGCCCTTCGGACCTCCGCCTAAAGACGGCGCCTTGCCTGTCAAGCGGCCCGAACGATCTGCGTCTTGTGTGGAGGACGATCGACAGTATCCGGCCTGAAGGACCTCGGCTCCGACGTTACCGGTCTTTCGGCAAGACGGGTTCGCACGCCCATGGTCGGCGGTCGCTCGGCCACGGTCAATCGGCTTGGCGGTCGAGGCCACGATGCTGACGGATTCCGGAGCGCTCCGGGTCACCGTGCGATTCAGCCCGACATCCCGTTCCGGCAACCAGGACAAGTACCGGATTCGAGCGCATTTGCTTTCATCAGGCACTGCCACAGGATCAGGATTGCCCTTGCCTGGCACATGGGCTGGCGTTCGGTCGGGGCCATCACCGATCGGCAATCCATGCCTCTTGATTGATCCGCGCATCGGCTGCAGTTTACAGTCTGCGGCAGCCAGGCTTTCCCTCGGCATCGTTACATCACGCCCGGCGCAAGACCCCCGGGTGCAAAATCCTTGACAGTAATTTCAGGCGTGCCGTAACGTGCCCTCAACTGACCTCCCGTTCGTGGTGTGGCGCATGGCAAATGACCTGATCAATCATGGTTTGAATTCAGTGGGTTCGGAGCACGGGGTCTAAGTGGGGAGATCCCGGCTTATTCGGGTTCCGGGCCGAACGTTGCTGTGCCTGATGCCTGGCGTGTCACTGGGCGCCGGGTTTGTTCGAAATTAGCTGAGGCAGTCACGTGCACGACCGCGGCCCGGATGGCGAACCCTTCGCAACGCGATTTGTCGAACGGATACTCGCGGCCCGCTGGCTTGTCGTACTGATCACCCTGGTCTCTGTTGGACTCGCATCGAGCGGCATTGCACGGCTCGAATTTTCCGCCAACTACCGCATTTTCTTCGACGACGACAATCCCCAGCTCTTGGCGTTGGAAGCGCTGGAGAATACCTACGGAAAAAACGAAAACATCGTGTTCCTGATTGTCCCGGACGATGGTGACGCCACGTCGGAAAGTGCGCTTTCTGCAGCCGTATGGCTTACGGATGCCGCCTGGAATACACCTTATTCGAGACGCGTCGACTCGCTTGCCAATTTTCAGCACACGACCGCCGAAGGCGACGACCTGTATGTGCGGGACCTTGTTGACCCGCATAAAGTCGCCGAAGCTGAAGTGCGATCACGAATACGGGCGATCGCCTTATCCGATCCGCGAATCGCGGGCAGTATTCTGGGCAGGGGCGGGGACGTCAGTGTCGTCAACGTCACAGTTGAACTTCCGGAAGAGGGCCTGTTGGACGCCGTGGCCGAGGTTGCCGAATTCGCCAGGTCGGTTGCTACGGAGGCAGAGAGCAGGTTTCCCGACATCGACCTGCGTATCGTCGGATCGGTCATGATCAACCAGACATTCGTTGAAGCGTCGATTGGCAGCCAAATGATCTTTCTTCCGGCCAGCCTTCTGCTCATGGCCGTGATCCTTGGCGTCCTGATCCGGAGTTGGGCGGGTGTTGCGGCGACCGGGTTGGTCATCGTGTTTTCCATTCTCGTGTCCATCGGTCTGGGCGTATGGCTTGGTCTGGTATTTTCCCCGCCCGTCTCGCCGGCGCCGACCATCGTACTGATGATTGTCGTGGCGAACTGCGTGCACCTGCTGGTGGCTTTGCGGCAGAGCCTGCGTGCCGGCAATTCCAGGCATGATGCCATCGTCGAATCCATCAGGCTCAACCTGCATCCGGTGTTTCTGGCGAGCCTAACGACTGCGCTCGGGTTCCTTAGCATGAACTTTTCCGAGGTTCCGCCCTACCGGCATCTCGGCAACTTCGTCGCATTGGGGATCTTCGCCTCTTTCGTTCTTTCCGTCACTTTCCTGCCGGCCCTTCTCTCGCTCCTCCCCATTCGCGACACTAAGGAACTCCGGCTCCCGGGACCCACCATGAACGCCCTGGCCGACTTCGTGTTGCGCCACAGGAAGGCTGTATTGTGGGGGTGGGCGGTGATTGTGCCCGTGATGATGTTGGCCATTCCACGCAACGAGCTCAATGACGTTCTGGTTCATTTCTTCGATGAGAGCGTCGAGTTTCGCCGGGACACGGACTTTATGGACGAGCGCCTGAGCGGCAATACGCTGCTTGAGTACTCACTGGAGGCGTCTTCCGAGGGTGGCGTCACAGATCCTTTTTTCCTCGCCGAGGTTGCGAATTTCGCGGACTGGTTTCGGGAACAGCCGCCCGTACGTCACGTGTCGGTAATCACTGATACCTTTCGGCAACTCAACATGAGCATGCATGGTGACGATCCGAAAGCTTATCGGATTCCGGAAACACGGGATCTGGCAGCCCAGTACTTGCTGCTCTACGAGTTGTCGCTTCCGCAGGGTTTGAACCTCAACAACCAGATCGACAGGTCCCGATCGGCCACACGAGTAACGATTTCGGCGGAGACACTTTATTCACAGAATGTGCTTGACCTGAATTCCCGCGCCGAGGCTTGGCTAGCGGAAAACGCCCCGCATGTCGCCAGTGTCAACAGCACGGGCCCTGCAGCACTGTTCGCCTACATTGGCCAGCGGAACATTCGTGCCATGCTGGTGGGGACGATGGTCGTGCTCCTGGCCATTTCTGCCATTCTCCTCTTTGCCTTGCGATCCCTGCGGCTGGGGGTGATCAGCATCGTTCCCAATTTGGTACCGGCCGTTCTGGGCTTCGGCGTCTGGGGATTGACGGTAGGAACGGTGGGACTCTCGCTATCCGTCGTGGTGGCCATGACCGTCGGGATCGTCGTGGACGACACGGTGCATTTCCTCAGCAAATACCTCCGTGCCCGGCGCGAGTACGGCCACGACCCGGAAGAGGCGGTGCGTTACGCCTTTGACACGGCTGGCCGATCCTTGTTCACGACGACGGTTGTATTGGTCGCCGGTTTCCTGATTTTCGTGTTCTCACCTTTTGTTCCCACCGCACAGGTTGGAGTCTTGACAGCCATTATCATTGGCTTTGCGCTCATTGCCGACCTGTCGCTCTTGCCAGCGCTGTTGACTGTGGCAGATCGACGCACGCGGAGGCCCAATAGGAATTACTTTCGTCAGATTTAGCCTCAATTGCATGAATTTCTGTTTTATTTGGAATTGTAAATTTAATGTTGTTTATTTCTCATTGGAACTTGATCATTCATCAGTTTCGTGCCAGATTTCAGTCGTGCGCACGAGTCGAGTTGCTTACCGGAAATACGGAGGGTTACCATGAGAAGTGGCGACGAAATGTTGCAGCATGTTGTCGAGAAGTCTGCGTTAGACGTGGATTTCAGGCAGCAGCTTCTCGCAGATCCCAAGTCTGCAATCAGTGAAGAGTTGGGGATCACCATTCCCGATTCCATGACGATCAAGGTCCATGAAAGCGACATGCAAACAGTACATCTTGCGTTGCCGCCGGACCCGAACATCACCGAGGAACAACTCGAAGCGATTTCAGCTGGACTGTGTTGCTGCTGGTAGACCCATGCGCCGGCGAGTCGCCGGTCATGATGCGAAACGACGATCCGATTCCGCGTTTTTCGAAGGCATGAACGGACCCTGCCGCCCCGGTTCAGGGACGTTTTATGGGGGGGCGTTCGTGTTGGTCTGATGTTCCCGTCAATCGGGAACCGCTCCCGATAGCACCATGAACACGTAGGCCTTTGCTTTTCGGAGCTGGTTTCCGGATATGACCAGCTTTATGTGGTGAATTCCGCGCAGGAAGATGAAGCGACCAGACTTCGCGAAAAGCGTAGCCGGTTTCGAAACCCAGTCGGCGAGGGCCCTGAGCTTTTCCTGAACGACGATGTCCTCGTGGCCCAGGGCCGCAAGGAACGGATCCCAGTCAGTGAGGCCGTCAAGCCAATATCTTGAGTCCTTCGTGTATCTTTGCTTCACGATGAGCGTGAGGCCGAGCACCGGACCAATACGCTTTTCCTGAACGTCGATATTGACTCCGGTCCTGACGATGTTGGCGCGTTCCATGAAGCGTTCTATCACGGACCCGACAGCCGAGATCCGACCCGGCCAGCCTGAGCGCACCAGGAATGAACAGACTTCCTGTCGAGATTTGAAGCCCATGATCGCCAGGCGGATTGCCGGGGAACGAGACGGGAATATACCGAAGGAATCCAGGCGCGTATCGCCTGGCTGTGCCCGGTAAACGCATTCGATGGTCTCCCGTTCCGCTTCGGTCACTGACCAGCCAACGCAGGATACGAGCGCATCAGCAACCGTGGCGACATCATTCACCTGATTGCCACCGCCGATGATCGGTCGTTCTCCCGGCCGCAGGAACATTCCCGGAATCAAGTCGTGGTCGTGCCGAGCCGAGCCAATGTCGTATTCCAGCATCAACTTGCGGCCGACAATGTCACGAAGGGATGAATCCCTGGCTTCCATCTGCCTGAACAGCGATGTAATCGCTTTCGCGGTTTCATCCGTCGTATCGGCTTGCGCACGGTCCCGGAAAAACGCTGCCGGTTGAGTTCCGCTCGCGAGGGAAACGCCGAAATCCGCCTCTGGACTGCGCACTTGCAAAGGTAATTCAAAGCCGAAGGGAAGTGCTCCAATCGTGATCGGGAGTGTTCCTGCGCGTTCGAGTACCCGCTCCCATTCCGGATCACCGATCAGAATCCGCGAAATCCTGTTTCGAAAATGTCCAAGCAGATCGCCCATGGTGCCGCCTTCTTCAGCAAGACGGTCCTGAGTCAGAGTGACAGCCTTGTCTATGTCCATGGTAGGCATGTCACGCGATGACCGGTGCAGTATTCAGTTCGGCTTCGGCAAGGGGATGAAGGCGGACGCCCATGCTGACAGGCACGTCGTACAGGCGGCCAGGTGCGAACCGTGCCCAGAAGTGGCGCATGCCCGGCACGATGACCCGAACCACAGGCAGGCCGATGTCGGGCCGCGTCTGATCCAGAACCAGGAATTCCATGCCGGCGGCTTCCACCCGGAGGCGGCACTCTTCCACATCGTCCCGCGTATCCGTCGAATCCAGCACCGGATTATGCGAAGCCTTGCGGCGTGGTCCTTCTGGGACCGGTGCCAGCCATGAGCAGTCGGCGAGTCGAGCTGTTTTCCACCACCAAAGCGCGAGCGGATCATCGATCATGGGTCTGTCGGCGCGCACGTGCGGACGTGGCAGCCAGGTCAGGCACTGATTCAATTCGGCAACCGCACGCAGCGCGGCGATACGCGGGTCAGCGTGGGCACCGGCGCCATAAATGATGTCTTCGGTCTCGGCCTCCGGCCGGCGCGAGAGCGCGACGAATGCGGGAATGCCGATGTCCGAAGTCACATCGAGAATCCACAAATCCCGCTCATGACGGGCGTAGTAATCCGGAGCTGACGCCAAGTACCTGTCGTCGAAGCTGGAAAGATCGACCGCCGGCACCCGCAGTCGATTGTACCACCAGATTGCGAAGGCATCGCGCTCCACCAGCTCGTAGAAACCCTGAAGGATGGCTTCTTCCACCGTATTTCCGGCGGCGCATCCGTTCGAGTCTGCGATCAGGTCCGCGGGACCGCGCTGTTGCGCGGACACGCTATAATAAAGCATGGACGTCGGCAGATAGCGGTGCCGTTGCTGCGTAAGCGACCACACTGGTGTCCAGTCTGTGTCGGCATCGGGTTCGAGACGCCTTGGCACGATGTTGTAGGGGTAACCCTTTGCGTTGATGCTCGCCGCATTGTCAAGCTGCAGTTCGCTGAACAACTGGGCGTCATTTGGGTGTATGGCGTCGTCTCCTTCGGCGAAATCGATGAATCGCTTGCGAACCCGGATTTCGTCTCCATGGCACGCGCCCGAATAGCGTTCCACTGCCTCGCAAAATGCACTGACCTTGGATTGATCCCGCGTTGTGCCCTTGCCGGCGCACTTGCTGCGCAGGCCGCGCCTGAGCGAACTCAAAGTCCGTCTTCTCGATCCAAGATTGCTTCCGGACCAATAGACATGCAACCAGGAATCGGTCTCATCAGTCGTGCGTGTCAGCCAGGTCACGACACCGCTGATCGGACTCACCAGGTGGCGGTATTTCGCCAGGGTGGCGTCCGGCGCCATGGTGCGCGCGCCGCCGCTGTTCCAATGGGCTTTTGGGCTTGACTCCAGACGTAGCGGAACCGGCGGCCGGTCAGGCCGGTACAACTCTTCGTCACCACAGGCCAGGCATTGTGGCCGCCGCATGACCAGATGCGGCGAACTCTCGAGTGTACCGACATTCACTGCGACCGCGTGGTCGTGAATCCGGGTTGCCGCACCCAGGATCAGCCATTTGACGATTTCCACCCCAATCAGTCCGAACAGGGCTTCCAGAACCGTCGGATTAGCGGCGAACGGTTTGAACGCAGCCTCCTCGCCCGCAACATTGCGGAGAAAGCTGTGAATTTCCTGATGGTTGCGCAGGCGATAGGCCAAGCATTCCCAGCAGGGCCCCCGCCTGTCTGCGCGAAAGACAGGGCCGAACAGCGCCTCCATGCCATGTGGCCGCACAAGCATCCATGGTGCTTTCGCGTCAAGCTGACGTCGATTCACTTCGGCAAGGTCGGCGTCGAGATAGTCGTTGCAGACGACGACGGTGAGGTCGGGGTCGGCGGCCGTTACCCTGACTCCGCTTGTATCCAGATGCCGGATGAGCCGTCCTCCGTCACCGTCAACCGTTATTCGAGATTCCTCCAGCCGTTGTTCAACCCAGCGCGGCGATGCACCAAGAGACGACCAGTAGGCCGCCTGGCTTTGGTCCATTCCATGTTCCGCCGAGACGACATAGCCTTTGGCTGAGAGTGAGACGACAGCCGCAATGACGTCGGTCGCGGCATGAGCACCGTCAAGCGCCGCAACAATTTCATCGTGCACGTGGCGTCCATCGAGCAGCGGCAGCAGGTCGCCAAGGAGCGCACCGTGAAGCAGCGTGTTGAATCCCTCGGAAACGAGCAGCGTCCTCTGTTCACCGATATCGTGGAATTTGAGGTGAGGGGTTAATGTTGGACGTTGGACGAGGCCGTGGTCTGCAGGTGTCGTTCTGTTCATGATTCCATGCCGGGATCTTCCGTACGCTTGCGCAGGCGTCGGCGATTCCGGCGTCGTATCAACCGGCCGCATCATGAAAGCCGAAAGAGCGCGTCGGATCCGAATCCGGCGCTGGACGCGGGGGCGCGATGACCCGAACAGCGTGGATTGATCGGAGCCGTGCCGGTACGAAACGCCCAGGCAGCGTTCAACAGATGTTGATACATCGCTGTTTCCCAACGGCCGGTCAGCAGACTGTCCCGGTGCGAGCCGCCACATTGGACGTTTTGGTCGGTTGCGGCCATTTCCGGCATTTCGGGGGTTCGTATGGTGCCTGCGACAACAATGATCATCAGGAAGCAGTTCGTGTCATGGCATTTTTTCTTCCTGTGCCCGGGTTTCTCGTTGTTTCAGGCACTTGTGGGGATTTGGGATCGGTACGTTTTGAACGATGCGGTGCCGGGCAATTCTACACTCGATCCATCCCCACGAGCGCCAGAGTCCAGAACGGGTGCGTGACGGAAGGGTGATTAACGGTACCGTCTTTGAACTGCGCACTGGCACGGCCCGGCGTGACATCCCGTGCATTACGGTCCCTCCGCGCCCTGCTTCAACCGCTGCAACAGACGGGCCTGGAACGGCCTCCGGGTATCGATTTTAGAGGAACATGTGAGAATGGGTACTCTCTCCGACGGATTCTCGTGGCTTCACGACAGCATGGCTTGTGCCGCGTAAAACGTATCCAACCGTGTTACCGAACCGGTTCTTTTGGGTTTTCAGGGTTGCGCGCGGCCCGGTTCACCAAGGTATTCGAATGCCGTGCGGAATACATCCACCAATTCCTCCATGGCGATCGCATCGTCGCCGCACCGAAATGTACTGCCGCAAAACCTGCCGATTTCCCTGGCCGAAACATCAAGCCTATCCGCTTCCGCAAGCAACCGGAGGGCGTCCTCCGGGGACACCGCGAGAAGATATCGACCCTGGTCCTCTCCAAAGTACCAGCCCAGGTTCCCCGATTCGAGAGTCAATCCAATTCCTGACCGCTCCGCAAGTTCGAAACCTGCCAGTGCAAGCCCGCCGTCAGAAAGGTCTGTCGCCGCATGGATCAGCGATTGGCAGGCCCTGACGAAGTCTCCGTGAATGCACTCGGAGTGCAGATCGACGGGGGGAGGGGGGCCTTCTTCCCTGTGGAAGACCTCCGCGAGCAAGGCAGATTGCCCGAGATGGCCGCGGGTTTCGCCGACGAGAATGGCGGAGTCTCCATCGACCGCCCTGGTCCCAATCAGCGTGTCAAGTCGATCAATCAGGCCAACCGCGCCGATCGTCGGGGTGGGGAGGATCGCTTTACCGTCAGTCTCGTTGTAGAAGGACACGTTGCCGGAAACGACGGGCATGTCCAGTGCCGTACAGGCTTCGCTGATGCCTGCGATGCATCCGGCAAACTGGCCCATGACGGCCGGATTCTCAGGGTTTCCGAAATTCAGGCAGTCGGTACACGCGATCGGAACCGCGCCGGCTGCCGTGAGGTTTCGATATGCCTCGGCAACAGCCTGCTTGCCGCCGACCTCGGGGTCGGCAGCGCAATAACGCGGCGTGACGTCGCAAGTAAACGCCAGCGCCTTGTTGGTGCCGTGAACACGGACCACGGCGGCGCCAAATCCGGGGGGGCGTACCGTGTCCGCCATGACCGAACTGTCATACTGTTGGTAGACCCAGTGCCGTGACGCGAGATTGGGTGTCGAAAGGAGGGATTTCAAGGCCAGCACCGGGGAGATTTCCGGGATTTCCACAAGCGGCCGTTGGGGAGGAGTCGCCCGGGTTTCACGGTCATACAGCGGAGCTTCCCGGGAAAGTGCGCTCAGCGGCAGGTCTGCCTTGACCTTTCCCTCTTGCGTCACGACGAAGCGGTCGTCCGTGGTGGTTTCGCCGATGATTGCAAACTCCAGGTCCCACTTTTTGAAGATTTTTTGCGCAATGTCGTCGTGACCTGGGTTCATGACCATCAACATGCGTTCTTGCGATTCGCTGAGCATCATTTCGTAGGCCGTCATCCCTTCCTCTCGGACGGGCACCTGTTCCAGATCCAGGCGGACTCCGAGTCCGCCCTTGTCCCCCATCTCGACCGCCGAGCACGTCAGCCCGGCGGCTCCCATGTCCTGAATGGCGTTGACGGCCCCGGTGGCCATCAATTCGAGGCAGGCTTCGAGCAGCCGCTTCTCCGTAAATGGATCCCCGACCTGAACCGTCGATCGACTCCCCGAGTCGGCACTATCAAACTCCGAAGATGCCATCGACGACCCGCCGACGCCGTCGCGCCCCGTGCGTGCACCGAGATAGACCACCGGCCTGCCGGCGTTGCTTGCAGCCGAGTAGAAAATGCTGCCGGTTTCAACAAGGCCGGCTGCGAAGGCATTGACCAGGCAGTTTCCGTCGTACGCCCTGTGGAACCGAACTTCACCACCAACGGTCGGCACGCCAAAACAGTTTCCGTAACTTCCTATTCCTTCGACAGCTCCTGAAAGCAGGGACTTTGTTTTCGGGTGATCAGGGGAACCGAAAGAAAGGGAGTTCATCGCTGCGATCGGCCTGGCTCCCATGGTGAATACGTCGCGGAGAATTCCCCCAACGCCCGTTGCCGCTCCCTGGAATGGTTCGATGTACGAAGGGTGGTTATGGCTTTCCATCTTGAAGACGACCGCCTGGCCATCGCCAATGTCCACGACCCCGGCATTTTCACCCGGGCCACGGATCACCCTGGGCCCCGTTGTCGGAAGCAGGCGCAACCACTTGCGCGATGATTTGTACGAGCAATGCTCATTCCACATCGCCGAGATGATCCCGAGTTCGGTGAAACTCGGCGTACGGCCAAGCATCTCAAGAACACGTTGATACTCCGTGGAATTCAGTCCGTGATCCCGAATGATTTCGTCCGTGATCTCTGGTTCCCGTCTCACGATTTCCTGCTCTTCATCTTTGCATGCTGGATGGAAGTCGTCGACTTCGGCGTCGAGGGGAGTCGCCGAAAGGCAAGTGCAGTCCCGGCAAAGAATTCCGGCGAGCGGCTGGCCCGGCACTGGTCGTCCGGTTTCCTCTGCCCCGACCGGAAAGACAGGAATCGACCGCCTCAGGAACGGCTAACCCCAGCATGCGACGCACTGCCATCAGACTCGTGAACTTTTCTGAACGCGATGATCTCATGAATGACGAAATCGCGGAATGCCGCCACCCGTTTCGAATGCCTGAGTTCTTCCGGATAGGCAAGGTACACGGGGATGCCCTGGCTATGCTCATCCGGCAGTACCCTGACGAGCTGCGGGAAGTCGTCTGTGACGTAGTTTGGCAAGACTCCGATCCCCACGCCGTGCAGCACCGCCTGGAGTACGCCGAAGTAGTTGTTCACTGTCATGTGAGAGCAGTGTTCGGATTTCAGGAAGGGCACGGTCCAGTGGTAGGCAGAGTTCGGTTGTTCGGCCGCCGGGCTCTGGCTGACAAGACGGTGATCGTGAAGCTGTGCACGGGTGGACGGTGTGCCGTTGGCCGCCAGGTACTCCTGGGATGCATAAAGGCGCATGTTGACCGTCATCAGTCTGCGGCGAATGAGTTCGGCCTGGCTGGGTTCTTTCATCCGTATAGCGACGTCGGCTTCCCTCATCGACAAATCCAGAACGTGTTCCGCAAGTCGGAGGTCGATCTTGAGGTTCGGGTGACGCGCGAACAGTTGACCAATTCTGGGCGCCAGCCACAGGGTCCCGAACCCGGTTGTCGTCGTCACTCTCAATTCGCCTTGTACCGCGTTTTGATCGTCATGGATCCTGACTTCCGCTCGATCGATCTCCGACCTGATCTTTCTCGCGGTTTCGAACAGGAGTTCGCCGGATTCTGTCAGGATCAGCCCCCGGGCATGCCGGTGAAACAGAATCGTAGCCAGGCTGTCCTCCAGGGCGCTGATCTGCCTGCTGACCGCTGACTGGGACAGGTGAAGTATTTCGCCTGCCCTCGTCAGACTGCCGGCTTCGGCGACCGCATGAAAAACGCGTAGCTTGTCCCAGTCCATGGGCAGGTTTCCTTCGCTGAACCGTCCACTGAACCCGAGGTCAGGAACAGGGCAGGGCTGTTTGCCCCCATCCTGTGTTTTCTGTTTGCAAGTCTGATCCCCGGACCAGACCGGACGGGGGGAGGAGTGCGTGTCATCCCTTTCGAACCAGAAATTCGAATGGCAATGCCGATGTGCAGTACTTGACCATTCCGTGGCCCTGCTCGTCACAAAAATGAGGAAAATCCACAACCGCTGCCGGATCGTCTGTCAGGATTCGAAGAACCTGGCCTGCGCTCATGTCCCGCAACCTTCGCCGGGCCTTCAATACGGGGAGTGGACATTGCAGACCGGTCGCGTCCAGTTCGGCATCCCAATCCTGATCCATACGTTTCCGATAGGTCGCCTTGAAACGAATGTCCACGGATTTGTGAGCGACGCGGAGATGACCGCAGCGCCGTAGGCGTTTATGGGTCTTCGCATGATCGGGATTGACATATTCGAATCGAGTCCGATGGTCGCCGTCGGCCTGGCCGGTTTCGCGGGCCTGCTCAGTTTCCTGAGCCCGTGTGTCCTCCCGATCGTACCTCCTTACCTGGCTTTCATGGGCGGAATCACAGTAAGTGACATGGAAGAACACGGTGATTCCGACAACCGGGTTCTCATCGCAGCGTGCTGCTTTGTCGCCGGCCTCTCGGTCGTGTTCATGTTTCTCGGTTTGGCGGCGTCCGCTGCCGGACGCATGCTGCTTCAGTTCCAGGCGGAACTCGGGGTTGCGGCAGGGCTGATGATTCTTGTCTTCGGATTTCATTTTCTGGGAATTTTCAGGATTCCGCTGTTTGACCGGGAGGCCAGGATCAACACCGGTGGTTGGGGAGGGAGTGCACTCGGGGCATTCGTTCTCGGGCTGGCTTTCGCGTTCGGCTGGACCCCATGTATCGGTCCGATACTGGGTGCCATCCTTTCCCTGGTCATCCAGGAAGGCTCGGGGTCCTACGGGGCTGCTCTCATGGCGGCATATGCTGTCGGGTTGGGTATCCCGTTCATCCTGGTTGCTGCCTTCGTGAGAAAATCTTTTGGTATCATGCAACGTTTTCGTCGCGTTTCAACCTGGTTCGAACGGACGGCGGGTTGCCTGTTTCTCCTCGTCGGTACCTTGCTCGTGACCGGCAATTTTTCGGACATTTCGTTCTGGTTGCTGGAAACGTTTCCAGGGCTCGCCGAATTCGGGTGACGCAGGCCTTGGCCCGCGTGCGGTGGGCCCGTTCCGTGTTCAGGTGCGGTCCATGTCCCACGTGGCCTTCAGCCACATGAATCTGCCGTCTCCGACCTGCGCGAGCGACGCCTGTGCCATTCGAGAACATACACGCGAATGGCCGAAGCAAGTCCCGATTTCATGCGTCTCGCCGCATCAATCTCCGTGATCAGCGCGTTTCGTGACACACCTCTTTCACGTGCAATTTCCCCGAGATCCGTCCAGAACCCGGCTTCGAGCGAGACACTGGTCCGGTGACCTCGGATGGTTACCGAGTACTTTTCCGGTCGCGCGTACATTTCGACGAAAAGGGCGAACTCGGCCTACGATCCCGTCGCGTATTCCGCTCCCGCCCGGTGCCAGCCCGCCGCGCTCGGGGCGGCCGCGCCGGGTATGGAGCCAGAGAAGAACATTTCGAAAGTACGATTGCGGGAAATCATTTCGGCCCCAACATGCGTTCCGGTTTGACGACACGATTGAACGTGTCTTCGTCGACGTAACCCAGCCGCAGCGCCTCTTCCTTGAGAGTCGTTCCGTTTGCATGTGCCGACTTCGCGACCTTCGTCGCGTTGTCGTACCCGATTTCCGGAGCAAGTGCCGTGACAAGCATCAGACTGTCATTGAGCAGGGAATCGATTCGCGACGTATTGGCCTCAATTCCGACCACGCAGTTGTCGGCAAATGCACGGGACGAGTCGGCGAGAAGCTGTATAGACTGCAATACGTTATAGACCATAACCGGTTTGAACACGTTGAGTTCGAAGTGGCCCTGCGAGCCAGCGAAACCGACGGCCGCATCGTTGCCCATGACGTGAACCGCAACTTGAGTGATTGCTTCGCACTGGGTCGGATTGACCTTGCCGGGCATGATCGAGCTTCCGGGTTCGTTCTCCGGAAGCGACAGTTCGCCGAATCCGCACCTGGGTCCGGAACCAAGAAAGCGGATGTCGTTGGCGATCTTGAAAAGGCTGGCCGCCATGGCGCGGAGCGATCCGGACATCTCGACAACGGCGTCATGAGCGGCGAGCGCCTCAAACTTGTTCGCCGCCGTGACGAATGGCAACCCGGTCTGTGCAGCGATGCGAGCCGCGATCGCGACGTCCCAGCCGCGAGGTGAATTCAGTCCGGTCCCTACAGCGGTTCCACCCTGTGCCAATGGGTAAATCGACTTCAGGGCCTGGCGCATGCGGTCAAGCCCTGCCTCAAGCTGGTGTGCGTATGCTCCGAATTCCTGGCCCAGCGTGAGCGGGGTCGCGTCCTGGGTGTGAGTTCGACCGATCTTGATGATCGACTCGAACTCCCTGGTCTTGGCGGCCAGGCAGACGTGCAGGTATTCAAGATCAGGCAGCAGGTGATGGTGTGCCGTCGTCGCAATGGCGATGTGCATGGCGGTCGGATAAGTGTCGTTGGACGACTGCCCCTTGTTGCAATGATCGTTCGGGTGGACAGGGGATTTGGTCCCGACCTCGCCTCCCAGGATTTCGATGGCCCGATTGGCGATGACTTCGTTCGCGTTCATGTTCGTCTGGGTTCCGGATCCCGTTTGCCAGACGACGAGGGGAAAGTGATCGTCTAGGTCACCATTGGCGACCTCTTCCGCTGCCTGCACGATTGCAGTTCCGATCACGGGATCGATCAGGTTCCGCTCCATGTTTTCTTCGGCACAGGCCTTCTTGATGATTCCGAGTGCCCGGATGATGGAGATAGGCTGCCGCTCCCATCCGATCGGAAAATTCGCGAGACTTCGCTGAGTCTGCGCGCCCCAATATCTGCCTGACGGGATCTCGATTGGACCGAAACTGTCGGTTTCCGTCCTTGTATCACGTACCTGGCCCGCCGCATGATTCGGCATCTTCGGAGGTCCTTCTATTTGCCAATCGGAGCCCGCGGCGAAATGTCCGCACTGGCCTGCATACCCGATCTATCTGGATTTCGGTTTCCGGAAGGAATCCAGGCGGACGACCTTGCCGCCGTCACCGGGGGCATGATCAGCCTCCGCTCCCGCGTCATCGATTTCGATCATCGGGCTTTCCTGTTTCTGGTCGCCATCCGGATGTGAACCGTATTGGAATCGGAGGCCGAACTCGGCCGATGGGTCGACGAAGGAGGTGATTGCGTCAAACGGAATGGTCAGCTTTTCCGGGGTGTTGTCGAAACTGAGGACAACTGAGAACGACTTGGAAGAGACCGTCAGGTCCTGGAACCAGTGCTGGAGAACGACGGTCATTTCGTTCGGATGTCTTTCGAGGAGGCGGGGCGGCACGTCCACTCCGGAGCGTGTCGTGTCAAACGTCACGTAAAAATGATGCTCGCCGGGCAGACCCTCGCGGCCGATGCGCGCCAGGACGTTGGCGATCAGTTCCCGCATCGCCCGATGCATGAGTTCTCCGTAGTCAATTCCTTGATCCATACTGGGAGACCCTAGATGATCAGTAAGCGACGAGTCTTGCCCGGCCATCGCGAATTCACGGGGTGTTTATCCGACGACGACCTGAATTGCGAGAGCGGGACCGCCTTTATCGGCGGTCCGCTGAACACCACCATGTCACCTTTCCGCCATGCGGTCGATCAGGACGCTGACAAGTGACAAAACGGTGTCCAGATGAGTGCAGGCTTCTGTTGCCAGGTGCCTGCCGACCCCGCCAGGTCTTGCTGAGACCTGGTCTAACAATTTCGGTTAACCGCGCTGCATCAAGCAGCGAGAGCAACCGGAGCACGATTGTCGTTTGCAATTGTACTGTTTACGCCGATAACGGTGGCAGTCCGCCGAGCGAAAGCAGGCATCTTTACGCGTCCGTCGATACTGTTTCGGCCCCATGATCCTGGTGGAGCCGCCGGGTACCGCCCCCGGGTCCGGTCCGTTTATTACATGTGCGTTTATCGCCATAGTTCCGTGAGGAACACGCCTCATTTAGTCGATCCGGGCGCAAATGAAAAGGGTCAGAAGGAGAAATGGCCAATTTAGGCGTCCAAAACTGACTCAACCTCCCACGTTGACGTGGCGCGAGACATTCTCTTGTCCTGGCGGCTTCGACTATGGGTTGGCCATGCCTGGATTCCCAGGGAATCCTGTTTGACATGGAACGCGCCGAAGTTGTTCGTCGACCCCGTTGCGGCGACCGTCATCAAGTGTCCCGAACGTGATCGCCCGCCTGGCGGTCCCGGGGAACTCCTTCTCCGAGATCGCAGCCGACCTTCGACCAATTCCTGCTCTTGCCCGGGTTTTTGGTGGCTCCCGACCGGTTAAACGAAACAAAATAAAGGTCATCGAACTGTACGGCATACTGCGTCACCTGGTGCCATACGCGCAGGGAGACGTGCCGCCGGAACAGCGTTCGCTCCATGGGGAATGCGGACTTCGAACCTCTGCGGCGCTCATGGGCGCAACCCGAAGCCGCCGTGGACTTCGGTTCAGATCGCTGAATCCTTTCACGGAGGCAAAGATCATCCGACGCAACTTCAACGATGCGGGAATTGCCATGGATGCATTGGAGAAAGGCGGGCTCGGCGTCTCGCTACACATTCAAGTCCAGCCCTGACGTAAAGCAGGACCGGACAGGCTCCGGCTATCCACCACCTGCCCTGCCTTGCATGTTCCGTTTCGGAACCAACAGTTGATCGTGAGTGCACCAGCAAATACGGATCGAATTCAACCACCCGAAGCAGGCGAACCCGGGGTCCCGTAGGAACTGATCGCAATGCCGGATAATTCCTTGATGAGTTTTCGCGTCATCGCTTCTTCAAAGTCCTGGTATCCGCGGGCGACCTCGACAAATGCACCGGGACCGGAAACGACATTGTTCCGGTAGTAGACACGCAATTCCTCGAGCCGGGTTTCAGGTGATCTCCTCAGCCTTTCATCATGGCCGCCAATGACGAGTCCGTTGACCGTCATCACAACATGGGCCGCTGTCGACCCGACTGCTTCCGGCGGAACACCGTAGTTGTTTTTTCCGTCCCCGGACAAGTCGAGCGTGTGGCGCCAGCACTCGGGCACCTGATCGAGGAGTGCACCGCCAAACTGAATTGCTGCCCCGATCGCCGTGGTGAATGGCCCCTTGGCTCGAGTCCGGCTGGTGAGAGTGAGTGCAACGTCCGCCAGGGTCTGTTCGTCTTCAATCCTCAGCCATTCAAGCACGACTTCGTGATGCCGGTCACCACTCCACTCAAAGACGGAGATCATGACGGGCGTATCGTATGTCCTCAAGAGCAGGCTACTGACGGCGTCCGAGGTCAGGGCGTTCGCCAACCCCGTCAATTGAAAGCGGTATTCTTCGGCATCAACCGAACCGGACACGTCCATTCCGATCGCAAGTGCCTGCCTGCAGTTCGCGTGCGCAGGAACTGAGACCCATGTCGCAAGGCATAGAATCGCGACAATTATCGAGCGGTAGCCCATTATGTACTGCCCTGGCATTGGTTTGTCCGACGATCGTGGAATGATCGGGGCGGACCGGTGACGGAACGTTTCATTCTTGGAGTCATTCTCGATCAGGCGGGGATCAAGTGATCACCAGTGACCCGAGTTCTCCATGCTCGCCCAGGGTTCGGCAGGTGGTAGTGCCTTGCCTCTTTGCAGGAGTTCGATCGAGACATTGTCCGGAGAACGGACAAACGCCATGTGGCCGTCCCGGGGCGGCCGGTTGATTGTCACGCCATTGTCCATCAACGACTGACAGCTCGCGTAAATGTCATCAACCTCGTAGGCGAGGTGTCCGAAGTGGCGGCTGTCCGACGGAAGTCCTTCGTCTCCGTCCCAGTTGAACGTCAGCTCAACCGGACATTCCGGCTGTTCGGGCGGGGCCATGAAGACGAGTGTGAAACGACCCGACGGATTGGAATGCCGACGGGTTTCCTCGAGGCCGAGAAGTTGATAGAACTTCATGGACTCATCCAGGTCCTTCACGCGAACCATCGTGTGTAAATACTTGATTCCCATAGATTTCTCTCGTTGCCGTTCTCGAGGTGAGAACGTCTTTGCTGCGGCGCCGAAAGGTCAAGACACCACGAACATGCGAATGGTATTCTGCCCGTCGCGCGACGACCGGTTTCGTGATATTCCTGATATTGGAAGTCGTCCTCGACCTCAAGCCGGACCGTAACCGGTACATCGATCAACCGGGATGAAGCCATGGCAATTGATCCGAAACACCTTGCAGAGATCGATGATCTTCGATCTCGGTCGCGTTCAACCCTGCGCGCGGTTTCTCCGGGAATGGAAGCGCGAATGTATTTCGCCCACGAAATTCTCGACCACGGGTTCATCCGGGTCATCGATTACATGGGTGATGACGGGGCGATTACGCAGGCAGCGCGCGTGAGTTACGGAAAGGGGACGCGGAGCGTCCAGAATGATGCCGGCCTGATTCGCTACCTCATGCGGCACCAGCATACGACCCCGTTCGAGATGTGCGAGGTGAAGTTCCACGTCAAGTTGCCAATCTTTGTTGCGCGGCAATGGATTCGACACCGGACTGCGAACGTCAACGAATACTCGGCCCGCTATTCCATACTGGACCGCGAGTTTTATGTGCCGGCGCCCGAACAACTCGCGTCGCAATCCAGGAGTAACAACCAGGGCAGGGGAACTCCGTTGCAGGGAGAGGAGGCAGAGAGGGTTCTGGAAATCCTGAAGACCGACAGTGCAAGGGCTTATGACCACTACGAGGAGATGCTGGACGACGGTGGCGAAAAGTCAGGACTCTCACGGGAACTGGCGAGAATGAACCTGCCGGCGAGCGTTTATACGCAGTGGTACTGGAAGACGGATCTGCACAACCTCCTGCACTTCGTCCATCTGCGTGGTGATTCTCACGCCCAGTACGAGATTCAGGCCTACGCGGATGTCTTGGGTAAAATCCTTGCCGACTGGGTTCCGATTACTTACGCAGCATTCGAGGACTACCGAAAACACGCCGTCCTGCTCTCCGGGCCGGCACTGGATTGCATCAGGAGAATGCTGGCGGGCGAAGTCGTCACCCAGGATGAATCGGGCATGTCCAAACGGGAATGGAGGGAGTTGCAGGCCATCCTCGAAGCATGACGGAATTGTCCGGACTTTTCGGACGGCGGTCCGGAAATGCGTTGACTCACGAACCGTGCTTGACACTCGAGCCGTCGTTCCGTGCGCGGTCCACGAGCCGGTTCAAGGTGAAGCAGTGAGCCTTTGCTGATAATTGTTGCTTTTCCATCCCGCCTCCGGGAGCCAGACCTCCTCCGGTTGCCTGCGAGCAAGGTCGTCGTCGATCTCGATTTCGTCGAAACCGCACCTTCGGGCGAAAACGAACTGATCGGCGAGGATGTGACCCTTCGCACGAAGACGCCCTCCGAATCCCAGTCGCCTCAATCTACGGGCAAGGGAGAATCCCCGGCCGTCGACATGGGCGGGAAACGGAATCCTGATCAGTGAAACCCGGTTGAAAACCCGGACCAATTCGTTCCCGTCCAGGAAATTCGGGACGTCCAGTGCATTTCCCGGATCGATTTTCCCCTGGTCCGATTCGACCTGTTCCCAGTTCAGGAAGTGTCCGGTCCAGTCATCCGTGGAAAACCCTTGGTCCGACACGATGATTGCCATTTGGACTGCTCTCCTGCTCCTGGCCGCGAATCCGGCTGACCGAAGTCCCGCCGAAGTCCCGCCCCTATTGACTTCAGGCAGCGCTGCGCAACGAATTCGGGTACAGGGCGGCCTTGAACGGTTCGATTCCGGTCCGGCGATAGGTTTCGAGAAACGATTCGGACTCGTCGGCGCGAATGTCCAGGTACGCCCGGGCCAACCGGTCGATTGCGGGGATCAGATCGTCGGCCGAAAAGCCGGGTCCGGACCGGTCGCCAAGCCTGGCCGTTTCGGTACCGTCTCCTCCAAGCGTGACCTGGTAGTTCTCGACGCCGGCACGATCGAGTCCAAGTATGCCGATATGTCCGACGTGATGATGGCCGCAGGCATTGATACAGCCGGAGATCTTGATCTTCATGGGGCCGATTTCGCGTTCCAGTTCCTTGAGGTGAACGGAAATCTCCCTGGCAATCGGGATGGACCGGGCCGTCGCCAAGGCACAATAGTCCATGCCCGGGCAGGCAATGATGTCTGATGTCAGGCCGATATTCGCGGTTCCCAGACCGGCACGGACGAGCCCGTCATAGACGGTTGGAATGTCGTTCCTGTGGACATGGGGAAGAATGACATTCTGTTCGTGACTGACCCGCAACTCGTCGTGCCCGAAGTGTTCGGCGAGATCTGCAAGGGTTCGCATCTGGTCCGAAGTTGCATCTCCCGGCGTCTTTCCGTGAGCCTTGAGTGAAACGGAAACGATGCTGTAACCGGGGTGCTTGTGCGGGTGGAGATTGGTGTCCACAAACGAACCGAAGTCGGGATCGCTTTCAAGTCTGGATTCGAAGCGGCCCGTCGGAGAATCGACGAATTGGGGGGAGGCGAACGCGTTTTCGATTTCACGAAGCAACCGTTGGTCGAATCCGCGGAACTCCGGTTTGATTTCCCGAAACCGTTGTTCGACCAATTCCCGGATCGCCTCGATCCCGTTTTCGCGAACGGTAATCTTGATTCGTGCCTTGTATTTGTTGTCGCGTCGCCCGATGGCGTTGTACACATGCAGGATTGCCTCGAGATAAGGCAGGAGGTCTGATTCCGGGAGGAATTCCCTGATGACCGTGCCAATGACGGGGGTTCTGCCGAGGCCACCTCCCACGATCACCTCAAAGCCGGTTTCGCCAACTTCGTTCCGAATTGTTCGCAGGCCAATGTCGTGTGCGCGGGTCACCGCCCGGTCCACGCGGGACCCGGTGACCGCAATCTTGAACTTGCGGGGAAGGAAGGCGAATTCCGGGTGATCCGATGACCATTGCCTGACCAGTTCAGCGACGGGACGAGGATCGCGAACCTCGTCGGCCGCCGCTCCGGCGAAGTGGTCTGCGGTCACGTTTCGGATACAGTTTCCCGAAGTCTGAATCGCGTGCATGTCGGCATCAGCGAGCGCGTCAAGGATGTCCGGCACGTCTTCCAGCCGTGGCCAGTTGAACTGAATGTTCTGGCGTGTGGTGAAATGTCCGTAACCCTTGTCCCATCGTTCGGCGATGTGTGCGAGTTGCCGGAGTTGCCGGCTGTCCAGGGTCCCATATGGAATTGCGACCCGCAACATGTAGGCGTGCAATTGCAGGTACAGGCCATTCATGAGGCGAAACGGTTTGAATTCGTCCTCGGTCAAGGTGCCGTCGATCCGGCGCCGGACCTGGTCGCGAAACCGGTCGACCCTTTCACGGACAAGTCTGCGATCGAACTCCGAGTACCTGTACATGTTCTACTCCCCGGCCTGCTTTCCGTGCAGGTAGTTTGACGGACCCATGGAACGGAGCTGCTCACGGATATGGACCGGCTGCGGCTGGCCGTCTCTTCCCGGGGTTGCGTCGGCGAGATAGGGGCCGACAAATGTTCCCGCCTGTCCTTCCGCCCAGTTCAAGAGGCCCTCAGCCTCGGTCTCGTTTTCGATCAACAAGGCGTCCGAAAACGCACGGGTCAGCCGGGAATTGGCGGCAAGGTAAACGACATCCCCGCTCAGAAGATCGTTTGCAGTCAGTACCTTCGGTGTGAATGATCGCGGCATTTGTGCATCCGGTTTCTTGAAGCTAGTGACCTGCGGAGGCGGGCACGGGTCCGGCTTCTCCTCGCCCGTCCGCCAAAGTGGTAGGAATCCGGCCTTCCTGCATGCCGGCTTCCGAACCGTGCAAGCCGACCAACAGTATCATTGGACCCGTAATTCCAGCCTTCTCCACCGCCGACGCCAGGTTGAGCACATCCGTGCAAATGATCCTTTCGTCCGGCATGGTCGCGTTCTCCACGATCGTTACCGGCTTGGATCCGGATGAGCCGTACATGAGCATCCGGCCGCAAATGAAACGCGCAGACCTTCGCGACATGTAGATCGCCGCAACGGCGCCAGGCTTGGCAAGGTCCACCCAGTCCTGTTCGGTGAATCCGTTGACATCGTGGCCGGTCAGAAACCGGACCTCGGAGTTTCTTCGCCGCCGCGTGAGGGAGACCCCGAGCCGGGCGGCTGCTGCCGTCGCTGCCGTGACCCCAGGGATGATTTCCCAATCGATTCCCGCATCCGACAATGCCGAAGTTTCCTCATCGAGTCGTGAAAATATGGCAGGATCGCCCGATTTCAGCCGAATGACCTGGCGACCTGCCGACGCGTGGTGAATCAGGAGATCGTTGATGTCCTCCTGTTTCCACGATTCCGAGAACCCCTTCTTTCCTGCGCGAATGATCAATGATTCACGTCGTGCAATCTCGATGATCGGATCGGGCACCAGTTGATCATGGACGACCACATCGGCGTCATGGAGGAGGTTCCGGGCCCTGAGGCTCATCAGGTCGGGGTCTCCGGGGCCGGCGCCAACTATGAACACCCGGCCGCGGGCCGCTTTGCGTGGCGGGCTGTCGGGTTCAGCCAGCCTGGCCGAACCATTCTCAAGAATCCTTCCAGGCCCGGCCAGGCTTTTCATGCCCTTGTTGGCAAAATAGCCGTTCCAGAATTCCCGCCGTGACTTGCCGGCAGGAAGACCTTGCGCAAGGGACCGCATTTCCTGACCTGTCCTGGCCAACTTTCCGATGGATTGAGGCAGGCGCTCTTCGATATCCGCCTTCAGCATCCTTGCGAGGACCGGCGCCGCGCCTTCCGTGCCGATTGCAACTGTAACTGGCGTCCGGTCGACGATGGCCGGGGTGATGAAGTCGCTTTCGGCGAGATTGTCGACGATGTTGACGATGACGCGAAGACGACGGCCGATTTCTGCAATCCTTGAGTCTTCGGCCGCATCCTCATTGGCGCAGTAGAGCAGGGTGGCCCCGCGGATATCCCTTCTTTTGATCGGCCGCGGGAAAAGAGACAACTTGCCTCGTTCGGCCCAGATCCTGATTTCGTGCTCTGGTCGAAGCCCGAATACGGCAATCCTGGCACCGGTCTTCAGGAGCAGGCGCAACTTCGACACGGCTGCGTGTCCGGCTCCGGAAACCACGACTTTGCGATCCGAAAGATCCACGTAAATCGGAAAATGCTTCATTCCTGACACAAAATCGTTGTCTTGTAACGAGAACAGTTCGTTGCTGATTATATTGCTGTAGAAAATTTTTTCCATATTCCAATTGTTTTTCAGAAAAAAAAGAATTAAAATTGCAAAATTAGTGAAATTAAAAAAAATTGTCACGATTTTGCGGGGGGCGAGAAAATGGCTGTCCAACTTGACGCGATTGACAGGAAAATCCTTGCTGAACTTCAGGAGGACGCAAATCAATCTCTCGATGAAATAGCGAGGAAGGTCGGTACGTCTCGGTCGCCGGTCTGGAACAGAATTCGGAAGTTCAGGCGCGAGGGGATCATCGGACGAAACACCGTTCTGCTCGACCCGGAAAAGCTCGGTCTCGAAGCGTGTTTTTTCGTTCTGATCAGAACGTCGCAACACGAACGGGAGTGGCAGAACCGGTTTCTTCAATCATTGATGGATCGTCCCGAGGTTCTTGAAGCCCATCGCCTGGCGGGAGACGTGGATTACATCCTGAAGGTCAGGGTACGAAACGCGAAAGCCTATGATGATTTCTACCAGGCATTGATCTCGAATGTGACGATCTTCAATGTTACCGCGCTCCTGTCGATGGAGGAAATTAAGTCTACGACGGTCCTGCCGGTTTGAGACCAGCGGGCTTCACGTTTCGGGAGAACGCCGGCCGGTCCCGTCAAACGCCTGGACCCGGCAGGCACCGTGGGAGGCTTGTGCGAGGATTCTCGTGGAATGATCAGTCGGTTCAGTTGTTCGCAGCCTGGAATCCCGAGAGGTCAACGGAGTCCATGGCAGAACGTTTCAATTCGTCGGCATCCTTCACGCAACAGCTCTTCCGACGCGGAGTAGCTGAGACGAAAATTGGGACTCACGCCGAAGGCAGCCCCGAAAACGACTGCGACTTCCTGTTCCTCCAGCAGTGCGGTGACGAAATCCTCGTCGGTGCGGATGACCTTCCCCGAGGCCGAAGTCTTGCCGATACAGCCTGCAATGGATGGATAGACATAAAAGGCGCCGACCGGAGCGGGGCATTCGATCCCGGGGATTCCGTTCAGCATGTCGACGACCATGTCACGTCGGCGTTGAAATGCCAACCTGCTGGTCGCGATGTACTCTTGCGT
Source organism: Paracoccaceae bacterium (assembly GCA_964291635.2). Taxonomy (GTDB): domain Bacteria; phylum Pseudomonadota; class Alphaproteobacteria; order Rhodobacterales; family Rhodobacteraceae; genus JAPPHA01. The sequence goes on along the minus strand of OZ219890.1, from coordinate 294,362 downwards.
ACCGGTCAATGCTTCGACAGCGGCCCATTGGCTGATCGAACACGGATTTGAAGTGCTTTGGCTCTGAATCGTTCGCATGGCTGTGATCAAGGACGTGGGTCCTCCTGCAAAACCGATTCGCCAGCCTGTCATTGCATAGGCCTTCGAGACGCCGTTCATGGTCAGGGTGCGGTTGAACAATTCGGGCTCGACCTCAGCTGGCGTACTGAACTTGAAGTCATCATATGTCAGGTGTTCGTAGATGTCGTCGGACAGGACCAGGACATGCGGATGACGTAACAGAACATCCGTCAACGACCTGAATTCGGCTCTGGTATAGGCCGAACCGCTCGGATTCGAGGGCGAATTGAAAATTACCCATCTGGTTCGGGCGGTAATCGCGGATTCAAGCTGCCAGGGGGTAATCTTGAACCCGTTGTCAAGTTGCCCTTCCACAACGACCGGGGCACCATCGGCAAGCAGGACCATGTCACGGTAGGATACCCAGAATGGTGCCGGGATCACGACCTCATCGCCCCGGTTCAATGATGCCATCAGCGCATTGAAAATGATTTGCTTGCCGCCATTCGCTATGGTGATCTGGGACGGATCGTAGTTCAGGTGATTGTCGCGCCGGAACTTGTCCGCGACCGCGGACTTGAGTTCGGGAATACCGTCGACGATGGTGTATCGGGTCTTGCCGGCCCTGATCGCTGATTGAGCCGCCCGGCGAATGTTTTCTGGCGTGTCGAAATCCGGTTCACCGGTACTCAATGATACCACGTCCCTTCCTCGGGACTTCAATTCCTTGGAAAGGTCAGTAATTGCGACGGTGGCCGAAGGCCGAATTCTCGTCATACGTTTGGAGACGAGGTTCATGTTGGCAGGCCCGGTCTAAAACGGCATCAATGCAGGGTTGCGACTTGTAGAGACGCCGGCAGCAACGGTCAACAATTGGAAATTTGCTTCGGGAGACCGTACTGACATGGTTGTATTGCACAATTTCGTCGATTGATCCGGTCGGGATTGGGGCCGCATGGTGTTGTCAAATGGACGATCGTGAAAGAGACCGGAAGTGCCGGAGCATTCGTGTGCGGTCGAAGCGCCGCGGCATGAGGGAACTTGACCTGTTGATCGGACGATTCGTCGAAGAGAGGCTCGAGTACCTGTCGGACGCTGAACTTGAGCATCTCGAGGCTTTGCTTTTCGAGATTGACGTTTCAGTTTTTGGCTGGATCACGGGCATGGCAGATTGTCCGGAACGATACAGGGGCCTGGTCGCAGAAATCAGGCGTGTTTCGATGATGGATGCAAAACCCGGTTGAGTTGGCCGGATGATCATGGCCGATTCAATCCGGTGGCGGGTTCTCGCAAGCGACTTTTCCGGAATCGCCCCGGCGGATTCCCGAGACATGTTCACGGGGGACCGGACACCGGAAATCTGCGCGAAAAACTGCGGCATCCGGCCGGCATTTGGATCCGGAAATCTGCGAATGAGTGGATTCTTTCAGAGCGATTTGTTAAACTGCGGCATCGAGTCGAAATATCCTTGCCGGCATTTGGATCCAGGGGGGCTGGAACGCTATCGGCTGGATGGAGTTGGGGAGTGGACTCCGTGGAAGACTTCGGACCTTTGCGCGGTTACGACTCATATGTCGTCACGCTCGGAGATGTCCTTCGCGGTGAGCGCATCACGCTTAACAAGACAGTCGAACAGGCGGCTGCAGATCTGCGAATCAAGCCATCCTACGTTCTGGCAATAGAGAACGGCGATTTGTCGGAGTTCGAATTGCCGGTCCTTGTTGGAGGTCTCGTACGGTCATATGCCCGTTATCTTGGCCTGGACCCTGAGGTGACGTTCCTGAAGTTCTGCCAGGAGACCGGGTTCTCGCATCGAGTCGCCGATCCGTTCGCGGTTAAGGATCTGAAACTGCCGGACAGGGGCTTGCAGCCTGAAGGTCGCAACGTGCCATCGAGCCGGGATTCGCTGGTCAACAGGTCAACTCTCTCACTCGGATTCATTCGCCCGCGGCAATTCTGGCAAGATTTTTCGGTCTCAGCGGTGTTCAACATGGGTGTCCTTGTGATGATCATCGCGGGGTTGGCCTATGGCGGGTGGAATGTCGTACGCGAAATCCAGCAGGTTCGCATGGTTCCGATTGATGAGACCCGCGTGGCCAATGGTGATCTGATCACGTCATTGTGGCTTTCCACCTCGGAAGACGGGAACAGCGCTTCGGGACTCGAAGTGGAGGTTGCCGGAAACACTGTCCCGGGTTCGGTGCAACAACCTGATGCGACAGGACTGGGCCGGAGTTATCGTCCTCAAATTCTCGACTATCCGGTTATGGAGCCGAGAGATGGTCCGATTGCTTCAATTGATCCTGACAGTTTCGGGACATTGGTCGAAACGGACGATCTTGCCATCCCCATTCCCGCGGAGGCCCCCCAGGTTGTCGAGAAAGCGCCTCCAATCGTCGAGGTCTATGCCGCCAATCCGGCCTGGTTGAGGGTCTTTGTGGATGCAGGAGATGTGCTTTTCGAGGAAATCCTGGACGCAAAACAGATCTACCAGGTGCCACAGGACGTCGAAAACCCGTTGCTGAGATCCGGAAATTCCGGCTCGGTCTATCTCGTTGTCGACGGAAAGACCTACGGACCCGTCGGAACCGGAACCGGGGTCGCCAAGCGCGTGTCGCTGAATGCTGCCGACATAATCGGGAATTTCGAAGTGTCACATATTGCGGTTGACCGGAACCGCCAGACGGTCGCGGACGGAAAGACCGTGCGTCCGGTTTTGCCTCGTTCGCAATGATGACGCTCGTGTACTGCGGGATGTGGAGGGCCCGCGTTCAGGCCGATACGGGTTGAATGAGGTCTGTGATGCAGGTTTTCGGACAGGGCGAGAATGGAACTCCATGACATAAGGCCATGGAGGCGCATTGAACGGCGACCTAGTCGACGAATTATGGTCGGGGATGTACCAGTTGGCGGCGGCGCACCGATTTCGGTGCAAACGATGACGAATACGCCGACTACCGACGTTTCGAACACCGTGGCCCAGATCAATGCCTGTGCCGAGGCGGGAGCCGATTTCGTCCGTGTCTCTTGCCCCGACCCGGCATCGACGAAGGCATTCAGGGAAATCGCTCGGGACAGCCCCGTTCCGCTCGTTGCCGACATCCATTTCCATTATCGTCGTGCTCTCGAGGCGGCAGATGCCGGCGCCGCGTGCCTGAGAATCAATCCGGGGAACATCGGATCGAGTGAACGTGTGGCCGAGGTTATTCGAGCGGCCAGGACCAACGGTTGTTCAATCCGGATCGGTGTCAATGCAGGATCGCTCGAGCGCCATCTTCTCGAAAAGTACGCGGAACCGTGTCCGGAAGCGATGGTCGAAAGCGGTCTTTCCCATATTCGTTTGTTGGAAGAGGCGGGATTCACCGAATACAAGATTTCAGCCAAGGCGTCCGATGTGTTTCTTGCCGCGGCCGCCTACCAGCAACTGGCGGAAGCGACAGATGCACCATTGCACATCGGAATAACCGAGTCAGGAGGACTCAAGTCCGGGACTGTGCGGTCATCCATCGGATTGGGCAGCCTTCTCTGGTTCGGGATCGGAGATACATTGCGCGTTTCCTTGTCTGCTGATCCCGTCGAAGAAGTGAAAGTCGGATACGAGATCCTGAAATCACTCAATCTCAGGCACCGGGGGGTTACGATCATTTCCTGCCCGTCCTGTGCCAGGCAGGGGTTCGACGTCATTCAGACTGTCGGGATTCTGGAGGAACGCCTGGCTCATGTCCGGACACCCCTGACGCTCTCGATTATCGGTTGCGTGGTCAATGGCCCCGGTGAGGCCCAGATGACCGACATCGGCTTTACCGGCGGGGGTGCGGGATCCGGGATGCTGTACCTTTCCGGCCTTCAGGACAGAAAACTTGCGAACGAGGACATGGTCGATAGAGTCGTTGAACTCGTTGAAGAAAAAGCCAGGGAACAAGAACGCGCTACGCGAGAGAAGAGGCTCTGATCCGCGTATTCTCGAAGGCGCCGCGGTGCCCCGAACTTCACCGTACTCGACGGCATTGGCTCATGGCACCTCGGCGCGGCGCCGCTGTCATTCGGTCCAGGGGTGCGTCATGGAACTCACTTGGTGAAACGCGAAAGACGTGATCTCCTTGCTTCAAGATCGGCATCTTCAGGATCCCAAGTCGCGTCCCCTTCGAAATACTCGGGATAATATTCCCTGTATTCCGAATTCGGGTCCTCGAACGCTCGCAGGAACTCTTCGTAACCCCACGCGCCGCCGATGTCCTCGAGCGGACAACGCCCGGTGGCGGAGACGAGATACGGGTAGCGTCTGTCATCACGCGCCGGTTGGATTTTTCCGATCCTGACTTTATGATTCCAGGAGTCCCCGAAATCATACAGGTAAATGAATTCCGGTTTGCCTTGCAGGAAGTCGATGACGTCGAGAAGGGTCGCGTCGATTCTTGAATCATGGTTGTCATAAACCCAATTCGCGGTTTGTTCGTACCGTCTCGCCTCGAACTCCCAAAGATGGCAATTATACCATCCCATCGCGGCCTGAATGTACAAGTGTAGATCTTTGAGATGCGTGTTCGAAGGCACATCCATTCGCCTTGCAACCCTGGGCTTTACATACCGAAGCGTGATGCTGAGTCGAACGATTTCGAATTGATTGCGTCTCTGGGCCATCGACCTTCCTGTCATTGATATTGAAGTGACTGTTTCGTGCTGATGGGGCGAACGGCGGGAGCACCGATACAATACCGAATTGGCAATTCCGCCGGTTGTTCCTGTCTTTGCCGAGTCTGTATGGCTGCCGTTGCAAGAGACAGGAATGAATTTTGGAGGATTGCAGGGTAACCCGAACACTTCGCCAAAGCGATAACGTGCCGTGACGGAAAAATTTCGATTCCGGCATAGAATAGCTGGGCGCGAGTGAAGTTGCGGAACTCATGTGCCCATTTCAGTTGGTTTTCAGCTTGGATTTGTTTGCAAAGGCAATGGAAAACCGGAAAAGTCAGCGTTCAGGCAACCGGAGCCGATTTCTCTCCAAGTCGGATTGTTTAGTGACATTTCACAGCGTGCCAAAAAGGCTCTGCCGTCGACGACCATGCAGATGCTGACCCCAAGTTCCACTCGTTGGCCCGTTCTGTCGGTACAGTAACAGTCAGGATATTTGATCTTGTCATCTTCCGAAATCGCGATCGATCCCGAAACCAGCCAGATGAGGATGACGGTGACAATTCTTTTCATTGCGGCAAAATAGCAGGCGTTTTTGTGTTGGCAACAGGATTAGGATAACATTCGCCAGCAAGGTGCGCAATTCTCGGCGGGCGTGTCGGAAGTTCTGGAAATTCCATGATTTCGATCGAAAAACTTGACCGAATCTCTGATCGGTTCGCGCTTCTCGAGGCCAGGATGGCAACGGGACTCGATCCGGACGAGTACGCGCGTTACTCGCGGGAATACTCGGAACTCCGTGATATCGTTGCGAAAATCGACGACTATCGAACAACCCTGCGCGAGATTCAGGACGCCGAGAACTTGCTCGGCGATCTCGAAATGAAGCATTTGGCCCAAGAGGAATTGATCCGCCTTCGGCAGGAATTCAAGTGCCTGGAAGAGGAACTGGAGGTCGCGCTCCAACCAGGCGGCGAGGACGATTCAAAATCAGTTGTTCTTGAAATCCGGGCTGGAACCGGCGGCGAGGAGGCAGCGCTTTTCGCCGCGGATCTGTTGAGAATGTACGAGAGATTTGCCGATAGGGAAAAATGGACGTTTGAAGTTGCCGCAAGAAGCGTAACGGAACTCGGTGGTGTCCGCGATGCCACGGTCGTCATAGGCGGAAACGGTGTATTCGGGCGCATGAAGTTCGAATCCGGGGTCCACCGGGTCCAGAGGATCCCTGCGACAGAAAGCCACCAACGCATTCATACATCGGCTGCGACCGTCGCCGTGCTGCCAGTTGTCGATGACGTCGACATCAGGATCGCCCCTGATGAAATCCGGATCGATACGATGCGGGCTTCCGGGGCAGGTGGGCAGCATGTCAACAAGACCGACTCTGCGGTTAGGATCACCCATATTCCGACCGGGATCTCGGCCACGAGTTCGGAAAAATCCCAACACCGGAACAGGGTGGAGGCGATGCGGATACTGAAGTCCCGGCTTTACGAACGCGAACAACGGGCGCAGGCGAACGAGCGCGCGTTGAGCCGGAAGGAACAGGTCGGAACCGGTGACCGCTCGGAGCGAATTCGGACGTACAACTTTCCGCAAGGCCGGTTGACAGATCACCGGATCAAGCTGACTCTCTACAAGCTGGACCAGATCCTGCAGGGAAACCTTGGCGATATCGTCAACGCTCTTGTCGCGGATGATCGGGCGAACCGGCTTTCCGGCTCCGGGACGTGACCGCCGATACGTCAAGGTCCCTGTTCAGGGAGGCCGTCAGGGCGTTGAAACCGGCCATCGGTGAGGACGCCCGAAACGATGCCCGAATTCTCCTGACACATGTGCTTGCCGCAGCAAATGCGACAGGTCGCTGTCCGGATATCTCCGACGAGGCCGTCAGCAATGAGATGGCGAGCCGATTCCGCGCTCTCGTCCACCAGCGGCTACAACGAAAACCGGTTTCCCGGATCGTGGGTTACCGGCACTTCTGGAAGGGACGGTTCCTCGTCACCGACGATGTTCTGGATCCTCGCCCGGAGACCGAGTTGCTGGTGGAAATGGCTCTTCGGGGGCCACCGTTCCGTCGTGTTCTCGACCTCGGGACGGGAACGGGCTGTATCCTCGGCAGCCTGCTCTCGGAGAGACCGGAAGCGATGGGTGTTGGAGTCGACATTTCGCCCGGCGCCCTTCGGGTCGCGTCCGAAAACCTGATCAGGCTGGATGTGCTCGACCGGGCCGAACTTGTCCTCTCGGACTGGTTTTCCGCGGTTACGGGGCAGTTTGATCTCATTGTGGGCAACCCGCCGTACATTGCCTCCACGGAAGTTCCGTTTCTCGAACCGGAAGTAAGTTGCTGGGAACCCGCGAGGGCGATCCTAGGTGGCCCTGACGGACTGGAATGTTATCGGAAGATTGTCGCCGGCATCGGTACGCACCTGAAATCGGGTGGGCGCGTTTTTCTCGAGGTCGGAGCCGCGCAGGCACGGCCGGTGCGCAGAATGTTCCGATCCGTTTGTGATCTGGACAGCCATATCTACAAGGATCTTGACCGGTTTGACCGCGTGGTTCGGTTTGAGAGGCGAAAGTGAGTTCATGCGGCGAAATTTTCGTGGATTTGGCAAGATTTTGGCCTTTTTTTGTTGATGCACTACCAGATTGCTCTTGAATTTCATTAACATGGCGGTGTATCCCTTGAGTGATGATTGAGTCTTCGCTCTCATCACGCATGTGCCAACACGAAAGTTGAAGATTTTGGTCAAGGCATGTGCTGCCCGGCCTCACGGCGGAAATTCAGGGTAATCGCAATACATGAGACCATCCAGTAAACCGCGTTCACGCGGGAAATCCGGTAACAGGCGCAACCACGTCGGTAGCATCCTTAATCGGGTTTTTGATTCTTCCGGACCGGACGGAAAGGTTCGGGGAACGCCACAACAGATTATCGACAAGTATATCGCCCTCGCCAGGGATGCCCAGTTGGCTGGCGACAGAGTTGGTGCGGAAAACCACCTGCAGCACTCGGAGCACTACGCCCGGTTGCTCGGCGACGCTCAACGCGAGATCGCAGGTCGTCGGGAAGCCCTGGAAAACAGCAGGCAGGCGCAGTCCGTTGCCCAGGCATCCGCGCGAGAACAGGCGGAACATCTCGAAGCACAGCCCGAACTCGCGGTAGATGCAACCGATGAACTTTACCCGGCCAGGGCAGGAGGAAAGACGCTGGTGCAAACGCCTGAGTCCGGGAAGCAGGAAGGCCGTCGGACCCGAAACCGGCCCGGTCGCCGGGGATCCGGAGGAAACCAGATTCTACCGATAGCGGTCGAAAGCGACTCCGACCCTGTACTCGTCGTCTCGACTCCGGAATCTGACGATTCGTCAGGAGACGCCTTGATCTGACGGGCGGCGGTCATTCGATCGTGCAGACGAATTGTCTGGCGTCGTAACCCTATTGTGCTGTTGAACAGCTCGGCTGATCGAGCAGAAATCGCCGACGGAAAGCTGTTCTGCCCGGGTTTCAGGTGGAATTCCGATCGCTCCGAGCGTCTGGCCGATGTCCGGCACGAGCGGCTTCAGGCTGCGGCGGAGCATTTTTCTGCGTTGGCCGAATGCCAGACGGGTAACTTGCGCCAGAATCTGCCTGTCAGCGGAATCAGGCCTTAACCGTCGTTCCAGGTGAACGACAGCAGATGTCACGCTGGGTGGCGGCGTGTACGCCTCGGGTGGAATTTCGAACAGGATGCGCGTGTGACATCGCCACTGGGCGAGAACCGAAAGCCGGCCGAATTGCCGCCGGCCGGGAGAAGCAACGATTCGATGTGCGACCTCCTTTTGGAACATGAGTGTCATCGATTGCCAGTATGGCGGCCAGGTTCTGGCCATGACCCATTCAACCAGAAGCCGAGTCCCGACGTTGTACGGCAGATTGGCGACGATCCGAGCTGGCATCTCAACTTCCATCGAAGCATCAACAATTCTTGCGTCGCCCGAAATGACCTTGAGGCGGTCCGGGAACTTCCGGGCGATGTCTTCGAGTGCCGGAAGGCATGTTACATCGGCCTCGATGGCCACGACACGCCGCGCGCCTTCGGCAAGCAGGGCCCTGGTCAGTCCACCGGGACCCGGCCCGACCTCAACCACATCGCATTTCGTCAAATCACCGGCAAGTCGGGCAATTTTTCTTGTCAGGTTGAAATCGTTCAGGAAATGCTGCCCCAGGGCCTTTTTTGCCCGAATCCCGTGCCTGGAGATGACCTCCCGAATCGGTGGCAATCCGTCATGCATCGCGTCGTTCGGAACATGTGCCCCGGTTTGCAGCCAGTCGCCAAGCGAGTTTCAGGGCTTCGACCAGGCTGCGTTCGTCCGCGCGGTTTTGTCCGGCGATGTCGAAGGCGGTTCCGTGACCGGGTGATGTCCTGACGAACGGCAGTCCAAGGGTCACATTGACCGTATGCGTCATTCCGACCGTCTTGACAGGGATCAGCGCCTGGTCGTGATACATGCATATCGCGACGTCATATGATTTCCTGGCTTCCGCGTGAAACATCGAATCCGCCGGCAGCGGACCTCGAATCGCCATCCCTTTTGACGCAAGTCTGGCGACGATCGGCTGAATCAGGCGAATGTCCTCCTGACCTATCATGCCGTTCTCGCCAGCGTGAGGATTCAAACCAGCGACAGCTATCCTTGGGGACATGATTCGAAAATCCGACTTGAGCGCCTGTTCGGATACACGGATGGCACGCTCGATCCTTTTGCCAGTCAGTCGTCCGGGGACGTCGCGGAGTGCAATATGGGTCGTGACCGGGACAACCCGAAAGTCCCCGTTGCAAATCATCATGATTCCCGAATCTGCACCGGAAAGCGCCGTGAGGAACTCGGTCTGTCCTGGATACTGAAACCCGGCACCTTCTTTGAGAATGCTCTTGCTGACAGGATTCGTGCAAACCGCGGTGACCTTCCCCGCCCTCCGGCATTCGACGGCAGTGCGAATCGTGTCGAGGACATTTCGGGCATTTCCTGCGTCGGGCGAACCGGGGGTCGCCGGGTTGCGAAACGCGACCGGGAGCACCGGCACGCCTTCGGAGAAGACCTCTCCGGCTTCTTCCGGTGACTTGACCCGGACCATGTTCAGATTGAGCGACTGCCCCATTTCTGCGGCGTGGTCCGGATCGCAAATCAGGACGAACGGATCTTGACACGAGAAATGGGACCAAGCCTTGAACGCGGTTTCCAGGCCGATGCCGGCCGGGTCGCCGGAAGTCAGGGCGACGGCGAGCGTCATTTGTATTCGATAAAGGCTTCGCTTCGAAGGCGGCTCAGATAGCTCTGGCCAAATCCCGAAAGTCTCTGAAGATAAAGTGCATTGCGAATCTGGTTCCGGGATTCGACCGAACCCTGTTCGGACCGATTGCAAACCATGATCACAGATTGATCTTCGGATTCATCTCGAAAAATTGTAGCCTCCCCGAGGTCAAGACGAGAAATGGCCTGTGCCAGGAGTTCCGGAGTATCGTCATCCTTCGTCTTCGGATCGACATCTGTTTCGGGATCAAACTCCAGCACGGCAACCTGCAGGTCGGCACAGGTCTCTGACCCTTCAATCAATTCGCTGGCCGCATCAGCCGACCAGTTGGAAGGCACGGGAATTTGCAGAAAGGAGACAGTGGTTGGCTTTCGTTCGACGGGCTGCCCCCCCCTTACGCCGCGAAGCAGAAACAGACCAATCACGTTGTCATCAATTTGAATCGGACCCGAGACCTGCCCGTTTTTCATGGCAAGGACCCGCGTCAGGACCTGGGGCGGAATGTTCCGGACGCTCAGCCAGTCGAGGCGGCCGCCATCCTGGCGCGAAGGCGAGTTCGAGAACCGGATTGCGGCCGCGGCGAATTCGTCCTCGTCGTCGATGATCTCGAACAGCTGCCAGGCGATTGCCTCGGTTCGTTGCATGCCCCCTTCGTCGGCAACGAGGATGATTTCCGACAAAAGGACCATCTGTTCGCTTTCCTCGGAAGTCAGGGACAGCGCCGCGTCAACCTCATGTTCCGAGATCCTGGCCGTATCCCCGTACTTGGCGTGGACAACGCGTTCCCAACTCATCGCCGCGCGAACGAAATCCCTGACGGTTTCGGGATCGACACCAAATCTGCCGACATGGGCATTGAGCTGTTCAGTGGTCAGGTCTTCACGCGCCGCAAGATTGGACACGCCCGCATCGACCGCCGCTTCATCGACGGGCAGTCCGACCCGTTCCGCGGCGGACAGCCGGACCCGATCGTCGATCAGGTCCTTGAGCGCCCGATTTTCGACATCTTCCTCGATCCCGAATGCCTTCAGCAGCAATGAGCGCTGGGAGATTTCGTACTGGGTGATTGCATGGTCGTTGACGACGACGACAATCTCGAACGGATTGCTTGCAGCATTGGCGGTCGAGGAAATCGGTGCAAGGGAGAGAAAGCCTGCTGGCCCGTTCAGGACCAACATCCCCAATGCAACCACTACGAGTCGTAGCGGGTTCGCAGTCATGAATTCGCGCTCCGGTAAAGATCAACGTGCTTCAGCATCAAGGCAGGGCCCCAACACGGGCTCCGCAACGATTTTGCGAGTATCCGGGATCGGAAATGGCTCCGCTCAATCCCAACAACTCGATGGTCAGGCCGATTTGACGGTCAGGCATGACAATACCAGTCCCGGCTGCGTCAAGCGAGAAGAAAAAGTCGATCGCTGTACATTCGTTTCGAATACTGAAACCGATTTCGGCTTCTGTCGTCTTGTGGCTCTCCAGGTTTCGGCGCAGGGACCCCCGCAGTTGGGCGACGTCGGAAACGTTGTACCGTGCGCTGAAGATGAGCTCCCGCGACGGTTCACTTCCTGCCAGGCTGACAAAGCTCAAGCTGGTTTCGAACCTCCCGTGTCGAAAGCTCGCCTCCTGTTCGAATTTCGAGAACCTGAAGTCGCCGTCGAAGACCCCGAGAGTCGTCAGGTCAAGCTGGTCCCGAAGAGACATGTTGAGGGAGACCACGTAGTCCGAAGACCGCCCTGAGAGGCCTGATTCTTCGGAAAACTGCTTGAGGTCACGATTGCGAAAGACCTGCCCGATCATCGCATCGGTGCTGAACCCCGACTCGGTCAAGATACCGTAGCTTAAACCGACATTGGTAGTGATTCCCCGTTCCTTTTGATCGTATCCGGGAAACCTGTTGAACGAAAAAAGGTTGGCAGCTTCAAACTCGACCAGATGGCTGTCTTCGTTCGGAGTGTTGTGGGTCCGATTCGGCCGCCAGATGAGTTGAATGATCGGCTCAAGGCGATGCTGGACTCCCGGGCGGGTGGTCTTGCCGAGTGGCCAACGCATGTCGACGGCGATGGCAGGGTCCACCGATCCCGTCGAACCGCTGCCGAATTTCGGGTAATTGTTGAAATTGTAGCCGAGACCGACAATTTCGCCGGAGACGCCAAGCTGGACGCCGTGCCAGACCTGCCACCTGTTTTTCCAATCCACATGAGCGCCGAATCTGAACAGGCGGTTCCCGTGCTTTCTCGAAAGATTGACCGCGTGCGCACGAAAACCAATGGTGCCAAGGTCCCGAGACGGCCTCGTGATCTGACGGTAGTGGACCTCCGGCAATACAAGCGGGACCTGCTGGTCGACTTCATTCATTCGCAGGCTCTGGACCAATGACGCTCCGAAACCGAGATGGGAATCTGCGCGGGTTCGTTCGATATCGATTTCCGACACGAGGCGGTCCCGTTTTTCATAACCGTAAAGCGCGGTGAAACTCTTGTTCGAGGCGAGCGATGCGTCGAATTCCAAATGGAAATCCCTGGGCAATGCAAACTGCCCGCTTCCGGCAATGTAGCTGGCCAGGCGGTCGTCGCCGATTCCACCCGCAAGAAGAACCGCGCCGTCGATCAGGATTTGTCCGGATCTGAAATTTCTTCGGTATTCCGTCTCGAAAACCGCGCCGCCTTCAGTCGTGACGAATGGTGTCAGGGTAACGTCGTCATGATCCGACCTGGCGATGTAGTATGGGAGCTTGAAACCTGTCCCAAGGACAGTCGATGTGATGATCGTCGGAACCAGGAACCCCGATGCACGATCGATATCCGGTCCAGGGATGCTCAGGGATGGCACATGCAGCACCGGGATTCCTGCGACTTCCAGAACCGCATTTTCAAAATATATCCTTTGTTCCAGCTCGTCATAGACAACCTCGTCTGCCCGGACCTGCCAGTCCGGTGTATCGCCGGTTCGGCAGATCCGGCAGGAGCTCGCGACCGCATTCGTCAGGATTCTGTATCGACCCTGGCTCAGGTGCATGCTGTTTGCCGCGAGTTGCAACTGCCGCCTTGTGAGAATCTGGACGCTGCGAATGACCCCGTCTTCCAGATCGTCCGAAAGCCTTGCAAGCTCGGCGATCGCGACACCGTCTTCCGTCACCAGGACCAGCGGCTGGTCGATCGACAGTCGTTTGGTGAGCTGGTTGTAGGTCAATCTTTCCGTTCTGATGATCTGATCACGGTGACGAATTGTCACACCTTCTGATGCGATCAAGACCTGGGATTCCGCGAGAACTTCGATCCTTCCCGCGACAATGGAGACTGGAGGAGCTTCGGGGGGCCGCTGGGCAACGGCGGGTCGAATGACGGGAAGAACGGTTCCAAGGACCAGAAGGGCCGTGATCGAAAACCTGAGCCAACCAGGAAGGGTTGATCGGGGCCCACACCGCGCCCAGGGATTCCATGCCTCTCGCAGTTGGTGTTTCCTTGACTGGAAATCCGGAGCCATCATGCTGGGCCTAACCGTCTTCCAGGAAAAGAACAAAGGAGAGGCCGAGCATGGTTGCGGAAAGCGGCAGGAACCAGGCAGCGACCGAAACCTGGAGCTCGCCAGCCATACCGAGAAACCTGGTCAGCTCAAGAAAGAAGCTCATGGCGACACCCGAAAGCAGGGCAAAGAACGCTCGTCTGCCGAAGTGCCGACGGCGCACGACACCAAGTACAAACGCGGAGCCGATGATGAAGGCCGCGGCAAGCAGTATGGGCCGGGCCAACTCAAGGTGAAAGTGAAGCCGGTACGCCAAAGACGAGAAGCCTGCCTGCTCAACCGAGCGGACCAATCGGGGGACGTTCCAGACCTGCATCACTTCGGGGACCGGGTTTCCGAAACGAACGCGATCACCTGTAATCGTTGTCGGAAACGTCAGCGACTGCGCCGTCTCGGCCGACAGTTCAGCGTAGGGAACGGTCGGATCGATAATCCACGTTTTAGTTTCCGTCAGGTTCAATTGCCCGCTATCGTTCTGGTTGAGTCTGGCGGTTTCGGCATGCGTCGTCCGGATCGCCCGGCCCTCCGAATCAAATGAAAACACCATGACGTCGCCGAGTTCGGCGCCTGTTTCGGAGGCGTCCCGAACGTTCACGACTTCATGGCCATCCATCTGGGGTTGTCTCAGCCAGATGCCGGAAAGATTCTTTGAAGGAACGGCATCTCCGACGTCCTCAATGATGGTTGTCCCCGACATTGTCTGTTTGCCGGATATCGATGCGATCAGCGGATTCAGGAACAGTGTCCCCAAAAGGCCGACAAGCACGACGCAGGCGATTGGCGAGGTGAGGCATCCGAGTGCCGACATCCCGGCCGCCCTGGACGCAACAAACTGATTGGAGTTCGTCATTCGACCACAGTACCAGATCGCGGAAACCGTGACGATGATGAGCATGGATTCCGAGACAAGGTCAGGTGTCTTTTGAGCCGCCGACTTCAGCGCAAACAGTATGATCGAGGTTTCCGTTCCGGATCTGCGCAGGCTCTCGAGCGCGACAAATACGAACACGAGTGTTGCGGCAAACAACACAACGCGTAACAGCACGGTCATGAATTGCCGCGCGAAATACAGATGCAGGGTCATCGGGTTCGACCCGTCGACAGCCGTTCCTCAAGCCGCCCCCAGTTGGTATGCCAGCGACTGGCCCCGACCGCACACAGGGCGCATACCGTCACGGCGCCCGCCAGGACCGGAAGGTAGAGGACTGGCCAAAACTCCGGGCGCGCCTGCATATTCGATTCGATGACTCCGCGTAACAGGTTGATCAGGACCATGAGCGCGATCGCGACGAGGATTCGAAAGAGGAACCCTGATCGACTGAAGCTGCTGACGAGCAGCGCAGATATGCCGATCAAAGGCGCGAGGAACGCGAGCAATGCCTTGACCAGGCGTTCGTTGATTTCGACGACGGCATGCATTGCCCAGTCCGGCTCGTTCGGCGCGTATAGCTTGCCGATGATTTCCGGTGTTGGCATGTCCCGCAACAGTCGGAATCGCTTGGCCTCTTCGTGAACGTAACGCTGAAGACTGTAGTTCAACTCGTCAAAGTGGGCCGTTCCAAGTGTCCTGCCGTCTGCGTCGAATTTCTGGATGATACCGTCCTCCAGCAGAAGGCCGGGTTTATCGCCTTCGGTCACGAACTGGCCGTGCGGTGCCGTATGGATCAGGGTCCAACCGCTATCCAGGTATTCGCTGACCAGTATGTCGTCCAGCCGACCGTCGGAACCAACGCTGCCGAAGAACAGAACGGAGTCGTTGTCAGGGAAAACGAATTCGCCTTCCTTGATGATCTGGACAAGATATTCGCTCTGGATTCTGTCTTCGAGGCGTTCGAACTCTTCATGCGCGACGGGATAGATCTGGTGACCGATGAGACTGACCGCCAGAAAGCAAACCGCTCCGATCAGGAAGAACGGCCGCATGAGCGCAAGTCCACTGATGCCCGCTCCCATCATCGCCACCATTTCCGAGTCACTGAACAAGCGATTGGTCAGCGCGACGGCGGCCGCGAATCCAGACACCGGAATCCCGATTTCGAGGGTTTTCGGCAATTGGAGAATGGCCAGCCACAAAAAATCACGTCCGGCCTTGCTGTTTTCCAGGACGAACTCGAGGTATTTGAAGATATTCACCAGCCAGATAATGCTGGTCAAGACCGCAAGGAAAAAGAAAAAGTACCCGCCAACCTGGATGAGAAAATACCGGTCGGTCTGCCTCCAGGTGAAGCTACGGCGTAAGACATCGACGACTCGTGAAGGGTGGTTTCGGCGTCGGCCCGACGGGCGAACACCCGGCCTTTCGGGGCGCGGAGACCTATCCATGTTGCGCCGAGTTGATGCTATCCCCGACCGGATCTGGCAAACGCGCGTTTCGCGGTTCTGGCCCTTCAAAAGGAGATGCACCTGTAGTCAGCGTTGGCGACCCGTCGGAGCGGGCACGTTCGACGGTATCGGTCAGGGTCTGCAGGAATGCGTCCTGCAGGTCTTTCCGGCCAAGAGCAATTGCGACCGTTGCGTTCAGGTATCCGGCCTTGGATCCACAGTCATGTCGTTCGCCTTCGAAAAGATAACCGAACACGCCGTTTTCAGCAGCGGTTTCGGCTGCAATAGCGTCGGTCAACCGGATTTCTGAATCCTGGTCGGGGTCCAGTTGCATACGGTCAAGATGGTCAAGTACCGGAGGCGTCAATATGTAGCGCCCGACCACGGCGAGATTGGAAGGCGCACGCCCGGGTTCGGGTTTTTCTACCATTCCAGCGATCGTCACGAGGCGGCCATCAATGGCGGCAGGTTCCACGATTCCGTATGACCGCACCGATTCAGGCGTGGTCTCCATCAACGCCACCACGTTGCCGCCGGTCGAGTCATGAACGTCCATGATGGCACCCAGGCAAGGACTTCTGCCGACATTGATGTCGTCAGTGAGCATGACGGCAAATGGTTCGTTCGCAATCAGTTTACGCGCGCACCAGACTGCGTGTCCCAGGCCGAGCTGTTCGTACTGACTGACGTAGACGATTTCTCCTCTTGCCGAAGTTGCGACGCTCAGGTCGTGGAGCCGATCCGTCTTGCCCTGTTCGAGAAGCGTGTTTTCCAGGTGCGGCGACCGGTCGAAATAGTCCTCAAGCGAGTTCTTTCCGCGCGATGTCACGAGAATGAACTGCTCGATTCCGGCGGTGCGTCCTTCGTCAATCGCGTATTGAATCAACGGTCGATCGACCAGGGTGATGATTTCTTTCGGGATGGATTTCGTCGCAGGCAACAAACGGGTCCCAAGCCCGGCGACTGGCAGAATTGCCTTGACGACCGTTTTTCCCATTCTGACGCTCCGGATCCAGTTCGGGCAAGCGATCCTGTTCTGAAGGACTCGAACTGATGTCCTGATCGCATTTCGTACACGATGCGGACGCCAGTCGACAGGGAAAATCGTGGTGCGCGGTTTCGGGAGGCGCTGCTCGGATGCGCCCGTTGCCGAGTCTGTTCTCCGGATCACTGACGCGAAAAAAATATCGCGCAGCCGTTGAAAGAATCCGTTAAACCGGGTTTCGCCACAAAACAGTCTCGTGTGACCCGCCCAGGGGCCCACGCAAGGGGACTGAATTGAATCCGTGTTGAATTGGCTGCTGAATGATGTACCGGTAGCCGGATGAGTCCAAGAGGATGCGAGGAGACCATGGCGAAACCAACTCACCCCAGATTCGAGGCGATTTCCGCCGAACAGCTTTCGGAATTTGAAGGAGCGATCGCCGTTACGGTCGGCTCGGACGGGACGTTGGGTCGCATCGTGCGACGACTCGACAGAATGTCGCACGGGGTCATTTCCAGGTTTGTTGAATCCGACCTTTTTTCCGACCTCAAGCCGGGAACGGGCCATCCCATCGTTCCTCCCCCGCGGATCAAGGCTCATGCACTCATCATTTGCAAGCTGGACCGCAGGTCATTGCCGACGGATGCGCGCAAGGCGGGCGCGGCTGCTGCCGGTTCCGCGGCCGAAAGATCGCTGCTCATCGTGTCGAACCAGTATGCCACGGCGGCCGAAATGGCCTTTGGAGCGGTGCTTCGGAGATACAGGTTCGATCGTCACAAGTCTGCGGGCCGGAAAAACGACGTTGGTGAATTGAGAGTGATGTCTCCCTCGCCCGAGAAGGCCGCAGCCACGTACATTGACAAGGGCGCCGCGGCCGCGGGAGTCTACCTGACACGCGACTTGGTCAACGAACCCGCGAACGTCATCGGCACCCGGGCGTTCAAGAGTCAGCTGCAGGAAATGAAGCCACTCGGGCTTGGTGTTTCCGTTCTTGGTGAAACCGAGATGCAGGAACTCGGCATGAATGCGCTGCTCGGAGTCGGCCAGGGTTCGGACAGCCCGTCATTCCTTGTGGCAATGGAGTGGAATGGTGGAGGCGACGAAAAGCCGCTCGCCGTCGTCGGGAAGGGGGTCGTGTTCGACACGGGCGGGATTTCGATCAAGCCGGCCGCGAACATGGAAGAAATGACCATGGACATGGGAGGGGCGGCGGTCGTTGCCGGCCTGATGCATGTGCTGGCTTCCCGTAATGCTCGTGCAAACGTCGTCGGCGTGGTCGGCCTGGTCGAGAACATGCCGGATGGTCGTGCACAGCGTCCCGGGGATATCGTCCGGTCCATGAAGGGCGACACGATCGAGGTGATCAATACGGATGCTGAAGGCCGCCTCGTGTTGGCGGACGCGCTCTGGTATACTCAGGAAAAATACGCGCCCGAGGCCATCATCGACCTTGCGACCCTGACCGGAGCCATCATCATCGGGCTTGGACACGAAGCTGCCGGAGTTTTTTCCAACGACGACCAATTCTGCGAAGACTTCCTCAAGTCCGCGCGGCTGGAACAGGAAGGAGCTTGGAGGATGCCGGTCGGGGGAAATTACAAGAAACTGATCAAGTCGGGCAAGGCCGACATCAAGAACGTTGGGGGGCGGCCCGCCGGTTCGGTGACCGCGGCCCAGTTCCTGCTGAATTTCATACGCGAGGGAACCCCGTGGATTCATCTCGACATCGCCGGAGTGACAAGCCTCAAGTCCCGGTCCGACTTTGCCCCCCGCGGGGCAACCGGCTGGGGCGTGTTGGCCCTGGACCGGCTTGTCCGGGACCGGTTCGAATCCGGAGATGATGCCTGATAGCATCTTTTACAGGGTCGTGCGCAGACCGGCGGAACACGTCCTTGTTCAGCTTGTCCAGAGGGCCCTTGGCGAGAATTCGCGAGTCCTGGTTCGTGCGTGGGATGCACAGCAGGTTCAGCGACTCGATGAATTCCTGTGGTTGTGTGACGATGAAGCCTTCGTTCCCCATGGAGTGGCGGGCGACGGAAACGAAGGCAGTCAACCGGTACTTCTGGCGACTGGCCCCGAAAACTTGAACGGCGCTCATTTCCTTGCCAGTCTCGGTCGGTGCCTTCTCGAACCGCCCGAAATCAGGGGTTTCTCGAAGGTCTGCGTGATTTTTGACGGAAGGGACGATGCCCAACTGGCAGCCGCGAGGGAAAACTGGAAGCGTGTCGTGGACGAAGGCTGGTCCGCCAACTACTGGACGGACGAATCCGGACAGTGGCGCCGTGAGCACAAATCGGAATGAAACGCTGTCGACTTGACCGGAGCTCACGATTGCCACAACGAAAACGCGATCGCGTAGGGGCGCTTCAACGACCGCCTTCGGACAATGGCAAGCGATCACAATTTTTCGTGACATTTTGTGGCATATGCCTAGACTGTTGTCGATTGAACTAGGAGGAATCCATGCTCAGCCTGCTCGAAGAACTCATGCTCCTTATACTCGACGACGAGAACGGTTCGTTCGCTCCCGTTCCGGAGTATGCGCTGGATTATGCCATTGCAGGCTCTGTACTGATTGAACTGGCGCTGGAAAACCGGATCGACACCGATCTCGAGTCGCTGTTTATTGTGAACGAGGCACCGATCGGGAATCCGCTTCTTGATCCTACGCTGGCGCGAATTGTCCAACATCCGGATACGAATGGCATCAAGTTCTGGGTGAGAAAGATCAGCGCGGATTCTGTTGACCTCAAGGAATTGGCATTGAGAAAACTTGTGGAACAGGGAATCCTGAAGGAGGTTGACAGGAGGTTTTTCTGGCTTCTCCAGGAACGCCGCTATCCCATTATCGACAACAAGTACGAACGCGAGGTCAAGTTGCGCATCATGTCTGTACTGTTTGATGACGGCATTCCGGATGTCAGGGACATTGCAATCATTTCACTGGCCTACGCTTGCGGTGTTTTCGGCAATCTCCTGTCTGCGCGGGAACTGAAGAACGCGCTTCCGCGCATTCGGCAGATACGAAAAATGGACCTGATCGGGCGCGGGGTAACCGGGGCCGTCAGAGACATAGAAGCCACGATTACGTTGTCGATGCGTGGAATGATGTAATCCTGAAAAGAGGAATTGTGTTTCGGCATAAAGTCCTTGAAGCGTGGTACGACGTTGAAAACAGTAAACAATAGACTGGTTGCCATTGCAGGGTGCTTTCGATATTTTACTGAATCGAAGTCCTTGCATTTGCACGAAATGTCCACGATTGATTAGGGGAAACGATGGAAATCTCAACCGGGATTGAAAACGGTGCGCTCGTTGCGAGTGTGACAGGGCGCATTGATGGTACGAACGCCAAGCAGTTTGAGGACGACCTGATGGCGAAGATTTCCGAGCATTCGAGCAAGGTCGTACTGGACCTCGAAGGTCTTGCGTACATCAGCAGTGCCGGTCTGAGGGCGATCCTGCTGATCGCCAAGAATCTGAACCAGGCCGATTCAGAGTTGCTGATCTGTTCACTGTCCCCATCCGTGGACGAGATATTCAGGGTGAGCGGATTCGATCGGATAATTTCGACCTTCAGTTCCAGGGACAAGGCGTTGGATTCCCTGAGCTGACCCGGTTGTTGTCAGCAGATGCCGGGGATACAGGACTTGACGCCGGATACCCGGGTTTCTGGGCTTGGCTGGTCTTGCGTGCCTGTCGGCAGGCGCCTTTCAGTTTTCCGTCGGCGGACCCAATCCACTCCCCCGTTCGGATTCGAGGACTGTCAGGGGATGAATGGTACTCGGCATGAGCCCTCGGTTCCTTCCGTTGTCATCAGTCCCTTTCGGTAAGGGAAAACCGAAAACCCGCAAGAGCTTACAGGATATTTCAAGCAGAATGATTTCCCAGACAGAGATGGAGCGTTTCCGGGATCGGGACCAAAGGTGACCCACGATGAACGTCGGATTTGTCTTCAAGATCGCGTCAACGCTGGCTGCGATCCTGTTTGTCGGTCTCGGCGTCACCGGAATCCTCAGTCTTCACACGTTTGAACGCACCCTCGGAGAATTTCTCTCGACCCGTTTCGAGTTTGTCGTCAACGATATCCGCCAAGGCATCGAAACCCAGCTCGACCTTGGTCTCGAGTTGTCGAGCATCGAGAACATTCCGGAGGCGATGGGCGCTTACGTGAGGGGTGACCCCCAGATTTTCACGATTGAAGTTTTCGACGAAACCGGAACGGTAATTCACAGTACGGATACGAGCTTCGAAGGTGATCTCGTAACCGAAGAATGGATCCAGGCGTGGCAGGAAACCGGCGACGACGGGGTTTGGGCGTTGCTCCAGCGGGACGCCGGCGTTGTCGGTGTCGCGCTTCGCAACAGTTTCAACCAAAACGTCGGATCGGTTGCGCTTCGGTATTCGCGTCAGTTCCTGGATGACAGTGTCTCAAGCCGGGCATCGAATCTGATGGCAATCGGCGCCACCAATGTCATGATCACCATGGCTCTTGCCGTCTTTGGATGCCTCGTGATTCTGCGCAAGCCGCTTCAGGACCTCGGGGATCTCCGGGTTGCCATTGCCGCGATGACGGAACGGGTAGGCAAGGATGAGGATGCCGCAGGACAGGAAACGATGCAGGTCGTCGGGTCGACCGAGTTCAAGTCCTTCGCCGACGAGGTCACCCGAGCACGAGATACACTCGTAAGCGCGAGGGACGAAATCCGTCAAATTGACGAGGAACAGGCGGGCAGGTCGTGAAGATTTCAGGCGACAGGATCGAGCAGGAACCTGGCACCGAATCCGATTCTGGCGGACAAGCCGCATCCGACGGAATCATCGGTCGTCCCGGAGCCGTACTCTACCGAATTGTTGCGCTTTCAGCCGTTCTCCTGCTCGTCAGCCAGATCGCGTTTGCATGGTTCTCGCTGAAGGGATTCGAACAGGTCCTGAAACCTCAACTTGAGCGAAAGGGCGAAGTTGTCGGGCGGGCTGTCAGCGACCTGATCACGTTCGGGGTCAGCGGACTCGAAATTCCTCCTGATCGTCTGGTTGGCGTTGATGGGTATTTCAACAGCGTCATGAGCACAAACGCGGAAATCGAGTTCATGGCGCTATTGGACCGCGACGGAGACACATTGGTCCTGACGCAAAACGACGAGGTTGCCAATTCTGGCCGAGACCTGCGTTCGTCCCTGGGCGATTTGTCTCCGGACGGCCAGATGGGAGACCGGATTACCTCTGCATTTCCGATAGAGGTTGATGGAGATGTCGTTACGACACTTCTTGTCGGGATCAGCACCGAATATGTGAGTAGCCGACTTTCGGACATCTATTTTGACGTCGTGACCGTAATCATCGTGTCCTGGCTTGTGACTATCGAATTCATGAAATTTTTCATGAGCACGAAGATCACTTCGCCGCTGAGCAGCATCTCGATCGCTTTGGCCCGTGGGCGCAAGGGGGTATTCGCCGACCACCTTGTCGTACGCGTGCGTGACGAGGTTGGCCGGGTCATGGCGAGTCTGAACGATCTCCTGCACGCGATGCAGCAAAGATATGAAGACTTCAGGTTTGAGCTTCGCGAAATCCGCAATGCACAGTTGGACCGTAGCGTTGCCGAGAGAGTCCAGGGGATCAAGGTCAAGGTCGACGGGACGTACAGGTTTCTTGGCGGACAGGAAATCCGGCACAAGAGCAGTACCCAAATTCGAGTCCCCATGTTCCTGCTCATGTTTTCCGAAGAACTGTCCAGGCCGTTTCTTCCATTGTTCGTCAGCCGGCTTGCGCCGCAGGACTCGTCGGTTTCCACGGAATTCCTGGTTGGATTTCCCATTACGGTGTTCATGCTCGTCGCAGCCGTCTTTACGCCGATCGGAGGAATGCTTTCCGACCGCTTTGGTGCCCGCCGCGTTTTCCTCATGGGCGCTGTCCCAGCGGTGATCGGATATTTCGGTTCATTCCTCACCGTGGGCTATCTCGATTTCATTTTCTGGCGCGGCCTGTCGGGAATTGGATATGGACTGATCTTCATCGCGGCTCAGGCATGGGTGGCGGAGAACGCCAAGGGTCAGAACAAGGCCACCGAGATGTCCATATTTGTCGGCGCCGTCTTCGTCGGCATGATTTGTGGTCCTCCGTTCGGAGGGATTATCGCGGGTCGGTTGGGTTACGAAACGACCTTTCTGTTTTCAGCAGGCCTGGCGCTTGTTTCGGGGCTCATCGTGTATTTCACGCTTGATGATGTCCGCAGACCATCGAAGAAATCCGGTTCCATGCGTCCTGCGGAGTTAGCCGGTTGGCGCATGCTCTTCGTTGACACGCGGTTTCTTGCAGTCGCGTTTTTTGCGGCGGTTCCCGGCAAGTTCATTGCCACCGGGTTTTTCTTTTTCTTGTTGCCCCTCCACTTGAACGAAATCGGAAACAGCCAGTCCGTAATCGGCTGGTTGATGATGCTGTATGGACTCTCGACATTTGGCACCCTGCCGTTAGTTTCCTGGATCGCCGACAAGACTGGCAATTACAGGATTCTGGTTGCAGCCGGTGTGTTTCTGACAGGGTTCGGATGTGTTGTTGTCCACCCGGCAGTGGGAATCACGAATGCAAACGTGGCGGCCGCATTTGCGATCCTGTGCCTTGGTCTTGGTCACGCTTTGTCGTTGACGTCACAGTTGGCCATAGTCCAGGAATCTGCCATCCGGTTTCAGGGGGCAATCGGAGTAGCGTCCGCAATCAGTGCCTATCGCGTGATCGAGAGACTGGGGCTGGTTCTTGGTCCCCTGGTTGCCGCGCCCCTGGCGATCATGTTTGATCTGGACGTGGCAATTGCCGGTGTCGGCATGATCACGCTGGCGTTCGTTCCTCTTTTCCTGGTCACGACGTATCATTCCGGCTTGCCTGCAGGCAGAGGGGCGACTCTCGCTCAAGGTAGCATCAAGTGAAACAGGAACTCAGACGTACAACACCGGTCACTGCGTCGGCTGCTGCCGGAATGGCTCTGCGGGTGTTTGGCCGTGTCATTGCAACCGGCGCCACGGTGTTGGTACTGGTATCGTTTGGTTTGCAGGTCGCCGGTGCACAGGGTCGGAAAGCGACCCCCGACGATCCTTACAGGATTATCGGGGTTGTCTGGCGAGGGGAAACCGAAGTGGAGGATGGTTTTCGCGCCCAGCTGAGGCAACGGGGAATCCCTTTCGAGTTTGAAGTCAAGAATCTGGATCTCGACCGAAACAACGCGCCACCGATCATCGAAGAGATCAGGCAAAAGCAGCCCGATCTCGTCTATACCTGGGGAACCGGCACGACGACGAGCATTGTGGGCCGTGTCGAACAGGAAAACCCCGGCGACTTCATCAGGGACATCCCCGGTGTCTTTGTGCTTGTCGCATATCCGATCGAGGCGAATATCGTCGAGAGATTTGAGCGTCCCGGCCGAATGGTGACCGGGGTGTCGTTCCTGGCACCCGTCGACGTGCAACTCGGCGCAATCAAGGCGTATCACGATTTCAAGGCACTGGCGGTCATTTATGACGAGTCTGCCGGAAACTCCCGGATCAACGTCCAGCATCTGAGGGAAGCGGTTCCGCAGTTGGGTATGAAGTTGCTGGAGTATCCGGTCCCGGCCAACGATGAAGGACGGCCAGACCCTGAAGCATTGCCCGAATTGGTGCAGCGGGCACGGGATGACGGCGCTGACCTGCTGTACATGGGCCCGGATTCATTTCTGACCAGGCACAGTGATGTTTATACGTCGAATGCGATCGAGGCGGGCCTTCCGACATTTGCCTCAACGCAGGCGCCTTTGCTGAATTCACGGGCGATGTTCGGCCTGGTGACGGATTACTTCACCCTGGGAAGACTCGCCGCCTTGCAGGCAGAACGGATCCTTGTCAACGGGCTTGATCCTCAAACGCTGCCGGTCGGCCAACTCGCCCGATACAAGCTGTGGATCAACATGGACGTTGTTCACGAAGTGGGCCTTTTTCCGCCTCTTGCATTGATGGCGGTTGCCGATTTCAGGGACTCTCCCGGAACAGACTAATCGATCGATGCTTCTCCGCACCCGAATCAGCCTGATCGTCACCCTGGCTATTGTTGCAATTTGTGCGGGATTCGTTGTTGCGGCCATACAGCGGGAAGAAATCATCACTGAGCGATTTGCCGGCGAGATTGTCAGTGACCGTTCAACGGTCTGGGACCGGGTAATCGACAAGATCGTTCAGCGTATGGAAATCAATGCCGATGTGATTTCCGAGAATGCCGCCCTGATTTCGTCCGTTCGTCAGTCTGATGACGAAGCCATACGGCGGTTTGCCGGCGGCGTACACGAACAGGTATCGAGTGCGGGCATTGCAAACAGGCTCGATCTTGTTTCGAGCAATGGGACACTGATCTATTCGTCGTCATCCGAACTCTTTCCAACCGCTTCGATCACGGGAGAGAACGCGGCTAGATCGCTCGCAGACGGCGAGGTCATCAGCGGCATCAGCAACGACCAGCAACGCAATATCGTCGTTGCTGTCGGCATCCCGATTTACGACGGAGCGGGAATCGCGGGTCTTGGTATCCTTGCGACTGACATACACGAAGCGATTTCGGAAATGGAGACCGTGACCCGGTCGACTGTCCTGCTCGTCAACAGGCGCGGGCGCCTGCTCGCCGGTGAGGCTGTTGACCTGTGGCGTTCCGTTCAGTCTCACGTTGATCTGCTGCAACTGAACAGCCTGCAGACGCTTCCTGTCGACGACAAGGTTTATTCGGCGATTGTTGTCCCGGAAGAGTCTGAACTTGGGAGCCTGCGCGCCAATCTCGTCAGCATAAGGGACGTCAGCGACGTCGCGGTACAGCAGCGCAGGTTGCAGGACCTGATGATATGGGGGACAGCGGTCGCGCTTGGCGTGGTCCTGATTCTCCTGAACTTGTACATGTCGTGGGTGTTTGCGCCTCTTGCCGCCGGCATCGACATGCTGAATGCCCTGTCGCGTGGAAACCTCGGTATCCGTCTGGAGACCGGCAGCGACCGCGACGAGGTCGGCCGGATTGCGAATGCGCTGAACATTTTCAGGTCCAAGATGGTTGCAATGGATCGTCTCCGGCAGTCCCGCGAACGCCAGCGGGCCCGTCAGGAACGCTTCATCAGACGCGAAATGACTGGCCTTGCGGATACCCTGGATGACCAGGAACGCGGTGCCGTACTTGGGGAACTCCACAAACTCGAGGCAATGGTTCAGGTGCGGGCGGAGACGAGCGGGAATTCGTTCTCTGAGGCGGCGCAGAGCCTGGACAGGTTTGAAGAAGAGGGTGAGCAGGATCCTGATGAGGGGGGGAACGAGAAGCTGATCAGGGATGCGGAGCCTGATGGGTTGGCCATGATGGCCATCGCGTTCCAGAAAATGTCTGATCGTGTTCAGGATCAGAATCAGCGGCTTCGTGATGCCCTTGCCACCAAGAATCAGCTGATTGCAATTCAGAAAGAGCTGGATATTGCGGCCAAGGTCCAGTTGTCGCTGATGCCGGATCCATTGCCAGCGAGTTCGGTTTTCAACATCAGCGGTACGATGAAGCCAGCGAAAGAGGTCGGGGGGGATTTCTTCGATTATTTCCGGATAGACGAAAACAAGGTCGGCATCGTGATCGCGGACGTCTCCGGCAAGGGCGTGCCTGCGGCCCTGTTCATGGTCATGGCGCGCACCGTCTTGCGGGCGACCATTCGAAGGAACCAGGACTCGCCCGGCGAAGTGTTGAGACGCGTGAATGACTTTTTGGAACGCAACAATGCAGAGCAGATGTTCGTCACCGTCTTTTTTGGCGTTCTTTACGAGTCGACAGGGCGGTTTATCTTTGCAAACGGCGGCCACAATCCGCCCATTTTGGTTCGGGACAGGACGGCGGTCCCTCTTGAACTGACCGGTGGCGTCATTCTCGGAATGATCGATTCGCTCGAATATGATGAATCTCACATCGACCTGCATCCAGATGATCACCTCGTGTTTGTTACTGACGGTCTTTCCGAGGCGTTCAACAAGGAATCGGAAGCTTACGGAGACGAACGGCTAATTGCCGCTGCCGCGGAAGCAACAGCCCATCCGACGCAAGGTCCGGACGAGAACATCGCGGAGATCGTTCGAAGCGTCGAGAATTTCGTCGGTGATGCGCCGCAGTTTGACGATATCACCTGTGTCGTACTGCACTACAAGAAAAGAGGCGCCGACGAGACTGGTGGCAGAATCGCGGATTTGACGGAGGATTCGGCCGACCGAACAGAACCGCACTCTGTCCTGACTGAATCGGGTTCCGTCCTGTCTTTCACGATCAGAACCAGGCTTGAAGAACTCGCAAGGCTTGCGGATATTATCGATGCGCGTGCCGAAGAGCGCAACTGGCCAGTTGGTTGGGCGATGAACTTGAATGTCTGCCTGGACGAACTGATCACGAACGTGATCAGCTATGGTTATCGGGATCAACCTGACGGCCGGGATGCGGAATCTGACGGAATCCGAATCGTCGTGACTGAAGCAAACGATGACCTCATTGTCGAATTGGAAGATCATGGGTCTTCGTACAATCCGTTTGTCCAAGCTCCCGAACCCGACATTGATGCAAGCGTGAAGGATCGAAAGATCGGGGGACTCGGTGTCTATCTCGTCAAACAGCTGACCGACGAAGCGAGTTGGGAGAGGCGTGGTGACGTCAACCACATTAGGCTGGTCAAGCACGGACTGAGAACCGAGGAATGAGATAGATTTGCGCACGAAAGTCTCCGGAGGCCCCCGCTACTCGAGCGAGCAGGGGACAGCTTCTGCCCTTCAGGCTGAAGAAGCCGTCCGGGACTGGTTCGAGAACATGCGTCCGCTCCAAGTGGGTGATCTTGACTGGCGGCAATATGGTGAGATCATCCACACGATTCTCGGAGCACTTGGGCCGACTCCGGTGCGCGAGTATTTTCGGTATGAACATCCGCTTGAATTGCAGGATCCGGAAATGGGAGCGGGCAAGTGCTATCCGGTCAACCTGGCGGTTTTTGACTGGAAAGGCGACGGTAGGCCAGTGGTCGCCGTCGGCGGACTGACAAATGTATCGCAGCGGTTCGATTTCCTGGCACTTGATTCGCACCCGGAGCTGAGACTCATCGGTTTGGACTTCGCCGGCCGTGGCCTGAGTGGATGGATGGCCGAGATATCGGACTACTCCATTGAATCGTACACCGAGCAACTGCGGCAGTTCCTCGTTCATCTGGGTCTTGAAGATGTCACGGTACTCGGGTCGTCGCTCGGAGGCGCCGCCGCGATCACGCTCGCGAGTCGCAATCCGGGCTTGATATCGAAGCTGGTTCTCAATGACTCCGGACCGTGGATTCCGGCGACCCGGCGGACGCGTCGTGCAAGAGCGGTTGCGCGCCACTACGTGTTCAGGTCTCCTGCCGAAATGATTAGGCGAATTGGCGCGGCGACGAGGTACTCCGGCATGGCGCCGGATTCGGTGCGCCTCCATGTTGCCCATCACAAGACGCGTTGGTCAGAGGCGGACGGGGGGAGGATTTACAGGCACGATCTTCGATCGCTTCTTTCCTATCGATACGATGCTGCCAACAACCTTGATCTCTGGGAGGAATGGGGACAGGTTGCCTGCCCCGTACTCCTGATTCACGGGACTCTCAGTGATGCGACCGATGATGCCACGGTCGACCGGATGCGGGGTCATCCCGGGCTGTCGGTGATCCAGGTCAGGGAGACTGGCCATACGCCGTTACTTTGTGATCCGAACCTTGCCCGGTTGATCGCCGATTGGATCGGGTCCGGCGGCCAAGTTTATGAAAAGGACCTGGATTTTCAGCCTTTGCACTGGCGTGGGGACGTTTTCGGTGGAAAACCCATCTGAGGCCTTCCAATTCGGCTTTTTTTTCGTGAGGCACGGTCAAACCCACGCGAACAGGCTGGGAATACGCGCGGGAAGCGATTCCGATTCGGCGTTGACAGATATTGGAAGGCGCCAGGCGCACGACACCGCGTACCGGTTGCTCAAAGGTGATTTGCCACCGCCATGCGTCATCTTTACGGCCAACAATCGACGTACCCTGTGTACGGCCCGGATCATTAACCGCTATTTCAGGCTCGAGACAATCGTGCGCGCCGGACTCCGGGAGCGTCGGCTCGGGACGCTGAATTCCCGTTCCGTGGTTCTGACGGAAGCCTTTCTTGTCCGTGGCGGATCTCCATTTGGCGGAGAGTCGAACCGGGCGTTCGGGAATCGCGTACTTGATGCCATCACTTCGGTCGCGGAATTCGGCCACCGCCGACCTCTTGTCGTCTCCAGCCGGGGCGTGGCCAGGGTCCTCTTCAGCCGCATCGGGTGCCAGCCGGGCGACGTCACGAATGGGCGCCTGTTTTTCGTGGGACTGGCGCCTGACGATCCTTTTCGGGTGGTTTCGGTCCATGATGTCACGGGCATGTCACCTCGGCCGATTGGATGCGCCGAAGGACGTCGCCTTCGTCGTCATCATGATCCTCAGCTGCTCACGGCGTCCTTTTCGACATGAAGTCGTTGTGATAGCGCACGGCGCGAATGACGCGACGTCTTGACGATGTCGGGGAACGGATTGGAGGATAGAACAGCATGGTAGTCGAACGGACCTTGTCAATCATCAAGCCGGATGCGACCGGTCGAAACCTTACCGGAAAGATCTGTGCGATGCTGGAAGGGGCTGGTCTCAGGATCGTCGCGCAAAAACGCATCAAGATGACACGCGAACAGGCTGGTATGTTCTATGCCGTTCACGCCGAACGTCCTTTCTACGACGAGCTATGTCGTTTCATGGCGTCGGGACCGGTTGTTGTTCAGGTCCTTGAAGGTCGAGATGCGGTGTTGCGCAACCGGGAAATCATGGGGGCAACGAATCCTGCTAATGCCGACGAAGGAACCATTCGAAAGTCTTTTGCATTGTCGCTGGGCGAGAATTCGGTTCATGGGTCTGACAGTCCCGAAACAGCGGCCGAAGAAATTCGTTTCTTCTTTTCTGAACTCGAAATTGTAAGGTAGATGTGCATGGCAAGGTCATTTCATGCCATTCAGACTGTCTATGTGCAGCAGGGAATCCGGGACTATTGAGCGATTTTCTGCGCGCACATGAATACTGGATCAGGCACGCGAGACTCTCGGGGCAGGCGGCGCATGTTCAGGTTTCTGCGATCAATAACCGGCCTCTCACCATAGTGGCATTGATTCCGAACGTCCTCATCGCCAGCATTCGCCCCACCGCAATTGGATCGATCCGCTCTCCTGGAACGCCCGGAGGCACCGTCCCGACCCGCAACCGCGAACGAGCCCAACACAGGAAACAAGAGATGAACCGACCAAGATCAGAATTGATAAAGAGGACCGGGTGACGTTGACACGACAGGACCGATACATGACCGAGTTCGAGTTCGGCCTATTTGGAATTGTACAAACTGTCCACACGTCGCTATCGGATATGCGTTTTCCGGCTTGCTACCACCAGCGCCCGCGGTGTCCAGGAACTCCTGGCCTGCCGGTTTCTGATGCCGGGGTTTGTTTTGAATGAAATCGCGGCGAGACATGCTGGGCGTGGTGGTCTTCACTTTTCTTCTGTGGGTCTCAGGTTCCGTTGCCGTAGCGAACCTGGTCCCGGAGGTTGCAAGAACCGAGACCGCAGACCCGACGCGCGTTCTCTTCGTCGGCAACAGCTACCTCTATTACAACAACAGCCTGCACGAACACGTCATGCGTATGGCGGCGGCGGCAGGGATCCATGCATCCGACGACCTGAAATTCAAGTCGGTGACGATCAACGGTGGTGCTCTTCGTGATCACGACATCTCGAATTACCTGGAGCCGGCAAAGATCCGGATGGAGCGGCCTTTCCAGGTGGTGGTGTTACAGGGCCACAGCAAGGCTGCTCTCCTTGACGGGAATCGGGCCAGGTTCACGGAGGCGGTCACCCGGTTTTCGATGGAGATCGCTGCGGCGGGCGGTGAGGCTGCGCTCTACATGACCCATGCCTATGTCCCGCCCCACGAGATGTACCGGGATGACATGATCCGGGAGATCGAGAATCTCTACGTGTCGGTGGGAAACGAGGTCGGCGCCCTGGTGATCCCCGTAGGTCTTGCGTTCGAAGAAGCCTACCGTCGTCGCCCGAACCTGCAGTTGCACATGCCCTACGACGGCACGCATCCTAGTCTGGCAGGCACGTACCTGGCTGCGGCGACGGTATTCGCGTCCCTTTACGGACGGTCTCCGGTGGGCGTTCAATACGATTACTTCGGCCGAATCGACGGTTCGACGGCGCGTTTCCTGCAGGAGGTCGCCGAACACGCGGTGCGTACGTTTTACGGGCGCGATTGAACCTATCCCGGGCAAATTTGTCTGACCGGTTCCACGAGTTGCACGCGAGCGCGACTCGCCAGGCTCGTCGGGCAGCACGCTGCGGTCTGACACTGCTCGACGGGACGAAGCCGGATTGCATCCGGGAATCACACGGGAAAGGCCATCAGGTCAGTCGCCGACATTGGCAAAAACTGTTCCTGTTACGAACTTGGGGCTCGTTGCGAAACAGGCGAATCGTTTTGGCGTTGAGGGATTCCCCCCGGAATCGAAATGTGATTCACTTGCGGCATGGATACGATCGAGAACATCCGGCGCCGGTTCGAGGCCCTGTCGCCGCATCTGGATGAGAAGAGCCTCCGATTGTTTGTTGCGTCCGAGACCCTGCCCCTTGGCCATGGCGGCGTGACCCTGGTCTCGACAGCGACGGGGGTTGCGCGCTCGACCATTTACCGCGGTCTTGCTGAACTCGGGGAGGAACCGGAGCCCTCGGGCCGTGTTCGGCGTCCCGGCGGGGGCCGCAAGCCTGCGGTGGAGATCCAGGACGGCCTTGAGGAGGCGCTTGATGCGCTTGTGGAGCCGGCGGTGTGCGGAGATCCCGAGCGTCCGCTGCGGTGGGTGTCGAAGAGCCTGCGTCACCTTGCCGATGCGCTTTCCGATCAGGGCTTCTCCGTGTCCCACACCCTGGTGGGCCGGTTGCTGAAGCGGCAGGGCTACACGCTCCAGGGGAACGTGAAAGCCCGGGAGGGCACGGACCATCCGGACCGGGATGCGCAGTTCCATCACATCAACGATCAGGTCGCGGCGTTTGCGGAGGCCGGACAGCCGGTGATCTCCGTGGACACCAAGAAGAAGGAACTGGTGGGGGATTTCAAGAATTCGGGCCGTGAGTGGCGTCCGAAAGGGTCTCCCGAGGAGGTCCGCGTCCATGACTTCGCCGACAAGGAACTCGGCAAGGCGATCCCCTACGGGGTCTATGACGTGATCAACAACGTGGGCTGGGTCAATGTCGGGGTCAGTTCCGACACGGCCGCGTTCGCGGTCGAGAGCATCCGGCGCTGGTGGCACCACCTGGGGAAGGAGCGCTACCCCGAGGCCCGCAGGCTGCTCATCACCGCTGACTGCGGCGGCTCCAACGGGAGCCGCGTCCGGTTGTGGAAGGTGGAGTTGCAGAAGCTCGCACGCGAACTCGGCATCGAGATCAGCGTGTGCCACCTGCCGCCCGGGACCAGCAAGTGGAACAAGATCGAACATCGGCTCTTCTCCTTCATCAGCCAGAACTGGCGCGGCAAACCCCTGTACAGCCTCACAACCGTCATCAGCCTGATCGGCTCCACCAGGACCGGCAAGGGGCTGAAGGTCTACTGTGACCGGGACACGAACGAGTACCCGACCGGCATCAAGGTCAGCAAATCGGAGATCGAGGCCCTGGATATCCGTCGCGCCGACTTCCATGGCGACTGGAACTACACGTTCCTTCCGAATCCCGATAATGTAGCGGTTAATTCGTGACGAACCCTTGTCGGAATACCTGTTGACGACAGGAGGAACGCGGTTCTCTCGAAACGCCAGATTCCGTTGCACGCGCCGTTGCCGAAACGGGTCCAGGATTCACTTTGCCGTCATTCAACGGCGCCGAGTTCATCGAGAGCGGTTCCGAGCCGAGCCCTTGCAAGAGTGCTCGATTCCGATTCCGGCGAGTCCCGAAAATTCGTTATGGCCTCGAAACGTTTCCTCAGCACAACCTTTTCTTCGGGCAAACAATCCGTCCAGTGCCGACCCTGCAGTCCGAGGACCAGCGCATAGTATCCAATGAAATGTGGCCTGACACCTGCCGCAAGAAGACGTTGATACGCCCGATCAGCACCGAGCGATCTGACCTCTTCGGCCGACGCAATGCCTGCTTTGGCGAACTGCCTGGCTGAAACAGGTCCGAGATTGCGAATTGACGATACAGGTGTTTTCGACATCATGGATTTCGTTGCAAGGCCCGAATGAATTCCTTGAGGACGGTCGGATAAAGACGGTGTTCAGCCTTTGCAACTCTCGCTGCCAGGCTGTCAGGGGTATCTCCCGACAGGATCGGGACTGCGGTTTGACCGACAATTGGACCGGCATCCAGATCAACCGTTACCAGATGGACCGTGCACCCTGCTTGTTCCCTGCCGTCAATGATCGCGCGGCGATGGGTATCCAGACCCTTGTAGTCGGGAAGCAGCGAGGGATGGATGTTCAGGACGCGGTTTTCCCAGTTCCTGACGAATTCCTCTCCCAGAATACGCATGAATCCGGCAAGACAAACGACATCGGCGTTCGCCTCGGCAAGAGCCTCGTTTATATTCCTGTCGAACGAGCGCCTGTCGTGTCGGTAGTTGCGGTGATCAACGACGGACGTGGGAACGTTTTTTCGACGTGCCTTGCTCAATGCAACCGCGTCGGGCCTGTTTGACAGGACCAGAACGGGCTCTGCGCCGAAATCCGGATCGTTCATTGCATCGATCAGGGCTTCCATATTGGTCCCTGTTCCCGAGACCATGATCGCAACCTTGCACGTCAAAACAGGGACCCGGCGTACTCGGCTCGATCGCCTGGGCAGACCCTCCCCATGTGTATCGCGGCAGTTCCCGCGTCTTTCACCGCGTCGAGAACATCCAGATGTGTATCTGCGGAAGTAATGGCCACCATTCCGATTCCACAATTGAAAACACGGAGCATTTCGGAGGCACCAAGTTCAGATCTCTGTTCAATCCACTTGAAAATTTCCGGGCAACTCCATGAATCCAGGTCTATTTTTACGCCCAGTCCTGCCGGCAGGATACGCATGACGTTTTCCGTCATTCCACCCCCGGTGATGTGCGCGAGTGCCTTGAGATTGCCTGTCGAGACCGCTGCGCCTACGGCGTCGACATAAATCCGGGTCGGCTCAAGGACCGCTTCGTACAACCGGATTTTCCCGCCGCGTGAATTGCTGTCTTGAAACGGGGAGTCGTCGAACCAGGACAATCCGGAGTCTGCGACCACTTTCCGGACAAGGGAAAAGCCGTTCGAGTGAAGGCCGCTCGAAGGCAATCCGAGAAGCACGTCGTCGTCATGAACATCGCGCGGCAGGAGTTGGTGTCTTTCGGCAGCGCCGAGCGCGAAACCGGCCAGGTCGAAATCGCCATCTCGATACAGGCCGGGCATTTCGGCAGTTTCCCCTCCGATGAGTGCACAGCCGGCATCCCGGCAAGCCTTCGCGATCGCCTTGACAATGTCGGCAGCGAGATCCGGCTCAATCTTGCCCATGGACAGGTAATCGAGGAAGAAAAGCGGGACCGCACCGTGGCAAATCAGGTCGTTGACGCACATTGCGACCAGATCGATACCGATACCGGAGACATCGTTGGATTCGATGGCGACCCGGAGTTTGGTACCAACGCCGTCGGTCGTTGAAACCAGGATCGGGTCGGAAAAACCCGCCATCCTGAGATCAAAGAGTCCCGCGAACCCGCCAATCTCCGAAACCGTTCCCGGCCGGCACGTTTCTGCGGCGAAGGGTCGAATGCGGTCGATCAGGGCGTTCCCCGCCGCGATATCGACTCCTGCATCCTTGTAGGTCAGCGGCATGATGACTCTCCAGGCGAAGACTGGTGGTGGAGTTTCCGTCTTTTATCGAAAAAGACTGCGCTTGAGAATTGACGGCTTTGACAGGGCACGTTTGGAAAAATCAGCGATGTTTACCGCTTTCCTCGTTTTGTAGGGAGAGACATGCAAATGGATGGTGCCATCGGGGAAGCACGCCCGGTTGATGCGAGCATGACCGAAGGAGCCGAGCCTGCGGAGATTGACCCCGGCAGTTGCGTGGCTTAGTCATGTGCCACGGTGGGCCTGTAGCTCAATTGGTCAGAGCGGAGCGCTCATAACGCTTAGGTTGGGGGTTCGAGTCCCTCCGGGCCTACCATGAATCTGCCGTCGTTCCTCTCGCCCGGAATACGCTGCCCTGACTCGAGGAATATGGGGTTGCCTGACGTACGCGGCAACACCAATTCAGCCTTCAATCCACCGAGGTCTCCGCTATGGTCAAGCCGTACGGTTCCGCCGTGAGCTTCGATTATATCTTTTGCAATCGTGAGCCCCAGGCCGACGTTTGTACCCGAGGCCTCGCCTTCGGCCGTTTCCAGCCGCAAGAAGGCAACAAAGACCGAGCGCCTTTGCTCTGCCTGAATACCCGGTCCGTCATCTTCAACGGTGAACCGGATCCGGTTTTCAGCCAGGTCAACCGTGAGGCGAGTCACATCGCCAAAGCGACACGCATTTGACAGAAGATTGTCGATTGCTCTCGTCAGCGCTGTCCTGCGGCCGAGAAAAAATCCCCTGTCGTTTCGGTCGGCGGGGAGTTTAAGTTCAATCCTGTCTCCGGAACGTTGGCGGTTCCGGACAATGTTTTTGGCCAACTCTGTCGCGGAGACTTTCGTGACCTTCTCGTCGGCAATATCGCTCGAAAACGCCAGAAACTCGTCGATAATGTGCTCCATTTCGTCGACATCGCGGTAGATCTGCCTGATTTCTTCGCCATCAGGCAGGAACGACAATGAAAGCCTCATGCGCGTCAGGGGCGTTCGCAGGTCATGACTGACCTTTGACAGGATCAGGGTTCTCTGTTTGACGTGGCTGGCTATGCGATCCCGCATGGTCAGAAATGCATTTCCGGCACTTCGAACTTCGAGCGCTCCTCTCGGTACGAATTTGACGCTCTGACCCATCCCGAATGCCTCAGCTGCACTGGCAAGCCCCGAAATCGGCAAGATCTGGTTTCGCAAAAAGACGATTGCAATCGTTGTCGACAATACCGCGGCCAGAACCATCGCGACGAGCAACTGGTGCGGATTTCGTGCTGACACCAGTTGCCTCAAGAAGACGATTTCGTGGGGTCCGGCCAAAGTGTTCACGCACAAGACAACCTGCTTGCTGTTGGTCAGAAGATCGACAGACCGAAGGTCGGATAACTCCTGTCTCAAGACGTTTGTTACGTGAATCCCGGTCAGATCGGTCGCGCCCCTGCGGTCAGTCTCAGGACAGGCACTGTTGTTTGGCAACCGGTTCACGGAAATCTCGAATCGCTCGGTAAATTCCTCCAGACGCCCGATTGCGTCACCGTCGTGAACGGGCCGT
Organism: Paracoccaceae bacterium; assembly: GCA_964291635.2. Classification (GTDB taxonomy): domain Bacteria; phylum Pseudomonadota; class Alphaproteobacteria; order Rhodobacterales; family Rhodobacteraceae; genus JAPPHA01. Next base: position 258,075 of record OZ219890.1, on the reverse strand, counting down.
TCGATCTGTGAAACAATGTAACCGACATTGGCAGCCAACGAGGTCGTCATCTGAATCGTCACGTCGTGAAAGAGTCGATCGACAAAATACGCGCCGACCACGATCTGGACAAAGACGATGGGGGTCATCAGAATCATGATGGATCGCCCGAACAGGCTCCGCGGCGTTATCGCCCTGATTCTGAGGCTGAGCATGGCAGGAACGGGATATGGATTGCGGACCCGGCGTGCAAGCCTGCCCGGCGAATCAGTTGCGGAACCAATTGCGTATCTATCGTTCGATCGAGCCGAAACGCGGGACTGCGGATCCCGAATTCCGACGGGGCGGAGCCGGTGTGGTGACCGGCGAATGGCTTGGAAAGATGGTAAACCCAGTGCGCCTCAAAGGGTTTGCGTGCCGCGACCATACGCTTGGGACGAACTGAAGCAAGAACGAACTGTGATCGAGCGGCGAACGAATTGCAAAATCCGTTCGTGACAGACCACGAGGTTCAGGTCGGCGTCGCCCTGAAACTCGCACCCGGCCTCAGGGTTGTCACGGCACCAAATCCGGGACCAATGACGTTTACCGGTACGCAGGCGTATCTTCTCGGCGTGGACAGGGTTGCGATCCCGACCCGGATGACGGCGCTCCCCTCGAGGCTTTGCTCAACGCGACGACAAATGCATGCGTTACCCACATAATCGTGACGCATGCGCATGTGGATCATTCTCCGCTTGCCAGGCGTCTATCACGCAGGCTTGATGTTCCTGTCTACGGATTCACGGAGCCTACGCCGACGAAAGGGCATGATCGTCGTCTTGATGTGATTCCCCGGAATATGAAGGTCGGTGAAGGAATTGATCATGGCCATCGTGTCGATGCTGATCGCGGTGATGGATCAGTCGTCAAGGGCGATGAATGGGAACTTGAAGCGCTTCATACGCCGGGCCATCTTTTCGACAATCTTTGCCTTGCGTGGCGAAATACCGGGAATGTGTTCACGGGAGACCACATCATGTCACGGGCAACGACGATGGTTTCACCGCCGGACGGGGACATGCGGGCGTTCATGAATTCGCTCGAGCGGATGGCGAAGCGGCATGGTGACAGAACCTACTTTCCCGGTCACGGCGGTCCGGTGGAAGATCCGCGGGCCATGATCGACTGGCAGATCGGGCACCGCCTCGCGAGAGAAAACCAGATTCTCGACAGCTTGTCGGAGAGACAATTCACTCCCAATGAGTTTGTACGACAGATCTATACGAACATTGACCGCAGGCTCGTTCCTGCCGCGGAACGCAACGTACTGGCCCACCTGATTGACCTTTCCGATCGTGGATTGGTCGAACCGAATTTTCGGGAAAACCCATTCGGTCCCTACACGTGTACCTGAAACGGACGCCCGCTGCCGGGGCGAGGCGGTCCCGGTGCCACTCAATCCGGTTCACCGGGCGCAAATTCCGCGCAGCATTCACGAATTTTTTCTGCAGCCCGGCGGAGAACCAGTTCGTTGTTCCCGTACATGACCCTGGGAAATCGCCAACGACCCGGCTTTAACGAGACCCGCCTTATCATTGTCTGTCTGCCCAGTTAGCCGACAATTCCTGTGGACTGAACTCCTGCAGCCTGTTATATGGCGCGCGCTTTTCGTACTGGCGGTTTTGTTCCGGCGTAGCTCAGCGGTAGAGCAGTTGACTGTTAATCAATTGGTCGTAGGTTCGATCCCTACCGCCGGAGCCAATCAAAACAAAGACTTACGGGATGCAGCAGCAGCCATGAAGTTGCTGTGTCACCAATTTGCAACCAAATCTTTCGGTTGTCGGGATTGGGGCCGGTTCCGCGTGCTATCGCCAAGTCTGGCGGGCACGATAACAAACTGGCGGTCCGGATTGCGGCATTGCAGGAACGCGTGAAATCCAAGCAGGCCGAATATCGCACCGACAAGTCCCGGCTGGCCGAGGACATGGCCAAACGCGATGCTGACAATCACACGGATGCCATCCGGAGGTTTATCGCCCTTGTCGGCATGATCGCCAATGGTGTTACAATTCCTCTTTTTCCCATATGCCGGCCTGCCTGAGCAATTGGTGAGGCGCGGAAGCGAAGGAGGCCGTCAGCGAGTGACCGCAAAGAGTTTTGGCAATGGGTGGTGGCCGGCACGCTGGCGACATTTCACGCGGTGACTTCGTATGGGATACTCGTGATCTCGTCTCGGCGGGCATCAAACCTGCCGACCAGGTTCTCTGTGTGCGGGTGCCTGCCCAGTTAAGCAAGCCTTTTTCGTTCGGGGGTAGGTTATTCATCCGCGAGGGCGGGAGCAGCAGCAGATGTCTCGCGAGGAAATCCGCGAGTTTTTCTTCAAGGAAGGGCTCATCAGTTTCGATGAAACACGCTGCCGAAGCTTTGATTTGGAACAGGGATTGAACGATGGGAATTGGCAGCGGTTCGCCCGCCGATCGAGGCTTCCAGATGACCTTGAGCCTGTCGCGACACTGGAGAACCTGCACTTGGTCAAGTGCGGAAAAATGACACACGCAGGTGCATGGCTGTTCGCCGGCGACATCAAGCGCCATACCTTGCGGGCCGGTGTGATCTGTGCAGTCCTTAGGGGTGTCTGCGAGACACACATCCTTGATCGGAAGGAGTTGACCGGCGACCTCTATTCTATCTTCGAGGATTGTATGGCTTACATGCGGGCAAGCTGAACACTGAGTTGATCCCCCACGCACCGGGAAGGGACGAACGGCTTGAGTTGCCCGAAGATGCGCTGCAGGAGGCGCGGGTCAATGTTATTGCTCATCGAGGCTATCGGTCATCCGCGAATGTACAAGTCCACATTTTCCGCGACCGGCTAGAGATCGTGACGCCAGGTGGTCTTCCGGCAGGGATGCGTGAAGAAGACTTGGGCACGAAGATTGTTCCTCGGAATTTTCTGTAGTTTGGGGTTTTGTACCACATGGGGTTGGTTGAGCAGATTGGTAGCGGGATACGCCGTATTCGTCGGTTGTGCCGCGATTACGATGTTGTGGAGCTGCAGATCGATGTTTCCGAGAATTGGGTAACGACGACGTTCGCGCGGAAGGTCAAACATGCTTCGCACCGGGCAACCCCTTATGTCGCCGGACATGTGCCCGGTAGTTCCCCGCGAGGTACTCCACAAACCACACCCGAAGTCACACCCGAAGTATCGAAGATGATTCGAGCCATCGGCGGAGCGATGGATCGCCAGTCCCTGCAAGAGGCGCTCGGACTCAAGGCAGAAAAGAACTTTCGCCTTCTCCATTTGCGTCCTGCCATCGAAGCGGGGTGGCTGGAAATGACCATACCGGAACACCCCCGCAGCAGAAATCAGCAAAATCGGCTAACGAACAGCGGGTGGGAGTTGCAGGATTGCTTGGGACGAACGCGATGAACCCTTTGCCCCTCATCGAAGATTCCCTCTTCCAGAGGACGGCCGTAGACCGTCTCGAGCGGCGGCCGGGTAGGCAATCGGTCAATGCCTGCAACAGCGGGACTTCGGATCGGTGGTGACACTCGGGCAGACCGGTGTACAAGAGGCCGAGTTCGTCCGCGCTCTTTGGAAAACCTTGGAATCGACGATCCTGGCCGGCTCGACGATGCCTGCGAAATCGTCCAGATGAGCGTGTGGCGCAATTGATGCTTCTTGCCAGCCTCGAAGAACATGACCCCATACGCAGTGGCACGATGTTGACGTATCGAATTTCGCATAGTGACATGAAATCCTGGCATTGGGTCATGACTGTTTTGATACCTGCCTTGATTAAAGGGAAAAAACGTGACGCTCATTCGGACAACTGACCAGCTCGCAAAATTCTGCAGGTCCTGTTCGCACTTTCCATATGTTGCGGTCGATACGGAATTCATGCGCGACGTGACCTACTTCCCCCAACTTTGCCTTGTCCAGATCGCGGCGCCAGGTCAGGGGACAGAACTGGTTTCGGCCGTCGACACCTTGGCTGAACACCTGTCGCTGGATCCGATATACGAGTTATTCGCAAATCCAGGCGTGACGAAGGTCTTTCATTCCGCACGCCAGGACCTGGAGGTTTTTTACCTCGATCGAAACGTATTCCCGCAGCCGTTCTTTGACACGCAAATCGCGGCAATGGCTTGCGGCTACGCCGAGCAGGTCAGTTACGAGGCCTTGGTCCGCTCGATCGTCAAGCGGCCTCTCGACAAGTCTCGGCAATTTTCCGCATGGAACAGGCGGCCTCTCACGAAGCGGCAACTGGATTACGCACTCGGTGACGTGATCCATCTCCGCGTGATCTACGAGCACCTCGTTGCCGAACTGTCCAGACTTGACCGTGTTTGGTGGCTGGACGAGGAATTCGCGGAATTACTCAAGCCCGAACTCTACGCCATTGATCCGGAAAACGCCTGGAAGAGGCTGAAAACAAAAAACGTTTCGGCAAGGTACTTGGCAGCAATTCGTCAAATCGCGCAATTCCGCGAGGAAATCGCCCAGCGACGGAATGTTCCGAGGAACCGGGTCTTGAGCGACAAGGCCATGGCAGAGCTTTCATCAGTCCGGCCCGCAGATCTTTCCGCGCTGCAAAAGTGCCGGCAAATACCGGGCCACTTGAAGAAGGGGAACTTTGCCCAGGGATTGATCAAGGCCGTTCGTAGAGCCCAGGAGTTGCCGGCAGGGGACTTGCCTGTCAGGACGCCGGCGAAGAAACAGGCGGTCGCGCATCACGGGTTCCTTGATCTGTTGCGGGCCCTCTTGAAGGCCAATGCCGTGAAGGCCGGGGTGGCGCCGTCACTGATTGCAACGACCGCGGAGCTGGAAAAAATCGCTGCGGGTGAGATGTGTGGCCGCGTATTCACTGGCTGGAGGAACGAAACATTCGGTCGTGACGCCCGGCGGCTGGCTAATGGAGAGATTGCCCTCAAACGGGAACAGGACGGCTTACGAAAAATTGCGGCCGGGATCGGGAATATTCCGTCCGGCTGACCTGAACGTTAGCCCTCACCCACTCCGGTCAGATCGTGAGTTCAATTGAATTCTGCTTTCCGATCACCCGTATCCGGTCGTTCCTGTTGAGTGTGCTGTTGGGGATGAACGTTGCAATCGAAAGAACAACCGGCGCATTGCCCGCGGATTGGAAAGCTTGCGCGCCTGGACCTGGCATGAGCCCCAGGACTTCGTAAACAAGCGTCTCCCGGTCGCCGATTCGCCGATTCGCATCTGTTACTCTTTGCAGACGGACGGAATGAAAGCCCGGAATTCCGGATTTTGTGTTCACCAAGAGGATTGATCCCGAAGTCGTCGGTTCCAGGCTTGCCGTGACGACCAGGTCTGCAAGCCTTCCCGAATCCTGGCCACCGGCGAGACCATCATCCCCTGCTGTTTCCCCGACCGCCTGCCGGTCTTCTGAAACCGGCTGCTCTTCGTCGGAACCGAACCAGTCCATGGGATTGTACCATGAAGAACCGCCGCCTCCACTACAGGCAGCAAAGGTGAAGGCTATGGAAAGGGCGCCCAGTATTCTCAGGATTGACCCAAGACCACGATTTCGATTCCATCCATCCGGATTTCTGTCTTGCATGGCGATTCCTTGAAAAGTGAGTCAACTGAATAACGGCGCCCGAGAACCGATAAACCCGGCATCGGACCGAGAATACCGTATTTCGCCTCATTCGTCATCGGTGGTTTCAAGGAAACTCCAAAAAGTCCGCAGTTCGGTGAAGTCGCGCGGATTCGAAGTCGAATTTCCGCAGTTGTCGACTATGTGATTCCTCCGGAAAAACATTCTGCTGCTCCTGAATGCAGGTCGATTCGTTCGCAATGACCTGGGTTGTCGTTCGCTCGAACCTGCACGGGAGCGAGCGGTGCGGATTGCGCGGCAGGAACGCCATGGTCTCGGTAAGAACTGCCATACGGATTCCCCGCATCGACTGCAATTGCGCCGCTCCTGATCGATACGATCTCGAACGCCGGAACGGGTATTTCGCGATCAGTGAACCGGCGGAAATTTCCGTGCGATCAGGCAGTGCGGACTCGATGAGGTCAGTTCACAGGACCGGTCGAATTGTGTACAACACGGCAAGGCTTGATCGGATAGGCACTCGGTGACGAAATCCGGTGCATTTCCCGAACGGACCAAATAAAGACCGGCTCTGGTTGGGGAGTCGCCGTCCATGCAGGAATCCTTCGATGACATCGTCGAGACATTCGCTTATCTCGATGACTGGCAAGACCGCTACGGTTACATTATCGAGCTCGGACGCGCGATGCCCCTGCTCGACGACTCGTTTCGCATCGCGGAAACCAAGGTAGACGGGTGCGCTTCCCAAGTCTGGATTGTGCCTCGAATCGAAGGTATCGGCGATTCGGCCCGGTTCTTTTTTGACGGTGATTCTGATGCGATGATCGTTCGCGGGCTGATCGCCATACTGAAATCCTACTATTGCGGTTGCAAGCTGAATGAAGTTGCCCGCCTCGATGCACTTGGTGCGTTTACGCGCCTTGAACTTGACCAGCACCTGACATCGCAGCGCTCGAACGGGTTACGCTCGATGATCGCAAGAATTCAGTCGTTCGGCCGTGAACAAGTCGCCTGAAACGAGCTTCTTGAATTCAGTTCAGGACCAAACAAACGGAGGCCGCAATGGATGATCCGGGAATCAGGTTGCGGAGCTTGACCAGCTCGGGTGGTACGGGCGGGCCCTTCCGCGATGGCCCGGTATTCTGGTCGATTTGACGTGGGCCGACGCGACATGGCTCGACTTTCGGATCCGATTGCCCATGTCCTCCAGGACCGGGGTTGGTTGCTCGCGGACGGAGCGACCGGAACCAACCTGTTCAATATGGGACTCGTGTCCGGCGATGCGCCCGAGATTTGGAACGAGATTCATCCCGATCGAATTCGCGCCCTTTATCAGGGGGCGGTCAATGTCGGTGTCGACCTGTTCCTGACAAACAGCTTTGGCTCGAATGCCGCGAGGCTCCGTCTGCATGGAGCTCAAACAAGAGCGAGGGAGCTCTCGAGGATCTCGGCTGAGATTGCCCGCGAAGTCGCCGACTGTGCCGGCAGGAATGTGGTCGTTGCCGGTTCGATGGGTCCGACCGGAGAACTCATTGAGCCTCTTGGCCAGCTGCCATTCTCTTCAGCAGTGGAAATCCTTGCCGAGCAGGCGGACGGCCTTGTCGCGGGGGGAGTTGACGTGATCTGGGTCGAAACGATGTCGGCCCTCGAGGAATTGGCGGCGGCCAGGGATGCGATCAGCACAACAGGCGTACCGTGGTGCGCAACGATGAGTTTTGATACGGCCGGACGCACGATGATGGGAGTTACTGAGGCCGATCTCGTCACCGCGGTCCAAGGAAGTGAGCCGTTGCCGTTGGCTGTGGGGGCCAATTGCGGTTTGGGAGCTCCGGATCTCTTGCGAACCGTCCTCGGATTCGTCGATGCGGGAATAACATGCCCGATCATCGCCAAAGCCAATGCCGGAATTCCGAGATTCCGTCACGGAAAGATCCGTTACGATGCATCTGTCGAAACAATGGCAATTTATGCTGTGCTGGCACGAGACTGCGGTGCGTCCATCATTGGCGGCTGCTGCGGGACCACTGCTACGCACCTCGACGCGATGCGTGTCGCTCTTGAACGGACCGGCCGGAGTGAACGTCCCGGGCTCGAAATGATAACCAGCCAACTCGGTGATTTTGCTGGCCGGCTGCCAGAGGCCCACGGCAGTTTGGACCAAGTCAAGTCGGAACGCTTGACCAGGAGACGAAAACGAAAACGGCACTCCGGCCAAAGTGAAGTCAATTGACCGACGAATTGTCGATTTGAAGCAGAACCCGGTCGCATTCAGAACATGGCCGACTTCCATATGATGAAGATTTCGTGCACAAGGTGACGCCTGCATCACCGTAGGGCAGTTGAGGGCAGCAATGTCGGAATACGACGAAGAAGACGACATCATCCTGTCGGAGCTACCGGATGATGAACTCGTTCCACAGATGCACGATGACCTGTATGACGGTCTCAATGAAGAAATCGAGGAAGGAGTCAGAATTCTTCTGGACCGAGGATGGGCGCCTTACAAAGTCCTGACCGAGGCACTCGTCGAAGGCATGAGAATCGTCGGGATAGATTTTCGTGACGGGGTACTGTTCGTCCCTGAAGTCCTGTTGGCGGCCAATGCGATGAAAGCGGGAATGGCTATCCTCAAGCCACTTTTGGCGGAGACCGGCGCCCCGCGCGTCGGAAGGATGGTCATTGGAACCGTCAAGGGCGACATCCACGATATCGGGAAAAATCTCGTGACCATGATGATGGAGGGCGCGGGGTTTGAAGTTCAGGACCTTGGAATCAATAACCCGGTGGAAAACTACATTGAGGCGCTGGAAGCCGGCGAAGTCGACATCTTGGGAATGTCGGCCCTGCTGACGACGACCATGCCGTACATGAAGGTGGTCATCGATACGATGGTCGAAAAAGGCATGAGAGACGATTACGTCGTGCTGGTCGGAGGTGCGCCGCTGAACGAGGAGTTCGGCAAAGCGATTGGTGCAGATGCTTATTGCAGGGACGCCGCCGTCGCAGTCGAGACCGCGAAAGAATTCATGGCCAGAAAGCACAATCAATTGATGGCTGCCGTGAAGAGTGATGGAACCGGATGACGTTACGCTTGTTCGGTCGGAGGCCATTTCATTGCCTGGCCAGGCTGGACAGATCCTGGTCATTGCCTGTGGGGCGCTTGCGCGCGAAATCCTTGAGTTGATCGAACGAAACGGATGGGCACATATCGAGCTCAGGTGCCTTCCCGCCAAACTTCATCTCCGTCCGGAACTCATCACTGACGCGGTTGCGTCTGCCGTTCTGGAAGGTGGAGAGTCCTACGATGATATTTTCGTGGCGTATGCAGACTGCGGTACAGGTGGTCGATTGGAAAAACGATGCCAGGAACTCGGCGTCAGGATGATCGCCGGACCGCACTGCTACAGTTTCTTTGAAGGAAACGACGCGTTTCTGGAACGTGCCGAAGACGAGATGTCGACCTTTTACCTGACTGACTTTCTGGTGCGGCAATTCGATGCGTTTGTCTGGAAACCACTGGGCCTTGACCGCCATCCGGAACTGAGGGACCAGTATTTCGGAAATTACAGAAAGCTGGTCTACCAGTCGCAGAAGGAAGATGCGGACCTGCAGGCAAAGGCGAGAGACTGTGCAGTGCGCCTGGACCTGGTTTACGAATATCGTTTTACCGGTTTTGGGGACCTGGAGAATTCGCTTTCAGAATTCGTTACGCGAACGCAGCCCCCGGCACGGCCGGAATTGGCGAACTCATGACTCGCTCCTGTCCTGGTAATCGGATCGTTTCAACCTGTATTTTGCCAGCTTGTCATTCAATGTCCGTCTGGGAATCGACAAGTCTTTCGCGACCTCCGCGACCGACCCGTTATTTTGCCTCATGGAAATCTCAATCAACATATGTTCGAACGCGTCGAGTTGTTGCCTGAGTGACCCGACTCCCTTCGAATGCGTGTGTGGGATCGAAGGCTCGCCGGGCGACAGGAGTTCCGCGAGCGAAAAGTTCCCGCGACGGTTACTCAAGACTGCCCGCTCGGCTACCTGAATCAGTTGGCGGACGTTTCCGGGAAAGTCGGAGTTGAGTAGCAATACAGCGTCTTCAGGCGTAACCGTAGGCGGCAAACAGCCATAATCTTCCGAAAACATGCACGTAAATCGGTTGAACAGGGGAAGAATGTCCTCGGACCTTTCGCGTAGTGGCGGAACATTGATCCTGACTCTGGCAACACGATCTATCAGATCCTGACGAATCGGCCAGTTCGCGGAATCCTGTTCGGATTGCTGGTTGGAAACGGCAATAATTCTGAACGGTGCGCGATCGCGGAACTTCGTTTCTTCGATCCGTTGCAACAGGCGAGCCTGCAAGGGTGGCGACAAGGCAAAGAAGTCCTCCATGCACAAATTCCCGCCGAGGGACTGATCGATCAACGGCAACCCCTCATCCATGGGACCAAAGAGCTGTCTTCCAAGTTCGTCTTCGGCAAATGCGTCGCAGTTGACGACGATGAACCGCTTGCCCTGACGTGGTCCGCATGCGTGCAGCGCACGTGCAATCGTGCTTTTTCCGGTGCCAATTTCGCCCGTGATCAGGACGTGGCCGTCAGCCTGGCTGGCGTCCAGGATTTCCTCCCGAAGCTGACGCATTGCCGAACTTTCGCCGACCAACCTGTTCTGCAGGTTCGCGATTCCGGAAAGTTCCCGCCTGAGCGCCCGGTTCTCAAGCGTCAGGCTTCGCGCTTGGGATGCTCTCTTTGCAAGGTCCGCCATTCGGTCAGGGTCGAAGGGTTTTTCGAGGAAGTCGTAGGCGCCCAACTGCATTGCCTCGACTGCGAGTTTGACCTTGCCGTACCCGGTTATCATGATCACCGGCAACTGGGGGTCGATCATCTGAATGCGCCTGAGAAAACCGAGGCCGTCGATTCCAGGTAACATGACGTCGGAAATCACGATGCCGGGGTAGTCGGAGTCAATGTCCTGCAAAGCCTGTTCAGCGCTCTCGTAGGTCCTTGGAATATAGCCCGACAGTTCAAGCCACTGCCGGAGTGATTCCCTGACGTCGAATTTGTCGTCGACGATCGTTACCTCCATCTGTTCCGACATAGCCTACTCCGGGGAAATTGATTGGTTGGAATCGTTTACAGGCAACCGGAAGTGAAAAACCGCGCCTTGAGGGGTTTCGTTCTCCGCCGTCAGGTGACCACCCAGGTCTTTCGCGATCCCCGAGGAAATGGCCAATCCAAGGCCCAGGCCCTGGGATTTCGCGGTGAAAAACGGCAGGAAAGGTTTGTTCAGATCTTCGAGGCCGATACCATTGTCCTTCACCGTCAACGTTGCGAATGAATCGTCGACATTCAGCTTGAGTTCAAGTTGTTTGTCGTCAAGATCGGCCATGGCATCAAGAGAATTCCTGATCAGGTTGACGATGACCTGGTCAAGCAAGACCAGGTCACCGGTTACCATGACAGGATCTTTCGGCACCTCCGTCGTGACCTTGACTCCTGTTTGCTCAAGTTCTGCGGTCATCATTGCCAATGAGGAGTCGATTGCACCGCGAAGGTCCATTTCGGTCAATCTGTCCGTATTCTCGCGAGCATGTGCCTTCAACTGATCGATTATATTCGCCATTCGGATGACGAGATCGTCAAGTTCACCGATCTTTTCGAGTGCGTCCTTGGGGTTGTCCCGATCGAGCAGGGTACGGGAACTTGCCAGGTACGTGCGCATCGCTGACAGAGGTTGGTTCAATTCGTGACCGACAACGGCAGAAAGTTCGCCTAGTGCCGCAAGTTTCTCTGATTTCGCGAGGTCCCGGCGAGTCTGCTCCAGATCCTTCTCCGTGCGTTTGCGTTCGGTGATTTCCTGTTCGAGACGGGCATTCAGAAGGCGGAGTTCACGAGACTCGATCTTGAGACGAAATTGTTGCCGATGCAACAACCAGAAGATCAGGCTCGACAACAGTATCGCAAATACGGTGATTTCAAGGGCCAAGATCTGGTTGATCTTGGCACGGGCTGATGCGAAATCCGAAAACTTGACGAGCCTCCATCCCTGAAAGGGGATCGACGAGGCAACCCGGGCAAACGACTGCCCTCGGAAATGCACGTCGACCGGAGCCTGAAGCAACGCGCTCGCCTTGCGAAATGCCAGCCGAATTCTCGAAACCTGTGTGGTATCTGTCAGAACCTCCTTTTCTGTCTTTCCGTGGAATCTGCTTTCGGTGGAAAACAGTATCGTTCTCGAAGAGTCTGTGGCGAAAATGATCCCTTCCTGGTCCGGAAGAGTTTCGAACAACGATCCGAGGTTGATTTCAACCACGACGACTCCAACAGTTTTCCCGTCGTGCTCAATGCGTCGGCTGTAAAAGTGCCGTTGAATCCGGTCCTCAAGAATTTCGCTGGAGAACACTGTATCGTCAGAGCGAACTGCATTGACGAAAAACGCCCTTTCACTGTGCACTTCCGTCAATCTTTCACGTTCGGTCGTCGCGACCAGGCGGCCGATGTCGTTCAGCAAATGGAGGTTTTTCGAACCGACGGTTTCCTGGTGATCGAAAAGGTTCACCGACGTACGCGCAAAAGACTTGGTGACGAGGTCTTCTATCAAACTCGAGTCCCGCGAAAGGTGCAGTGGTACCAACGACATTCGATTGAGTTCGCTGACGATTTGACCGCCGATGACTGCAAGCTGGTGCTCGATTTCATTCCGTGCCGCCTGGATGTACCTGTCGGAAAGGTACCGGTTACTCAACCAGATGAACCCCACGGCAATCAGGATCAGAATCAGGACCCCGAAACGCATTGTCCACAGTGCACCGGTGAAATTCCAGCCACGGCGAAAGCTATTGCTGACGTTCATGCTTCGAGTCTTGACATATCGGTCGGACTAAAAACGGCACACGACAATGAAAGCGGACGTTTCCCGCATTCACCCTGTATCGCGCGGTAGGTGGGTTGGCACCTTGACGGTCGCGGAATTGTTCCGCCGACTGTTTTTCTGTCACCGTTCATTGCATGCACGATGACTGATGTCCTGACCGGGTCTTCACTCTCCGCCTGCGTCAGTTCGTCTCCCCGATTACGGCCGCCAAAAGCGACTCAACCTTTCGCCAGACTGGAAACGAGACCCTCGAAGAGTCGCGAGCCCCCTGTTCCACCGGTCATCGGATCGGCGCACCGCTCCGGGTGGGGCATGATGCCGAGGATTCGCCGATTCCGTGACAGGACTCCCGCAATGGAGTCCTGCGAACCGTTCGGATTGTTCTCGTATCGAAATGCGATTCGGTCTTCATCTTCAAGGCGGTTCAGTGTTTGTCGGTCCGCCCGGTAGTTGCCGTCGTGATGAGCAATCGGCATCCTGACGTGTTCATTCCGGTCGAGCAGACAGGTAAAGGCGGAGTCCGTGGTTTCAACCGAGATCTCCACTTCCTTGCACAGAAATCTGAGGCCCGAGTTCCTCATGAGTGTTCCGGGTAACAACCCTGCTTCGGTCAGTACTTGAAATCCGTTGCATATACCAATGATATATCCTCCTTTTCCGGCGAATTCAATGACTGACTTCATGATAGGTGAGTGTGCAGCGATTGCTCCACACCGCAGGTGGTCGCCGTAAGAGAACCCGCCAGGAATTCCGATCACGTCGAGCTTCGACGGCAGACAACTGTCCTTGTGCCAGACGAGGTCCACGGTTGAACGCACATCCGGCGCACACTGGAAGGCGACCATGAGATCCCGATCACAGTTTGAACCGGGAAACTGGATGACGGCTGCCCGCATCAGGGAATCTTTATGTCGAAATCTTCAATGACGGAATTGGCCAGCAATTCGGTACACATCGCATGAACCGCTGGTCTCGCCGTCTTGGCTTCGTCCGTTTCGAGGTCCAACTCGATGAGTTTTCCGACCCGGACTTCATTGATCCCGTTGTACCCGAGGCGTTCCAGCGCGGAACGCACGGCCTCTCCTTGCGGGTCAAGAATTCCCTTTTTGACGGTTACGTAGACCTGGACCTTCATCGGGGCTGAACTTCCGCAAGTATTCGTCAACCGGTGCGTCGCGGTATAATGGCATTGTTGCCGGGCAAGAGATCGAGTCGACGCGCGACTTCGGCATACGCGTCGGACAGATTTCCCAGATCCAGGCGGAAGACATCCTTGTCCAGTTTCGTCCCCGATTCGATGTCCCATAAACGGCAGGAATCCGGGGTGATCTCGTCTGCCACGATCAAGCGGTGAAAATCACCATCATATTGCCGACCGATCTCGATCTTGAAATCCACCAGACGGATTCCCACGGCGAAAAGGAGTCCTGACATGTAGTCGTTGACGCGCAATGCAAGCGTCACCATGTGTTCCACGTCGTGCTGACTTGCCCAGTTGAATGCGTAGATATGCTCTTCTGCGACAAGCGGGTCGCCGAGATCGTCATTCTTGTAGCAGAACTCGACGATCGGTCGGGGCAGGGGGGTTCCTTCTTCGATTCCCAACCGTTTCGCCAAGGTGCCGGCGGCGTAGTTGCGAACCACGACTTCGAGGGGAATAATCTCGACGGCACGGACAAGCTGCTCCCTCATGTTGAGGCGGCGAATGAAATGCGTCGGAATTCCGACGGAATCGAGACCCACCATGACGTGTTCGGAAATCCGGTTGTTCAGGACCCCCTTACCCTCGATCACATCCCGCTTTTTCGAATTGAATGCAGTCGTGTCATCCTTGAAGTACTGAACGATGGTGCCCGGTTCAGGGCCCTCGAACATGATTTTGGCTTTACCCTCGTAGATCTTTTTGCGGCGCGCCATGCGTTCTCGCTCCTGCCTTGATCAAGACTGGTCAGACACGATCAGTTTGTAATGAATTCGGCCAATCTGGGCAAGCTAGGGGATACAGGAAGTTCACGGACCAAAGCAACGATTGGCCAGGTTCAGGTGACTCGCGACCATACTCCTTTCGGAGCATGGTTGCCCGAAGTCGCAACATTGAATATCGGGTAGGCACCGATGGCGGAACGGAGGATTCCCTTGATCATCGCGAGGATTGAACCCATATGGCAAACTGGTGGTTTCGGGCCTCGCTCGTAGTCACAAGGTGAGTTCTGCCTGATCGTGGTGTCTGGAAAAAGGGCCTGACGATCGAGGTGGCAAATTGTAATATCGGTGCTCGGGGACGGGCCAGGACAGGGGTTGGCAATGACCACACTTGAAGAACGAAAAAAAGGATTTGAATCAAAATTTGCCCACGACGCAGCGCTGCGTTTCAAAGTCGAGGCCCGCCGGAACAAGAAACTCGGGTTGTGGGCGGCCGGTTTGCTCGGCAAGACCGGAGATGACGCCGAAAGCTATGCAGGTGATGTGATCCGGTCCGATTTCGAGGAACCGGGCGACGAGGATGTCTATCGAAAGGTTGCGAGCGATCTCGGCACACGCATCAGTGAAAAGGAACTGCGCAGCACGATGGAGAAGTTCCTCGAAGAGGCAAAAGACGAAATCCTTGAAATGGAATGAGTTTTGCAATGCCGGGTCACGCCCCGCCGTAAACCGGGCGTGTCCGGTTGTTGCGACCGCTGAATTCCGCCAATTCCAGGTGTCCCGAAACCGGTCCCAGATCAGGATGAAAAAACCCTTTCAAAAATGTTGTCGACATGCCGCAAGTGAAAGGTCGCGTCGAAGCGTTCCTCGATCTCCGTTTCGGAAAGAACGTGCGCGACGTCCGGGTCTTTCTTCAGAAGATCAATAAAATCAAGGTCCTCGTCCCAAGTCTTAATCGCGTTGCGTTGCACGATTTCGTAGGCGTCGTCACGTGCAACGCCTCTTTCGACAAGAGCAAGCATGACTCGTTGGGAATTTGTCAGTCCCTTGAGAAGGTCAAGGTTCTCCTTCATTCGGTCCGGATGGACGACGAGATTGCGGACGACGTTTTCGAGTCGAATCAGGGCGAAATCGAGGATAGTCGTCGTATCCGGGCCGATGATTCTCTCGACCGAGGAATGGGAAATATCCCGTTCATGCCACAACGCAACATTTTCCAGCGCGGGTTGAATTGACATCCGGACCAGTCTTGCAAGTCCGGTAAGGTTTTCCGTGTGGATGGGGTTTCGCTTGTGCGGCATGGCCGACGAACCCTTCTGCCCCTTCCTGAAACCCTCTTCAACCTCACGTACCTCGCTTCGTTGCAAATGGCGGATTTCGGTTGCTATTCGCTCGATTGACGAAGCAATGATCGCGAGAGCGGCGAAATACGCCGCATGCCTGTCCCTCGGAACGACTTGTGTCGAAATGGTTTCCTGCCGGAGCCTCATGGCAGCACAAACATGTCGTTCGATCGACGGCTCGACGTGCGCGTAGGTTCCGACGGCACCGGAAATCGCTCCAACTGAAACCTCGTGGCGGGCTGATCGAAGCCTGTCTAGGTTTCTGGCCATTTCGGCGTGGGCAAGAGCCAACTTGAGCCCGAACGTTGTGGGTTCCGCGTGGACGCCGTGCGATCGCCCGATGCAGACTGCGTACTTGTAGGTGTAAGCCGATTCCTTCAGTGTCTCAAGCAGCCGTTCAACGTCGGCGATCAGAAGGTCGCAAGCGCGCGACAACTGGACATTGAAACATGTGTCAAGGACGTCCGAAGATGTCATCCCGAGGTGGAGAAAGCGTGATGCGTCGTCGTCTACGAGTTCCGACAAATACGTGAGGAACGCAATGACGTCGTGGCGGGTCACTGCCTCAATGTCTTCGATACGCTGAACATCGAACTTCGTTTCTTTCACCTTCCAGATCTCATTTGCGAGTCCGGGCGGCATGATTCCGAGAGACGCCATTGCGTCACACGCATGAGCCTCGATTTCGAACCAGATCCTGTACTTTGATTGAGGCGACCAGATTTCGGCCATTTCCGGCCGGGAATAACGTGGAATCATCCCTGTCCCTTTCAATTCTCCAGTCGATGCCGGCGATCGATCGACAGTGTGCCAATTATCGCCCGCGGTCGACACGAACAAGAACGCGCAGGAGAATACGGGCGATCACGATACGCCCTTTCGGGGTCCGCGCTTGAATTCGCCGGTCAACGGCAGAGTACGCTGCGGGAAATTGCCTGTCAGAATGAAATAAACCAAGGCGTATCTGGCAGTCGGATGTCCGAACGTGAACGGGTTCAACAAGACAAATGCACCGGACTGTTCGAGACAAGCCGATTGATCGTTTCAGCTTTCGGATGCACTTCAAGACTTTCCGGGAGTTTCCGACAAGTATGCGACAGAACCTTGCGTTGGTACCGGATTTAAGTAGGGTGTCAGGAAATTGAACTGACGCCGACCTGTCGCAAATTGCACCTTGTCAATCTGGTTTATGCGCCGGTGAGGAGTTTGTGTTTCGTAACCTGCAATGGAGGAGGACATTGTTCATGTACAAATCTGCTCTCGCTTTTTTTGCCTTCACATTGGCATTGGCAGGGGCTGCCAGTGCCCAGGAAGACATGCCGTTTGCGCTGGACTGGAAATTCGAAGGTCCCTCGGCACCGTATTTCGTTGCCATTGACAATGGACATTTCGAGGCCGCTGGCCTCAACGTCGAAATTTCTGCAGGCCAGGGGTCTCTGGATGCAATCCCCAAGGTTGCCACCGGCGCGTTCCCGATAGGCTTCGCGGACATCAACTCCCTGGTCAAGTTTCTGGATCAGAATCCCGGTGCACCGGTCATCGCGGTCATGATGATCTACGACAAACCGCCGTTCGCAGTTGTCGGTCGAAAGAGCCTCGGTGTCGTGGTGCCGAAAGATCTCGAAGGAAGGGTGCTTGGTGCGCCTCCGCCCGATGGAGCCTGGGCTCAGTTCCCGGCATTTGCCACGGCCAACAACCTTGATGTCGACAAGATTACCGTCGAGCCGGTCGGATTCCCGACCCGCGAGCCGAATCTTGCAGAGGGCAATGTGGACGCCGTCACGGGTTTCTCGTTTTCTTCCTTCCTGAATCTCGTTCGTCTCGGCGTACCCGAGGATGACATTTCCACCATACTGATGGCGGATTACGGTCTCGCGCTCTATGGAAACGCGATTATTGCAAACACTGATTACGCCGCGGCCAACGCTGACAGGGTCACAGGCTTTATCACCGCAGTCGCGAAGGGGTGGAAGGACGCAATTGCCGATCCGGCGAAGGCCGTAGAGTCGCTGGTCAAGCGGAATCCAGCCGCCGACGCGGCACTCGAGACTCGTCGGCTTCAGCTTTCCATCGACGCCAATGTGCTCACGGACTACGCGAGTGCCAATGGAATCGGAGGTATCGATCCTGCGCGCATGGAGAAGGCACTGCTTCAGATCGCGGAGACCTACGAGTTCAAGAACAATCCTGACGCTTCGCTCTATTTCACGGATGCCTATCTGCCTGCGGCTGAAATGAGGATGCTCCAGTAGCCTGACTTCGGCGCGGCACACAGTGCGCGACATGCACCGGCCAGGGAGGCGGATTAGGTGGGAATAACCTCTCCGGCCGGTGGCCGGTCGCGTATGGACGCCCTGATCGACATTAGGGGCGTCAAGCTTTCATACGAAACGGAGGGCGGAAAACTGCCCGTCCTCGATGGTGTCGACATGCGGGTTCCCGAAGGGGGCTTCGTGGCCGTGGTCGGCCCTTCGGGTTGCGGCAAGTCAACCCTCACGCGTCTGATCGCCGGCTTGCTGGAACCAAATGCAGGCGAAGTCTGGTTGCACGGTCAGCGGGTTACAGGCCCGAAGTCCTCGGTTGGAATGGCGTTCCAGAACCCGGTTCTGCTTGAATGGCGTTCCGTTCTGCGAAACGTGACATTGCCGCTTGAACTCGTGGCTCCGAAGATGCCGAGGCAAGAGAAGGAAGAACGCGCACGACAACTTCTGGCTCTCGTCGGCCTCGAGGGATTCGAGGACAAGCGACCGAGTGAACTTTCGGGTGGTATGCGGCAGCGCGCTTCACTCTGCCGCTCAATCGTTCACAAGCCGGACGTGCTTATCCTCGACGAGCCATTCGGTGCGCTGGATGCGTTCACCCGCGAAGACCTCTGGCAGACGATGCACAAGGTGAAGTCGGAGGAGCCTTTCACCGGTGTCATGATCACGCACGATCTTCGGGAGTCGATCTTTCTCGGGGATACGGTGATCGTGCTTTCCGGCCGACCTGCGGTCACGCAGTACACAATGAAGGTCCCGTGGAAAGGCGAACGGGACCTTGGCTACCTCTACTCCCCCGAGGCGACGGAAATGTTGGGGGAGCTCCGGCACCAAATTCAGATCGCGCAGGGCAGGTCCCCACGGGAGGAGGGTCCATGAACTGGCGTATTCTAGCGCCAATTGTCGCGCTCGTCGTGTTCTGCCTGTTCTGGGAGGTTTTGGTATGGGTGAATGACTGGCCGAACTACAAGATGGCCTCACCCTCTGATCTTGGACCTGCATTCTGGAAGTTCCGCTGGCTTTTCCTCGAGTACGGTTGGGACACGCTTTGGCGAACCGTTGTTGGGCTCGTGCTGTCCGTGATTGTCGGCGTGCTTCTCGGAATGATCATGGGATTGAACCGAACCATGCGGGATGCGCTTTACCCCCTGCTTGTCGGTTTCAACGCAATACCCAAGGCGACCGTCGTCCCGATCATCGCATTGCTGTTCGTTGGCCAGCACGACATGAACACCATCCTCATCGCATTCCTTATTTCTTTCTTTCCAATCGCCGTTTCGGTGTCGATCGGTCTGTCCACACTTGAGCCGGAATATCGTGACATTCTCGCTGCGCTCGGCGCCTCCCGTTTCACGATTTTCTGGAAGATTGCGCTTCCGAAGACGCTGCCGGAGTTTTTTGGGGCTCTCAAGGTCGCGGTAACGCTTGCCTTTATCGGCACGAACCTGATGGAAATCGTCGAGCCGCATGGGCGCGGCCTTGGCCATCTATTCGACAGTGGCAAGATCAGCGCGGACTATCCCCTGATGTTTGCCGTGCTCATCGCGCTCGCGGCCCTTGGCATTCTGCTGTACTATGTCGTGGTCGTGCTGGAGCGCATCTTCGCCGGTTGGGCGGAGCGTTCGCCGACCTGAGTCGCGTAGAATTTCTGCAGGTCCGCCGTGAGTGTGCCCGTCGGCACGGAGTTTTGGACCTGAGGGTTTGTTGGAGGGCCGCCTTGCCACCTTGCCGGCGTACCGGTGGCTGCAATCGACCCACCCCTCGATCTCGCCAATTCCGGTGATGCAGCATTCACTACGACCACATTTCGTACTCAACCTGAAGGTGAATTGCCAATTGCTGACCCAAATTGGGACCGATCCTTGGGCTACGAGCAGTGTGGCGGCAACTGCTTCTTCCGAACGTTTCAGGACTTGTTCCATCCGCATTTCCGATTCCGAACCAGGTCGCGTCGTATTTCGTGCAACTGGCACTATTTTGCGACGGATGCATTACGCCGCCGCAAAGTGCTCCACCGCAATCTGTCCTGCGCGCTTGCGCACCAGACAGGGATCATGACCGATCTGCATCCCGAGCCAGGTCCGGGGTGTCGAGCCGAACGCCTTCGACAGCCGTATCGCCATCTCCACTGAGATCCCGGTGTGCTCGTCTACGGTTTTTCGAAAGCGCCAGCTTGGTCACACAAAACCCTTTGGCAGCCCGCGTCACCAAGAGGCCAAGGGGACCCAGGTATTGCCGCTGCACGATTCCGCCAGGATGCGGTGGCTCGCACATGCCGGTGATCAGTCTCCTCAGTTTCAATCCGCGTGATCTACATTGACCGGTTCGCCGTTCTCGCACCTGATCGTTTCGTGCCAGATGCCCGATACCGAAACTGCCAAACGGCCCTTCAGCGGTCCATTCAACTCGTGCAGGCGGAATCCGGGGCGGTTTACGCCCTTTGGCCCGGGACTGGGATCGAGCGCCTCCAAGTTGTCTCGCGGCTTTTCCACATGCGCGGGGGCTACGCGGCGCGCTGTCCTGCCTTAAGTCCACGATGGTGGAACGATGCAATCATGGCGTATTTCCGCCGTCTCGCCCGTCAAATGACATCTTGCAAATGTGGTGCCGGCGAACGTGCTAACCTGCGAAACGGCCGAGTGTCGGGAAAATAGCTGTCCGGTTTGGCGGGCACATGGGAGGTACTCACGACACTGTTGGACCAATGTGGCAGCATCATCAAGATTCGGAATACAAAAATGACAGGAGTTACAAATGTTGGTTTGCAAGGAAATGACGGGTTCCGAATCCGATTGCCACCAGCGCATTGTGTAAAACGGTGTTCGTTTTCGCCTGGTGTAAGTGACAGGATAGGGAGATGATCGCGAGGACGCCCTGGATTTGACCTTTGGCAGATATAGATCTCGGTCCGGAGAGTTGGGTCCGCAGAATTGGGTGCACTTGAAATTGAAGCGGGAAACATGTGAACGCGTTTCAGGGTTCGGGGAACCGGATCCGCCGTTCATTTTGGTTGTTTCGCGGGCCTCTATCTTGTCTCGCGATCTGCGCGGCCGATCCTCTGCAAGTATTGACTTCGAACGGGCAGCGTGCGTAGTCTGAAACCAGTACAATCAGGATCTAGGAGAAAATCTATGCACAAAAAAACTACCTTTGCGGCGGTCGCTTTGACCGGTGCGACATTTCTTGCGTCTTCGGCTTGGGCGAGCGACTGTGGAACGGTTTCCATGGCCGAATGGAACTGGGCTTCGGGCGAGCTCATGGCCAACGTTGACGCATTCATTCTCGAACATGGTTATGGCTGCGACGTGGAACTGGTTCCTGGCGCTACAACCACGACCTTCGCGTCGATGAACGAAAAGGGTCAGCCCGATGTCGCGGGCGAACTGTGGATCAATGCCGTTCGCGAACCGCTCGCAATTGCGGTCGAGGAAGGCCGGTTGCATTCGGTCGTCAATGGTCCGATCACGCAACTCGGCGAAGGGTGGTGGATTCCACCGTATACGGCCGAAAATCATCCGGATCTCAAGACGGTCCTCGACATACTTGAACGGCCGGATCTGTTCCCGCATCCGGAAGATTCATCAAAGGGCGCTTTTGTCGGTTGTCCCGCTGGCTGGGGGTGCCAGTTGGCCAATGCCAACCTGTTCCGTGCTTTCGAAATGGAAGACAAAGGCTGGATCCTTGTCGATCCGGGATCGGCGGCGGGTCTTGACGGTTCGATGGCCAAGGCGGTCGAACGGGAAGAAAACTGGTTCGGATACTACTGGTCCCCGACCGCGTTGATCGGCAAGTACCAGATGCATCTTGTTCCGTTTGGAGTTGAGTTTGCCGGTTCCGAGAACTGGGATAACTGCATCGTCAAGCCAGAACAGGATTGCGCTGATCCGCAACCATCTGCGTGGACCGTTTCCGAGGTTCATACGGTCGTTACCGACGACCTCATGCAGAAGGGGGGCGTAGTCGTCGACTACCTGTCCAACCGAATTTTCCCGGGACCGATCATGAACTCCATGCTGGTCTACATGGGCGATGAGCAGGCTGGCGGTTCTGATGCGGCTATCGAGTTCTTTATCAGGCACGAAGACCTGTGGACCCAGTGGGTTCCGGCAGACGTGGCGGAAAAGGTAAAGGCAGCCCTCTGATCATTGCGGAATCTGTTTCGGCCTGCCGGCAACAACATTGCCGACAGGCCGATTCATTTGAACTATCGATGCTCATGGGAGATGTGAGTCATGAGTTATTTTGCCGAATTTCCAACTATGGAACGGCAGGCACTCCGCGATCTGAAAAAGGCAATTGACAGTTCGTTCAGGGATTTCTCCCGTGAATACGGCGAGTTGCTGGAAAACATTTTCCACCCACTTCTGATGTTCCTGAAGTGGTTTCAGGACCTTCTTGTCGAGACGCCATGGCCTGTCGTGTTGGTCGTAATTGGCGCTCTTGCCTGGATCGGTTCCCGAAGCTGGTGGCTTGTGGCAGGAACGATCGCGTCTTTTCTGCTTATCGGGTACCTCGGAATGTGGGAAGATGCGATGGCGACGATAGCAATCGTGTCGGTCGCGACCGTATTGTGCATCGCGGTGGGAATTCCGATCGGAATTCTCATGGCACGCAGTGATCGGGTTCAGGCCGCCATTTTGCCGGTTCTCGACATCATGCAAACGATTCCGAGTTTCGTATACCTGATCCCGGTGGTCATGCTTCTGGGCATCGGAAAGGTGCCCGGATTGATCGCTGTCTGCGTCTACGCAATTCCTCCTATTGTTCGTCTCACCAACCTGGGGATCAGGCTGGTCGACAAGGAGGTATTGGAGGCAGCGGACGCGTTCGGATCCAGTTATCGGGAAAAGCTTTTCAACGTTCAGGTTCCCCTTGCGCTTCCCAATATCTTTGCGGGCGTGAACCAGACAATCATGATGTCCCTGTCCATGGTTGTCATCGCCGCGATGATCGGCGTATCGGGCCTCGGCGTTCCCGTGCTCAGGGCAGTCAATAACCAATATCTTGCGCTTGGCCTGATGAATGGCCTGGCAATCGTTGCGATTGCGATCATTTTTGACCGTGTTTCGCAAAGTTACGGCAAACGGATACAAAAACACCGAGAAGGTGGTCATGGCCTATGACGTGAAGATCTCGATCAAGAATCTGTACAAGATTTTCGGCCCCAGCCCGCAACGTGCTCTCGATCGCGTCAAGTCCGGTGCAGACAAGGCGAGGCTTCTCGAAAAACACGGGCATGTTCTCGGGCTCAAGGATGTCAGTATCGAAATTCAGGCAAGGTGCATTCAGGTCGTGATGGGCCTTTCCGGGTCGGGAAAGTCGACCCTCATTCGCCACATCAACAGGTTGATCGAGCCAACGGCCGGAGAAATCACCGTCGACGGCGAGGACATTTTGTCGATGCCGGACAAGGAACTCAGGGACTTCAGGCGATTCAAGGCATCAATGGTGTTTCAAAAGTTCGCGCTTTTGCCGCACAGGACCGTTTCAGACAATGTGAAGTACGGACTCAAGATTCAGGGTATCGACTCAGATGAAGCTGACAAGCGGGCCCAGCACTGGATCGAAAGGGTCGGGCTGAACGGGTTTGAATGGCACTACCCGGCTCAACTCTCGGGCGGAATGCAGCAAAGGGTTGGGTTAGCCCGTGCGCTCGCAACGGATGCTGATATTCTCCTCATGGATGAGGCGTTTTCCGCACTGGACCCCTTGATCAGGAACGATATGCAAGACGTGCTGATTGATCTTCAGCAAGAGCTTCACAAGACGATCGTTTTCATTACGCACGACCTGGACGAGGCGCTAAAACTCGGGGACTCGATTACCATATTGAGAGATGGCTCAGTGGTTCAACAGGGCAGCCCGGAAGAGATCATCCTTAAGCCTGCCAATGATTATGTGTCTGATTTCATACTCGAAATCAATCGCGGACGCGTGCTCAGCGTGGAAGCGGTCATGGATGCCAAGGTCAATGGCGCCGCAGGGCCGGAAATCGACGCTTCGACCAAGATCGAAGACGCGCTTCAGATCTTCAACGATCAGGACATCACGTCGGCGCGGGTATGCCGGGACGGAGACGTCGTGGGGTCGGTATCACTTGCGGCCATGATCGAGGCCATCGCCCGGCCGGAGGGCGAGAGTAGGGAAGTCACTTACCGTTAAAGATCGATCCCGTGCCGGTAGCGAGGCGTGTACGCCGCGTGTCCGTTACGCTACGTGCGGGGTCAGGAAACGGTCACCGATCGATACGGCGCATGTTGAGTGAAAGAAGCCTGGTCAGGCAGCCGTTCCGTATCGGAATTCTTCGATTGAACGATGGCATTCGATGAGATGGTTCGTGTCAATGTGACGGACCGGCGGAACAACCTTGTCGCACGTTCCCGGGATGGCAAGCGGGCACCGGTTGAAGAACGGGCAGCCCACATCGGTTATTTCGACGACGCGGTCAATTCCGGCCTTTGCCTCACTCGTTTCCATGGTCTCTTCCAGCCAGCCCGTCCGAAGCTCGGGGACCGAGGAAATCAAGAGCCTGGTGTACGGGTGGTAGGGGGGCGAAAGGACCAAGTCGGTCGTCCCCTGTTCGACAACCCTTCCTGCGTAGAGAACGACGATATCGTCGGCAAACGAGGCCACGGTCGAAAGATCGTGGCTAATGAAGACGAAGGAAACTCCGGTTTGCGCCCGCAATCGTTTCAGGAGGCTGATGACATTTGCACCGACGATCGAGTCGAGTGCCGAAATGACCTCATCACACAGGAGTATCTCTGGGGATGCAGCGAGGGCGCGCGCCAGGTTGATCCTCTGTTTCTGGCCACCCGACAACTCTTCTGGGAATCTGCCGGCGAACTCCGGCGGCAGTTCGACCATCCGGAGCAGGTCGGCGACTTTCTGCGGTCGTTCGGATTTTGGCACCCCGAGGTAGAACTCCAATGGCCGACCGAGCAGGTGGTCAATGCGGTGGTGGGGGTTCAGTGCCGTGTCCGCCATCTGGAATACGAACTGGATTTTCTGGAGTTCGGACCGGTCGCGTTGCTTTAAACCCGGCTTCATGGGTTCTCCGTGCAGCAGGACTTCGCCTTCCATGG
This sequence comes from Paracoccaceae bacterium, assembly GCA_964291635.2. Classification (GTDB taxonomy): domain Bacteria; phylum Pseudomonadota; class Alphaproteobacteria; order Rhodobacterales; family Rhodobacteraceae; genus JAPPHA01. The sequence goes on along the minus strand of OZ219890.1, from coordinate 233,038 downwards.
CGGCAAGCAATCCCGAAACAACGCGGGCCAAGGTGGATTTGCCGCAGCCCGACTCGCCAATGACACCAAGGGAGTGGCCACGTTCGACAGTTATATTGACGTCTCGAAGCACCTTGACTGCATTTCGGGCGTTTTTGGGGCCATAACCGGCTGTCAGGTTCCTGACTTCCAGCGCTGGAACGTCGCGCCTGTGTTCACCCGTGGACTCGTCGCCCTGTCCCGCAGCAGGAGGAGGCCGCACCGCTGCCATAAGCCGGCGTGTATAGTCGTGCCCCGGCTGCGTGATGATGCCGTCGGCACTACCATACTCCTGGATCTCGCCGTTGTAGAGAACGACGATTCGATCGGCGATCTGGGCCACCACGGCAAGGTCGTGAGTCACGTAAAGGGCTGCAGCTCCCTCCTGCTTGATGACCGATTTGAATGCACGAAGAACTTCGATCTGGGTTGTTACGTCCAATGCGGTTGTCGGTTCATCAAGGACGAGCAGGTCCGGTTTGCCGCAAAGTGCCATTGCCGCCATGAGGCGTTGCAACTGACCACCGGAAACCTGGTGGGGGTAGCGAAAGCTCAGCCGGTCAGGGTCCGGCAGTTCGAGCGCCCGATAGAGGGCAACCGCCCGCCTGTTGGCGTCCTCCTGGCTCATACTCCCTTGCAATATCGCAGACTCGGTTACCTGTTCGCCGATCGTCAATGCAGGGTTGAACGACGCTGCAGCACTTTGCGCGAGATAGGCAACGCGTTGACCACGCAGCTTCCGTTTTTCGTCCGAAGGCATCGAAATGACATCGACACCGTCGATTCGAACTTCTCCGCTGCTGAATTCGAGCCCCGGTTTTGCATATCCGAGAGCCGAAAGTGCAATTGTGGTCTTCCCGGAACCGGACTCGCCGATCAGCGCGACAACTTCACCTCGATCAAGTTGAAAACTGACGCCTTTGACGATGGGCACGAGCGAGCCGTCGTCCTTGACCGCGTCGATTACAAGGTTGTCGACCTCGAGCAGCGATGCCATCAAATCATCCTCTTGGCAAGTTTGCCGCCGGAGAATGCAGAGACGTCATCGACGATCAAATTGATGGCGATCGTCAAAGTGGCAATGGCCAGCGCGGGAACGAGCGGCGCGATGGCACCGTAAGGAAGGCCCGCCAGGTTTTCACGAACCATGCTTCCCCAGTCGGACTGTGGAGGCTGAACACCGAGTCCCAGGAAGCTCAGGCTTGAAATGAACAGTATGACATAAACAAACCGCAACCCGAAATCAGTCGCCATCGGCATGATCATGTTTGGGAGGATTTCCCGGCTGATGATCCACCAGAGCCCTTCTCCCCGGACCCGAGCTGCATCGACGAAATCGCTGACCATGATGTCCAGACCGAAAGCGCGAGCGATGCGGAATACGCTTGAGGCATAGATGAGTCCCGTGAGCACGATCAATATGGGAATTGTGCTTCCGACGGCAGAGATGACCACCAGTCCCAGCATGATGGTTGGCATCGAGAGGATCGCATCGTTCAGTCGACTGAGCGTACTGTCAATGAAAGCCCCCCCTACGGCCGCCAGAATTCCGAGCGTGATTCCCACTGCATAGGCCAGCAACGTGGAAATCAGTGAAATTCCGATTGTCGTACGGGCGCCGTAGAGTATCCGGGAAAGCGTGTCCCTGCCGAGATAATCCGTTCCCAGGTAAGCGACCTTGCTGGGAGGCTGGAAGTCTGTCTGGGGGTAGGGGTCGTCACTACCTGGAACGATGAACAGCGCTTCATCCAGGAAATCCGCCTCGTGATAAGGAGCAATTCCGGGACCAATGATCACCATCAGGGCCCAGAAAATGACAATTCCAACTGCCGTTTTTCCTACCCATGAAAACCGGATCTTGCGCCGGGGGGGCGCATCCGGAAGTTCGTCGAAGTCAGACAGGACGGTCGGGGTGGGGTCTTTTGGTTCAACAGGCAAGTGTTTGGCTCATTTCGGGTGCCGCAATCTCGGATTCGACAGGATCGAAGCCATGTCGGCAATGAAGATCAGAACGATATAGGTCGCGCAAAAGATCATGGCACAGGCCTGAACCAGCGGCAGGTCACGGGTTTGAACAGCGTCGACCATCAGCTTGGCCAACCCCGGATAGGAAAAGATCGTCTCGACGATGACCACGCCGCTGACGAGGTAGGCGAGATTGAGCGCGATTACGTTGACGATCGGTCCGATCGCGTTGAACAGAGCATGGCGAAGAATGATCCTTTTTCTGGGGACACCCTTTAGGATCGCCATTTCGATGTACGGGGAACTCATGACGTTGAGCACGGTTGCACGTGTCATCCGCATAATCTGTGACGATGCCACGATGACGAGGGTCAGTGTCGGCAATGCGAGCGCCCTGACCAACTTGAGGCCAGTTTCCTTTCCGCTGATGTAGGCTGTTGCCGGGAGCAACTCCAACTGGACGGCAACGACCAGGACGAGGAAAGTCGCGACAAGAAACTCGGGAACCGAAATCAGGCCGAGCGTGGTAAACGTGATGAATTTGTCAAGGTGAGACCCTGGATACATGGCTGCGAGCAATCCCAGGGTCAAAGACAGGGGCACTGCGATCAGGGCTACGATGCTCGACAGTCTCAAGGTATTGACGATTCGCGGAGCAATGAGTTCCGAAATCGGAGTGCCTATGGTCGCAGCTCCGGCCCCGGCCTTGGAAATGCCGAGATCGCCCGTTGCCATGTCACCAAGCCACATGAAATACCGGATATACGCCGGTTGATCGAGTCCGAGTTTTGAGCGCAGTGCTGCCAGTGACTCCGGGGTGGCCATCTGTCCCAGGATGATGTTGGCCACATCACCGGGAAGGACGCTCGTTCCGACAAAGATCATGACCGATACGACGATCATGGTCAGTACACCTACGGCCGTCCGGCGGAGAACGGCGGAGATCAACATGATTGATCACGATGTCGAACTGGGGACTGTGCGTGGATTTCCGAACGAGCGTCTTTCGAACGTCCGGCCTGCACTGGGAAGCCTGTGCAGGCCGGCAAAAGGTTATCGGTAGAGATCACTCTTCCAACCAAGCAAACTCTACGAATTCGTAGGCGCCAACTGCACCGAGCGGTACATTCGGAATGCCTTGAACCTTGTCGTTGACTCCGTCGAGAACATTGGTGTGTGCCGGAATCACCATGCCACTTCCATTGTGGACAAGCGTCTGCATTTCGCAGAGCATCTCGTGGCGAACGGAAGAATCGGTTTCGGCCAACTGGGCACTCAACAGATGGTCAAATCGTTCGTCGTGCCAGAACGTGTCATTCCAGCTGGAAGATGATGCGAACTGGATTGCGAGCATTGCATTCGCCGTGGGCCGCATGTTCCACGAAACAACGTTCATGGGCTCCTTCATCCAGACCGCACCCCAGTAACCGTCCGTCGGAACCTGCTTGATCGCAAGATCGAATCCGATCTTTTTCAGATTTGCCTGCATCAGGAGGCAGGTTTCGAGCAATCCAGGTGCTACGGGCGCCACGAAAAGTTCAGCCGATGTGAGGCCCGATTTTTCGAGATGGAACTTTGCCTGATCGGGGTCGAACGGACGTTGCGCCAACTCTTGACAGTGATCCGGACCGTATGCAGGTCCGATCGGATGGTCGTTCCCGACCGTTCCGTGTCCCTTCAGGATCGATCGTACGACACGTTCGCGATCCTGAATGAACTGCATCCCCTTGACGAAGTCGTCGTTCGATCCTGGTTCCGTGTTTTTCAGGATGCAGATGCCGCCATACAAACCGGATGGTGTGGAGACCAACCTGACGCCTTCTGCCTGGTCGACGAGATCAATGCTCTTGGCGTCGACATTGACGATCAGGTCGACATCGCCCGCGATGAGCGCATTGACTCGCGCAATGGGATCCGTGATCGCGGTAATTTCAAGGGCATCGAAATTTGGGCCGTCACGCCAGTAGTTGGGATTCCGCGAGTGGACGGAACGAACGCCGGGCTCGAATGACTCAAGCACATACGGGCCGGTCCCGATTCCCTGGCGAAAGTCCTCGGTGTCAATCTTCGCAATCTTGAACTGCTTTTCACCGAGCTTGATGGGCAAGTCGGAGTCCGGCGAGTTGAGTTCGGCTTTGACAGTATGGCTGTCAATTTTTCGCCACTCTTTCACGGACGCGACAAGGGCCTTGGCCGTCGAGGGAGATTCCTCGCCAAGATGCCGGTTCATGGTCCAGACAACATCATCAGCGGTCAGCGGCGAGCCATCGTGGAATTCGACACCCTTTCGAATCTTGAAAGTGAATTCGGTCGCATCCGAATTGACGCTCCACTCCTCGGCGAGTTCGGGGTGGAGAGTCATGTCATCCAGAATCTGGGTCAGGTTGTTGTAGGTTGCCCGTCCCCGCGTGTAGTCGATACCCGATGTGAACAGCATCGGGTCCATCTGGTCGTCAGGACCGTGCAGGTTGTTGGCAAACACGACTGAGCCGCCCTTGCGAGGCGTCGCCGCGAGGGCGCTGGCCGATGACAGATATCCTTCTGCGGCAACGGCTGATACGCCAAGTGCGCTCATTGCCACCAGAAAATCGCGACGGCTGATCCCGCCATCTCGAAATCGTTGTTGCAAAGCTCTTATGTCATTCATGTCATTTTTCTCCGATTAACTGTGAATATCATTTGACGATTGTTTGGGGTTACACAACTTAGGGTCTGTTTCCGGATTTGTCGAGTCTCGCATCGATCAGGCGGCCGGTCGCCAATTGTCGCGAAGTCGGCGAGTCGAGGTCGAAATCGGCCGAAACTGAACCGCAATCCGGCTACACTCACATCCCATACATACATATTTCGGCGCGAAGATCGGGGTATTTCAACCAGGCACGCCTTAATCCGAACACGGATTTCGGCAATTCGAAAGTGAATGACACCTAGCGGGAACTGTGAAATGGAGTTGAAATTTCCCTTGGACGGAATATCGAGATCCGGAAGCAGAAACATCGAACGATGTGCGCGCCATATTTTCGCGGCGATACGATCAAAAGGATTCCTGACGAGGACCAAATGGCGCCTAACGAACAGTTTGCTTGTGAAAGTCAAATTTGCCTCCAAACGGGGCGTGTTCGAATTTGGAAGTCAATTCCCCTTCTATATAGAGGGATGGTATTTCGCCGATGCAGTTCAATCGTGGACCAATTGGACCAGAATGGAAAAGGAAGAGCCGGCGCCAGGGACAGTGGTCGTGGCGGTGAACGCAAGAGCAGCGGCGGAAGCGGGAGCAGCGCGCCTCAAGGGCAATGGCGGTGGAAACCCGAATAGACCTGACCGGACGGGTAGTCCGTCGGATGGAATGAGAGGGAACAACTCGCCTCGGATGTAAGGCGTTTCGCAATGGTGCTTAACGAAGTTGCGACCGGTCGCTACTTTATTTGCGATATGAGATCTGTCGGGATCAAGGTTCTGAATAGTAAGCTGAGCGAATATGTCCGGCTTGCGGAGTCCGGCGAGACAATCCTGGTGACCGATCGGGATCAGATCGTGGCGGAACTCGGCCCGCTCCTGGAGACCAGGAATCCGATTCTTGCTGATGCGTTTCTGGCTGACGCGGTTCGGTCGGGCGTGGTGAGTCCACCTAGGCTGACCGCTTCGGGGCCTCCGCCCAAACCCGCCCCGGTGGCGATGCCGGATGAAATACTTGCCGGGCTGGACGAGAGTCGGCGCGACCGGTGATCTATTTCGATACGTCCGTCGCGCTCGCTCATCTTCTTGCCGAGGATCGTCAACCACCCGGTTCGCTCTGGGAAGAGACCTTGTTTTCGAGCCGGCTTCTGGAGTTCGAAGTATGGACCCTGCTGAATGCGCGCGGGCTCGGTAAGTCCCACGGCGAGGCGGCGCGCTGGCTGATCGGGCGCGTCGCAATGCTTGAGCTTTACCCGTCTGTGCTCGCGCGGGCGTTGGACGCCTTTCCCGGCACCAAGGCGCTACGGACCCTTGATGCCCTGCATCTTGCGTCGTGCGAATATCTGACCGAACACGGGCAGGGGGTCGTACTCGCGAGCTACGACCGGCGGATGAATGCCGTGGCCCGTGCAATGGGTATTCGGCTTTTCGGCTTGGAAGCAACGCAAGACGGATAACTGTCCCGCCGCCATAATTGCATGATCAAGTCTTCAAACGATCCAAGTCTTCAACTCCCAGTTCCGGGAAACGGCGGCTAAAGCCTTTGGATCAGGTCCTTGGCGCTGATGCCCGCCGCGACACATTCCCAGTCAGCCATCTTGTTGCGAAACCAGGTTCTCTGGCGTTTGGCGAATTGCCGTGTGCGAATTGTCGCCTGTTCGATTGCTTCGGGGAGTGAAAGGTCGCCGTTGAGGAACGATACCAGTTCCCTGGCCCCGAGCGCCTTGCACGACGGTTTTCGTCGATCGTAACCTGAACCCAGGGCAGAGCGGACCTCGTCAAGCGCGCCTCGGGAAACCATGTGTTCAAATCTGCTCCTGATGCGGGGCAAGAGCCATTCCGCCGCCGCGCCTATGACAAAGGCACGGGCGGAAGACATCGGCAAAACCGGAGAATGCGGGGTTCGATGCCACTGTGCCATTCCAATTCCGGTCGCTGTCAGGACCTCCCAGGCCCTTTGGGCGCGAACGGGATTGCGGACATCGATAGCGTTGGCAGTCTCCGGGTCATACCTCAGCAGGTCCTCGCTGAATCGGGCCGGAGTTTCGAGGCGTATCCGGTCGGCCTCGTCGCGCACAACCCGTGGTATTTCCGGGATTGCGATCAATCCGGTGGTCAGGGAGGTCAGGTACAGCCCCGTTCCCCCGACGATAATCGGACGAAGGTCGTGAGACCGGCATTTCACAAGAACGGTCTTCAAATCGCGCAGCCATCTGCCCACCGAATACGGTTCGTTCATCCCGACATAGCCAAAAAGCCGGTGCGGGCAAATCGCCATGTCCTGATCGCCCGGCCGAGCCGTCAGGATCTTCCAACACGCGTATACCTGCAAGGCGTCGGCGTTGATGATGCAACCGTGCGTGTGTCGGGCAAGCTCAAGGGCCAACGAAGATTTGCCCGAAGCGGTTGGCCCGGCAATAAGTATCGGGCGGCCAGGCGCACTCATCATGAGATCATGCATTAATGCCGCAAAAGTTTAAGTCAATTCGGTTCATTGCGTTCGGTCGCACGGGTCGTCTACGCAAATGTTCGGAGTGCTGGTTCCCGGATGCGGCACCGAGGTATGGCTCCGGCGCCAATGCGATGCCGGACGTCAATCGTTCGATCGAACGCGTGAGGCGATTGACCATTGTTGGATCTGGTGCCCAAGGAACCCGTATATTCCGCAATCACATGCGGGTTTGGCGGCAACCGCCCGGGATATTCGGATTTTCGCCGTTGAAAAAACCTTGCGATTGCTACAGTCAGTACCCACAGTGAGGAAACGGTGACGGTCAAAGGGATGTCGGACGAAAAGGCAGGTACATTAACCCGGGGACCGTCGCTCAAGTACAGGCGAGTACTGCTGAAGATTTCGGGTGAGTCGCTGATGGGCGATCTCGGGTTCGGCCTCCACCCTCCGATGGTTCGCCATATTGCGGAAGAAATCAGAGCGGTCCGTTTGCTCGGGGTCGAGTTGTGCCTGGTTGTCGGCGGAGGCAACATTTACCGGGGAATCGAAGGATCGGCTGATGGAGTGGCACGCACGACGGCCGACTACATGGGAATGCTTGCGACGGTCATGAATGCACTCGCACTTCAGGGTGCACTGGAGTCGATGGGGGTTTTTACCAGGGTCGCATCGGCGATTCCGATGGATGAAGTGTGTGAGCCCTATATCTGGCGACGGGCCGTCCGCCACCTGGAAAAAGGACGCGTCTGCATCTTCGCTGCGGGTACCGGGAATCCCTATTTCACCACGGACACGGCTGCGGCACTCAGGGCCAGTGAAATGGCCTGCGACGCGATTCTGAAGGGTACTCAGGTCGACGGCGTGTACGATAAGGACCCCAAGACTCATCCGGACGCACGGCGTTTCGATCACGTCAGTTTCGATGAGGTTCTGCAGAAAAATCTCAAGGTCATGGACGCATCCGCGGTTGCCCTCGCTCGTGACAATGGATTGCCGATTGTTGTATTTTCCCTAAAGGAATCGGGGGGTCTCGCGGGAATCCTTCGCGGAGAGGGAAGATTTTCCGTCGTCGGCCGATCCAGGTCGCGTTGAACGACGGAACCGGATCGAGAGGGAGTTCAACCGGTGACACGCAGTCCGGACGATGTCGGCGCCAGGAGGACACCGGAAGGGGAAACCAATGGCTGATATTGATATTGATGTCGATGATCTCAAGCGCCGGATGGATGGTGCCGTATCGGTTCTCAGGCAGGATTTCGCCGGTCTCAGAACCGGACGCGCGTCTATTGCGATCCTGGACCCGGTCACGGTGCCGGCCTACGGTTCCCAGCTTCCCGTCAATCAGTGCGCCACGGTCAATGTACCTGATCCGCGCATGATTACGGTCAATGTTTGGGACAGGAGCCTGGTCTCTGCGGTCGACAAGGCAATCAGGGATTCCGGTCTTGGCCTCAACCCTGTCGTTGACGGGACAATTCTTCGCTTGCCGATTCCGGAACTCAACGAGGAGAGGCGCAGGGAACTCGCGCGGGTTGCAGGAAAATATGCGGAAGGCGCCCGAATTGCCGTACGAAATGTTCGTCGTGACGGTATGGACCAGATAAAGGCCGCGAAAGCGGAAGGCATGGGCGAAGATGACCAGCGGCTCTGGTCCGACGAGATTCAGGTTCTGACAGACGACGCAATTGCATCGATCGACGAAGCTCTCAAGGTCAAGCAGGAAGAGATCATGCAGGTCTAGCGACCCGCCGGATTTTCTTTTGCCAGCACGGGTTTTCGAATGTTTGAAACGGCGCCGGAAGATGCCAACGAAGTGCCGAGGTCGGTTGCCATCATAATGGATGGGAATGGCCGTTGGGCCGTACGCCGCGGGAAGGAGCGAATCCGCGGGCATGTCAGGGGCGCAGCGCGCGTACGGGAAATTCTCAAGGCGTCGCTGGATGCCGGAATCGAATACCTGACGCTTTTCGCCTTCTCCACCGAGAACAGTAAGCGCTCCGAAGAAGAGGTCGCCGCGCTCATGGGCCTCTTTCACAAGTACATTCGGTCCGAGGCGCGACAACTGGTTGATGCAGGAATTCGGGTTCGTTTTATCGGTGACCTTTCCCGCCTTGACTGCAGGTTGCAGGAACTGGCGCACTGGCTGGAAAGAGAAACGGAGCACAATTCCCGGCTAAACTTGACCGTTGCCCTGTATTACGGGGCGCGGGATGAGATCACGCGGGCGGTTCGGCGTATTGCGGTTGCCGTGCGCGAAGGCGAACTTGACCCTGACAGCGTAACGGAAATGACGATGTCTTCATTTCTGGATACCGCCGAAGTGCCTGACCCGGACCTCGTGATCCGGACATCAGGCGAAATGCGGCTCTCCAATTTCCTCTTGTGGCAATCGGCCTATGCCGAGTTTGCCTTTGTCAAGACGGAGTGGCCGGACTTTTCGGCCGACATGTTTCACAGTGTACTCGACCAATACGGCAAGCGGGAACGTCGGTTTGGCAGGATTGCCGGTGTCACCGCCTGACCATGCCTTGGGCGCGGCTGAGTTTTGAAGATCTTGGTACACGAATTCTGTCATCCGTGTTTCTTGCCGCCATTGGCCTGACCTCCTTGTGGATGGGCGGCCTGGTATTTGCCGGGGTCCTCTCAATTGCCGCGGCAGTCATCTCGTGGGAAATTGCGGCGATGCACTGGCCGGATTCCGGATGGGCATCCGCGTTCCTTGCCGGCGCCGCCGCGGGCGCTGCCTTGTTTTCGCTGCTGGTCCCCGGCCTTCTCTGGATCGGGTCCCCTTTCTGGGTCGTCGCGGTTGCAATTGTCGTGACGAAGCCGTCGCCCCATGCCGTCGCGGCGGCACTGGCGGTTGTGGTCGCAGGTTTTCTTGGTCTCGCGACAATCAGGTCGGAGTGCGGCCTGATGCTGGCATCCCTTGTCGTCATGGTCGTCATAGCCACCGATACGGGAGGATACATGGTCGGCCGCCTCGTGGGCGGACCGAAATTCTGGCCAGCCATCAGCCCGAACAAGACATGGTCGGGAGTCGTCGGAGGGTGGTTCCTGGCTGTTGGCGTTGGTATGGTTTACTGGATGTCAGGATTGACCATGATCAGCGCACTCCTGCTGGCAGTTGTTCTGTCTGCGTCGTCCCAGATCGGAGATCTTGCCGAATCGGCCATCAAACGCAGGGCAGGGGCAAAGGACGGCGGCCGTTTGATCCCCGGACATGGTGGTCTCATCGACCGTTTCGATGGCTTGGTCGTGGCGTGCTGTTTCGGTTGGCTGATGTGCTCGGTGGGCATACTGACCCGTTTGGTTGCCGTCTGATTTCGTTTCCTGGGATTGAGCGATGCGAAGGATTTCGATTTTTGGATCTACGGGCTCGGTTGGGCGGTCGACGGTCAGTCTCGTTCAACGGCACAAATCGGCATACGAAGTCTTGGCACTGTCAGGCTGTTCCAACGTCGAACTGCTTGTGAAACAGGCACTTGACCTGCGCCCGAAAGTTGCCGTCATCGCGGACGAGAACCGGCTGGAAGAACTTGGCCGCGCGCTTGAAGGAAGCGGTGTTTCGGCAGTTGGCGGCCGCGAAGCCCTGCTTGAGGCTGCCGAGTTGCCGGTTGACTGGTTCATGTCGGCGATTGTCGGGATTGCCGGGCTGGAAGTCAGCCTCAAGGCAGCAGGCTCCGCCAGGGTACTGGCCCTGGCGAACAAGGAATCCCTGGTGTGCGGCGGTTTCCTCCTGAAGGGGAAATGTGCCGAAAACGGTTGCACGCTGATCCCCGTTGACAGTGAGCACTCTGCGCTGTTCCAGATATTTGAAGCCGTGAACTACGACGGCATCGAAAACGTGTTTCTGACTGCCTCGGGGGGACCGTTCTTGAGATCGCCGATCGAGCAGCTTGCCTCGGTCACACCCGAGCAAGCGGCGAATCATCCCAATTGGAACATGGGCACCAGGATTTCGATCGATAGTGCATCCATGTTCAATAAGGCGATGGAACTTATTGAATTAAAAGAATTATTCCCTATTGAATGGAAACGATTTCAAGTCCTGATCCATCCGCAGTCCCTCGTTCACGGCATCGTGTCATTCGTTGACGCGGGAATGTTTGCTCAGATCGGACCCACCGACATGAGACATCCGATCAGCGTTGCGCTCAACTGGCCTGAGCGCAAGGAGCAGGGACTTCAACCGGTGGACCTGACCGAACTTGGTCCGCTCGAGTTTGAAAGACCCGATTTCAGGAAGTTTCCGGCGCTCGAACAAGCCGAAATGGTCATGGAACTCGGAGGTCTTGCCGGTGCCGTATTCAATGGGGCAAAGGAAAGAGGCGCAGATCTTTTCATTTCCAGGAAGATCAGGTTTACCGAAATGGCCGAGATCGTGGGCAAGGTCTTGAATCGACACGCGGGGCAGGTTTCGGGAAATCAGGCGCAGGTCGACCTTTCCGCCGTCAGGTCGGCCGATCTCTGGGCAAGGTCCGTTTTCGACGAAATTGTCGGAACCATTTAGCCGGGAAGTCACGAATGCTTGACGCGATTGCCGTAATTCCGGTCGTGGGGCCCGTTGTGTCCTACGTCGTCCCGTTCATTTTCGTGCTTTCAGTGATCATTTTTGTTCACGAACTGGGTCACTATGTGATCGGTCGCTGGTGTGGAATCGGTGTCGAGGTCTTTTCGGTCGGCTTCGGCCCCGTCATTTGGTCACGGCGTGACCGCAGGGGAACCGTATGGCAGATCGCCGCCCTTCCCTTGGGCGGCTATGTCCGCTTCCTTGAAGACTCTGAACCAGGCGGCATCCGCGAACAGCCAACGATGCCTGTACCGGCTGACAAGTCGGGGGAACTCCAGGGGACGGTCGGTGGCGACCGTTTCGATGATGCGTCGGTTCTTCGACGTGCATTGACGGTCGCCGCGGGACCTGTCGCCAACCTTGCCCTTTCCGTAATCCTGTTTGCGGGTCTGGCGGCTGTAAACGGTGTTTCTTCGGGCAACATGACGGTTGGCGCTGTGCTCGATCTGCCGGGTTACGAATTCGGTTTACGAAGGGGCGACCGCATCATCGAAGTCAACGGCGGAAACGTCGAGGATTTTGCAGAAATTCAGATTTTGATCTCCGAACCCGCTACACCTGACCGGGAAAACGGATCAGAAAACCATGCGGCTTCGACATCCGCCGCGACCGTCCGGTACCTGGTGGAGCGGGACGGGAGGCTGCTGGAAATCGAGGGCGACCACCCCCTGGTACCTTTTCTTTCCAGCATCGAGCCATTGTCTCCTGCGAGCCGGGCCGGGTTGCGATCCGGCGACCTCGTCCTGGAAGTCAACTCCAGGGCCGTGCGCAGGTTTTCCGATCTGCGTGAAGCCGTTCTCGGAGCAGGGGAGTCCGTGGTGGACATGCTGGTCTGGCGCGAAGGCGAGCTTGTCAAAGTCTCCGTCATCCCGACGGTTATGGATCGGGAGGTTGGCGATGGGGTTTTCGAAAAACGCGTCGCCATCGGCGTTCGCGGCAGGATTGCCTTCGACCCCGAGGTCACGACGCCGGGACCATTCCGTGCGCTCGCAATCGGTTTCTCGACCATGATTTTCGTCATCGAGATATCAGTGGACGGGATCTACCACATGATCGTCGGAAACATCGGGCTTGAAAACATCCAGGGACCGCTCGGAATCGCCCACGTCTCAGGGGACGTCGCATCGAACGGTTTTCTCGACCTCCTGTGGCTGCTCGGTGTCATTTCCGTCGCGATCGGGATGTTGAATCTGTTGCCGATTCCGGTCCTTGACGGCGGCCACCTGATCATGTTCGCGTATGAAGCCGGTGTTGGTCGCCGCCCGAGCGACAGGGTTCTCGGTATCCTGACGAGGTTCGGCCTCATGGCACTCGTCTGCCTGATGGTGTTTGCGACGTACAACGATATCCTGCGCCTCATTGGAGCTTGATCAACGGGGTTTTCCGGGATTTCCGGTTCGAACCGAAGCCGGCATGCGGACGCCGTTCGCTCGTTCTCGCGGGCGGTACATGCCGGGCATCCCGACATCGATGACCTCATCCAGGTTTCTTGGTCGACTGGCGGTGATGCCTGAGCCGTGTTCGATCGCGTTGCCGGAAGGCTCAAGCCTGGCGTGACCGGTACGCTGGCGGAGAATCTGGAACAGCCAGGCGTATTGGAGCGGCATGGCGTCGAATTTGCTGGATGGAACGGGGTTTTGTCGTGGAAACTTTGTAGCCGCCACAGGCGATGATCCGCATGAGGCCAGTTTCGGTCTCGTGTACGATGTGATCGTCCGAAAAGACGGGCGCGCAGGAGACCGTCGGCGCGGAGCGAATGGCGACGAGGCTACGCGAGATTCATGCGTGCAGTGAAGATCTGGCCTCGACAGGTGTGTATGCGTGCGGGTGGCCGAAGAGGTGGTGTCGGAACTCGCCGGCGCACTTCGGCGCACCCCGGGGCAGTTCATTGATCCAAAGGATTGCGCGATTGAAGAGTGGGCGTTGGTCGAACCGTATTTGCCGTCGCCATCGTAGACGGAACATAGCCGCCCGACTGGTTTTCACGAACTATTCCACGCCTGTCCATGCCGGGAATCGGTCCCAGCTGATACCTGGACCCGGGCCTCTGTGTTGTTCCCTGGCGGATTTGCTCCATGCCGAGTCGGCGTCTTTTGCATTGGTGGGAACTTGGCGAGGACATACCACATTTCGTGTGTTTACTCGCTTTTGGGTCAAGCCCTGACAATTGCAGGCATGGGTGGCATGAAGTAGGATGACATTTCATTTCAGATAGGTTTTCCTCACCTGCGGGGGCGAAATGGTCGGTTTCGGTTTCGGTTTCGGTAATTTTGCCGCTTTCAGCAATTGTCGCAAGAAAGATCGAAATTTCGGACGTGGATTGTTTCTCTTGTTGATCGTCCTGTTCGCCTGGATTGCGTCGCCGCACCCTCGGGAATTCGGCTCCCCGGCACTTGCCCAGGGTGCTCTCGTGTTCGATCGCGTCGAAGTCGTCGGAAATCAGAGATTGTCGGCGGACACCGTTCGCTCGATCGCGGGGGTTCCAACCGGCGTGGGTGTTCGTCTTTGGGAAATCAATGACGCCATTCAGCGTCTTCACCGATCGGACCTGTTTGAAAATGTCGCGGTGCGTCCGGAAGGGAACCGGCTCATCATTGAGGTTGAGGAGCGGCCGACGATCAACCGGATTGCCGTCGAGGGAAACGAGATTCTGAATGATGAAGTCCTCTTGAGCCTGATCACTTCCGAGGCTAGGCAAACGTTCTCCCCTGCAAGAGCGGAATCGGATGCACGGAACATCGTGGACGCCTATATGGCTGCCGGGCGATTGAGCGCCGAGGTCACGCCGCGGATCATTCGAAGGACGGAAAACCGGGTTGATCTCGTGTTCGAGGTCTTCGAAGGAGGTATTGTCGAAATTGCCAGGGTGGGGTTTGTCGGCAACCGAAGCTACTCTGACAGGCGGTTGCGGCGGGTCCTCGCTACAAAACAGGCGAATTTTCTGAGTTGGCTGTTCAGAAGCGATACGTTTATCGAAGAACGCCTTGAGAGCGACAGGGCTCTCCTCGAGGAATTCTATCTCTCCCGCGGGTTTATCGACTTTGAAATTCTTTCGGTAACGTCTGAACTGACAAGGGAAAGAGACGGATTCCTCGTCACGTTCCGCCTGAGGGAAGGGGCACAATTCTTTTTTGGCGATATCACGATCTCGAGTGAACTTCCGGAAGTCAACGTGGATGCGTTCGCGGACCTCGTGGATATTTCGCTTGGCGAGATCTTTGACGAGGAACTGCTGGAAGAACTGCTCGACGACATAAACCTTCGCACGAATGAACTGGGATATACCTTCGTGCAGTCTGCCCATTCGATCAGGCGAAACAATGAGACCCAGACGGTTGATGTCAATATCGAGCTGGTTCGTGGCCCGAGGCAATTCATCGAGCGCATCGAGATTTCCGGAAATTCGACAACACTGGATCACGTCATCAGGCGAGAATTCAGGGTTGTCGAAGGCGATCCTTTCAACCGACGTGAAATCCTTCGTGCACAGGACCGCATTCGCGCGCTCGGATACTTCAGCAACGTAACGGTTGAGACGCGGCCCGGGTCCGCTCCGGATCAGGCCATTGTTGAAGTGACGGTTGAGGAACGTCCGACCGGAAGCCTGACATTCGGTGTCGCTTACGCGACCGATGAGGGGGTTGCCGGTAACATCGCCCTGCGCGAGGCGAACTTTGCCGGACGAGGACAGAAAGTCGGTGTGAGCATTTCGGTAGGAAAGTCGGACAACACGTTTGCTTTTTCCTTCGAGGAACCCCGATTTCTTGATCGTGACCTGGCAGTCGGCGTGAGCGTGTACCACGAGCGAAATACGTCCGATTCCTTCACCTACAATTCCCGCGAAATCGGAATGCGTCCACGCGTGTCGTTCCCGGTCAGCGCATCGGCCCGGCTCGAGCTCAGTTACGTATTGAACCAGGCCAGGCTGGAGCGACGCACGGGGGAAGAAGCCGCCGCCATATCCCCTCTCGTTGGCGCGAGTCCCGAGGGTAAGACCTTAACCAGCGCCATCGGCGCCAGGTACGTCCTCAACAAGACCGATTCCTTCTTCCAGCCATCGGAAGGGTACAGGTTCAGCGTCGGCCAGACGCTTGCCGGATTGGGGGGCGATGTCCGTTATTCAAAGACGAGTGGGAGTTTCACGGCATACCGCAGTTTGCTCAAGGGTGACGTGATCCTGTCTTCCGAACTGGAAGCGGGGGTCTTTGTTCCCATCGGAGCGAACTCCCGGGTCTCGGACCGGTTTTTCCTCGGTGGGGATTCGTTCCGCGGGTTCCAGACATTCGGAATAGGACCCAGGGACGAAAACAACAGTCCGCTCGGTGGCAAATATTTCGCGATTGCCCGGCTCGAGGGAACATTCCCGCTCGGCCTGCCCGATGAAGTCGGACTCACCGGCGGGATATTCGTTGATGCCGGATCGCTTTGGGGGCTCGATGTAACTTCGGTGGAAGTCACTGAATGTGACGGTGGTCCGCCATGCGATCCGATTGAGGCTAAAAGCCCCGGTTTTGAATTGCGTTCGTCGACCGGGTTTGCCCTGTACTGGAATACGGCGATCGGGCCGCTCGCCTTCAACTTCTCCAGGCCGCTCAAGTACATCAAGGGCGTTGACAGGACCGAGCGTTTCCGCCTGACGATCGGTACGCGTTTTTGATCCCGAAATCGTGCATTCCCGTGGCCGCCCGTCCGGCGGTCATCGTTTTCCTGTTGTGCAGTTTTGCGGGTATTCCAGGTGCCCAGGAAATCCGGTCAGAGGACACGAGCTGGCAGCTGAGTGCGGCAATCGTGGACCAGGAGAGGCTTCTCAGCGATTCGATAGAAGGAAAACTCATTCTCGAGGACCTGAACCGGAAAGGAAATGAACTCAGGGCGGAAAACGAGGCGCTGCAGGCTGAACTGGAAACCGAAGAACGTGCCCTGACGGAGATGCGGGAGACCGCGGACCCGGCAGAATTCCGCATGCACGCAAACGCGTTCGATTCAAAGGTCAACTTGATACGCGCGGATCAGAAACAGAAACTTGAAAGACTCAACGTGGAATACGAACGGGAACGCGAACGGTTTTTCAGGAAGGCGGAAAAGGTCATGCTGGAGATGATGCGGGAGCGCGGAATTGGCATGATCGTCGGACGGCAGGCGGTTTTGCTGGCGACCACAGCCGCGGACATTACCGACGAAGTGATCGAAAGGCTGGATCTGGTGTACCTGTCGGACCGGGAGGAACAGGGCGGCAAATAGGGGTACAGGGCCGCTTACCTGATTGCCAGGCGAGGAACTGACTGATAGGGGACCCGAATTCATGCGAGAGGACTGACCGCGTATCCCGATGTCGGAAAACACGAGCACGGACCGGCCGCTTCGAGCGGATCTTGATGCGATCAAACGGATGATTCCGCATCGGGAACCGTTCCTGATGATCGATTCAGTCGAGGACATCCGCGCCGGAAAAAGCGCCGTCGGGATGAAGGACATCAACGCGGATGAACCGCACTTTGAGGGGCATTTCCCCGGAAACCCGATCATGCCGGGCGTCTTGGTGGTTGAGGCGATCGCCCAGACGGCGGCCGTTCTCGTCGTTCACACATTGGCGCTGACGGATGTGCGGCCGCTCGTCTACCTCATGACTGTCGACAAGTGCAAGTTTCGAAGGCTCGTCAAACCAGGCGACATGCTGGAATTGCACGTGGAAGTCTTGCGCAGCCGGGGTCGAATTTGGCGGGTCAGTGGTCGTGGAGAGGTTTCCGGACAGATCGTCGCCGAGGCGGTGATTGATGCCATGATGGTTCCGACCGAGGAAAGTGCCGGGTTGGAATGACAATACAACCTTCTTCTGAAATCCACGCGAGTGCAGTGGTGGAGCCGGGTGCGACGATCGGTCCCGGCTGCAAGATCGGGCCGTATAGCGTCATCGGTCCTGACGTTCATCTGGTGCGGGATGTCGATGTCAAGGCTCATGTGGTCATAAACGGTTTGACAACGATCGGGGCCGATACAACGATTTTTTCGTTCGCATCGATCGGGGTCGCGCCGCAGAACGTCAGGTACAGGGGCGAACGAACGCGGCTTGTGATCGGCGATCGCAACAGGATTTTCCAATATGTAACCATCTGTGTCGGCACTGTCGATGGAGGCGGCGTGACCGAGATTGGTAACGATTGCATGTTGATGATCGGAGCCCATGTCGCCCATGACTGCAAGGTCGGGGATCATGTCGTCATGGTCAACTACTCGGCAATCGCCGGTCACTGTACGGTCGGGGACCATGTCACGATCGGAGCCCAGGCTGGAGTTCACCAGAGATGCCGGATCGGCGAGGGCGCAATGGTCGGAGGACACGCGGCGGTTGCCAGGGACGTCATTCCATACGGTACTGTATACGGTGAAAGGGCGACGTTGCGCGGGCTGAATATTGTTGGTCTCAGGCGTCGCGAAATTGAACCGTTGGAAATCAGGAAGTTCCAGTCCGCGTTCCAGGCCATTTTCAGGAACAGCGGGAACATCAGGGACAGCGCGCTGGAGTTCACGGGCCTC
This sequence comes from Paracoccaceae bacterium, assembly GCA_964291635.2. Lineage (GTDB taxonomy): Bacteria > Pseudomonadota > Alphaproteobacteria > Rhodobacterales > Rhodobacteraceae > JAPPHA01. The sequence continues at coordinate 214,823 of OZ219890.1, read as the reverse complement.
GCCGACAGCAACGACCAGATCAGGGAAATGGTTGAATTCATCCTCGATGGAGGGACCCGAAATCTCTGCACTCCGGGTCCGACCGACGATCCCGAAGAATGAATTCCATGGCCCGAGCGAGGCCTCCAGTCGCAATCATCGCCGGGGCCGGTCGCCTGCCGGAGATCATCGCTGAAGCCTGTGACGCGCGCGGTCAGCCCGTGCAGGTCGCGAGTTTTTTCGATCAGGGTCGATTTCCCGGAAATTCAACCAGATTCCAGGCCCGGTTCGAACGCCCGGGAGAGGTTTTCGCTCGGCTGGTCGACGCTGGCTGCACGGATGTCGTTTTCGCCGGAAGATTCAGCAGGCCGTCCCTGGACCCCGAGGAATTCGATTCAACCTTGCAGAAACATGCCAATTGGCTGTTCCCGACGCTCAAGGGCGGTGATGACGGTGTGTTGCGGGCAATCAGGTCCCTGTTTGAGCGCGAGGGATTCCGGATAAGGGGACCCCATGAAATAGCGCCGGAGTTACTCCCGAAACCGGGAGTCTGCACCGTGAATCGCCCATCGCGACAGGACATCGAAGACGGTCGTCGAGCCCGGGCAATACTTGAAGCACTCGGGTCCGTCGATGTCGGGCAGGCTGTCGTCGTGGCGCATGGCCTATGCGTCGGCGTCGAGACGATCCAGGGAACGGACGGGCTGCTCAAATCCGCAGGACAATTCATTCGCGGCAAGGTCGAAGAAGCCGACGGTTCCGCGGGTATACTCTACAAGGCTGCGAAGTCTGGCCAGGACCGCGACATGGACATGCCTGCCATCGGTCCACAATCCGTAATCGGCGCAAGTAAGGCCGGTCTTTCCGGAATAATCATTGTGGCAGGTGACGTCCTCATGCTTGATCCGGAAGAATGCATCAGGCACGCGCGTGAACGCGGCCTGTTCATCTGGGTTTGCAAGAAAGATGAACTGACCGCATGAATGACAAGGTCAGTTTTTACGTGATTGCAGGGGAGCTTTCGGGCGATCGATTGGGCGGCTCGCTGATCCGCAACCTCCAGGAAGTCCTGGCTGGTGGCATCGAGATCAGGGGAGTCGGAGGCCCGTCCATGGCGTCCGTTGGCCTCGAATCCGAGTTTCCTTTCGACGAGCTCTCGCTTGTTGGCCTGACGGAAGTCGTCTTCAGAATCCCGGCGATTCTACGGAGGATCCGGCAAACGGCGAAGTCGATTGCGGAATTCCGTCCCGACGCCCTCATTACAATCGATTGCCCAGATTTTAGCCTGAGAGTTGCTGCTCAGGCGAAACGCTTGATGCCGGACCTCAAGGTGATTCATTACGTCGCCCCAACTGTCTGGGCGTGGCGACCGGGTAGGGCCAGGCGCATGGCAAGATCGGTAGACCATGTTCTGGCGTTGCTTCCTTTCGAGCCACCGTACTTTGAAGAGGTCGGAATGACCTGTGAATTTGTCGGTCACCCACTGGTTCGGGATTTCGACGCGGACAGGTTGCAACGAACCGAACGGGAATTCCGGGATCGTTTCGGACCGCGCGGGCCTGACGAGCCTCTGGTCGTGCTTCTCCCCGGTTCGAGGGCAAGCGAAATTCGCCGGATGGGAACCGTTTTCAGTGATGTGATCGCGCGGGTGGCGGCTCTACACCATTCCGTCAAGTGGGTTGTTCCCGCCGCGGCTCCGGTAGCGGGGATGGTTCGGGAACTGGTACGGAGTTGGCCCGGATCAGCTTCGGTTCTGGAGCCGTGCACAGACGATGACGAGGAAGATCGAACCCGGAAACACGTGATTTTTTCCATGGCGCAAGCTGCATTTGCGACTTCAGGAACGGTGACCCTTGAACTTGCGAGAGCCGGGTGCCCGACGGTGATCGGATATCGATCCAGCCGCTTGACCGCGTTTCTGATTTTGAGGCTGGTCAGGATAGACACTGCCAATCTGGTCAATTTACTGATCGAACGTCACGCGATTCCCGAGTACCTCCTGGCGGACTGCACCGCGGAAAACGTCGCAGCGGAACTGTCGATGCTGCTTTCCGATTCCGATCAACGCAAGGCACAGCGGAGTGCATTTGCCGAAGCCCTGGAGAGGCTTGGCGGAGGCCAGCTGGAACCGGGACGACGAGCGGCGGAATCCGTCCTCCGGGTGATCGCCGAAAGGTGACGTCCGCCTTGAACTGCCGATCTGGCCGGTTATCGGGCATCTGCCAACAGGCGATTGAAACCAGCGGCAATTGTTGGCAGGAAAGAAGTGCGGCGCCTGGATGCCCAAAGGTGGCGGAATACCCGGATCCGAGTGAGGATGGGAGTTGATCACGTGGCAGTTTGCGCCGTCGAAGGCGAAATCCGGAACATCGTCATTTTGTTGTGTGCGTTTGACATCATGGCGGTCCGAAACGCTGCGACACCATGTGGAAAATGTGAATCGATCTTGATCGATTGGTGGAAAACGAGGCACTTGATTTCATGACACTCAGGGGCCGAATAAGGTCGGCGCCGGAACGATTCGAACCGGCGGACGCGCCCGATCTGTCAGACCTGATCGAAGATCTCGAGCCTGACGACATTCACCGCCGGCTTTTCGCAGGCATAGCCTGCTGCAGCCCCTACCTGACCGGTTTGCTGAGGCGGGAGATCGAGTGGTTCCGGTCGATCTGGGACGAGACGCCTGAGCAGGCACTTCGCGATCTGCTGTCCTGGATGAGGTCGACGCCCGAAACGGGCGACCTCGCGGTTCATCTCAGAGTTGCGAAACGCCGGGGGGCACTCCTATTTGCGCTCTGCGATCTCGGTGGCGTTTGGGACGTCATGACCGTGACAGCCCAAATGACCAGGTTTGCCGACACCGCCGTCGACACGGCGCTCCGGCATCTCATGCGCACGCGTTTCCAACGCGGGAAACTGCCTGGAATCAATGAACAGATGTTGGAAACCTGCGCAGGTGTTTCTGTTCTCGCGATGGGAAAGATGGGCGCGGCAGAACTGAACTACTCGTCCGACATTGATCTGATCGTCATATCCGACGCTTCAGACCTGCCCGATGACGACATTCTGGAACTCCGCGCGGAGTTTGTCCGTATCATACGGCAACTCGTGAGGTTGCTTTCCGATGTCACACGCGACGGATATGTCTTCAGGACCGACCTTCGCCTCCGGCCGAATCCGTCGACGACTCCGGTATGCGTATCCAGTGAAGCAGCGCTGCGGTATTACGAGAGTACGGGTCGAACATGGGAAAGGGCGGCCTTGATCAAGGCACGCCCGGCGGCAGGCGACCTGGCCGCGGGCCATCGGTTTCTTGAGCAGATCACTCCTTTCATCTGGAGGCGGCACCTCGACTTTGCGACCGTGGATGCGGCCCGCAACATGCAGGACAGGATTCGCCAGCACAAGCAGCTATCCGGCCCGATTCGGCTGGAGGGTCACAACGTCAAGCTGGGACCCGGGGGAATCCGTCAAATCGAGTTCTTCGCCCAGACTCTTCAACTCATAACCGGAGGACGTGATCCTGAGGTCCGGGAACCCGGTACGCTGGGAGCGCTTCGCGTGTTGGCCAGAAAGGGCTGGGTGCCAGAATACACTTCTGAATCCCTGATCGATGCCTACTGCCACCATCGAAACCTCGAACACAGGCTTCAGATGGTGCAGGACATCCAGACCCAGACGATGCCTGCCGACGAAACCGGGATCGCTCGAATTGCTGCCTTTTCGGGTTACTCGGACGTCGGGGAGTTCCGCACGCATGTCTGCAAGCGGCTTCAGATGGTTGATGACACCTGCAGCATGTTTTTCAAACGCGAGGGCGAAGAAGACGATGATGAAGCCGAGATTCCGGAAGACCTGATGGAACTGTCGGAAAGCTGGCTGGATCTCCCGGTTCTCAGATCCCGAAACGACCTGCCGGCTTTTGAGCGCATTCGTCCCAAGCTTCTCGGTCGACTTGGATCCGCCGACGCACCGAAGAACGCCATCGCGCGATTTGACGAATTCCTGGTGGGCATGCCGGCTGGCGTTCAGCTGTTTTCGTTGTTCGAAGCGAATCCTCCATTGCTGGATCTCTTGATCGACGTCTGTTCCAACGCGCCGAGCCTTGCCGCATACCTTGCCCAGAACGCATCCGTCATGGACGCGTTATTCGATCCGTCTTTCTTCGAACCCTTGGGTGATGGTGACGAACTGTTCGAAGATCTCGCAATACTGCTGGGCACGACTCAGGATTATGAGGCCAGATTGAACGCTGCGCGAATCTGGATGCACAAGAAACACTTCCAGATTGGCGTACTGCAACTGAGGGGGATCGCGGGTGTTTTAGAGGCCGCGCGGTCTTATTCCGATCTGGCCGTTTCCTGTGTACGTGCTTTGCTACCCAGCGTCGAGCTGCGATTCGTTGAGAGATACGGTTACGTTCCGGATAAGGGACTCGCCATTCTCGCCATGGGAAAGCTCGGATCGTCGGAAATGACGGCAACGTCGGACCTTGATCTCGTCGTTGTCTACGATGCGGGCGGTCAGGAGGAGTCCGTGGGGGCCAAGCCTCTGGCGGTATCGACATATTTTGCCAGGCTGACCCAGGCGCTGGTCACAGCCCTTTCTTCTTTGATGACCGAAGGAAAACTCTACAACGTCGACATGCGATTGCGGCCGTCCGGGCGAAAGGGACCCGTTGCGACGAGCCTTCAATCGTTTCGTGAATACCAAAAGACGAAAGCCTGGACGTGGGAACACCTGGCCTTGTCCCGCGCTAGAGTTATTGCAGGAGACGAAAAAACGATAGCGGAGGTCGAGTCCGTCCGGCGAGACGTGTTACTTCAGCCCAGGGATACAGCCACGATTTTCAACGATGTGGCCAAGATGCGCGAGCGTATTGCCGCCAACAGGAAAAGTGTGGATGTCTGGGACGTCAAGACGGGAGCAGGAGGACTGCTGGAGATCGAGCTACTGGCACAGACTCTTGCACTGGTCTCGGGGGCTACCGAACGCCACCCCAAGAACCAACTGACAGCAGCTGCGGCGACGGAATGGATTGGCCCGTCCGACCTTGCGGTATTGACGGGTACACATGACCTCCTTGTCCAGGTTCAGCATGTGCAACGGCTACTGGCCGAGGAGCGTTTCGACATGAATACGCTCGGATCCGGTGGTCAGGCCGTACTATTGGCACTCACGGGGCGAGAGACCCTGGGTGAACTTGAAAACCATCTACGGGACAGGACATCAGATTGCGACGGCATTATCAGTCGGGTTCTGCGGTCCTGAATTAGCCCGCAAATCGGTGAGTGGGCGGAGGACCGGCTGGAAATGCCTGGAAGCGGCGGTCACGAAACGACTGAACCCCTACCTGCGAAAGGCAGGCTCTCGATTGACCCCAAGGGTCTCATTTACGAGGCCTACCGAATCGACGGAATCACCGAAGCCGAGTGTCGTACGATTTTTTTGGATTGGGCCCTCAACGTCCCGCCGGACCGGGACCTGACGGAATGTGCCAGGGAACTGTACGAAGAATACGGAATCAGGAATGCACGTCATCCCATGACGCGGATTATCAGCGATGGGACCCAGAAAACCGAACCTCCACGTCGGAAAGGCGGACGAAACGTCAGGAGAACCGCGCGCGCGACCGGCGATTGATGCCCTTTCCCATGACGTGCCAAGGTCCGACTTCGGCCCCGGCGCGATCAAGGAGATTTGGCGCCGGTGACGAAATCGTTTCGGTGCCTGGAGGACGATACAGCGCAGGCCACTATCGCGCCCGCTTGAGCGCCGTTTGGGTGAAGTCACGTGCCCTGAGACCGGACCTGAACTCGTAGTCCGACCATTCCAGAACCGTGCTCTTTCCCGTTAAATGGTTCGTCATCGTCAATGTGCTGGCGCGCCAGAAATCACCAAGGTATTTTTTGTAGTCCTCCAGAACAAGGGTCTTGAGAAGATCGTTCTTGCGATCGAAATACTCGACCTTCATGAGGCGGAACTCGTTGGTGTCGTACCATGTCAGCTGGCGCGAGTAGCCGGAATTCTTCGTACGCGGAATACGCTCGGACACGGTGCACTTGAGATTGCCGCAGGGCTCGTCCTTCAGGTACCGGTAGGTGAATTTCTCGACTTCAATGGTCCCCAGGTCTTCATACGAGAATTCGCTTCCCATGAATGAACCGGACTGATTGGATGAACTGATCCGTTTGACCCTCTTCAATGCAGGAAGATAGAGCCACTGTTCGTCAGGGGAGTCCGTATGGGAATAGATGAGGAATGCGGTTCCCTTGACATCGCGCGGGCGGTCGAACACGAAAAGGGTTCGGTCACCGTCCCCCTTGACCTCGATGGTCTTGATACTCAATTCGCGTTCACTCTTCGCTCCACTCTTGTTGCGAAGAATCATTTTCAAATCGGCAGTCAGATCTCCATATCCCTTCTGGCGTTCACGGGCCTCGTTCGCGATCTTCAAACCGGTTTCCTCGGCACTGGCCGAATATCCGCCGGAAGGCACGGCCAACAGGGCAAGGACGGCGAGAAAGCCCCCGAGCGAGACGAATTTTGGCGGGGCAAGAACGATTGGCATCATTGTTTCCTCCGGTCAGCGGCCATGAACAATGCGGGACGATCAGATGACCTGTTGCAGGCACAGGATTGGCGGTCAAGCCTGACCTTTTGGTTTGTTGTCGTGATTGACTCCGAGAACATGGTGGAGCTCGTTACTAACACACCCGAGTGAAACCAGTCCAGAAACGCCTTTTCCCGGTACGCAATCACGGGGATTTCGCTCAGAAGCTGTAGTCCAGGTTAATCGAGGCGTTGCTGTCGCGTCGCACGGGGTACAACAGTATGTCATCTGGTCCGACCCCGGAAAACGCAGAAGCTTCCATCTTCAATGACCAGTTGTCCGAAATGCGGCGATTGAATTCCGCACCGAAGACACGGCTGTCCGTGTCGAGGGATTTCACGATGCTCGCAACGAACTCCGTGTCGTATTCGTCGTTCAGGCCTACGCGCGCTGCCAGAAAGATGTCGTTTTCGAACGCGTTGGTTGCCCTTTGACCTCGTCCGTCGTAAGCCCATTCGGCGAACAGCGTCAAGTCCGCATTTGAATCCATTATTGAGTAGATCGTGTGCTCCGCGCCGACGACGAATGCGGAGTAATCTTCCTCTGGAATCTGCGAGTCTTGGGCGCCGCTGCGATGGACCGCTTCGAGTTTGAACAGCCACGATCCGGATGTGAACTGTGTGTCAAGGCCAAACTGAGTGATCCGATTGTAGTGAGGTACAAATACCTGGGGATCATCGGGTGGCTCGGGTGGCTCGGGTGGCATCGGCACGAGAACGGGTTCGCGGCTTGTGCCATTGAATACACTGAGCCCGATATCCAGAGGTCCGAGACTGTTCGTATATCGGGCGGCCAGATCAACATTCCACTTTTCCGCCCGGGATTCATATGATGTCATGTCCGTGTCCACGATAAGTGGAGGACGCAGTCGCCCGTGCTTCCCTGGAAAGGCCCGAGGGCGGTGCCAGGTCAGACCAAAGAGTTCTAGTGCACCCCAATCCCCCGCCAGGGTGGCATGGACCATAGGCTGGCCCAGCTTGGTTTTCTCGTTCGGGTGCTCCAGAAGGTTGGTTTGATTGACGATATCGACCAGGGAACGCGACTCGACGACGCCCCAGAACACGCGATCGATGCCAAGGCGAAGTTCCCATTCGTTGTTGCCGGCATCTCCATACATCAGGAGATAGGCTTCCCGGAGATCGAAGTGGTTGCGTTTCGGGTCTCCGTAATCGTATCGGACAAAAGGCGTCACGGTAATGCTTCGGCCCAGATCATCCTCTACATAGGCGGTGATTTCCGCGGAAATGCCGCCTGCATACGAACGTTGAACCGGATCTGCGGCGTTTTCGAAGTATCGACGGGATTCCAGGGAAATGCGTCCATAGAGCTCGACTGGCCCGGAGAACCCTTCTTGGCCGCGGGCTCCGGTGGCGAACACCGAACTCAGCATCAGTTGCGATACCAGAAAGAAAAAAACGACGCGCACGATCTCGTTGGCCTTATGACATCAGCATGACATCAACCTGTGAACAAACAGTTTTGGTGTTAGGTAACCTATCACCGCCCGCTACGCGATCTCAAGCATCTAGGTGGAATGTGGAAACGCAGCAATCCTCAATTTGGCGGATTCATCCTTCGTGTCTGGAGGAGGGCGGCTCATTCGTGGCCGTGGCATGGGACGATGTCTCCGGACTTTCCTGAAGATGAGATCAACCTCTTTGCGGCGAAAGTATGAAAGTATGAAGGAAATTGGGGTGTTCATCATCAATGTCCGTGACGGGATGACGAGTTTGTGGGTGATCGATCGCAAATGGTCGCAAGGACGGTCGCTGATGACGTCTTGGCCTTGGGCAGTGCAGTTGCCGAGGCCCGGTTCGCGAATTAGCGGAGAGTGATGCAGGACAAATTTTTGCGCCATCAACAAATCGCTCAAATCCTTCCGCTATCTCGTCCTCTCTGGAACAGGCGGCAAAACCATCGGGAGGGAACTTGCATACCCCGGGAACGACTGGAACCGGATGTACCGCGAAAGTCCCTCGGCCGATGGCGGACGAGGTACCGGCGCAGCGTTTCTAATCGTCGCCGGAAACGGAGCTCGCCGCGTGAATCTAAAACGGGAAACATGTTCACGAAGCCGCCATACTGGGAATCAACTACCCTGCTTGACGGACGGACCCGATAAGGGCGATAACCCTGTAGCGCTCCTGTAAGGCCATCAAGTAATGATACCTACTTCAGTGTCTGACGACTGGTGGAAGCCTTGAAACTGCCAATTGATGAGTTCCCGGACCCTGTATGCAATCCGGCTGATTCGCGGATTTCGAAGCGATGAAGATCCCCAGGGCCTATATTGATGGTTACGCGAAGGGCCGGGAGGTCGATCCGGAAAGGTCGGAAAATTACGTTTCACATACCAGGATCGGCGATCCGCTGGCCGACGCGGTGATTGCCGACCTAGACCCGCTGGGGCCTAGTGAGGTGGCCAGGCTGATCAAGCTCGGTATGCACGATCGCGACGGCAACGCGCTGGATGGCGCACCTGCATCGGTCAGGAAATTCTTTGCTCACTGCTCCAAACCTCCGGAATGGCTTGACTTGTCGTCTTTCCAGCCAGGCTGCCGAATGTTCCACAGGAATTCGCGGCTGGTTCTCGCCGGCATGGTGGGTGGCGTTCTGGTCGAGGGTTTTTCGACCAACATCGCCAAGTCGTTCTTCCTGACCGGCCGATTGCGCGACAAGGGGGTGAGGCGGTTGAAGCAGAACAATCGCCATATGCTGGAGATATTCATGCCAGGCGGAATGGAAAGTCACGCCGACGGGTGGACTCACTCCATTCGGGTCAGGCTGGTCCATGCGAAGATCCGGAAATTGCTCGCCAATTCAGAGGAATGGGACATTGAGGAGATCGGCACGCCGATCAGTGCTGCACACGTTGGATTCGCCATCGCCGCATTTTCGGCCAGGTTGTTGAGGCACCTCGAGAGGCTCGGGGCGTCCTTCAACGACGAGGAACGCAGAAGTTTCATGGCGGTGTGGCGATATTCCGGCTATCTGATGGGCGTACCCGAGACGATCCTTTTCCAGGACGAAAGGGACGCGCTCGAAATCTTTCGGGTCGGACGCATTTGTGAGCCTCGGCCGTCGATGGAATCAATCGCGCTCGCATCTTCGCTGATAAACTCGGCGCCGTTGTTCGCAGGCTTGGACGACAGGAACAAGCGACGGAAGCTCGCCGGTTACATCGAACAGATTTCGCGTGCCTTGATCGGAAACGAACTCGCCGACGAACTCAGGTATTCGAAGGGCTCGACGTTCGGAACACTCTGGAAGTTCCGAACCCTGAACCGGATCGAACGGATGATGGAAAAGCTGATCCCCCGCCTCTCGCGCGAAAATGCGAATTTCACAACCATCCTGGAAGTTTCGATGTACGACAAAAAGGGGATCAGCTATTTGCTTCCCGATGATGTTTACGCGGAGCGATCTTCGCAGTGGTAGGACTTGAGCGGCGCGGCGTGCCCGTAGGTGCACGACTGATTGGTGCGCGCGGCCGGGATCCGTGTGAACCGTGCAGGTGTTTCCGTTCACCGCGGAGGTTTCGATGACAACTGCCGTCATCGACCGCTTTGCTGGAATGATTCTGCGCCATCGCTGGGTGGTCTTCGTGATCGCCACGCTGGTCATGTTCGGGGTTACGGCCGGTGCCGTTTTCGTCGGCGTTACAAACGACTACCGCAGCCTGTTCGATAAGGACAATCCGCAGCTTGCAGCCTTGAACACGCTGGAAGCGACTTACGGCGCGTCGAACCGGGCGCTGATAGCGATCGCGCCGCAAAAGGGTTCCGTGTTTACCCGGGATACGCTGCGGGCGGTCGAGGAGCTCACCGACGCAGCCTGGATGGCGCCGTACTCCACACGGGTCGACTCACTCACCAACTATTCCCACAGTTGGGCCAGTGGAGACGACCTGATTGTCGCGCCGCTGGTCGAGGATGCGGGTGCGCTGACCGATGTTGAGCTTGAGCGCGCCCGGAATATCGCGCTCAATGCAATCGACGTCGCCGGGCGTCTTGTTTCGCGCGACGAAAAAGTGGCGGGACTCGTGATCAGTTTCGCCTTGCGGGATAACCCCGATGCCGAGGTGGTCGAAATCACGGACTACCTGAACGGCCTGCTCGACGAGGAACGTGCCAAAAACCCTGAAATCGCCTACTACCTGACCGGCGACGTACCGTTGAACCGGGCTTTCGCCGACGCCACAAGGGGCGACCTCGAAACCTTGGTTCCAGTCGTGTTCGCGATCATCGCAGTGGCGGCGGCCCTCCTCTTGCGTTCGATGCTCGGAATGGCGGCGCTGGTCGCCGTCCTTGTGTTCACGGTCAACACCACCGTGGGTTTTGCCGGCTGGCTCGGCACGGTGTTCAACCCCGCCAATTCCGGCGTCCCCATCATCGTGATGACGGTGGCCGTCGCACACTCGGTCCACATCGTTGAGACCACGCTGGCAGGAATCGGCAGGGGTCTCAACCGCCATGCGGCGATCGAGGAATCGATCCGAGCCAATGCCTGGCCGGTTTTCCTGACGTCGCTTACCACGGCGATCGGGTTCATGAGCCTGAACGCCTCCGATTCACCACCTTTCCGCGTGCTCGGAAACCTGGTGGCTTTCGGCGTGTTTTGTGCCTTCGTCTATTCACTTACGCTTCTGCCTGCACTGCTCTCCGTTCTGCCACTGCGGCGGCGCGCGGTTCGCACCACTGAGCTCAGCTTTTTTGACCGTTTCGGCGACTTCGTCGTGCGCCGCCGAGGGATGCTGCTCTGTTCCTTCACCATCATGGCGGTTGTCCTGGTGACCGGCATTTTCCGGCTGGAGTTCACCGACAATTGGACGAAATACCTCAGCGAGCGCTACGAGTTTCGCAAGGACACGGATTTCGTCATCGACAACCTAACCGGGGTCGAGACATTGGAATACTCGCTCGACTCGGGAAGTGAGGGCGGCATCACCGATCCCAGCTATTTGCGCGAGGTCGATGCATTTGCCGAATGGTTTCGAATGCAGCCCGAGGTGTCCCACGTTCAGGCGTTCCCGGACATCATGAAACGCCTGAACAAGAACATGCATGGCGATGCTGCGGAATTCGATCGCCTTCCCGACGACGCTGCCCTGTCTTCCCAGTACCTGCTGCTGTATGAATTGTCGCTGCCCTTCGGGCGGGATCTGAATAACCGCATCAATATCGAAAAATCGGCAACCCGCATGACGGTTGTGATGCGGAGCCTCTCCTCGCAGGCGCAGCGCGAACTCAATGCGCGGGCATTGGGTTGGCTGCGCGCAAACGCCCCCGATCTTGCCACCGAGGCTTCGGGTGTCAGCATCGTCTTTGCTCACCTCTCCCAACGCAACATCCGGAGCATGCTGACCGGAACAATCGCAGCAATGGCGCTCATCTCGCTGATCCTGGTCTTCGTTTTCAAGAGCCTGCGCGTCGGCTTGATCAGCCTGGTACCGAATTTCATTCCCGCCGCCATGAGCCTTGGCCTGTGGGGCTTCATGGTCGGGCGCGTGGGGCTTGCCGGTTCGGTAATGACCGCAATCGCGTTCGGGATCGTGGTTGACGATACGATCCACTTCTTGACCACGTACCTCAAGGCCCGCCGCAACGGCAAAGACGCAGCGGACGCCGTGCGCAGCGCCTTTCACACCGTTGGCCACGCCCTGTGGACCACAACGGCCGTACTCGCACTCGGTTTTTTGGTGTTCGCCTCGTCGGGGTTCGAGATCAGCTGGGCGCTCGGCCTCCTCGTCGCCCTCACCATTATCCTCGCTCTACTCGCGGATTTTCTGCTTCTGCCGCCGCTGTTGATGGCACTCGACCGGAAGAAGTCATGATTCGCGCCCGTTCCGCCCGGACGCGGGCGGAACGTTTGAACTCTTTGCAATCCTTTCGATACCGCTTGCCTCCCGGATGAAATGCGCCGAGGTGTATAGCTTGCCGCGATTGACGGGCATGAGAGGGAGCAGGGGGGGCGTCAGCGACATCACTGTGTGGAGAATCGATGATGCCGAGAGCAATTGACATTGCCAGGAATCGTTGCGCCGGCTCTGCGCCCACGATCTTTGAGGTCGTTGGCAATGGCAGCAACAGGAGATTGCCGGTATTCGACGATTTACGCGCCCAACGCCGACTCGGGCAACGATTGGCCAGGAATTTGCGCAGTCCCGAACGGTTTCCGTCCGTCAGGAAGTTCGTGGCCGGTCCCGGCCGAATGCGTGGCTACGCGCCTTGCGTCAATGGTCGCTGGAGACCTGTGTTACATAAACCTGTATCGGCAATCTGGCTGAGGTTGCCTGCCCCGTTGCGGTTCCTGTCCGTAACCAGCCACGCGGTCCGCCAACGAAAACCCGGGGTAGGCGCTTCATGCCCTTTCGGGCATGCGGCGAATTGTACGAAGGAGGCCGGCAACCGGCGCCCCTGGCGCGACGGCTGTTATCCGGACCGTCGCGTCATGGATCTCGACACGGGACCAGGCCGCAGATTTCGCCTGCGCTCCTCGATTGATCCATGTCCGATACCGATGACGCACCGCAACTCGGTTATCCCGAAGCAACTTCGGATTACCTTGTTTGACCGGATCTGCTAGGTTCGCAGAGGACTTGCGTCGCAGCGGGAGAGCGAGGAAGAAGGTGGAGACGATTGACAAGGAAGCTGCTCGGGTCAGACATCCGGAACACTCCGGGAAACCGGCCACGGTTGCCATGAGGAAACCGCCCTGGATTCGGGTCAAGGCTCCCGCTTCGCGCGGTTATGCCCGGACACGGGAGGTCATCCGTGAGTACCGTCTCTCGACGGTTTGCGAGGAAGCCGCTTGCCCGAACATTGGTGAATGCTGGTCCCAGGGCCACGCCACCATGATGATCATGGGTGACACCTGTACACGGGGTTGCCGTTTCTGCAACGTGGCGACGGGAAGGCCGGATTCGCTGGATCCCTTCGAACCGGCCCGCGCAGCTGCTGCGGTTCAAAAGCTGGACCTGAATCATGTCGTCATCACTTCGGTCGATCGCGATGATCTCGAGGACGGCGGAGCGGAGCATTTCGCGCGAACGATCAAGGCGATCAAGCGACGTGCACCGGGGACGACGGTAGAGGTCCTGACCCCGGACTTTCTCAGATGCGCCGATTCTGCCCTGGAAGCCGTAGTCGATGCGGGTCCCGACGTCTTCAACCACAACCTGGAAACCGTCCCGAGGCTCTATCCCGAGGTACGTCCCGGTGCGCGGTATTTCCATTCCCTGCGGCTGCTTCAGCGGGTCAAGGAAAGGAATCCGGCGATGTTCACGAAGTCGGGTGTCATGGTTGGACTCGGCGAAAGCCGGATCGAGGTTCACCAGGTCATGGATGACCTGCGCTCAGCGGAAGTGGATTTCCTGACCATCGGCCAGTACCTTCAACCGACCCCGAAACATTATCCCGTCATGAGATTTGTAACTCCCGATGAATTCAAAGAACTCGATTGCGCAGCAATCGGCAAGGGTTTCCTGGTTGTTTCTGCTTCGCCGCTGACGCGTTCGAGCTATCACGCAGGGGAAGATTTTCGCCGCCTGCAGGATGCTCGACGCCGGGCTTACGCGTGTGAGCCGTGAGGCGCGACTCCTGCCAGTTCGTGAAGACCTGGATCCGAATGTCCACCTGGTTGAATGCCGGAGCCGCTCCGCATGCCCAAGTTGCCAGGGCAAACCAGGTGACGTGGTGTTGACCATATCGCCGCCAGCGGATCGAACCCGCGCTTTACCCACGGGGCGGTCCGTTCTAGCGAACATGACCAGGTACGAGGAAACCGTCGGGTCGGGAAAGGCTGTCATCCCCCGATGTGTCAATCAGGTGCGTCAGGCCCTTCGTCGAAGCGGACGGCACCGATATAGGGCAGGTTCCGGTTACTCTGCGCGTAGTCGATCCCGTATCCGACGACAAACCGGTCGGGTATGGTGAACCCTGTCCATTTCGCACTGACATCCACCTCCCGCCTGGAGGGCTTGTCCAGAAGCGCGCAGGCTTCGAGCCGGATGGGATTCCGCGCGCGAAGGAGTTTCAGGACATGGCTCAACGTATGTCCCGTGTCGACGATGTCTTCGACAACCAGGACATCCCTTCCTGAAACTTCGCCGCTCAGGTCTTTGATTATGCGAACTTCTTTAGACGATTGCATTCCAAAACCGTACGAAGAGGTCTCCATGAAATCGACTTCTACATGCAAATCCAGTTCACGTACCAGGTCGGCAATGAAGACAAAGGAACCCCTGAGGAGACCGACGACGACAAGTTGCTCGGTTCCGGCGAAATGGATGGAAATCTCCTCGGCAAGGGATTCGACCCTGGCAGCGATCGACTTCGCCGAAATCATGGGATCGACAAAGTACGGTGTTCCTTCAAGGTTCACCTGCGCCTGCGGCACGGGACCCACGGTTCGGGAAGGGCTCGTCATGACGCCGATTCAATATTGTCCGGACGCGTTAACGTCAACGTGCCGGCCGAGTCATTGACCTAGCCGAGCCTGGACCCGGAATCGGCGTTGGAGACAGGAATTCATGACCCCGAAAATAGTCACCAGGACCGTGTCATGGCCGGCAAGGAAGATGTTTGACCTTGTCGCCGACATCGAAAGCTATCCCGAGTTTCTTCCCTGGTGCGTTGGCGCCAGGATCGAAAACCGTCGGCCGGACGGAGAAAAGGAAATCCTGGACACCGAACTCGTACTGTCATTCAAGGCATTCAGGGAGTCGTATCGCAGTCGGGTCATCCTTGATCCAGACAATCTCACAATCGACGTCAGCAATCTGGAAGGGCTCTTCAGGAAGCTTGACTCCCAGTGGCGCTTTGTTCCGGAAGGCGACGGTTGCGAAGTCCGGTTCTTCATTGATTTCGAGTTCAGGTCGTTCCTGCTTCGAAAGACGGTTGGAATCGCCTTCAACATGGCCATGCAACGGGTCATTCACGCCTTCGAGGAACGTGCGAGATCACTTCACGACCAGGACAAGTGTTCCGCAGCCGAAATCGGGAGACCGGAGGGTTTTTCGTGAATAGCCTCCGGTCTCACGGATCGGATTGAATCAGGCCGGATTTCGCCCCGCGATATCGCTTACGACGACAGGTTGTATGCCTGCTCACCATGGGTGCTCAGGTCCAGCCCGGATTCTTCGGTCTCATCGGACACACGCATGGCGAAGACCAGGCCCGCGAGCTTTGCAAGGATTACGGTGGCGATGACGGTGAAAACTCCGACAATGACGACGGAACCGGCCTGGGCCACGAAACTTCCCTGACCGAACACCGCGATCATGACGGTCCCGAAGACTCCACCGACTCCGTGCACGGCGAACACGTCGAGGGAGTCATCGATGTTCAGTGTTTCCTTGACCAGCTTGCACGCTTCCTGACAAAGGATGCCAGCAACTCCACCGATGATCAGGGCGCCAATCGGACCCACGAACCCGGACGCAGGGGTTATTGACGCCAATCCGGCAATGGTTCCGGTGACCATGCCGACAAGGGAAACCTTGCCGAACTTGATCCGTTCCCAGAGTGCCCATGTCAGCGAGGCGGCCGCCGCCGATATATGCGTGACAGTCAATGCCATCGCGGCGCCGCCATCGGCTGCAAGCTGCGACCCGCCATTGAAACCGAACCAGCCCACCCAGAGCATGGCGGCACCAATCATGACGTATCCAGGGTTGTGCGGGACAACTTTTTTCTTGCTTCGACTGCCGAGCAGGAACGCGAGTACAAGCGCCGTAATTCCGGCTGTTTCGTGAACAACGATCCCGCCCGCGAAGTCCCGAATCCCGACGTCACCGAATATTCCGCCATCGGCCAGAAACCCGCCGCCCCAGATCCAGTGCGCGACCGGTGCGTAGCAGACGAGTGACCAAAGTGCACAGAACAGGAGTACGAACCCGAAGCTGATTCGCTCCACGAACGCCCCGACGATGAGTGCGGGCGTGATGATGGCGAACGTCATCTGAAAGGCGAAAAACAGGACCTCGGGCAGCGTACCGCTCAGGGAATCCGGCGTCACGCCGGCGAGGAAGGCACGTTCGAATCCTCCCCAGATCCCGGACTGTCCTCCACCGAACGCGATCGAATACCCGAGTGCCAGCCACAAGACACTGATGACGCAGGCGATCGCATAGCACTGAGTCAGTACCGACAAGACATTTCGCGCCCGAACGAGGCCGCCGTAAAACAGGGCCAGACCCGGTAGCGTCATGAACAGCACCAGTGCCGTTGCGACAATGATCCAGGCTGTGTCAGCTCCATTCATGAATGATTCCCCTCTTGGTTGGATTTCTCGGTCAGCGTCACGAAGAAACCGTTGGATATCAGGATTCAACCAGAAGCTGGGGAAAATCCGAGAAAGCTGAATGTTCAATTGCAGATATGACCAAAAATTATACAAAAAAATCTGGGTATGATCAAAAAATAGCTACGCCCGCTTTCTACCGGAGTGACCTATGCCAACGCGGTTCGCCTATGCCACCACACGGACAAGCCCAGGGGCCCGTTTCCGGTCGTCTTCTCATTTTGCATGGTGTGTTGAATTCATCCGGGATCAGCACGAATTTTGAGCCGGCACGTCATTTGGGCTCTGGTGGGTTCCTGGCCAGTCGCGCGCCAGGGCCAAGAGATTCCAGCCGAGGGTGCTGTCGACCGCTTCCAAACCTGGTTTCGAGGGAGTGACATGACGATTGTCATTCCGTGGATCGTGCAGCAACAGGCGCTGCCGGTCATTGGGCGCCTCGCGAATGATCCGTGGTGACGAGGGCCGTTCCTGGGGCGACTCTCACCGTTCCGGCGTGATGGTGAACACGGGAAAAAGCCGCGAATGTGATGGCCGGACGGGCGCGGGCGCGCCAATTGATCCGGTGAAAAAACGGTCGTACCCGTCAATCGTGCTGAAGTCCGAGGCGGTAGCCGGGAAGGGTACGGCGGCGGATTTACCGGCGGCCGCGGTAGAACGACTGAAGTCAGGATCGCCTGGCGACCGACTCGCGTTCGACAAGCGAGACAGGAAGTCGCTCTTCGGCGACAGGTTCCTGTTTGTTGATGAGTGCGTACAAGGCCCTGAACGCCTTACGGCCTAGCGTCTCGATCGGCTGACGGACCGTGGTGAGCGCAGTAGCAAGCATATCGGCGAAGGGCATGTCGTCGAATCCGACCACTGAAATGTCGTCCGCCACGTTTAACCCGCGCTCGCGAAGCCGCTGCATGACGCCGGTCGCAACGATGTCGCTTCCGCAAACACGGCAGTCGGCCGGTCCGCGTGCGAGAGCATTTGGTCAATGGCCCCGGCACCGAATTTCCGGGAATTTGAGCCGTGCAGGACACGGGACATCGATGGTTCAACCCTGTCCTCACGCAGTGCACGCAGGTAGCCATCCATGCGTTCCGTGACGCTCATGAGATACCTTGGGCCGCTAATGTGGGCGATGCGCGTGTGTCCGGCCCCGATCAGATGGCGAGTCGCGAGATAGGTACCGTACTCGTTTTCGACGAATACCTTGGGCACTGCCACGCCTGGAACATCCTCGTCGACGAGCACCACGTTGGAGTGGGTATCGATGTTTTTTGCCAGGGTTCCGTCAACCGGTTCGTTCGTCATCATGATCAGACCGTCGACATGCCGATCCTCAAGCCTCCCGAGATAGGTGATTTCGCGCTCGCGCGCACCGCGCGTGCTGGACATCAGCACAGAGTGTCCGTGCAGTTCCGCCTCGTCCTCGACCGTGTCCGCAAGTTTCGCAAAAAAACGGATTTGAAATCTCCGGGGCGACAAGTCCGATCGTCTCGGTCCGTCCCGTACTCAATCGCCTGGCGAGGAGATTTGGTCGATAACCGAGACGTGCAACGGCCGCATCGATGCGCAAAGCCGTCGACGCGGGCAGTTCGATACGATTGCTAAGGTACCGGGAAACAGTAGCCGGGAAAAACCGGCTTCTCGAGCCACTTGGCTTATCGTTTGGGACTTATAAAGATGGGTTGACGGCGCGTCGCGCCGCCAGCTTTCGATCAGTTTCACGGGTCACAGGGGTGGCCAGCGCCAACGCCCCTCGCCGTGCAGACGCGCCAATCCCGGAGGCCATGATGTTGCGGGCCGCGTTCAGGTCCGCATGGTCGGCATGGCCGCACGCCACGCATTCGAACTTCCGTTCGTTCCGGTTTCCCGGAACAGTGAACCCGCAGGCGTTGCACGACTGGCTGGTATATGCAGGGTTGACCTCGTTCAGTTCCAAGCACTTGTAACCGAGCTTCTCCTTCATGCCATGCCAGCCGGTGTTGAGTATCTCCCTGTTGAGACCGGACTTGGCCTTCACCATCGTGCCGGGGTTCTCGAGCGTGCCCCTGGCCGAGCGGGTCATGCCCTGGGTGTTGAGTTTCTCGACAATCACCGTGCTCGCCCGGTTCGCGATCCGGCGGCTGACCTGGTGCTGCCAGTTCTTGCGCCTGTTGGCCCGCTTTCGCTGGAGCCTCTGCAGCCTGAGCCTGGTTCTCATGCGCCGCCGTGACCCCTTGCGCTGGCGGGCAAGCCGGCGCTGGTTGCGCCCGATCTTCGCATCAAGCCGGCCCGTATCGGGCGCGGGGATGATCTCCGCCTCTCCGGTCGTGTCCACCACCGCCACCTGGCGGACGTTCATGTCCACGCCCGCCAAAACCCCGGTGTCGGGATGCTCCTCAGCCTCGACCTCGTAGCAGACGGTGACGTACCACTTGCCGGCGATCTTCCTGATCACGGCTTTCACCGGCTTGCCCTCGGGATACGGGTTCCCGCCCTTCCGCCGGATGCGCATGGGACCAACCCTCGGGACATTGATCATGTCGTCCCTGATGGTGACGGCTTCGGGAATGGTGAAGGACGGCGTCGACCCGTGGCGGGACTTGAAGCGTGAATGTCCTGCCTCGCCCCTGAAGAACGCCTTCCACGCATCGGCCTGGTCCTTGAGCACGTACCGGGTGATGCTGAAGGAGTACGCGCAAAGCCACGGGATTTCGCCGCGGAGCACGGTGAACTCCCTGCCGAGTGAGAAGAACGAAACCGACGGAGGTTTCTCCCCGTTGGCCTTCGCCTCCTCATGGGCGTCATTGTGCTGCACCAGTATGGTGTTCCAGACGAAGCGGCAGGCGCCCGCCTGTCCGGCCAGGCGCCGTGCGTTGGCCCTGGAGCCTGGCAGAAGCCGGTAGATGATGTTGCGGTATGTGGAGGTCTCGCTCACGCGGTCTGGCCTTCGGCACAAGGTTCGTTTTGTGACGGGAAAATCAGCACCTTCCCGTCACACGCGCATCGCACCAATTGCCTGATTTGTCAAGGAATCATCCAGGGTCCGAATCAGATGTTCCCAATCCCTGCGACCAGTGAAATCGATCGGAAACTGGCAGCGTAATCGCACTGTCAACACATCTATATAAGCCCTTATCGTTACGTCCCGCGTGCTAGGGTTGCCTCTCGGTTCAACGGTCACGTCACTCGGACCCAACAATTCGCGGAAACATGGAAACGCGGTCCTGACACATCGTTCCGGGTAAATGACGGAAGAAATCGCGCACGAATCCCGGTCCATGAATTGCCATGGCCGCGAAAACTTCAAACCCGGAAAGTTGTGACATGGTAAAATTGCGACAACGTCCGCTTTCAGCCGGGGTGATCTGGGCCGGCGTGGTCCGCCTCTGCCAACGCCAGGACAAGCTCAAGGGCTCGTTTTACCGACGATTGGCGCACTCTCGAGCGCCCAATCGCGCCGAAGTCGGTTTGACGACTGATCACCCGGTCGTCGAATGCGACGGCAAAGCAAACCCGGCCCTCAGGTTTCAGCCCGGACCCGCCGGGACCGGCGACGCCTGTCACTGCGACGGCCACCTTTGCGCCAGACCGACCGACAGCGCCCAACGCCATTTCCCTGGCCACTTCTTCCGATACGGCGCCGAATTCGGAAATCGTCGCCTCCCGGACTCCGAGCATTTCAACCTTGGATTCATTCGAATATGTGAGAAATCCCCTCTCGAAGACCTCGGACGATCCGGGAATCTCCGTCAGAGCCGCGGCAACCAGTCCACCGGTGCAACTCTCGGCCGTAGCAAGCTTCATCTCGAGCGACTGCAGTCGATGCAGTAACCGTTTCGACAGCGCATTCACGTTTACTCGTTCGTTCTGGACCATGACTCCCCGATGATTGGTCTGCCTTGAATCGTTTCGCGAACGTGACTCGCTCTGCACGCGCCGTGCGCACCGAAGCCCCGTCCGTGACAGCGTATTGCGATCCGATACGCGATCGATCGGGCAATGCCTTGCACGCAGGTACCTAACGGGTCAGGCCATGGGCAACGGCTCCAAGGATCGCGACCAGGAGAGCAGCGAGAATACCCGCGGCAATATCGTCGAGCATGATAGCAACTGGTGACTGCAAACCGTCGACTTTGTTGATTGGCCACGGTTTGAGGATGTCGAATGCACGAAACAGAAAGAATGCGGCCAGAACGCCCGGCCAGGGAAGTATCACGACGTTTGATCCATGTAGCCACAACCCCAGTGGAAGCGGGAAGAGGCTGATCAGCTGGCCGGCAACCTCGTCGATGACGATTTCAGCTGGATCGGCCACGCCGGCAGAGCGGGAGGCTTCTGCAACCGACGCGAAGCCGGCCACAAGAACACCGGCGGTCAACAGCGCATATCCGACGAAACCGCCAACCGCATATATAAGAATTGCGAGAGGCAGGGTCGCCAACGAGGCAAGAGTTCCCGGCGCAAGGGAAACGTAACCGATACCCAGTACGGTTGCGATGAGTTTGCTCATGGTCGTGCCACCGTTGCGGTCGCCATGGCCGCAATTCCCTCACCTCGACCGGGAAATCCCAGTCCTTCGGTTGTCGTTGCCTTGACGCTGACCCGATGACGGGCGATTCCCGCGACCCTGGCGACGCGTTCGCTCATCTCCTCAATGTGGGGCTTGATCCTCGGCAGTTCGCAAATGATGGTGCAATCGATGTTGGCGATCCGGAATCCGGCCTCGCGAACGTGGGCTGCTGCGATCTCGAGGAAGTGTCCGGAATCGGCTCCCCGCCACGCGTCGTCGGACGGGGGGAACCAGTGGCCTATGTCGCCCGCCGCAACTGCGCCCAGCAAGGCATCGGTCATTGCGTGAAATCCGACATCAGCGTCCGAATGACCGTCGAGAGACTTGTCAAACGGGATCCTGACGCCACAAAGGACCACGTTGTCTCCCTCGGTGAAACCGTGGACATCAAATCCGTTTCCAACCCGAATATCCAATCCTCGATCCTCGTCTTCACTTGCTGACTGATCCATCGGCTGGTTCTGGCACTCACCGTGTTCGTCGACGTCACGCGGGCCCGGCAGACCAGATTTATCGGACTGCGGCGCGTCATTTCCGGAGGACGTCGAGTTTTGCCCAAGGATTCGTGCTGCAACCCCGAAATCTTCCGGAACGGTGATTTTGAGATTGGCTTCGGATCCGGGAACTGCGACTGCGTGAACTCCTGCTGCCCGCGCGACGGAGATGTCGTCTGTTTCGCCGGTTCCCACAGCCCGGTAGGCACGGAGAATCGCGTTGCGCCGAAATCCCTGGGGGGTCTGCGCTCGCCAGAGGTTCTGCCGATCCGGCCCTTGCGCAATCGTCCCGTCGCTATCGATGTAACAGAGGGTATCGTGGACCGGAAGCGCCAGAAAAACCGCATCGTACCGTTGCAGCTTGTCCAGGAGGATCTCGGTTGCGAATTGGTCGGGAAACGGCCGGGCACCGTCGTGAACGATGACATGTTCGGTTTCGACGGATTCGAGACCTGCAAGCACGGACTCACCTCGGGTCGCGCCTCCGAAAACCGGCGACAAAAGCCGATCATCATTTATGGTGCCCGCAACCTTTTCGAAATTTACCTCGTGCCCGGCACCGATCACGACCTGCAGCGTTCCGATTCGCTCGTGCTGCAAGAGTGATCTGATCGCATGAGCCAGGACGGGTTCACCCCCCAGGTTTCGATATGGTTTCGGGACGCCACCGCCAGCGCGCGTGCTGGCACCGGCCGCGACAACGATTGCCGCGATTTTCACGATGGTGCCTTCCCGCACGACGACCCCCGGCGGGATGTGCGAACGCTCGCAGAGATCCTGCCGCGTGCAGGGGCGGAAGGTAACGCCGGAACGTGGCGTTGGTCATTGGGCGCAACCGGAGCTGCCCAAGCCACGGGTTTGGTCTGCCGCATCAGCTTGTCAAGTCCATGTTGACCGCAGCCCCGGTTCTTCGGCAAATCGGAAGAATCAAAAAAAATACCGATCTGTTCATGTCGAATGCCCCGTCTGGGAAATGATGCGGTATTCCCTTCCAGGCGAACCTGGTCCCGAACCGTCGGACTCGCATGCAAAAACCTGACCGATCACAAGAATATTCCCACTGTCGGGCTACGTAAACAACCCGGCAAGCCAGATATCGCCACCGCTGCGAGGATACAGTCAGGATCAACACAGAAAAGTCATGATTCGGGGTTATCGCGTATTGAACACCGCCAACAGTGCCCATAAACTGAGCATAATTGAACCCTTGTGGCGCGTTTTTCGCCATGAACGTGGGTGAAACCGTGCGTCTGTATAGCCGCTCCGGGCCGTGATCCGGGACAGGGTACAGAGCGCGTGGCCAGCGGCGGCAAGCCCGTTCTGCAGACGCTCATGAGGTCAGCAGTGTAGTGTCGGTCGGTTTCGAGCACATCTGGGGCGCATTGCCATTCCCCGTATTCGTTGTCGCGCCTGACGATACGGTCGAGATTTCCAATCCGGCAGCGGAACAACTCCTCGGTATGTCGGTCCGGCAAATGCATCGGAGACCGGTCGTCGAACTGTTCGGTCCGAATACGTTGGTTGACGACACGATCCGGAAAGCGAGGTCCGGCTCGAACCGCGTAACCCAGTACAATGTTGTCGTTAAGGTCTCTGACATGACCTCACTTTCCTGCACTCTGAGTGTCAGCAACATCGACGGCAGTGAGGGCATGTTGCTGATCATGGTTCAACCCACGGGTTCAGCCGAAAAGATTCACCGTTCCCTGAATCACTTGTCGGCGGCGCGCTCGGTTACGACCATGGCCGGAATGCTCGCCCACGAAATCCGGAACCCGTTGGCGGGGATCAGCGGCGCCGCCCAGCTTTTGGCAATCGATGCGCGACCCGATGACCTCGAACTCACGGAACTCATTGGGCAGGAAGCAAAGCGCATCGGTAAACTCGTGGACCGCGTCGAGTATTTTGTTGATCAACGTCCGGTCGAACATCAACCGGTCAACATTCACGATGTCTTGGACCGGGCGGCGCGCGGCGCGCAGGCAGGCTACGCCCGGAGTGTCCGTTTCATCAAGGAATTTGACCCGTCTCTGCCTGACGCATCAGGTGATCCAGACCAGATGCTTCGGGCCTTTCAGAACATTATCAAGAATTCAACCGAAGCCGTCGAAGACAACCGTGGTATCATTCGATTGAGGACTTTCTATCGGACTGGTATCCGGCTGGCTGCCCCTGGAACACGCTCTGAGAGTCTTCCACTGCATGTCGAGGTCATTGACAACGGCAAGGGTATCCCCCCGGACCTGATTTCAGAGGTTTTTGAACCCTTTGTAACGAGCAAGGCGAACGGGAGCGGTCTCGGCCTGTCTCTGGTTTCGCAAACCATTGCGGCACACGGTGGGTTGATCGAGTGCGAGAGCGAGAACGGTACCACCGTATTCAGGATCAGGCTTCCAGTCTGGCAAGAAATCAAGGAGCGGAATTGATGGACGGTACGGTTTTGATTGCTGACGATGATCGGGCCATTCGGACGGTTTTGACCCAGGCATTTACCAGGGCAGGTTGCAGAGTTCGTTCCACGGGAAGCGCATCAACACTCTGGCGATGGGTTGAGGAAGGGGAAGGCGATGTCGTTGTCTCGGACGTCGTAATGCCCGACGGAGACGGACTCGAGATGCTGCCAGCGATCCGCCGCAGACGAGCTGACCTTCCTGTAATCGTGATTTCGGCACGAAACACGGTCTTGACAGCGGTCAGGGCGGCAGAGGCCGGCGCATACGACTACCTGCCCAAACCGTTTGATCTCAAGGATCTGATGCTGAAGGTCAGCAGAGCATTGTCGCCGGTCCGAAAGCCGGGATTCGCGGGCGGTGAAGAAGGTGGCTCGCTGCCGCTTGTCGGAAGTTCGCCGGCGATGCAATCAGTCTACCGCGTATTGGCGCGAATCCTCAACACGGACCTGAACGTCATGATTTCGGGTGAGAGCGGAACGGGAAAGGACCTGGTCGCAAGGACGCTGCACTCCCTTGGACATCGCAGACACATGCCATTCGTGACGATCGATTCCGCCTCAGTGACCCAGGAACAGCTTGAGGCTGTCTTTCTGGTGGATGGCCACCCCGGGAGAACCGGGCATGGCGGACGCGCGCTGTCGGGGACAGTCTCGACCGGCGATGCCGAAGCCGGCCTCGATGACCTGCGGTTGGAAACGACCGGAGGTGGAACGGAACCCGGCAATCCCGGAGATTCCGTCGGATCGAATTTCCCGGCGACGGTGCAGGGTGCGGCAACCATCTATCTCGATGACGTGGGAGAACTTTCAGTGGATATGCAAAACCGGCTTCTCTCGCTCCTGCGCAATGACTCTGCCGGGAACCGAAGAAGCCATAGGTTGATTTCTTCGACACGGCAGCCGGTTGCTGACCTCCTGCAACGCGGTCTCTTCCGGGAAGACCTGTTTTTTCGTCTGAATGTCATCACGATCAATCTTCCGCCCCTTCGTGAACGTCTGCAGGACCTGTCGGAATTGACAACGCACTTTCTGCAATCCTTCGGATCGACCAATGGCGTGTTCAAGACGATCAGCCGAAAAGGACTGGACCATATGCGCACAGCCCACTGGCCCGGAAACGTTCACGAATTGAGGAACTTCGTCCAGAGACTGGCCCTGTTGTGTCCCGAAGAGGAAATCGGTTACGAGTTCGTTTCCGAAGCGCTAAGGCACACTTCGATCGATCATGCCGAGGCAGGGCTGGAGGACAACATGAACCTGTCTACGGTCGTTGAGGATCGAATTCGGCGTTATTTCGACCTGTTTGGTGACAGGTTGCCGCCTCCCGGACTCTACAACAGGATCATTCGACAGGTCGAATTGCCGCTCATCGCGCTGACCCTTGCGTCCACCCGCGGGAACCAGATTCGTGCAGCTTCACTCCTCGGGATCAATCGAAACACGCTGAGAAAGAAGATACGCGACCTGAACATCGAGGTCACGCGGACGCGCAAGCTTTCGTGAGTGGAATTGCCGTCGACCGGGCAGGACCAGGAAATCGGAAGAGGCCGAAGAAAGACCAATGGCCGTGGATTTGAGTAGCGCCGAACGCCCGAGTGATCGGGCAGAGAGCCCATTGCGTTCATGGCGTACGCGGACCGTCGTGAATATCCTGCTTGTCTGTCTTGGGCCGGTCTTGGCCGCATTGACGGTGTTCGCGATCGGACGTTTCAGTGGTCGCGTTTCTCCGCAGGGATTGTTGCTGGTTTTCCTGGCCGACTTTGCCTACTTCGCTGTCGTCGCGACGCTGGTCGCACGCCGCATCATCAGGTTGATGGTGGCCAGGCGCCATGCCGTCGGATCGAAGCTGCATCTTCGCCTTTCGGGCGTACTCGCCGGTATTGCACTTGTGCCGACCGTTCTGGTCGCGATCATTGCCGCGGTGACGTTGAATGTCGGAGTCGAAAGCTGGTTTTCCGAACGTGTCGGGGATGTTGTCGGCTCTTCGCTGGCAGCTGCCCAGGCATACGAAAAGCAGGAACACGACCATCTTGTCGAAGACGCGAGATTCCTGGCTGAATACATGGACCAGAGCATCGCGCGACGGTACGGCGCAATCGAACGGGGACTTCAGGAAATCCTCAGTGACGGCCAGGCGCAGATCCAGCGAGGACTCAAAGAGGCCTACCTGATCAACTCCGCGTCCGAACTGAAAGCGCGGGGAGACCGAAGTTATCTGTTTGACTTCGAAGCACCTGACGAAAACGAGATCAGGCGGGCGACGGAAGGTGAAACGGTAGTCATCAAGGATTGGGCCAACAACGAATTCCGTGCTCTGATCATGCTCCCGAGGCCACTCAATACCTATCTCTACGTTTCGCGTGTCGTGGACGGAAACCTGCTGATCCTGCTCGATGAGACGACGGAAACGGCCAAACTGTACAATCGGCTGGAGAGCGAACGTGGAAGGATCCTCTTTGAACTTGGACTCGTTTATGTCGGGTTTACGGTCCTCGTCATCATTGGAGCAATTTGGGCTGGCCTGTGGATCGCGGAACGACTTGCACAACCTGTAAGCCGTTTGACGACGGCGGTGCAGCAAGTCGCTTCGGGTGACCTTGACGTCAGCGTGCCGGAAGAGCGCGGCGGTGACGAAATTGCCGTTCTCGGGCGGTTTTTCAACACGATGACCGACCGGCTCAAACATCAGCGCGACGACCTGATTGCCGCAAACGACCGAACGGAACGCCGGCGCAGGTTGTTTGACAGCGTGCTTTCGGGCGTGACGGCCGGGGTCATAGGTCTTGACGCCCAGGGCCGGATCGAAGTGATGAACGCGGCGGCGGCAACTCTGCTTGATCAGGAACCGGATTCGTTCCTGGGAAAGGAACTGACCTCGGTCGTTCCGGAGTTTTCCGACCTGTTCCAGAATCTTCGGCGCCGTCACGGCCAGGTCAGCGAAGGGGAGGTCAGGTTGACGGGGCCGCGAAAGGCCGAGATACTCCTGGTCAGGATTGCGAGCCGGACCCGGGAAGGCAGGCACCTGGAAGGATATGTCGTAACCTTTGACAACGTAACCGAACTCGTTACGGCCCAACGCATGGCGGCATGGGGTGAAATCGCTCAACGCATGGCGCATGAAGTCAAGAACCCGTTGACGCCCATCAGGCTCTTGTCTCAACGCCTCAAGCAAAAATTCAGCTCACGGGTTGGCGAAGACGCGCATCTTCTCGATCAGCACTTCGATGTAATCATTCGCCAGACCAACAGTCTACTTCGGATAGTCGACGAATTCTCACAGTTCGCCCGCATGCCGGAGCCAGAATTCCAGGTGCACGACATCGGTATCCTGATCAACGACACCGTTGCTCTTGAGCGGGCGGCACTGCCCATCTCCGAGGTTGAATTCAAGTGTATCAGCCCATCCAATCCGTTCATGGCGGAAGTTGATCCAACCATGATTTCACGTGCACTGATCAATCTGATCAAGAATGCCGGGGAAGCGATCGCGGCACTTGAAAAAAGTGAAGGACCGGCCGATTTCGTTCCAGAAATCCGTATTGGGGCCGAAAGGCGGGGTGACGAGATCGAAATCACCGTGGCGGACAACGGGATCGGCTTTCCGGAAGGTCTGCGATCGAGACTGTTCGAACCTTATGTGACGCATCGGGAAGGGGGCACGGGTCTCGGTCTTTGGATCGTCCGAAAAATAGCTCACCAGCACGGCGGGGGCCTTGAACTCGAGGACGCACCTGTATTCGAAGGCAACGCACATTGCGGCGTATTGGCACGCTTCATCTTGCCGGAGAAACGTCCCACCGGGATCACGGGGCGTGGCGGCTATGACGGCGAGGTGATGACAGAGACATGAGTCAGTCGAATTCAAATGGTCAAGGTGACATTCTGATCGTCGATGATGAACGTGACATCCGCCAGATCATTTCCGACATCCTGGTCGACGAGGGTTACACGACGCGCGTGGTGGCGACCGCTGAAAATGCGTTGTCCGAGGTCAACCGGGAAGCCCCGGCTCTCATCATTCTCGATATCTGGCTCAAGGGAAGTCGGGTTGACGGAATCGAGGTATTGAAATCGGTTCACCGCGACAATCCCGACGTACCCGTCATCATCATTTCAGGACACGGAAATATCGGGATCGCGGTGGCGGCCATCAAGGAAGGCGCGTTCGATTTTATTGAGAAGCCGTTCAACATCGATCAAATCCTCGTCGTCGTTTCCCGTGCAATGGAGGTCTCGCGGCTGAGGCGCGAGAATTCAACGCTCCGCCTTCGTGAAATCGCATCGTCGGTCATGCTGGGGGACTCTTCGGCGTTCAAGGCAATGAAATCCAGGTTGGACAAGGTCGTCCGATCCAATGCACGGGTTTTGCTCTACGGGCCTCCAGGCTCGGGCAAGGAGGTGGCCGCGCGGTACATCCACGCGAACTCCGGTCGATCGACCGCCCCTTTTGTCAGCGTGAATTCCGCTTCGGTCGAACCGGGTGAAATGGAGGTCGTGCTGTTCGGCCGGGAGTCGGCGGAACGCGGGCACGAACCGGGCCTGTTCGAGCAGGCTCATGGCGGGATTTTGTTTTTTGACGAAATCGCCGACATGCCGTTCGCCACCCAGTCGAAGATAATTCGCGTCCTTGTGGAGCAACAGTTCATTCGGGTCGGCGGTTCTGATCGCGTTCGTGTTGACGTCAGGGTCATCGCGTCGACGACACGGGATCTGAAAGAGGAAATCGCGGCAGGAGCCTTTCGGGAAGAACTCTATCATCGCCTCAATGTCGTTCCGATCACTGTTCCGTCACTTGAACAGAGGTGCGAAGATATTGTAATGATTTCAAACCATTTCATCAAGGAGTTCAATTTGAGAAATGGTTTTCCTCTTCGTGCTCTTTCTGAGGACGCACGTTGCAAGCTGCAGATGATGAAGTGGCCGGGAAACGTCCGTCAACTGCGAAACATCATTGAACGTGTGTTGATTCTGGGACCTCACGATCAACCGATTTGCCCGAATGAGTTCGTGGACAGGGAACACGGCGAGGATGGAGAGGCCTTTGATCTTGGGCTCGAATTCATTGGGCTCAATCTGAGGGACGCCCGCGCCAAGTTCGAACGGAGCTATCTTCTTTCCCAGGTCAAGAGGTTTGGAGGGAACGTGTCGCGCACTGCCGAGTTTGTCGGCATGGAGAGGACGGCCCTGCACCGGAAACTTCGGACGCTCGAAATCGTGACACCTGGCGGTGATAGCGTTCGAGCGGCGAAGGGAGCTGACGGTGAAGATTCCGGTCGGGACAATGGCCTCCGAAAAGATGCCTCTCAACGGGACACGAACGGGGCAGGCGTTCCGGGAACGCCAGAATGACAGGATCGGTTCCGGGACGTGACGCCCTGCGTAGAGGTCAAGGATGAAGATCATCGTATGCGGTGCCGGTCAGGTCGGTTCACAAATTGCCCTGCACCTGTCGCGTGAAAGAAACGACGTAACCATCATCGATACGAATCCGGACCTGGTTGCGCGGGCCACGGACGCGCTCGATGTCGAAGGGGTTGTCGGTTCGGCTTGCCATCCCGATGTCCTGGAACGGGCCAACGCGGGCGATGCCCAGATGATCATTGCCGTCACGAGACAGGACGAGGTCAATATCGTAACCTGCCAGATCGCGGAGTCGGTATTTTCCATTCCCAAGAAAGTGGCGAGGCTTCGCTCAACCGCATACCGCGGTCTTTTCGAACAGGGTACGTACGGGTTTCCGGTCGACGTTCTGATTTCGCCCGAACGCGAGGTGGCCGTAGCAGTGCTGGATCAACTGGAGGCTCCGGAGACATTCGAGACGGAGGACTTTCTCGACGGCCAACTGGTCATGGTCGGTATCCAGCTGGGAGAAAAGTGTTCGATACTTGACACCCCATTGAGGCAGCTGACCGGATTGTTTCCGACAATGCGGGCGATCGTGGCCGGCGTTCGACGGTCCGGAAAACTGATCGTTCCGGACCCGGACGACCAACTCTATGACGGAGACGAAGTGTACGTGTTCTGTCACGTCGACGACCGCTCCAGAACCGTCTCAGTCTTCAGCGAACTTCGTGAAATGGCGCGGAGAATTATCATTGTCGGTGGTGGCGTTGTCGGTCTCCACCTCGCGAGGAGACTGGAGGAGTCCCGGGAAGGAATAAGGTCGGTCGTCATCGAACTGAACCGGAATGTTGCCGAAAGGGCTGCGGATGCTCTTGAGCGGACGATCGTTCTGAATGGCGACGGTCTCACGCTGGAGATGCTGGAGGAAGCAAACGTCGACAGGGCGGATGCCGTCGTTGCGGTAACCCAGGACGACAAGACAAATATCCTGGTCGGGGCAAGAGTCAAAGCACTCGGTAGCCCGCTTGCGATTTCACTTGTGAATGATCTGGGTCTCGCGTCAATGCGGATACCCTTGGGAATTGACAAGTTCGTCAATCCCATGACGGTGACGGTGTCATCCATCCTCAGGCATATCCGCCAGGGAAGGGTGGTTTCGGTTTATACGGTTGGCGACGCGCAAGCGGAAATAATCGAACTGGAGGTAACCCAAGGTTCCCCGATGGCCGGAAAGCCCATCAGACGGGTCGGAATCCCGAAAGGTTCGCGAATTGTCGGGATCAGGAAAGACGCGGACGTGTTTTGTCCGAAAGGAGATACCGTCATAAACGGTGGCGACCACGTCGTGATCTTCAGCCTGTTCGAGGAAATCAAGGCGATCGATCACTTGATCTGACCCAATACAAGCCGATTCTGCTGACATTGACTTGTCAGGTTCCGCCGAAATCCGGCGACGACTGCGCTCCTCGCTCCCTTCAGGTTCGGTCGGAACGAAGCACAGGCGTTTGTTGCGATGGCAGAGCGTTCCGATGTCCCTGGGCTGGATGCGGCTGGCCCCACTTCTTCGAAGTGCAGCCTCCCTCCTTCCGTCGCCGATCGATGGGTTCCCGGGCTTACCCTTCGCAGGTTGTCGACGGCTGAAAAGACGCGCGAGATTCCAGGTGGTTCGCCGCGTCAGATCATGGAACCGATTTTCTGAAACATCTTTGGATAGTCGAAATCATCGGAATGTGGCCTGTACCTCGCGGTCGGCATAATCCCAGTCGGGTGAGCGAGGTTCCATGATCGGGAAACGCGTTCCGGTGTGGCTCACTGGAAATTGTCGTTTCTCAGTCCCCAGACTTGCCGAGCATTCATTCTCAATATACTCGGCGAACTGGACTGGAGCAGACCCAGTCGTGCTATCAGGCTGGGCGTGGATTCCGGGCGGGACGAACGGTGGAGGCCACCGATGGATGCCGACGACGTTATCGAACGCTACGGTCTGGAGCCGCATCCGGAGGGTGGCCACTATCGGGAGACGTTCCGCTCTCCGGCGCCGCCGGGCAGTCGCGGAGCGATTACGGTAATCTATTTTCTGCTGAAGGCAAATGAAACCTCGGCGTGGCACCGTATAGACAGCGTTGAGATCTGGCACCATTATGCTGGCGCACCCTTGCGGATTTCGCTCTGGTCCGATGGCATGGCGGCGACCGAACGCCTACTCGGCACGGGCGTCGGCGCCGAACCACATGTCGTCGTGCCGGCCAACTGTTGGCAGAGTGCGGTTTCACTCGGCGCGTGGACACTCGCTGGATGTTCGGTCGCCCCTGCCTTCGAATTCGCGGGCTTCGAACTCGCTCCGCCCGGCTGGCGGCCTGGCGAGTCGCGTTCCTGACTTCACGGATGGCGCGGCGTTTCGTATGCTCGATGCTGGCTGGCATCCGGTTCGAAGCCGCCACCTTTCGGGCCGCGATGCCCGATGTTGAGGGTCGCGCACATGCTCTCGTCGATTTGCGGTTTTTCCGTTCCGGATTCTTCGAAATCAAGGCTTTTTGCCAACATGTCCGGAACGGAAGACCAGGGCGGCGGACTTCGCTTGTCCGTAACTCGGGTTGATCCAGCGAGTCGGGCCGAAACCTTCTGATCGATGATTCAGTTTGGAAAGCAACCACTCCTTGTCATTTTCGCCATGGTGGCCGCCGTGGCCATGTATGTTCCGATGCTCCACGCCGCATGGCTCGAAATGTGGCCGGTTGCACGGTCGTTCCTGTACCATGGCACTTTTTTCCTGCTTGTCACCTTCATGATCGCTCTGGCGGTGGACGGCCGTATTCGCCGTCGTTCGCCCGATGTTCCACTGTTTGAAGTCCTTTTGGCCTACCTCCTGCTTCCCGCGCTCCTGGGAGCACCGCTCGCACATCTTTCTCCCTCGGCTGGGCTGCTCGATGCCTACTTCGAAATGCTGTCGTGCCTGACGACAACCGGAATGACGCAATTCGGCGAACCGGGCGAGCTCGCCGAACCTCTCCATCTCTGGCGATCGCTCGTCGGATGGTTGGGAGGGTTCTTCATCGTCGTTGTCGCGTTTGCCGTGTTCGCACCGCTGAGAATTGGCGGATTCGAAATGCAGGCCGTGGCACAGGGTTCGACGGTGACAAGCGGTCAGATCGGATACGCAAACATTTCGGAGAGCATTGCGCGGCGTGCGCGGCAGATCGCCCCGATCTACGTCGGAATCACGCTTAGTCTGACCGTGATGCTTACCTTCGTGGGTGATCGGAACTTCGTGGCTCTCACGCACGCCATGTCGGTGATCTCGACCAGCGGCGTATCGCCGGTTGGGGGGATCAGGAATTCCGGAAGCGGGTTCGTAGGGGAGGTCCTGGTCTTTCTTTTCCTCATTTTCGCCGTATCCCGCCATTGCCTGACGTTCGACAGAACGTTCCGCAACTGGATTGATTTCAAACGCGACAAGGAAGCAAATCTTGCCCTTTTCTTCGTCGTGGTTATTTCGATCCTGGTTGGTGTCAGGGTTCTCGTCGTTTCAATCGATTCCGGTGGGCGTCCGGACCCTGACACCATGTTTCGGCTGCTTTGGGGAACTGCCTTCACGGTGTTGTCGTTTTTGACCACAACCGGTTTCGAGAGTTCATTCTGGGAAAGTGATCTTCAGCGACTGACGCCCGAGACCGGGCGGCTGTTGCTCATGGGTCTTGCCGCGGCCGGGGGAGGGGTCGCAACAACGGCGGGTGGGATAAAGCTGCTGAGGATTTATGCCGTCTACAAGCAGGGTCGTCGCGAGCTGACGAGGCTAGGGTATCCGAATTCTGTAGGCGGCGCCGGTGATCGTGCAAGGATGCTGAGACGGCAGGGAGCGTATGTTGCCTGGATCCTGTTGATGTTGTTCGTCATTGCGCTTGCGTTTTCGATTCTTGCACTCTCTGCGACGGGGATCGAGTTCGAAAGGAGCTTCGTCCTCGCAGTTGCCGGATTGAGCAACACGGGGCCCCTCGCAACGCTGGTGGGATTCGAGACAACCGGTTTTGTCGACCTGACCAATTCGGCCAAGATCATCCTGTGCCTTGTCATGATCGTCGGCAGGCTCGAAGTCCTCGCCGTGTTTTCACTTCTTGGTCCCCAGTACTGGCGAAAATGACCACAACCCGACCCGGGCTCCGATTCGCCTGCAAACCGAGAGCCAGCGGGGTTCGTGACGTGGCATCGGGCCTGTCGCAAACCGCGAAACCCTGTCCCGGATCAGAATGCAATACGGTCTTCCTCGCGAAGTACCCTTCGGGAATCCATGAGTGTGGATGTTCGCACGCCTCAGCCACGGTATCGACAGACGTTCACCGGAATCGTCGGTAGCTTGTCGAACCAATCCGTGGCAAGATAAGGGAAGAGGTGGTCGACCAGTAAAAGGAGCCCGGGAATGGGCGACAGGCACGCGCTTCAAGATGTGTTTCTGAACTCGGTCCGCAGGTCCAAATGTCAGGTAACAATTTTCCTGGTCAGCGGTATCAAGCTGCAGGGAACGATTACATCATTCGACAATTTCTGCATACTGTTGAGTCGCGACGGCGTGGCGCAACTGGTGTACAAGCATGCGATTTCGACAATCATGCCCTCGCAGAATGTGATCCTCTACAGGAAGAGTGATGACGATTCGAATTTCGGCGGTGACGCAGAACGTGGCGGTAGCGATGAAGCTGAAGCATGAAAGCAGCGGTCCTATTACCGTATCGTAAGCGGCCCGCTGTCGGACGTTCGCCGGAGTTGGCCCTCAGAGAAGTCGTTTCGCTGGCAGATGCACTGGATCACGACGTTGTTCATGCCGAGATCATAAAGCTGGATTCGATTCATCCTGCGCGCGTGTTTGGACGCGGGCAATGTGAGCGCCTGGGAACAACCCTGAAGGTGGCGGGGGCCGAAATCGCCCTTGTCGGGGCAGAAGTGTCGGCGATCCAGCAACGGACACTCGAACGCCAGTGGGATGTTCGTGTTGTTGATCGAACGGGCATGATCCTGGAGATATTTGCGGATCGGGCGCGCACGCGAGAGGGTGTCTTGCAGGTCAAGCTGGCTAGTCTGACATACCAGAGGTCGCGTCTGGTGCGCCGCTGGACGCATCTGGAACGCCAGCGAGGCGCGCTGGGTTTCGTTGGAGGGGCCGGCGAATCGCAGCTTGAGGCCGACCGCAGGGACATCGACAACGCGATCGTCCGAGTTCGGCGGCGACTCGATGACGTCCGAAAGACGCGCGGACTGCACCGATCTGCTCGACGTCGACTCGACCATCGAACGGTCGCAATCGTCGGCTACACCAACGCTGGAAAATCAACGCTTTTCAACCGGCTGACCCGGTCCGAAATTGTCGAATCCGGGGCTCTGTTTTCCACGCTGGATCCCACGGTGCGGAAACTCGATCTCGAGACTGACCAAACTGTACTTGTCACCGATACGGTTGGGTTCATTTCCGACCTGCCCACCCAGATCGTCGCGGCATTTCGCGCGACGCTGGAAGAAGTAAAAGACGCCGATGCCATTCTACACGTTCGCGACCTGACCGATCCCGAATGGATCAACCAGGCAGAAACGGTTGCCGCGACCTTGAACGCGATTGGGTTACGTGAGAGCGATTGTCGCCCGACGATCGAGGTCTGGAACAAGCTGGATCGGTTGCCTCCTGACGAACGCGCATCAACCCTGAATGCGGCGAGGAGGGATGATCGAGTCTTTCCGGTTTCCGCAATTGAAGGCGACGGTGTCGATTCGCTCCTGGCGTGGTTCGAGGATTGGCTGCAAGGGCGTCGAGATCTGGAAACCCTTCGGTTCGGTTTCGCTGCAGGGCAGCAACGTGCGTGGCTATACGAGCATGATGCCGTTCGAGACGAGCGACTGAGCGAATTCGGGATTGAGATCGATGTCTGGTGGTCGAAGGATCTGGCCCGTCGTTTCCGGACACGTTTTCCTGACAATCCGGCCCCGGAATTGACACACCGGTATTGAGCGGTCGTAACGGGTCTCGTCCTGATTCAGCCCGGTGACGATCCCGGAATTCTTCATGGATCGCGAACGCCTCCCGATTGTTCGCGATGGACCGATTTCCGAAATGACCAAGGTTCCGATTACTCGATCGGACGCAACCAGGTGACTCCGACGGCACCCGAGCGGACGTAGGAATCGTCGAAGGACATGGTGATGTATTCGCCGCGGCGCCAAAGCTGGGCAAGGTCGTCGTAGTGGCGCGACAGCGGGTGACCGGACTGTCCCGTAGAGACGATGTAGAGCGAGTTGTCGGGATCCGAAAAGTCCACGACGACCCTCAGTCCTGCTGCCAGAACGCTGGCATACGGTTCATCACCGCTCCATGGCATCCCACCTCTTTGTAGGGTGTTCTCGCCTCCCGACGACTCGATTCGAATATTGGACAACCATGAAAGCACCGGAATCTCGCCAAGGACTTCGTGATCGTGCCTGGCGACGTGGGCAGTCCCCCACCTCCAAGCTTCAACGTTCTGTCCGTATTTTCCCGATAGCTCGACGATAGCCTCAACCAGAGCCCGGCCGGCGATTTCGTCACAAGTCTCGACCCGGGTCGACTGGCGAATGTCACACCACCATGCCGCGCCGTCGACGTCGCGAAACACACGCTCGATGAAGACCGGCGATAGCCGTGAAAAACGGTCGGCCAGTTCTCCGAGTTCATCCGTGATCAACAACTTCTGGAGATGCCTCATCCAGGCAACATAAATCAGTGGAGTCGGTTCATGCCTGCTCATCTCGCCGTTCCACCGGGCCAGCCGGTCGAGGGCATCGCGGCGAAGCGTCAGTCGGGACCTCGACGGACCTGGTGGGTCCGAGTACCAGAGGTTTCGGCCAACAAGGGGCAGGAGTGATCTGGCGGTGTATGACACAACGTCAAGCTGCGCGTCGACGAAGCTCTTGCGGGTGTGAACGCGCCTTTCGTTAAGGAGGCGTTCCAGGCGTTCGATACGTTGGGTATCTCCCCAGTCGAAACTGAGATGAAACGGAAAACGCGCGTTGGTCGTGCCGTTGTTGGTATTGGCCACGATGCCGCTTTCGGGATCGAGGGCAAACGGGTGACTCGAATAAGGCAGATACCCCTGCCAATGGTTTTGGGGGAGCCAGCCCGGTGACGGTAAACGGCCCTGGCTGGTGTGATCCGGTCGGCGCCATGGCAGGGCACCGATTGTTTGCAACGCGATCGAGTCCTTTTCCGCGGCAATCAAATTCAATGCGGGCGCCTTGAAGATTTTTCCAGCTGCGCGGGCCTCGCCGATTGATCGCGCGTACATCAGGTCGATTGCGGCGTTCATCGATCTGTCGTCGATGTCCAGGGCCGTCCACCGGACGGTCGCTGCGTGGTTTTCCGGGACTATTGCGTTCAGCCCGAACAATCCCCCGTGGACGACCGGTCCACGTTTCGACCAGAAAAGATCGAGCGGCAGGGCCTCGTCGCCGCCAACTCCGATTTCAGTGCTTACCTTTCGAAAGGGAATAAAGCCGTCTTCCGTCAAGTATTCGTCAGGATTGTCCGGATTGAGTTTCTCGATATAGACGTCAAGATCGTCGACATAGGCACTGGTAATTCCCCACGCGATGTGCCGATTGCGGCCGACGAGTATAGCGGGGATTCCGGGAATCGATCCTCCGATGACGCTGTTTTCGGGAAATTCCAGGCGCGCCAGCATCCAGATCCCGGGAGCGGAAAGTCCAAGATGCGGGTCTGCGGCAAAGAGTGCGGCTCCGGTCACTGATCGTTTGGGCAGCGCGGCCCACGCATTCGATGCTCCGGCGAGACCAGGATTCGCCAAGGGCACAAGGAATCCGGATTTGGCAGCGGCTCCAGGGGGTGTTGGATTGGCGTTCGTGGAAGCCGGGCCGATCATCGGAATGGCGGGCAGGGACGTCACGCCCCGGCCGGGTGAATCGGGAAGTATGTCAACCACACGTTCGGCATCCAGCACAAAGGAAACCAGTGATCGGGAAATCTCGTCGTGGAGTTGGGTATTGAGACGAAGTGCCATAAGGCGAACGAGGGCGAGGCTGTCAGCCGGTGTCCAAAGTGCAACTTCAGTTCCGAAAAGAAAAAACTCTGGCGCTCCCCGACCCAGGGCCTCCCGGTTGATCACATCCAGCCAAGCGTTCACGCCATCGGAATAGGCCTCCAGTGCTGACCTGGTCCTTTCCGACTGATGTTTGAGTGACTGGACCGAAAGATCATAGATGGCCAGTTGTCGCATCAGGACGTCGGTTTCGATTGTCCTGCTGCCGAACAGTTCGGAGAGTCGTCCTTGCGCCGCGCGGCGCATAAGGACCATTTGCCAGAGACGATCCTGCGCATGGGCATATCCCAGCGAAAAAAAGGCGTCGGCGGCACTTGACGCGAAAATATGTGGTACCGCGTGCGCGTCGCGAACGATTTCCACGTCGGTCGCGAGTCCCGGAATCCGTACGTCCGCATCATATTTTGGTACCGACCGGACAGCCAGGATATAGGCTGCCGCGGCCGTGAGGAAAATGAGGCCGACAAAAACAATGGTCCCCCGAAAAAGCCAACGGAACAGCGTTCTCAAAGCCTCGCTCCCGTATTGACCTCATCGGCAAGAGGGTTCAAGTCAGCCAAACGAATTACATTTGGCATATGAGGTCAAGCATGGCTGAGGTCGCATTTATCGGATTGGGCGTCATGGGGTATCCGATGGCCGGACACCTGCAGGCTAAGGGCCACTCTGTCACAGTATACAATCGGACCCGGTCGAAGGCCAATTCGTGGTGCCAGCGGCACGGGGGACGATTGGCGGAAACGCCTGCCGCGGCAGCGTCCGGTGCAGACGTCGTCTTTACCTGCGTGGGCAACGATAACGACATCCGCTCAGTCACCTTGGGCGCGAACGGAGCATTGAAGACAATGGGACAGTCACAGGTTCTGGTTGACCATACGACGGCATCGGCAATTGTTGCGCGAGAACTGAGTCGTGCCGCCGCCGCCGTAGGATCCGGATTTGTCGATGCACCGGTATCGGGCGGGCAGGCCGGTGCGGAAAACGGCGTCTTGACGGTCATGTGCGGAGGCGATGAGGAAACCTACAAGAAAGTCGAAGGCCTGATCGGCTGCTACGCGAGGTCGTGCAGGCTTTTGGGAGAAACCGGTTCCGGACAGCTGACAAAGATGGTCAACCAGATCTGCATTGCCGGATTGTTGCAGGGTCTTTCGGAAGGATTGAATTTTGCCGACAAGGCCGGACTCGACGGTCGGGCCGTGCTCGACGTGATTTCGAAGGGAGCTGCTGGTTCGTGGCAAATGGAGAACCGCGGCGTCACGATGCTCGATGATCAGTTCGAATTCGGATTTGCCGTTGACTGGATGCGAAAGGATCTCGCGATCTGCCTTGGCGAAGCCGAACAGAATGGGGCCAGCCTTCCCGTTACTTCTCTGATAGACCAGTTCTACAAGGACGTTCAGAAGTTGGGGGGAGGGCGTTGGGACACGTCCAGTTTGATCCGCAGGTTGCGTTCCATTGACGAGGGAGGTCATGAAACCTGAATTTGATCCGACACGACCTGTCCGGGTGGCTCCATCAATCCTTTCCGCAGACTTTTCCCGGCTTGGCGAGGAAATTGTCGCCCTGGAAGACCAGGGTGCGGACTGGATTCACGTTGATCCGATGGACGGACATTTTGTCCCCAATCTGACGATCGGCCCGAATGTCGTCGCGGCGATCCGTCCCTATGTCCGGACCGTGCTCGACGTTCATTTGATGATTTCGCCGGTTGATCCATTCATCGAGGCGTTTTCGAGCGCGGGTGCTGACATCCTGACCGTGCACGCGGAAGCGGGTCCCCATCTTGACCGGACGCTGCGCCGAACCCGCGAGATGGGTTGCAAGGCAGGGGTCGCGTTGAATATCTCGACGCCATTGTCGGTCATCGAGTATTGCCTGGACCAGATCGATCTGTTGCTGGTCATGACAATCAATCCGGGGTTTGGCGGCCAGGCATTTACCTATCCTGCCCTGGAAAAGATCCGATCTGCGCGAGAAATGATCGGGGACCGGTCGATTTGGCTGGAAGTTGACGGGGGAATTGACGCGACCACGGCACCACTGTGCGTGGAAGCCGGGGCGGACATACTGGTCGCGGGATCGTCAGTATTCAGA
The DNA here is from genome assembly GCA_964291635.2 of Paracoccaceae bacterium. Taxonomy (GTDB): domain Bacteria; phylum Pseudomonadota; class Alphaproteobacteria; order Rhodobacterales; family Rhodobacteraceae; genus JAPPHA01. The sequence continues at coordinate 174,931 of OZ219890.1, read as the reverse complement.
GACGGCGACAGGTCCTTCTATGGAGCCAACATCTCCGAGATCAGGTCGGCGTGTAATTCACGGTGATCAACGGGCGATTCGCGAAAACTTCCCGCCTTCGATTGCCGTTCCAAAAAGCACCCCTGTCTTGGTTACGCTCAGACTGTAGACGCCTCGCCTGTGTGTTTCCGAACTGACAGCGAAACTGTTGGACCTATTGATGACGGTGAATTCCAGATCGGCGCCGACCGCCCATCCGTCACGTCCGCGAAACCGTCGCAGACTGCCGTCATCCAGGAAGAACAGGAAGTGGTTTACCGACTGAACGCCGATTTTTAAGCCGACCGAACCGGCAGCAAATGAATAGTAATCGACCGGAATCTGGTCGATCAGAAGCGCCCCTTCACCATACATTCCACCGACGATCAAGCTGGCTTCCCTGACTTCCGGTATGACAAGAAGACCTGTTGATCGTTCCAAGATCGATTTCGTGAAAGGATATTTTGTTTCCATCTCGCCGATGGCTATTTCGACTTTTCGATTGATCAGGACGCTGGCGTTTCGGTCGGTTCCACCAGCACAAGCACTGGTCAGAACTGCACCTCCAGCGACCAGAAGGTTCCGGCGGCTGATGTCGATCATGGGAGTTACCTGCGAATCTGCTCGTTTCTTTTTTTGCCCGTTTACACAATATCTGACCCGATGTCATCCGCCGGTCTCATTTTATGATTTGCCCATTCCGCGACCTCGACCGAACTGTCCCGGCCCGATTTCGTATGTCGATCGGGTTTCCCACGTCCGGCGCAGTTTGAAGGACCTTGTTGCAAGCTCGGATCTGTGGCCTCCTACGGTTTACTTGACGCCCGCTTCCTTCAGATGCCGTGCAGCTCTTGTGGCGAAATAGGTCAAGATGCCATCGCATCCCGCTCGCTTGAAAGCGGACAGGCTCTCGATGACGGCAGCGTCCAGATCGAAAAATCCCCGTTGATGTCCGGCCATGATCATCCCGTACTCGCCCGATACCTGGTATGCAAAGGTCGGTGCCCGAAAGGTGGACTTCACCAGCGAGCATATATCCAGGTAGGGCATTCCAGGCTTTACCATGATCATGTCAGCCCCTTCCTCGAGGTCGCGGGCCGCCATGCGCAAGGCTTCATCGGCGTTGCATGGATCCATCTGATATGTGCGCTTGTCGCCTGTGAGTGCACTGGACGATCCGACTGCGTCTCTGAACGGTCCATAGAACACCGACGCGTATTTGGCGGTATATGCCAAGATGGCTGTCCCTTGATGACCGGCAGAATCCAGGCCCGCCCTGATCGCACCGATCCGGCCGTCCATCATGTCGGATGGGCCGAGAATGTCGGCCCCGGCATCAGCTTGCACCAGCGCCTGTCGAACCAGGATCTCCAGTGTTTCGTCGTTCAGGACTTCGCCATTCTCGACAAGTCCGTCATGCCCGGTCGGGTTGTATGGATCGAGCGCCACGTCGAGCATGATACCGATGTCGGGGACTGCCTGTTTGATTGCCCTGGTTGCGCGGTTTACCAGGTTTTCGGGATTGACGGCTTCCGAGCAATCCCTCGTCTTCAGTTCGGCCTCAACATAAGGGAATAGCGCAATTGCGGGGATACCGAGTCCGGAGCATTCATGGGCTAGTTCCACGGCACCATCTATGCCGTAGCGCATCAGGCCGGGCAAACTGGAGATCTCTTCCGAGCCGCCAGTCCTGTCGGTCAGGAACACAGGCATGATCAGGTCACTGACGGAAACCGGGCTTTCCTTGACAAGCTTCCGGATCCATGGCGTTCGTCTGAGTCTTCGCGGACGCCCCTTTGGAAATCGTGGCGGAATGACCTGCAATTGAATCTCCTGTTCCTGACTTGGCGCACCAAACCCAACGTGTTTGACTCGTAACGTCACGTTCCCGGATTTTGAAGCGTTTCCGAAAGCACGCCGGATTCGCCGGGAAGGGATTTGCCTCGGTGGTCGCCGCGTCGAGGTCGAATGCCAGGTGCATTGGTGCCACGGGAGGGCGATGGGCTCGTCGTTCAATTCATGTGTATGCAAAGGCACATCGTCCAGCGCGCCACGCTCAAAGAAATAGACGATTCCAAGGTGGTTTCACGCGCGGATGATCAAACGGACGACGAATCTGCGACAGGTCCTGGTTGGCCAAAACAGCTTTCAATTGACCAAACCCTTATGGCAGGCTTCGTTCCACCACCGCGACCGGCATGTGATTCCTTGCGGATATGCCTGCGCCGTCACCACAAGTTACCGAACAACGATCCTTTGCCGGGGACGGCATCAACGGGTTCGATGCCGGGCTATGAATGGGGAGCTGCCCGTACCGCCAGTCCGCCTGGGTGAGTGGCTGACCCGCCTTTTTTCCAGCTTGATTCTGCGGATGGTATCGTTTGTCTTCATTTCACATTTGCCCGGGTGTGATTTCACATCAAACATCTAGAACTGCGGGATGATATCGGCGGTGGCCGGACTGTAACGTCTGTTGGCAAAGGGGAGGACGGCAAGTCCTGCGCGGAAATCCAGTTGGTAGAGTTATCAGGCGCCGCGGCAGGAATGGGATTTGCCAGCGCGGAACGAATTGCCAACGAAAGGCATCGGGCCGCCATTGCGGATCTCGATGAGGCGAATGCAAAGGTCAGCGCTGAAACTTTCTCCCTGGTTACCGAAACCAGAATACTTGCTGTCGGCAACGATCTGGCGGACCACAAGAGCTGTCGCGAAGCGCATGAGGTGGTTGCTTCCGAACTGGGTGCCGTTTCAGTCTTGGTCAACGACGCCGGTATCATGGCCCAGAAGTTGGGCTGGACCGAGGAGCTGCCTCCTGAACATTTCGATCGTTGTTTGCAATCCATGTGCGTGGTGCAGTCAATCGAGCCCGGCTGGTCTTACCGGACATGCGCGCCGCGGACTTTGGCCGAATTATCAACATTTCCTCGGGAAGTGCCTTCCTGGCGGTGCCGCACCGTCTCGCCTATGTGACGGCAAAGAAGGCGATCCCCGGCGGTACGGAAGGGTTGGCACTGGAGACCGCCCGTGCCGGAATCACGGTGAATGCCATCGCTTCCGGGTAAATTGCCGCGCAAACCTTGATGGCTCGCGACGATGCCGGGATGCTCGGCAAGGATGGCTTTGCCGAGCGTACGCCCGTCGGGCGTTGGGGTCGACCCGGGGAGGTTGCACATGCTGCGACTTTCCGTGCGCAGCCTGAATCAGGCTTTATCACCGGAGCAACGCTTGCTGTTGATGGTGGATTCACCATCCCGGAAAATCCGAACAAGAACATCGATGCATCCCCGCTTCCCGAACCCGACACCTGGGACGAAGCGCAAATTGGCGAAGTTCCAGGCCGCGAGCATGTCGTTGAACGTAGCAAGGCGTCGACATTACGCGAAGACGATGAACTGATTCTGATCGCGAACGAGGCAACGGTCCCGCCACACTCTGGCGCCGTCCTCGGCTCTGTTCGAAAGGCCGGCAAACCGATGATAGGCAGCGGTAAACGTAAAACCAGTTCGGCAGCCTCTCACAGTGCCGCGCTCGTCGCAGGGCAGTGCTTTGATGCGCTGAAAGTTCAGGCCCGGAGTCGGACCGTGCCGGGTGACCGCCACTCTTACCGCGGTCACCGCTCGAAAAAACACCGATCCCGAATGGGGCCGACATCACCGGGGTTGAAGTGGCATTTTGAGCTACCCTGCATTGGAGGTCTGAAGTATGAACGTTGCGCTGAAGATACCCCCACGTCCCCGTGAACAAGGACGAGGGAGCCCTCGTAACGCGGCACGTCCAGCGTAGAGACAATCGAGGAAGGCGGCGTTCTCCATCACGAGGAAACCGAGAGGAGACGTACGAGTACGAGGCGCCGTTTGCCGGGCTGATTCTCGAAAATCTGGTTGAAGAAGGCAACTATGCGCCCGGGGTCGATGCGGCTTTCTCAACCGTGAAGTCAACGCAGTTCAGGCATCACCAGAGATGACAAACTTGAAGTGGGCGAAGAGGTTGCTTGGCGTTTGGCAAGAGTCGAGCCAGGCCCGTCTTCGCAAGCTTCCAAGAAATCGCGGTCTGTCCGTGTTCCCGGAACCCGTGAGTCGACCAGTGAATCACGTCAACGGCAAACGTGCTCTTGCCCTGGGACAATGATCGAAACGGACCGGGCGTCGTCGAGGCCGTTGCCCCTCGAATCAGAGTCGACTGTCCCGAACCGGAGCGGTTTGTGATACAGATCACTTCACCCTTCATGACGCCAAGGAAAACTCCCTTTGACAACTCCTGGTTGCTGGATGCCTTTTGGACGTCCCGGATCGAGACAATCGGTCGGCCAAAGGTCCAGGTCATGGTTTCACCGCGAACTTGCGTTCCGGGGGAAAATGCCCAGCGGGCAACGGGAAAGCAATTGATGAGAATGCGCAGTAGCATGTACGGAGGAAGGAATACGTTGGAGCCTCTGAAGAGGCGGCCTCCGACTTTCACCGCACGATCTCGGTCACATCTTCATGCTGGAATTACGATCCGGTTAGAGAGACTCGGAATGCGATGTTTCGCCCTAAGCATCTCAGGAGTCATCCGGGGACGTTTCATCGTCGGGCGCCGGCTCTACCACTTCGTCTTCTTCTCCTCCAAACCAAGTCATCGGATTGGCCCGAGACCAATCCCAACCGCCCGAACAAGCGGAGAGGGAGATCAGCAGGATGCCAGCTAGTATCGACTTTTTCATAAACCCAATCCTTCAATCGGCCCACGTCTGTGGCTTGCTGCAATGTTTGCGAACCGTACCGTCGCGCCCAATGCAGTCAAGGCGAATCGTACGCGGAAGAATGCTGTTGAGAAGCCGGCAGCAACAAATTACGGGCAAGCTATGAGCATCGTCACATTGATCGATCGCGAAAATGGACGGACCGAGTATTCGGGTTGCCCCGAAGGATTTGACGCGTTCGTGCTGGCGACCGTAATTCGCAAACGGGCCATTGCCGGAATTTTCGTCGCACGTGACGACAAACGGGCCGAGGCCATGAAGTCGTCGCTGGCTTTCTTCGCTCCCGAGATTCGCGTGTTCGATTTTCCGGCCTGGGACTGCCTGCCATTCGACCGGATCTCACCCAGGTCCACGATATCGGCGAAGAGAATGAAAGTCCTGTCGGAACTGACCCGGGCACCCGAAGGCCCCGCGGTCATTGTTACGACAGTCTCGGCGTTGGCTCAGCGAATTCCTCCCGGAGAGGCCGTAGCAACATGGTGTTTTTCTGCTGCCGTCGGCTCTCGACTCAATCATGTGCAGTTGCTCAAGTACTTCAGGGACATGGGGTTTTCCCGCGCCCAGTCGGTAACGGAGCCAGGTGACTATGCGATCAGGGGCGGACTCATTGACGTGTTTCTTCCCGGATATGATGACCCGCTTCGTCTCGATTTCATGGGTGACGAACTGGATTCGATACGTTCGTTTGATGTCGAATCCCAGATGTCGAAGGGAACGGTTGAAAGGGTTGACTTCATCCCGCCGTCGGAAGTGTGTCTCGGCGACGATTACGTCAGTCGTTTCAGGAAGAAGTACAGGCAGATCTTCGGCGTCGCAGGAAATGACCAGTTGTATGATGCAGTCAGCGAAGGGAGAAAAATCCTCGGAATTGAACACTGGATGCCGTTGTTCCAAGAAAACATGGTGACACTGCTAGACTATCTCCCGGACTCCCCGGTTTTCCTGGACGAACGATTCTTTGAAACTTGCGAATCCAGGTGGGAGACGATCGTCAACCAGTTCCGTGCCCGAGAGGATGCGTTCAACGGACGATCACACTCGGATACGCAATATCGCCCGTGTCCGCCGGAATACCTGTATCTCGACCGGGCCGGAATATCCGAGCGTCTCGCCGAGCGCGACGTCGGAACATTCTTCGAAGCAGGAACGGCAGGCGAAAAAGGTAAAGGCTGGGGAGGACGGAGAGGCAGGGATTTTTCGCCGGAACGTCAGAGTGACGCCACCAACGTGTTCGAAGCATTTGCAGGGCACCTCAGAGACAGGGCAGGCGAAGGCGATGTCATCATCGCTTGTCATTCGGAGGGTTCTCTCGAGCGGATGGCGGATTTGCTCGCAGAGTATGATCTGAATGAATCGGTTTTTGTCGGAGATTGCAGTGACCTGCAAAAATTGAGGGGGACAACAGGTCTTTGTATCTGGGCCCTGGAGCAAGGTTTTGAAGCTCCTGGCTTGACGGTGATAAGCGAAAAGGACGTTTTCGGCGAACGAATCGTTCGGGCCACGCGCAGGCAAAGGAACAGGCCTGCACGACTGCTGATTGAAGCGAATAACCTTACCGAGGGCGACCTTGTCGTTCACGAAGAGCACGGAATCGGGCGTTTCAAGTGCCTGAAGGTCCTGAGCGTAGACGGGAACGCGCACGAATGCCTGCACATTGAATACGCCAACGACGGTCGGCTGTTCCTGCCCGTTGAAAACCTGGAACTGATCAGTCGCTACGGCCAGGGGGAGACGTCTCTTGATCGATTGGGATCACTGGCTTGGCAAGAACGTAAGGCCGGCTCGAAGAAACGGATCAGGGAGTTGGCACGGCAACTGCTGAAAGTTGCAGCGGCCCGGCAACTCCACGAGTCTCCAGTACTTGAGCCCGACCAGGAAAGCTGGCCCGAGTTTTGTGCGCGGTTTCCGCATCCGGAAACTCGTGACCAGCTTGAAGCGATTGATTCAATTCTCCGTGACATGGCTGCCGGGCGCCCGATGGATCGCCTCGTTTGCGGGGACGTGGGCTTTGGGAAAACGGAAGTCGCGGTTCGTGCAGCCTACGCTTCTGCATCAAACGGATACCAGGTTGCGGTCGTCTGCCCGACAACACTGCTCGTACGGCAACATTTCGCGACGTTCAGCGAGCGGCTTCGGGAGACGCCGATCATTGTCAGGAGTTTGTCGAGATTGGCACCCCCCCTTGAGGCCAGGGCAACGCGAGGGATGCTGGAAAACGGCAGCGCCGACATTGTTGTCGGAACCCACGCACTGCTTGGCGACCGGATCCGGTTCAAACGACTTGGCCTGGTCGTTCTTGACGAGGAACAGAACTTCGGTGTCGTTCAAAAAGACGTGCTAAGGATGTCCTGTCCCGGTGCTCATGTCCTGACGCTGACCGCGACCCCGATTCCCCGGACGCTGCGACTGTCTCTGATAGGCATCCGGGACATTTCCATGATCAGCACACCGCCGGCCGACCGGTTGGCGATCAGGACCTATTTCGGCGAATTCGATGGCGTAACCGCGCGTGAGGCCTTGCTAAGGGAACGCTTCCGCGGCGGACAGAGCCTGATCATCGTGCCGCGCATTACCGACATCCGAACCATGATGCGATTTCTCGAAAGACATGTCCCGGAAGTCCGCTTTGTCGAAGCTCACGGTCGACTGAACGTCAAGGATCTGGATCTGCGGATGAACGAGTTCTATGATCGCCGGTTCGACGTCCTGGTGGCAACGACAATCGCCACGAGCGGGCTCGACATTCCATCGGCCAACACCTTGATCGTGTACCGGCCGGACATGTTCGGGCTGGCACAACTTTACCAGATCCGAGGTCGGGTCGGGCGCTCGAATGTGAGAGCATATGCGTATTTCATGATTAAACGCGGGGCTCGACTTCTGCCGTCCGCGGAGAGGCGCATTCGTATCATTTCCTCGTTGGACAGCCTTGGGGCAGGACTGTCGCTGGCGAGTCAGGACCTGGATATGCGCGGAGGCGGGAACCTGCTCGGAGCCGAACAGTCCGGGGACATGCGGGAAGTCGGGGTCGAATTGTATCGGTCCATGCTGGCGGAAGAAGTCACGCGATTGAAAAACGGAGATATCGATTCCGAACATGACGTGCAAACGACCTGGCAGCCCACGATAAGGCTTGGCGTACCCGTCGTCATCCCCGAACGCTACATCAAAGATCGTGACCTGAGAATGAGCCTCTACCGGCGGATCGCGAGCCTTTCGAGCCGGGTCGAAATTGACGAAATGGGAGCGGAACTGGTTGATCGATTTGGCGGTCTTCCTATCGAAGTCAAAATCCTGCTGCGTATCGTTCGAATCAAGGAGATATGCCGCCGGGCGGAAATCGATCTGTTTGAGGCAGGCGAGGACGGCGCCACGATCCGTTTTCGCAATGACCGCGTTCCGAATCCCGAAGGGTTGATTGCTTATCTGAAGTCTCAGGATGGATTGGCGCGGGTCAGAAACAATCGGTTGGTTGTCAAACGCGATTGGTCGAAACAGAGCGACAGGGTCAAGGGTGCGGTGGTCGTCTGCAGGGACATAGCCAAGGCCATCAGGCGATCGGAGACTGTAACGGATGTCGCCGCATAAGAAGATTCATGAGACAGGCTGTCCCGGCGCACATGGCGACCCCAACGACCAGTGGAAGTCCGGTGCCGTCAAACAATTGCCCGACCGGAAACGCGAGGACGATACATACGATGGTCGCGATCGAACCAATGACAGCTGAAGCCATTCCCGCGACATGGCCCATCGGCTCGAGTGCGAGTGCGTTCAGATTGGCAATGCACAGTCCGAGAAGAAAAAACATCGCGGTACTCCACGCGACGAACAGCCAAAGAAGATAGGGCAGGCCGACCAGTTCCAGAGCAACCACGGCCCCGAAACCGAGGGACGATATGAAGATTGCCGCGTAACCAATGGTCGAGAGCCACAACATTCCGACCCTTACGACGAGAAACGCATTCAGGAAGCTTGCGCTACCTGCAATGACGGCGGTTAACGCGAAATAGAGCGGAAAGTCGTGACCGGCTTTCAGCCAGACAACGTAGACCTGTTGGGCGGACAAGAGATAGGAAAAAATGCACGCAAGGCCGAGTGACAGGCTTCCCATACTGATCACGACTCGCCGGTTAGTCACGACTTCCTGTGCCGCGTACGCGATCTGCCGGGGCCGAAACGGCCGACGCTTGTCAGGGGAAAGGGTTTCGGGTTGGCGGAAAAACAGCCATGCAATTGCGATCACTGCGACGATTTGAAATGCGGCGAAAATGAACCGCCATCCCAGCGTGAGCATGATGGTTTGTCCGATCAAAGGTGCGACGGCCGGCACGAGAACGAACAGCATCATGGCAAAAGACATGATCTGGGCCATATGGCGGCCCGAGTACAGGTCCCTCACCAATGCGTGGGTAACGGTTCGCGGCGCAGACACTCCCAACCCCTGAACGAATCGAGCGATCATCAATTCTGTCATCGATGAGGCGAAGAACGCCCAAAGACTGGCGAACAGGAAAATCACAATTCCGAGACAAATTACCGTCTTGCGGCCGAATGAATCGGAAAGCGGGCCGGCGACCAACTGTCCGATTCCAGTACCAAGCACGAAAACGGTTATGACCAATTGTGCATGATTGACATTTGCGAGAGCTAGATCGGCGCTGATCTCGGCAAGCGACGGCAGCAATGCATCAGTTGAAAATGCAACCATTGAAAAAAGCAGCGCAACCAGGGCGATAAACTCTTTGCGCGATGGATTACGCGGATTCAAGTTATCATGACCTGCTGAAACTATGCCCGACCGGAGGTACCGGGGTTCCGGTGTCCTGCAAGCGTTGGAATCACTTGACTCCAGAATGATGCCGGCTGTGCTCCGTGCGCCAGGATCCGGCCATCCATCAGGAACGCGGGGACGCCGTTTATGCCAGACGTTTGATGATGATGGCTTTGCCTGACGACGCGTTCCCGGTCCTCACCACTGGTCAGCCGTTCCGCGACATCAACCGGGTCCATACCAGCATTGCCCGCGATCGCGGTTAGGACAGGAATCGTTCCGATATCCCGGCCTTCACGAAAGTAGGCTCGGAAAAGAGAAGAAACGACTTCGTCCTGGCGTCCGGTTCCCTCAGACCAGAAAATAAGTCGATGGGCGTCAAGTGTGTTGGGTGTTCGCTGAATCGCGTCGAAGTCGACTTTCAGGTCGTCTTTCGAAGCCTGGCATGCAATTGCCGAGTAGATGTTCTTCGCTCGGCTCGCTCCTCCGAACTTCCGCGCCAGATAAAGTCCCCGGTCCATGCCTGATTTCGGCATGAGAGGATTCAACTGGAATGGCTGCCAGCGCAAGGCCACTGAATCGGATTGGCCATTGCTCAAAGCCATTTTCAATCGGTGCTGGCCAATATAGCACCACGGGCAGATCACGTCAGAGACCACGTCAATTTCGATCATTTCGGGATCACTCCGGCGTGTCGTCAACCTGCCTTGTTCGACAGGTGCGGTCTGGCGATGCAAGGCGGTTGAGGGTGATGAACAGATTTTCTTCCTTTCGGGGCCGCCTTCAGATTGGGCGGCCTGGTTGGCCGATAGCCGGCGGGGTCTTTCGATTCCTGGTCAAAATGAACATATCTTTGGTCGTGAACCTGCGCCATTCAAATCAAACTGGCGAGAACTGACCGGCGGAACCGGGACGTTCGACGTGTCGGGCGTGGAAGCGCGGACATGCAGACAAATGACGTTTCGCGACAACGGTTCCTGAACGAAGGTCAAAAAAAGGCGCCTCCCGAAGGAGGCGCTAAACAGTTGAGGCAGGTTTCATACAGGCAAGAAACCTATCGAGCAGTGATGGTGAAGTAACATGTGCGGCAGCTTGATTCAACCATAACATTTTCCATGCTTGAATAATCCTAACCGGCTTGTAGTTTCCGAGAAAAGCGCTTGGAAGCCTTCGGAGGGGCCACAGATGTCAGGACTTACGACGATTTCATTTTCTTGTTTTTTGGGTGCCGCCGTCGCCGCCCTTGTTTTTCCAGGTGGTCCTGATGCGCAACCAACATATGGTATCGCGATGTACGGGAAGCCCGAATTACCGGAAGGATTCGAGGCTCTCCCTTATGTCAATCCCGATTCACCGAAAGGAGGACTGGTTGTTTTTGGCGAGAGCGGTGGGTTCGATTCACTCAACCCGTATATTCTGAAAGGACGTGCACCGTGGGGCATCCGTTCGTATGTTGTCGAGCCACTCATGGGGCGAAACTGGGACGAACCCTTTTCACTTTACGGTCTGCTGGCTGAATCGATCGAAGTGGGACCGAATCGGGAGTGGGTAGAGTTTACGCTGCGCCAGGAGGCGCGGTTTTCAGATGGCTCTCCCGTGACGGTCGATGATGTCTTGTGGTCTTTCGAAACGCTGGGGACGGATGGACATCCCCGGTACAGCAATTCCTGGAAGAAAATCGCGAGCGCCGAACAGACCGGGCCGCATTCGGTGAAATTCACTTTCAACACGGTCGATCGGGAACTTCCGTTGATTTTGGGGCTGCGACCGGTTCTTCGCAGGGCTGACTGGGAAGGGCGGGATTTCGCAGAGAGTTCGATGGACCTGCTTACCGGGTCTGGCCCATATGTCATCGACGACTTCGAGGCAGGTCGCTTCATCTCGTTCCGACGCAATCCCGACTACTGGGGCAGGGACCTTGGCTTCAATCGTGGCCGGCACAATTTCGACGAGATTCGTTACGAGTATTTCGGCGATGGAGATGTCTTGTTCGAAGCGTTCAAGGCGGGCGAGACGTCGACCTACAGGGAGTGGAACGCCGGGAAGTGGGAAACGGCCTATGATTTTCCTCGCGCCTTGTCCGGCGCCATCACGAAATCGGAAATTCCGCATCAACGGCCTTCGGGAATGAGGGGTTTTGTATTCAACACGCGCAAGCCGAAGTTCAAGGATTGGCGGGTCAGGGACGCGCTGATCCACGCGTTCAACTTTGAGTTCATCAACCGGACGATCAACGGAGGCGGGCTGCCGCGCATCACATCATATTTTTCCAACTCCATTCTCGGCATGGTCGACGGCCCGGCGGAGGGACGGGTTCGGGAACTCCTTGCTCCGTTTGAGAGCGAACTGCTCCCAGGGGCGGTTGAGGGGTATTCCTTGCCGGTTTCCGACGGCGGTGAACGAAACCGCTCGAATCTCCGAAAGGCGACACGGCTGTTCGAAGAGGCGGGATGGAGAGTTGTCGACGGCGTTCTTCGTGACAGTGACGGCATCGCATTCGAGATCGAATTTCTGGTGAATTCCGGTTCGACCGAAGCCGAGGCGATCCTCAACATTTTTTCCGACGCGCTCAGCCGACTTGGAATTGCGACAAAGATCGCGTTGGTTGACAGCGCTCAAAACAAGGAGCGTATGAACAACTATGATTTCGAGATAACGGCTTACCGTCGCGGCCTGTCCCTTTCCCCCGGAAACGAACAATGGCTTTACTGGGGGAGCGACGGAGTCGAGACTCCCGGCACTAGGAACTACATGGGCATGAACAGCCCTGCGGCAGAGGCGATGATCGAAGCGATTCTCTCGGCGAGACACAGGGATGAATTCATCTCGGCAACCAGGGCACTTGACCGTATCTTGACGACCGGCCGCTATGTCATTCCCACTTGGCATTCACCTGTGTCGCGACTGGCCCATGTATCGGAACTGAAATATCCTGAGCAATTGCCGATTTACGGTGACTGGATCGGATTCCTCCCGGAGGTCTGGTGGATCGAAAAGGAATAGGAAGTGTGTCCTTCACGCATGCGTGACAGGTCACGCGTCGTCTGACGTCCCGAGGTCGCGCCCGAGCCAAGGCCGTTCAGGCGCCGTACTTGTCGTCTGGTCGCCATGGCTGGCCAGGCTTTGTCGATTCAGCCGTCAGGGGAAATTTCCGATTTCCCGGTCAGGTAGGGTTGCTTGGGATCGGCAGTAACACTTTTTCCGCCGGCGCCTTCGTGCGGGACCACCAATCCCGCAGAAATGACCAGTTTCGCCGCATCGTCGATTTCCATGTCAAGGACGATGATGTCACGGCGGGGGACGAACAACAGGAAACCTGATGTCGGATTCGGTGTTGTGGGCAAGAAGATGCTGAGCATTTCGCCCTGGTCTGCCTTTTCCAGCACCTCACCGCTGGCACTAGTCGAAATGAATGCGACGGCCCAAATTCCCTTGCGCGGATACTCGACCAGGCATGCCGTCTGAAACGTCGCATTCTGCTGATTGAGGATCGTCTCGATGATTTGCTTGGCGCCGTTATAGATCCACCGGACGATAGGGGTTCTGTCGACGGCAGCTTCGACCAACCGAACGACTTGCCGGCCGAAATATCCCTTTGCGACAGCGCCGACGAATGTCGTGAAGACAACGAAGACAATGATGCCGACACCACGGATCTGGACCTCGTAGTGAATCAGCGGATTGAATGCGTCGGGAATCAGCGGAAGGATGCGGTCATCCACGAAACCGGCAAACGCCCAAACCACATAGAATGTGAGAATTGTCGGCAGAACAACTGCGAGGCCGGTCAGAAAATTGGCGCGCATTCGACTAATTCACCATTCGTTTGCTGTCCGTGCCCGGCCATCGGAACGAGAGTTCACGTTCGAGTGTTTTGTCGGCGATCGAAGGAACTCACTCCGGAATTACTAGGGAAACACGGGCATTATGGCAAGAATGCCAATTCTGGCAGTGTTTGCCACCGCGATGCCACCTGCACCTACGAGACGTCTGCCAAGAACCGGGAGATGCTCGATATCAGATCGTCGGGGTTTACGTCCCGATTGGACACCTGTGACGGATTTGCCGAAATCGTTGGGCCAGATGGGCGGGGGTTTCACTCAGACATGCCACCCGACCGCTTCCCTCATGATCTTCTCGGCCCGTCTGGCGAGGCTCGCTCCTGACAGTTCTGCGGCCGTTGCCGCGGCACGGTGAAGTCCAAGCGATTTTCAAACATGACACGGCCGGAACAGGTCTTCCAAGGGGGGGCTGCCGATCCCGGTGCAGGTATCGACGTAGGATTCCGCCGCGTCGCGAAATACAACCTCCGGTTCGCGGACGGATTTGGCGCGAATGCCGACGATTTCTGGGTCCAAAATATGTGACCGACCAGGATACCATCGACGTCACCGAAATCGACGCGCGCCGAACAACCACGGCAACCCGGCGGCGCGAACCGATCCGGCCCCCCTTACGTAGTGCCCAGTTTCGTTGGTGGTTTTCGAAAACTTGCCGTTTAGCGTATTGCCTGCCCGAACGAGACTTCAGACGTCGGGTTCTCAAGCTGACTTATGGAGACTGCGATTTCGGCTGCCAATTTTGCGTTATTCTTGAGCAACGCGACATTTGAGCGCAGAGACCGACCTTCGGTTGCTTCGAGAACCCTTTGAAGCAGGAAAGGTGTCAGTTCTCTCGATCTGATGCCCAGTTTTCTCGCATCCCGCGTTGCAGATTCAACAGCCGGTTCAATGATCTCTCGCGGGATTTCATCGCATTCGAGAATCGGATTGGCGATGAGTTGACCGCCGGCGAGACCAAGGGAATTACGCTTCCCGTGCATTATCGCGATATCCTCGACGGAATCGACTCTGAGGGGTGCCGGAATTCCCGATGATTTCGACCAGAACGCGGGAAACTCGTCTGCTCTGAAAACCAGGACGGGAACGCCGAGGGACTCGAGCACTTCAAGTGTCATGGCGATGTCGAGAATTGCCTTCGCCCCTGCGGAAACAACCGTAACAGCGGTTTTGGCCAGTTCATGGAGATCCGCCGAAACATCGAACGTCTTTGATCCACCCATATGTACGCCCCCGATGCCTCCGGTCGCGAAGACCTGGACCCCTGCCAGACGGGCAATTATCATGGTTGCCGCAACCGTGAGTGAACCATTGCCTCCGGTGACAAGGCAATGGACCAAGGAATTCCGCGACAGCTTGGAAATTCCGTCGGTGCGGGCAAACAACTCCAACTCATGCGCTTCAAGTCCAACACGTAAACATCCGGAAACAACTGCAATTGTCGCTGGAACCGCGCCTGATTTTCGAATGGTTTCTTCCATGGCGAGCGCAGTCTGCAGGTTTTCAGGATACGGGAGTCCATGGGAGATGACTGTGCTTTCCAGTGCAACGACGGGTCTGCCGCTTGCCAACGCCCTACCGACTTCGGGGTTCAATTCAGGCGAGATCATTGGTTGTTGCATGTTCTTCAAGGAATCTCACGGCGGCGTTCACGGCCTGGTCGAGCGCCTCCTGAGCCGGGGCTCCTTTCAGTTCGGCGGAGATATGGCCTGCTGCCAGGGCATCTCCGGCCCCGGTAACTCGTCCTCCGGTCACGATGCGTGTGGGCAGGGAACCCAGTACGATGACGTTTTTGCCCAAGGCTGCTTCGCGGCTCCCGTCAGTTACAACAATGCGTGCGTTGGCCGAGGAAGCGAGGCCGGCCGCAGCCGATCTGGCGCAGCTGAAACCGACGCCGCCCAGGTGGCTGGCCTCGTTGAGGTTGAGGTAAAAGGTTGCTGACTTTCGAGACAAGAATCCCCGGAGGCGTTTTACCTTTGGATGGGAAGGAGCGACGACTCTCAGATCCGTATGGTTCAGCGTTGGCAGCGCAAGAATTCGTTTGATCGCCGCATCCGGCAGGTTCCCGTCAATGACGACTGTTCCGTCAACCGCGTATCCGGAGGATGCCAGCTGGTCGTTTTCAAGCGGAGCAAGGATTCCTTCCGTAGATGACTCTAGATTCTCCA
Source organism: Paracoccaceae bacterium (assembly GCA_964291635.2). GTDB lineage: Bacteria > Pseudomonadota > Alphaproteobacteria > Rhodobacterales > Rhodobacteraceae > JAPPHA01. The sequence goes on along the minus strand of OZ219890.1, from coordinate 159,394 downwards.
GGTCGGCAACGGCGCCGACCAGTCCGTTGCAGTCCTCAACCGCAACGTATCGGTCCGTACTACTGGTGTGGGACCGGTGGACGTATTTGGTGTCGATCCCCTTCGAAGCTGCGAATTCAAGAAGCTCGTCTCCCTCGGTATCGGATCCTACGGACGCCAGCATCATGACGTTGATCCCGGATTTCCGAAGTCCCCGAGCAACATTCAAGGCGACGCCACCGGGATGACGGACGATCGATCCCGGAACATCGTCCCCTTGATCAATGACCGTGGTTGTACTCCCGATGACGTCCCAGTTCATCGATCCGATGCATAGAACTGGATTTGCCATCAAACCGAGGTGAGTGAATTACGATGATCAATTATGACATTACCCATTGAAATCACAATTGGAAGGGATTTCGAAAATTTCGGGAGTGGTTCGAAGCGGAGGCCGCATTTCCTGATAGCGCGGTGCAGGCATTTCCGCCTGAAAAGTGAATGACACGACACCTGCATGGCGGAAACTGACTTCCAGACCACCGTGCCTGTCTCGTCAGGCACTGTCATCATCCGGACGGGAACCCCTGATCGGAAACGGCGGATTGATGGTGAAGATGCCAAAGGCGTGGAAACGTGCGTATGGTTGTGCCAGCGAGTGCGCACTGTTCGACATTTCGGGCGGGACTGGCCCGAGGAATAACTCGAGGGCAAAAAAGTCCGTGGAAATGACCGTGACAACTGCGGGATCAGATCGGAAAATCCAGGGAGACCGGAGCAATGATCGCGCAGGTTCCGAAGCGGTGAGAACCCGTGGCGGAAACACTGAGCCCCTGTTCGGCATCGCCGGTGGGGCGACCCACCGATGACGGCACCGGCAGCACCGCCGTCTTCTCGGACAATAGTTGGAGATCAGTGCAAAAGACTGAATTTAAATGAATTTTCGCCGCTTTCGTTCGTTTTGCCCGATATGATCCGGTGCCTGCCAGAGGTTTTCCATGAAGGCAAGGCGACTTTCGGGCGGCCGGGAACGCCCCGGATCTCCTCGAACGGATCGAGCGAATCAACGAGTGTTTGGTCGGCGCGCATTCGAGAAATTGGGCGAATTTGCAATGCGAGGTCGAGACAGGCCGAAACACCCAATTGACCCCGTAGCGGCCATGGGCCAAACCGCGCGGATGTTGCAAATCAGCGATATCAGGTTTGGCTACGACGGCGTGCCGCTGTTCCAGGGCGCGAGTGTCACGGTTCCCAGCGGTCACAAGGTCGGCCTCGTCGGGCGAAACGGAACCGGAAAAACCACGTTGTTCCGCTTGATACGCGGCGAGCTTGAACTTGAAGCTGGTGAAATCAGGCAACCAAAGGGCGCCCGGGTCGGTGGCATTGATCAAGATCCCGGGGACGGGGGCTCGCTCCTCGACACGGTGCTTTCCGCCGATACGGAACGCACCGCCCTGCTTGCCGAGAACTCCGATGACCCCGTTCGCATCGCAGTAGTGCAGACGCGGCTTGCGGAGATCGATGCCTGGTCTGCGGAGGGTCGTGCTAGCTCTATTCTCAAAGGTCTCGGCTTCCCGCACGACCAGCAGATGCTGCCGATTTCCGAGCTTTCAGGCGGCTGGCGCATGCGGGTGGTCCTCGCTGCATCACTCTTTGCTTGCCCGGACCTCCTTCTTCTCGACGAGCCGACGAATTTTCTCGATCTCGAAGGTGCTCTCTGGCTACAGGGTTACCTGGCAAGTTATCCGCGAACGGCCTTGATCATCAGCCATGACCGGAGCCTCTTGAATCGGGTCGCCGGGTCGATTCTGCATCTCGAGCAGCGAAAGCTCACGCTTTACCGTGGTGGATACGACCAATTTGTGCGCCAACGCGCCGAGCGCGCTCAACATTCGGCTGCAGTTGCGAAGAAACAGGAAGCGCGACGAGTGCGTCTCCAGTCCTACGTCGACAGATTTCGGTACAAGGCTGACAAGGCGAAACAGGCGCAATCACGGCTGAAAATGATCAAGCGCATGGTTCCGGTTGTCGCAGGTTCCAGAAACGGCCATACGGCCTTTCGTTTTTCAGAACCCGAAATCCTTCCGCCTCCCCTGATCTCGCTTGAGGGGGTCAGTACGGGCTACAACGGACGGGAAGTACTGCGACAGTTGGACCTACGTGTCGATCAGGATGACCGGATCGCGCTTCTTGGACGAAATGGAGAAGGGAAATCCACGTTTGCCAAATTGCTGTCGAATCGTCTTGAAACGATAAACGGCCGCGTCACCCGGGCCAGCAAGCTCCGTGTTGGCTATTTTGCCCAGCATCAAATCGAGGAACTTCGTCCGAGTGAAACGCCCTTGGAACACCTTGTGCGGGAGTTGCCCGACATGCCCCCGGGGGCATTGCGATCAATGGCTGCGGAATTCGGATTGGGCAGCCAACAGGCCGAATTGCCGGTTGCGAAGCTTTCAGGTGGGCAGCAAGCCCGTCTTTCGCTTCTTCTTGCCACTTGTCACTCGCCCCACATGCTCGTTCTCGATGAACCGACCAACCACCTCGACATCGAAAGCCGGGAGGCTCTTGTCGAGGCGTTGAACGTCTTCCCGGGGGCGGTCATACTGATCAGCCATGACGCATTTCTGCTCTCGCATGTCGCGGACCGTCTCTGGCTCGTGGAGAATGGTACGGTTTTGCATTACGGCGGCGATCTCGAAGCTTACGGAAATCAGATCCTTGCAAATGCCGAGCCAGCGATGTTCCAGAGTCCTGCCAGACGAACGCCCGGTGCCAATTCGCGCCTGCGCGCGCTGAGGGCTGAATTGCGAAAATGTGAAACGCGGGTTCAAAAACTCGTTCAGATGCGCCAGGTGCTCACGCAAGAATTGGCCAACCCAAAGATCTATGCTCCGGACCGGGTATCCGAAATGATCATGCGGCAGAAACGGTTTTCCGAAGTCGAAGACCTTCTTGACCGGGCCGAAAACCTGTGGCTTGCGGCACAGGAGAAGCTTGAAACGGAGGAAGCCGATCCGGCCTCCAGCGTTCGTTCAGGCCGGTGACCGGAAACTTCGAGAACGACATGTCAGTCGCTTGCGGCATGCGGTCCCGAGAATCGTCCTTCGCAGGTGTCAGGTTTCGGATGGGTTCCAAACCCGTTGTGTGCCCGTTCCGGATTACATGGTTCGAATCCTGAACCCGGCGTCTGCCTCCACATTCAGGGCATGCGCAACGAAGGTATCTTGTTTGTTGTCCGCGCCCAACGTTTTCGCTTTGCATGATTGAGTGAACTCGCTTAGGCAGTTGCCAGATTTGCTACGAGGCTTTTTCAGGCCGTGGCACCGAGCCCGGTTGACCTCTGCAAGAATCGATCGGATACTGACCACAGAACCGGAAGTGGAGGGCACATACCCGACACGATTGGGGAGCATTGGGCCTATGGAGATCCATCGTGCAGGATCCCGGCCGTCAAGCGAGGGGCCAGGAGAGTATTTTGCCGGCCGCGTCCGTCTTGACCCGGTGATCTCGGCTCCTGACCCGGCGCGTGTCCGGGTCATCACTGTCACTTTCGAACCTCGTGCGCGCACCGCCTGGCACACCCACCCGCTCGGACAGGCACTTATCGTTGTCGCGGGTAAGGGCCGTGTCCAGACAGAAGGCGGTCCCGTCCAAGACATGCTGCCCGGAGATGTCGTCTGGTTTGGTCCGGGAGAGCGCCATTGGCACGGTGCGGCGCCGGAGACCGGCATGACGCACATTGCGATTCAGGAGGCCATCGACGGTTCGAACGTCACTTGGCTCGAGCAGGTCACCGACGCCGAATACGCGGGCGAGTCCTGAGGTAGGGTTCTCACATCTCCTATCCCGTCGAAACAGTGGCGGGCGTATGCATAGGGGTCGACGCCAATTCCGAAGACGTCTGGCCAGCTCCCCAAGAATCATTTTCAAACCTGGCGCTCCTGTAGCGCACCGGGCAATTCCACAACCCATTCGGAAAACTCGACAAATTGGACGGCATGCTGTGAAGAAAAATCCAGTCGAAAACAGAATGCGTGTGACTGGAGCCACGTGGAACACGGTATTTTCCAGCAGCGGACACTCCGCTCCTGATAATTGACTCTGATCTTGCCATGGTTTGCCGAGTAACGTAACAGCGGCGCATCACGCAGGCGGATTCGGGCGACTACGATTGGGTGGACGTCCACCGGTTGAACATTTGTTCTTGATCCGCCGAGGCCAAACCGGAAAGGAATTTGAATGTCGCTTCCCGATTTCTCACTGCGCCAGCTCCTGGAGGCTGGTGTGCATTTTGGTCACCAGACGCATCGATGGAATCCCCGAATGGGCGAATTCATCTACGGTGCCCGAAATGGCATACATATCATAGACCTGACACAAACGGTCCCGATGATGGATGCCGCCCTGAATGCGATTCGTGAAACTGTCGCCAAAGGTGGCCGGATTCTGTTTGTCGGTACGAAACGCCAAGCACAGAGGCCGATTGCCGAGGCCGCGCAACGCTCCGCGCAATTCCACGTTAATCATCGTTGGCTCGGTGGTACCCTGACCAACTGGAAAACGGTTTCGAATTCGATAGGGCGGCTTAAGGAAATCGACGACAGACTGGAATCCGGAACCGAGGGCATGACCAAAAAGGAGCGCCTCGGAATTGAGCGTGAACAACGAAAGTTGCAGGCATCTCTGGGGGGCATCAGGGAAATGGGCGGCGTGCCGGACCTTCTTTTCGTTGTCGATGTCCAGAAGGAGTCCCTAGCGGTCGCCGAGGCAAATAAGCTTGGAATCCCTGTTGTCGCGATCGTTGATACCAATTGTGCGCCGGAAGGGATCGATTATCTAGTCCCGGGAAACGATGACGCGTCACGTGCGATTGCGTTTTATTGTGATCTGGCGGCCCGTGCCGCCTTGGCTGGGGTAGAGGAACAGATGGGCTCGGAAGGCATCGATGTCGGCGAATTGGCAGAATTGCCTACTCAGGCCGAGGAGGTTGCGGAGACCGTTGCTGAACAACCACCGGCCGAAGCGGCAGAAGAAGATTCCGATACTCAGGCTGATTGAACGGGTGATATTATTGCGGTGACCTCGCCGAGGCCGGGACTGGGACCAGCCAGTGAACGGCTTGGCGTCCCGGCCATCCATTCAACGTAAAAACGAACATTCGGGGGTACAGGAAATGTCAATTCCTGCAAAACTTGTGAAGCAACTGCGCGACATGTCTGGTGCCGGAATGATGGACGCCAAACGGGCTCTGGTTGAGAACAATGGCGACATTGAAGCTTCGCTTGACTGGTTACGCACAAAGGGGTTGGCCAAGGCCGCCAAGAAATCCGGCAGGACAGCTTCCGAAGGGCTGGTCGGTGTCGCTGTCAGCGACGGTGTCGGTGTCGCTGTAGAGGTCAACGCAGAAACCGATTTCGTTGCAAAAAACGTTGATTTTCAGCAACTTGTTCGTGAAGTTACCGATGCTGCGCTTGGTGTTGATGATGTGGAATCCTTGCGATCCGCCGACCTCGGCGCAACAACGGTCGGGGAAGCGGTGGCATCCAAGGTCGCGACCATCGGTGAGAACATTGGCGTCCGGCGGATGGCGCGATTGTCCGGAGATCATGTGGCAAGTTACGTCCACAATGCGGTGGCAAGCGGTATGGGCAAGATCGGGACCATTGTCGCGATCAAGGGACCAGACAGGGACACTGCACGAAAATTCGCCATGCATGTGGCGGCGTCAAATCCGGTCGCATTGAGCGAGGCCAACCTGGACCCGGAACTCGTCGAGAGAGAAAAGGCCATTCTCCTGGAACAAGCGCGCCAGTCTGGAAAACCGGAAAGGGCCATTGAAATGATGGTCGCCGGTCGCTGGAGGAAATACTGTGAGGAGTTTACGCTCCTGAAACAGAAGTTTGTGATGGACCCTGAGCAGACTGTCGGCGCCATAGCCGACAAGGCAGGTATCGAGATTCTCGGGTTCGCGAGGCTGGAGGTCGGAGAAGGGATCGAAAGGAACGAGGAGGACTTTGCGGCCGAGGTTGCAAAAGCAATGGGCAGTTAAAATTCCTTCATGTGATCCGCTTCGCCGTGTTTTTCGGGAAATTCCTGGACAGTTTGGACTGAAGGTTTGGCAAATTCCTGCCGGTTTTCGACCTGAACGGGGAAGGGGCATGGAACGACGTCAGTGCATTATCTGCCTCTTCGATTTTTGTCCTTGGGTCAGGGGCAAGTGTGGTAACGCTTCATACGGAGGAATGGTCCTTCCCGTTTGTCTAACCGTTGATCAGCAAATCGATTGCTTTCGTGTAACTTTCAGCTCCATGGCCCGAAATTACGCCGAACGCGACCTGCGCAATGTATGAAACCCTCCTGAATTCTTCTCTGTCCTGAACGTCCGTCAAGTGAACCTCGACGGTCGGAGTACCGGTTCCGCTGATCGCATCCATAAGTGCGATTGACGTATGGGTGTAGCCGCCAGCGTTCAGAACGATTCCATCGAAATCCCCCATTGCCTCGTGGACCCAGTCGATGAGCGTGCCTTCGTGATTGGATTGTCGGCACTCGACATGAACTCCGCAGCTCTTGCCGTAATCGATGCATTTGGCTTCAAGGTCCTCGAGCGAGCCCGTTCCGTAGAGATCCGGATCCCTGATTCCCAGAATGTTCATGTTTGGTCCGTTCAGGATCAGAATCGATTTCATGTATCTTGAACTCCGTCATTGCTCTGGGATGATCTGGCATCCTGTTTCCACCTGGGTAGTCGAAGGTTTCCAGTGAGTCATTGGTACAGTTTCGAAATTGGAATCCGCTGGATTCAGAACATCATTTTATCACAAAGGGCAAACGTAGACGACGTATTTTGACGAGGTGCGAGACTTCGACGACTTGAGTCGATTGAGACATTGCATTTACACATCTTGGCATGACTCCTGACTCCCGTTCCGGAATCGCGTGCGCGTCCCCGCCATGGAATTCGGAAGTCGTGCGTCACTTCCGGTCAGGGTCTCTTGCCAAATGACGAAGTGCGTCTCTCGGAGTACGTACTTGAGTTTACGGAAGAAAATCGTCCATATGCAAAACGGCCGTACGTTTGTCAGGTAAACAGAAAGAGGGCACGACATGAGTGGGAACGTCATCAATATCGAAATGGTTGAAGGATTCCAGAGAGTTCCAGAAGGTTCAAAGAAGTTTGGCGCCACGATTGCGCCGATCGCTGATCGGGTCGGACTAAGTGATCTTGGATGTATGTTGTTGACCGTCGAGCCCGGTCGTCGGGCGTTTCCCTACCACAATCATGTCGGAAACGATGAAATGTTCGTAATTCTTGAAGGGCAGGGTACGTATCGATTTGGTGCATCCGAGTTTCCCGTAAAATCAGGCGACATTTGCGGCGCGCCTCGGGGAGGACGGGACACTGCACATCAACTCATCAATACCGGTGATGTGCCGTTGAAGTATCTCGCGATCTCCACGCGCAATGACCCCGATGTCGTCGAGTATCCGGATAGTGGGAAGTTTGCTGCGATTGCCGTATTCCCCGGATCCGATTTCATGAACGCACATCTGAGATTTGTTGGGCGTACGTCAAGTCAGGTCGATTATTTCGACGGCGAAGACATGTAGTGGTGCGGTGGCGGCGCAAGTGCTGTGAAAGTTGCGAGTGGGAAATGTGGTTTTTTTGAAAGACAGTTTTCTGGACCGCGCCATTGCGTGTTGCTTCTCGCGACCTGTGAATAGGATGGCGGCGACGGGTGGGAACCCTCGCGGCTACCCGTTGTCAGGTATCTATTGACTCCGCAAACCTGCAGCTTGGCCAGGATTGAATCGCAGGCTTGAACACGGAAGGGTCGGACGCGTCTAGGTCTCGTCATGTTTTTCGGATGACGCCTTGTTCGATTTCATCCAGCCCGAATCCATGTTTCCGGTCACCGACAACAGAAGTTTTTTCCAACTGAAGCGCCTTGACGGATCGCCGAGTTTAATCGCTCTTCCGTTTGAGGCGGCATCGACTCGGTATTTTTTACAGAACAGGTTCAGAGTCGCATGTCGGTGGTGAGTTGAGAAAATTATCGTAATATATTGAAAATGAAAGATTTTACGATTTTTCGTCAGGATGGTTGTTATTTATTTAACATAATATACATTATCGGATTTAATCATGTCCGTGCTTTCAGGTGTTCGCACATCAACGAAAAACACCTGTCCTGCCGTTGGTCGTGTGACGCGTGGTCCTGCCCGTCTCCAATGAACGCGACTCACGGCGGCCTGCATTCTGGCACCCGGCGTCAGGTTGTCGACACTCGGGACATTCAACGCGGACGATGCCTGAGAATACGTGGCCAAGTAAGCGACCCGCGCGTGCGACCTCAGGTTTTCACTGGTTGCCGGACGTCGCTGTGCCACGACCCGATGGCATGAGTTCCGTTCCCCTGGATGAAGGAACCTACCTCTCACCGGGAAAGCTTGAGACTGAGACGTTGACGCATGCCTTTTCGATTGGTGGCGTTTCCGCCTGCCCGACCTCTTGGGAAACCAAAAAAAAGCACCGACGACCTCGCTGCCAACAGTGAAGAACTCGGTTTTGCAGAGCCCATTGCGAAGTGTTCTGATCTGCATGCAGGCCGCGATCGAGTATATTCGCAACAAGATTCCCGGGTGATTGTCGAGGCTGTCTTTATGGCAATGTGCAGCTTCCTGATGTTTTGACATGGAAAAACCCAGCGTATAAATTCATACCGATGTGCAACGGCGATGGCGTCGCCGATTTCGTATGTACACCGCCGTCGGGTTTTCTAAACGACGGAACTGTCCTGCACGCCCGGATGTAACCGCAAGAGGTCATGAGTGACCCGGGCATGGAGACAACAGTGGCTGCGAGAAAACGTCCGTCCAGACTATCCTTCAAAAACGGCAAAAAGGCCAAACTGCCCTTCTCGAGGCTTGAGTACGAACGACGCCTGTTGAAGTTCCGCAAAGCGATGGACGAGCGAGACATACCGGCAGTTCTCATAACTTCCATGCACAACACTGCGTATTTCTCCGGATTTCTCTATTGTTCATTCGGCCGTCCCTATGGTTGCGTGATCACGGAAAAAGACTGCACGACAGTTTCTGCGAACATCGACGGTGGTCAACCGTGGCGCCGATCACTGGCAGAAAACGTGGTCTATACCGACTGGCGGCAGGACAATTTTTGGCGGGCAGTTGCGGAACTCGTCGGACCTGCGCGCCGGGTCGGAATCGAGTTCGATCACCTCACGGTCACAATGCTGCGAAAAGCGGAAAAGTTTCTGCCGGGTGTCGAATTTGAAGACATATCCACGGCCGCAATGGCTGCCAGGATGATGAAGTCGCCAGAGGAGATCGCCCTGATCCGGGACGGTGCACGCGTGGCCGACATCGGCGGCGGAGCGTGCCGCTCGGAAATTCGCGCGGGCGTGCGGGAGTTGGACGTCGCCGCTGCAGGCCGCGACGCGATGGAACGCGAGATCGCAAGGTCGTATCCGGACAGCGAACTCCGGGACACATGGGTCTGGATCCAGTCCGGATTGAACACTGATGGGGCCCACAACCCGCTGACGGCTCGGCAATTGAGGATTGGAGACATCCTCAGCATGAACTGTTTTCCGATGATTTCGGGGTACTATACGGCTCTGGAAAGAACGCTTTTTCTGGGAGATCCCGACAATGCCACGCTTCGTATCTGGCAAACAAACGTCGCGGCGCACGAACTGGGATTGTCACTCATCCGACCCGGCATTTCATGCAGCGAGATTTGTAAGGAAATCAACCGGTTCCTGGAAAGCGAGAACCTGCTCGAATTTCGATCTTTCGGTTATGGGCATTCTTTCGGAATACTCTCCCACTACTATGGAAGAGAAGCCGGCCTTGAGTTCCGGGAGGACATTGGTACCGTATTGGAACCCGGCATGGTCGTTTCAATGGAACCGATGCTCACGATTCCCGAGGGAATGCCGGGCGCCGGCGGTTACCGAGAGCATGACATCCTTCTCGTGACCGAGGACGGTTCCGAAAATCTCACGGGATATCCGTACGGACCCGATGCTAACGTGATCTGATCCCGGCAACTCCGGTTTTGATCCTTGAGCCATAGCTCGAGTTGCGCAGGCAGTTTGAATTGTTCCGGCGCCGGTTGTCGTGGCGGAACCAATCAATGACCGGGACCTCGGATTGTCATCGAGCACTGACCCCCGGCCTTTTTGCTCGGGACTTGACCGTTCTTGTTCCTGGACACGACCAACCGAAACCAGGAGAGCCAAATCACATTGGACTCGCTTGCCTCTATTCAAGCTCGGGCGCAAACTTCGCTTGGGACCGGAACCGGTGTTGCCTGTTTCCGAGGATTCCTGTTCTGTTGCAAAGCGCCTTGCGGCGGACGCTCGCCAGTAGAGCCAGGAATCTGGATGATGAACAACGCATCAATTGAAATGACCAGGTTGGGCAGTATCTGTATCGACTGCCCGGCAGGGCTGGCCCCCTGCCCGGTCGGCTTGGGGTACTGGTCTTCCGGCAATGGTATTACGAGACCGATTGAGCATGACTGATACGAATTCGCGAAACGGGGAAATCATACCGAAAACAGGATTGCCGTTCCTGGATTTAGCGTCACCGCGGTTTTCGACCCGATCTGACGAAGTCAGGCGGGCTCGACGCGCGGCGTGGTGCGCGCGGACGCCTTACGGCCTCGCCGTACTGCGCCATCGGGAAGCCGGGGAACTCCTCAGGGACCGGCGCGTCCGCCAGGGCAGTTACGCATGGCCGGAGTCAAACGGCCTCGCCGGCAGTTTCGCGGAGTTCTGGGGGCGGAGTGTCATCTCTCAGGAAGGCACGAGGCACAAGTCGCTTCGAATGATCACGTCTGCCGCCTTGTCGGCGGAATTCGTCGAGTCGCTGAGACCGGCATTCAGCAAGATCGCCCGCGATATCATTTCCGGGATATCAAACAACGAATCCTGTGAGTTCATGCAGGATTTTGCCAATCCGTTTGCATCGCGGGCCATGTGTTTGCTTCTCGGCCTGCCCGCAAGCACCTGGCCATCAATTGCGAGGGACGCAGCAAGTCTTGGCCTTGCCATGGGAGTCAATTGCAATGCTCACGCGCCCGCAATCAACTCGGCGTATGATCGCCTGGCAAAACTGGCCTATGATCTTGTTTCGGACGCCCGGACCGACGACGATTCACACAGTCTGGTTTCCCGGTATATGTCGCGGTGGGATAACCATGGTTCGATCGACGACAGCGACCTGATCGACCTGGTCGTTATCACGATATTCGGCGGCGTGGACACAACCAGGTCGCAGCTCGGAAATACTATGGCGTTGTTCGCTGAACATCCCGAGCAATGGCGATTACTTCGCCAAAACACTGATCTTGCTGCGAATGCTGTTGAAGAGTCCATTCGCGCGTTTCCGACCACGACCTGGGTTACACGTGAAGCGCTTGTCGATTTTACTCACAGGGGTCATGACATCCGCAAGGGTCAAACCCTGCACATCCTGGTTCACTCTACATCGAGAGATCCGAAAATCTGCGGGAATCAATCATTTGACATCACCTCGCCACGAAAGTCCCATTTCGGATTTGGTGGGGGCGCACATCACTGCCTGGGTCACCTGGTCGCGAAAACTGACATTGCGTGTGCAATCGTTGAACTTTCCCGTACATTCGAATCGATTTCGTTGGCACATGATCCTTGCTGGCTTCCGGACAGCGGAAACACGGGCCCGATTTCACTCCCACTATTCTTGTCCCACGAAGTGCCTTGACCTGCAGATAATTGGAGACAGTGTGCATAGCTTGTTTCCTGTCCCGTCAAATGTCTGGTTTTGGAATAGCCGGCTTGATTGGTGGGTTCGCATCAAGTGTGGATTGTCGTGACTAGAAGGCAGCCAACCGTTCAACTGCGCTCTTGAGGCTCATCGCTCGAACGCCTCCTTGCCAAGGCATCTCCCTATCGTCAGCATAGACCAGAATACGCTCGTTGGCTTTCAATTCTTCTGAGGCGATATGGAACCCGCACGTCACTTTTGGAGACGTTGTGCGATTGATTTCGATCGCCCAAAGCGCACCATCAGGAAGTTTCAATAACAGATCAATCTCTGCCCCGGCAGAAGTGCGGTAGAAGCTCGCTTCAGTTCGCCGAGGAGCTGCGGCGATCAGATTCTCGATACAAAACCCCTCCCAACTGCCGCCGACAACCGGGTGTCCCAGCAAGTTTTCCAACTTTTCGATCCCGAGAAGCGCATGGGTTAATCCGGGGTCCCGAACGTACGCTTTGGGCGCTTTCACCAGGCGCTTGCCGGCATTCGAGTGCCAGGGCGGTAACCTGCGCACCAACATCAGATCGACAAGCAGATCAACGTAGCGCGTCACGCTCTGGCCGGAGACACCCAGGTTGGCGGCGAGCTTCGCAGCATTCAGAAGCCCGCCTTGCTCATGAGCGAGCATGGTCCAGAACCGGCGCAGGGTTTCTGAGGGGATGCGTAAACCAAACGCCGGGATGTCACGTTCTAGATAAGTCCTTATGAAATCCTCCCGCCAGATCAGGCTGTCCCTATCGCTCTTTGCAAGGAAGCTTTCAGGAAAACCACCATGCAGCCAGAGGGTCGACATCACTTCGGCACCGGCCTCCGGCAATGCGAATGGCGTGAGTTCGTGATAGCTGACCCGTCCGGCCAGCGATTCCGAGCTTTGATGGAGGAGTGCGTAAAAAGTAAAATGCAATTCCCTATCAATGGCTCGCGAGCGGCGGTCTCGCCCGCCATGGAGTCTCAGTATTGGAAAAAGTCTCCCGGGTCGAACTCACTTTGAAATTCGATAACCTTTCCCGACGAGGCCTCGAGAATGAGCTCTGTCGCCCTGGTACCACACTCCCGCCGAAAGGCATGGCTCGTCGCAGGTACAACCGGCATTGCAAGTCGAATTTCCAGGCCATTGAAACCAGCAATCGCAAGATCGTCGGGAACCGCCCTGCCCGCCTCCAGGCAATAAAGGACCGCCCCGCAAGAAAGAACGTCACTCGAAAAGTACAGGCACTCGATTTCGGGGTGACGAGTGAGAACACGTTCGGTCAACGATTTCCCTAGCCTCAACGACGAACTGCCTGAATAGAATTCCTCGGCCACGAGGGGAATCCCCCGACGACTGAGTTCTTCCTTGAAACCCGAGAGCCGTTTTGCCGCCCGAAAATCATTCGGCATGCCGGTCCCGACAAAACCGATCTTTCGAATCCCCTTGGACAGAATATTGCCAGCCGCGTCTCGACCAACCTTCGAGTGTGAAATACCGACGTTCATGTCGACCGGATCACCATCGACGTCCATGATCTCTACCGTGGGTATTCCGGAATTCCTCATGTAATTTCTTGTGGCATCCGTGTGTTCAAGTCCCGCGACGATCAGTCCCGTTGGTCGCCAGGAGAGCATCTCGCGTACGGCTCTTTCCTCCGCTGCCAGGTCATATCCGGAAACGCTGAACGCCACCTGCTTGTCGGCGGTGGAGGCTGACTCGGAGATCCCGGAAAGAACATCGGAAAAAACCATGCTGCTGATCGAGGGTACAACGACGCCAATGAGGTCGACGTTTCTCGACGACAGCGAACTCGCAATGCGGTGAGGCACATAGCCGAGCGTATCTGCTACGGACCGGACCCGGAAAATCGTTTCCTCCGACGCCTCGCCGAGGCCACGAAGGACTCGTGAGGCCGTCATTTCACTCACGCCGGCGCGTTCTGCGACGTCCCTCAGAGTAGGTCTAATGATGGCCATCGAACCCCGCATCCGCACATTTTCGATGTCTTCGGCGGCCAAGGCGTTCTTTCCGGGAACGCCGCGGTTTTTGGCCGACAAGCGCAACTGCTACATGAGGTCAATCAATCACGCAATCGGAAGACCAGCCATGAGCCATGCGAGCCATGCAACTTCGTCGACAATGGCAGGATGGATTGCGGTCGCGCTCGTTCCTGACCTGGTTCGTCGGCAAAGAGACCGACGAAAATCCATTGGAAAACAGGAGGACAGGCATGACGCCACTCCAAATCCGGTACGATTCCGTGGGTGTGCTGGCGAGAACAGTCATGAAAGTGATCGGTGCCAGGAACAAGACGGAGGCGTTCGCGCGGCCCTGCAAGCACGTCCTGAGGCGGTGCAGAAAAATGTCTCCCCTTGAGCGCATTCGGGATGTTCGAACCAGGGCTGACGAGATCGGCGCACCTGATCCGACGTTTGACATGAAGACGTCCACGGATGACTAGCGAGGCGGCCGGTGATGCTCATTGACGCATCGGCCATCGTTGCGATCCTGAACGGCGAAGCCGGCCATGAAGAAATCGTGAAGCGCATAGGCGATAAAAAAACAGGCCGTCTCGCCTCGCCACTGGCAAGATTTGAAACCGTAGTAGCGCTGGCCCGGTCGCGTTCAGGACCGACCCGCCCCACGCCGAATCAATTCGCATTGGCTGAGCAGGTTGTGGCGGTGTTTTGCGAGGCTGTTGGAGCCGAGGACATTGCCAACGTGCCCGCAATCGGCCAGCGTGGCTTGCAGGCCGCACATGCATACGGCAAATTCGTCGGCCGCGAGGCCTCCCTGGATTTCGGAGACTGTTTCGCCTACGCGTGCGCATCGGATTACGATGCCCGGCTCCTATGTAAAGGATACGATTTCGCCAGAACGGATCTGGCCTTATCAGAGAGGAATCAGCTGCCACCCTCGGAAAAAACCATGCCGTTTCCGAAAACTGGTGTCGCATTGCCGCTCACCGCCAGGACGCACAGGGAATTGGCGAGATACGGAATCCCGGTCGAGCGAAAATGAGGGGCGGTCTGCGCGCCGGGACATGGCTGTCATCGCTGTCGTGTTGAAAGCATCGGTTGCAAACGAACTTGCAAGGCGGCTGGCACCACCTTAGGATTCTGGGTTTATTGCCGCGGAATCGGGCGTATTGGACAAGGGAGGCAGTTTTGCCAACACGACTAGCAATCAACGGGTTTGGAAGAATCGGAAGGGCCACATTACGCGCAGCTCTCGAGTATGGGCGAAGCGACATTGAAGTCATCGCGATCAATGATATTGCGTCGGCCGAAACCTGTGCCCACTTGCTCAAATACGACAGTGTTCACGGGCGCCTGTCGTGCGATGTCACAAGCACGGATGAGGTAATCCAGGTTGGAGATTCCGAAATACGTGCAACGTCGGAGCGAGATCCCGAACGCTTGCCGTGGGCGGGTGTAGACGTTGTCCTGGAATGCACGGGGATCTTTACTTCGGCAGAGTCCGCTGGACGCCACCTGGAAAGTGGAGCGAAACGAGTCCTGCTTTCAGCTCCAGGAAAGAATGTGGCCAAGACAATCGTGTTCGGCGTGAACCACGATACGCTCGATGCTTCGGACAGGATCGTTTCGAACGCGTCATGCACGACGAATTGTCTTGCTCCGGTTGCTCAGGTCCTGAACGACGCATTCGGAATCGAAACCGGATACATGACGACAGTTCATGCTTATACTGGCGATCAAAGAGTGCTAGACGCCCCCCACTCGGACCTTCGCAGGGCCCGCGCCTCGGCGGTTTCAATGATTCCGACCTCGACCGGGGCTGCAAGGGCAATTTCGCTCGTTCTGCCCGAACTCGCAGGACGTCTGGACGGTTCCGCAATCCGTGTTCCCATTCCCAATGTCTCCGCGGTCGATCTGAAATTTGTCCCATCGCGGACGGTCACGTCTGAAGAGATCAATTCCGCAATTGTCGAAGCCGCGAACGGTCGCTTGAACGGTATTCTTGGAGTGACAAACCAGCCGCTTGTGTCGATTGATTTCAACCACGACCCGAGATCTTCGATCTTCGCGTTGGATCAGACCACGGTGACGGAAGGCGGGCTTGTCCGGATTTTGAGCTGGTACGACAATGAATGGGGATATGCGAACCGTCTTCTGGACACGGCGGTGGTCATGGCGACGGCATGACGGCCACAGCGCACTCACGCACAAAGGTGACTTGACCGGTCGGGCTTGGATCGGGTCGTAGCGGCGACGGTCATTCCGTTGAAGACTGACGGCCAGGTTTGCCCGGATATTCAGGCACTACAATGTTTGAGCCCTGATCAAGCGTTTTCAAACTCGATTGGCGATGTGCGACACATTCATTGTCCCGAGATCAAGCGATCACGCATTTCGAATGATTTTGAGAATGTCGAGCGCCTGCTGGGAAAAAAAGTATGGCAGGTCAATGAAAATCCAGTTCTCGGCAAGCCTGTCACCCTCGCGCCTGTACATGTCAACGATTCGCATGTCGGCAGCAACGTTCGTTGCGGGCATGCCGAGAAATCCTCCGGTGCACTTCATGGTCAGACTCGGGTAACCGAAAAAGCCGCCATACCTGCCTTCACCGATTCGACATTTGTGTTCGGTATGGTGAACATATTCCAGCCCGTCCTCGAATGGTTGGCAATGTCCGCGCCGATATCCTCCGAAGAACGCGCTTGCACCTATGCCACCCGGGCCGAACCAGCACATGTCGGGGTGCCAAAACTGCTCCATGTGTCCCTTCGGTGAATGAACACGGTTCCCCCGCAAATCGACAATCATTGCCTCGATCAGATCGAGTGTCGCCTTACCTTCCGCGGGGTCCTGCGGATCGAAAAGGAGCCCGTCCTGGGTTCTTGGCCCGGGAGTCAAGATCGATGTGCCGGTTTGCAGAGGAAAATACCTGGTTCCCGACTGTTCCAAGAGATTGATAATATCGACATAATACGCTGATTCTGCGATCTTTTCTGACTCGATCCGGTGAAACTCGACATAACGCAGGAAGGCGGTCTTGCGTGTCGCGGGAAGGCCGATCCAGTCCTCGTTCCATAGGCCCATCAAATGGCCCATTTCGACGACCCACTTCGACGAACCGCCGTCGATCGAATTGAGTCCGGCCATGAAGATGTCGGGCCGCCTTTGAAGCCGACCGAAGGAGAATTTCAGAGGAGACCAGAAGACCCCGGCAACCGCCTCCTGTCCCGCCTGTTCATTGAATGGAAAGACGCCACGCCACCGGTAGTCCGGCCCGGTCCATTGCCGAAGGACAGCTGCGATGTCGTTTGGGCCTGCCGCGTCAATGGCCGCATTGGCAGCAAGGACAAGATTCTTTTCGAACCTGAAATCAGTCGCGGTCATCACGGTTCCTGGCGATCTGCATCATCAGGTCAAACTCGTTGAACAGCTGCCACTCCTGCTGAATGAAGCCGTTCTCAACCCGCCATTGCGTAATTCCCCAAATCTGGCACGGCACCCCCGTTGGTTTGCCGTAAACGGTTCCCCCTGAATGGATGCCCTCGGCGCTCCAGCGTGTCGAAATCAGCCAGCCGTCCTGATCGTTACCCATCCAGTAGACTTCGTCTACCGTCATGACGAGATCGGGAAACGCATCTCTCAGTTCATTCACGTACGATCGGTAGGAATCGGTGCCGTTGAACATCCTGAGCGACGTTCCTTCAAAACCGAAGTCTTTCGCGTATGCTTGTTCGGCCTTCCCGATTTCTCCGTTCCAGGCGGAGTCATGGACCTGGCGTGCGAACATGTCCGGGTCAAAACCATCGACGGGTTCGGCCAGGGAAATCGGCGTTCCCGGACTGGTCGCCGATCTCAACTCGTTCCACACACGGTCATCACGCGGCCAACCCTTGGGTGGATCTGAAACGAGGCGTTCGGCTTCCTTCCAGGGATCCAGACCAATCTGAAGCAGCATTGCAGAAGTGTTGTAGAGAACATGTTCCAGGAATATGTCATTCCCCAGGGAGACGCAGTTCGCGATTACAACGAAATCGACCGTTCGCCCTGTTGGTGGCCCATAACGGCTCGGGCCGGAATTCGTGCCCGTGATCCGGGTCAGGTGCGATGTGTGAAATCCGACCAGGTCATCCCCTGCCCAGATGACCTCCTCCGCATCGAGTACGATGTCGGGAAACGCGGATGTCGTGTGATGGGTATCGTCGATGATCTTCCGGTTACCGGATTGCAGGCCATAGTCATCAAATACAATTGAATCCGGCGCGTAGCACTCGCCAATATACTCGACATTCCGATTGTCTGTTTCCCAAATCCTGTGCGTGATTCGCACGATGTAGTCGACGATGTTCCTGTATTCGGGATGGAACCCGGAGAGTTTCTGTTCTGGACCGTAGTCGGATGGAATCCTGACCGTGCGACCATCGGTGTAGCGTACCAACGAAATTTCGTAGGAACCCGGCATGTGCGACCGGGTCAGTGCCCGTGCGGGATGATGTGACGGCTGGCAACCGATTCCGGTGTTTATGGTGTTCATTCAAGGCTTTCCGATGGTTTCTTCAAGCGGGTCTTCTCCAAGCATTTTCAGGAAATGCAACATGTCGATGAAGATCCAGTTTTCCGCGAGTTTCTGTCCTTGCCTCCTGTACAAGTCAACGACTCTCATCTCGGCCGGTGTGTCCATGGGAGGAAGCCCGAGGAATCCGCCGGTCGACTTCATCGTAAGGCAAGGGCGCCAGAAGTACGCAGCGTATTGCCCTTCCGAGATAACGCACTGGGCATCCATGGCTTCGATGAACTCAAGGCGTTCTTCAAACGGCCGTGTATGCCCGCGTTGATATCCTTCGAAACCCAGGCAGGCGCCGATTCCGGTTGGCCCAAACCAGTTCATGTCCGGGTGCCAGAAACGTTCCAGGTGAGAGGTTGGCGAACACATTCCCCCATCCACGAGATCATCGAGCATGGCCTTGGTCAGCTGGTGTGTCTTCCGACCATCCTCGACCGCTTGTCTTTGCGTAAGCACCCCGTCACGGGTTCGCGGTCCGGGCGACATCAACTGCGCCGCCGTCTGACTTGCGGCGTACGGGTTCGAACCGGCCTGATCCATGATTGACAGAACATCCAGAAACTCGATCGTCTCGACGATTTTCCCGTCTGAAACGCGAAACGCGGATGCAAAGGGAAGGTGAACGACTTTTCTTGTGGGTTGAATGCCAAGCAAGGGAGAGTCGAACAGGCCAAGGATCTGACCCATGGTAACAACCCAGGTTGAATTCCCGGGCTGAAAACCGTGGTACCCCGCAATCAGGATATCCAGCCGCCGCTGGACCCTTCCGATTGATGCCTTGACGGGAGTCCAGACCGTGCTTGCCAGATGCCGGGGACCGGTCAGTGAGTTGAACGGATGCACGCCACGGTATACGTGTCGTTCGGCATGACTCCGCTCAAATGCAATGATTGTCTTTTCGCCCGCATCTGCTTCGTCGAGACTCTGAAGGTGCTCCAGTACGAGAATCTTTTCCTCGGAAAAAGGACCTTGTGCAACGGCCATCATGCCGAGGTCATCCTTTTACGGCCCCCGCCGTCAGGCCGCTGACGAGTTGACGCTGAAAGAACAGCACCAGGAAAAACAGCGGAATGATTGCGCTGACGACTGCCGATACCGCAAACATCACGTTCCCCTGTTCGCGTACGGTCCCGAGGAAACTGGCGATCTTGGGAACCATCGTCTGGTTTTCCGAGGACAGGAGCATGGAAGTGATTGCGAAGTCGTTATAGGCCAGCAGGAAACTGAACAATCCGGTCGTGATGACGCCAGGCCACATGACCGGGATGATCACGTGCCGGAAAGCCTGAAAGCGTGTACAGCCGTCGACCATCGCGCTTTCGTCCATGTCTTTGGGAATATTCAGGAAAAATGAATGCAGCATCCACAGCGTGAACGGCTGGTTGATCGCAACAAGGACAATGATCGTGGTCGAAAGGTGTCCCCAGAGGTTCCACTGGAAAAACGGCAAAAGGTATCCCGATACCAGCGTAATGTGAGGCATTGCCCGAAAAACCAGGGCAGCAATCAGTATCCAGAATGCATAGCGAAATCCTGACCGCGCGAGTGCATAGCCGCCTAGCGTTCCGAAGGTCAGTGAAATGATGACTGTAAAGGAAACGACAATCGTCGTGTTGAGGACATTGCGCCAGAATTCCTCCTGAATCCAGGCCCCGAAATAGCCGCCCCCGGTAAAGGCGTCCCCCGTCTCCGCAATTGTCAGGACACCGTAAATCGCGTTCCGCCAATCGGCCTTGGAAAAGAAATCGCCCTGGACCTTGAATGATCCCCAGACCGTCCAGACAAACGGGCCGACGGCAATCAGCAACCAGAGCACGATCATGCTCGTCGAGAACCATACCAGGAGGCTGGAACGACGATGTGCGGGAGTTGCCACGCTGTTACCCCCTATGCCCGTTTCAGATTGAAGTCGCGCCAGGTCCGCACGAGCACAGGGGCAAGAAGGATACAGACGCCGATGATGGTCATGACTGACGTCGCGGCGGCAGAGCCGAACAGCTTGGCATCGCCAAACAAGTCATTGAAGATAATCCACGACAGCGATGTTGCCTTGGCCGAAGCCGAAAACCCGACGATGGGTTCAAATATCCTGAAACCGTCCATCAACTGCATCAGAATGATGAATATTGCCAACGGCATCATGTACGGGACAACAACGTAACGAACTCTCTGAAATCGCGATGCCCCGTCGATTTGCGCCGCCTCGATCGTCTCTCTCGGGACGGTCTGGAGGCCGGCGTAAAATACGATGAAACTGAATGGGGTGTTATGCCAGATCCCGTAGACGATCAGCAAAATCCAGGTCAATGGAGCAGACGCCTTCAGCGACAGGTCGTCGTCGTCAAAGATGACCTGGAGCGTTGCGCCGATGATTCCATCAGCATCGACCATCCAGAAAAGGATCAGGGAACCGATGAGAGGGGTGACAATCATCGGAAGCAGCGAAGCAAAAATCGTGGGTCCCTTGACGATTCGTGGAAGCGCGTTGACTCCAAGTGCGACAAGCAGTCCCAGGATGAGCACAAGTGGTGCCACGACAAAAGTATAAGTCAGCGTGAAGAACAAGGCCTTGTAAAACGGCAGATTGTAGACGCCGGCAATAAACCGTCCCCAGTTTTCCGAGGACTTCCAGATTTCCGCGACCTCGGAGAACGCCAGGTGATTGCGGTTTGTATAGGTGAGCAGCCCATTGAAACGGCCAAGCGGCGCTTCTTCGACCAGTTTTCGGGTAGCTTCCGTATCGACCGTCAACTCGGTCTCGCACTTGAACGGGTTACAGTTCTCGGCCTCTATCATCACCTGTTCGTGTTCGACAAAAAATGACTGGACCAGGACAGAGACGATGGGCAGCGCGATGAACAGGATCATCGCGGCAAGCGTTGGCAGCATGAACCATGCAAACGTACGATGCGGCATGTCTGATGCGCTCCGTTGAGCGACCGCTCAGTCAGGGCTGACCGTGCGGATGCGTCCGGCTGGTTCCGGACGCATCCCTTGTCGTCTCAGATCACAGGAATCCCTGTTCCTTGGCAGCCGCGACATAAGAAGCCTCAATGTCGATCAACGTCTGTTCTGCCGTTTCGTTTCCCTGGAGGAAATCGGGCAATTCCATGAAGAACGCCTGGTGCAACAGACCCATGAACGGAATCATCGGGTATGGCTGGGTTCCTCCCGCCGCTGTCAGTGCGACACCTTGTGCCGCCTTGCCAGGAACGTAGGAGTCCATCAACCAGACAGCCTTGTCGTTGTTTGCCTTGACCATTTCATCCGATATTCCGTTGAGCATGGCGATAAAGGTCGCTTCCGCGTCTTCGTCCGAAATGTTCTTCGCAATGGTAAAGCCGTCCCACCACAGCGATGAAGCCGGGGTCGAGCCACCTGCCACCATTGGTGCCGAAGCAAGAACCGTATTCTCGACAACCTCTGGCGTCGAGCCTTCGTCATCGAGAATTTGTCCGCCGGTCGATCCCCAAAGCTGTGCAATTGCCAGATTGCCGGCTTCCCAGATCGGGGCGACGGTTGACGTGTTGTACGTCAGGAAGTCGGGATTGGTAAATTCGGTCAGCGCTTTCAACATGTTGAGCGTTGCAATACCGGTCTCGTTGTTGACGGCTGGTTCGGCTGTCCCGGGTTTGAAGAACTCTCCCCCGTGACCGAGGTACATGTTCACGAACTCTTCCCCGAGGTTCCAGTCTGCCTTGAAAAGCGCCGTGAACGGATATTCCATGATTCCCGCTTCACGGATGGCCTGGAGAGTCTCGAGCACCTCTTCGTAGGTGGCGGGGATTGGTTTTCCGACCTGGTCAAGAATATCCTTGCGCACGAACAAATGCTGTGCATTGGCCATGAACGCAATGGCCATGATCTTGCCGTCAATGGTGATCAACTGGCTCTTTTTCAGGTGCTGGCCATGTTTCGCAACCAGGTCATCGAGCGGTCGGATCAGGTCGTTGTTGATCAACGGGACGGCCGAAGAATTGGCGACGATCACGGCAGTGTACTCGGCCGGGTCGGCGGTCAGCGCGGCGACCTGGATTTCACGGTGCTGCGCGGTGTGGTGCTTGGAAAACGTCACATTGTCTCCCGCACATTCTTCGGCCGTGGACACGACCGCATGAAGGGCCGGAAAGTCATTGGCGAGCACGCTGATATTTCCGCTCGAGATGCCGCATCCCGCGGTCGCGGCCCCGCCTGCAACGATCGTCGCTGCAACTGTGCCGAGCAGAGTTTTCAGATTCAACATGAATTGGTTCCTTTTCTTGACTTGAGTGAGACACTTAAGGGTAACGTTTGGCCCGTTGGTGGCAAGTCATGACTGCATGAACTCAACGCGGCAAACATCATCCGGGTTAATGCTGGCCGACGCCGTCTATCAAGGAGAAACCCAAGGAAAACTCTACAGCCCGGTCAGCATCCTTTGGCGAGAAACGAGATCTACACCATTTTGATCCAGAAAATGAAGGTGATCGATGAAGTTCCAGTTTTCGGACAAAAGTCCGTTTTCGCGTCGGTACAAGTCCACAACGCGCATGGTCGTTTGTTTGTCGGCAGCAGGTGCCAGCCCGATGTAGCCACCTTTTGAGCGAACGACAAGACTGGGCCAGCCGAAGAAGCCGCCGAATTTGCCTTCGCTGCACTGCATCCTGTGGCCGCAATGATGCCCCCACTCCAATCCTTCCTCGAACGGACCGGTATGCTGTTCGAGATACCTGGCCTGAGTATAGGGCGCGCCGATGCCGCCCGGCCCCCACCAAATCATGTCTTCGGTCCAGTCGAGTTCCAGGTCTTCCTTTGTCGTCTTGACATCGGCTGACACGAGACGGTCGATCATTCGAAGGATCAGGTCCAGTGTCGCCTTTCCTTCACCGGAAGGCTGATCGGAGAAAAGCAGACCGTCATGGGTCCTCGGGCCCGGGGTAACCATCATCGCGCCCGTCGATGGCGGCAGAGCTTCCGCCCGAGCCTGATGCATGAAATTGAGAGTATCGAGAAAGATCGTGTTGTCGACGATCCTGTTTCCTTCGACCTGGTTGAACTCCGCGTACCTCAGCATCGTCGCTTGCCGTGTCGGTCGAACTCCGAGGAATGGCTGGTCGAAGAGGCCGAGCAAATGACCCATTGATACCACCCAGACCGTGCGTTCCTGATCGACCCTGTTGCGGCCGGCAAAAAAGATGTCCTGCCTCCGCTGCAGGGGAGAAAAACACTCCTTTATCGGTTTCCAGAAAAGATCGGACGCCGCTTCCGCCCCGACAGCCTCGTTGAATGGATGGACGAAGTGAAACCTGCACTTCGAAGATGTGCGCCGTCCCAGCGCCTCTGACACATTCTCCGCCTTGGCAAAGTCGACGTTGTCAAAGTGTTCAAGAACAACTGCCTTCGCTTGGGCAAGACAATTCGCATCAAACGCCACTGCACCCCCCCCCCTGCTCGCATTTCGATTCAATGATTTGGTATCAAGAGTGACAAGTTCTGTCGACAAAAGGCCTGCCAGATTGTTCGGACGGTCAGCCGCCCGATACCGGCCAGTCGGAACAGGTTGTCATGCGGGACAATGATTTCCCGCTGGCTGCCGAATATTCCTCTGAAGACCGGGAAATAATCGCTGCCGTCTTGAGTGGCTCGGACTCGCCCGGTGCACCAACAAAAGGCAAGTTCCTCAATCGACAAGTGCCCAAGGCCCCAACCGGGATGAATGATAACCATGCCTTGCATTTGTTTCTTTGGGACGTTCGCTCGAAAGACGAAAGATCCGATTACAATGGGCCAACCATGGAACGATCCGCCGCGCCGTCCGAGACCTAGGCTTCGCGTTCACTGACATCTCGGAAATATCCCTTCGCCGTCTTGCGCTGAGATCTGATCGTCCTCTTCTGGACAATCACGCGACGGCGAGAGGCACGATCACTGGCACACCCCATTTCTTGATGACCTTCCACGTTGGCCTCCGGGCCGCATCGGAAACAACGGATCGCCCTCAAAGACTTGATCTTGGATCGGCTGGACGGGGTCCCCACCCTAACGACATGAGAGACAGGACATGGTCGTAAGTCTGCCTTTCCGACATGTCGCCGATGCTTCCATACGGACTGAGTCGACATGAGTTACCTCCGGGGAATCACTGACAGGAATACCTGAATTCGCGCCAAAGCGTTCAATCGGGAATCGCCGATGGGCCTAGACATTTTCCGGTTGTCCGGGCATTAATATTGGCCAGTCGGGCTTGGAAACGGGAGCGTGCACGGTGAGTGAAACACGATTTGAACCGTCGCCGGAAATTGTAGCGAAGGCACATATTGATGCGGGTCGCTATGCTGAGATGTACGGGCATTCGGTCGATGACCCGGTGTCATTCTGGGGCGAACACGGCAAGAGGGTCGACTGGATTCGGCCGTATTCCAGGGTCAAGGACGTTTCCTACGGTTGGCCCGAGGTGTCGATCCGCTGGTACGACGACGGTATCCTCAATGTATGCGCGAACTGTGTCGACCGGCACCTCCCCGCCAGGTCGGACCAGACGGCCATTATCTGGGAAGGGGATGCGCCGGGTACCGAGCGACACATCAGCTATCTCGAACTCCACGAGCAGGTTTGCCGGTTGGCAAATGCGTACAAGTCTCTCGGCGTCAAGAAAGGGGACCGGATCGTTCTCTACATGCCGATGATCCCTGAAGCGGCTTACGCAATGCTCGCCAGCGCCAGGATCGGGGCGGTCCACTCCGTTGTTTTCGGAGGATTTTCACCCGAAGCCCTTGCGAGCCGAATTCAGGACTGCGGTGCGTCGCTCGTCGTCACGGCCGACGAAGGTCCGAGAGGCGGTCGGAACGTACCGCTCAAGGCCAATGTCGATGACGCGCTGAAAATCTCGGGAGATGTTCCGGTACTTGTTGTCGGTCGTACCGCCGGAGGGCCTGGAAACGTGGAGGGACGCGATCACGATTACGCGGCGTTGACGAGCGCGGCCTCGCCCACATGCGACCCCGAACCCATGAACGCGGAAGATCCGTTGTTCATTCTGTATACGTCGGGTTCGACCGGCAAGCCCAAGGGCGTGCTGCACAGTTCCGGTGGGTACCTGGTTTATGCTTCAATAACGCATGAATACACGTTCGATTATCACGACGGCGATGTTTTCTGGTGCACCGCCGATGTCGGCTGGATTACAGGGCACAGCTACATCGTTTACGGGCCGCTGGCGAATGGAGCAACGACCCTGATGTTCGAGGGGGTCCCAACCTACCCCGACATTTCGAGATTCTGGCAGATATGCGAACGACACAATGTCAACCAGTTCTACACGGCGCCAACGGCAATCCGGGCGCTTATGGCGCACGGTTCCGAACCTGTCGAAAAATGCGACCTATCCTCCCTCACGGTCTTGGGAACCGTCGGAGAGCCGATCAATCCGGAAGCCTGGGACTGGTACAACGAGGTAGTCGGGAAAGGGTCGCGGCCAATCGTCGATACCTGGTGGCAGACCGAAACCGGCGGGCACCTGTTGACGCCACTCCCTGGTGCAACCTCCACCAAGCCAGGGTCCGCGACCAATCCGTTTTTTGGAATCGAGCCCGTGATTCTCGATCCGGTGACCGGCAAGGAAATCGAGGAGACCGATGCAGAAGGTGTCCTCTGCATCAAGGACAGCTGGCCGGGCCAGATGCGGACAGTCTATGGCGACCATCAGCGATTCATCGAGACCTATTTCTCCGATTACAAGGGGTACTACTTTACGGGTGACGGGGCACGGAAGGATGCAGACGGTTACTACTGGATCACCGGGCGAGTCGATGACGTCCTGAACGTGTCTGGCCACCGCATGGGAACGGCCGAAGTGGAAAGTGCGCTTGTCGCGCACAAAAAAGTCGCAGAGGCGGCCGTGGTTGGTTACCCCCATCCCGTCAAGGGGCAAGGGATTTACTGTTACGTGACCCTGATGACGGGCGAAACGCCGACCGATGAACTGAGAATCGAGTTGAGAAACTGGGTTCGCAAGGAAATTGGCCCGATCGCATCGCCGGACCTCATCCAATGGGCCCCGGGATTGCCGAAGACAAGGTCCGGAAAGATCATGAGACGTATTCTCAGAAAGATCGCCGAGGACGACTACGGAGCACTCGGTGATACGTCGACCCTGGCCGATCCCGCAGTCGTCGACGAACTGATCGAGAATCGAATGAACCACGATTAAGGCGCGGACCGCTGAACGAGGCGCGTTGTTCCCAACGGTTACGTTAAATCCGGTCGAGACAGGATTTGCCACCCTCGAAACTGCGCGGAGCAGGCCGGCGCGATGGCGAGAACCGGTCGATCGTTCAGGGTCCCGATTTGCGCGTTGTGGCGGACCCTTGCGATTGGCCGTCAGTTGCCGAGGAGGTCATGGCAAATCTCGAGGGCTTCAACCAAGCGGTCAACTTCATCCCGTGTATTGTAAAGACCGAATGAGGCCCGGCAGGTGGCAGTTAGTCCCAGCCGAACCATTAACGGCTGAGCGCAGTGGTGCCCGGCCCTTACCGCAATCCCTTTCTGGTCGACAATGGTTGATATGTCATGCGGGTGACCCGCACCCGCAATGGTGAATGAGAAGATCGCTCCACGGTCTGCCGCACGTCCCTGCACGTCAAGCCAGTTGAGACCTTCCATCTGGCCCAGGACATAGTCCCGAATGGTTGCTTCGTGAGACGCGATATTTTCCATTCCGAGTTGTTCGAGGTATTCAAGGGCTGCACCCAGGCCGATCATCGAGACGATCGGGGGAGTTCCGGCCTCGAACTTGTGCGGTGGTGTATTGTACGTGATGCCGTCACGTCTGACTTCCCGGATCATGTCACCACCACCCATGAACGGCCACATTTCATCGAGTCTGTCTTCCCGAACATAAAGCGCTCCCGAGGCTGAAGGGCCGTACAGCTTGTGCCCGGTGATTGCGTAAAAGTCGCATCCGATTTCAGTGACGTCTACCGGCATATGGACGGCGGCCTGGGATCCATCAACCAATACAGGAACGCCCAGGTCGCGAGCTCCTGCAGAGATTGCTTCGACATCAACTTCGGTGCCCAGGACATTGGACATGTGCGTGACTGCTATGAGCCTGGTCCTTGGAGTGACCGCCTCCAGCACGGATTCCGGCGCGAGTTCACCGTCGTCGCTGATATCCACCCATCTCAACACAATGCCATTGCGCTCGCGGAGAAAGTGCCACGGAACGATATTGGCGTGATGCTCCATGACGCTGAGGACAATTTCATCCCCGGGTTTCATGTTCCGGGCTGCCCACGCATATGAAACGAGATTAAGTCCCTCGGTCGTTCCGCTGGTGAACAGGATTTCATGGGCGTGCCGGGCACCGAGAAACCTCTGGATAACGGAGCGAACAGCTTCGTAGTTCTCCGTCGCCAGGTTGGACAGGTAATGCAGGCCGCGATGAACGTTGGCGTATTCGCTGGAATACGATCTGGTTACGGCTTCAATGACTGCCTTCGGCTTCTGGGCCGATGCACCGTTGTCCAGATACACGAGCTGATTACCGTTCACACTCCTTTTGAGGATCGGAAAATCCCTGCGAATCGTGTCAACATCATACATTCAGCCACCGACTCCCGGCTGAAATCCAACAATTGGCAGAAAGGCGACAATCGTCAATGCGATCAGGAAAAGTGTAAGGATGACGCCCATGACGACCGCCAGTCCGCTGCGGAATCCATGGATCTCCTTGATGAAACTGATGACGAGATAAAATGCGATTCCCAGTCCTCCGAATGTCACCAGCGACGTGATCGGCGGGAAGACCAGCACCGAAACAAGTTGGGCAAGCTGAACAAACAGGAGCATGGCCTGCAGCCAGATTATTGCTCCAAGGCATTCCTGATAACTCCCTGTTCCTCCGAACACTTTCCCCACGCCAAAGATAAACCCCGCGACAATGAACATCGTGGCAATCTGGATTATCGTCAGGTTGATTGGCGACGTGATCAACAGCTCCGTCGCGCCATCCTGCATTGCCGGAGCAAGCTGAACGGTGAGCGTCGTAGCCAGCGTTCCCAGAATCGCGATCAGGAGCAGGCACTCCAGCCGCACGATCGGGGACGTGTTCAGAAACCGGACCGCGATACGAACACCTTGACCCGGTCTCACGATGGTCAGGTACGCAAGTTCTAACGTGTCCTTCAACATGCTGGGTAACCGATCATCCTTCCGGTTTCCCGATGGATGCCCGCCTGAAATACGTGGATCTGCCGCGCCCGGCCCCGGTGCGTGGCCCAAGTGCCCCTTGCCCATCCACCATGTACGCAGGCCTTTCCATGAACTCAACGCGAATCAAGCAATGCATCCAGTACGAGAAAAACAGCACCGCAATTGCAACAAGCAGCGCTCCCGAAATCCAAGGTTGGAACGCCACCTCGACGATTCCGGCGACGAGTACAAGAGGCGACATGGCCAGGACGACCCAAAAGAGAGCCAGGCGTGCATCGCGCCAGTTCCCCCGACCACCCAAAGTGCGTGCCAGGACATGCGACGCGGCCGCGACCGAATACAAGAGTAACGGCGCCATCAATAGTGAAACGGCGAAATGGATAGGCACGACGGCGTGCAAGGGTGGTGAACCGGAAGTTATCGAATCGCGGAACAATGACGGCATTCTGGCAACAAATGCCAGAAAACACGCGAGCATGCCGAAAAACAGGATGCGTTCATCGCCGATGTTCTTGGCAAGCTGGCGTTCGAAACTCAAGCGAGGGTGTCGGTACGCAGTCAGGATTTCCGATGTCAGAGAGCTCATGACCGGTGTCGTGCAATCCACTCCGCCAACCGTAATCTTATATCTTCGGCGATGTCCCGATCGGATATCTCGTCAACCGCCTCCTCGAGGAATGCCAGCACCAGTATTCTCTCTGCTTCCTTCCGCGAGATTCCCCTGGACATGAGATAAAACAGCGCCTCCTCGTCAATCGCTCCGCTCGTCGACCCGTGCGAACACGCAACGTCGTCAGCGTAGATCTCAAGTTCGGGTTTCGCCAGGAACTGGCTGGTCTCATCAAGCAGCAGGCCCTTGCTGATCTGGTAACCGTCCGTCTTTTGCGCTCCGGGTTTCACAAGGATTTTCCCCTGGAAAACACCTTTGGCGCCCTCTCCAAGAACTTTCTTGAACACCTGGCGGCTCTCGCATCGTTCCGCGTCATGGACCACGAAAACTGAATCGTCGTGCAGAAATGCCCCTTCCCCTACGCAAACCCCGGCTACGGTCACACGGGAGTCATCCCCGCACAACTCGATAAACGCCTCATTGCGGGTATGCGACCCGTTGGCGGTCATCGTAAAACTCCTGAACGAAGATTCCTCCGCAAGGCGTGCGAACATGTGGGTGATCGCGCGGCGCTCATGGTCGCGTCCTTGGACTCTCACGTGATCGAAGGAAGCGGCTGCCTCGAGTTCAACCTCAAGGACCGAGTTCAGCCGGGCGGCGCCCGGACCGTTTTCGAGCAGCGTCAAGGACCCGCCCTGCCGAACAAGAACAACGGAATGAACGATCGCGTCGGACCGGTCGTTTTCGCGCAGGTAGCTAAGGCAAACGGGCCTGCTGACCCTTCCGGTTACGAGAATTGCAAATCCATTGGTAGTTCGGGCGGAATTCAGTGCCGCAAACGGCCTTCGAACCGGGTCCTGTCCCCTGCATTCGAGTTCGCCGAAAATCGATTTCGCCCAGGAAATGTCGAGCGCCATGGCGTCCGCGATCGTAACGATATCGGCCTGTTTCAACACCTCCCGATCCGAGAGGTCCGGCCTGAAGACACCGTCAACGAAGACGAGGTTCAGGCAGTCCGTTTCGTTAAATGCCGGCTGGACCGAGTCCGATAGAATGGAAACCCGTTCGCTATCCGTCCTGGAAAAACCGTTCGGGCCGGCGAAACGCCAGTATTCGTCCTTACGGGCCGGCAGTCCGATACTTCGGAACCGGGCCTCTGCGGCCGCTTGCGCCTGCTTCCCCCAGCCCGTGCCCCGAGGGGCATCGTAGTTTCCGAGCAATTCTTCGACTGTGTCCGTTTTTTGTTGTCCAGTGAACATTTAGGCGACTTTCTTCAACAGGTCGGAGTATCCGCTTTCCTCCACCCTGATTGCCAGTTCTGGACCTCCGGACTCGATGATGCGGCCATCCGCCATGATGTGGACAACATCGGGTTCGATGTAATTGAGCAAACGCTGGTAATGCGTGATTACCAAAATCGATCTGTCTGCCGTCCTCAACCTGCTGACACCCGCCGCGACGAGTTTCATGGCGTCAATGTCCAACCCGGAATCGGTCTCGTCGAGGATACAGACCTTTGGTTGCAGCATGGTCATCTGCAATATTTCATTACGTTTTTTCTCGCCGCCGGAGAACCCGGTATTCAAAGGGCGTTTCAACATTTCCTGGTCGATTCCGAGTTCATTCGCATGGGCCCGAACGCGTTTCAGAAACGCTCCCGCAGGAATTTCCGGTTCGCCTCTGGCCTTTGACAGCGAGTTCGCCGCCGTTCGAAGGAACGTCATGTTGGTCACGCCAGGTATTTCGACCGGATACTGGAACGCGAGAAATAGCCCCATGACGGCCCGCTCGCTGGGATCGAGTTCGAGTACATCCTCGCCATCCAACGTGACCGTACCACGAGTGACCTCATATCCCTCGCGGCCGGCCAGGACATACGACAATGTCGATTTTCCCGACCCGTTGGGTCCCATGATCGCGTGCACCGTTCCGGGTGGCAGGCTCAGATCCACGCCTTTGAGGATCGGTTTGTGCTCTTCTTCGAGCGCAACATGGAGACCAGAAATTTCGAGCATGTCAGACCTGTTTGTTGTTTTTTCCGGCGGCAGATGAATCCTGCCTTCGTTCACCGCCCATTTCGAAACGGGAACCCGGCTTGGCGTATCTCTGTACCAGCCAATAGAGGATTCCGGCAAAGACGCCCATGAGAACCGAAAAACCGACGTTCGGCAACAAGGAACCGCCCATGCCGGTCGACCAGCCTATGAAGAAAACGACCCCGGCGGTTACGGTTCCATAGATGAAGGGTTGACGAAACCTGTTCATCCGACCGAGCCTTCCAGGCTGATCGCGACCAGTTGCTGTGCCTCCATGGCGAATTCCATCGGCAAGGCCTGCAAAACATCCCTGCAGAAACCGTTGACGACAAGGGCGACCGCCTCTTCCTCGTTCATGCCGCGTTGCTGGCAATAGAACAGCTGGTCTTCATCGACCCGAGAGGTCGTTGCTTCATGTTCGACGCGCGACGAGTTGTTCTTGACCTCGATGTACGGCACCGTATGGGCACCGCAGTTTCCCCCGATCAGCAAGGAGTCGCACTGCGTGTGGTTACGGCTGCTCCGTGCCCTCGGGTGCATCGAAACAAGACCCCTGTACGTGTTTTGGGCGCGCCCGGCGGAAATCCCCTTTGATACGATTCGCGAACGGGAGTTCCTGCCAAGGTGAACCATTTTCGTTCCGGTATCCGCCTGCTGGAAATTGTTGGCGATCGCAATTGAGTAGAATTCGCCCTGGCTTTCGGCACCGCGAAGAATGCAGCTCGGATACTTCCAGGTTATTGCAGAACCCGTCTCGACCTGCGTCCACATGACCTTGGAGCGATTGCCGCGGCAGTCGGCTCTTTTTGTCACGAAATTGTAGATGCCACCCTTGCCGGTCTCGTCGCCCGGGAACCAGTTCTGAACGGTTGAATACTTGATCTCTGCCTCTTCCTCGGCCACGAGTTCAACGACCGCCGCGTGCAGCTGGTTGGTATCGCGCTGCGGTGCCGTGCACCCTTCAAGATACGAAACATAGGATCCGCGGTCGGCGATGATGAGTGTTCGCTCGAATTGCCCGGTGTTTTCCGCGTTGATCCGGAAATAGGTGCTGAGTTCCATCGGGCATCGGACGCCGGGGGGCACATACACGAACGAGCCATCGGAAAACACCGCCGAATTCAACGTCGCGTAAAAATTGTCCGAAGGAGGAACGACCGTACCGAGGTATTTCCGGACGAGTTCGGGGTGCTCCCGGAGTGCTTCCGACATGGAACAGAAGATCACACCGGCTTTTCCGAGTTCCTCCTGGAACGTTGTTCCGACGGAAACGGAGTCAAAAACGGCATCCACCGCGACCTTGCGTCCGTCAGCGGGTACATCGCCTGCACCCTGCACGCCTGCCAGGATCATCTGTTCCTGAAGGGGAATGCCAAGCTTTCTGTAGGTTTCGAGAAGCTTGGGATCGACGTCGTCGATCGACGTAGGCCGGGCCTCCGACATCGATTTCGGCTGGGCGAAATAGTGCTGGTCCTGGAAATCGATCTCGGGATAGTTGACCATCGCCCATTTCGGTTCCGACATGCTGACCCACCGCCGGTGTGCGGCGAGCCGCCATTCGGTCATCCATTCCGGTTCCTGGTTCCGATCGGAAATATGGCGGATGATGTCTTCGTTCAGGCCTTTCGGCGCGTACTCGGTTTCGATGTCGGTTTCGAATCCGTATCGGTAGGTACCGACCGATCGAACCGCTTCGACGGTCTCCTGATCGACACCTTCCCGGACGTTGAATTCACCGTCGTCAATGGCCACTTTGATCTCCATGTTCGAATGCCGGGGCAGTTACGCGGCGCGTGCCTTGTCGACCGCGCGACGGCTGGATGCACTCCAGGCCTCGGCAAATTTCATCAAGTCTGTTTCCCGGGTCGAAGGACCTATGGAAACGCGAATCGCGCTTCGAACCGTTTGCGCATCGAACCCCATCGCCCGTAGCGCCGGACTTCCGGTGCGGGAGACCTTCCCCGAACTGCAGGCCGATCCGGCAGATACCGAAAACCCTTGCAGGTCCATCTGGATCACCTGCGTTTCGCTATCCCATCCCGGAAGCGCGAAACAGCTCGTATTCGGCAATCTTGGTGCTCCACGCCCGATGAAGACGGCGTCCGGCACCATTTCGTCAATGCGCGCCTCGAATGAATCGCGAAGACTGGCCACGCGATTCCAGACCCCGTCCTCGAGGTCGCGCAATGTGGCCTCCGCCGCCGCACCGAACCCGGCGATTCCGGACAGGTTTTCGGTACCTGCCCGCAACCCCGATTCCTGGCCGCCACCGAGGATTTGTGGATGCACATCCCTGCCCTCGCGAACCAAAAGTGCGCCGATGCCGGTCGGGCCTCCAATCTTGTGAGCCGAGATGATTGCCATTTCCGCTCCCGATGATCGGAAGTTGCATGGCGTCTTCCCGAAAGCCTGGGCAAAATCGGCTACCGCCAGCCCCGGCGGCAGTTGCTGCAGAATTCCGGTTTCGCTGTTCGCTGCCTGCGCGGAGGCATTGCCGGGATCAGGAACAACGATCCGTCCATCTGCCGTCGTCTCCAGGACGTGCTCTGCCCACGCAAGCACGCACTCATGTTCGACCAGGGCTGCGCCGAGGTTTCGACCCGTCATTGCCAATGCGGCGGCTTCCGTGGCTCCGGAGGTAAAGACGACCTCCGTGGGTTGGGCCCCGAACGCCGCTGCGACCTGGGCCCTCGCACGTTCGACGATCGCACGCGCCCTTCGCCCCTCAAAATGCACCGACGACGGATTGCCGACAGCCCCGAGCGCGCCGAACATCGCGTCCCGGGCTTCAGGGCGCAAGGGCGCGGTCGCATTCCAGTCAAGATAGGTTCGGCTCACTTTTCGTCGGCCATTTGAAGAAGGTTGGGAACGGCAGGACACGGTGCGAGATGATTTGACGATATGTCGCTCAACCGCGTCTGATGCATGTGTACATAGACCATCGCCGAGAGGCCTTCCCAGAACCTGTTGCTCAATGACTGGGCACGGGTTCCGGATACTAGCCCGGACTGACCGGCACCTGTCGACAGCGCGTCCATCGATTCATCGACGGCGGACAGAATTTCAGAGACCCGAATTGAATCACACGACCGCGCAAGCTGGTAACCTCCTCCCGGTCCCCGAATCGCGTGTACCAGGCCGGCCCGGCGCAACTTGACGAACAGTTGTTCAAGGTAGGGCAACGATATTTTCTGCCGCTGGGCAATTTCGGCCAATGGAACTGCCGTTGCCGGACTGGCCCCGGCAAGATCGACGAGAGCAACCATCGCGTACCGGCCTTTTGTGCTCAGTTTCATGACCTTGTTTCCTGGGTTCGCCCCGGTTGACGCCCGCGACCGAAAGCACTAACAGGCATGTTTCCGGGGAAGGAGACTTCTTAAAGATTTTAGAATCATTCTAATTTGTTCCCTTGCAACCGTCAACCTGTCCCGAACCGGAGGATGGCTGGCACAATCCGGAGATGTCGATGCCGGAAGTGATCTTTCAGGGTCCCGAAGGGCGCCTTGAGGGGCGCTATCACCCTCAAAAGGAGAAGGACAGCCCGCTCGGCATTATTCTGCACCCGCACCCCAAATTCGGCGGCACGATGAACAATCGTGTTGTCTATAACCTCCATTACGCCTTTTTCAGGATGGGGTTCACCGTCCTTCGTTTCAACTTTCGAGGAGTCGGGCGTTCCCAGGGGACGTATGACGAAGGTGTTGGTGAGTTATCGGATGCGGCGGCGGCGCTGGATTACCTGCAGGCGCTCAATCCGAACGCGAAACACTGCTGGGTTGCCGGATTTTCCTTCGGGGCGTGGATCGGGATGCAACTGCTCATGCGGCGTCCGGAAATTTCCGGATTTGTTTCGGTCTCGCCTCCCGCCAACATGTACGACTTTACCTTTCTTGCTCCTTGCCCGTCATCCGGCCTGATAATTAACGGTTCCGCTGACAATGTGGCTCCACCCGAGAGCATCGAGGATCTCGTGCGTCGCCTCCGCGAACAAAAGGGCATCACGATTTCGCACCAGGTCATTGCATCCGCAGGGCATTTTTTCGAAGAACCGAACATGGATACGCTGATTACCTGCGTCGATGAATACGTTCGAAGGCGGCTGACCGAGACCACGCGGTAGCTCGGTGTCATCGGTCACGACCGGAATTCCGGAAACGCAAGGTACCCCAAACCGTTTTCGCCCGGTTCCTCGCGTGTCGGTCAATCCGGTTCCGCAGCGGACAAATCCTGTTTTCACAAGTTCCCGTCGGTCCTTCATCTCGGCGGGTTGCGGCTTGGTCGGTCAATTCTGCCACCCGTGGTCGGAACCGAACAGCCGGTCGTGGACGGTAGCGACAAGACGAGGTTCCGCATTGAACGAACCGCCAGGAAGGCAAACGCCTGCGCCTCCAGCATGTCCGAATCGAGTCCGGCATCCTCGACCGGCAACACCGGCGCCGAGAGACGTGATGCCAGTTCGGACATCAGTGTGCGGTTTCGGCTCCCGCCGCCCGCCACCAGCCAGCGCCCCGGGCAAGCGGGGAGGAATTTTTCGGCGCGGGCGACGGCCGCCGCCGACAAGGCTGTCAACGTCGCCGCCGCATCTGAATCCGGCAGAGAATCAACACTCTCGAGCACATCCTTGAATTCGTTCCGGTCCAGGGATTTTGGAGGTTTTCGGTCAAAATATGGCCGGGAAAGCACCTCTTCGACGATTGCGAGATCGCTATTGCCTGTCGCGGCGAGGTATCCGCCCCTGTCAAATCCCCAATTCCTGCGGCGCGCCACCAGATCGTCGATCAATGCGTTTGCCGGGCCTGTATCGAATGCAACGAGCGCGCCAGGTGTTTCCGGTTCAGAGGCAAGCGGGTCCACGTATGTCAGGTTTGCCACTCCGCCAAGGTTCAGGAATACGACCGGGCGTGTTTCGCCAATCCACTTCGCGCAGGCAAAGTGAAAGATGGATGCGAGTGGAGCCCCTTCCCCGCCGCAAGCCATGTCCCTGGTCCTGAAATCCCAGACAACCACGTTCCCGGCTTCGTCCGCGAGGCGTTTGCCGTCCCCGACCTGGTGCGTCTTTCCCCTTCCGGGAGCATGCGCGACGGTCTGGCCGTGGAAACCGATGACCTCCTCCACTCCGGAGAATGACGAAACGACTTCAAGATGCGCAAGACGAACCGTCTCCTCCGCCTTGAGCAGGATGTCCGGCTGGTCGTCCTGCCAGAGTCCCTGTGCTGCAGCGATCGCCTCGATTTCCTCGGCGGAATAGGGACGATAGAAATGATCGCCAAAAGCGCAAATCCGTTCGCCATTCGTGAGCAACATGGCCGCGTCAACCCCGTCCATGGATGTGCCCGACATACAGCCGAGCGACCAGATCGGTTCGAAATCATCCACGTTTGTCGGCCTTTCGTCACAAGTTGGCTTGGTTTATAGGACCAACTGCCGACAGAAAGGGATATGAACCGGAGATGGATTTCAAGCCCAGATCTGATTTCCTGAACGTTTTGATTTCGAGGGGATTTGTGCAGGACTGCACCGATCTCGAAGGTCTCGACCGCGTTTTCTCAAAGACTCCGCAGTCTGCCTACATCGGGTTCGACGCCACGGCAGACAGTTTGCACGTCGGGTCGCTGATCCAGATCATGTTGCTCAGATGGTTGCAGAAAACCGGTCACCGGCCGATCGTTCTCATGGGAGGAGGAACCACGAAAATCGGGGATCCCTCGGGGAAGGACGAATCGAGAAAACTGCTTTCATCAGACATTATAGACCATAATATCAAGGGGATACGAAAGGTATTTGAAGCATATATCCAATTTGGTGGCAACGGAAGCGGGGCCATCATGTCGAACAACGCCGCCTGGCTGGATCAACTCAATTACGTGGATTTCCTGAGGAATTACGGTCGTCACTTCACGGTCAACCGGATGCTATCCTTCGAATCCGTGAAACGACGGCTGGACCGGCAGCAGCCTTTAACTTTTCTCGAGTTCAATTACATGCTGCTGCAGGCATATGATTTCATGGAACTGAACGCGCGATTCGATTGCCGGTTGCAAATGGGGGGCTCCGATCAATGGGGCAATATCGTTAACGGCGTCGATCTCACGCGACGGATCAACGGCTCGGAAGTCTTCGGCCTGACATCCCCCCTGCTCCAGCAAGCGGATGGAAGCAAGATGGGGAAAACGGCATTGGGTGCAGTGTGGCTGAACCCGGAGCGCATATCCGCATTTGATTTCTGGCAGTTCTGGCGAAACACCGCCGATGCCGACACCGGCCGTTTCCTGCTCCTGTTCACCGAATTGGACCTCGGCGAATGCCGGAGGATGGCGACACTTGAGGGTTCGGAATTGAACGTGGCGAAGGCGATGCTTGCCACCGAAGTCACCACCCTGGCCTTCGGTCGTCCCGCCGCAGAAAACGCTGAAATAGCCGCGCGCGCACTGTTTGGATCCGAGGGCTCGAATGGTGGCGGGAAACAGCGAGACGGTTCACGGATGGATGAGAGGCTGCCCGTCTGTTATATCGAGGCAGCGGATCCCGAAGTCCGGGACGTTTCGGTCGTTCGGCTGTTTGTACAATCAGGGCTCGTCAAGTCCGGCAAAGAAGCCAAGCGGCTTATCCAGGACGGCGGTGCGCGCGTCGATCACGTGGCCATTACCGAACCTGCATCCAGAATCAGCCATGAAAGGCTCTCCGAAGGTGTCGTCCTTTCCGCCGGGAAGAAGCGACATGTTCGCGTTTTGGCCGGCTGAACCGCACGGGAAGTGGAATTCACCGATTTGCATGGTCCGAGGCGTGGCGACACTGCCGTTCGGAGGCGAATCCGATCCGGAATGAGATCCTGTCAGTTTGACCGCAAACCGCGCCTGAAAGCAGACCCGGCGGGAATCTGGTTGGTTTCTTGCGTTTGATCTCCGGTCATTCCGTGACCGTTCCACGAATCCCGTGGCCGCCCATGGCCAATGCATTGTGCGGCGAAGGAAGTTATTGCGCGGTTCAGTTGCCGTTCGAGCGCAGCCTCTCGTAAAGAGCGTCGGCAATTTCGGAATCGACGAACCGCGAGACGTCGCCACCTAGTCGTGCGATCTCTTTCACAAGGCGTGACGCGATCGCCTGGTATTCCGCGTCAGCCATCAGAAACACGGTCTCGATTCTTTCATCAAGCAGGCGGTTCATTCCGACCATTTGAAACTCGTACTCGAAGTCCGAAACGGCCCTGAGTCCTCGAATTATGATACTCGCCGAAACGTCCTGCGCACACTGAACCAAAAGATCTCCAAAAGGATGAACCGTAATTCTTGTCTCTGATGCCAATGCGATTTTATCGGCGACGCTCGTCACCATCTCGACCCGTTCCTCGAGCGAGAACAACGGTTCCTTGTCGGCGTTGATGGCGACGCCGACAACGAGATGATCAACGAGGCTGCAAGCCCGTTTCAGAATGTCGATGTGGCCGAGCGTTACCGGATCGAACGTGCCAGGATACAGTCCCGTGCGCATGAGGTGCCTTTCACTTTGCCGTTCTTGCCATCTCAAATGAGCGGCAAACGCAAAACAGGTTTGCCGATATGCGGTCAAGTCGAATCATGGCCATTCTCGAACACGGAGTATCGGCAGACTCCTGAGCGGGATTATGTCCCCGATCACTGTTCCGCCCTTTCGTCAGCGTTATTGCGTCAATGCGCCGATTTGAGTTAGTTGCCAAGATCGAAATTCGCTGCGGGGCACACCTGCGGCACAATCGGATTGGGAGCGAATGATGGAAGAGATCTCACATTTCGTAGACGGGAAACGGGTCAATGGCGTGGCAGGACGTTTCGCAGACGTCTACAATCCGGCGACAGGCGACGTTATCGCAAGAGTCCCGCTGGCCAGCGCCGAAGAACTGGACAGGGCGGTCAAAGGAGCAAAAAAGGCGCAACCATCCTGGGCGGCCACGAACCCCCAGCGGCGCGCGCGCGTAATGATGAAATTCGTATCGCTGCTGAACCGTGACATGGACCGCCTGGCGGAAGCATTGTCCAAAGAGCATGGAAAGACTCTTCCGGATGCTCGCGGCGACATTCAGCGCGGTCTGGAAGTCGCTGAATTCTGTATCGGCGCTCCGCACTTTCTCAAGGGTGAATTCACGGACAGCGCCGGCCCAGGAATCGACATGTACTCGATGCGCCAACCCGTTGGAGTGGTTGCAGGAATCACACCATTCAACTTTCCCGCGATGATTCCGATGTGGAAATTCTGTCCGGCGATCACGGCCGGAAACGCCTTCATTCTCAAACCGTCCGAACGCGATCCTTCAGTCACAGTCATGCTTGCGGAACTCCTGCAGGAAGCGGGACTCCCGAATGGTATTCTGCAGGTCGTGCACGGCGACAAGGTCGCAGTCGACGCGATTCTCGATCACGACGACATCGGTGCGGTCGGGTTCGTCGGATCAACACCGATTGCCGAGTACATATATGCGCGCGCCAGCAAGAATGGAAAGCGTGTCCAGTGCTTCGGCGGGGCCAAGAACCACATGATCGTCATGCCCGATGCTGACATGGAACAGGCGTCGGACGCCCTGGTGGGATCAGGTTACGGTGCTGCTGGTGAACGCTGCATGGCGGTGTCGGTTGCGGTACCTGTTGGCGATGCAACGGCCGACGCGCTGCGCGAAAAACTGGTCCCGAAAATCGAATCCCTCAAGGTGGGTCCCTATACCGCCGAAGGCGACATAGACTACGGACCGCTGATTACCGGCGAAGCCAAGGAGCGGGTTCTCGGTCTCGTGCAGTCCGGCATCGACGCCGGCGCGGAACTCGTGGTCGATGGTCGGGACTTTTCATTGCAGGGTTATGAGAACGGGTTCTTCGTCGGGCCGCATCTCTTTGACCGGGTGACAAGGGACATGGACATCTACAAGACCGAGATATTCGGCCCGGTCCTGTCCACCGTCAGGGCGGATTCTTATGACGATGCCCTGGAACTCGCCATGGAAAACGAGTTTGGCAATGGAACCGCTATTTTCACGCGCGACGGCGACACTGCGCGAGACTTCGCAAGCCGGATCAACATCGGAATGGTCGGGGTCAATGTCCCGATCCCGGTACCGTTGGCGTTTCATACATTCGGGGGATGGAAAAAGTCGGCGTTCGGTGACCACAACCAGCACGGGCCTGATTCGTTCAGATTCTATACGAGGACCAAGACCGTCACGTCCCGGTGGCCGTCGGGTATCAAGGAAGGTGCAGCGTTTTCGATTCCCGTCATGGAGTGACGGAAAACCGGGACGTAGACCGAAGGCTCGTGGAGCTGGC
Organism: Paracoccaceae bacterium; assembly: GCA_964291635.2. Classification (GTDB taxonomy): domain Bacteria; phylum Pseudomonadota; class Alphaproteobacteria; order Rhodobacterales; family Rhodobacteraceae; genus JAPPHA01. The sequence continues at coordinate 118,951 of OZ219890.1, read as the reverse complement.
CAGACTTCGGGTTCACGGAGGACGGCATCACGAAAGGACACGCCGTGGAGTTCCAGCTTTCGGACGAACAGCGGGCGATATTCGATATTGCCCGTGAGTTCGGGCGGGATCGGATTGGACCGCACGCCCTTGAATGGGACCGCGCCGGAACCATTCCGAAATCCCTTTGGCGTGAATTGGGCGAACTCGGATTTGGAGCGATGTTCGCGCCGGAATCCATGGGCGGAACGGGGTTGTCCCGTCTTGACGGAACCCTGGTTTTCGAAGGTCTCTCAGCTGCCTGTCCTTCGGCCGCATCGTTCCTGTCAATCCACAACATGTGTGCCTGGATGGTGGCGGCCTACGGAGGTTCGGTTCTTCGCGACAGGTATCTCGGTGGCCTCGCGTCCATGGATAGGATCGCATCATACTGCCTGTCAGAACCGGGTTCAGGTTCGGATGCGGCCGCGCTGAAAACCCGGGCGGTTCGTACGGATGACGGGTACGCCCTGACCGGATCCAAGGCTTTCATTTCAGGCGGCAGCTACTCTGATCTTTACGTCGTCATGTGCCGTACCGGCGGAGGCGGCCCCAAGGGAATCTCCAGTATTGTCGTGGAATCCGGAACACCGGGTCTTGGTTTCGGCGCTCTCGAGGACAAGCTGGGATGGCGGGCTCAACCAACGACACAGGTCAATCTTGAAGATGCCCGGGTCCCCTTTGAAAACCTGCTCGGTGACGAAGGGGAAGGCTTCACCTATGCCATGGCTGGACTGGACGGCGGGCGATTGAACATTGCGGCCTGCGCGCTCGGTGCAGCGCAAGGCGCGTTCGACAAGACATTGACCTATATGGCCGAACGCAAGGCATTCGGGAAATCGCTGAACCAGTTCCAGGCTTTGCAGTTTCGGCTCGCTGACGCAGAAACCGAGCTTCAGGCGGGTCGGGTGTTTCTGAGGCAGGCGGCATGGAAGTTGGACAAGGGCGACCCGGATGCAACCATGCACTGCGCGATGGCAAAACGATATGTCACCGACCTCGCATTTCGCGTGGCCAATGATTGCCTGCAGTTGCATGGCGGCTATGGATACCTTTCCGATTACGGTATCGAAAAAATCGTGCGGGATCTGAGGGTTCATCAAATCCTTGAAGGGACGAACGAAATCATGCGCCTTATTGTCAGCAGGGCGCTGATTGCCAGGGATCGGTCGTGAGCGACATCCTTTGTCGTCGTGAAGGCAAGGCGGGCAGAATCACCTTGCAACGTCCCAAGGCCCTGAACGCGTTAAGCCATGCCATGATCGCCGAGATCGAGCGCGCCATCGATTCCTGGTGGCAGGACAACGATGTCAACTTCGTCATGATCGAAGGTATCGGGGAGCGGGCATTCAGCGCCGGCGGCGATATCCAGGACATGTACGATACCGCCACGCGCGGCGATTTCGAATACGGACGCCGGTTTTGGCGTGACGAATACCGCCTGAATGCCAAGATATTCAATTTCCCCAAACCATGGGTTGCATTCATGCAAGGGTATACCATGGGTGGCGGGGTCGGCGTTTCGTGTCACGGGTCCCACAGGATTGTCTGTGAAAACAGCATCGTTGCCATGCCCGAGTGCGGGATCGGCCTCGTGCCGGATGTGGGTGGATCACTGCTACTGGCGCGCGCGCCCGGGAGGATGGGGGAATATCTCGGGACAACGGGAACCAGGATGGGACCTGCGGATGCCATTTACGCCGGATTCGCGGACTACTTTGCCCCAAACGAAGGCTGGGAAGAGATCAAGGCAGATCTTGTCGAAACGGGCGAAGTGGGAATCCTGGACGATCGAGCCACTTTGGCCCCGGGCGGAGTCCTGCATGAAAGGCAACGTGAAGTTGATCGGCACTTTGGAGGAGAAACGATTGCCGACATCCTCAGGTCAATGTCCACATATCCTGACAGGTTCACGGAAGCGGCCCTGAGTGCCATTACCCGGAATTGCCCTTTGTCTGTCGCATGTTGCGTCGAAATTGTTCACCGCGCCCGAGAAAGTGATTCGATTTTCCGGGCGCTCAGGGAAGAGTTCAGGTTCACCTTCCGCTCGGCCGAGCATGGGGATTTTATCGAAGGCATCAGGGCCGCGGTCATTGACCGTGATCGAAACCCTCGGTGGCGCCATTCGGACATCGACGCGGTGTCCGATCTTGATGTGGTGAGAATGCTGATGCCGTTAGGCGACGACGAACTGAGGCTCGAAAGGGAAGGATTCGCATGAAGAGGATCGGATTTGTAGGCCTTGGAAACATGGGTTTCCCGATGGCACGAAACCTGGCCGCGGCAGGGTTGGAAGTCGTCGGGTTCGATATCGCCGCCGCCGTGCCTGGAGGTGTCAAACAGGGAGAGGATGTGAGGACGACGTCGAAAGGCAGGGATATCGTGGTCACGATGCTGCCCGACGGCGACGTCGTACGGGCAGTCGCGGCGGAGATCGTTCCGATCATGCGACGGGGTTCGGTGTTGCTGGATTGTTCGACAATCGATGTCGAGTCGGCTCGTGCGGTTGCAGGCGATGCAGAAAGTGCGGGCATCCATTTTGTCGATGCGCCGGTTTCCGGGGGAATTGCCGGAGCTGATTCCGGGACACTGACATTCATGGCTGGCGGAACGTCCGTCGCCTATGAAATGGTTCGGCCGCTATTCGGGATCATGGGTCAACGCTCGGTCCATTGCGGAGGCAGCGGGAGCGGTCAGACCGCCAAGATATGCAACAACATGATATTCGGGGTGACCCTGATCGGAACGTGCGAGGCGTTTGTCCTCGCAGACCGGCTCGGACTCGATCGACAGAAACTTTTCGATGTCGTCTCGACCTCGTCGGGTTACAGCTGGACGATGAACGCCTACTGCCCTGCCCCCGGCGTTGGTCCGGTCTCTCCGGCCGACAATGATTATCGGCCCGGGTTTTCTGCGGAATTGATGCTCAAGGATCTTCGACTTAGCCAAAGAGCGGCCGAACAGGTTGACGCGGACACGCGGCTCGGTCGTCTCGCGACGGATCTTTTCGAACAGTTTGTCGACATGGAAAACGGTCTCGGAAAGGACTGCTCTGCCATGCTCCCGAGACTGGAGACCAGAAAACGGGGCCGGTACTGATCCCCTGAAAGGCGCGGGAGTCTGGATATTTTGACCCGTTCCTTAAAGGATTGCCACCTTGCGACGCTGATCCTGGTGCCTTTTCTGCACGTTCCCTGCACGTTTCCATCGCCAATCCTGAGTGCTCATCAGTAACGTTTGACGCATGTTCAATTCGTGAAGGAACCTGGGCAGGAAACCGCACATGATGGGCTTGGTCGTCTGGTTACACTGGTCTTGCATGCCGGCTGGCATCCGTCGTGTCACGAGTCTGAATTCCACCCAACGGCCACTCTTGCCGTGCGCGGGGTCCTGGTGGCGGGTCAGTATTGCAAAGACCGGATTATGGAGGGTGAATTAACCATGGACGACAAGAAAAAATATATCCTTGCTTCCGTGAAAGAAAATGTCAGCCTGACAGTATTTGACGCCGCGACGAGAGAGATGCTCGCGGTCGTGCCCGTGGGAGAAAACGGCATCGCGAAGCCGCACGAAATCGCCGTAACGTCCGACCAATGCATGGCTTTCGTCTCGCTCTACGGTGACAAGGACTACGGTAACAACACACCTGACAACCGGTTGGGTGTTGTCAACCTCGAAACCATGACATTTGACGGGCATGTCGATCTGGGTCTTTATCGTGGTCCCCACGCCATGATGACTGATCCCGTGGGAAAGATCTGGGTTACCGTTGAGCAAAATTGCTGTGTCGTGATCGTTGATCCGGATTCCAGGGAAATTGAACACACGATTTGGCTGCAGGTTCCCTGCCACTTTCTTGCTGCCGCACCAGATGGGTCGACAGTCTGGTTTTCGGCGAAGGAATACCCCGTGATCGTGGAAGTGGATATCCCGTCGCGACGGGTTGTTTCACGCATTCCGGTACCGGTCGGTTCACAGGCAATCCGCGTATCTCCTGATGGCGGAATGCTCTATGTGGGTGACTTTCATAGACCTATGCTGCACTTGATTGATCTGGCAACACGAGAAGTCGTCCAGACCGTTGGCCTGAACGGTGTTCCCGGCTGGCCATTTAACAGTCATGACGGCACGAAGGTGATCGTTACGACTTATGATGAGTCGAAGAAACAGGGCTATGTCGAACTGTTGAACAGCAGCGACATGACGGACGCCAGCGTTGTCGAAGTCCCTGCCGAGCCGTTCCATGCTCTGCCGGAACCCGACAACCGGCATTTGCTGGTTGCCCTTGCCAGCGGCGAAATCACGAGAATCGATCTGAAGACCGGATCGTTTGTCGAAGGCGGGTTTCCTGCCGGCGGCAGGATGCCCGAAATGCTTCTCTACGTTTAGTCCAGACGTATATCAGCACCAGCGTCACGACCCCAAATTGGCGTGGACAGCTACCGCGGTGCGCTTACGATGCTGGTTGACGCCGAACTCCACGCAATTCTCGCCACATCGCGACGGATTCTCCTGCGCGCGCGAATTCTTTCTCGGAACGCGACGAAGCGCGTGGCCCGGTACATGCTCAAATTGGCATAACCTACGGAATCGCGAAAAAAAGCCAGTCTCAGAAATGATAGTCCAGTGTGAAAAAAAACCGGTCGTTGTCGTCAATCTTTCGGAACGGGACCTGTTCGCCGGATCTGTAGAGCACCAACCCGGCTGTCAGATCAACTGAATCGGTCCAATTGTAAACAGTCTGCAATCTCTGGACGGCTCCATTCTCGCCTGCCAGCCCGAAAGTCAGTGCGAGGAATGAAACCTCGATCGTGTCATTGCGAAAACTCCTGCTTATGCGAAACGCCGTGGCCGGTTCATTGCGGCGACGGTCGTCTGGCATTGAAGTCAGGCGGCTGTCAAAGTCGAAGATGTGACGGTTGACCGCCTCGAAGGCGATCGCAGTTTCAGCCAGTCCCGAATACTCCACGCCAATGAGTGCCGCCAGACGCGAGAACTTTTTCCCCGCCGCGTTGGTGAAACGCAGGCCGGCGAAACCAGCGACTTCCATTTTCAACAGCCAGTTACCTGAAACGTAATTCCCTGCCGAGCCAACCATCCACATTCGGTTGCGGCGAAGCCGCGGGCCGGTGTCGGTTTCCACGACGTGCGGCCGGTCGTCGAAAACATTCGCTGCGTAGAAAGAAATGTCCCAACTCGGGAAGGTTCCCGAGAGTGCCGCAGCGACCTCTGATGAACCGAACGCACTGTCCGGATCGTCTTGCGGTGGCGCCGAACCCTGCATGGGGAAGAAGTCACTGCCGGGCACGGGCCCCTTGTCGAAGCGGCGTTCGGGGACCGCGATCATGCTCACGTTCCATTGCTCGGCGTATACGTCGAACCGTGCCATCGCGATCGGCAGCCGAAGATCCTCGATGTCGGTCATGCCCGGCAGGCGGTTGTCGAGTGGATTGAGCACATCCGTGACGCGGAAAAGATCGGACCGTCCCCAGATCACAACCTGGCGTCCCAGCGTCAGGTCGATGTTCTCCCCCAGTGATCCTTGCACAAAGAGTTCGCCGAGTTCCGCCTCGCGCTCATACGCGTCGAGAAACCCGCGCGGGTAGCTGCGCCGCCCTTTTGCATGGAAGGCAAGATCGAACCACGCATGTCCGGTGGCGCGCGCTCGCCAATCCCGGCCCAGCTCCACGTCGGCTTCAACATCGAGGCGCGAACGCAGCGAGGATAGTCCGCGATGATCGACTTCCCCGGACTGAGGAGCATCATGCGCAAGATTGAAGACCATCCGCTCTTCCAGCGTAGCGCCGATCCGGAGCCAGGCGGGCAACGCGCCCGATGCATCCTGTACGGTCGGACCCGGTGATGGTTCGGTGTCGAATTCGTCCAGAATGTCGTCGATGTCGTCGGGGCGCGCGGATACAGGCGCATCCTCGAACCCTTTGAGCGCCTGCTCAAGTGAAGTCTGGCCCAGTCCTGGGCCGGCCATGAGAAGCAGGACAAATACCAGGCGAAACGCCATGACGCCGTTCAGGTTCCTTTCTCGAGCCGCCTCAGGCTGAACAGACTCTCGTCAAGATCCTGGCCGTAACGAACATCTTCGAAACGCATCACGGTGCGATGCAACGTCTCCTTGTTGCGTACGGTCCGCATGTCGAGTTCGGTCGCTGTCCATATGCCGTCGATCCTTTCCAGCGCCTTGATGTCCAGGTACTTGAGCCGACCGCCCTCGATAAGCCAGTGAACTGCCCGGACAACCATGTGGATGTCCTGGCGTACAAATAGCACTGACTTCGAATAACCGTAGCGCCGTTCAACGATCCTGGAGGCGGGTGTCGCTTCGACGAGCCAGGCCTTCTTGCCGCGGACCTCGCGTTCGCCCAGCAGCTTGTAGCTCCACTCCTCGAGCACGCGACGGGTCATATCGACGTAGGAGAAATCGGTCCCCATAAAGGATTGCGACTTGTTGGCGCTGGCAATCCGCTTGGTCTTGTGCAGTTCGGGCAGATACAGCCACTGGTCGTCATCCTGTTCTGGAGTCCGGTAATCATACGTCAGAAAACCGGTATTTCGCACATTTGCGGGCGCAAGGAAGAACATCAGGTTCAGCCGGTCCCGTCCCCGGTACTTGAAAAACGTCTCCAGCGCCCGGGTGCGCTCACGGCCGTTCCGGTCGATCAGCGTCATCGTCAGCCTTGCGGTCCGATTGTCGCCTTCATCGCGGGCATCGACGCGCTGCATGATTTCCAGGGCCGTGTTCCCTGCCGGGTGCACCGCGCACGGCAGCAAGATCAGGACGGCAAGAACGACAGGTGTAAAATGAGACTTCTTCATTCCGTTTCTCCCGGTTCGGTTGAATCCCCGAGCGGCGCCAAATCACGGTAGCGCAACGCCATCAGCGCAGGCGCAAGTACAAAATCGGCGACGAGTGCAGTCAGTATGGTTACTCCTGTCAACAGTCCGAAATCGATCAGGTTCTTCATGCCGGCGAGGCAGAAGATGAAAAATCCGGCGGACAGGACAATCGATGTCACGAGCATGGCGCGTCCGGACGTCAGGAGCGTCTTGCGAACAGAGTCCTCGATGTTTCCCGTGCGCTCGAAGTAACGATGAAAATGATGCATGAAGTGCACGGTGTCATCGACGGCCAGCCCGATCGCGATCGAGCCGACCAGCATGGTGAACAGGTTAAGCGGGATTCCGGCTACCTCCATAAGGGCAAGTGTGAGCACGATCGGCGCGAGGTTGGGGAGCATGCTGATCAGGCCGGTTCCGAGCCGGCCGATCAAGGCGATCATCATCAGGGTGATGACGCAGAAGGCGATCAGGTAGCTTTGCGCGGCGGAACGGATGGCGGCCTCGAGCGTTCGGCTCAGCAGGCTCATGACACCGGTAATCGATACGTCCGCCACGTCGCCGAACTCGCCGCGAAACCGTGTCTCGACATCGCGAATGAACGGTGGGTAGACAAGGGTATCCCGCCAGGGCACGCGCATGCTGAACCGCGCGAGACGGAACTGGGTATCGACGAGATCCCCGAGGTCATCCGAACCCGAGTTCTCGAACAGGAGGAACTCCTGCGGGATCAGCCGCGGATTTTCCGGAATGCGGTAGTATTCGGGCCGGTTTTCATTGAGCGCCTGGTGAATTTCCTTCAGCAAGTCGACCACCGAGAGTACCGCACCGACTGCGACGGGGTCGGCCGACTCTTCCTCGATTTCACGTGCGAGCGTGTCGAGCCTGACCAGTGTTCCCCGGTCGTGGAGACCGTTCTCGGCGCGCGTATCCAGCACGACCTCAAGTGCAACTGAACCACCGAGGTCCCGGTCGATGGCGCGGGTCGCCCGATGCACCGGCCAGTCGTCGGGAAGCCAGGACAGGACATCGTGTGAGAAACGGAGTTGTGACGCCAGGCCTATGCTGACTGCAGCCATGACCAGGGCCGCCACAACGATCGGCGCGGCATGCGATACACTCCAGTTCGCGATCGCGATCAGGACTTCGTCCAGCTTTCTCGCGGCACTGCTTGCCAGGGGAGCGGATTGGCCCCGTCCCCTTGGAACGAGGGTAAGTCCCGCCGGCAACAGGACCAGGGTATAGCCGAGCGTGATCAGGATACCGATGGCGGCGTAGCGGCCCAGTTCCGCGATCGGAGCAACCTCGGCCGCTGCAAACGATCCAAGTCCCGCCGCTGTCGTCAGGCTGGTCAGCAAGATCGGAAAACCGGCATGACCCACTGCCCCGACAATGGCTTGCCGACGTTCATTCCCGGTACGGACGTTCCTGGTATAGATCGCGAGCAGATGGACCGAGGCTCCGACGCCGACCGCGAGTAGGAACGAAGGCAGAATGACCGTGGGTAACTTGATCGTCGTGCCGAGATGTCCCATCAGCCCGACCGTGCTCAACAACGCCAGCAATACAACGCCAAGCGGCAGGATGACTGCTGCGACCGAACGGAACATGACGAACAAGAGGACCGCTATCATCCCGATAGCAAGCCCGATAAAACGCTTCATGTCATCCTGGAGCGCGATCTTGAGTGCGTCGGTGACAGCCGGCGTTCCTGCGGTCCGCAATGTGAAGTCACCCGAATGGTGTTTGGCAATGACGTCCTGGATCGCGACAAGCGCTTCGTGGGTTTCGTCATCGGTCAGCTTACCGACTGCCGGTTGCGCCTGCAAATCCTCGTCGAACAGATCGAGAGCCGACTCGAGGGACGTGCTGCCAATTTCGGAAAAACGCGACAACTCGAGTGCCAGCGTCGTCACCTTGCCGTCGGGCGAGATCAGCAGGTTGCGGTAGAGCGGGTTGGCAAGTACGCGGTCGCGAAGTTCGGAGAGTTCCGCTTCGGACTCGGGCCAGGTTTCCAGGAGGTCTCCGACGATTAGGCGGTCGCCCTCCGCCCGCGTGCTGCGCGCATTGATCATTGACGTGATGTCGGCAAGGTGCGGAACGTTCCCGGCCAGGTCTTCATGCAGTGCCTTCAGCCGTTGCAGTGCGCGACTGGTGAACAACGCATCCGGTTCGGCGGAGACAATGATCACGTCGTCTCGGCCGAATTGTGCGCGAAACTCCTCGTATCGTGCGAGGACAGGGTCATCCTCGTGAAGAAACGATTCGGTCGATGTATCGATGGTGACGTGGCGCAACCCGCCTCCGGCCACGGCAGTGGCGAGCAACACGGCGAGGATCGCGAGAAAACTGTTCCGGCAAAGGAAGACGGCAAAAGCCTCGAACCAGTCTTCGATCCTCTGCCTGACCCGGGTCATGACTTGTCTTTGCCGAACCGGACCCGACTGCGTCTGCCATTGAATGGGTCCGGGACCTGACCGCGGCGGCGTTCCGTGAAATCGGCCCTGTCGCCGGGGCAGCAGGCACTGGTACGTTCAGCCCCATACGGAGTTGATGTGCTGGTGAGGTCCAAGGCCGCCGGGAGATTCTGTCCGCAAGTGCCGGAACCAACCGGATTCGGAGCGGAAATCATGTGCCGGTAGGCCATGATTCAGACGACCCGCCCATGGTGTCCTCGGGATTCGCCAGTCACGCACTCTCCACTTGCCCGGTTGCCGGATGACAACGGCCCGGCACGCGACACTGTCGGCATGAACGCGCAGCTGTCGCAGTCCGCAATCGATTCCGCTGGCATGCAAGTCCCTCTGAAGCGAAACTTCGCCGCGATTGCCTGACGCAAGCAAAACTGCGGGCGAAGCCGCCGAATTTGTGCATTTTATTTCGGCGTCACCTTAACAAAGCCGGGGAATCCTAGCAATTGTCCCCGGCAAGGCGGCTCCCTCGCGCAAGTACCGGGCGCGTGCGTTAATCGGACTCGACTGACTGATCAAGGCTAACACGCGAACGGTTCATGCATGGAGGCCGATGGTATTGTGCCGGAGGTCTTCGCGAGGTGCTCCTGCGGCTCCACGATTAAGCCGCTGCGATCGGCGCATGCGCTCAAGCAAAAATTTGGACACCTCCGCCCGAGGGTATCGATCTGGCAAGACACGGCTTTCGTACATTCAGAGAATCAGCGATCGGACCGATCGTGTTCCGGACGGCACTGACTGACACCGGAGAACATCCCGAGGTCCCTTGAGTCGCGGCCGAACTGCCTGCGTTGATGGACATCGATTACCCGTTGCCGGGTTCGCGTCGTGAACAAGGTTCCGGGGTCAAATTTCAAAGTGGCTTGACAGCCGATGGATGCTTTTTCGTTGAACGTTTGTCAGATTGCCGGAACGGCTCACGCTGCGGCGAAGTGCAGCGGTTGCAGAGCTTTTTTCAGGTACAACCCGGTGTGGCTGTTCGGTTGATCAAGCAGGAGTTCGGGCGTTCCTGTCGCGACAACTTCACCTCCTCCCGCACCACCTTCGGGACCGATATCGATGATGTGATCGGCGGTCTTGATTACGTCCAGGTTATGCTCGATCACGATGACGGTGTTTCCCTGGTCGACGAGCATGTGAAGGACATCCAGGAGCCTTCGGATATCCTCGAAATGCAGCCCGGTCGTTGGCTCGTCCAGGATGTAAAGTGTGTTGCCCGTGGATTGCCTGCCAAGTTCCTTGGCCAGTTTCACCCTTTGCGCTTCCCCCCCTGACAACGTGGTCGCTTGCTGGCCGATCTTGATATATCCCAGCCCGACTTCGTTCAGGGCAACCAGTTTGTTCCGGATCGACGGGATCGCACGGAAGAACTCGACTCCTTCCTCGACCGTCATGTTCAGGATATCGGCGATCGTCCTGTCCCTGAACCTGATTTCCAGGGTTTCCCGGTTATAACGCAATCCCTTGCAACTCTCGCACGTCACGTACACGTCGGCGAGAAAATGCATCTCGATCTTCTTCACGCCTCCCCCCTGGCACGCTTCGCACCGACCTCCCCTGACGTTGAACGAAAACCGTCCCGGCTGGTACCCCCTTGCACGGGATTCCGGCAACTGGGAAAACCAGTCCCTGATTGGTGTGAACGCGCCAACATAGGTTGCGGGGTTAGAGCGAGGTGTCCGGCCGATGGGCTGCTGATTGATGTCGATGACCTTGTCGATCAGCTCGAGGCCTTCGATCGATGCGTAATTGTGAGGGCGCTCGCGAGAGCGATGAATTTCGCGCGAAGCACACCTGTAAAGCGTTTCAACGACCAGTGTCGACTTGCCGCTACCCGACACACCGGTCACGCATATGAACGTGCCGAGCGGGAACGAAACCGCAATGTCCTTGAGATTGTTGCCCGTGGCACCGGAAATCCTGATCGCCTTTCTGGAGCCGTGGCGTCGATGTGACCGGACATCGATTCTGCGTACGCCGCACAGGTATTGCCCGGTAATCGAGTCCGGATCCTGGGCGATTTCTTGCGGCGAGCCCTGGGCGACGACCTGCCCACCGTGAACGCCTGCCCCCGGACCCATGTCCAGAACATGGTCTGCCGAGCAAATTGCCTCTTCGTCGTGCTCGACAACGATCACGGTATTGCCCTGGTCGCGCAGTCCCTTCAGCGTATCGATCAACCGGTTGTTGTCGCGTTGGTGAAGACCAATGGACGGCTCATCCAGTACATAAAGAACTCCGGTCAGTCCTGATCCGATCTGGCTGGCGAGTCTGATGCGCTGACCTTCCCCTCCCGACAGCGATCCGGCCGCGCGCGCCAAGGTGAGGTAGTCAAGACCAACGTTGACCAGAAACCCCAATCGTTCCCGGATTTCCTTGAGTACGTCGGTCGCAATTTCCCTTTGCTGTTCGGACAGGTGTGTGGGCACCCCCGCGACCCATTCAAGGGCCTGACCGATCGTCATTTCCGCCACCTGGCCGAGATTGTGTTTACCGATTCTTACGGCAAGCGCTTCGGTCCGGAGACGCTGGCCTCCGCAAGACTGGCAGCGGCGCGTATTCCGAAATCTCTCAAGATCATCGCGAACGTGTGAAGATGCAGTTTCCTTATACCGCCTGCGAAGGTTTGGAATGATTCCTTCGAAACGGCGGTCGAATCGCAGCAACTGGCCATTGTGCTTGAATTCGAAAGGAAACGTCCGCTCACCGGAACCGTACAGGAACAGGTTCCGATGTGGTTCCGGAAGTTCACGCCACGGAACCGTGATGTCGATATCGAGTTCAGCCGCGAGCGTCCTGATCATTCCGCTGAAGATGCCCGTGTTTTTCCGGGACACCGGCGCGAGCGCCCCTTCCAGGACGGAAAGATTCACGTCAGGGACAATGAGTACTTCGTCGAAAAAGGACTCGGTACCAAGGCCATCGCATTTTGGACAGGCTCCGGCAGGTGCATTGAATGAAAAAAGGCGTGGTTCGATCTCAGGAATCGTAAATCCGGATTCCGGACAGGCGAACTTCTCCGAGAAGACCATCCGATCGGCTTGCGCGGAGGTATCTTCGGGGACGGTTTCAAGAATCGCTATGCCATCAGCCAGGTCAAGCGTTGTTCTGAAACTGTCGGCCAACCGTTGCTCAATTCCGTCCCGAATGACGATCCGGTCGACAACGACGTCGATATCATGACGAAAGTTCTTGTCGAGTTCCGGGGGTGAGTCGAGGTCGTATATCTTGCCGTCGACCCGGACGCGCTGGAACCCTCTCTTTGCAAGTTCTTGAAATTCTTTACGATATTCTCCTTTCCGGTTTCGGACCGTCGGGGCGAGTACAAGGCCACGCATCCCCGGCTCGAGGCGCATTGCCCGGTCGACCATGTCGGAGACCTGCTGCGCAGCGATGGGCAATCCGGTTGCCGGTGAATATGGCGTTCCCGTGCGGGCGAAAAGCACCCTCAGATAGTCGTGGATTTCGGTAACCGTACCGACGGTTGAGCGGGGATTCCTCGACGTCGACTTCTGCTCAATCGAAATTGCGGGAGAGAGTCCGGAAATGTGATCCACTTCGGGCTTTTGCATCATGTTGAGGAACTGACGTGCGTAAGCGGACAGGCTTTCGACGTAGCGCCTTTGTCCTTCCGCATAAATCGTGTCGAAGGCGAGAGACGATTTTCCGGAGCCCGACACGCCAGTGATGACGACGAGTTTCCGGAGGGGAATATCGACGTCGATCGACCCGAGATTGTGTTCCCGGGCCCCTCGTATTTCAAGATTCTGGGGTTGGCTCATCGACCGCCTTTGCCCTTCGTGCTCGACCCGGATTCGTCTACCGGAATGGCGACCGGAATCCAACCGGACTTGACGTGTCCGGAACCGGCGACGGGCGAGGTGCAAGGGGAAAGGCCATGCCGCCGGACCTGTTTCCCGCACGCCGGAATTTTCATGTGATCGGAACTCGGGGCGGCTGGTTGTCACGGTTTTGAACCGTCAAAGCTGCGGTCTTGACATGATCAGCGCAACTGGAGCTGCCGGGGTTCAGGATCAGGCCATAATCTTCGGTTGATGGCAGGGAGTACTGTTGATAGAGGGTGAAGACTGGCGCTGAGGGCAGCAGGAAAGCGTTCGGTTTTCCAGGGTGCCATCGACCTCAAATCTTGGAATTCTGCGCGGTTCTGGCCATTCGGGAGTGGGGTGCGGCTGGTTTCGGTGGCGTTCTGACGCTTGTTGGCGATATGCCTTGAATCGGGTTTTTGGCAAGAACCGGCCGGTACGGGAGTGGAAAAAATGAGTGGAAGTTTGAACAAGGTCATGCTGATCGGCAACCTTGGACGGGATCCGGAGGTCCGAAGTTTTCCGAACGGCGGCCAGGTCTGTAACTTGCGAATTGCGACAACCGAGACGTGGCGCGACCGTGAATCAGGGGAACGAAGAGAGCGAACCGAATGGCACAGCGTATCCGTTTTCGGTGAAGGCCTGGTTCGGAACTGCGAACAATACCTCAGGAAGGGTTCGAAGATCTATGTCGAGGGTCAACTCCAAACCCGAAAATGGCAAGACCAGGCGACAGGGAGTGATCGGTATTCAACGGAGGTCGTGGTCAGGGGATTTGGGGGAACGATCACGTTTCTGGATCGACGAGGCGACGACGGATTTGGGCCCCGCGACGGCGGACATAGAGGGACCGGCGATCAATTCGGAGATCAGGACGATTCACGACAGACCGCCCAGGTTGGATATGATTCTGAAGAGGAAGATGAACTCCCCTTCTGACAAATTCTGTAAAGGATGCTGCATCAAGCGCGATCCAGGGCGCGACCAGATTTCCGCCAAAGTCGGGGGATGAAGCGGATCCGGCCGGTTATGTCCGGGCGTTCCGCGCAATTTCAGGGATCTGGCCATTGGCTGAATTCGTCATGACGCATTGCATTTGTTCGGGACAAGAGCTGCTCGTGAATTGCTTTGCGTCCAGACTGTGCCCCACAGCCGAAAACAAGATGCTGATCGGTGTCTGCATGTCCCTGTTCAAACGGAGCGTGACGTTTTCGACCAATTTGCTTTAATAATTTCGTTTAATAATTTGAATTAAAATAATTTTATAGATTTCGCCAATCCACCCCAGCGAATTGCGGATTCGTGCCTAGAGCCGTCATCCTGAAGTGCGTGGCATTGCAAATGACGGTATTTGTGCTACAGTGATCTACAACATTTTGTGTGAGTTGCGGGCGGACAGCTCGTTTGGAGGACATGACAGAATTTCTGGAAGAAAACCCGCCGATTGCGGAGCCCGGCGACGGTCCACAGATCGCCATCGAGGAGGAAATGAAGACCTCCTATCTCGATTACGCGATGAGCGTGATCGTCAGCCGGGCGATTCCCGACTTGAGAGACGGGTTGAAGCCTGTGCATCGTCGCATTCTCTATGCGATGCACGAAGCCGGAAACGGTCACGACAGCCCGTATCGAAAATCTGCCAGGCCGGTGGGTGATGTCATGGGGAAGTACCACCCTCACGGAGATGGTGCGATCTACGACGCGCTTGTTCGCATGGCACAGCCATTCTCCATGTCTTTGCCCTTGCTCGACGGCCAGGGAAATTTCGGTTCCGTTGACGGCGATAATCCGGCGGCAATGCGCTACACGGAAGTGCGCATGGACCGGCCAGCCGGCTTCCTGCTTTCGGACATCAGGGAAGACACGGTCGATTTCCAGGACAATTACGATGGAAAGGATCTTGAACCGATCGTGCTGCCGTCCCGGTTTCCGAATATGCTTGTCAACGGAGCAAGCGGAATCGCGGTCGGGATGGCAACGAATATTCCACCGCATAATCTCGGTGAGGTTATCGATGCGACACTGGCCCTTATCGAAGACCCCGATCTGGATTCGATCCAGATTTCGACACGGCACCTGCCGGCGCCCGATTTCCCTACGGGCGGTGTCATCCTTGGTACGATCGGGGCCCGACAAGCCTACACTTCCGGACGAGGCCGTGTCGTCATTCGCGCAAGGGCGGAAATTGAAGACGATGGCAAGGACAACCCTGCGATTGTCGTTACCGAAATCCCTTACCAGGTCAACAAATCATCCCTGGTCGAACGGATAGCAGAACTTGCGCGCGACAAGTCGATCCCGGGAATTTCGGGTGTCCAGGATGAATCCGACCGATCCGGCATGCGAATTGTCGTGCAGCTGCGACGCGACACGTCACCGGAAGTGATCCTGAACCAGTTGTATCGTCAGACGGCGATGCAAATGTCATTCTCGTGCAACATGCTGGCACTTAACGCCGGTCGTCCCGAATTGATGGATCTTCGGGGATTTCTTGCGGCGTTCATCGAGTTCCGGAACGAGGTCGTTGTCCGAAGAACAGCTTTTCGTTTGCGCAAGGCGCGCGAACGAAGCCACTTGCTCTGCGGATTGGCGGTTGCGGTTGCCAACGTCGATCACGTCGTGGCCATGATCCGATCGTCAGCCAGCCCTGCAGAAGCCAGGGAGAGGCTTCTGGAGCGGACGTGGAACGTCGCGTCGATCATCGAGTATATTCGGCTCATTGACGACCCGTTGCACGGGATAAGTGACGACGGCACGTACAGACTGTCGGACACCCAGGTTTCAGCCATTCTGGAACTGCGGCTCCAACGCCTCACTGCCATGGGCGTCAAGGACATCGGAGAAGAACTCGCGACCCTTGCCGATCAGATCAGGGACTTCCTGGACATTCTCGGGTCGCGCGCGCGAACGCTTGCCATAATCACCGACGAACTGAACGAGGTTCGGAAGAGGTTTGCTCAACCACGCCGGTCCGAAATCGTTGATGACACCGAGGAACTTGACGACGATGACCTGATTGAACGTGAGGACATGGTCGTCACGGTTACCAACGAAGGATACATCAAACGGACCGCGCTGTCCGAATACCGGGAACAAAAGCGCGGCGGAAAGGGCCTCAAGGGTCCAGCGACGAAGGAAACGGACTTTGTAACGTCCGTGTTCGTCACCGATACGCACACGCCGCTCTTGTTCTTCTCTACTTCCGGAATGGTTTATAGGCTCAAGACCTGGCGGCTGCCTCAAGGGGGAAGAAACGCCCGTGGCAAAGCCGTGGTCAATATTCTCCAGATCAGGCAAGGGGATTCAATTGCCGCGATCATGCCGGAATCGGATCATCCGGATCGCGACTATATGGTTTTCGCGACGCGGAATGGTCGAGTAAAGGTCAATGCCCGAACCGATTTCCAGAATATTCGGGTCAACGGCAAGATCGGGGTCGGCCTCAGGGACAGCGACAGCCTCATCGGGGTGCTGAGTGCGTCACGCGCCGAAGACATCCTGCTGACGACGTCACGCGGTCAGATTGTCCGTTTTCCGGTCGAGAGCATCCGGGTTTCCAAGGGCAGGCCTTCCACGGGCGTCAGTGGAATCAAGTTGAAGCGGGGGGACAGTATCGTTTCTCTCGCAATCATCCGGCATGTCGAGCTTTCGGCAGAAAAACGAATTGCATTTGCGCGAAGGCGTTCTTTGGAAAAAGGTCTTGAGGACGAAGCCGACGGCGAAGTCGAGAGCGAGGTTGAGCCTGGCTTTTCCCTCGGTGACCAGGAGTATTCGGAGTTGGTTGATTCCGAGGAGTGGATCCTGACGATAACGTCCAAAGGATTCGGCAAACGAACGTCTGCGCACGAGTTCAGGATCCAGGCCCGTGGCGGGAAAGGCATGAAGGCTGCCAACCTGAAGTTGCGCAACGATCGAATCGTCGCTTCATTGACTGTCGAGGATCACGATCAGATCATGCTCGTGACGTCGACAGGCCAGTCCATAAGGTGCCCGGTTTCCGATATCCGGCGAGCCGGACGTGTGTCGGCCGGTGTCAACGTTTTCAGGATTGTAGACGAGGAAGAAGTCGTGTCCGTCGCCAGAATCGCCGAGCCAGACAGAAATGGCGGCGAAACAGACCGCGAAGGTGCCAAATCCCAGGCAGTTGAGGGTCCGGCCTGAAGCGGAAACGCTTTCCTGAAATGGGTTTGCCGTCCACCGTCGATCGATTTTGCCGACATAAGTGAGATCATGTACCTTCGGATTTGTTTGTCCCGCAATCTGAATCCGAAGGGTCCGACCAAAGGCTTGACGCGTTCGGTAGACTTCTGCTCAACTCCGCCGATTGAACAGGGAGAAGACCAATGGCAAGAGACTTCCTCTCGGAGGTCTATTATCTGGACACTGATCAACAGAGACATGATCTCTACAGTGAATGGGCGGAATCCTACGATGCAGACCTGTCCGCTCACGGCTATGTCACTCCGCAAAGATGCGCTCAGGCCGCGGCACGATTCGTCCACGACAAGTCCCGGCCCGTTCTGGACGTGGGATGCGGAACCGGGATTTCGGGAAAGGCGCTTGCAGCAGTTGGGTTCTCGAACATATTCGGGATGGACGTCAATCAGGAGATGCTCGCCAAGGCGAAAGACCTTGGCATTTACAGGGATCTCTTGGTTTCCGAACCTGGCGCGCCTTTTCAGTTCGAACCTGGCACCTATGAGTTGATCGCGGCAATCGGCGTCATCGGCACCGGGGCGGCCCCGGTCGACTTTCTCCACGAATGCCTGTCGGTACTTGCGTCAGGCAATCTGATGGTTTTTTCGTTCAATGACCACACCTTGGCCGAACCGGAATACATGAAGGCGGTTGAAGACAGGTCGGGTTCCGGAGAATTCCGAATGCTCCACGAGGAGTATGGCCCTCATATTTCAAAACTGGATATGTGCTCGACCGTATTCGTGATGCAAAGAACCTGAATGCGCGAACGTTTTGCCCCGTCTCCGACCGGGTTTCTTCACATCGGACACGCATTTTCGGCCTTGACAGCCTGGCGGGCGGCCATGGCATGTCGGGGCGAGTTCCTCCTGAGAATCGAAGACATTGACGCTGCGCGCTGCAGGTCAAGGTTCGAAGTGGCGATTTACGAGGATCTCGGGTGGCTGGGCCTGACCTGGCGGAAGCCCGTCATGCGGCAATCGGAAAGACTGGACATTTACGCGGACGTCCTGTCGCGGCTTGTCGCGTACGGACTCTGCTATCCCTGCCGATGCTCGAGAAAGGACATTGCCGCGGCGCTTTCTGCCCCGCAGGAATCAGGCCGGCCCGTCCGGGACGGTGAACGTCCACTTGCCGCGCCAACGCACCCGTCTCCCGAATCCAGGAATTCGTCCCTGCCCCCGGTCTACCCTGGCACGTGTCGCGGGCGGTCCATGGACGACCTGGAACCGGGAGATGCGATCCGCCTGGATCTTCGTCGAGCAATCGAGTTGATTGGCGGCGCGGATGTGCTTGCGGGACTCGGGTTTACTGAACTCGGATCCGGAAATCCGGTCCATGTCCGGATCACCCCTGAATCCTTGATCGACATGTTGGGAGATGTCGTCCTTGGGCGAAAAGACATTGGAACGTCGTACCATATCGCCGTCGTCACCGACGACGCCAAGCAGTCTGTCACGCATGTCACCCGGGGTGAGGACATAGCTTTCTGTACGCCCCTGCATGTTCTGCTCCAGACAATCCTCGGATTTCCGACTCCGATCTATCGTCACCATCGTCTGATTCGTGACAGACAGGATGTCCGGCTTGCCAAACGGCATGACGCGGTTTCTATCCGGTCGCTCAGGGAAAGGGGAAGGACTCCCGGCGACATCCTTTCGATGGTCGGTCTTGAGATGCTTTCGTGAGCCTTTCCTCCGATTTCCGCATCCGGAGGTTGGATGATTCGCAAAACCAGAGTTCAAGCCCTGGAGAGTTGAACAATCCTGGCAAAACCAGAACGAGAGAATGACGATTACTTGTCGTCCCTTTCCATGGAGTCTATCGAGGTGAAAAAACAGCTTCTCTCTCCGGTATGGCATGCGGGACCGGTCTGCTCGACCTTGATCAGCAAACAGTCCCGGTCACAGTCGATGTGCCCGGTTACCAGTTGCTGAATGTTTCCAGATGTTTCGCCCTTTTGCCAGAGTGCCGATCGAGACCTCGACCAATAGGTAACCCTGCCCGTTGCAAACGTGCGTTCGACTGCGACTCGATTCATCCAGGCCAACATCAGGACCTCGCCGGTCAAATAGTCCTGGGCGATCGCGGGGATCAGTCCTTTTTCATCATATTTTAGGCTGTCGGGGTCGATTGCATTCATGGATACTTTCCAATTTCCTCAATCGGACCTAATTAATGTATATTCCAGTGGTGTTGAAGGCACATGACCGATGGCAGAAGCGAATGATGTGCTCCAGCTTTATGCCAAACGCATTCTCGCTCTGGCCGCAGAGATTCCATACGCAAAACTGATTCCTGAACCAGAAAGTTCTTCAAAGAAACGATCACCGTTGTGCGGTTCGACCGTCACCGTCGGCCTGAAGACGGACGGCGGCCGGGTTTCGAGCTTCGGTCAGGACGTCAAGGCATGCGCGCTGGGACAGGCATCAGCTTCCGTGCTCGGAAAGAATGTCATTGGCCGGAACCGTCGTGAAATTGAACATGCCCGGAACCAGTTGGAGGCCATGTTGAAAGAAGACGGTCAGGTTCCGGATCCCCCTTTCGAGGAACTTGAAGCACTGAGGCCGGCAAAGGATTTCAAGAATCGCCATGCCTCAATCTTGTTGGCGTTTGACGCAACAATTGATGCCATGCAAGCGCTGGAAGAAGTGCCGGGTCTCACGTCAGACTGAGTGCGACAAATAGCACAACGAATATCGACAACAGGCCGGACAGGTCTGAAATCGCCGGTCGGGATGAACGCTTGATTTCGATATACAGGTTTTTGATCATGTTTTGATCCTGTTTTATTCGCTGTATGTTCTCAATATTACAATTCGATTTGAAGAATCAAGAACAAATTGAGAACATTTTTTCTCTCTCTGAAATGGGATTCACTTCAATTACAGTTTACCAACTCCGGAAACGATCGACGGTTACCGCCGTGAACACGTGAACTAGGCCGCCTCAAGGCGTGTCGTCGGGTACCAGTCTGAAGACCGTGCCCGACGTCCGAAGGCCCCGGCCCTGCTTCCTCCACGGGAGACCGCACCATGCAAACCATCAAAACTGTTGGGTTTCTGGCCTTGTCCGCCACCCTGACATCCACCGAGCCCGAAGCCGCGACGACACGGACGAAAGACTACCGGATTCGACCCCGCCATGGCCGGACAGCACCAGTCCTCAACTGCCGCTCGACGCCCGATATTCCGTTGCTACCAACTCCTTGCAAGTTTCGTGCGTAGCATCCCGGTGCTATTTCGCAGACAGGAAAAACAGCCATTCGACGTCACGGCGTCGCACCAAAAGAACGAATGAAGTCGGCGTAATGGCGCAGGGCCTGGCGCAGTGGCATCGGCTCCCAACCGGTTTCGCCTCGCAGGCGCGAGATGTCGTAAGTTCCCCACCGCCCGCCTTTGAAACGCGGATCGGCAACGATGTCACACGCGGCGGGCGGCGCGATTTCCCACTTCAGACCCGGTTCGATTTCCCTGCACAACTCCAGCAACTGGCCGAGCGTCACCGCCTCGCCCTGGGCGACGTTGTAGACCGGGTGATCGAAGCTGCCGTCCTTCTCCAAAAGCGCCATCATCGCCCGGGCTACGTCCTGGGCGTGGATATGGTCGCCGACGCCCTCGGTGTCATTGATGCGGATCACCTTCCCCTCCATCGCCCGGTGCAGCGCCACCTTGGGCGGGCAATCATAGGCGCGTGAGGGCCGCCAGCGATCCATCGGCCCGTAGACGCCGGAGAGCCGGCAGGAACAAACATCGAAACCGAAACTCTTGCCGTAGTGGCGCACGATCATCTCGCTGGAATACTTTGAAATACCGTAGAATTCCGGCGGATCGACCCACCCGTCCTCAGGCATCGGCCCGGGCGGTTCGGGTCCGAAATTGTTGTAGACCCCGCCGGAGCTGAGATTGACGAAGGCCTTAAGGCCCCGCAGGGTGCGCGCCAGTTCCAGCACCCGCACCGTGCCCATGATGTTAACCTCCAGCACCTTGTCGGGGACGTCGGTCTCGGGGTTGGCAATGGCCGCGCCCTCAAGCGTTTCCGGGGCGAACAGGGTGACGGTGGCGGCGTGCAGGATGCGGTCGGGGGCGTGGTCGGCGCCAACGCAGGCAAGCAGCTTCGCATCGAGGACGCTGCCACGGATATAGGTCAGCCGGTCCGCCACCGGTGCCCAGAACCGTTCGAGCGCGTCATCCTTCGGCCCCGCATCGAGCACTGCGACATGCTCCCCGCGGTGGCGTTTCAGCCACATCAGTGCCAGGTTCGACATCACGAAACCGCCGCCGCCGGTGATCAGGAGTGTCATCGCGTCCCCTTCAGCTGGCCGACCAGCCGCCGTCGCACATCAGGTTGACTCCGGAGATGAAGCGGCACTCGTCCGAGGCCAGGAACAGCGTGGCATAGGCCACGTCCATGGGCTCGCCCAAGCGCGGATAGGGCGTGCGCGCGCGGGCGGCCTGCAGTCCCTTGGGTTCCATGCTGACCCCCGGCTTGCCAGTGACGATTCTGCCCGGCGCCACTGCGTTGCAGATGATGTGCTGACGGCCGTAGTCGGTGGCGATTTGGCGGGTCAAATAGACCGAAGATGCCTTGCCGGTGCCGTAGGCGATGTCATTCGGGGCGCCAATCATGCCGTGCTGCGAGGTGATGTTGACAATGCGCCCCCGCGCCTCGGCCTCGACGCTCTGGGTCAGCATCTGCTCGACCGCGCGCTTGGAGCACATGAAGTATCCGTCGGAATTGACCGCCATGACTTCGCGCCATTGCTCAGGCGTGGTTTCGGTCAAGGGCGTGGTGGTCCAGTGCGCGGCGTTGTTGACCAAGATGTCCAGCCGGCCCCATTCCGCCACCACGTGCCCGACCATAGCATCGATATCGGCCCAGTTCGAGATGTCGCATTGCACGCGCATGGTTGTTCCGCCGCGGGCGGCGATTTCATCCTGCGTCGGGGTGCCGCCCTCTTTGGGATCGGTGAGGATATCGGCAACGCAGACTTTCGCGCCCTCCTCGGCGAAGAGAAGCGCGATGGCGCGGCCGATGCCTGATGCCGCGCCGGTGACGATCGCAGTTTTGCCGCTCAAACGCTGTGCCATACGGTCTCCTTCCTCCCTGCCTGCTCAACCCAAACGGCGTTGGCCCGGCGGACCGCCCGGATACGTGCGGCAACCGCCCGAATGCGACATAGCCCGGGCTGCCCGGCGCGCCTCGGATGGCGGTGCGTCGTAGATCTCACGGTAGCGGCGGGCGAAATGAGAGCTGTTGCGGAACCCGCAACGTAGCGCCACCTCAATCACCGGTATGTCGGATTGCGACAACAGGCCCTTGGCCTCCTTCAGGCGCAGGCGCATGTAGTATTTTGACGGGGTGACATTGAAACTGCGTGCGAACAATCGTTCCAAATGGCGCATGGAGGTGCCGAGCCGGGCCGAGATCTCGGACAGTTTCACCGGTTCCTCGAGGTTTCGTTCCATTAATTCGATTGCCTGCAACAGGACGTTGTTCGAGGCTCCGGTCCGATGGCTCAGGTCAATCCGGGCCGGCGCGCCGCCATGGCGGATGGACTGGTAGATCAGTGCATCGGCCATCTGGCGGGCGACGGCGCGGCCGCGGAAAGTCTCGATCAGGTGCACCATCATATCCAGCGTCGAGACGCCGCCGGCGCAGGTGATGATGCGGCCATCGATGACGAAGATGTTGTCGGAAACGGTGACATCGGAAAAGGCCTCGGCCAGGATGCGACTGCTTTCCCAATGCACCGAGGCGGTGCGTCCATGCAGAAGCCCGGCGCGCGCCAACACGAAGGCCCCGCCCGAGATCGCGCCGACCTGCCCGCCGCGGCGATGGCAGTTGCGTATCCAGTTCAGCACCGCGGCGTCGGTGATTTGACCGGAATTCAGCCCGGTGCAGACCAGCACAATATCGGCTGGTGGGCAGGTCCGGACCGAGTGTTCGACATTGGCCGGCTGTTCCGAGGAGGAGCTACGTGGCTGCCCGTCGGCCGACACAATCCAGTGATGAAACACGCGCTGGTCCTCGACCCAGTTGGCCAGGCGCAGGGCCTCCAGGACCATCGACAGTGGCGCCAGCGGGAAATCATGCTCGACGAATAATGCGACGGAGATGAGCGCATCCGGCGTAACGCTGGAGGGGGTGCCACCACGGCGGGTGGCGGAGTCCGGCTTCGACATGTCAGTACCCCCGTGCCGGATCGATCCGGTTCAGCGGCGCCTCGCCGCACGCTAGGCGACTGAGATTGTCCGCAAAGACCCGGGCCGCGGCAGCCTCCCACCCGTCGAACAGCGCGGCCGAATGTGGCGTAACAATCATGCCCGGCGCGTGCCAGAGCGGGTCGTCGGGGGGTAGCGGTTCGGTGGCGAAGACGTCAAACACCGCGCCGCGCAAGTTGCCGTCACGCAAGCGAGCCAACAGCGCAACCTCGTCCACGATCCCGCCGCGGGCCAAGTTGACCACCCCGGCGCCTGCAGGTAGCTCGGCGAGGATGTGCGCCGACACTAGCCCCCGCGTCGCCACGGTCAGCGGGATGGCGATCACCAGGTGATGGGCCGAAGCCGCCACCGCAGCCAAGCCATCGACCGGCTGCACGCAGGCGAAATCCGGATGCGCGTGTCCGGAGCGGTTGATCCCCGTGATCTGAAGCCCGGCCGCCGTCAGTCTACGCGCGATCGCCGCGCCAATCGGCCCGGTGCCGAGGATCACAGCGTGCTGGCCCTCGGCGCTTCGGAGCATTCGCCCTGTCCAGTCCCGCCGCGCCTGTTGCGCGTGAAAATGTGCAAGGTCCAGGTTGATGGCATAGATTGCGGCCAGCGCGTAATCGGCCATAATTGGGGCTTGGAAACCGGCGGAATTGCAGACCAGCAGGCGGCCGGGATCGAAGGGCAACAGGTGGTCGAAACCGGTCCCCGCCACATGCAGATAGACTGGCGCATGTGGTCCCTCGACCAGCGGTGCGCGCGGGTAGCCGGGGCCGAAACGGTAGGACAAGCAAAGCTCCGGCCGGGTCCTTCGCAGAAGCTCCGCGATCCCATCATAGCTATCATGGCAGATCAAATCTGCCCCCGGCAGGGCCGTGGCCAGCACGCCTTCGGCCGGCCCGGTGTCGCTGGCATGAATCAGCACGCGCAGCCCCGCCCCCCCGGCCCCCAAACCGGCGCGCAGTCGTTCGATGTCAGCGTTCTGTTCCGGCACCCCCGGTTGTCCCAAAATGCTCTAGCGCTAGGTCAGTCCGACACGAGGAGCGCAGATCTGTCAAGCGGCTTTGCACTTTAGCCGTCGGGCGGGAAGCGCGCGATCCAGTGCCGCGCGATATCGGCACGGCGTGGGATCCAGACCCGTTCATGGGCCAGCACATGGTCGAGGAACCGCTCCAGCCCCGCCGCCCGTCCCGGCCGACCGGCGATCCTGGGATGCAGAGACACAGTCATCATCCGCGGTGCAACCGCGCCCTCGCGCCAGAGCACATCGAACGTGTCGGTTAGGTAGCGTTCCCAGGCTTCGCCATTGGGAAACCCGTTGGTGTGGACGAGTTTCGAATCATTGGTGTCGAACTGGTGTGGGATCACCAGATGCGTGCGCTCATGGCAGCGGTCCCAATAGGGAAGGTCGTCTGCATAGCTGTCGCTATCGTAGAGGAACCCGCCTTCCTCTATGACCAAGCGGCGAGTGTTGGGGCTCGGCCGTCCGGTATACCAACCAAGCGGACGCTGGCCGCAGAGCTTGGTGATGATCTCCACCGCGCGGTCGATATGGGCGCGCTCCTCGGCCTCGGGCATCTGCGAATAATCGAACCAGCGATGGCCGTGGGACAGCACTTCGAACCCAGCCTTCATTGCCGACTCGGCGACCGCCGGGTTGCGTTCCAGGGCCATCGTCACCGCATAGACCGTCGCGGCAAGGCCGCGGTCCATCAATATGCGGTGCAGCCGCCAATAGCCGGCGCGGCTGCCGTATTCATAGATGCTCTCGGAATTCGGATCGCGCCCTCCGATCACCGCTTCCATCCCCGCCACCTCGGCAAGCGCCGCTTCTGAGCGGTCGTCACCATGCAGGATGCAGGTCTCCGATCCTTCCTCATAGGCGATGGCGATGGACAGGCAGACCCGCGCCTCGCCGGGCCAGGCCGCCTGTGGCGGGGTGGGGCCGTAACCGATCAGGTCGCGCGGATAGGAGGTATCGGACATGGGGGTGCTCCGGAATTGTAATATGCTCGGACGGTGCCTCACCGCAGGGGGCACGTCCACTCCGAATGCGACATCGGGATCGATTGCGGACGGATCTGGGTTAGAGGCGGCCGAGTTTGTGCTTGCGTTCCCCCGCTTCGATGTCCGACATTGACCGGGCCCGGAGACGAGGAAGCATGACCACTGATCCTGTACTTGAGGTCACCGACCTCTCGATCAGCTTCAGAACCCACGCGGTGGACATCCCCGCCGTGGCCGGTTTCGACTGCCGGGTGATGGCAGGCGAGACGGTGGGCCTGGTGGGCGAATCCGGCAGCGGCAAATCCACCGTCGCCTTCGCCATCATGCGCTATCTAGGTAGAAACGGCCAAATCACCGACGGCTCGATCCGTTTCATGGGCCAGGACCTGGCGACACTGCCCCGCGCCGAGCTGCGACGGATCTGGGGCCGCGACATCTCCATGGTCTACCAAGAACCGTCCTCGTCGCTGAATCCCTCGATGCGGATCGGCCGACAACTGGCGGAGCCGCTGGTCGTGGTCGACGGCGAAGACCATGCCGCGGCCGAGGCGCGGGCACGCGAGATGTTGGAAGCGGTGCGCCTGCCCGATCCCGACCGCATCATGATGAGTTACCCGCACCAGATCTCGGGAGGGCAGCAGCAGCGCGTAGTGATCGCCATGGCGCTGTTGCGACGGCCGAAGTTACTGCTGATGGACGAGCCGACCACCGCGCTTGACGTAACCGTTGAGGCAGGCATCGTCGAGCTTGTCCGCGCGCTGTCGGCCGAGTTCGGCGTCTCGGTTCTGTTCATCAGCCACAATCTGGGCCTGGTGCGCGCCGCCTGTGACCGAGTGGTGGTGATGTATTCCGGCGAGGCGGTGGAAAGCGGCCCGGTTGATCGCGTGTTCGAGGCGCCGCGTCACCCCTATACCCAGGGCCTTCTGGATGCGTTGCCGGTGCCCGATGCCGACAAGTCGGAACGTGCACTGCGAACGATCCCAGGGCAGTTGCCTTTGCCTTTCGACCGGCCGCAGGGCTGCAATTTCGGCCCACGCTGCGCGCTGTTCCAGGACGGGCTGTGCAATGCCGGGCCGGTCGCCATGCAGGCGGTCGGGGGCGCAGATGTGCATCTGTCGCGCTGCCTAAAGATCGAGGCGCTCGAAGCCCGGCGCGAGACCGTCCATGCCGTTGTCCCGCAGGACGCCGCCTTCGGGCCGGAGATCATGCGTATCGAGAGGTTGCAGAAGCATTATGCAAGCTCCGGCGGGATCTTCACCGCCCGGCGCGCCGTGGTGAAGGCGAACGAGGATGTCAGTTTCAAGGCCCATGAGAGCCAGACCGTGGCTTTGGTCGGAGAATCCGGCTGCGGGAAGTCGACGCTGGCCAAGGTTCTGACCGGGCTGGAAACCGCCACGAACGGCAGCATTCGCTTCGCCGGAACCGACATTGCTGACACCGACGTGCGGCGGCGCGATCCCGATATCGTCCGATCGATCCAGATGGTGTTCCAGAACCCGTTCGACACGCTGAACCCGAAACGGCGCGTGGGCAGGCAGGTGGAGCGCGTGCTGAAGCGCTTTGGCATCGCTGGCAGTGCACGGGAACGCCGCGCCGCGGTCGCGAAGCTGTTCGACCAAGTGCGCCTGCCACGGGATTTTGCGGCGCGCCGACCGCGGCAGCTCTCCGGCGGGCAGAAGCAGCGGGTGGCCATCGCGCGGGCCTTTGCCGGCAATCCGAAATTCGTGGTCGCCGACGAACCGCTCTCGGCGCTCGATGCGTCGGTCCAAGCGGCGGTGGCCGAGTTGCTTACCGAGATCCAGGCCGAAAGCGGTACCGCGATGCTGTTCATCAGCCATGACCTGAGCGTTGTGCACCATCTCGCTGACTGGGTCGTGGTGATGTATCTGGGCCATGTGGTGGAACAGGGGAGCACGGTCGATGTCTTCGCGCCGCCCTATCATCCCTATACAGAAGCGCTTCTTTCCGCCGTGCCGATTGCCGACAGCCGGTTCGGGAAGCGCCGAATCGTACTGTCGGGCGACATCCCCTCGGCCGAGCGGCCGCCGTCAGGCTGCCCGTTCCAGACCCGCTGCCCGCGCAAGGCCGATGCGCAGGCCCCCGGCGGCCACCCGATCTGCGAAACCGAGATGCCGCCGGTCCTCCGCCGGGGTGGAGGTCACCAGCTGAAATGCCACCTGCCCAATGCGGTGCTGGACGCGATGCCACCGGTGATCGCGCCGCGGGAGACAATGGCGACAGAAGGCAAGTGAAGCGCGCAGCCGAGGCTGAGACCGCCGTCGATGACCAGGCCGGTATCGGTGACGAAGGCGGAGCGGTAGGAGGCGGGACAGGGCGCGGCCTCGGCGTTCTTCGACCGGTCCAGCCCGGCGACCGCAGCGCCTTCCGCCGCGAAGCGTTAGGCGATGGCCCGACCGATGTCGCACGCTGCACCGGTGTCGATCGCCCGCGACCCCAACAGCGCGCCCATCTCAGGGTGCGGTGCGGGTTAGGTAGCGGCCATGATCGGCCTGGCCCAGATAGGCCTCGCCATCGACGATCCGGCGCCCGCGGCTGAACACCATGTCGATCCGGCCTTGGCAGTCCCATCCGTCCCAGACCGAGTAATCGGTGTTGGAATGCAGTTTTTCGGTGGCGTAGGTCACCTGCGCCGTGGGGTCGAAGATCACGATGTCAGCATCGCATCCCGGCAAGAGCCGTCCCTTCTGCGGCAGATCGAACAGGTCGGCGGGTGCGGAGCAGCAGATCTCCACCCAACGCTTCACGCTGAGCCTGCCCTTTGCCACGCCCTCGGAATGGATCAGCGGAAATCGGGTTTCCACATTGCCCGGTGGCAGCACCGGCATCAGCCGGCGGCCCTGAGGGTCGCGCGGCGTGTCCGGCCCTTCCGGGCCGGCCTCGACATCGACGCCGAAGCCGGCGGCGATCTCGCGCGCGGCGTCTTCGGGCACCATGCGCACGGCGGCATGATCGGTCGAGACGATGTCCAGATCGCCAAGACGCAGCCCGCGCCAGAGCGCGGCCTGGTGTTCCGGCCCCCGCACCGGCGGGGTCAGAAGGAAGGGCAGCGCGGCGACCTGGTGGCCTTCGTAGATCGATGCGTCGTGGGTCAGCCAAGCCAACCCTGCCTCGCCGAAGGCTGCTACGCCGCGCTCCTTTGCCCGTCGGATCGCGGAGACACCCTCTGCACAAGTTTGGTGAAACAAAAGGATACGACTGTCGGCGGCCTCGGCCATACCGAGGGCAAGCTCGCAGGCGGCGCTCTCGGTGGCCGCGGGATAGGCGGAAGGGAAGCGGCGCATGTCGCGGTCCCCGGCCTCGGCCTTGCGCTGCCTCAGCGCCTTTATCGCGCCCATGTTCTCGGCATGGACGATGTTCAACCCGCCACAGGCGGCGACCTCGATCATGCCGCGCAGGAGGGTCTCGTCGGGCACAACCCATCCCGGGATCGCCATGAACCACTTGAAGCTCGGGATGCCGCGGCTGACGATCTCAGGGATCTCGGCTAGCCGCGCGGGATCAGAGGAACGGATGTTCATGTGAAAGGCGAAATCGACCGCGCACTGGCCTTCGGCCAGGGCCATGCGGGTGTCGAATTCCTGTGCTAGGGTCCTGTCGGGCTCGGCCTGGATCTGGTCGATGATCGTGGTGGTGCCGCCAAATGCCGCGGCGATCGAACCTGTGGCGAAGGTGTCGTCGTAGCAGAAACTGTCGCGTTCGGTGCGCATGTGGACATGGCCATCCACGGCACCGGGCAGGACCAACCGACCCGCGACCTCGACCCGCTCCCGCCCCTCCAGCCCGCGGCCCAGTGCGACAATGCGTCCGTCCTGCACCGCGACATCGCCATCAAAGCAGCCGGCGCCGGTCACGACGCGGCCGCCGGAAATCACCAGATCATGGGTCATCGCCACCTCCTTCGAACGCCGAAACGCTACACCTACAGCCGCATTGTTGCCTTCCGTTTGCGACAGATTCGTGCGGAGACCGGTCGGGTTTGGCACACGCGGGCGCAGCATCCGTTCTAGGCTTTTTGGCAGAGGATCGGGTATGGAAATCGGCCATGAGCATTGTCCCGGCGATCGACCTGTCGGCGTTTTTTGGACGGCAGTGGCGCCGCCCGCCGCGAGGTTGCCGAATTGACTGACCGCACCTGCCGCGAGATTGGCTTTCTCCGCGTCAGCGGCCACCGGGTGCCGCAGGAGTTGAGCGAGCGTCTCTATGCCCTGTCAATGGATTTCTTCAGGCGCGAGGCGTCGGAAAAGATGCACGTGGCGCAGCCCGCTTCCGACATCATCCGCGGCTATATCGGCCAGGGCAGGTCGGCATTGGCCGCCACGCTCGGCGAGTCCACGCCGCCCGATCTGAAAGAGTCCTTCTCGATGGGGCCCGAAACGCCGCCCGATGCCGGGCCCTATTACGCCCCCTCGGGAGCCGCAACCATTTTGCGCCCAACCTGTGGCCCAAGGCACCCGAGGGCTGGCGAGACGTCTTCCTGGAGTATTGGGATGAGATGGGGCGGCTTTCGGCCGAGATGGTGCGCCTCTTTGCCTGCGCGCTAGAGCCCGGCGAGGAGCACTTCGTCGACAGCATCGATCGGCATGTCTCGGTCCTCAGCGTGATGTACTACTCCGAACAGGAGGTGCCGCCGGAGACGGACCAGCTGTGCGCCGGCGTCCATACCGATTTCGGCACCATGACAATTCTGAAACCCGATGACGCGCCTGGCGGATTGCAAGTGCGCACGGCCCAGGGCGACTGGGCACCAGTCAGAGCACTGCCGGGTGCCTTCATCCTCAACATCGGGGACATGATGGCGCGCTGGACGAATGACCGATGGGTGTTTACGCTGCACGAGGTGGTCAAACCGCCGCCGGACCTGGTGGTCGGTTCTGAACGATTGTCGATCGGCTTCTTCCACCAGCCGAACTTCGATGTTGTGGTCGAATGCCTGCCATCGTGCCGCCGGGATGACACTGCGCCGAAATATCCGCCGGTGCTGGCCGGCGACCATCTTCACGCGCAGTTCTCGTCGCAGGTGGTGAAGGAATAGGGCCAGAGGAAAGGAGACCGGCGGCAATATGCTGAACTTCCTCATCCGCCGCCTCGGAATGCTGGTTGGCACCATGCTGGCGGTCTCGCTCCTGACCTTTCTGCTTCTGGAAGTAAACGGCAATGCGGTCGTCGTGAAGGTGATTGGGCCTTACTCGACCCAGGAACAGCGCGAGATCTGGCTGGAGGCGAACGGCTACAACGAACCGGCCGCACTGCGTTATGTCGCTTGGCTGTGGGACGTGATGCGCGGCGATTTTGGAGAATCTATCCGTTACCGCGCCAAAGTGGCCGATGTCTTGTGGCGGCGGCTGGCTAATACCGCGATCCTGGCCGCCGTGGTTTTCGCCATCATGATCCCGCTGTCGATCACCGCCGGGGTCATCGCCGGCATGAACGAGGGCGGAGTGACCGACCGGATCATTTCCACCGTTTCGATCCTGACCACCTCGGTTCCCGAGTTTGCCAGCGCAGTGTTCCTAGCCTTCTTTTTCGTGCTGACGCTTGGCTGGTTCCCGGCGACCTCGACCATGTCGGATGGATTCGATCCGATGCAACTTGTGATGCCAACGATGGTGCTGGTTCTGTTCGGCTTCGGCTATGTGGCGCGGATGATGCGCGCCTCGATGTCCGAGGTAATGCATTCCAACTACATCCGCACGGCGATGCTGCGAGGCCTGCCGTTCCGGCGGGTGATCACACATCACGCGCTGCGCAACGCGCTGATCGCGCCCTTCACCGTTATCATCCTGCAGATAAACTGGCTTTTGTCGGGGGTGATCGTCGTGGAATTCTTTTTTGCCTATCGCGGCTTCGGTGCGCTTCTCTTGGAGGCGTCGCTGACCCAGGACATCCGGCTGTTGCAGGCCTGCGCCATGGTTTCGGTGGTGGTCGCGGTCTCCACACAGACCATCGCCGACGTCGGATACGGCTTCCTCAATCCCCGGGTGCGGTTCACATGACAGAGGCATCCGCACCCCCTCTACACGGCGCAGCCCGCCGCCCGGTGCTGCCGAAGATCCTGACCAGCCCGGTCGCGATGATCGGCGGCGCGGTGGTTGTGTTCTGGTGCGCGGTGGCCCTGTTTGCACCACTGATCGCGCCCTACGATCCGGTGGATCAGTTCACCCCCTTTATTCGAACGGGAGCGTCCGGGCCGGACGGGCTTTGGCACATGCTCGGCACCGATCACCTGGGCCGCGACATCCTTTCGCGGATCATCTTCGGCGCCCGGAGGGTGCTGTTTTTCGCGGTGACGGCGACCTTCTCGGCCTATGCGGTGGGGGTGACGATGGGACTGTCGGCGGGTTATCTCAGGGGATGGGTCGACGACGTGGTCTCGACCATCGCCAACATCGTGCTTTCCTTCCCGGTTCTGGTCCTCTACGTCGTCATCATCTCGGTCTTCGGAGCCTCGGGCGGCAACATCATCCTTGCCGTCACATTCGCCAGCGCGCCGGGGATCATGCGCATCGTGCGCGGCATCGTGCTCGACTTGCGCAACCGCGACTACGTCGCCTCGGCCGAAACCAGGGGCGAAACCGCGCCCTACATAATGTTCGTGGAGATTCTGCCGAACGCCACTTCGCTTTTGATCGTCGATGCCTGCCTGCGCCTTGGTTACGTGACCATCACGATCGGGGTGCTCGGCTTTCTCGGCCTCGGCTTGCCGCCGCCACAGCCCGACTGGGGCGGCATGGTCAACGAGGCCCGCTCAATGGCTACCTTCGCGCCCTACATGATGCTCTACCCGTGCGCAGCGATCTCGTCGCTGGTACTGGGGCTCAACCTTTTGGCCGACGGTTTGCGCGAGACTGAGCTGAAGGATTGAACAAATGCGACCTGATTCCGCCCGCTCAGGTCGGATCGGGACGATTGCCGGGGCGCAGGGCTGGCAGACTTCAAGGATGCCCGACTATCGCCCAAATTGCGAAATATGAACGCGCAGCGCCGCAGGAGACGCAACGCCCGCGCCCGGAGATCACGCACGCCGGCGCTGGAACAGGGTCCCTGGCGGGCGATCGAGAACGCCTTTCCCCCGGTCGCCTTCTATTCAGCCGATCAGATCGAGGCCATTCACGACTCATCCCTGTCGATTCTCGAATCCCTCGGAATTGAGCTGCTGGACGAGCGCGCCTGCAATCTTTTCGCATCCGCCGGCGCCGATGTCGATCACGGCACCGGCACCGTGCGCCCCGATCGCGCCCTGATGATGGAGTACGTGGCCAAGGCGCCGTCGCGCTTTCGGCTGACCCCGTCCAACCACGCCCGCGCGATCGAGATCGGCGGCCGCGATCTGGTTTTCGGCCTCGTCGCCGGTCCACCCAATGTCAGCGACGCCGAACGCGGCCGTCGACCGGCTGGCATAGAGGACTACCGTGACCTGATCCGTCTTGCACAGTATTTCAACATCATCCACCTGATCGGCAACCAGGCTGTGGCGCCTCTGGATCTACCGGTCGAGACCCGCCACCTGGATACCTACTTCGCCAATCTCACGCTCTCGGATCTGTGTTTTCACATCTCCGCAATCGGCCCGACGCGGGCGACCGATGGCATCACCATGATGGCGCTGGCCCGCGGCGAAAGCCTGGAGGCGCTTGCCGAACGGCCCGGTGTCGTGGCGCCGATCTCGGTCAACTCGCCGCGGCGTTTCGATGGCGAGATGGCAAGGGGGCTTATCGCCACCGCCGAACTCGGCCAGGCTGTGCTGGTTACGCCCTTCACGCTGATGGGCGCGATGACGGCTGTGACGCTGCCGACCGCGCTGGCTCAGCAGAATGCCGAGGCGCTTTTCGGGGTGGTGCTGACACAACTGGTGCGCCCCGGCACCCCGGTGATCTACGGCGCATTCACGTCGAACGTGGACATGCGGACCGGGGCGCCGGCCTTCGGCACGCCAGAGAACGCCAAGGCCAATATCGCCAGCGGACAGCTCGCTCGGCGCTATGGGTTGCCCTATCGCACCTCGAACGCCAACTCCTCGAACGCGGTGGACGCGCAGGCGGTTTACGAGACGCAAACGGCGCTTTGGGCGGCGGTGTTAGGCGGGGCGAACGTGATCTACCACGCCGCCGGATGGTTGGAAGGCGGCCTGACCGCATCGTTCGAAAAGCTGGTCCTGGACGTCGAAATGCTTCAGCAGATGGCCGAGATGATGCAGCCGCCGCAGGTGGATACGACCACGCTGGCGCTCGATGCCATCGCCAACGTGCCGACCGGTGGGCATTTCTTCGGCGAACCCCACACGATGGAACGCTACGAAACTGCCTTTTACCACCCGATCCTGTCGGATTGGAGCAATTATGAGGCCTGGGAGGCGGCGGGCGCACAATCCGCGACCGACCGTGCCACCGGCATCTGGAAACAGGCGCTGGCGGAATATAACCCGCCGGATTTGCCGGAGGACCGGAGCGAGGCCCTGGAGGCCTATGTGGTCCGCCGCAAGGAGGAGATCAAGGCGACGGGACTCTGACCGGCCCGGCGCTTTCGGAGAGAACAAGGAGAACGGCCGATCGCAGTGGTTGATCGCAGCACGCCCGATGGGGTACCATCAGCGATGTCGTGGTCGTCTTCTTCTCGCGCGGGCGATGAGCGTCGCGCGGATACCGGTAGGCCCGTCAGCCTGCCCCAACCGCACCCGCGCCGTGCAACGACCGGCGGGGCAACCAAGTATGACAAGGAGACAATGGACATGCAGAACCCAACACTGACCAGACTGACGGAATGGATGCGAGAAGGACGACTATCGCGTCGCGATTTCCTGCACCAGTCGACGCTTCTGGGCCTTTCAGCGACTGCCGCCTATTCTCTGGCCGGGCTAACGATGCCCGCGTCCGCCGATGCCAGTCTGCCGCGCGGCGGAACTCTCAGAATGGGAATGCGGGTGCTGGACATCTCAAATCCGCACGCGATTTCCTTCGGCGAAGGCGCCGCCGCGATCCGCCCGGCCTGCGATTATCTGACGCGGACCGCGCAGGACAACATCACCAGGCCTTGGCTTCTGGACCGGTGGGAGCCGTCGGACGACCTGCGCACCTGGACGCTGCATGTCCGCCCCGGAGTGACTTGGCACAATGGCCGGCCGTTCACGGCCGAGGACGCGGCTTGGAATGTCGACCATGTTCTCCGGCCAGAAACCGGCTCTTCCGTTGTAGGGCTGATGTCGGGCTACATGCTGACCGACGAGGAAACCGGTGAAACCGACGATGATGGCAACCCTGTCACCCGGGCGGTGCTGTGGGATGCCAACGCCATCGAGGTGGTGGACGATCTGACGCTCCGGCTGAACCTCAAGGTCGCCGAGACCGCGGTGCCAGAGCACTTGTTCCACTACCCGTTATTCATTCTCGACCCCGAGGAGAACGGCAGCTACGGTGTCGGTTCCAACGGCACCGGACCCTACACGATGGTCGAACATGCTGTCGGCGAACGGGCGGTGCTGGAACGGGTAGAGGGCGAGCATTTCTCGGGCGGCGGCCATCTCGACCGGATCGTGATCACCGATTTGGGCGAGGATTCCGCCGCAGCGATCTCGGCCCTTCTGACCGACCAGGTCGACGGCATCTACGAGGTTTCGGAATCCCAGGCGCCCATGGTCACCGGGGCCGAGAATATCGAGGTTTACCGCGCCAATACTGCGCTGACCGCGGTTGCCCGCGGCAAGGTCGATCAGGAGCCGTTCAACGATCCGCGGATCATGCTCGCCTTGCGCCACGCCACCGACAGCAAGGCGGTGATCGAGCGCGCGCTGCGCGGCAATGCGGGACCGGGCGATCACACCCATGTCTCGCCGATCCATCCGGAATGGGCGGATCTCGGGCCGTTCGAGTTCGACCTCGAACGGGCCGCCGAAGTCCTGGCCGAGGCCGGCTATCCCGACGGCATTGACCTGGAAATGGTGGTCAAGACGCAGCCCAACTGGGAACTCGACGTGGCCCAGGTCATGGTGCAGGACTGGGCAAAGGCGGGCATCCGCGTGACGCTTCAGACCCTACCGGCCTCCTCATTCTGGGATCGCTGGACAGAGTATCCGTTCAGCCTGACCGCTTGGGGCCACAGGCCGCTCGGGCCGATGGTGCTTGGACTTGCCTATCGCACCAACGCACCCTGGAACGAGAGTGGCTTCTCGCATGAGCGATTCGATGAATTGTTGGTGGAGATCGGCGGTACTGTCGACCCGGACGAGCGCAAGCGGCTCATGGGTGAATTGATGACCATCATGCGCGAAGAAGGGCCGATCGTGCAGCCCCATTTCATGCAGGTGGCCACCGCCTTCAACCGTCGCGTGCTGAACTTCACCATGCACCCGACGAAGTACATCTTCTTCGAAGAATTGGCCATCGAGTCCTGAACCAGCGCGGGGCCGGCCGTGGCGCCGGCCCCGCCTTCTGGCACCGGTATCAGGTCGCCACCCGCGAGGGCACATCCTGATCGAGCGCGTCAAGCGCGACCGTGGCCGCCACCTCCATCAGCGCGATGCGATCTTCGGCGGAGAACGAGGTCGCCTCGCCCGTTGTGCCGAGCACGTTCAGCCCGTCGCAGGCGTGATCGAGAAGTCAGCGGGCATGGTCGAGGAAGCGCGCATGATCCGGCCGCTCCTCAGCAGTCAGCGGTGTGAAGATGGCGGCGAACATGCCAGAGAGCCTAGACGATGGCATCGGGTGGCCTCCTTTCCTCGCCGGGGCGGGGCGGTGGCTGCCCCCAGATGTGCCCCGATTGGAGGCGGCTTGTATAGGCCGCAATGGCCTCGTCGATGGGTGTCGGTGTCCAGGTAACCATCTCCGCAAGCCGGGCAAAATCGCCCGAACCTCCATCAACCTTTCTGAATGATCACCAAGTCGGTCGGCTGAACGAAGTCCGGCGTTGCGCTCTCAAACAGTTCGAATCCCAGGATCACCCGGCACACGCTACGGGCGAGATCGACCAGCCGATCGCGCTCCATCCCCCGGCCGCCATCCCGCGACATCGGGCGGAGCGGCACCATGATCCAGGATGTCGGTCGGCCGACGCAGCCAGGGCGCAGCGCGGTCCAACAGGGTCACCTGCGCTGGCTTGGTCGTGGTTCAGCCAGGCCAGCTCCTCACGGGACAGGAGGAAACCGGTGCCGCCCGTGATCAGCGCGTGCATCGCCGCTCAGCCCCAGGTTTCGTCGATGGGGTAGGTCGACAGCGGCTCCGAACCTGTTTCGGTGATCAGCACCTGTTCCTCCAGCTTCACCCCCTCCGCGCCACCGACCTCGCCGACATAGCTTTCGATGCTCACGGTCATGCCGGGTTCCAGCACCGTCTCCTTCGCGCCGCGATGCACGAATTTCGCCGGCACCGCCACCGGGTGCTCGTCACCCAAGCCGACGCCGTGGATCAGGCCGAGATATTGCTGATCCTCGAATTTCGCCGGCATCCGGAACGAGGTATGGGAAATCTCGGTGGTGGAGATGCCTGCGCGCAGGAGTGCGCGGTTGTGCTCGATCTGGTCGCGGGAGACCTCAAGAAGCTCTCGTTGACGCCCGGTGGGCCGCACATCGCCGCAGATCCAAGCCCGCGAAATGTCGCAGACATAGCCATAGGGCCCGACCAGATCGGTGTCGAAACTCACGATCTCGCCCTTTTCTAGCACCTTGAACCCGCATTCCTGATACCAGGGATTGGTGCGCGGGCCTGAGGCAAGGAGCCTCGTCATGATCCACTCCCCGCCAAGCTCGATATTGGCCTGGTGCAAGAGCGACCAGAGCGCATTCTCGGTGATCCCGGGCCAGAGTGCGGCGCGCATCCTTGCCACGCCACTTTCGCAGGCTGCGACCGCCCGGCGCATGGCGGCGATTTCGTCGGTGGATTTCACCAGCCTCGCGGCCTCGGCCAGGGCCATCCCGTCCTCCAGCGCAATCCCCTCGGCTAGAAGCGCAAAGCTGCCGGTAGTGTCAATGTGGTCGACGGCCAGGCGCAGGTTTCCGTCGCCATGGGCGCGGATCTCGGCGACGATCTCGTCGGCGAACTCCCGCACCTTGCGGAAGCTGTCATCGCCGGCGGCGAAATGGAACCAGGGGGTCCCGACCCTGGTCTCGGCAATCAAAGGCAGGTCGTCGGACAGATGCTCTGCGCCGTGGAATTCCCACAGGATCACCCGGCCGCCAGCCAGGACCAGCGCGTAGCGGGCCGGGTTGTTGAGCGTCCAGACCTGCATGTTGCTGCAATCGGTGGCGTAACGGATGTTGACCGGATCGAAGAACAGCGCGCCGGCGACGTCGCGCGCCTCGATCTCGCGCAGGATCCGACCGAGCCGGTAGCGGCGCATCGCCGCCAAGTCCGGGACTTCGGTCCTCGCTTCCAACCCTGCCGCATCGTCCATCGCGACTGTCCTTTCCGGGATCGACCCCAGCCTAGCGCCGTTGCGCAGGAAACCGAATACGGATTCGACCGCGCTGTGCGCGCCGCTGTCGTTTCCGGGTCCGCGCCCGGGCGCGCGGGCTGCCACCCTGCAGCAGGTATTCCTTCGACTGGACCAGCACCATGTTCACCGTTCCGCTCATCGACATCGCCCCGTACTTGCACGGCAATCCTGACGACAAGCGCCGCATCGCCCGTGAGATCGACAGGGTCTGCCGCGAGATCGGGTTCTTCTTCCTTGACGGGCACGGCGTCGCCGAGGCGCAATTTTCAGAGATCTACGACATCTCGAAAGCCTTTTTCCGCCTTGACGCCGCCGCGAAAGCCGCAGTCGCGCAACCGGCGCCGGACGTGGTACGCGGTTATATCGGCTATGGCGCCGCGGCATTGGCCGACACCCTGGGAGAGGTCACGCCGCCAGATCTGAAGGAATCCTTCTCGGCCGGGCCGGTCGACGTACCAGCGGGCGAGCCTTATTACACCTCGCCCTGGGCGCGCGCCCATTTCGCCCCGAACCTCTGGCCCGCAAGTCCGTTCGAATTCGGCACGGTCTGGACCCGCTACTATCGCACGATGACGGGGCTGGCCGGCGACATGATGCGGCTGTTCGCGGCGGCGCTGGATCTGCCCGAGGGTTTTTTCGACGACAAGATCGACCGGCACATCGCCATACTGGGCGCGATGTATTACCCCGACCAGGCAGTGCCGCCGGAGCCTGGTCAACTGCGCGCCGGTGCCCATACCGATTTCACCACCCTGACGATCCTGCGCCCGGATGCCGCGCCCGGCGGGCTGCAGGTGATGACAAAAGCCGGCGACTGGGTGCCGGTCAAGGCCCCGCCGGGCACTTTCGTTGTCAATATCGGCGATCTGTTGGCGCGCTGGACGAATGACCGATGGGTATCCACCCTGCATCGCGTGGTCAACCCGCCACCCGATTCGCGCCTCGGCAGCGAGAGGCTTTCGGTTGGATTCTTCCATGAGGCCAATTACGACACGCTGGTCGAATGCCTGCCAAGCTGCCAATCTCCGGAGAACCCGCCGAAATACCCGCCCGTTCTGGCAGGCGAGCATCTCTACACCCAGTTCACGCGCCAGGCCCGCAATACCGATTCGGGCGAAACGAGTGCGATCGCCACGTCCTGACGCGGCAACGTGAAAGCAAAGGGAGACAAGCGGATGGACACGAAGGTTCTGGACGGCAGGGTGGCCATTGTCACCGGCGGTGGCAGCGGCATCGGCCAGGCGATCTGCGAATCCTTCTCTCGGGAAGGCGCGCGGGTGGCGGTGCTCGATCTCGACGGCGATGCGGCGGCGGCGGTGGCCGCGGCGGTCGGCGGGATCGCGGTTACCCTCGATGTCACCGATCCGTCGGCCTGCGCAGATGCGGTGGCGCAGGTGGCCGACCAATTCGGCCCGCCCTGCATCCTGGTCTGCTCGGCAGCCTATTTTGCCGACCGCGTGCCGGTGGCCGAACTGGCCGAAGAGGTGTGGGAGCGGACCATGCAGGTCAATATCGGCGGCCATTTCAACATGGCCAAGCACTGCATCCCGCGGATGATCGCCGGCGGTGGCGGGTCTATCGTGCACATCTCCTCGATCATGGCGCGGGTCGCCAATCAAGGCCAGACCGCCTATTGCGCCTCGAAAGGTGCGATCACCATGCTGTCAAAGGGCATCGCGCTCGACTACGCCGACAAGGGCATACGTTCCAACACCATTCAGCCCGGCGGCATCGCCACCCAGGGTATGGCCGATCTTTATGGCGGCGACTTGGATGAGGCCGAGCGCGTCTGGGGTCGGGTGATGCATCCCGTCGGGCGGCTCGGCCGGGTAGAGGAGATCGCCGACGCCGCGGTGTTTTTGGCCAGCGACCGCGCGAGTTTCGTCACCGGCATCGACCTGCCAGTGGAGGGCGGCTATTCGATCCGCTGATCGGCCCTTAAATCCGTGGCTGTCAGCGTAAGTGCTCCTGCCGGTTCGCTTCTGGAAAGGCGTTGAATTCTAGGCCATTGCCGCTTGGGTCGCGGACGAACATCACCCAACAGGCGCCGGGAGTTCCGGCATCGCGCAATTCTGCCGGCAGGACGATTTCGGCCCTTGGCGCAACCAGTCGGTCGGCAATTGCTGCAAAGTCCTCTACCGTGAGTATCAAACCGAAGCGGCGCAAATACAACGTGTTCATGGAGTAATTCGGCACGCGGAATAGAGGTCCACATGAAACCGAAACCGACGCCGAATTTGCCCACCTCGCCGAGCAAGTACTGAACGGTGCGAGCTGACCTTTCGACCGTCCGTTTCCTCAAGGCTTGAACACGTTGAACCTGTCGTCGCGCAACCGTAGATGATGGCGAAATCGCGACATGCGACCGAATTTCAGGATTGAACCCGAATTTCCCTGGGAACATGTCGGATGAATCCTTGGTCTCTCAAGGAAAATCTGAATGGCCTCTATTCAACACCAGGGAACCGAACACTATGATCCTGCCCGACATGAACCCTGAGATGGCGGCCAAACACAGCCGTGACAGTGCCTTATGCAAAGGTCGGTTCCAATTGTTGGTCTTGAATTCCGGATGAATACCGCGCTTCAGCGCCCTGTGGCCGCGAAGGCGAGATTACAAAGCCGGTTTCTCGTCCTTGATGTGATTTGGCCTATCGCGGGCTTGGCTATCGTGTCGAGGCGGCGGATGGTGTTTTCCGTTCGAGTCCGAGATCTTGACTGCACCAAAATCAACCAATTTAAAACCAAATGGGCAGCTTGCCGCGATTTGCTTGCCCGGCAATTCCCAAAGGCAGGAAAATGCGCCCGAAACCCCATGGTTGAACCCGTGATCGTTGAATTCGCGTCAAATTCGACCCTGGCGTGACACCTCAGCTGTTCGCGTGAATTGTCAATGCCCACTTGATTTACAGCAGGTTTATGATTATGGCTCAATATAATATTCCAATAAGGAATGTTTGGTATGGTTTTGGTTCAAGAAAGAGAGCAGTTGCATGAGATGAGACAGGCAAGAGGCCAGCAATGCTCATGAGTTAACAACGAAGGAGAAACACAATGCTTGCCAAGACGTTAAGAAATCGTCTTTCCCGCCGCAAACTGTTGAGCACGAGTGCGGCTGTTGCCGGATCCGCGGCAGTGTCGGCATTCCTGCCAAGAGTTGCATTTGCAGCGGACAAGGTGGTCAAGATCGGGTTTCTTGCTCCCCTGACCGGCCCGGTTGCCGCATGGGGCAAGCCCGGGCTGGATGGCTGCCTGATTTGGGCCGAATGGATAAATGCAGCCGGTGGAATCAACATTGGCGGTGAAGCCCATGCGGTCGAATTCGTGGCATACGACAACGAGTACGATCCGGCCAAGGCACGAACCGGCGCGACAAAACTGGTCCGCGAGGACGGTGTCAAGTTCGTCATGATGCTCGGTGGCGATACCTGGCCCGGTGCACAACCCGTGGCAGACAGGACGGGCATGCTGTTCTCGACCTTGCTGCCGTCAGATCTTTCACCCGACACGACGACCCTGATCGCACCGTGCGAAGTGCACCCGATCTACAATGTGACCGGTGTCGAGTGGTTGGCGGAGAATAAACCCGAACTCAAGACGGCAGTAATGTGCGCGCAGGACGATGCTCTGGGCCTTCCTTCGGTCGCGACCTACCTCGCCGCGTTCGAGGCCGCAGGCATCGAGATGCAGGACGATGCTCTTCTGTTCGACCCGGCGACCACTGACTTCGCGCCGGTCGTGACACGGTTGATCTCCGGCAATCCCGACATCGTCTGTCTCGACACCTGCTATGCCGACTACGTGCATCCAATCTGCGAACAGTTGTTCCAGCAGGGTTACGGCGGCCAGATCATCTCTTGCACCGCGGACTTCTACCAGCAGATCGTCGCCAAGACCTCCGCAGAATTCATGGAAGGATTCGTATTCCAATTCCCGGATTTCGATGATCCGGCGCTGAACAACGAGATCATCAACTTCCAGGATCCGAACGGGTTCTACGCTGAGTACGCCTCCCGCTACGGAGCCGACCAGTGGGGTGCGGTGAGTTGGGAATACGCCTCCATCATGGATCTCTGGAAAGCCGGCGCCGAGAAGGCCGGGTCAGCAGAACCCGAGGCGGTTCTGGCCGCAATGAAGGAAGGCGGAACCGGGCTTCATGCCTTCGGCGAGGCAGATTGGTGGGGTAAGGATCTGTTTGGCATCGATAACGCGTTGGTCGGAAATTGGCCGGTTGTCGTGATCGAGAATGGCAAGGCGACAATCAAGGAATTTCGTTCGATTCCCGAGTGGTACGCCGAGCACGGTGAGTTGCTCAAGAAGCACATGGCAGCTTACGGGCAGATGTGGGATCAGCGTAGCTAGGTCTGACCTCAGTCCCTTTCTAACCTTCACTTCCGTTCGGGCGGTGCGCAACGACTTGCGCACCGCCCGAGTTCACAACCAGAACCAGTTGGACGATGGTTGAACTGCTCGCCCAAACCGGACTCAATGCCCTTTATGCCGCCAGTTACACCGCGCTTGTGGCAGTCGGCCTCGTCCTTATCTTCGGCGTTATGGGCGTGATAAATTTCGCCCATGGCGAACTCTTCATGCTTGGCGCCTATTCGGTCGTCGCGGTTTACGCAGGCTGGAGCCTGCCTTTTCCCGTTGCGGTGGTCATCGGATTGGCATTTGTCGGTGTCGTGGGTCTCGGAATGGAACGTGCGTTTTTCCGATCGCTCAGGGACAACCCGCTCGGCGGGTTGGTCGCCTCGATCGGCTTTCTGATGATCCTCCAGGCACTGGTGTCGATGGGTTTTGGCGTGCGCATGGAGCATGTGCCGCCGGTGACACAGGAAGTGATCGTCATCTCCGACAAGGTGCGCTTGCCGGTCCAGCGGTTGGTCGTGATTGTGGCAGCCGCCGTTCTCCTGGCGGGGCTCTGGGCATTCCTCAAGAAAACCCGTTTCGGCTGGGCGCTTCGCGCCAGCGCCCAGGACCCGGAAGCGGCTGTACTGCAGGGAATATCCATAAACCAGACAGCACGGGTCGCCATGTTCATCGGTGCTGCCCTCGCGGGGGTTGCGGGAGCATTGACGGCACCCCTGATCTCGATCAATCCGCACATGGGCCATTCGGTGATTGTGACAGCCTTCATCGTCATAATAGTCGGTGGCATCGGATCGCTAGAGGGTGCCGTTGTCGTGGCCGTTGCCTATGCCTTCGTCCACACCTTCGTCACCACTTTCTTTGACGGCGTCATTGCCGATATCGTCGGCCTGTTGCTGATGCTTGCCGTGCTGGTCGCCAAACCGACGGGGCTGTTCGGAACGGCTGACCGTGCATAGTGCGGTCACTAAATGCTTGATCCTGTCGGGTACGGCAGCGATCCTGATCGCCTTGCCCCACGCCTTGAGTTTCTCTCAGCAAGAGATCCTCGTATTCCTGACCATCAACGTTCTGCTTGTCGCATCCTACAGGCTCCTGACTCTCACGGGGGAATGGTCGCTCGGGCATATCGTCATAATGGGCGTGGGAGCCTACGCATCCGCGCTCCTGACAAAACGTTTGGGAATTTACGTGCCTGTCTCGATCGTCCTCGGTGCTGTTTCCGCAGCGATGATCGCGCTCGTCCTCAGTGTCCCGCTCTTCCGGATGAAAGGATTCTACTTCCTGATCGGAAGCTTCGCCGCCGGCGAGGTCATCCGGCTGCTGTGGAAGCGATTCAGGGATCCTTTCGGAGGTCCGAAGGGAATCAAGAAAATCGACCCGATGCCGGATTTCGACATCGGAATCTACGCTTTCGATTTCTTCGAACCGGTCAGCTACTATTACTTTGCACTGGTTGTGGTCGGGATTTCGCTATGGGTGATGTGGAGAATCGAACGCTCGCCGGTCGGTCTTACATTTCACGCAGTTCATTGGCAGGACACGCTCGCCGAAGCGTCTGGCGTGAACGTAAGGGCCTACCGAACACTTGCATTTGTCCTCGCCTCTGGTTTCGCAGGGCTGTCAGGAGCGCTCCTGGCTCACTACATAGGAACCATCAATCCCAACAGCTTTGACGTCGAGATGATGGTGTTCGTGCTGACATGGACGATCGTCGGCGGCACGGCGACGTTTTACGGCCCGATCCTCGGTTGCGTCGTGCTCACCATTTTCAACGAGATCGTGCTACGCGAGGCGGGATTTGAACAGATGCGGCCTCTGATCTATGGCCTCATCCTGATTCTTTCGGTGCTGTTCATGCCGAAGGGGCTCGAAAGCCTGGTTCAGCGTGCCTTTTCCAGGCGACTAGTCAAGCGCCAAGTTACAACTGAGACTGCGGAGGAGGAGCCTCGTCAGGCATGAGTGGTCCTCTCCTCGAAATCGATGCCCTGACCATGCGCTTTGGCGGTCTGACAGCGGTCGACAGGCTCTCGTTCACGGTAGAATACGGCGCCATCCACGGGTTGATCGGGCCCAACGGCGCCGGAAAGACAACAACGTTCAATATCGTGTCGGGCTTCTACGTGCCGACGGCCGGCGAAGTCCGGT
The DNA here is from genome assembly GCA_964291635.2 of Paracoccaceae bacterium. Taxonomy (GTDB): domain Bacteria; phylum Pseudomonadota; class Alphaproteobacteria; order Rhodobacterales; family Rhodobacteraceae; genus JAPPHA01. Next base: position 74,416 of record OZ219890.1, on the reverse strand, counting down.
TACGTGGTGAAACCATTTCCGGGCTGCGGATGTACGAGGTGGCCCGGCGCGGCGTCGTGCGGACTTTCCAGCACTCGACGTTGTTTGCCGAACTCACCGTGCTCGAAAACGTGCTGGTTGGAACGCACATGGGTTTTCCTCCCAACATCTTTGCCGCAATCGTGGGGCTGGACGCAGCCAATCGCCGCGCCGCGCGGGCCCGTGCCGAGGAAGCACTTGATTTCTTCGGCCTGGCCGGTTTCGCCGGCGAGCCGGCTGGCGACCTGCCGCACGGCCACCAGCGGGCTCTTGGCATGGCGGTCGCGCTTGCGGCGCGACCTGACGTGGTCCTCCTTGACGAGCCATTCACGGGGATGAACCCGGAAGAGACCCGAAAAATGATGCAGCTGATGGGCAAACTCCGTAACACTGGCGTCACCATCCTCCTCGTCGAGCATGACATGCACGCGATCATGGGGCTCTGTGACCGGATTACCTGCATGAGTTTCGGCAAACTGCTTGCCGAAGGCAGCCCGCAGGAAATCCGTCACCATCCCGACGTTATCGAGGCTTATCTCGGAGGCGCACGCCATGTTGCTTGAGATGAGGCATGTTGGCGTTACCTACGGCAAAGTCTCGGCAATTCGCGACATCACGCTCAAGGTGCCGGAAGGCGGAGTCGTCACAATTATCGGAAGCAACGGCGCCGGCAAGACGACAACCCTGCGGGCGATTTCCGGCCTTGCAAAGCTGAATGCAGGCGAAATCCATTTTGCCGGGGAAAGGATCGACCACCTGAGCCCTGACCGGATCGTTGCGCGGGGCATCGCCCATGTTCCGGAGGGTCGCCGAATTTTTCCCGACCTCACGGTCGAGGAAAACCTGCGAACCGGTGCGTTCCTTCGCAGGAAAAGGGAAAATGTCGAAAGCAACCTCGAAGACGTTTTCACCCGGTTTCCGCTCCTGCTCGAGCGCCGAACCCAGTTCGCGAAGACCATGTCCGGCGGCGAGCAGCAGATGCTGGTGATCGGACGTGCAATGATGGCAAAACCGAAACTGCTCCTGATGGACGAACCGTCCATGGGCCTGGCTCCGAAGATTGTCGAGGAAATCGCCCGGATCATCGGGGAAATCAACGACCGGGGTGTGCCGGTCGTACTGGTCGAGCAGAATGCCGAACTGGCTCTGGACCTCGCCGACTATGCATACGTTCTTGAAACGGGATCACTGGCGCTCGAGGGTCCGGCAGACGAGTTGCACGACAACGAACATGTCCGCGCAGCGTACCTCGGAATCTGACAACGGCAAATCCGAAATGCGTGCGGCTCTGGCCGCGGGCTGGCGTCGCACCGACCTTGTCTGGGAGAGGTTGCAGGTTCGCGGAAATGCTGCTTGGATCAACGGTGACCACACTGGTGCACGGCGGAATTTCCTGATCGCTTGGATGCTTGCACGCATCTTTTTCAAACGCGGCGACCCGCGTATCGCAACCAGCATTGCAAACGTCGGCCTGATGGCCCGGGAGGCCGGTCAATTCGCCCGCGCTGCAAGGCATTATGCGCGGGCGCAACACCTGTGGACCGACGTCCCGCACGTGCTGGACGGACTCAGGATCCGCCCCCGCGTGCGAAGCTCCCTCTTTCACCTTCGGATGGAAGTTCGACACCGAGGGACTTACGAGAAATACATGCGGGCGCGGATCGCCAAATTCGTTGCCGAGGCAGGCGAAGCCATCGATGCTGCCGCGAGGGGCAACCCCTCGCCTCATCGCCTCTATTCCCGTTGGCGCGGTGAATGTCCTGCAGTCTACGACGATACCCGGAAGCTGCTCGGAGCAGCCCTCCTGATCTGCGCCTCGGAATCCCGGGAAACGGGCCCTGACCGCCCGGGCCTCAACAAAGAGGCGCAACCCGGGACGGCCGACTCCCCGTAATTCCGTACACGCCTCGCCGCTGACCTTAAACTGAAGTTCTGAAGCAGGTAAGAGATTAATTGAATCGTATCAATAGGATACGTGGATCGAAACTGTCACGGTCTGCCTACAAACGGCGAATCCGACCGGATCCGCCGTCACATGCCTGCGATATCCTTCAGCAATTTCAGTGCCCTCTCCTGGCCGGCATCGGGCCGGGTCGTCACCTCGATCGTGGCCTCCCCCTTCCCGCCGCCCGTGCGTGGAACCGCATGGGAGGAGCGGACGATGGTTGACAGGCTGTCGAGAAGGGTACGAAAACTGTGGGCGCCGCTGCCGTCCGGCAGGGGCCGGGTAGGAAGGGTCGTTGCCGAGCCCTTCCCCCCACAGGACCGGACGTGCCCGCATTAGAGCATCCGGTTCCTCGCATGTCAGTTTCGCTCACGTGGCGTAGATCGATTGGACAACCCTGACCTTCGGCAGCGGGAGCAGGGTCAGGATTGCAGTCATCCTCGCCCATGACAGTCTCCCATCGCGGTGGCGTCGGCCAAGCCAGCGGTGCCAGCTGCGAACCACCGCTGTGCGGAATTGGTTCAGCCGCTTGCTGTTGCCGGTCAGGCCGTAGTAACCACAGTGCCCCCGGATCACACGGACAAGGTGCCCGTGTTGCTCCGGGAGCGGGAGGTGCCGGTTTCCCTTGCACCAGTTCCATATGGACTTGACGGCCCGTGCTAACCGGTCGCGGGCCGTGAACTGACGTACAACCAGCCGACCTCGTCTCGACTTGCCCCACAAGTGGGTGAAGCCGAGGAAGTCGAACTTGCCCTGTCCGTCATGTCCGCCGCCACGCCTGTGCATGGGCCGGAAGTCCACAAAGCGCGTCTTGCCGTCATGGAGCGTAAGCCCATATCGCGCAAGCCGCTTGCCAAGGACGGCGAGCACGCGCTCGCCGTCCCGGTGGTTCCTGAATGCAATGACAAAGTCATCCGCGTACCGCACCAGTCGGTGCGCCCCAACGCGCGGTGCCACGTCCTCTTTCATCCATACATCCAGCACGTGGTGCAGGAAGATATTGGCGAGAATCGGACTAACTACCCCACCCTGTGGTGTGCCTTCTTCGGTGCGTTGCAGGACGCCCTTGTCAAGCACTCCTGCCGCCAGCCATTTGTCGATCATCCGTCGGACGACGCCGTCGTTGATCCTCTGGTCAAGGAACCCCCGCAGGTGCTTGTGATCAATGCTATCGAAGTATTTCGAAATGTCGGCATCAATCACCCATCTGAGGCCATCCACAGCCAGTCCCGCCCGGAGGTCTTTCAACGCTCCGTGGGCAGAGTGGCCGGGCCTGAAGCCGTACGAGCACGGCAGAAAGTCCGCCTCGTAAATCGGCTCCAGCAGCATCAGTATGGCTCGCTGCGCCACCTTGTCCTCGTAGGTCGGGATGCCCAGCGGTCGCTGCCCTCCATCCGCTTTCGGGATGTAGTGCCGGCGTACCGGTGGGGCATAGTAGCGGCCAGACTTCATCCGCCCCAGAAGGTCAAGCAGGTTGGCCTCCGCGTGGGTTTCGTAGTCCGTCGCCGTCACCCCGTCGATGCCCGTCGCCCCGTCCGCTCGTGTGAGGTTCAGGGCCACGATCATCCAGTCAAGGTCAATGTGGTGGTGCAAGGTCGTGAACACCATGTCGGGGCACGTCCTTGCCAGTTCGGCTATCCGGGCTTGTTTCGTTGACACGATGTCGAAGCTCGACGTCTCCATGTGTTTCACTCCTCCGGTTCTGTTCATGCGACGCTCCGCTTCCCTTCACCGGGTCCCGATGGTCTCGGTTCCCCGCCTTCACAGGTACTATCAGAGCGCTACGACTCCCGATCCCGCATCCCTTGGGCTTATTGTTTCGCCGTCCGGTACCGTACGTATCCTGCTGGGGTTCGTTTCCGCTCTTGGCGCTCCCGGCATCGTGCAGGCCCGATGCCGGGCCGGGGTCTGGATTGATCTCGCTGGCATTCCCTTTCCAGCCTGTTCCACGCACGGACGGAACCGGGTCTCCCAGGTTCCCTGGCGGTCCATCTACAGCTCTGCAACGTTCCCGCGACCCCGGACGGCCCGTCACGCCTCGCCATGGCGGCGTTTCCGGTGCTGCCCCCGCTCTCACAACCACGAAGGCACCATCGTTTGTCAATTTCGAGGCTCAATAGCGTTGCTTCGCTGCCCGCTGTGTACGCTTCACGACGCACGTTGCCATACGCCATGCAACACGCGCTTCCGGCTGGCTGGCTGGCCTTTACCGGACGGGGGTTACACCCGCTGGACCGCGATGTTGGGTTTCAGTTTCGATCTACATCTCTACCTCCTCCCAGCCAGAGCTTGGCCTGGCGCAATGTGGGTATGAACCTTGGTCAGTGCCGGCTCCGAACGCCGGGCGGGCAGGACCGGATCCCCGGTCTCGTCGGGTTCGGTGTCGGTATAGCACAGCGGAGCCCAAGCCTTGCGCATGTGCCATTCGACGAGATAGGCGAGCATGCAGATGAAGAAGTGGGCGCGGACCCGGTGTTCGAGGCGGTGGAATATGGGCCGGACCTGGAGATCGCTCAGTTTGAGACAGCGGAAAGCGCGCTCCACGCGGGTCAACCTCTTGTAGCTCCTGACGCATTCCTCGGCGGCCATGTCTTCGGGGCCGAGCGAGGTGCGGATGATGTAGATTCCGTCGAGGGCGGCCTCGGCGTCGATGGACTGCTGCTTGCGGCGGAAGCTGAAGCTGGTCGCGGTGATGTCGACGTGGAAGTGCTTCCTGACCTTTTTCTTGTTGATGACCTCGCCGACGGCGAGACCGATGTCGGCCTCGCCCTCGAGGGTTCCGCCCTCGACACGGGTGACGATCTCCGCGAGCGCCTTTTCGGTGGCCTTGAGCAGCTCCTGCCGCACCCGGTCGCGGTGCCCGGCAAGACGGGGATTGCGGCAGGCGACGAGGCGCTCCTTGGGGAAGTCGGGATGGTCCTGGATCTCGAACAGGGTCTGCTCCTGTTCGGGGTCCTTGAAACGGTCGAGATGGCCCTGGCGGGCGAGCTTGCCGATGGTCCGGCTCTTGAGGGCGGTGATCCACGCGACGCCGTCGCGTTTGCGCAGGGCCTCTATGGTGGCCTTGATGATCATGCCGCGGTCTCCGACCATCACCACCCGGCAGAGCCCGAAGCGGCGCTGGAGGCGGTCGAGCTCGGGCAGGAGGGTGTCCTTGTCGGCGATGTCTCCCGGATAGACCGAGACCGCGACCGGGCGCCCGTCACGGTTGCAGAGGAGGCCGAAATTGATCTGCGGGAGGCCGCGCTTGCGGTCGCGGCTGTAGCCGAAGCGTGCGAGCGGACAGTGGCTCCCCTCGTACCAGGTCGATGACAGGTCCCAGAGGACGAGATCGTCCTTCGCGATCCAGCGCCGTGCCAGGCGTCCCTGGATGCCTTCCTGCCGCTGATCGAGCCAGTCCATCGCCGCGTAGAGGTCATCGGCGGTGACGTCCCCGGCGATGGCGAACGCCTGCGGCAGGGTGGTGTTCCGCCACCATCGGGTGGTGGCGAGCTTTGAGTTCGGCCTGAGGATGCGGCCGGCGACCATGGCCATGACAAGGTCCCGTTCCGGGCACCGCTCGCGGGCGACGAGGCGGGGAAGGCCGATGGCATTCATGGCCGTCTGCACTGCCTGCACCGCCCCGTGGTGGCGTGAACGGACCGGGTCCCCGAGCACGTCGCCGACTTCGGCGTACTGCTTTCCCGCCAGTGCGCCGCGCAGCAGCGGGATGGTGTGCGGCGGCAGGTGGGAGAGATTGGCGAGTGTTCGCTTCTGCACCCGGTTGTTGTGGTCGCGGTAGCTCTGTCGGAGGAGGACCGAGGTGTATGTTTTTCCGTTCTGGTGCGACTTGATGACGGCGACATGCATGGATGAGGAAGCGGTCATGTGGTTGCCCTGATGGCTAGTGCCTACTTGTTTGTCCTCTTTTGGCCGACATCTGCTATGGTGTCAAGGGGATATTTCGCCGAAATGCGGTATCATTGCGGAAAATGTTGGGGATGCCTGTTGATGGGCCACAAGCCGGCCCACGGACACCTAGTGCCTACACGCGACCGGCCCGGAGGGTGCCCTTGGCACCCTAACCCCTTGAATGTACGTAAATAAACGTGACAAAAAAACCGAAAACGTCCAGAACTTCAGCTTAAAACCGCAGAGGCGGCACTGACCAGTGCAACCGAGGCCCGTGTGGCCGCCCAGCAGGCGTTGTCACAGGTGACGGAGGATTCCGAGATTGCAGCACCCGGAGATCACCGGGCAGTTCCGGCACTGCAGATAGAAGAGGTCGCCCTTGAACATCTCGAACTGAATCTGGGCCACCGGCTGGCTGAAGAAGCGACAACTTGTCACACAGGGAATATGTCTACCGTTCTTCTGCGACGACATTTTCGAAACCTTCGACTAAGAACGAACCAGCGCCGCCTGCCGTGTCATGGCACGGATCGGCCGCACGGGACAGGCTATCTATCTCACCCACCACCGCCATGTGCTCGATATCGCCACGACTGTCTGCGATACCGCACCAATTGTGCATGAACTCGGATGGATAAGACAATCCTAGCACTCCAATCCTAGATCTCCTTAGACTCCTCACCGTTTCACTCTTGTGTAGAATCAGTCCTCTGCGGAACCCGCCTTTTTTCACATCTTGCCTTTTCCCGGATTGACCCGTTCATAACGGCGTTTATGTACTCCTCGTTCCGAAAAGGCCAAGGACCATGAAATGCGACCAATGCGGCGCAGAGACACGAGTCCGGCACCTGCTTGCCATTCCTCGCGTCGAGTCCGACCCGTGGGACAACCTTCATACTGTTCCGGATTCGGCGCACGTCCTGTGGATATGCAGCCGATGCAACGGAGGCCGGCCAGCGCAAAAGCCACTGAGGAGAACCGACGCCTGGGGCGCATGCCTGATTTGCGGCTGGAGCGATGTCCGTTGTCAATGCGACGACATTTGACCAACCAGTGGCTGGAACCAAAAGGATGACCATCGTACGAAAGACCGGCACCCTGGGCGTGGCCAGGTCCGCCACCGTCGCAGTGGGCATCGTTCCTGCCGCTGTCGCCAGCGCCGGCGAGACCGGCCGCCGTGCCTGGCTGGATTTCTTCGCTGCGCAGATCCGGAACAGGAATACCCGCAAGGCTTACGCGCGCGCCGCGCATCGTCTTTTCGACTGGCTCGCGGAATACGGAATCCACGACGTCGTCGATATCGAGCCGGTCCATATCGCTGTGTGGCTGGAGGAACGCATGCGTGAGGCGTCGCGCCCGACGGTCAAGCAGGAACTGGCCGGGATCCGGCGGCTCTTCGATTGGCTGACGGTCCGCCAGGTGGTTTCGTCGTCGCCAGCCGCCGCCGTGCGCGGTCCGAAGCACACGGTTCGCCGCGGGACGACGCCGGTCCTATCCGCCGCCGAGTGCCGCCGTTTCCTGCGCTCCGTCCCGGTCGAGACCATCGGAGGCCTTCGCGACCGCGCCCTGATCGCAACCATGACGTACAGCTTCGCGCGTGTTTCCGCAGCGCTTGCCATGAACGTGAAGGATGTCTTTCTCACGGACGGCCGTCTCTGGCTGCGCCTGCTTGAGAAAGGCGGCAAGGTGCTGGAAGTTCCCTGCCACCACAACCTCGAGACCTACCTCCGGGAATACATCGAGGCCGCCGAAATTGACCTCGACCGTGACGGTCCCCTGTTCCGCTCGCTCAACCGTGACGGCTCGCTATCCGGGCGGCGCCTCACCAGGCAACGTGCATGGGAAATGCTCCGGCGACGTGCCCGGGCTGCTGGAATTTCGACGGATGTCTGCAATCACTCGTTTCGGGCGACGGGCATCACGGCATATCTTGAAAATCCGGAGGCGCGCGTCGAAGTGGCCCAGTACCTGGCCGGCCACGCGGACCCCAAGACGACCAAGCTCTATGACCGGCGTGCCGACCGCGTCTCGCTGGATGAAATCGAGAGGATCGGGATTTGAAGGAACGGCAACACCAACGGGCGAACTAGGAGGACGCACGACGAGGCCGGCCGGGTAGGAAGGGTCGTTGCCGAGCCCTTCCCCCCACAGGACCGGACGTGCCCGCATTAGAGCATCCGGTTCCTCGCATGTCAGTTTCGCTCACGTGGCGTAGATCGATTGGACAACCCTGACCTTCGGCAGCGGGAGCAGGGTCAGGATTGCAGTCATCCTCGCCCATGACAGTCTCCCATCGCGGTGGCGTCGGCCAAGCCAGCGGTGCCAGCTGCGAACCACCGCTGTGCGGAATTGGTTCAGCCGCTTGCTGTTGCCGGTCAGGCCGTAGTAGCCACAGTGCCCCCGGATCACACGGACAAGGTGCCCGTGTTGCTCCGGGAGCGGGAGGTGCCGGTTTCCCTTGCACCAGTTCCATATGGACTTGACGGCCCGTGCTAACCGGTCGCGGGCCGTGAACTGACGTACAACCAGCCGACCTCGTCTCGACTTGCCCCACAAGTGGGTGAAGCCGAGGAAGTCGAACTTGCCCTGTCCGTCATGTCCGCCGCCACGCCTGTGCATGGGCCGGAAGTCCACAAAGCGCGTCTTGCCGTCATGGAGCGTAAGCCCATATCGCGCAAGCCGCTTGCCAAGGACGGCGAGCACGCGCTCGCCGTCCCGGTGGTTCCTGAATGCAATGACAAAGTCATCCGCGTACCGCACCAGTCGGTGCGCCCCAACGCGCGGTGCCACGTCCTCTTTCATCCATACATCCAGCACGTGGTGCAGGAAGATATTGGCGAGAATCGGACTAACTACCCCACCCTGTGGTGTGCCTTCTTCGGTGCGTTGCAGGACGCCCTTGTCAAGCACTCCTGCCGCCAGCCATTTGTCGATCATCCGTCGGACGACGCCGTCGTTGATCCTCTGGTCAAGGAACCCCCGCAGGTGCTTGTGATCAATGCTATCGAAGTATTTCGAAATGTCGGCATCAATCACCCATCTGAGGCCATCCACAGCCAGTCCCGCCCGGAGGTCTTTCAACGCTCCGTGGGCAGAGTGGCCGGGCCTGAAGCCGTACGAGCACGGCAGAAAGTCCGCCTCGTAAATCGGCTCCAGCAGCATCAGTATGGCTCGCTGCGCCACCTTGTCCTCGTAGGTCGGGATGCCCAGCGGTCGCTGCCCTCCATCCGCTTTCGGGATGTAGTGCCGGCGTACCGGTGGGGCATAGTAGCGGCCAGACTTCATCCGCCCCAGAAGGTCAAGCAGGTTGGCCTCCGCGTGGGTTTCGTAGTCCGTCGCCGTCACCCCGTCGATGCCCGTCGCCCCGTCCGCTCGTGTGAGGTTCAGGGCCACGATCATCCAGTCAAGGTCAATGTGGTGGTGCAAGGTCGTGAACACCATGTCGGGGCACGTCCTTGCCAGTTCGGCTATCCGGGCTTGTTTCGTTGACACGATGTCGAAGCTCGACGTCTCCATGTGTTTCACTCCTCCGGTTCTGTTCATGCGACGCTCCGCTTCCCTTCACCGGGTCCCGATGGTCTCGGTTCCCCGCCTTCACAGGTACTATCAGAGCGCTACGACTCCCGATCCCGCATCCCTTGGGCTTATTGTTTCGCCGTCCGGTACCGTACGTATCCTGCTGGGGTTCGTTTCCGCTCTTGGCGCTCCCGGCATCGTGCAGGCCCGATGCCGGGCCGGGGTCTGGATTGATCTCGCTGGCATTCCCTTTCCAGCCTGTTCCACGCACGGACGGAACCGGGTCTCCCAGGTTCCCTGGCGGTCCATCTACAGCTCTGCAACGTTCCCGCGACCCCGGACGGCCCGTCACGCCTCGCCATGGCGGCGTTTCCGGTGCTGCCCCCGCTCTCACAACCACGAAGGCACCATCGTTTGTCAATTTCGAGGCTCAATAGCGTTGCTTCGCTGCCCGCTGTGTACGCTTCACGACGCACGTTGCCATACGCCATGCAACACGCGCTTCCGGCTGGCTGGCTGGCCTTTACCGGACGGGGGTTACAACCGCTGGACCGCGATGTTGGGTTTCAGTTTCGATCTACATCTCTACCTCCTCCCAGCCAGAGCTTGGCCTGGCGCAATGTGTGTTTGACCAGGACATTTCATGTCAGGCGTCTGTCGCGTAGTCAGCGTACTTGGACCCGGCCCGCTCAGCTCAATCGCAAATCGAAGCGGTTTGATTTTCTCAAATTCTGAGAATGTTGCCGGAAGGTCCTCTCTTCTTGCGGTTCACGTGAACCTTGCGTTCCAGTGACGCCTCCAGTCCCTCCATCACACGCGCTGCTTGCGCACCCTCTCTACTGTCGCGGTCCCGATCTTGAGAACCCCGGCGATTCCCACGTCGCTGATGCCGCCGTCAGGGCGACTCTCGTCAGCCAGAAGCAGAGTGTGCGACCGACGGCGGCGTTCCTTGGGCCCCTTGCGGCTGTCCAGTATCTCTTTCAAATGCTCGTGTTCGTTCTTTTCGAGTCGGACCTTTTAAATTTTCTTGCCTGTCGAATTCAATGCCTGCTGCTTTTGGAATGCTCCCCGGACGAGCCTGGTATTTTGCCGGTGAATCACCGTCCGGGGTTGTTGCCCGCCCGGAATGATTGTCGCTTGTCATTGTTGCAAAAAATTTTTCACCGCACGGCTGATAGGGAAACCACCTCAGGTCAAAATCGAAACATCATCATTTCTTTGATGTCAGGATACTAGCTTTACTCTTCGCGGTGACTCTGCAGCGCCTCGACCACGAGTGATATCTCATCTCGCCCACGGTCCACCTCACGCATCAGCCTCTCGACACTCTCGCAACATTGGGCGCAAACCTCCTTATGAAGTTCTTGTTCTAGCTCATGCATATCGATGGTCTTGAGTGTTGAAGTGTCCGGCCTTGAACGGAAACGGCGAGCCATCGAGTAAACTACGGCTCCGTGGATGATCGCTTCCAAATCCTGTTCGAATTCGTACGCGATCTTGGAGGATGGTTTGCTGGTCGTCGCGAACTCGTCAAACACCGACGTGCGCACATTAGACGGCATCCAATCCCAAGCCCATGAGGCCGCCAGAGACGGAGAAGCAAACTGCCTGTAAACACCGCGAACTAATTTTCCAATCCTCCAGTACTCAGACGACAGATCTTCAGACGTGATATTCCCTCTGTCTAGTAGCCTTAACTCTGTATCGATAAGGCTATTCCCACGTACCCAGAATCCGGCAAGGACTCTCATGTGAGCATGACAATCTATGGGCGCAAGATAGTGCGCGATGTTACGGAAATATGCCTTTATTTCCTCGTAAGCGATCAGTCCTGCCTCTGATGAGGCAAACCCTTTGTCGAAAGGAGGAGATGCGCCAACTCGGCCGACCAGATTGATATTGAAGAAATGGTGCCAAGTCGAGTCTACTAGAACCCTGCCAACATGTGCCTGATGGCCGTCATAGACTCCAATTCCACCGAATGACAGGGAATTCAAATGCCCTTTCTCGTCCGAGGTACGACGGAGGCCGTGCGTGGAATACGCAATCACCTCAGGTTTCGGACGCGGTAACCCCGGCACACTCGGATATTCGACAAACTCAGCTTCGTCAAAGGTAAATTTATGCTCTAGATCGGTCGGTTCGTAACACTCGCCTTCATGTGGGTGGTCCGGCATAACGTCAATGGGCCCATTGAGACCGCACAAGACGGGGTGCGGATAGCTTAACACTGTCATTCCTACCAGTCTCTGGTACATTTTCGGTTGAATCGATTGCGGTACATCGTCCGACTGGTTGTCGAAAATGAGATCGTCGTTTCCCTTGCGGACAAGCGTATCGTGGCGCCTAGGGCCGTTCGCCGGAGGAGCAACCGGCTCATTGTTCGTCCCGGGATCGCGCCAATACCATTTTCGCATGCTTCGCACCCGCGGTACTCGCCCACACATCGCCACCCCAAGGTCTTCATGGTCGCCCGTAGCAAAAACTCCGCCACCTTGGTCCATGAAGTTTGTCAAGGCTTTCAATTCAGCATCGGTTAGGGGATCGCCATTACCTCGGTCCACGCCGAACAGCCAGATTTCATCATAATCGGTCAAGTCCTGTCTATCGAAGCGAAATTGTTGGATGTCTGCTTTATCGCCAGACTGACGATGCGCAGAAGTGATGACGAACCGCTCGTGCGGTCCAGTACTGGTCGTCAGCACTTCAATTAGCTCGCCGAGCCCGAAGTTCGCCGTTCCAAAACTTCCGGCACCGTCAGTTACCATGAGAATGCGGACTTGGCACGGAGGCAGAAGTGAAAGCGGGCTATGCTCTGGCAACAACATTTCGACCTTGTGTCTATCCCGCTTTATGTCTTCCAGATGAGGATGAGTTAGTATTGACCTTGGCATTTGGATCTCCTTTGTGTGTGTGTGTTACTCAAAAGTGCTAAGCGTGGACTCGCTTCGTCGGAAAGCCAAACGGGCAGTTTCTGGCGTGTGGCCCTTCGATGCCTTCGCGGGCGCAGAAATCTCGCTTCTCGTTCGGGTCCAGCCGTCGCGTCGACGGCGAGAGTGCCTCGCGGACCCAATCCGGGGCGATCGTGCGATAAGCTGCGTCCGGAAATCCTGGCATCGTCTCGCGCTGCCAGGCTGTGTGATCCGGCACCACGATGTCTTCGCCTAGGTGAAATTCGGCCTCGACGACGATCCACGAACCTCCGGGGTTGCCATCATCAGAGTTGAATAGTGAAACGATCTTCATCCCCAATCCTAAGCTTGCCCAAGCACATTGCATGGCCGATCTCAAATGGTGAGGAGCATACCTGAAATTACCTCGGCGACCATGTGTGGCGACGCATCGAGCACGTCCTGGTAGGTCGCCCGACAGATTTCCCAGCGTCTGGCTCGAGTCGCCGTGATCCTCGTTCCCCCCTACCCTACTAAATGTCGATCCACTCGACTTCATCAGGCGAAACCTGCTCGTCCCGGAGGTCGAAAAGGCGCGTCGTCTCCGTCCGGGTGTGTCCAGCACGGTACTGTGCCAGCCCCACCAACCGTGGAGATTCATAAATTAGATGAAACTGTGATACTGGTCAAGCAAACGTTTGTTTTTTTGCGACAGGAGTTGAGCTGGCATCAACCGTAGGGTGAACTTCCTCAGAAGTTCCGTATCCTGAAGTGACCCTCCACTTTCCGTACGGGCGTTCTGGAGTGCAGCACGTATTTCTCGGTGTTGCCTCGGCGTGCGAATACACTCGTCTCCAAGGCGTTGCGTTCATGTCCATTGGCTCGGTGGGAATCGGGCGAAAGTTCAAGCCGGTGACATGAGGTGCATCCTTGTTTCCAGGATGGCGTCACACGCCCGCGCTCGCGGGCCATGTCGGGGTGCTGATAGACAGAACGCCCGGCAAGTCCGATCAGGTTTCCGCAGGATCCGTTTGGGAACGGCCGGAAGAAAAGGAAACATCGATTCTCGCCCGGATGAGATCCATTGCGATCTCCATTGCCTCATCCGGCGACATCCCCGATGGATTCAGTGCGTGCTCCAGCCAGAGCCCTTCAATGACGGAATAGATGCCCACGGCGAGCCGATGGGCCTGAGCAGATGATCGTTTTCCGCCCCGGCCGACGGGAATCCTGATTATGCAGTCAGCCAGCTCCCGGACGTAATACTCGTAGATTTCGGTCCGCATCGCCGACATCCGGGAATCCGCGCTCACCGGGTCCAGAAAGCTGATCCATAGCCTGGTCAGCCTGCGGCCCACCAGGGCGCGGCTGTTGAAAATCGCCCTTGCACGGGATTCCAGTTGCCCGACCGGATCGGGATCGGTGGTTGCGGCCATGGAAACGTACGTGTCCTGTGTGACTTGCCGGAAGTGCCGGTATGCTTCCCGCATCAGGTTGGCCTTGCCGCCGAAATGGTACTGCACCATGGACACATTGGTGCCGATGCCCGCGGTGATTCTTCGTTCCGTTGTACCGTGGTACCCGTGTTCCGCCAGGCAATCCAGGGTGGCGTCGACGAGTCTCTGCTGTTCGTCGCTGAGATTGTTCTTTCCCATGAATGAGATCCTTTTTCCGGGACGGCTTGGCTCCAATACATCGCGGCGGCTGGACAGCAGGAACCGCGCTGTCGCGCAGAAAAGTGCTTGGCTGGCCGGCGGACCCGTGGAATTGCCCAATCCCGGATCCAGCGGCCTATGTCGCGCGCCCGTGGCGTCTCTCTTGTCGACCTCACGGGTGGATTGCCCGTGCATTCCGAGTTCAGCTTGAATGTGCTGACGTTCTGTTCTGCGGATGTTTCGGATTTGGCTTTATGTCGCCGCGAAACACGGCTGGAGATTCCTACGTATTTGATGGCGATTCCTGTCGAAAACATGCAAATTTGAGCCATTTCGTGGTCCTGATGTGATGAGGTTATTCCGCAACCGACATGATGATGGCCGCCTCGCCGTCATAATTGGCATAGGCCCGCTGGATCGCGATCTGGTCTGCGATGTACTTCGCGTCGTGCCAGACCCCCCAAAGGAAGGTCGATCCACGCCGCGACTGCCATGGCAGGCCAAGAAAATAGATGTCCGGTTCGATCGAGACACCTCGTTGGTGGATTGGTGCGCCCCTGTCGTCAAAGGCGTTGGCCTTGATCCAGCTAAAGTCCTGACGGAAACCTGTGGCCCAGATGATCGTGCCGATGCCTTCCCTGGCTAGATCGATCGAGCTGATCGGGTTGGTCAGGCAGTCGGGATCGGCAAACGGTTCGCGTGCATCAGGCTCTTCCGGCAAGTCGAGACCAGTACGCTCAACATAGGCATCCGCCAGATCCAGCATTCTCATATAGCTTGCGTCACCGGCAGCAATGTTGCGCTGAAGGTCGTCGGCAAAACCCAGGACGCCGTTTTCGAAGCTCTGGGTCAGGCCAACAAGCGTGACGCCTTCGTTGCCAAGACGGCGAAAGTCCATGGTGTGCCCGCCATAGGCGCCGCTCACGGCGATGGTCACGTGTTCGGTTCCGGGTTCAGCCGCGGCCAGGTCCCACAAGCCCAGCACGCCCAGCCACCAGACGAAGTCGCGCCTACGGTAACGGCGAGGCGGACGGTCATGCCGGCCAACCGAGAGGAAGACCTTGCGGCCGGCGCGGTTCAACTCGTCAGCAATCTGCGCGCCAGAAGATCCGGCGCCAACAACCATGACAGCTCCTTCGGCCAATTGGCTCGGGTTTTTGTAGTCGAAGGAGTGAAGCTGCTCGACAGCTGCGGATTCGGGCACAATCGGTGGAAATGACGGGTGCTGGAATGCGCCGGTGGCGGCGACGATGCGCCTGGCTTCAAAGACGCCTTGAGACGTCTCAACGTGGAAACCACCTTCGCCAGGCATCCGCTCAGCCTTGAAAACTGCGACGCCTTCGCGGATCGGTGCGTTCACCATCTTGGCATATTCAACCAGATACTCTGCGACCCGGTCTTTCGACACGAACGCATCCGGGTTGTCGCCGGTAAACTCCAGACCAGGAAAACGGTCATGCCATGCGGGACCGTTGGCAACCAGGGCGTCCCAACGGCCCGTGCGCCAGGCTTCCGCTGTCCGGTTCTTTTCCAGAATCAGGTGCGGAACATTGTTCTTCCCAAGATGTTCGCTCAACGCGATGCCGGCTTGTCCACCACCGACAACCAGGGTGTCCGTTTTCTCCAACGACATTTTCACGTCCCTTACAGTCTCCAAACACGACCTCGGTAGCCGAGGTCGCCAAATGCCGCGCCGCTCTGAATCCGGGAGCTCGTCAACGACCGAGTTTCCCGTTTACGTGATTGCAAAAGCAAAGCTCTTGACCGAAAAGAAAGGGAAGCTCTTCTCCCATAGTGATCAGATCGAGTTGTGGGTTTCGGGCACGACGCACAAAGCCGAGATGTTCCGTGTGAGCGTTACCGGGAGAGAGACATTTTTGAATTACCAAATCGAGTAGCACGCTTGCGCAGGCTCATCCGGGCCGCCGCAAAGGACGGGCTTACCATGGCAAAGTGATCGTCATGCGCTCCAACCTTCGCCGGTGTCCTGGGGCATCGGAGTTCACATCCTGGACATTGGTAGTGCTCATACAGCGCAAGCACCACACGACTTTGCGCAGCCACAAGAGAACCCCACCTTTTCGGGTGAAAAACTCTCGATAGGTAATGCCGTCAAGCGGCCAACACCTGGCACTGTCTGCCGACGCATCGCCGTACCCTTCCCCTCCGCTTGCGCACCAAGAGCCGTCGACCGGGTCTCTACCCTCTCTGCTTCCCGGCAGCCTGAATCAGCAGATCCCGACACTGGGCAACGATCATCGCGGGGAGGTCGCGAGCGGGATCTTCGATGATCGCGTCGATCAGTCTCAATTCGGCGGGTGAATAACGGGAAGTCGACGCACGCATTGGCGTTCATTGCCCTGCCACATTTTCGCAGTGTGCCGCTTGCCCTTACTCATTTTGGTAATCCAGTTCGTTGAACCAGTCAGGTAATTTCCGGCGAGAACGAAGCCTTTGAGTTTTGCCGGGTAGCCACCATCGGTTTTGACGATCACACCATCTCGATTACTCGTGAGGACAAGGCATGAGCCTGGAAGCATCAGAATTCGACCATGTCGTTGTCGGAGCCGGTTCCGCCGGGTGCGTGCTCGCCAATCGCCTGAGCGCCAATAGGGCAAAAAAAGTCTGCCTGATCGAAGGAGGCGGGAGTGACAGGAGCCTGCGCGGTGCGCGTTCCCGCCGGGATTCTATCTTTGTATGGAAACCCGAAATATCGACTATGGATACATGGGGGTTGCGCAACCCCATCTGAACAACCGGAACATTCCCGTCAATCGCGGCAAAGTGCTTGGCGGATCCAGTTCGATCAATTCGATGGTCTATATCCGTGGAGCCGCGGAGGACTATGACGAATGGGCCAGCCTCGGATGCAAGGGCTGGTCCTACGCGGATGTCCTGCCCGTATTCAAGAAACTCGAAAAAAACCGCATTTCACAGAACGCCGACTATCACGGTTTCAATGGGGAACTGCTGGTGGAGAATCCCCGTGATCCGAACGTCCTGTCGAGAATGTGGGTCGAAGCGGGCAAATCCATAGGTCTGCCGGAAAACACGGATTTCAATGCCGAGACGCAGTTCGGCCTGGGAATCTACAATGTGACACAGGACAGGGGTGAACGTTTTTCGTCCTACACCGCCTTCGTGAAACCGATACGTTCACGGTCGAATTTGACGGTCATGACGGAAACCGAGGTACTTGAACTGGTTTTCGATGGTGATCGGGTGACGGCCATCGATGTGGAGGTCTACGGAGAGCGTCGGATACTGACCTGCCGCGGTGAAGTGGTTCTGAGCGCGGGTGCAATCGGTTCGCCGCGTATCCTGCTCGCGTCCGGCATTGGCCCCGCTTCGGAGTTGAAGTCCGCGGGGGTGACGCCGGTCATGGACTTGCCGGGCGTCGGGAAGAATCTTCGGGACCATATCGACGGGATGATCACCGTCCGGTCCAGGAGCTTGAAGACCCTCGGCCTGTCAGTCCTGAATCTCCCTGCCATTCTCTCTTCCCCGGTTCGGTACTTTGGCGGCAGAAAAGGGATGCTGACCACCAACTATGTCGAGGCAGGGGGCTTTGCAAAAACCAGGTATGCCGATGATCTTCCCGATATCCAGTTTCACTTCGTACCCGGGTACCGCAGCCATCGCGGTCGCCTGGTGGAATATGGCCATGGTTATGCCGTGCACACCTGCGTCTTGCGGCCAAGGAGCGTGGGAGAGCTCACCCTTGCACCACCAGGAAACCACCGTCACGCTGCCATCGATCATCGATTTTTCAGCGATCCGCAGGATGAGCTGACGCTAATCGAAGGCATCAAGGTGGCGCGCTCCATCTTTGCTGCCCCGGCGTTTGACGAGATACGCGGTCCGGAGATTCTTCCCGGCCCCGATGTCAACACCGACGACGAAATCCTGGCCTACCTCAAGGCCGAGGCACTGACAGTCTATCATCCGGTCGGCACCTGCAAGATGGGTGCCGATGACATGGCTGTCGTCGATCCCGACGAGCTTAAGGTGCGCGGTTTCACCAATCTACGCGTTGCCGATGCATCGATCATGCCGACGCTGATCGGCGGAAATACGAACGCGCCCTCAATGATGATCGCGGAGAGAGCGTCGCAAATGATCCTCTCTTCGTAACCAGTCAATCCTGATGGCCAGGCCGAGCCGGCAGCCGGAACCCGGGGAGAACTCATTCAATGCGAAATAAGGATAAAGCATCGCGTTTTACGAAGAACGCGCACAGGAATGCGATTTCAGATCCCGTCTTTGACTGGGAAAACAGGCAGGATTTCGAGGACGCAGAAAGAGGCTTGATCGTCCGCCCGGATGACGAAGCGATCCTTGACGATGACGGCAATGTTGTCTGGCACCATCACTCATTTGAAAACTGCCTATGCAACGAGGCGCCAGACACAGCGCACCCCAGCCTTTGGCGGCACGCCCAACTGAACAATATCAGGGGGCTCTTCAGGGTAACTGACGGTGTGTACCAGGTTCGGGGCGAATCCCAGGCCAATGCAACCTTCGTCGAAACTGAAAACGGATTCATCGTTGTCGACGTACTCACCACTGTCGAGACAGCCCGGTATGCCTTGAAACTGGTGCAGGAGCACGTTGCCGACAAGCCCGTGCTTGCTGCCGTTTACTCCCATACCCATTCTGATCACTTTGGCGGCATCAAGGGGATGATCAGCGAAGAGGATGTCGCGTCCGGCAAGGTCAGGATTATTGCGACCGACGATTTCGTCGACTGGGTGATCAAGGAGCAGGGGTTGGCCGCAGAGGGCATGCCGGCGCGCGGTGACTACATGTTCGGCGGAAAACCTTCCGATCGGCGAAACCGGGCTGATCGACAACGGGTTGGGCCAGGCAATCGAAGGCGGCACGGTCACCTTCGTGACGCCTACGGACCTGGTGGGGAAATCCGGAAATACCTTCGAAGTCGATGGCGAAGTGATCGAGTGCATGTATGCGCCGGGTGAGGCGCCGACCGGCTTGCACGTCTACTTCCCGAAGCGCAAGACGATGCACGTCGCCGACAATTGCTACATGTGCCTTGCCAACATCTATACGATCCGTGGCGCGTTTCCCCGTGATGCATCCAGCTGGTCCGACTCCATCGACCGCTCGTTGCAGATCGAAGACGTTGATTTTCTGGTTGGCGGACATAACTGGCCCATTTTCGGGCGCGAAAACGTTCGAGCGTACCTGAAGCAACAGCGTGACGCGATCAAGTATCTCCATGACCAGACGCTCCGGCTGATTAGCCATGGGTATGTTCCTGCGGAAATCGCGAATGCACTTGAACTTCCCCCGGTCTTGGAACGCTTGTGGTCGCTACGGGGCTACTATGGTTCGATCAGGCACAACGTCCGGGGCATTTACGCGTATTACCTTGGTTGGTACGACGGGAACCCTGCCACACTCGACCCCTTGCCGCCACGAGAGCAGGCAGGCAAAATCATCGAGTACATGGGCGGCACCGAAGCGGTGATGAAGAGGGCGCAAGAGGATTTCGACAACGGCGCCTACCGATGGGTAGTCCACATACTGGACCAGGTCGTCTGGGCCGAACCGGACAATGGCGAAGCGCGGGAACTTCTGGCCAAGGCGCATACGCAATTGGGCTATCAAACGGAGAACGCCACCTGGCGTAATGCCTACCTTTCGGCCGCACAGGAGTTGCGGCACGGATTGCCGGAAGGCAGCAAGAACCATCGAAACATGCGCGATGTCATGAAGGGTATGGATGCGGTATCACTCATCGGTTCGATGAGCATCCGTCTCAACGGTCCGAAGGCCAACGGTCAATCGTTCACAATCAACTGGAAGGTTTCGGGCACCGAAGACGAGTGTTCTTCGGAGGTAACCAATTCCGTGTTCCATGCTCGTCCCGCGTCAGACCCGGAAGCAGATGCAACCGTCACTCTCTCGCGGGAACTTCTGAGTCAACTGGCACTCGGGGAAGCAGGTGACGAAGAGCTGAGATTCAGTGAGGCTACTATTGCCGGAGATGAGAACGTCGTGACGCAGCTTTTCGAGATGCTTGACACCTTTCCTCTCTGGTTCCCTATCTCAACCCATGGAAAAAAAGCCGGAGAGGACGAACAGTTCGGATAAACGAAACGGGAAGGCGGCAGGGGCCAACACCGATCCAAGTTCAACCACACAAAACTATCATGAACAAATCCACCCATTGATCGAGGGCCAGCAGGTGAAGGGGCGTTGGAGTCACGACGTAGATCGGCAGAACACGACGCCGGCCTACGCCGTGTTCTGCCGAAAGTTTCGGTGTACGCAGCATGAACCTGAATCCCATAGGCTTTGGAAACGCTGATAAATTGTCTGAAATCCCGGGACCTCTTCAAGTCCTGCTCCAATCATGGGTTGCAAAAGGACGTATTGCCGGGATCGGAAATTCACCAAACTCCGAAGGTGGCCCGGCTCCAAACCTGGATATTCAGACATCCAAGTGCCTGAGTAGCAACGAAAATAATTCACCCTGGCTGCGGACCTTCAGTTTCCTGTATGCGTGTTTGAGATGTGCCCGAACAGTGTGGTCGGTGATGGACAGCGAGAACCCGATATTTTTCGTGGAATGTCCCCGCAGGAAAAGATGGACAATCTCATACTCTCGCTCCGACAAGATCGCACTGCCGAAACTCTTCAGCAATTCATGGCTTTTGCCGCCCTTTTTGCTCCCTGGACGCTCTTTTTTGATTTCCCAATGTTTGACCACGGCATTGATGACAACTGGCGCGATTGATTTCAGGATTCGACGGGTCTTGCTTGAAAATCGCGAGTTTCCCGCTATCCGCGACAGAAAGACGACGACATGCAGGTTCTCGCCTACCTTGATCATGTAGCCAGCCATGTCTGACTGCTTGATCAGGCGGTAATACAGCTTGAAATACTCGCTGGCCTGGAAATTGTCCGGGGCAATGTCGGACAGCATGTACAGCCCGTCCTGCTTGTCCAGGCGGTGTATATTGTAGTACGGCCCAAGCTCGAATACGCCATTCATCCACGTCTCGTAGATGCAGTTACGCTGGGCGGGCAGCAACTGATCACAGCAAACCGAAGGCGTCTTGTCGCCATCAAAGACAACGATCAATGCGCTGTCATTCTCGACAACCTGACCGAGGTAGTTGAGCAGCGCTTCATGGAATGTCTCCTGACCGATTGAGCCGATCAGATTTGCCAAAGACAGGTACCGAGAGTTCTGTGGCGTTACTCGACGGTCCATGATGTCAAATGTCTACTCCTAAATGACGCCCGAGGAGAACAAGTTCTTTTGACAGGCACCGTTCCGAGTGCGTTTCAGCAAATCCCGTACGCTCCCGTGCCGCGATAAATCCTTCAGTTTGACGCTTGCGGCGCGGGTTGGTCTCGCACTCTGCAGAGGCGCCGAGCATGTCGAAGAACACCTTCCCGGTAGCGGCGATTATGGCGCCCTTCTCCCGGAGCTTCGCGGCAATGACCTGAAGACCCTTCAGGGAACATGCCAGTCGATCGATGCGCGCGACCATCAGTGTCTCGTCCGGCAGGATGAAGTCTAGGATGATCCCGAGTTCGGGTCGGCTTTCAAGACTGGACCTGCTGCCGGTTTCGGCCCGGATCAATCTCCATACGAGTGGGCACCGTTCCAGCCGCCAGCGCCGAAGAACGTCAGCAGGTCGTTCGTCCCTCGACGGACAAGGGCAAATCCGTGTGAATTCCATTCGGGATCGCCTTTCACACATCCGATGAAGCGGGAGTTCGGTGTTGGGCTATTCCTTTTCCACTCGACGATTCTCCAAATGCAGCCGGGCCCAGGGGCTTTGAGCCAGTAATCGGTGTCCCCTTGCTCACGTGCGTCCAGATCTCGGTGGGTGATCGACTTCGAATGCGGCGCCATCGCACGCAATTCCCGGTCGCGATCAAGAAGTAATTTCGTGAGCGCGGCACGCGAAGCGGGACCGAAGTCTCCATCGATCGCGCCAGTGTAGTAACCCCATTCGCGCAGAAGGCGTTGCATATTTATATTGTTGGCCCGTGTTGCGTCTTTCTGGAAACCTTCCGGAATGATCCGGTCGTCCGGCATCGCGGCCAGGACCGCCCAAGATTGCGACGCACGGGCAAGATCCTGGGCGCTACCTTGTCCCGATGGCAGCGCAAAGGAGACGCCCATCTCGGCAAAACGGGATAC
Organism: Paracoccaceae bacterium; assembly: GCA_964291635.2. Lineage (GTDB taxonomy): Bacteria > Pseudomonadota > Alphaproteobacteria > Rhodobacterales > Rhodobacteraceae > JAPPHA01. The sequence continues at coordinate 52,315 of OZ219890.1, read as the reverse complement.
GAGTTCGGCGTTCCCGCCGAGGACGGCTGCCAGCATCGGAGAGATTCCATCGCGGTCGGGACGTTCGGCGGCGTCGCGCACGGCCGGTCGGGCGGTAATACGTAACGCTACGTGGTGATCGGATTCTGTGCCGGCCAAGCGCACGAATGCGCTCCGCCCGTCATTGTTCGTCTTGGCAAGCACGGTATTCAATTTGCCAGTTTCAGACGCTCGGCGGAGAACATGGTAGGCAATGGATTGCCGCGCCTGCGCATACTCGTCAGATTGGGCGAAAGCGGCATGAATCGCAGTGTTTCCGTTTGGGTCGCTCGACATGACATCGGCGCCAGCCTCGATCAAATTCCAAACCATCGAGAAATCGCCGTTGCCAGCAGCAATGACAATGGCCGGCATCCCGTTGTCGGCTCTTTGGTTGGGGTCCTCACCCTCCGTCAAAAGCCGTTGGACCGTTTCGACATCGCCGTCGTTGACCGCGGCAATGAAGTCCAAGCCGGCCGGGGGCTCGGGGATGCCACCCAAACGACGGGCAAGTTCACTCCGCCCGAGCGACATCGCCAGCATGCCCGGTGTCGCTCCGTCGTCTGATTCGAGAGCGCTTTCGGCTCCCCGTTCCAGCAGCAGTTCCACCATGGCATCATCACCCGCCACGACGGCAAGCGAGAGTATGGGGATGCCGTTCATCTTGTGATCTGCATTCGCGCCGCGTGACAACAGGTCACCGACGATTCCTTTGTTGCCTGACATGACAAGGACGCCGAGCGGTGTGAGGCCGTCGCTGTTTGCCGCCTCGACCTGGCCTCCCCGTTCGGCAAGTACGGACACGGCATCCATGTGGCCGGCAAGGGCGGCGTGGAGCATGGGCGTGTAGTTGTCGGCATCGACGGCGTTCACGTCGATGCCGATAGCAAGGAGCGCTTCAATCCGTTCGAGATCGCCTGTCTGGACTGCGATGGCGAGGCGGGCGGCATCGCTGAAATCACCGGAGGTCTTGAGAAGGCGCACGATCGCGGCATTTCCCGCGGCCTCGGCCAAGGCGGTTGCCGTGAGCCCGTCCCGGTTGGAGGTTACGTCAGCGCCGAGTTCGACCAGGGTTGCCACCGCGTTTGCCGCCTCGGCGAGGATCGCGTTCTGAAGCGCGGTCGAACCGTCGGAATTCAGGAGGTCCGGGTCAATCCCGGCGCCAACAATCGCTGTTACAAGGTCGTCACGGTCGCGCGTAGCGACGATTGTCAGTGCATCGGCCCACACCATCTCATCGTAGCGTGGCACCATCGCCTCGGTGAAACCGGATGTCGCCAGCGTCTCGATCAGGAAACCGAGTTCCTCGCCGCCGCCCTGTCCTTGCGCTTGCCCGGCGGGTGCAGCCGAGATCAAAATGGCAGCAAGTAGGATTCTGCCAATCGTCCTGTTCATCGCTTGGCCTCCATTATTGAGTCGAACATGCCTCGGCGGCACAATAACCGTTCCATGTGCCAGGCACCGATTCTTGCATGCCAATGCCGCCATTTACCCGGTTTCCCTGCGCCGCGGCCAAATCAGCCGCCCGACACCGTCCGACCGAGGAGCCCTCTGCGCTCTATTCGCAGGGGGGGAGGAGCATCCACTGTTGGCAATCTGCGTCGTCGGGATCTCCACATGCTACATCCGGGGCTCTGCATTCGGGTCTGTAACCACCCTGTGTTCTCTGCTGCTCTAAGCGGCGGTGAATTTCCAAGTTGCCTCGGTTGATGATGTCATTGAGAGCGTCTTGGATCGTATACTGTGCATTTGGCCGCCGCCGCCGCTGCTCTGCCATCCATTCTTGTTCCCGGCGCCATTCCTCCTCTTCCTCGCGCCACCGCCGTTCAGCCTCCGCGCGCCGCCGCTGTTCGGCCATTCGCTCTTGTTCCCGACGCCGTTCCGCAGCCGCCTTACGCTTTCGCCTTTCCTCTTCGGCAAGTCGTCGGGTGGAGGGCTCTGCCCTGATATTCCGCATGTCGTCGACCTCTTCGACCCAGCGACCGAGTTCGGCGACCAGATTGTCATCAGGCGCCGCCGGCACACCCTTGAACGCAGCCTGGTAACGGGCTGTCTCGATCCCGGAAGATGTCGACATCCGACGCTCCAGGTTCCGGAGATTGAAGTCCCGATCAAACGCCGCAGACGCCGTATCGAGATCAGCGGAGGCGGCGGACTGAATATTGAGCAGAAGACCGACCGAAGCGCGGAAAAGGACTTGCTGCAGCTGGTTCCAGCGGGCAAAGCGGTCGATGGCTTCAAGCCCGAACGCGGCACCTGTTGTCAGAAATTCGGGGTTGTCCGAGAGCGGCGATCTGAGCATGACGGAGCCAACCTCGGTGATGCGAAAAAGCGTTTCGGCAACGCTCATGGCGTGGCTGTTCGTCGGTAGTCTGTACACCACGCCGCCGACGGCATAGCGACGGCCTGCGCGCTTGAATCCCTGCAGACCGGCAAGCCCAACTCCGCGCAAGGCCTGGTAGCCCGCATACCCCGGGAGACCGTCAAGGACTTCGGCCGTGTTCGCGAACGTGCTGTCCGATTTGTCTCCCGAAATCGCGATGGGAATGCGGGTCCGCTCGTCCTGCTGGCGGCGTTGCTCCTGGCGAAGGTGGTTCCTCACCTGCGTCATGCATCGGTTTCTGGCCTGAGACCCTTGTCGCATAACGTCAATCGCCTGGTTACGGAACTGTTCTGCACGACGGTAGTGCGGATTGGCGCGCTCAATGGATCCCCGGTTCGGTTGTCTGGCAATCGACCACGCCTTGTCGCCTTCTGCCTTGGCTTCAAGCCTCAATTGGTCCCAGATCTGCTGGTGGCGAGCGTAAAGCTCGCGGCACTCCTCTTGAGACTTCGGGCTGATGGGGTCGTGGGGCAGATGGTAATCAAGTGCGGCTGCGGAACTGGTGGAAATGGCAAGAAACGAAAGGCTTGCAACAAGTGCAAATCGGGAGGCAATCGCGCAGTTCATGAAGATCCGGAACGAGTTTCGGACGTAGAGCAAAATCAAATCGAAGAAAGTGAGATTGTAGTTCGCCATTCTCGAACAGGTCACCGCCTCTTCCCGAATTGACATTCCGCCATGTGACGGAACGTCGGTCGGCCCTGCGTCGTGGAAACTTACGAAGGGGGCCATTTGATGGAATATGTTCGGGTTCCGTGGCTTTTTAGACGGCCTAAAGCACGTTCGAAGCGTCGTCGTCTATGCATCGCGCTCATGCATTGCAAATTAATCGACAAACGTTTGTTTATCAATCTTTGACTTGAGTATCATCTTCAGGATTTTTCGGGAAGCGCGTTGCGTTTCGTAACGGAAGCTCCCGTTGGCTTTCTGCTGGAGTTTAGGCGGCCACGGATTGATACCGCGAGCATTATTTCCTGATCTCCTTATCTCATCCGTTCATTCCGATCATACAGGCTTGCAATCCTTTCAGCAGTTCCCGGTCCTGGGGGCGAGGTGCCAGAAAACTGGCTGAACCGCCAAGCGGTTCACTTTTTCTGCTGCAACTGCAGCGCCAACTCACCAACGCCAGTGTGCCTCCCCCACTACGGCCGCACTCCTGGGTTTGCCCGGAGGTCAATGGACTTGAATCGTCGGGCGACAAGTTCCCTCGCCCGAACCCGAATGCCGAAGAGCAGCGGTCCGGATTTCAGATTCGGACGGGCAAACACCTGACGCAAGTTTCTCTCTCCGGAAATGTAATGCCTGACCAGCAAAACGCTTCGTCTGCAGGAGAAACACCGTGCCGGCCGAGATTTCCGGTCCGCCGAGACCTCTTGGCAGCAGGCCCGCAAGATACTCGGAACGCGGAACCGCCTCTTCGAACACATGCGGTCGATCATCACCGGATATCATGTCTTCCCGACGGGTGCTTTGTTCAACACGCTCATCACCGGCATTCCGCCGCCACAACGCGGTCAATTGTCATGTCCAGTACAAACTGACCCACCTGTCGCCATTCCTTTTCCAAAAGAATCTTTTCTGCCGGGCATTTCGCTCCGGTGTTCGGGTTCCGCTCAAGGAGAAGAGGAAGGTGGGGACGCTTGATCGAGCTGACTGCTCTGGACAGTTGGCGACAGTGCGTTCGCTGGCCACATCGGAGTGCCAAGAGGAAGAACGCCCGGTGCGTCCAATCAGGTTTCCGCCGGGGCCGAATGGGAATGGCCGGAAGAGGTGGAAACATCGATTCTCGCCCCGATGAGATCCATCGCGATCTCCATTGATTCATCCGGCGACATCCCCGATGGGTTCAGTGCGTGCTCCAGCCAGAGCCCGTCAATGACGGAATAGATGCCCACGGCGAGCCGATGGGCCTCGGTGGAAGATGGTTTTCCGCCCCGGCCGGCGGGAATCCTGCTTATGCAGTCGGCCAACTCCCGGACGTAATACTCGTAGATCTCGGTCCTCATCGCCGACGTCTCGGGATCCGCGCTCACCAGGTCCAGAAAGCTGATCCATAACCTGGTCATCTTGCGGCCCATCAGGGCGCGGCTGTTGAAGATCGCCCGTGCACGGGTTTCCAGTTGCCTGACGGGATCGGGATCGGTGGTCGCGGCCAAGGACCCATAGTTTTCCCGCGTGATTTGCCGGAAGTGCCGATAGGATGACCGCATCAGGTTGGCCTTGCCGCCGAAATGGTACTGCACCATGGAGACATTGGTGCCGATGCTGGCGGTGATCCTTCGTATCGTTGTGCCGTGGTACCCGTGTTCCGCCAAGCAATTCAGGGTGGCGTAGACGAGCTTCTGCTGTTCTTTGGTGAGCCTGTTCTTCCCCATGACCGGGCTCCGATACTTCGCTGCGGCTGTTCAATCCAGCAACCAGAACTCCGGTAGCATTTGCCGTGCCCGGTTGGAATCCACTCTTGAATTGTAAAACAAACGGTTGTTTGTTATCGTCGCTGCACGGGCGCGAACCTGTCCGATCGGGGCCGTCCCCGGTCAGGCAAGCGGGAGGAAACAGATGGTGCTTTTCCGGCCCGGGACGGGACCGGCATACCGTACCACGATGGATGTGCAAAAGGAGGCGTGACGTGCATCATGGAAGCGGCACCGGAACGGTGTCCTTGTGCATTTTGCCGGGCGGGCGCAAAGCTGGCTTGAACGAGCCCTTGAAGCCGCCGGGTTCCGCATCGCCGCACGGTGGTGACGCGCCAGTGATGAACGGACCGAAGAAGACGCTCACGCAGCCGATCCTGATGCCTTCCGGGCAGGCGTCCGGACCCCGGAACGGGATCAAGGCGAAGCAGGGGCTCGATCTGCCACGGGAGGTCCCGGTCGGCCGGATCGCCGACCTCTGGCCGGTCTCTGGCCGACCGCCCCCTCCTTGGACGCAACCCTTCGGGAACGGTTGGCCGGGTTAACGGCCAAACCGGGACGCGGACGCCCGTCAAGGGATCGTTTTTGGCGGAGGATTGTATTCTTGCTGATTCCGAAGTCATCAACCGGAGCTCTCAGGTGCCGTTGACGGGCGATTGCCAGGGCAAACGCCGCTGATTGCGGCTGAGAGCATCGAAAACTCCCCGAATTTTCGCCTATATCCGGGATTCGCGTGAATTTGACGAATTGGTCTCATTTCAGGCGCACGGTGGCCTGAGTTCCCGGATTTTCTCTGGTGGGAAGTCGCGATAGAGCGCGGTTCTTCCGATCCCGGGCTGCTTGATGACGTCATTGACGAACGGATAGTTCATCTTGTCCCGAAGCTTTGCCTCGGCGGGGCGGGCTCTCTCTTCATCCATTGAGCGCGGCCTGGCGCCCTACCAACCGCTGCTGATTGCGGCCGCGAGACTTGTTCCGGTGTTCTCGACAATCAATTCGCGCTGGAACTGGTCGAAAGCCGCGGTCATGTGAAAGAACAAGCGCCCTTCCGGTGTGCTGGTATCGTTTTTCTGGATGAGCACCCAGAACTCGATGTTCCTGGCCTGCATGTCCTGCACGGTCTGGATGACCTGTTTGAGCAAGCGTGCAAGCCGTGAAATCTTCCAGACGACGGGCGTATCGCCACCACGAAGATACGCGAATGCGGCCTTGAGTTGCGGCCGGTTCTGCCGCGCCCCTGACGCTTTCTCGACAAAGATCTTCCCGCACCCTGCCTCACGCAGGGCATCGATCTGCAGGTACGGATTCTGGTCGAGGGTCGAAACCCGGGCGTAACCGACAAGCATGTACTGATCTCCGAAAATGTTCCGAAAAGGTTATGACCCTGTTTCCCCCGGAACAATTGCATAGGAAAACAAAAGAGGAACGGAATATCTGTGCATTTCACGTTTTCATCGGCCGGGCCCCGACCAGTTCCTGAAACGTTCGTTTTCCAAACTTCTGTACCTTTTGCGGCACGAGACGCCCCGTATGCGCATTCCGGGTGCGGCCGAACAGGCGCGCATTGAATATCCCCCGGTTTCCGACAGAACGGAGCGCAAGAAATGTCTCGTTTCCCCGGCTTCGTCATTGATGAGGCCAAAAAGGCTTGCGCGGTCCGGTGAACCGGATCGGTTCCTTCTGGCTTACGGCTGTTTCCGGGCGACGCGACAGGGATGCCGATTTCGGCATTTGGCGGCAATCGAGATCAATGTGTTGTCTCGCCAGTGCCTGGACCGCCGGTTCCCGGATCGGGAAACCGTGGTCAGCGAAGTCGCCGCTTGGCAGGAACACCGCAACGCGGGCACGAATTCCGTCAACTGGCGGTTCCGGACAGAGGACGCCCGCATCAAGGTGAAGCCATCGTATCCATCAATTCAATTATGTGAGGCTGCTGGTTTACATTCGGCTCAAGGTTCTCTTTGCGGCAGAGTGCCCGAGTTCTGAAGCTTTTCCAAGCCAGTCCTTGGCTTTGCTTCGATTTTCTGTTGTTTTTGTTTTCCACAATATGCGACCAAATTCGAACTGGGCCGGAGCATAGCCTTTTAGTGCAGCCTGTTCCATCAAGTCATAAGCTCTTTCCCATAAATGATGGACATGTTTCCTGTCTCCCTGACTAACACCCTCTTTGTATTCACGGTATAAATCATAGGCCAGACTGTATTGGGCCTTAACCAAGCCACCATCGGCAGCGCTTTCAAGCCAAGCTCTTCTTTTGGAAGGTCCACCAGTATAGCTAAGCCACAAACGGAAATGAGCGTCGACGTTGTTATCTTCCAGAGCCGAAAAATACGTGGCCCTAAAGGCTTCATCGCCGCAGTCATCAATTCGGCTGAATCGAGTACAATCCACGAAGAAGGTTCCCTGTCCGCTCCGAGTAAGAGCCAAGGCGAGGCTCTTGATGTGATTCGGCTTCACCACATGACCGAAGTTAAGTGTCCCACCACTCTGGACCCCGACGACTTTCCCGTGGGCGTCCACGACAGGACCTCCGCTGGCGCCTCTGAGATCACGTAGATCACGTAGATCAAAGGGAATACCGTAGCTCCAGGTGTCCTGATGGACGACTCTACCTGTTTGTTCTGCCGTTTGCAGGGTGCCACCTAGATATCCAATGAGGGAGAGACCAGTCAGTTGGCTCAAATGGGAAGCATTGTCAGCTACATCCAGATAGCCAGTGAGAGACCCTGTCGTTTCAAAGAGAGCGAGATCATAAATCTTTGACAGGGCAAGCACACGGTCGATCTTGAGTTGAACAGGACACCCCGGGCGCGAGAGGACAAGTTTCGTCAGCGAAGCTTCACGCAGGTAGCCTGTCAAGACGTGACCGTTCGTCACGAAAAGGTTGGGCCCTATTGCAAAGGATGTCCCATAGCTATGATTCTCTCCTTCTGTCCCGAGGCGAACATTGTGAATCTTCCATACCGCTTCATCGGCTCTTTCGAGCGGCAAGAAATCATCACCTTGCGCGGAGGTGTGAGTGGCCAGGATGGCAAAGACAAAAACGCAAATGGCATACGACTTATACGGCCATTTCAAAAATCTGTCGCGTATCTTGGTCCAGTAGGTTCTCAAGGTATTGGCAATCGGTTTCACGGTTAGGCCCTCCTTTGAGTTTCCGAGGGATGTCCCGACCGATGTTGAATTTTGCCTGGGAGGCGCCACGGTTTGAAACATTGGGCCGCCCTCGCCTGACGGTCGACGGCGTGGTCTATTTTCGATCCGTCGCGATGGTTCACCGGTGCAACCTTCAGGAACGGCGACAGCTTGTATGCCTCGAGGCGCCAAAAGCCCTTCAGCGCTTCCAGCATTCCGGCAACCACTATCGCAGGGCCATCAGGGCATTGCGCCAGCGCGTGGCGTTGCGACACGCGTGGTGCACGGAAACGTAGAGGATCTCGATCATGTTGGTGAAGGCGCGAGCGACCCCTCTAACGTGAGCAGTCACCTTGGCCTCGTCCCTACAGGGAGTCACGCCCCCTACCCCTTTGTCGATGCTTTGCGAGAGCACCAGGCTCGTCGTCCAGCGGCCCGTCCTTGCCAGCCTTGCAAGACACGAAGGCCTCCGCTCCGGTGCTGCTGCCATGTTGCATGTCATGCTCCCCCCGTTGCATGCCCATCTCGGCGCGGAATGCGGTTCCGGTTTTTTGCGGGGAAAGCGTCTCCTGACTCCTTCCCCGCCGGTTTGGCCGGGTTCGGTCCCGATCAGACAGGTCCGCACCAGTGCAGCAACGATAGCGAACAAACGTTTGTTATACAATCTCCGAGAAACAAGCGCATTTGGGCCTAAACGGACCGAATATATATGGACATCTTGAAGAACACACGGAGAACATACTGCGGGTTTTGTGACGTTTACGGGGCGAGATCTCCCGGGTTGCTCACGCGCTTTGACCGACACCGGCATTGTCATGCTCTCCAACAGCCTTGCCTTTGGCCTTATACACGGTTCCGCGTGAGACCCCCATCTCGCGAGCGATTCTGGTCGGTGACTGGCCTTCTGCAATACGATCCCTGATTGCATCCATATCGATCTTCGGCGGGCGTCCGCGATAAGTGTCCATTTGCTTGGCCATGGCAATTCCCCCGGCCTGCCGCTCGCGGCGCAGGTTGGTCTCGAACTCGGCAAAGATGCCAAGCATGTCGAAAAACGCCTTGCCGGTAGCGGTCGAGGTGTCCACGGGCTGATCGGTTGCGGCGATATTGGCACCTCTCTTCCTGAGCTTCGCGACAATGACCTGAAGATCCTTCATGGAACGTGCCAGGCGGTCGATGCGCGTGACCACCAGTGTCTCGTCCGGATGGATGAAATCGAGGATGGTCCCAAGTTCGGGACGGCTCTCGAGACTGGAGCCGCTGCCGGTTTCGGTCCGGATCATGGTACATCCTGCGGCCTCAAGCGCGCGATCTGGGCTTCGGGGTTCTGTTCCGGTGTCGAGACCCTGGCATAGCTGATGCGGGCGGTAGATCTGTTCATTTTGGATATGCTTCCGGCGTTTGGTGTGCATTAAGGCGGAAACGACCCTAAATGAACATTGGAAAGCGATGATGTGATGTTCATGCAATCTGTCATCATGGATGTACTCAAAATGACGCCCAAAGTGGCAAAGACTCTGCATTTGCAGGGCCTTGTAGTCGAAAGAATTAAAAAGCTAATGACATTCTGTTCTCCGTGCTGATCATTTGTGCAGCTTCGGTCCGTTTGGGCTGACTCGATGGAAAAGGGCGCAAGACCCGGACCTGCCCCCTTTGGCGCCACACCGCTGACAGGCTTCGCGAATTGCTCGGACCCCGAATCGACGGCCCGCGTGACGTGCCCGTCTTCCTGAATGTCCACGGGCGTCCGATTACCCGCTACGGCGTTCATGGACTCGTCGTCCGAACCGCGAAGAAGGCCGCCGAAACCATGCCCTCTCTGTGCGACAAACGGGTCAGCCCTCATACGGTGCGGCATGCCACAGCCGTCCATCTTCTTCGCGCCGGCGCTGACATCAACACGATCCGGGCGTGGCTGGGTCACGTATCCCTGTCCACAACCAACCGCTATGCAGAAGTGGATCTCGAAATGAAGGCGAAGGCCTTGCAGACATGTGCCAGAGACGAAAAGAACCCGGAACAAATCGACACGCCGAACTGGCATGCCGACCGCGAACTCATGGCCTTTCTCGCGGCGTTGTAAGAGCCCTGACTATGTGGCGATCCTGATCGACAATTCCCTTCCGTTCAGGGATTTCGACAGACTTCGCCACATAGTTGAGATCGCCACATACCGCATCCTATGTTGTTAGAAACATAGGGTGCGGGAAATCCGCACGCCCGGTTTGATGAGCGGGGACGAGGAAACGTGGCCATGGTGAGGACTGAGGCACCGGCACAGAGCGAAAGCCGCCGGCAAACTGCTACTCCCCACACCTACCGCAGGGCGCGCCTCTCCCCGACGCTACTCCCCGGAATCGACCCGCTACTCGGGAATCAGTTTGAACCCACCCTCAACGAACTCATCACAGGCAGCCAACCCTCTGTACAGGGCAGCTCGCCAATTGTTGAGGTGCCTTTGGGCAGCGCTGTTTGCGAGGAACGTCAATTCATCCCGTAACGACTTCACGCCGTCAGCGAAGTGATCTGAAAAAGCCCCCTTCTGATCAACAAGTTCAACGGCACTGAGACCGGAATAGAGCGTTCCCAGTTCCAGAGCATCAAAGTGAAACCTTGCCCTGCCAAACTCCAGCTCCGGCATCCCATTTGCCTGGAAGACACGGAAATTGACATTGACGGCTCCGTTGATGCTGACATCGGCGAGCAGGAATTCCCATTTCTCCCAATTGTCGAAATACGGATGGAAGAACTGACTCTCCGCATCGTTCGGATGGCTGTCATCCTTGGTCTTGTTGCAGTCCGAGCAGCAAGGGACAAGGTTCCTTTCAAAGGCGGCCAGTTCAGGGAAGACGGATTTCGGAAGGAGGTGATCTACGGTCTTTACGAACCGCGCCGCGCACATAGGACAAATTTGAAGCCTAGCGCTGGCTCTTACGCGATCGTAAGTTGAACGTTCTCCTCCATTGACGAGGACGCGGTCGTATACTCTCTCCAGTTCGTCCGGTTCTGCGTGGAGAGGCGCGTCCTCGTGGAACTCATGCAGGCTCGCAGTTCCAGCAAGTTCAACATAGGAATCGGAGCGCATGACGACACGGTCAGTTTCGTCGGAGAGGCGTTTTCGGAGAGCGTTGTCCGTCGTTCGCGAAACTGTCCGCTGATAGAATGCTCTGAAGTCGACGTCCGGACAGTCAATACTAATCACTCTCGGGACTCCGCAGGATCGAACGTGCCAATGCCCGGCCTTCCGCTCCGAGCTGACCTCCGAACCTGCTGTCCAATTCATCAAACGAGAGGGATTCCTTAGCGAACTCGGCGATCAAATTGTGGAAGCCGCTGTCGCCCACTTCGACTCCGAACACGTTCCGCGTTATTCGGCCGAGATTTCCTGCGAATGTTTCGAACTCGGGCCTTTCTATTTTGACGGTATCTCCAAAACGGAAAAACAGAGAAACACACTCTTTCGGCACTTCCTGCAGGATGACTGGCGAATGTGTCGCCAACAACGCCACTCCATTGCGGCTGGTGAGAAGATCCGACAAGGTTCTGACAAATGAAGCCGCCAGGGGAGGATGGAGGTGCGATTCCGGCTCATCCACAAGGACCAGAGTCCGCTCACCTACCAATTCGACAAGCCGGGTGACAGACAAGAGAACAATCTTGTGGCCCGAGCTCGCATCGCTAAACACCATTTCTGCATTATGCTCGACTTCATTCGGTGGCAGCTGATCGAGTTCCGATATCTTCCAGGCCGAGAACATTGGATCAGACTCAAGGATCCGCATCGCCCGAACCCATCTTGAGGCCTTTACGCTGCTCAGGCAGTTTCCGACGCTAGCGACGAATTCATGCTTCAAATCGTTGGATGACTTGTTTTGAACACTCGGTTTTTGCCCCGTTGACCCGGCGGTCTTCTTCAATCCAATGTAACTGTGTTTAATTCCGGACCTCGTTCCATCCTTCTGGTTCAAGGTGTCAAATTCATCAAATGCGCTGAAGGCAACAGTAACTATGCTGGAAAACCCGTCTATGGCGGTACTCTCTTCCCCTTCGGAGTAGAAGGTTAATTTGCCCCGGCGTCTGTCAGGCCCGGTGACAAGCAACCGGCTCATCGAGTTCAGCATTCTTGACTTCCCGACGCCGTTTCTCCCTATTACGACATGGATATTGGTTGGGGGAATGGAGTGCGGCATGACTTGAACTCGAAGCACCGTGTTGCATTCTCCGGGAAATTCGTAGTCGAATTCGAACTTGGTCAGCTTTGCCTGATCACGCAAGATTGACGAGAACAGCCTCAAGTCACGTTGCCGAACCGACCTGCACAGAGATTTCTTGAATGCCTTCTTCTTCTCGACTTCCGAAAGAATCTGCTCCGACCAGACGACATCTCTCAGGACACCCAGGATTTCGAGGCGCACCGTATCATCTAGCGCAAATAGGTTCTCGTAGTAGTCCTGATCCTGACCCAGAGACGCATGGTCTCTTCGGAGTTTGATTCCTTCCGGAAACTTGGTGTAACCACCGGTCATGGACAGGTTCATAATCTTGACGTCACCCAGCTTGTGTATTTGACCCTCGCTGTTGAAATAGACGAGCTTAAAGAGTGTTTTGAACCCGTAATCGTCCCAGTTCTCTTGTATGAGCAAGCACATGTCGGTGGCTTCGGGAAAACCCGACCTCGAGAATTGCCTGAATCCAACGATTTCAAATTCCAAGGTCACCTCGATATTGCTGTCTTGAAAAGTTAACTTTTCACTTGTTGATACTCTTTCCTGCGCTAAACTGTCGCCGAGAGCGCGAATTTTCCAGGAAAGTACTCGGAAACCAGATGACAACCCGCATCATCAGTTAAGCGCTACGTGATCTTCATGCAATTCGATTGTCGAATGTCGGATTAGACAAAAATCGATGTGGCCGGGTGCTTCTGCGCAAACACATGATACACCAGTTCGCCGGCCGACGAAGTGGTGTCGAGATCTTCTTCGAGGCTGATCAGATTGATCTCTTTCGGCGTGTCGCCAATCTTAAGAAGTTCCCTGAGCGAACGCCCGATACGATCAAGCCGTTTTACGGCGAGGGTGCGCTGGGGCGGGCAAAGTCGAGCAGTGCAGCGAGACCTGGCCGGACGAAGGTCATTCCGCAGACGACATCCTCGAACACGCGGACGGCACCTTCCTGCCTGAGACGCCCGACCCGCCAGGAGATGTCGTGATCCGGTGTCGAAACCCTGGAGTAGACGAGCACATCGCCTGTTCCTCGTTTCATGCCTATCTCACAATCAACCGTTTCCCGGACAGGGATCGACTGGTAGCCATTCTGTACACGACTCACCGTGGTGTTCTATGGGTTCCGAAAAGGGAAACGCAAGACCAAACAATTTTTCATGTTGGGGTCGATTCCGGTAGAGTCGGGGAGAGGCGCGCCCTGCCGTAGGTGTGGGGAGTCGCAGTTTGCCGGCGGCTTTCGCCATGTGCCGGTGCCTAGTTTGACATGTGCTGCAGGTCAAGCCGCAGAGATTTGAGATCTATCCATCCCATCGAGGGCGATCCTGTTATGGCGGCGTTGACGGCCGCGCGCGCGAATGTTTGCACGCGCGATAGGTGCTCAGCGCGACGAGAGAGGGTGTCTTCGAATACCGAGAGGATCGGAAACGGGCAGGGCCAGTTGTTCTGTGACCCGCCAAGCAAACAGCTGTTTTGAGGCGGTCTAATTCAATGCCACACGCATCCGCCGCCATGCGCACGCGATTTCAATAGTGCAATATCAACTTGGGTGAATGCAATTTTCCGAGCACATTATAGTTTCGGTTTTTTGGGCTGTTCAAGCTCGAGAATGTTTCCCTCCGGGTCGCGCAAGTAGACAATCAGGAAGGGGCTGTCATCAGACCCGAAATCCGTGACCTCACCGAGCGGTGCGCCACCGGCATCTATGGTAGCCGCCAGCGCGGCATTTATGTCATCCGTCTCGAATGAGAGATGGGCAAACCCGGGTTCATTTACCCTTGGCTGTGGTCTGTCATGGGTGACTTTGTATTGATGTATTTCAAGGAATGGCTGCTCAAGATTGGGAAACTTTAGCCAGATCGAATAAATCTCGGAATTCGGCAATCCATTGCCACGCGATACCCTCGCGTTCAACAAGACGACAGGCACCCGATGATTCTCACAACCGAAGACATCCCTGTAAAAGGCGGCAAGCCGGTCCGCATCGCGCGCAACCAGGCTGATGTGAGCGAGTTTCATGGGTCGACACCCTCCGTGCTCATGAAAGTATACCGATGTCAGGGAAGCAACCAAACTGAACGGTTTTCCGTATTGCCGGAATCCGGCGCCACCGGGGTCGATTCCGGTACGGGGCGAATTAACACGTTTAGTGTTTTTTGGCCGCTGTTCTGGGCCATCTGTTTTCCCCTGTGATCAATATGTGCCCATCCGAATGGTGAAATGTGCCTGAGCGTTGACACCCGACCAAGGCGAAGAGTGTTCTTCATCGTCCCTGTTGGAGGATAGTCTGTTTGGTACAGATCCCGGGTCATATAAATCAATGACTTGCAAGGCCGAAATCGGGGGAGGTTCAATTGGGACAGCGGGCGGCCATCTACACCGGGGTTCCACCGCGGACCAGTCCTGCGAACGCCAGGTTTCGGAGTTGACGTCCTTCGCCGAGCGAGGCGGCCATGACGTGGCGGGGATATTCAGGGAAACCGCGCCAGGGGCATCCGCCAAACTTGTCGCACGCAAAAAGGTAATGGATCTCGCACAGACGCGGCAAATCGATGCCGTCCTTGTCTCCGAGTTCTCCCGATGGGGGCGATCGACACAGGATCTGCTCGCCACGCTGCACCGACTGGCAGGATGGAAAGTCTCGGTCGTCGCAATGAACGGCATGACCTTCGAACTCGATACGCCACATGGCCGGATGATGGCCACAATGTTGGCGGGGATCGCTCAATTCGAACGCGACTTGATCAGTGAGCGAGTGAAATCGGGGCTGGCTGCGGCAAAGGCGCGGGGAAAGAAGCTCGGCCGCCAACCAGGACAGCGGCCAAAATCAGACAGGCTCGCGCCCAATGTCCTTCAGGCCGTCAGCGAGCGACGAAGTTACCGTTGGATCGCCCGTGACCTCGGAATCAGCAAGAATACTGTCCTCGATGTCGTGAAACGGCACAAACAAGCCGGATAGATGTGCATTCTCGCAGCGCTCAGCATCAAATGCGCGGACAATTGCCTGTGAATGCGACGAGAGACGAAGAGAAAATGCTTAGAGTGTCATTTCGCCCCCTACCGGAATCGACCCGAAAATGGTTGATCCGGTACGCTCTTGGCGGGGCGGTTTTGATGGACCTCGCACTGGAGAACCGCATCGATACTGATGTCGACCGGCTTTTCCTCATCGGCTCGGCACCGGTCGGGGACGCTTTGCTCGATCCGATGCTTGCCGAGATCGCCGGGTCCAGCGAGTCCCATGATGCCCTTTTCTGGGTTGAACATGCCACCCGCCATGCCGATGATATCAGGGAAACTGCATTGCTGCGGTTGTTCGACAACGGCATCCTGGTGGTGCACGATGATCGCTACCTGAGGATTTTCGGGACGCAGCGCTACATGCTCGTCCGCAAGGAAACGGAACGTGAGCTGACCGGACGGATAAAGGCGGTTTTGCTGAACTCGGCAATTCCGGACCCGAGAGATGTCGCGTCATTACGCTCGCGGACGATTGCGGCCTCTTGGGAGAAGTGTTGTCGGCAGACGAAATGAACCAGGCTGTGCCGCGAATCGAGTTGGTGCGTAAAATGGATCTGATCGGGCGTGCTTTCCTTGACGCCCTTGAGTTGGCAGTCCAGCCTGCAGCCGGTAAGCTCGATTGAAGGCCATCGGGTGCCCCCCGCCGGCACAACACCTGAAACGCGATCAAGACACGAACCCTTCCTTGGCAGGTAAACTGGAGCAAGTTTGCCAAAAGGGAATGCCTGGGACTGGAGGTCCATCTGGAAAAAGATCCCATGAGGCGTGCGGAACCGTGTACAAGACTGAAGGTCAGGCTGAAGACCATGACAAAGCCGCTCCAGGTACGAGAGCAATCCGGGGAGATCCTGCCCCGTAAACGTCATGGATCCCGCGATTTGTTCACCGTGTGTTCATCAAGATGTCCGTATGTGCAGCCTCGGTCCTTTTCGGCCACCTCGGCTAGCGGATGGTATGGTTCTGCCCGTCCGGCGAGATCAGGGTGATCAGCTTCCATTCGGAATAGTCGCCGATTTCAGATGCGACGTCGGGGTTGACGTTGCGGCTGTAGCCTATGCGCACAGCGTATTCCCATCCTCCGCTTCTGAACAGCAATGCTGTCTCCTCACCGCCGCAGCAGCCTACGCTCATGACCAGGAAAAAGCCCCTGGTATCCCGTGCCGCCGCCGCCGCCGCTACCGCCTTCCGAGATACATCCACATCCACCCATGGCCCACTGAACCCGAACCTACCGAGCCCGGCGAGGTCGTGATCGTACCCGCTGATCCCTTCGATCGTTCCACGTAGTGGACCACGGTATTCCAGCTCCGGGGACTTTCCGAGGACACCGTAGAAGTACGTCAGGTCCGACGAATCGGCGTTCTCGCAGATCGACACTGTCTTGCCGTTCTCCAGGGTAAAGGAGAACTCCGCGAAAGTCATTTTGTCCGGGCACCAGCTCGCCGCGAAGGCGGTGGCCACAAGTATTGAGAGCATCGGTTTCTACTCCATGCCTCTCATTGGATTTCGATTGTCTCGACCTTGAGCCAAGGTCATCCATGTGCTCCGTATAGCACCGGCCGACATGTGAATCCCTTTCGGAAAACACGCAGGGAAGTGGAGGGCCATATCGGCTCGAAGGCACTCTCTCTCTCTCTCTCGTGACGATGGCAGGGCCGACAGGAGTAGGGAAAAAATTTGGGAGTCTGATCAAAAAAACCGGCAGCGTGGTGCACTGTCAAGTTATCGACGTTAATCCCTTTCATGAGGACCGAAACAAGTTGATGCACCCAAAGATTGTCGCGGCGTGGACGTTGAATGTCCTTCAGACAGCAGCGATTGACGATTGACTGGCTGTTTTGGACCGGTTCCCGGGCGCGCTATTCCTGATCGTCTCGAAGCTTCGAAGGTCGTCCGATCTCAACACCGGGGACCTGGGCAGCTTCCCGTCCATCCTGCGTCCGTGTCGGGCTGAGGGTGCGATCCAACCCGGCGACGACGACCCGGTCTTCCTTGCATGGTTGCCTGGGCATGGCTTCGAGTTCGGGGCGCCTTCTCGCGGTCCCGAAGAGCGCCATCCTTGCAGGCTCGAATCCGATCCCCTTCACCAGGCGCGATTCATCCATTCCCGTTGACGCGCACCGACCGTTGCAGGCCAGGCTTCCAGTCACATACGCGATCGTTTCAAAAACCCGGGTGCCCATGACCTGGCGTTGCGAACGTGTGAGATCGTCGATCACGCGCATTGAAAGGCATGTCCTCCGGGAATTCGGAGCAGAGGCTCGTTGCGTAACCCTACGGGATACGGCCGGCTATTGTGGCTCCCATTCCGCCATCGATCCAGAGGGCCATCGCCGCGTCCGATGCTTCACTGGCCGCTGACCGCCAGTCAACATCTCCTCCCAATCGGCGGTCCAGCCGATCCCGCAACTTGGCGGCGCTGAGGTCGCCCGCCGCGGCAGCCAACGTCGCCAGCATGTAGGCGGTGCTGAAAGACCGCGGCATGTCGCGTCCGGCCGAGGCGGCATGAGCATTCCTCGCGATCGCACGGACATCGCCTTCCGCTACCGCCGCGTCGATCAATGCCTCGAAACTGGCCGTCCCGGGCCAGTGATCGATCACCTCGTCCTGCATGGCCATGATCTCGACGAGAGGTATGCTCTGTTCGAGTTCGTCGGCGACAACAAGGGCGCTCCGGTCGCCCGATGCCACAGCGATCAGCGCCATCTCGTAGGCGTCTTCATTCCGTCCAACCGACTGATATGCCCTGGCAAGGATCGTGGCTGCCTCTCCCGACCAGTTCATTGCGACCGGCAACAGGAGCCTGGCGCCTGCTTCGATCGACCGTGGTGCACCGTCTCCCGTCAACAAGGCGGCCCCGATCTTCATCCGCGTGACGTCGTCGAGGCTGGCGGCGTCAGACAGCGCCGCGGCCATGTCAGCCGGAAGGACAATCGATCGCAGTGCCGACGGGACATTCGATATTCTCGGGCGAATGAAACCGAGACGATCACCCTCGTTTGCCAGGAAAATGTTGTCGGAATACAAATAGTCGACAGGGTTCACGGTGACGACAAGCGGTTCCTGGTTTTCCCAGAATGCCGAGACACCTGCCGACAGTTCCCCGACGAATGCCTGCTCCGCCTCGGATAACGGTTGCGACTCGTCAATTTCCAGCACCTGAAGGACCGCCGATTGCAGCATCCGCGGGAAGTCCGACCCGCTGAAACCTGTTTGCGACGGGGAGGTCGGTTCGATGCGTCTCGCAAGGCCGATGTCCTCAACCGTGAACTCGGCTTGGTTGACCATCCCCAACAGGTACGGGTCGTCGAATAGTCCGATTGCAGGTTGGGTGAACCAAAGATAGTCGAACTCTGCGTCAAGGCTCAAATCCACGGCATCCCGGACGGTCAACCGCAAGACGATCTCTGCGGAAGAATCAGGCAATGAATAGGCGATGTCTATCGAAGCGACGTCGAACAGGACGTTCTCGTAACCCGTACTCGTCATGACGTCCCGCGCTTCAGGTCCGAAGCAGGTACCCGGAACCCGCGCGTCCATCATTTCCCAGCCGACCGATATCCCGTCGAGGCCATAGGTGCCGTCAACAACTATCTGGTCGATCGAGATTTCGCATTCCAGATCCTGCTCCAGGTCGATGGGTGGAAAGAACCTGAGACCGGAAAGGACTACCGTGTTGGTTCCAGGTTCAATGGTGAGGTGCTCATAAGTGAAATCGAGAAAACTGCGGCCCAACAGCAACAAATGCTGAACCAGGAAACGTTGAAATAGCGGCAGTGGGTTCTGGGCGCCTTGTGCGGCATGCGCGTCGACCGACGTACCTGAAGAAAGGCTTGCGACGAGGATGGCGAAGGCTAGCGGAAGCAATTTCGGCAGTTTCATGTGTCGAACTCATGCGTAAGGAAGAAGCGTTGGTCAGGAAGATGGCCGTCGGTTGCGGCAGGTCAATTGGTTCGATCGACCGCCAACATTTCAAATGGAAATCCGCGAAACGTGTCAAGACCGCAAAAGGTCTGCCGGGCGCCGCAGTCCGAGTCCGGGCGCCCCGGAAGATCGTGGCGTTAGCCTGCGTTGCGCGCAGCGTCGCGGTTTCGCCGCCACTCCTGGGCCTGTGCAAAGCTCTTGCGCAGGTAGACCATCTGTTCATCTATGGCATTCTCGGCCTCGGCAAGGTCCTGGTCGCGAAGTGCACGCCAGATCTTCTCGTGTTGCTCGATGATCTTCTCCCGCTCCCGAAAGCGGAAGATCACCATGTTCTCGACAGGCTGCAGACGCCTCGATCACCGTAAACATCTGGAATTGCATGACCGGGTTGTGTGTCGCGTCGACGAGGGCGCGATGAAAGCGGACATCCGATGCGCAAAACTCCTCGTCTGATCTGCGCTTCGTCCTTCTGCAGCTCGATCTCTGCCGCCATACGGTCCAGTTCGGCACCACTTCTGCGCTTGACCGCAAGACGTATGCACACGAGTTCGAGCTCGTGGCGTGCCTCGGCGATTTCCGTCAGGTCGAAAACGCCCAGGCTGACCATGAGGGCGACGGAAGACATCAGGTCCCGTGACATGTCTTCGGCACTTGGGACCTGCACGAAGGTTCCCCCGGCAGGACCGCGCCGGGAGCGGATGAGGCTCTTCGCGGCGAGTCGTTTCAGGGCCTCGCGTATGGTCGGACGGGAAACGTCGAACTGACGGGCCAGTTCCGCTTCCGTTGGCAGCTTGTCATCGGCTTTCAAGGGTGCCGTTGGTGATGGCACGCCGGATTTGTTCCGCGATCTGATTGGCAACGCTCTGCGTCACGACGGGTTCGTATTTCAATTGCATGTTTTCTCTATGGACCCAAAATGGGGCGTCGGATGGATCGGCCCCTTTCCGTTCTATGGGACACGTGCGCTGTTCCCCGGTAGGGAAGCATGCCCGAACTTCATGCAATTCACCTCTTTGTGCAAGGCAAAACGAGGAGCATTGCAATATTCATTGATTTGCTTGACAAATATTGCAATTACATGACAACTGTCAAGTGTCGGTCCTGTTGGCGGGCAAGAACCAGGAGCGATTTGAAGTCTCCCGGTCAAAAGGAGGCCTTGAAGCGACAATGTACGGATCGTTGGAACGCGGTTGCGCCGGGCGGCCTGAGTTCATGGAATCGGGCGAACGGTCGGACCTGGATGCAGTTCCGTGGAAAGTCGAACGTTTCCTGCACGTACCGGGGCGAACCTGGAGCGCCGCGGAGATGCAGTGGCACCGGGGTGTCACCGGTATGTCGGAAGTTTGAAAGCGCCCGTCCCCGTGTGGAGATCGTGATTCTCTCGGATTGATCGGAACCGGATGATTCATGGGCGCTTTGGAACAAGGAAACAACACCCGCTCCAAAGGCTCGGATCCGTGGCGGCCAGACCGATGACATCAGCCTACAGCTCTGGCGAGTATCGGCCAATGCCCACCTGTTGAATGCACGGCAATCAGGCACCGGCACGGGAAGAAATGGTCTGCCTTGTCAACGAAAACGGATCAGACGACAAGAGAATATCCTGATCCGGCCCCAACCAGGGGTGGAACGCGAACCCGGATGAAGGATCTTCACCGAGAACCATGACCTGAAGAGGAGACAAAAATGATCAACCTGAAACTCACCCTGAGGCCCGCGGTCATGGCCGCGGCACTTGCGGCCCTGGTCTCGCCGTCCCTCGCCGAGGAGACCGTCCTCATCGCCGGCTGGGGCGCCAAGTCGGGGCCGTTGCGGTCGTTCGGCGTGAATTCCGAGGCCGTTCTCAAGGCCGCCGTCAAGGAGGTCAACGATTCCGGCGGAATCATGCTGGCCGACGGAAGCAAGGCCGGGCTCGAGTACATCTACTACGACTCCGCGTGCAATGCCGAGCAGGCGATTTCGGTCGCGCGCAAGGTCGCCTCGGAAACATCGGCGCTGATCGGCATCGGCCCGACCTGTTCCGGCGCCGCGGCGGCGATGTTCGGCATCTTCCAGAAAACTGCCGGAGATGACACCGACACGGGCCTGCAATTCCCGATCCTGACCGATACGGCGGTGCGCAACGGATTGGCCAAGATCAGCCAATGGACCTTTCGCAACACGCCGAACGAACCGGACATGTACGACAAGCTCTTCGCCTGGGTGGCAAAGACCTACCCTGACCTGAAGACGATCTACGGGGGAACGGAAACCGACCAGGGCCACTCAAACGGCACCTACTCCAAGGTCATCGTACAGGCTTCGAAACGCCACGGCTTTGACTGGGCGACTGGTGAAATCGAGGGCGTGACCGGCGACCTTGGCTCTGGCAGCACGGAAGTTCTGGCCAGTTCATCCAACTGGCTGATGGCGGACACGAACTTTTCGGTGCAGGCGCGCGCGTTCAAGAAGTCCGGTGCGGATATCTACATAATCTCGTCCCATCCCTTCACGACATGCGGAATGCTCAAGGAACTGAAGAGGCGCCGTGCAGAACCCAAGCTTCTGATCGGACTCACGAGTTCGTCCAGCGCCGAAGTCATGAAGGGTTGCGCCGATGCGGCAGAGGGCATGATCATCCCGACGAGTTTCGCGCCAATTACACCGGCAGCGGAAAAGGTCGCGATGCTCGCCAACGAAAACGGCGGCGATGCCGATCTGCACAGTGCGGCCGCCTGGGAGAATGTCATGATCATCAAGCGGGTGATCGAGAGTGTCGGTGTCGGTAACACGCCCGAGACGCTCGAAGCTGATCGCAGGAAAATTCGTGACGGTCTCGAGATGCTGGAGATGACCGAAGGGCTGATCGGTGATGTGCAACGGGTGCAGGACGAAGGCGAAGCGCTCAAGCCCTACGTCTTCGTGCAAGCCACGGAAGGCAAGTGGGCCGTGATTCACGATCCTCGCGCCACGCAGTAGACGACCTCGTGGCGGTCAGACACAGATCTGACCGCCACAATCCGCGCATTTCATGTTATGGATGGGTACGGACACCAGTGCTGACCCGGTGTTCTCATGCGCTGACCCGGAAGGACCGAATCCGTGGGCATTGAATTCATTGACGTCGCGCAAGCCGTTATCGATGGACTGCTTTTCGGGTCTACCTATGCGATGATCGGTCTGGGCTTCACGCTCATCTTCGGCGCCATGCACAAGTTGAACCTGGCCTACGCGGCCTCGGCGATCGCGGGTGCCTACGTTGGCCTCGCCATGATCACGCTTACGGGGTTGCCGTCCGTACTGGCGTTCTTCCTTGGCCCGATCGCCAGCGGAGTCATCGGGTTTGCCGTTTACGTGACCTGCTTTCGGTACATGCCGACGACGAACATGCTGGCGCCGCTCATGGCCTCGATCGGGGCACTCTTTTTCATCGACGAGATCGTCATTCACGCGACCGCGGGTTCGCCGTTGTCTTTCCCCGCGGTCTTGGACGACATCTACCTGGAGTTCGGCGAATACGGCTTCAGGGGCGACCTGATCTTTGTCCTGGCGACCAGCCTGATCGCGATGGCGATCCTCATGTACGTGCTGTTCCGCACCCGGCTGGGACTGGCGACACGCGCCGTCTCCCAGCAACCCGTCGCGGCGGAACTCTGCGGCATTGCCGGGCACCGCACGAACGCGATCACCTTCGTGGTGACGGGTGTGCTCGGCGGCCTGGCGGGCTGCATGGCCGCCGCCGCGGTTGGCGTGATCTCACCGTTGCTGACGATCCCGATTACCGTCAAGGGACTGATTGTCACCGTGATCGGCGGCCTGGGCAGCATTCCGGGCGCCATTATCGCCGGATTCGCAGTGGGTGGATTCGAGAACCTCTTCCTCCTGCTGTATGGGGTGAACCAGAGAGACATCTACGTGTTCCTCCTGCTCTTTGTCTTCCTTGTCTTCAGGCCGGGCGGCATTTTCGGCACGGTGATCGACAGGGATTGAAGGCCATGGCATTCTATTTCGGCCTTCTCCAGACCATCGGAATTCACACGCTTCTCGGGTTGTCGGCCTACATCCTGTTGTTGACGGGCCAACTCAGCCTGGCCCAGGTCGGGTTCTTTGCCATCGGTGCCTATGTTTCGGGCATCCTGACGGTGATTTTCGAGTATCACATCGTCCCCGGCCTGTTCATCGGTGCACTCGTCGGCGGTTTTTTCGCCTTCCTGGTCGGATTCCCGGCCTTGCGGGTCAAGGGCCTGATGCTGGTGGTTGCCACGATCGCGTTCAGCGAGATCGTCCGCCTGTTCTTCTTCAACCTGAACTGGAGGGTCATGGTGAACGGTGTCGAAGTGGGCCCCGACTCGACGCAGGGTTTCCGCGAGATCCGTTTCTACGCCGCAAACGGCTGGGACACCCTGGACGTCGTTCTCTTCATCTGGGTCTTTGTCATCATCGTCATGGCACTGTTGTGGTGGCTCGATCGCGTACGTGTTGGCGCGACACTTCGCGCGGTGGGAGAGGACGAGCTGGCGGCGCAGAGTTCGGGAGTCAACATCGTTGCGGTGAAGGTTGCCGCCATGACCGGTGGCGGGATCATCGCAGGTCTCGCCGGCGGACTCTACGCGCACAGCGCCACGTATGTGGACCACCTGACCTTTTCGGTCCTGCTCGCGACCTTCGCCGTGGCCTACCCGATCCTGGGCGGCCTTTCGAGCGTCTTCGGAACACTGATTGCCGTGATCTTCGTCCAGGGCGTACTGATCGAGGGCATGCGGTTCATGGGGGATTGGCGAAACATTCTCTTCGGTCTTCTCATCATCGTCGCGATGAACGTCAGGCCGGCGGGCCTGCTCGACGGATCGGCCGTCTTGCGGGTCCGGCAGGCATTGGGACTCGGAAGAAAACCCGGCGGGGACGGTCATGCTGAAACTGGATGACCTTTCGAAGCACTTCGATGGCATTCGCGCGGTTGACGGCCTGTCCCTGGAAGTCGATCGGGGAGAGATCTTTGGCCTCATCGGCCCCAACGGCTCGGGCAAGAGTACGACCGTGAACCTGATCTGCGGCGTGTTGTCCGCAACCCGCGGCAAGGTCACTTTTGACGGGCGGGACCTGGACAGGTTGCCGCCGCACAGGCGCCTGAATGCCGGCATCAGCCGGACGTTCCAGAATATCCGTCTCTTTGGCGAGCTCACGGTATGGCAAAACGTCTGGATCGCGCGGCGGGACGCACCGGGCAAGGAAGCCGGGTTCATCAGGAACTGGTTCGGCAGCTCTGCCAGGACCCGTGAAGCCATTGAAGAAATCCTGGATTTTGCAGACCTTTCGGGCCGGGCGAACGACCTCGCGAAAAACCTTGCGTTCGGAGAGCAGCGCCGCCTCGAGCTTGGCCCGCGCCGTCGCGGCCCGGCCGAACCTCATTCTTCTCGACGAACCGGCGGCGGGAATGAACCGCGGGGAAGTGGAAGACCTCAGGCAACGTATCCTTGCCCTCAGGCAAGAGGGCATCACGGTGCTGCTCGTCGAACATGTCATGGAACTGGTCATGGGCGTGACCGATCGGATTGCGGTCCTGAACTTCGGCGAGCTGATTGCCCTCGGTACCCCGGAGAAATCCAGGACAACATGGCGGTACGGGAAGCCTATCTCGGTTCGCCGGACTCCGAACCGGCCTAGGAGAAGACCATGCTCGAAGTCCGGGATCTCGTGACGGCCTATGGCGCGATCGAAGCGTTGAAGGGCGTGACGCTGTCAGCGAAACAGGGAGAGATCACCTGCATCCTCGGCCCCAACGGGGCGGGAAAGACGACCCTGATGTATTCCATTGCCGGCATCCTCAAGCCACGGTCGGGGTCGATTTCGGTCAATGGTACGGAGATCACCGGAACGTCTGCGCCGCGCGCCCTTGCGCATGGCATCGCCCTCGTCCCCGAGAACCGGCTGGTCTTTCCTTCCATGTCGGTCGAGGAGAACCTCAGGGCTGGCGCATATCACCGGTTGGCGCGCGACCGTCCGGCGGTTCTCGAGGATATCGACAAGGCGTATGTGCGGTTTCCCGCCCTCGAGAGACTTCGGGAACAGGCAGCGGGAACACTGTCCGGCGGAGAACAGCAAATGCTGGCCGTTGCCAGGGCGCTGATGTCGCGGCCGAAAATCCTCATGATGGACGAACCGTCCCTCGGACTTGCACCCCTGGTCGTTTCCGAGGTGTTCTCAATCATTCGCCAGCTCAACGCGGAAGGCGTTTCCATCGTGCTTGTCGAACAGAATGCCCACAAGGCGCTGCAGGTCGCGAATCACTTCTACCTGTTGGATCAAGGCAGCGTGGCTTTCAGCGGAGCCCCCGGCGACATCGGCGAGGATGACGTTATCCAGCGCGCCTATCTTGGATCGAAATCGGCATGACATGTGAGGAATCGTGATCGACTTTGTCCAGACGACGCTCGACGGCCTCTCGATCGGTTCCGCATATGCGCTGATCGCGCTGGGCTTTACCCTGATCTTCGGAGTCATGCGCCGGATCAACCTGTCCTATGGCCCGTCCATCATGCTGGGAGCCTTTGCAGGAACCTGGGTTTTCGTCACCCTTGAGGCGCAACCCTGGATGGTTGCCGCTGTCACGATTGCCGGAACGATCGTTGTCGGCATGTACGTGGAACGCCTGTGCTTCTGGTCGATACGCAAGAATGCCGCCATTGCGTCCATGGTTTCGAGCTTCGTGATCTGGATGCAACTGGAGGAGTTGGCAACGATCATTCTGCCCGGGCGCACCTATCCGTATCCCGAACTGTTCACCATCGGCGGATTTGACATCGGCCCCTATTTTCTTCGCATGGAGCATGTCACGACGCTGGCCGTCGCGATCTTCGTGCTGGTCGTGCTCCGGCTCCTGCTCTATCGCACCCGTTTCGGACTGGCCCTGCGCGCGGCCTCGGAAGACCCCGAGGCCGCCGTTTACATGGGTATCAGCCCGGCGCGCATCACGTTTTGGGCATTTGGTCTCGCATCCATGATCGGCGGGGTCGCCGGGTACCTCCTGCTGGCCGCGGATCAGCAGGTCACCCCGTATTTCGGGCTGTGGGCAACGTTCAAGGGCTTGATCGCCATGATGCTCGGCGGACTGGGATCGATCCCCGGAGCCGTCGCCGGCGGGTTGCTCCTCGGCCTCATCGAGGCCCACGCCCAATGGTACCTGGGTAACGCGGTCAGGGATCTGAGCGCATATCTCGTTCTGTTCCTCGTGCTCGTTTTCCGGCCCGGGGGATTGCTTGGCCAGGGCATCGCCGACCGTTACGCCCAGGCGTTCAGAAGGATCTGACCGTTGAGCGAATATGCGATCAGCATTGCCTCGAACATGGGCATGATCGCATTTGTCGCCTTGTCGGCCTACGTGATTCTGGTGTCCGGAGAGATCTCCTTCGGACAACAGGCCTATTTCGGCATCGGTGCGTACATTTCGGGAGTGGTAACGGCGATGTGGGGGTGGCCGTTCGGTCTCGCCCTTGTCCTGGGTTCGTGCGCTGCCGCGCTCGCCGCGCTCGCCGTTGGCGCGCTTACCCTTCGGTTGCGCGGACTCTACTTTGCGATCGCAACCCTGTGCTTTGCCGAAGTGATCCGCCTCGGCCTCAATTCCGTCCATGTCCAGGTGGAGATCGACGGCGAACCGGTCGGCCCCGCCGGCGCCGAGGGATTTGGCGACATCCGGTGGATATTCGAGCACGACGTTTCGACCCTGGAGTACATGTTCATCATTTACGGCCTGCTTGGCGTTGTCCTCGCGGTCCTGCTGTTGGTGGAGCGCTCGAACCTGGGCGCGATCATTCGGATGATCGGCCAGGACCCACTGCTCGCCTCGAGCCAGGGCATTGATGTTCAGTCCTGCAAGCTGTTGGTGGTCGTGTTCGCAGGCATGATCGCCGGATTGGGCGGTTGCCTCTACGCGCATTTTGCAACTTATATCGAACCCAACGTCTTCAACGTCATGCTGGGTGTCCATGGCCTGGCCTATGGCCTGATCGGCGGATTGGGAACTGCCCTCGGCCCGTTGATCGGCGTCGTACTGGACATCGGCTTCCTTGAGGGGGTCCGCGCCATCCAGGGTTACCGCATGATCGCCTTTGGCGGCCTGGTCGCGGTTCTGCTGATCATCATGCCGCGCGGCATCCTGGACGAAGTCCGCATCCACCGCATCAAGCGCTGGCTGGGGCGCCTGTGACATGCTGAACCTCCTGTCGGTCGAAAAGCGCTTCGGTGAGCTCCGTGCACTGTCCGGAATAACCACGTTCTTCGGCCGAAACGAGACCGTTGGACTGGTCGGGCCGAACGGCTCGGGCAAGTCGACCCTGGTCAACGTCGTGACCGCCATGTACGGGTCGGAAGGTGGCCGGATCCTGTTTCGGGGCGCGGACATTACCAACGATGAACCCCATCGGATCTCCCGGATGGGAATCGCACGCACATTCCAGAACCTTCGCCTGTTTCCGCGGATGACCGTGCTCGGCAACGTCGAGGCGGCCCAGTACGGAATGCCCGGTAACGGTTTCTTCCACTTCCTGCCAGCGGATCGGCAAATCGCGCGAAACCAGCGGCAGAAGGCCGAATGGGCCCTCGTGCAGGTCGGCCTTCAGGATGAGCGGGACCGTCTGGCCAGCTCCCTCCCCTTGCCCCTGTTGCGGCGCCTGGAGATCGCACGGGTCCTTGCGCGCGATCCCGAACTGGTATTCCTGGATGAACCGGCAGGCGGAATGACGCCCGCGGAATCCGAGGACATGGCTCGGCTGATCGCCGATTGCGTGACACCGAACCGGACCTGTATCGTCATCGAACACAAGATGGAACTGATCGTGCATGTCTGCACGCGAGTCTGTGTCCTGAACGCGGGCCGTTTGATCGCCGATGGCGACCCCGACGAAGTCTTTGCACTGCCGGCGGTGATCGAGGCCTACTTTGGCCGGGCTGCGGCCAATGCTTGAGGTCCACGACCTCCACGTCGACTACGGAAAGATCTCTGCCGTTCGCGGGTTGTCACTCTCCGTCGATGCGGGGGAAATCGTCGCGATCGCAGGTGCGAACGGTGCCGGGAAGAGTTCGACCCTGAACGCGTTGGCCGGAATCATTCGACCGACCCGGGGTTCGATTCGCTATGACGGCAGGGAGATGACCGGCCGGCCGGCTCACAGCTATATACGGGCGGGAATCGTGCAGGTTCCGGAAGGACGGATGATTTTTCGCACTCTGAGCGTACTGGAAAACCTCCAGGCCGGTGCCTACCGCCTCGGTTCGTTCCTGTTGAGCCAGACCTCGCCGGACGATGTCCTGCGGCGGTTTCCCGTGTTGACGGACAAATTGCATGAACCCGCGTCCAACCTCAGTGGAGGCCAGGCACAGTTGCTGGCCGTGGCACGGGGGCTGATGGCAAAACCGAGCCTTCTTCTGCTTGATGAACCGACGCTGGGTCTGTCGCCGATCGCGGCCGAGGAAGTCTTCGACCTGATCGGCACGCTTCGTTCCGAAGGGTTGCCGATCCTGATCGTCGAACAGAACGTACGGCAAACACTGCACCTTGCCGACCGGGGGTACATCGTCGAGGGGGGGCGGGTTGTCCTGCAAGGATCCGCCCAGGACTTGATGACTGACGATGCCTTGGTGGCAAACTATCTCGGCGTGAAAAGCGTTCGTGCACCTGAATCAACGAAAGTGATGGAGAGATGACAAGAGCGACATTATGCCTCCTTGTGATTGCCGGATTCGGCATCCTGCCGATGACGGCATTCGCCGGCGAGAGGAAACAGGCGGAAATCACCTGTGAGCCAACCGACGAAAAACTGGTCTTCGATTGCGTCATGATGGTCACGGGCAGGAAAAGCGGTTCCCCGATCACCGATGCCGAGTTCATGGTCAGCGCCGACATGCCCTCCATGCCGGGCGCTCACAACGTCAAACCCGTCCCCGCGCTGCCGCACCACGAACCGGGCCAGTACACGGCGCGAATTCATCTCGAAATGCTTGGAGAATGGGCCGTCAAGCTCGACTTTTCCAAGCCCGATCGTGACCGCGTGGTCGAAAAGTTTCGATTTACGGGCATCGGTGGACACGGGAAAGGCACAGATCATGACGTGAACACGTCGGGGCAAACGGATACGGGTTCAGAGTGACGCCCAATATCGACTGGCAATTCCCGCCGTTCGACTTGACTGAAGTCGAGGAGAACTGGAGCGAACGCACAAAGCGGGACAGGGTTTCTTTCCCAAGCAGCCACACCCCCGCGTTCCGGAAATGGCCACGTTGCGCTTCGGACTGGAAGTGGTGTGGTCAATGCCCTGACCAACTGATCGACACCGAAAACACGCATCCTTGCCCCAATCAGCATGAAATTCAGGTGCAGTTACCCATGAGCGCGCCCAGGGAACCCGAAAAAACGCTTAGCGTAGGATTTCGCCCCCTTCCGCAAACGACCCCGTCAAACGGCTGCGCGGCAAGCTCGGCGACGACAGCAGCCGACCGGCCTACATCCTCACGGAGCGGCGCGTCGGCTACCGCATGGCCCGGCGCGACGAGGTGTAGAGGCCGTGTCGGGCGGTGCGGTCATCGGTTGGTCTTCGCTCCTGTTTCGCGGCGGTCGGGGCCGGCCCGGGGATCGGACTTGCGAACGGGGTGCACCGGATGAGGGGATAGAGCCCTGCCCTGTCCCAGATCTCGGGTTCAGGGGACGGGCCAGCGAAGGAAACCAACTCATGGACTGGAACAAGCTACGTGTTTTTCATGCCGTCGCCGGCAGCGTGACGAGGGCGGGCGAGATTCTGCACCTTTCCCAGTCGGCGGTCAGCAGGCAGATCCGCGCCCTGGAGGACAGCTTGGCTGCGGTTTTGTTTCACCGGCATGCGCGAGGGCTGATCCTGACGGCATCCCGCGAACTCCTGTTCGAGCGGGTCTGCCCTTGACGATGGTCAAGGCTGACATGAAAAGAAGGAGGAAACATGCAACGGTCACTACTTGGCGCACTTTGCGGTTTATTGATAGCGACAACAGCCGCTGCACAGGATGACTGCGACGATCGGCTGTTGTTGAGGCAGCTCTACTTTTATTCGCTTTTCTCAGAAGCTGCAGACACCGGACAAGTGCCTTTGTGGCGTTGCCAGCTTCCTGATGGCAGTGCGGCTCCGCCGATTCCAATGGCCAATACGCAGACCGGCGGTAGAACGACCATGCCCGCATGTGAGTCGATCTTCCACAGCGACCCGTCTTGTATCCACCGCATTTCAACACAGTACGTCATTGAACGTATGAATATGTTGGATGATATTGTTACGCCAACTGGTGAGGAGCAGCATGTCGGGGTGTACGAGGCAGAGACCAATGGGCCAGCCTACATCGCGTGCGGCACGGATCCTGCACAGATAAAAATGTTCGTCACCCTTTCCCATCTCCTTGCACAAACCGAGGACGATAATTTTCGGCAGCGGATTCTCGTGCCAGCCATTTGGCGGATTGAGCCGGAGATCGACGAAGGACTTGAAACGGTGACCCTAAATCGTGTGTACCCAAGCTCAAACGACAATGGCCCGCACGACGGATTTGCCGACACTATCACTGCTATTAAAGGCACCGACATATTAAGTAGGCCGAATTGGAGAGCAAGTCTGAATGACCTTAGTGGCGGGTCCTGCGTTTTCGAGGTTGTGGCGAGGATTGTAGGTGACTTGGCTGGTGAACAATATTCGAATTATGCTGTCGCCGGGCATTCACTTGGTGGATCAGTAGCGCAATACGTAGCACAGTCTCACAACACCTCCCCGAATGGGGTTAACTTCGAGGCGTATGCGTTCAATGCGATCGGCCTCGATGAGTCCCGCGGCGTCGATCCAGACACGCTCAACAGTTTCTACATCGAGGGCGATCCTGTCGTTTACATCGGTGCCTCCAGAGACCGGATCCAAGGCGGCCGACTAAGTCGATTCATAATGCCCACCTCGGTATGTCGTTGAAATTACGGTTGATTTTTTCCCGAACATTGTGATAACGCCTCCCTTTCGCTGCATCTGACCGGTTCCTTGACGATCCTGTTCCAGCTTTTGGTGCTCTCCCGGCACCGGATCCCGGCATCCTGATCTTGTCCCCGGATCCCCTTGCGCGCTGCTCGTGCCCCTTCGACCCGTCAATGTGCCTCTCCGGTGGTTCAGGTCCGACAGGATACCCGTCTTTGCGACGGAATTCACTGCTTTTCCGGGCTTCGGCCGACTTCGGCGGCGGCACCGACCTTGTGAGAACGCTGCTTTCGTGGACCCGATTGACCCAGCCCGAACGCCTGGAGCGGTCGGCACCACGGGGTCGAGCCCGTCCGGTGTTGAAATCCGGGAAGGGCTCGCTTGCGCTCGCAGCGGGCTGGCCTGCGGCCAGTTCCCGCCATCACCCGCCCTCCTGCCGATGTCCGACGACAACAGGCAGCCGGGAAAAGGTGGGTCAATTTTGAACGCGAATCCTGGGTCAGTTTTGAACTGGACTTGACATCCGGCGTCGTCGCCGGCCGGAACCCCGGGCCGTACCTGCAATCGGTCCGAGGACCGCGGACCGCGGAACGTCTCGGCAACCCGGAGCCGGGTCATTCCCGATACCATCGAACCCTGCGCCCCCCGACAGTCCCTCCGTGGCCATTTCGCGATTGCCGGCATCCTCCTGGCATGGTGCGGGCGATGAAACCGCCACCATCCGATGCGGTCCCTGCCGAACCCTGTTCCACGGACGCCCGATCACGCCGGCTGATGAGTCTTGGCGCATGACCCACACCAACCGGTGTTGTTTCCCGACGCGCGTTCCGCGGTGCGTCGACATGTGGGATTCCACTGTGCATGGTAACGTTACCGTGCGACCGGAAGCATGCCGGACCGTCAGTCCCGGCCATAGCCGAGCGGCGGATCGTTGGCCTCGAGCTCCGACAGGTCGATCGAGAGAAAGGCGTCAGCCGCCCGGGCATAGGGGCTGTCTTCAAGGCTTGGCGGCACCCTGTCGCGGCGATCCCGGACCTGCTCCTGGATCTCGACCAGGGCCGCGACATGCTTGCGCCACCGCTTCCGCATGCTGCGCTCTTCCTTCGGCTTGCGGTAATGGACGACGACCTGCCTGCCTTCGGCCCGGAGCCTCTCCTTCACCCGTTCCCGGTAGCGCCGCTGCTTTTGTGCCGGTGTCAACGCCATGACGATGTCTCCCCCCTGTGTGTTTCAGCCTGTATGCACTGGTCGCCTGGCGGCACCTTCAGTCTTCGCCGGATTCCTCATGGCCTGGCTGCGGCCGTCCCACGTCCTCGAACAGCGCCAGTTGAGGCGTTTCCGCTCGCCCGCCCGAGCGCAGGCGCTCGACGTCGGCCGCAGAGATCATCCAGGGTGCCCCCTTGCACAACTGGCGGGCCGACAGACGGCCCTCCCGGGCCATGCGGCCCGCCTTCTGGTAATTGACCCCCAAGGCCGTGGCGGCCTCGCTCAAAGTCAATTCGCCACGCTCCTGCCGCTCGCCTTGCCGGTAGACCAGGATGCCGCGCTTGTGGCGGAAACTACGGACATTCGCCTCCTTCCAGCTGTTGCCCTTGCCTGTGCGCCGTCCCAGGCGGTTCAGCAATGCCGCGATCGCCCGATCCGGCATCTGTCGCGCCAGTCCCGTGATCAGGGCTTCGGTCCCGGCATCGGTCACATAGCGATGCTTCCCGGTCGCTCTCTTGGCGACGAACAGCTCCGTGTGGTCGCCGCCGCGCCAGTGCACCAGCAGCCGGACCCGCCGGTCCTCGACCCAGGCCATGACTTCCTCGATCGCGGCGCGGAGTATGCGTTTGCGGGTCTCCGCCGTGACGCCTTCATGGTTCCACGCCCGTTCAAGGTCGGCGCCGAGTTGCAGGCATGCTTCCCGCTCCTCTTCATCCATCCTCATGTCCGCATGGGCCGCGCGCGCATGTTCCAGGGCGGTCTCGACTGCCTGCACCGCGACCAGGCGCTCGTTCCACCGGCGCTCCAGTTCGCCCGCCACCTGCCGGTTCCCCGGATCGACGGCATCGTACTGCTGCCACGCGCGATGGGCCTCGTAGCGGGCGCGCTCGAGCGCGATCTCATGCTGGCGAACCGCCTCCGACCCGGTGTTGGCATCGTCTTCGATGACGCGAAGCGCGGCCTCCAGGCCGATCGGCTCGAGAATGCGGACAATCTCCCGGCCGACAGCCTCGTCCGCGGGAGCGCCGCTGAACGAGATGCACTTCGGCTCGTTGTGATTGATCATCCCCGAATGGCAGATATAGCGCAGCACCGCGCCCCTGGTCCCGCTGTAGGTGACCGTCAGCTTGCGCCCGCAGTGGCCGCAGCGCACCAGTCCGGCAAGCAGGGCCGCGCCGCTGCGAACCGCGCCGCGCCGTCCCGAGGGCACCATCTTCGTGCTGTTGTCTGCGATCACGCGCCGGTTCCGTTCGTAGGTCTCCAGGCTGATATAGCCTTCATGATTGTCGGGGATGAAGACCTGCCAGGCGTCCCGGTCGCTGACCACCTTGCGCGTGACCTTCTTTTGCCCGTCGTGGATTTCGACCTGGCTCTCGGTGCGACCGTAGGCATAGGCGCCGGCAAAGACCGGGTTCGTCAGGATCTCGTGAACCCGCCCGTAGTTCGGCACCTGCCATCGCAGCTCTTTCTCGCCCGTCGGCCGTGACGGCAACTCAAGGCCCTCGTCGTGGAACCAGAGATGGACCTGGCGAATGCTCAGCAGCTCGTCGAACTTGCTGAAGACAAGATCGAGCGCCGCACGGACACGCAGGTCCGGGTCCTTCTCGATCGCGTTCCTGCCCACACGCCGGTAACCTGCCGCCACGGCCCCGAACAACTCGCCGCGCGCCGCCTTGCGGTTGCGGCCCTCGATCGAACGCCTGCGCATGTTCGCATGCTCGAGCTCCGACATGGTCCCGTGCATGCCAAGAACCATCCTGTCTGTCGGCAGGCGGGGGTCGTAGACCGTGTGCTCGTCAGCCAGCAGGCAGCCGACGACGCCGCAGAACTCGAGCAGCGTATGCCATTCCCCGGCCATTCCGGGAGAGCCTGGTTGCATCCACCGAGAGGATGATGCCGGCTTCACGGTTGCAGACGGCGTCGAGCATGATCTTGAAGCCGGGCCGCCGGGCGGCCCCATCACCCGTAATGCCGAGGTCATGGTCGATGAAGGTGGCATCCGGCCAGCCAAGGGCCTCGGCGCGCGCCTCAAGCCCGTACTGCCACTCCTGGCTCCCCGTGTTGTGACGCACCTGGAACTCGGAAGACTGGCGCACGTAGACAATCGCCTTTCGTGCGAGATGGTCAGCCGTGATCCTGTTCATGTTCGTCTCCTCCGCTTGCTGTGTGGTTCGTCACTGCCTCCCGGATCAGTTGCGCCAGGAGAACCAGCAGTTCCGTCTTCCGCTCTCCCTCCGGGATGTGGCCGGGTCCGTCCGGTTCGAACAGCTGCCTCTGTCGTATCGTCCGCCAGTTGCGCGTCATCGTTGCCTCCGTCATCTGCAAGGGAGCGGACGACGCGATCGACGATCATGCGCAGGTCGGACAAGGCCTCACGCGACAGCCTCGGGGTGTCACGCACCGCACAGGCTGCCGCTTCCGGCCGGGTCATCCATTCGCGAATCGCCAGCGAACGGCCGCTCGATTGCATACGGACGTAGAGATTATTGCCGGATGGTTCACGGCGGCGGCTTTCGAGGTTCACCTTTTCCCCGGCACAGGGATGGAACCGGTAATGAATCGTCAGCTCGGAAGCGTGATCATGGGCAGTATATCGGGACGTTGGAGTCGTGCGGTACACCCCACCCCGGCAGGCAGGAAGTACCGGCAACACGATCCGAGAAATATGGAGTGAGGTGACGTTTGAATGGCACCGGCTCACGGGCGTTCAGCATGGACTCTGCGACTGCATGAATGGCATCGGCGCCGTGACTGTCGCACCGTCGCGCTGACTAGCCTTATTCCGTTCTCTTGCCTTCCCGCTCTGAACCTAACATAACGGCGTTTTTTGTTAGGCCAATCTCAGGACAGGGCAGCAGGACAGGACAACCATGGACATCGTTCGCAAGACCGAAATCCCGGCACCACCGGATCCCGTGTTCCCGCGCCGCCGCGGCGGCGATCCCGGCGCAAATCGCCGGCCGCGGCCCCGAAGCGTAGGAAACCTGGCTCGAGTTCTTCGCCGCTCAGATCCGCAACCCGAACACCCGCACGGCCTACGCCCGGGCCGCCTACCGGCTGTTCGACTGGCTCGCCGAACACGATATCCTGGACGTCCGCGAGGTCCGTTCGGTCCACATCGCTGCCTGGCTGGAATCCCGCATGCGCGAGGCCTCGCGCCCGACCGTCAAACAGGAGCTCGCCGCCATCCGGCGCCTCTTCGACTGGCTGACCATCCGCCAGGTGGTGCCGATCTCGCCCGCGGCCGCGGTGCGCGGGCCGAAGCATTCGGTCCGGCGCGGCAAGACGCCAGTCCTTTCCACTGCCGAGTGCCGGCGCTTCCTGCGCGGGATCCCGACAGACACCGTCGGAGGCCTCCGCGATCGCGCTCTCGTCGCGGTGATGACCTACAGTTTCGCCCGGGTCTCCGCAGCGCTCGCCATGAACGTGAGGGACGTCTTCCGCATGGAGGACCGGCTCTGGCTGCGCCTGCACGAGAAGGGCGGAAAAGAGCTCGAAATTCCCTGCCACCACAACCTGGAATCGTATCTTTCGGCGTATGTCGCGGAGGCCGGGATCCACGGCGACCGCGAGGGTCCCCTCTTCCGCTCACTTGAGCGCGACGGTTCGCTTTCGGACCGGCGCTTCAACCGGCACAGCGCCTGGGAGATGCTCGCGAGGCGTGCCCGGGCAGCGGGGATCACGACGCCCGTTTGCAACCACTCGTTCCGGGCGACCGGTATCACCGCCTACCTCGAGAACCCGGAGGCGCGGGTCGAAGTGGCGCAGTACCTGGCAGGCCACGTGAAGACGGAGACCACGAAGCTCTACGACCGACGGGAGGAGCGCGTCTCGCTCGACGAGATCGAGCGGATCGGGATATGAGGAAACAACAACAGCAATGTGCGAACAAGGGGGGCGCATGATACCGCTCCCTGGAGTTATGAGGTTCCGAAAATGGGGATCAGGGAATGCGTGACGCCGGTCGTTTGAGCATCTCGTCGATCTGCTCGCGGTCCGGATGTTCATCGGGGAGCGCGTAACCGGGCCAAAGCTGCTCGTAGAGTGAGGCGGTGAGGTCGGCGAGCGCGGGGGACAGCGGCCTCGCTGCGCCTGCCATGGCCAGCAACTTTAGTGCAAGAATTTTGTAGTGGCGATCATCCGCTCTCAAATAGAAGGCAAGTATTGCCGTCGCCGTCTTCTCCGCCTCCTCGATCGCACCGAGGAGAAACCATAGCAAACCCCAATAGTACAGAGCATCCAGACCGAATTGCTTCCCATCGCCGAATCGATCCGAGGCGTGGCGCTTGAATTCAGCCGCAATTTCTTCGTCATCACGCGCTTCCATGCCGATGTCGCGGGCGCTTCTTCTCATTCGTTGGTCGAATAGCGCCCAAATCGCCCGGGAACCTAGGCCGGGGTTGCATATCTGCTCGAACAACCAGGCTTCGCTCGGTTGGCCATACTCGATGACGTAGCGA
The DNA here is from genome assembly GCA_964291635.2 of Paracoccaceae bacterium. Taxonomy (GTDB): domain Bacteria; phylum Pseudomonadota; class Alphaproteobacteria; order Rhodobacterales; family Rhodobacteraceae; genus JAPPHA01. The sequence continues at coordinate 15,583 of OZ219890.1, read as the reverse complement.
GAGGCGCACTCCGCCACATGGGTTGCATCGGGGACACGATGAACGTATCTCCCGGCAAAACTGCAATGGGCCCACAAGGTCTCGGCGAGGTCGCGGATTGCGGCTGGATCGGCAGGGCGTCCAAGTTCCTTCAGTATCGGGATCGCGTGGAATGCGACCAGAAACCAGTGTTGCGCGACACGCTCTGCGGTATTGAACGCACTGTAGTTCTCTTCAGCATCCCAGACGCTCAGTGGCAACGGAGCGCATTGCGTCCTGACCCAACTTGGCAGGTCGATCCGATCGCAGGACATGGAAAGGGCGATGCCGAGAGCGCTGTACCACTCGCGGTCATGCCAATCGGACCAGCGCAGAAATGCATGGTTGCGTTTAACCTCTGCTGCAACCTGCCGGTTGTGCTCTTCCAGAGTGTCTTCTGCTATTTGGGTTGCCCGAGCGGGCTCCACATCGCGTATCTCCCATGCAATTTCGGCCAAGTGCCGGGTCCAGGTGATGCTGCGCGGCGTATGGCGCAGTCCCGCCTTGAGTTCGGCAAGCAGATCCGAGGACCAGGATTCACGTACAAGACGTGCGCACAGAGCTGTGCATGCTCTCTCAAGCTGTGAAATTCGTTGCGGCACCTCTTGGTCGCTACGCCCATGCAGCACATACGGAGCACCGCTTAGCAGTTCGCCGATCCAGCATGCGCATGCTGGCGGGTCGAGAACGGCCAACTGCTTGACCAAGCCGTCGAGAAGATCGCTGGCTACTGTGTCAAGGTCGTCCGGTCGAGAACGGGTTTCGTCGTCCCCGGTATATCGATCTGCATCGTTCTGGCCGGCAAGCCGGATTTCGTCGTCCAACCTATTGACGGTGTTGAGCGTGTGCACGATCGTCAGGGCAATCAGGGCGTCCGAGCTCCCATTGGCGATCCAGCGTAGCATCGCACGATTTTCCGAATGGCGATTGACAGCAACCATGTGGCGCGCGGCGCGCGCCTGCATGACTTCATGATCGAGGCTGTCGATCAGGAATGCGAACCGATCAGGTCGCAGTTCGACCACGAGTGCAAGCAGATTGCCTGCTGGCGGATGCAACGCCAAATGGACCAGGTCGAAGCCATGTCTGTCGAGTTTCTGGAATGTTTCCATTCTTCCTGCGCGTTCAAAAGGGTCGATGGTGATCCGGGCGTCGGCAGAATAGGACGGATGGAGACGAGAAGCGTCGAGAACGCGCTCCGATTTGCTGAACTCTTTCAGCAGCGAAATTGCGCTTTCGACAAACGAGGCGATTTCCTCGGGAGACCAGAGAGAACGAATGACTTGGGCCGTCGCCTCGGCATCGATCGAGCCGACGGCCCAGATTTCCCTCTCCCCGCGCGCGGGCCCGATGCCTTCAAGAACTAAGGTCGCAACTGCCTCATGAACGTTGGACTTGAGCCACTGTCGATCCCCGTGAGTTTCGAACCATGCGCGTACGGCGACAATGGTCGGCTCCGCGACGGTGGGTGGCAGATGCTTCCTGAGAACCGGTTCGATCAGTTGGTAGGGTGACTGCCGCTTCCGAGGCGATGCGCCTGCACCGAAGATCCGCCAGATGACGGCCTTCGCGTCCTCAGTCAGGCAGGGTTCTTTCGCGGTTTCAGGGGTCATCGGCCGATTTCCCGCACGAGAAGATCTGCGGTCGAGGAGTTGGGGTCGATCTTCCATAGTCGATCGGCTTCGGCGCGGTATACGTCGTAAGGCAAGCTGGCGAAGGTAACGCCCTGGCTGTGCCAGCCGTTTAATGAGTGGGTGATAATGATCTCGCGCTTGGGCGTTATCAGGTAACGATCATGGAATGCGCGTCTTTCGCCGTTCCTGTTCAGGAACACACGAACTCTGACATGGGCCGTTATCTGCTCGGGAAGCGAAGACCACCATGGCGGCGGCTCGTCCAGATCCTGCCCTTCCTTCGTGCACAGAATCCGCAAGCGCGTGCCGGCAGTAGCTGCGAACATGTCCATGCAAAGCCTATTCAGGCTCCAGTTCGTTCCTGAATCGTCCGTCAACTGCTTCATGAAATACGGGTCGGCCAGATAGATCGGTGTCTTTTGATCGGAATCCTGACTCAGAAGTCCCACAAAATACCGGACGGCGTCCTCGAACGCGTCAGGCCCGAAGCGTTCCAAGTTGCCTTCGCGACGCGCAGCCACCTCTCGTTCGCGGAGTCGGCGTGCAAGCCATTCTTGCCTAATTTTCTTGTCGAATTCAGCGGTGTCGAAATCAATGCTGAGGTCGAATCCGGAAGAGGGAGCAGCGGGACTGACCTCGTGGACCAGTCGCCGCTTGCGGTCACGGAATTGCAGCGTCGGGCTGGAATCGATCTTGATCTGGCCGCCAATCTGCTTGAGCAGAAACGCCTCCATCAAATCGATGCACTGTCCATCGGCAGTCCGGAAAATCGCAAAGCCGATGCGATCGACATCGGATGCGAGCTTGATCTCGGTCTGGCCCTGCATGACCGTGACTTCCCGCCTTAGCACCTCGTCGCCGCAATGGCTGGCCCATACCGTGGCCCGATAGGCCCCGGGTAGAAATCTGTCGCCGTCGACGCGGAGCATCAGCATGCGGTCATACCGCGCATCCAAATCGCAGGAGATTGCATCCTCGGCACCGGCGATCACGAGGTTCCCGACCCGGTCGGTAAGGCTGTCGAGCGGGAAGCCGAGACGGGAGAGTTCAAGCCATGTTCGGCCGCGGCGCGAATCCAGAATATCCAGCCAATGTCGCCGGGCGTCCGCTGCAAAGCTCCAGTACTCGACGATCTCTGCGCTGTGACCGACGAACGGGCTGCGCAAAGGGCCGTCGGCAAGGCCGCATTCGTCACGATAGGCACGGTGGTGGCGGGGATTGGATTCCAGGACGTAGTCTATCTGCTCGCCGTCGATCGTTAGCGTGGCCGCTTGCAGAATGTTTTCGACCAGTGCCCGGCAGTGCTCCAGAGGCGCATCGAGTGCAGACAACCGCAGCCCGTTCCCAAGCTCCTCACTTTCCCAGGTCTCCCCCGGTTCATCCGACCAGGGGCCCAATGCATCATGCCGTCGATGGCGCACCACCGTCAACAGGTTGCAGGGTGTTCTTTCCGGGCGAGCCAGCGTGAGCACCGTCATCCGAGCGGTCCGCTTCTTCGTCCCCTCCGTCAGCAGCCAGGCACTTGTCGAAGGTTCGAAGGGCAACTGGCGTTTACTTGCCCAACGCGATGCCTCGTCGAGGGTGACGGATATGTTGCGGCCATCCTTTTGCGCGGTGAGATGCTTGCGAAAGATATGCTGCCGCACATAGTTCTCGCTTTTGCCCACGGCACGGGCCAGTTCCGGAATCGTGAGAGGTATAGCCTGTTACCCCCAAGTCGTCATTGATTGTAAAGTACAATTGTCATATACAGTGTCAAGCGCCAAATCGCAATGACACGCAGGACTGGGTTGTCCCGCCGTATCCATCCACTGCGGCGCTTGCTGGAAAATTGACTGCGGATGGCGATCGACAAGAGGTTCTGGGGATGTCCAATCTATGCGTGATCAGTCCGTTTACCGGAAGCATATCATTTGGCGTTGTGCCCAAAATTAAGGTGCCTGGGCTTATCTGTGAACCAGCCGAGATCCATCTCTTCGAAAGAAGGCAACAACATCAGATCATGCATGCCGCGAACTTGCACTGATTTACCAAAGTTGCAAACCGGATCGTCTCGTATGAAGCCACCGCGGGGTAAGACCCATCCATATGCTGTGCAAGTCTGCCCGAGGGAAGGCATGGCCTTGGTCAGGCGGAAGCAGCCGTGCGGACTATGGGAGTACGAACCAATGGAACACGGGAATGCCGGATCAATGGTTCACTATTCCGAGGGATGTCCAATAACGATCCATTTCAACTTTGGGTTTTCTCTTTTCGAACCTTGGTATTCCTCGGTTTCAACGCTCCTGTTCTCGTCGAAATGTTTGCGAACAGGACATACATCGACAAATTCCGCTTTAAGCTTGTCCTGCGTCATGGCCATGTTTTGGGGGATTATATACTTGACTGAAAATTCGTGATGCCCTATTTTCGTGAGGAAATCGCACATGGTGTTGGAAATGGCGCAGAAAGGACCGGGTAAGTCATACCGTGAAGGCATCAGCATCATGGAGCTTGCCGACATGTTCCCCGACGAGGCCAGCGCGACCGCGTGGTTCGAGTTGGTGATCTGGCCGAACGGCCGTCATTGCCCGCGCTGTGGCTCGACGGAGACCATTCCTGCGCCTATGACGGCTGGCCTGCCCTACTACTGCCAGAGTTGCCACAAGCCCTTCTCGGTGCGGATCGGCAGCGCCCTAGAGCGATCCAAGGTGCCGTTCCGCAAGTGGGTGTTCGCGATCTATCTCGAAATGACGAGCCTCAAGGGTGTGTCCAGCATGAAGCTGCATCGGGACATCAAGGTAACGCAGAAGACCGCGTGGTTCATGCTTCACCGCATCCGCAAGGCTTGGGACAGGGTGGACGCGACGCTTTCCGGCCCGGTCGAAGTTGATGAGACTTACATGGGCGGTATCCGCAAGAACATGCCGAAGTCGAGGCGCAAGCAGTTGGACGGAAGGGAAACTGTGGGCAAAGCTGTGGTTGCCGGGCTGAAAGGCAGGGAGACAAAGAAGGTCCGCGCGAAAGTCGTCGGTGACACTAGAGCCAGCACTCTGCTAGGCTTCGTCCATGAGAACACGGCGGATGGCGCGATGGTCTACACGGATGAGCATGATGGCTATTGCGGACTGGCCCCACACTTCGGCCACGAGGCCGTCAACCATTGCGTCGCTGAGTACGTCCGGGGCCAGGCCCACGTCCAGAGAATGGAATCCTTCTGGTCGATGTTGAAGCGGACGCACAAAGGCGTCTATCACAAGATCAGTGCAAAGTACGTTGATCGGTACGTGAGGGAATTTGCATGTAGGCACAACGTCCGGGAACTAGACACCATCGAGCAGATGGGTGCGGCAGTCGGCGGAATGGACGGCCAGCGTTTCATCTATCAGGACTTGATCGCCGGTAACGGCCTCGACAACGGGACAAGGTCATGACTGGCCGCCCTGTTCTCCAAACCTCTCTTGGGGTGCTGTATCAAGCAGATTGTATGCAAATTCTGCCGCTCATCGAGGCGGACAGCATTGATACCTTTTTCGCCGATCCGCCATTCAACCTTGGCAAGGACTATGGTGCTGGCGTCGGCGATGACCTGCCGGAAGATGGGTATCTGGTTTGGTGTTACAAGTGGATAGATGAAGGCGTGCGTGTCTTGAAACCGGGCGGCTCATTCTTCATTTACAATCTACCGCGATGGAACTTTCATTTGGCGGCATATCTGGAGTCGCTTGGAATGTCGTTCCGACATTGGATTGCGATTGAGCACTCCAGTTGTCTGCCGATTCCAGGCCGTCTCTATCCCTCCCATTATTCTCTGCTTTATTTCAGCAAGGGGAAGCCGCGGGTGTTCCGTCGCATACGAACGCCGATCCAAACCTGTCGGCACTGTGGCGGCGAGATCAAGGACTATGGTGGTCACCGTAGCGCCATGAACCCGAACGGCGTCAACCTGAAAGACGTTTGGACCGACATCCCGCCAGTTCGGCACAGCAAGTTCAAACCGCACCAGCGGGCAGCGAACGCCATCAGTACCAAGATCCTTGACCGCGTGATCGAGATGAGCACGGAACCCGGAGATCTGGTGATTGATCCGGTCGGCGGCAGCGGCACGACCTACGCGGTTTGTGAAGCGCGTAAGCGCCGCTGGATCGGGATTGAGATAGGAGACATTGAACCGATTCGGGCTAGGTTGAACGGATCGGTGAAACCGCATCAGAACACAGATTTCATCGAACCATGCCGCGCATTACAGACCGCCTGAGCTACAACGGCTTTGACGCGAAGATCCAGCGTTTGGGCCTCTCCGATCTTCTAGACGAAGTGTTGGCTGCCGTGACTGGTTTCAACCTTCGTGTTGCAGAAACGAAGCACGCCAATGGAACTCGTCAGATCCGTGAGGCGATTGATGCCAGATTTGAGAGCATAGGTGGCTGGACGAAAATAGCGTCCGGCGGCATAGACTGGTCGAAGGGGAATGTGCGCGGTAGCAAAATAGGGGTCGAGATTCAGGTATCCGGCCGAAGCGACCTTTTGGCCGTAGATGTCCTGCACCTGCGCGAGGCATTGAATGACGGAAACTTGGACGCTGGTGTGATCGTTGTTCCCGATGACAAGCTATCCCGGTTCTTGACCGACCGAACGCCGAACCTTCGAACAGCCATCCGGCACATTCAAGATCGGGCCGCTGATACAGCAGTCCAAATCATTGCCTTTCGGCATGATGGAACAGGACCAGCTCTGACGAAGGCTTTCACCAACCTCGGGAGAAGAGCGCCATGACAGACAACAAGAACCGGCGCTCGCCCCTGCCCGTGGAAGTCACCAACCCGCGCTACAAAGGCGCCACACCGGAGATGGTTGCCCGCGCGCTGTTGCAGCCAAAGCCAAAGCAGGACGACGGGGATGACGAGGATGACGAGGAAACATGGCCGATCATCGGACATCACCGAATTTCAGTCAAGTATATAATCCCCATGTTTTGCGGGTGGCCGTCACACGCCGGTCACGGCAGGTCGGGCACAGTATTGATGAGCGCCTGGTCGTCGGTCTTCGCTTGGAAGCTCGGATTGGGCGCTCTCTCGTCGACCTCATTCTTGGCAAAGATTCGACCTCTTCGATAAATGCCAGGTCTCTTGGCGTCAGGTCCAGCGCTGTAGTGGTTTTTATTCCGTAATTGCTCAACCGCCTCCATACGCATTTATCGTGCTAGTTCCCTTCGGTCGTGATCTTGTCCACTTTGAGCCCAGTTTGCGGTGAACAGGAACTTCCCCTCGAGCGTAGTCGACGACTATCCCACGACGTTTTTGCCGTGCTTCGATGGTATTACATACTGGCGCGGATAGGGTACTCACAGGACACTGCGCGAAAGCGCTGCGCGTTTGAATGTAATCTAGGGTGTAACCTAAATTTGCTGACGGTTACGATTCTCGGACGCGAAGGTGCCATTGTTGCACCATGAAATCAGGCTGTCAGCCTGTCCTCGACAGGCAGGAGTAACCAACGGTCTCCGCGTTGCAATCAATCTGGGATACACCCGTAGTTCTACGAACATTTGACACACTCCAACATAACCCTGCAAAATACTGCAATCGCAAAGGAGTTGGTATGATGGTGAATTTGGCAGGCTCGCTGACGGAATTTGACTGGCAAAACATGAAAACCAAACTCGTCAATACGAATGTTTCGAATGAACCCGATCTATGGGCAGAAGCCTACGAAAGATTTTTTCGGCAAAGATTGTCACTTAGATACCTGAAGCCAATTGAACTTATTCAAAAAAAAGGCACGTGGGAAGGCGAAGGGTTTACGATTGTCTCAATTCAATGTGCACTGATTGAGTTTCTTGCAGCTATCCGAAAAGGAAAAAACTATAAACATGGTGGCCAATTGGGACCGTACGAATATTCTAGAAGCCGTGACCTGTTTGTGGATTTCCTTAGTAGTGTACAACCATTCTGCAGATGGTTTTCGGATGCTACGGCAACAGACTTTTACGGGTCGGTCCGGTGCGCACTCTTGCATGAAGCATGTACAAGAAATGGGTGGACCATTTGGGCAACGGGCAACCCGCCTATTGATGCCGAGAGGAAGAAAGTGTTTAGGAATGACTTGCAAAACGAACTTGAGGAATACGTTAACGATTACGGCAATTCATTGCTAAATGATCGTCTGCTTCAAAAGGCATTTGTTCGAAAATTCGACTGTCTGGCGTCCCACTGAACGCGCTGGACGCTGAGCACCGGCAATCGTTTCCATGATCGCCACAGCGATACGGGGCTGACGCCGGCTTCCGGGAATCTTTGGTGTCAGGCAAGCGCATCACGGTGAGCCGGAAAGAGAGGAACTACAATCAGGTTCGACGGAGCCGCAGTCTTCCATGCCGTGCGTCTTCGCGCGGCAGAGACAGTTCATTCTTGCCCTGATGCGGGCACTGGCATCCGAGTCGGATTGGGTACGGTTCGTGCATCTTGGCCATTACGGGGGCGTGGATTCTGTATGGCGGGTTAAGTTTTTTTGCCCTGTAGTTGCACCTTTGTTTTCCGCTTGATCGACCGAGATTTTCAAATTTACGGGTTTTCGCGAAAAATTTCAGGACGAGCCGCGATTTTTCCATTTCTCGGTGATTTCGCTGATTCCTAACCCTGGATGACAGGCACGGTAGAGTGCCTCGAAGCAAAAGTCGCTCTGAAATTGGGGCGGTTAGAAACATTCCGGATGCAGAATCTAAAGGCTGAATCCTCCTTTGCCAACACGGGCCAACGCGGCATTAAAACTTGTTTGGCGGACAGCTATCAGGTCCCCGGAGCTGGAGTCAATTTCAGTATCGCCTACGGGTGAGCGCGGGATTGCCGGCCCGCACTGCGCCACTATTCACCGCCATTGACGGGTTTTGGCATCCCGCCCGCCCGATCCCCAGCACGGCGCTACGGGGTCGGGAACGACGCACTGAACTTACCGGATGCCCGACCTCGGCCGAACCTGTAGGATCGGCCGGATGCCTGAATGGATTTTCTCATGGTCGCCACTGTCACGCAGCTGACCTCCGCCACCTCCACTTCCCGCTACTTCGAGCAGGAAGGCTACTACGCGAAGGACGACCCCGAACACAGGAAGTCGAGCCGCTGGCACGGCCGGGGCGCCGCGGCGCTGCCTCTCGGGCGTCACGTCAGCCCCACCCGTTTCACGGCCGTGCTCGAAGGGAAGGTTCCGGGAACGGACACGGTCCTCGGACGGATCAGGGACGGTGAACGCGAGCACAGGCCGGGCGTCGACATTACCTTCCAGGCACCGAAGTCGGTCTCGCTGGCTGCGCTGGTGGCCGGGGACATCCGGATCATCGGAACCCATGACGCCGCCGTGCGGGCAACGCTGGATTTCGTCGAGGCGCACCTGCTGGTGACCCGGAGATGGGATCGGGCAACGCGGCGCCACGTCCGCGTGAACGCCCCCTCGATGGTCGCCGCCACCTTCCGCCACAAGGCCAACCGAAACCTGGAGCCCCACCTGCATACCCACGCGGTGGTCGCCAACATGACGCAGAGGGAGGACGGAAACTGGGGCAGTCTCGACATGGGGCCGCTGGGACCGGCCCGGAGACTGATCGGCGCCCACTACCGGAACGAACTCGCGGCGCGCCTACGCAAGCTCGGCTATGCACTCAGGCCGTCCATGGTCGGGCAGGTGCCGGGGTTCGAGATCGAGGGTTACAGCCGGGCACTCATCGTGGAGTCCTCGACACGGCGGACCGAGATCATGGACTGGATCGAGAGCCGGGGCCTCGCCAATACCACGGCCAACCGGCAGAAGGCGGCGTACGCCACCCGCAAGAAGAAGGGAGAACCCCACCACCTGGAGCTCGAGGCCAAATGGCGGGGCCAGGCCCGGGAGATGGGGATCGACCGCAATCCGCCGCGCCCGGCGGCAGGACGGCGCCGGCAGGCGGAGGAAGCAGAGCGATTGCCCTCCATGCTGGAGATCGTCGCCCGGTCGGTGGAGCACCTTGCCGAGCGGAGTTCGGTGTTCCGGGAAGCCGATCTCTGCATGCTGTCCCTTGCCCACTCCCCAGGCGTTTATTCCCGTGATCATTACGTGGCGGCACGGGAACAGCTGAAGCGGGACGGTCATCTCGTGGACGCAGTTCGCCGCAGCCTCGGTCCGTGCCTGGTGACCAGCCGGGCGCTCAGGGCGGAACGCGAAATCGTCAGGATGATGAAACGCTCGCGGGGCACGGGCCAGCCGCTCGCCGGCCCGGCCCGGGTCAGGGCGGCGCTTTCGGACAGTCAGTTGACCGACGGCCAGAAGCAGGCCGTCGAGACGATCCTGCTCGACTACAACGTGACTGTCGGTGTCCAGGGCTTCGCCGGGACGGGCAAGACGGCGATGCTGAAAACGGTCAGGGACCTCGCCGGAGACCGCCGGGTGATTGCACTGGCCCCGAGTGCGGCTGCGGTCCGGAGTCTCCGGATCGAAGCCGGGCTTGCGGCGCGGACCCTTCAAGGCTTCCTCGCCCGGTACCGGGACATCGCAGACGGTTCGGCGGACGACGAAACGATGGCCAAGCTGCAGGACGCGTTCTCCGGTTCGGTGATGATCCTCGACGAGGCTTCGATGACGGGTACGACACAGATGCGCGCCCTGATGCGGATTGCCGAGCGGCTCGATGTCGGGCGCCTGGTGCTCGTCAGCGACAAGCGGCAGTTGCGGGCGGTCGAGGCCGGGCAACCCTTCCGCCAACTGCAACAGGCCGGAATGCCCACGGCGGTGATGGACGATATCCTCCGGCAGCGGACGCAGCACCTGCAGGAGACGATCGCCCACATGATCGCGGAAAAACCGGCACTGGCAGTCGAGAGCCTCGGCGGCCAGGTCCATGAAGTCGGGTTCGCCGATCTTGGCCGCACGGCCGGACAGCTCTGGTTGGGACTGGACAAGGCCGTCCGTGCTGGCACAATCGTGCTCGCGCCGAACCACGAGATCCGGAGAGATATCAACGAAACCGTCCGCGAAGGTCTCGCGGAAGAGGGGATCCTCCAAGGTCGGGAACTCGAGCTCGACCGGCTGGTCACCCGGGGCATGACTAGGAGCCAGAAGGGCGACATCCGCAACTGGAGCGAGGGCGACGCCGCGGTGTTTCACCATGACCTCTGGGGCGGCAAGGCACGGGCGGGGGACTGTTTCACCTTCCTCGCCATCGAGGGCGAGCGCGCGGAACTCGTCCATGACGACGGCCGCAGGCTCAGGGTGAAGCCCGGCGGCAAGATGCTCCGCTACCAGCTCGAACTCTACGAGACGGTGCCGATCCGCATCCGGGCCGGGGATCATGTCCGCTGGACCCGTAACGATCCACGCCGGGGACTGGTGAACGGCGAGCATGCCCGCGTTCTCGGGATCGGGCCGAAGGAAGTACGGCTGGCGGCGCCGGACGGGAGGGAAATCCGGTTTGCACGGGACGACGCCCAGCTCCGTCACATCGACCATGCCTACAGTTCGACCGTCCATGGCGCCCAGGGGATCACGGCGGACCGGGTGATCGCGGTGCTCGATTCCGCTCACGGGGCGCTCACGGACCAGGCGAACTTCTACGTGGAGGTCAGCCGGGCCCGGGACGAGGTCGTGGTGCTGACCGACAACCGGGAGCAACTGGTGGAGACACTGGAGGAGCGGACCGGCCTCAGGATGACGGCCCTGGAGGCGGTCGGGGAACGGTTCGGCGACAGGGTGGCGGAAGCAGACCGGATCGTTCTTCGGGACAAGGATCCGCTCCTGGTTGCGGACCGGGCCTTCGAGACGCTTATGGAGAATGCGAAATCGGAAGGCCGGAGTGTCCTCGATCTGCCCGAATTCGAGGATACCGCCATGCGGTTGGACCACGAGCGTGGCATCGACGTTCTACCCGCGGAATACCGCAAACGCCTCGAAGGCCGCCGTGCCATGATCAGCCGGGAGAAGGCCCGGCGCGACGAGGTGGCGAGCTACAGGGAAAGGTCGCGCCCGGTAGTCAGGTCGCTCTACGATTCCGGCGAACCGGTCGAGACAGGCCGACCCGAATGGAAAGCAGCCGTTGGGCTGATCGCGGAGGGACGGAACATGCTGGACGCGCCGGAATTCGCCCCGCATCTCAACGGAGGCTCCGGCTTGCGGTCCGGGGTAGAGGACGGCCTCGCCGGTCTCAGGTCCGGCATGAAATTCAACCAGGCAATGGCCGTGCGACGCGACTGGCAGGCCCTCGAGGCCCGGGCGAAGAACGACGGAACGCTGCCCTGTTACGCGGAAGGCCATGACGAACTGATCTCCCGCGTGGAGACGCTCGCGGCCGATCCCTTCGTCCCCGACGAATCCGCCAAGATGTTCGGGCGCATCATCGACGAATGCCGGGTACAGCGGCAGCGGCGGCGGCATGTCCGGGAATTCACGGAACGGGTCGTCCGCAGCCGGAACCGACGCTCTGCCCTCTTCATGGACGACGGCCCCGCCGTCAGGCGCCTGCCGCAGCAGCGAAGCGCGTATTCCTTCTGGCGGCGGGATGCCGAAGATCTGCGTGACCGGGGTGACCGGATGTCACGGGAGGGAGCGGCCTGGGAACCGCATCTCAAGGCCGTCCGCTCGAGCCTTGACACTCTCAGGTTGTGGCTGGCGCGGCTCACGGAAATGTTCCGCCGTGACGACCGCGTGCTGGCCTGGGCCGAAGAGGATCCCGGACACAACCCCGGCGGGCGCGCCGCCGATGCCCCGCACTGGATCCGCGCGGCCGGGGACCTTGTTCCCGGAGACCGGATCCGCTGGATCGACGATCGCGATGGCGCGCCGAAGATCCGGGAAGACCTAGTCGTCGGGGTACGGCCCGGCACCACCGATTCCGGCGATACGTTCGAGATCCAGGAAGGATCGGGACGGTACCACTCCATGCTCGTGCCGAAGCCCGTCACGGCCAGGACTCTCTTCAGGGGCGATGTCCATCGCCGGCCCTGGCCCGACGAAGACATGCGGGAGGCCATGCGGCCCGAAGCTGCGGGGTCGTTTTCCGTTGCCTGCGGGACGGAGGGCGGGATCTCTGCCAGGGTGCCGGAAGATGCCCGGATCGTTCCGGGCGACCGGATCCGCTGGATCGAGATGGTGCGGGGCGAAAGTCCGGACGGCACAGACGGCGTGCGCGCCATCGTGGCGGAGGTCGTCTCCGTCGAGCCCGGGACCGAACCGGCATCGGACCGGGTCCGCTTCAGGGTGCTTGGCTCGACGGGCACCGAAGCGTTCCCCGAGGGAACCGAACGGGAAACCAGTCTCCGTCTTCTCTCCCAGGCAGGAAGAATCCACAGGTCCTGCTGGGCCAACGAGGCCGACCGCGGGACAAGGCTGGGGGAACTGAAAAAGCTGCGGGCAATCGAGATCGACAGGTCGCGGGGGTTCGGGATGTCGATGTGAAGCTTCAGGCGTCGTCACCCGGGGACCGGTCGCCGACCAGCGCCTCGAAGTCTTCCAGCGCCTTGTCCTCGCCGAAGGCGCGGCGGATTTGCGCGTCCAGTTCGTGGCCCGGCCTTCCCGCAGCAGTGCCGTGATCCGGGCCGCACACAGGAACCGGATGCAGCCGGGAAGCACCGTCAGCCAGGACTCTCCTCCGGGACCCGTTTCCGAGGCGCTGCCGGCCAAGCGGATGACTGCGTCGTGCATCTCCTTCTGTTCGTCAGGATCGAGCGCCTGTGCTCCCCGGGGCTTCGCATGCGGCAACGGATCGTCGGTCAGGGCTCGGCGGACGATGTGCCGCCCGACGCCTTCGCCCGCGGCAGCAGCGCAGGCCCGGGTTCGTTGCCATTCGTCATCGGTGCACGACATCGAATTGCTGACGACGTTCTCCTTGCGCCGCCGCCTCACCGGTCGCCCCGGCGGTTCAGGTGCTCCGCGATCTCCCCGAGGAAATCCAGCTGGAAGGGCGACCCGGCTTGCGGGGACGGATCGGCCCGGGCGTCGACCTCGTGTTGCTCGCGGGAAAGATCGGCTGAAGACCCGCCCACGGTTTCGAATGCGCCCGGAGATGATGACTGCACCAGGAATGCCATGGCCTCGCGCATGGTGGCCCCGGTGCCCGGGACGACAGGTTCGTCCAGGAACCGTCGGCTGTTCTCAACAAGCCGCTCCAGGAGTTCCAGTTGCCGACGCTGTTCCGCTCCCGTCAGGGCCACGGGATAGCCCGACTCCGGATGCGGCGGTCCGTCCGGGGATTCCCCGTCAAGGACCCGCGACAGGATGAAGGCCGAAATGTCCATACCGGCGGCCCGCGCCCCGGCCCTGATTGCCTTCCATTCCGACGGCTTGCAGGTCACGCAGCGTTGCCTGCGCCGCCGTTCAGCCATGCCGTGCCTCCCCTGGCAGCAGGTCTTCGCAATCGAGAAATTCGGTTTCCTCTGCGACCAGCCTGTCCCACAAGGCGGCTGCGCCCGTGTCCCGGAGCCGCTGTTCTTCGATCCGGGCAAGGACGAGCATCGCGAGCGCCATGCGTTGCTGGATTCCCGGTGACAGTGCTGGACGGGTGTCGGCGGGTTCGGCGACGGCCGGTTGCCGTTCGGCGGCTTCAAGCATACGCTCGACGATAAACCTGGAATTGGTCTTGCCAGCGCGCCTGGCGCGGCCGGTGATCATCTCCCACTCGCTGTCGGTGGTCATGATGCAGCGTTGCTTGCGAAGTTTCTTCGGAAGGCTGGCCATGGCGGAAGGTCCGGGATCGGGATTGTGGTTTTCTATCCTACAAGTGACTGACCCTGTGGCAAGGTTGAAATGCAATCCCGAACAATAACCCTGAATCATATGCGACACATATATGCATGGAATGGCTTGTCCTCATGATTATTCGGAATCACCGTTTGTACCCTGAGTGTTACTAAACGTTCGTTCTGGTTACATAGGCGTGCATGTATGTTCTTCGAATGTAAGCGTTCGGTAAGGGGGTGATGGCCTTTATTTTCGGCGTTTGATGGCTGTATTCCCGGGTTTCATTTTCTTCTGGCAACGGTTCCCGACATCTGTTAATCCGGCTGCATGTTGGATTCCGGAGGCCCTGTTTGCGATGTTGTCGATCCGTCGGCCCTGCCGCCGGAGGAGTTGAAACGTCTGTACGAACGGGAGCATGCACGTGCCGAGGCGGCGGAAGCCGAGATTACGGCACTGAAAGACAAGCTCGGGGAAGCGGAAGCCCGTGGCGAGGAATGGAAGCTGGAATCGATCCGGGCCCGTGGCGAACTCAACCAACTGCGCGGGATCTTCGAGAGCAACCGCGAGAAGCTTGCCGCGGCGCGCGCGGAGCTGAAGGAGCTTGGCCGGAGCCAGAGTGCGCGGAACCTGCGCAAGCTGGAAAAGAAGCTGGCACGGTTACAGGGGCTGCTGAACGCCGCCGGTATCGACAGCGGCCCGCACACGATTGTGGGCATGCGCAAGGAGATTTCCCGTCTGAAGGCTGTGATTGCGCAACAGGCGGAGGAACTGGAGGAACTCAAGGCGGAGAACGAGAGGCTCCGCTCGGCGGGTGCGACGCATGCAAAGGCAAGGTTCGGCCGCACCAGCGAGAAGAAGGAGAAGTCCGGGTCCGGCAGTAGCCGTAAACGTGGCCAGCAGGCGGACAAGCCCGGGCACGGCCGGACAGCGCGGCCGGAGATGGAGCGCAAGTCCGAGGTTCACGACCCGCCGGAGGCGGAGCGTGTCTGTCCCTGCTGCGGCCTTCCCTACGTGAAGAACGGCAGCCATGATTCCGAGACCATCGAGGTCGAGGTCAAGGCGCATGTCCGGATCATCCAGCGCAACCGCTGGCGGCGCAACTGCACCTGTGCGTCGGCGCCGCAGGAGGTTTCGGCGCCGCCGGTTCCCCGGCTGTTTCCCCACACGCTCTTCGGCATCAGCTTCTGGGTCTGTTTCCTGTTCGAGCGTTACGCCTGCCACCGGCCGCTGAACCGGGTCGCGGCATGGATGCGCGA
>OZ219912.1:0-24168 GCA_964291635.2 Paracoccaceae bacterium | reverse complement strand
TTCGACCCTGCAAGGGCGCATCTTTTCGACGAGCTTCGATGAACAAGCCGGTCGTCGTTCTCGCTCCGCACTGGCGGCAGATGTCCGAGCTGTTCTCCGCCAGCCGGGAAGCGGAACTCCGGCGCATTTGCGAAGTGGTCTGGGGGCGGGATGAACCGATTCCCGAACCTGTCCTCGAGGCGGCCGTGCCGACGGCCACGGTGCTGATCGCGTCGATTCCGGTCGTCTCGGCGGCATCCCTTGCGAAGATGCCCCGCCTGAAAGCAGTCATCGAGGTGTCCGGATCGTTCCCGAACACGATCGATTACCCTGCCTGCGCCCGGAAAGGTATCGAGGTTCTCTCTTGCGCGCCCGGCTTTAGGTCGTCCGTTGCAGAAATGGGCCTGGCCATGGCGCTGGCGGCGGCCCGGGGTCTCGTCACGGAACACGAAGCGTTTCGCAAGGGGAGCGAAGGTTGGCAGAAGGACAATCCGGAGACCGATTTCAGTTTGTACGGTGCGAAGGTGGGCTTCGTCGGTTTCGGTCAGATCGCCCGGGAATTGAGCCGCTTGCTGGCGCCGTTCCGGCCGAGAATTCGTGTGTTTGACCCCTGGTTGCCGGCAGGCGTGGCCGAGTGGCATGGAGCCGGGACTTGCGGACTCGAGGAACTCGCAAGCTGGGCCCGGTGCCTGTTCGTGACCGCGGTTCCGACGACGGAAAACAGGGGCATGGTTTCGGCGGAAATCCTCCGGAGGATGTCGGATCACGCGGTCGTTGTTCTCTTGAGCCGGGCGCATGTGGTGGATTTCGACGCCTTGATGTCTGAGGCGGGCGCCGGACGGCTCCGGGTAGCCGCCGATGTCTTTCCGGCTGAACCGCTCTCGGTGGAAAGCCCGCTACGGAAAATCGGCAACGTCATCCTCTCGCCGCATCGGGCTGCCGCCGTCGCTGGCGGCAGGCACCTGATCGGTGACATGATTGTGGATGACCTCCGCGCACTGTTATCTGGCGAGACAACGCGAAGACTGACCCGGGTGAACGCACGAACGATCGGAAAGCTGGTGAAAGCCAGTGGCGCGTCGCAGGTTGCGGAAATGGCGACCCGGCGTAACACGAATTGACTTCGACCACGCATGTCGGATGGCCTCCAATGTCAAAACGTACACGATCCGCACGATTGTTTCCTGCGAGCGTATTTGGGTGCGGGCCCGGAGGATCGTCTGGAGGTTGCCCAGTCCTCGGTGTCGCCGAACGATACTTCCTTCTCGGGGCTTCCGTGGCCGATATTGCCGCTGAGTTCTCAAGCATTGGTTGAAACGATATTGCCCTGGAATCCATAATCTGTCGGCCAAAGGCTTTTTTGGCCATTTCTCGTGCCTTTCGTTGGCGTCTCGTACACGCTTCGGCAAGGCGTCCGTGATGATGCTCCTGATGGGCAAGGACTTTCTCTCCTTTGCAGAGCCTGGTCGATGTGAAAGCGAGTCCAGTCTCAAGTGAACCAGGTTCCGGTTTCCCAGAGTTCCGATTCGCCGTTCATCCGGGCCGTTTCAGGCCTCCTTTCTGCTTCGTGGCGCGGTGTTTGAAGGTCGCCTGTGATCCGATAGCGGGGTGTGCAAGGCGGGGATGAAGTGACGGCCATTCCTGATGAACTGAGGCCGGACATTTCATCTTGTCATTTTCCGACAAGAACCAGGAAGTGAAAATGGCCGAATACCGGATGTTCTGCCATGCCGTCAAAAATGTAGTCACGATATGGTCTTGAATAAAAGGCCCAGAGCGTCATATTTCCGAAGACGGATTTGAAAAAGGGGAGAAAGCATGGAAATTGCAATCCGCGAGGCGAAAGCACGCCTGTCCGAACTCATTTCCGCGGCCCGAAACGGCGAGCGCGTCGTCATCACGAAACACGGCCGCCCTGCCGTCGCGTTGATTCGCTGCGACAGCCACGGAGGGATCGACTTCGAGAAGCTTGAAGCGGCCCGCCGACGGCTTGGAATCGACGGTGACGGCGACGGGTGGCCGGAGGAATTCAATGATCCGGCCTTCAGCCGCCAAGTACTTGGCGTCAACGACGAATAATCGGGCCGGCGATGCGCATCCTCTTCGATACGTCCTACGTGTTCGATTTCATGGACAGGCCGGGGAAATTCTTGAATTCCGAGCGAAGGGTCTTGGCGGCGCGCGGGACGGAGTTCTTCGTGAGTGCCGTGTCGATCTGGGAAATGCGGCTCAAGCATAGTTCCCGCCATCCGTCCGGGGCGCGTAAGAGTTGTTTTTCCCCGGAAGATGTGATCGACGCGCTGGAAGACCAGAACGTGACATTTCTGCCGATGACCATGCTCCATGCCGCACGGGGACTTAAGGTTCCGCTGGACCACAAGGACCCATTTGACGAGTTGCTGCTCGTGCAAGCTCAAGAGGAAGGTCTCCGGCTGCTGACCGTGGACAGGCGTCTTGTCGGCCACCCGCTCGCGGTCGCCGCGCACGAGCTTGGGTGAGAAGTATGTCTGCCTCCTGCGCCGTTTCGAACAAATCATGCCGGAGGCGGCATGAGCCGACAAGGTCATGATAGTACGTAATAATTTCCATAGATGAAGCATTTGATGCCAGTTGAACGGCGCTCAAGTCCCGACTTTCGAACAGGACTCCTCGGAAAGGTTGAGGCGATGCGGGAAGGAGGGGACGACCAGGATTCCGGATGGTGACGCAGCATGACAATTGAACACCTGATCGCATTCAATGCCGCGCTGATTGCCGCAATCGTCAGCCCGGGGCCTGCCCTTCTCGTTGCGATACAAACAACGCTGGGCGCCGGGCGAAAGGCCGGCATCGCGACGGGTTACGGATTGGGTCTGATGGCGGCCACCTGGACGATGCTGGCGTTGTTCGGACTTGAGGCGATCTTTCGGCTGGTGCCGTGGGCCTACACGACGACAAAGGCCATCGGCATGATCTACCTGTTTTATATCGCTTGGAACATGTGGGCGGGCGCCCGCGAAAAAGTGGTGCCAGCCAACATGACGGCACGAAACTCGTTCGTGCGCGGAATCCTGGTCAATGCCCTGAACCCGAAGTCGGTGCTGTTTGCCGGGGCGGTGCTTGTCGTCATCTTTCCGAAAAACATGACGATCTTCGAAAACGCCGCAATCGTGTTCAACCACCTTGTGGTCGAATACATTTTCTACAGTGTCCTGGCGATTTGCATGGGCAGCCGGATTGCCAGGGACGCCTATCTCGGAGCGAAAGTGTTCATTGATCGCACGGCGTCATTGATCCTGGGAGCATTGGGGTTGCGGTTATTGGTCGGGAACTAGGATGCAGAGATTGTCACCGCCTATTGCGGCAGAAGAGGCCAAACGCGATTGATTACCTGACTGAACCACGGACAGATCCTTGAAATCGCAATTCAGTGGACTTCCGCGGGGCGAAACCTGGCCGCTGTCACCCAATATCTTTTGGTGCTTCCAGAATAATGACAAAAGTTTGTGCGAAACGGCCTTTGGTTTTCCCGGAAGCAGATCCGATGCCGTTGATTTCATGGGAAATAGAGGAAGTTCATGGCGAAAGGACCTTCCCGGACAGGACCGCTAACCAGCTAGTTCCGCAAGAACGTCCCGTCCGAGTTGATAGGTCAGATGGAGCGTATCGACCATGCACCAGTTTTCGATGATCTTGCCGCCCTCGCACCTCCACCAATCGCAATCCCGCATGAAGACCCTTTCGTGCGTCGGCTCGATTCCCATGAACGAATTGACGTGTATTCCGGTTATTTGCGGCCATCCGCTCAGGAATGCATACTCGCCGTCGCCTGCCTTTCCGCTTGAACCCACACCGCTGATACCTTCGTTCTGACCGTCACCCCAACCCTCGAACGCCTGCTCAAAGGGCCTTTGGAAAGCTCCGAACGCATCAACGGTCGCGTAAGAGCCGAAGCCGCCTGGGCCGTACCAAACCATTCTGTCGTCCCAATAAGGCCTCCAAGCGCAATCTTCCGTTGCCAGACCCAGGAGCATGTCTTCGACCAGGTTGGCGGTTTCGCGGGACTTTGCCGGATCGGACGACCCAAAATTTATCCCGTCCTGGGTTGACGGTCCGGGAACGACCCCCTCATAACCCTGGCTTTTTCCCAGGGGCCAGAGCCCAAGTGCGATGATCAGTTCTGCCAGGCCAAGAAAGACCTGTGATTCCAGGATCTTGCCTTCTTCAATCCGGTGAAATTCACCGAAGCGCAGAAAAGCCAGCTTTCCACTGGGTGGAATTCCAAACAAAGGATGTGTGAAATGGCCGAAATAGTACCCGGTCGACGTAACCCATTCCGTTCCCAGATATTCGCCGCCGATCACCACGTAGTTTTGACGGCTCAGACCTTCCAGCGCACCCATGAGCGGAATGACGATGTCCGAAAAGTACCCGATACCCACTTGCGCTGAGTTGATCGGATGGCTGGCCTTGATCTCGGCGCGTTCATCGAAGATCGAAAGGACGGAACGTCTGATCGTTTCAGGTTCTCCTGTCGAAAAACTGCCCAGCAGATCGCGGTAGAGACGCTTGTTCTCGACTGTGATATCCGTCGCAATTCCCATCCCTGGGCGAGCGACTCGTGCGCACATCGAATTCCCTTTCACTTGTCTCGCTGACGAATGGACTTTCTTGTCATCCCTTGATCGCGCCAGCGGTGAGCCCGGCGACGACCTGGCGTTGAAAGAACAACACGATCATGAAGAGCGGTGCGGTGGCCGAAACCACGGCCGCGACGGCCCACATCACGTGGCCCTCGGTCTGATTGGTGCCAAGATAACTCTGTATCTTCGGCACCATTGTCAGATTCTCCTCACTCAGGATCATCGCGGTGACCGCAAAATCGTTATAGGCCAGCATCAGGCTGAACAATCCGGCGGTCACAATCCCCGGCCACATGACCGGAATGATCGTGTAGCGGAAAGCCTGGAACCGCGTGCACCCGTCGACCATCGCGGCCTCGTCGAGATCTTTTGGGACGTTCCGGAAGAACGAGTAAAGCATCCACAACGTGAAGGGCTGATTGATGGCCACAAGCACCACAATCGTTGTCGGCAGAATGCCCCAGATGTTCAGTTCAAAGAAGGGCAGCAGATAGCCCGACACCAGTGTGATGTGTGGCATAGCGCGAAAAACCAGGGCAAGGACAAGAATCCAGATTGCGTAATTCTGTTGGGACCTGGACAGTGCGTAGCCGCCGAGCGCGCCCAGAATGAGCGAGAAAACCACGACGCAGCCTGTCACAATCCACGTGTTGAGCGCTGCCTCCCAAAAGAGCCCTTCCGTCCAGACTTCCCGATAGGCTGCAAAGCTGAATGGCGCACCCGTCTCTCCAGTTGTGCGAATGCCATAGATCGCATTTCGCCAGTCTGTTCGCGAAAAGAAGTCAGCTTCGACCTTGAACGATCCCCAGAGTGTCCAAAAGAACGGAAAGGCCGCCGCAATCACCCAGACGGCAAGAAACGTCAGCGACAAGACACTGAGCAGCGGATGGCGTCCCAGTATTTGGCGCGACATCAATCCACCGTCAACGTGTGCGACGGAAGTCGCGAATGGTCCGGACAACTGCCGGGGAAATCACGACCATGACCACCGAAATCGTCAGGATCGAAGTTGCCGCGGCGGACCCGTACAACTGTCCTGTCTCATTGCGGAGGTCATTGTACACAAGCCAGGATAGCGATTGCGCGCTGGCGCCGGCATTGAAGCCGATGATCGGTTCAAACACCCGCACATTGTCCATGAGCGAAATCATCGCGATGAACGCTGTCACGGGCGCCAGATGAGGCAAGACAACGTAACGGACCCTCTGCCAGGTATTGGCTCCGTCGACGGTAGCGGATTCGAGTTGCTCGAATGGAACTGTCTGCAGCGCAGCGTAATATACCACGAAGGCAAAGGGTGAGTGGTGCCAGACTCCATAAACGATGAGCGTGATCCATGTCAGTGCGATGGACCCTTTCAGCGAGAGATTTGGGTCGTCAAAAATGTATTGGATTGTTGCTCCGATTATGCCCCGCGAGTCGATCATCCAGAACAGGATCAACGAACCGATCAGGGGTGTCACGATCATAGGGAGGATCGTGGTAAAAACGATCGGACCCTTGGCGGGACGGGGAAGGCGATTCACGGCCATCGCGACAAGCAGGCCAAAGAACAACACCAGCGGCGTGACGCAGAAGGTATAGGTCAGCGTGAAGGTCATCGCCTTGTAGAATGGGAGGTTTAGCAGCCGCGCGACGAACTTCCAAAAGCTTTCGGCATCCGACCAAAGGACTGACACCTCGGATAGCGCGAGATGGTTGCGGTTGGTGTAATGTGATAATCCGGAAAAGACGCCGAAAAACCGCCCGCATCTTCCGCAGAATCCGTCACGAGCGTTGTTTCGGTGCACCCAAAGGGGCCGCAGGTCTCTATGACTTCGACGACCTTGTCCGGCTCAGAATGCAGGGATTGCAGCGCGATTGAAATGATCGGAACCGCGATGAACAGTACCATCGCGGCAATCGAGGGCGACATGAACCAAAAAAAGGCCTTGTGTTTCAAGCTTTGGTCTCTGCCGTTGCCTCACAGGCGGCGCAGGAGCGCCGCCCGAAGGAATTCCGCATGCGATCAGTCGATGAAGCCAGCTTCCTTGGCCTTGGCCATATAGGCGGCCTCGACATCTGCCAAAGCCTGCTCAGCCGATTCCTGTCCCTGCAGGAACTCGACGATTTCCTCGCCAAGTGCAGCGTGCAAGAGCCCCATCGAGGCAATCATCGGATAGGGCCGTGCGTTCATCTTCACAGCTTCAATGACTCCGATGGACTTCGGTCCCGGTACGAAACCGTCGATGAGCCAGACAGCCTCGTCTGAATGCTCATTCGCCATTTCCTGGGAAACCGCGCCGCGGACAAGGGCGCGAAACGAGGCCTCGGCATTTTCGTCGCTGGCATTCTTGGCGATCGAAAAACCGTCCCACCATAGCGACGCGACCGGAATATCGCCGCCTGAAACGGTCACCGGCGCAGCAAGCGTGGTTGCGGCAACGATTTCAGGCGTCGAGCCCTTGTCGTCCAGCAAGGTCGGTGCCCGCGAAGCCCAGAGAAACATCAGCGCGACATTTCCGGCTTCCCATTCCAGCTTTATGCCCTCCGACTCTAGCGTCAGATAATCGGGGTTCATGTACTCGGTGAGCCCCTTCATCTTGGTCAAAGCGGCAACGCCGGTCTCGTTGTTCAGGTTGGGAAGCGCGGTACCGGCCTTGAAAAATTCGCCGCCGTGTCCGAGGAACATGTTCACGAATTCCTCGCCGAGATTCCAGCCCGCCTTGTACGCAGCGGCGAAGGGGTTCTCCATCAGACCCTTTTCGCGAATGACCCGCGCGGCTTCGATGACTTCCTCGACAGTGGTTGGGACCTCAAGCCCGGCGGCGTCCAGGATGTCCGCACGATAAATCAGATGCTGCGTGTTGGCCATGAATGCCACTGACATTATGCTGCCGTCGATCTCGATCAGCTGCATCGGTGTCAGGCCATCGCCATACATTTCGACCAATTCGTCCATCGGCTGAACCAGATCCTCGTTCATCATCGTGACCAGGGTACTCGTTGCGAGGATGCGAGCGGTATATTCCGGCGGATCGGGCGTCATTGCGGCGACGGCGATATTTGAATGCTCGGCCGTGTGGTTGAGAACGAATTCCACAGAGTCGCTTTCGCAGTCGGCGGCGACACCTGTGAAGGTCCGGAGGGCCGGGAAGTCGTTTGCAAGAATTCGAATCGAGCCCGATTCGATTCCGCAATCGGCATAGGCTGGGGGCGAACCCAGAGCGAAAGGAATCGTCATGAGTCCTGCGACAAATAGGTGTTTCATT
This sequence comes from Paracoccaceae bacterium, assembly GCA_964291635.2. Taxonomy (GTDB): domain Bacteria; phylum Pseudomonadota; class Alphaproteobacteria; order Rhodobacterales; family Rhodobacteraceae; genus JAPPHA01. Next base: position 16,316 of record OZ219912.1, on the reverse strand, counting down.
CTGTCCTCCAGTGCAGAATTATTCGTAGTGTTCGTTGTAACGTGTTTTCAGAATGCCCGGTCCCTTTGGTTCCGACCACTCGTTACTTCAATTGGTTTCGTCCGCCGTGAACGGCGTCGTGTCACTCAAGTGCGTTTGTTCCTTGACGGCTCCGACCTGTTTCAGAAACCCGTAATTGTCGACTTCGACCCAGTTCTCTGCGAGTTTGTTGCCCTCGAACCGCCAGATATCCGAGAAACCGACGGACACAACCTTGCCTGTGGCCGGGACGCCAAGAAACGTGTCACAGTGTGTTCCCGTGAACCAGCCACGTGTCGCGACAAAGTCGCCATCCACAAGCCACTGAACATTGTTGGCCTCATAGTCAGGGAAGGCACGCCCTTGAGGGCCAATCACCTTTTTGATGAAGTTCTCAATCCCGATCACCGTGCCCCAACCATGTGGGCCACGCCAGACCATTTCGTCATGCCAGTAGTTCCTGGATTCATGGTATTTTCGCTGATTGAGCGTGCGGATCACCATTTCATCGCAATGGCGGATCATCTCTTCCCGCGTCATCGACATGAATTTCCTCCCCTAGACGACCGGTTCCCGTGGACTTTGAAAGGGACGTTTCTTCGCCAGCCGAGGAAGCGGCAAAATGCGCTTGGTGAAAACGTGTCGTGAGCCTAACCGCGTCTAGTTCGGCAGTCAACCTGCGATACTCAAGGCTGAAAGGGCAAGACTGTCCCGCGCCGAGGAATTGCGGTTGATGCGGACTGCGTGCGCTTTGAACACCTCGATTCTCTTGTGGTTTGCCCCGACCTTCACGGGGAAAGTCATGCCCGTGGACAAGGCTCCGGCCCCAAAATGCAACCAAGGGCGCCAAAGACGCACATACACATCACTTGCCAAAGTGAAACGGAAGAGTTGGCTTCGAAGCCATGGCCAAAGCCCGTCAAATGACGCGACGACAGCACCGTCGATTGGAGTGAACGCCTTTGCCGTCGACCCGACTGGTGCGGGTGGCCTGTTTTCCGGCGCGAGCCTGCCGTGGCTGCGTGAACAACCGGGGGCCTGATGCTGTTCAAGTGACACCAGGCGTTACGTTCATGACCCGGAATCGCCGATTGTTACGGTCAAGTGATGAGGATCACGTCGTAGGCGTCTTAGAGTTTGAGTGCGAAAAGCCGCGGGATTTCAGGAGACTAGTCGATGACGTTTTCCCTGCCGTCATCGAGTTGTTCCGGGTGCGTCCAGTTGCGAAACTGGGGAGTCCATGCGTCGTCGCCACCGCCGGCAAGACCCGAAAAGTTCCACATGGGGCAATACAGGTCCCCCGGCCCGAAAACCGCGCTGCCCGAGCGAAACACCCGGTCGTCAGATCGCACGTAGACAACGGCTCCCGGCATGTTGTCGACGCCTTCCATGACCGTCTGCTCGCTGATGTAGTCTCCTCCGCCGTGGGACGCGAGGCGGAATCGCCAGTTGCGTGATCCTGCGAAGTCACGCTGGAGTTCAGGCGGGTCCCTGGACAGGAGCACGACAGCCATGGCCGACTCCAGATGCGGGAGCAACCCGTTGAAGCCGTCGGCCCACAACGTGCAATACCTGCATCCCTGGCCCATGTTGTGGATGGCAAGCAGCCTTTCCCGGCCGCCGAACAGGTCGAGGAGCGAGACTTTGCCTTTCAGTGTCTGAAACAGGTAATCCGGTACGGGTGCGGGCGTCAGCTTGCTGCGCTCCCGGTTCAGGGCCATGGTAAGTTCGGCGATCTGTTTTTCGAGATCCATGATGTTCTGGTCAGTCATGGCGAATTCTTTCTGGCTGAATGCAGCGTGCTGTCACTTGGCGCCACTATGCCATGTCGCACACCCGCGTTGAGGGGCATGAAGAGCCAATCGACCGCATGATGAAACTCGTGTGCCGTGGCGGCGCTCCTAATGTCGCGACCACGCTGCCATGCCCGACCACTCCCGTGCACGAAGTTAATCCCGCAGATCGTTGGCGCCTGAACCCGGCAGTCACCGAGAACCGGGATACCGTTGACGTGTTCGTGCTGCTGCCAGTCGTTCGGCCGTGGCGTACATGTCGAAAACCGGAATCGGTGACGGCATCTCGCCTGCACGACCTTGCTGGTCGGTTGATCAGCCCGAATTGTCTGCAACCGGAGTCCCGGGAGACGACAGGCGTTGAGGAATCGGAGGTTATCAAGTCAGATTGACGGTGTCGCTAAGATCACAAGTGCCGGGCCGAACCAGCCCATTCACGTCCTGGCCGGCAGCCTGCTCTGCACGGGTTGAAGGCGCAATGCAGAATGCGAACGCGATCGACATCCGTCTTTCCGGCAGGGCGTCAAGGGCAAGCGAAGAAAGAACATGTTTCTTGTATGCATTTTCACGCTTCGGTACGGTGGATTTTCGTTTTGATACGTATCAAGGAGAAAACGATGCACAAACGGAATTTTCTGAAGGCAGGGGTCGCGGCGGGAGCCTTGGCATTCGCTCCGCTTTCCGCACTCGCCGAAGATGTCCCTTACAACCTGCTTGGGGGCAAGCCCTTTGACGGCACCAGGCTGAACATACTCAGCGTTGTCACTCCGCAGTTCGACGGGCTGATGCTGAGGGACGAAGAATTTACCGAACTCACGGGCATCGAAACCGAGTGGACCTTCATTCCATTCGGTTCGCTCCAGGAGAAAATCAATGCAGAGGGCATCGCGGCGAGCGGCACCTTTGACGTGGTCAATTACCTCGACAGCTGGGGCCCGCCGAATGCCCACTGGCTCATGCCGATCGACGACTTGATGGAGCGGGACGGTATTTCGATGGATCGTTACCCGGAAGCCTTTGCACGCTCGGCCCAGTTTGAAGGCAGGACACTCGGATTTCCGTTGCGCGCTCACCCCCAGGTCCTGTTCTATCGCAAGGACCTGATCCCCAACCCGCCAACGTCATGGGAAGAAGTTGCTGCCATGGGCGAAACCTGGGAGCATGAAGGTATTTCTCCGGTCGCGCTCTACTACAACAATGACGGAAACCGCCAGGCTCTGTTCATCTGGTTGAACTTCCTGTGGGGCGTGGGCGAGGACGTGTTCAATGAAGACGGTTCGGCGGGATGGACCACCGATGCCGCGTTGAAAGCGACCGAAGACTATGTCGCCCTTCTGACGGAGCACGGCGTTGCAAACCCCAACTCCGTGGCATTCGTCGAACAGGACGCCCGGCAGTCATTCAGCCAGGGCAAGTCTGCAATGATTCCCGGATGGTGGTGGTTCTACTCGGCATTCCTGAACCCCGATACCTCGACACTGACCAGGGACCAGGTCGGTTTCGTGGGCATGCCGTCCTACAGTGGCACGACCAAGACCTATGCCATTTCCATGCCGTTCGCGATCTCCGAATATTCGGAGAACAAGGATGCGGCGTGGGAATTCCTGAAGTGGCTGTCGAATCCAGAGATGGACAAGGCCAACGCGACGGTTCGCGAGGTCAAGGGAAAAAGGATCGTCAACAACGTTGTCACCCACATCTCGTCGCTCACGGACCCGGATGTCAATGCTGCCAACGACAATATCCAGATGGCGGCCTGGGAGTCGCTCAAGGAGTCGGACATCATGCCGCAAATCGCCGAATGGTCGGAAGTCGGCGACCTCTTGTCGGCAGCCATCGCCGAGGCCGCCGCGGGCGGAGACACGCGTCAGCTCATGCTTGATGCTGGCGAACAGGCCAACAGGGTGTTGCGCCGCGCCGGGCGCATCCAGTAACCCGGCTTGCGCAGGCGCCCCGTTCAAAAGGGCGCACCGGTCCCGCCCCGCGTTTTCGCGGGGCGGGACATTTCGGGGGGCATCGACATTCGGGACCGCACGCTCAAATACCTGCTGGTCTTGCCGGCAGTGGCGGTTGTCTTCGCCACGGCGATCTGGCCTCTGATCGAAGCGCTTCGCCTGTCCTTTACGGTGGGGCGGCTCAATCGTCCGGGTTCTCTCGATCAATACCTGGGCTGGGAAAACTTCACCTGGGCATTAGCCAATGAGCCGGCGTTCTGGAATTCGGTCGAAGTTACCGCGATCTACACGGTTCTGACGGTTGGGCTGACGACGATTTGTGCACTCGGCCTGGCACTGCTTCTCGCCCCGGGCGGGAGGTTTCGATCCGGAGTGCAAACCCTGCTGATCCTGCCGTTCGCCATGAGTCCGGCGTTGATCGGCGTATCTTTCCGCTTCATGTTCAACCCGGAATTTGGCCTCTTTGACGCTTTCTTCGGGGTCCTGATTCCGCCCTTGGCCGATGTCAGCTGGCTGGCGGATCCGGTCCTGGCATTCGCGGTCTGCGTGATGGCCGACGTCTGGGGCTGGATCCCGTTTCTTACGCTGGTGCTGATCGGCGGCCTGGCAAGCATTCCACGGGACACGATCGAGGCAGCCCAGGTCGATGGTGCTTCGGGCTGGCGGGTCTTTCGCGACGTCACCCTGCCCCAGTTGGCCCCTGTCCTTGCGGTCGTGATTATTCTCAAGTCGATCTTCAGCCTGAAGACCTTTGACCAGATTTTCATGCTGACGAATGGAGGGCCCGGAACGGCAACCCAGACGCTGTCCCATTACATCTATTTCAACGGGATGAAATACGGACAGATCGGTTACGCGGCGTCGGTAGCCTGGCTGATGGTCATCCCGATGATTTTCCTCACCTATGCGTACACGAAATTCGTGTTTCGAAAAGGATGACCGCCATTACCGGGAAACAGAAAAAGCGACTCGCGAATGCAGTCCAGGTGGCAGTGATCCTGGTTGCCACGTTTTTCATGCTGGTCCCGATCCTGTGGATATTCATGGCCGCCTTCAAGAACCACATCGATGTTTTCCAGTTGAAGCTGTTTTTCAAACCGACCCTTGAGAATTTCGTTGCAGTGTTCGAGTTGCCCTATGACCTCGGGAACAAGCTGCTGAATTCCACGATCGTGGCTTTCGTTACCGTCGTGTTCGCGATCCCGATCGCCACGATGGCGGCATATTCGTTCAGCCGCTTTCGTTTGAAAGGTGAAACCGCGATGCTCGTGACCATACTTGCAACGCAATTCGTGCCCGCGGTCGTGATCATCCTTCCGTTCTTCGTGATGTTCCGGAACATTGGCCTGCTCGACACACGGGTGGGCCTCATTCTCGTCAACCTGGCAATCGTCATGCCCTTCGCAATCTGGATGATCAAGGGTTTCATCGACGGCATTCCTCTCGATACCGAGGAAGCGGCAATGGTTGACGGCTCTTCGCGCCTGCAGGTGATTCGCAACATCGTTCTGCCGATGGCGGCGCCCGGTCTGCTGACTGCGGGCATATTCTGCTTCATCATCGCCTGGAACGAGTTCCTGTTCGCGTTGATCCTGACCAACAAGTATGCAGTGACCCTGCCGATCGGACTCGCGCTGTTCAAGGCCGAGGAGGGTGATCTCTGGAACCTCCTGAGCGCTGCCGGCATCATCATAATGGTTCCGATGTTCGTCCTCGCGCTGATTATCCGAAAGTACTTCGTGCAGGGCATGACGATGGGGGCAGTACGGTAATGGCCAGGGTTGTCCTCAAGGATCTGACCAAGCGCTGGGGCGAATTCGTCGGAGTCGACAACCAGTCGCTTGAAATCAGGGACAAGGAGTTCCTGGTGCTTCTCGGGCCCTCGGGGTGCGGGAAGACAACCACCATGCGGATGATCGCGGGACTGGAGGAACCGACCGAAGGCGAGGTCTGGATCGGCGATCGCATGGTCAACGACGACCTGCCAAAGGACCGCGACGTGGCAATGGTTTTCCAGAACTACGGTCTTTACCCTCACATGACCGTGTTCGAGAACATTGCCTATCCTCTCAAGGTACGCGGGGTTCAAAAACCTGAAATCGGACCTCGCGTGGAAAGGGCGGCCGGGCAGGTGGAGTTGACCCAGTTCCTGAGCCGCAGGCCGAGGGAACTCTCGGGCGGACAGCGTCAGCGCGTCGCCCTGGCCCGCGCGATCGTGCGCACGCCCTTGGTCTTTCTCATGGACGAGCCGTTGTCGAATCTCGACGCCAAGCTTCGCGTGTCGATGCGGGCCGAACTCAAGCACCTCAGCCGCGAACTCAAGATCACGACCATCTATGTTACGCACGATCAGATCGAGGCGATGACGCTCGCGGACCGCGTGGCAGTGATGAACAACGGCGTTATCCAGCAACTCGGCACGCCTGACGAGATCTATAATGATCCCGCCAATCTTTTCGTGGCCGGGTTCATCGGCTCGCCGGCGATGAACCTCATCGATGGTTCGATTCGGGACGGCATGTTCGTGACCGCCGGCGGCAACCGGCTCGTCGGCGTCGAATCCCCGGATCGAGCGAAAGTTGTTCTGGGCGTTCGCGCCGATGACATGCGTGTACAGGAAAAGGGCCAGGGCGACGTTGACGTCAGGATTTATGCGTTCGAAAACACGGGCGAAGCGACGTTGCTGACGATCCAGTGGGGCCAACAGCGCGTGATCGCCAAGGGTGACAGGCATTTGCGGAAAGATCAGGACGACATCGTGGGCATATCCCTGAACAGCGAACATCTTTACCTGTTTGATCCCGGAAGCGGCGGCCGCATCCGGAATTGAGACATGTGTCAACGCGCGTATCGCGATCTGCCGGCCATCGCGGCGTCTTTGCCCCGGCCGCGTTCGATGTCGCCGGTTTGCGATCACTGGCGCGGTTCCGCCGGGAGATCGATCGTGACGGTCATCGGGTGGCGAACGGGACAGGCAGGAAATGCAACGGGGCGGGGCGGTCGGCCCGGTCCGGGCGACCCGGGTCCCAATGGCGGGATCAAGCGATCTTCACGCGACCGGACGATGTGCATTCACCCGGACGTCACCGGGCGGAGTGACTGATGCGGGAACCGCTCGTGTTCCTTCCGGGCATGATGTGCGACGTGCGGCTCTTTGCCCCGCAAATCGCGGCCTTTTCGCTCGATCGTGCGGTCATGTTCGTTCCGCTGAAGGGCGAGGCCACGATTTCCGGACTGGCACGTCGGGTACTCGAGCAGTCGCCACCACGATTCGCCCTTGCCGGCCTGTCCATGGGTGGAATCGTGGCAATGGAGGTCATTCGACTGGCCCCTGACCGTGTTCAACGCCTGGCGCTGATGGATACGAACCCGCTCGCTGATCCACCCGAGATGGTTACCGTTCGCGCCCTCCAGGCAGGCAGGGTTCGGAACGGAGAACTGCGCGCGGTCATGCGCGATGAAATGAAGCCGAATTACCTGGCAAGCGGGCCCGAGAATGGAAGGATACTGGAACTATGCATGGACATGGCCGAGGAACTTGGCCGTGATGTGTTCAGGGATCAGTCCCATGCCATTCGACATCGCCCCGACCAATGCGATACGCTGAGAAAAATCGCTGTACCTTCGCTCGTGCTCTGCGGTGAAAAGGATCGCCTGTGCCCGGTCGAGCGGCACGAGCTGATGCACGACCTGATCACGGGATCGCGGCTGGCGGTCATTACCGGAGCCGGCCACATGCCGACACTCGAGCAACCGGAAAAAACGAACGAGGAATTAAGGCATTGGCTCAGAATGTAATCCCCGATGACCTGCTCGCACTCCTCCGCTCCGTCGATACGCCGACAGTATGCAACGCGATCGAGGTCGCCCAGGGAGCGCGGGGATTCGACCGCCATACGCGCGGTACGATGCAGCACACCGCTCCCGATGCTCCGGCCATCGTCGGGATTGCACGAACTGCCCGGATCGCCGGTCTCCTGCCACCGGTTGAGTCGCCCGAAGTCCTGCGCGCCCGACGCATGGAGTACTTCCGTTCGATGGCTTCGGGGACCGGCCCGTCCGTCGCGGTCATCGAGGACGCGGATTACCCGGGTTTTACCGCCGCATGGTGGGGCGAGGTTCAAGTCGCGGTTCACAAGGGGCTTGGTCTTGCCGGAGCCGTCACGAATGGCGCGGTGCGCGATCTCGGAGCGATCGACGGCGGCTTCCCGGTCCTGGCGGGCTCCATCGGGGTAAGCCACGGATTCGTCCATGTTGTCGAAATCGGCACCCCGGTCAAAATCATGGGAATGGATGTCGAACAGGGTGAACTCATCCATGCCGATCGGCATGGTGCGCTGGTTATTCCCCGGGATGTCGTTCCGGCCATGAAGGGTGCCTTCGAAACCATGGTTGCACGCGAGTCTATCGTGCTCGGGCCGGCCCGCGAACCGGGATTCGACATCAACAGACTTGAGGAGGTCTGGGCTGAGTTTGAAGCGAAGAGGGTTTGAAGCGCGGGTCGCCGAACAGTCCATCGTTCAGGCGGGAGCACGAAAGAACCCGGGAGTTTCCTCGCCGGCGACCGGCGAGGCACGTCCGCGGGCTCAACGGCAGTGCCCCGGGCATCGTTCGAGAATGCAGGCCGCGGAAAAGTCCAGGCGCTGCCCGAGCCCGCGCGTCGACTAGTCGATGACGTTTTCACCGCCGTCGTCGAGTTGTTCCGGGCGCGTCCAGTAGCGAAACTGGGGAGTCCATTCGTTTTCGCCAAAGCCGGCAAGACCCAACAGGTTCCACATGGGGCAATACAGGTCACCAGGTCCGAAAACCGCGCTGCCCGAGCGAAACACCCGGTCGTCAGATCGCACGTAAACAACGGCTCCCGGCATGTTGTCGACGCCTTCCATGACCGTTTGCTCGCTGATGTAGTCTCCTCCGCCGTGGGACGCGAGGCGGAATCGCCAGTTGCGTGATCCTGCGAAGTCACGCTGGAGTTCAGGCGGGTCCCTGGACAGGAGCACGACAGCCACGGCCGATTCCAGATGCGGGAGCAACCCGTTGAAGCCGTCGGCCCACAACGTGCAATACCTGCATCCCTGGCCCATGTTATGGATAGCAAGCAGCCTTTCCCGGCCGCCGAACAGGTCGAGAAGCGAAACTTCGCCTTCCAGTGTCTGAAACAGGTAATCCGGTACGGGTACGGGCGTCAGCTTGCTGCGCCCCCGGTTCAGGGTCATGGTAAGTTCGGCGATCTGTTTTTCGAGATCGGTGATGTCCTGGTCGGTCATGTCAATTTCTTTCTGGCTGAACGCAGTGGCCTGTCACTCGGCGCCACATGCCGTGCAGGACAGGAAATTCGGAACCGCTCCCCAAGTCAAGCGGTTCCGCGAACCCGCAGACAGTCCTGCTGGTGACCGGGCGAGTTCCTGACCGTAACGAGACAGGTCGCCGGTCACTTTGCCTTGACCCGGAAATGTGCATCGGAACGACCGATTGACATTTCACCTCTCGCCATGCATTGGGGACGTGACCGGACTGTCGCGCCCATGCCGGGCGCAAGAACATCCAGTCCCCGCGGGCCGGGATCTTGTTTTTTTCGCGCGAAGGGCACGTGAGCGCGGAACAAAACAGGAGGACGACCATGGGTCCGTTTCCACATGATGCACCAAAAGCCAGGATTGACTCGGTCAATGTCGCGGGCACGGACGGGTTCGAGTTCGTGGAGTTCGCCCATCCGGACGCGGCCCGGCTTCACGAATTGTTCAGGATGATGGGTTACGTCGAGGTTGCCCGGCACAGGTCAAAGGACATCAGTCTCTTTCGGCAGGGTGACATCAATTTCATCATCAACAATGAGCCCGACTGCCACGCTGCGCGCTTTGTCGAAACTCATGGACCCTGTGCGCCGGCCATGGCCTGGCGTGTCGTCGACGCCCGGCATGCCCTGAAATGCGCACTCCAATACGGAGCCGAAGAATATAATGGCAGGGACAAGTCGCTGGACGTGCCGGCCGTGATCGGAATCGGCGGGTCATTGCTGTATTTCGTCGAGACCTACGGCGAGCGCGGGTCGTGCTATGAGCCCGAATTCGAATGGACAGGCGTACGCGACCCCAGACCGCGCGGCGCCGGTTTCTACTATCTCGATCACTTGACGCACAACGTGGTGCGCGGAAACATGAGCACCTGGTACGACTTCTATGCCAGGGCATTCAACTTCCGCGAAATCCGCTTTTTCGACATCAAGGGCAAACAGACCGGCCTCTTCTCCCGCGCACTGACATCGCCCGACGGCAGGATCCGCATTCCGATCAACGAAAGCGCGGACGATCGCAGCCAGATCGAGGAGTACCTGCGCGAATACAAGGGCGAAGGCATCCAGCACATCGCCGTGGCCACGGAGGATATCTACGAATCGATTGACCGTATCTCCGACAACGGGATCGAGTTCATGCCTCCCCCGCCCAGGACCTACTATGCCATGTCGCACGCCCGCGTTGAGGGTCATGAAGAGCCGATCGACCGGATGATGAAACACGGGGTCCTGATAGACGGCGAAGGCGTCATGAACGGCGGCGAAACCCGGGTACTCCTGCAGATCTTCTCGAAAACCCTGGTCGGACCGATCTTTTTCGAGTTCATCCAGCGCAAGGGCGACGATGGATTCGGCGAAGGCAATTTCAAGGCGCTGTTCGAATCAATCGAGGCCGACCAGATCGAACGGGGCGTACTCGACACCGGCCGGTAAGCCGGCCGTCGAAAACGGCCGTCAACATCAGCGTGTGGATCGTTGAGACCGGACATCCGGCAGACGGAACGGCATCCTGTCTCACGGTCTCCACACGGCAGTTTCAATGGCTGAATTGCCGGATTCCCGTGAACACCATTGCGACCCCGGCGTCGTTCGCGGCCTGAATGACTTCGGAATCGTTGCGGGAGCCGCCGGGTTGAATGAGCGCGGTGACACCGGCAGCCGTCATTTGGGATATCGCGTCCGGGAATGGCAGGAATGCGTCCGATGCCGCCACCAGCCCCCGACCGGAACCGCCGTCCTCTGCTGTCGAAGACTTGTCCCTGGCCTTCCAGCCGGCGATCCGGGCGCTGTCCACGCGGCTCATCTGGCCAGCTCCAATCCCCGCGGTTTTCCGGTCCCGGCAATAGACGACGGCATTGGACGTGACATGTCTGACCACCCGCCAGCCAAACAACATGTCCCTGACCTCATCATCGGATGGATGCCTTTCGGTGACAGTCGTGACCGTGTCAAGACCAGGGGAATCCCCGCCGGAATCCTGCAGGAGGAAACCGCCCACGATCGGCCGCACCAGTTCTCGAGGGCGCAAGTGGTCGGAAATCGGATCGACTTCCAGAAGCCTGAGATTGGTCCTGGTCTCGAGGGTCTTTGCTGCGTGGTGGTCGAAGGAAGGGGCGGATACGACCTCGGTAAACACGCTGGAAATCGCCTTGGCAACGTCCTGTGTCAGCCTGGAATTGAAACAGACAATGCCGCCAAAGGCAGAGTCGGGATCACAGTCCAGCGCGGCAAGGTACGCGTCCAGAACCGTTGACCGGCACGCGACTCCGCATGGATTGCCGTGCTTGACAATGACGCAGGCCGCACCGTCGACGTCCAGGCAAAACTCCGAAATCAGTCCGAGGCCGGCGTCGAGGTCACAGTAATTGTTGTACGAAAGCTCCTTGCCCTGAAGCTGTCTGGCGGAAACCGGCCCGGGCCGTCCCGAGCCGTCCGAATAAAGGGTCGCTCCCTGGTGCGGGTTTTCTCCGTAACGGAGTGTTCGCACGAAATGGCCGACTACGGTCCTTCTCCGGCGCGGCGTCGTCACGCCGGTCCGCAAGGCCATCCAGTCTGCGACGGCCGCGTCATATGACGCCGTTCCCGAAAAGGCGATCTCGGCCATCTCGCGGCGGAACGCGAGGCGGGTCCCTCCGCCGGTCAGTTCCATTTCGTCGATCAGCTTCCGATAGTCGGCGACGTCGGCGATCGCGCAAACATGCGCATGGTTCTTTGCTGCCGCACGGATCATTGCCGGTCCGCCAATGTCGATGTTCTCGATGCAGAACTCGGGGTCAGCGCCGCCGGCAACGGTGGACTCAAAAGGATAGAGATTCACGATCAGGAGCTGCACGGACTCGATTCCGTGCTCCGCCATCGCCTTCACATGGGTGCTGTTGCCCGGGTCGGCAAGCAAGCCGCCATGGACTCCGGGATGAAGTGTCTTGACGCGCCCATCCATGATCTCCGGTTGGCCGGTCAGATCCGAGACCTCCCGGGCTTCCGCCCCGGTCTGCCGAATTGCCGAAGCCGTTGCGCCGGTCGAGACGATTTCAACGCCAAACCGGTTCAGGACCGGGACAAGGTCGTCAAGTCCCGACTTGTCCGAAACCGAAATCAACGCCCTGCGTATAGGGACAACGTCGTTCGGCGTGTTTCTTGTTCGTGACCTCATTTTCGTCGGCATGTGTCGTCTTCCGCCCATTGTTGTCCACCGGTCCCGAACGGCATGTCGGTGTCATTGCAATCCTGTCGCCGGTACATCTGTTGTCGCCAGCGAGCAAAATTCTTGCAATGCAATCAGATCGGGGACCTGCCCCTGTCAACGCACACGAACGACCACCGGATGAGGCTCACAGGATGCTGAACCCGTGATGACACAACGATTCGGGTCGTGGAGACCAGTTCATTACGATCCAATTCCATCACCGTTGCGGGAAGGAGTGCCAGGGCGCCACTGCTTTTCCCGAATTCCCATGTCTCGCCATTCGGCAGCACGAGATGAACGACACTGTCATCGCTGTCAACGCGGACCGTGACATCTGGATGGACGCAGAACCCGATCAGGACTGTACTTCCTGGTTCGCCTTTCGCGCGAGCCTCTGACCTTCGTTCGCTCCGATTCCCGGGCATATCCGGATGAAGCCGATCCTCGCCCCGGAAAGCAAATCCGTTTTCCGTCAATTCGACGCGCCGGGAATGGACGACACCGAATCTGCCCGCGTATCCGTCGTGGTGGGCTAGAAGTGCCGATCCGAGGTGATTGAATCCGGTTTGCGCGGTTACGGTTCTCGGCGGATCAGGCCTGATCGGAGATGCGTCGAGAGGGTAGAGGCCTTCTGCTATCCAAAGCGTGTTGTGTGCCGCAGGTGATCTGGCGAATTCCTCGGTGTCTGCGTCATCCAGTATGGCCGGCCCTGCATTGATCAGAAGGGGACTCCGGCCGGATGTGAACTCGAATGCCAGCGTCGAGGAAAAAGCCACCTCCCGGTGCACCGATTCCGGCCAGGTTCCGGTGTCCATTACCAGGACCGCAGCGCCATTGGTCATCCTGGTGAATCCCATTGACGGAGTCTTGTCGTCAGCCGGATCATGACCGAGTTCCGCGATCGTGTGGTCGATCAGCGCGGTGGACCCCGCATCCCCTCCGTGAAACCGTGCGAGCGCGCCATTCCCGAGCCGAAGTTTCCTCACGGCGCCTGCTGCCCGGTACATCGCATCGAGATGCAGCTGCGAGGGCTCCAGGCCGCAGGCCCTGATCGCGTCGGCCGCCCAGGACATGAAAATGAGTGCTTGGGAGAGCTGTTGCGGATTCCTTGATCGCAGACCGCCGTCCGGGCCGATGTTTCGCGAAATCCAGGAAGTGACCCAACCCGACGCACGGACCGCCAGCGTCGGGCGAATGTCGATCGCAGCGATTCCATAGATCAAGCCCGTCAGCGCCTCGAGGGCGGGCAGGCCGTCCGGCGAAGAACGTGCCCGCCTGTTCAGGAACCAGATCTGGCGGGTCAGCGATGACTCGAACCCGTCGATTTCCGCCGGGTCCATCGTCGCCGTGAGGAAGTCGAAATGATTCAGCCAGCGAACGATTCGCTGCCCGGTCATTGCCGGCGCCCAGCTCCAGACATGCTCTCCCTGCCCGAATCGTTCAATCCACTCGAGGGTCCAGCCCAATGCGAGCGATCGTGAGCGGATCGATCCTTCCGAGGCGAGATCATCGAGCCAGCCAAAGCCGTGCAGGAGATTGAAACGCGGTGACGACGTGAATTTCAGGTTCCAGATCGAACTGTCCGGAATCAGGACTTCCCGTCCCGACATAAAGAACCGGCCTGAAGCCAACTCGGTACCGAGAACCGGGTTCCCCGCTGGCTTGGGCATGGGACGAAACCGGGTAACGGATGCGGGCGGATAACGTCGGGATTTGCGGATTGCTCTTCTGTCACCTGCTGCCCGGAGACGGGTCACTAGACTTGTCAGAAATGATGCCATTCAGGCCGGACCATATAATGGTTCGAGTGGAGAAAGGATGTGGCGACTGAACGTGGCGGGTGCATCCCATTTTCATGAATTCAGTGGACTTACAGGGGCTTGACTCACTTCATCGGTATCCATCCATCCCGTGCGGAAACGTCGTATTTTTTCCTTTTTTGCGATATTCGGCAAGCGGAATTGGTTCCCTTTGCAGGTCTGCGTCAAACTGCGCGCGAAGGCTTTGCGGGTGTCAAGGGCCACCGGATTAAATTTCGATACGGGGGGCTGCCGTCAGATCTGCTGACGGTGACCCAACGGAGCACGTCTGGCGATGACATGGACTTGACTGCCACCAAGTTATTCACCAATTTCTCAGGATGTGGATGCAGCACTTTGGATCGGCATGCACCCATGAGCAGGAGTAACGTGATGAGATCGGCCAAGGCTTTTGCAACCGTTCTTTCCCAACCTGTCGTCGCGACCGGGCGCGGGGGCAGCGGAACCCGGCTTCTGTCCTTGCTGCTGCAAGAACACGGAGTGTTTCTGGGAAACCGTTTGAATGGTTCCGAAGATTCCATTGAATGGATCAGGGTCCAGTATGAATCCGCCGTTAATAAGCTCACGGACGGCGCACCCGCGCGCGGGCGTTGTCACGAGTCATTGTTAGGGTGCGCAGAGAACATTCTCGCGGGGGGCCAATGGAAGGAAGGCCAGCTCTGGGGATGGAAGCTTCCGGAGACGATGTTGCTACTGCCGGAAGTCGTACAGGCGTTTCCGAACGCCAGGATCGTCCACCTGGTGCGACATCCTGTCGATACCTGCCTGAGGAGCACTCATGTGACATCGCGAACAGAAAACCCTGTCGGTGCGGCGACACTTCATGCGGCATACTCGTGGCTGGGTTGGCGTCGAGATCCAGGCGACGATGACGATTGCATCCGCAATTCGGCCTCCTGGGTTTATCAGGTACAAGGGGCCATCCAGTTTGGCAGGGAACTGGGCTCAGATCGATACCTGGAAATTCGGTTCGAGGATCTGTGCGATGACGCACAAACCGTATCGGATGCAATAGCCCGTTTTCTCGGCATTCCGGAAATCGCAAGCGCTGTTGGGGGAATCATCGATAGCAAGCGTCGTCGAAATTGGGTGGAAGGCGACAAAAGAACCCGCGAAGTTTGGTCAATTTGCGAGGAAACCGGGAAAACGTTGGGTTACGACCTGAAAGGGACCGAGTAAAGGAACACCGAAGCGGGTGAAGCGTCCCAGCCTTGCCGGCGACGCACGGGACTGTCGGCGCGGCGGCTTCGGCACGAACCTTGAGGCGCCTGGCAAATCCGCGCCGTGTCAACCCTGTCCAGGACGGGTTGGGGAACAGGCGCGGATCGTCCGCACTCTCCGCCGCGCACCCGGTCAGCTGCGCAACGCGTCGCTCGTTTTCTCCCGGAAAGGAAAATTCTGACCACGTTCCAAGAACATCGGTTCAAGATCATGGGCAACTGCCGTCGTATTCGTGCGCGCGCCCCGGGAAGCGCCAAATGAGAGAGAGTCGCCCGGAACGCGGTTGTCATGCGAGATCAATGACAACCCGGCCGGGGATTCTGCCATGAGGCCCTGCCCTTGCGTTCCCGTTTCAGCGAAGACGGCGGAACCTCGCGATGTAGAACCCGTCGATTCCTCCGCATTCCTCCCAGAAATCCGGCCGTGTACGCAGTGCGCCGGTCGGGAGCATCCAATCCTCCGGGACCCCGGTCAGGGTGTCAGACGGGGACTTCGATGACCCAGCCGGTATGGCGGTGAAGAAATCGGTCGGCCTGCTCCTCGCCTTCGGCCGAAAACAGCGAGCAAGTACTCAAGACCAGCCGTCCGCCGGGGCAGACCCAGCCGGCGGCTCGATCCAGGAGTTCGGCTTGCAGGGAGACCAGGTCGTCCATCCGGTCAAGATCGCGGATGAATTGAAGTTCAGGGTGACGGCGCATGGTTCCCGTTGCCGTGCATGGCGGATCGATCAGGACCGCGTCAAATTGCGAATCCGGATTCCATGTCAGTGCGTCTGCGGCAATTGCCCTGGCCGCAAGACCGGGTGCGGCGGAGATTGGCCTCGAGCCTGCGCAGCCTGGACGGCGACTTGTCGACTGCCGTCAGTATAGCGCCGGCCGCGGCAAGCTGCATGGTCTTGCCACCCGGGGCCGCGCAGACGTCAAGGACCCTGGTACTCTGAACCGGTCCGAGGCAGGGGACGGCAAGTGCGGCAGCCGCGTCCTGAACCCACCAGAGACCTGCATCGTATCCGGGAAGTCCGGAACCTGG
>OZ219911.1:0-28910 GCA_964291635.2 Paracoccaceae bacterium | reverse complement strand
CCGCGGCTGGGTTAAACTCGGCTCGGCGGACCCGTTCGCACCGCCCCGGATCCTGCTCAACGGGTTGAGCACCGAGAGCGACCGGTCGCTGTTTCGAACTGCAATACGGTTCGCGCGCGCCATCGCGGCACAGCCCGCGTTCGACTTTTGCCGCGGGCCCGAGGTTTCGCCTGGGGCTGATGTCCGGTCCGACCCCGAACTCGATGATTACGTGCGGAACAATGCGAATAGCGCGTATCATCCGTGCGGAACGGCAAGAATGGGGAATGACGCCATGGCGGTTACGGATCCGGAGGCACGTGTGCACGGTATCGAGGGCCTGCGCGTTGCGGACGCCTCGATCATGCCCACCATCACGAACGGCAACATCAACGCGCCATCCATGATGATCGGCGAAAAGGTCGCCCACATGATGCTCGAATCCAGTTCGTGAACTTGCCAACGTTGTCGGTGATTCCGGGGCATTTCGACACCTGAACTCGGACAAGGGTCCGGGGCGATGGAATTTTCGAGAGTTCCGGACGTTGTCCCTTCCGTGGCGGGGCATGGATGCGAACTCCCTGACGCCGACTGCGCTTCCGGTCATCGGAACATTGCCAGGGATCACCCGGACCTTGCCCCGCCGCACGCACGCGGTTCCGTGATTCGTCGCAGCACCGAGACGAAAAACACCGGAGGCTGTCACAGGCGCCGAATCCAGCGACCATCGGCAACCAGGCGACAAGCCGCCGACCGAAGGATCAAACCGCCCTCGGGTCAAGCGGTCTCGCGAACAGGGTGACGGTTCCTGCTGATTGGGCCATCGCGGACGATTTTTCAGGGTTCTTGCCAAATGAGCTCAGCGGTCGGACGCGGATAACAAGGTGAGGTCTGGAGAACCAGCGCACGACGCGGGAAAGTAGATCACGCCGATCCTGGAGGAGAATTCTGGGCAAAACAGGCCAGAATTTTTCAACTCGCGTTCGCGTTGCGAGTCAATGCATGATCATGCGGCGGGACCAGGCCGCGCGGAACGGTACAGCGAACGGAACCGCCGGTAACGGGCTTCGTAAGCTTCAACCAGCTCGGCGCGGGGATGAATTGTTTCCCGGATTTCAGGGGTGACCATGACGTCGTCGGGGTCAGCCCCGGTGTCGGCACATATTGCGAGGCGTGCGGCGCCCAATGCCGCACCCAGATCCTGCCCCTTGGGCAAGGACAACGTCACGCCCAACGTTGTCGAGATCGTTTCGAGCCAGAAACGTGATTGGCTGCCGCCGCCGACTGCCAGGGTGGTGTTCAGCCGTGCGCCCGTCGACCGCAGGGCCTCGATGCAGTCACGAAGAGCGAATGCGACTCCTTCCATCACCGCCCTGGTTAGGGTTTCCGTACCCATCGAAACGTCGATTCCCGAGAAAACGCCGCGAATGGTGGCGTCGTTGTGCGGAGTTCGCTCTCCCGAGAGATAAGGCAGGAACGCCAGGCTTGATGGCCCGCCAATCCCGGTCTGGCAGTGATTTGGCGAGTTGTGCCGGGGAGCGGCCTGTGACTCGTGAAAGCCAGTTCAGGCAATCGGTGGCAGCGAGCATGACACCCATCTGGTACCACCTACCGGGAACCGCGTGACAAAACGTGTGGACAGCCGTCTCCGGCGATGGTGCGAAGCTGTCCCGCGCGGCCAGGACAACGCCCGAGGTTCCCAGCGACACGAACCCGGTTCCCTCGGCGAGGCAACCCACTCCGCAAGCCGCGGCTGCATTGTCGCCGGCGCCACCGGCGATGCAAACCGGTCCGGCGATGCCCCATTGATGGCACAGGGAACGCCGCAGGTGTCCGCCCCGATCGACTCCTTCGCGCAATTCCGGCATCTGGTCCCGTCGCATGTGGGTCAGTTTCAGCGCCTCGTCGGACCATGCCCGGGAACCGACATCGAGCCACGAGGTTCCCGCGCTGTCCGACATGTCGCTGAAGTATTCGCCGGTCAGCCACAGCCGCAGGAAGTCCTTCGGCAGCAGAACCCTCGCCGTTCGCCTGAAATTCTCGGGCTCATGCAGACGGACCCACTCGAGCTTGGGCGCGGTGAAGCCGGGAAACACGATGTTCCCGGTAATTTCGCGCATCCGCGCAATGGCGTCCAAACGGGCCGCTTCTTCCGAAGAGCGCGTGTCGTTCCACAAGATGCACGGTCGCAACGCGACACCGTCCTCGTCGAGCAACGTGGCCCCGTGCATGTGGCCGCTGACGCCGATCCCGCGCACGGATTGAACTGCTCCCGAGTGGTCGCGTTTCAGGCCGGACATGACGATGTGACATGCTTCGACTCCAGGACTTCGGCGCCTGTTCGGACCAACCGGGTCTTGGATGCATCGTGCCAAAAGCGGTTTCCGCCTCGCCGAGCATTTGTCCGTCTCCGTCGACCAGCAGCGCTCGAAGTCCGGATGTTCCGAGATCAAGTCCGACGTACATTTGGTCTCCCGCCTGAATTCGAGGTTTTCTGGCCGCCGGACCCGTGCCAAATCTGTACCGGCCCTTCGAGATGCTGGCATTTTGGCGGCGACAGGTTGCTATTATCTGATTTTGAGTTTCACGTCAGCGCGGATCGAATTCCTGGCGTACTTTCACTTGGCGGCGATCTACTGCGGTATTGGCAATAATTCCTGGACCAACCACAACCAGGGTGTGTTCACATTTCTCCCGTTTCAAGCTGCCCGTCGCCAGTCGAACAGGTCGGTCATCTGATTGTTCAGTGAGCAGCACCTCAGCGCCATGATGTTGTTGGCGCCGGTTAATGACCAGCGCGCACCACTCTTCTTCATCCGTCCGCAGATCACCGATTTGCAGCCGCCCTCGATCACTCCCGAACCCACCGGCATGCCCTTCGCACGGTATTCATCGTAGCGCATCCTGTGGATGTTGTTGCGGAAATAGCCGACGCACTTCGCGACCGCATCATGCACTGCCGCGTACGGCGACAACTCCCGGATCACCGGTTCGACCTTGCCGGCCTTGAGCAGCGCCTTCAACCGCTCGTAGAGGCGCTCCTCCGCCACCGGGTCCGTCTCGACCGCCCGGACCGCATCGTGCAGGTATTCCAGCGCGTGGAACTGGTCGAGGATCCAGGTCACCTCGCCACTGCCGAAGACCTTGTCCGCAGTGTTCTCGATCCATGCAGACGCGTCCGAGACGATCACGATCTCCCGTGCCTCATGCGCCCCGCGCCTCAGCGCCTCGCGCTCAAGGCGTGCCTCAAAGGCGGACATCCCGCATTCGGGGGCCGCGGCACTGTCAATCGCCGCCGACTGTGTGATGCTCCCCCGCACCGTCGCAGCCTTGTCGGTCTTCGGATCCGGTTCCATCTCGTAGAACCGCAGAAGCTTCGCCTCGCGGGTCTTCGAGCCGCCGTCCTCCTGCTTGCCGGCGCGGCCCTCAAGCACCTCCTTGCGCATCGGGACCCCGGTGCCGTCGATCGATACATGGATCCGCTCCGGGACCTCACCCACAGGCGCGACGTCCTCGCGCTCGAAACGCACAGCGTCCCCGCCAAGCTCCACAACCTTGCTCCACAGGCGCGTGCAGCCGACGGAGATGCCCGACAACTCGTTGAGAAGATGGGCAGACTTGCGATTGGGAACCTCAACCGCCAGTTCCGCAATCATCCGCTCAACCCCCGGCGACATCGAGGTCCCCTCAAGACCCAGGTAGTCGTCGAGCGGAACCTTGCTCTCGCCGCAACGACGACAGTAATAGTACCTCCTCATCAAGGTGACTTCGCCCACCCGCGTCAAAAAGGTCTTCGGGACCTTCTGGCGCCGCCGCTTCATCCTCCGCCCGCATTTCGGGCACTCCGGAGCAGGAAGCTCCGCGTCCTTGCCTTCCAGAAGCGACCGGTAGAGCGCCGCAGACCCCGCCAGCGCGGTCTCCCGAAGCTGCAACTCAATCGCGTCGAGATCAGGGCGCGCACGCGTCAACTCACCCGCAACGCGACCGAAATCCCGGTCAAGGGCTTCGGAAACACCGCTCCGCACCAATCCCTCCACAGCCTCCTCACTCCCCGTCCTCCCCCGCGGAACCGGCCAGCGAAAACGGCGCCTGAAACAGAGCAATCCGCTCCCCGCAACGCCGCAAGTTCCGAACCCGAAACAACCCGGACACCTCAACATCCCGCCCGTCGCAGCCATGATAGAACCCAGACACCATCGCAGTGCGTCAATACACCCGGATGCGTGGTGGCCACGTCCGGCCCAAGCTTCAGCAACGCTTCCGCGATGCCCGCGTCCCGGTATCGGGCATCATCCTTTCCCTTGTCATGCCTGTCGGTCATCTGCTCGTCTTCCTGCCCTGTGATTTTCTTGTTCTCGGCGCATCCCGCAGCCGTCAAAGCCGAAGCGAAACACCGCAAGAATCAAGACAGCAAACGAATCACCGCGCAAGCCCCAAATCAAAACCGTGGAGAAAAACGAACGCACCCCCACAACCATGCCACCCTTGACTTCCGGGCAGGAAAGTGCGGCTCACCAAATTGAACATACAAATCCAGCTACGGCGGTTACCTCTACCACCGCGCATCTGGACAGGCAAATTTCCAGGATGAGCCCTTCTACAGTGCGAGAAAACCAACTTGCACTTTGTTAGTCTGACGGAATTCGGAGATACGTCATTGCGATCCTATTTCAACCCTTCAATCCGCGCGGTATGACGCACAGGAGGCCCCATGCATGATCTGTTAATTCGAAACGCCAGCCTGCCAAATGGCCGCACCGGGATCGACATCGCGATCAGGGACGGCAAGATTGCGGATGTCGCCGCCGGTATTTCCGGCGAGGCAAGCAAATGTCTGGATCTCGATGGCTGGCTCGTCACGCCACCATTCGTCAATCCCCACTTCCACCTCGACGCAACGCTGAGTGCTGGGCGTCCAAGGGTCAACCAGAGCGGAACATTGCTGGAGGGGATCGAGATTTGGGGTGAACTCTCACCAACGCTCACGGTCGATGACATCTATAAACGTGCTCGAGAACTCTGTCTCTGGTCGATTGCCCGCGGCTGCCTTGCGATCAGAAGCCACGTCGACATCACTGACAATGCACTGCTTGCAGTAGATGCCCTCCTGTCCCTGCGCGAAGACATGGCGCCGTGGATCGACCTGCAGCTCGTCGCCTTTCCGCAGTACGGCTACTTCCGTCACCCGAATTCACGCAAGAATGTCATCGGAGCGCTCGACCGGGGAATCGACGTGGTCGGCGGCATTCCGCACTTCGAGCGCACCATGGATGAGGGCGGCGAGTCGGTCGCGGCCCTCTGCAGGATCGCGGCTGATCGCGGTCTCCTGGTCGACATGCACTGCGACGAAACGGATGATCCAAACTCCCGCCACGTCGAGAGACTTGCCGCCGAGGCTCACCGCCTCGGACTGCACGGCCGGGTCGCCGGGTCTCATTTGACGTCGATGCACTCGATGGACAACTACTACGCCAGCAAGCTTCTTTCATTGATCCTGGAAGCCGGCGTGGCTGCCATCGCCAACCCGCTCATCAACATCGCCATCCAGGGACGCCAAGACACGTACCCCAAACGCCGCGGTCTGACCCGTGTCAAGGAGATGGTCGAGACCGGAATTCCGGTCGCTCTAGGCCACGATTGCGTGATGGATCCCTGGTACAATCTCGGCAGCCACGACATGCTGGAGGTTGCCAACATGGCCGTCCATGTCGGCCATATGACCGGCGTTTCCGAAATGGATGCGATGTTCGCTGGTGTGACGACAGTCGCTGCCGAGGTCATGCACCTCGAAGGATACGGACTCGAGCCGGGTTGCAATGCGGACCTCGTGGTCTTGCAGGCGCGCAGTCCCATCGAAGCTATCCGGTTGCGTGCGAACCGGCTTTTTGTATTCCGACGGGGAAAGGTAGTCGCGGAGTCAGTGCCACAAGTGGTCTCCCTGACCCTCGGCGATGAACGGAAAGCCGTCGACTTCATCCCGATGGGTTCAAAATAGACAGGACCGCTGGCAGGCAGGTTGATCGTTCCTGGCCAGCTGGTCGAGGGGATCAGGCGTGCAGCAAGTACCGCACCGTCGATTGCCGTCGGGCCGCGTCAGGCTTCCTTCTTCTCCCGCAAATCGTTCGGGCGAACCATCCGGTTGGTTTGGGTCGATGCCCACGGTACGTTTGATTGTGGCGCGGGAATGAATTCGCCGGTATTCGCATGTGCCCTGCAATGCTGGCTTTCTTCGCGACATCCTCCATCGCCGGTCGTTTCATGCGGGCCGCACGAATTGGAAAGGACTTGTTATCGTGTAAGGAAAGAGGAAAAACTCGGACAGGAAATCGTTTGTCCCAACTCCCCTTTTTCAAAAGGCTTGCCACCGCCGGGGAACTGAGGACGCAAAAAAAGGAATCGAGCCATGTCCGCCGTTTTCTCCCGCTGGCCGAACGAGGACTTCAACCTCGGTGAAGCCTATGTTCCGCTTCCTGAAATGGTACTCGATGATCTGATGGGCGAGGGGGATGAAAAACCTGCTGGTCCCGCAAAGGAGTGGGCATCTGCTAAAATGGATCGAAACGTTTACCGTAATCACGGATTTTTCATAATCGATGGAGCCAGCTACCCGGACCTCGATCCACAACAACGCATTCATTTCACGAAGCGCCTGGCGCCCTGCCTGGGCAAACCCATTGTCCATCACTCAAAGCACTTGAAGCAGGACCTCGTGACGGACGTCAAGGACAAGGGTGTTCGTTTCACGAGCAGCAAGAACCAGAATTTCAGTGCGTCAAACCAGGAAGCGGTGGAACATACGGAGTCCACCGAGCTTCCCACACCGATCGGCGCATTCCTGCTGCATAGCATCCAGCCGGCGTACAAGGGCGGCGCCAATCGCTTCGTCAACGCCTACACGTTGCTGGATACATTGGAGGCAGCCGGCGCTGGATACGTTGAGGTCCTGAAACGACCATTCTGGTTCGACACGGCCCGGGGCGAACGGGTCGAGTCCCCGATTGTTTCGTATGACGATCAGGGAGACCTCGATTTCAGGTGGATGCTCGCTTTCCTGGAAAACGGAAAGACTTACACGGCGCATTGGGATGACGACACCCAGGAAGCGATCGACGCCGTCCGTGACCTGATGCCAGAACTTCGCATCAAGGTCACCCTTGGCAGGGGCGACATTGTCATCGTCAACAACAAGATGATGCTTCATGCCCGTGACGGCTTTGAGGACCATCCCGACCATCCGCCACGATGGCTGCTGCGCAGTTGGTTCGTGTGAATTTCGGCGTATGGCCAGCAGTCAACAAATGTACGATGACCGCGACCTGACTTGACCGTGAGAACATCCGCGGTCGTGCCTGCCTACCGCGGTGCGAACCGGTTTTTATTGATCGCCCTCAATGCCCGCCGAACGGATTTCGGGACGATACCGCTTTCGCGCATGAACCCCGACGCGGCCGCTCGTGACACGCTGGCTGTGACAACACCGTCGTGCAACAGTTTCGCGGAAGTTCTCGGATCAGGATAAGCGCCCGACGATCCATTGGCAGAAATTCGGGACATGGATTGTAAATGGAAGGAGGAACTCCACGACATATTCAAGGGAGGACAGAAACCATGAAAAGTTTGGGGCTTATATAGATGGGTTGACAGTGCGATTACGCTGCCAGTTTCCGATCGATTTCACTGGTCGCAGGGATTGGGAACATCTGATTCGGACCCTGGATGATTCCTTGACAAATCAGGCAATTCGTGCGATGTGCGTGTGACGGGAAGGTGCTGGTTTCCCGTCACCAAACGAACCTTGTGCCGAAGGCCAGACCGCGTGAGCGAGACCTCCACATACCGCAACATCATCTACCGGCTTCTGCCCGGCTCCAGGGCCAACGCACGGCGCCTGGCCGGACAGGCAGGCGCCTGCCGCTTCGTCTGGAACACCATACTGGGGCAGCACGATGACGCCCATGAGGAGGCGAAGGCCGACGGGGAGAAACCTCCGTCGGTTTCCTTCTTCTCGCTCGGCAAGGAGTTCACTGTGCTCCACGACGAAATCCCGTGGCTTTGCGAATACTCCTTCAGCATCACCCGGTACGTGCTCAAGGACCAGGCCGATGCGTGGAAGGCGTTCTTCAGGGGCGAGGCAGGACATCCACGCTTCAAGTCCCGCCACGGGTCGACGCCGTCCTTCACCATTCCCGAAGCCGTCACCATCAGGGACGACATGATCAATGTCCCGCGGGTTGGTCCCATGCGCATCCGGCGGAAGGGCGGGAACCCGTATCCCGAGGGCAAGCCGGTGAAAGCCGTGATCAGGAAGATCGCCGGCAAGTGGTACGTCACCGTCTGCTACGAGGTCGAGGCGGAGGAGCGTCCCGACACCGGGGTCTTGGCGGGCGTGGACATGAACGTCCGCCAGGTGGCGGTGGTGGACACGACCGGAGAGGCGGAGATCATCCCCGCGCCCGACACGGGCCGGCTTGATGCGAAGATCAGGCGCAACCAGCGCAGGCTTGCCCGCCAGCGCAAGGGTTCCAACCGGAGACAGCGGATCAGGCAGCGGCTGCAATGCCTGCTTCGGAAGCGGACCAATCGACGCAGGAACTGGCGGCACCAGGTCAGCCGCCGGATCGCGAACCGGGCAAGCACGGTGATTGTCGAGAAACTCAACACGGCGGGCATGACGCGATCAGCAAAGGGCACGCTCGAGAACCCCGGCACGAAGGTGAAGGCCAAGTCCGGTCTCAACCGGGAGATACTCAACACCGGCTGGCACTCCGTGAAGCAGATGCTCGCCTACAAGTGCTTGGAACTGAACGAGGTCAACCCTGCATATACCAGCCAGTCGTGCAACGCCTGCGGGTTCACTGATCCGGGAAACCGGAACGACCGGAAGTTCGAATGCGTGGCCTGCGGCCATGCCGATCACGCGGACCTGAATGCGGCCCGAAACATCTTGACCTCAGGGACTGGGGTGTCTGCACGGCGAGGGGCGTTGGCGCTGGCCACCCCTGTGACCCGTGAAACTGATCGAAAGCTGGCGGCGTGACGCGCCGTCAACCCATCTTTATAAGTCCCAAAAGTTTCGCTGCATTTGTAGGCATATTTGGCCTGTTGCTGGGTACCGGAACCGCGTCTGTGGAGTAACCGGAACGTACGATCAACATGCTGGTTCCATTTGGTGCCGGCTGCGGGACGGATGTGCCGGCTCGATTTTTTGCAGCGGAAACGGAGAAAATTCTTGGCCGGAACATTGTCGTCAGCAACGTGGAGGGAGCCGGCGGTACGGTTGGCGCAGGGCCAATTTTTTTGGTAGTTTTCGTTTGTTTTGATTGATTTACGGGGCGGGCTGAACTCTTGCCTCCTGCCCGTCCATACTGGCGCCGAAACGGGAATCGAATCAGGTGCCATGATCGACCTTGCCAGACTGTCCGCAACCCCGGTCGCGCGTCGCGAGGAACAGCGCTTCCGCGATCTCCAGGACGAACATCATGACCTCGGCGCGGGACCGAAGATCGGCGAAACCATATGGATGCAGCCGACGACGGCAGTGGCGTATGGCCGGCGCTGGCCGCCTTCTCGGCCGCGGCGCTCAAATGCACGGCGCGTGACGACTGGATCGGCTGGAGCCCACGCGACAGGTTCGGGCGCTTGCACCTGGTTGCCAACAATGTGCGCCTGTTGCTGCGCGGACGGCAGCCCAACCTGGGCTCCCGCTTCCTCGGCCTCTGTGCGCGGCGCATCAATGCCGACTGGCAGGCCCGCTATCATCATCCGCTGCTGCTCCTGGAAACCTTCTGCGACCCGGAGCGTCATAGCAACGCCGTCTACCGCGCCACCAACTGGATCACCCTCGGCAGGACCCGCGGCTACCGACGCCACGGAAACGGCTATGTCGCGGGATCGACACCGAAACAGGTGTTGGTGCTGCCGCTCGCTCCCGATGTCCGCGCCCGGCTCACCGCCCCGGCGCTGGCGCCGGAATGTCGCTGGCTGTGAAATTGCGCGTGATTCTGGCGATTCGCCGCGCTTTAGCGAGATTGCGCTCTTTTCCTATTGTTCGACTCCTACTGTCTCTGTCGTCTACGTCCAGGTCGCTCGTCTTGTCGTCACGGCTCTGGCAATGATCCGGTTGCAACGTCGCCAGCTGCATGAATCGGAACAAGAGTGTGCACGATGTCACCGTCCCCACGCCAGTCCGGTGCCCGCAGGTATGCGGTCACGACCCTCAAGACGAAGAACATTGTGATCTGGCCGCATCAGAGAACAAATTCGTCCCGAAAAAAGCGCGGTTTTCCGCCAAGATCCCGCGCTTTTGGAAAACCGCCGACACCGGAACTCCAGCTTCACGGAACCGAGAAGATGCGCAAGATGAACACCGCCGAAATGGCTGGCCTGTACGAGTACTTCACCGAAATCGACGATCCCCGCGGACGCCGCGGGCGCCGCTACCATCTGCCGACCCTGCTGTCGCTCTGCGCCGCGGCCACCCTGTGTGGCGCCACGGGCTGGAAGGCGATCCATGCCTGGATCCAGGACCTCGGACCGGGGATGCTGAGGCATTTTCGCCTGCCCAGGGCCGGCAATGGCACCCATGACCTCCCGAGCATCTATTGCATCCGCAACATCATGGTCACGGTCGACCCCGACCAGCTTGCCGTGGCCACGGCCCGCTTCTGCCGGGACCATGGCTGGGACCAGGGTGCGGGCATCGCCATCGACGGCAAGACCATCCGCGGTGCTGTCGATGACGAGGGCCGCAAGACCCATGTGCTCGGCGCCAGCAGCCACGACGCCTCCGCGCCTTTGGCTCAAAAAAAAACCGTGCTGACCATCGAGGAAGACGGGAAAGACACGCAGAAGGCCACCAACGAGATCGGCGTCTTCATCCCGACCATGGACCTGATCCCCGACATCAGCGGTCGAACCGTCACCGTCGATGCCCTGCTCACCCAGACAGCGATCGCGACTTACCTGCACGACCGTGGCGCCGATTTCCTCTTCGTCGCCAAGGGCAACCAGAAGACCCTCTCCAATGACATCAAGGCCTTCTTCGCCGCACAGCCGCCCAGGGAGCCCGACTTTGCCGCACAATCACCGCAACCGGCGCACGGACGCATCGAGAAGCGGGAGATCCGGACCGCGACCGAACCGGTCGCGGGCATCAGCTTCCCCTGGGTCGAACAGGTGTTCCTGATCAAGCGAACCACACGGTCCTACCGCTGTGGGCGCAATGGAAACCCGGCACGCATCGGCGAGCCCAGCGTCGAGTTGGTCTACGGCATCACCAGCCACACGCCGCAGAGCGCCGATGCCGAGGCGATCCTGGGCTTCAATCGCGGCCACTGGTCCTGCGAAAATCGCGTGCATTGGATCCTCGACGACGCCGCAACATGGAACGAAGACAAGTGCCGGGTCCGGAGCGGCCATGGCCCGGAGAACCTCAGTTGCCTCCGAAGACTGGCCATCGGCCTCATCCTCGGACGCAACAAGCCGGTCAGGCCGACCATCGAGAAGTTGAACCGGAACCCGCGCCTCGTGCTCGACTATCTCCGGCTCAGCCAGAACACGCGGCCACGCACAATGTCCGCCGCATAGACCCGCAAGGGGTCACCATCACATCACGGCCACACATCCTGCCCGGCAACGCCAGGCAGGTCGATCGGGCGCGGCCGGAATCGACCGCCAGGGACAAAATATCGCCGCAAACCACGCGGCGGCGCCAAAACCACCTGCCGGAAACCCTATGCCAGCAACCGACCGACCAAGCGAACGCCCAAGCAACCGCCAACAAAAATCTGCCCTGACGGTTGGCGCGACCCAGCTTTCGCAGGCAGCAGCCGATGGCTACAATCTCGGTTTCCTGCCTGTCGGCACGACGACGACGCGGCCGCGCCTGAAAAAAACCAGTTACAACGCGGACAGCTGAACGCCGATCTGCATGGTCAGCCAGAGCCCGTTCTATCTCGTCGTCGGAAGCGACAGCCCGATCGCGACCCTGTATGACTACATTGCAACCGCGACCGGGTCCGGAATTGAGTTTGTCGGCGCCGGACCCGGATCGATGGCCCATGTCGCCCAACTGACGCTCGACAACAATCTCGGCATCACGGCCCAGTACATTCCGACCAAGGGCGGCGGGGATATTGCAACCGAAATCAACGGCGGACGTGCCGATGCCACGACCTGGTTCGCCGATTTCGGAACAAGGTTCGGCTGGCGTGCGCTGGCAATCCTGTCGGACAAGCGTTAGGAGGAACACCCCGACATCCCGACCATGGCGGAACTCGGACACGACACCCAGGTCTCGGTCTGGTTCGGTTTCTTCACGCAGCCCGGAACTCCCGACGACATCGTAGCGAAGTTGTCGGATGCATGCGAAATGGTGGTCGCAACGGGCAGTTTCAAAGAAAACATGGCTGGCGCGAACCGACTCATTCGCTACATGGTCACATCGGAATTCGGACCGTTTTTCCGGACTGCGTTCGAACTCAATGGCGAACTCCTGCAGAAAGCCGGCTTGATCAAGTAGCGATCCGGCGCGGGTCCGGGGTTCATTCGACAGGATCCCGGACATCCGGTTTCGAATGGCCCGTCTCCTCGACATTTCGGTATCTGTCGCCCTCTTCGCGCTGGGTGCGACCTTCTTCGCCGTGACATTTGGCGACGAGTTCGAGGTGCCGACCTTTGGCGGGGACGTGGGTCCTGCCTTCGCGCCGCGGCTGTTCCTCAGTGCGTGGATGATATTCTCCGGAATGATCCTCTTTCAGGCGATCTGGTCCAAACCTGACCCTCTTCCCGACGTTCGCATCGCACAGATGTTGTTCGTGGTCGCAATTGCGGTCCTGACGGGCTTCGCCGTGACGAAGATCGGGTTCGTATTCGCGACCATTCCTGGCGTCGCGCTTTTTTGCTGGGCATTTCAGTACCGTCACCCGCTTCGGGCCGCCGTATTCAGCGTTGTGGCGCCGCTGGTGATCTGGGCATTGTTCACGTTCGGTTTTGAGCTCCTTCTGCCGCGCTCGCCGTGGTTCCACTCGATCTAGATCCAAGAGAATCCGATAGACCAGGTCCAACTCGCAATCAGCCAGTTCGCCACTTTCGGCGTTCTCGTCGCAATGATCATTGGCTGTGTTTGGGGAACCATCGCGGGCGTACTTCCGGGCATGGGAACCGTTGCCGCACTGATCGTGGCATTGCCTTTCACGTTCGGGATGTCGACCGAGACTTCGATCGTCCTGTTTCTCGGTATCTACGTGACATCCGTCTATGGCGGGTCCATCTCGGCCATACTCATCAACACTCCGGGAAATCCACAGTCCGCCGCGACTGTTCTGGATGGTTATCCGATGGCGAAGTCCAGACGGGCGGACCTCGCGATTGGCTGGGCAACCTTGTTGTCGCTGGTTCGTGGCGTGTTTTCCCTTTGCGTCCTGATCGTGGCCGCGCCGACGCTTGCGAAGGTCTTGGTCGCATTGGGTCCGGCCGCGATTTTCGCGATCATTGTTTTCGCGCTCACATGCATTGCCTGGGTCTCCACCGGGAGCAAGGTCAAGGGGCTGCTGGCGGGCATGATCGGCCTCTGGCTCACGACGATCGGGCCCGACGACCTGACCGGCTACACGCGATTCGACTTCGGCCAACCCGCACTTCTCGGAGGGCTCGCAATGATACCTGTCCTGATCGGTCTGTTCGCGCTTTCGGAGGTGTTCTACAGGGCGGCGCATTACTACGCGTCGAAACCGCCCGACGTTACGAATGTCGACTTTCGGATGCCGTCGATGTCGGACATTCACATCCGAATCCCGCAATTCATCCGTTCGTCGATCATCGGCACGTTCATCGGCATCCTTCCAGGAACAGGCGCCACGGCCGCGACTTTCGTCAGCTATTCGGAACTCCGTCGGACGTCCCCGCGACGCGACAATTTCGGCAAGGGGGAACCAGATGGGCTGATCGCGTCGGAAGCATCCAACAATTCCGTGACCGGAGGTGCGCTCATCCCCACGCTCGCTCTGGGCATCCCGGGGGACAGCGGAATGTTCGTGTTGCTCGGCGTACTGGCCATACAGGGCCTTACGCCCGGCTTCGACCTCGCCAACAACAATCCGCACATCCTGACCGGAGCGTTCCTCGTCATTCTGATCGCCAACTTCGTCATGTTCGGCCTGGGAGTCTTCGGCGCGCACGCATTTGCGCGGATACTCAACATGCCTGAACCGTTGCTGATGGGCGTCATACTGCTATTTTCCCTGGTTGGCGCGTTCGTCGTGCGCGGCAACAACGTGGACGTCATCGTGTGCGTCCTGGCGGGCGTTGCGGGCGTGATCCTGCGATTCGCGAAGTATCCTGTTGCGCCTATCGTGATCGGCATGGCGCTCGGGACGACTTTCGAGGGAAAGCTCAGGCAGGAGCTGATCAGTGCAAGGGGCGATTATCTGGAGTTCATTTACGATCCGATTGCGCTCTCTGTTCTCGCCGTCACGGCGCTGACGTTGCTGAGCTCCGTTCTTCCATGGTGCCGAAAGTCCGGATCCAACGGGAGCAGCAAGCCAAGGTGACACCGCCGAGTGTCACTGCCACTTTGATCGTCGCGCTACAGAATTCGGGTGGTTTGACGCGGTCTTGATGTTGCAGCATTTAGCTGATGCAGGTTCGCACTGTCTAGAACTGCAAGTTAGCGGATTTGGCCCGCCTGTCGGCGATTCCGGCTAAACTTCATGGTGATGGCACCATGGACACGGCAGTGAAGGCTGAGCCATCATCGCCAGACTCCGACCACGGAATGGAGCGACCGGTGAGAAGGCGATTGTCACCGGCGATAATGGCGTAGTCTTGAACGGAAACCTGAGAATAAAGGAATCCCAAGGGAGACGATCCCGATGCACCGTGAAGCGTGATTGACTATGAATGGCGTTCCATTTGATCTGAAAAGCCTTTTCCGCCAACCTGATCTGATCAGGTCGCTGCACCAACCGTGACGGTGACGCGCTTGCCCAGGCGGCGCAGTGCATGGTCGATAGTCGCCGCCTTTGTGCTGTGCTCTGGGTTCAACATGCGCCGCACTTCGCTCTCCGCAACTCCAAGATCGCGGGCGAACCGTCTTTGGGAAGTCCCGGTCTCGCGCCACGCCTCGTATAGGGCGGCCTTTAGTGCGATCTGAATCGGTGGGACAACCAGGGGCCGCCCCTTGCCGGAATGCGATGGTATCGGAAGGGTCTCACAGTCACGGATCGTGGTCGCAATGAGTTCGCGCAACAAATCCTTGGCTTCGGCCAGTGCCTCGTCCCGGCTGGCACCGTCCGTAGCACCCCATCCGAAATCAGGAAACGCAGCAACGAACCGACCGTCCTCGTCGCGTTCGATCTCGACCGGATAGTTGTAGGTGTCAGGCATGTCTGAATACCTCCGACGAAATATCCGCCTTCTAGAATTCATCCCTATTGATTTGAATGTCGGTGAGCATCTTTTTGAGCAACCCCTTGCCGATTTCCTTCTTTCGATCCTTGACGGTCGTTTTGCGGCCGCCTGCATAGAGCGTTCCATGTGAGCCGGCACCGTCCGAGGCCACGAACCGCACTTCCAAATCCCGGCGCCGCGCCCATTTGCGGACCCTTGCGATGAACTGCCGCCCGTTCATTGTACCGCAATGTGATCTGACGCCAGCACTTGTCAAGGATAAGTGCGCTGTATTTTGAGCGCAACACTCCATGTAACTGTTCGAACACCATCCAGCCGGAGTACCGGCTTCGAGATCGCAGAAGATCGTTGGATTCGTATCAACGTTTCCGCGGAACTCACAGCACGATCGAGAGCATCTGAAGAAACCTGTGTTCTGCCTGACTTTCAGACGTGTCCGTTCGTCGAATTCCGCCGGGCGGCCAGCGAAACTGTGGAGGATCGAAGTCAAGGAACACCAGAAAATTTTCCAAGTGAGGCTGCGTTGTTGCTTTTGGTATCGTGGTGATCAGGTCGGTGTCCGCAATTATCTCCAGAACGGAACGGATTGAGTCGGTTTCGCAAGCGATCTGAACGGACTTGATGCCTGACGCGATCATCACGTCTTCTGTCTGCTGTCGCAGAAGACTGCCACGCGAGTGTGCAAGTCATGCCTGTGCTTCAAGTTCGGCCGGCATGATGTTCCTTCGTCACGAAAGCAGATGACCAACATCAAGCGGTTAAGAGTATCTGATGAGGAGCGTGCTGAGATGGACTCCGCCGTCGTGGACGGCCTGGCAGCGATCTGCGACGACTACGCCGCCCGTGGGATTGCTAACGCGCAGGAAATCTACGCCGCGATCAGTGCAGACTGATCCGCAAGGGTTTGCGGGTCGTGCAGGTCCGCGACCATCCACGCAAAGATTCAGAGGCCCTCAATGAAAAGACCGGAAAAAAGGTCACTATGGTTACTGGCGCGGCCCAGGGCATCGACGCGGCACTGGCCGGACATCTCGCCGACAACGGTGCAAAGGTTGACGAATCCGACATTGTCGATCCATCCGCGACTGTCACTGCGATCAGGGCGTCCGGCGGCGCGGCTGTCTGCCTGAACGTCGATGTCACGAGCAACGACGACCTCGCCAGAATGGTCGAGGCGGCGAAGGCCGAGTTCGGCGGTCTTGATATTTTCGTCAATAACGCCAGTATTTTTGCGACGTTGCAGGCCAAGCCATTCATGCCGATCGACGAAGACGAGTTCGACCGGATCATCACGGTGAATGCACGCAGCGTGCTCCTGGCAACCAAGGCGGTCGTGCCGGCGATGCAAGAACGCGGTGGCGGGAAGGTTGTGAACATAGCGTCGGGTACGATCTAACACGGTCCGCCGGGGCTTTCGCATTACACGGCATCGAATGGTGCCGTCATGGCATTGACTCGCTGGCAAGGCCGAGAGTTGGATGACAAGAAAATTCAGGTCAATGCCATTGCGCCGGGACTGACTGAAAGCGAAGGCGTCAAGACGAACCCGGCATTTCAACCCTCCGGAGCCCCAAGGTTCGCCACGCGTTTGATCAAGCGGGAAAAGATGCCCGAAGACCTGTTGGGGACGTTGATTTACCTTTGCAGCTCGGATAGCGACTTCGTGGTCCTCGCCAACGACAGCGAGCTTGGCTTGTGTTCATTGGTCTGGATGGCAGACTCGGATCGAGCGGTCCGCGTCGCGCGACGTCTCGAGGCGGGTTACGCCTATCTCAACAACCATGGACCGCTGTCAAAAGACGGGCGTGCACTGTTCGGCGGTTTCAAGTTGTCGGAGATCGGGCGCAATCTCGGCTTCGAGGGCACTTTCGGGTTCACGGAGTCTCATTCCATCATTGGACCTGGCGGCTTTCTTTTCTGACGGCTTCCATGCATCGCCAACTTCGGTGAGAATCTGGTTGCATCCAGCGGATTGGCCCATTTCCTCAATGCCCGTCCGAAGCATGCTGCTCGCCTTGCACCGAATTCAAGAATGCATCGAATTCCTCGTCGGGGATCGGAACGGTGTGTTCGGCCGCGGGATATCCGCCGCTATTGACATCAGCCTAGAATTCCCGACCGATCATTTCAGCACCGCGCGCGGCAAGTGTCGATCTTGGCAGTCCACCCATGTCTGACCGTCAGGTCTGTAGTCACGGCGAGGGCTAGAGACCAAGTCCAGACCGATTCCTCGCTCATGCACATTTTCGTTTGCGTTACTTGTTGCGTTTACGGCGTGTGCAAATTGTCTCTGTTTCTGGATTATGGAGAAGTTGCGATGAATGCAAAGACTGCGGCAGGTACAGCATGCGCCATTCCGAGCGATCATGATGCGGCGCTCGCAAAAAGGGCACGTCAGAAATTGGATGCGTTGATCGACGGGACACTTCCGGTTTCAGCGCGCTTCGGTGACGAGTCCGTGGACATCCCAACTCCGGCGGTGTCGCTGCTCAGGGGAATTCTGGGCTATATGGCGCACGGTAAAGCCGTTGCTCTGGCACCTTTGCATGCTGAACTGACGACGCGTCGGGCAGCCGACCTGATTCAGGTTTCGCGGACGCATCTTGTCCAACTCCTCGACGACGAACGGATTGCCTGCCGCAAAGTTGGCTCACACCGGCGCGTCCGCGTTGAGGACATTCTTGCGTACCGCCGAGAAACAGAAACCCGCCGCCATAAGGCACTCGATGAACTGACAGCTCGCGACCAGGAACTCGGTTTGTAGTAGACGATGGTTCGCCTGACGGCGTTGCTTGATGCAAACGTTCTCTATCCAGCCGGCCTTCGCGATCTGTTGTTGCGTCTCGCCGACCGGTATCTCTTTGCGCCATTGCGGAGCGCCGACATCGATGCGGAATTGATTGACAGCCTATTGGCCGACCGACCCGACATCGACCGAAGGGTGTTGGATAGGACCCGTGCCGTCATGGACCGGCACTTCCCCGGTTTACGTGCATTTCACCTACCGAGTACGAGTAGTCGTTCGCTGTCATGTTCCATGGGCTCGACCAAGACGACGAATAGCGAACCGTGAACCCCCGGGATCGGGCGAATTCTCAAGCCCCGCCCCAACCTGACACGAATCCGCCTGATTCCCCGGATCGACCCAATGGTTGCGACATGATCAGTGTAACGACCGTAGAAAAGCCCGGGAGAAAACGCCCGACGATTACGGCGTCAACGGTGTAACGCAAGCGCACCGCGTAGCGGGTCAGTGTCGAAGAATCTGTCCCCTGACGAGCTCAAAGACAACGTCCTGGGGCTGGTCCTGCGCCATGACCTCCTCCTGCGCCAGACCCAGGTAAAGACCGCGAAGTATACACCCGGCCGTGCCATGACTGACAGCAATCACGTTGTCCTTGAGGTCCTCCAGCCATGCTGCGATTCGTCGTGCGACTGCCGCCCTGCTCTCGCCACCAGGCATGACATAGTTCCAAGGATCACTCCGGTATCTCGACCATGCGTCGCGATCAAGAGCGTTGATTGCCCCACTGTCCAGTCCTTCCCACACGCCGAATCCGATTTCCTGGATTCGTTCCTCGGGTTCAATTCGCCCGGCATCGAACTCCAGTTCGTGGCAGATCAACCTTGCGGTTTCCATTGTGCGGCCCAAGGGGCTGGCAACAACGCGCCACGATTCGCTGCGGCCAATTAGCGTAGCAAGCATCTTTCCATTGCGCTTGGCCTGGGCAACACCCCTTGGCGTCAATGGCGAGTTGCTTTGCCCTTGGTACCTCCGAACGCGGTTGAATTCGGTCTCGCCATGTCGAACCAGGAACAGGCGATGAGGCCTGTTTATTGTTACGCACGGTAGGCCTCCGGAACTCTTTCCCGTACCATCCGCCCGCGCATCGGGTGCAAGGCCATGACATGTATTTCCCGACTTTCTGCCCATATCGTATCTTCTTTCATCCAGGTTGGCGTCCCGCCCTTTCCGGCCGGTCCCTCCGTTCCCGACCTGTTCTCGGTCCGCTGCAGTTTTTCCTTGCCTCGCCCCGCCTTCCACGCTGGCCTGTTCCTTCGAATCCCGTCGCTTTGTGCGGATTTCTGGATGACCGTTCGTAGTGGGTCACGGCCAGCACCGCGGCAATCCCGCCCAAAGCCCAACCTTCTTCACAAATCGGCGACAAACGGGGTCGATACAATTGGATCGCTGCAATAGGGAAAAACGCGGCAAACCACACAGAATGCCACACAGAATGCCACACAGAATGCCACACAGAATGCCGCGCACTATTCCAGCCGCCAACGATGGGTTCCCGTCAGGCCAATTGCTCAACCAGTGGAACGTGGGCAATAGTCCTGCCTGTCGCGCACGACCCTCGAAAACGTCGGAAAATCCACCGGCAGCCGGATCGGTTGATACCTCTCGCATGGTTAATGGCGGAGACGAAGGGATTCGAACCCTCGAGACGGGACAAACCGTCTACTCCCTTAGCAGGGGAGCGCCTTCAACCACTCGGCCACGTCTCCGCCGAACGCAATAGCGAACTGTCGCGATAGAGTTCAAGACCAGAATCGAATCTTTCCGATCCGGGTAACCGGTGTCCGCGGCGTTGTCTCGTCCGTCCGACCGGAATGAACGGTTCCCCTCGCATCTCGTCAGTCGACGCACGGATGCGTTGCATCGATCATTGGAGCAAAGCCGAGAGGCCACGAGAATCTGAATGTATCTCGGAGAGGGTCGGTACAGACCACCCGCCACGGAGTACCAGAAGTTCCCCGTTACTGGCTGTCGGCGAGCATGAGAGACTGTCAGGAAGCGACCGTTTGCGGCCGCATGTCCTGTCTGCTTACACCGGCCACCGCGACAGGTCTTTTCATGGCATCGCGCCTGAAAGGTTCCCCGAGTTCCTGGTTCAGGACGACCTCGATGAACGTGGTCAGCTTGTCCTTCAACTGTGCCCCGACGGCCGTGTTGAGCGCATCGGTCAATGACGACATGGTCGTAACCAGGACGCCTTCCATCCCGCATGCCCGGGCGATCGCGGCAAAAGAGACGTCGAGGTCCAGTTCCGTGCCGACGAAATTGTCGTCGTACCAGAGCGTCGTGTTTCGTTTCTCGGCGCCCCATTGATAGTTCCGGAAAATGATCATCGTGATCGGCGGCCACTCGTTCCGGCCACAAGCCGTCATTTCGTTCATAGAGATTCCGAAGGCCCCGTCGCCGGCAAACCCGACAACCGGCGTGTCAGGGTTTCCTATTTTCGCGCCGATAATTGCCGGAAACCCGTAGCCACAAGGGCCGAACAGGCCCGGTGCGAGGTATTTGCGGCCCTGCTCGAAGGTCGGATAGGCATTCCCGATGGCGCAATTGTTCCCGATATCCGAGGAAATGATCGCATCCCTTGGCAAGGACGCCTGAATTGCGCGCCATGCCATTCGGGGTGACATGTGACTCGGCTGACGCGCCCGGACCCTTTCATTCCAGGTTGTGCCAGGGTCGTCGTCTTCGTGATCCATGGACGTAAGTTCCTGGGCCCAGGCTGACTTGATTCCGGCGATCGTGGCAAGGCGGTCTTCACGACCTGCATCCCCGGCATCAGCAGGCAGGCGGCTGAGCAAGGACCGTGCGACGCTTCGTGCGTCTCCGACGATCCCGACCGTGACAGGCTTGGTCAGGCCGATTCGGTCAGGATTGACGTCGACCTGGATGATCGACGCGTCCTTGGGCCAGTAATCGATTCCATACCCGGGCAGCGTGGAGAACGGGTTTAAACGGGTTCCAAGCGCAAGGACGACATCTGCTTTCGCGATCAGTTGCATTCCTGCCTTGGACCCATTGTAACCGAGCGGCCCTGCAAACAGCGGATGCGAGCCGGGGAAGGCGTCATTGTGCTGGTATCCGCAACAAACCGGTGCCCCGAGCCGCTCGGCAAGCGCGACGGAATCGGCAATCGCGTCTCCAATGACGACACCTGCCCCGTTGAGGATTACCGGGAACCTTGCCCGCGAAATGAGTTCGGCGGCTTTGGCCAGCGTGTCCTCGCCGCCGGACGGGGGCTCGAACTCGACAACCGACGGAAGATCAAAATCGACAACTTGAGTCCAGTAGTCCCGCGGAACATTGATCTGGGCGGGAGCAGATGCACGTCTTGCCTGCATGATGACGCGATTCAGGACCTCGGCCATTCTCGACGGGTCCCGAACCTCTTCCTGGTACGCAACCATGTCCTTGAACAGGGCCATCTGCTCGACTTCCTGGAATCCACCCTGGCCCATTGTCTTGTTGGCAGCCTGCGGGGTCACGAGGAGGAGAGGTGTATGGTTCCAGTACGCGGTCTTGACCGGCGTCACAAAGTTGGTGACGCCCGGGCCGTTTTGGGCAACCATCATGGCCATCTTGCCGGTAGCCCTGGTGTAGCCGTCGGCCATCATCCCGGCATTGCACTCATGTGCTGCGTCCCAGAACGTGATGCCGGCAGCCGGGAACAGGTCCGATATGGGCATCATTGCCGATCCGATGATCCCGAACGCATGTTCGATGCCGTGCATCTGGAGAACCTTGATGAATGCCTCTTCAGTTGTCATCTTCATTGGTCTACCGCCTTTTCCGCAGGTCAGGTCATTTGCGCGCAGTCGATCATTCTTCCTCCGACACCGACCAGTCTCCCGAAGATCGTGATCGCCACGTGCATTTGTACGAAAGTTTGACGAGGCTGCAACGCCGTCGGTCACGTAAAGTCGCCATGTTACGCTTCCTGTAGCGCCAGAATGGCCACGCAATGATTCCAGAAGGGGATCACGTGCAGCTGCGGAGTTCGAGGTATGGTTGCCTGGGTCCCTGTTTGTGCTCTCGGCAGGAATTCCCGCTGTCATCCCGGGCGATTTGCATCGGACCTTCCGCTCCTCCCGCCGCAGGACCTCTGGTCTCAATTGAAAGTCGCTTGCGTCAGGAACTGCTTGATTCACCGGCTCCGAATCGGTGTCGGTGACGGGCCCGGTTACGATCGCATGTGAACTCGGGCGCTTTGTCACCTGCGCCTGAACGTCGCCTGATTCGAATGGCTATCGGTTGGCATGGGGTCACGCGGTCGAGTCCTGGCAGCACGCGTATTCCGCGTTCGGCGCACGAAGCGATAACGGTGTCACGGGCGGGATCGGCATTTGGCCAGGCGGATTCGGAATCTGGCGCGCTCCGTCACAACGACGTGACCGGTTCATTTGACATGACGGGCGCGCGAATTTTTGATCCCGCTTCCCGAGACCGGTCTTCGACGATGCCATCCGTCAATCAAGGGGCGACAGGTCAATAGGGATCCAGAACCAGCGCCCGGGTCGTGTCCGGAAGAGCACCGGCATCGATGGTGACCGTACTTTTGCCTGTCATGTCAACCAGTTCTCGGGGGAATACGCTCAAGAATTCGTCGATCGTGAACATGTCGTTCCGAAGATATTCCGGGGTACGGTAGTGCATCGGTATGACCACCCGCGGAGCGACATGGCCAATGACCCTCATCAATTCACCGATTGAGATGACCGGAAAACCACCGGCATGACTCAACAACACGTTGACCCCATCGAAAAATTCCAGTTGGGCATCGGAAAAATCATCACCCATGTCGCCCATGTGTCCGATCTCGAGTCCATCGACCGCGAACCGGTACATGGCATTCTGATCGGGATGTCCGCTCGGGTGGTCCGCGTGTTCCATCGCTTCTATCGTCGCGAACCGGAATCCGTGGGATGACGTGCTGCCGCCATCGAGAGCAATTTCGAGTGCGTCGATTACGGTTGCGCCGGGTTTTTTGGGAACGAGGTGGTCATTGTCGTGAAAGTCGTCGCTGCTACTCGATTTGATTACGATGTCGGCAGGATCGGGAAAGGGCTTGAAGCCCGCTTTTTCGGGATCATAGGGATCAGTGACGATTCTGAAGCCATCCTTGGAAACGATTCCGAAACTCGCCTGACCATACCATGTGAATTCAGCCATTGCTCCACCTTCCTGATCTGTACCGGGACCGAGAGGAGTTTCGCCCGGAACAATACACGAAAAAAGTTCGGATATGTTCAGCAGTCAAAACCCGTGAGCCTTGTTTGTCAAACCGGATTCATGGTCCGCAAGTGAGCGCGCAGGAGAGTCGACTGCCAATTGGTTGCAAAAGGATTCTCGCCCGCAACGAGAGAGACGGCGGTTCCCTATCCGTGCCTTGCGCTCGAGACGGGGAGAAGAGGTGAGAAAGCCGTCCGCCGTGGTCGGTCGCGCACGCGAGATCGCAACGGGCGCAAGGAGATGCGTCTGCCGTAGCAGAGGCGCCGGTTTTGCGCAGCTGGTGTGGCCTTTGTCGAGAACGCCTGGACGGCTCGACGGTATCACGAGACTGCATTCGGATGGTCGGTTTAACCCTGAATGAACCGGATGTTGTTTTCACGGCTGGTCAGGTCGATCTGGCATCGGCCCACCACCTAAAAGGCAAGCGATTCAAGGTCAGCTGGTCGCTTCTGCCTTGCCTGTTTCACCGGGATCGGCGGGCCGAAGCGTCGGCCGGCATTCCTGGCCCCTGGAACTCGTCAAGCCGATAGCCCTGGAGGAACAGCAGCCCGCTGAGATCGGCGAATTCGAGAACATGCCGACTGCGCGCCGCGACCGCCGGTTTCGCATGGTGCGCAACGCCGATTCCGGCCATTCGCAACATGTCCAGGTCATTCGCACCATCTCCCACAGCCAGAACGTCCTCGGCCCGTAACCCCAGTCTTTCGGTGACCTCTGTCAGCAATTCGGCCTTTGATTCTCGCCCCAGAATGGGTGTTCCGGGCTCGCCTGTTAGCTTTCCGTCCCGCTTGAGCAGTGCATTGGCCCGGAATTCGTCGAATCCGAGGCGGGTCGCGACGACTCTGGTGAAGTCGTCGAAGCCCCCCGAAACCAGTACGGAATAGGCGCCATGCGCTTTCATTGTTGCGACGAGTTGCTGCCCGCCGGGCGCCAGCGTTATTCGGTTTTCAACGACGCAATCAATGACCGAAACCTCGAGTCCTGCGAGGAGACCCACCCTGTATCGAACGGCTTCTTCGAATTCGAGCTCTCCGTTCATCGCCGCGGCAGTGATCTTCTTGACTTCGTCCCCGATTCCGACATGCGCCCCGAGTTCATCAAGGCTTTCCTCGAGAATCATGGTGCTGTCCATGTCGGCGAACAGTACTCTTTTCTTGCGGTTGGCTCCTGGTACCAAGCAAAAATCCACCTGGCTCCGTCGAAGCCTCGCCCGAATGTCGCGGATTAACGCGGGATCAGGCTCACTACCAAGCAGGAACTCGCAGGCTTGTCGGTCAGCCAACCAACTGATCGTGTCGCCTTGCAGACGATCCCTGACGGGCAGGGCAACCTCCGGCGTCAGTCGCGCCTCGCCGGGATTCGAAACCAGGACGGCGACGTACATCAGGATCCTCCCGTTGTGCCAAAATGAGCCGTATCGCTTGATACGTGGACAATCTCATGGAGCGGAGAATGCGTGCAACATCGCATATTTCAATGGATGCTGTCCCGGTAGATCGGTCCGGGAGTCAATAAACTCCTTCGTTTGCGGGACCTGCCGGTTCCGCTAAAGGCCTGTCGCGACAAACCCATGGCATCCGCTTCCTTGCTTGAGAACAGACCAGGCGTCAGGTAATGGCAGCGCGGGCCACCCCTCCCCAACGAGGGGCGTTTGCCTGAGAGGGTAATACATGATCAATCCCAAGCCGGAGGCTCGTCCGGCCAACCCGAGGTTTTCTTCCGGTCCCTGTCCCAAGCCGCCGGGATGGGCGCCATCCAACCTTCCGGTCGATCTTCTGGGCAGGTCGCATCGTTCGCTTGCGGGCAAGGCCAGGTTGGAGCGGTTGATCGACCTGACGCGTGAGATCCTGGGGATTCCGGGCGATTATCGCGTCGGGATCGTCCCGGCGTCGGATACCGGTGCCGTCGAGATGGCGCTGTGGTCGCTCCTGGGATGCCGTCCGGTCGATGTCCTTGCGTGGGAGAGTTTCGGCAAGGCATGGCTCAATGACGTGGTGTCCGAACTCAAGCTGGACGGTGTCAATCGCCATGTCGCGGATTACGGACTCTTGCCCGATCTCGCCGCGGTCGATTTCAGCAGTGACGTCATTTTCACATGGAACGGAACGACCTCGGGCGTTCGGGTTCCCGACGGCGCGTTTATCCCGGACGACAGGGGCGGGCTGACGATCTGCGACGCAACGTCAGCGGTCTTTGCCCAGGAGCTCCCGTGGGACAAGCTCGATGTGACCACGTTTTCCTGGCAAAAGGCGCTCGGCGGAGAAGCAGCCCATGGAATGCTCATCCTGTCACCGCGCGCCGCCGGGCGGCTCGAGTCGTGGACACCGCCCTGGCCAATTCCCAAGGTTTTCAGACTGACCAGGGCTGGCAAGCTCAACGAATCCATCTTCAAGGGAGCAACCATCAACACGCCGTCGATGCTCTGTGTCGAGGACTGTATTGCCGCGCTCGAA
Organism: Paracoccaceae bacterium; assembly: GCA_964291635.2. Taxonomy (GTDB): domain Bacteria; phylum Pseudomonadota; class Alphaproteobacteria; order Rhodobacterales; family Rhodobacteraceae; genus JAPPHA01. The sequence goes on along the minus strand of OZ219911.1, from coordinate 3,038 downwards.
TGGGCATCAACGGTTGGCGGTCTCGACGCCATGATCGGCCGGGCAAATGCCAACCTGGCCACGGTGACCGGGTTCGTGGAAAACCGCGACTGGCTGGATTTCCTGGCATTCGATCCCGCCACCCGGTCCAACACCTCGGTTTGCCTGAAATTTGTGCACCCGGCCGTCGACATGCTCGACCCGGCGGCAAGGGCCCGGTTCGCGCGCGGAATCGTGTCGCGGCTGGAACAGGAAGGGGCCGCTTTCGACATCGGGTCGTACCGCGATGCGCCGCCGGGCCTGCGGATTTGGACGGGTAGCACGGTGGAGATCGGCAATCTTGAAATGCTGTTCCCCTGGCTGGACTGGGCGTTCGCGTTGCAATTGAACGCGCTGCGCCACGATTGATCCCGTATCGTAGCTGGCCGCGCCGCGATCGCGGGAACCGTCATTGAACCACAACATGGGAGTAGCGAATTGATCAGCGTACTCGTGTCGGACAAGCTCAGCGAGTCTGCAGTTCAGGTCTTTCGGAACAACGGAATCGATGTCGCATTCGAACCCGAACTGGGGAAGGACAAGAAGGCGCTTCGGGCTCGTGTCGGTTCCTTTGACGGACTCGCGGTGCGTTCAGCCACCAAGGTTTCGGAACAGCTGCTGTTGTCTGCCCATCGCCTGAAAGTCATCGGACGCGCAGGAATCGGCGTCGACAACATAGATGTCAACGCCGCGACCCGGCGGGGCATCATTGTCATGAACACGCCATTCGGCAACTCCATCACGACAGCCGAACATGCGATCTCGCTGATGATGGCGGTCGCGCGGCAGATTCCGGAGGCAAACGCGTCAACTCATGCGGGAAAATGGGAAAAAGCGAAGTTCATGGGGGTGGAGGTTACCAACAAGACCCTCGGGTTGGTCGGTTGCGGCAACATCGGGTCCATCGTGGCGGACCGTGCGCTCGGGCTGAAGATGAAAGTTGTTGCGTATGACCCTTTCCTGTCTCCGGAAAGGGCCGAAAAACTGGGTGTCAGGAAGGTGGATTTCGACGAACTTCTCAAGGCGTCGGATTTCATATCGCTGCACGTCCCGAAAACCGACAGGACCGCGAGACTGATCGATTCGGAAGCAATCGCAGGGATGAAACCGGGCGTACGAATCATCAATTGCGCACGCGGCGGGATCGTGGATGAAGCCGCCCTGGCCAAAGCGCTCAAATCCGGTGTCGTGGCGGGAGCCGCGTTCGACGTGTTCGAGACGGAACCGGCAACGGAGAGCCCGCTTTTCAATCTTCCCAATGTCGTGTGCACCCCGCACCTCGGCGCGGCGACCCTCGAAGCCCAGGAAAACGTGTCGATCCAGGTGGCCGAGCAAATGGTGGACTACCTGCTGCGGGGAGCCGTCTCAAACGCCATCAACATGCCGTCAATCAGCGCTGAAGAGTCCGCGGTGATTGGTCCCTTCGTTCAACTGGCCGCTTACCTGGGGGCTTTCGTCGGACAAATGACGGATGAGCCGATCGAGAGCATCAACATTCTTTACGACGGGGAAGTCGCCCGCATGAATACGCGGGCGCTCGATAGTGCCTTGATTGCCGGAATGATCAAACCGCAAGTACCCGATGCGAACATGGTGTCGGCTCCGATCGTTGCACGAGAGCGAGGCGTGAAGATCTCGACGACAACCCAAGAACAATCGGGCGTGTTCGAAAGTTACATCCGGTTGACAGTCAAGACCCGCAGCTTGACCAGGTCCGTTGCCGGAACGGTATTTTCCGACGGCAAGCCGCGCTTCATTCAAATCAAGGGTATCAACATTGATGCCGAGGTCGGCCGGCACATGCTGTACACGACCAACAATGACGTGCCGGGCGTGATCGGAACATTGGGGACCGTATTGGGTGACGCCGGGGTCAATATCGCGAATTTCACCCTGGGTCGTACGGGACCGGCAGGGAACGCGATAGCGCTGCTTGAACTCGACGAGCCGCTGGACGATGAGAACGTCAAGGCCCTGCGTGAAACCGGCAAGTTTCAACGTATCAGACCGCTTGTCTTCGATGTGGCTAACTGAGTTCGCCCCGTGCGAAATGCATCAACAGTTCCGGCACCTCGTCCGGGCGGTGGACGAGGACGTCGGCGCCGGCTTCGCGGAGCTCTTCGGAACTGCCATATCCCCAGAGCACGCCGATCGACCCAATCCCGTTGTTCATGGCGCCGGCAATATCGTGGCGACGATCCCCCATCATCCGGGAACTGCCGGGTACGGCAGCCGTTCGTTCGAGGGCGAACCTGATCAATTCGGTCTTGTCGCCACGCCTTCCGTCGAGTTCGGAGCCGAAAACTCCGTCAATCAGCGGGTCGAAGTCGAAATGCTCGACAATTCTCTCGGCAAAAACCCGCGGCTTCGAGGTTGCCAGGAAACATCGAACACCGGCTGATTTCAAGTTCACGAGCATGTCGTGCACACCGGCATAAGGCCGCGCTTCGTACATGCCGGCTTGCGAGAATCGATCGCGATAGAGGGAGATCGCGCGTCCGACATCCCCGCCTGGTCCGAGAAGAACGGGAAAACTCTCAGACAGCGGTGGCCCGATGCACCATTCAAGATCATCTGCGGATGGTGCCTCGATCCCGAATTCGCGAAGAGCAAACCTGATCGACCCGGTGATCCCGACCTTGGGGTCGATCAGCGTTCCGTCAAGATCTATGAACAGGTTGTGCGGCACGCCTTGAGTTCAGCTTGACGAGGTAACCCGGTCACGGTCGATCGGAGTGCGTGTCCGGACTTGTCCCGTTTGCCGGCGTTCAACTGCACTCAATCCCTCAGCAATTCATTGATCGACGTTCGCGCACGGGTCCTGGCGTCGACTTTCTTGACGATGACGGCGCAGTAGAGGTGGACGCCGTTTCGTGACGGGGTCGATCCGGACACGACCACCGATCCCGGTGGAACCTCCCCGTACATGACCTGTCCGGTTTCCCGATCAATGATCCGTGTCGACTGGCCGATGAAGACTCCCATGCCCAACACCGACCCTTCGCGGACAATGCATCCTT
>OZ219910.1:0-54436 GCA_964291635.2 Paracoccaceae bacterium | reverse complement strand
TATCGCGGTCATGTCTGCTCGTCCGGGAAGGGTCACGGACATCATCGACAGCCCGCTGCCGAAGGAACGGGATCTTTCGATCCGCGACAATGCCGACTTCCTGGAAGTCGCCGCGCGGATACGCCAGGGCCTGAGAGCCTGAATGGAACTCCCGCGGAAATGATCAGGCCAGGCGGATCAATTCTCCCGGTCTTTACCGTCGTGGCCGCGATCGTTCTTGTCTGGTACGTGGCGGCGGTCATGCTCAACCTCTCGTGGGTTCGCGACCAGGCCGAAAGGGCCGGGCAGGAGCCCGGGTTCGTTGAACTGGTTTCGGAAACGCTTGCCCAGGATCGCCCCCGCCTGCCTGCTGCCGCACCAGGTGGCCATCGAGGTCTGGAACACGACCGTCGAGAAGAAAATTACCTCCAAGCGGAGCCTGGTTTTCCATGGTTGGGTAACCCTGTCCGCAACGCTCCTCGGGTTCGTGTTCGGTGCCGGGCTCGGCATGTTGCTCGCCGTGGCCATCGTCCATGACCGGGCGACCGACCTGAGTGTCATGCCCCTGGTCATCGGCTCGCAGACCATTCCCATACTCGCACTTGCGCCGATGATCATCGTGGTTCTCAACGCCGTCGGCCTGTCTGGGCTGATCCCCAAGGCAATCATTTCCGCCTATCTCAGTTTTTTCCCCGTTGCGGTCGGAATGGTGTCGGGGATTCCGCAGCCCGGCGCAACATGAACTGGACCTGATGAAGACCTACAATGCCAGCCGAACGCAACTGTTCTGGAAACTCAGGGTCCCCGCATCGATGCCGTTCCTGTTCCCGTCGCTCAAGGTGGCAATAGCCGCCAGCCTGGTCGGTGCAATTGTCGGCGAGTTGCCGACCGGCGCCGTCGCCGGACTGGGCGCGCGGCTGCTGGCGGGCAGTTACTACGGACAGACGATCCAGATCTGGTCTGCGCTCCTGGTCGCGGCGGCAATGGCCGCGGCGCTCGTGACGCTCGTTGGCGGTGCCGAGCGCCTGACCCGCCGTGCCATGGGTGCGCGCCCATGATGCTCGTTGTCACGGCGTTGCTGCTTTGGGCGGCGGCCTGGGTGTTCAATCGATGGATCGCGTCCATTCCCGGGGTTGAACAAGTGGCTCGGCTGCTCTCACCGCTGGTCTTCGGCATCACGGTACTCGTCGTATGGGAACTCGTGGTGCGCGGACTTGGGGTTCCCGAGGTCATCCTCCCGCCTGTCAGCAGTATCGCCACGAGGTTTGTGGACAGTGCCGGGACGCTCTGGATCGATTTTGTCCAGACCGTCATCAAGGGTGCGTTGAGCGGTTACCTGATTGGTTGCGGGGCAGCCATCGTTACCGCGATCGCCGTGGACCGGTCTCTCTTTCTCCGGCGCGGCCTGCTCCCGATTGGAAACTTTGTCGCGGCGCTGCCGATCGTCGGCATGGCGCCCATCCTGGTCATGTGGTTCGGCTTTGACTGGCAGTCCAAGGCTGCCGTCGTGGTCGTGATGGTATTCTTTCCCCATGCTGGTCAATACTGTCCAGGGTCTCGGGGAAGCACAGCCGATGCAACGGGACCTGATGCGGACCTATGCGGCGGGGTACTGGCAGACACTGGTGAAACTCAGGTTGCCGGCCGCCGGGCCATTGATCGTGAACGGTCTGAAAATTTGTGCGACGCTTTCGCTGATCGGGGCGATCGTGGCCGAATTTTTCGGCTCGCCCGTACGGGGGATGGGATTCCGCATCTCGACCGAGGTCGGGCGGCTCAACCTGGACATGGTCTGGGCGGAAATAGCGGTTGCCGCGCTTGCCGGCTCCGTATTCTACGGTATCATCACTTACGGCGGGCGGATGGTGAATTTCTGGCATCCGTCTCAACGACGGGACTTGCGGTGACCTTCGTCACGGGTCAGTCTTCGAGTGACATGGGAATCGGTCTGGCACACGCATGTAAAAAGGCCCGGTGAAAGAACGGGTTCCTTCAAACCAGTTGGAAAATAAGGGAGAGAGAGCATGAAAACGAATTTCGTGAATCCATTGGCGGCGGGGCTGGTGCTCGGTCTTGGCTGGGCCACGCAGTCGCTTGCCGCGGACGAAGTCACATTGCAGTTGAAGTGGGTCACCCAAGCACAGTTTGCCGGTTACTACGTCGCGCTCGACAAGGGATTCTATGCCGAGGAAGGCCTGGACGTCAGCATCAATGCCGGTGGCCCCGACATAGCTCCAACCCAGGTGATTGCCGGCGGTGGCGCCGACGTCACGGTCGAATGGATGCCGGCGGCACTGGCTGCGCGGGAACGCGGCCTTCAACTCGTGAACATCGCCCAGCCGTTCAAGTCATCCGGCATGATGCTGACCTGCCGGAAGGATGCGGGTATCGGTTCCACGGACGATTTTCGCGGAAAGACGCTCGGTGTCTGGTTTTTCGGCAACGAGTATCCGTTTCTGAGCTGGATGAGCCAGCTCGGCATTCCGACCGAGGGCGGCGACGATGGCGTTGAGGTCCTGAAGCAGGGATTCAACGTCGACCCGCTCCTGCATGAGCAGGCGGCCTGCATTTCGACCATGACCTACAACGAATACTGGCAAGTGATCGATGCGGGATTGTCGGAGGACGACCTGGTCGTGTTCAAGTACGAAGACCAGGGTGTCGCGACGCTCGAGGACGGACTCTACGTGCGCGAGGACAAGCTCGCGGATCCGGCATTCGTGGACAAGATGGTCCGCTTCGTCCGTGCATCGATGAAGGGATGGAAATACGCCGAAGAGAATGTCGCCGAGGCGGTTGAGATCGTTCTCGACAACGATGCGACCGGAGCCCAGACCGAACATCACCAGACACGGATGATGGGTGAAATTGCCAAGCTGACGGCGGGTTCCGACGGCTCTCTCGAACCCGCCGATTTCGAACGGACGGTGGACACGCTGCTCGCGGGCGGATCAGACCCGGTCATCACCATGCGCCCAGAAGGGGCCTGGACCCACGCCATCACCGATGCTGCCCTGAATTGACGAGCGTCATCGAGCGCGTACGGAACGCCATTCGCGCAAGCGCGTGGGCAATGAAATCGTTCGCGCAACATTCGGGTCCCGGTGCTGACGTCCGCGTCAGCACCGGGACCGTTGGGCCGAGAGTAACGGTAGACAGTCGCAAGAACCGATTCTCGGCGCGTCACCAATGGACCGACGAGGAGCAGCCTTTGAATTTCCTTGCGCAGTTAATTTGCGCCAGCATGGCAATGGCCCTTGGCACTGGTGGACGCAGAGTCCCCGTCGTGGTCCACGTGCTCGATCATCCTATGGTACCCCTCCACCAACGCCTCGCAGCCGGTTGTTGACGGAAAACGCTACAGTGCAAATGCCTCACCCTAGTTTGCCGTTGACGACTCTGGCCCGGTGGGTTCTAGTGCCGTCATTGTTTTTTGTTCCGGTTTTTGTTGCATTCATTTGCAAGTACACGGGAGGAGACCGAAGAATGAAAGTTCCAAAAATACTGAAATCGCTGATAGTTGGGGGAATTGTCTCGGCGTTGGGAGGAGTCGGTGCATCTGCGGACGAATGGCAGGATGTTGTCGATGCAGCCAAGGCCGAAGGCAAGGTCGTGCTGTACCTGGCGAAGTCAAATGCTCAGGCGGAAGCACTTCTCAAGGCGTTCGAAGCGGAATACGGCATTACGGGCGAATGGCTCCGTGGTTCGGCACGGGCACAGACGTCACGGTTGATGGGCGAGTTGCAGGCGGGCGCGCCGCAGGCGGACGTGTTCTATACGGCCGGACCGATTTCCCACTCGCGAATTGCCGAACAGACTCCTGTCTGGGTTCCCAGCGGGCCAAACGCGGCCAACTGGCCGGAGGACTTTGCATTTCCGCATGGCAGCGTCCAGATGACGGCCGACCCGGTTGTGATCATCTACAACACCGACGCAGTCCAACCGGCGCCCTCGAAGTACGAGGACATGATCGGCAAAGGATATATTACTGCCGTCGGTTCTCCGGCCTCCGTGTTCCGTACCGCCTACTATCTCCGGACCCGCGAGTTTCTTGGCGACGGGTTCTGGGAATCGATTGCCGCGGACGGCATCGTGACTGGACCATCCGTGAACGCGCTTGTTCAGGGAATCGCAGCCGGAGAATCCGACATTGCATTGGCTTTCGGTTGGCAGGCCGCAGGATTGAAGCGCGACGGTGCACCGATCGACTGGGCTACACCCGATTCAAAGGTCTGGGCTCTCACGCAATGGGCCATGGCCCTGGAGGGAGGCCCGAACCCGAATGCCGGCAAGCTGCTTCTTGACTACATGATGGGACCGGAAGGCCAGGCGATCCTGAATACGGACGGTGGCGTCAGCGTGATCGGGACGGACGAACTTCCCATAAACGTCAATGAAGAGGCCGTGACGGCACAGGATGCCATAAACCTGACAAGGTGGTGGGAAAAAACCTTCCAGCAGGCGATCCCGCAGTAACGGAAAACACTGCCAGAGTACTTGGCAGCATGTAGGTCGCAAGGCTGTTGACAACACGCGGGTCCGCGATTGAGCCAGCCTGCCGCGAAATCGCGTCGCGGACAAGCTGGCTCATGGACTTTGTGCGGCGCGGAACGGTCGACTGGACCCTGGTATCGAGCCGGGCCGCGATTGTCCTGATCCTCGCGATGATTTTCGCTCCCATTATCCAGGTCATGTTTGAACCCATGACCCGGTTCTGGGAGCAGCTGCAGGTCGTCGCTGCACTCCCGAATATCGGCCGGACGATCGTCAACACCTTCGTGCTCGCGGGCGGCACCCTTGTACTCGCATTGACCTTCGGGACATTTTTCGGGTGGTCGGCGGGACAGTTGTCGCCGCGGTATGCCCGAATTGCCTCCATCCTGACGACGAGTTCGCTCTTCGTGCCCCCGATCGCCGGCGTCATCGGCTGGATCTTCCTGTTCTCGCCGCGCATCGGTTATGCAAACGTAATTCTGCGGGCGACTCCTTTCTTTGATGGCAAATCCGGCCCTGTCGACATTCGTTCCCTGTCGGGAATCATCGTTATCGACACGATTTACCTGATTCCGTTCGTCTTTCTGTATGTCTCGACTGCGCTCCGCGCGGTCGATCCCGCGCTCGAGAGTGCGGCGATGGTCTCCGGTTCGAGTTGGATCGGCGCCCAGTTCCGGATCGTCCTGCGCATCATCCGCCCCGCGATCATCTATGGAGCCGTGATCGTGATGCTCCTCGGCCTCGGCCAATTCACGGTGCCGCTGGTGCTCGGTTCCAACCACGGGATCAACGTCATCACGACGGAAATCTTCAACCAGCTTGAAGTTCGGTCCATTCCCCAGGAAGCGACCGCGGCATTCCTGGCACTACCGCTCATCCTGGCAGGCTTCGCCCTCGTGTTCATACAGCGCATGGCTGTTGGTGACGTGAACCGGTTTTCCGTTGCCAGCAAGGGGGTTGGCGGCCATAGACAGCCGCGCAACTACCTGATCATTCCAATCATCATCTATGCCTTCATTGCGGTCGTTCCCGCGGTCACGGCTTTGCTCATCGTCGCACTTTCACCTTTCTGGTCGGCCACCATCATGGTCGACAAGTTCAGCTTGGATTCATTTGTCGAGATCTGGCAGAATTCCACGATCCGGACGTCGATCCTCAATTCGATTCAATTGAGTGCCATCGGTGTGGTGGCAGCGCTCGTTGGCTCGTTCGTCGTGGCCCGGTACATGCTGTCAGCGACTTCAGGCCGTTTCAGCACGTTCGTGGACTACACGATCAATCTTCCATTGACCATTCCGCACGTCGTGCTCGGGCTCGGGATCTTTCTGATTTTCGCGGTCGGGCAATTCGGCCTCTACGGATCGGGTTGGCTCTTCGTCATTGCCTACTTCGTCCTGTATCTTCCACATGGTGTCAGGATGATTCAAAGCGGACTCGTCCAGATGGGCACGTCGCACGAGGCAGCGGCAAGGGTCTGTGGAGCCGGACGCCTGCGGACCGTTGTCTGGATTATCCTCCCGATGCTCCGTCGCAGCGTCGCGTCGGCCGGGCTGCTCATGTTCGTCCTCATGTCCAGGGAGTTCTCGGCATCGTCGCTGTTGCGGACCCCCAGCAACCAGGTGATGTCGACACGCCTGTTCGACAGCTACAACAACGGCACCTTCACGGACACTGCCGCGATCGCCATCGTGATGATCAGCGTCTCCCTGATCGGTGTCAGCCTGATCACGATCCTCGGTGGACGCACGACCGGTGAGGCGTCATGAGGCCGGCCGCATCCAGTAGTGGCGGAACAGTAGGTGTCGGTGTCGAAAACCTGTCGATAACCTATCGGCTGGGACGCAAGGAAATCCTCGCGCTCGACCGGATTTCGGTAAAGGTCGGGCAGGGCGAACTGCTGGTTCTCCTGGGGCCGAGCGGTTGCGGCAAGAGCACGCTTCTCAATGCCGTCGCGGGCCTGCTCAAGCCGGACGAGGGACAGATCACGATCGCGGGCCGCGAGGTGTTCGGCTCGAAAGGCCTGGTTAACGTGCCCCCGAATGGCAGAAACCTGGGGATGATCTTTCAGGCGTATTCGCTGTGGCCTCACATGACGGTGAGCGACAACGTGGCGTTTCCACTAAAGCGCCGCGGTTTTGCAAAAAAGGATGTCAAGCCGACGGCGAACGCGGCACTTGATCTCGTGCGATGCGGCCCACTTGCGGATCAGTACCCGGGCCAGTTGAGCGGTGGCCAACAACAAAGAGTCGCGCTGGCGCGGGCGATCGTCGCCGAACCGGCCGTGTTGCTCTTCGACGAACCGCTCAGCAATCTGGACGCGAACCTGCGAAGACAGCTTCGGGACGAGATTGCCGGCCTGCACAACCGCTTGCAATTCAGCGGCATCTACGTGACCCACGATCAGGCCGAGGCGTTGTCTCTCGGGACTTCGGTTGCGGTCATGACAACGGCGAAGATTGAACAGATTGGCACCCCCCAGGAGGTGCACAACAGTCCGGTTTCAGAATACGTCGCCTGGTTCCTGGGCGCGAATGTCTTCGACGCGACCGTCGACAAGCGCGGGGCCGTCGAGACTCCATTCGGCGTACTCTCGGGCGAGAAGACGATGGGGAAGGGACCGGCCCGCGTGGCGATTTACCCTGAACGGCTCCGGATCGAGCCGGCCGACGACGGCACGGCGACGATCACCCTGGTGCAATACAAGGGCACCGCCGTGGAATACTCGATTCAGGCAGGAAACGCGTCAGTAAATGTCGTGACAATCACGAGTGAGCAGCCTCTTGCAATCGGAGACCGGGTCAATGTCAGCGCCTTGCCGCGCGACGTACTGGTTTTTTCCGAACCCGGCGAGGTTTCGACAAACGCTGCCGCCGGCGAACCAGGCCAGACCAAAGGAAATAGTGAGGGCCCATGATCAACAGAAACGGATATTTTGACGCGAGGATCCGCCCGCCTTTCGGGGAATTCCTGAAGCTGCCGCGTTACAACACGAAGATGAAACAGGGCCTCGTCAGCTACGCGATACCGCCGGCTTCGATTTCCGAACGCTCGATGCAAGCACTGTTTTCGGAGATGGATGAGATCGGCATTAGCCGGGGGCTTGCAATGGGGCGGCATACGGCGACCAATGCCTGGATCCCGAACGAAACCATCGCCTCGTTGCGACGAGAGCACGGCGACAGGTTCTGGACATTTGGTGGCGTCGGTGAAGCAACTCCACTGGATAATCTCAAGGAAACGATGCGTTGCATCGAGGAATTGAATCTCGATGGCATTGCGCTCGACCCGGGCTGGCTGAATCCGCCTCTGCGGGTCAACGATCCGGCGTTCTACCCCGTCTACGCATACTGTGAAGCCAGGAATGTTCCCGTATCCGTCTCCATGAGCATAAACTCCGGTCCGGACCTCAGTTTCTGCGACCCCTGTACACTGCAGCGCGTCGCCATGGACTTCGGGAACCTGCGGCTCGTTGTCAGCCATGCGTCCTGGCCGATGGTGACTCCCATGCTGGCGGTTGCCGCAAAGCTGCCGAACGTCTGGCTGATCCCGGACCTGTACATGAACACCCCGGGTCTGCCTGGCCGCACGGACCTTGTCGAAGCCGCACGGCACCCTATCCTGTGCAAGAAGATCATCTTCGGCACCGCCTATCCCTCGCAGTCCCTCGAAGTGTCGATGTCGGGATTTGACGAGGCCGGGATACCCGAACCGAACCGTGACGCCATACTCCGGACGAATCTTCTCGAATTCCTGGGGGAGCTATGATGAAGTGCCCGGCACCGTTTCGACCATGCCACGGATCGCTTGCATGGCCGATTGCGGATCCTGACTCTTATGCGGCTTGAGGGAAAGGCAGCGGCAGTTACCGGCGGCTCGGGCGGGTTGGGTTCGGGGATCGTCCGGAGGATGCACGCTGAGGGCGCAAGGGTCGCGGTCGTGGATATCGACGCGGCGCGCGCGCGCGCCGTCGCCGCCGAACTTGACGCCGATGGACAATCTGCGTGCGCATTCGAACTGGACGTGACTAGCCGGGTTGACGCCGAAAGGGTTGCGCGGGAAATCAAGTCATGGGCGGGCAGGATCGACATTCTCGTGAACGGCGCGGGGGTCAACAGCCATTATCCGGCGCTGGAGTTGCCGGAAACGGAATGGAACAGGATCATCGGCGTCAACCTCACGGGGACATTTCTCACGATACAGGTGTTTGCACCGCACATGCAGCCACACACGAATGCCTCGATCACAAACATCTCCTCGACGTCCGCCGTGGTGTCCCGCGCAACGAGCGTCCACTATACGGCCAGCAAAGGAGGTGTGCGGGCCTTGACGCAGGGATTTGCCGCCGCCCTGGCGCCACTCGGCATCCGGGTGAACGCGATCGGACCGGGTCCGGTGCGGACATCGCTGAACCAGAAACGCCTGTCCGACCCCGCGGAACGCCAACGATCATTGGCACGCGTGGCGCTCGGCCGCTTTGGTACGCCCGAAGACGTGGCCGGTCTTGCGGTATTCCTGGCGACCGAGGATGCGAGTTTCATAACCGGTTCAAGCATCTACGTCGATGGAGGGCTGCTGGCGATGCGATGACAGCTGGACCCGGTTATCGACCAAACGATACGATTCAATGAGGAGGACCAAATGGTTATAGATTTTCGGGTACGACCCCCGTTCAAGAGTTTCCCAAAACTGCGTATCTACAATCCGCGTCCGCAGGACCCTGACCCGGTAACGGCTTCGCCGTTGTTCACCAACATCGAATCTCCGTACCGGTCTTACGAAGAGACCTCGATCGACGCCTTTGTCGAGGAACTCGACGAGGCGGGCATCGACGTTGCCGTTGTCATGGGTCGCAAGGCGGGAGGTCCCCACGGATCGGTTCCTTACGAGGAACTTGTCGAGCTCAGGGACCTGTTTCCCGGACGGTTCGTGTGCTTCGGCGGGCTCAACGGCATCGATGTCGACGGGGCTCTCGAGGATATAGATCGCTGCGTGGACCTCGGCTTCAAGGGCGCCGCGCTGGACAACGGCTGGTCGGAACCGCCACTGTACGACGATGACGAACGGCTCTACCCGATCTACGAGAAATGCACCGAGCGCGGGCTGATCGTGTCACTGACGTCAAGCATCTATGTCGGCCCGGATGTCGGCTACAGCATGCCAGTGCACATTCACCGTGTCGCCCAGAAATTTCCCGACCTGACGATCGTTGTTCCGCATGCCGCCTTTCCCTGGGCCGCGGTGATGTGCGGTGTCGCGTTCCAGCGGCCAAACGTCTACCTGATACCCGACATTTACCTGAACGTCCCCGGACTGCCCGGCAGCGACGACTACTTTCGTGCAGCCAACGGCTTCCTGAGCTACCGGTTCCTGTACGGCAGCAGCTACCCGGTCAGGCCACTCGGACAAAGTGTGCGTTCGTTCAAGTCTCTTCCCTTTGACAGCGATGACATACGCGACAGGTGCCTCGGCGGTAACGCGGCCCGGTTGCTGGGACTGACCGGGTGAAGACTGTACGGAGGCGGCCGTCATGACCCGGTGACGGCCGCCAGTAACCGCCGCCTACCCATGGATCGCGCCGAATTCAGATCCGGCGGGTTTTGCGGATATTCCGAGTGCCGGTCTTCGAATCGTCGTCGACGAGCAGTCCTCGGCTACCTGCCCGGTCAACACGGGTTCCAATCCCTCCATTCGTCGACTGCAGTTCCAAATATGGATTTTTCGACATGTAAGGCGTTGTCATTGTGTTATTTTATTTCATGTCATGTCGTAAATTTTTTTTGCAACGGCTGTGCGCACCACGGCCTTCTCGATGACGGCAATCCTGTTACGATTGGCAACGGACTGCACGACACCGGTTTCGAAGCACCTTGGATAGACTCCGGCACGTCCGTTTCCATGTGTCACAAAAGCGCACGCCATGTGACGTGGTCATGTCAAAGCACCGTCAAATGAGCAGGTGTTTCCCGGAACGGTTTCGTGTTGAAATCTCGTCGAGCCCGGTTTCACAACCGGGCTTTTCTTGTATTGGTCCTGTTCCACTCGGAAAAGTGTGAACGGAATTCACGATTCACGCCCCGGCGTAGCCAAGCGTCGCAACGCCGGAAACGATCAGCACGAGGCCGAAAATCTGTAGCCTGGCCATGCGTTCGCCGAGCAGAACGCAGGCAAGAATGACGGTTACAACACTGAATGTCGATGAAATGACGGCGGTAAATTCAGGATTTCGGGTCATCCCTCCCGCGAACAGCAGGAAGAAGCCGAACGTGTCGAGAAATCCGTGGGCGACAATGATGCCCTGTCGTTGAGCCGGAAGCCGCCAGAAAAAGACGTCACGCCGACGAAGCAGCAGCAATGCCAGCAAAAACAGGAAGCCGACGGTTCGCCCCATCCAGAGCGCGACGAATCCATCCGTTCGGGCGGATGCCTCCTGACCGGTGATCACGGCGACCGCGTAGACGATGCTGGCGAACCCGGCCAGTGCCAGGATGGGACCGGTCACCCGGGGAGTCGCCGGTTGTATGGACCGTCGCTTCGGCGCGGGACCGGGTCCGGTTTTCGGCGCAGGGGTGACGGCTCCGATCAGGACGACTCCGAAAATGATTGCTGCTATCGCGGCAGATTCCGCAAGGCCGGGCGTTCGTCCGGATACCACCGCGAACGCCACGACAATGACGGGATGGGCACCGACGATGGGTGCGACGACGCTGACTGGCCCGCGGGCGAGTGCGGCAAAGAACGTCAAAAGGGCCAGGGCGAGGCAGACGCCGTGGATGAGAATGTAGGCGACAGCTACCGGTTCGAGCGGGATCGATGTTCCCGTGGCGATTCCGAGGAAGCCGAGGCCCACGGTCCCGACGGCGAGCATGCCGCAAAGAGTACGATCGGCCCCGATCCGAACGGCGTTCCGATTGGCGAGGTAGTCGGCGATGCCAAGGGAAACCGCGCTCCCGACACCGAAGATGACTGCGATCATGGCCAGCGGATCCCGTCGGTGTCAGGTGGTCTTGAGCGGGTCAGGATCATCGTTTCGTTGCCCGGCCGGTGACGGATGCGGATTCGGGTCCCATTCGTCACCGCTCCGGAATCAGGCCTTTCGGGAAAAAGCGGAGTACAAGAATCAACAGGAATCCCATCGTCAGAAGCCGCATGTGCGCGGCAGAATCGATCAGGTGCGCCCGAAGGCCGCTGTCCTCATGGAGCCAGGCCGTCAGGAAGTCCATCAGGAACAGGCCGGCAGGCTCCGCCTCGACCCAGAGGAACCAGATCAGGAAACCGCCGAGAACCGCCCCCCAGTTGTTCCCCGAACCGCCAACGATGACCATGACCCAGATCAGAAAGGTAAACCGCAACGGCTGATAGCTTGCCGGCGTCATTTGGCCGTCGAGCGTCGTCAGCATCGCTCCTGCCAGCCCCACGACAATCGAACCGAGGACAAACACTTCGAGATGCCGGCCAGTGACATCCTTGCCCATGGCGTTCGCTGCAGTCTCATTGTCCCTGATTGCGCGCATCATTCGGCCCCACGGGGACTTGAGCGCCAGTTCCGACAAGACGAAAACCACGGCCAGCACGGTTGCGAACAAGGCGCAGTACGTCAACTTCACGACGATCGAAGACAGGGACGCAAGGTCCGCGTTCGTGCTTTCGGCAAGGGCCTTCAGCCATTCCCTGTCCTGCAATTCCACTTCGTATGGAACCGGCCTTGGCAGCCCTACCACGTTCTTGACGCCGCGGGTCAGCCAGTCTTCTCCTTTCAGTACCGAAACGATGATCTCGGAAATTCCGAGCGTGGCGATGGCGAGGTAGTCGGAACGTAACCCGAGGGCGATTTTCCCGATGAACCAGGCGGCAACCCCGGCCAGCACCCCTCCGACGATCCAGGACAGGATAACCGGCAGGCCGAGACCGCCCAGGAATCCGGTTTTTGCCGGTTCGATTCGTTCGACTGCGTCGGTCGCCGGACCAAAGAACCATCGTGCGAGAAAATAGCTGACCACAAGCACGGCGATTATGGAGAGCGTCCTGATCCTGCCGGGCGGAAGCCTCTTGTGGACGACAAAGGCAAGAAGGCAACCGGTGGCGGCGACAAATGCGGCCGCCAGCAATCCGCCGCCGCCGGCGCTCCAGGCCTCGCGAACCGGGGGCGTGGAAACCAATACGACCGCAAGACCGCCAAGAGCGGCAAATCCCATGATGCCGACATTGAACAACCCGGCGTATCCCCATTGGATGTTGACGCCGAGCGCCATGATTGCCGAGATCAGGCAGAGGTTGAGAATCGAGAGTGCGACGTTCCAGCTCTGGAGCACGCCGACGAAAACCAGCAGGGCCGCCATCATGGCAAGCGCGGGCAGTCTGCCGACTTCCCTGCCTTTCATCAGACAGACCTGCCCCGGAAGATCCCGGTTGGCCGATAGATCAGCACAAGCACCAGGATCATGAAGCTGACGGCGAACTTGTACTCGGTCGAAAGCAATTGCGTCAGGCCTGTCGGAGAGAGCGCTTCAGGCAGAACGTAGCCCAGGAATTTCTTGTAGGCATAGGTCACGGAGATTTCGGAAAACGCGACGACGAAGCCGCCGGCAATTGCGCCGAAGGGATTTCCGAGTCCGCCAACGATCGCCGAGGCAAATATCGGCAGCAAAAGCTGGAAATACGTGAACGGCTTGAAGCTCTTGTCGAGACCGTACAAGGTGCCCGCAAGGCAGGCGAGGGCAGCAGAAATGACCCAGGTCAGGAACACGACGCGCTCGGTGCTGATCCCGGAAATCAACGCCAGGTCCTCGTTGTCCGAATAGGCCCGCATCGACTTTCCGGTCCGCGTCCGGAACAGAAACCAGAACAGGACGCCCACGGTGACGACCGCGCTCAGCAGGGTGATGCACTGGCTGACCTTGATCGTGAGGCCTTCCTCCAGGCCGAAGGTTTGCCTGAAGTCGCGTGCCCGGACAATGAACCGGGCGCCATCGGCAAATCTCTGGTCGCCGGGACCGATCACGAAGCGAACGATGCCGTTCAGGATGAACATGACCCCGACCGACGCGATGACAAACACGACCGGCGCGGATTTCTTCTGGCGAAAGCTCCAATATACCGTCCTGTCGATCACGAGAACCATGGCCGCCGTCGCAACGATGGCGAACGGCAACGCAACCAGCGCCGTCGGCAGCGGCGCAATCGAGATTCCCGTCGACTGCAACCACCATGTCAACAGGACGGCGATCATGGCTCCGAACGCCATGGTGTCACCGTGGGCGAAGTTGGAAAACCTGAGGATGCCGTAGACCAGGGTAACGCCAAGGGCTCCGAGCGCAAGTTGGCTGCCGTAGGCGAGACCCGGAACGATGACGAAATTCGCCAGGAGGACGAACCCGTTCAGAACGTCCATTTCAACTGACCCTCGCGGCGTGGGATTGGGTCCCGTCCAGATGCCTCGCGAAGGACTTCCACGTTAAAGGGAACCACCTTGCGGGCACGGGCTTGTGAATCCCTAACCGCCAAGGAATGATTTCCTTACTTCCGGGTTATCGAGAAGCGATCGGCCGGTGTCCGTGTACCGATTTCTGCCCTGTACAAGGACGTAGCCCTGGTCCGCGATCGAGAGGGCATGCCGAGCGTTTTGTTCGGTCATCAGGACAGCGATTCCGGTGGCGGCGATGTCGAGAACGAGATCGAACAGCAAGTCCATCACGACCGGGGATACCCCGGCTGTCGGCTCGTCGAGCATGAGCATTTTCGGCCCGGTCATGAGTGCGCGGCCGAACGCGACCTGTTGTCGCTGCCCGCCGGAGAGTTCCCCTGCCGCCTGGTTTTTCTTGACATCCAGGGCCGGAAACAGGTCGAGGACCCGCTCCATGGCGGGCCCGATGTCATCGGATCTCAGGAAAGCGCCCATTTCCAGGTTTTCTCGAACCGTCAGGGAAGGAAAGATGTTTCCGGTCTGGGGAACAAAGGCCATGCCGAGCGACACCCGTTCCTGCGGTGCGAGCGGCGTGATGTCTTGCCCGTCAAGCTCGACCGTTCCCTTGCGAAGTTCAATGAGACCGAACATCGCTTTCATGGCAGTCGACTTGCCGGCCCCGTTCGGCCCGACAATGACCGTGACATTGCCTGGCTCGGCCGTGATTGAACAGTCGTGCAGGATGTCGACCTCGCCGTAGCCGCCCGTCATGTCCAGTGCGCGCAGGCAACTCATGCGGCGTGACCTGCATCGCGGAACCTTTTCCCGAGATAGGCTTCGATCACGCTTTGATTCGACTTGATTTCTTCGGCGGTACCCGTGGCGAGGACCCGCCCCTCCGCCATGCAGATGACCGGGTCACACAACCATGAAACGAAGTCCATGTCGTGTTCAATCAGGCAGAATGTATAGTTGAATTCGCGGTTGAGGCGTATGATGGCCTCGCCGATTCTCCGCAACAGCGTCCGGTTGACGCCGGCACCAACCTCGTCAAGGAAGACGATCCTGGCATCGACCATCATCGTGCGTCCGAGTTCCAGGAGTTTCTTCTGGCCTCCCGACAGGTTTCCTGCGAGCTCGTCCGCAACCTGGTTCAGTTCGAGAAAGTCGATGACCTCGTCGGCGCGTGCCCTGATGGCTCGCTCTTCCTCGCTGACGCGTCGCCTCGAAAACCAGGCATGAACCAGGTTCTCGCCACTCTGCTTGCCCGGAACCACCATCAGGTTCTCCCGGACGGTCATGGTGGTGAATTCATGCGCGACCTGGAAAGTGCGCAGGACACCTTTCCGGAAAAGCGCATGGGGCTTTTCGCCGGTGATGTCTTCACCTTCGAGAAAGATCCGGCCTGACGCCGGCGGGAAAACCCCGGCGATCACGTTGAAGAGCGTGGTCTTGCCAGCGCCGTTCGGCCCGATCAGGCCCGTTATCGTTCCTTCCCTGATCCTGAAACTGACCCCGTCGACGGCAGCAAATCCGCCGAAGCGTTTAGTGATGTTGTCGATCAGGATCACCCGGTTGCCTGCCAGGGGCTTTGGTCAGGGTTATCCCCGGCCAGCTGCGCTGGCCGGGGAACACGGAAACGCCGTGTTTCTTACCTGAACCTGACGGTCTGGATGGCACCGTCCTGGATTTCGATCTCGCGGTAGTTGCCGACCGATTCCCCGGCGCCAATCAATTCGACGGCCGACGCGCCGACGTAGTCGATGTCGCCCCCGCCCGCGAGGATTTCCAGGCCCTTGACCAGTTCGCCCGGGTAGATCGGTTCACCTGGAGCGTTGGCGACGTTCATGACCTGTTCCTTGAGGTCCTGGCTGCTTGATGATCCTGCCGCCTGCATGGCGAGGAGGATCAGCGCCGCCGCATCATAGGCTTCACCGACGAACGGGCCCGAACCGTCGAAGCCGGCGGCACCCGCAAGTTCGGTGAATTTCGCCAGCCCGGGGGTTTCATTTCCAGGCGCCTGTCCGAACGAGCCGTCAAGGTCGGGGCCGATCGCCTGCGGCAGGCTTTCGCCGATCATACCGTCCGGAAGCACGAACGTGTCGAAGGCGCCGCTGTCGAGCGATGCCTGAATGATCCCGCGTCCACCCTGGTCAATGTAGCCCGCAACCACGAGAACATCGCCTCCTGCCGCCGCGAGTGCGCCAACTTCGGCGCTGTAGTCAGCCTTGCCATCCTCGTGCGGAGTGCTGATCGTCACCTCGCCGCCGGCCGCTTCGAATGCGGCCTGGAAGCTGTCGGCAAGGCCCTTGCCGTAGTCGTTGTTGGTATGGGTCAGGGCGACGGACTTGAACCCCCGGTCCATGATGACATCGGCCATGATCGGGCCCTGGCGGGCGTCTGAAGGTGCCGTGCGAAAGAAAAGACCGTCATCTTCTGCGGTCGACAATCCAGGAGATGTCGCGGACGGCGAAATCATGACGATCCCGTTAGGCCGTGCGACGTTCTGAAGGACTGCGCCGGTCACGCCCGAACAGTCGGCGCCCATGATCGCGTTGACTTGGTCAGCAGTAACCAGTCGTTCGGCGGCGGTCGTCGCGGCTGCCGCGTCAATGCAGGTCGAGTCGGCACGAATTCCGGAGACCGTCGCACCTTCCAGCAGTGCCCCCGAATCGGAAACTTCCTGTATGGCCAGTTCCGCGCCACTGCCGATTCCAGGCGTCAGGGATTCGATCGGTCCTGTGAATCCCAGCAAGATGCCGATCTTGATTTCTTCCGCCTCTGCCAATGATGTCCCGGCCATGAAGATCGTTGCGGCCAGGAAAGTTGTTTTCAGCCTGCCCAGATTCATTTTCTCTCTCCTCAATGGGGTAAGTCCAACACGATGAACTCACTTTAGCAAACCGCCCGGAAAGTACAAATTTTTAACAGTTGAACAGTGTACGGAATACGCAGAAGGGCTGGTCCGGGATCCGACCGCGGATGGATGCGCACGTCTCTCGCGTCCCCGGCATCAAACCGGGTTCAAATACCGATTTGAATGAGCAGTGGTGAAACATCTCCGCCGGCAGGAAATTGGGATCTCAGCTTTGTCGACGTCGGGAAAACCGTCCCGGAGCGCCTCATGAAAGGGTATTGGAAGTAACGCCGGCCGATGGTTGTTTCACAACGGTCTGTGCCCAGCGCGCCCTGTAAGGCGTCGTGCCGTAGAACAAACGGTAGCACTTGGAGAAATGCGACGGAGATGCAAATCCGCATGCAAGGGCGACGTTGATGATCGACATGTCTGTCTGCATCAGGAGATTCCGCGCTTTTTGCAGGCGGAGTTCCATGTAGTACTTTTTCGGCGAACGATCCATGTACCGGCGAAAGAGCCGTTCAAGCTGCCGACCCGACATGCCGACATCGCTGGCCATGACGCGGGGCGACTTCGGCTCCTCGATGTTTGCCTCCATCATCCGGATGACTTCCGAGAGTTTGGGATGACGGGCGCCTATGCGGCCCGGGACCGACAACCGCTGCTCGTCGCGGTCGGTCCGAATGGAGGAGTACACCATCTGGTCCGCGATCCAGTCGGCCGTATCCTGTCCACGGTCATCCGCAATCAGCTTGAGCATCAGGTCGAGGGACGCCGTTCCCCCCGCCGATGAATAACGGTTGTGGTCGACCACGAATACGGAACGCGAGAGCTCGACGTCCGGGAAATCCTCCTGGAACGCATCCCGGTTTTCCCAGTGAATCGTGCATTTTCGTCCTGCCAAGAGGCCCGCCCTGGCGACAGCGTACGCGCCCGTGCACAGGCCTCCGACCGAAATCCCCTTGCGTGCTTCGCGTCGCAACCAGTTGAGGACGGGCCGGGTCGTGGCGCGCTGTACGTCAATTCCGCCGCACACGAGCACGACATCGTCATGCCTGACCGGTGAAAGTCCCATGTCCAGCCGAATCTGCGTCCCTGTCGAACTGGTTGCGACCTGGCCGTCCTCCCCT
Source organism: Paracoccaceae bacterium (assembly GCA_964291635.2). Taxonomy (GTDB): domain Bacteria; phylum Pseudomonadota; class Alphaproteobacteria; order Rhodobacterales; family Rhodobacteraceae; genus JAPPHA01. The sequence goes on along the minus strand of OZ219910.1, from coordinate 36,576 downwards.
GCGAGAAGCCACCGGTAAGGCGGCACGATGCAGTGCCTGTTTGCCAGCCGGAGCGCATCCACGGCGATGGAGAATGACATCAGGGTAAAGTTGTCGAGGAGCAGGAAAACATGCCTTCGGGGACGGCCATCAGCGGGCCGTTGGCTTTCGGCAAACCGCACTTCCATGGCGGCACTCCGTAACCCGAATCAATCGAACCTGATCTCTGTGGCAAACTGTTACTTCAAATGCGCGGTTGATCAAGCGATTCCGACGGCATTCGAATGACGTTTTTCAAAATCCGGCTGTTGGATGGGCATCCCGGTGCAAACAGACCGATCGACAGCTCCCGGATCTCGGCAGCGTAATCGTCCCTCGATCCTTCGAACAAGAATACGCGGGATTCACACGCTGGAGGCACGTGCAATAACCGCGTTCGATGGCTCCTTGAAGGTTGCGTCCGGTCCCTTGTAAAGATCCGGAAATGGCGGGGAAATTCGTCGGAGCATGGGGCAGGCACGATGGCCGAATACGACTACATCATTGTTGGTTCGGGTTCGGCTGGAGGGTTCCTGGCGTACAGGCTTTCCGAAAACGGCCGGTTTCGCGTCCTGCTGCTCGAGGCCGGTCCCACCGATGCCCATTGGACGACACGGATTCCCGCCGGTTCCCGGTATACGTTTACCGGTGGTCGGCGCAATTGGTGTTTCGAGACCGAACCGGAGCCATATATGAACGGCCGGGTGTTGTCCCAGCCGCGCGGGAAAACCGTGGGCGGGTCGTCGTCCCTCAACGGCATGGTTTTCGTCAGGGGACACCAGAGGGATTTCGACAGGTGGGCGGAAGAAGGTGCGGCGGGGTGGCGATTTGACGATGTCCTTCCGTTTTTTCGGAGTATCGAGACCTACCATGGTGCCCCCAACGCGTACCGTGGGGATTCCGGGCCGATTGCCGTTCAGAAAATGACCGACAACCACCCGGTCGAAGAGGCCTTCATCGAGGCCGGATCCCAGGCCGGGCATGCACGCCCCGACGATTACAATGGCGCCGGCCAGGAAGGCGTTTCGGAATTCGATGCCAACCATTTCGGCGGTTGGCGTTCCGGGACGGCCCGGGCGTGTGTCTGGCCTGCTGCTAGGCGTCCGAATGTCACCGTCACGACGAATGCGCATGTCATGAAAGTGCTGGTCAAGAACCGGCGCGCGAACGGAGTTGTCTATCGCTACCGGGGACAGGATCATTCGGTACGTGCCCGTCGCGAAGTCATACTGTCGGCCGGAGCGTTTCAGTCCCCGCAACTGCTGATGCTATCCGGGATTGGTCCTGCTGATCACTTGCGTGAATTCGGAATCCGGGTCGTCCAGGACCTTCCAGGCGTCGGGCAGAACCTGCAGGACCACCTCGAAGTCCACGTCATGCACGGTTGTCCCCACAAGGGCATGACCAAGAACAAGCTGCTCGCGTGGCCGAGAATCGCGTTGGCCGGGGCGGAGTGGATGTTGTTCCGAACCGGACCCGCCGCGACGTCGCATTCCCGGGTTGGCGCCTTCTTTCGTTCGGATGCGTCCGCGGCCCAGCCCGACATCCAGTTCCACTTCTGGCCGTATTTCATGGACGGATGGTCCCCGCCGCCAGACAAGGACGGTTACTGTTTCGATGTCGGTCCCGTGAGGTCGGACAGCCGCGGCTGGGTCAAACTCGGCTCGGCGGACCCGTTCGCACCGCCCCGGATCCTGCTCAACGGGTTGAGCACCGAGAGTGACCGGTCGCTGTTTCGAACTGCGATACGGTTCGCGCGCGCCATCGCGGCACAGCCCGCGTTCGACTTTTGCCGCGGGCCCGAGGTTTCGCCTGGGGCTGATGTCCGGTCCGACCCCGAACTCGATGATTACGTGCGGAACAATGCGAACAGCGCATATCATCCGTGCGGAACGGCAAGAATGGGGAATGACGCCATGGCGGTTACGGATCCGGAGGCACGTGTGCACGGTATCGAGGGCCTGCGCGTTGCGGACGCCTCGATCATGCCCACCATCACGAACGGCAACATCAACGCGCCATCCATGATGATCGGCGAAAAGGTCGCCCACATGATGCTCGAATCCAGTTCGTGAACTTGCCAACGTTGTCGGTGATTCCGGGGCTTTTCGACACCTGAACTGGGACAAGGGTCCGGGGCGATGGAATTTTCGAGAGTTCTGGACGGTGTCCCTTCCGTGGCGGGGCATGGATGAGAACTCCCTGACGCCGACTGCGCTGCCGGTCATCGGAACATTGCCAGGGATCACCCGGACCTTGCCCCGCCGCACGCACGCGTTTCCGTGATTCGTCGCAGCACCGAGGCCAAAAGACACGGGAAGCTATTACCGGCGCCGAATCCAGCGAGCATCGGCAACCAGGCGACAAGCCGCCGACCGAAGGATCAAACCGCCCTCGGGTCAAGCGGTCTCGCGAACAGGGTGACGGTTCCTGCTGATTGGGCCATCGTGGACGATTTTTCAGGGTTCTTGCCAAATGAGCTCAGCGGTCGGACGCGGATAACAAGGTGAGGTCTGGAGAACGAGCGTACGACGCGGGAAAGTAGATCACGCCGATCCTGGAGGAGAATTCTGGGCAAAACAGGCCAGAATTTTTCAACTCGCGTTCGCGTTGCGAGTCAATGCATGATCATGCGGCGGGACCAGGCCGCGCGGAACGGTACAGCGAACGGAACCGCCGGTAACGGGCTTCGTAAGCTTCAACCAGCTCGGCGCGGGGATGAATTGTTTCCCGGATTTCAGGGGTGACCATGACGTCGTCGGGGTCAGCCCCGGTGTCGGCACATATTGCGAGGCGTGCGGCGCCCAATGCCGCACCCAGATCCTGCCCCTTGGGCAAGGACAACGTCACGCCCAACGTTGTCGAGATCGTTTCGAGCCAGAAACGTGATTGGCTGCCGCCGCCGACTGCCAGGGTGGTGTTCAGCCGTGCGCCCGTCGACCGCAGGGCCTCGATGCAGTCACGAAGAGCGAATGCGACTCCTTCCATCACCGCCCTGGTTAGGGTTTCCGTACCCATCGAAACGTCGATTCCCGAGAAAACGCCGCGAATGGTGGCGTCGTTGTGCGGAGTTCGCTCTCCCGAGAGATAAGGCAGGAACGCCAGGCTTGATGGCCCGTCAATCCGGTCTGGCAGTGATTTGGCGAGTTGTGCCGGGGAGCGGCGTGTGACTCGTGAAAGCCAGTTCAGGCAATCGGTGGCAGCGAGCATGACACCCATCTGGTACCACCTACCGGGAACCGCGTGACAAAACGTGTGGACAGCCGTCTCCGGCGATGGTGCGAAGCTGTCCCGCGCGGCCAGGACAACGCCCGAGGTTCCCAGCGACACGAACCCGGTTCCCTCGGCGAGGCAACCCACTCCGCAAGCCGCGGCTGCATTGTCGCCGGCGCCACCGGCGATGCAAACCGGTCCGGCGATGCCCCATTGATGGCACAGGGAAGCGCCGCAGGTGTCCGCCCCGATCGACTCCTTCGCGCAATTCCGGCATCTGGTCCCGTCGCATGTGGGTCAGTTTCAGCGCCTCGTCGGACCATGCCCGGGAACCGACATCGAGCCACGAGGTTCCCGCGCTGTCCGACATGTCGCTGAAGTATTCGCCGGTCAGCCACAGCCGCAGGAAGTCCTTCGGCAGCAGAACCCTCGCCGTTCGCCTGAAATTCTCGGGTTCATGCAGACGGACCCACTCGAGCTTGGGTGCGGTGAAGCCGGGAAACACGATGTTCCCGGTAATCTCGCGCATCCGCGCAATGGCGTCCAAACGGGCCGCTTCTTCCGAGGAGCGCGTGTCGTTCCACAAGATGCACGGGCGTAACGCGACACCGTCCTTGTCGAGCAACGTGGCCCCGTGCATGTGGCCGCTGATGCCGATCCCACGCACGGATTCAACTGCTCCCGGGTGGTCCTGTTTCAGGCTGGTCATGACGACGCGACATGCGTCGGTCCAGGACTTCGGTGCCTGTTCGGACCAGCCAGGTTTTGGATGCTCAGTTTCGAAAGTGGTTTCCGCATCGCCGAGCATTCGGCCATCCCCATCGACTAGAAGCGCTCGAAGTCCGGATGTTCCGAGATCAAGTCCGACGTACATTGGGCCTTCCATCCGTGTTGAAGATCGTTCTGGCCGCCGGCTTCCGGGCCCAATTTTTGTCAACGGTGACGCAGAACCGGGGCATTTTGGCTAAATTGCCGATTCACGGCTTTGGGAATTCCGAGTCTGGCAGCATCAGGTAGAATGCGTTTCAATCGGCCGGGAGACTTCGGACAGAAAGGGGCACGAGGTGTTCTGTCCGGAAAGTAGAAAGACCCTTCAAGGACATCCGTGTCGAGTTCATCACGCATCATTCATCAGGGGCTTTTGAAGTTCGGCCTTGCACGCATTACCTCGATCCCTGTGACTTGGACGGCAAGACGGTCAGTTGCAGTTGGTCGAGTCGCAGCAGGACCGGTGAAAGGCGGCGTGCCGCCATCTTCGTAGCCCACCGCCCCGACAATGTATACAGGCCGGAGGGTTTTTCGTCCTTCGAATTCTCCTTGCAGTCGCCCGCACCTCATCATGGACGGGCACCGGAACGCGGCGGGCCCCGCGAAGCTTGGCAGCTCGCCTTAGTATCGAATCCGACAGGAACGAAGGTAGTGGGCAATGCAGTGTGACGAATGACTCCCGTGTGGTTTGACGCAGCCGGGTTGTTGGACCATGATTCAGGCGGCGGACCGGGCAGGCTAGGAGACTGACTTGAACAGCAGCGATATTGTCTGGATGGATGGCGGCAGGACGCATGCCGGTACCGACAGGCCCGAAATTCGTTTCGACGGGGAATCGCCGAGGCGGCAGACGACTCTCCGTGCGTTCGGCATATCGAGGTTCGCCGTCACGGTCGCAGAATTTGCCCGCTTCATCGACGAATCCGGACGGATGACGAGCGCTGATCGATTCGGCTGGTCATACGTGTTTCGAGGCTGTTGGAAGATGCGACCGGTCCCGTCCCCGGGACTTGCCATGGTGGAATGCTGTCGACCGTGCCAACTGGAGATGTCCTGCCGGCCCTTCAGGCGACGGGGCACCGGGAAACCACCCGGTTACCCATGTATCCCATGCTGATGCGACGGCCTACGCGGCCTGGGCGGGTGGAAGGTTGCCAACCGAAGCGGAATGGGAACACGCGGCACGCGGCGGCTCTGATAATGCGCGGTATCCCTGGGGAGATGCGGAACCGGATGATGACAGGAACATTTTCTGCAATATCTGGCAGGGCGAGTTCCCGGATGAAAACACGGTTCGCGACGGTTTTTACGGGACCGCACCGGTTGATGCCTTCGAACCCAATCCGTACGGGTTGTTCAACATGAGGCGGGAATGTCTGGGAATGGTGCGATGACCGGTTTCGCGTTTGCTCGGTTGGAAAGGCGGCCCGGGTTCGAAACAGACAGGCGATCGCCGAAAAGGAACACGTCCTGAAAGGCGGCTCGTTTCTCTGTCACAAGTCCTACTGCTGGCGCTATCGCATAGCTGCGCGGTCCGGGAGGCCGGGCGACACTTCGGCATGCAATTCCGGATTCCGCTTGGCGTTCGATGCATAAAGGGATCGGTCACCAGCCGATGGTTCGAGAGCCCCGGGTGACGGAGAAAAATACCGGTGCCTCCATGACGTGCGGACTTCTCAACATCGCGCCGAGCCGGTTATCTTCGATCGGCGTGACGGCATCCAGGTGGAGCACGTGAAGAATCTCCGCATTAGGCAACTCAAGGCATACCAGGCGATTGTCAGCACGGGATCGGCGACGGCAGCGGCCGAGCTTCTTTCGCTGACGCAACCGGCGGTAAGCCGTGCCCTTGCGGCACTCGAAGCCGATCTCGGATTTCAACTGTTCGAACGTCGGGGTCGGCACCTGGTTCATTCGGACAAGGGCCGAAGGTTCTACAGGATGATCGAAATCGACCCTGACCGGGCTGGATGCGCTGCCCGACATCGTCGAAGACATCCCGGCTAGAGCGTGGAAGCCCGTTGCGAATATCCGCGATCGGTCCGCTAATGTTCAGCGAACTTGTTCCGACCGCACTCATGCGATTCCAGACCGTTTACCCGGACCTGCGACTGGACGTGAGCTGGGTCGACAGGCTCGATATCGAGGACTGGATCGTCAACCAGAACCTCCGACATTGGCCTGACGCTCATGCCGGTTGAGCATCCGCTGCTCGAGGCCCGCGAGTTCGTTTCCGTGAATGCAGTGGCATTGCTGCCGGCCGGCCACGTACTGGCCGAGAAACCCGCGATCGGGCCGTCCGACTTCCGTGGCGAACGCCTTATCGTTCCAGCCAGGAAGACGAGGCTGCGACAACTCGCCGACAAGTGCATGCTGGAGGCAAAGCACCCGCTACCGATCGCGATTTCAAACCTCGACCGCGATCGCCAGCTGTCATCTTGTTGCTGCAGGGCTCGGTGTCGGGATCAGCGATCCGTTCAGCGCAACCGGGATTTCGGCAGGGACGGCTCACCGTGCGTCCGTGGCGCCCTTCGATCAGGATGTCGTACGCCGCGATCTGGCTGAAGTCACGGAAGCTCTCTGAACGTTCGGCCTGCTTGATCGAGACGCTGCGGGACATCGGTGAAAGCATGCCGGAACACTGAGCGCCGCTTATGCAATTTCCTCATGTGTTATATGCCGAAATTCATTTTTCTTTTGAATGTCTGCGGTGCATCCTCTGGCCTGATCGATATCCGGCCGACGACCGGGACGTCGTTGGCCCATGACTCGGAGGTGACCATGAGAATTTCTTTGACAGCAATCTGTGCCGGGTTGATAGCTGGGCTGTTGGCCGTGCCGGCATTCGCCGAATGGCCTGAAAAACCGATCAAGATCACGGTACCCTGGAAGGCCGGGCGGGTGCCGTCGACCAGATGACGCGCCAATTGCAGAAAACTGTGGCCGAATCCAATATCGTCGGCCAGCCGATTACGATTTTCAACGTCGGAGGGCCGATTCCCATCGGGCTGCGCCAGGCAAAGGACCAGGAACCTGACGGGCACAACTTTGTCGTCATGCATACGGCCATGATGACCCTACAGGCGGCCGGAAAGATCGACTTCGGCTACAAGGACTTCGAGCCTGTCGTGAGGCTTGGCCAGTTCTGCCAGACGACCTCGGCCCACAGGACACCGGGATAGAATCCCTCGACGAACTGCTTGATCGGGCAGCGGCGGAACCGGACTCGTTGGTGCACGGCGCCAACCTCGGTGCCATCAACCACGTCTATGGAATCATGGTTGAGGACCTGCGCGAAGGCGCCAAGTTTCGGTTTGTCCAAACAGGCGGTGATGCCGGGACCTTCCGGAATTCAAGGGAGGACGTGTCCAGGTCGCGGGATTCTCGGCGGCGGGAGCGACGAATTTCGCCCTCGCGCCGATGGAAATCCTGATCCGGAAAGCCCCGTCCGCTTCTTGCCTATGCCGGTTCGGAACGACACGTTAACTTTCCGGACGTACCGACGTTCAAGGAACTTGGCTACGACTTCCAGTTCTGCGTGGACGGCTGGTACTTCGCGCCGAAGGGTACGCCGGATGACGCGATCGCCGGTTTTGCCGCCATGGTGAAGGCTGCCCTTGAAGACGAGGGCATGCAGGAGTTCCTCGCCAAGAAAGCCATGGTCGGTGCATTTCAGGCAGGTGACGAGCTTCACATGGAGATGGGCCGGCAGTGGGATGCGATTGCTCCTGTCGCTGCCCGCGCTGCGACGAAGTGACCGACTGAGCCGTTTCCCTGAAGCGGCATGTAGAGTACCCCGGCCGGCCGCGCATATTCTGCAGTCGTCGGCCGGGTCCGGGGGGCGTCCATGAAGCACGTGCTTCGATCGGCGGAATTCGGGGTGACGCTGGCATTGTTGCTTGCCAGCGTCCTGTTTCTGGTCGACTCACTGCAACTGCCTGGAGGTGAATTCGACCCGCTCGGGCCCGGCGCCGCGCCCGAAATGGTCGCTTCGGTCCTGATCGTCCTCTGCACGATCGTGCTGGTCCGCTCGGTGTCGAGGGGCCGTGGCAGGGATTCCAGCTTCCCTGACCACCCTTCGGCGACCGGAATCGCCGCTGCCGAACGGACGCCGCGTTCGCTATTCCTGTTCTTTTGTCTCCTCGTCGCGTACATCCTCGCATTCCAGTACGAGGCGGCACACTTCGTTGCGATCACGGTCGTTTTCGTATTTCTCGCGACGTTAGCCCTGCGTGGATGGAATTACCGTTCCGCACTGGTTTCGGCGGCAGTTGCCGTCTGCCTTTCCGTGTTCCTGTTCTTTGCCCTGACGAGGTTTTTCGTGATCCGCCTTCCGGGCGCATTCTGAGGCGCCGGAGATGATCGACGGAATCCTCGGCACGTTTACCTGGTTCCAGATGGCGTTCATCCTTGCCGGTGTGTTTTCCGGAATCGTGGTTGGCGCCATCCCCGGGCTGACGGGATCGATGCTCATCGCGTTGACTCTACCCATCACGTTTCACATGTCGCCACTCCATGCCACGACCCTCCTGGTTGCCATGTATGTGGGGTCGATCGCGGGCGGACTGATCACGGCGACCCTGCTGCGCATGCCCGGATCGCCGGCAGCGGTGATGACGACGCTTGACGGCTATCCGATGGCGAAGTCGGGTCAGCCAGGGCGCGCACTTGGTTTTGGCATCACCGCGTCATTCATCGGTTCGCTGATTGCGTGGGTGGCCCTTGCCACCATTTCAGAACCCCTGTCCGAACTGGCGGTCCGGCTGACTCCATTCGACTACTTTGCTCTCGTGATGATGGCCATGGCGCTCATTGCTTCCGTCGCCGGAGGAGACGTGATCAAGGGGCTGATAACGGGGTTCCTCGGCATGCTCGTCACCTTTCCGGGGATCGATCCCTCCGGAGGGGAAGTCCGGCTGACGTTTGGTGCGAACGACCTCATCGGTGGATTCAAGCTGCTTCCGGTTCTCATCGGGGTTTTTGCAGTCAGCCAGATCTTCGCGGACGCGCTCGACATGAAATCCCGGCGAGAGACGGTCGAATTTTCCGGCCGGGGAATGTTCATGACGCTCAGGGACCTCAAGGAGCAGGCTGTCAACCTGGTTCGCTCCTCTGTCGTCGGTACGTTCATCGGTATCCTGCCCGGCGTGGGCGCTTCCGTCGGATCGGCCCTGGCCTACCTCTTCGCACGTCTCGGTTCGAAGACTCCGGAAAGATTCGGGAAGGGATCGGAGGAAGGAATCGTGGCGTCGGAAGCGGCCAACAACGCCACGGTCGGAGGTGCCCTGATTCCGCTGATCTCCCTCGGCATTCCGGGTTCCGTCACCGATGCGATCCTGATCGGGGCGCTCACGATCCATTCGCTTCAGCCCGGTCCGCTTCTCTTTACGACCAATCCCGACATCGTGTGGAATGTCATCGGCGTCTATTTCGTCGCGACATTCGTCATGTTCGGACTGATGCTCGGTCTGATCAGGCTCTATGTCCGGGTCTCGATGATTCCCAAGTCGTACCTCCTGCCGGTGATCATGGTGTTCTGCGTGGTCGGGGTCTTTCGCTCAACAACACGATGTTCGATGTCTGGACGATGCTCGTTTTCGGGGTGATCGGGTTCCTCCTCGAACGCGCCGGCTTCAACCTCGGTCCTTTCGTGATCGGATTTGTACTTGCCACGGTGGCAGAGGCGAAACTGCGCCAGGGCCTGATGTTCACCGGCGGCGACATCATGCCGCTTTTCACGGAACCCCTGTCGGTCGGAATGCTCGTCGTTGCGCTTGTTTTGCTGGTATGGTCCCTCTGGGCCGAACATCGCCGGAAGCCATCGAAGGAACCAGGCGGCGAGGGACTTGAGACATGAAGACGATTCTCCTGATGTTCGACAGCCTGAACAGGCGGGTGCTGGAATGTTATGGCGGATCGGCGCATACGCCGAATTTTTCCCGTCTCGCCGAACGGGGTGTGACCTTCGAGAATCACTATGTCGGATCGCTTCCGTGCATGCCCGCGCGCCGCGACATTCAGACCGGGCGGTTAAATTTCATGCACCGTTCCTGGGGGCCGCTCGAGCCGTTTGACATCTGCTTTCCGGACATCATGAAACGAAACGGAGTCCATTCGCACCTGATCACGGACCACTACCACTATTTCGAAGACGGAGGCCTGAACTACCAGAACCGGTTCGCGACCTGGGAACTCGAGCGCGGCCAGGAATGGGATCCCTGGAAGGCGCTGGTCGACGTCCCGGATGACAGGTTTCGAAAGACCTACCACCCGCTGCAGTACGCCCCTCCCGGATCGCCCGGGGCCGCGCACGGGGGATGATCAACCGCGAGTTCATCACGACCGAGGAGAATTACTCGATGCCGCGGTGTTTCGGCCGCGCCTTCGAGTTCCTGGACAGGAACAGGAATGCCGATGACTGGTTCCTGCAACTGGAGTGTTTCGACCCGCACGAGCCGTTCGCGGCACCGGATTCTTACCGGCACCGATACGTGACGGGGTACAACGGGCCAAGACTCGACTGGCCGGTCTACAAGCGGGTCGAGGAGACCGATCTCGAGATCGAGGAGATCCGGGCAAACTACATGGCGCTCGTGACCATGTGCGACGCCTATCTCGGCAAGCTGCTCGACTACATGGATGCGCACGGCATGTGGGAAGACACCGCGATTGTCATGACCACGGATCACGGTTTCATGCTCGGCGAACACGACTGGTGGGCCAAGAGCCGCATGCCTTTCTACGACGAGATCGCCAACATTCCCCTGGTGGTGTGCCATCCACGCTACGCGGAACTGGCCGGACAGCGGCGCCGGTCGCTCACGCAGAACATTGACCTCATGCCGACGCTCCTCGGGTGGCATGGCCTGGAGGCACCCGGCACGGTCCGTGGCCACCGGCTGGACCCGGCCCTGGAAACGGATTCAACCGATCGCAGGGTTGCGCTCTACGGGCAGTTCGGTGCCGCGCTCAACGCGACCGACGGCCGATACACATATTTTCTCTACCCGGAAGGTCCGTACGACCTGGATGCGCAGGAGATATTCGAATACACGCTGATGCCGACCCACCAGCAGGATTTTTTCGCCGTATCCGAGTTCGAAGGCACGGAAATCGTTCGCGGATTCGACTTCATGCAGAATTGTCCGGTCATGAAGATTCCCGCGCGAAAGGTCGATGCCCGGGGGCAGGGTGCGGCCGTCGAAGACACTGTCACCGTGCTGTACGATCTCGAAAGCGATCCGGGCCAGGAATTCCCGATCCGCGATGATACAGTTACGTCGCGGCTCGAGACGGAAATGCGCCGGGTCATGGAGCACCATGAAGCGCCATCAGAGGCCTTTTCCAGGCTCGGATTAAGTCCGTAATCTCCAGAGAAATTCAGCTGCAGATATACGGGGAACTGGTAGAACTGCCAGTCAAATTCCTGAACGCTGCAAGGTGATCGGAAAAACGCAATGAGAAACCCGCATGCTTGCATTCGAACGTGGGCACGCCCGGATTACGGTCCCCTGAAGCCAATTGGAGCACCAAGGCGAGAACCAAGTCGCGGAAAGCTCCGGGCACAACAAAGATCAGGCGATCTGCGTCGCAAAGCCATGACTGACCAATTGGGTCAGGACCACATCACCACCACGCCTGTTCGGCAGAAACCGGTGTGTCCGGGGTTCGGCATTGTTGACATCGAAGCACTCCATGAGGTGGCAGGGCAGGGGCCACTCGTTTTCAGGAAGTTGCAACATCGGGAAGGAGACGTGGAAGGCGTGTGTTTTCACTTCGAAGTCAGCCAGATTTGCCGACAATGTCCTACGACCGAAAACAGAACTCCGCGTCCGCTCTTGCGCTTATCCGTAGCAAAAACACGAGCTTGTGCTCTTGAGTAAAAACTCTATCTCGTTGATTCCACGAAATTTAACAGATTCCCGATTTCGACTACCCTGACCACTTGGCAGGCGAGTTTTCCGGCGCGCCAGCCGGACTTCGAGACTGCCTGGCTCACACCTCAGGACGGTACCACTCGCTTGTGGGGGCTCTTATTCGGGTGACTGAGCACGCCATTGCTCTGCGGGTTTCGACTGCCCTGACCTGCCGACAGATCACATCTTCGGAACCGAATACGCATAATCCGGCACGTGTTGCGAGAATACCTCGCGACTGTGACGCGACTGCCGCCTTGGTCGAATCCGGTTCCCATGGTTGTCGCACTCGATCACGTGGCGACACTTGAATCGCACCTCGAGATTCTGGAAGACGGGCCTGACGTCACTGAGATGCTGGCAGAACTATGCCGTACCGTATTGGTACCTGGAAAGCAGGTTCAAGACGCCAATATCGTAGCGAAAATGCTGGCGCGTGGCGAGGGACAACAGATGAAGATGACGTTTAACACCGAGGACTTACGCCGCTATGGCGATTATATCGCACTGGTCGATATGGAAAGAACGCCTTGAGCCAAGAAAGGAAACCGGGGCGGTTTACCATACCGCGCGCGAAAAAGGACATCCTGCGCGGAACGGTGGCATCGATCTACCTACAGGCGGGTTGGTACATGTAAGGGGAAGAAATGATGCGTTTCGTATCCTTCATCCATCAGGATGACGCCTGCTACGGTTTTAGCTTCCCCGATTTCCCGGGCTACGTGTCCGTAAGCGAAACGATCGATGACGCCGTCCGCCGCGGCTGCGAAGCCCTTGCATTCCACGAAGTGAGTCTTAGCAATGACGGCGAGCGGATTCCGCCGCCTCGCTCCATCGATGCCATCAAGGCCGATCCGGAACTCGCCGACTGGCGGGAAGGGGCTGACCTGGTGCTGATTCCGCTCCTCCTGGACCGTGGTTCATCGCGGCGGGTCAACATCTCCCTCGACCGCGGTCTGCTCGAAGCCATTGACGACGAGGCCGGGCGACGCAGCATGACTCGTTCGGCCTTTCTTGCAACGGCTGCCCGGCGCGAGATCGAGGGTAAGTGACTGATACGTCGCTTGGTCCTGCGGGTGACGCGTGTCAAAGGCGATGACGGCGCAGAGGAAATCCAAAACAAACGGCGGCGGAAACGACCGGATACTGAATTCAGCCGCGTGGGTGAACAGTAGAATGTCCATCCTCTCTCAACGGCATGGAATTTGTGCGTGGATTCCGGAGGGGACTTTGAGCGGTGGGCGGAAGAAGGCGCCAACGGAAAGTGCATTTGAAATGTTCATGTGTATTTTCGCGACATCGAGACTTTTCAGGCAAGGCGCACAGTCGTTTCAATGTCGTACGAGACCCGGGATGATACCCACGACATCCGTACAAGATCCACTCTCAGAACCCGCGGCATTTCAGGACATACGCTACTGTAGCGTGAGAGAACCAACTTGCTCTTTCTACGTCTGACGGTATTCGGAAATGCGACTTTGAAAATCTACATCAACCCTTCAACCCGAGAGGTATGACGAGCACAGGAGACCACATGCATGATCTGTTGATTCGAAACGCCAGCCTGCCAAATGGCCGCACCGGGATCGACATCGCGATCAGGGACGGCAAGATTGCGGATGTCGCCGCCGGTATTTCCGGCGAGGCAAGCAAATGTCTGGATCTCGATGGCTGGCTCGTCACGCCACCGTTCGTCAATCCCCACTTCCACCTCGACGCAACGCTGAGTGCTGGGCGTCCAAGGGTCAACCAGAGCGGAACATTGCTGGAGGGGATCGAGATTTGGGGTGAACTCTCACCAACGCTCACGGTCGATGACATCTATAAACGTGCTCGAGAACTCTGTCTCTGGTCGATTGCCCGCGGCTGCCTTGCGATCAGAAGCCACGTCGACATCACTGACAATGCACTGCTTGCAGTGGATGCCCTCCTGTCCCTGCGCGAAGACATGGCGCCGTGGATCGACCTGCAGCTCGTCGCCTTTCCGCAGTACGGCTACTTCCGTCACCCGAATTCACGCGAGAATGTCATCGGAGCGCTCGACCGGGGAATCGACGTGGTCGGCGGCATTCCGCACTTCGAGCGCACCATGGATGAGGGCGGCGAGTCGGTCGCGGCCCTCTGCAGGATCGCGGCTGATCGCGGTCTCCTGGTCGACATGCACTGCGACGAAACGGATGATCCAAACTCCCGCCACGTCGAGAGACTTGCCGCCGAGGCTCACCGCCTCGGACTGCACGGCCGGGTCGCCGGGTCTCATTTGACGTCGATGCACTCGATGGACAACTACTACGCCAGCAAGCTTCTTCCATTGATCCTGGAAGCCGGCGTGGCTGCCATCGCCAACCCGCTCATCAACATCGCCATCCAGGGACGCCAAGACACGTACCCCAAACGCCGCGGTCTGACCCGTGTCAAGGAGATGGTCGAGACCGGAATTCCGGTCGCTCTAGGCCACGATTGCGTGATGGATCCCTGGTACAATCTCGGCAGCCACGACATGCTGGAGGTTGCCAACATGGCCGTCCATGTCGGCCATATGACCGGCGTTTCCGAAATGGAAGCGATGTTCGCTGGTGTGACGACAGTCGCTGCCGAGGTCATGCACCTCGAAGGATACGGACTCGAGCCGGGTTGCAATGCGGACCTCGTGGTCTTGCAGGCGCGCAGTCCCATCGAAGCTATCCGGTTGCGTGCGAACCGGCTTTATGTATTCCGACGGGGAAAGGTAGTCGCGGAATCAGTGCCACAAGTGGTCTCCCTGACCCTCGGCGATGAACGGAAAGCCGTCGACTTCATCCCGATGGGTTCAAAATAGACAGGACGGCAGGCAGGCAGGTTGATCGTTCCTGGCCAGCTGGTCGAGGGGATCAGGCGTGCAGCAAGTACCGCGCCGTCGATTACCGTCGGGCCGCGTCAGGCTTCCTTCTTCTCCCGCAAATCGTTCGGGCGAACCATCCGGTTGGTTTGGGTCGATGCCCACGGTACGTTTGATTGTGGCGCGGGAATGAATTCGCCGGTATTCGCATGTGCCCTGCAATGCTGGCTTTCTTCGCGACATCCTTCATCGCCGGTCGTTTCATGCGGGCCGCGCGAATTGGAAAGGACTTGTTATCGTGTAAGGAAAGAGGAAAAACTCGGACAGGAAATCGTTTGTCCCAACTCCCCTTTTTCAAAAGGCTTGCCACCGCCGGGGAACGGAGGACGCAAAAAAAGGAATCGAGCCATGTCCGCCGTTTTCTCCCGCTGGCCGAACGAGGACTTCAACCTCGGTGAAGCCTATGTTCCGCTTCCTGAAATGGTACTCGATGATCTGATGGGCGAGGGGGATGAAAAACCTGCTGGTCCCGCAAAGGAGTGGGCATCTGCTAAAATGGATCGACACGTTTACCGTAATCACGGATTCTTCATAATCGATGGAGCCAGCTACCCGGACCTCGATCCACAACAACGCATTCATTTCACGAAGCGCCTGGCGCCCTGCCTGGGCAAACCCATTGTCCATCACTCAAAGCACTTGAAGCAGGACATCGTGACGGACGTCAAGGACAAGGGTGTTCGTTTCACGAGCAGCAAGAACCAGAATTTCAGTGCGTCAAACCAGGAAGCGGTGGAACATACGGAGTCCACCGAGCTTCCCACGCCGATCGGCGCATTCCTGCTGCATAGCATCCAGCCGGCGTACAAGGGCGGTGCCAATCGCTTCGTCAACGCCTACACGTTGCTGGATACTTTGGAGGCAGCCGGCGCTGGATATGTTGAGGTCCTGAAACGACCATTCTGGTTCGACACGGCCCGGGGCGAACGGGTCGAGTCCCCGATTGTTTCGTATGACGATCAGGGAGATCTCGATTTCAGGTGGATGCTCGCTTTCCTGGAAAACGGAAAGACTTACACGGCGCATTGGGATGACGACACCCAGGAAGCGATCGACGCCGTCCGTGACCTGATGCCAGAACTTCGCATCAAGGTCACCCTTGGCAGGGGCGACATTGTCATCGTCAACAACAAGATGATGCTTCATGCCCGTGACGGCTTTGAGGACCATCCCGACCATCCGCCACGTTGGCTGCTGCGCAGTTGGTTCGTGTGAATTTCGGCGTATGGCCAGCAGTCAACAAATGTACGATGACCGCGACCTGACTTGACCGTGAGAACATCCGCGGTCGTGCCTGTCTGCCGCGGTGCGAACCGGTTTTTATCGATCGCCCTCAATGCCGTAATAGGGGCATCTTGCCGGGAATTGGATCTATCCTGACAGGCCTTTGCCGGCACTCCTTGCAGCCGTGATCAACTCGGGCGGACGATACTGCTGGCCCGCGTGTTCGGTTGTGAAGTGTCAGGTTGTTGCGCGCTGCATGATGAGGTCGGCAAGCCTCGTGAGAGTGTTCAGAAAAACTGATGGAGATTCGGGCGATTTTGCTCGAATTACGTGATGTTTGGGGGGCGTAACCCTCAGCTTCCGTGCACGCACTCGATTGACGCGCTCTTGTTCCGGTTTGTTTACACGACCCGTTGAGATGGTCTGCGACCGGAGGAAGCGCCGTTTGTCCGCCTGATGCGGAGCCTGAACTGGCCTCGTCTGCGGGTTCCGACGGCAATGAAGGTGGATCCGGCGGGACTTGAACGCGTCCATGGGCCGGATCGTGCACTCTCGGCGATGGACGGTGCACATCCGCAGAGATCGGCGCTTTTGTCACCATAGGTGGGGCCAACCAGTTCCGAGCGCCCGAAACAACGGACAAGGAGGGGGGATAGCGTCATGGGCAACGGAGCTGACATCCGGGGACGCTTGCGCTTGGCATCAGGTAAGTGGATCTGATTGTTTTCCTTTCCAAGCAGCCTTTTTCGGGAGAGCGGAATACCGGTGAAGGACGGTGCGATGATCAGCGTCCATCAGGACAGGAGGCTGGCATGGCGAACCGGACAGGACCGCAATCAACCAGCTCGCCACAAAATCCTCGCCGGTTCCCGGTTCCCGCCCATACAAATCGACGGAACCGGTTCCCGGAACCACCCGACTCGCCACAGAAGCTCCAAACCTAACCAGGCTCCACCAAAAAACGTGAAAACCCCCATCATCAATTATCGTGCGCACGCTCACGTCGGAAGCATCCAACAATTCCGTGACCGGAGGTGCGCTCATCCCCACGCTCGCTCTGGGCATCCCGGGGGACAGCGGAATGTTCGTGTTGCTCGGCGTACTGGCCATACAGGGCCTTACGCCCGGCTTCGACCTCGCCAACAACAATCCGCACATCCTGACCGGAGCGTTCCTCGTCATTCTGATCGCCAACTTCGTCATGTTCGGCCTGGGAGTCTTCGGCGCGCACGCATTTGCACGGATACTCAACATGCCTGAACCGTTGCTGATGGGCGTCATACTGCTATTTTCCCTGGTTGGCGCGTTCGTCGTGCGCGGCAACAACGTGGACGTCATCGTGTGCGTCCTGGCGGGCGTTGCGGGCGTGATCCTGCGATTCGCGAAGTATCCTGTTGCGCCTATCGTGATCGGCATGGCGCTCGGGACGACTTTCGAGGGAAAGCTCAGGCAGGAGCTGATCAGTGCAAGGGGCGATTATCTGGAGTTCATTTACGATCCGATTGCGCTCTCTGTTCTCGCCATCACGGCGCTGACGTTGCTGAGCTCCGTTCTTCCATGGTGCCGAAAGTCCGGATCCAACGGGAGCAGCAAGCCAAGGTGACACCGCCGAGTGTCACTGCCACTTTGATCGTCGCGCTACAGAATTCGGGTGGTTTGACGCGGTCTTGATGTTGCAGCATTTAGCTGATGCAGGTTCGCACTGTCTAGAACTGCAAGTTAGCGGATTTGGCCCGCCTGTCGGCGATTCCGGCTAAACTTCATGGTGCTGGCACCATGGACACGGCAGTGAAGGCTGAGCCATCATCGCCAGACTCCGACCACGGAATGGAGCGACCGGTGAGAAGGCGATTGTCACCGGCGATAATGGCGTAGTCTTGAACGGAAACCTGAGAATAAAGGAATCCCAAGGGAGACGATCCCGATGCACCGTGAAGCGTGATTGACTATGAATGGCGTTCCATTTGATCTGAAAAGCCTTTTCCGCCAACCTGATCTGATCAGGTAGCTGCACCAACCGTGACGGTGACGCGCTTGCCCAGGCGGCGCAGTGCATGGTCGATAGTCGCCGCCTTTGTGCTGTGCTCTGGGTTCAACATGCGCCGCACTTCGCTCTCCGCAACTCCAAGATCGCGGGCGAACCGTCTTTGGGAAGTCCCGGTCTCGCGCCACGCCTCGTATAGGGCGGCCTTTAGTGCGATCTGAATCGGTGGGACAACCAGGGGCCGCCCCTTGCCGGAATGCGATGGTATCGGAAGGGTCTCACAGTCACGGATCGTGGTCGCAATGAGTTCGCGCAACAAATCCTTGGCTTCGGCCAGTGCCTCGTCCCGGCTGGCACCGTCCGTAGCACCCCATCCGAAATCAGGAAACGCAGCAACGAACCGACCGTCCTCGTCGCGTTCGATCTCGACCGGATAGTTGTAGGTGTCAGGCATGTCTGAATACCTCCGACGAAATATCCGCCTTCTAGAATTCATCCCTATTGATTTGAATGTCGGTGAGCATCTTTTTGAGCAACCCCTTGCCGATTTCCTTCTTTCGATCCTTGACGGTCGTTTTGCGGCCGCCTGCATAGAGCGTTCCATGTGAGCCGGCACCGTCCGAGGCCACGAACCGCACTTCCAAATCCCGGCGCCGCGCCCATTTGCGGACCCTTGCGATGAACTGCCGCCCGTTCATTGTACCGCAATGTGATCTGACGCCAGCACTTGTCAAGGATAGGTGCGCTGTATTTTGAGCGCAACACTCCATGTAACTGTTCGAACACCATCCAGCCGGAGTACCGGCTTCGAGATCGCAGAAGATCGTTGGATTCGTATCAACGTTTCCGCGGAACTCACAGCACGATCGAGAGCATCTGAAGAAACCTGTGTTCTGCCTGACTTTCAGACGTGTCCGTTCGTCGAATTCCGCCGGGCGGCCAGCGAAACTGTGGATGATCGAAGTCAAGGAACACCAGAAATTTTTCCAAGTGAGGCTGCGTTGTTGCTTTTGGTATCGTGGTGATCAGGTCGGTGTCCGCAATTATCTCCAGAACGGAACGGATTGAGTCGGTTTCGCAAGCGATCTGAACGGACTTGATGCCTGACGCGATCATCACGGCTTCTGTCTGCTGTCGCAGAAGACTGCCACGCGAGTGTGCAAGTCATGCCTGTGCTTCAAGTTCGGCCGGCACGATGTTCCTTCGTCACGAAAGCAGATGACCAACATCAAGCGGTTAAGAGTATCTGATGAGGAGCGTGCTGAGATGGACTCCGCCGTCGTGGACGGCCTGGCAGCGATCTGCGACGACTACGCCGCCCGTGGGATTGCTAACGCGCAGGAAATCTACGCCGCGATCAGTGCAGACTGATCCGCAAGGGTTTGCGGGTCGTGCAGGTCCGCGACCATCCACGCAAAGATTCAGAGGCCCTCAATGAACAGACCGGAAAAAAGGTCACTATGGTTACTGGCGCGGCCCAGGGCATCGACGCGGCACTGGCCGGACATCTCGCCGACAACGGTGCAAAGGTTGACGAATCCGACATTGTCGATCCATCCGCGACTGTCACTGCGATCAGGGCGTCCGGCGGCGCGGCTGTCTGCCTGAACGTCGATGTCACGAGCAACGACGACCTCGCCAGAATGGTCGAGGCGGCGAAGGCCGAGTTCGGCGGTCTTGATATTTTCGTCAATAACGCCAGTATTTTTGCGACGTTGCAGGCCAAGCCATTCATGCCGATCGACGAAGACGAGTTCGACCGGATCATCACGGTGAATGCACGCAGCGTGCTCCTGGCAACCAAGGCGGTCGTGCCGGCGATGCAAGAACGCGGTGGCGGGAAGGTTGTGAACATAGCGTCGGGTACGATCTAACACGGTCCGCCGGGGCTTTCGCATTACACGGCATCGAATGGTGCCGTCATGGCATTGACTCGCTGGCAAGGCCGAGAGTTGGATGACAAGAAAATTCAGGTCAATGCCATTGCGCCGGGACTGACTGAAAGCGAAGGCGTCAAGACGAACCCGGCATTTCAACCCTCCGGAGCCCCAAGGTTCGCCACGCGTTTGATCAAGCGGGAAAAGATGCCCGAAGACCTGTTGGGGACGTTGATTTACCTTTGCAGCTCGGATAGCGACTTCGTGGTCCTCGCCAACGACAGCGAGCTTGGCTTGTGTTCATTGGTCTGGATGGCAGACTCGGATCGAGCGGTCCGCGTCGCGCGACGTCTCGAGGCGGGTTACGCCTATCTCAACAACCATGGACCGCTGTCAAAGGACTGGCGTGCACTGTTCGGCGGTTTCAAGTTGTCGGAGATCGGGCGCAATCTCGGCTTCGAGGGCACTTTCGGGTTCACGGAGTCTCATTCCATCATTGGACCTGGCGGCTTTCTTTTCTGACGGCTTCCATGCATCGCCAACTTCGGTGAGAATCTGGTTGCATCCAGCGGATTGGCCCATTTCCTCAATGCCCGTCCGAAGCATGCTGCTCGCCTTGCACCGAAATCAAGAATGCATCGAATTCCTCGTCGGGGATCGGAACGGTGTGTTCGGCCGCGGGATATCCGCCGCTATTGACATCAGCCTAGAATTCCCGACCGATCATTTCAGCACCGCGCGCGGCAAGTGTCGATCTTGGCAGTCCACCCATGTCTGACCGTCAGGTCTGTAGTCGCGGCGAGGGCTAGAGACCAAGTCCAGACCGATTCCTCGCTCATGCACATTTTCGTTTGCGTTACTTGTTGCGTTTACGGCGTGTGCAAATTGTCTCTGTTGTTAACGGTTTTTGAGAAGCGCGTAATTTTGGGTGGTATTGCGCGTTTTCTGGTTTAGTCGGTCTGTTCTGGCGATCGATCTGTGTCATCGGGAATGTTTCCGTTGTGCGGGATTGCCTTGGCCTGGACGGGTTTTCTTTCCAGTCGGTTGGTTCGTCAGGGTGGTTCCGGATTTCGGTTACGTGGTGTCGGCGGACATGACGGGTGAGCGTGGAACTGCTTTCATCGGGCTTTTCGGGGTTTCTGCCCGGTGCCGGCCTTGCCGGGCGCGTTGCCGCTCATGCCCTGACGATGTCGTTCCAGTCCATGCTGTCGGGAGGTCTGCGTCTTTCGAGCCTGACGTGATCGGGCAGGACGACGGCTTTGCGGATGGCTTCGCCCTGTCGGTCCCCGGCCTCGTCGCCGTCCTGTGCGAGCACGAGTGCATTGAGGTTCGGGAGCATGTTGATTGCATGCTGGATCTGGTCGCACTGGGATCGTGACGGCGCGCCTGCGGTGGAGAGGAAGGCATGGTCGGGCGGGCAGTGTTCGAGCTGTGCGATGCTGAGAGCGTCGAGACCGCTTTCGGTGACGACGAGCGCCCGCAGGGATGCGGCTTGTGTTGCGGCGTGGATGGCGCAGAGGGCGCGCGTTCCGCCGGTTGCGAAGCGTCGCGGCCCGTCGGGGGGCGCGATCTCGAAGCCTGTGAGCGTGCGGTGCCGGTCCCGGTGGGCGAACAGGATCCGTCCGTTCCGGTCGCAGCGGATGGTCGGGCGTGTGGTTTGCAGCGTGTGCGCCGTGATGCCGCGGCTGATCAGCCATGGCGGCGCGGGATGGGGTTTCGCGGCCTTCCAGATGTCGCGGAAGGATGCCGCGGCCTGCGGGGCGGTGGTTTGGGGCGGTGCGAACCGGTCCCGGATATCGGCGAAGGTCAGGCCCCTGTTGACCATGAAGTCGATGATGGTTCCGTTGTCGGTGTTGTCCTGTGTGTTGAAGTAGACCCAGTGTCCGTTGCCGCGTTTCCCGAGGACGAGCTTTGGCTGTCCGTCTGCCCGCAACACGGGACAGTTGCGTGTCGAGGCCTTGTGGTCCCGGGCATATCCCCACTGTGCGGCGATGTCTTCGAAGGGCCTGCGCTTGAGGGCGTCGAAGTCGACGCGCGGGCGGTCAGTTCCCGGAATGGCGCACCCTCCAGGAGTCGCTGTCGATGGCGACGATTGTCGCCTTGTGTGTCAGGCGGTCGACGGCGGCGGCGATGCCTGCGGCGCCGGGGAAGACCCGGTCCCACTGTGCGAAGCCGAGTGACGTGGTGATCATGGTGGAGCGTCTGCGGTAGCGCCGGGCGATGATGGTGTAGAGGATGTCGGCGAGGCGGCTGTCGAGCCTGACGTAGCCGATTTCGTCGAGGACGAGGAGGCGCGGGCGCGCGAGCACGGTGAGGCGGTGCAGGAGCGCCTGCCTGCTGTCGAGGGCGGCGAGGTCCGCGAGCAGGCTTGGCGCGGCCTCGAACCGCACGGTGTGTCCGCGCAGGAGCGCCTGGTAGGCGATGTTGGCGGCGATCATGGTCTTTCCGGTTCCCTGTCCTCCGACGAGCACGGCGTTGTCTGCACGGTTGATGAAGGCGAGGGTCATCAGTTCAGCGATGGCTTCGCGGTCGATGTCGCGCGGCCATGTCCAGTCGAAGTCGGCCAGTGGGGAGAAGGCCGGGAGCCGGGCGGCGGCGCGTCGTCGTTCGAAGCTGCGGGCGCGTCGCTCGTGCTCTTCGTTGGTGATGAGGTCCTCGAGCCAGTCGGCCTCGGCGACCTCTCCCCATCGGGCGAGCAGTCCATGCAGGCCGAGAGCGCGGGCACGGTCCTTGAGGGTGATCATTCCGGTTTTCCTTTCTTCCTGTTCTTCATGTTGCGTTCATAGGCTTCGAGGCCGGTCGCGCGCGGGGTGGTGATGCCGGGGTCGGCGGCATCAGCTCCGAGTTCCGGCGGCAGCCTGCCGGCGCCGCGGCCGGCCTCGAGAATGCGGGTGACCGTGTTGGGATGGGGCGAGCCGCGCTCCAGCGCGCGGGCGATGGCGCGGTCGAGTTCATCGGCGCCATGACTGTCGAGCAGGCGTGTCAGCGTTCGCGCGATCGTCGCGACGTTGTCGTTGCGCGCGCCCGCGGCGGCGAGGAGGTCCTGTGCACGGGGGACGGCGCGGATCAGCCGGTCCCGGATCCCCATGGCCCGTCCGTGCCGCTTGCTGGCGATGAGCGCCTTGACATGTTCGGGATCGTCGATCTGCCGCTTGCTGTCCCATGAGCGCTTGTGGGCCGCGACCTCGTGCTCCCCGTCGAGGATGCGGACCCGCTCGGGGGAGGCCACGACCGTGAGGGTGGCGCCGACATGCTTGTGGGGCACGCTGTAGTCGTTGGTGTCGAAGCGGGCATAGGGGGTCTTTCCGATCCGCACCGGACGGATTTCGTCGGTCGGGAAAGGTACATCGGGCAGCGGGACCAGCAGCTTGCGCTCCCTGGCGAAGGCGTCCCCGACCGTGATGGCGTCATCCCCCGGCCACGGGCGCTCGAGGGCCGGGCCGAAGCACCACTCCCGGGCCGCGGCGTTGAGCTGGTCGAGCGGGGTGTTGATGTCGCGCCCGGCCATGAAGGCGGAGCGGACATAGCGGATATTCCGCTCGACGCGTCCCTTCTCCTGTGGCCGGCGCGGCCAGGTGACCGGTGCCTCGAAGGCGTAATGGCCGGAGAAGGCGAGGAATGTCGGGTTGTAGGTGATGGCCGGGCCGCGCCGCGCGGTCACCACGCTCTTGAGGTTGTCGTAGAGCAGGGAACGGGGAACACCGCCGAAAGCCTCGAAGGCGGCGACATGGCCGGCGAGGAAGGCGCTCATGTCGGCGCTGTAGGACAGGCGCAGGAAACTGCACCGCGAATAGCTCAAGGTCATGACGAAGCCCATCAGCTTGCGCTCGGCCCGGCCGATGGTGACCCGCCCGAGATCGACCCAGTCGACCTGGGCCTGCTCGGCCGGGAGGAAGCTGAGCCGCATCGATGCCTCGGGCTTCTTCTGCGGCCTCAGTCCGAGGTCGCGCAGGAGGTGGCGGAAGTGGTCCAGCCCGCCGGTGTAGCCCCGCTGCCGGACCTGCTCGTGGAGAACCCTGGCGGAAAGGCTCGATTCCTCCTCCAGTTGTTTCTTGATGAACGGGATGTAGGGGTCGATCATCTTCGTCCGCGAACGGCGCGGCACACCGGCGCCGTCGAGCGCGCGTGTCACCGTGCTGTGATGGATGCCGAGATGTCGCGCGATGGTTCCGACGGGCCAGCCTTCGGCCCGGTGCAGGCGCAGGATCTCGCTGCGGGTCTGTTGATCGATTGCCATGGAACTGTCACTCCTTTCGCCGTCTCGAGGGCCGTGGCCATGCGTCTGCGCGCACCAGGCCCGTGCAGACCCGTCCGCATCGTGAGCACCGGGGCGCCGAATCACGGCGCCATGGTGGTTTCGACCCGATAACCGGGAGTTTCCGGGCGGGGGAACCATGGTCCGTTACGGAATCTTTCGACGTCCGGGTCGGGACGGTGGCGACATCCGGTTCAACAGGGTGCATCCGGCGCCGGCGTTCCTCCTCCGCCTGGCGTATCCGGAAGCGCTTCTGGCGCTCCCGGTTCAGCCTCCGTCCCGTCTCGGTGTTCGCGTGCCGGCGGTTGGCCTCGCGGCGACGCGCGCGGCGGCCTTCCGCACTGCAGGACTTCGAGCAGTACTGATGACCGTGATCGCAGCGCGCGCAGAGAATGACCTGGACGCGGCACCGCTTGCAGATGAAAACCCGACCCTGTGAACACATCCGCCGCCGTCAGAGCGGGGTGGACCCGGGCACCGAACTGCCTGATAATAGGCAGGAAACCGGTCACCATGACCGGTTCTCCGGGTGCGGCGCCGGTGTTCTTGCGTGAACGTTGGCCGGTGCCGCATCGCTCTCTCCGGCACCGCTTCTGCACCCTTTGGCCGGAAACCGCGACCCCCGATCAGGACCCGTTACACAACAGGACTGACAACAGGACTGACAACAGGACTGACAAAAGGGCCGCCCGGACCGGGCAGAGGAGCGTCACCCGTTCCCGGTGCCAGGCGTCAGGGCCGGCACCGCGGCTATCCCGCAGAAGGCCGAACCGTCATCCCGGATCGGCGACAACAGGGCTCCGATACAAAAGGACGGAAACAACAGGGTCGCTACGATAGGGTCACTACAACAGGATCGCCACAATAGGGAAAAAACGCGGCAAACCACCCAGAATGCCGCGCACTGGTTCAGCCGCTAACATCTGTTTCTGGATTTTGGAGAAGTTGCGATGAATGCAAAGACTGCGGCAGGTACAGCATGCGCCATTCCGAGCGATCATGATGCGGCGCTCGTAAAAAGGGCACGTCAGAAATTGGATGCGTTGATCGACGGGACACTTCCGGTTTCAGCGCGCTTCGGTGACGAGTCCGTGGACATCCCAACTCCGGCGGTGTCGCTGCTCAGGGGAATTCTGGGCTATATGGCGCACGGTAAAGCCGTTGCTCTGGCACCTTTGCATGCTGAACTGACGACGCGTCGGGCAGCCGACCTGATTCAGGTTTCGCGGACGCATCTTGTCCAACTCCTCGACGACGAACGGATTGCCTGCCGCAAAGTTGGCTCACACCGGCGCGCTGCCCATTAGTCATTTATCAACTGGGCACGAAGTCTGTAGAAGGCACTGTCGTCCCCGATCCGGGCCGCCCGCTCCAGTGTCTGCGCCCCTGACGACATGCGTGCGTAACCTTCCCAGACGACCTGGTGTCCCGGCGGGCCGTCATTCTTCCGGTTCAGGTATCCGCCGAGGCGGGCCACCAGGAGCACCGCCTCGCCGAGGGAGACGTCGCCCAGTCCGGGCCTCTCTCCGGCGTCGGCCTGGCAGGGCAGGGTGAACCCCATGTGGCGGGCGTAGTCCAGCAGCATCGCGATCTCCGACTTCGCGAACAGGTTTTCGGCCGGCAGTTCCGGCGTCGCCCTCCCGAGCAGCGTCAGCGCCGAGAGGCGCCACGCGATCACCGCGTTGAGCGTGACTGCCCGCTTGATCCGCTCCGCCGTGCTGTGGGCCGTCTTCTCCACGTCGCAGCCCGATTTCAGGATCCTGTGCCAGTCCTCGATCCGCCATCTCAGGGCGTAGAGGTCGAGAACCTCCACCGCCGCCTTCCGCTCCGCGACCGGAAGGGTCGTCAGCAGCAGCCATTCCACCGCCTCGGCACCGGCGGGCGGTTCGGGCTCGCGGACATGGACGGCGGTGAGGCGCATCGGCTCCGCGCCGAGCCGCGCGCGTTCCCTCTTCGGCACCGGGACCTCGAGCGCCTGCCAGCGCAGTTCCGCCGTCGCCCTTCGGGCCTCCCGTCCGGCGAAGCCCTTCTGGCCGCGGGCGGCGCGTCGGGGCGAGGCCCGGTCGATCCGGATCTCGTGCTCCCCGTCCGGCGGCGCGTTGCGCACCCGCGTGAACAGGCTGTCGCCGTCGGGGAAGGCCCGGTCGTGCTTGGCCCGCACCAGCAGTTCCGCCCCGCCCTCCGCCTGGCGCTCGGCGAACAGCGCCGCGATGTCGCCCTCGCGGTCCATCACCGAGACCACCCGCGTGCCGGGAACCGCCGCAGCCAGCTCCGAGGCGTCCCGCCATCCCCGCAGCCAGCGGGCCGATTTCCGCGCCTCCGGCGGCTTGCCCTTGTCCGCCTTGCCGTCCGGGCAGTCGAACTCGATGCGCGGAACCCCGAGCGGCAGCCCCTCCCCGTCAAGCGCGAAGGTGCTGTGCATGTGGATCCCGAGCGTGCCCGCGGACCCCCTGGTGCGGGAAATGACGCCGAGGCCGGAGCAGCCCCCGTGGGTGGCGAAGTTCAGGTCCGTCCCGTCCTGGACCAGCAGCGCCGTTCCCGCACCGCGCATGCGTTTCAGCGTCCGCTCCCGGTGGGCCGAAAGGATCGCCTCCGGCGTGAAGCCCCCATCCTCGGGGCGCTCGATCATCCGGTAGTATCCCGTCACCGCCGCCTGGTCGCCGCAGGCGGCGGAGAAAAAGGTCTTCGAGGGTGCCATCGCCTGTATCCTCACGCTCTTCACCATCCGCTTGACCAGCGCACCGCCGAGCGGCGCCGCGCCGAACTCGTTCTGCGCCCAGACGTCCATGTCAAGCCCCTCCCCGGGCCGCAGGACCGGCTTCGGGCGCGGCGGCGGCGCGCAGCCCGCGCCTGCGGCGCCGAGGACGCCGCGCCAGTCCCGGCAGAGCGGGCGCATCCATATCCCCTTGCGCTCCACCCTCCGGCCGGACGCCGCGCGGCGCCCGCGACCGGAACTCTCCCCCACCCATGTCCAGCCCGCCGCCGCCAGGCTCGCGCCGCTGAAATCCGGTCCGGTGAAGGTCTCGCAGAGCACCGGCAAGATCCCGTAACGGTGGTGGAAATCCTCCGCAAGGCGGCGCAGGCACAGGCCCAGGGCCTTCGATGCAAGATGCAGGCAGCAGACATCACGGCGGACAAGGAACCGCGACATCCCCACAACCCGGTCCAGACCCGCCCGCCGGGCGTCCGCGTCCCAGCCGATCCAACGGTCCCGGGGACCAAGGGCAGAGGACGGGCTGGCAAACACGAAGCCGCCGAGCCAGCCGTGAGCGGAAGCGACCAGGTAGCGAAGCTGGCGACCGCCGTGCTGCACCGCGCCCTGGGGATGCTCGTCCCGGAGAAGGCGCGAAAGGATCTGCGCTTCTTCGCGCCCGGCAACCGGGCGCACCTCAAGACCCGCAACGGCGTCGACACGGTCAGGAACGCCACAGGCAGCGGCCACGGGATCCGAAAGCATCCGGGGACCCGGGGCAACCCTCGGGCTCCGCCGCGCCGGCGGAAGCCTGATGCGCCCCGCCGCCTCCAGGTCGCGGAGCGCCGCCCTGCAGCTCGATTCGCGCGGATTGCCGAGCGCGTCGACAAAACCGAACCGCGCGCAGACCTCCCGCGCGAATGCCGTCCTGCCCGGAAAGCTCTCGGGCGGCGGCAGGGCCGCGAGAACCGCCTGACCGTGGGCGGAAAACAGCACGCGGCGAATCGGTGCATTCGCAGTCATGAGGCCACAATAGCAGCCCGGAGTAATCGTGTCTAGAGCCTAAATGATCAATGGGCAGCCGGCGCGTCCGCGTTGAGGACATTCTTGCGTACCGCCGAGAAACAGAAACCCGCCGCCATAAGGCACTCGATGAACTGACTGCTCGCGACCAGGAACTCGGTTTGTAGTAGACGATGGTTCGCCTGACGGCGTTGCTTGACGCAAACGTTCTCTATCCAGCCGGCCTTCGCGATCTGTTGTTGCGTCTCGCCGACCGGTATCTCTTTGCGCCATTGCGGAGCGCCGACATCGATGCGGAATGGATTGACAGCCTATTGGCCGACCGACCCGACATCGACCGAAGGGTGTTGGATAGGACCCGTGCTGTCATGGACCGGCACTTCCCCGGTTTACGTGCATTTCACCTACCGAGTACGAGTAGTCGTTCGCTGTCATGTTCCATGGGCTCGACCAAGACGACGAATAGCGAACCGTGAACCCCGGGATCGGGCGAATTCTCAAGCCCCGCCCCAACCTGACACGAATCCGCCTGATTCCCCGGATCGACCCCATGGTTGCGACATGATCAGTGTAACGACCGTAGAAAAGCCCGGGAGAAAACGCCCGACGATTACGGCGTCAACGGTGTAACGCAAGCGCACCGCGTAGCGGGTCAGTGTCGAAGAATCTGTCCCCTGACGAGCTCAAAGACAACGTCCTGGGGCTGGTCCTGCGCCATGACCTCCTCCTGCGCCAGACCCAGGTAAAGACCGCGAAGTATACACCCGGCCGTGCCATGACTGACAGCAATCACGTTGTCCTTGAGGTCCTCCAGCCATGCTGCGATTCGTCGTGCGACTGCCGCCCTGCTCTCGCCACCAGGCATGACATAGTTCCAAGGATCACTCCGGTATCTCGACCATGCGTCGCGATCAAGAGCGTTGATTGCCCCACTGTCCAGTCCTTCCCACACGCCGAATCCGATTTCCTGGATTCGTTCCTCGGGTTCGATTCGCCCGGCATCGAACTCCAGTTCGTGGCAGATCAACCTTGCGGTTTCCATTGTGCGGCCCAAGGGGCTGGCAACAACGCGCCACGATTCGCTGCGGCCAATTAGCGTAGCAAGCATCTTTCCATTGCGCTTGGCCTGGGCAACACCCCTTGGCGTCAATGGCGAGTTGCTTTGCCCTTGGTACCTCCGAACGCGGTTGAATTCGGTCTCGCCATGTCGAACTAGGAACAGGCGATGAGGCCTGTTTATTGTTACGCACGGTAGGCCTCCGGAACTCTTTCCCGTACCATCCGCCCGCGCATCGGGTGCAAGGCCATGACATGTATGTCCCGACTTTCTGCCCATATCGTATCTTCTTTCATCCAGGTTGGCGTCCCGCCCTTTCCGGCCGGTCCCTCCGTTCCCGACCTGTTCTCGGTCCGCTGCAGTTTTTCCTTGCCTCGCCCCGCCTTCCACGCTGGCCTGTTCCTTCGAATCCCGTCGCTTTGTGCGGATTTCTGGATGACCGTTCGTAGTGGGTCACGGCCAGCACCGCGGCAATCCCGCCCAAAGCCCAACCTTCTTCACAAATCGGCGACAAACGGGGTCGATACAATTGGATCGCTGCAATAGGGAAAAACGCGGCAAACCACACAGAATGCCACACAGAATGCCGCGCACTATTCCAGCCGCCAACGATGGGTTCCCGTCAGGCCAATTGCTCAACCAGTGGAACGTGGGCAATAGTCCTGCCTGTCGCGCACGACCCTCGAAAACGTCGGAAAATCCACCGGCAGCCGGATCGGTTGATACCTCTCGCATGGTTAATGGCGGAGACGAAGGGATTCGAACCCTCGAGACGGGACAAACCGTCTACTCCCTTAGCAGGGGAGCGCCTTCAACCACTCGGCCACGTCTCCGCCGAACGCAATAGCGAACTGTCGCGATAGAGTTCAAGACCAGAATCGAATCTTTCCGATCCGGGTAACCGGTGTCCGCGGCGTTGTCTCGTCCGTCCGACCGGAATGAACGGTTCCCCTCGCATCTCGTCAGTCGACGCACGGATGCGTTGCATCGATCATTGGAGCAAAGCCGAGAGGCCACGAGAATCTGAATGTATCTCGGAGAGGGTCGGTACAGACCACCCGCCAACTAGTACCAGAAGTTCCCCGTTACTGGCTGTCGGCGAGCATGAGAGACTGTCAGGAAGCGGCCGTTTGCGGCCGCATGTCCTGTCTGCTTACACCGGCCACCGCGACAGGTCTTTTCATGGCATCGCGCCTGAAAGGTTCCCCGAGTTCCTGGTTCAGGACGACCTCGATGAACGTGGTCAGCTTGTCCTTCAACTGTGCCCCGACGGCCGTGTTGAGCGCATCGGTCAATGACGACATGGTCGTAACCAGGACGCCTTCCATCCCGCATGCCCGGGCGATCGCGGCAAAAGAGACGTCGAGGTCCAGTTCCGTGCCGACGAAATTGTCGTCGTACCAGAGCGTCGTGTTTCGTTTCTCGGCGCCCCATTGATAGTTCCGGAAAATGATCATCGTGATCGGCGGCCACTCGTTCCGGCCGCAAGCCGTCATTTCGTTCATCGAGATTCCGAAGGCCCCGTCGCCGGCAAACCCGACAACCGGCGTGTCAGGGTTTCCTATTTTCGCGCCGATAATTGCCGGAAACCCGTAGCCACAGGGGCCGAACAGGCCCGGTGCGAGGTATTTGCGGCCCTGCTCGAAGGTCGGATAGGCATTCCCGATGGCGCAATTGTTCCCGATATCCGAGGAAATGATCGCATCCCTTGGCAAGGACGCCTGAATTGCGCGCCATGCCATTCGGGGTGACATGTGACTCGGCTGACGCGCCCGGACCCTTTCATTCCAGGTTGTGCCAGGGTCGTCGTCTTCGTGATCCATGGACGTAAGTTCCTGGGCCCAGGCTGACTTGATTCCGGCGATCGTGGCAAGGCGGTCTTCACGACCTGCATCCCCGGCATCAGCAGGCAGGCGGCTGAGCAAGGACCGTGCGACGCTTCGTGCGTCTCCGACGATCCCGACCGTGACAGGCTTGGTCAGGCCGATTCGGTCAGGATTGACGTCGACCTGGATGATCGACGCGTCCTTGGGCCAGTAATCGATTCCATACCCGGGCAGCGTGGAGAACGGGTTTAAACGGGTTCCAAGCGCAAGGACGACATCTGCTTTCGCGATCAGTTGCATTCCTGCCTTGGACCCATTGTAACCGAGCGGCCCTGCAAACAGCGGATGCGAGCCGGGGAAGGCGTCATTGTGCTGGTATCCGCAACAAACCGGTGCCCCGAGCCGCTCGGCAAGCGCGACGGAATCGGCAATCGCGTCTCCAATGACGACACCTGCCCCGTTGAGGATTACCGGGAACCTTGCCCGCGAAATGAGTTCGGCGGCTTTGGCCAGCGTGTCCTCGCCGCCGGACGGGGGCTCGAACTCGACAACCGACGGAAGATCAAAATCGACAACTTGAGTCCAGTAGTCCCGCGGAACATTGATCTGGGCGGGAGCAGATGCACGTCTTGCCTGCATGATGACGCGATTCAGGACCTCGGCCATTCTCGACGGGTCCCGAACCTCTTCCTGGTACGCAACCATGTCCTTGAACAGGGCCATCTGCTCGACTTCCTGGAATCCACCCTGGCCCATTGTCTTGTTGGCAGCCTGCGGGGTCACGAGGAGGAGAGGTGTATGGTTCCAGTACGCGGTCTTGACCGGCGTCACAAAGTTGGTGACGCCCGGGCCGTTTTGGGCAACCATCATGGCCATCTTGCCGGTAGCCCTGGTGTAGCCGTCGGCCATCATCCCGGCATTGCACTCATGTGCTGCGTCCCAGAACGTGATGCCGGCAGCCGGGAACAGGTCCGATATGGGCATCATTGCCGATCCGATGATCCCGAACGCATGTTCGATGCCGTGCATCTGGAGAACCTTGATGAATGCCTCTTCAGTTGTCATCTTCATTGGTCTACCGCCTTTTCCGCAGGTCAGGTCATTTGCGCGCAGTCGATCATTCTTCCTCCGACACCGACCAGTCTCCCGAAGATCGTGATCGCCACGTGCATTTGTACGAAAGTTTGACGAGGCTGCAACGCCGTCGGTCACGTAAAGTCGCCATGTTACGCTTCCTGTAGCGCCAGAATGGCCACGCAATGATTCCAGAAGGGGATCACGTGCAGTTGCGGAGTTCGAGGTATGGTTGCCTGGGTCCCTGTTTGTGCTCACGGCAGGAATTCCCGCTGTCATCCCGGGCGATTTGCATCGGACCTTCCGCTCCTCCCGCCGCAGGACCTCTGGTCTCAATTGAAAGTCGCTTGCGTCAGGAACTGCTTGATTCACCGGCTCCGAATCGGTGTCGGTGACGGGCCCGGTTACGATCGCATGTGAACTCGGGCGCTTTGTCACCTGCGCCTGAACGTCGCCTGATTCGAATGGCTATCGGTTGGCATGGGGTCACGCGGTCGAGTCCTGGCAGCACGCGTATTCCGCGTTCGGCGCACGAAGCGATAACGGTGTCACGGGCGGGATCGGCATTTGGCCAGGCGGATTCGGAATCTGGCGCGCTCCGTCACAACGACGTGACCGGTTCATTTGACATGACGGGCGCGCGAATTTTTGATCCCGCTTCCCGAGACCGGTCTTCGACGATGCCATCCGTCAATCAAGGGGCGACAGGTCAATAGGGATCCAGAACCAGCGCCCGGGTCGTGTCCGGAAGAGCACCGGCATCGATGGTGACCGTACTTTTGCCTGCCATGTCAACCAGTTCTCGGGGGAATACGCTCAAGAATTCGTCGATCGTGAACATGTCGTTCCGAAGATATTCCGGGGTACGGTAGTGCATCGGTATGACCACCCGCGGAGCGACATGGCCAATGACCCTCATCAATTCACCGATTGAGATGACCGGAAAACCACCGGCATGACTCAACAACACGTTGACCCCATCGAAAAATTCCAGTTGGGCATCGGAAAAATCATCACCCATGTCGCCCATGTGTCCGATCTCGAGTCCATCGACCGCGAACCGGTACATGGCATTCTGATCGGGATGTCCGCTCGGGTGGTCCGCGTGTTCCATCGCTTCTATCGTCGCGAACCGGAATCCGTGGGATGACGTGCTGCCGCCATCGAGAGCAATTTCGAGTGCGTCGATTACGGTTGCGCCGGGTTTTTTGGGAACGAGGTGGTCATTGTCGTGAAAGTCGTCGCTGCTACTCGATTTGATTACGATGTCGGCAGGATCGGGAAAGGGCTTGAAGCCCGCTTTTTCGGGATCATAGGGATCAGTGACGATTCTGAAGCCATCCTTAGAAACGATTCCGAAACTCGCCTGACCATACCATGTGAATTCAGCCATTGCTCCACCTTCCTGATCTGTACCGGGACCGAGAGGGGTTTCGCCCGGAACAATACACGAAAAAAGTTCGGATATGTTCAGCAGTCAAAACCCGTGAGCCTTGTTTGTCAAACCGGATTCATGGTCCGCAAGTGAGCGCGCAGGAGAGTCGACTGCCAATTGGTTGCAAAAGGATTCTCGCCCGCAACGAGAGAGACGGCGGTTCCCTATCCGTGCCTTGCGCTCGAGACGGGGAGAAGAGGTGAGAAAGCCGTCCGCCGTGGTCGGTCGCGCACGCGAGATCGCAACGGGCGCAAGGAGATGCGTCTGCCGTAGCAGAGGCGCCGGTTTTGCGCAGCTGGTGTGGCCTTTGTCGAGAACGCCTAGACGGCTCGACGGTATCACGAGACTGCATTCGGATGGTCGGTTTAACCCTGAATGAACCGGATGTTGTTTTCACGGCTGGTCAGGTCGATCTGGCATCGGCCCACCACCTAAAAGGCAAGCGATTCAAGGTCAGCTGGTCGCTTCTGCCTTGCCTGTTTCACCGGGATCGGCGGGCCGAAGCGTCGGCCGGCATTCCTGGCCCCTGAAACTCGTCAAGCCGATAGCCCTGGAGGAACAGCAGCCCGCTGAGATCGGCGAATTCGAGAACATGCCGACTGCGCGCCGCGACCGCCGGTTTCGCATTGTGCGCAACGCCGATTCCGGCCATTCGCAACATGTCTAGGTCATTCGCACCATCTCCCACAGCCAGAACGTCCTCGGCCCGTAACCCCAGTCTTTCGGTGACCTCCGTCAGCAATTTGGCCTTTGATTTTCGCCCCAGTATGGGTGTTCCGGGCTCGCCTGTTAGCTTGCCGTCCCGCTTGAGCAGTGCATTGGCCCGGAATTCGTCGAATCCGAGGCGGGTCGCGACGACACTGGTGAAGTCGTCGAAGCCCCCCGAAACCAGTACGGAATAGGCGCCATGTGCTTTCATGGTTGCGACGAGTTGCTGCCCGCCGGGTGCCAGCGTTATTCGGTTTTCAACGACGCGATCAATGACAGAAACCTCGAGTCCCGCGAGGAGACCCACCCTGTATTGAACGGCTTCTTCGAATTCGAGCTCTCCGTTCATCGCCGCGGCAGTGATCTTCTTGACTTCGTCCCCGATTCCGACATGCGCCGCGAGTTCATCAAGGCTTTCCTCGAGAATCATGGTGCTGTCCATGTCGGCGAACAGTACTCTTTTCTTGCGGTTGGCTCCTGGTAACAAGCAAAAATCCACCTGGCTCCGGCGAAGCCTCGCCCGGATGTCGCGGATTAACGCGGGATCAGGCTCACTATCAAGCAGGAACTCGCAGGCTTGTCGGTCAGCCAACCAACTGATCGTGTCGCCTTGCAGGCGATCCCTGACGGGCTGGACAATTTCCGGCGTCAGTAGTGCCTCGCCGGGATTCGAAACCAGGACGGCGACGTACATCAGGATCCTCCCGTTGCGCCAAAATGAGCCGTATCGATTGATACGTGGACAATCTCATGGAGCGGAGAATGCGTGCAACATCGCATATTTCAATGGATGCTGTCCCGGTAGATCGGTCCGGGAGTCAACAAAATCCTCCGTTTCCGGGACCTGCCGGTTCCGGTTAAAGGCCTGTCGCGACAGACCCGTGGCATCAGCTTCCTTGCTTGAGAACAGACCGGGCGTCAGGTAATGGCAGCGCGGGCCACCCCTCCCCAACTAGGGGCGTTTGCCTGAGAGGGTAATACATGATCAATCCCAAGCCGGAGGCTCGTCCGGCCAACCCGAGGTTTTCCTCCGGTCCCTGTCCCAAGCCGCCGGGATGGGCGCCATCCAACCTTCCGGTCGATCTTCTGGGCAGGTCGCATCGTTCGCTTCCGGGCAAGGCCAGGTTGGAGCGGTTGATCGACCTGACGCGTGAGATCCTGGGAATTCCAGATGACTATCGCGTCGGGATCGTCCCGGGGTCGGATACCGGTGCCGTCGAGATGGCGCTGTGGTCGCTCCTGGGATGCCGTCCGGTCGATGTCCTTGCGTGGGAGAGTTTCGGCAAGGCGTGGCTCAATGACGTGGTGTCCGAACTCAAGCTGGACGGCGTCAATCGCCATGTCGCGGATTACGGACTCTTGCCCGAACTCGCCGCGGTCGATTTCAGCAATGACGTCATTTTCACATGGAACGGAACGACCTCGGGCGTTCGGGTTCCCAACGGCGCATTTATCCCGGACGGCAGGGACGGGCTGACGATCTGCGACGCAACGTCAGCGGTCTTTGCCCAGGAGCTCCCGTGGGACAAGCTCGATGTGACCACGTTTTCCTGGCAAAAGGCGCTCGGCGGAGAAGCAGCCCATGGAATGCTCATCCTGTCACCGCGCGCCGCCGGGCGGCTCGAGTCGTGGACACCGCCCTGGCCAATTCCCAAGGTTTTCAGACTGACCAGGGCTGGCAAGCTCAACGAATCTATCTTCAGGGGAGCAACCATCAACACGCCGTCGATGCTCTGTGTCGAGGACTGTATTGCTGCGCTCGAATGGGCATCAACGGTTGGCGGTCTCGACGCAATGATCGGCCGGGCAAATGCCAACCTGGCCACGGTGACCAGGTTCGTGGAAAACCGCGACTGGCTGGATTTCCTGGCATCCGATCCCGCCACCCGGTCCAACACCTCGGTTTGCCTGAAATTTGTGCACCCTGCTGTCGGCATGCTCGACCCGGCGGCAAGGGCCCGGTTCGCGCGCGGAATCGTGTCGCGGCTGGAACAGGAAGCGGCCGCTTTCGACATCGGGTCGTACCGCGATGCGCCGCCGGGCCTGCGGATTTGGACGGGTAGCACGGTGGAGATCGGCAATCTTGAAATGCTGTTCCCTTGGCTGGACTGGGCGTTTGCGTTGCAATTGAACGCGCTGTGCCACGATTGATCCCGCATCGTTTCCCAGCCGCGCAGGGACCGCGGAAACCGTCATTGAACCACAACATGGGAGTAGCGAATTGGTCAGCGTACTCGTATCGGACAAGCTCAGCGAGTCTGCAGTCCAGGTCTTTCGGAACAACGGAATCGATGTAGCATTCGAACCCGAACTGGGGAAGGACAAGAAGGCGCTTCGGGCTCGTGTCGGTTCCTTTGACGGACTCGCGGTGCGTTCAGCCACAAAGGTTTCGGAACAACTGCTGTTGTCTGCCCATCGCCTGAAAGTCATCGGACGCGCAGGAATCGGCGTCGACAACATAGATGTCAACGCAGCGACCCGGCGGGGCATCATTGTCATGAACACGCCGTTCGGCAACTCCATCACGACAGCCGAACATGCGATCTCGCTGATGATGGCAGTCGCGCGGCAGATTCCGGAGGCAAACGCTTCAACTCATGCGGGAAAATGGGAAAAAGCTAAGTTCAT
>OZ219909.1:0-170994 GCA_964291635.2 Paracoccaceae bacterium | reverse complement strand
CGAATGGGTGACGAAGGCAATGGTTTTTCCCGTGCGCGCCCAGAGATCGAGCAGTTCCTCGTTCAGCCGGTCCCGCACGATTTCGTCGAGTGCGCCGAAAGGCTCGTCCATCAGCAGGATATCGGCGTCAAAGGCCAGGGCCCTGGCGATCGACGCGCGCTGCTGCATGCCACCCGAAAGCTGCCACGGGTATTTTCGCTCGAAGCCCCCAAGGTCCACCAGCCGCAGTGCTTCATGGGCACGGCTGGCGCGTTCTGCCCGGTCGTAACCCATGATTTCGAGCGGCAGCATGACGTTCTTTTCGATGGTCCTCCAGGGATAGAGACCTGCTGCCTGAAAGACGTAGCCGTAGGCCCGGGCCTTCCGCGCGGCTTCGGGCGTCATCCCGTTGACCCTGATCTCTCCGCCAGTCGGTTGTTCCAGGTCGGCGATGACGCGAAGAAGCGTCGTTTTCCCGCAACCGGACGGTCCGATGAAGGACACGAACTCGCCCGTGCCGATCGACAGGGTCACGTCCTTCAATGCGTCGACTGGCCCATCCGATGTCTGGAATGTCAGGTTGACCGAATGCGCGTCTATCGCAGGAGCCTTCATCAGCCGCTGTCCTTCCCTGCACGAATCCAGGGATCATGCCGGCCAGGCGGAACACAACCGCGCTGCAAGGCCGCGACCATACCATGCCCGGTCAGACGATCACGATCGAACATCGGCCTATATGCCGGCAGGAATATTGAGCGGGTCTCGATCGACCTTTCTGGGACTGTTGAGCGCCTTCCATTTCGACAACGCGCGGTGAGCCGAAGGAAACGGCGGGCGTGGGACAAACCGGCCGCGGCCGGGCCGTGGCTGGGAATTCTGTCCCCAGGCCCAAATGACGTCCCCGCGACTGATGGTGTAGCGGGCCTGTGCCTTCACCTCCCATCCTTCGAACACGTTGTAGTCGAGAACCGACTTTTGGGTGCTTGCGGAGATCCTCTTGTGGATCGACGGATCCCACACCGTGATGTCGGCATCGGCACCCTCCGTGATCGCGCCCTTTTTCGGGTAGATGTTGAGGATCCGGGCGATATTGGTCGAGGTCACGGCGACGAATTCGTTCATGGTCAACCGGCCGGTTTCAACTCCTTCCGTCCAGAGGACCGCAAGCCTTTCCTCGAGACCGCCCGTGCCGTTGGGGATGGTCATGAAATTGTCGATGCCCATGCGCTTCTGTTCGGTGGTGAAGGCCGCGTGATCCGTGGCGACCACCTGCAATGACCCGGCCTGGAGACCAGCCCACAGGCCTGCCTGGTGTTCCTTGTTCCGGAACGGCGGGGACATGACCCGTCTCGCGGCATGTTCCCAACTCCGGTTGAAATATTCCGACTCGTCGAGGGTCAGGAATTGAATCAACGGCTCACCGTAGACCCGCATGCCCTTTTGCCTTGCACGCCGTATCGCTTCATGGGCCTGCTCGCACGATACATGGACGATATAGAGCGGGACATTGGCGGCATCCGCGATCATGATCGCACGGTTAGCCGCTTCGCCCTCGACCTCCGGCGGTCGCGAATAGGCGTGGCCTTCGGGTCCGGTGATTCCTTCGGCGATGTATTTCTGTTGGAGTTCGGCCACGATGTCGCCGTTTTCCGCATGCACCATGGGCAGGGCGCCGAGTTCCGCACAACGCTGAAAGGAGGCGAACATCTCGTCGTCCTCGACCATCAGCGCGCCCTTGTAGGCCATGAAATGCTTGAAGGAATTGACCCCCATGTCGACGGCATCCTTCATTTCATTGAAGACGGTCTCGTCCCAGCCGGTAACCGCCATGTGGTACCCGATGTCACTGCAGATCTGCGGCGCCGATTTTCGGTGCCACTCGTTGATGGCGTTCCTGATCGAACCGTCTTCGCCCGGCAGGCAGAAGTCGACGAGCATCGTGGTACCGCCAACCGCCGCCGCCCAGGTGCCGGACTCGAAGGTTTCGGCTGCCGTCGTTCCCATGAAAGGCATTTCGAGATGCGTATGCGGGTCGATACCGCCCGGGATGACATAGGCGCCTTCAGCATCGATCACTTCATCGCCCGATAATCCTTCGCCGACCCGGGCAATACGTTCGCCCTCGATCAGGACATCGGCCTTCCAGGTCCGATCCGCGGTGACAACCGTACCGCCCTTGACGACCTTGCTCATGCTTTCCCTCCTACAATTCCAGGTGACGCCGGAAGGCGCTGTTGCGCGAATACGCGGACATTCACGACGCCCCGGACCCTGGTACAGGGCCGTGTCCCCGGTTTCCCATGCCAAATGCCGTGGCGCCGTCCGGCAAGTCGGCCTGAACCATCGCGGCGACGAATCATGAAACCACTTCGGCGGTATCGAGGACCGCGTGCATCAGGACGTTGGCGCCAGCTTCGGCCCATTCCGGGGAGATCTCTTCCGCCTCGTTGTGCGACAGGCCGTCGACGCAGGGACACATGACCATCGCTGTCGGTGCGACCCGGTTGATCCAGCAGGCATCGTGTCCTGCACCCGATATCAGGTTCCGGTGAGAAAATCCGAGGCGTTCGGCGGCTGATCGCACGGCTGCAACACAATTCTCATCGAAGGAAACCGGGTCGAAGCCACCGACCTTCTCGAAACCGATCTCCAGGCCGAGTTCGGCGGCGATCTCCAGGCCTCCCTCGCGAAGCCGGCATTCCATGTCTTCAATGGCCGCCAGGTCAGGTGAACGGAAATCCACGGTGAAGACGACGCGACCCGGAATCACGTTGCGGCTGTTCGGATAGACGTCGACGTGCCCCGCTGCACCAACTGCATGCGGTTCGTGCGACCAGGCAATCCGGTCGACGAGATCGACGATACGCGCCATGCCGAGCCCGGCGTTTCGGCGCATCGGCATCGGCGTACTTCCGGTATGGCTTTCCTTGCCGGTCACGGTCACCTCGGTCCACGACAGGCCCTGTCCGTGGGTGACGACCCCGACATCCGCCTGTTCCACTTCCAGGATCGGTCCCTGTTCGATGTGGAGCTCGAAAAAGGCGTGCATCTTCCGGGCGCCGACCTCTTCGTCGCCAACCCAGCCGATTCGTTTCAACTCGTCGCCGAAACTCTTGCCATCCGCATCCTTGCGGTCATAGGCCCAGTCAAGTTCGTGTACGCCCGCAAAGACCCCCGACGCCAACATGGGCGGCGCGAAACGGGTGCCTTCCTCGTTGGTCCAGTTGATGATTTCGATCGGCCGTCGCGTCCGAATTCCGAGATCGTTCAGTGTCCTGATGATTTCGAGAGCACCCAGTACGCCCAGCACACCGTCATACTTTCCACCCGTCGGCTGGGTATCGAGATGACTCCCCGCACAAACCGGCAACAGGCTCGGGTCCTCGCCCTCGCGACGGGCAAACATCGTTCCCATCCGGTCGACACCAACGCTCAGCCCCGCTTCGTGACACCAATCCAGGAAGAGCATCCTTCCCTCGCCATCTGCATCCGTCAGCGTCTGGCGGTTGTTGCCCCCCGCGATGCCGGGACCGATCGTCGCCATCTCCATGATGCTGTCCCAAAGGCGGCCACCGTTCAGCCGCAGGTTCTCGCGTGTGATTGTCATTGTTCTTCCATGCCGTGCGATGCCGCCGCCACTGACTATTCCTCGAGTCAATCCGCCAATGCTTCGGCGGCCGGGTTGTTGGGATGAACTGTCCAGTTCGCGTAGTCCGGTTCGACGACCTGGCCGGTGCGTGTATCGATGCTTCCGGCAGGCAGGGTTTTCATTGTGATGCAGTTGTCCACCGGACAGACATTGATGCAGAGATTACATGCCACGCACTCTTCGTCGATGACTTCGAACGTCCGGTCGGCGCCGATGGCAATCGCCTGGTGCGACGTGTCCTCGCAGACAGCAAAGCACCGACCGCACTTGATGCAAAGACGCTGGTCGATCTGTGCCTTGGTGACGAAATTCAGGTTGAGATACTGCCAGTCGGTCACGTTGGGAACTGCCCTGCCCTGAATCGAGGACAACGTTTCATGTCCCTGCGAATCCATCCAGTGCTCAAGGCCCGAGACCATTTCGTGAATGATGCGGAATCCGAAGGTCATGGCGGCGGTGCAGACCTGAACGGTTCCGGCTCCGAGCGCGATGAACTCGGCCGCATCCCGCCATGTGCCGATGCCTCCGATTCCGGAGATCGGCAAGTCCCGTGTTTCCGGGTCGCGGGCGATCTCGGCAACCATGTGAAGCGCGATCGGCCGCACGGCCGGGCCGCAATACCCTCCGTGAGTCCCCTTGCCATCTATCGCGGGTTCCGGACAGAAGTCATCAAGATCGACACTCGTGATCGAGTTGAGCGTGTTGATCAGGCTGACGGCGTCTGCGCCACCCTTAAGGGCGGCCCGCGCCGGATACCTGACATCGGTTACATTGGGAGTCAGCTTGACGATGACCGGCATCCTCGTCATCGCCTTGCACCAGCGGGTCACCATTTCGATGTACTCGGGAACCTGGCCAACCGCCGAGCCCATGCCGCGTTCGCTCATTCCGTGCGGACAGCCGAAATTGAGTTCGACTCCGTCCGCGCCGGTTTCTTCCACCTTCCCGAGAATGAACTTCCACGCATCCTCTTCACAGGGGACCATCAGCGAAACAACGATCGCACGGTCCGGATAGTCCTGCTTGATCGTCTTGATTTCGCGCAAGTTGACGTCGAGTGGCCGGTCGGTGATCAACTCGATGTTGTTCATTCCGATGACTTGCCCATCGGCACCCCTGACCACCCCGTAGCGGGGACCGTTGACGTTGACGATGTGCGGATCGAGGCCGAGCGTCTTCCAGACAACCCCGCCCCATCCCAGGTCGAGAGCCCTCCTGACGTTGTATTCCTTGTCGGTCGGCGGCGCCGAAGCTACCCAGAACGGGTTCGGCGACCGGATACCGGCAAAATCCGTAGCGAGATCGGCCATACCCTATTCCTTTCCTTCCTCGACCCTGGCGCCAGGGACGTTTCGTCATCCCGGCCGTTTGCCTGCCCCGACGGCTTCCGACGTGTCAGTTACCGTAAGGAACAGGTGGATGTCCTCGGCGGCATCCCGACCTTCCGCAACGGCCGTTACGGTCAGATCATCACCACCGCTTGCGCAGTCACCTCCGGCCCAGACACCCTCGAGGCTGGTCCTGCCATTCCCGTCGACGCGGATCTTGCCCCGATTGATCTCGACCCGGTCCGCGTCAACTTCCAGTTTCTGGCCAATTGCACGAAAAAGCTGGTCCGCCCTGAGCCGGAAGCGGTTCCCGGTATCCTCGATCTGTCCGTCCCGGGTCCGGGTCCGGACGAATTCCACTTCCCTGAGCGTACCGTTTTCCGAAATCAGCCGTACGGGCCTGGCGTTGGCGCGGATGTGCACGCCCCGTTTCAGTGCCAGTTCCTGTTCGAAACCCGAAGCACTCATCTGCTCACGGCCGCGGCGATAGACCAATGTCACCGTTTCGGCACCGAGGAGCTTCGACTGAATCGCGGCGTCGATCGCCGTCATGCCGCCCCCGATCACCACGACGTCGCGACCGACCGGCAACAGGCTGAAGTCGGTTTCCTGGCGCAGCCTGGCGATAAAGGCGATGGCGTCCTCGACGTTGTCGACGGCCGCGGCGTCCCCGCTTTCCTCGGTCAAGAGCGCGTTGACACCTGCCAGGCCGATACCGAGAAATACCGCATCATGGGAATCGCGAAGGCCGGGGATGCTGATATCGTCGCCAAGCCGACCCGGCAAAATCTCGATCCCTCCGATCGACAACAGCCAATCGACTTCCCGCTGCGCGAACTGATCGACCGTCTTGTAGGCCGCGATTCCGTATTCATTGAGTCCGCCCGGCTTGACCTTGGGTTCGAAGACCGTGACCTGGTGACCCTTCATTGACAACCGGTGTGCGCAGGAAAGGCCCGCGGGACCGGCGCCGGCAACGGCAACCCGAAAACCGGTCTCGGCAGAACGGTGATATGGATGCTCATCAGCGGAAATCAGGAAATCCGTCGCAAACCGCTGCAGCCGGCCGATCTCTACCGGTGCACCTTCCGCAATTTCGCGAACGCAGGCTTCCTCGCAAAGAACTTCCGTCGGGCATGCGCGCGCGCACATGCCTCCAAGAATGTTCTGATCGAGGATCGTTCGAGCGGCCGCTTTCGGCATGCCTGTCGAAATCTGGCGAATAAACAACGGGATGTCGATGGTGGTCGGACAGGCGGTTACACAAGGGGCGTCGTGGCAAAAGTAACAGCGGTCCGCAGCGACCCTCGCCTCGTGAGCATCCATGGCAGAATGCAGGTCGGCGAAATTTCGTGCGTAGTCTTCAGCGTCCAGCCGCCCACCGACCACGCCTTCGGTGGTTTCAGAACTGGCCATTGAAACGTCCTTCCCTGCCAAATAAAGGCACACAGGCTCAACATCATGCCGACACCTGTCGAATTGTCAATTGAGAGAACCCGCCCGTCATGATCACTGAACCGGGAGTCTGGACGATCATCAGTCGTCACATCGATGGGAATC
Organism: Paracoccaceae bacterium; assembly: GCA_964291635.2. Classification (GTDB taxonomy): domain Bacteria; phylum Pseudomonadota; class Alphaproteobacteria; order Rhodobacterales; family Rhodobacteraceae; genus JAPPHA01. The sequence continues at coordinate 164,478 of OZ219909.1, read as the reverse complement.
GGTCAGCGAGGAACTCCCGATGAACTTTTGCCGCAACGATTTCCCAGCAGGGTTCCGATTCGGGGTCGCCGGTTCGAGTTACCAGATCGAGGGGCACGGCTCTGGAAACGCCGGCTCGACCCACTGGGACAGCTTCGCCGCCACGCCCGGAAACGTTGCTCACTGCCATGACGGCCGGGTGGCCTGCGACCACTATCACAGGTACGCCGAGGATTTGGACCTCGCGGCGGCAGCCGGTTTTGACGTCTGGCGGTTTTCCACGTCCTGGGCCAGGGTCATTCCCGACGGGCGCGGTACGGTCAATGACGAGGGCCTGGACTTCTATGACCGGCTGGTGGACCAGGTGTTGTCCCGCGGAATGGAACCGTGGGTTACGCTGTACCATTGGGAACTTCCGTCGCCCCTTGCCGACGAGGGCGGTTGGACCAATCGGAATACCCCGCATGCGTTCGCCGGTTTCGCGGAAACGATAGCGAAACGTATTGGCGACCGGATCACGTCTGCAGCCCCGATCAACGAGCCGTGGTGCGTGGCCTGGCTCTCGCATTTCGACGGACTTCACGCACCCGGGATGAGAGACATCAGGGCTGCTGCGAGGGCCATGCATCACGTCCTTCTCGGCCATGGCCTGGCGGTCGAAGCCATGCGGTCGCTCGACGTGTCCAACCTTGGCGCGGTCGTCAACTTCGAGTACGCGGAACCTGCCGACACCCGACCGGAATCGATCGAAAAGGCGATGCTCTACGACGAGATCTACAACCGGTGGTTCCTCGGAGCCATGCGGGGACAGGGTTACCCGGGACGGGCATTGGAGGGCTTGCTGCCGCATCTGCCGGTTGGCTGGGAACGGGACATGGACATCATCGCGGCGCCCGTCGACTGGATCGGAATCAATTACTACACGCGCAAGCTGATCGCCCCGCAAGCGGGCGCGGAGGCGGACCGCTTTCCCGGTTACCGGGAGATCCCGGGACCGCTCGCGAAGACGGAAATGGACTGGGAAATCTATCCCGAAGGCCTCCTTCGATTTCTGCGCCGGGTGCACTCGGAATACGCTCAAGGCCTGCCGATCCACGTGACGGAAAGCGGCATGGCCGCACCGGATGCCGTTCGCCCGGACGGCCAGATCACTGACCTAGACAGGTGCACGTTTCTTGACGCACACATCGGGCAAGTACTGACGGCGGTCGCCGAGGGCATAAACGTCCGCGCATATATTGTTTGGTCCTTGCTCGACAACTTCGAATGGTCTCTCGGGTACGGCAAGCGCTTCGGTATCGTGCATGTCGACTTCGATACCCTGAAACGCACCCCCAAGGCGTCATATTTTGCCCTCAGCGACGCGTTATCCAAAAACTAGAGCGTTCTGCATTGCGCCCGGGAAGCGAGGTGGTTTCGAAAATTCGGATCGACTGCGGACCTGTTCATCGCGTCTATTTCGTGGTTGTCGATCGGTAGTCAGCCGTGCTGCTGATCGGGACCGACTGGACCACCCGGTGGCAGGAATTTGAGCGTTTCCGCGATCCCGCGCGGGACCTGGTCAAGATGGAGGCCCGGCCCTTTCAAAGCATTTCCGCGTAAACGTATAACGCGGATTGAGCGCGATTTACTCGGATGATCCGGCAACCACAATGGACACGCCGGATTCCGCGTCCCGAACTGCCGAAAAGACGTTTCCCAACCGCCGATATTTGCTTAGGGCTCGTTGCGAAACAGGCGAATCGTTTTGTCGCCTAGGGATTCCCCCTGGAATCGAAATGTGATTCACTCCCGGCATGGATACGATCGAGAACATCCGGCGCCGGTTCGAGGCCCTGTCGCCACATCTGGATGAGAAGAGCCTCCGATTGTTTGTTGCGTCCGAAACCCTGCCCCTTGGCCATGGCGGCGTGACACTGGTCTCGGCAGCGACGGGTGTTGCACGTTCGACCATCTACCGTGGTCTTGCGGAACTCGGGGAGGAACCGGAGCCCTCGGGAGAAAAACGAACGGAACCGGAGCCCTCGGGCCGTGTTCGGCGTCCCGGCGGAGGCCGCAAGCCTGCGGTCGAGATCCAGGACGGCCTTGAGGAGGCGCTTGATGCGCTTGTGGAGCCGGCGGTGTGCGGAGATCCCGAGCGTCCTCTGCGGTGGGTGTCGAAGAGCCTGCGCCATCTCGCTACTGCGCTTTCCGATCAGGGCTTCTCCGTGTCCCACACCCTTGTGGGCCGGCTGCTGAAGCGGCAGGGCTACACGCTCCAGGGGAATGTGAAGGCCCGGGAGGGCACGGACCATCCGAACCGGAATGCGCAGTTCCACCACATCAACGATCAGGTCGCGGCGTTCGCTGAAGCCGGACAGCCGGTGATCTCCGTGGACACCAAGAAGAAGGAACTGGTGGGGGATTTCAGGAATTCGGGCCGTGCGTTCGCCCTGGAGCCTGGCAGAAGCCGGTAGATGATGTTGCGGTATGTGGAAGTTTCGCTCACGCGGTCTGGCCTTCGGCACAAGGTTCGTCTGGTGACGGGAAAGGCTGACTTCCCGTCACGCGATCAATACATTATCTGACTGTTTTGTCAAGGAATCATCCAAGGTCACGATCAGGTGTCGGCAACCGCCATGACCTGTGAAATCGATCGGAAACTGGCAGCATGAATGTCAAGTAATCAGTATAATTCCATTGTTTTCGAACCGCGGGTCGCTCGGCCGTCACCTGCGCCGGTGAAGGATTCTTCCGATGAAATTTAGGAGAATCTGGGCCGCAAGGATCGCCGTTGTCCCCGTGCGATCGTAGTCCGGCGCGACTTCGACCAGATCGCATCCAACCACCTGCCCGCGCTGCGTCAACCCGTCGAGGAATTCCAGAATCTCGTAGTACAGGAAACCACCGTGGCTCGGAGTTCCGGTGCCCGGCGCAATTGACGGATCGAAGCCGTCGATGTCAATCGTCACGTAGTATCGCGCCCTTGCGGGTATCCGTTCGAGCAGCCCGCCCGTTCCGAGCGCACGCGCCTGCCTGACCGAAATGATGTCGCAGCCCATGGACATTGCCGCCTCGTAGCCTTCCCTGGCAGTCGACGAGACATTTCGGATGCCGATCTGCGAAATTCCTGCAACGTGAACCTGTTCCGCTGCCCGGCGCATCGGGTTGCCGTGACCGTGGCGAACTCCGTGGCGAACGTCCACGAAATCGAGATGAGCGTCGATCTGGACGATGTACATCGGTCCGCGGTTCGAAAAGGCCCGCACGCACGGAATGTTGATCGAATGATCGCCGCCCAGCACCACGGGCATTGCACCTGAGGCAAGAATGGCACGGACAGCAGATTCAATGTTGGCGTGGCTTCGTTCGGTATCGGTGTGAACGATGTCTGCATCACCGGCATCAATTATTCGAACGCCATCTAGGTAGGTTGCACCGTCTTCATGATCGTAGGCACCGGCGTGACCGAACGAAAACAGCGTTGAGGCTTCCCGAATCGCCCTCGGGCCAAAACGGGCACCGGAACGCCACTGGGTCCCGAAATCGAAAGGCGCGCCAAGGACGGCAACATCCGCGTCAATCGCGTCCCAGTCCGACACATGCGGAAATTTTCCGAATGTCGATATCCCGACAAACGGCAGGTCCAGCCGACCCGAAGCATAGCCATGTTGGGACATCGATTCCTCCTTTTCGCAGAACGCATTCGTTCCGACATGCCGCCGTGATCCGGGATTCCCGCCGCTCCAATCGTCCTCGCGTATGTTTGCAGGGCAAGAAACCCGGGCCGGTGATCGACTTCATCAAACCGACGACTGCGCCTTCTGCAAATTAACCGACTCGAGTCCACCACATCAATGCAGGTTTCAGATCCGGTCGGACTGGCTACATCGTGGCCGGAATGCATGGCGCAAGGTGCACGGTCTGCCCTGGCGGGATGCCCCATCAAAGTCGTTGCGGCATCTCATTGTGCACGCCGGCAGCACGGCGACCGTGCGGGCCCACTAGGATGATCACGCGGCCAGTCGTTACCTGGGCCGGGGCGGTATTGACGGATCGGGCAAGGCGAACGGTACTTCCGAATTGTTCCAAGTGTGCTCGGCTACGATTTTTTGCTCCTGTTGCGGTACCGGCTATTCTTCAGGTGATGGCTCGGGTGGATAATTGATTCCGTTGTTCGCGGCGCCACAGTTTGCGTGCAGCGTGACCTGGTCGCCAGTGAGGATTCGTTCAGCCCGAAGCGCGGCGGCGTCACACCGCACTGCTGCGAGGCCACCGAGATAGTCAACGAACGATCGAAAGTTTCCCCTGTCGGCCAAGTGCAATGCGTCCAGGTAGGCCGGCTTGTTGTCTGCATGGATGATCGGTGGAAACTCCCCGGCCTTGATGTAGGGATAAGCCATCAGCAATCGTGAGACCCTTCCGTTTCCATCCTGGAACGGGTGGAACCGGACGAACTCGTGATGCAGCCAGGCTGCCTCAACCTCCGGGGCCAGGCTCAGGTCCTCGTGACCGTGATGGAATTCCAGGAAACGGTCCATTTCGCTCTGGACCTGTTCCGGCGGGCAGTATTCATGGACCACACCGTCCGGACGCCGGGAATTGTTCGGTCGGATCTTGTATTCTCCGCGTCGCAGCGGGATTTGAATCCGTTTTCCAAAAGGATCGATCCCGACCGCCGTTTCCTGGTGCCGGGTCATCAATGCATGCCATTCCTTGATGATATGACTGGATAGCGGCCTTTCGCTTTTCACCGCCGCGAACACCATTTCAGCAGGGCGGATTCCTGGTCTGTCAGCAGGCCTTTGGAGCGTAGCATCATCGATATCGGTAAAGGAATGAGCGCCAAGGACACTCTCGAACCCTGATACCGTGATCAGGTTTTCGGTGATCCCTTCCGGCACCGAGCCTGTACAGGTGCCTCTATCTGGCCGGTCTCGATCGCGAAGGCCCGTTTCTGTTCCTTCAGCCACACATCCATGAGAGAATGATCGATGTCCGGGTCGCTCGAGCTGGCGTCGCCATGTTCGCCCAGCGGTGTGAGGCTTCCCGGGCAAAACTCGGCACCGTCGAAGTGTGCACTCACCCGGAAGATCGCGCACGGGACAGCCAGATCCAACTCCTGCACTCACCCGGAAGATCGCGCACGGGACGCCAGACGGCATCAATGGGCTTCTGGTTCTCTGACGGCATGCGAGACTAATGGCACCCTGCCCAAGTTTGTTGCGGCACGTCTTCCTTATCTAGTCCAACGTTGGGTCCAGCCGCGATGTCATGAGCCCGGAAGAGCGGATCGAATTCCGTAAACAGTCATGCCCGACACGCGCCAGGCACGAATCTTCGAGCGCCGACGAAGCTGGGTTCGGGCGCAGCCATACAACCGGGTCTCTGCGCGTAGTGACGGAGGCGCGCAGCCCCGGTACGGTCAGATCACCGTCACGGCGCCTGTTTGTCTATTCCTTGCCGCCGAACTCGAACCCGGCATCCCCAACGGCTTCAGCAATGACGTCGAGGTCGTCAAATCCCGTGATCGTGAAACGATTCCCCGCCAGATCTACCCTTATGTGGGCGTCCGGTGCCGCAGATTTCATGGCGTTTTCCAGGGACCTCGCACAGGCGCGCACCCTCGCAGGTCATGCCCAATACCTTGTATGCGGTGCTCAATTTCCTCTCCCCTTGCCGGACCGGTTTCCGTCAAACGCCGCGTGGCGGATACATGTGAACTTGGGCAGCCTGGAGGCATCTGCCGGCCACCCGGGCCCCGATGACCGTCGTATTCACTTCGCGTGGTAGTGAAGCCGAAGCGAGTTGCCAACCACGAACAGGCTGGAAAGGCTCATCGCCCCGGCCGCCAGCATGGGGTTCAGCAGGACGCCGAACGCCGGGTAGAGCGTCCCCGCCGCCAATGGAATCAGGGTGACGTTATAGCCGTAGGCCCAAATGAAGTTGTGCACGATGGTACGCATCGTTCGCCGGGAGAGCGCGAACGCGTTGACAATACCCCGCAGGTCGCCGGACATGAGCACGACGTCACCGGCCTCGATCGCGATGTCGGTGCCGGTGCCAATGGCGATGCCGACATCGGCCTGGGCCAGCGCAGGCGCATCGTTGATGCCATCTCCGACGAAGGCCACCCGCCTTCCTTCGCCCTGAAGCCGCAGGATCTCCCCCGCCTTGTCATTCGGCAGGACTTCCGCAAAGAGAGTCTCGATCCCCAGTTCGCCTGCAATCGACTCGGCAGTTCGCCGGGTATCTCCTGTCATCATCGCCACTTCGATACCGTGTTCCTTCAGTATCTTCAGCGTGTTCGTGCACCCGTCCTTCACCGGATCGGCGATCCCGATGACCGCCACGAGGCGATTGTTCACTGCCGCAAAAACCGGTGTCCGGGCGCCGGCCGCCAGGCTTTCGGACATGGCCCTTTCCGCCTCCGGAACATCGATACCGAGGCGCACCATGTAGCGCCTGTTTCCGGCGTGCACGAGGTGCCCCCCGACCCGGGCCTCGATGCCCATGCCCGGTTCGCCCAGGAAGCCTTCGGCTGGAAGCAGTTCAATCCCGCGTGCCTTGGCAGCCCTGACGATGGCCATGGCGGCGGGATGCTCGCTTCTGTCTTCGGCGGAGGCGACCAGGCGCAGGACATCATCGACGTTCACCGCGGACGCGCCCCCGGATACGGCATTGAAATCGGTCATTTCGGGCTGGCCCTTCGTCAACGTGCCGGTCTTGTCGAGAATGACCGTGTCGACCTTTGCCAGGATCTCCAGTGCCGTCGCCCGCCGGAACAGTATGCCCAGTTGGGCGCCGCGACCGGTCGCCACGATAATCGCGGTTGGCGTCGCCAGGCCCATGGCGCAGGGGCAGGCGATGAGCAGGACCGAAACCGCGGTCACGAACGCGAAATTGAGCGCCAGGTCGCCGCCGACGGTGATCCAGGTGGCGAAGGTGACGACAGCGATGACCATGACGACCGGCACGAAAACCAGGGCAATCCTGTCGGCCAGCCTCTGGACAGGCGGCTTGGTGGCCTGTGCCTGCTCGACCATGCGGACGATCTGGGCAAGAACCGTGTCGGCGCCGACGCGCGTGGCGGAAAACGAAAACGATCCGGCCTTGTTGACGGTGCCGCCGACCACTTCGTGGCCGGCTTGCTTGTGAACCGGAACCGATTCACCCGTAATCATGGATTCGTCCACGTAACTGCCGCCCTCGGTGACGCGCCCGTCGACCGGAATCCGTTCGCCGGGGCGCACCTTGACAGTGTCGCCGGAAAGCACGGCGTCGACCGGAATCTCGATCTCGGCGCCGTCACGCGTCACCCGTGCCGTCTTGGGCTGAAGCTGAATCAGGTTCCTGATCGCTTTCGAGGTGCGTCCCCTGGCAATTCCTTCCAGGTAACGCCCGAGCAGAACCAAAGTGATGATCACGCCGGCCGCCTCGAAATATGCATTTGCCGTGCCAGCGGGAAAAACGCCGGGAGCCACCAGGACGACCAGCGAATACAGGTACGCGGCGTTCGCACCCAGCATGACCAGGGAGTTCATGCCGGGATTGAGGTGGCGGAACTCGCCAAGGCCGTCCCGGTAGAACCGCAGTCCCGCGTAAAACATGATTGGGCTCGCCAGCAGCAGTTCAACTGCGATCCAGCCACGTTCCGCCAACACGTTCAGCATGTTTGCATGGAACGGGTCAAACATGCGCGACATGGCCACCAGAACGAGAGGTAAAGTGAATGCCGCCGCGACGACGAAGTCGCGCCGCAGGCCCGCCAGTTCGGCATCGCGTTCCGCCTGCTCGCTATCCTCGAATGGCGAGCCGCCGGCCGCTACGCTGGCGGCGAAACCGGCCCGTTCAACCGCCGAGATCAGGTCCTTGACGCCTGCACTGCCGGCACGCAGGTCAACCCGCGCCCGCTCCGTCGCCAGGTTGACCTGGGCAGAGACCACCCCGGGAACCCGCCCCAGAACGTCCTCGACGCGCGAGACGCAGGAAGCGCACGTCATGCCCTTGATGACCAGGTCCCTGGTCTCGGACGGAACCCGGAAGCCGGCCCGGTCGATTGCCGTTGCGATCTCGCCTAGTGACACGGTGTCCGCGTCGAACACGACGTCCGCCCGCTCCGCGGCAAGGTTGACCGTCGCCTCCGCGACCCCGGGCAATTGGGCAAGGACCCTTTCCACACGGGCAACGCACGATGCGCATGTCATGCCCTTCACGGGCATCGATGCCCTGCGGTTGACCCCGCTGGCGCCATGATCGGCTCGGCCGGCAATTTCAGCTATGTTTTCCATGTTTCACGGGTTTCGCTAACCGGAATCCAGACATTCCGTAAGGTGGGACGGTCGAAGACGTCCGACCTCCCCTGGAACGGCCGCCCGCCGATTGACCGGTTCGTCCGGCGAGGAGCACGTGGCCGTTTCGATGGACCATCGGTTTCCGGATCCGGGGCCCGCGGGCACCTGTACGGGACCATCATTCCGTTCCCACCCCAGCTGGCGTGGCCAATGGAGCCAAACGGTCCCGGAAGTGGCATCGCGACAGTTGTTCTCGCCCCGCCGGTTTCAACTCCGGAACCTCGCGGGCACATCGTGCCTCGGCCATGGGACACCTTGGATGGAAACGGCAGCCGCTCGGGGGATCCACGGGACTCGGCGGTTCTCCCCGGAAGGCATCGGCGCTGGTTGCAAGCTCAAGGTCTTCGAGCCACGACGCTGCGATCAGGGCGCGCGTGTACGGATGGGACGGTCTGGAAAAAATCGTATCGCGATCCGCGATCTCGACGACCTGCCCGAGGTACATGACCGCAACCCGGTCGCAGAAGTACTTGATGACCCGGAGGTCGTGCGAAATCATCAGAACCGTCAGGCCGAAGCGGTTCTTGAGCTTGATCAGAAGGTTGAGAACCTGCGCACGAACCGAAGAATCGAGTGATGACGTCGGTTCGTCGCAAATCAGGAAACTCGGCTCGAGGAGGAGCGCCCGGGCGATCGCAGCACGCTGCAGTTGTCCTCCCGAACACTGGGCCGGCATTCGTTCGTAGAATGTCTCGTCGAGGCCAACCTCCGAGAGCATTCGAAGTACGCGCATGCGGCGCTCCCCGTGCGTCCCGATCCCGTGCTGCGCGAGCGGAGCCTCGAGGCTCATCCCGACCCGCATCCGCGGGTCGAGGGCTGAAAGCGAATCCTGGAAAATCAGCTGCATGGATCGGCGCAGGCGCCTCATCTCCTCGCCGGTAACCGCGGAAATGTCCCGACCGCCAACCAGGACCCTGCCATGATCGAGCGGCATGAGTTTCAACATGAGGCGTGCGAGGGTGCTCTTGCCGCACCCCGATTCGCCAACCAGGCCAAGTACTTCGTTCTTGTGAATCGAAAGCGTCACGCCGTCCACGGCACGGACAAGACCACGTCGTCGCTGGCCGATCGCGCGCACGGGAAAGTGCTTGACGACGTCTTCCAAGGCGAAGACCGGGGGCGCCGGTTCCGTCGGACCGGCTTGCGCGTTTTCGGGCGCGATCACGACGGCACGTCCATCCTGTCCGGCGGCGGGCCTCCGGAACCCGCCCGCCCGTTCTCCGGGCAAGAAACGGCCCAGCACCGGGCCGAACACGTCTCGTCGTAGTGCGAAAGGCGCGGTTCGTCCTGTTCGCACAACTCGAAGATGCCGTGCTCGTCTGCGGTCGTGCAGCGCCGGCGGAACCGGCAGCCCCGGATTATATCGTCACCTGTCTCTGTTACCGAGGGTATCGAATACAACAGCTGGTCGTCGATCGCTTCCAGGATCGAACACCGCAACAGTGCCTGCGTGTAGGGATGGCGCGGCTCGTCGAGAATTGAATCGGCCGGTCCTTCCTCGACGATGCGGCCCGCGTACATGACGGCAACGCGGTCCGCCAATGACGAAACGATCGTCAAGTCGTGGGTGATGAGGAGAATCGCCAGTTGCCGGTCCCTGCGCTCGCGGTCCAGGAGGGCGAGAATCTGGGCCTGCACGGTCACATCCAGCGCGGTCGTTGGCTCGTCAGCAATCAGGAGTTTCGGATCCGCGCTCAACGCTGCCGCAATCATGATCCGCTGCGCCATGCCGCCTGACATCTGGTGGGCATAGTTCCGGGCCCGCTCCTCCGGTTCCGGGATGCCGACTTCCCTCAGGAGTTCGACCGCGCGCGAACGTGCATCCCTCTGGTTCAACCTCCGATGCAATCTCAGTGACTCGGCGACCTGGGAACCCACCGTGGCGGTCGGGTCGAGCATCGCCTGGGGCTGCTGGAAAATCATGCCGATCTTTCCGCCCCGGACTTCGTTGAGCTGCGTTTCCGCCATTTCGCAGATTTCTCCGCCGTCAAACTTGATGGAGCCTGCGCAAATTTCGAACACGTCCGGGAGCAGCCGCAGGAGCGACAACGCGGTCATGGTCTTGCCGGATCCCGATTCCCCGACCAAGGCCAGGACCTCGCCGGGAGCGATGGCCAGGTCGAGGGATTCGACGACCAGCCTGCCGCCCTGTTCAGGCGGTTGACCGATCGACAACCCCTCGACCTGCAGCAACCCGCCCGACGTCGCCGCGCCTGCACGATGGCTCGGGGGCTGATCCTGCCCCGGTACCCGGTGGCCACCACGCCCGGGTTCCCGCCCGGCATACGTCATGGCTTCGCGACCTCCCTGGCCGGACCCTGAGGCCTTGCATCCCCCTGTGCATCCTCCCCGGTGCTTCGGGGTTTCGCCTCGATTTCGAGACCTTGCCCGATCAGGGTGACGGAGAGCGCGGTTATGAAGATCGCAAATCCCGGCGCAAACGCGAGCATCGGTGCCCGTTCGACGAACCGCAGCGCATCCGCGAGCATCGCGCCCCAATCAGAATTCGGCGGTTGTACGCCGAGGCCAAGGAAAGACAGGGCACCGACGGTTATCAGCTTGTGGCCGAACCTGAGAAACGTGATGGCAGCTATCGGACGATAAGCGTTCGGAATGACGTGGCGAAAGATGATGAACGAGCGGGTGCAGCCCAGGACTTCGGCCGCGGTGATGTAATCCCTGGAGTTGATTTCGAGAGTCAGGCTGCGCGCCATGCGGGCAAACGGCGTCCATGCGACCAGGGTCAACGCCGAGATCAGCGCCACGTGTCCGGGCCCGACGATTGCGATCAGGAACAGGGCGACCAGGACGTCCGGGAAGGCTATCAGGAGATCGACCGTCCGCATTGTCACTTCGTCAACGATGCCGCCGGCACGCGCTGAAATGACCCCGAGGATCGTTCCGACGACAACGGAGATCGCGATAATGATGGCGGCAACCGTTACCGAGAACCGGCCGCCAAACAGCAGGCGGCTGAATGTATCCCGCCCGAGTTGATCTGTGCCCAGCCAGTGCTCGCTGCTCGCGGGAGACAGCCTTTTGACCAACTCCTGTGCATTCGGGTCATAGGGTGTAATCCAGGGGGCCAGGGCCAGGACCGCGAGGATCAGGAGGAACAGGGTGCAACCGATGTTGAATGACCAGTGCCGGGTCCTGAGAATGCGAAGGGACCTGTCGATCGACTCGTGCAGGGCTCCGCGCGGACCGTGCTGCGGCGCGAGTTGCATGTCTGCTGCGTCAGACCTGGGCATCGGTGATCCTGACGGCAGGGTTGAGCAGCACGTATATCACGTCGGTGAGCGTGCTCACGAGAACGGCGAAGGCCACGAGGACCACGATTGCGCCCTGTAGCATCGGAATGTCCTTGTTGACGACCGCCTCGTAAAGCAGCCGTCCCATTCCCGGAATGGAAAAGATCACCTCGACCACGACGGCCCCGCCGATCAGCCCGGACAGCCACATCGCGAACAACGTAATGACAGGTGGCAGGGCGTTGCGAACGCCGTGGCGCTGAATTGTCCGAACCATGCCGAGACCCCGGCTGAGTGCGGCAGTTATGTAGGGCGCCTCCAGCACATCGATCATCGCGGCCCGGGTCACGCGTGTGAAATAAGCCATGGGGCGCAGCGCCAACGCAAATGCGGGCAGGATGGCGTACTCCGGTCCCCTCCAGCCGGCGGACGGAAGCCAGTGCAGGTTGACCGCGAACACGAGGGTCAGCATCGGCGCGATCCAGTACTCGGGCACCGCGACAAGGCTTTGCGTCAGGAACGTGACGAAATTGTCGAGTGGCCGGCCGGGTTTGAGCGCCGCAAGGGCGCCCAATGGCAAGGCTACCGCGAGTGCCAGGGCAAGCGCCGTCAACGCAAGTGTGACCGAAACAACGATCGCGGGCCGGATATGGTCGGATACCGGCAAACGGTCGGTGAACGTATAGCCGAAATCTCCACGGACCGCGTTTCCGAGCCAATCCAGGTATTGAACCGCAAGCGGCCTGTCGAGGCCAAGATGGACGCGCATCCTTTCGACCGTGTCGGGGTCCACCGCCAGGTTGGCGACCCGGCTGTGGATGATCATCTTGGCGGGTTCGGGGCCGCTCATGTACGGAATGAGGAAAGCCAGCAGCGACACGAAAACCAGGGCTGCAAGCAGAACAATCAACCGTCTCAGAAAAAACGTCCACATGACGCACCCTGTCGTAAGGGTTGCAGGCCGGCCTTCAGTCCACGATGTCCTTGACCCGGTAGTACATGCCAACCAGCGGCAGGAACCAGGGCGGACCGAAATGACCGGGGACCGCGTTCCAGGAGGTATTCCTCCAGGTATTGGCCTCGCCGTCGCCGTCCATCACTTCGACCATCCGCGCCCCCATGAACGTGGACATCTGGGTGCCATGACCACTGAACCCCATCGCGTAGAACAGACCTTCCCGAACGCCAGCGCGCGGGAGACGGTCCATGGTCATGTCGACAAGGCCGCCCCAGCAGTAGTCGATACGGGTTCCGCGCAACTGCGGCAGCATGGCAACCATGTCGCGTTCCAGGATTCGGCCGCTCCTGAGGTCGGACGCGGCATTCGACACGGCGAACCGCGCCCGTCCACCGAACAGAAGCCTGTCGTCCGGCGTAATGCGGAAATAGTGGCTGATGTTCAAGCTGTCCGAGGCCATGCGCCGCGTCGGAAGGATTTCATCCACCACCGCCCGGGACAAGGGCTCGGTCACGATGATGAAACTGCCGACCGGGACGATCCGGCGCCGGAACCAGCCGAACTGCGCCCCGGTCGTGCTTCCCGTGGCGAGCAGGACCTTGTCTGCCCGCAACGAACCCTTTGGCGTGGTGATCTCGTGTTCATGGCCCTTGATCCGCCGAAGTTTCGCGACCGGTGTCCCTTCGAAAATGCGTACACCCAGGCCGTGGGCGACACGCGCGAGCCCGCGCACGAACTTGCCGACATGGAATCCTGCGCCCAGCGTGTCGACAAGGCCGCCATGAAAGCTTTCCGAGCCCACTTCGGACCGGATCCCGGATTTCGGAACCAGGATCGTCTCATAGTCGACGAGCCTGGCGAGAGTTTCCTGCCTTCGGGCCAGCCGGTCGTAGTGTTTCGGCTTGGAGGCCAGGGTGAGCTTTCCCGTGCGCTTGAAGTCGCAGTCGATTTCTTCCTCGACGATGAGCCTTTCGACGAGGTCGATGGCGGCATTGTAGGACAGGTACATCTCCCTCGCCCGGGACGCTCCGAATCTCTCGACGGCGTTGGCGAAGTCCATGACCATCCCGGGGGTGCACATTCCGCCGTTGCGGCCGGATGCGCTGAAGCCGACCTGGTCCTTTTCAAACAGAACAACGTCTGCACCGTTTCGGGCAAGGCCGACTGCCGCAGACAGTCCGGTGAGACCGCCTCCGATGATTGCGGCATCGACGTTTCCACCTATTGATCCCGCGGCCCCACCTTCAAATGGAGGCGCGGTATCGAGCCAGTAAGGAACAGATTTCATCCGTCACGCGCAAGCTGAAACACTAGTCGAGCAACAGGTCCGGCAATTCGCTGAGATCCGCCAGTTCGGTGTAATCATAGAAGGGAGTCGATGGTTCGTAACCGCGGTTGATGTAGACCTTTTCGGTGATCCTCAGGTGATGTGCCGGAATGAGATCGTACCACAGGCTCGCCGAAACGTGCAGGATATCGGACGGATCGCAGTCCAGCATTTCGAGCATGTACTCGAAAGGCCGGTATCGAGGCTTGTACCCACGGGCCTGCTCGGCCGTAAACACGGCGTGGAACGGCGCACCGAGCTTTTCGACGTTCAACTTGATCTGGTCGTCCTTTGCGTTCGAAAGGATGACCAACCGGTAGTGTTCTGCGAGCGCGTTCAGCGCCCCGGGAACCTCCGCATGGGGACCCCAGGTCGGTATCGCTGCAACGACTTCCTCCCCGTCGCTTTCGCGGTAGTCGACGCGGCGGCGTTGGCAGGCCCGCCGCAACGCATTCTTGATGACCTGGGGGTACGGCTTGTATGCCCCCAGGACCTCGTCCATGCGGTAGGCTTCGAAGTCGTCCAGGAACTCTCCCATCTCGTCCAATCCCACCTGGTCGGATAGAAGATTCCGGGTGACCGACGACATCTGGAAATCCACGAGCGTCCCATATGCATCGAACGTGATGAACTTCGGCTTGATCCTGGACGACATGTCTAGCCCTCTCCTGTCCGTTCACACTCACTCTTCGATCATGATATCCTTCGTCAGGTAGTAGTGATTGAGCGGGTGGGTGCGGAAGTTCTTGACGTTGGCCTGAACCGCATTCGTCTCCTGTTGATGGACGATGAAGATGTTGATGGCATCTTCCTGGAGCCAGCGGGCGACCTTCTCGTAGATGGCGAACCGCTCGTCGTTGTCGGCCACGCCGGCCGCATTTTGCAGGAGCGCATCGATTTCAGCATTACAGACGTGCGACACGTTGAAACTGCCGTCGCACGTGTAGTCGGCCTGCAGGAACCCGAGGGGGTCAGCGACATCGAGTTGGTGACCGCGCGACATCATGGCCATGTCGTACGTGCCTCCCATGAAGCTCGGTTCCAATCCGGCCCAGTCGGTGATGATGACGGCAACATTGATGCCAACCGCTTTCAACTGCTGCTGAATGATCTGGGCCACGTCCGGCAACTCGGGACGCGCGTTGTAGGCACGCAATTCCAGTGAAAGCTCGCCGGGTCCTATGCCCGCCTCTTCAAGCAGGGCCTTTGCCCGTTCCGGATCGTAGGCGGCGGCCTCGATCGCCGGAGCCCAGGGTTCCGACGGCGCAAACGGGCCGATTGCGGGCGTGCCTATGCCCTCGTAGGCACTGGCAACGATCGCCCTGATGTCCACGGCTGCCTGAACTGCTTTCCGGACCAGCGGATTCGAGAACGGTTCCTGCTTGTTGTTGAGGTACATCGCTGTCGTACGCGGAATCTCGAGCGCATGGACAACAAACGCCGGGTCATTTTCCAGGCTGGCTCTCGCACTCAGGGGAATCTTTGTGCCAATTTGCGCCTCGCCGCTCCTGAGCTGGGTGACACGCGTGTTGCCATCCTTGACATAGTGCACTTCGGCTTCCGCGATTCCGACATCGCCGCCCCAGTAGTTCTCGTTGGCCACCATCCTCAGGAGTTGCTTCGGAAGGATTTCCGTCACGACGAATGGCCCGGTGCAGGTTCCGACCGGGTTGATGGCGCCCGTATCCGAATATGCCGCGGGCGAAAGTATGCCCGCGTTCGCCGAGGCCAGCCGATACGGCAACAGCACGCTCGGGTTCGGCGTGGAAATCCGGACGGTGTAATCGTCGATCGCCTCGACCCCGCTGACGACCTTAGGGTTGAAGGCACGTGCGGGAACTTCCGCGTTCAAAACGTGCGTCAAGGAATTGACGACGGCCGCGGCATCGAGATCCTGGCCGTCATGAAACTTGACGCCTTGCCTGATCGAAAAGTCCCACGACGTCGGGCTGCTCCGCTCCCAGGACGTTGCGAGCGAAGGCTGCAATTTCTGGTCGAAGTCGATCCTTGCCAGGCCTTCGAGGCAACCGGCCCTCATCAGGGTGACGGAGTCGTCGGATTCCATGGCCCAGCCGCGGGTCGGAGGAAACGGATCCAGCATGACGACACTGGCGGCGTGGACATGCGCCGCCTGAAGTGCCATGGCCGCAGCGACCGTCGCTGCGGCAGTCAGAGATTTCAGTGTGCGATCGTACGGCATCGTTTCCTCCCAAATTCATGTGTGAAATTCAAAAACGGTTCGAATTCAAACTGTTCGGGACCGGTCATGAATGATCACAAATCTCATCAACAGTTTATGTTACATGTTTATAGGCATGTCAACTTGCCACGGGTCTGCGCCGGGGATTCTCGCGTTGGCAGCTTGCCCTGTCGATCCGGAAACTTGGCTGGATCGGGAGTGCACTTCAAGGGAAAGATCTCCTGCGTATTCGGGAAAGTCAGGTCATGCGGGCTCTGGTGGCGGGCGCGGACGTGCCGGGCAGAGACCTTGCCGACGGCTGCAGGGATGCAGGCGGGGCCGCGTCCCGAAGGTACTCTTGCAGGGATCATGTGGATTGACGGCGACGCCGGCCAGCGGTTTTCCGGAATTTCTCGTGCGCCAACCTGATATATCGCATATAAGAATGGGAACTGCGAAGCAAACGACACCGGGCCGGAAGCCATTTGCGAACCATGACGCCACGCGGTGAATACAAGCCGGACAACACGAACTGCCCCGGGGAAAACGCGTCCCGGTCTGCCGGCAGGAACCTCAACGAAATTGCCTACAGGGCAATCAAGGACGACATAATTTCTTGTGCGTTGGAGCCCGGCGACGACATTTCCGAAGCAACGCTCCTCGCGCGTTACGGGTTCAGCAAGGCGCCGGTCCGCAGCGCACTCCTTCGGCTTCGCCAGGAAGGTCTCGTCGTCTCCCGGGGACGCAAGGGAAACATGGTTTCGCAAGTCACCTTTCGCGATGTCCAGGAGATCTTCCAGCTCCGCCTCATGCTTGAAGTGGTGGCAACGAGGCTTGCAGCAGGAAAGGTCGACCCGGACCGCATCCTCAAACTGAACAATGCAGTGGTCTCCAGCTTTTCGGCAGGGCACGAACAAGATGAAACCGAATACATGAAGGCGAACCGCGAGTTTCACCGCTACGTCGCCGAATCATCGGGCAATCAGCGCCTCGCCGCGCTGGTCATCGACCTGATGGAGCAACACGAACGGATTGTTCACCTCGGTCTTGCGCTGCAGAACCGGGAACGCGAATTTCTCCACCGGCACGACGACCTCGTTTCTGCATTGATCGAAGGGGATGGAGACCGCGCGGCCAGGCTGGTCGAGCATTCGCTCCGGGGCGGGCAGCGGATGGTCGTGGAGGCGTTGCTGTCCTCGACGAACGAAGTCTCCGGATGCGAGATCATGATCGAACCGGGTTCCGAAACGCCCGCGTGATCACCCCGGTGCGGCAAGGCTTCCCGGTACGCGACACGGCCGATTCCCTTGCAACGGGTCCGCGGGCCGACTCGCCGGAGGTGGCGTCACTCGCCGACCAGTTCGCGCCGCCGTTCGAACCACAATCGCTTTGGAAATTCCGCGTAGCCCACGACCCGGTGCCGGATGTCGCGGGACCATTCGATCTCCGGGCGTGGCGCCAGCTCCCATATCCACTCCCGCCCTTCCCCCGGCAGGTTGACGCCCCAGAGCGACTCTTCCTTCTCCACGACGTCCTCGCCATCGCAGTAAAGCCGCTCGAGGTCCGATACCAGGCAGACGTTGCACTCGAACGATGCCAACCAGTCCAGGTGCCCGATCACCAGCCGACGCGAAAACTCCCTGATCGCTCCGGGCGCCAACCCTGGGTGGCGCCGCGCCGCGTAGCCGTTCGGGATGACCGGAAGCTGCGACAGGAGATTGGCTGACACGACGAGATCCAACTCGTCGCCGAGAAAGAAATCCGGCCTGGAAATTGCAACGTCCAACCCCTGGCCCGCACGTGTCGCCGCGTGCACGTTCTCAACGGCCCCCGTGATGTCCACGCTCGACAGGCGGACGTTTCCAAAGGAGTGCACTGCCTTGCGAACACGCCAGGGATGCAGGATGTCCGCGAGGACGACGTCGCGAAACCGCTGGCTCAATTCTGCCGTCGGGATGTCGAAGAGCAGGCCGGATCCGACAATGAGCGCCTTGTCGAACCGGCGGCACCGGTCCGCTGCCTCAAGTATCAGTGACCGGGTGCACTCCAGGTGAGCCTGCCAGGCCGCCCTGCATCGATCTTGCCGGGCGGCGAGATTCCTCGACTCCTCGACGTAGCCCATGTCCCGCAAATGACGCGGGAACGGTGTCGCAAGGTGCTTTATCCACTCCCAAACCAGGTCTATGGTCACGGCACGAATCCTTTCCCGAAGCACTTGACACCTTGGTTTGCGCCAATCATGATGCCGAGCGAGTCAATCTGACATGTCAATCAACCTGTCAATTGACGATTTTGTTCGTTGCCCGGACAGATGGGGTGATCCGAAACATGATTGGACAGCTTCTCACCGCAGCCATTTTCATTGTGCTGGGATCCACCGGCGCCCTTGCCAATCCGGATGTCTGGGTCAAGGCCGGAATGATCTATCGATTTGAAAACGGCATGATAACGGGCATTACATACGAGTGGCAGTTCGATGATTTCTTCAGCTCCCGGACCATCGCGTCCTTCGACGCCGACCATGACGGCGAGCTGGAACCGGCAGAGGTCGATCTTCTTCGCGCCGGGGCATTCGATCCTCTCGCCGATTTCGGGTATTTCGTCCATGTCTGGGAAGGCGGGACGAAACGGGAAGATCCGGAAATAGAGGAATTCACTGCGCGTGCAGACGACGGGCACCTGATCTACCGTTTTACCGTCGCGCTGGACCCGCCAATCGATCCCGGGGCAGGCGACGTCGTGGCGAGTTTGCACGACGAGTCGATTTTCGTCGACTTCGAATTCCGGAAGAAGGATTTCCTTTTGGTTCAAGGTGCGATGGATCCGGGCTGCAGGTTCAGGATCGCCCGCGGAAGGGGAGCGCAATCCGGCCATCGTCAACCCGTTACGCTCAATTGCGGAGGTTAGAGATGAAGATCAACGGACAGAATCGTGGAACGCGGGGAATCCTTTTGGCCATCCTTTTGCTGGCACTGTCTCCCGCGCTAACCATGTTTGCCGCTACAGCCGGCGCACAGACCACCGAAACCGTCGCAGCGCCGGTCGTGGAGGTCATCGAAGACAAACCCGGGGGATTTGCCGGGCTCACCGAATACTTGATCGAGTTCCAGCGCCGCGCCAATGCCGAAGTCGCAACCCACATGAATGCCATCCAGAGCGGGGAGGACCTGGGCGCCTTCTTCCTTGGTCTGGCCATCGCCTTTGCCTATGGAGTCATCCATGCCTTTGGCCCTGGCCACGGCAAGTTCATCATCGTCTCCTATTTCCTCGGACGCGAGGTCCGTGTTGCCCGTGGCCTCGTCATGGCAGCGCAGGTAGCCATCGTGCATGTGATCTCGGCCATCGTCATCGTGTGGCTCGCGGACACCGTGCTGAAAGTCGGCTTCGGTATCGGGCTGTCGGACATTCCGGGGGTGCGCGCGGGCAGCTTCCTGATCATTGCCTGTATTGGCGTCTACATGCTGTACCAGGCGGTCCGGGCGTCGTTCGGCCCAGCCTCCGGTGCGGATGGCGGCCACGGGCATGGGCACAGCCACGGCCACGGTCACAGCCATGGTCATGGCCATAGTCATAGCCACGGTCACAGCCACAGCCACGGCGGGAAGGTCGAAGGAAGCATACTGGCCTTTGCAGCCGGGGTTGTCCCTTGTCCGGGAGCCGTCCTGATCATGCTCTACGCGATCGCCAACAACATGATTTACCCGGGCTTCATCCTGGTTGTCGCGATGTCGCTCGGCATCGGTTTAACCATCTGTGCACTCGGCGTTGGCGCCATAATCGCGCGGCAAACCGCACTGCGGATGGTCGACAGCGCCGCGGGCGGCAGGGGTGTCGTTGTCGCACGCCACACGCTGAACTATTCGGGCGCTGCCTTTGTAACCCTTATCGGCCTGTTTTCCTTCGTCGCCTTTCTTGACGTGCCGCTGGGATGAGGCGACCGGAAGACCTGCTCAAGAACCATGGGGTGAGCAGGGAGACGCTGGCTGCGCAGGCGCTGGGTTGGATCGACCCTGAAACCCGTGCCGTCATTCCGCCCATTCATCCCGGCGTGACAACCGAGCGCAACCGCGACCTCACCTACAGCCGCGGAACCGGATACATCCGGGGTACACCCGAAAGCTGCGTCCAGGCCGAGGCCCTGCTCGCGGAACTGGAGGGCGGCGAAAACGCGCTGCTTTACGCTTCCGGCATGGCCGGAATCGCGGCGGTTTTCCGTACACTCGAACCCGGCGATCACGTGGTTGCGCTGCGGGACCTCTTTCGGGGAACCCTCAAATGGATCCAGTCCAATCTCATTCCATGGGGCGTCGAGGTCGATTTTGTCGCCAACAGCAATATCGATGACCTGGCGCGCGCGTTTCGACCTGGAAAGACAAGGATGGTGTATCTCGAGACGCCCTCCAATCCCACGTTCGAAATCGTCGATTTGACCGCCGCCATTGGCGCTGTCCGTGATTCGGGGGCCAGGATCGTCGTTGACAACACTGTCCCGACTCCGGTGTTGACCCGGCCCATCGAACTGGGGGCCGACATCGTCATTCACTCCGCGACAAAATATCTCAACGGTCACTCGGACGTCCTGGCGGGTGCCGTCGTATTCGGTAAAGACTCGGGCTCCCTTCACGCACGGATGCTTGAACAGCGCCACCTCGAGGGGGCCATCCTTGGCCCCTTCGAAGCCTGGCTCCTGCTGCGGGGAATGCGAACGCTTTATCTCCGTGTCCGGCGCGCGTCGGACAGCGCCCGACAGATCGCCGAGTACCTGGACGGCCGTCCAGGCGTGCAGCAGGTTCTCTACCCGGGACTTTCCGGGCATCCGGGACACGCCGTTGCGAAACGGCAGATGGATGGGGGGTTCGGTGGATTGCTCGCGTTTCGCCTGGCGGACCAGCAGAGCGCTGCCGCCTTCCAGGGGCGTCTCGAACTGATCAAGCGGGCAACATCACTTGGCGGGGTCGAGAGCCTGGTGGAGCCGACCCTGGACAACGCGTGGCGCATCGTGCCGGTTCCCCTTGACCTGGTTCGGCTGTCGGTCGGGATCGAAGATCCCGATGATCTTGTTGCCGATCTCGGTCAGGCCCTCGACAGCATCTAGACACGAACAATTCGGTATCAGGCGGATCCGGAGTGTTCGGCCCGTCAAACGGCACGGCATGCCCGGCGAGTTGGTGTTACCTGCGTGCAAGGAACACCGACAGCACCACGCCAACGGCAAGATATACGATCGATGCCAGGGCGATGGTCTCGAAAGTGAACCCCAGATCCAGGAGCCATCCCATGCCCGCCGTTCCGAGCGCTGTGGATAGAATGAAGATCGCCTGGGCCATCGAGCGGATGGCGCCAAGATGTGCCACGCCGTAGAGTTCAGCCCAAAGTGCCCCGGTCAAGACCATCCACATGCCGGTCGAGATTCCGCATCCGACAAGATACGCGAGGGCAATCTCAGCATGGTCGGAGACTGCCAGCGCAAACAGTCCCGCTGCCATGGCCAGGGGATAGAACGGCAAAAGGCGGGCAGCGCCGAACCTGTCGATCAACGGGCCAATGAAGAGCATGATCGCTGCCTTTGCGGCAGCAAAGCCCACGAAATAACTTGCCAAACGGGTCAGGTTCCAGCCCTTCGCCTCGACAAGGGCAACCTGGTGAAAGAAGAAGCCGGACAGGATGAACGGAAGACCCATGGCCACGGGAATTGCGAGGTAGAACCGGATGTCGCCGAGAACCTCCCGGCGGGACCAGGCAGCATTTCCGTCGGCGGATCGCCTGTCCCCGGTTGATGCGGGCTTGAGAAACTGCCGGTGAGCCTCGCCTTTCCCGCGCAGCAACCAGAGAACCAAAGGTATGAACACGAGTAGGAACGCGACGCCGATGGCCATCCATGTCGCCCGCCAGCCCACGGTGATGATGAGCAATGCCGCCATGACCGGGAACACGGCCGGTCCCAGCGCGTAGCCGACGGCTCCGGATCCCAGGGCTGTCCCGCGCCTGGAACCGAAGTAGCGGGCCATGCTCGTGACTGCCGCGTGCACGATCAGCCAGTCGCCGATCAGGCGAACGAGGAAAATCCCGGCAGCAATCGCGATGATGGACGTCGACGATGCCACCAGGAAACAACCGGCGGAAAATCCCGCGAAGAGCGAGATGCTGTAGAGACGCAGGTCCACATCGTCGATCATCCGGCCAAGCCAGATCAATGCCGGACCGCTGGCGAGCGTGGTGATCGAGAAAACCAGGCCGATATCGGCGTGGGAAAGTTCGAACTCCCTGCGAATGTCGCCGTTGAACAGCCCGACAAAATAGGCGCTTCCAAGGGTGCCGAGGCACGTCAACAGCGATCCGAAGGCAAGGTATCGCCAACTCGTGCGTAAAAGGTCGCGGTATTCCATTGTCCGTTTCCGTTGCGACCGGATTGTCGGGCCGTGATTTCGCGGTCAGGCCAGGACGGTCGATCGAGGGAAATCCCGGATTCCCGGCGCGCCTCTACGGTTATGTCCCGTTACGCGCTCGCCGGGCTACCTGGTCAGTTTCCGCGAATCCCGGCAAGACCAATCGCCAGGTTTCTCGAAACCGGTTCGTCTCGAAATCGCCCGTGCCTGCCCCTTTGACCCGCCCGGTATTCGGACTGCAAGGCGCAGTGCGCCTGAAGGCACCATTGCCGCCCACGGCATCGAGGCATTGCGGGGCGGCGTGGCCATTGCTTTCCCTGGGCCGGCTGCCCATGAGTTGCGGTGATGGGTTCACGTACCGGCGTTTCCGGACAATTGCAGGGACGAATTGCCTCGATTTGCGTGTTGCATGCCCTTGCACGGTTGGACCTCCACCGTCACGTGCGACAATTGCGTCAAATCGCCGAGTTTCGACTTGTAGTGGCCCGGTTCCCGGGGGTCATCTGTAATCACCGAGACGATCATCGCCATGTGACCGGGGCCGACCCTCCACAGGTGCAGGTCAGATACCCGGTCCCCGTTGTCCTCCAGTGATTGGCGAATCTGATCGGACAGCGCGGCATCCGGCAATGTGTCGAGTAGCACGGCTCCCGCGCCGCGAAGCAGGCCGAGCGCCCATATGCTGATCACGGTGGCACCTGCGATTCCCACCAGTGGATCCATCCAGATCCACCCGTAAATGCGCCCGGCAAGAAGTCCCACAATTGCAAGGATGGACGTCAATGCATCCGCCAGGACATGCAGATAGGCAGCGCGTATGTTGTGATCGTGGTGTCCGTGTGCATGCCCATGCCCATGCCCATGTCCGTGCCCATGTCCGTGCCCATGGTTTGCTGCCGTACCTCCGCCGTGCAGCAGGGCAGCGCTCACCAGGTTGACGATCAGGCCCAGGACCGCGACGGCGATCGCCTCGTTGAATCGAATTGGGACTGGCGAGATCAGTCGGTTGACGGACTCGTATGCGATCAGCAAAGCAAACACGAACAAGAGGATGGCGCTAGAAAACCCGGCCAACTCACCGAGCTTGCCGGTTCCGAAGGAAAACCGATTGTCGCGGGCATACTTGCGCGCGTAGACATAGGCCAAGACGGAAATCGAAAGCGCTGCGGCATGCGACCCCATGTGGATTCCGTCTGCCAGGAGCGCCATCGAGCCGAAGACGATTCCGGCAAAGATCTCCGCGACCATCATGGACGCCGTCAAGCCGACGACCATCCATGTCCGACGTTCGTTGCGGGCTTGGTCTGCGCCCAGAAAGACGTGCTCGTGCTTCCAGGCTTCGATTGAATGGCGGTGCATGAGACTGTCTCCAGAAAGTTGAAATCGCTCATTGGCGCGCTCATTCGATATTTTAATTCACTCAAAGTCGCAATGTCACCGCGGTCATGCCCACGGACGATCCCACTCCAGAATGCCGCGACGCATTGTCATCAACCGTCTCCGAGTTTGATGTCTTGCCGACATGACCGTCCGGAATCTGCCCCTGCCCTGGAGGATGTCGGCCAAGCGCATCTTGTCGATCTTACGGCGGCGAAGCCGTTTGCCTTTCCTGGCTGTCCCGTCGTTGGGTTCGGTCATTGGGGATCTTCCCGGGGTCAGGGTGGTGCGGTGCAGGTCCGTCCGGTTACCTACCATCGACGGGGAATGGATAAATCGCACCGAGCGGACGGTAGAAATGAGCGCCGGTCAACCCCGGCCGAACGTCAAACCCAACGACGAACCAGACTGCGTCAGGCTTGGCGGGGCCGCGGTGCCGTCCGGATTCTGTCAACACGGGACGGGAGTCGATTTATGGGTTAAACGTGGCACAGCGAACAACAATCACGGGGTATGCATCATGCTTTCGCGTTTCCTGCCCTTCAACAAAAGGCGTTTCCACGAACTCTCGGAACAGGAGGTCCTGGCGCTGGCGATATCCGCGGAAGAAGACGACGGACGGATCTTCCAGACTTATGCCGACGGCCTGCGCAAGGAGTACCCGAATACGGCAAGGATGTTCGAAGAAATGGCTTCCGAGGAAAACGATCACCGCAGGATGCTGATCGACCTCCATGTCGAGAAATTCGGTGAAACCATTCCGTTGATCCGGCGTGAACATGTCAGCGGCTTCCCCGAAAGGAAGCCGGACT
Source organism: Paracoccaceae bacterium (assembly GCA_964291635.2). Classification (GTDB taxonomy): domain Bacteria; phylum Pseudomonadota; class Alphaproteobacteria; order Rhodobacterales; family Rhodobacteraceae; genus JAPPHA01. The sequence continues at coordinate 139,876 of OZ219909.1, read as the reverse complement.
GGTTGAGCAGGCCGTTCGGCGTTGAGGCCGTGCGCAAGCAGGCGGCAGTCATGGAAATGCAGGCCCGGCATTTCTACCTGACCGCGGCAAAGACCGCCACCGATGCGTCGATCCGCAAGTTGCTCGGTGATCTCGCCGAGGCCGAGGCCGACCATATCACGACTGCCAGGAAAGCCGAGGAAGAGCATGTGCCTCAAGACGTGCGTGAAGCCGAACAATGGCAGGAACGCAGGCAGTTCGTGTTGACCTACGTTCAACCAGGTCTTGCCGGGCTGATGGACGGGTCAGTGTCGACACTGGCGCCGATTTTCGCCACGGCTTTCGCGACCCAGGACACCTGGACGACGTTCCTGGTCGGGATTGCCGCGTCGATCGGCGCGGGCATTTCCATGGGCTTCACCGAAGTTGCATCCGATGACGGCGTGATCTCGGGTCGCGGGTCACCGATCAAGCGCGGTTTGACGACCGGTGTCATGACCACGCTGGGCGGGCTGGGTCACGCCCTGCCTTACCTGATTCCCGATTTCTGGATTGCGACCTACATTGCCATAGCCATCGTGTTCGTTGAACTGTGGGTCATCTCCTGGATCCAGAACCGGTACATGGAAACCCCCTGGAGGCGCGCGATCTTCCAGGTCGTGCTCGGGGGTGCATTGGTGTTTGCGGCGGGCATCCTGATAGGCCAGGCGTAGTTCGGACCTGCACGGCCAGCATCCACGGCTGTCGGCGCGACCTCGAAGCCGCGTTTTCCGCGAGCGGCGCGGACACCCAACGACTGTACCTCGCCTGCCGGCATGCGGTTCCATGCCCGTGCCACGGCAAGGCCCCCGGACCCATGGGAAGCGCCTGGACAAAGAAGGCCCGCGGCGTCGCCCTCGTCCGCGCGCCAGGGGTTTGCCGGTCGGGCAGGACAGGATCCGGCCAGCAAAATGCCGCATGTGACTTTCGCTTCCTGCGGCGCCAATGCCACGTTGCTGCCCGCCTCTGCAAAGTGATATCGGGCGAGGCAGGACCAATCGGGGATCGACCATGACCGTTTCGACTCGAGTCTGCGTAATCGGCGGTGGCGTCGTCGGGTGTTCGGTACTCTACCACCTTACCCGGTTCGGCTGGAGCGATGTCCTGCTCGTCGAACGCGCGGAACTGACCTCGGGATCGACCTGGCACGCTGCCGGGGGATTCCATACGATCAACGGCGATACGAACATGGCCGCGCTACAGGGCTATACGATCCGCCTCTACCGCGAACTCGAGGAAGTCACCGGCATGTCCTGTGGCCTGCACCATGTCGGGGGCGTCACCCTCGCCGAGTCCGCCGACCGGATGGACATGTTTCGGGCCGAACGGGCCAAGCACCGCCACATGGGGCTCGAAACCGAAATCGTGACGGCAGAGGAAATCCGCCGGATTTCGCCGATTACGAACACCGACGGGATAATCGGAGCCCTGTATGATCCCCTCGACGGACATCTTGACCCGTCCGGCACGACCCTTGCCTATGCAAAGGCTGCGCAGCTTGGCGGGGCCAAGATCACTCTCCGGAATCCCGTCGTGGCAACCCGGCCGCGCCCCGACGGGAGTTGGGACGTGGAAACCCGCGATGGCACGATCCACGCGGAACACATCGTCAACGCTGCCGGCCTCTGGGCTCGCGAGGTGGGCCATTTGGCAGGAGTCGAACTTCCCCTGCATCCGATGGAGCACCAGTATCTGGTGACCGATGACGTGCCGGAAGTCCTGGAATCGGACGATGAACTTCCGCATGTCATGTATCCGGCCGGCGGGATCTATCTCCGGCAGGAAGGCAAGGGTATCTGCGTCGGATTCTACGAGCAGGACTGCACGCCTTGGGCCGTTGACGGCACCCCCGACGATTTCGGGCCGGAACTGCTGGAAAACCGCCTGGAACGCGTATCAGACAACATCGACATGGCCGCCAGTCGTTTTCCGGTACTCGAACGCGTCGGTGTCAAGAACATCATCAATGGTCCCTTCACCTTTGCCCCTGACGGGAATCCGCTGGTCGGGCCGGTTCCCGGATTACCGAACTACTGGTCGGCCTGCGGAGTCATGGCGGGGTTCAGCCAGGGCGGTGGGGTCGGCCTTGCACTCGCCCACTGGATGATCGAAGGCGAACCGGACCGGGACATCTATGCGATGGACGTCGCCCGATTCGGGCCATGGGCGACCCCGGCCTGGACCCGGATCAAGGTGGTGGAAAACTACCAGCGCCGGTTCTCGGTCGTATTCCCCAACGAGGAACTCCCGGTAGGGCGGCCGCTTCTGACCACCCCGGCCTATCTCGCCTGGGACCGGCGGAATGCCGTGTTCGGCTCGCAGTACGGCATGGAAGTCGTGAACTATTTTGCACGGTCGGACGAGCCGCGTTACGAAACTCCGACGTTCCGGAGATCATGCGCGTTCGACGCCGTGGCCGAAGAGGTCATGACCGTGCGCACGGGCGTCGGAATCAATGAAATCCACAATTTCGGAAAGTACAGCGTGACCGGTCCGGGCGCCCGCGGCTGGCTGGACCGGGTCATGGCCGGCCGCATCCCCGAACCCGGCCGAGTCACGCTGAGTCCCATGCTGAGTCCGAAAGGGCGAATCCTCGGGGATTTCACGATCTCCTGCCTCGGGGAGGAGGAATTCCAACTGACGGCGTCCTTCTCGATGCAGGCCATTCACATGAGGTGGCTGGCCTCCCGATTGCCTTCAGAGGGCGTCACGCTCAGGAACATCTCGAACGAAAGAGTTGGCTTCCAGATCGCCGGCCCCCACGCATGCGAGGTTCTCGCCCGATGCACGCGGGGAAACGTCTCCCGGTCGAGTTTCCGGTTTATGGACGTCCGGCGGATGACCGTCGGCAATTCGCGGGCAATCGTCCAGCGCCTGTCCTACACCGGAGATCTCGGCTACGAGATCCTGGTGGATTCCTGCAACCAGTTGGTCCTGCTCGAAGAACTCGAGAGGTCCGGTCGTGATTTCGGTATGCGGCCCTTTGGCATGCGCGCGATGATGTCGTTGCGTCTCGACCGGTTTTTCGGATCCTGGGGGCGGGAATACCGGCCGGACTACATGCCGGCCGAAACCGGCCTCGACCGTTTCGTCAACTACGACAAGGCCGCCGACTTCATCGGAAAGGCGGCCGCCAACGAGGAACGCAACCGGGGACCGCGGCGCCGGATCTGCGCCTTCGAAGTCGACGCGGTCGGCGCCGATGTCGTCGCCGACGAACCGATCTGGCTGGATGGAGATCTCGCCGGATTCTGCACGTCCGGCGGTTACTCCCACTTCGCCGGCAAGTCCGTCGCACTGGGATTTCTTCCGGCCGACGCGGTTCGGGAAGAACTTGACGTCGATATCGAAATTCTCGGCGACATCAGACCTGCGCGCAGGCTTGAGACACCGCTTTTTGACCCGGACGGTTCACGAATGCGCGGATGAACAGGTCACACGCGCTCGAATCAACGCGAACAACGTAGGACCTGCCTGGTTGCTCAACCCGTCGATGTCATTCGGTACGCAGGCTCCCGATCCCGGGCCGAGAGCACTGGAATCCCCGGGGAACCCGAAATTCGCGTGTTGATTACCGCGAGAGTCATATTGCCCTTTCCGCGGGTTTCCACGGATGCAACCGGCCCTGCCTGCCGGGACTGGCGCGAATCGGCGATCTCCGACAGTTTCCGACCCGTTCGACGTTCCCTTGGCCGGCGACTATCGGCCCGCAGGAGACACGAGGTAAAGGTACATGGACAGACCTGATCACCTGGACATCACGGCTGCCTGGATCGGAGCGGACCTGGCCGCCTCCCCCGAAAGGTGGACCCATGTATTGTCCCCGGCCGAGATTTCGGAAATCGAGTCCGCCGCCAAAGAATTCCTTTCGCGGGAAAGCGACATCGGGCAGATTTCGCCGGCTTCCTTTCCGCTCCCGCGCGTCGGCCGGATCCTGAACGCCACCAGGACAGAGCTTCAGAATGGACTGGGCTTCTCGTTGATCACGGGATTGCCGATCGAAAGATATTCGATCGAGATGGCTGCCACGATCTTTTGCGGGATCGGCAGTCACCTCGGATCTGCGCGTTCCCAGAACGCGAACGGCCATATCCTTGGTCATGTCATCGACGTTGGTGCAGACTCGAAAGACCCCGGCACGAGGATCTACCAGACGTCCGAACGTCAGACCTTTCACACCGACAGCAGCGACTGCGTCGGGCTGCTCTGCCTCCGCGAGGCGATGGAAGGCGGTGACAGCCTGCTGGTCTCGACCGTAACACTTTACAACCAGATGATGCTGCACCGTCCGGACCTGGCGGAGCTCCTGTTCGAACCCGTCGCCACCGACCGGCGTGGCGAAATCCCGATGGGACAAAAACCGTATTTCATGATTCCTGTCCTGAGTTGGCATGCCGGATATCTCACGGGGCAGTATCAAAGACAGTATATCGAGAGTGCCGTCCGCTTCGATGACGTGCCTGCACTTGCCGAGACATTCGTTGAAGCGCTGGACCTCTTTGACCAGATTGCCGGCGACCCCCGGTTCCACCTCCGCATGCGCCTCCGCGGCGGTGACATGCAGTTCGTGTACAATCACACGAATCTGCACGACCGGACGGGATTTCGCGACTGGCCTGACCGCAACCACCGCCGCCATCTCCTTCGCCTTTGGCTCGCCCTGCCCGGTGACCGGCCGTTGCCCCAGGTGTTCGCCGAACGTTACGGATCGACCAGGATCGGCGACCGCGGAGGAATCATGACCACGGGAACCCGTCTGAACGTCCCCCTGGTGCCGTGAATTCACGAACGTCCCGGTGCGTCATCGCGCATCCTGAATCGCGAAAACGCGCGGAATTCACGGGAGTTCGCCAGTGTTCACCGGTCGTGGCGGTCGATGAACTCCAACACCCGTGGTCTGATCCGCTCTCTCCAGACGCGGCCCGTGAAGATGCCGTAGTGTCCGGCGTCCGTCTCAAGAACTGATTCCTTCATGGAATCGGGAAGCCGCGGAACCAGGTCGAGGGCGGCACGACACTGCCCGGGCGCCGAGATGTCGTCGCGTCCGCCTTCTACCGTCATGATCGCCGTTTCCGAAATCTGCCCGATGTCGACCATCGTTCCCCTGACCGAGAACACGTTCCGAGCGATTTCGCGATCCCTGAACACGCGTTGGACCGTAGACAGGTAGAACTCCGCCGTCATGTCCATGACTGCGAGATATTCATCGTAAAACCTGTTGTGCCGATCGTGTTCCTCGTCCTCGTTTCTCGCCACGCGCTTGATCTGCCTGGCAAATGCCCCCGCATGTGTCTCCCAGTTCATCGACAGGAACGACGCAAGCTGCACCGCTCCGGGATAGACCTGGCGCCCAACTCCTTTGAATGCGAAACCCACCGTCTGGATCATGCCTGACTCCAGCTGGCCCATGGTGATCCTGTTGCCGAAGTCCGTGACCTCGGTCGGATTCGCATCCGGATCAACCGGCCCGCCAATCAATGTGAGAGTCCTGGGCGCCGGCTGGCCGTCGGTGCCTGCCAAAATCGCCGTTGACGCAAGGGCCAGGGGGGCCGGCTGGCAAACCGCGATGACGTGGAGATCCGAACCCAGGTAGCGGATGAACTCGACGAGGTATTCCGTGTAATCCTCGACATCGAACGAACCGGCAGACACGGGAACATCCCGCGCGTTCTTCCAGTCGGTCACGTAGACGTCGCAATTCGGAAGCAGGCTCATGACCGTGTTTCGTGCCAGCGTAGCGTAGTGGCCGGACATCGGGGCAACGAGCAAGACGCGGCGAGGTGACGACAATTTGCGGTCGGCCGTAAAGTGAACCAGTTTGCAGAAAGGCTTGTCCTGCTCGATACGCGTCGAGACGACGTGGTCGTTTCCCCGGGACACGACGTTCTCGATCCCCCAATCAGGCGTCGCCGCAATTCTTGACCATACGCGTTCGGTGACTTCACCCCACGCGGCAAACAACGAGGGAAGCGGACTGGGAGACAGGGCGAACGCCGGCTGACCCCAAAATGCTTTCGTAGTCGCTCCGATCCATTGGTTGGAAAGGCGAAGGCTCTCCTGGGTGTCGTATCGAAGCATGGGCAATTTCCATTTCAGATTTTTTTTCAATCCGGACGGTGTATGCTACGATGCCACCGCTTTCACAAGAAGGACGCGATGAATCCCATGAACCCGGAGACGACCAATTCGAACGCGGAACTCGAGCGGAATATCGAGCGCCTGAACGCACTGATTCCGCGCCTGGCCGCCGCGGTAGCGGCGCGCGAGAACCGTGACCCCCGGCTTGAGGGCCCGGGAAAGGAATTCTACGCGAAGGCGGCGGAAGCGTATTTTTCGGAAACCGTCAAGGACCCGGCACGCCTGATCGAAGCCCAGGTCAGGTACTGGGGTGAAAGCCTGCGGAATTGGGCCGAAGTCCAGCAGCTGCCTTCGAAGAATGAACCCGGCGCTGATGATCGCTCGGGTTCCAAGGCGCCGAAAGACCGCCGGTTTCCGGACGAGCATTGGGCAAGGAACCCATACTTCGATTTCGTCAAGCGACAGTACCTGCTGTCATCCGAGACGATGCGCACGGCGACCGAGGGACTGAGCGATCTCGATGAAAAGGAACAATCCCAGGTCAACTTCTTTGTCGGTCAGGTCATCGACATGATGTCGCCGGCGAATTTCCTCGCGACGAATCCGGAAGCGCTGGAACGGGCGATCGAGACCAATGGACGGTCCCTGGTCGACGGCCTGGAGCATTTCGTCCGCGATCTGGAATCCCGTCCGGAAGGGCTGTCCGTCACGCTTTCCGATCCAGACGCCTTTGAAGTCGGGAGGAACCTTGCAACGACCGAGGGCTCGGTCGTTTTCCAGAACAGGTTGTTCCAGTTGATCCAGTATGCGCCCCGGACCGAAACTGTCCATTCGACGCCGCTGCTGATTATTCCACCGTGGATCAACAAGTACTACATCCTGGATCTCCGGCCAGAGAACAGCTTTGTCCGTTATGCCGTGGACCAGGGCTTCACGGTGTTTGTCGTGTCCTGGGCGAACCCGGACGAGGCGTTCAGGGACGTCGGGCTCGATACATATCTCGCAGAGGGTTTTCTCACTGCCCTTGGTTCGGTTCAGGGCATTTGCGAAAGCGATCAGGTCGACGTCGTTGGTTACTGCGTCGGCGGCACCCTGACGGCCTGCGGATTGGCCTATCTCGCTGCAACGGGCGGCGAAAACAGGGTCCGGAAGGCAACTTTCCTGACGACACTGATCGATTTTGAACATCCGGGCGAATTGGGCGTTTTCATCGATGACGAATTCCTGGCGGGAATTCGGGACGAGACCGAGACCAAGGGATACCTCGACGGTTTCTTCATGGCGCGCACCTTCAGTTTCCTGAGGGCAAACGACCTCGTTTACCGACCGGCCGTCCGGTCTTACCTGCTGGGAGAGAAACCACCCGCATTTGATCTCCTGCACTGGAACAGCGACTCGACCAATCTGCCGGCGCGGATGGCCGTCGAGTACCTGGAACGCCTCTACCGGGACAATGATCTCGCCAGCGATAGGTTCGAGCTGTTGGGGTCGCCGATTCGATTGTCCGGGATCACCGTACCGCAATTCGCCATTGCAACCATTTCCGACCATATCGCTCCCTGGAAGAGCAGTTTCGCTGGCCTTTCCCGGACCGGGGGCGAAAAGACCTTTGTCCTGTCGGAAAGCGGTCATATCGCCGGCGTGATCAATCCTCCGTCAAAGGGCAAGTACGGTCACTGGACCAATGAAGCGGTACCGGCTGATCCCGAACGCTGGCATGAACAGGCCGAGTTCCACGAAGGGTCCTGGTGGCAACGCTGGAGTGAATGGCTGTCATCCGACCATGAGCCTGACGCCCCGGCCCGAATCCCGGGGACAGCTTCGCACCCGGTTATCGAGGAAGCACCCGGGTCCTATGTTCTGAAGTAGCCGGCGGAACACGTTTTACTTTCCGACCGACGGCGTCGAGGCCCGCAGAAAATTTTTTTGCCGCGCTGCGGCATTTTGCTATTGAAATGCCGCGCTGCGGCAATTATATGCCGCCCATCAGTCGATCAATTGCCGATGAAAGGGAACCAAAATGGCAAAGGCTAGCGCATTCGATTTCGCCCAGACGACCGAGAAACTCCTGGGCGCCCTCAACGTTGATACCAAGGCCTATGAAGACGTCCTCAAGAACACCGCCGAGTTCAATGCAAAGCTCGGCAAGGTCGCGGTTGACGCGGCAAAGAAAAACGCCGAACTGACCAACGCCTGGACGCAGGATGTCCTGGCACGGTTCGACAACGCCAACACCGCATGCGGGAACCCGGTCGAATATGCGGCTGCCGCTTCCGAGTTCGCAACTGCGGAAGCCCGCGCACTCCCCGAACGCCTGGCCCAGTTCGCCGAGGTCGCGAAGACAGCACAACTCAACACGGTGGACCTGCTTATTTCGGCCGGCAAGACGGTTCAGGAAAAGGCGGCTCCCGTAACGGCGACCGCCAAGCCCGGGAAATGACAAAGGCTCTTTTTTTCTCTCTGTCCTGTCCGAACCCGGGTTCGGATGTCCAAAAGGGGCGCCATCACCTGGCGCCTCTTTTGTTATGCACCCGATTCCGGTAGCGTCAGGCGGCAGCGGGCGGATTCCTGCCCTTCACCTTGACCAATCGGACCGAATCGATGGCCGAAACAATACTGATCAGCCGTTATGCAAGCCGGAAGCTCTACAACACGAACGCGAGCGAGTACGTCACTCTCGACGATATCGCGGACCTCATTCGGAACGGACATGAAGTGGAGATCAAAGACAGGAAAACCAACGAGGACCTGACCCGACAGGTGCTGCTGCAGATCATTGCCGAACGCGAAAACCGCGACGACTACTTGCTGCCGATCAACCTGCTGACCGATCTTGTCCGAAACTACAACAATGTGCAGGGTTCACTCATACCCGAGTTCCTGTCCCGGTCATTCGACGTGTTCAAGCAACAACAGGACGCCATTGCCGAGCACGTAACCCAGGCAACCCGCGAAGCGATTGATCCGTTGAACGTGTTCGAAGCCGCGGTCGATTTCCAAAGGCAACAGGCCGAATTGATGACGTCGCTGGCTTCCTCCTGGATGTCCGGCCTGGGGAAGGGGCCCGCGGGATCCTTCGACACGCGGTCAGGATCGACGGAATCCGCGGGGCCCACCGCCTCCGGCCAGCGGGGCTCGCGAACGGCAACAGCGGATCCTGACGGGGTCGCGGAACTCGAGGCGCAGATCAGGTCTCTTCAGGAAAAGCTCAGGGAAATTCAGAGCGGCAGCCCGGTATAGTTCTCGGCCAGGACTCGTTGGGCCGAGGGCGATCCCGAGAGATAGGCCAACTCGGTTTCCTGCATTCTTTGATCGAACTCGGTCTGGTCAGGATACCGGTGAAGCGTATTGGTCATCCACCAGCTGAACCTGACGGCGTTCCACACGCGTGACAGTGCCGTGTCCGAATAGGTGTCAAGGGCGGTGGAATCACCGGTGAAAAACCCGACAATGGCTTCATGGAGGTACCGAACGTCTGCGATCGCCAGATTGAGTCCCTTGGCGCCGGTCGGCGGAACGATATGCGCGGCATCTCCCGCGAGGAAAAGCCGGCCCCAGCTCATGGGCTCGGCAACAAAGCTCCGCAATGGAGCTATCGACTTTTCGATACTGTCTCCCGTGATCAGTTCGTCGGCGGCAGCGGCTGGGATGCGGCGACGGAGTTCGTCCCAGAAGCGTGCGTCGGGCCAATTCTCGAGTCGTTCGGCCAGCCCTACCTGTATGTAGTAACGGCTCAGTTGCGGGTTCCGCATTGAACACAACGCAAATCCCCGCTCGTGGTTCGCATAAATGAGTTCGTCGCTGACAGGTGGAGTCTCTGACAGAACGCCGAGCCAGCCGAAGGGATAGACCCTCTCGAACTGCGTAATCGAATCGGGCGGAATGGACTTGCGCGTTGCGCCGTGGAATCCATCGCATCCCGCAACGACGTCGCAGTCGATCCGATGCTCTGAAGACTCCGTGACAAACGACACATGGGGAGACGCAGTGTCGATGTCGCCAAGAGTGACACCCTCCACGCCGTGTACCGTGGTCGCGCCTGACCGGGATCTCGCAGCGTACAGATCCGCGGTGATTTCGGTTTGCCCGTAGACGGTAACCGACCGTCCCGCGAGACCGGCGAAGTCGACCCTGAAGCCCTTGTTTGCAAAAGACAGGAAACACCCGTCGTGGGGTATTCCCTCCAGGTCGAGGCGGTCCCCGACTCCGGCTCCGCGGAGAATCGAGACTGAACCGGATTCGAGGACGCCCGCGCGAATCCGACCGAGCACGTATGCGCGTGATCGTCGTTCAAGCAAGACCGCCTCGATTCCCGAGCGATACAGCAACTGGCCGAGGAGCAGTCCCGCCGGACCGCCCCCGACAATCACGACCTGCGTTCGGCGCGGGATTCCGGGGTTCGAGGTATTCGCCGTCATCTCGGGGCTCTTGTGCGGCAGAAATTCACTTGCAAGAACTCGTGCATGCTGCCATTTGCCCGAACCTGTAACGAACTAACCTTGACCATGTGAGCAGGCACACCAGCTCCGTATTCGACCAGTCCGGGATGGCGATTGTTGAACTCATTGACCCCTTTTCAAGCGCAAGTGTCCGAACGCTACGTCCAGGGCGGAGCGTGTTCTCGATGTTTTCCATGAAGCATCTGCATTCGCGGTCAATCCCGAATATTGCCCTTGAGCGGATCTATTGAAACAGTTCCGGAGAACTGACACACATTCTCGTCGAACGCCATGATTTCCGGCGCTTGAACTGGTGCTCCCAGTCGGTGAATTGGCCACTGGTCGGCGGACGTGACTGACGAGCACTGGAAGTCGGGAAACGCTCTCGGAAAAGCCACCAGTCCCTGGATGGTCAGCGCCCGAGAGAAAAATTCCCGGTGAACTCGACAAAGCTCGCATCCCGGGGGAGTTCCAATGAAACGCCCAAACGTCGTTCTTGAGCTTGGCTGCAATCTCGGTAGACTCGGCCGGGAGTGGATTTGCTCCTTTGTCATGGCAATGCTGAAAAGCCGCCAGATCATGATGATGTCGTTCATACCGGGTCTAAAAACCCCGGTGGCTGGATGATGAAACTTGTCCGCGAGTCACAAGCTGCCGGATCAGATATGGATATCAACCGGACCCCCCAAACATGAACCCACAAATATCGATCCCAAAGACCGAACTCGCCGCCTTCTGCCGTGCACATGGTATCCGGCGGTTTGCGAATTTCGGTTCGGCTTTACGGGCCAATTTCAGGCCGGAAAGCGACATCGACGTACTGGTTGAGTTCGCCCTCGACCGCTTTTCCGGACTACTGGGCTTGGCCGGTATGGAGATCGAACTGTCGGCCTTGTTTGGCGGTCGAAGAGTGGAACTTCGCACTCCCGAGGACCTGAGCAAGTATTTCCGCCAGGAGGTCCTCGATACGGCGGAAGTTCAATATGCGCAAGGATGACAAAGCCCGCCTGCGGCACATGCTCGACGCCGCGCGTGAAGCATTGTCCTTTGCACAGGGAAGGACGCGTGACGACCTTGATTGCGATCGTCAACTCTTGCTTGCGTTGATCAAGGATGTTGAGATTGTCGGTGAGGCGGAGGCCCAAGTCACTGAACCCGGACGCCGGGATGCACCAGAAATACCATGGGAATCAATCGTCGGGATGCGCAATCGACTGGTCCATGCGTATTTCGACGTCAACCTTGATATCGTCTGGAAGACGGTGCAGGAAGTCCTCCCTGAACTGATCGTCCTGCTCGAAAAGGCTGTTTCCGTCCATCCTGACTTGCCCCCGGAGGTGGGATCATGACCTGCGCGAACACCAATCGGTAGATCTTGAATTCACCAATTGATGAACCCTTGAGAGCTTGAATATCATGAAACGGCAAGCCGCCAGCTGACACCATGCCAGTGAACTTCGACGGCGAACGTCCGCTCAACCTTGATATCGTCTGGAAGACGGTGCAGGAAGTCCTCGGGCCTGAACTGATCGTCCTGCTCGAAAATGTGACGCTGTTTCCGTCCATCCTGACTTGCCCCCGGAGGTGGGATCATGACCTGCGCGAACACCAATCGGTAGATCTTGAATTCACCAATTGATGAACCCTTGAGGCATTGGCGCTACGATCGGACAACACGACTGATCAATCTCGTGGACGGGCGCCTGTCAAATGGACTTGCCACGTCATCACCGGAAACCGGGATGCCCGATGCCCCCGGGCATTCGTCAGAAAACCCGGTGGCATTCATTTCTGGGCGGATGTGGGGGCTTCTCCTGCCCCATGCAATGATCCTGACGCGCGGATACCGGGCACGGCTCATGAACGATTCCATTGCCGTGGGGCCCGCCTCGCTTGAACCTGAGCCGGTCACCTTCGTCATCCAGGGCAAGCGCGTCAAAAGGCGCTTCGAAACGTCCCATGCAAACGGAGAACGCATGACATGAACAGTCGGAAACTGCCGAATGTCGTCCTGATCTTCACCGACAATCAACAGGCCAGTACGCTTGCCTGTTACGGCAATTCGGAAATCCTTACGCCCAATCTGGACCGCCTGGCCAGGCAGGGCATGGTCTTCGACAATGCCTTCTGCCCAAATGCGTTCTGTTCGCCCTGCCGCGCCTCGGTCCTGACCGGGCTCATGCCATCGCAGCACGGCGTTCACAGCTGGAGACGGCGAACAGGGGCAGCGGGTCGATGACCGCACCATTGGCGAGTGGCCCGACAACTGGCATGCTCTCGACGGGCTGCGTACGCTGCCGGTGACATTGCGGGACGCCGGCTACAGTACTGCGCTCTGCGGGAAATATCATCTCGGTGTGCCCACGAGACCGATGAACGGGTTCGACTACTGGTGCACTATGGCTGACGGGCACGTGCGCAGTTTCTACCGCAATCGTATCACGGAAAACGGCGAATCGTATGACCACGATGGACACACGGTAGATTTCTTTACCCGAAAGGCCATTGCCTTCATTGCCGAACAGGCGGCCGCGGACCGATCGTTCTTTCTCTACCTGCCCTACCCTGCCCCTTACGGCCACTGGCCCGCGACACGGAAAGATGACCGGTGCCGCTACTCCGCGCTATACGACGATTGCCCGATGCGTTCCGTCCCCCGCGAGGGGCTGAGCAAGGCGTCCGTGGAAGGCTTCCTGATGCGGCAAAATCATTCCGGCGGGGGCCTGGACTACTCCATGATCCTGAGGGCGCCGAACGACCTCGCAACTCTGCGGAACTACTATGCACAGATTTCAATGGTCGATGACGGTGTCGGGCGAGTCATGGGAGCGCTGGATCGCCTCGGCGTCGCCGAAAGCACGATCCTCGTCTTCACATCCGATCATGGGCTCTCAGTCGGCCAGCACGGGTTCTGGGGGCACGGGGCTGCGACCTTCCCTTCGAACCTGCACCATGCGGCGCACTCCGTACCGCTTCTGATCCGCTACGAGTCCGAAATCGCGGCGGACCAGAGGTCAGGCGTGATGGTGTCGAACATGGATGTCTTCTCGACCATCCTGGACTACACCGGGCAACCCAACGATCAGGGCGCAATGGCGATACCAAGCCGCTCGCTCAAGCCGTTGCTGTCGGGAAACGCTCAGGACTGGGGCAACGACGCTGTCTTTTCCGAGCAGGAGGAAACGCGCGTTGTGCGCACCAGGAAGTGGGCTTATTTCAAGCGGTTCGCCGATGCGCCTAATCATCCGATCGGTGACGAGTTGTTCGATGTCGAGGCAGACCCGCAGGAAAAAACCAACCTGGCCTCGGATCCGGCATATGCCGGAATTCGCGCATCACTGGACGACATGCTGACCGCTTTCTTCGAGAGCCACACCCGGCCTGAAGCTGATCTTTGGGCAGGCGGCGCGCCGTTGCAGAACAGCGAACGCGAGGAATTCTGGCGCGATGCCTGGGGTGACGGGTGGCAACCTGTTTACCGCTATGGACATGGCTGACAGACCCCCGGGTTGTTGTCTCCCGGGCAAGCCCGCTCGGCGCGTACCACCGGAAAATCCGCCCGCAATTCATGGCTCGAGGCAGGGTCCCGCAAAGATGGTTGCCATGCCTGGCGGTTGGTTCCGCATGGGTGCCGCCGACGGTCCGCATCCTGAAGACGGTGAGGGTCCTATACGCGATGTATTCGTCGATTCCTTCGCGCTCGCGGCGACGGCCGTGACAATCGCCGAATTTGCGGAATTCGTGAAATCGACAGGCTACCGGACGCTGGCGGAGCGCGTTGGATCCTCGTTCGTATTCCACGCATCTTGCGAACCAGATGTGGCTTGTCCGGCCATGGCGCAGGCACCCTGGTGGCGTCAGGTGTCCGGCGCATCCTGGGGTTCGCCGGACGGGCCTGGCAGTTGCACAAGGCATCGCCTTGACCATCCCGTCACTCATGTCGCCCGGGAAGATGCACTGGCCTATTGCCATTGGTCAGGCACACGCCTTCCCACCGAGGCCGAATGGGAATGCGCAGCACGGGGAGGGCGTGTTGGCGAACCTTTCCCCTGGGGCACGGAACTTGAGCAGGACGGGATTCATCGCAGCAATGTCTGGCAGGGGAAGTTTCCCGACGACAACACTTGCGACGATGGATTTGAAGGTACGGCTCCAGTGACGGCATACGATCCGAACGGATCGGGGTTCTACAACATGACCGGCAACGTATGGGAGTGGGTTTCGGACCGGTTCACGGACCTCCATTCCCCGCGCCCTGTCAGAAATCCGAAAGGGCCGCTGAACGGAACCACTCTGGTCGCCAAGGGCGGCTCCTATCTCTGCCACGCGTCATATTGCAAGCGCTACCGGGTGTCATCCCGGCAGCAACTTGCCGCGGACGCGACGACAGGAAACCTCGGCTTCCGCGTTGCTTCAGCGGGGGCGTGAAACACCAGGGTCACGTTGCCCCAGTTGCGGCATGCACCTTTTTACAACCTGAAACGCGCGAACAATGCCCAAGTCGCCGGGATGGAAGGATGGTGCCCCCAGAGAGATTCGAACTCCCGACCTACTGATTACAAATCAGTTGCTCTACCGGCTGAGCTATAGGGGCTGCACATCGGCATTAAGGACAAGTCGATCGTCGACGCAAGCCCCATGCATGTGAATCCTTGGGAACGTATCATTGTGACGACATTGGCCGACACCGGTGTTTCACGATCAATGGGCGCCTCCTCCGGATTCGAAAGGCGAAACGGCACCCGTTGCCTGTCAATCGATGCGTCGTTCAACGGTATCAACGCTGGCGCCTGAAGGAGGCAGCCATGATGAAGACTGACGCCAGCCCGACCAGGATGACGACGACTGCCGCAGAGGACGCGCGCGACAGGTCCTCCAGCGATGCAAAGTCGTATGTTCTTGTCGCCAGGGTGTTGAATCCGAAAGGCCTGAGAAGGAGGGTCGCCGGGAGTTCCTTCACACAGTCGACGAAAACCAGCAGTCCTGCGGTCAGCAGTCCTCCCTTGACCAGCGGAAGATAAACCTGCCAGACGGTCGCCAAGGGGGACTTGCCAAGCGAACGCGCCGCGTCGCCAATGGCCGGATGCCATCTCTCGAACGCGGAGTCCGTTGACGAAAGCGCCAACGCAAAGAACCTGATCGAGTACGCCAGTACGATAGCGACACCTGTTCCCGTGATGAGCAAGCCCGGGTCTGCTCCGGTCAGGTAAAGTACCAGGTCTGCGAAGGCGTGGTCGAACGCGGCGAGCGGGATGAGGATACCGATCCCGAGAACGACGCCCGGGACCGCGTACCCGATCGTTGACAGCGGCGCCAGAAGCGCGATGCCTTCCCTGTAGGAGACCCGGATTCCGAAAACGAGCACTACGGCCGCCGCGACCGTGATGACGGCGGCCGTAAACGACACGTACAACGTGTTCACCGCCGATGCCCAAAGGGTCACGTCACTCCAGATTTCGACTTTCGAAACGGAGTGATGGAGGATTATGGATACCGGCATCAAAAAGCCCAACAGGACCGGCAGGCTGCAGATCACCGTCGCAGCGACAGCGCGAAGACCGCGCAACTGTTCCGCCACCAGATAGATCTGCTTCCGTCCGGGCTGATAGAACCGGGCCTTGTGCCGGCTCAGCCGCTCGGCGACGACGAGAACGACAACGATCGTCAACAACAATGAGGATATCTGGGCGGCGCCGGCGGCGTTGGACGCTTCGAGCCAGGTCGTCATGATGCCGGTCGTCAACGTCTGTACGGCAAAGTACTCGACCGTGCCAAAATCACTGAGCGTTTCCATCATGACAATGGCAACACCCCCCAGGATCGCCGGGCGAGCGAGTGGCACGGCGATTCTCAGGAACCGGCCCGAAAAGCCGCAGCCCAGGGTCCGTGCCACTTCGAGCACGTTCGCCGACTGGTCGCGAAAAGCCGCGCGGGCGAGCAGGTATACGTACGGATAAAGCGAAAGCGACAGCACCAGGGTCGCACCGGCGCGTGATCGGACCTCCGGGAACCAGTAATCCTGCTTGCTGGTCCAGCCGGTCATTTCGCGCATGACGGTTTGAGCCGGTCCCGCGTACTCCCAGAAGTCGACCAGGGCGTAAGCCGCGATATAGGCAGGAACGGCCAGGGGAAGGAGCAAGGCCCATTCCAGCCACGCTCTCCCCGGGAAAGAACACATGACCACCAGCCAGGCGGTCACCGTACCGATCAAGCCCGTAATGACCCCGGCAGAGGCCATCAGCAACAGGCTGTTGGCCAGGTAGCGAGGCAACACCGTGGACACCAGGTGGCCAAACACTCCTTCCGCAGGAAACGTGGCCATCCCGAGCACGGCGACGACCGGAAAAAGAACGACGACGACGATGGCCAGCCCCGAAACCGCCCACATATCCATGCGGGAACGAACCGTCATGAACCGAAGCGAAAATTTCGGGATTGCATTCATCCAAGTGGAATTACCCGAGACCGCGTGACCTGTCCACGATGGCCGTCGCGCGGTCCGATTTGTCGCATTCTGGATCGCCTCGGGTTGCCGGCCACTTGCGAAGCGTGGCCGCCGTGTCTATCGGTCATGTTTGGCGCATCTTGGCCAGGTAGGTCCCGAACCCGTGCTTCTTGCAGGAATCGTCGTTACATTACTCGGGATTCTCGGTCTCCTCGGATGTGCCTTCGCCGCGTTTCATGCCCGACGGTCGATGCGGGAAGGTCAGGTTCTGGCAAACCGCCTCCACCGCCTGATCCCCTGGAATCTGGCCGCGCTGTTTGTTTCGACGGTCGGGCTGGCCATGGTCATCATCGGGATGATCCTCTGAGGCGCGAACGGTCTCTCGCTGAACCGTTCACCGCCAGCCCGGCCCTTTTTTTTGCATTTGACATGGCCGCCGTGGATGTTCTCGCACGAAAGCCATCCGTTGTGTCTGACGGTCACCGCGTGTGGCCGCCAACCCGGAAGCCGCGTGTTTCCGGGCAACGACATCCCTCCACCTCTTTCCGCACCGGCGGAACGTCACATGATGGACTGGTGACGCGTCTTCACACTGTGTGCCCGGAAGCATTTCGGGAACCATGCACGCGGTCATTTCCCGGTCGCACCGCCAGTCCGGACGCGGCCGTTCAATCGGTGCAGCAACAATCATGTCGACTGTATGCGGTCGTCACTTCATGGACGGCGCAAGTGATCGCGGCAAGGCATTCCGGCGTTGAAAGCCTGTGATCGGCCCCCTTGATCAGCGTGAGCCGCATGTCGGAAGATTGTGCGTGGTTCAGCAGCCGTAACGCCACCGACGGTTCGACATCCGCATCGTCAGTCCCGTGCAATAGCCGAACCGGCATATCAAGGACCAGCCGGGCTCTCAGGACCAGGCGCGACCGGCCTTCCTCGATGAGGCGTTTAGTAAAGATGCTCGGCTCTTCCGAATACTCGGAAGGGAATTCAACCCTGCCCCGTTCCATGAGCGATGCGCGTTCTTCCCGTGACAGGCCTGACCAAACGCTGTCTTCCGTAAAGTCCGGTGCCGCGGCTATACCGACCAGGCCTGCCACGCGCTCCGGGGCGGCGCGTGCGACGAGCAGGGCAATCCAGCCTCCCATCGACGAGCCCACCAGGACCTGCGGCCCTTCCGTCAGGTTGGTAACGACCTCGAGGGCATCCTCGAACCAGTCACCGATACTTCCGTCGGCGAATTCTTCCGACGAGAGGCCGTGTCCGGAATAGTCGAACCGGAGAAATTCCCGGCCAACTCTCGTTGCCCAGTCATCGAGGTAAAGTGCCTTCGTCCCTTCCATGTCCGAACTGAACCCGCCAAGGAACACGACCCCGGGACCCGCGCCCGTTCGCCTGTGGTACGCCAGCCGCCGACCATGGCGAGATTCCAGGAATTCCGGTTTTCCGCTGTGCATCTGAGCGATTCCTCCTGCCCTCATGTCTTTGGCAACCCCGTGACTCCAAAACCCGAGCGCCTTCCGATTATGATGCTGGATCGCCACCATCAAGCACGATCATGGTTTTCAACCATGAATCGCGTTGACATCCGAATTCGGGCAGACCAAGTCTCGGCACCTTGCAACCGGGCGTTTCGTAGGTGCCAGATTGATGACGAGGCGGAGTCATGTCGCAGAGTATTGATATCACCCTCCCCGATGGCAGTATTCGTCACTTCCCGGCGGGAGTGACTGGCCAGGCAATCGCTGAAAACATTTCGACGTCGCTGGCCAGGGCCGCGATTTCCTGCACGGTCAACGGCGAACACAGCGATCTTTCGAGGGAGATTCAATCAGACTCGTCCGTCGCCATCCATTCCATGAAGGATGAATCCGTCGCGCTGGAACTCATCCGTCACGATTGCGCTCATGTCATGGCACGCGCAGTCCAGGAGATCTGGCCGGAAACAAAGGTCACGATCGGCCCCGTGATCGAGAACGGCTGGTACTACGATTTTGATCGCGAAGATCCGTTTTCCCCTGACGACCTCGTGGCCATCGAACGGAAAATGAGAGAGATCATCGCTCTTCGGGATCCGGTTCGAACCGAGATCTGGGACCGCGCACGCGCACTCGGGTTCTACGAACAGTCCGGCGAGCCGTTCAAGATCGAGCTCATCGAAGCTATCCCCGAAGGCGAAGACATCCGCATGTACTGGCACGGCCACTGGCAGGACCTCTGCCGGGGCCCGCACCTGGTCCATACCGGACAGATTCCCGCCGACGCATTTCGTTTGACTTCGGTCGCCGGTGCGTATTGGCGCGGCGACAGCCGGAACCCGATGCTGCAACGGATTTACGGGGTCGCATTCCGAAACCGAAAAGACCTCCAAGTCCACCTCCGCATGATCGAGGAGGCGGAGAAAAGGGACCATCGCAAGCTCGGCAAGGCGATGGCCCTGTTCCATTTGCAGGAAGAAGCGCCCGGCATGGTCTTCTGGCACCCGAATGGCTGGACCGTCTACCGTGCACTGGAAGACTACATGCGGCGGCGCCTCGACGCTGCCGGATACCTCGAAGTCCGGACGCCCCAGGTTGTCGACCGCAAGCTGTGGGAGGCGTCGGGTCACTGGGACAAGTACCGCGAGAACATGTTCATCACCGAGATCGATGAGGAGCACGCCCGCGAAAAGCGCGTAAACGCGCTCAAGCCCATGAATTGCCCGTGCCACGTCCAGATCTACAACCGGGGAACCAAGTCCTATCGTGACCTTCCGCTGCGCCTGGCGGAATTCGGATCCTGCCACCGTTACGAAAGCTCGGGATCCATGCACGGCCTCATGCGCGTGCGCGGGTTCGTCCAGGACGACGCCCACATCTTTTGCACCGAAGACCAGATCGAGTCCGAAACCGCCCGGTTCATCGAATTGCTCGGGCGAATTTACCGTGACCTGGGATTCCCGAAGTTCGACGTGAGGCTGTCAACCCGCCCAGAGGTCCGCGTGGGTTCTGACGAAATCTGGGACAAGGCGGAATTTGCCCTCGAGTCGGCAACCCGAAAACATGGCCTCCAGTTCGAGATCGATCCGGGCGAAGGAGCGTTCTACGGACCGAAGCTCGACTTCGTCCTCACCGATGCCATCGGACGCGAATGGCAGTGTGGAACCTTTCAGGCGGACTTCACGCTGCCGGACAGGCTCGGGGCCGAGTATGTCGGCGCCGACGGAAACAAGCACCGGCCCGTCATGATGCATCGGGCGATTCTCGGATCGTTCGAACGCTTCATTGGCATACTGATTGAAAACTATGCCGGAAATCTTCCAATGTGGCTTGCCCCCAGGCAGGCGGTTGTCGCTACAATCGTCTCGGACGCCAACGACTACGCGCTTGAAACAACGCAATTGCTGCGCGCCGCAGGTGTTCGGGCAGAGACCGATATCAGGAACGAAAAGATCAACTACAAGGTTCGTGAGCATTCGGTCGGCAAGGTTCCGGTCGTGATCGCGGTCGGGAAGAGAGAGATCGAGGATCAGACGGTTTCGGTTCGCCGGCTCGGACATAAGGGGGTCGAGGTCATGGGAAGGGACGCATCGATCGCGGCCCTTGTCCGCGACACCTGCCCACCGGACCTTCGCGACGTCGCGTGATCACCGGTTTCCCGTGGACGTTTTCCAGTCCTGGACAAGCGCCATCCGTCATTCAGGCCCCTGTCCCTGAAGAAGGCAAGGAGTGTGAACGAGACCGTTTGCCCGATACCGCGGCGGCCCGGATGAAGAAATCGGCAAGACCCCGCACCTTGACAGGAGCCTCGCCGGTTTCTCGCCTTCAAGACAGACGGGTGTTGGACGGAACCAGGGCGGCGGAACGGTGCCCGACGGGATTCACGGAGACCTTCGAACTGCCCGTCCAGCCACGCCATGCTCCGATGGAATTCAACCTGGCAAGATTCAAGCCTGTCCACGCGGCCCTCCAACCGGTCCAGGCACGCTGTGACTTTTCGCCACCCGTCCAGGATCAGCCCGGCCAAGGCGTTGCAAACGCCAGGTTCCGGTTCGGGAATGATTTCCCGGGTTGTGTCATTCCCGTCTCATCGCGGGACTCGGTAAGCCGGGCTCCGGATTTCCTGGCGTCGTGTCCTTGCCGACGCTGGACTTTACCGTGACGTTGCGGGCGAACCTGCGCCAGCCTCAATTCCAGCGAGTCCCTGCCTGGACTCAAGCCCTCAGCCGTTTGCCTTCCGGGTCGAACGCGGGCACTTCGAGCATGACCGCCTTGTGCGGGCGGCCGAGAATAGCGACGTCGAAATCACGCCCCGTTTGCACGTGCTCGGCCCCGATGAACGCAAGTGCGATCGATTTCCCGACCGAAAACCCGTACGCGCCTGAACTCACCCGCCCGACAGGAGTTCCATCCGGCAGGAAAACGGGTTCGCCGCCGGCAGCGTCGGCGTTCTCCGTTTCAACCGCAAGGTTGACGAACAGTTCACGGGGCGGACGTTCCCGAATCTCCTCAAAGGCGTCGCGACCAAGGAATGCCGGCTTCTCCATCTTGATCAAACGGTCCAGGCCGACCTCGTGGGGCCAGTATTCGGGGGAGTACTCCCGACTCCAGGACCCGTAACCCTTCTCAACCCTGAGACTGAGCAAGGATCGACTTCCGACCGGGCGAACGTCAAGGTCCTGCCCGGCGTCAAACAGAGCGTCGTGCAATTTGACCTGGAACTCGGCCGGAACATAGATTTCCCACCCGAGATCTCCCGTGAACGAGACTCTCAATCCGACCGCATCGATGCCTGCGACCGTCAGACGACGCGAGCGCATGAAACGCCAGGACTCGTTTGCCAGGTCCTCCTGGGTCAACCGTCTCAGCAATTCCCGGGACTTCGGCCCTGCCACGTTGAAACCACACCAGGCGTCGCTGACGCTCTCGAAAAGGACGCTGTCGGGTCGCGGCACCTTGGCGAAGTAGCGGCGATGGTATCTCTCCGCGATCCCTGAACCGATGATCATGAAACTCTCCCGCTCAAGCCGGGTTACGGTAAAATCTCCGGCGATCCCCCCGCGTTCGCCGAGCAGCGGCGTCAGGCACGAACGGCTGTCTTCCTTCGGAACGTGGTTGGCAATGACCTGATCGAGCCATTCGGCCGATCCTTCGCCGCGCACGAGGTATTTCCCGAAGTTCGACACGTCGACAATGCCGACGCTTCGACGCAGCGCACGGCATTCCTCTCCGACCGCCTCGAACCAGGCTTGCCGGGTGAAACCGTAGGTTTCGCGGGCATCGCCATCCCTTCCGGCAAACCATTGAGGATGCTCCCAGCCGTAACTCTGGCCAAACACGCATCCCATGGATTGTTGTGTCCCGTAGACAGGCCGGGTCTTGAGCGGTCGCCCGGCATCGCGTTCCTCGTAGGGGAAATGGATCGCAAAGCGCCTGGAATACTGGTCGGCCACCTTTTCCTTGACGAAACGCCGGCTCGCCCATTCACCATATCGCGCGAGGTCCCACGGAAACATGTCGAGTTCCGGTTCGCCTTCGACGATCCATTGCGCCGACATCAAACCGAGTCCTCCCGACTGCGAAAAGCCCGGTATGATCCCGCAACAGCAGAAATAGTTCCGCAGTTCGGGTACGGGACCGTAAAGCGCCGCGGCATCGGGCGACCAGATCATCGGGCCGTTGATGACACGCTTGATCCCCGCGGTTGCCGCCGCCGGAACCCGCTCCAGCGCCCGGAGCATGTTGTCTTCAATCCGGTCCAGATCATCGGCGAACAGCTCGTGCCCAAAATCAGCGGGGGTACCATCCTCTGCCCAAAAACGGGGATCCTGTTCGTATGCCCCGATCAGAAGCCCATTGCCTTCCTGCCGCATGTAGTATTCGCCATCCCTGTCCGCGACCGACGGCAGGCGCTTTCCCAGCGCCTCGATTTCGGGAATGGTCTCCGTCACGAAATACTGGTGTTCCGTCGGCTGCAGCGGCAATTCGAAACCCGCGAGTGCCGCGACTTCACGTGCCCACAGGCCGGCCGCATTGATCACCCAGTTCGTGCGAATGTTTCCGCGCGGCGTCTCCACCTCCCATGTCCCATCCGGACAAGGGACGGTCGCGGTAACAGGTGTAAACCGGTGAATCTCCGCTCCACGTTGCCTGGCCCCTGCGGCATAGGCATGGGTGACGCCTGACGGATCCACGTTTCCTCCGTCGGGCTCGAACATCACGCAGCGAATTCCCTCGAGATTGACCAGCGGATGCAGCTCCCGTGTTTTTTCCAGGCCAACTTCGTAGAACTCGACCCCGAAGTATCTGGCCTTGGCCGCCTGGATACGAAGCTGGTGCTCGCGGTCCTCGGTCTGGGCCATGTACAGGGAGCCCGGCTGGAAGACTCCGCACCCCTGCCCGGTCTCCTGCTCCAGTTCGCGGTATAGCTGCATGGTGTAGTACTGGAGCTTCGAGATGTTGTTGTGATCGTGAAGCCCGTGTAGATTCGCAGCCGCGTGCCAGGTCGAGCCGGAGGTCAACTCGTCCCGCTCCAGAAGAACGACGTCGGTCCATCCCAATTTGGCAAGATGATACAGGATGGAACAGCCGACCAACCCGCCTCCGATGACGACCGCTTGCGCGTGTGATTTCATTTGGGTTCCCATGGCCTCGATTGTGCCGTTGTCGAAGAGGCATGGTGCCTGCACTTTGCCGAAGGAGACAATCGACCTCATTAATATGAGAATTGGGTATTCTTTACTTTACCAATCCGTTATACAAATTTCATGCCCGGCCTCGACCTTGATCTCCTTCGTACCTTTGTCTCGGTCAGCGAACATCGCGATGTGACAACGGCGGCTCAAGCGCTCGGCGTAACCCAACCCGCGGTAACCCGAAAACTCCGGCGCCTGGAACTGGTACTGGAGACACGGCTGTTCGATCGGTCCCGGCGTCCAATGGCGTTGACCGGTTCCGGACTGCTGTTGAAATCGCGTGCCCCGGGACTGATCGACGAGGCCGACAACCTGATCACGGACATCAGGACCCTTCATCGGGAGGGCCGCCGGAACCTTTGCATCGGCATGCCGGACTCGCTGTCGGAAATCATGGGAGCCGAAATCGTCAGCGTGCTCACAGGCCTGGCCCGAAAGATCGAACTCAGATCGGGGACATCGCCTTGGCTCGAATCGGCGTTTCATTCCGGGAAACTCGACCTTGCGGTGGATTCTCCCCCGTTCCGGACGACGGGATCGGCGCGCACCCGGATCCTGTTTAACGATCCGATCATGATTGCGGTTCCAGGATCGTGGCGCGACCGTCCAATCACGGAATACGTCCAGACGGAGAACTTCGTTGCCTACTCCAACAACTCGAAGTTCGGAACGAAATGCGCCGCGGCAATGCGTCAACTCGGGGTACGCGGCGAAGCCAGGTTTGCACTGAACAGCACGCAAAGCCTGTTGCGTTTCGTACAGGCAGGATACGGCTGGACCATTACGTCTGCCCTGTGCCTTCTCCAGTCGCCGAGAGCATTGCGCGAGCTCCGGTTTCAGCCCTGCCCCGACACATCGCCGAGAACGCTGTACCTGCTGCACAATGGCAAAGACACAACTGAAATCGCCGACCCGATCACAAAATCATGCCGTTCGGTCTTTCGACAACTCTTGGCCGCGCCCTGGAAGCAGTTGTCCCGACAACTCGCGGATGAATTGCGCCGCTCCAACCCTGACGCCGATCAGTTCGATGACTGAGCCAATACCGACATCGGGCAGGAGCCCGCCCCCAGAGGTCATTCCTCGCGGCCATGAGCCACGAGAACCGTCTTCAATTCCTGCGTTTGCGGATCGCCGGACTCAAGTGCGAACACGTAGGACTGAGTCAGATAGAAACAACCCGCATCGGTCTCGCCGGCGTCAAGCATTGCCCTGCCGAGACGACCGTAGAGATCGACCAGGCTTCGCGTGTCATTTCGGGCATGTGCCTCGAGAAACTCGTCCTGCGAGAAATCCAGGCAAGGTTCACGTGGTTCGGACTCACCCAATGGACACTCCAGGAAAATTACTCCGCTTCGCCTGATTGTCCGGGCTGGCGCCCGTTCAGGCATTGCCTCGCCACCCATTCGTGAAACCTGTGGGTCGGGCTGTCCATGACGGGGGAAAACCTGCCCCCGTCGAAAAACGGCCCGTGGCGTCCCTTCTGCATACCCTCGACCACGAAGACGTCCTCGAGAAAAACGCGCCGCCACAGGGAAGAGTTCCTCTCGCGAAGCGCGCGGTACTCGTTTCCGCGCGCCGAAGGATTGGCATAATAGATGGATACGTGCTCGCGGGTTCTCGATGGTCCGAGCGGCTCCAGGACGATCGAGAACAGGTGATCACAATGCACGCCCAGAAGGACGTTTGGGTAAAGAGAAACGTATTCGGACCCCGTGTCCCATTTTCTTGACAGGTTCGCGAAATTCGGGAACTTCCGGCCATTGTCGTCTTCGATTTGCCGATAGACCAGCGACCCCTGCCCGGAACAACTTTCCGGTTCTTCGATGTGGTAGTGGTCTTCGAGCCGGGAATAGCTGTTCAGTCCCGGATGCACCCACGGGAGGTGATAGCTCTCGCAGTTGTTCTCGACCGCAAGTTTCCAGTTGCACGCGACGTCGATCGAGAATGCACTGTCCTCACCGCCGTGCCATGCCGGCTGGTCGAAGTCTGACCACCTCGTCAGGAGTCCGTCGTGCACCTGTTCAAATGGCTCCGCAGTGCCGGACAGGTTGACGAAAATGATATCCATGTAGACGCTTGAACGTATTCTCGTCAGTCCAAGTTCTTCACGCCTGATCTCTGCATGAATGTTTTGACCGGGGCCGCCGACATGGGGCGTTGACCTCAGTGATCCATCGAGGCCGTAACACCAGGAATGGTACGGGCACCGAAACGTGCCGCGAATGTTCTTACGCTCCTGAACAAGAATCATTCCACGATGACTGCAGACGTTCTGGTAGACCGAGATCGACCCGTCTTCCCGCCTGACCGCGACCAGGGGAACCCCGACGAACTCGAGGGGCAAGGCGTCGCCAGGCTCGGGGATGTCCTTGCCGAACCCGACCCCGGCCCAATTGCGCGAAAGAATGATCTCTCTTTCCTCCGCGAACGCGCCTTCATCGGTGTAGTGCGAATTCGGCAGACCGTGCGCCTGGGCAACGGGGCGAATCACATTCCGGAGAACTGCATGATCCATGCTGCACCTCTCGTCTTGGCCATGGCGTATCATCCGGACAATGCAGGACTCTCCGGTTAAATCAAGTCATCAATTCCCGGGCATCATCGAGCAACCGTTCGCAGGGGTGTTCGCGTTTCGATCATTGCGTTTTCGACACGGCGAACGATCAACCGTTTAACCCTGGCAACAGCGGGGTCCGGAACCTGGAGGACGGGGAATCGGGCCGGGACGCCTAACCTTTCAGGAAGTCGAAGTCGCAACCCTCATCGGCCTGCAAAACGGTATCCGCAAAGAGCTTCGAGTAGCCGCGTCGGGGACGAACGGCGTGAGCCGTCGCGACCGCCAGCTGGCGACGGGACTCGAGCTCTGCGTCATCGACCAGGAGGTCGATCCGGCGCTCAGCCACGCTGAGGCGAATGAAGTCGCCGGTGCGGACCAGGGACAGCGGGCCGCCAATAGCCGCTTCGGGCGTCACATGAAGGATGATCGTGCCGTAAGCCGTGCCGCTCATTCGGGCATCGGAAACGCGGATCATGTCCTTGACACCGGCCTCGGCGAGGCGTTTCGGTATCGGCAGGTAGCCGGCCTCGGGCATACAGGATGCACTGCGCGGTCCGGCATTCTGCAATACGAGCGCATCACCAGGTCTGACGTCGAGATCCGGACGATCAATGCGTTCGGACAAGTCCTTCAGAGACGAAAACACGACGGCCCGGGCCTTTTTCTCGAACAGGTTCCGGTCCGCCGCCGAGCGTTTCAGGATCGCGCCGCGCGGGGCAAGATTTCCGAACAGCGCGATCAATCCGCCCTCTGGCTCCAGCGGATCATCGGCGCTGGCAATGACGTCGCGATCAACCCAGGCGTCCTTTTCTGCATCCAGGCGCTGTCCCAGCGTCTCGCCGGTCACCGTGATGCAATCCAGGTTGAGCAACGGTCGCAACTCGCTGAGTACCGCGCTCATGCCGCCCGCGGCAAAAAAGTCCTCCATGTAGCCGGAGCCGGCGGGCTTGAGATTGACGAGGACCGGCGTCGTGTCGCTCAGGCGGTTCAGTTCTTCCAGTGCCACGGCAATCCCCAGCCGTCCTGCCACGGCAGTCAGGTGAATGATCGCGTTGGTGGAACCGCCCAGTGCCAGCAGAACCCGCAATGCGTTTTCCACCGAAGCCTTGCCGATGATCCTGTCCGGCGTCGGACCATCGGCAGCCAGGCGAACCGCGGCCTCCCCGGTTGCCTCTGCCGCGCGGAGGCGATCCGCATGCACCGCAGGGACTGCCGCAGTGCCCGGCAGCGTCATGCCCAGGGTCTCGGCGATGCACGCCATGGTGCTGGCCGTCCCCATGACGGCACAGGTTCCAGCCGTTGTCGCCAGGCGGTTTTCGATGGCCGCGATCTGGTCGCCATCGATCGTGCCTGCCCGGTACCTGGCCCAAAAGCGCCGGCAGTCGGTACAGGCGCCCAGCCTGTCACTTTCATAACGGCCAGTCATCATCGGTCCGGCAACAAGCTGAATGGCGGGAACTCCAGCCGATGCCGCACCCATCAACTGCGCGGGTACCGTCTTGTCGCAACCTCCCATCAGCACGACCGCATCGATCGGCTGGGCCCGGATCATTTCCTCGGTGTCCATCGACATCAGGTTGCGGTACTTGAGACTTGTCGGGTGGAGGAACACCTCCCCGAGCGAGATTGTCGGAAATTCGATCGGCAGGCCGCCGGCCGCAAGGACGCCCCGTTTGACCGCGTCAAGCATTTCCGGGAAATGGCGGTGGCAATTGTTGAAACCACTCGCGGAATTGGCGATTCCCACGACCGGGCGCGCCAGGGCGGAATCCGAATAACCCATGGACTTGGCAAACGACCGGCGGAGGTAAAGGGCGAATCCCCGATCGCCGTAGTCGGTCAGGCCACGGGCAAGGCCATGCCGCTGGATATCGTCAGACATCAGGCAGCTTCTTCCAACCCGAAATTCATTTACTTCGGAACAGGGTAGTCATGAATTCCAGGCGATCCTCCATGAAGCCTCGACCGGGGTCCCGTAAGCGTTCCATTTCGAAAACCGGAAACCGGCATGGGCCGGGGCCGTTGATCGAGGGATCCGACTGAATGCGTAAACCGCGAAACACGGTGAAGGCAACACGGTTTTCGGCGCTGGTGGACGATAGACGAGCACATGGCGCAGGTGTTCGGTACCATGGGAGATTCACCGCTACCCGATGAAAACCTGTGCATCCCACAGCATGTAACAGCATGGTGACGATGTCCGGATCGAGTCAGTCGCCTCGCATCTTTCCATTCAAGCTCCCTCTCTACTGTTGCTCCGAGTCCGACCGGGTTCGACGCAGGATGTCGTCGCGGCAGGTCTTTCAACCCCTTCACCGGATGCCCCGGCTACCGATTCCGGGTCGTTGTCCGGTCGGATGTTCCCGGGCGGTCCGATGATCAGGACCAGCTTCAGGAGCACATGCAACACATCCTCTCAGGTAAGCCGGTGCCGGGTCTCGATCACGGTGCACGAGCGGGCGCATTCGTCAATGTCCGTCAACACGTGGACTGCCTTGCCGCCATGGACCCGGTCGGTGACGGAATCACGAGGCTGATCGCTTCCAAGACCGCAATACGAAATTGCTGCAAAAAGAGGTCCGTCCTGTCTGCGTCAAATGTGTCTGTTTGCGGTTTTCCGAACCCGGAAAATAAAGCTCCACACAAAGAACATCGCAAACGGCAAGGTCCCGGAAACCAGGAACGCCTTATTGTAGCCGGTGAATTCGGACAGCATGCCGAGTGCCGCCGCCCCGAATGCGCTGGAAGCTCCGGCGACGACCGCCCAGGAACTCATGATTCGTCCGCGGAGGTGGTCTTCGATGCTGGTCTGCATCGCGCTTTGGCACAGGATGCTGGTGGCCGTGGAAAAACAGGACACGCAAGCGACCAGAACCAAGACGGCAAACCAATTGTTCGCGAACCCGAGGATGGCGAGACTTGCCAGCCCGATAAGTGCGAATGTTCTTGCACTTATCGGTCTCGCACCATCGGGATGGGATGGTCGGACAGCGATCCAGAGACCGGAAATGACGGCGCCAAGCCCCGCCGCCGACGTAAGCGCCCCCAAGCCGGTTGCGCCCTTGCCAAAGGCCCCGTCGGCGATGACAGGCAGGATTTCCATTCCACCCCTCAGGAAGAATGCGGCGACCGCGGTCAAAAACAGGGCTTCACGGAGGGTCGGGTTGCCGGAAATCTCCCGCATGCCTTCCCAGAAAGCACCCGACAGCGTTTCCTGGACGGTCTCGGGGATTTCGCGGGTCCGGAGATCGACCAGGACAAGCGACATCAAGATCGGCAGGAACAACAAAGCCGTGATGAATGACGCCGTTTCGATTCCGAAAGCACCGATCGCCCATCCGCCGATTGCCGGGCCAGTCATGCGCGCGAGATTGAAATTGATCACGACGATGTTCACGACCGAACTGATTCGGGACCTGTCGACCAGGCGGGGCACAAGGGACATGCGAACCGGGCTATTAGCGGCAATAATCAGACCGACGGACGCCGCATATATCGTCAGGGTCAACTTGTCCGGACCGCCAAAGACACTGAGAGCCCAGAGCAGGAGTGCAAGGCCCGAGAGTGAGGATTGCACGAGCAAGGCGGCCCGCCGTACATCAATGCGGTCGGTGATCACCCCGAATAGCGGTCCCGCAATGACCGTTGGCGCGAAGAACAGGAAGGCAACGAATCCCACGAAACTTGCCGAATTCGTCAAGTCCCACGCGACCCAGGCGATCGTGATCCGCAACATCCACATGGCGTTGGTCGAAAACACGCTACCGGCCAGGTAGACCCGGACGTTTCCCGATCTGAGAGCGGAAATGTTCATATCAGGCCATGGTCCGGGTTATCGCGGCAGCAGGCGCGCCAGTCCGATACCGCTCTCGCCTGCGCACGAATAGAAGAGCCAGAGGTCATCCGCGTTAACCAAAACGTAAGGATCGCGAAGCTGGTTCTCAGGCTTGTCGGCCGGACCCGGGTTCGAAGGGGTCGCCGGCAGGTCTCCCCCTTCCCAATCGAAATGCGGATGCAAAAGTTCTTCAGGTTCCATTGCTTTCCACGATTGCCAGTGGCCGTCCACCAGAACCGGGCTCGACAAGAGACGCTCGGGTGAATCCCCGATGCGGGAATAGACCAAATTGAGTTGATGGTCGTGCTTGAATACCGCGACATGGCGGATCGATCGATCCGCGAAACGGACCCTTTCGGGAAATGTCAAACCGCCGTCGGGTGAGTGATAAAGCCAACCGTCCAGCGCCGCCGCATAGACCGCACTCTGCCATGAAAAAACCCTTGCGTAAAAGTCGGCCCCCGTGGGCATAACCTCCCCGAATTCGAGCCCGTCCGGTGAAACCGCGCGACAGGTGATCTGTGAGCAGTTCCGCGTCAGTCCGTGGAAGTGCATGATGATTTGGCGAGCCGCGTTGTCCACGTGGACATCAGGAGATGCGATGTGCGGGCGCAAGTCGCCCGTTGCAACCGCTTCCCGGAGACCCGGTGGCGGATCAAGTTCGTTTGGGCTCGTGGGTAACCCGGAATCCGCAAGGTGTAGAGTACCGGGCGCGTAAATCCGCCACGGACCGGCAATGTCGTCGGCGTAAGCCAGGCGGATGTGGTTGCCACGATGATCTGCGAAGTAGAGGTAGTAGCGCCCGAATCGGTCCGTCAACCAGTCCGGCACGCGGATGGCGGACGGGCCGTTGATGTTGGTTCCGATGGACCCGGCCAGCCCGGGATGGATGATCGGGCCGTCTCCGATTCGCTCTGCCCGAAAGCGTGTCACTTCGGTTCGAACCGCATCAGATACTCACCCATGGCAATTCGGCCTCATGTGCATGGCGAAAAGGGTTCTCACGACGGTGGACTGTGCGCGAAACGACGATACCGTTGCGACCTGCACCGAACCGAGAACCGAGAGATTATTCCGGCGGAAAGTGACTGACCCTGAATGCAGTGACCTCGAGTGCATCCTTGTGGACGATTGTGCCTTCCTGGATTCTGCCGAAGTGGAACGCAGGTGTTCTCTCGTCCCGTTACCAGGCTTAAGTCCGCATTTCGATGTCATGGGCGTGAGGCGCCATCCGATGAACCGTCGTCCCGGAGGGATTCGATCACCGAGAGTTCACGGATGTGCCGAAATCGGTTCATCCTCGTAGCGCTCAATTCCCGATTCGATGGCGACATTTGGTATAGGTCTCACTATCGGGACCGAACGTAAAGCTGTGTCTTTCCGGGCCGGTTTGGGAAGATGTCGTCGCCGTGGCCACCCACCCGATCATCCGCCACGGTGCCAAGCCCTCGCAGATATCGACGGCAATGACCTCGGCTTCACACGAAGCCAACGGTACGCGCCAAAATCATGAATGACCTCTTTCCCTTGGAAACCAAAATCGGCTGCCATTCCGTGCAAGCCTATCGGGCAGGAGTCCGGGAGCTCTGTTCTCGATGCCTGACGCGAGCGACGGGTCGCCCCGCCCGATTGTTGCGCGAACAGTTCAGGTCTTGCGCCGGAAACGTTTGCGGTAGGCGGCAGGAGAGGTGCCGACAATTCGTTTGAACGCGGCACGGAATGCCTCAAGCGAACGGTAGCCGCATTCCTCGGCTATGTCGTCAAGACTGTCATCGCACGACTCGAGGAGTTCGCGAGCCCGGTACATACGCTCGCGCTGCAGCCATTCGCCGGGCGCAAGGCCGAGACTTTCCTGAAACCTGCGCAGCAACGTTCGTTCGCTCATTGCGGCCCTGTCGGCGAGGTGTCTGACTTCCAGGGGTTGATCGAGGCGTTCTCGTGCCCAGTCCAGTACGTCGCTCACCTTTCGGCCAGGACGCTCGTGGACCGGTGCGGCGACGAACTGTGCCTGGCCGCCGTCGCGATGAGGAGACAGAATCAGGCGGCGCGCCACGTTGTTTGCGACCTTGCCCCCGAAGTCACGGCGCACCAGGTGAATACATGCGTCGAGTCCGGCCGCACTTCCGGCCGAGGTGATAACATTTCCCTCGTCCACGTAGAGAACATCTTCCTCCACCTGGATGTCGGGATACATTCGTTTGAAATCGGGCACATGCCGCCAATGCGTGGTCGCACGCTTGCCATCGAGAAGCCCGGCAGCAGCCAGAACGAAAACGCCTGAACAGATCGACAGGCAGCGTGCGCCGCCTTCGGATGCGCGGGAGATTGACTCCACCAGTTGGTCCGGTGGTCGCTCGCCGCGTTCCCGCCAACCGGGCACGACAATCGTACGGGCACGTTCGAGAATCGACAGGTCGGGAGTCGCCTCGACGACGATCCCACCCGCGGCGCGCAACCTCGCACCATCTGTCGATACGACACAGAAATCGTACCATGCGAAGTCAAACTCGGGACGCGGCAAGCCGAACACCTCGACGGCGATGCCGAACTCGAAAGTGCACAGACCGTCATACGCAATCACGGCCACCAGGCCCGGGCCGAGTGTTCCCGATAATTCTGCATGCCCCGACATTTGGCGAGATCTTACCGTTCTTTGTCCGTCACGCCACTATTTTCACAACCCGTTCGCCGGTAACACCGAGACCCTCGTCAATCAGGAGCCGCCGGAACATGCATACACACGTCACCGAAACACCTGCCGCACCACGCGATGTCGCACTGCGTCACTTCACGAGTTTGCTTTCCTTCGAGACGGACTGCTGGGACGTGCACGAGAGCATGAAGTGCCCGGATCCCGATTTCATCGTCATCGACGTGAGAGGCCCGAGCGCGTACGCAAACGGCCACGTCGACGGCGCAATCAACATTCCGCACGCAGACATGACATCCGATCGGATGTCGCGGTACCCAAGCGACAAGACATTCGTCGTGTACTGTGCCGGGCCCCACTGCAACGGCGCCAACAAGGCGGCCGTTCGACTGGCGCGTCTCGGGCTGCCGGTGAAGACGATGATCGGTGGCGTGACAGGATGGCTGGATGAAGGCTTCGACCTGGTCAAGTCAACCTGACGGCCGAGCGCAAATGACCCGGCACGGCCCGGGGACATGTCTTTCCCCGGCAGACATCCTCGAATTTCGGCCCGCGCCGGGGGACGCACCTGTAACGGTTTGAGACAACCGGACCCGCTTGTCTTCGGCAGGAATCTCGGGTTCGGGCCAAAATCGTGCCGACGACGACGGCAAATCCCAGGTTATTGGTTACTGCAGTTGAACCGGTAGCGGCCGCGGAAAACGCGGGACCTGTCTCGTGTTTCAGTTTTGGCTCTCCAGGACCTGGCCGGAGAACGCCACGACGAGCTTCCGGACCGATACGGTTGGGTTTGCAGCTGTTCCGGGCAACGATCCCGTGGAGACCTTGCGAATCGCTTTTCTCAAGCGGATCTTCTCCTACCCCGTCGAATTCGCGGGCGAGAGCATCCGTTCGGGGATGTGGGCGACATGAGGCGGCGACAGGTCGTGCACGGCAGAACAGGACTCGATGCATTCGCTTCCAACAAAGACGCTCCTCTGAAATATCCACGAAAACCGTTGAAATAGGCGGGCATCAAGTTCTTTTTCGATGGAGGATGCAACGGGTCCGCAACCGGGACATGTGACATGCCCATGCAAGCCGCTCTGCAAGGACGCGTTCGGACGAGGCGCCCAACAGGCAGATGCGGTGTGCCTGCCTTCCGCTCTCCGGGTCCGGTACGACGGTCGCGGTTCGGTCAGGTTCCCGGGTCGGCCCCACATGTCATTTGCGGGCCTCGCAGCCATCGCATACCAAGGCGACACGGAAGTCCCGACGAACGGCTCCGCGCCAGGGAGGGAGGCCTTGCCGGGGCATGCCGACACCACCACCGGACTCGTTGACCGCGAACTTGCCCTCGGGTGAGGCACGGGATGTCGTCGCAACCGGGGTTCGAAAGCGCGGGTGGTGGACGTGACCTCGAGACCGGGATACGCTGCACCGTCATGGCTTTGCGTTGGCATTGGCTTGAACGCAAAAGCTGCAGCGCCCGTGCCATGGCGGCCATCGACCCAGGCCAGAAATCACGCATGCCTGCAGGAGTCTCTCGATGAACGAGATTTCACCAAATCTGCGCGATCCGCTGTCGATGTTCGATGTCAGCGGAAAAGTCGCGATCATAACAGGAGCTTCCGGTGCGTTTGGCCAAGCATGTGCGCTCATGCTCGGTGCGCTCGGCAGCAAGCTGGTGCTGGCGTCGGGATCCGAAAGCGGGCTGGCCAAGGTTCTGCGGGACGTCGAATCATGCGGCGGTACGGCGTGTTCCATAGCGCGCCGCCCGGAGTCGCTTGAGAACGCCGAAGCAATCCGTGACTTCGCATTGGACAGGTTTGGCAGGATCGACCGCCTTGTGATCGCGTCTGGCCACAACAAGGCAAGACCCATCCAGGATCTCGACTACGAAGACTGGCAGTCAGTGATGGACGCCAATGTCCGAGGCCCCTGGTGCATGGCCAAGGCCGTCGGCACCTACTGGATCGAAAAGGAAATCAAGGGCAAGATGCTGATGATGTCATCGGTACGCGGGAGGCACGGCGCTGTCTCCGGGTATACGGGTTACTGTACCTCGAAAGGCGCGATCGATGCGCTGACCAGGACGCTTGCGACTGAATGGGGCAAACACGGAATCACCGTCAACTCCATCGCGCCCACGGTGTTTCGTTCCAGGCTAACGGCCTGGATATGGAACGACGATCCGATCGGCGAGGCAACCAGGAAACGCTCGCTGTCGCGTATACCACTGGGCCGTTTGGGCGAAGTGGAGGATCTGATGGGCATGGCCCTCTACCTGCTGTCGCCGGCATCGGACTTCTGCACGGGCCAGGTCATGTATGTCGACGGCGGCTTCACGGCCGGCTGAAACGGAACACGCGAGATGGCCCGCCCACCGAACATCCTGCTGATCTCGACTGACCAGCAACGCGCGGACCACCTGGGCTGCTACGGCAATCCCGTGGTCAGGACCCCGGCCATCGACAGCCTGGCCGCGCGCGGGACGGTTTTCGACAGGTTTTACGTCGCCTCCCCGATCTGCATGCCCAATCGCGCGGCCATCCTGACCGGACGGATGCCAACCGTGAACGGAACACGGCATAACGGTATCCCCCTGGCCCGGGACGCGGTGACCTTCGTCGATGTGCTGCGTGCGGGTGGCTATCACACCGGTCTCGTCGGCAAGTGTCATGCACAGAACATCACCGGGAAAACCCTGGAAGTGGCCGCGATCTTTCCTCAATCGGCGACGGGTACACCACCGCCAGAGGCCATAGCCGAAGCCGGCCGGGAACGGCGGCGGGGTCCCGACTATGAAGCCGAACTGATTCCGCTCTGGCGTGCGGATCCAGGGCGCGACGCTCCACACACTCCGTATTACGGCTTCGATCACGTTCGCTTTGCGAATGGTCATGCGGACGGCGTACATGGTCACTATACCGCATGGCTCAATGCCCGCACCGGCGGCGAGGGCATGCTCCGCGGCCCGAAGAATGCCCTGCCCGCACCCGGGTTGGTGGCACCCCAGGCCTGGCGAACAGCGATTCCGGAGGAACTCTATCCGACGAACTACATCGCCGAGGAATCACGTGAATTCGTTGATCTCCACCTGCGCGAACGACCGGAGGATCCGTTCTTCCTGCACTGTTCCTTTACCGACCCGCATCACCCTTTCACCCCGCCGGGCCGCTATTTCGACATGTACGCGCCCGAGGACATTCCTCTTCCACCATCCTTCGATTCCCGTGACCCGGATGCGCCGCCGATGCTGGAGCGCCTCCGCGCGGAACGGGCAACTGGTGCCGCAAGAATCGGCGGAGCGATGCCGTTTTGCGTGACGGCGAAGGAAGCAAGGCAGGTCATCGCCCTGACATACGGTATGATCAGCTTAATCGACGATGCCGTGGCAGGCCTGCTCGCCCATCTCGAGGAGCGCGGGATCAGCGACGAAACTGTCGTCGTCTTTACCTCCGATCACGGCGACTTCATGGGTGACCACGGGATCATTCTCAAACACGGGCTGCATTTCGAGGGCGTCTTGCGCGTGCCCTTTATCTGGGCCGATCCTGGCCGCCCGGGCCCCGTCCGTACCGGCTTGCCTGGCAGTTCGCTCGATATCGGCGCCACGATCCTGTCCCGCGCGGGACTTGCAGCTTTTTATGGCAACCAGGGGCTGCCGTTGCTGGACCTCCTCGACGAGAGCCTGCCGAATCCCCGCAGGGGCATCCTGATCGAAGAAGACGGATTGGGCGCACACCTGGGAACTGACGCGGGCTTGCGAACCAGGACCTACATCGAGGACAACTGGCGCATGACCATATGGCAGGGAATGGCGGGCGGCGAGTTATTCGATCGCAACGCGGACCCCCACGAGTTGCGAAACCTGTGGTCGGACCCTGACTTCTCAAGTGAAAGGGCAGGCATGACCGAGGCAATGTTGCGCGAAATGATCCGGCTTGGAGATACGACACCATTGGCGACCCACATGGCCTGAGCGATGATGGAGCCAACCGGGCGTCGATGGTCATGGTGATGCGGACGTCGCCTCTTCGCAAGGAATTCAGATTCCGGGGATGCGGGATCCAGCAGCAACCCGGGAAAGCGGATGAAACAACGGGTACGTACCTGTTGCCGCGGCGGCGGATATCGGCAGACGCAGTATCAAGCTGCGCTCGAATCGTGGTTCCGTCATCTTCAAACGCGAACGACGGTTCCGGGCGTCCGGAGCGGGACCCACGCCGGAACGGGTCTGCGCAAATGCCCGTATGTCTGGTCCCGGGGCGAGATTGACATCGCCGAGGTTCTCAAGGACGATGAGACCCACGGTTTTTTCACCATCCTGTACGGACGTCCGCGTCTTGCCTCACGGGAATGGCGCCAGCTCCCCCTCCCGCGCAAAACCAGGTCGCCTTGGACGAAATGAAAGACGGCGGACGGCACACCGGACCTGCTCGCCGCCGATCCGTCCCGGAAACGCGTACAAACGAACGATGCGGCCGGTCCTGGTCACGACTTGTTGCTCCCGTGCCCACAACTGCAATGCCAACTGACCGGCCGCCATGCAGACCCTTGATCGGTCTTGCATCACAGGGGCCGCATCGATTGGCAGCTGTCGCGTAGACACCGTGAACCGCCGGGGCTGCTCAACGCCAGTGACACATCCGAACAGAAATGTGCACATTCGTGAAGGAATGACACTCTATACTGCCAGGACCGTCAAGAGACGTTCGCAGCCGACAAGCTGACAGGACTCCACGGAGGGCCTGCCCAAGTGAAGCACGGCAGTGTTCGACTTTCAAATGTTTGTCGGTTGCAATACTAACCCGACCCGAAAGACACATCCTGATCCGGCAATGAATCGATTTTCGTACAAAATCAGTCAACTGATGAATAAGGGCTCATTGGGGATCGGATTATCCCTGTATGGACGTGACGCTTCGGTGAACGGTCAACCGGCAGTCCATCAACGTTCCCGACCGACGCCGACAGGCAACAGGGTCCCGGCATCGGCATGCGCGGATGGCCGCCCCGTGGTCGGACCTTCGGCTGCACCGGTCGGATCCGTATCCGGCCTCTTCCCGGAAACGGCGAAATCACCTGACCACAATCACGATCGCTCCGTACCGTTTCAGGAAGTACGCTTCGCTCGTCAGTACCGAATTTCGGTCGGTGCATTCCGCAATTCGTGATCAATGCAAAGGGTCAACCATGTTTGAATCGTTTTTCCCTAAACCCAAGATCTTCTTCCCGGCCTTTGCGGCATGGGCGATCTTCTGCGTCATCGTCTGGTTTTTAATGGCAAAGGATGCCGGCGGGACCTTCAGCATTGGCTGGATATTCGGTTACGAATTCCTGCCTGTTCCGGAGGCCGGGGCCGACGAGGAGGCCGTTTCCGTACATGCCGCCGCCATCGAGGCGGCAAATACCTTCTGGTTCTACCAGTTCATGGTCGTTTCCTACGCCGTGTTCCTGGCATTCTGGCAATGGTACCTGCCGCACAAATGGGGGCGGTGGTCGCTCTTCGGATCGGCATTGATCCTGTTTATAACCTGGTTCCAGGTTCAGCTTGATGTCATGATCAACGAATGGTTCGGGTCGTTTTATGACCTGATCCAGAACGCGCTCGCCGAACCGGACAGCGTCACGGCCGGCGACTATTTCTCGGAACTGTTTACATTCGCCCAGATTGCCCTGGTCGCAATTACCGTTGCGGTCCTGACGAACTTCTTTGTCAGTCACTACATCTTCCGTTGGCGAACCGCGATGAATGACCGGTACATGGAGATGTGGGGACGTGTCCGGCACATTGAAGGGGCCGCCCAACGCGTTCAGGAAGACACCATGCGTTTCGCGGCCATCATGGAAAGCCTTGGTGTCAGGCTCATCGATTCAGTGATGACCTTGATCGCATTTCTTCCAATCCTTTGGGGGCTGTCGAGTTTCGTCAAGGTACTCCCGATTGTGGGAGAAGTGCCGCAGGCCCTGGTGTTCATCGCAATTCTCTGGTCGGTCGTCGGTACGGCCTTGCTGGCCCTTGCCGGAATCCGGTTGCCGGGACTGGAATTCCGTAACCAGCGTGTCGAGGCGGCATACCGAAAGGAACTGGTTTACGGAGAGGATGACATTGCACGGGCCCAGCCCCCGTCCGTCAACGAGCTGTTCGGAAACGTGCGGCGAAACTACTTCCGCCTTTATCTGAACTACCTGTACTTCAACATCGTGCGCTATGGTTACCTGCAAGCCGGAGTGTTGGTCCCCTACATAGCGCTTGGACCCACGATCGTATCCGCAGGGTTTACGCTCGGTGTCATGCAGCAGATCATCCGGGCCTTCGGCCGGGTTGAAAACTCGTTCCAGTACCTGGTCAATTCCTGGACGACAATCGTCGAACTGATCTCCATCTACAAGCGTCTGCAGGCCTTCGAGGCGGCGATCCAGGACCTCCCGCTGCCGAAGATCGACCGGGAATTCATGGAGTTTGGCGGAGACCCCGCCTGACGCGTCCAACGACGCCCGGTTGATTTCGAACCAACGGGATCCGACGAACCTTTCGGATCATTGGCCAGACCGCCGCGGTTTTTCCCGGGTGCGGACTGGCCTTTCCCATGCCGGGGCCAAGACACCACGGCACCTCCAGGTTCCGGTGCAGACCTGGTCTCTCGGGCCGGCCCGCGGTCACGTCACCGCATTGACCCAAGTCTCTCGCGCGGCCACGTGACCTCAGTCTTCGATGCCGTGGGATCGCCCGAAATCCGGCAAGCCGGTGTCCTGCCCCGCTTCAATGATTCCGCGGCGAATCGAGCGGGTCCGGGAAAAATGCTCGTGAAGAAGCTCCCCGTCCCCACCCCGAATGGCCCTTTGCAGCACGGACAGCTCCTCCGAGAACCGGCCGAGAATTTCAAGGGTGGCCTTTTGGTTGTTCATGAATACGTCGCGCCACATCGTCGGATCGGACGCCGCAATTCGGGTAAAATCCCGAAACCCGGCTGCCGAATACTTAACGACTTCCGCGTTGCTGACCCGCCGCAAGTCGTCTGCCACTCCAACCATCGTATAGGCAATCAAGTGAGGGACATGGGAGGTGACTGCAAGCACCATGTCGTGGCGTTCCGGATCCATGTCATCGATCAGGGCACCCATCTTGCGCCACAGGCTCTGCAGTCTTTCGACCGCTTCCGCAGAGGTTCCGGGCAGAGGCGTGAACAGGCACCATCGGCCTTCAAACAATTCGGCAAAACCGGCCGTAGGCCCGGACATTTCGGTTCCGGCAACCGGATGGGTCGGGACAAACTGAACCCCGGATGGCAGCCGAGGCACAACGGCCTCGATGACCGCCATCTTCACCGATCCGACCTCTGAGAGCGTGGCGCCCGGTTCGAGGCAAGGCCCGATCGCGTCAACCACATCTCCCATCACCCCGACCGGTGTGCACAGGACAACAAGGTCTGCACCGCGAACCACCTCGGGCGCGGTTTCAAAAACTTCGTCACAGAACCCGAGCTCGCGAACGGTTTCCCGCGTTTCGCTGGAGCGTGCAAACCCGGCGATCGACCCGGCAAGGTCGTACCTCCTGATGGCGTGGGCCATCGAGGAGGCAATCAGGCCCAGCCCGATCAGGGCAATGCGTTCGTAAACATGAGCCACTAACCGGTCTCCGCCCAAAAGGAATCCAGGCAACGGACCAGGCGCCTGCAACCTTCCTCATCACCGACCGTTACCCTCAGCGCATGGGGGAATCCGTATTCATCGACATTGCGCGTGATCACCCCACGCGCCAGCAGATGAGCGTATGCCGCCTGCGCAGTCCCGGGAGATCCGAATCGCAGCAATAGGAAATTGGCGTGGGAACGGTCGATTTCGAGCTCGGGACCGGACAGGCGCGAAAACAGCCAGTCTCTCCAGCGCGCGTTCTCGCGCCGGCAATGCATCACATGGGCACGATCCCTGACAGCAGCGGCAGCGGCGGCCAGCCCGGGCGCCGTGATGTTGAATGGTCCCCGCACGCGGTTCAGGACATCCGTCACCTCGGCCGGCGCCAGCGCCCACCCGACCCGGAGCGCCGCGAGGCCATGAAGCTTCGAAAACGTGCGCAACATGACCACATTGTCGCGCCCAAGGACAAGCGACGCACC
Organism: Paracoccaceae bacterium; assembly: GCA_964291635.2. Classification (GTDB taxonomy): domain Bacteria; phylum Pseudomonadota; class Alphaproteobacteria; order Rhodobacterales; family Rhodobacteraceae; genus JAPPHA01. The sequence goes on along the minus strand of OZ219909.1, from coordinate 99,079 downwards.
GCCGTCCGAACCGTCAACGTACTCGGCATACGCGCCGTCGATGGCCAATATCGCCCGGGGTGGAACCGCATCGGCAAGTCGGCGAAGGTCTTCCTCCGTGACCATCGTTCCAGTCGGGTTGTTCGGGTTGGCGACGAATACCAGTCGCGTTCGTTCGGTGAATTCCTTAACCAACAGATCGATGTCGAGGCATCTGTCGCGTTCCCGGGCCGCGCGTGGAGTCGCTCCGGCGGCCAAGGCTGAAATCCGGTACATCGAAAAGCCGTGCTCGGTGAAGACCACGTCGTCGCCCGGCCCGGAATAACACTGGCAAAGCAACGAAATCAGTTCGTCGGATCCGGCACCACACACGATCTGTTTCGCCGGCAAGCCATGGACCTCGGCGATCGCGTCCCTGAGTTCGCTGTGACTCCCCGAGGGATACACGGCCGAGTGTTCCAGTGCTTCTCGGGCCGCCTGCCGAGCCGAGCGACACGGTCCGTGAGGATTCTCGTTCGAAGACAGCTTGACCACGTCGCTCACGCCCGCGACGGCGCCGCGTCCGCCGACATAAGCCGCGATCTTCAGGATTTCGGGGTGCGGTTGTGGTCTGGCAGGAATACTCATCCAACCTCGGCTCGCCTCGAAACAGACGGCCTTGTACCGGCAGGCCCCTGACACTTCCAGCCCAATCGCACCCGCTCCGAGTTCGGAAAGTCCGACGCTCGCCCGAACCAGGGTCGGATCTTCGGAAACCGAAATTCAGGGCCAGGATTTCACCCGGATGTCCAGCCCCGTCCGCGCAACAGGCGTTTCCTTCCGGCGACGATCGCCCCGGCCACAACAATTGAAAGGCCGCGCGGTCCTTTTCGCCGGGATGCCAGGAAGAAAGACTTGTGGCCGCCGCAAGCCGACATCGTCAAAGGAAGCTCTGCGGGTCCACATCTATCTGCATTCGGATGCCCGATGGAACCTTGACCGAGTCGCGCCATTGCAGCAATTTTCCCTGGATCGGGATTTCCTTCGCCGATTTCGCCAGGAATCGAACGCGGTACCGTCCTCGTACGCGCGCAATCGGGGCCGGGGCCGGGCCGTAGAGTTCGACTTTCCCTATTCGGAGGATACCGGCATTCCGGGCGAGTTCCTGTGCCACGCGATTGACCGAGCCCAGATCGGCACCCGACAGGATGGCGGCCGCAAACCGCCCGAAAGGCGGGACGCCGACTGCCCTGCGAAGATCCGCCTCGGTGCGCCGGAACGCCTCTCCATCACCAGAGAGAATTGCCCTGATGACCGGGTGCTCGGGTTGATGGGTTTGAACGAGCGAAACCCCGCGCGTTCCATCCCTGCCCGCTCGACCAGACACCTGGTGAATCAACTGGAACGTCCGTTCGGCCGCCCGAAGATCGCCACCCCTGAGACCAAGGTCTGCATCAATGACGCCGACCGTCCTGAGTAGCGGGAAATGGTGCCCTTTCGCGATCATCTGGGTTCCGATGACAATGTCGACCTTGCCCTCGGAAATTTCCCGAATTCGATTCTGGATTTCATGGCCTGACTGGGCCAGATCGGATGAAAACACGGTCAGGCGCGCATCCGGGAATCGGTCGAACGCCTCTTCTGCCAATCGTTCGACGCCTGGACCGATTGCTGCCAGCTTGTCGGGGGCACCACAATTCGTGCAAATCGACGGCACCGCCCTCGTTTCCCCGCACTGGTGACACATCAGCAATCGTCGCATCTGGTGCAGGACGAGCCGGGCATCACATTGTTCGCACCCGACCTGGTGTCCGCATGCCCGGCAGATGGTAACCGGCGCATATCCGCGGCGATTCAGGAACAGCAGTGCCTGCTTGCCCTGTCCCAGGCTCGACTCGACTTCTTCGGCAAGTGACGGTGAAATCCAGTGACCGGGATCAAGCCCTTCCCGGCGCAGGTCGATCGCGCGCAGTTCCGGCAGCGTCGCCGCGCCGAATCGCTTCGGCAAATTGACGCCCGAATACTTACCCGACTTCCAGTTGACCCAGCTTTCGAGCGACGGCGTGGCCGAGACCAGCAAGGCGACGGCCCGGCAGATCGATGCCCGGAGGACCGCCATGTCACGCGCATTGTAGAGGACGCCTTCTTCCTGCTTGAACGAACTGTCGTGTTCCTCGTCGACGACGATGATCCCGAGATCCGCGAATGGCAGAAACAATGCAGATCGCGCGCCGACAACCAGTTGCGCCCGGTTTTCGGCGACCATTCTCCAGCAACGGCGCCTTTCACGGGAGGACACGGAAGAATGCCATACGGCCGGTATGACCCCGAATCGTTCGCCGACCCGATTGAGAAACTCTTCGGTCAGGGCAATCTCGGGCAGCATGACCAGGGCTTGCCGCCCGCCCCTGAGGCACTCGCGGACAGCGTCGAGGTAGACAGCCGTCTTGCCAGACCCTGTCACGCCTTTCAGCAGGCATGCCTTGTGTTCGCCTCGTCTCAGGAGTCCCTTGACGTGCTCCGCGGCCTGCAGTTGTTGAGCGGCCAGTTCGGGGCCCGGTCGTTCGAGGTCCAGTGTCGGGAAGGGTTCATACCAGGGGCGCTGAGCACTAATGATGCAGTTCTGATCTGCAAGTCCCTTTATCACCGATGCCGACACCCTGGCCTCGTCGACCAGGTCTGCGAGGGAAAACTCGGCGTCCGGCTTCCCCCGGAAGATGTCGAGCACGCGTTGTCTGGCCGGGGTCATCCTGGAAGGGCGGCCTTCTCCAGCAACATAAACCTGTCGAAACTTGGGCGGGTCGCCAAGCCCCTGGACGCGCGTGGCGAGCGCCAGCAGCGAGTTGAGCGGGGAGACCGTGTATTCGGATGCGCGGTTGAGGAATCGCATCAATTCCATGCGCATGGGGGGAACATCGAGAATGCGCTTGATCGCGCGGAGCTTGGAGCGATCGAATTGACCCTGTCCCGGCCCCCAGATGACTCCGGTCACCGTGCGAGGCCCGAGAGGAACCTCGACGAAACAGCCGGTCTGTCCCCCTCCTTCGGGAATCCGGTAATCGAGAAGCCGATTGACGGGCTGGCGCGTCAACACGGCCACCGTGTCGCCCGGCCCGAACCCGATGACCTCGTCCCGAGGATTCATGATCTCCACCCAACCATTGCATACGGTTTGCACAGCCCCGCATATGCATATATCTTTGTCACGGGCACAGGAACCAACCTCCTTGAACAGACTGGAACGGGTTCATGAAGTTTTTTGTCGACACCGCTGACGTCAGCGCGATTTCCGAACTCAACGAGCTTGGAATGGTGGACGGTGTTACCACAAATCCGTCGCTGATCCTGAAGGCCGGACGGGACATCCGCGAGGTCACGCGCGAAATCTGCGCCCTTGTCGACGGCCCGGTCAGCGCCGAGGTCGTAGCGACCGAGTCGGCCAGCATGATTCAGGAAGGGAGGAGTCTTGCGGAGATCGCGGACAACATCGCGGTCAAGGTCCCCATGACCTGGGACGGGTTGAAGGCATGCAGGACGTTGGCGGACGATGGCTGCATGGTGAACGTGACGCTGTGCTTCTCGGTCAACCAGGCGTTATTGGCAGCCAAGGCGGGCGCAAGCTTCATTTCCCCTTTCATTGGCCGGCTTGACGACATCAACCTCGATGGTCTCGACCTGATCGGCGACATTCGCCTTGTCTATGACAATTACGGGTTCGAGACCGAGATTCTCGCCGCGTCCATCCGGAGCGTCAATCACATCGCCGAATGCGCACGGATCGGCGCCGACGTGGCGACGGCCCCCCCGGGGTGATCCGCAAGCTCGTGGATCACCCTTTGACCGATCGTGGCATGGAATCCTTTCTCGCGGACTGGGCAAAGACCGGTCAGAATATCGTGCCGTGACTCCCAAACGGGCATCGGGACCAGCCACGATGACGATCGATCTCCAACATGTTCGGGCCCTGATTCTGTCTGAACCAGAAATTGTCCTGCACGACCGGGAGATCATGAGAATGCTCGTGGCCACCTCTGATTCGGAGCAGGGAACGAATGTCGTCGATCTCAGGGGCGTTGCCATCAACCGGCTGGAACACCGGTTGTCGGCACTCGAAGACACCCACAATGCCGTTCTCGCCGCCGCGTACGACAATGTCGCCAGTACAAACCAGATCCACAGGGCTGTTCTCATTGCCCTCGAGGCCGAGGACTGGAAATCGTTTGTCGAAATGTCGGACGCCGAGTTCCGGGAAGTGCTGAATGTTGAGGAAGTCCGAATCTGCCTGGAAACCGATCGAATCCTGAATGATTCGATCATCAATCCAAAGGTCGTAAGGCTCGAGCCGGGCAGCATCGACGACTATGTCTCGAGAGGCAGCATGACGCAGCCAAGGTCGGTAACGCTCCGCCGCGTCCATGAAGAGGACCCGGCCGTCTACGGGGATCTGGAAACCGGAATCCGCTCCGAGGCCGTCATTCGGGTCGACACAGGCAAAAAGGGCACGGGAGCCATGATCGTGCTCGGTTCTGCCGACCCGAATCAATTTGTCCCCAGCCTGAAGCCCGACCTTCTCAGGTTTCTTGGCCAGGTCCTGGGGCGAATGTTCGAAAAATGGCTGAACGTGTAACGAAGTCGTTCTCGGCCACGACCGTCTCCCGCTGGTTGAACGCGCTCTCGGCAGTCGGCGGCCGTTCCGAAAACACGATCGTCTCCTACAGACGCGACGTTCGCGGATTCCTGGAGTTTCTCGAAGGTCACTTCGCCAGGCCCGTCAGCCTGAAGCTCCTCGGGCGTATCGACCGAACCGACATGAGGGCATGGATGTCGCGGGAACGCGCACGGGGCATATCGGCGCGTTCTCTTGCCCGATCGCTCTCCTCCGTCAAGGCATTCTTCCGCTGGCTCGGCGAAAACGAGGGAGTCGACGCGCCGGCGGTCCTCTCGACCCGTGCGCCAAGATTCGCGGTCAGCCTCCCCCGGCCCGTCGCGCCCGACGACGCGAGATCCCTGGTGGACACGCTCGAGGGCCAGGCTCACAAGGCGTGGGTCGGTGCACGGGATGCCGCCCTGATCATCCTCTTGTATGGCTGCGGGTTGCGAATTTCGGAGGCCCTGTCGCTGCAGCGCCGGGATGCGCCCTTGAAGGACACGCTACGGGTCATTGGAAAGGGAGGGCGGCAGCGCCTCGTTCCGGTTCTGCCACGGGTCCGGGAAGCTGTTGATTCCTATCTCGAGATCTGTCCATTCGCGACAAGAGCGGAAGATCCGCTGTTCCTCGGAGTGCGTGGAGGACCTCTCAATCCGAGGATCGCACGAAAGGCGATCGAGAACGCCCGGATGCAACTCGGTCTGCCGGCGGGCACCACGCCACACGCCATGAGACACGCATTCGCCACACATCTGCTCGCCGCGGGAGGTGACTTACGGACGATCCAGGAACTTCTCGGACATGCATCTCTGTCAACGACACAGATCTATACAGCGGTCGATCAGGCCCAATTGATGGATGTCTATCGATCTGCCCACCCGAAAGCCTGAGCTCCGGGCCACGACTTGACCCTCGTGGATGTCGGACCCGGTCGATGGATTGCAAACGCCCTCCCGCGTTGCCGACGACATCCCGACAGCGCGGCAGGGGCCACGCCGTCCCGAACGCGCATCCCTTTCTGTGAACCACGGGACCGGCGGATCATTCCGAGAATCTCGTTTGGACTTGTCGAAAGAACATGCGATGTTACCCCTCACCCAGGCCGGAGCCATAACGGGACGCGTGCATGACGGTGCGAATCAAGGCCCTGCTCGTTCACTACCTGACCGCGACTGGAGCAGTTTGCGCCATTCTGGCCATGCTGGCCGCGGCGAACGGGAAATGGGAGTTGATGTTCTTGTGGCTGATGGTCGCGTTCGTCGTCGATGGAATCGATGGCCCGCTCGCCCGAAAATACGAAATATCGAAGAACGCGCCCCAATATGACGGCAGTCTTCTCGACCTGATCATCGACTTCCTGACCTACGTTTTCATTCCGGCGTTTGCCCTTTTCGAGAGCGGGCTCCTTCCCGGCTGGACCGGTTGGATCTGCATCGTCGTCATCGTTTACGCCAGCGCCATATATTTTGCCGATACCCGGATGAAGACCAAGGACAACAGTTTCGCGGGGTTCCCTGCCTGCTGGAACATGGTCGTGTTGGTGCTATTCGCGCTTCAGCCCAACTTCTGGGTCATTCTCGCCGTCGTGGTTGTCTTTGCCGCCTCGATGTTCACCAACCTGAAGTTCATCCATCCGATCAGAACGGCCCGATGGCGCCTGATCAGCCTTCCGGTAGCCTGCATCTGGACGGCAAGTGCCGGTGCCGCCGCATGGCTGGCCTTCAGTCCCGGCCCGCTGGTTACCGCGACCCTGACATTGAGCACGATTTACCTCGCGTTCGCGGGGATCCTGCAGCAGGTCTTCCCGGAACGCAGAACGGACGGCTAGTCCAAATCCAGGATGGCCACGGCTGATGGTGGCCGGATTTTGAACATGCATGCGTGTCGGGGCGTCCCTGGAATGACAACCCGGATCCGCTGATGGTCATGGTTCATGGTATACGAACGCGTTGAAATTCACGAGGCGCCCCGGCTGGGCCAGCCGGGCGCAGGAATGGCCGTCCCGCCCGCCATCGGGTCTTTTTTCCGGCCATGGGTGATGTTAGGCACGCCGTGTGGGTTTCCCGATCCCGTACCACATGTCGCGGGGCTTCGGCACGCGAGATCGGGACAGCCGATGCAGCCTGGGCAGAGGCGGAAAACCGACCACCTCGTAACTCAATGGGACGAATTTCGACAGCCGTGTTCTCAGAAATGACGACAATCCGTTTCCAGGTTACGCCACGCCGACCGTCACCGGGCGCGGGTTTTCTCGCGTCGGCTACCGACATCGGTGCCGTCTCGCGGAGCCCGGGCGTGCAGGTTCGTTCATTAGCCGATCCGATGTCGCGATGACCCGGTTTTTCAGCACAAGGAATCGGCCGATTCACCTTGGCCCGTACCCCCTGGAACGACTAGAGCGCATGGATGCGGTCGACCTTGGTGACGTTCCACCGATGACCCGATTGAGTTTTCACCGACCGGAGAACCCGGTTTCCATCGTCAACGCGATGACCGAACACCAGGCGATGATGGATGCGATCCGGGACGGGATCGTGAATCCGGTGCGTGCAACCATACCTGCCTGCCCTGAAGAGCGTGCCAGCCATCTCAAGGCGTTCGGCTACTTTGCCGATGCTTCCATGATCGGCACTTCGCTTCTTCCGCCTTCGGCGAGACTCGTGCGCCCGACGCGAAATCCCGACATCGACCGCCTCGCGCACGATCTGAAGACCCGCCAGACCAAGACCCTGGCATCCGGAATCGACACGATCATGGCAGGGCTCAAGGACGCAATGGAAGCACCGCCCGCGACATCGGATCATCACACGCATTCGATCGTCTTTCTCTACGAGCACATGCGTGACCCCCAACCGGGCGAGCCGGGAACCGAGTGGATCCAGGATGCACAGGAGCATCGGGCATGCCTGAGGGCAACCGAGACCGCGGTCGTCCTCGCAAATTACATTCGATTGCTCGGGTTCGATGCACTCGCACACACGGCAACGACAACCGACATGGACCTCAACCAGCTGGCTGTCGCCGCGGGTCTTGCCAGCGTTGAAGACGGCGAAGTGGTCAATCCCTACGTCGGGACCCGTTTCGGCGTCGCGGCAATCACGACGACAATGGAGTTGGCCGCTGACAGCCCGCTCTCCCCGGCGAGAACCCAGCCATGGTTCCGGACAAGGGGACCAGCATGGTGGCTGGGGAAAGGATTCACCAAGAGTGCGCTGTCCCGCGATCCATATTCCAAACGAAGATACGTCGACGGCGTACATCCGTTCGAGAGGCTGAAACGGGTCGATTTACCAACGACCTACATCGATGAACCCAATGTCGCCCGCGTGCCCAAGCGAACAGACATGTTCGCACGAGCTCAATTCGGGGACATGGGCAAGGCAAACCAGGAGAATGCGGCGGGCGGGTACTACGGGCGCAAGTCCGCGCCGTCCATGGCGCAGCGCCACATGCTCGGAGCGTTCGTCCTGTTGCAGGATGGAACCCCTTCCGCCGGCCCGCGTCCGGATGACGCCGAACGGAACGCCGCGAATCTGAAGGCGACCTCGTACTGGCTCGGTGTCGATGCCGTTGGCCTCAGCCGTTGCCCCGAATGGACCTGGTACAGCCACGACGCGACGGGAGCCGTCCTCGACCCGCCCCACGATCAATCCGTCAGCATGATCATCGACCAGGGGTACGAAACGATGGAGGGCGCCAGCGGGGATGACTGGATCAGCGTCGCCCAGTCCATGCGTGCGTACTTGCGATTCTCGCTCCTCGGTGGAGTCCTTGCCAAGCAGATCCGCAACCTCGGCTACAAGGCCAAGGCACATTCCGTACTTGATGGTGAAGTCCTGCAGCCGCCATTGCTCCTGCTGTCGGGCCTGGGCGAGGTTTCGCGCATCGGCGAAGTGATCCTTAACCCGTTTCTCGGACCGCGCCTCAAGTCCGGCGTGGTAACGACGGACATGCCGATGGCGCATGACCGGCCGATCGACTTTGGCCTCCAGAAGTTCTGTGAAAGCTGCAACAAGTGCGCCCGCGAGTGTCCGAGCGGAGCCATTACCGCCGGTCCCAAGCTCATGTTCAACGGTTACGAAATCTGGAAGTCGGACAGCCAGAAATGCGCCACTTACCGCATAACGACGCCCGGCGGCGCGATGTGCGGCCGGTGCATGAAGACATGCCCATGGAACCTCGAGGGGCTGTTTTCCGACAATGCCTTCCGCTGGACCGCCATGAACGTTCCCTCGGCTGCGCCGCTACTGGCAAGGCTCGACGATGCCGTGGGCAATGGCCGCCTGAACGACATCAAGAAGTGGTGGTGGGACATCAGGCTGGAAAGTGACGGCGGCTATCATCCGACGCCGGAACCGGTCAACCGTCGCGACCTGCAAACGGATCTCGACCTGAAATACAAGGACCAGACACTGGCCGTTTATCCCGCGCCCCTTGCTCCACACCCGTGGCCTTATCCCTTCCCCATGGATCGGGAGGCTGGGATCGAAGCATACCAGGCGATGATCACGGCCAAGGAATACAAGGCAAGACTGGCGCGCGGAGAGCGTGGCCACCTCCACATCTATTCGAACGACGGGCCATCGCCCGTCATCCGGGTCGAGGTTGCCGAAGCCAACAGGATTTCCGGGGATGCGAACCACTACGTGTTCCGGCCGCTCGACGGCCGTGAACTCCCCCGCTGGACGGCAGGCGCACATCTCGACATCGTCGTGGCCCCCGAGTACCTGCGACAGTACTCGATGTGCGGGGACCCGTCGGATCGATCATCATACGAGATCGCGGTCCTGCGCGAAAACACAGGTCGCGGTGGTTCCGAGCTCATGCACCGGATTTTCGTCCCCGGGAGAAAGATTTTCATCTCCCATCCGATCAATCACTTCGAACTCGACGAGAGTGCGACAAGGACCTTCCTGATGGGAGGCGGAATCGGAATCACGCCAATGGTCGCGTTCGCCCACCGCCTGGAGGCATTGGGAGCAGATTTCGAGTTGCATTATTCCTCCCGCAGCAGACGCGATGCAGGGTTCATGGACATGATTGCCGCGACTCCCTGGGCCGACCGCGTTCACTATCACTTCTCGGATGAAAGGACCCGTGCAGACCCCGCCGCGATCCTCGCTGACTACGAACCTGGCTGGCACGTCTATACCTGTGGGCCCGATCGTTACATGCTGGCGGTCCTGGAGGCCGCGGAGCGTGCGGGTTTCCCGGAGGAGGCCCGGCATCTCGAGTATTTTTCCGTGCCCGAGGTCCCTGACTACGTCAATTACCCGTTCACGCTCAAACTGGCGAAATCAGGGCGCGAGTTCGTGGTGCCGGCAGACGAGTCTGCGACGGATGTCCTGGAAAGGAACGGTATTCGGATCGACGTGAAGTGCTCCGACGGGATTTGCGGCGTGTGCAAATGCGGGCTGGTTTCGGGCGATGTCGACCACCGTGACTTCGTACTCTCGAACAAGCAACGGGAATCGGCGATCATCCTCTGCCAGAGCAGGTCCGCTGCCGAAAACGGAGTCGTCGAGATCGACCTGTAACGCGGGTCGATATGATCACGCCAAAATTTTCGTGCCTGCGCAACCCGTGTGCCCTGCGCCGCGTGCAGATTCCAGGACTTCGATCCACCCGTGCGAATTGCATCGCCTGTCAACGAAGCAGATGCGTTTCCGGGTGCACGGTGGCGACCTCGGATGACCATACGAGCTATTTCGCAAGAACACGGTCCAGTACATCACTGCAGCGTGCGCACGTTCCCGGATGGCCATGGCTGCCAACGTCGGGGAGAATTTTCCAGCACCGTTCACATTTGAGTCCGTGCGACCTCTGCACGATCACTTCAACGCGAGGTTCGTCTTCGAGTCGAAACGTTGCTGCCGGCGGTGGAGCATCGGTGACCGTAACTGCCGACGTGATGCAGATCTCGGCAAGATCGGTCTCCCTGAGCAGGCCAAGGGTGGCCGGGTCATGCACATGAACAACGGGGGCGGCCTCCAACGACGATCCAAGTGCCTTGGACTGCCGTTCGACTTCGATCGCCCCGGTGATGACGCGGCGAACACTGCGGATTTCCGTCCATCGACGCGCGAGTTCCTTGTCCCGCCAGCTTCGAGGCGTCTCGGGATAGTCCTGCAAATGGACCGACTGATCGCTCCCGGGATACCTGTGCAGCCAGATCTCTTCCATCGTGAAACACAACATGGGGGCAAGCCAGCACGACAGCCGATGCAAAACCAGGTCCAGGACCGTCCGCGTTGAGCGTGCTTCGATGTCATCACGGTGGCCGCAATAGAGAACGTCCTTGCGAATATCGAAGTAGAAACTCGACAGATCGACGGTGCAGAATTGGAACAGGCCCTGGAGAACCGACTGAAATTCGTAATCCCGGTATCCGTCCCGCACCAGGGAGTCGAGCTCGGCGAGCCGGTTCAGCACCCAGCGTTCCAGTTCGGGCATCTTGTCAACGGGCACGGCATCATCGGCGGAAAAACCGTCGAGGTTTCCGAGAATGAACCGAAAACAGTTGCGCAGCCGCCGGTAGCTGTCGGCCGCGTTCCTGAGGATCTCGGGTCCAATCCTGAGATCGACGGTATAATCGGACTGGGCGACCCAGAGGCGTAGAATATCCGCACCGTACTGCCGAACGACATTCTCCGGAGCCACGGTATTTCCGAGTGATTTCGACATTTTCATGCCGTTCTCATCTAGCGTGAAGCCGTGGGTGAGAACCCCGCGGTAAGGCGCGCGGCCAGTTGTTCCGCAGGCCTGCAGCATTGACGAATGAAACCAGCCCCGATGCTGGTCCGTTCCTTCCAGGTAAAGGTCGGCTATCCCGTCAGGGCTGCCGTCTTCGCGATCCCGCAGCGCGAAAGCGTGGGTCGAGCCGGAATCGAACCAGACGTCAAGAATGTCGAATACCTGTTCCCACTCAGCAGGATCGTGATCCTCTCCGAGGAATCGTTCGATCGCACCTTCGCGAAACCAGGCATCGGCACCTTCTACCCTGAACGCCTGGGCTATGCGTTCGTTCACGCGCGCGTCCCTCAGGATATAGTCCGGGTCCGAAGGATTTCCTCCTTTCCGCGTGAAGCAGGTCAAGGGGACTCCCCAGACACGCTGACGCGACAACACCCAGTCCGGACGGGTTTCGATCATCGAATGGAGGCGGTTTCGCCCGGACAGGGGTGTCCACGTCACAAGCTTGTCGATCGAGTTCAACGCCCGTTCCCTGATGGTGTTTCCATAGGTGTTGTCACCGCCTACCGGATGATCGATCGAAACGAACCATTGCGGTGTGTTCCTGAAGATGACCGGAGCCTTCGAGCGCCATGAGTGGGGATAGTTGTGCGTCAGGCGACCCCGGGCAAACATGGCACCCGCGGCCGCGAGTTGATCGATTACGTCCCGGTTGGCCTTTCCCTCCTTTCCACGAGAATCGAACACGCGGACACCTGCGAAGACCGGAACATGGGGCAGGAACTCGCTCTCCTCGCCAACGTTGTGGGTCATCCTGTCCGCCCATCCACGCCGCGCAAACGCCTCATAGTCATCTGCGCCGTGCGACGGGGCCGTATGGACGAATCCGGTTCCCGCATCATCGGAGACGTACCCCTCCTCGATCATCGGAACTTCATGACCCCAGAAGTCATCCAGATCGAGGAACGGATGCCTGCACGAAAGCTCCTCCAGTTCATTCGAACCCACGTCGCGAAGGCGATTCCAGGTCGAAACGCGCCCCTTTGCGAGCACTTCCTCCGCGAGGGAATCCGCGATGAGCAGCCGTTCACCCCAGCGTTGCCCAGCACTCGCCTTCGGTGGCAGTGACTTCATAGATCCCGTATGAAACACGGGAACTGAAGGCGACGGCCTTGTTCGACGGGATTGTCCAGGGCGTTGTCGTCCAGATCAGGACCGAGGCGCCACCCAGGTCTCCGGGCGCATCCCGCAAGCGAAATCTCACCCAGATTTCGGAGCTGGTCCTGTCCCTGTATTCGATTTCTGCTTCCGCCAGGGCTGTCTTTTCGACCGGAGACCACATGACGGGTTTCGAGCCCCGGTACAGCGATCCGTTCATGACGAAATTCATGAATTCCTCGGCAATCACGGCTTCCGCCTCGAAATCCATCGTGAGATAGGGATCATCCCATTTGCCTGTCACGCCGAGGCGCTGGAATTCCGTACGCTGGATGTCGATCCATTTCTCGGCGAACTTTCGGCACTCCTCCCTGAGTTTGACGATCGGGACATCACTCCGCCGACGGCCGGTCGAGCGGTACTGTTCCTCGATCTTCCATTCGATCGGCAATCCGTGACAATCCCAACCTGGGACATACCGGCTGTCTTTTCCCATCATCTGTTGGGAACGGACGATCATGTCCTTGAGAATCTTGTTGAGCGCATGCCCGATATGCAGATGTCCGTTCGCGTAGGGCGGACCATCGTGCAGAATGAAGGATTCGCGTTCCTCGTCGGTTCCGGTGGCGGCATTCGCATTTTCGCGAAGCTGCTCATAAATCCCGAGCCGTGCCCATCGTTCCAGCAATACGGGTTCCCTTTTGGGCAAGCCCGCCCGCATTGCAAACTCCGTTTTCGGCAGGACCAGCGTATGTCGATAGTCGGGCATCACCGAGTCGATTGAACCCGCATGTTTGTCGGCGTGATTGGATGAATTGGTCATGGCAATGTTTTTCGGGTTTCGGTTCAACTTTTCGGGAGGGCAACTGCCAAGTGATTCCAGACCCGAATTCTCCCGGCCTGATCACGCGCGTTTCATGGACTTACTGGCCAAGTTCTGCCACCGTCGGGCGGTCGGCGGCTTATACATGTGCCGTGAATTTCCGTAAACCCTTGGCAATTCGAACTTCAACGCCGGAAGGCCGTGAATCCCGACCGCTTGACAGCATTTCTGCAGCGGCAGATGGCGGTAAGGCGAGTCCTCCGAACCGAGGTGCATTCCTCGCAGGGACAACGACCCCAGGCTGGGTGACTCCGGCAAGACGAGCCGGGAAAAACAGGCCGTCCCGCATTCACCATGCCGCCTCCTGCAGCCAGTCGTCTCCAGCCCAGTCATGTCCGCCGACGGAACCCGAGTGCCAGGAGAATCAAGTCAACCTCGTCACGGCTGCGACCAACGCGCCAGGGAATTCCACACCGTTGGTCTTGGCAAGGTCTGAATTCGCGATTAACGCTCATGGAAATGCCACGATTTGCCCTCAAGATCGAGTATTTCGGCAAGCCATTCTCGGGATGGCAAATCCAACGCGGCCAATTGACCGTTCAGCAGGTTGTCGAAGAGGCCGTCCGGGAACTTGATCCCGCGTGCATGGGCGTTCATGGGGCCGGAAGAACGGATTCCGGAGTGCATGCGCTTGGCCAGGTCGCGCACTGTGACCTCGAAAAGGATTGGGACACTTTTCGGCTTTCGGAGGCGTTGAATTATCACCTGAGACCGAATCCGGTTGCGATTCTCGGCGCCGCCAGAGTGCCGGATTCATTTCATGCGCGGTTTTCCGCGATCGAACGGCGTTATGTCTACCGGATCGTTTCACGAAGGTCCCCGCTCACGATTCGGCGAAACCGCGCCTGGCACATACGCCACGAACTCGACCTGGAAGCCATGCAGCAGGGCGCCGCCCAATTGCTCGGACTCCATGACTTCACGACGTTTCGCTCGGCAGCCTGCCAGGCGCGATCGCCGGTCCGCACCCTCGACTCACTCGATGTACGCCTTGAGCAGACCGATCATCAAAAGGAATATGTCCTTGTCGCAACCGCACAGAGCTTTTTGCACCGCCAGGTAAGGAGCATTGTCGGAACGCTAGAGTGCGTTGGATCAGGCGCATGGTCTCCGGACCAGGTCGGCGAAGCACTGCGGGCGCGAACGCGAAGCGCGTGCGGGCCGGTTTCCCCGGCTCGCGGGCTGTATTTGTCCGAAGTTTGTTACGGCCAGGAGTATTTCGGAGATGTACGGTCCTCCGATTGCGTCGAAGAACCTGCTGCTGCCGGAGAAATTTGAACTCTCGACCTCTCCCAAACAGAAACAGTTAAAGCCCCTTTATTTATGTTCTGTTCGCGTTTCACGCCGAACTTTGTTCGTGTTCGAGCACTTTCAAAACTGTCGTCGCCGGTACATGTACCGGAAGCAAACTCATCTTCGGCGCCCCATGATCTTGGCCGCGTCGTGCAGGTAGTCAAGGCTGAAATGCGCATAGGTTTGATCAAGGACATCCATTGAAACTCCGAAAAACCCGGACGCAATCCACCGTTCCATGCCTCGCTGCATCGCCCACGTTATCGACGTGTGCCGCAAGTTGTGGCGGGTGCAATGATCGATACCGGCTTCCTTCACGGCCCGCGCCCAAGCCGTCTCGGAGACGCTGACAACCCGTTGGCCGTCGACCTCTACAACCCAGAGCGCACCGGTCTTTTCACAGCGCCGCATATGTGCCAGCAAAGGATGCGGGATTGGCGGTTGCCGTTTCTTTGTTTCGGTTTGTCCGGCGCCCCTGCGATACATCATTCCAGATTCGGTTTCACATGTCTCCGGATTCAGTTTTAAATCAATCGGATTCAGCAGCTTTGCTGACAGGCCTCGTCTGTTCGTTTGCTCTTGCAAAAGTCGGCGAAGAAACCAGAAGGGACGCAAAACGGTAACATCTTTCTCGTCAAACGGCACAAAAAATGCAGTTCCGGATTGATATTGATAGGTCTGGGAAGACTGGCCTCAGAGATCAGATCGTGGAAGGGATTTCACGGCTCATCTTTGACGGCGTGCTGCAGGCAGGTACCAGACTGCCATCTTGTCGCTCGTTTTCGCGGACACTGGACGTATCGATAAACACGGTGCTCGCGGCATATGCGATATTGGAAGAACAAAGCTTCATTTACTCAAGGGCCAGATCAGGATTCTTCGTCAGCGGATGTAACGGCCAAGTTGAAAAGACCGCCGCTGTCGGCAAAGTGCCTCGCAATCAAAAGTCACTGAGGTGGGATCGACTGAACTGGCGGCGGCGTTCTGAAGACCTCAGCACAATTGTGAGACCGAAAAACTGGTACGAATTCAAGTACCCATTCGTGTGCAATCAAATTGATGAAGATCAGTTTCCAGTAGCGCAATGGAGAGAGTGTTCACGCCTTGCCATGAACCGAAGAGACTTAAAGGTCTGGTCGGCCGATGATCACTATTCAGACAGCCTCGAATTGATTGAACAAATTTGCGGGCGCATTTTGCCGCGGAGGGGAGTATTCGAAACCAAGAACTCTGTCTTGGTTACGCTTGGGAGCCAAAACGGCCTGTATATGACAAGCCAATTGCTTGGCGGACGCAATCGTGCAGCCACAATGGAGGACCCCGGCTACCCTGACGCGCGGAAGATCTTGCACGCAAGCTTTGGAGAGGTTCGATTTCAGCCTGTAGATGACGAAGGGATGATCATCGACGAGCGGCTTCGCGGGTCCACTCTCGTTTTCGCAACACCAAATCGACAGTTCCCGACAACCGTTACAATGTCTGAACAGCGTAGAAGGCAGCTCATTGAAGCCGCTGTGGAATATGATTTCTTCATCGTCGAAGATGATTATGAATGTGACGTTGACTATCGTCACTTCACTCCGTTTCCACTTCGAAGCTCCGATGCAAAAGGGCGCGTCATATATCTGGGCAGCCTATCAAAAGGCTTATCACCGGGCCTGAGAATCGGCTACCTGGCAGCCGAAACCGAGTTCATCGAAGCTGCCCGTGACCTGCGAGGCACGATTCTCCGTCATCCGCCAATTGTTCCCCAGCTTACCGCGTCGGCTTTCCTGAGGTTCGGATACTATGACAGCCAGTTGCGCCGCCTTCATCGGGATTACGTGGAAAGATGGACGTTGGCGGATGCAACCATAAGAAAAAACCTGCCTGAATTCGAGATTACCAGTGAATTTGGTGGAACAAATTTTGTTCTGAGAGACCGCTGCCGAGAACTCACGGCGTCGAAAATTGCTAGTGAAGCGCAAAGTCACGGCGTCATCGTGGAAGAGATTGCCCCATGCTATTCTGACTACGAAGTTGGAAAATTCTACTTTCGCTTGGGTATGTCATCAATTGCCAGTGAATCAATCCAACCTGGCGTTGAGGCATTGGCAAATTCTGTCAGGATTCTGCGAAAAGGTCTCAATTGAAAAACAAGACATCTCGAACGACCTCGAACTCACTGGTCTTACGCTCGTTTTTCAGGATTCCATTTTCCGGTGGAGAATGATTCAACCGCTCGCGGCGAAAGCCGTGCTGTATTCGAAAGGGAGCGGAACAGGAGTGGCAAAGAGCGGATATGTTGCGTGCGACAATTTGAACGGGTTTTTATTGATCTCGCGTGGCACGTTCGAAAAAGCGTCGAGCTGAGCCGCGCTCGCTGACGGTCAAGTTCCATGTGGATTCCATTCACCGTGGTGAGCTTTATCGCACCGGTCTGAAGCGTTTCGCTCCTGGTATCGATGCTGCCGCGATGATCCTGGCCCGGTCCAGACGGGGAATTTCGTCGATATCGTGACCCGGGAAGGCATCATATGCCACTTCAGGAACGATGCGTGCGTGAAGAGCCTGCCCTGTCGCCACCGACATGCGCACAGAACCTGTACAATAGTATCGCGCTTGTGATGAACTTCGCGCCGTGGGCCCGTCGCCAGTCGTTTCAAACATCGATCGCTTCCGTGAGGGTCATGCCGTGCCCTCCAGGTCGATCTTGCCGACTTCGTGCAGCGGGCCGAGTTGCACCCCTGGCGTATGCGGCAGTGGCCGCGATGCCGCGATGGCCCAGGACGTCACCCACCTCCTTCATCGACAGGCCATGCTCGAGGAGATGCTGGGCCGCACAGTGTGGCTGGTTTCTTGCACGGAATTACCGCAATTGCCTGGCTATGAACCTGCTGCAGGGCGGAGCACCTCTGGCAGATATCGGCAACTTGCTGCGGCACGGCTCGGCGGAGACGACGCAGGTCTACCTGCACGCAGATCTCCGCATCAGGGAAAAGGCCATGGAGAAGACCCGCCCAGTCGGAGTCGAACCCGGGAGGTTCAAGCCCGACAATAGCTTCTTGGCTTCCTGCAATCGCCGTGATTATGCCGGAAATTCCTGCGAAAAAGCCCGGGGATTCAACGACCCGGGCCGAAAACACGGCATAATCCGGTTATCGACATGCCACGCGATCTTCAATTCGCTCGGCGAGTGCATCGCGGCGATCGAGGACTACATCGGACAACACAACGCCGATGACGCCCGCACGTTCCGCGGGAGCAAGACGCCCGAAATTCTCGTGGAGGCATGGAGAAAGGGACACCAGAAGCTGCAGGAATCGGCATCGTGAAAAAGCTTCGGGCCACCGGATCCAGTCAAACGTCCTTCCCGCCAGTAAAATTGAATTCCGCTCCGGTACGGATGCCCGAAGGCCACCGAGACGTCATGGTCTTCAGCCGCGTATAGAACCGGACCCCTTCCATCCCGTGAATGTGATGATCGCCAAACAGGGACCTCTTCCATCCGCCGAAAGAGTGATACGCGACAGGAACCGGTATCGGCACATTTACGCCAACCATACCAATACGCACACGCGCCCAAAAATCTCGTGCGGCATCGCCGTCGCGTGTAAAGATGGCTGTTCCGTTTCCGTATTCATGGTCGTTTATCATCCGGATGGCCTCTTCGTATCCGCCGGTACGCACGACTGACAAGACCGGCCCGAATATCTCTTCCTTGTAAATCGACATGTCGGTCGAGACATTGTCGAACAGGCAACCACCAATGAAATATCCCTCTTCATACCCCTGAAGTGAGATGTCGCGCCCATCGACAACCAATTTTGCACCCTGCTCCAGCCCCTGGCCGATAAGCCTGTGAATCTTGTCAAAGCTCTGTTTAGAAATCACCGGACCGAGTTCCGATGCAGGATCGGTATAAGGCGCCACCTTGAGGGCACGGACACGTGGTTCCAACGCTTCAACCAGGTGATCAGCCGTACTCTCACCTACCGGAACCGCTACCGACACAGCCATGCAACGTTCGCCAGCCGACCCGTATGCCGACCCAATCAGCGCATCTGTCACTTGATCCATGTCCGCATCGGGCATGACGACGAGATGGTTCTTGGCCCCGCACAGGGCTTGTACACGCTTTCCGTTCGAAGTGCCCCGCGAATAGATATATTGGCCAATTGGCGTCGAACCGACGAAGCTGACTGCCTCAACCTTGGGATTGTCCAGCAAGGCATCCACTGCTTCTTTATCGCCATTTACGACGTTGAACACGCCTTCGGGCAGGCCCGCCTCGGCGAGCAACTCGGCTATGCGCAACACTACCGTCGGGTCTTTTTCGGAGGGCTTCAGCACGAAAGTGTTACCACAGGAAATGGCAACGGGGTACATCCACAGTGGTACCATTGCCGGAAAATTGAAAGGCGTGATTCCTGCGATAACGCCAACCGGTTGACGTACTGTATAACTGTCAATTTCGGCGGCCACGGACTCGGAGTACTCCCCCTTGAGAAGTTGAGGGATTCCGCAGGCAAACTCGACGACTTCGATGCCCCTGGCGATTTCTCCCTTTGCGTCGGGAATTGTCTTTCCATGCTCGGCTGACAGGAGTTCCGCCAACTCATCGGTGTGGCTTTTCAAGAGGTCGCGAAACTCAAACATAACCGAAGCACGTTTGGCTGCCGGCGTTGCCGCCCACCTTGGCAGGGCCTCGGCGGCAACATCGACAACAGCATCCACATCTGCTTTCGATGCAAGTATTACCTTTGCAATTATTGCTCCCGTGGCTGGATTGTAGACATCACCGATCCTCTCGGACCCACCTGACCACGATTTGTTGGACAGAAAATGACCGACATTGGACATCGTGACCTCCAAGTAGTTGTGTTTTCCGGTAAGGGGCACTGCCTCGGCCTGATAGAACCGCAATGCCAATTGCATCGACGATGATGCTAGTGATATTTTGCAAAGTGCAGAGTCACAGAATCTTTCAATGATGGGTACAACAGGTCGAGTAACCGGTTTTTGTCGCTTTAGTTGAATCCGGATCCCTCTGATTGCCAGAAAATGCTCTGGAACATCTGTATCCACAATTATCGGCAATTGTACCTGTCACATCCATCCTCGCTACCGTTTCATATGTGACAGGGAGCGTGCTCACCGAACCTGGCGCCTTCCTCAAAAAACGAGATTTTTCCCAAAGGGGGCCAGAATGAGGTTGCGGTCTTGTCAGCGGTCAATTGCTACTTCCGGGCTGGCATCTCAGCGCTTCCCGTCAATGTCGCTTGGAAGTTCGAAGGGGTTTAAGAAATGCTGACGCGTGCCCTTGATGCCATCACGTCGGCGGTTTCCGAGTTCATGGGACGCATTGGCTGGATTCTGATCCTGTATTGCATGGCCTTTGGTGTTTCAGACGTCTTCCTGCGCTATGCGATGAACCAACCTTCGCAGTGGATCGGCACCACTTTGCAGGCCGCGATGGTTCTGCTGGCTTGCGCCGGGGGTGTATATTCGCTCCAACACGACAGTTTCGTTAAACTCGATCTCTTCTACGCAAATGCCCGTGATCGAACCAAAGCGATTCTCGATATTCTGACGGCTCCGTTTGCGATTCTCTTTCTGATCATCTTGATCTGGAAGGGCTACGACGCAGCTGCGCTTTCCGCAATGCTCAACCAGTATACGCCCACAGCAGTTCCCATTCCGATCTACCCCATCAAGTCGGCGATTCCGCTGAGCGGATGCCTCATTCTCTTGATCGTGCTCAAGAAATTCCTTCGCGACGTACGCATCGCGCTTGGGCACCAACCGTCGTCGTAGCGGTCAAGTCGAGCTACGGCACCAGGCGGGCTCCACAACCATGAAAAACGGAGGACAAAACATGAATGCAAACAGGATTTTCCACACAACGCTGTGTGCAGGCGCTGTCGCAGTTGCGGCCACCTTCGCTTCGGCTCAGGAAGGCCCGCCGGACAAAGTGACCAAATGGATCTTCCAGCCAGCGTTTGATCAAACTGATGCTGGTTGGGACAACGGAGTGATACCCTGGGTCAAAGCCGTAGAAGAGGCGACTCAGGGCACGGTAACAATCCGCGTCGAACCCGCCGGTGCCTTGGTAAGTGGCGCTGAAGCATTTGCCGCTGCAGCCGCGGGTCAAACCGACGGTTATGCTGGATGGGGGACGGTTTACGGGGGCGATATGCCCGAAGGCATGCTGGCATTCGGCATGGCAATGGGTGCCAACAACTCGGAAGAAGCCTGGGAAGTCATGTGGGGCAACCCTGACTATCGCGTCGGCGATATCGTTCAAGAGGCCGCAAATGCACGTAACCTCCATTGGGTCGGATGGTCCAATCAGGGTCCGAATGCGATGTTCACCAAGTTCCGGGTTGACAAAATGGAAGACCTGGAAGGCCAAAAGATGCGTGCCGGTGGACCTCAGGCAATCTTCCATTCCACGATGGGCGGTGCACCGGTATCGATGAACGCCGGCGAGATCTACACTGCGATCAAGCTGGGCACTATCGACGGTACATACTGGGATACTGGCGGCATTGACGACATGTCCTTCCAGGAGGTGATCGACTTTGCAATCATGCCTGGCTGGAACCCGGCGCAGCACCAGGAGATATTCGTCAACCTTCAAAGCTGGAATGCTCTCACCGACTGGCAGCGCAAGCAGATCGAAGGGATTTTCGAAGAGACCTATTTCGAGACCAGCCGTATGCACGCTGACGGCGTGGAAGAAGCACTGCAGATCCTGCGGGATGCCGGTGGGGAGGTGATCACCCTCAGCGATGAGGAAGTCGCTCGGATGCGCGAAAAATCCATCGCGGAAGTTTGGCCGCAGGTTGCAGCTGCGTCAGATGGAAACGCCAAAGGCGTCGAGATCTACAGAAGGTTCCTTGAAGACAAAGCCAACGCCCAGTGAGACCCGAATGACACGCAGTGTCAGGAA
The DNA here is from genome assembly GCA_964291635.2 of Paracoccaceae bacterium. Taxonomy (GTDB): domain Bacteria; phylum Pseudomonadota; class Alphaproteobacteria; order Rhodobacterales; family Rhodobacteraceae; genus JAPPHA01. The sequence goes on along the minus strand of OZ219909.1, from coordinate 77,512 downwards.
AAGTCTCAAGGAAATCCGCTGGCCCAATTTGGGCCAGCGGACCGGTCCGACAACATAAGGCGTCGTTCGGATCGACGCCGGATTCCCGGTCTGCATTGGCTACTGAGAACCGCCCAATAGCAAGGAACGACAAACCATGGGTCTCGAACTCGTAACAGCGCTTTACTTCATCGTATTGTTTGCAATCCTTTTTTTGGGTCTTCCAGTGGCATTCGGGCTGGGTGGAACCGCCGTGCTGTTTGCGTTGGTTTTCGAGCCACGCGCGCTCTTGTCAGTACCAAGCGCATTCTACTCGACGCCGTGGAATTCTGTTTTGGTCACGGTACCCCTTTTTCTGTTTATGGGGTCACTGATTAGGTTCTCCGGGATAGCCGAAGCGGCCTATGACGCGGTTTACAAGTTGATAGGCCATATTCATGGCGGCCTGGCAATGGGTACGGTCCAGGTTTGTACGGTTTTCGCTGCCGTTACAGGGATTACGCCGCCTGCCACGACCACAATGGGTCAGATCGCATATCCATCAATGGTACGGTACAAGTATGATCGGTCCATCGCTATTGGCTCCATTGCGGCGGGAGGAGCTCTGGGCGCGCTCATTCCACCCAGCGTGCCGTTCATCTTTTACGGGCTACTAGCCAAAGTCTCGATCGGTGACCTCTTCATGGCAGGCGTCGTGCCGGGACTCATGCTCGCAGCCTTTTACACGATCTATATTGGTATTCGCTGCCGTATTCAGCCTCATCTCGGTCCAGCACTGCCTGCGGAAGAGAAATTCACCCGCAAGGAAAAGCTAAGCGCAGTGCTGAGTATTTGGCCCTTTGCAGTACTCATCGCCATCGTTCTCGGAGTGATCTGGGGCGGGATTGCGACACCAGCGGAGGCTGCCGCATTCGGGGCCGCAGGAGCCTTCCTTATCAACTTGGTCTACGGAAAATTGACCTGGGCCGTTTTGAAGGACTCGTTGGAGTCCACTTTGAAATTGACGGGTATGGGGCTTTGGATCCTGATCGGCGCCACAGTTTACCTGAATATTTTCAACTCATTGGGAAGCCAAGACCTGCTGACCGAGCTCGTGCTGTCAATGCCGGGGGGACCCAATGGCATTCTGCTGATGATGATGCTCATCATTTTGATCCTTGGGATGGTCATGGACGACTGGGCAATTATCATGCTCTGCACGCCACTGTTCATCCCGATCGTTGACTCTCTTGGCATCGACAAACTTTGGTTCGGCGCCCTCTTTATCGTCAACATCCAGATTGCCTATCTCACACCACCATTTGGATTTGTCTTATTCTGGATCAAAGGAGTCCTTCCGAAAAATGTAAGCATGGGCGACGTCTACAAGTCGGTTGGGCCGTTCGTTCTGATACAGTTCTTCGCACTGGCGCTTATTTTCGTCTTTCCGGCGATCCCGACCTGGCTACCCCATATGATGAAGTAATCCATCGACTGATTGTGCCGCATAGACACCGATTCCAAGTCAAAGCTGGAGGCCCAGATGTACGATCACATTGTCGTTCCGGTCGCGCCGGACCACATAGGCGAATATTTCACTTCACTGGATGTGGCTCGACGTCTTTTGTCAGAGGCAGGAAGGCTGTCCGTGCTATCCGTTTTGGAGGAACTCCCCTCCTACGTGGGATCATATTTTCCGTCGGATCAAATGAAAAAGAACCTTGTCGAACTAAAGGATACCATCGAAACGGAACTCGGAAGCCGGGCAATCGACGTCCACGTGCGTTCCGGACATCCCACCAACACCATCCTCGAATGGGCGGAAAACAACAACGCAGACTGCATCGTTGTATCATCCCATCGGCCTGGTCTGCCAGATCTCTTGCTCGGCTCAACAGCCGCAAGGGTCGTTCGTCACGCGCAATGTGCTGTTGTCGTTCTTCGCTGAATTTCACTGCCTCATTCTTCACCCGTGAATTCCAAGACCTTTTGCCGAGGTCACCACTGCGCGTTCCAGGACACCGACATGGCGTCAGTGTTCTTCAGCGTCATGCGCCTCATGATCGATTTTGCCTTTCAAAAACCCGTAACGGGCTCGAAGCTGACCGGCCGTCAAAAGGTGGCCAAAACGAGCCATGCCCAAAGTCGGTGACGATCGTGATCGGGCGGCGATTTGAACTTGCTTGATGCCGTCGGCGCGATCGGGTCGGTTGAAGGGACGGGAGGCCATCAACCGCAAGGTGGGACTGGATGCCGGCCACCGGAAGGCCGAGAAGTATTTCGAACGTCCTTTTCCCGACAGTTGGTTCCATCGGATTGTCAGGACTGATTTTTTGGCGAATTCCCGTCTGTTTACCGCATCTGGAAAACATCGTAGGTGCACGTACGTCACGCTCGGGTAATCAGGCGATTCTCGCATGCTCATTGGGGTTCCCAAAGAAACGAAGATTCACGAATACCGGGTCGGGCTGATTCCGGGCAATGTCCGCGAACTCGTCGCGCACGGCCACCGGGTCGTCGTCGAAAGCGGGGCCGGTGCGGCGATCGGCATGACCGATGCACACTACGAGGGGGCCGGGGCATCCATCGCAGGTTCGTCCGCCGAGGTATTCGCCGAGGCCGAAATGATCGTCAAGGTAAAGGAGCCGCAGGTACCGGAGCGCGCGATGCTCCGCGAAGGGCAAATCCTGTTCACCTATCTGCATCTTGCGCCTGATCCGGACCAGGCCGACGATCTACTCGACAGCGGCGCGACCTGCATCGCCTACGAAACCGTCACCTCGCCGTCCGGCGGCCTGCCGCTGCTGGCGCCGATGTCGGAAATAGCTGGCCGCATGTCGGTCCAGGCAGGCGCTTATTTCCTGGAGAAGACCCATTACGGACTGGGCATCCTGCTGGGCGGCGTGCCTGGAGTAGATCCCGGCAAGGTTGTCGTCATCGGCGGCGGTGTCGTTGGAACCCACGCCATCCATATCGCGCTCGGCATGGGCGCCGACGTATGGGTGCTGGACCGAAACGTCGACCAGCTGCGCCGCCTGTGGCGACAGTTCGGCCGGCCGCTGAACACCGTATTCTCGAACCGCGATGCCATCGAGCGCCACTGTATCGCGGCGGATCTGGTGATCGGCGGCGTTTTGGTTCCCGGCGCAGCGGCGCCAAAACTGGTGTCCGCCGAAATCGTGAGCCGGATGAAGCCTGGCTCGGTCCTCGTCGACGTTGCGATCGACCAAGGCGGCTGCTTTGAGACATCCCGTCCGACGACCCACGATGATCCGATCTATGTGGTGGATGAAGTCGTGCATTACTGCGTCGCCAACATGCCTGGCGGCGTGCCACGCACCTCGGCTCAGGCGTTGAACAACGCCACGCTGCCTTATACGCTGGCGATCGCCGACAAGGGTTGGCGAAAGGCACTGGGAGACGATCCGCACTTGATGGGCGGGCTGAACGTCCACGCCGGCCGGATCACCCATGCCGCGGTTGCAGAAAGTCTCGGGCACGAGTTTTTCGATCCGAGAGAAGCAATTGCATACTGACAGGTCGGCATCCCGCCTTGGCAACTTGGGGTAATGGGCTGGAAACAGCCCCGTTACCGGAATTGCTGATTATCTTTAAGTCATTGATTTTATTGGTGCTGCCGGAGAGATTTGAACTCTCGACCTCTCCCTTACCAAGGGAGTGCTCTGCCCCTGAGCTACGGCAGCTTGACCAGCAGTTATTTAGCGTAACCCCGACTTGAAGCAAGCACAATCTGGACGGGACACAGTCACTGGTTTAGGAACGCCAAAATGAATGACCGAACCGGGAATGGCACGAAGATCGACGTCGGTCCAAAGATGTCGAGACAGGAAAGACTGCGGCAGGCGCTTCGGGAAAACCTGAAGCGACGAAAGGATCAAAAGAGGCGCCGGGAACGGCTGGAAAACAACAAGGCGAACAAGAACCGGCCGAGCAGCAAGGGAACCTGACCAAATGGACTCCATCAGAATCCGGGGGAACGGTCCACTCAAGGGGTCGGTTCCGATCGCCGGTGCCAAGAATGCGTGCCTGGCCCTGATGCCGGCATCCCTGCTCGCAGAGGAACCCCTGGTTCTCGACAACGCCCCGAGGCTTTCCGATATCGCAACCATGGCCGTCCTGCTCGAGTCCCTCGGCGTCGACGTCGCCTTGGCGGACAGTGGCCTGACACTTTCGCTGCACGCGGCGGATATTGTTTCGCATAAAGCCCATTACGACATCGTCAGAAAAATGAGGGCGTCGGTTCTGGTCCTTGGGCCGTTGCTCGCAAGAACCGGGTCCGCGACCGTGTCCTTGCCCGGAGGATGCGCGATCGGTGCGAGGCCAGTAGACCTCCACCTGAAAGGTCTTGAAGCACTTGGAGCAACGCTTGAGCTGAAAAACGGGTACATTCACGCAACCGCCGCGCGTGGCTTGACAGGCGCCCCCTTCACCTTTCCGTTCGTTTCGGTCGGCGCAACGGAAAACATGCTGCTGGCGGCGACCCTGGCCCGTGGAACGACCGTGCTGCGCAATGCCGCCCTCGAGCCGGAAATCGTTGATCTGGCCACGTGCCTTCGAAAGATGGGCGCAAACATTTCCGGTGACGGAACGCCGGAAATCATCGTCGAAGGCGTCGCACGAATGCGTGGGACCCGGCACCGGATCGTTGCTGACCGCATCGAGATGGGAACCTACATGCTCGCCCCTGCGATCACGGGGGGAGATATCGAACTGCTCGGGGGGAGGCGCGACCTGCTGGAGAGCGTCTGCGTGACGCTGGAGAAAGCCGGTGTTGAAATTGAAGACACCGCTCGCGGATTACGGGTTTCCAGGACAAACGGCGGGATACGCGCAGTCAACGTTGTCACCGAGCCCTACCCCGGATTCCCGACTGATCTTCAGGCCCAGATGATGGCGCTTCTCACAACGGCGGATGACACGTCGGTCCTGACGGAAACGATTTTCGAAAACCGTTTCATGCACGCGCAGGAACTTCGCCGAATGGGCGCCCGGATCGATGTCCGCGGAGGTACGGCGACTGTCAGGGGAGTCCCGTATCTCAAGGGAGCCCCGGTGATGGCAACCGACCTGCGCGCATCGGTCTCGCTCATCCTCGCCGGGTTGGCCGCTAAGGGGGAAACGATCATTTCACGCGTCTACCACCTCGATCGGGGTTATGAACGGGTCGAGGAAAAGCTCTCCGCATGTGGAGCTATCATCGACCGGATGACCGGATGAACACGAATCCAGAGGCACCGGAAAGACAAAGAGGGCAAGCGCTCAACCTCGAGATCATTGACGATGAGGACCTCGCGGTCGCATCGGCGCTGCTCCAGGACGCAGTGGTGTCAGGCCCCGACATGGAGTGGCACAAGGGACGGCGACGATTTGTCGTACTGGCAAACCGTTTTCGCTGGGAAGCCGGGAATTTCGGGATCGAGACGAAGAAAGAGCCCGAAAGGGTCCGAAGCCTTCTTGTGATCAACAGTGTGCTCGGTGTCTCGTTCCGCGGAATCAGCCAGCCGGAAGCCGGCGACATCCTTTGTGTCCTGTCGCTCACGTTCGAACCTGCTGAATCACCCGGTGGGTATCTCCGGTTTCGCCTGGCAGGCGGCGCAACGCTTCGGCTGGAAGTCGAGTGCCTGGACATGATTTTCAAGGATGTCACGCGACCCTACGTGGCTCCGTCCGGATCTGTTCCTTTTCACGACGCGTGATGCCTACCGTTCTTGACACAAGGGATTGCGCGTTTGCCAGGGAATTCAAGATCTTTCTCGACCGCGCACGGGAAACAGGCGAGGCGGTTTCGGAAGCCGTCGCTTCGATCATCCGGGCGGTACGGCAAGAAGGTGACGATGCGCTGCTCGACCTGACCGCGCGTTTCGACAACCTGAACCTGACGTCAGGGACCTTGACCTTCCGGCAAGACGAGATCGAGGCGGCGGCAGCACGCGTATCGAGCGAAGAGAAGAAAGCGTTAAAACTTGCCTTCGACCGCATCAGGGCATTCCATCAACGGCAGTTGCCGGAAGACACGCGATGGACTGACGAGGCGGGAGCGGAAATCGGGTGGAAATGGACTGCAATCGAAAGCGTGGGCGTGTACGTCCCGGGCGGCTCTGCCTCTTATCCGTCATCGGTATTGATGAACGCGGTTCCCGCGCTTGTCGCTGGCGTTGACGAGATCGTCATGGCGGCACCGGTACCGGGCGGCGAATCCAATCCGCTCGTTCTTTACGCCGCAAGCCTCTGCGGTATCGATTCGATCTTCAAGATCGGCGGTGCTCAAGCCATCGCCGCACTTGCCTTCGGCACGGAGACAATTCGACCTGTGGACAAGATTGTCGGACCAGGGAATGCCTACGTGGCAAACGCGAAACGCCAGGTTTTCGGAACGACCGGGATCGACCTGATCGCCGGTCCGACGGAAATCCTGATCATTGCCGACCACGAAAATGATCCGGACTGGGTCGCCATCGATCTGCTGAGTCAGGCCGAGCATGACGAATGTGCCCGGGCAATCCTCGTGACTCCGGACCGGGCGTTTGCCGATTCAGTCGTCAAGGCGATCGAAAACCAGCTCGAAACTCTTGCCAGACAACGGGTCGCCGCGGAAAGCTGGCAGCGGAATGGCGCGGTGATCGTCGTGCGTGACCTCGCCGAAGCAGCGGAACTCTCCAACCGGATTGCACCGGAACATCTGTCGGTCATGACATCGGAGCCGGAGCTCGTGGCCGAAAACATCCGCAATGCCGGCGCGTTGTTTCTCGGGCGCTGGACGCCGGAAGCAATTGGAGACTACGTTGCGGGTCCCAATCATGTCCTGCCCACATCCGGAAACGCCCGCTTCAGTTCCGGCCTTTCCGTCATCGAATTCATGAAACGAACAACCATCATGCACATGACGCCCGGCGCACTCGAAAGAATCGGCCCCACGGCAATGATACTCGCCAATTGTGAATCGCTCCTCGCGCACGAACAAAGCGTTCGAACGCGGCTGGATCGCATTCGATCCGGACGAAATGACTGATCTGTTCCGAATCGGCAGTTTGACCCTCGACGATTCCGGCCTGCCTGCGCCGACACCCGAAGTCACGCAGGAGCGCGAGGTCGCGATTTTCGATCTCATCGAGGAAAACCGTTTCCAACTGGTCGCGAGAAGGGGGCAGTCTCCGCCCGCCGGTCCGTATCACCTGGACATTTCCGTCAAGGACGGACGGCTGATCTTCGATGTCAAGACCGAAGATCGCAGCCCGATCACGTCGTTTCATCTGGCCCTGTCGCCGTTCCGCCAACTGATCAGGGACTATTTTCGGATATGCCAGGCGTATTTTGATGCGGTCAAGAGGTTGCCGACTGCCCAGATCGAAGCGATCGATCACGGGCGGCGTGCCATGCACGACGAAGGTGCGAACCTGCTGATCGACCGCCTCTCCGGGAAGATTGAAACCGACCTCGTGACGGCACGGCGCCTGTTCACGCTCGTTTGCGTTCTTCATTTCTACGGTTAGGCGTGGAGTATGCCATCGCTTCTGCCGTCATCGGTCCTCTTCTGTTGCGACCACAATACCATTCGTTCACCAATGGCCGAGGGATTGCTTAAGCAGCAACTTGGCACGAAGATCTTTGTCCAGTCCGTCGGCGTTCGCGGAGGTGCGGAGATCGACGGCTTTGCCATTGCCGTTTGCCGGGAAATCGGCGTTGAACTCCATCGTCACAAGACCCGGTCATTCGACGACTTCGAAGACTGGGGTGACGATCTGGGGAGCTATGACCTGGTCGTGGCGCTGTCTCCCGCCTCACTTCGCCGCGCGCTCGAGTACACGCGTTACCTGTCATTCGAGGTTGAATACTGGCCGACCATGGACCCGGTCGGTCTTGGAGAGAGCCGGGAGGCAAAACTGGAATCCTACCGGCAGGTCCGTGACCAGATCAAAGAGAAGATCCTGGAGAGGTTTCCGCCTGACAGGTAGTTTCATGCACCGTTCCCCGCCATTCGGTGTCGGCAATTCAGTCATGGCGCCACAACCCGTGCCGGAAGTGGCGATTTCATTGTCCGCTTCCCTTTGGTAGCGGCCTGCGGATCGAGCCATGTACGCGCGATCCGGCTCGACCTTGTGCAAATCCTTGTTGACCCCGGACAATTATGCATCATCGCCTCGCGGTCTCCGATCCCGTCCATCGGACGTCAAAGCGTGGAGAGAGCTTTGCGAGCATGCCACGACGCGACTTTCGACTTGAAATACATGACAAATCGGTACATTGAGCGTCCTTCGAAGCAACATTGGCTTCCGTTCGACCCAGGCAGGCGGATTTGGTATGGCGAAGGAAGAACTTCTCGAATTCGATGGTGTTGTCATAGACGTTCTTCCGAATGCGACGTTTCGGGTCAAGCTCGAGAATGACCACGAAATAATTGCTCATACCGCCGGCAAGATGCGCAAGAGCCGAATCCGGGTCCTCGCTGGTGACAGGGTCAAGGTCGAGATGACGACATACGATTTGACGAAAGGGCGAATCAACTATCGCTACAAATAGCTTCGCCGCCCCTCCCCGCCTCATTCTCGGTTCCGCAAGCCCGCGCCGGTCAGAACTCCTGGCGCAGATCGGTGTGGTCCCGGACAGGGTACAACCGGTCGCGATCAACGAGGCGGCGCGTGCGCGCGAACTTCCGCGCCAGCTCGCACGGCGCCTCTCCCGGGAAAAGTCGGAAGCGCTTGTCCCCGGAGCCGGAGAACTGATACTAACCGCCGACACCGTGGTCGCGGTTGGTCGTCGGATCCTTGGCAAGCCAAACGACGCCATTCAGGCCCGGGATTTCCTGAAACTGCTCTCGGGGCGCCGACACCGGGTCATTACCGGCGTCGTCGTTCGTTCAGCCACGAGAAGCAGCCAGAGACTGGTCGAGACAGTTGTCGCCATGAAGGTCATCTCCGATGTCGAGCGAGATGCCTACATTCGTTCGGGAGAGTGGAAAGACAAGGCTGGAGCGTATGCCATACAAGGCTTCGCGGCGGTTTTCGCCCGGCGGATCAACGGTTCCTATTCGAACATTGTCGGCTTGCCCCTCGCCGAAACTGCCACCCTGCTCGGCAGCCACGGATACCCCGTCTTGGCGCGGCACACGTTGTCTGAATGAAAACTGGCCGCGTGATCGTCATCGACGGTACGGACGCCCGCTCGGTTGCAGCACTTGTCGCCAACGGCCGGATCGAAGATCTCCTGGTCGATCACCCGAACCCGGCTATTCCGGTGCCGGGTGCCGTGTTCCGAGCGCAGGTGGAACGGCATTTGACGGGACTTGGCGGGTTCATTCTGAACCTCGGCCAGGGACAGCACGGATTTCTGAAGTCGCGTGTGAAGCTGGAGCCGGGTCGCCGCCTCGCCGTTCAGGTCAAGACGATCCCGGTTCATGGAAAGGCAGCGGGCGTTGCGACCCGGATCCGGATCAGGACAAGGTATGCCGCGCTGGAGTGGGGGCGTCGCGGCATCGAGTTTTCGGAACGGCTTACCGAAGACCGGACGGATCTGGCCCGTCTTCGAGACATCGCAACCTCGATTCCTGATCTGGACCTCTCGTCGACATTGGTTTCGTTCAGAGCACCGTGCCAGGACGCGAATCCGGCAACGGTCGCCGACAAACTCGCAAGGGAATCCTGCGAATTCAACCGGATACTGGAGAATGCAAACCGGGGAAAACCTGGCCTTCGCGCCCGCGCCCCTGCGGCGGGCGAGCGCGCGATGACGGAGTGGATGTTCCCGGCGCCCGACCGGATCATCGATGAGCGGGGAAGCTTCGACACTCTCGGGATCTGGGACATGATTTCGCGAGTCCTGGTCCCCGAGGTATCCTTGCCGAAATCGCCGGGCACGGGGGAACACAATAGCGCCGGAGCATCCATGGTGATCGAGCCGACGCAGGCGCTGATTGCTGTCGATGTCAATACGGGTGACATCTTTTCCCGTTCGCCGGGGCTTGACGCCAATCTACTGGCGATCGGCGAACTCCCCCGCCAACTCCGCCTCCGGGGGCTCGGAGGGCAAGTCGTTATCGACCTCGCACCAATGGCGAAGCGCCACCGCAAGAGAGTGGAGGATGCGATCGTCGGCACGTTCTCAGACGACCCGGTCAAGACGACGCCAGTGGGCTGGACCCCGCTTGGCCATTTCGAATTGCACCGAAAACGCGAGAGATTTCCGCTTGATGCGTTGGCAATCGAAGATCTCATGAAGGATACATGCGCCTGAATCCGGAGTTTGAACCGGGCCCTGACGACCGAGCCATCCTTGACCGTTGCCTGATCGACTTCCTGAAAAGATTATACTTGAAATTACGACAATGGATGACATTGCCCGCCGCCTTGCCACATTGTCGGCGCTGCTATGTGCGTCGGCTCCAATTCGATATAGACAGTATCAGGAGTGTAACCTAAAAGGCGCGGATTCTGGCCTGACCCCTTCCATGCCCGGGTAGCTCAGGGGTAGAGCAGTGGACTGAAAATCCTCGTGTCGGTGGTTCGATTCCGCCCCCGGGCACCACTAGAATCAACAACTTGGCGCACGCATGAACCGATGCGCTCAAGTGCACGCATAATTCGTGTGATATCAAGCCAAGATTTTTTGGTCTTCAGCTTGTGGATGTTGTCTTCCTGTACGCCGCTTACCGGCCCTTTCAGCCAATCCTTTGCGGCTTCAATGTGCAAGCCGCTTTGATGCGCGTAGCGGGCGACCATCGAAAACGTTTTGTGACCGGAAAAACGTTGGACCGTCGGCAAGCCCATGCCTTGCCTGCACCAGATTTGTCACGGCTGAATGTCGTTGATCTCGTGCAACACATTACCGCCACAGCTGTACAATTCATGTCCTGCAGGCCACTGCCGACATTCGGAAAGTGTCGATATGGCTGGTCAGAACTTCATGGCGGGATTTTTGAATAATCCTTTATCGTCAGGGGGGATAGATGATTTCGGGCGGGACTCGAAGTGTAACGGCGCCGACGGGTCTGGTCACGAGAGGAATTTGGCAGGATCGATCTCCAGAAATTTGAAAGCCCCGCTTTGCAACGGAGTCGGCTGCGCAAACACGGGAATATGGTGGTGGGAATTGCACGGAGACGATCGGTGGACATCCGGCCGGAGCTTTTACCGCGCCACAGGCGGCGAGGAGGTCAACAATGACGGTGTGGAGATCGTGCAGCCAACCGGGTCTCGCGCGTTCGGGACATTCTTCATTGACGGCACTCACGTGGTTGACGAGTTTGGCGCCCACGAGGTGACCGCAACTGGTACGAGCATCGCGTTGTCGGTCGCCACGGATTGTACGTCGTTTTTTCGTACTGACAGCGATCCGGTGGTCGGCACAGCGTCAATCCGCCAGAAAAAGAGGAAAAGCAATGGCATCATTCCGCCAGATGACTGAAAGCAGGGAACTCAAGGTCGGTACATATGTCGGCCAGTTCGCTTCGCCTGGGCTTGGGCGAACTCTCAAATCCGCAGGGTGCCAGTTTGCGGTTGTCGACATGGAGCACAGCGGGTTTTCGTTCGAGACCATCAGGGATGTGCTTGGTCAGCTACATGATGCCGGTATCGCTACCGTGACGCGCCCACCTTCCCAGTCGGCCCATCACCTGGCCAGATTGTGCGACATCGGGGCGCAAGGCGTCGTTCCACCCATGCTTTCTACGGTCGAACAGGCGCGTGCTTGTCTCGACGCAATCAAGTATGCCCCCGAGGGCAAGCGGGGCTGCGCCTTCGGGATCGCTCATGACGACTACAACGCTCTCGCGCCCGCCGATGCCCTTAAGGCCGGTAACGCCCGCACATCTTTCGTTCCGTTGATTGAAACCGCAGAAGGGGTCAAGAACGCCGACGCGATCGCTGCCATCGACGGGGTCGACTGCCTATGGATCGGTCATACCGATCTTAGCGTTTCACTCGGCATTCCCGGCTACTACAACGCCGAAAGGTTCAAGGATGCGGTGGCAACCGTCATGGCCGCGGCGCGTCGGCACTCTAAGAGCGTCGGCCGGCTGATCGGGTCACCGGAGGAGGCGGCCCGCGTGTTCGGCGAGGGCGTCGATTTCATCTGCTACCTCGGTGACACTTGGCTCCTGCAGAAGGCACTGCGGGATGGTTTCGATGGCATCCGAGGCGCGATCGGCGATGCACCGATCGCTGGGGGAGGGATGTCATGAGCAAATGTCACGTCGCGATCAGCCAGGACTTCCAGAGTTCCGACGGATCGCCTGCCTTCCCCTCCTTCGATCTGTCGCCTCTGGACGATCCGCGTATCGAGTGGTCGTACATTCCGGTGCGCAACGGGCGGATCGATGCCGCCGACATGGAGGGTTTTGACGCGTTGATCCTCCTGTCGGGATGCTTTGACGCGGACAGTATCCCCGCTGACGGCCGGCTTGCGTTGGTGGCGCGGTTCGGGGTCGGCTACGACACCGTCGATATCGATGCCTGCACGGCAAGGGACATTGCCGTTGTCATCACGCCCGATGGTGTCCGGAGGCCGGTGGCAATCGCCATCATGACCTTGATCCTGGCGCTGGCCGGCCGTCTCATTGTGAAGGACCGGCTGACGCGGCAGGGCCCGGACGGTTGGGCGCAACGCGGAGCGCACATGGGTACCGGTCTGGTCGGCAAGACGCTCGGATCGCTCGGAATGGGCAATATCGGCACCGAGATGTTCCGCATGGCGAGGCCTTTCGACATGCGATTCGCGGCCTGTGATCCCTTCGCGGATGAAGAGATCGCCAAGTCGCTCGGTGTCGAACTCGTGACGGCGGAAGAAGTGTTCCGCCGGTCCGATTTTCTTTGCGTCAACTGCCCACTGACGGATGAAACCCGTCAATTCGTCAATGCCGCGCGCCTCGGTCTCATGAAGCCGTCTGCCTATCTGATCAACACTGCCCGTGGGCCGATCGTCGACCAGGTGGCTCTGACGAAGGCACTGCAGGATGGCACGATCGCAGGCGCCGGATTGGATGTGTTCGCCGAAGAGCCCTCTTCCGCGGACGATCCTCTTTTCGGTTTGGACAACGTGATTGTTACGCCGCACGCACTGTGCTGGACCGACGAGTGTTTCGCCGGAACCGGTGCTGCCGATATCGCGGCCGTATTCGCACTCCTCAGCGGCCAACTTCCTTCTGACATCGTGAATCGCGAAGTGACAAACACCGACGCCTGGCAGGTGAAGCTGAAGGCACTGTCGTCGATTGCTTGAGGAGGAACCGTATACGCGCTTTACGGCAACGTGGGCCGCGTCTTGGCGCCGAAGACCGGGAGGAACGCTCGACGTCGGGGCAATCCTTTTCAGTCAGGCCGCCAGCCCGCGTGGCCATCCCACATGGTGGCCGTTCCCAAGCTCCCCAGCATGGAAGCAGATAGGAGAAACAACGTGAAGAAACTGCTCAACGATCCGAATGACTGCCGATGAAGCGATTGACGGCCGCTGTTTGGCGCATCCGGACATCTACTCGCGCGGCGGGGAGCGAGGGCGCGTTGTCTCTCGCACCGGGGGCGCAACGAGGCAAGGTCGGCATTGTGCCCGGAGATGGCTCCGGCCGCCTGCCGGTGTTCACGGGCTACTGTGGTGAGGCCCGCTTGGCGCCTGCGCAATCGGCATTGTATTCGCCGGGCCGGCCGTCGCCGTTTGCATGGACGCCTTCAAATAGGCTGACGGCAACGCCGTGGTTCTGCGCCTCCATGGCAACCATGGCGGTGACCGGATGAATTTCGATTTGGCAGGCGAGATGCTGGGAACGGAAGCAGCGGCGAGGCCGGGGCCCTTGCGACGCCGGTCCGCTCGGTTGTCGATGCGGTTATCGCGTTTGACGTTGGCCTGGCGGCCGGTCGGACCCTTCGGCAAGTTCAAGTCATCTTCGGCGTCAGCCTACAGTCCGGCTTCCCGAAACAGAGACACGGTTTCGCGGAAGACGGTGCTGCTCGCTTCGGCGTCAAAGCACCAGCGATCAGGAAACGACCACCCGTGATGCGCCGACATGCGATGGCAGGAAACATCAGCCGGGCTGCGTCGGCACAAGTCTTCGATAAGGGATTGATGCTCTTCCGGGCAGGTTACGTCGTCTTCGGCGAAGTAAAACCTGAAAGGTTTTTCAAGGCGTTCGATCAGAAGGTGCGGTGAGTCGTGGTTCGAAGTTACGAGCCGGCCACCGTGGGCAGATGCGCCGGCCGAAATGGACGGGTGATCGACCACGCCCGACAAGGCATATCGTCCGCCCATGCAGTATCCGATCGCCGTGTAGAATTTGGCGGCAAACCCGAATACACCCTCATCGCATGCCTCAACCAGCAGCTTCGAATCGTTCAAACCGTCTGCGATCGTCGTCTTGTCGTTCGCTTCCACGGCGCCAGGGCTGACCTGATCGATCTCCTGGTTTGGTGGAGGAAAAACCGGCGATCCCAGCCTCCCAAATAGGTTTGGAAGCAGGACCCCGAAGCCCTCCGACGCGTATTGACGCGCGATCGAGAAAAGCTCCGGCCTCGGGCCCATTGCGTCCATGTACATCAGAACCACAGGTACAGGGCCATCGTGCCTTGGCCATGCCGCGTAGACACGCAACTCTCCCCAGTCGGCGGCGAGTTCGTGGTTCTTCGATTCGATGTCCAAGACTGACCGGGCTCCCGCGATGCCTCTGAATCCCAAGCGCGCCATGACGCTGCGAGCAGTGTGACCGGCACCATTTGTGTCGACGGTATCACTTTACTATTCAGCAGAACCACGCTCAGGCATCAAGAGATCTATACGTTGGATGGGTCAATTGTTGTCCGCAGGTGATCGCGTGTCATTCGGTCGTTCATTTAGTTCGGCCAAAATCTGGCCGCTATACGCGACTGTTGCCTGGACAACGCGCAAGTACGATCTCTTCGGTACGGATAACGCATCAAAGCTAGGCACATGCCGTCGCGATGCGCAATCTGAGCGCTCAACCCGGATCAGGATTATCCAAAGGGCGCGATGGGAGGAACCTCGGTTTTCCTTGACCACCGTTCAAACCGAGGCACAAATGGGAGAAAGAATATGAAGCCGCTGATGAAACTTTTGTCGGCAGGCGTGGATGGATTGACATGCAAGGATTGTCACTAGACGTCCAAAACCCCTTGTAAAAAAGGAATAAATCGGAAAACGACGCCGAAAAACGCCAATACTTCAGTTTAAACATTGGCAAACCGCGCATCCGCGCGGCGCTTTTCAAGCCGGGAAGGGAAGTCGGGCATGTCGGTCTCAGGAAAACCGCGAGGAATTTGACGACCGGTTCGGCGGTGTGGCGTGCATCTCGTTAGGCCACATCAACAAAACGGATGAGGCGACGAGGCGAGAGACCCTCTGCGGCACGCAGCACGGCCTGGGTGTCAATGCCATAGTGATGATAGAGGTCCGCAATCGTCCCGGTTTGACCGAAATGCTCGACGCCCAAGGTACGGGTTCGGTGTCCGTGAACGGAACCGATCCATCCGAGTGCGGCCGGATGGCCATCGGTGACGGTAATGATTGCGCAGTATTCTGGCACCGTCGACATCAACCGTTCGATGTGGCTGCGTGCCGACGCATGGCCTCGTTCGCGGGCACGCTGCGCTGCCGTCCATCCAGCCTGAAGGCGGTCGGCAGAGGTTACGTTGAGGAGCCCCACATCGCGACGGTCCTCGGCCATCAGGCCGACTGCCTCGAGCGCCTCCGGCGCCACGGCCCCAGCGAAGGCGACCACGACCTCAGCGTTGGGACCAGGTTCGCGCATCCAGTAGGCACCGTCGATGATGCCACGCTCAAGCTCATTGGTCATCGTTCTGAACGGTTGCTGGAGCGGACGCGTCGATAGACGCAGATAGATGGAGCCTCCCGTCTCGTCGCGCAGCCAAGTACGGTCGTCCGGGTCACCGTCGCCGCTGCGCTGCATGTAATCGAAGCCGAAACGCATGATCACCGCGAGCTCGTCGACGAAGGCCGGTTCGAAGGTCGCAAGACCATCCTGCGCGATTCCGACAAGCGGGGTTCCGATCGATTGGTGGGCACCGCCCTCCGGAGCGAGCGTGACACCCGATGGGGTCGCGACGAGCATGAAGCGGGCGTCCTGGTAACACGCGTAATTCAACTGGTCGGCGCCGCGATAGATAAACGGATCGTAGACCGTACCGACGGGAAGGAGCCGTTCGCCGTTGATGGCATGCGACAATCCTAGCGCCGAGAGGATCAAGAAGAGGTTCGCCTCCGCGATCCCGAGTTCGATGTGCTGGCCTTCCGGGTAGAACGACCAGGTGTAGGGCGAGGGAATGCGTTCGGCTTTGAAAGTGTCGGCCAGCCTTTCACGGGCGAAGAGACCGACTCGGTTGACCCAGGCGCCCAGATTGGTCGACGCCGCGACATCGGGGGCGGTCGTGACGACGCGGCGGGCAAAGTCGGAGTCCAGACGCGCGATTTCGTTGAGGATCTGCCCGAAACCGGTCTGCGTGGCGACAGGTTTGTTCTTCGGGTCGGGAAAATCCAGGCTGTTGGGCACGGTGACATGTTGGCCAACCAAGCGGCGCTCGCCACCGTGGAAAAACGGGGCTGCCGCGACCAAACGCTTGAGCCGATCGACCTCGAGCCTGGTACCCTCCCAGGGGTCCCATTCGTGACCGGGACGGACGCCCGACGCATCGCGAAACTGATCCATCTGAGCTGGCGTCAGCAGGCCCGCGTGGTTGTCCTTGTGGCCGGCCAGCGGCAGGCCCTGACCCTTGACCGTGTAACAGACGAACAGGACCGGCCGGTCGCTCATCCCGGCCCGGGCAAAGGCTTCAAGCAGCACGTCGAGATCGTGGCCGCCAAGATTGCCCATGAGCGATGCCAGTTCGTCGTCGCTCCGCCGCTCCAATAGCTCGGTCGCGTCGCCCTGATCGCCGATCTCGTCCTTCAGGCGCCTCCGCCACGCTGCCCCGCCCTGGAACGTCAGGGCCGAATAGAGTCCGTTGGGACAGGCGTCGATCCACGTCTTGAGCTTCTCACCACCCGGTTCGGCGAAGGCGGCCTCCTGCAGACGCCCGTGCTTGAGAATGACCACCTCCCAGCCGAAGTCGCCAAAGATCTGCTCGAATTTCTGCCACAATCCCTCGCGGACCACCGCATCCAGGGACTGGCGGTTGTAGTCGACAACCCACCAGCAGTTCCTGAGGCCCTGTTTCCAACCTTCTACCAACGCCTCGTAGATGTTGCCCTCGTCCATCTCCGCGTCGCCGATGAGAGCCACCATGCGCCCCTCCGGGCGATCGCCCATCCAGCCGCGGGCGGTCACGTAATCCTGCACCAGGGATGAGAAGAGGGTCTGTGCGACCCCCAATCCGACGGAGCCGGTGGAAAAGTCGACATCGTCAGTATCCTTTGTCCGCGACGGGTAGCTCTGGGCGCCCCGGAAGCCGCGGAAGTTCCTGAGTTTCTCGACGGTCTGACGACCGGCCAGGTAGTGAATGGCGTGGAAGACCGGCGACGCGTGGGGTTTGACCGCGACCCTGTCCTGTGGCTTCAGGATGGCGAAGTAGAGCGCAGTCATGATCGAGGCGAGGGAAGCGGAAGAGGCCTGATGGCCGCCCACCTTGATCTCATCCGCTTCGCGGACGTGGTTGGCGTGATGGATGGTCCAGGTGGCAAGCCACAGGATCCGCCGATTCAGTTCCGTCAAGCCTTCGATATCGAACACGCTCATGGTCGATTGGTCCCGTGGAGGATGTCGTTGGCAATATAGCGCAAATCCGCCGCCGAAACCTTGCAAATTTACCCCGTTTAGGCCATCGTTATGGTAAAATAGCTCGCTATTGTCAGAAATTTTGATGGAATCAATCAATGGATCAGATTGATGCAGCGATTCTCCGCGAGTTGCAGGACAATGCGCGGATCACCGTCCACAACCTGAGTGAGCGTGTCGGGCTAAGCCCATCTCCTTGCGCCCGTCGCATTCGGCTGATGGAGAAGGCCGGTGTCATCGCCGGCTATCGCGCCCTCATCGATGAGAGCCAGGCAGGTTTCCCCTTTTCGGTCTTTGTATCCGTCAAGCTGGTCCGGCAGGTGGACGACGCACTGACCGAGTTCGAGGAGGCGATCAACAAGTATCCGGAGGTCGTCGATTGCTGGCTGATGACGGGCAACCGCGACTACCTGCTCAGGGTGGCCGTGCGGGACATCAGCGAGTTCGAGGCGTTTCTCACCGGCCGCCTGACGAAGATCCCGGCCGTCGCATCGATCGAGTCCTCGATCCCGTTGCGACGCGTCAAGTCCGGGTTGGCGCGTTTATCGTGAGCGCCTGCCAACGCTAATCGCCGTCGGGATCGGGTTCCCTCAGGGCTTGTCACCACCGGGGCGACGCCATGCGTCCAGCACGGGATTTATCTTGATCAGGATCTTGTCCACACGGCAGGTGAAGGAGCTTGTTCTGTACTCACCCCAGCACATCGCGCGTCTGGAGGGTGCTGGCCAATTCCCGAGAGGGTCCAGCTGCGGCGAACAGGGTGGGACAGGATGAGACGGAAGTTTCGGACCGGCTCCAGGAACGTCTTGATCGTCGCGACAGACTTGGAGACACTCCAAAATGTGAGCGAGACGGCCGACGAGAGATCGTCGGCCGCCTCTTCCATGCATACGGTTTGGGACCCCGGTATCCTTGGTTCGGATTCGACAGTGTCGCTAGTCCTGCCGAGACATGGCAAATGGTGGATGACCACGGTCTTCCGCTTTCTTGCAGTGCATGTTTCCGACCGGCCCGGAAGCCGATGTCCGGATCATGCTTGCAGTGAACCTCCGTCGCCTGAAGGCGACGGTTTCTCGGCCAAGCCTCGGACCACTGCCCCTACTTCGCGACCGAAGGCCAGTTCCTGACCCCAATGCGAGACACCTACAGGCTCCGGTGACGCCCGTCAACAAAGAGCGCGCATTCCCCTGCGCGTGTTCTATGGCAGGCATCATCTCGGCGCTGTCGGTCAGGGAGGAAACCTGGCCGGACCGGGCACCCTCGGCAGTCGAAGTTGCGTCAAAATAGCTGCTGAAAAATGAAGAAGGCTACCTGGAAGGGAAACGGAACACCGGGTTCTGGTGTCTCGCACGTGAAAGCGTGATGCGCGGATGACCCCGGTTGGTGCGGTCAGGCCGAAAGACAACACAAGGGCAAAAGGTCAGAGGGACGTGGTCGGATGAACCAGTTCAAATCTCAGGGCTTTGACCCCGTTTCAACGTTTTGGGTCCGATCCACGAACACTACATGGGCCCTCAGCGCATGAATGCTGCATCTCAGAGGCCAGACATACGGCAGTACGTTGACCGCATGTTAGACGTTGTCCAACTTCCGGCTTGCACCACTGGTGGCGTCCACATACGATTTGACCATGCGCTGCAACGGGGTGACATGCACGGCGCGGATGATACCGAATTCTGCCCGGAGTTCCGTCAGTTCGCGGGCCTGTGCAACGTCGTTGAGTTTGTCGTCGGCGCGTTCCTGGTAAAGTCTCCAGTGGTCTCTGCGTTTTCTCCCCAACAGACACTTTCCACACACCTCCTGTACTGGACAACGGCGGCTGGTTTCGTCTTGTTCTGGCGGTGGTGCGACTACGAGACATGTCCAAGAACCCAAATGAGGTATTCCGGACTGCCTGGAGTACCCGTTCGGCCAGCGTGGGAAAGTCCTGGAATTGGAAGAGTCGGGCTTGAAAAACAGTTTCGGTGAACTGGTATCCATGGATGCCGTGGAGATACGCGACCTGATCAGAACGGGCGCGTACCGTTCGCACACTGCGGGACTGGGGCAAGGAAAGCTCCAGGCAAACCTGGCAGTCTTGCCGGAATCCTTTGCATTGGACTTCATGCGCTTCTGTCAGCGCAACCCCAAGCCGTGCCCCCTCGTTGGCGTGTCCGAAACAGGTGATCCAACGATGTCCACGCTGGGGCGCGACATTGACATCAGGACCGACGTTCCTGCCTACTGTGTCTACGAAAACGGGGCATTGGTGGATTTCCGTTTCGACATAGTCGACCTCTGGAATGACGAATTGGTTGCTTTCGCACTCGGGTGCTCATTCACGTTCGAACGCGCCTTGATGGCAGCCGGCATCTCCCTTTGGCACATCGACAACAACAAGACCGTACCAATGTATCGTTCGAATATCGACACGATCGCGGCCGGCCCGTTCAAAGGCCCCATGGTCGTCAGCATGCGCGCCATTGATCAGGACCGTCTTTCACGAGTCGTCGAAATCAGCAGAAAATTCCCGATGGCGCACGGGGCACCGGTGCATTGGGGAGATCCGGCAGAAATCGGAATCGGCGATCTGAACCTCCCAGATTGGGGCGACGCAGGTCCGATTCGTGAAGGCCAAATTCCGGTCTTCTGGGCATGCGGGGTTACGCCGCAAGCGGCTATCGAGCAGGCCCTGCTTCCAATCTGCATCACGCACAAACCCGGGCACATGCTGATCACTGACGTCGACGACGATGCAGAGGTTCCGGTTCTCCGGTCAATCCATCCCCAAACCAAAAAACGGAAACGAGACTGACCAAGATACAGTGGCATGATGGCGACGGTGCAGACTGGAACGCCTGCGCTTGCCACTGCCAACGACCTGCCCGTGGCGGGTAACTGGTGGGGCCGGTCCACGCAAAGGCCACTCGAGACACGGTCTTGGCCAGAGACACTTCCCGAGACGTCCGGCGGTTCGATCGACGTGAACCTGACAATACAATTTCACAAAAAGTCATCCTCCATGGCGGATCGGGCAAGCACGGCTGACGATCTCATGGGTCGCGAAGTTGCGACGATGTTCGACAAGGACGGAAGCGGCATGGGCGAGTGTCGGACCAGGGACGCAGGCTGGAAACCCACCCGATGCGGCGTGTCAAGTTCAAGAGCCACGGACTGTCGGAACCCTGGGTGCCGGAAAGCCTGCCAGATGCGACTTTCAAGGCACGGTCGAAAGCCGCGACCCAGCGCGAACAGCGATCCTGTTTTATTACTGGACACCGGAATCGGTGCATGCCGCCTACGACATCACGCCGGTCGAAGAGCAGGCACGTGCCGAAGGTCGTGAAAACGTCAACCTGGACAAAGAAGACTGGCTGGAAGCTTCGCATTTTCATGCGTCAGCGGCGACGCAAGCATTTACGTCGCCAATTTCAGTTCGCTGGAAACCCCCAATCCCCCGATCGCAAGATCCCTCAGCCGGATGAAACTCGATCCAGCGGGGGGTCAAAGAGTGGATCCCGAAATCCGGCCGTGACAAGATTGACCCTCGGATCGTGGCCGAGGACCGGGTCAACGACAACTTGGATATCGTGAACGGTTGGTTCAGCTGAACCGGAAATAGATCTTTGCCCGGCGTCGAGCCCGTCCGCTTCGGAAATTGCCGTTTGGACTACCGGTGGAGAGATGAGTTCCCACTGGCATCCCGGACCAGGCTTTCGCTGCCGGTTCACATGATTCCCGGCGCAGTTCCGAATGCCAGGGGCTCTGCACCGTTGGCGGCAACGCCCCGCCCGTACGTATCTTCAGGGGCGCCCCGGAATACTGGGCAGGAACACGTAACTGACCGGACAAGAACCGATCCCGTCAAAGACGATTCCAATTCCTTGCCGTTGCGCATATTGTCGTATTGAATGACCCGGATCCACGACAGAACGATCGAGGGTGCCTGTCCGGGTTCCGGAGTCATTCGCATTCGTCGCGCAGGTCCTCGGGGAGTATCCTGCCATGACCGGAATCGTTGCCAACACATCTGCAAACGGTTTCAATTTCGGAGCCCGGTCGCACGGTCAGTTCACGCGTCGCCGTTTCCTGGCGGCGGCGGGTGCCGTAGCGGTCTCCTTGCCGAGGTCGGTTCAGGCCGCTGCCAACCACACCGGCATGCGCCGGACCATGCTCGCGGATATCGCGGGATTGACGGCTCGCACGGCCGACAGTACCGGCGTTGTGGAAATCGATCCGAAGGTAATGGGTGCGATCGGTCGCGTGCTCCGGCACGAATTCGTCCCTCCGGAACTCGCCGGATTCGCCTACGAAAACCGTCCGCTCCGGATCGGCTACGGGCAGACGATTTCACAACCCTATATCGTGGCCCTCATGACGCACCTGATCGCGCCGGAAACACATCACCGGGTCCTCGAAGTCGGCACCGGATCGGGTTACCAGGCTGCCGTCCTGGCGGAGCTCGTGGATCGGGTCCATACCATCGAGATCGTGCCGGGCCTGGCGCTCGAGGCAACGGAAAGGCTGTCGCGACTCGGATACGAAAATGTCGAAGTTCGATTGGGCGACGGTTATTTCGGGTGGCCTGCCGCCAAACCGTTCCATTCGATCGTCGTGACAGCAGCCGCCTCGCACGTCCCGCCACCCCTCGTTGCCCAGCTTGCCCCTGAAGGCGCGCTGGTCATCCCCGTCGGTCAACCGTTTTCCGTGCAGATGCTGCTTCTGGTACGGAGACGTGCGGACGGCCAGGTGACCGTGCGCCAGATCCTTCCGGTGCGTTTCGTGCCGCTGACGGGCGGTCACTGAGTTTGCCGGAAGAAAACACCTTCACGCCGGAAACTTCAGCTGCGATGCCCCTGTCAGCGGGCGACGACCCGCTCGCGCGCATGGGCTGTACCTACCTGCTGCGGGCAGCGTGTTTCGAACATCGACGATTCCGGATCTTCTCCGTTTGCGGCAAGGCCAGCCCGTCGGTGCATTCCCGGCGCTTCCGGACCGCCGCGTTCCGGAAGGGCTCGCAAAACCCGGGCCGGATTTCCGACGGATCGCTGCCCTGCCAATTTCAGATGGCAGAAAGCATCCGACCGGGACGCGGGTCGCAGGCATACCCGCCCTCCTTCCGGGCAGGTGCCACTTGCGTTCGCCCGGCATGAACGGCGAGAACCAGTCCCCGAGCTTTTTGATGCTCGTCGCGGTGGCGATCCTGTCGGCCGCGGCCATCGGCTACGAGATCCTTCTCACCCGGCTGTTCGCTATCGTCCAGTGGCATCACTTCGCGTTCATGGTGATCAGCATCGCCCTCCTCGGGTTCGGGGCAAGCGGCACGTTCCTTCTGGTGCTGGGCGACCGAATCCGGTTGCGCGCCGAACCCTTCCTGGCGCTTACCGCGCTCGCATTCGCGCTGGCCGCTCCGTCCTGCTTTGCGATTGCCCAGCGCGTTCCCTTCAATGTACTCGAGTTTCCCTGGTCGCTCCGACCGTTTGGCTGGCTGCTTCTCGTTGAACTTCTCGTCGCCGTTCCATTTTTTCTGGCGGCAACCGGAATTGGGCGCATGCTCGTCGTTTTTGGCGGGCAACTCTCGCGCGTATACGCCGCAGACCTCCTCGGCGCCGGTACGGGAGCGGTTGCCGCTGTGTACCTGCTCACCTGGCTTCCCGCCGAGCGAACCCTCGACGGCCTGGGAGCAATGGCTTCCCTTGCATCAGGGCTCGCTGCCGTTTCCGCCCGGGGCAGGATCCGCACGGCACTCCTGTCGCTTGCGGTCATCGCCTTCGTCGGCCTGGTCTTCGGAGCGGGCCCGGGTGAGCTCCGCATGTCACCCTTCAAGCCGTTGCCACAGGCGCTTCGGGTCGCGGGGGCGGTGCCTGCCGAAATCCGGTCCGGTCCTCTCGGCCAGGTGGTCGCGGTCGAGAACGACGAGGTTCCCCTCCGCTGGGCGCCGGGGCTGAGCCTTCTTGCGCGCGAACGCGTCCCGGAACAGGTGGCACTCTTCGTCGATGCCGACGGGCCCATCGCTGTCCCGCGCCATGAAACCGGCGGTGCACCGCCACCCTATCTCGACGAACTGACATCGGCCCTTCCCTACCACTTGCTGGATCGCCCCAGTGTACTTGTGCTTGGCTCGGGCGGTGGAGCGGCGGTGCTCCAGGCGCTCGGGGGCGGTGCACGCGCAGTGGACGCTGTGGAGATCCAACCGCATGTCGTGGCGATGGTGCGGGACCGGTACCGTGACTTCGCCGGACGCACGTACGAGCATCCCGCGGTGAATCTGCACGTGGGCGACCCGCGCGCGTTCGTCGAGGCATCGCCTCGGCAGGCATACGACCTCATCCAGGTTGACGCCCTCGGTGCGAGCCCGTCCGGCATCCATGCACTGATGGAAGAGCGGCTTCTCACCAGCGAATCGCTGCGCGCGATGCTGGCACGACTGTCTCCCCGCGGACTTGTCGCGGTTACGGGCTGGAGCCAGCTTCCACCGCGCGGGGGGCCGCGTTTGCTGGCCACATTCCTCGAAACTTTCAGATCGGAAGGCATTGTGCCCGCAGAGGAACATTTCGCATGGATCCGAAGCTGGAACACGACCACCCTCGTGGCGGGCCGTTCACCGTTGTCCGATGCCCGGATCGCCGCGGTCAGGTCGTTTGCCGACGCACGTGCATTCGATCTCATCCATGTGCCCGGAATGGATGCCAAAGAAGCCAACAGGTTCAACGTGGTGGACGGGTCCTGGTTCCACGCTGCCGCGAGCCGTCTGTTCGGACCGAAACGATCCGGTTTCATTCGCAACTACAAGTTCGATATCCGGCCCGCCACCGATGACCGGCCGTATTTCTGGAACTTTTTCAAATGGGCGCATGCTCCGGAGATCCTGGCCCTGAGCCGCCAGGGCGGGATCGGTCTCGTCGCAATCGGTTATCTCGCCCTTCCGGTCACGCTCGTACAGGCCGTGGTCGTCAGCGTCATCCTCATCCTGCTTCCACTCCTCGCCGTCCGGCGAACCGAAGGGGCCGGAGGCGTACGCCGCGGAACCGCACTCGCCGGGTTCACCTGCCTGGGACTTGCTTTCCTGCTCATGGAAATCGCATTCATCAGTCGGTTCACGGTGATCCTCAGCCATCCCCTGCATGCACTTGTCGTGGTGCTCGCGGCATTCCTGGCGTTCGCAGGGATCGGGAGCTGGCTGGCCGGCCGGCTCGATGCAGGCGTTCCCGTTGCCCGCCCGGTCGCCGGAATCGTCGTGATCGCTGCCGCCTACATTGCCGCGTTCCCCCTTGTCACGAACTGGTTGCTCGGAGCCTCGCCCAGCCTCAAGATTGCGGCGGCCGTCGCATTGGTCGCTCCGATCGCAACCCTCATGGGGATGCCATTTCCACTGTCACTGGCACGTCTCCGCCGCCTGGACCCGCGTCTCGTCCCCTGGGCATGGGGAGCCAACGGATGCGCTTCTGTCATTGGCGCAATCCTTGCAACACTCCTCGCAATCCAGTTCGGGCAATCGTTCGTTATCGGTTGCGCCGCGTTGCTCTACGTCCTGGCATCGCTTTCCGTCGCCCGGATGGAAAATAGGCACCGGGAGCCAGCTTGAAGCCTGGAACGCCTCGACCACAGTGCTTACCCCCTGATGCGTTTCATGGCCAATGCGTCGGCAGCCGGCAAACTTCCGGATTCTGCCGACGCGGTGACTTCCGCACCGGGTCACGTGCATGGAAGGTCGGAGGCAAGGTGTTCACCTGCATCCTTACAAAGGCGCCCAGTGTAAACGTCACCGGCAATAGAGTAATCAATCGGCGATTCCGGGTTTCGGACCGGCAATCCAGGGGGATGTGCCATGTGGCAATTCTGGGTCGACAGGGGTGGGACGTTTACCGACATCGTCGCACGAAGCCCGGACGGCGCACTTCAGTCGCACAAACTGCTTTCGGAAAACCCCGGGCGGTACAAGGACGCGGCGGTGCAAGGCATTCGGGAAGTCCTTGGGCTGGCATCGAACGATCCGATTCCCGAAGGCACAATTGAAGCCGTCAAGATGGGCACGACCGTGGCGACCAACGCCCTGCTTGAGCGAAAGGGTGTTCGAACCGTCCTGTTTATCACCAGGGGGCTGCGGGACCTCCTCAGGATCGGCTACCAGAACCGGCCAAGACTCTTCGATCTCAATATCGAGTTGCCAGAACCGCTCTACGAAGGGGTCGTGGAGGTTGAAGAGCGCGTCGACTCCCAAGGGAACATTGTCGAGCCTTTGAATCTCCGGCAAGTCCGCGCAGCGCTTTCGAAGGCGTACGGCGAAGGCTTTAGATCGATCGCGGTTGCCCTCATGCATGGATACCGTTTCCGGGAGCATGAAAAGACGATCGGTGAATTGGCGAGGCAGCAGGGATTCACCCAGGTTTCGCTCAGCCACGAAGTGAGCCCGCTGGCCAAACTGGTCTCGCGCGGAGACACGACCGTGGTCGACGCCTACCTCTCCCCCATCTTGAGACGATACGTAAACCAGGTCCGCGGCGCTCTCGGAGCAGACCGCGGGAGTTGCAAGTCTCTCATGTTCATGCAGTCGAACGGCGGGTTGACGGACGCCAGGCTGTTTCAGGGCAAGGATGCAATCCTTTCCGGTCCTGCCGGCGGAGTCGTCGGCATGGTTCGAACGGCCCAGAACGCTGGATTCCAGCAGCTGATCGGCTTTGACATGGGAGGCACATCGACCGACGTCTGCCACTTTGCCGGCGAATACGAGCGCTCTTTCGAAACAGAGGTGGCCGGCGTGAGAATGCGCGCGCCGATGATGAGCATTCATACGGTCGCCGCCGGAGGCGGTTCAACACTGTCCTTCCGGCAGGGACGAATGCAGGTTGGCCCCGAAAGCGCCGGCGCCGATCCGGGCCCCGCCTGCTACCGCCGCGGCGGCCCGCTGACAGTAACGGACTGCAACGTCATTCTGGGAAAGATCCAGCCGGATCAATTCCCGGCCGTGTTCGGACCAGACGGCGACGATCCCCTGGATGTCGAGGCTGCCCGGGCAAGGTTCGAGGCCATGGCAGAGGACATCGCCCGCGAAACAGGCAAATCCAGGATGAACGTCGAGACGCTGGCCGAAGGATTCCTGCGCATCGCGGTTGAAAACATGGCCAACGCAATCAAAAGGATCAGCGTTCAGCGCGGATATGACGTGACACAATACACGATGAACTGCTTTGGGGGCGCAGGCGGGCAGCACGCCTGCCAGGTCGCCGATGTTCTCGGCATGGAAAGCATCTACGTACACCCCTTCGCCGGCGTTCTTTCCGCCTTCGGGATCGGGCTCGCCGACCTGTGCGCCATCCGTGAACACCAGTTTTCCGGGCCGGTTTCCCGGTACGAAGCCGCCGGGCAGGTTCTGCACGAACTCGGCAACGAGGCGAAGAACGAAGTCCTTGCCCAGGGCATCGGCGACGACCGGCTCGAAGTTGTCTACACCGCCCATATCCGCACCCCGGGATCGCATCATGCACTCCCGGTGCCGTTCGGCGGAGAAGCCGCCATGCGGGCAGAATTCGACAGGGCTCACCGGCAGCGCTTTGGCTTCGTGCCCGAGTACGGCGAACTGATCATCGACTTGCTGACGGCGGAGGCCACGGGCTCTACCGGGGAAGGCGTGACGACAACTTCGCGCGATGAACCCGAGGGCGCGGACCTGACAGCGCGGATGTTCTCGAAAGCAATGTGGCGGGATGTGCCGCTGGTGAAACGTGAGAGGATCAGGGCGGGTGACACGGTGACAGGACCGGCGATCATCGTCGAACCGACGGGTACGAATGTCATTGAACCGGGCTGGCTGGCCGAGGGCCTGCCAGGCAGCGGCCTGGTCATGCGCCGCGTCGTGCCGCTCCAGCGCAGGGAGGCCATCGGCACCGATGTCGACCCGGTGATGCTCGAAGTCTTCAACAACCTTTTCATGTCCATCGCGGATCAGATGGGTGCAACGCTGGCCAACACCGCCTACTCGGTGAACATAAAGGAGCGCTACGATTTTTCCTGCGCGATCTTCGCAGCCAACGGAGACCTGGTTGCCAACGCACCGCATGTGCCCGTTCACCTCGGCTCGATGAGCGAGAGCGTGCGCACCATCCTGCGGAAAAACAGGGGCAGGATTCGTCCGGGCGATGTCTTCATGATGAACAACCCCTATGATGGCGGCACCCATCTTCCGGACGTGACCGTGATTACGCCGGTTTTCGACACGGCTGGTGAAGACATCATCTTCCTTGTTGCTTCGCGCGGCCACCATGCGGACATTGGGGGCAAGACACCGGGCTCCGCACCGCCCGACAGCCGTCATGTCCGCGAGGAAGGCGTGCTGATCGACAATTTTCTCCTGGTTGCCCGGGGCACGTTTCGAGAAAGCGAGACCAGGGACCTGCTTGGATCGGGGAAATACCCGTGCCGGAACATCGACCAGAACATGTCCGATCTGGTCGCCCAGGTCGCCGCAAACGCAACGGGCGCAGAAGAGCTTTCCAGGATCGTCGACCAATTCGGGCTGGACGTCGTTCATGCCTACATGGGGCATGTTCAGGCGAACGCCGAGGAGAGCGTCCGGCGCGTCCTCGACGTTCTGAAGGACTGCCGATACACGTACCCGCTCGACAGCGGCGCCCGGATCGAGGTGCAGATCTCGGTGGACCACGGCACACGCAGCGCGGTGATCGATTTTTCAGGCACGTCCCCCCAGGACGAGCTGAACTACAACGCGCCGTTCTCGATCTGCCGCGCGGCCGTCCTCTATGTTTTCCGCACTCTCGTTGGCGCCGATATTCCGATGAACGAGGGATGCCTGAAACCGATCGAGATCGTTGTACCCAGGGGCACCATGATCAGCCCCGCATATCCGGCAGCCGTTATCTCGGGGAACACGGAAGTCAGCCAGGCCATCGCGGACGCACTCTACGGTGCTCTCGGCGTTATCGCAGGGTCGCAGGGTACCATGAACAATTTCGTCTACGGAAACGACGCCTTCCAAAACTACGAGACGATCTGTGGGGGTACCGGTGCCGGTGACGGCTTTGACGGCGCGAGCGCCGTGCACAGCCACATGACGAATACCCGGATGACCGACCCGGAGGTGTTGGAAGACCGCTTTCCTGTCCGCGTGGACGAGTTTTCGATCCGGACCGGGTCCGGTGGCGACGGGGAATTCAGGGGTGGCGACGGCATCGTGCGCAAATTGCGGTTTCTGGAGCCGATGACAGTCACCGTCCTGTCCTCGCACCGCAAGGCCGTTCCGTTTGGTGCAAGCGGCGGCCAGGCTGGACAACCCGGCGAAAACTCTGTTCTTCGCAACAGCGGCACGATCGAAAAACTGGCCGGAAACGACGAAACCCAGGTGAACGCCAATGACGTGTTCGTCATGAAGACGCCGGGCGGTGGCGGGTTTGGCCCGAAAAGGAAGTCATCGATTTCCCGCGTAGAGGAGGCAAGCCAATGAGCGGCGCATTCCTTGCAGACGTGAATGCCATGTTCGGCGAAGTGGCCGCGTCCATCGACCTTCCCGCAGGCCTCGAAGAAAAGATCCGTGTATGCAACGCAACCTACGTGACCAGGTTCGGCGTGCGGCTACGCGGCGAAATGCACACTTTCACCGGGTGGAGAGCCGTGCATTCCACGCAGAACTCTCCGGCGAAAGGCGGCATCCGATACACCCCTGATGTCGACCAGGACGAGGTCGAAGCGCTTGCCGCCCTGATGACCTACAAATGCGCGCTGTTCGGATTGCCGTTCGGAGGTTCGAAGGGTGCCTTGAAGATCGACCCCCGGGAATGGGAAGAGCATGAACTGGAAAAGATTACGCGGCGTTTTTCCCAGGAGCTGATCCGTCATGGCTTCCTGAACTCAGGCATGAATGTTCCTGCGCCCGACATGGGGACCACCGAGCTGACGATGATGTGGATCGCGGACGAATACCGGCGCCAGAGGCCCGAGGACATCAACGGTCTGGCCTGTGTAACTGGAAAACCGCTTGGAGGAGGCGGCATTGAAGGGCGCACCGAAGCAACCGGCCGGGGCGTCGAATACGCAATTCAGGCATTCTTCGAAACGGTCGAGGATGCCCGAAAGGCGGGCTTTCGTGGAAACGACCTGAATGATCGATCGGTCGTGGTGCAGGGCCTTGGAAACGTTGGTTATCACGCTGCGAAGTTCCTGAGCGAGGAGGATGCATGCCGGATCGTTTCGGTCATCGAACACGATGGCGTTGTCAGGAACAGCAACGGTCTGAACATCGAGGAACTGAAGAAACACGTGACTGCGCATGGCGGCGTCCGAGGGTACGGCGGCGGCTCATTTTCAGCGGATGGAGCCGCGGCCCTCGAAGACGAGTGCGACATCCTGGTCCCGGCGGCCATGGAAAGGGTCATCACGTCAAGGAACGCGCCACGCCTCAAGGCAAGACTGGTCGTTGAAGCGGCCAACGGACCGGTTTCCCATGAAGCAGACAGGATTCTGCGAGAGCGGGGTGTCGTTCTGGTCCCGGACCTTTTTGCGAATGCCGGTGGAGTCGTGGTCAGCTATTTCGAATGGGTGAAGAACCTGACCCACATCCCGTTCGGGCTGATGGAGCGCCGCTATGATGAAAAGGGCCACCGAACACTTGCGCGTTCCCTGGAAAAAATGACCGGCAAGACTTTTCCGAAGGAACTCGAGAACGAATTTTTCCACGGTCGCACGGAAATCGATCTCGTGCGGTCAGGACTGGAAGACATGATGAGGTCCACATACGCCGAACTCTCGCGATCATGGAACGAACCTGCAGGCGGGACACGTGACCTCCGGACGGCCGGGTACAGGATTGCAGTCAATCGCGTGGCAGAGGCATACAGGGCCATGGGGCTCTGACCAGCCGGGCACCCCGGGCTTCGCGTTTCCCGGAACCGATCCTGCCCTGCACCACCAATCTTCAAACGCCGATCAACGGGGAAACAAGCCAGGTAGCAGGATTCGCCGGTATGACGACGGTCCCGGTATCCGGGGGTGAAGGCGCCAATGAGTGTCTGATCACATACCGGCTTCTCGGGTCACGGCCGCCTTCGGCAGCATCTACATCGCCTCGATCAAGAGGCCCAGATAGTCCCCGGCAACGGCGGGCCTCGGGTTTGTCGCGGAAAGGTGGTCCCTGGCGGCCTTCTCTGCGATCTCCGGCAGCATCGCGCGCTCCACGCCCAACGCCCCGAGGGAAGTTGGCAGGCCGATCCGCTTGACAAAGCCAGTCATCCAGTCGTGCAGTTCCACCGAGTCGGGCACGTTCATGGCGATGCGCAGATCGGAATATGCGGTATCGGCCCAGCCCTTGTTGAAGCGCAGAACGTGGGGCAGAAGGACGCCGATCAGCGTGCCGTGGTGAAGGTCCAACTCTCCCAGCGGAGTGGCCATGGCATGTGCTCCGCCAAGCGCCTTTTGCAGGCACATACCGCCCATGAGTGCCGCCATCATCATTTCCCACCGCGCCTGGCGGTCCGCCCCGTCCTCGACGGCCGCAGGCAACCACCTGGCCGCACGGCGGACGGCGTCGAGACCGATCGCCGCTGCCGGCGGGTTTTCCCAGGTGCTGCAATAGGTCTCGACCCCATGGCTGAGAGCATCGATTCCGGTTGCGGCGGTCAGGCGCGGCGGCAAAGACAGGGTCAGGTCCGGATCGCAGATCACCGCGTCGGCGACCATGTTGAGGTTGACCGCGACGCATTTCGAACCATCGAGCAAGGACATGACACAGGCACGGCCCACCTCTGCGCCTGTCCCGGCCGCTGTCGGGACGGCGATTTGAGGCGATACCTTGCCGATCCTTGCCGAACCGCCGGTCCTGACGTTGTAGTCGGCCAGGTTGCCGCCATGGCTCGTCAGGAGCGCAACCGCCTTGGCCAGGTCGATCGGCGATCCGCCGCCCACGGCGATCACCCCGTCGCAGCCCTTGCCTTTCCAGATTTCCAGGCACTCGAGCAGGGACTGTTCGGTCGGGTTCCCGGTGGTTCCGTCGTAGACCACGGGTTCGGAGGGCTTCGCCGCATCCAGCGCAAGCTCCAGGATTCCGGCGGCCGCGACGCCCTCGTCCGTGACCAGAAGCGGACGGTTGAGCCCGAGGCGAGCGATTTCGTCGTCCAGAGTCGCGATTGCCCCGAAATCGAAGGAAATGCGCGACAGGTACTGGATCAGCGGCATCAGCCTTCGACCTCGAAATAAATGTGCTTGGTTTCGAGGAAATCATTCATCGCCTCGACCCCGTGCAGCCGCCCGATCCCGCTTTCACGGTATCCGCCGGTTTCGACCTCCGCCAAAAGGCGGTTGTGGCTGTTCAGCCAGACCGTGCCGAATTTCAGCTTGCGGCTGGTACGCATCGATACGCCGAGGTCATTGGTATGGATGGACGCCGCCAGCCCGTAACGCGTGGCGTTGGCTTTCTCGATCGCCTCCGTTTCGTCGCCGAACCGTTCGATCGAGACGATCGGGCCGAACAGTTCGTCCTGCACGAGGTCGTGGGTAACATCATCGATCTCGAACATGGATGGGGTCACGAAATAACCCCGCGACAGGTCGTTCCCGCCCGCCGTACCGCGCACGACCAGGTTTGCCTCGTCGCCGGCCCGTTCGATGATCTTCAGCAGGCGCTCCTGGTTGGGTTTGTCGATGACCGGGCCCAGTTCGACGCCGGCCGTGCGCGCATCGCCGACCGTGGTTTCCTCATAGGCATCGCGCAGCCGCGCCTTCACCTCGTCATAGACATCATCCTGCGCCAGCACCCTGCTGACACAGGTGCACATCTGCCCGTTGAGTGCCAGCGAACCGCGTTTGATCTCGGCCACCGCCCTGTCGGTATCCGCGCTGCCAAAGACGATCGCCGGCGCCTTGCCGCCGAGCTCGAGCGAGACATGCTTGATGGTGTCGGCCGCATTGGCCATGATGATCTTGCCGGTCCGTGACGAGCCGGTGAAGGAGATGACGTCGATTTCCGGGTGCGTGGAAAGAACGGCGCCAACCTCTGTCCCGCATTCGTTGACCGAATTGACAACACCCTTCGGCAGCGACGTCACGGCGTCGAAGCAGGCCATGACGGCGGCATTGGTCAATGGCGTCTGGGGGGCAGGTTTAACCACGACGGTGCAGCCGGCCGCCAGCGCGGGGGCAACCGAACGCACGAGCAGGGTAACCGGCGCGTTCCACGGCACGATGACGGAGACGACGCCCGAGGGCTCGCGCGTCATGAGGCTCATCCTGCCCGTGGCGCTTTCGAACGTTCTCCCGAAAACGTTTCGTGCGACGCCGGCGTAGTATCGTGCCTCGCCGTACCCGGCGGCCACCTCGTGCCGCGCCTGTCCCAGGACCTTGCCGTTTTCACGTGACATCAGGTCGGCGATTTCATCGGCTCGCGCTTCCAGGACATCGGCGAATTCCAGCAGCACTGCCGACCGCAGGCGCGGCTCACTCGCCCAAGCGCTCGACTCAAAGGCTTCCCGCGCCGCCATCACCGCCTGCCCGGCCAGTTCGCGGGACCCGTTGGGGGCTTCGGCAAATACCGTCCCTTCCGACGGGTTTTCGACCCCGATCACCCCGTTGGGCGCATCGGCCAGCCAGGTGCCCGCAATGTAGTGGCAACCCCTCGTGTCGGTCATGAACAATTCTCCTCAGGCACCGATCGCGCGGGCCACGATCGCGTCGGCATCCGCACTTGACCCGTCCCCGGCAAAGGCGACGAACAGGTCCGGCCGGACAAGAATCGTCGCGCATTCATACGCCCTTCGTAGTCCGTCGTCGGGTGAATTCAACACACGCAACGGTACGTTTCGCACCCGGGCAGCTTCCGCAAAACGCATCGAAACCGTTCTGTCCTCCCCGAGGTTCATCAAGGTGAACCCCGGACCCAACGCGTCCCAGAGGTCGCGTCCGTCCGGCAGTTTCTGTGGGGCGAGGTGATACCCGGCCTCTGCCGCAAAGCGGTGCGACCCCTTGGCCCCTGATCGCGCACCAACCAACCCGGCCACGATCGGAGAACCCGCGTAATTCGGCAGGAACCCGGTCACGTCCCCATCACCGGCGCCGGCGCGCCTCCGCCAGGCGGCCTCGAACGCGGCCTTGTCCCTTTCGGGGGCAAATTCCCGCGTGAAGCAGCGGAAATCCTCGATCATTCGACCGATGAAATCCGTACTCACGGACTTGAACACCGGGTGCCGCTCCGCGCTGTAGCTGTCCAACAGCGCATCGCCAGCCCATCCCTTGAATGCCGCGTCGAGCTTCCAGCCGAGATTCCGCACGTCCTCGAACCCGGTGTTGACTCCGTAGCCGCCATAGGGCGGATGGCTGTGACAGGCGTCCCCGGCGATGAAGACACGGCCGTTGCGATAGTCTCTTGCGTGCGAGATCCTGAGGTCCCAGAACCCGATATGCTCGAATTCCAGTGCGAATTCGGCGCCGGCCATCCGGTACAGGAAAGCCTTGAAATCGAAATTGTCGTGCGTTGTGCCCGCCGGGACCGGCGAGTGAAAGAACCACCCGCCATCCAGGTCCACCCGGCCAAGGAACTGCCAGTAGCCGTCCATGTCCGGGTTCATGACGTTGAAAATGGACTTGCCGGGATAGCGTTCCAGCAAGTCGTGCAATTCCCGAGACCGGAACACCAAAAGCGCCATGAGCGGGCCCTCGTGGTCGACCTCGCTCTCGATGCCGGCGCGGTCGCGCGTTAGCGACCGCGCGCCGTCACACCCCACGGCGCAGGCCGCGCTCACCGCGTGATCGGCGCCGTCTTCCATCCGGTACGCAACGGTGACGCCATCCTCCACTTGCGAAACATCCGTGACCCGCGCGCCCTCGATAAAGGTGATCTCGCCAAAATCGGCCACCCGGTCACGCAAGATACGTTCGAGATTGTACTGAGGCAGGCGCTCGTTATCGGCGAAATAGTAGGCCCGAACGCGAGAGCGCTGGAACCAGTCGTAGTGGTATTCGCCCAACAGTCGCCCGTAGCAGACGATCCCGGCATTGCCGAATTCCGGGGGCACGGGGCTGGCCGCGCGCACCTGGTCGGAGATCCCCCAGGCCCGAAAGTGCTCACCAGTGCGCTGGGTCAGGTTCTGGCCCTTGGGGATGTGGTGAACCATCCCGGTGCGCTCGAGGACCGTGCTGGTCACCCCTTTCCGGGCCAGGTCGATGGACAGGCCCAGACCGACAGGCCCGCCACCGATGATCACAACCTGGCTCATGTTTCCTGGCTCCCGTTTTCTTCCCCGTCACGCGCGTTAGACGACACGGATGTCCAGCCCGACAGCGGAAATCCGATTCCCGCCCTTGGCCGGGCCGTGCCCCTGGCCGCAGTGGCTCGAGGCAAGCTGGTCCCCGTCACCCCGATGCACACATATGTCGAAAACGGCGGTCTCCTGCCCGTCTGACAGGTGCACCTGCCCACGAGTTCGCCCGGGGTAGACGTCTCGGAACCGATGTTCGTCGGAATTCCGGAACGCGAGCTTGCGCCGGGACATCTCGACCAGCAGGGTACCGTCAGGCTGCAGATTCGAAACTTGATCGGTCATTTGCGGTCTTCCCTTTCGGCGCGCAAGACTACAGCGCACGCGTCCGCCGCGACAATAGCCTTCGATTTACAGGTGAGGAAAGCGCGACTATTATCCCGGGCGGAGCCTGGAGAGGTTGGGGCCCATGGATTTCCGACAGTTGAAATACTTTTGTGCAGTGGCCAAGCACGAAAGCCTGACGGCGGCGAGCGGAGCGCTGAACGTGACCCAGCCCGCGATTGGCCAGCAATTGAGAAAGCTGGAAGCAGAGCTCGGGCTCAAGCTCTTGACCCGCCACTCGCGCGGCATGCGCCTGACGTCTGTCGGCAAAGTCCTGCATCGTCGCGCGGAAGACATCCTGGCCGCGGTCGAGAGGACCGAGCGCGAGTTGTCGCGGCATCGGAATTCCAGCGAGGGGACCATTCGAATTGGCGTGACACCTTCTCTCAGCAGGGTATTGGTGCCCCGCCTGATGGAGGTCGGGTTTGACCGGCATCCGGGCATCACGTTGCTGTTCAACCAGGGCTTCCCGGCCGATCTGGAACGGCTCTGGGAGGCCGGGGAGTGCGATTTTGCCTTTTTCCAGAGCGACATAGATACCGACAACTTCGAAAGCCTGCCGGTTTACAACGAACGCCTGTGCCTCATCGGCCCGCCCAGCCTCTGCGCATCCCTGCCGGAGCGGGTGCCTGTCGAGACATTGGCAAGCCTTCCGGTCGTCCTGGACGTCCGATCGATCTGGGCGCGCGAACGGCTCGAACGGGGATTCAAGCGCACGCGATCGAAGTGGGCCGACCTGATCGAATGCTCCTCGATCAACATCAGGCGCGAATACCTCGTTCGCGGGAGGCGGTTCTGCGTGGCGCCAATCGCGCAGTTCAATGCCGAGATCGCGGCTGGCCTAGCCGAGCACAGAACCATCGATTTGCCCGAATTCAACCGGACGATTCACCTCGCCGGGCCGCGCGTGGAGATGATGACGGAGGCCGAACGCAACATACGCGCGCTCATCGTCGAGATCGTCGACGACCTGGTCAGGTCGGGTGACGTCGCCTGGGAGACACCGGACTGGAGCGCAGCCGACGGTAGCGATACTTCTACCAGCTGAAAGCAATCCGGTCTTTCTCCTGCGGCTTGTCCCTTGCATAGTGGCCCCGGGGAGGTCTCGTCATGGCGCTGCCGCAGTTCCAGTCTGAACCGACTGTCGAACACGGCCCGGAGCGTGCTCCGCTGGTCGCTCGCCTGCTGGCGAAAACTTCCGGTGCAAGTGAGCTGCGGGTCCGCATCGAACAGAATCAGGATGTGTGGACGATCAGGTTCCCGGTGAAGGACGGAACATACCTGCTCCTGGGGTTTCACCCGGAAGGAACCGCCTCGATCTCGGTTCAGGCCGTTGGTCCCGACGGGGCCGCGACATGGCAGGATCCCATCCTGCACGAACCAAGGGATGTGCCGACCTCGCCGCTGGACATGCCGCCGCTCCAGACACGCATCAGCCAGCCTGACCGGATGTCGGGGCGCTTTACCTTCATGACCATCCGCCGCCGCGCGTTCGGGCGCATTACGGACGTGACCGAAGCGCAGAGGCGATGGTTTGTCCACTGGGGCATGCTGCTCGCGATCGACAACCGGGGACGGATGCGCTGGATGCGCAAACTTGATCGCCGGGCAGCAGGGATCGAACGGCTGATCAACGGCAATCTTTTCGTTCACGATACCGATTTCTGCTCGCGTGAAATCGACGTCGCCGGCGACACGGTCCGCGCATGGTATGCCGCGAAGCGCCCGCAGGGCGCGCTGGACGGCGGCATTCCCGTCGATGTCCGAAGCCTGCATCACCAGCCGCACCAGATGCCGAACGGAAATTTCCTGGCGCTGTGCGCACATTCCAGGCACGTGAAGGACTGGCCCTCTTCTGACCGGGAACCCGAAAAATGCGAGGGGAAACGGGAAATCGTGGGCGACATGGTGGTCGAGTTCACTCCCGGCGGCGACATCGTCTGGAGCTGGGACAGCTTCGACCATCTCGACAATTGCCGCATCGGCTACGATGCGTTCGACGCCTATTGGCACGTGCGGGGTTTTCCCGGCGCTGCCGACTGGACCCACGGCAACGGTGTGACCTATGACGAACGCGACGACTCCGTGCTGGTCTCGCTGCGCCTTCAGGATTGCATCCTGAAGATCGACC
The DNA here is from genome assembly GCA_964291635.2 of Paracoccaceae bacterium. Classification (GTDB taxonomy): domain Bacteria; phylum Pseudomonadota; class Alphaproteobacteria; order Rhodobacterales; family Rhodobacteraceae; genus JAPPHA01. The sequence continues at coordinate 40,122 of OZ219909.1, read as the reverse complement.
GCAAGTCGGGCGAAATCGTCTGGATACTGGGCGACCATACGAACTGGTCGCCCGATCTGCGGAAAAAGCTGCTGACGCCGGTTGGAGAGAACTTCCGCTGGCCCTGGCACATGCACAATCCGCGCCTCACGTCGGAGGGAACGATCGTGCTGTTCGACAATGGCGTCTACGGTGCCCGCCCGGGCCAGGAGCGCACTCCGTTTCACAAGAGCTTTTCCCGCGGGGTCGAATTTCGCGTGGACGAGGACACCATGACGGTTGAACAGGTCTGGGCGTCTGCACTGACCGACGAGGACATCAAGGAACGCACCTGGGCCATGGGCGATGCCCACCGGTTCGAGGACAGCGATACGGCGCTGGTCATCCATTCTGTCGCGATGCCCCATGGCCGGGATGATATCGGAATGGATGAAACGGACCGGTCGATGCGCTATGTCGACGAGTTTCCTTCATATGCCCGCATCCTGGAATACGGTCGCAAGGACATTCGGGATATCGTCTTTGACATGACGGTGCGCGATGAAAACGAGCTCATCCACTGGGAGGTGTTTTCGGGCGTCCGGGTTGACGACCTTTATCCCGAGCACACCGGAGTCACGCTCGAATTCGGCGACGGCCTGGTAACGGTTCGGGAGAACGCGACGTGACCGATCGTTCCCCGCTGCCGGTCCAGGATATCATGGCCCGCGACCCCGCGCACGCGCCGGTGGACCGCGAACCCGACTGGGCTGCCGGTGCGGCCTACATAATCGACGGATTCGTGCCGATCGGTGAGGCCCGGGTGCCGATCACGGACCTCGGCTTTGTCCGTGCGGATGCGGTCTACGACGTCGTATCGGTCGGGCGCGGCCAGTTCTTTCGCCTATCCGACCACCAGGAGCGGTTCGCCCGATCTTGCGCACGCATGAAGCTGACCAACCCGTTCAGCCAGGCAGAAGAAGGGGCGCTCCTGAATGAACTGGTAGCCCGCACGGGGCTCAAGGACGCCTATGTCTGGTGGGCGGTGACACGCGGCGCCAATCTGCCGCGTCCCGACGACCGCCTGCATTCGGACCGGTTCCAGAACCGGTTTTATGCTTTCGTGACCCCGTATGTTTTCATCAAGGACGACGCGGACCGGCAGAGGGGAATCCACCTCCACGTGTCGGAAAACTACGTTCGCATTCCACCCGACGCGGTCGACCCGCGCGCCAAGAATTTCTGTTCCCTCGACCTCAACATGTCACTGATGGAAGCGGGCGAGGCGGGGGCCGGGTGGAGCGTGATGACGGACGGTTCGGACGTACTCACCGAAGCGCCGGGATCCAACATCTTTGTCGTCCGCGGCAACAGGGTTCTGACTCCCGAGTCCGGCTGTCTCGAAGGCATCACGCGGCTGACCGCGCGCGAACTCTGCAGCGAAATCGGGCTGGACGTCGTGGCCGGCACCGTGACCGTTGACGATCTGATGAGCGCGGACGAGGCATTCCTGACCTCGAGTGCAGGCGGGATCCTTCCGGTTTCAACCGTGGACGGCCAGCCGATCTGCCAGGGGGCGGGGCCGATTTCGACGCGGGTTCACAACACCTATTGGGAACGGCGGTGGGCCGGATGGCACGCTACGCCCGTCGACTACGGGGCATCCCGATGACGCTTTACTTCGGCGCCTGCAGGAGCTCGACAACATTCCCGTCTGGGTCCCGGCCGTACGTGAACACGCCGCCCGTTGGCATCGCCATCGGCTTTTCATGGAACGTCATTCCCGCATCCGACAGGCGCGCGTATTCGGCATGGACATCGTCAACCTCGAAACAGATATGGCTGAAACCGGGCCTGGCGACCGAAGGCGGTACGTCGGGCATCGCGATTACGGGCCGATCGAACTGGAACAGTTCCAGGCGCGCTCCGCCAAATCCCAGCATCATCAGGCGTCCGGCGCTTTTCGCGAGACCCAGCCGCGCGGACATGGCGACGGCGCCGTCGTCCCACGCAAACTCCCCGAGAATACGGCCATGGAACAAGTCTACGTAGAAATGCGACAGCCGATCCATGTCAGGTGTCGCCACGCCGGCATGATGGAACCCCAGGATCATGACACGACAATAGCCCGGCGAGCGGCATTTCGCGACAAGGAACTCTGCCGTGGCTGACAAACTTACGCTACTTGGTACCAAGGGCGGCCCGCGCCTGACCACCGGGTCAAGCTGGCCGTCTTCATCGGTCGTCGAATTCTCGGGCAGGCCGTACATCGTCGATTGCGGGATGGGGGTAACCCGGCAGTTTGTCGAAGCGGGATACACCCTCGCCGATTACGGCACGATCCTGCTGACCCATCTGCATTCGGATCACTGCCTCGAACTCGGGCCGCTTTTGCACACGACATGGGTGTCCTCGCCCAAGCGCAAGATCGAAATATTCGGGCCCAATGGACTGCAGAAACACGTGGACAGTTTTTTTGCGGCGATGTCATTCGATATCGAAATGCGCATCGCGGATGAACGCCAGCAGGACCCGCGGGACATGTTCGTTTGCACCGAGTTCGGCGAAGGCGCCGTTCTCAAGGACGACCTGGTCGAGGTCGAGGCCCTGCGCGTGGTTCACCCGCCGTTGACCGACACCTTCGCGCTGAAGATCAGGGGGGCGGGAAAGACCGTCGTCTTCTCGGCGGACACCTGCTACTTCCCGCCGCTGGCGGAATTTGCCAGGGGGGCGGACGTGTTGGTTCACGAGATCATGCACCGCGCCGGAGCCGAGCGAATGTGCGAACGCCTCAAGGCGATCAAGCCGAACCTGATGGCGCACATGATCGCCGCGCACACCCCTGGCGATGACGTCGGACGGATCGCCGCGGCAGCCGGTGTCGGGCACCTGGTCGTCCAGCACTTCACGCCGAGCGACGATCCGGAAACCGGTCCGGAAGAGTTCGAGGCGCTCGTCCGTCAGACCTGGGACGGGCCGCTGACGGTAGGACGTGACCTGGCGGTGATCACCTTTTGATGGTGGAAGCGTCGTTCGGACAAAAGAATCCGATTGCGTACCGGCATGTGCCCCGGCAGGCGATCCGCCGCTTTACTCAGCTTGCGCCGTCGGAAACCTCCATTTCGCAAGGGGTTTTCGGCATCCGGCCCGGTTGCAGTGAAAAGGCGAATTTCAATCGCGAAAAAGAAGTTCTTTCTTCTCGCGCGAACGCAAATTTCCTACGCTGGTCCACATTGAAAGCCGCCCGAGACAGCGGCGCACTCACAAGGAGAAGTACGAGATGAAACGACCGAAAGGATTTCTCGCCACGGTGGCGGTGGCTCTTGGCGCAATGACCGGGATTGCATGTGCGGACTATCCGGAACGGCCGGTGGAATTCGTCGTGCCGTGGCCGCCCGGCGATATCGAAGACGCAATCACGCGAATGATCTCGGACGCGTTCCAGAAGGATACCGGCGTTCCGGCCAGCACGGTCAACATCAAGGGCGGCGGCGGACTGATCGGCGCGACGCACGTGTTCAGCCAACCGGCCGACGGGCACACGGTCGGGGCATTCACGGCCAATATCATCTCTGCGCACATCATCCGCGGAAACGCCAAATACGAGCGCGGCGAATTCGAACCTCTTGCGGTTATCATCGGTTACGGGATGATGCTGGTCGCACATGCGGATGCGCCGTACGACAATCTCCAGGAGCTTGCCGAGTACGGGAAGAGCAACGACGTGAGCCTTGGTGTTTTCGGTCTGAACGGACCGCCGGCGCTTCAAACGATGAAGATGGCCGAAGAACTCGGCTTCGCGTTCAGCAGCGTAACCGCCTACGACGAAACCACCTGCCAGATGGTCCTGAACAGGGAAATCGACGTCACACTGGGTGGCGGTATTCTGCGGCCCTGCCTGATGAGCGGCGAGGCCAAGGCGCTGGCAGCGTACACAACGGCACGCATCCCGATCTATCCGGATGTGCCAACGCTGGAAGAACAGGTGCCCGGCATCTCCACACCGGGTTGGACAGGGCTCTTCGTGCGCAAGGACACGCCGCAAGAGGCACGTGACGTGATCTCGCGCATCGCCAAGGCAGTCGTCGAAAGCGAAGAAGCCCAGGCCATCGCGGCGAATGCTGGTGCGGTTGTCCAGTGGATGCCGGCCGACGAAGCTGCGGCTTTTGCCGATGCCTTCTATGACCGGTTCGAAAACCTCCTTGCCAGGTAAAACCGGTGTCTGACGACGGCAAGGAAGACGCGTCCCCGTTTGACGAACAGCCGAGCGGGGGCCGTTACCTTCTTGGCGGCATATTCCTCGCCGCAGTCGTCTTGCTTGCCATCATCCGCTGGCAGACCGTGCCGGGTTCAATGGGCCAGACGGTCATGTCGGGTGGATGGTGGGCAGAACCGGCGGTTGCGCCGGCGGTTGCCCTGGTTCTGACCGTTATCGCTTCGGCCGTTGGCTTTTTCGCGGCCAGGCGGGAGAAGCCGGACTGGTTCGAAATTGCGCGGGTCTATAGCCGCATCCTGCTGATCGCGGGATGCATGATTGGCGCGGTTCTGCTGATGCGGGTCGTCGGCTTTGCGCTTTCGATCCTTCTGTTTTCCGGGTTCGTGGCCTGGATCGGCGGGTTTCGCGGGCTGCGCCTTGCCCTGATCGCGCTCGGCACGACGGTCGCCATGGTGCTGGTCTTTCGCGTCGGATTTTCGATCTGGTTCCCGCGGCCGATGCTTTTCAAGTGGCTGGATTTCCCCATCTGGCTTCAGGGGATCCTCTAGATGTTCGAGACGATCGCACTGGGGATCCAGCAGCTCGCTGAACCGGTCATCTGGATTGCACTGATCAGCGGCAGCGTGCTTGGCGTTGTGCTTGGCGCGATTCCCGGCATCGGGCCGGGTGTCGGGATCGTCCTTCTCTTGCCGGTCACCTACACGATGGACCCGCTGGCGGGCATGACCCTGCTGATGGGCCTCTACGCGGCAGGCTGGTACGGTGGCGCCATCCCTGCGATTACGATCAACACTCCCGGCACCGGAGTGAACGTGCTGACGACCTACGATGGCTACCCGATGGCCAAGGGCGGCGAACCGCAGCGTGCGCTTTCCCTGGCCTACGCGTCGAGTTTCGTAGGCGGCATATTTGCAGTTGTGGTCCTGGTCATTGCCGCGTGGCCGCTGGCGGCACTGTCGAAGTATCTCACCTCGGTTGACCTGGGCATGGCGGCTTTGCTGGCGATGGTCCTCGTGGTCGTTGCCCACCGCGGCAGCGAATTCGCCTCGTTCGCGATGCTGGGCGTCGGCCTGTTCGTTTCGACCATCGGACTCGAGACCGCCTACGGTTCTGCCCGCTACACGTTCGGCACAACCTGGATGATGGGCGGCGTCCCGCTCATCTCTATGATCCTCGGGCTCTTCGCCCTCAGCCAGGCACTGACACTGATCTTTTCCGACCGGGTGGTCGACAAGTCGGAAACAGAGGTCGACCGCCGCCTGCTCAGCGGTTTCGTCGAAGTGTTTCGCTACCCGAAGACGCTGTTTCGCTCGGCGGGTTTCGGGGTCGGCATGGGCGTCCTTCCGGGCGTGGGCGAATTCCTCGCGCAATTCTTTGCCTACACGACGGCGCGTGCAGGATCGAAGACGCCCGAGAAGTTCGGACGCGGTGCACCCGAGGGCATCATCGCGTCGGAAACCGCAAACAATGCCGTTCCGCCCGCGGCGCTCGTCCCTCTACTTTCGCTCGGTATCCCGGGTGAGGCCTTTACCGCGATGATGCTGACGGTGTTTATCGTGCACGGCGTCGATCCGGGCCCGACACTGTTCGAGGACAACAAGGCTTTCGTTGCCGGGCTCTACATGACGTTGTTCATCATGAACTTCATCATCGTCGGTCTCTTGCTTGTCGGCACGCGCTGGATCGCCAGGCTTTCCACGATCGACGACCGGCTGCTCGGTGTCATCATCATGTGCCTTGTCATGGTGGGCACGTTTTCACGGAACTACAGGCTGAGCGACACCCTGATCGCCATATGTTTCGGTGTCCTCGGATTTGCCCTTCGCCGTGCCAATATCCCGATGGTGCCCATGATCCTCGGCCTTGTACTCGGACCGATCATGGAGCGTTACTTCCGGCAGGGCATCGGTGCCGCGGGCGGTGATCTGACAGTTTTCGTCACCCGACCCGTCAGCCTGGTCTTCCTGGTGATCATAATCCTCCTGATCCTGATGGCGGTGAAAAATGTCGCGGGGAGAGTGCGGGGGTAGCGCCCGAATAGTCCTCGGAACGCGGCGTGGAAACACGACAGGGGAACCCGGATCATCTCACGCGCATCGCCCCATCGCGGCGCATGTTCGTGAGCCACGAGTCCAAATGGGCGCAATTCAACGCCAGGCTATGCTCGGTCAACTGCCGTTGAACCGCGCGATCATTTCATCCCATAGAGGGACGAGGGCGGACAGGCCGTCCCAGAAGGACTGGTCCCGGCGCCGGTCGAAATCCTCCAGCGAAATGCCTTGCTGCTCGACCCATGTATAATAACCCAGGTTGAAGATGCGTTCCCGTTCAAATCGGCCCAACTCCTGCATATGGTCAATACCGGTGCCAAGAACATGGCGACCAAAGGTTTCCGCGGCGGTGATTTCGTCGAACCTGCCGCCGAAATGCTTGTCCACGGCAATACGGATCTCGGTCTGGTACATGTCCGCTCCGTCGGTGGCGACGGTAAGCACCACGTCACGTTCACCCAGGTCCATGTACCTGGCGTATTTGATCGCTCCGAGAACATTGGCAATCGAAGACAGCCCCAGGTTGCCGAGGCCGGCCATCAGTTCCTGGCCGATCCCCCTGTGGTCCGAGAGATATCTTCGCCCGGCTGAAGTATTGAACAGAAGGTTCAAACCGTCACAGGCGCTGCCTGATACTCCGATCACGAAATCGGAAGCCAAGACGTTGTGGATCAGCGGGACGTGCTTGTCGCCGATTCCCTGAATGTTGTGTTCCCCGTAGCCGTTGTACAACAGTGTCGGGCACTCCAGGGCTTCGATCACGCCGATATCCGTGCCGAAGATCCGTTTCAGGTGTTCCCCTGCCGCCAGCGTTCCACCCGAGCCGCTCGCGGCGACGAACGCACACGGGCGCAGGCCGTGATCGGTGCTCAGGCGCTCGGAAACACGTTGCAGGGCCGGACCGGTTACCGAGCGGTGAATGATGTAATTGCCGTATTCGCTGAACTGGTTGAGAATCAGGTTTTCGGGATCCCTGGCCAAGGCATGGCAGGCGTCGTAGATCTCCTTCACGTTGCTTTCGGTACCTGGCGTGCGACGGATATCGCCGGAATCAACGAGCCACCGGTTGAGCCAGTCGAACCGTTCCCGGCTCATGCCCTCGGGCAGTACCGCAATTGACCGGCACCCCAGCAAAGTGGCGATTGCCACGCCGCCACGGCAGTAATTGCCGGTCGACGGCCAAACGGCCCGATGCCTGGTAGCATCGAAGGCGCCGGAAAGAAGGCGCGGAATCAGGCATCCATAGGCTGCAAGCACCTTGTGCGCACCGATCATCGGAAATCGGTTTCCCAGGGCCACCGCAATCCTGGCCTTAACGCCAGTCAGATCCTCCGGGAGGACAATGTGCTCCGGCACATCAACCAGGCTTCTCCGGTCCGTGCCGTTGTGCCAGTGCACCCGAAACAGATTGCGGTTGTCAGGCCCATCGGGATCGGCATCGGCGATTTTTGCGGATTTCGAGGCAAGATGGACCTTGGGATCGGCGAGTTCCTGAATCCTGGGCAGAACCACGCCGGCTTTTCGCAGCTTTTCGACGTTCCGATCATACGCGGCATGATCGACGATTTCCTGTTCCAATCCGGGGAACATTCCTGCTCCTTTCCTTGACTACCCAAGCGCGCGCCTCAAGCGTTCCCGGAGCCGATACCATGCAGTCGGGCTTTGCAGGAATATCGGCCCCGGGTTCGTGGCGCCTTGCGGCCCTTGAATCGTTCGCCGGCAAGGATCGCCTGCGACTCTTTCGAAAGCAATACTGGACAGCCTCCTCGGACCGGACCAGTACCTGAATTCCGGCAAATTCCCGTTACAGTTCGAACCGTATTCATTGCAAATCGATCCGGGCGAGTCCGGGCTTCCAGCATGCCGGGACGCTGGTCGAGGCTTTGCACTTTCGTTCTCCCATTGACCGATAATCAACATTTCAGCGATCCTCTTGCAAAAGGACCGGACAGGTCAAGCCGGACTGATCTTCGCCCAGACCGTTAGTCGATCACCGGCAATTCCGCGGGCGTACGGCGGGTGAGAAGTTCAGCGCCATTCTCGCGGATCACGACGTTCTCTTCGTGCACCATGGTCCTGCCGTTGCCAAAAACCATGGCGGGCTCTATCGTGACGACCATTCCGACCTCGAGACCAGTCTCGTCGGAGTTTGTGTGCGACGGCCATTCTGTCAATTGCATGCCGAGCCCGTGGCCGAGGCGGCCAATGTCTCCGTCGCTTGCTCCGCTATCGGTCAACACGTCCGCCATGGCCTGGTAGAGATCGGCTGACCTTGCACCGGGAACCGCTGCGGCGATTCCCGCCTCAGTAGCAGCATAAACCACGTCGTAGGCCCGTCGCACCTCGTCCGCGGCATATCCGAGAGCGTAAATCCGGTCGAAGTCGCAAAAGTACCCGTCGAACACGGCCCCGGTGTCGAGCATAATGACCTCTCCGGAACCCAGAATTCTGTCGGTAGGCTGCTCAATTACGCCTGATATACCGCCCGGGCCAGATCCGCCGACCAGGTAGGGAACGTCGTCGGCGCCCCGTCGCAGCAAGTCGATCCGCATTGTGGCGAAAGCCTGACGTTCGGTGCCACCGATCCGCACGAAGCCCGGGAGTGCCTCGAACGAGTCGGATGCAATTGCGCAGACATGGGCGATCTTTTCGATCTCGGCCTCGGATTTCACCATCCTTTGCGCACGCACAATGCCGGTGGCGTCGACGAAACGGTCAAATCCGACCAATGCCCGCAACCGGTCAAAGTCGGCAGCGGGCATGCGGACATGGGTTTCGTGTCCCATGGGAATCCCGATCCTTCCGTCTGTACCGGCGATTTCGTTCAGTGCTTCGGCCAGTAGCGTTACGCCGTCATCGTCCGGCCGGGGGGCTGGCCAGGTACGGATATCGTCGATCCAGGTCCTGGCCATGCAGGCAGCCCCGATTCCGGGAATGATCGCGATCGGTTTGCCTTGGAGCGGTATGAGCAAAAACCAGGGGCGCGTCGGGCTTTGCCAGAACGGTGTATGGAAACCCGAGTAGTAGCGGACCTCCGCTTCGGTCGACAGAAGCATGGCGCTCAACGCGGACCGGTCCATCATTCCTTGAGCGATCGCCGTCCGCGCCTCGAACTCGACGGTATCGAAGCCACGACACGGCGCAGGTTTACAGTTCATATTCAATCCAGCCCTCCCTCGGATCGGACATTCGCCATTGCCCGGCTTTGGTCCAGGCGTGATCATGGCCAAGCATCGAACGAAGCTGGTCCAGGCGGCATCGCTTCTCCCACATCAGCCGCTGCGTATCGCCAGCCCGCGGTGTGCCGGGCGGCTCGGCCACCGGGAATTGTGACCGTTCCATGCGCAAGCGCAACTCCAAGCAGGTGACAATGGACACCGGTGATGATGAGCCCGGCAGGCTCATCCCCGGAACAGCTGAGGCCGCGATGATGGATGACGGCATCAAGGTCTTCAGGAAGGATCTGCATGCCGCGGCGGCAACTGTCGGTTCCAAGGTGCGCGGCCGGTGCTTCACTTCGGGTGAAACAGCCCGGCACATCGGGCTTGCCGGCACATTCAGGTCGACATGGTGGGTGCGCGCCCGGGGTTTGACCATGCCTACAAAATGACCTCCTCCAGGGTCTTGGGATGGTCGGTAACCGCCTCCCATCCATCCTCGGTGACGATGAAGCTGTCTCCAACCTGCGCGCGAAACGATTCGACCGAAACCGATCCATCCACGACCAGAACCATACCGGGTTGCAGGATCGTTGTATCCCCGGTCACCAGTTGCGGACTCTCGAGAAAACTGAACCCCGTCGCCCGCCCACACCGAAACGGGTATTCGTAACCGGCACCCGCGATGACCTCGGCATAGGCGGCATGGACACTTTCCGCGGTCACGCCGGGACGCAGCGCGTCGAGGGCCGCTTTCTGGCTTGCAACCGCCACTTCATAGACCGCTGCCTGCGACCTGTCGGCGATCTCGCCGATCCAGAATGTTCGGTCGAACCCCAGCTTGAAGCGATGGAAGTTGGTCATGCCGCAGAAGCAGAGAAAAACAGGCTCGCCACGGCGCATGATTCGCGTCGTGGCCCTGCGATGGGTGTTGATGATCGTCTCGCCCGAGGCCATGATCTGCAGGAAGTGGGTGTTCGGTGACATGAAGGCATCATCGTAGTGCGCCGACAGCAACTCCGCCGCCTTGCGGGTGCCGGCCTGTGACGCGGCAATCGCCACCTCGTATTCCGGTACGCCATCGGCAATCGCGGCGCGGCCGGCCTCCATCATTGCCTTGCCGACCTGGCCGGCATGCCGGGCAAGTTGCAGTTCCTCGTCCGACTTGATCATCCTCATATCGGCCAGGATGCCTGTCGCGCTCGCCAGTTTTCCGGAATCCACCAGTTCGCCGAGAAAAGTGTGCACGACGGGCGGCATTCGATCGGGTTCGATGGCGACGCGGGCCGCACCCTCGACGATGCCTGGCAGTTCTTCGCGCCATTCGTTGCCTTTCCCGTCGTTCCAGGGTGCGATCCTGTCAACCCGCGCCGAGGCCCGGGCGGAATTCAGGTCGATTGTCGGTGTAATGAGCAGGCTGTCTCCATCGCGCGGCACGGCCAGGATCGTCGGGCGACCGAATTCCATGTGCAGGTAGTCGCAATAGCCGGTCAGGTAATAGACATTGTCGTCATCGGTGATCAGCGCCACGTCGATCCCGGCCTCGGCAAGGCGCCCGCAAAAGGTCTGCATACGGGTAGAAAATACTGTCATCTGGCATCCTCATTCCCAATGGGAAGGCGGTCACGGACAAGTTCCGTCCAGAACGCCACTCCGATTGGTGAAACATCGTCGTTGAAATCGTAGTCGTTCGCGTGAAGCGGCTGCCCGTGTGCTCCGTCCTCTCCGTTGCCGAGCAGCAGGAAACAGCCCGGCACCGCAGTGGCGAAATGGGCAAAATCCTCGGAAGCGCTAATCGGCTCCCGGTCCGGAATGATGTCAAGACCGGCGCTCCGCGCGGCACGTATCACCGCCTCCGTAGGTCCTTCGGCGTTTGTCGTCTCGATGAATTCGGTACTGAAGTCCACATTGACAGAAACACCGTGCGCCGTTGCAATGCCTTCAGCGGTTCGGCGCATGAAGATTTCGATGTTGTTTCGATCTTCGAGGCTGCGGGCACGAACGTCACCCTTCAACGTCACCGTGCCCGGCAACACGTTGCGCTGACCGTCGGTCTGGAATTCGGTTATCGACACCACCGCCCCGGCGCCCGGAGGCAGCTTGCGCGATACGATCGTCTGCAGCGCCAGCACAATTTCCGCCCCGATCGTGATCGAGTCCTGGCCGGCCTGCGGCATCGAGGCGTGGCCGCCCTGGCCGCGGATGGTGATCTCGAACAGGCTTTCCGAGGAGCAAATCAGGCCGGGGCGGGTTGACACCTGCCCGACCGGCGCACCGGGCAGATTGTGTATGGCGTAGACTTCCTCGACGGGGAAACGCTCCAGAACGCCCTCCTCAAGCATCGCCAGCGCGCCGAGGCCATGCTCTTCGTTGGGCTGGAAAATGAACACGACCGTACCGTCAAAGCCGGGATTTTCTGCAAGGGCCCGGGCTGCCCCGAGAAGCATGGTCATGTGGCCGTCATGCCCACAGGCATGCATGACGCCGGGTGTCTCTGACGGATACTCGTGACGGCTTGCCTCGTGAATCGGAAGAGCATCCATGTCAGCGCGCAACCCTATCGCCCGGTTGCCTCCGCCGGACCGGAGGACTCCCACCACGCCCACGCCCTCATGCACGTCGAGACCAAGGTCGCAGAGGAATTCTGCAATCTTGGCCTTCGTGCGGACTTCCCGGAAACCAAGTTCGGGGAAACGGTGAAAATCGCGCCTCAACGCCGACAAACTGAAGTCATCGGTACCCACAAGGACCTCCTCGTCTCTCCTGTTCCTGATCTGTACCCCTGCCATGCGGACGAAGCGAGTTCAGCCTGTTTTCGAAATGACGTGGCAGGAAACGGGTTCGAATTGTGCCAGGTGGACCTGGCCCCTGGCATCCCCGGATGGCGTCAGGCCCGGTTTGGCGCAGCATCGACGTGTTCCTGTCTCGGCCTGGTATGCGGCAGAAGAGCCTTTCCGGGCCTGGAAAAGATCTGCCCAAACCCTCTCAACTCGTCCGTGATTCCGGCTCGGCGCAGGCAGCTCCAGAACTGCGCCTGGTTTGACGTGATGACCGGCTTGCCGATGGTCTGCTCGATCTCTTCGGCAACTTCGAGCGCGCGTATGCCGCCGCAGCTCAGGAAGATCGCATCCGCGTCCGGCTGGTCGATCCTGATTGCGAAGGTCTTCCAGAATTCCGGCGTAACCTGTCCCATCTCCGTTCCGGTGCTCAGGTTGAGTCCCTGGACATCCAGGATTTCATAGCCCTTTCCCGACAGGTATTCGGCTTCGGCAGTGTTGACCTCGTCAAGATAAGGCGTTCCCACGACAAGCTTCTCTACCTGCAGTTCGTTCAGCGCATCAAGCACGCCCTGGACAAGGCACATGGGCTGGGCCCAGGGCGCGCCCTTCCTGATTTCGGACATGACCCGATCCTCGCCGATCACGATGGATCCGCTCGTGCAGCTATAGCTGACGACATCCGGTTTCAGATCGGGCTGTATGCGGGACGCCGCATCCGCCATGTGTTCGATGTGACGCGAAAGCGTTTCGCTGGTTGTGTAATCTTCGGTCTTCAGCCGGGTAATGTGCACCGCGACACCCTCGGGGGCCATGTCGAAAAAATCGGACTCCGACGCGAGATCCGTCGACATGAGAATGAAACCCAGGCGGGCGCGATGGTGGCGGCCCTTGTCCAGGATCGGGTTCCAGCTCCTGGACAAGACGACATCGCCGGACTTGAACATGTGAAAGCCTTTTGTTCTGGAGGTTGCCAGATTGTTTCGTGGCAGAATGCTGAAGGCCGGCTGTCGAGGCTCCCGGAAAAGGCACATGCGATTCCCCGTCGGCCCCGTTGCACGGCTTCGTGGACCGTTGCGACTCATTTGTTTGCTGGTCCCAAATGCACGATTTCGGGCAATTCGGCCAGCGTTTCCCGCTCTCCGATACCCCTCTGCGGAAATTGCAGACGTGATCGGGGATGTCACGTACACACCAGGTCTGGCAGATCACGATCGGCGAAGTGAAATCCATCCCGGAGACAAGCATCTGAATGACATTCGTGATCTTGCCCAACACGGGATCGAACGGGCATTTGCCGACCGCCGGGCCAAGCAGTCCCGATGCCTTCAGAATTCCTCGCGGTCCTTGCCTTGGCCGGAAATCCGAAGCCGGTATTGCGCTGGTCCTTTACCGTATTCACACGTCCAGTCGGGAACGCAATCGGTGTCCCGGGTGAATCAACCCGGCGATTCAATCTGGCGAACAGCACCGGCACGAGTTACAGGGCGTTCACAGATGTCCCCCAGTACATTTCGCACCCAGGTGCATGGTTACAGGATCCGGACCAATTGCCTTGTCACCGCTCCCGTCTGGAGTACTCAATGCCAAAACACCTCTCTCGCGATGAACTGGTTGCCGGCTTGCCGGAGATTCTTGCATCGCCGATCGACAATGGCGCGCTCGTGGCTATCGTTATCCGTCCAGCTCCGGAACAGCGCATGGAACCGAGGAAGTGCAATGTCAGCATTGACGGTGGTCTCGACGGCGACCGCTGGGCAGACGGCCACCGGACGTCTGACGGGAACGGGTTCCTGCAAACGGACGACCAGATTTCCATCATGAACGCGCGCTTCATTGCATTGATCGCCCAGGAGCGCGAGCGATGGGCCCTGTCCGGCGACAACCTGATCATCGACATGAACTTGACGCCTGACAACTTGCCGCCCGATCAGCGACTGTCGATTGGATCCGCGGTCATCGAAATTACGCGGAAGCCACACAAGGGCTGCGCCAAGTTCATCGATCGTTTTGGCCGCGAAGCCTGCGTTTTCGTCAATACCGGCGAAGGGTTTCAAAACCGTCTTCGCGGAGTGTTAGCACGCGTCGTCCAGGGTGGTGAAATAGCGGTTGGTGACAAGGTGCGCAAACTCGCTTGACAGCCACGGAGAACAATCGTTTCCGGGAGCGCAAACCGTGTCCGTCGGAATATCCTGAGCCCTGTCCGTTCGAGTCGCTTCCCGATGCCAGCGCATTTTCCCCCGCGGTTCTTCCCCGAATCTTGCGTCCAGGTTCGGCTGGGCACGCGCGGTCGAAACAATCCTGCCGAGCTTGAAACGCGCTTCAGGCCGCTTTCCTTTGCGGAGCAAATTGCGCACAACCCGGATTAACGGGAGAACGTCCGGGAGGCGAACAGGAGAGTTGCAGGATTCATGAAGTTCGGAACACGGTACCGTGGCGAAGGCACATCTGCCATCATGCTTGGTCGGGACGGCCTGGCAAGGGACCTGGATAAGGTCGCAACCAGGTCCGGCCTGGGCGAGATCACGTCGATTCTCGGTTTGGTCGAGGCCGAAGCACGAAACCCCGGTCTTGTTCGAGAACTGGACGTGGAATCCGTCCCCGGTTCTGCGGTCGGCGGCATCGACTGGGCGCCTCCGGTCCCTAATCCCTCCAAGATTCTGGGCGTCGCCTTCAACAACATCGAATTGATGAGACGGGCACACAGGGATCCTGGCGTCCCCAACTATTTCCTGAAACCCCCGTCGGCGCTCCAGGGCCACCAGAAGCCAATTGTCGTCGACCCCGAATGGGGCGCGGTCTTTCCGGAACCGGAGATCTGTGCCGTCATTGGCAAACGCGCCAGGAACATCAGCGAATCAGACTCCCTCGACCACGTCTTCGGTTATACCGTTCACAACGACGTCACGAGTCACGGACTCAAGTTTGGCAAGGATGCGATCGCCGTAACCTACGACCGTGACATGGCCCGGCCCGAGTTCTATTCCTGGCGCAATCTTCACGGGCCCGACGATACCGACGCATTCTACGTCTACCACACCCGCTCGAAGGGAACCGATACATTCGGACCCATGGGTCCCTGGATCACCACGCGCGAATGCGTTCCGGATCCCAATGACCTGCACGTGACCGGAACAATCAACGGGGAAGAGTTCACGCGGGACCATACCGGCAACTACCGGTTTTCGGTCGAGGCCTGCATTGCAGAGGCCAGCAGGTACTTTACCTTGTTTCCCGGAGACCTGATTTCGTTCGGGACGACCGGAAAGGGTGTCGGCCGGTTTCCACGCGGCCACAAGAGCGTCCTGCTCGGCGAAACCCTGGGGACCGTCGCCATCGACGTTTCACGTCTTGGACGACTGGAAAATCCGATCAGACATGTTCAATCGTTGTCGGAAAGGCCGGCGCCCGCTCCCAGGAGGCGCGACTCGTCCGTTGCGGGCGCATGAGTCCTGGCGGCAAATTCCTCCAGTTTCTCCCAGTCGGAATCAGTGGGGTGAAACCTGCTCATTCGGAGCGGTCGGCACCCGGTGCCTTGCTTCCGGCGAACCGATACGCGTTTCGCAAACGCAACACCCAGGCCATGGCACTCCTGCGAAAGGGCGAGTCCGTACCCTTCCGTGAACAAGGAGGCGCCCTGCCACTCCACGGAAAACCCGGTGTGCGCCAGTCTCGCGGCAGATGCTGCAAAGGGCACGAGCAATACCGGCCTTACAACCTGCTCCAGGGTAATCCCCGCGGCCGTGATCGACGAAGCATGGTCGGAAATCGCCATGCCGGTCAGCAACGGGCACAATACGCCGGTCGGAGAGTTCCAGGCAGTGGACGTGACCTGCGGAGAAACTGGATCCGGTTCCTTCGGTTCCCTCGGGTCATTGCCCGACAGCAACCCGGCCAGGGCAGCGCAACCATCGATTCCGGCGGAGCACAGCCATCGAACCGCCCGACCGGCATCTTCCGAAGCGCCCCAGTAGTAACCGGCACCGCACGCAGCCTTGAGCGCCATGGCCTCGATTTCGGATAGCGATCGACTCATGGCGCGATTGCGGAACCCGGGTCCGGTTCCGGGTAGATCCAGGTGTCGGAGTCCCGGCTCGCCAGGTCTTCCGGATACGGTGCACCGGCGAACATGCAAATCCGAACCCAGCGATCCGAGCGGGGATCAAAATTCGTGGCCCCAAAAAAGGCCAGTTTCGAACGCAACATGTCGATCGGAAGTAATTCCGCACTGACAAGATTGTCCCGGATTTCGCAATACTGTCCGGCGCGGCATCGCTGGACGCGGCGGATCACGTGCCGGTGATCGGGATGCTCAAGCAGAAAACCGGCAATGTTTCGGTCATCGGACCACTCGGCAAGTGCGTTGTACGTGCAAACCGCGTCCCGGGCCGTCGCAATCGGTTGTTCGTACATTTCGAGAGGTTCCTCGAACCGTTCTCCGAGGCGCGGTTCCAGTTTTTCTTCGGAAATGTACCAGACGCGCGCAATGGATTCAGGAGACCGCCAGTCGGTCTCGAAGGCCCACCCGAACTGCCCGGCGATCAACTGCCTGACCTGAGCGACGGTCATGGAACCATCAATGTCGCCGGAGTCGAGATTCCGGTCTTCCATTGACTCGGCCAACTGGTCGACAAGCCCGGGATAGGGTTCGAGAATCAATGACGCGACCAGTTCCTGGCCTTCAACGCTCAATTCGGTCTCGGACCAGAGCACCAGCTGGTCCCAGGGAAACGCGTCGCCGAGGTCCCGGGTTTCCAGGTATCCGGCCAATGCGCCGAGGTCCCGGCGCAAGTCCGCGATCTTCGCGCGTTGCATGGGGTGATCAGATCTCCAGAGCCGTACCTGCCGTGAACTTCGTTCGACGAGGTCGCGAAAGACTGCGATCTCGTTCTCCGTCGCCGCATGTACGGAACGGACCGCGGCAATGGCCTGTTCCCTGGCCATGATCCAGTTGTTGTAGAGTACGGGATGATTGACGATGAACGGGGCCATGCCCAGGCCCGTGGAATTGCCGATCCCCAGTCGTTGGGCGACCCGATCTTCCAGGCGCACGCCCGGAGAACCACTCCTCGAACGGGCGAGGTGATTCACCAGGTCCCGAACGAACGTCCGGATCAGGTACACGGTCAGCATCTCGGCTTGAAACGGAAGCTGCAACTCGGGGCGTCGGCGGACGACATTCCGATCGGCGGTCCCGAATTTGCCCGACGCATAAACCGCGGTCGTCCGCATCAGGTACCCGACGCGCTCGATTACGCCGGGGTCGGGCTGTCGGCCGGCCGCGAGGGAATCGACAACATGCCGCCACAGGCGCACGGATCGGTTGGCACGCGAAAGGACGAGTTCCTGTTCAGTCAATCGGCCTGCTTCCTGGAACGGGACGTTGTCTTCCAGGCGGTCAAGATCGCACGTGGTCGGAATGCCGTCGAAAAGGGCGAAGGTTGCGTCCCACGCTTCGGCGATGACCCGGTCCGACCGCAACTCGTCGGGCAAGTCATGGGCAAAGGAAACCAGGGAATATGTACGACCCCCGGTAGCCTGGACCGAATGAACCGACCTCCCGACGCCGTTCCCGTCGATATCGAACACGCCGCGCGAAAACCGCCAGTTTTCGCGGGCCATGCGTCGCGTCAGCACGCGCATGAAACTCAGGCGGCACTGATGAAACGAACCCAGGCGTTCGAGGCGCATGACCTGGCCGGGAGTCCTCAGGGGAACTCCGGTTGTCCTTGGCCCGAGCGGCATCACGTCACCGAATGGAAACTCTCGTCGAAAAACCGGTACCAGTTACCGCCCAGGATCGCGCCGGTCTCGTCATCGTTCATCCCGATCGATCGGAGGCCGGATTCAATTTTCGCAAAATCGCGATTGTCACGGAACCATTCGGGCATCGGTGGGAATCCCGGCGCCGACGCGGACCCTTCCCCGTAGTCGATGTCGCGGGTCCAACGGCCAGTGCGCATCCAGGTGACGACGCTGTCAGGCTGATCCTGGCAAAGGTCGGAGCCAATCCCGAAATGCTCGATCCCGAATTTCTCCACGGCCCGTGCAATCATTTCACAAAAGGAATCGAGCGTGCAGGAGGAGCCGTCCCTGAGATGGTGGGGATAGATCGAAAACCCCATGATTCCGCCTTTCCCGGTGACCGCGCGGATGACATCGTCGTTCTTGTTGCGAAGCGACGGTGACCATTCGAGTGGATTGGCGTGTGAAATCGTGATGGGCCGTTGGGAGAGGTCTGCCGCCTCGATGGTCGAACGCGGACCGGAGTGGCTCATGTCGATCACCAGGCCGACCCTGTTCATCTCCTTGATCGCCTGGCGCCCCATGCGCGTGATTCCACTGTCTTCCGCCTCGTAACATCCGGAAGCCAGAAGCGACTGGTTGTTGTAGGTCAGTTGCAAGAACCGAAGCCCGAGGGTGTGCAGGATCTCGATCAGCCCGATGTCACTTTCGATCGGGCTCGAATTCTGTGCGCCAAAAAAGATCGCGGTCCGACCGGACCTGCGCGCGCAATCAATGTCCGCCGCCCACTGTCCCTTGCATATGAGCTCCGGAAACCGTTCAAACCGCCGGTTCCAATCCTCCAGGTTCGCGACCGTCTCCCGAAATCCCTCGTGATACGCGACGGTCACATGAACTGCAGACAACCCTCCCGAGCGCATCTGGCGGAAAACCTTTTCCGACCAATTGGCATACTGCAATCCGTCAATACGCATCATCCGAATTCCGCCTTCCGATTCAGCTGCCTGCCCACCGGACCGGCCCCTCATACTGGTTCGTTTACGCGTTTCTGCGTGTTCTTTCCGGAAACCCCCGGCCGCACAGCTGTATTCTGGCCCGGAACCGAATTCGACATCCTTCTCGGAAAAGTAGGTGTCGGGTTTTCGAAATACATGCATGCGCGTCCGAGCATCAGGCACCTTTCGTACCGTTCGCGCAAGCCGATTCAGGCGCACTGCCGAATGCCAACCGCATCGGAAGCGGGAGATCGACAGCAGTTGCCAAGGGATGCCCATGGTCCGGGCGTCATCTCCAGGTGCGATTCGTCGGTTCACATCCAACTCGCGCATGGCAACAGGCCGGGGTTCCGCAACTGAAGAGTGCCTCATGTCATCGATAGCACGAACCGAATTCACGGTTCCTGACCATGGCAAGTTCGGCGACCGATGCGACACCCGGCGCGAAACG
Organism: Paracoccaceae bacterium; assembly: GCA_964291635.2. Classification (GTDB taxonomy): domain Bacteria; phylum Pseudomonadota; class Alphaproteobacteria; order Rhodobacterales; family Rhodobacteraceae; genus JAPPHA01. The sequence goes on along the minus strand of OZ219909.1, from coordinate 20,771 downwards.
GGCGCAACAATGCGTTCGATTCACTCACGACCTCGAACACCCTCCACCCCGTCCGGCGTCGAATCCGGGCCAACCAAGTTCTTCCATACCTCCGGTCGCGGGCAATACACGCGACACCGTGACAAAAAACGGAAACGTGTGTACTTCCCGAGCGCGGATCAGTTCCGGTCAACCCACGCTCCTGAGGCTGAACGCGCCGATGACAACAGAACGACGCAAGAGACGCTCTGCGCGACCCGGCGGACGCGCCGCCCGCCGGGCCCTGAGATCGGCGGTCGACCCGACGATGTTGCCGGGATTCGAAAACCGTCTCCCTCGCTGCGAGGTCCTGGGCACGGACGAAGTCGAGCGAATCGATAACGCTTCGATGGCAATACTTGAGAATGTCGGCGTCGTTTTCAGGGACGAGATCGCGTTGTCGGACTGGAGGAGAGCCGGAGCAAAGGTCATTGACGAACGTGTCTACCTCGACCGCGGTCTGGTGCGGGACCTCGTCAGTACGATCCCGCCCGAATTCACCTACCATGCCCGAAACCCGGCAAACAACGTTCGGTTGGGCGGCCGCCACACGGTTTTCGTTCCGATGACAGGCGCACCTTTCCTGCGCGACCTGGATGACCAGCGCCGCAACCCCACGCTGGAAGACCTGGCCATGTTTCACAAGCTGAGCCACATGCTTCCGGCGATGCACAGCTCGGCACACCATATCGTCGAGCCGACCGATCACCCGGTCAGCCATCGTCACCTTCGCATCACGTATTCTTCGATGAAATTCTCGGACAAGATGTTCATGGGCATGACGACATCGCCGAAGAACGCGGAGGATGTCATGGACATGTGCGCCATTCTCTTCGGTGACAGGTTCCTGGAAGATCATCCTGTCACGACCGGGAACTGCAACGGCAACTCGCCCCTGGTTTGGGACGAGACCATGCTGGGAGCCATGCGCGCTTTCAGCCGGCGCAACCAGCCGGTCCTCTGTTCCCCGTTCGTGCTCGGTGGCGCAAACACGCCTTCGAGCGTTCCCGCCGCAGTCGCGCAACTGAATGCCGAGGCCCTGTCCGCACTCGCCTATACCCAGGTCATCCGCAAGGGCGCACCGGCCGTATACGGTCACTACCTGTCCACGGTCAGCATGAAGTCGGGCGCACCGATGGCCGGAACTCCCGAAATCTCCCTGATGAACTTCATGATTGGCCAGATGGCGAGACACTACGGTATTCCGTGGCGGACTTCGAACACCCTGGGCGGTTCCAAGATCCTCGACGCGCAGGCCGGTTACGAGAGCGCAACGACGCTTTCTGCCGTCATGCACTCGGGAGCAAACTACATCTGGCATTCCGCCGGCTGGAACGAGGCCGGGATGCATTGTTCCGTCGCCAAGTTCATCGTCGATGCCGAACAGTGCGCAATGGCTTACCGCATGGCGCAAGGGCTCGACTGGAGCGATTTCGACCGCGCCGTCTCGGCCGTGAGCGATGTCGGACCGGGAGGCCATTTTCTCGATCATCCTCATACGAGGGAGACATTCCAGGCCGCGTTCTTCCTCCCCGAACTGTTTGACAACAACTCGATCGAGCAATGGGTTGCAGAAGGCAGCGTGGAGACAACCGAACGCGCCCTGTCCTACGCGAGAAAGCTGCTCGACGCGTACGAGGAACCGAAACTCGAAGCGGACAAGGACGAGGCATTGCGCGAATATGTTGTCCGTCGCGAACGTGAAATCCCCGCTGAAGACGCTTTGAACCAGGCGTTTTGAGCCAGTTCCGGTTGTGGTTCAGCAACTCGTGAGTTCGTTCCAGGGGTTGTGTTCCGGCGGGAACGCCGCGAGCTGGACCCGGTTTCCTCAGTCCCCGGCTTCAAGACCGGCATGGGATCTCCGGCAGGGCGCAGAGCGCGTTGACCAGGCGCATCTGTTCCACGGTCGAACAATTCGTGTGCAACAGCCGTGGCGATGCGAACACCAGGCTCAGGCCCTTTCCCCGGCTTACCGCCACGTTGAGGCGTTCGCGTGACAGTAGGAAATCCAGCCCGCGTGTAGTCTCCTCGGCCGATGATGCGGTCATCGACACGATTGCGACCGGCGCTTCCTGTCCCTGGAACTTGTCGACGGTTCCGACACGGATTCCGGGCAAGGCATCGGACAGTGCGTTGACCTGCGCGTTGTACGGCGCAACCACGATGATGTCATCCCCGCGAAGAGCGCGGCTCAGGCCGTGCCGGTCGGTCCACGCGCCCAGCAGCACACTGTCAATGGTTCCCCGGATGGCCGTGACCTCCTCGGGACAGACCTGGACACGGCCTTCGTGGGTAACAGGAGCCCACCAGGCACCGGAAGCAGGCAAGTCCGAAACGTCCACGGACTGGCGTGCAGTCGACGGGTGGCTCTTGAGCCGGCCTTCATAGTGTTGCACGGAAATATAGGCGCAGAGATCCGGATGCATTCTCCGGGATTCCGGCAGGAAGATACCGTGTTCCCGATCGACGTTGCGGCCGTCGCCCAAGATCCAGTCCAGGCAGGACAGCTTTGCGGGATGCGGATGCGCGCCCTGTATGACCTGCGGCAGCTGCCGGGGATCGCCGATCAGCACAAGGTTTCCCGCCGCGTTTGACATCGCGACGAGATTGGCCAGCGGGACCTGGCCCGCCTCGTCGACAAAAAGGTAGTCGAAGGCGCCTTCGGCCTCGCCCCGCGAAAACAGCCAGGCCGTTCCGCCAACCACATGGGCACTGAAGATCGCGGGATCGCTGTTGCTCGTCACGCAGGAAATCGCGTTCTCGACTTCCTCAGGGAGCCCCACCCCGCGCGCAACCTTGTGGGCAAAGTGCACATCGCCGAGGCCGAGACCGGAATACCCCTCACGAAGCGCGCGGTCGCATTCCATCAGGACGTTTCTGATCGCCTCGTGGCTGTTGGAGGAGACCGCGATGCGTTTCCCGTCCTGCACGAGCGCGAGAATCGCCCGCGCCGCCACGTAGGTCTTCCCGGTCCCGGGCGGTCCCTGAACCGGAAGAACGGTCCGGTCCATGGCCCGAACCGCAGAGATCAGGCCTTCGAGCGTATCGGCATCCCGGCCAAGGGGAAGCAGCGAGCGGCCCCGGAACCGCGGAGGATTGCGGGAAAGCAGGTCTTCGGCGGTGTGGTTGAATCGCGGTCCGCATTGATCCTTGATGACTTTCCGTACGGCGCCGGGGATCATGCCTGGATGCACCGCGAAATCGGGGAGAAGGTCCAGCCCGTCCGGAAGGTCCCTGCCCTGGCTCGGCCCCATTTTCAGCGAAATGCTCCGGGAAGCGCGGTCGAGCCGGACAACTTCAACCTCGGCGAAGCCGTCCTCACTTGCGAATCGCGCGCGCCGCCCTTCCCGCAGCTTCGTCTCCTGAGGCGGATAGCGGTAATCGCGATCCAGCGACTGCCTTGCCGGGTACTGGCTTCCTGTCGCACGAAGCCCGGCGAGGCAGTCCAGGTCGTCCGAGAGCTCCTCGAAATCCTTCCCCGCGGCATCGAAGACGGACCACGCCTGCGGCTTGGCTTCGCGCCAGTGAAACACGCCCAGATCGTAGAGCAGGCGCTGCCGTTCTTCCGCCATTCCCGAAGCTCCAAGGAATTTCGCGAGATCTGTGTTCTCGGCCTGCTGCTGTTCGGATCTCGCCGACTCGCCCTCGCCGATTTCGAGCCAGTTCCCTTCCGGTCGGACTCCGAGAAGCCAGTCCCGCAGCCCTTCCGTGGAGATGCAGTCGATGCGATTGTATTCCTCGATTTCCGCCAGGATCCGGGTGTCGCCGGTCTCGCGCCATCTCTCGTAGGCAACGATCGACCCGCCGGCGGTTGTAATCTCTCCCTCGCGGGACATGCCGTAAAAGGCTTCCATGTCCTTCAGTGAATAGGAAGGCTCGGAAGCGAAAATCCCCCCGCGCACGATCGCGAAAAGGTCCACGAACCGGCGTTCCCGCAACCAGCGGTCCAAACGGATCTCGCCGATTCCGTGTCGCGTGGCGAGGTTGCGAAGGGCGGAGATTTCGTAATGGGAATAGTGGTAGACATGCGCGGCCGGAAATCTCCGGAAACGCTCTTCGAAACGATCGAAGAGGGCTGCCAGCGCCGTCTTCTCTGCCTCCAGGTCGTGCGCCCAAAGCGCGGTGAACGCCTTCCCGTCCCAGACGCCATGCAGATACTCGAGGCCCTCCGTGCCGTCCTCCGTATAGAATGGGTCGCCCTCGATGTCATAGAAAAGGTCGCCGGTTGCCGGACGCGGCATCAGGTCGAATCCCTTTCCGATGACATGGGCACGCAGTTCGACGCGGGGTCCGCCAGTTTTCCGGTCATGCTGAAGACGCCCCTGGGTCTTCAGTTTCCCGGCCGTTTCATCGGCGAGCCTTGGCACGCGCTCCCCGAGATGCGCGAGTGCCTCCATGGTTCGAATTCCGGCCATCTCGAGTTTCGCAACCTGGCTCTTTGTGATGCCCGCAACCAGGTAGAGACTGTCTGCGGCCTTCCATTCGTCGGAACAACGGACCCGCCAGCGGCAAAGATCACAGTGCGGGCACGGTACCGGGCGGGTTCGCGGTGGTGTCCGGACGAATGCCTCGAGGCGGTCGCGTGCAATACGCGCATAGGCGGCATATTCCGAAAGGCGAAAACTGAACCGGTCGCCGGTGCCGAGGATGACATGAGCCCGGTCCGGCTCACGGCCCTGCACCCCGGCGAGCAGGTCGGAATAGAGGACCAACTGAAGCACGTGGGCGGGCACGGGCTTTCGTTTCAGCTTCGTATCCGCGACCTCGTAGGAATACGGTCCGAGACCGGACGGAACCGGCACGCGTTCGAGGAAATCGGCGAAACCACCCCATAAACCGTCTTCCAGCACTGCCTGGAAGACGGCATTCGGGCCGCGATAAAGGGCTTCGCGCGTGGCGCGCGCAGCTTCTTCGAAAGTCACGCATTCCGTTTCAATGCGAAAAACGCTTTTCCCTTCGGCCTCCAACTGGTCCAGATGGGCGGCTTCGTGCTGGTTTCCCCGTTTCTGCAGAAGGACAGCATCTTCACGATCCTGAACCGGCTCGAGGTCTTCCCCGTGAAGATACGCGAGGTCGAGGCGCGTTGCGTGCGAACACGCCATGAAACGGATGAGATCCGAAGCCGACAGCCGGAATTGCGTGTTGTCATCCCACTTCATGGCGCGTCTTTCGCAAGAACAGGCGTGTCGGTCCCGGGTTGTTCACGACTTGTCCCCATCCGACAACTCGAGACGTTCTTGTAGATGCCCTATCGAATGATCGCCAAGGTGCTTTCCAGCCTGGCCGGCTCGAAACCCGGATTGATCATCCAACGCGGGAATGAAAGTGAATGATCGGAAGCAGAGACGCCTTCCCCCGTCCCGGACACTGAACCGGCCTTTTGCCCTCGACGCAGTCCGGCATGAATGGCACGGCGGAATTCAGCGAATTGGTGACCCCTCGAGGACTCGAACCCCGAACCTGCTGATTCGAAGTCAGCTACTCTATCCAGTTGAGCTAAGGGGCCACCGTCGGACAGCCGTCCGATTATTACCTTCCCGTTGCCTCCGCAAGCCGGATCAAGCCTCAAGAGATGACATGCCCTTCGATGGGGCCGGGCTTGAACTCGCCACCCCGCCGGATTGGCTATTCGCGACGTGCCCTCATCTCTTTCCAGCGCAAGGTCGCATTGGCCGCAATTGTCGAAATCGGCGGTGGCGGCAGTCTTTTCGGTTCCGGCTCGCTCTGAAAGAACTCGGCGATTTCGGAATCGAGGCCAGTCGCGAGTTCGGCTGCAGCCATCCCGGTCAGTGTTCCGCGAGTCGTTCCCAAACCGTTCTGGCAACAGGCCGCCCACATTTCGTCTTCGATCTTTCGCAAAACGGTTACGCCGTTTCGGCTGAGGCAAAGGTGACCCGCCCAGGCATATTCCATCCTGGTTCCGGCCAATGCGGGAAATCTCCGGTCGAATTTCCGCTGCATTGATCGCCTCGCCCGGCGGAAATCTCCTGGTGTCGCCTGCATCCCGGGCCGAAAACTCGCGCAGCTCCGAACGATGATCCGGTCTCCGCCGTCTTCGCCGGAAATCCGGCGAACCGTCGATCCCATCGGCACGGTGGGCGTTATTCCCCAGCGGCTGGATCCTCCGAACCGCCGCGCTATCTCGCCCCCGAGGTCGGGCGTCATGATCGCGAACAGGAACACGTGCATGAGACGGTGTCGAAAGAACCCGAAACTCTCGAGATGCCCGTTGTTGGCGAGAATGACCTTTCGGGCGGTCACGCTGGCGGCCGGCGTCTTGATCACCCAGTTCTCCCGGTCTCGCCTGATCGAGACAGCCGGCGAATTCTCGAAGACATGGACGCCGGACCGAAGCCCTTCCCCGAATCCGCGGATATATCCTGCAGGTTGAAGTACGACGGTTCCGGGCGTGAACAAACCGCCGGCATAGTAACGTGTTCCGGTCACCTCGTGCATGTCCCGGGAATCCAGGGATTCCGACGCCTCGTTCAGGGCGGCCATTTTCCGGGCGTACCCCGCATTGAGCTCGAGCGCCTTCTCGCCGACTGCTCCGTTGATCTTGCCAACGGGGCGAAAGTAGGCGGGACTGACGGCGTAGCGCTCAGCCGCCGCCCCGGCGAACGCAATTGCCTTCCGGTTGAGGGCGATAAGGCGGCGTTGCCGATCAAGCTCTCCTCCGGAATAGTCTTCCGACGCGAGATCGTGCGGCAGATCGATCATGAACCCCGAGTTTCGCCCTGAGGCCCCTTCGGCGAGCCGTCCTGCCTCGAGCACGATGATCCTCGCCCCGGTGTTCAGCTGACGAAGGCGTTCTGCCGCGGAGAGACCGGCAAATCCACCGCCAACGATGGCGAAGTCCGCAGACTGGTCAGCTTCGATTTCGACTGGCGGGTGTTGCCCCGGAAGTATGGCGTTCCACGCGGCGGGTCCCCGATGAATCGGTACCCGCCTTGCCCTGAATTCCGTCAATCAATGGCCTCGTCAACGTCATCCGCAAGGTCAATCCAGATCGTCTTGAGCTGCGTATACTGATCATGGGCATGGATGGAGTTGTCGCGTCCGCCAAACCCTGACTGCTTGTACCCACCGAACGGCGTCGTGATGTCTCCCTCGCCGTAACTGTTGACCGTCACCGTCCCGGCCCGAATTGCCCTGGCGCCGCGAATCGCGCGCTTGGCATTGGACGTGAAGATCGACGCGCACAGTCCGTACTCGGTGTCGTTCGCAATGGAAATGGCTTCATCGAATGACGAGACCTCGATCACGCTCAGGACCGGGCCGAAGATCTCTTCCCGCGCGAGTACCGCATCGTTGTCCGGAACCTCGATGACTGTCGCTTCGACGAATCCGTCCTCCGCCTTGCCCCCGAAAACAACGGCGTCTGCCTTGTCCAGGTATCCGCGGACCTTCTGGAAATGCTCTCCCGAAACAAGCGCGCCCATGCGGGTATCGGGATCGAGCGGATCGCCCACGTTCCAGTGTCTGGCATGCGCGGCAATCCTTTCAAGGAGCCTGGTCTTGATGTCCTTGTGAACGATGAGGCGCGAACTCGCCGAGCAGTTCTCGCCCATGTTCCAGAACGCACCGTTGACGATATGGCCTGCAACGCGATCGAGGTTTTCCGCGTCGTCCATGACGATTGCCGGATTCTTGCCCCCCATTTCGAGAACAACCTCCTTTGCGTTGCTCTCGGCAGAATATGACAGGAAGCGTTTGCCGGTCTCGGTCGAGCCCGTGAAGGACACGACATCGATATCCGGATGACGCCCGATCGGTTCGCCTGCTTCGGGGCCCCCACCGGGAACGACGTTGAGCACGCCGGGCGGCAACCCGGCCTCCATTGCCAGTTCCGCCAGCCTGAGCGCAGTCAGTGACGTCTCTTCGGCCGGTTTCACGACCACCGAACAGCCAGCCGCGAGGGCCGGCCCGATCTTCCAGGCCATCATCAGCAACGGGAAATTCCAGGGCAGAACCAGCCCGACCACCCCGATCGGCTCCCGGACCACTATCGCGATGTGATCATCCGACGCCGGTGAAACCTGGTCGTAGATCTTGTCGACGGCTTCCGCATGCCACTTGAGGCAGTCAATCGTCTCGGGCAGATCGACCGTTGCGCAGTCGTTGATCGGTTTGCCGGAATCCAGGCTTTCCATCACCGCGAGTTCGGGCGCATTGCGCGTAACGAGCTTGCACAGCCGAATGAGCACCTCCTTGCGTTCGGCAGGATGCATTTTCGACCATCGACCGTCGTCAAACGCCTCTCGCGCCTTCTGAACCGCGAAATCCACGTCGTCGGCATCGCAGGCCGCGACATCCGCGAGTTTCTCTCCGGTCGCCGGATTGGCGGTCTGGAAGGTCTTCCCCGAAATCGCCGGTCGATAACCGCCGTCAATGAAGGCTCCGCCAGGGAAACTCATTGCTTCGGCAATGGCCCGGTACTCGTCGCGTGTCAGCAATGGCATCGTTCACTCCCCGGAATCAACGGCAGCAACCGTCGTCTTCAACACCCTGACGACAAGCTCCAGGGCCCGTTTCTCGTCCTTGTTCAGCGGCTTGAGCGGCGGTCGAACCTCGCCTGCGTCCAGTCCAGCGATCGAAACACCATGCTTGATCGTCTGGATGAATTTCCCACCCTGTTCCAGCACGCGCATCAGGGGCATCATCGCCGCCATGATCCGCCGGCCTTTCGAGAAATCTCCCTCGACTGCACAGGCCCGGTAAAGCGAAATATGTTCGCGTGGCAAGAAGTTTGCGCCGCCACACACCCAGAAACGGGCGCCCCAGGCAAAGAACTCGAGGGCCTGGTCATCCATGCCGCAGCCGAGCTGGATGTGAGGATAGTCACGGGCGAGGAGATGAAGCCGGTTGATGTCGCCGGAACTCTCCTTGATCCCGCAAAAGTTTCGGGAACGGCCCACCCGGTCAAGGAATTCCTCGCCCATCATCGTTCCGGTTCGGCCGGGATAATTGTACAGCATGATCGGCAGGTTGGCGGCACGGTCAATGGTGAGGGCGTTGAGGGCGTTCTCCCTGTCCGTCGGAACGGAATACGGTGGGCTTGCCAGCAGAATACCATCGGCACCCAGCTCCCGTGCACCCGATGCCAGTGCAACGGATTCGCCGGTCAACATGGCCCCTGTTCCGACAATCATGGGAACGCGTCCCTTGATACGCTCGTGGATGAATCGTGCGATTTCGAGGCGCTCGTCGACGGCCTGTGCATAACTCTCGCCTGTCGAACCGCCGGAAATCAACCCGTGCACGCCGGACGAGATCAGGAAATCGACAATGTCCTCCAGTGCTCGCCAGTCGACGTCAAAGTCATTCCTGAAGGGCGTCACGATGGGGGTGTAGATCCCCTCGAACCGGAGTGCAGGAGCCGTGTGGACTCTCATTTCGAGGTCTCCAGCGGTTGGTTTCTGGAGCGCTCCTGTAACACTGTTTCCCTGCCCGACTCAATGCGCAGCCTGTTCGAAATGCCCTCGGCGGCCACATCGCAAACCGGGTGTTGAAGGCATGCCGCCGCAGCGCATGTGAATCCATTTACGCCGAAGACGAAGGACCAGGCAGTTCCCAGGCTCCCCGAGTACCGGTTTCTCGGCGCTTCCCTTGATTCTTCCGGGGCCGAACAGATGAAACCCGGAAGCAGGGTGGCGAGGAATTCCGAGGGGAACAGCGCGCCGACGGGATGCCCCATGACCAGGCTGTATCCCCGAAAGTGCCGGGCGGCGGACAGGCGCAACGAGACCCCGATTCCCCCCGGTTAATCCAGGACCACCGGCTTCCCGACGGCTCCCGATTCCTGGATTCCCCGGACCTCGTCCCCGGTGTAACCAAGAACGTCCGTCAGGATCTCGGTCGTATGCTCTCCAAGCATCGGCGAGCGAATGACCTCGGCCGGGCTGTCCGAAAGCTTGACCGGGCAGCCGACCGTCAGGTATTTCCCTCGCGCAGGATGGTCGACCTCGACGATCGTGCCGGTTTCCCGCAGGCTCGGCTCTTCAGCCAGTTCCTTCATCGACAGGATAGGTCCGCATGGAATGTCCAACGGGTTGCAGATGTCCATGACTTCGAATTTCGTCTTGGTCTTGGTCCACGCTTCGATCGTAGCAAAGATATGTGTCAGCTTGTCGAGACGAGCGGGCGGTGTCGCGTAGTCCGGATCCTCCTTCCATTCCGGTTTTCCGATGACGTCGCAGATCGGAGCCCAAACCGCCGCCTGGGTAATGAAGTAGACATATGCATTTGCATCCGTCTCCCAGCCCTTGCACTTGAGAATCCACCCCGGCTGGCCGCCGCCGGAATCGTTTCCGGCACGCGGCGTCGCCTCGGGAAACGGAATACCCTGACCGTGCTGGCTGTACTCGGTCAACGGTCCCCGCTCGAGCCTCTGCTGGTCGCGCAATTTCACCCGGCAGAGATTGAGAACACCGTCCTGCATTGCCGCAAGGACGCGTTGGCCACGCCCGGTTTTTTCCCGCTGATAGAGCGCGGTGACGATGCCCAGCGCCAGGTGCAGGCCGGTCCCGCTATCCCCGATCTGAGCCCCGGTCACGGTCGGCGGGCCATCCCGGAAGCCCGTGGTCGATGCCGAACCGCCGGTACATTGGGCAACGTTCTCGTACACCTTGCAATCCTCGTAGGGTCCCGGACCGAAACCCTTCACCGATGCCATGATCATGCGTGGATTGAGCTCCTGGATGCGCTCCCATCCGAAACCCATGCGGTCGAGCGCGCCAGGAGCGAAATTCTCGACAAGAACGTCGCATTCCCTGACCAGCCGTTCCAGGACCGATTTGCCGGTTTCGTTTTTCGTGTTGAGCGTGATCGATCGCTTGTTGTGGTTCAGCATCGTGAAATAAAGCGAATCCACGTCCGGTATGTCGCGCAACTGACCCCGTGTCGCGTCACCGACGCCGGGGCGTTCGACCTTGATGCAGTCCGCCCCGAACCAGGCAAGGAGCTGCGTACATGTCGGGCCAGACTGTACGTGGGTGAAATCGAGAATTCTGATTCCGTTCAGTGCTTTCATTTGGAACTCCTGGCTCCGCGACAGGGTTTCGGGTCCGCGTGGCTACTTCCTGGAAACTGCGCTCTGGGGGTTGAGATTGCCGATTCGGCCGCTTTCCGTACCCGCCTTTTCGTCGATCACGGCGTTGACCAGCGTCGGTCTGCCCGAGTCCATGGCCTCGTTGACCGCGCGCGCGAGCTCGTCCGGAGTCGTCGCATAAACGCCGACGCCACCGAAGGCTTCCATCATCCGGTCGTACCGCGCATCCTTGACGAATACGGTTGTTGCGGCGTCTTCACCGCCCGACGGATTGACGTCGGTTCCACGGTAAATCCCGTTGTTGTTGAAGACCACGACGCAAACGGGCAGGTTGTAGCGGCAGATCGTTTCGATCTCCATGCCGGAAAACCCGAAGGCACTGTCGCCTTCGACCGCAAGTACCGGGTTGCCCGTCTCGATCGCTGCGGCGACGGCGAATCCCATCCCGATTCCCATGACGCCCCAGGTTCCGACGTCAAGGCGTTTCCGGGGCTGATACAAGTCGATGATACTGCGGGCAAAATCGAGCGTATTGGCGCCCTCGTTGACCAGGATCGCCTCCGGCCGGTTCCTGACGATCGTCCGCAGAACCCCGAGCGCACCGTGGAAGTCCATGGGCACATTGTTGTTCTGCAATCTCGGCGCCATGCGGGCGAGATTGGTTTCCTTCTTGGAATTGACCGTGCTGGTCCACTCGGTGATTTGCAGGCGCCAGTCGGAACCCAGGGCGTCACGCAAAGCTCGGACGCACGACCCGATATCCCCGACCACCGGCGCTGCGATCTCCACGTTGGAATCCATTTCCTTCGGTTCGATATCGATCTGGACGAACTGTTTGCGGGTGTTCCCCCAAGCCTTGCCCTTCCCGTGAGACAGAAGCCAGTTGAGCCGCGCACCAACCATCATGACGACGTCGGATTCCTTGAGGACAAGGGAGCGGGCCGCGCCCGCAGACTGCGTGTGCGTGTCGGGCAGGATCCCCTTTGCCATGCTCATCGGCAGAAATGGGAAACCCGTGGCCTCGACCAATGCCCGGATGTCGTCGTCCGCCTGGGCATAGGCAGCACCCTTGCCGAGGATGATCAGGGGACGCCTGGCGCCTTTGAGCACTTCGACTGCCCGGTTGACTGCATCTGCAGCCGGGATCTGCCTCGGGGCAGGATCAATGACCTGAACCAGTGAGCTTGAACCCTCCTCGGCATCCATTGTCTGGGCAAGCAGCTTGGCCGGGAGATCGAGGTACACGCCGCCCGGACGCCCGGAACAGGCCGCGCGGACGGACCTGGCAATACCGATCCCGATATCTTCCGCGTGCAATACGCGAAACGCCGCCTTGCACAGGGGTTTGGCGATTGCGAGCTGATCCATCTCCTCGTAGTCGCCCTGTTGCAGGTCGACGATTTCCCGCTCCGACGACCCGCTGATCAGGATCATCGGGAAGCAGTTCGTGGTCGCGTTTGCCAATGCCGTCAGGCCGTTCAGGAATCCCGGCGCGGAGACGGTGAGGCAAATGCCGGGCCTTTGCGTGAGGTAGCCCGTGATCGCCGCGGCATGGCCGGCGTGCTGCTCATGCCGAAAGGAAATCACGCGCATGCCTTCCGCCTGTGCCAGCCGGCCCAGGTCCGTGATCGGGATCCCCGGAACACAGTAAATCGTCTTGATACCGTTGAGCTTGAGCGCCTCGATGACCAGGTGGAAACCGTCTGTGATCGCCGGACGGCCTCCGGCTTCGACAGAACCTTCATGTGAGCCCTGCGCTGGTGCTGACATTTCGCTAACTCCTTGGGAAGATGAGCAATTACGTGACTTTGGGAAGATCTTTCGAACCGGAACCGGTGACCCCGGGCACCGGAACGATGCTCAGCACGGATGCATTGGTCGAGTGGAACGGGTCGTGGTCGGCCGGGATACGCATCGTCTTGGTTCGCAATCCTGTCTTTCTCGATCCGGCCAACGTACCGGACCGGAAGTTTCAGTTGCCATGCTGTTCGGAATTCGCCTACCCACCCGCCGAGGCCTTCCTGCGTTTACGCCACGAGATAAACACCGGGTAGAGCATCAAAGCGACCGCGATGATGATGCAAACCGCCGAAATCGGCCGTTCCAGGAAGATCAGGACATCTCCCTGGGACGACAACAGGGATTGTCGAAGCGATCTTTCCGCGAGAGGTCCAAGCACGATTGCCAGGACAGCCGGTGCGACAGGATAGTTGAGCTTGCGCATCAGGTAACCCATGACACCGAACAGCAGCATGAGCCACACATCGTGCATGGTCTGGGTCGGCGCATATCCACCGACGATACACAGGACAAAGATGATCGGTGCGAGGATCGTGAACGGCAGGGTCAGCACGCGGACGAAGATCGGGATGAAGGCGAGATTGATCAACACCGTGAACAGGTTGGCAACGTAGAGCGAACCGATCAGCCCCCAGACAAAGTCTGGTCTTTCGGTGAAAAGCAGCGGACCTGGCCGCAATCCCCAAATGATCATGCCGCCGAGGAGAATCGCCGTGGTCGGCGATCCCGGAATACCCAGGGTAATCATTGGCAGCATTGAACCGGTCGAGGCGGCATTGTTGGCTGCCTCGGGCGCCGCAACACCTGAAACATTACCCTTTCCGAAAGAGTCGGGATCTTTCGAAAAGGTCTTCGCCAATCCGTACGACATCAGCGACGCAGGCGTCGCGCCGGCGGCCGGCAGCGTTCCCACGAAATACCCAAGGATCGAGCCGAGAGTCGTGGTTTTGATATATTGGTTCACCGCCCTGACGTTGGTCATGAACCCTTTCCAGGTCATGTTGACCTTGTGGACGATGACCTTTCCTCCGGTCGACTCAAGGGTCCACAGCATTTCGCCGATGCCGTAGATCCCGATCGCCAGGACCAGGAAATTGACGCCGTGCAGGAACCCGGACGCATCGAAGAAGATCAGGCGCGGTTTTCCCGAAATGATGTCGAGTCCGACCGTCGCGAGCACGAGACCGATCAGGATTGAGAAAACCGTCTTGGGAATGTCGTCGCCGCCCAACCCGATGAATGTCGCAAAGGCCAGGACCATCAGCGCGAATTCCTCCGGCGGCCCGAACTTGAGCGCAAATTCCGCCAATGGCGGCGCGAACAGCGTGAAGAGCACCACCGAAATCGTTCCGCCGATGAATGAAGCGATCGCGGCGGCGGTCAACGCCTGGTCGGCCTTTCCGGACATGGCCAGGGGCCTGCCGTCGAAAACCGTGGCAACCGCAGTTGAAGCGCCCGGTATGCCCAATGTGATCGAACTGATGGCGCCGCCGTACATTGCCCCGTAGTAGACGGCGGCAAGAAAGATGATCGCCGCAGTGGGCGGAACCAGGAACGTGATCGGCAATAGGATCGCGACTCCGTTCACCGATCCCAGGCCTGGCATGGCGCCGACGAAAAGCCCGATCGTGCATCCGATCACGATCATCAACAGGTTGAGCGGCTCGAATGCCTGCACCAGCCCGCCGGCCAGGGATATCAGGATCGTTTCCACGGCGTTCTATCCGTTCCCGTTCCGGGTGAGCAGGTGGGTCGCAAAGGAGATCAATGCGAGAATTGCGAATATCCCGATGACATACAGCCCGAAGTGATTTGTTTCGTACATGATGTCAAAAACGGGATAGAACCATTCTTCGGTCATCGCCTTGGGCAATGGGATTTGCAGACCCCATTCGAACAAGGCGAAGATGAAAACCGGAATCCCGCCGATCAGCATGATCGAAACCGGCCATTCGTGACGGCCGATGACCTTGAAATAGAACGCGAGGAAAATGAACAGCGAGAAATAGGTTCCGATGACGTGGATTCCGATCAGCAACGCGAGCAACGCCACGACCGATGTCCCCACAACAACGACCGAATTCCGGGACATGTAAATGTCCGTGGAACGGGATTCCGCGGTCGAGCGCATGAACCAGCGGACCAGCGTCGCAAACGAGCACAGAAGCATCCCGACTGACAGCCAGAACGGCCAGAATCCGGACCCAGGCCCCTTGCTGGGCACCCAACCGATGGCCAGGCCATCGGTCGACGACCACATCAGGCCGAGAGACATCAGGATCGTGGCTAATGCCATCAGGAAATCTGCCTGGCGCACGGTCATGGATATGGCCTCAAGTCAATTTCGCCAAACTGGTCGTGACATCACTTCTGTCGGTAAGACTGTTGATCGAATCCGGCACAGCCAACCGATGATCGGTATGCAATCATCGGTTGGCTGTGACAAGGTTCGCAGACCGGGAACGTGATCTCGCACGAACCCGGCCAAAGGGTTTGAGGGAGGAATTATTCTCCCGTAATGGCTTCGGCACCGACCGATTCGATCAGTTCCCTGTGGCGCATGCCCTGCTCCGCGTGGAACGCAGCAAGATCATCCCCGGCAACCCACTCGTCACAAGTCAGACCATCTTCGACACAGAAGGTCTGCCATTCCTCGGAATCAAACAGCGTCTTGAACAGGTTGATGTAAAAATCCCGTGCCTCGGCAGACATGCCCGGAGGTCCGTTGATCGAACGCTGCATGAAATACACGATGTCATGGCCGAGTTCCTGCGCGGTCGGCACGTCTGGATAGGCCGCCATACGTTCAGGCGTGAACTGCACCAGCGGCTTTGACTGCCCGGCACGGTAGAACTCGTTCTGTTCCGCCGGATTGTTGACTGTTGAATCGATGTGCTTCCCGATCAGGTTCTTGGCGACAGTTCCGCCACCCGGGAACGGGATATACGTGACCGAGTAGCCAAACTCGGCTTCCATCATGGCCGTGAGAATCGAATCTTCCTGGCCCGAACCGGTGCCGCCGACTTTCCATTCAGTTCCAGCGGCCTTGACCGCTTCCACGTAACTGCCCAGATCCGTGATATCGTCCCTGTCCGTATGTACCCACAGCAGGAAGGTGTCGAGTGCCATGCGCCCGATCGGTGTAAAGGTCGAAATGTCTACACCAAGATCTTCCTGGATGATCGGTGTCGTGTAAAATGAGTTCAGCGTCACGAGGACCGTATGGTCATCGCCTTCCTTGCCCTTGAGGTAAAGAAGGGCCTCGGCACCTGAACCGCCCGGCTTGTTGATCGGAATGAACGGTCTCGAAGACAGACCCTTTTGTTCGATGAGCCCTTGCAAGAGCCTCGCGATCTGGTCTGCGCCCCCACCGGTACCTGCCATGATAATGAACTCGACCGGCTTCCGCGGCTGCCAGTCAGCCTGTGCCTGTGACACGAGCCCTCCCAGAAGGACGGCGAACGTCACGACCGTACCGGTCAATAGCTTCTTGAGTGCATGCATTGTCTTGCTCCCTCTCTGTCGGGAAGTGTCGCCGTCGGTCGTGACCCGATCACAGCTTTCACCTCGGTCACGCAAGCAAAGGAATTTACCCGGCAACTCCCCGTTGCACCTCGTGCCCGGTTGACCAGATCCAAGACCCGGCAACCAGAACCAGTTGGTATATGGTATACCACGACAGTCGTGCAGACAAGCGATTCTTTCTTTCGTGTCGGCGGCAAGCGGGGCTGTTCCTGCCTGAGGCGACCGGACTCCTGGTCGATTTTACAGGCCCGGCTGCTCCCAGGACCTTTGACGAGTGTTGCGACTTGGAACAATCTTGGAAACGGGACAAAATCGCTGGAGGGTTCCTGCCTGGCAGCTATGATTTGCTCCAGTGAGCGATGCTCTTCCGGAACTCCGGATGGCCCCGCATCTCAAGAGAGGGGCCGGGAAACGCACGTTCGGCCGTGCGGACGGTGTCGAGGCGGTGGGTCCGGTCAGTACCGTTATGAAGAAAGAGTACATGTCTGATCAACCGAATTTCCTGATGATCATGTGCGATCAACTGCGGGCCGACTGGCTCGGTTTTGCCGGCCATCCACAGGTTCAAACACCCAATATCGATCGCCTTGCCGCAACGGGACTTCGTTTCACCAACTGTTTTGTCGCAACGCCCGTCTGTATGCCGAACAGGGCTAGCATCATGACCGGCCGAATGCCGACCGTTCACGGATTGAGGTACAACGGCTGCACATTGCCGGCCCGGGCAAACACCTTCGTCGATGTTCTCCGGGCAGCGGGTTACCGGACCGCGATGATCGGCAAGAGCCATCTCGAACCGTTCACCGGCATCCGGCGTTCATATGACGACGAAGACGGCGACGTCATCATTCGGGAAGCATGGCGCGAGGAACTCGTTGACAGGACCAACGAGGAACCCTTCCGATATGAGTCTGACGAATACCACCAGTTTCCCAAACCCTATTACGGATTTGACCACGTGGACATGGTGACCGATCACGGAGACCGGGCGGGAGGGCACTACCTCCAGTGGTTCCGCCAGACTGTCCCGGACTGGCGTGACCTCGTGAACCCGGCCAACCAGATCGAACACAATTATTCGTGCCCGCAGGCCTACAGAACACCGATTCCCGAGAACCTGTATCCCACGGCGTTCATTCGCGACAGGGCGTGCGACCATCTTCGAAGGGCAGCATACAGCGACCGGCCCTTCTTCGCGTTCGTCTCGTTTCCTGATCCTCATCACCCGTTCAATCCACCGGGAAAATACTGGGATATGTATGATCCTGACGACTTCGACATTCCGATTCGCCCTGAGGACCATTCACCGGTTCCGCCTCCCCTTTCATGGTGCCTCGACGAGTTTGCCGCAAACAGGGAACCACCGACCCCGGAATCCGCCCGTATTGTGACAGACCGCCACGTCAGGGAGGCAATGGCGCTCACTGCCGGAATGATCACCATGATCGATGACTCAGTCGGAGCCATTCTGTCGACACTTCACGAAACCGGTCAGTCAGAAAACACGGTCGTCCTGTTCAACTCCGATCACGGGGACTACCTTGGGGACAGCCATCTGCTCATGAAAGGTGCCTGGAGCCGAGACAGTATCAACCGGGTACCATTGATTTGGGCAGACCCTGCGGGAACCAAACCCGGCGACCGGGACGACCTGGTGTCATCGATCGACATCGCGCCGACAATTCTCCAGCGTGCGGGCGTCAAGCCATACCACGGGATGCAGGGGCACTCATGGCTCATCGGTGATCCCCGTGACGAACTGTTGATCGAATTCAATGACCTTATGGCGCGAATGGGATTCCCGACCGCGGCCAGGGTCCGAACCGTACGCACCGGGGATCATTCATTGACGCTCTATGTTGACCAGGACTGGGGCGAACTTTTCGATAATGATGCAGATCCGTGTCATGTCCGGAATCTCTGGAACGATCCCGGCTCTTCCGCGGTCAAATCGACGATGATGGAACGCCTCGCACATCTTCTGGCCGCCCAGATGGACGAAAGTCCGAGATCAATGCATCGCGCCTGACCACCGTTTCCCATTGTCCGGCAAACTGCCGAATCTGGCGTGGCAAGCACAGGGTTGTTTGTGGGGAATGGAGTTCAGGTACCGAGATGCGCCCAGGATGACAAAAGGCATCCGCGTGGTGCCGTTTTCCAGGAGCAAAAAATCGTTCTGTCGTGCCTTGGAAAGTGGGAACGGGCTGTCAGGCGGCAACCTCGGCCCGCGCGGCGGCCGGTACTCCGAGCCTCAGCATGGCATCAAGAGCAGTGGAGACCTCATTCCGCCAACGCGGATTCCTCGATAGCGCGGGATCGAACAGATTCGGCAGGGCGTGCAGCCGGTCGGAGATGTCGACAGCCTGGTGGGCGCCGTCCAGTGTGGACCTGATCTCTGCTTCGCGCGGGTCGCGCAGTGCATAGGCATCACCCTTGTCAGTTGTCCCGCAGCAATAACGCATCCAGGCAGCCATGGCGAAGGCAAACGGTCGCAGGTCCTGGCCCATTCGAAGTGCCGTCTCCGCTGGTTGCAGCAATCTCTGGGGCAACTTTTGCGTGCCATCCATGGCGATCTGATAGGTCTCGTGGGCGATAAAGGGGTTGCGAAAACGCTTCTCCAGTTCAGCACCGTATCGAGCGAAATCGATACCTTCAAGCGGGGCCAGCGTGGCGGCGGCAGCCGAGATGTGCCTCGCAACCAGGCGAGCGTGCGACCTGTCTGCCATCACGTCTCGGACCAGGGCATGGCCGCCCAGGAACCCCACGTAGGCAAGCATCGAGTGGGCGCCGTTCAGCATTCGCAACTTCATTTGCTCATACGGCGCAACGTCGGCGACGAAGAGCGCTCCGCCTGCTTCCCAGGCCGGGCGTCCGGTGAGGAAGGTGTCCTCGATCACCCATTGGCCAAAGGGTTCGGTCTCGACGGCCGCAAGGTCCTCAACGCCTGTCAGGCGTCTGGCATCATCGAGGGTTCTCTCGGTCGGTGCCGGGGTGATGCGGTCGACCATGGTGGCCGGAAAGGCGACGTTTCCTGCGATCCAGTCGGCAAACTCGGGGGCGGCACGCCGGGCGAAATCCAGCACGCCGGATCGCACCAGAGGTCCGTTCTGGGGCAGGTTGTCGCAGCAAAGCACCGTGAACGGTTCGACTCCCTTGCCCCTGCGCCGCCGGAGGCTTTCAACGATCAGTCCAAGCACGCCGGCGGGTGTCCGGGGGGCTTGCAGGTCGGCCGCGATCGCGGGGTGTGCGGGGTCGATCGCGCCGGAGATCGGATCGATCCCGTAGGCCTTTTCGGTGACGGTCAGGCTGACGATGCGGATAACCGGATCACAGAGGGCGTCGAGCGCCGCCGCCGGGTTACGTATTGCGGCGATGACACGGGCCAAACTGCCGATCAATCGCGCGCTTACACCCTCTTCGCCCCGCACGACCAGAGAATACAGCCCGTCCTGGGGGTTTAACGCGTCGGCGGAATCGGTTCCCCTCAGGTTGACGCCGACGATCCGCCAGTCCCCTCCCTCGGCCGCGATTGCCGCATCCGTATAGACTGCCTGATGCGCCCTGTGGAACGCGCCGACGCCAAGATGCACGATGCCGACGCCGTGCCGCGCGGGAATGTAGCCGGGTTTTGCGACGCCGGCTGCCACATCCTCAGGGCTGGTAAGCCGACGGATGCTCATGCCGCGCAGGTATGTGTCAGGGCGGCAATGATTCCGCGCAGTTCCGCCAGTCCCTTGAGCCGCCCGATCGTGGGATAGCCCGGCTGTGCCCCTCTCCCGAGATCGTCAAGGATGTCCTGGCCGTGATCCGGGCGGAACGGAATCGACGTATCCCTCCGGCCCGCCTGGCAGCGCCGCGCCTCTTCCGCCAACACCGCGCCAACCAGCGCCACCATGTCCGTGTGACCACCCAGATGCTCGGCCTCGTAGAAGGAACCGCGGATTTCCGGGGTCTCCCGGTGGACATTGCGCAAATGCAGGAAGTGAACCCGATCACCAAGCCGCTCCATCATCCCCGGCAAGTCGTTGTCAGGTCGGGCGCCCAGAGAACCGGAGCAGAGCGTGATGCCGTTGGCCGGCAAATCGACTGCCTGCATCATCGCCGAGTAGTCGGCCTCTGTCGACATCACTCTCGGCAGGCCCAACAGGCCGATCGGGGGATCATCGGGGTGGCAGCACATACGAAGGCCCAGTTCCTCGGACAGCGGCGTGACCTGCTCCAGGAAGGCCAGGAAGTTACCGCGCAGGCGCCCCGCAGAGATTCCATCATACTCCGCCAGGTGTTGTCGCACGTCGTCCAGGGTTAAACGTTCTGCCGCGCCTGGCAGCCCCGAGACGATGTTTCGCAGGAGCGTCGACTTTTGCGCGTCGTCCATCAC
>OZ219908.1:0-87500 GCA_964291635.2 Paracoccaceae bacterium | reverse complement strand
CTACCTCCTTCTGGGGCGCGCACAGAAACTTCGTCAGACCCCGCATTAACGCATCGCCGGCTTCCGGATTGACGTCGATATGGGTGACCACGCGGATACGGCGGGTCCCGAATGCACCCACCAGAATGCCTTCTGCCTTTAGGCAATCGACCATGTCTGCAGCCGTTGGAGCGTCGTCCGTCAGATCGAAGATCACGATATTTGTCTCAACTGGCAGCACTTGCTTGACTTTGGGAAGCTTGGCAATGTCGCGTCCAAGCGACGCGGCAAGTTCATGGTCGTCCGCCAAGCGCGCAACATGATGGTCAAGCGCATAAAGGCACATGGATGCTACGATACCCGACTGGCGCATCGCGCCACCTAGGCGCTGTTTCAGGCGCCAAGCCTCAAAAATGAATTCACGCGACCCGGCCAAGAC
The DNA here is from genome assembly GCA_964291635.2 of Paracoccaceae bacterium. Classification (GTDB taxonomy): domain Bacteria; phylum Pseudomonadota; class Alphaproteobacteria; order Rhodobacterales; family Rhodobacteraceae; genus JAPPHA01. The sequence continues at coordinate 87,082 of OZ219908.1, read as the reverse complement.
GGCGCCAATCGGAGCTCCGAGCCCCTTTGTGAAATCGATCCACACCGAGTCGTAGTTTCTTGAGTAGCGGACCGCTGAAATGCCTGTCTTGATGGCGGCGTTCAGCAGTCTTGCGCCATCCAGATGGGTTGCGAGGCCCGCCTCTTTGGCGACACTGGCCACTTCATCGAGCTGTTCAAGCGGCCAAATCGCGCCGCCGCCCATGTTGGCGGTCTGTTCGGCGCTGAGCAGCGTGCTTCTGGGCATGTATCTGGAGTTGGGACGGATCGATTCGCGCACCTGGTTTGCGGTAAAGATACCGTTTTCGCCGCGGAGAGCGCGGATCATCACTCCGCTTATCGCCGATGGTCCGCCGGTTTCGAAATTGATGAGATGGCAGGACTGCTCGCAGATAATTTCATCGCCGGGACTTGTATGAACCTTGATGGCAATCTCGTTGCACATGGTACCGGAAGGCAGAAACACGGCGGCTTCCTTGCCCAACAACCCGGCCACACGGGAGCACAGTTTCGAGGTGGTCGGATCCTCATCTTTCTGCTCGTCGCCGACAACGCAATCCAAAACGACCTTGCGCATCTCCATCGTAGGCTTGGCCTTGGCGTCTGAGTAAAAATCATACATGGTCATGTGCCCCCTTAACGTCTGTCAAGGAGGCCGGGCCAAGTCGCTCTCCGTGCCCGCCCTCAACGTCTGCAGGTCTTTCCCGTTCGTGGGTCAAGTAAGGTTCGACCACGGACTCAGCCGAAAGAAAAATATAACTTCGAACGACCAGTATTCACTTTTGATATGCGATGCTGTAGCTATTCTACCATCCATGAAAAAGGAGGCCGCGGTTGCAGCTGAATTCGAGGCTCCTGGAGTGCTTTCATGCAACGATGGCCGTGGGCACAGTTACCGGGGCAGCCGAGATTTTAAATACATCACAGCCAGCTGTAAGCCGGTCGCTAAAGCAATTGGAAGATGCGGTAAAGATGTCGCTTTTCAATCGCTCCGGAAACCGTGTTGTGCCAACCCGGGAGGCCTATTTGCTGTATGAGGAAGTAGACAAATCATTCCGCAGCATCCGACGTATTGGTCGCGCCGCCGAAGAAATCCGAAACCTGCGGCAAGGAAGAATCCACATTGCCTGCGCTCCGGCCTACTCACAGGGCTTATTGGTATCTGCGGTTACTGCATTCAACACGGACAGGCCCGGTGTTCAAACAGTGGTTTCCACACGACAGACTCCAACGATTTCTGAACTTGTGGCCTCCCAACAATGCGATATCGGGCTCGCGGCTTACGCTGTCGAGCCAGAGGGCACGGAGCATCAACTGTTCACCGATGCGCCGGAAATCTGCGTGTTGCCTGCAGACCATCCCCTGATCGAGAAATCGGAAATATCGCCTCAGGACCTGCATCAACAAAAATTTGTGGCGTTGGGCCATAACGACCCATATGCGCAACGCTTGAACCGGATCCTTGAGACGCTGGAAGTCACTCCAATCACCGTCATCGAGGTACACAACTCCATTATGGCAGCGGAAGCGGTTGCCCAAGGTGTCGGAATTAGCGTGATCAACCCGTTCTCAGCGCTCAGCTTCAAGCACAGACCAGTAGTCTTCAGGAGGTTTACCGAAGATTTGCCATTCATGAGCACCTTGCTGCGTTCCAAGTTTCAGCCCGCAAGCGCTCTGATAAGGGCCTTCGAAACAAGTCTCCTGGACACAAGGGACAGCTACCTGCGCGAAGTCAAGGAATTGGTTGCACCGAACACCGAGTCGCCGAACACACTTCAGGGATGACGCAATGTAACGGCCATCTGAATTCATCCCTCCGCAATCGCAACGGTTTTTCGTCGACCCGCCGTGGATAACCTTTTGCACCGTATTCCGCGACAGTCCGAAGTCACGGCCTAAGTCGGGTGGTAGCGAGTGGCGACTCTATCGCGAATTGATCCGCAAGGCCGACGAGCGGTTGGACCGACACATTGCCCGGCTCGCCGACGAATAGAGAAGGAGAATCGTTATGGTGCTGGATGTGGAAGACATGATCGTGAGGCTCGACCCCACTGAGCGGCGCAAGGTGGAGGAAATGGCCGCAGACCTGATTACGGAGGAGATGACGCTACGCGAGTTGCGCAAGGCTCGCGCGTTGACCCAAGCGAGAGTCGCGCACGAACTCGGCATCCGCCAAGACGCCATCTCCCGGCTGGAGCAACGGAGCGATTTCTTGCTGTCCACGCTGCGCAGGACGGTGGAGGCGATGGGCAGCAGTCTATCGCTGATCGCCCGCTTCCCCGACCGCCCACCGGTAGAGCTTGCCGGCATCGCCGAACACGACGCTCACGATTGACGCCGGCGTCACCGTACATATGGCGGCGCATTTGGACGGGATGGGTATCCAGATCTCAGGCAGTTGGTCGCCCTGCTTCACGGCTTTCAGGTCAAGCATCTGCGCTTGTCTGGTGCCAAGGCCCACATCGCCGAGCCGCGAAAGGATGGCAAGGTCTCCGCAGAGACCGATGTCGTGATCAGCGTCTTAATCAATATCCACTACGCACAGACTGCTCACAAAAAGGGGTGAGTCGCTTACTGGCCTTGTGATCTGCCCGTCCCGAAGTTCCGCAAGGCGGTACGGATCACGCTCGCCATCAATGATCGCCCGCAAGATCCTCTGTCCCGTCACTCCGGTGATGTCGATGATCACCGAGTCAAGCCGCACCAGCAGTTCTCGATTTGGATTTTTTGACATGTAAAGTGTTGTAATCGCGTTCTTTTATTTCATGCCGCAAATTATTTTCCGTTGCGTCGTGCCAGTCCTCCCGGGGGGCCGGAAGTGATTCGAAAATGCAACACTCGTTGATTTTCAACGATTTTCTCCGGAATTCCGCCTCACAGGGATTCACCTCGCGGCAATTCCGTGATTCCTCCCGCCCCATGAAACTGCTCGGCAGATATCTCGCCCGCCTGCGGGAATGCTGCGCCAACATGCTCGACCTGCGCAGCGCAAAGATTGAGCAAAAGAAGCCGCATAACCGCGCGACTGGCGGTTCATTCCTGCGTTAGCGGAGAAGGTCCTGCCGAAGCTTGCCATTGCGGCCAGGGCATCTGGTTTTCGAGACAGGCGGCGACGCGCAGCACAGTCGGATCGTCGAACCGCCGTCCGACGACTTGCACTGACGTGGGCAAATCGTCTTCCAGCGACCAGTTCGGTACGGCAATCGCAGGGCAGACGGCGACATTGTTGAACACGGCGGTCATATCCAGGCCATCCAAGCGGCCATTCTCGTCGGGAATTTCAAAACCTGGGGATTTTGCCGTGGTCAAAGGTGCCGGCTTCGCCGTTGTTGGACAGATCAGGGCATCGTAGGTGCCAAACATGCGCGCCATGTCGCGCCATTGCCGGGTTCGGCCAATCGCGCCACGTTCGATTGTCACGGCGTTCAGGCCGAATCCATGTTCAAGGGTCGAGGCCAGGTCGGGGTCCAGCAGGTCGCGGTCATCATCCAGCAGGTGCCCATATTGCGCGGCAAGAAATACGCACCAGTAGTCGAACCAGTCGGTGGCATAGCTCGCAGGCCAATCGAGATCAATCCAGTCGACCTTGGCACCAGCGTCCCGGAGTGCCGCGACGCTCCTTTCCAGGTTGCGGATAACGACGGGGTCAACTTCGTAGAAGCCCAGATCGGGACTCGCGGCGATCCGCAACCCCCTTGCGTCCGCACACAACGGCACGGGGACAGGCGACGGGCTGAGTTGGCTCTGGATGTCTCGCTCGTCGGCGCCCCCGGTGACCCTCAGAAACAATGCGATGTCCTCTACGGTACGGGCCAGAGGGCCGAAATGCGAGATATGGTCGAAAACCGTTTCGGTGATTTCCATGGGTATACGGCCCTTGCTGGGTTTCATGCCGACGCAGCCCGACAAGGCCGCCGGGATGCGCACCGACCCGCCCATGTCTGTCCCTTCAGCAAGCGGAACTGTACCGGTTACGACCGACACGGCGGCGCCTCCGGACGATCCGCCCGGCGTGTGCGCGGGATTCCATGGGTTGCGTGTGACCCCCCAGAGTGGACTTTCGGTAAAACTGGAATAGGCAAACTCGGGTGTCGTCGTCTTGGCCACGACGATGGCGCCCGCCGCTTTGAGGCGTTGAACAATGACTGCGTCATAAGTGCCACAATGACCTGCGAAGGCTTTTGACCCGCGGGTTGTCAATTGTCCTTTCGTCGGCGTGAAGTCCTTGATCGACACCGGGACTCCGTGCAGAGGCCCTGCCGCCCTGCCGTTTTCAAGAGCCAGATCAGCGCGGCGCGCGGCATCCAGGCCTTGCTCGGCATAAATCTCGGTAAAGGCGTTGAACCGGCCCTGGATATGATCAATTCGTGTCAACGCGGCGCGAACCACCTCTTCGATCGAGAAGCGCCGGCTCCTGAACCCGGCCGTAAGTTCGGACGCGGGAAAACTCAGAAGATGCAAATCAAGGCTGCCCAAGACGTCGACCACTATCGCTATCGAGGATTGCCCCGGTAGCTTGCTTTTCCAGTCGAAGAAAGAGCCCCGGCAAAGCCGGGGCCAGAGATGTGGAAGATTACTTCAGAAGGTCGGTCCAGATCCGGTCGTAAATTCGCACGACTTGCGGGTCGCAAGGCGGCACGAATTCCGGATCCGGCGTGCCTTCCGGGATGTTGATTTCATAGGCATCCATCAGTTCCTGATCAAGGTAGAGTTCGGTGCCCAGGATTCCCGATGCGTAACGGGCGAAGTTGGACAGCTCAGCCGCACTCTCAGTCCGCATCATGAAGTCCATGAACAGTTTGGCGTTCTCGAGATTCGGAGCGCCCTTCAACACGACCAGGTTATCCATCCAGCCGGTGAAACCCTCGCGCGGATAGGCATACTTCAACGTACCGCGTTCGGTGCGGGCACGCATTCCCATACCGTTCCAGATCATGCCGGCCGAGGCGTCACCCGATACCAGCGCCTCTTTGGCCCCGTCAGAATTGAAGCTGAGCCAATGTTCCTTGGCATTGTTCATCAGTTCGCTCAGAGCCTTGAGTTCTTCCGGGTTGGAGTTGCACCGATCGAAGCCCAAGTACCGCAGTCCCATGTTCAGCACGTCATTGATGTCCCGGAACATGTTGATTCGACCGCTGAGTTCCGCCGGTGGATCGAAGATGAGTTCAAGTGTGTCGATGTCACCGGAATAGTCCTCGGTATTGACCATGAAAGAGGTCGTCCCCCACTGGTAAGGGATCGAGTAGTGGCGTCCCTCGTCGAAGTAGACGTCGACCCAGGCCGGATCGACATTACCGAAATTGGACATTTGGTTGGGTTCGACACGTTCCAGGAGTCCCTCCTGGATCATGATTGCAACCATGTAGTCACCTGGCACGGCCACGTCGAAGCCGGTTACTCCGGATTTCAGCTTGGCCAAAAGGGTCTCGTTCGAATCGTAGGTGTCCATCGACACATCGACATCATACTCCTCGGCAAACTTGTCCAGAAGCGACTGCGGCATGTAATCGAACCAGTTGTAGATGCGAAGCTGGCCTCCGGCGGTAGCCGAACCGGTCAGTAAAACCAGGCCCACCGCCACTACGGCGCGTGTCAGCATGTTTTTGATTGTCATGATATTTCTCCTGTTTGGTTTCAGTTTTTCCTGGATCGGCTGATGAGATAGGACAGCGTCACGAAAACCAGTGACGCCAACAGCATGAGGGTGGAAATCGCGTTGATTTCCGGGGTGAAGCCAATCCGGACCATGCCGTAGATTGCCAAGGGAAGCGTTGTGGCGCCGGGACCTGCCACCATGTTGGTGATGATGAAGTCATCGAGCGAGATGATGAAGGCCAGCATGTATCCCGACACGATACCCGGCATCATCATCGGCACGAGGACATACCGGAAACTCTGCCAGGCGTTGGCATAAAGGTCGCGCGCCGCTTGTTCGTAGTAGTCCTCGATCCCCTGCAGTCGAGCACTGATGGGCAGATAGGCAAACGGTATGCAGAAGACCGTATGGGCGATCATCACGGACATGAGGCCCAGGCTGATGCCGATCGCCAGAAAGAAAATGAGGCTGCCCACGGCCGAGATGATCTCGGGCACCAGGAGAGGCAGGTTGATCAGGGCGTAAGCCGTCCCCTGGCCGCGAAATGCGCGGCCGCGGGCCATGGCAATCGCCGCCATTAGTGCAAGAATTGTGGCCAACGCCGAGGCCGACACGGCAATGATCAATGAATTGATGGTTGCCTTCTGGATCTCGGGATTGGCGAAAACCTTGACGTACCAATCGAGCGAAAAACCGCCCCAATTTGTAATCGAGCGGGTAGCATTGAAGGAATAGACCGAAATCACGATCATCGGTGCGTACAAAAGAACAAGGCACCCGATGGTTACGGTCAGAAAACCGGGGAATTTCCTGAGTTTGGACGCTTGGCCAGCCATCATTAAACTGCCTTCACGGGCTTGGGCTGGCGGACGGCGAACATCAGGGCAATCAGTACGAGCGTGAGCAGGATCACCGCGGTTGCCGAGCCGAACGGCCAGTTTCGCGAGGCCTGGAACTGCATGGCAATGAGGTTGCCGATCATCAGTTTTTTGCCACCGCCCAGGATATCGGGCGCGATAAAGGCACCGAGGCAAGGGATGAAAACCAGAAGCGACCCGGCGATCAGCCCAGGCTTGACGACCGGGAGGATTACCTGGCGCAGAATGGTCCAACGGTTCGCATAGAGGTCGTAAGCTGCCTCCATCAGCCGGAAGTCGAATCGTTCCAGCGCCGCGTAGATCGGAAGCACCATGAACGGCAGGTAGCTGTAAATCAGCCCGATACCGATCGCGTAATTGGTATAGGCAATGTGAATTGGCTCACTGATGATCCCGGTGCCGACCAGGGCAGCGTTGATCGGACCTTCGTCGCGCAGGATGAAGAGCATCGACACCGTGCGGATCAGCAGGTTTACCCAATAGGGTACGGTGATCAGCAACACCCACATATTGCGGGTGCGTTCCGGGCGTGTTGCGATAAAGTAGGCCGTGGGAAATCCGATCAGCAGGCAGGAGATTGTGGCGACCGCCGCCAAACCCAGCGAGCGCACGAAAACCAGCAAATATGCGTCCTCAAATGCCAACTCGTCGGTGATCAGGTCGCGTTCGAACAGGAACTGGAGATAGGATTCCGTCGAAAACTGCCACTCGACCCCGCCGTAGGTTCCCGGGGTGAGAAAAGAGTAGACCACGATAAAGGTCAGCGGACCGATCAAAAAGAAACCGATGACTGCGATCACCGGAAAGAGCTGCAAGAACTGCCTGCCGGAAATCGTGTTGCGGGCTTTTGCCGAAACGGTGGTTTGGAAGTCTAGTCCACTCGCCATCGTACGCGGCCTCTAGTCCGCCAGAAGCCGTGCTGTCCCGGGGTCGGGTCTCAGGTGAATGATTTCGCCCGGCGAGACATCAAAGCGGGTCCGATGGGCATTTTGCACCCGGGCAATCAGTTCGCCTGCACCGTCGACTTCGACGATGAGCAGCGTGTCTGTGCCCAAGTAGATCAGTTCACGAACCCGGCCGGTCAAGCTGTCGTTGCCGCCTTCCCGCGTCACGTTCAACCGTTCTGGCCGGATCGCGACATGCCCCGAACCACACTGGCGTTCACCGGTGACCGAAACAGCCTCAATCAGGTCGCCAGATTTCGTCCGTACCCGAACCAACCCACTTCCCATCACCTCGTCAATCTCGATGTCCATCACGTTGACATCGCCTATGAACTTGGCGACGAATCGATTCCGCGGCTGCTCGTAGAGTTCCCAGGGTGAAGCTACCTGCTGGATTTCTCCGTCCGAGATCACTGCGATACGGTCAGACATGGCCAGAGCCTCCTCCTGATCGTGCGTGACGAAGATGAACGTGATTCCGGCGTCCCTCTGGATGCGTTTCAACTCAACCCGCATCGACTGCCGGAGTTTGAGATCGAGCGCAGACAGCGGCTCGTCCAGGAGCAAGACCTTTGGATGCGGCGCCAGAGCGCGCGCCACGGCTACCCGCTGCTGCTGGCCTCCCGACAATTCGCGGGGCCTGCGGTCACTGAATTCCTGAAGTTGCACCAATCCGATCATTTCGCGCGCCCGCGCCCGCGCATCGGCCGCCGCCACTTTCTTCATCTTCAGGCCGAAAACGACGTTCTCGAGCACGGTCATGTGTGGAAACAGCGCGTAGTGCTGAAATACCGTGTTGATTGGACGCTCGTTTGGCGGCAAGCCGACGATCTCGTCCCCGAACAGGCGGATCGTCCCTGCGGTCACGTCCTCGAACCCCGCGATCATCCTCAATAGAGTCGTCTTGCCGCAACCCGAGGGTCCGAGCAGCGTGAAGAACTCATTGTCGTAGATCGTCAGATCCACCTCTTTCAAGGCAACGAATCCGCTAACGGGATGCCCGTAGACCTTGCGGACCTTGTCGATGCCAATGGCAGCACGTTGGTTTGCAGCTTGGTTCGACATCGTCCCCCCGAAGCGTCATGAATACCGCCAATTATGAGATTTTTTATAACAATACCCGGATAATGGGGTATATAACCCTGATGAGGTATGCCAGAAGGGATCGCAATCAGTCACGAGGTGGTTTTGGGATCGTGTTGATCCGGTTCACGGCAAGGCGGGCAAAGTACAGGTTGATCCAGCCGAGGAGTCGATCCATGCCCTTGACGGTGTTTGCGTCGTCACCGATTTCCAGTGACGGATGATTGGGAAGCAGCAGTAAAATGACAAGTGCCTACGTGGAATTGGCAAGCGTCATCCGTGCGATCGGCACCTCCGGATTCGATGCGGCATTGGAGCGACTGTTGCGGCTGGAAATCGACTTCGACAACTATCTGAATATCGCCTATTTCGACGAGCAGCAGCCAACAGTGCTGTATCGAAGCAGTCAGTCAAAGCACGTTTACGCAGAGATGGACAGCCGCTATGTGAGCTCGCTCTACTTGCTCGATCCTTTCTATACTGCGCATCTCGGCAAGATCCCCGTCGGGGCGTACAGGTTGCTGGACCTTGCCCCGGACAAGTTCAGGACAACGAGTTACTATCTGGAATATTATCGGAAGACGACTTTGATAGATGAGATCGCCTTTTTCGCCTATGTGACCAATGGGTGGACGATCAACGTCTGCATTGGAAGGGACGAAACGTCGAAAAAGACATTCAGGAAAATCGATCGGGAGAACGCCTCAAGGATCGCACCGACTGTCGCGGCTTTCCTGGAACGGCATTTCGCAATTTCTCCTATCGCTCCGCGGGAAGTGTCGTCCCGCATTGATGCCAGCCTGATCTCACGGCTCGAGGAAACCCACGGGATCAAGATCACGCCGAGACAAGCTCAGGTTGCAGTGCTGCTCCTGCGTGGCCATTCCTCAAAATCAATCGGGCGCGAACTGGGCATAAGCTGGCAAACGGTTCGGGTATTTCGAAAACAACTCTACGAGCGATGCGGGATTTCATCTCAGGCGGAGGTCTTCGCTCTCCTTACGCCACTGACTTACGCGGGGTCACCGAGTCGGTCGTAGTACAGATGTCATGAAATTTTGAGGCGTGTGAGGTTGCCGAACAGGCGACAGCCGCAAGTTTCGTTCCCGTCGGTGGCCGGGCCAGAATGGTATGACCGCCTCCCCCCAAGGGTTTCGGGAGTGACCCGTTATCGCAAGCTCGTCCACACCGGCAGCCGGCGCGACGGCGGCCGTCCCCCGACGCCTCAGCCCGCGCTGTCCGCGTCGGAGGGCATGTCGTCGACCGTCAGCAGGATCAGGGCTCCGACGATCAGGAAGGGAATCACCGTCGCCATAGCCCAACGATGGCCGGCGACCAGCACCACCACGCCGTAGAGCCAGGGGCCGAGGAACGCCGTGCTCCGGGCCGCGAAGGCGTAGAGCCCGAACATCTCGGCCTCCTGCCCTTTTGGCGCGAGCCGGCCCATCAGTGACCGGCTCGCCGCCTGCGCCGGCCCAAAGAACACGCCCATGATTCCGCCGAGGATAAAAAACCAGTTCTTGTCGCCGATCAGCAGCAGCGGGACTCCGCACGCCGTCACGCCGGCAACCCCGATCAGCACGGTGAGCTTCGGGCCCAGCCGGTCGTCCGCCCACGCGAAGGCGAAGGCGCCGATGCCGGCGGTGACGTTGATCAGGATGCCGAACATGAGGACTTCCTCGATGCTCATGCCGAACACCGCGCCCGCGTAGATCGCGCCCACGGCGAAGATCGTATTCAGCCCGTCGATGTAGAAGATGCGGGCGATCAGGAAGCGTGCAATGTTCCGGTGCTTTCGCACGTTGACCAGGGTGTCGCGCAGCGCGCGCAAACCCGCGCACACGGACCGGCCCAGGGGCAGTCCCGCGCCGGGCGCATCTGCAGTGAGGAAAAACAGCGGCAGGCTGAACACCAGCGCCCACAGGGCGACCACCGGCCCGGAAATCCGGACATGCTCCGCCGCCTCCCTGTCGAGCCCGAAGGGCGCGACCTCGGGCTGGACGAACACGAACAGCAGCAGCAACAGGCAGGCCAGCCCGCCGACATAGCCGAGTCCCCAGGACCAGCCAGACAGCCGGCCCATATGGCTTGGCGGTGCCAGCCCTGGCAGCATCGCGTTGTAGAAGACGATCCCCATCTCGAACGCGACGACACCGACGAAGGCGGCGGTGAGCACCAGCGCCGTCGAGCCGGCGCCCGGCGTGCCCCACCACAGGGCAGCGGACGCGGCGACCATCACCAGCGTCCAAAAGACGATCCACGGCTTGCGGCCCCTGCCCCGGTCGGCAATCGCCCCCAGGACCGGGCTCAGGATCGCCATGGCGAAGGCGGCGGTGCCCTGCATGAACGCCCATTGCGAGGCACCGGTAGCCCTGTCCGTCGCGACCGCCTCCGCGAAATATGCGGCGAAGATGAAGGTCGTAACCACGGTGGTAAAGGGCGAGTTGGCCCAGTCGTAGAGCGCCCATCCGAAAGCGGACCTGCGCCCTCCTGTCCAGATCGAGCCCCGCGTTCCCTCGGCCATGGCCGCTCCTTCCGTTCGAGTGCTCGTGTTCGCCGCCGTTAGCGCCGGTCCCCTGCGCCGAAGGGGCCGGACCGATTTCCGCACGAGTCCGCGCCGCTCTTCTTGTAGAGCACCGCTCCCGAGAAGGCTCGCATGATTCCCCGGGGGTGCCGGCTGGCCTTCAGGATACCGGCTTGCTCCGCGACAGTCCCGTCACGGCGGCGGCGGAGAGCGCCCCGTGGGCGATCGCCTGGAATGATAGAGGAAGGAGGCTCCCTCGTTGCCGCCGGGCAGGCAACCGAAATGGAGGGTAATACAGGAAAAGGTCGACGCGACTTCTCGCGAAGGATAAGCCGATGGCATAGAATCGACTTTGATCTTTACCGAGACCTCGAACGGCGTGCCCGGCCGAGGCGGCGCGATCGACGGTCCAGGTCCGGTGATCGCCGGAGCAAATCATCTTGACGGGCAACTTTGACTGGCATTCCGGTGCGGCTGAGCGCAAAATCGCGCGGCCTTTGTACCTCAGCTTGAGGAGAAAATGGACCGCCTGAGCCTAAAGGCCGGGAGTTCGCGCGATGTTCCCCCTTAACGTGGTTCTACGAACAAACTACACGATGGGGCCAGAGAGTGTTGTTATCCATCCTCAGACCATGAACACGTCCAAAGCCTCCTCCAGTTCCACTCAGCTTGATTCCGACGCAATCGCGGGTTCGGCTGACCCTCTCTCGAAACTTGATTCACGTGTTCTCTGGCGGGTCACGCTGCTGGCAATGCGGCATCCCGGCCGGATGGCACTCGGAGTCGGTGCGACAATCCTCGCAGCCTGCTTCCAGCTGTTAGTGCCGCAGTTCATCGGCAAGTCCGTCGACCAGGCCTACGGTTTGCTGCGCGACGCCGCCTCGGGCGCTGGTTGGGAACAGGCCCAGGACGCGCTGTTGAACACCGCTCTCATTCTGGTTGCGATTAGCCTGATGCGCGGCCTGTTTACGATGATTCAAAACTACCAGGGCGAGGCCATCGGCCATCTCATCGCACATGATCTTCGCCTCGCCTACTACCGAAAACTGCAGAAACTGAGCATTGGCTGGCACGACCAGGTTCATAGTGGCGATCTGATGACCCGTGGCATGCTCGATATCGAAGGTGTACGTAGGTTCGTCAGCACCGGCATCCTGCGTGCTTTTCTGCTTGCGATCCTCATCGGCGGCGGTTTCGTCATTCTGTTCCGCGTCGACTCCGTACTTTGCATCCTGGCCCTGGGATTCGTCCCCTTTGTGGGCGTGTCAGCCTCAATTGCACGGATCAAGCTGCGCGATACCTGGCTACGATTACAGGCTGAACTGTCTGTGCTGACCAAGGCCATGGAAGAGAATCTTGGTGGTCTGCGGGTCGTGCGGGCCTTCGCAGCCCAACCTTATGAACTCTCGCGCTTTGACCGGATTTCGCGAAGGGCACTGAAGATTTCGCACGAACGGATTGCCCTTTTCGTCCGGAATACGGCGCAGATGACCTATGTGTTCTTTCTGGCCATGGGGCTGGTCTTGTGGATCGGTGGCCAGAAGACGCTTGATGGCGAGATCACACTTGGCCAACTCACCGAATTCCTGGCCTTCATGACAATCCTGCAGATGCCGATTCGGCAAATTGGCTGGATGTCGAATTCGTTTGCGCGCGCATCGACCTGCGGTGCCCGCCTGTTCAATGTTCTGGATCTGATCCCGTCGATTATGGATGGCCCTGACGCCGGCGATCTCGTCATGAGTGATGGCGTCCTCCGCTTCGAAAATGTCGATTTCAGCTACCCGGCGCAGGCGAGTGACTCGCGTACATTGTCAGGAATCGATTTCCAGGCCGGTCCAGGTCGAACCATCGGAATTGTCGGTCCGCCCGGGAGCGGAAAGAGCACGATCGCACAACTGATCGGCCGTTTCTACGAAGTGGGAAGCGGGCGCATTACCATCGACGGACAGGACATCCGAGATGTCACGCTCGCCTCGTTGCGACAAAAGGTCAGTATTATTCAGCAGGAAGCGTTTCTCTTCACGGCCAGCATCGGGCACAATGTCGCATATGGTGATCCCTGGGCCAGCCAGCCGAACATCGAACGTTCGGCCACAATGGCCCAGTTGCACAGCTACATCACGAGTTTGCCCACCGATTACGCCACTTTAGTCGGGGAACGCGGGCTGTCTCTGTCCGGCGGCCAGCGTCAGCGCATGTCAATCGCCCGTGGCATCCTGCCCGATAGCGCCATCCTGGTTTTTGATGATTCGACTGCTGCCGTTGACGCAGCGACAGAGGCGCTCATCCATATCGGTTTGCAGGAATTCGCCAGGCATCGCGCCGTCATAGTCATTGCTCATCGACTCAGCTCGCTTAGACATGCTCACGAAATCCTATTCCTCGAACAAGGCCGCATCGTTGAACGCGGCACACAGGAAGAATTGCTGGCGTTGAACGGGCGCTACGCCGAACTCCACCGGTTACAGAGTCTGCCCGGACGCGAGGAGGCATCGCGGTGAGCGTCGCGCAAGGAATACCGCCCAGCCCGGGGCCAGACACGAGGCGGTCCGGGCCACTGGCAGTCGTCGGATCCCAGATCTCGCAGGACGAGGAACTGTTCGGGCAGGCCTTCGACCGTTGGGTCGTCGGCCGCATCGCGACCTATCTGAAGCCGTATAAGCGCCGCATCGCCATTGCCGTAGCCGGCGTTCTGATCTTTACATTCACTCAATTGGCGATCCCGCTGGTCATCCGAACCGCGATCGACGATGCGCTCGTATTAGGCCCGGAAGGCCAGTCACTGCTGCATGCCGCCGTGATCGCGTTTTTCGGCATCGTCACAGTCAATTACATCGCCAATCATCTCCAGGAACTGATCGTCGGCCAGGTTGCCAGCCACCTCATGTTCGATCTGCGCCGGGCCATGTTTGCCCATCTGCAGATTGTCTCGATGTCCTTCATGGACAAGACCGAGATCGGCCGCTTGATGTCGCGCTTGCAGGGCGATGTGCAGGCATTGCAAGAATTCCTGGAATCCTCGATATTTGCCATCGGCGACTTTGTGCTGCTCGCCGGTATCATCATTGTCCTGTTGGCTCTTGATCCACGTCTTGGCGGCCTGACCCTGCTCGTCGTGCCGGTCCTGTTCGGCGTGCGAATAGTCTGGCTTCCTCGCGCACGGAAAGCCTTCCTTTATTCGCGTGAAACCAGCAGCGCGACCAACGCGGCTCTTGCGGAAGGTGTGCATGGTATCCGCGCTGTACAGGAACTCGGCCGAGAAGACGTAAATTACGAACTGTTCCAGACGAAGGCGCTGGAAAGCCTGCGTGCGCAATGCAGGGCAGCGCAATTCACCAATGTTCTGATTCCAATTGTTGACGGCCTGACCGGCCTCGCGATGGCCGTCATTGTCGTCTTCGGCGGCGGGCTCGTACTTGATCGTGCGCTGGATGTCGGCGTCATGGTCGCCTTCCTGTTCTACGTTCAGCGCTTTTTTGACCCGATCCGATCACTGACAATCCAGTATAGCATCATGCAGCGGGCGATGGCTGCAGGTCAGCGTATCTTCGAAGTGCTTGATGTTCCGGTTGACGTCGCCAACCGCCCGGATGCCATCAATCTTGACGGTCACGACGGTTCCATCGAATTCCGCAATGTCACTTTCGGATACAAGCCGGACGAACCGATTCTGAAACACATCAGCTTCAGGGCCGAACCGGGCGAAACCGTGGCACTCGTCGGTCCGACCGGATCGGGGAAAACCAGCATTATCTCCCTGGCTCACCGTTTCTATGACGTCTGGGAGGGTGAGATCAGGGTCGGCGGCCAAGACGTGCGCGATGTCGACCAGCGATCACTCGGCCGGCATATCGCGTTGGTGCTACAAGAACCGCACCTGTTCTCGGGAACGATTTTCGAGAACATCCGATATGCAACTGCGGACGCCACCCGCGATGAGATCATCAAGGCAGCCCGGGCGGTGGGTGCACATGCGTTCATCTCCGCCCTCGAACATGGCTATGACACCGTCCTTGATCAGCGTGGCTCCAATCTGTCGATGGGTCAGCGTCAGATGCTGAGTTTTGCCCGAGCTCTGGTTGCCGACGCGCCGATCCTGGTACTCGATGAGGCGACCGCCAATGTCGACAGCTATACGGAATTGGAAATTCAGCGCGCACTACTCCTGTTACTGGAAGGCCGCACGGCAATCATAATTGCCCATCGTCTTGCGACAATCCGTAATGCCGATCGAATCATCGTGCTCCGCGACGGCGAAATCGTCGAGACCGGCACCCATGAGGAATTGATGGCAGCTTATGGTCTCTACAGCATGCTGTATGACCTGAATCACGCATCGTTCGATGACATATCCCTCGACGACCTGGAAATTCGTCAATGATACGCTGCTTGATGCCGATTCTGCCCCCAACCCAACACAGATCCTATGAGGCACGCGGAACCGTTGCCAGTGTTCTGCATACGTTCCTCAGTAGGGGATTTTGGAATGGCATTTCATGACGATATCGGAACTCCGATCATTCTGGAGGATGTCACGATCTATGTTGGGGTAGGGCCGTTTGATGCCGCCAGGTCGTCGATCACGGCAAGTGCCAGCCATTCCTTACTGTCAAACTGCAGGTTACCCTTCAGCGCTGCAGATCGAGTGACTGTTGGACAATTTCCACAAGGAAAGCAAAGCCAACATGGCCCACAGAACCATCGGTATGCAACGATCCAGACGGCGCCGAACCCGTTTGCCTTGGAAGAGGGCTGTTTGGGCACCTAAACGGCGTGGCGGTAGAATGGCGGGCGCAGCCAAGGCAGCAGCGCCAGCGATAAGAACTGTGCGGCGATCCGTAATGATTCGTTTCGGAGGATGAAATGTTCAGGCGTGTCGATCAAAAACAAGTTCTATCTTTTGGTTAAGTCATACACTGGCCATCCTTTATGTGGCTGCGGCAACGTGGTGCCCAATGTTCAACCCATTCAGCTTGGCTGCCATTGTTGCTCATGTGATGTTGCTCGGCATCACGTCGATCGGCTTGGTGCCAGTTTACGCGGATTCCACTGCCGTTCTCTCGCGTGGCATGGCACTCGCGGTGCTATTTTCTTCGACCACCATCACTGCTACCTGCTGTGCGTTCCTGTATCAGTCTGCCGGTCTTGCCGGACCGGTTGAAGCCGACGGGCCGCCCGCGTTCCGGGATGCGCTTTATTTCAGCCTGGTGACCTTCGCCACGCTTGGTTACGGCGATTTCCTACCTAAGCCGGATTTCAGGTTGCTGGCCGCTGCGCAGTCCTTGACCGGCTACGCTTATCTTGCGCTGTTGGTTGGCTTGGCTGTCAGCGGATTCAGACCTGCATCCACCAGGTCCGTCGGGTCGGATCAGGCGGCCTGAGGCGGAAAAGGACAGCCCGCGCTGGACTTCTCCGCGACCGACTTCCCCCATGTCCTTAAAGGAGCGGTAGAGGACACCCCCCGAGAACCCTGTCCATAAACAGGCTTCAACCCATTGCGGACAGGGGTCGTGATGCGGACAGCATTTACGGACAGGCAGGACAATGGCAAGAACCTTCGCATGTCTCGGGGTCTCCACACCTGAGACAACCGAAAACCAGGTGCAGGAAATCATGGCATCGGGATTCCGGGTCGAGCCGCACCGCATCGCCTCCGAAACCATCTTGGGAAGTGTCGCCATCAGCCAGCGGCCGGAATTCGCAATGCTCGGCGACACTTGCCTCGCATCTGCACACTGCGCCGATCAGGCGGACAAGCTCTCTGCGGTTCCGTTATTCCTCCTCTTAGCCCCGTTCCCGCATCTGGGTGATCGCAGCATCCCTTGCGGTGTTCGTGTGACCATTCCCCTTGGCCATCTTGAACTCCAGCAAGAACACCTGCCCCGACAGAACCAAAATGTCCGAACGGCCATGACTCGATGCATCCTCAACCTGCACATCCACGCCAATGGATCGGAAACACGTATGCAGGAGGTTTATGTCCCAGGCCCCGTGGCTGGCGAGATCGCCACTCGCGTGCCAAAGCTAATGGCAACTCCCGTTTGGCGACACCGTCAATGGACCTCCGGGCTTATGGTACGGCCGGGCTTAAACATATGTAGTTTTTACACTACATCCTTTGCACGATCACCTTGCGGCAAACCGAAACGTTCCGGAAGTGGTTTTCCAAGCTCCGGGACGAACGTGCCGCTACGGCGATCACCGCGAGGTCGGACCGCCTGGCATTTGGCCATGCCGGTGATGTCAGGTCGGTGGGCAAGGGCGTCAGCGAGCTTCGCATCCATCATGGCCCCGGTTATCGGGTGTATTTCCGGCGGCAAGGGTCCACAATCATCATCCTGCTATGTGGCGGAAACAATAGCACGCAGCGAAGCGACGTCAGGATCGCGCAGAGCCTCGCCAGCCAAACGAGAGAATGACCATGACCGAAGAACTCACAACTTTTGACCCGGCAGACCACCTGAAATCCGATCAGGCCATTGCCGACTTCATGTCCGCCGCCTTCGAGACGAATGATCCAGCATACGTTGCCCATGCCATGGGCGTGGTTGCACGTGCCAGAGGCATGACGGAAATCGCCCGCCGGACCAAGCTTTCACGGGAGCAACTCTATCGCTCTTTCAGCACCGAAGGTAATCCCACCCTGCGCACCACCCTGGCAGTGTTGGAAGCTATCGGGGTCCGGCTTTCTGCGAAACAGGTCGAAATCAGCGAGACATGATCAGGAAAACGGGGAAGTCGAATAGTTGCAACATTGGAGTTCTTGCAAAAGTTGATTGCCTGCACGGTGTTTCTTGCCAAGCCAAAGGCTGGTGAATTTCCTGCTTCGTGGCCGGACGCGGCAAACCGAATTTCTGCACCGCAAGGCCCAAGCAACTCGGCTACAGCCTGACCGGGCGACGGCCAGATCGCACAAGAGAACGGCAAACCGCAGCATTCTGAAATCCGAGTGATCGCTCGTTCAAGGTGTTCCTTCGGAGAGAATGTCGACTTCAGGTACGGCGCGTTACAGTTCAACGCTTACTGGCCGCGGCGCTACGCACAACCGAAAAGAGCCTGCCGACAAGGCGATTGCTCGAACTGACAATCCTTGTGGACTTCCAGTTCGACATATGCGCCGTACTCTGTCATGACCTATCCTGCTTGATGTGCGCTCTGTTCTCGAAAGCGATGGATTTCCTGACTGCGGCACGGCAATCACGATGACTCAAGCGACAATCCATGATGTCTATACATTCTCCACATTCACAATCACGTGCGCTTTCGGAGAATCCGTTGAAACGGAACAAAAGGGACGCCCCGTGAATGATGCCCCTAGAACTCCCGAGGGATATGCATTGGATGCCGCGCCCGACGCGCCGGATATCCGAGATCGGATTTATCGGCCCACGCTATCGTCCCCGCCTGACGAACTGATACCTGAAGTGTCAAGGATAACGATCCTCGACCAGGGGAAGGAAGAGCCTGTACGGTCGTGTACGGAATCTTCTGCAAAAAGAGAATTGACGACCTAAACGCTCATGGCAGACTTCAATCTTCCGCCCCGACCGACATGAAATTCAGGTGACACTGCCCGTGCTGTTGCTGCATGATGCGGTAGGGAGGCAGCACAATGGCCGTATCTTTAATGGTGAGCCTTGGGCTTCAAACCTAAACTGGTCCGAATTCGGACGGTCCGAGCCCCGAAATGTCTCCAGTCCTTCAGGGCTGTGAACGTGCATAAAGATGCACCCTTGCCCCTCGTGGCACGTGGCTATCCAAACCCGTCCGGTCCCGCTGCTTCTGTACAGTTGATTTCGCATCGGAGGGTCTGAACACCAACTGCAGACACCTGTTCGTCAAGAAGCCGTTCCCGAAGGGTTTGATGCCGGGCCACAATCGGGGCTGCCCGAATCGTCAATCCATCGGCGCGGATGCCTGGCACGATTTTTCAGCGCGATGCTGCAAACGATATCACTTGTCTCAACCTGTCATTTCCGCGTGAGGAATATCACATCAACAAGCGACACCGAACGACCGTCCTCATCCATAGCGAAAATCTCATCCGATGCCTGAATCCCTTGATGCGCCTCCCATACTCTCCACCACTCGGTTACGCTTGCGAATACCGGAACTCAAAGATGCGGACCCGATTTTCGCTACCTATGCGACCGATCCCGAGGTGGTACGATTCCTGAGTTGGCAGGCTCACCAGCGCGTGCAGGATACGGAGAGGTTCCTCCAGCACTGCCTTGAGGCGTGGTCCAAGGGAACCACTTTCGCATACGTCATTGAACTCCAGGATTGCCCTGACAACCCGATTGGTATGATTGATGCGCGACCACAAGGTCCTCAGGTCGCGTTCGGCTATGTTCTCGCCCGACCCAGTTGGGGACACGGCTACATGACCGAAGCCCTGTCTTCACTGGTGGCCTGGTCGCTAAATCAACCAGGCTGTTGGCGCGCCTCGGCGTATTGCGATGCTGACAATTCCGCTTCGGCCAAAGTCATGCGAAAGGCAGGAATGGAGTTCGAAGGAATACTCCGTCGTTATGCGGTTTTCCCCAACGTCTCCTCGGAGCCGCGGGATTGCTTGATGTACGCGAAGGTAAAGTCCTGACGGACCGTGACTGGTGCCCGCGTTCGAAACGCGCAATGGCTCTCAACCTCGTCACTGCCTCCATCCAATTCTGGAACACGCTCTACACGGACAAAGCGGCAGATTATTTCGGAAAGACCGGCCAGGCGTCCGAACCAGGCCCGTTGCTCTTCACCTCACCTCTCGGCTGAGCGCAAAATCGCGCGTCCATTGTACCTCAGCTTGAGCAGAAAATGGGCTGCCTGAGCCAAAGAGCCGGGCGTTCGCACGATGTTCCTCCGAAACGTGGTTCTACGAACAAACCATACGTAACTGAAACATTCCAGTTTCGTTTATGGTGGGAACCAAATTGTTATGGGAATCGTGAATCGCATATGTCTGTCATGACGCGCCTTTTCCGCTAATCTGGTTCCAAAAAATTCCGACTCAGACGTTCGAAAGCATCGCCTACAGCGCGTCCTTCACGCCCGTGAACCGTCCCTTGCCGAAACCCGGGAAACGCCACTCCGAGAGCATGTCCAGCTCTTCGGCAGGATCCGTACGAAGGTAAATTTACGTGTTCTGGATGCTCTGGTGCCCCAGCCACAGCGAGACCTTACGGATGTCGCCGGGGGCCTCGAGAATGGACAAGGCACAAACGTGCCTCTAATCTCGTGCACGAGATTAGTGGCATTGAACGAAGCCGCTTCGCAGCAGATCCGTGGCGGGACAGTTAGAATTGCGTCGCCAGCATCTGCAGGCACGCAACCGCAACGAGCCGATCAGGGTCACTTGAGCCCGGCATCGTGGCCCGGCCGGTTTACATCAGCATGTCGAAGCCCTGATAGCTGTTGGTTTCCTTCAAATCGGCGAGCGTTACGTCGACTTCCGGGTCTTGGCGGGATTGCTCGAGACAGATCGGCGCCAAGGCGACGCCGACCGCATTCTCGGCGTTCGCGACGGGCGCATTGACTTGGACTTCGCTGGCGACGCGAAGCCGATCGCATCCCGTACCCGTCATGCTGCAAGGGGGTCGACAATGCAGTGTTTCCCACGGTTTGACAGGTCAATCCATATCGGTACTACAGTTGCATCTGTTTCGATTTGTGAATCTCGCGTTCCGTCGATGGCAAAAAGGAGACGGAATGACGGGTGTTGGCGCTGCATCCGGAGAAGACGAAGATCGTCTACTCCGAAGGCAGCGATCGACGGAGGAAATACCGGATTATGATCTCGACATGTTGTTAGCCATCCAGGAAATTTCGATCGAAAGAACCGGGAGAAGGGAGGGTTGGAATTGAGCAGTGACATCTTAACGATTAACGGAATCGAATATCATCGGCCTACGCAGACGGTCGCTGTAGTTGGGATCGACGGCTGTGATCCCAAGTATATCGAACAAGGCTTGGAGGACGGCATTATTCCGAACATTGAGCGGATGATCAGCCAAGGGTTTTATTGCATCGCCGACAGTGTCGTTCCCGCGTTTACTAACCCCAACAATGTATCGATCATCACTGGCAGCCCTCCGTCTGTCCATGGCATTTCGGCCAATTTCTTTGTTGACCCGGAAACCGGCGAAGGCGTTCAGATGACCGATCCGAAATACATTCGGGCGCCTTCCGTCCTTGCGGAGTTTTCCCGCAACGGTGCGAAAGTCTTATCGATTACGGCAAAGGACAAACTTTGCCGGCTTTTGGGCAAGGGCATCGATGTTGTCGGCGGCAGCATTAATTTTTCATCGGAAAAGGCCGATCAATGTACTCTTGCGAAAAACGGGATCGAAAACGTGGTTTCACTGGTCGATATGCCGCCGCCCGATGTCTATTCTGCGGATCTGTCGTTATTTGTTTTGGAAGCGGGCGCAAGAATTCTGGAAAATGATCGACCGGATCTCATATACCTCTTTACCACCGATTTCATTCAGCACAAGTACGCCCCGGGAACCAGCGTTTCCGACACATTCCTCAGTCAAGTCTACTGCGCCATCGGACGGTTGATCGACCTGGGAGCCGTCGTGGGCGTTACGGCAGATCATGGGATGAACGAGCGGATGACACCTGATGGTTCGCCGAATGTGATCTATCTTCAGGATGAAATCGACGAAGAGTTCGGTGCCGGTGCGTATCGGGTCGTGCTCAGCTTTAAGGATGACTATGTGGTCCACTGTTCTCTAATCGGCGGATATACGGGCGTGTATTGTCAGGAGGCGACGTCAACCGAGGCATTGATCAATTTCGTCTTGACTATCCCAGGCGTTGAGGCTGCCTACGATAGACGGACGGCATGCGAGATCTTCGACCTGCCACCAGATCGTCAACCCGATGTCGTCGTGATCAGTTCCGGGGATACGGGAATTGGGTCGTCGGAATCCGGGCATGATTTTTCTGATCTGCAGGGATTTCCTTTGCGGACCCATGGAGGTGTTTCCGAACAGCAGGTACCGTTTATCATATCTACGCCACTGAACGACGCTTATGTCACTCGGGCAGTGTCCGGTCGCGTTCGAAACTGGCACATTTTTGACTATGTAATAAATGGGACCCGTCGATAAGGGGTCGATTCCACGAAAACGTGCACGTCAGGAGCCGCAGGACGCACAAAATTTTGATCATCCGAAGCCAAATGGCTTCCAGGAGGCTCGAAAACGGTCCCTGCGTTGATGGGCAGCGGCGCGTCACTGCTCTTCGCGATCAAAGCCACGGCCATCATGACCTGATTGCAGGTTGTACCAAGATACCTGGCGGCGCCGAACCTCATGCCGAGGGAATCTCATGGCAAAACGGTGGACCTGGAACCCGGAGAACCGGGAAAAGTCCCAGGCGACCATCGCACGGCGTGTCGCACGGTTCAATGCGACCGTTGTCGACACTATTCGGCGGATGCGCGCCGAAGGCGCCACGCAACGCCAAATCGTAGCGGCGCTTCAGGATGGCGGACATCCGCCGCCGGGCAGCCGCGCCTACTGGCAGCCCGGAGGCTGGTCCCGTGTGGCCGTCATGCGGGTCGCTAGGCGAAACGGGATCCCGTAAGGGCCAATGGTTTATGGCAGGCTTGGACTCCAGGGCCATTTAAGGTCCGTCAACAATCAATCGAATCACGGAGATTGTGGCTTCAGTCGTGTTTTCGATGGAATCGGATTGTATCAGGATTCCATGACGACTTGGGAATCGGGGTCGGAAGCTCCCCGAAATGTCATGAACTTGAAAAAATCAGATCGAAATGAGCGCGAAAGTAGCCAATTAACAGATGGGGGCGTTGGCGGTACGGTGCCGCAGCATCAAAGGTGAAACGACCTTCACCTTTGCCTCCCGACTCCAGCATGAAGCGCCTATTTCGTGACGAACCCTTAGTGCTCCCGGGGGCGACTGTCCTTGTCAGGGTCCGGTCTTCACAACAGCTTTGAGCGACCCGGTCGCAGAAATCCTGACCTGAGGGGAGGCCGCGGCGGTCTGCATCTCGCCCGTCGCCGGGTTGCTTGTCGCTGTGGCACATCGACCGGTGTGAAGGTGGCCAGTTGAGACAGCCGCACGACCTTGCCGTCGGCGACAAGCCTGCTGATGACGGACTGGATGCTGTCGAGAATATGCCGCACCTCGGCCTGCGAACAGCCATGTTCGCCGACAATCGCCGCAACAAGTTCGGCGGCGGCGATTGGTTTTGAGGGTGTTAGCCAGATTCGTGTTGAAATACACGCCAACGACCGGGTTTCAGTCCCGTCGTGGCCATGGAATTGTAGAGTGTTGAGCGGGAAACGCCCGTGATCTTTGCAGTCGCGGTACGGGAGACGCCGAGATCGATGAATTGACGAATTTCGTCTTCCTTCCCGTCCAGACGCGACACACCCAGTGATCCTTTCGGGCGCCCGAGAGTCTTGCCGGAGGCCCTGGTTTTCGCGAGGCCCTCGCGCGTGCGCTCCGAGATCAGGTCACGCTCGACTTCGGCGAACAGCGCGAACAGCGTGGTCATGATCGTGGTCTGGATATCCTGCTTGCCTTCGACACGGATGTTCGTCTTGATCGCGATGAACGCGACGCCCGCCTTTGCGAAACCGTCAAGGACGGTAACGATCTGGGCGAGCGAGCGCCCGAGCCTGGAAAGTTCGCTCACGATCAGGCGGTTGCCACGGTTGAGAATACCGACCAGTTCATCAAGCCGACGGTGCTTTGCCGTGGACTGTCCCCGTGCCGTTGCCTCGGCGAAGTCTCTGATCTGAAGGCCGCGGACCCGATGAAACTCGGCGAGGCCGTCTCCAAGCGAAATCGCGCGCCCAATAGCTGACAAACCACAGGTAATTCCAGCATCTCGTTCGATCACATCGTCATACTCTGACCACGTAATCGACACCGAAAACACGTATCCTTGCCCCAATTAGCAAGAAATCCAGGTGCAATTACCCATGAGCGCGCCCGGGGAGCCCAAAAAAAGCCTTGCGTAGGATTCCGCCCCCTTCCGCAAACGACCCCAACGACGCACGACACCCTCACGCCGTTCACAGGGGTATGGGAGATTGAAGAAAGTTCGGTCGAAGTCTACAAAGTCATCTCGGCGCAACCGAGGACGATCGAGGGGATCGACACCGTCGTATTCGCCTCGGGCGGCGTCCCCAACGATGCGCGCGGCGCAGCCCTTGCGGAGCGGGTGGCGGAGGTACACGCGATCGGAGACTGCTATCAGCCGCGTGACATCGAGGTGGCGGTAGCGGACGGACACCGGGCGGGAAGGGCAATCGGACACGGAGGCACATGATGGAGTATCGACCCCTTGGACGGACTGGCGTGCAGGTCTCGCAGCTCTGCTTCGGCACGATGTCGTTCGGCGACGACGCCGACGAGGAGACTGCAGCCCGGATGTACGGGGCGGCCCGCGACGCCGGCATCAATTTCTTCGATACCGCCGATACGTACAACGCCGGGGAGTCGGAACGCATCCTCGGCCGGTTGGTGAGGGGACACCGTGAAGAGTTGGTGATCGCGACGAAGTGTTACAACCCCCAGGGCGACGACGTCAACGCTCGCGGCACCTCACGCCGTCACATCACCCGGGCGGTCGAGGCGAGCCTCGAGCGGCTCGGCACCGACCGGGTGGACGTGCTGTTTCTGCACCAGTTCGATGCGCGCACCCCGATCGACGAACAGATGCGGGGGCTTGAGGATCTCGTGCGCTCGGGCAAGGTGCTCTATCCCGCTGCCAGCAACTACGCCGCGTGGCAGGCGGTTGCGGCGCTCGCGGTGCAGGAGCGCCACGGCTGGGCCCGGCTCCAGGTGTTGGAGCCGATGTACAACCTCGTCAAGCGCCAGGCTGAGGTGGAAATTCTCCCCATGGCCCAGGCCCACCAGATCGCGGTGATCCCCTACAGCCCGACCGGCGGCGGCCTGCTCTCCGGAAAGTACGCCGGCGGCGGCGCCAATCGGGGCCGTTTAATTGACAACCGGGCGTACGCGGCGCGTTACGGGGAAGAGTGGATGCACGACGTCGCGGCAAAGTTCGCGGGGTTCTGCAACGACCGCGGACTGCACCCGGTGAGCACCGCCGTCGCATGGGTCGGAGCCCATCCCGGGGTCACCGCGCCGATCATTGGTGCACGCAACGTCGAGCAGGTCCGCGCCTCCCTCGACTCGGTGTCGGTCGACATGACCCCCGGGCTGCGGGCGGAGATTTCCGCCCTCTCGCGTACGCCGCCCCCTGCGAGTGACCGGTTGGAAGAGCAGAGTGCGTAGAGGGATATCCTGGTGGCAGCGAAATACCCGCCCCCAACCCATCGACGGGACAGCAGACTCGGATGGACCACCGCGAAACGTTACGGGCAGAACAGATCGATGGGTTGGCCGGGTGGCGGTGGGCAGTTGCCCACCCGCGTCTCCCACTGAATCCACTTTGTTCGCAAACAGATTGTATTGGAGAAGTTCCTCTTCCGGACGACCATCAGGCCCTCCCGGAGATGCAAGACCAGATTGTCTGACGGGCGGCGGCGCAGCAGTTGGATCCGGAACAGATGCGGCTTCGCTGGCTTGCGTATCGCGCCGAGAATGGCGCCCGGCCAAGAACGCTTCGCACAATCGCCTGTTTCCAGGTCCATCTGGTTCACTATCTCGGCCTGCAGGCCGGTGATTGCGTCGACATCACTCACATCGAGGCTGCAAACGGCATGGCAGGTCCCGGTGTCATGAACCCGCGGGGTGGGACGCACGCCAGGGATTAATCGGCGACGCGGTGCCATGGCTGCGTTTGGCTGACATGTTCGAGGAGGAGCCTTGCCGGCCGTGACATGCGCGCACCGATGAGGTCGCAACCTTCGCACGCTGGATGCGCACGGATCGGGGTAGGGCCGAGGAGACGATTCGCGGTTGCCGCCTTGCGGTCGGTTCTTTTCTTCGACGGGATGGACGACCGCAGAACCACCGTGAAATCGGCCCGCATCGATGATATCGACCGCCAGATGGCGTACTGGCAGCCTGCGGCCTCAGCCGGATGATGATCAGAGGTTGCGCACAGCGCCTGCGCACCTACTCCCGTTTTCCGGAAGGCAGGGACTGGTGCATGGCGGTGCGGTTTCACCCCGGCGAGACGTTCCGCAAGGGTCTGAGTCGGGACGAAGTTGTGCGCCTGCTCGCAATCACCGAAGGTGACGGGCCTGCCGATTTCCGGCGACCGGGCTGCTCTCATGGTGCTGATCACCTGCGGCTCGCGCGCCGGCGCGGTTGCCGGCCTCAGGCTCGATGATCTGGACTGGGAAGGGCAGCGAATTCCATGTTCAGGTCGCTCCGCGTCTTCAGGAGAACACCGGGTTGTTCCCTGGAGCAAGGACTTCACGGAGAAGCCCGGGAGGGTGAAACCCGGCTGCGGTGGCACGGCGGGGAGGCTGCGCGCAGCGAACCTGTTCGGCTTCGGGCACATCCTGACCAGTTACGGGGCCAGGTCACAGCCGCGGAGACGGGATGCCATGACCTGACATTCACCGTCCCGGCCTGGCGAGACGCGCCTCAAGAAATGCCCTCGGCGACGGGCAACGCGATCGTTGCACACAGTCCGCCTTCCGCGCGGTTCTCCAGGCGAATGTCGCCGCCGTGGCCACGCACGATATCGCGCGCGATGGCAAGCCCGAGCCCGCTGCCCCCGGTGTCGCGGCTGCGCGACGCCTCGAGCCTGACGAAAGGCTCGAACACCCGCTCCAGGTCGTCCTCCGGAATCCCGGGTCCCTCGTCCTCGATGATGACGCGGACCTCGGACCTGTCGCGGTCGATCCGCGCCGTCGCCCGGGCGCCGTGAGCGGCCCCGTTTTCCAGCAGGTTCCCCAGTGCCCGTCGCAACGCCACTGTCCGGCAGGGGACCAGGACCCTGCCGGTGTCCGCGACCGCGACCTCGTGCCCGAGTTCCGCGAGATCGGCGGCGATGCTGTCGAGGAGGGCATGCAGGTCCACCGTCCGCGTCTCCTCGCGATGCATGTCCTCGCGGATGAACGCGAGCGCGTCCTCGGTCATTCGCTGCATCTCGTCGAGCGCGGCGCCAATCTTCGCCTTCGTTCCGGCATCCTCGATGAATTCGGCATGCAGGCGCAGGCTCGTGATCGGAGTCCTGAGGTCATGCGAGATTGCGGCCAGCATGGCCGTGCGGTCCCGGACGTAGCGGTTCAGGCGTTGACGCATGCGGTTGAATGCGCGTACCGTTTCCCGGGTTTCCACGGGTCCGGCTTCGGGCAGGTCGTCCACCGCCTCGCCCCGGCCGAACCGGCCGGCGGCGGCGGCAAGGCCACGCATCGGTTTCGCGATCCGCCGTCCCGTCAGGACAGCCACGACGGCGATGCCAACCGCCGAAAGCAGGAAGGTCATCAGGAAGGTCCAGCCCCAGGGCGGCGCGCCCGGCGGCGGAGCCACCGCGACGTTCAGCCAGGTGCCGTCCGGGAGTGCCACCGATGCCGTGAACCAGTCGGGCTTCCCGTGGTCCGGGCCGTCGTCGTGGCCGTGGTTCCCTACGTGACCGTAGGATCCGTCGTGGCCCCGGTCCTTGTCCAGGTGCCGCGTCCACAACGGCGCGACGCGGACCCGCTCCGGGCCGCCGCCGAAGGCGGCAGAGAGATCACGTGCGATTGCGACGGCCCGTCTCCCGGTCTCGATCTCTCCGACCAGGGGTTCACGGCTTAGCAGGAACCGGGTGAGACCGGTGCTGGCTGCCGCGATCACGGCGTCGTGCAGCGCCGGCGGCGTGTCCGCGAGCAGCCGTGCCACTGTGACCGTGCGTAGGATGGCGTTTTCCCGCTGCGCGTGGCGTATCGCCTCGATGCGTTCCAGGGCGAAAAATGCCACGGCGACACCCTGCGCGACGGCGAGCGCGATCAGCAGCAGCAGCGTGAGCTGGCCCGCGAGGTTCTTCGGCGCGAGCCTCATATGCGTTCCACTTCCCCCATGAACCGGTAGCCGCCGCCCCACTCGGTGACGATGATCCTCGGTTTTTTCGGATCGCGCTCGATCTTGCGGCGAAGGCGGCTCACCTGGTTGTCGATGGCGCGGTCGAAGGGGGCGGCGCGGCGCCCGCGTGTCAGGTCCAGCAACTGATCTCGTGAGAGTACCATGCCGGGGCGCTCGAGCAACGCAACCAGCAGCCGGAACTCACCCGTCGAAAGCGCCGTCACCACGCCGTCTTCGTCCACCAGTTCGCGACGCCCGGCATCCAGTGACCAGCGGTCGAAGCGCCAGGTCCCCGCCGTTCGGGTCCCGCGCCCGGGCGGCAGGCTCCGGGTGCGCCGGATGACCGCCTTGATGCGCGCGAGCAATTCCCGCGGGTTGAACGGCTTGGTGACGTAGTCGTCCGCTCCCATCTCGAGTCCCACGATCCGGTCCGTGTCCTCGGCCATCGCCGTCAGCAGGATGACCGGGATTCGCGTCGTCTCGCGCAAGTGCCTGCAGAGCGCGAGACCATCCTCGCCGGGCATCATGATGTCGAGGACCACGAGGTCGACCGCCGCCGCGCGCAACGCCCGGCGCGCCGCGGCAGCACTTCCGGCCACGGTCGCACGCACCCCGTGACGTTCCAGGTAACGCGCGAGCGGATCGCGGATATCCCGGTGGTCGTCGACGACGAGAACGTGCGGGGAAGCGTCCATTGCGGGAACTTACACCCATGTCCGGCGGCGACACAAAAAATTTGTAACAGAATGTATCGCATTGGCACCTTGCCACCGCACGCGACACACCGGCCGCATCGACTGCATGGCTTTTCGATGTCCCGTGCCTACATTTCCTTCCACGACCAACAACCGGTTCAGGAGTGAAACAATGAAGATGAAGACGAAGACGATGACCGCGATCGCCGTTGCCGCGGTGCTCGGCGGCGGCGCACTCGTCGCGGGGATCACCTACGCCAATCACCGCGACGGCGGGTTCGATGATGACACGGACTTCCTCAAAGGGGGGCATTTTGGGGTGACCGCAATGGAGGTGTTCGAGACCATGGACACGGACGGTGACGGTAGTCTCTCGCAGGTCGAGATCGACGAACTGCGCAATGCCCGCCACGCCGCGCACGATGCCAACAGCGACGGAAACCTCGATCTGGAAGAGTTCGCGGGCCTCTGGCAAGAGACGACGCGTCCGCTCACTGTGCGTATCTTCCAGATGCTCGATACCGACGGCGACGCGGTCATCACCCGCGCCGAGTACGACCTGCCGCTGGCCGATATCGTCAGGCGGCTCGACCGTGACGGCGATGGCGGACTCTCCATGAATGATCGCTGGCGCCACCACGGTGACCGCGGGCACCGGCGGAACCACGACTAGGAGCATCCCGGCGGCATCCCGCCGGGTCCTGCGTTCGGTCACGCGGAGAGCGGGACAATTCCGGAGGGCGCACCGAAAAGCCGGACTTCGCCTGGTCGTGGCTGGCCTCGATTCAATCGCGGAAGTCACGACCTCTGGGCTTTTGATTTGGATGACCGCCGCGGCCGACGCTTGGTGCACAACATATCGACAGGAATTCCGTCCCGACCCAGCGATCTTTTCCGGTGCCTCTGGCACCGGGCCCGACAGGAAATCGGTCCCTGTCTTTGGACTCTCGCGTGAACCAGCTCCTGAGTAAAATGAACTGTATTGCAATGTCTGCGGCGTACTCCCCTTCCCTTCATCTTATCGCTGCGCTGCACTCCGATCGGGGCGGAACCACGGCCAACGCTAAATCTCCTGAACGAGGTCACGGTCAAAGCCGCGCCATCAATGACACAGGCCGCTTGTGGTTCGGGCCACTCTCTTGAACGGGTGCCAAGGCACGCCAAAGGCTATCCGGCCTCCGCGGCCCCGATCGCAAGGCAGGACCAGCATAGCATCCGCTCTGCCGAGGCAAAGTCCCCTTTTTTACTTTCGCGACATGGCCGCCGCCGCGCGGGGGTGGGGGCTCTTGAGGCGAACAATCCCCGAAACCCGGGAACACCCGGTTCGGGAGGCTTCCGGAAAAAATCGCGCCGGCCCGTTCAGGGCCGGCGCATTGACGACTGGGCTTACCGGCTGGCCCGGCGTCCGGACGGTCGGTTGCGCAATGGGTCAGCCATGCAGTTCCTGGGCTAACCGCGTACCATCAGGAGCGGTCCCCTCAGCTGGCGGCATGACCGCGCTGGAATCCTCGGCGAGCGATTTCACCAGCCCCCACGTCATGGCCAGGAGCACGAATGAAATGGGAAAGGCCGCGGCAATGGACGCCGTCTGGAGCGCACCCAGGCCTCCGGCGAGCAAGAGAACGGCGGCGACAAGCCCCTCGCCGAGCCCCCAGACGACCCGGAATACCTTGGGGGGATCGTCATCGCCCATCGACAGCATGGTTGTAATGACCAGCGTCCCGGAATCGGAGGACGTGATGAACCAGGAAGCGAGAAGCAGTGTCGCCAGGGCGGAAAGCGGCCAGCTGATCCAACTCATGTCACCCATCCAGGATGTGGTGCCGAGATTGCCGATCGCCCCGTAGAGAGCCGCCGGCAGATCCCAGCCCCGCACGGTTTCGATAATGCCCGCACCGCCGGCGACACCCGGTCCACCGACAGCGTTCAGTTCCTGCCAGATGGCGTTGCCGCCAAACATGCACAGCCAGAAGAAGGAAATGGTCGTCGGGACGAACATGACCCCGACCATGAATTCGCGAATCGTCCGGCCGCGGGAAATTCGGGCGATGAACATGCCGACAAAGGGCGCCCAGGATATCCACCATCCCCAGTAGAAGATGGTCCATCCTCCCTGCCAGGCGGCACTGCCGGGTTCACTGGCCGTCCAGAAGCCCATAGGTATGAAATTCCACAGATAGTCTCCGATTGACGTCACGAAAAAGCTCATCAGCCACTGGAAGGGTCCGACGGCAACGAATGTTGCAAGCAGGATAATGGACAGCCAGATGTTCCATTCGGAGATGATCCGAATTCCGTTGCCAACACCCGAAACGGCCGAGACCGTGGCGATGACCGAGATCACCAGGATCAGGGACAGCTTCGTCACGATTCCATCGCTGATGCCAAAGAGCACGTTCAGACCCGCGGCCATCTGGCTGACACCGAGACCGAGCGATGTCGCCACGCCAAAGACCGTGCCGAAAACCGCCAGCAGGTCCACCGCATGCCCGATGGGACCATAGATCCGGTCACCGATCAGCGGATGCAGCGACGACCGGAGCGTCAGTGGAAGCTTTTTCCGGAATCCGAAATAGGCAAGGCACAACCCGACAATGACGTAGACGGACCATGCATGGAATCCCCAGTGAAAATAGGTCACCCGCATGGCATCGATTCCGCGGGCCACGGTCATATCCAGGTTGCCCTGCATGTCCGCGTGGGGATTGTTCGGATATCCGAAAGCACCGGAATTGTCGAAATAGAAAATCGGCTCGGCAACGCCGAAGAAAAGGATGCCGATGCCGACGCCAGCAGAGAACAGCATCGCAAACCAGGAGAAGTTCGAGAATTCCGGTTTGCTGTCATCGTCGCCGAGCTTGATCGTACCCCATTTGGAGCACATCAGGAAAACGCAGACGGCAAAGATGACGATGACGGCGGAAATGTAGTACCAGTTGAGAGCCGTCTCGATCCAACCTCGGATGGCTCCGTAGATCCCGCCGGCGAACTCCACATTCAGGACAGTGAACAGCACGAACGCGACCACCATCCCCTTCGCAGCAATTCCCATCCCCGGGTGCAGTCCGGTAAAGACTCCGGATCTCGCAACCAGATGTGCATTGTGATGATTGGTGGACATTGTTGACCCCCCTTGCCCCGATTTCGTTGTCATAGTTCCTTGCCCGAATTGCCGAGGTCCTCCGCATTCGGCAAAAGCAACGAATACCGAAGTCTAAACGCTGGGCATTTGTCGGCACAAGTCATTAAGGCGTTCGTCAGCCAGCAGTTATCAAATTGGATTTTCTTGACGCATAAAGCATTGTACTTGTGGTTTTTTATCAAGACGTGAAACTTCTTGCATCGCGTCACGCCGCCCCTCCCGGAGGGCCGGAAGTGATTCGGATATGCAACGCCCGTTGATTTTCAACGATTTTCCCCGGAATTCCGCCCCCAAGGGGCTTCACTGCGCAGCAATTCCGTGATTCCTCCCTCCCCAAGAAGCTGCCCGGCAGATATCTCGCCCGCCTGCGGGTATGCCGCGCCAACATGCCGGACCCGCGCAGCGGGAAGAACCGTCAATACTCCATGGCCGACGCCGGCATGGCGGTCTTTCCGTGTCCTTAACCAGGTCGCCGTCATTTCTCGCCCATCGGAAGCCGCTTGCCGAACACAGCGGTCTCCCGAACTGCCTCGCGCACTTCGGAACGGAGGAGATCCCCTGTGGCTGCCCGATACGGAACCTCCCCGGCCCGGTGCCGCCACAGCATTTCGACGCGGTCTTCATCGACGTCGCCAGGGACTTCGACAATCGCGGCGCGCTGGCCCGTATGCGCAGCCGCCGGAGGGGCCTCGACCACGAGATCCCGGCCGCCCTCGATGGCACGGATTCTTGAACTCCTGCAAGATCGGTTGCCCGAACTGCTCGAGCCGGACACGCAACAAGGAAACCGATGATGAGATGGTCGAGAGCCGCCATGCGGTCCTTGGCGCCGCCATCGTCGGACCCGGACAGGTCGCGGCGGTGCCGTTGCCGGTGGAGATCATCGGGCCGCGGGACGGTTTGAGAAGGCAGGACCGCGAACGCGATGCCGTCGGGCGCTGGATGCAGCGCATCGGCCCGAACCTGAAAGACCTCCAGCCGGTGTTTCTCGGCGACGACCTCTACGCCTGTCAACCGGCCTGCAAGGCCATCCGGGCGGCAGGCTCCAACGTCATCCTGACGCCAGGAGGTCGAGCGACAAGATGTAGCCTGAGGAACGCGACCCCTGCCACCCGGATACAGGCGGGAAGAGTGTGACGCGTGCGCCCGGCGTCGAAACCCGGCGTCGGTGGTCCGATGCCGTGATCGAACGGAAATCCCCGGTGCCGTCGGGGCATGTACGGTCTGGTCTGCCTGAGGGCGGGCGAAATCCCCGCCAAAACACGCATCCCTATTGGGCCGCATGAAACGGCGAATATCCTGCCGTTCGATTGTGCCGAAAACACGAGCGACAGCCCAATTCCGGAATGCATCATAAAAAAAGGTCCCTCGCGGCAGGATCCAACGCATGGTTGAGGCCACGTGCCACGCTGCATGATGGTACAAAGCCCAACAAGGACGGGTTTCGACAAACGGGGCATGCAAAGCGGACCCGGTGTTGTTGCATGAGCCTGTCGGCAGGTCGTGGGGCTACGGATGAAACGGCCCGTGAGTCACTGGTACGTCAAGGGTGCCGATGCCATTCCTTCCGTCAGGTGCCGTCTCAAGAACCGGAGGTCGGTCGACTTCCTCCGCAGGAAAGCTCAGGTGCTCGTGGCTGCCCGAAATATCGGATACGGGCAGCACATTCCCGGTAGCCGGCTTCCGCCATTGACATCAGCAGGTGGTTCGGCAACTGTCGGATACCTTTGTCTGACGCGTCACCCCGGAGCAAAATTCGAAGTCGAATCCATAGTGTGAAACTGCAAATGACTTCCTGACCTTGAATCTGCTCGATCCGTCGCTGCCTGCGTGTCGCCCATGAATTCATGCCCGTCGATCGACCGTGGCCGGCCATGCAAGCCGTATTGAACATCGCTAACCGGATCGCCCTGATCGTTGCTCTCGGCATTGCGTCAGGTGCCTTGGCATCACTGGCCGCCGTCGGTTTCGTCGAACTGGTCGCCGTCCTGAATGAATGGTTTCTGATTTCTCCGCGCAGCCGTTTCATGGTGGACGATGAACGGTTGTTGATTCTCGCAACGATCTGCGTTCCCGCAGCGGGCGGGCTTGTCGTTGGAGTCATCCACAGGACGATCCCGGGGAGACGTTCGCATGGTCCTCCCGATATCATCCGGTCCGTTCAGACGATGGACGGCCGAATTCCTGTCCGAACCGGATTCCTCTCTGCAGTAGCCAGCGTCGTGTCTCTCGGCGCCGGTGCGTCAGTGGGCCAATATGGGCCGCTGACGCACCTCGGGGCAACGCTGGGTTCTCTTGTTGCCCGTTTCAATCAGGACAACCGGTGGATGGCAACCGTCGGTGTAGGCTGTGGCGTTGCCGCCGCGATTTCAACCGCATTCAGTGCTCCCATTGCGGGGATCATCTTCGCGCATGAGGTCATACTCAGACATTACTCGCTCCGCGCCTTCGCCCCGATCACGGTCGCGGCCACGGTGGGGCATGTCATGGCCAATGTCGTCTTCGAACGCCCCCCGTTGTTCCGGGTAGAGGCCATAAACGTGAATTTTGCACCTGAGTTTCTGGGGTTCATCGTCATCGGAATAGTCGGTGCTTTCATCGCCGTGATCTACATGCGCGCCATTTTGCTGGCAAACCGGATAGCGCAACGGCTGCCCATTGCGGATTACCTGAAGCCGATGCTGGCCGGGGCCGTCCTGGGATTGGCCGCGATTTGGCTGCCCGACATTCTCGGCATCGGAAAGGAAACGCTTCGCTTTGCTGTCATCGATCATGCGTTTGCTCCCGGAGAACTGGCG
Organism: Paracoccaceae bacterium; assembly: GCA_964291635.2. GTDB lineage: Bacteria > Pseudomonadota > Alphaproteobacteria > Rhodobacterales > Rhodobacteraceae > JAPPHA01. The sequence continues at coordinate 52,458 of OZ219908.1, read as the reverse complement.
TTTCTCTTGACTGCCAAGATTTTGGCAACAGCCCTATGTATCGGATTCGGGTTTGCTGGCGGGGTTTTCAGCCCATCATTGCTCGTCGGGATCCTTTTTGGGGCGTTGGCGGGAATCGGCGCGGAACTGGTATTGGGCGATCTACGTTCCGATCTCGCCATCTACGCGATTTGTGGCATGGTCGCGGTAACGAGTGCAGTGATCGGGGCTCCCCTTACGACGATCCTGATCGTGTTCGAACTGACACGAAACTACGATCTTGCGACGGCCGCGATGGTCAGCGTGGTCTTCTCCAACCTGGTTTCATACCGGGTATTCGGCCGATCCCTTTTCGATGTACAACTCGGAATGCGCGGTTTCGACCTCTCCGCCGGCCGCGACAAAGTCATCCTCGATCAACGTCTTATCGAATGTTACGTGACTCAGGACTACGCTCGAATGGCGCCAGATGTATCTCTCGCCGAGGCGGAGTCGCTTCTTCTTGAGGAACGGAAGCACGAGGGATACGTGATCGACGCCGACGGTGCCTATCTCGGAACCGTCAAGCTCGACGAACTTGTCGCTCGAAAACAGAGGGGCGGCACCGATTCCGACGGAACCGTTGCCCGAATAGCTCAGCCCGAGGCCCTGATTCTGACCGGAAAAACGTCCGTCTGGCAGGCGATGTCCAAGATGGGAGAGTTTGTCGGCGAGAGTATCCCGGTGCTTGAAGATCTCGATAGCAGACGCATGCAGGGTGTTGTATTCGAGGCGAGTATCGTCAAGGCATACCTGGACACCATGAATGAAATTCGCCGCGAAGAGAACGCGGGTGCTTGACCTCCTGATGGCCAAAAGACCGACGCAACCCGATCCGGTTCGATTCGTAATCGGACTTGTTACACTTTGCATTGCATTGCTTTGGCCGAATGCGGGAACCGGTCCGTTGGCCGACGAATCCACCGGTCGCGCCATCACCGTGGCGACTTGGGGTGGCCCCTATCAATATAGTCAGGAAAAGGCGTATTTCGAACCGTTCACGAAGGAATACGGGATCGACGTCAACATAGAAAGGTACGATGGAGGACTTGTGGAACTTCGCCGTCAAGTTGGTAACGGCGAGACCAAGTGGAACCTCATCGACATGACCATGGCCGATAATCGTGCAGCTTGCAAGCAAGGGCTGCTCGAGAGGATTGATCATGCGAGTCTTCTCCCTGCCCCCGATGGAACGCCGGCCGAACAGGACTTCATCGATGGTGCATTGACCGAGTGTGCAGTGTCGCCGATCGTCTATGCCATGGTCATTGCCTACAACCGCGATGCATTTCCCGGCAATCGACCGAGCAGGATCGAGGATCTCTTCGATTTGGAGCGTTTCCCCGGGACTCGGAGCCTGCAGAAGGTCCCTGAAGCGAATCTCGAGTGGGCGCTCAGGTCATATGGGGTGCCACGCGAAGATCTATATCAGTCGTTGAGCACCAGGCGGGGATTATGGCTTGCATTCGAGAGGCTCGACGACATTCGGGACCATGTCCACTGGTGGACAACTGTGAACACGCCGATGGAACTGCTTGTGAGCGGTGAAGTAACAATGGCTTCCGCGTTCAACGGAAGGGCATTTGACGCCGCGGTTATTCACGGTCACCCTATCGAGATCATCTGGGACGCTCAGATCTACGAACTTGGGGCTTGGGGAATTCCCAAGGGAACACGGAATCTTGATGATGTTCTGACATTTGTCCGGTTCGCCACTGGCACGCGACCGCTCGCGGACCAGACAAGGTACATTCCATATGGTCCAGCGCGGCGATCGTCGATGAAACTTGTGTCGACCCACGCTGAGACAGGAGTAGACATCCGCCACCACCTTCCGACCAATCCGGTGCATTTTGACGCCGCGATCCGGAAGGACACCGAATGGTATGGCAGTCTCTATGACCGGATCAAGGTACGTTTCGACAGGTGGCTGGCTCAACAATGACTCCAGCGCCAGCGGCGGTAGCGCGATGGCTTCGATGAATCACGCAAAAAACGCGTTCCAGACGCACCGTGCGGAGCCCTGAATGCAGTCAGTCCGGGTCGTTTCCGAGGGTCACCAATTGTCGCCTTGAACGCCTCCCCGGGGCGGCGTCTGCCACGGGCTCGATCTCGCCACGCGCCTGAAGTGCAAATGGCGTGGCTCCGTCGAGCGAAGGCCGAGGCGTCGTCAGCCAGACCCACGCGCACAGCCGTCGCCATATTGCACGACCACACGGTTCAGCCCCGGCAGCGGACGGTCCCGCTCGTCGAACTGCGCCGCCGGGTACTCATGGCTTCGCCCGGCGTTCTGCCACCCGATGTTCCGGCCCTTCTTGCACCAGTCATGGACCGACGATTGGCGGATCTTGAGCCCGGCTCGCGCCTCGAGTTCGTTCGACATCATCAACAGGGTTTCCGGCGTGCCGTCCCGCGCCCGCGGCTCCAAGCATTGATCCGATCGTCAGTATCCGGCAGCGGCGGGGCAGGGCCCTGGATGATCTCCACCAAGGCCTCCCGCTCACGGTCGCCCATCGGCAGTGCATCCGCAGCGGCGGCCGCATGGGCGACCAATGCGGCCACATGCTTCGGACCGAGATTCCCAACGGCGTTCTGGAGCACGCGCGTACTCTCAGCCGTGCCTCCAAGAATAGCGACTCTGCTCGGCGCGAACGCGATGAGCCAGGCACCGGGAAGGATGTCGGGTTGTGCAACACCGCCCGGTCGTGATCGTTCGCAGGTTCCTTTGCGCGCGGCGTCCGCGGCATGGCCAGACACAGGATCTCGATACGACCGTCGGGGCCCTTGACTGCATCACGTGCTTCAGCCGGGTCACCGGTGACCCGACCCGGTTCGATCGCGTCAACCCGGGCATTCCGGTGCCGGTCACCGCATACCGGCCGTCCTTCAGATGCCGATGTCACGCATCACGGAAGAGTTCAGGAACTCGCGTTCACCTGCACCGATGATCGCCTGGACCTCCGGTCTGTCCAGGAAAATGAACCGGCCGCGGTCCCACACGGTCCTCCCGTCAAAGGAAATGGTCATGTCCATCAGGTGCATGGCCGCGTCACCCGGATCATCGCCTGCAGCATGCATGTGGGTGTAACGGGGCGAGCCGTATGCGACGGTGCCCCAGAGTTCGAGATTCGCGTAAGGGTCGCCGTTGAAGAAAGTGTGCGGGTTGATCCCGGTGTGCCAGGAATTGATCCGGTACGCGTCGCCTCCGGTCAGTTCCGCCGCACGCTCCAACTGGGCTCTCAATCGCGCCACCAGGTCGGCCGGACCGTCAAATGCGGTCATCCGCGAATTCTCGACCTGCGCAAGGATCGGCCGGTCCAGCACCAGCGTGCTGCCGCTGTAAGCGCGCGTGGACGTCGAGGTGACGAAATGCCGGACCGCAAGTGTCCCGTTCATCCGGTCACAGTTGATCGGCGGAAAGATCATGACCGGGAACAACTCGACCGCGAATTCGGCGACAGGGTCCTTGCGCCAAGGCCTGATCTTGCCGGTCAGGTTCGTGCCGCAGTCCCCTGTGATCTGGTAGCCGCGCGAATCCAGGATCAACTCGAGCACTGCATCATGCATCTGTTTCATCACGCGGAAGTCGACCGACGCGAAAGGTGCCGCCAGGTAGTCGAGCCCCAGCGTATAGGTCATCACCGGCCTGGATTTGCGTTTCGGCAAACTGAATCGCACCTGATCGCCGAGTCGCGAGAAAAAAATGGTGCACTCCGTCCGGTCCATCGCCTCGCGCACATTCCGTGGGAAACGGGCAGCATCGGGCACGGGAGCCGCCATGATCACTTCGGGCTTCATCCCCATGCCTTCGGCAACGCGCGCCACGGTACAGCACAATTCCGGGGCGAAGTAGGGATTCTCCCCGTCTTCGCCGACCAGCAGGATCCGATCGCCTGCATCTGCGCCCGCGCAGTTGCACAACAGGTTGAATGTGCCTGACTCGATTTGCGCCATTGCGTGTTCTGTCACTCTTCCTTCCGGGAGGATTGAGGGCATCAAATGAAGCTATGGCTCATGTGTGATCACGGTCTGGCGCGAACGGGGAATCCGCCCTGCGCGATTCAGGAGTGTCCCTGTTAGGATATGCGTGCCCGGGGAACAAGCACTGGCCGGCGATCTTGAGAAAGCCGGACGTGCGTTCCACCCTTGGCCCGGTAATTGTCGGCGGCGATGGACACGGCCCGGCAACGGCGCACGATCTGGCGGCACGTCACGGGATCACCGAGGCGGCCGTGACCGAGGCGGCCCGGATCGAGAGAGGCGATACCGAACGAAAGGGACAACCGCCGTTCGCTGATTTTCGGTGCAGGAATCGGCCTGGCCGAAAGCCTCCCCATGTTCGGTGCCTATGCGTCTTTTCCAGCCTATGTGGTGCAGAAGCGCGGGCAAATCGAATCCCGAGTTCAAAAAAATGGGGTCGTTTGCGGGTGGTGGAGGGTTTTGGCCAGATTCGTGTTGAAATACGCACATTACGGATTGACCTTTTCAGGTTTCGGCATTCAACCACTTCTTGGGAAGCACCAGAATGATGGCAGCTTTATGAATTGGTGGCGGCGATGGTTCCCCGGCCATGAAGGGATATCCGGGCGCCGGACATCCCGTCCGGCCCGCTTCGTCGCTGCATTCACGCTTGCGGCCTTCGCCTCCCTGCTCGCGCAGGGCTACGACGCACAAGCCCGAAGTCACCTGTCAACAGTCAAGCCAGTCATAGACATGCGCGAATTGGAAAGCCGACTTCACGAGCTTGTCAATGCCAGGCGCGTCAGACATGGATTGCCCCCGCTAAAACACGTTGGGACGCTCAGACGGATAGCCCGTTCGCACAGCAAAGACATGGCGAAGCGTGCTTATTTTGCACATACAAGTCCCGAAGGACGTGGTCCCACGGACAGAGGCAATTTGGCGGGATACAACTGCCGAAAGGATTACGAACCCAACTACACTTATGGACTTGGCGAAAACATTCATCAGACTTGGTTGTACAAGTCATACAAAAGGCGAAATGGCAGAATCGTGTCGTATGACTGGTTTACGCTGGAAGGACTGGCTCAAAGAGTGGTGACTGGCTGGATGAACAGCAAAAGGCACAAGCAAAATATTCTGAAGGCTTCATATGACCGGTCGGGCATGGGTGTAGCCATCGCAAAGGACGGCAAAGTCTATTCCACGCAGACCTTTTGCTGAAAACGAAGGGATAGGGCAATCCGTAAGGCGTGTGTTTCAACACAAATCTGGCAAACTCTCTGGCATCGGCGACAGTTTGGGCGGTGAGCGTCGCTGATGCGGACGCCCCATGGTCTGCGCGATCAGGCTTGCGATTGGCGGCGACCCGAGAGCCTCACGGACAGGCAAAGTGATTCTTCCCGCACCTCTGCGTCATCCGAAATGCGTCACGTGACGGCTACGGCGGCAACTGTGGCGAAGGCCGGCGCTCTGACAGCGGGGTCTCGATCCGGACCAGCCGTTCGCCGTGAACGTCGATTTTGCCGTCAATGGCGTTGAACTGGGTTGCCGTCCAGCCGAAACCGCCGACATGAAGAGCTGTCAGCAACGCTGCGTAGGCCAGCATCCAGGGATCGTCGCGCGGTCCCGGCCGTCGGTCGACGGCCGCAGCGATTGCTTCGGCCACTGAACGCGTGAGGCCACTTTCCTCAAGGGTGCGAATGAATGTAGCGTCAGCCACAGGTGGTAATCTCCTGAAACGCGCACAGTGACGGCTCCCCTCCCTGAAGGACGGGGCTTCCTGCTTCTCAGGCTGCAGTGGACAGCGTGGCGAGGTCACGCACAACCAGCGAAATGCGGTGGTTGATTCCCGTCTTTCCATCGGGTCAAGCTGCTCGGGCCAACTTGGCATTTCGCACATTTTTCGATGTGGTCGAAGACATGGGCACCATCGTTCATCCGGCCAACAGTGATTTTTTCGTTCAGCGTGATCCAGGCGGGTCGGTTCTCCCATTTTGCGCGGAACTTCTCGGGAAACGGCAAGATGTGCTGTTGCACGTTTTTTTTGGGGTTGCCAAAGCTCGAAGTCAAATTCGACTTCCGGCACACAGATCTGCGGTACAACCATTTCTTTCACGCATTTCCGAAGCCTCATCAAGGCCTGATACTCGGCCATCCGCCATCGAAGGGCCGATACGTAGTTCTCGTCGGTAAAGATCATCGGGCTACCTCGAGGAGTTGGGTTCGAACCTGTTTGTGGCCGACCAACTCGGTGAGGATGGTGTAGTTGACCTGTTCTTTACGGTTGCGGCCAGCAATGATGCTGGCGTCAATTCCCAGGCTATTGGCATCTAGTCGAACGGCTTCCTCTGAGAGAGCGAAGCGGGACAGACATTGATCCCACGACTTTTCCGGAACGAGATGATCGAGTGCGAATCTGTCAGCCACAAGTTCGATGTGATCAATCGCGGACGACCCCTCATCGTCAAAGAAATCGTATCGCGGCCCGTCACACAAATGCATGTACACATGGCCAAGTTCATGGAAGAGCACGAACCAGAAATTGTCGAGGCGGTCATGACGCAGGGTGAGGCCAATGATCGGGTGATTTGACTCGCCAAACATGGCTGCACCGTCGAGATACGTACCGGGCAGATGCTCTTCGGTTACCAGGACGACGCCATTTTGGGCCAGGAGGCACCTGGCGCGCTTTAGAGCCCATCTTTTCGGCGAGTCAGGGCTACCAGGTCGGCAATCCACCGATCATCATACGTGAACGCCGGTATCACTTCTTCTTCAACACGTTTTTTGGCGCGTTCTAGCATCCGCGCCTGCCACGCGAGTGAAGCGTATTCATTGGGAATTGAATCGATTACTTGACAACGCATCACGCTGCCTGATTTCGATCGATTTCACGGGTCACAGGGGTTGCCAACGCAAACGCCCCTCGCCGTGCAGAAGCCCCAATCCCGGAGGCCATGATGTTGCGGGCCGCGTTCAGGTCCGCATGATCCGCGTGGCCGCAGGCCACGCACGTGAATTCAGCCTGCGACGGGCGGGAGGCCTTGTTCACCCATCCACAATTGTAGCAGGTCTCTGAGGTAAAGGCAGGATCGATCTCCACCAATGCGCACTTGTAGGCGAGCTTCTCCTTCATGCCATGCCAGCCGGTGTTGAGTATCTCCCGGTTGAGACCGGACTTGGCCTTCACCTTCGTGCCGGGGTTCTCGAGCGTGCCCCTTGCCGATTTGGTCATGCCCTGGGTGTTGAGCTTCTCGACAATCACCGTGCCCGCCCGGTTCGCGATCCGGCGGCTGACCTGGTGTTGCCAGTTCCTGCGCCTGTTGGCCCGCTTTCGCTGGAGCCTCTGCAGCCTGAGCCTGGTTCTCATGCGCCGCCGTGACCCCTTCCGCCGGATGCGCATGGGACCAACCCTCGGGATGGAGATCATGTCGTCCCTGATGGTGACGGCCTGGGGAATGGTGAAGGACGGCGTCGACCCGTGGCGGGACTTGAAGCGTGGATGTCCTGCCTCGCCCCTGAAGAACGCCTTCCACGCATCGGCCTGGTACTTGAGCACGTACCGGGTGATGGCGAAGGAGTACGCGCAAAGCCACGGGATTTCGTTGCGGAGACTGGTGAACTCCTTGCCGAGCGAGAAGAAGGAAACCGACGGAGGTTTCTCCCCGTTGGCCTTCGCCTCCTCATGGGCGTCATTGTGCTGCCCCAGTATCGTGTTCCAGACGAAGCGGCAGGCGCCCGCCTGTCCGGCCAGGCGCCGTGCGTTCGCCCTGGAGCCTGGCAGAAGCCGGTAGATGATGTTGCGGTATGTGGAGGTCTCGCTCACGCGGTCGGGCCTTCGGCACAAGGATCATACGGCGACAGGAAAATCAGCACCTTCCCGTCACGCGATCACGACACGATCTGCCTGAATTGTCAAGGAATCATGACCATGAATCATCCAAGGTCACGATCAGGTGTCGGTAACCGCCATGACCCGTGAAATCGATCGGAAACTGGCAGCATGAATGTCAAGTAATCGATATAATCCCCTATTCATTCGGCAGGGTCGCAGCGCGCATCTTTTTCCGATGCATGGCGGTTAGGATCTGCAGACCAGCCGCTTTCAGAATTTAGGCTTTAGCCCGTTCGATCGGATTGGTGCCCCTCGGCACGTCGAACCAGCGCCGCATTGTCATTTCTTTGGCCGGTAGCGCGCGCCAAACGACATCATCGAGGTTTGACCACGAAAAAACCGTACGTTGTGTATTGGCTTTGGTGTCAAACAGTCCTTCAACATGGACATTGAGAATGCGTGAAACCTCAATCAACCGCGATAGGCTCGCTCTCATATACTCCGAAGACTCTTACCGTTGAATCTGTTGCGGCCTCAACCCGATCGCTTTCGCAAGGTCGGTTTGACTCATGCAAGAGGCGATCCGCGCTTGTATCAGGACGCCAGGCAGCCCATCGAGCGAGAATGACTTGGCAAAGGCAATTTCACCCGACTTGAGCATGTCGTAATGCGCAATGTCGGCTTCGATCTCGGCAATTTGGCTCTTGAGGCCGTCAATTTCGAGATTTCGAACCCATTCATCGTCCGGTGGAAGCGCCTCCGTGATAGCCAGCGCGTCGTTTTGTTTTTCCAGCTCACCTCTGGAAATGCCATATTGTTTGTCACTGTAAATCACGGCGTCACCTCTGGTTTGATCATTGGTTCATTTGTTAGGTCGATGTGCAAGATCCCCTTGACTAGGCCGGTAGACATCTCGAGTTGAAAAAATCCATTTAGGTCCGACCCAGTACATCCGCCTTGGTTGTCGATGGAAAATACTCTCCGCCAAATCTCTTCTTCTGCCTGGCGCGGCGGTTTGAAATGTCCAGGAACGCCGGGTACGATCGTTGCCGATCGACACCGACAGGGTCCCAACAGGCATCAAAGTCGCCGGGTTTTGGCTTCTCTGTGACAAAACTGCCATCAAGGTAGAGCGAACGACATCCCGACGTGGCCGGTTTGACACAAGCACTGAGCAGACCATTGGCCAGTTGGCGTCGCCACCGGTTGTAGGCAATGCGTTGCTCGACGGCCTGTAAGCCGGCGACATGCAGACCTGGCGGCAGGACAGGCCGTGGAGCGGCGTTGATGTGGATGAAGCCAAGCATCATGATTACAACAACAATGTTGTAATGTGACGATGCCAATAGTGACCTTCCTTGTTAAAAAAAATCAGTTTACCCACCGCGAACAAACCGTCATGCTCATGCCTGTCGACCGGACATACCACGTACTTGTCGCCCGGTTGCAATTTGTGCAAACCGGCTGAGGCACGATGAATGATCCAGGAACAAACCGAGCTTCACGAGAACAACCGCCTCTGCTGGAGGTCAAAGACCTCTCGACCCACTTCGTGACACCAAGGGGGATTGCCCGCGCGGTTGATGGAGTATCGTTCAGGCTCGAACATGGACGCGTGCTTGGCATCGTCGGGGAATCGGGCTCCGGCAAGAGTGTCTTGTCCCGGTCCATCATCGACATCCTCGCCCACGACGGTTCCGTCAAGTACCAGGGCAGGGTCGTTTTCGAAGGTCGCGACCTGCGCCAACTGACGCCGGGCGAAATGCGCGAGGTGCGGGGCCGCGAAATCGCGATGGTCTTCCAGGACCCGATGTCCTCCCTCAACCCGGTCATGAAGATCGGCCGCCAATTGACCGAAGTGCTGACGCGGCGCTGCGGGTTGCCGTCCCGGGCGGCGCGGGAGCGGGCGATCGAACTCCTGGGCTCGGTCGGCATTGCCGACCCGGGGCGCCAGATGGGGAACTATCCCATGCATCTCTCGGGTGGAATGCGGCAACGCGTCGCGATCGCCATCGCTCTTGCCGGAGAGCCGAAGCTGCTGATCGCCGACGAGCCCACGACGGCTCTCGACGTCACGATCCAGGGGCAGATCCTGGACCTCCTCCGTCAACTCCAACGCCAGCGTGACATGGCGATCATTCTCATCACGCACGATCTCGGGATTGTCGCTGGCTTCGCGGACGAGGTCGCCGTCATGTACGCGGGGCAGATCGTCGAGCGGTGCGAAACCGCCGAACTGCTGGAGAACCCCCGCATGCCCTACACGGAAGCGCTGATGAAATCGGTGCCCGTCATGTCGGACCCACCGCATACACGCCTCTACTCGATACCGGGTCTGCCGCCCAACCTGCTGAACGTTCCGGGCGGATGCCGCTTCCACGAGCGGTGCACATACGCGCGTGACGATTGTCGCGAACGCCCGCCGCAGCTGGTCTCGATGTGCGGGTCCGATCATCTCTACGCGTGCTGGTATCCGCTGGCCGGGACAGACCCGTGAAGGCCCCGAACGGCCCGATCCTGTCGGTCAAGGACGTGTCGGTCGAGTACGCGACCGAGCACGGGCGTTTTGCGGCGATCCAGGGTATCGACCTTGACCTTGAAGAAGGCGAGACGCTTGGCCTCGTGGGCGAATCCGGCTGTGGAAAGTCCACGACGGGGCGGGCGATATTGCAGTTGCCAAGGCCGACCTCCGGCAAGGTGTTCTTCGAAGGCGCCGAACTGACGGGCATGTCGCAGGCGGAATTGCGGCCCGTGCGTCACCGCCTGCAGATCATTTTCCAGGATCCGGTGTCGTCCCTGAATCCGCGCCGCAAGGTCAAGGATATCGTCGCGGAGCCAATGGTGATCGCGGGTGTCGGTACGCGACAGGAACGGGAAGAGAGGGTGCGGGAAGTGCTGAACGCGGTCGGCGTGGATCCGGACACCAGCATGGAACGCCGGCCCCACCAGTTTTCCGGGGGACAGTGCCAGCGCATCTGCATAGCCCGCGCCCTGATCATGGAGCCGAAGCTCATCGTCTGCGACGAGCCGGTTTCCGCGCTCGACGTTTCGGTTCAGGCGCAGATCCTGAATCTCCTCGAAGACATGAAGGAACGCTACGGCCTGACGCTGCTGTTCATCAGCCACGACCTGGCGGTCGTCAAGAACATCAGTGACCGGGTCGCGGTGATGTACCTCGGAAACCTCTGCGAAGTCGCAGATTCCGCAAGAATCTACGATGCGCCTGCACATCCCTATACGGCGGGCCTGATTTCCTCCATTCCTGCCATCGACAGAGGCCGATCCGGCCGCGGTCGGGAAACCGTCCTCGCAGGCGAAATCCCGTCACCTCTCAGGCCGCCGAGCGGATGCCGCTTCCGCACGCGTTGCAGGTTTGCCCGGAAACGGTGCGCGCAGGTTGTTCCCGAACTGCGGCAGGTCGACAGGCAACACCATGTTTGCTGCCATTTCCCGTTGACGAAGTGACCGGTACGGGCGCGTGAAGCGGCATCGGGAACGAGGATCCGGGGGCGATGGCACCAGGCGCGTTTTCCCTCGGAAGAGTTTGCGTAACCTCGGGCGGGGGGTTCCCGGCGACGAGATCGTAGCCTGCCCTCCCGTCGCCGTTCGCCGCGAGGAGTCGGCCGGGATAACGGCTTCATCCTGCGCGACGGCCGGGACCGTCCAACGGCCTGTCATCCCTGCCGGAAGATCGTGGGTACGCCGAATGCGTTCGCGGAGCCGTTTTCGTGCCGTGACGGGGGCGCCATGTTCGGATTCGGCGACCGGTGCTGCAGGCAGTGCCGGAAGTCGCCCCTGTTGCCCGCTCACCGCAAGTCGTCCATAAATTCGGGAGGCTGTGCCGAGGTGCCGCTGACAGTGAACGTGAGAACTCGGGCCGCCGGCCTCGGGCGAGCTCAGGGAGAATAGTGGCGCATGGCCTATTTCCGTAAAAGGCTCGTTCATCTTGTCCCGGTGTTCTTCCTGGTGACGTTCGCGAGCTTCGTGCTCGTGAACCTGCTTCCCGGCGATGTCGTGGACGCCATCCTCGCCGACGACCAAGCGGCGAACGATCCCGAGTTGCGCCGCCAGATCATGGTCGATCTCGGTCTCGATAAGCCCCTGCTTGTCCGCTACTTCACTTGGCTGGGCGACCTGGCCCAGGGTGACCTGGGACGTTCGTATATCACCGGGAAGAAGATCGGTGACCTTCTGGTCCAGCGCATACCGGTAACGCTGCAACTCATGGTCATGTCGCTGGCCTTTGCCCTCGTGGTGGCCGTCCCCCTGGGCATTCTCTGCGCCTATCGGAACAACAGGGCCATCGACAGGTGGATTTCGGGCAGCGCGTTCGGAATCGTGGCAACCCCGCCGTTTGTCACGTCCATCCTGTTCGTCTGGGTTTTCGCCGTTATTCTCAAGGCCCTGCCAGCGGCAGGGCACGCGCCGATGTTCATGGGCGTGTCGACGAACCTGAAGTACTTCATCCTGCCGATGCTGGCCATCGGATTGAGCGAAGTGCCCATCTTTCTTCGTGTTCTGCGAGTCGACATGATCACGACCCTGCAGGAGGACTACATCGCGCTGGCCAAGGCGAAGGGCATGTCAACGGGCTACATACTCTTTCGGCACGCGCTGCGGCCGTCCATGTTCACGCTCGTCACCGTCCTCGGATTGCAGGTCGGACGATTGATCAGCGGACTGGTGATCGTCGAGAACATCTTCGCGCTTCCCGGGATCGGCAAATTGCTGATCGACGCTATCGACGCCCGGGATGTCCTTGTTGTCCAGGCGATCGTGACGTTTTCGGCCATAGCCTACGTGGTGATCAATCTGACTGTCGACATTCTCTACGCCGTGCTGGACCCACGTGTGGGACGGCGACCGGAGGCAATCTAGTTGATGGTCGGGTTCATGCGAAATTCCAGGCGCCTGCTCGGACCCGTTGCAAGGCTGGCGAAAAAGGACACGCTCCAGCCCTGGTGGGCGCGTGTCGGCCTCGTGTTCTGGTTTGCGCTCGGCTGGCTGGTCCTGATTTGCCTGAGCGCCATTCTCGCGGACGTTTTGCCCATCGACGATCCGCTGAGCACCGATCTCGACAGGCAGTTCGCACCGCTGTTCTCGGAAGGATCCATTCTCGGAACGGACGCCGTTGGCCGGGACATGCTGTCACGGGTCATCTACGGTGCGCGGATTTCGCTGCAGCTCGCATTCACCGCTCCCTTCCTGAGCCTCCTGGCCGGGCTCGTGCTCGGCCTGTCGGCCGGGTACTTCCGCGGCCGCGTCGATTCCGCCGTCAGCATTTTCACCGACTCGATCCTGGCATTCCCCAACATCGTGGGCGTCATGGTTGTCCTGTTCTTCTTCGGAGCCACGCTTCCTGTCATGATACTGGCGTTGGCCTTTTTCGGAATTCCCGCCGAGGCACGGGTGGCTCGGGCGAACACGATCCTCTTTGCGGAGCGGGAATTCGTCCTGGCTGCACAGGCCCAGGGCGCTTCCAGCCTACGCATAATGGTTAGGGAACTGCTCCCGAACGTGATCGTTCCCATGTTGTCCCTTGTGTTGTTCGGGATGTCGATCGTGATCATCATTGAGGGTTCACTGGCATTCCTGGGTGTCGGTTTTCCTCCGCCCACGCCGAGCTGGGGCAAGATGATTGCCGACGGTTTCGAGGACATCGGCAGGGCGCCCCAGGTTACGCTGGTCCCGGCCGCGGTCATGTTCCTGACGATTTTGTCGCTGAACATGATCGGCGACAGTCTCCGGGCACTCAGCGATGTCAAGGCGAGCTCGGTTTAGATTTCACCTTCATTTGCAAGGCAACAAACTGTTGAGATCGGTTGTTGTGGAAAAAGATACACGTTCGGCCCGCTCGGTACCGCAGACGACAAAGCGAAATGTCTTGAAGTCGTGACCATGAAAACTAACGTGTTCGATCTAGGATCCGTATGGGGAGTCAAGATTTCGCGGCCTGCATCGCGAATTTAGGGGCCCTCGCATCCCCAACGCCTTCAACCATAGCCCGAATTTCAATAAGATCCACTTCAAACTCTTTAGCACTTACTTGCAAATATTGCCAGCAGCTGAACTCTGTTCGACTATGAGACTTGCTGGAGGCCTCCTTCGCCTGATCCAGATAGTCAACGGCTTCAGAGGTTTCCCCTGTAGCCCAGTGGGCGACTGCCATGCACTGGAGGTAGTTTGGGTTGTCACTCGTTCGTGCGTTGGAGCAATCAAGTTCAACAACCCGTTGAAATGAGCCTGATTTGATCTTCCCATCTGCCCCCCATGTTGCCATGGCGAAATTGAACGCATCCAAAATATCCAAGTCGTCAGTTTCCTGCCCTTCGCTTCTAAATGTTATTGCAGCATCGGAACACTTTCCCAGTCCCATATAGGACAATATATGTCTCAGATGACGCGGCGGAGAATTGATCGGGCGTGTTTCAAAAAACTGCGATTGTTTTCGTCACGGGAAATTTTGGCAATTCAGATGGTTCATTACAGCAAAATCTTGTCGCCAGACTTCCGGAGTGTTTTTTTGGGATTCGTTTTTGGAACCGGGCCAAGGCGATCTAAATCCCGGCAAATTTTTCGGCAGGATGCCTTAACAGCGTTGACTTGAGACGTCGCGGGAATCTGCATGACGAGAGAATGTCGATGCGGACTTTATCGAAAGCAGTAACAGCCACGCAGGCTACGTCAATGGCCGGGCCGCGCTGCCAATTAGCCATTGCCGATACGAAGCTGTCCGGCGTTGTGAGCCACCTTGCCGCCAACAACCGTCAGAACCGACGTAATGTGGCGAATGTCTTCGTCGGAAACGGCGCGTTCATCAAAGTAGTCCTCGCTCAGGACGGCAAGATCCCCGAACTTTCCAACCGCAATCCCGCCCATGACGTTTTCTTCGCGGCAAAACCAGCCCTGGGGTGCGGTCCAGATGCGAAGCGCGTCCCTGCGGCTGATCGTTTGGTCCGGATTGATCATCTTGCCGGCGTAATTCCGTCCGGTTACCGCGTAATAGAGCATCACCCACGGGTTCATGGCCGAAATCCGTGCACCGTCAGAGCCGCCTCCCATGGCGATTCCGCTGTCCATGATCATGCGGAACGGTGGATTGCCGGGAGGATTCGGGTGGTCGCCCAAGTAGGGCGAAGAGTGCGAACCGATGCCCACGCCGAGGTCAACCGCGCGGTTCAAGGTTTCCCTGTCCATTCCGTAGCAATGTTCCATTGACCAGTGGAGATCGGCCAGCTTGACGCTCCTGTTGACCTCTTCCCACACGCGCAGGTGCTCTTTCTGTTCGGCAAGACTGATGAGATGCTGCTTGTATATCCAGCCACGTTCGGCCACTGCGCGCGCGGCGTCGGCATAGAAGTCCGGCAAGGGTTGCCTGCGTTGCAACTTTGCCGGGATCAGCCATTCGCCGATCCCGGAAATTCGTACGACATCATTGCCGAATTCGTTGAATGTGTGATCGAGCCGGGCCATCAGGCCGGGCCGGGCGGCGTCTTCTTCCAGCACCGGAAGAAATATCCGGACCCGCAGGGGAAGACGTTCCTCGCGCATGAGCTGCAGGATGGGATTGTAACCGGACGCCGGATCCAGCCACCCGCCTGCCGGAATCGTGCCCCCCATGTCGAAAACGCAAGTTACGCCCATCGAGAGCGCAAAGCCGATCTCGCGTTCCGTTTGGCGAAGCGTTTCGTCATAGCCGTGTGTCGCACTCAGTGCTGTCCACGCGCCGACCGTGTCCGCGCCTTTCGCAACGATCCCGTCCTCTCCGACGGGCACGCCAAGTTCCCGAAGGAGGTCCCTCGCAGGTGAATTGGTCGCACCGGGGCCCCAGTTGGATATGGACAAGTAGACAGGGTGGTCCGGTGCCGCATCATCGAGTTCCGCCAGTGTCGGGTATCGGTTTTCGACGAACTGCCCGGGACGGATTCCGCCAAGAGCACTCAACAGCCCGCCCCTTGGCGCGGTCCGGGCGCATTCACGGATCACGGACAATGCGTCGCCGACCGAGAACGCGGTCTCCAGCTGCCTCATGTCGTGGCCTGGCAGGAGGCCTGTACGGAGAAAATGGACATGATTGTCAATCAGGCCCGGGATCACTGTCGCGCCCTCGAGATCGATTATCTTCGTGTCCGGCCCTCTAGGCCCGACGTCATCGCCTATGGCCGCAAAACGGCCACCCTCGATGGATACTGACGAAACCACGGAGTTTTCATCGTCCATGGTATGGATCCTGCCGTTGGTCAGGATCAGTTCGTCCAGCATTTCAACGCCCCGTCAAAACAAAAAAAGCCGGGGCCCGGAACCCCGGGCCCCGGCGTTACTATAACCGTTTATTCGTCCACCCAAAGGCGGTGAACATCGTACGAAGAACCGAATGGCTTCTTCACGCCTTTGACGTGATTCCGGTATGCGACGTGTTTTCTGGGATGATCGTAAATGATCATCGCGGCTTCGTCCGCAAGTGTCTGCTGATACGCACAACTCGCTTCGTAGCGTTCATCACGATCTGTCGCCGCCTGAAGCCTCTCGATCGCCGCATCAATTTGCGGGTTTGCGAGGTGAAACTGCCGGCTTGACGGATGCTGCGAATGGAAACGGGTCGCAACGAGACTCGGATCCGCGTTCGAGAAATTCTCGACGAAGGTGAAGATGTCGAACTCACCGGCGAGCAGTGGGCGAATGAAGCCCGGGCCGCGCGGACCGGCCTTCTGCGTCGCCTCAACGCCGACTTCGCGCCACATGTCGACCATCGCCGTGACCGACTTTTCCGCCCATGCATCCGGGAAGTGATCGACGTTGAAAGTCAGGGACGTACCCGTCTCCGCGACATATTCGTCGATCAGGGCTTTGGCCATGTCAGGATCGTATTCCGGCCACGTCACGTCCGGGCAGGCCCAGGGATGGCCGTCCCCGTACATGTCGTTCTCGGCCCGTTCCCGGCAAATCCCCGTGTGTGCACAAGTGACCTTTTGTCGATCAAGCGCATGGATGAGCGCCTTGCGCACCCGGATATCGCTGTACGGCGGCTTGGAATGGTTGAATCCGATCGCCTGCCCCGCGGAAAGTCTCGGTCCCGAGGCCACGGAAATGTCGGGGTCCTCCTCGAGGTCGGGAATGAAGCCCCTGGTGACATAGATGAAATCGATGTCGCCGGCCTTGAGGGCATTTACCCGGTTGACCTCCGGAGGAATGAACAGGAACGTCAACTCGTCGAGGTACTGTTCATCCTTGTTCCAGTAGTGAGGGTTGGGGACCAGGCGCACGTAGGCTCCGTCACGCCATTCGTCGAGCATGTACGGACCGGCGCCAACCGGAGATTCGTTGAATTCAGGCTTTCCCTGGTTCTCCATGAGGTGCTTGGGTGCCGTGACCCACCACGACATGTTCGGCTGCGCCGCCATGTCCTTGAATCCCGGGTTCGGGATCTGAAACTTGAAGTCGACCGTATAGTCGTCGACCTTTTCCACGCCGATCAGGTGCGGTCCCATGAGGCGCCGGTATCGTCCCGCGAATTGACCGTCATTGCCGGTCAGGAGACGGTCGAAGTGAGTTACGTAGGCGTCGGCATTCATGTCCTCGCCGTTCGAGAACTTCACGCCTTCCCGCAGCACCACGCGCCAAGTCTTGTGGTCATCGCTGGGCGTCGCCGAGAGCGCGTGAACCGGCTTGATCTCCATGGTATCGCCGTCGACCTCGAACATCCGCTCGTATACGGCCGCCAGGATATATTGCCGAAAGTAGGCGAAGCTAAGGGCACGGAAATTGTCGAATCCCGCGATGTCCTGCTGCAACCCCACGACGAGCTTGCCACCGTGTCTTGGAGTCTCGTCGGCGGCGACTTCAGAGGTTTGCGCCAGCCCGACGATCAGAGCCGAGGCGCCGGCAAGGACAAAATTGCACAGTCTTTGTCGTTTGATCATGTCATGTTCCTCCTTTGTGTTTTTCCTGTGGTCGGCTCGCGCATTCGCCCGTCCGACGCCATGAACCTGTTTTTTGAACAGAAGCGGTTTTGCCAGTGTCGGATGAATTGCCGGTCCAGCGCGGCCACTGGTCGAACCCGTGTGACGACAATCCCCGTTCCACGATCAGCTTCCCTCTTTCCGAAAGAACCGCATGGTAACGGCCCCGAATTCCCAGTGACCGAAACGAGGTTTGCCCGGACCCCGTTTCGCAAGGCAGTCGTGATTCCGTGGTTTCCGGTAACTATCTGCATATGCGATCGCCGCGTCCGCGATGGCCTCCTGACCTGTCCACCCCGAACGATACGCCGGCCTGGATGTCGCAAGTGTCTCGGGGAAAGCCTGTCGGGTGATCGTGCGGCTCCTTGGTTGGATTCCCCGGAATGGAGCAAGGACACCTGTCGGCTCCCGCCGGGTTCGCGAGGAAATTCTTTACCCAGGAATTCGGAAATGTAAGGCAGAGGACTATGTCGGACAAGTGCCATTTTTTGAACAGATATGCTATTTCAGGCATATATGTTCCGGCCGATGGCCTCTTTGTGAAGTTCAAACGAACTCCATACGGCCGTCATCGACCGAGACAATGCCATTGAAATCTCGCCGGACTTCGAAAACACCGAGGATCGGCCGCGTTGCAACCCTCACGGATGGAAAACGGCAAGTTTCGCCCTGTGGGTCATGGCGGACGTATCGGGCAAGGTTGGATTCCCTCCGGGAATCTACCCGGCCGTCTTCGCGAAGAAGGGTCACAAGGTTTCGGCCACGGGCAAATACCGGCTTGAGTGCGTTTCTCGCCCCGCGTTTTCCCGCGCAGCGACGCCCATATCAAAGCTCGTTGCCGATCTCTTCGCAAACTGCCTTGATCTCGGCGATCAGCCCCCTGCACGCAATCGATAGCTGACAATGCTTGCGGGTCGTCAGGCGCACCGGAAAATGGAATTCCTCGGTGGCAAGCGGAAGGGACCGAATCAGCCCCGCTTTCCTGTCCTTCTCCACGAGCTTACGCGGAAGCAGGGCCACGACGTCCAGCTTTTTGACGAGTTCCAGGGCCGTCATTGAAGGATACGCGTTAATTGGGCCAGCCGGCGGCTCGAGACCGTAGCGGCGGAAAACCTCGTTGATACGGGTTCGCGCATTGCTGCCTTCAACAGACAGGATCCAGTCGGCTACTGCAAGCGTCTGAAGGTCGACGGCTTTCCTTTCGGCCAGCGGGTGTTTGCGTCTGACGACCAGGACGGGTCGTGTATGGGCGAGGGTCTCCCACTGAAGACCATGCGCCACGTCCCCGATCGGGGCCGGGCCCAGGATGAGATCGATTCCTCCTCCCAGCAGCTTTTCCGCCAACACATCGTAGTCACCCTCGATGAGAACGACCTCGAGGTCCGGACGCCGTTCGAACATTCTGGCAATTGCCCGGTGTGCGATGGTGAACCCTTCGTAGGGGCCGATGCCCAATCGGATTCGTCCCCCGCGCCCACCGTGAACATTGTCGAATTCCTCTGCGGAAAACCTGAGGTTTGTTTCGATGATCCTGGCGTAGCCGCATAAAATCTCGCCATACCTGGTCAGAACGACGCCAGCCGGCCCCCTTTCAAACAGCTTGACCTGAAGTTGATCTTCGATCGTCCGCAACGAGCGGCTGAGAGCAGGCTGTCCCATCGAGAGGCGCTGGGCCGCGGCACGAATGCTCCCTTCCTCTGCGACCACGACCAGTTGCCGAAGCTGCCGTAACTTTACTCGCGACATTGGATGATTGAACATGCAGACCCCATTTCGCGCAATTTTCGGTGCCATCCGCGTGTCCTTCGCGGTTGTCGGTCCGAAAGGGTTCGTTTTCGAGACAATCGCTCCGGTTAGGGCGCACGGCTGTTGTTCTTTACACCTCCAATTGACTTTACCATATCCCTCACGACAGAGCATTACGCCCCGGGGTCGGCCAAGGCGGCCGACATGGGGCTCGGACAACCGGGACCTATGTATTTTGGTGGCAGTCTACATTATCCTTGACGCCGCATTTCCCTGGTCGTCTTCCTCATGAGGACCATGTCATCATTCTTGAGGGACGGAATTCGATGAAATTCTCTCCAAGGGTTGTGGGCATCGCTCTCTGCGCCTTGGCCATCGACCAGTTCAGCAAATGGTTGATCGTTTTCGGTTTTGGTCTCCGGGAAACGCGCGAACTGGACGTTTTCCCGCCTTTCCTTAGGTTTAGGATGGCCTGGAACGAAGGAATCAACTTCGGTCTTTTCTCGGATGGATCTCAAAATCTCCGTTGGATTCTGATCGTGGTTTCCATAGCAGCGGCTGGATTGATCCTGTCCTGGTCCCGCCGCTTTAAAGGTTGGCTGGGGCCGGCCTTTGCTGGCGGACTCGTTGGGGGAATTCTTGGCAATGGAGCCGACCGGATCGTCCATGGCGCCGTTGCGGACTTCCTCAACATGTCCTGCTGCGGTATCACCAACCCTTTCAGTTTCAACCTGGCTGATGTATTCATATTTGCAGGCGCGCTCGGAGTGATATTATTCCAACAAAGGTTCGAGGTTCGCTCTGGCGGTGGATTGAACGATAGCCGATCAGACTAGCGTGCTGTGGTTGTCTTACGGGAGAAGGTACTTGAAGAATCGGCTTTCCGCGATCGTAGCCGTCATCGCTGCCCTGATGCTGGTATCGGGGTGCGGCAACAACCAGGGTGGCTTCTTTGGTCGTGAAGGGCCAAACGAGTTTTCTGTCGTGCCGACCGAACGGCTCAAACGCCCGGAAGTCCTGCCGCAACAGGTCGCCGAATTGCCGAGACCCGCACCCGGGTCAGCAAACCGCGTTGACATGTCGCCAGTTTCGGACATTACATCCGCGCTTGGCGGAACAAATCGGGGCCAGGGAGGCATTGAAGTTCCGGCAAGTGATCGGCACTTCGTCAATGCCGCGGCCCGATTGGGATCAGATGCGGATATCCGCAGGGAACTCTCGGCTGCCGATCGTGCATTCCGAAACGAACACAGGGCCCGGCCCCTCGAAATCGCCTTGGGAACGAACATATATTATCGGATCTACGCGGACGTGACACTCGATGCCTACGCGGAATTGGGCCGCCTGAGAAACGCGGGCGTCATTACGCCCGTTGCACCGCCGCAAGGGGATGAGGAGAGTAGCGGGAACAACAGTCCGTTCGTTTTCCGAAACTGATTGACCAACTTGACCGAACCGTTGGCCGGACGTCCCAACAGGAGTCAGGTTCCCGCATCAAGGCTACTTGCCGGTGCTCGTCAGTCGCATGACGTCTAAATCCGATTCTGTCCGGCGATGTGGCGGGCGAGTGGGCATTCCTGGAAACGGGACGGTGAGCCGAACCGAGGCGCACGGAAAACATCGGTTGCAGCGACCCGACGATCCCCGACGACGGTAGCGATGTTCGGTCGAGTCGAAGCAATGCTGCAGGTATCGTGGCAGGTCTCGAAATGAACGCTTAGCAAGATCAAATAATCTGCGCACAGGATTTGAAATGAATCTCAGGACTGCAAACTACTCCAGTATGCACCAGGCGGTTTGCGGCGCATTCCTGCCAGACCTTGCTCCGAGACGTTTCACAACGAATCCGTTGCCAACGGTTTTGTTGCAGCAAAGACTCCCGGCCATGATCTGGCAAATCGGGGACTCTGAGCAATTGTGTTCCCTGGAGGCATGAAATCGCGCTCGTATGGGTGCGGATTTCGACGGGTTGGCGAGCGAGGGAACGAATCGGGAAAGCGCGCTGTGGCTGTGGTTGCTTCCTCTCGCCAGGTTGTCGGCAAACGTGGACATGCTGACCTCCTTTGCAAACTGTGAATGCGATCAATTGTTGGTGGATAGCGATGCGGGTAAGACCGGGCACCGTCGGGGTTGCCGGAGGCGCCGATGTTTCGATTCGACACGACACAGGGAGCAGCCATGGCCACGAAGATGCTCGATGTTCCCACATCGGGTTCGAGATTCGCGGTTGTTGCAACGGTGTAGCGGTGACGCTGAACTCGGGTGGGCAGGATTGAGTAGCGGGTGCTGGAACCTCTGGAACAGCACCACGACCGGACCCGAACTCATGCCCTCGATCGGACCCGATCTCGCATTCCGCGTTCTGCGAGTTTCCGGCCGCCTGAAGTTCTTGGCGGCATGGCCACAAGCAAAGACGCGAGATCCGGCATTTTTTGAGGGTCAACCGTTCCGGTCAAATCAGGCAGGGTGCATCCCAATCTCTTTGTTTCAGGCGGCCACGGCCTGTTGAGCTTTCCAGTGGAGGAAGTCGACCCACCTATGGTTCGTGAGGCAGCACTTGATCGCCAGCACGGCATTGGCGCCTGTGACGCTCCAGTGACTTCCGGGCCGTTTCATCCGCAGCCCGACAATCTGCCGCCCGGCACTCTCGACGACACCGGATCCGATTTGCATGCCTTGTTTGCGGTATTTGTCGTACTGCATCTGCGCCTTGTTGGCGGTGAAGTCATCGATGCACTTCGCCACGGCTTCATCCCTGTGACGATGTGGCGTGAACGCGGCGATGACCGCATCGACCCTCCCGGCCTTCAGTTCCGTCTTGACCGCCTCCAGTTGCTCCTTTCGTTTCGCCTTGTCGGGACAGAGCACCCGCAAGGCGGCACTCGCATATTCGACCGCGTGCCACAGATCGAGAATGAAGGTGACCTTCTGGCCAGACAGCAGTTCCCCGCAGACATTGCGGATCCAGGACGCCGCATCGGAGATCACCACAACCTCCCCGGCCTCGCGCAGCCCCTGCCGGACAATCTCACGCTCCAGACGCCCGGCAAAGGCCGACCCCCGGCTGACGCCGCCAACGGCGGCGGCACTGTCGATGAGACCGCTGTGGGTCTCGCTGCCCGGGTCCTTCTCCGGCTCGCCGCTCTTCGGGTGAACGCGCTCGGCCGTGTCGATGCTCAGGACCTTGGCTTCGCGGGTCTTCGCGCTGCCGTCCTCCTGCTTGCCCTTGACCCCCGCGACCTCGCTCTTGCGCACCGGAACCCCGGTGCCGTCCACACCCAGGTACAGCCGTGGCGCCGCCGGGTCGGCGGGCTCGACAATCTCCTGCTCAAACCGTTGAACCTGCGCGCCAATCTTCAGCGCCCACCTGTGCAGCGTGCTCGGCGGAATGGTCACACCGGCAAGGTTTGCAAGCTTGCGGCTCGCCATCCCGTAGCCGGCATCCCCGACAACATCGGCCATCAGGGATGCCGCTCCCGGCGTGTGGCTCTCACCCTCCAGACCCAAGACACGGTCCAGCGGATAATGGCCACTCTTGCAGTCGCGACAGTACCGGTAGGTCCGCTCAATCGTCACCGGACCAAGGCGCGTCATGAAGGTCTTGCCATCGCGAAGATGACAGGCCATCGCCTGGCCGCAGTTGGCGCAGAAAGGGCTCGGCAACCCCCTGTCCAGATCCTCAAGGATCGCCTTGAGCGCCGTGGCGCCGCTCGCGTGTGCGCCGTCCCGCAGCGCCCGCTCGATGCTGTCCAGGTCCGGTCCCGGACGCCCTACCTCCGCCGTCAGCTTCGGCAGCAGGGTCCCGAACTGCTCCCGTGTCGCCTACAGCAGCGTCTCCAGAGCCGACGAGCCGCCACCCGGCTGCGGCAACTCCGCAGCCGTGATGTCTCGGCAGCGAACCTCGCCATCCTCCAGCCAGTATCGGGTGAACCCGTCTGCATGCGCGCGAACCAGCGGCGCTTGAACCGCCGCCTCGTCAGCGCTCAGGCCCCGCAGATACGCAACCGTATCCGGATGCCGAAATTCCCGTCTTTTCCGTGCACGTGTCATGAACCCTCAACTCCTGCTGCTCGACTCCTCCCGTCAAGATGCCCGGCCGTGTCTCCAGCCGTTGATCACCCCACGGGGTCCAATAGGACAAAACCGTCATGCCGCCCGCAACGCAACACCCCGGTGCAAATAAAACTGTCCGAATCACTCAATACAAAGAAATCGGGATGCACCCAATCAGGCATGGAAGGTTGCTTCGCGCATCGGGTGGAATTATCATTGAATTCAGGGGATTTCCGGGGCAAATTTCAGTTGTACATCGGCGGAGAGTGGCATGATGCCAGGTCGGATTGACAGTTTTCGGCAAACCATCTTGGAGGCGGGATTGCGTTTTGCTGGCGTTGTCGCGGTCATTTTGATTCCTCTGGACGCTATCGCCCAAGAGACTGATTCTGAACGGTGGGAACAGATACGCGACTGCGAAGACCTGATATCGGTCGAGATGTTTCTGATGGAGTACCCCGACAGCCAGCACGCAAACGATGCCAGGGATTGTCTTGACGGGGACGGGACTCGCGACCCGGTGGAAGATGAAACGATCGACGAAAACCCGTTGGATGCCATACTTCAGACATGTCGTGACCATCTGGCCGCAAATCGCCTGACGACGGGGCAGGGTGGCACGGCTTTCGACTGCTACAACGATGTCCTGTCGGAAGATCCGGATAACCGGGAGGCAAGGGACGGGCTCCGAAAGATTGCAGACAGGTACGCCGGTTGGGCGAATTCGACGGCCGATGCGTGCGACACGCTGGACAAGGCGCAGAGTTACCTGGATCGATTGGCTCGAGTGAACTCGGGAGATACGCGGATTTCGGGCATCCGTGCGACCCTCGCAGACAAACGGGAAGCGTGCCGACCCAGTTCAGGGGGTGTTGAAACTGCCGAAGAAGACGCGAGCACCGGCCCGGAGCCGGTTGATGAGGCAGCTTTGCAGCGGCGCCTCAGGCAAGTCCTCGGGCGAGGATTCTATCCTCGACGCAAGGATGAAAACGGCTGGACCGATTTGCATTTCGCGGCGGTCCTCGGTCTCGCAGGTTTCGCTTCGGCCCTTCTG
Organism: Paracoccaceae bacterium; assembly: GCA_964291635.2. GTDB lineage: Bacteria > Pseudomonadota > Alphaproteobacteria > Rhodobacterales > Rhodobacteraceae > JAPPHA01. The sequence goes on along the minus strand of OZ219908.1, from coordinate 27,830 downwards.
GACAACGGAGCCGATTCCGTTGCGCAGCTGAATTCAGGCGACGAGCTATTCAGCGACCGGCTTCAGAACAGCCTTTTTGCACTCGATGCTGGCGAAATCGGTCACTGGCGGTTGAACGGTCAGACGCCGCTCATGGTCGCCGCGTACGCCAACAATCGAAATGTTGCGGAACTGCTCCTTACGCGCGGGGCCAGCGTTCGGGAGAGAGACAGCAACAGGAGGACACCGCTTCACTACGCGGCTGCAGGTGGCGCGACAGATGTCATCGATTTGCTGGTGTCACGTGGCGCGGACGTCAACGCTATCGGCCAGAATCGAAAGACGCCCTTGCATGAAGGGGCTCGTTCGCCCGAAGTCATTGCCGCGCTTGTTGAGCGCGGCGCGAATTTTGAAGCTGGCGACGAAAAAAAACGGAAGCCGATGCACTATGCGGCTCCCGCGCCTGAATCCATGGCAGTTCTTCTCTCCAGTGGTGCCAACATCGAAGGCATGGATAACAAGCAGCGAACGCCCCTGCATTATGCCGCCATGGCAAATTCCGCGGCAGGCGCCGCGTTCCTCCTTGACAGGGGAGCGTTTCTCCATGCCAAGGATTACAAAAAGCGCACTCCACTGTTCTTCGCTGCGAAGGACAACAGGTTGGAGGCGGCGAAAGTCCTGCTTGCCCGCGGGGCGTCGGTACACACGACCGCATTTCTCGGCCAGACCCCCTTGTCGGTCGCCAAGCTCAAGAATTTCCACAAGATGACGGAACTTCTCAATCGGTATCGTTAGTACTGAACCGCGTTACAGGATTCGTTTTCCGTCGCCTGCAGCAGCCGGGAATGCGCCCACGAAGGGGAATTTGCGAGTACGCGAAATTATCCGGGCCATTGTGTGCCGGGATTGAAACCGGAAAGAAAACCGGCCTGGTGTTTTTTGCTCCCGAAACATGCTTAGGACTGTTTGGTCATTCGTGCGGGTTTCGCGGGTCAACGTGATTTCAGTTCCGGCTTCGGCCTCTTTCCGAACCGCACTGGGTCAGGGAATCTGACCTACCCGCGCCAGCACTTCCTCGACCTGTTGGCCCCGGCGCTCAAGACCATTGCTACTTTGGGCTCAGGTGATCTGAAAACGGGCACCTGTTTTCGTGGCTCACGGCACGGGTTCCCAAAGTTCGATTGCGTTGCCCTCAGGGTCGTGTATGCGGGCGAAGCGCCCGATGCCCTCCATTTCGCTTTCATGGCTGATTTCTATACCCGCGGACTTCAGTTGCAAGATCATTGCGTCCAAATCGGCCACGCGAAAGTTCAGCATGAAGGACTTGTCCGCGGGGAAATAATCCGTGTCAGCATCGAAGGGTGAGAAAACCGTGACCCCGGGCTCGGTCCTCCAGGGCACCATTTCCATGTTAGTCGGGGCAGGGTTTATCCCGAGGTGATCCTCATACCATTTCGTAAGTCGCTCGGGGTTGTTGGCCCGAAAGAAAAAACCGCCGATTCCCTGAACTTTTTGCATGCCACGTCCTCCTGTCCGTGCAGAAGTTATCACAGATGTCGGAAACAACTACAAAAAAGCTTTGGGTTAAGCGGCGTTCGGCGGCCGATCAGGCTTTGTTTAGCATTTCCGGTTGGTGAAGGATCGGGCTTCGAAATTTTTGGATCGGTCTTGCAGCCCAAATACGGCTGCCGAAAGTCAGTCCGAAGATCTGGCGGCAGTTTGGAAAACCGTCCTTGTGCGGGATCCTTCGGTACAGGAGATGACATCGTTGCGCCAGTTTCAGAAGCTTAATCCGGACGAATTTCCAGATGATCAGGTGCGCCAGAAACAGGAACTCCAGGTGCAGGAGTGGAATGTCCCGCGTGCGAGTTCGAACCGATTCGGATTTTGAACTCGATTCTCAAATTCAAGGTTAGTCAATCCGTGTTTCCTGGTTGCTGAAACAGATGGCAGGTTCCAGTGTGAATTGAAGGCGACCAAACTTAACCTCGGAAGCAAAGCAGCAATCAATGGTTCCCGTTTCTACCGATCAGGGTCAAGAAGCCGCGAAACGGGTGAATTCCTGAGGTTGTCGTTCCCCTGAATCAGGTCCCAGGGTGTTAACCCGTTCACCGTCAGCGAACCCCTGTCCGCGCATTCCCTGAGGAGCGAAACGATGATCTCGGGTGAACTGTTCTTTTCGGCAGCGGAATGAAGTGGCGCCCATCCTGACTCAGTCCTGATATTCGGAGAAACACCTGAGTCCACGATAACCGTGATGATCTCGGGATCAGTTGCGCCCCGCGCTGCCAGGTGAAGGGGAGTCCGGCCATCGTCTGAAACCGAAACCGGATCCGCTCCAGCCTCGATCAGCATTCTGACGATCGCCGATGAATTGCTGAATCCTGCGGCGAGATGAAGCGGCGTCCAAGCGTTTGCCGATTTCGCGTTCGGATCCATCCCGTTCTCAAGGCAACGGCCGACCTCTCCGGGAGATGCAAATCGAAAGAACCGAAGCGTCAGCCAATCTTCACAGTCATATGGACGAAGTCTGTTCATCAGGTCGGAGTCGGCAAGCGCCGTGTTTTCGCGGGCAAGCTCGAGAGGCGTCTTGCCATCGGTCGTCTGAGCCCTGATGTCCGCATTCCTGTCGATGAGGACTCTCACGGATTCCGGTGACTTGCTCCGTTCGGCAGCCGCATGGAGCGGGGTCCGGGCGCCGTCTGACAGGGCGTTCGATTCGGCGCCAAGGTCGAGAATCGTCTCGATGACCGCGGGATTCCGATTGTGGCGTGCGGCCGTATGGATGGGGAGCATTTCCCCTTCGGCCCGTGACTGCATGTCTGCACCGGCCTCCGCGAGCGTAGCCAGGACGCCGGGGTCTGGACTGAACCCGGCCGCGAGATGAAACGGCGTCCAGCCATTTTGTGATCGTGCGTTGACATCGGCGCCTGTCTCCAGGCACGCCTTGACTTCTCGTGCCGACGCGCTGGCAAAAAACCGCAAGGATAGCCAGTCCGCGCAATCGGCAGGTCGAAGGAGATTCAGGACCTCGGATCCCTCGATGGCCCGGTTCCTTTCCCCGAGCTGCAGGGGGAGCGCTCCGGAGTCCGCTTGAGCGCTTTTGTCCGCGCCGGCGGCGATAAGTGTTGCGATCGTCTCGGGAAGCCTGGTGAACGCTGCGGCGAAATGCAGAGGCGTCCATCCGGAAGCCGACCTCGTTTCGAGGTCGACACCTGATTGCACGCATCGGGCAACGGTATCAACGTCGGCGTTCTTGAAAAACCCGGGCGTGCCCCAGCCCGAGCAGGTTTCAACACCGAGGTCGACCGCACAACCGAGGGGGCGGAGGCGATCAAATGCGGCTGTTTCCCTCAGGTTCCGGTTCCATTGCCTCGCCAAATTCCAGGCAAACTCACCGGAAAAGTTTGCCTGCGCCTTGTTCGCGCCTGCACCGAGAAGGGCGTCGACAATGCCGGGGTTTTTGTTGAGAGCAGCCGCCCAGTGCAGCGGACTGGCCCCTGAAGAGTCCAGCGTCGAGAGGACCGCACCGTGATCGATCAGGGTCTGAATGACATCGACGCTGGGACTGAAACCGGCTGCCAGATGAAGCGGCGTAGCGTTACGACCTTGCGTTTCCGGTTCAAGGGAATCCGGCTGCCCGGTCGCCAGCGGGTCTCGCAGGATCATGGACAAGCTGAATTCGATTTTGTCATCGACTCCGACGCCACCACTCCCGAGGCAGTATTCGACATCCTCCTTCGACGCGGATTCGAAGAAATCCGGAATATTCCAGTTAAGGCAATCCGGGACGCCGCCAGCTTGAGAAACCAGTGAAACGCCGAACACGATTCCGAGGAAACAGGTTCTGGTTGCAGTGCGAGCCATTTTCACGCGTTCACATCGACCGACGAAAGAAAATTGCAGAATTCATTTTTGTTACGGCAATTGCGCTGTTGCAGTCGTAAAGATGGTTATGCCTCGACGCAACCTGACCGACTATGTCAAACGAGAGTCCGGTGCGGCTCATGTCATTGTGTCCGCTTTCTTTTTCACACGATCATGACCGGGTGTGTATCATGACTTGGTAAACGGCGCAGGCACAACACTAACCGTACACAGGAATCACATTGCGCCAAGCGAAGCTCTAGTTGGGAGGTGTCAAACATGGGGCCGTCGATCTCACACAGTTCGACGCTGTAAGTTTAGCGTTCGGAGAATTTCAGTTCGATCCTCCGGTTCCGGGCGAGAGATCGAGCGTCGTCGCCCTCCGAGATCGGACGGTGTTCGCCGAACCCGGTTGCGGCCAGGCGATCGGCAGGAATCCCCAACTCGTCAATCATGTAGCGAACCACCGAAAGCGCCCGCGCCTGGCTCAAGTCCCAGTTGTCGTCGAAAAACTCGTTCTCCCGAACAGGCGTCTTGTCCGTGTGGCCGTCAACCCGAAGAACCCAGTCGACTTCGGGCGGGATCTTCCCCGCAACATCCTTGATGATCTCCGCGACACGGCGGATCTCCTCCTTCCCCGTGTCCCCGAGAACATCCGAGCCAACCTCGAACAGGATCTCCGATGAAAACGCGAAACGGTCCCCCACAATGCGCACACCCTCGCGTTCACCGAGCACATCCTGCACCTGGGCCAGGAACTCCGAGCGAAAACGCCTGAGATCCCGGGCCTCGGCCTCCAGGCGCCTGCGTTCCCGCTCCTCCAGGTCTGCACGCTTCTTCTGCTCCGCAGCCGCTCGGGCAAGCGCCTGGTTGAGGTCTTTCCCCAGGCTGGCAATCTCGACCTGTGCCTCCGCGTCTTTCGCGCTCGCGGCATCAAGCAACCCCTGAAGCTCGTTCAGCTGTTCGCGGAGTTCCAGGATCTGCCGGTTCAACAGCATCACGGACCGCGTACGCTCTCGCGAAACAGACTGCTCTTCCTTGCGCAGGTCACTGGCCAGGCCGAACTGTTCCTCGAGCCGGGCCAACTCCGTGCGGGTTGCCGACGCGTCGGAGCGGGCAGCCTCCGCAGCGGTCTCCGCCGCCACAAGCTTCGCCAGCGCCTCTTCCGCCTTCTTCCGCTCCTCCTCGAGCGCCAGCGACATGGCGGTGAGCTCGTCCTCGGAATTCCTGAGCCGGCGGCGAAGAGCCTCCGCCGCCGCAGCCTCCGCCAGCCGCGCCTTCTCGGCCTCGCTCAGGCCTTCCAGTGCCCGGCGCAGCTCCTCGCGCGTCAGCCCGGTCGTCCGCCGTGCCTGGTCCCGCTCGGCCTCGGCCGCCCGCACCGCCTCCCGCGATTCCGCCAGTGCCGTCCGGCTGTCGGAAAGGTCGGACTTCAGCGACCTGACTTCCCGGCTGAGCGCAACAAGCTCCTCCTCGAACGCGGCCAGTCTCTGCTTGAGTTCGGCAAGTTCGTCATCCCGGACCGCGATGGCCGAGCGCGCCGTGTCGAGCTCGCCGTCACGCTCGGACAGAACCGCCAGCAGCCTTTCGATATGGTCCTGGCTGGAGCGGGCATCGGCACGGACCTCCGAGAGTTCCTCGCGGGCATTCGTCAGGTCCGCCCGCATGTCGGCGAGGAGTTCAAGCGTCCGCGTCAGCTCCTCCCGGACCTTCCCTATCTCATCCAGGGTGTTCTCAAGGTCCGCCTGCGAAACCGAATACTGCGCGCGAACCGTCACGAGATTGCCCAGTGCTTCCTCGAGTTCGCCCCGTGACTGGCCGAGTTCGCCCTGGGCAGCCGTCAACCGGGCTTGCACGTCCGATGTTTCCGCGCGCGACGCTTCCAGCTCTTCCCGGGTCTTCTCAAGGTCCGCCCGTGAAACCGAGTACTGCGTGCGAATTCGCGAAAGTTCCTCCAGGGTTTCCAGCAGTTCGTCCTGCGACAGGCTGAGATCACCCTGGGCGGCCGTCAACCGGGTTTGCAGGTCCGTCGCTTCCGCGCGCGCCGCCGCCAGGTCTTCCCGGGTTCTTTCCAAGTCCGCCCGTGACGCCGAGTACTGCAAGCGAACGAATGCGAGATCCTCCCATGGCTCCCCTAGTTCATCCCGTGACTGACCGAGTATGTCTTGGGCGATCTTCAATTGGACCTGTGCCTGTGTCGCCTCCATATGGGCTGCCTCCAGTTCTTCCCGGGTTTTTTCAAGGGCTGCTTGCGACACCGAGTACTGCAAGCGAACCTGAGCAAGTTCTTCCCGGGTTTCCATCAGCTCGCCTTGGGCGGCCGTCAACTGGGTTTGCGCCCGTGTAGCTTCCGTACGGGCCGCCGTCAGTTCATCCCGCGTTCCTGCCAGTTGTTGACGAATCCTCTGGAGGTCAGCCCGAATTGCAGCCAGCTCCTGGCGCGTGGCATCGAGCCTTGCCCCAAGTTCAGATGCCGACGATCGGCTGGCATCGAGTTCATCGCGTGTCTGGTTCAGGGCCAGTTCGAGATCGGTCTCCGACTGTCGACTCTGTGCAAGTTCCCTCCGGACGGCTTCAAGCAGGGTTTCGAGCGCGGCCATCCTGCTTCGGACTTCCGTGATCTCCAGCCGTGCTTCCTTGAGCCCGGCTTCCAGGCTGGTCGCTTCAGCATGGCTCTGTTCCAGTTCGGACCGGGCCTCGGTCAGGCTCGCCTCGAGTTCGGCAACCGTATTTTTTCTACCTTCCAGTTCGCTTCGGGTAACGGAATGCAGCGATTTGAGTTCTGCTACTTGTCGACCTAATTCATTCCGGGTACTGTCAGAACTGCGCCAGCTATTCTCTAATTTCGCTAGTTTGGAATAAGCTTCGTCGGAGTATGCACCCAACAGAAATGCGGAAAGATAATTTCGTAACGCTACCTGAGTATTGGCGTTTCGTGCATCAAGCCACGCGTGGCGTTCGTGTGCCTCTCCCAACGCCATCAACCCATCTGACTGTTCGGACGTCAGGAACCCGGTAGATGGGAGCCCCTTCACATGCTGATATTTTGCAATGGCTTGCCGTGTTCGGTTGCCAAAGACTCCGTCCACGATGCCAATGTCGTGGTTTAGATAAACAAGGCCGCGCTGAGTCAGAACACGCTGATCGCGCGTGAGTTCGAGCATGGCCTCCAGTCTCTCGGGAGAGGGCGTTCGCGACTGGGGTGTCTCTCCAGTGCTGGTTGGTACAACGGTCCCGGAACTTCCGAGGGTGGCAAGGCAAGTTCGCGCCTCCTCGACAAAAGGGCTCTCGGGAAATTCCTGGATGAACATCTCCACATTGACCTTGTCGGAACAACCCGACACGTCCCTCCAAGCGTCATTTGCCCGGTCCTGTGCGTCGGAGCCCCCGGCAAGAGCCATCGTGAAGGCGATGGCCAACGCCAGACAAAGGCACGGGGCGAGAGGTACGCCGAGCCGATCAGTCAGGCGGTCGATTCGCAATTCCATCGGATCTTGGTACATCAGGCAACTCCATCGATCAGCGGTCCAGAGTCAGAACAACCGGTGCCTGTCGAGCCGTGCGGTCCGAAACGCTAACAACATCAGTCACCGAGGCCACGATACAATGCGTCGGTTGCCATCACCATGGCTTGGCAATCAAGCGACGAGCGCCTACTCGAGTCCGATCCGGGTCCATTCGTCCGATCCAGACAAGTTGACACGATCTCGCGATGTCTGGCAAAGTCAGAGGCCAGTACTTGAGGATTTGCATGGCGATGATTCCGACGAGCGTACCGGTCCGACCGATTTGCGACTGGAAAGAAGACATCACCATCATTCCGTACTCGGGCATCCAGATTCTTGATTTCGGATTCGCGCTTGACGACTTGACCGCGCTACGCCCCGCGCGCTTCGTCGAGAGGGCAGGAAAAGTCGAAGGGAACCTGGAGGAAAGGACGCTGATCCCGTATTCGGGCAACCAGGAACGCGACGAAAGGATCGAGGCAGAACAGCGCGACGACGACGATGACTATGCCGTTCGCCCGCTTGCCGCGATCGAGCCGTTTCTGGGCAAGTGGATCCCGGTGCCTGTCCTTCGCCTGAAAAACGTGGGCAGCGTGACCGGCAAGGAGCGCTACGATCCGGGCCCGTCGACCTGGGCAAGGATGCGGATTGTCGAATTGCCCGAATCCTTCGCGGGACACACCCATCATGTCCAGCTCGCGCTTGATACGACCCTGGTCCAGGACGAGGCCGCCACCCCAGGGCGCTATCTCGCGCCTTCTCACCAGGACTCGGCCGCCAGGCGCGAATTCCGCTTTGTCAGCGAACCCGCCGACATGGGGTGGTTCCTGCGGCGGCTCGAAACTCCCGAAACAGGTCAGCCCCGGCAGGATCTGCAGAAGTGGGTGTCCGACTGGATCGAAGACTGCTTCCTGCGTTTCAAGCAAGCCCAAAGGCCGGGACGGCCATTCGACAAGAGCAGCCTTCCGCATTTCCTTGAACATTGGGCGCGGTACCTGGCCTGTATCGGGAACATCCAGAAGGTCGCCCGGATCCCGAAGATCCGTCTGGCAGATACGGTGTCCAGGGACGACGCACCCAACCCCGTCGATGTGGATTTTGTTCTCGATGTCGGTAACTGCCGGACCTGCGGGATCCTGATCGAGAGTTTTCCGGATCAGCACGGGATCGACCTTTCGAAATCCTTCCCCCTCGAGTTGAGGGACCTCGCGCGGCCCGAACTGCAATACTCCGGCCTGTTCGAAAGCCGTGTCGAGTTTTGCCAGACCGAATTCGGGCCCGACCGGTTCTCACGTGCCTCGGGACGCAACAAGTCGTTCTTCTGGCCTAGCCTCGTCAGGATCGGGCCTGAAGCGATGCGCCTGATCGGGGACGAGGAGGGTACGGAGACCACGTCGGGGCTTTCGTCACCCAAGCGCTACCTCTGGGACGATTCCGAAGCAGAACAGAACTGGCGTTTCCATAATCACGAGATCCGGAACGAGCTCCCGGGGATCGCCAGGGCCGCGATGGTTCGATTGAACGAAGCCGGCGACGTGATCGCCCAGTTGGAAGCCGACGTGAAGGCAAAACTGCGAACGCGGGGGAAATCCCGGAACCTGCCGGCAATCAGGCCGCGGTTTTCGCGATCCTCGCTGTTCGGGTTCATGTTTGGCGAACTCATTGCGCACGCCCTTGTCCAGATCAACGATCCGGCATCCCGGGCCGGGCGGGCGCAGTCCGATCTGCCCAGGCGCCTCAGGCGCGTGATCCTCACCCTGCCAACCGCGACCCTGGTTCAGGAACAGGCCATTATCCGCTCCAGGGCAAATGGCGCGATCCAGCTTCTCTGGTCGATGGCCGGGCAATCCGAGACGGCATCCCGCACCACCGGAAAGCCCGATCTCGTCGTCGAGTGGGACGAGGCGAGCTGTACGCATCTCGTGTTTCTCTACTCCGAAATCGTGCACAGGTTCGAAGGACAGATTGACAGCTACCTCGGGCTCAGGGGACGAGAGCGGCCGAGAACGGAGGGAGGTCCGTCCGAGCCCTCGATCCGGATTGCCTGCGTCGATATCGGGGGCGGAACGACCGACCTCATGATCACGACCTATTACGGCGAGGACGGGAGGGTCCTGCATCCGGTCCAGGTCTTTCGGGAAGGATTCAGGATCGCCGGGGACGACCTGGTCAAGGCGGTCGTCGAAGACATCATCATTCCTCAGATCCAGCGATCCGTCGAGGATGCGGGCGGGTCAAGCGTCAGGGAGCGGCTGAAAGAGCTTTTCGGAGCGGATGTCGGCGGAATCGACCAGCAAATGATTCAGCGTCGGCGGCAGTTCGGAATTCGCGTTCTCGCACCGCTTGCAACGGCCATCCTCGAAAGGTCGGAACAATCCGACGATCGCGAGGCCGGCAACCTGGCGTTGTCCGATGTCTTCGGGACCGCGGCACCGGAATTCGACTCGCCGGCGGTACCGGAGGAGGCGCAGGCGCTGAACCTGGCGCAACAGTTGCTGGACTATCTCGAACAACCGATGCAGAGGATCGGCGCCCCGAACTGGCGCCTTGCCGATCTCACCCTGAAAGTCAGCCAGGCGGCCATCGACCGGGTTGTCAGGAACGTCTTTGGCGAAGCCGTCGGCAATCTGACGGAAGTGATCGCACATCTGGATTGCGATATCGTGTTGCTGACCGGTCGCCCGTCACGTCTTCCGGAACTCAGGTCGCTCGTCGAGGAAAAACTGGCGATCTCTCCCGACCGGCTGATCGCAATGCACGCCTACCGGGCGGGCAGTTGGTATCCTTATCGCGATCCTGCAACAGACAGGATCGGCGATCCGAAGAGCACGGTCGCGGTCGGTGGAATGCTGACGATGCTCGCAAAGAGCAGCATTGCAAACTTCAGGATCATGACGGACGACCTGAGAATGCGATCAACTGCCCGCTACATCGGCGAGATGGAGCGGAACGGGAAGATCCTCGACTCGCGTGTCATCTTCCGCGATGTCGATCTCGACTCGTCGAATCGCTCCGATCAAGACGCGGTCGTCAAGCTCTACTCGCCAATCCATATCGGATCGCGGCAGTTGCCGCTGGAGCGCTGGATCACGACTCCTCTCTACCACCTCAAGTTTGCCAACGCCGCGGCGGAAAACCAGGCGCCGCCCGTTTCCATCACGCTCGAGCGAACGGAGGTCGACGATGACGAGGGAACCGATGCCGAGGACGTGCTTCGCCGCGAAGCGGCCCATGAGGCATTCGAGATCACCTTCGTGGAAGCGGCGGACAACACCCCGATGAAAACCACGGACGTCCGGCTGAGTCTGCACACGCTCGGATTCGAAAACGACTACTGGCTCGATTCGGGCGTGTTTGTGTTGAATTGATGGTAAGGTGACTGTGACGACCCGAGAACCAAACGCCCTGGAACAACGGGCCAATGACGTTGTCCGCCTGATCGGCGATGCACTGGCATGGACGGCCGATGAAGCGAATGCTTCGCTGGTCGGCGAAGAGCGGACCTCGCTGACGCGAGCCTTTCGCCAGAATCAACGAAGGGCGCGGCGACTCGCCACGGCCGCCGGGTCCAAGATGTGCGTCAGCGTCTTCGGGCCGAGCCAGGCCGGGAAGTCGTATCTCGTCTCGGCTCTCGCCCGTCCCGAATGCGGACAGCTCGTTGCCGATTATGCCGGGGAGGACGGCCAACTCGACTACATCAGCCAGATCAACCCCGAAGGCGAGGGAGAATCCACCGGGCTCGTTACCCGCTTCACGATGTCGAGGGTCGGGACGCCCGAGGGCTTCCCGATCCCGCTGCGGCTTCTCGGTGAAGCCGACATCGTCCGGATCATCCTCAACAGCTTCTTCATGGACGGTGACCGCAAGGACCGCCTGCCCGAAGCTGCGGAGTTCGAGGCGTTGCTCAAGGCCTTCCGGGGCAAGACGGCCGGCACCGAGACCGGAGGGATCAGCGAAGACGACGTTTGGGAGATCAGGGATTACATCGAATCGAATTTCTCGGATGCCGCTTACACCCAGGCCGTCGCATCATTCTGGGAAGGGGCTGCCGAGATCGTACCGAGACTAGCCCAGGGCGACCGCGCCGAATGCCTGTCCATTCTCTGGGCGCGGCACGATGCTCTCACTGATCTCTACGTAACGCTCTCGGAAGCACGCAGACGGTGCGGAGTCGGGGAGTTCGTGTTTGCGCCACGCTCGGCACTGTTCCCCCGGGAAGAGTCGATCATCGACGTCAAGACGCTGCAGGGGCTTTGCGTTCAGGACGATCGGAAGCCTTTACCGCTGGCGCTGGAGTCCGGCGGCCGGGTTTCCTTGCCCCGTCCCCTGGTATGCGCGCTCGCGGCCGAACTCGTCCTGCCGATGCGGGACAAGCCGTCGGACCTTTTCGACCACACCGATCTTCTCGATTTTCCGGGTGCGCGAAACCGGTTCAAGGCGCCGCTCGCACAGACCTTGAGGGAATCGGAAAAAACCGTGCCGCAACTGTTCCTGCGCGGGAAGGTTGCTTACCTGTTCGACCGTTACGTCACCGACCAGGAGATCACCTCGATGCTCCTGTGCATTCCCGACAGCAACATGGAAGCCATCGACCTTCCGGGCCTGGTCGAAAACTGGATTTCCCTCACCCATGGCGCAACCCCCGAAGAACGCAAGTTAGCGGAATGCATCCTGTTTTTCGTGATGACCAAGTTCGACAAGCACTTGATCGATGTCGGAGGATCGGACATCAATCCGGTTGAACGATTCCAGCGACGGATTTCGGCGTCGTTCGAAAAATTCGGTCAGATGGAGGACAGCTGGCCCCTGAAATGGGTGCCCGATACTCCGTTTCGGAACTGTTTCTGGCTCAGGAACCCGATCTTTTATGCCGAGGCCATCATTCGTTACGACCAGAGCCGAGAGCCGTGGCGAGAGGTCGAACTCCTGCCGGAAAAACAGGCCCGGATCGAAGATCTTGGCCGGGGACACAATTCTGCGCCCCTGGTGCTCAGGCATTTTTCGGATCCGGCCGCCGCGTGGGAGGCGGCGCTCGCGCTGAACGATGGCGGTGTGTCCTTTCTCCTTTCGCGGCTGGCAGATGTCTGCGTTCCGGGCACCAAGGAAAGACAGGTTGCCGCGCAACTCTCGATCGTCGTGCGCGACCTGGAAGAACGTCTGCAACCCTATTTCGTGTCCGAGGATCAGAAAAAGAGACTTGATGAAAAGATGGTCCTGGCCGACCGGGTCGTGGACGCGATCCACAACGTGCTCGACAGGGGTAAGTTCGGACCGCTCCTCGGCGCCCTGATGGTTGGCGCGGATGCTGTCGCTGACAGGATCTCCCGTGTGCCCGACAATATTCGCATTGGATCGAAACCTTCGGAGGGCAATCGGATCAGGCCCGACAGGCAGGCCGAAGGCGCGCGCGCCTCGGATGCGCAACCGATGTCGCGAAGAAGGCCGCGGCCTCGTCCGAGACCGGGCAGGAGTGCGGAAGTGAGGCAGCCGGGAATGTCCTTCGCGAACCCGGCGGAACAGGGCGACGCGCAGGAAGCGGAGATACAGGTGGTTACGCGAGAGGAATTCCAGGCTGCGACGGCGGTCCGATGCTGGATCGAATCCATGCGCCGCGTCAGCGATGATCCGAAATCCATGGAACGTCTCGGGATTTCGCGCGGCGATGCGAATATCATCGTCAGCGAAATCATCCATGCGGCACGCCGGACCGGCCTGAAGAGGAAGATGACGGAGTCGCTTGAACCGGTCAATTACTCGCTGTCGCCGCGGGCGCAGTCGATTCCGGCCGGGCTCGTTTGTGCGGAGGAAATCAACCGTTTTGTCGAGGCGCTCGGGCAACACCAAATTGACCCGAAGGATCGCCCGACGGTCGAGGCCGGCGATGGCGAATCCAGGCCTGTGTTTTTGCAGAAGCAGATCCGGTTTTCCGCGGCCGACCTTCCGGCGACTCCGGTAAACCATGCCGAGGACTTCGGCGACGACTGGGTGTTCGCCCTCGACGAGATGTTCAGGCAGAATGCCCTGCATGGGGACGATGGCACCTTGAACCTGGAACAGAACCTTCGCCTTGGCAAGATCCTTGCCGGGCTTCGCGAGCGGAAGTCAGGGTGAGATGAGCATGGAAATCAATATCGTTCCTGATCCGCGGCATCCCAACGGTGGATTCGCCGTTCTCAGGTTCATGGCTGCATCCCCGCAGCCCGAAGTCGAACTCGCGATCCGTGATATCCGAAAGGACATCTGGCTTTCTCGCGGCGGTTGGCAGAATGAAAGCACGTCGCTTGGCCTGTACGAAGTCGGTAACGCGGGAAACGGATGGTCCCAGATCGGACTAGGGCCTGATGTCGTGGACCGGGTGCCGGAAGACTCCTACCTCGAATTCCACCTCGGGTCGGAGAGTGGATTGGCGATCTGGCCGGACAGCATTCATTGCTCGCCGTCCGCGGCCGGACTGGGCACGATTGCGACCGGTGATCACGCGCCGGAGCCGGAGTTGACAGATGACAGGCGCGGGTACGGGTTTCCTGCCCCTCCGCCGCCGCCCGAGCCCGAGGCCATCGATGTCTCCGAAGAAAAACCGGTTGACGTGGAACCAGGGCCGGACGAACCGCCTGCCCGTCGGAAATTCTCGCCGGTCCTCTGGATTCTGGTCCTGCTGTTCCTGGCGGCGGTCGCAGTTGGCGGATATTTTCTGGTGAAAAGCAAAGACGAGACCGGGGAGCGCCAGCAACCGGTCCAGTCGATGGATTGCTCCGATGCGGGATTCACCGGACGTTTGAACGAACCGAGCGAAGCGCAGTTTTCCGCGTTCGTCGAATGCGACAAAGACGTCAGCGAGGCGATGGCGTACCGGGTCCTCGACCGGCTGGTTGCGACTGGCTTCGGTCCCGCGCTGTTCATGTACGGCCAGATGTACGACGCCGCCGCGACCGCCGATCTCCCCTACAGCTTCAGCCCGAATCCGGCAATCGCGGCGGAATACTACGCGAGGGCATTGGCGGCGGGTCACGCCGAGGCCGACGAGGCCCTGAGACGAACCTGTGCAGGTCTCTCGCTCGACGACGAGCTTCATGCAATGGCCCACGAAACACACTGCCCATAGGAGGAAGCAAAGTGGTACGAGATCTACCGCGCCGGATCGTGTCGGTCACGACCGCGGTCTTCGTCATGGCCGCCGCCCTTGCCGGATCTGCCACGGCCCCTGCCGTCGCCGCGGAACGCCCCTTGCTCAGGGAAGGCACGAACACGCTCTACCAGAGGGTGCTGACGCGTCCGGGTACGCACAAGTACGCCGAACCGGGCGTGAATCCGGACGGCCACTTCGAGCCGTTCCAGCCATTGTATGTGTTTGAGCGGCGGGACGAATGGATTCGCGTGGGGCATTCGCCGACGCGACCTCCCGAGGCCTGGATCGAAGCCTCCCAATCCATCGAGTGGAAGCAGAACATCGTCACGTCATTTACCAATCCCACCAACCGTAACCGCCAGGTCCTGTTTGATACCCTCAACAACCTCGAATGGCTGCTCAATCACGAGGGAATCCGCGCCATGCAGGAAAAGCTTGTCGAGGATTCCGACAACAACCGACTCGATCCGGAGTTCGGCGTACACTCGGTCGAGCCGAGCGAGTTCGTCGATATTCGCGAGCGGTTCTATCTCATGCCGATCCTGGAGTTCGCCGAAGAGTTTCACCCCGTCGACTACACTCCGATCCTCATGATGCGTATTGCCTCTCTTCCTCTGGAACAGAGTCCTCAGTCGGCAAGAGAGCCCGTCGAATTCGATGCCGGGGTCGTGTTCGTGATTGACACCACGCAGTCGATGGAACCCTACATCAGGTCTACGCGCCGGGCGATCGAGGATATCATGTCCGGCGTGGCTGACTCCGAAATCGGAGAAAAGATCCATTTCGGGGCGATCGGCTTCAGGGACAATCCCGAGGTCAAGGCCGGTATCGAATATCGTACCAGGGAAATCGCCGCGTTACAGCGCGACTCCGGCACTGACGTCATCGTCCAGGCGCTCGCGGAAACGGGCGTCTCCCCGGTGAGCACGCGCGGATTCAATGAAGACAGCCTCGCCGGCGTCGAGGATGCCATCATCAAGTCCGACTGGGATCAGGATGGCAAGCCGTTCGCCGGCCGTTACATCATTCTGATCACTGACGCCGGCCCGAAATCGCCGGTCGATCCCAATGCGAGGACGAACATCAGTGCGCACGAGATCCAAACGCTTGCCGAGAACGAGGGAATCGCGATTCTGACGCTTCACTTGCAGACACCTGAAGGAGAGGCAAATCATCGGTATGCTGAAGAGCAGTACCGGACGCTCTCGCGGTTCGACCAGGGGACATATTTCTTCCCGGTGGAGGGAGGATCGGAGGCGTCATTCGAACGAAAGGTTCGCGAGACCGTCAGTGCGCTGCTCGATCATGTGCGAATCGCCATGGACCAGGAACCGGTATCGGAGGACATCGATCCCGCTCTCCTGAGCCTCGGTCACGCCATGCGGCTCAGGTTCCTCGGCGGATGGCGGGGAACGGAAGCCCCTGACGTCCTGTCGACCTGGGTCACGGACAGGGCCGCCGAGAAGCCCGAGGTCGAGGCGTTGACGCCCCGGCTCCTGATTACCAAGAACGAGCTTTCGACGATCACGAACATACTCGAAAGGATCGTGCGACTCGCGGAATCCGCGGAGTTCAGCAATTCGCAGAACCAGCTGTTGAGGCAGGTACGCGACGCCGTCTCGCGGCTGGCGGTGAACCCGGACCTTGTCGTTAATTCCGACTTCGAGACCCTTGGCGGGGCCGTGGGCGAGTTTCTCGAGAACTTGCCCTACCAGAGTCGCATCATGAATATCACCGATGAACGCTGGATCGAGATGGGAACGCTCAGGCGGGAAATCATCGACGACCTGCGGCAGAAGACCGCGTTGTATCGGCGTTTTCACGACAACCCGGAAAACTGGACAGCGCTTTACGCCGGGGCGCCCGACGGCGAGCACGTATTCGCAATTCCGCTCAACAGCCTTCCCTGAGACTGTGCAGATTGTACTTGAACACGTTTCAGCCACGCTCCGTGAACCAGGGAGGGAATTCCGGATTTCGGTGGATGACGGGTTGAACCTCTCCGCCGGAGAGGCTTACGCCGTGACGGGCAAGAGCGGCACCGGGAAGACCCTGTTTCTCGAGTTGCTTGGCCTCCTGGTTCGCCCTGACCCGGGCGGCGTGTACAGGCTTGCCCATCCCGACGGCTCGCTCGAGGATCTCGCAACGTTGTGGGACGGCGCCCGTGCGGCCCTCTCGGACTGCCGGGCCAGGGTATTCGGATTTGTACTCCAGACGGGCGGACTGTTTCCGTTTCTGTCGGTTCGCGAGAATGTTGCCCTGTCCCAGGAGGTCACGGGCAGAAAGGACAATGCCCGCGTGAGCGACCTGATCGACTTGCTCGAACTCGGTGACATAAGCGACTACAAACCGGACCAGCTCTCCGTTGGGCAGCGCCAGCGAACGGCGGTTGCGCGCGCGCTTGCGCATCGGCCCGCATTTGTGATCGCGGATGAACCCACCTCCGCGCTTGATCCGGAATTGAGCGAAACCGTGATCGAGTTGCTGTTCGAGGCGTCACGCGAGGATGGCGCCGGTGTCGTCATCTCGACCCATGAAGCCGGGTTCACCAGGACATTCCCGGTCACGCAGATTTCGGTCGCGCTTGATCCGGCAGCCGGCGACATTGAGAGGACGACCAGCCGGGTTACCCGGATGGCAGCATGATTCTGGCCGCACGGCTCGCGCTCTCCTCGTTGTGGCACGAGCGGGTGCACCTGTTCTGCAACGTGGCGATGCTGGCCGGGACACTCGTGCCGTTGCTGGTCTTGTTCGGCGTCAAGACCGGGATCTACCGCGCGCTCCACGACGAGCTCCTGAGCGACCCCAATCTCCTTTACGTGACCACCCTGGGAGACAACGAATTCTCGGAAGCAGACCAGGCGGAGATTACCGGCTGGCCCGAAGCCGCATTTGTCGCACTCAAGACGCGCGCGATCGCGGACGACGCGCTCATCCAGCCGCTGGATGGCGGCCGGATCGGCCAGGCGACGCTCGTTCCGAGCGGTCCGGGCGACCCGTTGCTGCCGGAGGAATCGGAGGTTTCGGAGCGCCGGATTGCTGTTTCGCAGAGACTTGCGGAACAGTTGTCGATCGGGGCGGGGGCCGATGTCAGGGTCATCGGACGTACGGAGTTGCGCCCACCCCTGATCATCAACGTTTCCGTCGTGGCTGTACTTGCACCCGACAGTTCCTCGGGAAACGTGATCCTGATGACGCACCGGGAAATGGACCTGTTCGAGGCGTATTTCGATGGTTACGCGATACCGCAATTCGGGCTTGAGAACGGAAAGCCGATCGAGGAGCGGGTCAGCAGTTTCGAGGGACTTCGCCTGTATGCTGACGGGCTCGAGAATGTGCTGCGCCTCGAAAACAGGGTGCAGGACCGATTCGGTGTCCGCACGCATTCGCGGGCACAGGAAATCGAAGGCGTGCTTGCCTTGGGGCGAAACCTTGACCTCGCATTCCTGTTGATCGCAAGCACGGCAGTCGTCGGGCTGGGCGCTGCGCTGCTCTTCAGCTTCTGGGCGGAAGTCGACCGCAAGCGACGGGTATTCGCGACATTGATGCTTGTCGGATTTCGTCGAAGCGAAATCGCCGTTGTCCCGCTCGTCCAGGCCGTCGCCGTCGGAATGGCGGGCGTCGCCGTCGCGTTCATCCTGTTCGGCCTGGCGGCAATTGGTGCGGATGTCATGTTTTCGGACCGTATGCCGGCGGGTAAAGGGGTGGTGGCCCTGTCTGCCCTGGCGGCCGTTCTTGCGGTCGTGCTTCCGCTGGTGATCGTGCTGGTTGCTTCCCTCCTGGCCATTCGAACGGTTCTCGGGATTGATCCGGCCATCACCCTGAGGACGACGTGAACGATCCGATGACGAGGTCGGCGATCATCGTGGTTTTCCTGGCCTTTCTGTTGCTTCCGGCGGCGGAGGCCCGGGTTGTGCCGGACTGGCCGGTCGAGTTTTACGATCCCGGAGCTGAACGCGGGGACCCGGCCGATCTCGTGCTTCCGCTGCCGTGTGGCGGTGGCATGGCGTTTCAGAAGGTCGAGGTGCCGACAGATCCGGAGAACCCGCTGTCTGACCGGCCGCTGCGGTTGGGAGCGTCTGATCAGGAAAGCGGATACCTCGACTATTTCGTCAGGGCACATCTTCGCGGTGCTTTCGAGGACGGCGATGCGGGAATCACGCATTATTTTCTCGCAAGGTACGAGTTGACCGGCGACCAGTTCGCGGCACTCGAGAACGATTGCAGGGATCCGTCGGTTCCCGGCCGGATTCCGAAGTCCGGCCTCAGCTGGTTCGATGCGGTGGATCTTGGCAGGAAATATACGGAGTGGTTGCGCAGCCATGCGGCAGAAGACCTTCCATCCCGGCACGGGATTCCTGCCTTTGTGCGTTTGCCGACCGAGACGGAATGGGAATACGCCGCGCGGGGAGGCTCTCTTGTTGATGCGCTGACGTTCGGCGCGCGACGTTTTTTCGAGAGCGGCGAGGGAATCGATTCCTATGCCTGGCACCAGGGATCTTCCCGCAACAAGGCACGGCCGGTCGGTACGCGGAAACCCAACCCGCTTGGGCTCTTCGACATTTACGGGAACATGGAGGAACTTGTCCTCGAACCGTTCCGCATGAACGCGGTCGGGCGTCCGCACGGCCAGACGGGCGGAGTCGTCACGCGAGGAGGTTCCTTCAGATCGATTCCAGGCGACCTGTACAGTGCCCGGCGTACCGAATGGCCCTTGTTCAGGATTTCGGATGGCCGACCCTCCGCCGAAGACAGTTTTGGCGTCAGATTTGTCCTGTCCACCCATGTGAGCGTATCCGACCACCATGTTGCAGATATTCGTGATAAATGGATGAATGTCTTCCTGAATCCGGTCGTCGATTTCGACGACCCGGTCTCCGAGATTTCCGATCTGATTCAAGGTGAAACAGACGCGCGACGAAGGGCGCAACTCGAGCGGATCGGCGAGCAGATCAATCTTGAACGCAGGACCCGGGTCGAAGTCGGCATTAATTTTCGCCGGTCGCTGGTCCGGAACGGGGCCGTGTTGCTGTGGGTCATCCGCGACTCAAACAACGAGATCAGGCAATTGAGTGGAAGGCGGGCATGGCTGAAGTTCTGGCTGGACCGCGAGACGGATGCGTCCAAGAGGCGAGAATTTGAAGAAAGTCTGGCAAGGGTGGAATCCGAAATGGCGAGGCAACAACCGGTTCGCTTCGATTCGCTTCAAAACTACGCCGAAATCCTCGAGATCATCGCGTCATCGGCGGAATTGGAGCAATACGACGAGGCGATCGACCTGTTGCAACAGGAACTGGAAACTCTCGGGCGTGTTCAATTGCAGGAACTGGTCGAAGAGTTTCGTCGCGACCTCGATCACTACATGGAAAGGCGGGACATGTCGCGCAGGGAACTGCTCGATCTCGCTGTCGAATCCTGATTCCGTACGATCCGTTCCGGGAATTCAGGGCTGCTATCGTTCATACGTGTATCTCCAGATTTCATCTTCACTCGATACCCGCCCCTGGACTTCCCGTGTCGCACCGCCATCCTGGATCCTGAGAGTGAAGTCGTGCGCACGAATGTTCAGACGTTTGGAATAAAGCTTGACTTCGACATGGTAGCGCCCGCTCCCTGCACGGGAGAAAAAGATGTTCTCGACGGGGTCCGAGGTGGCTGAACTCGTAGCGACATTTGCATCCACGTCGAGCTCGCCCGTGCACGAACTGTCGTTTCGAGTCTTGTTTCTCCAGTCGATTCTTGACCCGTATGGACAGGTTACGGCCAGGTCAATGTCCGAACGGTTGTTCCATACGAGCGTGAACGAGAGCTCGCCCTGCTGCGCATTCTCGCGCTCGAGGCGCCGATCGATTTCATCGGGAGGTGCTTCAACGACTTCCTGGGGAGGTTCGGGCACAACAAGCTGCGCCCGACACTGGCCTTCGAGCGTGGCCAACTCGAGTTCCAGGCGGGCGATTTCGCTTTCCAGTTGAGCCTGCCGGGCCGCCGCCGTGCGGTCAACCTCGGCAATGGCAGCCGGACAAAGATGCAGCGTACCGCCAAACGGCAACCGTACTCCACACGGCAGAACCAGAAGCCACAACAGGTAGGCTATCGCGATGCCGAGGACCAGCCAGCCAAGCCACCAGAACACCCACCACGGAAACGCGGTTCGCGCGGCAGGTACGGCGACGGTCGGGGCTACGGGAGGCTCGGGCGGCACAGCACGAGGTTGACGCGGAACCATGGTGCTGAGCACGCTGACGGCTTTCGCCTGGTCGGTTTTTCGGTGCGACCAGTTGGTGAGAACCGGTTGAAACGGACACCCTTCCGGTGAATCGATGCGCCTGACGTAAACGCACGCTTCGTCCGGAACCTCGAGAACGTTGGAGAGCGCGGCCGAGAGCCGCAGGTTGTCGGAATCGCCCCGAGCAGACATGCGGCCGGCAAGTTCCTCGACATCGGACTTGAGGCGGCCGAGCTCGGCTCGGGCAGCTTCCTGGTCGGCCTCGTCAAGATCAAGCAGCCTTGTCGCAGAGCCATCGGAATACCAGTCCGTCCAGCGGCCGTCAGGCGAAGTCACCGGCTCCGCCAACAGGTCGGCATGCCGGCCCGAGAGCTTCTCCAGCAGGATGCCTTTCAGGAGATCATAGGAACGCTGACCGGGATTCCCGAGAGGCTCAAGCCCGTCGGAGGCCGTTGACGCAATTTTCATGTTCGCCATCACTGGACCCGGGGAATTTATTCTGTCTGGTCGGTTTCTTCAGGTGTCTGGGTGACTAGGGTCGGACTGCGCGGAACCGCCATTGCGACGCAATCGCTGGTGTCTTCCGAAACCTCGTATCCGTTCGACCTGAGAAACCGGATCAGGTCGCCGGACACGATCGAGAAATTCAGGAATCGCTCGTCCGAAGTTCGTCCGAAGGTGTTGACCCCGACGACCCGGCCGCATGCATCCACGAGTGGTCCTCCCGAGTTGCCCGGAGAAATCCTGGCCGTGTGAATGAGAACATTCGCCAGCCCGGCGAAATTCTGTTCCGTATTCACGATGCCCTGAGAGACGCTCATCTCGGGAATCGCCGTGGCGTCGCCCGAGATCAATGCCTGGTAGGCGGGATCGGTCTCGATAATCGCGCCCGGATACCCCGATGTGACAACTCTCTGGAGTTTCATGGTCGCAGCGGAGTTGCGGACCGCGAAAAACGGCTGACTGGCGCCGCGAACCCTGAGCAACGCGAAGTCGGCGCCCGTCAATTCGAAGGGCCCCGCCGAGATCAGGACCTCCGCAGGGTACAGGCGCCCGAGCGATCGACTCGTGACAAGGATTCCTGACGCATTCTCGATGACATGGTGGTTCGTGACGACGAGGTCTGGTCCAACGAAAAACCCGCTTCCGTTTGCCGAGCCATCGACCATGTGCGCAAGAACCAGCACGGTCTGCTGCTCAAGGAGATCGAGGAGATCGGTTTGTGCACCGGTTATGGCGCCATCTTCGCCTGGAGCGCTCTGTTCGACTGCGACCCGTTCCGGCCCGATCGGCAGGAGAGATTCTCCCTGGACCGCGACCGGCACGTCCGGATCCTGGATCTCACCCTCCGCGATGACGGGCGGCATGGATCCATCGGGCAGGTTCCCGTCTTCCAGCACGAGTTGGCCTTCGTCCGTACAGGTGGCTCCGGCAATCGCTGCTTCAAGTGCCGCTGCCCGTTCCTCAAGAGTTCGGTTCACCTCTTCCGCGATTTCTGCAGCGCGGATATCGTCGATCATTGATTGGGGTGGCGGCGGTGGATAAATCAGGTTGCCAGGAGAGAGCAGCCAGGCAAGCACCGCGCCGGCTACGAGCAGGAGCAGGACGAGTGGAATCCAGTGAACCCACCCGCTCCGCCGTGGTTCGGGCGCCTCGATGGCCGGCGCGACCGGAACTCCTACAGGCGCGCCCGCAGGCTGGCCCGGAACAGGACCTCCCGAAACCTCGTGTCCAGCAGTTGCGGCGGAGGCGGAGGCACTTGAGCTTTCCTCGTCAACCCTTCCGGCTGAAGCGGGCGCCGCAGGTGCAAGGCTCGCGCGCTCCATCATCTCCGAGGATGTCAGCGGCGGCGCCGCCTGCATGGGGAGGAACCGTCCGAGCGTATCCGCAAAATGCCGGTCCCTGCGCGATCTCGATTGTGCAGCGCCTGGCGGAACCGTTCCCCAGTTGACCAGAACCGGATTGCCATCCACGACCCAGATGTCATCGTTTGAGCCGACATGGAGCGCCGCCCCCACAAGTGTTCCGTAGTCCGGATCATTGATCAGGGAGCCGAGAGCAAGGAGTCGCTCCGTCAGGAGGGATTCCGCGTGATTCCGTTGCTCTTCGCCGAGAGCCGCCAGTCTCTTGCCTTCCCCTTGCCAGGGGACGTACCAGGACACGGTCGGGGGTGTTTCATCGTTGCCACGGCTGAGAACCGGTTCCGCCAGCACTGTCGCGGCCTCTTCCGAAACGCGCGTTGCGACCAATTCCCTGAGGGCCGCGTAGCTGTCAAGCGCACTGCGCCCGGAGACCCCGATTATTCCTTCCCGATCCAGCGTCGTCTTGGTCAGAAAATTCTCGGCCATCTCGCCAATCTCCTATCGTCGCCTGAAGCGGGTAGCGGGCGACCACGCGGTTTAGGTTTCGGAATGATGGATACGTTCGCCATTCGCTCGACAAGTGGTTAGCCAGCCCAATTAAACGACAGTTTACTTAACGCAATGCCGAAGCAATGCGTCTCGTTGAATCGATGAGACCATCCTCTCGCGAGCCTGTCCTTTTGAGCAACTTGGGTCATCTGCAAGAAACGGTCACCGAGCCCGGATCCTGACGTGGGTAGAACCGCCTGCACGGCTGGGTTGCCGACTTTGACAGGATGCCGTTCCGTCTGGCTGAAGGTCACAGGTCATGACTCGTTGGTAGATATAAGACTGGTCTGAACAATTGACATTGGATTCGTCCGTTATCTCCAACTGGCCCGCGGTATTGAAACGTGCGGTGGTTTCCGATCTACACGTTGTTCCGCTGTCAAACTGGAGTGTTTGGCTGCCTACACCATCGGCGTCGAAGCACATGTTCCAACTGGCAACAGTTGATACGGCACCAGTTTGCACGTCTTGCGTCTGATAATGGGAATCAAGTTGCCAACATCCTTCGAGCATCTGGATGTCCTGTTCTTCCCATTGTTCGGCGTCCATTCCAACTTGTGGTTCAGGTTCAGGTTCGGGCTCAGGTTCGGGAGGTGGCGGATGGGGCGGAGGGCACTCGAGCCTGGCAAGCCGCGTTTCCAGATCCGAAACCTGTGATTCCAGTACGGCCTGTCGGCCAAGGGCCGGTTCGAGTCGGGGATCAGGCACATCCGCGACGACGGCCGGGCAACCGGGAATCCCCAACGTCGAAAGTGGTGACAGGACACCACAGGCGCCGAGGATCAGGAAAGCGACAAAACCGACCAGGCCCAACAACAAGGTTGCGAGGATCCAGTGGAACACGCGCGTTCGCGGTGGATAACCTGACCCGCGCATCACTGATCAACAGCGTGGCCATGCACGACAACAGCCTTTTGGGTGGCAACCTTTTCAGCAGCCGAAAAGTCTAGCATAGCGAAGACATATCGAGGTGTTTTCACGCGGGATCAAGCTCAGGAACAGATGCCGACTTCATTTTTTCATTTTCCCGAAACATCGGTCACGCTGCAAGAACGCATTTCCGGAAACAATGCCGCACAGAACATGCTGCATGTCCGACGGCCGACCAACAAGGTCCCGAATTTGCCCTCCCGTATTTCTGAAAGGGGAAACACCCAAGTTGTCACTTATGCGGAATTCACAAGTCACTTGGCAACGTGACAATTCGCAAGCGCTTTTTTCCGAATACAGGGTGCATTTTCAGGCCGCCGGTTCAGGGTACGATGCATTCCTGGCTTCCGGTCCCCGACAGCTTGAAAGCCGAGAAGGCACGAAAGGCCGCGTCGACGGAAATCTTCCTGCTGTCCAGTATGCCGGTATCGGCGACCGGAATGCCGAGGCGTCATGCTTCGGGCGAGGCAGGAACAATCCGCCGAATGGCATGCGAAAACGGCACGGCGGGACGCCTGCTTTCCGGATAACGGAAATGATCTTGGGGGACGGTTGCCAAGTACTTCCGATCCGACGAATCCTAAGGCACCATCAAGTCTTTCCCGATCACCAGCGGCCCAGCGTATCCCGACCTGATCTGCCGGTGGAGGCTTTCCGGAACCGACGTCGACAGCATGTGTGTCGTCACGCAGAGCTTGACGCGAGCCTCGGTCGCCACTTGGGCGAGTCCCGCGGGACAGGTGTGCGCGCGTTCCATGTGGCGGGGCAGGATATCGGCGGCCGTCCATTTGCCGTATTCGACGCATTCGTGGATCAGGACATCCGTGTCCCGGCCATGGCGGATCAGGTTCTCGTCTGGGCAGGTGTCGCCGGAAAAGACGATTTTGCGGGACGTGCTTTCGACCCGGTATCCGAAGGGCTGCTCGATCGGAAAATGGGTCACGTCGAAGGGTGTGACGGTGAGACCGTCGTTTTCGAGGGCAAATCCCTCTTCGATTTCGGTGACATGAATCTCCGGCGGTTCCGACGCCGCCATCCTGATCTTCCGGCGGTAGTCCAGGTCCATTCGGTGGAGCGCCAGGATCCCGTCGACAAGGCCGCGCAGCCCCGCAGGGCCGTAGGCGTTGAGTGGCCTGCGATTACCGCGGATCCAGCGATTCACGACGAAGGGGCCGAAATCTGCCCAGTGATCGAGGTGGAAATGAGTGAAGAAGATGTGATCGATCTCGACCGCGCCCGAACCCGCCTGGCCAAGGCGCAGGAGCGCCCCTGGACCGCAATCGATCATGAAGCGGAAATCGCCCGCGCGGAAGAGGTAGGAGGCGCCGGCGCGCTCGGGGTTGGGATTAGGCGTTCCCGTGCCAAGGAGGGTGACCGAAAGGTCGCTCATTCTGCTTCATCCGGCAACTCAATGCTCAACTCATTCCTATCGACGTCCTCAAAGAAGACCACCGTCCGGCGCATGATCCGCCTCACCTCGGAATCGGCCGGACGACCGCGATACCGTAAGCGGAGTCCTCCCTGCCGCACATAGCGCGAATCCAAGATCAATCGTCTCCGCCTATGCAGCCTGAAACGCCGAATGACCGGTCAGGGCCGGGGGGTGTGGAAACGGATGCATGTCCATGCCTGCAGGCTCTACCCGGCAGCAATACGCCTTGATGCTGCCGAAAGCGCTGCTGGCTCTACTCTGACCGCCGAGAATTTGAATTCCGGGATCTTGCCGAACGGATCAAGCGCCGGGTTGGTCAGGACATTGGCAGCTGCTTCGACATAGGCGAAGGGAACAAAGACCATGTCTTCGGAAACCGCCCTGTCCTCGCGCGCCATGATCGTGATCGATCCTCGCTTGGTCGAAATCTTCACGTGGTCACCCGCGGCAATTCCCAGTTGCCTGAGTGTTCTCGGGTTCAGCGAGCAGCTGGCTTCCGGTTCGATCGCGTCGAGAACCCGCGCCCGCCGCGTCATCGAGCCCGTGTGCCAATGTTCGAGTTGCCGCCCCGTGGTAAGGATCATCGGGTAATCTTCGTCAGGGACATCGTCAGGAGGCACGATTCCGGCCGGGGTGAATTTCCCCCGCCCGTCCGGCCGGGGGAATCCGTCTCCGAACACGATCGGCTGACCCGGATCGTCGAAAGACTCGGTCGGATATGTCACCGCATTCTGCTCCTCGAGCCTGTCCCAGGTAATGTTGTCGAGCGAACGCATGTTCTGTTTCATTTCCGCGAACACTTCCGATGGATGCGTGTACTGCCAGGGAAGGCCCAGGCCCCTGGCCAGGTCGACGATGATTGCCCAGTCCTCCCGGGCTTCACCCGGAGGTGCAACGGCTGGACGGCCCATCTGGACCTGGCGATTGGTGTTGGTGACGGTTCCCGATTTTTCCACGAAGGCTGAAGCCGGAAGAATGACATCGGCGTAATTCGCGGTTTCGGTCAGGAAGATGTCCTGGACCACGAGGTGATCCAGCTTGGCCAGCGCGTCGCGGGCGTGTTCGAGGTCAGGATCGGACATCGCGGGATTTTCGCCAAGAATGTACATTCCACGGATGTCCCCGGCATGCACCGCGTCCATGATCTCGACGACAGTCAGACCCGGCTCGTCTGAAAAGTCCCGTGAATTCCAGGTGTTCGTGAAATTCTTCCTGATGTCATCGTTCGTGACGCTCTGGTAATCCGGCAGGAACATCGGGATCAGTCCGGCGTCTGACGCTCCCTGCACGTTGTTCTGCCCTCTAAGGGGATGAAGCCCGGTCCCGGGGCGTCCGACCTGGCCGGTCATGAGGGCGAGCGAGATCAGGCAACGGGAATTGTCGGTGCCGTGAACGTGCTGGGAAATCCCCATGCCCCAGAAGATCATCGCGGCACGTGCACGCGCAAAGGTTCGGGCAACATCCCTCAGGGCGTCTGCCGAGATGCCGCAGATATCCGCCATTTTCTCGGGCGGGAATCCTGCCAGGTGAGCCTTTTGAGCTTCCCAGTTTTCCGTGTAGGCGCTGATGTACTGGCGATCGTACATCTCCTCCTCGACGATCACGTTCATGATCGCGTTCAGCATCGAGACATCCGTTCCGGGACGGAATTGGAGCATGTGGGATGCATGGCGCCTCAAGGCCTGGCCTCGGGGATCCATCACGATCAGTTTCCCGCCGCGCTTGGAAAACTGCTTGAAATACGTCGCCGCGACCGGGTGGTTTTCGACCGGGTTTGCGCCGATCACGATCGCGACATCGGCGTGTTCAATCTCGTTGAACGTCGCCGTGACAGCACCGGAGCCGATGTTCTCCATGAGTGCCGCGACCGAGGATGCGTGGCAGAGCCGGGTACAGTGGTCGACATTGTTGTGACCAAATCCCTGCCGGATCAACTTCTGGAACAGGTAGGCCTCTTCATTCGTGCATTTGGCCGATCCGAAACCGGCAACCGCCCGTCCGCCATGATTATCCCGAATTCCCGCAAGGCCTCCGACCGCGGCGTCAAGGGCTTCCTCCCAACTTGTTTCGCGAAAATGCTCCAGGGGATTCGCAGGGTCGACATCAAGACGCTTCGGACGGCCCGGACGACGAACGAGGGGGCGGGCAAGCCGGTGCTCATGGTTCACGAAATCGAAGCCGAATCGTCCCTTTACGCAAAGGCGCTGTTCATTGGCGGGCCCGCGGGCTCCGTCGACCCAGAGGATCTTCTCGTCCTTCACCTTCAGACTGATCTGGCACCCGACACCGCAGTACGGGCAGACCGAGTCGACGGCGCGGTCAAAGTCTCGGCTGTCGCCGGTCTGGTCGGCATCGA
>OZ219907.1:0-558382 GCA_964291635.2 Paracoccaceae bacterium | reverse complement strand
TCAAAGCCGGCGTGGCCCAGGAGCTCAGCCGCCAGTGGAGAACCGAGGCTATGAAACAGTCCGACGCTCGGTTTTCCCTCGCGCAGCATGCGTTTGAGCAGGTTGATCCTGGCGGGCATGCGATACTCTCCCAAATGTGATCAGATTTTAGCCTTTTGGCACTTCTGTCAGTGATTCACGTTGTTAGCGTCCAGGAACCGGTCGTCAATTGTTCTGTCTTCGCCGACCTGGTCAGCAGGTCAAACACGCAATGCCAATCCACCGGCAGTTCGGGGGTGATTTCGTCTTCAAGAACGGCCCACGGGGGACACCCCTGATCGACTGTGTCGCGGCACGCTCTCTTGACGATTTTTGTGGCTGGCACAAGGCCGTTATCTTTCGCAAGGGCAATACTTGCCGATTCTGCCATCAAGAATCCAACGATTTCCGCGAAGATCCGTTCCGGCGCATCCTTTGGCAGAACAGCAATTGGGCCCATCCTCCACTTGAAGCAGGTCGGTTGTGCGGTCAGCCCGAGCAGAGTCATCTGTTCCTCGATCGAGAGGTTTAAATCTCCGCAATCGTGAAGAACGCGCATAACGCCGGGCCAAGCAGGCCCTTCAATCAAAGGTCATAACCTGACGTCTCTTTCTCGATCCAGTCCAGGAACGCATCGGAGGCCGGGGTCCGGGCATGGGTGGCTGGCGGAAGAAGAAAGTACCCCTCCCTCAACGGTGCGGTGTGTTCAAACGGACGGACAAGGTCGCCCTTCTCGAGCAGATCCAAGACGAGCGAATCGTGGGCCATCGTGATGCCTGCGCCATTCAGCGCCGCCGTGATCGCGATCACGAAGGTCGAAGTCAGGTTTACTTCACCGTCCCGGGCAAACTCCTCGCCCTGTGTCTTGAACCAGTTCCCCCAGGTGCCTGTGATACCGGCGCAGTCGAAAAGGGTGGCCGATTGCAGATCGAAGGCTTCACCGCAGTAGCCAGGCGCGCAAACAGGAAAAAACCGCTCGTCGGCAAGGCGGACCGCCGCTTCGGACATGTCTTCGCCCCTTCCAAACCGGATTTCGACGGACGCGTTTGCCGCATGGCGCTCGGGGTCCCAGATCGGGGTCACGATGTTGAGCACGAGCCAAGGATACATCGAATAGAGCCGGTCCAGGCGCGGCGCGAGCCAGAACACGGAAAAAGCCATGTTGCATTGAAGCGTCATGTTTCGGCCCCGGTCACCGCCCGTGAACGCCCTTGTGCTGCTGGCTATCAGCTCGAAGGCCTCGCGAAGGCCGGGAAGGTAGTTCGCACCATCTTCGGTCAACTCCAGGGTTCGTGTTTTTCGAATGAACAGGTCGCGGCCAAGAAGAGACTCGAGGCGTCGGACATGCTGGGAAACGGCGGACTGGGTCAGGTTCAACTCGGTCGCCGCGCGGGTGAAACTGAGGTGGCGCGCCGTGACCTCGAAGGCGCGCAGCCAAGTGAGTGGCGGGAGTCGGGAGATCGTCATTCCTGCCCATTACGCATGTATTAATTTTTCTAATTGATTAGCCGAAAAATCATTGTTTGTCAGCTATCCGATCACTCCTGAAAGAAAGTGTCACCGGTCATGGAGGCAGGTGTGCGACAGGTGGCGCAAATCGAAAATCTCACTCACAGGACCGAGCGCACGGACCTTGCCGCGGCCTTCCGCTGGACCGCACGGCTGAACATGCACGAGGCAGTAGCGAATCATTTCAGCCTGGCGGTCAGCGACGATGGCAAATTGTTTCTGATGAACCCCAATCAGCGGCACTTTAGCCGGATCAAGGCCTCGGACCTGTTACTTCTCGATGCCGACAATCCCGCTACGATGAAACAGCCAGGTGCCCCCGATCCCACCGCGTGGGGCCTGCACGGATCGATCCACCGGCAGGTGCCTCACGCCCGTTGCGTGATGCATGTTCATTCGATCCACGCCACGGTGCTCGCCTGCCTGGAGGACAGTACGCTGCTACCGATCGACCAGAATACCGCGACCTTCCACGGCCGCACCGTGGTGGATGAATGCTTTGGCGGTCTCGCCTTCGAAGAAGAAGGTGCGCGCTGCGCCAAGATGCTGTTCGACCCGAAGGTCAAGGTGATGATCATGGGCAACCACGGTGTATTGGTGATCGGCAGCGGCGTCGCCGACACGTTCAACAGGCTCTATTACTTCGAGCGTGCGGCCGAGACCTGTGTTCACGCCCTTCAGACCGGCAAGCCGCTTCGTGTGCTCAGCCACGAGATCGCGGAAAAGACCGCCCGGGAGCTCGAAAGTTATCCCGATCAGGCCGAACGTCACCT
Organism: Paracoccaceae bacterium; assembly: GCA_964291635.2. GTDB lineage: Bacteria > Pseudomonadota > Alphaproteobacteria > Rhodobacterales > Rhodobacteraceae > JAPPHA01. The sequence goes on along the minus strand of OZ219907.1, from coordinate 556,082 downwards.
GGCCGAACTGAAAGCGATCCTTGATGACGAAGGATCGGACTACGCGAGCTGAGGACTGCCGATGCCCAGTTACGTTCCTACGAACGCCGCCTCGTCCGGTGTTCGACTCGACAAGAAAACCCTCAAGCAGATTGCTGCCCGCTCGGACCGACCAGGGCTGCTCTACCTGGCAAAATGGACACTGTCGCTCGTCCTGACCGGTGCCCTGGTCCGGGCCAGCCTCGGCACCCCTTGGGTCTGGCCCGCCATGTTCGTCCATGGCGTGTTCCTGACGGTGCCCTCCTATGCCTTCAGTCACGAAACCGCCCATGGTACCGCTTTTCGCAGCCGTTGGCTGAACGAGGCGGTCCTTTGGATCACGTCGCTGCTATATATGGAAGAACCGCTCCATCGGCGCTACACGCATACCAACCACCACACCCATACATGGCATGTGGGCAAGGACAGCCAGATGCCCTTCGACACGCCGATGGGAATCTGGGGGTGGCTGACCGAAATCACCGGCTTCGGGCTCTTGCGTTTCCACGTCCAGGTGTTCTTTCGCCTTGCGACGAAACACTACACCGACACGATGCGGATGGTGACACCCGACGGGGAGTTCCCCGAGATGACCCGGAACGCGCGAATCATGCTGGCCATCTACACCCTGATCGCCGCGGCGCCTTTCGCGGGAATCTGGTGGCCGATCTGGCTTCTCGTCATCCCGCGTGTCCTGGGCGCGCCGGTGATGCTCCTGTTCACGCTTATCCAGCACGTCGAGTTGCAGGAAGACTCGCCCTCGATCCTCGAAAGCACACGCTCGTTCCGGGGCAACTGGCTGGCCAATTTCCTCTACATGAACATGAACAACCATGTGGAGCACCATCTTTTCCCGCAGGTGCCTTTCCATGGCTTGCCGGACCTCGCCCGGGCCGTAGAGGCGCAGGTTCCCGCGCCGGACCCCGGCTTCATCCGCACGAACTGTGAAGTCTTCCTGGTGGCATTGCGCCGAACGCTGGGCCTGTCCACCAAGGCTCCCAGCATCCGCCAGGCGACGCACATGGTCACCTCCGGCGGCCCGGTGGGGCAGGTCGCGCAAAGGACAATGTGACATGAGGAGGATCTACGACTTCAGCCGCAAACCGGCCCGGCGGAATTACACGGTCGCAGACCTGCGTGCCCTCAAGGGGTCGGGCCGCAAACTCTCGATGGCCAATCCGGCCGACAACGACGAGCTGCACGCCTGTGTCGAAGCCGGGATCGACATTTTCGTGGTTGGCGCCGATCAGATCGAGGATGTGCGACAGATCGCGCCAACCCATTTCACCGGCGTCGGCTCCACCTGGGCGCAATTCGGCTCCGACGAAGAAATCGTCGCCCACGCCTATGAGGCGATGCGCAGGGGCGCCGACATGTACTACACGCTCCGTTCCTACGAGGTCATGGAGCGGATGGCGCGCGATGGCATCCCGGTGCAAAGCCATATCGGACTGATTCCCACGTTCAGCCACTTCTGCGGAGGCTTGCGCGGCTGGGGTCGAAGGGCAGACGAGGCGGTCAAGGTCTGGGAGACTCTGAAGCGCATGGAGGATGCGGGTGTCTTCGCTGTCGAGGTGGAATGCGTTGCCGAAGAGGTGCTCGAGGCGGTCAATGAAAGAACGACCGTCGTCACGTTCTCTCTCGGATCCGGCATGGCGGGCGACGCGATCTTTTCCTTCGTAGCCGATATCTGCGGTGAGGCAAGCGAAGAGGAAAAGCCCCCCAGGCACGCCCATGCCTTCGGCAACCTGGGTCCGTTACACAAGCAAATTCGCGAAGAACGCGTTGCCGCGCTCTGCCAATTCCACCTTGAGGTGGCAGCAGGCAACTTCCCCTACGCCGAAACCAGCATTGGCATGCATCCAGGAGAGAAGGAGAAGTTCCTCGAAGCGCTCGAACAGTGGAATCCGACACATCGATGAACGACGCGATGGATTACAACCGCGCCTTCCCGGCCAAACCTCAGCCGCTGACGCTGGAAGAGGCAGCCAGGATCACGCCTCCGATGCAGGCGGCAGATACAGAGGGCATGATCGATGTGCCCCGTATGCGGCGCTACCGGCAAAACCGATTTCGCGAACAGATCGTCAAGCAGGGTTTCGACGCGATCATCCTGGTCGAGCCGCTGTCGATCCGTTACGCCACCGGCGTGCGCAACTGCGCGCTGTTTCAGATGCATATCCAGGCAGGCTATCTCTTCATCCCTGCCGAGGGGCCCGTGATCCATTTCGACAACGCGCCGGGACACACGACCGGCAGTCAACTGGAAACCATCGACGAAAACCGAGCCGACATCCTGCCGCTCTCCTATATGTTCGCGGGCACTCGCCACCAGGAATGGGCGTCCCGCTGGTCCGAGCAGATGGAAGACCTGATCCGCATCCATTGCGGGCAGGGAAAAAAGCGTGTTGGCGTTGAACGCTCCGGATTCCATTCCGAGCAGGCGCTGGTGGCAAAGGGGCACGAATTGGCGGACGTAGCCCCCGTCCTGGCCATGGCCCGAAAAATCAAGAGCCCCGAAGAAATCCTCGCAATGAACCTGACCATTGCCGTGGCCGAGGACGGCATGACGCGGATGCGCGATGCCTTGCGCAACGGGGTGACGGAACAAGAGCTCTGGGCGCTCATGTGGTCGGCCCTGATCGAAGGCGGCGGCGAGTGGTTGGACTACCGACTGCTGGCCTCGGGCGAACGTACAAATCCCTGGCAGCAGGAGGCATCCAGCCGGATGATCCGCGCGGGCGATTTGGTGGTTTTCGACTGCGGCATGGTCGGCCCGTTCTGCTACGGCGGCGACATCTCCCGCGCCTATCACTGCGGTCCGGGGCTTCCGTCGGACTACCAGAAGAAGCTCTACTCGATCGCTCATGAAGAGGTGATGGCAAATACACAACTGGTGAAAGCCGGTGCGGCATTTTCCGATATCGCCCGCTCCCGTTACATCCCGCCGGCGGGTTTCGGTGATCAGCTCTACCCCTGCATGATGCACGGCATCGGCATGGCGGACGAATGGCCTGCGATTCTTCATTCTCCCGACCATCCCGAGTTTTTTGACGGTGAACTGGAGACGGGCATGGTGATGTGCGTCGAAAGCTACATCGGTGAGGTCGGCGGAATCGAGGGCGTCAAACTCGAGGACCAGGTTCTCGTGACCGATAGCGGCCCCATCGTCCTCAGCTGCTACCCGTTTGAAGACGGCTTGCTCATGCGGGAATTCTGAGATGGGCAGATGAACGACCCTCTACATATCGACGTGCCGGGACGGCAAGCCGAAGGATTACGCTACAAGCGCGGAGAAACCACGATCACCTCTGGACCGAACAAAGCCTCGATGGATGGGCCGCAACCGGTCCGTTCATCGTTGTGGGCGTAAAGAAGGGAGAATGTACCTTTGCGGAACGAGACCTTCTCTCCGCATGTCCGCGCGGCCGTTCAGAATGCGGTCATGTCCACAATCCATCCCGAATAGATGGTTAAAGCGCACTTCCGCGATGCGGGTTTCCTTTCGCGGGATGGTTGTGTCTCCCGTTCCAACTGACCGGGGTCGGGCTTCCATAACGAATCCATCGCTCTCGGTGCGATGACCCATCAACAAAAGGAAAGAACCGACGGATGACTCAATGGATTGACGCATGTGGAACGGAAGACATCGACGAAGGTGACCTGATCGCATGGGAGTACGGCGGGCATGCCTATGCCATCTACAAAACCAGTAAGGGGTTCTTTGCCACTGATCTGATGTGCACTCATGAAGCAGAGAGCCTCGAATATGGTCTGGTTACGGACTGCGTGATCGAATGCCCCCTGCATGGTGGACGCTTCGATATCTGCACGGGCAAGGCACTTTCAGCGCCAGTTAGCGTTGACCTCGGGACATACGCGGCAAGGGTGGATGGCAGTCGCGTGTTCGTACAAGTCGAACACTGATCCGAACAGCCGCAATCCTGAATAGCGGAGACCTGCGTTTCAGAAAGTCTGTGCCTTGAATCGAGCCGGTGCAGCAACAGGCAAGCGGAGGCCAAAAGGGCCTCGACCGGATGGCTTCAGGGCCCATACGCGGGAACGGCGGTGCTTGGTTTGCTCGCCGAAAAGACGCTCTCGTCGAAGATGGCAACATCGTCCTGCCTCGGCTACCGCGGATGGTGGTTTTTCTTTGCGTTGCGTATTTTTCTGGATGGGGCCGTGGCGTGCCCGCCCGGAGGGTGGCTCTTGTATTTTTGTTCATCCAGCCAAGGGCGATATTGATGGCAGTTTCACACGACGTGCCCGCCACGAGGCGGAAGTCCGCGGATTAATTCGATCGAGGCGGCAGTCAATCGTCGAAGTAGGGTCGGCTTCCGGATCCGGATCGACTTGTTGGCGGAGAGACAGGGATTCGAACCCTGGAGACGGTTCCCCGCCTACACGCGTTCCAGGCGTGCGCCTTCGACCACTCGGCCACCTCTCCTTGAACTCATAGCCGACTATACTGTGTGGGAGCAGGCGGCAAGACTTTACGGGATCGAGCGCAAGAGATGTTGGTTGTGCTGGTTGAACGAACACCGGACAAAGTGGTTCCGGTCCCGGCGAATCTGATTCAAGTGGTGTGAACCGGAAGGATTCCGAAGGATTCATGCGTAGATCCAAGAACGACGTCCTTAGTCCGGCGTAATCCCCATTTTATCCCTCTTTTACAGTATGTAACGCTGAATCATAACCGCCTTTTCCCGAGGTAAGCGTTCGGTAAGGGGGTGATGGCCTTACTGGCTGTCATCGAATGAGCGTTCGCTACCAATCTCATTTGCGGGAAGGGAGCCAGGTGTCCAATCCGGGTTTCGCGAGATCTTTCTTGCTGTCATATCGGCCGCACTCCTGGATGGTTCCGACTTGGGTCCGCCCGGCAGCCCTGCACACGGCGCCGGCGAAGCGTAGGATCCGACAATGGTCTCCAACAGGACCGAACATTACCCTGTACCGTCTCTGCCGGTCCTGCGGTAGTTGGCAGCGCACGGTGGAGGCTATTTGGAAGGCCAGAATCGGAATTCGGATTCGATGCGCGATCAGGTAGCGATGGCATTGTTGATCACGCGATACAGGTTCCGCTCCCGGAAAATCGGAGACCATGCGAAAATAGCATCGCGGGGGCGGTCTCCCGAGGCGGCCGAGAAGCCGAGAATGGCCAGCGGCGGCCTTTCCCAGTCCTGGACTGCTTAGCGAATCTGTGTACGGGCAAGGAGCGTGTAGCCGTGGCTGTGCCAGCGCGATGTACTTGTTCCAGTTCCTTCAGCCATCTCCGGTCTCGAGGCGGCATCGGGACTTCTTTTGGCGACTGGAGTTCTTCCGGATGGACCGGACGCAAATTCGGTATTCGGTATGCCTGCTTCACGGACCGGGAGTATTCGTCGGCGGCTGCGTCGAGTTCACGATCAAGTTGCTGGATGCGCGGCGGATCAAGAATTGCGGGCAGCGCTCGTGCTTAGGACGCGATGACCGTCCCCGGTCAGGCGGTGCGGGTTGCGGTCGCGACGAAGCCAGTAGACTTCCGCAATAGCGATGAAGGGCATTGAACGGGCCTCACATCGCATTCGAGGTCGACGCGAGACCGAGTCGGTATTTTCCTGGTCGGGCGTCGAATACGATAGAGTCCGCTTCATTGCGGATGTTGGAAATTCCGGACGCGCCATTTTCGGCAACCACCGCGCCGCCATCGGTCAACTGTCCATCTGATTTGCCCAGTCTCGGGTAATGAACCTCGGCGTCCACTCCGGGAGGCACGCTGATCGTCAATGAAAATCCGTCCGCAGCATTCTCCCACGACGTCTCGATTGTCCCCCTGACCGTATCAAGGGCGGCGTCGACCGATGTCAGCCCGGACGGCACTTTTGGCGCGATCAACACACTCGAAAAACCGTTGCAATCGCGGCCCGCGCGAATGCCCGCCAACGCCTTATAAAGCCACGCACCGATCGAAGCGTACATTCCGTGGTTGTGGGAATTCATGCCGATACCTGTGCCCTCTTCCCAGCGTTCCCACATGGTCGTGGCGCCGCGTTCGAACATGTAGCCCCAGCTTGGATAGCTTGTCTGCGTCAACAAGCGATAGGCGGTATCAATTTCGCCGCCATCCGAGAGAACGTCAAATATGTATTTGGTGCATAGATTCCCGGTCGTGAGATGGAAGTCATGATCTTCCACGTCCTTGACGATGTTTGCCAGGACAGACGCCTTTTTCTCGTCCGGTACCAGACCCATGTAAAGAGCCACGGAATTACAGGCCTGGTTGTTGCTTGCATAGCCGCCAGTCTGTTCGTCCCAAAACCGCCGGTTGAAGGCTCGGTGGACGTTGACCGCCAATTCGCGATATTTGCGCTTGTCTTCACCCCGATCGACTACCTCTGAAATCCGCACCAGAAGTCTGAGCAGATGATAATAGTGGGCGCTCGAAATCAGCGCGCTGGGCGTATGCGCCGAAACGGCGGACGTCCCAATGCTACCGACAATTGCTTCGGTGACAGGGGGTGCCCAGTCGCCGATGTACCCATCCTCGACAATGTGATCCTTGGCCCTCGCGGTCAGGTAATCGGCCCAGCGTTTTATGCCCGGGAAATGAGTTTCCAGAACTCGTTCGTCGCCAAAATGCTGGTACAAGAGCCAGGGGATCAAGGCGTAGCAAACGCTGACAGGATCTCCCGGCCTGGCGCCCCAGCGAAACGGGGCGGTGTCGGAAACCGCGCCGGATACGGGATCTTGAGCGTCTCCAATATCGTCAAGCCACTTGGGGAGGAATCGGGAAACGTCGAAATTGTAAATCAGTTCTTCGGATCGGGCAGCCATGTCGTTCAACCAGCCCATGCGCTCTGCACGCTGAGGGCAATCGGTCGGCAGGCCATGCAGGTTGGACACTTCGGTCCATCGCACGGATTCCTCGATGCGGTTAACGAGAGCATTTGAGGACTTGAACCGCCCGGTTGCCGCGACGTCAGAGCGGACGACCTTGGTTTCTATGGAGTCGACCGTCGGTTCGCCTGGAAATCCTTCCACCTGAATGTATCGGAAACCGTGATAGGTGAAGCGCGGTTCCCACGTCTGGATTCCGTCTTTCGAAAAAATATACTTGTCCCGCGCCTCGGCGAAACGCAGGTTTTCCTGGTTGACCGTGCCGTCTTCATAGAGGCACTCGGCAAATCGCATCGTGATCGCAGTGTCACGCTTCCCGGTAGCCGTGAGTGCGGCCCAGCCGGCGAGATTTTGACCATTGTCCAGCACGAAGATTCCCGGCTTGGGCTGATCAATGGATCGCGCCCTCAGTAAATTCACTATTCGGACCGGTTCCATCGTTTGAGGCACCAATTTCCCGCCAGGGGGATCGACGACCATCGATGAAACCCATGCCCCGCCATGCACGTAGTCAGCCTCGTCCCTTGTCGTTCGGTCCCAATCCGGCTTTTCGAGGCGAGCGTCATACACTTCACCGTCAAATACGCTGTTTGAAACGATGGGACCGTCCGATACCTTCCACAGATCGACGTCATTGTTGTTTCGGCCATTGGTGATCAACAGCCGCGTCGTGCCATCCGCAAACGCGACCTCTATCTGCGCGATAAGCTTGGGCACTCCGTACCAGCCAGCTCCGACGATTGCCCCGACAACATTGGTGCCCGGATCGAGGTATTCGGTGACGTCATACGTGGAGTAGAGCACGCGTCTGCTGAACTCGCTCTGCGCCGGTTCGAGCACGCGGTCGCCGACCTTTTGCCCGTTGATACGGAACTCATACCAACCCACTCCGCAGATATAGGCCCGAGCCCGGGCAACCGGTTTTTCCAGTGTGTAGGAATTTCGAAAATACAGTGCTTTTCCGGTACGGCCAGCTGGGAAGCCGATCCATTTCGCCTGCCAGTCGCATTGTTCAAGCAGCGCAACCTCGAAAGAACCGGCCGCACTGAAGTCGCTTGCGGAGTCTTTCGAGTCCCACAGGCGGACCATCCAATGGCCTACGGATCGGCTTTCCAGCGGAAGGCCGTTATATTCAATCAGGGGCGACCGGCTCGTCGGAACTTTTCCACTGTCCCAAAGGTCCGCTTTGCCAGAGGCGAGCGACTCCGTGGTCGAAGCAACGAGGACATGGAAATGAGTCGCCTTTTCCCAACTTCGCGGATGGCTGCATTTCCATGAAAACCTTGGCCAGTACGTTCCTATTCCGATCGGATTTGTCGCGAATTCAGTTTTCAGATCGTAAATGCGAAACGGCATTCCCAATTGTCCTTCTCGTAAATTTTCGTGTGGTGCCGATCAGATCGCCTCGACTAGACGCGCCTTTATTCCGCCTACCCCCTGCCCCCTGCCCAGGCAGGATCGGACCGATTCACATCTTGATGGCTCCAGCGGTCAGACCTCTCACGAATTCTCTGGATATGAACAGAAACACGACCAGCAACGGCAAAAGCGAAATGATATATCCGGCCATGAGCGGTCCATAGTCGGTCTGATATTGCGTTCGGAAGAATGCGAGCCCGATCGGAATTGTTCGCAAGTCATCGTCACTGATCACGATCAGCGGCCAGATGAAGTCGTTCCACGTGTTCAGGAGCGACGTTATGACGACGATGCTGAGGACCGGGCGTGACAGCGGCAACGCGACGTGCCAATAGCTTCGCCAGATTCCCGCGCCGTCCATCCTTGCTGCCTCGAACAGCTCTTCCGGCAATCCGGCCATGAAGTTGCGCAACAGGTATATCGCAAAGACCTGAAGGCCGGCGATGCCAGGCAGGATGAGTCCCCACAAGGTGTTCAGCATGCCGAGGTTCTTGACCAGGACGAAAGCCGGGACCATCGTCAGGACTGAGGGAACCATCAAAAGGCTGATGATCAGCATGAACAGGAAATTGCTGGCTGGGAAGCTGTATCGGGCAAAGGCGAAGGCCGCGAGACTGGAAACGAACAATACGCCGACTATCGTCGCCGCTGTCACGATCGCGCTGTTGATGATGTACTTTCCGACAACCCTGAACGCCAATGTGTAATTTTCGAAATGTAACGGGTAATCGAGCGTCCAGACGTTGTGGTAAAACTGCGGCAGGTCCTTGAAGGACACGACGAACAACAACCAAAAAGGAAAAAAGGTCAGGAGCGCCATGACCAACAGATAGGCGTGTTTTACCCGATCCTCTTTCCTCAATACTGCCATCAGTTCGGGTCGCCGGTATTTGGGTTTGGGTTTGATAAAAGTCGACATGGCTTCAATTCGGATCAAAGTCCGTGGAGGTCCGCAGACGATTGTTGGCGATCAGCGTGATGACCAGCATGATAACGAACAGGACCACGCCAATCGCCGATGCGTAACCCATTCGACTGAACTCGAAAGCATCCTGATACATCGCCATTCCCGGCACCATCGTCGAATAACCGGGTCCTCCACGCGTCAGAAGAATGATGGTATGAAACGTCTGAAGCTGCGTGATTATCGTCATTACCAGGTTAATGCGGATCTGCGTTCTAATGAGCGGCAATTCAATGTTGCGAAACATTTGCCAACTCGTGGCGCCTTCGAGGATGGCTGCCTCTTTGACTTCGCTTGAAATGTTGTTCAGGCCTGACAAGTAGACGAGGAGGTTCAGACCGGCCACGAAAGGAAAACCAACACCGGTCCCGCCGCCTCCGATGAGCGCGATCGCAAAGATCGCAATATCAGGGTCGGCCAGCCAGGCGCGTACGTACTCGGGATATCCCACAGCGATCAGAAACCGGTTTATGGGCCCGTCCAACGGATCGTAAAGAAACTGCCAGACCAGAACAGTAACCACCCAGGGAATGACCAATGGCATCGTGAAGACAAAGCGATAGATTGTGCTCATTCTTTGGGACTTCAGATTATGAATGAATACTGCCGCAATCAGCGGCAATGTCAGAGCAAAGAAAACGCCGGCACTCGTAAGTATGAAGATGTTCTTGGCCGAGGGTCCAAGCCGTTCGTCACTGACCAGGTCGACAAAATTCTTGAACCCGATAAATGTCGAGTTCACGCCATCCCATTTGAACAGGCTGTGATAAAACGCGGAAAAAAAAGGGTAGTAGCTGAAAACAACCAAAAAGATCAGCGCCGGAATCAGGCACAAATAGATCGGAAATTTGTTAAGTGCACGCCGCCGGCGGCGGCGTGCACTTACAGGACGCGCAAATGCGTCACCTTCATGTTGCAAGGCAGAGACTATGCCGTGTCCGGACTAGTTTCCGAGAACGCGATCGGCAGCCTGGTCCATTTCGGCGTTAAGGCGCTCGACAGTTTCGTCTAGGGTCTGGTCCCCCGAAAGATATGGTGACGTGACGACAAGGAACTTCTCGGCGAAAACGGAATCGAACATCGAGTCATCTTCCTGATAGGGCGCCCGCGCCAGTGTCACCGATTCCTTGAAATCTTCCAGATCGGGATTGTGCGGCGCGCCATGCACACCGGGCAGCGCGATTCCGCCTTCAAGGATCATCTGGTTCAGTTGATCGGGCTGGGTCGCGAACATGAGGAAGTCTATCGCCGCTTCGACTTCTCCGCTTTCAACTGCGGTATTTGTCACTGCGTACTGGAACGAGCCGTACCCTGCGGACTTGTTCGTTGGCGGAACTCCGTCAGGGATCAGGTCCGATGTCGCGGAATCGACAACCGGCAGATAGAAAATGCCGAAGTCGAAATCTCGATTCGGGTCCTCTGTGATGGTTGGCAGCATCCAGGTGCCGACAACCAGCATTCCGGCCCTACCGGTGACAAACAACCGGACGGCGGCGCCCATGTCGGTGCCAAGCGCACCGGGCTGCCAATAGTCGGAGAAACGTTTCAGCTCCATCAGCCGGGCGCGATTGCGTTCGTCGTTGTAAGAGTAGGTTCCTTCCTTGACCGCTGTCGCCATTTCGACCTTGTCCAGCACGCCATCCCCGTCTTTGTCATGTTTGCCGATCTCGGGATAGTAGAAGAAATTGGTCAGCCAGCCGGAAACCCAAGTCAGCTGATGCAGGTTGTTGCCCGTGGCGGCAAAGCCGTACGCACCGGTCGCCTGAATCTTCTCGGCGGCGACCATCATCTCTTCCCAGTTGCTGGGTACGCCGTCCACACCCGCTTCCGCGAACAGGTCCTTGTTATAGTAGATGCCGACCTGGATCTGATCGGCCAGAACTACATACAATTCGCCATTGGGCGCTTTCCAGACTTCGATCTGTGGGAAAAACAGGTCGCGCCACCGTTCCGACCCGGGTTGACCCGCCTCAATGTAAGGGTTTGGTCGCTCGAGATACTCGTTGATCGGGACCAGCCATTTCTTGCGAAAATCCTCGACTGCCCAATCTCCCAAATACCACATGATGTCGGGCGCAACCCCGCCCGTCAGCTGCGTAACCATCCAGCGCCGTGTGTCCGCATTGATGGATTGCCCGATCACTTCGATCGTCACATTGGGATGCAACTCTTGATATGCCGCAATTATGGGGTCGATTCCCTGAATTGCGCTCGATTTCGTACCGCCCCCGGCAGTTGCCATCACCCGGGTTGGGGTGTATCGGCCAGGCCAGATCGTCAGGTGTACCTCGTCATCCTGAGCCCTGACTTCCTCTGCGGGCATCATGGCAGCCAGAATGGCAACAGCCCCGACAGCGACTTTCATTGCCCATTTCATTGAGAATGGATGCCTGGATTCAGGTTGCAGCGATGTACTCTTGATTGCTAATTCATATAGCATGATTGAACCTCCCATTCAGATTTCACATCAACTATGCCATCAAACAGCAATTACATCAATGCGGTTTTAAATCATTTTCCGCAATTCCTGATGCATCACATTCAAAATCAGGATACATACCTGTTACTTGGTCAATTGAAATGAACGGAGCTCGAATGAAGCGTAGGCGGCCGGTGCGGATAGCGGATGTCGCACGCGAGGCGGGGGTTGGCACGGCGACGGTCGACCGGGTCCTGAACGACCGGGACGGCGTTTCGGAAGCGATGGAGCGGCGTGTCCGCCAGGCTATGGAAATCGTTATGGCACGTAAACCGGGACGCACGCGCGACCGACGACAGCCACCCCAGCGTCTTTTTGAAATTCTTCTTCCAAAGGACAACGAAGCGGGGACGTCGTTTTTTGCGCGATCTTCACAAGCGCTCGGCCAAGCGAATCGGGTCGGTGTGAACTGTTCGTTCGTCGAGAAGATGAATCCGTCCGCTTTGGCAAAACAGCTTGATAGAATGCGCGCGCGCGGCGCTTCGGGGATTGCCTTCGTTGCCCTCGACCACCCCGCCGTGTCAGACGCAGTTGCCCGTATTTTCGACGAAGGCGTACCTGTCGTCTGTATATCGTCGGGCCTTGACGGATCATTGAACGTCCCTGTCGTTGGTATGGACAATCGCGCCGCCGGCCGCGCCGCCGGGTTCCTGATGGGTCAACTCATTCGTCAGCCGGGGCGGGTCGCCGTATTGTGGGGCGGTCAACTCTATCGCAGCCACGAGCTAAGGGAAATCGGCTTTCGAAGTATCCTGCGCGCGGAATTTCCAGAACTGGAAGTGCTGGATCTGGTATCAGGCGGTGACGATTCAGATGGCAACTATCGACAAGTTGACCAGATGCTCAAGGAATACTCGGACATCGTCGGCATTTACAGCGTCGGTGCCGGTAATCACGGCGTCGTTGAGGCAATCAAGGAGCATGGCCAATCGCAAGAAATCAACCTGTTCGGTCATAACCTGACGGCCACGACCCGACGGTATCTTATGGAAGGCTCGATGAAGGCCGTAATTCACCAGGACCTGAAGCGAACCGCTCAGCTAGCGATCCAGACACTGCTGGCACAGAACAATGGTGAGCCATTCAAAGAATCGCGGGTGCCGGTTGAACTGATCATGAAAGAAAATACGCAAGGGCATGAATTGTCGTAACCAGGGACACGGGCGCTCGACGGGCGACGATTGGTCGGCTTCGAAGCGGATGGACGTTGATCCATTTGCCTCAAGCCGGCCATGCAGGGAGGTCTGAAATGACCGAGGTTGTTCTTTCGGGTATCTGGAAAGCCTTCGACGACGTCGACGTCATCAAGGGTGTCGACCTGAAAATCCAATCCGGAGAATTCGTTGTGTTTGTCGGCCCGTCAGGTTGCGGCAAATCGACACTTTTACGCCTGATTGCCGGACTGGAGGAACTTACCGCAGGCGAAGTGGAGATCGGCGGCGAAGTCGTGACGGATGTAGCACCGTCAAAACGCGGCATAGCAATGGTTTTTCAGTCATACGCCCTTTACCCCCATATGAACGTTTATGAAAACATGTCGTTCGGGATGAGGCTCGCCAAGGCCAGCAAGGAGGAGACCAAGCGGCGCGTCCACGAAGCCGCGGACATTCTGCAATTGACGCCACTACTCGACCGGCTTCCGAAACAACTTTCCGGTGGGCAACGCCAAAGGGTCGCCATCGGGCGGGCTATTGTCCGCGATCCAAAGGTTTTTCTGTTCGATGAGCCATTGTCCAATCTCGACGCCGCATTGCGCGTGGCAACGAGAATCGAGATCGCCAAGCTGCATCAGAGCATGTCCCATACGACGATGATCTATGTCACCCACGACCAGGTCGAGGCGATGACTCTGGCAGACCGCATCATCGTCTTGAACGACGGCGTGATCGAACAGGTCGGGACGCCGATAGACCTCTATGACCATCCGACAAACCTGTTCGTGGCCCGTTTCATCGGCTCGCCAGCCATGAATTTAATTCCATGTTCGATTGACAGCGCAGAGCCAAAGGCGACGGTCACACCCACTGACGGAATCCCGATATATGTCAATCTACCGGTTTCAGCGGACGCGGCGGGTTCGAACGGTACGCTCGGAATCCGACCCGAGGACTTTGAGATTGGCGACGAAACCAACGCTATTGTCTCAGGTGATATCGACATTGTCGAGGTGTTGGGCGAATTCACGATGATCTATGTGGATTGCGGTTTGTTTGAGCCAGTCCTGGCAAAACTTGACGGAAACGTTCCGGCAAAAATTGGCAACCGCGTAAATTTGACCGCACCAACCGCGAAACTCCACCTCTTCGACAGCAACGAACAGGCCTTCAGGCGAGAGCATCTTTCAGAGCCGGCCTCATAGCCCGGGCATGCTGTGGCGGTGGTAGCCCCAAGCAATCGCCAATCCCCGTCGCGCAATGAAATAGGCAAGGGAAAAGCCATGCTAGACCGAGTTCAAATCGACCAATTTCATCGTGATGGCTATCTCATCGCACGAAACGTCGTGCCACGGGCGGCGGTTTATGCGCTGCAAGACGAAATCGAGGTGACGATCGACAGGCAAGCCAAGATGCTGCGGGAGCGTGGAGAGATCACCGAGCTGCACGAAGACGCGGGTTTTCTCCATCGAACCGCACTTCTGCATGCCCAGTCGTCAAGAATCCTCGACCCGGTAGCGCATGGGACCCATACCGGACCAGCAATATTCAACTTGCTCACGTGCCCGGCGATCCTTGACATCATAGAGCAATTGCTGGGGCCTGAGATCCTCGTTTCCAGCATCTACCGTTTGCGTCCAAAGCTGCCGGGTCTGGCGGAGGGCGTCATCCCCTGGCACCAGGATTCGGCCTATTTCCATTCCTGCGCTGACGATGACCTTGTCCCAACATTTTGGGTTCCCCTGATGAATGCGACAGTGGAAACGGGATGCATGGAAGTCCTTCCCGGGTGTCACCGAAAGGGTGTGATTCGCCACTATTGGGCCGACCTGAAGGCACCCGGGCTCAGCGTACATCCCGACCACATGCCCGACGTCAATCCGGTCCCGGTCCCGGCCGATGTCGGTGATGCCGTGATGATGACCAATCTCACGCCGCACAGGTCGACAGACAATGTATCGGGCCTGATCCGGTGGTCGGCGGACCTTCGCTATAGTTCGCCCGAGGCCGGCGATTTCGGCCCGAACGAAGCCTCTTTCCTTGGCAGAAGCAAAGACCGGCCGGACGAGGAGGTAACGGATTGGCGCGCTTTCGAAGCGATTCGGGTGAACCACGTGCCGACAACAAAGATCGACCGAACCTGGCTTCGGCATGACAAGGAAACGTTTCGGTGCCCAGAAAAGCGATTGGACCTGGCCCGGTAGGCTGAGCCGCACGAAGAAACTCCGTTTTCGCGCGCCCGTGCCGTCCGAGTTCTGCAACCCGCCGGAGAAAGGCCAATCGATGGCGATCTGCCGCCAAAGCCTTGCCTGAATGGAACTGCTCGCAGGCCGGTAATTGTCGGATCTGTTGCCTATTGTTAATCTTGGCCCGTCAAAGGAGGCGTTCCGCATGGGAAAGATCAGGGTCCTCCCTGCCCGTTCGGGCACGGCATGCCTGCTCAAGGCGGGACAACGGATTCGCGTTATCAATTCTCACGGTCAGCAGGTGGTCGACACCTGGGCGTTCAGCGCGGCCGACTCGACCGAATTCATGGCCATGGATGCAACCCGGGTGTTCAATATGCGGATGACGCTTCGTGTCGGCGACGCCCTGATCACCAACAGGCGCCGCGAGATTCTGGTGCTCGACGAAGATACGTCGCCCGGTCGACACGACACGATGATGGCTGCATGCGATCGATGGCGATACCGTCTGCTGGGATTCGAGGGGGTTCACGACAATTGCTCTGACAACCTGGCATCGGCCATGGCCGAATTGGGAATTGTCGTGACTCATACGCCCTCACCCCTGAATCTCTTCATGAACATTCCCTGGGACGAATCCGGTGACCTGAGATTCGAGCCCCCCCTGTCCCGGCCGGGCGATCATGTCGTCCTGCGTGCAGGGATGGACTGCATCGTTGCCATGTCGGCCTGTCCCCAGGACATGGTCCCCGTCAACGGAGAATCCTGCCAACCAACCGAAGCGCATTTCGAGATCATTCCGGGAAACTAGGCGACTGAACTTGCCGGCTTCGGAAACGATCGCCGGCTCGAAAGCCGTGGAAATTCGTCCTTCATTCAAGGAGGCGGGAATTGCAGTCCTATGACGGCCGACGTCAAACTCCCGTTTCTTCTCCTGGCTTTTCCCGACTTCAGCACGATCAACGTCTGTCTCCGATGCGCGGGAAACAAAACGGTGCGCACGAACGCGCCATGACGCACGGCACCCGTTCGGCAAGTGCGTCAAACGAAAGCCAAGCCCTCCTGAATGCGGAATTGGCGATGAAATCCGTAACGCACGGGGATTCGGAATTGGAACGCAGGTGGCGGTCGAAAGACTGAACCAACCCGGTCACGGCCAGATCCTCAAACGACCGGGGTCGCGATCAGGCCCCGGTTTCGGTTGCCACGCACGCCTGGATTCTATGCAATCTCCAGCGGATGTATGTTCACGCGGCGATTGAGGCGGCTCTTTTTTTCGACCTTTCCGAGCCGCAGCCTGCCAATCTCTCCTGTGGTCCGCACATGCGTACCGCCACACGGCTGAAGATCGACGAGTTCGTCGCCCTTGCTTATTCGAACCAACCGAACCTTGCCGCGTCCGCTAGGCGGCTTGACCGACATCGTTTTCACGAGCCCGGGATTTGCCGCCAGTTCTTCGTCCGAAATCCATTCGTCCGTGATTTCAAGGTCCCGTTCCACCAGATCGTTCAACGAGTCCTCAATTGCCTGCTTGTCATCGGGCGCGGTCGGCATGTCGAAATCCAGGCGGCCTTTTTCGGCAGATATCTGGCCACCCGTGACCGGCAACGGGATAACGACCGAGAGTAGGTGCAATGCGGAGTGAACACGCATATGGGCAAACCTCGTGCCCCAATCAATCCTCTGCAGGACAGGAGTTCCGGCCAGCAATTTGACAGGCGATTCGGGAACAAGAACGATGTCGTCACCATCGCCCTTGACCGTGGTTGCGATTCTGATCGTCTCGCCGTCAACGACGAGTTCGCCCGCGTCCCCGGGCTGGCCGCCGCCGGTCGGATAGAACAACGACCGGTCAAGGATGACACCACCGCGATCATTGATCGCGACCAAGGTCGCGTCCGCTTCTCTCAGATAGGCATCTCGTTCATAAAGTGATACGGTCATCGAACTGTTTCCCCTGTATCGAACCCGGGCCTCTCCCGTTCCCGGTCCCACGAACCGCCGGACCCCGAACCATTTCTGTTACCATCGGTTCACTCTTCGTTCTCGACATAGACTGTCGGAATTTCCGTGTTCTCCCCTTCGAGCCAGCCAGGGACAGGCAGGTTCTTTGATCTCAGAAAATCGGGATTGAAAAGCCTGGACTGGTATCGCGTTCCATAATCGCACAACACGGTTACGATGACATGACCGGGACCGAGATCCCGCGCCATGCGGATTGCGCCAGCCACGTTCAAGCCCGTGGAACCACCCAGGCAAAGGCCTTCATTCTGCAAAAGCGAAAACAGTATCGGCAAGGCTTCCGAGTCAGGAATACGGTACGGGAAGTCGACTTCTAGGCCTGCCAGGTTCTCGGTGATTCGACCCTGTCCGATTCCCTCCGTGATCGAGGTGCCTTCCGCCTTCAACTCGCCATGCGCATAGTAGTTGAACAGCGCGGCACCCTCCGGATCCGCGATACCGATCTTTACATTCGGATTGCGGGCCTTGAGTCCTTCGGCGACTCCGGCCAGCGTACCTCCTGTTCCAACAGCGCAAATGAAAGCGTCCACTTTGCCGCCCGTCTGTTTCCAGATTTCCGGCGCCGTGGTCACTAGGTGAATCTGCCGGTTGGCCACGTTGTCGAACTGGTTCGCCCAGATGGTGCCATTTGGCTCCGATTTCGCCAGTAATTCCGCCAGGCGCCCCGAATAGCGAACGTAGTTGTTGGGATTGCGATATGGCACTGCCGGTACCTGGATGAGCTGGGCACCGGCCAGGCGAAGCATGTCCTTTTTTTCTTCACTCTGTGTTTCGGGAATCACGATGACCGTGCGGTATCCGAGTGACCCGCCGACGAGCGCCAGCCCGATTCCGGTGTTGCCGGCGGTTCCCTCGACGATTGTTCCCCCGGGTTCCAGGAGACCGCGTTCCTCGGCATCCCTGATGATTCCGAGGGCAGCACGATCCTTGACCGACTGCCCGGGATTCAGGAATTCGGCCTTCCCAAGGATTTCGCACCCGGTCAACTCCGAGGCCTGGTTCAGGCGGATCAACGGCGTTTCTCCCACCGCGTCTGCCAAGTCTGACCTGATTCTCATGTTCCACCCGAAATCTCAGTGCGGACGCCCGCGTTCTTACTTCCGCCACATCCTGCCTTCAACCACTCCAACTGCGGCGTTTCGGGGGTTTCCGTTCGCGGTTCGCGATCGGGTCGATTTCCGGGGAAGGTCCGCATCGAATGATCATGTGGTGCCGGGTCAAAAGGCAACGAGTGACCCGATATACGAGCAGTAGCCAGCGAAAAGGATTCCGCCTTCGACGCGGCTAATCCTGTAGTGGCTCCACATGAACATGAACAGTAGTACGGTTGTTGCCGCAAGAACCCAAATGTCATAACGCGCGATCTCGTCGGAAATCGGCAGCGGAACGATCAGCCCTGTCACGCCGGCAACCCCCGCCAGATTGAAGATATTGCTCCCGAGGACGTTTCCGAGAGAAAGATCGGTTTGCCTGCGGTATGCCGCCACGAGTGCCGTTACGAGTTCCGGCAATGACGTACCGATTGAAACGATGGTCAATCCGATGATCTCGTTCGATACGCCCAGTCTCCGCGCGAACTCGACTGCGCCTGACACCAGGCATTCGGCACCGGCAGCTATCGCGGCGAACCCCGCAAGAATGATCAAAAATGTCCTGATAAGATGCTGTTTTTCCTGTCCTGATTCGTCTGTCTCCACCCTGGCTTGAGACGTCAGCGATCGCGTTTCGGAGCCGGAACCCGTTCTTGTCGCAATTGCGACATAGAAGCACAGCAGTGCCAGAAGAATGATCGCCAACCAGGTGTTCAGCAAGCCGTGGAGACAGATTCCGACGAAAACGATCGTGACGCCCAGGAGCCCCACTCCGTCGCGAAGTACCGCCCTTGTGTCAACAATGACCGGGGCGAACAGGGCGGGCAGGCCGATGACCAGGAGCGAATTGGCGATGTTGCTTCCCACGACATTTCCAACCGCCAAACCCGGCGAACCCGACAAGGCCGCGTTGATCGAGACAACCACTTCCGGGAGCGACGTCCCGAATCCCACGACGGTCACACCGACAACCAACGGAGAGATTTTCAGCATGCGCGACAACCGTACTGAGCCGCGTACGACAAGCTCCCCCCCTGCCGGCAACAGGATCAACCCGGCTACGATCAGAAAGAAAATCATCGGCGACCTGGAAACTCCGCCCGGACTCTTCGCGAGAAAGGTCCCCTCGTGTGCCTAATTCATCGTGATTGCAAGTCCGAATACCCCGCGTGCCTTGGTTAAAGGGCATCCTGGCGAAACGGTATTCCCTCCGCTTGGCGCCCCCGGGCCACCGATGATCGGGATCTTCCGACCCGGCGCGGCCCAAGAACGCTGCTTCTTTCAGGGACGGTCCCACCAGGAGCCGCGGATTTCACGGGAAAACCGCGGTGGCACCGCAGCGACACACAGAGTGCGATGGGCATTTCGGCTCACGAAACCATATTGGTCAAGGCCGGTGAGTGTGGTACGTGCAACGTGCATGCTGCCCGGTGAACCGCCGGTTCACCCAAAGGATGCGCCCCGGCCAACCCGGCCGATCTGAAGAGCTGCCAATTCGATTTACTGACAGGAAACCCGACAATGTCTGATTCGTCGACTTACGTTCTGGAACGCGATTTTGATTCTCCCGGCGACCTCGTCTGGAAAGCCTGGACCGACGCGGAACTCGTGTCGCACTGGTATGGCCCGGGCGTCGAGACGGTTATCCATGAACTTGATGTCAAGCCAGGTGGCCAATGGCTGTTGGAAATGCGTATGGGCGGGGCATCACATTATCAACGATTGGATTATGTCGCGGTCGACCCTGGGGTGAGCCTGTCCGCGATCCAGTTCGTGACAGACGAAAACTGGAATCCGATTCCCAACCCGATGATGCCGGACTGGCCCAGGCAAGTCCGGTTGGAGCTGCATCTCGAGGGTTCCGGCAACAGGACCAGCATGCGCATGACTTGGGCGCCTCATGATGCAACTGAAAACGAACGAAACTGTTTCTCCCAGGCGGTCGGCAACATGGACAAGGGGTGGCAGGCCGGGATGGATCTGTTGGCAGAGCAACTCGAGTGCCTGAAGCAATCGTGAGTCCGGAACGATCCCGGTAATCTTCGACCTGCCTTGACTCCCGGCCGTTTCGCCGTCCGGATTTGTCGCGAGGCCATCCCGGGAGAAGTCAACCGACGTCAGATGACCATCTCAAGAGCGTCAATCAGACGTGCGACATCATCAGCCTCGGTGTAGTGAACAAAGCTCAGTCGAAGAACACCGTGAGTCGGGTCAATTCCGAGGGCCTTGAGGCATCGTACACCATAAAAATGCCCTCCTCCGGCCATGATTCCATGGGTGGAAAGAGCGGCGGCGGCGGTTTGCCCCGGCCGGTCCAGTAAAACCGACACGGTAGGCACTTTTTCCTCTGCCGTGTCCGAACCGATCAGGCGGACAGCATTGCTGCGGGATAACCAATCCAGCAGAGGCTTCAGGACTCTGGTCTCATGTTCCCGCATCAACCCCGCGACGTATGCGCACTGCGCATCGGGTCGTATGCAGGTTCCCCGGTGATGATCATTCAGCAAATCAACGTAGTCCAGAATCCCGGCAGACGCGGCAACCTGGGCATGGTCAGGGCCGGCTGGCGTCAATCTGTGAACCGGGTGTCCCGCATTGAATTCGTGGCCCTGGTTCGGAAGCCTTTTTCCCAGTTCCCCGCGTACCGCCATGACGCCCTGGTGCGGGCCATAGGTCTTGTACGTCGAGAACAGATAAATGTCTGCGCCCAGATTCCGTACGTTCGGAAGACCATGCGGCGCATAGCTCACGCCGTCAACGCAGGTCCAGGCTCCGGCGTCTTTCGCCATCTGGCAAATCGTCTTTACCGGATTGACTTCGCCAACGATGTTTGAACAGTGCGGGAAACAAACCAGTTTCACTCGCCGGTCAAGAAGAGATTCCAGGCCGCTGATCGGCAGGTGGCCGGTTTCCGGATCCAGTTTCCAGACGCGAATCGTCACTCCGCCGCCTGCCAGCCTGGACCACGGGCCAAAGTTCGCTTCGTGATCCTGTTCAGTGACGACGATTGCGTCGCCGCTTCCCAGGATCGATCGGAATGCCTGCGCCAGAACATATGTATTCTGCGTCGTTGACGGGCCAAATGACAGCTCGTCCGTTTCAACCCCGATGGCAGCGGCAAGACGGGTTCGAGCCTCGTCCATTTCCTTTCCGCCAACGATCGACCTTTCATATTCGCCATAGGGCTGCACCTTGCGCTCACGATAAAACCGGGTCAGCCGGTCGACGACCTGGCGGCAAGGGTAGGTTCCACCTGCATTTTCGAAGAATGCCGATGTGGACAATCCCGGATCGGAAAAGGCCGGAAACTGGCTTCTGGCGAAGCCAACATCAAGTTTCACTCTCTCGCTCCTGATTCACGTGCCGCGATTCCGGTTGGTACTGAATTCGACCACGGACATCAGGACCCGAAATTCGAATGACCAAAACCCTGACCGGCGAACTCCTTGTCATGATCGATTCCGATGAAACCACCGATCTGTTTGTCCCAGTGCCTGGCAAAGACACCGCCCCTGTTCAGCAGTTCATCATGAGTGCCCTGCTCGACGACTCGGCCGTTCTCGAGGACCACGATCCTGTGCATCCGAAGGATGGTCGAAAGCCGGTGTGCAATGGCAATGACGGTCTTGTTCTCCATCACTTTTCGCAACGCGTCCTGGATCGACGCCTCGACGGTCGAATCGAGGGCCGAGGTCGCTTCATCGAGCACCAAAATCGGTGCATCCTTGAGAACCGCCCGTGCCAAGGCGATTCGCTGGCGTTGCCCCCCAGATAGCCGAACCCCTCGTTCCCCGAGGTGGGTTTGGTAACCGGTACGGCCGTGCTGATCGGTGAGTCCCAAGATGAACTCGTGCGCCTCGGCCTGTCGCGCAGCCTCGATGACCTCCTCGCGGGATGCGCCGGGTCTGCCATAGGCGATGTTTTCGAGAGCCGACCGATTGAACATGGCCGTCTCCTGGGTAACCATGCTGATCTGACGCCTCAGGCTTTCCTGCGTCACATCCCGAAGGTCGTAACCGTCCAACAGGATTCTGCCGTCCTCCGGATCGTACAAACGCATCAGAAGCGCGGCGAAAGTCGACTTTCCCGCGCCGGATTCGCCGACAAATCCGACATGTTCGCCCGGTCGGATGATCAGACTGACATTTTCAAGGCCGCCTCCGTGCCGGCCGTAGGCAAACGAGACATTCTCGTAAGCGATCCGTCCCTCTACCCTGGGCAGGGCAAACGCGCGCGGCCCGTCGAGCAGGTCGTGGGGGACAGCGAATGTCCGCATTCCATCTTCGGCTTCGCCCACATTGGCGTAAACCGCCATGAGAACAAAACTGACCCAACCGGACATCTGGGCGATCCTGAGGGATACGGCACCTGTCGCGGCGATATCGCCCGCCGTCGCCTCGCCCTGCGTCCAAAGGAGCAACGTACCTCCGACCAGGGTTACGGGGAGAAGGCCGGAAACCGACATCAACGAAAACCTGAAGGCCGTTGCCACCTTGCCGAAGCCAAGCGCGTTCTGCCTGAAATTTTGCAAAGCCTTGAGAGCCGCCTTGTCTTCGTGTCGGTTATGAGCAAACAGCTTGACGGTACGGATGTTTGTGATCGTGTCGACGATCTGGCCGGAAAGCATCGACCGCGCACCCGCCCTGTTGCGGGAACGAATCCGAATTCGCGGCATGAACCAGCGGATCATGACCGCGTAAATGGCGAGCCAGACCCCCAAAGAGGCCGAAACGCGGGTATCGATCGATGCCAGCAGCACAAGCGAACCGACCAGGGATGCCAGAGCAAAGGAAACAACGTTGACGACTTCGACCACCGTTTCGGTAATTGCCCGGGATGTCTGCAGCAGTCTTTGTGCAATTCTGCCCGCGAAGTCGTCATCAAAAAAGGAGACAGACTGCTCGATCGTGTGGCGATGCAGTCTCGCCAACACGAGTGCGTCGACATTTGGAGCGATGAGTATCGACGAGAACAACGAACTCAGTCCGATTATGATCGGGCGCAAGACCAGGAAAAACGCGGTCGCTCCGATCAGGAGGACAACGTTGTCCGCGAACAAACTATTTGGGTCTGCGCTGACAACGCGATCAATCACGACGCCGAGAATCAGTGCCGTGTAGACCTCGAGCGTACCGGCAGCCATCGAGAAAATTACGCCGGCGCCAATAACGGGAACCGCTCCTTGCAGGCACCAAAAATAAAATTGCAAGAGGGAACCGGGCGGGCGGCCCGGTACCTTGCGGTCAAGATCAAAGAGATCAGAGAACCACATGCGACTCACCGGTGATTTCCGGTGCCAAGGCCATGAATTAGGATTTCAGCGGAAAGCAGGCATTCACGGCGCCGGGGGGTTGCGGAGGCGATCAATGTCAAGGAAGGTTCGGGTTTCCGATGTCTTTCCGTCGCATGGTCGATCGGCTGAATCCTGATCTGGCTCACGGCCGCAATCCCCTTTTGCTCGCCGGTCGCCGGACGACACCGCTCCAGAACACTCCTTGCCGGACAAACCTTGCGCGACGGCGGCAATCGTGGTTGATCGCGGGTTCGCGCCGGTTACGGTGCATCGACGATACGGCACCGGACAACGAGTTTCGGTCTTCAACCATCGGGCGCAAGAACGCAAGTCAGGAGAACCATGAAATGGCCGAAAAACCTGGCCAGATGTTCCGGTTTCGTGCCGTCGACAAAGCCATTTGGGAGGATCTCGTCAAACTTTTCGAAGGCCGGGGCGGCCCTTCATATTGCTGGTGCATGGTTTGGCGACCCAAGCCTGTTGGCGCTTCAAAGTGGCCGAAAAACGAACGAAATCGAATTTTGCAGGCACAATTGCACGATCTTGTTTCCAATGGGGTGCCGGTCGGTATCATCGCCTATCACGAACAGACCCCGGTCGGCTGGTGCTCGGTTGCACCGAGATCGACATTCAGAAAACTCGGAGGCCTGGAAAACGGCGAAGAAGATGAAAACCGAATTTGGTCAATTACATGCTTCTTCGTCAAAAGGGCGTATCGAGGACGCGGCCTTTTTTCAGGGTTGCTCGACGCTGCCGTTTCAACGGCGCGCGACCGCAACGCGCGTGTGATCGAAGCCTATCCGGTTGACGGAGATTCTCCGAGCTATCGCTTCATGGGATTCGTCGAATCGTTCAGAAACGCCGGTTTTATCGAAGTCGGCCGAGTCGGCAGCCGTCGTTACGTCATGAGACTAAGCGTTTGACATGGAATTCCCTGTGGCGTTGTCCCGGAGAACTCAGGGGCAAACAGGGGCGCAATACGAAAACGTGCGTTTTGCCTTACGTGCCCAACATGACAGCAGCCTACGCGTTCACGTCAACGATGACCCGTCCCTTGACCTTGCCCTTGAGGATCCTGGAACCGAGGTCGGGCAATTCGGACAGCGTCGCCGGTTGCGCCATCGACTCGAGCAATTCGCCGGGAACGCCCGATGCAATCCGGTCCCAGACGCGCACTCTGTTGGCATGCGGTTGAAGGACACTGTCTATTCCGAGCAAGCTGACGCCGCGCAGGAGAAACGGGATGATCGAAGCCGGCACATTGGCCCCTCCAGCAAGACCAACCGCAGCGACGGACGAACCGTACTTCATCTGGCCGAGCAACCGGGCGAGCATATTTCCGCCAACAGCGTCGATGCACCCTGCCCATCTCTCCGATTCAAGTGGGCGCTTGACGGTTTCATCGATCTGTTTCCGGTCAATTATCTCTGAAGCCCCGAGCGATTTCAGGTAGTTCCCGGTTTCAGCCCTGCCGGTCACCGCGGCAACCTCATACCCGAGCCTGGCAAGAATGGCCGTTGCGACCGACCCTACGCCCCCGGCCGCGCCGGTCACGAGCACGGGACCGTTGCCCGGTTCCAGGCCGTGGTCTTCCAGTGTCATGACCGCCAGCATTGATGTGAATCCGGCGGTCCCGACAATCATGGCATGTCGTGTTGTCAATCCCTCGGGGACGGGGACGAGCCAATCTGCCTTGACACGCGCCTTCTGTGCATATCCACCCCACCGGACCTCCCCGACATGCCAACCCGTGAGAACGACCCTGTCACCCGGCTGAAAACGCTCGTCATCCGAACATTCGACCGTTCCGGCAAAATCGACTCCCGGAACATGCGGATAATTCCTGACGAGCCCTCCTCCGGGCCCCAGACAGAGACCGTCCTTGTAATTGACGGTCGAATACTCGACGGCAACGGTCACGTCCCCGTCTGGCAGATCATCCTCGCCGATCTGCTCGACCGCGGCGGCCGTAGTCCCCTCTGGCTGCTTTCTCACCACAAGCGCATTGAATTTCATGGAGCTTTCCTTGCCTCTTCTTGTCGCCGAACCATACGCGGAACCGCATTTGCCCTTTGCATGCTGGCTCGCGTCACGGGCCGGACCAGTCAATCCTGCAAATTTCTGCCGACTTGCCGTCGAAGTCCCAAACCCTGCCATGGTCACGGAGTCGCGACCGCAAACCTTTCGCGACAACGATGTCTGGGCCAACCCAGTAGCGGCTATTCCGAATGACGACCTGTTCGTCCGGGTTCAGTCCGGCAACTTCCTCGATCTCTCCCTGGATTTTCCTTCCCACGACGATCGAACGGCGTCGTTTTCCCTTGACGATCTCGACCTTGGTTCTCTCGGCGTGGATGATCGTGCTCACGAGCATGGTGAACAAGCCTGTCGTCCCGCCGGCTGATCCCGACAGGACTTTCAGTATTCCATTGTACGCCTTTTGGGTTGCACGGTCGTCAACATACGCAGCAACCTTCCAGTTGCCTTCCGCCATCCTTCCCGGAATATCGACCAACAGGCCGACGTTCAAACCGGCAAGACTTTCTCCTTCGAAGTGCCCGTCATCGATGCTGATCGCCATCCATGCGTGGCAGTATCCCTCGGTTGGCGGGTGTTTCCCCAGACTGACGACACACGGGCAAAAGACAGTGCATGAACAGTTCAGGAACAGTTCTCCCTTGATTCGCCAGTCAGTCGGCTCCCGCCGGCGCCGCGTGGGGATCATACGCTGGTCGATCCGTTCCAGGACTTCCAGCCGGTCTCTGCGACGAACCCCGGCCTTTCCCGCGGCAGTCATCGATTTCTCCCTCGCCCCCGCCGTTCGCGTCAAAGGATTCCTCCCGCTAGCAACAAACCGAAAACCATTAGAATTATGCCCAGGGGTCTCGTCACGAAGGCCGCGACTTCCGGCAGCTTTTCGAGGATCATGACGGCAGTTGCAAGTCCCATCCACGAGAGGTTCATGGTTCCGCCAACAAAACCGAGCATCATGAATCCCCAACAGCATGCGACACAATACGCCCCGAATCCCATTCCCATGCGCAAACCGCCCCGGAACCCCGGCCGCCAGCGCCCCAGGAAATACAAGGTGGGAGACAAGCAGATTCCCTGGCAGACTTCCTTTGCCCGCGTAAACTGGTAGCCTCCGACGGCGAATAGAATGGCTGCCTGAAGCCACCGAACCGTCGCCGCTCCGAGCAGGTCTATCAGCTCAAGCAGAAAGAGAGCTGTCTGAACCAGCGCCATCGTACCTGCGAAACCGAACCAGGCGAGAGCATATCCCACGATCAGGCCCATCCATCCGGCGCGGTTCGCATATCCGGAGTTGATCAGGCCCTCGAAGGAAACGAGGACCGGCGCCAGCGTCGGCCCCATCATGGCCAACATCATGATCGCCCACATCGGAAACAGCACGTGAACTCCTTGCATGGGCATCATGTTCGCACTGACGGCCTCCCCGAATACATTCAGTCCCGACATTCCGGCCATGGTGAACATGATCCACCACGCCAACATGATGCCGGAAAAAAACAGGGCCCAGCCAATCGCTCTTCCCCGGTCGCCGATGCCCTCCAAAATCACGATCAGCAAACCTCCAGCGCAAGACTTCGTGCCCGCATGACAATCTGTTATCCATGCCTGCCTGGCGGGATTCCCCGCATCGGGCACGGGACTCGGGAACGGGTGAACCCCAAGGTCTGCCGACTCACAGGACTCCGTCTCTCAACAGAAAATGTCCGGGTGCGATTTCGTCGTAGCGGCTGGGGCCGGGGTCGTGGCCTGCAGCACGGATCGGGGTGTGGAGCGGTCTTGCATCGGTTTCGTTGCTCGAAATCCGGGCAGCCGGATCCATCTTCGGAACCGCGGCGAGCAGGGACCTGGTATAACGATGGTGAGGACGTTCAAAAATGTCACTGCGCCGCCCCATTTCAACGATTCGCCCCTGAAACATGACGGCGACGAAGTGGGAAATGCGCTCGACGACCGCCATGTCATGACTGATGAACAGATACGACAATCCCAGGTCGGATTGAAGGTCCATCATAAGATCCAGAACCTGCGCCCGGATTGATGCGTCCAGCGAGGACACAGCCTCGTCGGCAACGATGAACTCCGGATTCACTGCCAGTGCACGCGCAATTGCCACCCGTTGACGCTGGCCGCCCGAGAGTTCGTTCGGATATCGCCGGAGGAACTGGCGCGGCATCTTGACGCGGTCCAGCAGGTCAGCAACGCGATCCTCGAGCGCGCTGCCCCTGTCGAGGCCAAAGTTGCGAATTGGTTCGGCAATCTGGTCGAGCACGTGCATCTGCGGGTTCAACGAACCGTACGGATCCTGAAAAACCATTTGAATGTCGCGGAACCGGTCTCGCATTTCCCGTCGCGGCAATGACAGAAGGTCCCGTCCGCGAAACCGAATTTCGCCGGCATCCGGTTCTTCCAGCCGCAGAATGCAACGCCCGACCGTGGACTTGCCGCTGCCGGACTCGCCTACCATTGCCAGCGTCTCCCTCTCGCCCACGCGAAACGACACGTCTTCGACCGCGTGAACATTCGCGATCGTACGTCTGAACAGGCCGCCGTGCACGGGAAATCGCCTGACGAGATTCCTGACGTCGAGAATGTGTTCCCCGCCTGCACAAGGTGTTGCTCCGTTCCGGTCCACATTGCCGGAAGTCCCGATCCATGCCGGTGACGGCTTGCCAGCCATTTCACCAATCTTCGGCACCGCCGCCAAAAGCGTGCGCGTGTAGGCATGCCTTGGTCGCAGGATGACCTGATGGACGGATCCGGCCTCAACCAGTTCGCCCTCGCGCATGACGGCAACCCGATCGGCCATCTGCGCAACGACCGCCATGTCATGGGTAATCAGGAGCACGGCCGCCCCCGTTTCGCTGCACAATCGCCTGATCAATGCCAGAATCTCGGCCTGAACGGTGACATCAAGAGCCGTTGTCGGTTCATCGGCGATGAGCAGACGTGGTTCACAGGCCAAGGCCATCGCGATGACAACCCGTTGACACATTCCGCCCGAGAGTTCGTACGGGAATTGTCTCAGTCTGCGTTCCGGATCCGGAATCCGTACGCTGACGAGCAGATCCAGCGATCGATCCCACGCTTCCTGCCGCGACAACCCCCGGTGCTTCATCAGGCCTTCAGACAACTGCCAGCCGACAGAATAGGACGGGTTCAGTGCAGCCATCGGTTCCTGGAAAACCATACCGATTTCGTTGCCGCGAATTCGCCGCATCTGCCGCTCGTTCGCGGAGCGCAGGTCCAGTTTGTCGCCGGAACGGCGAACGAAGTTCAGGTTGCCATTGGTTACAAGTCCGCCTGAAAACCGGGTCAACTGCATCAACGCGTTCGATGTCACGGACTTTCCGCTTCCGGACTCGCCCACGATGCACAATATCTCGCCAGGAAAGATCTGCAGGTCGACGTGACGAACCGCGATCACTGTTCCGCCGAGTGCCGGGAACTCGACGCGCAATCCATCAATTGAAGCGAGTGGATCCATGGCCGTCCTGTTTCAGGTTCCGACGAGCCAGCGCCAGCGTTGAACCGGGTCGGTCACGGCCCGAACCCAGTTTGCGACGAGGTTCAGACTCAAGGCCGTCAGAAAAATCGCCAGGCCTGGAAATGTCACCAGCCACCACGCGGAACGGATGTGCTCCCGGCCATCCGCGATCATGAGGCCCCAGGAAGGGTCCGGTGGCTGAACGCCGAAACCAAGAAAGCTGAGCGACGCCTCGGAGAGGATGAGAATCGCGATTTCCAGGGTGAAAAGAACGATGATCGGCGCCATGACATTGGGCAGGATATGCCGGAATACGATCCGTATTCGGGACGCACCGAGCGTCCGGGCCGCCTGAACATAGGTCGCCGTTCGGGCATCAAGCGCCAGTCCCCGGGACAGGCGACAGAATACCATCCAGTGGAGCACTGAAAAAACGAGAATTAGATTGACGTAGCCTCCACCGATCACGAACAGCACGAACAGGGCCACGAGCAAGGATGGCAATGACAGCATCCCATCAACGAGACGCATGATGATGTCTTCGTACAGTCCGCCGAAATAGCCTGCCGTCAGCCCGGCGACAACGCCGAGCACGCATGAAACCACGGCGCCAAGGACACCGACCGAAACGGAGACGCGGGCACCGTAGATCAACCTGGAAAACAGGTCGCGGCCCAGTTCATCGGTGCCGAGCACATAGAACGATCCCTTTGTCCCGGTCGCACCGGGCGGCAGCATTCTGTCGGAAAGGTTCAGACCGGTCGGCGGGTAAGGTGCCAGGATTTCCGCGCCGACAGTGAATACACAGAGCAGTGCCAGAAAGACGACTGCCGCCAGAGTTATCCGATCTTTCACGATCGACCATGCGTAGTTCGTGAAGGAGGCTCGGGTCTCCTGCGGACCAGTCGTTCCGCCGTCTTGAATCCTGAAGCCGGTCGCCAAGACTTCAGGCCCGTTTTCCGAGACGAATTCGCGGGTTGACCACGCGATATGCAAGGTCAACCAGGAGATTGACCACGACGACCAGCGCGGCCACAACCGCGATCGAGGCCTGGATCAGGGGAAGGTCACTGCGGGTCAGGGAATCGATGATCAGTAATCCGATCCCGGGCCACGCAAAGATCTTCTCGACGAGAATTGCACCCGTTAGCAGGGCAGACAGCTCATCCCCGATCATCGTGATGATAGGCACGGCAGCGTTCCTGAGAGCATGCAGGAACACGATCCTGCTTTCGTTCAACCCTTTTGCCCTCGCGGTTACGACGTAGGGCTTCGACAACTCGTCCAGCATGGCGCTCCTGGAAATCTGTGCGATCCTGCCGATCGGCCGCGCCGCGAGCGTGAGCGCCGGGAGAATGACGTGGCTCGCGCCTCCGTATCCACCGGTCGGCAGCCAGCCGAGTTGAACGGCAAACAGGACGATCAGCATCAAGCCCAGCCAAAACTGCACGATCGAAACACCCGCAAGGGCGACCGCGGAAACCAGCCTGTCGATGGCGGAGAGCGGATTCGCCGCGGCAGCGACCCCCATCAGCACGCCCAGGGGGACCGCCAGCCCCATGGCGACTGCCGCGAGCAGAAAGGTTGCGGGTAGTCGCTCAAATACGATCGTAACGACCGGTTGGCCGATTGCATCAAGGTCCTCCGACGGCAGGACCGAAAACCCGAAACGGTAACTGACTCCGAAATCGCCCTGGATCAGGTTGCCAATGTAGCGCAAGTACTGCTGCCAGAGGGGATCGTTCAGCCCCGCTGCCCGCCGCAACTTTTCCAGCGCAAGGTCGCTGGCTCCCGGCCCCAGCATGTTCAGGGCCGGATCTCCGATCAATCGCCCGGCCAGGAACACAAAGCTGACCGTCAGCAGCAGAAGCAGAAACGAATTCGCTATTCGTGTGACGAAATACACCATCCAGGACGAGCTTCAGTTCTCCTGGCGGAAAAGCTGACGGCCCCGGGGAAGAATCCCGGAGCCGCCCGCACGGGTATTCATGAGGCCGGCTTGACGTATACCGCCTGGATCCTGTGATCCGTTCCGAAGGTGAATTCCAACCCGGCTTCCACGAGGTGGCCTCGATCCAGCAACGCAAGCGGGACGATCAGGTGCCGGTCGTGGACATACTGAACCAGTTCCCGCATTCGTTCACCCCGCTCCTCCCCGAAACTTGCCAAGGCCTCGAACAGGCTGGCGTCGAATTCACCGTCGCAATACACTGAGGATCGCGACGGACCTGTCGGATCATCGATGTTCGGACAGGCATAGTTCGACAACAGCAACAGACCGTAATCTCCGGATGGATTCTGCTTGACGTGAACCTGCATCATTTGGCGTCCGGGCTCATTCGAATAACCGGTGATGCGAACCCGCGGGTTGAACTCCGCCGGAGTCTGCACCCTGATGTCGGTGCCAATGCCGGCCATGCCAAGCATGGCCCCCAGGGCCTCGACGATCGGTTTGATACGGGGCGTCGTATCACGTCCCACGATTTCGATTTCAAGCCCGTCAACATCGACGCCGTCAGCCCTGGCCTGGTCCAGCAACGACATTGCGTGGTCAAGATCATAGGCATACGGGCTGACCGCGTCGTTGAATCCGATCGTACCCTTTGCGCCGAGCTGGCCCTGGGGCACTGACGCCATGCCGTAAAGGTCGACGATGCCCGCGATATCGATCGCCGAGAAAACTGCTTCGCGAATTCTTGGATCCGACAATCGTTCGTCGGCATGCAGCGAATGGTCGAGTCGACCGTAAAGATAGGTTGTCGACGGTCCTGTCACGCAATTGTAACTCTCGGCTTCAGCCGCACGCGCGCAGTCATCAGCGGACGGGAACATGGCGAGTTGAGCTTCGCCGCTCTCGACCATTGCAACCCGCGCGGCGTCTTCCGACCGGAAGACGAACTTCAGGTCCGAAAAGGCCGGCTTCGAGGTGCCGTAGGCATCACTGGCGTTCAATCCCCACCAATCCGGGTTGTAGGTTGCGGACCAGTACTGGCCGTGTTTCCACTCCACGAACTTGTATGGCCCCGTTCCGACTGGCGTATCGAAATGCCTCGCGGGATTCTCCGCCAATTGTGTTGGCGACGAGATTCCGTTCAGCGACATACGGAATTCGAGCAGGGGATCCTGTTCGCTTGATCTGACTTCCACGGTTGCGTCATCGATCGCGACAGCGGAGATTTCACCAGGACCGGCGTACTCCTGGATCGTGAATGCGTTCTCCGTGCTCCACACCCAGCTCACGGATTCGGCGACCGCTTCGGCGGTCATGGCAGTCCCGTCGTGAAACGTCACGCCATCCCGGAGCGTGAACCGGAGCGTGCTTCCATCGACCCTTTCCCAGGCCGTTGCCAGAACCGGAATGAACTCTCCGGAGACCGGATCAACCGCAATGAGCGTTTCCAGCACATTCCGGAGCCCGGGAGCATTGATTTCCTTGTAGGCACCTTGCGCGGCAAGATCCTGCGGCTCCTGGTTGACCGCAACGACCAGGGTCCCCCGGTCCGGTTCCGCGTGAAGGGCGAGATTCGAAAACGCGATCATGCATGCGGCTGCGACGATCGTTATTGGACTGGCGACGAAATTGTACTTGGACATACTAACCTCCCGATTTTTTTTCCGAAGGAATAACCACGTTCCACAAATGAACGGCCGGGAGAATAGTTGGAACCTCGCAACCGGACACCTGGGACCGCAGTATCCTGCGTCCTGAAAATAGTGCCGGAGCCAGCGGCATTTCGCAGGCCAACTCCGGCCGGCCCAGTTTACACTGCCGGGTTCCGAGAAACAACTGCGCTGCCGTTCGCGGAAGTGGTTCACGTATGGCGTAATTTCCTGACATCTGACGCAGTGAGCATCCATGCGGAGTCAACTGTCTTTTTGAGGTCGAAAGGCAGATATTGTGCTGTTTTCCGGACTTTTCCCCGGGATTTCCACAGCGCGAATCGGCCCCGTTGGCGACAGCCCGAGGCTCCATCCTGTGCACGTCCCTGCGATTGAGCCGGCGCAGCCCGGCCCGGAACAGGTGTTCGTCGACCCCCTCTTGACCGCCTCATCCGGCTGATGCCGAGGTCGGTTCAGCCGTCCACGTTCGGTCGTTGCGAAGCAGGACATTGGCGAGGATCACGAGTTTGCGCATGACCGCGACGAGCGCCACCTTGTGGTGTTTCCCCCGAGCCTTCAGCCTGGCGTACAAGGCCTTCAACTCCGGGTTGTACGTCATCGCCGTCAAGGCCGCCATGTACAGGACATCGCGCTGCCGACGGCGCCCGCCCCGGATATGCCGGGACCTGGCGGACTGGCCGCTCTCCTGCGCATATGGCGCCACACCGATGAGTGCCGCCGCCTGGCGGTTCTCCAGGGTCCCCAGTTCGGGCATCCAGCACATGAACGCGGCGGCGGTGATCGGGCCGACACCGGCGATCGAGGTCAGGATCTCGAAAATCCTCCGGGGCTCCGGATCGCCCTCGATCCGGTCTTCGAGCGCGTCAATCTCCGCCGTGATGGCGTCCACGGCCTCGGCGCCGGCCGCAATCGCCTCCCTTCAGGTGACCTCGCGTGCGGTGCCCTGCACGGCCGTTCGGGCATCGACAAGCTGCTCCCGCATGACCAAGAGGTCGGAGAGTTCGTCGACGAACGCGCTGAGCGGCGCCGTGGGCGAGGGCACGGAAGCCCGTCCTGTCATTCGCGAACGTCCTGTCGACGCCGCCCACATGAACATCCAGGACGGCCTTGCTGACATCCACACCTGCGATTACCATCGTCATTGTCCTCTCGCTCCTACTCTCGTGATGATCCGGTTCATGACCCAGGCATCCATTCAGGACGCGAGGGGACGAAGGGGGGACGGGCCGACCACGCTTGCGGACGGTTCCTGTGAACCCAGTCGGAATCGGTCCGACCCGCCCTGCGCATCCACTGCGCGGCCCCAGGACAGGATTGCGCATGCGCGGCAGGTTTAAGTTTTCCACAGGTCGCGCGATTCCAACCTGTGCATAACTCTATCGACATGGGTGTCATGGAAGAGTTCATTCGAGAGTGAGTCACGCCTTGCAGCGCGGTTCATCTTGTGTCGGAGCACTGACCTTCGCCGCGGATTGGCGTAAAGGCGGCGGCGCGGCACGGATGACGCGACGGGCTCCGATAAACGGTGGCGATCCCTGCTAAGCTGAAATCCAGCATCGCAGCATTTTTGACCAAGCCGACTTGAGCGGGCCAATCCGCGATTGTCTGCGGCACGGCGGCAATGATTTCGGGTTGGCCAATGTCGAGCAGGTATTGTTTCAATCCGCCCTAATGGTGCCTATCTCTGAATCGGCTTATGAACACGCGACGCCATTCCGACCGATGGCGAATACCTCGGCACCTTCGGCATGGCGGACACGGGTGATGGCGAAGCCGATGCCGCGCACTGGCCAGTCATGAGGATGCGTTTGCGGTTAAGTCGCCGCATCGCCTATGCCCTTCCAGCCTTGCACCAAAGGTTCCCGCGCGCGCTTGACATCGCTCCAACTGATCTTGCCACCGCCGCCTTCTTCGCGGAAACGCACCGCTTCTTCACGGATGGCACTGGCCACCAAGGCGGCCTCGTCATCGGTCAGGTTGCAGGGATCGAGGTAAATCTCTTGCCGTTCGACCAGGTTGTCGCGTACGATGATTCGAGGCGTACGGGCCTCGAGCCGCCCGACCAACTCCCAAGCGTTGAAACCGGCAGCGGCGGGATCGACAGTTATCTTTGCGCGAGAGATCGGATTGCCGGTCCAGTCCTCGTGGCATGCCAATGCGAGCCCGGGCACGCCGTCCAATTTCTTTAGCCAAAGCTCGAGCCGCACTTCTTCAGCTGCCTTGGCGGCGGCGTGGTCGCGGGCCTCCCAAAGCTCCAGCGCCGCCATGGCACCGACAACGCTTTCCTTGCCCGCTTTCATCGTGCGGCCGATTCCTCGATGCTGAAGGTAAGTGGCCCGAACAAGGTCGGACGTGCCTGCCACGATACCGCTGGTGACGCCCGAGAGAAACTTGTGCCCGGAATAAATTGCTGCGGAAGCACCAAGCGCGAAAGGACGACGCAAATCGTACTCCGAAGCCATGTCCACGATCACCGGTACGCCGTATTCGCGACACATTGCGATGAAGACATCCATCGGCAGTTCGTTCTCGCTTACCGTATGGTGCGAGACGACATACATTGCGGCGACCGCGCCTTCTTCCAGTGCCGCGCGCAAATGCCATGTTTCGCAGGCGGCCGCCGTGCCGACAGGCACGACCTCTGCCCCTGCAAGACGGATCGCCTGATCGACGGGTGCGCCATAGTTCACCATATGGCCCGAAGCCAGAAGTACGCGGCGTTCGCCCGCGACCAGAGGCAGCGCTTCGATCCGAGCCAGGTCCAAGCCGGACAAACAGGCCGCCACGGTCTGGGTCATGGCTGCTGCAGAGCAAGCCGTGATGCAACCCGCCTCGGCACCGGTTGCCCGCGCAATGATCGAACCCGCGCGCGACTGCAACTCGTCCATTCCGACGAATTCACCCAATATCCCGTCCACAAGGGCACGCACCTCATGTGGAACGCGCGACGCACCGATGCTGGTCATGGTGCCCGAGGCATTGACTATCGGCGTCAGGTTCCAACGCCCAAATGGATCATTGATCATGTCAAGCGCTCTCCGGCAGCGAGATCGAACGTGCGGAGCCGGTCGGGCATGGCGGCAAGCGGAACTGTGGCGCCTGACGCGATTTTCCCGCGAACCGCGCCGCTTGCCCGCGCAGTGAGTGCCGCACAGCACCTGGTGTTCAGATGAAAAGGCGCCTCATGCCCCAAATCCTCGATCCGAACCGCTATTGCTTCGCCGATATTCACCGCTCCCGCATATATGTCGTTCAACAAATGTCCGGCACGGGCACCCGGCATACCCGCTCGTCCACCGGAGGAAACCACAGTAGGTTCGGCGTCGATCAGCAGATCGTTCGGGGACGAAATGTTCAGTTGCGGGCTGCCGATAGACTCCGCCACAAGTGTATTCGCAATACATTCGTATGGCCCAATCGGTGCGCCAACCTGCGTAGTGCGCCCCTTGTTCATGATCTCGATTTGGCCCCCCGTAGTCATGGTTCCAACTTGAAAATGTGTGACGAAACCGTGGTTGTCGCCAGCTTCCATTTCCTCTCGGAAATCTCCCCGCGCACCTGCGCCCAGAGTTCAGCATCAAGGTTCGAAAGCGGTTAGTCAAAGTGAAAAACATCCGGTTTGCGGACCATCGCGCGCCCAGGCACCTCCGGTCGAGCTTGTCCCCCGGAAAGTTGGCGCGGCTTGCGGTCCAGGAATTCGCCCAATCCCAGCATCTCGGCGAAGCGCGGCCTCGCCTGCAACCGTCGCCGGACCTGGCTTCCGCAGCTTTAATCCGAAGGACAGGTTCTTGCGAGCCGACTGGTTCTGGATATACGCATGGGATTGGAAATATTTCGAGACATCGTGCTCGGCGGACGTTTGTTCATTGGCGCGACCACCGACAAACAAATCCCCAGAGGATATGGATTCAAGGCCCGCAATCATGCGAAGCGCGGTGGATTTCGCGCAGCCTGGAGGACCGACAAGCACCACAAACCCCTCTTCGCCCGTGTGCAAATCAGTGCCAATGACGACTTGGACTTCATTCTAGCGCTTGCCCGCGTCGCTGAAGCGGATTTCACCCATCGGCCTGAATCCAGTCCGGTGCGATTGATATGATAACGTCGATCTCGACCGTGATGTTCCCTGGCAGAGAGGCCATTCCGACAGCGGCACGCGCGTGGCGGCCACGAGAACCGAAAACCTCGCAAAAGAGATTTGAACAGCCGTTCAGGACTGCAGGGTGATCCTCAAATTCGGGAACTGCATTTACCATACCAAAGACCCTTCTGAATTGTACCACATGGTCGAGGGATCCCAGAAGTTCCCGCATTGCGGCAATCAGAACCAACCCGGTACACCGGGCGTGGTATTTGGCATCCGCAACGCTGACATCCGCGCCGACTTTTCCGGTCGCAAGCGAGCCGTCTTCCAGGAGTGGTCCCTGTCCAGAGAGAAAAAGAGTTGTTCCGTCAATCGAGCCAAGGTCGAAATTGCCGACCGGCGGGGGGACTCTCGGCAAGGTCAACCCCATCTGCGCAAGCCGCATCTCGGGTGTTTCATCGCCGTCGAAACTCGCATTAGGATTGGCTATCATCGGGAAAAGCCTCCTCGATCCTGTTTTGGGCGCCTGTCACGCTAATTTCAGTCACATCGAAGTCATGCAGGATGCCGTATGCCAGTACTTCGCTCCGGACGAAGAAATCAAGGCCCGTGCACAGTGGTAACGACATCCCTCCAAAACACGTCCAATGCTGCGGAGTGGATATCGACACCTTGCCTTGCAACCGCGTCCAGAAGCTCCTCGTCTCGTTCGTCATGCATCATCGTCCCGGGAATGAAGCCAGGACTTACGGCTACTCCAAGGAGGAACTTTTGGAAAATTCGCCATAGCGGTCCGGTTAGACTTGCATTTCAACCTGGCGTGCTCCATGCATTCAACTAACAATGATTTTCTTGGTCATCGTCGTGTCACGCCCCCGCGCAAAGTCGATAACGTTTTCAGGAGATTCCGTAAATCGTGTCTTCTGATCGGCTTGAATGATTTATGTCGGAAGCGTGTAGTTACCGAGGTCCCTTAGCTCAGCTGGATAGAGCGCCACCCTCCGAAGGTGGAGGTCGAAGGTTCGAATCCTTCAGGGACCGCCAAATCACTGGCCCAGGATTGCTGAATGCAGTTCTTGTCGCCTCACGGTCATTTCATGCACCGTGTTCGGTGCAAATCCGGTCAGGCGTGAAAGCGTTCCGCTGGTACCGGTATTTCTCTTTCCGGCCAGGCAGGTGCGGGCGATAAGCCGTCACTCATCAAGCGCCCGGCAATCCTCGACTGCCCAACCGATCATGGCCCGTTCTCCGACTGACAGTCGATCATGGCCCGCCGTGTTCGGAAGCTTGAGCACGAAATCACTGTTGCCATGAACGTTCATTCGGCATCGAATATGATCGCCGAGATAAATCAACTCGAGAACGTCGCCCTCGGTCGTGTTGGCTTGACCGCCGTCGCCGATCACAACGCGCTCGGGACGAATTGACAGTGTCGTTCGGCTGCCACTGCCGCCACAGTTGATCGCCAAGGCCCGATTCCTGAATCCGTCGTCAAGAACGACGGAAGCGTAGGCACCGTCGACATGTTCAATCGTTCCCGACAGGCGATTGTTCTCGCCAATGAACTGCGCGACAAATGCATTTTCCGGGCGCTCGTAGAGATCGTCAGGAACCGATAACTGCTGGATCACCCCGTCATTGAAAACCGCGATCCGGTCCGACATCGTCAGCGCTTCGCTCTGGTCATGGGTCACATAGACAACCGTGACCCCCAGGCGTTCGTGCAAATGCTTGATCTCAAGTTGCATGTGCTCGCGCAGCTGTTTGTCCAGTGCGCCAAGCGGTTCATCCATGAGAACCAGTTCCGGTTCAAACACGAGTGCCCGTGCCAGGGCAATCCTCTGTTGCTGCCCACCGGACAGCTGGGCCGGCCGCCGACCGTAGAACCCGCCCATCTGGACCATATCGAGCGCATTCTTAACCTTGAGTTCCCGCTCGGACTTCGGGAGGTTTCTGACCTCCAGGGGGAAGGACAGGTTCTCACCGACAGTCATGTGCGGAAAAAGCGCGTAATTCTGGAAAACCATTCCGATCCCGCGGCGGTGCGGCGGTATGTTGTTGATGGGTTTTCCACCTAGCCTGATTTCGCCGTGCGTCGCCGTTTCAAATCCGGCCAACATCATCAGACAGGTGGTTTTTCCGGATCCCGAAGGCCCCAACAGGGTCAGAAACTCGCCGCGACCGATCTTGAGATTAAGGTCTTTGACAACGAGCGTCTCGCCGTCATAACTCTTTTGCACACCGTCAAATTCGACAAACTGATTGTTGTCACTTGAGTTTGGCAATCTCGGTCTCCGCAGCGTCAACGCACGTTTGGCCGGTCAGCCCTTCACGCAAATTGGCAATCCCCGAACTTCGGAAATCTTCCATTCAACCGGTACACTGTAGCAAATCTCCATTCTTGAATAAACGTGCTGTGTACCGTGGATTGTCGAGAATCATGCCCCAACCATAATCCTGATTTCCCGACCCTTTTCCATTTTCTGCCCGGGTGACGCCAACCGGGACTTACCGGGGGAATCCGAATCGGGGTTCGCTATCGGCATTTGGTGCGGCCGAGAAGACTCGAACTTCCACGGGTGTTACCCCACAGCGACCTCAACGCTGCGCGTCTACCAATTCCGCCACGGCCGCACTTCAAGACGAGCCGCCTATAAACGACACCTTTCGCGATGTGAAGGGGCTTATATAGATGGGTTGACAGTGCGATTACGCTGCCAGTTTCCGATCGATTTCACTGGTCGCAGGGATTGGGAACATCTGATTCGGACCCTGGATGATTCCTTGACAAATCAGGCAATTGGTGCGATGCGCGTGTGACGGGAAGGTGCTGATTTTCCCGTCACCAAACGAACCTTGTGCCGAAGGCCCGACCGCGTGAGCGAGACCTCCACATACCGCAACATCATCTACCGGCTTCTGCCAGGCTCCAGGGCGAACGCACGGCGCCTTGCCGGACAGGCAGGCGCCTGCCGCTTCGTCTGGAACACGATACTGGGGCAGCACAATGACGCCCATGAGGAGGCGAAGGCCAACGGGGAGAAACCTCCGTCGGTTTCGTTCTTCTCGCTCGGCAAGGAGTTCACCGTGCCTCCGCGACGAAATCCCGTGGCTTTGCGCGTACTCCTTCAGCATCACCCGGTACGTGCTCAAGTACCAGGCCGATGCGTGGAAGGCGTTCTTCAGGGGCGAGGCAGGACATCCACGCTTCAAGTCCCGCCACGGGTCGACACCGTCCTTCGCCATTCCCGAAGCCGTCACCATCAGGGACGACATGATCAATGTCCCGCGGGTTGGTCCCATGCGCATCCGGCGGGAACCCGTATCCCGAGGGCAAGCCGGTGAAAGCCGTGATCAGGAAGATCGCCGGCAAGTGGTATGTCACCGTCTGCTACGAGGTCGAGGCTGAGGAACGTCCCGACACCGGGGTCTCGGCGGGCGTGGACATGAACGTCCGGCAGGTGGCGGTGGCGGACACGACCGGAGAGGCGGAGATCATCCCCGCGCCCGATACGGGCCGGCTTGATGCGAAGATCGGGCGCAACCAGCGCAGGCTTGCTCGCCAGCGCAAGGGTTCCAACCGGAGACAGCGGACCAGGAAGCGGCTGCAATGCCTGCTTCGGAAGCGGGCCAACAGACGCAGGAACTGGCGGCATCAGGTCAGCCGCCGGATCGCGAACCGGGCAAGCACGGTGATTGTCGAGAAGCTCAACACCCGGGGCATGACGCGATCGGCCAAGGGCACGCTCGAGAACCCCGGCAGGAAGGTGAAGGCCAAGTCCGGTCTCAACCGGGAGATACTCAACACCGGCTGGCACTCCGTGAAGGAGATGCTCGGTTACAAGTGCTTGGAACTGAACGAGGTCAACCCTGCATATACCAGCCAGTCGTGCAACGCCTGCGGGTTCACTGATCCGGGAAACCGGAACGACCGGAAGTTCGAATGCGTGGCGTGCGGCCATGCCGATCACGCGGACCTGAATGCGGCCCGCAACATCTTGACCTCGGGGACTGGGGTGTCTGCACGGCGAGGGGCGTTGGCGCTGGCCACCCCTGTGACCCGTGAAACTGATCGAAAGCTGGCGGCGTGACGCGCCGTCAACCCATCTTTATAAGTCCCATGTGAAGAGGTTGGTTTCCCCGTACACTTGTCGAACCTCGATCGATTCGGAGCCATCATGGTGGAGTGGCGAAAAAGCGCGGGCGAAGTGCCGTACGAAACAGCTGTCCAGTTCATGGGAGAACGCGTCGAAGCAATTCTCCATGGGCGCGCGGACGAACTCGTCTGGCTGATCGAGCACCCGCCAATCTATACGGCAGGAACCAGCGCAGACAGCCTGGAGCAGTATTTCGGTGACAACCGGATTCCGGTTCATCCGAGCCGACGAGGAGGCGCATTCACGTATCACGGCCCAGGTCAACGCGTTGTATACGTGTTGCTGGACCTGAACCGCCGCGGCAAGGATGTCCGTAGGTTTGTCTGGTGTCTCGAGGAGTGGGTCATCCGCACCCTGAAGGATTTCGGTGTCACCGGCGAAAGACGACCAGGTCGCGTTGGCGTGTGGGTCGTCCGAACCGAAAGGCCCGCACTTGATGATGGCTCGTTCCGCGAAGACAAGCTTGCAGCCATGATGGCTCGTTCCGCGAAGACAAGCTTGCAGCCATCGGCGTCCGGCTAAGGCGATGGGTCAGTTCCCACGGGTTATCGCTCAATGTTGATCCGGACCTCTCGCATTACGACGGAATCGCACCTTGTGGCATAACCGAACATGGGGTCACCAGCCTTTTGGATCTTGGCCTGCCGGTCACGATGGGTGACGTCGATGCTGCCTTGCGACGCGCTTTCAGCCCGGTGTTCGGGCACGACACCAGCGGGAGCCAGGAAGAATGAACCCGGTTTGTTTTCGCCGGAAGTCCTGCTAATGACGTGTCTTTGAGAACTTGATCGAGTCATACGAGTTCATGAGAACGCTGGACACGATTACCTGACTATTTGCCGGGTAGAACCGGACCCACGGCCGCAACATGAGAGAAAAGCATTACCCGCGTTTGAAGGAAAAACACCGCACAATCAGGGACGGTTCTCCCGAAAACCTGCGCCTCCGCGTACATCGGGCGCTCAGTTGGCTCAATCGGGCAGAACAGGAAGCCGATGACGACGACGCGGCGTTCATCTTTTACTGGATCAGCTTCAATGCGGCCTATGCCACCGAAGGTGCTGTCTCGTATCGTTCAACCATTCGTAGGACGGAACGGCACAACTTTTCCGAATTCTTCGCGACGCTGGTCGAGCTCGACAAGGAGGAGCGGATTTACGAGGTGATCTGGGAACAGTTCCCGGATTTCGTACGCTCACTTCTCAACAATCAATTCGTCTATCAGCCATTCTGGGCTTATCACAACGGGCTTGACGGCTACGAGAACTGGGAAGCAGGCTTCAGGAGAAGCCGCGAGCAGGTTGCGCGAGCCCTTAGGTCCAAGAATACGGTCCAGATTCTCGAGATCCTGTTCGACAGGTTGTACGTGTTGCGAAACCAGCTGATTCACGGCGGCGCCACCTGGGGAAGTGCTGTCAATCGCGACCAGGTCCGGGGCGGTCGAAACATCCTCGCGCGCCTGACACCGTTCTATATCGAACTGATGATGGACAATCCCGGTCTGCCGTGGACCCGTGGACACTATCCGGTTCTCGAATCCGCTTGACGCGCGCGGCCCGCCAACTCACTGCGATCACGTTTTCCCCGGGATCGGATGATCTGAATCCGGTTGAGACAAACCAACAGTTGGAGTACCAAGCCGACCATAGCCCGATGAATCGGGTCCATGAACCGGATTTCCTTGGAGGCCTCCATGGCAGACGCAGCTCTGCGCGACCACGATGACCATTACCGTCCCGGTTTCTTTGTCCGATGGTTCATGTCGACGAACCACAAGGATATCGGGCTCCTCTATATCTTCACTGCCGGCGTGGTCGGATTCATCTCCGTTGCATTTACGGTGTTCATGCGTCTGGAACTCATGGAGCCGGGCGTTCAGCATATGTGCCTGGAAGGCTCCAGGCTGATCGCTGCAGCCACGGAGAACTGCACCCCGAACGGTCATCTCTGGAACGTCCTGATCACCGGGCACGGAATTCTGATGATGTTCTTCGTTGTCATTCCTGCCCTGTTCGGAGGTTTCGGGAATTACTTCATGCCATTGATGATCGGCGCGCCGGATATGGCGTTCCCGAGGCTGAACAATCTCAGCTACTGGATGTATGTCACGGGAACCTCGCTGGCGGTTTGTTCCATGCTGGTGCCGGGCGGAAACAACCTGAGCGGCTCGGGCGTCGGATGGGTGCTCTATGCACCATTGTCGAC
The DNA here is from genome assembly GCA_964291635.2 of Paracoccaceae bacterium. Classification (GTDB taxonomy): domain Bacteria; phylum Pseudomonadota; class Alphaproteobacteria; order Rhodobacterales; family Rhodobacteraceae; genus JAPPHA01. The sequence continues at coordinate 512,995 of OZ219907.1, read as the reverse complement.
AACCGAGGCTGGCATGTCGATGGATTTCGCCATTTTTGCGGTTCACGTTTCAGGTGCTTCGTCGATTCTTGGCGCGATCAACATGATCACGACATTCCTGAACATGCGCGCTCCCGGCATGACGCTGCACAAGACACCGCTTTTCGCGTGGTCGATTTTCGTGACAGCCTTTCTCATCCTTCTGTCGCTGCCCGTACTCGCAGGGGCGATCACGATGTTATTGACCGACAGGAATTTCGGTACGACATTCTTCGATGCAGCCGGGGGTGGCGACCCTGTGCTCTACCAGCACCTCCTGTGGTTCTTCGGGCACCCGGAAGTCTACATGCTCGTCGTGCCGGGATTCGGAGTCATCTCACACGTGATTTCGACATTCTCCCGAAAGCCGATTTTTGGCTACCTGCCAATGGTCTACGCAATGGTCGCGATCGGCGCCCTCGGGTTCATCGTCTGGGCCCACCACATGTACACAGTCGGCATGAGCCTGACCCAGCAGACGTACTTCATGCTGGCAACCATGGTGATCGCGGTCCCGACTGGAATCAAGATTTTCAGCTGGATCGCAACCATGTGGGGCGGGTCAGTGTCCTTGCGAACTCCAATGCTGTGGGCATTCGGATTCCTGTTCCTGTTCACCGTCGGAGGCGTGACGGGAATCGTCCTCAGCCAGGCTGGTCTCGACCGTGCCTATCACGACACCTACTACGTCGTTGCGCACTTCCACTATGTCATGTCGCTCGGCGCGGTCTTCAGCATCTTTGCAGCCGTTTACTACTGGATCGGAAAGATGTCGGGCCGGCAATATCCGGAATGGGCCGGCCAGCTGCATTTCTGGACGACTTTCGTCGGTGCAAACCTGACATTCTTTCCGCAGCATTTTCTCGGTCGCCAGGGTATGCCGCGACGTTACATCGATTACCCCGAGCAGTTCGCCTTCTGGAACGAAATCTCTTCCTACGGCGCTTTCCTGACATTCGCCTCGTTCGTGTTTTTCATCGGGGTCGTCTTCTACACAATTCGCTTTGGCAGGAAGATTGAAGAAAACGCTTACTGGGGAGAACACGCCGACACGCTTGAATGGACGCTGCCCAATCCACCGCCTGCCCACACCTACGACATTCTTCCAAAGCGGGAAGAATGGGACAGGCAGCCGCATCATTGAGTCAGGCAGGGCGAAACGAAAGGCAACGTGTTGGCACATCGGGCGGAAGGATCAGGATATTCTTGCACAAGTGTCCCGCTCTCGGCGAATGGCGGAGACGCCACCTGTTCAGGCTCTCCGCTATATGAACTGACACTGAGGCCGAACCGGTCGCTCACGCGCAATGGGCACGCTGTCCTGATCCTTGCGACTTTCCTGGCCTTTGCGGTCATGCTGAGCCCGTTTCTCGGAACGGCGATGTGGCCCGTCATGTTGCCATTCCCGCTGTTCGTACTCTGGCTCATGTTTACGCTGTTCGAGCGCAACTATCTCGACGGCAGGCTGACCGAGGAACTGAGAATCTGGCCGGACCTGATCACGGTTGATCGTATCGATCCGCGGAGGCCGGATGGGCAGCACTGGTCCGCGAAACCCTACTGGACAACTGTTCACCTGTATCCGAATGGACCTGTCGAGAACTACCTGACACTTCGGGGAAACAGCCGTGAAATCGAACTCGGTGCATTCCTGAGTCCGCAAGAGCGGTCCCGCCTTTTCGAAAAACTGCAGCGGATTCTCTCCAGATCGACTGCGAACCCGCACCTGACGCCGTGCTCTGGATAGCCGGACTCAAAATTTCGGCGGCTTGCACAGGGATCGGCGGAAACCCGGGCCGCCAGGATAGGCAAAGTTCAACCAGGCGTTTCGTTCGTCACGAGGGCAGGAATCGGGCGATTCCAGCTATTCTGTCGAACGCCGCCCCGAAGGGCTGATGGCTGAGACTGCGGTTAGGGCTTTTGCAGGGGTCCCGGGTTCGGGCTGGTGCGTGGTTTCAGGAAATGAGCGGAGAAAAAAATGGGCGAAATAAACATAGAACATGCCAACGTCACGGTTAAGGACCCTGATGAAACAGCCGCGATGCTCGTTCGTCTTTTCGGCTGGACGATACGCTGGCAAGGGGTCAAGGGAGCGTCGATTCACGGGGGGTACTCGGTTCATGTCGGAACGCCGGGTAACGGTGGAGGAGCGACCTACCTGGCACTGTACCGCCATCCAGACCCGGACCAGGACACGACTGATTCCTATCGAACGCGGGGCGGTCTGAATCACATCGGTGTTGAGGTCGATAACCTTGATGCTGTCGAACAGAGGGTCCTTTCGGAAGGCCTGGAAACTCACTCCCATGCCGACTACGAACCCGGGCGAAGATTCTATTTTGACACGGACGATGGGATCGAATTCGAGGTCGCGAGCTACGCGTGACCCAAGTCACCCGTCCATGGCATCGATTGTGCCTCTTCGTGAGGTTTCCCCGTTGCGCTAGAACTTAACTTCATTCACTGCGCGTGAACGTTTTTGTCCATGCAGGTCAAACCTATTCCTTATGGATCACCGACCCTTTCCATGAGAGGCGATACCATTCGAAGCTCGACGGAACCTACGGAATCGATGGTTGCTACCTCACCATCAGTCTTGGGGAGCCCTACGGAGGTGCCGTCCACAAATTGATAGCGGCGATTATTGGATCGGATCGGCGGTAGCAAGATGAACAAGAATCTGCTTTCGATCCTTACGATCGGTCACTCGAACCATACAATGGAGACGTTTCTCCAACTCCTGGACCGGCACGACGTATCTGCGCTCGCGGATGTACGCGCCGCACCGTACAGCCGTTTCAACCCACAGTTCAATCGCGAGCAACTTGCGGAATGTCTCAAGAATTCTAACATTGAGTATGTCTATCTCGGCAGAGAATTGGGTGGGCGATCGGACGATCCCGCCTGTTACGAACACGGCCGAATCAGTTACGACCGTCTCTCACGCACGCCAGGCTTTCACGAAGGTCTGAAACGGGTCGTGCGCGGCGCTGAGGAGTACCACATCGCACTGATGTGTGCCGAGAAGGAACCACTTGACTGCCATCGGACACTTCTCGTCGGGCACGAACTCGACAAGATGAATGGGATCGATGTCACCCATATTTTGCCGGACGGACGGCTTGAACCGCACAAGGACACAATGAATCGACTGCTCGCAAAATACAGACACCTGCGCGAAGACGACTGGTTCAGGTCGCGCGATGAACGTATTTCGGAAGCGATCGCGTTTCAGGCCGAACGAATCGGCCACACGAACAATCAACTCCTGACGTGACCTGCCAGAAAGACCAATGAGGATTTTGACCATAGGTTTCACCAAGAAATCCGCACAACAGTTCTTCGAACTTCTCCGCGAATCGGGTGTCGAACGCATAGTGGATGTGAGGCTCAACAATGGATCGCAGCTTTCCGGTTTCGTCAAAAAAGATGATCTCGCCTGGTTCGCGCGAGAACTCTGTGGAATAGACTATGTCCACGAACCAGTACTCGCCCCGACGAAGGAATTGTTGAGAAATTACCGTCAAGGACGCATCAGTTGGGACACCTATGAGTCCAAGTTCACTGACCTCATGAAGACGCGGCTAATAGAATCCGTTCTTTCGAAGATGGTCATGAACAACGGCTGTCTGCTTTGTAGCGAAAATCAACCGCACCATTGTCATCGCCGACTTGTCGCCGAGTACCTGGCAGAGCACTGGGGTGAGATGGAAATCAGGCATCTGGGCCACGGAAAAGATCGCCTCTGAAATCACGAGACCTGATGTCACATGCGGCGGTAGTGCGAGCCTGTATCGACCGATTCTGGTCAAAGCCATTCGGCTTCCGTCCCAAGATTCGGCAGGAAAGCCTGCTCCAACGCCAGGCCGCCTGCTTGCCTCACCAAGAAAAATGGCGATCACTGCCTCGGCACTTACGTGGAGCATTCATTCGCCGCCGGGAATTGTCGCGAGTCGAAATTCCCGTCGCGACCCGCCCAGTGATATTCCCGAATCCTTCAGGGAACCTGACCCCAGCCTTCCCCGTTATCGGTATGAAACCCCTACTTGGTCAGCCAAGCAGGTTTCGCACGGCGGGACCGACCTTGCCAAAGTCCATTTGCCCGGCATATTGACCTTTCAATTGGCCCATGACACGGCCCATGTCCCGAATGCTCGTAGCTCCGACCTCGTCGATTGCGGTCTGGATCGCCCGTCTGATTTCTTCCTCGCTCAATTGCCTTGGCAGAAATTCCCGAATGACCACAATTTCCGACCGTTCCCTTTCGGCGAGCTCCAGCCGACCTGCTTCTTCGTAAGCCCTGATGCTCTCGTTTCTCTGCCTGATCATCTTGTCAAGGATGGAGAGGATTTCGCCTTGCGAAACGCCCGTTTCGTTGCCTTCACCCCGCGCCCCGATGTCCCTGTCCTTGATCGCCGCTGATATCAGGCGAAGGGTCGATACCCTGATCTGATCGCGATCCTTGATCGCTTGCGTCAGTGCAGCCTTGATTCTGTCTCGCATGGCTTCGGCATTTCCATTGACAGGTTGTCATAATACGAAGCGACAGTTGTCAGTTCAACTGCCAGAAAAACCGGGATCGGCAGGACAAACCACATGTGGTTGACCCGGTTACCATCGATCATTTACGACTGAAAACCGCATCGGGTCATTGGTCTCCGAATGCGACGCCGATCGGCGATTGCGGCCGATCATACGACCGGAGATTGCAATGTCTTTCAGCACCATGACCCAGACTTCGGACAAACCGACCGCCAGTATTGTTCTTTCAGACGGGACCTATTTCCTTGGGCACGGATTTGGTGCGACCGGTTCGGTAACGGCTGAGCTCTGCTTCAATACCGCGATGACCGGTTACCAGGAAATCATGACGGACCCGTCTTACGCGGAACAGGCGGTCACGTTCACCTTTCCCCACATCGGAATCACCGGAACCAATGATGAGGACAACGAGGCAGGCGATCCAGTCGCAAGGGCCATGATAGTCAGATGGGACCCCGCAGAGCCTTCCAACTGGAGATCCCAACAGACCCTCTCCCAATGGCTTGAAGGACGCGGCTGCGTCGGGGTTGGCGGGGTCGACACCCGGAGACTGACCCGCGTGATCAGGCATCTCGGTGCGCCCCACGCCAACATTTGCCACGACCCCGAAGGCAAGTTCGACATCCTGGATCAGCTCGCGAAGGCGAAGAATTTCGAGGGTCTCGAAGGGCGGGACCTCGCGCGTGAAGTGACGTGCCTTCAGGCCTACAGATGGAACGAGTCACGCTGGGCGTGGCCGAAAGGCTATCGACGGCTGAATACGGACGACGGCAAGCGCGTCGTTGCGGTTGACTATGGGGCCAAGCGAAACATATTGCGCTGTCTTGCCGACGCCGGCTGCGACGTGACCGTCTTGCCGGCGCAATCTTCCGCTGACGACATCCTTCGTCGAGAACCGCAGGGACTCTTTTTGTCGAATGGCCCCGGCGACCCGGCCGCCACCGGCGAATACGCGGTGCCGATGATCCAGGACATCCTCGAGGCAACCGCAATTCCCGTATTCGGAATCTGCCTTGGACACCAAATGATCGGCCTCGCCCTCGGCGCCAAGACCGTCAAGATGAATCATGGCCACCATGGCGCGAACCATCCAGTCAAGGACCTTGAAACCGGGAGAGTCGAAATCACTTCGATGAATCACGGCTTTGCCATCGATTCACAAACGCTTCCGATCGGTGTCCTCGAAACTCACGTTTCCCTTTTCGACGGTTCGAATTGCGGCCTTCGGATGCGCGACCGGCCCGTGTTTTCGGTGCAGTATCATCCTGAAGCCAGTCCGGGCCCGACAGACAGCTTCTACCTGTTCGAGCGGTTCGTAAAGGCGATGGGCGTATAGGTTTCGGGGGCAACCCGTGGGTATCCCATTCAGTGCTACACCTCCGGCGGCGGTGAAGTTCAGGGACGCAAGCATGCGCGATCCTTCAGGTTCTTCGTCGTCGCCAACATGCGAACCCGCCGGTTTCGATTGTTTCCCGATCTCGATCCGCAATACAAACGCATATGCGATCCGATCGAGTCACGACGGATATCCTGGTCAGCGGAGGTGGAATTGCCGGGCTTGTGGCCGCGGCGACACTTGGTTCGGCCGGTCTTGACGTCGTTTGCACAAGTGCCGACCCGCTTTCGACGCCAGGGGGGGAATCCTCCCGCGACATTCGCACGACCGCATTCCTTCAACCGGCCCGATCGACCCTGGAGGAAGCGAAGATCTGGCATCGGGTTTCCGATCGCGCCGTGCCACTTCAGGTTCTGACGATTCTCGATGCTGGGGATCACGGGAACAGGACCCGTTACCGAGCACGTTTTGACGCCGCCGAGATCTCGGACAGGCCATTCGGATGGAACGTCGCGAACGGATTCGTCCGGAATGCCATCGTCGGCCGCATCTCGGAACTTCCCAACGTCCTGTTGAAATCAGGCACGCTGACCCGGCAGATATTCCCGAGAACAAGGGACGTGATCGTAGACCTGACGGACGGTTCGGTGATTTCTTGTCGACTGCTGATCGGTGCCGACGGGCGTGATTCACATGTCAGGAATGCCCTGGGAATCGGCGTCAAGACATGGCGATACGGCCAAATGGCTCTCGCCGGTTCGGTGTTTCACAAGCAACCCCACCGATCGGAGTCATTTGAAGTCTATCGGTCCGGCGGGCCGATGACCCTGGTTCCAATGACCAGCGACTCCGGACGGTTCAGGTCGGCGTTGATCTGGATGGACGCAGCCAGGGAAATCGAGCGGCTGTCCAGACTTCCTCAAGCGGAATTCAATCGGGAACTCACCGCACGTAGTCGTGGTGTCCTCGGAGATCTGGAAGTTGCCGGACCACGGTCATGCTGGCCGGTCATGGGGCAACTGGCCCACCGCCTGACCGGCCAGAGAACGGTCATTCTGGCCGAGGCAGCCCATGTCGTTCCTCCGATCGGCGCCCAGGGATTGAACATGTCTCTGACGGATATCCAGACTCTTTCCGACATCATCCGGTCGAGCAATCAGGACCCCGGTTCGCCAGCCGCAATTGGCCGATTCAGCCGGCGCCGTTGGCCCGACATCCTGTCGCGGGTCACGGCAGTGGAAATGCTCAACCGGGCGGCGATGGCGGACAACCCGGTCATCGGCTCGTTACGCCTAAATACGCTCAAGGCCCTGCATCGGAATGCGGTTTTGCGAAATCCACTGATGCGGGCAGGTCTCGGACAGATCGCCTGACAGACGCGCCCCGTTGATGGCGCGTGCGTTGAATCGGAATCCGGTGGACCAGGCCGCCGGTCCCGCTATCCGAAACTCTGCTTTTCCCAAGGGCAACTGCCAATTGTGGCCGGCTCTTGCGATCGCAACGGCAGAGTCTTTCCGAAGCGGCGCTTGTTTTTGCCACGAGAGCGTTTCCATTTCGGGTTTTCGCCAAATCTGGCCTTCAAATGAACAATTTAAAGTCATATTTGCGCATGGATGGGTACTCGGTGTCGATTCCGACGTCAGGAACACGACGGTACCTGACGATATCGATCTGGATTGAAATGAGGACATGCCCAATGCGCGTTTACTACGACACAGACTGCGATGTGAATCTGATCAAGGACATGAAAGTCGCGATTCTCGGATACGGTTCACAGGGACACGCCCACGCGTTGAATCTCCGCGATTCCGGCGCCCGCAACGTCTGCATCGCCCTGAGAGAAGGATCCGGCTCGGCGCGAAAGGCAGAGGCCGAAGGCCTGGCGGTAAGGAGCATCTCCGACGCCGCGGCATGGTGCGACCTGATGATGTTCGCGATGCCCGATGAACTGCAGGCCGAAACCTACCGAAATCTCGTACACGCGAATATCCGGGACGGCGCGGCAATCGCCTTTGCCCACGGCCTCAATATTCATTTCGGATTGATCGAGCCCAAGCCAACGCTGGATGTCATCATGATGGCGCCGAAGGGTCCGGGCCACACCGTTCGCGGCGAATACCTCAAGGGTGGAGGAGTCCCCTGCCTCGTCGCGGTTGATAACGACGCAACCGGACGTGCCCTCGAGACCGGCCTCTCATATTGTTCAGCGATCGGTGGTGGTCGATCGGGCATTATCGAGACAAACTTCCGGGAAGAGTGCGAAACCGACCTGTTCGGAGAGCAGGCGGTTCTTTGCGGAGGGTTGGTCGAATTGATTCGAATGGGATTCGAAACCCTCGTCGAAGCGGGTTACGCGCCCGAGATGGCCTATTTCGAATGTCTCCACGAGGTGAAACTGATCGTCGACCTGATCTACGAAGGCGGAATAGCCAACATGAATTACTCAATCTCCAATACGGCCGAATACGGAGAATATGTCTCGGGACCGAAGGTGTTGCCCTACGACGAGACCAAGAAACGGATGAAAGACATTCTGGATGAAATCCAGTCCGGCGCGTTCGTACGTGGCTTCATGCTGGAGAATGCGGTCGGTCAACCGTTCTTCAAGAGTACGCGCCGAAACAACGATTCCCACCAGATTGAACAGGTCGGGGAGCGCCTGAGGGCAATGATGCCATGGATCTCGGCAGGGCGTCTCGTCGATCAGGAAAAGAACTGAAACAAGACATCAAACGCAACGGCAAGGGGCCGTTCCAAAGGGCCAGCCCCCTGCCCATCGCGAACGCGCGGGCCAATCGGATCAAGTCGCGCACGAGGACGGCAATGCCCGGATTCGGGATCTGAGTCCGTGTTGTTGCGATCTGCTCACTCACCGGAAATGATTTCCGACGCGTATCGGGGGATTTGTGATCGTTCGACCCCGATTGCGGCCAGCTGTTCATCCGTCATGCTCGACAACACGAAGGCGACCCGGCCCGTTGCATGGCGGCGGAATGCCCGTTTCAGGTACGACCTGACGGCCTGGCCTGATCGCGAGGCCGCGCTTCGGGCAATGCCGGCGAATCCGGTAAACGCCCCTGCATCGAGCCTGGTGCTTGCATTCGCCATTTCAGTCCACTCCGTCAGCAACTTCCCTGGAGATTCGCGCGATGTCTGCCCGAACGATTCCAAGGTCGTCGAGATCCCGATCGGAAAGCCGATTCAATTCGTCGTGGGTTTGTTTGAAGCTCCTGTACCAGCGCCATGCACGGGTGACGGAAGCAATTTGAGCACGGAGCCACCCAACTGGGTGGACTTCGAAAAGCTCGGTTTCCGCGGTCTTGCGGACCATGTCTGCAATCATGATTTGCTCCTTTCCATTCGCTCCGGGTTCTTCGATTTCATGGATTGGAACCCGGCTGAACCGAAAGGTAGGTCCCGGATTCGCTGTCAACAACGCACAACAATGCATAGCCGCTATGCAGATTCGGACATGCCGGTCCCGCCTTGCGACGGGTATTTCCGGATTGATTCAAACGGAGGCGGTTTGGGAATGGTCAGCCGGTCGCCAAGGTCCTGCCGCAACGAATGTCGAGACCCGCCGGAAAACGCCTGGACCTTCTGATCATCGGCCCGTCACAGTGGGGACGTCCAGCGCCCCCGACGTCGCAAGGTAGTTCAACTCCGGGATAGCTGCGAAATTCGGGTGAATTCAGCGGCTTCACTTCCGGCCCGCGGGCAAATTGGTTCCGCGGAAATCGAGACCGCCACCGCCATCGGAGAAGGAATTCATGGATTATCGCCCTGCCAATCGACCACGCACACAAAGTTGGTTGTTCGTGATAGCAACCGGGGCTCGTGCCCGGGCAAAAATGTGGCGTGAGAAACCGGGACCTGTCCCGTGCTCCGCCGAATCCGGATCATGTTCCATGCCGACTGCTTTTCGCGACTGCTGAAAATGCACAGCAAGACCCGTTGCCTGGTTATGGTGTTCGCTCTTGGACTGATATGGTGTGGATCGATTCCATGCGTGGAGCAGGCGCTGACCGAATTTAGGCCGGTCACGATCGCGGCCGCGCGTGTGACCCTGGGTGCGGCCGTTCTGGCGGCCTTTGCCATCGTTCAAAGGCGGGAGTTCCGGTTCCTGACAACTGTCAAGAACCAGATTCTGTGACCGTGTTGCCTTGGGATCGGCCTGACTTCCCTGGCATTGCCCTGGCTGATTCTGAACTGGGGGCAGATCTACGTCACATCCGGGTTCGCCGGCCTCACAATGGCGACGATTCCACTGATGATATTGCCAGTGGCGCATCTCCTGACCCGAAACGGCCGCCTCACGCCGATGAAATCAATCGGAATCCTCGTTGGTTTTGCGGGAGTCTTCATACTGTTCGGCCTTGATACAGTCACGGTCAGGCTTCCGGCAACTTCGAGACTCTTGCGCGTTTTGCCTATGTGGCTGCTGCGTTCGGATATGCGACCGGGTCGATACTCATCGCGAAAAGACCCGAAGTTCCACGCCTGGCCATTGGTGCGGTCAACCTGTTGATCGGCTCGATCGCCCTGATTCCTGCCACACTGTGGATCGAGGGAATACCGTCGACCTGGCTGGCCTTCCAGCCTTGTTCGGAGTTGCCTTCATGGGTCTTGGATCGACTGCGCTCGGAACGCTGATTCTCCTGCAGGTCATACGGGACGCGAGCCCATCCTACCTGAGCCTGGTCAATTACCAGGTTCCCGTCTGAACCGTGTTCTTCGGAACGGTCTTTCTTGATGAATCCCTGCCACCACAATTCCTGATTGCCCTGGCTTTGATCTTGCTGGGCCTCTTTGTCAGCAGCAAGGGCAGATTGTCATCCGAATCATGAAAAGAGTTCAGGATTCAAGCCGCTCGTGTGACGGCCGCCGTAACGTCGGACACAACTGATTCCAACAAGTCAGGATTCTCGCACTCGCCCATGACCCGGACAAGCGCTTCCGTGCCGGACTTGCGGATGACCAACCGGCCCGAAGACCCGAAAGCTTCCCTGCCAGCCCGAACAGCTGACTTCACGCTCTCTGCCTCCAGCGGGTCCTGCCCCCTGCCACACCTGACATTCTGCAAAAGCTGCGGAACAGGTTCGAACTTGCTGAAAAGCTCGCTGGCGGTGCAGCCTGAATCGACCATGGCGCTGAGAACCTGCAATCCCGCCGTCAAACCATCACCGGTGGTCATGTAGTCGGTCATGACGATATGCCCCGACTGCTCTCCGCCCAGGTTGCAGCCCTCTCGAAGCATGGTCTCGACGACGTACCGGTCACCGACATCGCACCTGATGACCGAGAGCCCAAGTCCGGAAAGGTAACGCTCCATCCCCATGTTGGACATCACTGAAGCCACGATCGAATTGTTTGACAATTTGCCTTCGTCCAACCACATCGAGGCAATCAGCGCCATGATCTGGTCGCCGCCGATGACCTGACCCTTCTCGTCGACCATGATCACGCGGTCAGCATCTCCGTCGAGGCAGATTGCGACATCAGCCCTCCGTTCGTTGACGGCCGCCGCTGCTGTGGCCGGAAAGGTTGATCCGCAGTTGTCGTTGATGTTGTATCCGTTGGGCGACACGCCGATGGGATCGACATCGGCACCGAGTTCCCACAACACCTCCGGAGCCGCACGATAGGCCGCGCCATTGGCGCAGTCGATAACAATCCGAAGTCCGTCCAGCCGCCTTTTTCTTCGAAACGTCGTCTTGGAAAACTCCATATATCGGCCGAGTCCGTCGTCGATACGGCGGGCTTTTCCGATCTTCTCCGGCGGCGCAAGACCAGACCCCTGCCCCAGGACCTCCTCGATCTTGCTTTCGGTCTGGTCGCGGAGCTTGAATCCCTCGCGTCCGAAAAACTTGATTCCATTATCCTTGTACGAGTTGTGCGACGCCGAAATCATCACTCCGGCATCTGCACGCATAGATCTCGTCAACATGCCGACAGCTGGTGTCGGGACCGGTCCGAGCAGCAACACGTCCATTCCGGTCGATGCAAATCCGGCCGTCAGCGCGCTTTCGAACATGTAACTTGAATTCCTGGTGTCCTTGCCGATGACAACTCGATGGGTGCCAACGTCACGTCTTAGAACAACCCCGGCAGCCGCACCGAGGCGGAGCGCCAACTCCGCAGTCATCGGATAAGTGTTCGCCTCACCCCTGACGCCGTCCGTACCAAATAAACTGCGAGCCATTCGGCCTCCTTTCACAACATCGCGCGCCAAAGAGCGATTGCCTGCCGGGTCTGCGCGATATCATGAACCCGGATAAACTGCACGCCCTGACGAAGGACTTCCAACCCCACCGCCATCGAGCCAGGGAAACGCCGGAGTGCGTCATTCTCCTGGCCAATTGTTCCGATAAACCTTTTTCGTGATACCCCAACCATGACCTGGCATCCAAGTCCATGGAACAGCGAAATCCCCCTGAGAATTTCAAGATTGTGCTCGGCAGTCTTTCCAAACCCGATGCCAGGATCGACGATGAGCCGGTCTCGCGGGAGTCCTGCCGAAATACAGGCGTCGACCCTCGCTTCGAGGTACCCGTAAACATCAAGCAGAACGTCGGAATAGACCGGACAATCCTGCATGGTTTTCGGGTCGCCTTGCGCGTGCATGAGGCATACGGGAAGCTGCTTTCGCGATGCCAAATCAAGGTTCCCCGGATCGAACTCCAGCGCCGAAACGTCGTTCAGCATGTTTGCACCGACCGCGATGGCCTGAGCCGCCACCTCCGATTTCCGTGTGTCGATCGAAACCGGGCCGCTGAAGCCGGATTCCCGCAGTCGCCCGATAACGGGAACGACCCGTGCGGTTTCGACCGCGGGATCTACGAAGGTGGCCCCGGGACGGGTCGATTCTCCGCCGATGTCGAGGACCGATGCGCCTTCACGAAGAATGCGCATGGCCTGCCTGACCGCGGTCTCCGTTTCCGCGTAATGGCCGCCGTCCGAGAAACTGTCGGGAGTCACGTTCAGAATCCCCATGATGTGCGGTCGATCCGGCGCCAGGCCCATGATCGGGACCCGTGGCCGGACAAGCGCTTCGATGACCCCCTCATCGACGGCGTCCCACCTTACGATGTCCCGGGGTTCTCCCCGCGCAAGTCGCTCGCAGAACTCGAACCACAAGGGGCCGCTGGCGAGCGACAGAGCCGACTTCGGCCTGGCGCGGTCGGTCTGTACGATCGGGCGGTACCTGACACTGGTCAAGGGGCGAGGCCTCGTTGATACCTGTGAAATGTCATCGAATTCGTCATCACACGATAGATCGGTCCGGCGGCTCGATCATGACGAGCGCGTTTCCGCGACAGTTGATTCCCCGATCCGACGCGGTCACCGAACACGGCATGCCCCTTTTCCGAACCGACCAGGAAGCTACAGGTCATTGGGGGTCAGGGCAAAGTCGTTCTGCACAACGCCCTCGCCTGGGCCACGTGTCCCGAGCAGGTCATCCACGCAACTGCGGGCGACAAGTCTCCGCGCCCCGGCCGACCTGGCCAACCGGATGGCGAGTTCCTGCGCCTGTGGCCTCTCGCTCTTCAGTATTTTCCTACTGTCTCCAGACCCGAGAACGATTCGCGCGGGAGCCCAGACCGAAATCCGGTTTTCGCCAGTCCGCGCCTTCAGTTCGGTCAGGGTCGTCACGGCTCCGAACGCGTCGTGGCATGAAGCCAGGTACCAGGCATCTTGCTCGATCGACAAAAGATCAATCCGCAGCCTGGTATCCGGATTGCCCGGTACGGGGCCATGATCCTCCCGTTTGTCGACGCAAATGACCGAGCGGTATTCAACGCACGAATCGACTTGTTCCAAGCGGGGAGCAGGTCCTCGCGCGATACGTTGTTCGGAACGAAAATGACGTTCGGCGTGACCGGGAACGACCAAACGTTCTCCGACGTTACAAGAGGCGCTTCGGAACCGCGGCTGCAAACGATTTCGACGCCGGGCGCAACCGGGACCCGATCAAGTTTCTCGACTCTGATTTCCGCAGCCATCACCCGAACGTGGCGAAAAAGCACGGCGGCAATATGCTCGGCAACTGTTTCGAGGAAGTCCAACCGACCCTCGGTCAGAACTTCCTCGTTTGCTCCAACAATCGTGTCATAGGAAAGGACGCGATCGACGCCGTTGTCCTGATCGAAGGCCCGGTCTTCCAGGATCACGGCAATATTGAGGATAACGCGTTGCGGTTTTCGTTTCTCCGCTTCGAAGGCCCCGATATCGACGCTGCGAAGATGGTCCCGGAGCACCAACCCGTTGCGACGTGAACCGCAGTGCCTAATCGTCATGTCCACGGCGACGTGCCCTTCCTGAAATGGACGTGTGGCCATCTGAGAAAGGCACCTTCGGGTAAAAACCGACGCTCACGGATTCATCGATCGATGCCGTGCGATCGATTTCGCGTTGCCGTCCGTGCGGGCCATCAGTCGCAAGTTCCGGTATCGATACGGCCCGGGGTCCTGGCTGGTTTGTGCAACCCGGTTCGGGCGAACGACAGCATCGACCGGTTTAAGCGTCTCGCCGATTGAAAAAGTAGTGGTCGCCGATTCTTGCAGTCCTGATCAGGTTCTTGCTCCATCCCGGCCGGACCGAAACCGTGTGATAGTACAGGGCTCCATCGGTCAGGTTCAATTCTAGCCCTTCCAGCATTTTGCTCGCGATCACGGCCGCCGTTCTATGGGCACCCTCTTCGTGGAAAACCTCGTGAAGCCCATCGCAGTTGTATGAAAACTGGCACTTCCCCCGCTTGTGGACGCCCTGATCCAGTACTTCGCAAATGGTTCCCGGGAACTCAGGTGAATCCCTGCGATTGAGGATGACCTCGGCGACGGCAACCTGGCCACGCAGCGACTCGCCTCGCGCCTCGAAATAGATCGCTTCCGTCAGGCAACTCCATTCATCATGGTCGGCAATCGAGGCTGCGTCGGGCAAACGACTGGCGGTCTCGACCAGGATCCTGAGGTTTTCAATTGATCGGAATTTCTGGATTTTTTTCGGGCGAGGCTTTGGCAATGTTGATTCGATCATGGCGACGGCCGTCACCTGGACCCGGTCCCCCGTAGGTGAAATTCTGTCGGCATCGAATTCACGAACTTGAGGGATCAACGCAGCCGTGGCGGCCGATGGCGGCTCCATCCCTACGGCATTTCGACGCGGAGCCGCGCCGGCAACGACCGCCACAGTTTCAACAGGCGGAAATGCCTGAGGGAGCGGAACAACGTGTTTTCGCCCCTTCGGTAAAATGGAACCTTCCCGAGGCGTCCCGGAACTGGTTTCGCTCGAGACGTCGTTGTCACCAAAAGCCTTGTCTCCACTCTTCTCGCCGCCCAGAAGGAATTTCAAGACCGCGGGAACAATCGGGATCTGGGAAAACGCGACGATATTGGGCTCAGGCGCCCGAGCGGGTGGTAATGAACCAAGATTCAGAGATGGCTGCGCAGGGGCCATTCCGCCGACTGCGACAAACACCACGCAACAACCAACCGCGACATGCAGTCTCAGCGTCCCCCCCTCCGAGCCGAAATCGGCCCAATCGACCCTGATCGGTACAATTCGTACCAGGATACAATGGTGCGGATGACAAAATACATTCGTGCAAGGGGAAAGAACAACCCAAAAGTTGCAACTGTACCGCAAGTACCGAATATCCGCCCGCCGGCACCCCCTGCCCACGATGGTTCACGTCGTCAGCGGACTCGCCAATCCCGGATCAAACACCGTCCCCGACCACCCGGCGGTTTCGGGATCGACCGGGTGTCACGCTAGCGGGCTACTCTCCACCGCTTTCTCCGGACGAGGCGTCCCGGCGGCGCATTGCGTCTCGCAACGCTTCCTGGGCAGCCGCCAGGCGCGCAACGGGCGCGCGGTAGGGAGAGCACGATACGTAGTCGAAACCGGCCCGGTGGCAAAAGGCTATCGACTTCGGGTCTCCGCCATGTTCGCCGCACAACCCGAGAACCAGGGCAGGTCTCGCGGAACGACCGCGTTCCGCGGCCAAAAGGAGCATTTCGCCTACTCCCTCGGGATCCAGGGTCTGGAACGGATCTTCCTCGTAGATGCCCTGTTGAACATATTCACGCATGAATCGACCCGCGTCGTCTCGACTGAGACCGAAAACCATTTGCGTGAGATCATTGGTGCCAAAACTGAGAAACTCCGCCACCTCCGAGATCTTTCCCGCCCGGAACGCGGCACGCGGGGTCTCGACCATGACGCCAAGCGCATAGTCGAAATCGAAATCACTCTCGGCCCGAACCGCAGTGGCAACCGCGTTGACGCGAGACTTCACGATTTCGACCTCCATGGTCGTCGAAACCAGTGGCACCATGATTTCCGGGGCGATGACTGTCCCGTCTTCGCGGCGAACAGCGACTGCCGCTTCAAATACCGCCCGTGCCTGCATGTCGTAGACCTCCGGCACGGTCATTCCGAGCCGGACCCCGCGCAAGCCGAGCATCGGATTGAACTCTGCCAGGTCGTCGATCCTCTCACTGACCCGTGATACAGGCAGCGCCATGGCTTCGGCCAGCCGCTCGATCGCGCCCCGGGAAGTCGGCAGGAACTCGTGCAGTGGCGGGTCCAGGAGGCGAATGCACACGGGCAAACCCCGCATGATTCTGAAAATCTCGATGAAATCCGCGCGCTGCATCGGAAGCAGCCGTTCAAGTGCCGCCTGCCGGTCAGTCGGAGTTTGCGCGAGTATCAGTTCGCGCATCAGCGTCAGCCGACCCGGCTCAATAACCATGTGTTCGGTTCGTACCAGACCGATACCGTCGACCCCGATTTCCCTGGCCAGACTGGCTTCCATCGCCGTGTCCGAGTTTGCCCGCACGCCGAGCGTCCGTGCCTCGTCGGCCCATGACATGAACACGCCGAATGCTCCATCGAGATCAGGTTCGACAAGTCCCGGTGCACCGGCGACCACCCTGCCGCCCGTACCGTCAACGGTCATGACATCACCTTCACGGAGTACCCTGCCGTCCGGAATCGTGACGGTTCTTGTCCGAGCATCAACGTGAATGGCCGTCGCGCCTGTCACGCATGGAACGCCTAGACCTCGCGCTACGACGGCGGCATGGCTCGTCATGCCGCCCTTTTCGGTCAGGACCGCACTTGCCGAGTACATGCCCCGGACATCTTCAGGCGACGTCTCGACACGGACGAGGACGCACTCCTGTTCGCGGGATTTCATGGCCTGGGCAGCAATGGCGCTGAACACGATTCGGCCGGTCGCGGCACCCGGACTCGCGGCCACACCGGTCGCAACCACATCCGGTTGGCCGCGCGGATCGAGTTGGGCCAGCATGACGTCGTTCAGGTTCAGCGGATCAACCGAAAAAAGCGCATCCTGTCGGGAGACCAGACCGTCGTCGACGAGCCCCACCGCAATGGCCAGTTTCGCCCGGGTCGAACGCTCCGCCGGAACCGCGTCCAGGATCCAGGCTGCCTCGCCGTCCAACAGAAAATCCAGTCGCATCTCGTCACGAAATGTCATTCGCGCGATCAGGCCGTATTCGCTCAACATACCCCTGACGACCGGGGAAGAGGCATCGAATTCCGACGCCAAATGGTCGTCAACCGCATCGAGTTTCTCGGAAGATGATGACCGTCGGGTACTCCCGGGCCGTTCCGGCACGAATTTCCCGAAAACGCCGGCCTCGCCGGACAGCGGTGACAGGAACTGCACCGACCCCCGGCGTGCAGACACGGGTCCCGGTATCATGTCCTGCACGATCAGTCCCAACCCGGCATCCGGAGGTGCGCCACGCGCCGACCTCAGTATCCGGGCCGAAGTTCCGTCCCAGGCAGCAATCATCGACTTCAGGCCATTCCCGAGCTGAACTGCCGGGTCCTCGGGAAATTCTTCACCAACCAGGGCGCGGTAGGCTTCCAGGCAGGTCGCAACCAATTGCCCCGGCGGCATCCTGACGTTCGCACGGTCCCGGGCGATTGCCCTGAATGTCTCGGCCTCCTGGTGCTTGATACTGACAGCATACTCCTGGACGAAGTGACAAAAGGCTTCTGCGGCCGCACGTTCGCCCAGGCTGAGGGAGAGGTCTGCCAGGACCTGCCTGTTCATTCCGATATTGACCAGGGTTTCGGGGCCGCCCCAGGAGCGCGAAACCGGACTCGAGCGGATTGCCTTCAATCGACCCGGCGCAATCAGCGGCGACAGGTCCCAGTCTTCCCGAATTCCCGCGTTTGCGATTTCCCGAACCGCCGTGACCGACAGGGCGAATCCCTCTGGTACCGGCAAACCGGCACCGTGAAGGCGGTTGATCGTATGGGCCTTTTGCCCGAATTCCTCCGGTCGCAGGGCCGCCTTCGCCGACAACTCCCTGATTAATCCCGACTTGATCAACGGAGGCCTTCGGTCGCGCAAGCGCAACTGGTCGTGACAACAGCACAAATAGCGTGGATTCCGTTGCCGGGCCGGTTCATACGCCCAGTCTTGAAAAATCTGCGGCCCTGCACATGACCTCGCAGATCCGGTTCATCAGGCACAGTCGATTGCGGCGCAGGAGAGAATTGTCCACGTTGACCAGAACGGTGTCGAAATATGCATCCACCGGCGCCCTCAGTTTCGACATTTCGGTCATGGAAAGCACGAAATCTTCGTTGTCAAGCGCTGCTACGACGGCAGTTTCGGCGGTTCCCAGGGCCAAAAACAGTGATCGTTCCGCGTCCTCCCGTGCCAACGCCGGATCAGGCGCCAGCTCGTACGAAACCCCGTCCTTCCGCTCTTCCGCAACAAGGATGTTCCTGGCCCTGCGGAATCCCTGCACGAGATTCTCGCCATCGTCCGTCTTCAGGAATTCGGCAAGTGACCTGACTCGTCGAACCAGCAGGACAAGATCATCGCGTCCCGGCAGTTCCAGGCAGGCATCGACAAGGTCTCCGGTCACGCCCGTTGACCTGAGGTGACCCTTGAGCCGGTCAAGGATGAACCCGAGCAGGCTGTCCGAGACATCCGGAGGCAATCGAGACTCGAACAGCTGGAGGAGCGGCAGTCTGAGTCCGTTGTCGAGTATCAACCTGATCACGCCCTGCGCGGCTCGCCTGAGACCGTATGGATCCCTTGAACCCGTGGGTTTCTCGCCAATTCTCCAGAATCCCGTCAGCGTATCCAGCCGGTCCGCGAGCGCGAGCGTAGCCGAGACCGGCGTGGCAGGGACCCTGTCATCAGGTCCTCTCGGCGCATAGTGTTCTTCGCAGGCCCGCGCAATGTCTCCGTCGAGTCCGGCAGCAACCGCGTAGTGCCGACCCATTGTCCCCTGCAGTTCGGGGAACTCCTGCACCATGCTGGAGAGCAGATCGGCCTTTGAAACCCGTGCCGCAGCTTCGGCCTTTTCGGGGTCCGCGCCGGTGAAGAGGGAAAGCTCCCCGGCCAGCCCGACCAGGCGGCTCACCCGGTCGGCCTGGGTTCCGAGTTCCGCGAAAAAGGTCACCCTCGCCAAATCTTCAATCCATGACGTCATTCCGTCCCGGGCCTGGCGGAGATCATGTTCCCAAAAGAACTTGGCATCCGACAGCCGGGCGGACAGCACTCTCCTGTTCCCCTCGAGGACCTTCGCGCCGCCGTCCCGCGTCTCGGTG
Source organism: Paracoccaceae bacterium (assembly GCA_964291635.2). Taxonomy (GTDB): domain Bacteria; phylum Pseudomonadota; class Alphaproteobacteria; order Rhodobacterales; family Rhodobacteraceae; genus JAPPHA01. The sequence goes on along the minus strand of OZ219907.1, from coordinate 493,494 downwards.
TTTGCGACAGTGATGAACCCCTCGATTCGTCCGTTGTCAGGATTCCGGGCGGAAAGGAATTTCTGGTGTTCCCGCATTGAGACCTGAAGGACTTCCGGAGGCAAGTCGAGGAATTCGGGATCGATGGCACCCGCCAGGACAACGGGCCATTCGACAAGTCCTGATATTTCCTCAAGGAGACCGGGGTCGTGGACGAGCTTCCACCCCCTGTCACGGGCGAGCCTTTCCGCGTCCCGGCAAATCATTGCTCGCCTTTCATCGGGATCAAGCACGACCCTGGCGGTCCGCAACCTGTCCCTGTAGTCCCCGAATGACGAAACCGGAATCGCAGCGGGAAACATGAACCGGTGTCCGAATGTACGGTTTCCCGAATGAATGCCCGCGACCGAAAACCGGACCACGTCCGCTTCGAGGTCGCAAGAACCGTCCCGATCCCGGTTGCCGTCCGACAGGATACACAGAATCGAGCGAAGTGGCCGAATCCACCTGAAGGATCCGTGACCCCACCGCATGGACTTCGGCCAGGGAAAGTCCTCCATGACCGACCGGACAATGCCTGGGACGATTTTGGTTACGGCAGTTCCCGGCTTTTCGATGACCGAATAGTATGTCTTGACGGTTTCTCCCTTTTTCTTCGCGCCTCCACGCCTGTCGTCCCGGATCTCGAGGGCTTCCCTTTCGAGCCCCGTCGAACGCAGAAACCCCTCGATCGCACGTTCGGGCGCGTCAACCCTGGGCCCTCTTCGCTCCTCGCGGGCCGCAGGCGACATCTTGGGCAGTCCCTTCACGACCAGGCACAGGCGCTGCGGGGTCGAATACGACCGCGCCTCCGAAGGCGGGAGCCCCGCCGCTTCGAGGCCTGACATCACCAGTCGTTCCAGATCGGCCGCGGCCTTTCGCTGCAGGTGCACTGGTATCTCTTCCGACATCAGTTCGAGGAGCAGTTCAGGCATCAATTACTCCTGGCTGTCCTGGCTGAACTGATGCCACGCAAATGCGCGCTGATCAGGATAGACCGCCACAAGCCGATCGACACCAGGGGCGATCTCCCGTTCGCCGAGGAAAGCGACCGCATCGCCCTTGGCCAGGTCTTCCGTCAATTTCTTGACGTCAAAGCAATCGAACCAGGCAGGCGGGCGCAATGGAACCGCATGATCGGCTTGAACATATCTTCGTTTCAGCTGCTCAAGCGAATGCTCGCTGACGAAACAGCCACGAAACTTCAGCGGGCTGGTCTTTGCATCAATTCCGGTAAAGCCGGATACCGGGATCGTCTCGGGGATTCCGCCGGCAAGGCTTGTCAGCCGGATGTCGGTTGCCACCTTGGACCCGCCGTCACCCAGATCTTCATCCATATCGATCGAACTATTGACGGTAACGTTCTGATAATAAGCATAATTTTGCGTATAAATCAATCCTGCGCCCGCGATGGTGCAACAGGTCACAAGCCCGACAACCAGGTATTTTCCGTTCACGGTCATGCATCACCGGCCGCAGTCTTCAGGAATTCGTCGGAACAGAGTTTGGCAAGCGCCCGCACCCGGCCGATATACGCTTGTCGCTCGGTGACCGAAATCACGCCACGCGCATCGAGCAGATTGAAGAGATGCGACGCCTTGATACATTGATCATAAGCCGGTAGCGCCAGCGGGACAATCCGGTCCGTGCCGGATCCGTTGACATGCGAGCCAACAATGCGCCGACATTCCGCTTCCGCGTCTTCGAAATGCCGGAACAGCATGCCGGTGTCAGCAACATCGAAATTCCAGTACGAGAATTCCTTCTCATCCTGCATGAACACGTCGCCGTATGTCAGCGGTGTCCCGGAACCTGGGTCGTTGTAAGGCATGTCCATGACGTGATTGACGTCGAGGACAAACATGGCGAGCCGCTCGAGGCCATAAGTTATTTCGCCCGATACCGGCTTGCAGTCATGCCCTCCGGTTTGCTGGAAATAGGTGAATTGACTGATTTCCATGCCATCACACCAGACTTCCCAACCAAGCCCCCAGGCGCCCAGGGTGGGACTTTCCCAGTCGTCCTCGACGAAACGCAGGTCATGCAGGTCGGACTCGATTCCGATTGCTTCAAGCGAACGCAGGTAGTCGTTCTGAAAATCGGGAGGCGACGGCTTCATCAATACCTGGAGTTGGTGATGTCGCTGAACCCTGTTCGGGTTCTCCCCGTAACGTCCGTCCGACGGTCGACGACTCGGCTGGACATACACGACCGTCCATGGTTTCGGGCCCAATGCGCGAAGCGCCGTGGCGGGATGAAACGTTCCGGCACCGACTTCCATGTCGTAAGGTTGAAGCACGGCGCACCCTTCGCCGGACCAGAATTCCAGCAACCGAAACATGACGTCCTGGAAACACCGTGGTGTGTTCAGATTTTCGGACATGTGACAACACTTGCAGCCAACGGAATCACGGTCCAATTATTTTAAGCCAGTCAGCCGGTCAATCTGATCCCGGTCATCGGAAACGAATTGCGGTCTGCTGTGCTGCGGGCGACCCGGGCGACCCGGGGACCGGTTGCCTCGCAAGCGTTGACGATTCCGGGCATCGGTCCGCGGGTCTTTCACGATGCTGAAATCGCGGGCGTCAGGTGAATCACGGTCGGACGATGCCCGGAAAAACCGTGGACTACCGCTCTTCCCAACTCCGACAGGCATGATGGACGCGCATAACCGACCCGATAGGCTCGCGCCAGAAGTTCGAGATCCGGTCCGGGCGCCGCGACCGCAATCGGTTCGATCTGGGCCGCTGTCATGCAATCCTCGATCTCTTTCAACGCCCGATTGTCCCAAATCACGACTGGCAGTCCGATGCCCAATTCGGCGGCGGTTGCCAGTTCCTGCAAGGTGAACTGAAATCCGTAATCTCCTGCGATGGCAACGACATTCCTGCGTCCCGGAGCGGCGCTTGCACCGATTGCCGCGGGAAGGGCAAAACCCAGGGTGCCGAATCCGGACGGGTGAAACCACCTGTTCGGTACATCCAGGCACACGGTTTCCTTCGCGACGTAGGCAAACTGGGTCATGTCCGAAAAAATGACGGTTTCATCACCCACCGCATCAACCAGCGCATCGGCGACCCGGGCTATGCCTGGCCGTTCCAGGTCCGCATACGCCCGAAACTGGGACCTTGTCTTTCGGAGATGTGCCGGGTCCCAGCCGGAACGTCGATCCGTTACCGGTAATGTGTCCGCCAGGTCCTCAAGGAAACGCGTTGCGTCACCGTGTAACGCGACGTCTGCCCCATGCTTGTCGGAAAGCGCGGAGTGATCAATGTCGATCCGAATCATTTCGCACCGGTGGCCGAGGTGCCGTCGCCAGAGATCGGTCTCGCTCAGACGTGACCCGACAACGACGACGAGATCGGCTTCCGAGAGCACAACCTGACTTTCGGGGCGGGGCAACGCCGTCCCAAGACCGAGAACGTGGTTGCTCCTGACGATTCCCTTGGCCGAGTAGGTGCAAAAAAAGGCTGCTCCACTTCGCTCGATGACCCTTTGGGCAGCGGCGGACGCTCCTCGCGCACCACCTCCGAAAATGAAAAGCGGCAGCCTGGAGCGTCCGATCCTTGCCGCGACCGCCTCGACATCATCGTTCGATATGGCCGTCGGCCCCGGTACGGAATCCAGGTCGGGGATCGGCGAAACAACGTCGGACAGATTGCTGATCGGGATCTGGATCTGCTTCGGAAGCGGCCGTGAGGACGAAAACTCCGCGAATGCCCGGTCGAGAAGCTTCCGCACGCCGTCCGCGTCATGCGCCGTCGCGGACCAGTCACATACCGTCGCCGCTGCCCCTTCCTGGTCCTTCATTTCATGCAGTCTGCTTCGGGAGGAATCGTCGTCCGGATCCAGGCAGGATGACAGGACGAGCATGGGAACGCTGTCTGAATAGGCCTGTCCCATCGGGGTCATGATGTTGCACAGCCCGGGTCCCGAAATCACGAAGGCAACGCCGGGGCGCCCCGTAACGCATGCGTATCCGATGGCCATGAATCCGGCACCCTGCTCATGCCTCGGAAGAACATGGCGGATTCCTGCGTCCTCGATCCCCCGGTACAGCTCAATGTTGTGGACGCCGGGAATTCCGAAAACCACGTCGACGCCCCGCTGTGCAAGCGCATGAGCGATCTGTGCTCCAAGTGACCTCAACATCGCCGGGGACCGTTCATCTACCGCCTCCAGAATTCGGTCGTGAACAGGACGAAAACGACCATCAGTTCAAGGCGCCCGATGAGCATTCCCGCGGCGAGCAGCCATTTCGCCGTATCATTTATGCCCGCATAGTTCCCGGTCGGCCCGATGACGGGCCCGAGACCCGGTCCGATGTTCGCAAGTGCCGCGACTGCGCCGGACATCGACGTCATCATGTCAAGGCCCGTCATGCCTAGTGAAATGGCAAGTACCGTCAGGCTCAACAAGAACAGGAAGAAAAACGCCATGACAGACGCAATGACGTCTTCACCGACCTTGCGTTGGGCGTATTTCGGTACAAAGACGCCGTGCGGGCTGTGCAGTCTGCGAATCTGGGTCACGACCAGGGAAAACAGCAGCTGGTAACGGAAGATCTTGATAGAGCACGAGGTTGAACCCGCGCATCCGCCGATCAGGCCGACAAGAAAGAACATCGAAACCGCAAATCCACCCCATCGGCCATAGTCATCGCTGACGTACCCGGTGCCTGTCAGTATCGAAATTCCGTTAAATGCGGCTTTCCTGAAAGCGAGCTCGCTACCTGCCGGGGCCGTCACGAGTTGCCATACGGTCAGCAGCGCAACGACAACGGTGGCGACCAGCAGGAATGCGTGGGTCTGGCTGTCCCTGATGAACGGTCCCGCGTGCCCGCGAAACAACTGCATGTAGCGAATGAATGGAAGGCTTGCGAGCAGCATGAACAGCATTCCGACATATTCCGGACCGGGCCCGAGATTCGCAAAGGACGCATCGGAGTTCGCAAATCCCCCGGTCGCAACAGTTGTCATAGCGTGTACGATGGCATCGAATTCTCCGAGTCCTGACCACTGGTAGGAAACCGCGCACATGACGGTGAGCAACAGGTAGATCCAGGCCACGGAGCGGGAAGTCTCGGCAACCCGCGGCAGTATGTTTCCCAGGTTGTCGACATCTTCAGATCGAAAGATCTGCATACCACCCACACGCAGTTGCGGCAGGACCACCAATGCCACGACGATGATCCCGACACCTCCAAACCACTGCAGCAGACCACGCCAAAGCAGGACGCCCCGGGGCAAGGTCTCCAACCCGGAAAACACGGTCGCACCTGTCGTCGTCAGGCCGGACATTGCCTCGAATACGGCATCGGTAAACCCGGCTCCGGTCACGCCGAGCACAAACGGAAGCGAACCGAAAAGCGGCAGGATCGTCCAGATGCCTGTCGTCATGACGAATGCCTGCCGGAGAGAGATCCCGGTACCCGCGGAATTCGCGCATGCAAGGGTCATGGCACTGCCGGCCAAAATGGTTATCAGGGCCGACTGTCCGAAAACGAGCCAGTGGCCATTTCCGTCGTACCAGTCCATGATGGCCGGAAGGAACATGACGAGGCCCAGGCCGAGGACCAACCTGCCAATGACATGCCCGGCCGGTCGGAAATCCAACATCAGGCGGGCGCGCTCGCCGAGACGACGATCGATCGGCGTTTCGCTATGACCGTCACGACGCGTGCATTTTGAATGAGCGGCTGATTGACATCATGGCATGAAAGCGTCGACAGCTTGACACTGTTACCCGGGAGGCATGATCCGGATCGTTTCAGCAGGTCAAAGCGGACCGGCCTGCCCCGTCGATCATCCGGAAGTCCCCTCACCGCAAATTCCCGTCACAGCCTCGGCCGTGCCTCACGCATGTTCTTTATCCGCCGGAAGACGGGCTTCCGATCGCAAGCATGAAATCCTGCCTGAGTTCCCGGTTCGAAACATAGGCGCCGTGCAGGCTCTTCGTCACGGATTTCGCCCCAGGCTTGTGGACGCCCCGTGTCGACATGCAGAAATGCTCGGCTTCGACAACGACAATCACCCCTTTCGGAAGCAGGCCTCTCATGAGCGCAGTGGCGATTTCGGAGGTCATTCTTTCCTGTATCTGCAGTCGCCGCGCACAAACGTCCACAACGCGCGCGATCTTCGATATGCCAACGACGTGAAAATCAGGCAGGTATCCGACGTGTACCATTCCGGCAATCGGCGCCAGGTGGTGCTCGCAGTATGACTGGAACCTGATGTTCTTCAGTATGACGGGTCCCTGATATCCACCGACATCCTCAAAGACCTGTTTCAGGATTTCGACCGGGTCCTTGCCATACCCGGAGAACCATTCCTTGTACGCGCGGACCACGCGTTCGGGAGTTTCGCACAGACCCTCGCGATCCGGATCGTCGCCTGCCCAACGCAACAGCGTCCGGACGGCCTCCTTGGCGTCTTCGGCTTCAAGTTGCGCGACGGTCTCCTGCCCGCGATTATCCAGCTCGATCAAAACGTCATGGATGTTCATGGGCGCACCTCACGTTCGGCATGTATAGCTCCGCATTCGGAATTGTCGAATCAAGGTGAGCATCACGCCAGGCCCGTTCAAACCAGCAGTTCCGTCACAAGAAACGACATTTCGAAACCGGACTGGAAACGGTCCCGCGGCGCCGGACTCCATGGACCCGCCGCGCACGAACTGCGGGCTGCGTTCAGCCTGGCTCTCAGGCCGACACGAGAGCCTGGAGCACGTCGTCCAACAGGTCCTGCGGATCTTCGAGTCCGACGGATATCCTGACCAGTCCTCCCGTGATGCCCAGCTCCCGGCGACTCTCTTTGCTCAACCGCTTGTGGGTCGTCGTGGCAGGATGTGTAACAAGGCTCTTCGCGTCGCCAAGATTGTTCGAAATAATCATGAGTTTCAAGCTGTTGACAAACCTGAACGCTGCGTCTTTTCCACCGGACAGTTCCACCGAAAAAACGGTTCCGCCCTCGGTCATCTGACGCTTCGCGATTCCCAACTGCGGGTGATCGTCGGCAAACGGGTAAATGACGCGGGCAAGTTTTTCGTGGCCGGCCAGCGACTCCGCAAGGAAACAGGCTGAGCGTGCCTGCTCGTGGCACCTCAGTGTCAGAGTTTCCATACCCTTCAGGAGTACCCAGGCGTTGAACGGGCTGATCGCACTTCCCGTGTGCTTGAGAACGGGCTCGAGCGTGTCCCTGATGAACTTCCGTGTTCCCAGGACAACTCCCCCGAGACAGCGGCCCTGCCCGTCAATGTGCTTGGTTGCCGAATAGATCAGAACATCGGTCCCAAGCCCGAAGGAATCCTGGAACACGGGTGTCGCGAAGACATTGTCGACAACGACTTCTGCACCGCTGTCGTGAGCAATCCGTGCAACCGCGTCAATATCAATGACCTCCAGCGTCGGGTTCGAGATCGTCTCAAAAAAAACGACCTTGGTATCTGCCCGGATCGCCGAACGCCATTCCTCAAGATTTGTACCATCTACAATCGTCACCTCGACACCGAACTTCGGGAGCAAGTTCTCGACGATGAATCGGCACGAACCGAACAGCGCCCGCGACGAAACAAGATGGTCGCCGGCTTTGAGCAACGACATCAGTGCCCCGCTGACTGCCGCCATCCCGGACGCCGTCGCGAAGGCGTCCTCGGCACCTTCGAGTAGCGCGATTCTTTCTTCAAACATGCGCACGGTAGGATTGCCGTACCGCGAATAGGTATACTCGTCTTCGCCGCACTCCTGAAACCTGGCTTCCGCCTGTTCGGCATTCGCGTACTTGTAGCCTTGCGTCAGATACAACGCCTCCGAGACCTCTCCAAACTGGCTGCGGCGGATTCCTCCGTGAATCAAACGGGTTCTTGGCTGCATGCCGTTCATCTGTACCTCAATTCTCCCTGCCCAGCCGCGTCGGTGCGGATTCACGCCAGGATCGTCGCACTGGAACCAGGCCCTCCCTATCGCCGGCGCCCTCCTTCGAGCCGCCCGGTGACTTTTCCTATCTGACCGCCTATTGCATGGTCGACCGCCGGTCAAACCCGACAATCCAAAATTTACCGGGATGGCCCGTATTTTCGGGTGGGCGCACGTGTTTTCGGCGTCGCTCGGCAGCATCCGTTCCCCGGGCTCCCGAAATTGCAGCGTGGGTTCCCAGGGTACCGGGCGGTTTTCGATCCGGGTCAGACGCCCGTTCACCGCCGTCATCGGGGGCATGGATGCGGGATCAGGCGATTTCCTGTTTTCGACTCGGACGTAAGGATTTATTGTGGTCGAACGGCGGGAATGTGTTGGTGGACCCAAGATGACGGACTTGCGCGGACGGACAGCACTGATAACCGGGGGTTGCACGGGAATTGGCCTCGGGATAGCCAAGGCACTAGGCGCCGCGGGATCACGAATTGCGTTGCACGGGTTGCCAGGAGAACAGGCGGCCGGGGGTGCGTGCCAGGAACTTGACAAGGCCGGTGCGGCCGACGTCGAGTTCTTTGCAGCGGACCTCCGGATTCCCGACGAAATTGATTCCCTGATGACACGGGTTCTCGATTGGAGCCCCATCGATGTTCTGGTCAACAATGCAGGGGTTCAATCGACGGGGTCGTTGTCGACGATGCCGGAAAACAAGTGGGACGAGATTGTCGCCGTCAATCTGTCGGCGGCATTTCACACGATGAAAACCGCGATGCCGGCCATGGCCGAGCGCGGTTACGGCCGTGTCGTCAATATCGCGTCGGTTCACGGCTTGGTCGCATCGATCAACAAGGCGCCCTACACGGCGGCAAAGTTTGGCCTGGTCGGCTTGAGCAAGGTCGCGGCACTTGAATACGCGGCGGCCGGCAATCGGGAATCCGGCGGCGTCACCGTCAATTGCATCTGTCCCGGCTGGACGGAGACAGCGCTTGTCGAACCGCAAATCATGGCGCGAGCCAACGAGCTTGGCGTCGACCGTTCGCAGGCGATCGCCGATCTGTTGGCAGAAAAACAACCGTCCCGCCGCACGGCGACCACGGCGGAGATCGGTGAACTCGCGCTTTGGCTGTGTTCCCCGGTTGCGCACAACATTACCGGCGCCACGATTCCCATGGATGGAGGCTGGGTGTCCCAATGAGTTCGGGGGTGCCTGCCTGCATGTCCTTGTGGCCGGCCACATCGTGGTTGTCGCATCGTGGTTGTCACAGAATACCCGCCGGCAAATGGATTTGCCCGAGCCGGCATCGATGATGGGCGGGAAACCGGCGAGAAACCATGGCTGAACCGATAGCGCTTCATTACTGGCCCACGCCGAATGGCTGGAAGATCTCAATTGCCCTTGAAGAGATGGGACTCCCTTACACGGTCAAGTACGTGAACATCGGGGCAGGAGACCAGTTCGATCCGGAGTTCCTGAACATTGCGCCGAACAATCGAATGCCGGCGATCGTCGATCCCGACGGACCGGGCGGACAACCTGTTTCGATTTTCGAATCGGGCGCGATCCTCATGTATCTCGCCCGCAAGACCGGCCTGTTTTACGGCAAATCCGAACGGGACCGCATAGAAATCGAACAATGGCTGATGTGGCAGATGGGCGGGGTCGGCCCCATGGCCGGCCAGGCACACCATTTCATCCGATATGCGCCCGATCTGGATCCGCCCCGGGACATCCCCTACGCGAAAGACCGGTATCGTGCGGAGACGGGTCGCCTTTATCGAGTCCTGGACCGACGTCTCAGGGGCCGGGATTTCGTTTGCGGTGAATTCTCCATCGCGGACATTGCCATCTGGCCATGGGCATGCCTCTGGGAAGGGCAGGAACAGGACATATCCGGCTTGCCTGACTTTTCGGCGTGGCTCGACCGTTGCGCGGCCCGGCCTGCACTCGAGCGGGGGAAACAGGTCGGAAGCGAATTTCGATCGCGCGACCGGACGGACAGAAAGGCGCAGGAAATCCTGTTCGGCTTTCAACACACTGGCGAACATGAACGACCGTGACCGCTCCCCGCCCTGAACGACGAGGTATTACGGCGCGTCTGAAAATTGTTTGCGCGCGTTTGGGCAGCGCCTTGCGGGACCGGGTTTCCCGACGGCAGCCGCGGGCCTGCCGGACGTCAGGCAAACTGAACGCGTCTCACTGAAACGGGGCCTGATGTCAATTCTGCCGGCGGGCGTTTGCTCTCCGGGCGCATCGGAATTCGCCGGCGTTGACAACCGCTTTCACGGCATCCGGGCTGTGGCGACCGCACGGGCGCGGTGCCGGCCATTACAAACCGAGGTTGCCGGAAACACATGTAGGCGATAGTGGAAGGCGCCTTTCAGGTACGGGAAAAGACGTGACCGAAATCCACGACACCATATCGCGCGTTACGCGGCGGATCGCAGAACGCAGCCGGAAATCCAGGGCCGCCTATCTCGACGGCGTCAGGGAAGCCAGGGAAGCGGGACCCCGGCTGCCCCATCTCGCCTGCGGAAACATCGCCCACGCGTTTGCATCCAGCCCCGGAGAGGACAAGGACGCGCAGATCGAGGGCACGTCCGGAAACCTCGCGATCATCACTGCCTACAACGACATGTTGTCGGCGCACAAACCTTACGAAAACTATCCCGAAATCATTCGATCCGCGGTTCGCCGGGCGGGGGGAACCGCCCAGGTCGCGGCCGGCGTCCCCGCAATGTGCGACGGAGTCACCCAGGGTCAGCCGGGAATGGAGCTCTCGCTGTTCTCGCGCGACGTCATCGCGCTTGCCTCCGCAATCGGCCTTTCTCACAGTGTATTCAACGGGGCGATCTTTCTCGGAATCTGCGACAAGATCGTCCCGGGCATGCTGATCGCGGCAACGACGTTCGGCCATTTGCCCGCAATGTTCATTCCCGCGGGGCCCATGCCTTCCGGCATGCCAAATGACAGGAAGGCAAAGATCAGGGAAGAATATGCGGCCGGAAAGTGTGGCCGGGAAAAACTCCTCCGCGCTGAAATGGCATCCTATCACGGCCCGGGAACCTGCACCTTCTATGGTACGGCGAATACCAACCAGATGTTGATGGAGTTCATGGGGCTCCAACTCCCAGGAAGCAGTTTTGTCAATCCGGGCGGATTACTGCGTCGCGCCCTTACCGAAGAGAGTTCGCGGCGGGCGCTGGAGATTTCGCGGAATGACGGGAACCATACGCCAATCTGCGACATTCTCGACGAAAGGGCGTTTGTTAACGGAATCGTCGGGCTGAATGCCACCGGCGGGTCGACCAACCTTCTCATACATCTCGTGGCTGTCGGACGGGCGTCAGGGATCGTGCTCGAAATGGACGATTTCTCCGAGATTTCATCAGTCACCCCTTTGCTTTGCCGCATGTATCCCAACGGGATTCTGGACATCAACCATTTTCATGCAGCCGGCGGCCTTGGTTTCGTCATCGGGGAACTCCTTGATGCGGGTCTTCTGCATCCAGAGACCCGAACCGTCGCCGGTTCGGGCCTCGAAGCCTACACGCGCGAACCGGCACTCATCGACGGCGGGCTGGCATGGCGCGATCGGGCGAGCGAAAGCCTGAGTCTCGATGTGCTCAGGCCGATGAGGAATCCGTTCATCCAGTCAGGCGGGCTCAAATGCCTTTCCGGCTCCCTGGGTTCGGCGGTCATGAAAGTGTCCGCGATTCCGGAAGATCACCTCAACATTACGGCTCCGGCCCGTGTATTTCACGACCAGGAAAGCGTCAGGAAAGCCTTCCGGCAAGGCGAACTCGACAAGGACGTGATCGTCGTCGTCCGGTTCCAGGGTCCGAAATCCAATGGAATGCCCGAATTGCACGGTTTGACGCCCACACTGGCATCCCTGCAATCCAGGGGATTCCGTGTCGCCCTGGTTACCGACGGAAGGATGTCGGGAGCTTCCGGAAAGGTGCCGGCCGCCATCCATGTCACTCCGGAGGCATTCGTCGGCGGACCGATTGCCAGGATCAGCGATGGCGACATACTTTGCGTCGACGCCGGTGAAGGCAAGATCGAGTTCGTCGATCCGACCACGCGGGCACGGGTGTCAAGCCTCGAACCCGCGCATCCGCCCGAATTCGACCACCGGGGAAGCGGTCGATCCCTGTTTCAACTGTTCCGCCAGAACGCGCGGCCAGCCTGTGACGGCGCAGGAGTCATTTGAGGCATGGCCACCGCGAAGCTGTCGGACACCCGACTCCGGTCTCTGCATGAGATTTGCCGGCAATGCCCCGTAATTGCCGTCCTGACTGTGCACGACGTCAGGACGGCGCAGCCGTTGGCTGAATCCCTGGTGGCTGGCGGCATGCGCGTACTCGAGATCACGCTGAGGTCGTCCGTAGCACTCGATGCGATCCGGGCCATGTCGGGAGTCAGGAATGCAATCGTCGGTGCGGGAACAATCGTTTCGGTCGATCAAGTGCAGGATGTCGTGGATGCTGGTGCGGTCTTCGGGGTTTCTCCCGGTTTCTCACCGGCAATTCTGCATGAATGCCGGCGGAAGGGTCTCCCGCTCCTGCCCGGTGTCTCGACGGCAACCGAAATCATGTCGGCGCGTGATCACGGCATCGACATCGTCAAGTTCTTTCCCGCAGAAGCAGCGGGAGGAAGAGCCATGTTGCGCTCGTTTCTCGCTCCGTTTCCGGAAATGCGCTTTTGTCCCACCGGGGGACTGACGGAGCAGAATACGGCCGACTATCTCGCCATTTCAAATGTCATCTGTGCGGGTGGATCCTGGGTCGCGCCTGCGCCGGCTGTGAAAGACGGTGATTGGGCGGAGATCACCAGGCTGGCACGAATCGCCTCAGGATTTCGCTGAGCGGACCAGCGGGCAGGTCGGTGCGCCACCCGGATGCATGATCGGCCTGGCATGCCTCAAACATTGAAGAGAACGTGCAGCACATCTCCATCGACCACGCGATAGTTCCGGCCTTCGGTTCGGACCTTCCCCTCTTCACGTGCTCCCTGTTCGCCCCCGCATTCGACGTAGTCACCATATGAAATGACTTCGACGCGAATAAATCCTCGGCTGAAGTCGCTGTGAATGACATTCACCGCCTCGATTGCCGGCTGCCCGCTGGTAAACGTCCACGCCCTTGTCATTTTCGGACCGGTCGTGAAGAACGTTTCAAGATCGAGGAGTCGGTAACCAGCCCGGACGAGGCGATTGAGCCCCGGTTCCTCGAGTCCGAGCTCGTGAATGAAGGTGTCAGCGTCTTCGGGGTCGAGCCGACTGATCTCCTCTTCGATCGACGCAGAAATCGCGATGCAGCCTGCGTTCCTTGCATCGGCCATTCTCGAAACGGCTTCGATATGGCTGCCGCTTGCAACGATGTCGTCTTCACTCACGTTGCATACGTACAGGACCGGTTTCGACGTGAGCAGATGAAGCGATCGCCAATGATCAACCTCGTGCGCCATGACCTCGACTTCTCGGGCGGGCCGGCCGGCTTCCATTGCTTCGGTTGCCCTCTCCATCAAAGATTCGAACGCGCGAGCATCCGGGTCCCCTGCCTTGATTTTCTTGTCAATCGCCTGTCGACGCCGTTCGATCGACTGAACGTCGGCCAGCAGCAGTTCCGTCTCGACGATTTCTGCATCAGCGAGCGGGTCGACATTTCCTTGCACATGGGTGACCCGCCCGTCCTCAAAACATCGAAGAACCATGATAATCGCATCCATTTCCCTGATGCTGGCCAGGAACCTGTTCCCCAGGCCTTCGCCACGCGAGGCGCCTCGGACCAGTCCCGCGATGTCCACAAAGGTCATTTTTGCCTGGACCGCCTGCGCAGAACCGGCAATCAGGAAGATTTTTTCCAATCTCGGGTCCGGGACCGGAACCTCTCCGACATTCGGATTTATGGTACAGAACGGGAAATTGGCCACCTGCGCGGCAGCCGAACGCGTCAGCGCATTGAACAAGGATGATTTCCCGACATTCGGGAGCCCGACGATACCGGAACGAAATCCCATGGAACGGCCTCCCGCGGCGAACGTGCTGGCATGCACCTTCCCATAGGGCGTGCAGGGTTGTGCCATCTACCCTTGACAACCTGCAGCGGCAAGGGCACGGAAAAGCCAGTTCCGGTCGATGTCCTGATCCGTCGAGATGCGTAATCCGGATCCTGATTTTCGGCGTTGCGCTTCCGGAATGCACAACGCACCTGTGATCAACGTAACGGAGAGCACCGAGATGTCGCGGATTCAGGACAAGTTTTCGAGACTCCAGGCTGAAGGGACTTCGGCGTTCATTCCGTACATCATGGCCGGAGACCCCGATTACGACACGACACTCGAGATCCTTCGCGGCCTGCCCGATGCCGGCGTCGACGTGATTGAACTTGGGTTTCCGTTCACCGATCCGATGGCGGACGGCCCGACGATTCAGCTTGCGGGCCAGCGGGCGCTCGGTTCGGGAATGACCCTGGCGCGGACGCTCCGGATGGCGTCCGAATTTCGGGAGTCGGACAATGAAACGCCGCTGATCCTGATGGGGTATTTCAATCCCGTCCTTTCGTATGGCGTTGACGCCTTTCTCGAGGACGCGGTCAATTCGGGCGTGGACGGTCTGATCATCGTGGACCTGCCGCCCGAAGAAGACGGCGAGTTGTGTGTTCCGGCGCTGGACTGCGGTATCGAATTCATTCGCCTTGCCACGCCGACAACTGACGCTGTCCGGCTCCAGAAGGTGCGCCAGAACACTTCCGGATTCATCTACTATGTCTCGATAACCGGGATCACCGGGGCGGGCGCCGCGGATGCGGGTTTCATTGCGCCGGAAGTCGCCCGTATCAGGAGCGTCTGCGAACTGCCGGTCTGTGTCGGGTTCGGCATTCGAACGCCGGAAGCGGCTGCAGACGTGGCGCGTATCGCCGACGGGGCGGTGGTCGGTACGGCAATCGTGCAACGCATGGCAGCGGGCGCCAGGCCCGATGAAGTGCTCGGATTCATCGGTGAGCTTGCCCTTGGCGTGCACAATGCCCGACAGACATGAGTAGCGAACGCGGCAGCCAAGACAGCCTTTTCTGAAAGAGCGGGAATTCCATGTCGGTAATCGTATGCATCGACGACCTGAAGGACCTCTACCGGCGGCGCGTGCCGAAAATGTTTTTCGACTACACCGAGAGCGGGTCGTGGACCGAGCAGACATTCAGGGAAAACACTGGCGATTTCGCGAGAATTCGCTTTCGGCAGCGAGTCGGAGTCGATATTTCGAACCGATCTACTGCCGGGATGATGGTCGGACGAGACGTGACCATGCCGGTTGCTCTCGCCCCTGTCGGCCTGCTCGGCATGCAGCACGCAGACGGCGAAATTCTCGCGGCACGGGCGGCCGAAAAGTTCGGAGTCCCCTATACTCTCTCGACCATGTCCATATGTTCGATCGAGGATGTCGCCGAAAACACCAGTGAGCCCTTCTGGTTTCAACTCTACGTAATGAAAGACCGGGATTTCGTCGGCCGCCTGATCGACCGTGCACGCTCCGCCGGTTGCTCGGCGCTGCTGCTGACCATGGACCTTTCGATTATCGGTCACCGCCACCATGACATTCGAAACGGGATGACAGCACCGCCGCGGCCGACCCTTCGAAACATAATCAACATTGCAACCAAACCGACCTGGGCGACGGGTCTGATCCGTACCCGTCGGCGTACGTTCGGAAACATCATCGGGCACGCGAAGGGCGTCGAGAACATGACGTCTCTCATGCAATGGTCAGCGGAACAGCTGGACAGGTCACTGAGCTGGTCCGATATCGACTGGATCAAGGAACGCTGGGGCGGACCCCTGGTCGTCAAGGGAATTCTCGATCCCGATGACGCGGAAATGGCGGTTCGATCGGGCGCGGACGGCATCGTCGTTTCCAATCACGGAGGGCGGCAGCTCGATGGTGCGCCGTCTTCGATCCGCGCGTTGCCGGAGATTGTACAGGCTGTAGGTGATCAAGTCGAAGTCCTTTTCGATAGCGGCATCAGGTCGGGCCAGGATGTCCTCAAGGCATGTGCGCTCGGTGCATCCGGTACGTTCATTGGCCGATCATTCGTCTATGGGCTCGGAGCCATGGGCAGCCAAGGCGTCACTCGTGCGCTCGAGATCATCCATACGGAACTCGACACGACCATGGCGCTTTGCGGCATCACTTCGATCGACAGGGTTGGCCCGGACTGCCTGGCAGAACCGCACGCGGCGCTGCATACGCCGATCAATACGGAGAATGCTCGCGTCTCCGCCAGCTGAAGTCCGGTTGTCACCGCGGATCGGGCAAGCGCGTCAATCGCTCGCATTTCCTGCGGTTCGGCCGCCACCGGCGAAATCGGCCTCCGGTTTCCGGCTCGCGCCCGAATTCCGGCTTTTCAAATGTGCGGATCTTTCCTATAGGGCGGCGGATTCCGTCGGGTATCGTTCCCGGACGGCCTGTTGGATTTTGGAGATTGCAGATGGCCGAACTGCCGCAATTTGTCGCCTTTCCCCGCGACAGAACGGGAAAAGGCGGTGCGCGCCAAGCGCGAAGAGACGGTTTCGTACCTGGAGTCGTGTACGGCGGTGGGCTGGATCCGGTCGCGATTAACGTCAAGTTCAACGAGTTGTTCAAGACGCTCAAGAAAGGGCGCTTTCTCTCGACACTCTTCGAACTGAAACTGGAAGGACACGAGGATTCCCGGGTAATCTGCCGCAATGTCCAGCGGGACGTCGTCAAGGACCTTCCGATCCATATCGACCTGATGCGCCTCAACTATACATCGCGCGTCAATCTGTTTATCCCGGTGACCTTCGTCAATGAACTGGATTGTACCGGTTTGCGCCGGGGCGGCGTGCTCACCGTCGTTCGTCCGGAAATCGAGTTGAAGGTAACAGCGAACAAAATTCCTTCGGCTATCGAAGTCGACATTTCCGGTCTGGATATCGGGGATGTCGTGACGATTTCAAGCGTCTCGCTGCCTGAAGGAACCCGGCCGATGATCACGGACCGGGACTTCGTCATCGCCAACATATCGGCACCGTCGGGCTTGAAATCGACCGATTCGGAAACACCCGAAGAAGATGAAGAAGAGATCGAAGAACAGGAATCGACGGAACCTGAAACGGAGTGATCCGACCAAGAGGAGCCTGTCGCCGCCGGAAATCTGAACGCTCTCGGTTTGAGCCGATCAATTCGTCTTGAGTTCGGACCGGTTGCGGCTTCTGCTTCGGTTCTGCCTTCTTTCTGTAACTGTTCGACAAACGCTCTTCCTTCAGCATTTGTTCGATCGCAAGTGAGTTCGCACCGTGAGTTTGGACACGGAATTCAACAGGGCGAGGTCAGCAATGGGGCGCAAACTTGGTCCACTCGTCAGGAGAATGCAGCGGCCATGGCTGCCTTGCCACTGAAACAGCTGCCAGTGCGGCACCAGCCGCCGCCCGGAACCCGAATGACGTACGGCGCGGAATAACCAGGCAAAAGACTGATGCCAGCTGTGCGATTTCCTCGTGCTCGCCGGTTCGACAAAACATCTCGCCTCGGCCGGTCAAGACATAACAGATTTCCTCGACCTTGCGATGATAACCGACTCGCGAGACCGCACCTGTCCCCGGCCGGAACTGCGCTACGCTTTCGCCCTCGAGCAATGGCAGAAGCCTGACTTGAGCACCGTCTGTCGCGGTCGTATCGGTGGCATCCGGCAAACAAATCCTGGAAACCCCGGCCACCGGGCCAGGAGACAGGAACGGCACACCGTCATGTCGATCAAGCTGCCATCATCCGAATCTCGCGACAAATCCGGTCCATGGATTCACCCCGAAAAGAACAGGGTGCAGAACAATGAAGGCGACCCATAGCACGACCCCGAACGCCGCCCCAAATACAGCCCTTCGGTCAAGATGGCCGCGACCCGACGTTTGCCGTGACCATTCTTCCTCGCCGATCTCCCGTTTGAGACGCCGCTCGAAAGAAACGACCCCGATTACCCCAAATAATGCGGTACCTCCAAACAGGATCACGCTTGGCCAGTCGCCATTGGCCGGCACATGTGCGAGTCCCCAAAGTGCCAGACCCAAAATCAACGGATGCCGTACCCAACCAACGACTCCGGGGCGGTCAGGATCAAATCCGGTCTTGCAAAATGCAACCGAATTCGGGTTCGGAACGACGGACCCGATTCCAATCAGGATGAAACCGGCAAACGCTACGACTGTGGCGAAATCGTATGACCATGCCGGCGCTGACCATAACATGACCCGGTCGGCGGCAAGCAACGCCCAAATTACCCAGGCCAAGAGCAGCAGAGACACGACGGAATAAATCGTCAGATATGCCTGTTCACCCAGACGACGGACCAGGGCCGGCCTGATCCGCGAACGCCCGACGACAACATGGGTCGAGACGAAAACTGCCATTGCAACGAGGACTTCCAACCTTTTCGGTCTCCGTCAAGCAATCAGACACGCCAACCCGGGCACGTCTCGATTCCAAGGCAGGCACCCAAAGCGTATAACCGTCAGGGTCCTGTTCCCGCAACATCACCGGACGCGACGACTTGAATGGACCCCGCTTCGACGGCGGAACGTTCAAATCGAAACCGGTTTCTCCCATGATGATTGAAATTCAGGAATTCAGGATCGTGCCATTGACATCCGATCAACGGATGCCAGTCACGATCGCGGCGAGGAAGGCTCTGCCTGCGGCGGGGGTGCGTGGTCCGACCGGTACGCAGCGTACGTTAACATCCCTGGCCTTCCGACTGGCGTTGCGGAGTTGACTCCGCGATCCGTCACAGGATCTTTCTCCGGGAAGATTATCGAGCCGGACTTGGTCGCGATTAGGAAAACAACGCTGGTCAGCAGGCAATCAGTGTCCGAATTCGCGGTCACTTCAATTCCGGCGACAAGTCTGCCATCCTGAGCAGATGATATTGTTTGCAGGGCTCGGCAATCCTGGTCGGACGTACGCGCGACACCGGCATAACGTTGGCTACATGGCCGTCGAGCACATCGCGACGCGTTTTGGCTTCCCCGTCTGGAGCAGAAAATTTCAGGGATTGGCGTCGAATGGCCGGATCGACCGCGTTCGAGTCGTTCTGCTCAAACCCGAAACGATGATGAATGAATCCGGACGTTCGGTTTCCGAAGCGCAGAGATACTTCCGTATCGAACCGAAAAACGTTGTGGTGTTTCACGACGAAATTGACTTGGCTCCAGGCAAATGCCGGGTCAAGGTCGGAGGCGGGACCGCCGGGCACAATGGTTTGCGCTCGATCGACAACCATTTGGGCAAGGACTTCCGCCGCGTACGGATCGGTATCGGTCACCCGGGCCACAAGAGCCGCGTTACGTCGCACGTTCTCGGCAACTTCTCGACTTCTGACGCTGCCTGGCTCGACCCTCTGCTCGACGCGGTGGCAAAGGCAGCGCCATTCATCGTCAGTGGCGACGACAACGCATTCATGAACGAATGTGCACGCATTCGCCGGACCGCGGGGACGTCGCCTGAACATACGGACAACGACAGTCCACGACCACGGCAAAGTGACGCTCCCGAGGCGCCGTCGCTGTTGCGGCAATTGCTGAATCGCCTGGGAAATTGAGGAATGACCGCCAGACTCACGGTGAACAAATCTACCGAAATGACCGAGGCACTTAAATTAGAATGATTCTAAATGCTTGACTTCTCATACCACCGAACCCTATGTTTTCCTTTAATCGAGAGGGGCAAGAGATGTTCATTCAGACTGAGGCAACACCAAACCCGGCCACTTTGAAATTCCTGCCGGGGCAGACCGTACTTGACAGCGGAACGGTCGATTTCCCGGAACCGGACGCCGCGGCCGATTCTCCGCTCGCAAGCCGGATTTTTTGCGTGCAGGGGGTGACCAGGGTTTTCTTCGGCAACGATTTCATTTCCGTCACCAAGCAGGACGGCACGGACTGGAACCACATAAAGCCCGCGATTCTCGGCGCAATCATGGAACATTTCCAGTCCGGGCAGGCCGTGCTGGGGGCGGACGCGGAAATGTCCGCTCACAAGTCCGATGACGGGCCCGATTCGGAAATCGTCGCCCAGATCAAGGAACTTCTGGACACCAGGGTGCGCCCTGCGGTCGCCCAGGACGGTGGCGACATAACCTTTTACGGATTTGATCGCGGCGTCGTCTATCTTCATATGCAAGGTGCATGCGCGGGCTGTCCATCGTCGACAATTACCCTGAAGATGGGAATCGAGAACCTCCTGCGGCACTACATTCCGGAAGTCACTGAGGTCTGTCCGGTTGCGGCGTGATCGCACCGTTCTTGCATTCGATACAGCACGCGAGAATTGCGCCGCAATTCTGGTCTCCGGCGGTGAACCCTTCGGGCAGGTGATCGATTTCATGAAGCGGGGTCAAGCCGAACGGCTTTTCCCGATGGTGGAAGACTTCCTTGGAGCCAGGCGCGTTTCGTGGACCGACCTCGCCGCCATCGGCGTCGGCACGGGACCAGGGAACTTTACCGGTACCAGAATCGCTGTTTCTGCGGCCCGGGGGTTGGCTTTGGCACTTGGCATACCGGCCATCGGGACGAGCAGGTTCGAAGCGGTTGCGTTCCTGGCCCATGAATCCGGAATTGCCGGAAACGGCGACAGGATTCTCTGCGCGGTTGATCTGCCGTTCGACCGGATTGCAACGCAGGAGTTCACGGCCGCGCCAATCCCGAACGGGCTGGATGAGCCCCTCGTACGCGACGCCTGCGCAATTGAAGCTGAAAATGGGACTTCGGCGACGACGGCCACTTCAGGTGATGGCGAAATCCCTCTGTTTCGGGAACTGTCCGGGAATGTGCCCGTTTTTCTCGAAACCCTCGGTATGCTGACCTGGGCGAAGTTCGTCGAAGGCGGTTCCTACCCGCGTCCCCTGCCCCTCTATCTTCGGCCTCCCGCGGCGACCCCGGCAAGGCGGTCGGCCGTCCATTCCGGCCGACCGGGATGTCGACAGAGCTGACCCCGAGCATTTCCGGACATCGCCGCGACATCGCACGACGGTCGATTGCTCAAGAAACCGGTTGACGAGAAACCGGTCGTCAATGCTAAACGACTCGTGAACATGAACGCCCGGCGGACTGGTCCGGCGGGTCTGGTTTCATCCAACGATGCATCAACGAACAGGGGGAAGCAATGACAACGTTCAGGACCGTCCTAGGCTCGATCGCCGGCCTCATGCTCGCGACGGTATTGCAGGCCGAGGGACCTGCAATCATTTATGACGTCGGAGGAAAATTCGACAAGTCATTCAACGAAGCCGCCTACAACGGCGCAGAGAGATTCACCGTTGAAACCGGCATCGCGTACCGGGAATTCGAAATGCAGTCGGAAGCCCAGCGCGAGCAGGCGCTCCGCCGTTTCGCCCGTGCCGGCAACAACCCGGTCGTGATGACCGGTTTCGCATTCGCATCGGCACTCGAAGCCGTGGCACCCGATTTTCCGGACACGAATTTCGCAATCATCGACATGGTCGTCGATCAACCGAATGTCCGCTCGGTCGTCTACAAGGAGCATGAAGGCTCTTACCTCGTCGGCATTCTCGCGGCGATGGCAAGCAAATCAGGGAAAGTCGGTTTTGTCGGAGGAATGGACATCCCCCTGATCCGGAGGTTTGCTTGCGGTTATGTGCAGGGCGTCAAGTCTGTCAATCCCGATATCGAGGTATTCCAGAACATGACCGGTACCACTGCCAGCGCATGGAATGATCCCGTTCGGGGTGGCGAACTTGCCAGGGCGCAAATCAACCAGGGCGCAGACGTGGTTTACCACGCGGCAGGTGGCACGGGCCGCGGCGTGCTCCAGGCGGCTGCCGATGCAGGCGTTCTCGGGATCGGTGTCGACAGCAACCAGAACCATCTTCATCCGGGCAGCGTGCTTTCATCGATGCTGAAGCGTGTTGATGTCGCTGTCTACAACGCGTTCAAGGATGGAACGTCAGGTAACTTCACGACCGGATTCTCGGTTCTCGGGCTGTCTAACGACGGAGTCGGCTACGCTCTCGACGAAAACAATGCGGAACTGGTTTCGGACGGCATGCGCATGGCAGCCGACACTGCCGCCGAGAAAATCATTTCGGGCGAAATAAGCGTTCATGACTACCTTTCCGACGAGAGCTGCCCGGTCATGTAAGCGTGCCTGATCGAGCAACGCAGTGTCGAGCCATTCGGTTTCGGGGCGACCGGACCCGGTCGCCCTGGCCATTGAACTGAGAGGAATTTCCAAGAGCTTCGGACCAGTCCTGGCGAATCGTGACATCGACCTCTCGATCAAGAAAGGCGAGATCCACGGAATCGTTGGAGAAAACGGCGCCGGGAAATCCACACTCATGGAGATTCTCTACGGGCATTATTCTGCCGATGCCGGGCAGATCTTCATTAACGGGCGGGAAACACCGATCCCCAACAGCGAAGCTGCCATTCGTGCGGGAATCGGGATGGTCCATCAGCATTTCATGCTGGTCGAGAACTTCACCGTGCTCGAGAATGTCGTGCTCGGCGCCGAGGACGGCTCATTGCTCGCGCCGTCGCTCGTCAGGGCGCGGGCGCTGCTCGGGGAGCTCGCCCACGAGTATGAGCTCGAGGTCGATCCCAAGGCCGTCATCGAGGATCTCTCGGTCGGACTGCAGCAGCGCGTTGAAATCCTGAAAGCGCTCTACCGCAACGCCGATATTCTCATTCTCGACGAACCGACGGGCGTCCTGACTCCATCTGAGGCGGATCACCTTTTCCGGATTCTCCGCAACCTGAGAAACCAGGGGAAAACGATTCTCCTGATCACCCACAAACTTCGTGAAATCATGGATGTGACCGACAGTGTCAGTGTCATGCGTCGAGGGGTACTCGTGGCAACGCTCAGGACCGCCGAGACGTCGCCCGAAGAACTCGCCGAATTGATGGTCGGGAGAAAGGTCCTTCTCAGGGTCGAAAAGCAACCATGTCAACCGGGCGATATCCTTCTCGATGTCGAAAACCTCTCGGTGACCGACAGAAACGGGCTGCGGCGACTGAAAGAGATCTCGTTCAACGTCCGGGCCGGGGAGATTTTCGGAATCGCCGGCGTCGCCGGCAACGGACAATCGGAGTTGCTTGCCGTCCTTGGCGGTATCACGTCCGGGTCCGGCAATGTGCGTGTCAAGGGCGCGGAAATCGAAGTCGAACGCGCCGACGGCCAGTCGCGCCGGGCAGCCGGTATCGCTCACGTCCCCGAAGACCGGCACCGGCTGGGCCTGATCATGGAATTCGCCCAATGGGAGAACTCGGTTTTCGGCTACCATGTCGTTGACCGGTACTGCCGCCGTTTCGGACTGACAAACCGGCGCTCAATTTTCGAAGCCGCGGAGGCAAAGATTGAAAAGTACGATATTCGGCCAGCGAACCGGAACCTGAGTGCCAGCCGGTTCTCCGGCGGGAACCAGCAGAAAATCGTGATTTCGCGGGAATTCGAACGCGACCCGGACATCCTGATCGTCGGCCAGCCGACCCGGGGCGTGGATATCGGTGCGATCGAATTCATCCACCGCCAGATCGTCGCTCTCCGCGATGCCGGAAAGGCGATCTTGCTGATTTCCGTGGAACTTGACGAGATTCTCTCGCTCACCGACCGGGTTGCCGTCATGTTCGACGGATCCATCTCGAGCGACGAATTGACCGAGCGGACCGACGAGCGTGAGCTTGGACTCTTGATGGCGGGTCTTGCTCATGATTTCGAAACCGCGAGGGAACACATGTCCTCGGGGCAGTCTGCTTCAGCGGAGTCCGGGCGGTGAATGACCGGACGCGCGGCTGGATACGGCTGTTTCTTGTCCCGTTTCTGAACCTCGTGCTCGCATTCGTGGTGGCCGGGCTTGTCGTCCTCATGATCGGCGAGAACCCTCTGCGTGCGTTGAGGATTCTCCTGACGGGCGCCCTCGGGAGCAGCTACGGAATCGGATACACACTCTATTATGCAACCAGCTTCACGTTTACCGGCCTTGCGGTTGCGATCGCGTTTCACGGGAGCCTGTTCAACATAGGCGGCGAAGGCCAGGCCGGTGTTGCAGGAATCGGTGTTGCGGTCGTCTGTCTGAGCGCTGTCGGCGATACGCACTGGGTGTTCGCGTTCCCGCTGGCCATCGCCGGTGCGGCCATCGCGGGTGCCGCGTGGGCCGCCATCCCGGCGTATTTGCAGGCCAGCCGCGGCAGCCATGTCGTCATCACGACGATCATGTTCAATTTCATCGCTTCGGCCCTTCTGGTCTACCTGCTCGTCAATGTCCTCAAAGTCGAAGGATCCATGGCACCGGAGAGCCGGAAGTTCGGCGACGGCGCGCGCATGCCGTTCATGCACGAACTGGCCGGCTGGATCGGCATCCGGATATCGCGGACACCCATGAACATATCGTTCCTGCTGGCCGTCGCGTGCACGTTCCTGACCTGGGTCCTGATCTGGAGAACCCGCCTCGGTTACGAAATCCGCGCCTTTGGGCAATCCGAAACCGCCGCGGTGTATGCGGGGATTTCACCGTTGCGCATCACCATGGCCACCATGTTGCTGTCAGGCGGAATGGCGGGGCTCATGGCACTGAACACCGTCATGGGGGAAGCAAGCCGCCTGGTTCTGGATGCCGTCCAGGGGGCGGGATTCGTCGGAATTGCCGTTGCCCTGATTGGCCGATCGCATCCGGTCGGCGTCTTCCTCGCGGCGATCCTGTTCGGAATCCTCTACCAGGGCGGCGCGGAACTCGCGTTTGAAATGCCCGCGATTTCACGCGAGATGATCGTCGTCATTCAGGCACTGGTCATACTGTTCACGGGGGCCCTTGAAAACCTTGTGCGCTTCCCCGTCGAGGGAATCCTCCGCAGATTCCGGGAGGCGGGAAACTGATGGAATTTCTCGTCTTCCTCCAGCTGCTCGATTCCAGCCTGAGACTGGCGACACCATTCCTGCTGGCCTGCCTGGCCGGGCTGTTTTCGGAGCGGGCAGGTATTTTCGACATCGGTCTCGAAGGCAAGATGCTTGCGGGGGCTTTTTGTGCGGCAGCGGTCGCCGCCACAACCGGGTCGGCTTGGGCAGGCCTGGCAGCAGGAACCGGAATCTCCATAACCCTTGCGATCCTTCACGGATTCGCCTCGATCACGCTTCGCGGAAACCAGTTGATTTCCGGCGTCGCGATCAATTTCCTGGCGTCGGGATTGACCGTTCTCGTCGGCCAAAGCCTGTTCCGCCTCGGAGGCCAGACGCCGCAACTCAAGGGCGACGCCCGATTCACCGAGATTTCGCTCCCCCTGGCCGAGTCGTTGCAGAACATCCCCTTGGTTGGTCCTGTCTATTACGACTTGGTATCCGGCCATAATGTCATTGTCTACATGGCCCTGTTCGCGGTGCCGCTGACATGGTGGGTGCTGTTCAGGACCCGGTTCGGTCTCCGGCTTCGGGCGGTTGGCGAAAACCCCGGCGCGGTCGATACGGCCGGGATTTCGGTCATCTTCCTGCGTTACCAGGCCGTGATCATCTGCGGAATTCTCTGCGGAATGTCGGGGGCATACCTGTCGCTCGGGACCTCTGCGGCCGGTTTTGTCAAGGACATGTCGGCGGGCAAGGGATTTATTGCCCTCGCGGCCCTGATCTTTGCCAAGTGGCAACCGTTGAACGCGCTTTATGCCTGCCTTCTCTTCGGGTTTCTCGAGGCGATCGGAACCAAGTACCAGAATGTCGACGTATTCGGTCTCTTCGTCCTGCCGGTCCAGTTCATGCAGGCCCTGCCATACATCCTTACGGTCGTCATTCTTGCCGGTTTTGTCGGCAAGGCAATTCCCCCGCGGGCCGGCGGCCAACCGTACGTCAAGGAAGAATGATCGTGCCGTTGTCTTCCGGTCACGGACGACCAGGCCCTGAACAGGTCGACGCCTGCCTGCGCGTGCTTGAACGTGCCTTTTCCAAGACGAACGTAGACATTGCGGTCGTACTCGGTTCCGGCCTCGGCAATGTTGCGAACATCATCGATGGCGACAGCGCGGGCTTTGACGCATTGCCCGGTTTTCCGGCGACCGGGGTCTCGGGACACGCGGGACAGCTGAAAATCGGCACCTGTGGACGCTCCCGGGTCGCGGTCATGTCCGGGCGGGTGCATTTTTACGAGTCCGGCACAGCAGACACGATGCGGTTTCCGCTCGAGGTTCTTCGTGGGCTTGGCGCGGAAGCCCTGATTCTCACCAACGCGGCGGGATCCCTGAACCGGGAGTTCACGCCCGGGTCCCTGATGTTGATCGACGATCACATTAACCTGTCGGGCATCAATCCGCTGACGGGGATTGGCGACGATCGGCGATTTGTCACCATGACAACGGCTTACGACCCACGGCTCCGGTCCATGCTCCGGGAAGCAGCGGCGCATGCCGGAATTTCCCTTGGCTCAGGCGTCTATGCCTGGGTACCGGGGCCGAGTTTCGAAACTCCTGCCGAGATCAGAGCGCTCGGAATCCTGGGAGCAGACGCTGTCGGGATGTCGACCGTTCCCGAAGTCATCCTCGCGCGATACCTGGGAATTCGGGTGGCGGCGGTTTCAATTGTCACCAATCTGGCCGCCGGCCTCGGGGGTGAGGAAATAACCCATGAACTCACCAAGGAAGTGGCTCCGATTGGAGCTGCCTCCCTTTCCGATGTCCTGCGAGAGTTTTGTCACGGTTTCCGAACCGACCGGTAAACGATCGAGCCGGATCGCCGCGCATTGCGGTGGACACGGACAAGGGGATGGCACTCCGGATTCACGGCCCGGCCTTCATCTTCGTCCGGTTGTTTTGCCGTCCCCGACTACCTGGATTCGAATTCAGGACCAAAACTGAGGATCAGAAACCATGCCGCGTCTTTCAAGCCAGTATTTCCAGCCCGTTTCCGGTCTCGACCTCCCACGGTTTGCCGGAGTTCCGACGTTCATGCGATTGCCGCATCTGACGATCGAGCATGAGAGAGTCGCCGAAGTCGATATTGGACTCATCGGCGTTCCCTGGGATGCCGGAACGACTAACCGCCCCGGCCCGCGACACGGCCCAAGGCAGCTTCGTGACTACTCGACGATGATTCGTTCCACCAATCCGTTCAACAGGATCAGTCCCTTCGAAATCGCCAACTGTGCCGACCTCGGCGATGTTGCGGTTAATCCCGCCGATATTCAGGACACCATGAGCCGCATTACCGAATTCTATCTCGGGGTCCTTGAGAAAAACATCGTTCCGATGACCGCAGGGGGCGATCACCTCGTGTCGTTGCCGGTTCTGAGGGCGGTGGCAAAGGACGGCCCCGTCGGAATGATCCACATGGACGCCCACACGGACCTGTTTCATTCGTATTTTGGCGGCAGTCTCTATACGCACGGAACCCCGTTTCGCCGCGCGATCGAGGAAGGGTTGCTCGACCCTCGCCGGGTCATACAGATCGGAATCCGCGGCACCATGTACGACGACGAGGACATCACCTTCGGACAAAGGGAGGGCGTCACGATCATTCCGGTCGACGAACTCTTCGTGCGCGGAATCGATGATGTCATGGCGGAGGCTCGAACCGTCGTCGGCAACTCCCCGGCTTACTGCTCGTTCGATATCGATTTCATCGATCCCGCGTATGCGCCCGGTACCGGAACACCTGAAATCGGCGGCCCGACTTCGCACCAGGCACAACGGGCAGTTCGCGGCCTTCAGGGTGTCAACCTGATCGGAGCGGACCTGGTGGAAGTTTCTCCTCCGTTCGACCCCGGCGGTGGTACCGCGTGGCTGGGGGTTTCGATCATGTTTGAACTCATGTGCGTTCTGGCAAGCTGTATCCGTGCTCGCAGGGTTCCGGACTGACGGGAGGCCGGGCGACCCGTATCGGAAAAGGAGAGCAGACTGTTCTTCGGGTCAACCGGCCGGTAAGCGGCGAATTCGGCCACCCGTGCCAAGGCTCGGCCATGGTGCTGGCGCGCGGATCGGATTGCATGCAGGCACTGCGGATGCCACGAGAACTTCGGCACCCCGTTCTGGCATCTGACGCTACGTCGGCGGGGTCTTGGGCGCGAAGACGCCGAAACAGACGAGAGACGAAACGCTCAGATGGCTCCGCGAGAGCAACGCTGCCGCCGTCCGCCACGTCTCCAATAGTTGAGGTTGGTCCTGACTTGACATATGGGTCGCGATCATTCCTGGTTGACAGGCTGGTCGGAGCATTGTCACCCAGCTACGGACATTCCCCGACGGAAACCCTTGCATGCTTCCATTCGGCCTAAGTTTCGAGATGATCGTTGTTCTCGGCGTTCTCGCGTTCACCGTCTTTCTTTTCGTATCCGAAATCGTCCGCGTCGATCTTGCGGCGATTCTCGTCATGGTTCTTCTCGGCGCCCTGAGTTATCTTCCCGGACTAGGAGGCATTGTCGACGTCAATTCACTGTTCGACGGATTCGCCTCGAACGCGGTCATTTCCATCATTGCGGTGATGATCATTGGTGCCGGGCTGGACCGCACCGGCATCATGAGCAAGGTAGCCGCCACCATACTTCGCATGGGAGGGACATCGGAAAAGCGAATTATTCCGATTGTCTCCGGATCGGTCGGTGTCGTCTCCGGCTTCATGCAGAATGTCGGGGCCGCGTCACTGTTTCTTCCGGTTGTCAGCCGGATTTCTGCCCGCTCCGAATTGCCGCTTGGCAGGCTTCTGATGCCAATGGGATTCTGCGCGATTCTCGGAGGAACCATGACCTTGGTCGGTTCATCGCCGCTAATCCTGCTCAACGACCTGATCATTTCGACCAACAGGACCCTTTCGGATGAACTCAAGATGGAAACATTTCACATGTTTTCCGTCACGCCTGTCGGTTTCGCGCTCGTTCTGACCGGGATACTCTATTTCGTGCTGTTTGGCCGATGGGTTCTGCCCGGAAAGTCCAAGAAGGACGAAGCGACCACGGCCCAATCGGTGAAAGACTATGTGAAGCGGCTCTATGGACTGAAAGCCGACATCTTCGAAGTGGTCATTCCCGAAGGTCATCTCCTGGTCGGGCAGACGCTCTCCGACATGATGGAAGCCTACCACCTCTATATCATCGGCACGTACCACCACGGGCAAAAATGGCTTGCGCCTCCCGTCGACACCACGATTGTCGCTCCTTGCCGGCTGGCGATTCTCGGGCGCCGAAAGGTCATCCAGGAGATCGCCGACGTCTATGATCTCAGGATCGAGAACAGGCTCAAGGTCTTTAACGAGGAATTTTCGCCTGCACAATCCGGCATCGCCGAAATCGTCATTCCCCCAAATTCGCGGGTGATCGGGAAGACGGCTCGAGACCTCCTGTTTCGGAAGACATTTGGTCTGAACCTGCTCGCAATCCACCGGGTTGAAGAAACCCTGAGCTACGTCGAGACCGAAGACCACCCGGCCACGGTGATCGGCAAGGTTCCCTTTCAGGCTGGCGACACACTGGTCGTCCAGACCCAATGGTCGAGGTTGACCCGCCTCAAGAACAACTCGGATTTTGTCATCGTGACTTCGGAATTCCCGCAGGACGAGGTCCGTCCCAAAAAGGTTGGCTGGGCGCTTCTCTTTTTTCTCATCGCCATTTCTCTCATACTGTTCACCGACGTTCGGCTTTCCCTGTGCCTTCTGACTGGAGCCGCGGGAATGATCGTGACAGGCGTGTTGTCGGTTGACGAAGCCTACCATTCCGTGGGCTGGAACACGGTCTTTCTGCTTGCCGGCCTGATTC
Source organism: Paracoccaceae bacterium (assembly GCA_964291635.2). Taxonomy (GTDB): domain Bacteria; phylum Pseudomonadota; class Alphaproteobacteria; order Rhodobacterales; family Rhodobacteraceae; genus JAPPHA01. The sequence continues at coordinate 463,820 of OZ219907.1, read as the reverse complement.
CGTTGGGCCAGGCAGTCCAGACCACCGGAACCGCGGAATGGATCGCGCAACAGATACTGAACTTGCTGGAAGGATGGCCGATCTGGTCGCTTCAGGCCGGTATCGCCGCCCTGGCGACCGTCTTCACATTGATCATGTCAAACGTCGGCGCCACCGTACTCCTTGTCCCGCTGGCGGTCTCCATAGCCCTGGCATCCGGCGGTGACCCGGCGATTTTTGCCATGACCGTCGCGATTTCCACGTCAAACTCGTTCCTGATCCCGACCCACCAGGTCAATGCACTGATCATGGGACCGGCCGGTTACCGGGTGGCGGACTTCATGAGAACCGGCGGCATCATGACCATTCTCTTCCTCGTCGTATCGCTCCTGATGATGAACCTGGTTTTCTAGGTGCACGAAGGATGACGCCTTTCGACGGTCCGTCGCTGCTCCGGGCCGTGACAGCATCGACAGGGATGGCGGATCGAACGGCCGGGATCAGGCTCCCCGGGGCTCGAGACCCAAACTTGCCTGAATATCGAGGTCCGACGTGTCGAGAGGCCGACCTGGTTTTGCCAATACAGCGTTGTGCACCCAGACAAGCCTTTTTTCCGCGCGGGTGACGGCGACATAGGCGAGACGTTTCCAGAGCGGCAACTCGGCCTCAATCATGCCGGATCTTGACGCCGCGGTCAGGTCGGGGCCGAAGATCTGCACGGCCGGCCACTGCGACCCCTGCGACTTGTGGATGGTACAAGCCGCCCCGTGCAGGAACACGCCGCCCATACGCGCCGAAGACTCCATGAAAGGCTCCATCTTTCTCGGGGCCTCGATCTTGATGATCGTTGGCAAGGAGATGACTGGCTCGGGCGCCCCCATCATGTAGAGCCTTGAATAACCGGGTCGCGCCGAGCGGCCTAGGAACACCGCCTGGGCGCCCTTGATCACGCCACGCGTTTCAAGATCAAGGCGTTCCTTGCGGTGCTTGCGCGAGATCTCCAGGCCGTCACAAATCAGTGGCTCGCCCAGCAGCAATTCGTCCTGCGGAGCGTCGTGACCTCGCCGAAACGCATCCAGGAGCCGTATTCGGCTGGAATTCCTCCAGCAAAGGACCGGCGAGCGCGCCATCAATTCCGAATCGACCCGGCGTGAGAACCGAACGCGGTCATCGCGCGCGCTTAGGCGCCTGATCTTTGAAATGAACGATGGAAAGTCGGACTTGGGGTCAAGCAGGTCATGCGCGAGGTCAAGAATCGGATTGTCGCTCTCCTGCCGATGGATTCGGCTGAGAAGGAACGTCCGCATCAGGTCCGGACTTTCGAAAACCATGGATTTTTCATTGCTCACCGGAGCCAGTTGTGCCGGGTCGCCGAACAGCACGATCGTCGAGAATATCCTTTTCAGGTCGTCCAACTGCCGAACATCCAGCATGGAGGCCTCGTCAACAAATCCGATATCCAGCGGCTCGTCCCGAAGTGCCCACCCCTTGATGAATTCCGCGGTACTGATGCCGGCCGCCGCGAAGGCCGCGGGAACCGAAGGGCTCACCCGATAGAATGACTGAACGCGCTCAAGAATCGAATCGCTGACCAGTGCAGTCGCCGGGCGCTTTTCCTTCCCCGCGAGCCAGGCTGCGATCTTGTCATACTCCGGATCGTACTCCGGCGTGTACATGATCCTATGTATGGTCGTTGCGGGAACTCCGCGGTTCCTGAGAACGCTTGCCGCCTTGTTGGTCGGGGCGAGCACGGCGAGGGTTCGGCCGTCATTGGATTTTGGTGCGGCCTCGCTTTCGGAAACCGCCTTGACGCCTGCGGAAACCAGGGTCCTGACAAGTTCCGCCAGAAAAAACGTTTTTCCTGACCCGGCCTTTCCCAGAACGGCGACGACTTGCGGCGCGCTCTTTCGGCTCCGTTTGGTTCGTTGCCGCCGTTTTTCCAGGTCAATGCCTGCATCCGAGAATATCTCGACAAATGCCCGATAAGCCACGGACTGGTCATCTGAAAACTGCGGCAATGCCTCACGAATTTCCGGCATCGGATCAGTCAACTATCGAGACGGCAGGACGCAAAGGCGCTCGGTAACCGCGTCCCGGGACACTTCGACCGCGGGTCGAGTCCGGGGTGTGCCTGTCAACCTGAATTTGCGAATTCCGACCATTGATCCGGATGTGGTTCGGGCAAGATCGGCCCCTTTGCTCGAGATTTCGCCTGTCGCGCCGCCGAGATCACTTCGGCCAACTCGCTTCAAGTGCATCCTCGATCGTCCTCAGGCCGGTAGTTGGAGCATTGACGAGAACGGCCATGTTTCCGGGTTTGTGCTCATTCCGCATCATTTTCATATGCGCGTCCGGAATCTGACCCCAAGGATAGACTTCAGACATACACGGATCGAGACGCCGGTCCAGCATGAGCTTGTTGGCACGCGATGCCTGCATGAGATTGGCAAAATGACTTCCCTGGACCCTCTTCTGGTGCATCCAGAGGTATCGTGCATCGATCGTCAGATTATAACCCGTCGTCCCCGCACAAATGACCACCATGCCACCGCGTCTGACCACGAATGTCGAAACCGGGAAAGTCGCTTCGCCCGGATGTTCGAACACCATGTCGACATTGTTTCCCTTGCCGGTGATGTTCCAGATCGCCTTGCCGAATTTTCGCACTTCGGCGAACCATTTACGGTATTCGTCGGAATTGACCTTCGGGAGTTGCCCCCAACAGTTGAACTCGGTTCGGTTGATCACCCCTTTGGCGCCCAGGGAATGGACGAACTCACGCTTGCTCTCGTCGGAAATGACTCCGATCGCATTGGCCCCGGCGGTGTTGATCAGCTGAATCGCGTATGAGCCCAGTCCGCCCGATGCCCCCCAGACCAGGACATTCTGACCCGGTCGCAGGACATGCGGCCGATGACCGAAGAGCATCCTGTACGCCGTCGCGAGCGTAAGCGTATAGCACGCGCTTTCCTCCCAGGTGAGGTGGCGAGGTCGCTGCATGATCTGCTGCGCCTGGACATTGGTAAACTGGGCAAATGATCCGTCAGGCGTCTCGTAGCCCCAGATTCTCTGGCTGGTCGAATACATCGGGTCTCCCCCGTTGCATTCCTCGTCGTCGCCATCGTCCTGGTTGCAATGGATGACGACTTCGTCCCCGACTTTCCAGCGCCGGACCCTGTCCCCGACGGCCCAGACAATTCCGGACGCATCCGATCCGGCGATGTGATACTCGGCTCCATGAATGTCGAACGGCGAAACCGGGACGCCCAGGCCCGCCCAGACCCCGTTGTAGTTGACGCCCGCCGCCATCACCATCACCAGCACCTCGTGGCTGTCGAGTTTGGGGACATTGACAACTTCGGCCTTCATGGCATCGACGGGTTCACCGTGACGCTCGCGCCTGATTGTCCATGCGTGCATTTTTTCGGGCACGTGGCCGAGGGGAGGGATTTGCCCGACTTCGTAGAGCGGTTTCTTTGGGCTGTTCGCATCGAAATCCCACTTCGACATATCAATGTCCTTTCGTTGAGCTCCACCGGTCCACTGTCCGTGCCGGTTGGTCATCGATACCCGCGGCCCCGCTCAAGGTTGACGGCGCCATTTGGGCTCCTGATCACTCATTCCTTCGAGAGGCAACAGGCAAATTGAAGGCAGAAAGGTGTTTTGGCCAGGATGTTTGCTGGCCGCTCTCACCCTTGTAGCGCAGGTACAATCTGTTTCTTGCGCGAAACGACTCCTGGCAAGACGACCATGTCACTCTCGGACGTGACGCCAAAAGCCGCCTCGACGGTCGAGCGAACCCTGTCGTTTGGAATGACAAGGGTCGCTTCCTCACCGAAAATATCGATCACGAAGACCAGGATTTCCTCGACTCCGTCCTCAGATGCAACGCTGGCCATGCTTCCAATCAGTTCGTCCTTGCGTTCCAGTATTCCTGACGGGCTGGTTGTCTCGAGCAACGTTATCCGGAACTTTCCCTTGGGAGTGTCATAGATCTTCGAATCCAGGCGCAACAACTCGCTGGCGGAGAGGTGGGAAACGTCCGACTTGGCGGCAAACAACTCCGCGGCATGGTCCGAAATCCCGACGCCGAGTTCAGTTGCGAGAAGAAGGGCCAGTTCCCTGTCCTCGTTCGTCGTCGTGGGGCTTCGAAACTCAAGAGTATCGGAAATAATGCATGACAGCATCACGCCCTTGATCGACCCTGGCGCTTCGCCGAGCGCGTCTCCCATAACTCCGGCAATCACGGTCGCCGTCGCTGCCACGGGCCGAACGATAAACTCGATCGGCTGGCTGGTTTGCAGACCTCCCGCAATCAAGTGATGATCCATGACAGCCACGATATTCGCCGAATTGATTCCGTCCGGCAGTTCGGCCGGGTTGTTCGTGTCGACAATTGCCACATCATCGCCGGCCTTGACTCCACCGAGCAGGGCAGGACAGTCGAGGTTCCAACGCTCGAGGACGAATTTTGCCTCCGCGTTCGGCTCGTCCTGAACGAATGGGGCGGCATGCTGCCCCCTCACCTCGTTGAGGTACCAGGACCAGATGATTGCCGAGCCTGTCGCGTCGGTGTCAGGGGCCTTGTGCCCGAAAACCTTGATCATGCCATTTTCTCTCCGAGTGAGAGGTCCGCAGGAAGTGGCGGTCGTACCGGCCTTCCGAAAAAAAGTTAAACGGACGCTGCCAACACGAGGCCGGGTGCCGCAGCAACTCCGTTGCCGTAGGAATCCTCCGGCGGTTCCGGATCAATTCGGGAGCCCCGTACCCGGGCAGACCGACAAACCCGAGCGAGTCGACCCGGGCCAACCAGAAATCCACTACCGTAGCGAGCACTTGCGGATCGTCTATCAGCGACAGGTTCACTTTGCGCCGACGTGCCGATTTGAGCGATCGGTAGGACTCTTGCCAAGTCCTTTCTCAACCTGCGCGAGCCTAGAAAGATTGCGCTTGTCCCGCTCGAATTCCCGGCATGCCCTCTCGTGAGAAGCCGTGGTTTTCTTGCAAACCAGGGTATACGGTGAACCCCGACGCTCGGTGACGTGGGTCACGTCGCACTGATCGCCGTCAATGATGCGATGCAGATGCTTGCGCCGTTCCGTATTTAGCGGCATGCGGCACTCGTGTTCGACCGGGTCCGCCAGGAAACGGCTTAATTCGCGGCAGTCCGCACATTTGCAAGAAAGTTCGGCGTTGCGCCGGAAATCTTCGGGCGCTTGAGGTTCTTGCGCGGTTCGCGCCTGCAGTTCTCGTCGGCAGGCGGACAGCCAGAACGCCATTGCATTTTCGGTCGGCGACAACGCTTTAAGGCGCGGCTCAAGTCCGAAAATGGCTTCCAGATGTGTATCGGTCAGATCGTAGGTGCCTTGGCTTGCCAGCGCGTGATCGATCACTTGCCTCAACGGGCGCTGCGCCCCGATTTCCAGCATCGCTTCCGCCAACGTGACAAGCAACGCAGAGCGGTCGATCTCTCTACGTTCCCAGGCATTCCTCGGAGGCTGGTCATCGAACCACTTGAGCGCATCCGCGGCACTCCGGCACAACCGGATGCAGACTTCGGCATCGCCCTCGCCGAGGTCAGGATTCGTGCAGAGCAGATGTAACAGCCGCGCATTCCTGAGCAGCGTCGCTTCCGACGCGCCGTCGATCGTCCGGATCAGTTCATCTTCAAGGCAGCCCAACCCGTGACGCCGACAGAATTCCGTAAACTCCTGGTGAATCTCGACGTTACCGTCGGTTCGCACGATCTCAGACAGAAAGCGTCGCATCAACCCGGGATCATCCAGCTTGCAGAGCAGCATCGAAAAGACGCCTTGATCAAACTCGTCGTCGCCGTAGAAGGACGAGGGGTCTGGTGTCTCCCAGCCGTCGATGATGGCTCCGGCGAACTGAAGTCTTTCGCGCCGCGTCGCCTCACCCTGTTCCCCGGGGCTGCGTTCCGACGTCATCACCATCGCTTCCAAGCCACCAACGGCAGCCCGTGTTCCAGCGCCGCACAAAACGGAGAAGTGCGAATCCTTCGGCCAGATCACAATGGCGGCCCTGTGATACCAACGCTCCAAGGTGAGGCCCGCATTGCCAGTGTAGTCTTCGAATTCCTCCTCGCTTGGATCTCCGTCGTCGAGAGCTCTGCTCGTGACGAGTTCATCGCCTTCCACCGGGATCTCACCGAAGTTACGGGTATTGCCATGTCGATCAGACCAGTGGTTCGCAGTCAGTCGGACGTCAAAGATCTCTCCCATCTCATGCTCACGGCCCGACCCGCCATCGCCACGAGTTCGGGATCGGGATCGGTAGCTCCATCGTCCAGGGTTGAAGTAGTCACGGTGATCATGATCGACATCGCCATGTTGCCACAAGGTAGTCAGGGCAAGATGCGCGAAGCAACCGGCCTGCTCAGCCGCCATGAACATCACGTCGGCACGTCCGCGGTCGGCGCCCTTGAGATTATCGATCGCGATTCCGTCCCGCGTATATCGGTGCTCCAACGTCACGACAAGTTTTTCGGTTTCGCCCTTTTCCCGCCACGAGCCGAGAAGTTCCGCAACCCTGAACGAGATTGTACGGTATGACGGCGGGCATAGTCGCTTTCCCTTATGCAATTTTTCAAGCGTAACATTGTAAACCAGACAGAGGCGGTGACCGCTGCGCAAGGGTCTGACCTCGTGGCGGCAGTCTGCGTAGAAGATCGCGTAGCTCAATTCGAACCCGGATGCGGCACCGGGAAACGCAATCTCGTGCTCCTTGCCGTCGTGCCGAACCACCAGTTCTCCGCCTTCGTACACCGACGGCAAGGCCACGATCAGTGTGGCCACCATTGAATCCAGTCTTGCCCCGTCGCGATGCGGCAGGAAAAAGCTCCCCTGTTCGTAAAGCAGCAACTTGTACAAGTGGGCCGAAAGAGTGCACGCCTCGAGTCCCAGGCGCAGTTTTGCTTCCTCAAGTATGGACTCGATCAGTGTACTCCACTCCGGGTTCGTCAACTCGAAACGCACCGGATCCATCTCCCAGACCCGTCGCACATCCGTATCCAAAATCGTCCGCGTACCCTTGCCGTATGGTGCCTGCCGACACAACTCGATCAGGTTGCAAGCCTGGACCTTTGACAAAGGCAGTCCCACTGCTCCGTGATCATCGACCACAAGCCCCGGCAACGTGAATTCCCGATCGCCAGCTGCGAATACTTCGCTCGACCGGTCTATTCCGCCTAATTCAGCGAGGAGGTTTTCATCGATCAGGGCAGATCTCCCAAAATTTTTCAGCGAAGATTTTCCATCAACGTCCTTCGCCTTTGAATTCGGTCTACCTGTTCTTCACGACCTGAACAACATGCCTCTACCTGTTGGGCACACGCTCTGCAACAGCGTCGAAGCGTGTAAACGAGCCGCGTCCAGAGACATGACAGCCTCCCTTGTCCCGCCAGTTGAATCCGAGGACAGGCCGTATTTTCGTATCTCGATCTCGCGGCCGCCGAGCACCGAGACGTAGCACGGTCTCCGGGTCTCCAGATGCCGTCCCCTTTGTCACCTACTGGTGGATCAGTGTCTCGTAGAAGCCCCCGCCCGCGTCGAACGACAGTGCGCACTACAGCCGGATACATGTCGAAGTCAGAATTCGCACCTGCCGACCGCGCGCTCTTCTCGGCAAGCACGACTGGCCGGTCGGTCAGAACACTGGCGCGCGCGCCTTGGGCCACGATTCCAGTGTCCCCCTTGAAAACCCGGACTTCCGGTTCTCCTTAGTCCGGCCTCAAGCGTCGGGCACTCCGCAAGGAGTTCGCGACGTTGCCTTCGGCGACATCCGCCACGCTTGAGGCCGACCCCAGCCATGCCCGTGGCATCATCCCGTGTTTACGCCACCCTTCGGGTCGACTGGACCACCGTTTGGTCAGGTTGTCGTCCACTCTCGTTGTTCCCGGGACAGATCCCCATAAGCGTTAACTTGTTTTTCGTTTCTCTGGTGGCTTTCCGATCGGGAAATACCTTTCCATTTGCCGACGGCGTTTTCGCATCGGCTCCGAGAGACCGCGGGATATCCCGGGCCAGTCCGCCACGAGCTCCCGCAAGGGAATGCCGGGCTCGATCGTTCGACGGACCTGGTTGAGCATGAATGTGAACTCACGCCACCTGCTGCTGGTGCGGCCGGGCCGCGAGCTCGTACCCCCAGGGGGAAACGGCGCTTGCGTGGGCAATCAGTTTCTCGGTCAGCAAGGCTGCGAACAGCTTTCCGTACAGCCACGCCCGTGAACTCTCGCCGTCGTGCTTGGGAAGGTGCCCCAGTTGCGCGACCGACTTGAAACGCTTGAACACCAACTCCACCTGCCTCCTCAAACGGTACCAGTCCAGAACCGCCTCCGCCGTGAAGCCGGCCTCGGGGAAGGTCGTGAACACGATCACGTACTTGGCGAACTCCAGTGATTGCGGCTTGGGGGTCGTGCCTTTCCTGGATGCCTTCTGGCGCAGCTTCTTGTGAGCAATCCTGATCGCCGTGTCGGATTTCCTCACCGCGCAGACCCGTCCCGCGACCGAAGCCGCGGTCCCGTTGCCGTCGACCGCCACGTCCCACCCGCCTGCACGTCCGGGGCAGTCCAGGCCGGCGACAGCCCCAGGCAGGTCGAAGCACCCACCGTCCGAACCGACAAGGCGAATGGACCCGGTGTTCACACGCACCATGGCATGGCCGCCGGAGCGCACGACATGCTCGATGCCGGTGGCGGTCGAATAGCCGCGGTCTCCGATCAGGTAGTCACCACGCGCGACCGGGAAATGCCGAAACGACTCGCCGGTCCCCGGACCCTCGGTCTCCGTCAAGCGGAAATGGTCGCAGACAAGGGAGGGCAGGCGCACGCTGTAGTGCAGCCGCCACAGCGAACCCGTCTTTCCCGGCCCCTTCACCGTCGTCGCATCCACCAGGCGGACCTCAAACCCGCCTTCCGGGGAACCGGACAGCGCACCACCCCGCTCCTCGAACAGCGTGTCAGCGGCTGTGAAGCCACGGACCGGCCTTGGCGCGGCGTTTCATCAACACCACCGACGTCAGGTCCGCAAGGCCGGCGCGCCGGGCCCGGACAGCGGTTTCACGCAAGGAGGGTCCGCAACCAAGATGAAGCAGGAGTACGCGGAGAAGATTTTCCGGCGACTTGTCCTTCCGCAATCCTTTCAGTGCGCCCGACTCCGCCGCCAACGCCTCCCAACCGGGCGGGAGAAACCCCAACAGCAAGTCCCAGTCTTCGTTCATGTCGCGCCGCTCCTTGAAACCACTGATGCAGCACAATAGCTGAGCGCCAAGTGATGTCAGACAAGTTAACTCTTATGGGGGGATACGTCGCGCGGTTGACCGACCTATTGTCAAGCACCGCCCCACTCCAGTTGATCGACGGCGCCTACACCTCCACGGGCCTTGCCCTGGGCGGAAAGCCGGATTACGTACCGGCTCCGATCGAATTACAGTCGTTTCCGGCGCGGGACTTCGGGAGCAAGGAGCCAACAATTCCCGACATCCACCAGATTCCTCTACACGGGAGCCACGCTAGGTTTGGAAATGGCCGGTATTGAACCTCAGGCTGGAAACGGGATTGCACAAACTTTGGAGATACTGAATGAACGCCTGGTTGTACTTAACCGTCGCGATTGGCCTTGAAATCACGGGGACGTTTCTTCTCAAGTTGTCGGATGGTTTCTCGAAATGGCAATGGGGCTCGCTTTCAATTGTCTGCTATTCCCTTTGTTTCTGGGCGCTTGCACCCGCTCTGCGAGATTTACCCGTGGGCATCGTATATTCGATTTGGGCCGGCATCGGAATTGTCGGCGCGACCGCCCTGGGCATGCTTGTTTTCGGAGATCGGCTCGCCATCTATCACTACGGCTTTATCGCGTTGATCCTGGTGGGTGCAGTTGGCCTCAGGCTGACGACGACCGGGTAGCATGGCTTTCGTCGCCTTAGCTGAATGGTGCTTTCTAAGTCCGCATGACACGTCAACTGTTGCGACCTGCAATCATCGTGATTTTCGGTCGAAACGCCGCAATTGTCCGGAAAGCTCCTTCAAAGTTGGGTGCGCCCGTTGATTGGGTGAAGCCCGGATTACATGCGAACGAGCCCGAACTGTCTGAAACCAATCGGAAACCAGCTTGCAATCAGCGGTCTTAAACCGCTTTTCCCGCCCGTCTACGCCTTTCGGCGACCCGTCAGCCCAACGCCGCAATGATGCGCTCGTAACCGCGGCACAAGAGCTCCGGATGGCTTGAACCGCCCTCAAGACCCGCTGCGGAAACGTCGATTGACGTAAACGCTTGAAGGACTGATGGCCGACCGCTTTATCGCCGGACCAACGCCGTCATCGTACCGGCAGCGTATCCGCTCTTTTGGCCGACCGGGTGGCCTTACACGACCCCGGAAGACCGGCGCAACAGCCCGCAGGGACGGGAGCACCAGTATTGGGAGTCGGTGATCGACCGGCTGATGACGCCAGTACCGGATGAATATTCCACGATTGTGCCGAAGTCACAAAATCCCCGGTCCATCGGCCGAGGCGTTTGTTCGGGGAACATCCCCCTCCAGTTCATCAAGCAGATTTCGAACCTGGCCCCTGCCGGTCCTGCTGGATCAAAGCGCCGTTTTGCCTTTCGACGTGGCGACTTCACGGTTCCGATGCCATCTACGCCAAGTCCGGGTTCCGTGAACTCCAGATCGCCAGCCGCAACCCCGACCTCGGGCCAGTCGATTCCGCCAAGGACGTCAAACCGGCATTTGTCAATCGAGCGAGTCCTCCGACTTTTCGTCTTCACGGAAGGCGCCATCGTCAAGGTCCCCCGTTCCGGATTTGATTGACAGATTCAGGACGGCATTAACAGAGTATTTTGCCCCTCAAATTTCGGGATCATGAGTTACGACGGATGAAGATAATCCGATACCACGTTGTTTTTATGACAACAAAATGAGTATGAGATCTTCATCAGCAGGGCCGATCCTGTACCTCCGGAACTGTCCTGTCAAATCCCTGATGATCTCATCCTGCAGCGTATCGATCCAATGCCGTTTGGCACATCCCGTCGAGGTTCACCTAATCTCGTACAACCAACCGCGCCAAGCACTGTTCGGGTTCCGGTTGCATGGCCCATTCGGAGTGTTAGAAGTTCAAAGTCGCCACCACGAACCGGTCATGGCTACCGAGGACGGAAAAGGACAGGTGAGCTCTGGTGCAAAGGACAGGCCTTGGCTTTTTCGGACCTATGCGGGCCATTCGACCGCGGCCGCTTCCAACAGGTTGTACCGGGACAACCTCTCAAAGGGACAGACAGGTCTTTCGGTTGCTTTCGACCTCCCGACCCAGACCGGAATTGACAGTGACCATGTTCTGGCCAGGGGTGAAGTCGGCAAGGTCGGCGTTCCGATTTGTCACCTTGGCGACATGCGGGCACTGTTTGACGGGATCCCGCTCGAGCACATGAACACTTCGATGACGATCAACGCCACGGCTCCGTGGATCCTGGCGCTCTACATCGAGGCGGCGCGGGAACAGGGCGCAACGATCTCGCGGCTGACCGGAACCGTTCAGAACGACATCATCAAGGAGTACCTTTCACGAGGCACCTATATTTTTCCTCCATCGCCGAGCCTCGGCCTGACCAGAGACGTGACGACCTACTGCTTCAGGGAAATGCCGAAATGGAACCCGATCAATATTTGTTCGTACCATCTCCAGGAAGCCGGAGCGAAACCTGAACAGGAAATCGCGTTCGCCCTTGCCGCGGCGATCGCCGTTCTCGATGACGTGAAGTCCGGGATTTCAGCGGCAGAATTTCCCGGGGTCGTTGGCAGGGTTTCGTTTTTCGTCAACGCCGGCGTACGGTTCGTCACGGAGTTGTGCAAGATGCGGGCTTTCGTCGAACTCTGGGACGAAATCTGTTCAGACCGGTATGGTGTCGATGACCCGAAATACCGCCGATTCCGGTACGGCGTGCAGGTGAACTCCCTTGGCCTGACCGAACAGCAACCGGAAAACAACGTCTATCGAATCCTCCTCGAAATGCTCGCGGTTACCCTGTCGAAGAAGGCCAGGGCCAGGGCTGTCCAATTGCCGGCGTGGAATGAAGCACTCGGTCTTCCCCGCCCGTGGGACCAGCAATGGTCCCTGCGCATGCAGCAGATTCTTGCTCACGAAACCGATCTCCTGGAATACGAGGACCTTTTCGACGGAAACCCCGCAGTCGAACGCAAGGTCGAGGCGCTTAAAACCGAAGCGAGGACCGAACTCGGGCAGATCGAGGCGATGGGCGGCGCGGTTGCCGCGATCGAATACATGAAGAATCGCCTGGTCGAGAGTCATTCGGAACGAATCTCAAATATCGAAAACGGCGAAACCGCCGTTGTCGGCGTCAACCTTCATGTCGACGGCGAGGCAAGTCCGCTCGCTGCAGGAGAAAACAGTTTTCTTGTGCCTGACGGTTCTGCCGAGACGGACCAAATCGAACGATTGGGCACATGGCGACGGTCGCGGGATGCGAATGCACATGCTGCCGCGATGCGTTCCCTCCGCGAGGCAGCCGAGTCGGGGGTCAACATCATGCCACCGTCGATCGAAGCCGCTCGTGCCGGCGTCACGACCGGTGAATGGGGCGACGTCATGCGTTCGGTATTCGGCGAATTCCGCGGGCCAACCGGCGTCAGCGCGTCCGCATCGAACGACGTCGAGGGGCTGGATGAACTCCGTTCCCGGGTCGATGCCGTGTCAGACAGCCTGGGCCGGCGGCTCAAGATGGTGATCGGTAAACCCGGCCTCGACGGCCATTCGAACGGCGCCGAGCAAATCGCCGCGCGGGCCCGCGATTGCGGAATCCATGTTGCCTATGACGGCATTCGCCTCGCGCCGGACGAAATCGTCGAAAGGCTTGGCTCAGAGAATGCGCACGTTCTCGGGCTGTCGATCCTGTCGGGATCCCACATCCCCCTGGTAAGGGACATCATCGAGCGCATGAGAACCGCCGGCCTCGACCACGTTCCGGTTGTCGTCGGAGGAATCATTCCCGAGGATCACGTGGATGCCCTGTTGCGGCTAGGCGTTGCGCGGGTTTATTCACCCAGGGACTTCAAGATAAACCTGATCATGAACGACATCGTCGCATTGTTCGAACTTGACGACGAACGCCCGGCCGCCTGAGAGAACCAGACCAAGCGAATTCCTGTCGATTTCTCACCCGGGATCATCGTGAGCGCAACGACTTGCGACGCCTGACGCTGATTTCCGATTTTTCGCAAATATGCGTTTCTTGCCGGAACAAGACAAACGGCTTTCACAAGCCCGGCGGCCTGCCCGAAGTCACCGGCTGACACCACGGTTCGGCGATCGAAATGTTGCTTGAAACCCGAGTTCACGCCGAAGCGAGGACGGCGCCATTGAGTATTCAGGTACGTTCTCTTACACATCCAGGTGGTGGTCCTGTACGTGGTCTGGATCAGTCAGAGCTTGAATCATAAGTCGATTCCTCAGTTTTTTTCATTTTTTTCAATGGGATGCCTCACGTGCCACCCGCCGCATCATGAAACGGCAAGCCGCCAGCTGACACCATGCCAGTGAACTCGCCAGGCTCCGCTCGAAGTCCTTCGCAAGACGCCGGCATCGCGACATCCAGGCGAACGTCCGCTCCACAACCCAGCGACGGTACAGCACAGTGAAACCACTGATATCCTTCGGCTTTTCAACGAGCGCCCGCGCGTCTCAAGCAGACCGCCAAGCCCAAGTTCCTCCAACTTCGAGAGAAGCTTCGGACCCTGGTAGCCACCATCTGCCCACAGTTTCGTCACCTCGGGCGCCTTCTCCAGCATCCCGACGATCACCCCAGGGGCGCCGTCCCGGTCCTGCACGTCGGCCGCATGAACCTCGATCGTGATCGGTGTCCCCTCCACGTCGACGGCAATGTGACGTTTCCGGCCCTTGATCTTCTTGCCGGCGTCGTAGCCGGCAGGGCCGCCGCTCTCCGTCGTCTTCACCGACTGGCTGTCGATCGCGGCCGCCGTCGGGTCCGCGGAGCGGCCCGCCAACGCCCGGACGTGCCCGCGCAGCACGTCCACCATGGTCTCAAATGTCCCGTCGTCCCGCCAGGCGTAGAAATAGTTCTGCACCGTCGTAAACGGCGGAAAACACTTCGGAATCGCACGCCACTGGCATCCGGTTCCCAACATGTATTGGATCGCGTTGATGACCTCACGCAGATCAGTCGTGCGCTGACGTCCCATCCGCGATGGCGGCGGAAGAAGCGCCTCGATCAGTTCCCATTCCTTGTCCGTCAAATCGGTTTCAAAGCGCTCGCCATTTCGTTTATACGTCTCCTGCGCGGCCTTGTTCCAGGACATGTGGACCTCCTCGTCTGTCGTTGAAACCTGACCCGGAATACCACATATCGCGGGGCCGCGCACTTTTAGGTCAAGCTCTCAGGGGAAGGTTCCCATGTTTATTGACAGTTTGCTGGCCGGCGGGCTGCAGTTCATGTCCGCGTTGTTCATATTTTGCATTGGCCTCGGCGTCGCCATCACGATCGGCCTTTTTATCATGGATATCTCTCAGACCCGCGACGCAGTCAGGCGGAATTATCCTGTCATCGGGAGATTTCGATACATCTTTTCGATGCTCGGCGAATTTTTCCGCCAGTACTTTTTTGCCATGGATCGGGAAGAAATGCCGTTCAACCGCGCCGAACGCGAATGGGTCGATCGTTCGGCGCGGGAATCCAACAATACAGTGGCCTTCGGATCGACGAAAAACCTGACGCCGACCGGTACGGTCATTTTCGTCAATTGCGCTTTCCCAACTTTGACCGAAGAGGGCGTCGACATGGTTTCGATGGAAATCGGTCCTTATTGTCGAAATCCCTACGATGCACCGTCTTTCTTCAACATCTCCGGGATGAGCTATGGCGCCCTGTCCACACCAGCCGTCAAGGCACTGTCGCGCGGCGCGGCGCAGGCCGGCTGCTGGCTCAATACCGGTGAAGGCGGCCTGTCGCCTCACCACCTTGAGGGGGGATGCGATATCGTTTTTCAGATCGGAACCGCAAAGTACGGCGTCCGCAATCCTGACGGCAGCCTGAGCGATGACAGGCTCAGGGAGGTCGCGACACATGAATCGGTTCGGATGTTCGAATTGAAGCTCAGCCAGGGCGCGAAACCTGGCAAGGGCGGCATTCTGCCCGGCGCGAAGGTCACGGCGGAAATCGCCAAGATCCGGGGAATCAAGGAAGGTGAGGATTCGATTTCGCCCAACCGGCACCCGGAAATCAGGACGGTCTCCCAACTTCTCGACATGATCGGGCATATTCGGGAAGTTTCGGGAAAACCCGCAGGGTTCAAATCGGTCGTTGGCGACGTCGATTGGCTGGAAGAAATGTGCATTGAAATTCACGAGCGCGGCATAGAGAGCGCACCGGACTTTATCACTGTCGATGGCGGAGACGGCGGGACCGGTGCCGCTCCGATGCCGCTGATCGACAATGTCGGGTTGCCTGTGAAGGAAGCACTTCCGATGTTGTCCGACACCTTGCACAAATTCGGATTGAATGAACGGATCCGTGTCATCGCCTCAGGCAAGCTGATCACTCCCGCAGAAGTTGGATGGGCGCTCGCCACGGGGGCGGACTTCGTTACGTCTGCCCGCGGGTTCATGTTCGCGCTGGGATGCATTCAATCACTCAAATGCAACAAGAACACCTGCCCGACAGGAATCACGACGCACAATGCGAGGCTTCAGAAAGGCCTGAATCCCGCTGAAAAATCGGTCAGGGTCGCAAGTTACTGCAGGAAGTTGATCAAGGAAGTACAAATCATTTCGCATTCGTGCGGCGTCGTCAGGCCACGGCTGATGACGCGAAAGCATGTCCGTCTCGTCCAGTCCGACGGAAGATCCGTTCCGATGAACATCCTCTATCCCAGGCCGAAAATCCTCCCCGAATACCGCGAACACGCGAAGGCCGCCTGATTCATCCGTATCCGCGCTCGAAGAACGCCCCTTGACACGATCCTGATCGATTTCGGTCCTGGCACCGTGGCCGGCGGTCACATGCGGTTCGCCACCAGGTTTCGTGGGGGGAAAACAGGATGATACGCTGGCGAACCCTGCAAGAGGATCCGATCACTCCGCTGTCTTCGTTCCGTTTGGCGGGCGCGCGCGACCGAAGGCTTCATCGGGTCACGGGTTTGCAGCGCGATCACATCACCCGGCACTGAAACGGGATTGCGGGCCGATGCCGCAACCAAGTCACAATCTCTTCGTCGGCGCCAGGTGTGCCGGGAGTGGAAATCGAGGCGAGATTTCCAAAAGTCACGTTCCGGAATTCCCGGGCCTCAGATGTTTCTCTCGACCAGTTTTTTCTTGATTTCCGCGATCGCCTTGGCCGGGTTCAGCGATTTGGGACAGGTTCGCGTGCAATTCATGATCGTGTGGCACCGATACAGCCGGAACGGATCCTGAAGGTCATCCAGCCGGGCGCCCGTGTTTTCGTCCCTGCTGTCGATTATCCATCGATATGCGTGAAGAAGTGCCGCCGGCCCCAGGTAGCGATCGCTGTTCCACCAGTAACTCGGACAACTCGTCGAGCAACAGGCACACATGACGCATTCGTACAGGCCGTCCAGCTTCCGGCGGTCGTCAATGGACTGTTTCCACTCCTGCCGAGGTTCGCTGGTCCGGGTCTCCAGCCACGGCTTGACCGACGCGTGCTGGGCGTAGAAGTGCGTGAGGTCTGGCACAAGGTCCTTGATCACCTGCATGTGCGGCAACGGGTAGATCCTGACGTCTCCCTTTACCTGATCGAGGCCGAACGTACAGGCCAGCGTATTGACCCCGTCGATGTTCATCGCGCATGACCCGCAAATCCCTTCCCGACAGGACCGTCGAAAGGTCAACGTGGGGTCGATCCCATCCTTGATCGCGATCAAGGCATCAAGGACCATCGGTCCGCAAGTGTCGACATCGAGCTTGTAGGTATCGATCCTGGGGTTTTCCCCGGAATCCGGATCCCATCGGTAGATCCTGAGCCTCCGAATCCGGCCGTTCGTGTCCGGTGCGGGCCAGGTCTTGCCCACCTTGACCCTGGAATTCCGCGGCAGTGTGAATTCCACCATGACTCAATCTCCCGCTCGGCCAGCCTGGCGTCGATCAAATGGCTCAGAACCGCGATGTGGCTTCCCACGAACCGCCGCCGAAGTAAATGAACTTCCCGCCGCGGTCGAATTCCCGGCAGGAAATTTCATTCCTCGAATGGCCGGGTCGGCTCTTTGCCGGAACGCCTGACGACGCAATCCCGGTAGACAACCTCCGGGTCCCTGCCGGCCAGAAAGTCGTCGGTAACACCGATGATGAATCCGCTGCTCACGGCACCCTCGGAATTGACTCCCACCGCGACAGTTGCCGTAGGCCTTGTCGCGTGTCTCGCCGTGCCCGCACATTCGACCATTGCCTCCTCCACGCTCAAGGGTTCTTCGGTCCCGCAACCCGCGACCGCCAGCCCGGTAGCCAGCAACAGGACCGAGGCGAATGCTTTTTCCATGTTCAGTACACCCTGGCCTTCGGTGCGATCTTCGACTGTTCGATACCGCCGTCTTTTTCTCCGACGAGTGGTTCGACATGAACATTCCGGTAATCGAGGCGAACACCGGTTCCGTCGATGCGGGCGAGCGTATGCTTCCTCCAGTTGACGTCGTCGCGTTCGGGATGGTTCTCATGCGCGTGGGCGCCGCGGCTCTCCTTCCGCGCCTCGGCACTGACAATCGTCGCGAGCGCGTTCGGCAGCAGGTTGGTGAGTTCGAGGGTCTCCATCAGGTCTGAATTCCAGATGAGGGATCGGTCGGTAACCCCGATGTCGTCAAGCCTTGATGCCACCTCTTTCATCCTGGCGCATCCGGCGGCGAGTGTCTCGTCTGTCCGGAATACAGCCGCGTCCTCCTGCATCGTTTTCTGCATCTCAAGGCGAAGCGCAGCCGTGGGAACAGCGCCGTCAGCGTAACGCAAGTCGTCGAACCGATTAAACGCCCGCTCGATGGACGCACCGTCCATGGCTCGATCTGGTGCGTCGCGCTCGATGACGTCAGCAGCGCGCACGGCTGCAGCCCGTCCGAATACGACAAGATCAATCAGCGAATTGGATCCGAGCCTGTTAGCGCCGTGGACGCTGGCGCATCCGGCCTCGCCAACCGCCATCAGACCCGGATAGACCCGGTCATGGTCGTCGGGGACCGGGTCGAGCACTTCGCCCCAGTAATTCGTCGGTATCCCCCCCATGTTGTAGTGAACGGTCGGCAGCACCGGAATCGGGTCCCGGGTCACATCGACGCCCGCAAAGATCCTGGCACTCTCGGAAATCCCCGGCAGCCGCTCGGCCAACGCTTCAGGGGGCAAATGATCGAGGTGAAGATGCAGATGGTCGGCGTTCTTTCCGACTCCTCTTCCTTCGCGAATTTCCAGTGTCATGCACCTGGAAACGACGTCTCTCGAGGCCAGGTCCTTGTAGGTCGGCGCGTACCGTTCCATGAACCGTTCGCCCTCGGAATTGGTCAGGTAGCCTCCCTCCCCGCGTGCGCCTTCCGTAATCAGAACGCCGGCACCGTATATTCCTGTCGGATGAAACTGCACGAACTCCATGTCCTGAAGCGGGAGGCCCTGACGGGCAATCATGCCGTTTCCGTCGCCGGTACATGTATGTGCAGAGGTGGCCGAAAAATAAGCCCGGCCGTATCCGCCCGTCGCAAGGACGACGATCTTGGCGTTGAACAGGTGCATCGTGCCGTCATCGAGCTTCCAGGCGAGGATTCCCTGGCAGGACCCGTCCCCGGAAACAATCAGGTCAACGGCGAAATACTCGATGAAGAACTCCGCGTTGTGCTTGAGCGACTGCCCGTAAAGCGTGTGGAGAATCGCGTGACCCGTACGGTCGGCCGCCGCACAGGTTCTTTGCACCGGCGGCCCTTCCCCGAACTCCGTGGTGTGACCACCGAAGGGACGCTGGTAAATTTTTCCGTCCTCGGTTCGTGAAAACGGAACCCCGTAATGCTCAAGCTCGTAAACCGCGGCGGGCGCTTCCCGGGCCAGGTATTCCATTGCATCGACATCGCCGAGCCAGTCCGATCCCTTGACCGTGTCGTACATGTGCCACTGCCAATGATCGGGACCCATGTTCGCCAGCGAAGCCGCGATGCCGCCCTGTGCGGCAACGGTGTGGGATCGCGTCGGAAAGACCTTTGTCACGCACGCCGTTCGCAGACCTTGTTCCGCCATCCCGAGGGTGGCCCGCAATCCGGATCCTCCAGCCCCGACCACAACGACATCGTAGGCGTGCTCTGTGCATTCATACTCGGCCAAGGCAACTGTCCCCGATCGTCCGATTCACCCGCCAAAGGCCATTCTTGCCACCGAAAAAACCCCGATTACACCAAAAAGCCAGCAAAACAGTTCGGAAATGATCGACAGCGCAGCAAGTGCCAGCTGGTGGTGAACATAGTCCTCGATCACGACCTGAAGTCCCTGCTTGAGGTGCCAAAAGACAGCCATCATGCACAAGACCGCAACGAGCGCATTGAACGGATTGCCGAAGGCGGCCACGATTTCGTCCCTCGGGCCACCGATCAGGGGAACAAGCGTCCAGAAAAAAAGGATAACCAGCGGGATCAGCGCGATCGACGATACCCGCTGCTGCCACCAATGATGCACGCCTTCTCCCGAAGCGCCAAGCCCGAAAGCGCGCTGCCTGTCCGTCCTGTAGCTCATTGCCAGCTCCCCAATTCAAAGGACCGCGGCGGCGAGGACCAACGCGGTCAGGATCAATGACGAGGCCACAACCACCCATCCCGACAGGTTGATCACCGGAATGGCGTATCCGGCACCTGTATCCCAAATCAGATGCCGGATTCCGGTACACAGATGATAACACAGCGCCCACAACGAACCGACAAGAACGAGCCGGCCAGGCCAAGACAACATGACACGGTTGGCAAATTCGAAATACTCGTCGCTGGTCGACGCGGCCAGCAACCACCAGATGACGAGTACAGCTCCGGGAACGAGCCCGACTCCCGTAATCCGGTGGAAGATCGATGTGACCGAATTGATCTGGTGCCGGTAAATGGTCAAGTGTGGAGACAATGGCCGAGCATTCCGGTCAGGTCTTTTCATTCGGGTCCTCTCCGTGTCCGGAATCTCCGATCCGGCACGCTTCCCAAAATAGCGAAGAACTTCCCGAGCGAAACCGAAAAAACACGATCACTTTTCGGGCCACCGTACAGGAATTGCGGCTGGCATGTGCGGAGTTGCTTCCCGTCCGGCGACCCTGCCCGTCCGGAACCGCCGGGATTCCATCACGGCTCAATGCCGACCGGGATCCCTGGAACCGGACACGGACCTTGTCCTGACGCGTTCAGTCCAGACGCCCGGTCTCGCGGACCTGCATTTGTTTCCGGCTCAGACTGGCGTCCTGCGGTGGACCTTTTCCGAACCAGGTATCCCGTCTCGTCAGTCAGGTGGGAACCAATGCCCAATAGTCGAAGTCGAGGATAATACCGGGGCGATACTGGCCGGATTCATCCCTGAGATCCATCCCCTCCGTATCGGCTGTCGCCGCGACGAGTCGAAGCCTCAGCGCCCCGACCCCGGGGGCAGGTGTTTGAGCGATGTCCAGGACGTGGCTCCATGCCCGAACCGTATCGCCCGCGAAGCATGGATGAACATGCGATCCGGAGTTAACGGCTGCAATGAACTGCGCATTGGCAAGTCCGTTGAACGAAAGGCTGCGGGCAAGGCTGATGACATGCCCGCCGTAAATCAGGCGCCTGCCGTCTTCCCGAAGCGTCGAATCGAAGTGGACCCGGGCGGTGTTCTGCCAAAGGCGGGTCGCCGTCATGTGGTCGGCCTCTTCAATCGTGATCCGATCAACATGATCGATCGTTTCGCCCGGTTTGTAGTCACCCAGGCGATAGGGTTCGCCCGCGAGGGCAAAGTCATAATTCCGGAAGTCCAACCCGTCGGGCACCGGCAGTTCGGACGGACTGACGCAGGCCGCCAGCACGGGAACCGATGCGCCGGGAGGCGGCGACCCTTGATCTCGCTTGCGGACCATCACCCAACGAACGAACTCGACGACAGTTTCTTCGTGCTGGTTCACGCCGCGCGTCCTGACCCAGACAATGCCGGTCTTCCCCGACGAATTCTGTTTCAACCCGATGACTTCCGATGAAGATTTCAGGGTGTCCCCAGGGAATACAGGGCGCAGGAATCGACATTCCGCGTAACCGAGATTGGCAACAGCATTCAGGGAAATCTCCGGTACCGAGCGACCAAACACGACGTGAAAACAAACGAGTTCGTCAAACGGGGATGCGGAGAGACCACAGGCGCGGGCAAATTCGTCCGAGGAATGCACCGCAAAACGCGACGGATAGAGTGCGTGATAAAGCGCCCTCTCTCCGCCGGAAACGGTCCTCGGTACGGCGTGCACTATCGTCTCGCCCTGCCGAAAATCTTCGAAAAATCGCCCATGTCCAGATTTTCCCATTTCCTCCCCGCCTTTCCCCGCCGCAAGTCCGTTCCGCCCCGGTCGGCGCGCGGGCTGATCTCGGCATTCCGGCCGCCGTTCATGTCCGCCAGCACGTCCGGAAAAATCGATTCGTTCACCGTCAATGTCAATCGGCCGGTCGAACATCGATGCCTTGACGCTCCAGACGGCGGCCCGGATCAGGCAACCGTGATCCGCACGCATCGACCGCCTGTCCCGGGTTCCACCTTGCTTGCCCTTTTCGGCCAATGAAGGTACCCAACATCATCGAGTACAACGCGACAAGCAAAAGGGACGGAAATGGCACGACGCAGGATCGCGATGATCGGGGCAGGCCAGATAGGCGGAACACTGGCGCACATGGCAAGCCAGAGAGAACTCGGCGATGTTGTTCTATTCGACATTGTCGACGGTATTCCGCAGGGCAAGGCCCTCGACATTGCCGAAAGCGGCCCGATCGACGGTTTCAACGCCGCTCTCCAGGGACAGGCAGCTATTCGGACATAACCGGGGCGGATGTCTGTATCGTGACCGCGGGAATTCCGAGAAAGCCGGGAATGAGTCGGGATGACCTGCTCGGAATCAACCTCAAGGTGATGAAATCCGTGGGAGAAGGCATCCGGGAATTTGCACCGAACGCATTCGTGATCTGCATTACAAATCCGCTGGATGCCATGGTATGGGCCCTGCAGCAGTATTCAGGGATTCCCTCGGAACAGGTCTGCGGCATGGCGGGGGTGCTCGACAGTGCCCGGTTCCGGTACTTTCTGGCGCAGGAATTTAACGTTTCTGTCCAGGATGTCACGGCATTCGTCCTCGGCGGTCACGGAGATACGATGGTACCGCTTGTCAGGTATTCCACCGTCGCCGGAATCCCGCTTCCGGATCTGGTCGAGATGGGGTGGACGACATCGGAACGCATCGGCGAAATCGTTCAGCGCACGCGCGACGGGGGGGCCGAGATTGTCGGGCTGATGAAAACCATGTCGGCCTTCGTTGCACCGGCGACATCGGCAATTGCGATGACTGAATCGTACTTGTTCGACAAGAAACGGGTCCTTCCATGCGCCGCGCGCATCCGGGGTGCTTACGGTGTCGACGATCTTTACGTAGGCGTACCTGCAGTCATCGGTGAAGGGGGCATCGAGAGAATCGTCGAAATCCAGCTCAACCCAGAAGAACAGGCCATGTTCGACCATTCGGTCGAAGCTGTCAGGAGCCTGGTCACGGCATGCCGGGCGATCGATCAGGATCTCGGCGGCGGTTGACGTCGGGTCATCAGCACGGTGCATGAGCTCGGTCGGTTTGTACGCGGCAAACGGGTTTTGAAACGAGGCCGAAACCCATGGTGTCTTTCCCTGGATCGCAGCGATTCGCACCTTCCGCTCAAGATCGGCTGTCTGCCGCCCATCTCCCCAACATTCAGGCATTTGAACCGGGCTGACCGCTTATGAACATTCATGAACATCAGGCGAAGGATCTTCTCCGCGAATTCGGCGTCCCCGTTGCAGAAGGTCGCGTAGTTACGTCGTCAGGCCAGGCCAGCGGCGCGGCGCGGAAACTCTCGGGCCCGGTCTGGGTGGTCAAGGCCCAGATCCATGCGGGAGGCCGGGGCAAGGGCAGGTTCAGGAGTGCCCCTTCGGAAGACTTCGGTGGCGTCCGGATTACCCGGTCGCGGGAGGAGGCCGCCAGGGCCGCCGAAGACATGCTCGGACGAACTCTCGTTACACACCAGACCGGTCCGGAAGGAAAGACTGTCGGGAGGGTGTATCTTGAAGAAGGCTGCGACATTCGCCGTGAACTTTACCTCGCGCTGCTGATCGACCGCGGAACGTCGCGTTTGTCAATCGTTGCCTCGACCGAAGGCGGAATGGATATCGAGGAGGTTGCGGCGTCCACGCCGGAACGGATTCTCGCGGTGACCGTCGACCCCGCGTCGGGCATTTCGGATTTTCACGCCAGGAAAATCGCTTTCGGCCTGGGACTGTCCGGAGAAACCGTCCGGGACTGTCTGGCTCTCGTCAGAAATCTTTTTCGGCTGTTCATGGAGAAGGACTGCGAACTTCTCGAGATCAACCCGCTTGTGGTCGACGGAAACGACCGGCTCATGTGCCTGGATGCAAAGATCGGTTTCGACGGTAACGCACTGTACAGGCAGCCTGACATCCTGGCACTCAGGGATCTCGCCGAAGAGGACGAACGGGAAGTCTCGGCGTCGGAATTCGGGCTGAATTACATTGCCCTGGACGGGGAAATAGGCTGTCTTGTGAACGGAGCCGGCCTCGCCATGGCAACCATGGACATCATCAAGCTCTACGGTTCCGAGCCCGCCAATTTCCTGGACGTAGGAGGCGGTGCATCACGGGAACAGGTCAAGGAAGCGTTCAAGATCATTACATCCGATCCGAAGGTCAAGGGAATCCTCGTCAATATCTTCGGCGGCATCATGCGGTGCGACGTCATCGCCGAAGGCATTGTTGCGGCGGTTCGGGATGTCGGTCTGCACGTCCCGCTCGTGGTTCGACTAGAAGGCACCAATGTCGAGATCGGACGGCAGATCCTCGGGGGCAGTGGTCTTAGAATTACGGCTGCAAACGACCTTGCGGATGCCGCCAAGCGGATCATCGCGGAAGTCAGAGCCTAGGCGGAAGGACCCAATCATGGCCATACTTGTGGACAAGGGCACCCGGGTCATTTGCCAGGGCTTCACCGGTCGGCACGGATCATTTCATTCCGAACAGGCGATCGCATACGGTACGGCGGTCGTCGGTGGCGTCACCCCGGGAAAGGGCGGCTCGACCCACCTGGGGCTACCGGTTTTCGACACGGTAGCGGCTGCGCGCGCGGCAACGGGCGCGAATGCAAGCGCGGTCTACGTCCCGCCCCCGTTTGCCGCGGATGCAATCCTGGAAGCCATAGATGCCGGAATTGAGCTCATTGTCTGCATTACAGAAGGTATTCCGGTGCTGGACATGCTCCGGGTCAAACGGGTGCTCGATAACAACACCACGCGCCTGATCGGTCCCAACTGCCCGGGAGTCATCACGCCGGAGGATTGCAAGATCGGTATCATGCCGGGCCACATTCACCGTCGCGGATCTGTCGGCGTAGTCTCCCGTTCGGGCACGTTGACCTATGAGGCCGTCGGTCAGACGACCGCGATCGGACTCGGCCAGTCCACCTGCGTCGGCCTTGGCGGAGACCCGATCAAGGGTACCGAGTTCATTGATGTCCTGGACATGTTTCTTGATGATGATGAAACCGAATCCATCATCATGATTGGAGAAATCGGCGGTTCGGCCGAAGAGGAAGCGGCGGCGTACCTGGCAACGGAAAAGGACAAGGGCCGTTCGAAACCGGTCGCCGGATTCATTGCCGGACGAACGGCACCGCCCGGCCGCCGAATGGGACATGCGGGCGCTATCGTCTCGGGCGGCAAGGGCACGGCAGAGGGAAAGATCGACGCAATGAGTGCCGCGGGGATCGTTATCGCGGAAAGTCCTGCGAGTCTCGGTGATGCGGTACTGGAAGCCATCAAGGGCGCTTGAGGTCGGAGGAAGCCGGATTCAACACGGTTTGAACCGTCGCAGGCCCAACGGTCGGTTTCCTGGCAGACCACGGAGGACATCATGAAGAACGGAGCCCCCACAACGGATCAAGCCAGTAACGGGAATTTGCACGCTTCGTCCTTTCTTCAGAGGAACAACGCGGAATTCATCCGCCAGCTTTACATCCGTTATTCGAACAACCCGCACTCCGTCGACGACGAATGGAGCCGCCTCTTCGCTGCACTCGGAGACGATGTTGCCGACATGAGACAGGAATCGGACGGGCCTTCCTGGGCGCGCAAGGACTGGCCGGCTTCGGTCGATTCCAGGTTTTCCGAGGCGTTCAACTGGAATCTCGAGGAATCGGCCGAAGACCTCCGGACGAAGATACGACTTCGAACACCCGGAACCCCGGGAACGGCAGTACATGAAAGCCACGTTCAGCAAGCCGTGCTCGATTCGATTCGCGCGCTGATGCTGATCAGGTCATTTCGCATTCGCGGACACCTGGCGGCAGACCTTGATCCGCTTGGCATGCGTGACACCGGCGGCCACGACGAACTTGACCCGGGAACCTACGGATTCGGTGATTCCGACATGGGTCGGCCGATCTTCCTCGACAACGTGCTTGGCCTCGAGACGGCAACCATGCGCGAGATCATGGGAATCGTTCGACGGACCTACTGCGGGACCTTTGCGCTTCAATACATGCACATTTCCGATCCCGTCGAAGCGGCCTGGCTCAAGGAACGTATCGAGGGCTACGGAAAGGAAATCGCCTTCACCAAGAGGGGGCGCAAGGCCATTCTCAACAAGCTGGTTCAGGCGGAAGAATTCGAGAAGTTCCTCCACGTCAAACACACCGGCACCAAGCGATTCGGCCTCGACGGCGGGGAAGCCCTGATTCCGGCGATGGAACAGATCATCAAGCGCGGCGGCGCTCTGGGAGTTCGGGAAATCGTCATTGGCATGCCACATCGAGGCAGGCTCAACGTCCTGGCAAATGTCATGGGCAAGCCGTTCAGGGCGATCTTCAACGAGTTTCAGGGGGGTAATTTCAAACCGAACGAAGTCGACGGGTCCGGAGATGTCAAATACCACCTCGGCGCCTCGTCGGACAGGGAATTCGACAACAACGTCGTCCACCTGTCCCTGACGGCAAACCCGTCACACCTCGAGGCGGTCAATCCGGTTGTACTCGGGAAAGTCCGGGCCAAGCAGGAACAGTTGCGCGACGAGACCCGGAAGTCCGTCCTGCCGATTCTGCTTCACGGTGATGCTGCCTTCGCCGGACAGGGCGTCGTTGCAGAATGCTTTGGCCTGTCCGGCCTGCGCGGTCACAAGACCGGCGGAACCATACATATCGTCGTCAACAACCAGATCGGCTTCACGACCGCCCCGAGGAATTCACGCTCGTCTCCCTACCCGACGGACATCGCCCTGATGGTGGAAGCGCCGATTTTCCATGTCAACGGCGACGACCCGGAAGCGGTCGTTCATGCGGCCAGGGTAGCGACCGAGTTCAGGCAGAAATTCGGAAAAGACGTGGTCATCGACATCTTCTGCTATCGGCGTTTCGGCCATAACGAAGGCGATGAACCGATGTTTACCCAGCCGATCATGTATTCGAGGATCAAACAGCACCAGACGACGCTGTCGCTCTACACCGACCGGCTTGTTCGCGACGGGTTGATGTCACTCGGCGAAATCGAGGACATGAAATCCACGTTCCGCGAACACCTTGACCAGGAATTCGAAGCCAGCAGGGGATACCTGCCTAACAAAGCTGACTGGCTCGACGGGCGCTGGTCTCACCTCGACAGGAAGGATGACATGTACCAGCGCGGAACCACGGGTGTCGATGCTCGGGTCCTCGCCGAGATCGGCAGGGCGGCGACCAGAATACCTGGGCGTATCCGGCCTCATCGCACGGTTGGGAGGATTCTCAAGAGCAGGCGGGAGAGCATCAAAACCGGAAAGGCGATCGACTGGGCTTCGGCGGAAGCACTTGCGTTCGGATCATTGCTGATCGAGGGACACCCGGTTCGCTTGTCCGGTCAGGATTGCACGCGCGGAACGTTCAGCCAGAGACACTCGGGAATTATCGACCAGGACACCGAAGAACGATTTCTGCCCCTCAACCAAATCAGAAACGGGCAGGCACATTTTGAAGTCATAGACAGCATGCTCTCGGAATACGCGGTTCTTGGCTACGAATATGGCTATTCCCTCGCGGAACCCAATGCGTTGACCATTTGGGAAGCCCAGTTCGGCGACTTCGCCAATGGCGCACAAATCATGATCGACCAGTTCATCAGTGCGGGCGAAAGCAAGTGGCTGCGCATGTCCGGACTGGTGATATTGCTGCCGCACGGTTTCGAAGGTCAGGGGCCGGAACATTCCTCTGCAAGGCTTGAACGTTTCCTGCAACTTTGCGCGGAAGACAACTGGATCGTCGCAAACTGCACGACCCCGGCCAATTACTTCCATATCCTTCGACGCCAGATGTACAGGAACTTCCGAAAACCCCTTGTCATCATGACTCCCAAGTCTCTGTTGCGCCATCGGATGGCCGTGTCCGCAATCGAGGATTTTTCGACGGGGTCGAGCTTTCACAGGGTGCTTTGGGACGATGCGGAGAAGGGGCATTCGGAAACGAAACTGGTCGCGGACAGCAGGATTCGACGCTGCGTTCTCTGCTCGGGGAAGGTTTATTTCGACTTGCTGGCGGAGCGTGACGCACGGGGAATCAGTGATATCTACATCATGCGGATCGAACAGCTCTATCCCGTCCCGGCCATGTCTCTCACCAGCGAACTCGCGCGTTTCAAGAAGGCAGACTTCGCCTGGTGTCAGGAAGAGCCCAAGAATCAGGGGGCCTGGAATTTCATTGAGCCCAACCTCGAATGGATACTCACGCGTTGCGGGGCAAATCACACCAGGCCGATATATGTCGGTCGAAGAGCCTCGGCTTCCCCGGCAACAGGGCTTGCAAAAAAACACCAAACCGAACAAGAGGCGCTCGTCGATCGTGCGCTGACCATTGATGGATTCCAGAGATGACCGATATTCGCGTACCCGCCCTGGGCGAGAGCGTCACCGAAGCGACGCTCGCGTCCTGGAGCAAGCAGGCCGGAGACGCGGTCAAGACCGACGAGATCGTTTGCGAACTTGAAACGGACAAGGTGTCTGTCGAGGTTCCATCACCGGCAACAGGCGTCATTTCGGAAATCCTGGTTGCCGCCGGCGAATCCGTTGAGGTCAACGCGCTGCTCGCAACGGTCTCGGAGGCCGGGTCATCCGAAGTGACGGCGCAATCGACGGAGTCGAAAGGCGAGCAACCTGGGGGTGACCTCCGGTCAGACCCGGAGGCGGCGGGTGAAGCCATTGACGTCGTGGTTCCCGCGTTGGGCGAAAGCGTCACGGAAGCGGTCATTTCGGCCTGGAGTGTTCAGGAAGGCGACCGGGTGTCCGCGGACCATTCCCTGTGCGAACTCGAAACAGACAAGGTCGCACTCGAGGTGAATGCTCCGGCGCCGGGATTCGTGTCCAGGGTGCTCGCCGAGGCGGGCACGACGGTTGCTCCCGGAGACAGGATCGCCGAGATCAGATCCACGCCGAACGACGGGAGCTCCCTCGAGCCGGAATCGGCCGAAGATGCGCCCTCCGCCAGGCGGTTGATGGAAGAACACGGCATCGACCGTTCCGATGTCCAGGGCAGTGGACGTGACGGTCGCGTCATGAAACCCGACGTGCTGGCGGCCATCGACAAACGACCGGACTCCGAATCGCCGAAGCCCGATCGCGCTGCCAGCGCCGGGGAGGCCGACATGGCCGCCATCCTTCCAGGCCAGTCGCCATTACCCGACCTGCCCCGCAGTCCCGCCATCGTTGAAGACGCCGCGCGCGAAGAACGCGTCCGCATGACCCGGCTTCGCATGACGATCGCCCGTCGGCTCAAGGACGCCCAGAATACCGCTGCCATTCTCACGACCTGGAACGAACTCGACATGACATCCGTCATGGAAATGCGCGCCGAATTCAAGGACCTGTTCCAGAAAAAGCACGGTGTGAAACTCGGGTTCATGTCCTTCTTCACCAAGGCCTGTTGCATCGCACTGAAAGAAATCCCGGAGATCAACGCCGAGATCGACGGAGAGGACCTGGTTTTCAGGAAATACGTCAACATGGGGATTGCAGTCGGAACGCCCGCTGGACTGGTCGTTCCCGTCATCCGTAACGCCGACGCGCTTGACTTTGCCGGGATCGAGGTGCGGCTTGCCGAACTGGGGGAGCGCGCGCGCGAAGGACGGTTGGCCATCGCAGATCTCCAGGGAGGCACGTTCACGATCTCGAACGGCGGCGTTTACGGATCGCTGATGTCGTCACCGATCCTCAACCCGCCCCAGTCGGGAATCCTGGGCATGCACAAGATCCAGGAGCGCCCGGTCGTGTACAAGGGGGAGATCACGGCACGCCCAATGATGTACCTGGCCCTTTCATACGATCACAGGATCGTTGACGGAAAGGGAGCCGTTACATTTCTGGTGCGGGTCAAGGAAATACTCGAGGATCCGCGCCGGCTCCTGATGGACCTCTGAGTACACCCGACCGCAGGTGATCCGGTTCGATCATATTGTCATCGGTGCCGAATCCCTCGAATCCGGCAACCGATGGATACGACAAACCTGCGGCATCGAAATTCCTGCCGGTGGCCGCCACCTGCAAATGGCAACACATAACCTGGTGACGGCGACCGGACTGGACACCTACCTGGAAGTGATCGCGAAAGACCCGGAGGTGGCAGCACCGAAAAGGCCAAGGTGGTTCGGACTTGACGACAGGTCCGTGGCAGAGAGGCTGGCCGCATCGCCGTTCCCGCTCGCCTGGGTCGCCTCGACCGATGAGCTCGATGCGGCATGCGCGAGAGCACGGTCAGTTGGGGTCGACGTCGGACGCCCACTTTCCATGACCCGCGACAACCTGCGCTGGCGGATCGCCGTCAGGGATGACGGCGCCCCTTGCCTCGGCGGCGCCGCACCAATGATCATGGAATGGCCGACGGGCGCCCACCCTGCGTGCGGAATGACCGACCTTGGCGTTCGGATACGCAAGATCTCGATCGCGACACCCTATTCGGGCAAACTGACCGCGTTGTTCAACGCTCTCGGCCTCGCCGAACGCCCGGACGTAACCGCTGCTTTCCCGGATTCCGGTGTGCCAGCCTCGCGACTGGCCGTTGAACTTTTGCTACCCGGCGCCGGAACCTGTGTATTGAGTTGAGCACGTGACACCGTTATCGGATGTGATTGGCTCCGTTCATCCACGGCGGTGATCCGTTGCCGGCCGTGGCTGCCAAATCCGGTAATCTGCAAAAGGAAGAACAATGTCGGAGAACGAATTTGACGTCATCGTAATCGGCGGCGGCCCGGGGGGATACGTGTGCGCCATACGCTGCGCCCAATTGGGGCTTGCGACGGCCTGTATCGAAGGAAGGGGCGCGCTCGGAGGCACGTGTCTCAATGTCGGCTGCATTCCCTCCAAGGCATTGCTGCACGCATCGCACCTCTACCACGAGTCACGGAGCAACTTTCGCACGATGGGCCTCATGGGCGATCCGCCGTCGGTCGACCTGGCTCAGATGATGACATACAAGGACAACACCATCTCGCAGAACACCGCCGGCATCGAGTTCCTGTTCAAGAAGAACAAGGTCACCTACATCAAGGGTTGGGGCCGGTTGTCCGGCGACGGAAAGGTGTCGGTTGGCGAAACGACCTATCTTGCCAGGAACATCGTCGTCGCGACCGGTTCCGAGCCGTCTTCGCTCCAGGCCTTGCCTGTCGACGAGAAACGGATTGTCACGTCGACCGGTGCGCTCGCTCTCGAGGCGGTCCCCGAACGGATGGCCGTCATAGGTGCCGGCGTCATCGGCCTGGAATTGGGATCGGTTTATGCCCGCCTTGGCAGCAACGTCACGGTCGTCGAATACCTGGACGAGATCACACCAGGGCTCGACAAGGACATCTGCAAGGCATTTCGCCGCGCACTTTCGAAACAGGGCCTGAAGTTTGTTCTCGGCGCCGAGGTTACCGGCGTGAAGGATTCGGGGGCATATTCGACCCTGACCTATGTCCTGAGGAAATCATCGTCCGAAAAGGAGCTTGATGCCGAGGTCGTACTGGTGGCGACGGGACGGAAGCCATTCACTGACGGCCTGGGATTCACGGAAAACGGGGGACAACTGAATGACCACGGGCAAATCGTCACAGACGCGAAATGGCGGACCTCGATCGAAGGCGTGTTTGCCATAGGAGACGTCATCGCGGGACCAATGCTCGCACACAAGGCCGAGGACGAGGGGATGGCGGTCGCTGACTCGATTGCTGGGAAGGCCGGCCATGTCAACTACGATGTCATACCCGGTGTCATCTATACTGCGCCCGAAGTGGCATTCGTGGGGAAAACCGAAGACCAGTTGAATGATGAAGGCACGGCCTATCGGGTCGGGACATTTCCGTTCATGGGTAACGCACGGGCGAAGTCGATGTTCATGGGGGAAGGCTTCGTCAAGCTCATTGCCGACGCCGAAAGCGACAGGATCCTGGGGTGCCATGTGCTTGGACCATCCGCCGGTGAACTCATTCACGAGGTCTGTGTTGCCATGGAGTTTGGCGCTTCGGCCGAAGATCTGGCCCTGACATGCCATGCCCATCCGACATGTTCGGAAGCGGTCCGGGAAGCAGCGCTTGCCTGCGGACCGGGGGCGATCCACGCGTAATCCCGACATTGGGTCCGCAATCGGAACGCCCGAGACCTATCTGTTGCCGAAGTCGTATCGCTGCAGGATCCGGCCGAAGTCGGAATCCCAACGATCTGCGGCGCGGTGTCCGGGACAGAATTTCCCCAGCAGGCTGTAGAATCTCCTGCTGTGATTCAATTCCGCAAGGTGGCAGGCTTCATGAATGGCGACAGCCCTCTGAACGTAAGTCGGCGCCATCGCAAGGCGCCAGGAAAGTGTCACCCGCCCGGCCCGTGAACACGAACCCCAAATCGAAACCGGATCCCTGAACCTGACCTCACGCACCTCCCGTCCCAATTCTCTTGCACAGCTGCGGACGACGGGTTTCATGTATCCGGCTGCTTCCCCGATCAGAAACTGCCTGATCTCACCGGGGACATTACCGGCTTCGCAGCCAACCTCGAGTACCTTCCCGTCAAACCGCACTCCGGGAACGGAACCAGGAACGATCCGGTACCTGTTTCCCTGGTAGTGGATCGATTCTCCGTGAGTCGGCACCACCAACGGAGGGAGCTTTTCCAGTTGTTCCCGGATCCAGGATTCATTCGTCCGGACAATCGCAAGTATGTCGTCATGCGAGGTATTGCGCGGGACGCGCACCCGGATCGTGTCCTTCTTCCTGAGTTGAACACGCAACGTGATGTTCCGGGAAGCTCTTGAACTCAAGACTTCCAGATTGATCGGAGGCGCGCTCTCGAAAACGATCTTTTCCAGCATTAACGCGGCATCGACGAAACA
Organism: Paracoccaceae bacterium; assembly: GCA_964291635.2. Taxonomy (GTDB): domain Bacteria; phylum Pseudomonadota; class Alphaproteobacteria; order Rhodobacterales; family Rhodobacteraceae; genus JAPPHA01. Next base: position 431,223 of record OZ219907.1, on the reverse strand, counting down.
ATCCCGGCTTTGTCAAGGCCAAGTCCGGAACCGCGGGATTCCCGCTGCCGGACGCAAACGACGTGTCCGTTCGTGGAAGCGGCGGCGAGGCATCCCGGTTGAACGGAACGGGATCGTTGCAATGAATTGGGCAACCGTACGGTGCCAGGCTTGAAGTCTTTGACTCGATTGCCACGCTGTGGCAGGAGGCGCCGGCTGCGTACAATCTTCCAGGAGACAAGCTGTATGCCGAAAGAAAGTTGGGGGACAAAGAGGGTCTGCCCGGAAACAGGAAAACGGTTCTATGATCTCGGTCGTGACCCGATCGTCAGTCCTTATACGGGTACCGAATACAAATTGTCCGAATTCGCCGGAGAACGGCCGCAAACCTCGATGGCCGACAAGGAGGATTCCTCAAGGCTTTCCGATGTGACGTCAGAGGAGCTGACCGACAGTGTCGATACGCTCGATGACACGGACGCCGGTTCAGAAATCGATGAGGATATCCCTGACATCGACGACGACGATGATACCGTTGACATCGAAGAGATCGCCGATGTGCCCAGCCCGGGCGAAGACAGCAACTGACCCGTCATGACGTGCTTGATAGGCAGGATTGTGTCGGTTACGTTGGATGAGGGAAGCAATAGCATCACGGGGCCGTAGCTCAGATGGGAGAGCGTCGCGTTCGCAATGCGAAGGTCGGGAGTTCGATCCTCCTCGGCTCCACCAATCCGGCTGGCGTGCGACCGCAGAATCGGCGGCGGTAACATGATCCGGCGCGGTTGATGCCTGACGGGTCATGCCGGTTGCGGCGCGGCTGGCGGATTTGGTACGAGATTCGCGGCCACGTCGTGCATGGCATCCGGCCGGTGTATTCGGCAACCGGTCAGCGGAAATGTTCACGTAACCGGGTTCGCCGGCGATCGCGGGATCCTGTGGAGGAGGTGTCACTATGGCGCGACAGGCGCCGCTTCATCCGCCTACGGCTCCGGAGCGCAATACCACCAGTCGTTTCACGCCGTTCACGAGGCGGGCAAGGCAATCGAACCGGGCGGGTCGGAAGATGAAATCCGGCGCATCAGTCCTGATCCTGCCGCTGTTATGCGGCCTTGCCGTCTTTCCGGCTGAAAGCCGGGCAACCCAATCCGCCGACCCGGATTCTACGGCACTCGTGGAGTGGGCGTCAGGGGAAAGCGCGGAGCGCCTTTCCCGCTCGTCGCACAAGGCGGACTTCTTCCCGCTCAGCAATCACTTCATCAGCCAGGACAACGCCATTTTCTGCGGCCCGGTCTCTTCGGCCATCGTCCTGAACGCGCTGCGTCTCGGCAGGAAAGACGGGCTGCCGCAGGACCGGCAATCGATTGCCCGGAACGAACTGGTCTACCTCCCGGAAGGCGCCAACCCGTTCTACGGGAAATACACGCCCAACAACGTCCTCACCGAGCGGACCAAGACGCGGCTCGAGGTCCTCGGCAAACCCATCCTTATCGACGGCGATCACAGGAGCGATTTCGGCCTGCAATTGCGCCAACTTGCACAGGTCCTGGGCAGCCACGGCCTCGAGGTCGTAACCCGGGTCGTGGACGAGCACGCGGATCCGGCGGCGATCAGGAGCGAACTCGCCGCAAACCTTGCCGCCGGGGGCGATTTCGTGCTGGTCAACTATGCGCGCGGAAGCCTCGGGCAGGAAGGCGGCGGTCACATCTCACCGCTCGGGGCATATGACAAAAGCAGCGATTCCTTCCTGATCATGGATGTCAACCCCAACCGGGCGCCGTGGGTGTGGGTCGAAGCCAGGGACCTGATCGCGGCGATGCGGACCTTCGACACGGTCGAGAACCGGGGCTACCTCCTGGTGTCGGAAGGAGATTGAGGAATCCGACGGACGTGTCCGGCGGGCGGCGCCGATAGGATTGGGAGGGCGCCGAGAACACGTCACCTCCCTGCCGCCGATCCTGGCGCCTGCACAGACGAAGGCTGCGAATGACCTCAGCGCACGCAGAGCTTTCGTCCGCGCACGCACGCCTCAGCAATTCACCGGACACTTGACCGGGTTCCCTTGCCATGCATTGTATTATGATTCCCCGGTTCGGCGACGAGTTCGCTGGCAATCGAGAAGTTGCGAAAGAGTGAAACGTTTGAAGTTTGCCCTCAACCACGTGACAGTGCCCGGTTTGCACTACAAGGACTTCCTTGATCTGGCGGCGAGACTCGGCTGCATCGGAGTCGAAGTACGCAACAACATCGCCCGTCCGTTGTTCGACGGCTTTAGTCCTGGGAAAGCGGGCAGGATTGCCAAGGACGCGGGAGTGCGGCTTCTCGGTTTGAGCGAGGTCTATGCGTTCAACAGCTGGGACGAAGAGCGGAGTCATGCAGTACGGTCGCTGATTTCGACGGCGTCGGCCGCGGGAGCCGAAACGGTCAGCCTCATTCCCCGAAACGACGGTACGCAGCAGGGTGATGACGAGAGGCAGGCGAACCTGCGGAACGCGTTGGAGGCCATTCTTCCATTGCTGCAGGACGCAGGCATGGTCGCCCTTGTCGAACCTCTGGGATTTCGACGTTCGTCGCTTCGTTCAAAGACCGAACTCGTCGAGGCCATCAATTCAATCGAAAACGAAAACCGCTTCAGGCTGGTCCACGATACCTTTCACCATGCGCTTGCCGGCGGCGGTCAGATCTACCCGGCCTACACTGGAATAGTTCACGTCTCGGGTGTCTCAGACCCAACGCTTCGACTTGACGAAATGGAAGACGAGCATCGCGTTCTCGTCGACGAGCGTGACCGGCTCGAAAATATCGCGCAACTTGCGGCACTGTTCGCCTCTGGCTATGATGGCGCGATGTCGTGGGAGTGCTTTTCGCCGGTAACGCAGTCAATGGAAGACCCGTTTACGGAACTCAAGCGCTCTTTCGAATTCGTCTCCTCGCGAGTTCAGGCAAAGGCTGCCTGAAGCGTGGATTCCGGCGGAAATTTGAAAACGAGGGTGAGCCGGACACCCTTGAACTAAACCTTGGAGGAAATCCATGAAAAAAACCTTGATTGCCGTCAGCGTTACCGCGTTGATGTCTACAGCGGCCGCTGCCGAGACCATCGGTTACGCGATGTCGGAATTCAATGACAACTGGCTGACGATCATGCGCAACGCGGCCGTCAAATGGGCCGCGGAGAATGGCCACGAACTGCTTGTCGAGGATGGCCAGAGCGACCTCGGACGACAGCTCGACCAGATCAACAACTTCGTCGCGACAGGTGTCGACGCGATCGTTGTGGTACCGATTACCGGCGATGCAACCCAGGCAATGACCGATGTCGCGTCGTCGGCAGGAATACCGCTGGTCTTTGCGAACCGCATTCCCGGAAATTTCGACACGCTGCCTGATGACCAGGCAGTCGTGGCATCGGATGAAACGGAATCCGGAACGCTTGAGACCTTCTATATCTGCCAGCAGTTGCGTTCTGCCGGAAAGGTCGACGGGGGTGCCCGTGCCTACGTCCTGCAAGGTCAACTGCACCACCCCGCCGGGATTTCCCGCACCAAGGACGTTCATGACGTCGTCGGCATGGACATGTGCAACTTCATCGAGATCATCGACGTCCAGGTTGGCAACTGGTCCCGCAACGAAGCCCAGGACATCATGACCAACTGGCTGACAACGGGTGACGAATTTGATGCGGTGATCGCCAACAACGATGAAATGGCCATCGGTGCCATTCTCGCGTTGAAAGCAGCAGGCGTCGACATGGACAGCGTGCTCATCGGCGGTGTCGACGCAACGCCCGACGCGCTTCAGGCGATGGCGGCCGGGGAACTTGATGTCACCGTGTTCCAGAACGCCGCGGCTCAAGGCGCTGGCTCGATCCAGACCGCGATAGCCCTTTCACGTGGCGAGTCGGTCCCGCGCTTCGTCCGCATCCCGTTCGAACTTGTGACGCCCGACAACATGGCCGAATACGTCGGCGCGAACTGATCCAGGAATGGCGAGGTGAGCGGAAGAAGACCGCTCACCTCCCTTGTCGATCGGCGACCCGAACCCGCCGATTCAGAAATTTGACGCAAGACATTTCCGGGGGGAAACATGGCTGACGATGTCCACGGAACCGGAGGTCAGACTTACGACCACAAGAAGCGCGCATGGCCGCCGGAAATCGGTGTGTTCATCGCGTTGATCGTCATCATCGTGATTTTCGAGATTCTCGGTGCACTTGTTGTCGGCCAGAGCCTGCTCTTCGACACTAAGGGACGCTTCGATGGCCCGCTCGGGATTTTCAACGTTGCACGCCTGAAAATCATGATCCTGCAGGTGTCGATCATCGGCATCATTGCCATCGGGTCGACCCAGGTCATCATTTCCGGAGGCATCGACCTGTCTCCCGGATCGGTCGTAGGCCTCACGGCAATGATTGCGATGAGTTTCGCCCAGGTGGCAGAAGTCAACGGCCTGCCCAACCCGAAACCGGTTTTCGGTTCATGGGCGCATGACATACCGGCCTTGGCTCCGATTGTGGTTGGACTGACCGTCGGCCTGTGCGCGGGCCTCGTCAATGGCACCCTGATCGCCTACACGCGCATTCCGCCATTCATAGCGACTTTGGGAATGATGGTCTTTGCCCGCGGCGCCGCGAAGTGGTGGACCAGGGGCGAACCCGTATCTTTCCCGACAGAAAGCTACGCGACCATCGGTTCGGGCATGATGCCGGTCGTGATCTTCGTGGCACTCGCAATCCTTTTCCACTTCCTGCTGAGGAATACGGTTTACGGCAAGCACACGTATGCCATCGGTTCCAATGAGGATGCCGCGCGAATGTCAGGGATCAAGGTCCAGCGCCACAAGGTCATGGTCTATGCCATTGCAGGCGTCCTGGCAGCTACCGCCGCCATCGTGCTGAGTTCGAAGAATCTCACTGCCCAGTCCGGAATGGGCATCATGTACGAGCTGGATGCAATCGCCATGACAGTCATCGGTGGGGTCAGCCTGGCCGGCGGCCGCGGATCGATCATCGGGACGGTTCTGGGTGCCATGATTTTTGGTGTGATCATTTCCGGATTCACATTCTTGCGCCTTGACGCCTTTTACCAGGAGATGGTCAAGGGGATCATCATCATCAGCGCAGTCGTGCTTGACCAGGTGCGGCAACAGCGCGCGGCGGCGAAAGCATGACGGGAGACGATGTCATGAGCGATTCAGGCAATTCGATTGTCCTCGAAACCCGCGATCTGACCAAGCACTACGGAGGTGTTCATGCACTCGAAGGAGCAGACTTCGTTCTCCACAAGGGTGAACATGTCGGAATCATGGGCGACAACGGTGCCGGCAAGTCAACATTTGTGCGTCAGATTACCGGTGTGGAACAGAGAACCCGGGGCGAGATCGTCTTCGATGGAAATCCTGTCCACTTCTCGGGCCCGCTCGAAGCCAGAGAGGCCGGAATCGAGACGGTTTTCCAGACATTGGCGCTGGCCGATGATCTCGATGTTCCGGACAATCTCTTTCTCGGCAGGGAGATGACCAAGGTCAACTGGCTCGGTCCCTTCAGGATCCTCGATTACAGGGGCATGCGACAGGCGACACTTGACGGCCTCAAGAAAACCGCGGTCAAGATCCCGAATATCAAGAACACGATCCGCAACATGTCGGGTGGTCAGCGGCAGTGCGTGGCGATCGCCCGCACGGCCACGTTCCATTCGAAACTGACAATCATGGACGAGCCGACTGCGGCACTGGGTGTCCAGGAGACGTCCCAGGTCGAGAACATCATCCGGACGTTGAAGGAACAGGGTGAACCCCTGATCCTGATCAGCCACAACATGCGGCAGGTTTTTGACCTGGTGGACCGAGTCGTGGTGTTTCGTCGCGGGCGTATCTGCGCCAATCTGGACATCAAGAACGAAGACATCACGGGCGAGGACGTCGTGTCCTACATTACCGGGGCCAGAACCCAATCAGGGTACGCAGAGGCAGCCTGAGGACGTCGTTCCAGAAAACCGGCACGGGGGCCGGTCAACTCCGTTTTCTGCTGGCCGGTAATACCTGCTTGGCTGCCCGAGACGGTCCGTGGGTTTTATCCACTTGTTCGTGCAAATTCCGATCGAGGAAGCTTGCCGCGGCGGCGACTGCCGCGTATGCCGACGTCCGGCATTGATCGTCGGGGCAAGACTGGCAAATTTTCCGGGGCGAATGCCGGGCGGCAGTAATCGAAGGTGAGAGCGATGTGGAAGTCCCTCAGCGTACGTCATCCGTTCTTTCGACCAGCCTGGAGGCGTATGGTCACGACGGCATTTGTCGGGTGCTGGACACTGTTCGAACTCTGGACGGGGAGCGTATTCTGGACAATCCTGTTCGGAGCCGTCTCGGTTTATTGCATCTATGAATTCTATATCGCTTTCGACCCGTCCAACTACGAGGACCGTGATGGGTGAACTCTTGCGAAGGCCCGTCGGCGACCGCGGACTGGTACATGACGTGACGCCCCGGAACGCGGGTTGGGAGTATGTCGGTTTCTCGCTTCATCGACTGCACCGGGGCGAGAATGCGGCGGAAACGACGGATGACCGGGAGGTGATACTGGTCATGGTCGAAGGCAAGGCCCACGTCTCCGGCGCGGGGAAGGACTGGGGTATCCTGGGAGACCGGATGGACGTGTTCGAGAAGACGCCGCCGCACAGTCTCTACCTGCCCGGCGACACGGCATGGGAAGCGAAAGCCGAGTCCGATTGCGTCATTGCTGTTTGCTCGGCGCCCGGAATTGGCGGGCATGAACCGAGGAGGATCGGACCTGACGGAATCTCGCTCACGGAACGGGGCCGAGGCACGAATACGCGCCTGATCAACAATATCGCGATGGAAAACGAGGACTATGCCGACAGTCTTCTTGTTACCGAGGTCTTCACGCCCGCGGGACATTGGTCGTCTTATCCTTCTCACCGCCATGACGAGGATGACTATCCCCGAATCACCTACCTCGAAGAGACCTACTACCACCGCCTGAACCCGGCGTCGGGTTTCGGTATCCAGCGCGTCTACACCGACGATGGACAACTCGACGAGACGATGACCGTTGCCGATGGCGACGTGGTGCTGGTCCCGCGCGGCCACCACCCCTGTGCCGCACCTTACGGGTTCGAGATGTACTATCTCAATGTCATGGCCGGGCCTTTGAGGAAGTGGCGTTTCGTCCTGGCGCCGGAGGTCGTTTGGATAGCCGAAAGGGACGCGTGAGCGTCAGTCGTATGCGTGTTCTGCCGGAACGCTTCCGGGACACGGGTTGAAGTGCCGGAAATGCCGGCGTAACGAGGAAAAGGGAGCAGGAAGCGCACGATAGCTTTGCCATCATGCCAACCGGACAGGACAAGGGCGCGCATCAGTGGCGCGGCCACGGGACCGAGCCATAAATTGGTGGTGTGTTTTTCAGCTCTTGCCGACGAGGTTCCGGATTTCTCCTTGTACCGACCGTGTTTCGAATGGTACCTAGTTTTCGTGGGGCCATAGCTCAGCCGGGAGAGCGCTTGCATGGCATGCAAGAGGTCAGGGGTTCGATCCCCCTTGGCTCCACCATTCCACTTCCGGGCATGAAATGTGCGGCGTACCGGCAGCCAAAGCGAACGGTCAGAATTGCTACGCCTCGTCGAGGCGTCAGGGCGTTGGTGAAACCGGTCAGCCCACCGCCAATAACGACAATGTAATTTTCGCCCGGCCGTTGCGACTCTTCCGGTAACCGGGGTTCGCCGGCATCTTACAACCAGAGCGGAGGGTTACCGGAAGCAGCGTTTCAGATGATCATGCAGTTACCGTGAGACGCACGGGACATCACATCGGCAAGGAGTTGCTTAAGCTTCCCTGAACCGGGTTCCATTTGTCCGCTCGCCTAGTTCAGGACTCCACCTTGTGAACCGGACCAGGTCGACACATGTCGCAGCGGACTGCTGCCACCACCTGTCAGGCTTGGGATTCGCACCGAAATAGGTCTTGTCGAGACACGTTCCTGATCCTGGCACAAACCGTCGCAGTCACGATGCCCCGACATGACTGCCCGTTGGAGGCGGCGGATCCGCGGCTGAATTCTTCGCCAAGTCAGACCTTCGTCCAGTGTCCTGACCTTGATGAATCACGAATTGACTCGACCAGGCATTGGACCCGATATCCTTGGCGAAAACCGAACGGTTCGATCCCCCCGCCTGCGATTGCAGCGGCGAATCTTCCGATCTCGATTGCCTTCAATTCGTTGAAGCCGATCTGGTGGCCGGGCGCAGTGCAGAATCGGTCGTAAGGCTTGTGCTCCGGTCCGCACTCGATTTTCCTGAACCCGCGCAACTCGACCGGGCCTGTCGATTCGTACAGGTGCAATTCGTTCAACCTTTCCTGGCTAAACAGGAGCGCACCACTCGAACCGTAAATCTCGAAATCATGCTGCATCTTGCGGCCAGTTGCGCACCAGTTGGCCTCGATCGAACCACTAACGCCCGACGAGAACCGCAAGAATGCCCGCGATATGTCGTCGACCGCGACGCGGTGGCGTTTGCCATCCGTGTCCAGGCGATGCCCGACCAGGGTTGCGCTGTCGCCCAGGACTTCCGTGATCGGGCCAAGCAGGAATTCAGCCGTCGCAAGCGCATGACTGCCGATGTCTGCAAGCGCCCCCCCTCCCCGAGGATCGTGACGAAAAGTCAGGGGACCACCCGGGTCGGACATGTAATCCTCTGCATGAATACCCCGGTAACTATAAATGTCCCCAAGACCACCGGCCGAGACCAGGTCACGGGCGACTTCCAGCATCGGGTTCGCAAGGTAGTTGAATCCCACCTGCGTCTTCACACCGCCCGACTCGGCCGCCTCCGTCACTTCAAGTGCGCCTTGTGCCGTCGGCGTCAGTGGTTTCTCGCAATAGACGTGTTTTCCTGCTCGAACCGATGCCAACGCAATTTCCCTGTGCAGAGACGTCGGAACCGAGATGTCGACAATGTCGATCCCGGGGTCATCCACCAGTTCACGCCAGTCGCCGGTGGCATGCGGAATCCCGAACTCGCGCCCGGCTGCGGCAGCTCTTTCGGCCGAAATCTCGGCAATTGCGGCAAGTTGGAGCCGTGCAACGTCGGCAAATGCGCGGTTTGCCAGCGCGTAGCCGAGAACATGCGTACGTCCCATGAATCCTGCACCGATCAATCCGACACGGAGCGTCGTGACGGCCATCACGTAGCGCCACTGACAATCAGCGAAGGATCGAGCGTTTCCTCAAAGTAGTCCAGGACGTTCCGGACTGCCTTTCTGGCCATCCGCCGGGCGCACTCCTCGGTCAGCCCGGCAGAATGCGGGGTGGCAATGATCGACTGATGGGAAAGGAACGGGTGATCGGAAGGCGGAGGTTCTTCAGCAAATACATCCGTCCCGACTGCGCCAACCCGTCCTCCATTTACCGCAGTCAGCAGGGCCGCCTCGTCGACGATGCTTCCCCTGGCCGCATTGACAATGACAACACCGGGTTTCATGTGACGAAACGCCGAGGAATCAAGTAGTTGGGAACCCGTTGCCGGGATGTGAAGCGAAATCACGTCCGCTATCCGAAGGGCGTCATCGAGCCTCGAAATCCGGTTCGCACATTCGAACTGGTCGACAGCGACAAATGGGTCGTATGCGAAAACCGACATCTCGAGTGCGGCGGCGATGCGCGCAACCCGCCGACCGATTCGGCCAAAGCCGATGATCAACAGGTTCTTTCCGCACAGTTCCCGCGACTCGAGTTCGTCCCGGTAAAGCCAGTCACCCTCGCGAAGCCGCGTGGCGCTCTTGAGCAGGCGACGCGACGCGGCGAGCATCAGCATGATCGTGTGTTCGGCCACGGTGGCCGAGTTGACGTCACCAACGACCGACAGCGCAATGCCCCGTTCGTTCAACACCGCGACGTCCACGGCATCATACCCGACCCCGTTTCGCGACACGATTTTCAGCCGGGGAGCCATATCGACGAATTTCCGTGTCAAGGCCTGGGTCCGCAGTACCAGCCCGTCCGCCATGTCGATGTGGGCAGTGTATGCAACCGGGTCTTGGCTGGTTTCATGGATGAAACTAATGTCCGGAGCAGCCTCGAGCACTTCGATCCCTGCAGGATGAAGAGGACCGGCGACCACAACATGTGGCATCAATAACCCCCACCGTCGTCTTGCTCACCGTTTCGGATTCGACCGGTGAGCCCCTGAAACCTGCCTAGGCTTTCCGCCGCCGCCGCGACCAGCAGCCTGACGTCGCTGGAAATGGTGACCATGTCGAACCCCCAATCTATGGCCTGCGCCGCATATTCCGGTGCACCGCAGTGAATGCCCGAAAAAATTCCGGCAGCCCTGGCTGCTTCGCGGATTCGGTCGATTGCGTCCCGGGCTTCCTCTTCCTCGCGATCGAGCCCGGGTAGCAACCGACCTCGTGAAATTCCGAGGGCAAGATCACCCGGTCCGATGTACAGGGCATCAATACCCGGAACCCTCGCGATCGCCTCGACGTTTCGAACGCCCTCGTCGGTTTCGATCATCGCGATCGCCAGGATGTTCTCGTTGGCTCCTTCAAAGTAACCCGGCCCTGCGGAGAAGTTGGCCCGGGTCGGACCAAAGCTCCGGTTGCCGAGAGGCGGATAACGCATAGCGTCCACGAGCGCGGCCGCCTGTTCGGGCGTGTTGATCATCGGACAAATCACGCCGTGAACGCCTGCATCGAGGCATTTCATGATAATTCCGGGCTCCAACCAGGGAACCCGCACTAACGGTGTCTTCAGGCTGGCGCGGATCGCCTGCAGCATGCCCTTGGTGTCCGCGTAATCGAGAAACCCATGCTGAATGTCGATTGTCAGGCTGTCATAACCCTGTTCGGCCATGATTTCAGCCGTGAATGCATTTCCGATCGCCAACCAGCCGTTAACGGTGGAAACGCCGTCCGACCAGGAACGCTTGAGTAAGTTAGGCTTCATTAATTCGTGTCCCGCAACAAGAACTCGGATGATTCGCGTAGGTAACGTTGTGATATGAGTCATGTCCCGGATTCAAGGCAAGAATCCTGACACGCTGCCTGCCGCCTGCGGGACATCCCGACCGGGTTGTCCACCATGCGCACGGGTTCGCGATCAAGTGACCGGAAAGGAAACACAGCCTCAATTCCGCATTTTCCCGAAACGTCAAATGCGCAGAGCAAATTCATCATGAGGCGCTAACCGGATGATTCCGGTTCTCCGGAAGCGCGAAATTCCGCCGGCGTGACGCGTTGTTTATTCGTGCTGCTTCCGGTGCCGCATTGCTCCATCGGATGACGGTTCTGAACCCCGTGCCCGCTCCTTCCGTTCCATTGGTATCACCGCCTACCTGGAATATCCTGACATGCGGGTGGAGGTTGCCAGTATCCTGCCGGTCATACGAAGACGGCGACGACATCGCGGTGCCGGACCTCGCCGGCTGGCGGCGCGGGACGATGCCCAAGTATCCCGACACGGCATATTGCGCGGTCGTGCCGGACTGGGTCTGCGAGGTTCTCTCGCCATCCACGCGGCGGCTGGACCAGTGCGAGAGGCGGGATCTCTATGCCCGCGAAGGCGTCCGCCATCTCTGGTTCGTTGATCCCGATGCACGGACGCTCAAGGTCTTCGAATTGCACGGTGGGCACTGGCTGCTTCTGACCACGCTCGTCGATGACGTGCCGGTTTCGCTTCCTCCCTTCGACGCCATCGCCTTTCCGCTCGACGCCCTCTGGCCCGAGGTGACCTCGGGCGCCGGGAAAAGGGTATGACAGCAGACGGTGGTCAAAGGGTGGCGAAGCCGGGTCTGCACGGTTCCTTTTGACGGCCTTCTTCTTGTTTACCTTCCCCACCATGAAAGGGCAATTCATTGCTGCAGCACCCCTCAAGCAGAGACGGTTGATCTGTACCAACCAAACCAACACCATCAACAAACTGGGCGATCTCCTTGTCGAGGCGACGTCGGAGTTCGTGCAAGGACTGTCCCCTGGCGACGAGTGTCAGGACCATATCGCGAAGAGACTGATGCGGCCGCCGAATAGACCCATGATACGTTCCGCTGCGCGGAAATCCGGGCTGCCAAAAGGACGTGGGAAGATGTGTCATGGGCGCCGTGCCGAGTGTATTTCATTGGACGGCATGGGACGACAGGAGTCTGACAGAAAGACGAAGGAATGATGGTAGAGCGGTCCGGGGAAACGCGTTGAAAGTTGCGTTAAGAAGGCACAATGGTTACCTGTCCCGTCCGGACGGGCCCACGTGGGTGGGCGTTTTAGGCAGGCAATGTTACTTCCTCCAAGAAGTCCTGATCGCGGCGCGCCGGTGGTGACGCGCCCGACGCGAACTTGTCTGCCGATCTTGCGAATTTCTGCCAAACATGTTGACATGACGCGGTTCTGATCATGGGGGCCTGACATGCTGGCAAAACTGGGAATTGCGCCGATCGCCTGGTCAAATGACGACCTGCCTGAGTTGGGTGGAGACACCCCTCTCGAGACCTGCCTGCGGGAAGCCCGGACAGCCGGATTCATCGGCGTCGAAACGGGCGGCAAATTCCCCAGGAACGCGAAAACCCTGAAACGGATATTGTCCTCGCATGACATCGGGATTTGTGGTGGCTGGTATTCCGGAACGCTCCTCGACAATGATCTGGAATCCGAAAAAGACCGGATTGCGGGGCAACTCGAACTCTTCAAGGCCGTAAACGCGCCATGCCTAGTCTACGGAGAAACCTCCGGAACGATCCAGGGTGAACGAAAGACCCCGCTCGACAGGCGCAGGCGGCTCGATGAGGATCAGATCAGGGAGTACGGTGGGCGGCTCACCCTCCTCGCAGAGTGGTGCGCGGACCAGGGAATGCCGATCGCATACCACCACCATATGGGGGCGCCGATCGAGTCAGAACGCGACCTCGACCTCTTGATGGCACATACTGGCGCAACCCTGCCTCTTCTCTACGACCCTGGCCACATGGCATTTGCCGGGGGCGACGTGTTTCGCGTGATCGCCAATCACGGCACCCGCATCAGTCACTTCCATGCAAAGGACGTCAGGGCCGATGTGATCGCCGGACTCGATCGTTCGCGTGCGAGCTTTCTCGATGCCGTTCTGAAAGGCGCCTTCACGGTCCCGGGTGACGGGTCGCTGGATTTCGGTGAATTGGTCCGGCGCATGGCCGATGTCGGATATGAAGGCTGGTTCGTGGTGGAGGCCGAGCAGGACCCGGCGCTTTCACCTCCCTACGAATTCGCCTGCATCGGCTATGCCGAGCTGTCCCGGGTACTGGTTGATGCAGGTTACAAGTTAGCGGACGCACCGGACCAATGAACAGGCTTGATGGAAAAATTGCCGTCACGACGGGCGGAACCCAAGGACTCGGGGCCGCGATTGCGCATCGGTTTGCCGCGGCAGGGGCGCGTGGCCTGGTCATTTGCGGTCGCAACGCGGACCGGGGCGAGGCGGTTTCCCGCCAGATCAGTGGTGTTCACGAGTTGGTCAGGGTCGTCTTTGTCAAGGCAGATCTCGAATCCGTCGACGACTGCCGCAACGTGATTGCAACTGCGGACCGCGAATTTGGACGCGTCGACATACTCGTCAACGCTGCGGCCATCACTGACCGGGGAACTCTCGTCGATACATCGGAAGCCCTTTTCGACCGCATGTTTGCAACGAACGTAAGGGCGCCGTTCTTCCTGATGCAGGAGACGGTCAAACTCATGATTCGTGACGGAGTCCAAGGATCGATTGTCAATATCGGCTCCATTTCGAGCACGGCCGGCCAGCCATTCATATCAGCGTACTGTGCCTCGAAAGGCGCGCTCGCGACGTTGACGAAAAACTCGGGTTATGCGCTCATGCGCAATCGAATTCGGGTCAATCAGCTTGATATCGGATGGATGGCCTCCGACGGTGAAGACCGGATACAGCGCACGTACCACAATGCCGAAGATGGATGGCAGGCCCGGGCCGGACTGGAGAGGCCGTTCGGGAGATTGATCGATCCCGAGGAAGTTGCACGTGCAGTGAACTTCATCGCCTCCGATGATTGTGGACTGATGACTGGCTCGGTCATTCCGTTTGACCAATCGGTGGACGGCGCCTGTTCGTTCATGCCGCCAGCCCCGCCCGAACCAATGGCAACGAGCGAAAACGACCAGGCCTGACAGGTCGCGGCATGTGCGGGCCCGGCGAATCCATGGGCCAGCCCAGCTATCGCGGGCATCGCCAGTACTTGACGCGACCAGATCAGCCATCGGGGTTTTCCGCAGTGTGCCTCGAACACGGACGTGCTTGGGTAATGATCGATTCCACCTCGGAAATGCACCACGCGAACGCAATTCCCGACTGCCGATTGACCTGGCATGACCATCCTGGTCCGGGAACGCTTCCGTGATTCAGGCCCTGGGATGGCTCGGAAGGAATGCGCCTGTCGCGCTGATCGTCGGATGCCTGATCGCGTTCGTTTTTCCGGATCTTGCATCGATCATGCGTCCCGTGCTTCCCGTCCTGGTGGCCCTGGTCCTGGGATCGTCAATGGCGCAACTGAAACCGCGCGAGCTGTTGTCGGACATCCTTTCGGTTTCGCGCCTCCCAGCTCTTGTCGCCATTGCCATCGTGTTGATGCCGGTCACTTCGTTGATCTACGCATCGATCTTCGGGCTGATCGGAGTATCGCAGCGTTCGCTTGAGATTGCGGTCATCCTGGCGGCAGCGCCGCCAATTGCATCGGCCGCCGCTCTCTGCCAGTTCATTGGCCTGAACAGCCGGCGCGCGCTGGAGATCTCTCTCGTGGCGACCGTGCTGACTCCCCTGCTCGGCCCACTGACAATTTCGGTCCTGCTCCCGGAACGCGCGGCAGTCGAACCATTCGATCTTGCTGTGCGCCTTGCCGCAATCATCCTTGGTGGGTGGTTTTTTGCGCTCGTCATCGGCCTGCCATTGAGAAACCGAAACCGTTCGGGCGCTGACGGCAGCCATGTCTTGAACGGGGTCTCGGCGGTGGTCATGATCCTGTTCCTGATACCCGTCTTCGACGGCGTCGCAGTGCGCCTGGTCGATGACCCGATGACAGGATCGTCAATACTCGGCCTCGCGGTCCTCCTGAACCTCGGGGTGAACGGAACCGTCTATTTCATTGCCCGAAAACCCCTTGGGCGCAGGGATTCCGGTACCTTGGGCCTTCTTTGGGGGAATCGCAACGCGGCGGTCTATCTCGCCGCCTTGCCGCCTGATCCCTTCCTCGGGACGTTCATCGCGCTCTACCAGTTTCCCATGTATTTCACGCCACTGCTTGTCCGGATTCTCGTTCGCTTTCACGACAGGATTGCTCAGATTCCAAGGTAACGCTCGACCGTTTCCGGGCTCAGGTCGGAGCGCCTCCCGGTCCACGCCGTTCGACCCTTCTCAAGGATGACGCATCGATCGGAGACCTGAAGCAATTCGCGAACGGCCTTGTCGACGAGAAGTATCGAAAGCCCATCGTGTTTGAGGTTCCCGATCACCGACCAGATTTCCCGCTGGACGAGCGGCGCCAGGCCTTCCGTGGCCTCGTCCATGATCAGCATCCTCGGATTGGTCATCAGTGCCCGGCCAATGGCCAGCATCTGTTGTTCTCCCCCCGAGAGGGTTGCCGCCGGCTGGTCCAGGCGTTCCCTGAGAAACGGGAAAAGACCGCATGTCTTTCCAAGGGTCCACTCTCCCCGCCGCGAGGCGGAAAGAAGATTCTCCCGAACCGTCAGGTTGGGAAAACAACGTCTGCCCTCGGGAACCAACCCGATTCCCAGCCGTGCAATGCGATGGGGCGGCAGGCTTGAGATGTCGCGTCCCGAAAACCGGATTTCACCTGTACATGGACGAATCAGGCCCAGAACCGTCTGAATGGCGGTCGTTTTTCCCATGCCGTTACGGCCCATGAGCGCAACAACTTCGCCTTCACCCACATCGAGATCAACGCCAAACAGCGCCTGGCTCGAACCGTACCATGCGTGCATGTTGTCGACGTTCAAAAGTCCGCTCAATTTCCCCAGTCCCCGAGGTAAGCCGTGCAAACTTCCGGGTTCCTGCGAACGGAATCCGCGTCACCGGTGACAAGAAGTTGACCTTCAACCAGCACGGAGACGCGGTCGGCGAGCGCAAAGACAGCGTCCATATCGTGCTCGACCAGTAGAATCGGGGCCGTCTTGCGGAGCCTGTCCAGGAATGCCGTCATTTCCCTCGTTCCCTCCGGGCCCATTCCGGCCATGGGTTCGTCGAGAATGAACGCGCCCGGCTCAAGGGCGAGCGCAACCGCGATTTCCAGCTTCTTTCGCTCGCCATGGCTGAGTTCGGACGCAAGAACGACCGACCTGTGCTCGAGCCCGACCTGCTCAACGCAGGTCCTTGCAGGCCTCACGAGCGAGTCGTCGGTTATCGCGGGGCGAAAGAACCGGAAACCCGCACCGGTTCGCCCGAGAACGGCAAGCATCGTGTTCTGAAGAACGGTGAATTCCGGAATCAATGAAGAGACCTGGAAGCTCCTGGCCAACCCAAGCCGGGAGCGAACTGCGGCATCCAGTCCACCTATGTCGCGATCGCGAAACCGGATGGTGCCGGAGTCATGGCGCATTTCTCCGACGACCTGCTTGACGAGGGTCGACTTCCCGGCCCCGTTCGGCCCGATGACCGCATGGATTTCGCCGGGTCTGAGATCAAACGAAACATCCAGATTGGCGACGACTGCGCCAAAGCGTTTCGTCAGGCCGTCGATCTCGAGGATGGCTCCGCCGCGTGAACCGGGGCTCCCCGAATCACTCGCGGAAATCGCTTCCGAGCCGGGTACCCTTCCCTGTTCAGGCACTTGCCTTTCTCCCGACCAGCAAACCGATAATTCCGCCCTTGGCGAACAGGACGACGATCACGAGACCCATGCCGAGCCAGAACTGCCAGTGCTCGGTTATCCCGCCGAGGACCTGTTCGAGCAGAACAAAGCACGCGGCCCCTACAATCGGACCATACAGGCGCGCGACCCCACCGAGTATGACAAAGACGATGATCTCGCCTGACGTGTGCCAGTTGAACATTGTCGGACTTACGAAACGGTACAACTCGGTGAAAAGCGCGCCGGCCAACGCCGCGATGGCCCCGGAAATGACAAACGCGATGAGTCGGGTCCTGAAGACTTCGACACCGACGCTGGCGGCACGACCCGGATTCTGCCGGGCTGCCTGCAGTGCCATTCCGAAGTGCGAATTGATCACACGGGATGTCAGCCAAATGACGAGGAAAAGGAGTGCGAGACAGATACCGAAGAATGGCAGCGGTTGCATGGTGCTTACACCCGGAAAGCTGCTCCGGACGTAGGTCGGCAAACCGTCTTCCCCGCCGTAGGATGGCCACGATACCGAAAAATAATAGAGCATCTGGGCGAAAGCGAGCGTAATCATGATGAAATAGACGCCGCTCGTCCGCAGCGAGAGGAAACCGATACAGAGTGCCAGAAGTGCTCCGGCCAGCGTCGCAAACGGCCAGATGACCAGCATTTCAGCGGTTCCGTGAATGATGAACGGGAACTCGATGATCGGATCGGCGTTCAGGGCATGGTGTGCAAGGATTCCTGCAACGTACCCGCCTGCTCCGAAATATGCGGCGTGCCCAAACGACACCAGGCCGCCGTAGCCGAGAACCAGGTTCAATCCGATTCCTGCCATCCCCAGGATCACAACCCGGGTCGCCAGCGTCAGGATGTACGGCTGATCGACAAGAAAGGCTCCCACCGGAACGGCGACCAGCAAGATAGCCAGAATCAGGTTCAGTCTTTCTTCCGAAATCATGATTGGTGAGCATACGCTCGACCAAAAAGACCTCCTGGCCGAAGGTAGAGGACGAGTGCCATCAGAACGTAAATCAACATCGACGCGAGAGAAGATCCGACGGCCGTCGCTGACGACGGGTCCATGAAAATCCCGAAAGCCTGGGGAAGCAGGAATCGCCCGACCGTATCCGTAACTCCAACGAGCACTGCACCTACCAGAGCCCCCTTGACCGAACCGATTCCTCCGATGACGATGACAACGAATGCAAGAATCAGCACCGGTTCGCCCATGCCGACTTCCACCGATTGTATTGTTCCCACGAGCGCGCCCGCAAGTCCGGCCAAGGCGGCCCCAAGTGCGAAAACCAGCGTGTACAACCTGTTGATGTCGACGCCCAGGACAGCAATCATTTCCCGGTCCGTCTGCCCGGCGCGGATCTGGATTCCAAGTCGCGTAAACGAAATCAGGCCGGCCAGTCCGGCAGCGATTGCAAGACCCACGGCGATGATCAACAGCCGATAAAGCGGATAGTGGATGTCGCCCGGGAGCAGAACGGCACCTGCCAGAGAATCCGGGATGTCAAGGTACAGGGGAAACGGGCCAAAGATCCAGCGTATGCCTTCCGAGAAAACCAGGATCAGGGCGAAGGTGGCGAGGACCTGGTCGAGGTGGTCACGGCCATACAGCCTCTTGATCACGACGATTTCGATGATCGCACCCACCGCTGCCGCAGCTGCCAGGCTGGCTGCAAGCCCCAGCCAGAACGATCCGCTGGCCATGGCCACCGCAGCACAGGCAAACGCTCCGACCATGTACAGCGAACCGTGCGCCAGATTGATCAATCCCATGACACCGAAGATCAACGTCAGACCTGCCGACATCAGGAAAAGCATGACCCCGAACTGGAGACCGTTCAGGATCTGCTCCGCAATCAGTGTCGCCGTCATTTGTCCCGCGCGTCCCGGCAGGCGAGGCCATCCTGCCGGGAGCCCCGAAACCGGATCAAATCGTCAGAGTGGGCAGTCTGCCGCGTAGACGTTCGAGTGATCCTCCAGACCAACCGATATGATCCGGTTGGTGAGAATGTCCCCTTCCTTGATGACTTCCCTGACATAGATGTCCTGTATGGGGTGATGATTGGAGTCGAAACTGAAGTCCCCGCGCACCGACACAAAGTCGGCCGCGCGAAGAGCATCCCGAAAAGCATCGGTATCGGAAACATCGGCCTTTCCGAGCGCCGAGATCAGCAGGTTCGCTGTATCGAAGCCCTGGGACGCATACAGCGAAGGCAGGCGACCATAGGCCTCTTCGAAACTTGCAACGAAGTTCCGGTTTGCCTCGTTGTCCAGGTCCTTCGACCATTGCGACGTGTTCCTGACGCCGAGCGCAGCGTCGCCGACCGCGGCCAGGATTCCCTGGTCAAATGAAAAAGCCGGGCCGAGTACGGGGATGTCCACACCGGAACCCGAGTACTGTTTCATGAAGGAGATACCCATGCCACCCGGCAGGAAGAAGAAAACGCTGTCGGCACCTGATGCCCGGATCTGGGCGATTTCGGCCGCGTAGTCGGTTTGGCCAAGCTGCGTGTAGACTTCACCGGCGAGGCTCCCCTTGAAGTATCGCTTGTACCCGGTCAGGGCATCCTTGCCGGCCGGGTAGTTCGGCGCCAGGATGAACGAATTTCCGAATCCTGCGTCGTTGGCATAATTCCCCGCGGCTTCGTGCAGGTTGTCGTTTTGCCAGGCGACGTTGAAGTAGTTTTCGTGGCAGCCCTTGCCCGCAAGTGCCGATGGCCCAGCGTTCGGCGACAGGTAGAACTTGCCCTGAGCCACCACCGAAGGAACGACGGCCATGGCGAGGTTCGACCAGATGATCCCGGTCAAGACATCCACACGGTCTGACTGGACCATCTTGCAAGGCAATTTCGTTCTCCGGAATTTTCTCTTTACCTGCATTGACATGACTATTGGAGGTGGACTCTCCCGCAGCACCGGTTTACAGTCAGCCACGGGTGATTCGCGGCAAGGCGGTATGGATCGAAAGCGTGGTGGATCTTTCCCAAGTGTCATTGGACATGGTGACGAAGGTTGACGAGGCCCGCTTTCGCGCCTTGATGCAGGAGCATCATTTCCTCGGCGACGCCCAGCCGAGAGGCGAGACCATACGCTATGTCGCACACTGTGGGGGACGCTGGCTGGCGCTGGTGATGTTTTCGGCATCCGCGTTGCTCTGCGCGGCGCGCGACGGCTGGATCGGCTGGGAGCGTGGCAGCCAGTTCAGCCGCCTTCACCTTGTCACCAACAATTCGCGGTTCCTGGTTCTGCCCGGCGGGGTGCCGAACCTCGGCTCACGGGTGCTGTCGCTGTGCGCGCGGCGCCTGGTGCGGGACTGGCCGCTCCGCTTCGGCCACGAGGTCCTGCTCCTGGAGACATTCGTGGACCCTGCGCGTCACCGGGGAACGGTCTACCGCGCCGCCAACTGGCTCTGTGTCGGGCACACCCGGGGTTTCGGCCGCCAGGGCAGCGGCTACATCACCCACGACCGGCCCAAGCTTGTCTTTCTCTATCCACTGCGCCGGGATGCGCGCCGCCGGCTGAGGACGGCCCACCTTGATCCCGGCCTGCACAAGGGAGTTCCGAAGATGACACTCACCGCTGCGCAGATGCGCTCCCTTCCCGATTACTTCAAGCAGGTGGAGGATCCGCGGCGCCGGCAGGGGCTGCGGCACAACCTGCCATCGGTGCTCTCCCTCGCCACCGCCGCGACCCTTGCCGGCATGCGCGGCTACAAGGAGATCTCGGAGTGGGTCGAGGACCAGAGCCAGGCGGTTCTGGCGTATTTCAGGCCGCGCTTCGACCAGGGCCGGTACATCCCGCCGAGCAGGACGATCATCCGCGACGTGCTGGTCCGGGTGTGCCCGGACCAGTTCGACGCCGCCCTGCGGCAGTGGAACGAAGACCATGGCGGCCCGGACAGTGCCCTGGCCGTCGACGGCAAGACCATGCGCGGCGCCGTCGATGCCGATGGCGTGCAGACCCATGTCATGGGTGTTGTCGGCCACGACAGCAGGAAATCCTACGCTAAAAAAAAGTCGGAATGAGGCCGGGGGCGGACGACGAGGAGAAACGCACCAACGAAATCGGCACAGTCATCCCCCTGCTCGACATGCTGCCCGACATCAGCGGCCGCACCGTCACCGCCGATGCCATGCTGACGCAGCGGAAACTGGCCACCTACCTCCTCGACCGCGGCGCCGACTATGTCTTCACCGTCAAGGGCAACCAGAAGACCCTGCTCTCCGATATCAGCCTGACGCTCTGCGAGATCATGGCCAGCCGTGCGCCTGACTTCGTCGAGCCCGAGTGCAAGCCCGACCACGGACGCAAGGAGAAACGCTCCATATGGGTCTCCAGTGAATTGAACGACTACGCCGATTTTCCCGGCACAGGCCAGATCTTCGCCGTCCACCGCGAAACCCTCGACATCAAGACCGGGAAAAAGTCAAAGGAGACGGCCTACTGCATCACCAGCCTGACCGAGGACAGGGCAACACCCGAGCGCCTGCTGGCCCTCAATCGCGGGCACTGGGGGATCGAGGCCAACCACCACATCCTCGACATGACCTTCGACGAGGACCGAAGCCGCATCCGCACCGGCCACGGCCCGGCGAACGCCACGCTGCTCCGGCGCTTCGCCATCGGTCTCATCAAGATGTCCAGCGACAATGTCGCCGAGACCACGCGCAGACTGGCCCGAAAACCCAGGCGGGTTCTGGACATGCTGAAATTGACAGGTAACACCCGCCCGCGCACGGCGTTCAGCTGAAGACGCACCACACCCGCGCCTGAGTTGGCAATCCTGCCTCCACCCTCGAAGACGGGGGTGAACAGGTATGTCCGGCAATCGCCAAGTCGCCGAAAACGCCACCGGGAAACAGTCCCGGGCGCGGGATCATGCGTCGCCGGGACGTCACCTCACGTGGGAAAAGGCGCATCGGTGAAATGCGAAAGACAATCGCGTCAAACCCGCGTGCCGGCAAAAAAACAGAACAGATTCACCCTGGACCATCTTGTCCGCGAGCTGGACAGCGATATCGGGTTTGCGTTGATCGTCATCGACAACCACTTCGATATCATCTCTGCCGGATTGCTGGACCGCGAGCATGAAGCCATCGCGGACATCGATTCCGAGAGATGAACCGCCGCCGGAGAGCGTCGTGATCATCCCGATTTTCGCTCCGCCGGACGCTGCGGATGTTCCAGTCAGCGCAATCGCGAGTGCGAGCCCCGCCATTGCCGGAACAAGTCTGCAATCGTAATTTGACATGGGTTACCTCCTGTCGTTCATGTCCCTGACCCGTCGGTCTGCACTCGTGTTACTGACCCGACCCGACACAGCAAGACACACAGCAAGACACACCGTGGCCGGTTCGATCTTCGCCCGACAACCGCGGGTATGTGTCCACAATAGGAACATTTTCGAAAAACTGAAACACTGTCCTGTACTCCGAAAAGAATTATCCTGTATCGCTGGTGCCGGCTCATCTCGAGTTCGTGGAATAGTTCAATTGGACCACAAGCAGGTATCCGGCACATACGGTCGCATCGTTAAGTTCGGGCGCGCGACAAACCGGAAAGCCACTCTCGATTCGTGACCCGAACAGGCTGCCCGAGGCCTGCCCGACCGGCGTCGGTGCTCACACGACATACGAATGCGTCCCCGTTGCTCCCGTTACAATCCGTCTGCAAGGGTTGGCATTGATGTCGAGAATCGCCGCCGTCTTGATACCGGTAGTCACTGCCCTGTGGAAATCCATGTCGCCCGGCGTTTCTCGGCAGTATGCCAATCGCATGGACAGTTTCGCGACAGAACCTGATTGAAGCTCCAAATGGATCCAGGGAGTTGGATGCCAAAGGTCGGAACACCCATAGACCTTTCCCCGGGAAAGGGGCTTGCCGGTTCAACGGGCGCGGCAGCCTCTGCCGGAAGGCAATACGTCGCCAACGCTTGACGGGTTCGCCGGTCAAGGTTAACTTCGAAAGCAATGGTGGGAGAATCTGGCCTTCGCCAGTGCCGAAGGGGCAACCGCGCCCGGAATCTCTCAGGCAAAAGGACCACCATTGGAAATACATCTGGAGACAGGTACGGCTGTACCGGCCGAAGGGATAGCGATCTCAGGCACCAGGACAGATGGGGCGTCGACAATCCGGAGATCCGGGTTGCGTGAACGAACGAGGCCCCATCGTTGGATTCAGAAATCAAGCATACACCGCTTTACGAGTTTCATCTCGCGCATGGCGCTAAGATGGTCGGGTTCGCCGGGCACGCGCTGCCTGTTCAATACCAGGACGGTGTTCTGCGTGAACATCTCCATACACGAAAATCTGCAAGCCTGTTCGACGTCAGCCATATGGGGCAAGTCGTTATCAGGCCGGACGGGATCAGCCTTGACGATCTCTGCCTTGCTCTGGAATCCCTTGTGCCTGTCGACGTTCTCGGTCTGGCCGGCAACCGTCAGCGGTACGGGTTCCTGACAAACGAGGCGGGCGGGATCCTGGATGACTTCATTTTCGCAAAACGACCGGGGGAACTCTTTCTCGTCGTCAACGGAGCGCGGCGCGACGACGACATTTCCCATCTTCAGACGCATCTTCCCACCGGTTGCGAGACCGAGGACCTGTTTGAACGCCGAGGTCTGATCGCACTTCAGGGACCCGCTTCGGAAAACGCACTGGCGGGACTGTGTTCGGACGTTCGCGACATGCGGTTCATGGATATTCGCGATCTGGACCTTGCCGGGCATGACTGCTGGGTTTCCCGGAGCGGTTACACGGGCGAAGACGGGTTCGAAATCTCCACGCCAATCAACGCGACGGCAGAGATTGCCTGGACCCTGACCGAAACTGGCGATGTCCGGCCGGCCGGTCTCGGCGCACGCGATTCACTTCGTCTCGAAGCAGGTTTTTGTCTGCATGGCAGCGACATCGACGAGAAGACAACCCCCGTGGAAGCCGACCTGACCTGGGCAATTCAACGCGTAAGGCGGCCCGGTGGGGAAAGGGAAGGCGGATATCCGGGTGCCGGATTCATCGGACCACAGATTTCGGAAGGCGCGGATCGCGTTCGTATCGGTCTTGCTCCGGCCGGTCGTGCGCCCATGCGGAGTGGAGCGAAAATATTTCCCGACAAGGAATCTGCCGAGCCTATCGGAATCGTGACCTCCGGCGGGTTCGGTCCGAGCGTCAACGCCCCCGTTTCCATGGGGTATGTCAAGACACGGTTTTCGAATCCGGGGACGACAGTAGCCGTGGAAGTCCGGAATCGGCGGCTCGGCGCGAGCATCGCCAACCTCCCTTTTGTCAAACCGAACTACCTGAGACGCTGAAAGGATACCTCATGCGATTTACAGAGCAACATGAATGGCTGCAGGACGAAGACGGGATCGTGACCATCGGGATCACCGAATACGCCGCCGAGGCGCTGGGTGACGTTGTTTTTGTCGAATTGCCGGAGATTGGTCAAAACGTGGTTTCCGGAGAAGAGATCGCAGTCATCGAGAGCGTCAAGGCCGCTTCCGGCATCGAAGCGCCGTGTGACGGCGAGATCGTGGAAATCAATGAAAACACCGTCGAAAATCCGTCGATCGTCAACGAAGATCCTCTCGGAAATGCCTGGTTTTTCAAGATCAAGCCGCTTTCGGCCGACGATCTTGACGAGTTGATGGACGAAGACGCCTACAAGGCGTTCATCGAAGACAACGGACAATGACATGGCTTTTGTACCCACCGAATACAAACCATACGACTTCGCCAATCTCCGCCACATCGGGCCATCGCCAGGCGAAATCCGCGACATGCTGGACACGATCGGCGTCGGCTCGATCGACGAACTGATCGGAGAGACGGTGCCTGAAGCGCTCCTGCAGGATGAGCCGCTGGAATTCGGGCCCCCGATGACCGAGCGGCAGGCCCTGTATCACTTGAGAGCCGTGGCATCCAGGAATCGCTGTCTGACCTCGCTGATCGGCCAGGGATTCTACGGAACGGTCACGCCGCCGGTCATCCAGAGGAACATCCTCGAAAACCCGGCATGGTACACGGCATACACACCGTATCAACCGGAAATCAGCCAGGGCCGTCTCGAGGCACTGCTAATTTTCCAGACCATGGTCGCAGACCTGACCGGCTTGGAAATAGCCAATGCATCGCTTCTGGATGAGGCCAGTGCAGCGGCGGAAGCCATGATGATGGCCCGCCGTGTTTCCAGGTCCCGATCAAACGGGTTTTTCGTTGACAGGAACTGCCATCCGCAAAACATCGCCGTTATGCAGACGCGGGCAGGCCCGCTCGGTGTCGATATCGTGATTGGCGATCCTGAAACCGACCTCGACGCGGCAGCCGTGTTCGGCGCCGTTTTCCAGTATCCTGGAACCCATGGCGACATACGTGACTTTTCGGAGATCATCTCGCGATTGCATGCGGAAAGGGCGGCCTCCGTCGTAATCGCCGACCCGCTCGCCATGACACTGCTCAAGCCGCCCGGTGAAATGGATGCGGATATCGCCGTCGGCTCAACCCAGAGATTCGGTTTTCCGGTCGGGTACGGAGGTCCCCACGCGGCTTATATCGCCTCCAGGGAAAAGAACATTCGCGCGTTGCCCGGCCGCATTGTCGGAGTATCGGTCGACTCCAGAGGGAACAGTGCCTACCGGCTGGCACTTCAAACGCGCGAACAGCACATTCGGCGGGAGAAGGCGACCTCGAACGTGTGTACGGCCCAGGCCTTGCCGGCAATCGTGGCAGCGATGTACGCGGTTTTCTATGGTCCCGAAGGCCTGAAAGCGATCGCGCAACGAATCCATCGAAAGATCGTCAGGTTCGCTGACGGTCTGGAAGAAAACGGGTTTCCGGTATCTCCGGAGAATTGTTTCGACACGGTGACGGTCGAAGCCGGGCCGGCCCAGGCCGTCATTCTGAGTGCAGCCGAATCCGAAGGCATCAACTTGAGGCGCATTGGCAGGAACAGGATCGGAATATCATTCGATGAGTTGACCACTCCCGAGATCATCGAAAGTGCCTGGCGCGCCTTCGGAATTCACCGTCATTACCGCGAATCAGCCGTTCGGGAGCGCCTGCCCGATCGTCTCGTTCGCCAGTCGGAATACCTGGCTCACCCGGTATTCCACATGAACCGGGCCGAACAGCAGGTGACCAGGTACATCCGGCGTCTGTCCGACAGGGATCTCGCGTTGGACCGAGCCATGATCCCCCTCGGGTCCTGCACGATGAAACTGAATGCGACTGCGGAAATGGCCCCGATCAGCTGGCCGGAATTCAGCCAGATTCACCCGTTTGTACCCTGCGACCAGGCGGCCGGCTACATCGAGCTGATAACCGATCTCAAGCAGAAACTCTGCGAGATCACCGGTTACGATGACATGTCGATGCAACCCAATTCCGGCGCCCAGGGAGAATATGCCGGTTTGCTGGCAATCGTCGGCTACCACCGGGCACAGGGCGATCACCAGCGCAACGTCTGCCTGATTCCCGTTTCCGCCCACGGCACCAATCCCGCTTCGGCCCAGATGGCGGGCATGCGTGTCGTCCCCGTCGGTTCGCTCAAGAACGGCGACATCGATGTGGAGGATTTCCGCTCCAAGGCGGAACAGTTCAGTGACAAACTCGCGGCGTGCATGATCACCTATCCGTCCACGCACGGAGTTTTCGAGGATTCGGTAAAGGAAATCTGCGGGATCGTGCATGAACACGGAGGACAGGTCTATATCGATGGCGCCAATCTCAACGCCATGGTGGGACTGGCCAGACTCGGCGACATCGGTGGCGACGTCAGCCATCTCAACTTGCACAAGACCTTCTGCATTCCACATGGCGGAGGCGGTCCGGGAATGGGGCCGATCGGAGTCAAGTCACACCTGGTTCCGTACCTCCCGGGCGACCCGGAAACTCGCGGGGCCGGGGCCGTGGCCGCGAACATGAATGGATCGGGGATGGTTCTTCCGATCAGCTGGGCATATGTCTTGATGATGGGAGGTGCAGGCCTGACCAGGGCCACGAGAATCGCGATTCTGAACGCGAACTACATCGCGAGCAGACTCAAGGATACGTTTCCCGTCCTCTACGCAAACAGTGAGGGCCGCGTGGCCCATGAGTGCATTGTCGATACCCGGCCGCTCAAGGAATCCGCCGGCGTGACCGTCGATGATGTCGCCAAGCGCCTGATTGACAGCGGATTCCACGCACCGACAATGAGCTGGCCGGTCGCCGGAACCCTGATGGTTGAACCGACAGAAAGTGAAACCAAGGCAGAACTTGACCGGTTTTGCGAAGCCATGCTGTCGATTCATGCCGAGGCGGCCGATATTGAACAAGGCCGTATTGCTCCGGACAACAATCCCCTGCGGAATGCCCCACACACGATAGAAGACCTCGTCGGCAATTGGGACCGTCCCTATCCGCGTGAACAGGGGTGCTTTCCGCCCGGCGCGTTGCGGGTCGACAAGTACTGGCCACCGGTCAATCGGATCGACAACGTGTACGGCGACAGGAATCTCCGTTGCGTCTGCCAGGTACAGCCTTCAATGGAACCCGAAAGCGAGGTCCGCCGCCGCATCGCGTAACGCCACCGCATCCCGGTTTTCGCGTCGTCGCCAGGAAAAGGAGCCTACCTGCCAGGTCCAAACCGGAGCATCCGAAAGTCAGGTCTTCGGATCAAGGTTCTCGGTATGCCCGTCAACCGGCAAGGCAACGCCCGAGATCGATCCTGCCTCATCGCTGACCAGGAACCTGACCGCTTCGGCTACATCTTTCGCCGTAATCCAGGTCCGGAGAGAATTTCCGGCAGCGTATCCTGCGCGAATTGCCTCGATCGTTGTCTGTTTCAGTCGCGCCTCGCGTTCCATGACCAGGTCCATGCGCGCGCCTTCGACCGCGCCGGGGCAAACCGCGTTGACGCGAATTCCATGCGGCCCCAGTTCCATCGCAAGCGTTTTCATCAGGCCGATGACGCCCCATTTGGCCGACGCGTAAGGCGCCCGCAGCGGATATCCGAACATGCCTGCGGTCGATGACGTGAAGATCATGACCCCCGAACCCTGTCTTTTCATTATCGGTACAGAGCCCTTTGCCGCGAGGAACGATCCTTCCAGGTTGACCGACACACACCTGCGCCATTCCTCTACTGACGTGTCTTCAATGCATGCTGTCGGACCGGCGATGCCGGCATTCGAGCACAAGGCGTCGAGACGGCCCCATTCGTTGGCGATCCTCTTGAACAGGCTGGACATCCCGTCAGGGTCTGCCGCATCGACGCGGGTGGTCATCCAGTCGCGCGGCAGCCGGTTCAGCGATTCCTCGTGCGTATCCGTCACCCAGACCCGACATCCGTCGAGGCTCAGGCGCTTCGCGATCTTGCGCCCGATTCCCCGGCTGCCGGCCGTAACAAGGGCTGTCTTGACCGTCGTCATGTTCGTCTCCATGAACCGGGAAACTGCAGCGGTCCCTGCCGGCCCGCGGGCCCCGCTGCCGTGATCAGCCTCATCGAACGGGACCGGGTTCGGGGGGCACATGGAGGATCCTGACGCGAACCCCGGCCGATTCCCGTTTCGGTCAGGTCACGACAATCCGTTGCCACGACAACGATTCCCCGAAGTACCCCGGTCCGAGGCGGGAATGTCAATTGAACGCCTGCAGGCCCGTTTGCGCACGTCCAAGAATGAGAGCGTGGATGTCGTGCGTGCCTTCGTAGGTATTGACCGACTCGAGATTCATCACGTGTCGAATGACACCGTATTCGTCCGACACTCCGTTGGCGCCATGGATGTCGCGGGCCTGCCGCGCGATTTCGAGCGCCTTGCCGCAATTGTTTCGTTTCATCAGGCTGATCAGTTCGGCCGGCGCCTTGCCCTGATCCATCATCCTCCCCAGGCGGAGGTTCCCCAACAATGCCAGCGAGATCTCGGTTTGCATGTCCGCCAGCTTCTTCTGGACCAGTTGGTTGGCTGCCAGGGGCCTGGAAAACTGGACCCGGTCGAGAGAATACTGGCGCGCTGCGTGCCAACAGAATTCCGCAGCTCCGATTGCTCCCCAGCAGATGCCGTACCGGGCCCGATTCAGGCAGCCGAATGGACCGGATAGCCCCGACGCGCCGGGAAGTACGGCATCATCCGTCACGAAAACGTCTTTCATCCTGATCGAACCGGTCGTCGACGTTCGAAGCGAGAACTTGCCCCTTACGGCGGGCGTCGACAGCCCGGGAAGCCCGCGCTCCAGAATGAACCCGCGGATCTTGTCATTGTCGGCGTCCGACTTGGCCCAGACGACAAACACATCCGCGATCGGAGAATTCGAAATCCACGCCTTTTCGCCCGAAAGCTCATAGCCCCCGTCGACCTTGTGCGCCCGAGTCACCATGCTTCCGGGATCGGAACCGTGGTCCGGCTCGGTCAAACCGAAGCAACCGATCAATTCACCCTTCGCGAGTCGGGGAAGATAGGCAGTGCGCTGCGCCTCCGAGCCATAGGCCAGGATCGCAAACATGACGAGCGAAGACTGCACCGACATGAACGACCGATAACCGCTGTCGACCCTTTCGATTTCGCGGGCGATCAATCCGTAGGATACGTAATTGACCCCTGCGCCACCGTATTCTGCAGGGATCGTCGGTCCCAGCAATCCGAGACCGCCCATTTCCGTCGCGATTTCCCGATCGAAGCACTCGTTCCGATTCGCGAGGAGTACCCGTGGCTGGAGATGGTCCTGACAATAGGCATGGGCCGTGTCGCGACACATGCGTTCCTCGTCGTCGAGTTCATGCTCCAAAAGGAACGGGTCGCTCCATTCGAGCGCCGGCATTTTTGCCCGAACCGTCTCCGGGGATTTCCCGGATTCTTCCTCGAATTTTCCGCTATCTGGCATCGGTCTCTCTCCGTTGGTCATGTTCGGTCGATCAGGCAAGCCCTTAGCTCCAGGATGGGACCGCGATCGCAACCCGGGTTTCTTCGCTGCCTGCACAAATGACAAGCCGGAATCGACTGCCGGCGGCGGTCATCCGGGGCGGCCAAGCGGATCGTGCCGATTGCCCGGGCGGGTCTCTTCCTCGCATTTCGATGACGGTTTCTCCTGCCAGGTCGTCATTTTTTGCGCGCCTTCCACGCCAGGCGGCCGTTCGACCTGAGTCCGATCAGGTTTGAAACGGTCAAGACGGCGAGCAACAACGCGCCGCCCAAGATGACATGCTGCGACGGAGTCTCTCCAAGAACCAACCAGACCAGGACGGGTGCAAGGGCAGCTTCAAGCAGGAGCAACAACGAGACCTCCGCAGCCGTGATGTAGCGAGGTCCGATCGCGAGCATGGCAGTTCCAAGCGGAACCAGCATTCCGCCGAGCACCAGTGCGTAAACCCAGCTCGCTCCGGAAAGGACGAACGGGTTGGTCACCGCCAGTATCACGAATGCCAACAACAGTTGCGAAAGCGCGGCTGCAGGAACCATGGAAAATCGCCGCGCGCGCCGCGCGACCGTGTAACTGATCGAAAGGCACAATGCGACTCCAAGTGCTGCGAAATCTCCGGCAGCGGCTTTCGACGGACCACCCACCGGCCCCCAAACTATGATGCTGATACCGAAAATGGACAGCAGAATCGTCCAGATCATCCGCCGGCCGACGGGCTCACGCAGGACGAATCGCCCCATGATTGCAGAAAACACGGGAGTCGTGCTGACAATGAACAACGTGCTTGCGACGGTCGTCGTCTCGATCGCAACGACAAACAGCAAGGTCGCGAGCGCCGTCAGCGCGGTGTAGATCAATCCCGACCACCTCAGCTGAACGATGGCGCGAAACGCATTGCCTCTTTGTCTCAAGCCGATGACCAGAATCAGGACCACGCCGGCGAGGGACGACCGCCAGAATGCGATGACCAGAACCTCTGCATCGATCAACCTGATCAACAGGCTGTCAGGGATGATCGCGATGACGCCAATTGTCGTCAGCAACACGCCTTTGGCCTGGTCAGTCAAGACTTGACATCCTTCTTCGACCGGAATTCCGGGATGACGCGAGGTTTCTTCGCACACCGATACCCACGCGCGCGCAGGTTGATGGCACATATTTCCGGGAAATATTAGGGTGGGAGGAAATCCCCGGGAACGGATCTCGAGCAAGTCAGCCGACGGTGCGCCGGCCTCAAAGGGTGTCACACCGAAAACGGCACGGACCTACGGTCGCTGACCGACGGCCCGGCCGACACCTTCGGGCAGGTCAAGTCTCGAATGGAGTTCGGCAATCCGCCCGAGTTCTTTCATCACGCGCGGCCTTGCCGGAGAGGTTCGGCGTGTCTGGAGGTCGACGTGAAGCAGCAAATGCTCTCCGGTCGCCACCAGGTCGCCCGTTTCATTCAGCATCTGGTGGAACAACCTCATTTTCCTCGGTTCTCCCTGCAGGCAGATCGTGTCGATCATGAGAGAATCGCCCGCCAGGAGCTCGTCGATGTGGCGAATGTGCGTCTCGACGGTAAAGTAGCTGTTACCGGCGGCAATGTATTCCGCGTCGCAACCGACGATTTCCATGAACCTGTCAGTCGCGTCCCCGAAAGCCTGGAGGTACTTCGCCTCGTTCATGTGGCCGTTGTAGTCGGTCCAATCGAGCGGAACCGCGCGCGAGACCGTTCGCACGGGCCCGGCGAATTCATCGGCATCGGATTGGCCGCACCGGGCGTCGTGCGCGTTCAGAACGGCTCCCGCGCCCCAGTCGCGCCCCTTGAGCGCGCGGAGAACGGCAACCAGGTTTCCGTCACGAGTCCGTTCAAGTTCACGAATGGACAGGTGCGACGATTGCGCATCCGACTGGCTGGAAATCGTCTCGACCAGGTCTTCCGTCAACTCGGGGACATCGGTCAACCGGGTCCAGGGCATCTCAAGGCAAGGCCCGAACTGCTCAAGGAAATGCTGCATCCCCGCGTCACCGCCAGCGATTCTGAAGGATTCGAATAGGCCCATCTGGGCCCAGCGAAGACCGAAACCCAAACGAATCGACTCGTCGATTTCTTCTGTCGTAGCGATGCCGTCCCTGACCAGCCACAATGCTTCCCTCCAGGCGGCTTCCATCAGGCGGTCAGCAAGGTGAGCGTCGATTTCATTCCGGATGATCAGTGCCCGCATGCCCAGCTCACCCAGCGTCCGGTCGGCGCGAGCCAGCAATTCCGGATCGGTCCGCTCGTGACCGACAACTTCGACCAGGGGCAACAGGTAAACAGGATTGAACGGGTGGCAAACCATGACCTGCCGGGCAATCGGGCTGCCTTCCGCCAGGGCAGATGGCCGGAATCCCGACGTCGACGAGGCGACAATGCAATCCGGACCGACCAGGGTGGCGAGGTCGGAAATCAGCTTCTTCTTGATGTCGAGCCTTTCAGGGATCGATTCCTGAATCCAGCTTGCATCGGCCGAGGCTTCTTCCAGGCTGCTCGTGGTCGTCAGGCGGCCTTCACGGGGGATACTCATGTCGGACAGACCCGGAAGCGCGATGCGCGCGTTGTCAAGAACGCGCATGAGCCTTTCCCCAGAGGAAGGATCAGGATCGAACACCGAGACATCCCAACCGTTCAGGAGAAACCGTGCGGCCCAACCGGCTCCGATGACCCCGGACCCGATGACCGCAACTTTCCTGTCGTTGCCGATCATCGACTACCTCCTGGTCGCGTGACGCGCTCGCTTGCGGATGCGCGATGCGGGGTCATCGAAACCCGGCACGGCCAATCAACCGTCTCGGTCATTGCACGGGAAGGCGTTTCGTCAATCCCAGCTTCTCGCGCGTTTCGTCCGGGCCAAGGATTCGGACACCCAGGCGTGACAGGATTTCGACTGCACGGTCGACGAGTTGTTCGTTTGTCGCCAGTACGCCGCGCTCGAGCATGAGGTTGTCTTCAAGCCCGACCCGAACATTGCCCCCAGCCAGTACGGCAGCCGCAACATAGGGCATCTGGTTCCTCCCCAGGGAGAAAGCGGAAAAAACCCAGTCGTCTGGTATATTGTTGACCATCGCCATGAACGTGTTCAGATCATCGGGGGCGCCCCAGGGGATTCCCATACAGAGTTGCACCAGGGCGGGGCCCGGCAATATTCCTTCGCGAACAAGCTGTTTCGCAAACCACAATTGCCCGGTATCGAACGCCTCGATTTCCGGCCTGACTCCGGCTTCAATCATCATTCCGCCCATCGCCCTGAGCATGTCCGGCGTGTTGGCCATGATGTAGTTTGCCTCGGCAAAGTTCATCGTGCCGCAATCGAGCGTGCAAATCTCAGGTCGGCAGTTGAGCAGGTGACGTACCCGCTCGGTAGCCCCGACAAGGTCAGTCCCCTGCGGGTCAAGCGGGAACGGTTTTTCAACTGGACCCGTTGTGATGTCTCCTCCCATTCCAGCCGTCAGGTTAATGACGACATCGACATCCGACGCCCGGATCAGACGGGTCACCTCCTGGTACAGGCCCGGGTCACGGCAAGGAACTCCGGTTTCCGGGTCACGAACGTGACAATGGACGATGGCTGCTCCCGCACGGGCAGCTTCAATGGCGCTGGCGGCTATGTCCTCGGGCGAACGCGGGACATGGGGCGACCGATCCTGTGTGCTGCCCGAACCGGTGACGGCGCAGGTTATGAAGGCTTCTCGATTCATCTGAAGGGGCATGGCAGGTCACTCACGGTTTGAAGGCGGTCCGGACGGGAATGCGCACAGCCGGGTGCAGGACGAAGCATTTGACGTCCCGGCGGTCAGGATCACGAGGAACAAGCGGCATGGAGATTTCAGAATGGCATCGGGTTGTCACGATGGGCCTGGTCTATGTCCATGAGGCAGTCTTCGGAGAGAGTCACCCTGACCGAGCGCAATATGTGCTCGAGCTGCGCAAGCCGTGTTGCGCCGAATATCGCCGATGCCATGAACGGCCGCGTTCGGCACCAGGCAAGGGCCATGTGGATGAGATCGAGGCCGTGGCGCCGGGCAACGTCATGATAGCGGTCCACGGCAGCATGGGCGCGTTCGGTCGCTCGTCCCGCCAGGTCGGGATTCAGTGACATGCGCGAACCGTCTGGAACGGCTCCTGATCTGTACTTTCCGGTCAGCAACCCGGTCGCCAGCGGCGAATATGCCAGCAGGCCAACACGTTCATTGTGCGCAAGTTCGGACAAATCCGTGTCGAACAACCGGCACAGCAAGCTGTATTCATTTTGGATTGCCTGGACTTTCGGCAGACCCCTGTCTTCGGCCGTTCTCAGCCAGCGCGCTGTTCCCCACGCGCTTTCGTTGGATAGTCCGATGAACCTGATCTTTCCCTCGTTCACCAGGCCCTGGAGCGTTTCGAGAACCTCCGACATATGCTCAAGCGTTTGAATCAGGTCCTGGGACGAGGGATCAAACGTCCAGTTTCTCCTGAACGTGTAGGCCGGCCTGTTTGGCCAATGTAGTTGGTACAGATCGATATAGTCGGTCCTCAATGACCTCAGGGAACACTCGATCGCTTCCCTGATCGTCGCCTTGCTGATCGGTGCACCATTCCTGATGTGCTTTACGCCCGGCCCGGTCACCTTGGTTGCGATCACGACGTCGGCGCGCCTTCCCGACCTGGAAACCCATTGCCCGACGATTCGCTCGCTGTCGCCCTGTGTCGCCGCGGAAATCGGACCGACCGGATAGAGTTCTGCCGTGTCGAGAATATTGATGCCATGGTCGAGCGCCATGTCGATCTGCGCGTGGGCTTCGTCAACCCCGGTCCGGGTACCGAAAGTCATGGTCCCGAGACACAATTCGCTGACCTCGAGGTCTGTGTTCCCAAGTCGATTCCGCTTCATTGGCTCCACCCGTTTGCATGCGTCAGTGGCCCAGCCATGCGCCGGTGTCAATCCGCGCATGCTACAGGGCGCGCAAGAACCGGGTGGCAACTGTCGGCCACAACGGCTTGAGTCCTGTCAAAACCTCGAGGCACTCTTCCGTGGTTTCGATCTTTCTCGATCTCGCATGGGATGTTAACTGCCCGCCATGAACACGGAACCGGCCATTCGAGAAGCTGAACCGGGTGATTTCCCCCGGATCTGTGAACTGTGGAACACGTTCATACGGTCGTCGGTCGTCACCTTTACGAATGAGGAACGCACGCCCGCGGGCCTGGTTCGATTCGTTGAGCAGAAACGGCGCGACGACCACCCTTTCCTGGTTGCAACCGTAGCCGGTTCCATTGTCGGTTTTGCGACCTACGGACAATTCCGGTCAGGCCCGGGGTACGCACACACGATGGAGAGCACGATCATGATCGAGGCAGGGGCACAGAATACGGGAACCGGTCGACGTCTCATGGCCCGATTGGAAAGTCATGCACGCACGCACGGTGTTCATTCAATCTTCGCCGGGGTCAGTGCCGAAAATGCGGGGGCGGCATCGTTTCATGAAAAGTGCGGCTTCGCCCGGGTTTCCTGCCTGAAAGAGGTCGGTTTCAAGTTCGGCCGCTGGCACGACCTCATCCTCTTGCAGAAGATACTCGGCTGACGTCGTGCCTGGCAGGCCGTCCCGTCAACCTGGTCCTTGTTTGTGGGAACCCCACGTTG
This sequence comes from Paracoccaceae bacterium, assembly GCA_964291635.2. GTDB lineage: Bacteria > Pseudomonadota > Alphaproteobacteria > Rhodobacterales > Rhodobacteraceae > JAPPHA01. The sequence goes on along the minus strand of OZ219907.1, from coordinate 395,852 downwards.
CAGGTTAATCACGAGGAAATGCAATGACCATCCACGAACCCGAAACGATAGGGGCGCGATCCGGGATCGCGCGTTCCCCGGATGACGCCGACGTTGAGCAGCCCGAGTTGCACGGGCTGCCGGAGTGGGATCTCTCGGACCTTTATCCTTCGGTTGATTCCCCGGAACTCGCCGCCGACCGCGCGTGGCTGGTGAAGGAATGTCACGGTTTCAACTCAGATTATGCAGGCAAGCTCTCGAGCCTGTCCGCTTCCGACTTCCTGGCCTGCATTCGCCGGCTCGAGCGCATTTGCCTTGTCGAAGGCCGTATCATGTCGTTCGCCGGGCTCCGCAACGCACAGGACCTGACCGATGCGGTCAGGGCCAAGTTCCTGACGGACATGACCACCGAAGTCACCAGTGCGATGTCGCAACTGGTCTTTTTCGAGTTGGAGATCAACAAGCTCGGGAAGGGAACACTCTCCGAATTTCTGAAGGAAGACGAGGAGCTCGGAAGATACCGGGAGTATTTCGAACAGATCGTGGCAATGAAGCCCTACCTGCTGTCGGATGAACTCGAGCGGTACCTTCACGACCAGACCGTCGTCGGTGTTTCCGCCTGGGTCAGGCTCTTTGACGAAACGGTCGGCGCTCTCGAATTCAAGGTCGGCGAGGACACGCTCTCACTCGAGGAGACATTGCATCGACTCTCGGACCCTGACCGCGGTGTCCGCGAACAGGGTGCGCGTGCGCTCGCGGGAGAACTCGGCAACCATGTCTCCCTGTTCTCGCGCATCACGAACACGTTGGCGAAGGAAAAGGAAATCCAGGACCGTTGGCGCAAGCTGCCAACGCCGCAATCGAGAAGACACCTCGCCAACCGGATCGAACCGGGAATTGTCGGCGCGCTCCGGGATTCCGTGGTCGCGGCCTATCCCCGGTTGTCGCATCGATACTACAAACTCAAGGCGAAATGGCTGGGTCTCGACTACCTGGAGATCTGGGATCGAAACGCGCCCTTGCCCGAATCGGATTCGGACGAGATCAGTTGGGACGACGCCCGGCAAATCGTCCTCGGCGCCTTCTCCGGTTTCTCTCCCAGGCTCACCGATGCCGCGAAACCGTTTTTCGAAAACGGCTGGATCGATGTGGCTCCACGGCCGGGGAAGGCCCCAGGGGCCTTCGCCCATCCAACCGTCGCCAATGTGCATCCGTATATTCTTCTGAATTACCAGGGCCGGAAAAGGGATGTTATGGTTTTGGCGCATGAACTCGGCCACGGCGTGCATCAATGCCTGTCGTCCGCTCAGGGTCAGTTGTTGTGCGACCCTCCGCTGACGCTTTCCGAGACAGCAAGCGTCTTTGGCGAAATGCTGACGTTCCGGCGCCTGCTCGATACAGCGCGATCGCCGACAGAAAGGAAAGTACTGCTCGCGTCAAAGGTGGAAGACATGATCAACACGGTTGTCAGGCAGATCGCCTTTTACGACTTTGAAAGCAGGGTCCATGAACACCGGTGCGAGGGAGAAATCGTTCCCGACAGGATCAATGAAATCTGGATGGACGTTCAAAGGGAAAGTCTCGGGCCGCATTTCCGGTTCATGGAGGGATACGAGACATTCTGGACCTACATCCCGCATTTCGTTCATGCCCCGTTCTACGTCTACGCCTATGCGTTCGGAGACTGCCTCGTGAACTCCCTCTTTGCGGTCTATCTCGACAAGGGAGACGACTTCGTATCCCTGTATCTCGACATGCTCTCCGCCGGTGGGTCGAAACACCACGTGGACCTTCTCAAGCCGTTCGGGCTCGACGCAAGCGACCCGTCCTTCTGGGACAAGGGTCTTTTGATGCTGTCCGGTCTGGTTGACCAGCTCGAAGAGATTGACCGGCAATGATAGTATCCGGGGCGACGCGCCGTCCGATCAACAAGAATTGCGTGACCGAGCCGGGCACGCGGGCAGGCAGGCCTGCGCTTGACGGCATGAATCAGGGCAGACGCCCGTTTTCCGGGTGTTGGTTTTCCGCGAGAGGACCGGCCGCGACCGGAACCGAAGGCGGGTGCAGGTCGATCAGGTCGCCGGGATCGTTATCCCGCGATCGGCTGCAATGCTCATCATGGCCTTCTGGAGTTTCTTGAAAGACGACACTTCGATCTGCCGAATACGCTCCCGGCTGACGCCATGCTTGTCGGACAGTTCCTGGAGGGTTGCCGGTTCCTCAGACAACCGTCTTTGCGTCAGGATGTCCTGTTCACGCCCATTCAGGGTCTGCATTGCCTGGCCGAGCATTTCACGCCGAAAGTCGAACTCGTCCCGTTCGATGATATCCTTGACGTGATCCGCGTTCTCGTCTTCGAGCCAGTCCTGCCATTCACCCGTTTCAGCGTCGTCTCCACCCCGAGACCGTGGTGCGTTGAGCGATTGGTCGGCGCCGGTCATCCGGCGATTCATTGCAACGACATCCTGCTCGCTGACCGCCAGGTCACTGGCAATGCGTTTCAAGTTTTCCGGGTGCAAATCTCCCTGTTCCATGGCGTTGATGCGGCGGCGCGCCTTGCCAAGGTTGAAGAACAGTTTCTTTTGAACGCTGGTTGTCCCGACCTTGACCAGCGACCAGCTGCGCAGGACATACTCTTGCACGCTCGCCCGTATCCACCACATCGCGTATGTCGCCAAGCGGAATCCACGTTCAGGATCGAAACGTTTGACCGCCTGCATGAGCCCGACGTTGGCTTCCTGGATCAGGTCGGAAACGGGAAGGCCGTATCCCCTGTAGCCGAGGGCGATCTTTGCGGCCAGCCGCAGGTGAGAAGTCACGAGCTTGTCGGCAGCACGGACATCTCCGTGCGTGATCAAGGCCTTCGCGAGCATGTACTCCTCTTCAGGCTCGAGCATCGGAAACTCTTTGATCTCCTGCAAGTACTGGGCCAGGCCGGTGCTGGTCGACGGAACTGGCAGATTTGCGTAGCTCATGCGGGAATATTTCCTTCCGTTTCTGGAACCGGCGAAATCAAGCGAAATCGCTACGGTTCGCGGTGCCCTTTATATGGGCCAAATTCCGCAAATTTCAAGGTCGACGCAAGCCACGGAAGCAGCGAGCCCGTACGGTCTTGGGCCGGATTCGGCATGCCATGCACCGTGTTCGCGTGCGGTCGTACGGGTTCCAAGTCAACATCCCGTGAACATTCGCGGAACTCCGCCCGTGTGCCCGAGCGACATCCCGGATCCGGAAATGCAACCGTCAACGACGACGCCGGCACGTCCACCGGGAAACCATCGTCCGTTGCTCCAAGTGGTGGCAGAGGTACTCCTCCTCGGGCAACCAGCGGTCCCGTGTCATCCGGTTCCGGAATCACGAAAACTCCGGTTTACGTTGACCAGCGCGCATTCGAGATCCTTCAGATCGCCGGGCAATTCCGATTCGAACCTGAGGCGACTGCCTGTCTTCGGATGGGTAAATCCGAGGAATCCGGCGTGCAGCGCCTGGCGGACGAAAGGACCGATGCCGTCCGGAGACGTGACCCGTTCCAATTCCGCCGGGACACGCCGGCCTCCCCCATAAACCGGATCACCGACAAGGGGATGGCCGAGATGCAGCATGTGAAGACGAATCTGGTGAGTCCGTCCGGTTTCCAGCCAAAAATTGATCTTCGCGAATCTTGAACGGCCGTCGATCGAAAACGCGTCAACGACCCGGAATCGGGTCACGGCGCGGCGCCCCCCGGACCTTACGACAGCCATCTTCTTTCGGTCGGCACGATTCCGTCCGACGTTCGTCGTCACCTTGAATACATCACCGTCCTGCAGCGAAACGCTCTCGAGTCCGGCGAGCCTCGGATTCGATCTTTCCGGTACGCCATGGCAAAATCCGATATACAGTCGTTCCACGTCGTGCGCCGCAAACTGGTTGGAAAGGTCGACATGAGCGGAACCGGTCTTTGCCACGACCAGGAGCCCGGAGGTATCCTTGTCGATCCGATGGACTATTCCCGGCCTGAGCGGGTAACCGGTGTCGGCGAGATTTCCTCCGCAATGATGCAGCACAGCGTTCAGCAGCGTGCCGTCTTCGGACCCTGGCGCAGGATGAACCGTCATCCCGGCCGGTTTGTCGACGACAAGAATCTCGTTGTCCTCGTGGATTATTTCCAGGGGAATGTCGTTCGGCGCAGTGGTCGGAATCGGGAGCGGCTTTACCTCGACAACCCAGATCTCGCCGGGATGGCACCTCGTATCCGGTTCCAGCACGATTTCTCCCGACGTCTTCGACACCATGCCGTCCCTGATCAGTCGTTGGACGCGTGTACGTGTCAGCGCAGTATGAGGAGGGGCAGCCAAGGCAAGCGCCTTGTCGAGGCGCACCGGATCGGAGCCTGTCACCACAAGCGTCAACCTCTGATTCGGTGAATCAGGCATCAAGGTTCAGCCGGCCGATATCGGGAACGAAAGATCAAATGGAAGTATCCCCGGAATCCAGCAAATTGATGGTCCTGCGCCGCCTGGTCGTGGCACTCCTTGTTGTCATGATCGCCGGAACCGTTGTCATGACGACGGTCATTACCATTCGCGCCTTGAGACTGGAATCACCTCCCGCGTTTCCGGACACCATCGCGATCCCGGAAGGACATGTGATTACCGCCGTGACCCGGGGGACCGACTGGATCATTGTTGTCACGAATCAGGATCGTATCCTCGTTTTTGACCCGACGGGTCAGAAATTACGCCAATCGATCGAAATCGAACCTTGATCGACTGTTCCCTGACCAGCCGAATTGTTGGGGAGTTATATACCTGACTATGCATCAAGCAACCAAGGTATCGTTTTCACGGGGTCACTCGGGTCGCCAACGCAAGACTGTAGCATCGGCATTTTTCCATAATCCCTTGACAATTCGGGCAGATAATGTCGTGATCGCGTGACGGGAAGGTGCTGATTTTCCTGTCGCCGTATGAGCCTTGTGCCGAAGGCCCGACCGCGTGAGCGAGACCTCCACATACCGCAACATCATCTACCGGCTTCTGCCCGGCTCCAGGGCGAACGCACGGCGCCTGGCCGGACAGGCAGGCGCCTGCCGCTTCGTCTGGAACACCGTACTGGGGCAGCACAATGACGCCTTTGAGGAGGCGAAGGCCAACGGGGAGAAACCTCCGTCGGTTTCCTTCTTCTCGCTCGGCAAGGAGTTCACCAGCCTCCGCGACGAAATCCCGTGGCTTTGCGCGTACTCCTTCAGCATCACCCGGTACGTGCTCAAGGACCAGGCCGATGCGTGGAAGGCGTTCTTCAGGGGCGAGGCAGGACATCCACGCTTCAAGTCCCGCCACGGGTCGACGCCGTCCTTCACCATTCCCCAGGCCGTCACCATCAGGGACGACATGATCAATGTCCCGAGGGTTGGTCCCATGCGCATCCGGCGGGCGGCAACCCGTATCCCGAGGGCAAGCCGGTGAAAGCCGTGATCAGGAAGATCGCCGGCAAGTGGTATGTCACCGTCTGCTACGAGGTCGAGGCTGAGGAGCGTCCCGACACCGGGGTCTTGGCGGGCGTGGACATGAACGTCCGCCAGGTGGCGGTGGTGGACACGACCGGAGAGGCGGAGATCATCCCCGCGCCCGATACGGGCCGGCTTGATGCGAAGATCGGGCGCAACCAGCGCCGGCTTGCCCGCCAGCGCAAGGGGTCACGGCGGCGCATGAGAACCAGGCTCAGGCTGCAGAGGCTCCAGCGAAAGCGGGCCAACAGACGCAGGAACTGGCGGCACCAGGTCAGCCGCCGGATCGCGAACCGGGCGAGCACGGTGTTTGTCGAGAAGCTCAACACCCGGGGCATGACCAAATCGGCAAGGGGCACGCTCGAGAACCCCGGCACGAAGGTGAAGGCCAAGTCCGGTCTCAACCGGGAGATCCTGAGCACCGGCTGGCATGGCATGAAGGAGAAGCTCGCCTACAAGTGCGCATTGGTGGAGACCGATCCTGCCTTTACCTCACAGACCTGCAACGTGTGCGGAAGGGTGGACAAGGCCTCCCGCCCGTCGCAGGCTGAATTCACGTGCGTGGCCTGCGGCCACGCGGATCATGCGGACCTGAACGCGGCCCGCAACATCATGGCGTCAGGGATTGGCGCATCCGCACGGCGAGAGGCGTTTGCGTTGGCAACCCCTGTGACCCGTGAAATTGATACCATGGCTGCTTGATGCATAGTCAGGTATATAATTCCCAATAGTCACCCAAACCGAAGCACGAGGGCTTCGGGAATGGATCGGCCCAGTACATGACGATACTCCCTGACGGATTCATCGATCAACTCCGGGACCGGGTCTCGATTGCCCGGATCATCGGGGAGAAACTGTCCTGGGACGCGAAGAAATCCAACCCGGGGCGCGGCGAATACTGGGCTCTCTGCCCGTTTCACCAGGAGAAAACGCCTTCATTCAAGGTCGATGACCGGAAGGGTTTCTACTACTGCTTCGGCTGCCACAGCAAGGGAGACGCCATCAGGTTCGTCCGCGAAACGAAAAACGTCGGTTTCATGGACGCGGTTGCCATGCTCGCGCGCGAGGCGGGGATGGACATGCCGGCCCCCGATCCGAAAATGAAGGAAAAGATCGACCGCCAGTCCCGCCTGGTCGATATCCAAGAACAGGCTCTGTCGTTTTTCCGGTTGCAGCTCAACTCGGCGAAAGCCGAAGCGGCACGGCGATACCTGGACGACCGCGGCCTTTCCGAAGACACGATCAAGTCGTTTGAAATCGGCTACGCTCCGAAGGGTCGACCATCGTTATGCCAACACCTGTCGGGAAAGGGCGTTCAGTTCGCCGACATGATCGAGGCAGGGCTCGCCATTCAGCCGGACGACGGAGGGGCGCCATTCGACAGGTTCAGGGACCGGATCATGTTCCCGATACGAAACCCCCGTGGCTCATGCGTGGCCTTCGGCGGCAGGGCAATGGATCCCAAGGCACCGGCAAAATACATGAATTCGCCGGAAACGCCGGTCTTCGACAAGGGTCGCATGCTGTACAACCTGGGCCCGGCGCGCGAATCGCTCGGAAAAGGCGGCCAACTCGTGGTCGCGGAAGGGTACATGGACGTGATTTCGCTGGTGTCAGCGGGAATCACCAATGCGGTCGCTCCGCTCGGGACCGCCATCACGGAATCCCAGCTTCTGCTCATGTGGAGGATCAGCCCTGAACCGGTCATCACCCTTGACGGTGACGCCGCGGGACGGCGCGCCGCGTTGCGCCTGATCGAACTCGCGTTTCCACTCCTGGAGGCTGGACGTTCGCTCCGGTTCGTGATGATGCCGGAAGGGAAAGATCCGGACGACCTGGTTCGTGGCGAGGGCGTCGCCGCGATGCGCGAACTGCTGGCGCAAAGCCAGCCCATGGTCAATCTTCTCTGGCAACGCGAAACCGAAGGCCGCGATTTTGACAGCCCCGAGCGTCGGGCGGCGCTTGAAAAGTCGCTCGAAGAGGCCGTTGGCAGGATCAGGGACCGGTCCATTCAACAGCACTACCGGGATTCGCTACTTCAAATGCGCCGGGAACTGTTCGGGTTTTCCCGCCAACCCTCGCGAAATGTTCGAGGCGGAGCGAGACCTGGCGGTCGTGGTCAGGGAACGGCCGCGCCTGTAGCGGAAACCCGCAGGTCTTCAATTGCGAATTCCGGGCGGCCTGAATCATCCACGCGGTGGAGAAATCGCGAATCGGTCCTGCTTGCATCGGCCATTCTCAATCCGGCGTCTGCGCTCAAGCTGGAGTCGGAACTGGAGGCATGTCCAATTGAAACGCCTTCGCTCAAGTCCCTGCACAACCGGTTCATGGCCCTGCTCTCAAGGGAACACCCGGAAACGATCGATCCGGATTCGTTCCGAAACCGCCTCAAAGAGGCCTTGGGCTACGACCCTCTCGAGAAATTGCGCAAGGAGCCCGGAGTCAGGAACAGTCCCTGCCTGAGCGAAAACGCCGATCCGGCCATGATGGAGAGAACGCTAGAAGAAACGGTTCGTGTCCATTCGGTCGAGATCGGCCATCTCCGCGAGATCAGCGAATTCGAGCAGGACATCGTCACTGCAACCAACGAGAACATGACATACCGGCTCAAGCAGGTCGCACAGGATGTTGATCGGGTTCGACGGTCGACAACGGCGGAGACGCTGGAAGACGAAGAGGAAAAAGGTCTCTCGCAACGGCTCCGATCCCTCGTCGAAAACCGGGTCTGGGAAAAACCCTGATCGGATTTCGCGATACCGGATCCCCGATTTGTTGCTCGGGCGCAGGAATTCTCGTGAGCCGGTCCATGGCAAGAATGACTGCGAACAGGGATCGAAGGACTGAAGGCGGAAAGGTGGCAGCTGCCGCGGGCACACGTCACGAGTGGTCTCAAAAGGAATTTTATGCCGGAATTTGCCCGGATTTCTTGCAAAAGGAATCAAACGATACAATATGGCAGATGAACCAACCTACGCCCGGAGGGAGCCTCCACGTCAACAGTTTTCGTGGCGGGGAATCCGGCGTAGTTCACAGCGTGCCCGAGCGGAACGCGATTTGTCTCGTCGGGGCTTCCCGAATTCATGCCTTTCGATACGATCTCTGGACGTATCGAAATCCGTACCGAGGGATACCAAATGACAGCCAAACCTGACGACGATGGCAAGTCGGTCGATCAGCAGGAATCAGGAGATTCCATGATCGACCTGAGCCAGGCCAAGGTCAAGAAGATGATATCCGACGCCCGGGCTCGCGGATACATCACCTACGACGAATTGAACGATGTCCTCCCGCCCAACCAGGTTTCATCGGAGCAGATCGAGGACGTCATGTCGATGTTGTCCGAGATGGGGATCAACATCGTGGAAGGAGAGGACGCCGAGGACGAAAGCAGCCGCGAGGTCGCGGTCGTCGAGAACAGTCCCGAGAAAAGCGTCGTCGTCGCGCAGTCGACTACTGAAAAGCTCGACAGGACAGACGATCCGGTTCGCATGTATCTCCGGGAAATGGGATTGGTGGAACTCCTGTCCCGCGAAGGCGAAATCGCGATCGCCAAACGCATCGAAGCCGGGCGCAACACGATGATTGCAGGCTTGTGCAAGAGCCCCCTGACCTTTCGGGCCATTACGATCTGGCGCGAGGAATTGCTGAATGAAGATATCCTTCTGAGAGACGTCATCGACCTCGAGAGCACCTATAGCGATGCCGACGTACTCAACCAGGAAAAGGGTGCTTCGGCGAATAGCGGTTCGGCAAACCCGGTTCTCGGAAGTACCGGCAACGGAAAGCCGGATGACGATGACGATGACGACGACACACAATTGAACGTCTCGCTGGCGGTAATGGAATCCGCCTTGACCCCCAGCGTCCTGCAGACCCTCGACGAAATCGCGGGAAAATATTCCGAACTCGAGGTCTTGCAGAAATCGCGCCTGCGCGCGGCGATTTCCAATCCTAGCGGGTTTACGCCGAAAGAGGAAAAACGGTTTCGGAAACTCAGCGACGAAATGATCACGCTCGTCGATTCCCTGCATTTGCATAACAACCGAATCGAAGCGCTGCTTGATCAGCTCTACGGGATCAACAAGCGGATCACGAAACTGGACAGTGACATGTCCAGGCTTGCGATCCGGTCGAGGATCAATCGAAAGGAGTTCGTCGCGGCTTACCTCGGGTACGAGCTTGACCCCGCATGGCCGGAGATCATTGCACAGAAGCCCGGGCGAGGCTGGGCCACGTTTGTCGAAAAGCATTCGACTGCAGCTGCAAAAATCCGGGGAGAGTTGTCGAAGATCTGCCAGTACGTCGGGCTGGACATGGCCGAGTTTCGGCGGATCATCCGGCAGGTCCAGAAGGGCGAGCGGGAATCCCGGATCGCCGAAAAGGAAATGATCGAAGCCAATCTCCGGCTCGTGATTTCGATTGCCAAAAAGTACACGAACCGCGGACTGCAGTTCCTGGACCTCATCCAGGAAGGCAACATCGGGTTGATGAAAGCGGTGGACAAGTTCGAATATCGCCGCGGGTACAAGTTCTCCACCTACGCCACGTGGTGGATCCGGCAAGCCATAACCCGTTCCATCGCCGACCAGGCAAGGACCATCCGGATTCCCGTCCACATGATCGAGACCATCAACAAGATGGTCAGGACAAGCCGACAGATGCTGCACGAAATCGGCCGCGAACCGACGCCGGAGGAGTTGGCGCAAAAGCTGCAAATGCCGCTCGACAAGGTGCGCAAGGTCCTGAAGATCGCCAAGGAACCCATTTCCCTGGAAACTCCTATCGGTGACGAGGAAGACAGCCAGCTCGGCGACTTCATCGAGGACAAGAATGCCATCTTGCCGCTCGACAGTGCAATTCAGGGAAACCTCAAGGAAACCACGACACGGGTTCTGGCTTCACTTACGGCGCGTGAAGAACGGGTTCTTCGCATGCGATTTGGCATCGGGATGAACACGGATCACACGCTTGAGGAAGTCGGCAAGCAATTCAGCGTGACGCGCGAGCGGATCAGGCAGATCGAGGCAAAGGCGCTTCGGAAACTCAAGCATCCGAGCCGCAGCCGGCGGCTCAGATCGTTTCTCGAGCAATAGAACCGGTTCAGTAGGAGCACGCGTTCCGGCGAATTGCTCCATCGTGCCATCGGGGCGCTTGGCAAAGACCGGAGTCTGTTTTCGGCCGACCACCTGTTCGAGCAAACACACTTGGGCGCCGGTCAGATCGGGAGCACGGACATCCCGGTGGAGTCGCGCCAAGAATTCGGTTCCGTCGACACCAAAGCCCGATGCGGACTTGAACGACATCCCGACCTGGCAGAATCGGGGAGCCACATTGAAACTCTATCACGGAATTGCGCGCGTCTGTTCGATCAAGGTCCGTATCGGCTTGGCCGAAATCGGCATGGACTACGAAAGCCAGACGCTCGACCTGCAAAAAAGGGCGATCAGCACGATGCCGATTACCTTGCGCTCAACCCGGCCGCCGTTGTCCCGACGCTCATCGACGGCGATCTGTTCCTGGTGGAGTCGAGCCTGATCCTCGAATTCCTCGACCGAGAATACAACGACGGCCGGTTGATGCCCTCGGGCCGTGTGGCGGAGGCCGCTGCACGGCTCTGGCTCCTGAAGTGCCTGGCCATCCACGACGCCATCAACTCGTTGACGTTCTCAACGGCTCTGCGGGATCGGACACTGGCCGGCAAGAGCACGGAGAAAACCGCGGCCTCTCTCGCCAGGATGCCCGATCCCGTCAAGAGACTGAAACGGAAAGATCTGTTGGAGTACGGGCCGGGCTGGATTCGGTCTACGTCGAACAGGCGCTTCGCATCCTGCGGCGGACCGTCGCGGAAATGGAGGCTGCACTGGAGCGTTCGGAGTGGATCAGCGGGCCGGATTTCGGGATTTCGGACATCGCATTGGTCTCCTACATCGACCGGCTCGAGCGGCTCGGATTCGGTGGCATGCTGAAGGCGCCAGCGTCCCGCATTGCTGGCTGGCTTTCAGCAATGCGGGCACGAACGAGCTATCGATCGGAAGTCAGTGGCAGAATCGATCACGCGGCTGCCGAAAAAATGCGGTTGTCCGGCGGAGAATGCTGGCCGGAATTGAGGCAGCGCTGGCTCCAATCCCACGGGTGAGGTCTGCCGGATGGATTGTGAAGAAAACCGCAATGGTCCTTCGCGAGATCATACATAGAGCGCGGAGCAACCCCCGGCATCAGGACCCGGGAGGTGAAGGCCTGCGGCCCGGACGCAAACGGACGCCCAACTGACATTCTGGGCCGCGATTGCATGCGGCAATGGCAACTTCGCGCCAAGCGGCCAATCAATCCGAACGCGGCGAGAAAATCGTTACGCTGGACGTCAGGATCTCTCATGGCCCACATCAGGGTCAAGCGGGGGGCAGGCTGCCGAGCGGGTCCGGGCCGCGCCTGGAATGGATCCGGGCCGTCTCCGGATACCGGCAAAACCGGATCTGTCCGATGTCCCCGCACATTTTAACCGTCTTTACGAACGCATTACCCGACGTATATCCTCTGTCTCCCTGCCATAGCTCCAATGGCACGTTACGATCACAACACCAGGAACAGAGGAAGACCATGAGGTATTTGACGACTGCCCTCATCGCAGTGGCGATGGCGATGACCGGTGTCTCGGCCGGAGCCGAGTGCGATGACGGTGAAACCGTGATCAAGTTCAGCCACGTCACCAACACGGACAAGCATCCGAAAGGCATAGCCGCCACGCTTCTCGCCGAACGGGTCAATGCAGAAATGAATGGCAGCGCCTGCATGGAGGTTTTCCCCAATTCGACGCTCTACGATGACAACAAGGTTCTCGAGGCATTGTTGCAGGGCGACGTTCAACTAGCCGCGCCATCCCTTTCGAAATTCGAAAAGTTCACCAAACAGTTCCGGATCTTCGACCTGCCCTTCATGTTCCGGGATGTCGATGCCGTGGATGCCTTCCAGAATTCCGACGCCGGCCAGGCAATGAAAGACAGCATGAGGAAACGAGGCCTCCAGGGCCTGGCATTCTGGCATAACGGGATGAAGCAGATGTCGGCGAACAGGCCGCTCATTCATCCGAGCGATGCAGACGGACTGAAGTTCAGGGTACAGTCATCCGATGTTCTCGTCGCGCAAATGGAAGCGATCGGGGGCTCGCCCCAGAAAATGGCATTTTCAGAGGTCTACGGCGCATTGCAACAGGGCGTAGTGGACGGACAGGAAAACACCTGGTCCAATATTTACGGCAAGAAGTTCTTCGAAGTTCAGGACGGCATAACGGAAACCAACCACGGCATCATCGACTACCTGGTCGTTACGTCTGTTGACTGGCTCGACACTTTTCCCGGGGATATCCGTTCGCAGTTCCTGACCATACTCGAGGAAGTGACGGTTACCCGCAACAAGGAAGCGGTTCAGGTCAACCGGGAAGCACGGCAGGCAATCATCGACGCTGGCGGAATTGTTCGCGAACTGACGCCGGATCAACGCCAGGCATGGGTTGACGTCATGAAGGATGTCTGGGCCCAGTTTGAAGAGGACGTTGGCCCACACAACATAGCGACAGCCCAGGAACTGAACATGCTGACAAATTGATCCGCGATTTCGAACAGTACGGCCGGGTCCTACCCGGCCTTACTGCCTACCTTTAGAGACGCGCATACGATGGACCGGCCACGGAGCATTGGTGACAGGATCGAACAGACCCTGATCGGCGGTATTCTCGGATTGATGACCGCCGTCACCTTCGCCAACGTCATTGCGCGGTATGTATTCAATTCGAATATCCTTTGGGCACTGGAACTGACCGTGTTCCTTTTCGCATGGTTGGTTCTTCTTGGCGCCGCGTATGCCGTCAAGGTCGGATCCCATCTCGGAGTGGACATCGTCTTGATGTCCGTGAGCCCGCGCACGCGAAAGCTGATCGGGATGTTCTCCGTTGCCTGCTGCATAGTGTTCTCGTTTCTGCTTTTGAAAGGTTCGTGGGATTACTGGGCCAACTTCGCCAACCTGCCGAGAACCGAAGGCCGATGGTTCCCCACGGGCTTCGAGGACAGGTTCCGGGGCAAGGGCTGGTATGAAACACAGGACATCCCGATGCCCGCAGTCTTCAGGTTCCTGGGGGATTGGTTCAACGACGGTGAACCCTACGAAAAAATCCCCCGGTTGATACCATATTCGGTTCTTCCGCTTTCCATGGCGCTCCTGCTCTGGCGGTTCCTCCAGGCAGCATCACGTCTTTGGAAAGACGAGATAGACTTGCTGGTTGCCAGCCATGAAGTCGATGAAGGGACGAACACCAATGGCCGCCCCGAGGCTCCCGGAAACAACCGGTGAGACCTGGCAATGGATGTCGTTCTCCTCTTTTCGATGGTTATAGGGTTCCTGCTACTCGGCATTCCGATTGCGGTTGCCCTCGGACTGTCGTCCATGCTCTTTCTGCTCTGGTTTTCGGACAGTTCGCTTGCCTCCATTGCCCAAACACTGTTCAGCGCGTTCGAAGGCCACTACACACTGCTTGCAATCCCGTTTTTCGTCCTGGCATCGAGCTTCATGTCGACCGGCGGAGTCGCGCGTCGGATCATTCGCTTCTCGATTGCGTGTGTCGGACATTTTCATGGCGGACTGGCGATCGCCGGCGTGTTTGCTTGCATGATTTTCGCGGCATTGTCGGGGTCGTCTCCGGCTACCGTGGTGGCGATCGGGACGATCGCCATCTCGGGCATGCGCCAGGCCGGCTACGGCAAGGAATTTGCCGCGGGCGTGATCTGCAATGCCGGCACGCTCGGAATTCTGATTCCCCCTTCGATCGTCATGGTCGTCTATGCAGCCGCCGTGGAGGTCTCGGTTGGACGCATGTTTCTGGCAGGCGTACTCCCCGGATTGACCGCCGGCATCATGCTGATGGCCAGTATCTACGTGGTCGCCAGGCTCACAGACCTGCCGAAAGGCGACTGGGCCGGCTGGAAAGAAATCGCCGTATCCGGACGTGAGGCCGGTTGGGGTATCTTTCTGGTCGTCTTAATCCTGGGAGGGATCTACGGTGGAGTGTTTACGCCGACAGAGGCGGCCGCCGTGGCGGCCGTCTATGCCTGGGCGATCGCCTGTTTCGTCTACCGCGACATGGGCCCGCTTGCTGCGGAGGGCGCCGGCGAACGATTCGGGCTTTGGCGCAAGCCGGGGGCACTGGTGGCCGCGTTGTGGCACCGGGACACACGCGCAACCCTCTACGAAGCGGGAATGCTGACAGTCGTATTGCTGTTTGTCATCTCCAATGCCCTGATTCTCAAACATGTTCTTACCGACGAACAGGTCCCCCAGAAAATCACCGAAGCGATGCTTGCGGCCGGACTCGGCCCCATCGCGTTTCTCATCGTGGTCAATCTGATCCTGTTGGTTGGCGGTCAGTTCATGGACCTTCGGGGCTCCTGGTGATCGTGGCCCCACTGGTCTTTCCGATCGCAATCGAACTCGGGATTGACCCGATCCACCTCGGCATCATCATGGTCGTCAACATGGAGATCGGCATGATCACACCACCGGTCGGTCTCAACCTGTTTGTCACTTCGGGCGTGGCCGGGATGCCCGTCATGAAAGTCGTCACCGCCGCGCTGCCATTCCTCGCCGTGCTGTTCGTGTTCCTGATCCTGGTGACGTACGTTCCATGGCTGTCGACGGTCCTGCCAAATGCCCTGATGGGGCCTGAAATCATCACACGGTAAAGACAACGTGCGAAATCCTGTGACCCGTGAAATCGATCGAATGGTCGCCTGATGGAACCAAACGACATCTTTCCCAAGCTGTGGGCGATTTCCGACCTCCATGTTTCCCATCCGAGCAACAAGGAAATGCTCGAGGACATTCCCGCCCATCCAAACGACTGGCTCATCGTCGCCGGAGACGTCGCCAACGGTTGCCGCCACCTGGACTGGTGTTTCGAAGTTCTTTGCGGACGATTTCGACAAGTCGTCTGGACGCCTGGGAACCACGACCTGTGGAGTCGCACCGGTGTGGCCGATGAACCGCGTGGCATGGACCTGTATCACCGTCTCGTGGAGATTGCGCGCCGGCACGGAGTGTTGACGCCGGAGGACCCCTACCCGGTCTTTTCCCATGCGACCGGCGACGTGATCATTGCGCCGTTGTTTCTGCATTTCGACTACAGCTTTCGCCCTGGCCACGTCCACATGGACGATGTCGTGAAGTGGGCGCTTGAGGCAAATCTCTTTCCGGCTGATGAGCGTTTGCTCCACAGCGATCCGTTTCCCGATCACCAATCGTGGTGTGCCTGGCGGTGCGCGGTCACAAACCGGCGCCTGGCTGCCTGCGGAACGGACATGCCCAAGGTTCTGGTCAACCACTATCCTCTGGAGGAGTCACTCGCCGTCCTGCCGCGTGTACCGCGTTTCACGCCCTGGTGCGGAACCCGTCGCTCACGTGCCTGGCACGTTCGATTCAATGCCTGCGCCGTGATCTATGGTCACCTTCATATCCGCGGGACCGCGTGGTTGGACGGTGTGCCGTTCCAGGAAGTGTCACTGGGCTATCCGGGACAATGGCAGCCTGTCCATGGAATCGGTCACTACCTGCGGGAAGTCGAAATGTCCGTGGACGCGCGCCCGGGACAGGAATCGAGGGCAGTTCGATGAGCAAATCGGGTTCCGGCGATGCGCAATGGTGGCGACCGTATGCTTCGTGCGCCGGCGTCGAAATCCTGCATGTCGACCTCTCTCCCAACGAAGCGCACGACCAGGCTGCCTTGGCCTGGCTCGACCGCACCGAACATCAACGGTGGCAACGGTTTCGTGTCGAGCGGGCGCGGCGCCAGTTTTCCCGGTGCCGGGCGGCACTGCGTGCATGCTTGTGCGAGCGTCTCGGCTGCCGAAACGACCGACTCGCATTCGGGGCAGGAAAGTACGGCAAACCATTTGCCATGATCGACGGCCGGGCCAATGAGGCGGCCTTCAACGTGAGCCACAGCCATGAGAACGGGCTCATCGCATTCGGAACTGACGGGGTCAGGCTTGGCGTGGATGTGGAGACGCGCAGGGCACGCGACACACTTCGCCTTGCCAGTGAGTCGGTCTTTGGCAAATGCGAGCGGGACGCACTCGCAGGGCTTTCCGGATGGGACTGGTACGTCCTGTTCTTCCGTCTCTGGACCGTCAAGGAGGCATTGATCAAGGCACTGGGGACGGGATTTTCACTCAATCCACGCAAGTTCGAGGTCCCGCAAGGCGTTCTGGAAGGAGACCCGTCGTCGCATTTCCGCTTTCCGCACCTTCCGGACAATCAATGGCTTGTGGCGGACCTGGCGGATTGCCGCTTCGCCGCATCGCTTGCACTGGAAACAGAGGTAAACGACGATGCGAATCCGGAAATCACTTTTCCGGTTCGTCAGGGGCACGCCGCGTTTCTTCGCTTAGGATATTCCGAGCCATGATCCATGGGCTGATCGTGGCTCGCCATCACGAACTTCCGACGGGTTTCGGAAATGAACCGGCTTCCGAGGCTGATAGAACCCGGGCATTGGTTGTGCCTGGCGTCACTGTGCCCTGACAGTTGGCGACCGTTTCGAATTCCGGCGTCGGAGCGCATGGCCACGGGAGTGTTACCGGGACGTCAAGACCGGTGCTGTCGTTCGTCAACCAGTATTTTCAACCTGTCTGCCATGACCTTTGCCTCGTCCGACCGGGTCGCGCCACCAACGCCGACCCGTTTACCGATCCGCCAGTAAAGACCGGGAATCCAGCGAAAACCGGCCGGCCGCCGCAGCCTGACCAGGAATCCGTTGGTCGGTTTGAATGCGAACATACCGCGGTCAACTGAACCTATGTCGTCGAACGCGCAAATCAGATCGCCGGAATCGTCGAACAACCCGTCCTCGGTCAACACGATACCGGTTTTCGTCATCGTCAAATGCCGCCAGGCCTGCCATAGGCAACCGGCACCAAGTACAATGGTAACAATTCGCACTGAAACGCTCCGCTCGGGAGACGACAGACCGTGACCTGCAAGGACGACACCGAGAACGCCAAGCGCGACGACGCCGAGCCACCGCCTCCCCTGAGAAATCTGCAATTCGGCAATTGATCGGGACAACCGGACACCTCCGTCTTTCGGTTTTTTCGGTTCGCGACATCAGCCCGGCGCCGTCAACCGCGACTCCTTGGAACCACCTCGTAACCGGGCTGTTCCGGTTCATCATCGAGCATCTCGGACGAAAATCCCGGCGCGCGTATCGGGAGTCCCGTCACGTCTTCGAGCCGCCTGACGATGTTCGGTGACAGTTCCCTTGGTCCGTATTTTTCGATGCCTTCCCGGAAGATCTCCATCATGACCGGGTTGATCTCCAGCGGCACACCGACGCGTTCGGCAACGGCCTGAAAGAGGCCGATGTCCTTCTGGACAAGATCCATCGTGAACGAGATGTCTCTCGAACCGTTAAGGATGACCTGCGACTCGGTTTCGTGGACGAAGGAATTTCCCGACGAAATCCGAATCGCATCGTAAGCCGTCGCAAGGTCCATACCCACCGCTTTCGCGACTGCCAGCGCCTCGCAGCATGTCAGGAGATTGGCGGTTGCCAGGTAGTTTGTCAGAACCTTCAGAACTGAGGCTGAACCGAGGTCACCGGTATGAAGAATCTGCCGTCCCATTGCAGTGAGCACGGGGAAAACACGTTCAAAGGTCGACCGTTCGCATCCCGCGAAAATGGAGATGTTTCCGGTTGCCGCACGATGGCATCCCCCCGACACCGGGCAATCGACTGCTTCACCGCCCCGCGCGATGAACAATTCGGCGAGCCTTTTGACTTCCATTTCATCCGTCGTGGACATCTCCATCCAGATCTTGCCGGGAGCCGCGGCTGCAAGCAGGCCGTCATCGGCTTCCAACACGGCTGCCGACGCTTCCGGAGACGGAAGGCAGGTGATCACGGCATGGCATTCCTGCATCATTTGAACGGGAGACCCGCCAGGTCTTGCCCCTGCCGCGACAATTTCCCGCTGGCGGTCTTCCGAAAGGTCCCTGACCGAAACATCCCAACCGTTTCGAAGAAGGCTTCTCGACAGGTTTCCTCCGACGTTTCCAAGGCCGATGAATCCGATTCTCATGTTCCGTGGCTCCGATTCGCGCGTCGCACGCTCACCGCGCGGACAAGTTGATCGGGCGACCGCGGGCTCCTCCAGGGAGTCCGGGCTGGTCCGAATTGTTCGCTTCGCATCCCTTTTTGTCTCCCGGGATGGTCAGAATCGACTGCAATGACCTCGCGGCCGTCCAGCGCAGGATTCCCTCTTCTTCTGCTCCATGTGAAACGCTGCCCGACTCACGTTTCCATGCGCAACACGTTGACAAATGCATCGTGCGGAATGTCGACCTTGCCGAATCGGCGCATGCGCTTCTTTCCCGCCTTTTGTTTTTCCAAAAGCTTTCGCTTACGGGTCACGTCTCCGCCGTAGCATTTTGCCGTCACGTCCTTTCGCAAGGCTGAAATCGTCTCGCGAGCAATTATCCTGCCTTCGATTGCGGCCTGCACGGGAATTCGAAACATGTGACGGGGAATCAGGTCCTTCAGCCTGACACACATGGCGCGCCCGCGGACTTCTGCACTGTCGCGATGGACCATTACCGTCAAGGCATCGACCGGTTCTTCGTTGACGCGAATCTGCATGCGGACGAGGTTGCCAACCCGGTGCCCGATCAACTGGTAATCCAGCGATGCGTAACCCCGTGATACGGATTTCAATCGGTCGTAGAAGTCGAAAACGACCTCGTTCAACGGCAGGTCGTAGACGACCATGGCGCGCGAACCTGCATATGTCAGGTCCTGCTGAACGCCTCGACGGTCCTGGCAAAGCCTGAGAACGTCTCCCAGGTAGGTGTCGGGCACGAGAATGGTTGCCTGGACCCAGGGTTCTTCGAGGTGGCTGACGGTGGAGAGGTCGGGCATGTCGACCGGGTTGTGCATTTCAATCTCCGTGCCATCCATCAGGCACACCCGGTAGATGACGCTCGGAGCAGTCGTGACGAGATCGATGCCATACTCGCGTTCGAGCCGGTCGCGAACGACCTCGAGATGCAGGAGACCGAGGAAACCGCAGCGAAATCCGAACCCGAGAGCCGCCGAGGATTCGGTTTCGTGGGTAAAGCTGGCATCGTTGAGAGCGAGTTTCTCGAGGGCTTCCCTGAGATTAGGGAACGCCGCGTTTTCGACAGGAAACAGCCCGCAAAACACGACGGGTTGGGTCCGTCTGAACCCAGGCAAAGCCTCCGCGACACCGTTTTTTTCAGGCGCAATCGTATCGCCGACCCGCGTGTCGCGTACCTGCTTGATCGAGGCGGTCATAAATCCCAGTTCGCCCGCGTCCAACCGCCCGGTTTCAGCCATGGCGGGTTTGAATACACCGACCCTGTCGACCTGGTAAACCGCGTTGGCATTCAGCATTCGAATTCGCTGGCCCTTGCGCAACGAACCGTCGATGATTCTGACCAGGACCACGACGCCCAGAAAGGAATTGTACCAGCTGTCCACGAGCATGGCTTTCAACGGTGCCCCGGGGTCCCCGATGGGCGGCGGCAATCGATTGACAATCGCCTCCAGCACGTCGGGTACGCCGTCACCGGTTTTCGCCGAAACATAGATGGCGTTGCTCGCATCAATCCCGACGACATCCTCGATTTGCCGGCAGACCGCTGCGGGTTCGCTCGCCGGCAGATCGATCTTGTTCAGGACAGGGACGATTTCGTGCCCGGCATCGATTGCCTGGTAGGCGTTGGCGAGCGTCTGCGCCTCGACTCCCTGTGTTGAATCGACAACGAGCAACGATCCTTCAACTGCCCGCATGGAGCGCGAGACTTCGTAACCAAAGTCCACATGTCCGGGTGTGTCGATCAGGTTCAACACGTAGTCGCGCTGGTCTCTCGCCCGGTACTCGATCCGCACCGAGTTCGCCTTGATCGTGATTCCCCGTTCTCTTTCGATTTCCATGCTGTCCAGAAGCTGTTCCTGCATGTCTCGTTCGGCAACGGTACCGGTTTGCTGCATCAACCTGTCCGCAAGAGTGGACTTTCCGTGATCGATATGCGCGACAATGGAAAAATTGCGGATGTTGGCGAGTTGTGTCATCGGGCGGATATGAGCGCGAATTGACCGGTGGTCAAGCAACCAGGCTCGCCGATCCTGGCACGACCACGGGCGGGCAAATTCACCCGGGTAGGATAACGTGTCGAATTCGCCGTTGTCCCGAACGTGAACAATCTTTGTCCAGGATAGGAAACCGGCCCGGATCTGTCATGGGCCAGGACCGTGCACACATCTCCCATCGCGCTTCCGCAATTTCGTGACGATTGCGGCGCCGGCGCGTTCGATCAGTTCAAGAACCATGTCGAATTGTCCGGAATAGTAGGGATCGGGCACGTCGCCATGCGAAGGACCTAACGCGAACTCCAGAAAGAGGCCCAGCTCTGCTCGGCTTCCTGAAGGCCGCCTCCTTTCGAGCCACCGCAGGTTCGATGAGTCCATCGCGAGGATCAGATCGAAACGGTCGAAATCATCGCTCGTTACGGTCCGTCCGCGCAGGTCCACCATCTCGTAGCCTTGCCTGCCCGCCGTTTTCCTCGCGCGATAATCGGGAGGGTCGCCGACATGCCAATCCCCGGTTCCTGCGCTGTCGAACAGAATGTGCTGGCCTTCCCTGGCGGCCAGCGTCCGGCAGACCGCTTCTGCCGTAGGAGACCGGCAGATATTGCCAAGGCAAACGAAAAGAACCCTTGCGGTCATGACTGAACAGTGGTGATCATCGGACGGATAGACGGGGACAAACGGTACCGGGGCAAATGGAAGGAACGATTTTCGTTTTGACAGGTGCCGGGATCTCTGCTGCCAGCGGCCTCGGCACGTTCCGGGATGCGGACGGAATCTGGCAGAAGTACGATCTGGAAATGGTTGCCACTCCTCATGGCTTTGCCAGGAACACCGATCTCGCGCACGATTTTTATAATGCGCGACGAAGAAACTGTCGACGGGCCGAGCCGAACGCTGCTCATTTCGCGCTGGCCGCCCTTGAGACGGCACTGCCGGGGGAAGTCGTCATCGTGACCCAGAATGTCGATGACCTGCACGAACGTGCCGGTTCACGCAACCTGATCCACATGCACGGCGAGCTCATGAATGCGCTTTGTTCGGGATGCCAACATCGCTGGCCCGCTCCGGAAAAATTGCACAGGGACCACCAATGCCCTCGTTGCGGAGCAGCGAAAACACGACCGGACGTGGTGTTTTTCGGTGAGTGTCCTTACTTCATGGACGAAATCCTGGATTTGGTGGACCGTTGCAAGACGTTTGCATCCATCGGAACTTCGGGTGAGGTCGAACCGGCGGCAAGCCTTGCTTCGATGGCCAGGGCAAACGGGGCGAAGACCGCGCACCTGAACATTCAGCAGCCTCATCTCGGTCACCCATTCGACGATGTCCTGATCGGACCCGCGACCGAAGTTGTCCCGACCTGGGTCAACTCATTGGTAGGATGACTACCGCGACCGAATCCCGAATACGCGCGCGAGAAAGTCGAGAGGGGAAACCGGATTCACCCGGGTCGGCCACAACACTGAAACGGCAGCACCAACTGCCTGAACTTCCGGACAAACTGCCGTCCCCGGGTGCTACAGGCGCCGATCAGGAAAACTTCGCCGAATTGCCTCACGCGGCGGTCGGTCAGGCGTTTGCGGCCGCCTTTTGAATCTCGCGCTTGATCTTGAGTGTCCGGTCCGACAGTTCAGCATCCTTGGCCTTCGCCAGGAAAGCGTCGAGACCGCCACAGTGATCTACCGCCCTGAGCGCCGCGGCCGAAATCCGAAGCCGGTATGACCGGCCCAGCGTTTCGCTGACGAGCGTCACCTGATTCAGGTTCGGCAGAAACCGTCGCCTGGTCTTGTTATGTGCGTGGCTCACATTGTTGCCGCTCTGAGGCTTTTTTCCGGTCAGTTCACATCGACGGGACATTGGTTCGGTTTCCGTAGCTGATATTGGGCCGCGCCTGGGCAGCAATTCGGCGCGGTACCTAGCCCGCCGCCGCTGACTTCGTCAAGACGCAATTGAAATGCGCAAGATGACTACCAGGTGATGGCGTTACGTCGGTTCGGATTTTCAGGAACACCGCGACGCAAGTCGCCGACGCGGCGGATTTCGACCACATGCACGTCATCGATCGAGGCAGATTGCTGCAGGCATCTCGCGGCCTGCCAGTCGACTGCGGCGATGTTTCGGATGTCGCGATCCATTCTCGCGGACCGGTGGACGAATGAAACGTCGGGAGATTTTCCCGGATACGGCATGTGCCTCCCCGGGTCCGAAAAATGCATTGATCAAACTCCGGCCGGAACCGAACTGTTGCGGTTGAAAGAATTGGCGAGCCAGGCAATCACCCATGTCAATTCGGGGATTGCCTGGTGCGAAACCATTCGATCACCCTGACGGCGCCTTCGCCCGGGTCGATTCCTCCGTTGCTGACACCAAGCGCAACTTCTGTCCGAACTTCCGCCAGACCGGGAACGGTTCGGATTTCATCCAGCAAACACCTGTCAACCTCCGCCTCGAACCAGCGGACCTCCTGTCTGGTACGGTTTGAATCCCAGAAACCGGAACGCCTTCGCCATTCGGCCAATGCAGTGATTTGCTTCCAGGCCGTCGCGAGGCCGGTTCCAAATCTTGCCGAAATCGTCATAGCCATTGGGACTCCGTCAGGGTCGCACGGACGTGAACTCAGAAGCCTCAGTGCACCTGCATACTCGGCGCAGGTTTGCCTGGCCGCGGCTTCCAGGTCGCCGTCGGCCTTGTTGACAAGCACGAAGTCGGAAATCTCAATGACTCCTCGTTTGACGCCCTGCAGTTCGTCACCCCCGGCCGGACCGAGTATCAATACAAATACGTCCGACATTTCGGACACGAGTATCTCGGATTGCCCCACACCCATGGTTTCGATGATGATCGTGTCGAACCCGGCCGCTTCACAAAGTGCGATGACTTCCCGTGTTCGGGCCGACACGCCGCCTAGCGCCATGCGCGAGGGTGACGGCCGAATGAACGCGTTGTGATGGCGTGCCAACCGTTCCATCCGGGTCTTGTCGCCGAGAATCGAGCCACCGGACCGGGTTGACGATGGATCGACCGCGAGAACGGCAACGCGGTTTTCGGCGTCCGCGAGCATCAGCCCGAGCTGTTCGATCAATGTCGACTTGCCGGAGCCCGGGGTTCCGGAAAGACCCACCCGAAGCCCCTGCCGGTCGGAACTACGCAACAGGGACAACAATTCGAGCGATTGTGCCCTGTGGTCCGGCCTTTCACTTTCCACGAGAGTAATCGCGCGCGCAAGACTTCGCCGGTCGCCGGCAAGAATACGTTCCGCCGTTGCTTTCAAACTCTACTTCCGTTATCTGTTCCGCCGTTTCGCCGAGATATATTCTGAGGCAGGAAGATGCCACCATGACCCGCGTCCTTTTGGCGAATCCCCCGAATTTCGATTCACGAAATCCCTTGAAACCGAAACGACCTGGTCGCTTCGCAGATTCTACAGTGAGGAAATCCTGATTTCCGGTCCTCGACGTCAGGTCGCCCGTGCCATGGCCGTGCTGGCACTGGTGACCGCTTCGCACTTGAACGCATTTCAACCGGCCACGGCTGAAACCAGGACCGACAATCTTGATTTCACGATCTATTTCGGCGGTGTCAGGATCGGGACGGTACACATGTCGGCCGAGATTTCCGACACTGAATTCGTGATCGAGGGATCGATCACGTCTTCGGGACTGGCATCGGCCTTGTCAGGGTTCGGGCATGCCAGCCGGGTTCGGGGAACAATCCGAAAAGACGAATTCCGGCAACAATCCTACGTTTCCATGACCAAAACCAGGAAACGACGGTCGGAGGCCGGTATTGTCTACATCGGCGACCGCCCCGATGTCAGGTATTACAGACCCGAGCGAGAACCGAGAGACCATGACCTTGTGCCAGCGGAGCAAAAAGGCACGCTAAATCCAACGATTGCCGCCTACTTCATGTTGAGAGACGCAACGCACGAAACGCTGTGCGACCAGACCTACGACATTTACGACGGACGACGCAGAACGAACCTGGTTCTTGAGGCGCCTGAAATCGTCGACAACGAGGCGACTTGTCAGGCAGCTTTCAAACGCGTCGCAGGCTATTCACGGGAAGAACTCGACGAAAAGTCCAGTTTCGAGACCAGGCTGGTGTACAGGCGGTCCGGCAACGACAGATTTGAATTATGGAAAATCACCGCGGACTCGACGATCGGAACGATCAACATGCTCCGGAACTGAACGGCCTTGCCGACCGATCCGTATCAAAATGCCCGAAGAGATTCTCATCCAAGCGTCTTTGCCAGCAACTGGCGTTCGGATTCCTCCCGGCTCAGTGCGACGGACGTCCTGACACCGCGCTCGACAAATTTCATCATTCCCTTGACGCAGCGTTCATTCGGATCAATACCTGCACAGGTCAGTACTTCACGGCCATCCCTTGACCTGGCCCACCTGGCTATGGATTCCACGCCATTGCCATATTTCTTGTCGTCCGCAATCGCGTCATCGAGTGCGGCCAGTACAACTGCGGCAAATAGCTTTTGGGATCTTTTTCCCTGATCGTTATTGAAAGACGCATCGTCAACGAAATCGAACATCATGCAACCTTTGTCTCCCTGTCATCTTTTTTGCGCTCCGACATTATGCCCGATATGACACAAAATTTGCATTGCGTTTTTTGCATGGCAGGTATGTGTTTAACGCATGCCATCTCTTTTTTGCAAATCGTTCCGACTCAATCATGATCTTCATGGTTCGTACCGGTTCTGCCGACCTTGTATGAACGGAAGATTCTTGTCTGCAACGCTGCCCCGGGATAAGAACTCCGGTAAATGTCACGCGAATTCGTGGAGGTTTGGTGTGGCTAGAATCAACGGGAACGAAATCCGCCCTGGAAATGTCATTGATCACAACGACGGCCTCTGGGCTGCCGTCAAGGTCGAACACGTAAAACCGGGCAAGGGCGGAGCTTTCGCCCAGGTCGAGTTACGCAATCTCCGCAACGGATCGAAACTCAACGAACGGTTTCGCAGCGCGGACCGGGTCGAACGGATTCGCCTCGATCAAAAGGATCAGCAGTTCCTGTACGAATCCGGCGACCGGCTCGTTTTCATGGATATGGAGACCTTTGAGCAGGTCGAATTGCCGTCAGACATGCTTGGAGAACGCCTTGCCTTCCTCCAGGAGGGAATGACCGTACAGGTGGAGTATCACGAAACCGAGGCCTTGAACGTTCAGTTGCCCCAAAAGGTAACTTGCCGAATTGCCGAAGCCGAACCGGCCGTCAAGGGTCAGACTGCTGCGAGCAGTTACAAGCCCGCACTCCTCGACAACGGAGTCAGGATCATGGTCCCCCCGTTCGTCAACCAGGAGGAAGATGTCGTCGTCAATACCGAAACGCTCGAATACGCCGGCAGGGCCTGATCACCTTCAGCCATGGTCAAGCACGATGCATGTCGTGGACCCGGTCGCATATAGTCGAACGTTGTCCTTCCCGACAATTTTTCCCGTGGCGACACCCGTTCATCGTCCTGCGTGTTGAACCACTCCTTCCGCGATCACCGGTGTATCGAGCGGGATCCCCCGCGTGATGTTTGGGGATTATATCGATTACTTGACATTCATGCTGCCAGTTTCCGATCGATTTCACAGGTCATGGCGGTTGCCGACACCTGATCGTGACCTTGGGGACCTTGGATGATTCATGATCATGATTCCTTGACAATTCGGGCAGATAATGTAGTGATCGCGTGACGGAAAGCTAGCCTTTCCCGCGCCAGACGAACCTTGTGCCGAAGGCCCGACCGCGTGAGCGAAACTTCCACATACCGCAACATCATCTACCGGCTTCTGCCCGGCTCCAGGGCGAACGCACGGCACCTGGCCGGACAGGCAGGCGCCTGCCGCTTCGTCTGGAACACGATACTGGGGCAGCACAATGACGCCTTTGAGGAGGCGAAGGCCGACGGGGAGAAACCACCGTCGGTTTCGTTCTTCTCGCTCGGCAGGGAGTTCACCGTGCTCCGCAACGAAATCCCGTGGCTTTGCGCATACTCCTTCGCCATCACCCGGTACGTGCTCAAGTACCAGGCCGATGCGTGGAAGGCGTTCTTCGGGGGCGAGGCAGGACATCCACGCTTCAAGTCCCGCCACGGGTCGACGCCGTCCTTCACCATTCCTCAGGCCGTCACCATCAGGGACGACATGATCAATGTCCCGAGGGTTGGTCCCATGCGCATCCGGCGGGCGGGAACCCGTATCCCGAGGGCAAGCCGGTGAAAGCCGTGATCAGGAAGATCGCCGGCAAGTGGTATGTCACCGTCTGCTACGAGGTCGAGGCTGAGGAGCGTCCCGACACCGGGGTCTCGGCGGGCGTGGACATGAACGTCCGCCAGGTGGCGGTGGTGGACACGACCGGAGAGGCGGAGATCATCCCCGCGCCCGATACGGGCCGGCTTGATGCGAAGATCGGGCGCAACCAGCGCCGGCTTGCCCGCCAGCGCAAGGGGTCACGGCGGCGCATGAGAACCAGGCTCAGGCTGCAGAGGCTCCAGCGGAAGCGGGCCAACAGGCGCAAGAACTGGCAACACGAGGTCAGCCGCCGGATCGCGAACCGGGCAAGCACGGTGTTTGTCGAGAAGCTCAACACGGCGGGGCATGACCAAATCGGCCAAGGGCACGCTCGAGAACCCCGGCACGAAGGTGAAGGCCAAGTCCGGTCTCAACCGGGAGATCCTGAGCACCGGCTGGCATGGCATGAAGGAGAAGCTCGCCTACAAGTGCGCATGGTGGAGATCGACCCTGCCTTTACCTCACAGACCTGCAATGCGTGCGGATGGGTGGACAAGGCCTCCCGCCCGTCGCTGGCCGAATTCACGTGCGTGGCCTGCGGCCACGCGGATCATGCGGACCTGAACGCGGCCCGCAACATCATGGCGTCCGGGATTGGCGCATCTGCACGGCGAGGGGCGTTTGCGTTGGCAACCCCTGTGACCCGTGAAATTGATCGAAAGCAGGCAGCGTGATGCGTTGTCAAGTAATCGATATAATTCCCTGATGTTTACCTTGTATTCCAGTGTCGTGTAACCGCTACGGTCCGGAAGTGTCGTCAGAAACGCGCAGGCCATCGAGCTGTCAAGAAGCGTCCCGTACCAGCCTCCATGCACGGTTCCGTGCGGATTGCAGACATCGAATCCGGGTGCACCCTCGAAGCGCACCCGGCCAAAATCCACGCCGCTCAGCCGAAATCCAAGCACCTTGCATATGGGCGGGTGCGGAAAGCGGCCCTCGAGAACTCCCTGCATGGCCCCGAGACCGGTCAGGGACCGCCGTGTTTCAGGATCGAGAAGCTCTTCCGGTCCCTTGCATAGACAGCCTCACCCACGACACGACTCCATCGACATTTCCGGTGCTGGAAATCCCATCATTTCCGCCGCCACGGCTTGTCCATCGGTCGCGCGGATGGAACCGAAATCGGCGCCGCCGGGCGGCGGTGGCCACTTCCGGCCATTCGGCCCCGAGAACGGAAATCCGGGGCATCCTGCCAAGCTCGAGCGGATCGCACGGAAGGTCAGACCCTCCGTGACCGGCGGCAAAAACATGAACTGGTGACGGGGCGGTCGGCCCTGGCAAGTGCCCGTCTGGCGACCTGGCCGACTATTGCCAGTTCCTCCAGCCTTCCCTGCCTTTCGAGGCATTCGGAATAGCCGACCAGAGACCAGACATTGTCAAGGTGTTGTCCGCTCCTGTTGAGTGTCCCGTCATAGCCGAGGTCCGCGCGATACACGGCTGCCGCTTCCAGGACGCGTCCCTGCTCCAGCAGCAGCGCTCCGAGCGCATGGCGCGGCGGATGCATCCACCCCCATGGCTCCGAGTATTCGAGTGAATCGTTCAGTTCGGCGGCACGGCGGAGATGGGCGAACGCTTCGTCGAAATGACCCAGACTGTATGACAACTCACCATCCAACATGGCCTTGCCGATCTCAAGGATATCCCTTGCCTGGTTGTTGAAAATCAGGCGGTCCGACGGGATCCTTTCAACCGAATCTTCCAACTCGGAGCGCGCCCGTTTCGCCGGTTCGAACTGCCGAAGCGACGCATGGGCGACTCCCTTCGCGTAGTGGTGCATTGCCGTCGTGACGCAATGCAACTCGGGGTCCTCCGATAACCTCTCGCCCACCAGCGTTTCCCACTGACCAAATCGTACGAGAACATGTTCCCGCGTCGACAGGTATCCCTCGAGCATGGCGGCCAGATGCGGCCGCCTTTCGTTCAACAATTCGGGGGCAAGCAGATCCCGGATTCCGTTGGCAGCCCGGATTGCGGGTTCCATTCTGCCGGACATCATCGCGGCGTACATCATCATGTGAAAATCGTGGCAGATCGAGATCATGTAGAACTGGTCGGTCCCCGAGTACTCGAGAAAACGCCCGTCTGCCGCGATCGACCTTTCACTGCACTGAACGGCGCGATGGTAGTGACCGCAGAGAACGTGAATGTGACATGGCATGTGCTCGAGGTGCCCGGAATCGGGGACCACTCCCGGAAGCCGGTCGGCTGAGGACAATGCCCTTTCCGGCCAGGGCGACATTTCGAGAATATGCAGGTGCATGTGCAGGAGGCCCGGGTGATCCGGCATGCCTCGCGTCTTTCGGTCACCGAGCGCCGTTTCAACGACATCGAGGGCTTCCTGCGTCGCGGCGTTTTCCGCGGGCTTTCCGGTCGCAAGATTCCATAATTTCCATGGCGTCAGCGACATCAACGCTTCCGCAAACAATGCCGCGACATCATGATCCGACTGAAATTGTCGATAAACCCGCCGCATGGCGCCCGCGTATTCGCGTTCCCACTGCTCGAATTCGTGCAATGGCACCGGGTGTCCCCTGGGGAACCTCAAGGCAATGGCCTCGATCAGCAATCGCTCGACAGGCGCGACCGTCTCGCAGAGCGAGAGGGCCATTTTGGCCGCCTCGTGGCAAGTATGCGTGGCTTCCCTGGCTTCCTCGGCTCCGAACAGGTCCCAGGTCAGGTTGTAAAACGGTCCGCTCGCCAGCGCGATTCCCCACCAGGCGAACGCAAACTTCGGATCATATTTCAAGGCTCGCCGGAAGCAAATCACGGATTCTTCGTGATTGAATCCGTATATCCACGTCAGGCCACGATCGAACCAGGCCTGAGCTTCGGGTGACGATGTCGTCACCGGTCTGGAATGTGATCCGGTATCAAAATACGGCCGCGAAGGCGATTGAGCCAACCCATGACGATCAGTTCCCAAAACACGTGCTTCCCGGCGATTGTCCATGAGACCACCGTAATCTGGACTGCGTGGTTTTTTTGCCCGTTCGCGTAACTGCGGGAAATCCGGACCGCTGTCAAACCCGTTGGATCGTTTGCCCATCGGCGATCGGGACGGGCACGAAATCGTCGCGTCCGGCCACGATTTCGAATGACGTGTTGCCGGCCTTTGCCATCGGCGCCGGATTACGGTTCCCGCGTCGCACCGGGCTTGGATTGGCGTAGCAGATTCACTATTGAGTTTCCCTAGGCCTGACCGAACGGAGTATCCAGGGCGTGCCATCGCAGTTTTCGGCCAACATCAATCTCATGGTCGGCGCGGCATTGAAAGCCGGGCGCGGACTGATCAGGGATTTCGGAGAAGTCGAGAAACTCCAGGTTTCCGTCAAGGGTCCAGGAGACTTTGTCTCGAGGGCCGATTTCAGGGCAGAGGCCATTCTTCGGGAAGAGTTGCGTGGCGGCAGGCCGAACTATGGCTGGTGTGCCGAAGAAAGCGAACCTGAACCGGGAAAGGACCCGACCCGGCGCTGGATCGTCGACCCGCTCGATGGAACAACGAATTTCCTGCACGGCTTGCCGTTCTGGGCGATCTCGATCGCGCTCGAACACAAGGGCGAAGTTGTCGCAGGCGTCGTTTTCGTACCGCCTACGAACGAACTGTTCGTAGCCGAAAAAGGGGGCGGCGCCTGGCTCAACGACAACCGCATCAGGGTTTCCGCCCGAACCCGAATCGGCAGCATGTTGTTCGCAACATCCCTGCCGGCTGCCGACAAATCCGGATGGACATCTTCCGCGGCGTCCCTGGAGCGGTGCCTGCCGGTCAGCGCCGGTGTTCGAACGCTGGGAGCAGCCGCGCTGAATCTCGCATCGGTCGCGGCGGGGCGAATCGACGGTTACTGGGAGACGGGCCTCAACGCCTGGGATATCGCCGCCGGTCTCTTGCTGGTTCGCGAGGCCGGAGGACTCGTTTCGTCCGTCGAGCCGAGAGGCGACCCGCTCCAGGACGGAAGCATCATCGCCGCCAGTCATTCGGCCTACGAGCGTCTCTCATCGCTGGTCAGAAACAACCATTGACCATGTATTCACGGTTCGGCGCGCGCCACTTGAGAGTACGGGAATCTTCGGGCAGTGTTCGTCCACAACGGGGTTCTTTCCGGTGACCGCCACGGTATCTCCACCCCGATGAATCTCGACGGAATGAACATCG
Organism: Paracoccaceae bacterium; assembly: GCA_964291635.2. Classification (GTDB taxonomy): domain Bacteria; phylum Pseudomonadota; class Alphaproteobacteria; order Rhodobacterales; family Rhodobacteraceae; genus JAPPHA01. Next base: position 364,779 of record OZ219907.1, on the reverse strand, counting down.
CCGTGATCGGCGGCGGCGTCGGAGGCCTCGCGGCGGGAGCCGCGGCCTCCACGAAAGGCGCTCGCGTCACGGTTTTCGAGAAATCGCCCCGCCGCCTTGCCGAATCGGGCGGCGGAACCGGAATACAGATCAGCCCGAACGGGACCCGGGTGCTCCGGGCACTCGGCTCCACCGACGGGACTTCCTTGCCGTCAATACCGGCGAGATCGCTTTCACTGAAACACGGCCCGAGCGGTAAAGCGATTACACGGCTGGACATTCACGCGCGCCACGATGACGCACGCTACCTGCTGGTACGGCGTTCCGACCTCGTGGCCTTTCTGGCGGATTGCGCCGAGAAACGGGGCGCGACACTGCGCACAGGCACGCGGGCCGATGTCGCGTTCCGTGACGGCAGGTTCGAGATTCTCGCGGACGCACGCCAATTGCCTGGCGGTTTCGACGTCGTTGTTGCCTCCGACGGAATTCATTCATCAATTCGGCAAGGGTACTTGCCCGGCGGAAGGCCAACCACGGAATCGGGTCAACGGGCCTGGCGTGCACTCGCGTCGATGGCGTCGGTGTCTGGACGCCTGCAATCAGAGTTGTCGGAGGGACCTTGCCTCTTTACCGGCCCCGGGAAGCACCTCGTGGTTTACGTCGTTCCGGGTGGACCCATGGTTAACATTACCGCCATCACCGGGGGCTCAAGCCGGAACGGCAACCCGGCAGGCAGGACCCGACCGGAACACGACCGGACCGAACTGCACGCACTGTATTCCGGGTGGTGTGATTCCGTGGTTTCGCTTCTTGACGGGATCCAGCCACCTGAAGTCCGGGAGCTTTATCGTTGCCCGGTTCCTGCCGCCCTGGCACGGGCCAATCTCGTCGCAATCGGCGATGCGGCTCACCCGATGCTTCCTCATCTCGCGCAAGGTGCCTCGGCGGCCCTCGAGGATGCATGGACCCTGGTCGAAGCGCTTGCCAATGCACGGACACTTCCGGCTGCCTTCGCGGCTTACGAACGAAGGCGCAGACCCAGGGTCGTTCGACTTCAAAGGGCTTCGGAGAAAAGCGGACGGATTTACCAGCTAAAGAGCCCGTTCCTTCGGCTTCCCGTTCACCTTGGGCTCCATGCCGCCAAGCCGCTGCTGCCCGTGTTACTCCGGCAGTGGTACGGGTGGATTCACGACCATGACGTCGTGGCAGGGACAGCCCGGAATTGACGCAAGGCCGGGCCTACGCGTCGAGTTCAACCCAGACAGGAACATGGTCTGAAGGTTTCGGCTCACCGCGCGCATATTTGTCGACCTGGCAATCGATGAGCATATCTGCTGCCTGTGGAGACAGCAGCAAGTGGTCGATCCGGACGCCGTGGTTCTTGTTCCAGCGCCCAGCCTGGTAGTCCCAGTAGGTGTAGTTGCCAGGTGAATCATCGCGGACATGCAGCGCATCGGTAAATCCGAGGTTCAGGATTTCCCGGAATGCCGTTCGTGTCTCCATCAGGTACAGGGCGTCATCAAGCCAGGCAGTCTCGTCCCAGCAATCTTCAGGTTGCTGGATGACATTGCAGTCCCCCGCCATGATGAACGGCTCCTCGAATTCCAGCAGCGTCCGTGCCCGGAGTTTCATTCGACCCATCCACGAGAGCTTGTAGTCGAACTTGGGTCCGGGAGCGGGGTTGCCGTTTGGCAGGTAGAGACAACAGACACGGACGAGTGCCTTCGATCCCTGAATGTTCGCTTCGATCCACCGCGCCTGCTCATCTCCCGGGTCGCCCGGCAATCCCCGTACGATGTCGTCAAGCGGCAGCCGCGACAGGATCGCAACTCCGTTAAACCCTTTCTGGCCGAAAGTTTCGACGCGGTACCCGATTTCCTGGATGGGATCAGAAGGGAAGGCCTCGTCGACGGACTTGATTTCCTGGAGCAGGGCCACATCCGGCCGCCGTTCTCTGAGCCAGTCCAGCAAGGCAGGCATTCTAGCCTTGATCCCGTTTATGTTGAAGGTCGCAATGATCATGGGCGGGCCCCGTTTCGGCAGTTGCCGCAAGGCGCTTCAGACGTCCCCAGGATTCCGGAACCCGGGGTCACAACGAGAAGCTGACACCACAACCGCAGCTGGAGGACGCATTCGGGTTCGAGACAGTGAATCGAGACCCGATCAATTCATCGCTGAAGTCGATGACCGCATTGGACAGGAAAGGCAGCGACACCCTGTCGATCAGAACCGTCATTCCGTCCTTCTCGAGAACGAGGTCGTCGGCTGCCGGATCATCGAGTCGAATGTCATACTGAAACCCCGAGCAGCCACCTCCTTCCACGGCAACCCGCAAGCCCCTTGCCCTGTCGAGGGTCCGGTTGATCTCCTCGAGGCGCCGGAAGGCACGATCCGTAACCTTGGGCGGCACTGAGATATCCATGTCAAGACTTCCTTCGGAACCTCGTCTTCAAACGAGGACTTGGTACCAATGATATACGCTCAATTTCGCGGTCTGCAAGGTCGGGCGGCGACTAGAACAGGGCCAATTTTTTAGGGTTAATTTTCGTTTGTTTTGATTGATTTACGGGGCGGGCTGAACTCTTGCCTCCTGCCCGTCCATAGTGGCGCCGAAACGGGAATCGAATCAGGTGCCATGATCGACCTTTCCAGACTGTCCGCAATACCGGTCGCACGTCGCGAGGAACAGCGCTTCCGCGATCTCCTGGACGCACATCATGACCTCGGCGCGGGACCGAAGATCGGCGAAACCATATGGTATGCGGCCGACGACGGCAGCGGCGCGTGGCCGGCGCTGGCCGCCTTCTCGGCCGCGGCGCTCAAATGCACGGCGCGTGACGACTGGATCGGCTGGAGCCCACGCGACAGGTTCGGGCGCTTGCACCTGGTTGCCAACAATGTGCGCCTGTTGCTGCGCGGACGGCAGCCGAACCTGGGCTCCCGCTTCCTCGGCCTCTGTGCGCGGCGCATCAATGCCGACTGGCAGGCCCGCTATCATCATCCGCTGCTGCTCCTGGAAACCTTCTGCGACCCGGAGCGTCATAGCGGCGCCGTCTACCGCGCCGCCAACTGGATCACCCTCGGCAGGACCCGCGGCTATCGCCGCCACGGAAACGGCTATGTCGCGGGATCGACACCGAAACAGGTGTTGGTGCTGCTGCTCGCTCCCGATGTCCGCGCCCGGCTCACCGCCCCGGCGCTGGCGCCGGAACTCCAACTTCACGGAACCGAGAAGATGCGCAAGATGAACACCGCCGAAATGGCTGGCCTGTACGAGTACTTCACCGAAATCGACGATCCCCGCGGACGCCGCGGGCGCCGCTACCATCTGCCGACCCTGCTGTCGCTCTGCGCCGCGGCCACCCTGTGTGGCGCCACGGGCTGGAAGGCGATCCATGCCTGGATCCAGGACCTCGGACCGGGGATGCTGAGGCATTTTCGCCTGCCCAGGGCCGGCAATGGCACCCATGACCTCCCGAGCATCTATTGCATCCGCAACATCATGGTCACGGTCGACCCCGACCAGCTTGCCGTGGCCACGGCCCGCTTCTGCCGGGACCATGGCTGGGACCAGGGTGCGGGCATCGCCATCGACGGCAAGACCATCCGCGGTGCTGTCGATGACGAGGGCCGCAAGACCCATGTGCTCGGCGCCAGCAGCCACGACGCCTCCGCGCCTTTGGCTCAAAAAAACCGTGCTGACCATCGAGGAAGACGGGAAAGACACGCAGAAGGCCACCAACGAGATCGGCGTCTTCATCCCGACCATGGACCTGATCCCCGACATCAGCGGTCGAACCGTCACCGTCGATGCCCTGCTCACCCAGACAGCGATCGCGACTTACCTGCACGACCGTGGCGCCGATTTCCTCTTCATCGCCAAGGGCAACCAGAAGACCCTCTCCAATGACATCAAGGCCTTCTTCGCCGCACAGCCGCCCAGGGAGCCCGACTTTGCCGCACAATCACCGCAACCGGCGCACGGACGCATCGAGAAGCGGGAGATCCGGACCGCGACCGAACCGGTCGCGGGCATCAGCTTCCCCTGGGTCGAACAGGTGTTCGTGATCAAGCGAACCACACGGTCCTACCGCTGTGGGCGCAATGGAAACCCGGCACGCATCGGCGAGCCCAGCGTCGAGTTGGTCTACGGCATCACCAGCCACACGCCGCAGAGCGTCGATGCCGAGGCGATCCTGGGCTTCAATCGCGGCCACTGGTCCTGCGGAAATCGCGTGCATTGGATCCTCGACGACGCCGCAACATGGAACGAAGACAAGTGCCGGGTCCGGAGCGGCCATGGCCCGGAGAACCTCAGTTGCCTCCGAAGACTGGCCATCGGCCTCATCCTCGGACGCAACAAGCCGGTCAGGCCGACCATCGAGAAGTTGAACCGGAACCCGCGCCTCGTGCTCGACTATCTCCGGCTCAGCCAGAACACGCGGCCACGCACAATGTCCGCCGCATAGACCCGCAAGGGGTCACCACCACATCACGGCCACACATCCTGCCCGGCAACGCCAGGCAGGCCGATCGGGCGCGGCCGGAATCGACCGCCAGGGGCAAAATATCGCCGCAAACCACCAGGAGGCGGCGCCAAAACCACCTGCCGGAAACCCTATGCCAGCAACCGACCGACCAAGCGAACGCGCAAGAAACCGCCAACAAAAATCTGCCGTGCTATTGACATCGATGCGGGTACCAATTCATAGTCGATGCGCGGACTAACAGGAGCCTCCGCCCGGACCGGCGATTGACCCGGACCGTCGGCGGGGCGGGCGGCGGCGAAAGACCCGTGTCTAAACAGGAGAGACCCGATGTTCAACAAAACCAAGATGGCGCTGCTGGCCGGCTCGATGCTGATCGCGCTTCCGTTCGCCGCGCAGTCGCAGGAGGAAATCAGCTTCCTCGTCATCGACTACGACGCCCCCGGCATGGGCGAGTGGTGGCACCTGCTGGTCGACACCTACAACGAACAAAGCGACTACACCGTCGTGCCGCGCAACACGCCGGCGAGTGAATATTACTCGCAGGTTCTGATCCAGGCGGTGAGCGGGGCGGGCGCCGACGTTCTGATCGTGAACCCCAACAACCTGGGCGAGATGCTGGCCGCCGAGGCCGTGCTGCCGCTGACCGACATGATCGAGGAGGCCGGGCTGAAGGACCGGATCGTCGAGGGCGGTTTCGATTCGCTCAGCGAGGGCGGCGAGATCTACGCGCTGCCGATCACCGGCCGCACGCTCGAGCTGATCTACAACGTCTGCTATTTCGAGGAGGCCGGGCTCGAAGGGCCGCCGACCACGCCCGAGGAGTTTCTCGACTACGCCCGCCAGCTCGTGCGGCGCGGCGACGACGGCCGGGTCACCCGCTACGGCGCCAACATGGTCAATGCCAACGAGGATCCGACCTACGAGATGCTGCTGATGTGGTCCATCGCGCACGGCGGTTCCTACGCCGACGAGGAGGGCAACTTCACGGTCGACTCGCAGGCGGTGATCGACGCGCTGAACTTCATGAAGACGCTTTATGACGAGGAACTGGTGCCGCAGGGCATGACCGAGACCGACCAACGCTCGCTGTTCGCCACCGGCGGCTCGGCGATGAGCATCGACGGGCAGTGGCAATTCCCGTTCATCCGGGAAAACAACCCCGAGAACTTCGACTGCTACAAGGCCACCCAGCATCCCTGGGACGGGCCGGGGACCGGCGGCAACAACATGGCGCTGGCGATCGACGCCAACACCGACCACCCCGAGGCGGCGTTCGAATTTCTCAAGACCGCGGCCAGCCCGGAACTGCAGGGCGAGTTCTCGAACTACAGCCCCCTCATCCCTTATGGCGTCAATGCGTTGTCCGACGAACAGCTGGCGGCGCAGCCCTATCTGGAGCCCTACATCGCCAGTTCCGGCAACGCGCATCCGGTGGCGATTCCGGGACACGAGGACGAGTTCAACCAGATCTGGCCAATCATCGTGGACGCGGTGCTGCGCACCCTCCGCAACGACGTGCCGGCCGAGGAGTCGCTCGCCCAGGCCCGGGCCGAACTCGAAGACTGCTGCGCCAATTAGGCGCCGGGAGGCGACGCCGCGTTGCGCCCGACGCCGGCGCCCGACCGATCCCCAGGGCGGTCCCGCACGATGCGGGGCCGCCTCGGCCGCTGGGCGACCGAGGACGGCGGCTTCGTCCTGCTAATGCTGCTGCCGTCGCTGCTGGTGCTGGGGGTGGTGATCGGCATCCCGATCCTGCGGGCGGTGGCGCTGAGCTTCGACACGATCACGCTGCGCCAGCCCGCCGCGGCCGGGACCTACGGGCTGCACAACTACGCGAGGCTGTTCAGCGACAGCGACACCTGGATGGCGGTGCTGCGCTCGGGCATCTACATGGTCGGCACGATGGTCCTGTCGGTGGCGGTGGCGCTGGCCGCGGCGCTGCTGACGCGGCGGCTGGTGCGGTTCCGGGGCATCGCCCGCGTCACCTTCCTTCTGCCCTGGACTATGCCGGCGGTGGTCACCGCGCTGGTCTGGGGCGTGATGTACGAGGGCAATTTCGGCGTCATCAATCGCCTTCTGGACTGGGTGCCCTTCGTGACCGGGCGCAACTGGCTGATCGACGACGCCACGGCGCTGCCGGCGCTGATCGTGGCGCAGGCCTGGAACGAGTTCGCCGTTGCCTACATCTTCTTTCTCGCCGGGCTGCACGCCGTGCCCGAGGAACTCCACGAGGCCGCGCGCATCGACCGCGCCAGCGCCTTCCAGCAGTTCCGCTTCATTACCCTGCCGCATTTGCGCTACATCCTCGCGGTGATCGTGATCCTGCTGATGATCATGGGCTTCAAGTCGTTTCCCATCATCTTCATCCTGACCGGCGGCGGTCCAGCCGGGGCGACCGAAACGCTGACCGTGGCGACCTATAACACCGCATTTCGCGAGCTGAACTTTTCCTATGCCGCCACGCTGGGTCTGCTTGCGCTGTTCATTTCGCTGCTGATGGTGGTCGCCTATATGCGCCTGATGACCCGGACCGAGCGGCGCCGGGGACCGGCGGCCTGATGTCCGCGGCGCTTGCCAGACGCCGCCGCGCCGAAAGCGTGGCCGGCCAGACGCTCAAGGCGGCGGCGATCGTCGGTCTGGGCGCCTTCGTGCTGTTCCCGATCTACTGGATGGTGGTGATCTCGCTGACCCCGACCGGGTTCAGCCGGACGCTGGGCGGGTTGTGGCCGTTGCGGGTCACGCTGGACAATTACGTCACCCTGTTCACCGAGCGCCCGATGGGGCGCTGGATGGTGAATTCGATCGTCGTGGCAACCCTGTCTTCGCTGCTGTCGCTGCTGTTCGGCACCTCCTGCGGCTATGTGCTCAGCCGGATCCGGTTCCGCGGCACCGGCATCCTGATGATGCTGGTGCTGGCGACGCAGATGATCCCGCAAACCTCCATCGTGGTGCCGCTTTACATCCTGTTTCGCGACCTTGGGCTGCTCGACAGCATGCAGGGAATGGTGATCGGGCACATCTCGCTGGTGGCGCCGCTGGCGATCTGGATGTCGAAGGGCTTTTTCGACACGATCCCGGCCGATCTGGAGGGCGCGGCCCGGATCGACGGCTGCACCCGGCTGCAGGCCTATTGGTACGTGGCGATGCCGCTGGCGGCGCCGGGCATGGCGGCGATCTTCATCTACGGCTTCGTCAACTCCTGGCACGATTTCCTGTTCGCCAAGACGCTGATCAACTCGGAAAAGCTGTGGACCGCCGCGACCGGCATATCGTCGTTCCGCGGCGAGTATTTCACCCTGCACGAGTTGCAGATGGCGGCGGCGCTGGTGTTTGCGCTGCCGGTGGTGGTGGTCTTCATGACGATGCAGCGGCGCATCGTGTCCGGCGCGCTCGCCGGCAGCGTGCGATGAAGGGGGGCGGCGCATGGCCAGCGTGACCTTTCGCGGGATCGTCAAGCGGTTCGGCGGGCTGGAGGTGATCCGCGACCTCGACATCGCGGTGGACGACGGCGAGTTCGTGGTCTTCGTCGGCCCCTCGGGCTGCGGCAAGTCGACGCTTCTGCGGATGCTGTCGGGGCTGGAAACGACAAGCGCCGGCGAAATCCTGATTGGAGATCACCCGGTGACCGACCTGCCGCCCAAGGATCGCGACGTGGCGATGGTGTTCCAGAACTACGCGCTTTATCCGCACATGACGGCGGCCGAGAACATCGGCTTTCCGCTGCGCATCCAAGGAGTGCCCAGGGCGGAGCGGGCGCGGCGCGCCCGGGAGGCCGCCGATCTTCTGGGGCTCAGTGACTATCTCGACCGCTACCCGCGCGAATTGTCCGGCGGCCAGCGCCAGCGCGTCGCCATGGGCCGCGCCATCGTGCGGCATCCGCAGGTGTTCCTGTTCGACGAGCCGCTGTCGAACCTGGACGCCGCGCTGCGGGTGCAGATGCGCAAGGAAATCAAGCTCTTGCACAGCCGGCTGGGCGCGACGATGATCTACGTCACCCATGACCAGATCGAGGCTCTGACCATGGCCGATCGTATCGTGGTGCTGCGCGACGGGCGGGTGGAGCAGATCGCGACGCCGGCCGAGATCTACCGGCGGCCGGCCAACACCTTCGTCGCCAGTTTCATCGGCTCGCCGCCGATCAACCTGATGGATTGCGTGGCCCAGGGCGGCGCGGCCTTGCCCGCCGGGGCGCCCGCCGGGGTGGCGCTGCCCCTGGCGGGCCGGCCGGCCGCGGACGGGGAGGCGGTGACGCTGGGGATGCGGCCCGAGAACGTGGTGCTGGGTCCGGCCGACGGCGCGGACCACCCGGGCAAGGTGATCTATACCGAGACCGCCGGTCAGGACACCGCGCTGATCGTCGATCTGGGTTGGGCCAGCCTGACCGTGACGGTACGCGGCGCGCCGCCGCTGGCGCTGGGCGATGCGGCCGGGCTGTCGTTACCGCCGGACAGGCTCCACGTCTTCGACACCGAGGGCCGGCGGCGGGAACCGGCGTAGTTCAAAGATGATCGTCCGGCCCGAGTTGCTTCAGCCAGTCGATCAGATCGCGCAGCGGCGCTCGCGGCTCGCTGTCCTCGGGCCAGACGAGGTAATAGCGGCCGGATTGTTCGGTGCGGCCCGGAAAGGCGCACACCAGCCGGCCGCCGCGATCTCCGCCTGCGCCAGGTAATCCGGCACCAGCGCCAGGCCGAACCCCAGCGCCGCCGCCTCGGCCAGCGTCGCGAACTGGTCGAACATCATGCCGCGCAGCCCCTCCGCCGGACAGCCCTGCGCCAGGAACCATTCATCCCAGGCGCTCGGGCGGCTCTCGAGATGCAACAGCGGCCAATCCAGAAGCTCCGACGGATGCGCCGCGATACTGGGCATCAGGCCCGGCGCGCTCACCGCCACCAGATGTTCCCGCGCCAGTTCCAGATAAGCCACGCCGTGCCAGTCCTGCCAGCCGTAATGCAGCGCGGCGTCGAACTTCTCGCGCCGGAACTCGAACGGTGCAAGGCGCGTTGACAGGTTCACCGTCACCGCCGGATGCCGTTCGTCGAAGCCGCGCAGCCGCGGTGCCAGCCAATGCATCCCGAACGCTGGCAGGATCGCCAGATCGAGACTACCGCCGGAGGGGTTCGCCTTCAGCTTCAGCGAGGCGCGCGACAAATCTAGCCTCGATTACCAACCCAACGGAATAATATGCACTCTGGATTTCAAAAGAAGCGTATCCTGAGGATCCGGTTTCCGAGCCACGGGATCGGTTGGGCGATCTCCCCGTAACGTGCGGCAAGCAGGAGCGGGTTGTTGGCGCGCCGCCCCAGGGTGACGATGATCTCGTCCTCCGTGATCCTGATGGCCGCGCTGGCGTTGACGAGCTTGCGGAAGATGGTGCGCGCCTTCGCAACCTCGAAGCCCTGCCCGACACGGATGCCGAGGAGCCTGTAGAGGCCGCTCGCCATCAGCGTGAGCTGGACATCGAGATCGATGCGCATGGGCACGGCGGCAGACAGCGCGTCCATGTGGAAGAAGTCGATGGCGTCGGCGATGGTGTTTTCGATCACCATGCGCCGGGCGTAGCGGTCGACGAGCCCGGAGGCGGGCTCGTCCATCTGGTTGCTCAGGAGCAGGGTCGGCTTTTCGTGGCCGAGATCGGTGATGGCGATCTGGCGGACCTCGCCGGGATAGTCTCTGATGCGCAGCCTGCGCTCGAGGATGCGGGGCTTGCGATAGATGCGCCCGACATTGGTGAGCGTGATCCTGCGCCACGCCTCCGGAGGCTCGGCGAGCAGGGCCGCGACCATTCGCGCCGTTCGTCGGCGCAGGGTCAGGGAGGCGATGCCCATGGCGTCGAGCCGGGCCAGGTTGGCATAGGTGGTCAGGCGGCTGTCGAAGACCAGTTCGGCAGGCGGCGCCCCGGTCCGCGCCCGCCAGGCCTCGACGAAACGCAGAACCTCGTCGTTCTGCCGGTTCTTGCGCAAGCCGGTGTTGGCATAGGCGAAGACCCGGGCGTCGGCATCGCGGGCGAGGAAGGCGAGAACACCCTTCTGGCGCCGGCTGCGCTTCGAGACATGGTGCTTCTCGATGAGCGCGTCGTCGCCGTGATAGGGGATGGTGTGGAAGTCGAGGTCGAAGGACCTCCCGCCGCCGAGGTTGACCGTATTCAGGAAGACTGATGTGTTTCCGGGCGTTTTTGCCCGGATTATTTGATGTTCGGGGTCGGGTGCCCCTCAATTTCCTTGCAAGAAGTCGATCGAGGGGCTTTGTCTCGTTGACACCAAATCATCTGAGACGAGGCCAATGTTACACGATTTCTTCCCCGGTTCCATCCTTTCCTGTGCCCGTATCTGGACCTTTCTGACGCGGATTGACGCGGCGGAGGCCGAGCGCTGTCGCCTTGAAGGCTGCCCGCGTTGCGGCGGCTGCCTGGACAGTGCGTCCTATCCCCGCAAGCCGCACGGTCTTGCTGCGTCCCTGCGTGAGGGCGTCCGGCGTTTCAGTTTCTGCTGCCGGGACTGCCGCCGCCGTGAGACGCCGTCGTCGGTTCGCTTCTTCGGCCGCCGAATAGGGCTCGCTTACGAATGGGGCTCGTTCAAGCAAGGCCCGAATCTGGGCGCCAGGCGCGGAATCGAGGCCGCAGGCCGCTGCGCATCGCCGGCCCGCCCATCGGCTCGGCGATTTTGTGAGGCTGGACGCTCCGTGCGCATGTATCGCGGTCATTGCACCATAAATCGCGTTGCACTGCCGGCGGGTCGCCAACCCGCGGATCGCCGATGCGCGGGTTGGCGACCCTCGGCCCTGACTCATCAATTCCCGGCGCCGCTGCGAAGACGGCGTCGGTCGCGCCAGGATCATCGCCGGGGCGCGCCTGTCACGCCGCCGCCCAGGGCGTCAGCCCGTCGTCCAGGTGATACCGGGCCACGTAGTCGCGGAAGGCGCGTATCTCCTGCCGGGTCTGCGCCTCGCTCCACGCCGCCGGGCCGGCGGCGGCGCGGGCGGCGCATTCCACGGCATCGGGCGGGACCGACATGAACCAGCCGACCGGCAGCCGGCGGAACAGGATGTCCACCAGGCCGCGCGCCTGCTCCTGCGTCACCGCGTGCACCACGTCGTCCAGCGTCGCCGCGTCGGAGCCCTCGATCACCGGCGGCGCGGCGCCGCGGGGCCGGGGCGGCGGCGCGAAGGACGGCGCCCGCGGCGCCCCCGACGGCGCCACGCGCCTGCCCACGGCGGCGACGATCTCGCGCGCGGCGGAGCGGTGGAACATAATCGCCGCCCAGGTCAGCGTGAAGACGTTGGGCAGTCCCTCGTCGGTCATGTCGTGCAGCTTGCTGAAGGACATCCGGTCGCCCTTGGGAAAGTCCGGGTGATAGGTGATCGGCCGCACCCCCGCCCAGGCCTGCCGCACGTCGCCGCGCGTCAGCCCGATGCCCGGCAGCAGGTGGTTGACCTCCTCCAGGATCTCCCGCACGTCCGCTTCCTCGGGACGCACGTCGTCCAGATCGCCGTCATAGAGGGTTTCGGTCGGCCCGACGAAATGCATCTCGCCCCAGGGCAGACAGGTCAGCCCCTCGTTCATGCGGTTGAATCCCATGAAACCCTCGCCGCGCAGGCGGTCGGGCAGCCGCACCAGGATATGCACCCCCTTCACCGCGACGATCTTGCGCGGCACGCCGTCCTGCCCGGTCATCCGGTTCAGCCGGTCGATCCACGGCCCCGCCATGTTCAGGAGCGCCTTGCCCGAGACCTCGGCGGTGTCGTTCGGCGACAGCGTATCGGCCAGCCGCACCTGCCAGCCGCCGGCCGCCGATCGCTCCAGCCCGCTGGCCTCGGTATAGTTGCGCACGACCGCGCCGAGCCGCTGTGCGTCCATCACCGCGTCGATGCAGATCCGCTCCGGCCACCAGAACTGCCGGTCCCGGATCCGGATCACGTCGGTCATCCGCCCGGTGTCGCGCAGCCAGCCGACATAGGGAAGCTCCGCGCTGCGGCCGGCGCGGAACCGGCGGTAGCCCAACGACTGGCGGTTGAGGTTGGCCCATTGCAGCAGCCGCGCGCCGATGTCGACCTGCCAGCCGCGATAGGCCATGCCGCGCTCGATCACCGCGTAGACGTTCATCGGCCGCTGGCGCCCGGGCGAGGTGCGGACGAATTCGCTGCTCGACCGGATCGAGCGCCAGGCGGCCGAGACCGCTTTGGTCAGCTTGCGCGGATCGCGCAGGAACTCCCAGGGCGAATAGGCCGGGCCCAGGTAGCGCAGCCCGCAGTGCAGAAGCCGCCCCGAGCGGCTGGTCGCGGCGGAGGCATAATCGTTCTTCTCCACCAGCAGCACCGAATAGCCGGCCGCCGCCAGGTGCTGCGCCGCACTGGCGCCGCTGATGCCGCCGCCGACGATCACTGCGTCGAAGGCCCGGCCGTGAAGCTGCGTCAAGGTGGTCCGGGTCACACCTGTCCGTCCTGTCCGAATTCCTGCCACGCCGCGGCGCCACGCCCAGACTAGCCGACCACCCGGGTCGGTCGATCACCCGGAGCCGGAAATTTCGGCATCCTGGTACTCCCAAAAGTGGCTTTGCCGAACGCCGCGGTCGCTTTCATAGCCGATGCGGGTACCAATTCATAGTCGATGCGCGGACTAACAGGAGCCTCCGCCCGGACCGGCGATTGACCCGGACCGTCGGCGGGGCGGGCGGCGGCGAAAGACCCGTGTCTAAACAGGAGAGACCCGATGTTCAACAAAACCAAGATGGCGCTGCTGGCCGGCTCGATGCTGATCGCGCTTCCGTTCGCCGCGCAGTCGCAGGAGGAAATCAGCTTCCTCGTCATCGACTACGACGCCCCCGGCATGGGCGAGTGGTGGCACCTGCTGGTCGACACCTACAACGAACAAAGCGACTACACCGTCGTGCCGCGCAACACGCCGGCGAGTGAATATTACTCGCAGGTTCTGATCCAGGCGGTGAGCGGGGCGGGCGCCGACGTTCTGATCGTGAACCCCAACAACCTGGGCGAGATGCTGGCCGCCGAGGCCGTGCTGCCGCTGACCGACATGATCGAGGAGGCCGGGCTGAAGGACCGGATCGTCGAGGGCGGTTTCGATTCGCTCAGCGAGGGCGGCGAGATCTACGCGCTGCCGATCACCGGCCGCACGCTCGAGCTGATCTACAACGTCTGCTATTTCGAGGAGGCCGGGCTCGAAGGGCCGCCGACCACGCCCGAGGAGTTTCTCGACTACGCCCGCCAGCTCGTGCGGCGCGGCGACGACGGCCGGGTCACCCGCTACGGCGCCAACATGGTCAATGCCAACGAGGATCCGACCTACGAGATGCTGCTGATGTGGTCCATCGCGCACGGCGGTTCCTACGCCGACGAGGAGGGCAACTTCACGGTCGACTCGCAGGCGGTGATCGACGCGCTGAACTTCATGAAGACGCTTTATGACGAGGAACTGGTGCCGCAGGGCATGACCGAGACCGACCAACGCTCGCTGTTCGCCACCGGCGGCTCGGCGATGAGCATCGACGGGCAGTGGCAATTCCCGTTCATCCGGGAAAACAACCCCGAGAACTTCGACTGCTACAAGGCCACCCAGCATCCCTGGGACGGGCCGGGGACCGGCGGCAACAACATGGCGCTGGCGATCGACGCCAACACCGACCACCCCGAGGCGGCGTTCGAATTTCTCAAGACCGCGGCCAGCCCGGAACTGCAGGGCGAGTTCTCGAACTACAGCCCCCTCATCCCTTATGGCGTCAATGCGTTGTCCGACGAACAGCTGGCGGCGCAGCCCTATCTGGAGCCCTACATCGCCAGTTCCGGCAACGCGCATCCGGTGGCGATTCCGGGACACGAGGACGAGTTCAACCAGATCTGGCCAATCATCGTGGACGCGGTGCTGCGGGTTCTGGCGCTGGAGGACGTCTGGCGGCAGGTGCTCCAGCAGACGGAACGGCGCCCGGTCGGGGTGCTGGCGGGCGCCTATGACGGCACGGACGCGGACTGGGCGGAGCGGGAGTACGGACGCAGCGGCCACACCGACGGCCGGGTGCGTCGGCGCATCGTTGACATGGGCCGGTCATGGATGAAGAACATGGGGGAGGACCTGCCGGTCATCTTTCCTGCGAAAGCGGAGCAGAAGGCCGCCTACCGCCTGCTGTCGAACCCGAGAATATCCATGGAGCATGTTCTGGAACCGCATTTCGAGGCGACCGCCGAGCGCTGCCGCGTGGCGCCGGTCGTTCTTGCCATTCAGGACACGACGGCGCTGAACTACACCGCCCTGGAGGCCACGAAGGGCCTGTCCGATCTCGGCGGCGGCGGCAAGGGCAGCGTCGGCATCCTCGCCCACGCCGGGCTTGCGGTGACGCCGGAGGGCCGGCCCCTGGGCCTGTTCACGATGGACGCCGCCTTCCGGGAGGATCCCGAGGAGGACAGCCGGCGCTGGCTCCTGGGGCTCGCGCGGGCGCGGGAGCTGGCGGCGGCCTGCCCGGACACGCGCGTGATCTCCGTCTGCGACCGCGAGGGCGACTTCTGGGGCCTGCTCGCCCACGCCGTGGATGACGGGGACGCGCTGCTCGTGCGCGCCAGCCGCTCGGCGAAGCAGAGCGTGCGGACGCCCGGCGGAGGGAAGGAGTGCCTGTGGGAGCATGTGGCGGCCCGGCCGCCCGCCGCGGTGACGGAACTGATGATCCCGGCCGCCGGCGGTCCACGCGCCCGCAAGGAGCGCGTCGCCCGCCTGGAGATCCGCACGGCGGAGGTCGAGCTTGTGCCGCCGTGCCGTGCACGCGGCGTCGACCCGCTGCCCCTGTTCGCCGTCTCGGCCAGCGAGGTCGAACCCCCGGACGGCGCCGAGCCGCTGCACTGGCTGCTGCTGAGCACCGAGCGGCCGGCCGGGGAGGAGGCCGCCGTGCACGCCGCAACCGTGCTGGACTGGTACCGCAAGAGATGGACGATCGAGACCTGGTTCCGGACGCTGAAGACCGGAACCCGGATCAAGGACCGCCGGCTGGACGAGGCCGACGACCTGCGCAAGTGCCTCGCCTTTGACGCGGTCACCGCCGTCCATGTCGCCGATCTGACCGTCCTCGCGCGGGAACGACCCGAGACCCCCGCGACAGAGGTGTTCCCGCAGGAGGACGTCGACCTGCTCCACACGATGCTGGAATCGCAGGGGCACCGGAATGTCGTGAGGATGTCCGCCGGGCAGGTCCCCGACATCCGGACGGTCGTCATCGATCTCGGGCGCCTGGTTGGCTCCCATCCCTCCACGCGGCAGACGCTGCCGGGAACGAAGAAGGTCTGGCAGGGGCTCGAACGGCTGAACTGGGCGGTTCAGGTCCGCGACGCACTCGGCGAGAGAAAGCTGGAATAGGAGCACCTATACAGGTGTGGGACGTTGAAAGGTCCATAGTGGCGCCGAAACGGGAATCGAATCAGGTGCCATGATCGACCTTTCCAGACTGTCCGCAATACCGGTCGCACGTCGCGAGGAACAGCGCTTCCGCGATCTCCTGGACGCACATCATGACCTCGGCGCGGGACCGAAGATCGGCGAAACCATATGGTATGCGGCCGACGACGGCAGCGGCGCGTGGCCGGCGCTGGCCGCCTTCTCGGCCGCGGCGCTCAAATGCACGGCGCGTGACGACTGGATCGGCTGGAGCCCACGCGACAGGTTCGGGCGCTTGCACCTGGTTGCCAACAATGTGCGCCTGTTGCTGCGCGGACGGCAGCCGAACCTGGGCTCCCGCTTCCTCGGCCTCTGTGCGCGGCGCATCAATGCCGACTGGCAGGCCCGCTATCATCATCCGCTGCTGCTCCTGGAAACCTTCTGCGACCCGGAGCGTCATAGCGGCGCCGTCTACCGCGCCGCCAACTGGATCACCCTCGGCAGGACCCGCGGCTATCGCCGCCACGGAAACGGCTATGTCGCGGGATCGACACCGAAACAGGTGTTGGTGCTGCTGCTCGCTCCCGATGTCCGCGCCCGGCTCACCGCCCCGGCGCTGGCGCCGGAACTCCAACTTCACGGAACCGAGAAGATGCGCAAGATGAACACCGCCGAAATGGCTGGCCTGTACGAGTACTTCACCGAAATCGACGATCCCCGCGGACGCCGCGGGCGCCGCTACCATCTGCCGACCCTGCTGTCGCTCTGCGCCGCGGCCACCCTGTGTGGCGCCACGGGCTGGAAGGCGATCCATGCCTGGATCCAGGACCTCGGACCGGGGATGCTGAGGCATTTTCGCCTGCCCAGGGCCGGCAATGGCACCCATGACCTCCCGAGCATCTATTGCATCCGCAACATCATGGTCACGGTCGACCCCGACCAGCTTGCCGTGGCCACGGCCCGCTTCTGCCGGGACCATGGCTGGGACCAGGGTGCGGGCATCGCCATCGACGGCAAGACCATCCGCGGTGCTGTCGATGACGAGGGCCGCAAGACCCATGTGCTCGGCGCCAGCAGCCACGACGCCTCCGCGCCTTTGGCTCAAAAAAACCGTGCTGACCATCGAGGAAGACGGGAAAGACACGCAGAAGGCCACCAACGAGATCGGCGTCTTCATCCCGACCATGGACCTGATCCCCGACATCAGCGGTCGAACCGTCACCGTCGATGCCCTGCTCACCCAGACAGCGATCGCGACTTACCTGCACGACCGTGGCGCCGATTTCCTCTTCGTCGCCAAGGGCAACCAGAAGACCCTCTCCAATGACATCAAGGCCTTCTTCGCCGCACAGCCGCCCAGGGAGCCCGACTTTGCCGCACAATCACCGCAACCGGCGCACGGACGCATCGAGAAGCGGGAGATCCGGACCGCGACCGAACCGGTCGCGGGCATCAGCTTCCCCTGGGTCGAACAGGTGTTCGTGATCAAGCGAACCACACGGTCCTACCGCTGTGGGCGCAATGGAAACCCGGCACGCATCGGCGAGCCCAGCGTCGAGTTGGTCTACGGCATCACCAGCCACACGCCGCAGAGCGTCGATGCCGAGGCGATCCTGGGCTTCAATCGCGGCCACTGGTCCTGCGGAAATCGCGTGCATTGGATCCTCGACGACGCCGCAACATGGAACGAAGACAAGTGCCGGGTCCGGAGCGGCCATGGCCCGGAGAACCTCAGTTGCCTCCGAAGACTGGCCATCGGCCTCATCCTCGGACGCAACAAGCCGGTCAGGCCGACCATCGAGAAGTTGAACCGGAACCCGCGCCTCGTGCTCGACTATCTCCGGCTCAGCCAGAACACGCGGCCACGCACAATGTCCGCCGCATAGACCCGCAAGGGGTCACCACCACATCACGGCCACACATCCTGCCCGGCAACGCCAGGCAGGCCGATCGGGCGCGGCCGGAATCGACCGCCAGGGGCAAAATATCGCCGCAAACCACCAGGAGGCGGCGCCAAAACCACCTGCCGGAAACCCTATGCCAGCAACCGACCGACCAAGCGAACGCGCAAGAAACCGCCAACAAAAATCTGCCGTGGCGACTAGAAAACGTCTGGAACCCTTGATCACTGCCAGGTTCTTCGTCACACAGTTCAACGGTCACAATTCGATCTTCCGTTTCCACAGAGAACCGCCCGGCCCCCCCATGCTTTCCGCCATTGCCTGCATGCCCGAAAACAGCCGCGGCCGCCTGTATCCCGAGCCGGAGTCCGATGTTCGGACCGCGTTTCAACGGGATCGTGACAGGATCATTCACTCGACCGCGTTTCGACGTCTCAAGCACAAGACGCAGGTCTTTGTCGAACACGAGGGCGATCACTACCGGACACGCCTGACCCATTCGATCGAGGTTGCACAGGTTGCGCGGACAATCGCCGGCGCCCTGGATCTGAACACCGACCTGGCCGAGGCAGTCGCACTTGCCCATGATCTCGGTCATCCACCATTTGGCCATTCGGGTGAAGAGGTCCTGAACTCCTGCATGGACGATTACGGCGGATTCGATCACAATGCCCAAGCGCTCAGGGTCGTGACCCGATTGGAACGGCATTATCCCGGGTTTGACGGCCTCAACTTGACGTGGGAGGCGCTGGAAGGAATAGCCAAGCACAACGGGCCAGTCGTCGCCGATCTCCCGTATCCGCTGGCCGAATACAATGCGGAACATGACCTCGAACTTCACACACTGGCCAGTGCCGAGGCCCAGGTTGCCGCGCTCGCCGACGACATCGCGTACAACACCCATGATCTGGACGACGGCTTGCGGGCCGGGCTGTTCAGGGATTCCGACGTCTTGGATCTGCCGATTGCGGGGGCCTGCTTCAGGGAAGTCGACAGGCGATATCCGAAAATCGACAGCGACAGGCGGCGCCACACGGCGTTGCGGCAGGTATTCGATTGCCTCGTCAGGGGCGCCATTTCGGAAAGCCGCGGACTGATCCGGGCGCTTTCACCGGCAAGTCCCGGCGAAATACGCAATGCCGATCGCCCGGTGATTGCCTTTCCGGACTCCATTCTCCGTGACCTGGGCCAAATCCGGGAATTCCTTTTCCAGCACATGTACCGGCACCAGAAGGTCCAGCAGGTGCGCGACCGGGCGGCATCGATCCTTTCGGAACTGTTCGGCCTGTATCTTTCCGGGGACGCCGATCTTCCCGACGGTTGGCTTTCCGTTGACAACGCCGACAGCGAAATCCAGGCACGCGTCATTCTCGACTATGTTGCCGGGATGACGGACCGATTTGCGCTCCAGGAACATGCCCGGCTTACCGGTCGAGATAACTCGCTGGATAGCGAACTTCGCCTGTGGTAATCGCCGCGCAGGAAATCTCCGGGACACGATGGATATTTTTCTCGACATTCGGGCACTTGTCACGAACGCGATCACTTCCCTCGCCGACAAGGGTTTTCTGCCTAGTGGAATCGACGCCCGGACGGTGACCCTCGAGTCGCCCCGTGACCCGAGACATGGCGACATGTCAACGAATGCGGCCCTGGTTCTTTCGAAACCCGCCGGTACCGGGCCAAGAACGCTGGCTGAGCACATTGCCGGCGAATTGGCGGCAGACGGACGGGTCCGGTCAGTTGACATCGCGGGACCGGGGTTCATCAACCTCACTCTGACCCCGTCAGCCTGGCGCGACAGTGTCCCGGCGGCGCTTCAGGCGGGTCGTTCGTACGGTCGTCCCCGCCTCGGCCAGGGTCAACGGGTGAACGTCGAATTCGTCTCCGCAAACCCGACCGGACCCTTGCATGTCGCCCACGCAAGAGGCGCTGCGTTCGGTGATGCGCTGGCAAACCTGCTTGAATTCGCGGGATATGACGTTTCCCGGGAATACTACGTCAATGACGGAGGTGCACAGGTCGAGGTCCTCGCGCGGTCGGCTTACCAGAGATATCTCGAGGCAAATGGAATGAAGGCCGCGTTTGCGGCCGGCGGCTACCCCGGCGATTACCTGATTCCGGTGGGCGAGGCTCTCCGGGAAAGGTATGGAGACCGTTTCGTCGACAGGCCCGAGGCGGAATGGCTCGACCTGTTCAGGGAGTTTGCCACAGGGATGATGATGGAGATCATTCGTGATGATCTCGCCGCCCTCGGCATCGAGATGGATGTCTTTTTTTCCGAAAGATCGCTTTACGGAGTCGGGCGTATCGAGGGCGCACTGGACGCGCTTGATTCCAGGGGGTTCATCTATCGGGGCGTTCTCGATCCGCCGCTGGGCAAAAGCAGCGAGGACTGGGAACCGAGGGAACAGACGCTGTTCAGATCGACCGACTTCGGCGATGACATGGACAGGGCCATCCGGAAACATGACGGAAGCTGGACGTATTTCGCTCCGGATATCGCCTATCACTACGACAAGATACTTCGCGGCTTCGACGAACTGATCAACGTGTTCGGTTACGACCACGGAGGTTACGTCAAGAGGATTTCCGCCGTGGTTGCGGCGCTGTCGGACAACCGTGTTCCCGTCGATGTCAGGCTGGTCCAACTGGTTCGTCTCCTTTCCGGCTCCCGCCCGATCAAGATGTCCAAGCGGGCGGGAACATTTGTCACGCTTCGCGAACTCGTCGACGAAGTCGGGCCCGATGTCACGCGATTCGTGATGCTGACGCGAAAGAACGATGTCCCGCTGGACTTCGACCTGGAACTCGTCCGTCAGCAGACGCGCGACAACCCGGTCTTTTACGTCCAGTACGCCCACGCCCGGATCTGCTCGGTACTCAGAAAGGCCAAGGACGCCGGATTCGACGTTTCCGACGCCGCGCTCTCCGACGCCTGCCTTGATCTGGTCGGACACGAAGCGGAAATGGCCCTGGTCCGAAAGGTCGGTGGATGGCCGCGTCAACTGGAACTGGCGGCGCGGAACCGCGAGCCGCACCGAATTGCTTTCTACCTGAACGAAGTCGCCTCCGAGTTTCACAGCCTCTGGAACAGGAGCAAGGAGATTCCGAAACTCAAGTTCCTCCAGGCTGATGACAAGGACGGAACCCTCGCCAGGCTGGCCATGTGCAGGGCAACAGGCATTGCTATTTCGACAGGACTTGGTATTCTGGGCGTAACCCCGCTCGAAGAAATGCGTTAAACACAAGAAAATCGATCGCATTTTTGGGGTTGGAGCAGTCAATCACACCATATAGAGTGTGAACCAATGAGGCAGGCCCAATGATTTTCCGATACGATCGCGATCAGCGAACGGGACCTACCATACTGGCTTCTTCGGAAAGCAGGCCGTCTTCCACCGGTCTGGTTGGAAGGCTCTCGGTGTTTCTGAGTTGGTTCGGAGCCCTTGTTTCCATCGCCTTGATGGCCGGGATCGGCTACTGGGCCGCGAACCTTGGATCCAGGGACATTTTGGAAATTCCCGTGATTCGCGCAATGGAGGGACATGCCCGAACACGGCCGATCGATCCCGGTGGACTACAGGTCGGAAACCAGGGTTTGTCGATCAACCAGGTCATTGAATCAGGAATTGCAGCCGAGGCGTCAGACACGGTCGTTCTCGCGCCAAGACCAATGCCGCTCGATTCCAGGGACACGGTTGCGTCCAATGACATCCTCATTGACGAGACATATTCGCAGGAAACACTGATTGCGGGGGAAGCGGAGCCCACGGCCTCAACCGGGACAGTGCGGCCGATTGAACAGGCAAACGTTGCAGAAGCGATGGAAACGCCAGACGAAGCGGAGGTGGAACCGGTGCTTGAAACGGCGGATTCGGCGACCTTGCCGAGGCCACGCCCGAACGGTCTTGGAGTCGCGCCGCTGGAAAGGGATGCACTGGTCGTTCACCTGGGATCCTTCGGCAGTTACCAGGTCGCCGAAGAGGAGAGAAAGCGCCTGATCACCGACCATGGCGATCTGATCGGAGATCGACCAACGGTGATTCAGTCTACCGAAAGCAGCGGTGTGATGTCGTACAGCATTGCGGCCGTCGGTTTTGAAAGCCAGGTTGCCTCCAGAAACCTGTGTACACGCTGCTTGAGCGTGGAAAGCAGTGCATCCCGGCTCAGAATCGCTGATGTCGGCCCGGGCCTGCATCTTCGGATGCGAAGGACTGCGGCTTACGTCCTGGGAGCGGCAGTTCTTTGCGGACGCCGACCCGTGGGGATTCATCCTTTTTGCCCGCAACATCGATGACCCCGACCAGGTTCGCACGTTGACCAGCGACTTGCATTCGAGCGTCGGACGCCGTGCCCCGGTTTTCATTGACCAGGAAGGCGGACGCGTAGCCCGGCTGACGAAGCCTCACTGGATGGAATGGATCCCACCGCTAGACCAGGTCCGGAGTGTTGATACCGAGACCGCAAAACGGGCAATGCGCCTGCGGTACAGCCTGATCGCTTCGGAACTCCAGGCACTCGGAATCGATGCGAATTGCGTCCCCATGCTCGATGTCGCGTTCGTCAATACTCATCCGGTCATACGTAATCGCTGTCTGGGCGAAGATCCCGGCAAGGTCGCCCTGCTTGGCCGCGTCGTGGCGGACAGCCTGCTCGATGGCGGCGTTCTTCCCGTGATGAAACACCTTCCGGGCCATGGCCGTGCCCGCCAAGACAGCCATGAAGAATTGCCTGTCGTCGAAACCGATTTCGAAACGCTGTCCGCGGTGGACTTCAATCCGTTCAAGCGACTATCGGACCTGCCGATCGGGATGACGGCCCACGTGCTGTATCCAACCATTGATGCCGGCGCATGCGCAACCCTGTCGTCCCGCGTCATCCGCATGATACGCAGGCAAATCGACTTCTCCGGCCTTTTGATGACCGATGATCTGTCAATGAAGGCCCTGACCGGAGATCCTGCGCGCAATGCAGAAGCGGCGCTTGCAGCCGGTTGTGACATCGCCCTTCACTGTAACGGCGGCCGGAAGGAAATGACCGATGTTGCCGCAGCCGTACCTAAACTGAGCGGCGCAGCCGGTGCCAGGGCAGAGCGGGCGCTTCAGCTTCGGCGGCAATCCGGACCAAGTGATCTGCATGCTGCGGACACCGTCCACGAACAGGCTTACGCGGACGCATGCAATGGATAGATTCCCTCCGGACATATCCGAAGAACATGCGTTCGAGGATTACGACGACGGACCGATAACATCCGAAACCTTCATCGTCGACGTGGACGGATATGAAGGGCCGCTGGACCTGCTTCTGGCCCTCGCCAGGAAGCAGAAGGTCGATCTCAGAATGATCTCGGTTCTCGACCTTGCCAATCAATACCTCCAGTTCATCGAACACATGAATCGCAGCCGGGTACGACTCGCCGCCAATTACCTGGTGATGGCGGCCTGGCTTGCGTATCTCAAGTCGAGGCTTCTTCTGCCGGAAAAACCCACGGACGATGAAATCGACGCTGACGAACTTGCTGCCAGGCTTGCCTTTCAGCTCGAACGACTGGAAGCCATGCGAAAGTGCGGCACGAAGCTCATGGCAAGCGACCGGCTCGGAAAGGACTTTTTCTCCCGAGGGTGCTCGGAGGTCGCTGAAACCAGGCGGCGTGTCTCATTTTCCGCCTCGATTCTGGATCTGCTGCAAGCCTACGCCCGCATTCGCACCCGTGACGACTTCACGCCGCTAAGTTGTTCCCGCAGCCATGTCCTTACCGTCGAACAGGCCCTGGAACAATTGCGGCCGCTGTTCAGGCAGGCGTTCGAGTGGGGCAACATGCTGCGGTTCATGCCCCGATCATGGCTGGCGAATCAGGCACACTGCCGTTCCGCGACGGCGTCCACGTTTGCCGCGGCCCTGGAACTTGCAAAGTGCGGCCAGATCGAGATCCGCCAGTCGGAATCGTTCGCTGAAATTCAGATTCGCGCAAGGAGATCATGAAATGGATGACCTCTATCAAACCGTCGATTCCGTCGATTGCAGCCCGGCAATGGATGAGCAGGAGCGAATGGTCGAAGCAATCCTCTTCGCGACGGCAGAACCGATGACCGTATCCCAAATCGGAAACCGCATGCCGCTCGGGTGTGATCCGGTGACGGCCTTGGCCCGACTCGTCAAGCGATACGAGGGCCGCGGTGTGCGGCTGTCGCGCATTGGCAATACCTGGGCGTTCAGGACAGCCGCAGATCTCGGCTACCTCATGCAGCCGGAAACGGTCGTTCAGCGAAGGCTGTCGCGGGCAGCGGTCGAAACGCTCGCGATCATCGCCTATCATCAGCCGGTAACGAGAACGGAAATCGAGGAAATTCGGGGCGTGACGGTTTCGCGAGGCACGATCGACATTCTGTTGGAGCTTGGCTGGATCAAGCTCGGACGTCGCCGGGAGAGCCCCGGTCGACCTGTGACGTTCGTGGTCACCCCGAACTTCCTCGACCATTTCGGCCTGTCGAGCACGCGTGATCTTCCCGGGCTCAAGGAACTGCGGGAGACCGGCTTGCTGTCAAGCGAACCCTCTCCTCGTGACGATGCCGCCGATGCCGGGCTTGCCCCGGTTGCTGCCGACATCGACCAGCATCGAATGGCGGCGTGAGAATGACTGTTTCGGTTCAGTTCGCGCGTCACGCGAGACAGGACGCGAGTAGCGCCATCCCGATTTTCGGGTCTCGGGCATCCGTTCCGAAAGGCGACGGGAATCCCGAAAAAAACGCACGCAACCCTTTTCAGGCTGATACAGGGAGGCCGGATCCCGCCTGTCTGCACGGGTGACCGTTCGCGTCAATCGAAAATATTCGGGATTCAATGGGTTGACGAACTGGCGACGTCCTCGATCGCTTCTCGCGGATGCTTGATGCGCCTGAACGAATACGTCTGCCCGTTCCTGAGTGAGGGTATCTGCGAACGTGCCCGCGCCACCTTCTTGAGATCGATGTCGACGGTCGCCTGGGCGGGGCGATCACCGCCGAGATCCAGGTCGACCTTGCCCCACGGATCGATGACGAACGAGTGGCCATAGGTTGTCCGGCCATCGGCGTGGCGACCGACCTGCGCAGGCGCGATCACCCAAACCCCGTTTTCGATCGCCCTGGCCCTCAGGAGCACTTCCCAATGGGCATGCCCGGTGGGCACAGTGAAGGCTGACGGGACGAATACGACCGTCGCGCCGTTCAGGCAATAGTCCCTGTATAAGTAAGGGAAGCGCAGGTCGTAACAGACGGAAAGGCCCCAAGCCCCCCATGGCGTATCGACGAGAACCGCCTCGCCACCCGCCTCGTAGCGCCGTGACTCTCCTGTCGGATCCTGACCGTCGAGACAGATATCGAACAGATGGATCTTGTCGTAGGTCGCCCTTGTCTTCCCATGACCGTCCAGCAGTACGGAATGGTTGAGAAATCGCCGATCC
This sequence comes from Paracoccaceae bacterium, assembly GCA_964291635.2. Taxonomy (GTDB): domain Bacteria; phylum Pseudomonadota; class Alphaproteobacteria; order Rhodobacterales; family Rhodobacteraceae; genus JAPPHA01. Next base: position 339,600 of record OZ219907.1, on the reverse strand, counting down.
GACATCCTGACAGGGGTGGACCCAAGATGTATCCAGATTCCCTGCTCAGCCGCCTGAACTCTGCATGCGGCAATGTAGGGATCGTCTCCGGGCCAAGTGACGTGCCGCCTCGCGTCGGCACCGTCCCGGTTCATCAGGCCGGAAACTTCCGGCAAGGCCAACAGGTCGGCACCGTCTTTCCTGGCCGCGACAGCTGCAGCTTTCATCAACTCGATATTGGCATCGTGCCTGTTCGAGGACGTCAGTTGCGCTACGGAAACCCTCAAGCTGGTTCGCATGGTTAGGTCCCTGCCGCCCGATCCTTCCGATGTGCCCCGGCGCCGTCGGGAATGACCTCGATTCAACCGAGCGTACTGCCGGTCGCACCAGCCAACCGGCTACTGGTCAACCCCGGGGCAGATGTCCTTTGCATTTCTCAATGCCGCTCCGAACGCCTCGTAAAGAAGGCGGGATACGGGGTCCTTCGACGCACGCCATTCCGGGTGCCACTGAACCGCCAGCGCGAAACCTGGCGCGTCCCGAACCCGGATCGCCTCTTCCGTCCCGTCCGGAGCACGGCCTTCCACGACGATTCGTGCTCCGGGTTCCTTGATCCCCTGCCCGTGCAAAGAGTTCGTCGCGACCGTGCGCGAACCGAAGATTCGGGCAAAGACACCCTCCTCGTCGAGCGTGACTTCGTGCCTGTGCGCAAATTTCTCGCCCAGTGTACCTTCTGGCGGCATCCTGTGATTCATCCGTCCCGGCAAGTCGCGGATTTCCGGATAAAGGGTTCCACCAAATGCGACGTTCATCTCCTGAAATCCTCGGCAGATGCCGAGCACCGGTTTCCCCGCCTCGACGGCTGCCCTGATCAGGGGAAGCGCAAGCTTGTCGCGCGCCCGATCAAACATCCCGTGCGCGTTCGTCGGCATCTCTCCGTATTCTTCCGGATGAACATTCGGTCGCGCACCTGTAAACACGAACCCGTCACACACGCCGAGGATGTCCGGGATCGTATTGACATGCGGCAGCGACGGCAGGATCAGCGCGACGGCACCGGCGACCTCTGAAATCGCTTCGATGTTGTGGACGCCGCTGGCCTGGACCGGATATTCTCCGTCAATCAGGTATCCGTTGCCGCTGACGCCGACAATCGGCTTGCCGTTCGAGATCGCTTCCTCCATTTCGCCTATGGTTCGTTTCTGCAATTTGCCAATTCATGACCGCCGGACGGACGCGGAAAGGCCGTCACGGCTCGGCCGAAAATCCTGCCGATTCAATGCCCTCCACTGCGGCAGCCGCATCGTTCTCGGACAGATCGCCGGAAACGCCAACCGCACCAACGATGTCTCCGTTCCGGTTGCGAACCAGTACGCCTCCCGGGACAGGTACGACCCGGCCTCCAAACAGCCCGTTCATCGCCGATACGAAATACTGTTGCTGTTCAGCCCTGGCCATCAAGGCCTGTCCACCGATTCCGAGCATCAGGCACCCGTAGGCCTTGCCCATCGCGATGGCAAAACGCCCCGGTGACGCGCCGTCCTCCCGTTCGACCGCTTTCACGTGACCACCGGTATCGAGGACGGCGACGGTAAGTGGATTCAGGCGTCTTTCCCGGCCGTTCTCAAGCGTGCCGGCAACGATCTTCCGAGCCTCGATTATTGGAATCTCACCCATGAGCAACACCCTTGCTTTCCGCTGCTTCCAAGACCTGAAGCCGGCGCGCATGAAGCGCTGGCTCGGTGTATCCCGATGGCACCGTCGTGCCTCCGAATATGAGATCACACGCTGCCATGAACGCGAATCCGTCGAAATCCGGCGCCATTGACGTGTAGTTCGGATCTTCCGCATTCTGGGCATCGACCTTTACCGCCATGCGCCGCAGAGCGTCCATGACCTGGTCTTCGGAGACGACACCATGGTGCATCCAGTTGGCCAGCATCTGCGAGGAAATCCGGCACGTCGCCCGGTCCTCCATCAATGCGACGTCATTGATATCCGGGACCTTGGAACATCCGATGCCTTGTTCCACCCATCGGACGACATAACCGAGAATCCCCTGTGCGTTGTTGTCGATTTCGGCCTGAATTTCACGACTCGACCAATTGACACCGCCAGCAAGCGGTACAATCAGGAGGTCGGACAGCTTTCCACGGCTCCCCATCGCCGCGATCTCGGCCTGCCGCGCGAAAACGTCGATCTCGTGGTAGTGCGTCGCGTGCAGCGTCGCAGCTGTCGGGCTGGGAACCCAGGCACAATTCGCGCCGGCGTGGGGATGGCCGGATTTCTGCTCGAGCATGTCGCGCATCAGGTCTGACGCCGCCCACATGCCCTTGCCGATCTGGGCCTTTCCGGAAAACCCGCAAGCCAGCCCGATATCGACATTTCGGTCCTCGTAGGCCGCGATCCATGGCTGGGTACGAATGTCATTCTTCCTGAGAAAAGCGCCGGCCTCCATGGCCGTGTGGATTTCATCGCCCGTCCGGTCAAGGAATCCGGTGTTGATGAACGCGACCCGCGCACTGGCGGCTCGAATGCAGGACTTGAGATTGACGGAAGTCCGCCGTTCCTCGTCCATGATCCCGACCTTAACCGTGTTGTGCGGCAGATCGAGCACATTCTCGATTTTTGAGAATACGCGGTCGACAAAGGCAACTTCCTCCGGGCCATGGAGCTTGGGCACGACCACGTAGACGGACCCATGCCTGGAATTGCCGCTTTCCCCCGCCTTGTTCAAATCGTGCCTGGCGATCAGGATCGTGCACATCGCGTCCATCAGGGATTCATGGACCTCGTCGCCGTTTCGATCCAGAATCGCGGGGCTGGTCATCAGGAGCCCGACATTGCGGACGAGCAGCAGTGACTTCCTTCGAAGAGTGGCAGGTGAGCCTTCCGCAGTGACAAGGGAAATGTCATCCTTCAACCTGCGGCGATGCTGCCGGCCCGCTTTCAGGAACTCCGCCTCGAGGTCTCCCTTCATCAGCCCGAGCCAATTGCGATAGACCAAGGTTTTTTCGGCCGCGTTCACGGCGGCTACCGAATCCTCGCAATCGATAATCGTCGTCAGCGCAGATTCCAGCAATATGTCCGCAACACCTGCCCTGTCCGAACGGCCAACCGTATCGTCCGCATCGATCCGGACCAGAATGTGCAATCCGTTGTTTTTCAGAATGATTGCGTCCGGATCTGAGCCATCGCCCTGGTAGCCGCAATACTGGTCATGATCCCTCAGCCCAAATCGGCGTGATTCCGGCCGGAAACCCGGGCGGAGAGACGACCGTCTGCATGTACATAGGAATCGACATCGGCGTGACTGGCGCCGTCCAGGGGAACTGCCCGGTCGAGAAACGCGCGCGCCCAGCGAATGACCCTGGCGCCATGTGCGTGATCGTAGCCGTCTCCCCGGGCCCGGCCCAAGGCGTCGGTCCCGTAGAGCGCATCGTAAAGAGACCCCCAACGGGCGTTGGCAGCGTTCAATGCATAACGGGCGTTTGACGCGGGGACGACGAGCTGGGGCCCGGCAACGGATGAAATTTCTTCGTCAATGTTCTCGGTTTCGATCTGAAAGTCGGGGCCGTCCGGAAGAAGATATCCGATTCCTTCCAGAAACATCCTGGCTTCGTCGGTGCTTGCAGGATTTCCGCGGCGATCCAGGTACCATTGGTCAATCTTGCCCTGCAGTTCTTCGCGTTTCCCGAGGAGCGTCTTTTGCTCTTCGCCGAACCCGTGGACCAGGTCGGAGAATCCCTGCCAGAAACGGCCGGGTTCGATTCCGGTTCCCGGCAACACTTCCCGGTCGATGAAGTCCGCAAGTTCCCTACCGACCTGCAATTCGGCCTTGCCTGTCCTTTCCACGGTGACTCCCCTTGAATTGTCCTGCTTCGAGACGGGTTGAGCTGGTTGGCCAATTTTCGGTGGGTAGTCCAGATTCACGGGAACGGCAACCTTGCCGTGCACGAATTCTTGTCCGGGGCCGCCGCGTGCGGAATCAGCATAGGGAGACGAAATGTCCTGCGAATACCGAACAATCCTGATGATCCCGAGTAGACGCGAACGGAAACCCGCGCGTTGTCAACAATAGCAGGCGAAAACGGCTAAGCGGCGCGGGCCGGCTGGTCACCGAAATTGGTCTCGGCGCAAGAAAATTGCGAACGCGAGAACGAAACCGGTGAAACACACCGGGAAACCCGGAATCCACTGCTTTGGGAAAAGTCACGTCCACGACGTTCAGTGGGACAAAAAAACGATTTGGTTGGGCGCGCGTCATACGCACAAAGTCCCAAAGCGAATGTTTCGTCCCTACCAGCTTTTCCGGATTGGTAGCGAACCGTGGCCGCGAATGATACGCCTTCAGAACATCAATCATTTGGGAGTCATACGAAAGTGGAAACTCGACGATCAGCCATCATGCAATTGAATGAGTCCCCAGTATGGTCAGTCAGCACCGGCATAGCTTCGCGTCTTCGGCACTGGAATCAGAGCATCGGGTCGGGCGAGTCCCCGCCTGATGTTTCAATTTGATTTTCTGCAGGTTCCATTTTTTCAATCACCTTCTGATTACGCGGCCTGACCGCACACAGCACAACCCGCTGGACCTTGGACGGTTTGATCGGCCCTTTCCGACATGTTGATTGCCGTGCGACGAGCACATCATCGGCGCGCGAAACCGTTGCGCCACGATGACCAAAGTCAAAGTCTTCACGTCCTTCGAACCGGGTTCCCATTTCATCCGGTCCAGCGCCAGAACCCTCGGACCAGCAAGACCGAGACTGCGCATCACCTGGACCGCAGTCGTATTGCGATCAGGACGGAATTACCGGGAGGCCCGCTTCCGTCGTCAAATTCCGACGCAAGGTTGTTTGGCCTTGGAATCCAGCATGGCAGTTCACAGCCCGTATCGGTACTTGCGAGGCAGATTCACCGGAACTATTAACGAAACCCCAAAAGGTAGACGGGGGCGTCGTCGGTCAATGACTCAGCCAAGCAAATCAGCGACCGAGGGTCGGCAACGGGAGCCGACGCCCTGGAAGTTCAGAGCGGCCAGGAGCGAATGGGAAGTCGTCGTCGGAATGGAAGTCCATGCCCAGGTCAGTTCGAATTCGAAACTGTTTTCCGGGGCTTCGACATCCTTCGGGGCAGGACCCAATGTCAACGTGTCCTTTGTCGACGCCGCCATGCCCGGAATGCTGCCGGTCGTGAACGATTTCTGCATCGACCAGGCGATACGCACAGGGTTGGGACTCCGGGCAAAGATCAACCATTTCAGCCAGTTCGACCGGAAGAACTATTTTTACCCCGACCTGCCGCAAGGATACCAGATTTCGCAACTGTACCATCCGATCGTCGGAGAAGGAGAGGTACTCGTCAACTTGGGTCCGGGATCGGTGAGACGCGTACGCATAGAACGTATTCATCTGGAACAGGATGCCGGGAAGTCCATCCACGACATGGACCCTGAAAACTCTTTCGTCGATTTCAACCGCACCGGCGTCGCGCTGATGGAAATTGTCAGCCGTCCCGACATCCGGGGACCTGACGAAGCCGCGGCCTACCTCGGCAAATTGCGGCAGATCATGCGTTACCTCGGGACTTGCGACGGCAACATGCAGGAAGGCAGCCTGCGCGCTGATGTCAACGTGTCCGTCTGCAGACCCGGAGCCCACGACGCGTATCGCGAAACCGGTGATGACTCCCGCCTGGGAACGCGTTGCGAAATCAAGAACATGAATTCCATGAGGTTCATACAGCAGGCAATCGAAAGCGAGGCCCGGAGGCAGGCGGGAATTCTCGAGGACGGCGGTACGGTTAGCCAAGAGACCAGGCTTTTTGACCCCGACCGCTCCGAAACCCGGTCCATGCGTTCCAAGGAAGAAGCCCAGGACTACCGGTATTTTCCATGCCCCGATCTCCTGCCGTTGCAGCTTGATCCGTCCCGCATCGACGCCATCGCCGAAGACCTGCCGGAACTGCCTGACGAGAAACGTTCCCGTTTCGTCCGCGATTACGGCCTGACCGAGTATGATGCGGGCGTGCTCACCACAGAGGTCGCCGATGCCGATTATTTCGAAGCGGTTGCCGGCGGCAGGGACGGGAAACTCGCGGCCAACTGGATCGTCAATGAACTGTTCGGGCGGCTGAACAAGGAAGGCCGGTCAATCGTGGACTGCCCGGTTTCTGCCAGTCAACTGGGGGGCATTCTCGATCTGATCTCCGCCGAGGAAATCTCCGGAAAGATCGCCAAGGAACTGTTTGAGATTGTCTGGACCGAAGGTGGCGATCCCGCTGAGATCGTCGAGCGCCGCGGGATGAAGCAGGTCACGGACTTGTCGGCGATCGAATCAGTGGTTGACGAGATCGTTGCCTCTTCTCCTGACCAGGTTGAAAAACTCGGGAGCAATCCAAAGGTCCTCGGGTGGTTCGTCGGTCAGGTCATGAAAGCAACCGGTGGAAAAGCCAATCCAAAACTAGTAAACGAGTTGTTGCGGTCGAGACTGCTGAAGTAAACTGATACTCGGGAAAATGCCCGACCGCGCAGGAAGCAAGTTTCTGCCCGACGCCACCAGGTCAAAAAAACGATGCAGCACGAATACAAGATGGAACCGGCCCCGCGTCAACCCGGACGTATCCGGGGTGTTCGTTGTCCCAATACAAGGCTTGCCATCGGCCTGACGGAACAATTGAACAATGCGGCGCACGAAGGATGGGAGTATGTGCGAACCGATACATTCCCGATCGAATACAGATCCGGATTGTTCCGAACCAAGGTAGTCGAGGTTGCTTCCTTTTTGGTTTTCCGGCGGCCGATCGCCTACGATGACCCGATCCAGCACGATTTTGGTCCGCCGGTGGTTGGCCCCGAAGACAATGGACCACCAGCAGACTTTGGCCGGCCGGAACCCGGGGTCAGACCGATGCCTCCGATTACGTCGAGGCCCATTCCTGATGACGAAACCGCTTTTCGTCCGACGCCGCCGGTCGGCAGATCCTGAACCTTTGGTCTGACCGGACCTCCAAACCGTTTGCGAAGCACAAATCGTCCGACAGTTCTCGGGACATCGTTCACCAGGGCACCCGGGCGACCGGACGACATCATTTCGGCATCACGGTCCAAGACCATCGGCATCCAGCGACAATGCATGGAGGCCCGACGAAAACTCTGCCGAAAGCGATCGATATATGCGCCGCTGGCGCTCTACACGGCTCAGACCATCAAGCGATGCGGCGCGAATGCGCACCCTGTAATGGGTCTCGCCCTCTTCCCTGTAACCGGCGTGACCACGATGCGCAGCGCTTTCGTCAATAATCTCGAGGACGGCCGGAGCGAATTCCCGCCTCAAGACCTTTTCCATCCTTTCCTCTCGGCCCATGAAATGCTCCAGGAATTCTGACAATTCTTGCTGGGATAATCGTCTCGATCGTGTATGCTGCCGAATCCGAATTCGAAATCGCCGGGTGGTGTGATGACCAAGGGGTCGCCCTTCGAATACGATATTTCGGTATCAGCCTACAAGCGCCGTCGCGCCCGGTCGCGGCGCGGCATGTCCGGAGCATTCGAGACGTCCGTTCGGAAGTGCGAACACCCGGGATGCGACGAGCCGGGCAAGTACCGTGCTCCAAAACATCCAGACCAGAAGCCCGGCGTGACCTGGTACTGCCGCCGCCATGCACGACAGTACAATCTCAGGTGGAACTTCTTCGACAACCACGGTGATTCCGCTGCGACCGGAGACGAAGGCTCGGAAGACGATGATGCTCCCTGGGGTGACTCCGAACCACGCGGCGCCTCGGTGGCATGGGACCGCTTCGGAGTCGACGACCCGCTTGACGTACTTGGCTTGAACTCGACACAAAATCCGGGTCCGGGCAACCGGCTGGGAAATGCACGTAAACTGTCGCCCGTGGAACGGCGGGCGCTCGACATTCTCGATGCACGGGACCATTGGTCAATGGAATCCATTCGCAAGCAGTACAAGCAACTTGTGAAGGACCTGCATCCAGACCTGAATGGAGGAGACCGGACCGAAGAAGCCCGTCTCCAGGATGTTGTCTGGGCTTGGGAACAGATCCGCAAGAGTCCCGGTTTTCGGGATTGACCAGCACTAACGGCCCCCGGGGCCATCGGTCCCGGCAGGACGACCCCAGTCATGCCGCGAACTCGGATGCTGCTGTCAGGCATCGTCCGGGAGACCGGTCAAGTGCATTGATTGAACCCTCGACGGAAAACGGCAGCACGGCGCGTTTCGGCAAGGACCTCCTGCATGACGCAGGAACGCCCGGAAAACCGTTGATCCGGCTGATGAAACAGGAATCGACGGCCACAAGAAAATGGCAGCTTCCGGAAAGAGCTACCACTTGCACCTCAACCGATATTGTTCCACTAAGCGTCCGGTCTGCATTTTTTCTCAATTAGCACGAAGACGGAATCGAATATGGCGGACGGGAGTCTAGAAGCGGTCGCACGCCCTACCCTGCGGGTGAGGGTTGACGAGGCGTTCGGCTTCGAAAGCAAAATGGAGGTCTACGCGTTTGCGGACCCCGGCGAAAGGGTTCCGCCGATCGACGACAGTTACCGATTCGACCCGGAAACCACGCACGCGATCCTCGCCGGCTTCGCCTATAATCGCCGGGTTCTGATTCAGGGATACCACGGGACCGGGAAGTCGACGCATATCGAACAGGTTGCCGCCCGGCTGCGCTGGTCCTGCGCCAGGGTCAACCTCGACAGCCACATCAGTCGTATCGACCTGATCGGCAAGGACGCGATCAAGATCAGGAATGGCAAGCAGGTCACGGAATTCCACGAAGGCATCCTGCCCTGGGCACTCCGAAATCCGGTTGCCATCGTGTTTGACGAATACGACGCCGGCCGGGCGGATGTCATGTTCGTGATTCAACGCGTTCTTGAAGTTGACGGGAAGCTGACGCTCCTTGATCAGAACGAGGTTATTCATCCGCACCCCTACTTCCGCCTGTTCGCGACCGCCAACACGGTCGGGCTCGGCGATACGACCGGGCTGTACCACGGAACGCAGCAAATCAATCAGGGACAAATGGACCGCTGGTCCATGGTCGCCACATTGAACTACCTGAGTCATGATGCCGAGTGCAAAATCGTCGAGGCCAAGTGCCCGAAAGAATCGCCCGAGGAAATTGCCCGGATGGTCACCGTCGCGAACCTGACCCGAACCGCTTTCATGAACGGCGACATTTCCACCGTCATGTCCCCGAGAACGGTGATTTCCTGGGCAGAAAACGCACGGATTTTCGGCGATCTGGGCTTCGCTTTCCGCCTGACGTTTCTCAACAAATGTGACGAACTCGAAAGGGCAACGGTCGCGGAGTTCTACCAGCGTTGCTTTGACCAGGAACTGCCTGAAAGTGCTACATCAATCAGCCTGGGTTAGATCAATTTGACGCCCGGATCGAAAACGCCATGACCGGAGCCAGCCACCCCCCGCCCGATCCATTCAAAAAGGCCCTGACCGAAGCGACCCGGGCGATGGCCAATCGGCCTGAACTCGATGTCACTTTTGGCGTGGATTCGCCCGGGGCTTCGGGTGACGCGATCAGGTTGCCGCATGTTCCGCGCCGGTTGAATGACGACTCGATCCTGCGAATACGGGGAACAGCTGATGCGCTCGCGCTCAAGTTGAGATTTCACGACGAGTCAACTCACAGGCACTTTGCGCCCGAGGGGCCGACGGCCAGGGAACTGTACGAGTGCATGGAAACCGCGCGCTGCGAGGCCCTTGGCGTTCGGGCGATGCCTGGTTGTGCTGCCAATATCGACGCGAAGATTTCCGCGGAACTCAAGAGTTTGGTGGCGAGCGACCCGGAAGACATGGCCTCCGTTCCCCTGGCAACCGCGGTTGGGCATCTCATCCGGCAGCGCGCGACCGGGCGCAAGCTCCCTTCCGTTGCTGCCCACGTGGTAGAACTGTGGCGGGGACACATCGAGGAACATGCGGGCGAGACGCTGGGCAGGATCAATTCGGTGCTGGAATGCCAGGAGGATTTTGGGCGCCTGAGCAGGCAGCTGATCAGCGATCTTGGCTTCGGCGAGCAGCTCGGCCAGGATCCGGACTCGGACGCGCCCGAAAACCCTGAAGATCCGGAAGACGCAGACGACGGTGGAGATGGAGATTCCGCTTCCGCAGAAGGTCCATCCGATGACATGGAGCTGCAACCTGATTCAGGCGAAGACAGGGACGATTCGGATGTCGAAACGATACACACCGACGGAGAAGTCTCGGACGAGGATGACACCGAGAATGCCTCGGACGCGGAAACTCCGCCCGACCCGCCCGTAATCCTGCCGATTTCGGAAGCCGATCCGGATTACAGGGTTTTTACCACCGAATTCGACGAGGAAGTGCCCGCGAGCGAACTTGCAGAACCCGAAGAACTGGAACGTCTGCGTTCGTACCTGGACCAGCAACTCGAACCCTTGAAAGGCGCCGTGTCCAAGCTGGCAAACCGGTTGCAGCGACGGTTGCAGGCTCAGCAAAACAGGTCATGGCAGTTCGACATGGAAGAAGGAATCCTGGACACCGGGCGGTTGGCGCGCATCGTCGCAAATCCGACGACTCCCTTGTCATTCAAGGTCGAAAGGGACATCAAGTTTCTCGATACGGTTGTCACGATCCTTCTGGACAATTCCGGGTCCATGCGGGGGCGCCCCATTTCGATATCCGCGATCTGTGCCGACGTGCTCGCGCAAACGCTGGAACGGTGCCAGGTCAAGTGCGAAATCCTCGGATTCACAACACGGGCATGGAAAGGCGGGAAATCACGGGAAAGGTGGTTGGCTGCCGGGAGGCCGCAAACGCCCGGGAGATTGAACGACATTCGGCACGTCGTCTACAAGGCCGCGGACGCTCCGTGGCGCCGTGCCAGGCCCGGTCTCGGGCTGATGATGAAGGAAGGGATTCTCAAGGAGAACATTGACGGCGAGGCTCTCGAATGGGCCTATCGCAGAACAGTCCGGAGGCCGGAACAGCGGCATATCCTGATGGTCATCTCGGACGGCGCGCCGGTGGACGACAGCACCTTGTCGGTCAATTCCGCGAACTACCTCGAAAAACACCTTCGGGACGTCATCGCAATGATCGAGGACAGGCGGATCGTCGAGCTCATCGCCATCGGGATCGGCCATGACGTCAACAGGTACTACAAGCGCGCGGTCACGATCACGGACGCCGAACAGCTCGCCGGCGTGATGACCGAGCAACTTGCCGCGCTATTCGATCGCGACCCGGTCGCAGCGGGGCAGTTTCGCTCCTGCCCGGCTGCCTGATGTTTCAGAAATTCACGTCCAACGCCGCTCCGGAGGTCGGGGGGAAACGCCTCGATATGCTTCGGCGAGAGTTACGCAAGGAAGAACTCGACGGATTCCTTGTGCCGTCGGCTGACCCGTGGCTGGGCAGTGGACAGGGCCCCGCCGACCAGCGGCTGGCCTGGATGACCGGGTTCACGGGATCTTCCGGTCTGTTGATCGTACTTGGCGAAACCGCGCAGCTGTTCGTTGACGGCCGTTATACGGTTCAAGCCGGACTCGAGGTCGATTCAAACCAAATCACGGTCGTTTCGCACGACTTCGACCGGATCATCGCATTTCTGGCGCCCGGCGATGACAGGGGGACTGCCCGGTTGATCGGTTACGATCCGTGGCTGCACAGCCGGTCGTGGATCGAAAAACTGGTCGAAAAAATCACGTCCCCGGCTCAGACCCGCTGCCTTTGCCCATGCGACAACCTGGTTGACCGAATCTGGACCGACCGTCCGGCACGGCCGACGTATCCGATGAGGCCTTACCCGGTGAACCGGGCGGGGCGTTCGTCAGGGGACAAGAGGAACGGCATTGCCGGGAAGCTCCGAGCCAAAGGCTGCCGAAACGCCCTGGTCACCAGACCGGATTCGATCGCGTGGCTCTTGAACACGCGCGGCTCCGATATCGAGAGGACACCGGTCACCCTAGCCTTTGCCGTCATCGGGGAAGAAGGTGCCGTCGACCTGTTCATGCAAGAGGAAATGGCGGACGAGGGCCTCAAGGCACACCTGGGATCAGAGATCACGATTCATCCTCCCGCTTCCCTCGACGGATTCCTCGAAAACCTGTCCGGACCTGTCATGGTCGATCCCGCGCGGACGCCGGACCGCCTTTTCCGCCGGATTACCGATTCCGGTGCGAAGGTCGTTCGTGCCCGTGACCCAATCGTCCTGGCGAAAGCCATCAAGAACGAAACGGAATTGAAGGGAATCGAGGTGGCCCATCGAAGAGACGGTGTCGCGTTCGCCGAATTCCTGTCATGGCTTGCCGACGTGGCACACGACCGGAACCTCTCCGAAATCGACCTGGTCCGGAAACTCGAGAGTTGCCGAAGAGCGACCGGAGAACTGAAGGACATCGCATTCGACACGATTTGCGGATCCGGTCCCAACGGAGCGATCATCCACTACCGGGTGACCGAATCCACGAATCGCAGGATAAATGATAATGATGTCGTCGTCATCGACAGTGGCGGACAATACGAAGACGGCACCACGGACATTACCCGGACTGTTGTTTTCGGCACTCCCAGTAAGCATGTGATCCTTGCCTACACCCTTGTTCTCAAGGGCATGATCGCCATGTCGCGGCTCCGCTGGCCGAGCGGTGGAATTGCCGGATGCCACATTGACGCAATCGCGCGCGTACCATTATGGGGATCGGGGATGGACTACAGCCATGGCACGGGGCATGGAGTTGGCGCGTATCTTGATGTGCACGAGGGTCCGCACGCCATATCGCGCCGTTCGGACGTCCCGCTAGAAGCTGGCATGATCGTGTCAAACGAACCCGGCTACTACCGCAAGAACCGGTTCGGAATCAGGATCGAAAACCTGCTCGCGGTCCGCCGATGGGAATCCGGTTCGGCAGAACGGGAAATGCTGGAGTTCAGAACATTGACGCTGGCGCCGCTGGAACACCGGCTGATCGATTCATCCCTTCTGCACCGGGATGAAATCGAATGGCTGGATTCCTACCATGAAACCACATTCGAAACCCTGTCGCCGCATTGTACTCCCAAGACTGCGGCCTGGCTCGACCGCGCGTGCCGCAAGGTCACCAAGGTTGAAACGGCCGCCGTATGACAGCAGAGTGGTCGCGGATGCCGAGGTGGATCGGTTACCGGCACACGGGCGACGCTACCGGTATACACGTCAAGCCTGGCAAGCGGAGGTTAGCGGGTCCGCTTCGCCCAACCTGAAACGGAATTCACGGGAGCACAGGAATTGTCGATTGATTCGGCCATTGGGCGTCTTTCCGAAAACCTCGGCGAGCAGGTTTCGACGTCAATGGCGATACGCATGGAACATGGGCAAAACGAATCGTATTTCAGGGTTACGCCTCCCGATGCGGTCGTTCGTCCGAAATCAACCGAGGATGTCGCGCTTGTCGTCCGGATCTGCGCCGACGAGTGCTGCCCGATCATTGCGAGAGGCGTCGGGACATCTCTCGAAGGGCACGCGTTGGCCTTTCGGGGCGGAATATCACTCGACATGGCCGGCATGGACAAGGTCCTGGGCATCAATCCGGACGACATGGATGTCGTCGTTCAGCCCGGAGTTACCCGGGAACAACTCAACACTGAACTTCGCGCAACCGGGTTGTTCTTCCCGATCGATCCCGGCGCCAACGCCACGCTGGGCGGAATGGCGTCGACCCGCGCTTCGGGGACGACCGCCGTTCGATACGGGACGATGAAGGACAACGTTCTGGCACTGGAAGTTGTTATGGGTGACGGCCGGATCATTCGTACCGGGAATCGCGCACGAAAGAGCTCCGCCGGGTATGACCTGACTGCCCTTTTTGTCGGATCAGAGGGTACCCTCGGGATCATAACCGAACTCACCCTCAAGTTGCACGGGCAGCCAGAATCGATTTCGTCAGCGGTTTGCGCGTTCGACGATGTCGATTCCTGTGTCCGCACCGTCATTGCAACCATACAGATGGCGGTGCCCATCGCCCGGATTGAGTTGGCCGACACCGCCATGGTTCGGGCTCTCAACGCCTGGGACCGGGACATGGACCTGCCTGAGAAACCGCACCTGTTCATGGAGTTTCACGGGACCCCGGGCGCGATTGCCGAACAGGAGGAAACCGTCGCCGACCTGGTCGATTCCTTTGGAGGGAGCGCGTTCGAATGGGCAACAACGGCCGAAGACCGCAGCGCACTTTGGCGCGCTCGGCACAATGCCTATTTTGCCGCGAAGGCCATGCGGCCGGGATGCCGGGTCGTCACGACCGATGTCTGCGTGCCAATTTCCCGACTTGCCGAGGCGATTTCCGAGACCGCTGCCGAGATCGAGGCGAGTCCGATCGATGGCCCGATCGTCGGCCACGTCGGGGATGGCAACTTCCACGCCGCATTGCTCATTGACCCCGAAAGCCAGGACGAACTGGCGGTCGCAAAGGAACTGGCCAGCAAGATGAATCACCGGGCGCTCCGCCTTGGCGGCACGATAACCGGTGAGCACGGAATAGGCGTCGGCAAGATACCTTTCATGGCAGACGAACATGGCGATGCGTGGGCGATCATGGCGGACCTCAAACGCGCAATCGATCCCGGCGACGTCATGAACCCGGGCAAGATCGTCAAGATCAACTGACTTTCACCTGCCAATCGAGCGGCCGGGCATCGAACCCGCGGTCTCCCGCCGTGCGCGCGCAACCCACCTGGTGTCGGCGTTTCGGCCGACACCAACCAGGGAATTGGGCGGACCCGAGATGCCCGGCCGGATGAACCCTCGATCACCGCAATTTCGCGTTCATTCGGGGCCGTTTTCGACATGGTTCACAAAGAATGCCCAATGCAGCAGGTCTAAAACCAACGGTTCAACCGCCCGAATCGGCCAAGAAAATCTCGGCCGTGAACCGGAACCTCGATGCCTAGGCCGCGGAGCTCAAGGCAGTGGGTTGCGCAGTCATCCGGACCGAATCCGGCGACGGCTCCAACCCCGAAAGCCATCCCGAACTCGGGGACCATCCCCGACTCAATCCGTCCGGGCGAGACACCGGTGGTCATGCGTATCGACTGCTCGGCACGTGCACCGCGGGACTTTCAGGTTATTGTCGCGAACCTCAAGGAAAACGGTGCCCGTCTCCCCCCGCCGACCAGCCCGTGGAGACTTCGACCGATACTGGCAAGGCGTGTTTTTCGACATGCTCGGCGTCTTCGCCGCTGACGAGACGAACCTGCACCGTGAACGTCAAACCGAAGGAACTGCCGCGGCCAGACAGCGGGGCGCCCATTGTGGCCGGCATCGGAAGTTCGGCATGGACGCGATCGGGGTCCTTCTTGCCGAAGGCCCGTCACCGACCGGGATCGCCGTCGATCTGTGGATCTCGCGCGGAACCGTGTACAAGGCGAAGGACATGTCCGGGGAACATGACAATCCAGGTTCGGGTCCGCGAGTCGATTTCTGCGGAATCCTGCCGCAATGACCTGTCACGACGCAGTGCGCAAGGAAACCGCAAACCTAGACCTGTGTTATCTCTCGGCAACCGAAGCCGTCGAAGCCTTTCAGGATGGCAGCCTGACCCCAACCACGCTGATCGAGGCTCTGATCGAACGGATTGACCAGATCAATCCGACAATCAATGCATTGGCCGATACCTATTTCGACGAGGCCCGACAACAGGCGCGCGTGGCGGACAGGGCGTATGCCGAGCACGCCAACGACGGCGCCTTTTTCGGTGTGCCCGTCCTGGTCAAGGATGCCCAGCGGGTCAAAGGCAAACGTACAACACACGGTTCCCTGCTCTTTCTGGATGCTGCACCTGACAAGATATCGGATCCGATGGTGGAGCGCCTTCAGGATGCCGGGGCGATCATCCTGGCGCGCACCACGACACCCGAGTTCTGCATTTCCGGCGTCTGCCGCAGCCTGGCCTGGGGCAACACTGTCAATCCTTTCAATCCCGAGTACGGAACCGGAGGATCTTCAGGAGGGTCCGGCGCCGCCGTCGCGGCTGGGTTCGCCCCCATCGCAACCGGCACGGACATCGGCGGCTCCATCAGGATTCCGGCCAGTTGCTGCGGCGTCGCAGGGTTCAAACCGCCTCATGGCCGCAATCCTGATGGCCCCCCTGCAAACTTTGACCGTTACAATCACTGCGGTCCCCTGGCGCGTTCGATTGCCGACCTTGCCCTGGTGCAGGACATCGTGTCAGGTGCACATCCGCGGGACCATGACAGCTTGCGCGAAACGGTGGTCTTGCCGCGCAAAGCAGGGCGTCTCGACGGTGTCAAAATCGCCTTCTCGATGAATTTGGGATACCGGCCGGTCGACATTGAGGTACGCCGAAATACACGTGCCGCCCTGGACCGATTCCGCGACGCCGGCGCACAAGTCACTGACGTGGAATTGCCATGGAGCGAGGCCTGCGATGAGGCCGCTACGAACTGGTACAATACCATGCACTTCCTCAGGCAAGCGGCCTGGGCAGCGGAGAAACACAAGGAAAAATTGAACGATTATACGCTCGCTGCGGCAAAAGGCGTTCAGGAGACAAATCTCGATGACGTTTCACGTTCCTGGGAAATCCAGCATAACATGTACCAGTCATTTGGCGCGCTGATGGAACGGTTTGAATTGTTCGTTTGCCCGACCACTACGGTTCCCGCCGTCAAGGCTGATCATGACCCATCGTCTGAAGACTTCCGAATCGAAGGAAGAATAGTGGACCCGGAATATGGTTGGATTCTCACACATCACTTCAACATGCTGCACAACTGCCCGGTCATGGCAGTGCCGAGCGGGTTTGCCTCGACAGGCGTTCCGACCGGCATACAGATCGTTGGCAGAACGTTCGATGACCATTCCGTGTTCCGTGCCGCGCTCGCATTCGAAGCACAGACTGGAGGTTGGTTCGGTCACCAGTCGCAACGCCCGATGGCGGTTTGAATTGGAAGATCAAGGGCTCGTCACGAAACAGCCGCCTCGTTCCGTGTTCAGGCGGCGTGCGTGTTGGCGATCGTGTCTGATTCACATGCATTTCCGAACAATCAGACTGCATCCGGTACTGGTTCGAATTCCGACCGCCACATCAAGATGAACCGTGTCGTTGCTTGTCCAAGGCAACCGAAGAACCGGGCCCTGGCCGCGGTGGCGTGCGGCCGGCGGTCGGTCGTCGCCTCGGAGAACCCGGGGAACCTCCCGAATCCTTCGACCCGATCTGCCCTTGTGGCGGTGACACAAGGCCGCTGGAAAATCCGTATCCGGAATCACGCAGGAAAGAACCGGAAAGGAACGATCGATGACGGTCTGGAAAGGATGCCACGTGCGCTCTGCGAGCACCCCATTGACCTCCCGTGAGGTCAGCAGGGCCTCAATCCAGGAATCAAGCTATTCGGGCGAGGCGCTGCGGACCTGTTCAGTCTGCACCTAAGACAGTTCACCAAACTTCAGCCTTGCCAGGCGCAGAAACGCATTGGCCTTGTCGTCGACGACTCCAACAGCCTTGCCCTGTTTCATCCAGATCTGCGCGGCGATTCTCATGACTTCCTCCACCATCATCGGGTCCGTTCCTGCACGGCTTCGGAGCAGCTTCGATGCGACCAGGCGGCGGGTTGACCTGCTCAAATGATGATGGCCGATTTGCAGCGCCTGCACAGGGGCAATCAGGATTGAGTATTTCGATTGACGGGACCTAGCCAGCGGCAGTCAGGGCGGCGTGAATTCGTCGACGAGCACGCGGAGATACCCGACATCGTCGCCCGAAAGGATGTCTATGGCCCCTTCGGCCACCCAACTTCCGGCCAGTGACCGCAGATCGCGCCCGTAGATTTCGTATCCGGCGAGAACGGCCGGCGGCGGCAGGTGGCAACGAACGGCGACGCCGGCCCCGTGAATCGCGTGACCGTCCTCGGAACGGAACCGGGCAGCCTCGACGGATACCGAATCGAGACCTGCCCGGACGGCCAGTCCGGCGGGGTCGACATGACGGGAGTGGGTGATGCCTTCGGTCCGGAGACCCGGGATCGACGCCCTGGCTTTTGCCAGCTGCTGGTGATCGAAGGAGATTGCGACCAGCCAATTGCCGGCGTCGGGGACTGCCGCAAGATGTTCCCCGAGCCGGGCGATCAGGGCGTCCTCGTTTTGCGGTGTGCCCTTGATCTCGCAATGCAGGCCGATGCGGTGTTCGCAGGCGAAGTCCAAGACTTCGCCGAGAAACGGTACGCGTTCGCCGGTGTTCGACGGGTCGAAACGGACACCCGCATCCAGCGCCAGAATTTCCGAACTTGACATGTCCTCGGCACAACCGCGGCCATTGGTCGTCCGGTCGACGGTGAGATCATGCAGGACGATGATGTCGCCGTCGCCGTTCAGCATCACGTCGAACTCGATCGATGTGCAGCCGAGTTCCACGGCCCGGCGGAACGCCGCCATGGTGTTTTCCGGACGATCGACACAGTGGCCGCGATGCCCGCAGACATGAATCTGGCCAGAGTCGGAAGCGAGAAGGGCGTACATGACGGGACTCCTTGTCGTTGGGCCGGGAGCACTTTGCCGGGATGATCCTCCGGCCTGCCGTACCCCGACGATTCTGCGGGGCGGGATTTTTTCTGTGTGCAGGAGGAGGTGAGGGTTTGTGTCTGAGCCTGACAACGGCGCCGGTCGGCTGTTCACCGTTCGCCCGGCTTAAGACGAGGGCGTTGTCCTCGATGAAGCGCCGTCTCACCGGCTGGTCAATGCGGTGACTCGGGAGGAGCCGGACTTGAGTGCCTGGAGGGTTCCGATGGCGGATTCGACGACATAGAGATTTCCCGGCCCATGGGCTCGATCCGGGTGATGCGGCCGGGATACCCATTGCTATCGAAAAGGAGGCGTTCAGGCCGTGGGGGACGCAACCGCGGCAACAGCCGCAAGACGAAACGATATTCTCATGGTTTCCTCCTAGAGATGCAATGTTCGTGCGACCATACAAAAAAATGTTTTCCTGTGAACCCCACCCCTGCCATGGCATTCGGATAGACTCACCGTTCCTGGCGCGGTTTTTCGGCAACCCACAAGTCGTTACCATGACTGGACTTTCTGTGCGTTAATATTCTTCTCCCCGGCCACCATAACGAGCGCCCGGCGATCCACATGCTTCCGGGAAAATGCGGGAATCGCCCATCGACCAGCGATTCATCGACCTCAAGGTGGCCAATTTCCAGGGCGCCGCCGACATCCACGAGACCGTCGAGCTGTTCCCCTTCGACAGCCAAATGACCTTGCGAAGACCTCCTGCGAGCATCTCGGCGGGACGGCGGCAATAGGAGGCTACAGGGTCGGAGCCTGCCTCGGGATGCTGGAGACGCCGGACTGACATCCTGATTGTCGCGTGGCTAGCGGCAGGCACCAGGTTCGACTTACCTGACGCAATTCATTCCCACGTCATTCCACGGTCCATAGACCTGACGAGTTCATTTACCGGCGAGAAGCGCCCTGGCGGCGGCCCTGGCTTCTCCAGTGACTTCGCTTCCGGCGAGCATTCGCGCAAGTTCGTCGATCCGTTTCTCCGGATCGAGCCGGACGACATCGACCGATGTGCCGCCCCGGGTTTCGACATCGACTTTTGAAACGAGGAAGTGGTGGTCCGCGCAGGCCGCGACCTGAGGAGAGTGCGTTACGACCAATACCTGGGTCTTTTTCGCCAGCTTCGCCAGCCGCCTGCCGACCGCATTTGCGGTCGCTCCACCGACTCCTCGATCGATTTCGTCAAATACGAGCAAATAGGGCTCGAAATTGGTGGCGAGGCATGCCTTGAGTGCCAACAGGAACCGCGACAGTTCACCTCCCGAAGCAATTCGATTTAGCGGCCCCGCCGGCATCCCCGGATTGGTCGCCGCGAGGAATCTTACGACGTCGGAGCCATTCGGCCCTGCAGGCGCATCATCAACGTCCGTGCGAAACCTGGCGTCTTGCAGCCTGAGTGACGGAAGCTCACCCAGCATCATGGAGTCGAGCCTATGTCCCGCGGAGCGCCGGCGTTCGGACAACTGTGCCGCCTCCTCTCTGTAGCCGGTCTCGGCCGATCGCAGCTTTTCGGCAAGGTCGCTTGTCTCCGCTTCGGTTTCCTCCACGGCCGCAAGTCGTGCCTGGATCGATTCCCGGACTCCGGATAGCCGGTCTGGATCGACATCATGTTTCCGGGCAAGTCTCCTCAACGCAAACAACCGTTCTTCGACCTCCTCCAGGTCAGAAGGCGAAAAGTCGAAAATCTCGAGGCAATCCGCGATTTCGCGTTCGGCGAATGCAAGTTCCTCGAGCGCGCGGTCAAGGGCCTCGAACGCGCCTTCAAGCCGACCAACCGCTTCAGTACGCACCCCATGCAACCAACCGATGGCCTGCGAAATCTGCCCCTCGGCCCCCTGGGAGCCGAGGCTGGTCCAGGCACGGGACACGTCGTCCCGGACTCGTTCGGCGGCTCGCATCAACCGCCGTTCCTGATCGAGCCTTTCGGCCTCCCCGTCCCTTGGCGCGAGTTCATTGAGTTCGCCCGCCGCGTGCCGAAGATAGTCGGTCTCCCGCCTGTCCCTGTCCACTTGAGCCCGGGCGGCTTCCAACCGTTCCCGGAAGTCGCGCCATTTGTCCCATTTGAACTTGACTGACGACAGATCCGTCCCGGCAAACTGATCGAGCAGATTCAGATGAAAACCGGGATCAAGGAGGCCGCGATCATGCCGCTGACCCACGATCTCGACCAGACCGCCCGAAACGTCCCGCAACGTTTCGAGCGTGCACCGCCGATCATTGACATATGCAACGGTTCGCCCATCCGGCCGGAGCCGGCGCCTGAGTAACAACTGTGAAGTTGCCGGCGCTCCGACGCCGTCAAGTGTTTCCAAAACGGGATGGCTTTCGGAGAGGTCGAAGCTCGCAGCAACTTCACCAAACTCTTCCGGGTTGCGGAGCATTCCCGGCTGAACGTTCCACCCGAGCACAAAACCAAGGCAATCGAGCAGGATGGACTTCCCGGTTCCGGTTTCCCCGGTCAGAACGTTCAGACCCGGCCGAAACTCCAGTTCCAGCTGGTCTACAAGGATCATATCGTGGATTTCCAGGCAGGTCAGCACAGGTCATCCCCTGACCGTCTGCTACAACCATTCCCCCCTGATCACGCGGCGGTAGGTTTCCCCAAGCCATCCCGTCGCGCCAGCATCAGGCTCTCTGGTCCCCAGGTTTCTGTCGGACAACAGGTTGTAACTGTCCTGATACCATTCGGAACCGCGAAAATTATGTCCGAGTATCGCCGCGGCAATCAGTGCCTCGTCATCAAGCCCCAGAGACAGATACGACTCGACCAGCCGGTGAAGGGCTTCGGGAGTGTGGGACGTCGTCTCGTATTCCTCCACAACAACGCGGAATCGGTTGATCGCCGCGCCAAAATGGCCCTGTTTCATGTAATATCGGCCAATTTCCATTTCCTTGGCCGCGAGATGATCATGAGCAAGGTCGAGCTTCAATTGTGCAGACGTTGCAAATTCGCTGTCCGGATAGAACTCGCCAACGGACCGAAGCGCCCGAATGGCATCGAGCGTGACCGCCTGATCGCGGCTGACGTCGTCGATCTGGTCATAATGGCTGAGCGCAATCAGGTACTGGGCATAGGCAGCATCTTCATCTGCCGGATAGAAGTCCAGATAGCGGGCCGCCGCAATACGGCTCTCTTCGTAAAGACCCGCCTTTTGGTAGGCGAATGCAGACATGATGACCGCCCGCTTGGCATAATCGGAATACGGGTAAAGACGCTCCACTTCACCGAACAGAACGGCAGCGTCGACATAGTCGGTCTCTTGAAGGAGTTGTTCCGCCGCCTTGTACAAATCGTCTGGTGGCCTGTCTTCGGGCGGGACCTCGTCATCCCCGCACGCGGACAACAGCAAGGCGGCGGCCAAGCAGGACTTCAGCAGGATTTTTCGCAACTGGATGATCACAATCCGATCGACTCCGGCAGACCAGAATTCATGCCCGTCAGCGCGCGCCTTTAAACAACCCGGCACCTTTCGGCAATAGAACAGTACCCGAGAATCCGGGTCTCGGTAAGAGCGTCGGTAACAGGTCGCGCTGTTTTCGTTCGCCCGCACGCGCAGCCTGCATCATTCCTGCGTCCGCGTCCGCGCGCCACGTATTGTCCGGAGGGCAGCATCCCTTGCCCGAGTGGACTCTCATGCTGGAGGGTTCGGTCAGCCCGGACGGCACTCAATGAAGTCCGGCGTGGGAATCCAATCCGGTTTCGCGGTCCCGACGCATGTCTTCGACCATGATGTGATAACCCGGAATAAGGTCATTCATGGCTTCATCGCAATCGACGACATCCCACGCGCCGGGCGTCGAAAAGAGCTTGCGAAGCAGCTTGTTCGTCGCGCTGTGTCCTGCCTTGATTCCGGTGAATTTTCCGAGAATCGGCGCGCCAGCCAGCGCAAGGTCCCCGAACGCGTCCAACATCTTGTGGCGTACGCACTCGTCCCTGTACCGAAATCCCTCCGGGTTCAGCACGCTCGGGCCGGCGATGACCATTGTCGTGGCAAAACTGCCGCCGCGCCCAAGGCCCCGTGCCCAGACCTTCGGAATATCGGCATGTTCGACAAAGGTCCGTGATAGACTGAGTTCACGAACAAATGCGCCGTTAGCCATGTTGAGCGACTTGGTTTGCGTCCCGATGGCTTCGGACTCGTACTCGATGTGAAAATCGATCTCGAATCCCGGAGACGGAGACAACGAAACCGTGACGTCGTCTTTCGTGACCGATACGTCCTTGAGAATTCTGACCGCCCGAATTGGTGCGTCGACCTGTCTCACGCCGGCAAGGAGGATTTCCTGCACGAATTGTTCGGAACTGCCATCCATGATCGGAACTTCCGGTCCGTCAATTTCGACCCGGACATTGAAGATCCCTGTCCCCGCCAGCGCCGCCATGATGTGCTCGACCGTCGAAACCCGGACGCCGTCCGAGTTTCCGATCACCGTGCGCAGGTCGGTACTTGCGACCTTGTCATAGGTTGCCGATATTCGGTTATTTCGATCCGTGATGTCCGTTCGCGTGAAGCAGATGCCGCAGTCCGCCTCTTCCGGAAACAGTCTCATGGTCACTGGCTCACCTGAGTGGAGCCCGATCCCCTCAAAGCCTATCTGCCTGTTGATTGTCGCCTGCAAATGCTCGCCTTCAGGTTCTTCCGGTCACACAACGCGGGCTGGAAACCGGAACCAAAACTCAACCGAAACAATCCGCAAAACTTTTACTACAAGACCGGTGCAAATCTGCTCAAATCAAGAATTGTGTCCAATTGCTACAGTGTGTGCATGGTGTGCATCGTATCCAAATGAATCGGTTTCAAGTACTTCGCCAAATTCCGACCTAACGATCGAGACGCGGCGCTGACCGAAACAGGCTCCTGCACGCCCGCCCTCTCAATCAAACGTCTCGACGGATACAACGAACCATGTGCAATTTCCAGCAGAGTTCGTTGACGACAGGCAAGGCCGATGTTTTCATGGACGACATCGCACGGCAACCTGCTGCCGCCTCAAAGTTCCGCCGCGCCATGAAGAAAAAGGCGAAGAAGGCGTGCCCGTCACCGGGCAATCAGGCACCGTTTTACATTTCGGGACACGCGGTCGGCGCGGTCTTGCGACATGGAGGGAGAGCGTTGCCTGATCAATCAGTTAGCCTGGCGACGAAGAAAAGCAGGAATTTCGTTTTGTTCGAACTCGGAAACCCTTTCGTCACCGTATTCGTCACGACGCCGCAAATCAGATGTGACCGCGGGTTCGCGGCGTCCCGACTGCGACGACGCATAGCGTCCGGTCATTTTCGAAATCAGGTTGTTCAACCCGAATCCACCGTTTCGCCCTTGCTCTGCCCCCTTGTCAGTAACCTGTTGAGCACCGTCCCATTCCTGGCCGCTTTCACGCATTTCGGTCGCGGTATCGTGATGGTGCGGGGCGGTTTCGAAAGACGGATCGGTGTTTCGTTCACCCGTGCGTGAAACCTGTTCGGTCCCGGATTCTTCCGCATGCATGATACCTGACGTCATTCCCGTCGCCCGCGAGCGATAAGCCGGTGCCGGCAATTCCTTGTCGACTTCGTCCGTTCCGGCTGTTCCATGGCCTGTCTCAACAGCACCTGTCGAGAGCGGATCATCCACCAATGCCACCGGATGGTTCTGTTCATGCCATACCGGCTTCATGATTTCCTGTCCGGCAGTTTCCTGTTCACGCGCATTCACCTGGCCCGGGTCTCCGTCCTGCAACTCGCCCTCCCTGGAAAGCCGCGTTCCGTCCTGCTCTGCACCGTTCCCGTACACGGACGCGCCTTGCCCAACAGGGAGGTCCTGTTCGACATGCGTGCTCCCGTGATCCCAGTAAGCACCGTTGGAGGCGCCGTTGCCTTCACCGTGATGAGCACTACCGGCGGTTTCGACATCGGTCTCGAATCCGAATTCCGGCTGGCTGGCGGTGTTCGCACCAGGTGGTCTGTCTATTCCGGTCGCGACGACCGAAATCTTGATCGTGCCCTCCAACGCCGGATCCTGGGTCGAACCGACAATGATGTTCGCATCAGTCTCGTCAGGATCAAGCTCCTGCCGAATTCGGTTCGCAGCTTCATCGACTTCGAACAGGGTCATGTCCGGACCACCGGTTATGTTGATCAGGACCCCGCGCGCGCCCCTGAAGGAGACCTCGTCAAGCAAGGGATTGGAAATCGCGCTTTCGGCCGCTTTCATTGCCCGTCCTTCGCCGGAGCACTCTCCGGTACCCATCATGGCCTGCCCCATTTCGTTCATGACCGAACGAATGTCGGAAAAATCCAGATTGATGATCCCTGGCTTGACCATGAGGTCGGTGACCCCCTTCACGCCCTGGAAAAGGACTTCGTCGGCCATGGCGAACGCGTCGGTGATGGTTGTCTTTTCGTTGGCGACCCGGAAAAGATTCTGGTTGGGGATGACAATCAGCGTGTCGACCTTGTCCTTGATTGCCAATAGCCCGTCGTCAGCGTAACGCATTCGTCGGATGCCCTCGAAGTCAAAAGGTTTCGTGACAACGCCAACGGTCAGGACGCCAAGTTCCCGCGCAACTTCGGAAATGACCGGTGCGGCACCGGTTCCGGTCCCTCCGCCCAATCCCGCCGTGACGAAGCACATATGACATCCGCCGAGATGATCCTTGACCGCCTCGATGCTCTCCCTGGCCGCTGCCGCGCCGATGTCAGGCGACGCTCCTGCACCGAGGCCCTCGGTCAGTTTTTCGCCCAGTTGTACCTTGTGCGACGCCATCGAGAGCTGCAATGCCTGGGCATCCGTGTTGGCGACAACAAACTCGACGCCCTCGAGATTCTTGGTGATCATGTTGTTGACGGCGTTGCCGCCAGCACCCCCGATTCCCATTACGACAATGCGTGGTTTAAGGTCTGCCACATTGGGCATGCAAAGTGTCAAACTCATGCTGAAATCGCCTGTATTGCTTCTGCTCAGCCTTGTCGGTCAGTGCTTCTTTCGGCCTGCCGTTGCCGAATTATAGCAAGCCCCGTTCAAAAAAGCACGAAAAATCTTCCCTTAAAAAGGGCGACAGTATCGTTTTTCGGCGGATTTGTACTTTTTCTTTGTGATTTACTCTCGTGTAACCCCCAAATGATGTCTACGTCCGTCAGCGGTCCGGACCGACGCGTACCAGCAAACGGAGATTCCACGGAATGATGATATTACCAATCGGAAGCATTGACCTGCCAGCCGACAAAATCCGGATAGCGCTTGCGTTTGCGCGTCCATAGCAACGTCCGGTCGTCATGAAACGTCCTTGACCAAGGAAACTGCTGCTTTTGAACGCATGCGTGAAACACTTGAGGCCGATCGCTTCGGGGAATGGGTTGTAGTGTACAACCAAAACCTCGTCGGGACATACACGACGTTCGAACTTGCCGCCGATGAAGCGACATCTCGCTTCGGGAAAGGCCCCTTTTTGATCGGAGGAATCGGGGCTGCACAATTCGTCCGTCCTGCATCCGTAGTGTATCGGCCTGTTCATGGTTGAGGCATTTTGCGGATTCCAGGATGACAACGGGTCCAAAGGGAGAGACCTGCTCGTGGCTTCCGGTGCAACACTGTCCGTTCGGGTAGGAATTGATTCCGGTTACCGGCGCGCCAGTGAAGGCGTGCCGGCGCTACCGACAGCATCATACCCTGCTCTAGTTGATACGGGTGCAACGGAAAGCCGCATTGCGTCTGCTCGCGCTTCGGCCTTGAAGTTTCCGATTGCAGACCGACAGAAAAGCGCTGGAGCTCACGGAAATCAAGAGCTCAATATTCATCTCGCCCAAATACGCATCCCGACTCCAAACTATACGATAGTTGGACGGTTTGCGGGAGTTCACATGCACGCAGAAGGCCAGCCGGATTGTGCACTTAAAGGAAGAACGCATTTGCAAAATTGACCATGAAATATGTTGGGACAAGAAGACCCGCAAAAACTGGTCGACAGATAACTTCAGAATTTCATGCTGACCCTCTACTCTTTCGCGGGGCCCAGATAACCCGGGATCACGTCCTCCCGTGCCGTAAGCTGCAAACCACAATCCCCTACCAGTTCTCACGCAACCAGCGAACCATGTTGCCGAATGACAGCCCGTCTAGTGCCAGGTCCGGTGCGTGGAAATCCCAGCATTCGTCCTGCGGCAAGACCGTATGCAAAGTCAGGCCCACGGTTGCCGAGAATGCAGGTCCTGAAGCTGCCTGCGGCAGACCGGCGATCCTGAGCGGGCGCCCCAATCTCACTTCCTGACCCAGAACCCGTGCCGCAAGCCTGTCGAGACCGTGAAGAAGACTTCCTCCTCCGGTCAGCACGATTCGCCGACTCGGCAGGTGGCCAAACCCGCCATTCTCCATGCGCGAGCGTACTTCCTCGAGGATCTCCTCCATCCGGGGTTTGATCACACCGATCAGTTCGGCCCGGCTGACACGGCGATAATCCCGGTCTGCCTCATGGGAAGCGACAAGTTCGATCATCTCGCGGTCATCTGCACCTGTTACCGTCACCCCTCCGTGCAGGGTCTTGATCCTTTCGGAAACTTCGAACGGGATCTGCAATCCCTTTGAAATGTCGGAGGTAATGTGACTGCCGCCCAGGCGGACGCTGTCGGCAAAAATCATGTGGTTTTTCAGGAAAATCGATACGGTTGAACTGCCGCCTCCAAGATCGACGCAAACGGCCCCGAACTCCCTTTCATCGTCGACGAGTGACGCGAGTCCGCTGGCGTAACCGGCAAATGCAACGCCGGCGATTTCGAGATCACATTGCCGGATGCAGAGCTGGAGGTTTGTCAATGCCTGGCCCTGGATCGTCAGGAGGTGCGTATCGACACTAAGATGCGAACCGGTCAGGCCGCGCGGGTCGACGAGTTCGCTTCGATCGTCAACCTGGAAATTGACCGGCATCGCATGAATCGCTTCACGGCTCGCATTCCGTTCCGGGGATTCGCAGCTCCCGAGCACCCTGCCGATGTCGGACTCGGTCACAGAGCCTCCGCCAAGTTCGGTTCGACCGCTGACGCTGAACGACTGGGGCAGCCCCCCGGAAAAACATGCGATGACATGATCGACCCGGGTTTGCGCCATTTTCTGGGCGCCGCTTATTGCCGTTCGGACCGCGCGCTCGGCTTCTTCCATCGTGCAGATTTCGCCAAAACGGACTCCGCGGGAACGGGTGGTTGCAACGCCAATGACCCGGTAGAGTTCGTAGAAAGCGTGTGCATCGCGAACGCCGATCGGCTCCGTCCTGAGCTCTGGTGACAACTGCAGGATCATGCAGGCAATCTTGGTCGAGCCGATGTCTAGAATCGCGATTCGCCGGCGTTTGAGCGCGGCCTTCCGCCTCTGGCGCATCAATCGTTGGGATTGAAATTGTATCGGCATATCCTATGTCCCTCCGGCGGGTACTGTCCTGCCCGCGTGCCGGTCTGCATCGTCCCCGAGGTCGTCGCCGGTCCGGAACTTGTCGTGTTCCACCCGGAGAACCGGCCGGTCCGGCAGGCGAAAATCAACGACAGTCACGAAGCGATCGAGCAAACGATGCTCCAGATGCAGTTCGGTAATTCGTCTCAACACATCTGTAGCGCGCGACTCCGGCAGTTTTATTGTTTGATCCCGGTCCAGGACGAGATCCCAACGCCTTTCTCCCACCCGGCGCAGGCCGCGGATGCGGCCAAAGATCGGTCGCGCCACCTTGAACAGCTCCAACGCCTCGCCGATCGCGTCCGGAGCACCTTCGCCGACGATCAGCGGCAGGTTCTTTCTTTCGTTTCGAGATTCGAGGGAACCAATGCGTCTGCCGTAGCGATCGACCAGCGCAAGCCCGAATTCGTGGCGCCAGACTGCTGCCGGTCTCCGTTCGGCGACCCTGATTTCGAGGATTCCGCCGGGCTTGAGGAAAAGTGTGGCCGACTCGATCGCGGGCACGCGAAGAATGACCTTCCGAATCTGTTCGATATCCAGGCTGAGCGAGTTCCGGGGAAGCTCGCCTTCCGCAACATCCCTGATTGCCGCCGTTACATCGGGCGATGCGCCCACGACATCCAGCGTGTCGACACGAAACTCGGGCATCTGCGCAAGATCGGTCAGGGCGGCGGCGGCGGCGACGCCGGCAACCGCGCGCTCCCTGAAATCGCGGTTCTGCGCAACGAATGCGAGTGGCAGCAATACGGCTGCCAGCGGAATCCCGATCCTGGCGGCGCGCCTGAACGCCGGTGAAAGCCACAGCCGCTCCAATCGGTAACGCAGGCGGCTCGGCGCGGGATCAGGAGAACCGATCCCCATCATCGGTCGCACGACGCGTCTTCAAGCAACCACAACACCAGATCCGAATAGCTGAAACCGGCCAACTCGGCCTGTTCCGGAACCAGCGATGTCGGCGTCATGCCAGGTTGCGTATTGGTTTCAAGAATGAACAACCCTTCGAGACCCTTGCTTTCGTCCCATCTGAAATCGGTTCGCGTCACACCCCGGCAATGGAGCGACTGGTGCGCGCGAACCGCGAAATCGAGGCAGGCGTCCGTAATCTCCTGTGGAATTTCGGCAGGCACCACGTGCCGTGATCCCCCGGGCACGTACTTTGCATCGTAGCTGTACCAGCCGTCGGTCTGAATGTCGGTGACGGCAAGCGCGCACCCATCCATGACCGCGGTTGTCAGTTCGCGGCCAGGAACATAACGCTCGACCATGACCCGGTCCGGCGCATCGGCGTCGAGCCGGGCGGGCGTATTGGCGCCCTCGGTCACGAACGTGACACCGACCGATGAGCCTTCGTTCACCGGCTTGACCACATAGGGAGGATCGATCGGGTGCGATGAGCTGACCTCGTCCCGGCAGACGACCAGGCTATCGGCGACCGGCAGCCCCGCCGAACGGAAGACCGACTTCGCGCGTTCCTTGTGCATTGCAAGAGCGGATGAGAGGACGCCCGAGTGCGTATACGGGATTCGCAGAAATTCCAGCAGACCTTGCACGCACCCGTCCTCTCCCCAACGTCCATGCAGGGCGTTGAAGGCCACGTCCGGTGATTCACGCGCGATCTCGGACGGCAGGTTCGGGCCGGCGTCGATCTCCTGTA
Source organism: Paracoccaceae bacterium (assembly GCA_964291635.2). Lineage (GTDB taxonomy): Bacteria > Pseudomonadota > Alphaproteobacteria > Rhodobacterales > Rhodobacteraceae > JAPPHA01. Next base: position 309,987 of record OZ219907.1, on the reverse strand, counting down.
CAGTGTATCCGCGCTGGCGCAACGCATCGGCTACGCCCTGGCCAGAAACCAAGGATACTTCCCTTTCCAGGGACATGCCGCCCATAAGGACCGCAATTCGGGGACTTGCCCTGCTCGACATTCCCGCCTCTCGCTCGGCCACAGCGCCGTCGACTGCTATTGTCCGGCGTTTTCTTTTTCTTCGCGGCGCGGATTTCCAATCCGCCTGATTTCCCATTCTAACCAGACGCCGTGTTTTTGAAATACCCTTTTTCGAACGATTTCGCCAAGCGCCTCCAGTTCGGCGGCCGACGCGTTGCCCGTGTTGACCATGAAATTGGCGTGGCGTTCGGAAATCTGTGCGCCGCCGACACGTGCTCCACGCATTCCGGCGGTCTCGATGAGCTTCCACGCCTTCATGTCATGGTCATCGTCGTCGTCGCCAGTGGAAGAATACCCCGCCGGGTTCCTGAACACTGACCCACAGGTTCGCTCCCGAATCGGCTGCGTTTCCGAACGCCGGACCAGAAGCCGATCCATCTCGGATTCGATGGCCTCGGGGTCGCGTCTCGGTCCCGTCAATTCCGCCTCGAGCACGATCCAGTCGTCAGGGAGACCGGATGTCCTGTAACCGAAACCGATGTCGTCGGCTCCGAGGCGGTGGCGCGTTCCGTCTCTTGCGAGCACGTCCGCACTGACGAAGGAATCGGCAAGATACCGGCCATAGCATCCTGCATTCATCTTGACCGCACCGCCGATCGTTCCCGGAATCGTCCGCAGAAACGAAATGTCGATTCCTGCGCGGGCGGCCTTGCGCGCCACATGCTGGCCGAGTACAGCCGCGCCCGCCAGGACGCGGGCACCCTCTATGCTGACCTTGCCGAAGGCACGACCCAGTCTAATGACTACGCCGTCGACACCTCCGTCGCGGATGAGAAGGTTGGAACACACGCCGATCGGAATCGCACGAATATCCGAGGGCAAAAGCCCCAAGAAATGCACGAGATCGTCTTCGTCATCCGGCTGAAAGAATACTTCGGCCTCGCCCCCGACCCGCAGCCAGGACATGGACGCCAGCGACTTGCCGAATTCAAGCGTCCCGCGAACATCCGTGTCCCGGAGGCACTCGCCCATCAGTCGGCTCCCGAAACCAAGTCGTGAGCCCAGGCTGAAATCGAACCTGCGCCGAGACAGATCAGCAGGTCACCCGGGCGTGTGTGCGCATCAACGAATTCACCGAATCCTGCCTGACCCTCGATGGCGTGAACATTTCGATGGCCGAAACGCCGTAACTCCGAGACAAGGCTGTCACGGTCGGCACCTTCGATCGGGGACTCGCCGGCGGCGTACACCTCACTGATCGCAACCACGTCCGCGTCACCGAAACAGCTGCACATTTCGTCAAACAGGCTATGCAATCGGGTGTATCGGTGCGGTTGATGCACGGCGACCACACGACCGGAGGTTGACTGGCGTGCAGCCCTGAGGGCAGCCGCCAACTCGACGGGATGATGTGCGTAGTCATCGATCACGTTGACGCCGTTCACTGTCCCGACATGGGTAAAGCGGCGATTCACTCCGCGAAACTCGGCGAGCGCCTCCCGAATCTGCGCGATGCCGAGCCCGAGGTGCCGCGCAACCGCGATGGCGGCAAGGGAATTGGAAACATTGTGCTCGCCGAGCATGGGAAGACGCATTTCCTCGACAAGCAGGTCTTCATTCCTCAGGTGAAGATCAAAGACGGCCGCGCCGTTGCCAAAGGCAAGGTTCCGACCGCAAACGTCTGAATCATCTCCAAATCCGTATCTGATCACCCGCCTGTCATGCAGGTTCGTTACCATCGAACGAATTTCCGCATGATCGGTATTGCAAATCGCGACCCCGTAAAACGGGATATTCGAAACAAATGTCTGGAATGCCTGCCGAAGGGCATCGAAATTGCCGTAGTGTTCCATGTGTTCGGGATCGATGTTGGTCACGACCGCGATCGTGGCAGGCAGGCGATTAAAACTTCCGTCGGATTCATCGGCTTCCACGACCATCCATTCTCCGCGCCCCACGCGAGCGTTCGACCCGTAGGCGTGGATGATTCCGCCATTGATGACAGTCGGGTCCATGCCACCGGCATCGAGCAGTGTCGCGACCAGCGTCGTCGTTGTGGTCTTGCCATGCGTGCCGGCAACCGCGACGTTCAGCTTCAGGCGCATCAACTCTGCCAGCATGTCGGCCCTGCGGACGACTGGCAGTCGGCGGTTCCGGGCAACCCTGAGTTCGGGGTTGTCCTCCCGGATTGCCGCGGACACGACCACGACATCGGCGCCGTCCACGTTGGACTCGCGCTGCCCGATCCAGATCCTCGCGCCGAGGCGCGCGAGACGTTCGGTCAGCCGGCTCGATTTCAGGTCGGACCCCTGGACCACGTAGCCGTGGTCGAGAAGCACCTCCGCAATTCCGGACATGCCGATACCGCCGATGCCGATAAAATGGACCGGACCCAACTGTTGGGGGAGTCTCGTTGCCGCACTCACGGGCGGGATCTCCCCTTTGCCATGTCCTCGACCAGGTCTCCGAGTGTTTCGGCCGCCCGCGGCCTGCCAACCATCGATGCCGCTTCCGCCATACTGGAGGCCCGCCCCGGTGTCGTGACGATGTCCATGATCGATTCGGCAAGTGTGGCAGGCGAGAATTCCGTTTCGTGAAAGACAACCGCGGCGCCGACCCCGGTCAATAGCCGCGCATTCGAACTCTGCTCATCGCGCACGGCAGCGGCGAACGGAATCAATACCGAGGGCCGACCGATCGCGGCAATCTCCGCGACGGTTGATGCGCCCGCGCGCGAAATCACCAAATGGGTTTCGGCCATTAGGCGCGGAATGTCGTCAAAAAAGGAAGCGACCTCGGCGTCGACACCGGCGTCTTCGAAGGCCTCGGCGGTCGCACCGACGTCGGCCTCCCGCGCCTGCTGGGTGACCTGCACCATGGACCTGATTGACTCCGGCAGCAATGCAAAGGCACTGGGCACGACGTCCGACAGTATGCGGGCTCCCTGGGATCCGCCCACGACAAGAATTCGGATCGTCCCATCTCCGGGCGGGCTGTACGGTGCGCCCGCGTGGGCCCTGACCGTGTTCCGGACCGGATTGCCCGTGTGGACGGATGACACGCCGTCAGGGAGAGACATGGGCCAGATACTGAGCGCAACATGGTCGACGCGGCGAACAAACATCCGGTTGGCACGTCCGAGGACTCCGTTTTGTTCGTGGATCAAGGTTGGAATGCCGCAAAGGACTGCGGCGGCCATGGCAGGAACCGCAGGGTAACCGCCGAACCCGGCGACGGCGCCTGGCCGGTCGCGCAGCATCACCCTCAGCGCTGAGAACGTCCCAGCGACCAGGCGCAGCGGAACCGCGGCCCGTTCAGCCAGGCTTCCCCTGGAAAACGTTCCCGACTTGACGACCCGAAGGAGGATTTCATCCGGAAAACTGTCGATGAAGCGCGCTCCTCGGTCATCGGTCGTCAACATCACGCGCCAACCGCGGCGCAACATTGTCTCCGCCAGGGCCTGGGCGGGAAACATGTGGCCGCCGGTGCCTCCGGCCGCGATCATGAGAAGCGGCATCCGGTTCATTCAGGCCGCCCGGATCACGGTTCTGTCCAACGGACCGAGCACACCGTCAATGTCCCTGAGCGGCCTGTCCTTTGTAAAAGCCAACAACACACCCATCAGGAAAGCGGTCGCCAGGATGGACGAGCCGCCGTAACTGACGAATGGAAGGGTCATGCCCTTGGCCGGGAGCAAACGGGCGGCAACACCCATGTTGATCAAACCCTGGAGCGCAAAGATGGACGTGAGACCCGTGCCGGCAATCCGCGTAAACATGTCGCGCCTGCGCCGGATGCGCGCGAGGGAGGATACGGTGATGGTCAGAAACAACAGGATGATCAGCAAGACAAGCATGAGCCCGTACTCTTCCGCTGCCACCGCGATGATATAGTCCGTATGCGCGTCAGGGAGCGTCCACTTGATCTTTCCCTCGCCGACGCCGACGCCGAAATTGCCGCCGCTTCGAATGGCGCTCTCGACATACCCGGCCTGGGTGTTCGGGTTCGGATCCCTGTCGAGGAACCCGACAATTCTACGTGCGAAATGTTCCGACGAGTTGAAGGCGACAACTCCGCCGAGAACCGTCGCGACGGCGAGGCCGAACAGAATCAGCACCGGGGCTCCCGCAACGAAATACATCAGCATCCACGCAGCGAGGAACAAGCTGGCCTGCCCAAAATCGGGCTGCACAACCAAGAGGCCGATCATGATCATCGCGAGAAAAAAGGAAATCCGCGTACCCGACGCGGTAGTCGTGACGCCTGTCGCGGAGAGAAACCAGGCTGACGTCACGATGAAAAAGGGTTTTGCAAATTCCGACGGCTGGAACGATACGAACCCGAGCGAGTACCACCGCGTCGCCTCCTTGCCAAAATCGGTTCCGAGGATTGGCAGCAGTGCCATCGCAGCCGTTCCGGCCACGAATCCCAGGATGCAGAGTCTGCGCAGCACCTCGATCCTCATGATCGACACCACAACCATGCAGGCGAGTGCCAGCAGCGTGAAAGATGCCTGTCGATAGAAGTAATAGAAAGGGTCAAGATTGTTGCGCCCGGCAATTGCAGGGGATGCAGCGAGCGCCATGACCAGCCCGATAAGGGAGAGGAGAAATATGCACGCAAGCGTCCAGCGGTCGACCGTCCTCCACCACTGGGGAAGGATTGGCTCACCCGTGTTGACTTCCACAGGGCCGTAGACGATTCCCGTCATTTTTCTCGCCTGTGCCCGAACCTGCCTATTTGTTCGTCCCGCCGTTTCCCGGCGATTGTTGCGAGCCAGTATGAATAGAAGCCGCGCTGAAATCCAGAAAAAATTTCTCGCTACGCGACTCAAACCCCTTCAAACTCCTATCCGCCATTCCTGGCGCCCGCCTTACGAAAGATCGGCTTGTTCGACGATTTCGTCTTCTTCCGCTCGCAGGGTCGAATGAAGCGCAAGTTCTGCCACTGTTGTATGCTCCGTTCGGAACTTGTGTCTTCCGGACCTGTCGTGAACGGTGGCCAAAGGTCGTCAGCGGCGCACTCAAGAAAACAATCCGGGCACCAGATTGTTCGACGAAAGGCACATCAGTGCAATGAATTTGTTGGCACCCTGGATTAATTGGCCGTCCCTATCCTTATTCACGCCCCCAAAGATCACCGAATAACAGCCATACTCGATCGAAACTGATTCCACCGGCATGCCCTTTGCCCGGTATTCGCCGTAGCACATCCTGTGGAGCTTGTTGTGGAAACAGCCGACGCACCCTGAGAACGCGACATGCCAAATCGCGCAAAGCGGCAGCAACTTTGGACTTCACCCGCCAGATACGGCCAGATCTGCAAACATCGCGCCGTTGAATCTCGATCTTGGCCGTCATTATTGACGTGAGCGGATTGTCTCGGAACAGGTTCATGCGTTCCGTCGCCTGACGGTGGCGGCCCGATCCTTCTTTTCCAAGCAGCCGAAATTTTCCGAGCAGTCGGTGAGGCTGGCAGGCGCCGCCCGGTTTTGAGGACCGGGCGGGGTTCCGTATCATCCTGACGTTCTACCATCACAACGACACGGGCGGACCGTGTGCAGATCCGGTTTCGATCCACTCTTTCCTGCAAGGGGTATGTTGCCACGAGAACATGGCGGGATAAAAAACTGGTCTTCCGTCGTGACGCGGTATTTGCCATGCCGTGAGGCGGCGAACTGGCGCAAGAGTACGCCGCTCGGTTCCCCGGATTCGATGCCGACCTCTTCAGAACCGAGGGATCGCTGGACTGACGCGGACGGAGGGCGGGGGGCGTTGTCAGAGCAATGCGCGGTCATCCGCCCAGGGGTTGATGACCGCAACCCCGCAGTGCTCGAAGTCGGCTCCGTTTCGGGTTGCTACCGCTGCATCCCGCGCGCAGGCGATGGCGGCGATCTGGCAGTCCGCTTCCAGGATCGGGCGGCCCACGGAGCGGCGCGAGGCGGCGACCGCCGCATAAGCCCTGGCGGCGGCGCTGTCGAAGGGTAGCACCCGCCCCGCGAAATCCTCACGCACCACGGCATCGATCTCGGCGGCGAGACGGTCGCGGCGCCGGCCGGACGGCAGGATCGCCGCGCCCGCGCGAAGTTCCGCCTCGCTGACAGCGGTCAGGTAAAGATCGGCGGAGTCCTGTCGCGAAAACCACACCATGACCGCGGGCGCGGGCGTAAGGCGCATCAGTTCGGAGACCACGTTCGTATCTACGACTACCATGGCGGGCGCGCTCAGCCGAACTTGGGCGGCGGGCGCATCGGGCCGCGTTCGGGAAGCTCGAATTCGACGCCGCCGAGCGCGGCGAAGCGGGCGTGGATGGCGCGGCCGAGGTCCTTCGGGGGCAGCGCCTCGCCGACGGTGCGACGTAGGATATCGCGGGCTTCCTCTTCCATGGAACGGCCGTTCTCGGCGGCACGTACGCGGAGGCTGCGTTTCAGCCCGTCGTCGAGGTTGCGGATTGTGATGCTCGCCATGGACGGTGTCCTCCGTATGATCGTCATGCGCATAATTAAGCAACGATTGCGTTGCGGTCAATCGGCAAATGTCAGGCGGGTGCACGGTAGAGTCGGGGGCTGGCGCGCCAGCTTTAGGGTCCGGTGGCTTATCTGTCGCTTTCGCTCCGGGCCTCAGTCCGGCTCCCATGGCCGCGTTTCCAGTCTCCCGCTCTCCGAACCCGGCGTGCGGATTTTCCCGCACCGGGCTCTCCAGTGGGATCATGCACCTCGCACACGGACCACCGGAACGGGTCGTGGGAGGGAGGAACCGGTTGGTCCGGTAACCCGAAGGCCGCTGCACGACAGCCATCCTGCCTCCCGCGTCGTATCCGGTGTGCCGCCGAGCCTGTTCACGCCCCGGCGGCGTCGAACCGTTCGGGTTCGACCCCTTCGCTTCCGCATATAACGCGTTCCTACGTCTCACTCCGGCGCATCGGGACGCCGGTGCCGTCGGCCTCGATGTAGACCCGATCCGCGCTGGGCTTCCCCTCCGCGACAACCTCCCGCTCAAACCGTTGAGCCTCCTCGCCGATGCCCCGGGTCCATCGGCGCAGTGTCGTCGCCGGAACCTTCACCCCGGCCAGGTCGCGCAGCTTGCGGGACGCCTCCTCGTAGCTGTCAGAGACCACGGTGTCGGCCACGATGCTCACCGCGCCCGGCGTCGCCGTCTGCCCCTCCAGGCCGAGGGCGCGGTCCAGAGGGAAGAAGCCGGAACCGCAGTCCCGGCAGAGGCAATACGTCCGCTCGACCTCCACCGGTCCCAGATGCGAGGCAAAGGACTTGCCGAGCTTCCGGTGCCGCTCCATCGGCTTGCCGCACTTCGGGCAGTCGGGCGTCGGAAGCGCCGCGTCGACCCGCTCAAGCAGCGACTTGTACATCGCCGCACCGCTCGAATGCGTCACGTCCCGGATCGCGATCTCGATGCCATCAAGGTCCGCGACCTCCTTGCCGCCCAGTTCACGCTCCAGCTTCGGGACCAGCTTGCCGAAACCCGACAGCGCAGCCGCCTCGAACGCGGCCATCGAGGACGCCGCCTGCCCGGCGGCCGGAATGGTGCGGCTTCGGACCTCGCCGCCCTCAAGCCAGTACTCCGTGTCAACCCCGTCATGCTCGCAGACGATCCTGTGTGTCCCCGAAACGTTCTACCCTTCCAAGCCTTTCAGATATTCCACCGCATCCGGATCGCGGAATCCCGGTTCATCGTCCTTGCCGCACATCAGTCGTTTTTCCTGCTCTCCTCTTCCCGGTCACGCGGCGCCGACCGGTTGATCCGGTCGTTGTCGGCCGCGCCGGGATCGCAGCAGGAAAGTTTCAACCCTCCGCGCGATCCATCAAACGCTCGGAATGGAGAAAGGATTCAGGTCAACCAAAAAATTTGGCGTCCATCCGATCAAGGTCGGAACCACAAAGGGGCGGGGACGCTACGACCGCGAAAACAGGTACGACAAACCGCCGACACCGAAAAAGGACATCTGGCTCTGTCCTCTCAGAAAAGACTGGAAAAGAACCCTCAACAGGTAAAAATCACCCCACCTCCGAACGATTACCCCTCACGTTTGGCACTCTGCTGATCTAACGAAAGGCAAACGTTTGGAAGGACAGGTAAATTGATCGGTTCATTGCCGTTTCGGTACGGCATCATTGCGGCCCGACCATCCACGGACCGATGGCCTCGTCAACAGTACCGTAAATTACGCCGGTGTTTCGCATTGCGACAGAAACGCCCACGTTTGCGCCATTCTCTGACATATCGTGTCTTTCATAATGTGTGCTCGTTATGCATGCGTAGATCTGACCTTGAGCATAATTCTCGCTCTTTGAGACCGAGACGAGTCAATCGATAAAATTTAAGGTGCTTCCGCTGCGCCCCCTTGCATCACTTTTTTGACGGCTTCGACGAACGCGTCGCCCCGCGCCTCGAAATCCGTAAACTGGTCGAAACTCGCCGCGGCCGGCGACAACAGGACGACATCTCCAGGCTCGGCCTCCGCCGCAGCGGAATTCACAGCCTCGGCAATCGTGCCTGAAATGACCAGGTTCCTGTCTCCCAACTGCCGACGGAACAGCTCGGCGGACTCCCCGACGAGATAGATCTTCCGAACATTGTCGAGTTCGCCGGAAATCGAGGCGATTCCCCCATCCTTGGCCCGGCCACCTGCGATCCAGCGGATGTTTCGGTACGCCGAAAGAGCCCGCGCAGCGGCATCCGCATTGGTCGCCTTTGAGTCATTCACGAACAGCACGCCACCGTGTTCTTCAACAATTTGGCATCGGTGGGGAAGCCCGGGAAAACTGGCGAGACCGCGGGGCAAAAGCTTCGGTACCAGTCCGGAACTCCGGCACACAGCAAAGGCCGCACATGCATTCTGCCAATTGTGCCTGCCCCGGAGATTCCGAATATCGCGCAAGTCAACCGAAGCGACTTGCCGTCCACGCCGGCGTTCGACCAGGAACCCGTTCTTGACCGAGACCGACCAATCGTCGCCTTCGAGCGGTCGCCGCGCCGAAATCCGGATCAACGAATCCACTTCCATCAGGTCGTCACCCGCGTGCGCAGCGAGAAACTCCCCTTCCAATTCGTCCACGCCAATGACCTGCCGCTCCGGTGCCCCTTCGCTAAACAGTCGGCGCTTTGCGGCAAAGTAACCCCCGACACCACCATGGCGATCAAGGTGATCGGGCGAAAAGTTCAGGAACACGGCGATGTCGGGGGAGAGGGTCCGGGCAAGTTCGATCTGGTAAGACGACAGTTCCAGGATCACGAACTCCCCGTCGGAAACGGGTTCGAGATCCAGAACCGGGCGGCCGATGTTCCCACCAACCTGAACCCTCCGCCCCGCCGAATCGAGGAGATGCCCGATCAGGGCCGCCGTCGTCGACTTTCCGTTCGATCCGGTGACGCAGACGATATTCGGGATGACATCATATTCCTCGAAATCCTCAAAACACGTATCGCCACAATCCGCCGAATTCCAGTTTCTGAAGAACAGTCCGATGTCATTGTCGACTGGTACACCATGCCGCCAGGCCATTTTTACCAGCGGGTGCGGTTCGGGATAGAAATGGGAAACTCCCGGCGACACGACTAGGCATGCAATGTCGGTCCATATTTCGTCCTCGGCCATTGATTCCACCCGAAACCCCAGACCTTCGGCAGCGAGACGGGCCTCGGGCCCGTCATCCCAGCAAATGACCTCGGCCTCCCCCGAATCGAGCGCCCGTGCAGTCGCCCGTCCTGATCGGCCCACCCCCAGGACAGCGACCCGTTGACCGGCAAATTCACGAACCGGGATCATCTGACCTTGAGTGTCGCGAGGCCGATCAAGGCCAGGATCAGCGAGATGATCCAGAAACGGATCACAATCTGGGGTTCGGCCCATCCGAGCTTTTCGAAGTGATGGTGGATTGGTGCCATCAGGAACACGCGCCGTCCGGTTCGCTTGAAGTAGATGACCTGGATAATGACGGAAAGCGCCTCCATCACGAACAGGCCACCAACAATTGCCAGCACGATTTCGTGCTTGGTGCATACGGCGACGGCGCCAAGGGCGCCGCCGAGCGCAAGAGACCCGGTGTCGCCCATGAACACCGCCGCTGGCGGAGCGTTGTACCAGAGGAAGCCGAGACCGCTCCCGATCAGCGCCGATGTAAAGACAAGGATTTCCCCGGTGCCCGGAACGTAGTGGACATCGAGATACTCTGTAAAGTCCACGCGGCCCACCGCGTAGGCGATGATTCCAAGCGCCGAACCCGCGACCATCGCGGGCACTATGGCCAGCCCATCGAGACCGTCCGTCAGGTTCACCGCATTCGCAGCACCGACGATGACGATCATCGCGAAAGGAAAGAAAAGGTATCCGAGTGACAGCAGGGCATCCTTGAAAACCGGGAATGCCAGTTGCCCTGAGAGCTCCTGCGGATGGACGCCTGCAACCCAGATGCTCGCGACCAATGCGAGGGAAAACCCGAGCAGCAGACGTAGGCGTCCAGACAGGCCGCCGTTCGCCTGGCCGCTCCTGATCTTCAGGAAGTCATCGGCGAACCCGATCAGCCCGAACCCGGTCGTGACCAGGAGAATGATCCAGATGTAGTGGTTGTCCGTACGGGCCCACATCAATGTCGACGCGGTCAGGGTTCCGAGAATAAACACCCCTCCCATGGTTGGTGTTCCGGACTTGTCCAGCAAATGGCCCTCCGGGCCATCATCTCGAATCGGTTGGCCGTTTCCCTGGTTGCGCTGCAGGAACCGGATGAACCTTCCCCCGAAGAGGAAACTCACGACGAGAGCGGTAAGGAATGCGCATCCCGACCGGAACGTGATGTAGCGAAACAGGTTGAAAGCATCGCCGCCGTCAGAAAATTCGCTGAGATAAAATAACATCGGTTTCCGTACCTGTGATTTCGATAGTGCTTTCTATTCCTGACTTCCCGCGTGTCCGGAACGACGGTCCGGACTTCCCTGGCGCCTGCCTCGCTCGAGACTGGCGCGCCTGATGGCCTCGACGACCTTGACCACCCTGGAGCCCGCCGAGCCTTTCAGCATGGCGACGTCGCCCGGCGCCAGAAGTTCCGAGATCCTGCAGGCGAGTCCGTCGGAGTCCTCGTGCCATTCGCCGCGTTTGCTTTCCGGCAGGACATCATGGAGCGACCGCATCAGGTTGCCAACCGTGTGAATGCTGTCGATTTGCTTCAATGCCGGATGACGGGCCAGTTGGGCATGTTGCCACTTTTCATCGACGCCCAGCTCGAGCATGTCTCCAAGGATGGCAATGCGCCTTCCGGCGCTGCCTGCGGCATCCCGCTTGCCCGGGACGGCACTCGCCAACGACTCAAGTGCCGCACTCATTGATGTCGGATTGGCATTGTAGCTTTCGTCAATGACTTCCACTGGCCCGCAGTCACCCTCACGAATACGCACCCGGAACCTGTTTCCGCGTCCGTCAGGTACCTGCCAGCCAGAAAGTGCATCAGCGGCGGTGCCCAGATCCAAGCCCACTGAATCAATGACGGCAAAAACACCAAGAAGGTTGAGAGACAGGTGCGGCACCGGCGCCGAGAGCCGTGCGATCATACCGCGACCGCGGGCGTGAAAGGTAACGACGGTCGACGATTCGTCCGTTTCGACCGAGATCAGCTGGAAATCGGCGCGGTCCGAGCGACCGAACGTCACTAGCGTGGCGCCCGCGTCAAAGGCTGCCGTCTCCAGGATCCCGAATGTCTCGAGGTCGCGATTGACGATTGCCGACCCTCCGGGTCTGAGCCCGGAAAAAATCTCCGCCTTGGCTCTGGCGATGTCGTCCAGGTTGTCAAATGCAGCCATATGGACGGGGGCGACCGTCGTGACCAGGGCGACATCGAGGTCCGCGAGTTTCGCAAGCGGCGTGATCTCGCCGGGGTGATTCATCCCGATCTCGACCACGGTATGGGTGGCATCCAGAGGCATGCGTGCCAGTGTCAACGGAACGCCGAGATGATTATTGAAACTGCGTTCGGCTGCATGGACAATCCCCTGCCCGTCCAGCGCGGTACGAATCATGTCCTTGGTACCGGTCTTTCCAACCGATCCCGTGACCCCGATGACGATTCCTTTTGTCCTCCGGCGGGCCGCGGTTCCCAGGGCTCCGAGTGCCTGCGCGGTGTCCTCGACCAAGAGAAGTGGACGGCGCTCCGGCAGATTCGGGGGAATTCGGGATACAATCGCAGCTGCCGCGCCCATGCTGAATGCCTTGTTGACGAACTCGTGCCCGTCCCGCTTGCCGATGATCGCACAAAAGATCGCCCGATCGACATTCCGCCGTGTATCGATGGAGACATCGTCGGCGCACCAGGGACGGGTGCTGGTCCCGCCCGTCGCACGTTCGGCTTCCCCGGATGTCCAGAGACTGCTCACGTCCGTTTTCCGTCCAGTGCCGCCACCGCGAGACTTGAGTGTTCCCTGTCATCAAACGGATGCACGTCGTCACCAATCACCTGCCCGGTCTCATGTCCCTTGCCGGCGACAAGGAGAGCATCGCCGTAATCCAGTGCGAGAACGCCTTCGAGGATCGCGCTCGCTCTGTCGCCGATATTCCGTGCATCCGAGCACCCCCGCATAATCTCGGAACGGATGACGGCAGGATCCTCGTGGCGCGGATTGTCGTCTGTCACGATGACCGCGTCGGCCTGGCGCTTGGCCGCGGCACCCATCAGGGGGCGTTTCCCCCGATCCCGGTTTCCACCTGCTCCGAAGACAACTGTGATCCTGCCCCGAACATGCGGCCTCAACGTGCTCAACGCGGCCTCGAGCGCGTCCGGCGTATGGGCGTAGTCGACAAACACCGCGGCACCATTGTCGCGTACTGCCGCGAGCTGCATCCGCCCCGGCACGGTCTCGAGGGAATCCAGGACGGAAAGCACGCGTTCCGGTTTCTCGCCGCACATGATCGCGATGCCGGCCGCAACAAACACGTTCTCGGCCTGAAATCCTCCAATCAGTCCCAGCCGCAATCCGGCTGTTCGGCCCCGGTACGCGTACCGGATCGACTGCCCGGTTTCGTCGAACCGCTCATTCATGATTGTCAGATCGCCGCCGCCGCCGCGACCGACCAGAAACAGGTCCTGTCCCCGGCCCCTTGCGATTTCGACGACAGTGCCCGCACGATCGGCTGAAAGGTTGACGACGACCGTTCCGCCCGCGGGCAGGACTTGGGAAAAAAGGCGGGCCTTTTCAGAAAAATAGCTGTCAAGGTCGTCGTGATAGTCGAGGTGATCGCGGGAAAAACTCGAAAACGCCGCGGCCCGGAGCCCAACACCGTCGAGACGGTACTGGGAGAGGCCATGGCTCGACGCCTCCAACACGGCATGGGTAACCTCCTGCTCGCGCATCGCCGCGAGAAATCCGTGAAGCGTTACGGGATCTGGAGTCGTGTGTCGAAGAGAAGCCCTCATCGCACCATCGATCCCGAGTGTCCCCACGTTGACGGCCCGATATCCCAGCCGTTCCCAGATCTGGCGGGTAAAATGGGCGATGGAGGTCTTGCCATTCGTTCCGGTCACAGCTGCCACGGTCGCGGGCTGTTTGCCGAAAAACCTGGCCGCCGCCGCACTCAGGGTGAGCCTCGGGTTTTCCGCAACGATGAACGGGATCCGTTCCGGGGGGACGTCACCAGCCGCAACAAGCTCGAATCCGCAAGGGTCGGTCAGCACCGCTGCCGCTCCTTTCTCGATGGCGTCACGAACAAAGACCGCGCCGTGAACGTTCGAGCCGGGCAATGCCGCAAAAAGATCCCCGCTTCGCAGTTCGCGGCTGTCAACGGACAGCCCGCTGATGCCTTCAACCCGGGCAGAGCCGTGCGTTGGTCTCAAGCCGAGCGACGCTAACGAGACAGCCTCAGGCTGGCTGGCGTCTTGATTCATTCCCGACTCCCAGCCCAGCCGTACATGGGCCGAGCGATAATGGTCCGCCTTCCCTGATCGTCCACGAATCCGGGTAGTCCGCCGGCTTCAGTCCCAGGAGGGGCGCGACACGATAAATGATGGAACTGGCGATCGGAACGGCAGTCCAGCCGGCGGTCCTGCGATTCTTGCCATCGATTTCGATCTCCGGTTCGTCAACGATAACGACAAGCACGTATTTTGGTCGATACACGGGAAACATGGCAGCAAAGGTGGATACGACCTTGTCTTTGTAGTACTGCCCGTTCGGAGCGACCTTGTCGGCGGTGCCGGTCTTGCCCCCGATCTGGTAAGGGTTCTTTTGCGCAATCGTGGCGGTTCCCTGCATGACCACTCCCCGAAGGAACTCGCGAAGTATATTCGAGTTTTCCGCTGAAATCACTCGTTTGCCAACAACCGGCCCATCGTTCTTCCTGAGAGTCGGATTGACCAGAACCCCGCCATTCGCGATCGCCGCATATGACGTCGCGAGGCGCAAGGGCGAGACTGAGAGACCGTGGCCATAAGATACGGTGACGGTCGTGGACTTCCTCCACACCCTGGGCACGATTGGTTTCGCACCCGCGGCCTCCGTCAATTCGATCTTGACCGGGTCAAGGTATCCAAGGCTCGAGAGGAATTCCTCCTGTTTCGTCCGGCCAAGACAGAGAGCAATGCGTGCGACGCCGACATTCGATGACTCGATGATGATGTCACGGACCGACATCGTCGGTCCCTTGTATCTGAAATCGGAGACCGAATTCCCGCCAACGACAAGTGGCTGCGTCGTGTCGACCATTGTGGACGGCCCGACCCGTCCGGATTCAAGGCCCATTGCGACGGTCAGAATTTTCTGGGCCGATCCGAGTTCGTAGATCCCCTGGACGGCGTGGTTGAACAGCGGACTGTCGGCCGGATCTGTCACGCGTGGCAATGGAGGGCGGGAATTGGGATCAAAGTCCGGCAGTGAAACCATGGCAAGCACTTCTCCGGAGTGGACATCCATGAGAACTGCCGACCCTCTTTTTGAGTTCACCAAGTCGAGCCCGCCGGCGAGAACCTGGCGGGCCGCCGCCTGGACAGACAGATCGATCGACAGCACCAGGGGCCTGTTGCTGCGGGCAGATCGGCGAAGTTCGTCGTCAAAGTACCCTTCAACGCCACCTACGCCTACGAGTTCGACACCGCCCAGACCTTCCGTTCCGTTACGAACACCACCGAGAACATGGGCGGCGAGACGGCCATTCGGGTAAAAACGGATGAGTCTTTCGCCGAACACGAGCCCGGGTTCTCCGATATCGTGCACCGCCTGATGCTGTTCGGGGCTGAGTTCCTTGCGGATCCAGACAAAATTCCTCTTGCTGTTGAAGTCGGCGAGCAAACCGTCCGCGTCGAGATCGGGAAATATCCGGCTCAGTGCCCGCACCGTACCGCCACGATCCGCCAGATCGGCAGGTACCGCTGCGAGGGTTGTGGCCTTCACGTTGACGGCAAGCAGGTTGCCGTTCCGGTCATGGATCTCCGCGCGCGTTTCGCCGGCGGGCGACCCGTATCTTTCCGACTCGTCAGGCTGCCTGTTGGTCAGCAGGGTCATCTGCAAGGCAAGTACGCAGAAACAGAGAGACAGGAATGCCAGAAGGAATGTCAACCTGCGGCTGGATCGCCGTTCCGCGAGTTCCTGTGCCCTTCCGCCGCTGGCCGTTCCGGCATCGCCGGCGGCGTCCGCGGTTTCCCCGCGTTCGCTACCCGCCAACACCCCCATGATCCTGGCGACGTCGGATGTCGGTACCAACTTCATGACGGCCGTCCGGCCGGACCCGGCCGCAGGATCAGGGCAACGTACGTCGGTTCCCCCGATGGTTTCATTTCAACCTGACGAATGTCGCCGAACCTGGTGTCCGCCATTGGCGTCAATACCGTGTCGCCACCGACCATCGCGACAAGTTTTTCCAGCCGGTCCGGCCGATTCAGGTAGGCCCATTCAGCCCTCAGAAACGCGAGACGGTTTGTCTCCAGGGAAATCTCCCTTTTGAGAGTATCCAGCCGCTTGATGTCCGCACGTGTCCTGATGTTCTCCCGATAGGCCCAGACCGCAGTAACGAACACGGCTAGGAAACACGCGGCGGTGACGAATGCGCGCAACATCAGACGACATCGCCGGGATCGATGACCGGAACGCCAAGCGTCTCCAGCAAGGCGGATCCGTCGGTCACGGACGAGCCGGGCCCGGCCCCGCTCCGCCTCGCAATCCTGAGGCGAGCCGACCTTGCGCGCGGGTTTTCGGCGACCTCCGGTCCGCCGGCCTTGAGCGCCTTGCCCGACACCGTTTCAAAGCGTGCCGACTGATGGTCCACCGGTGGTGCGTGGCGGTTGGCCGCCCCGGCCGGGACGTTTCCACGCAGGAACGTCTTGACGAGCCTGTCTTCGAGAGAATGAAAACTGATGACGGCCAGCAAGCCTCCAGTCCGGAGAATCCGTTCCGCCGCCAAAAGGCCGGAGGCCAGGCTGGTCAATTCTTCGTTGACGGCGATTCTCAGGGCCTGAAACGAACGCGTGGCCGGGTGTTGACCGCGTTTCCCGAAACGTGCACCGCCCGACGCGACGATACCTGCAAGTTCGACCGTTGTCCTGATCGGCGCATGTTTCCGTGACGCGACAATTTGCCTGGCGATACGGCGCGAGGCCCGTTCCTCACCGTAGAATCTCAGGATCTCGGCAAGCCTCGATTCGCTTGCCCGGTTGACGATGTCGGCGGCGGATACGCCGGTACCGGACATCCTCATGTCCAAAGGCCCGTCGCGGGTAAACGAAAACCCGCGGCGGGTATCGTCCAGCTGCATCGACGACAGACCGATATCGAGCACGACCCCGTCGACAGTTGCCGCGCGATGCCTTGCCGCGATCTCGTCCAGGCGGGAAAAATTACCCTCGTCCAGGGTCAGCCGCGCGCCGTAACGCGGCGCCCAGTCTTTCGCCAGTATCAGGCATTCGGGATCGCGGTCGAGTGCTATGACCCTTTCGGCGCCATTGTCCAACAGGGCCCGCGTAAAGCCCCCGGCGCCAAGGGTACCGTCAATCCAGCATCCCGCGACGGGAGATATTTCCTTGAGGAATGTTCCGAGAAGGACGGGAACATGACCGGTTGGCTGCCGTTCGCCGGGGACGGCAAGCATGGTCATCCATCCCGGTTCTTTTTCTTGCGCCGCTTTTCTTTCCTGGAACCCTTCCTGCCCGCGCCATTGTCGAGCAGCTGGAGGGGATGGAAGTTCTCGCCATGCTGCTCCACGAGCTTGCTCATAAAATCTTCGTGTTTCAGCGTTTCCTGTTCGTAGTCTTTCGGATTCCAGATCTCGAAGCTGTCGCCCGCACCAACGAACATGACCTCGTTGGCGATACCGAGTTTTTCCCTGACCTTCGCATTTAACAGCAGCCGCCCGGTATCATCGAGTTGCGCGTCGTATTTTCTCGTGTTGTAGACCCAGTCCAGCCAGCGGCGCTCGGGCGAACCGAGATCCATTTTCCTGATCCGCTCGATGATTCCATTCATCGAACATTCAGAATAGCACTCCACATAAGAGGATTGCCTGGATCCATAGACCACGTGGACGGCAGGCTTTTCGCCCGGCTTCCTGCTCGGGTTTCCGACTTCGAGCGCGCGGCGGAACACGGCGGGAACCGCGACGCGACCCTTTGAATCGACCTTGTGAGATGATTCACCGCTGAACTGTGACGCCACCAATTTGTTGTCTCGCTTCAGCGTCCCGATCAAAAGCCTGACGGACCAACGCTTGCCTCTCCTCGTGATCCGAAAGGAACACCTGCTTCGTTGGGTCCGGTCCGCCGGGGGGGGGGGGAGTTTTGACTGTGGCGGACCGGACTGTTCACCGCCTTACCGTCTCACCCGCCTCTTGTTTTTTGTTGCCATTGGGAGGGATCTGCTCGATTTCGGTTTCTGTTCGGCGGCGAACTTGTCAGCCAACGGGCAGAATGCCCCATTGAAATGCACGTTCAAGCCATTTCTTGCATTTTTATGCCACTTTCTCCCACTTACGTCTAACACATTGTTTTACAGCATTTTAAAATTTGTCCTCTTTTGAATCAGCCAGCGCGGAATGAGAACATAAAACGAACATCCGGACATGAATGGTCCAGGGTGTGGCTTGATCCCATTGGCAGGTGCACATGATTCGCGGTTCCCGCCCGGCACAGGGGCTTCGGGAGGCCCAAGGTAGAAATCACGATTTGGCGAAGCGGGGTGGCAGATGGCCTGTAAGCCGGATTCTGTTCAGGGACATGGTCCCCTCGATGGCCATTCATCTGGACCTGCCGTCACCGGCAGGTTCGTGCGGCCCACCCGAAACACCTGGTTGGAGCAACCTCGACGCGATGTCTTCCGTGTTTCCTATTCGACCTTGCTCCCGGCGGGGCTTGCCGTGCCACCCGCGTTACCGCGTGCGCGGTGGGCTCTTACCCCACCGTTTCACCATCGCCTGCGCAGGCAGGCTGTCTGTTCTCTGTGGCGCTTTCCCTCGGGTCTCCCCGGCCGGGCGTTACCCGGCGCCGTCGCTCCGTGGAGTCCGGACTTTCCTCACCGCCGGGCGCGCACGCCCGGCAAGTGCGGCCACCCGGCCATCTGCTTCCCTACACCTAGATTCCGGCCTTTCCCGGGTCAATCGATTTTGCCTGGAATTCCCGCGCAAGACCTGTAATCGCGGCGACATCGGCCTCACCCGGGTCAACCGCATCCTGCCCCGCCAAATCACGGGCAGCTGTCCGAAAGCGCATCCGGAACGCCGCGAGCACGGCCCGCCATCCGGTCTCGTCGTCGCTTTCCGGCGCGTAGCCGAACTCGGCAGCCGAGGACTTGAACCGGGACCAGCGGTCATCGCGCGGGGCGGCGGGCGGACGGGTTCGACCGCCGCCCACCCGCTTTTCCGCTTCAACCGTCCATACTGACAGGCCGGAAATGGCCAGGCGTTTCCAGTCGAACGCGGGGCCGGGATCGATTTTCCGCCCCGGCGCCATGTCGGAATGGGCGATCACCCGCGCCGGGTGAATGTTCCAACTATCCATGACCTGGCACAGGACATCTTCGAGCCGGGCCATCTGCGGCTCCGGGAACGGAGGGAATCCGTCATCGGGGCCAGGATTGGCAAGCTCGATCCCGATCGACAGAGAATTGATGTCGGTGCAACCGCCCCAGGAGCCCCTGCCCGCGTGCCAGGCGCGCATTTCATCCGAGACGAGGCTGAACAACTCGCCGTCTTCGGCGATCAGGTAATGACAAGACACTTCCTTTTCCGGATCCCGAAGCCGCTCGAGGGCCCCACGCGCGCTCAGCATCCCCGTGTAGTGCAGGACGATCATCGAAGGTTGGGCGCCGTGGCGCCTCGGACCGAAGTTCGGCGACGGGTGCGTCAGCCCATCCACTTGAACCGCCACTTCACGCAGGCGCCTGTTGGCCGGCCATTCGGGTCGCCGGTTACTACCACCAGCGCTCCGGAACTGCGTCAAATGCCGCGGCCTGCTCGAGCGTGTAGGCAACGTTCAGCAATTCCGCCTCGTCCCACGGACGCCCGATCAACTGCAGGCCAAGGGGAAGTCCGTCCTCATCAAGGCCGGCCGGAACCGAAATCCCGGGCAACCCTGCCAGGTTCACCGTTACGGTGAAGACATCGTTCAGGTACATCCGCACGGGATCATCATCGGGAATTTCGCCGATACCGAACGCCGCCGACGGCGTGGCCGGCGTCAGGATCGCGTCAACACCTGCATCGAACACAGCCTCGAAGTCCTTGCGGATGAGTGTTCGCACCCTTTGGGCGCGCTTGTAATAGGCGTCGTAGAAACCTTCGGAAAGGACATAGGTGCCGATCAGGATGCGGCGTCTGACTTCAGGGCCGAATCCCTCGGCCCGTGTCTTCGCGTACATGTCGACAATGCCTTCACCGGGTTCGATCCGTGCTCGGTACCCGTACTTGACCCCGTCATAACGCGCCAGGTTCGACGACGCCTCGGCCGGTGCAATGACGTAGTAGGCCGGCAGTGCAAACCGCGTATGGGGGAGCGAAACCCCGATGACCCTGGCGCCAGCGTCCCGCAGCATGTCGGCACCGGTCTCCCAAAGGCTCTCGATTTCGTCCGGCATGCCGTCCTGGCGGTACTCGGTTGGAACACCGATGGTCTTGCCGCGAATGTCTCCCGTCAAGCCGGACTCCAATTCGGGAGTCGGGATTTCGGCCGACGTGGTGTCCATGGGATCGTGACCGGCCATCGTCTCCAGCATGATCGCGGCGTCCCTGACGGATTTCGTCAGCGGACCGGCCTGGTCAAGTGACGAGGCGAATGCCACGATACCCCGGCGCGAGCATCGCCCGTAGGTCGGTTTTATCCCGGTTATGCCTGAAAATGCTGCGGGCTGCCTGATAGACCCGCCCGTATCCGTACCTGTCGCGCCCAGGCACAGGTTTGCCGCAACGGCGGCTGCCGACCCTCCCGAAGACCCGCCCGGCACCAGCGGCGCGGTCGAACCTCGCCGGCGCCACGGGCTGACGACCGGCCCGTAGACCGAATTCTGGTTGGACGAACCCATCGCGAATTCGTCCATGTTGGTCTTGCCGACCATGACAGCACCGGCCTTCCACAGCTGGTCAGTGATGAAACTCTCGTACTCGGGAACAAACCCGTCGAGAATGCCGGACGCCGCCTGCGTCGAGACGCCGCGGGTGCAGAAAAGGTCCTTGACGCCTACGGGAATTCCGCAGAGTTTCGGCGCGTTTCCTGTCGCAATGCGCCGATCGGCTTCCCGTGCCATGTCGAGCGCCAAGTCCGGTGTAGATGCGCAAAAGGCGTTGAGCGGGGTCGCGGATTCAATCGCGTCGATGCAGGACCGGGCGAGGTCTTCGGCGGTCAGATCCCCGGCTCGCAAAAGATCGCGGGCACGCGCGATCGTCAGTTTCGCCAGTGCCCCCATCGCCTTATTCGACAACCTTAGGGACAACGAAGAAACCCTCCCGGCTTTCCGGCGCGTTGGACATGATTTTCGCGGAGTAGTTCCCGTCCGTGACTTCATCCTTACGCCGCTTGAGATCCATGGGGGTGACCGACGTCATTGCCGGAACATCCTCGATGTCCGCTTCACCGAGCACGCCCATGAAGGCGAGAATCCGGTTCAGTTCCCCCGACAGGCCGTCGAGTTCAGATTCCGGAACGGCGATCCTCGCCAAATGGGCGACCCGCCGCGAGACGTTTCTGTCGATTGACATGCTGAAGATCCGTCAAAGTCTGCGGGCCATTTACTCGGTCGCCAAATAATTGGCAACATGACCCGCCGCATGACGGCATTCCGAAGTCGCCCTGTTCCCGTCCGAAGGACGACGTAACCGATCCACGGAATCGATCCACAGAATCGACTCGCTCGGGTCGGCCATCGGTCGAGGGACTGCCAGCATCGCCATGTCCCGCTTTCGGGGCCTGTGTCGGACCGGCCGAAATCGTCTGGTTCACGGGGAAACTGCCGACCGCACGGAGGACCGGAACGAGAAGCCGGAAACGTCGCAATCACCCGGCCTTTGGATCCAGGAAAATTGAATCTCCACGCAACAGGAACGAAACCCGGAGCCGAATTGTCATCGAGACCGAACAGCGAAACAAAAAATGGCAACAACGGACGGGTTGCCGAGATCTCCCGCATCGTCCTGAGGTTGTATCCGGCCGCGTACCCGGTCCCCGTGCCATCGTCGTCGTTGGCGGCCTCGCGCCGCGTCGCGTCGAACCTGAGCATGAACGAGGAGCTGCCGCCGCCGGAGGGGCTCAGCCACCAGCCGGGGCCGTGCTCGCGGTCGCCGTTAGAGAAACCGAAGTCGCTTCCGGCGTTATCGTGAATTGGTCGCGGTAGGCACCGAAGTTGCAACTCGCAGCGTCACTGCCGCCGGATGCGTCCGGCGCAGGAACGGCTCGGCGCTCGGCGCTAATTCTGGTGCGCCAACTCGTGCGTGGAACGGTCGGAGACGATGCCGGACCAGGAAACGCCCGGATGTGTGGCTCGTTGCCAACGTGGTCTCCGGACATGGGAACCTCACGCAGTGACAACGCCAGCGGCAGACGCAACGACTGCCAGCATTCCGCTTCGCCGAGCTGGTAGACACAGTTCTAGCCTTTCGTTGAGAGCATGACGTATAAAAAAATTTGTGTGAATATCAGAATTTTTGATGTTGTTTCAATAAATACAATCTCATTCTCTCCGCTGCGGGCCCGATTCCATAACGCGAGGCACCTCAATCCCAGTACCCGGGCGCTCGCGACGATGCGTGCCGAATCGGAGAAGGAGAGGCCTTGACGCAATCCGACAACGCGACGCGTGAAATCCAGGCGCCGCGCGCGCCTGCCTCTACCCTCCGCGCGGCCATCCTCATCACCAACGCCACCTTCGACCTCGAACCCGTGCCCGGCGAAGCGATCGAGAGCACCTTCGCCCTCACCGGCACAAGCTACGGGGTCTGTCACCCTCGACGACGAGGACACTGCCCACGATCCGGCGTTCTCGGGCCTCACGCCTGGGGAGGAACGCGAACAGCCCGTGTCCGGGCAAGTGCGGTTGCCGCTTCGGCCGCGCATGAATTCTCATCCTGCATTGTTGGGGGCATCGCGTCCGGTCGACCGCCCCGGCAGTGCCGGACATTTTGGTAATCCATCCCTGTCGTTTCCATGGCCCTCGGCTGCAATTCGCGGAGCCGGGATAGAGTACCATAACAATATCAACGGAAATAAATGGGGCATATATAGATGGGTTGACGGTGCGGTTTCACTACCAGATTCTGATCGATTTCACCTGTTGCAGGGATCGGGAACGCCTGTTCGTGACCTTGGATGATTCCTTGACAATTCGGGCAGATCGTGTCGTGATCGCGTGACGGGAAGCCAGCCTTTCCCGCGCCAGACGAACCTTGTGCCGAAGGCCAGACCGCGTGAGCGAAACTCCCACATACTGCAACATCATCTACCGGCTTCTGCCAGGCTCCAGGGCCAACGCACGGCGCCTGGCCGGACAGGCGGGCACCTGCCGCTTCGTCTGGAACACGATACTGGGGCAGCACAATGACGCCCATGAGGAGGCGAAGGCCAACGGAGAGAAACCTCCGTCGGTTTCGTTCTTCTCGCTCGGCAAGGAGTTCACCGTGCTCCGCAACGAAATCCCGTGGCTTTGCGCATACTCCTTCAGCATCACCCGGTACGTGCTCAAGGACCAGGCCGATGCGTGGAAGGCGTTCTTCAGGGGCGAGGCAGGACATCCACGCTTCAAGTCCCGCCACGGGTCGACGCCGTCCTTCACCATTCCCGAAGCCGTCACCATCAGGGACGACATGATCAATGTCCCGAGGGTTGGTCCCATGCGCATCCGGCGGGAACCCGTATCCCGAGGGCAAGCCGGTCAAGGCCGTGATCAGGAAGATCGCCGGCAAGTGGTATGTCACCGTCTGCTACGAGGTCGAGGCTGAGGAGCGTCCCGACACCGGGGTCTTGGCGGGCGTGGACATGAACGTCCGGCAGGTGGCGGTGGTGGACACGACCGGAGAGGCGGAGATCATCCCCGCGCCCGATACGGGCCGGCTTGATGCGAAGATCGGGCGCAACCAGCGCCGGCTTGCCCGCCAGCGCAAGGGGTCACGGCGGCGCATGAGAACCAGGCTCAGGCTGCAGAGGCTCCAGCGGAAGCGGGCCAACAGGCGCAGGAACTGGCAACACCAGGTCAGCCGCCGGATCGCGAACCGGGCGAGCACGGTGATTGTCGAGAAACTCAACACGGCGGGGATGACACAAATCGGCAAGGGGCACGCTCGAAAACCCCGGCAGGAAGGTGAAGGCCAAGTCCGGTCTCAACCGGGAGATACTCAACACCGGCTGGCACTCCGTGAATCGGATGCTCGCTTACAAGTGCGCAGAACTGATCGAGGTCAACCCTGCATAAACCAGCCAGTCGTGCAACGCCTGCGGGCTCACTGATCCGGGAAACCGGAACGACCGGAAGTTCGAATGCGGTGGCGTGCGGCCATGCCGACCATGCGGACCTGAATGCGGCCCGCAACATCTTGACCTCGGGGACTGGGGTGTCTGCACGGCGAGGGGCGTTGGCGCTGGCCACCCCTGTGACCCGTGAAACTGATCGAAAGCTGGCGGCGCGACGCGCCGTCAACCCATCGATATAAGTCCCAAATAAGTGTCACATAGCCCCCTTACCGGAAAAGCCGACGCGACCGCTTCATTACCCTGACAAAGAACGGGAAATCCGGAGCGGCTACGACGTCGCAATTTCACGGCGACGCGCGCGAAAAAAAGCGTCCAGCAGGGATTTCGAGGCAGCGGCGCTCATTCCGCCGTAAACGTCCGGCCGGTGATGGCATTGGGGGTGGCTGAAGACGCGCGCACCGTGCTCGACTCCACCGGACTTCGGATCTTCTGCGCCAAAATACAGCCTTGAAATACGACTGAGCGAAATCGCGCCGGCACACATGGCGCATGGTTCGAGCGTCACGTACAGGCTTGCACCATCGAGACGGTGCGAGCCGATTGACCGGCAAGCCTGGCGAATTGCCAGCATTTCGGCATGCGCAGTTGCGTCGTTGAATTCACGGCACCGGTTGCCGGCCGCGGCGAGCACGGTATTATCGGTCCCGACGACCGCTGCCCCGACTGGGACCTCCCCCCTGTCGGCCGCTTCGGCGGCTTCGACCAGCGCCAACTCCATGAAGTTGGAGAATTCACTCATTCCCGGTTCGACCGGGACCTGGCTGTTTGCTTTGGGGCCATGCGTTCGGCAATCCTGTTTCACAGATCTCTTGCGTGGCGTCCGCGGAATTCCCCGCAGCAACTGCTTCCGGATCTGCCGTGACCATACAGTTTGCCTCATTGACCATCCACGCCTAAAGTGCCGGTCCCGGGCAGATTTGTGGATTCAAGGACAGTTCGAATGGCAGGACATGACTGCAACCACCGGCCATTTCTCCGCCAGGCATGGCCCACTAATTGCGATCGACGGTGACGCGTGACCGGGCCGGTCCGGATCGCACGGTTTCTTGCCCGAGCCGGGGTCACCTCCAGGCGCAATGCCGAGAAGATGATCGATGATGGCCGGGTCACGGTCAACGGGCAGGTTCTCGCGTCCTTTCATCACAAGGTTACTTCTGAAGATGACGTCCGGGTGGACGGGAAAAGCGTCGCGGCTCCCGGGCCGCCGATGCTGTGGCGATTTCACAAGCCGCCCGGGTACGTCACGACAACTTCCGACGAAAAGGGGCGGCCGAACGTCTTCGAGCTCCTGCCGCCCGAACTGCCCCGCGTCCTGAGCGTCGGGCGGTTGGACATGAATTCCGAGGGCCTGCTCCTGTTGACAAATGACGGGGTGCTCAAGCGTCTCCTCGAATTGCCGGAAAACGGATTTTCCCGGGGGTACCGGGTCCGGGCAAAAGGCCATCCCTCCGAGACCTCCCTCGACCTGCTCCGGCGGGGAGTTCGGATCGGCGACGAGCAATTCCGGTCCATGACGGTCCACGTCGAGAGGCAGAATGCATCAAACTGCTGGTTGAGCGTTCAGCTCACGGAAGGCAGGAACAGGGAAATCCGTCGCACGTTCGCGGCAATCGGCCTGACTGTCAGCCGGTTGATTCGCGTGTCGTTCGGGCCTTTTCGACTTGGGCGACTGGCTCCGGGCGATGTCAGGCGGATTTCAGGCAGTGACATTACAGGGCTGTTTCCCGACATCGCCGGGAATGCCGCGGAATACCGATTCTGACGGCTCCCGGACGACGAGTCCGGTTTCCGCGGGCGGGCAAGAATGCTGACGCGACTATTGGAGGTATCTGAATATCCGAATTCATGACATTCGAGAATCTGGCGAATCTCGTCATGCTGATCTTTCTCCAGGCGGTTCTGGGGTTCGACAACCTGCTCTACATTTCGATCGAATCAAAACGCGCGCCTGCTTCGTACCAGAGATCCGTGAGAATCTGGGGAATCATCATTGCCGTCGCGCTGAGAATCGTCCTGCTGTTCGTCATGATCGCGTTGATCGATGACTTCCGTGACCCAATTTTTGTTTTCGACCTCCCGGGTCTGCTCGAGGGTGGCGCCAACTATTCGACCGTCGTTTTCATCTTCGGCGGCGTCTTCATCATGTATACGGCTGTTCGCGAAATAACGCACATGCTGACCGTCCAGCATCTTGGCAGCGGGAGTGAAGGGAAGCCGCAGAAGTCGGCAGCCCGGGTCGTCTTGATGATCGTGTTCATGAACCTGATTTTCAGCTTTGATTCAATCCTCTCCGCCATCGCCATAACCGACGTGTTCCCGACCCTCGCGATCGCGATCGCGGTGTCCGGGATTGCGATGCTCGTACTGGTCGGCCGGGTCACCGAATTCCTTGATCCTGCTGATCGTCGGTGTCGTACTGATTGGCGAAGCCAGGCCGGCGGCCGCGCATGCAATGCATGACGAAAGCCTCCGTATTCGCATTCTCCGTTATGAACTTTTGCCGATGTCGAAGACGACCTTCTATTTTTCCATCGCGGTGCTGGTGGCAGTCGAAATCGTTCAGACCGGTTATCGCCGACGACTCGAAGCCGGTCGGTCGATCGCGCGTGGCCGATCGTTGGCCCATTGATACCGGAATGCGCCCGGGGCCACGTCGCTGGCCGTTTCCGCGAACAGTCGCGACCCGAAAGCGAAACTGCAGGGTCTTGGGTCAGGTATCGTGACCCGGAAACGGAGTCCTGGCGGAGTTGATGTCGCGTCGCCGAAATGCACTCCCGGCAGGAAGTCCGGGGCGGGTGGACAGTACCCGAACTGGTCCTTTTTCGAGCGGGAATTCCATCTCGGCGTAGGTGGCATAGGCGGCACATTCCGATCGCGTACCCTGCCCCGGGCAATGTCGATCAAACTTCGAGGCAGTACCGCATGATGGCCTTCTGGATGTGCAGCCTGTTCTCTGCCTCGTCGAACACGACCGACTTCGGACCGTCAAGCACAGCCGACGTGACTTCTTCGCCCCGGTAGGCCGGAAGGCAGTGCATGAAAATGGCGTTTTCGGTCGCTGCGGCCATGACCTGATCATTGACCTGGAAAGCACCCAGGAGTTCCCTCTTTTCGTTGCGAAGGTCTTCGGTGTCGTGCATCGACAGCCAGGCGTCGGTAACCACGAGTCCGGCTCCTTCCGCCGCTAACAGCGGGTCCGTGACAAGCTTGACCACGGCGCCCATTGATCGCGCGTATGCGACGTATTCCTCTCCGGGCCTGTACGGTTCCGGACACGCAAGGGTTATGCTGAATCCAAACTGGCCGGCGGCGTGCAGAAACGATGCGCACACGTTGTTGCCATCCCCGAACCACGCCACGTGCCGGTTCGCGATCGGCCCACGATGTTCCTCAAATGTCATGACGTCGCCCAAGACCTGGCACGGGTGCGTGCTGTCGGTCAGCCCATTGATCACAGGAACCGACGCATGTTCGGCCAGTTCCAGGAGATTGCGTTCACAATGCGTACGTATGACGATCATGTCGACATAGCGGGACAGGACCCGTGCGGTGTCCGCAATAGATTCTCCACGGCCGAGTTGGGTCTCGGCCCCCGAGAGGGTCATGACCTCGCCACCGAGTTGGCGAACGCCGGTGTCAAAAGAAACCCTGGTTCGGGTCGAGGGCTTTTCGAATACCAGCGCAACCAGCCGGCCCGAGAGTGGCTGAGCGGTATCGCGGACCCCCCGCGCGCACTCCCGGCGCGCCGACTTCATTGACCTCGCGTGCCTGATGATCCCTGCCAGGTCCGTGGCCGAAGGCTGGTCGATATCGAGGAAGTGTTTCAAACCCGTGCCTCGATCGACCGCGCTGCCAGCCCGAGCCGGCGCACCCCTTCCTCGATTTCCTGGAGAGAAATGTTGAGTGGCGGAAGGACCCTGGCGACGTTGTCCCCTGCAGGGATGGTAATGACCCCTTTCTCGACACCGGCCGCGATGACGTCGGTGTTCGGGGGCTTGCACACGAGTCCGAGCATCAGCCCTGCCCCGCGAACGCCCGAGAAGACCTCGCCATGGGCATCCACGAGGTCGGCAAGCCGCAGGCGAAGCGCCGCGGCACGTTCCTGAACGCCCTCGAGAAACAGGATTTCGCTCACGATATCCATCACGGCCGTTCCGACCGCGCATGCGAGAGGATTGCCTCCAAATGTTGATCCATGGGTTCCGACGACCATGCCGGCTGCAGCCTTTTCGGTCGAAAGGCATGCCCCGAGCGGAAACCCACCTCCGATCCCCTTGGCAATGCCCATGATGTCGGGGGTGATTCCCTCGGATTCGTGGACAAACAGTTTCCCCGTTCGCCCCATGCCGCACTGGATTTCGTCCAGGACGAGCAGGATGCCGTGCCGGTCGCAAATGTCCCGCAGGTATCGCAGGAAGCCTTGCGGAGCCGGTTTGATTCCGCTTTCTCCCTGGACCGGCTCGACCATGATCGCGGCAGTCTCGTGATCGACAGCAGACTCGACCGCCTCGATGTCCCCGAACGGGACGTGCACGAATCCGGGCAGCAGCGGTCCGAACCCGTCCACCAGTTTCTCCCCGCCTGCGGCGGATATCATCCCGAGGGATCGTCCGTGGAAAGAACCCTCGAAGGTGATGATCTTGTGGCGCGGACTCTCACCATCCCTGGAAAAGTACTTCCGTGCCATCTTGACGGCACATTCCATGGCTTCCGTTCCGGAGTTGGTAAAGAAAACGGTATCGGCAAATGTTTTCCCGACCAGGCGCTCAGCAAGGGCCTGCTGATTGCCTATCGGGTACAGGTTTGACGTGTGCCAGAGTGTTTCCGCCTGGCGCTTGAGGACGTCCACCAGCTCCGGATGGGCGTGCCCCAGGCAATTGACGGCGATTCCCGCGCCGAGATCCAGGTATCGCCTGCCGTCACGGTCGAACAGCCACGAACCCTTTCCGCTGGCAAATTCGACTTCGGCCTGTGCATAGGTAGGCAGTATCGCTGGCACCATGCTGCAGATTCCTCATCCTGGTCTTTAGTGCTGCGTCATACGGAACCGGAAGCGCAAGTCAATCCTGACATCCCCCGGAAAACGGCCGGCCATGCAACTCCGTCACCTTGACCGAGCCCCGCAGGGCCCGGTTTGGCCGCGGGCCACTTGAAACGGGGTCATGTGCGGCTCATATTCATCAGGACTCGCGTTCACCGCATGGCAGTACCTGGCAGGGTTGTTTCCGGCTTCGCCATGACGTATTCGCCCACCGTGTACTGTAGGCGATCGTGCCGGAATTCCTGATAGAACTCCGGATTTTGCCGGCGCCCTAGACGTCCCGCAGGTGCATGATTCAGGTCCCCGCGAGGAAAAACAAGGAATCGACGATGAAGTACTGGACGGAGGACCGGGTCAAGACCCTGATTTCTATGTGGCTCGAGGGAAACAGCGCGGGCAAGATCGCCGACATTCTGGGAGGAACGACGCGGAACGCGGTCATCGGCAAGGTGTACCGCCTGGGGTACTCGAACCGAAAGGTTAACAAGAAAGCCACGCCGGAAAAACCGGAGACAATCGATCAGTCCCGTGAGTCCGTCGGTTCGGCTCGCCAGGCAAGAAAGAAGACGAAACGGGAAACGACAAGTGCGGACGCGGGAGCGAAGCCGAGGCCGGAACCCAAACCGGAAGCCGGAACTGCCAATGTTCCGGTTGCAACCATGTTGCGGAAGAACATCATTCCGGCCGGTCAGCCGTTGCCCCCGCAGCCATCTCCGAACGAAGTGAGCGAGGAAGCACTGGCGTTGGTCGCCGCGGCGGAAAAAAAGTCGCTCCGGCTCGGATTGATGGAATTGACCGACAAGACATGCAAGTGGCCCGTCGGCGACCCGGCGAGCGACGACTTCTGGTTCTGCGGGCTTTCTTCCGAACCCGGGAAACCCTATTGCGCTGCCCACTCCGCCCTGGCGTTCCAACCGATGTCTGCGCGCCGCGACAGGCGGGCACGCTGAATTAAAGGTTTCTGGGTCTTTCGGATTCGGTCGATCACGATATAATCAGGTACGTTCGCATCCGGGCGAAGTTCCCCGGGAAGGGACTTGTCATGATCCTGTACACGATGAAATGCGAAGATGGACACGAGTTCGACAGTTGGTTCGAATCGGCAAAGGCTTTTGACCGTCTCCGGGATTCCGGGCTTGTCACGTGTTCCGTCTGCGGGTCTCTAAGGGTCGAAAAGGCGATCATGGCACCAAAGGTCATGGCGCCAAAATCTCCGTCATTGCCGCCCGCAGACAAATGTCGTCAGCCTCTTTCCGCGCCGGCTTCTTCATTTGAGCAGAAGGTCCAGGACCTCAGGAAGTTTGTCGAAACTCATGCCGAGGATGTCGGGACACGGTTTGCCGAGGAGGCTCGCGCCATCCACGATGGAGACGCACCGGAGAGATCGATCTACGGCAAGGCGCAACCTGACGAGGCGCGGTCGCTTGCGGAGGACGGGATTCCGGTTCTGCCGCTGCCCTGGTCCCGCGAAAGGGTCAATTGACCGGCGACCCGCTCGGGTCCAGGAATTAAGTGGATCGGTGAACGGACCACCTCTTTCGTCGACAGGCCGGAGAAAGACCGGACGATGCAAAAGACGGCGTGTTCCGGATCGAGCGTCCCGCACTCTTTTTCGCGGCCAAATGACCGCCTTTCGGCTTACCCCTTGGTTCTGCAACTCTAGCAATCGGAATTCCGCATGCCATGCCTCGTAACAAAATTCGGCGGGACATCGGTCGCAGATGTCGATCACATCAATCGCGCGGCATCGAGGATCAAGGGAGAGGTCGAACGCGGGAATGACGTAATCGCCATCGTTTCCGCGATGGCGGGTCAAACCAACGAGCTCGTCGACCTGGTCACGAGAACTTCTCAACTCTACGATGCGCGTGAATACGACACCGTAGCGTCGGCGGGTGAAGTCGTGACATCCGGCCTCATGGCGCTCATGTTGCAAGGAATGAACGTCCCTGCGCGGAGTTGGCTGGGCTGGCAGGTTCCGGTCAGGACGAACTCGGCACATGGCGCTGCGCGTATCGACGCCATCGAAACCCGCAATATTCGCGACCGTTTCGATACGGGCATGAAGGTTGCGGTTGTCGCGGGATTTCAGGGGATTTCGCCGGAAGGCCGGGTCACAACGCTCGGCCGGGGCGGTTCCGACACATCGGCGGTCGCATTCGCAGTTGCCTTCGATGCCATCCGTTGCGACATTTATACGGATGTCGACGGAATCTACACAGCCGATCCGAGAATCGTCGGGAAGGCGCGCAAGCTTGACAGGATCTCTTATGAAGAAATGCTCGAGCTTGCTTCTCTCGGCGCCAAGGTACTGCAGACCCGGTCCGTCGAACTGGCCATGCGTTACAAGGTCCCTATTCGCGTGTTGAGCAGTTTCAGAGAGGATTCGGCTGCAGCAGAAGGTACGATCGTCTGTGACGAGGAGAGAATCATGGAACGGAACGTGGTGAACGGAATTGCCTGCTCGCGCGACGAGGCGAAACTCACGATTGTCTCTGTCGCGGACCGGCCCGGCATTGCAGCCATCGTCTTTGCCTCCCTGGCCGAGGCTGGCGTTAACGTGGACATGATCGTGCAGAATATTTCAGAAGAGGGGCGCACGGATATCACGTTTTCCTGCCCGACGGAACAGGTGACGACCGCCGAAATCGCGTTGTCGGAAGTCAGGAAACGGGGCGAGCTGAACTATCGGGCATTGCTGACTGACAGGGAAGTCGCAAAGGTATCGGTCGTCGGGATCGGAATGCGATCATACGCCGGGGTTGCCGGGCGGATGTTTTCGGCACTTGCGCGGGAAGGAGTCAACATCAAGGTCATCGCCACATCCGAAATCAAGATTTCGGTACTGGTCGACCGAAAATACATGGAGCTGGCGGTTCGTTCGCTTCACGACGCGTTCGAACTTGAAGCCGCAGCATAGAGAAGGCTGATGGTTGGAAGCCGCGGTACCGACTCCCGTACCCTGCTGCAGAACCTGCGAAGTACGCTCGCCGAAGACGGCGACGGGCAGGAACGTCTTGATCACATAGCAGAACTGATCGCAACGGGGATGGGGACCGACGTCTGTTCGATCTACCTGCGCCGCGACAGTGATACGCTCGAGCTGTGCGCGACCAGGGGATTGAATCCGCGTGCCGTGCACAAGTCACGGCTTCGGTTCGGAGAAGGACTGGTCGGTCTCGTCGCGCGAGAAGCGAACCCGCTCAACACGGCAAATGCACCGGAAGAGCGGGGATTCCGATACATGCCGGAAACCGAGGAGGAAGCGCTCAGGGCGTTTCTCGGCGTTCCAATCCAGCGTTTGGGTGAAGTGCTCGGCGTTCTCGTTGTCCAGGACACCACCTCCAGGCTCTATTCCGACGACGAAATCTATGCGCTCGAAGTCGTTGCCATGGTGATCGCCGAAATGCAGGAACTCGGTGCGTTCACTGGCGAAGGCGTCGCAATGTCGAGGCCGCATGCCCAGCCCCTCATGATCCAGGGAATTTGCGGCCAGGAAGGCGCATCCGAAGGCGTCGTTTTCCGCCATGAACCCCAGATCGTCATCTCGAACCCGGTTACGGATGACCCGGAAGCCGAAAAGGCCAGGCTCATAGACGCGATCGAGCGTTTGCGCCTTTCGGTCGACGATCTCCTGTCGACAAACCTGAAGGATGCCGGCGGCGAACAGCGCGAAGTCATGGAAGCGTATCGGATGTTTGCCAACTCCCGCGGATGGGTTTCCCGGTTGGTCGCGGGAATCGACAGCGGTCTCACGGCGGAAGTCGCAGTGGAAAAGGAGCAATCCGCGACCCGGATCAGGATGATGCGGGCACCTGACCCCTACCTGCGCGATCGTCTGCACGACCTTGACGATCTGTCCAACCAGCTTCTTCGCATGCTGACCCATCAGGAAGTCTCGTCAGCCGACGCAGCGCCAGATGATGCGATTCTTGTCGCCCGCAATATCGGACCGGGAGAACTCCTCACCTACGGAAAGTCTCTTCAGGGTATTGTCCTCGAAGAAGGATCGGTGGGTTCCCACGCGACGATCATTGCACGAGCATGGGCAACTCCGGTGGTGCTCCACGCCGAGAACATCACCCGTGAGGCGATAAACGGGGACGTGATCCTGGTCGACGGCGATCGGGGC
Organism: Paracoccaceae bacterium; assembly: GCA_964291635.2. Lineage (GTDB taxonomy): Bacteria > Pseudomonadota > Alphaproteobacteria > Rhodobacterales > Rhodobacteraceae > JAPPHA01. The sequence continues at coordinate 276,807 of OZ219907.1, read as the reverse complement.
CTGGTCCATCTCCGCCCCGAGGAATCCGTTCGAAGCGCATTTCATGACAAGATCGCGATGGCGGCCGAGGCGCAGCAGGAATACGCCGCGCTGCGTGCGCTTCCGGCGATGTCCCGGGACGGCATTCGCGTGAGCATGCACATGAATGCTGGATTGATGGCTGATCTCCCGAGCCTGATTCCGTCGGGCGCGGAGGGCGTGGGGCTATTCCGGACAGAGCTCCAGTTCCTGACCCAAAACGCAATGCCAAAGCGGGGGGAACTTGCGGATCATTACAGCCATATCATGGATTCGGCGCAAGGCCGGCCTGTTACTTTCCGGACGGTCGACATAGGTTCCGACAAGATCCTTCCCTATCTGAATGCATCGGACGAACCCAACCCTGCCATGGGCTGGCGCGCGATACGCATCTCGCTCGAACGGAAGGGAGTGATGCGCATGCAGATCCAGGCGTTCATCAGGGCTGCAAAAGGCAGACCGCTCAGGGTGATGTTTCCGATGATCGCCCAGTTCGAGGAGTATCGGGACGCACGCCAATTGGTTCTGGACGAAGTCAGCAAGGAGAAGGCGCGCGGCCACGAGGTTCCGGCGGACATCAAGGTTGGCGCAATGCTCGAAACCCCAAGCCTGGCTTTCGCGCCGGACAGGTTCTTCAGGCTGACGGACTTCATCTCGATCGGGGGCAATGACCTGAAGCAGTTCTTTTTTGCTGCCGATCGCCAGAACGAGCGTGTACGCCGGCGGTACGATACGCTGAATGTCAGTTTTCTCAGTTTCATTGAACAGATTGCCAAACGGTGTAACGCGCTCGGAACCCCGGTCAGTTTTTGTGGTGAGGATGCCGGTCGCCCGGTCGAGGCGGCATGTATCGCGGCGATGGGGATCCGTTGTCTGTCGATGCGCCCTGCCTCGATCGGGCCCGTCAAGCACCTGATCCGGAGATTGAGCTTTGGTAAATTGAGCGAGGTCATTCACGAAGCGAGGGTACGAGGCGATCAAACCGTCCGCCCGGCCGTCACGCGGTGGATGGAAACACAGCGCTGACAAATGCTGCGACGGATCAACCAAAACGTATTTCAGCTAGGCGGGATTTCTCCCGCGTTGCGTCCAGGGCCGACCCCGTGAGGACGAACTCGCAAGCCGTTCCCCGATCCTTGCGGTCCCGGAAGGCGCGGCAAACTCTTTTCGGCCTGGCGACTATGCGGCAGAGCACGACCAGCCTGGCAACGGTCTTCGAAGTCGCCCACGGCACCCGAACTTCAACCCGCAATTCGCATGCATCGCTGCGACTGAGGCCGACATCACCGGTCGCGGTGCCAACGATGCCCGGTCTTTCCGCGCGACCAAGCGACCGGACCTGCCTGTCGGCATGGAAACGCGGAAATCCTGTGATCGAATCGAACCACGTGTCGGCATGCACAGCCGGTTGGAAGGACTGGCTGCGATCCATCAGCCTTCCGTTCGGTTGCCGTTTTCACATGACGCCTGACGTCACTTCCGTCGTCCGTGGTTGAGGCACTCAAGGCACCTTCCGGGAAATACGTGGAAAACGGGGATCGCCTGCCCGACCTAGTGGTATGTTCGTTTTCGAAGATTCCATAGAAGACCTCGTTTAGGCGCAGAAAATGGGGCGCCGGAAGGTGCAGGAATCGGCATCGTGAAAAGGAATCAGACCACGAGGAACCGGACCCGGGCAAAAAGTGAGGCAGGGAAATAATCGAATTGGAAAAAATCCGAAAGCGCTCGGTACTTTGTTTTGGCGACTCGAACACCCACGGCGTAGTCCCGGGACAACCCCCCGGTACAAGATACGCCTGGAATGACCGGTGGCCAGGCGCACTGCAGCGTGCGCTCGAGCCCGGCTGGCGCGTCATTGAAGAAGGCCTGCCGGGTCGTACCACGGTCAGCGACGATCCTGTCGAAGGTGCGTACTTGAACGGCCGCCGCTATCTTCGGCCTTGTCTCGAAAGCCACAAACCGCTCGATGCCATCATTATCATGCTCGGGACCAATGACCTCAAGGCAAGATTCCAGAAAAACGTCTCTGAAATCGCCCTTGGGCTTGCGGCGTTGGTTCAGGACATCAGGGAAGATGCCTTTCGATCTTCCACCGAGGTACCATATGTCATCCTGGTCTCTCCGCCCGAGATTCTCCCCGACCTTCGGGGCTGGGAGTGCGTATTCGAGGGTGGTTACGAGAAATCGCAACATCTGGCGGATCAGATCGAAACGGTGGCAACAGCACTTGGCGTGGGCTTTGTGAATGGCGGAAAACATGCGGTCTGCAGTGAGGCAGACGGCTTTCACATCGACAGCGAGGGGGCAGCCGGGATCGGTGCGGCTCTTGCGAAATTGCTTCGAGCGCAGTTTCCCAACGCTTTGTGAGGTGCAAACGAATATCTTACCTGCATCGTAATGACGACCTGGCGTGACATGTCCTTCGCACAACCCGCTTCAAGAGCACGCGAGAAAACCTCAGGTCAGTTCTCCATCTGTTTCGGGGACCTGCACGGTCCCCGAAACGCCGTCAAACGATCCGGCTACAAGTGACATCGCGAGAATCCTCGCAGGGTCGGTCGGAGCAGGAAACTCCAGGCAACCAATCTTCCTAAACCCGAAGCGGCCATAGTAGGATTCGTCGCCGACCAGCACGACCCGTTCCCACCCCTTTTCCCCGGCAACTCTCAGGCTGTGCCGGATGAGCAGCGAACCGAGTCCTTCTCCCTGCATGATCGGATGAACGGCAATCGGTCCCAGAAGCAGTGCGTCGATTCGTTCTTTGCCAATGGTGATTGGCCAGTATCGAATCGAACCGGAAACGAAGCCCGCATCCTCCCGTGCAACGAAACAGAGATCTCGAACCGGATCAGCACGTTCACGTAGCCTGTAAGAACTGAGCGACCTGCGTCCCTGTCCAAACGCAAGGTCCAGGAGGTATTCGACCTCCCAATAGTCATCTGCGCTCTCCAGGGTCAGCCGAAACATTGGATTTCCTGGAAAAAAGCCTGTGCAGCCGTTGGTTCGCCACGCCTAGACCGCAAGTCCGAACGAACCCCGACCCACCCGCGCATGGCGCTCTTCATGTCCTCGCGCGCCAAGACATCGTCACGGGTTTACTCACTCCCGGGATCACGTCACGATGAACCCATGGGCATACGGGTCCCGTTCGTCGACAAAAATCGTGTTAAATCCGGTCACACGTGCCCAACCGCCAATCGACGGCACGATTGCATCGTAATCTCCGACCGTGGTCACGCTCTCCACGCGCCCCACGAACAGGGATCCGATGATGGACTCATGCACGAATTCGTCACCCAACTCCAACTTGCCGGCCGCCTTCAACTGCGCCATCCGTGCCGATGTTCCGGTCCCGCAAGGAGAACGGTCGATTGCCTTGTCACCGTAAAACACCGCATTCCTGGCCGCCGCCCTAGAATCGTTTGGTGCGCCTGTCCACATCACATGGCTCAACCCGGCAATCCCGGGCGATTCCGGATGGACAAACTCGTAACGTGCATTCAGGTCATCCCTGATCCCGGGGCTCCAGTTGACCAGATCCAGTGCGCGATGGTCCGCAAAATCACTGAAGTTCTCCTGCCTATCGACAATCGCGTAGAAATTTCCACCATACGCTACATCTACCTTGAGTTCACCCAGGACCTCACATCGCGCCACCAGCCCCGACCTGAATAAAAACGACGGGACATTGGTCAGCCTGACTTCCTCGACGAACCGGCCCACTTGGCGGTATCGCGCAACAACTACACCCGCAGGTGTGTCCAGCCGAATTTCCCCGGGGTGTCGTGGTTGGACCAGGCCGTGCTCAATTGCAATCGTGACCGTTCCGATCGTTCCGTGTCCGCACATGGGTAGGCATCCCGAGGTCTCGATAAACAGGATCGAAACGTCGCAATCTTCCTGCGTCGGTGGATACAGGATCGAACCCGACATCTGATCGTGCCCGCGGGGCTCGAACATCAGGCCCGTTCGTATCCAGTCAAATTCGGAGAGGAAGTGGGCACGCTTTTCCAGCATGGTGGCGCCGTCAAGATGCGGGGCGCCTCCGGTGACGACGCGGACCGGATTTCCACAAGCGTGGCCGTCAATGCACTGAAAGGTGTGATTCGTCATTCCTGGATCCCTTCCATGGTTGCAGTCTGGCGTACTGGCTCGTGCCAGGCATATCGACAAAATGATTTGACGTAACACGGGCAGAAATCGTCAATCGAAGGAATTGACGAAACCGCAGTCAGGTTGCCCGGTCGCGGATCGGACATCAAGAAATGTCCGGTTTCAGGTGGAAAATCAATTTCCTAAACAGGAATACCAACAGCGATCCGATCCACCTGTCAGGGCCACCTGCCTCGTGCGTGAGCCTGAATCGACAAAAAACAAATCTTCGCTCTTGCTTGATTGTTTACTCACCTGCAGTCAATTTGACTTGGTCAATGTGGTCAATGATCTTGATGCCAAGGGACGTGTTCGAACATCTCAACCTCAATACCTGGAAACAGGACGACGAACGGGCACCGCACAAGCCGCTGCTGGTCTTGTGGGCGATTGGTCGATGCTTGAGGGGCGATGCCCGACTGGTTGAATACCGTGTTGTTCATGACGAGTTGGGCTCCTTGTTGCAACGCTTTGGCCATCCTCGGCGAAAACCAAACCCGCATTACCCGTTCTGGAGACTGCAAAGGGACAAGATCTGGGAAATACCTGGGGCGGATCGGTTAACCGAGAATGGGAAAGGAGACGTATCCCCCAAGGAACTCCGTGAATTGAATGTGCGTGGCGGTCTGACCAAAGACCTTTTCGAAAGGTTTCGTCGTGACAAATCTGCCACCCTGGAAATATGCCTGCAAATGGTCGAGACCCATTTTACGCCCACATTACTGATTCCGGTCCTTGAAGCCACGCTCGGGCCACAGGTGCTCATGTCGGGTGATTCAAACGCCGGGCACGGCCAGATCAATCCGGACCGGGTAGTCGAGTCACTCCGGATTCGCAGATATCGCGATCCGGGGTTTCGCAGAATTGTTCTCGAAGCATACAACCACAGTTGTGCCGTCTGCGATTATTCGATCGAGTTTCCTTCCGGAAACTGGCCAGCACTCGATGCTGCCCACATTCAGTGGCACAGTTGTCGAGGACCGGATGACATCCGGAACGGGCTATCGTTATGCGCGCTGCACCACGAATTGTTCGACCGTGGGGCCTTCACGATCGACGGGCGGACACGAGATTTTACGGTCATTGTGGCGAAGCAGGTTCTCGAGACTGGGCGCTCGACCCGCTTGAACAGCTTCCACGAACAACCTCTGGCCAGGGTCCCTGATTGTGCATTGCAACGTCCTGCGCAGGAATCCCTCGAATGGCATAACCACAATGTATTCAAGAGCGATCTGTAAAGGATTCCCTATTCCATGCACATAACATGCCTGAATGATTGCCGATTCCGTGGAAAGTGACAGGCGTCAGTTTTCAACCGGGCGGATCTCGTGCCGGGAAGGCCAAGGATGCGTTGGGAAACCCGTCGCATTGGGGGGATTCAGAATCTGTACTGCCGAAGAGTTGTTTCAGACGACCGATTGCGGCGCCTGAACGGTTGAGTTGAATTACGGTGTTCCGCGAGCGTATTCTGGAATGGTGTCGGTCCGGCGTGATCGCCGGATGCGTCTCGGCGGAGCAGCCAGCACCTCTGATTCACGGAATGACCGAAGTTGACTGTCCGAACTACCGTTTGTACGTGCCTTGCTGAGAACGATTGCGGGAGTCCCGATTCATGGAACATCACGTTGCTGTTATCGGCGGAAGCGGAATCTACGAAATCGATGGCCTTGAAGACGCTGAATGGCGGGAAGTTCGCACACCATGGGGAATGCCATCCGATCAAGTCCTCTCCGGGAACCTGAATGGCCTCAGGCTTTCGTTTCTTCCGCGCCATGGCCGGGGACACGTCCATTCGCCAACCACCGTACCGTACCGGGCGAACATTGATGCACTGAAACGATTAGGTGTTACGGACATCGTGTCGGCATCCGCCTGTGGTTCGTTTCGTGAAGAACTGGCGCCCGGTGATTTCGTGATCGTGGACCAGTTCATCGACCGAACATTTGCACGCGAAAAGAGTTTCTTCGGTTCGGGTTGTGTCGGGCATGTCTCGGTCGCTCATCCGACGTGCAGCCGCCTCGGCGACGCGCTGGCGCAGATCGCACGGCAAAACGGGATCCGGGTTCACCGAGGTGGAACATACCTGGCGATGGAAGGACCGCAATTCTCGACATTGGCCGAGTCCAGGATGTACAGAGAGAACTGGGATTGCGACGTGATCGGCATGACCAACATGCCGGAAGCCAAGCTCGCCCGCGAAGCAGAGATCTGCTACGCAACCGTCGCAATGGTCACGGATTACGACAGTTGGCATCCGGATCACGGGGAAGTCGACGTTTCCGAGATCATCACGACCCTGACAGGCAACGCCAGCCGTATGCGCGAGATGATTGGCTCTTTCCCGGACAATTTTGCTGGTGTTCGTTCGGCGTGCCCCCAGGGCTGCGACATGGCTCTCGAGTTTGCCATATTGACGCGACCGGAATTCCGTGACGCGACCGTCGTGGCCCGACTCGACGCCATCGCGGGCCGTGTACTCGGCAAGGTCCCATGACGCGTCAAATCGAGGATTACATTCGGACTATTCCGGGGTTTCCGCATGACGGGATTCTCTTCCGGGACGTCACGCCGCTCTTTGGAAGCGCCGAAGGACTGGAACTGGCGGTGCGCGGCCTGGTTGCCGCGACCAACGAGGCGGGTTTTGACAAGGTGGCGGGGATCGAAGCTCGCGGTTTCATTATCGGTGGCGCCCTGGCGCAGGAATTGGGAACCGGCTTCGTTCCGGTACGCAAGAAGGGAAAATTGCCAGCTGCCACGATCAGTGAGGACTATGAACTCGAGTATGGTACGGAGACGCTCGAGATGCACTGCGATGCCGTGGTTCGTGGCGAGAGAATACTGCTCGTCGATGATCTCCTCGCCACGGGAGGAACGGCTGCGGCAGCTGCCAGGCTTGTCGATCGTCTCGGAGGAAAAGTAGTTCAGGTCGGAGTCATCATCGAGTTGCCGGATCTCGGAGGCAGAGCCGTCCTGAATTCGATGGGGCTTTCCGTAGCGACTCTCTGCACGTTTCCGGGACACTGAAAAACAGCGGCCGACCCGCCAAGACCACTTTCCGTGGTCCGCAAATGCACGATAAGGCCGGATGTCTCTCTCTTTTTCGCGTCTTTACAACAGGTTATGGGTTGCAAAAAATCAGGCGGGCAGTGTAAGCGGTCACTATCGTTCGGGGGTGGGGCGATTTTCACCTGTTGAGGGATCTTTTCCGGTCTTTCTGGGCGGACAGAACCAGATGTCCCATTTCGGTTTGTCGAACTTGTCGAACCTGTCGTGACGTCCCCGTCCCCGTGTGGTTTAGACATCGTTCCATCTTGATGCCTTGCAGATGGCGCAAGCCTGCATCGGCAAACCAGTCGAAGCCAGCCTTTCAGGCACCCTGTATCTCGCGGCGAAGCGTCAGGGCAGTCGCCGGGTAATCAATATTGAGGTAATCGACGCCAGCGGCAAGCGCCTTTCGAAATGCGGTTTCGTCACGAAACGGGGTGTGCATCATGATCTCGAAGCCCTGAGCCCGCGCGCGCGAAATGAGCTGCGTCGTCATGTCCATGCTGTGAAACTCAAGAATCGAGGCGCCCGCGGCCCGGGCATCCTCGATGTCGGGATGATCCCGGTAGTTCACCATGTGTAGTTGTTGGGGCAAAGCCTTTCGTAGTGCCGTGCGCAGTTCGTCGTTCTCCGAATAGATGATACAGCCGGACCCGAGACCCGCGGCTTCGAGTTCGGCCGCCAACCTGCAGGGCGCAGCTGCCTTTACCTCGACGTAGAATCCCAGAAGCGGTTTGAGTTCCATCAGGAAGTCGATAAGGCGCGGCAGCGGCTCGCCGGCAAATTCCGGGCCAAACCAGGATCCGGCATCCAGCCGGTCCAGATCCCGGCTCTGCATCCGGGAAATCAGTCCGCGGCCATTCGTGGTGCGACTCAACGTCGCGTCATGCAGGACATAGAGGACACCGTCTGCGGATTCACGAATATCCAGTTCGACAATGTCGGCACCGAGCTCAGCCGCCCGCCGGCCGGAGACAATCGTGTTTTCCGGTGCAACCCGACAGGCTCCGCGATGGCTGACTATCCTCGTCACGGCAATACCGTCGGTCACACAGCCGCCTCCCGCAGTCGGCTCCAGAAACCGGCAGGCGCGGGCTGCCTTGTCCGCATCCACATTACGGCCAAACCGTGGCGCCAACCATTTCGTGGTCGGAAAGATACTCGCCATTGGCGCCGCATGCCGGAACAACGAATGGCCGGCCCGCATGAACGCCCCGCACCAGCAGCCAATCCAGCGTAGTCAACGGACTGTCAGGCGGATCTTCTGGATGCAACCGGGTCGTATGCGCCCCTGTATTGGTCTGCCGCCAGTCGAATCCCTCCGCGGCAAAGTGCGCGAAACTTGGTTCAGACTTTGCAGCGCCGTCCAGCATTGCAGACCCGGCAAGACCGGCCTGAAGAAATCCTTTTGTGTTCAGGTCGCCCCTGATGATGCATCTCGTGTCGCCAAATTCGTTCGCCAGGCATTCCAGCAGGCGTCGGGTCTGCCTGGCCCGGTCAGCGCTGTCGCTTTGACTTTCATAGTGGACGGCCACAATCACGACTGGTTCCCGTTCGGTTGCCAACCGCGCGGCCAACGCCATGCGCCCGCCGACCCTGACCTGGCCGTCATCCTTGGGTGCGCCCGCAAACCAGTCTCCGCTGGCTTCCAGCGGCAGCAACCTTACATCGTCAATCCGATAACGTGAGAGGATTGCATTGCCATGCAGGCCCTGCCGGTTGATTTCCCCGGCATGATCGCGCGTTTCACGGACGTCCCCAAGACCAAGTTCGACAAACTCGACACCAAAGGCATAACCCCATCCCAGACAACCCGCCAGATCACCGGGCGTATCGCGCTGTCCGGACCGCGCCATGCCGCGGTCCATCTCGGTGGCAAGCACGACATCGGCACCGGCGCCGGCAATCATGTTCGCGCTTTGTTCGACCTGCTTGCAGCGTTCCATATTCCAGGCCGTGACCGTCAGTCCCGACAACGGCGCAGCCCGTACCGTCGAGGCGGACTTTTCGATGGTGCTCAGGCAGGGCCAACTGGCCAGCAGCCGGTCATGCACCTTCCTGCTTCCAGACAACGACAGGGCTTCCTTACGCTGGACGGCGGTAGGCGGCTCGAGCGGCTCGACCTGTTGGCCAATCGCATCACGTGTGATCGTTTTACCCGATGGCAGCATGCAAATCGGATACCCGCTGGCCAGCGCCATCGAACACAATTGTATCCTGTGGCTGGAACGAGACGTGCAGTCTGTCACCGGCCGACCACTTGGGGCGCGATGTCGCTTCCAGGAATCGCAGCGGGCCGAGATTGCTGTCGGCCGTTATCAGGGTCTCGCGTCCCATCGGCTCTACTGTGGTCACCGTCACCGGCAGCCCAGTTTCAGCCGACCGCAGCATTTCCGGCCGAATGCCAACAGTCTCGACCGCATCCGGAACGTCGAGCACGGCGCGCTGCCTGGCCCGTAGCCTGATCAGATTGATCGGCGGCGAACCGATGAATCCGGCGACAAACAGGGTGTCGGGACGCAGATACAGATCTTCGGCCGTTCCGGTCTGTTCAATCCGGCCGACATTCATGCACACGACACGGTCCGCCATTGTCGTCGCTTCCAGCTGGTCATGGGTCACGAGGATTGTCGTCACCGCCAATTCCCGGGTAATCCGGCGAATTTCGGCACGCATGGTCAGCCTCAGGGTTGCGTCGAGGTTCGACAGGGGTTCATCCAGCAACAGAAGATTCGGCTGTTTGACCAGCGCCCGTGCCAAAGCAACCCGTTGCTGCTGGCCTCCGGACAATTGGCTGGGGCGGCGTTCCAGCAATTCGCCAACCTGCACCAGTTCCGCCATCTCCCGCGCCTGCGCGGCCGCATCCCTTGTCTCCTGGAACCGCAACGGAAACATGATGTTCTGCAGGACATTCATGTTCGGATAGAGCGCATAGGACTGAAACACGATTCCGACATTGCGGGAGCGAGCCTCGACGTCGTTGACGCGGGCGTCATCGAACAGGATGTCGCCGCCGCTCGGGAGGTAGACCCCTGCCAGCATGAACAGGGTCGTCGACTTGCCGCAGCCCGATGGACCGAGCACTGCCAGGAACTCACCGTCCCGGATCTCCAGATTGATACTGTCGACCGCAGTGACCTGGTCCCAGACCTTGGTAAGATTTCGCAGTTCAACGTTAGCCATCAGCCCTTGACACCTCCGAGTGTCAATTGAGTGAGGAATTTTTGGCAGAAGAGATAAAGCGCCAGTGAAGGTAAAATGTAGATGACACTGACAGCGGCAACGACACCGTAATCAACGCCCATCACGTCTTCCGCCACGTAGTAAAGGTAGGTGGACATCACCCAGTAGGAGTTGCCGGTCCGCAGGGCCGTGACAAAGACATACTCCTCCCAGCCCTTGATGAAACCCAGGACAGCGATCGCGATGATGCCGCCCCGCACCTGCGGCAGCACGACCATCCGGAAGGCCTGCCGGCGGGAGGCGCCATCAGTCATGGCCGACATCTCGATGTCCCATGGAACCGCGTCAAAAAAACCCTTCATGATGAAAATGAAGAATGGCAGGTCGATTGCGGTTAGTACCAGGATCGGTCCGGCCAAAGTATTGAGCAGTCCAATCCAGAAGATCACGAGAAAAATCGGGATCGTCAGCATCCAGGGATGGAACACTTCCAGAATCAAAAGCCCCTGCAGGAACTGGGAGCGGCCGCGAAACGCAAAGCGGGAAAGATAATAACCCGCCAGCGTCGCCACCGTGACCTTGAGCGCCATCGAGGTCGCTGCCACAATCAGGGAATTGACAAATGCCACCCAGACCCAGGGAAACTGTCCGCCAGCCGTAGCGGCGCCTCGCAGTTCCTCCACGAGGTTGGGATTGACCATGAACCTGTAGTTGTAAAGATGCAGGTCATCGCCGACTGTGATGACGAGTCCCACGACCGCAAGCAAAACCAGGATCAGGGCAGCATAGATTCGCTGGCGGGCGTTTCGGAACGCCGTATGGGCCACACCGTAAGCAAATACGGTCGGAACCAGGATCGCGCAGGCCCGCCACAGCACCTCGGATTCCACTCCACCAGTGCGGGCCGAAATCGAAATCACGAAAACCCAAAAAAACGGCACGATCACCGGAATTGTGACGAGCGTCAGAAAGGCGATCAGCAGCCCATGCTTGATCCGCCGGTCGCGCCGAGATCGTCGTGCCAGAAGTTCCCAGTCAGCCTGTGTCTTCGCCACAGCCATCACTGCACCTCGATCCGGGGCGCCATCAGCAGCCGGGTCATGTTGGCCAGACGAAAGAGGACAAGCGCCACGAATACGCCGATCACGATCAGGATCAGTGTAATCGCCGCACCATAGGCGTACTGGCCGGCACCAATGTCAGGTGCAAGCGTCTTGGTATAGGCCAGCATTGCCATCGTCATGGTTGAGCGCGCCGGCCCCATGATCAGGAAAATGTATTCGAACGATACGAGAAGAGCGAGGAACTGAAAGACGGTAATGTAGCTAAGCGGCCAGCGCAGGGCGGGCAGGACGATGTGCCGGACGATCGACAGGGAGCCAGCGCCGTCGGCTCGCGCCGCAAAAAACAGGTGCTCAGGAATCGAGCGGATGGTACTGGTCAGTATCAGCATGCCAATGGAGGCGCCGATGAAACCGTTGGCTGTCACGATCAGGACGATCGGCGCATCGAGCTTCATGTTGATCGGAGAAAAGCCCAAGGCGCCAATGACCTGGTTTAGCAATCCCCGTTCTGTCGGATCAACGACCCAAATCCACAGCAGCGCATAGACTACAGAGGGAGACATTCGCGGCAGCAGCCAGATTGCGCGGTATACGCCGCCGAGCCAGTCCGGAAGCGCAGTTGTCGTCAGCGCGAGAATCAGTCCAAAGGTCAGATTGAAAATTGCCAGCGTAAAGAAAATGTAGACGGCAGAGAGGCTCAGCGCCCGGTAAAAGGACCCGCGGAGTTCTATTCCCAGCCAGGCGTCCTCACTGGCGCGAACAAGCTTGCTGAACTGCTTGGTCGTATACTCGTTGATCCGAATGGTCTGCGCCATGTCGGTGAAGGCAACGACCAGGTCAACGAAGATCGGCGCCAGAAGCAAACAGACAAGAAAGAAGGATGCCGGCCCCAGGAAGACCAGCATGTTGGTTCCGGTTCGGAAAGTCGACGACCGCACCTTGAATAGGTCCGGGCCGCCACAAAGGCGGCCCGTCCAGCAGTTTAGATCAATTGAGGATGATCACGTCATCGCCAAGTTCAACCTCCAGTTCTTCGATAACGAAATCGGCAGCTTCCTCGGGGCTCATTTCACCGGTCTCGACCGCCTGAACGCCCTGGTAGGTAATGGCGTTATACTGTCCGATCTTCGAGTGATTCGGCATGAACTCCGCATATTTCAGCATCGGTGTGCCGGCAATCAGTGCCCAACCCTTTTCCACGAACTCCGGCATGGCCGCCTGTCCGTAGTTGATCGGGGTATGATTGGTACCCACCGCATGCGCCGTATTGGGCACATTCTGCGAAGCCAGTGCAACGATCATCGCTGCCAGATCCTTGTTCGGCGTATCGCCAACCACATAGACGATTGGATGGCTGAGGTTCTTTGGCTGGCCGCCCTTTTCGCCCGGAGGCGAATGAATCCAGGTGATCAGGTTAAAGTACTCGTCGGCGCCGCTGACGCCGAAAGACTCAAGCTGCGGCCCCACATTCCAGATGCCGTGGAATTTGGAAAGAGCGTCGCCGCCGCGGAACGCCGCGTGAACGGAGTCCCAGGACCAAGTGGTCATGTCAGCCGGCAGTGATCCGTTTTCAACGCAGTATTGCAGCCAGCTGTAATATGCGACCAGACCTTTCCGGGTGACCTGCAGCTTGGCTTCTTCCTCGTTGTAGATGTCGATTCCGAATGAAGCCATAGCCATCTGAAAGTCCGGTCCCACGTTTGGCCGGTGTACCCAGCCAACCTTGGCTGCTCCGGAATTGACAGCTTCAGCTGCAAGATCGCAGAAATCATACATCGTGAACTCGCCTGCCTCGACCGCGGCTGGCAACCCGGCGATGAACTCCTCGGACTTTCCGGTGGCCCGCAGGATATCGTTGTTCAGGAAGAACATCCGGATTTCCGAGTCCTGTGGAATACCGTAGCGTTCACCCTTGTACTTCACTGACTCCCAGAGTTGCGGAATCATGTCCGCATACAAGGGTTCATTGGCCGCGATATGCTCTTCCAGATTTGCCGCCAGTCCAGCTTCCACGAATGCCGGTCCAGCTTCCACGTGAACCGATCCATTCGTGTGCGGCAACAAGAATGTCTGGAGTATCGCCAACCGAATGCGCCTTGAGAACGTCAAGGGCGTCCGCGTCAAAGCCGCGGGCATTGGTTTCGATAAGCTCGATGACCACACGAACCTCGGAGCCGGCCGCCTCAAGAAAGCGGTTAAGCTGATCTGCTGCGGCGACAATATTGCCCGCACGCAGCGGTCCAGAGCGGTCGGCACGCGACCACAGCTTGACGGTGGCATCTTCGGAAAACACCGGTCCAGCATTAAAACAACCCGCTGCAATCAGTGCGGCAGCAAACAACTGACCAAGTTTTTTCATTATACCCTCCTCTGACCTGAGACATACTTGATTGATCGCCATAGTATATGATCTTGAAGGTTATTCCACAAGAAAGGTGAACTCGCCCCCGCTTCAATATCTGCCCGCGCGGTGGCAGAAGCAGTTGGCCAGACGCATGTGGTATTGAATTCCGCCGCCGTCCGAATTGACAGGCGGTTTAGCTGATCACAAACGCTTGGGGTCCGTCAGGAAATAACCGAATCACAGAGTATGTCGCTCCAGCACTGCTTCGATGGAACCGGATAGTGTCGGAATCCTTGATGATCAGCGAATCCGGGCGGTCACCTACCCGAATTGTCGTGGATTTGACGAAAACCGATGCAAAACGAGCGTGAAAGCAGCCAATGACCATATGGAGGCATCGAGTGAACGGTGCACAGCTTCAACCGAGATGAAGAAAATCACCGTTTTCCTCAGCCTTGGAATGTAGCGTTTATCTCGTGACGAGCCCTTATCCCCGAAATTTTTTCGGCGAACGCCACCCGCGCCGCGGCGGCGTGGTCTTGGTCTTCGACGCAAAGGCGATCAAAGTGCAAGCGTTCGCCCGGTCCGAAGACGGCGGAAAAATCTACCTCGGGCGTGGGCTCGCAACCGGCGGCAAGGACGGCAAGCAGGGGGGCAAGCGCCCAGGCGCGACCGCGATTTGGCACCGTCGGTACACGGCGGCCTCCCTCGGTTCCGTGCCAGGGATGGAAATTGCCATGTATGCCCCCCTTCGATTGAGCCACTATCGAACTCGGCCACGGTCTGTCGAAGCGAAGCGGACGCGGGCCGGAAGTGACGGGCCATGGCGTCGAGAAAAACCTTGTCAACGGGCGCCTCCGGACCGGATGTATTCCGGCATGTTTCGCTTTTGCAACATTGATCCACGAAAAAACGTGCCATGCCAGAACAACATTAGGGCAACAGCGATACCTTGCAGGCAGACGATCAGAGCAGTAGCATAACGCGTAAGAAATTTTCTATAATACGGTGAGATTGACCATGCGTGAGTCTGGGACGCTGTTTCAACGCTTCTGCTTTGCGCAGGCCTCTTTTGAAAGTTCGCGCCATGTTTATCGACGCGAGCACGCGCCTGGCCAAGTGCGCCGTTTCTTTAACACCAGCTTCACCGCGTTCGAACTGCGTCGGTACATGATGAACTTCTACTTCATCAAGGGTAGTTTTACGATTTCGGAGCTTGTAGAAGTCTCTGAATTCAGTCGTCCAACCGTCACTTCAACGGTGCATGAAGCCTTGCAACTCGGCTATTTGGAAGAACTGCCAGGCAAATGCGACCGCCGTCGCCGCGACTTTCGCCCGACCGAGCCGATGCTGGAGGCTTGGCGCAATTATTGCAACGCGCTTCTCTCAAACCCCGAGTTTTCCCATGTGCTGAAGCTTGCTCAAACGCTGATGTCGATGCGCGAGCTAGAATCTCAACATCAGGCAAAAAATATGTAAAAAGTTTTAGGCTTTTTTGTTGTCACTCTCTGTGCTGCAATTGAGTAGCAGCCGGTGCCGGGGCATTTCTGCCGCTCCACGGCGCCTTCTGACGAAGTCATTGCTCAAGGGACATCACGCAAATGTGGGATACGCCTGAGTTGCAGTATATTCCTTACAATGGCGGCCGCCTTGCGTATCGTGAAACAGGTGCGGGACCCGTTCTCTTCTTGCTCCATGGCATGAATGGCAGCAGTCAGAGCTGGGCCTACCTGTTTCGGGCACTGGGGACTTCATTCCGCGTTGTTGCTTGGGATGCTCCGGGCTTTGGGGCATCCGATGTATTCGGAGACAGCATCGAAGACTATGTTGATGCGGCCAAAGCCCTGTTGGAAGCGCTCAAGGTCAATGACGTAATCGTGGTCGGCCATTCGATGGGAGGCGTGGTTGCCGCGCAATTGGCGGCTGATCAAGATACTTCAACCGTGGGCCTGGTGCTGTCTTCGACGCATCTGGGCTTTGCCCGCCCTAAAGGGGAGCCGCTGATGGCGCGGTACGGGACGAGAGTCGACCGCCTCCGATCAGAGGGGGTCAATGCGGCCTATGGTCTAGAACGTGCCAAGCGCAGCACGCCCGAAGGAACTTCCCAAACCGTCATTCGGTTCCTGGCCGAAATAGCAGCAAGCGCGCGGATCGAAGGTATCCGCGATGGTGGCCGCATGTGTCAGGAAACTGACAATACGAAAATCAGCCATAGCGTGAACGTTCCCGTACTAATTTTGTCAGGTGGCGAAGACACCGTAATTTCGCCTGAGATGCATGCGCTGCTGGTCGCGGCCTTTCCGAAGGCACAACATGTCGAATTCCCCGAGGCGGGTCACGCCTCTTACGCGGAATGCCCCGACTTCTTCAACGAGCAGATCAAGGAATTCGCGACGAAAGCCCGGCAGTGAATCCGGGCTGTCATCACCTAGGAAACAACCGAAAATCGATGAAAGGAAGAAAAATGAGAAAGTCCATCTATAATCCGGCGGCTTTTCTAACCGCCGCGGCGACGGGCCTTGGGTTTTTGGCCGGACCTGTGTCGGCAAACGACCTGACGGTGGCCCTGGCGGCCGAACCCACATCCATGGACCCGCATTATCAGAACCTGACCATCAACAACTCAATGGCCACGCAAGTCTATGATGCGCTGGTCCTGCAGGATGTTAACCAGAACCTCGTCCCTGGGCTTGCCGCGTCTTGGGAGCCAATTGACGAGCGCACCTGGGAATTCAGTCTGCGCCCCGGTGTAACCTTTCACAATGGCGCGGCATTCACCGCTGAAGATGTGGTCGCCACGATGCAGCGCGCGGCGAATGTGCCCAACAGCCCGTCCAGTTTCGCTACCTTCATCAAGGGCAAGAACTTTGAAGTTGTCGATGACCTGACCCTGCGAATTTCGACCGAGAAACCTTACCCTTTCACGCCGAACGACATGTCGCGGATTTCGATTATCGACTCCGCGTTCGTCGATGCCACAACTGAGGATTTCAACATCGGCGCGGCCTCTTTCGGGACGGGCCCGTTCACCTTCACCAAATGGCTGCCCGGCGACGTGATCGAATTGTCGCGCAATGACGGTTATTGGGGGGCGGCAGTGGATTGGGACAATGTTGTCATTCGCCCCATTGGCGACGGCACAACCAGGGCAGCCGCGCTTATCGCCGGTGACGTGGACTTCATCGAGAGGGTCGCACCCGCTGATTTACCCAATTTGGAAAGCCGTGATGGGCTGTCGGTCTTCAAGTCGGTGTCCAACCGTCTGCTCTACATGACGTTGCATATGACCAATGACCCGATCAAACCCTTTGTCACTGATCATGACGGCAATCCGATTGTCTCACCCTTTCGGGACATTCGCGTGCGCGAAGCCGTGTCTCTGGCAATCAATCGGCAGGCCATTGCGGATCGTGTGATGGATGGGCTGTCCGCACCTGCTGGTCAGTTTTCGCCCGAGGGTTACATTGGTTACTCCACCAATCTCGAACCAGATGCTCATGATCCGGACCGTGCAAAGGAATTGCTGGCGGAAGCAGGCTATGGCAACGGGTTCAAACTGACCATCCATGGGCCTGCCGGTCGCTATTCCAATGACACACGGATTCTCGAAGCCATCGCGCAGATGCTGTCGCGCATCGGTATCGACACCAGTGTCGAGACCATGCCCGCCTCGGTCTTTTTCAAGCGCTTCTCGCGCGGAGGGCCGAGTGACACGCCTGAGTTCACCGCTGCCATGTCCGGCTATGCAAATGGCTCGGGTGAGCCTTCGCACCCGCTGCGGATTTTCATTCACACAAAGCAGAAAGAGCGCGGTTATGGACCGGGCAACCGCAACGGTTACAGCAACCCGGAAGTCGATAAGCTGATCGAAGATGGGCGATCTTCAATGGACATTGCCAAGGGCGAAATGGCCTTCATTCAGGCGACCGACATCGCGATGCGGGAATATGCGTTGGTTCCGATCCATCATGAGATCGCGACCTGGGCCGCACGCGACGGAATCGCTTACGAACACGGTGCCCTGGACAGCACGTTCATCCACAAAATCCGCCCGCAAGAATGATTTAAGGTTGGCCCGCCGCATGTCCGCGGCGGGCCAACCTACGAAGGGACCCCCCCGATGTTAGCCTTTGTCCTGAGACGCGTCATGCAAAGCGTGGTCGTCCTGTTCGTCATGTCGTTGATGGTGTTCTCTATGGTCAATCTCGTGGGTGATCCCGTCGACATGCTCGTCAATCCGGAAAGCCTGCCCGAGGAAATCGAACGTGTGCGCCGGGACTTCGGGCTCGATCAGCCGGTCCATGTGCAATATTGGAAGTTCCTGATGGGTGCGGTGTCGGGGGATCTGGGCAATTCCTTTATCTTCGGACGACCGGCACTTGCACTTATGGCCGAGCGTTTTCCGGCCACGCTTGAACTTGCGATCAGCGCACTGATTTTATCCGTGACAGTGGGCCTGCCCTTGGGAGTCTATGCGGGCTTGCGCCCCGATGGATGGGGCGCACGCATCATCATGGGTGGCTCAATTCTCGGAATTTCCATCCCGACCTTCTGGTTGGGCCTGATGATGATCATTGTCTTTTCGGTCTTGCTCGGTTGGCTGCCGGTGTCTGGCCGAGGCGAGACTTCGCGTTTCTTGGGCATCGAAAGTAGTGCCTTTACGCTGGATGGTTTGCGCCACCTCATCTTGCCCGCCACCAATCTCGCACTTTTCAAGATTGCCATGGTCATCCGGCTGGCACGCGCTGGAACAGTCGAGGTCATGGCGCTTGATTTCATAAGGTTCGCCCGCGCCAAGGGGCTGTCGTCAAGACGCATTGTACTCGCTCACTTGATGCCCAATATCCTCATTCCGATCGTCACCGTGTTGGGGATCGAATTCGGCACACTGATCGCCTTTGCAACGGTAACGGAATCAATCTTTGCCTGGCCTGGCCTGGGCAAGCTTGTCATCGACGCCATTGTGAATCTCGACCGCCCGATCGTGGTGGCCTACCTGCTATTCGTAGTGGCCTTGTTTTTGGTGCTCAATCTGGTCGTGGACATCATCTACGCAGTGCTTGATCCGCGCGTGCGCCTGCAAGGTGACGAAACATGAGCGATACGAAGGCCATATCCGTCGCAAATCCGGAAACCGGACTGTTTTCCAGATTAGTGCGGTCAGATTTGTCGCGCCCCACGACGCTGATTTCGGGCATTCTGCTTTTGATCATTACCGCCTCGGCGACTTTCGCCCCCTTTATCGCGCCCACCGACCCATATGATCTGGCAACCGTCAGTGTTCTGGATGGACGGCTTGCGCCAGGCGATGAGATGTTCGACGGAACGGTCGCCTGGCTGGGCACAGATGGGGCGGGGCGCGATGTCCTGAGCGCCATCATCTTTGGACTTCGCACCAGCCTGACCGTGGCCATCAGCAGCGCCGTCATCGCACTGATTGTCGGGCTCACAGTTGGGCTGACCGCCGCCTTCTACGGCGGACGGATTGACGCGTTCCTGATGCGGATTGTCGATATCCAGCTTTCCTTTCCGGCCATTCTGGTCGCGCTCGTGCTGTTGGCGTTGTTGGGAAAGGGCGTTGACAAGGTCATCATTGCGCTCGCCATCGTGCAGTGGGCACTTTATGCGCGCACGGTACGTGCCGCCGCCATGATCGAACGACGCAAAGAGTATTTCGAAGCGGCCATCTGCCTTGAGCTCAGCAACGCCCGCATCATCTTGAGGCACCTTCTGCCCAACAGCGTCTCGTCGCTGATCGTGTTGGCGACCCTGCAAACGGCGCACTCCATCTCGATCGAAGCTACGCTCAGTTTTCTCGGTGTGGGCGTGCCCATCACAGAACCATCGCTCGGTTCGTTGATTTCGAATGGCTTCGACTACATCCTTTCAGGTGCTTATTGGATCACCTTTTTTCCGGGTGTCGTGCTGCTCGCGACGGTTGCCGCGATCAACGTCTTCGGTGACCAGCTGCGCGCAATGGTCAATCCGAGGCTTTTGAGATGACACGGACAAACCTTTTGTCCATTCAAGGGCTGCGGACCGAATTTTCTACTCCCGACGGGCCGCTGGCAGCCGTGAATGGCGTCAATCTTGAAATCGCGCGCGGCGACGTGCTCGGTATCGTTGGGGAATCCGGCTCCGGCAAAACTGTTCTTGGGCTGTCCATCATGGGTTTGGTGGACAGACCGGGCCGCGTCACAGCGGGGCGTATTACGTTCGATGGCGCTGATGTCACCATTTTTTCCGAGGCGCAGTGGCAAGACTATCGCGGCAACAGGATCGCGATGATCTTTCAGGATCCGACCACCAGCCTGAACCCCGTGCAGCGCATTGGTTCACAGATGATTGAGGCCATCCAGGCCCATCAAGACATCTCCTCAGGCGCCGCACGGCAGATCGTTCGCGAAGCGATGGTGCGCATCGGGATCAACAGCCCCGATGAACGTTTGGAGGCCTATCCACACCAGTTTTCCGGCGGGATGCGGCAGCGCGTGGTCATTGCCATCGCGCTGCTGAACGAGCCGGACCTGATCATCGCGGATGAACCGACGACGGCGCTGGACGTCACCGTGCAGTCGCAAATCCTGCGTGACATGCGGCGGCTTTGTCGCGATTCGGGCACGGCGTTGATTTGGATCTCTCACGACCTGGGCGTTGTGGCTCAGATCGCCCACCGCGTGGCCGTGATGTACGCGGGCCGCATCGTGGAACAGGGGCCAACGATGGAAATGTTGAAATCACCGTCCCATCCCTACACCGCGGGGTTGATGGCCAGTATGCCGGCAAACTCTCCTCGCGGACAACGTCTGATCTCCATTCCAGGTGTTCTTCCGCAACTCTCGAACCTGCCAAAAGGCTGCTCCTTCGCGCCGCGTTGCGCCCGTGCCGCCAAGGCCTGCGAAGTGTTGCCGGACCTGTCCTTCACATCACCCGATCATGCCGTTCGCTGCATCTCTCCGCTACATGTTAGGGCTGCCCTTGCCGAATGTGATTGAACTCAAGTCTGTCCGGCGCAGTTTTGGCAGGAAGCCAGACCTGGCGGATCGGATCGCAACCGCATTTGGGGCAAAACTGACCGCCCATGTATTGCAGGCCGTGGACGGTGTTGATCTGACGATAGAGCAAGGCGAAGTGCTGGGGCTTGTGGGCGAATCTGGCTGTGGAAAATCCACGCTAGGGCGTCTAGTGGCGGGAATACTGCCGCCCGATTCCGGTGATGTTCTGTTCAACGGCAAACCCATGGAGGACAAGACTAAAGAGAAGGCCGGCACGGGCCTGGGCGTTCAGATGATCTTTCAGGATCCCGCCGCCGCGCTGAACCCGCGTCAGCGCATTGTTGATGCGATCACCGAAGCTCCCATTGCCCACGAGTTGATCCCAAGGTCCGAGGCACGCGCCTTCGCGGTCGAGGCGCTCGGCCGCGTCGGCCTGCAAGAAGATTCGCTGGACCGCTATCCGCATCAGTTTTCCGGGGGGCAGCGTCAACGGATCTGCATTGCGCGCGCGCTGGCAGTCAATCCGGGCGTCGTCGTCTGCGATGAATCCGTGGCCTCTCTGGACGTGTCCGTTCAGGCACAGATCATAAACCTGTTTCTTGATCTGAGGGACAGTTTGAACCTGTCGTATCTGTTCATCAGCCACGACATCAGCGTGGTCGAACATGTCTCGGACCGGATCGCAGTGATGTATCTGGGGCAAATCGTGGAACTTGCCGCCACCGCTGACCTGCTGGCAAATCCCATGCACCCCTATACTCGGGCTCTGCTGAACGAGGTTCCCACGCTGGACAGACCCTTGTCCGAAGAACACGCGCTCGGGGGGGAGTTGCCTTCGCCATTTTCGCCCCCTCCAGGTTGTCGGTTCCACCCAAGATGCCCCATTGCGATGGAAGAATGCCGGTCGCGAGAACCGCAACTGTTGCCCCTGCCATCTGGCCAAAAGGTCAGCTGTCTGGCCATACATGAAGAGATCTGAACAGTAGCTTGGCCGATTGTACTTCCCTGACAGAATTTCGCGGTAAGCACGATTTGGCGGAGATCAAATCTTCTCAGTTCCAAGTCCGGAATTGGGCCGTCAGGAATGAGCGTAGCGTGAAAACTGGGCAGGACCCCTCGGATGGAGGTCCGCATGGGCACACGAACAGTTCAGCGGATCGCCCATTCGAAGCCGCAGGCACGTGACCGCAGATAGCCGGATCACCCACGACACCAATTCTGCTCGCCGGAACGACAACCTGCCGATCTGGGTCAGAAGCGCGCCTGTGCCGACGGAAAAGGTCGAGGATTCTGTCTACGATAACGGATCCATGCTTGGCGACCGAACGTGGGAGAGGTTGCCGCTCAATGACGGCGTTTGGATTTTCATTGACGAACATCGTCATCGCCTGGCCTCTTGAGGCATCGACCTTTCTGTAGATCCCGCATCGGTGTGCTCCATTTGCCCCGTATTCGGAGCCTTTTTCTTGGTTGGGAGCACTCGACCATGTTTGGCGACCGGGGACAAGAACTCAGCGGAATTCACCAGGATGTGAGAAAACCACGGTTCATCCAGCGTTTTTTCACGAAAAACTGTGAAATCGAAGATCACTGCCGAACAAGCAGCAAAATAATGGCGCAATGATAACGCGTCAAAAAAACGACCCTCCCATTCGGAATCCTCATCCTCCGAAGCCCGGAATCCTCCGGATGAAGAGTCAAACGGTCTGCACGTGACTGTCTCCTGCCCCGAAGGACGGGGTTTACGGCGCGCTCGACAATCGCGGCACCAGATATGGTTTCGCCTATTCCTGTAGAGACGGGTGAAGAACGGCGCCCGGGTTCATGATTCCAAGCGGATCAAGAATTGCCTTGATTTTCTTCATCGCCCCGACCCCTGCCGGGTTACCGTATCGACGCAGTTCGTCCGTCTTCAGGCGGCCGACCCCGTGTTCCGCGGAAAAGGAACCGTGGCAACGGTGGGCCAGTTCATGGATGTACTCCGAAATGGCCTTTCTGCGCCTTTGCAACCTGGCGCGTTCTTCAGGTCCGCACCCGAGAGGAGGGAAAACGTTGAAATGAAGGTTTCCGTCCCCGACATGCCCGAAACAGTTGATTCGAAGAGGGCCAAATCGTTCCGAGACTTCCATTCCCTTTTCAATGAACTCCGAAACCCTGCTGATCGGTACCGAGATATCATGCGACGCTATGGCGCCGATGAGGCGGTTAGCTTCCGGGATCATCTCTCTCAAGCCGCGCAGTTCGTGCTGCTGCGCCTTGCTTTGCGCAACGACGGCATCGACGATCCGGCCTGCCTCAATCTGTGCAAACATGAACCCCTCGATTCGTCCCTGCAGGTCCGAACCCGTCACGTCGCCGAACTCGGCCAGAACCAGCCAGTCCGAGTCCGGCAAGGGCAGCCTGACGTCCGGTCGGACTTCCCGCAGGAAATCGAAACCGGTTCCCCGAATCAGCTCGAAGACGGCAATGGCGTGGCCGAGTCGCTCTTTAGCCTGCCGGAACAGGTCGACCGCGTCCGCCGGCGAGCCGATACTGGCCAGGACCGACATCGAATCGCCGGGCGGAATGTCAACCTTCAAGACAGCCGCCGTGATAACGCCCAAGCTTCCTTCCGAGCCGATCAGGAGGTTCTTGAGGTCGTACCCCGTATTGTTCTTTCGCAGCCTGTGGAGTCCGTCAAAGACCGTACCATCGGGAAGAACCGCTTCCAGGCCCAGACAAAGATCTCGCGCGGTTCCATATCGGACGACCTGCATTCCACCCGCGTTGGTCGCGAGATTGCCACCGATCTGGCATGACCCCTCCGAGGCCATCGTCAAGGGGAAAACCCTGCCGGCGTCCGTTGCCGCACTCTGCACGTCAGCCAGAATCGCTCCGGCATCCGTAACGAGAACGCCATCGTCAAGATCAACTTCCCGAATTCTCGCATAGCGTTCCATCGACAGGATAACGGGAACGGGGCCGTCCGGCAGGACCTGGCCACCGACCAAGCCTGTCCCGCCTCCGTACGGAACAATCCCGACGCGCGCCGCCGCGGCGCGACAAACAATCTCGGCAACCTGTTCCGTCGATGATGGCAAAAGGACCACGCCTCCCCTGCCCTGCATGTTTCCACGCGGCTCGTCCCGGTGTCGTGGCTGCATCTCGCCGAACACCCTTTCAGGCAAGACCGACCGGAGAGACGCGACGAAAGACGGGCAGGCGCTTTTCAGCATCGCCGGTACTGACTAAGTCACCCGACGCAATCGCCGGGGGCGCCGGAGTGGATCATCGTCGGAACCACCTCGGGTTTCCCCATCGCCACCTGCCTGTCCGCCTGGTCGAAGCTCGTCTGGTGGCGATCGGCCGGCTGTCACGGTCTCCATGCGCCGTGCGATTTCCCTACGGTCCTCGCGTATGTTCGAATACAGGATATGGTCGCGCCAAACTCCGGCGATCTTCAGGTATGCCTCTGCCCGCCCCTCCTTTTGAAACCCGGTTTTCTCGAGCAGTCCTCGCGATGCCCTGTTTTCGGGAAGGCACGCGGCCTCCAGCCGACCAAGGTCCAGCTTTGAAAATGCGTGGTTCACGAATGCCGTAACGGCCTCGGTCATGTACCCCATCCGGGCGTACTCCCGCCCGATCCAGAAGCTGAGTGTCCCGCATTGAACGGTCCCGCGCCTGATGTTCTTGCACGCCAGCGAACCGAGCAAAGCCTGATCGGCATTCCGGAACAAGAGCAGGTTGAGTTCGCTACCTTCACCGAAGGTTTGGTGGGCCTGGTTCACCCACACCCGGAACCCGGTCCTCGAGACATCGCCTGAAAAGGAAGTCGGGACCCACGGTCTGTGAAACTCCCTGCTTGCCCGCCGCTGGCAGGCCCAGCCGACATAGTCGGACCGTTTCGGCAAACGCAATTCAACCCGCTCGGACTTGATGGAAAGGCTGCGGGTGCGTCTCCACATCGATCAAGCCGCCAAACGGTCCTTCAGAACCGATACAGGTGGAGTTCCCGCAATCGGGCCATAGAGGGACATCGCGGGATCGCCGGTTCGGCAGAGGCGATCGGCAAAGTCGATCACACGATCCCTGTTCACCTCGTCGATCCGCATGCTCACTTCATCCAGGTCCACCACGCGATTCCAGTTCAGGAACATTCGGGCCAATCGCTCACTCCTGCTCGATGCACTTTCGAGTGCCATCATCATTCCCGCCTTCAACTGGGTTCTGGCGCGAACCACTTCGTCTTCGGCGAGATCGTGCCGCACACGCCGCAATTCATCAATGCAGAGCGTCGCCGTCGCGGCGATGTTCTCCTCGCTCGTCCCTGCATAGATCGTGATCGAACCTGTATCCGAATAGGCCACCGACTGTGCCCCGATCGAGTAACAGAACCCATGCTGTTCCCTCACCGTCTGGAACAGTCGTGACGACATCCCGCCCCCGACAAGGGTCGAATACACGAGCGAAGTATACAGATCGGCATCCCGGAGGTTCGGGCCCTCGAACGCAAGCGAAAAATGGGCCTGCTCCAAATCCTTGACTTCGCGGTGTTCTCCTCCGCAAAAGACTGCGGGAAGCGTCTCCTTGGCTTGGCCCTGCGGGAGTGGGCCGAAAACCCGTTCGGCGAACTCGACGATCTCGTCGTGCTGCACCGCTCCCGCCGCACCCAAGATCATGGCGTCCGGACTGTAATGCTCTCCGATGAACGACTTCAGGTCATCCGGCTTGAACGACCTGACGTTTTCTGCCGGCCCGAGGATCGACCACCCCATTGGCTGGTCCCTGTAGGAGACTTCCTGCAACCTTTCGAAGACAAGGTCATCAGGTGAATCCATCAATTGGCCGATTTCCTGCAGAATCACTCCGCGCTCCGTCTCCATTTCTCCCGGATCGAATACCGGGTGGAGCACGATATCCGAGATGACATCGAGAGCCGTCAGGACATCGTTTTCCAGGACTCGTACAACGTAGGCCGTGATATCCTTGCTCGTGTAGGCATTGATGTAACCGCCGAGGTCCTCGATCTCCTCGGCGATCCGGCGCGCGGAACGTCGTTCCGTGCCCTTGAACGCCATGTGTTCGAGGAAATGCGCGATCCCGTTCTGTTCGCGCCGCTCATGGCGCCCGCCCGCCGAAACCCAGATCCCGAGAGAAGCGGACTTGAAACCTTCCATGCGCTCGGTCACGATCCTCATCCCGTTCGAGAGCCGTGTCATCCGGATTCTCATGCCGCTGTCCTTTCCTCGATGAATGACTTGACCGCTTCCGCGTCATTGGAAACCCGTACGGTCCGTTCAGGTCGCGCGAAGAGATCGGCCATGGATTCCGGCAATGACGGACGTACGCCGCATGCCTCCTCGACGGCCTCCGGGAATTTCGAGGCGTGCGCAGTCGCAAGCACGACCATCGGGGACTCGCCACGATTGTCACGTGCCACCTTCATGCCGACAGAGGTATGCGGGCAAATGAGGTGGCCGGTTTCTTCGTAAAGCTGGCGCATGGTTATCGCCGTTTCGCGTTCCGACGCCCGCCCACTGGCAAATTCCCGTCGAAGCGTCGGCAGCGCTTCCTCAGGTACCTCGAATGCGCCTTCCTGCTGGAGCGACGTCATCAATCCGAGTACGCGGTCACCATCGCGGTCACAGGTATCGAACAAGACACGCTCGAAGTTTGAACTGACCTGGATATCCATCGAAGGGCTCATCGACGGCGTGACGCCGTGCTTTTCATGGATTCCGGTCTCAAACGTCCGGTGCAGAATGTCATTCTGGTTCGTGGCGACTATTAGCCGGTCGACCGGCAGCCCGAGGCGCCGGGCAACATAACCGGCATAGACGTCTCCGAAGTTCCCGGTCGGGACAGTGAATGACACGGCGCGCTTCGGAGCCCCGACGGCAACGGCGGCAGTAAAGTAATAAACGACCTGAGCCATGACCCGAGCCCAGTTGATCGAATTGACCGCACCGATCCGAGCCCTGTCGCGGAATCCTGAGTCACCGAACAGTTCCTTGAGCAACCTCTGGCAATCGTCGAAATCACCTTCGACCGCAAGCGCGTGGACATTGTCATCATCAGGCGTCGTCATCTGACGCCTCTGAACCTCGGAGATTCGCCCGTGGGGATACATGATGAAGACGTCGACCGTTTTTCGGCCGCGAAACGCCTCGATTGCTGCCGAACCCGTATCGCCGGAAGTGGCACCGATGATGGTCTTGCGTTCATCGCGCTCGGTCAGGCACGCATCGAACAGGTGGCCGATGAGTTGCATTGCCACATCCTTGAATGCCAGGGTCGGGCCGTGAAACAACTCCAGCAGGAACTCGTTCGAGTCGGTCTGTACGAGGGGGCACCTCGCCTTGTGATCAAAACCCGAGTAGGCCGCCATGACACATTCACGAAAGGCCTCTTCGGAAAACGAGTCTCCGATAAAATGGCGCATGATCTCGACTGCGGCCTCCTCGTACGGCAGTGCCGCGAGCTCGGCGATTTTCGTAAACTCGAGCCTCGGCCAGCTCTCGGGAACATAGAGACCACCGTCGGGCGCGAGGCCTGTCAGCATGGCGTCCTCAAAGCCCTGGGCAGGTGACATTCCGCGTGTCGAAATGTAATTCATGGCGGCTTCTCACGATCGGAAGTGCTGAAACGGTCGTCCCTTACCGCATGACCCGGGCGATGGCGTCAGACGGCTCCGCGCCTGATACGCCACAGCCAAAAAATTGTCATCAAGCTCCACACGCATGCAAGTGAAAACCATGTGATGGCGTATTCCAGATGGTCATTGGACACGTTCGCATCAACGGGCACAGGCCTGGTCATCGTCCACGAAGTCCTGCCCGAGCCGTCCCGGCGCGTGATCCCGTCCGCGACGACCAGGACAGGGCTGGTCCCGAGTTCTGCCGCCATTCGCTCGACGTCCCGTGCGAACCAGATGTTTTTCTCAAGATCGGGGTCCGGCGTGAACAGGTGGTCGACTTCTCGTGGCCAGACCAGGTTCCCTTCGACGCGAATTGCCATCGCTGGTCGTTCAAGGCGCTTCTCCCTTTCCGGAACAAAGCCCAGGTCCGCGAGATAGACGCGACCGTCACTCGCGTGCAATGGTACGACAATCCGAAACCCGGGACCAAGGCTTCGATCGCTGGTCAGTACGTGCAACTCCTGTCCCCGGGTTTTTCCCGTAACGGACACGCGGAGATAGGCATGGCGATCCGGGTGCGGGCCGAGCGGAACCGGTACCGGGGCTGCCGTCATGCGCGCATTGATTTCCGCGAGCAGAGCGGTCTTCCACTCCAGCCGGTCGAGTTGCCAGTCTCCGAGCGCAAGGAGAACCAGCGTACCGGACAACCCGAGCAGGACTGGAAAGATCATCCGGCGAGACATGTCATAGGCCCCGTCTCTCGCCCCGGTCTGTCGTGCGGGAGGCGAGGCCGCAAAACGGGGGAATCCCGGGGTCAGCTTCCCCAGATGTAAACGGCAAAAAACAGGAACAGCCAGACGACATCAACGAAGTGCCAGTACCACGCCGCCGCCTCGTAACCGACGTGGCGTTCCCGGGAAAAATGCCCCGACATCGCGCGAAACAGGCAGACGGTCAGGAATAACGTTCCGATGATGACGTGGAATCCGTGGAAACCCGTAGCCATGAAGAAGTTGGCGCCATAAATATTTCCGCTGAATCCGAATCCGGCGTGGCTGTACTCGTAGGCCTGGAGGGCCGTGAAAAGGATTCCCAGGATGATCGCGCCGAACAGGCCCTGTCTCAACGCCTTGTGATCACTCTCATGGGCGATTGCATGGTGGGCCCATGTGGCGAAACATCCCGAGCACAACAGGACGAGCGTATTGATCAAAGGCAAGTGCCATGGGTCGAAAGGCTCGACGCCAACCGGGGGCCAAACTCCGCCAGCACCTTCCGTCATGGGGTACATCGCGTGCTTGAAGAACGACCAGAACCACGCCGCAAAGAACATGACCTCGGAAATGATGAACAAGAGCATGCCGTACCTAAGGCCAATGACCACGACAGGGGTGTGATCACCGGTATGGGCCTCGTCGATGACTTCGCTCCACCAGCCGAACATGACGTAGAAGATCAGCGCCAGGCCACCCATCATCAGGAACGGAGTAATGTCTTTCATGAACAGCACCGTTCCGGAAAGAAACGTGAAGGCGCCGACTGCACCGAAAAACGGCCAGATGCTCGGGTTCAGGATGTGGTAGTCGTGGTTTCTAGCGTGTGCCATGCCTTACTCGGTTACTTTCTTTTTTCGTTGCCGCCCTGCCTGACGAATCCGGGTGCATCCAGTCAGTTGAAATCTGTTTCGCCTGAAGGAACAAGGCGTGCTTGCTGCTCCGGCAGATCCGCCAGATGGAATGTATAGGACAATGTTATCGAGCGGATGTACTGCGAATCGGGATCATCCTGGATCTCCGGATCGACGAAGAAGGAAACCGGCATCCTGACTTCCTCACCGGGCTCAAGTACCTGTTTTTGGAAACAAAAACACTCAATCTTGTTAAAATACAGCCCGGCCGCATAGGGATAGACATTAAAGCTTGCGGAGCCGGCAAGGACTTCTTCCGTCGGGTTTTTTGCGCGGTAGAACGCCACGGCCGTTTCGCCGACCCTTAGCGTCATTTGGCGTTCAACCGGTTCGAATTCCCAGGGCATGTCCGCTTCAAGCGAAGCATCGAAGCGAATCCTGACCGTCTGTTCACTGACTTCGGTATCGGAAGTCGCAGTCGAGGCAACACGGGTTTCCCCGCCAAATCCGGTGACGCGGCAAAACCAGTCGTAGAGCGGAACCGACGCAAAAGACAGCGCAAGCATGCCGCACGCGAGCAAGAGCAACCGGGCAGCAAGACGAACGTTGGGGTTACCGGTCCGGTTGGTCATTCATCCTTCTCCAGCAACGACGGGCGCAGAACGTGATCGAAGGCTTCCATCGAGGCACCGTTCTTCATCTTTACGATGGTGATTGCAAAAACGAGCACGACGAAGGCACCCAGTATGAACCCGATCGTTGCATTCGAGCGTTTTCTCCGGAGATGCAGCGCGGCATCTGGCTGCGCGTCATCAGGTTGAGTCCGGATCTGCATTTCATGCCACTCCGAACCAGATGGGCCAGAACGGAAACAGGCCCGCCGCCTTCAAACCTGCATCGGCGGCCAGACCCAGGAAAAGCAGAAACAGATAAACGATCGAAAACTGGAAGAATCTCCTTTCCCGATCATGCCGGTCCTGCCGCGCCTGTTCCGCTTTTCTTGCTCTCAGGGCCATTGCCGAAGACAGCAACAGAATTCCGAGGGCAAGCGACAAGACCAGGTAAACCGGGCCGCCGATCGAGGTGAATGCGACCACCAGGGATACCGGTACGAGCAAAACCACGTAGACCAGGATACGGTTTCGGGTGACCTGTTCGCCGTGGGTCACGGGCAGCATCGGCACGCCCGCCTTGCGATAATCCTCGTCGGTGAACAGGGCGAGGGCCCAGAAATGCGGCGGGGTCCACAGGAAAACCAGGAGAAACATCAAGATGCCCTCGATTCCGATCATTCCTGTCGCCGCGGCCCACCCGATCACCGGGGGCAATGCTCCTGCAGCCCCTCCGATGACGATGTTTTCCGGCGTCAGGCGCTTGAGCCAGGCAGAGTAGATGACGACATAGTAGAAGATGGCAGCAACAAGCAGCCCGGCCGCGAGGAAATTCGCCGTAAGCGCCAGCATCCCGACCGAAATCCCCGCAAGCCATAGGCCGAAGGCGAGCGCCGATTCCCTGCCGATTCGGCCTGCCGGAATTGGTCGATTCCGTGTTCTTTTCATCACCCCGTCGATGTCGGCGTCCCACCACATGTTGAGAGCTCCCGCCGCTCCGGCGCCGAGCGCAATGAACAGAACCGAGGCGAGAAAAAGGACGGGATGAACCGGATTCGGCGCGACAAGAATTCCGACAGCGGCAGTGAACACGGCCAGCGACATGACCCGCGGCTTCATGAGGCGCAGGTAATCGCCTACCTCTGCGCAATCGAACTGGTCTCTGACTGCAGTTTGGTTCACGATTCAATGCACCCGTTCGGCGAATTGGCAGGACCGGGCCTGAGATCCGGCCAGAGTCCCGGTCAATGGTGTACCCCTCAATTGCTCGCGACGACCAGGGGCTCGGCCTCCCCGGGGGCCGCGGCATATTCCTCGATCATCCGGTCGAGCCATTGTTCGTATACGTCTTCGCCGACCACCTTGACCGTGATGGGCATGTAGCTGTGGTCCTTGCCGCAAAGCTCGGAGCACTGGCCGAAATAGACGCCTTCCTGTTCGGCGCGGAACCAGAGTTCGGCCAGCCGGCCGGGAATACCGTCCTGCTTGACTCCGAATGCCGGAATCGTCCACGCGTGGATCACGTCGGACGCCGTCACCTGGACCACGACCGTCCGATCCACCGGAATGACGACGGCGTTGTCCGTGGCCAGGAGATACTCGTCGTCCGCGTATCCGAATTCTGCGAGTTGTTCGCGCTCCAGCATGAAACTGTCGAATTCGAAGCCATGGTCGACGTATTCGTGCGTCCAGTACCACTGGTTTCCGGTCGCCTTGATGGTGACTTCGGCATCGGGAATGCGCATCTGCTTGAACAGGAGCGACAGTGACGGCGGGATGATCACCAGCAGGATTATGACCGGAATCACAGTCCAGGCGATTTCGATAGGGGTGTTGTGGGTAAACCGAGCCGGAACCGGATTGGCCCGTTCATTGTAGCGAAACGCGACCAATACCAGGAGACCGACGACGAAGAGCGAAATCAGCGAAATGATGACGAGCAGGAAGTTGTCCAGCCAGATGAGATCCCGCGCCAACTCCGTAACCGGTGGTTGAAAGTTGACGCCATCCGGCACGGGCTTGCCGATCGCCTCGAGCCCTTCGATGTTGTCCTGCCCCGGAACAGGGGCCCCAAACCCCACGGGCACCGCGATAGCGGCACCACGAAACAACAGTTTCAGGACTCTCATCAACATTTGCCGGTCCCCGCATGCCCGCCACGTATGGCGGCACCTTATACGCACGGAAACATTGCTCTGCAAACAGCAGATTGACCGAATTATGCCGTTTCCGAACCGGCTCGCGACCTGAACATCATGGAAAGCCCCAGGGCCGATCTTCACGATCGTTCCCGGGCAAACCACCACCCGGACCCGGCAGAGATTCCGCACGGCAATCAGGGACGGGAATTGCGAATGACCGAAGCCGTGTCCGGGCAGCAGCCGGTCCCTGGCGCCAATCCTTCCCTGTCCCCGGGGAGTGCGTGCAGAGACCGCGCAACCGCGGCATTCCGGAATCGGAGATTTCACCATTGGTGGTGCCTGTATGCACGAATGGAACCTTCCGCCATGCCGAATGCAGGGCGTAGGGAGCCGGTCACGCTCGGCACGGGGCGTAACATTGACTTGATCGTGCCCGTGAAGTGCCCGGTTCGCGTTTGCCCGGCGAACCAAATGACGATATGTGAAACCCGAATTTCCGGAACCGTACATGGAGGACAGGAAGGACAGGAAATGATCCGGGAACAGGAATTCCGGCCATTCGATACCAATGTCGACCGAGACGTCGCCCTCCGTCTCCTTCGGGCTGCCACCACGGGTGCCGACGACGCTGAACTCTTCCTGGAACATGTGCGTTCCGAGAACCTGGTGTTCGACGATCAAAGGCTGAAAACCGCCTCCTACAACGTGGCTGAAGGGTTCGGCCTTCGTGGCGTTTGCGACGAAGCGGTCGGATATGCGCACTCCACGGAAATCTCCGAGAGGTCCATCGCTCAGGCCGGCGAGATCGCCCGATTGGCGATTGGGGACGGCAAAAGCGTTCTGGCTCCCGTACCACCGGCGACAAATCGAAGGGTCTACACGGACGCCGACCCGATCACGGCCGCCGACTTCCCTGAAAAACTCCGGGTGCTGCGCGAGATCGACTCCTATGCGAGAGATCTCGACAGTCGGGTAATCCAGGTTTCTGCAACCCTCGCCGCATCGTGTCAGCAGGTCGAAATCCTCAGGCCGGAAGGTGGTCACGTCCGGGATGTGCGTCCAATGGCACGGCTGAATGTCTCTGTCATCATCGAGGAGGGGGACAGGAGGGAGACAGGCTCCACCGGTACCGGGGGTCGAATCGAGCTTTCCGGCCTGCTGGGCTCGGAAAAGTGGCAGTCCGCCGTCCAGGAAGCGATCCGGATCGCCAGGGTCAATCTCGGGGCCGTGCCAGCCCCGGCGGGAGTCATGGAGGTGGCGCTCGGAAGTGGCTGGCCCGGAATCCTCCTGCACGAGGCCGTCGGACACGGTCTCGAAGGCGACTTCAACCGCAAGGAAACGTCGGTTTTCTCAGGCCTAATGGGGAAACGGGTCGCGGCTCCCGGTGTCACGGTCATCGACGACGGAACCATTCCCGATCGACGGGGATCGATCTCGGTTGATGACGAGGGAACGCCGAGCGGACGCACGGTCCTCATCGAAGACGGCATTCTTGTCGGTTACCTGCAGGATCGCCAGAACGCCAGGCTGATGGGCGTGGAACCAACGGGAAACGGCCGGCGGCAGGGGTACGGCCATGCGCCAATGCCGCGAATGACCAACACGTTCATGAAATCCGGAAGTGCCGAACCATCTGAAATCGTCTCCGAGATCTCCGACGGAATCTATGCGGTCGGGTTTGGCGGGGGTCAGGTCGACATTACCAACGGCAAATTCGTTTTCAGTTGCACCGAGGCCTACAGGGTGAATGGCGGCAAGGTCGGTGAACCGGTCAAGGGCGCAACGCTGATCGGTGACGGAGCGACCGCGCTCGGGACGATTCGGGCCATAGGCAACGACATGAAGCTCGATCCCGGAATCGGGACCTGTGGCAAGGCAGGACAGTGGGTTCCCGTTGGCGTCGGTCAGCCAACGATCCTCATCGAAGGGCTGACCGTCGGGGGAAGCGCCCTGTGAAGACCGGAATTCGGGATGGAGCCTGCCGATTGATCCCCCCGTTGCGACAACCAACAATGGAAGGCCGAAGAGATGGCTGATCTCACAGAATCCGGTTCGCCAGTCCAGGTTCAGCTGTTCCGCTGGGCCGGTTCATGGGGTCCATTCAAGGTGAAGATCCCGTGCGGGGAGTGCTCACTGACACTCGATGTCATTCACGATACCTTTGCGAATGAACTATCCGGCATTCCGGTATCGCTCGATGTTCGCGACTGGCTGACCGAGTGGTGGCGTCCGCTTCCGAGGGGAGGCTGGCATGCGCCGATCGTGTTGGTCGAAGGCCGTCTTGTCAGTCAGGGACACGCGCTGAACAGGGGTGTGCTGACCGAGGCAATCATTGATGCGCACGCACGCCGTAGCGAGGTTCGGGGAAACCACGTATTCGGAAAGGCTACCTGCCCTCATTGCGTTCGCGCAAAGTCATACCTCGAATCGTCCGGAATCGATTATGAGTACCATGACGTTGTCGCGAGTCCGCGTTCGCTTTACGAAATGCTTGCGCGGGTCAAACCGATCGTCGGCCACAAGACTCCGATTACCGTGCCGCAAATCTGGATTGACGACGCCTATGTCGGCGGAGCCGACCGGCTGGCGGAAATCGTGGAGCGATCAGTGGAACCGAATCCCGAACGAGGTCGCTGCTCGATGTCTCCAGGCCGGTAAGTCGCCTCGGACCGGGACGCCGGAAACCCGGGAGAGGTGAAGGACATGGGCGGATCGGACGACCGGAACAACGTGATCACGTATCGCCGCATGTTCGGCTTCCAGGTGCGGTTCACACCTGCCTCGGGTCCGCATGGAAATCCGTGGACCGGTTTCAGGTCGCTTCCACGGGCCCGCTTGCGCTGATGCGGCGCGGCCGTCCGAGGAAAGCCTCCGTATGTGCACCCCCACCCGCCGGTGCGCCAAGTGGCATGTACGGGCCGCTGAGCCGCCGCGACATGGAACGTATCCACCTCGCGGCGTTGGAGTTGCTCGAACGAGTCGGAATGAAGGACCCGACGCCCACGGTGACGGATCTCGCCCGGTCGAAGGGATGCCGTATTGACCACTCCGGGCGCCTGCTTTTTCCGCGTTCACTGGTCGAGGACACGATCGCCTCCGCCGCGCGCGGGTTCATCCTGCATGGCCAGAATCCTGTCCACGACCTCGAAGCGCACGCCAAGCGGGTCCATTTCGCCACCGGTGGAGCAGCGGTGAAAATGCTCGATTCCGAATGCCGCGAATATCGGCCTTCGACCCTGGAAGACCTGTTCGACCTCGCCCGACTTTGCGACACCTTGCCGAACATTCAGTGGTTCGCGCGTCCCGTCGTCGCAACGGACATCAACGACTGGCGCGAACTGGATTTGAACACCGTCTATGCCTGCGCCTGCGGCACCGCGAAGCACTTGGGGGTCCAGCATCACGCTGTCAGAACATGTTTCCGAAATCGTGGCCATGCTGGACATTGTGCTGGGAAGAGACGGCGCGTTCCGGCGGCGTCCCTTCCTTTCCGTCCATGCCACCACGGTCGTCTCGCCCCTGGCCTTTGCACAGGACAGCAGCAACGTCGCCACCGCCGCGGCGAAGGCGGGCATGTCCATCCTCAGTCTGACTGGTCCTCAATCCGGCGCCACGGCGCCGGCGGCGCTCGCGGGGACGCTGGTGCAGGTTGTCGCCGAAACCCTGGCCGCCCTGACCGCGATCAATCTGGTGCGCCCCGGGCATCCGGTTATTGCCGGCGGTTGGCCGTTCGTGTCGGATCTTCGTACCGGCTCCTTTACCGGCGGTGGCGGTGAGCAAGCGCTGTTGAGCGCCGGCATGGCACAGATGATGACGTTTTTCGATCTGCCGAGCGGAGTGGCCGCGAGCATGACCGACTCGAAGGTTCCCGACAACCAGTCGGGATACGAGAAGGGTGTCACCAGTACCCTGACCGCGTTGAGCGGGCCGACGTTCGTCTATGAATCCGCCGGAATGACGGCCAGCCTGCTCGGCTGCTCGTTGGAAGCAATGGTGATCGATTCGGAAATGATCTCGAGCGTGCGCCGATGCATGCGCGGGATCGAGGTCACCGACGACACGCTGTCCGTGGAAGTCATCGAGGAGATCGTCCGCGGGCCCGGACACTTCCTTGGCCATGACCAGACACTGGCAATGATGACCACGGAATATGTCTATCCGGAAATCGCGGATCGAGCCCCGATCGATGACTGGAGAGAACGCGGTTCCCCGGACATGTGGGAGCGCGCCACGGTTCGCGTGCGCGAGATCCTGGCCAACCATTACCCTCGGCATGTCGGAATCGAATCGGACGCATTGATCCGCAACCGGTTTCCCATCCGGTTAAGCCGGGAGTCGGTCTTTCCGCGAGCCGAACGTGGTCAATTGAAGCCGTGAGCCGGCCATGACCGAACGGGTACAGGTGGCCGTCGTCGGCGGAGGCATCGTCGGATGTGCAGTCCTGTACTGCCTGGCGAAGCGCGGCTGGTCCGACGCCGTTCTGCTGGAACGCCGGGAGCTCACCTCCGGTTCGACCTGGCACGCGGCCGGGAATGTCACTCATTTCGGTCACTATGCGGAAATTACCCGCCTTTATGTCGATTCGCTGCGCGTGTATCTTCAAGCCGAAGCCGAAAGCGGCCAGTCAATCGGATTTCACAAGACCGGCAGCCTGCGGCTGGCCACGGATCGACGCGAACTGGATGCATATCGCCGCCTCGAAGGCATGTATGAGCAGCTCGGCATCCCGTACCGGGTGGTCGGACCCGCGGAAATCGCGGCCCTCCATCCGCTGATTCGTCTCGATGGCGTGGCAGGCGCTGCCCACACGCCCGACGACGGGCATGTCGATCCGGTCGGGGCGACCCACGCGATGGCCAAAGCTGCCAAGGCGGCCGGAGCCCGGATCATGCGGCATTGTCCGGTCCAGGCGCTGCAAAAGTGCTCAGACCGGACCTGGGAAGTTCATTCGCGCGAAGGCGTCATCCGTGCCGAGCACGTCGTGTTGGCCGCGAGCTTCTGGACCCGCGAACTCGTCCGGTCGATCGGCCTGGATCCTCCGCTCTACGCGCTGGAACACCACGAACTCATCACCGAAGACGTGCCCGAACTGAAGTCGCTCGCATTCGAACTCCCCACGATTCGCGACCCGTACGGTCCGGCGAATTTCCGGCAGGAGCATTTTTCGCTCCTGTGCGGTGTGTACGAGAGCGACCCGCGGTTCTGGGCGACGCAAGGTGTCCCGCCCGACTTCGGCCAGGAATTGCTCGCTCCCGACCTGGACAGGCTGGAAACACACCTGCTGCGGGTGATCGAGCGTATACCGGCCTTCGGCCGGGCCGGGTTGAAAACCGTGAACAACGGGCCGATCTGCTTCACCCCCGATGGCTGCCCGATGGTCGGGCCGATGCGCCGTCATCCGGGGTTGTGGCTCGCCGCAGGCTTCCCTGTCGGGATCGGCACGGGCGGAGGCGCCGGCGCGTTCCTCGCCGACTGGATTGTCAATGACGCACCTCCCTACGAACTCAACATGATCGATCCGGTGAGGTTCAAGCCGGCAAGGGACAGGAAAAGGGATCTCGCCAAGGTCCGCGACACCTACGCACGAGGATATGTCGCACCGAATCATCGAGCCATCCTGGGCGGAGTTTCGCCGGGCCGACTGAACAGATGGTGACCGACCGGGAGCCCGCAGGAGAGTTGGGAAACGCTGGTCGGAGCGGCCGACCGTCCCCCGACACGAGGAAAATGCGGCGTCCGATCAGACCCCGGACGTGGTCATCGGATCCAATCTATTTCTCACGGCTTCCCAGGTTCGGGTCGCGTCCTTACAGAATCGAAGACCGAGCGACTCGTCCCGTGCCGACTCAAATGCATTCACTCAGATAGGTTGCCTTCGTCCTGCCATCCTTCAGGTGCACAATGTTCTGCGGTTCGGAAGCGAACCAGACGAAGGAACCCCATGCCAGAGCGGACACGGTTCTGCGGAACCCGCGCGCGCTGCGGTCGCGATATGCAGTAACAAAGGCAACCTGAGCCCTGTCGAAGCCCGCCAAGTCCGTGAGCCGGTACAAAGCCTCCTGCCGACGTGAAGACATCGGGCCATCCGTCGCCACCACTTCCACAAAGACAATGAGAGTGTCGGTGGGGCCAAGATCGACAGGGATCAGATCAGGCAGATCCCTGTCGGCCTCGATTTCGAAACCGATGGCCACAGCAAGGGAATCATCGCGGCTCACGACCTTGTTGCCGCTCTCGCTCAACCACAGAACCGCCGGGTTTCGAAGAAAGTTGGGTGCAAAGGCCTCGATGACGGCCTTTGAGATGACGGAACTCGGGCCGGGTGCCAGTCTCCGTGTCTCGCCGTTTGGGAACTTGACCATGACCCCGGTCTCACGGGCGACGGCCCCGGCCCGAATCAAAGCCACGCGAGCAAGTGTGCTCGCCGAAAGGTGCATGGTCTGAAACTCGGAAATGGCGGTAGTCAAGGCGGTGCCGAACAAAGAAGGATCGAAAAAGGATCGAAAAGTGCAGCGAAGTCGCATTCAAGTGCGTAGCGTGGATTGCTCGATGTGGTGGGCAGATCCTCCCGTGCAAATACGGCTCCGATATTGACCAAGCCTTCACGGGGGGTCTCGTCGCGAATGGGTTCACGTGTATTGTCGGCATACCACCGTTCACCTGGCACGGAATGGTTTCTCTTTCTGACATTCTCACCATATTGCAGCCGCGATTTGTCTTCACGCATGCCGGACTGCTCATCGGTCATGCGATAGACATGAATTGGCCCAAGATAACGGCCTGTGTCCTTCACGGCACCAATATAGAGCATGGCAAAGACCGTGCTGGCGGCCAGTTGACGGACACACCAATTGCGGTTGGGGATGCCTTCCGGAAAAATCAGAGGCAGGCGTTCCTCGACCAGTTCGCGCGTTACATACGGTGGCAACGCGATCGTCACCTCATCACCCCTCGAACAGGCGTTGGCACCCGTCCTCAACCATCTGCTGATTGGACATGTTGGCCGCGATCACACCCTGCAGACGGTCGAGCTTCTCTGGCGCCGGAAGTGGCAAGGCTTCGATCTCGAAGGCAGACACGGCGACACTGCCGCTCATGCACCGAAACGCACGGTCCGCAGCATAGGAGTTGAGAACAGTTGCCAGTACGGCAAGGGGTACACGTGGCCGGGAAGCAAGAGGTTTTAGCATGTTGAGATGGTTTTCAACCACAACCCCTCCATGCTGTACGTTGAAAGATTCGGGCAAAGGAGCAGCGATCAGTCTGCGGTGCTGTTCCTTGGCGGTCGTACGTTGCAGCAGAACGCAAGGCTCTCTGGTCACCAACCAATTCTCCCCGGCACGAACCTCAAACCACGGTTTGTGATTGTGTTTTCTTGCCCGCCATTCGAAACGACCGTTAGGCAGGACGGCTTCCGCCCAGATGAGCGGTAGCCGACACTTGGCCATTCGGGCATGAATCTGATCCTTGAAGCGGTTCCAAACCAGGGGTCCGGTGCTGACGGTGTATCCCCAGTCGTTCAGGCAATGACGACGGCGGAGCGCAGCTCTTGCCGTGCGTATTTGGTTGGCCTTGCGCGGTAAGACCCACGGTAACGAAGGGTCAACCAGCAGCTTGAACGCACCCAGAGAATTCGCCTTAAGAGTTTGTTCCTAAATTCGCGAGTGGCCCTGAACTGTGGTAATCCATGGAAAATTCGACAATCTCATGGAGGTTACCATGGCTTGGAACAAGGCCACTCGAAAGAAGTATAAGCGTGCGGACGACTACCGTCAAAACAACCTGACGGATGCGGAATGGGACGTGATTTCCCCGTTGCTTCCTGAGCCCTGTGGTCGGGGGCGGCCGCGCACGACGGACCTTTCGACGCGATCCAGTACATGCTGGCATCCGGATGTCAGTGGCGGCTGATACCGGATTGTTTTCCCCCGTTTTCCACGGTTCAGAACTACTATTACGCCTGGCGGGACAGCGGGGTTTTCGAGACCATGATGGATGTGCTGCGCGTGCATGCACGAGAGGTTGCGGGACGCTCCGAGGAGCCGACGGCGGCCGCGATCGACAGCCAGTCGGCGAAGACGACGGAGAGTGGCGGCCCGGCCGGCTACGACGCCGGCAAGAAGATCAAGGGCCGCAAGCGTCACATCGCGGTGGATGTGGAAGGGTTTCCGATCGTGATCGATGTTCATACGGCCGACGTCCAGGACCGGGACGGCGCCCCAGCGGTGGTGCTTCGGATGCTTGAGAAGGCGTCGACGGTGACGAAGCTGTGGGCGGATGGTGGCTATCAGGGTCCGAAGCTTCTGTCGAAGTTGGAGGAACTTGGCCTTGGTGGTCTGCTGGAGATCGTGGAAAAGCCGAAGGATATCAAGGGCTTCACGGTGCTGTACCGTCGCTGGGTTGTGGAGCGGACGTTCGCCTGGATGTCGCGTTGTCGTCGTCTTTCCAGGGACTACGAGCGGAGCCTGGCGAGTTCGCTCGCGTGGTGCAAGCTGGCGGCCTGCCGGTTCATGACGCGGCGGGTGGCGCGGGTGCCATCACATTGAAACAAAACAATAAAAGGCCGCGCAAATGACTTTTTATTCAGCCTCTAAGACGCTTTGTCTCGGCAACATCCAACTCATGGACGAAGACCGGCGAGCACGTGGCACCACGACGGTAGGCAGCAAGCAGAGTTTCCTGAAGCACATCGTCGAAAACACGGCTACGGTCTGCGACGAAATCGAGATGTTGTGGCGGCGCTTCCCGGCCGAGCAAGGCACGCAGATTCCTGAAGTACTTGGCTGCCAGGAAACTTGTCGGTGTGACAAAGGCGACCACGCCGCCCGGCCGAACATGCCGTAATGCCAAGTCAGAGAACACACCATAAAGATTTGCGTGGCCATAGAGGCTGCGCCGGAACTTCTCGCGTTGCACAGGCGTCAATCGTGTACGCGAATATGGCGGATTACCGATGACAAGGTCGAATCGATTGCGCGGCGGGTCCTTCTCCAGGCTGTCACACAATGTCACCAAGGCTGGAGTTTTCTTGCCCGCGACAGACGAAAGGGGAATCAAAACGATGTCGACGGCGACCTGGGCCAGCCAGGCACCAAACGGATCGATTTCGTAACCGCGCAGGCGGTTTGCAATGTTTTCCAGGAGGATGCGCGGACTGCATCCAGGCAGATGTGCAAGGATGTGTTTCGCAACGGGGGCTAGAAAGGCACCACCGCCACAGGAAGGGTCCAGGATACGGCAAGTCGACCAGTCAACATTGGCAGCAGTTGCCAGGTGGATAAGTCGTTGAGTCAGGGCTGGCGGGGTGTAGTTCATTCCGTGACTTGAACGGTAGGTCGACGGCAACAGGTAGGTGTACGTCAAGCCAATCTGGTAAGCGGCAATGGCAGGATCCACGCGAGCGGACAATTGGCCGACCAATGCGGCAAGGCCCTTGAGCTTATCGTTGAGTGGATATGCAGAAAAGTCAGAATTCGGCGGCCGCAGATCCATGGAAATGGATTGGTCGGCGCATGACGTATCCCACCAACTGCGCACGAGAGCCAAGCCGAACGAATGTGCAAGCCGCAAACGGTTCGCATTGTTCAAGGTCTGCGAAAGAGCGCGAACCATTACCCGCGCATTCTGCAATTCCACGAAAACGTCACTTCCGGAGGAAGGCATCAAGTTCCGTTCTGCCTTCTCCGGGTTGGATCTGGGCGAAGTTGCCCGTTGGTTCTTAATTTTCCCGCTCACCTTCAAGGTGCACAGTACCTACTGTTACCAACCTCGTTCAGTAGAAACGTATGTTTTTGGAGATTGGATTCGTATCTTTCTGCAGTGATCTCACCGACGACAGTCTTGTCGGTCAAAAAATTTGGCCGACGATTTGACCTCCCGAATGCCGCCCAGGTGAAGCACACCTGGTCGTCGACAACTACATCGCCGGTCCTGTCAATTTTTGTTTCGTATGGACAAGAAGTTGTGGAATCATTCATCGAGCACTCTCCCTGTCGTAGGCATTCAGTCCTAACGTTGACGTGAATCTAACATGACCATGAACATTACTTCTGCAGGATTGCAAAGAACAAAGTAAGAACTTTCGCCGAAAGGAAGAAGGAAAACCCATGGCAAATCGCGTACCATTGAGGGATTGCGCCGATGCTGTACTTTTTTCTTTTTTTGAGGTCATGCACGTCAACCGCAGTGGACGAATTCCGCGGCGGAGCCGCATGCGGCGTCCACCGGGAACTCAATGCCCGTTTCAACTTGAAGCCATGGCGCGCCTTTTCGTCAATCAGGGCGACCGCCTCCTTGAAGACGTGCCCGAACTGAAGTCGCTCGCATTCGAACTCCCCACGATTCCGCGACCCGTACGGTCCGGCGAATTTCCGGCAGGAGCATTTTTCGCTCCTGTGCGGTGTGTACGAGAGCGAACCGCGGTTCTGGGCGACGCAAGGTGTCCCGCCTGACTTCGGACAGCCGCTCGCGGCCGGAAGCGCGGCAACTGCGCGACTGGTTGCTCGACGAATAAGGCGGAAACCGGGAACGACCATCGACCCGCCCTGGCTACGGTTCGGAAATTCGAGCCACCCGGAGCGCCTGACGATAATTCGGCTGGGCCGAAACCGGGTTTGGGCTGCTTTTCCCGAAGTCCCCGAGACCAGTTCCTCGACTCCTGTTGACCGATCATCGCGCCTGGAGAAGGGTGGATGCAAACGCGCGGGTGGAACTTGCATTGTCTTGCAGGCGGCCACTGGCTGCCTGTGGCGTCTCGACTGTCTCCGGGATATCCCAAAAGGCAAGGCAACTCACGATGATTGAGAGTGGGATGCTGCGGGAGAACGGCTAACCGCGAATCGTCTTCAGCAGCCCCTGGGTCGAACTGTCCCGCCCTTCGGGGATTCGTCCAGACTCCACGAATGGCAGCAGGTCGCGCGCAAGTTCCTTGCCGAGTTCGACACCCCACTGGTCAAAACAGTTGATCCCCCAGATTGCCGCTTCGACGAACACGCGATGTTCGTACAAAGCCACCAGTCGGCCCAGTGTCCCTGGATCAAGGCAATCGTATACCAGCGTTATGCTCGGACGGTTACCTTCGAACACGCGGTGCGATGCCTGAAGCCTGAGTTCCGCTCCCGACAGTCCCCGCTTCTCCATCAACCGGACGGTCTCATCGAATGAACGTCCGACCATGAGTGCTTCCGCCTGGGCAATGCAGTTCGCAACAAGCATGTTATGGTGGACATCACCCAGGGAACTCCCTCCCCGACGCCCGACCAGGAACTCGACCGGCACGATGTGTGTGCCCTGGTGCAGCAGTTGCGCGACTGAATGCTGGGCGTTTGTTCCGGGTTCTCCCCAGACAACGGGACCCGTGTCGATTCGGACCCTTGAACCGTCCAGTGACCGGCTCTTGCCGTTGCTTTCCATGTCGACCTGTTGGGCAAAGGCGGCAAATCTGTTCAGGCGCTGTTCATAGGGCATGATCGTGCGGCTCGAATACCCGCAGAAATTGGTGTGCCAGATTCCGGCCAACGCAAGAATCATCGGCAGGTTCTGCTCCGGAGGCGCATCCTGAAAATGAAGATCCATGGCATGGCCGCCGGCCAGAAAATCGCGAAAGTTCCGGCTCCCGATCGCAAGTACGACAGGCAGTCCGATCGGTCCCCACATCGACAACCTGCCGCCGACCCAGTCGGCGAACCCGAATGTCCGCTCAGGTGGGATTCCGAAGGCCGCGACCCGATCGTCTGCCGTTGAAATTGCGACGAAGTGAAGGCCGATGTGATCATCTCCCGTGGCGGGCAAGAGCCAGTCGCGCACCGTCGTCGCGTTCGTCATGGTCTCAGGCGTCGTGAAACTCTTCGATGCCACGATCGCAAGGGTGGTTTCCGGATCGATCCCGCCCAGGATATCCGCAGCATGCGCGCCGTCGACATTCGCGAGAAAATGAACACGCGGGCCGTCGTGGAATTTCCTGAGGGCAATGCAGGCCATCTCCGGCCCCAGTTGAGACCCGCCGATGCCGATATGGACGACATCGGTGAAAGCCTTCCCGGCGGCGCCCCGAACCGTTCCCGAACGGACCTGTTCGGCGAATTCACCCAGGCGGTCTCTGGTCGCAATGACTTCCGGCATGACGTCTTCGCCATTCACAATGACCGGAGTTCCGGAGACATTCCTGAGCGCGGTATGCAGCGCAGGCCTGTTGTCGGTGTTGTTGATGAACTCCCCGGCGAACATTTGCTCACGCCGGCCCTCAACGCCGGCGCATTCTGCCAGCTGGAACAGCAGCGTACGCGTTTCCCGGTCGATGTTGGTTTTCGACCAGTCGAGCAGCAGGTCGTCACAGATCGCGGACCATTGGCGAAAGCGGCTGTGCGTTTCGTTGTCCCCGGAAAAAAGATCCACGATCCGCCGGTCCCGGGTTTTTTGTGAAGCGTCCTTCAGCGCCGACCAGACCCGTGCAAGTCCATCCGCACGTGTCGTTTGCCCGGATGCCGTCTGAATCTTTCCCATTGTCCTGATCCCTGTCACTTTTTCCGGCCCGGAATTGTTCACCGAGACATCACTCCCTTGGCACCGGACCATTCAGACCGCCCTTGCGGTCCACACAAGTTTTCCCGCATCGGCGCCAAATGCGTCAGGCGCACGACCATTGGCAACCGGAAAATCGCGTCAGGCAACCTGCCTTGACCTGTTGCACGGATTCCCGGAAAAGGCGCCGGGTATTTCCTCGAGGAGATCAAAATGGCGGAACAGCGCGTCGCAATGGTTACAGCGGGAGGAAGCGGAATGGGAGCGGCCACTGCCCGGCGGCTCTCCGAAGACGGCTACCAGGTCGCGATCCTGTCATCGTCAGGCAAGG
Source organism: Paracoccaceae bacterium (assembly GCA_964291635.2). GTDB lineage: Bacteria > Pseudomonadota > Alphaproteobacteria > Rhodobacterales > Rhodobacteraceae > JAPPHA01. The sequence goes on along the minus strand of OZ219907.1, from coordinate 232,161 downwards.
GCGAAAATCTCGGAAACGAGCTTGGCGGAATCGGTGTGACCGGAACCAACCAGTCGAATGACGACCTGAAACGCCTTGTCGATCTCACGCTCGAGCGTTGGGGGCGAATAGATGTCCTGGTCAATAGTGCCGGGCACGGCCCGCGGGGGCCTGTTCTGGAACTGACGGACGAAGACTGGCATTTGGGGATGGACGTCTATTTCCTTTCGGCCGTCCGCCCTGCCCGCCTGGTCATTCCGACCATGCTGTCGCAAGGCAAAGGCTCAATCATAAACATCACGACCTTCGCCACGTTTGAGCCCCATCCGGCTTTCCCGACTTCCGGAGTATTCAGGGCAGGTCTTGCTGCGTGGACCAAGCTTGCCGCCGACCGATACGCCCCACAAAACATCAGGGTGAACAACGTCCTGCCCGGCTTCATCGACAGCTTGCCGGAAAAGGAAGAGTTCCGGAGCCGGATTCCGATGGAACGGTACGGGTCCGTCGACGAGATCTCCGCCACGATCTCGTTCCTGGCGTCGGACGGGGCGGGTTACATCACCGGCCAGAACATCCGGGTGGATGGTGGGATAACCAGGGCAGTCTGACCCGGTCCACCAGTTGCCCGGATTGGCCTCGGTCATCGTCCCCGGTACCCGCATTCGGGAACGAATTCACAATTCGACAACCGGCGAAAAACCTCCGTAAATCAGGCGCATTCCGTCAAACGGCATCGGGTTTTTCTCCGGGTTCATGCGATCATCGGTCTTCCAGAGGTCTTCCATCCTTTCCATCGCGGCATCGCGCTTTTGCTTGTCCGGCCATTCGATCCAGGCGAACACGATGGTCTCGTCCTCGGTTGCTTTGACCGCCCGGCGAAAATCCGTGACTTTCCCCTCCGGAACGGCATCACCCCAGCATTCGACCACCCGCGTCGCGCCATGGTCGGTAAAGACACTGTTGGCCAGTTTCGCGTGGTCGATGAATTCCTGCTTTTTCGCCGTCGGTACGGCACACACAAAACCATCAACATACATCGTCTTTCCTCCATAGTTTGCACGTATCACGCTGCACCAAATGCCGAGGCCGTCCGGTTTCCCCTCGAGAAACCGGGAAAGCCCGAACAGGCCGACGGTGGGCAAACGTCTATCTCCTGCCCGCATGACGGCGGCGGCCGGCGTAGACGCGACCATGGCATTCGGCCAATGGCCGGACTGCCGGATTCCCTTGTTCGAACGACACGGCGTGCGCCTGATCCCCGTCGGTCAAGCGTCAGTGTTTGGTCGCCTTCTTTCGCCTTCGCTTGTTCGTGGATTTTGCCGCGATCAGCTCGACCGCCGTGTCAATCGACATGGTCGCCGGATCAATTGTCTTCGGAATCGAGACGTTCTTGCGATTCCATTGCAGATAGGGCCCGTAACGTCCGGACAGGACAAGGATTTCGCCAGATTTGGCCGGGTGATCGCCGAGGTTCCGGAGCGGCTCGGAGCGCCGTCGGCCACCGCGGCCGCTGCCGGACCTCTTGGACTGTGCAAGCAATTCGACCGCGCGATTCATTCCGATGGTCAACGCCTCAAGCGGGTCGGAAAGATCTGCATATGTCTTCTTCGACCCGATCTTCTCCTCCTGCGATGGCACGGACCAAACGACATATGGCCCCTTCCGTCCGATTCCTGCCCTGATTTCTCCGCCGTCAGGATGATTGCCAACAAGCCGGGGCAGCGAGAGAAGCTCCAGCGCCGTCTCCAGGTTGACGGCTTCGCCCGGAATCGCTTCCGGGACCGACGCTGTTTCGGGGCGCGCACGATCTTCAGTCTTTTCCCCGCGCTGCACATAGAGGCCGAACCGGCCGTTCCTGAGGGTCACGGGCAATCCTTCGTCGTCGTTCCCCAGCAACATTCCGGCTCCAGGGAGATCAAGTGTCCCCGAATTCCCGTTTTCGGACCTGGAAAACAACGGGCGTGTGTAACGGCATTCCGGATATCCCGAACAGCCGATAAAGCCGCTCCCCCCCTTGGCCATTCGAACTGACAACCGGCCCTTTCCGCAATTCGGGCACAGTCTCTTGTCTCCAATATTCGGTGAATCCGGAAACGCGATCAGGGCGAGTTCGTCGCCTATTCCTTCGAAAACGTCAGCGAAATCGAGTTTCCGGGCCGTGCCGACGGTTTGCGAAAAGTCCGCCCAGAAATCGCCGAGAACCGACTTGTATGAAACCTGTCCGGCCGAAATCGAGTCCAGCCGTTCCTCAAGGACGGCGGTGTAGTCGAAGTTCACGTATTGCCGAAAGTGGTCCTTGAGAAATGCCGTCGTCAGGATGCCGACTTCCTCGGCGTAAAGAACGTTCTTTTCCTTTCGAACATAGTTCCGCTCCTGGATCGTCGCCACGACTGTCGCGTAGGTCGAGGGCCGCCCGACGCCCAGCTCAACCATCCGTTTGACCAGCATCGCTTCCGAGTAACGTGGCGGAGGCTTGGTAAAATGCTGCTCCGGGATGACCTCCCTGCATTCGAGGTTCTCGCCTTCCTCGAGCGACGGCAGGCGTTGATCTGCATCCCGGCCTCCCTGCCCTGAGCCCTCGTGCGCCTTGCTGTCCGCGTCCCGTCCTTCCTCGTAAATCTTGAGGAACCCATCGAATTCCAGGACCTGGCCCGAGGCGCGAAGCGCGGTCAGTTCGTCGGATGAGCGAATCTCGACTGTCGTGCGGCCAAGGCGTGCGGGCGACATCTGGCTTGCAAGGGTTCGTTTCCAGACGAGATCATAGACCTTGGCCTCGTCAGGCGGCAGGCTCGCAAGCTGCGAGGGATGTCTCCCAACATCGGTCGGGCGGATGCACTCATGCGCTTCCTGGGCGTTCTTTGCCTTGTTCCTGTACTTCGGGGGAGTCTTCGGAAGATACGCAGTGCCGAAGTCCTCGAGAACGACCCTGCGGGCTGCCTTGACGGCCTCCGGTGCCATGTGAATGCCGTCCGTCCGCATGTAGGTTATGTGTCCGGCTTCGTAGAGTTTTTGCGCGGCAGCCATCGTTCGGCGGGTCCCGAAACGGAACTTCCGACTGGCCTCCTGTTGCAATGTCGACGTGATCAGCGGCACTGGCGGTTTCCGCAAGACCGTCTTCACTTCGACACTGTCAACGCGGAACGAACCATCGCGAACGGCGGCGGCGGCGTATTCGCCCGCCTCCCGGCCATTCAGATCGAACTTCCCGAGCTTCCTTCCGTTCAGTTCGACCAGCCGGGCGTTGAATTCGTCGCCCCTGGGAGTCGCAAGCCTGGCGGTGACCGTCCAGAATTCCCGTGGTTCGAATGTCAGGATTTCAAGCTCGCGTTCGACGACGAGCCGCAGGCAGACGGACTGGACTCTTCCCGCGGACCTGGCACCGCGAAGCTTGCGCCAGAGAACCGGAGACAGGTGAAACCCGACAAGATAGTCGAGTGCTCGTCTCGCAAGGTATGCATCGACCAGATGCATGTCCAGTTCCCGCGGCTCGCGAAACGCGGCCCGTACGGCGTCCTTCGTGATGGCATTGAAGGAAATGCGCTTGACGACGGTATTCTTCTTGATCGACTTCCGCTTTGTCAGCACTTCCGTGAGGTGCCAGCTGATGGCCTCGCCTTCCCTGTCAGGGTCGGTCGCAAGAAACAGTTGCTGATCGGAATCGAGTGCGCTGGCGATGGCACGAAGGTGTTTGCCGGACTCCCGTCCGATTTCCCAGACCATCGCGAACCCGTTGTCAGGATCGACCGAGCCGTCCTTTTCCTTCAGGTCGCGGACATGCCCGAACGACGCCAGGATTCGGAAGTCCTTGCCAATGAACTTGCCGATGGTCTTGGCCTTTGCCGGCGACTCGACAACAACTACAGGCATGCAAGATCTCCCGCTCGCCATCGTGACTGCTGAAATGAATCAGAACCGGGAATTGTTCTTCTTGCCTCGGGACATGTCAATGATTCGTCTCGTGCGGTCCTCCCTGGCCGCGTGATCCCCGAAAAACCGCAGGCGTAATTCCTGCCCCCGGGAAATCATATTCACTCGACCCTGCCCGTTCTTGCGCCGGTCTCGCCGCCCTGTATTGTGAACGGATGCGATACCTTTACCCGCGAGCCGCCGTGGTCGAGTCACGTGCCAGACGGACTCGATTTCCTTGCCGGGATCGGATGCCGGGGTGACGTCTTTCCTGAACGATCGGCGTTCACCCACGCGCAATACGTGAACGCCCCGGCAGGCCGGGCAAAATCGCAATTGGATTTCACGAGACCGCGCGAGCGTTCAGCGAACCCGGAAACGAAGGGCCAACGAAGTCGGGTTTCCGAACTTTCGGCTCGCCGGCCTAGCACGCGGCAACTGCACGACTCGTCAGGACCCCGACGAGGTTGGCACGATAGGCCGGTGTTGCATGGAGGTCCGCGATCAATCCGTCGGGCGAAACCGACAATCCGTCGAGTGCCGACGGAGAAAAGTCCCCGGACAACGCCTCCTCCGCGGCACCCCAGCGGTGAACACCTTCGTCCGCCGCGCCCGTGACTGCAACACGAATGCCGTCAACGAACCGGGCAACGAACACGCCCACCAGCGCAAACCTCGACGCCGGCTGGAGGAACTTCTGATAGGCAGCGGCTTCCGGAATCGGGAATCGCACTTCGGTAATGATTTCATCATCTTCCAGGGCGGTCTCGAACAAACCGACGAAAAAATCATCCGCCGGGATCACTCTCGATCCCGTGACGACCTCGGCCCGTGAAGCCAGAACCGCGGCCGGATAACAGGCCGCCGGGTCATTGTTAGCCAGGGAACCGCCAATCGTGCCACGATTCCTGACTGCCGGGTCTCCGATCCTGTCGGCAAGTCCGGCCAGGGCAGGATAGGCCCCCGCACCTTCGGCAACGTCTGCATGGGTTGTCATCGCTCCGATACACAGCTTTCCGGAATCATCCGTCCGAATACCCTTCAACTCGTCGACCCGGCCCAGGCTGACGACTGCCTCCGGGCTGTTCAGGCCGAGCTTCATCGCCGCAAGCAGGGTCTGCCCGCCTCCGCAGAGCACGCCTCCCTCTTCCAAGGCGTTCGTCGCGTCCTGAAGGCTTTTCGGTTGTTTGAGTTCGAAACCAATCATTGCCCGTCTCCTCCACGCGATTCATTCATTGCTGACCAAACGGCACATGAGGTCAACGGCATATCGATGTGATCGACATCAAAACCGCCCCCCTGCAACGCATCGATCACCGCATTGACGACTGCGGGAGGCGATCCGATCGCGCCGGCTTCGCCGCAGCCTTTCACTCCGAGCGGATTGTGGGTGCACGGAGTCTGGCACGAGTGGTCGACGACAAACGATGGCAGATCGTCGGCGCGCGGAACCGCGTAATCCATGAAGTTGCCCGACAGCAGCTGGCCGTTCTCATCATAGACCGCATGCTCCAGAAGGGCCTGGCCTATGCCCTGCGCCAGCCCTCCGTGGACCTGGCCATCGACGATCATTGGATTGATGATGGTGCCGAAGTCATCCGCTGCCGCGAACGAGCAGATCCCGACCTCCCCGGTGTCCGGGTCCACCTCGACCTCGCAAGCATACGCTCCGGCCGGAAAGGTGAAATTGGCCGGATCATAGAACGCTGTTTCTTCGAGGCCGGGCTCGATTTGATCAATCGGATAGTTGTGTGGCACGTAGGCTGCCAGGCACACGTCGCCCCAGGCAACCGACTTGTCCGTACCTGCAACCGTAAACGTCCCGTTGGCGAATTCCACGTCGGCCTCTGCCGCTTCCATGAGATGCGCAGCAATCGTTTTTGCCTTCGCGAGCACCTTTTCCACCGCCCGGACGATTGCCGAGCCACCCACGGCAATCGAGCGCGATCCATAGGTTCCCATGCCCATCGGGGTCGTGCCGGTGTCGCCGTGCATGATGGCCACGTTGTCGGCGTCGATGCCCAGGAGGTCCGCGACCACCTGCGGAAAGGTCGTCTCGTGACCCTGACCATGGCTGTGACACCCGGTGAACACGCATACGGACCCCGTGGCGTTCACCCTGACCGTGCAGCTCTCGTAGAGGCCCGCTCTGGCGCCTAGCGCCCCGACGAGTGCAGACGGGGCAATCCCGCACGCTTCGATGTAGCAGGCTATTCCGAGACCCCGCAACTTTCCGCGACGCGCACTTTCGGCCTTCCGTGCCGAGAATCCCGCCGTATCGGCGATATCCTCGAGCTTGTCCATCGTGGCTTCGTAGTCGCCGGTATCGTATTGGAGTGCCACGGGAGTTGCATACGGGAACTGGTCTTTTCCGACGAAATTCCTCCGGCGAAGTTCGACCGGGTTAATCCCCATCTCCCGCGCAGCCTTGTCTATGACCCGTTCGATCTGGAACGTTGCCTCCGGCCGCCCCGCGCCGCGATAGGCGTCGACGGGCACGGTATTGCTGAACACCGCCCTGACGTTCACGTAAATGAGCGGCGTCGTGTAGTTCCCCGCCATCAAGGTTCCATGAAGATACGTCGGGACGCATGGCGCGAACGTGCTGAGATACGCCCCCATGTTGGCCAGCGTATTCGTACGGATTGCCTGAAACTTGCCGTTCTCGTCGAGGGCGAGATCGATTCGGGTCACGTGGTCGCGGCCGTGAGCGTCGGTGATGAACGATTCGGTTCGTTCAGCCGTCCACTTGACCGCCCGGTTGATCGCCTTTGCCGCAAACGTGCAGAACGCTTCCTCGGCGTAGTGATAGATCTTGGATCCGAATCCGCCGCCAACATCCGGTGCGACGACCCGCAGCTTGTGTTCCGGAATTCCGAGCACGAAGGCGCCCATCAGGAGCCTGATGACATGCGGGTTCTGGCTCGTCGTGTAAAGCGTGTGCTCGTCGGTCGCAGAATTGTATTCGCCGACCGCTGCCCGCGGTTCCATCGCGTTGGCAACAAGGCGATTGTTTGTCAGTTCCAGGGTCGTCACATGGTGTGCGCCGTCGATCGCCGCGTCCACGGCCTCCCGATTGTCCTCGATGAAACCCCAGTCGTAGCAGAGATTCGATGACAACTCGTCGTGAACCCTGGGTGCGTCGTCCTCGAGCGCGGCTTCCATGTCGACCACGGCCGGCAGTTCCTCGATCTCGAGATCGATCAACTCTGCCGCTTCCCGGGCGATATCAAGCGTCTCGGCGACGACCGCGGCGACCGGGTCGCCCACGTGACGTACCTTGCCTTGGGCCAGAACCGGATGCGGTGGTTCCTGCATGGGCTGGCCGAAACGGTCGGTGACACACCAACCGCACGGTAATCCGCCTACGCCGGCAAAGTCATCACCCGTGAAGATCCTGATGACACCGTCGATTGCCTGTGCATCCGCTGAATCGAGGCTGACGATCCGACCATGCGCAACCTGTGATCTCAGGAAATACACATGGGCCTGTCCATTTACATTGATGTCGTCTGTATATCTTCCCTTTCCGGTCAGAAAACGAACATCTTCGCGGCGCGTGGTTGCTGCGCCAATTCCATCATCTTTCGGCATGTCCTGTCCTCTTGGTGCCCGTAACGTGCGGGCTCAGTTCATCGCCGCAGCCGCTGCCTGGATCGATTTCACAATGTTGTGGTAACCCGTACAGCGGCACATGTTTCCCTCGAGGTATCGTCTGATTTCATCCTCGCTTGGGTCACTGTTCCGCTCAAGCAGTTCTGCTGCTGTCATGACCATTCCCGGTGTGCAGAAACCGCACTGCAGACCGTGATGTTCCTGAAATGCAAGCTGGATGGTACCGAGCGTACCGTCCTCATTCCCCATGCCTTCGATCGTCGTGACGGTGCAATCGCCCGCCTCCGCCGCCAGCATGGAGCAGGACTTGACCGCTTTCCCGTCAACGTGAACGACACATGCGCCGCATTGCGACGTGTCGCAACCGACGTGCGTGCCGGTAAGTCCGAGTTGATCCCGCAGGAACTGGACGAGAAGCGTCCTCCCTTCCACATTCCCGTGCACTTCGCGGCCGTTTACATTCATGGAGATATTCATGATCGTGGTTGTCCTCCCTGGGAACGGGGCAACGGAAACGCATTCCGAATTGCCCTAACGAATCCATGGACGCTGATATGGCGCTTCACAAGAGTGTCACCTTTAGACCCTGCGGATGTCAACTGGTACAGTAGCAGATTCCGGCCGTGGCAACGCCTGGCGGCGACCGGATGGCCTGAAATCGACCGCAAACGAGTCCGGACCCGCCCGGGATCCCGGGACCAGCCGGGAACGCCATGGCGGTCAGACAGGACCGGTTGATGCAGGTCTTCCGGCAATCTTCCGGGGGAATTGTTCAATCTCCTCTGCGGCCGCGTCGTGATTCAACGCGCGAATCGGCCTGCGAAACGAAAATCCGGTTGCATCCCGGCTTCACGTTCAAATTGCCGGGATTTCCGGACTTGATGACCAGGGGCTTTCAGTCGTAGCATCCAGCAGTTCCATCTCCTGCCCGACGGTTTCACGCGAGTGTCTCGAATGATTGGACGGCTCAACCATGTTGCCATCGCGGTTCCCGACCTCGACGAGGCAACGTCGCGTTACCGGGATATCCTCGGTGCGCAAGTCGGACCGCCGATCAAGGAGCCGGACCATGGCGTAACCGTCGTCTTCATCGACCTGGAGAACACGAAGATCGAGCTGCTCCATCCGCTGGGTGAGGAATCCCCGATATCGAAATTCCTCGAACGCAATCCGAAAGGCGGAATTCATCATCTCTGTTTTGAAGTCGGGGACATTCGGGCCGCCAGAAACAGGCTCGTTTCCGAAGGCGCACGAATACTCGGGCCCCGGGAACCCAGGATCGGCGCTCACGGACTGCCGGTCCTTTTCCTTCATCCGGCAGACTTCAACGGCGCACTGATCGAATTGGAGGAAATGCCGAGTTCGAATTCACATGGCTAACTGGCGCCTCTTGTTACCGGGCGAATGTTCAACCCGTCCCGATGCAGGGAAACGGTCCGTGCCAGCATGTCACCTGGTTTGGCGGTGCCGGCGGTCATCCCTGGCATCCGACATGAACCCGCCATGAGTATCGCCGGCGCTCTCGTCCTGTTCTGCGTGATCTGGTTCGTGATCCTGTTCATCGTTCTCCCCCAACGTATCCGAACCCAGGAAGAGGACGGACAGGTTGTCGCCGGAACTCCGGAATCGGCTCCGGTCGATCCGATGTTGAAGAAAAAGGCCAAACTCGTAACCCTGTACACCCTGATTGTCTGGGTGCCCGCCTGCGCCCTGATTGCGTCCGGCCTGGTTTCTCCGGATGACGTCAACCTGTTACGGTTCCTGGGAGCACCGGTCGCGGGTGATGGCTACTGAAGACATCCGGTTCGTTCACGAATCCGAGAAACTGCCGCCGAATTGCCGGCACGGCTTTACGTGCGACCACCGGTGACCGCGCAGTCACACGAACTGTTCGCGGATCAGGCGCTCCTCAAGGCCGTGGCCGGGATCGAACAGGATCCGGTGACTGATGTCGAAGGCGATGCCGACTTCGACATGATCGACGTCTCGGGCCTCTTCGCTGTCTGCTACGGCAGAGATGGGTCGCTTGTTCGAATCCAGGGAATCGATTCTTACGCTTGACGTCATCGGAACAAGCGCGCCGCGCCATCTCCTTGGGCGAAAGGCAGAAATTGCCGTCAGGGCAAGTATGTTCGTGCCGATCGGCAGGATGGGGCCATGAGCCGAATAGTTGTAGGCCGTCGAACCCGCCGGTGTCGACAGCAGCGCTCCATCGCAGACCAGCTCGGGCATCCGCACCTTGCCGTCAATGGTGATCCTGAGCCTGGCCGCCTGCGGACCCTGGCGAAGCAACGAGACCTCGTTGATTGCGAGGGCCTCGATGACTCCGCCTGACTTCGAATGTGCGATCATGCGAAGCGGATGGATCACGGCCTCTTCGGCCTGGGACAACCGGTCGCCGAGGTCTTCCTCACGGAACTCGTTCATCAGGAACCCGACGGTCCCGCGATGCATGCCGTAGACCGGAACCCGAAGTTTTTGCGCCTCGTGAAGCGTCTCGAGCATGAAACCGTCGCCGCCGAGCGCTACAATGACGTCGGCCAGAGCGGCGGGTTCGTTTCCATACCGATGCTCGAGCTGGCTCAGGGAATCCTGGGCTTCGGGCGCATGGCTGGCCCGGAAACAGATCTTTCGGACTGCCATGTCGATCCCCATCGTTCACTGCCAGGTTCGCCTCCTTGTGGCAACGGAATCGCCGGTCATCAAGTCACGAACGCATTTCCGTCCTGTCTGGCGGGCTCAAATGACCCGATCCTGCATCTTGGCGCGAGTGACGGGGACGGACATTTCCCGGACCGACCGTTTCGATTTCATTTGCCCTGAACTGCGTGATCCGACAATGTCCGTTCGATTCGCCTTTTGCGGTACCGCAATCAATCCCGTCGCAAGGAAATGCTCATGACCTCTGCCGCGTTGAATCCGGAGTTCTTCCAGGAGAACCTTGCGGACCGGGACCCGGAGATCTTTCGGGCAATCGAGAACGAACTCGGGCGCCAACGCGACGAAATCGAGTTGATTGCATCGGAAAACATCGTCTCCCGGGCGGTCCTGCAGGCTCAGGGCTCTGTGATGACGAACAAGTATGCCGAAGGCTACCCGGGACGCCGGTACTACGGCGGCTGCCAGCATGTGGATGTCGCGGAAACCCTGGCCATCGATCGGGCGTTGCAGCTGTTCGGATGCGGATTCGCCAATGTTCAGCCGAATTCGGGATCGCAGGCGAACCAGGGAGTCATGCAGGCGCTGCTCAGCCCCGGCGATACCTTTCTTGGCATGTCCCTGTCGGCCGGCGGGCACCTGACCCACGGCGCACGGCCCAACCAGTCCGGAAAGTGGTTCAATGCCATACAATACGGCGTCCGTCGCCAGGACATGTCGATCGATTACGACGAGGTTGCCGAGCTTGCCCTGGCACACAGGCCGAAACTCATCATCGCCGGCGGCTCCGCCATCCCGAGAGTCATCGATTTCGCCCGATTCCGCGAGATTGCCGACGACGTCGACGCCTGGTTCATGGTGGACATGGCCCATTTTTCAGGGCTTGTTGCCGCCGGAATACATCCTTCGCCGTTTCCGCATGCGGACATTGCGACGACCACGACCCACAAGACCCTGCGGGGACCGCGTGGCGGAATGATCCTGACCGATGACGAAGCCATCGCAAAAAAGGTCAACTCGGCGATCTTCCCCGGCATGCAAGGCGGGCCCCTCATGCACGTGATTGCTGCAAAGGCCGTCGCATTGGGAGAGGCGCTTCAGCCTGAATTCAAGGACTACCAGGCCCGTGTTGTCGAAAACGCCCGGGCACTGGCGGACCAGTTGATGGTTGGAGGGCTCGACATCGTCACGGGCGGAACCGACACGCATCTCCTGCTCGTCGATCTTCGCCCGAAGGGCGTAACCGGAAACATCGTCGAGAGTGCTCTCGGTCGTGCACGAATCACGTGCAACAAGAACGCCATTCCGTTTGACCCCGAACGCCCCACTGTCACCTCTGGCATACGTCTTGGGACCCCTGCCGGTACAACACGCGGGTTTGGGAAGGAAGAGTTCCGGCTGATTGCCGACTTGATCGTCGAGGTCGTCGACTCGCTTGCGAGTTCGGACGGCAGCGGGGATTCCGATGTCGAAAACTCGGTGGCCGGTCGCGTTGGCGAACTTTGCGGAAGGTTTCCGATCTACGCAGCTGCCTGAGGAACACGCGAATGGCCAGGTTCCCTGTCGCGAACGTGCATTCCCGGCAGATCCCGGCACTTTTCGGTCTCTCGGCCCGATCAGTCCGACAATGAGAATTTTCCGGATCGAACCATTTGCGACAGTGCTTCCGAGAGACATGGCTTCATTCACCTGCAGGTGGAGACCTTTCCCTGTCCAAATGATCCCTGAGCAACTTTCCGAAGGCGTCAGATCGTGATCACTTGCGGGGTGGCGTCGTGCAGGCTAATCTCCTGCGGACTGCAAAGAGCATTTCCGGGCATACGTATCTTGATCAGAACGATTTCACTGGTTGCCGGTTTCCTGGCGGTATCCTGTTCGATCCCCGATGATGCGCCCCGGCCCGAGGACATCGACGAGGAATTTTCCGAACCGGCCCGGGACCAAACCCGTCCGACCCTCGTCGAGACACGCATCCTGATCGAGACAGCCGAATCGGTTGAAAGAGAAGTCGAATGACGGCTCCTTCAATAGGCCGATTCTCGCGGACGACCGCATGGCCGATGCAGCTGTCAATCGGACGATACTCCCCGGGCGCACGCAAAAAATCCTGATCATTGCCGCGACGCAATCCATCCGATAACTGTGTCGCGGTCGGATTCAAGGAACGGCAGGCAGATGAAAGACTCGCTCCGAATTGGCCTCGCGGGACTTGGTACGGTTGGTACCGGGGTCTTTCGCAATTTGTCCGAACATCGATCCCTGCTGAAAGAACGATGCGGAAAGGAGATCCGGGTTGCCGCAGTCTCCGCACGTTCCCGTCAAAAGGACCGTGGTATTGATCTCGGTTCAATCGAATGGGAAGACGATCCGGTCCGCCTTGCACGCAGGGACGACATCGACATCTTCGTCGAACTGATCGGAGGTGAGAATGGCCCGGCCAAGGCATCGATTCAGGCCGCGTTTGGCGCCGGATGTCATGTTGTTACTGCCAACAAGGCGCTGCTCGCACATCATGGCCATTCGCTGGCCGAACTTGCCGAGTTGCATGGCGTCTGCCTCCGTTTCGAGGCGGCGGTCGCAGGCGGCATCCCGATCATCAAGGTTCTGACCGAAGCACTGGCAGCAAACAGATTCACCAGGATCGCCGGCGTCATGAATGGCACGTGCAACTACATCCTGACCCGGATGGAATCAGCAGGACTCGCGTATGACGAAGTCTTCGCGGAAGCTGAAAGCCTCGGGTATCTCGAAGCTGATCCCAATCTTGACGTCGGCGGGATTGATGCCGGTCACAAGCTTTCGATTCTGTCGGCAATTGCGTTCGGAACCCGCATCGACTTTGCCAGCGTGACGCTGGAAGGGATTCAACGGGTTTCGATCGCCGATATCGAGTACGCTGCCGAACTCGGATACAGGGTCAAACTGCTGGGGCTGGCGCAAATGAACGACGAGGGCCTGCAACAGTCGATGCAGCCTTGCCTCGTTCCGGCGTCCTCCCCTCTCGGCCAACTCGAAGGGGCGGACAACATGGTCGTCGTCACGGGAGAACCTGTCGGCCAGATTGTTCTTCGCGGCGCCGGCGCCGGGGAAGGCCCTACAGCATCGGCCGTCGTCGGGGACATCATCGACATTGCCCGCGGCTGGTCGGGGCCGGCGCTTGGTCGGCCGTGCGCCACGCTCTCGACTCCGGCGATTTCCGCTGACACGGGAATTTCTGCATTCTACCTGAGGTTCGCCCTCGTCGACCAGCCAGGCGTCATGGCAAAGGTCGCCTCGGCGCTTGCAGGCGCCGGCGTATCGATCGACCGCATGCGTCAGAAGAGCCACCGCAACCTGAGTGCACCGGTCCTGATCGTCACCCATCCCGTGGCGTCCACTGCGATTGACCAGGCCCTGATCGCAATTTCGGATACAGGGGTTTGCACCGACCCGCCGGTAGCGCTGAGAATCGAGACGGGTTGATCGCGCTTCGCCGGTTTTCGCGTGTTGCATGGTGACCAGTGTCGACCTTGCACACGGATGTCGCGAAGTTTTCAGTGTGGTCCTGGACCCGGTTTCGTCTGCAACCTGTAGGCAAACCGCAAGTCTTCGATGTGCGGCGTCCCAAGCCCTTTGTTCCGGTGACCGCTGCCAAGTGCGCCTGCCAGCGCGTGAATTCTGCCCGCTATCGGTACCCATGGCGGCAAGACGGGACAATGTAGGCGTCAACATCCCGGTTTTCGGTGATACTCGGCCCGATTCCGGCAAGGGGCGGACGTCTGTCCGGTGGCGCGCTCGCCAGCTCCCTGTCCCGCCGAATCGCCATCAGCCAATAGCCCGGGATGCGCCCCTTTCGGTGACAACGCGTTGCAAGCTCGGATCATGTCGTTATTGCACTCTTGCAGACTGGTTCATCACCGGCGATTGCCCACAATGAACCGATCCCATTCAGGCCAAATGGCGAATACGACGATGTCAGAATACAATGAAAACCGGAAACCATCAGCCGTTTTCGTGCAAGATCGTGGCGAAACGATGAACCGGATCGTGGGAGAAAACGTACGGCGCCGACGCAAACGGCTCAAGATGACGCAGGCCGAGTTGGCCTACCTTGCACAAATCAATACAGGATTCATTTCCGAGATCGAAAACGGCAAGGCCAATCCATCGGTCAAGACGCTGGACGCGCTTGCGATTGCCCTTAACTCTGAAACCTTGATGTTGTTGAACCAGCACTTCTGGAAAAAGAAGACGCTCGAGAGAAAACTCCGCGAAGACGACTGAACTTCTGAACACTGACCCGGAATTGGCGCGGACTCATGCAAAGACGCGCCGCACCTTCGACTTCGCCACCTTCCCATACGCATAACGACAAACATGCCTCCGTCCTGGGAATCCACGAATGACGGCTCTGACTTGGACCAAGCGCAAAAACCGTGTACGGGTCATCGGTAGAAACCCGGGAGACGCGTGGAACCGGAAGGATTTCAGGTTGGTTGACAATTTGCGGTGGAATCCTGCTGATCCCGGCGCATGTGAGCAATTTACGGTAAAGTCGTCGGCAAGTCGTGCTTGCTCGTCGTTCAGCACCGCGGTCTGATGAAAAGGCGAAGTGACGATGACGGTCGTTCCGGACTCGGGCATGGGTGAGCCAACCGGGATCTCCGGCTGGTTCAAATCCGCCAGCGACGCAGGAACATACTCCTGCGTCCTTGAGGACGAGTTCCGATGACCGAGCGTTATCTGGTCATGCCGCGTGGCATCAACGTAGGGAACCGCAACAGGGTACCGATGGCCGCGTTGAGATCGAAGCTGACCAGCGAAGGCTTTACCGACGTAGCGACGGTCCTGCAAAGCGGGAACGTGATCCTTTCCGCGGAATCGGATCATCCCGACGAAATCGCCGGCGCCATGCAGCGACTGCTCAGCGACGAGTTCGACGTCGATGTTCCCTGCGTCGTCCGAACGGCAGACCAGGTTCGGACGGCGCTTGAACGTAGTCCGCTGCGGAAATTCGTCTCCGATCCTTCACGTTACCTCGTGAACTTCCTCTCGAAGACGCCTGACACCGAGGTAGTCAGCGCGTTGCAGGAGGAAGACCGCAGTCCAGAGCTCATCGCGATCGAAGGAACCGAGGCATACGTCTGGACTCCCGACGGGGTCAAGGCGATGACCCTATCGTATGCGTACCTGGAAAAACGGTTCGGCGTCGTCATCACGGCGCGCAACTGGAACACCCTTGAAAAGATTGTCGCCAAGCTCTGATCGCGCGCACCTCGACCTGAGCCAGCGCCGCCTGGAGAAATGCAATCCGGGCGCCCAACAAAAGGAATCGCCCGCAGATCCCGAAAGGCGCATGAAGGGACCTGGAGCGCTTGGCGAAAGCCCGGACCAGTTTTCATCGCCGGCGTTGGCGCCACCGGCGTGCGGTCGGCTCTTTCACTTTCCGAACTCATGCACGTTGTGATCGTCAGCCCGGTCTCGAGCGTGGCCACCCTCCTGGCGAATGAGTCCGATTGTTTCGACCGGTCGCCATGAATCGAATGAGGGGGGGATACACTTCGGCATTGACAGTTGGAACTTGCGGGCGAAGAATTGGTCGTGGTCGAACATTCCGGACGTCGAAAACACAGTTCACTTTTCCGGTGCCGCCTTGATCGGACCGTGGTCGGGAAATCAGCATGACAACTCGCGAGATCTTTGCCGATCGAATGCTGTCGCTTGGCCTCGCAAGAGTGTCCGAGGCGGCAGCCATCGCGGCGGCACGGCTGGTCGGCAGAGGCGATGAAGACGGCGCTGACCGGGCCGCCGTGGACGCCATGCGCCTTCAGTTGAACATGCTTGATATCGATGGCGTCGTCGTGATCGGGGAAGGCGAACGCGATCATGCACCCATGCTGTACATTGGAGAACACGTCGGTTCGGGCAGGGGGCCAAACGTCGACATCGCTCTTGATCCACTCGAGGGCACAACCCTGACAGCAAAGGACATGCCCAATGCCCTTTCCGTCATCGCGATGGGTCCCCGGGGCACGATGTTGCACGCACCAGATGTCTACATGGACAAGCTCGCAATCGGACCAGGCTACGTCCCCGGCATTGTCAACCTCGACATGCCACCGCCTGAACGGGTGCGGACGCTGGCCGTCGCCAAGGGATGCTCGACCGAAGACATCACCGTGTGCATACTGGAGCGCGAACGGCACCTCGACCTGATTCGCGAAGTTCGCTCGACTGGCGCGGCAATTCGACTGATCACCGATGGCGACGTTGCCGGCGTCATTCACACCGCAGAAGCAGAAAAGACGGGAATCGACATGTACATGGGACAGGGCGGTGCACCTGAAGGAGTTCTCGCCGCCGCCGCGCTCCGGTGCATGGGGGGACAGATCCACGGTCGGCTCGTATTCCGAAATGACGACGAGAAACTGCGGGCCGCGCGAGCCGGAATTACGGATCTCGACCGGATCTACACGCTTGACGACATGGTCGCCGGAGACGTGATTTTTTCGGCGACTGGAGTGACCAGTGGATCCATATTGGCGGGCGCACGCCGTGAAGGGGACTACCTCGAAACGGAGACGATCCTGATGCGGTCGAAAACCGGATCCGTTCGGCGCCTGCACTACCGGCAAAGAACGCGTTGAGCACCCCGGAAACAGCGAACCCTGAACATTTCCCGGCCATCCGGGATCGCACCGGAAGCCCTTTGCCAATCTGTTTTTCGAAAATTCCGTCGGGCGGACCGGACATCACGCCGGAATGCGATCCGGTTCCTCCTCCGGACCAGGGAGCGCCGTTCAACAGACATGTCTAGCGGCGAAGCCTTTCTGGGGGTCGGACAGTCGCTGACCGGACGCCGCTGGATCGGTCTCGACCCGGCCGCAGACCGCATGTCGTTGCGGATTGTCCAGGAAACGGGCTTGCCCGAGCCGATTGCCAAGGTGCTGACACTAGCTGGCGTGCCTCCGGAAAACGCCGGCGATTACCTCAATCCGAAGATTCGGGACCTCATGGCTGATCCGTCACGCTTGCTGGACGCCGACCGTGCCGCAGAACGGCTGATCGCTGCGCTCAGGGACCGCCAGAGAGTTGCAATTCTCGCCGACTATGATGTCGACGGAGCCGCTTCGGCAGCTCAACTCATCGAATGGTTCCGGCACTTCGATCTTGAACCCGGCTTTCGCGTGCCCGACCGCACAAGGGACGGGTTTGGTCCAAGTGAAGCGATCATGCGGGAACTCTCGAGGAACCACGACCTGATCATTTGCGTGGACTGCGGAACCCACGCGCATGAAGCAATATCCGCGGCGGGTTCGGTTGACGTCCTGGTCATTGATCACCACCTCGGTGGCGAGGTTCTCCCCCCGGCGGCCACCGTCGTAAATCCGAATCGTCAGGACGAGTCAGGAGAATTCCAGCATCTCTGTGCGGCGGCGGTTGTCTTCATGGTCCTGGTGGCAGCCAATCGCCTCTTGCGAGAATCACTAATAACCGGCCCGGACTTGTTTGAAATGCTGGATCTCGTCGCTCTTGCAACAATCGCCGATGTCTCGCCGCTGCTCGGTGTCAATCGGGCTTTTGTCCGGTCGGGCCTCAGGGTCCTCGCCCGCCGCCGCCGCGCCGGACTCGCGGAACTTGCGGACGTTGCAAGGATCAACTCCCCTCCGACATCACACCATCTTGGCTATGTGCTGGGCCCGCGCATCAATGCCGCGGGCAGGATCGGGCGTTCGAGTCTCGGATTGCGGCTGTTGTCTGCGAGAACACGGGCCGAAGCGCGGACCATTGCCGAAGAACTCGAAGCACTCAACGAAGTGCGCCGGAAACTGACGGACGAGATCACGGAAGAAGCCATTTCCACCGCAACCGACCGCGGACTTGAGAACCCGCTTTTCTGGGCGGCAGCGGACGGCTGGCACCCGGGAATAGTCGGACTCGCTGCCGGACGACTCTCCGCAACCACGAATCGACCGGCGGTTGTCATCGGATTTGATGGAGACATGGGCAAAGGTTCGGGGCGATCAGTTCCCGGAATCGACCTCGGCCACGCCGTCCTGACTTGCCTGAATGAAGGACTGCTCGTACGCGGCGGCGGACACAGGATGGCTGTCGGCCTTACCGTCACCAGGGACAAGTTGTTTCCTGCCATGGATCGACTGGGTGAATTGTTGGAGCGGCAGGGTGCGGGCCAGATCGGCCCTTCGGACCTGATGATCACGGCAGCCATGGAGCCGGGGGCGGCGAGCATCGATTTCGTCGAACAGCTTGAGTCCGCCGGCCCGTTTGGTCCGTCGGCGCCTGCTCCCCGGTTGGCGTTTCCGAGGATAACCGCGAGATACCTGAAGCCCGTGGGTCAGTCGCGAAACCATCTCATGATGACCCTTCAGGGCGAGAGCACGGGCAGCAGGATCAGGGGCATGGCGTTCAGGGCGTTCGATGGACCGCTGGGTCAGGCGTTTCTCGATCATTCCGACAAGGTATTCCACGTCGCGGGTCGTTTGGAGATCAGCGACTGGAACGGCCGAAACGTACGGCTAATTGTGGATGACGCCGCCCTTGCAAACTGCTGATCGAGTCGGCGCCCGGTTCGGTCGGCCCATGCCCTTGCCTTGATGATGAATCCAGAATTCGCTTGCCAGATGACCTGCCTGCGAATAATAGCTTCGCCACGATCAGGGTGGTCCCTTCGTCTATCGGTTAGGACGCCAGATTTTCAATCTGGAAAGACGGGTTCGATTCCCGTAGGGACTGCCACCCTCCCCGTCCTGTGCAGATTCCCGGCTCCCGTTCCTGACCCGGATCGCTTTCTGCGGGAGATGCATAGGATCGAGTCTTGTGGTTTTTTAAACAAATACAAGATCTTACAAGACAGCAATCAGGCGACCCGTGCACACAGACTGGTAAACGTCCGAGGGCGGGGTGACTCTCACTTGTTGAGCGTTCTTTTCCGAATTGTCAAAGCCGGATGTCCTATTTCGGTTTGTCGAACCTGTCGTACCGGTCGCAAAGTCCCCGTCCCAGTGTGGTCCCGATGTTGATCCATCCTGATGCCTTGTAGAAGGTTCCGGTGCAGCGCGGGACCTCGACGAATGTCACGCAGAGCAAGGGAGCGAGGTTGTCGCGCGCAGCCCGGTCTTCGGGCAACCGGTTACTGATGGTCGCGAGGAAGTGGGACCCCGGCTTCGGGATTTGAATCCACAGGAAGGATCTGAAATCGTCCCGGCCTGCGAGCGGCGTTAGGCCGGTGGCGGGGTAGCGACGATCACGTTCGGCCCCACTTCCACCAGGAATTCCCGGATGCCAAACCAATCGCAGTCCGATACTCCATCGCCGAACGACTGCACGGAATGCACATCACGGCAAATGGAGATTGACCCCCTCGGGCGACGCCAGGTCGTCGGCAAGTTCGACACTCAACCGAATGACCTCCAACGCAGGCGCGTGATCGCCAACCGATGTCGGGACCTCTGAACCCGGGCTTGCGTCAGAGGACAACTGTTGGATACTTCTCGTTCGCCAACGTGGATGGCGCGATCTATTCGGCAAGTCCTGCCATGTGCGCAATATTTTCCGGGTCGGGATTCTCGAAGAACCGCATTTCGATTCGATCGAGCTTTTCCTGGGGGAATGCAAAGGGTGCCTCGTACGAATCGCTGACGGGTACGGCTGCATCGCGACCGATGTCGAGACCCCAAAAGGAAAGGTGACGGGACGCATCACCCACTCGCGATTCCGCGACCAATTTGCCTTCGGCAAACAACTGTGCGTGGATTCGCCCGTCGGCGTCCAGGCGGTTTTCAAGCCTGCAGGTACGTGTTTTCGAAGGCAGCGTGCCGGACAATTGGCTACGATGCCTGAGCCGTATGTATTCGTAGGTCAGCTTTCCGTCTTTGACATAAAGAGAGTAGCCACCGATCCTGTCACCTGCGGCAACCAGAACGCCCTCTTCGCCTTGAAGGGGTCCGTTGAAATGGGCAGTGATTTCCATGGACCGTTCACTGGAGGTGATCATGCTCACATGCGGGATGTGCCCCTGCCCCGGACGAAATGTTATCTCGCGTTCACCCATCAATCCGTTCGGTTGCCGGAAGGTGATAATGTCCACAAGGGTACGGTCGTCAAGCGGCAAGACACTGTTCGCTTCCGCCTCCTGCCACCAGATGTCCTGCAATTGTGTCAGCTTGTCAGGGTACTGGGCGGCGAGGTCGGTGCTTTCCGAAAAATCGTTTTGCGTATCGTAAAGGTGCCAGGCGTCTGCAGCGTAGTCGTCACCCTTTTCGTGTTCTGAAACGGCCTTCCACCCATCGCAAAAGACGGCACGGCGGCCAAGCATTTCCCAATGCTGGACATTGCGCGGTGCAGGTGCGTCCGGGTCCGCCAGTGTCGCGCGAAAACTGGCTCCGTCGAATGCAGCACCATGCCGCTCGCCGGTAAGGTCCATGAGCGTAGGAGCCACATCGACCACGTGCAGGAACTGGTGGCGGACGTCTCCCGAGTTCCGCAAACCCATCGGCCAACTGAGAACCAGGGGTGAACGGACTCCGCCGAGGTCCACAAATTGCTTGTAACGTCGAAAAGGCGTGTTGCCGGCCATGGCCCAGCCTTCCGGGTAGTGGGACGGTCCCGCCACCCCTCCAACATCGTGAAGACGCTTGACCATTTCCGATACCGGTTCGGCTTCACCTGAATAGGCCGCATTGCAGTCCACGGCACCGGTGAGCCCGCCTTCCATGGAGGCACCATTGTCGGAAAAAATCATTAAAATTGTATTGTCATGGAGATCCAGGCGCTTCAATTCGCCGATCAGGCGCCCGATCTGCGCGTCGGAATGATCCAGAAAGCCTGCATACGCCGCCTGTAGGCGCGAGAAAAGCCGCCGTTCATTGCCGGAAAGGCTGGACCATTCCGGGACTCCCGGATTGCGCGGAACCAGTTTCGTGTTCTCCGGAACCAGGCCGAGTTCGACCTGTCGGGCAAGGCGATCTTCACGGGCCTGGTCCCAGCCCTTGTCGAAGACCCCGTCGTACTTGTCGACGTAGTCGCGGTGAACCTGAATGGGGGCATGTGTCGCGCCAAAGCAGAAATGCATGTAGAAAGGCGCGGCCTTCCGGATGCAGGCATGGTCGCGCAAATAGCTGATCGCCCTGTCGCACAAATCCTCCGACAGGTGGTAACCTGCGCGGAGCGGCGGATCGACCATGTGATTGTCCTGAACGAGTTCAGGCGCGTACTGATCCGTACACCCTCCCAGAAAACCGTAAAAGCGATCGAAACCGCGACTTACAGGCCAGTTGCAATAGGGGCCGGCGGCGGTGATTTCCTCCGATGGCGTCAGGTGCCACTTGCCAACCATGTAGGTGGCGTAACCGAGTTCACGCAACAATCCAGGAAGGAGTGGCACGTTCCTGTCGACGGCCCCGCGGCCGTTGGGAAATCCCGTGTCGGTGTCGGAAAGGCACCGCATGCCCACGTTGTGGTGGTTACGACCCGCCAGGAGGCATGCCCTCGTCGGTGAACACAACGGTGTTACGTGGAAATTTGTATAACGAAGGCCGGCAGCTGCGAGCGAGTCAATGTTCGGCGTGCTGATCTCCGAGCCGTAACAGCCGAAATCGGCCCAACCCGTATCATCGAAGAGAATCGTGATGATGTTTGGCAGGACCTTGTTGCGTTCCGGCGGGCTCGGCCACCAGGGCGTCGATTCCCCGATCGTACGGCCAATCTTGCCCGGAAAATCGCTCATGTTCGTTCTCCTTCGCCAGGATTCAACGCGCGATGCTGCGCTTGACCGGGTTCCGGATTGGAATCCGTAAATGCCACCGGTCTGCCGCCAGTTCCTTGAAAACAAATCGCACCGCGTGGCACGCTCCCGAATTGACGGAATTCATGCTTGGTGCCACGCGCAAACGGTCCAGAGAAACTGCGGACATGCGGCATTCATTAACATCGCCCGGCAATGCAAAAAACAACTTTCCCCGAGCCGCCAGGTTCTTCGTCATCACTCCGATTCCCTGAAACACCAGCGTGCCCGATGCGAATCGGCCCCTTCTCAAACGAGGGAACCGGGATGAGTTGGCTAATCTCCTGCCCGGTCGAACGATCGATTGGCAAGCGAAGGCATCCCGGTCTCTGATGATCCCGGAAAACGATTGGCGTGCTTCGAACCGGTTGGGGCCGGCACAGCGCGACGCGGGTCCCGTCCGGCTTTGTCACGCAGCTGCATGCAGATGCGATGTGACGCACGCTGGAGGCGAGAGACATTCTCCGGTGCAATATCCATCGCTCCCGAGGACGCATGAATTGCGACGGGGATTGGAGACCCTCCGGACCTCCCGTAAGCGAAGCAGATGCAAGGCGAAAATCAGATGCCGAATGCGGTAACCAGATGAAGGGTTTCCACACCTGTTCCACGAACCCGGCGACGCGGAACACGCCGGGAATTCCGGGAAAAGATGTGGTCTGGACCTGAAGAAAATTCTTTGACGAACCCAGTGGACAGGGACGGCTGGGGAGGGCGTCCAGCGTGACTGGATGATTCCCGAAGCGGGAGCGCGGGAACGTCCGCCGGCCATCCCGCTCTCGGCGGACCCTTGACGCTCGTACGCTTCAGTCCCGCTCGGCGGACAGGTTTGGCCGCGCGCAAGGAACAACCGCATCGTCCGTTGGACAGCGTCGAAACGGTGCAAGGGGCAGAGCCCGTGGCTTTCTCCGGGCCCCGCGGCAATCCAACCCGCCCATGGCCCCAATCACGCGGCCCGAACCCACGTTCGGTCAGTCTCTTGACAGTTTTCGGGAACTCAAGAACGCGCGTTTTTCAGGATTGACGCTTTTCGAGCACCCTTCAGAGGGCTTTCATTAGTCCGTATTCTAAGCTACCGTCGCATTGAAAAAAGCAACTTGGGAGGAATTTGAAATGCATACAAGACGGACACTTCTGACGGGGCTAACCGCCTGCTGCACGGCCGCGGTATTTTGGGGTTCATCGGTCACAGCACAGGCTGAACCGCTCAGCGTCCAGTTGAGCTGGCTGGTTGATGCGGGCAGCATCGGCGAGGTGGTAGCGCTGGAAAAGGGGTATTTCTCCGATCGCGGCCTGGACGTTGAGTTGCTGCCTGGCGGGCCCACTGCGAACGCGATTCAGGAACTGTTGGGTGGGACCGTCGACATCGCGGTCGGCTACGCTCCGCAGATCATGTATGCGGCAAATAACGAACTGCCGATCATCTCTTTTGCCGCCACTTTCCAGAAAGCGCCGCTGACATACTTTTCCTTGGGAGAAAAGAACATCAAGAGCATCAAGGATTGGAAAGGAAAGCGAATAGGGTCAGCACAGAGTGCCCTCCCCCAGATAATCGCCATCCTTGACTACAATGGCCTGAAACTAGAGGACATTACCTTTGTCCAGGCCCAGGTACCTGCCCTGCTGCAGGACCAAGTCGATGTTGTCGGCGCTTGGCCGACCAACACAGCCGCCCTGGAACCTGTCGTCACGAATCCTGGCGGATACAACGCGCAGTCAATCTGGGACAACGGCCTGCAATTCCAGTCCAACTACCTGATTGCAGCCAAGCCGACGCTCGACGAGAAGGCTGAACTTCTGGCTGCATACCTGGAGGGAGTGGATGCAGGTTGGTCATTTGCCGCCGACAATCCGGACGAGGCGATCGACATCCTGGTAAATTACGCGCCCGCGCTTGACCCGGAAAAACAACGCGCCGCCCTCGACGTGATGATTTCGGAGTATGTCTACACGGACGAAACCAAGGAATTCGGATTCGGAAACGTATCGTCGGATCGCTGGCAGCAGACGCTGGACACCTACATTGCAATCGGGGAAATCGATAGCAGCATGACGCATGCGGACGTGTTCGATAGCCGGATTCTCGATTCGGTCGAAACAACCAGGCGTTGAGTTTTTGACCGCCCGACCATCCGGAAAATTCCGGAGGGAGGAACAATTGACGAGATGCCCGTCGCGATAGATCTCAGCCGGGTTTCCGTGACTTTCGGAACGGGCGAAGGCGCCATTGAAGCGATCAGCGAAGTTTCGTTGACGGTGCGGGAAGGCGAGTTCGTTTCGCTCATCGGGCATTCCGGTTGTGGAAAGTCGACGCTGCTGCGCGTCATCGCGGATATCCTTCCGCCGACGACCGGGTATGTGGAAGTCCTGGGCGTGGCGCCGGCAAATGCCAGAAGCCAACGTGCTGTAAGCATGGTCTTTCAGCAATCCGTGCTGTTGCCGTGGGAGACCGTGTTGGCGAATGTGCGCATGCCACTCGAGGTGGGGCCGCAGATCCAGCGACCGTCCGAGGCCATGTCTCCGCGCGACGCTCTGAATCTCGTGGAGCTGGACGGGTTCGAGAACACCTATCCGTCCCAGCTCTCCGGAGGAATGCGCCAGCGGGTGTCCATCGCCCGGGCTTTGGTGACCCGGCCGAGGATCCTGTTGATGGATGAACCGTTCGGGGCGCTGGATGAATTGGTGCGCGATACGCTCAATGTTGAAATCCTGCGGATCTGGAAGGAAACCGGCATGACGATCGTTTTCGTTACCCATTCCCTTCAGGAGGCTGCATTCCTGTCGCAACGCGTCGCGGTGATGAGCCGCCGACCGAGCAGGATTGCCGGAACGATTCCGGTGGAACTTCCCGAGGACAGGCAGATCTCCGTGAAGGATTCACCGGAACTCGGGCGGCACGTGGCACAGTTGCGCGCCATGCTGGACAAAGGATGAATCCGTGACAGGCACGGATTCGGCGGGAACAGCAGAAGCGTCTGCGCTGGATGGCTTGCGCGCAAGGCTCGCCGTATTGCTGGGAGGCGTCAGGAGCCTTGTCTTTGCGACCCTCGGGTTGGCTATTGTCTTGCTGATCTGGCAAGGAATAGTCAGGGCGTTTTCGGTTCCGATCTATCTGGTTCCGGCGCCGACAGACGTGCTGGTCGCGCTCTACAATGATCGGATACTCCTGGCCCAGAACGCAGTGCCCACGATCACCGAGGCCGCATTGGGATTCCTTCTCGGCAACGTTGTCGCAATCCTCGTGGCTATATCCTTTGTCTACAACAAGATCATCGAGGATCTGTTCTACCCGGTGGCCATCCTCATCAAGACAATCCCGATCATTGCCGTCGCTCCCGTGCTGAAAATCATGCTTGGTAATGGCATCGAGCCAAAGGTGCTCATCGCGGCGCTGATCTGTTTTTTTCCAACACTGGTCAACGCCGTGCAAGGATTTCGCGCCGTGAACCCCCAGATGATTGAACTCATGCACGTCCTGTCCGCCTCGAAGACGCAAGTGTTCCGCCGGGTGAGGTTTTATGCAGCGCTGCCATATGCTTTCGCGGCACTCAAGGTCTCGGTCACGATGTGTGTTCTTGGGGCTATCGTCGGTGAATGGATAGGCGCAAACTCCGGGATCGGCTACCTGATACTCCAGAGCATGTATGTGTTTGACACGCCCCGACTCTTCGCCACGATCATCGTCGCGTCACTGATGGCAATTGCCGGTTTCGCTCTTGTAACCTGGTTCGAAGGTCGCGTCATTCATTGGGATCCAGGTGAGAACTACTAGAGCGACTCATCTTGCTCGCCAGTCGAATTCCGCGATCCCCAGCGTAGCGAACATTGCCTCGAGGCCCTCTCTAGGCACAACGGGTGATGGCCGCAGGTCCCCGGTTTCGAGGGTCTCAACGATTACGAGATCACGGCCAAGCGCAACAAGAACGGCTTCGAAGCGACATGAGCACGGGTCGCGCGAATCACGGCTCGGATTGCCATTCCGCGACCCTGCCACGGATCAACCTGTCGGTGCTCTGACGGTCCTGTTCAATTGCAAAGGCGCCCTTGACGTCTGGGAGCAGCCTGTCGACGTCATCCCGCGTTTTCGCGTGAATCCAGACGAGGGGGTCTCCTTCCTCGACCCTCGATCCCGTTTCGCAAATTCCTTCCAGTCCCACCCGATGATCAATTCGGTCGCCCGCCCTCCGGCGCCCTCCTCCGAGTTCAACCACGACCATGCCCAGGCTGCGGCAATCGATCGATCCGACATGACCGGATTCCGGAGCCGGGACCGGCATACAAACCGGCGATCTGCCAAGACGATCGCGTGTTCGTTCAAGAATGTCTGGAGGACCGCCCAACTCGCAGACCATGCGGCCGAAAGTCTCCGCCGCACTGCCTGATGCAATCGAGCGGCGAATTCGGTTTTCCCCATCCGCGACGGAACTTGCAATGCTGCCGATCGCCAGCAGCTCGCCGCCCAGCCGTTCCGTCAGCCTCTGGAATCGTGATACCCCATTCATCGTGCCGGTCAGAACATCGAGCGTCGACCTCACCTCGAGCGCGTTACCTGCGTTGGGTGCAAGAGGCTGGTCCATGCTCGTCAACATCGCAACCGTCGGGCACTCCGCGCGGCGGGCCACGCGCACCAGTTCGCCGGCCAGTGCCTCCGCTTCCCTGCTGTCCCGGCAGAATGCGCCCGAACCGACCTTGACGTCGAGTACCAGCCCTTCGATGCCGCCCGCGAGCTTCTTGGAGAGGATGGACGACGTGATCAGGTCAATGCTCGGCACGGTAGCGGTTTCGTTACGTATCCCGAAAAACCTGCCGTCCGCTGGCGCAATTTCTCCGGTCTGCCCGACAACCGCACACCCGACGCGTGAAACAACCGCGCGAAACATCTCGGGGCCTATTTCCGTCTGATAGCCGGGGATTGCTTCCAGCTTGTCCACGGTGCCGCCCGTATGACCAAGTCCGCGCGCGGAAATCATCGGAACATAGGCTCCGCATGCAGCCAGCGCAGGCGCGAGGACCAGAGAAACGCAATCCCCGATTCCACCGGTGGAGTGCTTGTCAAGAACGGGACCGTCCAGGTCCCACGCGAATACCGTACCGCTGTCCCGCATCGCGAGCGTCAGTTCCAGGCGTTCGTCGAAGGTCATCCCATTGAGGAATATTGCCATTGAGAGCGCGGCGACCTGCGCATCGGAAAAAACCCCGGACGCAATTCCGTCAACGACAAGCCTGACTTCTGGGGCCGTGAATTCCCTGCCGTCGCGTTTGCGGGCAATCAGGTCCTGCGGAATCACCGGTTTTCGTTCCAAATCAGCAATTCCCATCGATGGAATGTCGGCGTCGCGGCTCGTGAGGCCCTGGTTTTCATGTCCGTCACGGATCCCCGGCAACGCCGTAGCTTGGCGCCGATTCCGGATCGAGCGCCCGTCTCAGGTAATCGTCCATTTGCGGTTCATAGGCACTCCACAACCGTCTCAGCATACCGACCGGATCACGGTCGTCCCAATCAACCCTGAGGTCGACAAGGGGGAACGTCGTCCTGTCAACGACAAGCAGTGCGGCGGAATGAACCGGCCCCTCTTCTCCTCCTGCGGCAACACCGGCTTCCAGTGAAATCAGCAATCTCTCGGCGAGATGGGCACGTAAATGGCCCGTAAAGGCCGTGACCATGGCGCCGGGAACCCGGGCATGCGCGAGCAGGTTTCCGGCAGCGATGCAATTGCTCCCGCTGCTGACTGCATTGGTTCCGAGGATCCGGGGTCCGGTGAAGTGTGCGGTCGATCCGTCGGCTGCGACGACCGTCAGTTGGCGGTACTCGGAGTTTTCGGCAGCACTGACAACTTCGGCCAAGGCCTCGGTCGCGTTCAATCCCCGTTGGAGCGTATCCAGAACAGCGGTCCCGAGCCCGGGATCGGTTATGTTCTGGGACATGACTGCACCGGTACGCGGCCTTGCGTGGGGGCAGCGTGCACCGACGCAAATCGAAGACGTCGTCACGACGGCGCCAAGCATTCCGGTCCGTTCGCATTTGCCAACCAGGGAAAACGTCATCTCGGTCCCTCACTGAATTCGGTCGTGCAATTGCCCGGAAGCCGGAACCTCCAGCTTCACACCAGATCGGAGCAGGCCCGACGGCGCGTCCGTACCAACCCACGGCGAGGTCAGTCTTCCGACCACCCGGGCGATGCACATGGGGTCTCGACCGTACGAGGCGGTCCGGCATTAAAGGCACCTGCGGCCCTGCAATTACCGTCCATGTCGCACGACCCTTGATAGACAATCCGGCATCAGTCCGGAATGACCGCTGTCGCCTCGACCTCGACCAGCCATTCGGGACGCGCGAGCGCCGAGACGACGATTCCGGTAGAACAGGGATGAATCCCTTTCAGCCATTTGCCGATTTCCTGGTAGGCTGCTTCCCTGTGGCGGATGTCCGTCAGGTAAATGACGACCCTGCAAAGATGTTCCATTGATCCGCCGGCTTCTTCGAGCAGCAACCTGATGTTGCCCATTGCCATTCCGGCTTGCCGCCCCGGATCACCCGGGTGAAGCGACTCCCTTGTTTCCAGGTCCTGCGAGACCTGTCCCCTGACAAAGATGATCGTCCCGCGCGCCTTGACCGCCTGGCAAAGATCGTTGTCGAGGCGCTGCTCGGGATAGGTGTCCCGCGTATTGAATGGACGTAGTCGTTCGTGGATTGTCATGGTCGCCGTATTCCCCTCTGAATCGTGGTGAGTAGACCTGCTCCTCCCGAATTGCCGGTATTCCCCGAATATAGGAGATCGTTCGGGAATCACACTGCTTCGCGTCTCGTCAAGACAAATCGGCGCATTTGCTTGCCGCCCCTGCCCTTGATCGCGTACCGGACCGGTCCGCGAACGCCTGCTTCACCGCGGCCAGCCGGGAATCAGGCATAGGGACACGGCGACAAGGCGGCAGTTCCGGATCCCCGGGGAAGACATCCGCCTACCGGCCGGTCTCGGCAGACCGACCGGAACCGCTCGACGACGACATCCAGCACTTCGTCGGGGTCGCGTTGCCACCAGTCGTTCGCAGAAAACATCTCGACTTAGCAGCAGCAGCCGTATCCGGCGTCTTCCACACTCTGGCGCAGTGACTTCAGATCAGCGACGCCGTCTCCCATCATGCCCCGATCAAGCAACATGTGCCGCGTGTTCGCAAGCCAATCGCACAAGTGGAACCCGAGGATCCGGTCACGTCCCGCGCGGGCGAGCGAACTGTCCAGCAAGCTGTCCCACCAGACCTGATAAACGTCGACCGCAATGCCGAGATTAAGGGCATTGACAGCCTCGCAGACATGAACTGCATCGAGACATGTCATCGGGACAGTGCGATTGCCGCCGAAAATCGGGTTCAATGGTTCCAGCGCCAGGCGGTCATCCAACGTCCCGGCGTACTCGGATGCGACCGCGAACTCTTCCGCGAGCCGCACCCGGCTGTCCCTCTAACCTTTCGATCCCGTCTCGGTGCCGCCCATGACAACGTCAGGACCTTGGCTTCAAGGCCCGCCGCCATGTCGATCGATGCTCTGACTTCATCGTCGGACCCGGCACCAGGTCCAACCAGTAACGGAGTGCGGCACAGCCCCGCAACAGCCACTCCGGCGGCACGCACATGTTCGCCGATTTCGCGTGATCGTGAGCCGATTTCCCGGCGCCGGAAGACGACCCCGCCAATGCCCCGCCTCGTGTTGTAGTCGATGATCCGTTCGGGCCCATCCCGCGCCATGGCCGCCAAGATTGTGTCCGAGCGTCGCCGTATTCAAGGCGAGAGCAGATATGTCGTGCGAGAATTCCCGCATCAGGGGCAGGCCGTAAAGTGCGAGCAGCCTGTCCATTCTCCTCGTTGCCAGTTCCGGGTCCCTTAGAAGCCCGCACGTATCGGCGAGCCTGAAAATACCAGAAAAATATGGCAGGGGTCGCATCGACTACCCGCCTCCGGGCATGATGAAATGGCCCCGGAATCCGTTCAACCAGGCGCGGAAGACAACACCTGTCTTGTTGTACCTGGTCGGCGTCCGAAAGATCAATCGGGACAGGGGAACCGTCGGATCGAGCATCCGGGGTGGAACCTGTCGAGGTTTCCAGGATGCCAGCCTGCTTACCGCCAGCGCCGCGGCGGGCGCAAGCGGATCGAATGCGCCGAGGAGTGCGTGGGAATACCCGCGATCGTCGCCCGCGATCAGCTCAGGGTAGTTGAAGTCGTCGCCCGTGTACATGCGGACGGACGAAGGCAGCCTTCGCCGCATGACGATTTCCCTGTTCTTGTCGAGAAGGGAAATCTTGATCCCGTCAACCCACGTTCTGTTCCTGTCGATGATCCCCAATGCGCAGTCCAACGATTCTTCAAAGCTCTCCGAACTTCAGTATC
Organism: Paracoccaceae bacterium; assembly: GCA_964291635.2. Lineage (GTDB taxonomy): Bacteria > Pseudomonadota > Alphaproteobacteria > Rhodobacterales > Rhodobacteraceae > JAPPHA01. Next base: position 201,836 of record OZ219907.1, on the reverse strand, counting down.
CCCTCAGCTGGGGACCGGACATTTCACCCAGCCAATGAAGGATCACGGGCCGATCACAGGTGGGAAGGATACGATCAGGAACATGTTCGTAATCTTCCGGTTCGCCGGCAGTTCTGCAGATTTCGCGGCTGGCCATCAGGATGATCCAGCCGACAATCCTCTGGATGGTCTCGATCTGAAGCATGCAAGCGCGCATGATGTCATCGAGCGTTCGGGCCGCACCGATCCCCGGATGGCCTGTCCCGGCCCCGTTGAACACCAGTGCATCCGGAAACTCTTTCCGCGTCCGGCTGATGAGCTCGAATGCAGCGTCCCAATTCAGGCCATGCCCCTTTGGGCAGCGTCCGTGGCCTCCGCGTTTCCGAGTCCCAGGTTCGCAAGATGCCGCCTGAATGCGGGCGGCGTTTCCCTGTCGGTGGCGGGCGGCCCGGGACAGATCCCTGTCCGAAAAGGGATCGGCGACACAATGGGCGGTGGCGAAAACGGTTCTGACGAACCGGATGGCAAAAGAACCGGCTCAGGGGGCGTTCCCGTGAGGACGTGGTCATGCATGCGGCCCGAACTGTCGGGAAGCCTGGTTATAATGGGTGCACCATGAGCAAACCGTGATCAATCCGTAGCAGAACTTCTGAACCATGAGGCCGCCGTCGGCCGAAATCACCTGTCCGGTCATATTCGGCAACTGACCCTTTGCAGGGGTACTCATGATCTGACCGACATCCTCCGAATTCCGACCCGCGGGAACAGCGTCAGCCCGTCTTTCATGCGCCGGGCATAGCTGGCAATGGAAGGCGTCGCCATGCCGGTCTCGATGATGCCCGGCTGAACGTCCAACACCGCGGCATTTCCCGCCCGAGCCTGTCGGCAAACGTCCTCAAAATCGCTGCGGCTGCCGCTTTCGATGCTGCGTGTTCCGCCCGGTGAGCGGCGACCGCGGTGGCATTCGACGAAGTCACGTCGATGATCGAGTAGTACTGTTCGGCCGCGCGGAACCTCTCAACTCTCCCGTCTGATGAAGGTGCGGACCTTTCAGCGCGGGGGCGCCAACTACATCCGGGTTCAGTTCGACCGAAACCACGGTGACCTGACCGGTAGCTTCTAGATAGCTGACTTGCCCGATCAGTTCCGCATCCGTCTTAGCCCTCAACACCAGGTCCTCAGTCCGGATGCCGAGGGTCAACCGGTCCTCTTCGGCCGCGCTTTCGGGCGGCAGAGGCGTCAACGCAACCCCACCCTTCCGCGTGACCAGCCTGCCGTCCCGCACCATACAGTCGATCAGATTTATGGGTGGCGAGCCGATGAAGCTGGCGACAAAACTGTTGGCCGGGCGGTTATAGATTTCGAGGGGCCGAGCGATCTGTTCGACCCGTCCATCACGCAGCACAGCGATCTTGTCGGCCATGGTCATCGCCTCAATCTGGTCATGGATGACATAGATCATCGTGGCGTTCAGACGGGCATGAAGCAGCTTGATCTCCTTGCGCATCTGCACCCGAAGCGCGGCGTCGAGGTTCGACAGCGGCTCGTCAAATAGAAACGCCTGCGGGTGACGTACGATGGCCCGGCCCATGGCGACCCGCTGGCGTTGGCCGTCCGAGAGTTCGCGCGGATGCCGATCAAGCAGGTCCTCCAACCCGAGAAGGGCCGCCGTCCTTGCCACGCGGGTCTGCTGTTCGGTCTTGGATAGCCGCTCAATGCGCAGCGGAAAGCCGATGTTTTCGGCCACCGACATATGCGGATAAAGCGCGTAATTCTGAAATACCATCGCGATATCGCGGTCCTTCGGGGGCAGGTCCGTCACAGTTTGGCCGCCGATGGAAATCTCGCCGGAAGTGACCGTCTCCAACCCGGCCAACATCCGCAGCAGGGTGGACTTGCCACAGCCCGAGGGGCCGACAAAGACAACGAACTCGCCTTCGGCAATGTCGATCGAGACATCGCGGATGGCGGCGACGGCGCCGAAGGACTTGGTGATGTTCTGAAACGAGATCTGGCCCATCTTACTTCACCCCGCCTCCAAGCGCGCCCGAGATGATCTGCCGCTGCATTGTCAGGAACACCACAACCACCGGCAGGGCAAAAACCAGCGCGGCGGCCATTTGCAATTCGTGCAGCGTGAAATACTCCCCCCGGAAGGAAGAGATGCCGGTTGCCGCAGTCCACAGCTTGTCGGAGTTGATGAGTGTCTTGGCGAAGAGGAAATCGTGCCAGCTTGTCACGAATCCATAGATGAAGATCGCCGCCATCCCCGGCCGCGCCAAAGGCAGCGCGACCCGCCAGAACGCTCCAAGACGCGAGCAGCCGTCGATCCGCGCCGCGCCTTCCAGATCGGGAGGGATGGTGTCAAAGAAGCCTTTGCTCATCCAGATTGCTAGCGACGCAACGAGGGAGACATGGCCCATCGCCACATCCCCTGCATCGTGTCCAGAAGCCCCAGTTGGCGATAGAGCATATAGAGCGGCACGACGATGCTGGTGGCCGGGATCATCTGCGTTGCTAGCACAGTCAGCATTAGCAACCCCGCACCCCGGAACCGCAACCGGCTGAGGACATAACCGCAGGATGCACCGAAAAGGACCGACAGTGAGGATGAGAGTGTCGCGACGATGATCGAGTTGCCGATCCACCGGCCCATGGGGCGTTCGGCGAAAAGGGTGACGAAGTTCTCGAACGCAAAACGTTCCGGCACCAGTCCAATAATGGCGCGGCTGAAACCCGTGGGGGTCAGAGCGATGACAAGCATCCAGTAGATCGGAAACAGCACGATGCAGCCTAAGGACACGATGGCTGCCGCACGGGCGATGTTGCCTGCGGTGCTCTTGAGACGGTGGCGGAACCGGGGCGCGAACATCAGTCAGGCGTTCCCCGGTCGCGCTCGGTCCTGTTCATCAGGCGCATATAAGCCACCGACATCACAAGCGAGATCAACAGCGCAGGCAAGCCCAGCGTGGCGGCGAAAGAGAAATCGAGTTGCCCGAACGCGGTGTTATAGGTCATCACCGTCAGAGTCTCGGTTGCACCCGACGGGCCGCCGCCGGTGAGAATGAAGATGATGGGAAAGGACTTTAACCCCATGATCATCAGCAGAATGACGATCACAGCGAGGATATAGCGGAGCCGCGGCAGGGTGATAAAGCGGAACTGCTGAAGGGCGCTGGCGCGGTCAATGCGGGCGGCTTCGTAGAGTTCATCCGGTATTACGGCGAGACCCGCGAGGAAAAAGATATAGGCCACCGAAAACTCGTTCCAGACCTGCGCGACGATCAACGCAGGCAGGGCGGTGCTGCCGTCGATCAGCCAGTTGCGCCCATCGACAAAGGGAAGGAAATCCAAGATGCGGTTTATGACGCCAAAATTCCCTTCATACATCACGCCCCAGACCAGCGCGGTGACGACTGCGGGCATGGTCCAGGGGAGCAGAAAGATCAGGCGGGCCAGCGAGCGAAACCGCACAATGCGGCGGGTCAGAAGCGCCGCCGTCAGCGCCAGTAAGATCGAGCCGATGGCGGTGCCTGTCATATAGAGCGTCGACAACAGCACCGCGCGCCACGTGTCGGGATCGGTTAATAGGCGGGCGTAATTGTGAAACCCGTAGGTGCCGAACGCTGCCGGGCGGCGATGGTTGATAGAATCAAAGCTCAAAGCCACGGCTCGCAGGATCGGCACGCCGATGACCAGCCCCAGTATCAGGAGTGAGGGCAGCAGCATAACGAGGACAAAGCCGCCCTCTTCGGTCAGCCAACGCGCCAACCGCCCCTGCCTTCGGCGGCGGCGGCGGCGCGTTACCGTGTCATGTTGGCACAGACAGCCCGTCAGTTCGCGCAGCACGCTTCCAGTTCGGCCTGCGCCTGATCGAGCGACTTCTGCGCCGGAACATCGTTGCGCAGCGTTCGCAAAACGGCATCCACCAAGATCGGCCAGATCAGGTTGAACTCATCTGCGTGGCCCGGAATCGCCACCGGATGCGCCCCACCCGAGCTGGCGATATAAGGCTTCAGATAGGGTTGCTGGGCGATCTGCTCTTCGGTCAGCGCGTTCTTGCCGTAAGGTATGTAGGGACTGTGGTTCGCAAACTGCGATTGCAACTCCGAACTGGCTGCGGTCTTGAAAAACTCGAAGGCCGCATCCAGGTTGTCGCTGTCGGCACTGACAGCCAGCGCCATGTTGATGCCCCCGGGGCCCGGGCCGTCCCACGGATGCTGGGCGGACTTATAGCAGTCGAAGTCATCCGGGTTGTTCTTGCGGATGAACGGGAACTGCCACTGGCCGTCGATGGTCATGGCCGATCCGCCGGTTGCAAACAGTGCGCGCTGATCGGTTTCGGTCATTCCCTGCGGCACCAGTCCTTCGGAGTAGAGCGTCTTCATGAAGTTCAGCGCATCCACCACAGGCTGCGAATTGACCGTGAAGTTGCCGTCTTCGTCCGCGTAGGAACCGCCATTCGCAATGCTCCACATCAGCAGCATCTCATAGGTCGGATCCTCGTTCGCGTTGACCATATTCGCGCCGTAGCGCGTCACACGGCCCCCGTCATCGCGCACGACCAGCATTCGGGCGTGGTCGAGGAATTCCTCCGGCGTGGCCGGCGGTCCGGAAAGCCCGGCCTCTTCGAAGTAGCAGGCGTTATAGATGAGTTCCAGCGTGCGCCCGGTAATGGGCAGCGCATAGATCTCGCCATCCTTGCTGAGCGCGTCAAAGCCGCCCTCGACGATCATATCCTCAAGTCCTGCGGCTTTGATCTTATCTGTCAAAGGCATGACCAGCTTACCCGCCAGCATCTCGCCCAGGTTGTTGGGGTTGACGATGACGACGTCCGCACCCGCGCCGCTGTCGGCCTGAATTGTGAGCTGCGATTAGTACTCGCTCGCCGGCGTGTTGCGCGGCACAACTGTATGGCCACTGTTGCTTTTGTAGGTGTCCACCAGCAGGTGCCACCATTCGCCCATGCCCGGCGCGTCATAGTCGATGACCATGAAGTCGATTTCGTCCGCCGTCGTTGTTGTGACGGGCACCGCGACAAACATGGCCCCGGCCAGCAAGGCGCTGGCTTTCCATAGCTTATTCATGTCATTTCCCCCACTGAACACGTCCTGTTCGCGCAGGGGCCACATGGTCGGGCGGACGCCCAGCGCATTCACACTGCCCGTTGACCGAATGTTAGTGTTGCACGATGGCCGACCCAATTACTTTTTGGAATAGCTAGATGACCGATTGTGCGGTTGGATCAGCCCGCCGCCTCAATCCGGCGCCACAACCGGCCTTCAACGTCCGAGCGGCGCAGCGACACGCCCAGCCCCGCACCCTGCGGCAGTGGAAGACGGCCCTGGTCCAGCGTCTGCTCGACCGGGTGATCAATCAGCGGAATATAGCCGGGCTCAAAGTGGAAATCGGGGAAGATCTCCAATGAACGGAAATTGGGGATGGAGGCCGAAAACTGCACGGCGATCACCGAAGCCAGCGTAGTGCCATAGTTATGCGGCGACACGCTGGTGTTGTGAACCTCTCCCATCGCGGCGATCCGACGGGCCTCGGCCAGGCCGCCTACATTGCAGATGTCGGGTTGCAGAATATCGACCGCCCCAGTACCCAGCAGGCGATGAAATCCGTATCGCATATAGACACGTTCCCCGGCCGCGCAGGGTATGGGCCGATCAAGGTTGCGCAGAGCATCCGGCGCTCCGGGGTCCATCGGTTCTTCGGCAAAACCGACATCAAAATGGGCCAGCCGCCGCAGCAGCGGGCGCATCTGATCGGCGTGCAAACCACCGCCAAGGTCCAGCAGAATGTCGACCGCTGGTCCGACGGCGGCGCGCAGCTCCCTGACCCGGCCAACCGCGAGTTCAAGCAGGCCGGGATCGACCCGCCGCCTTGTGGGGTGGCGGATCACGGTCTCCGGGTCCATCAGGCCCAGCGGATAGAATTTGAGCCCACGTGCGCCCGCCTCGACCGCCCGCTGCCCGGCCTCCGCAAAGTCCTGCGCGGTTTCGCAGCCCATCCACCATCCATTCGCATAAGTATCGATCTTGTCCCGGAACGGCCCACCGAGAAGACTGTAGACCGGCACCCCAAGCGCCTTGCCCTTGATATCCCACAACGCGATTTCTATCGCGCTCATCGCGGCAGACGTGATCGCGCCTCCGCCCTTCGTCCAGTAGCCACGCTCATATAGATTGCTCCAGATCAGCTCGATCGGTCCGGGGTCCTGGCCGAGTACGACGGATTGCACCAACTGCGCGACCATGGCTGCGGTGGCTTCGGTTCCCATCCCGTAAGCGATCCCGGCTTCGCCCAGCCCGCTGATCCCTTGGTCGGTTTCTAGCTCGAGGATGACGCCTGTCCGGTTGCCCACCGGCACCACGAATATGTTCGCCGCGACTGTTTTCATCTGACCCTCATTCCCGTCCTGTCCGCCCCGCTCATGATCCACGGCGGCCAAGCGCTTGGCAAAGCACTATTTGTCCGAAGGGCCGTCGCATCAGGAATAGGTCATATGGAAATGCGAAACGTCGCGAAACATTTCCTGCATACGGCGTTCCTCGTCCTCCATCTCGGCAATCAGCCAGTCACGCACGGCCACTACACTGGGACGGATGGCACGCTGGCCCGAGGTCACGAGGTGATAACTGCGGTCGGATTCGATAACCGCGTCGATCGCCGGAACCAGCGATTCGTCGATGATCAGCCGCGAGACGACCGAGGTCCAGCCTAAGGCCAGCCCCTGCCCTCCGATGGCCGCCTGCAGCACCACGGCATAATCGGGAAAGGACAAATGCTTGAACGGGCCAAGATCGCCCTGCCCGACCGAGGCCAGGAATTCCGGCCAACCATAGATCACCCGTCGCAGGCTGATCAGCGTATGGCGTGCATCAGTAGCCTGCAATGGCCCGTGGTCCCGCAGGTATCCCGGCGTACCGACCGCCAGCACCCGTTCGGGGGCGAACCAACCGCTGATCTGGAACCGGTCCTTGCCCGCCGCCGCACGCAGGCCCAGATCGCAACTGTTGAGCGGTCCGCCAACGCTGCCCGGCAGCAACTGGAACTGCAGATCAAGTTGCGGAAACTCGTTTCGGAAGCGGTCATAACGGGGCAGCAGCCAGTGGGTCACCAGCCCGGTCGAGAGTGACAGCATAACGATCTCGCGGTCCTCTTGCGGGTTTCTGATCTCGTTGATTACCCCTTCGATGTCGTCAAATGCGCGCGAGGTCGCTTGGCTTAGCCGCTCGCCATTTTCCGTCAGGGTCAGTTTAGGCCCAGTGCGCACGAAAAGTTTCTGCTCAAGGTACTTTTCCAGCGTCGACACTGCATGGCTGACCGCGGGCTGCGTCACATTCAGCTCTTCCGCGGCCTGCGAGAAATTGCCCAACCGCGCGGCGGCCTCGAAAACCAGAAGCGACCGCGCCGAGGGCATATGGCGCCGCATAACCATGAATTAAGCTTATGTTGTTGATGAGAGCTTTTAAAGTGTTCTGAACCTCCTTTTAGGACCATATTATGTGAAGTTATCCATTGCACGGTGGGTTGGATCGGCGATTGGTCCGCTTTCCCGACGAGCTCTCAGGCGGACAGCGTCAGCGGGTTGCCTTGGCACGCGCGCTGGCGCCCGATCCCGATGCGCTGCTGCTGGACGAACCGCTGGGCGCGCTGGATCTTAGCCTGCGGAGGCAGATGAAGCAGGAACTAAAGAGCATCCAGCGGTCGACCGGCAAGACCTTTGTTTTTGTTACCCATGATCAGGAAGAGGCGATGTCGATATCTGATCAGGTCCCTGTGATGAATGCGGGCCGTATCGAACAGATCGATCCGCCGGATGAGATCTACCTGCGCCCCGCCACGATCTTCGCAGCGCGGTTCGTGGGGGCGGCAAATCTTCTCACCTCGCCTGTGCTGCACATCGGCGGGGACACGATCACATTGCACCTTCTCGGGCAGGACTGGACCCTGCCCCAAAGCCAGATCACCAGCCACAGCCACCCGGCCGAAGGCGAGGACGCCACAATCTTCATCCGTTCCGACGAGATCAGCGCGGGCTCCGGAGATGCAAACCGCGACCTGCGCATCGAAGGGCAACTGAGCGACCGGATGTATCTGGGCAACCGCACGCATTTGTCGCTGGGGCTGGCAAATGACGAGGTGATCCAGATTGAAACCCGCGGCAACTCCGCACCCGACGCTAAGATCACCGGCCATTGCGCCCTGTCTGGCGCGGTGGTGATGCCCGAGACCTCAGACATCCCATGAACGGAGACGCCACATGGAAGTAATCGACGCCGACCGCGTGCATGAACTGGCCGACTTTGCGGGCCTGATCGCCGCGTTTGAAACCGCCCATCGCCACGGCATGCCGGAAAAGAACGACCGAACGATCTATGAAGTGCCAAATACCGACGGTCCCGCCGACGCGCTGATCATTCTGCCCGCGTGGCAGCCACGAGAAGGGATACTGGTCAAGCTCGTCACGTCGTTCCCCAACAACAAGGCGCGGCATGGCACGCCCACGGTGAACTCGACCTACATGTTCGTCGATGGGAAAACCGGTATCCCGCAAGCCGCCATCGAGGGCGAGGCGATGATCTTCAAAAAAACGTCCTGCGACAGCGCGCTTGGCTCCAAGCTGCTCTCTCGCGAGGATGCGGAGGAGTTTCTGATCATCGGCGCAGGTGGACTGGCGCCATATCTGGTCAAAGCGCATCTGACGGTGCGCCCTAACCTTAAACGGCTGAGGGTCTGGAACCGCACCCGCGCCAATGCCGAAGCGATGTCCGAAAAGCTGGCGACGGAGGGAATCGAGATCGCGGTGATGGACGATCTGGACACAGCCGTGGCCGAGGCCGATATCATCACCAGTGCCACAATGGCGTCCACCCCGCACCTTAAGGGCGCGCTTCTTAGACCCGGGGCGCATGTTGATCTGATCGGGTCCTTCACGCCGCAGATGCGCGAGGCCGATGACGATGTTCTGCGCCGCGCGACGATTTTTGTCGATCACCGCCAGACAACCGAAAGGTCAGGCGAGTTTCTGGGTCCGCTCAAACGCGGCGTTATCACGATGGATGATGTGAAGGCCGACTATTTCGAACTGGTGCAGGGCAGGCGTTCGGGGCGCCAATCGGCGGATGAGATCACAATGCTCAAGAACGGCGGGGGCAGTCACATGGATTACTACGCCGCGAAGTATCTGATGGATCGCCACCTTGGGCGGACGTTTTCCACCTCCTGCTCCAGTTGACGCCGCCCCGAGGAAGGTTCTGAAATGCACCTGCCGCGCCGTTCGATCCCTCAAATCTCCGGACTGATCGCCTTCGAGGCGACGGCCCGGCATCTGAGTTTTTCGCGCGCTGCGGAGGAATTGTCGCTGTCGCAAGGGGCGGTGACGAAGCGGGTGCGCAAGCTGGAGAATCAGCTGAACGTTGTCCTGATGTCGCGCGGGGGCCATCAGGCACAGCTGACCCGTCTTGGGCGCATTTTCCTGCCGCAGGTTCAGAGTATCCTGACTCAGATCGACTGCACCACACGTGATCTTCTCGCCGAGGCCAGCCAACACCGCACCGTTACCGTCAAGGCCGATGCGGCGCTAACCCTGGGCTGGCTTCTTCCGGTGCTGGAAGAGTTTCGGCGGCATTGCCCCGAAGTCGAGATCAACCTTCAAACCGCCGAGACCGAAACACCATCGCTGGTAGAGGCGGACATCCATATCCGCGAAGCCCAGCCAGAGACCGCGCATACCGGAGAAACGCTGCTGTTTCACAGCTCCTTGGTTGCGGTGGTCAGCAAGCAGGCCGCCGCCGGGCGTTCGGATGCGGAACTGCTAAGGACGGGACCGTTGCTGCGCTTGTCCTCGCAGAACGATGCCTGGGACGACTGGCTGGACAGCGCGACCAATCCACCCTTCGGCACCCGCCACGACCATTGCGCAACTTTGCTGGCGGCGGTCGAAAACGGGGCGGGGCTTGCGGTTCTGCCAAGGCTACTGGTGCTGGATGACCGGCGGCAAGCACGCCTTCGCCAGATCGGGCCGGAACGGCCAACGATGATGAGCTATATGATGGCGCTCTCCCCAAGTGCTGCCACCACTCGCGGAACGCAGGACCTTGCCGACTGGATTACCCGCGCCGCTCGCAGGACAGCGGTATTACGCACCGTTGGCGGCATGGATGAGGCAGCTCGCGCCTGCTGCCGATTTCCGGCCTGATGCCGACGAGGACGAATGGCGTCGCTCACCCGGAAAACCTGCCTGTCAATCCAGGCCTGTGTTCAGATGTCGAACTTCACACCCTGAGCTAGCGGGAGATCGGCGGAGTAGTTGATCGTATTCGTCTGACGCCGCATGTAGGACTTCCAGGCATCCGAACCACTCTCGCGCCCGCCGCCGGTTTCTTTTTCTCCGCCAAACGCACCGCCGATTTCGGCGCCGGACGGTCCGATATTGACGTTGGCAATGCCGCAGTCCGAACCCGCCGCCGAAAGAAACGCCTCGGCCTCGCGAATGTTCAGCGTGAAGATGCTCGACGACAGCCCCTGCGGCACGCCGTTATGCAGCGCCATCGCTTCAGCAAAGTCATAGTAGCCCATCACATAAAGGATCGGCGCAAAGGTTTCGGTTTCGACCGTCTCGGTTTGCGACGGCATTTCGACGATTGCGGGTGCAACATAGGCCCCGCCCTCGACGCCATGGGCGACACCGCCCCCATGCACAACGCCGCCCTCGGATCGTGCCGCCTCCAGCACGGTTTGCATCCGTTCGCTGGCCTCCTGATCGATAAGTGGCCCAATCAGGGTGCCTTCCGCGCGGGGATCGCCGATCGGCAGGCTGGCATAGGCCTTGACCAGTTTTGCAACCAGATCGTCCCTGATCGAATTATGCACGATCAGCCGGCGCAGCGTGGTGCAGCGTTGCCCAGCGGTGCCCACGGCCGAGAACACAATGGCCCGCACCGCCATATCCAGATCAGCGGATGGCGCGACGATCATGGCGTTGTTGCCGCCAAGCTCCAGAATGGGACGCCCCCAGCGGGCAGCAACCTTTGGCCCGACGATTCCGCCCATACGCGTGGACCCTGTCGCACTGACAATTGGCACGTCCCGCGAGCCAACCAAAACCTCCCCGAATTCCGGCCCGCCAACGACCAGTTGAACGAGCCCATCCGGGGCATCGCCGAACCGCGCAAGCGCGCGTCCGAGGATTTTCATGCAAGCCAAGGCCGTCAGCGGCGTTTTCTCGGACGGCTTCCAGATCACCGGGTTGCCGCAGATAAGCGCGAGCGTGGCATTCCAGGACCAGACAGCGACCGGAAAATTAAATGCGGTGATGACGCCGCACGGCCCCATCGGATGCCAGGTTTCCATCATCCGGTGTCCAGGGCGCTCCGACGCGATGGTCAGACCATAAAGCTGGCGCGACAGGCCGACCGCGAAGTCGCAGATGTCAATCATCTCCTGCACTTCGCCGAGGCCTTCGGATGCGATCTTGCCCGCCTCCAGCGTGACCACGGCACCAAGCGCGTCCTTGGCGGCGCGCAGTTCCTCGCCCAGCAGTCGGACAAGCTCTCCACGGCGTGGGGCAGGCACGGTGCGCCAGGCTTTGAATGCCTCCTGCGATTGGGCGACAATTGCAGGCATGTTGGCCACGGGCGTTTTCGTCACATGGGCCACCGTCGCCCCGTCGATGGGCGAGCGGACGGCAAGCGTGCCGCCTTCAGTCTCCAACGGGCCCAGTTCAGCGGCTTTCAGTACGGCTTGGTGTGTCACCTCAATGTCCTTTCGTGACGAGGGGTTTTTGGTCATCGCCCCCATGGAAATCAGAAGTCGTGTTTTGCTTTGCAGGTCTTGGAACCCGGGCTTGGATTGCGCCACCGCCCCGCCAAGCGTCGTACCAGGTCCAGTTACGATGAACAGGTCCGGCGAATGTTCGCGCGCCGCAGCGGATCTGTGAAATGCATCTCACGGTGGGGCTCCGTCCCGACAAACCAAACGCACCTGCATGTGACGTTCTTGCTATACGTGTGATTGTAATCGACAGTCATTGGCGGGACGCCTGAATTAAGTTCTACTTTTTCACCGATCTTGAAACTGGCATTGGTCATTTTTTGTTCCTATGCGTGTCAGGGATGGAAGCGGTTCATGGCCGGAAGCCTGCGACAGAATGAAGTAAGGCCGACCTTACGGGCTTCGCGACATACTGCCTTCGCGCCGTTTCTGCCGCCGTTCTGGCAAGGAGGCTTATTTCCTCATGTTAGCGTAGCATTGCCGCACGAAACGCCGACGCGTCAATGATCGGGACCGCATACGGAGAGCGGACGCGCGGCTTTTCGAACTGTTCGTTCTCGAATTCTGCGTCAAAGCGAACTGCAAACGAAGTGGTCATGACAGATCTCCATTGATCAGAAATTCCCGCTAGAGTTTCTTTTTGTTTGTTATCAATTGGTTGCATGACGGTCACGGATTTTCTTTCGTAGACTTTTCGCGCAGAACCGGGCATCCTGCGTCAAAACAGGCAAAGCCGAGCAGTAAAATGTCCGGAAATTCCTTCCGCAGGCATCTGTCGATGCCCGCATGCTTGCCGCCGTGCGCGCATGTTTCGACCGCGTTCCCGACCCGCTCCGCACCCGCAGCATCAGCCATTCCGACTGCCTGATACCGGGGCTCGCGGTGTTCTCGTTCAAGATGCCGTCCCTGCTGCAGTTCGACACGCGGGTGCGCGGCGGCGGGGATCCGGCCCATGCGCGCAACCTGCGCACGCTTTTCGCCGTGGCACGGGCGCCATCGGACACCTGGATGCGGGATCGCCTTGACGAGGTGGACCCCGGCGATTTGCGCCGCTGCTTCACGCGGATCCATTCCGCCTTTCAGCGCGGAAAGGTTCTCGAGGACTGGACCGTGCTCGACGGCCATCTCCTGATCTCCGTCGACGGCACCGGCAACCGTTCCTCCCACAAGGTCAGCTGCAGGAACTGCTGCGTGAAGAACCACCGCGACGGGTCGAAGACCTACGACCATCAGGCTCTCGACGCGGCGGTGGTCCACCCTGACCACGCCGAGGTGCTGCCGCCGGAGCCGATCCGCAAGGAGGACGGCGCGCGGAAGAACGACTGCGAGAGGAACGCGGCGAAGCGGCTCCTGAACGACCTTCGCCGGGAACATCCGCACATGAAGGCGATCCTTGTCGAGGATGCGCTGGCATCCAACGGCCCGCACATCAAGCTTCTGAAAGAGAAGGATTTCCGCTTCATCCTCGGCGCGAAGCCGGGCGACCACGAACTGCTGTTCAGCTGGTTCGAGGCCAGCGACACGAAACAGACATGGGAGAGGCGCGACAGGAAGACCGGCACCGTGCACCGCTTCGAATGGGACCACCGGTTGCCGCTCAACGGCGCGAACTTCGACCTGAAGATCAACATGCTGCACCACGAGGAGACCGACACGAACGAAAACGGGAAAAGGTTCTCGTGGGTCACCGACCTCCCGCTCGACCGGGACACGGTGATGCCCGTCATGTGCGCCGCCTGCCGCAGATGGGCCATCGAGAACGAGACGTTCCAGACACCGAAGGCGCGGGACGCATACAGGTTCGAGCACGATTTCGGGAACGGCAACAACCGGCTGGCGGACGTCTTCGCGCCGCTCGCCATGCTCGCCTTCCAGATCGACCAGGTGCAGCAGCACTGCTGCCAGGTGTTCCGGAATGAACGCGAACACCGGGGGCGCAACCTCTACCTCAGGAAAGGCTTCGGGAACTGGTCAGGACATTCGCCTTCCCGGACTGGAAGGTCCTCTACCGCGCGATCGCGGGGGAACTGGGCAAGGAAGACGAGGTTGCCCTGATCCGCGCCGGGCCGTAGCCGCTCCGGCCGTGCTCGACCCAATGGCATTTTGTTAGTCGTTCGGAATTTTCGTTCTGGTTTTCGCGGGATCGCGGATCTCTGATTCACTGTTCTTTATCTGCGGTGCGGAATTTCGGGTTTTCCGCTGGGCAATGTTATTGTCCGCCAGTGACCGACGCGCGTTGAGCCCATCACGAGTGCGGCCCCGTACGTCACCACCTCTTCCGATTTTGATGAGTTCCCGTGCAAGGATCATTTGCTGGATCCGGTAGGTTCCCTGGTAGATCTGGCAAATCTTGGCGTCCCTGTAAAAGCGCTCTACCTTGAAGCCACGAATGTAACCTGATCCTGCGAATACCTGAACCGGGTCCTCCGTGCGCGCAACCGCCGCACCCGCGGCGAAGCACTCGGCCATCGAGCACGACATCGTCGCGTATTCCCCGCGTTCCAGTTTTCCTGCGGCGTCAAGAGCCGGGAGCCTTGACGCGGCGAATTCCTTCGCCATGTCGGCGAGAATCCATTGCATGCCCCGGAACCGGGCAATTTTCCTTGCCGAACTGTTTGCGCTTGCCGGCGCAGGCGACACTCGCCTCCAGGTCCGCCCTACCCATGGTCCATTCATCTACTAGACAATAGCGGTTCTCGGGGTCGACATGACTGCAAGCGTGGAACGGACTGGCGCGACATTTCCGACATTCAGCGGGCCGGTTGGCTATTTCGACCTGTTCCGTGCGAGGTAGGGATGCAGTGCGCTCGCTTCGCCGTTCTCCTCGATCCGTTCGATGGTCAGGGCACCGGTGACGAGCCGGGTGTAGCCCTCCCAGACGGTCTGGTGGCCCGGCGGGCCGTCGTTCCGCCGGTTGAGGTAGCCGCCGAGCCGGGCGACGAGCAGCAGGGCCTGTCCGAGCGACACCGCCTCGAGGTTCACCGGGTCCCCGGGCCTCTCCCGGCCCGGAACCGGGAAGTTGCCGGCGATGGCGAAGTCGAGCAGCATGGCGATCTCCGAGGCCGCGAACATCTTGTGGGCGGGCAGTTCCGGGGTGTCGCGGCCCATGAGCGTCAGTGTTGCCAGGCGCCAGGCGATCACCGCGTTGATGGTCACGGCCGCCTTCATCCGTGCGGCGGTGCGGTAGCCCGATTTCTCGATCTCGCAGCCCGATTTCAGGATCCGGTGCCAGTCCTCGATGCGCCACCTCAGCCCGTACAGGTCCAGGACCCGGCGGGCCTCCTCCGCGCTCCCGACCGGCAGCGTCGTCAGCAGCAGCCATTCGAGGGCCTCCGCGCCCGACGGCGGCGCGGGTTCGAAGGCATGCACCACCGTCAGCCGGACGGGTTCGGAGCCAAGGCGCCTGCGCTCCCTCGAAGGCACCGGAACGGAGATCTCCGACCAGCGCAGTTCGACGGCGGCGCGCCGCGCCTCGCGTCCGGCAAAGGCCTTCTGTCCGCGGGCGCCGCGCCGCGCCGAAGCCCGGTCGATGCGGACCTCGTGGTGCACAGGTGAAGCAGACGTCCGCATCCGTGCGAACAGCTTCGCCCCGTCCGTCAGGACCCGGTCGGTCTTCGCCCGGACAAGAAGATCGGCGCCGCCCCTGTCACGCTGCTCGACGAACAGCGCCGCGATGTCCCCCTCACGGTCCATCACCGATACGACCCCGACCCCGCCGGCCGGTGTCCCCATGGCGTTGGCCTCCCGTGCAAGAACCGAACTGTCGCGCCATCCCCGGAGCCAGCGCGCCGACTTGCGCGCCTCGGGCGGCTTGTCGCCCTCGCCGCCGCCCTCCGGGCAGTCGAACTCGATGCACGGAACCCCGAGAGGAATGCCCTGCTCGGTGACGGCGAAAGTGCTGTGCATGTGGATGCCGAGGGTGCCCGTGCCCTTGCGGCTGTTCTTCGAGATCACGCCCAGACCGTCGCAGCCGTGATGGGTCGCGAAGTTGAGGTCCGTGCCGTCCTGGATCAGCAGCACCGTTCCGGCGCCGCGCATGCGCCGTACCGTCCGCTCCCTGTGGCCGGCAAGAATCCCCTCCGGGGTCAGGCCGACATGCTCGTAATCCGCTTTCCCGATCATCCTGTAATACCCGCGCACCATGGCCTGATCGCCGCAGGCCGCCGTGAAGAACGTCTTTGCCGGCGCCGTCGCCTGGACCCCGGCGCTCGCCACGAGCCGGGCGCGCAGCTTGCCGTGCAGCGCAGCCCCGCCGAACTCGTTCGCGGCCCAGCAGTCCCGGTCGAGACCGTCCCCCGGACCCAGAACGAACCGCGGACGCGGCAGCAGTGCCGGAGGCTCGCCCAGGCCGCCGATCTCGCGGCGCCAGCCAGCCGTCAACGGGCGCAGCCACACCGCCTTGGCCGGAACCCGTCCGCCCGTCGGCGCCCGACGTCCGCGTCCGGCACTCTCGCCCACCCAGGTCCAGCCGGCCGCGCTCAGGCTGCTGCCCGTGTAGCCCTCCCCGACGAAGGTTTCCACCAGAAGCGGGGAAATGCCGTAGCGTTCGAGAAAGTCCGCGCCAAGACGCCGCAGGCACAGCGCAAGCACCTTCGAGGCCAGGTTCCTGCAGCAAACGCTCCGCCGGACCAGAAACCGCGACATGCCGAGAACCCGGTCAAGTCCCGCTTGCCGCCCGGCCGCGTCCCAGCCGATCCAGCGGTCCCGGGCAGACAACTTCGGCGCCGGACTGGCAAACACGAAGCCGCCGAGCCAGCCATGATCCGAGGCAACAAGATAGCGCAGCTGACGGCCAGCGTGCTGCGCGGCACCAAGCGGATGCTCGTCGGCAAGCATCCGCGCCAGAAGCTGCCGCTCCGCGTCCCCGTCGACAGGCCTCACCGCCAGCCCGCGGACCTCGCCCGCCCGCGACGGCACGCCGACCGGTTCCACCACCGGCGCGGACGGCATCCTCGGCATCCGCGCCACGCCCTTGCCGGGACCTTCGCCAGGAAGACGGAATCCCCCCTCCGCCTCGAGGGCGACCAGGGCCGCAATGCAGCTCGACACCCGCAGCCGTCCCCGGGCATCGACGAAGCCGAGACCCGCGCAGACCGCACGGGCCACCGACATCCGCCCCGGAAACCGGTCAGGCGGCGGAAGGCCGGCCAGGAAGGTCCGCCCGGCTTCCGATTTCAGCACGGCGGGAATGGAAAGTGATTCGGTCATCGCCGCAGCAGCATAGCCGCCCGGAAACAGATTGTCTAGGAGTTATTTGGACCATGGGCAGGGTCCGCCTGCGCGATTCCGACCGAAAGGGCGCCGATCCCCACGCGGCCCTTGACTAGAACGCTCATCATGATGTGAAAGCCCCGGGGTTTTTCGCCGAGCAATGCATCTCCCGGCAACGGGACATCGTCAAATGTCAAAGACCCGATCAAGCTGGCACGCTGACCCACTTTTCGTTCTTTCGGCCCTCGGCCGACACGGTCGGAATGGAGGTCGCCGACCATGTTCGACATGTTTCTAGCGCCAGCGTTCTCATCGTGCGCACAAGGACATTGCCCAGAACGGCGACGGGGGTATTGTGTATCCAGATCTTGCTACCGTTCAATCGCAAGCCGGCTCCATCGCGGGTTGCGGTTGCCCCAAATGCCCGAAACGTCCATGCTGGCCACGGATTCGGTGATGCACTAGGCGACGACCTTGATCTCGGCCCCGTGAATGCCCGGTAACCATCGAGCACGCTGTTCGCCGGATCCGTGGCGCACGAGCAATGTCGAGAACAGTTCGATCAATCCGCGCTGGCCGGCTACCGACGCAAATCCCCGGGACAGCTCTTACATGACCAGGGCGTTGGTCACCGTATCGAAACCGGGACCATCCATGGGCTCCGGAAACCCGATTTCGAACAGTCCCAGTCCCGCCATCTCCCCGTACAGTTCTTCAGGGAACTCGCCCGCGCGATCGAGATCCTCTGCGCGGGGCCTTGGGGCGCCATCGGCATATCGCCCAGCCGTGTCACGGACCTGCAACTGAACCAAAGTCAACATTGGCGTCCTGCCGTCTGGCAAGCATTCGGCAACAGGCAAGAACGTCGGGGCGCTTGATCTCGATCTTGTGCTCGATCGAACACGTGGCCCGCCTCGCCTCGCCGGCACTGTAACCGAATTCCGCAACCGTCTCTAAGGCGAACGCGACGTCGACGTCGATGTCATTGAATTCAATCTTAACTGCCGTTTGATGCCAGCCATTGCGCAATCATGCACCTGAATCGTCCGACAGGCGCCGTTGTAGCTGGCCTTCGGACCTGATCCGCAATCCCTTCCCAGCGGCAATGTCCATGGCGGGTGGATATTGCCTGTTCAGTGGGCGTGAATTTTCCGGTTGAAGCGGAAGGTTCAGCTTGGCACCACGAGACGAGATTATCGACCGCGCCGGAAGGTCAGGCGGCCAAATCAATGGCCAGTACGACGAACCGAGTGCCAGGCGGATACGATGGCCCGCTGTGAACCTGTACGCCGTCGTCGGGAACTTGACTCGTACATGCAATCGTTGACAGGGGGCGACTCCGCAGACCATGTTCAGGTCATCATCGAGCCCAAGATTGATGACCGTCCTCGTAACGGGACCGGATCTCCCGTCAGGGGCGACGTTGCACATTCGACAGGCAAATTGCGTGGGCAGCGAGCCAGGCGTCACGTTGATGCGGAGCCAGGCATGACCAACGATTCAAAGAACGCCATCGGGAGGCAGGCTGTCGAAATGAAGAGCGCGTTCGTCGTCCGGCATTTGTTCAAGGGGAAATCCCCCTACGCGCCCGAAATGACAGGTATCTCCCGAATGTTGTCCGTGCCGCAGATCATCCCGCAAGGTCAGTTCCTCGGGTTCCGCGTGCGGCGCAGCCGACTAACTTACACTGCTGCCACATCGTTCGCGAAACCCCAGCAGGATCCCGAAAAGGCCCGCGACCGCATCCCGCGGCCAGCCGAGGTGCCGTCTCTCCTGACGCGCCCGCCGGGACGCGAATTTCACACCCAGTCCCTGGGCCGCTGCCGACTGCAGCCGGCTGTCGCCCGGTCTGAAACCTCACCGGAACCGCCGGGTTTCCTGCCATTGTCCACTCGAAGCAAGAAGAGGCACAGCATGACAGAAGTTATCGAAACAGTCTGGATACCAATGCCCGACGGCACGAAACTGGCCGCGCGCCTCTGGCTGCCAGCCGGGGCACGCGACGAACCCGTTCCCTGCATCCTCGAGTACATACCCTACCGCCGCCGCGACCGGACGCGCATGCGCGATGAAGGCATGCACCCGCGCTTCGCCGAGGCCGGCTATGCCGCGATTCGTGTCGATCAGCGGGGCACGGGAGACAGCGAAGGCGTAATGCTGGACGAGTACGCCGAGATCGAAACCCGGGACGGCGTCGACGTGATCGCCTGGATTGCCGAGCAACCGTGGAGTGACGGCAATGTCGGCATGTTCGGCAAGTCATGGGGAGCGTACAATTCGTTCCAGGTTGCGGCGAGGCGACCGCCGGCGCTCAAGGCGATCGCACCGGTCATGGGCACGGACAACCGCTGGCTGGAAGACATCCACTTCTACGGCGGCGTGCTGGCCGGCGACAATTTCTGGTGGGGCTCGATCATGCAGCTCTACAATTCCTTTCCACCCGATCCGCGGATCGTCGGCGAACGCTGGCGGGATATGTGGCGCGAGAGGCTCAACGCGATGTCCTACTGGCCTGCTCAGTGGCTGGAGCACCAGACCCATGACGAAATGTGGCGGCACGGATCGATTTCGGAACGCTACGACGATATCGAAGTGCCGGTCTACTTTTTCGGCGGCTGGGCGGACTCGTTCCGCGACACGCCGTTTCGCATTGCCGAACATCTGAAATGCCCGCTCAGGATCCTGATGGGTCCCTGGGCGCATCTCTATCCACACGAAGGCATCCCGGGTCCGCAGGTGGATTTCGTGGCCGAGGTCATCCGTTTTTGGGACCACCACCTGAAGGGTATCGACACCGGCCTGATGGATGAACCGCCGCTGAGGTTCTATCTCCAGGATGGCGTCCCGCCTGCCGGGCATCACCCGGAGCGACCGGGTACGTGGGTCGAGGAAGAGACCTGGCCATCCACCAAAGTTGCGGTGAAGCTGTGGCATCTGAACTCCGGCACACTCGGCGTAAACGCAGAGCATGGGCCGGACCTGATAATTTGCTCGCCCCAGACGTTCGGCTCGGCCGGGGGCGACATGTGCTCGTTCGCCATTCCAGGCGACATGCCAACCGATTGCCGGATCGACGCGGCCGGCGCCCTGTGTTTCCGCGGGGAGCCCGCTCGGGCGCCGCTCGACATTCTCGGGCAACCGACGGTTTCACTGTCGGTCGCAGCGGACAAGCCACAGGGGTTCGTCGCCGTGCTCCTGGTGGACGAAGCTCCGGATGGCGCGCAGACTCTCATCAGTCGCGGCTTTGCCAACCTGATGCATCGCGACTCGGACACCGCGCCCGACCCTGTCGTCCCGGGTGACATCATGCATGTTCGCGTACCTCTGCACGGTATCGGATACCGCCTGGCGGCAGGTCACCGGTTGATGGTGCAGGTTGCGTCGGCTTACTGGCCGGTCCTCTGGCCATCACCCGCCCCGGTCACGCTCTGCGTCTCACCCGGGCGCTCCACCCTGTCCCTCCCGATTCGCCAGCCATCCGATCCTGCCTCCCGGGATTTGCCGGTCCCCGAACCCAGGCCCGAGCCGAAAGTCTCCAATCTCCGCGAGGGATCGTTGGATCGCTCGATCAAGACCGATCTGACCACCGGCGAGCACGTTTCCCGCTTTTCCATCGATGGCGGCGTCTTTGGTCCCGTAGGCCGCGTGCGGCTGGACGAAATCGGCACCGAGATGACCGATATCTCCGATCGGATCTATCGCATTCATCCCGATGATCCGCTGAGCGCCACGGCAACCATGAACCAGGACGCGGCCTTCGAACGCGACGACTGGAATGTCCGGATCAAGACGACCGCGAAGCAGACGGCGACTGCCGACAAGTTCGTTATGGAGGCGACCGTCACCTGTTGGGACCGCGATGAGATCTTCCACGAAGTCGAGTGGCACCACGAAATCCCGAGAAATGGCATGTGATGTTCGACATCAATGTTCACACGGACATTCTCCTGTATCACGGTCGGTTTTGGCTGAAACTCCAACATTGAGCGGGTTAGAATGAAACCGCGATTACCGCGACCCGACCTCTTCTCGAAAGTTGTTCCCGGCACAGAAAGGCGCGAGCGTTTTGACGGCAGGGACTGGCTTTAATTTCCGGTGATTCGTCCCGATGGCGCGATCATCAGGGCGACCTCGTCAGACCAGCGGGGAAACCTGAGTTTCGAGGCCGAAGTCGCGCATCTCGGTGCGATGGAAATCGCGCCGGCGGCCCGAATTTGCGTGGGCATCGTCATGGCGCAGGCTCGACGGGTTGCCGCCAACGGTTCGATTCGAGCCCATGACGTTCACGTTCCCGGAATTCTCGTCGATCACGTCGTCGAGACACCCGACATGTTGCAGACTACGGCAAAACCCTGCGACCCTGCGATTTCTGGCGAGCTCATCCCGCCCTTGACAGCTTCGGGATGATGGAATTCGGAACCCAGAAGATTGCCCGCCGGGTCGTGCAGGAACTTCGAAACGGGTGGATCGTCAACACCTGCTCTGCCGCGTCGGCCAATGTTCCGAGGGTGTTTCTTGAAAAGTGACACCATGGTTCGATATCCTCGGCCATCGAGCAAGGCGCCGCGGGCGGAATTCCATTGCTGGAATTCAAGTTCGGCTGTGCCTCCAATGCAGAGGCTTTCGTCGCGTCTCCGCACCAGTTTTCACATTTCCAGGCGGGTGCGCTCGACACATCACTGCTTTCGTTTCTCGAGATTGGCGCGGATGGTTCGGTCAATATTTCCCGGCTTGCGGTTACGCCTCACCGTGCAACCGGTGCAAATGGACTCGTCGACATCACCGCGCGTGCGCACCGCATCGTGTTTTCGGGGACCTCCAAAGCCGGTGCGAAGATGTCGGTCGACGCGGGGAAAGTGAAAACTGACCAGGAAGGCAGGATCGCGAGAATCGTGCCGATGGTCGACCAGACCTCGTTTTTCGGGACCAGGGCTGTCGAGCCAAAGCAGGAAGTGACATGCGTCACCGAAAGATGCGTGTGAAGCTGACGCCAGAGGGGTTGTCGTTGAGCGAGATCGCTCCGGGCAGTGACATTCGCAAGGACATCCCGGACCAGGCTCGTGCACCGTTTAAGGTTTCGGATGAATCGTGCGACATGGACGCATGCCTTTTCAGGCCGGAACCGATCGGACTCCAGCCATGGCGGCCACATCCCTTGTCTCACTGAGAATTGCCGACGGAATCGCCTGGATTGGGCTGAACAGGCCCGGGAAGCGAAACGCCCCGAACATGGAAATGGTCCGTGGGATTCAAGATTGATGTATGGAGACCGAAGGCAGCGATGCCTGCGCGGCCATCCTTTTTGGCGCCGGCGCAGCCTTCTGCGCCGGCGGCGATGTTGGAGAGTGGGGCGGGTTGACTCCCGATTCGTTCGGCCGCGAATGGGTCCTTGAAGGCCATACCGCTTTCGACGCCGTCGCGCGGTTGCGCGTACCGGTCATCGCCGTTCTTGACGGTGACGCATTCGGAGGGGGGGGGGGGGGGACTGGAACTCGCCGTATGCGCCGACTACCGGGTCGCGGAGGAACAGGTTCGGGTCGGGCAACCGGAAACGGGGATTGGAGTCGTGCCCGGCTGGTCGGGAACACAACGCCTGGTACGCGGGTTTGGTGCCCGACCGGTCCGCCGAATGCCCGTATTCGGGAAAGTGTTCGCCGCCGGTGAGGCATTGGGGCTCGGGATCGTCGATTCGGTAGTGCCCCGAGGCAAGGGCCTCTCCGCTGCAGAAAACCTGGCGCGCAGCCTGTCGTTCGGACCGCGACGAGCGGTTGAAGTCACGAAGATTATGATCAATGCGGCGGAAGGAGAGGAAAAGGAGCGTGTCATCGACTCGCTCGCGGGAGCCGTGGTCGCAGGAACTCCGGAGCTTGCCGAAGGGATCGCCGCATTCCGGGAATAACGCCATCCGGTTTTGATCGGGAACACGACTGACGACAAGCATCCGGTTCGACTCGCGTTCTGTTGGCGAACGCGCGAATCATGCAGGGTTTTGGAAAATGACGGCACTCCTGCGACCGCTTGTGCGCACGAACGCATGCGTGTCCGAACCTTTCGAGCCCCGATCAAGCATTGCTTCGGGCATGACCGAACCGGCCACCCGTTCTGAAGTCCGGCCGGGAATCACCGCGGTTGTTGAATCCCCGACTGATTGATACTCTCCGGGAAGACACGACCTGAGTACGAGGCATGCAACTCTCGGTACCGATCAACACGCGCTTCTTTGTGACCGCGCCTCATCCCTGCCCATACAGGGAAGGATTCGTCGAGCAGAGACTCTGTACAACCTTGCCCGAGGAAACGAACGGCGCCATGAACGACGTTCTTTCGAGACACGGGTTTCGAAGGTCGCAGAACATCCTCTACCGTCCAACCTGTCCGAACTGCAGGTCATGCCTGTCGACGCGAATCTGCGTGGAAGAGTTCTCCGCGAGCCGCAGCCAGCGCCGCATAATCAAGCGAAACAGCGGACTAGTCTCAACAATGTCAAGGCCCCGCAGCACGCCCGAGTTGTATGAACTGTTTCGTCGCTACCTCGAGGTTCGGCATCAGGGCGGAGGCATGACGAACATGAGGTTCTCGGACTTTTCCCGGATGATGGAAGAGGCGCCCGAACACACGCGGATGATCGTCTACACGGAATGTTCGGGGCGGGATTCCGAGCCGCGACCCGTATCCGCCTGTCTCACCGATATCCTCTCGGATGGTCCGTCGCTGGTCTATTCATTCTTTGAACCGCACGCACGCACGCGCAGTCTTGGCACGTTCATGATCCTGGATCACATCAACTTGGCACGGTCACGCCGCCTTCCCCATGTGTATCTCGGGTACTGGGTGCCCGGCAGTCCCAAAATGGACTACAAGGGCCGGTTTTCAAGCCTTCAGGTCTTTATCGCCAACCGGTGGCAGAACCTGGAGGATCTGCCCGGACTTGGAGAAACCCGAAAGCCATAGGTTTTTGGCCGCGCCAGGCACGGTTTTGGCAAGCTGTCGATCTGCCCGACGTATCGCCGCTCGCGCCGCGCCGACGGGAAGGCGGAACCGGCCGCTCCGCGACCCGTGGATCAGGCCGGGAGAAGATTGGGTACGATGGTGACGATCTGGGGGAAAAACCAGAGGATCGTGAGCCCGACGACCTGAATCACCACGAAAGGCGCCACACCCCGGTAAATGTGTCCGGTTGTCACGTTTTTCGGCGCAACCCCGCGAAGATAAAACAGCGCAAATCCAAACGGGGGCGTCAGGAAACTGGTCTGGAGATTGACCGCAACCATGATCGTTACCCACTTGGGATCAAGCGTGCCCCCGTAAATCACCGGTCCCACGATCGGGATCACGATGTAGATGATTTCCAGGAAGTCGAGAACGAATCCGAGAATGAACAACACCAGCATGACGATCAGGAAAACGACGAGTTCCTGGTCGAAAGACCGAAGGAATTCCTGGATGTAGTGTTCACCGCCAAAGGAGATCACGACAAGATTCAGGACCTGCGATCCGATCAGGATCGCGAAAACCATCGACGTGACCTTGGCCGTCTCCCGCACGACCGGCGTGAGAACTGCCGTGCGCAAAAGTATCCAGCACGCGTACAGCAGGCCCCCCAGGGCGATGTGGTAACTCGCAAGCGCCAGAATGATCGCAACCCAATTCTCGAAGGTCACGGTTTCGATATTGGCCCGGAGGTCAAAGTTGATTCCGATCAGAATCATGATGACCATGGCGAAGGCGGCAATCAGGACGATCCTGCCGCTGCGGCCGGTTTCCTCGAGCTTTCTGTACGCGGCGAGCATGATCGCGCCGCCTGCACCGAGCGCGGCCGCCGGTGTCGGATTGGTGATTCCTCCGAGTATCGACCCGAGGACCGCAACAATCAGGACGAGAGGTGGGAACACGACCCTGAACAGTTCGTTGCCGACCAGGGCCATGGCCGCGTGCCGGCACCCGTAGATCGCGAGGATCGCAGGAACCGCGAGAAGCAAAGTCGTGACCCCTGGCGAAGTCGTCGGCTTGACCAGGAAAAAGTCGACTGCCAGCGCAAGCAATACACCGGCGCCGCCGATGACGAGGGGCCGCTTGTCCTGCCCGGTCCTGACACCCTGCCCCGTCGTCATGATCAGTGACAGAATCACGAACCCGACAAGGATACCCGATCCGATTGGCGCGGCGTTTGCGATTTTTTCCAACCGGGCCTCCGCGATTTCCTCCTTGGAAAGCGCGACCGCCTCCGTTCTCATCTCTCCGGAATCGATTTTTGCCTGCTGGGCGATCGCTTCGTCCCACTTTCCCTGGCCATGAAGATCGATCATGGCCAATCGGCAGTCATCGGAAACATTCGTTCTCAGGACTGCCTGTGCACCTCCGTCTGCAACCGATGCGACCGTGATATCCTGGTCTCCCGAGAGCCTGACCGCATTGCTCGCAAGGGCGAACGCAATGATGCCGGCAGGGACAAGAGCGAACCAGGTCACCGCGTGGCGCGCAGTGACCCTCTGTCCCGAAAGATCGCCGGACTGGACCGGCGGCGCCTTCGACGGATTGAACAATGCAAATCCGAAAGCGTAGGCCGCATAAAGAAAGGCAAGCATGATGCCGGGAAGAATTGCGGCCTGAAACAGCGTTCCGACTGACACGACGGCAGCTTCGCCAAGGTAGGTCAGCGCATCCGAGCAACCGAGGGAGTTCGCCCTTTCCTCCTGTGCCGTCGAATAGAGATCACCGGCCAGGGTTCCGAGGAGAACAATGACGATTGACGGCGGAATGATCTGGCCGAGAGTTCCGGATGCCGTGATGACCCCGGTCGCGAGTTCCGGGGAGTAGTTGTTCCTGAGCATCGTCGGAAGCGACAGCAGACCCATGGTTACCACGGTTGCGCCCACGATTCCTGTCGATGCCGCAAGGAACGCCCCAACGACAACCACCGACACGGCGAGCCCGCCAGGAAGGGGTCCGAAAACCCGGGCCATCGTGGTCAGGAGGTCGTTTGCGATCTTTGAACGCTCAAGCGTGATCCCCATCAGCACGAACATGAGCACCGCCAGCAGGGTTTCGATCGACTGTCCGGCGATGACGCGTTCATTCATGCGGTTGACGATGAACGAGAGATTCCGCGTGACCGCCTGTTCCCAGCCACCCTCAAACAGCGATACCGTGACCATCGGCAGGTCCGGGTATCGGAAATGGGAGATGTCGTATGCAGACACGCCGTCCCCCCGCAATGCCTTGTAAGCTGCACTGGAGGAGTCGATGACGTTTCGGGTCAGGATCCCCGTCTCGTCGAGCAAGGCAAGAATGCCGAACGCGATGATCGCAGAACCGCCGATGGCGAATGCAACCGGAAAACCCGACATGATTCCCGCAAACAGGCAGGAAAAGACAACGATAAGGCCAATTTCAACACCGTCGAGTCCAAAGAGCATGCCGTGATCTCCTCAAGCCGAGCCGGTGTGCGGACTGGCTTGCGGACTGGCTTGCTGTTCGCGCTCTGTCAGATCGGGGAGGCTGTCCCTGTCGTGGAATCGTCCCTCGGACTGCTCACCTTCAAGGAATTCGAGCAATGACCGGTAAAAGAAAGCCACGCCTTGCACGAACATCATGCCTGCAAATCCAACGAGCAGAATCTTGAACAAGAAATAGCCGTTAAAGCCATTGGGCGAAAACCCGATCGTTTCGACATTCCACTTCAGAAGCCGGGACTTGCGCTCCAACAGTTCAAGCTTGTCGGAAGCTGAGATTTTCGGCGTGACGAGATGCCTCCACAGGAAGAACCATCCATACATCCAGATCATCGACATGACCGGCAGAATGAAGAACAGCGATCCCAGCATGTCGATCACGCGCTTCGTCCGGAACCTGACCCCGGCATAGACGAGATCTACTCGAACATGGCCGCCCTGCACGAATGTGTAGGCGCAGCAGAGGCAAACGATTATGGCGTTGTAGAGTTTCAGCTCTTCGGCATACCAGCTCAGGTCCTTCGACACCACATAGCCGAATGGCCCGACCGATATTTCGGAAACCCGGAATATCCGTTGCAGGAAGACGATCACGATCTGCTGGAGAACCATGATGAGCCCGGCCCAGGCGAACAACCGCCCGACGCCGTTGCTGAATCCTTCCAGGATCCGAACGACCATCCACAGAAATGGCCGGCGCCAGAGACCGGTCGCCGTCACAATGATGACCGTCACAAGAACAACAAACAGAAACTCTGAAGACGCGCCATAGTAGATGAATCGAACGAGTGCCGTCCTGTCGGACCAGTTCAGCCACTCCATCGGATGGGAGACAGCGTAGCCCAAGTTGTAGAAGGCCAGGAAAAGATTCTGAAAGAGGCTGACGGCCAGCTCAATCATACCGACTTACCCAGTCCCCGGAAGTCGCCAAAATACACCCCGGCCTCAAGATGACGGAATCAGTAATAAGACGCCCCCGGGCGCATTCAGTCCGGGGGCGAGGTCACATGGTTCAACGGATGTCAGCCGAGAACACGGTCGCGCTGCGCGCGATAAGCGGAAATCGACTGGGTCAGCCACTGTGAGGATGCCCGCATGGATGCCACATACTCATCGTAGATAGACGCGAAGATTTCATCGCCCATGAACTCGTCATAGACCTGCTGGGCAGCACCTCCGAATGCATCCCAGACACTGTCGGGGAACTCGAGGATTTTCACGCCGCCTGCGGCAAGGCGCGCCAGTGCCGCACCATTGTTGTTGAGGTACTGGCTCAGGTTCCAGACGTTCGCATGTCCGGAAGCGACTTCGATCGCTGCCTGTTGCTGCGACGTCAGGCTGTTGAACTTCTCGAGGTTCACGGCGAGCGTGAGGCCTGCGGACGGTTCATGGAATCCCGCCGTGTAGTAGAATTTCGTGATCTCCTGGAACCCGGCCTTTTCGTCCGCCCAGGGACCAATCCACTCGGTTCCGTCGATCGCGCCTGATGCCAGCGCCTGGTACACCTCGGCGCCAGGCAGGTTCTGGACGGACGCGCCCATGTAGCCAAGCGCCTTGCCGCCCAATCCCGGCATGCGGAATTTCAAGCCGTTGAAGTCTTCCGGACCGGCGATTTCCTGCCGGAACCAGCCCCCCGCCTGGGTGCCGGTATTTCCGGCGAGGAACGACCTGAGGTTGAAAATTTCGCCGAGTTCGTGGTGACGTTCCTTGCCACCGCCATGGTAGTACCAGTTGTTCTGTTCCGTGGCAGTCATTCCGAACGGCACGCCGGTAAAGAACGCGAATGCCGGATGCTGACTGATGAAGTAGTAGTCGGCGGCATGATACATGTCTGCCTGTCCCGACGACACGGCGTCAAAGACTTCGAATGCACCGACCAGTTCTCCGGCTGCCTTGACCTCGATTTCAATCGAGCCGTCAGACATGGCATTGACGTTGTCCGCAACTTTCTGGGCCGCGTCGAACACGCCTGCGAGGCCGCGGCCCCAAGACGTTACCATCGTCAGCTTAACCTTGTCCTGGGCAATAGCCGGCGCCGCGAGCGCCGTGGCCGCGGCTGCCCCGCCACCCAAGGCGGATTTTCTCAGAAAAGTTCGACGATCCATCAAATTCCCTCCTTTTAAATGCCGGGACCAGTTTGCCCGACCGTTACACACGCCGTTTGTTAAGCATATCAGCGGCGCAACTACAAACGGAATCCACGTTTGCGTGCGAATAACGGGCAGGCCCGGTGCTGCCGAAATCCGGGACGGCTTTGAGCGCAAACGGGTCTGACCGGCACCTTTTCCCAATATTGCCTTGACCCGTGTTCGGGTCGCCCATAACCTGCCCGTGATGAGCATGAACGGGCATAACAGGCAAAACGCCGTACCTGTGGGAATGCGCGCGGCAGCTTAATCGACCAGGCTGGCGCGCAATGACACCCCCTTTGACGGGGGTTTTTTGTTGCCGGAATGTCGTCGCGCGCGGAGGAGCGGAAACATGAATCAGCAAATGGCCGGCGCTGAGATCGTCGTCCAGGCACTCAAGGATCAGGGAGTCGATACGGTCTTCGGATACCCCGGCGGCGCCGTGTTGCCGATCTACGACGAGATCTTCAAGCAGAACGAAATCCGCCACATCCTTGTTCGCCACGAACAGGGGGCAACGCATGCGGCAGAAGGTTATGCCAGGTCAACAGGAAAGCCGGGCGTGGTCCTCGTGACGTCCGGTCCCGGCGCCACCAACGCGGTGACCGGAATGACCGACGCGCTCATGGATTCGATTCCGATCGTCGTCCTGACGGGACAGGTCCCGACTTTCATGGTTGGAAACGACGCATTTCAGGAAGCCGACACGGTCGGAATCACCCGCCCGTGCACCAAGCACAACTGGCTGGTGAAGGAAACGGACATTCTTTCCGATGTCATTCATCAGGCATTTCACGTCGCGACCAGAGGGCGACCCGGGCCGGTGCTGATCGACATCCCCAAGGATGTCCAGTTCGCGAGCGGAACCTACCGCTCACCCGACCAGGCGAACATGGGAAGCTATAACCCGAGAACCCGAGGCGACATCGACTTGGTCACCGAACTCGCGGCCGCGATCGAAACCGCCGAAAGGCCGATCCTCTACACGGGAGGCGGTGTGATCAACTCCGGCCAGGCCGCGTGTCGGAAGCTCCGCGAACTCGCCGCAGGAACCGGGTTTCCGGTTACCTCGACCCTGATGGGGCTGGGCGCCTACCCGGGAACGGGCGACAACTGGATCGGCATGCTCGGGATGCACGGGACGTACGAGGCCAACTGGGCCATGCACGACTGCGACCTGATGATTTGCATCGGCGCGCGGTTCGATGACAGGATCACCGGGCGGGTCGACGCATTCAGCCCGAATTCGATCAAGGCCCATATCGACATCGACCCATCGTCCATCAACAAGGTCATCCGGACGGACATTCCGATTGTCGGCGATGTCGGAACCGTGCTCGACGACCTGCTCGAGGTCTGGACGGAGCGTGGCAGCCGGACCGCCCGGGAACAGGTTGAAAATTGGTGGCACCAGATCCGGGAATGGGAACGGGTCGACTGCCTCAAATACGCGAATTCGGACAGGCTGATCAAACCCCAGTTCGCGATTCAGCGCCTGGAGGCCCTGACCAAGGATCATCCCGATCGTTACATTTGTACCGAGGTCGGCCAGCACCAGATGTGGGCGGCCCAGTTCATGGCCTTCAACGAGCCAAATCGCTGGATGACATCCGGCGGTCTCGGAACGATGGGATACGGTGTGCCTGCATCGATTGGCGTGCAGATCGCTCATCCGGAAGCACTCGTCATCAACGTTGCCGGCGAGGCAAGCTGGTTGATGACCATGCAGGAAATGGGAACCGCCGTGCAGTACAGGCTGCCGGTAAAACAGTTCATTCTCAACAACGAAAGGCTGGGAATGGTTCGGCAATGGCAGGAACTGCTTCACGGGGAACGCTACTCGCACTCCTGGTCGGAAGCGCTCCCGGACTTCGTGAAGCTGGCTGAAGCCTTCGGTTGCAAGGGAATTCGCTGCGACAATCCATCCGGGCTCGATAACGCAATCAAGGAAATGCTTGAATACGACGGACCGGTCATCTTCGACTGCGTGGTCGAAAAACACGAGAACTGCTTCCCGATGATTCCGTCGGGCAAGGCCCACAACGAAATGCTCCTCGGCGAATGCACGGAAACGGAGGCCGCCGGACGTGCAATTGACCGCGAAGGCGCAGTTCTCGTGTGATCGCAGGACAACCGGGCAGGACCGGACAGGATCGCGCAAGGGACAAACGACGGGAGACCGGGGAACGCATCTTGAAACGCGTGAATCGCCGCGATACCCTCTGCTCGTTGTCCCAGGTGCCGCTGCAGGTTGGACCGATTACGGGCAATTGGCCTTGCCGCCGCGTGCAGCCACCACAAGCCGCACCTGTCGGACGGGCCGTCTTGGAAGCTGAGGGAATTCGGAAAACGAACCATGAATTCGTCGCTGGTCATATCGAAGGGAAGTTCGCGCCGCAGTGCCTACGACCTGCGCAGCCACCTTTCCGACGAGGACGAAACACATACACTGGCCGTACTGGTCGACAATGAAGCCGGGGTTCTCGCCCGTGTCATCGGCCTGTTCTCGGGGCGTGGATACAATATCGAAAGCCTGACAGTCGCAGAAGTCGATCACGAGAGAAACCTGTCCCGAATCACCATCGTGACGAGAGGGACGCCCGCGGTCATCGAGCAGATCAAGGCTCAACTGGGACGCCTGGTGCCGGTTCACGATGTCCATGACCTGACCGTGGAAGGGCCTTCGGTCGAACGCGAACTGGCCCTGGTCAAGGTCAAGGGAGTCGGTGACAAACGGGTCGAAGCCATGCGTACATCAGAGGTATTCCGGGCCCGCGTTGTTGACAGCACACTCGAGAGTTTCACCTTCGAGCTGACCGGAACCCCGGAAAAGATCGACGCCTTCGTCGATCTGATGCGCCCGCTCGGAATGACGGAGCTCGCACGCACGGGTGTCGCGGCGATGGCGCGCGGGGACTAGGCGGACACGGCACCGCGTGAAGCATTTCCGGGACCCGTCTCGATCGGTTCGCGAAACCGTGTTTTGTCGATGCCGCACCTGACGATCGAGTACTCCGAGAACCTCGAGTCCTACCTCGACGGTGACCGGTTTCTCCGGGCGATGGCAGAAGCCATGGAGCGTTCCGGTGTGTTCCGAAAGGGAGGCGTGCGGGTCCGTGCCTACCCGGTTGGCCGTTTCCATGTTGCAGATGGTCACGAGGACAACGGGTTCATGGCCCTGACTCTCAGGATTGCCCCGGGGCGCACGAGGGAACAAAAGACGTCGGTCGGCCAGAGCCTGCTTGCAGCAGCGGGGGAGTGGCTGGAAAAACCCCTCGCCAGAGGACACCTTTCGTTGTCGGTTGAAGTTTCCGAACTCGATCCGGACTTCCGGTGGAACGCGAATTCGATACATGAACGACTCTCATCCCGGTAAGGCGCGGTTGTGATGAACGCATTTTCCGAAAACCTGGCGAAGGCCCAGGCTCACCTCGACCGCATTCAAGGCAAGGGCGTGATGAACCTGGTCGGTGGCGAACGGATCCTTGCCATCGATGGAACGAGCTTCGAGACCCTGTCGCCCGTCGACCTGAAACCTATCGCGAAAGTGGCTCACGGAAAGGCGGCCGATATTGACCGCGCGGCCAGGGCCGCCAGGTCGGCCTTCCCGGAATGGGCAGCCTTGAAGGGAACAACGCGCAAGGCGTTGCTTCACCGGCTTGCCGACAGGATCGAGGAAAGAGCTGACGAGATTGCCCTCGTCGAGTGCATGGACACCGGGCAGGCGCTTCGCTTCATGTCAAAGGCTGCACTTCGCGGCGCCGAGAATTTCCGTTTCTTCGCCGACCGGGCACCAGAGGCCCGCGACGGAACCGTCACGCGAACCGAAGGTCAGGTCAACATGACGTCGAGGTTTCCGATCGGACCGGTCGGGGTCATTACGCCCTGGAACACCCCGTTCATGCTCAGCACCTGGAAGATCGCCCCCGCCCTTGCGGCAGGGTGCACGGTTGTGCACAAGCCGGCGGAACTTTCTCCCCTGACGGCGAGCCTGCTCGCGGAGATTTCGGAAGAGTCCGGACTGCCCCCGGGGGTTCTCAACGTCGTGAACGGGTTCGGAGAAGACGCGGGGGCCGCACTGACCGAGCATCCCGAGATCAGGGCCATCGGCTTTGTCGGCGAAAGCGGGACGGGCTCGCAGATCATGAGACAGGGCGCCGATACGCTGAAACGGGTTCACTTTGAACTCGGAGGGAAAAACCCGGTCGTGGTGTTTGCGGACGCGGATGTCGAAAGGGCTGCCGACGCGGTCGTGTTCATGATCTTTTCCCTGAACGGAGAGCGGTGCACGTCGTCGTCCCGCCTGATCGTCGAGCGAAGGATTCATGACGATTTCGTCGAACTGGTGAAACGAAAATCCCGGGGCATCAAGGTCGGCCACCCCCTCGACCCGGAAACGGTCGTGGGTCCCCTGATCGATCCGGGTCACCAAAGGAAGGTCCTGGACTATATCGCAATCGGCAAGTGCGAAGGCGCGAGCCTCGCGCTTGGGGGGAAGGCTGTCGGGGATGCCGGCTGCTACGTGGAGCCGACGCTTTTTGTCGAAGCACGCCCGGAGATGAGGATCGCGCGTGAGGAGATCTTTGGCCCGGTTCTCACGGTGATTCCCTTTGACGACGAGAGCGAGGCTCTCGATCTCGCCAACGATGTCGCGTATGGTCTGAGCGGTTACGTCTGGACTTCAGACGTTGCGCGCGCCTTCAGGTTTTCGGAAAACCTCGACGTCGGAATGGTTTGGGTCAACTCCGAAAACGTCCGGCACCTGCCGACGCCTTTCGGGGGAACGAAGGCCTCGGGGATCGGGCGAGACGGCGGCGACTGGTCGTTCGACTTCTACATGGAGACCCGGAACGTGGCCTTCGCCACGTCAGCCCACCGGATTCCGAAGCTCGGAGGCTGAGTTCGTGCCCGTTCCCGACCCGGTCCTCTACCCGCCGTTCAATACGATTCGGCTGAGCCACGTCGAACTTTCGGTCACCGACATCGGGGCAAGCCGCAGGTTCTACTGCGACATCCTCGGGTTGCAGGCGACGGGACAGTCGGACGACCGTGTGTACTTTCGGGGGATGGAGGAAAGGGGCCATCATTGCCTGGTCCTTAAATCGTCACCGAGGCCAAGTGCGGACCTGGTCGCGTTCAAGACCTATGACGAGGAAGACCTCGATCGGGCCGAGCGGTATTTTCAGGACCTTGGCCACCGCGTCGACTGGCCCGACAGGCCTTTTCAAGGCCGAACCCTCGCGACGACGGACAACCACGGGGTTCCGATCGAGTTTTACCACAGGATGGACAGGCTGCCTCCGATTCACCAGCATTATCACCTGTATCGCGGCGTCAGGCCGTTGAGGATCGATCACTTCAACATGTTCTCCCCGAACGTGGACCAGAGCGTGGCCTTCTATTCGAATATCGGGTTTCGGGTGACCGAATATACGGAGGACGAAGCGACAGGGGCACTGTGGGCTGCATGGATACACAGGAAGGGCAGCGTGCACGACCTCGCCTTCACCAACGGTATCGGGCCGCGCATGCACCACATCGCGTTCTGGGTGCCGACGCCAATGTGCATCATCGACCTCCTGGACCTGCTGGCATCGACCGGCAATATCGCCTGCATCGAACGAGGACCGGGCCGACACGGGATTTCGAATGCCCTGTTTCTCTATGTTCTCGACCCGGACGGCCACCGGATCGAATTCTACTGCTCGGACTATCAGACGGTCGATCCTGATCATGAGCCAATTCGATGGGATCTCAAGGATCCGCAACGCCAGACTCTCTGGGGGGCGCCTGCTCCTCGGAGCTGGTTCGAGGATGGTTCGGCATTCGCCGGCATCGAGGCGAGGGCGCCTGATCTCGTCGCGGAACCAATCATCGCGCACGACCGGTGAGCCCGGCCCGGGAAAGAGGCTTGCCGGAGATGGCTACCGCAGAAGGAAATACCGGATGTTGAGATTGGCAAGCTGGTCGTCTGGCGGCGAAGAATTCTACGGGGCCGTTACCGACACCGGGCTGATCGCGTTGTCGCCACATTTCCCGCGCTGGAAGAGCTTGCGCGACGCCGTCGCCGAAAACGGGTTGGCCGCCCTGGCGAACGCGGCGGAGCGTCACGCGGTATCTCACGAGGCGCATGAGTCCGTCTTTCGCATTCCGGTCCCTTTCCCTGAAAAGATCCTCTGCATCGGCGTCAACTATCCAGACCGAAACGCCGAGTACCGGGACGGGCAGGCGCAGCCGCCTTACCCTTCGGTGTTCATCCGCCTCGAGCGCAGTTTTGTCGGGCACCTTGTTCCGTTGACCCGGCCGTCGGCGTCCCGGCAACTGGACTATGAAGGCGAAATCGTACTGGTCATTGGCAAGGAGGGCCGGCACATTCGGGAGGCAAATGCACTCGACCATGTCGCAGGCATCACGCTCTGCAATGAAGGATCGGTGCGCGACTGGATGCGGCACGCCAAGTTCAACGTGACCCAGGGCAAGAACTTCGAAGCCACCGGGTCGATCGGGCCGTGGATCGTTCCATTCACCGGCGAGCAACAGATCGCCGACATTCGCCTGAGAACACTTGTGAATGGCGATGTCCGCCAGGACGACAGGACGGGGCGCATGATCTTTCCGTTCCGTTACCTCATCAGCTATCTCTCGACATTCGTCACTTTGACCCCCGGCGACCTCATCGTCACGGGGACACCGACCGGGGCCGGCGCACGCCTTGACCCGCCGGTCTGGCTTTGTCCGGGCGACGTGATCGAGGTCGTTGCCGAAGGTATCGGCACGCTGAGAAACGGTGTTGTCGACGAAGCCAGATGACGCTCGATCCCGATACGGCAGCAAAAATCGCGGACCGGCTGTTCGAGGCAGAACGGGATCGCGTGCAGATCGGTCTCGTCTCAAGAGCCCATCCTGACCTCACGATGGCGGACGCCTATGCAATTCAACAGCGCCTGGTCGACCGCAAGATCGCATCGGGACGAACGGCGACCGGATGGAAAATCGGACTGACGTCCAGGGCCATGCAAAACGCCCTCAATATCCATATCCCCGACAGTGGCATTCTGTTCGACGACATGCATTTCGAGTCGGGCGCCAGCGTGCCACGAGGCCGGTACATTCAGCCGCGGATCGAGGCCGAAATCGCCTTTGTCATGGAACACGGACTGAACGGCAGCGGCACGGTAACCCGGGACGATGTCATGTCGGCGACACGTTACGTCTGCCCCGCTCTCGAGATTCTCGATACCAGGATTGTCAGGCACGACCCGGTTTCCGGGGCCTCGCGGACCGTTCTGGACACGATCGCCGACAACGCCGCCAATGCGGGGATTGTGCTTGGAGAAAACCGGGTTCCGGCGGACAGTCGCGACCTCAGGTGGGTCGGGGCAATCGTTTCGAAAAACGGGGTTGTCGAAGAGACCGGTCTGGGGGCAGGTGTCCTGGACGACCCGCCGCTCGCCATCGCCTGGCTGGCCGAACGCCTTGCGTCCGTCGGCCATCGGATCCGTCCGGAAGATGTCGTATTGTCCGGATCGTTCATTCGTCCGATCGAAGCGCGCCCCGGGGACCGAATCGAGGCAAGTTTCGGAGATTTCGGATCGGTCTCGGTCAGTTTTTCGGCCTGAGGCCGAAGCTTTCACGCCAGGTTCGGCCTGTCTGACGGGCTCGCACGGGTTCCCCGATTCATCTTCGACCGGGCCGCGCGTCGGCATCACGGAAGCATGCCTCTCGCAGAGCGCCGATGAGGACTTTCCCGGCATCCGGATTCCCGTGTTTCCGCCCGGCGGAGTTCCTGCCCGGTGCGGCTTCACCGCTCGAACCGCTCACACTCGACTGGCCTGGTAAGCGGACCTGGAGAGCCATTCGGGATTGATATCGACGCCCCACCCCGGCCTCTCGCTGACGGTCACGCAGCCATCGTCAACCGTATACGGGGATTCCGCGAAAAGCCCGTATTGCCACGGATAGTATTCCGGGCCCTCGATCGAAAACTCGAGGTATTTCCCGTCATTCGGCAACGCTTTCAGAAAATGCATCGTAAACAGCGTCACCATGGGCAGATTTGCGCAATGAGGCGTTACCGGGATGTCCTTGTCTGACGCCATCCGGGCCACTCTCAGTGCCCGGCTGAGTCCGCCGACATAGAGAATGTCCGGTTGAACGATATCAACCACCCTGCCCTCGACAATTCGACGCCAGTTGGCCAACTCGCAATCCTGTTCGCCCCCGGTCACGTCAATCGTCAGCGTTCGGCATACTTTCCGCGTTTGCTCCAGGTCCCAGTACGGGCACGGCTCCTCGTAGTGGCAGTATCCCCTGTCTTCGAGAATTCGCCCGATCTCGATTGCCCGATCTGCCGAGTAACAGGAGTTCGCATCGATCAGCAGGTCCACGTCTGGCCCAAGGACACGGCGGACGGTCGGAATGATCTCTTCGGTCCGGCCTGCCCATTCGTCCTGGTTTCGGCCGACTTCCGCACCTGCACGGAACTTGAACGCGTCGAAACCATGGGCATCGCGCAACCGGACCAGGCGGCCGGCTTCCCCATCGGGCGTGACATCCCTTCTCATGGACGACGCATACGCCCTCAGTGGTCCGGGGCTGCCTCCGAGCAGTTCGACCACCGGTTTCCCGGCCTCCTTCCCCCGTGCGTCCCAGACGGCCGTATCGAAACCGGCCATCGCCCGCCGCAAGTACGAACCCGGATACTTGTGCTCCCTTTCCTTGACCCGGTCGAGTACATGGTCGAGCTCATCGAGTTCTTCCCCGAGCATCCAGGGCGCAACCTGGCGATGCAGGACCTGGACCGTGATGTCGGCGTTGTAGGTCGAGACCTGGCCCCAGCCCTCGATGCCGCATTCGGTCGTAACCCGCACGAACCCGACCCACTCGTCGGCAAGGGACTCGATGGATTTCAGTTTCATGGCGCGCTCCCGGCAACGCGGCTGTCCCGGCCGCAAAGGACGGCGACCCCGTTACGGCAAACCCGCCTGGCGATCGAACTTGGGCGGTCGGCCTAAGGACCGGTCACGTCTCTTCGCCCCCGGCGAGAACCCGGCGAAATACGTCGGTGTCCACGTTTCCACCGCTCGCGACGATCCCGACCGTCTTCCCCTTCGCTGCCTCGCGTTCTTTCATCAGCGCGGCAAGCGGTGCCGCCCCGGCCCCTTCAACCACGTTGTGCGTGTCCATGAAATACCATCGCATCGCGTTCCTGATCTCGGCCTCCGAAACGGTAACCACCCGGGCGACATGTGCGAGGATGACGTCGAGCGCCGCGGGATCCACTTGCCGACAGGCTACCCCGTCCGCGATCGTGTCGGCCGAATTCGTCGAAACCGGGTGACTGGCCAGGAAACTCAAGGCGTACGCAGGCGCCTGTTCGGCAACAACCCCGACGATTTCCGTCGTTCCTCCGAGCATTTCCCGCGCCGTGACCGCGCCGCAAATCCCGGACCCCAGCCCGATCGGGACGTACACGACATCAAGTTCCGGAACGGCAGACAGGAGTTCGACGCTGTACGTCGCGACTCCGGCGACGAGCAACTCGTGGAACGAAGGCACGAGGTGAAACTCGTCCCGAGCCGCTCGCTCCCGAACATAGTCGTAGGAATCCTGGAAGTCTTCGCCGTGAACCACGAGTTCGGCGCCGAGAGCCTTCATCGCGGCATTTTTTTCACGGCTGTTGCATTCGGGAACTGCGATGATCGTTCTCTTGCCTGCAAGTCTGGCTGCCATGGCAATCGATTGCCCGTGATTGCCCCTGGTGGCCGCGATAACCGTATCGGCTTCGACCGAATCCATGTAGGCGAGCCCTCCCCGGATCTTGAACGCGCCGATTGGCGTGTGGTTCTCGTGCTTGACCCAGACCTCGGTCCCGATGCGCGCCGACAGCAAGGGCCACGCATATTGGGGCGTCGGTCCGAAGACATTCCGGACTCGCGCCGTTGCGTTTTCAATCGTGGATTTGTCTGGAAGGTTCATCCGGTTCAACTCCTGCGGGAACTGGAAGGTCGGTGCTCGCCTTCGCCATCCTGTACCATCCGGCCCGACTCGCACCAATGACCGAATCTCGCTTCGTTTAAGTTGGTGCAGGGATTCCGTGTAGCGACCTGTCCTCGCGTGGTCAGGGAATGTCCGGCATAATTCGCCTCATGAATCCATCGAAGTGCGGCACAGTGAATGCGGTGTCGCAGTGAGCCGGACTGTAGATCATGCCTTTGGCGATCAGTAGGTTGCGGACGGGAGCAACCGTGGTGACTCTCACGTCGAGGGCTTGGGCGATGTCTCCGGATCGATGGGGCCCCGGTCCAAGTTCTGCCATGGCACGCAAGTAGCGCTTCTGGGCCGGCGTCAATCGGTCTAATCGCACGCGGAAGAAACTCGCGTCCAACTCGGCCAGTGCTTCGCGTGTTGCCCGTTGAGCGTCACTGAGCATGATCGGGGAATGATCGGCGGTATTCCAGCTGTGCTTGCCCCATTCCTGAAGGAAGTACGGATATCCGTTCGTCTCGCGCAGAACCTCCGCGACGGCTTCCGGGTGGAATTCGACTCCTTCCCTGGATGCGGGAACGCTGAGCGCGTCCCGGGCATCGTTGTCGTCCAGGCGATCGACCGGTGCGAACTCGAAGAGGCGTTCCGCGTACGACTTGGCGTCGCCGGTCCGTCCGACCAGCTGAGGCAGGCCCGCCGCCACCATGGTAATGGGCAGTTGCTCCTGGCTGGTGCTGTGGAGTGCGGTAATCAGAGACGCCAATTGGTCTTCCGGCACATGCTGGAGTGCGTCGATGAAAAGCACGAGTGCTGTTCCACATTCGTGCGCGGAATTGCCGAGGGTTATAAGGAGGTACGTGAGATCGGTGTCGAGATCGCTGCTGTCGACCAGACCGATCTCAGGGTCGATATCTTTCCTGACTTCCAGGTCCCGAAAATTTACCCGGAGAGCACCAACGAAGCTCGCCAATGCCCGCCTGGCTCTCTGTGCGTTGTCCCTGGGCGCCTCGCCGCGGCTCAAGCGCAAGAGAGCCGCCCGCAGTGCCGGAGCGAGCAGTGATGTAGCGATCGTTCTTCGGGGGGCTCCATTCTGACGCTGACGATGCCGCGCGCTTCGGCATCGAGACGAATTCGGTTCAGGAGGACGGTCTTGCCGACCCCGCGCAGCCCGTAGAGAATGAAGCTCCGAGTTGCCTTTCCTCCGCGAATGCGGTCGAGCGTCACAGCTGCGCGTTCGATCAAGTCGTCCCGCCCGGCGAGTTCGAGTGATGGCGTCCCGGCGATCGGAGAGTGAGGGTTTTGCCAGGGATCCACATTTAGCACCCTTACATTTGTTTATCGTTTTTTGATAACTTGGGATTAGAAAGGTTTATTTTGGGGATACGATTTTCTCAATTTCAGAAAAATACATTAAAACAATTAATTGCATAACTGAATTGGCGGAGAGACAGGGATTCGAACCCTGGGACGCTCACACGTCAACGGTTTTCAAGACCGCCGCAATCGACCACTCTGCCACCTCTCCGTTCCGTCGGGAAGCCATATGTATTCCCGGCTTCCCGGACTTCAAGCTACTTGAATTGATCATTGGGATTCCGATCGAACGGACAACTATGATATCCCACAAACTCATTCGGTTCGTTCGGATGGCATTTGCCAATTGACCTCTCTCGCTCACGGTATCAAGCTGGGCCACGAGCAGATCGGGGGCCGTGTGTCTCACCCATGATTGACATCGATCGATTGCTTGACGAGGTCGGCGCCAGACGAGACGCCCTGGTCGAACTGACCAGGGAACTGGTGGCAATTCCGACCCTCAACCCGCCTGGTTGCAACTACCTGGACATCTGCCAACTCCTTCGGAAACGCTTTGAACGAAGCGGATTCGAGGTCGAATTGCACCGTGCCAGCGGATCTCCCGGTGATTCCGATCGATTCCCCCGCTGGAACATCGTCGCGCGCCGGGACGGGGCGCACCCCGGGCCATGCGTTCACTTCAACGGCCATACGGATGTCGTCGTCGTGGGGCAGGACTGGACCAGGGACCCGTTTGCCGGCGAGGTCGACGACGGGCGAATCTACGGTCGGGGTACCTGCGACATGAAAGGAGGCCTCGCCGCCGCAATCGTTGCTGCAGAGACCTTTGTTCAACTCGTGCCCGATTTCCGTGGCGCCGTCGAGATTTCCGCGACCGCCGATGAAGAGACCGGCGGTTACGGCGGCGTCGCCTGGCTGGCACAAAACGGTTGGTTCAATCCCGAACGCGTCCAGCACGTGATTATTCCCGAACCTCTCAACAAGGATCGAATCTGCCTCGGGCACAGGGGAGTCTGGTGGGCCGAGATCGAGACGCGGGGCCGAATTGCCCACGGCTCGATGCCGTTTCTCGGCGACTGTGCGGTTCGGCACATGGGCGCCGTGCTTGACGCGTTCGAAACCGATCTTTTTCCGGCACTCGCAAAAAAATCGACTGCAATGCCGGTCGTTCCCGTCGGCGCCCGTCAGTCAACGCTCAACATCAACGCGATTCATGGCGGAGAACCGGAGCAGGAAGTTGACTTTGACGGACTTCCGGCCCCATGTGTCCCGGACCGGTGCCGCATGGTCATCGATCGACGATTCCTGTTCGAAGAAAGCCTGACTGAGGTCAAGACGGAGATCAGCGATATCCTCGGGCGCCTGCGCCGGGAAAGGTCAGGATTCGACTACGCGCTCCGGGACGTCTTCGAGGTGCTTCCGGTCATGGCCGACGAGGATTCCCTGGTCGTTACGACGGTCAGTGACGCCATTCACCGGGTACTCGGCCGCAAGCCGGAATTCGTCGTGTCCCCCGGAACCTACGACCAGAAGCATATTGACCGGATCGGCAGAATGAAGAACTGTATTGCCTATGGACCAGGTATTCTCGATCTTGCCCATCAGCCCGATGAGTGGATCGGAATTGACGACATGGTCGACAGCGCGCGCATCATGTCAGTCTCACTGGCCGCATTGCTCTCGAACAACCGGGAGTGAACCACAGGATCGTTGACTTAATCAAGGCGTGGAGGAAATCGAAATGTTCAAGGCAATGAATGCAACTGTTGCAGGGTTCCTGATCTCTGCATCACTGATCGTGGGTGCCCAGGCGGAAAACACGACAATAACAATCGGAATGCAGCTTGAGCCGCCCAACCTTGACCCCACGGGAGGCGCCGCGGCCGCAATCGACGAAGTCGTTTACGCCAACATTTTCGAGGGATTGACGCGATTTCAGGCCGATGGTTCCGTCAGTCCCGCGCTTGCCGCGTCATGGGACATCTCTGACGACGGAACAGTCTACACCTTCCACCTGCGTCAGGGTGTGACCTTTCATGACGGAACCACGCTTGATGCCGAGGATGTCAAGTTCTCGCTCGACCGTGCACGTGCCGATGATTCGACCAATGCCCAGAAGGCGCTGTTCGCCGGAATTGCCGATGTCTCGGCGCTCGATTCCCATACCGTTCAGGTGACGCTGAGCAATCCCGACGGAGGGTTCATAACCAAGATGGCATGGGGAGACGCCATCATCGTTGCACCCGAATCCGTCGATTCTGCCGCGACACATCCGGTCGGGACCGGACCGTTCACCTTCCAGGAATGGGTCCAGGGAGACCAGGTCAGTATTGTTCGCAATGCGGATTACTGGGGGGAGCCCGTCGCACTTGAAAGCGCCGCATTCAAGTTCATATCCGATCCGACCGCGGCGTTTGCCGCGATGATGGCCGGTGATATCAACGCGTTCCCGAACTTCCCGGCACAGGAGACTCTTGCTCAGTTCGAGGCCGATCCGCGGTTCACGGTGATCATCGGTTCGACGGAAGGCGAAACGATCCTCTCGACCAACAACAAGGCGGAACTGCTGTCTGACGTTCGCGTCCGCAAGGCGATTGCCCACGCGATCAACAGGGAGGAAATCATCAATGGTGCGATGTTCGGATACGGCACCCCGATCGGAACGCATTTCGCGCCGCACAATCCGGACTACCTCGACCTCACGGGCAACTCCGCCCATGACCCTGACATGGCCCGCTCACTTCTGGCCGAAGCCGGTCACGGAGACGGGATCGAGTTGCGGCTGATGCTTCCTCCTCCAGCCTATGCGCGCCGTGGCGGCGAAATCATCGCGGCACAACTCCGTACCGTCGGGATCGACACGGAAATCAGCAATCTCGAATGGGCGCAATGGCTGGAACAGGTATTCCGAAACAAGGACTACGACCTGACCATCGTGAGCCACACGGAACCAAGCGACATCAACATCTACGCGCGGCCCGAGTACTACTTTCAATACGACAACCCTGATTTCCAGGCCTTGATGAAAGAGTACGACGTCACGGCCGATCCGGCGGCCCGGACAGAGTTGGCGCATCGTCTGCAAACGATCATTTCGGAAGACTACGTCAACGGGTTTCTGTTCCAGTTGCCGAAAACAGGTGTTGCCGACGCCAGGATCAACGGATTGTGGCGAAACGCTCCTACCCAGGCCAATGACCTGACCGGTGTCAGCTGGTCGGATTGAGGTTTGGGAAAACCCAGCCCGGGTGGCGGCCGCGCCCAACACGCCGCCACCCTTTCCTGCCACGCTCGGGACGTGCAGGATCCGGGCGCACGTCGGCAGAAACCCGGTATGCTTTTCGTTTTGCCTGCGTGCTGAGGCCGACTGACGGCAGGCCACGGGCCATGCCGGCATTGTTCGACGCACGCCCAAGCGACCCGAATCTCGGAACACGCTGATGATCCGCTTTCTCCTGGCCCGGCTGTTGTCCCTGATCCTGAGCCTTCTTGCCGCAAGCATCATCATATTTGCGGTCATCGAGATCGTTCCAGGTGATCCTGCAGCATTCATGCTCGGCCTCAACGCGTCCGAAGAAACCGTCGCTGCGCTGCGGGGTGAACTCGGACTGACACGGAACCCGGTCATCCGCTACGCCGACTGGACCACCGGGATGCTCACCGGGGATTTCGGGATGTCCTACACCTACCGGGTGCCGGTATCGGAACTGGTTTCCGATCGACTTCTCGTGTCCCTCCCACTGGCGGTCTACGCACTGGTTCTGTCAACGATCATCGCGCTGCCGGTCGGCGCCCTGGCTGCCATGCGGCGGGGAACCGCCACCGACATCGGCATCATGGGGACCACCCAGCTGGGCATCGCAATTCCCAACTTCTGGTTCGCCATGCTGCTCGTGTTCGTTTTCGCAATTGGCCTGCGGATGTTCTCGGCGGGCGGATTCCCGGGATGGGATGCCGGTGTCCTTGCAGGTCTGAAAGCCCTGACATTGCCAGCGGTCGCGCTGGCCCTTCCCCAGGGTTCGATCCTGGCGAGGGTTACCAGGTCCGCACTACTTGAAACCCTGGGCCAGGACTACATCCGGACCGCACGGGCCAAGGGTCTCTCGGAACGGCAGACAGTATTCCGGCACGCATTTCGCAACGCACTCATTCCGGTCATGACGATCCTCGGCCTGCAATTCGCCTTTCTTCTGGCGGGCGCCGTCATCATCGAAAACGTGTTCTTTCTTCCCGGGCTGGGGCGGCTGATCTTTCAGGGAATCACCCAACGTGACCTCGTCGTGGTCGAAAGCGTCGTAATGCTGCTGGTTTTCGCCGTTGTGATGGTCAATTTCCTCGTGGATGTCGCCTATGCGGCGATCGATCCGAGACTGCGGATTCGCTCATGAAGTGGTCCCCGTCCCTGGTTGCCGGCGCAGTTCTTTCTGCGGCGTTCCTGATTCTGGCCGCAACGTCGATTTTCTGG
Source organism: Paracoccaceae bacterium (assembly GCA_964291635.2). Lineage (GTDB taxonomy): Bacteria > Pseudomonadota > Alphaproteobacteria > Rhodobacterales > Rhodobacteraceae > JAPPHA01. The sequence continues at coordinate 157,512 of OZ219907.1, read as the reverse complement.
TCGCCGTTTCCCGTTGACGAGTTGAACATTGCCCGGAAGCTCCAGCCTCCTGGACCCGACCACTGGTTGGGTACCGACCATTTCGGCCGCGACACCGCCTCGATGCTGCTGGTCGGAGCACGTACGTCAATCGGAGTGGCAATTCTGGCTGTCGGCATCGGCATGATCGTCGGCATTCCTCTCGGCCTTGCCGCTGCCGCCAACCATTCCAGTCTTTTCGATGAAATAATCATGCGCGGGAACGACCTTGTATTTGCGTTTCCGGCCCTGGTCATCGCCATCCTGATCACGGCCGTTTTCGGCCCGTCTGCCGTCAACGCCATCCTGGCCATCGGCATTTTCAACATTCCCGTGTTTGCCAGAATCACGCGGGGCGCGTCGCTCAGCCTGTGGACGCTTGACTACATTCTGGCGGCGCGGGTTGCCGGAAAAAGGGAATTCAGGATTTCCGTCGAGCACATACTTCCCAATATCGCGAGCCTGCTCGTCGTGCAGGGAACGATTCAGTTCTCGCTCGGAATTCTCGCGGAAGCGGGACTCTCCTATGTCGGACTGGGAGCACAGCCGCCGACACCGAGCTGGGGGCGAATGCTCGCCGAAGCGCAAACGATGATCTACCTCGCCCCCAGGCTGGCGATTCTGCCGGGTATGGCGATCGTCATGATGGTCCTCGGTCTCAACCTGCTCGGGGACGGCCTCAGGGACCACCTGGATCCGAGAATCCGGAGAGCACGGTGACGGCATCCCCCTTGGAAGTGCGCAACCTGAATGTCCGGATTCGCGGCGTGCCCGTGCTCAATTCGGTATCCTGCCAGATCGCGCCGGGCGAGATTTTCGGGCTCGTCGGTGAGTCAGGTTCGGGCAAGACGATGACCTCGCTGGCAGTGATGGGGCTGTTGCCTCCCGGCAGCCAGGCACGGGGCTCCGTGACTCTCGGCGGAAAAAACCTCCTGGGCCTCAATGAAAGAAACCTCTGTTCCGTTCGCGGCGACAGGATTGGCATGATCTTCCAGGAACCGATGACGGCCCTCAACCCCGTCCAGACGATCGGTCACCAGGTCGCCGAAACCCTTCGCATTCACGGGAAAGCCAATCGAAAGGATGCATTGCGGATCGCACGCGAACGCCTCGACCGGGTCGGGCTGCCCGAGCCCGAATTTCCGCTCGACCGCTATCCGCACGAACTTTCGGGAGGCCAGCGGCAACGGGTCTGCATCGCCCTCGCGATCGCGTTGCGGCCGCAATTGCTGATCGCGGATGAACCGACGACTGCACTCGACGTCTCGACCCAGGCCCAGATCCTCGAACTGCTTCATTCACTGGTTGACGATGAAGGCATGTCATTGATGCTGATCACGCACGACCTCGCGGTGGTCGCCGGTCTGGCCGACCGAATCGCCGTCATGCGGGACGGCAGGATCGTCGAGATGGACGAAACGTCGACCCTGTTCACGCAAACCCGGCATGCATTTACCAGGCAGTTGCTCGCGGCATCGCACCATGTTCCCGCCCGCGCGAAAAAAACGGCCCGGTGCGGCCAGCCCGATGTCCTGTTGCACGTGCAGGACGCGATTCGCGAATACCGCCTGTCCCGTGGCGGGCTGTTCAGCCAACCACCCACGCGGCGTGCCGTGAACGGGGTCAGTTTCGAGGTCTACACCGGGGAAAGCCTTGGTCTTGTCGGTGAATCAGGTTGCGGAAAGTCGACCCTGGTCCGGGCAATCCTCGGACTTGAGCCGCTACAGGGTGGCGAAATCCGCCTGCGCGGCAGACCGGTCACCTCCAGCCCGGGCGTGCCGCCATCGCTCCGCCGAGACATGCAAGTGGTATTCCAGGACCCGTTCGGATCGTTCAATCCGCGCCACAAGGTCAAGCGGCTGGTTTCCGAACCATTCCACCTGAGCGAGGGCCGCCCGACCGAGGCGGAACGACGTGAACGCGTGGCGGACGCATTGACATCCGTGGGCCTGAAACCCGACGACATGGAAAAGTACATTCACGAGTTTTCCGGCGGTCAGCGCCAACGGGTCGCCATCGCCCGGGCCCTGGTCATACGACCCGGATTGATCATACTCGATGAGGCCGTTTCATCGCTTGACGTGTCGATCAGGGCACAGATTCTTGACCTGTTGGCAGCGTTGCAGGTTCGGCATGACCTGTCATTCCTGTTCATCAGCCATGACCTCACGGTGATCAGGGCGATCACCGACCGGGTGCTCGTGATGAAGACGGGGCGAATTGTCGAGGCGGGAGAAACTGACTCGGTTCTGGATTCGCCCGCTCACGCATATACCCGGCAACTGATCGAAGCCGCGCCGGCAATTCCCGAGGAATGGCGAATGGAGAGCGTACATGCTTGATTTTGCGGGCTTTCATTTTGATCCACGACGTCCGTTCATCGGCGGTGAACAGGTTGAAGCAAGCGCGGCAAGACTGATCGAAACCAGGAACCCGTCTGACGGTGCAACGATTTCCGAACTCCCGTGCTGCACGTCCGAGGACATTGACCGCGCGGTCTCGGCCGCCTCTGTAGCCATGGGCGGGGCCTGGGGCAGTGCGACCGCGGCCGAGCGGGGACGGACGTTGTCGCGTATCGGGAGGCTCGTTCTCGATTGCGTGGAAGACCTCGCCAGACTGGAGGCCCTGGACGTCGGCAAGCCGTTGTCGCAGGCGCGCGCCGACGCGGTGGCCCTTGCCAGATACATGGAATTCTACGGCGGTGCAGCGGACAAGCTGCACGGCCAGACGATTCCTTACCAGAGCGGCTACCTCGTCAGCACCATCAGGGAACCATTCGGTGTAACGGGGCATATCATACCCTGGAACTACCCCATGCAAATCATAGGCCGTTCGATCGGTGCCGCCCTCGCCACAGGAAATGCCTGCGTGCTGAAACCGTCGGAGGAAGCCTGCCTCACCGCCCTCGCGTTCACGGAACTGGCCGCCCGCGCCGGACTTCCCGCCGGCGCACTCAATGTTGTCCCCGGGTTGGGCAATGAAGCCGGGGCAGCGCTCGCCCGCCATCCCGGCGTCGGTCACCTGTCGTTCACCGGGTCGGTCGAGGTAGGCAAGAGTATCCAGGAAGCAGCTGCCGCAAACGTCGTGCCGGTCACGCTGGAACTCGGAGGCAAATCTCCCCAGATCATATTCGCCGACGCCGATCTCGATGCGGCGTTACCTTTCCTTGTCACTGCGGGAATCCAGAACGCCGGTCAAACCTGCTCGGCCTCGTCCCGAATTCTTGTTGAAGCCGGTATTCTTGATGAAGTCGTCAATCGGATGGCGCGCCGTTACCGTGCGCTCCGGGCGGGTCCTGCTCTTCGTGATCTCGACCTGGGGCCGCTTGTTTCGGACCGGCAGCGGGCCGCGGTCCTTGACTATCTCGCGCAGGGTTCCAGTCTCGAAGAAATCGCGCGGGGAAAGATCGCCAGGGATTCCCCAAGAGGCGGCTATTACCTCGAACCCGTACTGTTCGCCGGCGATGATGCACGGCATGTCCTGGCCCAGGAAGAAGTATTTGGCCCGGTTCAACTCGTGATTCCGTTTCAGGATGAAAACCATGCTGTCGAGATCGCCAATGATACGCCATACGGACTCGTGGCAGGCATCTGGACACGCGACGGCGGGAGGCAAATGCGCCTTGCCCGGCAACTGCGCTCCGGGCAGGTCTTTATCAACAATTACGGTGCTGGCGGAGGTGTCGAGTTGCCATTCGGAGGAACCGGTCTTTCCGGGCACGGACGGGAAAAAGGCTTCGAGGCGTTGTACGGAATGACCCAATTGAAAACTGTCGCGGCCTATCACGGTTAAGCACGATCACACACGCCGGTCCCGGGAATTTTCCTTCAGCCAATTCCCGGCCTACTCATGGGGAACGGTCGGTCGGGATTCGAAACTGTCATTGCTTTCTTCCTTGGAACACTCCTGCAAAAATTCGGGCGCAAATTTGAGATGGCGGCGTTTTTTGGTCTCATGCCGCGAAGACTTGCCGGGTTGGTTTGGCGTCGCCATTTGCCCCCAAGGCAGTCCACGCGCAACCGAACCGGCCTGACATGATCAGTGCTCGGAAGGTGAGCAACGCCTGGACGCCCTCCATGCTTCATCGCATGCCCGAACCCTCGAACTTTTTGGCCACGATGCTTTCGTTTGCGGCCTCGACAACCGGTCCCGCGATCCCGATGTCGTGTGGAAGGGACATTCCGGAAATCTCCCCAATGGTGAAAAATTCTGTGCCAATCCGAAATCCTGTCACGCCGACCGGCCAAAACGCGCCAAAACCTGCACTCTTGCCTCAAGACTCGCCCCCCAAGTTGAAAGGTTTCCCGAGCCCCGGTAGCCAAAGATACGTGGTCAGTTCTCCTGCGATTGGCCCAGTAAAGGAGCGTTCTCATGAAACATCGTTTGACGGGTACGCAAATATCATCCTACCGGGAAAACGGCTTCCTCATCTTCGAGGATTTCCTCGACGGAGACGAACTGGACAACTGGCGGGAGATGGTGGGAGATGCGGTCTCGCTCAGGGACGACAACAGGTTGCCCGATGGATCCTATCGCAATTCGCAGAAGACGGAAGGTGAAGCGATTTTTCTTCAACGGATCAACCTGTGGATGGATCATGACCTCGTCCGTGCTTTGATGCTGGATCGCCGGCTTGGAAAAATGGCAGCCGACCTGGAAGGAGTCGACGGCATACGGATATGGCACGACCAGGCGCTGATCAAGCTGCCCTGGTCCAACCTCACGGCGTGGCACCAGGACAACCCCAAGTGGTCATTTGCATCGGAACACGCTGTAACCATCTGGGTCGCTCTGGACGATGTAACAATTCAGAACGGCTGCATGTTCCTCATGCCGGGATCCCACAAGCGAAGATTGGATGACGTCAAGGCGGACGGCAGCCACGTGGGAGCCATGTTCAACGCCTATCCCGAACTCGGCAAAATGGAACCCTGCCTGTCATCATACCTGCGGGCGGATGTTCCTTTCACAACGGACTGATAGTTCACGCCGCCAATGCGAACACGACGCCTTATTCGCGACGGAGATTTACCTGCGCTTACATGCCGGACCGCAGCCGGTTTAACGGCGAACCGAATGTCCTTCCGGACCGGATCCTGAATACGATTGAAGTCGGCGACCTGCTGGAAGATAACGACCAGAATCCGCTTATCCACACACTGTGATCCGACCTGCGAAAGCCTCGTCGGCGGTCTCGGGGCGTATGCCGACGAATAGGCGAACGGACACGCCGTCCTCTTGACCGGTTCTATATGGGGCGCCCCGGCAAATCTGTGCATGCCCGGCGACCGAGCGGCGATGAGTTGGACATCACCTTCCCGACAGCAACGCGATGTCCCGTGGTGGCATAAAGTCGATTTGGCCCAGTAAGGGAGAAAACGTCCGCGAAGATCGTTGACACGATCGGAATCGCAATGCCAAAGAACGGCTCCAAGTTGTATGGTTCTGCGGCAATCGGACCGGAATACAATGCGACAAAGTCCGCACCGCCATTTGCTGCGGATCCTCGGGCAAGATGTCAGTGTTCACTGCAGGGGAGGGAAACGACCCGCTGCCGGCCGGTGTCATCGCGGCCACGCAGCATAGCAACCTCGCGCAGTTCGTCCGGTGCGTGACGGCCGCGTCCGCGCCCGGCGCCGCGTGGATTTCCGGTCACGCGGACGAATGGCACGCTGACGTGTGGCGTAAGGCCGGCACGCGGTTGCGACGTTTGATTGGGACCCGAGGATTGCACGGCGTTCTCATCGAACTGTCCGAATTACCCGGGACGCAGGACCAGCGCGCGTTTCGAGTCGTGGTCGAACGCGTCTTCCGGAACCGAGCGTCCGAACTCGTATTTTCCCGGGTCAATGTCGTGATCGTATGTCTGCAAGTGCGAACCAGACAAGAGTGTGGGCTTTCGGGTGTTTCGATCGGTTTGAGTGACAGCATTTTGGATTGGCACGGTATTACGTCACCATTGGGGGGAATTCGGAAACGTTTCTTCCGCACGCCATCGCGGTCGTGCGGCTGGTTGTCGAGGCCCCAAACGAAATCATCGCAGCCCAAACGTCCAAGGGATCCGGCATGCGATGGAGCAAGGAGGGCCGCCAGGCGATCATGACGTTCCATGCACTGATTCTGTCAGGACGTTTCGACCGTGCGTAAAACGTTCGGGCAGGACTATACCGAACCAGCCCGACAGGTCTCGCGGCAAAAAAAAAGCCGCCATCGCAAATTTTCCCAAGATTTCGCTTGCATGATTCGAAAACCAGGTCTATTTGCGAATGAGAATAGTTCGCATTCTCAAAATGTCGGAGAATCTGGATGGCATTGGCACCCGAGACCATTCGAGTTCGCACTCCCCGTTCGCGCCAGGACAGGACAGGGCGATCGTTTCGACCGGCGCCAGCCACCGCCCGGGTCGAGAGAATCGGCGTGGCGGTGTTGCTCCTGCTCGCAGTTGCAATGCCGGGTCGATTGGGAGAGATCACGCTGGCCGCGCTCGTAGATGCCTACGTACAGGTCTCGGTGTTCGTATACGCGACGCTTCTTGCGTTCTTTCTCGCGGAAGAGATCTTTGATTTCAACATCGGAGGATTCTTCCGCCGGTCGCGTCTCCTCCAAATTCCGGTGGCGTCGTTTCTCGGCGCCTTGCCGGGCTGTGGAGGCGCAATCATAGTCGTTGCCTCCTACACCTCGGGCAATGTCTCGATGGGCGCCGTCGTCGCGACACTGACTGCAACCATGGGCGATGCTGCCTTCCTCTTGATCGCGACACGGCCGGATGCGGCTGTCATCGTGTTGCCGCTGGCCATGGTCGCCGGAGTCGTCACGGGCTACGTGGTCGACTTGTTCGACCGGAACCATTTCCACCATACGGGAGATCCCTCGGCCCACATGCCACGGCGTATCTGGCGTATTCGCCTGAGGGACTGGGCGTTTGCAGTTCCCGCACTCCCGGGACTCGGTCTCGGCATCGCCGCCCTTTTCCAGGTCGAGTTTACCGGTTGGCTCGAACTCGCGGCTACGGTTGCTGCCTTGGCCGGAATGGCAATCGGCTTCGCGATCTGGGCCATATCGCCAGTCCGGAATCTCACGCATCCGGATGATCCTGCGTTGACCCGCGCGGCTGAAGAGACGAGCTTTATCACGGTCTGGGTCGTCGCGGCGTTTCTTGCTTACGAATACCTGGACCAATTCGCAGGACTTGACCTCGCCGCCGCCTTCAAAGCCGCTGGACCGCTCCTTCCTTTGATCGCAATAGCTGTCGGTTTCATTCCCGGTTGCGGACCGCAGGTTCTCGTCACCACGCTCTACATCAACGGGCTCATTCCGTTTGCAGCGCTGTTGGGCAACGCGATTGCCAATGATGGAGATGCGTTGTTCCCTGCACTCGCGTTGACGCCGCGCGCAGCATTGATTGCAACCTTGTACAGCGCCATACCGGCGCTGATCCTGGCGTACACGTTCTTTTATTTCCTGCCTGGAATTCCCTGACAGGTTCCGTGACGCTCCCGGAGATTTCAAACCCGTTCCGGTAAGTCCTGGCAGTACCAATTCGTCCTGCTTCATCGGCATCCGACAGGGCGCCATCCCACGGCGGAAGTCCGGAAACCCGGGTGTTCGGACAATCGGATTTTTCGCCGGGAACCCGCAAAATTGATTGAAACCGCGTCCGAATTGCGGAAGCCGGGCAATGGCGCGATTCAATCGCTGAGTATGGCCATCGCGTGCGTATCCCAGCCCACCCAAACCGGTCCGCTGCCGACTTTCTCTGCGGTCACGGTGTCCACGTAGGCCCTGAGTGTCGCGCCGCGTGCCGCTTCGATCAAGAGATCCACGACCACGCGGCTTCCCAGGAACGTGCGCCCGGCGACACGACCCCGGACGGCGTTTTCCGTGGCCGGGCGTGCATCGGAGAAAGCGAGTTTCTCAAGCCGGACCGAGGCGGAGATATCGTCGCCCGGGGCTGGCGCACCGGCCGGCGCATGACCGAAAAGGTCGTGCCCATACCAGTCGACGACCACGGTGCTTCCCTTCACTTCGCGCACCTTGCCCGCGAGCAGGTTCGTTTCGCCGATGAATTCGGCGACGAACCGGCTCCTGGGGTGAAAGTAAAGCTCACGTGGGGTGCCGTCCTGTTCTACCAGGCCATTGTTCAGGACAATGATCCGGTCCGACATCGTGAGGGCTTCGTCCTGGTCGTGGGTCACGAAGAGAAACGTCTTGCCGGTGCGGCGCTGGATCGACTTGAGTTCCTGTTGGACCTGGCCGCGAAGCTTCGCATCGAGCGCGCCGAGGGGTTCGTCCAGCAGCAGCAGCGCGGGGTCGGGGGCGAGCGCGCGCGCGAGAGCAACCCGCTGGCGCTGACCGCCGGAGAGCTGTCCGGGGTAGCGGGCGCCGAAATCGTTCAACTCGAGAAATGTCATCAGCTCGTCCAGCCGCCGTTCGATGGCACGTCGCCCCATGCCCTTGAGTTCGAGGCCGAACGCCATGTTCTGCAGCACCGTCATGTGCGGAAAGAGGGCATAATCCTGGAAAACCATGTTGACGTTGCGCCGGTTCGGCGGAAAGCGCGTTACGTCCTCGCCCTCCAGGATTACCCGTCCGGTGTCGGGGAACTCGAACCCGCCCAGGATTCGCAGCGTTGTGGTCTTTCCGCAACCGGACGGTCCGAGCAGGGTGACGAATTCCCCCGGGGCGATCTCGAGGTCCATCCGCTCGAGCGCGACAGCGTCGCCGAAACGCTTGGAAATTCCCTCGAAACGGACAATTCGGTCCGGATTCGTCATTGTTCGTTCGACCTGTTCATCCGCCGCGTGATGCGCTCTGCCCAGATCCCCATGGCCGCCGTCAGGACAAGGGCGACGGTCGCGATCGCGTTGATTTCCGGAGACATGCCCGAACGCAGCTCGGCGAAAATCAGTACCGGAAGCGTCGGCTGATAGCTACCCAGGAAAAACGAGCGCACGAAATCGTCGAAGCTCAGCAACAGGCAGAAGATGCTTGCCCCCAGGATGGCCGGGGTCAGGTAGGGCAGCGTGATGCGCAGGAATGTCACGAGCGGGTCGGCGCCCAGGTCGCGCGCGGCCTCGGTCTGGCTGCGCGCCAGTGTCGACAGCCGTGCCATGACGATAAGGACCACGAATGGCACGTTGTGGATCGCATGGGCCCAGATGATCGCGAACATCCCCGGCTCGATTCCCAGGAGCCGGGCATAAATGCGAAACGCGATGGCCGAAATGATCCCGGGCACGAGTGCAGGCAGGATTGCCAAGGCGAAAATTACCGTGCGCCCCAAAAACCGGCGGCCGTCCAGCAGCAAGGCGATCCATGTGCCGACCACGATGGAACCAAGCGTCGCGAGGACCGCAATTATGATGGAGTAGCCAAAGACGGAGAGAACTTCTGCGTCCTTGAAGATTCCGAGATACCATTCGAGCGTCCAGGACCGGATAGGAAAGCCGATGAACTTCGACTCCTTGAACCCCATGAGCACCATGAGGACCAGCGGTACGAAGACGTAGACCACGAAAGCCCAGTAGCAACATGAAAAAAAGACCCGGGAACCGCGGCTCATCAGGTGTCACCCTTGCGCAGCGCGGTCATGATCCGCTGGAACGACCCGACAAGGACCAGCACCGTGATGAACATGATCGTGGCGAATGCCGCGCCGGTTGGCCACTCGTCGCCGGCCACGAAGAAGAATCCCGCGATGGTCTCGGCGAATACCGTAGTGGATGGTCCGCCCAGGAGGACCGGCGTGCCGTAGAATCCGGTGGAAATCAGGAAAACAAGGATGCACCCGGAGGCAATCCCTTCGAGCGTGAGCGGAAGGGTAATCCTCCGAAACCGAGTCAGTGCGCCCGCACCGAGGTCCGCGGCGGCGTCCGCATAGCTCCGCGGGAGTTTTTCCAGGGCAGAGTAGAGTGGCAGGAGCATGTAGAGCGAAGTCAGGTAAATGATGCCGATACCGACCGAGAAGCCCGTGTACATGAAAGGTATCGGCCGCTCGACCAGGCCCAGTGATTGCAGTAGCAGGTTCACGGCCCCGTTGTTTCCGAGCAGGATCATGATGGCGTAGGTACGCACGATTTCCCCGACCCAGAACGGTATGAGCAGGAGCAGGAGCAGCAACAGCTGGTTTTGCCGGCTGACGTAGCGGGTCAGGAAATACGCGATCGGATATGTGATGATCAGGGTAGTAACGGTAAATGCCGTGGCGAATGCCAGGGTGCGAAAAAACGGCACCCAGTAGAAACTCTCGGTGAAGAATCTCCGGTAGTTATCCAGCGTGAATTGTGTCTCGGCCCCCTTGGAAAGCGGATAGGCCTCCGTGAAGCTGACATAAAGCATCTGGATGATCGGTCCGAGATGCTGGGTCAGGACCCAGATTGCCGGAAAGGCGGCGAGGAACAGGAACTGCCGCCGGGGCGACGCGTAGATCAGGCTGACCAACGCCCGGTACGGGGCGAAGCCGACCAGTTTCCCCCAGCCCGTGGGTTCACCTGCGCCGGTCGGTTCTTTGGCGCGGTTCTCGTCCGGCACGAATGAACTACTTGGTGTCATAGCCTTCGGCCCGCGGCCCGAATGCACGTTCCCCGCCCGCGCGGAACGGCGGGCGGGGTGCCGAGGGAGTCCCTCAGGCGGCCTTGATGGCCTCGACGGCCGGATCGACGAGACCGTACTTCAGCTCGTTCGCTTCGGCCCGGAAGAACCTGAGTCCGGCGAGTTCCTCGTCGGTGAAGGCCGTGGACTTGCGCTCAAGTTCGGTCAGGTGTTCTGCCGCACCCTTGTAGGTCGAGATGAAACCTGACGCGCGGGTCATCGACGCCCCGATCTCCGATGACGCCAGGATCGCGTCGAGAAACGCGTAGGCATTGTCTGGATTTGGCCCGTTGTTGGCGACGTTGTAGGTGTAAACGAACCCGTAGGAGCCTTCCTGCGGGATTGTCATGTCCACCGGGAAACCGTCGTTGATGAGCGTCGCGATCGGACCGTTCCAGGCGTGCCCAACGACGATATCCTGGTTGATGAACATCTGCTGCACTTCGGCGCCGCTGTCGTAGTACTTCCGCACCAGAGGTTTCCTGTCGATCAGGTACTGTTTCGCCTCTTCGACGATCTCGGCTGCCTTTCCATGGTCGTCGAGATAGGCGACCATGTTTCCGTCGTACCCCAGCTTAAGCATGATGATCGACATCATGTCCTGTATGATATAGGCGGTCTGCTTCGCATATTTTTCCGAGAACAGGACATCCCAGGACCTTGCCTCCTCGGCGCTGACGACATCGGTGTTGTAGGCGAGAATCTCCATGCCGGAGAGGATCGGTGCGCCCCACTTGCTGCCGTCGATCGTCGCCCAGTCGGATTCGGAGAACGTGGGATTGATGTTGCCCCAGTTGCCGAGCCGGTCGGTATCGAGAGGTGCAATGAGTTCGCTGCTTATGAACTGCAGAAACCTGTGTCCCGCCACGGTGACGATGTCGGCCGTAGGGTTGGGAGCCTCTGCGGCGAGCAGGTTGAACTGCTTGCCCTGGTCATCAACGAGGCGGATATTCACCTTGATCCCGGTTTCGGCCTCGAATTGCTCGCGAAAGCTGTCAGGGACGAAATTGGCATAGGTCCAGATGTTCACTTCGCCGCCCTGTGCATGGGCCCGGCGGAGGTAGGCCGGGCTCGCGAGCGCGGCGGCACCCAGGACCGTGGTACCCAGAAAGCGTCGTCTGCTAAGGCTTGATCTTTTCATGTCGTTCTCTCCCGAATTTGATCGTTCGTTTCCAGCAGTATTCCGTACGTTGCACGATCAGCTGGCCGTGACTTCGGCCAGATGTCGCAACAGGCCCGTACGGGCGGCCTGTTTGAGGTCTTTCAGCTCGTGGCGCGGCAGGTCGAGCGCATTGAGCAAATCGTTCTCCGCGGTGAAGTCGCGACCATACATCGCGGACAGGATCTTCACCCCGGCGTCGTGCAACCGTGCCGGGCGACCCGCGAGCTCGCCAAGTGCAACTGTCATTGCCAACCCGTACGGTACGTCTTCGGTCACGTAACGGCTGTTCGCCGTCGCCGGGCCGGTGCCGCCGCTACCCTGGGAATGCATTTCCTGGTTCATCTCCGAAACCGAGGCGACGGGCACGTGGAACGACAGGTGGAAATGCTCGAAGATCGTGCGTACCTCGAGGTCAAGCGCCGATGCGATTGCCAGTCTTTCTTCATCGAGCGCTTCCAGGAGACGGCCGACGTTCGGCGTGACGTTCTCGCCCTGGCTCCACGATTCTCCGCGCTCCATGCGCGTCATGTTACCAAGGGCAATTCCCATGTGATTTTGAGGGTTGAGATTGGACAGGGATATTGCAAGCAGCCCTTCACGCGGTTGGAACCTGTCTCCAAAGAGGCGCCGGCAGAGCGCAAGCCCTTCCCGGGACCTGTTGTCCGGTACCGTGCAGAGGTCGATGAGCCTGCGCACGGTGTTGATGTGTACTTCGGTGCCAGACCGGCGACGGCCGGTGACGGCAGTCGTGCCCCATGCCGTGATCGGCGCCGTGATACCGCGCGCATGGAGCAGCTGCATCAGGTAGATGGCGCCCAGTGATGCATGGGAGGAGATGATAACGCGATGGCCACTGCGAATGTGTTCGGCCAGTGCGTCCATGACGGACTTGTGACCATAGGCGGGGAGCGCGAGAACAAGTACATCGTTGCCGCGGGCAAGTTCCTTCGCATCGTTTGCCAGGCGTGGACAGAACACGGCATCGATCGCACCGGTCGCGGACAGGTCCGTACCGCCGGCGAGTTCAGACGTGCCCCTGCCTGACGGCGACCAGAGCATCGGGACATACCCGTTCACATGCAGGAGTGCCGCGGTGCCCATGGCAACGGAACCCGCACCGGCGATGCCGACCCTCAACCCGTCCGCCAACCGAGACCTCCTTTCGGCGCAATGCCTGGCAATGCGGGCGCCACGTGCATTGCAACTGGAACGCTGCGAACACGCACTCCGGTGTGGAACGCCAGCTTGAAAGCGGTAAACCCTTCGGCGCAAGGGAAACGAACCGGTTGCCGAGCCGCCGTACCGAATGACCCGCCCGGCCCGTGCAATCCATGGGCAGTAAAGGAGCCGGAATTGCTTCCCGGGGAAGCCTTCCCTCCGTGATCTGCGCAAGGTGCGGCGCATCGTGCGTTTCCGGTGAAACGGGAAGCACCGGGCGCGCCGGCATCCGTACGATCTCTCGGCCCCTCAAGGCAAGACTGTGGTAAGTGCACCTTCCGGAATTTCATGTGTCGCTAGTATGCCTTGACTGTGTTGCTCATGACGAATCCCGGCCAGGGCGTCGAATAACCCCAGCCTGCCGAACGTATCGTACCACAAACGCCGCGAACTCGGCCACCCGCAACCAGCCTGCCTCGAAGCGGATTCACGCCATCCTTCCGCCGGTTCTGCGGGCATTCGCGCCGTTGTCGTCGGATGCAACCTCGCCTCTACTTTCGTCGCGACGCACCGGAGTTGCAAACCGATCAGCGGAAGCGCGCGCGCCCATAACTCACCCTCGTTCAAGATCAGATTCCACCCATTCGTCCCCGGCAAGTTCCGGCACATCGTAATCCAGCAATCCCCGCCAGTGTGCGGCGATGTCCTCGCGATAGAGCGTGGCGGCAATCGACCGGGCAAGCCAGGCCGCCCCGTCCGACACCGCAGGGATATCGCCACTTACCTTGCCGAGGCTTGCCGTAGCTCCGTAGTTGAAACAATATACGTGCTTCAGCCACGGTGCCTTGCCCGGAACATCTTCACGGAAGGTGAAGTCCGGGCGCAGGTAGGGGAAACGTCCAAGCTCCGGGCATTCCTCGCCCTGCGGCGGCTCGTAGACCTGTTCCCACAGCAGGATGTCTCCGGCTGCATCGCCGAACTCGGACCGGGTCAGCGGGTCAACGGTGAAACCGGTGCCAAGGATCAGGTAATCCGCCTCGTAGGATGTGCCGTCCGCGAATGCGATGCGCACCGCACCTTTGCATTCCTTCGCCCCGGTCACGGTCTTTCCGAAATGAAAATATGCGTTCTCGTGGCGGCTGACGCGCAGGACGGAGTTATGGGGCGCCGGTGTCTGGGTCACGAACGAGTATCGCATGAAACGCCACCGCCATTCGGGAGGCAGTTCGGGAAAGCCGCAGGTAAAACCGTAGCTTCCGATCCCCATCATCTTGTTGATCGTGGGCATCTCTTTTCGCCGTATGAGGTGCCGGACTTCCGCGGCGCCGTGTTCCAGCGCCTCGGCAGCGTTGTCCACGGCCGTGGCGCCCACACCGACAATCGCCACACGCTTGCCCTGAAGGGCGGCGAATTCGATATCGTCGACGCTGTGCGCCCACAGGCGACCGGGCAGTCCGCGTACGAAGCCGGGAATGTTGGGTTCGCCCAGACCCTCACGGCCCGTCGCGAATACGAGTTTCCGGGTGAGGATGGAGTCCTCCGGCCCGCCTGAAAGCTGCAGTCGAAGCAAGTTGCCCTCTGGAACGATCCGATCGACCGATACCCCGTTTTCCACCGGAATATTCAGGACACGGCGGTACCAGTACAGGTAATCCATCCACATCGGCCGAGGGATCCTGTAAAGCCGGTCCCAGTCAATCGCTCCGAACTGCGCCCGGTACCACGCCTGGAATGTCAGCGCTCCGAGGCCGAATGCAGGACCGGCCAACTGTTTGGGGGACCGCAACGTTTCCATCCTTGCATAGGTGACCCAGGGCCCTTCCTTTCCCTCGGGACTGCGGTCGAACATCCGCACGTTCGCGATGCCGCCGGTTTTCAGGGCAAGCCAGGCGACCATTCCGCACATCCCGGCGCCGATGATGACGACGTCGGTTGCACCGCGCGTTGGCGGTATCCATTCCTTGCCGGGATAGCACAGGAACTCCAGGTCCTCCCGTAGCCGGGATTCCAGTACCGTGAGGCCTTGTTCATCGATGCCGGAAAGTCTGTCTCCAAACATGTCTGGCATTCTGACCAGTGTCCTATCGTGGTCCAGTTCGGAAGTCGGAACCCGCCGTGAACTTGGAGAAGATTAAACGGTTTTGCCGGAATCGTAGACCTGCAAACCGGTCGAACGCAAGTGACATTCGGGCTCCGCCTGGCGATTGCCCTGCGGCCATTGGCAACGGCAGTTGCCTGTGACTGGCCAGAGTTGTAATCGTTGTCCGGATTTCTTCAGAAACCCGCCACGCACGGCCCATGTCGGCCGGTCTTGGCATCACGTTCGGGCCAGAGAGAAACATGACCCAGCTATCCCCGCGTTCGCAATGGATGACCGACGAACATGTGATGCTGGAGGACATGTTTCGCCGCTTCGTTTCCGACAACTGGTCGCACAGGCTCCCGGCCTGGCGAGAACAAGGGGAAATCGACCGCGACTGCTGGTACGAAGCGGGAGAACTCGGGCTTCTCTGCCCCTCGATTCCCTCGGAGTACGGCGGGGGGGACGGGGATTTCGGTCATGAAGCTGTCATCACCATCGAAGGCGCCCGGATGAACATGCTGAGTTGGGGGCACGGCATCCATTCAGGCATCGTTGCGCACTACATCCATTCCTACGGTACCGAAGAGCAAAAGCGCCGCTGGCTGCCAGGGATGGCCACTGGCGAACTTGTCGGTGCGCTCGCCATGACGGAGCCGTCCGGTGGCTCCGATGTCCAGGCGATCCGGACATGCGCGCTCAAGGACGGCAATGCATACAGGATGAGCGGTCAGAAGACATTCATCACCAACGGCCAGCACGCCAACCTCATCATTGTCGCATGCAAGACCGATCCTGATGAACGGGCCCGTGGAATATCGCTCCTGGTCGTTGAAACCGACGGTGCCGACGGGTTTTCGCGCGGCCCGAAACTCGACAAGATCGGGCTCAAGGCACAGGACACGTCGGAACTTTTTTTCGATGGCGTCGTCGTTCCCCCTGAAAATGTTCTCGGGGGAGAGGAACGCCGTGGCGATGGATTCGCCATGATGATGATGCAACTGCCCCAGGAACGACTGATCATCGGCTGCACCGCGGTTGGCGCCATCGAGGGCGCCGTTGCCGACACCATCGACTACTGCCGAAGTCGTCACGCCTTCGGGAAACCGATCCTCCAGTTCCAGAACACGCAATTCAAGCTTGCCGAATGCAAGACAAAGGCGGTCGTTGCACGCGCCTTTCTCGATGAGTGCGTGTCCGACCATGTCTCCGGCAAACTGGGCGTCGAGAAGGCGGCCATGTGCAAGTACTGGCTGAGCGATACCCAATGCGAAGTTCTGGACGAATGCCTCCAGCTCCATGGCGGCTACGGGTACATGGCGGAGTACAAGATCGCACAGATGTGGACAGACGCACGCGTCCAGCGGATTTACGGTGGAACCAACGAAATCATGAAGCACATTATCGCGCGATCCATCATCGAGGCGGACTGAAACCGCATCGTGCCGGATACGGGCATGGTTTCGGTGCCCGGTGACACCGGGTAGGAAGCTGCGGGGACGCATGCGCCGACACTTCGAAGGCAAATGAAGAGAACGACAATGATCAGGATGTACTGCTTCGGGGAATCTGGAAATGCGTACAAGGCAACGTTGCCGCTCCATCTCTCGGGCCTCGAATGGACCCCTGTCTACGTGGACTTTTTTGGCGGGGAAGCCAGAACGCCCGAATTCCGGGCGCTCAATCCCATGGGCGAAGTTCCGGTCATGGTCGATGGCGATACGACCCTGACGCAGTCGGGTGCCATCCAGGACTACATTTCGGAGAAGACTGGAGAGTTCGGAGGGAAAGACGCGGCCGAAAGACGGGAAATCCTGCGTTGGGTCCTCTGGGACAATCACAAGTTCTCCTCGCCTGCCGGGATGGTCCGGTTTCTCATGAACTTCCTGCCTGCCGAAAAGCGTCCGCAACCTGTCATCGATTTCATGCAACATCGCCTCAAGATCGCCTACACGATTCTCGACTGTGCCTTGAGCGAACGCGAATGGCTGGTTGGAGACGGTCCGACCATGGCGGATTTCTCCTGCTGCGGATATCTTTTCTATCCGGAACCGTTCGGGTTCGACCGCCGCGCCTGGCCGGCCATCGATGCCTGGCTTGACAGGGTCTCGAGCATCGACGGCTGGAAACACCCTTATGACCTGATGCCGGGCAAACCGTCCGACCGAAGCTGACGCCGAAAGGAACACATGGACATGAGCACGCTGGATGCATTCGTCTACGATGCGGTCAGAACGCCGCGTGGCCGGGGAAAGGCCGACGGAAGCCTGCATGAGGTTTCCGCCGTCCGGCTTTCGGCCGAGGTCCTGAACGCGATCAGGACGCGGAACAACCTGAGGTCTTCCGATCCGGAAGACGTCGTCTGGGGAAACGTGACGCAGGTCGGGGAACAAGGTGCCTGCCTTGCCCGTTCGGCAGTCCTCCTGTCAGACTTCGATGATTCAGTACCGGGCGTCTCGATCAACCGTTTTTGCGCCTCCGGCCTGGAGGCGGTCAATATCGCCGCAAACCAGATCCGGGGAGGCGCGGGAAACGCCTACATTGCCGGCGGCGTGGAAAGCATGAGCCGGGTCCCGATGGGAACCGATGGCGGGGCCATCGCGGTCGACCCTTCGCTGACAATGAAATCGTACTTTGTTCCCCAGGGGATATCTTCGGACATCATCGCCACCCGTTACGGGTTTTCGAGAGATGATTGCGACCACTACGCGCTCGCGAGCCAGACCCGCGCGGCGAATGCCGAAATGAGCGGTCGATTCAACCGGTCGCGCATACCGGTCCTCGATCAGAACGGACTGACGATCATCGATCGCGACGAACAGATCCGCGCCGACACCGACATGCAGAAGCTTGGCGCATTGAATCCCTCGTTCAAGGCAATGGGCGAAACCATGCCCGGCTTCGACGCGGTCGCGTTGCTGAAGTATCCGGATTTGGAATACATCGATCATGTCCATCATGCCGGCAATTCGTCGGCGATTACCGACGGCGCCGCGGCGGTTCTCGTGGGCAACGCCGAATTCGGAAGGAAGCGCGGCCTCAAACCGAGAGCGCGGATACGGGCCACCTCGAAAACCGGCTCCGACCCTACGATCATGCTGACCGGCCCTATTCCCGCCACCGAAAAGGCACTGGGATCGGCAGGCATGTCCATCGACGACATCGACCTTTTCGAGGTCAACGAAGCCTTCGCATCCGTGGTCCTGCTGTTCCTGAAAGAATTCGGCATCGACCGCGACCGTGTCAACGTCAACGGCGGCGCCATCGCCATGGGTCACCCGATCGGTGCCACGGGCGCGATGATCCTGGGTACGCTGATCGACGAGATGGAACGAACGGACCGCGAAACCGGCCTTGCAACCCTCTGCATCGGCTCCGGTATGGGCTGCTCAACGATTGTCGAACGCGTGTAGGGAGGCCATTTCATGCCTGCATTTGGTCTCGACACGGACAACCGGGGAATCGCAACGATCACCTGGGATCTTCCCGGGCGTTCCATGAACGTGCTGGATGTGGAGCAACTCGACGAACTCGAGGCGCTGGTCGACCGCGTTCTGGAGGACCCGTCCATCAAGGGGGCGGTCATCACGTCAGGGAAGCCGGATTTTTCGGGCGGCATGGACCTGAATGTCCTGGCCGGACTGAGGACGAACGCGAGCGGGAACCCGGCGGCCCGGGTATTCGAAATGGCGATGGGTGTGCATCGCGTCCTGCGAAAGATCGAATGCGGGGGCGCTTCCTGGAACGCGCCCGGACGGAGAGCCAAGCCATTCGCGGCTGCTCTTCCCGGCACGACCCTCGGTGTAGGGTACGAAATAGCCCTTGCGTGCCACCGGATTCTTGCCTCGGACCGCCCGGACGCAAAATTCGGGCTGCCGGAGATTCGCGTCGGCCTGTTTCCCGGAGGTGGTGGGACAACCAGGCTCGTGCGCAGGCTCGGGCTGATGGGCGCCTCGGCGTTTCTTTTCGAGGGGCGCATGGTGTCACCGGGCCAGGCATGTGAGGCCGGACTCGTCGACGAAGTCGTTGCGCCTGACGACGTCAATACCGTCGCGCAGGAATGGGTCCACACGTCGGGCGACGATGACATCGTCAAACCATGGGACACTCCCGAGTTCCGGTTCCCCGGCGGAGCACCGTTTCATCCACAGGGATTCATGACCTTCGTCGGCGCCAATGCCCAACTGCACGGCCGGACGAGGGGCCTGTACCCGGCAGCGCGTGCGATGCTCTCGGCGATATACGAAGGTGCGCTCGTTCCGTTCGACACCGCGCTCAGGATTGAAGCGCGCTGGTTTACGTCTGTTGCACTGAATCCATCGTCGACCGCGATGATCAACACGCTCTTCCTGTCCAAGCAGGCACTTGAGCGCGGTGCGCGCAGGCCAGCGGCGATCGAGCGACGCGAAACGAGGCGCCTTGGCGTTCTTGGCGCCGGAATGATGGGAACGGGCATCGGTTACATCGCCGCGGCGGCGGGAATCAGGGTGGTTCTGCTCGACAAGGATGCCGACAGGACCAGGCAGGCTCGCGAGACGATCCGTTCGCTTCTTGACGGCGACGTGAAACGAAACCGGCGAACACCGTCGCAACGGGACGCCTCGCTCGACAGGATCGCGTTTACCGAGAGCTACGAGGACATCAAGGGGTCGGACCTGATCATCGAGGCCGTGTTCGAAGACCCCGCCGTCAAGGCCGACGTTCTCCGAGCTGCATCCGGTGTCGCCGGCGACAAGACAGTCATCGCCAGCAACACCTCGACGTTGCCGATTTCCGAACTCGCCGAAGCCGTTACTGATCCCGGCAGATTCGTGGGCATTCACTTTTTCTCGCCCGTCCACAGAATGATGCTTGTCGAGATCATTCGGGGGCGCGAGACCGATGATTGTGCGGTGGCAAGTGCCCTGGACTTCGCCCGGCAGATCAAGAAGACGCCCATCGTCGTCAACGATGCCCGGTTTTTCTACGCAAACCGCTGCATCATCCCGTACATCAACGAAGGCGTACGCATGATTGCGGAAGGTGTGAATCCCGCGCTTGTCGAAAATGCCGCCAAGCGAATCGGGATGCCTCTCGGACCCCTCCAACTGGTCGATGAGACATCGATCGATCTTGGCGTCAGCATCGCCAGGGCATCGCGTGCGGTCATGGGAGACTCGTATCCGGCCGCCGACGCCGACAAAGTTCTCGAAAGGCTGGCGGGCCTCGGGCGCTTCGGTCGCAAGTCCCGCGGGGGGTTCTACTCTTATGATGAACGAGGCCAGCGCCAGCGCCTGTGGACGGGACTACGGGATCACTGGCCGGTGTCCGGTGACCAGCCCGACGCGCTGCCGGTGCAGCACCGCCTCCTGCTCATTCAGGTCCTGGAGGCAATCAAGGCACATGAAGACGGGGTCCTGAGCGACGTTCGCGAGGGAGATGTCGGGGCCGTACTCGGATGGGGTTTCGCACCGGGCACGGGAGGTCCGTTCAGCTGGGTGGACCTGACGGGCGCCAGGCGAGTCGTGGAGATCTGCAGCGGATTGTCCAAGCGCGCGGGCAAACGTTTCCGGGCCCCTGCCCTGCTCGAAAGCATGGCCCGGTCCGACCGGACCTTTTACGGGTAACCCGGCGACGCAACTCCCGAAAAAATGTCGAACGTCGCAGGCCGAGGCCCAGTCGTTCCGTCACCGGCGCGCTTTTCTCCGGACGCATCGCATGCGTTGTCTGCCATACCGCGGCGCCATGACGATTCGTGGTGAATCCAGCGAACGCGGACGAGGCAAGCGCACCCGCTGAAAAACGCAAGGAAAAGAACATGAGCTTCCGGGAATCGATCGAAAGGAACAAGGGCCGGTTCGGTGAAAAACTGGACATCATCATCATCGGGCTGATCATATATTCGGCAGTCACCATAACGTTCGAAACGATGTCCGGATTGTCTCCGGGCACGCGATCGTTTCTCGACTACTCCCGTCTCGCCGTGACGGGAATCTTCACGGTCGAATACGTCGTGAGGGTGATTGCTTCAAAGGACCGGCTGAAGTTCGTGTTCAGCATCTACGGGCTCATCGACCTGATCGCCATCGTGCCCGCCTATCTCGGGCTGGGTCACGAGGCGCAGGTCCTTCGTGCATTTCGAATTCTCCACCTGTTCAGGATGACACGTTACGAAGCCGCCGTTCAGCGTGTCGGCAAGGCGATGCGCCAGTCGCGGGGCGAGGCAACGATATTCGTCGTGTTTACCTTCGTGCTACTCTACCTTTCCGCCGTCGGTATCTACCACTTCGAACACCAGGCCCAGCCCGAAAACTTCAACTCGGTTCTTGACGGAATGTGGTGGGCAGTCGCGACGATCACCACTGTCGGATACGGCGACATTTACCCCGTAACGCCCGGCGGGCGCCTCTTTGCCGGGTTGATCGTGCTGATCGGCCTGGGAATCGTCGCGGTGCCTTCCGGCCTGCTCGCGGCGGCCATGACCAGCGTTCGGCGCGCTGAAGAAATGGAAGCGAGCCAGCGCGCCGCGAACAAGACCGGGGAATCCCCGAGGTGACGGCATTGCCGAACCGCTCGGTCGCCGAAGCGGAAACGGTCTCTCCGCGGGTTTCGCCGCCAGGCCAAGCAGTCTCCTGCAGTCGCTATCTCCCCCGAATGGAGCCTGATCAGTTACGGGCAACCATGGCAATTGCTCAACGGCTTTTCTGCGGTCAAACAGCTTCGTACCTGGGTCGGCAACCGGTGCGACGCAAGCAAATGGAACGGCGGGTCTGGTCGATCGAGGCGCAGAAACGAATGACTCCCGTGTCACCTGCATGCAACAGGTCCAATGACGCCGCAAGGCCCTGCAACAGGTGACGTGATCTCAAGCGGCGTCTTTCTCGACGCAACAAGACAACACCCAGTTATTTCACGATCAGATCGTCCTGTTGCTCCTCACCGCGATCAGGCACCCGGCGCCCGCGATGGCGAGAATGCCAAGGATGTCGAATATGTCGAGCTGTTGGCGCCAGAGTACCCAGCCCCATATTCCGGCGAAAAAGAGAAAGCTGAACTCGAAGACCGCCACGAGCGTCGGGTCGGCGATCTGGTACCCGCGGATCAGGCCCGAAACTGCAATCAGGGAACCCGCAGCCTGAATAACAGTCCAGAACAGGAATCGCTCGGTTGGAGCGACCCATCCCTGGACAAAGAAGGGGGCCGCTTCGAACCAGGATTCCGGCACCGGCAACAAAGCCAGGATGACCGAACCCATCAATCCGGTCACACCGAGCGTCAGAAAGAACCAGAGCAAAAGCACGGCCGTCTCCTCGGTCGCGCATTTGTGCCTCGTGATGAGTTGCCCTAATCCATAGAACATGCCGGCGAACAACGGGAAAATCGCGACGATCGTCAGGTTGTCGGGATCGGGACGAAGTACGACGAGAACGCCTGCGAATCCGAGTGCAACCGCCGCGATCCGCACCGGGCCGACGCGGGACCGGAACAAGAGGACGGAATACAACAGGATGAAGATTGGCGAGGTGAACAGGGCGGCGCCGGCCTCGGCGATGGGCAATACCGAGAGTGAGCCGAAATAGAGCATCATCGAGATCGTGATCAGGACCGACCGCAACACGACCGCGCGGAGATTCTTCGGCCTGATCTGCCGACCGGTCAGATGGCAGAACAACAGCAGCACCGTACACCCGAACACTGACCGTACGAGATGGAACTGCCACAGGCCGGCTTCCTCGGAGATCACCAGGACAAAGTTGTCGATAAGGCCGATGATCGACATGGCACCGACGATCATGGCTCCACCTTGCAAGGTCCGTGACGGAAGCGGTGACACCATCAATTGCTCCTTGATCCTGGCTGACCGCTCCCGGTTCCCACGACCGGCCGGATTTCCTGTTTGTCAGTTCACGACAAACTGCTATCCATTCGTCAAGTGTTTTCGAAATCCCCGGTCGTCAAACCCGAAACCCGGCCGCGCAGCACTGGTACAGAGTCAGGGAGGAACGTCATGGCAGCAATGGCTGACGAAACCGGCCTCGAAAAAAACCGGCAAACTACGTTCCACTGTCACCACTGTCCCATCTTCGACGGGCACGGGACGTTTTCGGTCACCGGGAAGCGCTTGTCTATGGCGACAGTCGATACAACTGGAGCGAATTCCATGAACGATGCAGCCGCATGGCTTCTTCACTGTCTTCGATGGGGATCAAACCCGGCGATGTCGTGTCGGCCGTTTGTCCGAATATCCCTGCAATAGCCGAGGCTCACTTCGGAGTTCCTGCGGCGGGCGCCGTTCTCAACGCGATCAACGTTCGTCTCGACGCCGATACGATTGCCTATGTCTTCGATCATTGCGGCGCCCGGATCGCCCTGGTGGACAGCCAGTTCCTGCCAACGGTCCAGCGGGCACTCGAACTGATGGACGGTCCCGGCCCTGAGCTGATCGAAGTGGCCGATCCGGCAGCCGGATTTCCCGCTTCCGGCGAATATCAGGAATACGAGGAACTGCTCGCCACCGGCGAACCAAGCTTCAAGTGGCTCGATCCGGTTGATGAATGGGACTCGATCTCGCTCAATTACACGTCGGGGACAACCGGTCGACCGAAGGGGGTCGTCTGCCATCACCGCGGTGCGTATCTGATGACGATGGGGACGGTCATTTCCTGGGAAATGACGCTTTATCCCCGCTTCCTGGCTGTCGTTCCGCTTTTTCACTGCAATGGATGGTGCCATACCTGGATGATGCCGCTCGTCGGTGGCACGATCATTTGTTGCCGCAATGTCAACGCCGAGAGCATCTTCGGCGCGATCCGGGACGAGCACATTACGCACTTTGGCGGCGCCCCGATTGTCCTGAACATGCTTGTCAATGCTCCGGACGCTGTACGTGTCGGTTTTGACCACGAGATCCGGGTGTTCACCGCCGGCGCCCCGCCGTCGCCCTCCACCATCGAGGCCGTCGAGGAACTGGGCTTTACGATCATGCAGGTCTATGGCCTGACCGAGACTTATGGCCATGTCACCGAATGCCTGCATCCCGCGGAATGGGAGGGTATCGGCAGCGGGGAACGCTATGCCCGCATGGCGCGCCAGGGAATTCGCATACCGGTCATGGAGGACATAGACGTCGTCGACCAGCAGACCCGCGAGCCGGTTCCCCACGATGGCAAGACCCTTGGTGAGGTAATCATGAAGGGGAATACGGTGATGCGTGGATATTATCGAAATCCCGAAGCCACCCGCGAAGCCTTCGCTGGCGGAAGTTTCCGAACCGGCGACATCGCCTATCGCGACGAAGCGGGCTACATACAGATCACCGATCGCCTCAAGGATATCATCATCTCGGGTGGTGAAAACGTGTCGTCTGTCGAGGTCGAGGCGACACTGATGGCCCATCCGGCCGTCAGCCTGTGTGCTGTCGTTGCTCGTCCCGACGCGAAATGGGGCGAAACCCCGTGCGCATTTGTCGAACTCAAGGAAAACATGGTTGCAGGAGAAGCTGAACTCATTGCCTTTTGTCGGGAAAGGCTGGCCGGGTTCAAGACGCCAAAGTCCGTATTTTTTCGGGAACTGCCCAAGACGTCGACGGGCAAGATCCAGAAGTTTGAGCTGCGGCAACAGGCAAAGTCCATGTGACGTCGGAATCCGGCCGCGCAGGGCTGGATAAGCAGAATTGGGCCTCTTTTCGTTGCCTGTAGTGGATTGAACTGTAACCACTACTGTCCCAGTAAAATCCTCTAACCACACTCTAAAGCTCTGATGTAAATACATTAATTGGACATTTCGGCTGTTACCGACTTGAACCCGCCGCACACGCTCGTCACACTTCCTCACTGTCCTGCACCGTCAAGAGGAAGAATGCAATGTACTCCGGCAGCCTGGTTTTCGCTCAGATCATGGAACACCTTCCATGGCACATGTTCCGCAACTGTGTCTCTCGATACGACGGAAATCGCTACGTCAAGGCGTTCACCTGTGCCGATCAGTTCCGGTGCATGGCCTTCGCCCAACTCACCTACAGGACCAGTCTGCGCGACATCGAAACCTGCCTCCGTGCCCAGCGCGGGAAACTCTACCATATGGGCATCCGTGGCGGGGTCTCCCGCAACACCCTCGCCAATGCCAATCAGACTGGAAAATCTACGCCGACTTCGCACAATACCTCATCCACATCGCCCGGGACATCCACGCCGATGACACGCTTCCCGGCCTTGATGTTCACGATACCGTCTACGCGCTCGACTCCTCGACCATCGACCTCTGCCTGTCGCTGTTCCCATGGGCGCGGTTCCGCAGGACAAAGGGCGCCGTCAAGTTGCACACACTCCTCGACCTGCACGGAAACATTCCAGCCTTCATCCACATTTCCGACGGAAAACTCCATGACGTCAACGTCCTGGACCTGCTGCTTCCGGAAGCCGGTGCATTCTATGTCATGGACCGGGCCTATCTCGACTTCAAACGCCTCCATCACCTCCATCTCTGTGGCGGCTTCTTCGTCCTGAGAGCAAAGTCAAATACCAGGCTCCGCCGCCTCTCCTCCCGGCCGGTGGACCGTGGCACCGGCCTCATCTGCGATCAGGTCGTGCGGCCGGGCGGCGTCAACAGCGCGACCGATTTCCCGGACAAGCTGCGCCGCATCAAGTACCGCGACCCGGAGCGCGGCAAGACCCTGGTCTTTCTCACCAACAACTTCACCCTGCCGGCCATGTCAGTCGCAGACATCTACCGTTCGCGCTGGCAGGTTGAATTGTTTTTCAAGTGGATCAAGCAGCATCTTCGGATCAAGTCCTTCTTCGGCACCTCGGAGAACGCCGTGAAGAGCCAGATCTGGATCGCGGTGTCGGTCTATGTGATCGTCGCGATCATCCGCAAACGTTTGAAAATTGACGAAAGTCTCCACACAATTCTGCAGATTCTGAGCCTGACGATTTTCGAGAAAACTCCATTAAATCAACTGCTTGACATGTCGGCTCAACAGATCCCGCAGGACACTCCAGTAAGCAATTGAATCTATTCAATTTTTAATGGGACACTAGTGAACTGTAACGTTTAATCGGGGCAATGGAAAATTCCCGCCCGGAGTCGACCGATTCGTGCGCCCGACGTGACGCCGACTGGCCGCGTTGTGCCCTTCCCGGAGTCTGTTGCCCTCTGCGACCACCCGGATTCATCAGGGTGATGGACAATGCATTCGGCTGTGGGCTGTGGCTGTCAAACGCCCTCCGACGATCGGCCGGTGACCGTGGCAACGTCCGCAGAACCGGTGGAAAACCGGCCCGTCATCACCAGTGATGGCCATCCGGGTGTCCGGCCAACCTGCGGCGGTTGACGATAAAAAACCGCAGCAGGTCTTGTGCTCAGTGTCGGGGTCTCGAGCCATTTGCACGAGGAGCATCGGACCATCATGGGAAATCATGGCCGGATCCATCGGGACCTCAAGCGAGACCTGATGCTCACCTCGGGGCGCCCGCAGGTGTCGCACAGGTTTCTTGTGCCGATACTTGCCAGAATTAATCACATTATTTCATTCAATCGCCACGTACAATTCATTCAAGTTCCCCAGAAGTGGTCGACGGCAGCTGCCGCGCACAGGCGAAGCCGGGCATTTTGATTCTACAGCGGGTCTGCGGCCGTTCGCCAATTGTGGGGCGCGTTCGCCTATGGTCGTGAGAGATCGAGTCCCGAACGGTACGGTCAAGCCGAGCTGACAGCCGTGTCCGCGCATCGGGCGTTTCGCTCTGGCGGTCTCGACAGAACTTGCGTGGCGCCCGCCCGGCCCTGTTTGCGTTTGCGCCTTGCGCGGCGGTCCCCGCACTGCTGTCCGGCCCGACCGTACGGACCGGCTACCGATCGCAGCGAGATTATGTCCGCCCGTGACTCGAGCACCAACCGGGCCGGATGTCGTGCATGATCCAGAGAGTGAGCCCGTGAAAGTCAATGCATTACGACAGACCGCGATAGTCGGGAAAATGTACCCGTCATTTCCCGCCGCGACAGTCCGGATGTCCAGCCGACCGACACACGCCCGAAAAAAAACACCGCATCTCTGAGAAAAAGAGACTGGCGGGCCTGGCCGACGTCAACTATGATCGGGGTAATCAAACGTCACGAAGAATGGCGTATCGAGTAGTGGTTACAGCACTAAACCAGTATGACCAACTCGAGAGTTTGGAGTTGTGGAGAGAGGCTCCGGATGCTCAGCGCCGTGAGGTCGTCGTGTCTCTCGGCCGGACTGCGCTGCTGGTCAAGGACCTGAACGACAATGTTCTCGCCCATTGGGACCTTCACGCGATCAACAGGCTGAACCCCGGCCAGTTTCCAGCCGTCTACTCACCGGGGGCCACCGAATCCGAGACGATCGAAATTACCGATTTGCACATGATCGAAGCGATCGATGTATTCCACTCCCTCAGCCACAAGCCGATGAGGATATCGCGGTTCCGGCAAAAGCTCATGTTCGTGTGTGTCGCCGCAGTCATTTCGACCGGAGCATATCTCGGGATGACCCTGCTACCGAATGCCCTCGAGGAACAAGCAGTTCAGGTCACGCCCAAAATTCGAATCCAGGCAATTGATGAATCGATTCTTGCGGAAATCGCCGCGGTCAGCGGACCCGAATGCGACCTGCAGGCCGCAACGGCCGTGTTCGCCAGGCTGATGAACGCGATCGCCCTCGACACCAGCGTCAAGGTCAGTTTCGTGGAACTTGGTGAACGCCAGAGCCTACACTTGCCCGGTGGGCAGATTCTCCTCGACTATTCCCTTCTCGACCCGGACGGTGACCCTGAACTGGCTGCCAGTTTCGTCCTGATGGAATTTGCCGCCGGTCGCGACCGCCACCTGTTCAGGGATCTGATCCGCTTTGCAGGACCCTGGCACACGATGGCATTCCTGCTCGGAAGGGATATACCGACTGGGGTCTTGCAGGATTTCGTGCCTGTAGTTCTTGCGCAAGAACCTTCGCCTCAAAGCCTCGAGCATCTCCTGGCTCTATTTTCCAATGCCAGGCTTTCCAGTTATCCTCTTGCCGAGGCGATCGGGCTTGAAAGTCCTCTCGGCGAAGCTCTTGCCGAGGCCGATGAGACCGGAGCGCAGGGTAGCGGAAACGGTCTGATTGTCGACATGGCGGACTGGGACAGCCTCAGGAAGTCCTGCACGCGCTGATCACGACCGGGTTGCCCGGTCGAGATTGTACAGACGACCTTCGTCAAGGCTGATCGAGCGGTCAAGCCGGACCGCCAGGTCCCGATCATGGGTGGCGATCAGGGCGGACAGCTGACTCTCGCGTACGAGTTCCATCATGACCGCGAACACGGCCTCGGATGACCCCGAATCCAGGTTTCCCGTGGGTTCATCGGCAAGCAGCAGATCGGGCCGGTTAGCCAGCGCGCGACAGAATGCAACTCGTTGTTGTTCGCCTCCCGACAGCTCGGACGGCCGGTGCGTTGCACGTCGCTTGATGCCCGTCCGCTCCAGCAGTTCCATCGCCCAGAAATCGGCACGTTTCCGGTCCGTTCCCGCGGCAAGCTGTGGCAGGACGACGTTTTCGACTGCAGAGAACTCCGGCAAGAGATGATGGAATTGGTAGACGAAACCGACCTCACGACGCCGGACACGCGTGCGGAGACCGTCGGGTGCCGATGCGAAGTCTGTTCCGTTGATCACAACCTGCCCTCCATCTGGAGAGTCCAGCAAACCAGCGATGTGCAGAAGGGTCGATTTTCCCGTTCCCGAGGGCGCGACGAGCCCGACGACTTCGCCCCTCCGGATGGCAAGGTCGACACCCGCCAGCACCCTGACCTCTCCGACGTGCCCCTTTCGATAGGACCTCGTCACGGATTCCAATCGAAGAACCTCCCCGCCATCCCGTGATTCACTCATATCGAAGCGCCTCGACAGGATCCATTCTGGCCGCACGCCGGGCGGGAAAGTAGGTCACGACGAACGATAACCCGACCGAAAGCGCAACTGCGCTCATGACATCCGCCAACTCCAGCCGGGCAGGCAATCGACTGAGGAAACGAACTGACGGGTCCCAGACTCCTCCGCCCGCAACGTAGTTGACCGCGTCGAAAACCGGGTCGATGTAGATCACGAACACGCAACCGAATATGACACCGAGGACGGTTCCGGCGATGCCGATGGTGGTTCCGCAGATCAGGAACACCCGCAGGACAGATGCTTCCGTCAGGCCTATCGTGCGGAGGATCGCAATGTCCCGGCCCTTGTTTTTTACGAGCATCACGAGTCCCGATACTATGTTCATGACGGCGATGAGGACCAACATCGACAGGATGATGAACATGATGTTGTCTTCCATCCGCAGGGCCGCGAGGAACGCTCCGCTCGAATCCTTCCACGTCCACAGCACCGTGTCAGGTCCGGTTGCCGCCTGAATCTCCCTGGATATCTCTTCGACCAGTTCCGGGTGTTCGATCATGATCTCGAGTTCGTCGACTCCGGAGCCCGTGTTGAAGAAAGCCTGGGCCTGGTCGAGCGGCATGTACACCCGGGTCCGGTCAATGTCGTAGCGACCGACGCCAAAAACATAACCGACTTCGAAACTGTCGATTCTCGGGGCTGTTCCAAATGCCGTCTGGACGCCGTCCGGTGAGATCAATGTCAATTGGCTGCCCGGCCGAAGCCCGAGATTGCGCGCGATTCCGATGCCAACGGCGATGGCGGGACCAAAGTCACCAATACGCCCGCGGCTGACCTCGGGTTGGCTGATCAAGGGCAGGCTTGCGAGGTCTTCGGGGGTTTCACCAAAGACTTCGACCCCGGCCGTTGCACCGTTGGCTGTCGCCATAACCTGCCCGCGGACGACCGGGGCAACGCGCACGACACCCGAAACACCCTTGACGGCCTCGACGATTCTTTCGTGGTCCGCGAAACGCGGACGTACTCCGCCGCTGTCAGCCGCCCTCCGTGCCGGATATACCGTAACATGGGCATTCGCGCCGAGAATCGTCGCCGTGAACTCGGTTCGAAATCCGGACCGGACACCGAGCGTGGCAATGAGTGCAAATACGGCGAGCGCGATTCCAATGAGAGATATCCACGTCATGACGCTGACGCCGCCGTCGCTGCGGCGCGCGCGCAGGTACCGCCAGGCAATCAGCCATTCGAAACCGGCAAACGGTCGAAGCCGATTCTCGTCACCTCGTCCATCCCTCTTCATGGAATCAACAATCCCGGAATTCAGCCTGTTCGCCCGGGTCTGCGGGTCGCATTAATCAGCCCGTCGCCACGCACCGAATCAGCATCCTACTCTTCATTATGCAAGCCCTTGATGTGGTTGATGGCAGCGCCCGGTTCCAGTTCGATGGTCTCCCCTGTTCTGCGGGACGTGAGCTCGATCACGCCCCTTCCGATGCCCTTCGGCCCTACGGTCACCCGCCATGGAAGTCCGATCAGGTCCATGGTCGCGAACTTGGCCCCTGCCCGCTCGTTCCGGTCATCGTAAAGCGGGTCAAGGCCGGCGGACATCGCGAGGTTGTATATTCGTTGCGATGCCGCATCCGTGTCGCCGTCACCTTGCCTCAGGTTGACGATTCCGACATCGAACGGAGCGACGGAATCCGGCCAGACGATGCCCCGTTCATCATGGCTGGCCTCAATGATCGCTCCAGCCAACCGCGAGACGCCGATGCCGTGCGAGCCCATGTGAAGGAAAGCCTGTTTCCCCTCGGCATTGACAACGGTCGCGTTCATCGGCTCGGAGTATTTCGTGCCGAAATAGAAGATCTGCCCGACCTCGATCGCACGCGAACTCATGCGCCGATCCTCGGGAACCGCGTCAAACAGGGCCCCGTCATGGGTTTCATCGGTCCGCGCGTAGGGAGATGTCCACTCGTCAACGATCCGCGCGCAACCGTCCGGGTCGTCATAGTCAACCTGGCGCCGTCCGAGATTCAGGTCAAGAATACGCCTGTCGAAAAAGACCCCCGATTCTCCCGTTTCCGCCAGCACGAGAAACTCGTGGCTGTGATCCCCGCCGATGGGGCCGGTTTCCGCCCTCATTGGAATCGCTTTCAAACCCATGCGTTCATAGGTCTTCAGGTAACTGACAAGGTGCCGGTTGTAGGAGTGTATTGCCGACTGGTGATCCACATCAAAATTGTATCCGTCCTTCATCAGGAACTCACGCCCGCGCATGACGCCGAATCGCGGACGGATCTCGTCCCGGAATTTCCACTGAACGTGATAGAGGGTCAGCGGAAGGTCGCGGTACGAATGGACCGACGACCGGACAATGTCGGTAATGAGTTCCTCGTTCGTCGGTCCGTACAGCATGTCACGGCCGTGACGATCGGTAATCCGGAGCATCTCCTCCCCGTAGTCGTCGTACCGGCCGCTTTCGCGCCACAAGTCGGCTGACTGCAGTGTGGGCATCAGCATCGGATGGTGCCCGGCACGTATCTGTTCCTCGTGGACGATTTGTTCGATCCGCCGGAGAACGCGGTAACCGAGAGGCAACCAGGAATAGATCCCCGAACTGGCCTGCCGGATCATCCCTGCCCGCAGCATCAGCCTGTGGCTGACGATCTGCGCTTCAGCCGGAGTTTCCTTGAGAATGGGCAGGAAATATCGCGACATCTTCATTGCGCGGTTCCCCTTTTCGTTTCGAGCCGGTCACTCTGCTCGGTCGGACAATGACCATGATCCGCCCCGGAGAGATCAGCGAATTCGCCGAGTGCATTACGTCAATTCACCGGCCAACGCAATTCCCGCATACGGGAATGGTTGATTTCAACCATTGAATTAAAATGGTTTTTGACAAACCCTGATCTTGAAATTGTTTGAGATTGGCCCAAGTTGCCCGCGTCCAGGAGAAATACGCTTCACAACACGACGACCGGCTCTTTCCCGACCGCGCGCGCCAATGCATCCAGGCGGCGCTGGATGGCCTCGCCATGGATAGCGTGGCCACGCCCGCCAAAATCGAGTTTGACATGCCCTGAATTCATCCTGAGAATTCCCATGCGGTCGGTCGTCGCTCCTCCCAGCAGGGCACCGAGCCGCATTGCCCTGCCTAGCGTTTTCGCATCCTGTAGTTCTTCAGGCGCCAGGAACTCGGACAGCGCGCGGTTCCTGCCCGGATCGATCGACTTGCTATAGCGGTGAAAGAGCGACATGCCGATGAATATCCGGCCGGTATGGTCAAGGCCGCCCAGATTGGCGCGTGTGGCGTTGTCAAAACACACTTCCGCGCGATAATCCGGATGGGCGCGCCAGGTCACGTCGTGCAACAGGCACGCGGCAAGAACGAGTCGCTGCCGCTCGCGATCCGCTTTTGGGAACAACGGCCTTACCCAGGCCGCGAGCCGTTCACCAAACCCGGGAAACCGTGCGGAACTCGTCTCCATCGCTCTGCAGACCTCGATCAGCGGATCTCGGCGCCGCAGGCTTTCCGGCAAGCTTTCATAAAGCAGGCCTTCACGAATCCCGTATCCGGAAATCGCGATCTCCTTTGGCTCGAATACGTCGACCAGAACGGACAAGACCCTGGCTGCTCCCGGTACGTGCTCGAGACGCTCTGGCGAAATTGACGGAACAACCGCGAGATCTTCCGGCCGTCCGGATCGAATGCGCACCAGCGTCGTGTTCAGGCCTGCCGGCGACATCCTGTATTCATGCAGGACCTTGAGGGGATAACCGCGATATTCCATGTCAAGTCTGGCGATCGCGCGGAATGACCCCCCGACAAGAAACAGTCTCGGGCTGTACCCCGGAAACCTGCTTCGCAATTCCTGGATACTTTGAACGAGATCGTGCTCCGTTCGGCCGTTCCGGCCCTTGTCGCCCCGTATGGTCAGTGACCCAAGCGGCGTGCTTTCCATTCTCCCGACGGTCCCGTACCTAACCTCCGCGATTTCCATTGACGCACCACCCATGTCACAGACGAATCCATCCGCATCCGGCCAGCCCAGGAGAACGCCCTGGGCGGAGAGGCGTGCCTCTTCGCGCCCGCTTGCAATCATGATGTCCAGGCCGGTTCGCATTCTGACTTCGCCACAGAACGCCACGCCATCCCTAGCCTCCCGAACGGCCGCCGTTGCGACCGTCCTCAAGGACTTGATGTCGAACACGCCAACCAGGGCCGAAAATCTTTCCAGGGCCGCCAGCGCACGGGCCTTGCCCTCGGGATTGAGACGCCCGGACTTCCGCATTCCGCGTCCCAATCCACAGAGGATTTTTTCGTTGTAGAAGTATGCCGGTGAACGGGCCGCACCGTCGAATACGACGAGTCGAACCGAGTTCGACCCGACGTCAATAACGCCAACCCGCTTCAGCCGCTCAAGGACACTGGTCTTCCTGCGGCGTTCGGCTTCGATCAGCGCCACCGCGACCCGCGCTCGCCGCTGGCGATTGTCCGGTGCCTTTGCAAAGACCCGTGCCGCCTAGCGGGAATGAGTCAAGGCCGGCACATCCTTTGCCCCGACAGATCCCCGGCCGCTGAGGGACGGATTCTCGAGAAAGAACCGATGGCAACTGAACATTTGATCCCCATCCTCTCCGGCGTGGCGGACATATGTTCCATCGGGCTGCAAGACCCAACTGTTTGCCTGATCCGCCAAATTGGCCGCCATGATCTGGCTCATGATCTGCGCGTGAACGGTGCTGTTCCTGATTTCGACCAGCGTTTCGACCCGAAAGTGAAGGTTCCGTCCCATCCAGTCCGCAGACGACATGAAGACGCGCGCCCGCGGAGACGGCAATCCGTGACCGGTTCCGAAACACATGATGCGCGAATGTTCGAGGAACCGTCCAACGATGGACTTGACCCGTATGTTCTCCGAGAGCCCGGCTATACCCGGACGAATTCCGCATATTCCACGAATGACCAGGGAAATCTGGACCCCGGCGCACGATGCCCGGTACAAGGCGTCAATGACGTCCGGTTCGATGATCGAGTTCATCTTTGCCCAGATCGCGCCCGGCATTCCTGCCTTCGCGACCCTGATTTCGTTCTCGATCAGTTCCAGCAGATACTCCTTGAGGAACACAGGCGAGACAGACAGGTGCTCGAGGCCTTCGGGCCGGGCGTAGCCGGAAATGTAGTTGAAGATCTTGGTCGCTCCCCGGCCGAGTTGGGGGTCGCAGGTAAAAAGCGACAGGTCCGTGTACACCTTGGCGGTGATCGGATGGTAATTTCCCGTTCCGAAATGGGTGTACGTGACGAGGCGATCTTCTTCACGCCTGACAACCGTCGAGATTTTCGCGTGTGTTTTCAGATTGAGGAAACCGTAAACGACGATGACGCCAGCCGTCTCGAGCCGTCTCGACTGCCTTATGTTCGCCGCCTCGTCAAACCGAGCTTTCAGTTCGACAAGCGCGGTCACCGATTTTCCGTTCTCGGCGGCTTCGCACAGCGCCTCGACGATCGGTGACTGGTTCGATGTCCTGTACAGTGTCTGCTTGATTGCAACCACATTCGGGTCGCGGGCCGCCTGCTGCAGGAACCGAACGACAATGTCGAAACTCTCGTACGGATGATGGAGCAGCATGTCCTTCTGTTGAATCGCCGAAAAGATGTCGCCATCGAAGTCCTGCACCCGCTCGGGGGTCCGCGGCTGAAACGATGGCCAAAGCAGTTCGCGTCGATGATCGATGATCAGGCCCATGAGATCCGAAATCCCGACGATTCCATCGACGACGTTGACGTCGGACTCGGCCATGGCAAGGGCTTCGAAGATCTTTTGCGTGAGTTGTTCAGGTCCGCCCGAAGACACCGTCAACTGGATGACTTCGCCGCGCCGGCGGCGTTTCAGCGCAGTCTCGAACTCGCGGACGAGGTCGATCGCCTCTTCCTCGACTTCCAGGTCGCTGTCGCGCAATGGACGGAAAATGCAATGGCCCCGTAGCACGTAATCCGGGAACAATGTCCCGATGAACTCCAGAATGACGTCTTCGAGCAGTGCGCGCCGGATTTGTCCGTTCGGGCCGTCCGGCAGGATCACGAACCGGTCCAGCGGCTGGGGAATCGGAAGCAGCGCCTGCAGCTGGCGCCTCTTGCGGCGCTCCTTCAACTGCACGGCAAGCGTCAATCCACCGCTCGCGATGAACGGGAACGGATGTGCAGGATCGACCGCAAGCGGGCTGAGAATCGGGAAGATATTGTTGTCGAATTCCTTCTTGAGAACGCGCCGGTCCCGTTCGCTGAATTCGCCTCGGGCCACGAGGTTGATGCCGGCCGCGTGAAGTTCCCCGTACAGTTCGCCCCAGCACGCCTGTTGCGCGACGATCAGGCGCTTGACGTCATCGTTGATCTTGACCAACTGCTGACCGGGTGTCAGTCCGTCCTGTGACGGTCTGAAAAATCTCTCGCTGACCTGCTGCCGCAACCCGGCCACCCGAACGGTGAAAAACTCGTCGAGGTTGCTTCCGGAAATCGACAACATGCGGAGCCGTTCGAGCAATGGCACGTCCGGATTTCGCGCTTCTTCAAGCACGCGCCAGTTGAACGACACCCAGCTCAACTCGCGGTTGAAGAACCGAGCAGGTCCCGAAAAGTCCCCGTCGATTTTCAACCCCGGACCAGGTGACGAATTCAGGAAGTCACCATTGATCCTGCCCACCGGCGCGTCATCACCGGTCGAGTGCGTCTTGGGAGCGTCTAGATCAATGGTCCCAGCATCGTCCATGATTCTCCTCCAAGCCACTGCCGGCTCGAATTCCTGCCGCAATCGACAACAGGCCCGGGGTCCCGATGAACGCGCGCGTTTCGCTTGGCCTGATCACCGGATCACGAGTCCGGAAAACAGCATTGCGCTCGGTGGCAGTTCTCCATTCCCTTGACCCGAGATACTCCATTAGGGCTCGATATCCAAGTGCGGCCAAAAGTAAACGGGCCGGCGTCACGACATCGTCGCCGCCTATTTCGGCCGTTCCGGTTCCGGCACGGGTTTGTCGAGTACCGTGCTTGCCAACGCACGTGTAATCGGCCGCCGCCGTTTCAGGGAAGCCTTGTCAAGCGCCTCCACGACCCGGTTGGCAGCCAGAAACGACCGTTCGATCCGACGGACAAGATACTCCAATACGCTTGGCGAGCAGGTCAGTTGACGATCCGCGATGAACTTGGCGAGTAATCCGCGAAGAAGTTCGTCGTCAGGTTCGCCGATCGTTGCCTGCGAGACCGCTGCGAGACGGCTGGAGAGTTCCGGGCTCAGCGGTCGCCAGTTCGGCGTTCGACCACGTGCGGTCAACAGCAACGAAGCCTCCCGTTCCGCGAGAAAGTTCATCACGTGGAGGAGCGCGAATTCGAGTTCGGCGCAGCCTGCAACCGCCTGGATGTCCTCGACACACAGCGCCCTGATCGCTGAACCGGCAGGCCCGACCGGGTCGCGCCTGGTTGCAAGGCCTACGCCCGAGACGACATCGGCGCCGACGTGCCGAGCCCAGGCGCCGGCCAGGTGCGACTTGCCGGACTTTTCAGGACCACTGATGAGAATACACCCGTTTTGCCAGGTCCCGGGACGGCCAAGTAGCGTAACCGCCTTCCGGTTTGCATCAGTCACGAGAAAGTCCTGGCCATCGCGTGAAGCCGGCAAACCCAGGTCGAAGATCAGCTGTTCAGACACGATCGTGAGCGTTGAACAAACGGAAAGGAATGACTGTCCGCGCTCACGAATTTTCCGACCGGCCACGATATAGGCGTCCGGACAGGTACTGGCGCAGGCCGAATCTCGAAAACACCCCGATACATGCCGTGATCGGAACCGCCAGAAGAAGCCCGGTAAACCCGAACAGGGTTCCAAAGACCGACAACGCGAAAATGAGCCATACCGGGTGCAGACCAACGGCCTTTCCGACCAGCTTGGGCGTCAGGAAATTCCCCTCGAGGGCTTGTCCCGCGACAAAGATCAGGGCGACTGCGCCGATCAGCACCGGTGATCCCCAAAACTGGAACAGCGCAAGTCCGATCGACAACAACCCGCCAAGAACTGCACCGACATAAGGAATGAACGTCAGCGCTCCTGCGATCACTCCGATGACGAGACCGAACTTGAGCCCGACCAGCATGAGCGCCACGGCGTAAAAGATCGCAAGAATCGCGCAAACCGAGATTTGTCCGCGTACGAAGCTCGCGAGGGTCGCGTCGACCTCCTGGACGAGCGACCGGATCGTGGACCGGTGATCGCGCGGCAACCAGCTGTCTATCGTCGAGATCATCCTGTCCCAGTCGAGCAGCATGTAAACCGCAACGACTGGTGCAACGACCATGATCACAAGGATATCGATAATCGTGAACGCAACTGAAAGGACACGTGTTGCCAGTTCCGCGCTCCGTCCACTGATGAAGTCAACCAGCGAGTTGACCATCTCTCCGGGAAGGGAACCCTCTGTCATTGCACCGGGAAACCAGGCCGCGGCGATTTCGCGTGACAGGCGCAGGTATTCCGGCAGTGCCTCGGCGAGCTCGACAAGCTGCCCGACCAGGAGAGGAATGAGGACCGCGATCAGGACCAGCACGACCACTACGGCGGCCAGGGTTATCAGCAGGGTCGCGAGGACACGGGACAACCCGGCCGATTCCAACCGGTCGGCGATCGGATCCAGAAAATAGGCAAGAGCAATGCCGATGGTGAACGGCAACAGGACGTCGCCGAGCAGCCAAAGGACCACCGCAAGTACGACTGCACCGGATAACCAGTATGCGGCCTGTGTTCTCGTACTCAATGCCAAGTTAATTACCGGATTTGCACTTTGATCAGGCAGACGCCGGCGCCCGAACCGGAGCCTCCAACCCGACAGCCCGAACGGGTCGGCTCAAGGATCATCTCCAGGGTCCTGTTCCGTGAGCCGCGGTTTGCAGCCAATTGATGTACACCCGTTCGGCGTGACGAAGGAATCCTGGCATTTCGGCCGCGCACGCAGCCCCGAGCTGAGCCTGGCCATCCGGCCCGAGCGCATCCCGAAGCGCGTCAGCGTATTCAGGGATCAACGCCCAGTTCGCCACCGTGTCGTCCTCGATTTCAAGATGAAACTGGACCGAGTGTGCCCGGGGACCCCATTGCATCGCCTGAACCTTGCATTCATTCGTCGTCGCCAGACAGCGCGCGCCGTCCGGCATGCGGCTGACCTCGGCGCCGTGCCATTGCAGGCATTTGAAAACCTCGGGCAGACCATCCAGGAACGCGCTGTCCATTCCGTCTTCGGTCAGGTGGACGTCCAGCACGCCGATCTCGGGGGTCTCCGACTTGCCACAGGCACCGCCCAATGCCTCGGCGAGCAGCTGATGCCCCAGGCATAGACCGAGGAACGGCAGCCCCTTGACCTGAACCGCGTCACGGATGAATTCCTTTTCCGCGGCCAACCAGGGGTGCTTGTCCTCTTCCCAGACGTCCATCGGACCGCCGAGCACCCAGAGTGCATCGAATTCGTCGACCGACCGCAATGGTTCGCCTTCGTCGAGTTCAACCGAGACCCAGCTGTGTCCGTCTTCCCTGAGAAATCTCCGAAAAGAACCCGGGTGTTCGCAAGCCGCATGCTGGAGTACAAGAATGTGCATGTCGGACCTCTTCCTGACTTTCCAAAAGTTACACTGTCCGGGCGAAGGGGCGCAACCGGTTTGCACCCGGCGCGCAGTCATCGACGACCGCCCCGTTCTCTGCCCGACAGGCGATATCTTCATGCCAGGCGGAAGTTGAGGCTCCTGAACGTGGCGGTACCAATGACCGGCCGGTTCGGGTCGGTGTCTAAACCGGCTTCCGGCAAGGTGACGACAACGGCGGACCCGCTTCGGCGAAGAATCGTAGCGAGCACCGGCGTCGGCTGACCGGCCATGATCCGTCCACACCCTACTGACATGGAACGGCGCCATTTGTTATAGTGGAGAAAGTCAAGCATGGGAGAATCCGATGTCCAGTACCGTTACACCGTCAACGAGAATGTTCGCGGCAGTCTGGACGAATCATAGAAACGGCGGGGAAGCGGAAGATGCCGTACACCGCCACATTCTCGGTTGCGAAAACGGCATTCGGACCAAAGGGTATCCCAGCCAGCGACCATGCGCGCGACACACCGGAAGTGCGCGGGTAAACGGGGGAGTCGACGCCGAACTGGTGCCGCGAGGTTTCGGGGAAGGCGGTTCATGAGTATCGATACCACTTTCCTGCGCCGCTGCATCCAGACCCTTGAGGCTGCCTTGGCGGAAATCGAGAAGTACCGGGGGTCGGGCGACATCTTTTACGACATCTGCCGCGCCGCCTGCGTCAAGGAATTCGAGCTTGTACTGGAGCAAAGCGGCAAGCTGCTCCGCAAACGTCTCGCCGCGTACTTCGCCAGCAATCGGCAGGCGGACCGCCTTACCTTCAAGGACCTCTTCCGCCACGCCGCGAGGCACGGGTTGATGGAGCCGGAGGCGGCAGAACGCTGGCTTTTCTACCGCGACAGCCGAAACGATACCGCCCACAACTATGGCGAGGAATTTGCGGAGGCCACGCTCAAGCTGCTGTCGGCCTTTGTCGCTGACGCGTGGGTACTGGCAGCCATGATCGAAGTGGCGGAAGATGACTAACCGGCTTCACCTGGAATCGAAGCACCTCCATGTGCTGGAGGCGCTGCTGCGGCAGTACTTGCCCGATGTCGAAGTTTGGGTCTACGGCAGCCGCGTGAGCGGGAAGTCCCACAAAGGGAGTGACCTCGACCTGGTGTTGCGCGGACCGGGCCTGACGGAAATTTCACTCGAGCGAATCGGGGAATTCGAGGAGGCCGTACAGGAGTCAATCATCCCCTTCCTGGTCGATGCCCGTGATTGGGCGCGCCTGCCGGAACGGTTCCACCGCGAAATCGAGCGCGTTCACGAGGTATTGGCGACTCCTGGCACATCTCCGTGAGAACCTCTGCGGCGCGATGCTGTCACGAAAGTCAACCGGTGCTCGCGGGACCGGGTCTTGTTTCCAGACATCGATGCTCCCGATGTCGGACGTATGGTCGTTAACCGACCCGGTATCAATTTTCGCCGGAAGCCAAAACAGGGCGCCGCAATGCCTGCGCCCGGCATGATGCGGCAGGAGTGACCGGATGCCCGAAGCGCTGAGTCCTGAACAGATCGAATTTTACGGCAAACAAGGTTATCTTTTCTGGAGAACCGCATCCCTGACGACACGATATCTGACGTCCGCGACGAGATCGCGCGATTTGGGAAAGAAGCACGGGGAATGACCCCGTCGAACGACTGACTGGATCTGGAAGACAGCCATACGCCTGACAATCCACGGATCCGGCGAATCAAGGTACCGCACAGGATCTCGGATGTCGTCCGTGACCTGATGTTCTCGGACCATGTGCTGGCGCCGATGCGCGACCTGATCGGACCTGATCTGCGGCTCCACACGACGAAGCTCAACATGAAGTCTGCAGGATATGGGGCAGCCGTCGAGTGGCACCAGGATTTCGCCTTCTACCCGCATGCCAACGACGACGTCCTGGCCGTGGGTGTGATCATCGACGACATGGGGCTGGAAAACGGGCCGTTGATGGTCTTTCCCGGCACGCACAGGGGACCGATCTTCGACCACCATGTGGACGGCGTATTCGCGGCGGCGATGAATCTCGCGGCTGCCGGACTTGATGCCGGCGACGCGGTTCCAATGGTGGGGCCGGCGGGTTCGATCACGATTCACCATGCACGGATCGTACATGGGTCGGCACTGAACACCTCCGGGCGTGACCGTCGGCTCCTGTTCTACGAATGCATGACGGCGGATGTCTTCCCGGTGATGGGATCGATGACCTCGTTCGGTTCCATGGAAGAATACAACGAGCGGATGCTCTGCGGCGCGTCGACCCTCGAGCCAAGGCTTCGCGCGGTCCCGGTTCGCATTCCCTTTCCGCTTCCGGAGAAGCGGGGGGCCGTCTACGAGGTTCAAAAGGGTCTCAGGAACAGGGGATTTTCGGTCTACGGCAAGGGCGCCACCTGAGCACAAACAAACTTCCAGCCTCGTGCATTGATGCTTTTTTCCCTGCCAATGCCTGGCCTCAGGTGAGTTGGCGGAAATGGTCCCTTCAACAGGGTTCCCCGGCGCAACCATTCCCGCGTCGCCAAACAGTTTCCGCGATGAAATGTCGCTGCGGCCGCGCGCGAACCGTTTCTCTCCCGGCAGGGGAAAGGCCGCTGGCGTTTCGCGAAGAAGTGCTGGATGCACCATTTTCGTCACATTACGGTCACATTACGGTCGCATTACGGTCTCATTTCGCCAGGTGTCCCGGGTAGCGCCGGTAAACGATGTCTTAACATTCTGAATTTCGCCGGGCGCGTGCCCAAAAGCCCGCCTGAACGCACTGGAAAAATGCGACGTCTATTTTGGAAATCGCGCCCGGCGAATTTCGTATCTGCAAAAACTGAAAAGTGACTGAGGCAGTGGCGTGACCCCGTGAGGCCCTAACTTCTCTGCCGGGCGTACCAGTGCGCCGGGACCGCACGGGTGGACTTGCAGGCATGATTCCATAGGGGCTTATATAGATGGGTTGACAGTGCGATTACGCTGCCAGTTTCCGATCGATTTCACTGGTCGCAGGGATTGGGAACATCTGATTCGGACCCTGGATGATTCCTTGACAAATCAGGCAATTCGTGCGATGCGCGTGTGACGGGAAGGTGCTGATTTTCCCGTCACCAGACGAACCTTGTGCCGAAGGCCCGACCGCATGAGCGAGACCTCCACATACCGCAACATCATCTACCGGCTTCTGCCAGGCTCCAGGGCCAACGCACGGCGCCTGGCCGGACAGGCGGGCGCCTGCCGCTTCGTCTGGAACACGATACTGGGGCAGCACAATGACGCCCATGAGGAGGCGAAGGCCAACGGGGAGAAACCTCCGTCGGTTTCGTTCTTCTCGCTCGGCAAGGAGTTCACCGTGCTCCGCAACGAAATCCCGTGGCTTTGCGAATACTCCTTCAGCATCACCCGGTACGTGCTCAAGTACCAGGCCGATGCGTGGAAGGCGTTCTTCAGGGGCGAGGCAGGACATCCACGCTTCAAGTCCCGCCACGGGTCGACGCCGTCCTTCACCATTCCTCAGGCCGTCACCATCAGGGACGACATGATCAATGTCCCGAGGGTTGGTCCCATGCGCATCCGGCGGCGGGAACCCGTATCCCGAGGGCAAGCCGGTCAAAGCCGTGATCAGGAAGATCGCCGGCAAGTGGTATGTCACCGTCTGCTACGAGGTCGAGGCTGAGGAGCGTCCCGACACCGGGGTCTCGGCGGGCGTGGACATGAACGTCCGCCAGGTGGCGGTGGTGGACACGACCGGAGAGGCGGAGATCATCCCCGCGCCCGACACGGGCCGGCTTGATGCGAAGATCGGGCGCAACCAGCGCCGGCTTGCCCGCCAGCGCAAGGGGTCACGGCGGCGCATGAGAACCAGGCTCAGGCTGCAGAGGCTCCAGCGAAAGCGGGCCAACAGACGCAGGAACTGGCACCACCAGGTCAGCCGCCGGATCGCGAACCGGGCGAGCACGGTGATTGTCGAGAAGCTCAACACGGCGGGCATGACCAAATCGGCAAGGGGCACGCTCGAGAACCCCGGCAGGAAGGTGAAGGCCAAGTCCGGTCTCAACCGGGAGATACTCAACACCGGCTGGCACTCCGTGAAGGAGATGCTCGGTTACAAGTGCTTGGAACTGATCGAGGTCAACCCTGCATATACCAGCCAGTCGTGCAACGCCTGCGGGTTCACTGATCCGGGAAACCGGAACGACCGGAAGTTCGAATGCGTGGCGTGCGGCCATGCCGATCACGCGGACCTGAATGCGGCCCGCAACATCTTGACCTCGGGGACTGGGGTGTCTGCACGGCGAGGGGCGTTGGCGCTGGCCACCCCTGTGACCCGTGAAACTGATCGAAAGCTGGCGGCGTGACGCGCCGTCAACCTATCGATATGAGTCCCATTCCATAGGCAACCGGAGCGGGAGTACGGTACGGCGCACCTAACCCTGAATCAGGTCGAAGCGTTCGTACGCGCTGTCCGTGTTCAGGTCGGTTATCTGTTTCTCACGGAAATGCCGGAGGAGTCTATTTCCGTCCAAGACCTCCGTGTTTTCAGAGGACGACCAGCCGTGTGCAGGAGACTGAAGCCGTAGGCCACGACATACATGTGCCAGGAGCGGCGGAGTTGGCACCATGATCTCGCCTTTCGCCGAGAATGTTTGACCTGGACCGATGCCCAGGGCCTTTTCACCGATCAGGCCAACGATGCCGCTACAGTCGTCATGACCAGCGGTGTCGCCTTCGAGTCTGATCTTTTCGAGCCACCGCAACGAAATGTTCGCACCCACAAGGAAAACGCACCTTTCCTGCACGTGGGAATTCAATTGCCGGGAAAGCCGAATATCACCGGGGCCGGTGTTTCAGTGCCGGTGACCGGATGCGCTTCGAAACGGCGAGCTTGAACGCGGTGTCTGTTTATGTGTGAATTTCACACATAAACGGCCAAAAAAAGACTAGACTTTCATAAAATCGTCTTTATCGTGTTGGAAAATGTATGAAAAAAAGTGAAATGGTGGAAAGCACCGGTCGAGATGACACGACTCATCGTGCAATAGAGATCCTTGAAATCCTACACCGGCTTAACGGCTCTGCACGGACCACCCATCTCGCGGACGCGATGGGGGTGTCGGAGGAGACTGTTCGCAGGACAGTCAAGAAGCTATCGAAGAAAGGGATCGTTGCCCGGGTGCACGGTGGGGTGTACCTTACGGGAGAGGTACAGGAACCGAGCTTTTTCCACCGCATCGGCAAGCGATCCAGGGAAAAACGGCGGATCGCCAAGGCAGCCGCATCGCTCGTCGGGGACGGAAATTCACTTTTTCTGGATGTCGGGTCGACAACGAATTTCGTGGCGGCCGCGCTGGCGTCGCTGTCCGGAATACAGGTCGTCACTAACTCTGTGAATGTCGCTAAGTCCCTGATGCAACAGAATGGCAACCGCGTGCATTTCGCGGGCGGCGAACTGCAGATGGACAAGTGCGGAACTTTCGGGCGCGAAACCCTCAGCTTCATTGATCGTTTCTTTTTTGATGTCGCGATACTGAGTGCCGACGCGTTCGACACGGAACACGGGTT
Organism: Paracoccaceae bacterium; assembly: GCA_964291635.2. Lineage (GTDB taxonomy): Bacteria > Pseudomonadota > Alphaproteobacteria > Rhodobacterales > Rhodobacteraceae > JAPPHA01. The sequence continues at coordinate 113,447 of OZ219907.1, read as the reverse complement.
TTTGCTGCAGGACCCTTCGGAGGCGGACGTGGCAAACGCCGTCATCAGAAAAACCCGAAAAACGGTTTTCGTCGTCGACCAGACCAAGTTCTCCCTGACCGCGCCAATGATTTCGGGAGGCCCCGGAAACGTTGACTTCCTGGTGACTGATGCAGACTTGCCAATTCCGGTTTCCGAAGCCTTGAACCGGTGGGGGACCGAGGTGATCGTCGCATCCGACGATGGACGGGTGGGCCGAGCGGGGACCTCCCTCCGCACGGTCGGATAAGGGACAAGTCCACCGGTGTCGGAAAACTCATGAGCACGATTTCTTTTGCGCTGAACCTGGCCAGCGTGGTGATGCTGCTTCTCTTCGGCGTCCACTTGGTGCGGAGCGGCATCGAGAGACCGCCGGGGTCATCGTTTCGGCGTCTCGCGCTTCGAAACCGTGGGAACTCCGTCCAGGCCGCCGATGCGGGTGTCTTTCCGGCGGTTGCATTGCAAAGTTGGCCCAAAAGAGCCGAAGTTGCATATGTGGACATCTTTAAGACGGTCAATCACCTCCGGCCAATCACGTATCCTCGCCATCCCGAAAACCGGCCGCCACGACCTCCGGCCAGAGTGTACTGAGAGATATGGCTTCAAAGGGTGGCAGCGCCTTGTGGGCATCGACCGCTGCGGACAGTTGCCGGGGGAACGGGGCCATGACCGGTCGCATGCTGGCAGGTTGCCGACGAACGGGCGCGCGCGTCGCGCTCGGGATGGGGCTCGGCATCGCGCTCTGGATGCTCGCAACGCCGGGCTCCGCCGCCTCCGGCGGTGCGGGTCTCGACTGGACCCAGATGCTCATACCGCTCACCGGGGGGCTGGCCCTGTTCCTGTTCGGAATGGAACAGATGGGAGAATCCCTCAAGGTCGTCGCCGGCGAAAGGATGCGCCAGATTCTCGGCACGCTGACGACCAACAGGTTCATGGGCCTGGTCACGGGGACCGTGGTCACCGCCATCATCCAGTCGTCCTCGGTCACCACGGTGATGCTGGTGGGATTCGTGTCCGCGAACCTGATGTCGCTGTCGCAGGCTATTGGCGTGATCCTCGGTGCCGACATCGGGACCACGATCACCGCGCAGATCGTCGCGTTTCCAGTCAAGAAGTACGCGCTGCTGCTGGTCGCAACCGGATTCCTAATGGCCTTCACGAGCAGGAAGGAGGACATCAGGCAGTACGGGCTCCTGGTCATGGGTCTCGGCCTGATCTTCTTCGGCATGGCGGTCATGAGCGGGGCGATGAAGCCGCTCAGAAGCTATGAGCCCTTCATCGACCTCATGCAGAACGTCTCCAACCCTCTGATCGGGATCCTGATCTCGACCGCGTTCACCGCCCTCGTCCAGTCGTCGTCGGCGACCATGGGCATCGTCATCGTGCTCGCATCGCAGGGCCTGATCTCCCTGGAAGGCGGCATCGCGCTTGCCCTCGGCGCCAACATCGGCACCTGTGCCACTGCCGGACTGGCCGCCATCGGCAAGCCGCGCGAAGCGGTCCGCGTGGCCGTGGCCCACGTCACTTTCAAGATCGTCGGAGTGCTGCTCATCGTCTGGTTCATTCCGCCGTTCGCCGAATTGGTGCGCGCCGTCTCGCCGGCCGCCGAACACCTGACCGGCATGGACCGGCTGGCCTCCGACACTCCACGCCAGGTGGCCAACGCCCACACCCTGTTCAACGTGGGCATCGCCTTCCTTTTCCTGCCGTTTGCGGGAGTGTTCGCCAGGTTCTGTGAGTGGGTGGTGCCCGACCGGCCACGCACCGAGGCCGAGGAACTCGACGCCCGATACGAGCCGAAGTACCTGGACGAGGTGCTTCTGGACACGCCCGCCCTGGCGCTGGAGCGCGCGCAACTGGAGATCGGTCGGCTCGGAGACCGGGTCAACGACATGTACGAAGCGTTCCTCGAACCCACGTTCGCCCACGACACCACCCGGTTGGCGGAAATTGCCGAGATGGATGTCGACGTCGACATGCTGCACGCCCGGATCGTCACCTACCTGGGGCAGATCAGCTCGGGAGAACTGGCCCGCAAAGAGACGGATGCGCTGCTTCGGCTGTTACAGGCGGCCAACCAGATCGAGCACGTCGGCGATCTCATCGAGACCAACCTGGTCGGACTCGGTCAGAAGCTGGCCGAGGACGGCGTCGCCGTCAGCGACGTGACTGCGGACACTATCCGCGACTACCACGGAAAGGTCGGCGATGCGCTGCGCGGGTCGACCGATGCGTTGCGCGAGACCGACACCAAGCTCGCCCGCAAGGTGCGGAGGATGAAACCGGAGATGGCGGAGCTGGCCCAGAACACGGTCCGCCACGCGCTCGATCACCTGGTGGCGGACGAACCGAACCGGCTGACGGCCTATACGAGAGAGATGGAGCTGATCGCGAACCTCACCCGCATCTTTCGCCTCAGCCGCCGTCTTGCCGGGCTGGTGGCTCCCTGAACGGCGGGCCGGACGCGAGCGTCCGAGCAAGCTCGCGGTCGGGGCGGCCGGCGAGCGGACCGGCCCGGTCGCAGTCGATGGACCGGACCGAAGCCTCGCGGATGTACCGGTGCAACGTATCCCTGACCGCCGGCACGGCGGCATGTCCCTGTGCGACGACGTCGCCGGCGCTGACGATACCGACGAGCGCGCCCTGAACCACGACCGGGAGATGGTGGATACGTCCAGCGAGCATCTGCTCCATGAGCTGGTCGATCAACGAGTCGGGCGCGCAGGGCCGGACCTCGCGCGTCATGAGGGCCGAGACCGGATCCCCAAGAACCTCGGCACCCCGGCCGGAAACCCCGCGCGCGATGTCTCGTTCCGAGATGATTCCCGCCATCCGGCCGTCTGCCTCTGCCGCGGTTCCTCGTCCTTCTGTGGATTCACATCCCGAACCTGGGGTCACGCATCCTCGCACTCATCCGCAGGAAGCTGCCCGAAGACCGGAGCGCGCGTCACGACATCACTGTTAACGGTTTTTGAGAAGCGCGTAATTTTGGGTGGTATTGCGCGTTTTCTGGTTTAGTCGGTCTGTTCTGGCGATCGATCTGTGTCATCGGGAATGTTTCCGTTGTGCGGGATTGCCTTGGCCTGGACGGGTTTTCTTTCCAGTCGGTTGGTTCGTCAGGGTGGTTCCGGATTTCGGTTACGTGGTGTCGGCGGACATGACGGGTGAGCGTGGAACTGCTTTCATCGGGCTTTTCGGGGTTTCTGCCCGGTGCCGGCCTTGCCGGGCGCGTTGCCGCTCATGCCCTGACGATGTCGTTCCAGTCCATGCTGTCGGGAGGTCTGCGTCTTTCGAGCCTGACGTGATCGGGCAGGACGACGGCTTTGCGGATGGCTTCGCCCTGTCGGTCCCCGGCCTCGTCGCCGTCCTGTGCGAGCACGAGTGCATTGAGGTTCGGGAGCATGTTGATTGCATGCTGGATCTGGTCGCACTGGGATCGTGACGGCGCGCCTGCGGTGGAGAGGAAGGCATGGTCGGGCGGGCAGTGTTCGAGCTGTGCGATGCTGAGAGCGTCGAGACCGCTTTCGGTGACGACGAGCGCCCGCAGGGATGCGGCTTGTGTTGCGGCGTGGATGGCGCAGAGGGCGCGCGTTCCGCCGGTTGCGAAGCGTCGCGGCCCGTCGGGGGGCGCGATCTCGAAGCCTGTGAGCGTGCGGTGCCGGTCCCGGTGGGCGAACAGGATCCGTCCGTTCCGGTCGCAGCGGATGGTCGGGCGTGTGGTTTGCAGCGTGTGCGCCGTGATGCCGCGGCTGATCAGCCATGGCGGCGCGGGATGGGGTTTCGCGGCCTTCCAGATGTCGCGGAAGGATGCCGCGGCCTGCGGGGCGGTGGTTTGGGGTGGTGCGAACCGGTCCCGGATATCGGCGAAGGTCAGGCCCCTGTTGACCATGAAGTCGATGATGGTTCCGTTGTCGGTGTTGTCCTGTGTGTTGAAGTAGACCCAGTGTCCGTTGCCGCGTTTCCCGAGGACGAGCTTTGGCTGTCCGTCTGCCCGCAACACGGGACAGTTGCGTGTCGAGGCCTTGTGGTCCCGGGCATATCCCCACTGTGCGGCGATGTCTTCGAAGGGCCTGCGCTTGAGGGCGTCGAAGTCGACGCGCGGGCGGTCAGTTCCCGGAATGGCGCACCCTCCAGGAGTCGCTGTCGATGGCGACGATTGTCGCCTTGTGTGTCAGGCGGTCGACGGCGGCGGCGATGCCTGCGGCACCGGGGAAGACCCGGTCCCACTGTGCGAAGCCGAGTGACGTGGTGATCATGGTGGAGCGTCTGCGGTAGCGCCGGGCGATGATGGTGTAGAGGATGTCGGCGAGGCGGCTGTCGAGCCTGACGTAGCCGATTTCGTCGAGGACGAGGAGGCGCGGGCGCGCGAGCACGGTGAGGCGGTGCAGGAGCGCCTGCCTGCTGTCGAGGGCGGCGAGGTCCGCGAGCAGGCTTGGCGCGGCCTCGAACCGCACGGTGTGTCCGCGCAGGAGCGCCTGGTAGGCGATGTTGGCGGCGATCATGGTCTTTCCGGTTCCCTGTCCTCCGACGAGCACGGCGTTGTCTGCACGGTTGATGAAGGCGAGGGTCATCAGTTCAGCGATGGCTTCGCGGTCGATGTCGCGCGGCCATGTCCAGTCGAAGTCGGCCAGTGGGGAGAAGGCCGGGAGCCGGGCGGCGGCGCGTCGTCGTTCGAAGCTGCGGGCGCGTCGCTCGTGCTCTTCGTTGGTGATGAGGTCCTCGAGCCAGTCGGCCTCGGCGACCTCTCCCCATCGGGCGAGCAGTCCATGCAGGCCGAGAGCGCGGGCACGGTCCTTGAGGGTGATCATTCCGGTTTTCCTTTCTTCCTGTTCTTCATGTTGCGTTCATAGGCTTCGAGGCCGGTCGCGCGCGGGGTGGTGATGCCGGGGTCGGCGGCATCAGCTCCGAGTTCCGGCGGCAGCCTGCCGGCGCCGCGGCCGGCCTCGAGAATGCGGGTGACCGTGTTGGGATGGGGCGAGCCGCGCTCCAGCGCGCGGGCGATGGCGCGGTCGAGTTCATCGGCGCCATGACTGTCGAGCAGGCGTGTCAGCGTTCGCGCGATCGTCGCGACGTTGTCGTTGCGCGCGCCCGCGGCGGCGAGGAGGTCCTGTGCACGGGGGACGGCGCGGATCAGCCGGTCCCGGATCCCCATGGCCCGTCCGTGCCGCTTGCTGGCGATGAGCGCCTTGACATGTTCGGGATCGTCGATCTGCCGCTTGCTGTCCCATGAGCGCTTGTGGGCCGCGACCTCGTGCTCCCCGTCGAGGATGCGGACCCGCTCGGGGGAGGCCACGACCGTGAGGGTGGCGCCGACATGTTTGTGCGGCACGCTGTAGTCGTTGGTGTCGAAGCGGGCATAGGGGGTCTTTCCGATCCGCACCGGACGGATTTCGTCGGTCGGGAAAGGTACATCGGGCAGCGGGACCAGCAGCTTGCGCTCCCTGGCGAAGGCGTCCCCGACCGTGATGGCGTCATCCCCCGGCCACGGGCGCTCGAGGGCCGGGCCGAAGCACCACTCCCGGGCCGCGGCGTTGAGTTGGTCGAGCGGGGTGTTGATGTCGCGCCCGGCCATGAAGGCGGAGCGGACATAGCGGATATTCCGCTCGACGCGTCCCTTCTCCTGTGGCCGGCGCGGCCAGGTGACCGGTGCCTCGAAGGCGTAATGGCCGGAGAAGGCGAGGAATGTCGGGTTGTAGGTGATGGCCGGGCCGCGCCGCGCGGTCACCACGCTCTTGAGGTTGTCGTAGAGCAGGGAACGGGGAACACCGCCGAAAGCCTCGAAGGCGGCGACATGGCCGGCGAGGAAGGCGCTCATGTCGGCGCTGTAGGACAGGCGCAGGAAACTGCACCGCGAATAGCTCAAGGTCATGACGAAGCCCATCAGCTTGCGCTCGGCCCGGCCGATGGTGACCCGCCCGAGATCGACCCAGTCGACCTGGGCCTGCTCGGCCGGGAGGAAGCTGAGCCGCATCGATGCCTCGGGCTTCTTCTGCGGCCTCAGTCCGAGGTCGCGCAGGAGGTGGCGGAAGTGGTCCAGCCCGCCGGTGTAGCCCCGCTGCCGGACCTGCTCGTGGAGAACCCTGGCGGAAAGGCTCGATTCCTCCTCCAGTTGTTTCTTGATGAACGGGATGTAGGGGTCGATCATCTTCGTCCGCGAACGGCGCGGCACACCGGCGCCGTCGAGCGCGCGTGTCACCGTGCTGTGATGGATGCCGAGATGTCGCGCGATGGTTCCGACGGGCCAGCCTTCGGCCCGGTGCAGGCGCAGGATCTCGCTGCGGGTCTGTTGATCGATTGCCATGGAACTGTCACTCCTTTCGCCGTCTCGAGGGCCGTGGCCATTCGTCTGCGCGCACCAGGCCCGTGCAGACCCGTCCGCATCGTGAGCACCGGGGCGCCGAATCACGGCGCCATGGTGGTTTCGACCCGATAACCGGGAGTTTCCGGGCGGGGGAACCATGGTCCGTTACGGAATCTTTCGAAGTCCGGGTCGGGACGGTGGCGACATCCGGTTCAACAGGGTGCATCCGGCGCCGGCGTTCCTCCTCCGCCTGGCGTATCCGGAAGCGCTTCTGGCGCTCCCGGTTCAGCCTCCGTCCCGTCTCGGTGTTCGCGTTCCGGCGGTTGGCCTCGCGGCGACGCGCGCGGCGGCCTTCCGCACTGCAGGACTTCGAGCAGTACTGATGACCGTGATCGCAGCGCGCGCAGAGAATGACCTGGACGCGGCACCGCTTGCAGATGAAAACCCGACCCTGTGAACACATCCGCCGCCGTCAGAGCGGGGTGGACCCGGGCACCGAACTGCCTGATAATAGGCAGGAAACCGGTCACCATGACCGGTTCTCCGGGTGCGGCGCCGGTGTTCTTGCGTGAACGTTGGCCGGTGCCGCATCGCTCTCTCCGGCACCGCTTCTGCACCCTCCGGCCGGAAACCGCGACCCCCGATCAGGATCCGTTACACAACAGGACTGACAACAGGGCCGCCCGGACCGGGCGGGGGAGCGTCACCCGTTCCCGGTGCCAGGCGTCAGGGCCGGCACCGCGGCTATCCCGCAGAAGGCCGAACCGTCATCCCGGATCGGCGACAACAGGGCTCCGATACAAAAGGACGGAAACAACAGGGTCGCTACGATAGGGTCACTACAACAGGATCGCCACAATAGGGAAAAAACGCGGCAAACCACCCAGAATGCCGCGCACTGGTTCAGCCGCTAACAATCACACCCGTGCTCTGCGAAACCTTCGTCCAGGTCCCGCCCTACACCGGAAATCCCTGCAAGGCATCAGGATGAATCAAAGTCGGAACCACAATGGGACGGGACGCTACGACCAGTACGACAAGCAGGACAAACCGAAAAAAGGAAATCTGGCTCTGTCCGCCCAGAAAGGACCGAAAAAGAACCCTCAACAAGTGAAAATCACCACCCCCCCAAAACGTTTACTTGCCACGATCGCTACGCCGTCCGGCGTTTCCTGCCGTACCGCCTCGCCAGTCCCTTCATCGTGCGACGGTAGTGGCAGCAAATGGCCCGGCGGGATCAAGATTCCAGGCAAGAATTGTCCGACCCGGGATGGTCGCTTGATGATGAACCACGGTGTTCCGAAGTCCCGGCAACGATTTTGTCGCGGTTTCGCCTCATTTCGTCGGATTTCCCGTCGGGGCCGACAAGCCGTGTCTTCGTAATCGGAAATGCCCGGGCGTGTGGCCAAATTCCTGCCTGAATGCGCTGGAGAAATGTGACGACCCCGAAAAACCCGTCGCCAGGGCGATGGCCGTCAGGCTCAAGGACGAATGTCCCAATAACTGCCGGGCGGTTTCGAGCCGAAACCTCCGGTAGTATCCCATCACTGTTCTGCCCATATGACGGCGGAACAACCGGTTGAGTTGCCGCCCCGAGATTCCCGCCAGGACTGCCAACTGATCCAGGGTAAGGGGATCGGCAACGTGGGATTCCATCAGTGCGACTGCATCGAGAACGGGCCGGCACGTCGTCCCGACCCGTTCGATCCGCCCCGAGCGTTGCGGTCCTGCGGACGGTCTTATGTCGGTATGCAGGAACCAGTCGCTCACGGAGCGGGCAAAATCGGTTCCGAAACGTCCGGACAACAGCGCGTGCATGAGATCCATCGGCGCCGTTCCGCCTCCGCACGTCACCCGGTCCCGGTCAATGACGTATAGGCTACGCTCTAGAATCAGGTCAGGCACGGCTTCGGCCAGCATCTGCGCGTGTTCCCAGTGAACAGTCATCCGCCGTCCCCGCATCACGCCGGCTTTTGCCAGCAGCACGGGCCCGCCCGAGACGCCTCCGAGGACATGTCCGCTCAGTGCGAGCTTGCGAAACCACGCGACCATTCGACCCAATTCGAAACCGAACGGGTCGCCCCCAGCGATTACCAGCAGGAGGTCGGCATCCAGCGTTCCTCCGACGGCGCTGTCGACCGGAACCTGAACCGAACCTGAACTTCTGACCTCGCGTCCGGATTCACTGTAGTGCCTGGCTTCGCAGACGGTCCTGCCGGCGAGAACATTGGCCGCTCGCAATGGCTCGACCACCGAAGCGTAGGACATCAGGGGAAATCCGTCGGTCAGGAGAACGGCAACTCGGAAAATTCCCTCGTTTCTTCGAAATTTGTCCATTTTCTGATAAAGACCGTCTAGTTCCTGATAGTCTATGATGCACTTGGCAACGATCTTGGCAAGGTCGACTCACCAGCGAACCGAGCATCGGAACCCGGAACCCGGGAGGCAGGGACCATGCCATACTCGGCAATGAGAATCCTCAAGGAGGGATTGACCGGAAACAGGGGATGGCGTCCTGCCTGGCGCGATGCCGAACCAGGGCAGGGATACGATGTCGTCGTCGTCGGCGGTGGCGGTCACGGCCTGTCCACTGCCTATTACCTCGCAAAGACATTCGGCGTGAAACGCGTCGCCGTGCTGGAGAAGAACTGGCTGGGATCCGGAAACGTCGGACGAAATACGACCATCATCCGGTCCAATTACCTGTTGCCGGAAAACGAGCCCTTCTACGAGTTTTCACTCCAGTTGTGGGAAAACCTCGAACAGGACTTCAATTTCAATGCCATGGTCTCGCAGCGGGGTATCCTCAACCTGTTCCATTCGGACCCCCAAAGAGACGCGTTCGTCCGCCGCGGCAATACAATGCGGCTTGCCGGCGCCGATGCCGAAATCCTGGATGAAGAGGGCATTCGCAGGATGTGCCCCTACCTCGATTTCGAAAACGCCCGGTTTCCGATCCGGGGAGCACTCTGGCAGCCGAGGGGCGGTACCGTGCGCCACGACGCTGTTGCCTGGGGATACGCACGGGGCGCGGACCGCCTCGGCGTCGATATCGTCCAAAAGTGCGAGGTGACGGGATTCCTTATCGAGGATGGTGCATGCAAGGGAGTCGAGACGAGCAAGGGTCCCGTGCGGGCTGAAAGGACGGCTGTCTGCGTCGCAGGATCGTCGAGCCGGGTCATGGCTCTCGCCGGAATTCGTCTTCCGATCGAGTCCCATGTTCTCCAGGCTTTTGTTTCGGAAGGTCTCAAACCCGTGCTCCCCGGGGTCATGACCTTCGGGGCCGGGCACTTCTACGTCAGCCAGTCCGACAAGGGAGGACTCGTTTTCGGCGGAGATATCGATGGCTACAACTCCTACGCCCAGCGCGGCAATCTGCCTTCCGTGGAAGATGTCTGCGAGGGAGGAATGGCGATCATGCCCATGATCGGCCGGGCCCGGCTTCTCAGGATGTGGGGAGGGCTCGTGGACATGTCCATGGACGGATCGGCCTTTATCGATCGCACCGAAATCGATGGCCTCTATTTCAACGGAGGCTGGTGTTACGGAGGCTTCAAGGCCACGCCGGCGAGTGGCTATTGCTATGCGCATCTTCTGGCTCGGGACGAACCGCACGCTGTCGCCCGCGAGATGCGCCTTGACCGATTCCGGAGAGGTCACCTGATCGACGAAAAAGGCCAGGGAGCGCAACCGAACCTGCACTGAATCAAGGGAGCAGTCGTTGATCATGATCGTGGAATCCAGGCTTGAGGCAATCGAACTGCACGGACGTTCGGAGGTGCCTCGATGATCATCAATCATCCTTTGCTCGGTCCAAGGGACGCCGCCGAGTTCGTCTATCTCGGCGATGCCTCCCTGATCGACAGGCCCGACTGGCGTCACGATCGGGCGGAAGAGCTTTTTCACGACTACCTGTATCTGCGCGACAATCCGGCGGGCGAAATCCGGGAACTCTGGTTCCACGAACACGGCGACCGGAGCTGGTTGATCGTCACCAGGAACACCCTCACGCATGAGGTCACCAATGTTGAACTCGTGCGAGACCGCGCCCGGGATACGGGACAGGATCGATGACTGGCGGATATCGAATCCGGACTGGCGGCGAGGATTCCGGTGCCCGTATCGGGTTTACGTTCAATGGGCGCCGCATGGCGGGACGCGCCGGCGATACGCTTGCGTCCGCCCTGCTTGCAAACGGGCAACGACTTGTCGGGCGTTCCTTCAAGTATCACCGGCCCAGGGGCATCTTTTCTGCCGGTCCCGAAGAGCCGAATGCGCTGGTTCAGCTTCACCGGGGGGCACGACTGGAGCCGAACACACGCGCGACCGTGACCGAGCTGTTCGAAGGCCTGGAGGCCAGGAGCCAGAACCACTTCGGATCGCTCGAACATGATCTCCTTGCCGTCAACGACGTGCTGTCACCGTTTCTGACGGCTGGATTCTATTACAAGACCTTCATGTGGCCGAAATCGTTCTGGGAAAAACTGTACGAGCCGATGATCCGTTCGTCTGCCGGGCTGGGGCGCCTCAGCGGCGAGGCCGACCCCGACGAATACGACAAGGGATTCCTCCATTGTGACCTGTTGATCGTTGGCGCCGGGCCGGCGGGGATCGGGGCCGCCCTTGCGGCTGCTCCATCAGGTGTTCGGATCATCCTCGCAGATGAAGACTTCGCATTGGGAGGTCGCCTCAACTCGGAAACCTACGAACTCGACGGGCAGCCCTGCCGGCTCTGGGCCGTCGACGCTCTTTCCGAGCTCGCATCCTTCGACAATGTTCGCCTCATGCCGCGGACGACGATCTACGGTGCCTTCGACCACGGCATCTACGGTGCGCTGGAACGCAGGACAGATCACATTGCGCCGGGCACATCGACCGCTCCAAGGCAGGTCCTCTGGCGAATATATTCCAGGCGGTCGATCCTGGCGTCGGGTGCAGTCGAACGGCCGATCGCCTTCGGGAACAACGACAGGCCGGGGATCATGCTTGCCGGCGCTGTTCGCGCATATGCCAACCGGTTCGATGTCTCCTGCGGTCGCCGTGTTGCCGTCTTCACCAACAACGACGATGGCTGGCGCACCGCCACGGATCTGCTTGCCAAGGGCGTCGAGGTGGTCGCGGTCATCGATACACGCGCGGGGGACCCACCTGCCAAACTCACCGGATTGAGCGTGTTTTCCGGGCAGGAGGTGATCAACGCGTCCGGGCGAAAGGCGCTCCGTTCGATCACGCTGGCCAACGGGCAATCGATCGATGCGGACTGTCTCGCCGTCTCCGGGGGATGGAACCCGGCGATCCACCTGGCAAGTCACCTTGGCGGACGACCGGTCTGGAACGACGAAGTCGCCGGATTCGTCCCCGGAGGATTGCTGCCGGCCGGAATGTCGGTCGCCGGTGCGGCGAACGGGTCCCTGACCCTTGAAGGGGCGCTGCAGGACGGGCTCTCATGCGCGAAGTCCGTCCTTGAGCACCTGGGGAAACCCGCGCCCGCCTGGTCAGCCCCGACGGCTCTGGAAGAACCTGCCGCAATCAGCGCCTGCTGGCTCGTGCCCCGGTGCCGCCACCGGGCCTGGATCGACTTTCAGAACGACGTGACCCAGAAGGACCTCGACTTATCTTCCCGGGAAGGATTCGGATCGGTCGAGCATCTCAAACGGTACACGACCCTCGGCATGGGTACCGACCAGGGAAAGACATCCAACGTCGTCGGACTTGCGGTCATGGCGGAACTCTCGGGGAAGTCGATACCCGAGGTCGGGACAACGGTTTTTCGGCCACCGTACACCCCGGTTCCTATCGCCGCTTTCGCCGGGCGCAGCCGTGCCGGCAACTTCCGCCCCGTGCGGTTGACACCCTCCCACGCGTGGGCGGTCGAACGGGGTGCGGTGTTCGTCGAGGCCGGCAACTGGCTCCGGGCGCAATGGTTCCCGCGTGCCGGAGAGACGCACTGGCGGGAGTCGGTCGACAGGGAAGTTCGCATGACCCGCGGCACGGCGGGGTATTGCGACGTCACAACGCTCGGAAAGATCGACATCAAGGGGCGTGATGTCGGGATATTCCTTGACCGGGTTTACACGGGCACGTTTTCAACCTTGCCGGTCGGCAAGGTTCGCTACGGCCTCATGTTGCGCGAAGATGGCATTGCTTATGACGACGGAACCACGGCGCGGCTGGGGGAAACTCATTATGTCATGACGACGACGACCGCGAATGCGGGGCTCGTGTTTCGCAATCTTGAATTCGCCAGGCAGTGCCTGTGGCCGGAACTGGATGTTCACCTCGTCTCCATAACGGACGGCTGGGCACAGTTCTCTGTCGCCGGCCCCAATTCCCGCGAACTGCTCGGCCGGCTCATCGATCCTGAACACGATGTTTCCAACGACGCGTTTCCGTACATGGCCTGCGGCGAGATCAGCGTTTGCGGAGGACTGCCGGCAAGATTGTTCCGGATTTCGTTCTCCGGTGAACTCGCTTACGAGATCGCCGTCCCGGCACGCTACGGCGACGCGATGATCAGGAGACTGTCAGAGGCGGCAACGGAATTCGATGCGGGTCCGTACGGGACCGAGGCTCTCGGCGTCATGCGGATCGAAAAGGGACACGCGTCCGGCAACGAACTCAACGGCCAGACAACGGCCCTGAACCTCGGACTGACGGGCGTGGTCTCGACAAAAAAAGACTTTATCGGCAAGGTGCTGGCCGAGCGTCCAGAAATGAATCGCGACGACGCGGTTCGCTTCATGGGGTTCGTTCCGGTCGACGCGTCTTCCGCCTTGAGCGCAGGTGCGCACTTTCTGCCGCTCGACTCCGAGGCGACCACGGAAAACGACGAGGGCTGGATGTCTTCGGTCGCGTACTCACCGATGCTTGGCCATTACATCGGGCTCGGATTCATCCGGCGCGGCCACGAGCGCGTCGGAGACATTGTCAGGGCCTGGGACGGCCTGCGCGGCGCGGATGTCCAGGTCCGGATAACGTCCCCTCATTTCCATGATCCGAAGGGAGAACGACTTCGTGGTTGAACTGCAGCAGAAACCCATGAATCCGGTTCGTTTCCTCGACGGGTATGAGCACGCCGACCCGGGCAGCGACAAGTTCGACCTGCATGAATTGGCGGGAATCGAACTGGTTCACGTTTCTGTCCCGCGCCGCCATCTTCCGCGATTGAATAAGCAACTGGAAGAGACGATTGACCTCTCCTGGCCCGATCCCGGGAGGTTTTCCGCGTTCGAATCAGCCTCCACAGATCCCGGCGGAACCCCGCTGATGCTCATGTGGCTGGCACCTGACCAGTGCATGTTGCTGGCACCACGGCAGGATTCCCGCCTTGCGCGTTTCATCGGTTCTCTCGATGGTACCGGTTATGCAACGGACCAGACCGACAACTGGGTGGCGTTGCGGCTGTCCGGTGACCTGGCGGTTCCCGGCCTTGAGAGGATCTGTCCCCTGGACCTGCATGAATCCACCATGCCGATCGGAACCGCTGCGCGGACGGTCATGGAACATCTCGCCGTGATCATTCTCAGGGAATCGGCCGACAGGTTCCTCTTGCTGTCCCCGAGTTCATCCGCTCGCTCATTTCACCATGCCGTCACGACCTCCATGACCAATGCCGGCGCCTGACGGAATCGTCAGGGATCACGTCATGACATGAGGCCGAGCCTCGCGGCTTCCTCGAGGGTTTCGTCCAGTGCAAGCCCTGCCCTGTCAACCAGGAGGTCGATTTCGTCTTTCGTAATGATCAGCGGCGGCGAGATCACCATGGTATCCAGAACGCTGCGCATGACCAGGCCATTCCGAAAGCAATTCTCCCGGCAAATCCCACCGACACGTTCCGCCTCGCCTTCGAACGCCGCCCTCGTAGCCTTGTCCGGCGTCAGTTCGATCGCCGCCATCAGGCCGCAGGATCTCGCTTCGCCGACAAGGGGGTGATCTCCCAGCGTCGCCCAACGTTCCGCGAGGTACGGTGTCGCCACCTCCCCGGAATAGGCAATGATGTTCTCTTCCTGCAAGATCCGGATGTTCTCGAGGGCAACCGCGCAGGCCACCGGGTGCCCCGAGTAGGTATAGCCGTGATTGAACTCGCCGGAGTCGTACAACGCGTTCGCAATCTCGCCGGAAACCACGGACGCCCCGATCGGCACGTAACCCGAACTCAACCCCTTTGCGACGGTCACGATGTCCGGCCGGATTCCAAACGTGTCGGACCCGAACCAGTTTCCGGTCCGCCCGAAACCGCAGATCACCTCGTCCACGATCAGGAGGATCTCGTACGCATCGCAAATCCTCTGGATCTCCGGCCAATAGGTGTCGGGTGGAATGATCACCCCGCCCGCCCCGAGGACGGGCTCGGCGATGAACGCCGCAACCCGGTCTTCGCCCAGGCGCCGGATTTCAGTTTCGAGTTCACGCGCCCGAACCAGGCCGAATTCTGCCTCGTCCGTCCCCTGGCCTTCGCCGTACCAGTATGGTTGCCCAATGTGCGTAATGTCGGGAATGGGTAGCCCGCCCTGGCTGTGCATGTAGGCCATCCCGCCCATGCTGGCGCTGCCCATCGTCGATCCGTGGTAGGCATTCTTTCGCGAGATCACGATCGTCTTGCCAGGTTTACCCTGGACCTCCCAGTAGCGACGGACGATCCGAAGGTTGGAATCATTGGCTTCCGAACCGGATCCGGCAAAAAAGGAATGTGACAGGTTGCCCGGGGTCACCTCGGCCAGCTTTTCCGACAAGGCCACGGCCGGTCGGTGGGTCGTGTGAAAAAACGTGTTGTAGTACGGCAGTTGACGCATTTGCCGGGCGGCGACTTCCGGCAGTTCGTGACGCCCGTAGCCGATATTGACGCACCAAAGTCCGGCCATGCCATCGAGGTACGTTTTGCCCTCGGTGTCGGTTATCATCACGCCGTCCGCCGTGGCAACGACGCGGGCACGCTCCGCATTGAGCGCACCACCGTCCGTAAACGGGTGCATGTGATGGGCGGCATCCAGATCCTGGAGCGTTTCGGTTGGCAAGAAATCCGAGGCTGAATCCATTTCAAAGTCCTGACGTCGTATCGAGATCGTTTTGCCCCAGTACAAGCCGAACCGTCCGAATTCCAGCCACCCTTCACGCGATAGGGCGCATAACCGGGTCGGCGCCGGCGATTCAGGAGCTGGTCAAAAGGGCAGAGATATCATCGCGGCGCGTGTTGAGAACGAATCTCTACGGGACCACTGAATGAGTTGGAAATCGCCTCCTGCACCAATCGTCGAGGTGCCGCAACACCCGGTCAGACGACAGCCTCTTCGTAGGACAGCGAACCGATGCCTTCCTCGAATATCTCGCGTTCGGCGATCCACTGTCGGGACGATTCAAACATGTCGCGCGAATACGGCTCAAACACGATTCGCTCGCCCGGGCCAAACAGCCTCGTGTCCATCCGGTCGCGGAATTGCTCCGGAAATTCGTTGCGATAATAGTGCGTGTATCGTTCCGGGCGGAGATCGATGTCGGTCTGCGCCATGCGCAGCGCGTTATAGTATTTCTCGACATCTTCGGGATCGGCATCTTCGGAGACCATTGCCGCCATCATGAACGACGAATCCAGCACCTTCCGAAAACCGAGTTGCTCCATGAAATAATAAGGCCCGCTGAACAGGCTTGCGGCCGGGACATTTCCGTCGATCAGGCGTTCCATCCGTTTGAAAAGCAGTCCGTCCGAAAACGACAACTTGATCTCGTCGGGATCGAGGAACGGTTCAAGCGCCTGGATCGTCGCGTAGTGGCTGCCCGACTGGAATCCGACGGATATCGGGACGCACGCAAGGTCGTCCGGGTGCCGGATGCCAGAGTTCTCCGGGACGAACACGCCGCAGGGAGAGACAGAATAGGCCCCCGCATACAGTTTTCCGTGGCCCGATGCGGCCGCGACATTGACCGTCCAGTGGCACGCCGAACTCACGTCGCAACTGCGGCCTCTTTCAAAGGTCTGGTACGCCCCGACCCTGTCGCCAAGGTCGTGTCTGCCGTTCGACGCGGAGACAAGCTGGTCTTCCAGAACACAGTCGAGCCCCACGTCGTCGAAGTAGCCCTTCTCGATTGCCACCCATTCGTGAAGCCGCATGTGCGGGCCAACGACAAATCTACCCATACCGTGCTCCCAAGGTCTCGCGCCGGTTACCGGGCGCCGTTTCGATCACCGTTGCCAGATCGCCCGGCAGCAGTCCGGTCCCATTCCTTGCAGACCGCCCTACCGCATCCGGTCCGGAAGAAACAAGGCGATTTCCGGGAAGAGAACAAGAAGCGCCAGGCACACTGCCATGGCGACCCAGAACGGCAGGACACCGCGGAAAATCGTGCCCATCGGCACGCCGGTCGCGACTCCCTTGACCACGTACACGTTGATGCCCACGGGCGGCGTGATCAGCCCCATTTCGATAACGATCACGCAAATCACGCCGAACCAGATGGGATCGAAACCCAGACCTGAAATAATCGGGAACACGACCGGCATTGTCACAACCAGCATCGCGAGCCCGTCAAAGAACATGCCCAGGATGATGTAGCCAACCAGAATCATGAACAACGTGGCGTAGGGTCCCAGCCCGAGTTCCTTCAACCCCAGTGTCAGCGTTTCGGGAATGTGCGTCAGCGCCAGGAACGGTCCGAACACATGCGCCCCGATAATGATCAGATACAGCATCGCGGTCATGGTGACCGTCTCGAGCAGTATACCAGGAATCCTGTTCAGACGAACGGCCCCGGTTCCAAGAGCCATGACACTGACAAGCGTGGCGCCGATCCCTGCCGCCTCTACCGGGGTGAAGACCCCGAGATATATGCCTCCGATCGAGACCAGGATGACACCGACAAGTGGAAGCGAACGCAGGGTCGACCACAGCTTTTGCGACGTGGTCGAACCGGGTCCCGCCGGACCTTCCGACGGTTTCACGATCGTGAGGACGGAGATGACCAGGACAAAGAACACGGACAGAATGATGCCGGGCAGGATCCCGGCAATGAAGAGTTTGCCTATGCTCGTTTCGGTCAGGATGGCATAAAGCACGAAGCCGGTCGAAGGCGGGATCAGGATGCCGAGGGTGCCGCCGGCCGCGACGGCTCCCGTCGCGAGTCCGTCGGCATACCCGAACCTTTTCATCTGCGGCAGGGCGACCTTGCCAATCGTCACTGCGGTCGCCACGGAAGACCCGGATACGGCCGCGAAGGCCGCACAGCCCAGTACCGTAGCCGACGCCAATCCCCCCCGCAATCGTCCGATCCAGGCGTAGGCGGCCTCGTAGAGGCGCTGCGAATAGGCGGCGGCCCCGGCCATGTTGCCCATGAGCACGAACAGTGGAATGATCGAAAGACTGTACGCGGTAACCGACGAATAGGTCTCTGACGACATGGTCGCGATGGCCGCGCGCTGGCCATCGATGACCCAGATTCCCCCGAACCCGACGACAAGCAATGCCATTCCGACCGGCATTCGGGCAACAAGGCAGAAGAAGAGGGCAATTATGCCCCCAACGCCGATGAGTGTCTCACCCATGACCCGAAATCACACCACGGAGTTGTTCGATGAGTTGAACGGCGAGAACCAGGGCAAACAGACCCATGCCCGCCGTGATTGCCCCGTACGCAATCCAGACGGGGATTTCGATCATGTTGGTCACATCCCCGTACTTGTGGGCGTCCCAGGTCTTGTCCCAGGTTTTCCGGATCAACAGGAACAGGACGAAACATGAAACGACCCTGGTGAACGCGTCCCCCAGGAAACACCCGGCCTTTCCGATCGTCTCGTCCAGAATGTCTACCCGGATATGCGCTCCCTTTAGGCCGGCAAAGGGCATGGCCATCATCACGACCAGTGACATCCCGATCTCAACCAGTTCCTGGTCACCTAGAATCGGCTGGTTCAGCACATAACGATAGAAAACCGTCGTGCTGACGAGCAACATGATGACGAAAAGTACGATACCGCCCAGATGGGCGAACCCCCGCAGAAGGTGCCCGGGAACAACCCTGGCACCTTTAAGCATATCGACAAGGTCTGCCATCAGTTCCTGAGTGCAGCAGCCCATCCCGATGCGTCAATGCCTTCGCCGTCCAGTTCCGCAATCACGGAAGCCGCAAGGTCGGCGCTGGCTGCATCGAATTCCGCTGCCGCTTCGGGCGAAAGCTCGATCAGCTCTCCACCTTCGGCCAACCACTTTTCCAAGGCCTTGTCAGACGCGTTCGTCATCGTAACGCGCCCACCCTCGGACATTGCAGCACCGGTCAACCCGGTCAGCTTGTCCTGCGTCTCGCCGTCAAGGCTGTCCCAACTGTCGCGGTTCATGACCAGCATGAACATCGAGTTCGTCGCGTTCATGCCGGTGGTAATGTGATTCGTCACTTCACCCAGCTTGAAGCTGGTCAGGACGGATGTATCAACAAGGGTTCCGTCGACAACCCCCGTTTCCATCGACTGATAAACCTGGGTAATCGGCATCGACACGGCCGTCGCACCCCACGCCTCGATTAACCGACCCGTGTTTTTCGACGGGACGCGGATTTTCAGGCCTTCCAGATCGGAGAGTTTCTCGATTCTCTTTTCGGCCATGAGCAGGACCGCATCGCCCGACGTCCACAGGCCGAGAAGCTTGGTTCTCCGGAACTCTTCGTCAAGCATCTCGATATTATTCCAGACGGCCTCGGTCTTGTTCGTGCCTCCCGCGACGATTCCGGGGAGTTCGACGAGCAGCGTCTTCTTGAATTGCGAGGCCGTGTATCCCGGAAGCGCATAGACAATGTCGGCAACGCCATCAATGACGCGATCATATTGCTTGACCGGTCCGGCTCCCAGCTCGCCACCGGGATAAATGCGGATCGTAGTTTCGCCACCGGTGGCCTCAGCCAGCATCTCCGCAAGGGGCACGAACCTCTCGACATGCAAATGGTACTTGGTTGACGCGAAATGCGCGAGTTTCAGTTCATCGGCCTGCGCCATTGCGGCGACCACCAAAGCAGCTGCGCTGCCCAACACTGTTTTCACGACAGACATGGAATCCTCCTTCTGGTTTTCGTATTTGCGCCCATGAATGTTACGGGCTGGTTCGTTCAATCGCAATGTTCAGAAGACATTGCCGTCTTTCTTCCGTCGCCACCCTGATCGCCCGATCAAGCGCGGCGGGAAGCTCTTCGCCATCGACGACTGTTTCCGTGTAGGCCCGGCTTGCTTCGGCAATCTTGCAAAAGTCCGGGCTCGGGCGGAGCGAGGTCAATGGAACATCGTTGGACCTGGATGCGAGTCCCCCCTTGTACAGGCCCTCAACGGAATGGCGGACTGCGGCCCATTCCTCGTTGTTCAAGACCAGGGTCACAACCGGCAATTCAAGCGCTTCGCAAACCTGATGGCAAGCAGTCGGACTGGCGAACATGTAGCTTCCGTCACCGACCGTGGCGATGACCAGACGGTCCGGGCTGGCAAGTTTCGCGCCCATGGCCGCAGGGAGGCCCCAGCCAAGCCCGCCAGAGTGCGGTTCCTGAAAGTAACTTAGGTGATCGTCGAGTTCGAGGGGGGGTAACGGGCATCCGAGTTCATGGAATATACTGGCCGGGAGGCCCTTGCTTGCCTTGCCGAGACAGTGGCTCACCCAATCCTTGGACATCGGGCTCCTGCACCCGCCCCGAGCCGTATCCCTGATCCTGTTTCGTTCGGATTCGGAAATCCGGGTGACTTTCGCTCGCCGAGCCTCGATGGATCGACTGTCTGGCATTCGCTTGTCGACTGCTTCCATCAGTCGTCGCAGCGCCACGGCGGTTTCTCCCGTCAACGTCACGTCGGAGCGAAAACACCGCATCGGCGACGACCGGGCAAAGAGCGGATCAGGCCCAAGCTGGATGACACGTGCGTCTTCGTTCGGCGACACGCGGTCCGGCCACCAGGGTGCCAGGGCATTGATGACGAGGACGACGTCTGCATCGGCGAGGAACTCGTCGGGGTTCCAACTGACGTGAACCGGACTCGACATGCGAACCGCTATCTGGTTGGCCCAATAGTGGGACACCGGAATGGCCCAACGTTCTGCGAAATCCGTCAGCGCCTCGAAAACCTCGGCGGTACCGGCACCCCTCTGGGCAATGATCAACGGTCTCTTGGCGCTCGCCAACAAGCCGGCAGCGGTTTCAAGGGCATCATGACATGGATCGAAAAGTGCCGGCGCCATGCGGGACGGCTTGTCAATCCTGTCATTCAGGCATGGCGCGCACAGAACCTCTCTCGGCAGGCTCAGGTAGACCGGGCCCTTCGGCGTCGAGTTCGCGATGGCCCAACCCCGGTCAAGCACATCCGGAACCTGGTCCGGAAACCGCAGTTCGTAGTCCCACTTGCACGCCTCCCGAACCAGCGCAGACTGGTCATACATCTCCTGTCCCCAGCCGATTGGCACTGTCCGTGCCCCGAACCGGCCACCTTCCATGACGGGAGTTCGCCCGGACATCAGAAACATGGGAACCTGGTCGCAGGCGGCGTTTATGGCCCCTGTCGCACCGTTCGACAGCCCGACGTTCGTATGCAGCATCACTGCCTGTGGACGGCCCGACATCAGGTAGAATCCGTGAGCCATTCCGAGCGCGACATGTTCGTGCGGTACTGTCACCGCTTTTGGCAGATCGATCCCCCGGTTCCGGGCATCGATCAATCCTTCGATTATCGGTGGGAAATCGGTACCTGAATTGGCGAAGACGAAGTCGGCACCAAGGGCCTTGAGCTTGCCGAACAGCGCACCGCCAGCCGACAAGGTCACCGCCCCTTCATTGGCCCCGGGCACGGGCTCAGATCGGATCGTGCTGGCCGGGGTTGACGACCATAACCCGGCTCGGCTCAGTGAATTCGCCGAATGCCGCCGATTCTTCGGCGCGGTCGTATCCGTCCGCGGTGGTTCCGCCAAAGTTCATCCGGTGTTCATCACGGAACGGTGAGTTCGGTTCGAAGGAAAACCCAGAAACGGTGGCGCTTGATTCGTCGCAAATCAGAGGTTCCTAGCTTGCCATGGCGCAATTTCTCAGTATGCAAGATTGCAATCTCTTATTTTGAATGTTACGTTGATTCTTGTCAAGGCCGTTGACGTCCGAACAAAAGAACGGTTGGCCGTTTGGAATCCCGGTTATTTGAATGAGCACGCCTCTCAACCATTCGGTTCTGAAAGGATTCGGAATCCTCTCGCTGTTTACGGCCGACCGAAAGGAGATCTCGGCGGAGACCGTGGTTGCCCGCCTGGGGATGAGCAAGGCGACCGCGCATCGGTTCCTGATGACGCTCGAACACGCCGGGGCCCTTCGAATCACCCGGCGCGGCCGTTTTGCCTTGGGTCAGAAGATCGAGGAACTCGGTTGGCTCGCGGGGGAATCCGGTTCGCTCTCGATCATCGTTCAGCCGGAAATAGACTTGCTGAGCAGCAGGCTCAACGAGTCGGTCATGGCGTGCCGGTTGACTCGATTCGGTCCGACATGTGTGGCGGTCGCCAATTCCTCGCGACCGATTTCCGTGAATGTCAGCGTGGGGACATTACTTCCGTTGCACACGACCGCACAGGGCAAGCTTTGGCTTTCCCAGATGACCCCCGACGAACGCCGCGCTCGCCTCACGGTGACAACGATCGCGGGCGCCAGGCCTGTACCCGTTGACCTGGAACCCCTTGAGGAAGACCTGAAGACAATTCTTCGGCAGGGCTTCGCCCTGAACCTTGGCGAGAATGAGCCCGACATTGCGGCGCTGGCAGTTCCAGTCAAGGACGGCAAAGGAAAGACCAGGCTGACGATTTCGGTTTTCGGGATGCTGAGCCGGTTCAACCAGGATTTCCTCAACGCCGCGAAAGGCCTGTTGATCGAGGCGAGTGCACGGGTCGGTGGCCGATTGTAGCCGGAAACGGCCGCCGGATGTGGAGGATTCCCGATAGCCGTCTGTAACCGCGTGAGCTTCAGCGTACCCGAATGTTTGCCCTCCGGCGCGCCGGAAGAAACAGCGGGGATCATGCCGCCGGGGGCACCGACACCGGTTCCGTTTTCCGGGCTGCGAAGCCAGACCGCAAAACGACCGCCACCTCCAGGTGTCGAGTTGATTTCCAGTTTTCCGTGGTGGCGATTGAGCACTTGCTTGGCTATTGCCAGGCCAAGTCACGTGCCTCCCTTCTCGCGGCTCCTTGCCGCATCAACCCTGTAAAACCGCTCGGTCAGGCGTGGAATGTGCTTCCGGGCAATCCCGGGACCGGAATCACTGGCGACGATCCCGAACATGTCGGGGAATCGCGGATCACTTTCCGCGACCGTGATTTCAATGTCGTCGCCGCCATGCCTGATGGCATTTTCAATAAGATTGGTGAAAACTTGCGACAATCGGTCCGCGTCGCGTAGCATTTCGAGACCTGCGCCTTCCGGCAGCCGATTGACCAGGCTGGCCTCGTTGGTTTCCGCGATTGGTGTCAGGGCATCAGTAACCTGCCCGACCGCCTCCAGGGCATCGCAACGTTTATCGGGAGACAGGTGTTCGTCAAGTTCAATTCGGCTCAATGACATGAGATCGTCGACCAGGCGTTGCATCCCGAGGCTTTGTTCGTGAATGATCCCCAAGAACTCGTCCCGAACTTCCGGATCTCTTGGGCGCCTGACCTCGATGTCTCGACGTAGCCAAGAACAGATGCGAGGAGTGTTCTCAACTCGTGACTGGCGTTGGCGACTAAATCCGTGCGCATGACGTCAGACGCACATTTGGCGGTTCGGTCTTGAAACTGCATGACCGACCTGCGGTGACCGCAACGCCCGAAGGCCTTGGGAAGCGCGACGATCCTGGCTTGAAAGTATCGTTCGTCGGCGGCAACCTGGAATTCGGCTGTCCTCGCTTTCCGTCGGCAAATGTCCCCCTGATCGCATCGAGAACCGCAGGAGCGCGAAAACTGTCCGTACAGTGGCTGTCTAATCACGGCGCAAGTGTGTCCGCCGCTCCGTTGCATTGGGTAATGCGGCCCCTGTCGTGATGTGAATGAGGATCGTCGCGAACGGAAGCCTGTAATGCAGCTTGCGGGCAGACTCTTCCTTTTTTTCAACCAGTGATGAGCGCAGCCCCGCTCCCTCACGTTCCGCAATCTCCGGGGGAAGGCCCCGGATTTCGGCCGCGAGCGCAACGACAAGAAGCAGGAAAAACTCGGTGACAAATCCGGTCGAGGCAGAGTCGGTCAGGAGGCTTGCGCCAGCGCCAATCCCCGCAACGCCCAGGCTCAATCCGAAGTCAAGCCACAGTCGATTACCCTACCGCACGCTGTCGTCTCCCGAATCCCCAGTCGCAGCCCTCAATCTGGGCCACCTGGCGGCCACCTGTGCAGCGAATGCCAGTTGCACTCTCCGAGAATGCAACTGTCAGATTGCGGAATCCATTGCCTGGTATGCCTATGTTGACAAAGCTGGAGCTTCATTCCAACCCCAGGATGCTTCGGGCCTCACCTGCCGTTGCAACTGGACGGTCGAACCGTTCACAGAGTTCCGCGGCACGTTCAACGAGTGCGGCGTTGGAAGGTGCCAAGGTCGTACGGTCCAGCCTGACGTTGTCCTCCAGACCAGTCCGGACATGTCCGCCCTCCCGAATGCACCACTCGTTGACGACGATCTGGCCGGCCCCGATTCCCGCAGCACACCACGTCGCTCCGGGCAGCAACCGCTCACGGGTTCTGACAAAAAAGCCGAAAGCTTCCAGGTCGACGGGCATCGCATTCTTGACCCCCATGACGAACTGGATGTGGATGTTAGAAGGCAACCGTCCGTCGTCAACCATCGTCGCGGCCTGGAAGACGTGGCCGAGGTCGAAAGCTTCGACTTCCGGCCGGACGCCATAACGCCTCATTTCCTCCGCCAGCCAGTCAACGAGTTCAGGGCTGTTTTCGTAGATCCTCGTCGGAAAGTTGCATGACCCGACGGAAAGCGATGCCATATGCGGGCGAAGGGGCAACATCCCGCCACGCTCCCGGCCGGTGCCGCTTCGCCCGCCGGTCGAGAACTGGATGATCATGTCTGGACAATGCCTTTCGAGGTTCTCCTTGAGGCGCATGAACCTGTCGGGATCGGACGTCGGAGACTGGTCATCATTTCGAACATGACAGTGAGCTATGGTCGCACCGGCCTCGAACGACTGCTGACAGCTCTCGACTTGTTCGTCGATCGAAATCGGTACTGCAGGATTGTTTTCCTTGGTCGGCAACGACCCCGTGATCGCAACGCATATGATGCATGGCTCAGTGTTTGGCTTGGACATCGCCTCGTCTCCCTTGTCTTCGTTCACTGAAAGACCCGGCCGCGCAGCCGGGTTCCCCGGCCTCTCGTATCTGTTTCACCCATCCTGGTTGCATGACTGGTGCAGGCAGCCGGCGTCGGTAGCCGGGGACGATCCGAACATTTTTCCGAAGCCGCAGGCTCGCCCCGGCGGGACACGATACCTCGGGTGCCAGTTTCATGATTCCGCTGCCCAGTAGAGACGGACCGGGTTTGACACGAGCAGTTTCTCCTGCTGCCTGGGCGTTCGGGCGATTCTCGGGATGTAGTCGACGAGTGCCCCGTCGTCGGGCATATGCGACTTCATGTTCGGATGTGGCCAATCAGTGCCCCACAGGACCCGATCTTCAAACCTGTCGACGATCGTTCGGCAAAACGGAACGACATCATCGTATGGAACTCCGGCCACTGTCAACCGTTCCGGGCACGTGACCTTGGTCCAGATATTCTCATTTTCCGCCATGAGCCGGACAAACCGTTCGAAGTCCGGATGGTCGACACCCTTGGTCACGTCCGGCCGGCCCATGTGATCGACCACAACGATACCCGGCAGTTTTACCAGGAACGGTTCGAGTTCCTCCAGGTCTGCAGCTTCGAAATAGACGACGATCGACCAGCCGAACTCCTGGACCCAGTTGGCAATCTCGACGAAAGCCTTTCTCGGTGTCGCATCCACAAGCCGTTTGACGAAATTGAACCGGACACCGCGCACGCCGGATTCATGCATGTCGATCAGTTCTCCCCGGCAGACGTCCGCACCAACGCTGGCCACGCCGCGCGCCAGGTCTCCTGCCGTACGACAGGCGTCGGCCATCGCGCGGTTGTCCTTTCCATGGCACGAGGCCTGAACGATCACATTGCGGGTAAACCCGAGATAGTCCCTCAACTCGAACAGCTTGTCCTTGCCCGCGTTGCACGGGGTGTACTTCCGCTCGGGCGCGTAGGGGAATTCCGGGGAAGGGCCAAAAACATGACAATGGGCATCAACTGCCCCTGCGGGCAACTGGAAGTCCGGTTTCCTGGGTTCGGGGTGAAATTCCAGCCAATCAGGGTCCATCTCCTGTTCGCTCATACGAAAACCTCACCGTCCATCAGTTTGCGCGCGGTTCGCAGGATTGCCGCTTCAGTTACGGCACCGTCTTCATCCAGGGTTGCCAAGACCGTCATTTCGCCGGTCGGATGTTCGATCGACAGGTTACGCCGTGCACCTTTGCCACGCTTGGCCAGACCAAATGACGGCGAGCCTTCGATCAGGCAACTCGTCGCCACGCTCACCGCGCCCAGCACACCGATCGCCTTGTGGCATCGATGCGGAATGAAGGTCCGCGTCGCGATCGCCCCGCCCGCACGCGCCGCGCTCACCATGGTCATCTTGGGAACGGATTTCCCGGACACGTCGCCCAGGTTCATCAATGGCCCGCATGCCATCCGGACCGCTTCCAGTCTATCACGCAGTTCGGCGTCGGCCTCGAGCACCTCTGGGGCTTCGTCACCCACGATGCCGGCCTCGTCGGCCCGCATCACGACGCACGGCATCCCGTTGTCGATCATCGTGACATCGATGCCTTCCACCAAGTCGGCAACGTTCCCGGTCGGCAGCAACGCACCGCATGTCGACCCTGCAGTGCCCTCGAAGGAAACCGGAATGGGCGACGAACCCGCCGGCACCCCGTCAATCCTGGCCTCTCCTGAATAGCTGACGATGCCGCAAGGCGTTGCCACACGGGCAACGGCCACCTGCCCGGTGTTTTCCATATGGATCGTCACCGGCGTTTCGCCGTCGCGCGCCGCGACCAACCCGCGCTCGATGGCAAAAGGCCCGACTCCCGCAAGGATGTTTCCGCAATTCTGAACATCGCTTACCAAGGGCTGGTCCACGTAGACCTGCAGGAACAGGTAGTCGACATCCACGCCCTCGCGTTCGGATTTCCTGACCACTGCCACCTTCGAGGTCAAGGGGTCGGCTCCTCCCATTCCATCGATCTGACGGAAATCGGGAGACCCCATGATCCTCAGCAGCATCGAATCGCGCGCCGCCGGGGTGGCGGGCAGGTCTTCGTCCAGGAAATACCCGCCCTTCGACGTCCCGCCACGCATCCACATGCAGCGCACTCCTGTCGTCATCCCGGCGCTTTCCTTTCTGGCTTTTCTTGCCCGTTTGTTCGACTCTTGCTCGTCTATTTGACCCTTGGCCATTCGAATTCCGGGGCGCACGGCAGTTCCCGGCGACTTCCACGCTTCCGGCTGCGCCGGGCCCAACGCCCTTCAGACATACTTCAGGCCCTTTTCGGCCAACCGTTTCCGCATCCCGTAAATGTCGAGGCCCAGTTCGCCCGCTTTTAAGCGCGCCCGCCTGGCTGCCTCGCTTGCCTCGCGCGCACGCGCCTTTTCCAGTACACCGGCCGCTTCTTCACGCCTGACAATGCAGACACCGTCATCATCGGCCACGACGACATCGCCCGGGTTGACGAGCTCGCCCGCGCAGACAACCGGCACGTTGACCGATCCGAGTGTCTCCTTGATCGTGCCCTGTGCGTGCACCGACCTTGCCCAAACCGGAAAGCCCATCCCGGTCAGGTCGCGCACGTCGCGAACCCCGCCATCAATGATCATGCCGCGACATCCCCGCGCCAAGGCCGACGTTGCAAGCAGATCGCCGAAATACCCGGCATTCGACGGCGTTACCGTTCCCATGAGCATCACGTCGCCGCGTTTCAGCTGCTCGATTCCGACATGAATCATCCAGTTGTCGCAAGGCGGCGTCAGGATGGTCAGGGCCGATCCGGCGATCCGCGCACCGGAATAGATCGGACGCATGCAATCGTCCAAAAGGCCTTTGCGTCCCTGCGCTTCATGCACCGTGGAAACGCCACATTCCGCCAGCCCGTCAATGATCTCCTGGTCGGCGCGCTCGATGTTCTGGACGACAACGCCCATTGTTCCCGGCTGGTACGTCATTCCAGTTCATCCACCGTGCGCGGGAAGACTTCCTGGAAGCCTTCGGCGTATCGTGCGGGCCGGCCACCGGCCATTCCACCAGAGTTGCGGCGGAAATGGTTGCCGCGATTCTCGGCCACGTTCTTGTAGTAATTCCACAGGTGTTCCTGGCCCTGCATACACTGGACCGCGGCCCACTTCCTGTCCCAGACCTCGGTGATGTCGAGGAATACGCTCGGTTTCCACCCCATCTGTTCGGTCTGATGCGGCTCAAACAGGTAAAGCTGCGGAGCACCAAGCACCTTTTCCCCCGGGTTATGGCCCCAGGCCTGCGCGATCATCCGGCATTCCAGGGCGAACTGCGTCGCATTCATGTGGTCGGTGTTGTAAGGATCCCATTTCGAATGACACATCATGAAACCGGGCTGGGTCTCGCGGATCACGTCGACCATCCGCTCCTGGGTCTCGCGCCCCAAATCCAGGGGGTAATCACCAACGTCGAGGAAACGGATGTCGTTCACCCCCAGCGCGGCGGCTGCATTCTCGGCCTCGGAACGACGTGCCGCCTTGACCATTTCAAGGGTCATGCCTTCCTGCTTCCACAGCTTCGCACTCTCGCCGCGTTCGCCAAAGGAGAGGCAGACGACCGTCACTTCGTAGCCTTTCGCCTGGTGCAGGGCGATCGCTCCCCCGGCACGCCATACGAAATCTGCCGAATGTGCACTGATTACCAGTGCGGTTTTCTTTTCGGACATGTCGCGATGCTCCTGCTCGTCTCGGTTCAGGCTGGCGGCACCAGCCTCTTCCGGACCACCCTAACGTCACCGGGATCGAATTGCCTATTTCGAATTGAGTTTCTAAAATAAGTAAAAGGCATAGCGGCCAAAATGCGAGACACATGAAAAACGGATTCCCCAACATCCGGCACATGCGGGTATTCATCGAAGCCGCACGCAAGGGCTCCGTCTCGGCGGCAGCCGAACACTGTCATCTCTCCCAGCCGGCGGCAACCCAGGCCATTACTCGTCTGGAGTCCGATGTCGGAGCACCGTTGTTGTTCCGGCGGCGTCAGCGGTACTCGCTCACGAATTGCGGGGCTGCCTTCGAACGGCGTGCCGCGGCGGCGCTGAAACACCTCCGGGACGGTGCGCGCGCGGCTACACGCGCTGGCGGCAAGACAAACCCGAGACGTCCGGGCCCGGCCTTTGACCTCTCGGTTACAGCCGCCCAGTTGCGCAATCTGATCGCGATCGCCAACACTGGCAGCTTCACCGTCGCGGCCCGCGCCCTCGGCCTGTCTCAACCCACGGTGCACAGGACCGCGCGCAGCCTTGAAGCACTTTCGGGCGTGCCTTTCTTCGCCGCCCGCCCTTCGGGCGTGATGCTCACCCCGGCTGCGGATGCCTTTGTTCTCGGAGCCAAGCTGGCTCAATCTGAAATTCGGCAGGGTCTTGAGGAAATCAGCCGCGAACTGGGCGAAGACAAGGGCACGTTTGTTCTCGGGAGCTTGCCACTTGCCCGGACGGCGATCGTGCCGCAGGCGGTGCACGCGATGGTCAGTTCGACCGAAGGCGTCCAGGTGCGCGTGATCGACGGGCGATATGCGGAATTGCTGCGGTCACTGCGCGAAGGCGATCTAGATTGCCTGATCGGCGCATTGCGTCATCCGGCCCCCGCCGACGACGTGGAGCAAGAGTTCCTCTTTCGCGACGCCTTGGCCATTGTCGCCCATCCCGGTCACCCGCTGGCGAGACAGCGAAACCTGGAGCTGGAAGATACGCTGGCCTATCCATGGATCGCGCCGCCCCGGGAAACCCCTGCCGGACAATACCTGTTCGAGACATTGCGCATTCACGAGAGAAAGCAGACGCCGGTTCGGGTGGTCTCGTCTTCCATGGCGACCCTGAGGGGCATCCTGTCCGAAGGAAACTACATCTCGGTCGTCTCCCGCCATCAGATCAGTGTTGACGAGAGGCTGGGAATGATCGCCACACTTGACATTCCCCTTGCGGGCCATTTTCGCGATATCGGTCTCACCTACCGCAAGGACTGGCGACCAACCGAAACCCAGGCACAGTTCATTGCGCACGTGCATCATTTCAGCAAACTCCCTTCCCGTAACCGCACCAAATGACGAAGCGATAGCTTTTTTCAATGCTCGCCCAGTCATTTGAATTGGCGTCGGCCATGCCCCGGGTGTTAACTCTCAAGGGAACCTGAAAGGAGCCATCCGTGGCCAAAACCAGCTCCAGAATCACGTTCCTGGGATTTGGCGAAGCCGCGCAGGCATTCGCCAAGGGGTTGCGCCGGGAAGGCGGCTCCCACGTCATGCGGGCCTTTGACATCAAGACCAACGGCCCCCAGGCCCGAGCAAAACGCGGCGACTACGCCGAATGCGATGTCATCGGAGAGGCAACGTCCGCCGACGCCTGCAGGGATGCCGACCTGATATTTTCGCTCGTTACGGCTGAACAGGCGGAGGCCGCGGCGGCGGAAGCTGCGCGGGTGAACCTCGGCGGCGCCCTGTTTCTCGACTGCAACAGCTGCGCCCCCGGTACGAAACGCCGCGCTGCCGCGATGATCACGGCGGCGGGCGGCCGCTTTGTCGACGTTGCCATCATGACGCCCGTGCATCCCCGGCTACACAGATCGCACTGTCTCCTGGCGGGTGCGGAGGCGCAGGCTGCACTGGTAGCGACGCGAGCGCTCGGAATGATGACGGAGATCGCCGGAGTTGACGTCGGTGCTGCATCCGTGCGGAAGATGGTCAGGTCTGTCATGGTCAAGGGCTTCGAGGCGCTGACCCTCGAGTGTTTCCTGGCGGGCCGCAAGGCAGGAATTGATGCCGATGTTCTCGCATCGCTGGAAGCCACCTATCCCGGTTTCGATTGGCAGCGCCGGGTGCCCTATATGTTCGAGCGCGCGCTCACCCACGGGACACGCAGGGCAACCGAAATGCAGGAAGTGGTTCAGGCGCTGCGCGAATTGGGGATCGCCCCCCACATGGCGGAAGCAACATGCGCGCGCCAGCGAGAGGCCGGCTCGCTGGGTCTCGACGCCCGCGACCTCGGGGCGCGCGACATTGCCGCGATGACCGACGCCATTCTGGCTGGCCTGGCCAATGGAGAGACATGATCGAAAGGGAGGAGAGCGCTCATGGGCTTGAAAAAGGACTACGAGGACATTCCCGGTACGTTCGTCTTCGACGCCGATCGGGGACGCCAGGGGTACCACCTCAATCAATTCTGCATCTCGTTGCGACGGCAAGAGAATCGCGACACCTTCAATGCAAACGAAGAGGCCTACATGGACGGCTACCCCATGTCACAGGAGCAACGCCAGGCAGTTCGTGATCGCGATTGGAACCGGATGCTCGAGCTTGGGGGAAACATCTACTACACCAGCAAGCTTGCCGCCAATGACGGGATCAACTTTCAACAGTTGGCTGGCATAATGACCGGCATGGGGAACGAAGCATATCGCAAGATGATGGTCGAAGGAGGACGCCCTCCCGAAGGCAACCGATATCAACACGAATGGGATGAAAAGGGAGAGAACTGATGGCCCGTATCACTGCAGGTGTGGGTTGTTCGCATGTCCCCGCGATTGGTGTCGCAATGGATACCGGGAACACGGGGGCACCGTACTGGAAGCCATGTTTCGCCGGGTTCAGGAAGTCGCGCGAATGGATGAAGCAGGCGAACGCGGACGTCATCTTCCTGGTCTACAATGACCACTGCACGGCCTTCGATGCATCGTACATCCCGACCTTTGCACTGGGGTGCGCCGCCGAATTTCACCCCGCCGACGAGGGCTGGGGGCCGCGTCCCGTTCCCGTGGTCAGGAATCACCAGGAAATGGCCAGCCATATCGCCCAATCGTTGATCCTGGATGAATTCGACATCACCATCATGAACGAGATGGAAGTCGATCATGGCCTGACCGTGCCCCTCTCGCTGATGTTCGGCGATCATGGCGTCGGTGACGAGTGGCCAGCACTCGTGATCCCGCTTTGCGTCAACGTGGTACTGTATCCCGCGCCGACGGGAAACCGCTGCTACAACCTGGGCAAGGCGATCCGGCGCGCCGTCGAAAACTATGACGAGGATCTCAACGTGGTGATCTTCGGCACCGGCGGCATGAGCCATCAACTTCAATACAAGCGGGCAGGCCTGATCAACAAGGAATGGGACGCAGCTTTCCTAGACCGTCTGACCTCGGACCCCGTGGGGCTGTC
Source organism: Paracoccaceae bacterium (assembly GCA_964291635.2). GTDB lineage: Bacteria > Pseudomonadota > Alphaproteobacteria > Rhodobacterales > Rhodobacteraceae > JAPPHA01. Next base: position 81,672 of record OZ219907.1, on the reverse strand, counting down.
GCGGATGCCGCATGTGGAGTACCTGCGCGAGGCAGGTTCGGAAGGGGTCGAGATGGTCATGTGGCACGTCATGCGCGGAGCGCTTGATGACGAGGTTGTCGAGGTCCACCGCCACTATCACGTACCGGCGTCCAACACCGCCGTCGGGCATATCATCCTGGAAAACAGGACAGGACAAGTCGACAAACCAAAAGGGGATTTCACATGAGGTTTTGCATTGCGGGCGCCTATGGCGCCTTCGGGACCAAACACCTGGAAGCGCTGGACAACGTCGAGGGCGTCTCCGTCACTTCGGTCATGGGTCCAAGTCTGTCCAAACTCGACGAATTGACCACCGAACGCGGAATCGGCCACGCATCAACGTCCCTGGACGAATGCATTGCGCGCGACGATGTCGACGCTGTCATCCTGGCCACGCCCACCCAGGTGCACGCCGAGCAGGCCATCGCCTGCATGAAGGCCGGCAAACCGGTTCTGATCGAAATCCCGATGGCGGATTCGCTGGAGGACAGCCAAGAAATCTGCAGGGTGCAGAAGGAAACGGGCGTCCTGGCGATGGTCGGCCATGTCCGCCGTTTCAACCCCTCTCACCAGTGGATCCGCAACAGGATCGACGCGGGCGAACTGAAAATCCAGCAGATGGACGTGCAAACCTATTTTTTCCGACGCTCCAACATGAATGCCAAGGGCGAACCGCGCAGCTGGACGGACCACCTGCTCTGGCACCACGCCTGCCACACGGTCGACCTGTTCCAGTACCAGACCGGCGAGGTGGCGTCGGAGTGCTACGGCCTTGAAGGACCCCATCACCCTGAATTGGGAATCGCCATGGACATGTCCATAGGGATGAAAACTCCGTCGGGCGCAATTTGCACACTGTCGCTGTCTTTCAACAACGATGGGCCGCTCGGTACTTTTTTTCGGTATATCTGCGACAAAGGCACGTATGTCGCACGGTACGACGACCTATTTGACGGCAGGGAAAACCCGATCGATCTCAGCGATGTCGCCGTATCCGACAATGGGATCGAACTGATCGACCGCGAATTCATTGCTGCCATCCGGGAAGGGCGCGAACCCAACGGCTCGGTGCACGGGGTGCTCGACGCCATGCGCACTTTGGACCGCATTGAACAATCCTTTTCGACATAGGGCCCCGGGCAAGATCGGGTGAAACCATCGGATCAGCTGGCGTTCTCGTGGTGCGTGCCGAGAACAGGCATCGCAATCGCGCAACGCCGGTGACGGGCCTGGTTTGCGAGGTACTGCGGACTCGCTCGTTACCGTGTGCCTGTTCAATGAGTGCCTGGCAACGCAGTCTATTCGGGCCCGCCACAGCGCATGAGTCTTGAGCGGAGTCTTCAGCACCCCTCCACCTGAGTCCGAGACGTGCGCGTTTCTTTTTTGGGAAGCTTCCACATTTCGCTCGAATTGCGTCAGGCTGCGCAAAATTGCCGAAATCACGGCCTGCACGACCGATCCCTTGGGCGACGCTGACTTGGGCGACCATCCCCTGGCGGGATTCCGGCGAAGGAGCTGACCCGGTCAATGACTCGCGCCGGAAGCGCACCCGTGCGAAATGGCATCTCGGCGCGGGTGGCCAGCTTGGCTCGAACGCATTCACATGGAGTGAAGCGGTTCGAACACAGAAAACGGAAGTGCGGGAGACGTGGTGACCCCTCGAGGACTCGAACCCCGAACCTGCTGATTAGAAGTCAGCTGCTCTATCCAGTTGAGCTAAGGGGCCTCTGCTCCCGGCACGAGTATTCGTTCCCTCGTCGTTGTGCAAGGCGGTTGCTCCGTCCGCCGTTCCGGCAGCGCGCGAACGGAAGTGGCAGTCCCTGAACCTTGGAAACCTGGCCCCGGAACAAGCCGCCGCATGTGACGGACGTCAGTTTGCGCAATTTTGCTCGTGCAACCGATATCCCGGTTGCGGTTTCCCACTGACTCATGCCGGGATCCTTTCGCCAGGGGTGCGCGTGTCGAGTCTTCGCCAGAGCCTGATTGACAGGGCGACAGCCGCCGCGCACAGCCCTATTGCCAATCCTGCCCAGATTCCCGCGGCGCCGAATTCGAACCGGAAACCGAGCACGAGACACATCGGAGCGCCGATCAGCCAGTACGACGTCGCCACGAGGAACATGGGGACCTTGGTGTCCTCCATGCCGCGAAGAATGCCCAGAATGACGACTTGCAGGTAATCGAAAACCTGGAAAACCGCCGCCACGACAAAGAGCGTGATGCCGATTTCGACAATCCTGTCCGTTTCCGGGTGTGTCTGATCCAGGAACAGGCGCACAAACGATTCCGGGAACACCAGAAACAGGGCGACAGCCACAAGGGCGATCGCCATCGAAAGTGCCAGCGACGTCATTGAACCTCGTCTCAGCCCGTCATGATCGCGTTGCCCCGCTGCGAAACCTGCACGAATTGTCGCGGCGCTCGAGAGGCCCAACGGGACCATGAAGCAGATGGCAACGACTTGAAGGACAATTCCGTGCGCAGCCAGGGGAATCGTTCCAAGCCAACCGACCATGACTTTCGAAGATGAGAAAAGTCCGGCTTCGGCGAGGAGGGTCAGCCCTATCGGCCAGCCGAGACGGAGCACCTCTCGAAATGCTGTCCAGTTCGGTTTCAGCAACCTCTTGAAAAGTCCGCGTCCGCTCGTCTCCGGGATCCGTTTGACGGTATAGAAGAGGATTGCGGTGGTCAGCACTCCGGTTACGACGGTTGCGATCGCGGCACCCCGAATTCCAAGTTCAGGCGCCCCCCAGTTGCCGAAGATGAGAATGTAATTGCAAAGCGCGTTTGCCGCAGCGCCGGTCAAAATGGCAATCAATGCGATTCCGGGCCGGCGTAGCGCCGATAACAGTGACCTCAGCATTGATACAAGCAGCGTCGGAACCATGCTCCATGCGGCAATCTGCATGTAGTCGCCCGCAAGCGCGGACAGGTGCGGCGATTGCCCGAGCATGATCAGCAACGGCTCGGCCAGCAGGAGAATGGGCAAAACGGCCACGGCATAGGCGATCGTGATCCAGTTTCCCATCCGGAACACCTGCCGAATACGATCGGAGTCGTCGGCGCCATGCGCGTTTGCGATCATGGGCATGACGGCCTGGGCTGCTCCAACCCCGACGAGGTACACCACGAAGTAGATTTCCGACGCCAGTACCGAAGCCGCCAGTTCATCCACTCCGTACCAACCAAGCATGACGACATCGGTCGTGTGGGTGAGCATTTGGGCAATGTGGATGCCTATAAGCGGCAGGCTCAGGACAACCGTTGCACGAAAGTGTCCGAGCCAACCAGTCTGTGTCGAAAGGTGCACCAGATTCGCTCCGAACTTTGGTGAAATCTAAACCGGCTAACGTGGTCCGCAAGCCAACTGGACGATCGGTCCGGTTTGCCTCTACCGCTGTCGCCTTTCAACCCGGAATGCTGAACGAAATCGAAGTTGTGGTCGCCAAGCACCCCGGTTTGTCATCGAACCGCGAGGTGTTTGACCGGAGATCCGGACAAGCGGCCTCGGATCTTTCCCGAACTCAAGGACAGGAACGGAGGGCGCCGCTTCGCAGGGCGAAACAGACCGGCAGTCTGGGTGAATTCCAGGGACGACATGGGTTTCGGCAGGTTTCGGAGGCGCCCGTGCGGATTTCACCAGCACGTCGCGCCAGCGCCGAGATGCATAACATCGGCCAAATCCATGCCGGGTTCCTCCGCAAGATCGAGGGCTTTGGCAGTCAGGTCGCGGCTCTCCGCCAAGGCACCCGGAAGCCCGACGAAAGCATGCAGGATGGCCGCAACATCCTGTCGGTCGAAACCCAAGATCTTGACCCAAAACCCGAGTCAAACGCAATATCATGTAATGACATATTAGTTTTCGGTCAAAATGAACACAATATACGGAATCGATTCAAGTGCTAAGGTCCGAGCATCAGGCATTGCTTGCTCGGAATGGGACTTTACCTACCTTGTGGTTCCCCTTGGTCTCGATGGCGTGTTGAACTCAAGGCCATTTCGGAGCTGCATGAAGAACGCGCAGAACGGTCACCGCATCCACGGTTTCAGCATAGACTACAGTGTAGTTTGGGCGAACGACCAATTCGCGAGTTCCTTCCACCCTTCCTGGGCGCCCACTCTTCGGTTGAACGGACAATCAGAAAACTTGCCCCGTACTTCATCCACGAGAGCATGTGCGGCATCCGGGTTGTCGTCGGAGATGTATTCGACGATCGCAAGAAGGTCAGAATGGGCCAGCGCCTCCCATTCAATTTCGGGCACGACGCTTGTCGTCGATCAGCGCCCGGTTTACTTGCAATACTTGGTCATGCGGGACGGCAGGGCGTGAAACGTTCAGCGCTTCATACACTTAGGTGCAGAACCAGGCGTCAAGGGCATCGGGGTCGGCAGTCAGCCCGACAGGAAGACCACTCTCGGCGGCAATGCGGGTCAGCAGGATGCGTACGGCATCGGAAAGGGTCAGGCCAATCCCATTCAGGGCTTCGGCGGCATCCCCTTTCAAGCGGCCATCCACGCGGACATGGAGCATTGAAGTTTGAGCGGGCAAATCGTGTCCTCCGGTTCAGAAGGAATTGTGCATCTCAATTGAGATACGGTCGACAAGTGATTTTCGCGTTTTTTCCAAGCTCCTAGACGCTCCTCGGCACCCCATGCACTCGAGCAGAACTGTTGTGCTTGCGAAGACGTCTCCTGCATCAATCACGGACCCGGCCCGGACGGCCTGCCTCGGGTCGTCGCCAGTCAGGTTTCGAATGACCACATTGCTGTCCGTCGCCCGATTGAAACCGTCCCGCTTTCGCAAGTACGCCCGCCTGCTTCCATCTCCGCCAGAGACCTTGAAGGCCCATCATAAGCAAGGCACCCGAAAACGTCCCGGACCGGGTTTCGACGAATGCCGGCGCCTGTCTCAACATGACGCCCCCCGGCGCGTTTTCCACGACCAACCGCGTTCCCGCGTCCCAACGCAGTGCGCGGCGGAAGGACTTCGGCAGAACGACCTGACCATTCGCCGAGACCGTGTTTGTGAGCAATTCCGGCGTTGGCATCGCGATTTCCTCAGGTTACGCCCAAGTCAAGCGAAAGTGAGAAATGTCGGGTCAGAATTGGAAACAAGGATTTGTATCTGCTCTGTTGAAACGAGGCAGAAGAGATATCGTGTTTCGTTGTTTCCAAAGGGAGTTCGGCATCAAGTCTCCCGGAGCATCGTGCGGTCTGTATCTATCGCGAATGTCAGTGTATCGGTCGATAAGCGGGTTGAGTCAAAGGCAAGCTCGGGCAGCTTGAATGCGAAATTGTCCGAGGCGTCATTCTTGAAGGCGGTTCAGGCGCCGAACGGCGGGCCGTCCTGCAACGCAATCGGCACGCGATGGACGAATTAGGTTGGCGGCAGGTAGTTTCGGCCCAATAGCGTGAAATCGAGTGCGGATTCTGATTCTAGAACGACCGGAAAAATGCAACGAAGTGGGTCGGACGCACCATGGGCAGCAGGAATGAAGGGGTTCGTCGACAGCTTCAACTGGCGTGAGCGCTCTCGAATCCACTGTCCCGGACAGGGTGTTATCGACGGTTTTTCCGCAGACGACTGGATTTCGTGTCGGCGGCAACCCGACAAGACCGTCAATCTCCCCGGGTTGACCCTGATCCCGGCGGATGAGCCTTTGGCCGCACTCCTGATCGCACAGCGACAAGCCGGTAGCGGATCACCATTCTGTATTGCCGACGCAGCCGTCGTCACGAGGATCGCGCAGGAAGTCAACCGGAGCGATGAATTCCGTTTTTCGTTCAACGGTCAATCTGGCGGTGGCGCGAAGGACAGGAATTCTCCTGGAGCACCTTCATTCGTTACTGTGAGCGGCGGGACCACCGGGTTTCCGAAGCTGGTCGCACGAACACACGCATCATGGATATTTGGTTTCGAGCAACTCCGTGCGCTCGGCGGAACCAGTGAAGGTGATCGAGTCGGCGTGCTCGGGTCGCTCGGGTACTCGATCCACGCTTACGCCGCGTTTGAAGCTCTTCACCTTGGTGCCGACGTCCTTCTACTTTCCGGGATGCGCCCTGACCGCCAGATGGCCGCGCTCGCGCAAATGGGCGCAACTGTCATCTATGCGACGCCAACACAACTCCGACTGCTGGGGCAGAAAGGGAACGTGGAACCCGCTCCCGCAACCAGGCGCGTCATGATCGGCGGGGCCGCATGTGATCAGACAACCCTGGAGGCGGTTGAACGGCAATTTCCGAACGCCGAAATCTACGGGTTCTACGGGTCGTCGGAAACCAGTTTCGTCAGCACGGCGAAACTGGACAGCGGGCAGAAAGGGCAGGGTCAGCTGTTTCCCCGCGTTGAAGTCAAGATCAGGCCCGGGCCGGAAACCACGATCGAAGGAACGCAAACCGGTGAAATCTGGGTGCGCAGTCCAATGGTATTCTCGGGCTACGCCGGCCCAGGCGCCGACCAATGCCCGGAGTCCTGGTTCGATGGTTATTTCTTCACCGGCGACGTCGGCCGGCTGGATCCCGTGCGGGACGCTCGCCGTTGTCGGCAGGTCCGATCGGATCGTCCGAGTCGCGGAAAGGAGTCTCGCACTTGATGAAATCGAAGCGCAACTTTCGACCGCACCCGGTGTTCGCCACGTCGCTGCCGTTGCCATCCCCGATCACCTCCGGGGATCTCGCCTGACTGTCGCGGTCATGCTCGAATCCGCCACTTCACTCGCCGATGTCATCAATGATTGGCGGGGCCGATTCGACCGTCACCTAGTACCTTACAACATACGTGAACTTGACCCGTGGCCATCCTTGCCATCCGGCAAAACCGACTACGGGGCAATCCGGCGGCTCTTCTCGGAATCGGGCGGATGACCCGGTCAGCCTGGGTGGCAAGCGCCAAAAGATCGCCGGTTGCACCGACCGGAGGGATTCTCGCCGGATGCGAAGTATTCGAAATCGCGAGGCCTGTCATGAAAGCCTGTCTTGAAGAGGTTGCATGCCCGGCCGACCTCGTTGACGAGGTCATTCTCGGCAATGCACTCTACGCGGGTGGCAATCCTGCGCGCATGGCCGTGCTTGCGGCCGGCCTGCCCGATACCGTTGCCGGCCTCACGATTGATCGACAATGTGCAGGCGGCCTCGATGCCGTCGCATTGGCCAAATTCCTCGTTGAAAGCGGAGCCGCCGATGTCGTTCTCGCCGGCGGTGCAGAAAGCCACTCGAGGAGACCCGAACGCCGGGCGAGATTTCCCGGAGGAGGAGACCCGATCACATACGAGCGGCCGGCGTTCGCTCCTTTCCCCGATCGCGACCCCGACCTCCATGAGGCTGCGGACCGTTTGGCGCGGGAACTGGGAATATCCCGTGACCGGCAGGATTTTTGGTCGATTGACAGCCACCGGAAGGCCCTGATTGCCTCTGACCGGCTTTCCCGGGAAATCGTAGCGCCGGGATCCGGTGATCAGGCCCGGGACACGTTCGCGCGGGTTCTGACCATGGAAACCTGCAGGCGCGCGCCAGTCCTCGCCGGAAGCATCACGCGCGCCAACGCGTCGGTTACGGCTGATGCCGCCGCCTTCCTTCTCGTGGTCGAAGAACGCATGCTTCCCCGATTGCGTTGCCGCAACACGGTACGAATTTCTCGTGCCGCGACCCTCGGGGGAGCGCCCGAACTGCCCGGTCTTGCCCCGGTCGCCGCGATCGAGACTGTCCTTGAGACTTCCGGATGGAAAGGCTCGGACATGATCGTTGGCGAAGTCATGGAGGCCTATGCTGCCCAGGCCATAGCCTGCACCGATCTCACCGGCCTGGATCCTGACCGGGTCAACCCTGGCGGCGGATCGCTCGCGCGCGGACATCCCATCGGTGCATCGGGAGCAATCCTGGCCGTGCGCCTGTTTCACGAACTTTGCTGCACGTCCTTCGATGGACCGGGCCTCGCTGCAATCGCGTCGGCGGGCGGTTTAGGTACTGCAGTCCTGTTTTCGGCCTAGCGGGACCAGTCCAGTGCCGACGGACGCGCCGCATGCAGGCCGTGCGTGACGCATCCGCATACGACAGCCTTGATGATGTCGCCCGGAAGGAACGGCAACACCAATGGAACGGCATCGGGAATCGACAGGTCGAGCGCCCAGGCCATTCCCGGAATGCCAAATGCATAAAGCACCAGGATCCCGCCGATCAGAGAAGCAAGGGTTGCGCGGACGAAAACCGTGCGAAGGCGTAATCGTTCCACGACGATGCCCGTTGCAAGGGCCGCAAAAGGGAACCCGACCAGGAACCCGGCTGAAGGAGATACCAGCAGACCAACGCCACCCCGACCACCTGCCAGCAGCGGCAAGCCTGCAAGAACAAGGCAGACGAACAGCAGAGCAGCAAGCCCACCCGCACGTCGGCCGAGAATCGTGCCGCACAACATGATCCCCAGGCTTTGTGCCGTAATTGGAACACCGCCCGCGATCGTCAGTTTGGGCAGCAGGCCCAGCGCCGCGACAAGGGCCGCAAACAACGCCACCCTGGCGACCCCCCGTTCCATCTCACCTCCCTCTTTCACGGCGCGGGTCAGGCACGGATTCCTCCTCGCGCCCGAATGGCGTCGGCGACTCGTTCCGCGTCGTCGAGAGCGACGAGGCACAATGGAACCAGTACAGGCCACGACATTCGCCGTGGTGAACGGCACTTCCAGGCGTCCGAAACACACCTGCCCTTCTGTACCAGGACGGGAATGAACCTGAGGACAAGCGCAAACGCCAACGCCGGCACTTCAGGACGAACCCCCAGACTCTTGAGAGGCGCGAGAAGAAACATGATCAACTCGAACATGTCGTCGAGCCGCGATGTCATGGTCACGAGGTTCGCGACGCCGATCAATGTCAGCAACTTCAACACGACGCCGGCTCCCGCTACCAACCGACCGACCAGGACATGGTACAACAGCACAAGCAAAACGATGACCAAGAGCGGAACCAGCATCTTCAGGGACTGTCTGACGACACCGCGGCCAAGAGCCACGGCAAGGAATGCCACGGCTACCAGGGTGCCCGCGAGCACCCGCAGATCGGAAACCGGGTAAAGAACGGCTGTCAATCCGAGCAGGAAAAGCAACTTCCAGCCAACGGGTACGGAATGAGCCCAGGTTCTCTCGGGAATCGTCAATGCCAGCACGGATGACCCCCGACCGAACTATTCTGGCCTGAGCCCACAGTGAGCCTTTCCATCGCCTCAACGTAGACGGGCAAGACCTCCCCCGGCAGGCCGTCGCCGGCCATACGTCCATGTTCCAGCCAGATGACCCGGTCGCATGATCGCAGAAGTTCCATGTCGTGCGTGGCCAGAATCACTTGTTGTCCCACATCCTGAAGCTCCCGTTTCAACCACGTGGACGTCGGCAGGTCGAGACCGGAGAACGGCTCGTCGAGCAGCAGGATATCCGGCTTCATCAGCAACACGGCCAGCAAACACAGGAAATGTCTTTGTCCCTGGGAGAGCGAATGACACTGCTGAAGGGCCCAATCCGCACGGCCGTGCATTTCGAGGTATTCCCGCACAGCCTGTCTTGCCGCGTTCCTGCTCTGCCCGAGCTGCCTCAAACCGAATGCGAGTTCTTCCTCGACCGTCGGAAAAATGATCTGCTGATCCGGATTCTGGAAGATCATCCCGATCTTTCCGACGGCCCAGCTTCGCTCACTGGCCGGATTCCTGCCATGCACGACAACCCTTCCTTCGGTTGGAGAATCAAGCCCTGCCAGCAATCGCAGCATGGTCGATTTCCCGGCACCGTTGCGCCCGACGATTCCGACGCGCCGCTCCCTGAACTCAAGGGTTACGGGACCGACGCACTGCCGTTCGCCACTCCGGAAACCGGCATCCTCGAGTCGGACGATGTTTTCCGTGTTGCCGGTCATCAAGCCTCGAGCCGGACGACAAGGCGAGCTTGTGCGATCGTCTCGTCCTCCGGTCCCGGATCGCCTGACGGCCGCCACGCGGCCTCCCGACCCCGGGCTCCGGGAAAAGGCTCGCACCGAACGTCAATCATGCCAGGGCCCCTGTTGAGCCAGTCCGAGCCCGCACATGGGCACCTCGCCAACCCGCAAAATTTGCAAATGACAGCCAACAAGAAAGATGCAATTATTGCCGTGCAGTGACAAGCAAAGGAGAATTGCCATGGGAATTCCAGTTTCAGATTTCCGAAAGAACCTGGCGGCGGCAGGGATTGCGCTGGCCATCGCGTTCGGAGTCTCGGGGCCAGTTTCCGCAGACATTCCGGAGTCCGACGCACCCATCAAGATCGCTGTCAATGAATGGACCGGACAGCACCTTTCGGCCAACATCGCGGGCGCGGTCCTCATGGAAATGGGATATAACGTGGAGCTCATCACGGCGGGTGCATTGCCCCAGTTCCAGGCGATAGCGCAAGGTGAACTGCACGTTCAACCCGAAGTGTGGACCAACAGTGTCTCAGACATCTATCCGGATGCCATTGCCTCGGGAGACATCGTGAACCTGGGCCTGCTCGGCCTTGAGCCGCAGGAAGGATGGATCTTTCCGCCGTACATGGCAGAAAAATGCCCAGGCCTCCCTGACTTCAACGCCCTCTATGAATGTACCCAGGCGTTCGCGACGTCCGAGACATTTCCGAATGGCCGGCTGGTCACGTATCCCGCGGACTGGGGGACTCGTTCCAAGGACGTGGTCGCGTCGATCGAGTTGCCGTTCACAGCTGTTCCCGGCGGTAGCGAAGGGGCAATGGTTGCTGAAATCAGCAGCGCCATTGCGGCCGGCGATCCGATCCTGATCATGTTCTGGCAACCGCACTGGTTGTTTGCCGTTCACGAGATGGACTGGGTCGAGTGGAACGACGCCGAGGGCGAATGCGTCGAGGAAACCCAGACACGTGACAACGCCTGCGGATTCCAACAGGCGACGGTCGACAAAATTGTCAGCAAGAGTACGACCGAACAATGGCCCGGAGCTGTCAAGTTACTGGAACAGTTCACGCTGACAAATGCTGAGCACAACTACATGATCAATGAAGTTGATCAGAAAAAGCGTCCGCTCGAAGAAGTCGTTCAGGAGTGGATGGATCAGAACAGTGGCACGTGGAAATCGTGGATATCCGCGTCCATGTGATCATTACGCCAGGAGGCAGGCGGCCCATGCGCCGCCTGCCCGTTATTCGCGCAACATGGCCCCCGCGAGCGATGAGCGGATTGTCGCCCGCATCGTTGTGACCGGAATTCGCCGGTGAGCGCCGATACTCCCGTCAAGTTGAAATGCCGCAACCTGTGGATGGTCTACGGATCCGACCCCGGGCCGTTCTTTCAATCTGGAACCCATCGAGAACATCCCGACGTCCTCGCTCGGGAACTTCGTGCGAAAGGGTTCATTCCTGCGGCGATCGACGTCAATTTCGATCTTCACACCGGCGAGATCTTCGCCATCATGGGGCTTTCTGGTTCCGGAAAATCCACTGTCGTCCGGTGCCTCTCGCGCCTGGTGGAACCCACATGCGGCGAAGTCATCCTTGATGGCGAGAATCTCCTCGAGGCAACCGAACAGGAGTTGATCGAAATCCGCCGCCACAAGATGGGGATGGTGTTCCAGAACTTCGGACTACTTCCGCACCTGACCGTGCTCGAGAACATCGCCTTTCCACTGAGGTTGCAGAAAGTCCCCGAGTCCGACCTGCGTGTCCAGGTTGAGCGGGTCATCGAACTGGTGGGACTTGCAGGACGGGAGACGAGCTATCCGAGACAGCTTTCCGGCGGGCAGCAACAGCGGGTAGGAATTGCACGCTCTCTCGCAGTAGAGCCCGAAATCTGGTTTCTCGACGAACCGTTCAGCGCCCTGGACCCGCTGATCCGCAAACAGATGCAGGACGAATTCCTCCGGATTCAGCAGCTTCTTCACAAGTCGATCGTTTTCATCACGCACGACTTTCTCGAAGCGCTCCGGGTGGCGGACCGGATGGCGATCATGCGCGACGGCAAGATCGTCCAGATCGGAACTCCGAAGGAACTGGTGTTTTCCCCCGCCGATGACTACGTCTCGCAATTCACCAGCGAGGTTCCTCGAATCCGGGTCCTGACTGCGGGGCAAATCGCCGCGCCCGCCCGCGGCGATACCACGACCATGCCTACCGCTTCCGCGGAAATGTCGGTGGAAAACCTTCTCCCGGTTCTCGCCAGGAACCCGTCCGGCGTTCTGATCACCGGCGACAACGATGCCGTGCTCGGTACGGTGACCCCCGACAGCGTCGTCCGCAACTTGTCCGGGGTTGACGTTTCGGATGTTTCGGAAACGTCTCCAGCGAATGCCGAAAAGGAGCAGTGACGCGAAAGGACGTCCATGCCTGCCGTCTCGATTGACACGACGTTTTCTCGCGCATGGGCCACCGCCGGCTTGGACAGGGCTACGCTGGGATGGGCGGTCGTGTTGCTGTTCGCGGCCGGATGCATCGGGTTATCCGGCCATCTGCCGTGGTTGGCCAGTTATCCGGAAACCCTGACGCTCCCGATCAGCGACTGGATCAATCTGGCCGAAGATGTCGTCGTGGCAACCACGAAGCCGTTTTTCCGGGCAATCGCGTGGTTGTTGGACCATCCGATGTCGTGGGTGCGTGACCTGCTGCACTGGCTGCCCTGGCCCGTCCTCATGTTCGTCGCCGGCGCGGTATCCTGGCGGGCGGGCGGCTGGAAACTGACCGTGTTCACGGTCTTGAGCCTCGGTTACATGCTGGTCATCGGCTACTGGGAAGAGAGCATGAATTCCCTGTCGCTGGTCGCGATTTCGGTGCCGCTCGCTGTCCTGATCGGGTTTATTCTGGGTGTTTGGGCTTTCGCCTCGCGCGCGGCCGAAAGGGCGATCACTCCAACGCTCGATGTTTTGCAAACCGTTCCCGCGTTCGCCTACCTGCTTCCCATCCTGATCCTGTTCGGATTCGGACCGGTCGTCGGGCTGATCGCCAGCGTTCTCTACTCTTTTGCCCCGATGGTTCGAAACACGCTCGTCGGGCTGAGGACTGTCGCGCCGGACATCATCGATTCGGGCCTGATGTCGGGCGCAAACCGCAGACAGCTCTTCTGGCGGGTTCGTGTACCCACCGCACTTCGCCAGCTACTGCTCGGCATCAACCAGACCACGATGGCTTCGCTCAGCATGGTCATCGTTGCATCCATTATCGGAGGAACCAGTGACATCGGCTGGGAAGTCCTCAGCACGATACGAAAAGCCCAATTCGGTGAAAGCCTCCTCGCCGGCATCGTCATCGCGCTCATGGCCATGATACTTGACCGCGTGACCAATGGCCTCGCAACGCGCCAATCGGACGAGGAGGACCGCTCGACATGGTACCGAAGGAACCGTTTCTGGGTGTTCGTCCTCGCCGGCTCCGTCACCATCGCGGTCATCGGCAGGTTTGTTCCGGTATTGGTGGCATATCCGGGTAACTGGGTCGTTTCTCCGGCCGGCCCGATGAACGATTTCATCACCTGGTTCGTGGTGAACTTCCAGCCGGCAATCAAGGAGATCAAGAGGGTTTTCCTGTTCTATGCGATGTTGCCATTGAAAATTGGCCTTGGTCAGACCGTGACTCCGTTTACCTGGGGATTCGCCTGGTCCGGATATTTCACTGCTGGAAGCGTCGCATGCCTATTGCTGGCCGCCTGGGCGGGGCTCCGCGGGTTCGGCACCAACGCTGCGGTTGCGATTGCCGTTGCGGGAAGCATGTTTCTGTTCGGCGTAACGGAAATCTCCTGGCTGGCCTTTCTCGCCGTGCTCCTGATGACATCGTGGCGCCTCGGAGGAATTCGCCTCGCGATCGGCGTATTTGCAGGCCTGGTGTTTCTCCTCGTCTCGGACGCCTGGGACAAGACCATGTTGTCGTTCTGGCTCTGCGGAATCGCAGTCGTCATTTCGTTTCTGTTCGGCTCTTCGCTCGGCATCTGGGCCGCCCATAATGATCACGTGTCCCGCATCATGAGGCCCGTCAACGACACTTTGCAGACCATGCCGCTTTTCGTCATCCTCATTCCCATCGTCATGGTGTTCAAGATCGGCGAATTCACGGCGTTGCTCGCGATCATGGCTTATTCCTATGTGCCTGCCTTCCGATACGCCGAGCACGGATTGAAAAACGTTCCGCACGACGTGGTGGAGGCTGCCCGTTCGATGGGATGCACGCCCGGACAGCTCTTGTGGCGCGTGAAACTACCGCTTGCACTCCCGAACATCATGCTCGGACTCAATCAGACGATCATGTATGCAATCGCGATGCTCGTGATCGCGGCCCTGGTCGGTACCAACGGCCTGGGGCAGCAGGTCTATATAGGGCTGAGCAAGGGCGACGTCGGAATCGGACTGGTTGCGGGCGCCGGGATGGCCATCATCGCGATGATGGCCGATCGCATGTGTCAGGCCGCACAACGCAAACTCGAAGAGGGCAGGGCGGCTTGACCGCGCGGACGCTTCGTCGGTCATGCCCTCTTCGGAAAATCGTTTATCCTGCCTTGACGCGTCCTGTTTACACGGCTGATGCACGATGGCTGGACCGGCCCCGCGTGTTTACACGAACCTCGGGGCCGGACCCGGGCCTTTCCTGAGTCATGACTGTGGCACCAAAACCGCGAAAAGTCTAAATCACGACCGTAGCGTTTCGAAGACCCGATTCTCCCGGAGTCCCTTCCGTGGATGGTCGACCGGACATTAGGTGAAGCCTTGCCCCGGTAAACCAGGACAACCAAGGTCAGGCAGGGTTCGCGCCACCTCGCCTTCTTGTTCCTGCGTGAACGGGTGAGCCCACAAACGAAAACCACTGAAAGCGTGCCATGGGATCCGTTGCCAACAAAATCGCGAAAAAGCTCAAATCGTCTCGCAAATCGAAAGTCGTCGACCTAGCGGCCTGGCGGGAAGGCAGGGAGTTGGCTCTTGAAACCGGCCTCGTTGGCGACGATAAGACCCTCTCCAAGAAGTTCGCGGACTATGACCCTTGTCACGCCATGTACTGCGTGGGGCAGAACTTCGCGTCGGTGATGACCGAGCTCATCTCCGGGTTGAGAGAAGCGAAGGGGTACGCCAGAATCGTCGGTGACGCCGAGGAAGAATACATGCCGGACTATCCGCCGATGAGCCCGTTGACCACCAGCTATTTCACGATGTGGGCAATGTTCGACGTCCAGTTCGGCAGCAGCCGGGAAACCATGGGCACGTGTATCCTTCGCATCGTTCCCGAGTTTGACGGACTGTCCTGGGTGACGGACATCGTTGAGCTGATGCAGCAGTCGAGGATGGGCTTTTACGTACATTGCGGCTGCAAGGACGGGGCAGTTCTTCTGCGCGAAGTCGGCACACGGGAAGTCTTATCCTGCCTGTCTCCAGCCGGCTATCGCGGCAAAAAGGGCCAGATCTGGTTCGTGCGGGTGCTTCCTCCGCCCCACCACTTGTGCCACCAGCACATCGTGTTCAACACGCCCTACGTGATCCGGGACTATCCCGAACGCGCCTTTACCGATTATCTGAAACGCGAGTTCGCACGGATGAAGGAGAAGAAGGAATTGCCCAAGGTGGATGGCGCACGCCGCCACCTGATGAAATACGGTCCGGATCCCAACCACTGGAACGAATACATCTTCTGCGCTTATTCGAACCATCAACATGATGCGATTTTCCTGACCGGTATCCCTGACATCCCGCAAAGCCTTCCCCATGCCTGATCCTGACCATGCGGCACCAGCGTAAATTGTTCATGGGTGCCGACAGAACATGTACTGGCAACTCCGGCACGCACCCGCCGCGTCATGAAAAGTGAGTTAGGGCTGAGATCGCTTCGGCGCAGATCTCAAAACTGTCAAACGGGTCCCGATCCGCTGAGCCGACAACAGTCAGCTCTTTCATCTCCTGGATGACGTGTCATGCCGCATGGCTCGTAATCCGACGCCTTAGTCGCTTCGTTTTCGTCTTTGTTGTCAGGGGTGCGCACAACTTTTCATACAGCATGAACAAATGCTCGACCCGCTCACGCTCGGAAGCAAAACCCGTGCGCCGGTCAAGCCGATCCACGGCGCGGTCGAGCGCCTGATGCGCCCGCCGCAGGTTCGGCGGCATCAGGTCGGGATCATAGAGATTGGCCGGCGTCGCGCCCGGATGGGCAACTCGTCAGTCGATACCGCTTGCGCCAGCGGTTCCAGTTTCAACAGGTCCGCACCCTTGGGCGGCATCGGGAAGGTGTTGTAGACGAGGCCGATGGAGTAGCGGTAGTCGCTCTTGAGCCGTCCACCGATATGGCGCAGCCAAGCCATGTGAATGGCAGAGGTCAGTAAGGCGAAGTCCGACTATGAGCCGTTTTCCAGGATGCGCACAAGGTTGCTGGGAATGGTCGGCGGCTCCAGCCAACCAATCGGAGCGTACTTTCGCCGCTCCGAACTGACCTCGGGAATCATCAGGAACGGCGCAGAAGGGATGACCTCAACATTGTACTTCGTCGGATAATCAGCAATTGCCAATGTACTCTTGCGGTTCTTCTCGGTCGTGTAGTGCGCCCCTTTGGCGCGGCGTTCCGCCGGGTCCATTACCGACTGGAACAGTGCGCCGAAATTCGCGGGCGAATTGTTCGACCAGTCGAAACGGCAGGCATCGAGCAACGCATCGCGCATCGCCGCATTGAAAGAGAACGTCCGAAGGTGCCCCTTGAACAGATCGCCGTTGACGTAAGGGAACCGGGCCAGGTCTTCGTCGAGCGTCACAGCGCATTCGTCCTCTGGCGTGTCGAGCACCTCGAACAATTGCGCGAGCCATGGTCCGAGATCGGCCCCGTCCTCTCCCGTGGGCGTCTTGATGAAGTCGAGGAAAATTGTTGGCGGCTCGAACACCCCGGTGTCATCGGCGAACATGCAGAACATGACGCGCACGAGGAACCGTTCCAGATCATGACCTCTGTGACCGGCATCCTCAAGCGCGTCATGTAGCCGCCCGACGAGTTCGGCTGCCTTGATGTTCGCCGGATCCTGATCACGAAACGTCCGACGCTGAACGCCAAGAATAAAGCCGAACGCCTCCACATGCGCCGGCAGGTCCGCGAGTGCGAAGTATAGGGTCTCCCGCTCGTCCGGATCGTGAAGCTCGAAGGTCTGGAAATCGCTCACCAGAATGCAGCGCGGGCGGTCGCGCTCGGCAGTGCGTCGAAATACTCCCCAGCCTGTTCGTAGGCCGCCTTAAGATCGCGCCCGGCGCTTTTCTGCTCGACGATCAGTAAGCCGGGCCAGAAAAGGTCTATGAAGCCCGAACGATTGTCCAGCTTCGCGACATGCGCCTCGCAACGCGCGACACTTCGGCGCTGCACTGCGAACACGTCGAAGAAAGCGTTGTAGAAGCTCTGCGTTTCGCTTTTCTCATAGGCCGCGTCCTGCCAGTCTTCGGCGAAGACGGCGGCGCGAACGCGAACTTCGTTCCACGAAAGGCGCATTTGTCAATGCGCCGCGAATCGCACCGAGCTAGGAAAAACTTGCACTTGGCCGGAAGTCGCACAGTCGGACAAATGGCAACAGATGGTTGGAAACCAGTATCCGGTTGGCAAACCAGTGACAGCCGTGGTTCGCGCGCCGCGCAAGAACCGAATGAGCCGGACCGCCCCAATCCTGACGGCGGCACTCGAATGCAGACATCAAGGGGGATGGCCCGTCGACATCGGCGACATCCACGTAAATTTCCCCGATCATGGCCTCATGGCCTGAAACAGTCGGAAATCGTGGCCGGAAGATACCGTGCTTCTTCATTTTTTCCAGATCAGATCCAGATCCAAACCGTAAAAGATGCCGTCGGCCGACACGAGAGCACAGCCTTCGAGACGAGCCTGGGCCGCCAGAAGCCGGTCCCACGGGTCGCGGTGGTCCCAGTTGAGCGTGGCCGCCAGTTCAGCATGTTCATCCGTAATCGCAAGGCGTTGCATGCCACTGACTGCAAACGCCGCACGGAGTTCCTGTGGTGGCAGATTCAGTCTGCGCAAGTGTATCTTGTATTCGATCTCGTAAAAGCTGACCGCGCTGACGAGTATGGTATTGCTCTTGTCTTCGACCAGGGCACGGGTCGGGCGCGGCAACCGAGCGCTGCCGATCATCCACCAGTACAGAACGTGGCTGTCGAGCAGCAGCCTCACGATTTGCCACCTGCCTGCCTTTCCCGCCAGATGCCAGTCGCGTCGGTATGTTCACCGGCATCGATGGAAGCTTGTTGCGGGTCGTCCTGATCGAAGAGATCATCCGGCGGCGACAGGTGCCGAAGTGCGCCAAAAACGCGCTTGCCTACGTCTTCCGCCGGGACCAGCCGTGCCCGTATTGTCTCACCACGCAGGATGGTGATTTCCTCTCCTCGGCTTGCCCTCTCAACCAACTCCGAAAACCGCGCTCTCGCTTCGGCAATCTTGTACTTGGCTTGTGTCATCTCTGTCATCGCCCCACATTCGCTCAACGCATTCTGGATTATCCAATGCAAATGTGCAAGTGACATGTACAGGTGCGCTGGCAGGGGCACCGCTCAATCACGCGGCGATTGTCGGGTCGGACGGACTCCTGAGAGTGGGATCAAGGCGGAGGCTTGAGGTAGCGGCTGCCAATCCATGCACCCGGTTCAGCGAGTAACAGGTTACCTGTTGATCGAATAACCATTCCTTGGTCACCTTCACCAACGCGCGTCCGAGGGCTTCCGGATCGTTGACGGAATACTACGCGCCATAGTCGGACTGGTTGCAGGTGCCGGTATGGCCGGGTGGATAGAGGTGATGGCTTCGACGGGCAACGGGTCGCAGTGAAAAGGAGACGCCAGTCCCGTGGCAAACTGCCTGGCGATTTCTGCGAACATCCTCGATCATTCACACACGACGCCGTCGCCATCGCCGTCACGCATGTAGCGATAGGCAGGGTGTTCGCGAGGAACCGGGGTTATTCCGTGCCTGCGCGCTTCCTTGCAGGTAATGCGGCCATTCGCGTTGTCGTCGTAACGCGCGAGAACGTCATCGATGTCGCCCTCTGACGAGGCATCGACGTTCCGGTCCCTTGACGTCGTCACGCGGCAAACCTTTGGTTCCATGGCTGTGTGTTCACAACCGGACAGTATCCCTTCCAGGACCTCCGCTTCGCGACGATCAATGGTTAGATCATAAGTGCGCCGTACTTCCAGGATCCGGGCCGCGAACCAGCATCGATTGCGGTCCGGCAGCCATTCCGCTGCATCCCTTCCACTTTTTTCGTGGCGGTTCACGCGCGGCGAAGCAAGGGTGAGATTACGAAGGTCGCGAGCGAACCGCATGCGTGTTGCCCGATCCCGTGAACATAGGCCCGAGTCGTGGGCCTCGCTCGTACTGACAATGTGTTCGATATCGGTCTCCGACTCCGAGGTAAAACACGTGCCCGTATACGGGCCGTAGACCGAACCCAGGTTACGAACGATTTCCAGTTCGACTGACTGGGGATACCTGTAATCGCTTTTCCTGTCGTACCTGGAGCAGCGGTCTTCAGGCGCGACTGTCAGCCCGCGCCAGGTTTCCGCCCGGCTGGCGGTCGAAACCGCCACCATGGCAACGACAACTGCCGCGGCCGCTACGAGACCCGGCGCATGTCGGGCGTTGGAGGTACCGGCCATGTGGCCCCAAGTCGTGAACATTTGCCGAAATCCCGAAACGTTGAGCATCAATGCGTCACGAAAATTCCTGGAGCCTGTCCCAAGCCGAGGCCTGGCATTCTGACGTTGGAACGGTCTGGCCCGGACGGCCGTTTCCCGATCGCGAGCTTCACGAACCGTAAACGAATGACGGCAACCACAGGGCGATCTGGGGAAACGTGAACACCAGCGCCAGGCCGATCAGCTGGATGACCATGAACTGCATCATGCCGAGATAGATGTCCTTCAGGTCCCACTCGGGCACGACACCCTTGAGGAAGTAGGCAGACAACGCCACCGGGGGACTGAGCCATGCGGTCTGGAGATTGACCGCGACCAGGATTCCGAACCAGGTCAGGTTGACGCCGAGCTTGTCAAGCGCAGGAATCAGGATCGGAATGATGATCAGAACGATTGGCACCCACTCAAGCGGCCATCCGAGCAGGAATATCAACGCCATGATGATGATCAAAACGACTGTCTCGGACAGGTCCCAGGCAAGCAGCGCCTCGGTCAGCATTGTCGGTGTGCCGAGGCGCGAAAACACGGCGCCGAAGAAATTGGACGCGGCAACCAGGAACAATATCAGAACCGTGATCTCGAGCGTCTTGATCAATGCCGAAAAGAGGGATGGCACCGACAGTTTTCGGTAACACGCGGCAAGAAGCAGTGCGCCGAACGCACCGCAACCGGCTCCCTCGGTCGGCGTGGCCCAGCCGAAGAGAATCGACCCGAGCGCGAACGCCACAAGCGCCGACGGCGGGACCAGCCCCATGAAAAACTCGTACCAGAGGTCGGAGAAGTAGAATCCGGCAGGCCTGGTCTTCCGGATCCAGAGCGATCCGAAATACATCACCGCCATCCAGGCCGCCGGCACGACAGCCCAGGAAAGCGGAAACAACCCGGTCAGGTTTCCGGCCAGCGCCATGACGACGAGCACGAAGAATACCAGGATCGAACCGATGACCGTGACCGCCTCGAGCCAGTAATAGGGCGATGTTTCCGGTCGCTCCTCGGGTGGAAGAACCGGCCCGAGAGATGGGTCCATCCAGCAACGCAGTAGCGAATACCCCGCGTAAAGGCTGGCAAGAAGTACACCCGGAACAATGGCCGCGGCGAACAGATCGGTCACGGGAACTTCAAGGACCGGGCCCATCACGACAAGCATGATCGACGGTGGAATCAGGATGCCCAGGGTTCCACCAGCCGTAATCGTGCCGGCAGAAAGCCGGACATCGTACCTGGACCTGTTCATGGTTTTCGCGGCCATGATTCCGAGAATGGTCACGGAGGCGCCGACGATGCCCGTCGCCGCGGCAAAGATCGTGGAAACGAACAGTACGGCCAGATAGAGTGCACCGCGGGTCCGGGAAAGCATGAGTTGCACCGCGGTGAACAGCCGCTCCATGAGACCGGCCTGCTCCATCAGGATTCCCATGAAGACGAAAAGGGGAACGGCGGCCAGCGTCTGTTCCAGCATGACGCTGTTGAACTGAAGAGTCTGGAGGTAAAAGACCAGCTTGGTGCTGAACCCCCAGCTTCCGAAGGCAAAACCCAGGAAAACCAGGGTGAAGGAAATCGGGAATCCGACAAAGATCGCAAAAAGCATGACCGCGATCATCGCCACACCGATCCATTCGGGAGCGAGGTCGCTTGCGCCGGTTGCCCCAAACACTGACGAGAGCAGGGAACCGATTCCGCCCAGTGGCAACACACCCGGGTAGAAGATCTCCACGAAAATGGCGGCAAGGATGATACAGTAAAACGGCACGAACAGAAGAAATTGCTGCTCACGCCGCCGCCCCATGGCGTGAAAGCACTTCAGGATTTCGGATATCCCCTGCAGGATCAGGAAAAACGCACCGAGTGGCATCGCCGTTCTCGCGGGAGCGAGCGGAGCCATCATCGTCGTGTCCATCGACCGCTCCCAGATGAGCCACGCCTTTAACGTGTACTCGGCCGAGATCCAGAAAAAGAACAGCATGGCGGGGAAGTAGAACGCCAGGTAGAGCAGCGCATCGACGGTCGCCTGGGTACGCTGCGACCAGTTGCGATAGAGAAAATCGGCACGGATATGGACACCGCGCATCAGCGCGTAGCCGGCTCCCAACATGAACAGGGCGCCGGCAAACATCCGGCTGACTTCATATGCCCAGAGCGTTGGCGCCAGGAACAGTTTCCTGGCGACGACCTCGTAAACCATCGCGACAACGACAGGTATCAGCAAGAGGCAGGTTACGCGTCCGACCTGCAGGTTGGTGACATCGATGAACCGGATGACCTTTCGCATCCAGCCTCGCATGTCCTCAGGAGTATCGCCGACCTCTCCGGATCGTCTTTCCGCAATCAACTCGTCAGTGACGTCCAGGTCATCGGGGTCGGTCGAATTGGTCATCGTAACATTCTTCATGTTTTTGTGCCGGCATGCGCCGCGGTTCGTCACGGCGACGCACGCCTGCATGATATTGGGCCGGCCGCGTGTGCGCCACCCGCGGCCGGTCCTGGAACAGCACTATTTCACGCTGTCAGCAAAAGCCTTTCCGAGGCTCGCATTCGATGCCTGCGCGCCGGCCCAGAATGGCACCGCTATTTCAGCGAAATCCTTCTGGCTTTGCCAGACTTCGGCAAAGAAGGCGTTTTCGGCCGCGTTCTTCTCGAGACTTGCTTTCGCGGCGTTCATGTATGCCGGGAAGTAGTCGGCGGGTGTATCGTGAAGAATGACACCGTGGTTTTCGGTGAGATCCTTCAACGCCTTGCCGTTTTCGTAGATCCTGTAGGACATGGCCTTTGACAGTGATGCGTTCGCTGCCACTTCGATTGCCTTCTTCTGGTGATCCGTCAGCGAGTCATAGACGTCACGATTGATGTACACGTCGGCATTGACGACGACCTGATGGAGTCCCTGCAGGTAATAGTGCTTCAGCACCTTCTGGAACCCGAAGACCGAGTCAGGTTTCGGACAGCACCATTCCGCGGCATCAATGGTCCCCTTTTCGAGGGCTGGCAGGATGTCTCCACCGCCCATGGCAACCGATGCGACACCGATGTCCTTGTACGTCTGGCCAGGAATCCCGGGAGGCGTGCGGAAACGGTACTTGCGGAAATCGTCCATGGACGCAATCGGCTCCTTGAACCATCCGAGCGCTTCGGGACCGACCGGCTGCAACATGAAGCCTTTCACGTTCACGCCCATTTCATCCCAAAGGCGATCATAGAGTTCACGGCCGCCCCCGTACTGAAACCAGCTCAGAAACGCGATGTTGTCGATTCCCACGCCTGCTCCGGCGACAGGTGAACCGAACAGCATTGCCGCCGGGTGTTTTCCTGACCAGTAGTGCGTCCAGGCGAACCCACCTTCGATCAGGCCTGAGTCGACTGCATCGAGGGTCTCGGCGACACCGACAACTGCCCCGGCAGGCAGCACCTCGAAGTTCACCTCGCCGTTGGTCAAAGCCGCTACGTCAGCAGCAAATTCCTTCAGCATGACGACCTCGTCAGCCGTGGCCGGAATCACTGATTGTACCCTGATCGTAACTTCTGCAGCCACCGCCGAAGCCAGCAGCGTGAAGCCAGCGAGCGCCCCGAGCGTCCGAGCGACGATTCTGTTGCGATGATACATGTTATCCTCCGATTGGATTAACGCCTTCATTCAGTTGCGAATGCATCCACCCCTGAAGGCACCGGGGCAGAGCCAGGCGGGACAGTTCGGAAGGGAACCATCCATTCCCCGGGCCTGTCGTGACGATCAGGCACGCGGTATCCCGCCAGTCGGTTCATGTCGCGCTCCATAACCCTGCCAAGAGTCCGGCCATTTCCGGCCAGCCGTCATAGAGCATCATGACAGTCAAATAGATAAGAAACAGGAGTCCAAGCCACGACAACCATCTGTATCGGGCCAGAATCCGCATGATGAGCGTTGCGAATACCGCCATGAACAGGATCGCAAGCGCCAGTCCGAAGACCAGGAGAGCGGTGTTATCCCGGGCGATGGCGGCAACTGCGACAACGTTGTCGATCGACATGGATACGTCGGCGAATGTGATCGTGATCAATGCGCCCCACAGGTTCCTGTTTTCGCCACCCTCGGTCGCATCGAAGTTGTGTCCTCCCAGTTCAGCTTTCCTGCCGTGGGCTTTGAGATCCCGGTAGAATCTCCAGCACACGACGGCGAGAAGCAGCCCTCCAAAGAACAGGATACCGGGTATCTGCAGCAGGATCGTCGCCAAGGCAGCGAACAGGATTCTCAATCCCGCCGCGAGCGCCATGCCGAAGGCAATCGCACGCCTGCGCAAATCTGGTGACAGGCCGGCGGCAGCCATTCCGATGACAAGGGCGTTGTCGCCGGAAAGGATGATGTCCGCGAACACGATCTGCAGAATATCGAGCGCCGTTTCCGTCATCCTCGCATGTCCTCAAGAATCAGGTCGGATGCTCTTTCGCCGATCATGATCGCCGGCGCGTTCGTGTTTCCTGAAACGATCCTTGGCATGATCGACGCGTCAGCGACGCGCAACCCTCTAACTCCGTGGACCCTGAGGCGCTCGTCAACGACCGCCATCGCGTCACCATCCGGACCCATCTTACAGGTTCCGGTCGGGTGATAAATCGTAGTCGCGGTTTCGCGCGCCCAGTCCAGCAACCCAGCGTCATCGTCGTCACCGATTTCGGACCCGGGCGAATGTTCTTCAGTTATGTGAGACTTCAAGGGCTCGTGGCTCGCGATACGGCGCGCAATGCGAATTCCTTCGACGATGATCCTTTGATCGGTTTCGGTGGCAAGGTAATTCGGGTGAATTGCGGGTGAATCCTCGGGGTTCGCGGACCGGAGACAGATTCTGCCCGTGCTTTCCGGCCGAAGCTGCAGCACGGATGCCGTAAAGGCCGAGAACGGGTGAACCATCTGACCCGGAGAATCTGCACTGAAGGGCTGGACGTGAAACTGTATGTCAGGCGTCTCCAGTTCCGGTCGAGTCTTCAGGAACCCGGTACCGAGACTGGCCGCCATCGTCATTGGCCCCCGGCGGGTCAGCACGTAACGCATGCCGATCAGGGCCTGTTTGACCGGGTTGTCGATTTCGGTGTTGATCGTCGGCAAGGTCGTTCGGTAAACTGGCCGGGCCTGCAAGTGATCCTGGAGGTTCTTTCCCACTCCGGCGAGCTCGGTATGAACTGATATTCCGTGTTCAGCGAGTTCTGCACCGTCTCCGATCCCCGAAAGCATCAGGATTTGCGGAGACCCGATCGAACCTGCCGAAAGAACGACTTCACGTCGTGCACGAAGTTCGATTTCCTCGCTGCTTCCTTTTCGTCTTGCGGCGACCCCGACCACGCGTCCGTCACAAAACTCGAGTCGAAGCGTCTGGGTATGTGTGAAGATGGAGAGGTTCGGACGTTTCCGCGCCGGCTTGAGATATGCGACCGCGGTGCTGCATCGCCGCCCCCGCGACGCGGTTTGCTGAAAGAAACCGACGCCTTCCTGATCCGACGAATTGTAATCGGGGTTCTTTCGATACCCCGCGTTGGTCGCCGCCTCCATCCACAGGTCGACAACCTGAAGCCTGAGTCGCATTGGAGACACGATCAACGGGCCATCCGTGCCTCTGTCGGGGCAGTCGACAGAATTTCCGGTCCAGGTCTCGGACCGCTTGAAATACGGCAAGACGTCGTCCCAGGACCATCCACGGTTGCCGAATTGCCGCCAATTGTCATAATCCTGACACTGGCCTCGGACGTAGAGCAGCCCGTTGATCGAACTTGACCCGCCCAGGACCTTTCCACGTGGCCAAGGAATCGATCGCCCGTTCAACCCGGGATCGGGAGAGGTCTGGAAACACCAGTCTGTCGAAGGATTTCCCATGGTCTTGAAGTACCCAATGGGAACGTGGATCCAGGGATTGCGATCAGGTCCGCCCGCCTCCACGAGTGCCACCCTGTGTCGGGAATCAGCAGACAACCGGTTTGCAAGGACGCAACCAGCTGAACCCGCACCAACGATGACGAAATCAAATTCCATTCGATTTTGCCTAAAATGAGATTTTTTGTCCCAATTTTAGTTCTTTGGTGCCATATACCATACTCCGACGAACGACAAGACATGTAATTGGGGAGCTCCCGGGGGCCGAAATGCCGGACGAACGACGAATCCCGACAGGAATGAGAAATCTTTTGATCATCGAGGCGCTGTCCAGAGCATCCGGGCCGGTGACGCCAACCGAGTTGAACCGAAACGTCGAGCTTCCCAGGCAGACCCTTCACCGCCTCTGCAATACGCTGGTTCAGGAAGGCATTCTTGCACGTGAACCCGGTAGCAAGCGACTTCGTCCCGGGAGGAGACTGCGAAGTATCGGCACCGGAATTCTGAACGTTTCGCTGTCTCACATGGCCCGACGGCAAATCCTGGAAGGGATCGCGGCGAAAGTGGGCGAGACCGTCAATTTCGTCGTGCCCGGCGAATCCGGCATGCACTACATGGACCGCGTCGAGACCGACTGGCCGGTGCGCATTCAACTCCCGGTAGGCACTGAGGTACCGTTTCATTGTACGGCAAGCGGCAAGGCATTCCTCTCCAGCATTCCCTTAAAACGGCGGAAGTCATTCATACGCACGCTTGACCTGAAGTGGTTTACTCCAAACACGCACACGAACCACGACGCGCTGATCGAAGACACCGAGCGCGTTGCCTTGAGAGGTTACGCTCTCGACGAAGAAGAATTCATCGAGGACATGAACGCGATCGCGGTACCGGTTACGGATAACAAGGGGCGTTATGTCGCGTCGCTCGCTTTTCACGGCCCCAAGCAACGACTGTCCATTGAAACGGCGATCGCCAACGTCGGCGAAATCCGTAAGGGATCACTGGCCTTGAAGGCCGTCCTGGACCTCTGACACAAGAACCGTTTCTTTTCCGGCCCTTGCTCCCCCTGGCCGGATCGATTCAATCGTTTGTCACCCGGGTTTTCCGGCCTTGGCAATGAAATGCCGGCTTCCTTTACCCAAAATGCCCCAAGGAGTGAACGCGACATACGGCAAACAGGGAAGGAACAGTTCGTTTTCACCGACCACCAGCTTCAGTGAAAACGCGCCGAAGGAGATTCGAAGCTTGGCGCCTTGCTACATGCCACCTGATATGGCTCGCAGCCCCGGAAATGGCAGTTGACGGGAAGACCGGGAAAACGCCGGCGAGCGCGCTTGAGGCAAAAATTCATCGCGTTCATGGGCACTTCCCGGATGTCAAGGATAGCGCCCGTTCGTGTTGCCCTCCCGGTCGGGGACGACTCGAGCCCTGCATCCTTCGAAATGGCAGCGGGAAGACCGGGAAAACGCCGGCGAGCGCGCTTGAGGCATTCATCGCGGCACTTCCCGGATGTCAAGGATAGCGCCCGTTCGTGTTGCCCTCCCGGTCGGGGACGACTCGAGCCCTCATCCTTCGAGACATGGTGGGTTGAACCCGACGACGCGGGAAGTTGGACCTGAAGTCGGATGACGGTACACGGGCGACCCGCCCTCCTGCTCGGAAACCAAAGAAGGCTGAATATCCGAATCCATTGTTCGAAACTTCAGGCTATTCATGCTATTGTGCCGCCATGGGTCACCTTCCTCGTCCACGGGAGCTGGAGGCCCTTCGGGGCAAACTCCGCCGTTCGCCGATCACGGCACTCCTTGGGCTCCGGCAGTGCGGCAAGACCACTTTGGCCCAGTCACTGAAGACAGAGCATGTCTTCGGTCTCGAAGACCCGAGGAGCCTGGCCCGGCTTGACGCACCGCAAACTGCCCTGGCGGGCTTGAAAGGCACCGTCGTGATCGACGAGAAGTGCAGCGCAAACCGGATCTCTTTCCGCTACTCCAGGTCCTGGCGGACCGCCAGCCGGCCACAAGATACCTCCTGCTCGGCAGCGCCTCGCCAGATCTCGTCCGGGAAATCTCCGAGAGTCTCGCCGGAGAGGTCGCGTATCACGACCTTGGTCCCCTGGCGTTCGACGAGACAGGAACCAGCGAATGATGGCGCAAGCTGTGGCTTCGGGGAGGGTTCCCGAGAAGCTATCTGTCCGATGACGACGCTGCATCCGCTCTCTGGCGGGAAGACCTTGTCCGTAGCCACCTGGAACATGACATACCCGCGCTCGGAATCTCCTTTCCGGCGGAGAACCTGCGTCGATTCTGGATGATGGTAGGCCACTACCACGGCCAGACGCTCAACCATTTAGAACTTGGTTGATCGTTCGGCGTCTCCGATAACACAGTCCGCCGCTACCTCGAAATCCTGAGCGGCACGTTCATGGTCCGCCTGCTTCCCCCGTGGCACGCGAACATCGGAAAGCGCCTGGTGAAAGCATCCAAGTAGTACATTCGGGACAGTGGTCTTTTTCACGCTCTGCATACCGTCGCGACAACCCTGCAGTCGGAGTCCCATCCAAAGCTCGGCGCGTCATGGGAAGGCTTCGCCTTGGAGCAGGCTGTCCGCGTGGTGGGCGTAACCCACCCCTATTCCTGGCGCACACATTCCGGTGCTGAGCTTGATCTCATGTGGCAGGCGCATGGTGCGCTGTGGGGAATGGAGTTCAAGTACCAGGACGCGCCCAGGATGACGAAGAGTATCCGCGCGGTGCTTCGTGACCGGCCCTTGCAACACCTGTCGATCGTGTATCCTGGTCCCGACCGGTACCGCCTCGACAACTTGGTCAGCGTGCTGCCCGTGGCCGAGATTTCCAGCATCGTGACCGGCCCCGTCACCTGTTCGGGCGAGTTTCCTCAGCCGCGAGAGAACAGATCCCGAGACCGGGCAGTTGTCCACCGCTTTGAGGCAAGTGTCGCATGGTACGCAATTCTGGATGTCATCCGGCATAACCCTGAAACCGACAGCCGCGTATGGTCTCACCGAATCCGGGTGGCCATCCGACCAGGAGACCGGTACCCGCGTCAGCGGAACGACGCGCCATGAGGTAGAATTGATAGGAATCCTAACGGAATAGTTCAGACCGGATCGCCAACCGGCTCAAGACCTTTGCACCTGATGACGGCCCCTGGTCGATGTACACGCCCTCGATCAGGAACCATTGGATCGGGAAGACCTGCCTCTCAACAACAACACGGGATGATTCCCCGGAGAATCCCTGGAATTGGCCTTTTCCGCGACTTTTCATTAGCTCGATCCAGAGAGGGCAAAAAATGAAAGCAGCATCGGGCAACAATCTCTTGATCATCATTTCGGACGAGCACCGCAGGGACGCCATTGGCTGCGCGGGCCACCCCATCGTCAAGACGCCGAATCTGGACAGGCTCGCTGCCCGCGGAACGGTTTTCGAGAATGCCTATACTTCTTCGCCGGTCTGTGTTCCCGCGCGGGCGAGCATGGCGTGCGGCGATTACGTTCACAGGATCGGCTGCTGGGACAGCGCCACTCCCTACCGCGGTATTCCCATGAGCTGGATGCATCACTTGCGCGACAATGGTGTCGAGGTCACGTCGATCGGAAAGCTGCATTTCCGGTCGGACAAGGATGACAACGGGTTTTCACGGGAAATCCTGCCAATGCATGTTGTCGCCGGTGTCGGCTGGCCCATTGGTCTGCTGCGCAAGGAACCTCCCGTCTTTGAATCGGCCCCTGAGCTTGCCGCACAGGTTGGTGCGGGAACGAGTTCCTATACGGATTACGACCGTGCGATAACCGGCGCCGCGTGCGATTGGTTGCTCGCACGCGAGGCGTCAGATATCCCGTGGGCCGCGTTCGTGTCCCTCGTCAGCCCGCATTACCCCCTTGTCGCACCTCGGGAATACTACGACCTCTACGATCCGGAGTCTGTCGACTTTCCGATTGCCTATGAACATGCACGGAGGCCCCGGCACAGTGAAGTGAAGAACATTGCCCGCTTCTTCGACTATGACCGGCACTTTGACCGGCGAAAGCTGCGCGAAGCCAGGGTCGCATATTATGGTCTCGTTTCGTTCATGGACGACTGCGTAGGGCGCATCCTGTCCGCACTGGACCAGTCCAGGCAAGCGGAGAATACCGTTGTCGCCTATGTATCCGACCATGGAGACATGATGGGCGATCATGGCCTCTGGACCAAACAGGTCATGTACGAGGGATCGGCCGGCGTTCCCATGATCATGGCCGGCCCCTCTGTACCGCGAGGGAGACGCGTCCGTACCGGGACGAGCCTCATCGACCTGGCGCCGACGGCGGTCGATGTCACCGGCACCGGGAGTCGCTCGTCAGCCGAACTCTTCCCTGGCCGTTCATTGCGCCTGCTCGCAGGAGAGGAGGACGACCTGAACCGCACAGCTTTCAGCGAGTACCACGACGGGGGCTCGACGACCGGAGCCTTCATGGTCCGGTGGGAGAATTGGAAGTTCGTGCACTATGTCGGGCACGAGGCTCAACTGTTCGACCTGGCACTGGACCCTCATGAAATTCACGACTTGGCCCGTGAATATGTGAATGATCCCGTTGTCATCGCAGCCTTGAAGGAAGGCGAGCGCCGGCTTAGGGCGATATGCGATCCTGAAGAGGTCAACGCTCGGTGTTTTGACGATCAAAAACTCAGGATTGCGGAACTCGGAGGCGTCGCGGCCTGCAAAAGCGCGTACGTGTTCAATCACACGCCCACGCCAGACGAGCAACGCGCCCTGGAAAAAGGCCCTGCGTCTGATCCATCTTGACTGTCAGCGGCCCAACCGCCCTGGGCGGAGAGTTCGGCGGACCGTCCGCGGACGGGAGAACCGTCTGTTAACAAGGGCAGAATCGGAGCTTCGTGGATCGGCCGAATTCCCCGGCGGTAAGCGGCGATGTTTCTGGCATTGGCGATCCACAAGGAAGCCCGGCCACGGGACCGGCAAAAAAAGGTTTTGCAGCAGGTGCAGTAGGTGCAGCTGGTCCATCAAACCGCGGTCAGGTTCCCATGCGGAATCGATCACGGCTTCAGGATGATTTTCGGATGTGGCACCCTTGCATTCCTGATGTCTTCGAATGTCCGAAGGCCATCCGACAAGTGACGGGTTTCGTGCCAGTCGAGCGGACCAAGACGGCCCGCGAATATCGCTTCCGCCGCGTCACGAAAGTCTTTTTCGGTATAGGCGTACGTGCCCAGAAAACAGAACTCCTGGAGCGTGGCGCGGCGGGCATCGAATCCCCCTTCCCCCGAATGGAGACCCAGGTGGATGATCGCACCCCCTTGACGGACCAAACGGCACGATTCGCGCCGCGATTCAGCCGACCCAACCGCATCAAACACAAGGTCCCAGGATTCCCGGGGCAAGGCTTCGGCCCGTGCGGGAATTATACTGAGTTCCGTGACATCCTCGAGGAATGATCGCCGCCGATCATTCGTCTCGATTATGCACGGTTTTTCGGCGCCAGCAGACTCGAGGCAAAGAGCCACACCCACGCCTATTGCGCCACCACCCAGAACCAGGCAACTGCTATCGCAAATCGTGACGTAAGGCATGTCCCCGGCAAGCCGGACCGCGTGCCAACAGACCGCGACCGGTTCGGTCAACGCCGCATGTTCAAAGGGGACTTCTGGCGGAACCTCGACGAGATTGGCATCGGGAACCGCAACCAACTCCGCAAACGTGCCTGCCAGTGGCGGCATGGACAGGATGCGCCGTTCACCGCATATGTTGGCCCGGCCAGCACGGCATTCGCTGCAATCACCGCAGGTGACCAAGGGATTGACCGTGACCCGCCGTCCTTCGAACGCTCCCGAAACAACCGTTCCCGATGCCTCGTGACCAAGAATCAGTGGGGGCGGCCTGCGTTCGTCGTGACCGAGGAACCCGTGCATGTCTGATCCGCAAATCCCGGTGGATTCGACGCGAACGAGGCTGAAATCCGTTCCCGGAACCGGGTCGTCAACATCAACGAATTCAAGCTCGCCCGGCCCCGTGTAGACCAGTGCCTTCACTTTCCGTCCCGTTTTCTGTTCATGTCCCCCTGCCCGACGGCGCCATACTCAACGGTATCGTCCCGGGCAAAGATCTTCAGGGATCCGCAAATCCCGCCCGACCTGCGCGTCCCCGATCGTCGGAGCCCGCCCGGGATGTGCCATGGGACCCCGAAACACCGCGTCATTCCGGCCGTTCCGAAAGACAGGGCACCGAACGCACTCGGATTTGCACACCTTCCTGCCTTTGGCGTGCAAGCGGACACCGCACACCCGGCACTGGTCATCCCCGACCGGCAAGATCGAAGGATTCCCGCGGGAAGTACTTTCCCAGGCGCAGGTCCGCCGTACGAGCATGAGCTTCCATGCCCTCGAGCCGGGAAATCCGCGCCGTGGCTTCGGCAACCCGCTTCGCTCCATGTTCGGTGGCGCGCTGCCACGTCACGACCTTCAGAAACTTGTGGACAGAAAGCCCCCCGGTGTATCGCGCGGCCCCGGACGTCGGCAGAACGTGATTTGGACCCGATGCCTTGTCCCCATAGGCAACCGTCGTCTGTTCGCCCAGGAACAGCGAGCCGTAACACGACAGCCTGCCGAGCCACCACTCAAGGTCAGCGGCCTGCACGGTCAAGTGTTCAGGCGCAAGGTCATCCGCGGTTTCGGCCATGATCCCGCGGTCATCGCAGAGGATCACCTCGGCAAACCCGCTCCAGGCCGCAGCCGCACTCTCGCGATTGGCTTCGGGCAACGCGGAAATCATCTGCGGTACCCTCAGCATGACCCGAAGGGCGAGGTCCTCGTCGTCAGTGACCAGCCAGACCGGCGAATTGTACCCGTGCTCAGCCTGGCCAACCAAGTCAGCCGCGACAATTTCGGCATCGGCAGAGGCATCGGCGATGACAAGGCTGTCCGTCGGACCAGCCAGCATGTCGATCCCGACGCGGCCGTAGAGAATCCTCTTGGCCTCGGCGACATACTGGTTTCCCGGACCGGCGATGATGTCGGAACGAGGCAGGTCGAAAAGACCGAATGCCATTGTCGCGATCGCCTGAACACCACCGATCGCGAGCACGCGATCGGCGCCACACAGTCGGGCCGCATAGACAATTGCCGAATCCATCCTCTTGTTAATCCCCGGAGGGGCGCACAGAACCGTGGATTTGCAGCCTGCAACCTTTGCGGTTGTCACCGTCATCATAGCGGAAGCGACATGACTGTACCGCCCGCCGGGTGCGTAACAGCCGGCATTCCGGACCGGAATACACCGCTGGCCAGCCACGAATCCCGGCTCGAGTTCGAGCTCGAATTCCCGTAGCGAATCCATCTGGGCCTTGGCGAACCTGCGAATGTTGTCGTGTGCAAATGCAAGATCATCCTTGAGATTTCCGGGGACCTCGTTCGCAGCATCCTCGATTTCTTCCGGCGTCAGCTCGAACGGCCCTGCCGAGCCATCAAGGTCCAGGGCGTATTCCCTAACCGCAACCTCCCGGCGCTGTTCGATATCGTCCAGAATGGCCTGGACAGTCGGACGCACAGATTCGGTATCGGACCTTGCCGACCTTGATGCACGTTTCAGGTATCGTTTACGCATGAAGATCCTCGCTGGGTTCGACGCCGTCCGGTTCGCCGCGCGTTCCTTGCCCGACATGCCGGAAATTTCAAGCGCGATCGTCTTTCCGGAGCCGAGCCAATTGCGAATCCCCTGCCTCGGCCATGACGAATTCCGGAAATGGTTCGATTCCCAGTGCTGCCTTGTCCTGGCCCTCGCGCTCGACTTCCGGAGAAATCCGCACGCCCAACACCAAATCAAGGATCTTCCAGGCGAGGATCGATACCGAAAACACAAAGGCTCCGACGGCGATCACTCCCAGGGCCTGGACGTACAAGGATCCGCCAGCCGCGAAGGAAGCTGCGAGCGTTCCCCAGATTCCCGCGCCCATGTGGGCCGAGACCGCCCCGACCTCATCGTCAATCTTCATGCTTTCAAGGGTCTTCTTTGCCGCAAGGCAAACGACCG
Source organism: Paracoccaceae bacterium (assembly GCA_964291635.2). Taxonomy (GTDB): domain Bacteria; phylum Pseudomonadota; class Alphaproteobacteria; order Rhodobacterales; family Rhodobacteraceae; genus JAPPHA01. The sequence goes on along the minus strand of OZ219907.1, from coordinate 48,114 downwards.
CACCGGTTGCGCCGACGAAGATCGCCATGCCATGGCTGTGGATTTCGGGTCCCGCAGCGATCGCCACCAACCCGGCGATTGCACCATTCAGGGAGTCGAGCAGGTCCCGCCTGCGGAGGACCCATCTGGAGAAAAACGTCGCGGTGACAACTGCCGCGGTGGCAGAAAGGTTGGTGTTCACGACGACCGTACTGATCCCGGCAACGTCGCTTGCCGAGCCAAGGCTGAGCCAGGAGCCCGCATTGAAGCCGATGAAACCGAACCAGATGATGAATACGCCCAACACGACGGTCGGAACGCTGTTCGGGGGCGTGGGTTTTATCGGGCCGCCCTTGCGAAACTTCCCGGTCCTGGCGCCAACGACAATGGCTCCGGCCAGCGCGGCCCACCCGCCTGCAGAGTGAACCACCGTGGATCCGGCAAAGTCCCTGAATCCAAGGTCGGCAAGCCAGCCTCCGCCCCAGGTCCAGCATCCGACGAACGAGTAAATGACCGCTGAAAAAAGCGTAACAAAAACAAAAAACGGCAACAACTTGACCCTTTCCGCCAGAGTCCCGGAAATGATGCCGCAAGCCGACGCGACGAACACGACCTGGAAGAACCACGCAGACGCGGACGCGTGGCCCTGGTCCGTAACACCGGCAAGGCCGGAAGAGTCTCCCGCGAGCAAGGCGATCTCGGCATCGCTTGAAACCTGGTGCAATGCGACGGTTCCAAACCAGCCGCCCGGCTCGACCGCCACGTACATGATGCTGAAACCGACAAGGAAATAGGCCAGGCTGGCGATGGAGAAGCTGCCCAGATTCTTCAGGCAAATCGCCGATGCATTCCGTGTCGAGACTGAACCGGCCTCGACCATGGCAAAACCGGCGCACATCCACATGACGAGTGCACCCCAAAACAGGAACGAAAAGCTGCCAAGGGTGAAAGCCAGTTCGTCCTCGAGGGCACCATAGGCGGAGACCGGAATCAAAAGGAGCAGCGATGACAGGGCTGAAAGGGTAGCCAGGCGTCTGCCGGGACTCGCCCGCGGGATTTCCCGGCCGGCGGCCGGGACTGGGCGTGGGCCAGACAACATTCTGATTTCAAACGACATCTACGCCGTCGGCAGGTCGGGACGTTCCCATCGGCAAACTCGAGAAATCCGGTCGCCACCAGGCCGCGGAGGAATATCGAATTCGCATCCGAACCCGCTGGTAGAAGGCAGACATGGGCGATCCGGAATGTCCTTCAACGAAGAATCCAGCCGTGCAACAAATCGTCGCGCTCCAACCCTTGCACTTGTATTCCAAAGGCAACCTCGCGGCCGAACATGCCCTCAACACGCACTGATTTCAGTGATTTCACGTTTGAATGAGACGGTATCTCCGGAAGCCTCCGGCTCGTCGAGGTCCTCGGCATAGCGCCGCCCTGCGAAGACCGCATGTGCGATCGTAGCGGGAGCGTCGGCATCGCCGATACATCGAACGGATTCGATCCTGGCCTGATCCCATTCATGCCGTCGCGCAACAAGCTCCCGGAAAAGTCCATCGTCAGGAAAGCGAGACGTGACCAGAACCACGCTGTCTGCCGCGGTCTGACGGGACGCGCCAGAAAATGCACAGGAGGCGACAACCCCATCGTCCTTGACCTCGTCGAGTACGCGATGGGGGACGATTTCGATTCCCTTTTCGAGCAGCCTGGCCTGGATGAAGTGTTGTTCCATGGTGTTCCTCGTCCAGGTCGAGACCTCCGCCGCCGGAGTCATGAGCGACACTTCACAACCCTTCTTCCTCAGGAGTTCGGCAATGACGCCTCCCATGTAGTAGTGGTCGTCATCCCAGATAATGACCCTTGTTCCCCTCGGAAACGTACCCGCCATGATATCGTCGGGCGTCAGGAGTTCCATCGCAGGCGAGACCGGAATTGGCCGGGTCCAGTGGTGCGCAACGCCGTCGCGCCGCCAACGCGCACCGGTTGCAACAACGACCCGGGGAAATCCGAACTCGAGCACATGGTCAGCGCTCAGCTCGGAGTCCAGGTACACGTTAACATTCGGCAATTTGCCGATTTGCCCCTCGCGGTAATCCCGAACCCGCCTCCACTGGGCCAGTCCGGGAAGACCCGCCTCCCGGCTGACCCGTCCCCCGACATCCGTTGCTCTTTCGGCGAGAACGACTTCGTATCCCCGCTTTCCCAGCGCCTGGGCCGCCTCGAGTCCGGCAGGGCCGGCCCCGACGATCAGAACGGGCTTTTCGCACCTGGAAGGACGAAAATATTCGGGGTGCCAGCCGCGGCGCCACTCTTCGCCCATCGAGGGATTCTGCGTGCACCGGATCGGTGACATGGTGAAATCTCCCGACACGCAGATGTTGCAGCCAATGCACTCCCTGATGTCATCGGTTCGCCCGGTCTCCACCTTGTGGGGCAAGAACGGGTCGGCGATCGACGGTCGTGCACAACCAATCAGGTCAAGAACGCCCTTTCGAACCAGGGACGCCATTCGGTCTGGCGACGTATACCGGCCGACCCCGACGACCGGCTTGCTCGTGAGCGACTTCATGTTTTCGTAGAGGAACTCCTGCTCGCCTTCCGGTCCGAAGCGGGATGTCTTCGAGTCGCTTTCCCATCCGGCGAGGCAAATGTCCCAAAGATCCGGGAGCTCGGCGACAAGGCCAATCATGTCTTCCGCCTCTGTCCGGTCAATGCCGTCAGGCCCCGCGAATTCATCGACGGAAAACCTGCAGGGCACCGCACAGGTGTCACCGACCTCCTCGTGCGTGTCCGTCAGGATTTCCTTCAGGATCCGGACACGGTTCTCCAGCGAACCGCCGTACTCGTCGGTCCTGTGATTGTAACGGCGGGACAGAAAGTGGTGAAAGAAACCGAGCGCGTGGCCTGCATAGACATAAACCAGGTCGAAACCTGCCTCCCTGCCCCGCCGAGCCGCAGCCCGATGCCAGCGCCTGAGGTTCCGGATGTCCTCCTTGTCCATGGTTCGGGCCTGCACGGGGTCATAGGTGAAGCTCGCAACCGGCAATCCGGTCGGCGCCATCGGAACTTCCCGCCCGTACAGGTTCGGCCCGTTCAGTCCGTTGTATGCAAGTTCGATCCCTGCCAGTGCGCCGTGCTCGTGAATTTTCTCGGCCATCCTCGCAAGCATCGGGACGTCCCGGTCATCCCAGAGCCGCAGTTCGATGAACGGCGTAATGTCCGACGTATGATGGATTTCGACCTGTTCGGTGCAAACAACGCCCCAGCCGCCCTCCGCCTTGACCCCCCGCATGTGCGCGAGCGCGGTCGGGTCCCGGTATCCCATGCCGTTGCAATGCGGAACCTGGTAGAAGCGATTCTTCGCCCGCACCGGGCCAATGTCGATCGGCTCAAAGAGAATGTCGTGGGACGGCTCGCGAGGCATACCGAAAAGGCCCGAAAGACGGGAACCCTTCGCGGTCCCCCGTCTGCTTCAAGGTGTGGCGACTACTTCTTCAAGCGGGTCCAGATCGAGTCGTAGACTTCCTGGGTCGCCTGATCGCAGACCTGAACGAAGGTCCCGGACGGCGCGTCGGCCGGGGGGATGGATTCAGGCTGGGACTTGAGCGCATCGTCCAAGAGATCGGTCACGCCCGTGACACCTGCGCTGTATTGGGCAAAGTTCGTCACTGCCGCAATGTTTTCCGGCTCGAGCAGGAAATCCATGAACTTGATGGCATTTTCCCGGTTCGGCGCGTCTTTCAGCAGGACGACGTTGTCCATCCAGACAATCAAGCCTTCGCGAGGATAGGAGTACTCGATATTGGCGCCCTCCGCCCGCGCCTTCGCGGAAAACCCGTTCCAGATCATTCCCACCGCCGCGTCCCCGGATACCAGGACATCCTTGGCGCCATCGGAATTGAACGACGCCCAGTGTCCTTTCGACGACTGGAGCAATTCATCGAGCGCCTTGAGTTGTTCCCGATCCGTTGAACACTGCGGAATTCCAAGATGCATCGAAGCCAGCAACATCACTTCGCCCTGCGCATCGAGAATGTTGATACGACCCTTGAGTTCGTCGGGCGGGTCGAAAACGATGCTCGTTGTGCGAATGTCACCGCCGTAGGCATCCCGATTCACCGAAAAGCTGGTCGAACCCCACTGGTACGGGATGGAATGCATGCGGCCCGGATCGAACGGGACGTCGAGCCACTGCGGCTCGACGTTGCCGATATTCGCCAGTTCGCCTTCGGCGATCATATCGAGCATGCCTTCGCCGATCATGATTTCGACCATGTAGTCACCCGGGACCGCGACATCGTAGGATCCCAGCTTTCCCGCCTTCAGCGTCGCGAGCATCGCCTCGTTGGAATCATACGTATCCATCGTCACGTCGATGCCGGTTTCGGCGGAAAACTTGTCCAGCAATTCCTGCGGGATGTACTCGAACCAGTGATAAATCGAGAGCTTGCCTTCTGCTGTCGCGGCGCTTCCCGCTGTCACGGCCAAGGCAACCGCCAGCCCGCCAAAGCCAAACCTTCCGACTCTGATCATCGTGAATTACTCCTCAATTTCGATTGATTCCCTGTCGGCAAACCTGCTCAATCCAGCCGGGTGCCGCCACTGTCACCCATCCTTGTCCGTGCGGCTCCGTCCCTGGTCGAGGCCGATCCTGCCCAGCAGGTAGGACATGCTAACCAACACCAGTGACAAGAGCAACATGATAGTCGAAAGTGCCATGATGTTCGGTTTGATGCCCTGTTTGACGGCCCCGAAAATCGCCGTCGGCAACGTCTCGACTCCTGCGCCCTTGATGAAATTCGTGATGATGAAATCGTCCAGGGAAATGATAAAGGCCAGAAGAAATCCGGCGAGAATGCCCGGTGCCATCAGCGGGAACAGGACGTGGCGGAAAACCTGCCACCGGCCGGCATAGAGATCCTGGGCAGCCTCTTCGTAGAAGCCTTCGATTCCTTCGAGGCGGGCGGCAATCGGAAGGTAGGCGAACGGAATGCAGAACACGATGTGGGCCACGAGAATCGAACTGTAGCCAAGCGTAAACCCGATTGCGCTGAAAAAGATCAGCGTCGCAACCGCCGTGACGATTTCCGGGACGATGATCGGCATGCTCAGCATTCCGAAACTGATCGACTTGCCCCGGAACGCACCGCCCCGAACCATGCCGATCGCGGCGGACGTGGCCACGACCGTTGAAGCCGTCGCAGCCATGGTCGCGATCGTTACCGAGTTCCAGGCCGCCGTTCTGAACTTCGACGCTTCCAGGCCGAAGAACACGTCCTCGTACCAACGCCAGCTGAACCCGCCCCAGACCGTAATCGATTGCGAAGCGTTGAAACTGTATCCCATGACAACCAGCAGCGGCGCGTAAAGCACCGCCAGGCAGATCACCGCCAGGATCATGAATTCGGGATACCGTTTAACCGGATTCCGGTCAGCCATGGCTCAGGTTCCGTCCGCGTTTGTTCGCTGTCGCGCGTGAAACAGCAACGCGACCAGCACCAGCGAAAGGAGAATCATCGATGCGGCTGCACCGAAAGGCCAGTTTCCGGCGTTGCCCTTGAACTGTTCCTCGATCAGAGATCCGATCATGAAGTTCTTGGCGCCCCCGAGCAGGTCCGGCGCCAGGAACGCACCCAGACTCGGGACAAAGACCAGGATGCACCCGGCGACGATTCCGGGGCGAACGACGGGCAGAAGCACGCGCCGCAAGATTGTCCAGCGGCCGGCGTAAAGGTCGGCAGCGGCTTCGGACAGGGAAAAATCGTATCGTTCGACCGCCGCGTAGACCGGCAGGACCATGAACGGCAGATAGGAGTAAAACAGCCCGAGTTGGACAGCGAAGTCGGTATTGATCATTGGAATCGGTTCGGAGATGACGCCGAGCGCCAGCAGGAACTCGTTCAGTGGTCCATTGTCCCGGATCAGGAACTTCATCGAGACCGTCCTGATCAGGAGATTGACCCAGTATGGCACCGTCACCAGGAACAGCCAGATCGAACGTGTCCGCGCGTCCCTCGTTGCGATGAAAAACGCCGTCGGGAATCCGATGACCAGGCAGAAACCCGTTGCGAGCGTCGCCTGGATGATCGATCGCGCGAAAATGGTGATGTAGGTCCACTCGATCTTCGGCTGCTCATCGCCGAACAGGCCGCGGTCAAATATGAACTGATCATAGGCAGCGAATGTGAATTCCCAAATCACTCCACCCCGGAACTCCTTCGTCAGGAAGGAGTAGACCAGCATGAGCAGCACGGGGGCCAGGAGGAAAAACCCGATAATCAGCCAGGCCGGCATCAGCAGCCAGGACCGGAGCGGACCGAATGTCCGCGAAACCGTCTTTCCGGAGGCCACTCCCGCCATCAGTCGTCAAGCAGCCGTACCGCGTTGTCTTCCAGAACGACGGCAACCCTTTGGCCGACTTCGCATTCCCGGCCGCGTTCCCGGGAATTCTGCTGCCTCACCTGCAGTATCGGGCCGTTGTCGAGGCTGACGCTGTACTGGGTATCAGTGCCCAGGTATACGGCCTGCGTGACGACGCCGGCGATACCGCGATCCTGTTCGTCGGCAGGGGCAATTCCTATCCGTTCGGGCCTGATCAGCACGTGTCCGGTCTGGCCACGGGAAACAGCGCGCCCCGCCGGGCACGTGACAAAAACACCATTTTCGAGCCTGCACAGGCACCGCCCGCCATCGAGCTCGTCGATCGTGACGTCGATCAGGTTCGTTTCCCCGATGAAATTCGCGACGAACCGATTGACGGGCTGGTCGTAGATCTCGCGGGCTCGGCCAATCTGCTGGATGAGGCCATCTGACATAACCGCAATTCGGTCCGACATCGCCAACGCCTCTTCCTGGTCATGGGTCACGAAAACGAAGGTGATCCCCGTTTCCTGTTGCATCTGCTTCAGTTCGCTCCGCATCGCCTGCCGCAGTTTCAGGTCAAGGGCGGAGAGCGGTTCGTCGAGAAGCAGGACCTTGGGCCGCGGGGCGACCGCGCGCGCAAGCGCGGCGCGTTGCTGTTGTCCGCCCGAAAGCTGCGCCGGACGGCGGTCCGCAAGCGCGTCGAGCTTGACCAGTTCGAGCATGTTCCGAACGCGCCTGCCGGTTTCCGCGGTACCCACACCCTTCATGGTCAGGCCGAAAGCGACGTTTTCCGCAACGGTCATGTGCGGGAACAGCGCATAGTGCTGGAAAACCGTGTTGACCGGGCGCTGGTGCGGGGGGAGTTTTTCGATCTCTTCTCCGTAAAGGAAGATCTCGCCTTTCGTGACCTCCTCAAATCCCGCGATCAGTCGAAGCAGCGTGGTCTTGCCGCATCCCGAGGGCCCCAGAAGCGTGAAGAACTCGTTGTCATTGATGACAAGCGAAGCGTCCCTCAAGGCCACGACATTGCCGAAACGTTTTTCGACATGCCTGATTTCGACGGCGGCGACGCTTTCCATGAGGATCAACCTATGGTGACGACAGGGCTCAATCTGTTAATGCCTGCCGGAAGTGCACGCAACCATGCCCGGGACGAAATCCGGTCGGGGTCCACGGGACGACGAATCCTCGCGTTTCAACCCCGATCCACGGACTTTGTCGGCGGGTCCCGGCCGATCGCGTTTATCGGCTGGCAGATCTTATTATTGCGGGCATTGTCGGCTCGTTTCGCCGTTTGATTGCAGAACCAGCGAGGTCGCCATTCTGAAGCCAGGCCAATTGGGACTGAATCGAAACCTACGGCTCTTGACCGTGGAGGACGCCCGGCGACTAGCGAAACGCCGACAGCCGCGTATCGTCTTCGACTTCATCGACGGCGCCGCCCTTGACGAACGGGCGATGGCTCTGAACCGGTCGTCACTTGCATCTGTCAGGCTGCAACCGAGGGTCTTGCGAGATGTCAGCCGGCGCGATCTGGGCGCCACTGTTCTTGGACAGGAATTTTCGTTGCCCTTTGGCGTCGCTCCCATGGGCATGGCCGGGCTGGCTTGGCCGGGATCGGACGCCGCACTCGCAAACGCCGCGATCGAATTCGGCTTCCCGCTATGTACGTCGACGGCCGCCTCCATGGCGCTTGAGACCACACGTGGCATCGCGGGCAACCACGCTTGGTTCCAGCTTTATGTCGGGGCGCCCCGGGACAGTTCACTCGCGTTTGTCAGGCGTGCACGCGATGCGGGGTACGAGACCCTTCTGCTGACGGTCGACGCCCCTCAGCTTTCGCGGAGAATTCGCGAAATCAGGAACGGATTCACTGTCCCGTTCCGGATTGGAATTCGCCAGTTTCTCGACTTCGCCACGCATCCGCGATGGTCGATTTCAATGCTCGCGTCTGGCATTCCGTCACCTGCCAACAACCGTCGTGCCGATCCTCACAGCCATTTCGTCAGAGGCGTGGACCGGTCCGGTGCCGACTGGGACTTCCTGCATCGACTGCGGAAGGAATGGCCCGGCAAACTCGTCGTCAAGGGCGTGATGAACAGCGACGACGCCGCGCGAATTCGGGAGTCCGGTGCGGACGGAATCTATGTCTCGAATCACGGAGGGCGCCAGCTCGACAGCGCTCCGTCGTCCATCAGCGCGCTCCCAGGTATCAGGAAGACGGTCGGGCCGGACTATCCCCTCCTGTTCGACAGCGGAGTGCGTGGCGGAGAAGACATCGTCAAGGCGTACGCGCTTGGGGCGGATTTCGTGTTTCTTGGCCGGCCTTTTCTCTATGCTCTCGGGGCAGGTGGCGAGGAGGGATTGAAGGCGATCATTCGAATTCTCTCTGAAGAAGTCAGCCTGGCCATGGCCCAGATCGGCGTCACGAGCATTTCCGAAATCGACACGGTGGCCATCGCTCCATCGGAGCATGGCCGGCGCACACCGCCAACGGCACCTGCCGGCCCGAACGCCAAGTCCCGCGCGACAGGCAGATCCTCCGCCTCGACCTGACACAGCTGAGCTTCGCGGCCATGACGTATGGAACTATCGCAAGTTGCCATGTACGACCTCTCAAACGGATTCACGACTCTTCACGGGAAGACTTCGGCGGAATACCATGCCCGGTACAGGGTACCTTGAGCTGTGATGCAAGAGGGTTCCTGCGGCGATCGGACGGTCGTCCGGTCACGTTCGGGCTGAACCGCGATCAGTGATCGGTACAGCAGACTCCAACACAAGGCGGAGGCGATTCATGGACGTGGCTCGAGCAAGGGGAGGCGCAATCCTTGCCCAAGCACTCAAGGACAAGGGAGTGGACCAGGTATTCACGCTGTCGGGCGGATTCTGCAATCCTGCGCTCGAAGGATTCATGGAGTGCCAGATCCCGGTCGTGAACTGCCCGCACGAACAGGTCGCCGGTCACCTTGCCGACGCCCTGACAAGAATCACCCGCAAACCAACGGTTTGCCTGGTTGGCCCCGAGGGTTTCGCCAACGCTGTTCCGGCATTGATGGAAGCATGGGGTGAACGGTCCCCAGTGATTTTCGTTACCGGATCGTCGACCCTCAAGCGCCAGGGTTCCGGAGGATTCAAGGAGATCAACGATGTCGCAATGGCGGAGCCACTGACCAAGGGTTCCTTCGGGATCACCGACGGCAGCAGAATTCCCGAATTCGTCGATCGTGCATGGAATCTTGCCCTGAGCGGTTACCCTGGACCCGTTCACCTGAGCATGCCGGTCGACATCATGTTTTCCCGATTCGACCTCGACGCCGGGCCAAGCGAGCGGCCATTTCAAAAGTCGCACCGCCCGCCGCCGCTGGCATGGCCTGATCCTCAACGCCTCGCCCGCGTCCTTGACATCGTTGAAGAGTCGGTTCGCCCGGTTCTCATCGCCGGACACGGGATCTGGTGGTCAGGGAGCGAAGGCCGGCTCGAGGCGGCAGGAAGTCTCCTGCACATTCCGGTTTTCAATGTTCCCTACCACCGGAAACTCCTGCCCTCCGGATGCCCGGCGCATATGGGCCTCGCCGACTTCCACCAGTATCCGCCGGCGAAAACCGCCATCCAGTCGTCCGATGCCGTCATCCTTGTCGGCGGACGGCTGGACAACCAGATGCAATTCGGGAATCCTCCTTTCTTCCCGGAAACGGCTCGGCTGATTTGCGTCAACGGCAGCGATGAGGAACTTGAGTATAACAGGGCTGCGGATGAGCTGCTGCTTTCCCACCCCGGCGCATTCCTCGATGCGCTCGTTGCCCGGTTCGAAACTGCCGATCCGCCAAAATGGCGGGCATGGCTCACGGAGAACCGCGCATTGCGCCGCCTGTGGGTAGAGAGGAGCCTCGCCGATCTCGCATCCGAGATCTCGGGCGACCCTACCGGGAAATCCCTCATGCATCCGTTGCAGCTCTCGCTAGACGTGCAGGCGGAAATGCGTGACGGCGACTGGCTGGTCTTTGATGGTGGCAATACGCATTTCTGGTCGGAAATCGCGGTCAACATCTCGGACTGGCTGGGCAAGAGACCAGGAGGAATCCTCCACCCAGGCAATTTCAGCCTGCTCGGCGTCGGGGTTTCACTCGCGTTGGCGGCCAAACGATGTCACCCCGAGCAAAACATCGTCCTGATCAGCGGCGACGGCGCCTTTCTCTCGGGCGGGTTATCCATAGAAGTCGCCTTTCAGGAAAACCTGCCCATTACGGTCGTAATCGACAACAACGGAGGGCTCGATTGTATTTCGCAGCAACAGGAACGGCTGTTCGCCAGCGGCCAGCACTTTGCGACGGACTTTCGGGACATTCCCTTCCATTCGATGATCGAGGGACTCGGCGGGCACGGTGAACTCGTGACGTCACGCTCCGAACTTGCACCGGCACTTCGACGAGCGATGGCAAGCGGCAAACCGGCATGCATCAACGCGAAATGCCGTGGCGTCATAAGCCCCATCGTCCTTGCCACCACATCAAAGCGCGACCGGGCGTCAATTGAGTAATGATCGGACAGAAATGACGGAGTTCTCGACTCACGTCTTGGACGGAACGACGGGCACACATGCGGCAGGAGTCCCGGTCACCGTTGCGGCGATCCTTCCGTCCGGCGAACGCAGGATCCTATTCAGTGGAGAAACCGCCTCGGATGGCAGGGTTGGAGCAGAGGTCGAGAATCCGTTCACCGGTTCACCCGGTGTCTGGTCGGATTACGAGGTCGTGTTCGAAATCGGGGCCTACTTTTCCGGCCACGGGAACATCCCTTCGGCAGGCGATCAGGCGGGAAAGGAAGTGCAGATGACGGAACTTGTGTTCAGGGCCAGGATTCCCCGGACGAGTCGCCGGTTTCATCTGCCGGTCATCATGTCGCCTTTTGCCGGCTCGGCCTGGTGGTCCGGGTGAAACAATCCCCAAGTACCGCGACGGAGCGCCACACCCCGGATGGACTGGCTTCGTCCAAGCGAATTCGCCGAACTCCGTATACCGGGCGTTTGATTTCGGCGAGCGCGCTCCGTTTTACGGTCGTCAACCACACGCTGCTGGCACGTGAGTTCGTCTACACGCGCGAGCAAATGTACTGGCACCTGAACACCGGCGTTCAAATCTGGGACGTTTCCTGCCAGCGACAGGTCGAGATTGACGGCCCGGACGCGGAGACCCTCGTCCAGTTCATGACACCGCGTGATATTTCCGTCCTGGGTTCCGGAGACTGCCTGTACATCCCGGTCATCGACGAGAGCGGCGGCATGATCAATGATCCCGTCCTGCTGAAACATCCGGGCGGCCGGTTCTGGCTGTCGGGATCGGATTCGGACCTTGTCCTCTACGCGAAGGGCATCGCGGCGGGGGCGGGCATGACCGCCAGGATCAACGAACCGGACATCTGGCCGCTGGCTGTCCAGGGTCCGAAAGCCGAAGAACTCATGTTTCGCATGTTCGGCGACGGTATCATCTCTCTCGGCTTCTTTCGCCACCGGGAATTCTCGTTCCGGGGCACGGGACTGACCATTTCACGATCCGGTTTTTCCCGGCAGGACGGTTTCGAAATCTACCTGCCGGGTACAGAACTCGGGCCGGAACTGTGGGACAGCCTGATGAATGCGGGGAACGACCTCGACGCCCGGGCAGGGTGTCCCAATCTTGCAGACCGTATAGAGGCCGGCCTGCTCTCGTATCGAAACGACATGAACCACGAGAATTCTCCGCTCGAGGTCGGGTTCGAGAAGAGTTGCGTGCTTGACGGGTCCCTACGTTACGCGGGCAGTGACGCACTCAGGGAACTTTCGGCGAATCCGAGCACGCGGCGCCGAATTGCCGGGGTCGTGTTCGACGGCCCTCCTTGCCCGGCCTGCAGCGAAGGGTGGAATGTCTACACGAACGATCACAACGTCGGCGAGATCACGTCGGGTGCCTGGTCACCGGGACTCGCGAAGAACGTGGGCATTTCGCTGTTGGACCCGTCCTGTCGGAGTCCCGGGCAAGATGTCGATGTCGATTGTGCCGACGGCATGGTCCGGGCCGGAAGGACATGTGCGTTGCCGATACGCCCACGTGCCGGCAGGCCCGCCCTGCGGCGCACGGCATCAACCTGGCGACCAGGGGAACAATGCGGCGATGCGCCATGACTCATGCGGCTTGTTTGGGAAGCCACACTCGGCAGAGGCCATGGGCCATCGCGGGTTGCGCCTGCCTGGCTGGCAGCTAAACGCTCCAGATCCAATGCACCTTGATTCAGTTTCGGAGCCGCATGCGACTGAACCGGCGTGAACGTGCGAGAACGCGGAACCGGACCGGCACGCCCGAAACGCTTGCCGGTGCCGAGGGCGGCCGCCTAAATCCGCTCACCCGGAACCAGGTTGAGGCAATCAACGCCGCGGCATTTGAAATCCTGGATGCAGTCGGCCTGTCCGGCGCCCCGTGCCGCTTGATCGACGCAGTTGTCGCGGCCGGGGGCCAGTTGACCGGCAACGACCGGCTGCGGTTTCCTGCGGGTCTGGTCGAAAAGGCGGTGGCGGCAAAAGCCGGCCCGGTCCACCTGTGCGGCCAGGACCCGAGGCACGACATGAGGCTGGCCGATTGCCGGGTTCATACCGGTACAGGGGGCGCGGCGCCGGAAATCATCGACCTGGACACCGGCCGCTATCGTCCCTCGAACCTGAGAGACCTTCATGACGCAGCCCGCCTTGTGGACACACTCGAACACGTTCATTTCTTCAGCCGCCCTCTCGTTGCGCGAGACATGCCTGACTCAGAATTGCTCGACATCAACACCGCGTATGCCTGTCTGGCGGGCACGGCGAAGCATGCATGCGTCAGTGCAAGCGACCCGAGAAATGTCGCCGCGATCGCGCGGATGTGTTTCGTGGTTGCCGGGTCACGTGCCGAATTCCTGCGTCGGCCATTCCTTTCTCTCAACGTCAACCACGTTGTCCCGCCCCTTGGCTTCGCCACCACGGCATGCGACGTCCTTATCACCGCAGCCGAGGCGGGGATTCCGGTCCATGTCAATTCATTCGGTCAACTCGGTGCGACCGGTCCTGTAACCCTGGCGGGAACAATCGCCCAAACCATTGCCGAAACGCTCGCGGGACTGACGGCAGCCTGGTTGATCAACCCCGAGGCAAGGGTCGTTTTCGGGCCGAGGCCAATGACTACCGATCTCAGGACGGGCGCCATGTCTGGCGGCAGCGGGGAACAGGCCTTGCTGAGCGCCGCCTCGATCCAGATGGCACGCCACTATGGATTGGCCAATTCAACGATCGCAGGTGCGACCGACAGCAAAATACCGGACGCGCAAAGCGGTCACGAAAAAAGTCTGACCGTCGCAACGGCCGCGCACGCGGGCGCAAACATGATAACGCAGGCCTGCGGCATGCACGCGGGCCTGATGGGCGTTTCGCTCGAGAGCTACGTCATCGACAACGACATGCTTGGGTCCATACTGAGGTCTCTTGCGCCGGTCGAGGTCAGCAAGGGGACGCTCGCGACCGATGAGATCGCCAATGTGGTTGCCGGGGAGGGACACTTCCTCGGTCGTGCAGAAACGCTTCGCCGCATGGAAACGGACTTCCTCTACCCCGGGATTTCCGACCGTCGTCCACGCGAGGCCTGGGAAGCGTCCGGTTCCCCTGACATCACGTCCGTGGCGAAAGAGCGCGTCACATCGTGCTTGCGCGAGCACTTCCCGTCGCATCTTGATCGCTCAATCCGGAATCGCCTGAGGCAGGAATTCGATATCCGTCTACCTTCGGACGGCGAACGCCCGGTTTGACATGACGGTCATGTTCCCAGCGCCTCATTGAGTTCCGACCCGCGACAATGTCTCCGGGCCATGCCATATCCGTGACCTCTTCGGCCGCGGCCGTCCGGATCTGTTAAATCGGGGCGGCGTTCGGAAAGTACCTCCTCAGGTGCATCGAAATCTGTATCAGGCTCCTGCCGTTTGCCTTCGCGGAAAAGCCGCCATGATTTTTCCTGTCAAAACCCTTGATCGATTTTTCGGGTGGAGCGGGTTTTCTTGCACGAGAAATGGAACCAGCTTTTCAAGCGGAGCCGTCATTTCGTCAATCGTATCCGCTTCCGCATCAAGGCCAGGCACATCGGAGTTTTCGACATAGAATACTTCTGCCTCTTCATCCCGATGCACCTCCACAAGGTAGGTTTCCTCCTTGCCCATTGCCGTCGACTCCTCGTTTCATTGTTCTTACGAGAATTATTGCGAACCACACCAATTTCATATGAGATTTCGTCAATTGCTTGCGTTTCAACCATTGGTGAGATTAGTCGACCTAAACGGCGTTTTATTGAATTACCGGCACCACAGTACTATCGCGGGATTTCCATGCCGCAAGAAACTTCCAAGGATTGGTCTTGTTGGTGCCGCTGGAGGGACTCGAACCCCCGACCCCATCATTACGAATGATATGCTCTACCGGCTGAGCTACAACGGCGCGGTTCGCTCTTACAATGGAGCGGCATCTGCATCAAGTTTCTTGAACGCTTTGCCGCACTGTTTCAACTTGAATGACATAGCTCCGAACGCGTGTAGCCGCAACCGGTGCAGCTGCGCCCCTTTGCGACATCGCCGAATTCGAAAAAGTTGGCCTGATGGGCTCTGGTAGCGGCCCTCATCTTCCGAGCGTACTCTTTTCTAGACGATTTTCGTTCTGTACGTTGGCAGCTCCAATTTTTTCACTCCGTTGAACTCACGTGTTGCATCCAAGGATCGCTTCAAGATTCGGGACAGGACGCTTTGAGCTTCGATCAATCAGGACGGGTCGTGCTTGAAAACAGGCTCATTACTCCAGCCATCATGGACTGCCTGGATGCGGACGATCCGCTATCTTCGAAATGTCGGGAGTTTGTCACGAGATTTAGGGAAGAAACTGCTCAACTCGATTTCAAGCTGAAACCACATAATGATGATCGAGGTTGGATAAATTTGGCGATCGACGTTAGCTCTTTCGCAAACATGTACGGTGGGTATATCGTATTCGGTGTGAAGGACCGGTCCTTCGATTTAGTCGGAATCTCAAAAGATGAGGCAGACCTGATAGCAAATATCGAACTCATAGGTCAGAAACTAGGAAGTTTTCTTGAGCCTCCGATCCAAACTGTTCGTAGCAAAACTTTTGAGCTAGACGGAAGAACATTTGGAATAATCTGTACGCAACGCAGTAGGTCCACGCATATTTTTAAACGCGACGCCGAAACCACCATTACTCGAAAAGGCAAGACCCACAAGAAGCTAGTCGTGCAAAAGGGGATCATTTTTGTTCGAACTGTGACGGGAAACTCACGGCTTGATGTTGCGTCACTAAGTCTTCTACTTGATCGAAGGTTGGAAGACGAAAAGGATAGACTTCTCAAAAATATTGCCCGAGTCGTAAAAGCTCCAGCCGATGCAGACATCATGGTATCTGAAAAGGAGGCGGTAACTGTTTCAGGCATTACTCTTACTGACGACCCGTCCGGCAAGTCAGTTGGCAAAATAGATGTGCGACTGGAGCCACGATCATTGGAAGAGCAATTGGCCGCATTTCATTTTTTGAGACATAGTAGGTCAGACGCAAAAATGCCGCCTTCGCTGTTGTGGGAGTGTTATGAGAAGAGGCATTCATTCGGATTCTCCGAAGACCACAGACTCTTGTTGGCAACATATGGGATTGTTGCGGGTGTCCCGAGTTTCTTCTGGCTTCAACGTGCGAAGAAAAAGGATGCACGCGAAGCGCTTCATGCAGCCATTGAAATCGCTTCCGAACGAGATAGTTTCAGCAGAATTTTGACTTACGGCCGATTGCTACCCAAGACTCAGTTTGACGCTATTGCGAAACGAGTACCTCACACACATTCTGAAAGCTTGAAGGACTTTCTCAGATTTGAAAAAAAGAAACTCGACTGCTTATTCCAAAAGCCAATTGGGAGACCGGTAGAACTCGAAAAAAAATTAAATCAGATCGTGAAAGTGGTCCGCGAAGGTAAAAGCGAGAAGCCACCCGCAGAGGATCTAATGAGGGCAGAGAGATTTGACTGGTGGTTGTACGCCCCACATAGCAAAAAACCGCCGATAGTGTAAGTTCGAACGTAATTTCCATCATTCAAGAATTCAAGCTCGGACTTCCCTGCAAATTTCTTCGGAATTTTGTTAAGGCAACATTCCGAAATTGGCTGATGGGAGGATCTCGGCCCGGTCATCGCTCAAGAAATGCCCGTTGCAGGTATGGCCCAGTCAGGGAGTGTTCAGGCTCAAGCGTATCGCGTGATGAACTCGGCGACTTCCGGGCTCGTACCGCACGGGATCAAGACATACAGAATATCTTGGAATCCTGCGTTCGAGCAGGTGATCCGCTTGACCAAGCCATCGTGTTCTCGGGCAACGAGAAGAACCAGATCCAAGTGTTGGTGCGGCTGAAACCGCCGCCGATGACTATGGGACATCGCGAGACCTGCAGTCACGCCTACATGCGCAATGGCGCCACCTGATGGCGGCTCGTGATGGCGCCAACCACAAAGTGATCGGCAAGATTGTGCAACTGCACCTCACGGAGGAGTTTCTCGCCTCTCTCGACCATGTGGCCAGAGAGATCAATCCCCGCACCGATGTGCATGTTTTTTCGATAATTCCACATACGAGTCAGCCGAGATCCACGAACGGTTGAAGGATCACTTCCGCTGAACATCCCGTCACCCAGAATTTGACCTCATAGACCAACGCTGTCGACGGCTTTTTCGACGAACTCTACAGACAAAAAAACGCCATCTCAACATAGCCGGCGACTGCCGGGGGCGTTCGTTTTTCTCCACAGTTTTGAATTGGGGCTTGCGCGGTGATTCGTTTGCTGTCTTGATTCCTGCGGTGTTTCGCTTCGGCTTTGACGGCTGCGGGGTGCGCCGAGAACAAGAAAATCACAGGCAGGAAGACGAGCAGATGACCGACAGGCATGACAAGGGAAAGGATGATGCCCGATACCGGGACGCGGGCATCGCGGAAGCATTGCTGAAGCTTGGGCCGGAGGTGGCCACCACGCATCCGGGTGTATTGACGCACTGCGATGGTGTCTGGGTTCATCATGGCTGCGACGGGCGGGATGTTGAGGTCCGGGTTGTTTCGGGTTCGGAACTTGCGGCGTTGCGGGAGCGGATTGCTCTGTTTCAGGCGCCGTTTTCGCTGGCCGGTTCCGCGGGGGAGGACGGGAGTGAGGAGGCTGTGGAGGGATTGGTGCGGAGCGGTGTTTCCGAAGCCCTTGACCGGGATTTCGGTCGCGTTGCGGGTGAGTTGACGCGTGCGCGCCCTGATCTCGACGCGATTGAGTTGCAGCTTCGGGAGACCGCGCTGGCGGGGTCTGCGGCGCTCTACCGGTCGCTTCTGGAAGGCAAGGACGCGGAGCTTCCTGCTCCGGAGTGCCCGAAATGCGGGCGGAGGATGAAGCGGCGGCGCCAGAAGGTCCCGAAGACCTTTTTGACGCGGGTGGGCGAAGTCACCTTGATGAGGAGGTACTATTACTGTCGTCGTTGCGGCGAGAGCAAGGTTCCGCTCGACGACTACCTGGGTCTTGAGGGGACCTCGATGTCGCCGGGCGTTGAGCGGATGATTGCGGAACTGGCGGTTGAGGTTCCCAATCGCAAGTCTGCCCATCTTCTCAATGAGTTGTCGGGCATCTCCGTCGGCTGCACGCGCCTGTGGAGCAAGGTTGTGGAGCTTGGCGGGACGCTGTGCGTTTCGAGCGCGAGGACGTCGCGCCTGTGGGCGAGGTTCCGGAGCGGATCCATGTATCGATCGACGGCACCGGGGTTCCGATGCGCAAGGAGGTGCTTGAGGGCCGCGCCGGCAAGCAGGAGGACGGCGGCTCGAAGACCCGCGAGGCGAAGCTTCTGCGGTTCTACGAGATGGAACCGGATCCGAAGACCGGCAAGGCTGCGACGGTGCAGGGGAGCATCACACAGTCGGCGGCGATTGACAGTGCCGCGGCCCCTGAATGCGGGATGTCCGCCTTTGAGGCACGCCTTGAGCGCGAGGCGCTGAGGCGCGGGGCGCATGAGGCACGGGAGATCGTGATCGTCTCGGACGCGTCTGCATGGATCGAGAACACTGCGGACAAGGTCTTCGGCAGTGGCGAGGTGACCTGGATCCTCGACCAGTTCCACGCGCTGGAATACCTGCACGATGCGGTCCGGGCGGTCGAGACGGACCCGGTGGCGGAGGAGCGCCTCTACGAGCGGTTGAAGGCGCTGCTCAAGGCCGGCAAGGTCGAACCGGTGATCCGGGAGTTGTCGCCGTACGCGGCAGTGCATGATGCGGTCGCGAAGTGCATCGGCTATTTCCGCAACAACATCCACAGGATGCGCTACGATGAATACCGTGCGAAGGGCATGCCGGTGGGTTCGGGAGTGATCGAGGGCGGCTGCAAATCGGTGATCTGCGGACGGATGAAGAAGAGTGGTGCGCGCTGGTCGTTAACCGGCGCCAACAACATCATGGCGCTGAGGTGCTGCTCACTGAACAATCAGATGACCGACCTGTTCGACTGGCGGCGGGCAGCTTGAAGCGGGAGAAATGTGAACACACCCGCGACTGCCCCGCCGCTACCGCAAGTCCAAAATCGTCAGCACATTCTGGAAATGAGGGATCAAGAAATTGAGTCAAACCGCTGAACCGAAGAGTACACGCACAGTCGCGATCGGCATGAAAAGCCTGAGCGTTTTATCTGGCAACGGCGTGAAACCAAAGGACTCGTAGTATGTCTTTCGCCGAACAACCAATTCAGGATCGCCACAGTCGAAAACGTCAAGCAGCACTGCACATGTGCCGATTTCATCGGAAACGCGACCGATCCGGTTGAGAGCATCTGCCAGCAAAGCACTGCCAAGCCCCTGCCCTTGCATGGAATGATCGACGCCGATCATCGAGATGAAAGCAGCGGGGATCACGCCATGCCGAAGGGCCTTTTTGGCCAGATTTTCGGGCATCTCGCCGGCCAGGACGGAATGCATATTGATGCCATAAAACCCGAGAATGCAGTTGGCGTCGTCGAACGCAACCCAAATTCGGACCATGTCCGCCTTGGTCCCTTTCTTGGCTGTTAGCTTCAGGTAATTGTCGATTTGGGTGACGCCGCACGAAAAAGCCGTCCGTTCCTGCAACTTCGGATCGAACGGCTCAATGGTGAACTGCGCGTCGACCGTGGCATCAGTCGGCATTCGAGACGAGCTTTTCGCGCAGGGCAAATGCCTCTAGCAGTCTCTCATTCGGTTCTGGAGGGTTTTCGAGCGCATCGAAGAACGCCGCTCTGCTGGCCTCGCTATCCAAGGTCGTCACCTCATGCGCTTCGATTGTCTCTTGTGCCGCCTTAAAAGCAGCACTGACGACGAAGGTACTGACCTCGACACCTCTCAACGTGGCCGCATGACTTATCATTTCCTTCACCGACGGTTGTGTGCGTGCCTCCAAGCGGGCACTTTTCCGCTCGTCAATAACGGTTGTGTTAACTTCCGAGGCCTGCATTTTGTCTCTTTCACACTGCCAATCACATTGAAATCGTTCGCATGCTGTATGTATGGCATATCGGAGCACAGGTCAAGTGTACGGGTAATTGCCGTACATTGTTTGTTTTCCGGTTCTTTCGTACTGGCTGCCCTTTCCTTTCCGAATAACCCACCCCTTCGCTGCGTTAGCACTTTCGCAAAAGTACCGTGGTTCGGACGGTCACAGCTCCGAAGACGTGAAGAGCCGGAAGAGCCGGATAGGCGGCATCGATAGTACATCGGCGTGCATTGGAAACCTGGCAATTCGTGCTTGCCCAAACCATGATCAACTCATGCCGTTGATGGCGCATTTTTTCCGCGACCCCGTTCGAGATTGATGTTCTGCCGTTGTTTCTCCTCGACTTGAGTAAAGTGAATCGATCAGGCGTCGGCGGTTCACACATGCTGCGAAAAGCGGAAACGTATGCAGAAGTTCACCGAAAACGATGGCCTGCCAAGTCGTTAAACGTCGAGGGTTTGCTGCAACCCCGAGTTCCGGCTTCACCCGACTGCCGCGCAGCAAGGAACAGCGCCATGAGCCTTGCCGATTGTTCGCATTCAGGATTTCACGATTCGGTCGATTTCAACCAGATCCCGAAGCAGTCCCGGGAGTTCTGAAAGTGGAATCATGTTGGGCCCGTCGGACGGCGCCGTGTCTGGATCCTGGTGGCATTCAATGAACAGGGCAGCACACCCGGCTGCGACCGCGGCCCGGGCGAGTGGTGCGACAAACTCGCGCTGACCGCCCGAGGAACTTCCCAGTCCTCCGGGAAGCTGGACAGAATGAGTTGCATCAAACACGACCGGGAAACCCGTCCTCCGCAGAATCGGCAATGACCGCATGTCCGACACGAGCATGTTGTAGCCGAAGCTCGCTCCCCGTTCGCACAGCAGAATGCGTTCGTTTCCGGTGCTCGTCAGTTTGTCGACGACATTTCCCATGTCCCAGGGTGCGAGAAACTGTCCCTTCTTGACGTTGATCGCCGTTCCGGTGCGTCCGGCGGCCAGCAAGAGATCGGTTTGACGGCAGAGGAAGGCCGGGATCTGCAGCACATCGACCACTTCGGCCACGGCAGCGCACTGTGAGGCATCGTGGACATCCGTCAGTACCGGACACCCGAATTCCTCCCGGACACGCGCCAGGATTTCCAGCCCGGCAGCCATACCGGGTCCCCTCATTCCTGAAATACTACTCCGGTTGGCCTTGTCGAAACTGGCCTTGAACACGTACCCGACCCCTGCACCGGAACAGGTGCCCATTAGCCGTTCAGCCATCATTCGCGCGTGGTCAAGCGATTCCAGTTGGCATGGCCCCGCGATCAGGGACAGTGCGCCCCCGTTGTCGAAGACGACATCGTTGACGGCAACGGACCGGCTGGTCGCCCCGTCGGACAAGGCGGTCACCTGTGCCTCTCCGCGCGGAGAATCGCCTCTATACGACCGACATCGACCGGATTGTTCAACTCCTGAATCTCCCGGCCGCGGGCATCGACCTCAACACAGAGGATCGGTTCACCGTTTTCCAGATACCTCAACTGCTCCAGCCCTTCCCGGGTTTCGAGCCTGCCTTCTGGCCATTGCGCATAGGCCTCCAGGGACGCTCGTCGATAGGCGTAAACCCCGATGTGATGGAAAATGTCTCCGGCCATCTCCGTCACTTGATCGCGCCCGACATAGGGAATGATTTCCTTTGAAAAGTAAAGCGCCCGCCAATCCGCGTCGAAAACGACCGTCGTGGCCCCGACCCGGTTCTCCTGCCGATCCCGGACGAATTTGCCCAATGCATGGGAATCGCAACGCAATACCGGTGTTGCGACCCCGACAGACGTGTCGGACGAGAGTGCATAGATCAGCTGTTCGACAAAGGCGGGCGGGATTAACGGCGCGTCTCCCTGCAGGTTGACCACGACGTCAATGCCGGCATCCAGACTCTCCAGCGCTTCAGCGCAGCGCTCGGTTCCGTTCCGGCATTCCGACGACGTCATCAGGACCTGCGCACCGAAGTGCTCGGCGTGATCCCGGATCCGCCGATCATCCGTCGCGACATGCACGGCATCGACGAAGTTCACCTTGCATGCCGTCTCCCAGCTCCGTCGGATCAGTGACTTGGCGGTTCCGTCAAATCCCCTGATCTCGGCAAGGGCCTTGCCCGGAAACCGCGTCGAGCCATACCGGGCCGGAATGACGATGACCGCCTTCACCGGACTCCCGCGCGCAGGCAGTCGTGGACATGCACCAATCCGACGAGCCGGCCATCACCATCGGTAACGCAAAGTGACGTAATCCCGTTTTCGTTCATGACGCCGAGTGCCTCGGAGACAAGCGTATCCTCGTCGATCGAAAGCGGAGATCGTGTGGCAACATCCAGGGCCATATGCTCGAGCAGATCTTCAAGGTTTCGCCGAATATCGCCATCCGTAATGACGCCGACAGCCGTGTCTCCATCGACCACCAGTGCGGTCCCGAACCCCTTCGCCGTCATTTCGACCAGGACTTCATCCATCGGGCTGGAACCCCGAACAACCGGGAGCTCATCCCCGCGGTGCATGATATCCCTGGCCCGGAGCAACTGGGCGCCAAGCCGCCCGCCCGGGTGCAGATCCTGGAACCTGTCCGCCCTGAATCCGCGGAACTCCATCAGGGTCACGGCAAGCGCGTCGCCAAGCGCAAGTGCACATGTTGTCGATGTCGTCGGGGCCAGTCCGATCGCACAGGCTTCGATGGCTTCCGGAAGCAAAAGGACAACATCGGCCGCCTTTGCCAGCATGCTGTCCGTATTCTGTGTCATTGCCACAAGTGGGACGGAAAACCTGCGGCTGTAATTGACGATATCCCCGATTTCTCCGGTGTCTCCGGAATTCGAAAGCAGCAGACACGAATCACCGCCGGTGATCATCCCGAGATCACCGTGGGATGCCTCGGCAGGATGGACAAACTGGGCAGGAGTTCCGGTGCTTGCCAGGGTGGAGGCGATCTTTCGCCCAACATGGCCTGACTTGCCCATGCCGCTGACAATGACGCGTCCAGGTTGGTTGAGGATCAACTCCACCGCCGCCGCCAGCGAGTCCGGCACCTTGTCCGCAAGTCCGAGGACGGCTTCGCCCTCCATTCGGAGAACGCGGGCCGCTGTCGCCTTGACCCGCGCTACGTGCCGCGTGGCATCGGGCCCGTCAGGCAAAACCGGCTCGCTTCGGCTCATCTGGATTTCCGTTCGTAACCCCGCGTGCTCGGCGCACGGAAGAAACCGGCGCACGCGCGTTCCCTGCACAGATTATGGCTGGACATGCAACAATTGATTCTCGCCGCCATTCAACCGAACGGTGGCAGCGGCCTTTGCCATCCTCGCCCGAAACCTGATCGAATGCCCGCACCTGCAGGCAGGCACCGTCATTCACAACGGTCAGGGAGTGGCGTTGAGGCCAGATGCGGTGGTCTGCCTGACCGACCCGTCCCGTTCGGAACAACCAGTTCCCCGGTCGAGACCGCCTTCCCGGACCTAGCTGCAGCCGCTGGTGGCGCCGCAGGTGTTGCACTTGAGGCACGTGCCGTTGCGTACCAGCGAATAGTTGCCGCATTCGCCGCAAGCATCACCCTCGAAACCCTGAATCCGCGCAAGCTCCCGAGCGCGAAGCTCCCCCGTCTCCGGCGTTGCCGCCACTGCGCCGTTACCGGCACGGTTGTCGGGCACGACTTCGCTCTCTTCGCTCACCCCCGCCTCGACCGTCGGCAATCTCTTGCGCAGGTAACCCGTCGAGGACAGCTGGCGGATCAGTTCGATGGAATGGGATGGCGAGCCCCTGCTCGCCCCGCGCAGCCAGTTCTCACTGTTCTCGACAACCCCGTCGCCGAGATCATCGAAGCTTGTCCCCTTGGGCTTGATGTGCGCAAGGTCCGTCCGGTCGAGGTACGAGACCGCCAGTTCGCGGAAGATGTAATCGAGAACCGAAGTGGCATTCATGATGTTGTCGTTTCCGTGAACCAGTCCGGCCGGTTCGAAGCGGGTAAACGTGAAGGCCTCGACGAATTCCTCCAGCGGCACGCCGTACTGCAGGCCCACCGATATGGCGATGGCGAAGTTGTTCATCATCGCCCGGAACCCGGCCCCTTCCTTGTGCATGTCAATGAAGATCTCGCCGAGGGTGCCGTTCGGATATTCACCCGTCCTCAGGTAGACCTTGTGGCCGCCGACCGTCGCCTTTTGCGTGTACCCCTTGCGCCGACCCGGCAGGCGTCTGCGCTCGTGGTGGATCACCTTTTCGACAATGCGTTCCGCGATGGAATGCGTGGTGACCGCTTCAAGCGCATCGTCCGGACCATCGGCCAGGTCCGATTCCCCGTCGGCAACGATCGCTGACGACAATGGCTGCGAGAGCTTGGAGCCGTCGCGGTACAACGCCGTTGCCTTGATCCCCAGTCTCCAGCTTCGTTCGTAGGCCTCGAGGCAATCGCGTGTGGTCGCGTTGTTCGGCATATTGACCGTCTTGGAAATCGCCCCGGAAATGAAACTCTGTGCCGCGGCCATCATGGACAGGTGGCTCGAGACCGACAGGCTGCGCGTGCCAGTTCGTCCGCACGGGTTGGCGCAATCGAAAACGTGGTAGTGTTCCTCGGCGAGGCCAGGCGCTCCTTCAAGCGTCATCGTCCCGCATGCGAAACAGTTGGCCGCTTCGATCTGTGCCCTGGTGAACCCGAGGTGACTCAACAGGTCGAACGCCGGGTCGGCGAGTCGTCCTTCGGGAATTCCAAGGGTGTCACGGCAGAACTCGGTCCCCAGGCTCGTCGGGTTGAACACGAAGCGGATGTCGAACGCCGACGGGATCGCGAGTTCCAGCCTGTCGATTTTCCGCTTGCCGAACCCGTGTTCGGCGAGGGTCTCGTGGTTGATTTCCGGCGCGCCACGAAGGGTGCAGGCGCCAACGGCGTATCGGACGATTCTCTCGATTTCCGAGGCCCCATAGCCGAGCTCCTTCAGCGCGGCAGGAACCGACTTGTTGATGATCTTGAAGTATCCTCCGCCCGCGAGTTTCTTGAACTTGACCAGCGAAAAGTCAGGTTCGATTCCCGTCGTATCGCAATCCATGACCAGGCCGATCGTCCCTGTCGGAGCAATCACGCTTACCTGGGCATTCCTGAAACCATGCTGCTCGCCAAGAGCAATCGCTTCGCCCCAGCAGGACTCCGCGAACCTCGAAACCTCCCCGTCGGGGCAATTGGCATGGTCCAGCGGAACCGGTGCAACGCCCAGTTGTTCGTAACCCATGGATTCGCACCGCGCCGCGCGCTGGTGATTTCTCATCACGCGCATCATGTGTTCGGCATTGGCTGCATATCCGGGGAACGGACCGAGTTCCGCCGCGATTTCGGCCGATGTCCTGTACGCAACACCCGAAAGAATGGAGGTCAACGCGCCACAAAGCGAACGGGCTTCGGCGGAATCGTAGCCGAGGCCCAATGTCATGAACAGGCCGCCGATGTTGGCGTATCCGAGGCCCAGGGTCCGGAACCGAAACGACAGTTCGGCGATCCGCCTGCTCGGAAACTGGGCCATCATGACCGAAATTTCGAGCGCGATCGTCCACAAACGGATCGCGTGTGCATAATCGTCAATCTGGAATTCTCCGTCTTTCAGGAAACGGAGGAGATTGAGGCTGGCGAGGTTGCAGGCCGTATCATCGAGAAACATGTACTCCGAGCAGGGATTGGAAGCCTTGATGTCTCCGTCCGCCGGACAGGTGTGCCACCCGTTTATCGTGTCGTGGAACTGGACGCCGGGATCGGCGCATGCCCACGCAGCGTGGCCAATCTGCTCCCAAAGCACGCGTGCCTTGACCTTGCGGGCGATTGTTCCGTCCGTACGCCGCGAAAGCTCCCAGTCGCCATCGTCCTTTAGCGCCTCCATGAAGGCGTCGGTCACGCGCACGGAATTGTTCGAGTTCTGACCGGAAACCGTTACATAAGCCTCGGAGTCCCAGTCGGTCTCATAGACCGGAAACTCGATTCCCGCGTACCCTTGACGCGCATATTGCAGAACGCGGTTGATGTAGGACTCCGGCACGCAAGCCCGTTTCGCCGAGCGGATGGCTTTCCGAAGGGATGAATTGACGACGGGATCGACAGCATCTTCTTCCCGGCCATCCCATGACCGCACGGCGGAAAAGATCCCGTTGAGCTCCCGCTCGTGGATTCTTGATCCCGCGACCATCGATGCGACCTTCTGCTCTTCAATGACTTTCCAGTTGATAAAGTCCTCGATGTCCGGATGGTCCACGTCACAGATAACCATCTTGGCGGCGCGCCT
Source organism: Paracoccaceae bacterium (assembly GCA_964291635.2). GTDB lineage: Bacteria > Pseudomonadota > Alphaproteobacteria > Rhodobacterales > Rhodobacteraceae > JAPPHA01. The sequence continues at coordinate 21,924 of OZ219907.1, read as the reverse complement.
GGTCGTACCGCCGGACTTGATGGCCCCGGCTGCACGGTCGCCGATCTTGAGGAAGGACATGAGACCTGACGACTTCCCACCCCCTGAAAGGGGTTCGTTCTCTGCCCGGAGGGAAGAGAAATTCGTCCCGGTACCGGATCCGTACTTGAACAGTCGAGCTTCCCGGACCCAAAGGTCCATGATGCCGCCCTCATTGACCAGATCGTCACCGACCGACTGAATGAAGCACGCATGAGGCTGGGGATGCTCGTAGGCACTCGCCGACTGCGTCAGTTCTTCGGTAGCGGGGTCGACATAGTAGTGCCCCTGGCCGGGGCCATCGATTCCGTACGCCCAGTGCAGGCCGGTATTGAACCACTGCGGTGAGTTCGGAGCGGCCATCTGGCGGGCGAGCATGAATCTCATCTCGTCCCGAAACGCCTGGGCATCCTCTTCGGAGTCAAACATGCCTCCTTTCCAGCCCCAGTACGTCCAGGCACCCGCCATCCGGTCGAACACCTGCTTGGCGGACGTCTCTCCCTGATAGTCCTCAGAGGTTTCCCTGTCGGAATTGTGCCGGTTCGAGTTCCCGTTCTTGGCCGATGCGGCCGGCACCGACCGCCACAGGAATTCAGGAACCCCCGGTTCCGGAACCCGATCGAAATCTTTCGCGATCCGTGACTTGCGGAAGTATTTCTGTGCAATCACATCTGCCGCGACCTGAGAAAAGTCCTCGGGAACTTCGACCTCGTCGAGCGAGAAGACGATCGAACCATCCGTGTTGCGAATCTCCGACACGGTCTCGCGAAACTTGATTCCTGAGTATGCGCCTTTGCCTTTCGGCGTGAAGCGTCGTTTGATTTTCATGAATGCCTCGGTGATTTGCGAACCATACAGGCCGCTTGTCTTTGTTTTTTATCGAACAATCAGTAGCTTCGCGCCCCCCGCGCACAGTCTGTAGTTGCATGCGCAACATCTGGTGTAACGATAAGACAGATGGACAATCTGTACGACGGAATCATGCGCGTCAAGAAAAAATGCGGCCCGGCCAGACAATTTCCCTCCCGCAATCACCGTTGCCCTAGAATCCGTCATCGAGCGCGCACCGCGACGATCGGGCTGTTTTCCGCCATCGTGTTGAATGTACCGGTCTTTCCAGCCGTGTGTGTGCGGCCGCCGTCCAGGAAGGCGCCGCGGCAAACAGCTGGAAGAGAAGGCTGGATAGTGTGTGGCGGGACTTGGATCGGTCGATCGCAACCCGCCACCCTCCCGATCGGCGAGTCCATCGCCCCGTGCAGGCACGGCCAGGTCCCCGGCAGCCGAGACCCCGGGACAAGGACTTCACGAATCTGCCCGGGCCTTTCATTCGTCGCCCTCGGCCAACAGCCAGGCGAAAACCAGGGTCGCCACGACCGCCGCCACGAGTTGGGCAAGCACGAATGCCGGAACATGCAGCGGAACGATCCCGGAAAAAGTGTCAGTGAATCCGCGGGCGATCGTGACCGCCGGATTCGCGAACGACGTCGACGACGTATACCAGTAGCCCGCCATGATGACCAAGCCTACGGCCCAGGGAGTCGCCCGCGGCTGTAAACGAATCGTCCCGAGAATCGCGGCTACCAGGCCGAACGTCGCGACGAATTCCCCTGTCCACTGGTGGATGCCGGTTCTTGCGGTGGTCGAAGCCGAAAACATCGGTTCCGAGAACATCACATGCGCCACCATGACACCGACCATGCCGGCCGTGATCTGGACCAACCAGTACAGGATCGCATGATATGTGCTGATTTCTCGCCGTATCAAGAAACAAAGAGTCACGGCCGGATTGAAGTGAGCGCCCGATACCGGACCAAGGGCAAGAATGAGCACGACAAGAATCGCACCGGTCGCGATCGAGTTTGCGAGGAGAGCCAGGGCGGTGTTTCCTTCGGCAAGGGTTTCAGCCATGATGCCCGAGCCGACCACAGTCGCGAGCAGGAACGCGGTACCGAGCGCCTCCGCAACCAGCCTGCGAACTGTTCCCTGTGCCATACCTGTTTTCCTCCCCGAATCTGCCGGCCCTTCGTTCGGTCGAGGATGCCGAACCGAATCCGTGACCGCCTGGTTATCCGCGTGTTTCGGACAAACCGCCGAAGGATTGCAAGCAGCCACGTTCCGACTCCCTGTCTGGGAAGGGCGCCCCGATTTGGCGGGATTCCGGTGTTGGCGTCGACCGTCGGAATGGGCTTCGGTTTTCCGGTCATACCCCTCTGCATGAAGCTCGAAAGGTTTCGAGAACCCGCCGGGTCGACGGGCGGAAGCCAAAGAACTGTCTGTAATCGAACGACAAAGCAATGATCACACGTGGATCGGTCCGTCATGGGGAACACCCGGCCTGTCGGCCAATGATCGCGGTTTTCCCGCTGATCTCGTCCGGGCTCCGGCCCTGGCGGACTGTCATCGTCAGTCGGGCAAACGTGCCCTTGCGATCTTTACGAGCTCCAGAACTCGCGGGCCCATTGACTCGACGATCAGGCGGACTCCGTCCGCGTTCGGATGCAACCCGTCGTCCTGCATGTATTTCCGTGCAGCCTCATGGCGTTCCATCCCGTCCTCGAGCGCAGCAAAGAACCGTTCGTGAAACAACGTGCCGAACTCCTCGGCAAGGTCGCTATAGATCGCTTCGAAATCCCTCTTGTATTCCGGCCCGTAATTGTCAGGCACCTCGTGTCCGACCAGGAGCACGGGAAGCCCGTTTGCCGACGCGGCTTCGAGGATCCCCCGAAGATTCTTTCGGCTCACCACGGGGTCAATACCCCTGAGCACGTCATTGCCGCCCAGGACGACGATCAGGGCGGCAATGTCCGAACCAATCGTCCAGTCTATGCGTGCGAGGCCCCCCGCGGTCGTATCACCTGATACGCCGGCATTCAGAATCACGGCGTTGGCGTCCCGTTCATGCAGCCAGTTTTCAAGTTGAACGGTGAACCCCTTTTCGCGCGGCAGACCGAATCCCTGGACAAGACTGTTGCCCAGAGCCGCAATCGTCACAGGTTGATCACCGTCCGAAGCTGTTGCATGAATCGGCGAATCAAGAAACGTCGCGAGAACCATCACCAGCCCGAAGGTCCTCGCGGTCCTGACCATGGCCGCGACCCCGGACTTTTTCTTCATTGCGCCCTGACCACTTCGAGCCGACATGTCCCACGCTTTTCTTCGCCTGATGAACGTCAGCCTGACTCTGGCAGGAAACGCTGGTCCCGTCGAGATCCTGAAAGGAATCGACCTTGAAATCGGCGAAGGTGCAACAGTTGGTCTTGTCGGGCCATCCGGTTCCGGCAAGTCATCGATGCTCATGCTCCTCGGAGGCCTGGAACGGGCGACCGAAGGAATGGTCGAGGTCATCGGGGAAAACCTCGGCGACATGAATGAAGACGAGTTGGCCGCATTCCGCCGCGAAAACGTCGGTGTCGTATTTCAGTCCTTCCACCTGATTCCGACAATGACGGCACTCGAAAATGTCGCAACGCCACTGGAACTCGCAGGCTGCCGGGAAGCATTTGACCTCGCAGAATCCGAGCTTCGCGAGGTCGGGCTCGATTCCCGGATTCACCACTTTCCGTTCCAGATGTCGGGGGGAGAACAGCAGCGCGTCGCAATCGCCAGGGCATCTGCGCCAAGGCCAAGACTGTTGCTCGCGGACGAGCCAACCGGAAACCTTGATTCCGCGACCGGAGACGCCATCATGGACCTTCTGTTCGGGCTGAACAGCCGGCACGGGAGCACCTTGATACTCGCGACCCACGACCACGCACTCGCAGACCGCTGCCGGCAGATCGTCGGACTGCGTGATGGCACCATGTCCGGGACATTCCCCGCAACGGGTCCCGAACCCGGAAAGCACGGCCTGTCGTGAAGATCCCCAATACAAAGTCCGTTCCGGGCGTCGCCTTCGCATTGCGCGAGTTGCGTACCGGAACGCGGGGTTTCCGCGTGTTTCTCGCTTGCCTGGCGATCGGTGTCGGAGCAATCACCGCCATCGGAACGGTCCGCGACTCCATCGAAAGTGGCCTGCGAACCCAGGGAAAGACACTGCTAGGCGGCGATGCCGAAATCACGTTCAGTTACCGGTTTGCAGACGAAGCCGAACGTGACTGGATGAGTCGCAATTCAGCCGAGGTCTCCGAAATCGTGCAGTTTCGATCCATGGCGGCGGCTGACTCGGAAGGAAAGGTCAACCGGGCGTTGATTTCCCTGAAGGGCGTCGACGGAAACTATCCACTGTACGGGTCGGTCGAGCTGTCGCCCGACATTCCGCTTGCCGAGGCTCTCGCGGTGGCAGGAGGCCTTCCTGGTGCCGTCATCCAGGAACAGTTGGCAATTCGTCTCGGCCTGGAGCCAGACGACATTGTCGGGCTCGGCACGAGGCAATATCGAGTTTCCGCAATCCTCGTGGATGAGCCGGATGCCTCCGGTCTGGGAGGCCTGCTGGCGCCCCGCGTGATCGTGCCGACGGAGACGCTCGAAGACTCGGGGTTTCTCGGTCCCGGGTCGCAATTCAATACAAGCTACAGGCTGAAGCTGCCTCAAGAGGCCGATCTCGAGCGGGTCAGAACGGAGACTAGAACGCAGTTCGCGAACGCGGGAGCGGAATGGCGGGACCGGAATAACCCCGATCCCCGGACGAGGTTCACGGTCGAACGGGTTTCCGCGTTCCTGGTCCTGGCGGGACTGGCGGGCCTCGCTGTCGGAGGCATCGGAATTGCCTCCGCCGTCGTCAACTTCCTGGACGGGAAGACAAACACGATAGCGACCCTGAAGACTCTCGGCGCCAGCAGCCGGACGGTCTCGCTCACTTACGGAGTTCAGATCGGCGTGATGACGGTCATCGGAGTTTGCGCAGGAGTCGCCATGGGGGCGACCACGATCGTTGCCCTCGAGTCGGTGCTTGTCGACAGGATTCCGTTGCCGATCGACTTCGCGGGTGTCCGTGTCATGCCGATACTCGAGGCGGCACTCTACGGAGTCTTGATATCAGCCGTCTTTTCCTTGTGGCCGCTGTCACGAGTCACCGAAATCCGGGCAGCAGCGCTTTATCGCCGGGGGGAAGGCCATGGCATGCGGCGGCTGCAGGTCAAACCGATTCTCGCTACGGTCTGCCTCGTTCTGACTCTCGTCACGGCAGCCGCCGTCCTTTCGGGGGTCCCCACGATCAGCGTCTGGACTGCGGCGGGCGTATTGGCCTCGCTTGCAGCCCTGTCGGTCGTCGCCGCCATGTTTCGCAGATTCGCCCGTCATTCGGCAGGCTGGAAGTCGGTCCGGGGATGGCCGGTGATTCGCCTCGCGCTTGCGTCGGTCGGTGGACCAAGCAATGAAACGAGGATCATCGTGATGTCGTTGGGGCTTGGCCTGTCCGTCCTGGCGGCAATCGGCCAGATTTCCTCCAACCTGAACGCGATCATCGAGAACGACTTGCCGGACGTTGCCCCATCGTTTTTCCTCGTCGATATCCAGAACGATCAGCTCGGGGGCCTCCTCGAGATGATGTCCGAAAACCCCTCGGTCGACAGGATCGAGACGGCACCGATGCTTCGCGGATTCCTGACCCGGATCAACGGTCGAGATGCATCGGAGGTTGCCGGAAATCACTGGGTTCTTCGAGGTGACCGCGGGATTACCTATTCGAACGCGATCCCGCCGAATACCGTGGTGACCGATGGTCAATGGTGGCCCGAAGGTTACGACGGGCCGCCGCAGGTCAGTTTTTCGGCGGAGGAAGCCCAGGAACTCGGGCTCGAAATCGGCGACATCATCACGATCAACGTCCTGGGGCGGGACATCGATGCAACGATCTCGAGCCTGAGGGAAGTGGATTTCTCGACGGTGGGGATCGGGTTCATCATGTCGGTCAATCCTTCGGCACTCGCAGGTGCGCCTCATACGCATATCGGAACCGTCTATGTCGATGACGACGGCGACCGCGAAAACGCCGTCTTCGAGTCGATTACGACCGCATTCCCCAACGTCACGGTCATTGGTGTGAAGGACGGGATCAGGCGGATCGCCCGCTTGCTTGCAGGATTGGTTGCGGCAGTCACCTATGCGGCATCCGGAACACTGGTTATCGGTTTCATCGTTCTTGTCGGGGCGGCGACCGCCGGAGAGGCCGCGCGCAGCTTTGAAGCGGCGGTGCTGCGAACGGTTGGCGCTTCGCGAATTCAGATCCTGAGAAGTTTTGCCCTTCGGTCGACCATGAGCGGATTGATCGCCGCCGTCGTTGCCGTCCTTTCCGGAAGTGTCGCGGGATGGGCGGTGATGCGGTTCGTCATGGAGAGCGAGTACAGGTTCGAGGCAATGTCGGCATGCGTGATCGTGCTCGGCGGAACAGCCGTGACCGTGGTTGCAGGACTTCTTTTTTCTCTGGGACCGATACGGGCGAGTCCGGCGCGGGTACTTCGCCAGCCTGAATGACACGGAGGCCGATGCCCCGCGGACCACTCTCTCGACGGTGGCGGATACAGGGAAGCGCGGATCGTCAAGGAGGCTCCACCTGCGATTACATCCAGCCCTCACATCGACCAGGCTACCGCCCTGCGCGACCGTGCGCCTGCCGCGCCGGCGTGTTCAGGGCAGCTTGCAGGATCGCAACATGCATGGAGTCCCGTGGGCAATCCTGCCGGAAGAAATGGAGATACAGGAACCGTAAACACTGCGCCGCCCGGATCAGAAAGGCGGGTTGGCTAAAAGGTATTCGGCCCGTGGTCGGGGCGGCAAGATTCGAACTTGCGACCTACGGTTCCCAAAACCGCCGCGCTACCAGGCTGCGCCACGCCCCGACGGACGCCTTCTAGCCGGATTGGGCCGGCGGCGAAAGCCGATTGTCCGCGCGCCCCGCAACAGCTCCTCCGGATTATTGGCAGGGCCAAACAGCATCGGGCGAGTCTATCGACGGGTGGCGAAGCTCGGACCCAACCGGGATGCCCATTTCCCTGGCCATTCCCGCGTTGATCTCGAGCACATACTGGATGCCGTCTCCCCCATCGAAGGTTTCGAGGCTGAATGGTTGGGCATCCCCTTGCACCGTCTTCAGGACACCGCGGTGATCAAAGAACAGGACATCCAGCGGAATGAGCGTGTCCTTCATCCAGAAACGGGCCTTCCGGGGAGTCGGATAGACGAAGAGCATCGCCGAAAACGGAGCGAGCGACTCCCGATGCATCAATCCTCTTGCCCTCGACTCGGCGTCATCCGCCAACTCGACATTGAAGCTTGAACGTCCGTTTGCCCACCTCAATTGCACCTTTGTCTCGTCACAGGCGGGTTCCGCCGCATGCGATTCCCGAAAATCCGGGACAAGCAGCGCGAGGAATGCGATCAGCGCAAACTTGGCAGGGACGGTTTGTCCGGTTGCCGGTGATGCATTCACGGATTCAACCGTTTGATCGACCAGCGCGACGCGGGGTCGTCCGGCGCGCGAGACCAACGAAACCGGTCGTGCAGCCGATCAGCACCATTCGACCAGAATTCGAATTCGAACGGGACAATTCTGAACCCGCCCCAGAACTCGGGCCGTGGCGGGTCTTCACCGAGTTCCAGCTGAAGTTGGCGTGCACGCGTCATCAATTCCGCCCGGCTTTCGAGCGGTCTCGATTGCCTGCTCGCCCAGGCGCCGATTCGACTCGCCGGCGAGCGGGTAGCGAAATACCGGTCGGCCTGTTCGTCACCAACGCGCTCGACCTTTCCACGTGCACGAACCTGGCGCCGGATCGATTTCCAGTGAATGACGAGGGCGGCCCAATCGGTGCCGTCAATCTCCTGCGCCTTCCGGCTTCCCAGGTTGGTGTAGAACACGAGGCCGTTCGATTCGATCCCTTTCAACAGAACCATCCTGACGTTCGGGCATCCCATTGAATCCACGGTCGCGACTGCAATCGCATCGGGATCATTCAACTCCTGTCCCCGGGCTTCCGCAAGCCAAGCCCCGAGCAGATCGAAAGGGTCGTCCTTTGCAAATATTCCGCCCCTGTCCGTCATCGGCCTTCCCACGTTTGCTTCCGGTTCCTTGGTTACCCCGCCCCGCATTGACCGGAGTGCCGGAAATTTCACGGTCAACTTCCCGTGTCCCTGCCCGGTCGACAAACCGAATATACGGAACACGAACCAAAGGGAATGCGGCCTCGCGGAGGGTGCTATTTCAGCAATCGATTGGTCAGGTCCCTGTTGGAACCGACCCCGAATGCCTTCGATCCGGCAAATCCTCCGGACCTGCGCGGGGACGGACATCGACGCGGTGCCGTCAGATCTGGGCAACACAATCACCCGGGATAGCCTGCACGTACCGAATCCTTGAACCGGAAAATCGGTTGCCTTAAATGCACGTCAAGATTTCGGTTCGGGAGTTCGAATGTCCAGGAGTCTCATGCACGGCAAGCGCGGACTGATCATGGGCGTCGCCAACGACAGGTCCATCGCGTGGGGAATAGCCCGGGCGTGTCATGCCCAGGGAGCTGAACTGGCTTTCTCCTACCAGGGCGAGATCCTCGGGCGACGTGTCAAGCCGCTGGCGAATAGCGTCGGCAGTCATCTGGTTGTCGATTGTGACGTTTCCGATTACGCATCGCTCGATGTCCTGTTCAAGACGATCGAGGACGCCTGGGGAACGCTCGATTTTGTCGTTCATGCAATCGGTTATTCGGACAAGGCCGAACTCCGGGGAAGATTTGTCGACACGACGGTCGAGAATTTTCGCACGACGATGGAAATTTCGGTCTATTCGTTCACGGCAATTGCCCAAAGGTCCGAGAAACTCATGCCAAACGGCGGCGCCCTGCTGACGCTGACCTATTACGGCGCCGAAATGGTCATGCCCCACTACAATGTCATGGGCGTGGCCAAGGCAGGCCTCGAGGCTTCGGTGAAGTATCTTGCCGCGGATCTCGGAAAAGTCGGAATTCGTGTCAACGCCTTGTCGGCGGGGCCGATCAAGACACTCGCCGCTTCCGGGATCGGGGACTTTCGATACATCCTGAAATGGAATGAACTCAACTCGCCGCTGCGCCGAAACGTAACGACTGATGAAGTTGGGCGGGCGGGAATGTACCTCTGCTCGGACCTTGCCTCCGGCGTGACCGGCGAAAATCACTACGTTGACGCCGGTTACCACGTCGTGGGCATGAAAGCCGAGGACGCGCCGGACATAGATGTCGTGACCGGGCGCAAATGAATTCGATCAGGCTACCGCACGAAAAGGGATTCCACGTCAGTTGGGATCAGATTCACCGCGATGCCCGTGCGCTTGCCTGGAGATTGGATGGACAGGGCCCAGGGGCCGGCGGTTCCTGGAAAGCAATCGTCGCCGTAACCCGGGGCGGAATGGCCCCGGCCATGATCGTTGCGCGCGAACTCGACGTCAGGCTTGTCGACACGATCAGCGTCAAGTCCTATGACCATCAGGCGCAACAGGAAGCGGTGATCCTGAAATCTCCCGATCCCGGCCTCATGCGGAGCGGAAACGGCATCCTGCTGATTGACGACCTGGTTGACAGTGGAAGAACGCTCGAACTGGTTCGCCAGCACTTTCCCGATGCGCATTACGCGACAATCTACGCCAAACCCAAGGGAAGGCCGATGGTCGATACGTTCATTACCGAGGTATCCCAGGATACCTGGATTTTCTTTCCCTGGGACATGGCGCTTCAGTATGTGGAACCCTTCAGGGGAACCTGACGCATGAACCCGAGCGGCATTGACGCCGGACAGGTGCCGGCGCCGGAGATTTCCCCGGAATCCACGGCGGCCCGTGGCATGACGGCCCCCGATTCCACGACAGGATCGATCGTCCCACCCATACACCTCTCGTCGACCTTCGCACGCGACGCGCGATACGACGCCCGTAATCCCTACACGTATGCGCGTGACGGTGGTCCGACGGCAAGGGAAGCCGAAGACATCTTGCGTGCATTGGAACAAGCGGAAGCCACGCTCCTGTTCACCTCCGGAATGTCCGCGCTTGCCGCGGTTCTGGAAGCCTTGCCGATGGGCGCGCATGTCGTGATTCCCGACCGCATGTACCATGGTGGCCTGGCATGGTCCCGCCGCCTCGCCCGTTTGGGACGCATTCGGGCCGACTGCTTCCATCCGGGCGGACCCGGATGCTATCTGGACGCACTTCGTCCCGGCGAAACGCGGCTGCTCTGGATCGAGACGCCCTCGAACCCCGAATGCTGGATTACCGATATCGAAGCCGCTTCACATGCCGCGAAAACGGCTGGCGCACTGCTCCTGGTCGACTCGACGACGGCGCCACCGCCAACGACGAGAGCGTTGAATCTTGGCGCAAACATCGTGTTTCATTCTGGAACAAAATACCTGAACGGTCATTCGGACGTGACCGCCGGTGTGCTGTCGTTTCGGGAAGCAGGCGAAATCCGTGAGGAGATCGAGTGTGTCCGCAAGTTCCACGGTACGGCGTTGCCGGGATTCGAGGCCTGGCTGCTGATGCGGGGGCTTCGCACGTTGTTTGTCCGGTTTGCGCGCATTTCGGAATCCGCCATGGCCATCGCGACGGCCCTTGAACGCCATCCCCAGGTTGACCGCGTTCTCTATGCCGGCTTGCCGTCCCACCCCGGGCACGGGATTGCGGCGCGGCAAATGACGGGTGGATTCGGCGGCATGATGTCGATCGTGACAAGGGGAGATGCGGCACAGGCCCGCAATGTCGCACGGCGATGCCGATTGTTCGTCCCGGCAACGTCCCTGGGAGGGACAGAGAGCCTGATCGAACACAGAAAGAGTATCGAGGGAGAAGATTCTCCCGTTCCGGACGGGCTGTTGAGGTTGTCGGTCGGTCTCGAGACTGCCGCAGAGTTGATCGAAGATCTCAATCGTGCTCTTTCTCTGGCTACGGAGGAATGACCCTTCTGTCCATTCGGAGTGGATTTCGCATGACAGATTTGCAGCACAACCAGGAAAGCTTTCCCCGACTCGACCAGTCGCCCTTTGCCGAGGACTTCGTCCAGAACCCTTACCCTTTTTACGCCAGCGCGCGCGCTCTGGGCGATTTCTTTTGGTGGAACGACTACGATCGGATCTTCGCAAGCTCGTATCGTGCGGTAAACGGGTTGTTGCGAGACCGCCGCTGGGGCCGCGAGATTCCGGTAGGGCTCAGGCCGCCCGTCCCAGACCATCTCCGTACTTTCATGTCCGTTGAAGATGATTCAATGCTGGAGATCGATCCGCCGCGCCATACGGCACTTCGAAACCTCGTTCACCGCGCATTCACCCCGAGACAGATCGACGCCCTCGCGCCAAGGATCAGGGACCTCGCCGACAGGATGGCAGCAGACCTCGGCGAAGGTGAGATTGACATCCTTTCCGCATTCGGAAACCGTATTCCGGTCATCGTGATCGCCCGATTACTCGGCGTCCCGGACGGCATGGCTGACCAGTTGCTGGCTTGGTCGCACGACATGGTCGCGATGTACCAGGCACGGCGCACCCCGGCGATCGAAGTCAAGGCGGACAAGGCTGCCTCGGAGTTCAGCGCATATATCGAAAACCTGGCGCGCGAACGGGCAAATCAACCCGCTGACGACCTGATTTCCGGGCTGGTAAAGGCGGAGATCGATGGCAGGCGCCTGACTTCAGGGGAGATCACGAGTACGTGCATCCTTCTGCTCAACGCCGGCCACGAAGCGACAGTGCACACGATCGGCAACGGGGTGAAAACGCTCCTGGAGCATTGCAGCGAATGCACGCGCACCCCTTCGGATTTCAGTTCGGACAAAACGATTGCGGGAACCGTCGAGGAAATCCTACGATATGACCCTCCCCTGCACCTGTTCGACCGGTACGCCAAGGAAGACATGCTCTTTCTCGGAAAAAGGTTCCGCGGCGGAGACCGGGTTGCGCTTCTCCTTGCCTCTGCCAATCGTGACCCGGCCGCGTTCGGGGCCGATGCGGACCATTTTCGACCCGAACGCCGTCGGAACAGGCACCTGTCGTTCGGAGCCGGTGTCCATTTCTGTCTCGGCGCGCAACTGGCCCGCGTGGAACTGGCGGCCGCGCTCCAGGCCTTGTTCGCACGGTACCCGCATCTGAAACTGTCCGGGTCTCCCGCCTACGCCGATAGTTACCATTTTCACGGCCTGAAAAAACTTTATGTTCGGACCCAATGATTGGGACGCTGGTTCCACTCGGGAATACTGGGAATGTTCGGACCCGCGCCATGGCAAGTCATCCGGCCGTTCCGGCAATTTCACGTGATCTGGTCGATTCGGTAATCGACATGACTCTTGGAACAATCCGGGATGGGAAGGTGGTGTGATGCCCGAACCTGACACCGGCCCCGACAAGACCGGCAGCGAGGCTATTGACGAAAGCGCGGGCGACGTCGGTGAAGACTCCGGATATGTCGGCCGGCTCCTAGAAATCATGGTTCGATTAAGAGATCCGGAATCAGGCTGCCCGTGGGATATCGAACAGACGTTTCAATCGATTGCACCGTACACCATCGAAGAAGCCTACGAAGTTGCCGACGCTATCGAACGCGCGGACATTTCCGAACTGAAGGGCGAACTTGGAGACCTGTTGCTGCAGGTGGTCTACCATTCCAGGATCGCCGCGGAGTTGGGCCATTTCACCTTCAGGGAGGTTGTGCTTTCGGCCTGCGAAAAGATGATCCGCCGGCACCCGCATGTTTTCGGCACCGGGAACCGCGACAAGACCGCTGACGACCAGGTCCGTGACTGGGAAAACGCCAAGGCCGCCGAGAGGGCATCGAGCGAGACGGGCGGCGGCTCGTTCCTTTCGGGAATTGCAGTGGGGCTGCCAGCGCTGACGCGCGCGGCAAAGCTCCAGGACCGGGCATCACGCGTCGGATTTGACTGGCCTGACGCTTCGCACGTGCTCGGAAAACTGTCTGAAGAGGCCGCGGAACTTGCCGACGCAAGGGGGACGCCGGCACGTGCAGCGGAAGAATTCGGGGACCTGCTGTTCTCGCTCGTCGGGTTGGCCCGTCATCTGGGAATAGATCCTGAATCGGCTCTCAGGTCGGCAAATTCGAAATTCGTCCGCAGGTTCGGGTCGGTTGAATTGAAGATCGCAAGGTCCGGACGATCACTGGAAACGGCGAGTCTCGAAGAACTCGACGCCGCCTGGGACGAAGCCAAATCAGAGGAATAGGTCGAAAAGACCACTTTACCTGACTAAATTAGTAAGATATTATGCTCCTGTCCGCTGGCTGAAGATATGCGCATTCGATGCCGCCACGTGCAGCCGGCAAATCCAAGCAGAACAGGAGAATCCAGATGAAAAAACGGTTAATGAACCCTGCCTTGTGGGCTGCGGGTCTCGCGGTCGCTGCCTTCGCAGGTCCGACAACCGGCGAAGAAGTCAATGTCTACTCGTACAGGCAGCCACCCCTCGTCGAGCCATTGTTCGCACGATTCACGGAAGATACCGGGATCGATGTCAATGTCACATTTCTGAACAAGGGAATGATCGAGCGCCTCCAGGCCGAAGGTGACCGCTCTCCGGCCGACCTCATTCTCACCGTGGACATCTCGCGTCTGAACGGGATCGTCGAGGCCGGTGTCACCCAGGTGGTGGAATCCGATGTCCTGAACGAATCGATACCGTCCGAATTCAGGGATCCGGACAACCATTGGTTCGGCCTGACGGCGCGAGCCCGAATTGTCTATGCATCGAAAGATCGCGTTGCTGATGGTGAGGTCACAACCTACGAAGAACTCACCTCCGACAATTGGAAGGGCCGGATCTGCATCCGCTCCGGGACCAATGCGTACAACCTGGCGCTGGTTTCCGCCCTGATCGCTCACGACGGCGAAGATGCGGCACGCGCCTGGCTTGAAGGGATCAAGTCCAACCTGGCCCGAAAACCCCAGGGGAATGACCGTGCCCAGGTCAAGGCGATCCATGCCGGCGAATGCGACATCTCGATCGGAAACACGTACTACATGGGACTGATGTTGAAGAACGAGGAACAGATCGCCTGGGCGAACAGCGTGAGGATCGTCTTTCCGACGTTCGAATCAGGGGGTACCCATGTCAATCTTTCGGGTATGGCAATGACAAAAGCGGCACCCAACAGGGAAAATGCGGTCAAGTTGATGGAATTCCTGGCATCTGACGAAGGTCAGGAAATCTATGCCGAAACCAATCACGAGTATCCCTTGTCCCCGGGAATCCGGCGGAGCGACCTCGTGGAAAGCTGGGGAAGTTTCGACCCCGATTCGCTTGACCTTATCGATGTCGCCAAGCTCCGCCCGACGGCGATCAGGCTTGTTGAGGAAGTGGATTTCGACGGCTGAGCCGGCCGGCGCTTTCCGAGTCATGACATGCATGGGGCCAGGTGATTTCGGGGTGCCTGCGGAAGTCGGCAGACCGCGAGGCCACAACGGACCAGGCCCCATACCCTATCGAAGATGCGTTCCGGAATTGCGCGGGCACCGGCGAATGACCACCGCCGCCACGTCGAGTTCCGCCCGCAAGGTCCTCCTTCCGATGGCTACCGGACAAGCACGCACACGCATGGTAACGCCTTAAGTAAACCGGTTGAAAACCCTTCCGCCGTCGTGGCCCGTTGTCGGACGAGGAGAATTTCTCCTTGTTCCGGCATTGCGCGGTCACATATGTGCTAGAAACAGGATCTCGCCGAACTCGACCCAGGCAGAGGTCAGGTCTGCACGGGATTCGAGATTGCCCATGTCCGGTGGCACCTGTACTTTGCGGCTTTCGGAAGGTTACCATGGCACGAGACGGCATAGTCGAACGATGCGAGGATAGCGGTATTCGCATGACCGGGCCGCGCCGGGTCATTGCCCAGGTCCTGCAGGAAACGAAGGGCCACCCGGACGTTGAAGAACTGCATGCTCGTGCCACCCGGATCGACCCGAGAATCTCGATTGCCACCGTTTACCGAACGGTCAAGCTTCTGGACGAGGCCGGTATTCTGGACAGGCACGACTTCCTGGGAGGAAGAGCACGTTACGAGGATGCAGAACGCGATCATCATGACCATCTCATAGATCTCCAGTCCGGAGATGTGATCGAATTCACGGACGAGGAAATCGAGAAGCTCCAGAAAAAGATCGCTAACCGCCTCGGCTACGAGCTTCGTGGACACAGGCTGGAATTGTACGGGGTCCGCAAGAAGCCGGCCTCATCCGATTGAACTGCAGGCAGAACTGTCAATGAGAAGGATTCTTCACATTTCTGGTCGCGAGATCCTCGACAGCCGCGGAAATCCGGCCGTGGAAGTCGATGTCGAACTGGAGTGCGGAGTCGTGGGCAGGGCCGCTGTGCCTTCAGGCGCATCAACAGGCGCCCATGAAGCCGTCGAACTGCGCGACGGGGACCCCGGGCGATACCACGGGAAGGGCGTTCTCGGTGCGGTCAGCGCGGTCTGCACCGAACTGGCCGACATCGTTCGCGGCATGGACGCTGCCTTGCAGGCAGACATTGACCGGTCGATGTGCCGGCTTGACGGAACGCCCAACAAGTCGAGGCTGGGGGCCAACGCAATCCTCGGTGTTTCACTCGCGACGGCACGGGCCGCGGCATCGGCATCCGGACAGCCGCTTTACCGTTATCTCGGAGGCACGTCGGCATATGTGCTTCCGACCCCTTTGATGAACATCATCAACGGCGGCCAGCACGCCGACAACTGCATCGACATCCAGGAATTCATGATCATGCCGGTCGGTGCAGCCAGCTTTTCCGAAGCGGTTCGCGCGGGCTCCGAGGTCTTCCATGCCCTGAGGGCAGAACTCGCACGCGCCGGGCACAACACGAATGTCGGGGACGAAGGTGGATTTGCTCCGGACCTTGCGTCGACCGCCGAGGCCGTCGAATTCATCATCAAGGCGATCGAGGTCGCGGGCTACAGGCCCGGCGAAGACGTCGCACTGGCCCTGGATTGCGCAGCAACGGAATATTTCGATGGAAGGGACTACGTACTCGACGGCGAGAATCGCACGCTGTCGCCGGAGGACCACGTCGCCTTTCTCGGCGCACTTGTCGACGCTTACCCGATCATATCGATCGAGGACGGCATGTCCGAAGATGACTGGGAAGGTTGGAACGTCCTGACCAACAGGCTCGGAGACAGGTGCCAACTCGTCGGGGACGACATATTCGTGACCAACTTGACCCGCCTCGCGCGCGGCATATCGGAAGGATGCGGGAACTCGATCCTGATCAAGATCAACCAGATCGGCACCCTGACCGAAACCCTGGAAACGATGGAACAGGCGCGTTCGGGCGGCTACAGTTCGGTCATGTCGCATCGGTCGGGCGAAACAGAAGACACGACAATCTCCGATCTTTCAGTTGCGACCAATTGCGGTCAGATCAAGGCGGGCTCGCTGTCGCGCACCGACCGCCTCGCGAAGTACAATCAGCTCATCCGCATTGAAGAAGAGCTCGGGGACAGCGCCCGGTACGCAGGGCATCCTCGCACCGGCAAGACAGGTTGATCGGATCCGCCGACCCTGCGTCCCGGCCGCGCTTTCGGTGAACCGGTACAGGTTGCTTTGCCCTCTGCACGTGCCCGCGAGGCCGTCACCACCTGTGGATCAGCCGGATTCGGGGTGAAATTTCCTCGAACAGGCGAACCGCGCACTCCCCGGTCCGTCGCTCCTTCGGTCGAGCAGTGCGTTCGTCCGAAGGAAAGCCGCGTATGGACTGTCAGTTCAGTTAAATTGAACGGCCGAGCGTACACGTTCCTCGCATGTCCTGGCCAATCGTTTCCGATCGGAAAAGTCTCCGACCTTGAGCGGGTCGTGGAACACGACTTCGACGCCTCCCTGGTTTGGCGCGGAGATGATCATGGCCGCATGGCTTATGAAACTCGCGTCTCCCCACCAGCCGTAAAAATCGCGGCGGCGCCCCACCGGCGCCGCGTAGACAAAGCTGACCGGCTGAATCCACATGGTGTTTCGAAAATCGCCTTCGAAATACGCAGCGAAGAGCGTAGGCCGGAAACTGAGGACCCGTCGGCCGTCGCTACTTGTTCCTTCCGGAAAAAACAGCAGGCGATGGCCGGACCCGATCCGATCCATGAATTCGATCTTCTGCAAAAACGCATCCATGATTCGACGGCGGATGAATACGGTTCCCGCCGCGCGTGCGATGACTCCGCACAACGGCCAATTGCGAACCTCCGCCTTGGAAACGAAATAGGTATCGTGGACCGAATTCAGAACGATCACGTCAAGCCAGCAGCAATGGTTGGCCACCATCCCCCCCGGTTTCGGTGTAGGAGATCCCCGCGTCTTTACCGAAAGACCAAGGACAACAAGTGCTGACCGGCAGGCAACCCGGACGATCGCCAGCCGGACCGTGTCCGCATTCAGCAACCGTGCCACCAGCAACGGAGGGAAAAGAATCGAAATCACGATGAGAACAGCCAGGACCTTGTACGAAAGGCGAACCCAACCCATCGCGGTCGGACTGTCGATTACGATCGGACGTTCTCCTTGCCAGGGAATCACCTTTCATAGCCCCGAATGAAATATGCCTTGCGTTTTTCCGACATCCTCTCGGTGTCCAGGATCACGCACACATCGAGAGTATTGAAGACCTCATCGACGCAGACCCCTGCTCCGACAAATCCACCAAGCCGAATGTACCCCATGATCAGCGGAGGCAATCGGGAGCGCGCGGCGTCCAGGTCAAGGGATTCCGGAGGCAAAAGATCGAGACGGGTTGCTCGGTCCACGCGGACACGGACACGAATGTCTTCCGGCGCGAGGTGGAAATGCTGCAGGTAGGACACGGCCTCAACGAACGGGGCCGGGTCCGTGCCGGGGAAAGACGCCACGCCAAACATGATCTCGATGTCACGGCTCAAAACGTAGTCCGCGATGCCGTTCCAAAGGTGCAGCATGGCAACTTTGCCCCTGTAGCGACGATCGATGCACGATCGACCCAACTCGACCGCGGAGCGTCCCGATCGAATGATCGCGCTTAGATCGAATTCGTCACTGCTGTAAAAACCCGGCCCATCCAGTGCGACGCCGCCCATGAGCAATCGGTAGGTTCCGACGATCCTGTCCGGGCCGTCGGCAAGCTCATCGATCAGGATCAGGTGATCAAAAAAAGGATCGAAAGCATCCTGCTCGATTCCGGCGCGGGCTGACGCTGCATCCACATGCGCGCCCATCTCCTCGACGAAAACGCGATAGCGAAGCCGCTGCGACGCAAGAACCTCTTCTTCGGTCTCGGCCAACCTCACCGTGAACTGGCTTCGGTCAAGTTGTGGATTTTCCGGCCCTGTCATCCCCGAATTCCCTGCCGAATAAACGCGCTGGCTTGCCCAGGCATTCTGCGGATCACCGGTCCGGTTCCCATGTCGTTTCTTCCGATAACACCGCAGGCTGGGCGCGACTCCTCGGTCGCAATGACAGAAAACGGCCGTAGGGTACAGAAACCCGGCCCCTTCGTCGAATGAATTGCCACGGCGTAAAACGCCTGAATCGACGCGAATCCAGGCTCGGAGTCACTCTGCTTCGCAAACCAGCCGGAGTTCGACGCGCCCGAAATTGATCGGAGCCTTTCCCGTCTCTTCAAAATTCGCCGTCATGAATTCAGCCGTAACCGATCGAACCTGCCCGATCCCCCATTCCGGTTTTTCCGGACGGCGGACAAGATCTCCAGGTACAAGAAGTTGATTCAATTCCAGCGGTCCCGCGAATTCGGGATCAAGACACCTGGCAGGGCGGATGTCGAGCCTTCACCCGCGCGTGTCCAATTCATTCAGGGAATTCCTGTAGTGCGGGTATCTTGACTGATAGTGGTGGGGCTGCGCGATCGAGGCCGGAAACCTCGTCAGGCGAAAGTTGGCGAACGACCCTGCCCGGCACACCGAGGACAAGCGAACATTCCGGAATGCGTACGCCTTCCGGGACGAGAGCCTTTGCACCAACCAGGCAATTCCGCTCGACCACGGCGCCATTGAGAACAACTGCGCCCATTCCGACCAGGGAACGATCCCCGATCGAGCAGCCATGCACGATCGCCGAGTGACCAATCGTGCACAGAGAACCGATTTGCAGGGGAAAACCTGGATCAGTGTGAAGAACCGCGTTGTCCTGAACATTGGTTCCATCACCCAGCACGACAGGCTCGTTGTCACCCCTGATGACTGCTCCAAACCAAATTGACACCGCCCTGCCGATGGACACGTTTCCAATGACATGCGCGCCGGGCGCCACCCAGAATTCCGCATCGTCCGGACGGTTCGGCGACACCTGGTTCAGCGAATAAATGGTCATGTTTACGGACTTTCGGCACCGCGGCGGTTTTCAAATTCCGCGGACAGGTCCTCGACAAATGCTGCGATATCCGGACGTCTGGCAGACCGGTCTCTCTCGACAGCCACAATTCCGCGGATGGATTCTGCACATTTCCGGAAGTCTTCATTGATCAGAACATAGTCATATTCACGGAAATGCCCGATTTCTTCCATGGCGCGGTCCATTCGGCCGGATACGTTTTCCGCGCTGTCCTGACCTCGGCTGATCAATCGTTGCTCCAGTTCACCAATGCTGGGCGGCAGAATGAAGACGGCCACAACGTGTCGGCCGAGGGGCGACGCCCTCAACTGCGCGCATCCCTGCCAGTCGACGTCAAACACGACGTCTCTCCCCGCATTCAGGGCATCCTCGACCGGACCTCGCGGTGTCCCGTACTTGTGGCCAAACACAACGGCATGCTCGAGAATCGATCCGGCGGCCACTTCGTTCGCGAACCGATGGTCGGAAACAAAAAAATACTCCCTTCCGTTGACTTCACCCTGCCGCGGGTTCCGCGTCGTCATCGATACCGACAACACCAACTCGGGGTCTGACGCGACAAGTTCTCTTGCCAGGGAGGACTTTCCAGCACCCGACGGCGATGACAGAACAAGCATCAACCCCTTTCGCCTTCGGTCAACCATGTTCATTCGACGTTCTGGACCTGCTCTCGCAACTGATCGACCACGACCTTCAACTCCAATCCAACCGCGTTCAACCCCGACGAAGACGCCTTCGAACATAGTGTGTTCGCCTCCCGGTTCAATTCCTGAGTCAGGAAGTCGAACCTGCGCCCGATGACACCGCCGGTTTCAAGCAGTTGGCGGGCAGATACGACATGGGCGCGCATTCGGTCGATTTCTTCGGAAACATCCGACCTGACCGCGAGGAGAGCCAGTTCCATGGCAAGACGCACTTCATCCAGGTCACCTTTCGCGTCGAGGAGTTTGGCAACGTTATCCCGAAGTCTGTCCGCAGCACCGGATTGACTCTCGATGACGATTTTCTCCGCATCCTCCACCAGGGAAGCGATCGATCCGACCTGGCTGTCCAGGACTTCCCTGATCAATCTTCCTTCCGATAATCTGGCTTCATCCCACAACGCCACGACCTCGGGGATTTCCCGTTCCAGGATCGGCGTCAGTTCCGGCAGATCGGATTCGCGCTCGCCACTGCCGTGAGCGGCAATCGCCGAGGCGAGAATCCCCGAGGGTGAATCCGGAGTCAGCGAGATTCCCCGTTCGCGTGCTGCGTCGGCGATCATCCGGGTCGCGTCGAGAACGGCGTCGAGCTCAAGGCGGTCAAACAGGATACCGGCATCGCGGTGATCATGACTGATGTTCAAGGAAACCGATACCCTGCCCCTTGAACACACCCGGGAGATCGCTTGTCGAAGGCTTGCTTCGAGCGTTTCGCATTGGCCGGGAAGACGGAAGCGAATGTCGAAACCACGACCGTTGACGCTTCGAATTTCCCAGGCCCAGTCAAGCGCACCCGAATGACCAGACATCGTTGCGAAGCCGGTCATCGACCTGAATTGGTTTGAAGCCACAGCCTAAGGGCTCAACCGGTGGGAGGTCACGAAGTGCGATTTCGATATTCGCTGCACCGGATGCTCCGCCTGTTCAATGGCCGACCTGGTGCCGGCAGTCGAATGCCGGGGCCGATGGCGCCTTGGACCACCTGCGCGTCAACCGGCCTTGAGCGCAGCCCCTTGCCTCGCGTCCAGTTCTTCAGCAACCAGGAATGCCAGTTCGAGCGCCTGAGACGCATTGAGGCGTGGATCACATACCGTGTGGTAACGGGACGAAAGATCCATCTCGTCAACGGCCTTCATGCCACCCGTGCATTCGGTCACATCCTTGCCCGTCATTTCGAAGTGGACGCCACCCGGATAGCTGCGTTCGGCATGATGGATCGCGAAAAACTCCCTGACCTCCCTGAGAACGCTTTCGAACGGGCGCGTCTTGTAACCGTTTGATGCCTTGATCGTGTTTCCATGCATGGGGTCGCATGACCAGACCACGTTCCGTCCCTCTGACTGAATCCTGCGAACGAGGCGCGGCAGGTGATCACCAACTGCACCGGCACCGAAACGGGCGATCAGTGTCAGCCGGCCCGGCTCGTTTTCCGGATTCAGGATGTCAGCCAGTCGGATCAGCGAATCGGTTTCGATCGACGGGCCACATTTCAGGCCGATCGGGTTCTGTACGCCACGACAAAACTCAACGTGGGCTCCTTCCGGACTTCGCGTACGGTCTCCAATCCAGATCAGGTGCCCCGACCCCGCGACAGGAAGACCCGTCGTGCTGTCGATCCGGCACAGCGCTTCCTCGTATTCGAGGAGCAGCGCCTCATGCGACGTGTAGAATTCAACGGTCTTGAGAACATGTGAATTGTCGGGGCCAACACCGGCCGCGGTCATGAAGTCGAGAGAGTCCGAAATCCTGTCGGCGATCCTTCGGTACCGATCGGTTGCTCCGGAGCCCAGCGCAAATCCGAGATTCCAGGAGTGGACGCGATGTATGTCTGCGAAACCGCCGGTACTGAACGCACGAAGGAGATTCAGTGACGCGGCGGATTGCGTGTAGGCCTGTAGCATGCGTTTCGGGTTTGGCTTGCGTGCTTTCGCCGTAAACCCGATATCGTT
>OZ219906.1:0-207802 GCA_964291635.2 Paracoccaceae bacterium | reverse complement strand
CCGAGCCTTAAGGGAAAGGAACAGCGGGTGTGTTCAGGCCCGGTAGAATCGCCTGTCTGACCGTTCTGCCCTTGTGGCAGGGCCGGGATAGAGAACTGTCCAGCATAGACGCGGAAGATGCCATCTGTGACCGGTTCGTCGAGGACAAAAGGCGCATTGATCCGGTCGATGCACGACACGGCAATGAAGGTCATGACATCTGGTGGCCATGTGGTACCTGCCCGATCAGGCGCTGCTCTCCGGCCGCGCAGGCGCAATCGGTAGTCGTTGCTCAGGTCTCATTGTCATTAAGACCGCCACCACGGAACGTATCGCTTCTTTCGGCATGTCCAGCGGGCTTTGGCCGAACGAACTACGGGTATGACATTCGGTGTGCCAATCGTCAGCTTCGGCTTTGTGAGAGTGCAACTGCATTTGCGTTTCACACCCGCGTCAGGCACCCGGTGCGAGTTCGAATTCGCTCCGACAATTGGCGCTTGGCCCCCATTCATCAGCTGCGTTGAGGGCCCGCACCGTCAGCGAGTCGCTAAGGTCCGTCGAGGCGAAGACATAGTCACGCTGGCGCTTCGCCGTCTCTGGTACATCCTGATTGGAACGGAAAGTCGGGACATTCTTCCTGTCTTGAGAACTTTCGTCCGGCCAGGGATCGGCCAGCCTGCCGTTCGGGAATTCCGCCCGACACATGGCAATCCTATTGTCTCCATCCGGTCGAACACGGTTTAGTTGCGGGCGGCAAAATTCTTGTCGCCATCTTCGCCATAGCCGCGCAGGATGTTCAGGGTAATAGGGGCATCTTTTCGGGAATTGGATCTGTCCTGACAGGCCTTTACCGGCACTCCATGCAGCCGTGATCAACTCGGGCGGACGATACTGCTGGCCCGCGTGTTCGGTTGTGAAGTGTCAGGTTGTTGCGCGCTGCATGATGAGGTCGGCAAGCCTCGGCACGTCGGGAGCACCGGCAACGCCATGACGGTTCCTCAGGTAATCCCAGAATGACAGGCCAAGCTTCTTGCAGGTCTTCTTCGCTCCGGTATAGGCATCGCGTGCTGCCCGCCCGGCATCGCTTCGGGTCCCGAACGAGATCTTGCGCCGGGTGACATAGTCCCGGATGTCGTTCTCGATCTGATTGGTGTGGAGCGGTGTCTCCGGATGGTCGAGCACGCGCAGTAACTCGTCCTTGTTCGCCTTCAACCTTTCGAGCAGCCGGTCGAGGCTGGTGTAGTCGGTGACAGTGCCGAAGAGCTGGTCGAACCGTTGCTCCATGACGAACTTGCGCAGCGGGGTGGGGCGTTTCCGGTAGCGGGAAAGGCTGCGGTAGAGCTTCCACATCCTGTCGAGCACCGCATCGACCCGTTCATGCTGGTACGGGGTGTTTCCGTCCAGCTTGCCGACATTCCGCTCGGCATGGATCCAGCACAGGGCGTGAAGGTCGCCGACATTGAACTGTCCGGCATCGTCGCTCAGGATCACGGTTCCGGCAATGCGTCCGCTCGCGCAGATCGTTCCCCAGAGCGCGCCCTCCGTGGCGACCGTCACCGGGCCCTTCATCCCGGCGATGCCCAGTGCCTCCAGATGGGCCTGCCACTCATCGCTGCCACTGAAGCATCGCTGCCCATGGGCGGCGAGAAGCGCGATCACCTTCCCCGACACCTTCCGCGTCCGCATGTAGTCGAGTGCGGCGTCGTTGATGGTGTACGCCTCCTCTCCCGCGCAGAGATGTTCGAGGAAATCGAGGCGGCTCTTCGAGCCGGTGGAGCGGAAATTGGCGAAGAGATCGTTGCCAACCGCCGTACAGTAGCCGTTCTCGGCCTTGTGGCGGGCTCCGGTATCGTCGACGTTGATCCAGGTTGCGGCTTCCATGCCGGCCCTCAGCACCTCCTGTTGCTCCGCGACGATGCCGCCGGTGTCCACATTCAGGAACCGCCCCACCTGACGCGCGGAGATGTCCAGGCCCACGTCGTTCAGCATCGACACGATCCGCCCGATCGTCGACTGGCACTGGTAATACAGCATGACGACCAAAGCCTTGACGCCGGGACCGTACTGCTCGCGTCCCGTCGCCACCCCCGGTGGAAGCGGCGCCACATGCCGGGAGCCGTCGGGGAACTGCCAGACCTCGCAGCGGTAGGTGACCTCCTCGGCATGGAACACGATGTCGCGGACCGTGTGGTCCTGATAACCCTTGTGCACCGCTCCCTTGGGCACATCGCCAAGACCCACCGTCACGTCACGACGGTGCAGGTGCCGATTCCGGCGCCGCGGGCCGCGACCTTTCCTGCGCTCCGTGCCGGCCTTCCCCGACCGGCCGGAGCCGGAAGAGCCCGATGCCGAATTGTCCGTGTCCTCGTCCTTCGACGACGCCATGCCGCTCGGCTTCATCCGGGGGCGTTTCGGAAGCTTCTTCAGCGCCCGGATCTCGTCGAGCAGGAGCGTGATCTTCTCCCGAAGTTCGGCGAGTTGTCGCTCCTGTTCAGCCAGTTGCCGGTCCTGCTGTGCAATCTGCCGATCCTGTTCGGCCAGTTGCTGGTCCTGCTTTACAATCTGCCGGTCCTGTTCGGCCAGTTGCCGGTCCAATTCCGCCTGTTGCTGGTCCAATTCCGCCTGTTGTCGGTCCTGTTCCGCCAATTGCCGGTCCCGTTCGGCAAGACGGTCGCGGGCCAGGGTGAGCTGCTCCCGAAGCGCGGCAATCTCCGCACTTGCTTCAATGACGGTGTCGGTCCTGGCGTCTGTCTGCGAATCACCCATGCCCTTTGGAATCACAACTCGATTCCGAAGGGAATCCCCTCATCGGAAAAAACTACTGAACGTCCCGGAATACTCTGTCAGGTCACCTCCAATTCCCGGCAAGATGCCCCTATTACTGTTCAGGTCGCCAGCTGCCAGTACGCGATGCCCGGTCTCCCTCGCGATGAATGTGGACAGGTCGGAACTGACATGGTTGGCTGACCCGTCCGAAAAAATGAAATTTCACCCTGCCCGGGCATGGGTTCGCACCCAAGGTGCATACATCGAGACAGCGATTACAGGCTCGCCAGAGGGCGGCGTGACAAATGCGGCGGCAAGTGTGCCGGACCAACAACTGGCGACCAGTCCCCTGGACTTGGCTGTGTCGAACGATTTCGTATCGATCCATTCGACCTCAATGCGATTTGACAGCTGTGGCGATAGCCGTTCTCCACCTGTTCGTTTTGCCCACGATCATGGTCTCCCATGGCGCCGGATTGACCTCGATTGCTGGATTGGCATTGATTCGATTCGCCACGTCCGAAGTGGGTTCACAGGCCTCCTGAAGCAGGGCCAAGTCGACGTCCAGATCGAGCAGGAATCACCAACGAGCCAGCTTATGTTGCATGTTCCAAGAAATGACCTTCAACGCATTTCGGGCCTCGAGGTAATTGGGTGTGTTCACATTTCTCCCGTTTCAAGCTGCCCGTCGCCAGTCGAACAGGTCGGTCATCTGATTGTTCAGTGAGCAGCACCTCAGCGCCATGATGTTGTTGGCGCCGGTTAATGACCAGCGCGCACCACTCTTCTTCATCCGTCCGCAGATCACCGATTTGCAACCGCCCTCGATCACTCCCGAACCCACCGGCATGCCCTTCGCACGGTATTCATCGTAGCGCATCCTGTGGATGTTGTTGCGGAAATAGCCGACGCACTTCGCGACCGCGTCATGCACTGCCGCGTACGGCGACAACTCCCGGATCACCGGTTCGACCTTGCCGGCCTTGAGCAGCGCCTTCAACCGCTCGTAGAGGCGCTCCTCCGCCACCGGGTCCGTCTCGATCGCCCGGACCGCATCGTGCAGGTATTCCAGCGCGTGGAACTGGTCGAGGATCCAGGTCACCTCGCCACTGCCGAAGACCTTGTCCGCAGTGTTCTCGATCCACGCAGACGCGTCCGAGACGATCACGATCTCCCGTGCCTCATGCGCCCCGCGCCTCAGCGCCTCGCGCTCAAGGCGTGCCTCAAAGGCGGACATCCCGCATTCAGGGGCCGCGGCACTGTCAATCGCCGCCGACTGTGTGATGCTCCCCTGCACCGTCGCAGCCTTGCCGGTCTTCGGATCCGGTTCCATCTCGTAGAACCGCAGAAGCTTCGCCTCGCGGGTCTTCGAGCCGCCGTCCTCCTGCTTGCCGGCGCGGCCCTCAAGCACCTCCTTGCGCATCGGGACCCCGGTGCCGTCGATCGATACATGGATCCGCTCCGGGACCTCGCCCACAGGCGCGACGTCCTCGCGCTCGAAACGCACAGCGTCCCCGCCAAGCTCCACAACCTTGCTCCACAGGCGCGTGCAGCCGACGGAGATGCCCGACAACTCATTGAGAAGATGGGCAGACTTGCGATTGGGAACCTCAACCGCCAGTTCCGCAATCATCCGCTCAACGCCCGGCGACATCGAGGTCCCCTCAAGACCCAGGTAGTCGTCGAGCGGAACCTTGCTCTCGCCGCAACGACGACAGTAATAGTACCTCCTCATCAAGGTGACTTCGCCCACCCGCGTCAAAAAGGTCTTCGGGACCTTCTGGCGCCGCCGCTTCATCCTCCGCCCGCATTTCGGGCACTCCGGAGCAGGAAGCTCCGCGTCCTTGCCTTCCAGAAGCGACCGGTAGAGCGCCGCAGACCCCGCCAGCGCGTTCTCCCGAAGCTGCAACTCAATCGCGTCGAGATCAGGGCGCGCACGCGTCAACTCACCCGCAACGCGACCGAAATCCCGGTCAAGGGCTTCGGAAACACCGCTCCGCACCAATCCCTCCACAGCCTCCTCACTCCCGTCCTCCCCCGCGGAACCGGCCAGCGAAAACGGCGCCTGAAACAGAGCAATCCGCTCCCGCAACGCCGCAAGTTCCGAACCCGAAACAACCCGGACACCTCAACATCCCGCCCGTCGCAGCCATGATGAACCCAGACACCATCGCAGTGCGTCAATACACCCGGATGCGTGGTGGCCACCTCCGGCCCAAGCTTCAGCAATGCTTCCGCGATGCCCGCGTCCCGGTATCGGGCATCATCCTTTCCCTTGTCATGCCTGTCGGTCATCTGCTCGTCTTCCTGCCTGTGATTTTCTTGTTCTCGGCGCATCCCGCAGCCGTCAAAGCCGAAGCGAAACACCGCAGGAATCAAGACAGCAAACGAATCACCGCGCAAGCCCCAAATCAAAACTGTGGAGAAAAACGAACGCACCCGAGGTAATTGGGCAATTCCCCTACGGAGTATCGACCGTGATACTCTTTGCGATTCCCTGAGGGGGCAATTGGCACAACTGCAAGCTGCCCGATGGCGTTGCCATCACTTCACGGCGTTCAATGGCGCAGCACTCGACGCCACGACTACCTGCGAGCAGTCTGGCCGCGGTCAAGACGTGCCATTGCCTTCAAGAAATTCCATCGAAAATCAGCGATTCTCAATGTGACGGAGATTATGGGCGATCGGCGACTCCGATCCAGACGCATGCCCAAGCCAAATGTTGATTGTGCGGATCATTGACCTCATGGCTTCCTTCCCACGACCGTTTCAAAATAGATGCGGATCCCTTGTGTTATCTCCGACGAAAACTCACGGATACAAGGGTTGTGAACTCCGCGTCGCACCTTACGGAATTGCCGGGTTGATTTGGCGTGCACACCATCCGTTCGTTGTTTGTTCTTTGGTCGATACTGGGTTATTGATGCGTTCAAAAAAAAAGGGTCGAGCATGGGTCAGGCATCCAGGATTGAATGGACAGACGCGACGTGGAATCCGGTAACGGGTTGCACGAAGATTGGTCCCGGCTGTGCAAATTGCTACGCAGAACGTTTTGCGGAGCGGTGGCGTGGCATCAAAGGACATCCCTATGAGCAGGGTTTCGACCTCCGTTTCTGGCCGTCGCGGTTGGGAAAACCGGCTTCCTGGAAGAAACCGCGCATGATTTTTGTAAACTCCATGAGCGATCTGTTTCACAAGAAAGTCGACCGTGATCATATAAATCTTGTTTTCGACGCAATGGAGAAGGCTGACTGGCACGTTTACCAAGTCCTCACAAAGCGGAGTTCGTTGATGCGCAACTACGTACAGAGGCGATACGGTGGTGCTCCCGTTCCCTTACACATTTGGCTCGGAACCTCTGTGGAGGATGCTGCGTACAAGGGACGCATCCGGCACTCGCGGCAAATAAACTCCGAAGCCCGCTTCATATCCTTTGAGCCGCTGCTTGGACGAATCGGTGAGGTCGATCTGTCGGATATCGCTTGGGCTATCGTTGGCGGTGAGAGCGGCCCGCGTGCGAGGAGAATGGCTCCCGAATGGGCAACTGAACTGAGGGACCGGTGCAGGGAAGAGGGTGTCGCGTTCTTTTTCAAGCAATGGGGCGGTCCGCGGCCAAAATCTGGAGGGCGTCTTCTCGAAGACCGAGAGTGGAACGGATTCCCGTGGCAAATTGTGCCGAGTGAAATACTTCGGTCGTTACGGGCATAGGCGGACTATTTGGCGAATGATACCGAACTCTTACCGTGGGCGCGAACAGTCCTACGTAAAGCATCAATTTCTGACTCAGTATCTTCAGACTGCAGCCTACAAGATACTGCAAGGGCGATCACCGATCTTTGATTTCGTTGACGCGTTTGCGGGTCCATGGCGTGTCTCGGACGAAGACTATTTCGATGCATCGTTCCATCAGGCGGTACGAACATTGGAAGCCGTAAGAACCGATCTGGGCAAGAAAGGTATCGGCGGACTCAAGATCCGGTTTTGTTTCTGTTAACGCCGGGCGACAGCAATCGCTCAACTTCGCAAGTACGCGGAAGCCCGTGGGAGTCTTGAGATCAACGTCTTTCACGAGCCCTTTGAGGATCACTTAGACGACATTGCTGCTGTTTGCCGGAATGGATTCACGTTCAGCTTCATCGACCCGACTGGCTGGAACATTCGGTCAGAATCTATTCTCAAATTCCTCTGGAATCGAAGAGGAGAATTCCCGGTCAATTTCATGGCAGAGCACGTTAACCGACATGTTGAATATTTGCAGGTTGAGGAATCGTTCGGTCGCTTTCTAGCCGATCCCGATTGGACCGATGAGTTTGACGACTCGCCGCTGGATTGGAGTAATGAAAAACGCTTGCTCCATTTACTGAGGCGAAAAATGTAGACAACAAGCGCAGCTACTTACGTGCCTGACTTTCCAATCCCCAGGCCCCGTGAACAGAGGGTGAAAATGCGTCTCCTGCTCGGGACTTTTTGGGCATAGGCCTTGAAGTATTCCGTGACGTCCAGGGGAAAGTCGAGAAACGGGAGATAGAGACTCCCAACAAATTACGAAGTGAAGGTCAGCGACAAGTCAGCATGTTTACGGACGACGAGATCGTCGCCATGCAACAGCAGGCTACGGGAATAGGTTGTCCGAAATTCCTGCGACGAGCAGAAGCCCGGATTGCGGCGAGACTTTCTGAACGCGGTACGCAGACCTTTTTTTGCAATCGCCATTCATGTCCTTGAAACAGTCCCTGTACGGCTCACACAAGTCGAGGATTTGGTAAACGACATGAAGAATCGCCGTGTCTTGACATTTGACCTGCCACCAAGAAAGCGGAAACTGCAGGAATCAACGAGGATTTCTTTGATGAAGTCATGATGTCCTGGCATGCTTTTGCAGAAGGAGAACAGCATGGAATTGGCCACACGGCATTGGGACCGGCACGGTAACGGCGGCTTGACGCTCACCGAACTCGGGTTCGGGACCGCACCGTTCGGCAATCTTTACAAGGCGATAGACGATCGGACAGCGGACTCGATCCTCGAGTGTGCCTGGGAAGCGGGCGTGCGTTACTTTGATACGGCTCCATTGTACGGACTTGGCCTGTCGGAAACACGCCTCGGCCGGTTCTTGCGAAACAGGCCGCGTGACAGATTTGTCCTGTCCACCAAGGTCGGACGGCTCCTCAGGGCCACGACTCCCGACAAGCGCGAAGGAATCGGGAAATGGTTCGATGTGCCAAGCCGGAAAGGGGTCTACGACTACGGCTACGACGGCGTCCTGCGCTCCCTCGAGTTCTCGCTTGAACGGCTGGGACTGGACCGGGTTGATATTCTCTATGCACATGATCTCGACCTGTTCAACCACGGGAGCCAGCAGGCGGTCGATTCAAGGCTGAAGGAATTCGTCAACGGGGGATACAAGGCGTTGCTTCGTTTGCGCGATGAAGGCGTGATCGGCGCTTTCGGCGCTGGCATCAACGAATGGGAGCCGGCCCAGTGGCTGGCCGAGCGATGCGATTTCGACATCTTCCTCCTGGCCGGACGATACACGTTGCTCGAACAGGAAGCGGGAAAGACCTTTATCCCGCTCTGCCGGGAACGGGGGATCGGCGTAACCATCGGTGGCCCGTACAATTCGGGCATACTTGCCTCGGGCCCACGCCCAGGCGCGTTCTACGATTATAGTCCGGCTCCCGCGGAGACGCTCGATCGCGTCGCCCGGATAGACGCCATCTGCACCGGAAATGGTGTTCGAATGATCGACGCGGCGTTCCAGTTTCCGCTCAGGGAACCGGCCGTGCTATCGGTCATGCCAGGCGGCCAGAACGTCGACGAAATGAAGGACAACCTTCGGGCGAGCCAGGCGGAAATTCCTCCCGGGGTCTGGGAGGAACTGTCCTCCGCAGGGTTGCTGGCAGACGGGTAATCCTCCGTTTCGAACGGGGTTCCATAGTCGTCTCGCTCACGCCGTCGATCCTTCGGAACGAGATTTGTCAGGTGACGGGACAGGCCGATTCTCCGCCATACGAACGGTGAATCCGGGGGCAACTCTTTTCGGGTCCCGGTCGTTCTCATCCAGCGTTGGCGGCGCTTCCTCGACTGTACGAAACCGATGAATGTGGATGTTCGTCGGTACCCTGAGAAACCCGGCCCAATCTCGCACTTCCCGAACAATCAAGAGATTAAACCAGGCTCTGATGGCCCTCCTCTACATCCGAATTTTGTTAGTATCCGATAGCTATCTGATGCCAGCGAAACAAAAAGGCGGAGCAGAAATGCCTGTAATTTCATTCGCAAACCCCAACGGTGGGGCAGGGAAGACCACGTTTGCGCTCATTCTCGCGACGCAGCTTTCCGAGAACGGTGCCAGCGAGACGATCATTGACGCCGACCCGGAGAGATGGATTTCGCAATGAGGAGACCTTCCAGAGCGTCCCAAGACCGTTTCGATTGTGAACGCCGTTACTGAGGACAGCATTGTCGATCAGATCGAAGATGCCTCCCGGACAAGCCTGTCCGACGAGCGGCAGAAGGTTAACTGCCAGACCCGCGAGATGAGCGCCGATCCGTTGCCGGTCGATCTTGCTCGGCCCAACACATGGCTCTAGATGACCGCTGCTCGCAAAGCCCTTTTTGAGGAAGGGACGGAGTGTTTTCTGTTGGGCGACGTTGAACAGCCGATCCACCTCCCGCAGCAGTAGGGCTTTACCATCGCAGGTCATCATCCGGCCACCGTCGAAATTGCCAACGTCCTAGTATCCTGACATCATTGAATTGATGGATACAGTGACTTCAGCTTGATGCGGGCGTCCTCGGTCCGGAACCGCCAGTTGACGGGTTTCGCGGAAGCGTTGCGGTGCTCCTGCCATGCGGCGACTTCGCTGACCATGGTTTCCCGATCCGGGATCCGGCGGTCAAGGCACCAGGGTGAATCTGTTCTGTTTTTTTGCCGGCACGCGGGTTTGACGCGATTGTCTTTCGCATTTCACCGATGCGCCTTTTCCCACGTGAGGTGACGTCCCGGCGACGCATGATCCCGCGCCCGGGACTGTTTCCCGGTGGCGTTTTCGGCGACTTGGCGATTGCCGGACATACCTGTTCACCCCCGTCTTCGAGGGTGGAGGCAGGATTGCCAACTCAGGCGCGGGTGTGGTGCGTCTTCAGCTGAACGCCGTGCGCGGGCGGGTGTTGCCTGTCAATTTCAGCATGTCCAGAACCCGCCTGGGTTTTCGGGCCAGTCTGCGCGTGGTCTCGGCGACATTGTCGCTGGACATCTTGATGAGACCGATGGCGAAGCGCCGGAGCAGCGTGGCGTTCGCCGGGCCGTGGCCGGTGCGGATGCGGCTTCGGTCCTCGTCGAAGGTCATGTCGAGGATGTGGTGGTTGGCCTCGATCCCCCAGTGCCCGCGATTGAGGGCCAGCAGGCGCTCGGGTGTTGCCCTGTCCTCGGTCAGGCTGGTGATGCAGTAGGCCGTCTCCTTTGACTTTTTCCCGGTCTTGATGTCGAGGGTTTCGCGGTGGACGGCGAAGATCTGGCCTGTGCCGGGAAAATCGGCGTAGTCGTTCAATTCACTGGAGACCCATATGGAGCGTTTCTCCTTGCGTCCGTGGTCGGGCTTGCACTCGGGCTCGACGAAGTCAGGCGCACGGCTGGCCATGATCTCGCAGAGCGTCAGGCTGATATCGGAGAGCAGGGTCTTCTGGTTGCCCTTGACGGTGAAGACATAGTCGGCGCCGCGGTCGAGGAGGTAGGTGGCCAGTTTCCGCTGCGTCAGCATGGCATCGGCGGTGACGGTGCGCCCGCTGATGTCGGGCAGCATGTCGAGCAGGGGGATGACTGTGCCGATTTCGTTGGTGCGTTTCTCCTCGTCGTCCGCCCCCGGCCTCATTCCGACTTTTTTTTAGCGTAGGATTTCCTGCTGTCGTGGCCGACAACACCCATGACATGGGTCTGCACGCCATCGGCATCGACGGCGCCGCGCATGGTCTTGCCGTCGACGGCCAGGGCACTGTCCGGGCCGCCATGGTCTTCGTTCCACTGCCGCAGGGCGGCGTCGAACTGGTCCGGGCACACCCGGACCAGCACGTCGCGGATGATCGTCCTGCTCGGCGGGATGTACCGGCCCTGGTCGAAGCGCGGCCTGAAATACGCCAGAACCGCCTGGCTCTGGTCCTCGACCCACTCCGAGATCTCCTTGTAGCCGCGCATGCCGGCAAGGGTCGCGGCGGTGGCGAGGGAGAGCACCGATGGCAGGTTGTGCCGCAGCCCCTGCCGGCGCCGCGGGTCCTCCACCTGCTTGAAGTAATCGGGAAGGGAGCGCATCTGCGCAGCGGTGAGTGTCATCTTCGGAACGCCCTTGTGCAGGCCGGGATCAAGGTGGGCCGTCCTCAGCCGGCGGCGCGCATCCCGGCGCAGTGGATAGAGAAAGACAAGCTTGGGCCGGTCGTGGGTGATGTAGCCGCTGCCCTGGCGGCCGAAACCCCGGGTGTGCCCGACACAGAGCCAGTTGGCGGCGCGGTAGACCGTTCCCCGGTGACGCGCAGGGTCCACGAATGTCTCCAGGAGCAGGACCTCGTGGCCGAAGCGGAGCGGCCAGTCCCGCACCAGGCGCCGCGCGCACAGCGACAGCACCCGTGAGCCGAGGTTCGGCACCCCGCCGGGCAGAACCAGGAACCGCGAATTGTTGGTGACAAGGTGAAGGCGGCTGAACTGGCTGCCACGCTCCCAGCCGATCCAGCCGTCGCGCGCCGCGCAGAGCAACGCGGATGCCGAAAACATCGCCAGCGCCAGCCAGCGTCCCCCACAGTGTGCGACATAGCGTATGGTCTCGCCTCTCGGCTGGGCGTCGCCGAGGAAATGATGCTCCTGCATCAAGGCGCGAAAGCGGGCCTCGTCAACCTTCGTCACCATGTCCAATGACACTTGGGAAAGATCCACCACGCTTTCGATCCATACCGCCTTGCCGCGAATCACCCGTGGCTGACTGTAAACCGGTGCTGCGGGAGAGTCCACCTCCAATAGTCATGTCAATGCAGGTAAAGAGAAAATTCCGGAGAACGAAATTGCCTTGGTCAAGGCACTGGAGGGACAAGACATTGATCTCGATTTCCGCCATATTGAGCCAGCTGCCGTGCTTCGGCGTGTAGTGAACCTCGAACCTCCTGGCGAGGCGTGATGCCTCCGCCGGTTCGAATGTGTCGTACAGCGTCGACAGTTTGTGTGTGTTGAGATTGTCCATCACCAGCACAATGGTCTTTCCGGGAAAGTGGACGTCGGCAAGATCCTTCAGCACCCTGGCGAAGTCCTGCCGGGTGCGGCGGTCGGTGACCTTGACATGACGCCAGCCATCGAGCGGAGCGTAGATCATGAACATGTTCTAATCGAAACGTTTCGATTAAGACTCTTGAACTGAGCCGCGTTCCGCGGCGGGTGGCTCTTGCAGGTGTTGTGTTGTGCGCCCTGAACAACCGTTTTCGCGCGTTTCAACGTCTTCATTTGGCGCATTGAGGCGTTTCCATCTCTCTCTCGTTTGGTGACATTCGGTCGTGGATGCACTGGTCGCTACAGGTGCCGGTGTCCTCCATGACCAATCACACTTCAAGGGAGAAGACCCATGACACCGTTACGCAAACGAATGATTAACGACATGACCGTTCGCGGCCTGACCGAGAACACGATGCGTTTGTATCTCCACTCCGTCTCTGGGCTCGCATGTCACTACAAGCGCAGCCCCGAGAAGATCTCTGCAAAGGAGGGGTGAGTTTTCCGGAATTCGATGTCCAGGAAAGTGCCGCGCGTCGTCTTGTTCCAGTGCTTCCGGTTGTTTTGCTGGTAAGGGGATTCCCCGCAAATTCGACCCGTGATTCCAATATGGCGGGGATGATTAGCAGACAGGCTTACGAACTGGCACCGGCGTTGCGGCAAGGGCGGAGATCGACGATCGTCAGGAGCAGCTTACCCTGGCCCTCGAAAGGCTTGCCGGACAGAATGAACATCCAGCGCGACGGGACCCGCAACACGCCAAACGTGACCAGGAGATTGTCAAATCCCCCGAGTGGATCACGCTCCCGCGCGACGGTATCCGGGACCTGAAGAGCCTTCCGACACGCCCGCATCGAACGAAAGCTTGATCATGGTTTCGCGCATGCTGGTGATGTTCGAGGCTTGCGGATCGTTTCAGTCGCCGATGGGTTTGGGGCCGGTGTCGTCGGAAAGCGATACCAGGGACGTGCGAATCCGGCGCAGGTATTCCTTCACCCGCTCGGGGCGTCTTCGGGCGGTTCCGGCGGCAAGAACATCCACGATGGCAATGAAGACCAGCCGGGAAGCCGAAGGTTTGTAGATATCCTGATCTTCAGGAATATCGATTTCGATGGCAACGTCGGCAGCCTTGGCCAGGGGCGAGCCGGTCTTGGTCAGGCCGATCGTTTTCGCGCCATATTGGCTGGCGATGGCGACACTGTCCAGAAGTTCGGCGGGTTGGCCGCTTGCCGATATGGCAATGATGACATCGCCAGCCGACAGGGTCGAGGCGAGCATTCGTTGAAAATAGCCATCGGCATGGGCCTCGGCCGGAATGCCGAGGCGGAAGAACCTGTTGGCGCCTTCACGCGCCACATTGGCCGACCCGCCGCCGACACCGATGAACGAAAGCCGCCTCGCGTCCGCCAGGACCGAGACGGCCCGTTCAAGCGCGTCGCTGTCCAGCTGTGACCGCGCGAGGTTGAGGCCGTCCACGAGTGCTCCGAACACCTGGGTGACAAGCTGATCGGTTTCGGAATTGGTGCGGCTCGGTCCGCCAAGGTATTGCAGGCTGACCGCCACGCTCTGCGCCAGCCTGATATTGAAGTCGCGGAAGCCCTCGCACCCAAGCGTCTGGCAGAACCGGTTCACCGTCGCCACCGAGACATTCGCCGCCTCGGCGATTTCGCTCTGCGTCAGCCCGGCCACGCGCTCCAGGTTGGAGAGCACGAAATCGGCAACCCATTGTTCGCGTTTCGGCAAGAATCCGTCCAGCGAACGCATCTGCGATATGACATCAATGACCCTGGTCATGGCTTCCACCCGTTCCTGCCTGCTCCGGTCTAAAGGCAATCACGTCCATTTCAACCTTGGCATCGACCATGAGTCTAGCCTGAACGGTCGAACGGGCAGGCGGGTGATCAAGGAAATGGCGCTCGAAGATGCCGTTGAAGCTGCTGAAGTCACGCGGATCGTCCAGCCAGACGGTCACCTTGACCACGTGTTCCAGCCCGCAGCCCGCGGAATCCAGCACCGAGACGACGTTCCTGATGACCTGCTCGGCCTGTTCGACAATTCCGCCGGTGATGATCTCGCCGTCCACCGCCGGAACCTGGCCCGACACATAGACAAAATCCCCGGCGCGTATCGCTTTCGCAAATGGCCGCCTCGTTCCGCCGGCAGCGTCTTCGGCCAGACCGAATCGCCGGATGTCTTTTGGCATCTTGAACATTTCCTCCAAAATTGTAAGTAAATTACTTTTTATATCATTGTTTTTACGTCATAACAAGAATTACTTGACATATAAATGAGCAATAACGTAAGAAAATTATAATTTCACCTGCGCATATGCGCTCATGGCAGAGGAGGAAATCATGAATCCCAGAACTTATCTGAAACCGGCGATTGCCGCGGGTGCTTTCACGGTGCTCGCCGGAATGGCCTGCGCGGACGGGACGTTGCGTTATGCAACCGTCGGCGAACCGCCAAGCCTCGATCAGCACGTGGTCACGTCGGACCTGGCGACGACGATCGCCCATCACATGTTCGAGGGGCTTTACACGTTCAATGCGGCCAATGCGCCGGTCGGGCTGCTGGCCAGCGGCGAGGCGATCTCGGATGACGGCAGGACCATCGTCATCTCGTTACGCGAAGGCGTGATTTTCCACGACGGACAGGAAATGACGGCAAGAGATGTCGTCGCTTCCTTGAGGCGCTGGGGTGCGCATGGATCACGCGGCGGCCTGCTGTTCGACAACGTCGACAGTGTGGAGGCGACCGGCGCGCACGAAGTGACCATCAGCCTTTCCGGGCCCTTTGGCCCCTGGAAGAACCTGCTGGCCTTCATCAACGGCGGCCCGGCGATCCATCCGGCTTCCGTCATGGAAGGCGCGGGCAAGGAACCGATCGCGCCGGAAAACTACATCGGCACCGGCCCCTACAGGTTTGGCGAATGGGAGCCGAACCGTCACGTGGAGCTGGTGCGGTTTGACGGCTATGCATCGCCCGAAGGTGCAGCGGACGGCTATGGTGGCGCCCGCGTGGCGGATTTCGATGCGCTGCGCTTCATCCCGGTTCCGGATGTCGGCACGCGCGTGTCCGGCCTGAAGGCGGGGGATTACGATTACGCCGAGAGCATTCCAGGCGATCTCTATGGCACTCTCGAGGCCGACCCTTCGGTCGTGACGATCCTCAATGGTGGCCCGATCTTCGGGCTGGTGTTCATGAACTCCAGGAGTGGCCCGCTCAGCGAGAACTTCGCCTTGCGGCGCGCGATCCAGACAGCGCTCGACAAGACGCCTGCCCTGCAGGTCGCCATCGGTCCCGAGGGACTGTGGCGCGCAAATGGCTCTTTCCTGCCGGAAGGCAACGTGTGGTACACCGATGCGGGAGCCGGGAATTTCAGCATGGGCGACGCCGACAAGGCACGCAGCATGGCCGAAGACGCCGGCTATGACGGTGAGCCGATCAAGTTCATGGTTTCGACGAACTACCCGTTCCACTACGACACGGCGATCGTCTACACCCGACAACTGGCAGAGGCCGGGTTCAATGTCGACCTCCAGGTGTATGACTGGGCGACGCTGATCGAGAAGCGCGCGCAGCCCGACCAGTGGGACCTGTTCTTCACCCATCATGGGTTCGTGCCAGATCCGATCCTGATCTCGGTGATGAACGACAACTATCCGGGCTGGTGGAGCACCGATGAAAAGGCCGCACTGAAGGCGGCGTTCACCGCATCGTCCGATCCGTCCGAACGTCAGGCCATCTGGGCGGAAATCCAGGCGCTGATCTACGAACAGGTGCCGACGATGAAGACGGGCGACATCTACACCTACAATATCGCGTCGCCCGATCTGGCCGGGCTCGGCGAGGCGACCTTGATCTGGCCGCATTTTTGGAATGTCTCCAAATAAGGCATAATGGCCCGGCCCCTCGGACTGGGAGGGGCCGGACTGTTTCTGCATGCGGGACTGCGGCCCATGCTCGTTTATTCCCTGAACCGGCTCCTGACCCTGATCCCTACACTGCTGGCCGCTTCGATCCTCGTCTTTCTGTTCGTTCACCTGATCCCGGGCGATCCGGCCTCGATCCTGCTGGGGGATGCGGCGACGCCCGAGGACGTGGCCGAACTTGCGCGCGAGCTTGGCCTCGACGAACCACTGTGGAAGCAATACCTGCTTTGGCTGGGAAACGTTCTGAGGGGCGACCTCGGCACATCGGTATTCTTTCGCGAGCCGGTTCTGGCCGTGATCGGTGACGGGGCCGAAACTTCGATCCTTCTGGCCTGCATGACAATGTTCTGGATTGTTCTGTTCGGCGTGCCCATCGGCATCGTCGCCGCCATGCGCCACGGGTCATGGGCGGACCAGTTCGTTTCCGGCGTCGCCATGCTGTTTGCCTCGATACCGACCTTCTGGCTGGGCCTCTACATGATCATGATCTTCGCCGTCGGCCTGGGCTGGTTTCCTTCATCGGGGTTCCCTTCGCTCGTGGACGAGGGCGGGGTTACGAATCTGCGTTACCTTGTCCTGCCCAGCCTCACGCTCGCCGCGCCAAACGCGGCGCTTATCATCCGCCTGATCCGGGCCTCGATGCTCGATGTGGCGCGCGAGGATCACGTGCGCACTGCCCGCGCCAAGGGCCTGCATCCGGCCCGCGTCGCCGTCAAGCACATCTTTCGCAACGCGCTGATCGCCGTGGCCGCCGCCTTCGGTTTCACTTTTGCGGCCTTGGTCAGCGAAGCGGTCGTGACCGAAACCGTCTTTTCCCTGCCCGGGATCGGCCGCCTCATGGTGCAGTCGATCCTGCGTCGCGATTATCCGGTTATCCAGGGCGTCATCCTGATCGTGGTTGTCTTCTACATGTGCGTCAACCTGCTGGTGGATCTCGCCTATGCCCGCCTTGATCCGAGGGTGTCCCTGAAATGACCGCATTGACTTCTCTCGTTTCCGGCCTGCGCCGCCGCCGGCTGGCAGCGATCGGTTCGGTCTGGCTCGCCATCGTGTGCGTGGCCGCGATCGGCGCGCCCGTGCTCGCGCCCTTCGATCCGCTGGAATTCGACCCGGCCATTCGCCTGTCCGAACCCGGATGGCCCTATCTGTTCGGTACCGACCATTTCGGGCGGGATTCGCTCTCCCGCGCCATCCACGGCGCACGGATGGCGGTAACGATCGGGTTGGGCAGCGTGGTGTTTGCACTGGCCAGCGGCGGGTTGATCGGGATGGTTTCCGCCTATTTCACCCGGCTGGGCCATGTGCTGATGCGCGGGGTCGATGTTCTGATGGCATTTCCGGCGCTGCTCCTGGCGCTGGTGCTGATGACGTTATTGGAGCGCTCGGTCATTAACACGATCATCGTGATCGGCGCCGTCTACGCCACCACCACGGCGCGCATCCTGTTCGGCATGACATTGAAACTGAAGGCGGAAGTCTTCATCGATGCCGCGGTCTGCACGGGCGTCGGGCATGTCTCGATCCTTTTCCGGCACATTCTACCCAACCTCGTCTCTCCGTTGCTGGTGCAGGCGAGTTTCATCTTCGCCTTCGCGCAGCTGCAGGCCGCTGCGCTCGACTTTCTGGGCCTTGGCCTGCCGCCCGAGGTGCCGAGTTGGGGCAACATGCTGAGCGAAGAACGCATCTATGTCACCCGCGCGCCCTGGCTGTTGATCTTCCCCGGCGGGCTGATCATCCTTTCCGTGTTTTCCATGAACATCGTCGGCGACGCGCTGCGCGACGGCCTCGATCCCAGGTTCAAGGGCGACATCGCGGGAGTGTGAGACATGGCGCTGCTGGAGGTAAATGATCTGGAAATCGCCATTGCTGCGGACGGCGGACTCCTGCCGGTCGTGCAGGGTGTCTCCTTTTTGGTCGAAGAGAGCGAAACGCTCGGCATCGTCGGCGAAAGCGGTTGCGGCAAGAGCGTGACCGCACTGGCGGTCATGGGGCTTCTCGAGGGTTCTGTCGTGCGTGTTACCGGCGGGTCGATCCGATTCGACGGGCTGGATCTGCCTTCGCTTGCTCCGGCAGAGCGCCGCGCCATAATGGGCGACCGGATGGCGATGATCTTCCAGGAACCGATGACCAGCCTGAATCCGGTTTACCGGGTCGGTGACCAGATCGTGGAGGCCCTGCGCCAGCATCGGGTCTTGCCCCGGAAGCAGGCGCGCGACCGGGCGGTGGAGTTGCTGGACCTTGTGCGCATCCCCGATCCGTCTGGACGCGTGGACAGCTACCCGCACCAGATGTCAGGTGGTCAACGCCAGCGGGTGATGATCGCGATGGCGCTTGCCTGCGACCCGAAACTCCTGATCGCGGACGAGCCGACGACGGCGCTTGATGTTACCGTGCAGAAAGACATCCTCGACCTGATGATCGATCTGCAAACGCGAACGGGTACGGCAATTGTTCTGATCTCGCACGACCTTGGCGTGATTGCCCGGACCTGCCACAAGGTCGCCGTGATGTATCGCGGCGCGATTGTCGAGAGCGCAACGACGGATGAATTGTTTTCGAACATGAGCCATCCCTATACACACGGGCTGTTTGGCTCGATCCCCCCCGTCGATCGCGAAGTCGAATGGCTCGGGGCGATTCCGGGCCGGGTTCCGACGATCGGGGAGGCGCTGACGGGCTGTCCGTTCCACCCGCGTTGCGTTCTGACGAGGGACCGGTGCAAGTCCAGTGCCCCGCCCCCCGAGGCCGTCGCCCCGGCCCATTTCGTACGCTGCCATTTCCCCCAAGGCGTGCCGGCATGACCCGGCCCTTGCTCGAAGTGCGCGGATTGAAGACCTGGTTCCGGATCGGAAGGAAAGGTTTCTTGCGCAGGAAGGCCGTTCTGAAAGCCGTTGACGGAATATCGTTCGATATCAAAAGGGGCGAAGTGCTTGGACTTGTCGGCGAAAGCGGTTGTGGCAAGTCAACGGTTGGGCGCACGCTGACCCATCTCGAAAAGGCCACCGGAGGCTCGGTCGTTTTCGACGGGCGTGACATCCTGAATGTGTCATCCGCCGAATTCCGCCCTCTGCGGCGCCAAATCCAGATGATCTTTCAGGATCCCTTCGCCTCGCTCAACCCGCGCCTGCGCATCGAGCGAACGCTGTCCGAGCCGCTTTTCGTACACAAGCTCTGTCGTGATCGGGCGGAAGCGCGGGAAAGGATCGGCGGAATGCTTGAACTCGTAGGAATGGACCCGGGCGCAATGCGGCGCTACCCGCACGAGTTTTCCGGTGGCCAGCGCCAGCGCATCGGGATCGCGCGGGCGATGATTCTGACGCCGAGGCTGGTCATTGCCGATGAAGCGGTCTCCGCGCTTGATGTGTCGATTCAGGCGCAGGTCCTGAACCTGATAAAGAAACTTCAGCAAGACAGCGGGGTGTCGATGCTGTTCATCAGCCATGATCTCGGCGTCGTACGCCACGTCAGCGACCGGGTTGCCGTCATGGTCGGGGGAAAGATCGTGGAAACCGGCGACAGGCAGAGGATATTCGACGCGCCCAGACATGAATACACACGCAGGCTCCTGGCTTCGGTTCCGCGTATCGTGGCAAGAGGGGCGTAATGGCGCGAAAACGTGTCTTCCTCGGGTCAATTGCAACCGAATCCAATACGTTTTCGCCGTTGCGAACCGATTTGCGCGATTTCGAGGACAGCTTTTTCGCTCCACCGGGCCTGCATCCCCCAACGCCGACCCTGTGCAGCGCGGTCTACCCGGTCGCGCGGGCCAGGGCCGATGAACTGGGCTGGACGCTGATCGAAGGCACCGCGGCCTGGGCCGAGCCGGGCGGTGTCGTGAACCAGCGCGCGTGGGAATTTCTTCGCGACCAGCTTCTGGAAGAGCTTCGCACGGCGATGCCCGTGGACATCGTCCTGCTCGGCCTCCATGGGGCCATGGTGTCCCGGGACTGCCTCGATTGCGAGGGGGAGCTGATAGAGGCGGTGCGCGGTATCGTCGGTGCGAAGGCGACCGTCGGCGTCACCTTCGACCCGCACAGCCACCTTTCGGAAAGGCGGGTGAGAAACGCGGACCTGATTACCGTCTTCAAGGAATTTCCACACACCGATTTCGTGGAAACGGCGGAAAACCTGGTCCACCTGGCCAACATGACCGATTCCGGGCGGATCTCGCCGGTGATCTCGAGTTTCGATTGCCGGATGATCGAGGTTCTGCCGACCAGCCTGGAACCGATGCGCGGTTTTGTCGACCGGTTGAAGGCCCTGGAGGGTATCGACGATGTTCTGTCGGTTTCGGTCATTCACGGGTTCATGGCTGGCGATGTGC
Source organism: Paracoccaceae bacterium (assembly GCA_964291635.2). Lineage (GTDB taxonomy): Bacteria > Pseudomonadota > Alphaproteobacteria > Rhodobacterales > Rhodobacteraceae > JAPPHA01. Next base: position 187,551 of record OZ219906.1, on the reverse strand, counting down.
CCGATCTCGGCGCAAGGGTCATCGTGATCACAAACGATGCGAAGAGCAAAGGTGATGCACTGGCCGAAAGGCTCGGCATGGAGTTGTTCGCGATGCGCGGAAGGACACGCCTGGATTTCCTGACCCCGGGCGAAGCGCTTGACACGGCGCAGGCAGCGCGGAGGACCCCCGTGGTCATTGCCGATGTCTGGGATAATCCCGGCGGCGGCGTGCCGGGTGACTCCACGATCATTCTGCGAGAAATGCTGGCGCGCAAAATCGAAAACGCGGCAGTGGCGACAATCTGGGATCCCATTGCCGTGCGCACCTGCATGTCGGCTGACGAGGGCGCGCGCCTGCGCCTGCGTTTCGGTGGCAAGATGTCGCCGGACGGCGGTGAGCCGGTCGACGCCACTGTCACAGTGCGCCGGATTGTGCTCGATGCCGTCCAGAGCTTCGGCAACAGCGTCGTGCCGCTCGGCAACAGTGTCCGGATCGAGGCCGGCGGCATTGACGTGATTCTGAACACGGTGCGCAGCCAGGTCTTCAATCCGGACGTTTTCCTGAACCTCGGCATCGATCCGACAGAAAAGGACATACTGTTGGTAAAATCCACAAATCACTTCCACGATGCGTTTTCCCGGATCGCGTCCGAAATTCTCTACGCGTCCGTCGAGGGTCTTTATCCGAACGACCCGGTCACGAACGGCTATCGCAACCTGAGCCGGAAGATCTGGCCACTGGCGGAGAGTCCCCATGGCTTGTGAGCCGGTTGAATGCGAAACACCCGCGCTTGTTATCGATGAAGCGAAGGCGCTGAGAAATATCGCCCGGTTTCAGGCCCATTGCGACAGGAACGGCCTGAAACTTCGTCCACATGTCAAGACGCACAAGAGCGTCCGTTTCGCAAAGGCCCAGGTCACTGCCGGGGCGGTCGGCATCACCTGCCAGAAGATCGGAGAGGCCGAGGTGATGGCCGCTGGCGGCATGGACGACATCCTCATCACTTACAACATCGTCGGGAGGGCGAAACTCACCCGGTTGCGCGCACTTGCGGGCCGGGTAAAGTACCTTTCCGTAACCGCTGACAGCACGACCGTGATCGAAGGGTTGACTGCGGCGTTCGAAAATGCGCCTCGTCCGGTAAATGTTCTGGTCGAGTGCGATACGGGCGGCAGGCGCTGCGGTGCCCGGACGCCGGAAGCGGCAACGGGCCTCGCGCGAACCATCGCGGCAAGTCCCGGCCTGAAGTTCGGCGGGTTGATGACACTTCCGGCAATCGCCGGTCAGAGAAATGTGACGGAATTCATGCGCGCCGCGAAAGCCGGGATCGAGGCCCATGGCCTCAGGTGCGCGGACGTCTCGTCGGGCGGGTCGCCTGACATGTGGCGCGCAGATACCGGTGGCGTGCTTACCGAATATCGTGCCGGTACGTACATCTTCAACGATCGGTCACTGGTCGCGAGGGGAGCCTGTGCGTGGAACGATTGCGCGGCGCATGTCGCCGCCACTGTCGTCAGTGTCCCGACCGAAACCCGTGCGATCATCGACGCCGGCTCCAAGGTGCTGACTTCGGATTTGCTCGGCCTTGAAGGGTTCGGGTACATCATCGGGCGCCCGGGGATGCGAATAACGGGCCTGAATGAGGAGCATGGCGTCGTCCGGTGCGATCCGGACGACCGACCTCGTGTGGGAGACCGTGTCGGAATAATTCCGAATCATATCTGTGTCGTGACCAACATGCTCGATTTTGCCTGGTTGCGGCGGGAAGGGAACGAACTGGCCGTGCTCCCGATAGATGCGCGTGGGAAAGTGATCTGACCGGGGGCACCTATTGGGTTGGGCCGGTTTTGTCTCGTATCCTCGACCCATCCTGAAGTCGATCTGTCCCGTGTTCTTTCCGGTCCATTCGAGAGGCAGACCCGGAAATGCGGACAGTTGGATTAGGGTTTGACCGAAACCCGCGTCTCGGACTTTGCATGCGATGAACTCCGCTGCCCTGAACGACGGCCGGAGCGAGACGTCGCCTCGCTCGTGCTCCTGGCCGGTCTACCGGGATGCAGGCCGGAACCCCAGGTTCATCTGAACATCCTGCCTTGCCCTCGGGATCAATCGCGCGCGCGGTGCGAAGATCGAAAACACCTTATCCCCTCGTGGGATGGTTTCCTCGCGCCGAGAGGATGGCGGCCCCGTGATTGACCTTGGCGAGGCGTGGAAACCTTGACCACCTGTACAGGTTCACTATCACATCAAGTTGCTGATCTTTCCTTGCGAGTAGTGCGGCTTCTGCCTGGCACAGGATTTCTGTCGGTGGCCAGCGACCGATGCGCGCCAGCCCCGCAGCGAAACCAAGAATGCGTTGCACGGGAAAAGTTGCGAGGCGAACTTGCAGCTTTCACGATTTTCGGCCGAATGACAACACATGGGTTCTGAATGGATTCGCGATGACCACAATCGATGCACATCATCATTATTGGCAACCGGCGCGTGGCGACTACACATGGATGCCGATGGACAATCCCGTGCTCGCCCGGCCCTATGACCCGTCGCACCTGGCTCCCGCCCTGGAATCTCACGGGATCAATCGAACCGTCCTCGTCCAGGCGGCGGCAACGGTCTACGAAACCGAGTACTTGCTGGGACTGGCTGATGCGACGTCCCATGTCGCTGGAGTTGTCGGCTGGATCGACTTCGAGGACGTTTCCGATCGGCAAGTTCTCGCGCGGCTTGCACACCACCCGAAATTCGTCGGGGTTCGGCCAATGATCCAGGACTTTGACGACGCCGACTGGATGCTGCGTATCGACATCGAGTGGGCGTTTCGCGCAGTCGTTGCAGAGGACATCGCGTTCGACGCCCTCGGATTCCCGCGGCACCTGGAAAATTTCCTTTCGCTCCTGCAGCGGCATCCGGACATGAGGGTTGTCATTGACCATTGCATGAAACCGCGGATTGCGGATCATTCCCTGGAAACCTTCGACCATTGGGCACAGGGAATGTCCCGTCTTGCGAGGGAGACCGGGGCCTTTTGCAAGCTGTCCGGGCTGGCTACGGAGGCATGCGAAAGCTGGACGATCGAAGACCTGCGTCCCTACGTCGATCACGTGTTGAGGGAATTCGGAGCGGAACGGGTGATGTGGGGCTCGGATTGGCCGGTCTGTCGTCTGCGTGCCGAATACGGGGATTGGCTTGCCGCAGCCAGGTTACTTACCGGGGAACTGGAAGATGAAGAGAAGTCCCGCGTGTTCGGTGGAACCGCGATCGGGTTCTACGGCCTGGAACTATGACTCGTTCAGGATATCCAGAACCTTCTTCCGGTCCAGCCTCGCCCTGTCCTCGGGCCGGGTTGAAATGGTCAAGGCGGCGGCGGCCTGAGCGAAATCTGCCGCCGAACGCAAGCTCGGCGTCCTGGTCCGTTCCGCCGCCAGTGCCCCGATGAATGTGTCTCCGGCACCGTGCGTCGAGACGACGTCAACGTCGATCCCGGGCAGTTCAAAGCACGCGTCTTTCGTACGGGCAAGCAGACCCTCTCGGCCCAGCGTAACGATGACGTTCGCGGGACCGCTTTCAATCAGTCTCACGGCCGCGCGTTCCGCATCGAGGGCCGTTTCGTCGAGACCCGCGTGTTGTGCGGCTTCGACACGGTTGACGACCAGTACGTCAACCCGCCCGATCACTTCCGGATCCGCGAGCGCATGGTCGCGGTATGGCGCCGCATTGAGAATGCCTCGGCAGTCTTTCGGTGCTCGGGCGATGGCGGCACTGTTAACCATCGGCGGAAATTCGCACTGGAGAAGCAGTCCCCAGAGCGATCGAGGGTCGGTGATCTCGGAAGGATCAATACCGCTGTTGACTCCCGAGACGATTACCGCGCCGTAAAATCCGCCGGGATCGACAATTGCCACGCTCATGCCCGGGGACCCGGCAACTTGCCTGACCTGCCGGTCGTCGCCCCCGGAGTCCTTGAACGATCGGCGAATTCTCTCGCCGAATTCATCACTCCCGATGCGCCCGGCGAAGGCGGTTGTTGAACCCATTCTGGCTGCCGCCAGTGCCTGGTTCCCGCCCTTGCCGCCAAGCCGGTAAGAAACCGAGTTTCCGACAACAGTCTCGTCGGGTTGCGGAAAATGCGGTGCGTCAACAATGACGTCGAGGTGCAAGGCGCCGATGACGAGGATTTCCGGATGCATGCTCAGGCCCCGCAAGGCGCCGCGGCGATCAGGCGATGACTCAGGGTTTCATCCTGTTTCGACATGGCGTCGGCGGGTTCCTCGTCGTGGACGAGTTCGCTCGCAATTCGACGTAGCCTGTCGGTCCGTCGGACATTTGTTCGCGCTTCTTCCGTGGGGTCGAAACCGGAATGATCCGTAGGAACCGTTGTCGATGATCAGGAGAATGAAATTGCCCTGAGTGTTGTTGGCGATGGTTGCAAGGGTGGCGAGGTTGGTCAGGACCGAACCGTCACCGTCGATGGAAATCACAGGTTTGTCTTGGGTAACGGCGAGCCCGAATCCGATGGATGATGCAAGGCCCATCGTCCCGAGCATGTGTAAGTTTGTATCCCGGCCGTCGAGTGCGTACAGCTCCTGGCTGGGTGCGCCGATATTGCAGACAACCGGCTCGTCGCCGATCACCGGGACGAGTGATTTCAGGACGTCAAAGCGGATCATTCGGCAGCCCTCCAGAAACCCGCATCGCTCAGTATGCCGACGGGTTTGCTGCACATTTTTGCTTAGGCGAGCATGTCCGCCAACTCCCTGACATCACCCGGTTCGTGGAAGTGATAGATGGGAATGCGCAACTGGTTCAGAATTGCCTTGGTGTGCAGAGCCATCTCGACTTGGCAGGCCACCGGTTCGCCCACCTCGCCCCGGTGGCTGATGAGCATCAGTAACGGGAACTGGTAAAACCGGATCAATGTGGCAAGCGTGTTCACGACGACCCCGAGCGCGGTGATTTACATGATGATTGCAGGTTTCATGCCACCGAAAAAAAGAGCGCTGGCACAAATATCGATGTTGTCATCCTCCTTGTTGCAAGGAATGTGTGTAATGGCGGGCGTCTGATCGAAAATCCGCAGCACGCCTGCAAGTTACTTGCAGGGGACGGAAGACACCGCTTCGCAGCAGGTCGTAAACCATCCTCCTGTCGATTTCTTCGATCACGTGATCTCCTTACGATTTTCCGAGGCGGTCCAGGATGGTATCTGCGATCATCCTGCTGACCCGGACGTTGCTGTCCTGCGTGACCCCGGCGATATGCGGTGTAAGCACCAAGTTCGAAAGGCCATCGAAGATCGCCGCCGCTTCGGCAGTCGGGGGTTCCGTCTCGAACCGGTAGAGTACGGCACCTCGCGGGTGTCCGGACCGCATGGACGCGGCAGGCGCCGACTTCGCCGACTCCAGAAGCGTCTGGCCGTTCGCGGCAGGCCCTGGGCTTGCCAAGGACCGTCCCTTGGAAATAAAATCGGCCCGAATAACCAGTGATCCGTGCATGTCGGTTGAACTCGGACGAACGAAAGAATTGACATGAACCAACAGGTCGACCCGCGTTCAGACCGGGCCAATCTCGAGTTGATCGGCATCGAGAAGACGTTCGGTGAGAACCGGGTCATTCAAGGGGTCGAACTCAGTGTCGCGGATGGGGAGTTTCTGACGCTGCTTGGCCCCTCGGGCTGCGGGAAAACCACTCTATTGCGCCTGATTGCCGGCCTGACCAGCGCCGAGAAAGGCATGATCCGGATCGATGGCAAACCGGTTGATCAGCTGCCACCGCGCAGCCGCGGCGTGGCGATGGTGTTTCAGAACTATGCCCTCTATCCCCACCTGACCGCCCACGGGAACCTTGCCGCACCGCTCGAGTTGCTGCGCCTTTCGTTTGCCCAGCGACTGCCCCTCATTGGTCGTTATTTGCCCGGACAGGGCGGGATTCGCGCCGAGATCGAAAATGACATTCGGTCTACTGCCGCCATACTCGAAATCGAGCCTTTGCTGGATCGAAAACCGGATGAGCTGTCCGGCGGTCAGCGCCAGCGCGTGGCTTTGGGTCGCGCCATGGTGCACCACCCCAAGATCTTCCTGATGGACGAGCCGCTGGCCAATCTCGACGCCAACCTGAGGGCACATATGCGCACCGAGTTGACGGCACTGCAGCGTCGGCTTGGCGTCACCTTCATCTTCGTCACCCACGATCAGACCGAAGCGATGACAATGTCCGATCGCATCGCCGTGATTTTCGAAGGCCGCATCAGGCAGATCGGAACGCCTGCGGACGTCTTCCGCCAGCCCAACCACATCGACGTGGCGGCATTCCTGACCCATCCCCGCCTCAACCGCTGGCGGATTTCGCCAACCGGGGCGGGCGAGGCCAGTTTCAATGGTCAACCGATCCGCACCCCTGTATCCGGACCGGGCGCCACCACGCTGGCTTTCCGGCCGGAAGACACGCTCGTCGAGGCCCAGGAAACCGCGAAGCACATCAGGGGCGAGGTAGTCCGTGTCGAACTCCTGGGCTCCGACGGGCTCATGCACGTTCAGGTTCAGGACGGCGAGAGGCCGATCGTGGTTCGCACGCCGGCGCCGCGTCTTGATGACTTCAAGCCGGGCGGTCCCATTTGGCTGGCACCGAATATCGATCATGCCTGGTGTTTTGACGACGACGGCGAACGCGTGAAGGGCGCCGTCGAGGCGGTGGTGGTCTAGCACGATGAAATCCGATCGCGACATCGCGCCGTCGGCTCCACCTGTTAAGGGATTGGCGGCGCTTGACAGGGACCAGAGACGGGCCGGCATCACCCTGTCGCTGCCTGCGGCGATCCTGATCGTCCTTCTCGTGCTCGGCCCGGCCGGTCTGGTGATCGCCTTTTCCTTCACCGACTACCGGTTGGGTGTTCCGAACATGAACTTCGTCGCGTTCGACAATTACATCGACATGTTCACCGACCGCGATTTCTGGAATTCCCTCACCAACACGCTGATCTACGTAGCGATCGTCATTCCTGGTGCGGTCCTTGGCGGGCTAGGCGCGGCGCTGCTGATCGACTCACGCCGCTATTTCAGGCGCTTCTATCGGGTGGCTTACTTTATGCCAGTTGCCGGTACGCTGGTTGCGCTGGCGACGGCTTGGCAGTTCGTGCTCCACCCCAGTTTCGGGATCGCCAACGAGTTCATCCATTTATTTGGTGCTGATCGCCTGCCGTTTTTCAGCGATGGGAAGCTGGCCCTCTTTACTTTGGCCGGCATCGGCATCTGGGAGCTGATCGGTTTCAACATGGTGCTCTTCCTGGCCGGGCTGTCGACGATTCCCGACGATCTTTACGAGGCCGCCGCCTTGGACGGTGCGGGCAAAGGACTCGAGCGTTTCCTCCTCGTCACCTGGCCGATGCTGGGGCCAGTGACCATGTTCGTCGTCGTCTTGTCGGCCATCCGAGGCTTTCGCGTCTTCGAGACAGTCGCCGTGATCACCCAAGGTGGGCCGGACAGGGCGACCGAAGTGTTGCTCTATTCGCTTTTTCAAGAGGGCTTCCGTTACTTCCGGATCGGTTCAGCATCTGCCCTCGCGGTCGTCTTCCTCGTGATCACGCTGGTTCTCACTCTCATGCAGGCCCGCGCCTTCGACCGCCAGGTCAGCTACCGGAGGTAATCAACATGCGCCGAAAGACCATTCCTTGGGGCGAAATTGCCGGCCATGTCGTGTTGCTGATCGGCGCTGCAATTCTGCTGCTGCCCTTCTTCTGGATGTTTGTCACTTCATTCAGGGCGCCCAATGCGGTCTTCAATCCCAATCTCTTGTTCTGGCCGGAAGGTTGGGACCTGCTCGGCAACTACAAGCAGGCATTCACCGAGGTGCCGCTGCTTCGCTTCATGATCAACGGAGCCGTCGTGGTCATCGCGATTCTTGTCATTCAGGTGGCGATCGCCGCGCCCGCCGGCTACGCCCTGGCCAAGCTTAAATTCCCCGGCCGGCCGATCCTCTTCGCCACGGTGATACTTGGTCTCCTCATTCCGATCCAAATCCCCGCTTTGCCGCTCTACATCGCCCTGGCCAAAGCCAGGCTTCTGGACACATACACCGCGCTGGTGTTGCCGTTCATCATTTCGGTCTTCGCCATCTTCCTGTTCCGACAATTCTTCAAGACCTATTCGGACGACGTCATCGATGCGGCGCGGCTTGACGGTTTCTCGGAACTGGAAATTGTCTGGCGGATCGTTTTGCCCGCGGCAGGGCCGGCAGTTGCCGCGTTCTCCATCTTTTCGGTCACCTCCCACTGGAACGACCTCTACTGGCCGCTGGTTGTCGTCAACAGCACTGAGATGATGACCCCGCCCTACGGCATGTTGTTCTTTGCCCTGCGCGCTGAAGGCGGTGTGCTCGTCGGCCCGTTGATGGCCGCTGCCGTCGTGGTGGTAGCCCCCCTCGTGATCATCTTTCTATTGGCCCAACAACGATTCATCCGCGGTCTCACCATGGCCGGTACAGGCCGCTAGAGCCGCAATTACCTGCAACAGAGGAGTAAGACAATGAAGACAAGACTACTGACGCTGGCAGCCGGAATGACACTTGTTACCGGCACGGCTTTTGCACAAACCACGGTGGAGGTCCTGCACGCGTGGGGAGGCCATGAAGCATGGCACCAAGCCATCGCCAAGGACTTCATGGCGGCCAATCCGGACATCAAGATCGAGTTCCACGCCACCGCGGCGAGCTACGATGAGGGTGTCCAAACTGTCATCCGTCAAAGCTTTGCGGGGCAGGAGCCGGACATTTACTTCAACGGTTACCACCTGATCAATCAACTTGTTCTGCGTGATCTGGCCGTGGATTTGGGGCCCCTGCTCGAGGGCACAGATCTGGCCGCGCTGGGTCTTAGCGAGGACCAGATGGCGCTCGGGAAGGTTGATGGTCGCCAGGTTTCCTTTCCGGCGACCTCGTCGACTCCGGTTGTTTACGTGAATGCCGACCTGGTTCGTCGGGCCGGCGGAGACCCCGAAAACATACCAAAAGACTGGGACAGCTTCATCGAGCTGGCCGGTGCGATTGATGCCCTCGGCGACGATATCGATGGCATGTACTACGAATTGGGCCGCGACGACTGGATGTTCCAGAATCTCGTCCTCAACTTTGGCGGCGAGCTCATGAAAGACGGCGAAGTGGCATTCGATGGTCCGGAAGGCCAGGCAGCCATGGCGTTGTTCAAGCGCTTCCACGACGAAGGCGGTCAACCTGCTGTGAGCCGAAACGACGCGCGTGCCCAGTTACTGAGTGGTCGCATGGGCTTGTACTTCGGCTCAGCAGCGTTCGTGAGAAGGTTTGAAAAATCGTCCAAGGACGTCTTTGAAGCCCGCACCGCGGTGCAACCGCTGGCGGGTGGCAGCGCTGCAGCGATGCCGACCGGTGGCATGGCCGGCGTCATTCTCGAAACAGAGGATGCCGCTGTTCAGGCGGCAGCATTGAAATACTTGTTGTTCGTGGCAGGTCCCGAGGGTCAGACCCATGTGGTTCTCAACACCGGGTATATGCCGCTGAGTACCAAGACCCTCGAGCCGGAGTATCTCGGCGACTACTACAAGGATCATCCGAACTGGTTCACCAGCGTGAAGCAGCTACCCCTTGCGGTGACATGGTTCCAGTGGCCTGGCCTCAACGGGGTGGAAATCGGCAAGGTGATAAACGATGGCTTCACTGCGATCGCTCAAGGTGCCGACCCACAGGAGAAGCTGGCCGAAATGGCGGCCAAAGTCAGCGAGCTGGTAAAAGAATAGTCTTTTTTCACAATTGCGCCCGGCGGCATCAATCGTCGGGCGCACTCTCCCACCGAAATCAAATCGGACGGGCAGCGAATTCTTTACCAATGTAGTTGGCGGATTCCGTGGCACTGCCATCGGTCGAAATGTCTTTTTGAACCGAACTCGAAATTACGTCTTGCGCTCCGCCAATGCTGCATTGGGAAAGCACCGGGTAACAAAACCAGAAGCGGTGTCAGAGATCAACAAACTCTACCATTGATGAGAATACGCTGACATGTCGGACAGTCGACCAAATCGGTCAAATCGGCCACGGCGACACCCCGCGCGACAATGGCGCGGCACTAGTCTTCGACGACTTCGCCGCATTACCGAAGATCATCCAACGGCTCGTTGAGACTACGCCGGAAACAGTTTGACTTCATTGCCGTCGAGACGAGAATAATGCACACGGCCGGCCATATACCCGGGATATTTCGATGCTGAAACTCGTTCATGTAACCGATCCGCATTTGCGTCCCGAGGGAGAGTTGCAACTGGGGATGGATCCGGCAGCTCGTTTTCAGCAGGTCATGCATTCGGTGAGTCGGCGTCATGGCGATGCGGATCTTTTGGTGATCAGCGGCGACCTGACCGACCGCGGTGACGTCGTCTCCTACGAACTGCTGCGGGATTGCTTGAAAGAAATCCCGATTTCGGTTCGTTTGCTGCTCGGAAATCACGATAGAAGGGACAATTTCAGAGCGGTTTTCCCGGAGGCGGGGATTTCGCCGGGCGGACATGTCCAAACGGTCGACGATTTTGGCGATGTCAGGCTCGTTTATCTCGACACCCTCGGCGAGGGTCGTTTTTTGCCCGGACAGCGGAGCGCCATTGGGCGACTAGACGAGGATCAACTGGCGTGGCTGAAGGAGCAGCTTGCCGGCGCATATGAGCGCCGTGTCATCATTTTTATGCACCACCCGCCACGTTCGGTGCACGCGCCCGCCTTCGACGATATTCTACTGGCCGATAGGGATCGCTTCTGGTCCGTGGTACAAGATGCCGGCAATGTCGAACACATCGCCTTCGGTCATATGCATCTGACGATGACAGGACGCTGGGGACCCGTGTCATTTAGCTGCAATCGCGGCACCTGCCACAAAATTGCGCTTAATCTCGATGATCGACGAATCGACTGGGTCAATGGGGATTCGACGTATGACGTTATCCTCATTGACGAAGCGATTACCGTTCATCACGTCGACCGTGTTGGCCCGATCACGGTCACTGGATTTGAAATTCCGACCAACGACGGTTCGCCCACGGTCCTTCAACAACCAAAGGATGCGACAAGTGTCTACATTTGACAGCCCCACCGCTTGATGACTGATAAATTTGGACAGGAATTCCTGGAGCACCCTGTTTCATGAAGCTTCTTGACAAAGTGGCGGTCGTTACAGGCGCAGCTGGCGGCATCGGCAAGGCGATCGCGAAACGATACGCGGTGGAGGGCGCGAAAGTCGTCGTGGCCGACATTGACGGGGATGAGGCACGACGCACGGCGTCCGAGATCGGCAGCAATGCAGTTTCATTTCCGCTGGATGTGACCAGTCAGAAGTCCATTGACGCATTGTTTGCCACGACGTTCGAAGAGCTCGGATCGGTGGAGATCCTCGTCAACAATGCAGCCGTATTCGACATGTCGCCAATTCTTGAAACGACGCGCGAGGAGTATGAGAGGATCTTCTCGGTGAACGTCGAGGGATTGCTCTTTACCCTGCAGGCCGCGGCCCGGCAGATGGTTGAGCATGAAGTGAAGGGCAAGATCATCAACATGGCCAGTCAGTCAGGGCGCCGGGGTGCAGCGCTCGTTGGCGTCTATTGCGCTTCAAAGGCTGCGGTGATCTCGCTGACCCAATCGGCCGGGCTTGGGCTGATCAAGTACGGTATCAACGTCAACGGCATCTCGCCGGGCGTTGTCGATACGCCCATGTGGGAGGAAGTCGATGCTCTCTTCGCCCGCTACGAACGTCGTCCTGCGGGCGAGAAAAAGCGGCTTGTAGGCGAAAAAGTTCCTTTCGGCCGCATGGGTGTGCCTGAGGACCACACCGGCGCAGCGGTATTCCTCGCCTCGGACGATGCGGAATACGTCGTTGCCCAAACCCTCAATGTCGACGGTGGGAACTGGATGAGCTAAGCGAATTCCGCCGAAAACGTTTTTCGCCGTTTCACGGCGCTCTTCGGACGGTCAATGCGCCTGTTCGATGCGTCCGTAGGAGCGGCTTTCCGGAACTTCATCGCGAGATTTTTGAAAAATCTTTTATCGTCAGCAGGATAGCTGATTTCGGGCGGGATTCGACATGTAACAGCCTCGACGGGCCTGGTCACGAGAGGAATTTGGCGGGTTCGATCTCCAGAAGTTTGAAAGCCCGGCTCTGCAACGGCGTTGGTTGCACGAACACCGGAAAATGGTGGTCGGGATTGGATGGAACCGTCGCCTCGTTCAGCGTCAGCGTGGCCAGGTCGGCGAGAAGCGTCGTCAGGCTGTGAACCGGCAGCCCGTCGGAGGTCAGTTTGGTGTCGGCCTTGAGCTTGGCGCTCTCCGAGACCTTTGCAGGCGCCACCGGTGACCTGCGTTGCGCCCGGGCGCCCTCGCGGTCGTCATCCTCGAACAGGAGCGGCGCCAGGCGACGGCGCAGATGCCATTCAACATGGAAGGCCAGCACGCACAGGAACACATGCACATGGTCGAGACTGACCTCGAGCCGTCCGACCAGGCGCAGGTAGGGTGCCACCCTGAAGAGCGCTTCGTTCACCGCGGTCCTGTTTCGCACGACGAGCGCCTGCACGCCCGACATCAATGCTGGTATCTCCGACTGGTTGTCGTCCAGGTGCGGCGCATAGGTCTTCGGATGGGCCACGGAAAGCGTCGCCACCGCAGCTTCGTCCATGAACTCGGTGACAAGGATCATCTGCGTTCTGTCCGGCATGGTTCCCGGTTATTCCAATCCTGGATGGTCACGTCCACAGCGTGGTTTGTCTTCGCGCTTTCCTCGGCCGCTTCGCCGAGCGCAACTGACCAGAGCCCATCGAGCACGTCGACCTCCGGATGGCCGCCACCGCTGCGTATGAGGTCTCGAAACCGTTCATGCTGGTAATACGTGGCCGCGTGATGGTCTCCGGCCGCGAGCAATGCCGGGTCGACGGGGATTTCCTCGCGGTGGACGGTCTTGTCCGCTCGTCGCGAAATCTCGATTTCCGCAGCGCGTTCCCTGCCGCCGGGGGAAAACCGGGCGGCGCCGGGGATCTTCGCATCGATTCTTGCGCTATCGCCGGTGACCGAGATCACCTGCTGCCAGCGGGAACCCTCAGCGAACATGCAAAGGTCGAGCATGCCGCGCGTGCCGTTCTCGAAATCGACGACCACATACGCATTGTCGATGATGTCGGGAACGTGACCGGCGAAGGTCTCGTCCAGGTGGTTCACGTCCACGTCGGCGGAGGCGAAGACACGCCGCGGATTGCTGCCGAGTGCCAGGCGCATCAGGTCCCAGAAGTGACAGCATTTTTCGACCAGCGTGCCACCTGTGCGTGCGTTGAAGCGGTTCCAATCGCCAACCTTTTCCAGGAAAGGAAACCGGTGCTCGCGCACCGACATCATCCGCGGCACACCAGCGGTCCCTCGGGAGAGTTCGGTCAGCAAGCGCTGGACAGGCGGCATGTAGCGGTATTCCATTGCGACCCACACGGGTGATGCACGCGCGCCGGTCAGACAGAGGATTTCGCGGCAGTCCCTTGAGGTCGTGCACAGCGGTTTCTCGCAGAGGATAGGCAGGTCCGACCCGAGCACATCCAGCAGAACGCCGTAGTGTGTGTCGTTCGGTGAGGCGATGATCAGGGCGTCGCAGATCCCTGCGGCCAGCATTTCCCGGTGCTCAGCGAAGCCCCGCGCCCTCCCACCGGTTGCGGCGATCGACAGCGCCCGCATGTTCGCATCGGGGTCGGAGATCGCTGTGACTTCGCAGCCATCCAGGAGGGCGAGGTTCCGGATGTGCTCCTGCCCCATCATGCCCGAGCCGATCAGGCCGTAGCGAATTCGCATCTCAGAGCTCCAGAAGCGGCAGACCCATCGCCCCCGCCACGCCGCGCAGGATTGTGCGGTGATCGCCGTAGGCGAGGGCGACGTGGTGTTCGAGGCCGCTTGACATGATGTCCCGCAGGACATCGCCGGCATCCCGCGAAAACCGGATCACGCCCGAAGTGCCTGAAAAGGCCAAGGGCCGGCGTAGCATCTCACCAAATCCCAGCACCATCTGGAGCATGTTGTTAGCCTGGCTGATGCGCATGTAGGTGACCGGCCCTGGTTTGAGCGGAAACTGGTAGAGTAGCGGTTGCCCGCGATTGCCGTGGACAACGGCTTCCGCCCGGAACTCCGGATCGCGCATTGAGTAGGGAGCCTGTCCGCAATGCCAGATGACGCCGGTGTTGTCTCCAGCGTTGATGTCGACCAGGTCGCTCAGGAATACTGGCGCCCGTGCGGCTTCCTGCAGAACGAGTTGCGTCAGGGCTCCGTAGACGTCAGCCTCGCAGGCACAGGGCGCCCCTTCCTCGCCCAGCATGGCGGCCGGGGCGCAGGCGGCGCCCCCGTACTCGGTAAAGGTCTCGGGCCAGCACCGGATAGCGAAGGCATCGTAGCCGGGTTTCCCTCGCAGCTGGTCCATGGCGAGTTTCAGCCGAAGGGACCTGTCGAGTTCCCCCGCGTCAAGGGTGTCGAGGCCGGCGAGGCAGTCTCTCGCCTGCGCGCGAAGCCCGCTCGTCGCCCGATCCGGCATGGCGCGTGCCAGGGCGAAGAGGTCGTCGAGCTCGAGTTCGTCCACTTCGACGCCCGCGAGCGCGTGCACGGCACCGGCCTCGTAGGCGCATGTGTCAAAGCCGGCCGGATGCTCGCCAATTCGTGCGATGCGTCGGCCCCTGATGGCCTCGGCGACTCTCACGCCCCCGACAGTCGCCGACGGAACCACCGGGGCCTCCAGAACTGCGGTCTTGAACTTTCCCGCCAGAAAGTCTTCGATCCGACCCGCGACACCGCTGCCTGGATCAGCATAGAGCCAGGAAAACGCTCGGTTTTTCAGGCCAAGCGCATGGCTCGCCAGGTTCAGGCCGCAAAGCGCGTTCAGCCGCAACCTCCCTCCGAGGCGTGGTTCCGGTATCGCCCAGATCAACAGCGGTTGCTCGAATGCCGCAGCGGCCGCGACTGTCATCCGGGCGTCGGTGAATGTCAGCTGGAGGACCAGCACCTGGTCAACCCGCGATGCAGCCAGATCGCCGATGGCGTGCAGGGTCGCGTCGTCGTCAAGCAGGAGCGCGCGCGAGCCGATGACCTCGTGGTCGGTGGCGTCGAGGCTGCGAAACGCCGCGGCGAGCTTCCTGCCGGCGTAATCCACGTCGAACGTCGATCGCCCGAGCGGCAATACGCCCAGTCTCATCAAATGCCTCCAAGATCCCGGTAGTCATGGCGAAAACTCGAATCCGCCGGGTGAAAGCGGGCGCCGTGAGCGCCATAGCACGGATGGGCAACCCAGCTCACCGCGTGATCGTCCGCCAGCGCGCAGATGTCCTGCAAATAGGCTGCCGCCTCACCTTGGAGCCTGTCCCGGATCGCTCCCCAGTCCGGATAGGCCGAGAACGCATCGAGCCAGATCGCGCGGCCGGCCAGGAACCCTGATGCCCCCGCGGCGAACGCGTGTTTCAGGACCGCCTTGAATTCGGCCTTTCCGGCACCGGCGGACAGCATCACCCAGGGACGCCTGGCAAGGCGGCCCATTTCATCGAACAGGTCCTGGACGGTCGCAGAACCGTCGGCATCCGAGGCGTTGACGGGGCTTTCCAATTTGAACACGTCCACACCGTATTCCGGCTTGGCGAACTCCTCGACCGATGCCAGGACGAGTTCGTACTGCTTGCCCTTCATTTCGGCATATGCGCCGGTCTGATGGGAGTCAGCAGCCAGGGGATAGACGAGAAGTTCCAGAAGAAACGGAATATCGAAGTGAGCACAGGCATCGCCGACGCGCCTGACGTAGTTCCGCTGCCGGCTGATCACGTCGCTGCCCGCGTCGGGCCTGTACCAGGCAAGAACCTTGACCGCGTCACCACCCATGCGCTTGATTTTCCCGACCGACCAGTCGTCGATACTGGCTGACAGGCGGCCCCTGCCGGTTTCCTCGAAAAGACTGTCCTCGAGAGTCACGACCATTCCCCGGGCGGGGGAAAGCGCATCGAAAGAATGCGGGATCGCGTAGTGCGGGTCGAGAAGCATCGCCGTGCTTTTTGCTTCGAGCGTCTCGACCAGCAACCGCTTGAAGCATGCAACCTGGTCCCACGGCGCCTCTTCGACGCCGAGATGCCTCGCGATCGGACCCTTGATCGGCGGCCGTTGGTCCACGGCAATCATCTTGAAGACGCCGTGAGCATCCGACATGCGGCGCAGTCCCCGCAATTTGCCGGGTGTCAATTTCATGCCGTTCCCTCCCGGAGAAAGCGCTCCAGCACGGCGCGTTCAGGCGCGCCCTCCCGACCCCCGAAACGCGTACACTTGAGCGCCGCGGCGGCATTTGCAAATCGGACGGCCGCTGGTTCGTCCTGCCCTTCGCCCAACGCCAGCGCAAATGCACCGTGCCAGACGTCCCCGGCAGCAAGAGTGTCTTTCACGTCGACCGCGAAGGCAGCGGCATGGCTTATCCCGGTCGTTCCCGAATACCAGACACCGTTTCCGCCGTCGGTCACGGAGACCCAGGCCCTCGTCATCGCAGTGACTTTTTTCAGTGCTGCCGGCAGGTCTTCCCCCGGGAAAAGCGACAACAGCCCGTCGCGAGAAAATGCGACATGGCTTGCCTCCCGCAACGCGCCGAATTCCACGGGCGGATCGGCATCGACGACGCCGGGAACGCGCCGTTCACGCGCAAGCGCCAGTGCGGCTGCCGCCCCTGCGCTCCAGCGCGTGTCGACAAGTACCGCGTCGACGTCAGGCACGCTGGCGATCCATGCGGTTTCCTCCGCCAGGTCCGAACCGCGGAAGTTCATGATCTGGCGTTCGCCTCGAGCGTCGACATAGACCGAACTGAAAGATGACCGCGCACCCTCGGTCCGTTGGACAAAGTCCGTATTCACCCCCTCGCGCTGCAAGTCGGCCAGGATGAGTTCGCCCGGGTGATCGGACCCCAACCGTGCACCCAGGTACGCCGTGCCCCCGAACCGTGCAATTGCAACCGCTGCATTAGCCGCGCAGCCGCCAACCACGACCTCTGCCCGTTTTGCCCGGTACTTCCGGGCCTCTTCCGGCAGGACATCTACCTGGAACACGAAGTCCACCACGGCCATGCCGGTCACGAATACGCGGGCCATCAATCCACATCCAGGCCGCTCGGCACGGCGACGGGACGGCCAAGACGCCCCCCGAGCGAAGCCGTGCCACTCAGTGCGTGCATGAAGGCAACCAGGTCCGCAATCTCATTGTCCGAAAGCGAAACAGGAATGATGTCCAGCCGCGAGGACAGGCGAGCCCGTTCGTACGCATCGTCGAGCGGCAGGAAATCCGTGGCGGAAAGCCATGGCACATCGGGCAGGGTGGCGAGTTCGGGCTGCCAGCGGGCAAAAGAAGTTTTCGGCGCGAGATGATGGCGGATGATCCCCTCAATGGTCGGGTAGGCGCCGTTGTGGCCGTATGGGCCCGTCCGGGCGACGTTTCGGAGCGACGGGGTGCGAAAACGGTAGGCGTCCTTGAGCCTGTCCGAAACTGCCATGTGCCCGGTATCGCGAACCACCGGATCCCACTGCCGCGTTCGGCCGGGTCCGAACTGGGGAAGCATCAGAGCATGGAACCCGTGGTCCGTAAGCAGCGGTCCCGAATGGCAGCCGCTGCAACCGGCATTGCCGTAGAACAGTTCCAGTCCCGACCGTTGCCGGGGCGACAGGGCGGAAGCATCACCCGCGAGGAACGCGTCGAACGGACTGTCGTGGCTCCTGAATTCGGTTCCCTCGAAGGCGGCAATGGCGTTGGCAATATGGGCGATGTCGATGTCGAGCGGGCCATTCACATCGTCAAACGCGGCAGCGAACCGCCTTGCATATTCCGGGATGGCACGAACGCGTCGGACAATGATCGGCCAGACGGCATCAATGCGGTCATATGCTGCGCCCGCGACCTGGTTTTCTCCAGGATCTCCGGCCATTTCGAACTGCGAGGTCAGGGGAAAGAGCGCTTGAACGGCGAGAATGCTGTTGAGCCCTTCGGGCAGCCATTCCTGTGCGGGCGTGTCGAATCCGTTCTCGTAGATATCTGACATCGCGATGCGGCCGTCGTGAAACAGAGTTACCACTTCTGCGGCTCCGAGGTTCCAGAGTGCGGGAGCGTTGCGCGGAATGCGCTTTCGGATGCGGCTGCCGCCGGTTCCGGGCGTTCGATCCGGGCCGATGCCAAACCCGCCTTCGCCGATTCCGAGCGAGAGTGCGTCCGTGCTGGCGTGATCTGGATTATGACATGTCGCGCATGAGATATTCCGGTTGCCCGAAAGGATGGGATCGAAGAACAGGAGCTGACCCAGTTTGGCCTGTCCGGCGTCGAATTCAAGGAAGTCAGAGGGTTGCAAAGGCCGCGGTAGATCGTTTCCATGGGCGGGGACACAAGCGAAAGCCACCAGGAGAAATCCCAGATGAAGTACCTTGTTCTTGTTGGTGTTCTTTGCCTTTCCGGCACGGTATCGGCTGAGATCGAAACGGCCCGGGATCTCATGGACGCTGGGCAGTATGACGCCGCGATGATGGAACTGCTGCCTGCAGCCCGTGCCGGGAACGCCGAGGCGGAAGAACTTATCGGCGTCATGTATGCTTCCGGACTCGGTGTCGAGCGCGACGATGTCCGTGCATTCGAATGGTATCTTCGTGCCTCCATGAAAGGACATCCGGGCGCTCAGTCCGGAATCGGGTGGTACTATGAGGTCGGACGAGGACTCCCCGCCCCGGATCTCGTGCGGGCCTATACGTGGTACGTCCTTTCCACGATCGGTGGAGACCCCGACGCAGCCATCTCGCAAGAGGAAGTCTTGAAGAAGATGACGCCGGAACAAATCGAAAAGGCTCATGTGCTGATCAATGACTACAAAAGCTGGCTATATCCGTTCCGGTGACAAGGGGGCCACGCATCGCAAGCCCCCCTTTTCAGGTTCGTTTGGTGGTCAGTTGATGTCCTGTGCCGTACCGGCTTCGAGTTCCGCCTCGGCGTCGGCAACGGCGGAAACAAGGGCGTTGAAGATTTCCTCTCCGCCGTCAATGTTCTCCTTGAACCAGTCGTAGACCGGTGCCGCAGCCTCGCGGAACATTGCCTTTTCCTCAGGGGTCGGCACGTAGAGATCGCCGCCGCCTGCGACAAAGTCGGAATAGGCCTGGATCGACTTGCGTTTGGGCGAGGCGAACGTCGCCTGTTGCAGCGCCGCGAAACCGTCGACCACGACCCGGCGCAAATCGTCCGGCATGGACGTGAATGCCGCGTTGTTCATCCACCACAGCGCGCCCATGTAGGCATGACCGTCAAGTGTGACATACTGAAGGCCGGCATCCGGGAACTTCATGCCCATGATGTCGGTGATGCCGTTCTTGGAGCCTTCGACCACGCCTGTCTGGAATGACGTGAAGAGTTCAGGCCAGGGAATCGGCGTCGGCGATGCGCCGAGTGCCTTCACAAGTTCCTGCGGAAGGTCGGCGACGACGGTGCGAATCTTCAGGCCGGCAAGGTCGCCCGGTTCCATGACCCGACGCTCGGTATTGGCGAAGTTGCGCCAGCCTCCCGTGTTGCCGATCGTCATCAGGCGGATCAGCCCGTCCGAGTCGGCCAGCGCCATCTCGCGCATCTTGCGCGTGAAATCGCCCGACAGGACAGATTCCGCAACACGGTCGTTTGCCATCAGGTACGGCAGATCGAGAACCTGGACGTAGGGAAAAATGCCGGCTGCGCCGCCCGAGGTCGAAATGTAGACGTCGACCGATCCATCGGCCACGCCCTGAAGGCATTCCGCACCGTTTGCACAGAGCTGTGTTCCGATGAACAACTCGACCGCGATGGCGCCGTTCGATGCGCTTTCGACAAAACTCTTGAAAACGATCAGGCCGTCGTAGTCCTCGTCGTTCTCGTTGGAGTTCGCAGTTGCGCGAATCGTGTAGTCGGCCGCTGCTGCCGGAAGTACGGTTCCGGCGAATGCCGCCGCAACCGTCAAGGTTATCAGTGTGGATCTGAGCATGGATTACCTCCTTGGTTTGATTGTTGCTTGCCTTATTGAACGAACCCCGTAAGGCGCGGGATGGTCATTGAAATTGCCGGGACATAGGTGATCAGGAAAATCACGGCGACCTCGACCGCGAGGAAGGGCAGAATGGCCTTTGAAATCGTTTCGACCCTCTCGCCGGATACGGCCGATGCGACGAAAAGCACCAGCCCCATGGGAGGGGTAGCCAGGCCTACCGTCAGGTTCACGGACATGATGATTGCGAAGTGAACCGGATGAACCCCGAGATCGACGAAGATCGGTCCGAGGATCGGGCCCAGGATGATGATGGCCGGCCCGGCATCCAAAAACATGCCGACGATGAACAGGAGAATGTTGATCAGGAACAGGAGCATCAGCGGGTTGGTGCTGAGTCCGAGCATGAATCCTGCCATGTGTTCGGGTGCGTGGCTGAGGCTGACCACGGTCTTGAATGCGACGGCGGCACCGACAAGAAGCAGAACAGTGGACGAAGACAGCGCCGCACGCATGAGAACGCCGGGAAGATCTTTGAGCCTCATGGAGCGCAGGACACCAAAGGCCACGACAAGGGCATAAGCCACCGCGATGGCAGAGGCCTCGGTCGGCGTGAAGACGCCGACCAGGATGCCGCCGAGAATGATGATCGGGGTCTGCAACGGTGCCACCGCTTTCTTGCAGGTGATGCGGAAATCGGGAGAGACAATGGTTCTGAGGCGCAGGAGCAAGAAATGCGCAAAGGGAAGCAGGACAAGGAAGACCAGCCAGCCGTTGAAACCGATTTCAACGTTTGACGTCGCACGAAGCAGTGCCGCAATGCCGGAATAGAGCGCGACAAGCAGGCCCGCCAGGTTGATGCGGAGCAGGACGAAGGACACCCAGTGTTCGAGCGGAGAGATGATTTGGTCCCGGTGCACGATGCGTTCGGCTTTCGGCAGGTCGTAGCGGTCGGCCATCAGGCGCACGACGACCATGAGACCGACCCCGACGAGGACGCCAGGCACGATACCGGCAAGGAAAAGGGCAGCAACGCTCTCACCCATGACGTAGGCGTAGATAATCATGATTCCGGATGGCGGAATGATCGGTCCGATCACCGAGCTTGCCGCTGTGACCGCCGCCGCAAACTTTCGGGAATACCCGTTCTTTTCCATCGCCGGGATCAAGGTCGATCCAAGTGCCGAGGTGTCGGCGACAGCGGAGCCCGACAGGCCGGCAAACAGGATGGAGCTGAGGATGTTCACATGCGCAAGTCCGCCGCGCAGATGACCCATGAGCGCCTGGCTGAATTCCACGAGACGCGTCGTGATCCCGCCCTTGTTCATCAATTCGCCCGCCAAGACGAAGAATGGAAGTGCCATCAACGGGAAGGAGTCCATGCCATTGTAGACGTTCCGATAGAGCAGGGCGATGTCGCGCTCTTGCCCGTTCAGCCAGAGCAGCAGGCCCGGTGCCAGCAGCAGGGCAAAGAAGACCGGAAGGCCGACAAGAAGGAGGACAAGGAAAACGGGGAGGAAAAGTGCCAGCATCAGTCGGCCGCCAGAATCATGCCGTCTGTATCATCGGGAGGCAGATCGGCATCCGGTGAAAACAGCTTCACGAGAATGCGGAGGATCAACTCGACGGTAACCAGGATCAGAAGGGCGACGCAAAGCAGAAGCGATCCATACATGTATCGCAGCTTGACCTTGATGGTTTCCAGTCCGACCAGGTCCAGAGGTATGCGCAGGGAAGAGCTGTCAAACTTGCCGCCGAATCCGAATGTATGGTTGTAGCCGTGCCCGACGGCGGTCAGCAGAACCGCGAGTGAAAGCACCAGGAGCGCCAGTCCGAGAACAAGCGACGGCACCCTCGCCAATACACGAGGCAGCAGGTCTATGGATACGAAACCGCTCCAGCGCATCGCCGACGGCGCGATAAAGGCAATCATCCACAGCATCAGGAAACGTGCGGCTTCGTCCGGCCAGGCCAGCGCGTTGTTCAGGACGTAGCGAAAAAAGACCTGGGCAAGAATGACCAGCACCATGAGTGCGAGCGCGACCCAGGCAAGCTGCCGCCCAAGGCGCAGTATCCGCGTGTTGATCCAGGCGATGGGGCGCAGGAGCACCAGCATCTTGACTTCCCCCAAAACGAACGAATCGCAATACAGTTATAGTTGCGTTTAACGATCCATTTGGTTCGTATTGTTTCAGATACGAATTATAGTGTCAAGGGCCGTGGTTGCCGTTTCACTTTGCAACAACGAGACCGGAGTCCTGTCGTTCACAGAGCGCGCGCAAGGCGGCGGGGCATGATTTGTCGGTGACAAGCATGTCGACCTGGCTGAGACGGCCGATGCAGATCGGCGCCATGCGACCGAACTTTGTACTGTCCACCGCAAGCACGACTCTGCGCGCGTGTTCTATTATTGCGCGCGCCACGTAAACCTGGCGGAGATCGTAGTCGAGGAGGGCACCGTCGCACGCGATGGCGGCCGCGCCGATGACCGCAACGTCGACCCGGAATTGCCGAATGAAATCGACAGCGTTTTCTCCAACAATTGCCCCGTCGGACCGGCGCACGACACCCCCTGGAACCATAACCTCAATTCCCGGGAACGCCCTGATTTTATTGGCAAGATAGACTGAATCCGTGACGAGCTTCAGGCCAACGTGATGCGAAAGGTGCATTGCAACGGCAGCTGTGGTCGTACCCGAGTTGATTAACACCGTCGTGTTGTTCGGAATCCTGGATGCAACTGCGGATGCGATGGCGGCCTTCTCCTCCCTTGCGATCTCCTGACGGACCTGGAACCGGGTATACTCCGTCCCGGCGGCCAACGCGGCACCACCGTGAAACCGTATTATCTGGTTTACCTCGGCGAGTGCGTTCAGGTCCTTCCTGATGGTTTGAGGTGTCGTCTCGAATGCGTCCGCGAGTTCATCCACCATGGCTCGGCCGTTGGACTGAAGATGTTTCAGAATTGCCGTTTGACGCCGCTTTGAATTCCGGCCCATTTTTGCCATTGTATTTTTGCCAAATTGGCCCACGATCTTTCGAAATTTGTCATATTCGAACGAAATTTTCAACAGTCGTTTCCCTCACCGGTCGATTCGGGTAGGGGCAAATGGCAGCGAGGCGACAATCAGGGAACGCCAGGCAGTCTACACGCCGATCAAGACTCGGGACTCGGTCGCGATTCGCCCAACAATGTACGGGCACTCGAAACGGTCGTTTGCCAGTGCGGCGGACCTGAACATGGCCGATCTGGTATTTTCTCGCCGACCATGATGCGTGGTATTCGCCAAATGGAGGTCGTGCGAACGGGACTCCCGGACAATCGGACATCCTGGCCGGTCGGGCCCGGTGTCATGGGCGTTGGCGGCGCGCCAACGGGAGACCTTCATCGCGAAGGTCCGGATGATGACGCGGGGGCGGCGTATACGGCTGTCCTTGATGCGGACATGCGCCATTTCGATAAGGCACCCCGGTTAGTCATGCCGATCCCGTTTGCGATTGTCGTATGCAATACGACGATTCGGCCGCGGCAATCCGGTTCTCACGACAACGGTCGCAAGAGTACTTCTGGATTGTGATCCTGACGAAGGCACGCCAGGAGCATTTCTCGACGTACCTTAAAGCATGATCGTTTTCGACCACTCCCACGACGGGGAGTTGTGGTTCTGCGACGATAGCAAGGTGCGTTTTGAGACTGCATACGCTGATATCCCCTTTGTTCATGACGTCTGTGCATTCTCCCAAGTGAGCTACGACGCCAGCGATCAACGGATCCGTGAGTTGTTCGACCGTGGTGGTCACCGTACACTCACGGAACACGGGAATGCAGCGGAAACTGCAGCCATCCGCGCGGGTGTCAACAAGCGTCAGGTCGACGAATGGGTATCGAGGCTTGCTGATTTAGATTGTTTTTAGCTGGTGAGTCGATTCACGCCGCTGGAACAGGATGCTGAGGAGTCTTTCTTGCTTCTCTGCGAAGAGCGGGACGTCGGTATCATTCTCGGAGGACCTTTCAATTCCGGCATCCTGGCAACGGGATTCGTTGCAGGCGGAAAATTCGACCACGCCGACCCGCCGCTGGAATTCCTCCGTAGAGTCAAACGAATGCATGAAATCTGCAAGGCACACGGATCATCGCGGCGGCCCCCCATTTTGTCCTGGGTTATCCCGGCGTCAAATCGGTGACTCCTGGTGCATTGACCGTTGGGGATGTCAGATTGAAGGTGCCAAGCCTTGCACAGCCGATTCCACGCGAATTGTGGCTGGACTTGCGGGAAGCCGGACTCATCGCAAGGATGCACCGAATACGACTTTTCGGCGACACGGATGTTCAGCGATGATGCCCGGTTTTTGGCCTTCAGTTATGTCTCGAAAATTCCTGGTTCCGATCCGGGTTCGATGCTCTTCGGAGGTGGATCATCTACAACCCGGATGACGCACTCATGGCGTGGCAAACGACCATCCCGAAGAGACCGGTCAAACTACCCGAAATCCAGTGAGTCGTGTACTGTGGCAAGTCACCACAGCCGCCGGGCGACCTAGTGTTATGTTCGATTTTGGGGATTCCGTTTTCCTGCGGAGTATGAGTCAGCGGCTCCCGGCGAAGGCCGCACGGTTTTCGAACGGGAGCAGAACCGGAATGGCGAAGAGAGCAGCAGAACCCGGATCGTCCTCAGCGAGAAAGACCGGAGCGTCTCAAGGGGATCAAAACCGATCCCCATTCGATCCTCAGGCATGTGCAGAGGGCGGCCATCATCCTCCACCTCGGCGAAGGCCTCACCCTGACGTAGACGATGAGAGGCACTGGCATGTCGAAACCGACGGTCTGGCGCTGGTGGGACCGCTTCCTCGTAGAAGGTGTTGACGGCCCGCTGTACGACATCCCGCGGAGACGGGGCCGCAAGCCCATTTCGGAAGAGAAGATCAGCGAACTGATCGCGCTTGCGATGTCGCCGCCGCCGGAGCACGCCAGTCACTGGATGCTACGGGCGCTGGCAAAGAAGGTGGGGATCGCCGTCTCGACGGTATTCGGCATCCTGAAGAGCCATGGCCTCAAGCCCCACAGGGTCAAGACATTCAAGGTCTCCCGCGACCCGAGGTTCGAGCTGAAGGTCCGTGACGTCGTCGGCCTCTACGTCAACCCGCCCGACCACGCTGTGGTCATCTCGGTGGACGAGAAGACACGGATCCAGGCTCTGGGACGGACGCAGAAACCCCCGCCGATGAAGCCCGGCCATCCCGAGATCCGCACCCACGATGACAAGCGCAACGGCACCACCTGCCTGATGGCAGCCCTCGATGTCGCCACCGGCAAGGTCACCGGCCAGATGGTCAAGCGTCACCGTTCGGAGGAATTCCTCGCCTTCCTCGAGTTCGTCTCCGAGGGGATCGAGCCCGGAACCCAGGTTCATGTCATCCTCGACAACGTTTCCTCTCACAAGTCGGCCGAGGTCAACGAATGGCTGAAGGACAACGCCAATTGGACATTCCACTTCACCCCGACCTCGGCCTCGTGGATGAATGCGGTCGAGGGCTTCTTCTCCAAGCTCGCGCGACAAAGGCTCAAGAACGCGATCTTCAACTCGCTCGACGAGTGCATCGCGGCAATCGAGGGCTACGTCGAGCACTACAACGCCAATGATGCCCGGCCGTTTCGCTGGAGCAAGGAGCCCGAAGATCTCGTGGAGGCGTGGAAGAAGTGATACCAGAAGCTGCAAGAATCGGCATCGTGAAAAAGAATCACAACACTAGTCTATTCAGACGGGGCGGCTGAACCCGGAAAGAAACCTCGAAAGATCGGGATGCTCGCCGCGCCGACTGGGCCGCACCGGTCACCCAGGCTTGAGGCGTACAAGGGGGCAGCCATCAACCCGCGTGAAGGCCCTTCGACTCCTTCGTGCGCGATTTCCGCTGCGATGATACTGCCAATGAACGATGGGAGCATTCCTCCCATCACGATCACCGTTGGATCAAACAATCCGCTCACCAGGCGGACCGCCAACTTGATTTGCTCCTTGGCCCGATCCTTCCACGCCGCGAGCTCGGGCGAAAGTACCTTGGCGCCTTTTTCGGCGGCAAAAACGGAAGACGGTTCGAGCCCCCTGTCCCGGAGGTACTCTTCCAGATCCTGAAGGGTCGGTCGCGGTCGGCCATATGGGAAGAGAGCACCGGGGAGGCAGGCATTTCCGTTTTGTCCGCGATAGGGGCGCCCATTCAAAACTGCGCCGCCACCAAACCCGGAACCGATGTGTAACATGAAAAGCGTGTTGGCATCGTGACCGCCGAACAGGTACTCTCCGAGAGCCGCCGACGTACCGTCGTTTTCCAAAAAGACCGGCCACTCTCCATAGTTCAGGAGTGCTTTCTGGATAGCAGATCCATCAAGGCCCAGAAACGCCTCATGGGCTTCGACGGATTTCCCGAAAGAACCAAAGTTGCCTGGGATGCTGAGACCCACCCCCAAAAAGGTACGCCTGGTGTTTCGGATTGCCGGCAGCAACTTTTCTGTGAGTACGTTCATGGCCTCCACAACGTTTTCGGCAGAACCCCTTCCCAGTGATCTGCTGTCCTCGGCAATCACGGTGCCGCCAAAGTCGATGAGTGCCGCCTGGATCCTGTCAGTGAACAGATAGAAGCCCAGTGAACAAAACTGTTGCCGCCGGATCTTGAGCAGCTTTTTGGGCTGGCCACGAGCACCGTCTTTGAGTGTCGTTTCGGAAAACAGGGAGAGTTCCATCAGACCGGCCACGAGCCTTGTCACACTGGCCGGCGTGATGTCCGCAGCCGCTGCGAGGTCGACCCTTGCCATGCGTTCGTGCCGGAATACCAATTCGATCAGCCTGCGTTCGTTCAACGACAACTCCCTGGGCAGCAATCTCATGCGTCACCTCCTCGTTTTCACGCGACACAAAATGCCGCAAACAAATTACTTTACGCAACGTAATTTATTATGCTAACTAATTCCATACTGATAATCTCACGCAAAGACCTGTGAGACAACATTTAGCAAAAGAGGAGGAACTTCCAAATGACGAAGAGGTACTGGCTGATTGGTGCAATGGTATTGCTGTCTTTTCCGGGAGCCTCGGCGGCCACCGCAGAGTCGCTCATCATATACTCACCGCAAGGTGACGAGCGAGCCGTTTGGATCGCAGAGCAGGCCGAATCCGCCGGACACGACGTGACAATCTTGACGGCCGGCGGTGGGGAGCTCTTTGATCGCATCCTTGCCGAAAAGGCTAACCCGCAGGCGGACGTCGTGTTTGGCCTGATCGACGCGGCCATGGCCACCTTGAAAGCGGAAGGACTATTCCAGGCATATGTTCCGAATTGGGCCGAGGGCTTGCCCGAAGTCTACCGCGACGATGCACACCAGATGGTCTACAAGTTCTGGCAGACGCCAGTCGTGATTGCGTACAATTCGGACATGCTGGCGGGAGCAGACGCTCCGACAAGCTGGCTGCAACTCGTCGAGGACCGATATGCGGGGAAATACGTTATTGGACCCACCACGTGGCAAACGACGAAGACCTACCTGGTCGGGATGTTGCTTCGTTTCGCCGATGAAAACGGCGAAATCTCGGAAGAAGGCTGGGACTTCATGCAGAAACTCTACGACAATGCCATCGTCGTGGACAGCGCGGATGCCAAGACCGCGGCTTTCGTCAACAACGAAGCCGCCATAGATTTGAACTGGTTCGGCGGTGTCGGGCGTTTGGCCGACAACGTTGGCTACAAGGCGATCATGGTGGATACTGAAGGTGGAACGCCCTTCATCGCCGAAGGAATCGCCATCATGAAGGGGACGGATCAATTTGATGACGCCAGGGCATTCGTGGACTGGTTCGGGTCTCCGGAATTCATGGTCGCTTATGCGGAGGAATTCGGCCAGGTTCCTGTTCACCCGGACGCTATTGCGGCAGCTCCGGACGCGGTGAAGAAGAACGCAACCCTTGTCCAGCCGCAACCGATCGACTGGGACGTCGTGGCGCCCAGGATCGATGGCTGGATCCAGCGTATCGAACTCGAAATCAGGTGACTCCGTCGATTGTGGTAACGGCCGGGCATCAATTCTCCCGCGGTGCCCGGCCGTAAGCCGGTCCAACGCAAGGCTCGTCCATGATTGAACTCGACAACGTGAGCATCAGGTATGGGCCGAACGAAGTCATCAAACCGATGAATCTCAGGATCGAAACGGGAGAGTTCTTCACTCTTCTTGGCCCGTCCGGATGCGGCAAGACAACCATCCTGCGTGCCATCGCGGGATTCGTACCGGTCGCGTCCGGAAGGATCACGATCGACGGAACTGACGTCACCGACATACCCGCGGAAAAACGCAGCGTCGGCATGGTTTTTCAGAACTACGCATTGTTCCCGCATATGACGGTCACCGAAAACGTTGCCTTCGGCCTGAGGGTGGCACGCAGGCCGCGAAGGGAAATATCGCGAGCGGTCGATGCCGTGCTGGAAGCCACCGGCATCGAACAGCACGGCAATAAGAAACCCGCCGAATTGTCCGGCGGGCAACAGCAACGCGTGGCCGTCGCACGGTCCCTGGTCATGGGCACACAGGTCCTGCTGTTTGATGAGCCGCTCTCGAACCTCGACGCGAAAGTCCGGGAAGACATGCGTCATGAAATCAAACGGTTGCAAAGGGACATGGGTTTTACAGCCGTGTTCGTCACGCACGACCAGGAAGAGGCGCTGCCGATGTCCAGCAGGTTGATGGTCATCAACGCCGGGCATGCCGAGCAGGTCGGAACCGCGCGGGAATTGTATGATTCGCCGGCAAACCCTTTTGTCTGCCAGTTCCTCGGGGCCGCGAACGAAATTGGCCAAAATGTTGCGCGGGCTTTGAGTCTCGACGCGGGCAAACGACATTTCGTCCGTCCTGAACATGTGACCCTAACGCAGGCCGGAGATACGCAATGCTTACATGCGAAGGTCACGGACGTGGACTATCTCGGATCGATGACACGGCTGTTCCTGGACGTATTCGGTGAACCGCTGCAATGCCTGGTCCTCTGCGGTCCCTCTGTCGAGAATCTGAACATTGGACAGGACGTGAACCTGAATCTGGCCTGCGAACGGATTCTCAGCTTCGGCGACCCGCCATGACAATGTCGGGTATCAGCCGCCTCCCTTTGGTTCGTTCGGTCCTGCTCGTTGTCGTAATCTGGTGTGCGATCAGCTTCATCTATGCACCCATTTTTTCCGTCCTCCGGTTTGCTTTCGCGCCCGAAGGAGATATCAGCCTTGGGGCGGTCGACGAACTGGCCGGATCCCGGAGGGTTCGGACCGCCATCGTCAATACGCTTGTTGTCACGGGCCTTTCCGTCATCACGGTGAACGTGGTCGGAATCTTTCAGGTCGCGGTCCTCGAATACCTCAGGATTGGCGGCAGGGGGTTTCTCCGGTTTGCCTATTCGACGCCACTGATATTCGTTTCCGTGGCCGCGGCGACCGGTTACGGATTTGTCTACGGCCAGACCGGTGCACTTACCAGATTGCTGCAGTCCGTGTGGCCCGCCCTGCCGAACGACTGGTTTACCGGCACTCTGGCGGTTGTCTTCGCGCACAGCTTCCTTCTGACGAGCTTTCATTTTCTATTCCTGAGGGCGGCGATTCGCCGGGTCGACTATTCGACCGTCGAAGCGGCGAGAGGTCTCGGTGCCACCAACATGGAAGCCTTCGTCAGGGTCGTGCTTCCCGTGTTGCTGCCGACGGTTTTCGCAACGACCCTGCTGGTCACATACAAGTCTCTCGGCTCATTCGCGATTCCGGCGGTCCTGGGCGGGCGACGCTTCGACATGGTCACGGAGTTGATCCTGACGTTGAATTCTCTCCGGCGGCCGGACATGGCCGCCATGCTGTCGATCGGGCTCGGACTTGCCGTGATCCTCTGTATTGCCGCCATGCAATACGTGGAGCGGCGGGGCAGCTATATCGGGGGCTCAAAGACGCCTGTTCCCATCGAACGCATCCGCATCGCGAACCCTGTCGTGAATACGGCGGTTCACGCTCTTGCCTATGGCATCGCGGTCATCCAGCTGGTCCCCATTGCGCTGGTCATTCTCTTTTCGTTTGCACCGGCCAGATCCATCGGAACGGAGATGCTGCCCAGCAGCTTCACGATGCAGAATTATGCAACCGTATTTTCGCAGAGCGCGGCGTTCATCCCGCTAAAGAACAGCCTGCTCATGGGTGCCAGCGCCACGATTGCCGGGATCATGATCAGCCTGTTCGTTGTCAATCTCGCGCACAGAAACTCAAACATTGGCACGACCGCGCTTGATCTTTCCTTCATGGTCCCGTGGATCCTGCCCGCTCCCTTCATCGCGGTCGGACTGATCCTGACCTACGACGAACCGAACCTGCTTGTCGCAAACAGTGTTCTTCTTGGCGGTTTCTGGATCCTGCCGATCGGTTACGCCATCGTGAGCATCCCCATCATGATGCGTTTCCTGCGGGCTGCTTTCTTTTCCCTCGATCCCGCTCTGAACGAAGCCGCGCAATCATTGGGTGCGCCCGCGTATTACCGGTTCCTGCGGGTGACCATTCCCCTGGTCCTGCCGGTCATAGTCCTCATCGCGGGAATGACCCTGAATGGAATTCTGAGCGAGTATTCCATGTCCGCATTCCTGTTCAACGTGAACAACAAGCCGCTGTCCATCGCACTCTTCGAAGGCGCCAGGTCGTCGAACCCGGAACAGGCGGCGATCAACCTCGTCTACATCACGCTCATTATGGCGTTTTCGCTCGTCATAATCACGCTTGCCGACAAGTACGGATTGGGCGGTGGGCGATGAAAGGAAGAGAACATTTGTCGCAGCAATCAAAAAGCCTGGCGGAACGCTTTCGCAATCCCAACGAATTTCCCGGCGAAGTCTTCGTGATGGCTCACCGAGGTGTGTTTCTCGATGAAGGCCATGTCATCCTTCCCGAGAACTCGGTGCCCGCCGTCGAACGGGCTCGCCAGATTGGCTGCGATCTGGTCGAGGTCGACGTGCAATTCACTTCTGACGGGACCGCTGTCGTCATGCACGACATGACCGTGGACCGGACGACGGCAGCGAAAGGTGAAATCGCGTCCTTAAGGTTTTCGGATCTCAGGGAGGTACCGCTTGTCCATCCGGCAACGCGAAAGGAATTCGCAGCAACAATTCCAAGCCTCGAAGAGGTGTTCCAGGCTCTGGGAGACCAGATGCTGGTCAATGTGGAACTGAAAACGGGAATTGAAACGATCCCGGAAATCGCACGAATTGCTGCTGCGGCCGGCGTTTCGCATCAGCTTACGATCAAGTCGAATCTGAGGGACGCAACCGGGTTCGAGCGGGTCGCTGAAATCATTTCACGCACTCCGGATCCGGTCGAATTCATTCCTGTCCTGATCGACAGCCGGGATGATCTTGAATGCATGAAAACCGCCTGCGACCTCCTGTCTCCGGTTTGCATCGAGTGCATAGTCGATTACCGGTTCGGCGATGATGCGGGCTACAATCTCCTGGCCCGCAGGGGCATGACGCTCGATGGCGGTCCCCTGTTTTCTCTGGAGGCTCGCAGGATCGCGGCCGACAGAAACATGCGCCTCTTCGTGAACACGCTCTTCGTCAATCCGCACATTCCCGGACACCATCAATGGAACGGGGGGCGAAGTTGCGAACTCGGAAGAATCGCCCCCGACAGCGTCTATGGTTTCTGGATCGCGCACGGTGCGTCGGTCATTCAGACAGACGATGCGCAATTCGTTCTGGACTGGTTGAAGGCAGCGGGGTTTCGCAGATGCTGACCGACCGGCGACAGGTTACCGGGCAACGGGACATCGATACTGTCATGACGATTCTGGATGCCGCCGGTGAGTATGCTCTAGGCATGTTTGACCGGATCGACAAACGCCGTATCAGGGAAAAGTCGCCCGGGGACTACGTCTCGGATGCCGATCAGACCGTGGAGCGAGTGTTGTGCGAGCAGTTGGGCATGGCATTTCCTGGCGACGGTCTCAGTGGGGAAGAATTCGGCGGCAAACCGACCGGGGCATACTGGACAATCGACCCGATCGACGGGACATCGAATTTCCTGTCCGGACTGCCGCTTTGGTGCATTTCCATTGCCCGGATGCATGGTGACCTGCCGCGCCTAGGCGGCGTTCACGCGCCGGCTCTAGGCTTGACCGCCGTAGGCGGACCCGGGATTGGCTTCGAAATCCGTGGATCGACAGTTCTGCCGGGCGAGCGGCTGCGGCCATGTTTTGGCATCGGGCGAAATTCGAACTGGAACGGTACCGAACGTGGATTGCTGGAAAACTCAATGGAATCCAGGGGATTTAACATCGTGTCACTTGGATCCTGTGCGATTTCTCTCCTGTTTGTCTCGCTAGGACGGTTGTCGGGTTACCTTGAGATGGGTTGCGACGGAATCTGGGACTGCGCTGGCGGCATCGCACTTTGCCGTGCAAACGGGGTTTCGGCCGATTTCCGGATTGCACAGGATTCTACCGTCGATGTGAGAGCTGGGGTGTCAACAGATTGTTTATCCAACTGAACTTCATTCGTTGAATTGTCCTGCTGGACGACGTGGCGGTCGATCAAAGCGAACACAGAACATGAAACTGGAAACCTCCTTCGGATGTCAGCGGAAATTTTTTGGCGCTGATGCCGACGGTTCCAAAGACATCTGCATGGACAACAAGGTGTTTCGAGACGAGATGCACAACTTCACCACATTCCATCGGACTATTGACGCTGCTGGAACAGCCGCCCTTGCTGTGCATTGTAAGACTATGGTGTTGCGTCCCTTATCTCGGCAAACTGAGGTGAAGATGGAGGAACACGAGCCGGTTCGCACGCCGATCAGGATTCGGGACTCGGTCGCTGTCCGCCTGACGATGTGCAGGCATTCAAGACGGTCGGTTATCGGAGCGGCACAACCTGAACATGACCGATCTGGCATTTGCTCGCCGGCTATGATGCGTGAATTTCACTAAATGCAAGTCGTGCAAACGAGACTCCTGAACAATCGGATTTCCCGACCGGTCGAACTCAGTGTCATAGGTTTCATATGTTTCGGCGGCGCGCCAATAGGAAACCTGTATCGCAAAGTTTCGGATGATGACGCAGAGGAGGCGTTGTCGGCTGCCTTTGATGCGGACATTCGATATTTCGATACAGCACCCCAGTATGGTCTCGGCCGCTCCGAACTGCGATTGTCACATGCAGTACGTCAATTCGGTCGCGCCAATCTGGTTCTCTCGACAAAAGTCGGAAGAGTACTTCTGGATTGTGATCAAGACGAAGTCACGCCGGAAGCGTTTGTCGATGTTCCCAAAAAAGACGATCGTTTTCGACTACAGCTACGATGGGGTGATGAGGTCCTAAGAAGATAGCAAGGTACGTCTTGAAACTGAATATGCCGAGATCCTCTTTGTTCATGACGTTTGCGCATTCTCCCTCGGTAGCCAAGACGCCAGCGATCGACGGGTCCGCGAGTTGTTCGACCGTGGTGGTTATCGAGCACTCAAGGAACTCCAAAGTGCAGGGACAATTGCAGCCATCGACGCGGGTGTCAACGAATGGCAGGTCTGCGAAAGGCTATTGAGGCTTGCTGATTTCGATTGTTTTCTGCTGGCGGGTCGATACACGCTGCTGAACAGGATGCTTTGGAGACTTATTTGCCTCTCTGCGAAGAGCGGGATGTCGGCATCATTCTCGGAGGACCTTTCAATTCCGGTATCCTGGCAACGGGACCCGTTCCAGGCGCAAATTTCAACGGCGCCGACGCGCCGTTGGAAATACTCCGAAGAGTCAATCGAATGGACAAAGTCTGCAAAGCGCATGGCACACGGCTCATCGATGCGGCCCTCCGGTTTGTCCTTGGTCATCCCAGCGTGAAATCGGTGATTCCCGGTGCACCAACCGCTGCGGAGGTCAGATCGAACGTGTCCAGACTTGCACAGACGATTCCGCACGAATTGTGGCTGGACTTGCTGGAAACCGGTCTCATCCGCAAGAATGCTCCGATACCGACACACAGTGCCAGATTTGTTCAGCGATGATGCCTGGTTTAATTTTCGCCAGGTCTCTCGTACACGCTCCGCGGCATGGGTCTTGGGAGCGGCGACGTGGTTGCAGACGGTGGTTTTCCGAAGTTTTGTCAATCACATTGAAAATACATGCAGATGGGATTTTCGATCACAGCATGCCAAAGGTGATTCGATTGCTGACGCAGTTCCACTCTTTCATGTGTGAACCATGATGACCATGCCGCAAGTTGGAAATGCTAACAAAAGCATTATCGTTACTACGATATCTGAATGGCGGTCGACAATGCTTTTGCGGGTTGCGGGATCCGCTCACGCAATCGCAATCGAAAAACATGCTATCTGTGAACGCCAAGAAAAATTGCCGTATGATATGGAGTTGTCAGCCCGGAGAAAAAAATTTCGGCATACGTTGGGCATTTAACGAGTCCCGTGCCAAGAAATTCGCTCGGAGCGGGATACGCACCGAGTTGTGAATCTGGTGGCCCATGGTCATTTGGAACCAAGTTTGAAACGGGAGATCAACCATGACGCAAACGTCGCCCAAGTTCATCAGATTGCACGAAATGGATCAAGTCGCGGTTGCGCTGGACACACTCAAGCCCGGTGATGGTCTTGAGCGGTACCGGATTAAGGTCCTCTCAAGGGTAGCGGCCGGCCACAAGGTTGCGGTCGTGCCGATTGCGGCGGGAGAGGGCGTCCTGAAGTACGGGCAGATCATCGGCTTCGCGAGATCCGACATCGCCCCGGGAGATCATGTCCACGTACACAATCTCGGCATGGGTGTTCACAACCGGGACTACGCGTTCGGCCTGGACTGCCGTCCGCTGCCGCCGGTCCGGGAGACGGCGGAATTCATGGGCTATCACCGGTCCGACAAAAGCGTCGGGACCAGGAACTATCTCGGCATCCTGACAACCGTGAACTGCGCCGGGAGCGTGGCGCGATTCATCGGCGAAGCCGTGAACCGATCGGGGTTGCTCGACGGGATGCACAACATCGATGGTGTCGTCCCGATCGTCCACGGAACGGGTTGTGGGATGTCTGACCGGAACGAGGGTTACGCGACTCTTTTCAGAACCCTTTCGGGGTATGCCTGCAACCCGAATTTCGGCGGGATTCTGCTTGTTGGCCTCGGATGCGAGGTCATGCAGATTCCCGACCTCGTTGGCCCTGACAGGCGGTGGGACGACCCCACCTTCGGGTTCCTGAACATACAGCAAACAGGGGGAACGCAACGAACCGTGCAACGGGGCGTCGAAATGCTGGGGGAAATCGCCCGATTCGCCAACAGGATCGAGCGAAAGCCGGCGCCTGCAAGCCGGCTGGTGCTGGGCTTGCAGTGCGGAGGGTCCGATGGTTACTCCGGAATTACGGCGAACCCCGCGCTCGGTGCCGCGGCCGACCTGCTTGTCCGCCACGGGGGCACGGCGGTCCTGTCGGAAACCCCGGAAATCTATGGCGCCGAGCACCTTCTGACCCGGCGGGCCGTCAATGCCGACGTCGGCGGGAGCCTGGTGGAACGAATTCGTTGGTGGGAAGAGTACACGTCCCGCAACGAATGCGTGATGGACAACAACCCCACTCCCGGAAACAAGCGCGGCGGGTTGACGACAATTCTTGAAAAATCCCTGGGAGCGGTGGCGAAGGGCGGGACAGCCCCCTTGTCCGCTGTCTGCAAATATGCCGAAAAGGCCGAAGCTCCGGGTCTGGTTTTCATGGACAGCCCCGGATATGACCCGTGTTCCGTCACTGGCCAGATTGCGTCCGGCGCAAATCTGGTCGCGTTCACCACCGGGAGAGGTTCGGTATCAGGCTATATGCCGACACCGTGCATCAAGCTTGCCAGCAACGACAGCCTGTACACCCGCATGGGAGACGACATGGACGTGAACTGCGGGGATATCGTCTCGGTCGGGGCCGATGTTGCGGAAAAGGGGAAAGACATCTTTGACCTGTTCCTGCGCGTTGCGTCGGGCGAACCGACCCGAAGCGAATGCCTGGGTTTCGGGGGCACCGAGTTCGTGCCGTGGCAGATCGGCGCGGTGATGTGATTGAGGGGAGGAATCGAATGCGATTGGCAGGAAAAAAGGCGCTGGTAACAGCGGCCGGTGCAGGAATCGGACGGGCAACGGCCATCGCGTTTGCACGCGAAGGTGCGCGTGTATTCGCCACAGACATCGATTCCCGGTCACTTGAGGACATTTCCGGCGTAGACGGTATCGAAACCCGGCTCCTGGACGTGACGTCATCCGATGCAGTGGCGACAGCTGCAGGGGAACTGGGCGCTGTCGATGTGCTGTTCAATTGCGCAGGCGTGGTCCATCACGGCTCGATCCTCGAATGCGGTGAGGACGCGTTCGATTTTTCGGTCGAATTGAACGTCAAGGGAACGTACAGGATGACGCGGGCCTTTCTCCCACTCATGCTCGAGAAGGAACGGGGCTCGATCATCTCCATGTCGTCGGTCGTTTCGTCGCTCATTGCCGCTCCGGACAGATTCGTCTATGGCGCGACGAAAGCGGCGATCACCGCGATGATGAAATCGGTGGCGGCGGATTTCGTCACTCGCGGGATACGCGCCAATGCCATATGCCCGGGAACGGTCGACACTCCGAGCCTGCAAGAGCGTATTCGCACCGCAGGTGCCAGATCCGGAGACATCGACGCGGTTCGCAAGGCATTCATTGACCGGCAGCCGATGGGTCGTATCGGCCGGCCCGAGGAAGTCGCCGCCCTGGCCGTGTATCTTGGGTCCGACGAGAGCCGGTTTGTAACAGGCCAGGCCATCGGAATAGATGGCGGTTGGTCCAACGTATAGGAAACCAGGATGAAATTGATCCGCTATGGCCCGCCCGGAGCCGAAAAACCGGGCCTGATCGACGTTGATGGCCAGATGAGGGACCTGTCGGGACATGTAGGCGATGTCACGGGTTCGGTTCTCGACGACCGGTCGCTCGACAGGTTGCGCGATGTTGATCCGCAGGCCTTGCCGCCGGTCGACCGGGACAGCCGGCTTGGTCCCTGCGTCGGGCAGGTCGGAAAGGTTGTCGGTGTCGGGCTGAATTATTCGGATCATGCCGCAGAAACCGGCGCGCGCACTCCGAAAGAGCCGATCCTGTTCTTCAAGGCGACATCGGCAATCAGCGGTCCGAACGACAACGTCATGATTCCGCGGGATTCGATCCGAACCGACTGGGAAGTCGAACTCGGAATCGTGATCGGGTCGGAGGCCCGGTACGTGGAAGAGGCCGATGCACTCTCGCATGTTGCGGGCTACTGCGTTGTCAATGATGTCTCCGAGCGGGACTTCCAGACCAAGCGAGGCGGCCAGTGGGTCAAGGGAAAATCGGCCGATACGTTTTGTCCGCTGGGTCCCTGGCTGGTCACCCGCGACGAGGTTCCGGACCCGCAAGTTCTCGACATGTGGCTTGATGTGAACGGAGAACGGCGACAAGACGGCAGTACGTCCAACATGATCTTTTCGGCGGCCTTTCTCGTGAGCTACATAAGCCGTTTCATGAGCCTGCAGGCCGGCGACGTGATCGCGACGGGGACGCCTGCCGGTGTCGGCATGGGTCGGAACCCGCAGGTCTGGCTGGCTGCAGGGCAGACCATGCGGCTCGGAATCCAGGGTCTCGGAGAGCAGCGCCAAATCGTGGTTGCGTGGCCCGGCTGACGCTCGGAACCGGATGTTTCCCTCGGGATTCATTTGGAGATGAAAGTCCATCCTGAACTCCTTGCCCTTGGTACGCAGACCGGCAAGGACATCGTCTGCCTGTCTCCCGGAATCTGGACGGCTGTCGGATACGCGGCGTCGAACGTTCACATGATTGAAGGTAACGCGACGACGACGATTGTCGACACGTCGGAGTCGACGCGGGCCGCCAGCAACATCCGGCAATAACTCCAGATGCTGACCGACAAGCCGGTCGGACGCGTTGTCTATACCCATTCCCATCGGGACCATAATTCGGGCGCGGCCGTATTTTCGGGTGAAACCGTACCGGTCTACGCGAGCCACCTGTTCCAGTCCGACCTGATCGACGTCGATGAAACCGCCATTGCTGCGAACCGCGCGCTTGGACGGTGCACGCAGGCACAGTTCGGCATCGGGCTGACAAGCGGGGAACACGTCAGCCTGGGTTGTGGTCCGGGCGGCCGATGGAAGGGCCGGGCGCGGGCTTCGACAAGCCCGGGCGCCTGGTCGAAGCCGACTGCGGCCTCGACCTCGATGGCGTTTCGGCAAGGCTGCTTCTGGCGCCGGGGGGTAACGACCGACCACATGGTCGTCTGGTTGCCGGAACAGAGAATTCTCTTCTGCGGAGACAACTGATAGCACGCCTTTCCCAACCTCTGCGCGATTAGCGGAAGCCCTTATCGGGATTACGGCGCCTGGGCGAAGTCCCTGGCCCGGCTGGCGGAACTGCGGCCGGATGTATTGTCTCCGGGCCATACCAGGCCTGTATTCGGCGAGCCCCGCGTGCAGGACGTCCTGTCGACGACGCGGGACGCGGTTTTGCATGTCATGAAAACGGCTGCCGACGGACTGGATGCGGGACTTCCCCTGGATGACATCGTTGCAGCCGCGGCCTTGCCGGAAGGTCTCGCCGACAGGCCCTGGCTTGAGGAATTCTTCGGGAAGATCTCCTGGTCCGTTCGCGCTTTCGCCGAGGGAACGTTGGGCTCGTACGACGGAAACCCGACACATCTCGGGACGCTTTCGCTGCTGAAACGCGCCACGCACATGGCGGAACCGGCGGGAGGTCCGGAAGCATTGATGGAAGCGGCGGGGACGACGCGCGATCTTCAGTGGCGCCTCGAGCTCTGCGACCACTTGATTGCGCTCGGATTGCCGGCGCGGAACCTGAAGGCGGAAACGCTGGTCGAGTTTGCCGAAGCGGCAATAAACGCACCGGCCCGAAACACGTACATCTGGGAAGCCAGGAGACTGAGCCGGGATGCGGGGAAAGCCCGTGACCGACCCCCGAATTCCTGAGCCTGCCGCACCTCCAGGGAAATCCCTCGACAGGACGATGGCTGACGCTGCCGCCTTCCTGTTTACCCTGATCATCCTGATCTATGCGGCATCCGGGCCATTCGGCGAGTTCGTCAGCTGGTTTATCGAAACCACGACCGAAGGGTTTTCGGAGATGTCCAGGCGGGAATAGCGCATTACGGGAAGGCCGTCCTCTACGTGAACTGCTGCATCGTTTCCTGTGGACAGGTCATCCAGTTCGACGAAACGGAGGAACCTCGATTCATCGGACCGGAAGACGATTCAGGCGGCGCGGCCGACAAATGGCTGGAACAGTTCCGCTACCGCGGCATGATTGAGCCAGGCCGGCACCAAGGCCAGGCAAACACTGAAGCGGTCGAGGCATGGAATGAATCGGTCGGCGTCGCCGCACGCGGCGGCTTCGACGAGGGAATCGTCTGCAAGGTGATCAGGGCGTTTTGGGACGTTCCCGGCCAGATCACGTCTGATGCACCCTGGGCAAAGGTGCTTGATGTCGAATCCGCGGCGGCGCAAAGAGGGTTGACGAAACTTCATCCCGGCGCCACCCGCCATTACGTAGAGGCGTGCGTCCTGAATTGAGGTTGTCTGATGCCCGGCGGCAACGGCAGGCCGTGGCGCCGGGGCATCATCGATTCGCGGCCGTGTGTTTTCGGGAACTTCACGTCTCGTCGGCCCGGCGCGACTGTTCGGGGAACGGATCCGGTGATGCGAGTGCCCGCGCGAATGTGTCGTGGTCAACGTTTCCTCCGCTCGTCACCACGATCACCGTGTCGCGTTCGATCCGGTCTCCATGGAAAATCGCGGCTGCCAGGCCGGTTGCGGCGCCCGGTTCGACCACGATCTTGAGATGTGCGAATGCCAGCGCCATTGCGTGCAGGCACTCGCCGTCGCTGACAGCGATTCCCGGACCGCATAGACGTGACATGATCGGGAAGGTCAGGTTGCCCGGTGACGGCGTCAATATGGCATCACAAATCGACCCCGATTCCCGTTCATTGCGTAAGATGACCCCGCTCTTCAACGAACGGGTGACATCATCGAATCCTTCCGGTTCACACGGTCTGACCCTCAGGCCCGGAGCATGTGCCTCGAGGGCCAGCGAAATCCCCGATGTCAGGCCGCCGCCGCCGCATGGTACCAGGACCTCGGCGTCACCTATTCCTGCTTGACGGGATTGTTCGGCGATCTCCAGACCGCAGGTTCCCTGGCCCGAAATGACCGCGGAGTCATCGAACGGGCGTATCAGTGTCATCCTTCGCGAACTGTTGATCCTTTCCATGACCGACTCCCGGTCTTCCGACTCGCGATCATAGTGAACGACGTCCGCGCCGAACGATTGTGTCCCCCGGATCTTTGTCACCGGCGCATCGGAAGGCATGATGATGCAGGCCGGCAGGCCCTTCAGTTTTGCCGCGTAAGCCACGCCCTGGGCATGATTGCCCGACGAGAACGCGATGATCCCCCGGCTCGATTGTCCTTCGGGCAATGCGGTGATCGCAGCCCACGCTCCGCGAAACTTGAAGGAGCCCGTGTGCTGAAGGCACTCGGCCTTGACGAATATTCTTCGTCCCGCAACCTTGTCGAGACCGGGTGATGACAGCATCGGCGTTTTGCGCACGTGGCCCAAGAGCCGCTCGCGAGCGGCGTGAACAAGGACGATGTCACCCATCTCGTGCGCACCTTTCCAACCATTGCCGGATTGCCGTGATGCTTTCAGGTTCGTCAAGGAAAGGCACATGGCCGCGGTCCGGGACTTCGGCGAACACCATGTCGGGCCGCATTTCGCGCATTCTGCATGCCGTCTCGCGCGAAAGCAGGTCCGAATTCGCGCCACGAACGAGCGCCGTTGGCAGTTGGTCGAGCGCGCGAAACCAGGCCCACGGATCGAATGCATCCATTGACTGTCCGAGGACAGCATCCCGCAGGCGCGGGTCGTAATTGATCCTGAGGCCGGAGGATGTCTCGATCACCGTGCTTCTGGCCAGTTCCTCCCATCTTTCGCGCCCGACCCCGACGAATCCATTGCTCCGGGTCGCGAGGTCTTCGACATAGTCGTCGAGATTCCCGTGTCCGGGTTGCTTGCCGAGATAATCGAAGATCGGCTCCAGCCCTTCGAGCTCCAGAACAGGCCCGATGTCATTCAACAGGACTCCGGCAAGCCGATTCCAGGCGACCTGCGCCAGGTACATGGCGATCAGCCCGCCCCGCGACGTTCCGAGAACAGCCGCGCGATCGATCGCCAAATGATCGAGTAGCTCGAGGCAGTCACGGGCTTCGACCGGTACCGAGTAGTTGCGATAGTCCGGGTCGCGGTCGGAGTCCCCGCGTCCGCGGCAGGTAATCCTGACCAGGCGCACATCGGTGAGATGCCCCGCGACCGGGTCGAAGTCCGCAAGGTTTCGGGTCAATCCGGGAATGCAGAGAACAGGGAGTCCGGATCGATCGCCCCCGTCAAGATACGCGATCCCGAGTCCGTCGGATGTGGTGAACCTCGGCATCAGATCGACATCGCCAGGCCAGGAATGCCGGAAAGGTCCCGGAGGACGAACGCCGGTTCCCGGGGGAGCCGGTCCAGGGGCTCTCCGGACCGGTTGACCCAGACGGACCGGAACCCGAACCCGGCCCCGGCTGCTGCGTCCCAACCGTTGGACGACACGAACATGACATCGGCCGGTTGCACGCCGAATCTCTGCTCGACCAATTCGTAAACGGAACGGTGAGGCTTGAAGATTCCGGTGGACTCCACGCTGAGCATGTCATCGATCAGGCCGGATATTCCAGCCGAGTTGACGGCTCCCGTCAGCATGTCGGGAGAGCCATTCGAGAGAATTGCCGTCGTGCAGGATTGCGCCTTGAGATCGGTGAGCATCTTCGGCACCTCCGGATAGGTTTCCAGTTCCCAGTACAGCGCCAGCAATCTTTCTCTCAGTTCCGGGTCGCCCGCGAGGCCGGATGCCTCGAGTGACCAGTCGAGTGCATCGCCCGTGACGCTCCAGAAGTCCGTGTGCTCGCCGGTGATGGCGCGCAGCCAGGTGTACTGCAGTTGTTTTAACCGCCAGTCATTCGAGAGTTTCTGCCAAAGGCCGCTCAGTTGACTCCACCGAGGTTCCGCCGCGCAGTTTCGTGCGGCCGCGGCAACATCGAAGAGAGTACCATAGGCGTCAAACACACAGATCTTTACGGCCATCCTGTCGACCTTTCTTCAGTGTGGGCCCGTCCCTTGCCGATCAGCCGGGTTCCCCACTGCCTAGGCCGATTCCAACGGAAAGCACAACGCCTCCGGTCTCGATTTGGTTCGTGGAGTTTGGCCTTGAATTCCCGCCCCGCCCCCAACAGGCCGTATCCGGCTCATTGGATCCGGAACGACACAGTTCCGATTCGACACATGTGTTTACGCAATCATGGCCGTTGATGGAATGTCCGGCTGTTGAAACGCCGCGAACCGGGACAATTCGTACCGGTGCAGGAGGACAGGCCGGGGCGGTTTCAGCCGGCCCTGAATTGCGACGATCCGTTGATGCCGGCGTTTTGAGCGAACGTGAGACGATTGAGAAAGCCCCGGGGCCCGTGTCGCGTCCACCGAATCATGATATTTTCGAGATGACGACCGGATATCCCGACTGCCGCAAGGCGTGCCGTTTGCCATCCCGGAAGTCGTCCCGATATCCTTCGCGGCGATCTTGCCGTCGCCACACCCGGTGGCCCATCGCAGCGTCGCTCGACCGGGTGTAACCGCGCCACATCACCTCGTTCCCGGGTTCGAGGTCGTGCTCGCGGTCACGGCACCCGCCGATTTGGGCCGTCAGCCGCACCGCGTCGTTGCGGCGGTCCTCAGCCGTCAGGTGGTGCTTCGCCGGCTGAGGCGCGCAGGAAGACGAGTTCGCAATTCGCAGACATCGACTCCGGTGCGCAGTCGGGAACATGGCAGCCGGCCAGCGTCATCATCACGATGCGCCACGCACTAACGGCATTGATTGCATTGCCCGTTGCGGCTCTGCGGTGCGGAACAGCATGGCATCGCCTGGAGCCGCTTCCGACCTCACCCTCACGAACCGCAAGGTCGGGTGATGCGCCGCTTCGACAGTCGCCACCGCATCGTCAAAGTCGTTCTTCTGCCTGTTGAGAAATGGTTTTGCCCATGCCGATGGGATCAGCTTTCACGCATGACCAAGGACAATGACCTGCCGGCCCCAGCCTTGGGAGCCGCCGCAGGCATCGATCACGATCAGGAACGGCGGCACTTCGGACAGGAATCACGGCAACCTGCCGCGCGACCGTTTCTTGCGGAAGACCGGCTGGTTTTCGGCGGTTGGCCCTCGATCCCGAAATCTCCTCTTGGATTCTTCGATGCCAATGATCGTAGCATGTGCCACGGACGCTTCCGTCCTTGATCAAGCACACCCGGCGTCGTTTCTTCCCGGCGCACATGACGCTGCCGGACGGGGCATCCGCTCCGCCGGAAACGCCACGCCACACCGCCGGCATCATGGATTTGGTCTGTCCAATTGGTTTGACCTTTCGCTAAGGATTTGTTTTACACGGTGCTCGACTGGTGCGATAACCGATGGTCGATGAAGCCGCTTTCCGAAGGGTGAAGCGGAGTGTCGCCGAGTCGGTGTCATGCCAACCCCCGCCGTCATGCATGGCCGGGACACGGCGAAATTCGTCAAATCCTGCGGCCCTCCATGTGCCGGCTCGACTGAAACGGGCTCTTCGGGTCAGGGGACACCTTGCCGGTCGACGACGGCGAATCGAGATGGGTTCGATGAAGCGGTTCTGGATTGACTATACGAGTGAAGCGTTTTCCACCCTGCCCCATGAACGACTGATCGCAGTTCTTCCGGTGGGCGCGGTCGAACAACACGGGCCCCACCTTCCGCTGTCAGTCGATGCCCAGGTCGCCGACACGTTGGCGAAACGACTGGCGAAAGCATTGCCCGAGGACAACCCCGCGATTTTTCTACCGACTCAATCCATCGCCAAGAGCAACGAGCATCTATGCTATCCGGGAACGCTGACGTTGAGTGCAGAGACCCTGATCGCTGCCTGGTGTGAAATCGGCGCCTGCGTGGCGCGCGCCGGCTTGCGCAAGATGGTTTTCCTGAACGCGCATGGCGGCAATGTGCCCGTCATGGACATCGTGGCCCGCGAGTTACGCGTCCGCCACGGGATGCTTGTGTTCTGCGTCAACTGGTGGGGGCTAGGGCTGCCGGAAGGGCTCTACCCTGAGGATGAGGAGAAACACGGCATACACGCCGGTGACATGGAG
The DNA here is from genome assembly GCA_964291635.2 of Paracoccaceae bacterium. Taxonomy (GTDB): domain Bacteria; phylum Pseudomonadota; class Alphaproteobacteria; order Rhodobacterales; family Rhodobacteraceae; genus JAPPHA01. The sequence continues at coordinate 143,231 of OZ219906.1, read as the reverse complement.
ACATCGGTCATCCTCGCGCTGGACCCGAACAATGTGGATATGACCAGGGCGCGGAATTTTCGCCCCCGAACACGCGAATGGGAATCCGGGTACCGCCATGTTTCTCTTGGCCGAGGAGCACGTCCGGCCTGGCAGATTCAGGACCTCCACCCTTCGGGAGCGTGCGGCAACGCAGCAGCCGCCTCGTCCGGCAAGGGGGAGGCGACGTTGGTCTTTGCGGTCGAACGATTGGTCGAGGTGCTCGAGGACGTCGAGCGCATGCCGCTTGACGATCTTGGAACCGAGCCCGGATGGTAGACCGCCTGTGGATGCACGAGCGATGCACAACTCGTCCCATAACTCTCTGATCGGGATGAGAGGGCTCGGCGAGCAAGTCAGCCGTGGCACCATTGCCGTGCACGGAAAGACGCTGACCAACCGGGAAGGAGGAATCTTCGGCCTCATCGGGTTCACGGGTTGTGACAAGACCGCGCTACCCGGGATGATTTTGGGCTTAGCGTCATGTTTGGCGGGAACCGACACCGTCAAGAACCGCCTGCTCTGGCCTTACAGTCAACGGATTCGATCTCCCGGGATGCCGCCCCCGCACCGAACGGTTCCCGACATCCGGCTACCAAGCGGAATGGTGCGACATTGTCGGCAATGCAATTGAAGAGGCACTGGATCATGCCGGTTCCTGAGACCGAAGCCATGGATGCCCTGGCGCCACCGGCCCATCCGGGTTTCCTGGCGGCACGCGAAGTTGCGGGCGTGGTGCCACCAATTGGCGCTGTCGTTGCCGAATTCGTCGCCGGTGCCGTGGGGCAGGGCGTCGGGCTTGTCTCGCGGATTCGTGAATCGAGTTTCCGCGACGAGACTCCCCGCATGATCGCGGATCTGCTCCCGGTTTCGCTTCTCGCAATCGTGATCGGCTTGATCACCGGCCGGCCGTCGAAGCCGGTGTTCGTCCACCGGCATGAAGCCGAATGGAAAACGGAAGGCTGACGAGGATGAACAGGTTCGCGACCTCGACAACACTCCAGGGCGTTGCGCTCGCGGGGCGGGTGGGCCGATTCGACCTGGTGCTGTGTGGAGATCGGATCGCATCCGTTTCAAATTCTAAATCCCGGCAAGGTGGCTTGGTGCTGCCGCTCTTTTCGGATGCCCATGTGCATCTCGACAAGACCTTTGTGGCGCACCGCCTTCCTCGCCGCGCCTCGACGCTCCTCGATGCCATCGAGATCACGGCCGCGGACAAGGTGCGATGGGATGCCGAGGACATCCGGTGCCGCGCGACACTGGCGTTACGCCGCGCCTTTGCCCACGGTACCGGGCGCATGCGCAGCCACGTGGACTGGACGGAGCCTGAGACGCCGGTCGCATGGTCGGCGCTTAACGAATTGCGCACGGAATGGCAGGAACGGGTCGCGCTCCAGTTGGCGGCGCTGGTAGATCTGGACCTGGTTCCGGAGGCTGGAGAATCCGTTGCCAAACGTGTTGCGGCCGACGGCGGCGTCCTCGGTGCCTTCGTTTACCGCAACGCGGACCTGCGGGCAAAAGTATCGCTGCTCTTCGACCTGGCCGAACGCCATGATCTTGCGCTCGACTTTCACGTGGACGAGGTGCTGGAGCCGGAATCGCGGGGAATCGATGCCATCGTCGCGGAAGCCGCGGCCCGGGATTTCGGCGGGCGTGTGCTGGTTGGCCACTGCTGTTCCCTCTCGGTCCGTCCAGTCGATGTCGTACAACCGCTTCTTGAGCGCCTCGGCGCGGCGGAAGTCTCGCTTTGCGTCCTGCCGACGACAAACGCCGGGCTGCAGGACCGGAATCACGGCCGCACACCGCGTTATCGCGGGATCGCTCCGCTCCACGAAGCGCGGGCCGCCGGAGTTCCCGTATTCCTCGCTTCGGACAATTGCCGGGATGCCTTCTATCCTTGGGGTGACTACGATCTGTGGGATGTTTTTCGCGTGGCGGTACCGATGGCACATCTTGAACCTGCATCCTGGATCGGCGCCATCACGGACGGACCCGCTGCTGTCTTCGATGCTGTCCCGGAAATCCGCGAAGGCGCGGCCGCAGACTTCATTCTTTTCGATGCGGAATCCATCGACGATGCCGTCAGCCGGCCGCTATGCAGGCGTCAGGTCTGGCGCCGCGGGGCAGTGGTGCCGCCCGACCCTGCCGTTGGCAAGGCATGGATATGAGTGGGGGTTCGCGGAACATAGACTGGGCCGGGTTCCGATCGGAGCTCGGAGGATTCCGCTGCTATGACGACCCGAAATTCCTGGAAGCCCGTTCGCGGGACTACTACTGGTACAGCCCGATCCTCTCCGACCAACTGGACGGGCTCAGGGCTGACCTTGTCGTCATCCCCGAGACCCAGGATGAGGTCATTCGTATCGCCGCTGCCGTGGCCCGTTACCGCGTCCCGCTGACGCTCCGTGGCGGCGGGACAGGAAACTACGGCCAATGCGTGCCGCTTGAAGGAGGCGTGGTCATGGACCTGACCCGCCTGAACAGGGTGATCCGGATTCAACCTGGAGAAGTCCGTGTCGAGGCGGGGGCAAGGATTTCGCGTCTCGACGATGCCGCTCGCGAAACGGGACAGGAACTTCTCATGTATCCCTCGACCCGGCAGATGGCGACCATCGGCGGATTCCTCGCCGGTGGTTCGGGAGGCGTTGGATCCCTTCGGCACGGAATGCTTCGCGACCCGGGCAACGTCAAATTCGCGAAGGTGGTGACCGTTGAACACGAGCCGCAGGTGATCGAGTTGCACGGGCAGGAGATTCAGAAGGTCCACCATGCCTACGGGACCAATGGCATCGTAGTCGAACTCGTCGTTGCCTTGACCAGGTCGACCGACTGGATCCATTGCGCGGCGCTCTTCGACAGTTACGATGAGGCGTTGCGATTTGCCATGTCTGCCCAGGCAGAGAGGCTCGACTGCTATCTCCTTACGCCCGTGGAACGGCGCTTTTCGCCCTTCTACGTGCGCTTCGGCGAACTGTTCCCCGAAGAGCAGGACGCGGTGTTCGCCATGGTCGCTCCCGAGGACATGGCACGGTTCCGGGCCATGGCAAAGGCGCGCAATGGCCGGGTCTCCTTCGAGATGACGAGTGAGGAAATCTTTGCGAACAAACTGCAACCTGCCTACGAGTGCGGCTGGAACCACACCACGCTCCAGGCGCTGAAAGTGGACAGGAGCTGGACCTACCTCCAGGTTGCGTACCCGCATCCCTTCGACCCGGATCTTGTTCTGTCCCAGATGAAGCGTTACGGAGACGAGATTTACTGGCACCATGAAATGGCCCGGATGGATGGCAAGGTGCAGATTTTCGCACTGCCGCTTGTTCGCTACCGTGGTCGCGAGGCCATGTACAGGACGATAGCCGAACTCGAGGAGCGGGATGGTTGTACCGTTTTCGATCCCCATGCCATCACGATCGAAGACGGTGGTATGAAGGAGATCGATGTCGCGCAAATCGAGTTCAAGAAACGGGCCGATCCCTTCGGTCTGATGAATCCCGGCAAGACGCGGGGATGGACCGCCGACATGGCGAAGACCGACTGACTGGGCAGAGGAATTCGAGTGGACATGAGAAATATCCTGAAAATGCTGTCTGGTGCCATGTCCGCGACAACCGCCGGCGGGGCGACTGTGGCCGCGGACAGGGTCGGGATGGCCGTCAAGCAAATGGACAACCGGACAATGTTTCCGGCCGGTCGCATCGATTTCCTGAAGACGGGCAATCTTCTCCTGTCCATTGGCGATATCGCCAACGACTTTCCCGTGTTCTTCGTGACTGCCAACGTTCGAGAGGACCTTCAGCGCATTCTGGCCAACCATGGAATGAACGATGGATTTGCCGGGTTGAGCCAGACGCCGACGGTCTTGGTCCCGGCGCGCGTGGGGTCATGCTGCCGGTTTGCAGGATAGGGAGGAGTTGATGGGCGTCCCGCAACAGCGCAGGCGGGCGATCCACAAGGCAATCCTGGCTGCCGCGATTCGGGAGTTTGCGAAAAACGGGCTTGCCGGCACCACGACGCAGGTGCTTGCGGAATCGGCCGGCCTCAGCAAGGCGCAACTTCACTACTATATTTCGTCCAAGGAGGAACTCTACGAGGAGGCGCTCCTGCACATCATCGGAAAGTGGAAAAACATCTTTTTCATTTCTGCAGATTCCACCGATCCCGGGCAAGTGATCCGGAGCTACATCGCCCGAAAGGTGCGCCATTCACTCGAGCATCCTGAAATGACGCGCCTCTTCGCAAGGGAAATATCGCGCGGTGCCCCGATCCTGCGCAACCACTGGGGTGCCCTGAAGGAGGATGTCGAGCGTGCCAGCGCATTGATCAACAGCTGGGTTGCACGTGGGCTCATCCACCCGGTTGACCCTGTCCTGTTCCTGATGAACATCTGGGCCATCACGCAGCATTACGCGGAGTACGACGCACAAGCCCGTTTCCTGCTCGGCGTACCCGACGGCGAGCCGCTTGATCCCGACCTCTTTGCCGAGGAGGCCACGCGTATGTTCCTTTTGCGCTGCGGCCTCAAGCCAGATGACGGGGCAACCACGTGAAACGGATGGCACCCGAGACGGTTGCTGCGCCGTTCGGCGCCTATTCCCTCGGCCTCTCGGACAATATTTCCCGCTTGGCTGTCACTTCGGGCCAACTCGGAATCCGCGCGGATGGAACGGTGCCAAGGGGTGTGACGGAACAGGCAGAGATCTGCTTTTCCGCCATACTGGAAATCCTCTCTGAAGCTGGACTTGGTCCCGAGAATGTCCTCAGAATCAACGCCTACGTCACGCACCGAAAGCACATGGCCGATTACATGAAGGTCCGGGACCGTACGTTCGCGCAGGTCGAACCGAAGCCTTGTTCGACCCTTCTGGTCGTGTCGGGCTTTACCCGGCCTGAATTCCTGGTGGAGGTCGAAGCCATCGCGGGCGCGCCCTGAACTGGCTGATTCTCCCGGACAAACTCTTCAGCAGCGCGCGGTAGATTTTTTCCGTGGTCTCGAGTGATTTTGCCCATGCGAAGCTCGCGCCCGCCGCACCGATTCCCGTGACTTCATCTCGGGGCACCCTTGTCAGACCGGTGCCGCCAGTTCGTTGCTGATGCGGTTCAGGAACGCTTTGCGCTGTTTGTCGCTGCTGTTGTCCATGCCGTGCAACTGCAGCCAACGCACGCGGCACCGGCGGTGGAAGAGCACGCGAAATCCTCTTGAAAAGAGGTTTCGGCACGGGTCACGGATCACCCGCAACCACCACCAGGGAGAGCCCGATGTCGTCACGACCGTGAATCGACGAATGTTGCTGAACAGGCCGACCACGCGCTTTTGCCGTCCGCGCGGAACCTCGAATGCAACCCCCGGGAGCCAGACACGCTCAAGCCAGCCTTTCAGCATCGCGGGGGGGCCATACATCCAGGTCGGAAAGATCAGGATAAGCGATTCCGCCCATTGCATGGCCGCCACGTGATCATGCAGCGCCGCGATGTTCTTCCCGGTATCGGAGACGTAACTGGACCATTCGTCCGAAGAGAGGACGGGGTCGAAACCCTCGCGGTAGAGATCGATCACCCGCACGTCATGGCCCGCTCCGGAAAGCGCGTCGCGGGCTGTTTCCAGTATCGCTGCGCCGAAACTGGTCTCGCTCGGGTGGCAGAACACGACAAGGCAACGCATGGTCCCGGCCCCTATTTTCCTGGCGGCCCATAAGCAAAGCCGATGTTGCGGCTCAAATTGAAAGCCGGTTCGACCAGTACCCGGGACCGGTCGGCGAATTGAAACGCGTCGACATCGCCGGAGAACTCATCGCAAAGACATGGCATGGCGTATCCTGGTAGTCCGTCCGGGCTGTCCAAATTCAATCCTCGAGCGCGCGTTGCCGGCATGGACTCAGAGGACGGCTGCCAGCCGCACTGGCGCACCTGGGGAAACCATCTGCGCCGTAGCAGCGATCGACCCCGTGCTGAGGCCCTGGTGCCGGTAAAGGTCCATCTCGGTTCCGCTCTGCCCGAAGTGCTCGACCTGTGGCGTGCCACGATGTGGCCGCGTACGCCGCCAAGCCACCTCAACGTCGCGGGATGACCGTCGATCACCGTTATGATCCGGGTATGGTGCGGCAGGGGAGCAAGTAACCGCTCGATGTGGCTTTTTGGGAATCTCCTTCCCCGGCTGCGGACGCGCTTCGCGGCTTGCCGCCCCGCGTTCAGGCGAACCGCGGACTTGACCGCCAGGACGCCGATTTCCCGGCGGTCCTGGCCAGTCGTGCCCGCTGCGGAAATCGCCTCGGTCGCGAAGGTTCCCTTATTGGCAATCACCAGATCGCAGCCAGGACCAGGTTCGCGGCACCTGTATGCACCATCGACGACGCCTTGGCAAAACGCGGAGCTTTCGCGTAGCTTCGGCTGTTTGAGCCTGCGCGAAGACAGGTGAAGATAGACCGATCCACCGGTCTCGTCGCGCAGCCACGTGCGCTCGCTCTCTGCGGCATCGCCGTGACGTTGCATGGAGGCGAAGGCCCATTCCATAGAACTCGCGCAGGGGAATGCGCGCTCTTTGTTGACGGGCGTCACCGGAGCCTGTAGGTGTCTCGCATTGGGGCCAGGAACTGGCCTTCGGTCGCGAAGTAGGGGCAGTGGTCCGAGGCTTGGCCGAGAAGCCGTCGCCTTCAGGCGACGGAGGTTCACGGTGACCGCCAGTTCATCGGCAAAGGCTGGCTCAAATGCTGCCAGCCCGCCCTGGCTCATCCCGATGAGCGGTGGCCCGATGGACTGGTGAGCACCACCCTCCGGTGCGAGCGATACGCCCGACGGCGTACCGACGACCATGAAACGGGCATCCTGGTAGCAGGCATGGTTGAGTGCATCCAGCCCGCGTGAAAGGAAGCAGTCGTACAGCGTTCCTACCGGCAGAAGCCGTTCCGCAAACAGTGAATGACTGAGGCCTGCCGCACCGAGAAGCAGGAACAGGTTCATCTCGGCGATCCCGAGTTCGATGTGCTGGCCGGTCGGCGAAAAAAGCCATTTCTGGGCCGACGGAACATGTTCGTCTCGAAACGTGTCACTGATTTCGCGCCGCGCGAACAGGCCACGCCGATTGACCCAGGGACCGTGCCCTTTCGATACGGTCACGTCGGGCGCCATCGTGCGCACCCGGTTCGTCATTTCGCTGTTCCCTCCGGCGCTGCCGTGCAGGATCCGCCCGAAAGCCTCCTGGGTTGAGGATTCCCGTTCCCGGCGCGGCACGAGCTGTGTTGCGAGAATCCTTGCTGCGGAAAACCGGCGCGTATTACGCGAATTGACTGGCACCGAGCGAAGCGCCGCCCGAATGGTTGCCGGGTCTATCCCGAGGCCCGCGTACCGGTCCCACTCCTTGCCTTCGGGCACGTTCATTTGCTGCTGGAAGTCCGCCATCCGGGATCGGGTCATGAGGCCCGAATGGTTATCCTTGTGCTCTGCAAGCGGCGTGCCCCAGCCTTTGACAGTGCAGGCGACGAACGAGGTCGGGCGGTCATGGCCTACGCTTTGAAACGTTTCACAAAGTGTCTCCAGGCAATGACCGCCGAGGTTCGCCATGAGTTCCGACAACGCACGATCATCCCGGGTCGAAAGCATCGGCGTGATTTCCTGCCCAAAGTCCGATTCAAGCCTTGCGCGCCAGGCCTGTCCACCCTGGAACAACAGGGCCGAATAGGTCGGGTTCGGGCACTGGTCGATCCATCGATGCAATGCCTCGCCGCCGTGCCCGGAAAAGGCTGACCGCTGAAGGGCACCGCATTTGATTTCCACCACGTCCCAGTCGAACGCGCCGAAAATGTCCTTGAGACGGGTGGAAAGGCCCTCGACAACGATCCCGTCGAGACTTTGCCTGTTGTAATCGACGATCCACCAGCACCTGCGAAGGTCGTGTTTCCACTCCTCCTGTATGGCCTCAAACACGTTACCTTCGTCCATTTCCGCGTCGCCCACCAGGGCGAATCGCGGCCTGCCAGTCGTGGCGCGCCCGGACGTAATCCTGCACCATGGACGCAAACGCCGTGATGCCGACACCAAGGCCCGCGGAGCCGGTGGAAAAGTCTACGTCATCGCGGTCCTTGGTGCGGCTGGGATAGGACTGAGCACCGCCGAATCCCCTGAAGTTCAGAAGGTCGTCCCTTGTCTGGTTGCCGAGAATATGTTGGATTTCATGAAAGACTGGGCTCGCATGGGGTTTCACGGCAACGCGGTCTTCGGGCCGGAGCACCCGGATATACAGAGCCATCATCAGGGAGACCATCGACGCGCTGGATGCCTGGTGGCCGCCGACCATCGACCCGTTGCAGTCCTGGCGGAGCAAGTTGGCGTGGAGAATCATCCAGATGCTGATCCAAATTACCTTTCGTTCCAGCGCCCCGAGGCCGGCCAATTCTCCAGAGATCATATCCCGCTTACCTTGAGGCGGGACGTACCAGATTCGTAGCATCCGGTCAAACCAAGCGGATTGACTTTCCACTATTTCCCTGATACCTGTTCCGTGTGGAAAATACGCTTACTTGCATGCCCACTCGACGTGCCGGGTCACCGGGACTTGTCTGCCCCGTGCCTGGCATCCCCCAATCACTGGAGAATTCCAATGCTGAACAAACGAACTCGCTACACGAGTCCTATTGCGCTTGCCTTGGCAGCCCTCATCGCTGCGCCCGGCATGGCGCAAGAGCGCGTCGTCCACTTGATGTCGGACGAAATCGCGCCTGAAAGCCAGGCCTTTTACCGGGCCGCGGCTGAAGACTTCACGGCCGCCAATCCCGGGGTCAGGATCGAACTCGATTTTCAGGGCAACATGGACGAGGCGCTTGCCGTGCGTGTCGCTGCTGGCGAGCCGCCGGAAATTGCATCCATGCAACTCGAACGCCTGCTCACCTATGCCGACCTCGGGCTGCTCGAACCCGCAGCCTGGTGGTTCGAAAAGTACGGTGATGATGTCGTGCCCCTGGCGTCCATTCCCTACAAGGGCGTGCATTGGGACATCCCGTACGCCCTGACCTCGGAAATGTGGTGGTATCGAAAGGATGTTCTCGACGAGGCGGGCATTGCGCCGCCGCAGACATGGGCGGATTTCCTGTCGGCCGCGGAACAACTCAACGATCCCGACAACAATTTCTACGGCATCGCGATCGCCGCGGGTCCAGGCGAGTGGACGGCCTGGCACTACGAGGTTCTGCTCTGGCAGAATGGCGGTTTCGTGTTCGATACGGAGTTGCAACCGATCGTCGACAGCCCCGAATCCATCGAGGCACTCAATTTCCTCAAGCAGCTGCACCAGTACTCGCCGCCCGAAAGCGCGACATGGGAGTGGTGGGACAGCATCGATGCCTTCACGGCCGAACTGGTCGCGATTTCGATGTACGGTGGCCGTCTGCTGGTACACACTGCCAGGGACAATCCTCCGCTCACCGAGCACACCCGGGTTCTGCACCAGCCCATGGGCAAGATGCGCGCCGGACCGCTTAGCCGGAAATCGCACGCGGTCATGTCGAACGCGCCGAACAAGGAACTCGGAAAGGAGTTTCTCGATTTCATGATGCAGCCCGAGTACCTGCTGCCATTCCTGCGGACGGTCCCGGTCCATCTCACGCCTCCGCTGGTGTCGTACCGCGACAGCCCGCTTTACATGGACGACCCGTTGATCCAGTCACATCCTGAGGACATGGCAATCGTTTATGACGCAGTGTCCTACGGGCGCTCGCTGGGCTGGGAATCTCCGGATCACCCGCCAAACTACTATGCCGGTGCCCTGAATGCGTCGAACATCCTTCCGCAGATGATCCAGATGGTCCTGCTGCAGGACGTTCCTGCCGAAGAAGCCGCTGCCTGGGGTAAGGAAAAGATCCTCGAACTGCAGGCCGACTTCGACGCTCAGAAAGCCGCCAGTCAGTAGGCTCGAGGGATTCAGTGCGGGGAAACCGGGTTCGGCCCGGACCCCGCGCGTCCTTTGCTCGATCTGTCGGAAGGGAATTCCCTCGGGGACGTTCGGCCTCGTTTCGATCGTGCTTCGCGGCAACCATCGGCTGGCAGTTGCGCGCCCCGCATCAGAATCGGAGTTCTGGGGTCGGCGCAGCGGTAGTGTCGCGCAGGCGCCCACTGCGGCGTCTTCGAGGGAAGACGTAGAGGGCGTGCGTGAAACGCCCTGCCGGGACGCCTCCGGGCCGACCTGATGCGATCCCGGTCGGTCACGTGCATCCGGGAAGGTATCGAGAGTGGTCTGGACCGTGCCCCTCCGGGCGAGGTGACGCCCGCCATTGACGGAGAGGAAATTGGGTCCCCGTTTCCGCCAGCGCTTCACGTCCTGCCCGGTTGACAGGGCGTCGCGTTCATCCACGTTGCGTTCCGGCCGAGGGGGGTATTGCGCCTGCCCGTGCTGGCTGCGGTCTCCGGGTCTCCCGTTTCGACAGGGGCCGCATCAGGATGCGTCGGGTCCGGGCGATTGGCGTTTCGTCCACCGAACGATCCACCGGGGTTTTGTCGGGCCCGGCGAATTCGCATCGCATGTCCTCGAACGATGATTCGCTCGAGAACCCCGTGTCACTGGAACCTGTACGTTCTGCACCAAGTACCGGACGGAATCTGCGCGGCATCGAGGCCGGACGCCCGGCACGCGCCGTCAACATGCTTGCGGGGCGCGTGGTTTCCATGATGTTGCAGCCTTGCACACAGCATGACCGGGTCCTGCCAGAAGTGTGCAAATCTCGCGTTGGGATCCATGGCGATCACGTCTCGAGGATGGTCGACCGGAGGTGCTGTGGGAGTGTTTCCGGACGTGGCGGTTGTGCGCGACCTGCTTGCAGCGGCATTTTGCCGGGTGCGAAGTTGAGCCGGAGAAAACGGGGACAGGAAATGTCGCCACGCGTCCGCCGGTCTTCCACGGTCACTTGGATCGCGAAGACGGCCGTTTGCGGGTTGACGGCTTCCGGAGGAAACAGGATCCTAGGGATGTCTCAAATGCCGGTATCCGGCACGTCGACACCGTCAGCCTGAGGTTTGGCAGATTGGCTTACCCGTCGGAAAATTCGGCACGCCGAACCCAGCGCAGTCCACGCCTGAGATTCCGCGACGAACGTATTTTCTACTACGCGGCGCTCGGGCCAACCTCCATCGTGATTGCGCTCGTTGTTGCCTTGCCGATCATCTACACGGTTGTCCTCGGCTTCTTCATTCAGAACACCCTGACGCGGAACTGGCGATTCATCGGTCTCGCGAACTACGCCGACATTTTGACCGACACCGATTTCTGGTTCGCATTCTGGAACGGTGTCGTCTTTACGGTCGGCTCGACCCTGGTGGCCACCGTGTTTGGCCTTGCCATCGCCATCCTGCTTGACTGCAACTTCCGGGGACGCGGTCCGCTGCGGGCGCTCGTGATCTTTCCCTATATTGTTCCGTCCATCGTCGTTGCCTTCATCTGGAAATTCATTTTCTCCGGCCGCGGCATCCTGAACGATTTCCTCAGCTTTGTCGGTGCACAAACCATCTCGGTACCCTGGCTCGGGGATCAACGATTCGCAATGATGGCGGTCATCCTGATTTCTGCATGGACGTGGTTCCCCTTTGCCGCGATCACCCTCCTGGCTGCAATACAGAACGTGCCCGACAACATCTACGAGGCGGCTGCGTTGGATGGGGCAGGGCCTGTGAGGCGTTTCACCTTTCTGACCCTGCCGCTTCTGGCGCCGGCACTCATGATCGTGGTGCTGATCCGTGCGATCTGGGCCTTTCGAAACTACGACATGATCTGGCTGCTGACGGAGGGCGGCCCCATCGGAGCCACCGAAGTGCTGCCAATCATGGCCTACAAGGAGGCATTCGGATTGTTCCGGATGGGCCATGCCTCGGCGGTGGCCGTATCCCTCATGGTGTTTGTGACACTGCTGGCGGCGGTTCACTTCCGCGTCGGCGCACGGTTACGCAAGGCTTACGACACGGCATGACCCTCGAACCCGGAACAGTTCAGCCGCACGCCGCACGCCGCAACAGGCGCAGGACACCTCTGCTCAAGTCCATCTCGATCTACGGGGGAGTCGTCTCCCTCCTGTTCCTCGTCCTGTTTCCGTTCTACTGGATGGTAACCGCCTCGATAAAGAACTTCCGGGAAATTTCGATCGAGCGGACCCTGATCCCGCGAGAAATCACTCTCAAGAACTACGCCGATCTGTTCGAACAGACCAGTATTCTTTGGCATCTCTTCAACACCGCGTGGATCTCCTGTTTCGTGACCGTCGTCACTGTCTTACTTGCCTCCATGAGCGCCTACGTGTTGACGAGGTTTTTGACGCCAGCCGCGGAGTGGATTGCGCGCATCAGCCTGTATGCCTACATGGTCCCGTCGATCGTCCTGATCATCCCGTTCTACATCGGGTTGCGGATGGCAGGGCTGGTGAACACGCATGCCGGTCTCATTCTCAGCTACCTCAGCTTCACACTGCCACTGGGCATCTGGATGATGCGCGCCTGTTTCCAGACGATTCCGAAAACCATGGAAGAGGCTGCCGTTGTCGACGGGGCGAACCGTTTCCAGGCATTTTTCCTGATTGCCATGCCTCAGGCCCTGCCGGGAGTCGTGTCGACTTCGATCTTTGTCTTTATCCTGTGCTGGGGCGAGTATCTTTATCCGGCCGTACTGATCAACGGCGACAGGCTGAGGACGATTACAATCACGCTTGACGCACTTACGGGAGGTGGCCAGAACATCAAGTTCGGCCTGCTCATGGCAGCCAGCACGGTGGCAACGATTCCGATCCTTCTGATCTTCCTGTTGCTGCAAAAACACCTGGTACGCGGTTTCGCGGCCGGGGGCTTCGAATGAAATCCCGAGGTTGAATGAAAGGATTACGCAAATGCGCGCATCAGAACTTGACCAGTGGCTGGCCCGCGAGGCCCCGCCGCATACCCCCGAGGACGAAGTGGACGGTATCATGGCCGGTGACCCGGATGCCGAGGTCTCCGGCATTGCCGTGACATGGTTGCCAAACATCGATGTTCTGGAGCGTGCCGCGGATCGCGGGTTGAATTTCGTGCTCGCTCACGAACCGGTCTTCTACCACCATCCCTATTTCTATCCCTACGGAGACGAGCGGCACACGCCTGCGAAAGACCTGCCCGAAAAGAAGGCAACCCCTCCGGGGCGGCGAAAACAATGCCTGATCGACGAAAACAACCTCGTCGTCCACCGTTTTCACGACGGGTGGGACCAGTTCCCGGAGTTCGGGATGGGCTATGCGCTCGCCCGGACCCTCGGCTGGAGCGATGTTCAGGTAGCCCCTGACTACATCTATGCGCCCCCGGCGTCGTCACTCAAGGACATCGCGGCTCACATCGCCGCGCGGCTCGGAAAGTCCGGCATCCGGTTTTGCGGCGACCCCGAACGCGAAGTTCGCAAGATTTCGCTGGATTGGGGCAGCCCGGGGGCCATCGACATCGTGACCCGCGCGGTCAGACACGGCTGCGACGCTGCCCTGACCGGTGAGGTCGTGGAATGGCGAGACCTGGAGTTCGCGCGCGACAGCGGATTAGCGATGATTACCGGCGGGCATTGCGCCACCGAAACACCTGGCATGCTGGCCTGTTGCGAGTGGTTGAAGTCACGCTTTCCCGACATGCGGGTCGAGTACATCGATACCGTTGATCCGGACAATTTCGTATGAAAGACACGGCCGCATACGCAACACATGTTCAACTGGCCCCGGCCGCGGTGATCTAGGTGCGCCGGGACTTCGCCTTCTACCTGGACTGGCTTCCGAACGCCCAGTTTGCCGGAATTTGCTGGGCGCTCGACCGTGGGCTGTACCGTGATGCCGGCCTCGACGTCCAACTGGTCCCCTGGGTTGAAGACGGGCGTGGCATTGTGGAGAAAGTGGTTGCGGGCGGCCTGTGCGCCGGTTCGGCAGAAGACAACCTCGTTGTTGCGGCAAGAGCCCGTGGGTGCGCACAGGTCAGTGCCATGGCCGCGATGTTCCGGCAAACGCCGTTGGTCGTCATGAGTCGCCCGGATTCGGGAATCCGGTCGATCGCCGATCTGCGCGGCAAACGTGTCGCCATGCATTGTGACGGAATCCGCATACTGGAAGGGTTGCTGGATCTTCACGGTATCCGCCGCAGCGAACTTGACCTCGTCGAGGTAACGCATGATCTCGATAATCTGCCCTCGCGACGGTACGATGCCGTGCAGGGCTATGCAGTTGCCGAACCAATTGAACTGGCTGCCCGTGGCCTGGCCGTCTCGACCTTCACGCTGCGGCATCGGAAACTGCACCCTTACGCGCAAGTGATCTTCGCAAGCGATGCAATGCTTGCTGAACATCGCCAGCACTACGAACGGTTCCTCCATGCATCATTTGCGGGCTGGCGTGCCTGCCTGGAGGACCTTGAACAGGCGGCCGCGTCGATTCGCCGCGTTGGCGCACGAATGGCGGATCCGGAACAGGAAATCATGTCCCTTCGCCTCGTACACAAACTCGTCACGGGTGGAGACGCGGTCGATGGCATTGGATGCATAGACCAGGAACGTTGGGCCGGAAATCTGCGCGCCTATCGGAAACTTGGAATCGTTCCACCCGGCACGTCCCTCTCGTGCGCGTTTGACGCTTCGTTCTGGCCATGTGGATCTGACGGGGAGGGGAGAAGCAGGCAGGTACGGCCTGCGGCCCCGGATGCAACATCAGCCCCGGATGCCGGATAGAAGCACGAGGCACCGATGGCAAATGTCGTGTTCAGATCGGTCGGCAAGGACTTCGGGAGCGAATCCGTGCTTCGCGACGTCGATTTCGAAGTTCCCAGTGGGGGATTTGTCGCGCTGATCGGGCCTTCCGGTTGTGGCAAGTCCACCTTGCTGCGCATGATCGCCGGGTTGGAGCACATCGACTACGGCGAGATCTATATTGACGGCAAGGCAATGAATTACCTTGCTCCCAAGGATCGCGACGTGGCGATGGTGTTCCAGAACTACGCGCTATACCCGCACATGACGGTCGCGGAAAACATGCTTTTCTCATTGCGGATGGCGCGAAGCACCCGTGCGGAAAGCAACGAACGAATGTGGGAAGCTGCACGAATCCTCGCCATTGAAGACTTGCTGGACCGTTACCCGCGGCACTTGTCGGGTGGTCAGCGACAGAGAGTTGCGATGGGCCGGGCGATTGTGCGCGACCCCAAGGTGTTTCTTTTTGACGAACCCCTGTCCAATCTGGATGCCAAACTCCGTGTCCAGATGCGCGCGGAGATAAAGCGACTCCATCAACGCCTGGGGACGACCATGATCTTCGTTACCCATGATCAGGTCGAGGCGATGACGATGGCCGAGCAGGTCATCATACTGCGCGAAGGCAGGGTCGAGCAAACAGGCACTCCGCTCGAACTCTACGACAGGCCGGCGAATGTCTTCGTGGCGGGCTTCATCGGTTCGCCAGCCATGAACCTGACGTTGGGTACCTTCGAACGGGCAGGCCATGGTCTTGGTTTCGTCCCTGAGAACGGCAGTCCGATCCCCATTCCGGAAGATACGCTGCCGGTCGCAGATAGAATCGATCCGGGCCGGCAATACTATCTGGGGGTGCGACCTGAACATATCTCTTTGGCGGAAACCAAGCCGGGTTCTGGTCGCGACGGTCTTGACGGAGGGATTCCGGCAGATGTGGTTATTGTCGAGGTTACCGGTCTCGACACTCTTATCGTTGTGTCCGCGGAGTACGGAGAGATCACGATCCTGGTTCGGGGTAGATTCGATACGGTCCCAGGGAAACGGCTCATGCTTCGCCTGGATTTGCCCCTCGCACATGTATTTGAAGCAGAAACCGGCGCGCGCGTAGTTTAGACTTGAACTCGCTTCGTCGATTGATGCCGCCTGCCGCCGCACCAATGCTGCCGCCTGGTTTGAAACAGGGGCGGAGCTACCTTTCCTGTTTCGAAATCACCAACAAAAAGCAGCGGTATTGCCTTCCGCGACCGCCGGGTATGCGGCAACGTTGTTCCGGAAACCGGAATTCCGGAATCACGAAACGAGTTGCTGACGTTCCGGTTTTCTCGTGACGGTTTTCCGCAACGCACACGAACTGTTCAGGATCTTGCCTTTGACCCGCCGGGCCTTCAACGGCACGCTTGCGAATTCGGCCAAAATGCGGAGTGGCTTGGGATTTCGGCGAAAAGTGTGCGGTCGCCGGGGGTGACGAGGATACCTCCACAAAGTGACAGAACTGCGTGACCGGAGCTTACTGGGCTGAACACAAGGTTTCCCGGAGCAGTTCCGATTGATTTCTTGTCGTTTCGCACGACCTTCGGATCGATATCGCGCATCGTGGCGAGAAGGCGCGCATCATGAGAGTTGTGCCATCATTTTGCGACTGATCTCCCGCCGGAAGTCCGGTTTTCGCACACACTCCACGACAGGGGAACCTGCGCGTGCAGCATATCCGCAGGTGTAATGATTGCGATGTAATCCCGGGCCTCCGTGGTACCGAATTCATATTGGCACGAACGCAACCACGAAAGTGTAAAAGACGAACCGACGGGAAGGGGTGGCAGGGCAGAGCCCAAGGCCTCCGATGCGCTTGTGACCGGCGATATGATCATCGCGTACGGGTAGGGTCCCGAATGTCATTTCTGGAGATTCGTACGGGTCGGCTGCTCAAACAGACTTCTCCGAATTTTAGCAACAGAAGGCCGACCGAAAAATCGGCATCGCAGCGGAATAAGCGGCGAGGGAGCCGGTATCCTAAAGGATTCGTGCACCGGACCTTGACATTCATGTTCCGGTGGAGAACGGATCATTCGGTGAGTGGCGGCAGAGGTTGTTTCGGGATTCCACTCATCCGGTCAGAAACAGGGAGGCAGGAGTGAAGGATTCAAATTTTCTGAAGGAAAACAATGCCAGGTACCTCTGGCATCCGATGGGTCATCCGAGGGATTCGCTTGAAAACGCACCGACGATCATCACGTCTGCTTCCGGCGTCAGAATCCGCGACATAGACGGACATGAAACGATCGACGCGGTCGGCGGTCTCTGGAACGTCAATCTCGGGTTTTCTTGTGAGCCGATCAAGACAGCGATCGCGGACCAGCTGTCCAGGCTGCCGTACTACTCCGGATTTGCGGGCACCACGAATGACGCGGCGGTGGAGCTGTCCTTTGAACTCCAGGAGTGGTTCAGGCCCGAGGGAATGGTCAGGGCGTTTTTCACCTCCGGTGGTTCGGATTCGGTTGAAACCTGCCTCAGGCTGGCCAGGCAGTACCATTTCGCGCGGGGGGAACCCGGGCGAACCAAGTTCCTCTCGCTCAAGAAGGGGTATCACGGGACACATTTCGGTGGAGCGTCCGTCAACGGAAACAACCGGTTCCGGACCGCTTACGAACCGCTGCTTGCCGGTTGCTTTCACATTGCCTCACCTTACACCTACCGGAACCCGTTCAATGAGACCGACCCCGAACGGCTGGCGGAAAACTGTGCGTGTGCACTCGAAGACGAGATCGCGTTTCAGGGAGCCGAGACGATCGCGGCCTTCATCATGGAGCCGATTCTCGGTGCCGGTGGAGTAATCGTGCCGCACGCCACCTTCATGCCACGCGTCAGGGAAATCTGCGAACGTCACGGAATCCTGCTGATTTCGGATGAAGTGATAACCGGGTTCGGGCGAACGGGTGACTGGAGCGGGGCGAGGCATTGGGGGGTTCGTCCCGATCTCATGTCGATCGCAAAGGCAATCACCTCCGGCTATTTTCCGTTCGGTGCTGCGCTGGTGTCAGGGAAGGTCGCCGATGTCTTCGAAAGCGATACGTCAGGCCGGGCAAACATCGGGCACGGTTACACCTATTCCGCCCATCCGGTCGGCGCCGCCGCCGGAATTGCCTGTCTCGAGGAGACACGGCGCCAGAACGTCGTGGTCAACGCGGCTGCCCGCGGAACCGAACTCTTCGAGGGACTGACTGCGCTTGCAGACAAGCACGATCTCGTCGGCAATGTACGCGGCGGACACGGTCTCATGACTGCGATCGAGCTTGTCGCTGACCGTGACAGCAAGACGCCAGTGGAAGGTTCTGTTGCTGCAGCTGTGCAGCGCCGCGCCTACGAAACCGGCGTCATGGTCAGGATTTCGGGCCACATCATCTTGCTGTCTCCACCCCTGATCATTTCGTCCGAGGACATCCAGACGGTGATTTCCTCGATCGATGAAGCGCTCGGTCATGTAACCTCTTGAATTGCCGTCGCCGCGTTTCACCGCATCATCGATTGTGCGATTCCGGTGCGGCGGAAATCCTGGGGCCATCTCGATCTCATGAACCGGACGGAATGACGTCAACGGGGAAGAGCGGTCGCGTCAGGCCATCGGCATTTGCTTTCACTGCCGACGACGTGTCAGTTCTGGCGCCGCATCCGTGCGCGCTTGGCCGGAGAACCTGCGATGTCACAACCTCAGGCACCGTTTCGTGCACGAGATGACCGCAATGGCTTTCAATCCCGCACGTTGGTCCTCGGCGAAAGACTGACCGCGCAGGGCCGCCCAAGGAGTTCAAAAGTATTTTTCTCCCATCCATTCGGGAACTTGCTGGTCATGCTTCAGACGTATCCTCTGAAAACAAACGGCATCGAAGATGTCGCCCAGGGTTCCTTTCCTGGTGCGGATGGCAGGAAGGCTCGAATTCGCCTCAAGCCAGAATCGATCGGAGATTGTCGGCATGCTGTCCACATAAGCTGACCCCCACCAGTTCAGGACCCTGTCCTGCGCCGATCGAAGAAGGCGATCGCCCGGCAGGCGGGCTCTCTTTTCGTGCTGGTTTACAGCCCGGTGTGTCGGCATCAGGTTCCAGAGATCGCCGCAGGGCCACGCTATCCATGGAAGGCAATGATCAACATCCAGGTTCTTTTGATCCAGGCGCCTGCCGCTCCAAACGCAATACAGGTTCCCGTGGGCTGACATTTCCAACGCCCGTTCACGCGCCAGCCGTACGTCCCGGCCCGGCTCATCCCATGTCATCGCCGCTGCCAGCACGTTGTCGTCAACCCGGGTGCCCCGACGTGACGCGTAGGACCGGATGAGGCGGCTCCATTCGGCGACGATGGCCGGCTCGATCCAAACGCCGAAGCGTTGCAGGGTTTGCCAGAGGTGCCTGGGGATCAGCATTTCGCCAAAGCTGTACAGGTATGCCTGATCGAGATGTATCGAGGAAGGACGCGGCAGCCTGCCGGACCGCGTTACCGGGAAAACCGGTCCCCCGCCCTGGTAGGTGACATAGGTGGCGGGCATCTTCTCGATGGTATAGGCGGCATCCTTCAACGCCTGGTGGAGGACACCGGAAAGCTCACCGGAAAACCTCGTACCTACGCGCAACTCGAGATGCGAAACGTCAGCAAGCTTGCGGTAAGCCTCCTTGACGAAGCCCAGACGCCGCAGGCCGACATTGGAGGGGCTTTGCGGAAGGCCTGCCGACAGCAATGGCTTGAACAAACGGATCCATGTCAGGGCAATCAATCCGAGAGGGACGGCAACAAGATCGTCATCACATTGGCGGGCAAAGCCGGCGGCCCCGTCTGCGACGCGAGACAGTGTGCGCAGAAGGGCGAGCTTGTAGGTCGAACTCTTGTCATCGTTCAGGATGACGTGCCGGAGCAGCGGAAGCGCTCCGGTTCCGTCGTCGGGCAGTCTGATCGCCATCTGGATCCAGCGGACGTCATCACGGCCCAGCAGATCCATCGCCTCCGTGTGCCTCTCGACAAACGCTCCGTGATCGCGAGCCAGTGCTTCGACCTCTTCCGGCGAAACAGGGAGGAAATCTCGTTCATGGTCGGCCGGGCCGCGACGGAGCGTGATCGCGACCAGACCGCCCGGCCGGAGCAGATTGATCATCTTCCGAAAAGCGCGTGGCCGATCGCTCTCCGGCACATGCATCCACACGGCGCTGAGGAGAATCAGATCGAACGACAGACCGGATCGGGAAACTTCGCCCAGTGTCGGCAGACGGTCATCGAGCCAGTTGATGGCGGGATTGCCGTGCAGGGCCGCGGCCGCAGTCCGCATGGACGCGGACGGTTCGACCGCGATCACATCATGACCATTGGCAGCCAGCCACGCAGCATCGCGGCCGCTGCCCGCACCGATGTCGAGCACAGAGGCCGATTTCCGGGGCAACAGGTCCTGCAACCAGTCGTGGACAGCTTCCGAAGTTACCGCTTCATATCGCGCCACGACGGTTTCGGCATTGACGTCGTACCAGGCGATCGAATTTGTCATTCCCCCTGAAACCCGCTGGTTGTCGTGTCGGTCGTTCGCATTCCGTGTTCAACCCGATCGGGAAAGAAGATCCGGGGTGCTGCGCCGGGTATCGCGTTCCGACGCCAGGTGCCACAACGTTCAGATGTTCTTCAATACCTGATCACCGGACAAACGAACACTCCCGGAATCCCGGAAAATGGGAAGAGATAGGCTCTCGACTCCGGCATCAATCGAACGCATAGCGGGCCGCCCGTTGCGTGTGAGCCCGGGATGAGTTGGCGGCGGTCACGGATCCGGGTTCCGTTGCCGGGCCTGCTCGTTGGGTACGCGAAAATATTCAGATTCCGCGAAGGAAATCGACCTCGCGGCTAACGTCCAGGGGCTGCGACAAGAGTGCCGAACAGATTCGCGATTGCCTTCATCCTGATCACCGTCGTGATCGATTCAATGGGTATCGGTTTGATCATGCCGGTCATGCCGGACCTGATTCGCGAACTCAGGGGTACGGGACTGAGCGAAGCCGCGTTGTGGGGAGGAGTGCTGGCTGCCTCGTTTGCAGTGATGCAATTCCTGTTCGGGCCATTCCTCGGGAATCTCTCCGACTGCTACGGTCGGCGGCCGGTGCTGCTCTGTTCCCTCGTGGTCATGAGCGTCGACTATCTGATCATGGCGTTGACGGGATCGATCTGGATCCTGTTTCTCGGTCGCATCATCGGAGGAGTCACTGCAGCGACCCACGCCACGGCACTTGCCTATGTCGCGGATGTCTCGGAACAGGATCGAAAATCCCAGAACTTCGGACTCATCGGGGCGGCGTTTGGAATCGGGTTTATCCTGGGTCCGCTCTTCGGAGGCGTCCTGAGCGAATTCGGCTCACGCGCGCCGTTTTACGCCGCCTGCGCGCTCGCGTTCTGCAACGCGGTGTTCGGGTACTTCATCCTTCCGGAGACCGTCACCGACAGGACACGCCGCGCCTTGTCGCTGGCCCGGGCCAACCCGTTGGGAGCACTTCGCCATGTTGGAAACGTAATGGGAGCAGCCCCGCTGCTCGTCGGGTTCTTCCTGCACTCGGTTGCATTCTTCGTCTATCCGACCGTGTGGTCCTTTTACACGCAGGAAAGGTTCAATTGGGACCCGTTCATGGTCGGGATTTCGCTTGCCGCGGTCGGCATGGCGATCGTGGTCGTTCAAGGCGGACTCATCAGGGTCATCCTGCCGCGGCTGGGCGAGTGGAGGACGGTCATCGGCGGAATGTGCATAACATGCGTGGTTTTCTTTTCCTATGGATTCGTTTCCGAGGGGTGGACGGTATTCGTCCTGATTCCGCTTTCATCATTGGGAATGCTCTCCAACCCGGTCCTGCAGGGTCTGCTGTCGAGGGCGACGAGCGATGATGCACAAGGTGAACTGCAGGGTGTGCTGGCGGCCATCACCGCGATCGCAACGATCGTCAGCCCGCTGATGATGTCGCTGACGTTCAGGCAATTCACTCACGAAGAGGCAGCATTGTACTTGCCCGGCGCACCGTTCCTGCTGGCGGCGCTGGTCGAGTTCGCGGGCCTCCTGGTTATCGCCTTGGCTGCCAGGCGAAAGCTCAGGGCCGCCTGACCACCAAACCCGCTGCGCCAAGGACCCGGCTTTAACGCGGCGATGCGGCCCGGCCACGCGTCCATCTGCGGCGAAGCCCTCCTGGCAACTGTCAATTCCTGTCTGTCGATCACACTACGGAGGCAGTATGGAACGACCCGGGTTCCCGATGGCTCGAGCCAGTCAGAAAGAGGACCCGAACATGCAGTCTCCCGGAGATGATGCTCCCTGGCTGGAAATCGACAGTGGCGTGATCCGGCACGCGATTCCGCCTGAACTTCTCGGATCCGCATCGATTTCAACCAGCGGCCGCTTCGAAGCCGGTTCGCTCGCATCCATCACGCTGACCTATACGGCCGGGAAGTTCGGATTTGACGATTCGGGAAGCCTGCGGATCTGTTTCCGGGTCGCTTGCGACCAGGTCAGCCCCCAGTTCGAAGATCCGGCCGGGCCGAAATATTGCATGGTCGCAGCGTCAAACGACGCGGCATTGCAGTTCCGTGGAACCCAAGGGAAACGTCCGTCCCTGGGACAAGACCTTGAGGATCAAGGTCGTCCGGTTTTACCTCAGGGAAGGGGATACCACCACCGTCCGTTTCGGCGTAACCGATTATGGCGGCCCCGGGATGTGGTTGCAGACGTTCCGTGAAGACACATTCGAGTTCAGAGCCCATGTCGATCCGATCGCCACGTTCAATTTTCAACCGTTACCGCTGCAACCGGCGATCTCGATCGTGCCGGGTCCTCCCGAACGGTACGTCGCCGTGATTCCGATGCTTCGAAGGCCAGGCGAAATCTTTTCGTTCGGGCTCAAGGCAGAGGGCAAGTGGAGCAACCCGTCGGACCAGTGCGACATCCTGTTCTACGTTGAACCCGACGGCGAGATCGATCACCTGCCGGAAAAGGGCGACTTTCACCGGGTGATGTTGCGACCGAGATCGATGGCCTCACGGCGAACAGCCCGGGAGTCGTCTCGATTCGCCTGGTCAATACCAGGGGCGATGTCGTTGCCGTTTCCAACCGGATCGCTGTCTCCGATTCGGGACTTGTCCAGTTCTGAGGTGACTTGCATGGCCAGTCGGAAGTGGCGATCGGTACCGGCACGGCGGAAAAGTATTTTGCCTATGTCCGCGATCGAGTATTCCCGGACGCCTGCGCGCGCACCAGGGGAACGACTTCCAGATCACCGATGCCTTCTGGAACAGGCTGGACTCGCTGACGGCACGCTATGATCAGCCTGGAAGATCTGTCGCACTGCCAGGGTACGAGTGGTCAGGGAATACACTTCTTGGCGGCGACAGGAACGTCTACTTTCCAACCGACGACCGGATCATCCGCCGCTCATCGTACGCGCTGATCGACGGTGGAGATAACGCTGGCACCCATGTTCCGACGTGCACCGCGCTGTTCGGCGCCTTCGTGCAGAACGAGGAGTGGGATGTCGTCATGTAAGCCACTGTGGCGGTCGGTTTGCGGATATCGCCGTCGCGCACGACGGGAGATTCGAAAAGTCCGTGGAGCTTCAATCTTGGTGGGGGAGCTTCGAATGGCTTCTTCACGACACATTCAAGCTCAATTTCCGCGTCGGCGCCGTGGCCAATTCAGATGGCCACAAGGGAAGGCCGGGGGCGAGCTATCCCGCGCCTGGATGTTCGGAGCAATCGGTGGTCTGACGTGTTTCCTGATGGATGGCATGGAACGTCCGAGCCTGCTGGATTGCATGCGAAAACGCCGCCACCATGGAACCACGGGCGGGCCGACTGGCCGGATGGCCATTGGGCTCACGGGGCCGTTCACTGAGCCCGGCCAGGTGTATCATGATGACCCGGCCTTGGCCGATGACGCGGGTCACGTGGTCGCGTAGACGGCATTGATGGGCGACATCGTTCGCCTGCCTTCGGGAGAGATGGACCTTGAGGTCTCCCTTGTGGCCTCCTCTCCGATCGAACGTGTCGACATCTTCAACGGTTTGGACCTGGTCGAGACCATCACC
The DNA here is from genome assembly GCA_964291635.2 of Paracoccaceae bacterium. Lineage (GTDB taxonomy): Bacteria > Pseudomonadota > Alphaproteobacteria > Rhodobacterales > Rhodobacteraceae > JAPPHA01. The sequence goes on along the minus strand of OZ219906.1, from coordinate 119,423 downwards.
CCTTTTGGGCGATCTGACCTCGGGAACCGGATCCGAATCCTCTGGAAAGGCGCCGCGTATAAGGGCCGGTTTCGAGAGGTGATCTGAGACGGGATAGCCAGGTTCATCGGCAGTGATGTCGCTGATATGTTTCCTGTGAACTTCCTGAACCCGGAAAGGACACTCAAGCGCACGGGAGACATCGCCGAATGGCGTTCAATGACCACGGGCTACTTCAGCGGCTTCGATGTCCTGTTGAGCGACAGGGAATCGGGAAAGCTCCGTTTTGAGACGCCGTTGGTCAGCTTCGACCAGTCATTGCGAGCATTGGCGGCGAAGACATCGTTTATGACGTGCCGGGCGAGTTGCCGAAATTCGTCAAGGTTCATTCAACTTCCGAACATCAATCCGCACAAATCGTTCAGGTTCAGGCGCAGGATTCCCTTGAGGCCGGCAGGCGACAATCCGGTCTACATTTGTCTGACACAGGAAGACAGGAAGATGGCACGCGGGCGCGGACCAGTCCGATCTTCGTGTTTCGGAAGTGACAGGGAAGACCCGAGGCCAGGTTCGGTCAAATGCTTTACAGTAATTCGAACCCGTACCGTGGGTTCGGTCAGGCCGCCATCGACGCGTCACTCGCCTTTGGCGTGACGAATCGGGACCGCCTGGTGCCGTGTCGACAACACCTGGCCATAATTCCGTGGCAAGCCGGTGCACGATGCGGTCTTGGTAGTGACGAGTGACGCTTTCGTGAACTCCGGGACGAACCTTGCGCCGCCGACTTTTCGCGAGGGGCAGTTCCCGGGATTCGGAGGGATTGGGCAGTTGGGTCGGTGGGTCGTTGTCCGTACAAAGTCTTGACTACGGGCGACGGGAGTGTGAATATGCTGTCGCCGGGGCATGCTTTGGCGGTTACCATTTGCCGGGCGCAGGTCCGGGGCAATGCCCGAAAGGGTTGAAACCAAGGAAGAGGGAACAAATGAAAAATAAACAATTCATTGGCGCATTGGCGGCTGCAGTGATGGCCGCCGGAGTGGCTAGCGCTGGTACGCTTGAAGATATCCAGGCGAAGGGCCATCTCCAGTGCGGAGTATCCACCGGCCTCGTCGGCTTTGCTGCCGCTGACGCCAACGGGAACTGGGACGGTTTCGACGTCGCGGTTTGCCGGGCCGTTGCAGCTGCCGTGTTGGGCGACGCGCAGGCTGTGAAATTCACGCCAACCACCGGAAAGACCCGTTTCACGGCGCTTAGTTCAGGCGAGATTGACATGCTTGCCAGGAACACGACCTGGACTTTCAGCCGGGATACCGATCTCAAGCTGACGTTCGTCGGTGTCAACTACTATGATGGACAAGGCTTCATGGTCCCTGCGGGCATCGGTGTCTCGTCCGCAAAGGAACTTGACGGTGCGACGGTCTGCATCCAGACCGGTACGACGACGGAACTGAACCTGGCGGATTTCTTCCGCTCGAACAACATCAGCTATGAGCCGGTTCCGATCGAGACCAATGCCGAAGCCCAGCAACAATATCTGGCTGGTGCCTGCGACGTCTACACCACGGACAGGTCAGGTCTCGCTGCAACTCGAGCAGCGTTCGAAAACGCTGCGGACCATGTGATCCTTCCCGAGATCATCTCGAAGGAGCCGCTCGGGCCGCTCGTGCGCCACGGCGACGATCAGTGGGCCGACGTTGTTCGCTGGACCCTGAACGCCCTGATCACCGCGGAAGAACTTGGCATCACTTCGGTCAATGTCGGTGAAATCGGTTCAGGTCCGACCAACAATCCCGAAGTCAACCGCCTTATGGGAACCGAAGGTGACCTCGGCGGCATGATTGGCCTTGACAAGGCGTGGGCGCAGCGGGCGATTGCCGCAGGCGGCAATTACGGTGAAATCTTCGAACGCCATATCGGGGAAAACACCCCGATCGGGCTGGCCAGGGGGCTCAACGCCCAGTGGACAGATGGCGGACTGATTTATTCACCTCCATTCCGTTGACGGTTTCGGAAGGGTGCGCGTTCTGCGCACCCTTCCTTTTTTCTCCATCATCCGGATCTGGCACGATTCATGAAAGCCGGAGACAAAGCGGTGGCGTTTGACGGCCACCGGGTACGGAGCAGGGGAATACCACCATGGCGGTAGCAGCTGCTCAGACGGACATGCAGTTTCGCCTGAGCATGCTCATATACGATACCCGGTATCGATCACTGACCATACAGGTTGTCGCGCTGACCGGATTCATGCTGCTGGCGGCGTGGCTTATCAGCAATACCGTTCAGAATCTCGCCGCCCTCGGAAAACCGATCGATTTCGGATTTCTCAGGGAACCGGCGAGCTACGACATCAACCAGCGTCTGCTTGAGTATACGTCGCGAAACACGCACTTGAGGGCGTCGGTTCTCGGGTTTTTGAACACTATTCTCGTCGCGGTTCTCGGGTGCATCACCGCGACGTTCGTCGGCGGACTCGTCGGTATTCTGCGACTTTCCAGGAACTGGCTGATCTCCCGCATAATGACTGTGTACGTCGAAGGGTTTCGTAACGTACCCGTCCTGCTCTGGATCATCCTTGTCATGGCGATCATGATCGAGAGTATGCCTGCACCGAGGGACTTTCGGGGCGAAAACCCGACCGCGTCCCTCCAGCTCTTCGAGTCAGTCGCAGTTACAAATCGCGGAGTCTACATTCCCGAACCGTTATTCAGTCGCAGTCTTGGCGACATTGACATCCTCGGTGCATTCGAGGTCAGTCTCGACCTCGTTACGTTCCTGATCGTCCTCGGCGCAGGTGTCTGGGCCTCGAATTGGGTCAAACGGCGCGCGGACCGCATCCAGAACCAGACGGGAGTCCGCCCGGTCGTCTGGTGGCAACGGATTTGCCTCGTCGTCATCCCGTGCTTCGTATTGTTGTATCTACTTGGTTTCCATATCGGGCGGCCCGAGCTCAAGGGGTTCAATTTTGCAGGCGGGATCCATATGCGGAATTCGCTGATCGCACTGTGGCTGGCCCTTTCGTTTTATACTGCGGCCTTCGTTGCGGAGATCGTCCGTGGGGGAATCCTGGCGATCTCGAGAGGACAGACCGAGGCGGCGGCGTCGCTCGGGCTCAGGCCACACAGGATCATGGGGCTGGTCATACTTCCGCAGGCGCTTCGTGTGATCATTCCGCCGCTGATTTCCCAATATCTGAATCTCACCAAGAACTCGTCCCTGGCGATCGCGGTCGGCTACATGGACGTCACCGGGACACTGGGCGGCATAACCATGAACCAGACCGGGAGAGAACTTGAATGCATCCTGTTGCTGATGCTCTGTTATCTGGCGCTGTCGCTTGGCATTTCGGCTGTGCTGAACTGGTACAACGATCGCGTCAGGCTCAAGGAACGCTGAGATGGCGGGCAAGTCATTTGTTCGCAACGAACTGATCGGTCAATCCGCTCCGCCCGTTGCGTCGACCGGCGTTCTTGGCTGGTTGAGGGTCAATCTGTTCGGAACATGGATGAACAGCGTCCTGACCGTCGTGTCCCTGGCACTGATATTCGTGGTCTTGTACGAGGTCTTTCCCTGGATGGTTCGTTCATCCTGGACGGCGACATCGCTCAAGGAATGCCGCGAAGCCATTGACCTGAGATGGGGCGATCATGTCGATGGCGCCTGCTGGGCCGTGATCAGGGAACGGTATCTTCAACTGCTGTACGGGTTCTACCCTTCCGAGCACTATTGGCGCGCCAATCTCGCTTTTGTCCTGCTCCTGGTGGGAATGGCGCCGATCCTGTTTCCGGCGGTCCCGCGGCAGGTTCTCTGGTTTTCCGCCGCCTTTCCCTTCCTGTGCTTCTGGCTTCTCTGGGGCGGGTCGGTCTGGCTTCCGATCGCGGCAGCATTGGGATTTGCCATAGGATACTACGCGTACCTCGCCGTTGGAGCGTTCGCCGGGCAACTTTCGGGGGTGATTGCGGCGCTCCTGGCTCCCGTGATTTGGTGGATCTGGCTTGCCGCCCCGTTCTCTGGGGTTCTCGACAGCATACTCGGGGTCGGGCTGGAACCGGTAGAGTCGGCGAAATTCGGTGGTTTCATGCTGTCTGTCACGATCGGCATTACAGGAATTGCGTTATCCCTGCCGATCGGAATCCTGCTGGCCCTTGGCCGGCAATCCAAACTATTGATTCTCAAGTCGCTGTGCGTCGGGTTCATTGAGTTCATTCGCGGTGTCCCGTTGATCACGCTCCTGTTCGTCGCGTCGACGCTGCTCAACATCTTCATGCCCCCGGGAACGAATTTCGATATCATTCTCCGGGTTGTCATCATGGTAACCCTGTTTTCCTCGGCCTACATGGCGGAGATCATCCGGGGTGGGCTCGCGGCGTTGCCACGAGGGCAGTACGAGGCGGCCGATTCGCTTGGTCTCGATTACTGGAAATCCCAACGACTGGTCATCATGCCGCAGGCATTGAAGATCTCGATTCCGGCGATTGTCGGTAACTTCATCGGCCTGTTCAAGGACACCACGCTCGTTTCGATCATCGGCCTGCTTGATCCCATTGGCCTGACCAACAACATCCGGGCAGATGTCGACTGGAACGGGATCGTCTGGGAGCTTTACGGCTTCATCGCCTTCATGTTCTTCGTGTTCTGCTTCCTGATGAGCCGGTACTCGATGTACCTTGAACGCAAGTTGAACACGGAACATCGCTGATGAAGGACGAACTCGGATTTGGCGTCTGCGTGAAACCGACTTTCGAAATCAGGCCAGTGTTGGCCGGTTTTCGGGGGAGCGGGAGGGAGTAAGCTAGAATGTCGGAACTGATGGCGGAACGCGAGATTGACCGGTTGCATATGGAGGTATCCGATGAGGTTGTCATCGAGATCTCCGGGATGAACAAGTGGTTCGGTGCATTCCACGTTCTCCGGGACATCAACCTGACCGTCAATCGGGGCGAAAGGATCGTGATCTGCGGTCCCTCGGGTGCTGGCAAGTCGATGCTCATTCGGTGCATCAATGCACTCGAGGAACATCAGCAGGGAAGCATTGTCGTTGAAGGGACCGTCTTGTCTTCGGATCTCAAGAACATCGACAAGATTCGGTCCGAAGTGGGCATGTGCTTCCAGCATTTCAACCTGTTTCCTCATCTGACCATACTGGAGAATTGCACCCTGGCGCCGATCTGGGTCCGGAAGGTTCCGTTGAGAGAGGCTCAGGAAACGGCGATGCATTTTTTGGAAAAAGTGAAAATCCCCGATCAGGCGCTCAAGTATCCCGGGCAGTTGTCCGGGGGGCAACAGCAGCGCGTTGCCATTGCCCGTTCGCTCTGCATGCGCCCCCGGATCATGCTGTTCGACGAACCGACCTCGGCTCTCGACCCGGAAATGATCAAGGAAGTCCTCGACACCATGATCGAACTGGCCGAAGAAGGGATGACCATGCTGTGCGTGACTCACGAAATGGGTTTTGCCCGGCAGGTCGCCAACCGGGTGATTTTCATGGCAGAAGGCCAGATTGTCGAGCAAAACGAACCGGAAGAATTCTTCAGCAACCCGCAGTCAGATCGGACCAAGCTGTTCCTCAGCCAGATTCTCGGCCATTGACAGCGCAGTCCTGAATCCCCGACGCCGGTTCCGCACACGCAGTTTCAGGTTGACTCTTCGGAGCCGGAATCCGTTCGGTCAGGACTGCACCAGGGGACGGGCAAGTCAACAACATTGAGCGGCGAGCGGCGTGTCGTCCCTGCCTTCGTGACAATCGAGGCTTTTGCCGAAAGACGCCGCGGCCAGGCGAACTCAGTTGTCGAGTTCGCGCGGGATCCAGAAGTCGATCAACGCTCCCGTTGCCGGCACGAGATCGCTCCACGAACCGATGTCAAAGTCGATGACCGCGGTTGCTGCTGTCGGGAATCGCCCGAACTGGGGATGGGTTGCCGCGCGGTTCGATTCCCTCAGAATCATGGACGCAAACACGGCTGTCCCGGGATTATGCCCAAGCATGAGGACGATCGGTTTCCTCGAAGAACGAAGAATTCCGAGCATCTGGGTGATTCCACCGTGGTAAAGATCCGGCTCCACGCGATGCGCGATCGACAATCGCGCAGAAGATTTCAACCCTTGCCAGGTTTCGAGGCAGCGCAACGCGGACGAAATGACCGCTTCTTCCGGAAGAGTGGCTGCCTTGCGCAACTGTTTCCCGATCAGCCGGCAGGAACGGTAACCGCGCTTGTTCAAGGGGCGGTCATGATCGCGCAAGCTCGCGTCGTCCCAGCTGGACTTGGCATGGCGCATCAGGATGAGGCGGTGCAGACCCATGGTACGATTCTACAGAAATGCGCTCATGTGAAAAGCCGATTGTGAAAACGGGCGCCCGGCGCCGGCACTGACCGGGCACGACCGCCGCACCGCGCATCCCCGCTCCATGCAGTCGTGACCGGCTGCCGTTCGAAGAAAGGCCTTGCAGCGGTCCACGTCATATCCGCTTTCGGACAACGCGCCGACCGGGCAAGCCGAAACGCAAGGGCGTTCGCTGCATCTGGTGCACGGTCGCCCTGAGTCACCGGCAGCCTCCGCAGACGAACTGTCCTCATCGACGGGGAACGCGAAACCGAGTGCGCCCCGAAACGAAACCATCAGGCCCGTGCGATTATGGACGAGCAATCCAACCGGAGATGTCCAGCAGCGCCCGCTCTGCAGGGCCCAGCTGGGGAACGGTTGATACGGTGGACCCCCGAAAGGAAAGAGAGGCTCTGCTTCCACGGATTGCGCGATCCTGGAAATGACTCGCCGGGACCATCGGTCGAGCGGATCGGGATTGCCGTCGCGGTACTCCGGCGAAAGCGTGAAGACATCCCAGAACCCTGTTGCGGGTCCGAGGAGGACCACTGATCGATAATGGTCGCCGCGGCCGTTCGCGTCTTGGACGACGCCGTAGACCTCAAGTCCGGTCTTTCGAACGTCGGCAGCGATGTCAGCGACTGTCGTCACGTTTGAACGGGAGCATGAGACTCCACCCCAACCGGGCCGGTGAGTCATCCTGCCACTGCAAGCCGAGCGACATCGTTTCGTGGCCGCGGGATGGCTGGGGAGTGTAGGTGCGGAACAGGTGATCCCATACCGAGAGCGAAAACCCGAAATTCGTGTCGTGCTCCGCGCGCAAGGTGGAATGGTGAACACGGTGCATGTCCGGGGTGACCACGATCAGCCTGAGGACCGCGTCGGTCCTTGCCGACAACTTGAGATTGGCGTGATTGAACATTGCCATTCCGTTCAGCATGATCTCGAACAGGACGATGGCAAGGACGGCCGCGCCCAGGGCGTAGACAAAGCCGATCTTGATGATCATCGAAAGGGCGATTTCGATCGGATGAAACCGCACAGCCGTCGTGACATCGACGTCGCGGTCCGCGTGATGCACCCGGTGCAGACGCCACAGCACGGGGATCTTGTGCATGATCATGTGCTGCGCCCAGATGACGAAGTCCAGAAATACCACGACAATCAGGACTTCCAGCCACGCGGGCCAGCCCAGGTGGTTGAACATCCCCCAACCCCGCGCGGAGGCGTCCATGGCCGCGCCAATGGCCAGCAATGGCATGGCGATCGCGATGAGTTGCAGCGTGATGGTATCCAGAATCACGATACCGATGTTCGTCGTCCAGCGTCCGGCACGGGGCAACGAGCGTTTACGGCGCGGCAAGGCCCACTCGGCGGCCACGAGTACAAGAAACACGATCAGGAAAACGACGAATCGGATAGCGACTTCATCTTCCATCTGACGACGCTCCTTCTCCCGATCATCGTACCGACACCTTCATTGGTAAACAACTCGAGGAGGCAGGCATTCGGCAACCGTCCATCCATGATCACGACTGCGCGCACACCCTCGCTAACGGCATCAAGAGCGGTCTTTGTCTTGGGGATCATGCCGCCGCAGATGGTGCCGTCCTCGATCAGACGTTTCGCTTTCTGGGGTGTCAGGTAAGGGATAACCTCGTCATCCCGGTTCTTGACCCCTGCAACATCGGTCAGCAACAGCAGTCGGTCGGCCTGCAGTCCGGTGGCCACGGCACCGGCCGCGGTATCACCGTTGACATTGAAGGTCTCGCCATCCATGCCCGTTCCGAGGGGTGCGATGACCGGAATGTATCCGCCCTCGATCAGGTTTTGCACCAGTTCGGGATTGATTCCGATCGGTTGGCCGACGAGGCCGAGGTCGGGGTCGGCCTGTTTGCATACGATCAGATCTGCATCTTTCCCCGAAATCCCGACAGCCCGGCCGCCCTGGGTGTTGATGGATTGGACGATGTTCTTGTTCACGCTGCCGGAAAGAACCATTTCGACAACCTCGACGGTTTCCCTGTCGGAAATCCGTTTTCCTTCGACAAACCTCGACTTGATTCCAAGGCGGTCCAGCGTGGCGTTGATCATTGGTCCCCCGCCGTGGACGATGACGGGGTTCAGATTGCATTGCCGCATGAGCACGATGTCCCTGGCAAGACTTCGGAGACTGGCATCGTTCCGGGCGGCGAAACCGCCGATCTTGATGACGATCGTCGCCCCGTCATAGCGGCGGATATGGGGCAGGGCCTCGCTAAGCAACCCGGCCGTTATCCGTGAATTTTCCTGACGCGTCTCGGACATTCCTTTTTCCTGAAATCAGCTACGGTCCCTCAAGCCTGGTTCGATCTGTTGCCAGGAATTCCATGCCCGATGGGTGTGCAGCGAGCGGACCCTGTCGGATCACATCAAAAGCAGAACGGGTTGCCGGTCAAGTACCGCTTCCGGATATCCGTCGACTGGTAGAGGGTGACATCGGAATCGTCGGGCAAGGCTGCATCGCAATGAACTCACGGGGGAGCGAGGATCGGCGCGGCCGCGGAGCGCATCGTGCAAATGCCGGGCGCAACCCGTCCGTCAGCCCGAAACCGCGGCCATGAAACGGGATCTGATTTCGACCGGGTCCATCGCGATCACGGGCATCTTCAGATTTCCACTGTCACACTTGCTGACAATGATTGTCATACTTCCTGCCCCCAGGGCGTCCGTGAGCGCGCTCCCGGTGTCCTCCGCCCGGCATTCGACAACATTCTCGCATCCGCAGGCATCCGCTACGCGCGCGAGAGAGGTTCGTGCTCCGGCGTAGGTCGGCTGATCTCCGGTGGACCCGTACGAACCGTTGTCGATGATCAGCAGGATGAAATTGTCGGCAACATTGTTCGCGATGGTCGCCAGCGTTGCGAGATTGGTCAGAACCGAGCCGTCGCCGTCGATTGCGATGACGGGCTTGGGTTGCGTGAGTGCAAGCCCCAGCCCGATGGATGACGCGAGCCCCATCGTGCCGAGCATGTAGAAATTTGTCGGCTGGTCGTCGATCGCGTGCAGTTCCTGGCTGGGAATCCCGATGTTGCAGACAACGAGATGATCGCGAAGGATAGGGGCAATGTCTCGAAGTACGTCCGCTCGGATCATGTCAATACCCTCCCCAGAACGATGAATCCGTCAGAACGGCCACCGGCTTGTTGCACATGAACGTGAATTTCAGGATTCCGTCGAGATCATCGACGTCCGCCTGCCTGCTGAAGTGAAATGTCGGAATATTCAGTTGTGCCAGGAGCGCCTTGGTGTGCACGGCCATTTCGACCTGGCACGCGACCGGCTCACCCACACCGCCGCGAAATGAAATCAGCATGGGCAGAGGCATCCGGTAATACTGGATCAGGGTCGTCAGGGCATTGATCGTTACCCCGATTGCCGTGTTCTGCATGATGATGGCGGCGCGTTTACCCCCGAGAAAAGCGCCTGCGCACAGCCCCATGCCTTCATCTTCCTTGTTTGACGGAATGTGCAGGATACCAGGATGTTCCTCGACGTCGTGTATGACTCCGGCGAGTTGCTTGCAGGGCACCGTGGTCACGAACGAAATGTCATTGGCAAAAAGGCTGTCCACGATTTTTCTGCTGATTTCGGCTGTCATCGTCTTTCCCTGTCAGATCCGTTCAAGGACGAGTTTGGCAATCAATGCACTGACCCGGGCATTGCTGTCCCGTGTAACCCCGGCGATGTGAGGTGTCAGAACAAGGTTGTCGAGTCCCCGGAATCGCTCGGCCGCTTCCGCCGAAAGGGGCTCGGTTTCAAAAACGTCAAGTGCGGCCCCGGCGATATGGCCCGTGTGCATGGCATTGGCAAGGGCGGTCTCGTCAACAACGCCCCCCCGCGACGCGTTGATCAGGACTGATCCCGATCTCATCAAGGCCAATCTCCGGGAATCAATCAGGTGGTAGGTGTCTTCATTCAGCGGGACGTGCAGGCTGACCACGTCGGACTGGCAAAGAAGATGGTCCAGGGGCATTGACGTGATGCCGTCCCAGGCGGGCGACGCGTCGGAAAGAAAGGGATCGAAGGCAACGACCTCCATGCCCAGCCCATGCGCAAGGCGTGCCGTATCGCGCGCGGTCTGTCCGAACCCGACAAGTCCGAGCCGGTGACCACCGGCCTCGCGACCGAGGCTGCATTTTTCTCTCGGCCAAAGGCCGGCGAGGAGTTCGGAGCGTGCAGAATATGCGTTTCGTAAGAGCATGAAGGCACATGTGACGACATACTCGGCGACGGAGCGCGCATTCGCGCCCGTTGCAGGGATAACTTCGACGCCGCGCGCGGCGCACGCTTCCAGGTCGATATTGTCGAGCCCGACGCCCAATCGGCCGACGATTCGGAGATCAGGCGCGGCGGCCAAGAGTTCCGCTGTGACCTGCGTACGATTGCGGACAATCAAGGCCACGACACCGGGCAATCGATCAAGGATGGCATCCGGATGATCTGCCGATTCCGGGTCGTAGAGCGTGGGGTGGCTGGATTCCATCATCCTGACAGAACCAGTGTCCATGAATTCAGTGATCAGGATCATGGCAAACCGCTACCTTGCTCGCTGAACACGATCAGCGTTTTTTTCCACCGCAAATTCGGACAGATACATGCGCCACAATTCATGACAATGGGGAATTGCCGAATCCTCGAGGGCGTTTTCCGGAGCGCGGTCGTTCCGACTATCGAGATTCCGCGTCGGGGCTAGGCAGCTGGCCGTCACTGTTTTCTGTCATCGTCACCATTCCCGCTTGCCTTTCGAGCACATGTCTCCATGCCGCGGCCGCCCCGACAGCTTGACCAGTACCCCAGTCCTTCTTTACGTTTTGAAGCGCAACTTGAATCGGATTGCACAGAGGGGAGTAAAGCAAATGACCAAAAAAGTTCCGGGAGCATTTTTACTTTCGATCGCACTTGGTGTCACCATGTTCACGCTGGCGACACTGGGTGGTTCGGCGATCGCTGCGGATTCCGCCAAGGCTACGGCTGAATTCGTTGATACCGAAGGCAATGCCATCGGAACCGCCAGCCTTGTTCAGGGCCCGACAGGCGTCCTGATTCATCTCAGAGTCAGTGGCATCGCACCTGGTGGCCATGCCATCCATGTCCATTCGATTGGCGCGTGTGCGCCGGATTTCATGGCGTCGGCCGGACACATCAACATACATGACCGGCAGCACGGCCTGCTCAATCCGGAGGGACCGGACAACGCTGACCTGCCGAACATCTATGTGGCGGCGGACGGCGTCGTGGAGGCCGAATTGTTCACAACACTGGTGACGCTTTCCGATGACGGCATGAATGAAAGTGCGGCGTTTCTGTTCGATGATGACGGCTCGGCCCTCGTCATCCACGAGGCGCCAGACGATCACATGACGCAACCGATCGGTGGCGCGGGTGGCCGTATCGCCTGTGGAGTTATCTCTGCTGCTGACTGAGACCATGGTCCGGGCGCCGTGAAAGTCACGGGTGGTCGGTAAGGGTTGACGCCGGCAAACCGCGCCCCGCGGAATCCGATTCGGAACAATCGCACCCAGTGGAGCGTGCCGGGAAATCCCGATCGCCTTTGAATCGTTCATGGCGCAAACCCGGGTCATTGTCCGGACCCCTGCATATTCCGAACGGCGGATTCCGGGAACGCCCGCGTTGCCGCCTGTCCGATACCCTGGCAGGCGGCGCACGGGTGATGTAAGCGTCAGGAAAATCCTGCAGTTGATCGATGCATTGCGGAAGCATCGCGCGGACGAATTCTGCGTGAGAAGGAATCGATGACCTTGCCAGATTGCGTTCATTCTGAAAATGATTGCGCCCATGAGCCATGAGCAGCGTGGCACGTGTTGCCGTGGGCCGGGAATTCGCAAGAGGATTTGGTGATGTCCGACGCAGAACGGAAAACGCTTCTGCTGACAGGTGCGAGCCGGGGAATCGGCCACGCGACCGTCAAGCGGTTTTCGGCGGCCGGGTGGCGGGTCTTTACCTGTTCGCGTCAGCCGTTCTCGGACCGATGTCCCTGGCCCGGCGGTGAAGACAATCACATCGTGATCGACCTGTCCGATCCGTCGGGGACGGCAGAGGTTGCGGAAAGGATCAGGGCGCGATTGCCAAACGAAAAACTGCACGCGCTGGTGAACAATGCCGGGATTTCGCCCAAGGGGAACGGAGGCCGTCGCCTGAATTCCCTTGAAACCGACATCGAGTCGTGGTGGCATGTCTTCCACGTTAATTTCTTCTCCTCGGTCATCCTGGCTCGCGGCCTCAAGACCGAGTTGGCGAATGCCCGCGGTGCGGTCGTCAATGTGACGTCGATAGCCGGCTCGCGTGTCCATCCGTTCGCGGGTGCCGCATACGCGACCTCGAAAGCCGCGCTGGCCGCCTTGACGCGGGAAATGGCGCACGATTTCGGGCCGATAGGTGTTCGGGTCAATGCGATTGCGCCGGGCGAAGTCGTGTCGAGCATGCTGAGTCCGGGCACGGAGTCGATGATCCCGGGACTGCCGTTGCGACGGCTCGGAGAGCCGGAGGAAGTGGCCGACGCCATTTTCTATCTGTGTTCCGACCAGAGTTCGTACGTTTCCGGGGCCGAGATCGAAGTCAACGGTGCCCAGCACGTCTGACCGGGCCAGGGACAGGATGATTGGCGGAGACGGTCGGGACTGCTGCCGGTATCAGTGCCCGGAATTGCCTATCCTGCGACAGGCGGCTGGCAGGAACTTGGCGTGCAAGGACCGGCCGGAGGTCGCAATCGTGCGCTGCCGTCAGGCCAGGCAAGGGTGAAGGATGAATTGGAATGGTGAAGCGGAAACTCGTTATCGATACCGATCCCGGAATCGACGATGCAATGGCCATCGTTTTCGCATGTCTGCACGGTGAAATCGATGTCATCGGGCTAACGACGATCTTTGGCAATGTTTCCACCGAAACGGCCACCCGCAATGCATGCGCCCTGGTTGAACTCGTGGGTCAGGACATTCCGGTTGCCAGGGGCAGTGACACGCCGCTTGTCCAGGCGCCCCGCCCGTTCGCCTGGAAGATCCATGGCCGCGAGGGGTTGGGCGATGTCCAGCTTAAGCCCCCCGCGCAAGAGAGCCTTGTCGATGAAACCGCCGCTGAATTCATCTGCCGGAAGGTTCATGAGAAACCTGGCGAGGTTGATATCTGCGCTGTCGGCCCGTTGACCAATCTTGCGCTTGCGCTCCGAATCGATCCGTCGATTTCGCGAGTCGCGAGATCGGTCGTCGTCATGGGCGGCAGCCTCGATGCAGGAGGAAATGCCTCGAAAGCCGCCGAGGCAAACATCTGGCAAGACCCGCACGCCGCCAATGCGGTTCTCTCGGCGCCGTGGGATGTGACCATCGTTGGCCTGGACGTTACCAAGGAAGTCGTCTGCACGCCCGAGGATTTTTCGATGCTTGCAGTCAAGGCACCGACGCTCGGCGGTTTCCTCAACCGTGCGGTTCAGTACTACTTCGCGGCCACCGGGGAACGGAGCGGCATCTCCGGTTGCCACATGCACGACCCGACGGCAGTGATCGCCGTCATTCGCAGGGAGTTGTTCACGCTCAGGAAATCTGCGGTCGAAGTCATCGAGTCCGGCGAGCAGGCCGGGGCGACGATCTGGTCCGCTTCGACCGATAGGCCTTCCGTGTCGGTCTGTTGCGGCGTCGACAACACGGCGGTCCAGCACCTGTTCCTGCGTACGATAGAAACCGGATTCTGAATTTCATGCCGGATGGTGACTCCACGTCCAGCGTACGGATTGTCGACTCGATCAGGGAAATCCCGGCTGAAGAGTGGGACGCGTGTGCCGGAGGCGATTGCCCCCTGCTCAGCCATGCCTTCCTCTCGGCGCTGGAGGATTCCGGGTCAGTTGCTGCTCAAGAGGGATGGGCACCCTGCCACGTGGCGGTATCCGAGGAAGCCGCGGGGGTCATCGGTTGCGCCCCGCTCTATCTCAAGGGTCACAGCCAGGGTGAATATGTCTTCGACCATGGATGGGCAGAGGCGTTTGAAAGGGCCGGAGGGCGGTACTATCCGAAACTTGTTTCCGCGGTTCCGTTCGCGCCGGTCACGAGCTACCGGCTTCTGGTGCGGCGCGGTCAGGATGCCGGTCGGGTTCGCGCCCTTTTGATCGCGGGCATGCTCAGGGTGGCGGAACGATTCGGTGTTTCTTCGCTCCACGTCAATTTTCCAGTAGCCGACGAATGGCGGGACCTCGGTTCTTTCGGATTCCTCCAACGGATTGGTCACCAGTTTCACTGGAGAAATGACGGTTTCAGGTCCTTCGACCATTTCCTTGGTTCGCTTTCGTCGCGGAAGCGCAAGAACATCCGGAAAGAGCGTAGATCGGTCTCCGAAGCAGGTGTCATCATGCATCGATTCACCGGGGACACGCTGACGGCAGGTCACATGCGGGAGTTCTATCGGTTCTATCGTGATACGACCGATCGAAAATGGGGTTGGGATTACCTGAAAGAGCCGTTTTTCGAGATGCTGCACGAACGCATGGCAGGGCGGGTTGTCCTGGTCATGGCAGAACTGAACGACCGATGGGTGGCAGGTGCACTCAACTTGGCTGGCCGACAGGTGCTTTACGGACGCAATTGGGGCTGTATCGCCCGAATCCGGTTCCTCCATTTCGAGACATGCTATTATCAGGCGATCGAGCATGCGATTGAATGCGGCCTGGATCGGGTCGAGGCAGGGGCGCAAGGTCCGCACAAGATTCAGCGGGGATATTTGCCGACGCGGACATACAGCGCACACTGGATCGTCCACGAAGGGTTGCGTCGCGCCGTGTCGGAATTCCTGGATCACGAGTGCCGGTCGGTGGACGCGGAAATGGAGTTTCTTGACGGGTTGTCGCCGTTTAGAAAGTCCTGACGATTCCTTGCCCCTGACCGGAAACAGCGCCGGGCATGGCCCGCGTGGCCCGGATGCGTGGGTTCGCGGAGGCCGGAAGAAGTGGCGGCAGAGGAGACAGACGGTGAAATCGAGGTTTGCCCTTGACTGTGGCTGGACCGGGCGACGCATCGGGACCAGAAAAGTCCTGGTGCTTGCCACGGCCCGAAATTCGGCTGCCGGTTCAGAGCCCGTGGCGCAGACCAGCCTGAGCCCGGCCATGCATCCGTATCTGGTTACCGAACGTTCTCAACCTATCGCCATCGCCCACCGCGGGTTTTCGGCGCGCCATCCGGAAAACACGATGGCCGCATTCGCCGCTGCGGTCGAAATCGGCTGCGTTTATGTCGAAACGGATGTTCACGCCACGGCCGACGGCATGCTCGTCGCTTTCCACGACGACAGGCTTGACCGGGTTACGGACCGGGCAGGGGTCATTTCGGACCTCGACTGGTCGGAGGTCCGGAAAGCCCGCGTCGGGGGAGAGGAGCGGATTCCCCTGCTTGAAGAGGTGCTGGCGACCTGGGATTCCGTTCGCGTCAACATCGATCCCAAGTCAGACGGAGCAGTCGAGCCGCTGTTGGGGATCCTGGCCCGCCTCGACGTTTGGGACCGGGTCTGCGTCGGGTCCTTTTCGGGTTCGCGCCTCGCGGGGATGCGTGCGTCCGCTGGAGACCGGCTGTGCACGTCGATGGGTCCCCTGGACGTTGCGCGCCTGCGCCTGGCCAGCATGGGGCTCCCGGTCGGGACCTTTGCGGCGAACTGTGTTCAGGTTCCTCCGAGGGAGTACGGTCTCACGATCGTGGATAGGCGCTTTACGCGTGCGGCCCGTTCCCGGGCCATGCCCGTACACGTGTGGACGATCAACGATGAGGCGGAAATGCACCGTTATCTCGACATCGGGGTCGATGGAATCATGACCGACGAAGTCGAGGTGCTGAAACGGGTCCTGATCGGTCGCGGAATGTGGCCCGATTGATGACACGCATCGTTACCGGGTACTGTCGGAGAATGAACCGGGACGGCTGGGCGGCCGCGTTCGCCGATACGCCACGGGCGATTGATCGTTTCACGGGTTGAGTTTTCGGGGGCGGGACCGATAAACGGTGCGGGGCGAAACCACAGGGAGCGTAAGGAATGTGTGGAATCGTGGGTCTCTTCCTCAAGGATCGTGCACTCGAATCCCGATTGGGTGAATTGCTGACGGGCATGCTTGTCACGATGAGTGACCGGGGACCGGACAGCGCCGGCGTTGCGGTTTACCGCGCGTGCAACGACAAAAGAGGAAAACTGACCGTTCAATCGGGCTCCCCGGCCTCCGACTTCGCGGGGTTGGCCGAAGACCTGGGCCCGGTCGTCGGTCGGGATGTCGCGGTCGAGCGAAATGATACGCACGCTGTTCTGACCATGCCCGCCGAAGGCATCGCGCGCGCGCGGGAGGCGCTTCCGGAGGTGCGCCCGGGGGTCCGCGTGATGAGCGACGGCAGCGCCATCGAGATTTACAAGGAGGTGGGTTTGCCGGGCGATGTCGCCGAACGCTTTGGAATTCCTGAAATGAGCGGGAGTCACGGGATCGGGCACACGCGCATGGCGACTGAATCTGCCGTAACCACGGAAGGCGCGCACCCGTACTCGACCGGCTCCGACCAGTGCCTGGTTCACAATGGCTCCCTGTCAAACCATAACGCCCTCAGGCGGCGTTTGCACCGGGAAGGGATGAGGATCGAGAGTGACAACGACACTGAAGTGGGCGCGGCCTACTTGACGTGGAAGATGTCTCACGGAGCCACTCTTGGCGAGGCGCTTGAAGACAGTATCCATGTTCTCGACGGATTCTACACTTTCGTCGTCGGAACCCGGGACGGGTTCGGGGTCCTGCGTGACCCGATCGCATGCAAGCCCGCCGTGCTGGCCGAGACCGACAGTTTCGTGGCATTCGGCTCCGAGTACCGGGCCCTGGTCGATCTGCCGGGCATTCACGATGCCGCCGTCTGGGAGCCCGAGCCGGCGCAGGTCTATTTCTGGACGCACTGAGATGCAGACCTACGATCTCGCGGCTTCGGGTCTCCGTGGTCTCAACAGCGCGCTGCAGGCGCTCGACATCAATTCGAACGCGACACGATGGGACGTGATCAATCCCAGGGGAAGCCATGCCGTGGCGGTCGGACTCGATGCTCCGATCGAAGTCACGATTCGAGGCTCGACCGGGTACTACTGCGCCGGCATGAACAAGCGGGCGACGATCAGGGTTGCAGGTTCCGTGGGGCCGGGGGTGGCCGAGAACATGATGTCCGGGACCGTAATTGTCGAGGGGGACGCAAGCCAGTCCGCCGGTGCGACCGGGCACGGCGGGTTGCTGGTGATCAAGGGAAATGCGTCGTCACGGTGCGGGATCTCGATGAAGGGGATCAACATCGTTGTGCACGGAAACATCGGCCATATGTCGGGTTTCATGGCCCAGGCCGGGACTCTCGTGGTTTGCGGAGACGCCGGGGAAGCCCTCGGCGACTCGATTTACGAGGCGCGGATCTTCGTCAGGGGTTCCGTGCGCAGCCTGGGGGCGGATTGCATCGAAAAGGCCATGCGACCGGAACATCGCGAAGAACTCGCAAGCCTTCTTGTTGCCGCTGGTTGCTCGGCCGAACCCGAGGAGTTCCGCAGGTACGGCTCGGCCCGGAAGCTTTACAATTTCGACGTCGACAATGCCCAGGCATATTGACGTGACAGTCCGGTCTGCCGGAGAGCAGGGAGGCTCGAACATGGAAACTGTTTCGGACCACGACGGGGTCGGAATTCCGCCCTGGCAGCGGGAGATCAGGCGCGCCGCGGAAACGGGCATCTACAAGATCAGGGGCGGCGGCGCGGGCCGGCGATCGCGGTTCGACGATTTGCTGTTTCTCGGTGCATCGGTTTCCCGGTACCCGCTCGAGGGATACAGGGAAACCTGTGCGACCAACGTGACATTGGGGACGCGGTACGCCGAGAACCCGATCGAGCTCGACATACCGGTCACGATTGCGGGCATGAGCTTCGGGGCGCTGTCCGGCCCGGCGAAAGAGGCTCTTGGAAGGGGTGCATCGGCGGCCGGGACATCGACGACGACCGGTGACGGTGGAATGACCCGGGAGGAGAGAGTCCACTCGAATCGGCTTGTGTACCAGTACCTGCCGTCACGATACGGGATGAACCCGGACGACCTCCGGAAAGCCGACGCGATCGAAGTCGTTGTCGGGCAGGGTGCAAAGCCTGGCGGCGGCGGAATGCTTCTTGGCCAGAAGATCTCCGACCGGGTGGCTGAAATGAGAACATTGCCCAAGGGCATCGACCAGCGATCCGCCTGCCGACATCCCGATTGGACCGGGCCGGACGATCTTGAAATCAAGATCCTGGAATTGCGTGAAATCACCGGTTGGCAGAAGCCGATCTTCGTCAAGATCGGAGCGACGAGGCCCTATTTCGACGTCGCGCTGGCGGTCAAGGCGGGTGCGGACGTCGTGGTGATCGACGGGATGGAAGGGGGAACTGCCGCCACGCAGGAGGTCTTTATCGAACACGTCGGGATCCCGACACTTGCCTGTATTCGCCCTGCAGTCAGGGCGCTTCACGATCTCGGCGTCTATCGGGAAGTGCAACTGGTCGTCTCGGGCGGAATTCGGAACGGCGCCGACGTCGCCAAGGTCCTCGCCCTTGGGGCGGACGCGGCATCGATTGGAACGGCTGCGCTCGTCGCCCTCGGAGACAACCACCCGAAGTGGGCTCATGAGTATCGCGAACTCGGTGCGACGGTCGGCCAGTATGACGACTGGCACGAAGGACGCGATCCGGCTGGAATCACGACCCAGGACCCCGAACTTGCCGCCCGCCTCGACCCGGTCGAGGGCGGCCGAAGGGTCCGCAATTTTCTCAAGGTCATGACGCTTGAAGCCCAGACCATTGCCCGGGCATGCGGCCACAACCACCTGCGCAACTTTGAACCCGAGGATCTTTGCGCCACTTCGGTCGAAGCCGCGGCCATGGCGCGAGTCCCGTTGGCCGGGACCGACTGGATTCCCGGCCAGGGTCCGTACTGAGTCAGGATTTTGCGAAGCTCACGCCGATATCGAACGGCAGACTGACTCTTCGTTCGTTCGGGAAAAGTGGTTGGCTGGGTGGTAGGATTCGAACCTACGGTACACGATACCAAAAACCGTTGCCTTACCACTTGGCTACACCCCACGCACCGTCTGCGCTGAAGCCGTTATATAGCGTCTGCTTTTTCTCTTGCAACCGCGGTCGCACGACGCGCAGATCACAACCTGTCGATGGCACCGGTTGCACGTGAACGGGCGTCCTGTCTCACAGGTCCGCCTCTCTCGGGAGCAGGTCAGACCCGGACGTGAAACTGCCTGATATTTCACGGAAGTTCGATCCCCGTGACCAACTCGTCCAGGCGCGGTGCCGGGGCTCGTTCTGTCCTTGAGCTGGCACCGCGCCGCTTTGTCTTTAGATGCCGCTCCAGTACCTTTTCGGCCCCCGGCCACCGCGTCGGAGCCGCTGGTACCCCGCGCGATGGACCCCATGCCCCGACCTGGCGCAAGCTCTCGGAAATGGCCCGCCCAGCGCATCGCATCCGACCGGCGGAGCCGAGCAAAGTAAGCGACACGGCGCCGCGACACGACAGGCAACGTCAAAACCGCCCACAGCGACAATGGGAGCACGACAATAGGAAAGAGTACGATCCCGCCAAAGCGCGGCGAATCGTCAGGATTCCGCGCTTCCTGCCAGCCATCGACACCGGAGTCGCGAACGCTGTCCGGCCCATGGTGCTTCACCGGCTGCTGTACTGCTCGGATGGGTACCGTGCCCCGCGCGGCTGACGAACGTGTATTTCATCCGCAAGCCACCAAGGAGATTTTTTTCTCCGAGCAGCGCGTTGCCCCCAATCCTGCCCGAGACGTGCAGAATGAATGCGCGTTCACCCTGGCCAGACGCTCGGGGCCGTCTCGTGCCAGGAATCGGAACATCGGGCGGCAGCGGCGTCCGCGCCTATCGATTTGCCAAGGGGCTAAGCGATCTTCCGCGAGGCAACAAACTCCCGATACGGCGCAAACGCGTCCGCGACTCGCTCGGCAGTGAGGCCGAAGTCTTCCAGGCTGTAGCGATGTGGCGGCTCCCGGCGACGTTGTTCGGCCTGCCGTTCGAGCCAGCCCTCGATTTCGGTCGCAGCCACGGGGTCGAGCCGCCAGTCGAGGCGTTCGTAGATGGCGTTCACCACTGCTGTCGGGTTCTCGACCAGGTCGCGGTAGCTCACATCGACCCAGCGCGACTCGAGTTCGGGGCGCGACGCCCGGAACCGCATCGCCCCGTTTAGCATGCCGCTCATCAGCTCCAGTTGCTCGGCACCGGTGTCCTGCCGCGGGCGCGGCTCCATGGAAACGGAGCGTATCCGATCCACCAAGGCTGTTCCACGATCCCATGAACCGTGCAGGCTCGCGATGGGTCTGGATGAAAACCGCATCCGGGTAGTTCGCGAGCAGGGCCTCCAGCTCCATGAGATGGAAGGGCATCTTGAGCAGCCAGACCCTCGGGGCATCGCGCTCGCGCTGCCGGCGCTGCCAGGTGAAATGCCGCATGACGCGATGGTGATAGGCGTAGGCATTGCCGGAACCGGTGGCGGCAAGCCAGCGCCGGTAGTCCGGCACGTAGTACGCGACGGCGTTGACCCAGGCCGCGAAGGACTGCCTCAGGATCGGGAAATCCTCCTCAGGCTCGTCGATATCGATGTGGTGCATGTCGGCGAACTGTTCCACGACTCGGATGGACTCAAGCACCTCCTTCACGTGAGCCCGGCGTGGGTCGCGGGTGGTGCGTGCCACGTTGGAGTACTCCCCGCCAGCCAGGACCGGCTCCGCCAGCTCGTAGCGGCGAAGCGTCCAGAACCTCCGGTCGCGCGCCATCATGCGGTGCAGAAACGTTGTGCCGGTTCGATTGATCCCCACGATGAACACCGGACGCACGATCTCCTCGCGTTCGATCTCAGGGTGTTGCTGCCACTCTCGGGCGAGCGCCGCATTGTTGCGCAGCTGGCGGTTCAGTTCGTAGACGAGGTGCGGGCGTCTCTCCTCCAGAAATCCGGCCTCTCGTTCGTTCAATGCCTCCACAAGGCGCTGAAATCCGGCGCGCATCCACGCGGGAAACGTGAGGTCGAAGTGAACGCCGGCGCGTTCGGCGTAGCCCTCGGCCTGCGCCAACAGGCGGTCGAAGTCCAGACGGGCTCTCGGCACCGGATAGGGCCATCCATCGCCCTGGCGCCGTATCCAGTCGTAGGAGCGCGAATGCCGGAGTAGCAGTGCCGGCCACCGAACGGGAAAGGGACAGTCTCCAAGGATTGCGCGATCGTCAACCGGAGCAACTCCGCGGGCGTCGCTACCCGCGAACCAGTACGGTGCAAAGAAATCGAGCAGGGTCCACAGCCCGTGCAGCGGAGAGCGCTCTCCAAGCGCCTGGCAGGCATGCCTGAAAGCCTCGTATGGAACTTCACGCAAGTAAAGCCCGAAGTCAGCCGGTCCGAAATCGTCATGCGGAGGATGCGGGTCACAGCAATGGTAGATCGTGAAACGCCGCTCGGGGTTCAGCGAGATAGCGGCGCATATTTCTGCGAGCGTATCCACGGGCTCGGCATAGCTCTGTATGGAGAAGCCGGCGGGTGCCATTTCGATCTGTATCGCCGCGTTGTAGATACAGAGCGAGATCGCGTTCGCTTGCGTGTACCCTGTGTTGGACATCCCTGTCTGCGGCAGGCGAAAAATCGCCACCGGTAGTCCGGCGGCGTTCGCGAAGAGCAGGACCTGCTCGGAAACGAGCTTGCTCCACGGGTAGCCGACGAAACCGGGCGGCAGCAGCCTCTTCATGGCTGCCAGGTCGGGCTGCATGTGATGCTCGATGCGTCGGCAGCTGAATTCGTTCGAGAAATTGCAGAAGTATTCGGGGAAAACGCCCATCGTGGAAGCGAAAAAGACGTGCTTGAAACGAGTTCGCAGGCACAACGCGAGCACATTGCGAAGGCTGGACGCATTCACGGTACGTATCGAGGAGTAGGACGACACGAGGGAGAGATCCGCGGCGAGATGGTAGACCGCATCGACGCGTTGGCACAGATCGTCGAATTCCGCATCGCTCAAGCCGAATCGAGCCGTGCAAATGTCTCCGACCGTGACGCGGATGCGCGACCCCAATGCGTCCTCCCAGATGTCGGCGTGCTCCAAGGCAGCGCGTATCCGCGCGAAACCATGTCCGACGTCGTCCGCGCGGACCAGGCAATGCACAACGAGGCCGTCGTTTCGCCGCAGGAGTTCACGTAACAGAAAGCGGCCCACGAACCCGGTGGCGCCGGTCAGAAGCACCTCTCGGAATTCGTTCGCCGGTACCGGTTCGGCCGGTGATTCATCCGTGATGGTGGAGTGAACAAACTTACGCAAGCTGTCGAGGTCGGCAAGGCACTGCACCGGCATGCGACCCGCAAGGGAGGGCACAGCGCGGGAAGCAGGGAATATTTCGGCCATCTCGTGTTTCACTCGCTATTGGAGGACGCCGAACCCGAGCCCGCTCGGTCGCCCTGTGCGGTGCCGCCGGTGTCCGGGTCGGCAACCGAATACCCCGGCAGCGCTCGGGTCTGCAGAACCAGTGATGCGACGCTGCGGGGGAGGCCATGCCTGACCCATGAGTGCCACCCTCCCGGCGAAGTGCCGCATGGACGCGTACAGTGACCTGTAACGTGCAGGTGTCCCGGTCAGTATTGAATCTGGGCTGGGCTGGCGAATGTTCAGGACTCCGGCGTCGATCCGTTCCGGCTCGCGCCGTGCGCCGGCGGAAAGTGATCTTCCAGGACGCTCGCGAATTCCGACGGCCTTCGGCGTCTGCGGAGCAGCCCGGACAGAGGAACTTCCGCGCACTCTACCGCATCGGTTTCGTCTTCCACTTCTTCGGGTTGCTCGGACCTGTGGACGATCGCATGCGCCAGGGACTGGCATGTGGCGGTGGTCATCAGCTCGAGAGCGCTGACCTGGAAGTTGAACCGATTCTGAAGAAACGCAACGAGCTCGGCGACCGAGATCGAATTGAATCCGAAACTCGCCAACGGCTCGTCCACATCGCCTTCATCGTGGCCGCATAGCTCGGCGACCTTTTCGGCTATCTGCGTCATCACCGTCTCGAGCGTAAGCCGGTCGTCGGAATGACCTTGGAAGGCGTCGTGGTTGCTCATCAGGCGACCGATGCGCATGTAGTCCGCAGAGCCGACGGTCAACGGAACCTGTTTGAATAGCGCGGTCACCAGGTGGTCGCTGTCGGACAGTCTGCGTAGAGCGTAGTCAAGGTTGGTGATCGCGAAGTGAATGCTCACCGGGGGCATGCCGGCAATCCTCAGCATGCGCAGGACGTGGTGGTTTCGCGAGGCCATGCCGACTTCGGCAACCGCGGCGATGTTGTAGGACAGCGCCGGCAAACCCTGCCTGCGGCGCCAAACTGCGAGTCCGTCGAGGTAGGCGCCGGCGGCGCTGTAGTTGATCTGTCCGGGATTGCCGAAGGTCGAGGCAGTGGACGAGGCCATGACGAAGTGGTCGAGCGGATGGCCGGCGGTCGCCCGGTGAAGATTCAGCGCGCCGGTAGCCTTGGGAGCGAACACCATCTCGACTGATTTCCGCGTCATTGTACCGAGCAGACGATCATCAAGAACACCGGCGAGGTGGAAGACGCCCTTTAGCGGCCGGCGCAGGCCGGCGACGCAGCGTTCGACGTCCGCCGCAACCGCGACATCGCCCGCTACGATGTCGATTTCGCACTCCTGGGCCATGTTTTGCAACGCGGTCGATTCGCGCACCCATTCGGCGCTACGGTGACGCTCGGGGTCCCGATCCATCAAGGTGAGATGGCGGGCTCCGACGGATACGAGATAAGGCAGCAGGCACAGGCCGAATCCGCCGAGGCCACCGCTTACGAGGTAAGTCGCATCGGGGTCGAGCAGTGGACGCCGATCGACGATCGGGAATTGCGGATCAACGCAAGCTGGCGGCGCCTTGAGCACCAGCTTCCCCTGGTGCTTGCCGCCTGTCATCAGGCGCAAGGCCTTCGCGTAGTCCCCGTAGTCGTAGACGGTGGTCGGCAACGGCGGCAGTTCGCCCTGGCCGAGCAGGTCGAGACATGTCTGGGAGAGTCGGCGCAAAAGCCAGGGGTCATCGGCCATCAGGCGATCCACATCGATCGCCGCGAAGCGCAGGTTTTTGCGAAAGACGTACAGGCCGAGCGGGTTGTCGGAGTAGATGTCGACCTTTCCGATTTCGCAGTGCCAACCGCCCGGACGCAGGGCCTCCAGACACAGCGCGAGGTGACGGCCGGCGAGGGAATTCAGCACCACGTCGACTCCATCGCCACGTGTCGCTTCCATCAACTGGACATACCAATTCTCGCTGTGCGAATCGAACGCCGCGCTTGCACCGAGCTCGAAAAGACGGTCGCGCTTGGCACCGCTTCCCGCCGTTGCGTAAATCGCCGCCCCCGCGCGCCTGGCAAGCGCGATGGCGGCCTGTCCCACTCCGCCCATGGCCGAGTGAATCAGGACACTCTGACCTTCGAGAGCCGAGCCAGGTGAACAAGGGCATAGTACGCGGTGAGGTAGACCGACAGCGAAGACGCGGCTTCCTCCATGTCGAGGCGGGTGGGCTTGGAAAACACGAGGTGGCCATCGACGACTGTCCGATTGGCGATACATCCGCCCTGGGTGAAGATCACGTTGTCGCCGACCCGGCAATGGCCCACACCCTCGCCTGTCCGGCGCACGACTCCACTCGCTTCCATGCCGACCTCCAGCCCGAGCGCGGAGCGTTCGTAAGCCGCCGAGGGCAGCAGTCCCAAGGTCACCATGATATCGCGGAAGTTGAGCGCCGCCGCTTTCACATCGATCTCCACCATGCCGGGCCCCAGCGGAGCAGGTTCGTATGTCTTCATCTGCAACCCGCCGATTTGTCCCGGGTTGTCCAGGCACAAGCGATAGGTGGGAGCGTCGCCGGCGGGGACATGTGGAGCGTGTTCGCGAATGCTCTCTATGCGGGGCACCCAAAGGCGGCCCCCGCGTACCGCGACCTCGCGTTCGCGCAGATCACAGCGAGCGAGCATGGCCAGGGTTTTCAGGTCGTCGTCTTCGCCAAGGTCCACGAGACGAAAGTCGATTCCGGCGTCCTCGCCCACCTCGACCGTCATGCTGCGAACCGCGCCCCACAATCCGCACCCGCGTGGGTCCTGCACATCGAAGGCGGCCCCGCGAGTCACGACGGTGACACGGCACCGGGAATGCGCATGCTCGGTCCGGTACGCCTCCAGTGCCCGGATGAGGGCGATAAAGGCCGACACCACCTCCTCACCGGTGGCGTCCTGCGGATCACGACCGCAGAAGAAGTCGACCGCCTGCACGTCCGCCACCCGAGGCCATTCGTCGATGCCGTGGACATCACCACAGACGAGCGGCTGAAAGGCAATCGGGTACACCTCCGGATCATCGAGCAGGGACAGCCAGTCTCGTGCCGGGCTTTGCGGTTCGCCCACCACCCAACGGGGCGTCGGAACAGCCGTCACATTCAGGGATTCCGGCCACGACTGCGGGGCCTGAAGCAGGGTGCTGCGCGCGGCGGCGCGAACGGTGGCCCAACCGGCGCCAGGTTCGATCACGTCGCCTTCGGGGTGACAGACCAGCGCCAGGCCTCCGGCTACCAGCAAGCGTCTCCAGAACTCCCAGTCCGCCGGGGCGATTGTGGCCGCATCGCGATGCAGAAGGAGCACCTCCACCGCACCCGGACGCAGCAGACCCTCGTCGAGTCCAGTCGCATGGTGATCGTTTGGATCGATGCACTCGAATCGGAGAGCGGCGTCGACAGCGCGAAACGCCTCGTAGTTCTTCCTGGCGGTTTCTTCATCGTGGCTGACGAGCCAATACTCGCTGTTCTGTCCGGTACTCGAAAGTTGCCCGACACACTGCTCGAGCATGGTCTGCTCGGGCTCCCTGCACCCGGCGAGCTCCAGGATGCGAAACGCACGGCCCGCTCCGTCAACGGGCTGTTCGAGAGCGGCGATCAAAACCGCGGGATCGATGTCGCCACCGGGCAGCCCGTCGACGAACGCCCGGCCGTTCTGCAGGAACTTGGGTTGCCAGACGAATCGGTGCCTGCTGTGGGGCAGGTCGCCCCTTTTCAGGTTCGAGTCGAAATGGATGTATTTCTGGACATGGGCAACGAGGGTTCCAGTAGAACGGTCGTAGAAGCTGATGGTGCCCGACAGCCGCTCGCCCTCGGACGGGTTGTACTGGCCCTTGTCGTCGATATCCAGGGCTCGATCCGGAGGATCCCTCAGGAGACAGGTCAGCCGCGGTCCCGACGCTGCACCGAGAAACGTCATGTGCTCGATTCGCCGCGGAATGCACAGGTGATCGGAAGCACCCAACAGGCTGTAAAGAAACGCCTGGAATGCGCCGTCGAACAGCGGGGGGTAGCAGACATACCCCTCCTCACGGCCGTCGGCCCACAGGCCTCGTTCGACTTCGAGATCGACCAGATAGCCCCGGGTCGTCACGTGACGCTTGATCTGCCGAATGTTTCTGCAGTAGGGGCCGTAGCGGTACGTATCGCCCAGCACTGCCTCGAAACATTCGTAGAGTTCATCTCCGGAGCCATGCTCGACGGGTGCGTAGCCTGAGCGGTCGATGTCTCCGAGCTTTTCCGGAGTGTCTGGCGCCGGAGGGTCGCTCAACAAACGCACCTTGCCCCGACAGTGCGAGTCGCTCCTGGTATCCCCGCCGTAGGGCCGCGAGGAAATGACGAAGGTGAATTCTCCCGGGGAATTGGCGACCGGATGCAGGGCCGTCTGCAGACGCACCGGTGTTCTCGGAACCGGGCAGGGGTGAAGAAACTCAATCACGTCGAAGTGCACCGGCGCCCCGCCGAACGCCTCGAGCACCAGCTCGATGAAGCCCGTCGCCGGCATGATCGCCGCGTGATGGACCACGTGGTCGGCAGCCCACGGAAAGGCCCGGTCCGAGAAACGCGCTTCGAACATCAGGTGATCGCACGGAATCCGGTGACCGACGAGCGGACCGTGAGAATACTCGGCTCCCTGATTGTGGAATTCGTCGTCCGCCAGGGTATCCGCCTTCTTCTCCTCGTCCTTCGGATGGCCGGGCAGCAAATGAGGGAGTGGCTCGGGGCGCGGGTACCTGGAGGCGAAGTCGAGGGTCACGCCGGCCCTGAACAAAGCCCCCAGCGATTCGAGAAAACCTGTGCGCGTATCGGAGTCGCGCATGAAAGTCGCAATCGAGGTCGGGGTGGACACACCTTCGGCCAGGCATTGGGCGATGACGGGTTGCAGCGCACAGTGCGGCGCAAGTTCGAGCACCACATCCGGCCGGTGGTCGCGTTTGACGGTCTCCATCCCGGCGGCAAAGCGTACGGGCTGGCGGATGTTCGACCACCAGTAAGCGCTGTCAAGGCGCTCGATGTGGCTGCCGGTTACGGATGAAACGAAGGGAACGTCAAGGTCAAAGGTGCGTTCGTCGAGGAAAGACAGCGCCCCCGTCACGTCCTCCCGGATGGTGTCCATCGCCCGGGAGTGAAAGGCGATATTGCCTGGAACCAGCCGATGCTGCAGGTTGCGTAGGTCGAGCGCCTCGATGACGGGTTGCAAGGCAGTTTTGCTGCCGCAAATGACGGTATTGGCAGGCGCGTTCTCGCAGGCGATCTCGACTTGGATCGTTCGGCTTGCATCGAGCCGGAATGGAACGTCGAGGGTGTCCAGCAACTCCTCGACGCCGCTACGATCGAGGCCGATCGCCAGCATCCGGCCCGACCCGGCGGTCCGTTGCTGCAACGTGGCCCGATGGAAGACCAGGCGCGTCGCATCCCCCAAGGAAAGCGCTCCGCAGGCGTAGGCAGCGGCCACCTCGCCGGAACTGTGGCCGACCACGCAGTCCGGGTAGACTCCCCACGTCTTGAACAGCTCGACGAGCGCGCACTGGATCATGAAGATGACGGGTTGAGCCAGCTTGCATTCGTCCAGCTCCGACTGAGACGCGGAGAAGCAGGACTCGCGTAGCGAGACGTCCGAGTGTTCACGCCAATGCGCCTCGATCGCATCGACGGCGCGCCGAAATACGGGGTCAGCGTCATAGAGTTCGCGGCCGCAACCTGACCACTGTGTGCCCTGTCCGGCGAACACCATCACTAGCCGTGGTTCGCCCTCGTCTACAGTTGCGACCGGTGCGCGTCCCTCCGCAACGGCATCAAGCCCATCTTCGAACTCCTGCATGTTGCGCACTGCAAGCGCGGCGCGGGTGGAGAAATGCGTGCGTCGGCGGCTGAGATTGCCGGCCAGCGTGTAGAGATCCATAGGTCGTTGGCCGAGCATCTCGCGAAGCTGCCCAGCGGTCCGGGCGAGCGACTTCGCATTGCGCGCCGATAGGGGAATGATGTAGCCGGCCTCCGGAGCCAGGGCCACCGACCAGATGCGGGGATGCTCCGGGCGATACTCGCGCACGACGCAGTGCCCATTGGCCCCTCCGAAACCAAACGAGTTGATGCCGACGACAACTGGATGTTCGGGAAAGGGCTCGATTTCCGTCTGCACCCTCATCGGGCAGCCGTCAAAGTCGATCTCGGGGTTCGGCACCAGGTGGTTCTTCGATGTTGGCGCGAAGGTGCGCCGCTGCATCATCAGGATGACCTTCAGCATCGCGCAATGGAATGCGGCCGCTTCCATGTGCCCGACGTTGCTCTTGACGCTGGATACTCGGAGCGGCACCTCGCGATCAAACCCGCGGAACGCCTCCGAGATGGCATTACCCTCGATCCGATCTCCCACTACGGTGCCCGTCGCGTGGGCTTCGAGGTAGTCGAATTCCTCGGCAGTGCGCCCGGCACGGGCGGCTGCAGTGCGCATGAGTTTGACCTGTGCGTGACGGGTCGGCGCCGTGATGTTGCGGCCCGGGGGCAGGCCGACGGCGTCGTCCGCTGAGCCCGCCGCGTTGACCGCGCTCGCCTCGATCACGGCATGAATGGGGTCTCCATCGCGCTCCGCCGCCGCCAGGGGTTTCAGCGCGAAGACGAAGGCGGCTTCTGAACGCATGTAGCCGTTGGCCTGGGCGTCGAAGGAGTGGCACTTGCCATCAGGGCTGATGACTCCCATGAGGTTGAAGCTGCTGCCCATCCTGGCGCTGCCCAAATAGGTGACGGACCCGACAAGCGCCTGGTCGCAGTCGCCGCACTGGAGCGCGTTCATTGCCGCATGTAGGGCGCTCAGCCCGGCCGAACAAGCCGTGCAGTACGAGATCGAGGACCCCATGAGGTTGAAGTGGTACGAAATCCGGTTGGCCAACATGGCCACGCTGATGCCGGTGACGGAGTACTCGCTGACGCCATGCAACGGCCGCCAGTTGGATACGGCCGGAACCTGTGCCCCGATAAAGACTCCGGTGGAACTGTTGCGCAGTGCATGGAAGTCCCAACCGGAATGTTCGACGGTCTCCCACGCACAGTTCAGCAGCATCCTGACCTGCGGTTCCGTCTTCATCATCTCGTTGTGGGACATTCCGAAAAGGGCTCGGTCGAAAAGCAGCTCGTCGTCGTTGCGGACCAGTCCTTCCCAGTGACTGGCCAGGCGCCCCGGGCCCGAAAATTCTCCGATGGGCACGTGGCCTCTGCCGTAGCGATCTCTTATCGGTTCCCGGACAATCTCACGCGCGGCGAGCAGGCGCCAGAAGTCTGAGTCCGAGCGGATGCCACCGGGCAGGCGGTGGCCGTATCCCACAATGGCGACGTCGCTTTCTGTCTTCCGGGACGTCATGCCGTCGCCCGGAATCTCGGCACGGCGGCAACGGCTCCGCAGCGGCCAGATACGCGCGCATGCCCGTTATGCCTCGGCGGCAAAGTCGTCAGGTCACTTGGCTGATTGTCGACGTCGCGTGAAGATTGATCCAACATTCTGAATCCACGGGTTGACGTTGGCTTGGTTCGGGGCGATCGCGACGGGAAATGACTCGTTACTGCCCACGTTGTCCGTTGAGACGCGTCAAATGCCGGAGGTAAAGTGCAAAAATTGCGGGATAAACCGGAGAGGTGTGAGGTCATGTTTTGACCCTGATCGGTGTCAATTGCTGCACAAAAATGCAGAGTTCAACATTTTGGACGCCGCTCCGTGCGCTCCTCTCCCGAATGGACTGCGGCTCGCAACAAAACACAAACGGCCGTGACACGCACGACGGGCCGAGATCATTCGTGACGGCCTGCTGCGATCATCACCAGCGCCGGCAGCACGAACAGGACCGACAGGGTGGAAAACGCAAGACCACCCAACATGCTGACAACGAAGGGCACAAAGGCGATCAGTTCGTCACCGCGCTCATAGAGCAGAGGCGAGAGACCCAGCAGCGTGGTGAGGGTGGTCAGGAACACCGGCCGGAATCGTTGTCGCGTCGCGGCGGCTACGGCAGCGATTGCTGGAATCATCGAATTGTCCCGCAAGATCGCGTTGTAGCGGTCCAACAGCACGAGGGCGTCGTTCACGACCACACCGCCGACGGCAATCATCCCGAAGATCGACATGGTGGTCAGATCCCAGCCTAGGATCCAGTGGCTTACGATCGCTCCGGCGAATGCGATCGGGATTCCTGCAACCGCGATGACCGGCTTCCAGTAGCTGCGCAGGAACGATGCGATGAGGGCATAGATCGCAATCAACACGATGGGAACGAGAAACGCCAGCGTCTCAAGCATGTCATCCTCTTCCCGCGCACCGGCTTCAACCTCGACGGCAAGACCGGGATATTTCGCCAGAAGATCGGGAATGACTTGGTCTTGAACCTGGCGCCGCGCCTGAATCGGCGTGATCACAGCAGTGTCCGCCCTTCCGTTGACGCGTGCAGCCCGCTTGCCGTCGATCCGCGTCAGCGTCGCCGGCTCGCGCTTTTCGGTAATATTCGCCACCAGCGTGAGCGGGATTTCGCCGCCACCCGGCCGTTGAATCCGTTCGCGGGCAAGCTCGCTCAGGCTGCGCCGCCGCTCAGCGGGATACCTGACCACGACATCGATTTCCTCGCGGCCCCGCTGGATGCGTTGGACATCCGCGCCGTGGAAGCTGGAGCGCAGCTGTTTCCCGATCAGTGCCGGCGTCAGGCCCGCGGCCTTCCCTGCCGGGGTCAGCTCGATCTCGAAGTGACGTTTGCCTGGCGCCAGGTCATCATGGATCCCGTAGATGCCCGGCACGGTCGCCATCCCCGCCCTCAACTCGGCGGCCGCGTTTCTCAGGGTATCCATGTCGTCATGCTTGAGCGAATAGGAAACGCTCGGCCTGGCCGGAATACGCCCGGAGCGGAAGTCGACTTGTTCCAGGTTCGCCACGGGACCGATGGCTTCGCGCCATGCCCGCTCGACTTCGGGCGGGCTCGCGCTGCGGTCAGCCTGGTCGCTGAGATGCAGACGCACGGAGGCGAGATGGCTGCTGTTCAGCCGCGCCTTGATTTGCCAATCCGTATCGATGTTGCCGACGATCATGCTCACCGCGTCGACAGCGGCCCCGTCGAGCCGATCGTTGGTGGTGTGCGCCGCCTCAACGAATTGATCGGCTGCGGCCAGCGTATCCCCGAAGTGTGAACCTACCGGAAGATAGATGTCTGCCTGCACATTATCGGTGCTGCTAAGGTTCTCGTCGTAAAGGACAATCCGGACTGTACTGGAGGCAAGGAGAAGGACGGCGGCAACCAGAACGAGGAGTGCACCGACGATCGAAAGCCAGACATTGCGCAAAGCCCATGAGGCCGCTGGAGCGACGACGAGGTCGCGTACTTCGTCCAGCCATCCGCTGACTTGGTTCTGCACGTCGCTCAGTGGAGAGAGGCTCCACCTTCTCCCGTGCGAGAGATGCGCCGGGAGAATGAGGAATGCCGCGACGAGGGAGACGAACAGCACGAAGATCGCGACAAATGGGAACACGTTCACGATCTGGAACGCGGGCGATGTAATGAAGAGAAACGGCAGGAAGGCCAGAATCGTCGTCAAGGCGCTGATCGTGAGCGGGCCCACCATGGCCCGAGCACCCAGAATCGCCGCGTCGAGCGCACCCTTCCCCTTCTCGAGTTCCGACGCGATGCTTTCACCAACGATGACGGAATCGTCGACGACGATGCCCACCAGGAGGAAGAATCCGAAAATCGTTCCGAGATTGAGCGTGAGGTTCGCAGATTCGAAGAAGAGCAGCGAGCCCACGAAGGACAAGGGAATACCGAGGGTCAACCAAAATGCGATACGGAGATCGAAAACCAGAACGAGGCTAATGAACACCAGGATTGTTCCGATCGCACCGTTCTTCACGATCTTCAGCAGCCGGTCGAAAATGGGGCTCGCATTGTCGTTCCAGATCGTGACGTTCGCCCCCTCGGGCGGCTCGTAGTTCTCAAGCAGGTTCCTGATATCGTCAGCCATTTCAATAACGGACTGCTGCTCGGTCGCATCGATGCGAATGAGCACCGCCGGACGGCCGTTGACCTCCGTGAGGATATCCTCGTCGACAAACCCGTCGCGAATTGTGGCAACGTCGCCTAGCGTCACGATCGTGCCGTCGAGCTGGGTGATGAGCGGGATGTCCTCGAAATCCTGGCCAAAGCGCCTCTTGGCGACGGATTGCAGGACCACGCTGCCGGTGTCGGTCCGTATCTCGCCCATGGTCAGATTGACGGACGCCTGTCTTACAGACCTGGACACTTCGCCGATGGAGAGACTGTAACGACGCAGTTCCTCTTCGCTCAGCTCAATCGTGATCTCGCGGTCGCGGGTGCCTTTCAGAGACACCTGGGAGACGAACGGCAACTCCAACACCCTGTCGCGCAGCTCTTCCGCCGCGAGGCGCAGTCCGTCCTCGGACAGACTGGACGACACCACCGCAAGCGTCATGACTTCGTGAGTGACCCTGAGAAGTTGGATGTCTGGCTGTTTTGCCCTGACCGGCGGGAAGTTCTCGATGCCGTCGATCGCGCTCTGCAAGTCGTTCAAGACGGCGTCGGCATCCGCGAATGTCGCCATCTCTGCCGTGACCTTGCCTATGCTCTGGCTTGCAGTCGACACCACGCGTTCGACGCCGGGCAGCCCGACGACAGCCTCTTCGATGCGGCGGTTGACGTCCTCTTCGATCTCTTGGGGCGAGGCACCCGGATACGGCACCGAAACGATTGCCCGCCGCGCTTCGAATTCCGGGTAATACTGGACAATGAGCTGAAGACCTGAAAGCACGCCGCCCACGATCAAGAGAATCATCAACAGGTTGGCGGCAAAGGGATTGCCGGCGAAATAGGCGATCAGTCCCGACGTGATGCCAGTTGGACCTGGCTGCGCCGTGGGCACAGAGTTGGTATTGCCGGCGTCGGTCATGCTCATGGCCCGGCTCCGTTATTCCGACGCCTGCGCGTCTCTGACCTCGACGGCCAATCCTTCTCGCGCTCTCCGCAGGGACCCAACGACAACGCCGGCACCGATGTCGAACGCCTCCACTACCACACCGTCGTCGGCGTGTCCCACGATCCGCGGCGCGACAGATTTCAACGTGCCGTCGACGACGACCCAAACGCTGTCCCGGTCCTGCATCGCCGATTCCGGCAGGACGAGAACGTTGTCGTGCACGGGTCCCGTGATCGAGACTTCTATGAACGATCCGGGGGGCGGCAACGTCTCCGCCGGGTGATCTTCCGAAAACTTCAGGAAGAGCGTCGCGAGCCGCGACTTGGGACCGATGATCGCCGACGTGCGTTCCACGACAGCGTCGAATGTTCCTGACGCGGCCCGAATTGTGGCGGCGCGACCGTTGGCCGGTGCGAGACTGGCCAGGCTGTCCTGCTCGATGGGTGCTCTGGCCTGGAGTGCGTCGGTCCGGTAGACGGACCCCAGCGACGAGGCGCGGCCGACCAATTCGGCGGGGCCGACGAACTGTCCAACGTCGATATCCGCCGCTATGACCCTGGCGTCGAACGGAAGGGAGATCTCGGTCCGGTCGAGCTGGAGCTGGGCCTGCTTCATTTCTGCCCGGGCCTTCACGAGTCCGGCTTCCGCTTCTGCTACTTGTGGCGTGCGGTAAACCCACTCGGGAATGTCGGCACCGGGGTTCTCACGTGCGAACGAATCCAGGCTTTCCTCCGCCCTGGCCTTTTCGATCTGGACACGGGCGTCCGCCTTTGCAACCTCGGCCACAGCAGCTTCGAGCTCAAGCCCGTACCCGGCCGGATCGATCCTGATGAACGTCTCGTTCGCTGCGATCGACCCGCCGTTCCGGAAACTTGGCGAGACCCAGACCACGCGACCGCCGACTTCGGACGTGACGTTCACTTTCCCATGCAGCGTGACCCCTCCGGTCAGGTCGACCCTCAGTGCCTGTTCGGTTGGCGCCGGCTGCGTTACTGAAACGGTTGGCTTGGCTTGATCGAGCGCCAGATCGGAAATGGGGTCACGCTCCATCCGGCTGGGTGCCTGTGCGAAGTAGAGAGCGATTCCGATGGCAGCCAATATCACGATCAACTGCGCGTAACCCATCCATTTGGATCGGCCGGACCTATCTTGGGGTTCTGAAGATTCCTGTTCCATCATTCATTCCGGATAGCAGCGCAGCCGGACCCTTCCACGAAAATGCTGCCAAGGCGCCGATTTCCACCGGCCCGAATCCGGATTCGGATCGTGGCGGGTTTGATCATCGCGATGTGGTTAGCGGCGAGCTTTTCACAGCGGGCAGCGATGCGCCAGAACTGTTTGAGTTTGTCGAAGAAGCACCCGACCCGATTGCGCAGACGGTAAAGAACCTGGCTCGATGCAGGGTCAGCCTTGGCGTTGATACGGTCGGGAATGATCGCCACGGCGTCCTGCTCCTCGATCATTTTTCTTATCCATTCGGCTTCGAAGGCCTTGTCGCCGGGGAGAAAGCTGCCGGCAGGAAGCTGGTCTCCGATCAGAATACTCTCAGGATGCCGGTCGTACTCTCGCGGCATGCCTCGGCACTTGTCGGGCAGCAAGGGTCCGATCACGCTCAACTCGAAATTTGTCAAATCGAAATGGTTCATCCACAGGCCCCCGCAGGCACTGGAGCCCGCGCACCCGACTGAATGCAGGCGGCCAAAACCGGGAAACCCGCACTTGAATTCCTGTCGAGACTGTACGTGCCCAAGTTCGTCTCCCTGGAATGCCGGGTCGTTATGTAAATGAAATTTTGCGAAAAAAAAGTGAAAATTGTTACAGGGTTTCATGCAGTAAGGAAAAAACATGATCCCGCAAAAGCGCGGCAAATCGCCAGGATTTCGCACATCTTCATAGCCACCGACAGAATGTCCTCACGCGTTCGGCACTGTTCTCACGTGGCACCCGCCCCGTTCGCAATTTTGCCGGATCCGGCGTTGACGCGCGCGTCAGGGCCCACCTGGTTGCTGCGCCTCCACAAACGGACCGTCTCCGATTGTAGTGAATCCGTGTGAACGGTTTCAGAGCGCGCGCACCAACGCGACAGACAGAGCCTGGCGTTGGGAGACGGGTGATACCGGCGCAGTAACAACCAGTTTCGTGATCTCGGAGAACACCGTCCCGCGGGGGTGTTCGGAAGAATGGCAGCGCAATGAACGATCAAGTCGTCCTGATTACCAACGTGGAGCAATTCGTGGGTCGGCCAGTGGCAGTCGAATTGGCCGCACGAGGTGCAACGATCGTATGCCACGACAGGAGTTTCACGGATGGCGAGGTCGCCCAGGAATTTGCGGTAGGATTTCCCGGGTTCACCGTCATAAGGGCGCACCTGCCGGCGGGAATCGTGGCGGCCGCAAACGAGGCCTGTGGCAGGATCGACGTGATGATCTGCAATGACGCCGGGGCTGCGATTCGTGCACCCATCGAGGCGGCAAGACCGGACGACATGCGTTCGGCACTCGAGGACATGGTGGTCTTCCCTTTCGAATTGAATTGTTCAGCGTCGTCACGCCGCAGATGAAGAAACGCAGGCGCGGAAAGGTATTGTTCCACTCCTCCGCGACGCCCCTGCGTGGCCTTCCGAACTACTCGATGTACGTCAGCACGCGGTGCCGCCAACGCGCTCACGGTTTCACTGGCCCGCGAACTTGGTCGCGACAACATCGAGGTCAACGCGGTCGCACCGAATTACGTCGAGAGTCCGACATGTTTTCCACCCGAACTGGCCAATGATCCGGACGCGTTTGCAAGGATGACCAGGAATATTCCCCAAAGAAGGCTCGGAAGAGCGGAAGAGCTTGCGGCACTCGTTGCGTTCTATGCGTCGGACAAGAGCGATTTCATTACCGGCCACGTCATGCCATTCGCCGGTGGGTGGGCCTGAATGCCGCGACTTCCGTGCGGCCCGCCGTACCAACTGCCGCAACACCTGCTGCTCGGCCCCGGTCAGGGTCCAATTGCGATGCGCACGTGATCAACCCGGATTCGGACGGGATGGTGGAAACGTCACCCGAACAGGGCCGTAACACTCTACGCCGCTCATACATGCAAGGGAACGTAGCGGGACTGCCCGCGCCGGCTGGCCAGAAAATGCCGCTGGCCATTCACGGTCAGGAATGACGCCCCCGAAACGATTTCCCGTGTCTCCGATGCGAGGGCACAGCAGGTCTTGTCCGCGTCATCCGTCGCCCATGGCAGCGGTAAGGACTGCACGGTAGTCGTCAACCGACAATGGACGGGGATTCGTCGCCGCCGTGTGATCGAGCACTGCCGCTTCCGCAACACGGGAGAGATCGTCTTCGCGTACACCCAAGGCCGCCAGATTGGATGGCAAGTTCAAGCGCGCATTCAACGCGCGAAAAAAGGACGGCAGATTCGTGTCGGCAGCGAGCCCCAGCTGCCATCGGATTTTCGCGTACTTGGGTCCGCATGCGGTTTCATTCCATTCCAGCACATGTGGAAGGAGGATCGCGTTCAGGGTCCCGTGGTGCAATGAAACGTGCCGGATGGCACCGAGCGGGTGTGAAAGTGCATGAATGGCTCCGAGTCCCTTCTGGAAGGTCAGCCCGCCCTGGAGAGCCGCCATCATCATGTTCCAACGTGCAGCGCGGTCCTGTCCGTCATTCCCGGCGGTTTCGATCGAAGCGACAGCCCGTGCAAGACCGTCGAGAGCGATGGCTTCGGCCACCGGGTTGACCAACGGGCTGAGGTAGGTCTCGATGCAATGCGAAATTGCATCCATGCCGGTTGCTGCCGTCAAACCCGGTGGCAGGCTCAGCGTGAGTTCCGGATCGCAGACGGCAGCATGCGGAATCAGGTGCGGAGAGATCAAGGCGAGTTTTCGCCCGTCAGCAAGCGTGATCAATGCACCTCGACCGACTTCGCTGCCCGTACCGGCGGTGGTTGGTACCGCCACGAGGGGTACGACCGGTCCGAGTCGGTCGATTCCTCCCTCGATTGCCGCGAATTGCGCAAGCGGGCCTCCGTACCTATCGAGAATGGCAACCGCCTTTGCCAGATCGATGGGCGAACCGCCACCGATGGCGATGAGCCCGTCGCAGCCCGCTGCGCGGTAGCTGTCGAACGCGGAGTTCGCCGCAGTTTCGGTCGGGTTGGCAGGCGTGTCAGCGAAGACCTCCATTTCCTGCAAAAGCGGTGCGGCGGACTTGATCCTGTCGACCATTCCATGTTGGAAAAGGACCCGATCGGTCACGATCATCGGGCGCTCAATTCCGGCCAGTTCCATGATCTCGGGAAGTTTCCCTATTGCACCGAAGTCGAACTCCACTCTGGTCAGATAGTTGATCGTGGGCATGTCCATTCCTTTTCCGCGCTTGATCATTTCTGGTGCCGGCCGATCAAGCGTCTTTGGGACTCGACCCGCACCGGCGTCCGGGGGCACCGAAACGGCTACGCTGCCTTGCACCTTGCCGCCACGAACCGCAACCCAGCTCGGGCCAATGCACGCGACCCCCGGCGCGCCACACGATCGTTGCCCGAAAACGGACTGTTCGTATTCGGCGATGCCATCGGTGACCTGTCGGAGAACGGCGGTAGGCCAGGCCGGTGCAGTGCTCCTTGCAGGGCCAGCCGGGTTCGCGGTTTTCCGGACGTCCGCCCCGAGACGGTCGTCGGCCATGATCGCTCCTCCCGTTTCGGTGCATCCGGAGTTGCATGTTTCCTTGAAATCCGGAAGCAGCCATAGGAAACGAACTGTCCGAATTGACCGGCGGTTCCCGGCGACATGAGCCAGGGCCAGAATGCGGCTACCCGACGGAGACCGATAGAGGGAACCGTGAGCCGACACCCGGGCTGCGTCGATTGAGCGGCAGCAGTTCCCCGCGATTTCACCGGAGAGGCGCATCAGAGCCCTTGTGACCCTTCTGTCAGGTCAACCGCCCCGGGAACCCGGTTCAATGGGGAGACTCGGCCGCTTCCCGATTGTTCTTGACACGTTTTACCCGATCGCGAACGGTCGTCACATCACCGGTACCTGAAGAGGCAAACATGCCGGACCACGGGTTGCTCGAAGGCCGCTACGACTACATCATCGTGGGTGCCGGCACGTCTGGTTGCGTGCTTGCAAACCGCCTGACAGAGGATCCGCGCACGCGCGTGCTCCTGCTTGAGGCCGGACGCGATGACAAATACCACTGGGTCCACATTCCCGTGGGGTACCTCTATTGCATGGGCAACCCGCGCACGGACTGGATGATGGAGACGACGCCCGAACCCGGCCTGAACGGCCGGAGTCTCGCCTATCCCCGTGGAAAGGTGCTGGGCGGATGCACGTCCGTGAACGGCATGATCTACATGCGCGGGCAGGCGGCGGACTACGACCACTGGCGACAGATGGGGAACATCGGCTGGGGGTGGGACGACGTCTTGCCGTATTTTCTGAAATCCGAGGATCACCACGCGGGCAAGAGTTCGATGCACGGGACCGGTGGAGGCTGGAAGGTCGCGAAACAGAGGTTGCGCTGGGAGGTTCTCGAAGCGGTTCAGGAAGGCGCGAAGGAATTCGGCATCCTGCCGCGCAAAGACTTCAACGATGGCAACAACGAGGGATCGGGATTCTTCGAGGTGAACCAGCACCGAGGCATTCGGTGGACAACAGCCAAGGGATTCCTGCGTCCCGCAATGAACCGGCCAAATCTCAGGGTCGAACTTGAAGCCGAAGTCGAACGACTGATCTTCGACGGTCGCAACGTCGCCGGCCTCAAGTTCAGGAAAAAGGGAGTCGGGCGCCGGGTTCACGCACAGGCCGAGGTCCTGTTGGCAGCCGGGTCCATCAACTCGCCGAAGATCCTGGAGCTTTCGGGCGTCGGCCAGTCCGACCGGCTCGCGCGCCTCGGCATCGAGGTCGTCCACGATAGCCCGGGTGTCGGTGAGAACCTGCAGGATCACCTGCAAATCCGGACCGTGTTCAAGGTCCGCAATGCGCAAACGCTCAATACGCTTGCACACGGCACGTGGGGAAAGCTCCGCATCGTCCTCGAGTATGCACTGCGGCGATCCGGGCCATTGTCGATGGCACCGAGCCAGTTCGGCATGTTCACGAAATCCGACACGGCTCTTTCGACACCGGACCTGGAATACCATGTTCAGCCGTTATCGACGGACCGGCTGGGCGATCCGCTGCACCGGTTTTCCGCGATCACTGTTTCGGTTTGCAACCTTCGCCCCGAGAGCGCGGGAACCTGCCACGTGACCGCTCCCGACCATCGATTGCATCCCGAAATCCGGCCGAACTACCTTGCGGCCGCGAGGGACCGGCTCGTCGCCGTCAAATCCGTTCGCCAGGCCCGCATGATCATGACCGCCAAAGCCCTGCAACGATACGCTCCGGAGGAATGTCTTCCCGGACCCGACGTCCAGTCCGATGCGGAACTGCTCCTGAAGGTCGGTGATATCGCGACCACGATATTTCATCCGGTAGGCACCTGCGGCATGGGTTGCAGCTCCAATTCGGTCGTGGGGGCGGATCTCCGCGTGCATGGATTGAACCGGGTGCGGGTCGTGGACGCATCCGTCATGCCGCGGATCACCTCGGGAAATACCGCGTCTCCCGTCGTGATGATCGCGGAAAAGGCGGCCGACATGATCAGGGAAGGCCGCGCTGGGTGAGTCACGACGGTCGTCCGTGTTGGCAATAGGGGCATCTTGCCGGGAATTAGAGGTTGACCTGACAGGGCATTCCGGGACTTTCGGTTGTTTTTCCCGATGAGGGGATTCCCTTCGGAATCGACTTGTGATTCCAAGGGGCATGGGTGATTCGCGGACAGACGACGGGACCGGCACCGGCATTGAAGCAAACGCGGAGACGGCTGCGCTTCGGGAGCAGCTCACCCTGGCCCATGACCGTCTTGCCGAACGGGACCGGCAACTCGCCGAATTGGACCAGCAGATTGCACAGCGGGACCAGCAACTGGCTGAACAGGTGCGACAACTCGCGGAACTTCGCGAAAAGATCACGCTCCTGTTCGAAAGGATCCGGAAACTGGAGAAGCTTTCGAAACGCCCCGGATGAAGCCGAGCGGCATGGCGTCGTCGGAGCGAGGACACGGACAATTCGGCATCGGGCTCTTCCGGCTCCGGCCGGTCGGGGAAGGCCGGCAAGGCGCAATTCGCGGCCCGCGGCGCCGGAGTCGGCACCTGCACCGTACGTGACGTGACGGTGGGTCTTGACGATGTGCACCAAGGGAGCAGGTGCACAAGGGTTATCAGGACCACACGGTCCGCGACTGGATCGTGTTCCATGCCGAGGAGGTCACCTACCGATGCGAGGTCTGGGAGTTTCCGGACGGCTCCCGGATGTGGCGCCGCTTCCACCGGGGGTGGCGACGGGACGCGAAAGCAGTACGGTCCCGGCGTCAAGGCTTTGGTCGAAATGCTGTATTACCGCGTGCCAGTCGACGATCGGGCGGATCGTGTCGATGCTGAACGACGTGGGCCTGGACATCTCCGCGCGTCAGCATCCATGTTTGGAGTCAACGGGTCCTTGGCCCAAGGGGCGATGTTTTTGGGACTTATAACGATGGGTTGACGGCGCGTCATCGCCGCCAGCTTTCGATCAGTTTCACGGGTCACAGGGGTGGCCAGCGCCAACGCCCCTCGCCGTGCAGACACCCCAGTCCCCGAAGGTCAAGATGTTGCGGGCCGCATTCAGTGTCCGCATGGAATCGGCATGGCCGCAGGCCATGCATTCGAACTTCCGGTCGTTCCGGTTTCCCGGGTCAGTGAACCCGCAGGCGTTGCACGACTGGCTGGTGTATGCAGGGTTGACCTCGATCAGATTTCTGCACTTGTAGGCGAGCTTCTCCTTCATGCCATGCCAGCCGGTGTTGAGTATCTCCCGAGTTGAGACCGGACTTGGCCTTCACCTTCCTGCCGGGGTTCTCGAGCGTGCCCCTTGCCGATCGTGTCATGCCCCGGGTGTTGAGCTTCTCGACAATCACCGCCGCTCGCCCGTGGATACGCGATCCGGCGGCTGACCTGGTGTTGCCAGTTCTTGCGCCTGTTGGCCCGCTTTAAACGCTGGAGCCTCTGCAGCCTGAGCCTGGTTCTCATGCGCCGCCGTGACCCCTTAAGCGCTGGCGGGCAAGCCGGCGCTGGTTGCGCACCGTATCTTCGCATCAAGCCGGCCCGTATCTGGGGTGCGGGGTGATCTGAAGCCGGACTCCGGTCGTGTCCACCACCGCCACCTGCCGGACGTTCATGTCCACGCCCGCCGAGACCCCGGTGCTCGGGAACGCTCCTCAGCCTCGACCTCGTAGCAGACGGTGACAGTACCACTTGCCGGCCGATCTTCCTGATCACGAGCTTTCACCGGCAATGCCCTCGGGATACGGGCTCTTCCGCCCTCCCGCCGGATGCGCATGGGACCAACCCTCGGGATG
This sequence comes from Paracoccaceae bacterium, assembly GCA_964291635.2. GTDB lineage: Bacteria > Pseudomonadota > Alphaproteobacteria > Rhodobacterales > Rhodobacteraceae > JAPPHA01. The sequence continues at coordinate 77,305 of OZ219906.1, read as the reverse complement.
GAGATCATGTCGTCCCTGAAAGGTCGACGGCCTCGCGGCGTGGTGAATCGGTACGGCTGTCGACCCGTGGCGGGACTTGAAGCGTGGATGTCCTGCCGATCGCCCCTGAAGGGACGCCTTCCACGCATCGGCCTGGTACTTGAGCACGTACCGGGTGATGGCGAAGGAGTATTCGCAAAGCCATCGTGTTTCGTTGCGGAGCCCGGTGAACTCCTTGCCGAGCGAGAAGAAGTCCGATGGAGGTTTCTCTCCGTCGGCCTTCGCCTCCTCAAAGGCGTCATTGTGCTGCGCCAGTATTGTTCCAGACGAAGCGGCAGTGCGCCCGCCTGTCCGGCCAGGCGCCGTGCAGTATGGTCCCTGGAGCCTGGCAGAAGCCGGTAGATGATGTTGCGGTATGTGGAGGTCTCGCTCATGCGGTCGGGCCTTCGACGATCGGGCGGATCGTGTCGATGCTGAACGACGTGGGCCTGGACATCTCCGCGCGTCAGCATCCATGTTTGGAGTCAACGGGTTCTTGGCCCAAGGGGCGATGATTTTCCGTTTTCCGAACGTTGTCCCCGGGTTTCCCACAGCGGGAATCGGCCCCGTTGGCGGCGGACGGACCACCCTTGGCAATATGCGCGGTTGGTAAAAGCGCAGGAGATGAGTGTTTCGTTGAAGATGGCCGTGTACCGCTTCATCACGCCCAAAGACTGGAAACTGGCACTGCTGCCAGCTTCTTTCCGAAGGGCACAATGTCGGCGCTGTCATAGAGGACGACTCCGTAGGCGAAACGCTCACCGTATGTCTCAGCCAGGATTCGCAGCCCTGCGAAATCACTGGACCTCACGGTTGCGGCAGCCTTGACTTCAATCCCTGCGATCATGCCGTCGTCGCGTTCCAGAACGATGTCAACCTCGTGCATTTGCTGGTCACGGAAATGGTGGGGCGTCAGTTGAATTTCCGATGCCGTCATCAGTTTAAGGATCTCCGAGAACACGTAGCTTTCGAGGAGGGCGCCGAACTGTCTGCGGTCCGACTTGATCCTGGCGAATGTCAATCCACGCGCGGCGGCAAGCAGGCCGCAGTCGAGGAAATGCAGTTTGGGTGTCTTCGCTATCCGCTTCAATGCATTCGTATACCAGGGTTGCAACGTTGCAACGAGAAAGATCTGCTCCAGCAGTCTGACATAGCGTTGCCCCGTTTTGTGGCTGACACCGATACTGGAACCGAAACGGGAGAAATTGACCAACTGCCCGGAATGCTCCGCCAGGAAGCGGACAAATCTCGGTAACTCGGTCAGCCTCTCGACCTCCGCGATGTCTCTCAAGTCACGCGTCAGAACCGACTCCAGCCACGATCGGGCCCAGGCCAGCCGCCGCCTCTCGCTTTCGCGAGCCAAGGCCTCGGGAAATCCCCCGGTCAGTGCAATTCGGACAAGTTCGTCGCCAACGATCGCCTCGTGCGTGCCCCTAAAATCCCCCGTGAATAGCTGTTGCAGGAAGGTTGGTGTCCTCCCACGGATCTCAGCGCGGGCCAAGGGAAGCATCCGCAGGGTTTCGATCCGGCCGGCCAAACTGTCGGCAACCCGCGGCAAGGTCATGACGTTCGCGGAACCGGTCAGGAGAAACCGCCCAGGCCGGTTGTTTTCATCCACCGTCTTCTTGATTGCCATCAGCAACTCAGGCACGCGTTGGATTTCGTCGATGGTTGCATGGTCCAGGCCGCGAAGGAAGCCGACCGGGTCGGTTTGCGCGGCATCAAGTGCTGTACCGTCGTCGAGCGAAATGTAGGTTCTGTTCGATTCCCCGAACTTTCGGACAAGCGTCGTCTTGCCTGCACGACGTGGTCCAACGATCAGGACAACCGGGGTGTCCGAAAGGGATTCTTTCACGTGATACTCGAGGAATCGTTCGTACATTTCACTTTCCAAAGCCGGTGATTGGAAGCATAGATAATGAAAATTGGAAGTCAATCAGCCGTCGATTGGAATGGTTGGGTCTGCTGACGGGCCATGGCAGTGTCTGTGGCGCCGCATTAGGCCTCGTCACGTTCGACAGCCTGCAGGTGCACTGTACTTATGCCACCGCCCTCCTCTCTGGATCATTGAACGGAGGAAAATCGCCTTCCTGACGATCCGCTCGATACGGTGATTCTCAGCAGAGATTCGGGCAAAAGGTGCACCATTTCAGGAACTTGCATTTAATCGAAATTTCATGTGGTCCGCCGGCTTGTTTCATCCCGTGTCTTTCGATCGTGGTCCTTTCCCCTGATCCGGCCTGAGTCCGGGAAATTCGGGGATTTCGTCGTAGCCACGAGGTTTTTCCGAAATCCTGTAAGGTCCAGTGATTCGGGTACCGGTCGCCGATTTGATGGCGAACATGTGGTGTCAAAGGTGGAGAACTCGTCATTCGGGGATTCTCCTGCTCGCGCCAGGTGCCCCGTTGAAAGGACGTCAAGAAAACACGATGCTCTTGTCGTCCGTGCCGAACCCACGGTGACGTGCTCATCCAGGAAGTCCCGACACAATCCGTCATGCCGACAAGTCGGCGGCATTGGCGGATGTTCGACCTCTACCCATGCGAAGGCCCGGGTCATTCCGCCGGATCGGGAATGCAATACCGGGGAGCACCCTGGGACTTCCAACTTGCGCACGGCGGAGCAATGTTGCAACAGGCTCGGATGCAGCGGGAAAAACGCAGGGAAACGTGACGATGAGGCTGGTTGGCTCGGCTGCCTTTCTTGCCGCTCTTTGGCTGCTGATGTCGGGGATTTACAAGCCCTTGGTCATCGGGTTCGGGCTCCTGTCAGTTGTGACCGTGCTTTTTGTCACGCGTCGAATGGACAGGGCCGATCGGGATCGTCTCGTTTTTGCCATTCGCCCAGTAGAATTGGTCCGGTATCTCGTCTGGTTGCTGGTCGAAATCGCGCGGGCAAACTGGGCCGTCACGAGGCTGATCCTTTCGCGCGAGATACCCCTGAGACAGGTGATCTTCGATGTGCCGAGCAGCCAGTCAACGGACATCGGCCGAACCCTGTTCGCCAACTCGATCACGCTGACTCCGGGCACGATCTCGGTGGAAACCGTTGAAGAAAACAACGTGATCCAGGTACATGCCGTCGCCTACGAAGAAAACGATCCCGCCGCACTGGCGGAAATGGACCGAAGGGTCACGGCGGTTGAGACAAGGAACGGGTGATGTTCGTTGTCGCAGCCTGCGCGATCGGTGTCGCGATGGTCCTGACCTTCATTCGATTGTGTACGGGTCCGACGCTCTATGACCGGGTCGCCGCGGTCAACGCGTTCGGAACCGAAACAGTACTCCTGATTGGCGTGATCGGATTTCTGACCGGACGGCCTGACTTCCTCGACATCGCCCTGCTGTACGCATTGATCAACTTCGTCGGTACCATCGCCATACTGAAGTTCTTTCGCTATCGGGCGATCGGTGATCCGGTCGCGGCCGGCAGCCCAAACGGCAGTCGCGGTGACGGGATACGGTCTTGAATTCCGTGCTGTTGATTGACGCCCTGGGCTGGATCCTGATCCTGGCAGGTTCGGTCTTTCTCGTGACAGGGGCCATCGGTTTGATCCGGTTTCCCGACTTCTGGTCCCGGCTTCACGCGCTCTCGGTCCTGGATTCCGCCGGTGTCCTGCTTCTGCTCGCAGGCATGTGTATCCAGGGCGGCTGGTCGCTGATAACCGTCAAGCTGGTGATCATCGGGTTGTTCCTGCTCATAACCGGACCAACGGCGACCCATGCACTGGCCAATGCAGCGCTGGTGTCGGGGCTGCGCCCGCTTCCAGGGACCGGGGGGCAGGACCCTGGAACGGACGATTCGGCTGCCGGAAATCCAGGCGTCGATCGCTAAGGCCGGGCATCGAACAGGGCATGCCGGACACTTGGATCAATATCTTTCTGTTCACCATGTTGGCGGCTACGGCGCTGGCGATCGTCGGTGTCAGGCACCTGTTTGCCGTCATCATGCTTTTCGGCGTCTTCAGCCTGTTGTCTGCACTCCTGTTCGTGACCCTCGATGCCGTCGATGTCGCCTTCACCGAGGCGGCCGTCGGGGCAGGGATCTCGACCGTTCTCATGCTTGGAACAGTGGCGCTGACCAGTCGAACGGAGCGCCACACGGCAAGGAAAAGGCAGGTTTGGGCACTCCCCCTCGTTCTTGTAACCGCCGCGGTGCTGTTTTACGGCACTTTGGACATGCCAGGCTTCGGCGGTGCCGACACACCGGCACAGCGTCATGTCGCTCCCCATTACCTGGGTCAGACCGCATCCGAAACCGGGATTCCCAATGTCGTTACAGCAGTCCTGGCGAGTTATCGGGGATACGACACGCTGGGCGAAACCGCCGTCATCTTCACGGCCGGCGTCGGCGTACTTCTGATCATCAGTGGACTCGGCGTTCGTCGGCGGCGAGACGAGGACGAGGACGGGTAATGCGCCACCATCTCATCCTGCGGACCGTATCAAAGCTGCTCATCGGAACGATCGTGCTCTTCGCATTGTACGTGCAGTTCCATGGCGACTATTCACCGGGAGGAGGATTCCAGGCCGGCGTGATCTTCGCCGTCGCCTTCATCCTGCACGGAATCGTTTTCGGGCTTGTGACGGTCCAAAGGGTGTTTCCGCCCTGGCTTGTCCACAAATGTGCCGCGCTCGGCGTACTGGTTTATGCCGGGACCGGGGTGCTGAGCATGCTGCTCGGCTATGACTACCTTGATTACGGCGCCTTCACGCCCGATCACCCGTCGCACGGGCAGCATTACGGAATTCTGGTGGTTGAACTCGGCGTCGGGATCACCGTCGCTGGCGTCATGATCTCGGTTTACTACGCCTTCGCTGGTCGACCTCCGTCGCTCAGCGATGATGACTGGTAAGCGGACGGACAGGACGAATGCCGGACTGGGAGTTTGTCGCCGACCACGCCAATTACTGGCTGTTCATCCTGCTGATGATGACAGGTTTTTATATCGTCGTGTCTCGCGGCAACCTGGTCAAGAAAGTCGTCGGACTGAACATTTTTCAGGTTTCCGTCTTCATGTTCTACATATCCATCGGAAAGGTTACAGGAGGCACACCGCCGATACTTCCGATTGATCTCCAGGTCGACCCTGACGTGGTGTATTCGAATCCGCTTCCGCATGTCCTGATCCTGACGGCAATCGTTGTCGGGGTCGCAACGACATCCCTTGCGCTCGCGCTCATTGTCAGGATTCGCGAGGAATACGGGACGATCGAAGAGGATGAAATTCTCACGATCGAGCAGGAGATGGTCCGGGAGGAGAATTCCCTTCACGGTGAAGCGATGGGTGATCGCGCCTGATGGCGGTTGACACGACCGAACACGTCGCCCGGACGGTCTCGGATCATCTGCCGATCCTGGTCGTGCTGGTGCCATTCCTTGCCGCGCCCCTGGTGGTACTGATCGGCAACCGGACAGGCGCCAAGGTCATCGCCGGTTTGGCGACACTGGCGAGCCTTGTCGTTTCCCTTCTGTTGCTCATGAAGGTCATCGACGGCGGGTTCCTGTCTTACCATATCGGCGGATGGCCGCCTCCGATCGGCATCGAATACCGGATTGATGCCGCCAACGCGTTCGTTTTGTTCCTGATTTCCGCTATCGGCACGGTCGTCCTGCCCTTTGCATTTACCAGCATTGACCACGAAATCCCCAAGCGGAATCACTGCCTGGTCTACAGCTGTTTCTTGCTGTGCCTGTCCGGCTTGCTCGGAATTGTCGCAACCGGAGACGGTTTCAACGTCTTTGTGTTTCTCGAGATTTCATCACTCTCGACCTACATTCTCGTCTCGCAGGGATCCCATCGGGACAGGCGGGCCCTGACGGCGGCTTACGATTACCTGATCATGGGAACGATCGGGGCGGTGTTCTTCGTGATCGGTCTCGGAATGCTCTACATGATGACCGGGACGCTCAACATGGCTGATCTTGCTGACAGGATTGCCGCCCAGGGACCCAACCGGACCATTCTTGCCGCGTTCGCGTTCATCGTGGTCGGCATCAGCCTCAAGGTGGCGATTTTCCCGCTGCACATGTGGCTGCCCTACGCCTACAGCTATGCGCCCTCGGCGGTTACGGTTTTCCTTTCGGCGACGGCGACCAAGGCTGCCGTTTACGTGCTGCTGCGATTCCTGTTTTCCGTTTTTCAGCCAGGCTTCGTCACGGGGACGATGGCGCCCGAACTCGTGTTGTTGCCGCTGGCGGCGTTCGCGATGTTCGGCATGTCCATCGTGGCACTCTTCCAGAACGAGCTCAAACGCATGCTTGCCTATTCGAGCCTTGCCCATGTCGGGTACCTGCTGCTCGGCATTGCCCTGATGAACGTCGAGGGCCTGAGTGCGACAGTGATACATCTGTTCAACCACGGCATTTCCAAGGCGCTTCTGTTCATGGGAGCCGGAGCGCTGGTACTCCGGGTCGGCTCGACGTTCTACGATGACATCGCTGGCCTGGGCCGGTCGATGCCGGCCACGTCGGCAGCGATGGTCATCGGCGGCCTCAGCCTGATCGGCGTGCCGGGAACCGCCGGATTCATCAGCAAGTGGTTGCTGGTTTCGGCATCATTCGAACGTGGCTGGTGGTTTGCAGTGGCTTTCGTCGTTCTGTCGACCCTTTTGACTGTTGCGAATGTCTGGCGTGTATTCGAGGTGCTGTACATCAAGGCGCCGCCGGAGGGCAAACCGACGGCCGCGCGACGCGATGTATCGCTGTCCGTCGTCGTCCCGGCCTGGGTGCTTGCGATCGCCTGCATCTGGTTCGGGATCGATACCGACCTGACCCTGAGCTCTGCTCAAACGGCGGCCGGGAGCCTGCTGTCGGGCAGCCTCGGGATGGTGCATTGAGGTCGCGGTCGTGATTGAATCAATCCTTTCCGTCGAGATCTGCATTTATCTTTCGCTGTTGTTTCCGGCGACGGCGGCGCTCGGGAATGTCTTGTTGAGGAATCAACCCAACCTGCGCGACGGCATGACCTTTGTCGCTGCGATCCTGACATTTGGCTCGGTTGCCGCCGTCGTCAGCGGGTCAGGGGCTTCACCCGTCGAATCGATCAGCCTGATCGATGTCTTTCCGGGTCTCGCGATCGCCTTCCACGTTGAACCCCTGGGCCTTCTGTTCGCGTTGATAGCGTCCGGCCTCTGGGTCGTGACCCACGCCTATGGCATTGGCTACATGCGCGGAAACGACGAGAAGAACCACGCGCAGTTTTTCGCCTTTTTCTCGATCGCCATCATGAGCACGATGGGGGTCGCGTTTGCCGCAAACATGTTCACACTGTTCCTGTTTTACGAAATCCTGACGATTTCGACCTATCCGCTCGTTGTGCACAAGGGGACGCCCGAGGCGGTCAAGGGTGCGCGGACATACCTTGGAGTGCTTTTGCTCACCTCGATCTGCATCCAGATGCCGGCGATCATCTGGACGTGGACTGCCTCGGGGACCCTGGAATTCCGCCCCGGCGGAATCCTTGACGGCCACGTCACGGGTTGGGAAGTTCCGTTCCTGCTCGGGCTTTACGCCTTTGGCATCGGCAAGGCCGCTTTGATGCCCTTCCACCGCTGGCTTCCGGCAGCGATGGTTGCGCCGACGCCGGTTTCCGCCTTGCTCCACGCCGTCGCCGTCGTGAAGGCCGGCGTCTTCACCATGCTGAAGATCGGTGTCTACATTTTCGGGGTTGACCTGCTTTCCCGAACCGGAGCATCCGAGTGGTTGATGTGGCTGGCGGCTTACTCGATTCTTGCGGCATCGGTCGTCGCCATGTTCCAGGACAACCTCAAGCGAAGGTTGGCCTATTCAACCGTCAGCCAGTTGTCCTACATCACGCTCGGGATGGCGTTGGCGACGTCCATGGGAGTCATCGGGGGCGGGTTGCATATCGCCACGCATGCTTTCGGAAAGATCACGTTGTTCATGTGTGCGGGGTCGATCTATGTGGCGACCCACAAGACCGAAATCAGCGAGATGTCCGGATTGGGAAGGATGATGCCGATGACCTTTGGCGCCTTCCTGGTCGGCGCCCTCTCGATCATCGGGCTTCCGCCGCTCGGGGGGACGTGGTCCAAATGGCTCCTGGTCATCGGCGCTGCCGATGTCGGCCAACTGGCCATCATCGCCGTGCTGATGGTCAGTTCGGTTCTGAATGTCGCATACCTGCTCCCGCTTGTCGCGCGCGGGTTTTTTCTGCCGGCACCGGAGGCGCGCGAAGCAGAAGCCGATGTCCCGGCCGATGACGACCGGCCGTCATGGCTTCGGCAAATCCGCGAGGCTCCGTTGTTGTGCTGGCTGCCACCCGCCGTGACCGCCGCGGGCTGCATCGTCCTGTTTTTCTGGGCCGACACGGTTCGCGATTTCCTTTTGCCGATCGCTGCGGGTCAATGATGACCGGTTCCGCAAGCAAGACTGGAGGATCGGAAATGGAGACGAAAACCAGGGGCGGACCGGCTGGAGGCTCTTCGACCGGCGTGCCCGGCAATGAACGCAATTACCCGTTCCTGGGGCGAGCCTTCCTCTGGGTGGACCGGCCGGGAAATCCGTTGAAGATCGTTTGGGGCTTGGCGGCAGCCTGTATCGTTCTGGTCATGCTCGATGTTCTCCTGGTCGAGCACAAGTCGGGGGGAATGGAATCTGTTCCCGGGTTCTACGCGGTCGCGGGATTCGTGATGTTCAGCACGATCATCATCGCGGCGCGGCTCCTGAGAACCATCATTGGCCGCAGGGAGGACTACTATTCCGGTCGGGCCGTCGATGACGAAGATTATCCGGATGACGAACTGGGCATCATGGATCGGGACGGCTGACATGGAGTTCCCGACATCATTCCTGTTCATCGCCGCAGCTTGCGTTCTGCCGGTACTGCGCGGTGGCGGGTTACGGGCAGCGGTTCTCCTCGCCGTGCCTGCCGTTGCCGCATGGCAGGTCATGGCCGTTCCGTCAGGAGTGCACCAGGAGTTTGAACTCTTCGGGTTGAACCTCGAACTAATGAGGGTCGATCGCCTGTCCCGGACGTTCGCGCTGATATTCTGTATCGCGGCATTGCTGGGCAATCTTTACGCTTGGCATGTTCGTGACCATGTCCAGCAGATTGCCGCGCTGCTCTATGCCGGCGCGGCGATCGGGGCGGTATTCGCCGGCGACCTGGTGACGCTGTTCATCTACTGGGAAGGCACCGCGCTCGCATCCGTGTTCCTGATCTGGGCCCGGCGGACCCCGGGCGCTTACCACGTCGGCATGCGTTACCTGGTCATCCAGGTCGGTTCGGGCGTCTTGCTGCTCGCCGGCGTCATCCTGTTGTTCCGGGACGGCCACGCGCTCGAATTCGAAGCGATGACCCTGGGGTCGCTGGCCACCTGGCTGATTTTCCTGGCCTTCGGAATCAAGTGTGCCTTTCCCCTCTTGCACAATTGGCTGCAGGACAGTTACCCGGCAGCGACGGTAACCGGAACGGTCATACTCTCGGCCTTCACCACGAAACTGGCTGTCTACTCGCTGGCACGGGGATTCCCGGGGACGGAGATCCTGATCTACATCGGGACGATCATGACGATATTCCCGATTTTCTTTGCCGAAATCGAGAACGACCTGCGGAGGGTTCTCTCCTATTCGCTGAACAACCAGTTGGGTTTCATGGTCGTCGGCGTCGGAATCGGTACGGAAATGGCGCTGAACGGGACCGTTTCACATGCTTTTGCCCACATTCTGTACAAGGCGCTGCTGTTCATGTCGGTGGGCGCGGTGCTGTTCCGCACGGGAACGTCGAAAGCGTCCGAACTCGGTGGCCTATACCGCACCATGCCGCTGACCGCCTTGTTCTGCGTCATCGGTGCCGCGTCGATCTCGGCTTTCCCGCTGTTTTCCGGATTCGTCACGAAGTCCCTGATTCTGTACGAAGCCGAAAAGGCGCACATGACGCTGATTTGGCTGGGTCTGGTTTTCGCGTCCGCAGGCGTGTTGTCGCACTCGGGAATCAAGATTCCCTATTTTGCCTTTTTCGCCCACGACAGCGGCAGGCGCCCTGCGGAGGCGCCGTCCCACATGCTTCTCGCCATGGGAATAACCGCGTTCCTGTGCATCCTGATCGGGGTCCAGCCGCAACTCCTGTACGCCCTTTTGCCGTACGAGGTTCACTACCAGCCCTACACGGTTCCGCACGTCGTCGGGCAACTGGAACTGCTCATCTTCGCGATGTTCGCGTTCTGCCTGCTCATGCGGACGGGGATTCACCCGCCCGAAGTTCGCGCCGTCAATCTCGACTTCGACTGGACCTACCGTATGTTCCTGCCGCGGGTTCTCGGACGGATCGCGGCCGCGTCAGGAATCGCGATGGACGGAATCGCGCGCATCCTGACGGACCTCGGGCAGGGGTTGGTCAATGGCCTTTATCATTCGCGAGGTCCCGAAAACATTCTCGGAAGATCATGGCCGACCGGGTCGATGGCCCTGTTCGTCGTCGGAGTGCTCGTCTGGGTGCTTGTCGTTGCCTACCTGGCGGGCGGGTGATCCTCGCGCGGTCACACCCGGATGGTTGACGGGTGTCGGTTGCAAAATCGTCGGGATCAAATGGTTCGAGGTTGTAATCAGGCGACGAAATTCCAGAGAATTCCTGCGATAATCGAACCGACAACCGCGTAACCGATGTAGAGGCCAAAGACCTTCGGTTTGACCAAGGCCCAGACGGCGACTGCCGCCGGAATGCAGGTCACGCTTCCCGCGAGAACGAACGCCATTGACGCTCCCGGCGACATGCCCTGTTCCAGCATTCCTGCAACCAGGGGCACGGCGGCGTAGCCATTGAGATAGGCAGGGCCGCCGATCACGGCTCCGGCGAGGATTGGCCAGATGCCATCGCCGCCGAGAACACCCACGATGACTTCGGAGGGAACGTACCAGATCATGATGGCTTCGAGCAGGTACGCGAGGGTCATCCACTTCAGCAAGAAGACGAAATTCCACAGGAATGTATCCCGGAACACGATTCTTCGTTCCTGATGTGGCCAGAATCGCCAAACCGGGCGGCCGGAAAAGGTGCCGCCTGACGGGCATGCGCAGCTGTTGCCCAGAGGGTTGTTACGCAGGGACGATGTAAACGCGCCGGTTTTGCCAATCATCATGGTCCCGACACCTCCCAGCAACCCGAATCCGACCGCCGCGACGGTCTTGGCGACCGCGAAGTCCAGTCCGAGCGCGCCCGCGGTGATCATGAACATGGGAGGGTCCATGACGGGTGACGACAACCAAAAGGCCATGACTGCCGAGATCGGTGTTCCGGCTGCAAGTAATGCGGCAATGAAGGGAATGACCTCGCAGGAACAGAACGGCGCCAAACCGCCAACCAGGGAGGCAAAGACGATCATCCGGAGTTCGTTCCCCTGGAAGGACCGGGCCAGGATCGACTCGGCGCTCGTTGCCTTGAGCCCGGCAATCAAAAGAACGGCACAGAAGATGAAGATCCCGGTCTTTGCCAATGCCTGGAGGACGAACGCCAGGATCGGGCCCAGGTCCGAAGGCACCAGGACGGCCGCGAGCAAAACGATGAGAATCCCGACCAGTGACGGCTTGTCGATTCGACCCCAGAGCGACCACGCCAGCGTGGTCAGGCGATCGACTCCGGGCATGACCCGTTCTTGCATCGGAAAACTCCAGTCGTCGAAGCCGCCGGTTTTCAGCATTGACGCTTGCGCCGATATGCTGATCACGGAGTCTAATATGGGTTGAAAGCTGCAGAATGAAAAGATGTGGTCAAGCGAAAACCAAGTCAGGATTTCGCCAGGCGCATTTTCCTGGTGCCGCGCGGCATTTCATCGACCTGCACGGAAAGGGACTGCCCGGGACGCGGAAGCGTTCACATGCCGCAAGTTTTTCCTTTTTTGGAACTTCTTTCCGGGGTCCGCGCCTCTTGGGTGAATAGCGCGCTACAAGCTCTGTCTGACGCCACCTGCGCGCGACACCGAGAATCGATCAGGAGATTCCGTAACGGTGAATCCGTTCTTGATTGGGATGGCCAAGACCCGCAACTTGGACCGAGAGCGAACGATGGTCATTTGACCGGCAAGGTTCAGGTGGCTCAGAACCTGCTGGAAATCCGCCTGCAAAGACCCCGATTCGAGTCTTCGGGGTCCTGAAAATGCCCGCTTGTACAGGGAACACGGACACGTCCGGCATGTTGGCTGCCGGCATTGTGGCCAAAACTGGCGAGATGATGGAATGCGGTCGACGCGTGCTTTTTTTGCCGAACCGGACGACAAGCGTATGCGCCGGGGACCACCTGCTTCAGGTTGGCCGTGAATTCGGCAGGATTGAAGAAGCGACTTTCCCGAATCCCGTGGGGCGGGGTGTACCCGCCTCGTACCATGGGTCCCGGTTCAATTCCTTCGCTCGGCATTTGAGGCCGACCTGATTCGTATGCGGTTTCCTGTGACGACAACTATTGTGCCGTGAAGCATCGCGATGCGCAGTTCAATTTCGACATGAGCGCGCTTCTTGTCAGGCCGGAGGCGAGTGGCGGGCGGAAGATGCGGTCCGCGCGGTTTTCGGAAAGCTGGTTTCGTCGCTTTCCGGCGATACGTGGAAGGGGAGAAACGAAAACATGGACCCTAATTGTATTGGCACGTTGGATACATAGCGAATTCGGGATCGTTCGCGACACGACAAGTTCGGAGATGCGGAAACATGAATTCGACTCGGTCCGTTTGCGCCGTGAAAATCGATGGCCTGAGTGACATCCTTTTTTTGACATCGAACGGCCCGAGAAAGGCAAAAATCCCAGAAGACGACTGCGGATCGGAATTTTTGCGCGCAAATGCATGGACGTACACTGTATGTGAAACCGTCTTGCGGTATCTGCAGCAAGATCCTGATTCCGTCTTCGGGTTTGGCTCTGGGTGCCGCCATGAACGTGGTGGAACACCGGCCCGATTCGTGGAAACTGGGTCTTATGAGTCGAACGATCGATAGTCTCGAAGACGAAATCCGCGCCTGCAGGCTGTGCCAGCCGATGTTTAAACGGACTGCCACCGCACACAGTCCCCGGCCGGTTCCGTGGCTGTCGGCGACAGCGCCGATTCTCATCGCGGGGCAAGCGCCGGGAGCGAGAGTCCATCGGCTGGGGCGACCGTTCGCGGACCCGTCCGGGGACCGGCTGAGGGCATGGCTCGGTGTGTCGGCGGATGAGTTTTATGATCGACGCTGTTTCGCCATCCTTCCCATGGCATTCTGTTTTCCCGGATACAGTGACTCTGGCGCGGACCTGCCGCCACCTCAAGTGTGTGCCGATACGTGGAGAGATCGCGTCCTGGGCGCGATGCCCGATTTCGAACTGACGGTACTGGTCGGCGGACCCGCGCAAGTTTGGCACCTTGGCAAACGCAGGGGAGGGGTGACCGAAACGGTTCGAAACTGGCGGGCGTGTTTTCCCGGGACTGTCCCTTTGCCCCATCCAAGCTGGCGGAACAATGCGTGGCTCCGGAGAAATCCCTGGTTCGAAAACGAGGTACTGCCGGCGTTGCGGGAAAGAGTAAGGGAAGTCCTTCCGGCTGGCCTGAGGCAGCCCGGGTCTGCGGATCAGCCATGCACTCGGCATGCACCACGGTCGAATATGCGCACGCGCCTTGCGCGGTGAAATCACATGGGAATCGATCCGCAGGCGGCAAGGCCCAGTTGAACTCAGGCGGCCACGATGGCCACCGAGCGTTCAATAGCCACGTTCAGGGTCAACGAGGTGGAGGAACGGTTCGCCCGAGACGCCGCGGCGAATGTTCTCCACGACGACGTTTCCGGCGGATTCGGGATGTGTCTCCGATGCGACATGCGGCGTGATCAGGATATCCGGATGTGACCAGAAGGGATGGCTGGCGGGCAGGGGTTCGACCCGGAAGACATCGAGTGTCGCCCCCGACAGGTGGCCCGAATTGAGCGTCTCCAGCAGGGCATCCTCATCAATCACCCAGCCGCGGCTTGGATTGATCACGGCCGCCCCGGCGGGCAGCAATGACAAGGCCCGCAAGTCAAGCAGGTTGTCGGTTTCGGGCGTGCGGGGAAGCATGACCACGAGGATGTCGCTTGCCTGAAGGACTTCCGGCAACCCGGCTTCACCATGCAGGCACCGGACATGAGGGATGGACTTCGGCGTCCTGCTCCATGTCGTGACGTCAAAGCCAAGCCTGACCAATGCATCCGCCGCAGCCGTCCCGAGGACGCCAGCCCCGAGAATTCCGACATGCCGATTCGAGGCCAGTGGAGGAAGGAGACCGGAAAGCCATTCGCCCGGCCTGGCTTTCGCAAACCGGTCGGTTCCCAGGTGGTGGCGAAGGACGTGGCCGGCAATGTACTCGGTCATGCCCCGGACCATGCCGGGGTCGACCATGCGGGCGAGCGGGCAATTCAGGGCAGGGTCCGTGAGGATCCCGTCCACGCCGGCCCAAAGGGATTGGACAAGGACGAGATTGCGAAAGGGGGACAGGTCGTTCAGGGGACCGCGTGGTGCGTAGATCAGGTATTCGATGTCTTCCGGCCGGTCCGCGTCACCGGTTCCGAAAGACGCGTCGATTCCATGTTCCCGCAGACCGGCTTCGAGAACAGGCCGGTAGCGTGGCCAGTCCGCCGGGTTGCCCGCATAGTGCACCCTGACCGTCATGACATGGTCCCGGTCAATTCCGGCTCCCGGTCACGGAGATCATCGCAACTTGTGGACATGGGCGCTTTGAACGAGACCGAACGCGACCAGGATGACGATCATGGCAGAACCTCCATAGGACACCAGGGGTAACGGCACCCCCACGACAGGGGCAAGGCCCATGACCATCGACATGTTTACGGCGAAGTAAAGAAAGAATGTGCAGCCGATACCCAGGGTCAGGAGGGAACCGTAACGATTCCTGTTGGTGAGGGCGGACAGGACACAGAACAGGACGATCAGGCAGTATCCGATTGAAAGAACAATTCCACCCGTGATGCCCATTTCCTCGACAAGCGTCGTGAAGATGAAGTCGGTGTGTTTTTCCGGCAGGAAATTGAGGCGGCTTTGCGTGCCCTGCATGAACCCTCGTCCCGAAACCCCTCCCGATCCGAGAGCGATCATCGATTGCGTGATGTGATAACCGGCGCCCAGCGGGTCCGATGACGGATTCAGAAAGGTCTCGATACGCAGGTATTGATAGTCCTCCAGGAACTGGAATTCCGTGCCGCGTGTCAGGAACACCGTGGCAATGCTGCCAATGACGAGCCCCGCACCGGCGACGAAATATTGCCAGGCGACACCCGCGATGAACATCATGATGGCGCCGCCCATGAGAATCAATGCAGCGGTCCCCAGGTCCGGCTGGCGAAAGACCAGAATCGCTGGAACGACGGTAAGGATTACCGGGGGCAGGATCCAGAGCGGGCGGGACGTCCGTTCCGGAGGCAGGGAATCATAGTACCAGGCCAGGATCATGACGAGCGTGACCTTCATCAGTTCGGAAGGCTGCCCCCGAAACGGTCCGAACTCGATCCAGCGCCGGGCGCCCATCCCGGTTTCGCCGAAAAAGGCAACGGCCACGAGCAGGGCGAGTGCAAACAGGTAGGCGGTGACAGAAAGCCGCTGGAACACGCGTATCGGCACGAAGGCGATGATCGACATCAGGCACAACCCGGCAATGAGGCGGATCAGTTGTGGCAAGGCCCATGGATCCATTTGTCCGCCCGCCACCGACACCAGCATCAGCACGCCGATTCCGCCAATGGCCGCAAGGAGAAAGGCCAGGGCCCAATGGAAATGTAGGGCCTTCGAGAGTCCGGCTGGCGCGGACCGTTGCTGGTGCGCAATGAATGTCATGTCGCGATCGGGCGGCGTTCGAAACCGGGAGAACGGTGATCGGTGCAACGGGATCGGCGGTCATTGTGTACGCCTCCGGCCGCCGCATGGAATCTGACCGTCGGCAGGGTGAACATGTCCGGATCCCTTGAAACCGCGATCACCCCAGACCGGACAGGTCTCTGGTCGACGGCGAGCGTTGTGGATCACGTGGGCCATCGTCGGTCAGGCCGAGGTCGAAGGCAGCGAGGAGAATGTCCCGGGCGATCGGGGCCGCAATTCGTGATCCGCTGCCGGCATGCTCGGCAACTATGGAGACCGCGACCGCCGGAGACGAAAACGGCGCATAGGCGACGAACAATGCGTGATCCCGGTGATGCCTTGGCAGTTCCTCGTTGCTGATGACCCCGGTTTCCCTCTCCTCGCTGGTGATTGCCCGAACCTGGCTGGTTCCGGTCTTTCCGGCAAATTGCCTGGATTTGCGGGAGACCCGCGAACCGTATGCTGTCCCGCGCGGGTGATTGACGACGTCGTACATTCCGCCACGAGCAAGTTCCAGGTGCGACGGATCTATGTCGAGAGCGGGAAACTCGACGGTTCGGCGGAATCTGTCCGCTTGCGAGATGACAAGGTTAGGCTGAACCGCTCTCCCCGAGGCAATCCGTGCCGCCATCACCGCGAGTTGTAAAGGTGAGGCAAGCAGGAACCCCTGGCCGATTCCAACATTCAACGTATCTCCGACAACCCAGGCGCGCGCCCGGTTGTCGCGTTTCCATTCCTGGGTCGGTACCAGTCCCGCCTGAATGGCCCGCAAGGGCAGATCGTGTCGCGTTCCCAGGCCGAACCGTCTGGCCATCGCGTTGATCCTGGCAATACCGGTACGCTTGGCAATTTCGTAAAAGTAGACGTCGCACGATCTTTGAACGGCCGTCCGCATCTTGACCGGCCCATGACCGTTGTCTCGCCAGCAGAAAAAACGCCGGCCCGAGACTTCCGTGAACCCGCTGCATCGAACCCGGTCATCGGGCGCGATCACCCCGGCTTCGAGTGCGGCGAGTGCCACGATCATCTTGAATGTCGACCCGGGCGGATAGGTGCCCGATACCGGTTTGTTCAACAAGGGGCGGAGATCATTCTCGTTGAGAGCCTTCCAGTCCGCGACGGAAATCCCTGACACAAACTTCTCGGGATCGAAGGATGGCGAAGACGCCATGGCCAGTATGTCTCCCGTTCGGGTGTCCATGACGACCGCGGAGGCGCTCAGCCCTTCGAGACGTTCCTGGCAAATTGCCTGGAATCGGCCGTCCAGGGTCAGTTGCAGGTCAGCACCCGCGCGGCTTCTGGTCCGGTCCAGTTCCCTGACGATCCGGCCGACGGAATTGACCTCGATTCTCTGGATTCCGGCGGTTCCGCGCAGCGTTTTTTCGAGCTTGTTTTCGACGCCGGTCTTGCCGGTCTGGTACCTGGGAATGAGGAGCAGCGGGTCCTTGTCATCCATTCGTTCCAGATCGTAGTCGCTGACCGGTCCGACATATCCGACAACATGGGCAGCAGACTCTCCCAGCGGATATCTTCGCTCCCAACCGATTCCGGGAATGATGCCTGGCAAGGCCGGAGCATTGGCGGCGACTCTCGAGATTTCATCCCATGTCAGGCGCGTCGCAACCGTAACCGGAATGAATGCCCGGTGTTTGGCGACCTCCTCCCGGGTTCTGTCAAGGTCTTCCGGGTCAATCGGGATGAGCGATGACAGTCGGCTGAGCACGGCCTCGAAATCGATCGTGCGTTCGCGGACGATATCGACCTTGTACAGGGTCTCGTTCCGCGCAAGCACCACCCCCCGACGGTCGTGGATTACCCCCCGGGTCGGTGGAATCAACCGGATGCTGATCCGGTTTTCCTCGGCAAGTGCCGCGTAAACCGTGGACTTGCGGACTCCGAGATCATGCATGCGCCATCCGAGGATTCCGACAACCGCCGCCTGGAGGCCGAGAATGAGCGTTGCCCGGCGCGTGAACATCCGGGACAAGCCATCGTGCCCTGGGGTCAGGTTGCCTCTCATCAACGTACCCGTGCCCGATCGGCGTTCGCACGATGCGGCTTCCGGTTTCCGAGCAGCCCGGCCCAGACCAGGGTGACCGGTGGATATGCCACGCCGGTCAGCACAAACATGGTCAACAGCTGTCCGAGCGGGGGAGTGGGAACAAACAACAGGATCAAGGCAACTTGCTGAATGCCGAGTGCGACAAGGTATCCGATGACCGCCGCAATCCATTCAATGACAAAACCGTGGTTCTGGAAGAAGACCTGTGTGATCCTGAACGCTTCGGCGACGCAGACGACGATCAGTGTCCAGAGACCCAGTGGACGCATGTGGAAGACATCTCCGATCAGCAAGACCGGCACGATGATCCAGAACGGGACGGCGCGGGGTTCGCGGATGACGACACAGACCACGCAGCAATAAACCAGGTCGGGCAGGCTGAGCGCCTGGCGAAATATTCCGAACGGCAGGAGATACAACATGATCGTGAATACCGCCAATGCCACGAAAACCAAGCGCCTGAACCAGACGTTGGCAAACAGGCGACCGTTCGTTTCGTTCATTCGTCTATCCGGTGCGATGCGGGTTCCTGTTGTACGAGGGTCTCAACGACCAGTTCGCCCGAGTCCGGAACTGGCCGGGACGGGCTGAATCGAACGATTCTGAGGAATTCCAGGCGGTCCAGGTCTGCTGCCGGTTTAACCCGCAAATGCTTGCTCGCGTCCAAAAAAACGACTCCAACCGGCAAGCCCGGAGGAAACACGTTGCCATCTCCCGTGGTGACGACTCTGTCACCGGTACGGATGTCGTGTTGGCCGTCCGCAAACATCAGTGGCGGCGTCCGGCTGTTGTCACCTGCAAGGAACACTCGGCTGTTTGAGGGAACGACCTCGACCGGGATCCAGCTGTTGCTGTCGGTCAGGAGGATGACACGGGATGTTTCCTTTCCGACTCCGGAAACCCGTCCGACCAGGCCGAGACCGTCCAGGGCGGCCCATCCGTCCTGAACGCCGTCATCGCTGCCGATGTTGATCAGCACAGACTGCTGAAACGGTCCCCCGGAATCCACCAGGACGAGCGACGTGATATAGCTGAACTCACGGCCGAGCTGGACGTTGTTCAGGTCCTTGAGGCGGGCGTTTTCCTGGTCAAGTCGAATGGCAGTCTCTTGCCAGGCCTTCATCTGCTGCAGTTCTTTCCGCAATTCCTGATTCTGTTCGTAAAGTTCGACATATGACTGGAAGTCCTCGATAATCCGCGACATGCGGGAAACCGGGACCAGGACCCACTCGATTTTCGGAACGATCTGGTCAATGATGAACAGCCTGAAATGCTCGGCCCGCGGGTTGTCGATTCTCCAGAAAACGACCAGAGCGACGAGAAAGGCGAGGACCAGGGCAAGTAGCAACCGTCGTACGGGACGACCGAATTCCGGTGTAGTGTTTTCTGGAATGGCCATGCCCGCGCCTTTCGGATTTCCGACTACGGACGATCAGTTTCCGTAATCGATGACATGGACGAGTTCTTTCTCGCGTTCAAGCGACATGCCGATTCCGAGTGCGACGCAATTGAGGCAGTCTTCGGCAACCGCGAAAGCCAGGCCGGTCTGCTCCCTGAGTGCCAGGTCGAGTTCTCCGAGCATCGCGCCTCCTCCCGTCAGTACGACGCCCCGTGAGACGATGTCGGACGCCAGGTCCGGAGGGGTCGATTCCAGCGCACGAAGAACGGCGTTGCAGATGTTGCCGACGACTTCCGCCAGGGCTTCCGCCACATTGGCCTGATTGATCTCGATTTCCTTGGGAATTCCGTTCAGAACGTCGCGGCCCCGAATGACCATCTTCTTTCCGTGCCCGTCGAGGGGCATCCGCGCCGTCCCGATTTCCTTCTTGATTCTCTCCGCGGTGGGTTCGCCGACCAGAAGATTGAACTGTCGCCGAAGATAGGAAACCAGGAATTCATCCATCTGGTTCCCGCCCGTCCTGACCGACTGGGCGTAGACAATGTCACAAAGCGAAAGGATGGCGACTTCGGTGGTTCCGCCCCCGATATCCACGACCATGGACCCCGACGGTGTCGCGATAGGCAGGCCGACGCCAAGCGCCGCGGCGATCGGTTCTGCGATCAATCCCGCCTTGCGACAGCCTGCCGCCAGGACCGACTGGCGTATGGCGCGCCGTTCGACCGAAGTCGCGCCATGCGGGACGCAAACGATGATCCTGGGCCTGATGATGCTCGAACGCCGATAGACCTTGCGGATGAAATGCTTGATCATTTCTTCCGCGACGTCGAAGTCGGCGATGACGCCGTCCCGCATGGGTTGAATGGCCTGAATGGATCCGGGCGTACGCCCGAGCATGAGTTTGGCGTCGGCGCCGACTGCGAGAATCTGCTTCTTGCCGTCCACGACATGATAGGCGACTACCGAGGGTTCGCTGAGGACGATGCCCTTGCCCTTCACGTAGACGAGCGTATTTGCAGTCCCAAGGTCGATCGCTATATCGGAAGTGAAGATCCCTCCGAGAACCCCAAACATCGTGAGTATTGCCCTTTTCGATCGATACTGCAGCTGCCAGATTCGGTCCCTGTGCTCCCGTCAATTAGGACTAAGGTACCGGTCCGTAAAGGGTTGACGGGTCAAGGTCGGCCACCTTCCGTGATGACGTCCCTGGAACCGGACCGGCGGCTAATGGATGATACCCTGGTTCCGTCCGTACTTCACATGCACATCAACTCGATCGTTATGACGGCAAACCGGTTCCATCAAACCGTTTGTACACCAAGCCCTGTAGCCCGCTCCTCCGCCGGGATGCGTGCGCCCTGTGCAACGCGTACCCTGAGACGATTCAACGCGTGGACATATGCCTTGGCCGATGCAACCACCGTGTCGGTATCGGACGACTGGCCCGTCGCGATAAAACCGTCGTCTTCCATTCGAACGCTCACGGTCGCCTGGGCGTCCGATCCCTCGGTTACGGCGTGAACCTGGTAGAGCTGGAGCCTTGCGCCATGGGTGTAGAGCGCCTGGACAGCGTTGAACGTGGCATCCACGGGTCCGTCGCCTCGGGCGGTCACGGTCTTGACTTCGCCGTTTACCGAGAGCGTCAGGTCCGCCGATGACTGGCCGGATGTTCCGCATACAACCCGGAGATCATCAATTCTGAGATAGTCTTCCCCTTTTGTCGACGAATCCTGCATCAGGGCGACCAGATCATCGTCATAGACCTGCTTTTTCTTGTCGGCGAGTTTCTTGAACCGGACGAATGCGTCGTTCAACTGATTGTCTCCGAGGACGTAGCCGAGATCGGCGAATTTCTTGCGAAGGGCGGCACGTCCCGAGTGTTTCCCCATGACAAGATTGGATTCGACCAGGCCGACGTCCTCGGGGCGCATGATTTCAAACGTCTCCGAGTGCTTCAGCATCCCGTCCTGGTGGATTCCGCTCTCGTGCGCGAAGGCGTTCTTTCCGACGATGGCCTTGTTGTACTGGACAGGGAACCCTGATACTGCCGCGACGCGGCGCGAGACATGCATGATGCGGGTGGTGTCGATTCCGGTCGAGAACGGCATGACGTCATTGCGGACGCGCAGGGCCATGACGACTTCCTCGAGCGCGGTGTTTCCTGCTCTTTCGCCGAGACCGTTGACCGTGCATTCGATCTGCCGCGCACCGGCTTCGACTGCGAGCAGGGCATTGGCCGTCGCCATCCCGAGGTCATTGTGGCAATGCGTTGCCAGCGTGACGTATTCGATCCCCGGAACACGGTCGACCAGCATTGCAATGATGTCCGCGCTTTCCCGCGGAACCGTGTATCCGACAGTGTCCGGAATATTGATGGTCGTTGCGCCCGCGTTGATGGCGATCTCGCAAACCCTGCACAGATAGTCTTCCTCCGTTCGCGTCGCGTCCATCGGCGACCATTGGACATCGTCGCACAGGCTCCGTGCAAGGCTGACCGTCTCATGGATGCGTTCCGCCATAGCGTCCCTGTCGAGCTTGACCTGGTACCTCCGGTGAAGGGGCGATGTTCCGATGAACGTATGGATGCGTGGATGTCGCGCATGCCTGACCGCATCCCAGCATCGCCTGATGTCGTTCTCGTTGGCGCGGGAAAGCCCGCAAATGACAGCATTCCGGGTATTGCCGGCAATTCGCCTTACCGCCTCGAAATCGCCATCGGATGCGATAGGAAACCCGGCCTCGATGATATCGACACCCATGTCGTCAAGTAGGGCAGCGATCTCGATCTTTTCGTCCAGTGTCATGGTTGCGCCCGGAGACTGCTCGCCGTCGCGCAGGGTCGTGTCGAAGATCAGGACGCGGTCCTGTTGAGATGATTTGCCTGACATGATGATACGTCTTTGCTCTGTCGTCGGAAAACTGGGTTTCCCAGGCGTCGCGGAGATTCCCCTGAGCCCGGACGCCTGGCTGGCAGCCGCTCAGGGGCCGCCAAGTAGAGCGAGGACAGGTAACCAGTTCCGGGGCAAGGATACGTTGAGTGACATCACCTTCGACCAGTCAAAGCCCACATTCCAGCAAAAACAATTACGTGCGACAGTGCCGTCCGCAACAAACTGTTATTGATAAACGGGCGTCCGATCAAGCCGAATCTGGTCGATGCACGAGACCAGCACGGTTCGTGCACAATCCTTCGGCCGAAATCGGATCGGTTCCGGTTTGGCCAGCGGCACGCGTTGGCACGGGCTCGGAGACCTGTCGTTGAACAACGGTTGCCACGACTCAGAACTGTGCAAAACGCCCGGTTACGGTCGCTATTCACCGATGCCGCATAGGGATGAATGCCGGATTTCTCCAGGACGAAACAGGGAAGGCACACACTCTTGCGGGCATGGAAGACGCGACTCCAGCCTGGGCCGAAGGTGTATGGCGCATGGCGCGCCAGTCACGATGACAGGGAACCGCATATGTTGCAGTAAGGTCCGAGAGGCTGTGCCGAAACCTACGTCCTCGCCATCGGAATCGTCGCACAAGATCTAGGCTCCAAGAGCCCGGGTCACGGATCGAATGACGGGGTTGCGCGCAAGCCTTTTGGGATATGCGACCTTGTAGCCATGGGTCATGGGAACGGGAGGCGCATCGAGCTGTACGACCCGGCCCGAAGACAGATCGTCCTCGGCAATCTTCAGTGGAACGAGGGCCGCGCCACATCCCTGGCGGGCAAAATTCAACGCGGCGCTGCTGGACTGAACCCGCAAGCCGGAATTCCGGTTCACGATTCGGCAACCCGCCAGGAACAGGTTCCAGTTCGGCGAGGTCGAATAGGCCTGGCCCCAATCCGTGTGGATCAGGTGGTGATCGCCGATATGCGTGGGAGCATTACCGTGGAGTACAACGAAACTTGGCGATGCCAACGCCACCAGAACGTCCGTAAACAAGAAGTCGACCTGGTAGTCCCCGTAGAGGTCGTGTCCGAAAAAGATGCGCATGTCGATCTTGTCCTGCACGAATTTGACTGGATCGTCGTCAATGCGGATGTCCAGCGGCTGGCCCAGGCCGGGTAGGTCGAGCACGGACAGTCGGGAGGCAAGCCAGGTCTCTGCGACGGATTGCGGCGCGCTCAGGACCAGGCGATTCCGGTGGGGAGTTCGGAGCATCCGGCTGGAAAGCTCGTCGATTGAGCTCATGGCTTCCCCGAGCGGCGGATAGGCGGTGAGGCCCGCATCGGTGAGAGCGATTCGATTCCCCTGTCTGACAAAGAGTGCCGTGCCCCAGAATTCTTCAAGCAGCCGAACCTGCTGGCTGATTGCGGCCGGGCTCACGCCGAATTCGCGGGCGGCATTTGCAAATGATCCCGTCCGGGCGGCGGCCTCAAAGGCTTTCAGTGCGTTGAGTGGTGCTGTTTTCTTGACCATGCCGATTTCAATAGAATTTCTAATTGACCACAACAAAAAAACATATTGATGGAAAGGACGTGTCGAAACAAGATCAATCAGGAGGATTCGAGAGGACGAGGATGAAGAACACGATTGATCTTGAACGATACCCGCTCGACCAGCCCGGGACGACCACGTGGTCTGCCACGGTTGCCGAGTGCAGGACCAGGCTGGCCGATGAGGGATTGTTCAACCTGCCGGGATTCCTGCGGGAGGATGTCCGCGCTCGTGCGGTTGACGAGCTGAGGCCGGTCCTGTCAACGGCCGCGTTCAGCCATGCACGCCGTCACAACATCTATTTCATGAAATCGATCGACGGTCTTGATGTTTCCCATCCGGCCCTGCAGGAATTCGAAACCTCCAACCGGGTGATCTGCGCTGACCAGATGGGACAGGCCGTGGTCATACGGCTATACGAGTGGAAGCCTTTCGCGGTATTTCTCGCTGCTGTCATGGGCAAGCCGGAACTCTACACCATGGCCGATCCGCTTGCGCGGGTGAATGTCATGAGCTATTCCGAAGGGCAGGCGCTCAACTGGCATTTCGATCGGTCCGAATTCACCACCACGCTGCTCCTGCAGGTACCCGCCGAGGGCGGAGAATTCGAGTATGTCAAGGACTTGCGCAGTGATACCAATCCGAATTTTTCCGGTGTGGCGGACCTTCTTGGAGGCCGAAGGACGCCCATGCGGACGCAACTCGAGCCCGGAACGTTGAACGTTTTCAGGGGCAAGAACACAGCGCATCGCGTTACAGCCGTGAAAGGTGAACGCGACCGTATCATCGCCGTGTTTTCCTATTTCGAGCGGCCCGGCGTCACGTTTTCGGAAGAGGAACGCGTTGGCTTCTACGGACGGGCCTTATGAAGTCTATGCCTTTCAAGGACGCCCGAAAGCTTACGTATCTGAACGCGGAAGGCGCAGACAAACCCTTGAAAAGTCCGGTTCCGGCCGATGTCCTGGATCGTGCCAGGCAATACCGGCTTCAGCGGTTGCGCGACCAGTTGACGCTGGCCGATTGCAGCGCGTTTCTGCTCCATGATCCCTGCAATATCCGATACGCGTTCGACTGCTCCAACATGCAGGTCTGGACCCTGCACAACCCGCTGCGCTACGCGCTGATCCTGGCCGGTGGGCCGTCCATCATGTTCGAGTTCAAGGGCTGTCTGCACCTGAGCGAAGGTCTTCCGGGAATTGACGAAATCCGGATCGCGAAGACGTGGATGTTCATGTCGTGTGGCGACAAGTTCGAAGCGGCCATTGCACCCTGGGCTGATGAAATCGCCGATCTTGTCCGCGAATATGGTGGAGGGAACAAAAGGGTCGCGTGCGACAAACTTGATGGTACGGGCGTCCACGCGCTTGGCGAACGCGGCCTTACCTGTGTTGACGGCACGCAGCTGACCGAAATCGCCCGCTCCATCAAGTCTGGTGACGAAATCAGCCTGATGCGCTGGACGATCCGCACATGCGAGGCCGGGATGGCGCGCATTTACGAACACTCCATCCCCGGGGTGACGGAACGCGAACTTTGGGCGCATCTGCATTTCGAGAACGCCCGTTCCGGCGGCGATTGGCTGGAAACCAAGCTGCTGACCTGCGGTCCCAACACCAATCCCTGGTATCAGGAATGTTCGGATCGAATTTGCAGGAACGGGGAGTTGATCTCGTTCGACACGGACATGATCGGGCCATATGGTTATTGTGCCGATCTGTCACGGACCTGGACTTGCGGCTATACGCCGTTCAACAGCAGGCAAAGGCGCCTGCATGATAGCGCACTGTCCCAGATTCACCACAATCTGGAGTTGATACGACCGGGGGTCAGTTTCGCCGAATTCAATGACGGGAGTTGGAGGATCCCCGATGAGCACATCCCGTACCGCTACTCGCTCGCCTTGCACGGTGTCGGTATGGCCGATGAATGGCCGGTCGTGCCGCTGCATGTCGACTGGTCCGAGTTGGCGGCTTCCGGGAGGTTCGAGCCTGGCATGGTACTCTGCGTGGAAAGCCTGATCGCCGAAGAAGGATCCGAGAGCGTCAAGCTGGAGACACAGGTCCTGGTGACGGAGACGGGCAATGAAAGGCTTGACAGCTTTCCCCTGGGATAGTTCGTCCCGATACGGGAAAAATGCCGCGCAACAGGTCGCCAGGTTCAAAAATGGATGGCAAGAAATTGTCCCGGGCCGGCAATATACAATTTATGACATGGTTGGGCGGCTGAACACCGTCAGCGGGTATTCCGAAGGCGGTGTCGACGGATCCGTCTCCGGTGTGGCGTAGCGTCATTCCCTGAATGGACATCGTTGCCGGTCTCGTCGACATGGGCGACGATGCAGCCTGATCAGAACGTTTGGGCAGGAAGTCCTGGACCGGCCGAGTGAATCCGGCGCGTAACCGTCCACCTCGCGGTGTGCCATGAATTCATTGCGATGCTGCAGGTTCGTACCAAGGTCCCGGTGGTGGGGTATACTGCCTTGATTCTCCAAGGATTGAACGAGCTTCAGTGTGCCCGTGATGAACTCGCGAAATGTGAATCGGATCCATGCGGGTCGAACGGATTTGTCAACGAATGGCATCGCGGCGGTGAACTGCGGAACTGGCCCTCGATTTGGGAGTGACCGGGTTCGATCTCGCTGGCAGGTCGAGAAGTCAAGACCAACCGTCAACGGCATGACCCGGTCACGGCGCTTCCCAGAATGATCTTCCCGTCTTTCCAGAGCCCCTCGATATCTTTTCCGTTCGAGAAGATGATCCGGCCGCTGCCGTGCCTGGCGCCGTTTTCAAATTCCCCGAGATACGTGTAACCGTTGGCAAGCGTCTCCTTGCCGCAACCCGAAAACACCCCGGCTTTCCATTCACCCTCGTAGGAATAGCCGTCCGGATCCTTCAGGGTGCCGAAACCATCGCGCCGGCCATTGGAAAACGCGCCGGTGTAAACGCTGCCGTCACCATAGGTTGCCGTGCCCTGGCCATGCCTAACCCCGTCTTGCCAGTTGCCGACGAATGCGTAACCGTCCGGAAAGGTGATCTTTCCCGGGCCATGGTTCTGCCCATCGACGAACTGGCCTTCGTAGACGGACCCGTCAAGGTATCGGGCAACACCAAGTCCCGTGATTGTGCCATCGACCCAGTTCCCGTCGTAGGAACTGCCGTCCGCATAGGTCATTTTCCCCTGTCCATGGGTCTTTCCGTCGAGAAAGTCCCCGGTATAGGTGGATCCGTCCGCATACGTCATCGTGCCGGTCCCCGTAACTCGATCCTCGACCCACTCTCCTTCGTAGACATGGCCTTCAGAAAACGTCATCCGCCCGGTGCCGTGCCGGATGCCGTCAGCATAGGTTCCGACGTACCTCGAGCCGTCGGAATACAAGACGTCTGCGTTGCCTTCCTGCCGGCCGAATGAGAATGAACCCTCGTAGCGATACCCGCCAGGGATTGTCAGCACGCCAGATCCGTGTCTCTGTCCGTCGGCGAACTCGCCGTCATAGACCTTGCCGTCAGGATAGGCAAAAACACCCTTGCCCATGATTTTGCCGTCGAGCCAGTCGCCGTCATAGACGCTTCCGTCCGGGAATCGGATTCGTCCTCGGCCCTCGGGTGTCCCGGCCACGAAGTCGCCTTCGTAGACAGCTCCATCAATGAATTCAGCCGTACCGCGCCCGTGGATCTGGCCGTCACGCCAGTTCCCCGAGTACCGGTAGCCGCTGGGAGACGTGTATGTTCCGAAGCCGTGCTGTTTCCCGTCACGAAATCCGCCTTCGTAGACTCCGCCGTCTTCGTATTCCCTCGACCCCGTTTCCAACTCTGATTGAGAAAAAACGACAAATGGGAAGGAAATCAGCAGACCGGTCGCGAGCCGAACCGAAATCCGGAGAAATTTTTCGCCCATTGGCTTAACCTTGTTGCGACCGTTCCGAAACGTGCACGTATGCCGACATATTACCGATCCGCGCCTATGTGGCATTGAATGCGACATTGTTCAATGATTGTCCGGGTCCCGCGTTGGTTCCAGTCTCGAACGCGGCGGACTTGCCGGGTTGATCTCCGGGAA
Organism: Paracoccaceae bacterium; assembly: GCA_964291635.2. Lineage (GTDB taxonomy): Bacteria > Pseudomonadota > Alphaproteobacteria > Rhodobacterales > Rhodobacteraceae > JAPPHA01. Next base: position 49,517 of record OZ219906.1, on the reverse strand, counting down.
TTCGGACAGTTGAACACGATCGAAGCGGTCTCTTCCGGGCAGCCGCTGACGAATTCCGTCACGAAAGAGGGATCTCGACATTCAATTCGGCGGAGTGCAGAATCCTGGGAGATCCCGGCAGGATCCTTGTCGAATGCCGGTATCGGTCGGTCGTGAACCGAGGGGCACTCCGGTATGACATACGGATTCAAGGTGACATTGGCCCAGTTGAATCCGAGGGTCGGGGACCTCGATCACAACCGGGGTCTTGCGATGCATGCGTGGCGGGCGGCAAGGGCGGAGGAGTCAGATTTCCTGTTGCTGCCCGAGATGTTCATGACCGGGTATCAGGTACAGGATCTTGTTCTCAAGCCTGCTTTCACACGAGACGCGATGAGTTCGGTCGAGACGCTTGCCGCCGGAACGGGCGACGGACCTGCGATCGGAATCGGGGCGCCCCTTCTCGACGATGGCGACCTGTACAATGGTTTTCATATCTTGATCGGCGGAAAGATCCACTGCAGCGTGCTCAAGCATCATCTTCCGAATACGGACGTCTTCGATGAGCAGCGGCATTACACGCCGGGAAGGATTTGCGGCCCCTACGAGGTGGCCGGAGTCCGGCTGGGAACACCGATCTGCGAGGACGCCTGGCACCCTGATGTTTGCGAGACACTGGTGGAAACCGGTGCCGAGATCCTGATGGTACCGAATGGTTCGCCCTATCGCAGGGGCAAACACGACGAAAGACTGGGTCACATGGTCGCGCGGGTCGTAGAGACAGGACTTCCGCTCGCTTATCTGAACCTGGTTGGCGGGCAGGACGACCAGGTATTTGACGGAGGGTCATTCGTCCTCAACCCCGGGGGGGATCTCTGTGTCCAGTTGCCGCAACTGGAGGAAGCCATCGTCACGGTGAATTTTCAGAGGACCGAAGAGGGTTGGCGTGCCGAAGCAGGTGACCGAGCAAGATTGATCGAAGGCCGCGAACTCGATTACCGTGTCATGGTCGTTGCGCTCAGGGACTATGTCCGCAAGAGCGGGTTCGGCAAGGTTCTGCTCGGGCTCTCGGGCGGGGTCGACTCGGCACTCGTCGCAACGATCGCGACCGATGCTCTTGGTCCGGACAATGTCCGTTGCGTCCTGCTTCCGTCGGAGTTTACTTCCAATGCATCGCGAGACGACGCTTTGGCGGTTGCCGAACGACTGGGTTGCAGGATCGATGTCGTTCCCATTGCCGACGGTGTCAATGTCATCAACGATACGCTCGCAGACCTCTTTGCCGGACGCCGGTCCGACATAACCGAGGAAAATATCCAGTCCCGGTTGCGCGGACTGCTCTTGATGGCTATGTCGAACAAGTTTGGCGAAATGCTCCTTTCGACAGGAAACAAGTCGGAAGTCGCTGTCGGCTACGCAACCATCTATGGCGACATGGCTGGTGGCTACAACCCGATCAAGGACCTTTACAAGACCAGTGTCTTCGAAACCTGCAGGTGGCGGAATCTGAACCATCGGGCGTGGATGTCGGGACCGGCCGGCCAGGTCATCTCCGAGCGCATCATCGAAAAGCCACCATCAGCCGAGCTTCGGCCAGACCAGACGGACCAAGACAGCCTGCCACCGTACGAGGTGCTGGACGACATTCTCGAACGGCTGGTCGAGGGCGATGCCTCGATCGCCGAATGCGTGGAGGCCGGTCACGACAGGGATACGGTGCGCATGATCGAAGCGCTGGTTTACGCATCGGAATACAAGCGCCACCAATCCGCTCCCGGCGCCCGCCTGTCGAAACGCGCGTTCTGGCTTGACCGGAGATACCCGATTCAAAACCGGTGGCGGGACCGTTCGTGACGTCCGATCAAAACCTGTCGCCTGGCCGGGGAAGTCGGGCGGCGGGGAAGGCCTGACGGCAGACGTGGTGTCGCCGGTTTTTGAATTGTCCCGAATTCTCGACTTCACAACGGTGATTCGTAACGGTAATTCACCCGCAAGCCGCTTCGGGGAAGGAGATCGCACAACCGCCACATTCACGTGATTGCAGGGATTTCCACCAAACAGGATCGGGACCAAACGGCGCACAGGCAAAACCAGAAGGCTGATTCTGGGATTGCATGTGCGGCGCCCGCGTTCTGCTCAGTGCCCCGTGGTCTGGCCGTCGGGGCGGGCGATTTCGGAGGCCCTATCCGGAGACGCGAAAGACAGGGCCATGTCTTGGCGTTTCGCTGTTCGTTCCGGCCTCTCGCCGCAGGTCGTTTGTGCAGCGAATTGAAACCGCTTCCTTCCGGTTGACTCTGGAGTACGAACCATATGACCGTTTGCCGATTTGCGCCGTCTCCTACCGGGTTCCTTCATGTCGGGAATCTCAGGACGGCCCTTTTGAACCATCTCGTCGCCCGAAAATCAGGCGGGCAATTCATTCTCCGGATCGACGACACTGATCGGGAGCGGTCCCGGGAAGAATTCGTTGATGCGATCAAGCTGGACCTCGACTGGCTCGGCCTCCAGTGGGACCGGCTCGAACGGCAGTCCGACCGTTTGGATCGTTACGAGGAGGCCAAGGAACAGCTCAGATCGGCTGGACGTCTCTATGAATGTTTCGAGTCGCGCTCGGAACTCGACCTGAAGCGGAAGAAGCAACGCCGTGAGGGTCTTCCTCCTGTCTATGATCGTTCGGCCCTTAGGCTGAGCGAATCCGAACGATCCGTCATGCGTGATTCGCGGCCGTCCTATTGGCGTTTCCTCCTTGATCGAGAACGGACAAGCTGGAATGACGGAATCCTTGGGGAACTGTCGATTGATGCGGCGAGTGTCTCCGACCCCGTGCTGATCCGCGGAGATGGCCAGTTCCTGTATTCACTGGCATCAGTGTGCGATGACATTGACTTTGGCGTGACGAACGTCGTCAGGGGCGCTGATCACGTCACGAATACTGCGACCCAGATCCAGATCTTTTCGACTCTCGGAGGACAGGTTCCGGAATTCGCGCACCATGCCCTCCTGACGGGCAGCCAGGGCGAAGCGCTGGCGAAACGCGCGGGGTCCCTGTCGGTCAGGGATTTGCGTGATGCCGGGATTGAGCCCATGGCCCTGCTCAGCCAGCTCGCACGCCTCGGGACATCACGCTCAATCGAAATCGGGGGATCACTGGACGATCTCGCATCCGGATTCGATCTGTCCGACTTCGGAACTTCGCCCGCGCGGTTCGACGAAAAGGAATCCGCTGCCCTGACGGCCCGGCACCTTGCCACGATGCCTTCCGAAGCGGTCCAGGAAGACCTGTTGTCGATCGGTGTTCCGCAAGAAATGGTGACCGAATTCTGGGAAGCCATTCGCGAAAACATCACGTCAAGGGCAGACATTCGATACTGGTGGAATGTTTGCCTGCGCGGCGCCGAACCCTTGATCGATCCCGAAGACGCGGAATTCGTAGAGGAAGCAATGGCATTGTTGCCTCCGAGGCCGTGGGACGGAGACGCCTGGGCGTCCTGGACCCGGCAGGTCAAGGAAACGACAGGTAGACGGGGCCGGTCACTCTTTCTTCCGCTGCGAAAGGCCTTGACGGGCAGCCCGCGCGGGCCGGAAATGGCGAAACTCATGCCCTTGATGCAAAGAACCGGAAGCTGAGAAAAAAAACCTGTCGTCGAGCGCCAGGTTGCCTGAACAAGGATTCGCATTTCAGAAAGCGCGTTTGCGCAGTCGGATCGGAAGTGGTTCGACGTGGCCGAGGCAGACTCCCGAACAGGCGGAACGAAGCGCACGGCGCCGAAAAAGGGTGGCGGCACGCGTCGTGCGCCATGTCGGCCTGAGTACCCGGTTCCCGGCAAGGATGTTTCGGCCGGGCGCCGGGTCCTTGTGCCAATAGCCGAGACATGACCCCAGGGCGCGCGCCGGGATTCGATGCTTCCCCGGGACAGCGAAGGGGCAATATCCCGGGCCCGGTATCGACGCCCACGACATACCATCGTTGGCGCCTGAAAAACTGCCGGCAGTCCTTCCCGGAGACGCCGAACATCCATTCCGATAGCCGCGCCTGGCGTTGCCTTTGTCAAATTCGCAGGATCGCATCCCGACAGGGTGGAGAACGCGGCCTTCGGCGGAACAGGCGCCCTGGGCGTCATGCTGGGCGGGGAGCTGACGGACCTGATGCGCGTGCGCCGCTATCTCGACGCGGTGCGTGGTGCCTGGCGATCCGGCCCGAGGATGTGCCCACCTCGCTCGGCCACTGGACGGGTACGGTCCGGATCGTCCGCGGTGCCTTTCCTCCGATCGATCTCTCCGAAGACATGGCAGAACCGAAAGACTGGCCGCCTCTGATCTCGGTGGAGCAGAAGACCAACCCGCGGCTGATGGATTCAATCGGCAATCTCGGCCTGGTTCCGCCTGGGCGACGGGCCGGCGGTCCGGGCGCAAGCTACCTGATGGCGCCCTTCGCCCACACCAGCCCGGCCCGGCCCAGCCGGTTTTCGGACGGGCGTCTTGGCGTGCTCCATGTTGCGGATGATTTCGAGGCGGCCGTGCACGAGACGATCCATCACCACGGGCGCTTCATGGCAGCGACGAAACAGGACCCGGGTTGGACATCGCAGTTCCGTGAATTGGCAAAGGTGATCTGAAGGTTCTGCGGGCGGCCGCGCTGCTCGACCCCGACGACTACGGTCCGGCACAGGCCTTTGGGGCGGCCGTTCGTGTCGGGGATGGGCAGGGAATTGTCTATCCGAGCGTCCGGGGAGGCGGCGATCGTGTGGGGCTTTTTTGCCGACCTGGCCCGGTCACCCCTGCGGCGACTGCATTTGGACTGTCATTGGAACGGGGAAACGGTCGACCTGGTCCGGGATGCGTCTGCCAGGACGGTTTACCGGGTGGTTCGAGGGCAAGCACGCGCCGGAATGACGTCATGTCCGCCGCGAGGTCATTTCATTTGACAACGACCCGGCCGCCTCCTTTCGTCGATGGAACCCAAGCCAGGTCACGCCTTGCTAACCGACGGGCGGTTCTTTAGGCACACGCTCGAAACGAACCGGAACCAAGGGTCAAAAGGAAAGGAGAAAACCATGTATCGCGGGCTCAAACACATGTTCTCGGGCGCAGTCGTGGCAGCGGTATCGCTTGCCGCAGGCGTGGCGTTTTCTGCGCCTGAAATGGTGACAGTCATTCACGTCAATGACCTCGATCGTATGGGGGAAAAGAGAGGACGCGGCGGAGTCGCGCGGCTGGCAGCGGTCGTCGAGGCCGAACGGGCGAAAGGCGGCAACGTCCTGGTCACTTTCGGGGGCGACACGATTTCCCCGTCGCTGATGTCCGGCCTTGATGAAGGCGCGCACATGATTCAGTTGCTCAACAAGGTTGGGCTGACGGCAATGGTCCTGGGAAACCATGAATTCGACTTCGGTCCCGAAGTTGCCAGGCAGCGGATTTCAGAGGCGGAATTTCCGATTCTCGGCGCAAACAACCAGGATCCGGACGGGAATGTCATCGCGGGGGCGCATCCGTCGATAATGGTTGACGTCGGCGATTTCAGTATCGGCATTCTCGGGCTGACCACGGTCGGAACCATGGTCAAATCGAGTCCCGGCGAATTCACCTTCCGGAACGCGGCCGACACGGCCGGCGAAGTGGCTGCAGAGTTGCGTGAAGCAGGTGCGGACCTTGTGGTTGCCCTTGCACACACCGACACCGGAGAAGATGCGGAAATCCTGGCGCGAAGGGATGTCGATCTCCTCCTGAGCGGCGACGATCATCTGCTCCGAACCGAGTACACCGGAAAAATCCTGTTCGCAGAGTCTGGCGAACAGGCGGAATGGGTGACCTTGATCGATCTGACCTTCGACGAAATCGAAAAGGATGACTCGAAGGAATTCGTCTGGAGCGCAGGGTATCGCGTGATCGACACGGCAAATGTTGTTCCCGACGCGGAACTTGCGGCGGCAGTCGAAGGGTACGAGGCTCAGCTGAGCAACGAACTCAACGTCGAACTCGGCGCCACGACGACTGAACTGGACAGCCGTCGCGAAGTCATCCGGTCACGGGAGGCTGCTATTGCCAATCTGTTTGCCGACGCGATTCGGGAGGCGACCGGCGCTGACATCGGGCTGATGAATGGCGGCGGAATCCGGGCCAACCGGACTTATGATCCGGGCACCGTTCTGACCCGCCGTGACATTCAGAGCGAACTGCCATTCGGGAACAAGACAGTTCTTCTCGAAGTCTCTGGCCAGGATGTGATCGATGCGCTGGAGAACGGCTTCAGCGAGATCGAGAACGGAGCCGGTCGATTCCCGCATGTGTCGGGATTGAGCGTTACCTACGATCCGGGAAAGGCTCCAGGCAGTCGCGTGATCGAGGTCTTGCATGATGGCAGTCCGATCGATCCGGCGCAGATGTTTTCGCTGGCGGTCAACGACTATGTCGCTGGCGGCGGCGATGGTTATGCCGTGTTCAAGGACAAGAACAGAATCGTGGACGAAAAAGCTGCCGTGTTGATGACCGTCCAGGTGTTCAACTACATTTCGGCAAGGGGTGAAATCGCTCCTGAAGTCGAAGGGCGGCTGAATTCAGCGAACTGACTCGCGCATCGGGAAAGGCGCCCGGCAAACGGCGGCTGCCTTTCCCTTGCCGACTTTCGGGCACGGGTTCGAAGTCAGTGCAAGACGGGCATATCGGCCGTGGGCGGTCCCGTTTCATCGAACTGTTGCTCACGGACGTGGAGTCGCGGGCGGCTGGTCGCGAAGGATCCGGATCCGTCCTGGCAATGGAGCCTCGCGGTTCGGCCGCTTTCACCAATCCGTAGCACGTACCTGCGTTGAAGCCGCCGGAGACGGCAACCGGGCGATTTCTGCGCCGTTCTTCTGTTCGGCAAGACGCCATTCGTGGAACTTCGGGAGGTTCAACCGGAACGCGCCTGTTGTTCCGAAGTGTGCCGGCCGGTTGAACTCATGACATCCGAGGTCATGCCCTGGGGAGCAGAGAGTTTCGAGCCCGGTTTTCCTTGCTTCCGGTCAGACTCGGGAACTGAAAGGCCTACAGGTTCTCCGGCTGGGGCATTCCGAGAACATGGTATCCGCCGTCCACGTGGACGATCTCTCCGGTCGTGCTGGATCCGAATTCCGAAATCAGGAATACCGCGGTGCCCCCGATCGCATCCAGGGTTGCGTTCGCGCGCAACGGGGCGTTGGCTTCTGTGGTCCGAAAAGTCTTCCGGGCGCCACCGATCGCAGCGCCCGACAGCGTTCGCATCGGACCGGGGCTAATTGCGTTGACCCGTATGGAGTTCGGGCCGAGGTCATTGGCGAGGTATCGAACCGTGCTTTCCAGTGCCGCCTTCGCAATTCCCATGACATTGTAGTTCGGCATGACGTTTCTCGATCCCTGGAAGGTCAACGTCAGAATGCTGCCGCCGGCTGACATCAGCGGGACCGCGCGCCGGGCAAGGTCTATCAGGCTGAAACACGAGATCTCGAGACAGGTGAGGAAGTTTTCACGCGAGGTGGACGTGAGCCCGCTGACCAGGTCGGACCTGTCGGCGAATGCAATTCCATGCACCAGGAAGTCCAGCCTTCCCCATTCGTCCGCGATCCTGGAAAAGACCTGGTCGAGCTCGGTTTCATCACGAACATCGGCAGGCATGATCATGGTCGAACCGACCTTGTCCGCGAGGGCCCGGACCCGTTTTCCCAGAGCGTCGCCCTGGTAGGTAAAGGCAAGCCCGGCGCCATGCGCATGAAGCGTCCTGGCAATTCCCCAGGCAATGGACTTGTCATTGGCGACCCCGAGGACAAGGCCCTGACGACCGTCGAGCAAACCGGATCGACGGTTGACCGGAATCCGCGCCCGGGTCATCGCAATCAACCTTCGAAACGGCTCATCGCGAGCGTTGCATTGGTTCCGCCAAAACCGAAACTGTTTGAGATTACCGTGTCGATCTCGACGTTTTCGACAAGCGCGGTCGTGATTTCGCCGTTGTTGATTCCGGGGTCGAGTTCGTGGACATTGGCCGATGCCGCAATGAACCCGTGCTGCATCATCAACAGCGAGTAGATTGCCTCCTGCACCCCGGCGCCTCCCAGGCTGTGGCCTGTCAGCGACTTGGTCGATGACATGGCGGGTGTCGATCCATTGCCGAAGATTCTGCGAACGGCCTCCACCTCGACGACGTCTCCCGCCGGGGTCGAGGTCCCATGTGCATTGATATAGTCAACCCTGCGCTCTCCGATCGTGGACAACGCCAGGCGCATTGATCGTTCCCCGCCCTCGCCGGATGGTGCGACCATGTCATGACCGTCGGATGTTGCACCATAGCCGGTGACTTCGGCATGGATCCGGGCACCACGGGCGCGGGCATGCTGCAACTCCTCCAGCACGACCACGCCGCCGCCCCCGGCGATGACGAACCCGTCCCGATTGGCATCAAATGCCCGGGACGCCGTTTCCGGTGCGTCGTTGTACTTGGATGACATCGCGCCCATCGCGTCAAAAAGGCAGGAAAGCGTCCAGTCCAGTTCTTCCCCACCCCCGGCGAAAACGATGTCCTGCTTGTTCATCTGAATCTGTTCGACACCGTTGCCGATACAGTGGGCGGAGGTGGAACAGGCGGACGTGATGGAATAATTGATGCCCTTGATCCGAAAGGGTGTCGCGAGGCAGGCCGAATTCGTGGACGACATGCAGCGCGTGACCATGAACGGTCCCATGCGCTTGGGCGCCCCGCGGGACAAGACGGTCTGGTGGGCACGAAACATGTTCAGCGTCGACGGACCCCCGGAGCCCATGATCAGCCCGGTTCTTTCGTTGGAGATGTCCCCTTCCTCGAGCCCGCTGTCCTCGATGGCCTGCTTCATGGAAATGAAATTGAACGCGGCGCCGTCACCCATGAAGCGAAGCTGGCGTTTGTCGATGTGTTCCGAGAGATCTATGTCCGGTTTGCCGTGAACCTGGCTGCGAAACCCGTTTTCCCGGTAATCTTCGGAAAAACTGATGCCGGACCGCCCTTCGCGGAGGGAGTCAGTGACTTCTTCGGCATTCCTGCCGATCGACGAGACGATTCCGATCCCGGTGATCACGACGCGTCGTCGTTCCATGATACTGCCCCTTTTCCGGCGTCTAACGGCGGTTCATGACCCGGCTCACCCAGACGTAAACAGGCCAACCCTCATGTCGTTGGCAACGAAAATTTCCTCTCCATCGGCAAGGACGCGACCGTCCGCGATCCCGAGCTTGAGTCGCCGGTCGATCACGCGCTTGAAATCGACCAGATACGTGACGAGGCGAACGTCAGGCGTCACCATTCCCTTGAACTTGACTTCGCCGACTCCGAGGGCACGGCCTTGTCCTGTCATTTCACGCCACCCGAGATTGAAACCGGTCAATTGCCATAGGGCGTCGAGGCCAAGACAACCCGGCATGACAGGGTCGCCGGGGAAGTGACACTTGAAGAACCAGAGATCCGGACTGATGTCCTGTTCGGCCACGACGTTTCCGACCCCGGATTTTCCCTTGTCGGTGGTGATTTCCGTTACTCGATCGAACATCAGCATCGGCGGAGCAGGTAACTGGGCATTGCCGGGTCCAAACAACTCACCACGCGAGCATTTGATCAGCCCGTCGTAGTCAATCGAATTCGGAAATCTGGACATTCCTGGCCTTCCCCCGGTCAGGGAATTTCGGCTCGGTTATCTTACGGGTGGGTTGGAAGCAATAGCCGAAAGACCGCCGGAATTCGTTGCAGAAGGGTTGTCACAAATGCACACCATGGCATTCATGACCACTCGGGGACCGGGTCGATCGAGGGAATACGTGTCGTTCATCCGGCGCTCGGTATCCTTGATCCATCGCTCGAATACAGCATGGCTGAAGTACAGTTTGCCGCGGCTTGAAACGATCGAGGCATCCGCTGGACGGGACGACCGCAAATGGACATTCGGATTATGAATCGTGGCGTTCGGACAAGTGAAACCGCACATTCGGGGTTCAGGCTTGAAAACAAGGGGCACTGCTTCGGTTCGGCGATGCCAGGCAGGGGATCGTCCGAGCCTCTTGAATTGCGGTTGTTTTGCCTCCCGGATAAAGCCGCGACCCGGCGGACCAGGCAGGTCGCACGGTGACAGGCCTGTCAAGATGCGTCAGACGGATCGCGCTGCCATTTCGCCTCGGCGCAGGAAGTCGCCGCGAATTCGCGCCCGGAAAAGCATTTACCGATTTCGGCCAAGGTGAATAAGCCGGTGCCCGTTGGAAACCGCGTGATTCCGTCTCATCGGCACAGGCAGCTAAGGAGGGCGAATACCGACGGGGATCCACCGAGCAATGGCATTCGGATAGACCTGGATCTTTGTCGATTTGTTTCACCGGCCGGTAACGTATTGATTTGACAACCCGAATCCCTTAGCGAAACATTTTCAAAAGTGGGAAGTACCAAGCGGTCGCAAATGTGCATGCTGTGTTTGTCACTCTGGAGCACATGCGATGGATCCGCGAATCACCGCCCTGCAATCGACCACCTTCTCTGGCCGCCGGCTGTCCCGGCGCCAGATCGCCGAAGTCCAGGAGACGGTCGAGATGTTGCCGAACGAGAGCCGCAACGAAATGTGCAAGATCATCTGCGAGCATCTAGACTGGGTGACGGCGAAGGGCGACGACAAGGTAGGAGTCTGCACGGGGATGTTTGAGCAATTTGAGCAGCGTGGCATACTGCGTCTGTCGGAGAGGCGGCAGAACATGGTCCGGGCGAAAAGCGGCAAGCCGGTCTGGAGTTCGGTATCGGACCCCGAGCCCCCGATTTCGGCGCAGCTCGAGGATTTGCAGCCCCTGGGCCGCGAGGTGGTCACGGAGTAAAATGGGGGGCACCTTGCCGGGAAATTGAGGTGACCTGCAAAGGCCTTTACCGGCACTCCTTGATGCCATGATCAACTCGGGCGGACGATACCGCTGGCCCGCGTGTTCGGTTGTGAAGTGTCAGGTTGTTGCGCGCTGCACGATGAGGTCGGCGAGCCTCGGCACGTCGGGAGCGCCGGCAACGCCATGACGGTTCCCCAGATAATCCCAGAATGACAGGCCAAGCTTCTTGCAGGTTTTCTTCGCTCCGGTATAGGCATCGCGTGCTGCCCGCCCGGCATCGCTTCGGGTCCCGAACGAGAACTTGCGCCGGGTGACATGGTCCCGGATGTCGTTTTCAACCTGATTGGTGTGGAGTGGCGTGGAGTGGCGTCTCCGAATGGTCGAGCACACGCGGTAACTCGTCCTTGTTCGCCTTCAACCGGTCGAGCAGCCGATCGAGGCTGATTTAGCCGGTGACAGTGCCGAAGAGCTGGTCGAACCGTTGCTCCATGACGAGCTTGCGCAACGGGGTGGGGCGTTTCCGGTAGCGGGAAAGGTTGCGGTAGAGCTTCCACATCCTGTCGAGCACCGCATCCACCCGTTGGTGATGCCATGTGGGCCTTATCGTGGCAATGACGATGAACCCGTCAGGAACTCGTCTACGGCGCGGGCGCATTGCCGGCCCTCGCGGATGGCCCAGACCACGAGCGACTGGCCCCGGCGCATGTCGCCCGAGGCGAACACCTTGGGTTGCGTGGTGGCGTAGTTGTCGGTATCGGCGAGGACGTTTCCTCGCGCGTCCAGCTCCACTCCAAACTCGTCCACCATGCCTTCATGGACCGGATGGACGAATCCCATTGCCAGCAACACGAGCTCCGCTTTCAGTTCGAATCCGGTTCCGGGGATTTCCTGCATTCGTTCGTCGAGCCGGACGCCGTGGAGGATAGAGACTGCCCCATCGGCGCCCGAAAGGCGATTGGTCGCGACGCTCCACTCGCGGCCCGCACCCTCCGCCTGCGACGAGGACGTGCGCAGCCGCAGCGGCCACAGCGGCCAAGAGGTGGCCTTGTCGGGCTTTTCCGGTGGCATAGGCAGGATCTCGAGCTGCGTCACCGAGACCGCACCCTGGCGGAACGACGTCCCGATGCAATCCGAACCGGTATCGCCGCCGCCGATCACGACGACATGTTTGCCGGCGGCGGAAATTTCCTCCGCCTCGTTGAGCGACTCGCCACTGAAGCGCCGGTTTTGCTGGGATAGGAAATCCATCGCGAATTCGACGCCGCGCAGGTCCCTTCCTTCGACCGGCAGGTCGCGCGCCTTCTCCGACCCGCCCGCCAAAACCACGGCATCGTAATCCCGGGCGAGTTCGCCCGTCTCCAGGTCGACCCCGACATGCGTGCCGGTGCGGAACGACACGCCTTCCGCCTCCATCTGGCTGACGCGCCGGTCGATAAGGTGCTTTGCCATCTTGAAGTCCGGAATGCCGTACCGGAGCAACCCGCCCGGCTTGGCGTTCTTCTCGAACAACGTGACGTCGTGTCCGGTGCGCGCCAGCTGTTGCGCACAGGCCATCCCCGCAGGACCCGAACCGACGATGGCCACGCGTTTGCCTGTCCTTGCGACGGGGATGTCGGGAACCACCCACTCTTCCTGCCAGGCGCGATCGGCGATGGCGGATTCGATCGACTTGATCGTCACCGGTGCGTCGTCGATGTTCAGCGTGCAGGCTTCCTCGCAGGGCGCCGGGCAGAGGCGGCCGGTGAATTCGGGAAAGTTGTTGGTCGAATGCAGCACCTCGATCGCTTCCCGCCATTGGTCGCGGTAAACGAGGTCGTTCCAGTCGGGAATGATATTGTTGACCGGGCATCCCGTGTGGCAGAACGGGATGCCGCAGTCCATGCAGCGCGCGCCTTGCTGCTGCAGCGTGCTTTCGTCCAGCGGTATCAGGAATTCGTTGAAGTGGCGGACGCGGTCGGCCACCGGTGCGTAGTGCTGCTCGTACCTGTCGAATTCGAGAAAACCCGTAACCTTGCCCATGGTTCAGCGGCTTTCCACTAGCAATGCCGCGGGATCGGCCGGCTGAGCGAGTTTCATCTCCCGCAGCGCGCGGTAATAGTCGACGGGCATCACCTTGACGAACTGCGGCATGTAGGTGTCCCAGTCCTCCAGAACCCGCTGTCCGCGCGCCGATCCGGTGTAACGGACGTGCCTTTTGATGAGGCTCTTCAGGCGTTCGGCGTCGAAGCGGGTCATGTCGCGCATCACGTCGACCCGTCCGTAGGCTTCGAGATCCCTGCCCGGATGCGCCAGGCGTTCAAGCGACTCATCCTCCGCCTTGACGGGTTCGAGTTCGACCATGGCGAGGTTGCAGCGGCGCTCGAAATCGCCCGCTTCGTCGAGAACATAGGCGATGCCGCCGCTCATGCCGGCGGCGAAGTTACGCCCCGTGTGACCGAGACACACCACGATGCCGCCCGTCATGTATTCGCAGCCATGGTCGCCGACGCCTTCGACCACTGCGATGGCTCCCGAATTGCGCACCGCGAAGCGCTCGCCCGCGACTCCGCGGAAATAGCACTCGCCCGAGATCGCTCCATAGAGAACGGTATTCCCGATAACGATGTTGTCTTCCGGGACGATCGCGCTCTCAGGCGGCGGGTAGACCGCCAGGCGACCTCCCGACAGGCCCTTGCCCGTGTAGTCGTTGGCTTCTCCGATCAGTTCGAAGGCAATGCCCCTGGCGAGGAACGCGCCGAAACTCTGGCCGGCCGCGCCTCGAAACGTCACGCTGATCGTATCTTCGGCCAGGCCGGCATGGCCGAAACGCTTCGCAACCTCGCCCGACAGCATCGCGCCGGTCGTGCGGTTGATATTGCGGATCGGCATCTCCAGGCGGACCGGCTGGCGTTGGGTCAACGCCGGCTGCGCCAATTCGATCAATCGGCGGTCGAGAATCTTGTCCAGGTTGTGGTTCTGGCGTTCGCTGTTGTGGGTGGCCACGCCTGGCGGGGCGTCGGGTTTGGCGAGAAGCCGCGACAGGTCGATGCCCTTTGCCTTGTAATGCTCGATTGCGCGGCGCTGGTTGAGGTGTTGGGACTCGCCGATCATGTCCGAGAAGCGGCGGAATCCGAGACACGCCATCAGCTCGCGCACTTCCTCGGCGACGAAGAAGAAGTAGTTGATCACGTGTTCCGGCGTGCCAGTGAAACGCTTGCGCAGTTCTGAGTCCTGGGTCGCAACGCCGACCGGGCAAGTATTGAGATGACACTTGCGCATCATGATGCAGCCTGCGGCAATCAGCGGCGCGGTCGCGAAGCCGAACTCGTCCGCGCCGAGCAGGGCGCCCACGACAACGTCACGCCCCGTCCGGAGACCGCCGTCGACCTGGACCGCGATGCGGCCGCGCAGCCGGTTGAGCACCAGCGTCTGGTGAGTCTCGGCAAGCCCGATCTCCCACGGCGAGCCTGCGTGGGTGATCGACGTCAGCGGGCTGGCTCCGGTGCCGCCTTCGAACCCCGAAATGGTCACGTGATCGGAACGCGCCTTCGAGACTCCTGCCGCCACCGTCCCAACTCCAACCTCGGAGACAAGCTTCACCGAGACGTCGGCGTCCGGATTGGTGTTTTTCAGGTCGTAAATCAGCTGGGCGAGATCCTCGATAGAGTAGATGTCGTGATGCGGCGGTGGCGAGATCAGGCCGACACCGGGAGTCGAATGCCGCACCTTGGCGATGACCGCGTCCACCTTGTGTCCCGGCAGCTGGCCTCCCTCGCCGGGCTTGGCGCCCTGGGCCATCTTGATCTGCATCATGTCGGAATTGACAAGATACTCGGTGGTCACGCCGAAGCGGCCCGAGGCCACCTGCTTGATGGACGACCGCATGGAATCGCCATTGGGCATGGGCTGGTAGCGGTCCGATTCCTCGCCGCCCTCGCCGGTGTTCGACCTGCCGCCAATCCTGTTCATGGCGACGGCCAGGGTCGCATGCGCCTCGCGCGAAATTGAACCGAAGGACATCGCGCCGGTCGCGAACCGCTTGACGATTTCACCTGCTGGTTCGACCTCGTCGAGGGGCACCGGCGACTCCGCAGGGATCAGTTCGAACAGGCCCCGAACGGTCATCATCCGGTGATCCTGATCGTTCACCTGCTCGGCGAATTCACGATACTTGTCCGGCAGTTCGCCGCGCACGGCGTGTTGCAGGTGCGTGATCGTGTCGGGCGTCCAGGAGTGTTCCTCGCCACGCAGGCGGTAGGCGTATTCGCCGCCCGGATCGAGCGCGTTGCGATAGACCGGCGCGTCGCCGTAGGCGAGCCGGTGGCGTTCGACGGTCTCCCGCGCGACTTCCGCCAGCCCGACCCCGCCGATGGTGCTCGCTGTGCCGGTGAAGTACTGCCCAATGAAACGTTCGTCGAGGCCGACCGCGTCGAAGATCTGCGCGCCGCAATAGGACTGGTAGGTCGAAATGCCCATCTTGGACATCACCTTCAGGATGCCCTTGTCGACCGCCTTGATGTAGCGCCCGTAGAGGTCGCGGTCGCTTGGTTTTTCCGGCAGTTCGTCCCGCAGCGCTGTGAGGGTCTCGAAGGCGAGATAAGGGTTGATCGCCTCGGCGCCGTAGCCGGCCAAGGCGCAGAAGTGATGGACCTCGCGCGCCTCTCCGGTTTCGACGACCAGTCCGAGGAGGTTCCGAAGCCCTGTCCTCACCAGGTGGTGGTGGACCGCCGAGGTGCCCAGCAGCGCCGGGATGGCGATGCGATCGCGGTCGATCGCGCGATCACTGAGCACCAGGATGTTGAATCCTTCCCGACATGCCCTCTCCGCTTGGGCGCAAACGGCATCGAGCGCAGCACGCATGCCCTCGACACCGTCCGCCGCGGGATAGGTCAGATCGAGGGTAAGGGTCCTGAACGCGTTGTCCGCGATCTCACCAATCGAACGGATCTTTTCCAGGTCCTGGTTCGTCAGCACCGGCTGGCGGACCTCGAGACGCCGTTGCGGCGTCGTGTCGTCGATGCCCAGCAGGTTGGGCCGCGGGCCGATGAAGGACAGGAGCGACATCACCAACTCCTCGCGAATCGGATCGATCGGCGGGTTGGTGACCTGTGCGAAAACCTGCTTGAAATAGGAATAGAGCAGCTTGGGTCGCGACGACAGCGCAGATATCGGGGTGTCGGTGCCCATCGAGCCGACGGCTTCCTCTCCGGTGAGCGCCATCGGGGACATCAGGAACTTGAGGTCTTCCTGGGTGTAGCCAAAGGCCTGCTGGCGATCGAGAAGCGTCAGCCGGTCGGGCGGTGCGATCGGACTGTTGGTCGCCGGAAGGTCTTCCAGCACGATCTGGGTGCGGTCGAGCCATTCCTGATAGGGCTGGGCCGAGGACAGGTGCGCCTTGATGTCGTCATCGTCGACGATGCGGCCCTGTTCGAGGTCGATCAGCAACATCTTGCCCGGTTGCAGGCGCCATTTCTTGACGATGCGGCGCTCGTTGACCGGCAGGACGCCGACTTCTGAACTCATCACCACCAGATCGTCGTCGGT
Organism: Paracoccaceae bacterium; assembly: GCA_964291635.2. Lineage (GTDB taxonomy): Bacteria > Pseudomonadota > Alphaproteobacteria > Rhodobacterales > Rhodobacteraceae > JAPPHA01. Next base: position 33,185 of record OZ219906.1, on the reverse strand, counting down.
AACGATATAGCGCGCGGGTCGCAACCCGTTGCGGTCCAGGGTCGCACCGATCTGGCGGCCGTCGGTAAACGCCACGGCGGCCGGACCGTCCCACGGCTCCATCAGCGCCGCATGGTGTTCGTAAAACGCGCGGCGGCGTTCGTCCATCAACGGATTGCCGGTCCACGCCTCCGGGATCAGCATCATCATCGCGTGGGACAGCGAATAGCCAGACCTCACCAGCAACTCCAGCGCGTTGTCGAAGCTTGCCGAGTCGGACTGGCCTTCGGTGATCAGCGGCCACAGTTTGTCGAGATCGTCACCCAGAAGTTCCGACTTCATGAGATGCCGGCGTGCCGCCATCCAGTTGATGTTTCCCCGCAGCGTGTTGATCTCGCCATTGTGGCAGATCATCCGGTAGGGGTGGGCCAGCCGCCATGACGGAAACGTGTTGGTGGAAAAGCGTTGGTGAACCAGGGCGAGCGCGGAGACCATCCTCTCGTCCTGGAGGTCGAGATAGTACTCGCCGACCTGATGCGCCAACAGCATCCCCTTGTAGACAATCGTGCGCGACGAGAGGGATGGCATGTAGAAATCGTCGCAAGCCTCGCCCAGTGCGTCGACCCGGTGTTCCGCCTGTTTGCGAATCACGAACAACTTGCGTTCAAACGCATCCTGGTCGGCGCAATTATCGCCGCGCCCGACGAAGACCTGGCGAACGAAGGGTTCGGTAGGAACGACGCTTTCGCCCAGTCCCGCGTTGTCGACCGGCACGTCGCGCCAGCCGAGCACATGTTGTCCTTCCGCCTTGACCAACTGCTCGACGATTCGAATGCAATCCGACCTCGGCTCCTCGGCCCTCGGCAGGAACACCATGCCGACGGCATAGTCGCCCGGCGGCGGAACATCGAGTCCGATGTCACTGCAGACGGTGCGCAGATGGGCATCAGGCATCTGAATGAGGATACCCGCCCCGTCGCCGGCCAGCGGGTCCGCGCCAACCGCGCCGCGATGGGTGAGATTCTTGAGGATCTGTAAGCCCTGATCGATGATTCGGTGGCTCTTGCGGTTCCCTATGTTCACCACAAAACCGATCCCGCACGCGTCGTGCTCGTTGCGTGGGTCGTAGAGCCCCTGCTTCCGGGGCAATCCCTTATGCATGTGCCGAGCAGATTGGGTCATGTGTCCGCACTCTCCCCCTTTGTCTATGCGGGATCGGCCTTGCCGGGTCCGAGGGTCCAGGAGCGAGCGCCCGGACGGATCTGCAATATACGGCGAACCGCCAGTAGGGACAATCCGGCGGTCGGACTGGGGCTGCGTTCGTTATTTTTGGGACTTATAACGATGGGTTTACGGCGCGTCACGCCGCCAGCTTTCGATCAGTTTCACGGGTCACAGGGGTGGCCAGCGCCAACGCCCCTCGCCGTGCAGACACCCCAGTCCCCGAGGTCATGATGTTGCGGGCCGCATTCAGGTCCGCGTGATCGGCATGGCCGCAGGCCACGCATTCGAACTTCCGGTCGTTCCGGTTTCCCGGATCAGTGAACCCGCAGGCGTTGCACGACTGGCTGGTATATGCAGGGTTGACCTCGTTCAGTTCCAAGCACTTGTAACCGAGCATCTCCTTCACGGAGTGCCAGCCGGTGTTGAGTATCTCCCGGTTGAGACCGGACTTGGCCTTCACCTTCCTGCCGGGGTTCTCGAGCGTGCCCCTTGCCGATTTGGTCATCCCCGCCGTGTTGAGCTTCTCGACAAACACCGTGCTTGCCCGGTTCGCGATCCGGCGGCTGACCTGGTGCTGCCAGTTCTTGCGCCTGTTGGCCCGCTTTCGCTGGAGCCTCTGCAGCCTGAGCCTGGTTCTCATGCGCCGCCGTGACCCCTTGCGCTGGCGGGCAAGCCGGCGCTGGTTGCGCCCGATCTTCGCATCAAGCCGGCCCGTATCGGGCGCGGGGATGATCTCCGCCTCTCCGGTCGTGTCCACCACCGCCACCTGGCGGACGTTCATGTCCACGCCCGCCAAGACCCCGGTGTCGGGACGCTCCTCAGCCTCGACCTCGTAGCAGACGGTGACATACCACTTGCCGGCGATCTTCCTGATCACGGCTTTCACCGGCTTGCCCTCGGGATACGGGTTCCCGCTTCCGCCGGATGCGCATGGGACCAACCCTCGGGACATTGATCATGTCGTCCCTGATGGTGACGGCTTCGGGAATGGTGAAGGACGGCGTCGACCCGTGGCGGGACTTGAAGCGTGGATGTCCTGCATCGCCCCTGAAGAACGCCTTCCACGCATCGGCCTGGTACTTGAGCACGTAGCGGGTGATGGCGAAGGAGTATTCGCGAAGCCACGGGATTTCGTTGCGGAGGCCGGTGAACTCCTTGCCGAGCGAGAAGAACGAAACCGACGGAGGTTTCTCCCCGTTGGCCTTCGCCTCCTCATGGGCGTCATTGTGCTGCCCCAGCATCGTGTTCCAGACGAAGCGGCAGGCGCCTGCCTGTCCGGCCAGGCGCCGTGCGTTGGCCCTGGAGCCTGGCAGAAGCCGGTAGATGATGTTGCGGTATGTGGAGGTCTCGCTCATGCGGTCGGGCCTTCGGCACAAGGTTCGTCTGGTGACGGGAAAATCAGCACCTTCCCGTCACACGCGCATCGCACGAATTGCCTGTTTTGTCAAGGAATCATCCAGGGTCCGAATCAGATGTTCCCAATCCCTGCGACCAGTGAAATCGATCGGAAACTGGCAGCGTAATCGCACTGTCAACCCGTCTATATAAGCCCCTTATTTTTCCTCGGTTTTGATCTGAGGCTTGCGCGGTGATTCGTTTGCTGTCTTGCTTCCGACGGTGTTTCGTTTCGGCTTTGACGACTGCGGAGCAATGGCATTCGGATAGACCTGGATCTTTGTCGATTCGTTTCACCGGCCGGTAACGAATTGAATTGACGACCGCGAATCCCCTGGCGGAACATTGTTCAAAAGGGGGGTACCAAGCAATCGCAAATGTTCATGCTGTGCTCGTCACTCTGGAGCGCATGCGATGGATCCGCGAATCACCGCCCTGCAATCGGCCATCTTCTTCGGCCGCCGCCTGACCTGGCGCCAGTTTGCCGAGGTCCGGGAGACGGTCGAGCAGTTGCCGAACGAGAGCCGCAACGAATTGTGCAAGATCATCTGCGAGCATCTCGACTGGGTGACGGCGAAGGGCGACGACAAGGTGGGAGCCTGCATGGGGATGCTGGAGCATCTTGAACAGCATGGCATCCTGCGTCTGCCGGAGAAGCGGCAGAACATGGTTCGGGCGAACAGCGGCAAGCCGGTCCGGAGTTCGGCATCGGCCACCGGGCCGCTGATTTCGGCACCGCTCATGAATTTGCAGCCCCTTGGCCCCGAGGTGGTCACGGACACCGAGGGGCGTCAGTTGTGGAACGCCTCCGTGGACCGTCACAACGATCTCGTGTACCGCCGCCCCTTCGGGGCGAACATCCGCTGGTTCCTGACGGATCGCCGGGGCCGCAGGCTGGGCTGTCTTCTGTTCGATGCGTCGGCCAGGTCGCTGCCGTGCCGGGAACGCTGAATCGGATGGACGACCGGACCAGGGACCGCAACCGGCACCTCGAGGTGACCGATTCGCGCTACCTGTGTTTCCCCGGATGAACTCGAAGAATTTTGCCTCCTGTGGTCTGTCACTGGCGATGCGGCGCCTGGTCGACGACTGGCAGGACCTGCACGGCTACAGGCCGGTCCTGTGCGAGACATTTGTCGAAGAGGATCGCTTCAGGGCCACCTGCTACCGTGCGGCCAACCGGGAACGCATCGGCGCGACCGGCGGCGACAAGGGCAAGTCCATCAAGGGTGTCTACGTTTTGCCGTTGTGTGCGGACAGCAAGGAGACCCCTGCGCGGCGAACACCAGGATGCGACACGGCCTGCGAAACCGCCGAGTCGGCTGAAAGCGGGCGCTCGGGTGGAAGCGACCGCCGTTTCACCCGGCAGTGGGAGACCTTCGTCGCCACCGCAGTGGCGGAAGGCGAGGATGTGCACTGGCAGAATCACCGCCGCGTCTTCTATACCCGTCGATCATCCTGTTCGTCGTCCGTCTGTTCGTCGTCCGTCTGTTCGTCGCGCCGGCACGGCTACCGTGCAACCCTCTGCAAGCTGTGGGAACAATGCCAGCAGTCCGACATCGCCCTGCCGCAGGACGAACCGCCGGCGGCGTCCTCGGCCAGCGAGGCGCGCGAGAAACTCGACGAGGCCGCCTTCAAGACCCTGCACAGGGAAATCCTTGCCCACAGTCCCGACGATTCCCCTTGGAAGGGGCACCGCATCTTTGCCGTCGACGGATCGAAGATCACCCTGCCGCGGGAACTGCTGCGCTCGGGATACCGCACCCCGAACGACGGTGCCCACTATCCGCAGGGCATGATCAGCACGCTCTACCGGCTGCACAGCCGCATGCCCGTAGACGTCGACCTCTTCGGCCACGAGAACGAGCGCGCGGCGGCCCTCACCCCTTTCAACGTCCCACATCTGCTCGAGCTATTCCAGCTTTCCTCGCACGAGTGCGTGCGGACGCCCAGAATCAGCCGTGCCGAAGGCGGCAGCGTCGACCGCGTCATCGTCGCCCGAGATCGATGACGACCGTCCGGATGTCGCGGGACCTGGGCGGATACTTCCGGTGCCCCTGCGACTCCAGCATCGTGTGGAGCAGGTCGACGTCCTCCTGGGAACACCTCTGCGCCTCGGGTCCACAAGGTCGGCTGCGCCGCGTCAAAGCGAGCACTTCGTCTCCAGCCGGCGGTCCCTTGATCCGCATCCAGAGGTCTCGATCGTCCATCTCAGCTCCAGCACGGTGCGGCGTGCAACCCTCGGATGCGTCAGCAGCTGTGTGGATACCTTCGACCGTGCTGGCCGAGACGGCGAACAGGGGCAGCGGGTCGACGCCGCGTGCACGGCAATCGGCACAAGCTCGACAGGCGCGCTCCTTGCGGGCGCGTGGACCGCGGCGGCCGGGATCATCAGCCCGTCAATCGGCGGGCGGCCGGCGCCACATGCCCTGGCCCAGGACTCCTTCCCTCCGCCGGGCGTCCGCAGACGCTCGGGCTTCGCCGAGCGGCTGCCGGAGCGGCGTCCTCATCCACGGCCAGCGAGGTCGCGCGAGAAACACGCGCGTGTCGACCGAGGCGCGCGTGCCCCAGGAGCCAGCCGTTGCCGGCTGTCAAGACGTGAACCTGGCGTCACAGCCCGGCGTGGGCGAATGCCGACGCTCCTTGCCGCCGCCGCCGAGATCGGTCAGGCCCTTGGCCTCCAGGGCGGTGTACAGCGCCGTCGTGTCCTGATGGCAACCGAACGACCGGCACCGATCGCGGCAGCGCTCGGCCGCCTTGGGTTCCAAACATCCCATGGATATTCTCGACGGATCGACGAGGTGGCGGTAGGCGGCCTTCTGCTGCTTTCGGAGGAAAGATGACCGGCAGGTCGGACTCCCCCATGTTCGTCATCGCATGACCGGCCCATGTCAATGATGCGGACCGACGCACCCGGCCGTCGAGTGTGACCGCTGCGTCGAATAGATCGACCGGGCGCCGTTCCGTCACTGGCGCTCCTGCGCCAGGTCCTCCACTGCCAGGACCCGCACCGTGCCGGCCGCGTCCCTGCGTCCGATGGTCCGACGCTCCAGCCCGCACGGTGGTCGTGTTCCGGGCCAACATGGGTGTAGGCCGCCACAAGGCGCACCGAGGGTGTCTATCCGATGTCCGCGCGGCCATGCGCAGGACCTCCGACGCCAGCGCGTAGACCCGCACACCCGGAAGCAGGAGGAAGCGATGGTTGCAGACGATGCGCCCGATGTGGCGGCGCGGGCGTCGGGGACCATCCGACCGCGTCGCGCGCCCGCAGCTGCCAGGTCGAGCCGACCGGAACCGCTACCGTGGCACTCCGATCCAGCAAGCTGGCCGCAGGCCGCGCCCATCCCAGACGGATCGCCTCCATCTGTCGCCTCCCACGCCGGCGGTCGCGGCGGACCGGATCGAGCGAGACCGGGCCGAGAGTCCGACTTCCCGTGCGCACCAGCCGCATCGCCGGCACGTCAGCGGGCCGGCGGAAGATCGAGCCCGAGGCGCTCGCCAGCCGGTCGCGCTCGCACAATTCACGCGCCAGGGCTGTGTCGGGTGAAGCCGCCGGAACGCAAGGTGGCACCGGCGAGCCAGTCAAGCGTCAGCGAATCGACGGAGACCAACCTGCATGCCCGGTGGTTCGCGCGGCCAATACAAGTGCATTGAAAGCCCTCACCCATCTCGACCATGCCGCCGAAGGCGATGTCATCGTCCACGACCGGGGATACTGGTCCTTCGAGATGGCCCTGGTCCACAACCTGCGCAAGCTGCACTTCGTCTTCCGCATCCAGAACAATGCCAACCCCGTCTTCGATACCTTCATCGCTTCGGAACAGGGCGACCGCATCATCACCCTCAAGGCGCCCAGGGATGCGACCGAACTGCGCGGACGGAGCCTCCGTATCCGCCTGGTCAAATACACACATGCCGATACCGAGTACTATCTCGCAACATCCCTGCACGACAGCCGCTACACCGTTCAGGCACTCTCGGACCTCTACCACGGGCGCTGGCAGGTCGAGGAGGGATACAAGACCGGAAAGGACGTGATCGAGAGCTTCCACGCGAAGTCCGAACGCGGCGTGCGCCAGGAACTCTATGCCGCATTCACGCTGGTCGCCCTCGCACGACTGTTCTCCAACCGGTGCGGCCGAGACATCAACCACAATGCCGGCGACGATGATGACCAGCGGCCATGCGCACCAACTTCAGGAACGGAATGAGACTGCTGGGGCGCGAAATCGAGGCCATGTTCCTCAGGCAGAGCCAGATGGTCGCCCAATCCGTCGAGCGGATCATGACCGGCTTCTCACGATGCATCCAGCGCGAGAGGCCAGGGCGAAGCTACAACCGGCAATCCAGGCAACCACGGAGCAAGTGGCGGAACCGACGAACCGCCTGACAGAACCGGCCGCCGCGGTTGGCGAAATCTCGCAGTTACTTGCCCGTCTCGATCAATTCAACGTTGTAGCCGTCGGGGTCCTTGATGAAGGCGATCAAGGTCGCGCCTCCCTACACCGGCTCCGGCTCGCGTGTAACCTTGCCACCTGCCGCCCGGATCAGTTCACGCGTTGCCACGGTGTCATCGACGCCGAGCGCGATGTGCCCGTAGGTGGTTCCCGGATCGTATTCAGACACGCCGTGGTTATCGGTCATTTCCAACTCCGCACCGCCGTACTAGTTGCCGCCGTCGAAAGCGACGAAGGCCAGCGCGTAATTCTCCGTCGTCCGTTCGACGGTTCGGAGTGCTCCATGCCAATGACTCAGGTGTAGAAGTCGACAGATCGCTGCAGGTCGCCGACCCGGAGCATGATGTGGAGAAGCATCATGGAAACATTCCTCTTTTCCCAGTTTGCAGGAATTCGGGATGGCGGCCGGGACACGGCACATTAGTGCCCGGCCGTACGACCGGAGACAGTGCCGGCGCGAAAGATAGGCAGCGGTGCGGCAGGGGTCAAACGTATGGGCGGGGCGAACGGCCTCGGGGCTCGCAGCATCGCTGCTGGGGTGTTCGCGCGAAGCACGCCTTGATCACGGGATCATGGACCACGGGCGCGTCGGGCGTGAAAAACACGCGCCGATGGGCGTCCTGATTGCGCTTTCCGAGCACTCAAGCCGTCGTGCGATGACTCCATCCCAGCCTAATCTAGTTTGTCGAGCCATTCCCGGAATCGATCTGCTACGCCTTCGTCAGCGTGTACAATATGTGGCTCGGAAGGGAACGCTCCAGTCCGAACCTCATCTGCGTAGGCTCTCATAGCATCGATCCGCATGTCCTGCAGTCGCCGGTATTCACCCAGAAAATCGGCATATTTCTTCGCATGGCGCGGCATGTGATTGTCATTTTCGCCGAGGACGTCTTCGCTGAAAAGATACTGTGCGTGGCCTTTGCTTCCGCCGCCCATGGATATCAGGAACAGGTTGGTCCTTTCCGCGATGATTTTGGTAATTTCTTCGGGCACTACCTCGATTTCGACCGCAAAGGCCCCGGCGTCTTCGTAGGCGGCGCATTGTTCCCAGACGAGTTTGGCCTTGTCGAGTGACTTGCCGACCGCTTTGGCACCTCCTGTCCAGGTCGTCTTGGGCGGCACGAGCCCGACATGGCCGCAGACAGGAATCCCGTGATCCGCCAGGAGCCGGACCGAAGCCAACGATCCCTGGCAGTAGATGCAGTCAGCTCCATGCTTGAAGAGCGGCATTGCCCATCGAAGGTAATCATCGGGGCCGCCGATTTCCCAGAAATTGTCGCCAGGGATGGCAAAAGCATTCGGCGCAACTTCTCGAAAACGAGGGTCGAACAGCAAAGAGGGCGGGACAGAGATCAGGTCGATTCCCGCGATTTCGGCGGCGGCGGCCTCGTCAAGTGTTTCGACCCGAAGTTTGGGCAGAACGCGCTTTCCGCGAATAGCCACGAGCGATTCGACATTCCAACGCCTGGAGAAGTCATACATCCGTTTGCCTCCTGATCCGTGTTGCGTTCATGGCTGTCATGCTTGCAATTGTTGATGATAATGGCTGCACTAGTGCGTGTATAGGCATCATGAGATGATTGAAAATCTTCAGGTTAGCGCTAGAATTAGGATGCAGACAACAGGCTCGAGTCTGCAAGGAATCACGGGGATGGGCCAATCAACACTCAATGGGAGGACATCATGAAAAATTTCCTGAGTTGCAAATCAGTGCTTGCGGCGTGTGCTGTCGTGGTCGGAATTGGGTCGGCTTCGCAGGCGCAAGACCTCAACATTATCATGATCACGCACGGCGCCGCGTCTGACAGTTTCTGGGCGCCGGTCAAGAAAGGGGCCGAAGACGCGGCAGCCGATATGGGCGCGTCCCTCAGTTACCAGGCACCTGAGGGTGGCGCCGACATGGTTGCCATGACAAACCTCATCCGCTCTGCCATCAATCAGGAGCCGGACGGCATAATCGTTACTGTACCGGACGTGACCGCCCTCGGAAAGCCGATCTCGGAAGCTTCGGACGCGGGGATACCGGTGGTTACCATCAACTCGGGCACAGATACGCTCGACCAGACCAAGGCGATGTTCTTCGTCGGCGAAGACCTGTACGAGGCAGGCGTGATTTCCGGCGAGCAGTTGAAGGCACTGGGCGGCACAAAGGCGGCATGTCTCAACGTTCAGCCCGGCAATGTAGCGCTTGACGCGATCTGCGCAGGTCTTAACCAAGGCTTCGGATCGGATGCACAGGTCGTACCATTCGGGTTCGACCCGTCTGAAGTTGCCGCCAAGACCCGGGCGCTGCTTGAGTCTGACCCGGACCTTGACGCACTTTTGTCAATGTCGACGACCAATGCTCCCTCAATTGCCAATGTGATCGAAGAGATGGGTCGCTTGGGCGAAGTGCATCATTCAACCTTCAATCTCTCAACTGAAGTGCTTGAGTACATTGATCAGGGCAAAATCGCGTTCACAATTGACCAACAGCCCTACTTGCAGGGCTATCTGCCAGTCGTAGCGATAGCGCTCAAGGCGCGCTACGGCATCACCTTCTATGTTGATCATATCGGTTCGGGCCCGATAGTCGTCGACCAGTCGAACGCCTCATCGGTGCTGGATGGAGTAGCCAGCGGACATCGCTGACAATAGGCCAAGGGCTGCCGCCACGAATTTCGTGGCGGCGTCCGCCTACGATTTCCGCATGATCCAACGGGGCCATAAGAGTGGCAATTCAGGACGACACATCGGTCAAATCTGTAGTGAAAAACGCGGAGCAGGACGAGCGACTCGTTGAAATTTCGCTGTCCGCTCGGCTTCTGCGCAGGCCCGAGCTTGGCGCAGTTGCCGGTTTGATCGCGGTTCTGACCTTTTTTGCCTTCACCGCCAACAGTTCGATGTTCAGTCTGAGTGGGGCCATGAGCCTCGGCGCGCCGGCCGCGCAGCTAGGCATCCTGGCGGTCGCCGCTGCAATGTTGATGATCGGTGGCGAGTTTGACCTTTCCGTCGGGTCCACTCTCGCGTTCACCGGAATGATCTTCGGGGCTTGCATCGTGTATTGGGGCGTGCCGCTCTGGGGTGCAGTGCTAATCACGCTCGGAGTTTCTGCACTTATCGGATTTTCCAATGCGCAGATCGTGCTAAGGACGGGTTTGCCGTCGTTCATCGTGACCCTGGCAGGTCTTTTCGTCTACAAGGGCGCCACGCTTGCGGGGTTGAAAATCATTACTGGAATTACCTTGATTTCAGGTGTTTCAGACAAGGCAGGCGACCAATGGCTTGCTCCTTTTATCTCGGGAAATGCATTTGAAGGTGCGTTTGCGTGGATGGCTGCGCAAGGGTGGCTCGATACCTTCAAGAACGGCGTTCCCAAGGTCAAGGGAATCCCGGTTGAGATGATCTGGGTTTTGATAATTGCCATCGTGGCTACTTACGTGCTATCGAGAACAAATTTCGGTAACTGGGTCTATGCCTCGGGCGGCGACGCAGAGGCGGCGCGAACTACAGGGGTTCCTGTCAATCGCGTGAAGACGGTTCTGTTCATGGGAACATCGAGCGCAGCAGGTCTTGTTGCCATCATAACCGTGCTGACCGTTGGCACCGCTGACACTCTTCGAGGCGACCAAAAGGAATTCGAAGCCATTATCGCTGCGGTTATTGGCGGCTGCCTACTAACCGGCGGATACGGATCGGCCGTTGGCGCATTGATCGGTGCTGTCATATTCGGGATCGTAAAGCTAGGTCTGACCTATACCGGATTTGATCTCGACTATTACCTGGTCTTTCTCGGTGGCATGCTTCTGGTTGCAGTGTTGTTCAACAACTTCATTCGCCGCCGCGTGACCGGCGAGACCTGAGGAGGGCTCCCTGCGCAACCCGCATGTAATCGAAGTTCGAGACCTTCGAAAGCATTTCGGACCTGTCGTGGCGCTTGCAGGCGTGTCGATGCATGTGAACAGGGGTGAAGTGCTGTGCCTACTGGGTGATAACGGCGCAGGAAAGTCGACGCTGATCAAGACGCTTTCAGGTGTCTATGCGCCGACCGAGGGCGAGATTCTGATGAATGGAAAACCGGTAAAGTTCCTGAGCCCCCGCGACGCTCTTGACCGGGGTATCGCGACGGTCCACCAGACTCTGGCGCTGATTCCGCTGATGTCGATCATGCGCAACTTCTTCATGGGGCGCGAGCCGCTGAAGTTTGTTTTGGGCCATATGGATATCAAGAAGGCGAACCGTATCGCGCGAAGGGAATTGCGCAACATTGGCATCGATGTGCGCGATCCCTCGGAGGCGGTCGGCAAACTTTCGGGTGGTGAGCGGCAATGCGTTGCGATCGCGCGTGCGGTCTTTTTTGGCGCAAGGGTGCTGATTCTCGATGAACCGACATCCGCGCTTGGTGTCCACCAGACAGCGACCGTGCTGCGCTACATAAAAACCGTGCGGGACAAGGGACTGAGTGTGATCTTTATTACCCATAACGTCCATCATGCACTCGCGGTCGGAGACCGTTTCACAGTGCTGAACCGCGGAAGGACCATCGGTACCTGGCGATGTGACCAAATCACATTGCCGGAACTGGAAAAGGCAATGGCAGGCGGTCGAGCTCTGCAGGAATTGTCTAGGGAGTTGGGGCGAACCGTCTGAGTATCGCCATAGTGACGACGGAGGAGAGAATGGAATTGGCACCGCATATGAAGGGGCCTCCAACCAGCATCGAGGAAGGACTTCAGAACGAGTGGTATATTGCACCTCTGCCGCGAAAAGAAATCAAGAAGTTTGCCAAACGTAGCGATTGGCCGGGGATCAAGCATTTTGGCGGTTACTTCTTGCTGGTGATCGCGACAGGGACGCTGGCATACAGCCTGATTGACATCTGGTATCTCTTCATACCCGCCTATCTCGTCTATAGCCTGATTTTCGCTTTCTCTGAAGCCGCATGGCACGAAACGGTCCATGGGACCGCCTTCAGGAGTCGCTGGCTGAACAGGTCAGTAAACTTCATCGCCTCGATCATGGGGCACCGCGACATTGTGTTCTCCACGTGGAGTCACGCGGTCCATCACTCCTACACCAATATCAAGGGCACCGATCCCGAGCTTCAAGCCCCGCGACCGCCCAACCTCTTTGTGATCTTGTTGAATTTCACTCGATTCCATGGGTCGCTCATGCAGCTGTGGTTGATGCTGCGTCACGCGGTCGGGATCGTCACACCGCTTGCGCGCAGGATCGTGCCGGAAAGTGACTGGAACAAGCTGATTTGGAATGCGCGGCTTTTCATGGGGATCTATGTCCTGATGATAATCTGGTGCATTGCCATTGAAAGCCTTTTGCCAATCGTATTCCTCTTTCTGCCGCGCTTTTTCGGAGCCTGGGGGCTAGAGTCAGTCGTTACGATGCAGCACCCGGGATTGGCCGAAGAAGTCTGGGACCACCGCCTGAACACCCGCACCGTCTATGTGCCAAAATGGATCCAGTTCCTGTACTTCAACATGAACTATCACATTGAACATCACATGTACCCGCTGGTACCCTTCCATGCATTGGCAGGCCTGCATGAGGAGGTGAAGGACCACTACCCGAAGACATATCAAGGGTACTGGTCGGTTTACAAGGACCTGATTCCGACGCTGATAAGACAAGTCAAGGATCCCGAATTTTACATTCATCATGAACTTCCGCCGGAAGATGGTTGGTGTGGGAGTGAACCGTCGGACCCGTGGTGCGGCAGGGATTCGCCTTCCGGAGTACGTGCAGCAACTGTGAAGTAGCCTGGAAAAGTGATTCTGACGGTTGCATTTGCAGGTTACGCGCCCGCGGCGGAGTTTTCGACGAATTAGACCCGGAGCGGTTCGAAAGTATCCCATCTCGGGCCATTGCCGCGGTCGGCAGCCTCTATCATCGCCCGGATGACAGCCTTGCCGGCTCGATTGGCAGGAAGGCCGATCACCTCAACCATCCATCCGTCAATCATCAATCTTCGAAAGGTTTCCGTCAGATCCGAACGGACATACACTGTTTTTCCCGGCTGCCGACCGGCCGATTTCACTGCATCGACGATCAAACTATTTCGCCTGTCAGCGGCTGTGAAGATTCCGACGATATTCGGATCCTTGGCCTGGTCGGCGACGCGCTGAACCATCGCGTTTCGGTCCGGACCCTGTTCAATGACGCTCGACATTTCCAGGTGAGGAAACTTGTCGGCCTGCACTGACCGCAGACCCGTTTCGCGTTCGTCGAGGCCAAGGTAATTCATCGTTTCGGATGTACCCAGCACGCGCCAGGAAGGCTGCTTCACAAACCTCTCCGGAGTGTGCCCGGCAGTTCGCCCAACCGCTCTGTTGTTCATCCCCACATATTGACGCAAGCAAAGGATGCTGCAGATCGCTCAGAAGCGAGACAACCGGCTTGCCCCGCTCGATTGTGCGTGAGACAGCTGCAAACGTCAGGGTGTTCCAGGAGAACACTCCAGCGATGCCGTCGGCATCGCCCGCAACTTCATCAATCCTTTTTGCGACCAAACTGTCTTCGGTATCAACCAGGAATTCGATCTCGACCCGAAGTCCCTGCCGACTGCAAACTTCGGAATCCGTCGAACGGCTTCACCCAACTCGCGGTAGTAGAGATGATCGGGATCTTGGAGCAGTACGCGATACACGCAATCGTCCCGAAAAAGACCCACCGGGAACCCGACTTGATCGGCGGTGCGGCGCGCACGTTCGATGGTTGTGCCTCTGACATTTCCGCGGTTATTCAATTCTCGGTCGACAGTCGCGGTGCCAACACCCGCAGCCTCGGCGATGTCCGTCAGGTTTGCTCGCCGAATTGGCATCGCACTCTCCGAGTTGATTGCATCATAATCCACCGAGGTCCCGCCGTCACAATCGCTGCTATTGGCGACGTGTCCTGCAGGACGCACTGGGCACCGAACGGTCCTGACGGCGGCCACGTTCGTGACCGCCGTGAATGGCTCGACGCGGGACCGTGGGCAGGAATGGCAATCCGCCGCTTTCGGCTCCCGGTTCCGTTGCCCGTTGGCCTAAGCACCCGGGCGTTCACGTCCACTTGCAAGCATCGTCAGACGGTCGGCATGGGATTCCATCGACACTCGCCCGGTCCTGATCTCGTCCACCCGGTGCAGCCACCGAGAGGGAATACCCGTCCGGCCAAATCGCGCCCCGAGCACCGCGCCGACGATGGCGCCGTTGGTGTCCGTGTCGCCACCCGCTTCGACGATCCCACTGAGGCCGGATTCGAAATTCTCCGCCCGCCAGTACGAAATCAACGCCGCCTTGAGGGCCAAAAGTGTGAAGCCCATGTCGGTGCCGTCGAAACGAATTTCCGCAAGGGTCGATCGCGATGCCAGCAGGACGGCCTCCGATACCGACCCGGGTATTTCGGTGCGATAGCCGTATAGACGCAGTTCTGGCAGGGATGCCGCCATGCCCGACTGCGCGGCCCGCAGCAAGGCCTCCGGTGCAAGAATCTCTCCACGCAAGGCGGCGGCAGTGGCCAGGTTCACCAACGCACAGGACCAGCCGCAACGCCTGTCCCAATGCGTCGGTACGGCCGATATCACGCTCTCCCGGACCAGCTGATCCGGGTCGCTGTTCCACCGGATCGCGAGCGGTGCGCACCGCATCAGCGCGCCGTTGCCGGCCCTGTGACCGCGCCATGCCCTCCGCGACGCCTCGACGATCGGAATGCCCGCCGGCGGCCGCACGTTCCCTCGACTCCGATTGCGGGCAAGACGCAGGGGGAAGGCCCCGCCGTAAAGTTCCAGTACGTTTCGGGTCAGGCCTCCGATCCCCGCACCGTTCGTTTCGGCCCACCGCCAGAACCTTCGCCCCAGATCGTCGACGTCCAGTCCGCTTCCGGTCGTGGCCGCGTCTGCGATTTCGATGGCCTGGGCCAGGTCGTCGTCGTCGGGAAATCCGGATGCGGCCGTGACGTCCCGTACGCCGTCGGGAAATTTCCGGGCGACTTCCGAGCGCGGCCACCCTTCCAAGGCGATTCCCAGCAGGTTCCCGGTGGCGATCCCGGCCATCAGGCCTTGTGCGCGATTCGCATCAACCTTGACGGTTCCCCGGGTCTTCGGCCCAACCTGCTCGCCATCGTACGAGAAGGCAGCATGGACCACCGCGCCGTTCAATGTCAGTGCCTGTCCGGTCAGTTCGATGTCCGTGATCCGGTGCTCAACGCCGAGTCCCACACCGGGCGTGTTTTGTCCCGGCGCGCATCCGAAACGCTGGACGAGTTCCTGAACCTGGTCCCTGGAGGGCTGACGGCCCGGCAGGTCCGGGTAATGTTCGGCGAAATGCGAACGCACCAGTTTTCCCCAATGCGGTGCCAGCAAATGCGGTGCACCGAAAAGATCCATCGACGTGATCCGTCGTCCGACGGCTACTGCGATGCCGTACTGTCCCCGAAGCGGGCCTTTTTCCACGAGTTTCGCGACGGCCTGGGCACGAGAGGATCGCCACCGACCGGTCGCATCCAGATCCGCCGCCGCTGCCGTATGGGACGCAACACCTTCAGACCTCAGCGTTGCGCCCACTTCTTCCCAGACGCCGTCCTGGTCTCCGAGGCGGGAGCCGCTCACCCGCATGGACCGGGACACGCCTGCACGCTTGGTGGCCCGGACGCGGGCTGGCGCGAACGCTTCGGCCCGCCGCCATGCCTGGCGACTTCCCCAGCGGCCCTGTTCAAGGCAACTCACGGGGACGTCCAGACTGGACATGGAGTCCACCAGCACCGAGGCATTGACAGCGCGGTTCTGTTTGCCGCCGAGAAAATGCTCTCCTTCGACGAGCAGTACCGGCTTGTCCGTGGGATTGGTCGCCCGAAGAGCTTGCACCGACGCCGTGTCAAGCTCGTCGATGACAAGCCCCGAGGCTTCGCCGGTTGCGATCGCCGGCAATTCGTTTTCTGGCAGGTAGAGTGGGAACAGGGAAATGCCGCAGCGCTCGATCGGTGAACCGACGGTTACGGTTTCGAGTATTGGAAGTGTCATGGTTGCCTCCTTTTATTGTAGAACGGACAATATATATGTTGTCTCTTGATATTGTCAATAAGACAATTTATATTTTTTCCATGACTTCCGAATATGACGCTTCGGCCTTTCCGCCATTCGCGGTAACCGCTGACGTGGCGCTGTTCATGATCCGTGACGACGAACTCAACGTGTTGTTGATCAAGCGGGGAGGCGCGCCCTATCTCGACGCCTGGGCTTTGCCCGGCGGCTTCGTGCTCCCGGAAGAGGATCTGCAGGAAGCTGCCGCCCGGGAACTTGCCGAGGAGACCGGACTCGCGGAAGGCACCTGGTACATGGAGCAACTTGCCGCTTTCGGTGCGCCTGACCGGGATCCGCGCATGCGGGTCGTCACTGTCGCCTTTTGGGCAATCTGCGCCGAGTTTCCGGCGTCTCCAAAGGCCGGCGGGGATGCAGCAAACACCCGCTTCAAGCCGGTGGAGGCCATCGAAAGCGGCGCGCTCCCCCTCGCCTTCGATCATACACAGATCGTCAGGGATGCGCTCGAACAGATCCGGTCAGGGATGAAACACACCGCGCTCGCGGCTCGGTTCTGTCCTCAGGAGTTTACGATCCGGCAACTGCGGCAGGTTTACGAATCGGTCTGGGGATTCCCGCTGGATCCGGGCAATTTCCAGCGATTCGTACGCGAGAGCGGAGCTTTCGACCAACGCGGTTCGGCGGCTCCACCGCCGGAGCTAAGTGAACGCATGTCGAGCCATGATACGGATTCTCTGCGCGATTTGGCGTCTTTGGCGCCGGTCGCGAGAGACAGGTGGCCAGTCCGCGGCCGGCCCGCATCGCTGTGGGCTGCAAGAAAGACGGACGACGGCCGGCCGGCCATGGCGGCCCGGACAATTTCCGGCCCCGGGCGTCTACCGGGCGGCGACAGCCGGGAAAGGGATTGAGGCGTTCGGAATGCAAACCTCTCGTGCTTTCGGTATCCGGACCGAAGGCCAGGTGCGTTGTTGCGGTCATGCGAAGAAAGGACCCGAGCGGGAATGTCATGCCCCTGCCGCAGGGTTTGGTTTGTGGATTTTCGGACAAGGCCTGGATCGTGGTCGGTTTCGAACGCGACTCTGCCATGATTGACGGGAAAATGTCCGGGGACACCGGGCCACGGGGCGTGGATGACCGGTTCGGGGAATTATTGCGGAGATCGGGGACGGGACCAAAAGGCCGAAACACGTGCGACAGATACTGATTTGGAAGGAACAGCCCAGCGAATTCCTGTCCTTGAGTAATCCCCGCTTGCGGAGCCGGAAGGCGCAGGCCTCGGCCATTTTCTTGACCGGGCCAATTTTCGAGACCGACCTGCTGCTTGACCGGTTGGCCGGTCGGCTCGACCTGTCGGGCGTGGCCTGGTGGATACGTTCAGGCTGGATTCGTCGGTGTGGCGGGCCCGAAACTTTCTTGTTGATCCCAAGTTAAACGGCATTTGAAATTCGGTCTGAAATTCGGCATATTGACGTGACAGATTGCCAAGATGGCGGAATTGGGCGAGGCTGACGGGCAGATGAAGGGCACTGTTCAGGGACGGGCCTCGGACTGGCTCGAGAAATCCGGCGTCAGGTCGACACGGCAAAGGCTGGCTCTGGCCGAACTGCTTGTAGGTGACGGTTTGAATCGGCATGTGACTGCCGAGGGTTTGCACGCGCTCGCGGCGAAAAATGGTTCGATGGTTTCGCTGGCGACCGTGTACAATACGCTCCGCCTGTTTTGCAGGGCAGGCCTGATGAACGAAATCACGGTTGATGGCCACAAGTCCTATTTTGATACCTGTACTGACGACCACGCGCATTTTTTCAACGAGAGGACAGGGCAGCTAGTGGATGCACCGGCGAACTCGGTCAACGTCAATGTGCTGACTCCTCCGCCCGCGGGCACTGAAATAGCTCGTGTTGATGTCGTCGTTCGCTTGCGTGAAGTGCAGTGAGACCGTGGACTGTCCAGTACGGGTCAGGCGTCCGGAATTTCCAGGAAACCTCCTGAACGCCGACCGGGACAAGTATTGAACCCGCCCGGATCGGTTTTCTTCGGCAACGATACGGTGACAAGAGCGTGAAGCCATCCCGAGTCAGGAAACTCTACGTCAGTACGCATGGCTGCCAGATGAACGTCCATGACTCCGAACGCATGGTCGACGTGCTTGGCCAGTCCGGTTTTGAACCGGTGTCGAACCGGGACGACGCCGACTTTATTCTTATCAATACCTGCCACATCCGCGAAAAAGCGGCGGAAAAGGTCTATTCGGAGCTGGGCCGGTACAAGCCGCTCAAACGCGCAAGACCCGACCTGTTGATCGGCGTGGCAGGTTGCGTCGCGCAGGCGGAAGGCGCGGAGATTTTTCGCCGGCAGCCGCTTGTCGATATCGTTGTTGGGCCGCAATCGTATCACCGGCTTCCGGGGATGGTGGAAAAGGCAGCAAGTGGCGAGAAGCAGCTCGATACCGAGTTTCCTGAAGAGGACAAGTTCGATCACCTGCCCGGCGTTTCCGGCCGCGCACGCCGGAACTTTTCGTCATTCCTGACCGTCCAGGAAGGGTGTGACAAGTTCTGTTCGTTTTGCGTTGTTCCGTATACCCGCGGTGCCGAATCATCCCGTCCGGTTGCCGGCGTGTTGGCAGACGCCCGGAATCTCGCGGATGACGGTGTCGTCGAGATTACCCTGCTCGGGCAGAACGTGAATGCCTACCACGGACCAGGGCCGGACGGGTCCGAATGGTCATTGGCCCGACTGATTCGTGCGATGGCGGAACTGGATGGAATCGAACGGATTCGCTTCACGACATCACATCCAAAGGACATGAGTGACGATCTGATCGCCGCGTTCGGCGATACTGGCAAGCTGATGCCGTATCTCCATCTTCCGGTCCAGTCCGGGTCGGACCGGGTGCTCCGGGCCATGAACCGCAGGCACACGTCCGCGTTTTACCGTGGCGTGATCGAAAGAACGCGAAAGGCTCGCCCCGACATCGCGATTTCCGGTGACTTCATCGTCGGTTTTCCAGGCGAAACGGAATCGGATTTCCGGCAGACGCTGCGCCTCTGCGATGAGATTGTCTACGCCCAGGCATACTCGTTCAAATACTCTGCGCGGCCGGGAACGCCCGCGGCGGAACGTGACCAGGTGGACGAGGCCGAAAAGTCGGATCGCCTGGCACGGCTCCAGGAGGTTTTGAGCGGCCAACAGCGCGAGTTTCAGCGTTCCCAGGTCGGTCGGGTTCTCCCGGTTCTCCTGGAAAAACGTGGCCGCCTCGAAGGCCAGCTGGTTGGCCGTTCTCCATATATGAATTCGGTGCATGTCCAGGCCGGCGACGTGCTGCTCGGACGGATCGTCCCGGCTCGAATTCTGAAGTCCGAACCGAACTCGCTGGCGGGAGAGATCGTGCAGGGGCACGAAGGTCTCTCCGGGGGACGGATTCTGCCAAACGTGCAGCGCTCGGATCCTCGCCAGCAAGGAGGAGTGATCCTTGTAGCCTGACGGCGACGGAAAATGTCCCGCAGGCGCGTCGGTTCACCTCGGACACCTACGCTGTTTCCCTTTCGGGATCGTTCCCGTGAACCTCGCTTTGGCCGTGTCGTTCATCCGGACCGGACGCGGCCGTTGCAGGTCGTTCACCACGACCATCGAGGAGTGTTCCCGTGATTTCGGGTTGCGACCGCCGGGCTTCAGGCCTGCCTTGGCGCCGGGCCGGAAGATGGCTTCACGCTGAGCGTAATCACGTCGGTGTCGTGGAATTGCTGATGGCGAACCGACGATGAGAGATGCCTGAGGAGACGAAATGCGACGTCGTTCTCGATGCTGTCGGGGCCGGCGACCTGCTTGCCCAGGAATGCGATTTGATCCTGAATGTTTTCTTCCGCTCCGGTCGCAACGAATTCGAGCACCGCGGTTTCGCTGTCCCGAAGGGCGGTCACCGAGAGATTGCGTTGACCTGGTTCGCCGGATTCGCGCTCCGATTCGTGCAGGATCAGGAGGGTTTCCTCGGCCGCTGCCTCGATACGGTTCGCCATCAGGGAATCGAATCCGCAACGCGACGAAAACGAATGAAGGAACTCCTGTATCTTTGGCAGCGCCGACGGATCCAGCTTGGACCTCATCTTGCTTCGACGCGGAGACGTCAGCTCCACGAACAGTGTCAACAAGATTGCGACGAGCCCTCCGGAGGTCATTCCGTTCTCGAAGAGGCCGCCGGCAACGCCCGTCACGAGGTCAGGGAAGATCGCCTTGTTTTGAAAACCGACCCCCACCCAGAACGAAATTCCGACAATCACCCCCTTGCGGTAGTCGATTCCATCACGGAGCACGACGGTTATCCCGACCATGAACAACAGGGCGAGCAGCACCACCAGGTATGCCCCGACGACAGGTAGAGGGACGGCCAGAACTGCCGCCAGCGCCTTGGGCACGAACGCAAAAATCACGAAAATGGCACCGGCCGCAATACCGACTGTGCGTGCGGCCACGCCGGTCAGTTCGGTCGCGGCAATGCTGGTCGAGTAGGTTGTGTTGGGAACGGTCCCGGCAATGCCCGACAAAAGATTGCCGACACCGTCGGCCGAAAGAGCGCCCTGAACGGCACGATAGTCGACGGCCCGTGGTTTCCGCCAGGAAACACGCTGAATTGCCACCGCGTCGCCAACCGTTTCGATCGCACCGATGAGTGTGACGAGAACAAACGCGGGCAACAACGCCCAAAAGGCGGCCCCGAATTGCAGATCTATTCCGGGCCAGGCGCCTTCAGGCAAGCCAACCCACGACGCGTCGGCGATGCTTTCGACTTCGTATAGGCCAAAGAAAGACGCGAAAACCGACCCCACGATCACACCGATTACGGGTGCCCAGAGCCGGAGTGTTCCGGTTGCCTTCAAGGCGAGGACCGTGATGACGACAATCGTAACAAGTGCTGTCAATGGAGCCGCGAGGACCCATGACGTTTCGGGAACTTTCGTCATGTTTTCGAACACGATCGGCATCACGGTGACCGGGATCAACATGATCACTGTTCCGGCGACGGTCGGTGTCAGGACCCGCCGAAACAGGTCCAGCCGATGGGCCAGGGCAAACTGAAACAGCGAAGATGCGATCACCAGCGTCGCCAGCGTTGCCGGTCCGGCCTTGGCGATTGCGGCAACACATACGGCGATGAACGCGCCGGATGTTCCCATGAGCAGCACGTATCCTGACCCGACGCGGCCGATTCGGCGCGCTTGCAGAAACGTCGTCAGACCACTAATGGCGACGGCCGCAAACACCGCCCACGACGCGTATTCATCGGACCCTCCCGCTGCGCTGACAACGATTGCGGGTGTGAAGACGATGCCTGCGATCGTCAGGACAGCAAGCTGGAGGCCGAGGCCGGCGGACAAGGGTAACGGGGGTTGTTCATCGGCCTCGTAGCGAATGGAACTCTCTTGTGACTTGGTTTCCGCTGACATGATTTCACCTCAGGTGACCGGTTGCATCCGAGCCGCGACGGGCCACTGCCATCGAAGTCGCTGCCGAAAACAACATTTGAGTGTACCGCATGGCGTTCGTCCCTTTCCCGGTTGTCCCCGCAATACTTCACCAGTCGCAGCCCGTGCATGGGCCCGGCGAGGACATTCGTCGTCTGTCGCGCTGGTGCCACGCAAGATCAGTCGGAACTGCCCCAAGCGATGGCTTTGGCGGCATCTTGCCATTCTGATGTTTCACCCGATGAACGGTCAACCCTGAAATAATCTTCGACCGCCGGACGTTTTCTTCCCGTGGGCCGCCGGGAATGGCGACCCTCCGGCCAACACGAACGGGCTGACGGGACGTCATGCCAGTCGCCAGTCAGTGCGGCTTGACAACAATTCCGAAAACCGGTTCTAGGAACAAGGTACCATTCATCTGACGGTTGCACATGTGACGCAGACATCAGCGAGTTTCTTTCATTCGGTTCGCCGGGGACTCATTAGGTCTCCCCACATCCCTGACGAAGTTCGCCCTGCCAGCCTCGCCGAAGGTTACGTTGCCCAGCGCGCGTTGGTTGAGAGTATCCTCGCTTGCAACGGCGGCTCATTGATCGGGTACAAGGCCGCCTGCACGAATACCCATGCCCAGGAGTTGCTCTCCATCGACTTTCCGGTGTTCGGGCGCCTTTTCTCCAATTTGTGCTGGCGATCCGGGCAGGTTTTCGCGGCCGATTCGTTCCCCATGCTGGCCCTGGAGCCGGAGTTTGCTTTCGTCATCGCGCGAGACGTGCCGGAAACCGGTCCTTCGGGCACGGCATGGAACCGCGATAACATTGTCCCTTGTGTCGGCGACATGATTCCCGCGATCGAGCTGGTTGGTCACGGTTTCGAGAACTGGGGGTCTACGATGCTCCTTCGTTCGCGGCCGACAATGCGGTCCACCTCGGTTGGGTTCACGGACAGTCCAATTCGAAATGGCGCGAGATCGAGCTTGCGGACTGTCGGGTCGAGCTTTGGGTCGATGACGTTGTGCGGGGGTTGGCAGCGGCAAGAACGTTTTCGGACATCCGATGAATGTCGTTGCCTGGCTTGCCAATAACCTTCCCGGTCATGGTCATCGGCTTCGTGCCGGAGACCGGGTCATCACCGGAGTGAGCACCGACATTTACCCGGCCAGCCCCGGAGAGTGCATTCGGGCGGATTTCGGAATCCTGGGAAGCGTTGAATTGACGTTTTCGGAATGACCGTCCGGTGACATGACCCGACGGCGGTGGCCGGGCCGGCCCTGATTCAATCCCTGCCCGAGGCGTCGCTGACGCGCCCTTGTTTCGCAAGGACCTTCAATCCTTCGCGTTTCGTCAGGGGAGACAGTCGGTCGGCATTCCTGGCAATGTAGTCGAGAACGAATTCCGGCTCGACTTTCGAATATTCCCGAAGTGCCCAGCCAATTGCCTTGCGAAGAAAGAACTCCTGCCGCTCGATCGACGGCTCGATGACGTCGACCAGCAACGTCCGGTCGGTTTCGGTCTTGAATCGCAACTGGGCGAGAATCGCTGTTCGTCTCAGCCAGATGTCTTCCTCGACGGACCAGATTCGCAGGATCGTGCTCGTCTCTGTTTGGTAGGCGGCGAGCATTTGACCGGTTGCATGGGACGCGATTCCATCAACAAGGTCCCACCACGCGCCCGTGACGACAAGCTCCCTGATCAGGTTGATCCGGTCAGGTGACAGCCAGGCCCTGTATGCCGGGTCGTTCAGGAGTTCGACGGCAGAATACAACTCCTCCCTTCGCTCGGCGGACCGCCAGATTGACAGGATCGCTGCCTGCCAGGCGTCGGCGCTGGCAAAACGGAACGCGCGCGAGGTTTCCCTGGTTAATCCGGCGAACTTCGGGTACGGACACTCCAAAGAACGGGATATCGGATTTCATGTATCGCTGCTGCTGTTCGGCTCGAACCGGGTCCGACCTCTCCCTGAGCGCCGCCAGTAACGCGTTCCGGAATCTCGAGACAGTCTGGAGCCCGGTCGTTGTGTCTCGTGGTGAGCGCATCGTATTGCCGGTCTATCGCATCCCTTGTCTTGCGGGCGAGGTTTTCGATCCCTGGTTCCGCGCCCCGGCAAGGCAGGCGTTGCCGATCACGTCGACGTTCCGTTCCGCTTTTTGCCTTTGTGGGCCGGGCCAGCGAACCGAAGGAAGTCTTCGGCGATTTCCGCGACGGCGGTTTTCATCAGTTCGAGGCCGTGGTCAGGACATGCCAGCGCCGAGTGGGATCCGACCCTGCCGTCAGGGAAACGTGCCCTGTGCTCGCCGGGCGGTCCATGCCGGTCACCGGCACAGGCCCTGATGTATTCCTGGCTCAGCCGTTCGGGTTGAATCAGCGCTTCCGGTACATCGTCCGCTGAAACGACACGCCCAACCGCCTGCGTGACGGAGATTTCGGATGGCGTTGCATGCATGCCTTCCCAGTCTCCGTAGAATTCCTGCCGGAGGGACATTGTTTCGGGAAACTCCCACCAGCTCCTGACGCGTATCCTGGCATTGTCGAGGTCCGAAAGGTTGACTGCATTAAGCGGTCGAAGATTCGCGCCGTGACCGTTCACGAAATAGAACGAAGCGAATCCTTGGGAATGCAGGCTCCGGATGATTTCGTGGACCAATGCAGAAAAGACATCTTCCGGGATCGAGATCGTACCGGGAAAGGACAGGTTGAATGGCGCCGGGCTGAAGGAAATCGTCGGTGCGACCAGGGCGCCGACGCGGTCTCCCACGGACCCGGCGATCGACTCGGCACAGACGGAATCGGTTCCGATGATTCCGATCGGCCCGTGCTGTTCAGTCGAACCCGAAGGTATGATTATGGCACGCGAAGTGCCCAGGTAATCCTCGACTTCGCGCCAGGTTCTGTCCTGGAGCCGCATTCGGCTCTGCCGACCGATCCAGACCCCTGGTGCAGCGCTCGATCCTGGAGGTTCATTCATCGGCTTGGCTGAGGTGCAGATGTCGAAGACCGGCCGGTTCGGATCACGATCGCCCGGTTTGGCCGATCCCGTCCCCGAAGGCCGCAGGGTGGCGCCAGGTCCCGAAGTCCGGGTCTCCTGGCGCGCCAAATGGAGGATGCTGTTCTCGGTGGATGACCGACTCGGTCAGTTGAGCAGATTCCATTTCTTGCCAAGTTCGTCAAAGAACCCACGCTCGGTCTTCAATGCGATCCATGTGTTCACGTAGTTGATCCAGACCTGATCGGCCTGGGGCAACAACATCGCGATCGGTGTCGGCGCCTTGGGGGCCTCAACCGGCACGATCGCCATCTGCGGATACTTGATGACCAGTTTGTTCGCTTCCACGTTGGACGTGATATGTGCGTCCGCCCGTCCGGCGAGCACTTCCTGAAAATCGCGGGCAGGCGCCTCGACGATCTTGTGCTCGGCATTGGGGAAGAACTGCTTGACCTGTTTTTCCTGGGTTGTTCCAAGCGTTGCCGCGACCACAACGTCGGACTTGTCGAGGTCGTCCCAGTCCCGGAACCGCTCCAGGTTTTCGGCAAGAACGAGAGGTACCGTTGCAAGAGCGAAATAGCTGGTCGAATATCCGGCGGCCTTGGCCCTTGCCGGCGAAATCGACGCGGATCCGGTCATGTGGTACTTGCCCGAGGTGACGCCGCTGACCAGGGTTTTCCAGTCTGTCGGCACGAATTCGACTTCGACGCCGAGATCCTTGGCCAGTTCGGTCATGACGTCGATGTCGTAACCCTCGTATGCATTCGTGGCCGGATTTCTCATCGTCATCGGGTTCCAGTCGCCGGTCGTGCCGACCTTGAGCACGCCCGAGCTCAGGATTTCCTGCAGCGCCGACTGGGCGAAGGCAGGCACCTGCAGAACCGCGAGAAACAGCAACGCGGAAGCGACGGTCTTGAATGTTTTCATTTCGGTCTCCACTGATGAATTGACGGGGCCACCTATCCCGAATTCATGCGGAATTGCAACGAGATGTGCGCAACTGCGCAGTTCGGATGGATGTGCGGACATTCCTGAACGGGAACCGCTCCATGGATTTCGGACCTGCGGGTATGGTCATGGACAAGGTCCCGGTGACTGAACCGCTCTTTGGAGGATGGATTCAACCGGTGAATTCGCGCGGCAGTTCGCAGTGATCCGATTTTGAAATTCCGAATCAGACGAACTTCCATTCCGTATTGGCCGACGATATATTCCGAATCAGACGGAGCCTTATTCCGAAATCGACGGAATGTCATGCCACATCAGCCGGGACCCGCCAACATCATCGCACGCCATGTTGAAGGACGTGTTCTGCGTGCCCTGACAGATACCCGCATCGTCGCGCTTGTCGGGCCGCGCCAGTCGGGCAAGACGACTCTCGCCCGCAAGATCGCGACTGAACAGGGCATGAGTTACGTCACTCTGGACGATGACCAGTTCCGGCGGTTTGCAAACGATGATCCGGGTGGCTTTGTTCGCGATCTCGACCGAGCCGTCGTCGACGAGGTCCAGCGCGCGCCGGGCCTCATTCTCGCGCTCAAGAAAACCGTCGACGAGGACACGCGCCCGGGTCGGTTCCTCATTACGGGTTCGGTCGAACTGTTCAAGGGAACGATCTCGCCGGACTCGCTCGCCGGCCGTGTCGAGACCGTTGAACTGCTGCCGTTCAGCCAGGCTGAAATCGAAGGGCGCGGACCGCCGGGTTTCCTGGACAAGGCGTTCAATGCCGACTTTCCCGCACTTGCAGTCACGGGACCAGAATCAGACGTGATTGCCCGGGTCCTGACAGGGGGATATCCGGAAGCACGGGCGCGGATTGATCCCGCGCGTCGCCATGCCTGGTTTCGCGCATATGCGCGGGCTCTCGCAATGCGCGACGCCACCGGTCTTTCGGCAGTCTCCAAGACGGGAGAGCTATCGAAGTTGTTGAATCACGCGGCTGTCGCATCGGGCCAGCTGCTGAACCTCTCGGCACTTGCGAAGCCATTGGGCGTGGACAGCAAGACGATTGACCGGTGGCTGACGCTGTTTGAACAGATGTTCGTCTTGCGCCGCGTTCGGGCATGGCATCGCAACGATCTGAAGCGCCTCGTCAAGACGCCGAAACTCCACTTTCTCGACACAGGCCTGCTTGCCGCTCTCGGGCGCGTTGATGCCGGCGAGTTTCGGAAGGATCGTACGCGGCTCGGAAGCCTGCTCGAAGGGTTCGTTTTCTCGGAGCTTGCAAAGCAATCCGAATTGTATCCCGACGATGTCCTGATCAGCCACTATCGCGACAAGGACAAGGTGGAAGTGGATTTTGTCCTGGAGACGGCAGGCAAGGTTGTCGGCGTCGAGGTCAAGGCTGCGGTCACGGTAAAGCCCGGGGACTTCCATGGACTGAAGCACCTCAAGGAAGCAGCAGGTAACGCATTCGCCTGCGGCATCGTCATGCACGACGGCGAGCGTATCCAGCGCGTCGGCGACGGGCTCTTTGCCATGTCCTTTAGCCAGCTTCACGAAGCAGGCCTTGCCGGTTGATTCTCCCCGGGCTGTTCCTGACCGTGCGAAGATGTTCGGAAGTACTTCGGAACACGCCTTTGACTCGCCGCATGCGCCAGGTCACGTCAACGGATCATGGAGGGGGTCAAGCGGGTCCGGTGTCGAACGCGCCGGCACGATTGCGCGCCGGCGGCGAAGCGAGGTTCGCAGGAGCGATGATCCCGTCACCGCTGATCGCATTACCGTGGATCTGCAACAGGGTTCCGCCAGAAGTCCGGACGCGGGGAAGCCGCAACCGTCAAGGACGCGGCCTCGATCACTGGCACCACCGAGGTTGGCATTGATCGCATCCGCGTGATACCGGGTCACGGAAGAGATCGTGGAAGACGATTCAGTTCCGGGTGTTCGGATCATGATCGAAATCAATGACGTGTCGAAATTCTTCGGGGAATTTCAGGCCCTGAAGAACGTCACGCTCAACGTCGATAAGGGAGAACGCGTCGTCATCTGCGGGCCGTCAGGATCGGGAAAGTCGACCCTGATACGCTGTATCAACGGGCTGGAACGTCATCAGTCAGGGACGATCCGCGTTGATGGAACACAGGTGTCGGGAGACCGGGCCAGTATCGAACGCGTTCGTCCCAAGGTTGGCATGGTGTTTCAGCAATTCAACCTGTTTCCTCATTTGACGGTCCTCGACAACCTGACTCTCGGTCCGATGAGGTCGCGGGGGCTGTCTCTCTCTGATGCCCGGGACCGCGCGATGGCGTATCTCGACCGCGTTCGAATACCCGAGCAGGCCGGCAAGTATCCTCGCCACCTGTCCGGCGGTCAGCAGCAACGGGTCGCAATTGCCCGTGCGCTGTGCATGGAGCCGATGATCATGCTGTTCGATGAACCGACCTCGGCGCTGGATCCGGAAATGATCAACGAGGTTCTGGACGTCATGGTTGAGCTTGCCCAAAGCGGCATGACGATGATCTGTGTGACGCACGAGATGGGTTTCGCCCGCCGGGTGGCTGACACGATGGTGTTCATGGATCACGGGGAAATCGTCGAGGCATCGTCGCCCGCAGAGTTCTTCGAAGCGCCGAAGAGCGCGCGTTGCCAGGACTTCCTGAAAAAGATCCTGCAGCATTGATGACGCAAATGGAGGGACCATCTTCGCCGAAGCGCATTTGGCGGCACGCGCAATCGAGGTTTTGGTTCGGGTTCGAAAATCGGTGGAACGGCTTTGCCGGGACCCCTGGAGGCTGACACACCATGACTGAAAAAACCGGAAAACGGCTGTGTGTCCTTGTCGCACTCTTGTCGTGCATGGCCTTGTTGTCGGGGTGCTCCGAGAACTGGGGATGGTACGTTGTCGATCCGACGACGAAATCCGGATCGTCGAATCTCAAATTCCTGCTCGGCGGGCTGTACTACACGGTACTCCTGAGCCTGACCGCGATCGTGATTTCAATCGCCGCGGGATTGCTGATCGCGTTGCCCGGTCTCGGTGAAAACCGGGTTCTTCGCGGCCTCAACCGTACCTACGTCGAATTGGTCAGGGCCGTGCCGATCCTGGTGCTCATCCTCTGGGTCTACTACGGCATGCCACAGATGATCGGTATCTCGATCAGTGTCTTCTGGGCAGGCGCCATAGCGCTGGCCCTGTCCGACAGTGCGTTCGAGGCCGAGATCTTCCGCGCCGGAATCCAGTCCATCGACAAGGGCCAGTACGAAGCGGCGCATTCGATTTCCCTGAACTATGTCGATACGATGCGGTTCGTCATTCTGCCGCAGGCAATTCGGCGAATTCTTCCGGCTCTCGGCAACCAGCTCGTCTACATGCTGAAGATGTCTTCACTGGTCTCGGTGATCGGAATGCAGGAACTCACGCGAAAGGCCAACGAGCTGGTCGTTACGGAGTACCGGCCACTGGAAATCTACACGGTTCTTGTTCTCGAATACCTTGTCCTCATTCTGGTGGTTTCGGCTGGTGTCCGCTGGCTCGAGAGAAAGATGCAGGCAGATGCGAGCAGGTAGACACCGGGATGCCGGTTCGGGCGATCCGGCCAGGGGCGGGCCGACAAGTCCGGCGGCCGGGTTTCTCCTTGTTCGCTCGACCTGCGAACGCCTTGGCATCGGCGCCTTGTCACGCCTCGACAGCGGTGCGGGAACGGGACGATTCGAAGGGGATTCCCGTAATCCGGGGTTTTGGATTCGGGCATCTGGACTGAACCGACCGTCCGCGAAGCTTGGCGCCAATTGCTGACTACACTCTTTCCTGATCTTCCCGCAAGGACTCAGCCGGAAGTCCGCGCTGGACAACCCAGCGTTCAGGCCGGGGAGGCAATACGAAGGACGCTCTCTGGTTGACGCCACTGCAACCCCGTGGCAGGTTACAAATTCGGCGGTGGAACACATCGTTGCTGCGCGTGGACGGTTCTTGCATTGACTCCCCGTATGAAGCGCGAAGGGGGGGAGTGGGCAGCCCTTTGCAGCCCGCCGGCAGGCGGAGACGTTGCCAAAAGGCGAAAGCCAAACCTTTTGGGGTCTTGTCCATTCCCTTCAAGAATCTCCTGCCGTCAGGCAGAGGAAGATGTTAAATGGACTTTCCGGTTTGGGCCTGTCACCAAGGCGTGGCAATCCAATAGGTCCGGGCCAGTGAAAGGACATGACTAAAATCAGGAGGGAACATGAGAATTCGAAACATTTGTATCACGGCGCTGGCAACGCTTGGCCTGTCGATCGCGACGGGAACAGTTGCACAGCAGCAGTTCATCTCGATCGGCACCGGAGGTGTGACGGGCGTTTACTATCCAACCGGCGGCGCGATCTGCCGGATGGTCAACAAGGACCGGAAAGAGCACGGTATCCGCTGCTCGGCAGAATCCACCGGTGGATCGGTCTACAACATCAATACGATCCGGCAGGGTGAGCTGGAATTCGGCGTTGCTCAATCCGACTGGCAATATCATGCTTATCACGGGACCTCGAGATTCGAAGATCAGGGCGCATTTGAAAACCTGCGCGCCGTTTTTTCGGTTCACCCCGAACCCGTGACGGTGATCGCGTCGGATGCGTCCGGAATCAATACGCTGACCGATGCGAAGGGCAAGCGCCTCAACATTGGGAACCCTGGCTCCGGGCAGCGCAGCACCTGGGAAGTGATCGAGGAGGCGCTGGGCTGGGAACGCTCGGATCTCAAGCTTGCCGCCGAAATGAAGTCCGCGGAGACCGGCCAGGCAATATGCGACGGCAAAATCGACGCATATTTCTGGTTGGTGGGGCACCCGTCCGCCCTGACCCAGGAGTCGCTGGCCTCTTGCGATGCGCACCTGGTCCACGCGGAAGGCGAGGCCATTGACAAGCTCGTCGCCGATAATCCGTTCTACCGCCATGCGACGATCCCAGCTGGCATGTACGACAATGAAGAAGATATCCGCACCTTTGGTGTAGGCGCAACTTTCGTGACCAGCGCGGATGTCCCCGAGGACGTTGTCTATATCGTGGTCAAGGCCGTCTTTGAAAACTTCGACCAGTTCCGGAAGCTTCACCCGGCTTTCGCCAATCTGAAGCCCGAAGAGATGATCACGGACAGCCTCTCAGCCCCGCTCCATGACGGCGCGGCCAAATACTACAAAGAGGCCGGCTGGATGTAATCCAGACACTTTGCTGACAGGTCCGGGGGCGGTTCCAAACCGCCCCCGGGTGTTTTGACAAGATCAAAAGGGGTGCGGGCCGGTGCCGGCGGAGGCGGATAAACTAGAGGATTTCACCGCTGCGGATACCGGTGGACGCAATGCCTTCGGGTGGCAGGGCAGCATGGTCTGGTGGATCGCGCTGGTATGGGCGGTTTTCCAGCTCTACATTGCCTCGAACCTGCCTTTTACGGTTCAGGAATATCTGGGGTTCGGAGTCGTCACGAGTGCGAATGCGCGGTTGATCCACCTGGCTTTTGGCCTGCTGCTCGCTTCTTTTACTTTCCCTCTCTACAAGGGCAGCCCGAAAGATGCCATTCCCTGGTATGACTGGGTTCTGGCCGCGCTCGGTATTCTTTCATGTCTCTACATCGTCGTGTTGCGGAACGAAATCGCGTTTCGCGCAGGCCTCCCGACCAATGGTGACCTGATCATCTCGACCATCGGGATGATCATTCTCTTTCTGACGGTCTACCGCGTTCTTGGCCTGCCGCTGGCGATCGTCGCCGGGTTTTTCGTCCTCTACGTCTTTTTCGGCGACAGCCGCTGGCTGCCCGAGGCGATGCAGTGGAAAGGCGCCTCGTACAGCAAGGCCATGTGGCATTTCTGGATGCAGAACGAAGGCGTGTTCGGGGTCGCGCTAGGCGTTTCGGCATCACTTATTTTTCTATTCGTGCTTTTCGGTGCGATTCTGGAAAAGGCCGGAGCCGGGAACTACTTCATCAAGATCAGTTTTGCTCTGCTGGGCCATTTGCGCGGGGGGCCGGCGAAGGCCGCTGTCGTCGCCAGTGCGATGAGCGGGCTGTATTCCGGCTCGTCCATCGCGAACACGGTGACGACAGGCACCTTTACCATTCCCCTGATGAAGCGCACCGGGTTTTCGGCCGAGAAGGCCGGTGCGGTCGAGGTTGCCTCGTCCACAAACGGTCAGCTGACGCCACCCGTGATGGGTGCAGCAGCCTTCCTGATCTCGGAATTCACGGGCGTGAGCTACACCGAAATCATCAAGCATGCGCTGGTGCCCGCGCTGGTGAGCTACATTGCGCTCGTCTACATCGTGCATCTTGAAGCGATGAAACTGGGCCTGAAGGGCCTGCAAAAACCGCCGTCTTCGTTGACCTTCGCAACCAAGCTGATTGGCTTTCTCGGCGGTTTCATCGGTATCGCGGTGCTCGGGACCGCGGTTTACTACGGGCTTGGATGGATCAAGGTCGCCGCGTCCGACGCCGCCTTTCCCATCGTGATCGTTCTCTGTTCCGTGATTTACCTGGTCCTCCTCTGGTTTGCCTCGCGGCAACCGGACCTGGTGGTCGATGCGCCGGATGCACCGATCACCGAGTTGCCGCCCGCCGGGAAGACTGCGATCACCGGGCTTTACTACGTCCTGCCCATCGTGATCCTGATCTGGTGCATCACGATCGAGCGTTTCTCTCCGGCCTTCTCGGCCTACTGGGCCACGCTCGCGATGATTGCGGTTGCGCTCACCCAGCATCCGATCAAGGCGTTGATGCGGGGCGACGGAAACCTTGTCTCCGCGTGGTGGCGGGGCTGGCGCGAATGGCTCGATGGCATGATTTCCGGGTCGCGCAACATGATCGGCATCTCGGTCGCCACGGGCGCCGCGGGAATCATCGTCGGTACGATCTCTCTCACCGGGGCACACCAGGTCGTGGGCGAGTTGGTCGAGTTCCTTTCGGGCGGCAACCTGATGATCATGCTGGTGCTGATCGCGGTCATGAGCCTGATCCTGGGGATGGGACTGCCGACGACGGCAAATTACATCGTCGTTTCATCCCTGATGGCACCGGTGATCCTGGCGCTGGCGGCGAAATCCGGCCTGATCGTGCCGCTCATCGCGGTGCATCTTTTCGTGTTCTATTTCGGAATTCTGGCGGATGACACGCCGCCCGTGGGTCTCGCCGCCTTTGCCGCCGCCGCGATCTCCAAGGGCGATCCGATCAAGACCGGGATTCAAGGCTTCGCCTATGATATTCGCACCGCCCTTTTGCCGTTCCTCTTTATCTTCAATACCGAACTCCTGTTGATCGACGTGACGCTGGCGAAGGCAGTGTTCGTTTTCATTGCCGCGGTTATCGCCATGCTCCTGTTCGCTTCGGCGACGCAGGGATTCTGGCTCGTTCGAAACAGGATATGGGAAAGCGCGATCCTGCTGCTGGTTGCCTTCACCCTTTTCCGGCCGGGCTTCTGGCTGGACCAGCTTCAGCCGCCCTACGACGACAGCAATCCGAGCCTGGTTTATGAAGTCGTGGGCGATGTGCCGGACAACGGGGTTTTGACATTCGTGATTTCAGGGCCTGACTTCGATACCGGGGAGACGACGTCCACCACCATTCTCGTCCCGATGGGGCGCAGGGCCGAGGCAATCGAGCGGCTGGAGGAAGCCGGGCTCACGATCATCGTGGAAGACGGTTTCGCCAGGGTGGAAGAGCCGTTCCCGCAGACGCCTTTCTTCGAAAAGATCGGCACGCTCTTTGACTTTTTACGGTGACGA
>OZ219905.1:0-1021532 GCA_964291635.2 Paracoccaceae bacterium | reverse complement strand
GGTGTCGTCGGTGATGGCGCCGTGCTGGCCCTGATGCGGCGGCAAATCCGAAACTCCATCTGGAAAGCGTCGCCGTATTCCGTCGAGCGACAGGAATTCGATCTCCGCGCCAAGACTGTCGCCGATCGCTCCGCCGATCAGGCTTCCATGTAGCCGAAAGCCCGGCCGGCCATAGTGTTGCGCATGACATTCCAACCAGCGCTCCTGTTCAACCGTCTCGACGGCACCGCGGCGTACTGAACGAACTTCCTGAATCGCATTTGACGCAGACCGGCCGCGTTCGATGAGAATCAGCGCGGCAATCGTACCCGCACGCCCCAACCCACCCCGGCAATGCACAAGAACCTTGCCCCCGCATTCGAGGATCTGATGCAGCCGTGGGGACAGGGCTCGCCAACGACCCATCGCCTTTGGTTTCGGGACAGCAAGGTCTTGGACCGGAAAGTGATGCCATTCGATGCCGCGCGCTTTCACGGCTTCCCCGAGGGGCCGCACGGATAGCATCTCGAACTCATGGTCTTCGATGAGAGTCACGACTGCCGCCGCTCCCCAGACCTCGATAGAGTCCATGTCGAGATCGAGATCGCGCGCCCAGGGAGCACCATAAGCGCTATCGCCCTTCTTGCCGGGGCAAAAGGTGATGCCAACGCTGCCGTTTCCAACAGGCAGGGTGTCAATGCGGAGGGGGTGTGTGATGCTGGTCCTGGCCAATTGTTTTCCTTCTTCTCTTGCGATTCACCTGAAGTTCACTCCGATGCCGCTTCAATCGAGACCGTTTGGCTTCAAGGCGTGGCACGCAAGCCATCCCTTTTCTTTAGGGAATCGAAGCCGGGAGCAGTGTGGCACGGAATTTCGGCCCGGTGGAATTGGTGAATGTAATCCCCGCAACGATATGGGCGCATTCGCTGCCGGGTCGGTTCATTGAGCCCGTGGCGCGGTGGAGTTGAACAAAAGAACTCGTTCGGATCGAAAACGAGTTGTCTCACCCTTGTTGTGAATTCACGCCCGTTCACTGACGGCAATTTGCAGAAGCGCGGCAGCAATTGCCGAAACCGCCATGTCAATTTGGAAACTCAGGCCTCGTGGCCCAACCGCTTTGCTGCCCGCGCCGCGCCGGCGAGAAACGCCTCGGCGTCTTCGTGCGAAAAAAGAATGCCCATATCGTTGAAGTTCAGGAAAAGACGGTCACCGTCCCCGGCAAATCCCGTAGTTCCTATGCTGATCGTCGCACGTCCTTCGAGATTGGCGAAATCCGCTACAAGGCGCTTGAAATCCACGTGCGTAGCCAATGTACCCTCCAATTTTCGCAGCACGGCCGCCCTCCTACCCAAGCGTTGTTGTCACGTCTACAGCGGGCACCTGGGTTCAGATTTCGTTTTCCCGAGTCTCCGTACATGACGCCACGTCAGCCTTTCCGTGATTCCCGCATGTATCGCCAGGAGCCCGCGCAACGGGAAAGTCACGAGGTCGTTCAAAAGATCAGTGCGGGCAAGTTCACCAGTTTCCGGGCTTATGGTTTTTCGTGCCGGGAATCGGAGCCGGCAATTGTGAGTGCCCCGGGGCGTTGGCCCGGATACGTCGCGCGAAGTCGGCATGGACGAGGAGTTGGCGCGAGGGTGCCCTCGTCCCCGGTGTCACCAAGCCGATCCGCTTGCCGTGATGTTGCCTCGCAAGGCGCATCGCCTCGGCGATGTCACTGTCGTTGCTCACCACGACCGCGCAGTCGTAAAGGTCCAGCCAGCCGTCGTTCAGGAGATGAACGGCAAGGTTGACATCCGAACCCTTCTCCTCGGTCCTGACGACCTCAATTGTGCGGCGGTTACCTGCCGGCCTGGTCAAAGGCATGCGGACCGCATGGCTCAGATAATGCCCGAAATACACCTCCACCTCAGGTCGGAAACGTTGCATGGCGCGGAGATACACGTCCTGGCGTTGCGGCTTCGACGGATCGCCAGGCGTTCCTGAAACCCTCGCCGTGAAGTACTTCAGAGCAACGATTTCGTGTTGTGGCTGCAACACCTTCTTCAGCAAAGCGACCGGATCCAGCCATCGCCAGGGCGTTCCCTTCAGGGCACCGTAGTAGAGATTGAACCCGTCCACATAGACGAAAGTACGCATCGGAAATCGCCAAAAAAAGCAGGGGCCTCCGAAAAGGCCCTGCGCCCTGAGGTCGAAACCGCAAGGGGTGTTGCTGCCTGTCTACGCTTGTCAGACGGGAATATCTGGTACTCAACCGGCAAAAATCCAGTTCAATGTTCAATCTCGAACGTTCGGCACTCCAACCAACAGACAACCAGGTCTCTGGAATCTGCCGAAGCGGATTCTCCGGACGGAATCCTCGACCGTCGGCCATGCCATTCTCGCGTCCGCCGGAAACTTACCGGTCCAGACTTTCGTCAAGAATGGCCGCTTCAACAATCGAAAGGGCGCGGTCCAGATCATTTCTTCCGATAACCAGTGGTGGCGACAGCGTGAGGACGTTTCCCTGGGAAATCTTGAAGCTCAGGCCTGAATCAAGACAAGAGTAAAGGATGCGCTCCGCACGGCCAGGGTCAGGAGCCCTGCTTCCGGTTCCCTCGACGATCTCGACACCGAAATGCAGGCCGCGTCCCCGGACATCTCCGACAATCGACCGCCCGGTCCCCGCCGCGAATTCCCGAAGTCGGTCCATGGCATGATCACCGAGTACGCGCGCCCGTTCCACGAGGCCCTCGGAATCTATGATGTCGAGCGTTGCGACGGCGGCGCTGGCGGTGACGGGGTTTTTTTCGTGCGTGTAGTGGCCGATGGCAAAATCCCCGGCGACATCAAGGTCCTTGCGCGAAATCACCGCAGCGATTGGCAGTACGCCCCCGCCAAGCGCCTTGCCCAGGACCAGGATGTCAGGATCCACTTGGTCGTGTTCGCAGGCCAGAAACCGCCCCGTCTTGCCCAGGCCCGTCGGAATCTCGTCGAATACCAGCAGAACTCCGAATTCGTCACAGGCCTGCCTCACCGATTTCCAGAATCCCCGCGGCGGAACGTACGGGATGGCTCTCATCGGTTCGGCTATGAATGCCGCAACGTCACCCTCCCGGCCAAGGACGTACCGGATCATTTCGGCACAGGCGAGGCCACAGGTCTCGGGTTCGCGGTGCCCGTAAGGGCACCGATAACACGCAAATGGAGCCACATGCTCCGTTCCCGGCAGCAATGGGCCGGCAATGTGCGAGCGAAAGGTCGATTCGCCGCCGACCGAAGCGGCCCCGAACCCGGCACCATGAAACGAGTCCCAGAACGACAGTGTCTTGAATCGACCGGTTGCGGCTCTCGCGATCTTGAGCGCAACTTCGATTGCATCCGAGCCGCCCGTCGTGAACAGGACTTTCCCTTCGTCCCATGGAGATCGTTCGATCAGCTTTTCGGCAAGCCGAACCGCGGTCTCATTGGTAAACCGGCGAGGAGCAAAACTCAGTTCCTCGAGCTGGTTCCGTATAGCCGAAATGACGGCCGGATGCCCGTAGCCGACGTGATGCACGGAGTTGCCATGGAAATCCATGTACCGGCGACCTTCCAGGTCCTCGATCCAGATTCCCTCCGCCCGCCTGATGGTCCCGAGGCATGGCGTCGAGATACTCTGGTGCAGGAACGCTTCCGAATCGCGTAGAAGCAGGTCTTTGGAAGCCTTGCCCAGAGATGCTTCCTGCCATGACCTGCGGGCAGGCGACTGGCCGGATTCACCTTCCGTATGAATCATCTTCCGGTTCAAGACTTCGCCACCTGGTTCCTCGTCGCGGGTCTTTCAGAGCATTGGGCGCGCATTCGACGATTCCTGATCACGGCGGTCGCGGTCGTTATGGCATTCGGGCCATGGTTCAATTCCAGGGCAGTGAATACGTCTTGACGTTGGGACTTATATCGATGGGTTGACGGCGCGTCACGCCGCCAGCTTTCGATCAGTTTCACGGGTCACAGGGGTGGCCAGCGCCAACGCCCCTCGCCGTGCAGACACCCCAGTCCCCGAGGTCAAGATGTTGCGGGCCGCATTCAGGTCCGCGTGATCGGCATGGCCGCACGCCACGCATTCGAACTTCCGGTCGTTCCGGTTTCCCGGGTCAGTGAACCCGCAGGCGTTGCACGACTGGCTGGTATATGCAGGGTTGACCTCGATCAGTTCTGCGCACTTGTAACCGAGCATCTCCTTCACGGAGTGCCAGCCGGTGTTGAGTATCTCCCTGTTGAGACCGGACTTGGCCTTCACCTTCGTGCCGGGGTTCTCGAGCGTGCCCCTGGCCGATTTGGTCATGCCCCGGGTGTTGAGCTTCTCGACAAACACCGTGCTCGCCCGGTTCGCGATCCGGCGGCTGACCTGGTGTTGCCAGTTCCTGCGCCTGTTGGCCCGCTTTCGCTGGAGCCTCTGCAACCTGAGCCTGGTTCTCATGCGCCGCCGTGACCCCTTGCGCTGGCGGGCAAGCCGGCGCTGGTTGCGCCCGATCTTCGCATCAAGCCGGCCCGTATCGGGCGCGGGGATGATCTCCGCCTCTCCGGTCGTGTCCACCACCGCCACCTGCCGGACGTTCATGTCCACGCCCGCCGAGACCCCGGTGTCGGGATGCTCCTCAGCCTCGACCTCGTGGCAGACGGTGACGTACCACTTGCCGGCGATCTTCCTGATCACGGCTTTCACCGGCGTCCCCTCGGGATACGGGTTCCCGCCCGCCGGATGCGCATGGGACCAAACCTCGGGACATTGATCATGTCGTCCCCGATGGTGACGGCTTCGGGAATGGTGAAGGACGGCGTCGACCCGTGGCGGGACTTGAAGCGTGGATGTCCTGCCTCGCCCCTGAAGAACGCCTTCCACGCATCGGCCTGGTACTTGAGCACGTACCGGGTGATGCTGAAGGAGTATGCGCAAAGCCACGGGATTTCGTTGCGGAGCACGGTGAACTCCTTGCCGAGCGAGAAGAAGGAAACCGACGGAGGTTTCTCCCCGTTGGCCTTCGCCTCCTCA
Source organism: Paracoccaceae bacterium (assembly GCA_964291635.2). GTDB lineage: Bacteria > Pseudomonadota > Alphaproteobacteria > Rhodobacterales > Rhodobacteraceae > JAPPHA01. The sequence goes on along the minus strand of OZ219905.1, from coordinate 1,016,539 downwards.
TGGGCGTTATTGTGCTGCCCCAGCATCGTGTTCCAGACGAAGCGGCAGGCGCCCGCCTGTCCAGCCAGGCGCCGTGCGTTGGCCCTGGAGCCGGGCAGAAGCCGGTAGATGATGTTGCGGTATGTGGAGGTCTCGCTCACGCGGTCTGGCCTTCGGCACAAGGTTCGTCTGGTGCGGGAAAGGCTGGCTTCCCGTCACGCGCTCACTACACGATCTGCCTGAATTGTCAAGGAATCATCCAAGGTCAGGATCAGGCGTTCCCGATCCCTGCAACAGGTGAAATCGGTCGGGATCTGGTGGCGGAACCGCGCCGTCAACCCATCCATATAAGCCCCTAACATTTCATAGCCTCCAGGACACCTTCCTTGTACCCGAGACCACTTTCCTTGATTCCCCCGAACGAGGACATCTCGATACGGTAACCCGGCACCTCCCAGATGTTGACTGCCCCGACATTGAGTCCGCTGATGTATTTCTGCATGCGCCTGAAATCATTCGTGCATACACCGGACGACAGTCCGTACGCGGTGGAATTCGATATGTTCATGACGTCTTCGTCAACATCGGGAACCCGAATGACCGGGATGACCGGCCCAAATGTTTCTTCCACCACGAGTTCACAGTCTTTAGGCACCCGATCCAGGACGACCGGCAGCTGCCATGCCGTTCGTCTCAAAGGTCGTGTCGGCAGAGCGTTCGGCGGAAAAACAGACGGCATTGCCTGCCCCGCAATCCAGGCCTGCTCCCGGCAGCGTACGGAGCTTGTCCTTCGCGGTGACGACCGCAACCCTGGCTCCGGATCTCTGGAAAGCCCCGAACACGGTCTCGGCTCTCAGGAACGACACGTCGTTCATCATCACTTCTTCACCGGATTCCCGGCCGAGGAACGTGTTCCCCGATATTCCGTGGACGGCAGGAGGAACCCCCGTGGCGATCGATAAGTTGTTCGGATTCGTGAAGGACGGGATTGCCGAATACGCAAGTCAAGAGGTTCCAGACCTCCGGATCCTTTCGAAACTCGGCATGAGTCCGGCTGAAACCGCCACGTCGAGATACGCGGGTTCGCATCCGTCGAAACAGATCACGATCGCCGGAACGAGGGGCGTTCCGTATTTCCGCCCGTTGACCGTGACGGGCGCTTCCATCACCGGTTTCCCGACTGGCTTGCGGGTGCCTCCGGGTGGTTATCGACCTCGGGGTCGCCGTCGGGAATGCCCAGTTCTGTCAGTGTTTCGGCCACGGCCTTCACCGCAAGTTTCATGACACCTGTATCGAGCCTGCCGATGCAACCCATTCGAAAACTGTCCGCAGCCGTCAGTTTCCCCGGATAGAGGACGAATCCCTTGTCCTTCATCGCCGCGTAGAAGCGTTCGAAGACAAAACTATCGTATCGAGGACACAGGAAGGTCACGATGATCGGCGAGAGCCAGGCATCCGGAAGCAATGTCCGGAACCCGAGTTCGCGCATACCGTTGACCAGCGTGTCCCTGTTCAGCTCGTAGCGACGCCGGCGTCCGTCGACACCACCCTCGCATCGATGTTCCTCCAGCGCGTTGACCAGGGCGGCCACGACATGCGTCGGCGGGGTGAATCGCCATTGGCCGGTTCGGTTCAATCCAGTCCATTGCGCATGCAGGTCCAGGCTGAGGGACCGGCTGTTTCCTTTCGCCGCCTCTATGACAGGCGTACTGGCGATCACGAATCCGATTCCCGGAACGCTTTCCAGGCACTTGTTGGACGAGGCAGCCAACGCGTCGAACCGGATCGTGTCCCGATCGACGGGCAAGGCGCCGAATGCGCTCATCGAATCGACGAGCAGGGTCCGTCCTCGCCCTTTCACCATTTCCGAAATCCCGGCAAGCGGGTTCAGGATTCCGGTACTGGTTTCGCAGTGAACGACGGCCACGTGAGAGATCTCGGGGTGCTCATCCAGTGCGGCAGCCACATCCTCGATGGTCACTGGCAGACTGTCTCCCTTGTCAACGGAATGGTATGCACGCCCGAGGCGGCGAAGGATTTCAGCCATGCGGTGGCCGTAAGCGCCGTTGATCAACACGAGAGTTGTTGCATCGGGCGGAATCAATGAGCCGAGCATGGCCTCGACCGCGAATGTCCCGCTGCCCTGGACGGGCACACATTCGAGACCGCTGTCCTGCCCCCCGGCGATTTCGAGCAACCTGGCCCGGAGCGTGGCCGTCATGTTACGGAAATCCAGGTCCCGCGACCCCCAGTCCTTCAACATCGCGGCCTTGACATTCGCTGACGTGTTGAGCGGTCCGGGCGTCAACAAATAAGGCGGGTCTGCGACATCCAGGTCGAAAGCAGGGAAATCGACTGCCATTCCAGGCCCTCCCGTATGCCCGGCAGATTCCGGATGCAATCGGGTCATGCTATTCCTTGCGCGCCCGGACGTAAACACCCGGATTCCTTTTCCCGCCATGCCGTCGAAGGCTGTCATAGACCCCTGCCTCGCCTCGCCCCAAAATTCGCGGAAGCAACCAGAAGGCCGGAATGACGCCGGAAATTTTAGTCGTACTTGGCGTTGGAATTGAATTGGCCGGCCTGATCCTGAACGGCCAGCGGAATGTCACCGTGCGCATGGATCGGTTGGAAAACCGCATGGACAAGTTGGAAACCGGCCAAGCGGAACTCCGGGAGCGCATGGCATATCCGGAGGGTCTGCTCGAAGGCCTCCGAGAAGCCATCGTCCACCGGGCCGCCGCATGGAATCCCTGACAGACACATTTGTCTTCAACGCGGGGGAACCGACGAAGTTCCCGGCACGGGGTGGGAACGGCGATCATTTCCCGCGTCAAAACGGGGCATCTCGTTGCGACTGGGGCCGCGGCACCCTTGAATCCGTTGTGTTCAGAGGTCGCGAGGCCTTGTTGACCAGGTCCCGACGCCCTGACGCCGGATGCGGGTCGTTCGTGTTTCCGGTGATCAGATGAAAGGCGGCAGGTCGGAGGCCCGCCGTTCCATTCGACAGGAATCCCGGTCGTCCCGGTCGATCCGAACTTGTCGATGCCGACGTCGATCGCTTTCGTTTCCCGGGATTTGCTGGTTTCTGCCACGATCAAGTGTCTGATTTGGAATTCGTTCGCGGCGTCACCGATTTGGTAACGACCGCGTCCCTCACCGCCCACTCAGGCGACCGCCCGATCGAGACCGTTCAGATTGGTTTCGCTCAACGAAGCGTTGCTTTTTTTGAATGCAACGCATTGAACGAAAAATTATAATTCCCGCGAACATATCGCGAGGCTATGGTCTGTCAACGAACATAAGGGAGGTTACCAATGGCAAAGCACAATCATTACCTCGCGTCACCCGATCGTCGCCGGATCCTGCAGTATGGGGCAGCCCTCGGCGGGGCAGCGGCCACAGCGTCGTTCGTCACGGTCGAAGCGCTCGCCGCTGACACTGCAAAGGTCAACATGCAACTCGGCTGGCTTGCCAGCAACGGCATCATGGGCGAGGTCGTGGCCAAGCGCATGGGCTACTACGAAGAGGAAGGCATCGAACTCGAGGTCACTCCGGGCGGTCCTGGGGTGGATGGTGTGGCTTCCGTCGCGGCTGGCCGCGCCGAGATCGGTCAGCTCTCTTCCAGCCCGTCCCTGATGCTGGCCCGCTCGGCCGGCATTCCGATCAAGGCTTTCGCGGCGGGCTTCCAGAAGCACCCGTTCACCTACTTCTCGCTTGAGAACAATGCCATCCGCTCCCCCCAAGACATGATCGGCAAGACCATCGCAACCCAGCCGACGGCGGTAATCCTGCTCCGGGCACTGCTGGCGAAAAACGGTATCGCCGAGGATCAGGTCGAAGTGGTCAAGATGGGGAGCGACATGAACCAGCTCATGACCGGCCAGGCCGCCGCGGTCACCGGCTGGATGACCAATACAAACGCGCTCAGGGTCCTCGGCGACGGTCGTGTCGACATGATGCTTTGGGACGCCGGGATCCAGCTCTACGCAAACGTCTACTACACAACCGACGACATGCTGGCGAACCACTCCGACGTCCTGACCCGTTTCCTCACCGGTTCCGCCAGGGGATGGAGCGAGGCCCGGATGAATCCCGAGGCCGGCGTCGACTACCTGGTTGCAGAGTACAAGAACCTCAGCCGCGAGAGCGAGCTGGAAGCAGTCGGCCCTGTACTCGGGTTCTCGTTCGATGACACGACCGCGACAAACGGCTGGGCAGCCATGAATCCGGCCAACTGGCAGGCGCAGATTGACACCTACGCGGAACTCGAGCAGTTCAAGGGGGAGACACCGACCGTGGACGACGTCATGACCACCGAAATCCTGGAAGCCACGGAAGCCCTGAGGAAGCAGATTGGATGACAGCTGCCGCCGCTGCGGCGGCAAGGGCTGAAACCTCTGTCGCCGCGGCAATCCTTGTTCACGACCTGTCGGTTCGTTTCGATGGAGACGCCGGCAGCATTACCGCACTGGACAGGGTCGGCTTCGAGGTTCCGGAGGGCGGATTCGTTACCATGCTGGGGCCTTCCGGGTGCGGAAAATCAACCCTGTTGCGCGCCATCGCGGACCTGGTTCCGATCAGCGGCGGCGGGATCAGTGTCTTCGGCCGTACGCCGGAGCAGGCCCGCCGTGCGCGCGATTTCGCCTTCGTCTTCCAGGACGCGACGCTTCTTCCATGGCGCAGCGCAATCGAGAACGTCCGCCTGCCGTTGGAAGTCGGCAAGCGCAGCGGCGCCATCGAGCAGCACGCGGAGCCCGAATCCCTGCTGGCGCTCGTCGGCCTGGAAAGTCGCGAGAACGCCTTGCCGCATGAACTGTCGGGTGGAATGCGCCAACGGGTGTCAATCGCCCGGGCGCTCATTTACCGGCCGCGTGTGCTGCTGATGGACGAGCCCTTCGGCGCCCTGGACGAGATCACGCGCGACAAGCTCAACGAGGAACTCCTGCGGATTTGGCGCGAGACCGGCACGACAATCATGTTCGTCACACATTCGGTGCCCGAGGCGGCGTTTCTCGGCCAGAAATGCCTCGTGCTGTCTGCCCAGCCCGGGCGGACCCGCGAATATGTCGACATCGACTTCGCCGAGCCGAGACTTCTTGGCATGCGCGACACGCTCGAGTTCGTGCAGGTCACCGCACACCTGCGCAGCCTGCTGGAAGAGCCGCGATGACGACCGCGGGCATCGACAGCAAAGGCGCGCCGACGGCGTCTCGTGCCGGCCGGGAAACGCGTATCCGGCGCGCGCCATTTTTGCGGCATCGCCACGCGCCGCCAATCCTCGCCGCGGCAGGGATGCTGGCGCTGTGGCAACTCGTCGTCACCGGGTTCGGGGTGCCGGGCTACATCGCACCCAGCCCCGTCCAGGTCTTCCAGGTGTTCGTCGAAGAGGGCGAAATCCTGTGGATCAACTTCTGGCCGACCCTGCTCGAAGCCGTTGCCGGATTCGCCCTCGGCAACTCCATCGCGGTCGTGCTGGCGGTGTGGTTCGTCCACAACAGGCTGGCGGAGCGCGCCTTTTACCCGATCGCGGTTTTCATCAACACCATCCCGATCATTGCCATCGCGCCGATCCTGGTGTTGATGCTGGGCAACGGCTACGCACCGAAGATCGTCATCGCCGCACTCATCTGTTTCTTTCCCACCCTGGTCAACATGGTGCGCGGCCTCAAGGCGGTCAGCCCCCAGATGCTGGAACTGATGAGAGTGCTGTCGGCCAGTGACCGGGAAATCCTGTGGAAGATCCGGCTTCAAGGTTCCCTGCCGTTCCTCTTTGCGGCGCTGAAGATCGCATCAACCACATGCGTCATCGGTGCCATCGTCGGCGAGTGGATCGGCTCCAACTACGGCCTGGGCTCCCTGATCATCGAGGCCACGTACAACTTCCGCGCCCCGTTGCTGTACGCCACCGTGATCCTGGGGGCAGGCCTCGCGGTGGCGTTCTTCGTGATCACGACCCTCCTCGAACGACGAATCCTGAAGTGGAAACCGGGCGCGGTCTACTGAGATGAATGAGCGGGAACACCGGATGCCGGCGCCCGGGCAGTGACCAGACGATGGAGACAAACGCATGGCACACACAGAAACATTGACTCGGGCCGGGTGCGACGTTCCGGTGGTCGCCACCTGTGGTGTCGTGGTCGTGGGCGGCGGACCGGCCGGAATCGCGGCCGCGGTTTCCGCCGCGCGCAACGGCGCGCCGGCAGTGCTGGTCGAACGCTATCCCTATCTCGGCGGCCTCGCTTCCGGCGGCATGGTGCTCGTGCTGGACGACATGCACAACGACACGGAGATTTCCGTGCGCGGACTGGCAATGGAGATCATCGAGCGTATGCACGCCAGGGGCTTGTGCGTGTATCCCCCGGAAATCGACCGCGATCCCGCGGTCAGGGCAACAGAAGCGCTGTGGCGAAAGTGGTCCCGGTGGGGCGTGTTCGACTTCCACACGCGTACCAAGCCCCATCCCATCATCTTCGCCGCAGCCTTCGACCCGGACGGTTTCAAGCAGGCCTCGCTCGACATGGTACGCGACGCAGGCGTCAACCTGCGCCTGCACAGCTGGTTCCAATCGACCATCGTCGAGGACGGGCGGGCTGCCGGGGTCATCGTCGAGACGAAGGAAGGACCGCAGGCCATCCGCGCCCAGGTGGTCATCGATGCGACCGGGGACCTGGATGTCGCGGCAAGTGCCGGCGCGCCGTTTGTCGAGGGCTCCTTTATTGTCACCACCGTGTCGCGCATGGGCGGCGTCGATACGGACGCAGCCGAACGCTTCCAGTTCGAGGAGCCGGAAAGGTTCGCCGAACTCGATCGCAAGGCAAAGAGCCTGATCGGCGGTTGCTGGCAGCACTGGTGGCTGAAGACGCCGCTGCCCGGCGTGGTCTGGTGCAACTGTCCGCACATGACCGGCTTCGATGGCATGAAGGTGGCGGATCTCACGGCGGCCGAGTTCGAAGGCCGTCGACGCATGCTGGCGTTACTTGACTATGCGCGCGAGCAGGTCCCGGGCTTCGAACGCGCCTATTTCGTGGATTTCGCGCCGCAGACCGGGGTGCGCCAGACCCGCCTGTTGGAAGGCGAATACGTGGTCACCAAGCGCGACGTGACCGACCGCGTGCACTTTCACGACTCCGTCTGCCGCGGCCGGGACTACTACACTCCGTACCGTGCCCTCCTCCCGGTCGGAGTCGAGCAGATTCTCGTCGCCGGCCGCCACTACTCGGTCACGCCGCAAGCCCAGAAGATCAGCCGGGAGATTCCCCCATGCATGGCCATGGGCGAGGCCGCCGGCATTGCCTCCGCGAAGGCGTTGGACGGCGACACGCTGGTTCGGGACGTGGACGTGCGGGGCATACAGAGACAGATGCGTGCGCAGGGCGCGGATCCCGGTGACAGGCCGGCCGATAACGCCCTGGTGACGGAGGCAGCGTGATGGCACCGGAATCGAAAGCCGGCGGCGCCCGTCCGCTTCCACTCGAGGGCATTCGGGTGCTTGACTTCACGCAGGTGATGATGGGGCCCTGCTGCACGCAGGTGCTTGGCGACTACGGTGCCGACGTCATCAAGATCGAGCGGGCAGGAAGTGGCGACCTGTCCCGCTGGAGCGTGGGCGAAGACCCCGACGGCGGAATCAATCCGGTGTTCGCCAGCCTCAACCGCAACAAGCGCAGCGTCGCGCTCAATCTCAAGAGGGAAAAAGACCGGGCGGCTGTACCCCGGCTCGTCGAGACATCCGACGTGGTGGTGAACAACTTTCGACCCGGCGTGATGGATCGGATGGGGTTAGGCTATGACGACTTGCGCAGGATCAACCCTCGAATCATCTACGCGGTCGGCACGGGTTTCGGCCTGGAAGGCCCCTACGTGCACAAGGGCGGCCAGGATGTCCTGGCCCAGGCGATGAGCGGTGCGATGCACCGCCGACCTGACCAGTCGCTGCCGCTTTCCGTCTATCCGACAGCCCTAGCTGACTACGCGGCAGGCATGCATATGCTCCAGGGCATCCTGCTGGCGTTATTGCAGCGCGAGAAGACCGGCCAGGGACAGCAGGTTTCAGTCGCGCTCTACAACTCCATGCTGGCGATGCAGATGCAGGAGGCGGCGGCCTGGATGATGCGTGGGGAAGAACTCAACTGGGCGGCAATGCCGCTGTCCGGCGTGTTCGAAACCCTCGATGGCGCCGTGGTCATGGTCGGAGCGTTCAAGGAAAACCCGTTGCGCGATATCTGTACGGCACTCGGCATCGACGATCTTTCCGCCGATCCGAGATATGCAACCCTGAAAAGCCAAAAGGCCCGCAGATCGGATCTGCAGAAAATCTTCCGGGACCGCTTTGCCACTGACACGAGCGCGTATTGGCTGGAACGGCTCGACGGCGTCGATATCCTGTGCGCCCCGGTGAAGACGCTCGCGGACGCCCTGGACGATCCCCAGACCGCCTGCAACCGCATGATCGTGGAACTCGAACCGACTGCCGCCGGTCCGGTACGGCTCGTGGCCTCGCCGATCGACATGTCGGCCGCCCCGTTCGCGGTGCGCCGCGCGCCACCGGCGCTGGGCGAGCACAATGACGAGGTGCTTGGGTCGGTGCATCCCGGCGAGGACGCGGCATGAGTGTTGAATTCCAGGTGTCGCACGGCGTCGCTTGCGTGACGCTGAACCGACCCGAAAGAATGAATGCCGTCGATTCGGAAACAGAGGCTGAACTCGGAAACATCTGGGACGAGATCGACCTCGACCCGAAGATCCGCTGCGCGGTCCTGACCGGAACCGGGCGTGCGTTCTGCGCTGGCGCGGACATGAAGGAGGACGGCCCCGACGGACTCGCCTACTGGGCCCGCACCGGTGACCATGGCTTCGGCGGCATCGCATTGGGCCGCCGTCCGTCGGTCCCCGTCGTTGCGAAGGTCAATGGCATTGCGCTCGGAGGCGGATTTGAAATGGTGTTGGGCTGCGACCTGGCCATCGCCGCGGAGACGGCGACATTCGGCTTGCCGGAGCCGCGGGTCGGGCGGCTGCCGCTCGACGGCATGGTGACCCTGCCGCGCCGGCTTCCGCGGAACCTTGCCATGGGACTGCTGCTGACTGGCCGGCACATCGGAGCCACGGAAGCGCTGGAACACGGCCTGGTCAACCAGGTCGTGCCCCCGGATGAACTGGACGCTTCGGTCGATGCCTGGGTCCGCGACATAGTCGCCTGTGCGCCCCTCAGCCTCAAGGCAATCAAGCGCTCGGCGAGCGACAATGCGCACCTGACCGTTTCGGAAGCCCGCAATGCCCGCCTCCCGAGCCTCGTTGCGGCACTGCAAAGCCGTGACGCGAAGGAAGGCATCACGGCGTTCAGGGAAAAACGCACGCCCGTGTGGTCCGGGGAATGAGTCCCCCGCCGCTCCATGTCGGGAGTCCCTCATGACCTACGTCATCGCCGAGGCCTGCATTGATATCAAGGATGGTGTCTGCACCGAAGTCTGCCCGGTCGACTGCATCTACGAAGGCGGGCGCATGTTCTACATCCAGCCCGACGAATGCATCAACTGCGCGATCTGCGTCTCGGTTTGCCCGGTGGATGCGATCTGGTACGAGGACGATCTGCCGCCGCATTCCGCCGACTTCGTTGCCGTCAACGCCGAGTTCTTCGATAATGCCGTGACTGGCTGGGGCCGGCCAGGTGGTCTTGGCCCGGATTTTCGCACGGAACAGGACCACCCTGTCGTAGCCGCTTGGGACACAAATGGGGGCTGAAGCGGGATGCATGCGGTCGTGCTACGTTACTTCGAGGCGGTGGCTGAATTTGGATCGATCCGCCGTGCCTCGGAGCGCCTGCATATCTCCGCCTCGGCCGTCAACCGGCAAATCCTGAAGCTGGAGGACCATCTCGGCACACCGCTGTTTGAGCGCCGCCCGGACGGTATGCGGCTGACTGACACCGGCCGACTCGTGCAACGCCACGCACGGGACACATTGCACGACTTCGCAAGGCTCCGCGGCGAAATCGACAAGCTGCGCGGCATCGTCAGCGGTGACGTCACCATTGCCACGCTGGACAGTCCCGCCGTGCATTTTCTGCCCGTGGCAGTGGCCCGGTTCGTTTCGGTGCATCCGGCGGTACAGGTACGCGTCACGGCCTGCGACCCCATCGAGGTCTTGCATTCCGTCTCCCAGGGCACCGCGGATCTCGGCCTGACATTCTCTCCGAGCTGGCGCCGCGGAGTCACGGTGCTCGAAGAAATCGCCTGCCCGATGTGTGTCATCATGAGGCCGGAACACGAGCTGGCGTCGCGAACTTCACTTCCGCTCGGCGATTGCGGCTCCCATCGCCTGATCTACCAGGACCCTGCCGACACGATGCAGCCATTTGTCGGGGACGAAATGGAGACATTCAAGAGAGCACACAGGCCGGTGGCGGTCTCCAACACCCAGGCAGTAGTCAAACGCCTCCTGCTTCTGGGCGTCGGGATTGCATTCTATACGCGCCTGGGGTTTTCCGAAGAACTGGCCGCAGGGCAACTCGTTGCCGTTCCGCTGGAAGGCGAGCGATTGTCCAAATTGCGTCTCTGCCTGATTGCCTCATCCGACCGGATGCCGACCGTGGCCGGGCATGCGATGGCAGGCCATCTCGAGGAAGCGCTCGCCAGTTTCGGCACTGGCCTCGATCAAGGTGAAGAGTGATGAGGGCATCACCTGCAATTCCGCTTTTTCGTATTGCGGTGCGGTGTGCCGGATAGATGGTTTTCGTCCATGAACTCTTGCCGACCAATTGTGGCAAATTCCGCCTGGAATACATGATCTGGTGGTCATATGCCGGGACACTCCGACCGGTGCCGAACTGCTTGAAACGTGGACCGGGCACCACATAAAGGGTATAGTTTTTTGTCCCGAAAGGCACAGGGCGAATTCTGGGTCGCACGGCAGAAGTTCAGTCTCGTGCCCCTGACAGAAAGCGCGACACAAGCGCCGTGAGCGATCGTCAGGTCATTGATGGCAAGGATGACAACGATGGATTTCTTGGGGGCAGACGAACTTGAGGCCGGGCTGCCGGATATTCTTGCGTCACCCAAAGACGACGGCGTTGTCAGGATGATAGTTCGAAGGCCCGGTGTGGACGAGCGAGACGTGGTGAATACCGGTGAACTGGACCTTGGTGAAGGACTCATTGGGGACAACTGGCGCTCCCGGGGCAGCAGGCACACGGATGACGGGACGGCCCATCCGGAGATGCAACTCAACCTGATGAACTCACGGGTTATCGCGCTTTTGGCACGTTCCGAGGACCGATGGGCTCTCGCCGGTGATCAGTTCTTCGTCGACCTGGACCTCAGCAAGGAAAACCTTCCGGCGGGCACCAGGCTTGCAATGGGGTCCGCGATCATCGAGGTGACCGCGGTTCCACATCTTGGCTGCAAGAAATTTGCCTCCCGCTTCGGGCTCGAAGCGATGAAGTTCGTAAACTCCCGGCGTGGGAAGAAGTTCTGCCTTCGGGGGATCAATGCGAAGATCGTGAAACCTGGCCTTGTCGGCACCGGAGACGCGATCCGGAGGTTGGCACCGCTACGGGAACGGGTGTCGCCCGTCTTCCCAGGCAGTTCGAACGTCGGATCATGAACAACGTGCACCGCGCGGAGTACGTCGAGTGCCTCTTGACAGAGCTCCTTGGCTCAGGGTGGACGCTGCCCTGGACGCAGGAGTACGACTGGGCGCCTTGGGACCCGGAACATGACTCGGGATGCAGGCTTGAGGTTGAGCAGTCCGCCGCACGCCAACCCAGGCACACCGGAGAAAACGCGACAGCCGGTCCTGCAAGGTTCGACATCGCACCGCGGACGGGTTACCGGCGACGCCACGGCGTGTGGATAGATGAACCGGGAAGGCCCGCAGAATCTACGTCTTTGCGTGGCATGGGGAGAGCCGGGAAAGCAGAGTCGATCACGGTGACCCCGAGCAATTGACATTCTTCGTGTTTCCGTCGCGATGCCTTGAGGAAGAGCGGAAAAGTACCGGGCTCAACTCTCTTGGGTCAAAGGTCGAAAATGTTCCCCTTGACCGTGTCGCCGACTCCGTGGAGCGATTGGTGAAAGGCAGTTCGAGGAAGAGCAGTTCCTTTTCTTCGACACCAAGATAGGATGTGTTGGCGCGGATTGAATCAACGGAAAACTCGAACGAACTGCGGACACTCGATGACAGCATGACGCATGTCCTGTCCTTCTACGGCTGCAACGTCTGGCTCGCGCCTGCACGAGACCACTTAGGGTCGTTACGAGCTCAGCGAAAGGGTGGCTCATCCAAGCAAAGCGCGTTCCCTGGCAAGACCGGCAGGCTATTCTCATCGAAACATTCGACACGACCGGGATGTTTGCAGAGCTTCCGCCAAGCGGATTTGAGTATGAAACGTACGAGGTCCTTCCAGTTCCCGTGACCCAACTCGTCGAAGATGGCGACATCCCGAAACTCGGCGACCAGCACGTTGAGGATTTCCACATCCCTGGCCAGCCAAGTGACCGCCGCCGCCAAGCGGCAGTTGCGCGCTTGGATCTCACGGTCTGTCGCACTGACGGTTTCGAGTCCCTGCGGCAATCGAACTTTGTGCCCGTAAAGCAGATCACTTAGCCGTCCCGCAGCCAGCGCGAACGGTTAATCGGGTCCCTGGCATAGCTCGGAAGTGGCGCAACCCCGTTCAACAGTCGCAATCGCACTGCCGACAGGCGTTGAAGGTCCCGCCGTCATCCCTTCGCCGTCACGCGCCCTCCCACACGTACTCAAAGAGAGAGATTATCGGGAAAGGGCGGCAGGATTTGGTCGGTCAGGTTTCCAAAGCCATTGCATTTGGATTTTCGATGTCTTGACAGCTTTTGGCGAACCTGCCTGCTCCACGAACTCGATTTGAAGGGGGATTCCCACCAATTCACCCGAATTTTTGCGCTGTTCCCTCAATGCACCCGGGATCAATCAGATGTATGCTAAAGCCTTGGTCAGTTTGCCGGGTCCATCAACGGAGAGGAAGGACGCAAGAATCATGTCCGTCGCAGCAGATCAGGAAGGCGGCTGTCAGTGCGGGGCAATCCGGTTCCGGCTCCTGCGCGCGCCGATCGCGCTCTACGCCTGCCACTGCATGGATTGCCAGAAGCAGTCCTCGAGCGCGTTCGGTCTCTCCATGTGGATGGAACGCGATGCAGTCGAATTCACCGGCGCCAGGCCACACCTATACCGCACGTGCGGCGAATCGGGGCGCGAGAAGACTTGCGCGTTCTGTGGCGCATGCGGAACCCGGCTCTACCATGCGGGTGGCAACCTGCGGGCGGAAGGGAAGACGATACTCAGCATGAAGGCCGGCACGCTGGATGACACCTCGGTCGTCTCGCCCACCTGTCACATCTGGACGAAGCGGGCACAGCCCTGGCTCAAACCGTTGCTCGAACGAAACGTCTGCTTCGAGACGGAACCGGACTCCGATGACGCGTTGCGCGCCCTGTTCGGCAATAACGCCGGAGCGTAGGCAGACTAACCTGCGCACGTTGACATTCGATTGACGTTGCCTGCCGGGATTTCCGGTCCGCGAAGAGAACGCATCGTAACGCAAGCCATCTCCCTTTCGGGTTGCAGTCATTGTCGCTGACGCTGCGGGCCGGCATTGCGACGGACCGACGGTTTTTCCGGATTTCCGGAAACCGTCCCAAACGGGAGAATCTGAGTTTCGGTGACGACCATTTTCCGTTCTCCAGAGGTCCACATCGACTTCCTTAACCGATTCGATGTCGAACAGGCGGCGCTTGACGACAAAGCGATCATGGCTGCCGTCGAAACCGGGCCTTTCATGCAGGGGCAAGGAGAAACCGTGATCGAGCCGAGAACCCAAATTCGCCCCCGGGCGGGTGTCGATGGACACTTCAACGTGCTCCGGGGATGGATCGGTGGCGACATCGACAGTGCGGGAACCAAGGTCGTTGGGAATTTCGTCGACAATTACCGGGATGGACGGCCGTCCGAGTACGGGATCCTGACACTCTTCGATCCCCGTAACGGCGCCCCGAAAGCGATCATTGACGCCACGGGCATAACGGAAATGCGGACCGGCGCGATGGACCGCCATCGGTGCGCGCTTCTTGGCGACGCCCGAGCCGAAGGTCTTCGGCCGCGTCGGTGCCCACGGGACCGCATACTGGAATGTCCTCCTGTTTGCCCATTTTTTCGACTTCGAGGAAATCCGGGTCCATTCGCGGCGCCCGGAAAGCCACGAAAGTTTCACGGACCGGCTCGAATCCGACCTCGGCCGGAAAGTCATCGCGACCGATGACTGGAAAAGTTGCCTTGAAGGCGCCTACATCATGGTCGAGGCCTCGTATCCAGACGCTCACGCAATCCCCACATCTTATGGGCTTCACAGGATACGCCGTGCAGCCGGAGCAACCCGCCGACCGTGTTCGTGATCCGCGTCCGCTCCTTCACGAGGCGTTCCCGACGGCGCAACAGCCGCCCTCGGGCTCAACGACCGGGATATCGACGCCAAAGACACCACCCTGTCCGTCAGGCACGGCAAGAACGGGAAGTGCCGCGTCATTCCGCTCACCCGGTGCGTGGTCGCGAAGCTGCAGGCTTACCAGCAATTCCGTGACCATGTTGTTGCCCGGACAGGCAGCGGTGCGCTCTTTCAGGAAGAAAGCGGCAAGCGGAAAAATTTTCATTCCGCAGAATGGTACTTCGCCAAGGTCGGCCAGGCCATTGGCCTGCGCCAGCCCTCGCCGGGAAGGGACCGTGGGCCGCGGATCCACGATCTGCGCGATGGCCACCGTGACAATTCTCGACTGGTTTCGGCAGGGACGTGACGTGGACGCGGAGATGCACAAGCTCAGTGCATACCTGGGACATGCAAGACCGTCCGGCACATGGTGGTATATCGAGGCCGTGCCGGAGTTGCTGGCCCTAGCGAGCGAACGCGGCCTGCGAACTCTCGGGGATGGAGACGCGTCATGACCGGAACCGTGCCGACACCACTGGCGCCGCTGGTGCAGAGATTCTTCACCGTGCGGCTCATCAGCCAACTCGGGGCCAGTGCGAACACGATCGCAAGCTATCGTGATACCTTCCGGCTGCTCCTTGAATTTGCCGAGGCGCGGTGCGGACTGGCGTCAACGGACATGGACATCTCGGACATCGATGCCGATCTTGTCGGGAACTTTCTCGAACATCTCGAGGCCGAACGCGGCAACAGCGCGCAGAGCCGCAATGTCCGTCTTGCCGCCATCCGTTCCTTCATCCGTCATGTCGCGGTCAACGAACCCCAGGTCCTGCACCATTGCCAGAAGATCCTGCAACTGCCGGCAAAGCGGCACAAAAGGGGCACCGTGACCTGGCTCACGGAAGACGAGATCGAGGCACTCGTCGCCGCGCCCGACCTCTCCACCTGGTACGGACGGCGTGATCGGGCGCTGCTGGTGCTCGCCGCGAAAGGAGAACAGAATCGACGGATGATCTGGTTCGTCACCAGTCGCCAAGGGTGGGAATATTACTTTGGCATTGACACCAAACAGTACTTGGACAACATCAATCGTTCGCAGAAGGAATCAGGAGCCTTGGCATGAGCAGAGATCCACTCATCAAACGCAAGACCGCACTTTCCTACAAGACCCGGGAAAAGACAGTGATGCGCGGTTACAACCTGAGCGACCTGGCCGAGGAGGGTTACTCCTTCAGTGACGCCATTTTCGTGCTCTTCCAAGGCCGCATCCCCACCGAAGCCGAGGAGAAGATGCTCACCTACGAGATGGGCAGCTTCCTCGAGCACTCAATGTCACCCTCGGCAGGCTCTGCCATCGCGGTCACCGCCGGGCGCCCAAACCTGCCCACCGCGGTGGCGGCGGGAGTTATGACCTTTGGCGGAGTGCACGGTCCCGGGGCCGCCCACGGTTACATGATGAACACATACCTGGAGCGGGGTCAGAAGGAAGGCAAGAGCGTCGACGAGATCGCCAAGGAACTGGTGGACGACTACATGGACGCAGAGATGCCGGTGATGGGCATGGGTCAGCCCCAGCACAGCGACGGCGACCCGCGGGCCGAGCCGATTCACCTCAAGCAGGAAGAGCTCGGCACAAACGGCATCTACCACGAGCTGCAGCGCTGCATCGAGAAGCACTTTCACGCCAGGCGCAAGAAGGAAGGCAAGTCCTACGTCGGCGTGAACGTGGTGGGCGCGGGCAACGCGGCCCTCTCGGATCTCGGGTTCGCGCCCAACGCCGCCTGGTGCATCGGCAGTGTCTCGCGGGGCTATAGCTGTGCGGCTCACGCGGTGTTCCAGATGAAGAAGGGTCGGGCTTGGGCAGCGTCGAGGAGCGAGCCCATGGTGCAGATGCTCGATCTCTCCATGATCAAGTACGCGGGTCCGAAGGACCGCACGGTACCCACTCAGGAGGAACGGCAGGAATATGCCAAGGCCCAAAAGGAATCCGGCGAATACAGGAAGTGGGTGATCTGATGAACGACGAATCCGGGAAAAGGAACTTGATCGGGAATCTCGGCAGCCCCAAGCTGCCCTACGACTACATGCAGCGCGAACACGGCACCGTGTCCATGGACGGCGAACGCGCGCCGTTCCAGTGGCTTTCGGAGGTGGCGTACAAGAACGTCCACCGCATCGTGGCCAGGGGTTACGACACGACGGAGCTCATGGAGCAGGGCTACGGCATGACCGACATGGTGTTCGTCAACTTCCAAGCCCGCATCCCCACCGTGGAAGAGGATCAGATGCTGAACTACGTGATGATCCTCGCGCTCGAGGACGGGCTCTCGCTGCCCGCCCTGATGTCGCGCATGGTCGCCCGCTCTAAGACCTTTCTCACCCAGGCCGCCGGCACGTCGATTCTCGCGTTCGGACACGCCTACGCCGCGTTCTCCGCCTTCGGCAACATGGTGCTGGAGAAAATGGAGCAGGCGGAGGCCTCGGGACAGTCCGTCGAGGCCGCGGCGAGAGAGCTGGTGGCGGAGCATCTCGACGATCCCGCGCTCGGGATCTCGGATCTGTATCTGGAAGATCCGGCCGCAAAGCGGATGCTGGCGCGGGCGAAGAAGCTCGGGGTGGCCGGACCCTACATCGCGTTCCTGGAAGCGATGGCGGAGGCTGCCGACGACCTGAGCGATAAACCGGTGGACGTGGATCTCCTGGGTGCGATGGCCGCGACCATGATGGACCTGGGATTCACCCCGGAGGCGACCTGGTCGATCATCGCGGTGACGCGTTCGTTTGGGGCCGGTGCCCATTACATCGAGGAGGTGGAGCGCGAGGGCTACACCCGGCTCGGCGAGCACCTTACGCCGAAGGAACACTACGACGGGCCGGAGGACCGACCGGTGCCGCCGCTCGGCGACCGGCCCAAACACGCCAGGCCTGCGAAGGTCGGCTCTCCCGACGAGTGGCTTGCGGCGTTCAAGGAGCGGCAGAAGCTGCGCGGGAGCGGCGCCGCCATCATCGAGGAGATCCACGACCCGAGCAAGAAGACCGGCATCAAGACCGTCGGGAAGAAAATTTGAACCGAAACAATTCGGGTGAACGACAGGCGGGATAAATGAACATGGAACGCACGGCTTCCAGCGCCAACGACGCAAACGACGACATCCACGCGCTCTATCGCCGCGCCCGGGTGGCGTTCGAGGAGTGCCGGTCCTGGCCCCAGGAGAAAGTGGACCTGGTGTGTCAGGCGGTCGGGTACGAGCTTTCCAAACCCGAGACGGCCGAGGCCCTGGCGCGCCTCGCGGTGGACGAATCCGGCATCGGCGTCTTCGAGGACAAGTTCCACAAAGTCCAGAACAAGACCAAGGGCACCATGCGCGACCAGCTGGACGCCAAAACTTGCGACCTAGTCGAGGAAGACCGGGAGAAGGGCATCCGCAAGTTCGCCAAGCCCATCGGGGTGGTGGCCAACGTCGTGCCCTGCACCAATCCGGAGTCGACGGTGTGCTGCATTGGACTCGCTCTGCTGAAGACGCGCAATGCCATGATCGTCTCGCCGCACCCGCGCACACCGGGGAGCACCAACCTCACGGTGGAGCACATCCGAAAGGCGCTCGGGAAGGTGGGCGCACCGGAAGACCTCGCGCTCTGCATTCGGGAACCGAGCCACGACAAGACCCGCGAGCTCATGGCGCACTGCGATTTCGCGGTGGCCACGGGCGGCGCGGCGCTGGTCAAGGTCGTCTACGAGGCGGCGACCCCCTGCCACACCGTGGGGTCCGGGAACGTGGTGTCGATCATCGACGAGACCGCGGATCTGCATGCCACGGCCGAGAAGATCGTCAAGTCAAAGTGCGCCAACAACTCCGCGTCATGCTCATCGGAGAACGCGGTCGCGATCGAGGAGAGCGTCTACGACCGGATGATCGAAGAGCTGGAAGGGGTCGGCGGCTATCTCTGCTCGACGGATGAGCGCGAGAAACTCCGCAGCTTTTACTGGCCCGACGGCAAGCACCTGAACCGGGCGCTGGTGGCGAAGTCCGCCACCTGGATCGCCGAGAAGGCGGGGCTCGACGTCCCGGAGGGCACCCGCTTCCTGATGGTCGTCGGCGAGAAGATCGGGCCCGAGGATCGCTTCTCGGGGGAGAAGATCTCTCCAACGCTGACACTTTGGAGGTGGAACGACTTCTCCGAGATGTGCGCCCGCCTGAACCGGATTCTCGAGTTCTCCGGCGCCGGCCACTCCGCCTCGTTGCACAGCGAACGCGACGAGCGTCGCGTCGAACTCGCCCACCGGGCCAACGTGGGGCGCCTCAACTGCAACATGCCCCACGCGGCGGCCAACAGCGGGAGCTGGTTCAATGGGCAGCCGACGACTGATACCCTGGGATGCGGGAGCTGGGCCGGCAACATGACCAGCGACAACATCGACTGGCGCCATTTTCTCAACTACACGTGGCTGTCGGTGCCGATCCCCGAGCACATACCCTCCGACGAGGAGCTCTTCGGCGACTACCTCGCCACGTACGGCAACAACTGAGATGAATTTCGGAAGGGCAGAGGCCTGCAAGCAGACGGTCGATGGTGAAGGCGGTCGTCTTTGACTTCGGCCAGACGCTGGTGGATTCCGCTGAAGGCTTTCGTGCCGCAGAAAGAGAGGCGCAGGACAGGATCTTCACGGCATTGGAAGGGATCGAGCGGGATCGCTTCATGGACGTCTATCGCCGTGTGCGCAAGGCGCACCACGAGCGCTCGCGTCTGTCCCGCCGCGAGATCTGGCGCTCGGTCTGCGGCGCGCTCGAGCGAAGCATCGACGAGCCGCGGCTCGTCGCATGGGAAGGCGAGTACTGGCAGCGGGTCAACGCGCTCACCCGGGTGTTTCCCGAGGCGCCGGACACCCTCAAGGCGCTACGGACGACCCACCGCCTCGCCCTTGTCTCCAATACCCAGGGTCAGGCGGTTAGCGGCGCACACCGGCTGAGCGGGTTTCCCGACCTGGAGCGCGCGTTTGAATTCATCGTCATCGCGGGCGAAAACGGAATAGCGGCCAAGCCCGACCCGGAACCATTTCTGCGCTGCCTCCGGCAGATGAAGCTCGACCCCTGCGAGTGCGTCTACGTGGGCGACGACTACCGCATCGACGTGTGCGGCTCGCGCGATGTCGGAATGCGGCCGGTGTGGCTCAAGCACCGATCAGTCCGCCGCAACTGGCCCGACGTCGACACCGACGTTCCGGTGATCACTTACCTCGACGAGCTGCCCGGTGTTATTTCCCTGTTTATGTCGACGGACGAAACGCGAACATTCTCAAATTGATCCGACCTCAATTCTCACTGTTTTCCTTTCCCGGAAGACATTCTCAAGCAGTGTAACAGGCTGGTGTGAAAGCACTCTTTCAGGGAATTAGCACATCCACCTCGAATTGTTCCGACGTCAAGCAGCCGAATTAATCCGGGAATCAGGCCGTGAAGATCCGACAGGGCGCACCGTCGCTCCCATCGATTCCGCTAGCGAAACCAGTTCATGCAAAACTGCATGACATCAGAGGACCCGAAAACCCGGGATGCGGCGCACGTTTCCCGCCGCCGAGAGCAGATTGCAATTGGTGGCGCCCGGCTTGTCGTGATCGCGGTTCTTTCTCGCGATATGTCTCTCGTCAAGGCAGTTGCTGGTGCTCTAAGCTCGGATGGAAAGGAAGCCGAACACGTTCGACAGTCACTGCGGCCGGTGCTGAATTCGTCGGCGATTAGTGGAACTTCGCGGAATTCTGCGCATTTCGCCAGCATCCGCAGCCAACCTTTTGCCGGGAAGATCATGACCTCAGTGGCCCATGCCGGCTCGATCACGATCCCCGCCAGCGGTTGCGCGCCATCGATCAAGCGCTCCGGCCGACCCGTGCCTTTTCGAACCAACGAATGACAATCGTATCGAGCACCGGTTCGGGTATTCCGATCCTTGCAGCGCAGCAATCAGGCAGCTCGACAGGTGGCCGTTGTCTTGAGCCGATTGCCGCGCGGACGTCGATGGCAGAAAGATCACACGGTTCACGCATGTTGCCTTCCTGTCCCGAGTTCGTCCTTGATCAGACTTACGGTTTCTTGCAGCCCCTCTGACAACTGCGCACCATCGATGTTGATCGGCGGTACGAACATGAGGGTGTTTCCGCAACGGCCGCCCAGGTAAATCAGGATCCGCCGGGAATGTACCGCGCTTTGCAGGTGAAGGGCGGTTTCCCGGTCTGGTTTGCCATCCCTGCCCACGATATCGACGGCCGCCTGTGCACCGGCGACGCGTACGCCGCAGATGCGTTCGAGGGCGTCAAGAGGGCGCAGGAGGCGTTCGAGAACGGGTTCAACCGTTTGCTCGACATGCGCAAGCAACCCGTCCCTGCGAATCGTCCGTATGGTCGCGACAGCCATGTTGCAGGCAAGAGGATTGCCCTGGAACGTGCTGGTATGCATGCCGGGCGGCCAGGCCTTGAGAACCTCGGGCGAGGCGGCCACGGCCGACAACGGCAATCCCCCGGACATGGCCTTGCCCATGGTGACCATGTCGGGGACGACACCGGTCTTTTCGAAGGAAAACCAGGACCCGGCACGTCCGAACCCGCACCAGATTTCATCGCATACCATCAGGACACCGTGCCGGCGCGTCAGGTCCCTGATGCCGGACAGGAACTCTGCGGGCGGAGACAGGACACCGCTGACACCCTGGATTGCTTCCACCACCAGGGCGGCGGGAAGGTCGCCGGTTCTCCGCAGCTCATCCAGGCGGTCTGACAATCGGCAGAGGCAGGTGTCGACCTCGTCGCTTCCGGTCCCGCGTGGACCGGGATACGGCAGGAAGTCGACAAGTCCGCACAACACGGAGAAGGGTTCACGAATACTGGCACCGTCAGTCAGCGAAAGTGCGCCGATTGTTCGACCGTGGTAACCGCCCTCGAAAGAAATCAGACGCTTTCGCCCGGTCACGAATTGTGCGGCCTTGATCGCGGCCTCAACGGATTCGGCGCCGGAATTCGCCAGCTGGATGCAGGACAATTTCCCGGGCAGAATCGAGACCAGCTCTTCATAGAGCCGAGCCCTGAAGGGCGAAGGAAGCCGGGTGCCGGTGTGCAGGATTCCCGTGGCAAGAATTTCCTGCAGGGCCGCAATGTGAGCAGGATGGTTGTGGCCGATGTTGCTCGTGGCGGAACCGCAAACAAGGTCGAGCCATTTCCGGCCCCGGTCATCGAAAAGCCACGGTCCGTCACCCCTGAGGAAAACGGGTGGTTCCGCCGTGAATCGAAAGGTATTGGCCGCGCTCGACTCGTGAACGCGCGTACTGGCAAGGACCGGTCTCGTCCTCGTCACGTCAGGAATCCCCGTTTCGGACTGGCCGCCGCAGCACGGTCAGGTCCGGCTTGCCCCACTCCGCGAAAACCTTGTCACCTGGCCCCGGCGGCGTCCGGTCGCCCAGGGTGCTGCGTCCAAGTTCGATATCCAGCATGTTTCCGCCAGGAGACACTCCCTGTATTTTCAGTGTCGCTCCGGTAAATGCAACATCCCTGACCTCGAGTGCCGCTCCGTTCCGCTCCGGCGTGCGCCCCTCGTCGTCAGGCCTGACCGAAATGGCCTCGGGCCGCAACGCCAGGGCGATCCGTTCGCCTTCGCCATAGACGTCCCCACCATGCGCTTGAGGTGCGACCAGGGTCGCAAGGCCGTCAACGTCACATTCGATCCCCGAATCCGTCACCCTGCGCACCCGCCCCACGATGACGTTGCAGGCACCGATAAACCGCGCAACGAATTCGGTTTCCGGACGGTCATAAATGTTGACCGGGTCGCCCAGTTGCTCGATGAGGCCGTCCCGCATGACGGCGACCCGGTCACTCATGGCAAGTGCCTCCTGTTGATCATGAGTGACGTAAATGAAAGTCAGTCCCACGTCCCGGTGCATGCGGCGCAGTTCGTGCTGCATCTGGTGCCGGAGGTTTGCATCCAGTGCACCGAGAGGCTCGTCCAGGAGGAGAACCCCAGGCTCGACAATCAATGACCGTGCAAGCGCAACCCGTTGCCGCTGTCCCCCGGAAAGCTGGTGCGGGAGGCGTTGCTCGTAACCGGCCAAGCCGATCGTTTCGAGCCAGGACCGGGCGCGGCTCTCGCGGGCCGTGCGGGCGATGCCGCGCATCTTCAGGCCGTAACCCACGTTTTCCAGGAGGGTCTTGTGCGGAAACAGCGCATAGTCCTGAAACATGATGCTCGTATCCCGCCGGTTCGGCGGATGGTCGGTCACGTCTTCTCCGCCGACCATGATCGTTCCGCCGGACACCTGCTCAAGACCCGCGATCAACCGCAACATGGTCGACTTTCCGCAGCCGGACGGGCCAAGCAGTGTCAGGAACTCACCGGCGCGGACATGCAGTGACAGGGGCCGGACTGCCTGTATGGTGCCGAATGATTTCGAGACACCGTCCAGTTCAACGTCCTTCGCCACGCTCACGATGCGCTTGTCCCGGGTGCATGCCACGAGTTAGTCTGGGTCCGTATCATCGAGGGAAGTTGGATCAGGCAATCGTGTATTATGAAAACGACAGCCTTCCGCAGACGCTGTCCTATTTCATCCTGAACAAGCTGCGCTGGCGGATCATCACCGGGGACCTCGCGCCAGGCCAGGCGCTGCGGGAGCAGGAACTGGAGGCCGACTACGGCAGCAGCAGGGGACCGGTGCGGGAGAGCCTGCGCCTTCTCTTGCGCAACGGGCTCGTGGAGCACCTGCCGCGGCGCGGGTTCCGGGTCCGGAAAGAGACGCGGGACGACGTCCGTAACATCTACCAGCTGCGCGCCACGCTCGAGGGTATGGTGATCGCCGCCTTGGCGGGTCTCGACATCGATCCTCTGTGCGAGGCGCTTCGGGGACGATGCGCGATCATGGAGGGCTACTACAAGGCGAAAGACATCGAGGGCTATTTCCGCGAAAACAGCACCTATCATCAGTGCATTATCGATTACACCGGCAACCGTCCGATCGCGCAGGTCCTGTATTACGTAAACGAGATTTCGCTTCCGATTCGCTACAAGCTTCTGAAAGAGGCGTTCCCGACACACCGCTCCCTCGACTATCACGAGGAAATCCTGCACCAGCTCGAAGCCGGGAACATCCCCGAGGCAAAACGGCTGACGCAAGAGCACATCCTGGAAAACCTGGACCGGGCGATGGCATTCTTTGACGAACACGAGGATGCTGTTTCGAACTGAAGGCTTCATTCCAGCGCGATCACGCCGACTTCGACGATTGCATCCTCACCGATTGCGCTCACTTCGACAAGATTCCTTGCCGGGGCACTGTTGCCGAAGACTTCCGCGAAGGCCTCGTTGACCGCGTCCCTTGCGGAGAGGTCGGTCACGTAGACGATGGCCAGCATGATCTTTTCCGCCCTGCTCCCCGCCGCTTCCAGTACCTTGACGCAGTGTTCAAGGGAAAGCCGGGCCTGCGCCGCAGCACCTGCGACGATCCGGCCCGTTGCCGGGTCACGCGGCATCTGCCCGCCGACAAAGACGAATCCTCCGCCCTTTACGCCTTGCGAGACCGGCGAGGTCGACGCCGGCACGTCAGGGTGTTCAATTGTGTCTCTCATCCTCCCCTCCTTCGGTGCCGGCGCATGAAATTACGCGCCGAGCCTGAAATTCACCGTGGTCAAGTACTCGCGCAAGCCCCAGATGCCGCCCTCGCGGCCAAATCCCGCATCCCTGAACCCTCCGGTCGGAACATCCGCGCCCTGTATGGCCGTCGAGTTGATCCCTATGCTACCGAAGCGTATTCCACCGAGATGCGGTAGAAGCGCCTCCGGCGCACCAGTGTAGAAATAGGCGGCCAGCGCATGACGCTCGCGCGACAGGCGCTCCAGCAGGTCCTCACGACGGGAAAAGGGACGGATCGACAACAGTGGCCCGAATGTCTCGTACTGGTCGAAAAAGCTGTTGCTGCCGCTTTCGACCACGGTCAGGGGAAACACGAACGGACTGTCGTTCCCGACCTTGTCCGGCTCAGGCGTCAGCAGTCGCTCGCCGTCCTCCCTGACACGGAACACGGCATCGACAAGTGCGTCCGCTGCCTCCCGCGTCCGAACCGGGCCGAGGTCCACGCCGCCGTCAGAAGGACCCGCCGTCACCTCCTCGACGCGATCCATCAGCCTTTCCCTGAATGCCGGGTAGATTCCTTCCTCGACGAAAACGCGATTGACGGAAGAACACGCCTGGCCGGCAGCCTTGAGCTTGCGTTCAAGGAGATCCGCAACCGCGCGGTCCACGTCGGCATCGCTGAAGACGGCAAAGGGACAGTTTCCCCCGAGTTCCATGACCGCCTTCTTGCCGCCTGCGGCGCATGCAACTGCCAGTTCACGCCCGACGGCGGTGGACCCGGTAAAGCTGACGATGTCGATTTCGTCGTGCCCGAGAACCCGGCCCGCAAGCTCGGGGTCACCGGTCGCAAGCAGCTGGATCTCGTTGCCGACGCCTGCCTGCCGGAACGCCCTGAACATTGCACGCGCGCAAAGCATGGCAAGAGAGGAGGGCTTGACGATCACCGGGCATCCGGCGGCGATCGCCGGCGCGATCTTCCGCGTCAGACCTGCCACGGGGTCGTTGAACGGACAGATCAGGAAAGCACTGCCCAGGCCGACGTCCGTCACCAGGCGGCCTGGCTCGATTGTCTGCTCGAATTCAACGCCTTCCAGCAAGACGCGGCAATGGTCCAGGAACGAGATCGCGTAACTGACTTCGCCATCGGCTTCCCCGGGTTTCTTTCCAACTTCCCGGACCACGAGCCCCGCCAGTTCCGAACGTGCGGACTGCAAACCCTCGATACAGCCGGCGAGGATCTGCCGCCGTAGCTGGTGATCGCCGGCCAGGGCCCGGCGACCGGCGGCGAGGTGCTGCAGCTGCCTTTCGGCTTCGGCAGCAGCAGCCGGGCGCCAGTGCGCGAAAACGCGCCCATCATTCGGCGAGACCACCGCGCGCGGCGTGTCAGCGCCCATGGGGCCTCCCAGGCAGACCGCCCGCCACCTCGTCGAGAATTTTCAGCATCGCCCGAATCTCGGAAACCGGTTTTCCGAAGCAGACCCTCAGGTGTTCGCGATATCCTTTGCCGAAGGTCTCGCCGGGCAAGGAAAGGACCCGGCGGGCTTCCAGCTTCCGGCGAAACGATTCCGTGTTTTCCACGTGCGGAAACAGGTAAAACCCTCCCTCCGTTGCCATATGAGGCCAGCCCCGCGCCGCTGTAAAGTCGAGCATGAGCCGCCGCTGCTCGGAGTAGTCTTCAGGAATCGCCTCCAGTGCGTTGATGATCCGCAAGGCGATGTTCTGGCTCGGTGTCGGTGCGGCGCTGAGAAGGGTCTGGTGGGCGGCGATCACGGGTGCGATCCTGTCGCGGTGAACGAGGCATGCGCCCAGCCTCAAGCCCTGAAGATGGTAGTTTTTCGAAAATGAACTGACGACGAAGACGTGACCCTCGGCAGAGCACACTGAATCGCGCCATTTCGGGACGTCGAAGACAATGTTCGAGAAACTTTCGTCGAGCAGGAGGATGGCCCCCGCATCTGCGGTCTCCCGGCAAAGCGTGTCGACTTCACGTTTCCCGAGTATGCGTCCGGTCGGATTGCCGGGATTGCTGCATATGACGGCCCCGGCCCCGGATTCCTGCAAGGACCTTCGCAAACGCAACGCGTCGATCTCGAAACCGTCGGCGGCGCGGGTCTCGTGAAAAACCGGCCGGAGATGCGCCATTCTGATGAGATCCTCGTAGCTCGGCCAGTGTGGCGACACGACCAGCACCTTTCCTCCGGCTGGCAGCATGGTGCGCATGATACAGAAGATCGAGGATTTCGCACCTCCGACGATGATGCATTCGTGCTCGGCAAGGTTCCATTTTTCGAACAGGCCTGTTCGCGCCAGGTCACGTAGCTCCGCAAGACCTCTGCCGGACGTCAGCGTGGTCCCGAACCGGATGTCGGCGGGAATCGTGGCGGAGCGATCCGGGAACGTCGGCGTACTGAGCGAATAAACCGTCTCGCCGTTGAGGCGTGCCGATGCGATGGCCCCGGCCAATGCAAGGGTCGGGGACCTGCGAAGAGGCTGGTTCATCTCCGCCGGTCCTTCCGCATGAAGAGGGTCTGCGCCGCGATACCAAGCGCCATCGAAAAGCCGAACACCATGACGCCAATGGCGTTGATTGCCGGATCAAATCCGGTCACGAGGGTCGTCCAGATCTTGATGGGGAGCGTGATGGAGAAGTTGGTAAGGAAATAGGCGATGACAAACTCGTCAAAGGCAAAGGTAAAGGTGATGATCAGTGTCGCGACAATGGCGAAGCGGCACGATGGCAGAACGATTTCGAGAATGGCGCGTAGCCGCGAGGCGCCGAGAGCCCAGGCAGCTTCCTCATGGCTCTTCGGGATCTGCGCGATCCGGTTGCGAAGGTTCAGTACCGCCAGCGGCAGCACGTAGAGGACCTGCCCTGCATAAACCAGCCCCAGCGAGGGTTCGAAGCCGATGGAGACGAAATACAGCCGCAAACCGATGCCGATGAGGATCAGAGGTACGGCAAGCGGGGCCAGCACAAACAGCGTGACCGCCGTTTTTCCAGGGAAGCGCGCGTTGACGAGCGAGTACGCACACAGGAACGCGATGGCAGTTGCGGAAACGCTGACGGCCGATGCGACCGTGACGCTGTTCATCAGTCCGGAAAAATACTGTGCATCGCGGAACACGCGCCCGAACCAGACCAGCGTGAACTCCCGAAACGGCATGACCTGGTACCGGCCACTGTTGAAAGAGAACACGGCCATGACGACGATCGGAAGATAGATTGTCGCGGTGACCGCAGAGAACAGGAGTATGAACCAGCGGCCGTATGCTTGCTTGCGGACCTTGCCCACAATGTCATTCCTGCAGGCGGACCTGGCGACGAACCAGCGCAAGGGGCATGGCGGAAACCAGCACCACTCCCATCAGGACCGCGGCAAACGTCGCGGCCATCGGCAGATCGTAGGTCCCCTTCAACGTGCTCAGCATCAGTTGTGCGAGAACCGGTTTGAACCCGCCGCCGAGGAGTGTCGGCACGGCGTAGTCTCCAACGCAAATGATGAATGTCAGCACGGCACCGATGATCCAGCCGGGAAAGCTCAGGGGCAGGACGATCTCGAGGAAACCGCGCCATTCACTGCCTCCAAGATCCCGATTCGCTTCGAGGAGGCGCGGATCGATGGTGACCATGACGCTGAATATCGTCAGTGTTATCAGCATGATGCCGAACAATGCCAAGCCGAAGACCGAGGCCGACATGGTATAGAGAAACCCGAGTGCGACGGGTTGGCCGAGGATCTTGGCAAGTGCGAATGCGATGACGCCGCTGTCGGACAGCACGAGTTGCCAGGAAAATGCGCGAATCGTGAAACTTGTCCAGAAGGGAGCGATCAGCAGGAAGAGCAACAGGAGCCGGCGTCGCGGGTGTACCGCGTATGTCAGGAACCACGCCAGCGGGTAGGCGATGACGGACGCGAGCACGACCGCGGCAGATGCCAAGAGGACGCTGCGTATGAGTGCGTCCGTGAAACGGTCATTCGTAAAGAAGGTCACATAGTTGGACAGCGTCAGCCCGGCGTGATCGGCACCGGTAAAACTGAGGCCGATGGTGTAACCGATGGGTACGACAAAGAACCCGGCCATGAGGATCACGGCAGGAAGGATTCCGTACCACAGGTTTGACACGGGCGCACGCCGGCGGACGGATGATTCTCGCACGGTTTCGCCGATACCTACCATTCGAGCGCTACGGCGCGCATCGGAGCGCCATCCACGCAGGTCGACTTCAATGGCACGGCCATGAGAAAGGGGCGCTCCGCGTTCAGGCGGCCCAGGTCCTTCAGGTCCTCGACGAAAGGTATGCCGGCGGCGAAGACCGCGTGGTGGGTGACAAATTCCTCGTTGTAGACATGCCGGACCGGCATTTCACGCGCAATGTAGTCCTGCGGAAAATCGATGCAGACTGCCGCAGGTTCCCGGGACGTGATCCACTTGGCCGCCTCCGGTTCAAGGTTCGGCGCCTTGAGGTGCCATTCCCGGCTTTCGTAGCCGAGCCTGTTGGTCAGGTCGCTGCGCAGGACCAGGCGGTCACCCGGGTGGAGGCGGTCGCCGAGCTTCTCGGCCAGCATCGGCTGCGTAATCGGGAAAGGCAGTTCCAGATCCGAAAAATCTGCAATGACCGCTTCGCCGACGAACAGGTCGAGCCCTTCGTTCGGAAGATCCTGGATTGTCGCGCCGCCTTTCCGCATGTGGCAGGGCGCATCGCAATGGGTAAAGCCGTGTCCGGTGATCAGGAAATGGGTCTCTTCCACGCCGTCACCCGCGGCAAGACTCCTGCCCTGCCAAACATCGATTTTCCATCGCCAGTGATTGAAGAGCGGGACCGACAGGTCGACAATGCAGGGCGTGTCCGACGGCCATGAACTCATCGCGATCGGTCGGCAGGGCGCGGTAGCACTTTCCGGGAGGGAAATCGGCAATGCAGCAAAGAAAACCTCTTCGTTCTCGATGGTGCCGAGGTTCGTGCAGTTCTCCGTCAGCAGCAGCCCTTCGGCGTGGAGCGCGGAACGGAAGGCTTCGTTGTGGTTCCGGTATCCCCCCTCGCCTGCCGGACGGTTCGCCGGGATGCTGTCGCAGGACAGGTCCACTGCAACATGCGTGAATCCGGCCTTCGAAATCGCTGCGGCGCAAACGGGTGAAATCCGGGGGGCATTCCGCCAGTATTCCGGCTTGCGATTGTGAACCGACTCCGCGTGTCCGCTCCTCAGGACGAGGATGTTCCGCCCGGGCCGGGCGGAACATTTTGCTGCGATCAACGTCTCGTCGATCGTTTCGGAGGCGGAGACGTCGAGGACGTGCGCAACACCGGCGAACATGTGCAAGGGATAGTCGTCGAGCCGCTTTCCTCCGCGTATTCGCCATCCAGGGGCAGACGTGAAGCTGAACCCGCTACCGCGCCACTTGTAACCGAACTCCCGGAACTCGTCGCCGCGATAGTAGGACTGGGACACGAACGGGAAGCTCGGCCAGAGCCAGTGCGGCTCCATGCACTGCGAACAGTCAATGATTGCCATGCCCGGTTCTCTTCTCCGAGAATTGATCATGAACGGGAGACCGAACGCCCCGCCCGTCAAAGGCGGAGGCGTTCGGCCGGATTCCGTAAGCCTCAGAGGTTCTTGAAGTTCTCCCAGGCGTCGAGCCATTCCTGCCTGTTGTCAGGATCTTTCCTGGGTGACAGGTTGGCCATGAACACTTCGTCGAACCGGTCGAGATCCACCAGGTTCAGCAATTCCCGCTTGTCGTCAGGCAGAAGTTCCGCCGCTTGCTTGTTCGGGACCATGCTGTAGTAGGTCTTGGCGATCGCCAGCATGGACTGGAATCTCGGCCCGGCCACATACTGCACGAATTTGACGGCGTTTTCCATGCGCGGCGTGTTCGCAGCGATACAAACGGCCTGGTCCCAGGTCACGCCACCTTCCACTGGCACTCGCGCCTTGAACGGGAGGCCGTCGTCGTACATTCCGGCCTGGACCCATTCACCAGCGATCGCGAGGTCGTAACTGCCCCCGGCCATCGCCTGGATGACCTGCGACGTGTTGCCGACCAGCCCGACCTGCGGACGCAGGCTCGTCAGACGATCGACGAGTGCGCCGAAGGCATCGGCGTCAAGGTCGTAGGGCTGTGGATTGCCGTTGTACTTCGAAAGGCAGCCCATGTTCGGCAGGAACCAGTCGAAGAGCGCGACCCGTCCCGAAACGGCGCTGTCCCACAGGACCGAGTAGCTGGCGACATCATCTTCGGAAAACTTCTCGTGGTTGTAGGTGATGCCGTAGTAACCGAAACGGTTCACGAGACCGTACATCTTGCCGTCGACATAGCATGGCGGCCAGTTTGCAATGATCTCGAAGTAGTCATCCAGGGGATAGTCGCCCGGATTGAGTTCAAGCAGCAGGCCGTCCCGCGCCGCCCGCGGCACGTAGGCACTTGTCGGCGTGATGATGTCAAACGTCCCTGCCGGAGAGGAACCGACGAGGGCAACCATTTCCTCGTCCGATCCGTCGTGAATCTTGAGGTTGACCTTGATTCCGGTGTTTTCCTGGAACGCGTCGAGCATACCGGGTTCTTCGTATCCCCCGAACGCGAGTACGTTCACTTCGCCTGCCTGCGCGGAGGCGCGGCCGGGCAGCAGCCAGGGTGCGGCGAGTGCCGTGCTGCCGAGCGCGATCCCTTTGCCGGCAGTGTCGAGGACTTTCCGGCGCGTCCATCGCCTGGCGCCCGGAGTGTTGAGTTTCGTGCGGTCAGACATGTCTGGTTCCTCCTTTCCGATTGGAATTCTGGCGTCTGCGGTAAGGCGCCGGTTTCGTGAATTGTATTTTGTCTACAATTTCAGGGTGAAAATGGGGGATTCCGGGACACCTGTCAAGAACAATAGATTACGGACATTCCTGATCCTCCGGAATCCGAAACCGGCTTCCAGCCGCTTCTCCCGGCGCATGTTGACGACCATCGTCACAGGTACCTATACGAAAGCCCTGCGGGCAGGCCACCTGGGTTTGCCCGGAATCGGAACACGCCCTTGGCGTTTTCATACCAGTTTACGGGATTCGACCACTATCACGTCGGGGGGCTTCGTGCCGAACAGAGAGCTGGCAGTAACACCGATGATGGCCCAGTATCACCAGATCAAGGCCGAACATCCGGGGTCCCTGCTGTTCTATCGCATGGGCGATTTCTACGAGATGTTCTTCGACGACGCCGTTGCCGCGTCCGAAGCCCTGGATATCGCGCTCACCCAGCGGGGTATGCATCGTGGTCGGGCTGTCCCGATGTGCGGTGTGCCGTATCACTCCGCTGACGGTTACCTTCAGACCCTTGTCCGGAAAGGGTTTCGCATCGCCATCTGCGAACAGCTCGAAAGCCCGGCCGACGCGAAGGCACGCGGACACAAGGCAGTGGTGAAACGCGGTGTGACGCGGCTTGTCAGTCCCGGCACGGTGACGGAGGACAATCTCCTTGATGCCAGGAAGCACAGTTTCCTCGGTGCGTTTTCCGAAATCAGGGGAAGCTCGGCCATCGCCTGGACCGACATTACCACCGGCGACTTCATGGTCCAGAACTGTCCTCACGTGATGATTTCACCATTGCTGGCGGAATTGTCCCTCAAAGAAGTCCTGGTCTCGGATTCACTCGATGAATCCCTTGACGAGATCTTCCGCGAGGCCGGATCGACCGTTACCGTCCTGCCCAGGGCCTGCTTCGACAGTTCCCTGGCCAGGGACCGTCTCCTGAAACTTTACGCGATCGGGTCCCTCGACGCCTTCGGCCAGTTCGGAAAACCGGAAATCTCCGCGATGGGCGCAGTCGCCGATTACCTGGAAATGACCCAGAAGGGCCAGCGACCAAATCTCCTCCCCCCGGTCATCAAGGACAGAAGCAAGGTCCTGCAAATCGACACGGCTACCCGGCGCAACCTGGAGTTGACGGCAAGCCTGGAAGGCGAACGCGCCGGGTCGTTGCTGGGGACAATCGACCGAACCATTACGGGAGCGGGAGCCCGGCTTCTCGAACGTCGGCTTGCCAGCCCCTCCACGGAACTTCCGGTCATCGAGAGCCGTCTCGATTCAATCGCATTTCTGAAGGATTCTCCGGAGTTGACGGAGTCATGCAGGAAGATCCTGCGATCGGTTCCCGACATGGCGCGCGCATTGGGACGGTTGGCCCTGGGACACGGAGGGCCGCGCGATCTCGCCGCCATACGCGAAGGACTGGAGCATGCGCGCCAAATCGCGGCCACGTTCAACAGCAACGCTCACGGCCAACGGCCGGTGGAACTCGACGGCGCGGTCGCCGCGCTGGTCGGCTGCGACGATCATCCTCGTGAACTCCTCGCGGCTCTCGTCGACAATCCACCGGTCCTCGCCCGTGACGGTGGATTCATCGCGCCTGCCTATGACATGGAACTCGACCGGACCAGGGACCTTCGTGACGAGAGCAGAAAGGTCATTGCCAAACTGCAGGCAGAATACCGCGAGTTGTCCGGTATCGCGTCACTCAAGATCCGCCACAACAACGTGCTTGGATACTTTGTCGAAACCCACTCGCGCCATTCGGAAAGAATGTTCTCCGAAGAACTCGCCGCCACGTTCATCCACCGTCAGACAATGGCCAATTCGCTGCGGTTTACCACGGTGGAACTGTCGAAGCTCGAAGCCGACATCCTGTCCGCAGCGGCAAGGGCAATCGAGATCGAACTCGCGATACTCGACCGTCTGACGGAACAGGTGCTCGCGATGTCAAGCCCGATTGGCGCCGCGGCCGCTGCAATCGCAACCATTGACGTCACCGCAGCCCTTTCCGATCTTGCCCGCGGTGAAAACTGGTCACGTCCGGCGGTTTTCGAAGACCGCCGGTTTCACATCGAGGCTGGCCGTCACCCGGTCGTTGAAGCCGCCCTCCAGGAAAACGGGAGCGGTTCATTCGTTGCGAACGACTGTACATTGTCTGTCGACGACAACGGCCAGCCCCTGATCTGGCTGCTCACGGGGCCGAACATGGCCGGCAAGTCCACGTTTCTCAGGCA
Source organism: Paracoccaceae bacterium (assembly GCA_964291635.2). Lineage (GTDB taxonomy): Bacteria > Pseudomonadota > Alphaproteobacteria > Rhodobacterales > Rhodobacteraceae > JAPPHA01. Next base: position 983,484 of record OZ219905.1, on the reverse strand, counting down.
GAACGCCTTGATCCTGTTGCTCGCGCAAGCCGGGAGTTTTGTCCCCGCCCGAAAGGCCGAGATAGGGATTGCGTCCCAGTTGTTTTCGCGGGTCGGGGCGGCCGACGACCTGGCGCGCGGCCGGTCGACCTTCATGGTCGAGATGGTCGAGACAGCGGCGATCCTGAATCGCGCCGATGCCAAGGCTTTCGTGATCCTTGACGAGATCGGCCGAGGGACCGCAACGTTCGACGGCCTGTCGATCGCCTGGGCAACGCTCGAATACCTGCATGATGTTTCCGGTTGCCGCGCAATTTTCGCCACGCACTACCACGAGTTGACCCTGCTTTCCGGAATGCTCGCGAACATGGTCAATGCCACGGTTGCCGTGCAGGAGTGGCAGGGGGAAATCAGATTCCTCTACGAGGTGAAACCTGGCGCCGCCGACCGTTCATACGGCGTCCAGGTCGCCAGGCTTGCAGGCCTGCCGGCCACCGTGATCGAAAGAGCCGGGGAGGTGCTCGACACTCTCGAAAAAGGGGAAAACCGAACCGGCGGAAAGGTCGACACACTTCTCGACGGCCTGCCGCTCTTCGAACACCGTCCTTCGGCGCCCCTCCGACCGAAACAGGACGTTTCGCCGGTACTGGCCAGGCTGAGGGACATTCACCCTGACGACCTGTCCCCACGAGACGCCCTGGATGCGCTTTACGAACTCAAATCCCTGATCAAGGGCAGATGAAGACCGGCAGTCCGGAGACCGGTCGGTTCAGTCGTCTTCCCCGTTGGGGGCGGGAGGCGATCCGGCCGACACACCGACCTGGGCCGCGCGGAGCAGCCGATCGCCGATACTGAAGCCTGTCTCGATGACTGTCATGATGCTCCCGGCCGGCACTTCGGGGTGCGGCGCATTGAACATGGCCTCGTGGCGCTTCGGATCGAACCTGTCACCGATTTCCGGAGCGACCCGAATAATGCCGTTCCTGGAGAATGCCGCGACCAGTTCCTTCAGTGTCAGCTCGACTCCCTCGATCAGCGCGCGTGCTGCCTCGCGCTGATCGTCGTCGACCGACGACAACGCGCGATTCAGGTTGTCATGGACCGAAAGAAGGTCCCGCGCCAACCGGCGACCCCCGTAGGCCTCCGCGTCCCGACGATCCCTCTCCGCCCGCTTGCGGGTGTTCTCGAGTTCGGCCACCGCGCGGATCCAGCGATCCCGAAATTCCGCAGTCTCGCCCTGGGCCCTGGCGAGTTCGTCTTCAACGGGCGACTCGGCGCCGTCCTCACCGTTTTCGTCCCCGGGCTCGTCCTCGTCCGCCTTTTCGCTGGACGCGTCCGCGCCTGCATCGTCAAGGGAATCCGGCTTTGCGTCCGTCGACCGGACCTCGTCCGAACCTGCGCGGATGTCAACCTGCTCGTCCTGGCCCGCCCCTGACTCCGGCGCATCCTGCTGGCCGCCAGCCTGGTTCGCCGCCTCGCCTTCCGCCGTGCCCGTTGTTTCAGTCTTTGTCGTCATGCATGCCCGTCCTCTACCGACATCGACACGATATCTATTCCCTTTCCGACACCAGCCGGCCAATGAGTTGAGCCGTGTAATCGACGATCGGTACGATCCGCCCATAGTTCAGGCGGGTCGGTCCGATCACTCCAACCGCACCGACGATCCTGTGTTCGGAATTGATATAGGGCGAAATCACCAAAGATGAACCCGAAAGCGAAAATAGTTTGTTCTCCGACCCGATAAAGATCCTGACCCCTGATCCCTGTTCCGCAAGTTCCAGCAGTTCGACGATTTCCTTTTTTCTTTCGAGGTCGTCGAACAGTGTTCGAATCCGGTCGAGGTCTTCTTCCCTTACGGTTTCGTCCAGCAGGTTAGACCGTCCACGAACGATCAGTCGGGATTCGGGCGAGGTTCCTTCCGCCCAAGTGGCGAGACCTTTCTCGATCAACTGTTTCGACAGGTCATCGATTTCCTGTTTTCGCTTAGGAATCTCTTCCTTGACGGCCGCGACCAGATCCTCGACCGTCTGACCGCTGCAAATGGAATTCAGGAAATTGGCTGCCTCCCTCATTGAAGACGGCGTCAACCCCGGCGGTGGGCGGAAAATCCGGTTTTCCACTTTCCCGTCGGCAGTAACGAGAACCGCCAGTGCCCGGTCCGAGGACAGCGAGACAAATTCGACGTGCTTCACGGGCGCGTCCGACTTGGGAACCAGGACGATGCTCGCCGCCCTTGTCAGGTGGGACAGCAGAGATCCCGCCGACTCGAGCATCGCGGCCCGGTCGCTGGCCTCGCCTTCGAGCGAATGTTCGATGCGCGCCAGTTCGTGCTTTTCGAGGTCCTCGACCTCCAGAATTCCGTCGACGAACATGCGAAGTCCCAGTTCGGTCGGAACCCGACCGGCCGAAACGTGAGGACTCTCGAGAAGACCCAGAAACTCCAGGTCCTGCATGACGTTCCGGATCGTGGCGGCGGAAATGCTTTCGGATATACTGCGCGCCAGTGTTCGGGAGCCGACGGGTTCACCCTGGCCCAGGTAGGTCTCGACGAGGGCGCGGAAGACATCCTGTCCCCTGGCATCGAGCATATCGAACGTTGTGATCGGAGAGTAAACCACGACAGCCGGTACTTCTGGTCTGATGACACAAACGCCGGCTGAAACTAGTGCCGGTGCGCGCTTCGGTCAATTGGCTTGCATGACCTTCGGCTGGCCAGTATTCGATCCGGATCCGTTGCGTGCGCCGTTCTACGCGAAACGTTCGTTCCGGCCAAGATCAACCGAGGACACGAGACATGAGACATTCCGGACGCGGGCCGAGCGAATTGAGAGAGGTTTCGATCGAACCCAATGTCAGCCTGCACGCAGAAGGTTCCTGCATGATTCGGTTTGGAAACACGCACGTCCTGTGCACTGCCAGTCTCGAAGACCGGGTCCCGCCGTTCATCAGGAACACGGGCCTGGGATGGGTGACTGCCGAGTACGGCATGCTGCCGAGGGCCACCGACAGGAGGAACCGACGCGAGGCGACCGCGGGCCGGCCATCAGGACGAACCGCCGAAATCCAGCGCCTGATCGGCCGTTCCCTCAGGGCCTGCATCGACCGGGTCCTGCTCGGCGAACGCCAGTTGACCATAGATTGTGACGTCATTCAGGCAGACGGCGGCACGCGCTGTGCGTCTGTTACCGGCGGTTGGGTCGCGCTCAGGCTGGCCATCGAACATATGCTGTCTTCGGGCATTCTCAGGGAAAACCCCGTCACGGATCACGTCGCGGCGGTGAGTTGCGGCATCGTCTACGGCCAACCGGTCCTGGATCTCGACTTTGCCGAGGACAGCGAGGCCGAAACCGACGCTAATTTCGTGTTGACGGGTTCCGGAGAAATGGTCGAAGTCCAGTGTACGGCTGAGGCCGCTCCGTTTTCCCGGCAGCAACTGGATTCCATGCTGGCCCTCGCCACAAAGGGAATCGAGGAGCTGGTCGAATTGCAGAAATCGGCCGTGGGCTGACCGGCCCGATGCGGCAGCTGACCGAAAAATCCGTCGTCCTCGCGACCCACAATTCGGGCAAGCTGCAGGAATTCAGGGAATTGCTGGCGCCCTTCGGCAAGCTGGTTATTCCTGCCCGGGAATTCGGACTCGACGAACCGGCCGAAACCGAAGCGTCCTTCGCCGGAAACGCGCGGATCAAGGCGGCTTACGCGGCGCGGTCGACGGGGGCTCCGTCGCTCGCCGACGACAGCGGAATCGAGGTCGACGCCCTTGCCGGCCAGCCGGGGATTCACACTGCCAACTGGGCTGAAGCACCCGGGGGAAGGGATTTCAGAGTCATGATGGACAGGACCTGGCGCATGCTGGGAGACGCGGGCGCCACGGAGCCCTGGACAGCGCAATTCAGGTGTTCTCTTTGCATCGCATGGCCGGACGGGCACAACACCAATTTCGAGGGATCGGTCGCGGGGCGTATCGTATGGCCGATGCGTGGCGAGAACGGCTTTGGTTTCGACCCCATCTTTCAGCCCGACGGGCACGACCTGACCTTCGGGGAAATGGATCCGGGCCAAAAACAGGGCATGAGCCCCAGGACAGCAGCATTTGAGAAGTTCGTCGACGCCTGCCTTCATGGCGCCTGACAGGCGCGGCGCCGATGCCCTGAAGGACGCGGGTTTCGGCGTTTATGTTCATTGGCCGTACTGCGAATCCATTTGCCCGTACTGCGACTTCAACGTCCGCCTCTACCGATTGGTCGACGAGAGCACCTGGATCAAGGCCTTCCGCTCGGAAATCAGTCATCACGCAAGGCTGCTTCCGGGGCGGAAGGTGGACTCCATATTCTTCGGCGGAGGAACCCCGAGCCTGATGAGTCCCGAAATGGTTCACGCCGTCATTACCGACGTGGCCAGCGCGTGGACCGTAACCCCCCGAACCGAAATTACCCTGGAGGCCAATCCGACGTCCGTGGAGGCCGGTCGCTTTGCCGGGTATTCGGAAGCCGGGGTCAACCGGATTTCGATCGGAGTTCAATCCCTGGTCGATCCGGACCTGAAAAGGCTCGGGCGCAGGCACACTGCCGCCATGGCCCGACAGGCGATCGAGATCGCTCGGCAGCACTTTCCGTCCGTCAGTATCGACATGATCTATGCGCGCCAGCACCAGAGCATCGAGGCATGGACCGGCGAACTCCGGGACGCCCTGTGTTCAGGGGTCGACCACCTGTCGCTCTACCAGTTGACCATCAAGCCGGGAACGCGATTCGGTTCCCTCGCCAAGCGGGGAAAACTGCGGGGACTACCCGGAGAGGACCTGGAGGCCGACTTGCTGGAAGTTACTGACGAACTCTGTTCGCGGTCCGGGTTTCCCGGATACGAGACCTCGAGTTATGCACGGCCCGGGCACGCGTCCGAGCACAACCTGATCTATTGGCGGTACGGCGAATTCGCCGGGATCGGGCCCGGTGCCGACGGCCGAATCGTCTACAACGGGAGCGCGCAAATGACCCGTGGAATTTCCGCGCCAGCGGACTGGCTCCGGTCGACCGAAACGACAGGGACGGGTGTTCGCCTCGTGGAATGCCCTCCGCCTGATGTCCTTTGCGAAGAGTACCTCATTGCCTCTCTTCGCCTCAGGGAAGGAACGGACCTCGGTCGCTATTCGGCCATCGCGGACCGAGAGAACGCCGCTCCCGCATACCACGGTCTCGTCACCGACGGATTTCTTGAAGTCGATGGACGGCGGTTGCGCGCGACGCCTAACGGTCGTCCGCTTCTCGATTCGGTCCTGCGCGAACTCTGCCCTGATTCCCCGTTGCCAGGCCCCGTGGGCCGCGGGCGCGCATCGCCGGGTTTGCGCGGCGACGAATCGTTCCCACGGACACGTTCAGCTGAGCGGAACAGCCGCTGAACGCGCGTTGAATCCTCAGAGCGCCGCAGCAACCCAGTGGAGACAGCTTTCGATCGAAAAGACCGGCAGCGCCGTCGCTTCTCGGACCTGCCGGCCGTAGGGAGGCATGTTGGTGCATTCGAAGAGGATTGCGCCCAGGTCGTGGTGATTCTCGACGAAGGAAACCGCAGCATCCACCACGTCCTGGCCCGCTTGCTCAACATCCAGTTCGCTGTCGTCGTCGAGGAGTGCGCGCTGAAACTCGCAGCCCGTTCCGACACCCCAGACCGGAGTTCCTTCCGGCACCCCGACTGCATCGAGATGAGCATCGGTGAGCGTCTCCCGGCATATGGTCAGGATCCCGACACGGCGCCCCGGCGGCAACATGGCCTGGATCGGCGCCGCCTGCATCATGGCCGAAGTGACGACCGGCACATCCAGCGCCTCCGACATTTCCATCTGGAAGAGGGACAGAAACCCGCAATTCGTCGTGATGACCTCAACGCCGTCGTCGACCAGCTCCCGGCCCGCTTCGATGAACGCCGGAAGCAGCCCTTCGGCGTACCGGCGAACAACGTGATCCGGCGATGCACCGCGAACGACCCTGTATCTCACCGGAAACGGCCAGGTCGTGGCATTGCCCATGTCACCCGGAATTCTTGGAAAACGGGCATCGAGCATAAGGATGCCGATCGGGGCCCCGTAAACAGCCTTGCCCCCCTTGATCTTCGTCATCGATCTGTCCTCAAGCCGTGCGTTCCAAGCCGGACTCCCGCATAGCCCCATCCGCAAAGAATGGCTCGGGATCGATGGGGTTTTGAGGGCTGAAAGGATTTATGGCAACCGGCAAAACGCCGTGAAAATGCGTCGAGCGGAATTTCGGTCTCCGTGCAGACACACCTTTGACTGCCAATTTTGTGCCTCGAATGACCAGTGTCACAGACTGGGCAGGAAACCCGGACTCAAGTAGCGGAGGAGCTCGACGGGACCCGAAAACCCACTGTCGTGTTTCACACCGCCGCCGGCTCGTTTCATGGCATCATCCTTGCGATCAGCATAACTCCCGGCAAGCGAAGAGAGCCGAATGCCGCACCTGCAGGGCGTGTTTCAGACGCCTTGCAATGCTGGGGCAATGAAGTGGCGATGAATTCCAACCGGTGCATCAAATCTGCATAGTTCGTGGCGCATCGCCGATGGTATGGGTATGGGTATTGTCCAGTCGATCGAGTATGTTTGCGAAATGCCGGTCTCGCGTTTTGTCGAATCCATCCCGAGTTTCAGAACGGCCAAGGGCAGAAGGTAAGGTGCTGCTTGCAACATGACCAGCAAAGTCTCACCGCCAAGGAGATCAATGATCTCCGTACCGCCAAGGAGCTGGAAAGACATTTGGCTTGGCTCGCTTCGTTTACGCCAGCTGCACTGGGCGTTCTCGCGACCGCTTCCGGAATCTATACTTATCTCGGAGTCACTTCGCTCCTCGAGGACACCGGCGCGCTGAGTTTCTTTGCTGCGCTGGCCTATTCTGTCGCGGTTTCGGTGGGGATCTTCGTTTTCTGGAGCTACATGCTCAGGCTGTTGCCTTCCATGCGAAGTGTGGCCGGGTTCATCGGCCTCACTGTTTCGGTAATCGTTGGCTCTTTCACCATCATCGCGATGTCGAGCTGGCTCAACGCCGCTGCACTTGCCGGAGCGGCAGCTGTCGAACAGCATCTTGAGCGGACCGTCAGGGATTACCAGTCCGCCCTCGAACAAGCGCACGACATTGCGCTCTCGGGACAGGCACTCGGCCGTGAGGTCAAACGTGCGCGCGAGAGTTTTGAGGCACTCGCCGTGCAGGAACGGTCGGGCCAACTATCTGGTACGGCGGGCGAGGGCACGGTATTCCGGGTCCTGACCCAGAAAACCGAGGAACTCCGCAACCTTGAGGATCAGATCGCCGAACAACAGCCGCTGATCGAGTCGGCTTACGACGACGGAAACTCTATCCTTGGCCGCATGCGCGCCCTGACCGTGGCGCCGGGGCCAGTGGAACAGAGGTCAGTCGTGTTCTCCGAGGAGAGCGTGCGGTTGGCGGGTGTGATTTCCAACCTCAACCAGTATTCCGTGGCTCCGTTGGTTGCAAGGGCAGCAAAGGACTTGCCCGCTTCGGTCGTGCTTCCGGAACTTGATGGCCGCAGCGCCGAAATCCGCGACGCGCAATCCTCGACCATTGCCTCCATTCTCGACGCTCTTGATCAACGAAGCCAGACATTGCGCAGCGCCGCCGACGAGGTTCTCTCGCTAGAATTGCCGATCGAGACGGCTTACAACCCGATCTCCAGCGCCGATGCAGTGATCCGTTACGCGGAGAATTTCGTACCTTCTTGGGCCGGAGCAATCGCGATTGACCTGTTGCCTGCGATCCTGGTGTTTGTGCTCGCGATTACCCACGCAGCGATCCGAAGCGGCCGTGACGGGATCGGGGTCGAAGAGTCGCTGACGCTCTCCGACCTCAAGACTGCAATGAACGCGATGCGTGACATCGAGACATCGATGGGTGCGGTTGACGCCGAGGTCCGCCGCCGGAACGTGACCGAACCCGACGAAACTGCACCGCCGAAACAGGACGCATCAGAATAGTGCCGGGACCCTTGAGTCTCCTGCGCGGTGTCTCCTTGCGGCGCGGGCTGACGATCATTCTCGCGACGCAGTTCGCGATCGCCGCGCTTCTCGTGGCAAGCGACATTGATGCGCGCTGGATTACCGGACTGATACAGGACGAAGACCTCCCGAACGGTCCCGTTTCGCCCGGCGACCAGTTGAGACGCTACGAGCCTTTCCTGATCCGACCCAACTTCACGCGCCCCTCCAGCCTGCCCGACGAGGTTCGACTGCCGCAAGATCTGCCGCCCCGACTTGAATTCAAGGTTTCGGAAGGTACCGGTGCCGATTTCCTCCTGATCAACGGTCCGATCGAACCGGGCGACGCTGAAAGGTTCTCAGCCTTTCTGTCAAACCTCGGCGAACTGACATTGCCAGTGGTATTGAACAGCCCGGGCGGTGCGGTAACCGAGGCGCTTGCCATTGGGCGGTTGCTCCGTGAAAACAAGGCTACGACAATCGTCCATTCCGGAACCGCCTGCCTTTCGGCCTGCCCTTACATTCTCGCGGGAGGCGTGCTTCGGGAAGTTTCAAGCAGGGGCGCTGTCGGGATGCACCAGCACTATTACGACACGCCAGCCTACATGCCTGTATTTCTGGCCGTGGAGGGTATCCAGCATGGACAGGGAAGGACGATGGAATATCTCCTGGAAATGGGAATTTCCCCCAGCCTCATGCTCTACTCGCTCAACACGCCACCCGACAGCATCTATGTCCTCGTCAAGGAGGAATTGCTGGAGACCGGACTGGCAACCAGCATCTTCGACTGAGCCGCCGGAATTTCGGAACCGACTGGCGCGATTGACCAGGGTTCGACTCACCGGATACCGACGGGATCCGGTCGGTTGCGCGGGAAGCGAAAGGCAAGGCTCCAGTATCGCGATTGGCGCCCATTCCGGCTTCGCCACGCGTATCATGCTGCCAGATTTTACCCGCAGCGACCATGCGGCCGTCACGACTGCTACGGGATTCGCGTCTTGTCGGCCGTTAATCCCGGTGGCATCGAGCGAACACTGGTGGCCCCGCATGAACGCGGGAGACCGACACATGGCGGCCTGATCACCCAACCGCTTGGGACCCTGCCGCACCGGTCAGCGAATGGATGGTGCATGACCGGCCTGGGAACAACATCCGGTTCACATTCCCGAATTGGCAACCGGTTCGAACACAACATCTGCCGTGCCCGCCCGGGACACCCGCGACGGCCGGATTCGTGTTGATTGGCACGTGGATTTGGTTAGATTCGCTGCCGAAACGAGAAGGCCATGATCGAGAATCTCGACTTCAAGGGCGCCGGGCCATTCGGAGATTCCCATGCACGTTGCTGTCGTAGGCGCCGGAATCGTCGGCGTCTCTACCGCCATATGGCTGCAGCGCGAGGGCCATCAGGTCACGCTGATCGACCGTGTCGGACCGGCCGCCGGCGCATCCCACGGGAATGCTGGCGTTCTCGCCGCCGGATCGGTCGTGCCGATTCCCATTCCGGGGCTGATTCCGAAAATCCCCAGACTGCTATTGGACCGGAATCAACCGCTGTTCCTGCGCTGGTCGTATCTTCCCCGGTTGCTCGTCTTTCTCCTGCCCTATCTCGCAAACGGTCGCCGCGCCCCGGTAGAACGGATTTCCGCCGCCCTGGCTGAACTGCTGAGGGACAGCCCCGATCAGCATCTCGTGCTTGCGGCGGGAACCGGGGCCGAGCGTTTCGTCGAGAAAAGTGACTTTCTCTTCGCCTATACCGACCGTGGTGCCTATGAAGCCGACAGGTCGGGGTGGGAACTTCGGCGAAGACATGGGATTCGCTTCGAGGAAATGGATGAAGACCGTGTCGCCGAATACGATCCTGCTCTTGCCGGACGTTTCGGTTTCGCCGTTCGTTGCCTTGACCACGGATTCATCACCGACCCGGGCGAATACGTGGGCGCCCTTGCCAGACACGTCGAGGAGATTGGGGGCGAAATCAGAATTGCCGATGTACATCGTGTCACCGAGGACGCGGTGGTTGAAACCTCCGATGGAGAGATTTCAGCGGACCGCGCCATCATAACGGCCGGTATCTGGTCGAAACGCCTGATCGCCGGACTGGGGCTGAAAGTCCCGATGGAATCGGAGCGAGGTTACCATGTGGAATTCCACAACCCGTCGATCCGTTTGCGTGCTCCCGTCTTGGTGGCGTCGCTCAAGGCCGTTCTAACTCCGATGGAAAACCGGTTACGATGCGCCGGACTGGTCGAATTCGGCGGCCTCGAAACGCCGCCGTCTTCTGCTCCGATCGACCTGATCATTCGCGGAGTCCAGGGGCACTTCCCGGACCTGACCTACGACCGGCTTCAGACCTGGATGGGCCACCGGCCCTCTACAACGGACTCGCTCCCGGTAATCGGAGCCATCAGCGGCAATGGACGTGTTCTTGCCGGCTTCGGTCATCAACACGTCGGCCTGACGTCGGGACCGAGGACCGGAAAATGGCTCGCGGGAATCGTGTCGGGCAACACGCCGAATGAAGATCTTTCGGCCTTCTCGCCGGCACGGTTCAGTTGAACCGGCACTCCGGTGTGCCTGAGCCGGAATTCTCCAACGTGCCGCCTTAGGGTTCAGAAGCAACGAACTGGCCGCGTTTGTCCTGGGGTTCCTTACAAACGTCAACCAAGCCTCTGTGCCGTTGTTTCTTTCCGGCCCCGGAGTCCGGCCGCGGCGCGCATCGTGGTCGTCTTCACACATCCCGATAGTCCGAGGGAGGCTGTCTGAGGCCACCGATCGACCAAAGGCGAGTGCCAGCGCCGGAAATACGTTGTGGAAACCGCGCTCGGCAGGATCGCAGGACAGGTTCCGGCTGATGTGCCAGCGCATCCGATCGCCGGAACGGTTTCGTTCGATCTGTCCCTCGGGAAGACTGCCGTTGCCCGAAATCGGCAGGTGAAATTCTGGATCGACAGTGACGCCGGCTTCGACGACCTCTGGGGCATCCTGGTGGCACGTGCGCACGGGATGAATATCGATGGCTTGTCGCTGGTCTTCGGAAACTCGTCAATATCGTGCGTTTCCAGAAACGCGAACGCCGCATCGGTGGCTTTCGACCGGGATTTCCAGATCTTCGAAGGCGCCGTCTACTCGCAGTTCGGTACCGCGGAAACGGCAGAGCGCGTCCTCGGCACGGGCGAAAGCGAAGCAGTGGACGGCGGCTTCCCGAGACAGTCGGCACAGATGGCCAGGCAGGTGCATTCAAGGCGATGGTCGACTGGTTCCAGGCAGGCTCGCAGAGACGGATACTGGCGTTTGGACCGCTCACAAACATTGAGACCCTGGCGATCGTGAGGCCCGACCTGATCGAGCGCGTCGTCTGGACGGAAGGCGGAATCATTTCAGGCAACCATACGCCCGCGGCGGAATTCAATGCCTGCGCCGATCCGGAGGCGCTCGCGGCACTTCTCGCGCGGTGCGTACCGATCACCATGGTTGAACTCGAAACTGGCCGCAAGGTGCGTTTCGACGAGGCAGACCTGCGGCCTCTCTTCCGCAAGCGCGGGAGGAATGCCGTCCTGCTCGGGGACCTGGTGGGCGGATATCTCGATATCGCTCTGGAACGTGGGCGCGATTCGATGGCAATCTACGATCCGGACGCGGCCACCGTTCTGGCCCTGCCGGAATTTTTCAGCATCAGCGATGCTCGTGTCGATGTTGTGCTTTCCGGTTCAGAGCGTGGCCGGACTGTCGTGGATTTCCGGGCCGCAGGCGAGGCGTGCAATGCAAAGGTCGTGACCGATCCCCGGCACGCGGCAGTGAAGCAGGCCTGCATGGACGCCTTGTTGGGAAAGTGGGAAGGATGAGGCCGGAAGAACCGCAAGACCTCAATGCGGGCGATGTCCGCGCAAAGGCCATTGACGCGGCAAGGGGTAAGGAGCCGTTTGACCTATTGCTCCACGGGGGATGCATCGCCGACGTGATTACCGGGCAAGTTCGGCCAGCGGATGTCGGGATCGCCGGACCCCTGATCGCGAGCGTTCATCCGCCTGGGGCGCGACGCGACGCGCGCGCAATGCTCAATGCCGCCGGCAAGGTCGTCGCGCCCGGCCTGATCGACGTCCACCTTCACATCGAGAGCTCCATGGTCACGCCACGGACTTACGGTGAGGCGGTGCTGGCTCGGGGCGTGACCACTGTTGTATGGGACCCCCATGAATTCGGGAATGTCTGCGGCGTCGACGGCCTGAGGTGGGCCGTCGAGCAGGCGGGCGACGCACCGCTCAGAGTTCTCACGCTTGCACCGTCCTGCGTGCCGTCGGCCCCGGGCCTCGAGACTTCGGGGGCAGACCTCGATGCCGGCACGCTGCGGGATGTGCTCGCATGGCCGGACATCCAGGGCCTCGCGGAGGTCATGGACATGCACGGCGTCATTGAGCGCAAGCCCCGCATGACGAAAATCGTCCAGGAAGGCCTGGCCTCCGGCATGCCGGTCTTCGGCCACGCGCGCGGACTGTCAGGTCCGGACCTCAATGCCTACGCTGCGGCCGGGATCTCTTCGGATCACGAGATTACGTCGGCAGAAGATCTCGGGAACAAGCTCGAAGCTGGACTGTTCATCGAACTCCGGGGTTCACACGACCACCTTCTTCCTGACTTTGTCGAGGCCATTGCGGCATATCCCCAGATGCCCCAGACCCTAAGCCTCTGCACAGACGACGTGTTCCCGGACGACCTGTGGAACGCGGGCGGTGTCGACGATGTACTACGCCGCATTACGCGCTATGGCATGCCAGCCATCGATGCACTTCGGGCTGCCACGCTGAATGCGGCGTTTCGGCTCGGTCGCCATGATCTCGGCGCCGTGGCGCCGGGCCGGCGGGCCGATCTTGCCGTATTCTCGGACCTGCGCAATTACCGGACCGAAACGGTAATCTTCAATGGAGTCGAGGTTTGCGTCCGGCACGGCTGGCCCGATCAGTCCGGCGATCAACTGGCACGTGGACTCGGCCTGCGATCATTCAGCCCCGAGGACTTTCTCGTCCAGTCCGGACCGGGTCCGGTCCGTATCGCCACAATCGATGAGCCACGTTTTACGCGATGGGGAGAGGCTGTGGCCTCGGTAGCGGACGGCTACGTGCGTCCGCCGGAGGGATCGATCAGCATGGCGGTCGTCAATCGTCATGGCGCAGGAACTTCGCCCAGCATAGCATTCCTGCGTGGCTGGGGCGCGTGGCGTGGTGCATTCTGCACCACGGTTTCTCATGATTCCCACAATCTGACGGTCTTCGGGTCCAATGCAACCGACATGGCGATTGCAGCCAATGCCGTACGCGCAGCAGGCGGTGGCCTGGCCGCCGTCGCTGACGGCGAAGTCAGGGCGATTCTGCCGCTGCCCATCGCAGGCCTGATTTCCGGTCGACCGCTGCCGGAGGTGGCAAACGCATTCATGGACGTGAAAGAAGCCATGGACGAGATCGCGGCCTGGAAGCCGCCTTACCGCGTATTTAAAGCCTGTTTTGGTGCATCGCTCGCCTGCAATCCCGGGCCCCATCTTACTGATCTGGGCATCGCCGACGCGGCGACCGGCAAAGTCCTGGCTTCGCCGGTTCTCGGCAGCGCGTGAAGCACCCGCCAGGGAGCAATGGCTTTTTTTCCAGACTGGCACATGGTTGCCCTGATCAACGGGCAGGGCCGGCATCTCAACGAACCACACGTTAAATCTTGTCCACATCTGCCTGCGGCTCATCAATAGCAACAATGCTGTTCGGTTCCTGCTTCGCAGAGGCCCGTTTAACGCCTCACGAAAGGCTGACACTTAGGAGCTTGCGGCCAGATGCTGGAGAATACGGGCCGCGTTGGCGTCGCACACTGCCTCGTATTTTCATTCGTTGCATTTGAAGTTAGCTGCGACAGCCCCGGTTCGGCCGTGAGCGAAGCACAGCAAAAGCAAGTCTTGTTTGAAGAAAGCGACCTGTCTGCGATCACGATTGTCGCGCCATACATCCCGACCTTGTACTCAAGCGGGCAGCGAAATTTGAAGAAACCGCCATCCATGATCGAGCGGGCGAGACGCCGGTTGCGCGTTGGACTGAGCAGGTCAAGGTTCTCGATGTCGACCCCTTCTTCTCGCGCAACAGGACCCGATTCTTTCGTCGCAGGTGTTTGAGCAGCATTTTGTGGGCTTTCGGCCCCTCAGTGGCACTGACCCTAAAAAGTTGGCCCGGCGGTAAAACCTGCGAATCAAGGATGCCCTGGGTACTTTCGGTGAGTTTGGCTACGAACTCTTCGAGGCCGGAAGTGTGCTTGGATTAAACCGGTAATCAGCGTGACGCGGAAAGTGTTGTCTTCGCCTCGAACTACCGACGCCAACGCAACCGCCAGCGCTGCCACCGAAGAAAGTCAGAAAGTTTTTTCGCCCGTCTCCAATTGCGTAACTATCTCTCCCAAAGTTGCGCGAGAAACATCAGTTTTTTCAAAATCATTCCCGACAAAAAGCAAGGGATGGGCCTCCGACTTTGCGAGAGCATAGGCGAAACAATCGCCAAAATTGAGACCGGCAGGATGGGCGCCCTTGCCCCATCGGACATAGGCTTCAGATACGAGTTCGGCGACGCGTTTTGTCACGGCAACGATTTCAACATCCAACCCTTCCACCAACGCCCGCATTTCCGACCCTAAGCCGCGTTGGTCGGCAACGACAAGCGCCTCGGCCAGCGTTCCGGCCGACATCACCAACATGTCTTGGCCAATCAAGATTTCCGAACATTCATCCGCCACAGGCTCGTTTAGCAGCACTGCCATCAGGGCAGACGTATCAACAACGATCATTCAGGGTGGCCCAAATAGTTGTAGAGGAAGTCTTGAGACCGCGCCGCTTCAGGTCCAGGTTTGGCGTTTTTCGCGCCTAGGGCACGAAGGTCATTGAGAATGTGGCGGCGTTGCTTCAGGCTCTGGCGATGCTTGATCGGTGCCAGGCGCACTACCGGGTGTCCGTGTCTTGTCAGTACGATGTCATCACCCGCCTCCGCCCGGCGCACGAGTTCGGTCAGTTGCGCCTTGGCGTCCGTCAATGCAACTTTCATGATTGTCTCCTGTTCCCTGATTAACCATAAATGGTCCGTTATCTGGTCCATGTCAACAAAAGAGTGTGACGCGGGGCGGGTGTTTACGACGCTTTTGGCGACCGAAAGCGCGGCAACTGCCTACACTCCGCACCAAAACCCATGCCCGATCGAACTTACAAGGCGACACCAAATGCCTGCCCAGGCTGACCGAGCCAAGGGCGGAGTTAGAAACAACATCGCCAGCGTCCATTTCACGCACCCTTGGTGTGAAACAGCTCCTGGCTTTCTTCGGGCTGGTGTGAACGGCATGGTCCGCGCTAGTCAGGAGTTCGCAGCAACGGAAGCCGCCCACACCTGCCAACGGAAACTAAGCCTTGGTGGTCCTCGCCGTGTGATTCGCTTTTACAGCGTCAAACCCCGAAAGAGAGCGCCATACCGGAATCACGCCTTCCGGACCCCTAGTCATTGACAGTATATTCGCTTGATCTATAATCGTTTACGTAAACGATTATAGCAGCTTGACTTTTTAAAAGGCACGCAAAAGCGAAGTACAAAATGGCATGAAAAACTCAAAGGGGAGTCAACGTCTGGATTCGGAGCTTGACGCTGCGTTTCAGGCAAGTCATCCGGGCGCCGGACAGTTCCCAACGCTCCTCAGTCCATTTCAAATCCGCGATATCCGCCTTCGGAATCGATTTGTTTTTCAACCACATTTTACGGCATTAGGGGAACTTACCGGAAAGCCGTCTGATGCACATCTTGCCTATCATGAAGAACGGGCACGGGGCGGGGTCGGACTGATAATCTTCGAAAGCCAGGCGGTTCACCCGTCTGGAAAGATGTCTCGACGATTCGTGGACGCATGGGATCGGAAAGTAATTCCCATGTTTGCCAAAATAACCGAGGCGGTTCATTCGCACGGAACGCGAATTTTCAGCCAGTTGACGCACGGTGGCCATACATCGCTTGAACAGCCTCCGCGTCGTCTCTGGGCACCCACACAGATGCCCGAGCCGTCAAGCCATTTTAACACAAAGGCAATGGATGCGGAGGATATCCGCGATACCATAGATGGTTTCGCGACAAGTGCGCGGAATGCGGTTGAAGGAGGATTCGACGGTATAGAAGTCAAGATCGCCCACGACGGCCTTTTGAGGTCGTTCGCGTCACCGTTTTTCAATCGTCGCACGGACAGCTATGGCGGGACATTCGAAAACCGCATGCGCCTGTCCGTAGAGGTCCTTGAAGCCATAAAGCGCGCCACGGGCGAAGCGGTTCCACTTGGAGTCCGGCTATGCGTGCACGAATTCACACCATTCGGGTATGACATCGATTATGGTCTCAAGATGGCCGAGTTTCTTCAAACGAGTGGCTTGGTAGACTACTTTAATTCCGATGCGGGCTCTTTTTCGAGTTATTGGATGGAAATTCCGCCCGCCGGCATACCGTCGGAAGAGTTCCGCAAACTCAATGTTGCTTTGAAGGAATCGAGCCGCATACCCGTTATCGCTTTCGGTCGAATCCGGCCGCTCCAGATGGCAGAGGAAATGCTGGCCAAGGATCAGGCTGATCTGATCGGAATGGCCAGGCAGCTCATTACTGACCCGGAGACTCCGAACAAAGTGAAGGCGGGGCGCGCAGATCTTGTCCGACGATGCATATCCTGCAACGAAGCCTGTCTTTTCCAAGTCAATCAAGAAAAAGGGGTTCGCTGTATCCAGAATCCGGGAGCAGGTCGGGAACGGAAGGTAAATGAACGCCTGGTTAACCGCGCGGATAGTATACGGCGAATAATCGTGGTTGGAGGTGGCCCTGCAGGGATGAAAGTGGCGGAAATTTCAGCCAAACGAGGACATGACGTCACCTTAATCGAGCGGGAACGGTCACTCGGGGGTCAAATCAAACTCGCCGAGAAACAGCCGACACATGACATGGTCGGCGAAGTCATCGTTTATCTTGAAGCTGCCTTGAACGAGCACGGCGTAAATTTGCGACTTGGTGACACCGCAACCGAGGCAATGCTACACGACCTTCAGCCGGACACGATCGTGGTCGCAACCGGGTCTGAGCCAAATCTTCCGAACATTCCGGATTCCGATGTAAAACTGGCACGGGAACTAGGCCGACAGGTCGAACCGGACCTGCCGGGTCTGGATCGCGACTTCGTAGTTTCCTCAGAGCAGGTCATGTCTGACCGCGTTGACGTTTACGGAAAGGTCCTTGTGATCGACGGAAACGGTCATTGGGAAGCGGCCGGAACCGCAGAATACCTCGCGGACCGCGGTTGCCAGGTGGAGCTGGTGTCTGGGGGGATGATGGCCGGGGCGGAACTCGAGAGCGGAACACGGTCTCTGTTTTATCGGCGTGCCGCAGTTAAGGGGATTCGGCTAAGGACGGGATACCAACTTGTTGAAATCGGCGAAAACCGTGTCGCGCTGTCGGCGACGTACAGCCCCGCCGATTCTTACGGCTGGGGTCAATATGTCCTGATGCCTGGCGATGACGAATGGATCGAAGACGTTGACTGGGTCGTGCCGGTGATCGGTCGTCGTTCACGCGAAGACCTCTTCCTGAAGCTGCGCAGAGACGATGAATTCCGAGATGTGCGGATCGAACGTGTTGGTGATTGTGTTGCACCAGGACTCATTCAAAGCGCGATATTTGAAGCTTTTCTGCTCGCCAGATCGATTTGAATAAGGCTTCTTCAAATTACAGTTGGCCGCGCATGGCTGAACCGGCGCCTACCTGAGGGAGAGTAATTCAATGGCACGCGGGCCTGTATCCAGTTCCAGCGAAGGATCAAGAGAGCGTGCGCGAAGTAATCCAGAAGCTCTGGCATCGGTTTCGGCCGTCTCCAAGTCGTTCCCGGGAGTGGTGGCACTGAATGACGTCGACTTTGAAGTTTGCTCCGGCGAGGTAAATGCGCTGGTCGGCGAGAACGGTGCCGGAAAGTCGACTCTCATAAAGCTCATGGCTGGAATTTATGCGCCCGATCAAGGAAACATCGTTGTCGGCGAAAAACAGCTTGTGGCGAGTCCGACGTCTGCGCACCAAGCTGGGATTGCAACTATTCACCAGGATCATAACCTTGTGCCGGGCATGTCCGTGGCGGAGAACATTGTACTCGGCCGCTGGCCCACAAGATTTGGAGTCATTTCAAAGACAGCCATTCTGGAGCGATCGCACGAGGCGTTGGCCTTAGTCGCGCCGGAACTCTCGCCAGACACGCCTGCACGCAGACTGTCGCCTGCGGAAGGCCAACTCGTTGAAGTGGCGCGCGCGCTCGCCGAGAAATCCCGCATCTTGATCATGGATGAGCCCACGACCTCCCTGTCTGGCCCCGAAATCGACCGGCTATTTGACGTGATCGAAAACCTCAAGCGTCAGGGAATGGGTGTTGTGTTCGTATCCCATTGGCTTGAAGAGGTCTTCCGTATTGCAGACCGCATAACGGTATTGCGCGATGGAAAACTGGTCGGGAGCGCGCCAGTCGCCGATCTCGATCAAACGAAAGTCATCCAAATGATGGTTGGAAGAAACGTACGTGAAACGATAATTCCAGAGCGCTCCATCGGCGACCCTGTCCTGGAAGTACGAGGACTTTCCCGAACAAACGCGATCAAAGACGTGAGTTTTAGCGTTCGTAGGGGTGAAATAGTCACGCTAGCGGGTCTTGTGGGTGCCGGGCGTACCGAATTGGCAAACTGCATTTTCGGATTTTCCGGTTACGACTCCGGTGAAGTTCTGATCAATGGAATTGGCCTTCCGCAGCGCGACATCAATGCGGCGATCCGGATGGGATTGGCCCTGATACCGGAAGACCGCCGCGGACAGGGACTTGTCGGACAATTGAGTGCCGCAAATAACATTACCCTCGCCGTATTCGATCAGATTGCCCCCAAGGGCGTCATTTCTCTCACGACGGAAGACCGCATCGTGGAAAACGCGCGCAAATCGTTGTCGATCCGCATGCCGTCAAGCAAATCACAGGTTTCCACGTTATCCGGCGGCAACCAGCAAAAGGCAATCGTCGCGCGTTGGCTTGCCCGCAAACCAACGTTGTTGATCCTTGATGAACCAACAAAAGGAATAGATGTTGGTGCAAAGGCGGAAATTGGAGACATCATCGTCGATCTTGCAGAACAAGGTGTCGCAATTCTCCTGATCAGTTCGGAATTGCCGGAAGTCGTAAGTTTCAGTGACCGTGTCCTGATCATGCGTTCCGGCCGAATCGTTGGTGAACTTGATCGCGCCGAAAAATCTCCCGAGAGCATCATGCATTACGCCACTACGGGTTGAAGAGGCCAGAACCATGAACATGAAGACGGATAAAGCTGCACGCCCGCCACTTGAGAAACTCGGAAACAGCTTCACGCTCGGGGGAAGCACCACACTGCTCGAAGTAGTCCAGAGCCTTGGCCTTCTGACCGTAATCGTAGTCTGCAGTGTCGTGCTCAGTTTCGCATCTCCGGTCTTCTTCACGATAATCAATATCGAAAACCTCCTCTTTACGGCGACAATTGTCGCGGTGGTCGCAATCGGGCAAGCGTTCGTGATCCTCGTGGCAGGTATCGATCTGTCAGTTGGTGCCGTGTTGGCTTTGTCGTCCGTCCTTGCAGTCGGACTGAGCCTGCAAAACGGGCTTCCCGTACCACTTGCAATTTTTGCAACGCTGTTGACCGGTGCCGGCATCGGCCTCATCAACGGCCTTTGCGCGACAGTCCTGCGGATTCCTCCGCTTATCGCCACCCTGGCGATGATGAGCATCGCTCGCGGTGCGGCTTTCCTATACTCAGGGGGGCGCAATATCGCGCCCGTGCCGAAGGTCTTCATCGAAGTTCAGGCAGCGAGGCTTTTCGGAATTCCTGTGGTGATCCTATTCACCCTAGCATTGGCAGTACTGGCGCATTTCGTTCTGACGCGCACAAGTTTTGGCCGTTCGGTGTACGCGACTGGAGGGAATCCGGTTGCGGCCCGCCTGGCCGGAATCCGAACTGACCGCGTTACCGTAATTGCGTTTGTAATCTCTGGACTGACCGCCGCAATAGGCGGTCTGATGATTACTGCCCGGCTGGAGGCGGGAGCGGCAACCGCCGCATTCGGCATGGAACTTACCGTGATTTCCGCTGTGGTCATCGGAGGCGTCAGTCTATTTGGCGGAGAGGGCAAGATTGTGGGGGTTTTGCTCGGCGTGTTGCTTCTCGGCTTGGTGCAAAATGCGGTTAACCTCTTGAACGTCCCGCCAAACTACGATCTGGTCGTTAGCGGGGTCGTGATTGCAGCCGCGGCGGCGCTGGATGTGGCGCGTCGCAAGTATGTCGAAGCTGGTTTGTTGCGACGTACTATTTTGGACAAGGGAGAACCTGCAAACGAACAGTAGCATCCTCGGACGGTCGACCGTTTATCCGGTTAGGTTGCTTGCAGAGTCCCCACACCGTTTATTCCCGATTGTCAAAGGAGTGTTTTCAAGTAGTCGTAAGCCCGCCTGGCCATGTCGTCCGGTTCGACGTTCCTGCGTGAAAAACCGATTTCCATTGTCATGTATCCGTCAAACTCAATATCTCGCAATGACTCGATCAGTGACACATAGTCGACCACCCCGCTTCCCGGAGGATTGCGATCGATATCGGCAAGATGTATGTGGGCCAGGTTTTCTCTCAACCTGTAGACATAGTCGGTTGGCACTTCATTCCGGTACAGAGTGTGGTACGTATCAAACATTGCCTTGACATTACCCCTGTCTACGTCTGCCATCATTTCCAGGACATCGTCGCAACTGTCGACAAGATTGCTGTCCGCGGACGTCGGTTCGACCGCGACGGTCAGGCCAAGTTCTGCCGCATGACCCGCCACTTCTTCCAATGACTGAACGCTCCATTTCCATGCGTCCTGTCGCGTTGTTCCGAAAACTTGCCACCCGGCAACGTAGAGCAGGATATTTCCACCCCATTCGGCACACAGATCTGCAACCTTCTTGTATTGGTCCACGGCGGCTGCACGCTCCAATGGATTTGCCGAAGCCACATTAAAGCCAGCACCGCCGCCCGGAGCCGGCAGCATACTGGCCAAAGCCAGTCCGGAGTCATCCAGGACTGTCTTGATCTCTCTGCGTCGAGGCGGCGTCAGGTAATCGGGATATGCGTGTGGTGCCGCGGCACCGATTTCGATTCCGTCATATCCGATGCGCGCGAGTCGCCTGATGACATCTTCCAAAGGGTAAGCGGGAACCCATACTGGAAAACTCGAATAGACCCAAGTGTTGAATGCTAGTTTCAAGTGACCCTCCCTTTTCGGCATTTTGACGGTACGGGTCGCCGGCACATTTGAGTTCGCGTCCAGCCCCGCCGGGAACAGAAGGCATGCCGTCCTTTTTCCGAAAGAGTCTAATCACATTGGTCTAGATCGAACACCTGAAAACGGCACACATTGATTGAAAATTCCACAAATGTAATCGATGTCTTCCTCCATCTACAGATTCCTACGAATTTGACGGCGATTCCTGCGAAACTTGACGGCGATTCCTGTCGCAAATTCGGGCAGCTCGAGAACAACCGGATCGTTGCTTAATATCCAATCAGTGTGCATTTTTTTGCGCCGTGAACTAACGCTGCTGGCGCAGGCCGAATGTCCCGGTGAAACCGATGTGTTGGGGGCGGCGTTCGGCGGAAAGACATTCCAGCACTTTCTCTTCGGTTGCCAGGTTCACCAGTTGCACGTTGATCAAAAGGATCAACAAATTGGGCAACGTGCGCCGGAACGATCTTGTGTCGGTCAACTTCCTTGTTGACGACAGCAGCTGTCGCGGAATTTAGGAAAGGAGGAAACGTCATGACGACTATCAAGGGACCAGCACTTTTCTTGGCAGAATTCGTTGGGCTGCCGAGTGCGGATACTGCGGGGTTCAGGTTCCGAGCTGGGACAGGCGACTAATTGATCTTGAGGCCGCTGCTGGTTCAATGGACTACTGCGACGAGTTCAAGGGCGTGGCAGAAGAGAATGGAGTGAGAGTCACTGAATTATCCACCCACCTTCAAGGACAGCTTGTAGCCGTTCATCCGGCACATGACGTCGCATTCTATGGATTTGCCGCACCTGGTGTGAGAGGCAATCCCCGGGCACGCCAGCAATGAGCCGTTGAACAACTCACGATGGCATTGTCGGCATCATCCAACATGGGGCACTGTGCACAAGCAACGTTTTCAGGGGCTCTCGCTTGACCCTACGTCTACCCTTGGCCGCAACGACCATCCGGGCTGATTGAAACTGCATTCGACGAACTCGCCGCTCTGTGGAAGCCGATTCTTGATCATGCCGACAACTGTGGCGAGGACATCTGCTACGAAATCCACCCAGGCGAGGACCTCCACGATGGAGTGACATTCGAAATGTTCTTGGACCGAACCGGCGGGCACGCACGTGCGAACATGCTCTACGACCCTTCGCGTTTTGTGCTGCAATGTCTCGATTTCGTCGACCACCTCGACATCTACGCGGACGGGATTCGGATGTTCCACGTCAAGGATGCAGAATTTGAACCGAACGGACGACAGGGCGTGTATGGCGGTTATCAGAATTGGGGTCGCCGGGCTGGACGGTTTGTTTGCCCGGCGACGGACAGGTTGATTTTGATGGTTGGGCCGTCGTCGAGTGGGAGTGTTGCCTGAAACACCCGGAAGCCGGTGCTCGGGAAGGGGCCGAATTTGTTCGCGATCACATCATACGTGTTCCAGACAAGGCGTTTGACGACTTAAGGAGCTGGTACCGACGATGCAGCAAATAAACGGATGCTGGGAATTTGAACTCCCTACTGGCGTGCCTGTCGGGGACGAGTTGCCGGAAAAATGAAACGGAAAGAAGTCGGGTGCAGGAATGGCGGTTAAGGGGGGGGGGGGGGGAGGAGCATCGGGTCGGAGGAAGAATTCGGCTTGGCATGGTTGGAGGTGGCCGAGACGCGTTTATTGGTGCAGTCCACAGGATTGCTGCTCGACTGGACAACCGGCACGAATTCGTGGCGGGCGCCTTGTCTTCGACGTCAGAACGGTCGCGGGCATCCGGGGAGAACCTAAGGCTCTCACCGGACCGCTTTTACGATGACTTCCAGTCTATGGCGGTTCGGTAGGCGCGGCTGAAGTCCGGCATCGAGGTCGTCGCGGTGGTAACTCCGAACAACCTCCATTACCCCGTTGCGGCGGAATTTCTCCGGCGCGGGATCCATGTCATTTGCGACAAACCGCTGACCTCTTCTTTGGTGGACGCCGAACGACTGGCAAGACAAGCGAAGCGGTCTTCTGTCCTGTTCATACTTACACACAACTACACGGGCTATCCGATGATACGGCAGGCGTGCCATATCGTGGCAAAGGGCCTGCTCGGAAGAATCCGTGCCGTTCATGCCGAATACCCGCAAGACTGGTTGTCAGAGCCACTCGAGGCGACCGGTCAGAAACAGGCCGCATGGAGAACAGATCCGGAGCGCTCAGCTTTGGGTGGTTCTGTAGGTGATATCGGGACCCATGCCTACAACCTACTTCGCTTTGTTACCGGCCTCGAACTGGACAGCCTGTCAGCGGATCTTACTGCGTTCGTGGACGGCCGAAGCCTGGATGACAATGCACACGTCCTCCTTAGTTTTGTCGTTGGTGCGAGGGGTAGTGGTGCAGTCAGATCGCGCCTGGAAATGAGAACGCGCTCAAGATTCGTGCATATGTCGAGCACGGTGGCTTGGAATGGGAGCAGGAAAAAAACCCCCGACAAGTTTTGGCATACGTCACGGGGCGAGTCTAAGCGACTGATCACTCGCATGGGTGCCGGTCCTGTCGATGCAGCAAACAGGGTTTCACGGATACCACCGGGTCATCCGGAAGGATACCTCGAAGGTTTTTCAAACATTTACAGAGAGGCTGCTGACGCGATCGAGGCAGCCAGAGAGCAACGCGAAATACCGGATGCAACAATCTTTCCGGGAATCGTTGATGGTGTCGAGGGTGTTGCCTTCATCGATGCCTGCGTCCCGTCCTCAAACCGAAATGGCGCCTGGACTGGGCTCCGATGTTAGGCGATGCGGATGCGTTTGATTCAGCGCAGACTATGTAGACTGCGAGCGGGGCATGTGGCGCTCGCGCCACCGTTTGCCGCCAAACTTACCGTTATGGGAGAATTGCTTTCGGCGTGAAAAGGCATCTGGTTGTAGAAATTGTGAACTTGCGGTTTGCCATTCCGTCCACTTGCTAACTCACTCTTGGGAATCACGATCTTGAAACTGACCCGGGCCGATACCGGCCCGGATCTGGTTTCCACCCGGAATGCAACGAGTTTCAATCCACAGCCCGTCAGTTACGACAGCGGACCGGAACTGTCAGAAGTTACCCCAATGTGCCGGATCACTCACGTTGTCGGCGTTGATCAAAACTGGCAGGGTGACTGCCGAGGGCTCGTATTCCTGGCCGTCAAAATGCGAGATCATTTGGTTTAGGATCGCGTTTCCCATGGCAATCGGGTCCTGGCCGACAGAAGCATCCTGGGTGCCTTCACGGATACGGTCAAGTCCCAGTGGTGTGCCATCCAATCCGACCACCGCTACATGGCCCTCTTCCCCAGGAGGAACCAACTTTCCAATTTGCCTAAGGGCCGAAACGATACCTCGAACCATCTCGTCATTGTGACTGAAGACACCCTTTATGTCGGGATTGCGCGTGAAAGCATCAAGCACCATTGAATAGGCGTTATCAGCTACCCATTCGGTGTTCAACGAACGCACTTCGATATTCGGATATTCAGCCGCCATGCGGTCATTGAAACCCTTGTGTCGCAGTTGCGCTTGTGCCGAACCGACAGATCCTCTCGTCTCGAGAACAACGCCTTCGTTTCCAACCAAGCGGGCCAGTTCATCCGCGCCCATTGCACCACCAGCCTCATTGTCGAAATCGACGAACCCGAGATACTCGCCTTCGGGCGGTGGATTTTCCATGATGAAGACAGGAATACCGGCTTCGTTGGCACGTTTGACGCCTGCTACGAGAAGTGTCGCGTCAACCGGGTTAATCAGTAGTGCATCCGGCTGCTTGGTGACAGCATCAAGCACCTGGGTAACCTGGAGATTCGGATCTCCTTTTCCGTCAATAACCCTAAGGACCATTCCTTCCTCGGCTGCGCGTTTCTCGATCCCGGATACCAGCGCAACCTGATATTCGAACTGCAAACCGAATGCGATGTACTCGACTGTTTTTCCTTGGGCGCCATGTTCGGAAGCCAGCGCTGCACCGGAAATTCCGGCCATACTCCCTGCAAGCGAAACGCCCATCGCCAGTGTACAGCCTCGGATGAACACGCCACGGCGAGTGAATTGTGAATTTCTTGGCATTGCGTACTTCCTTCTGTGTCTCTTCAATCCAAATTTTTTGCGGAATCCTTCTGAAAGATTTCCACAAATCGATTACGTAAACGATTACGCCTTCGAACAAAAATATACTCGTAAGATTCAACTAAATTGTCAAGACGCTTGGTTCAAAATCTGCGATTCTAATATTGGCGTTTCCTCCTGTAGTTTCCGGAATTGTTCGCCTTTGACGTCGGGTTTGGATGCAATTTTCCCGTGCTGAACCGGGAGGGGACGTGATCAGCCGCGTAGTGGCTGCGGGATGCCCGTGATGAGGGTGTTGAACAAGGTCTCCCATGTCGGGAAGGCAAGATATCCGGTGATCGACCGGATGTGCTCGAAGAGGCAGATCCGCGCTCCGGGTGTCTTGCGGGCCTCCTGCCACGTGGCCTCAAACAGATCGCAGGTTTCGAGGAGCATGAAGGCCAGGAAGTTCATCACAAGGAGCACGCTGGCCAGAGTATTCTTGCCATGGCCGAATGAATGCTCGAGGTGGAAGCCATTTTGCTCAAGAACATTGTACCCTTCGTTTTCGCATTTCCATCGGGCACGTCCGCAGGCGACGATTTTCTCGTTGTTGTGGAGGCCGGCGGAGGTCAGTCCGCGCGGGCCACTACTTCTTTTGCTGACCTGAACCCGAAGGAGTAGACGGCAACCGCCGGAACGGCAATCGGAAGATCCCGGAACCCGCTTCCGGCGAAGCACAGGCAGACAGCGATCAGCCTACCCGGGATCGACCGCCGGAAAATACTGCTTGGGAAAGAAGGGGGCGAGAGCTTCCCGGGTTATTCCGATTTCCAGGAAATCCGATGTCAGCCTAAACCGGGAAAACTACCGCGCTGAACAGCGACTCAGTTTGAGAAACAACAGCTGGCACCGGCGCGGTTAGCGATGGCGACCTTGGCCAGCCATGGGGGACGATGCCGCAGGTGCGATCAAGACCGACCTGCTGCCATCCATGAATGTTTGCTGCACCACCCCGTCGGCCTTTTCGGTGAACAGATCTATCGAGATGCTTGGTGGAAATACTGACGAATAACTCCCTGGAAAGTTGGCGTTGCCCAAGTGCAAGAGTTTCTGACATCTGGCACTGTTCAGGTTTGACGGATTCTATCTGGCTCTGCGGTAGCACGCTGGTCATTGTGGGCGCGGCACGTTTGAGCGGTGTGAAAAACGTCAGATTGTCTATCAGCAACCGCCCGAGAAAATACTGAGTTGCCCTCAAGTTCAGGAGCTTAGACGGCGGGCGCGAGAGAAAATTCTCGGGAAACGTCAAATTTCAAACCGCAAGATCCCCGAAAAAGCAGCGATACTTCCAGGGTCGTTTTGACACACGGCCGGCTTTCCTTTCGGGACACACGGTCGAAAAGGAGTTTTGCTGCCTCCTGGCCGATCTTGTAGGCGGGTTGTGCAGCCACGGTCAGGGGAGGGCGAAAAGCATCGGCGAGGTGGAAGTCATCAAAACCTACGATCGCAACATCTTCGGGGCATCGCTTTCCCAGTTGGTTCAATGCCCGTACCATTCCCAAAGTCATGAAGTTGTTCGTGCAGAAAACAGCACTCAACGCAAGTTTCGACTTCAAGAGTGCGGCACCGGTGCGCTGTGCGGAATCGATATCGGAACTGCTATGAACCATTAGATTTTGGTCCAGCTTTAATCCAGCTTTGTCATGAGCATCCCTGTATCCGGCCACGCGGTCCTCAATCGAACTCGCCGCCAGATCAGCCATGACAACCGCGATACGTCGGTGGCCTAGACGAACCAAGTGATCGGTCAAAGCGAACGCTGCCGCGCGATTGTTAACAACCACAGTATCTGCCGATACTTCAGGCAAGAAACGGTCAACCATAACGAGTGGGAAATCGCTATCTGCGAGTTCCTGCAAGAGTTTGGAGTTGCCACCCACGGGCGCAAGTATCAGGCCGTCAACTCGCTTCTCCAGAAGCATCTCGATGCTGAGGCGTTCTTTTTTG
This sequence comes from Paracoccaceae bacterium, assembly GCA_964291635.2. Taxonomy (GTDB): domain Bacteria; phylum Pseudomonadota; class Alphaproteobacteria; order Rhodobacterales; family Rhodobacteraceae; genus JAPPHA01. The sequence continues at coordinate 956,114 of OZ219905.1, read as the reverse complement.
GGATTTTCATCGGTATTACAGAGAATGAGGTTACAGTTATCCTCCCTTTCATATACGGCATCCTCGACACCGCGCACCAAGTCCGAGAAATATGGATTTGAAATGTCCGATATCATTAGGCCTATTGTGCCGGTTCTATTGCGCCGAAGGCTGCGAGCGACCGCATTCTGCCGATATTGAAGCGTCTCGATAGCGTCGAGAACCCTACGGCGAGTCTGGGGGGTGACATACCGTGAATTGTTAATAACATGTGATACCGTCGCGGAAGATACTCTTGCTCTCCGCGCGACATCATGAATTGTGGGCATTTGCCTTCTGGGTCGTCCCTAGTTCAACATACCTCAGTGCATCCGCCGTGTATAACTGTTCCTTTCGCCGGAGAGCAAGTCATCCCGAGACTCCTGTGTGTCAGGTGCGCGCAATTGAACCTACATGATATCAGATCGGGTATTTTGCCCCACCAACCGAAAACGACCTGTTGGCCTGTGTTGCGCTTGCGATAGCGTGTGGGGTCCTGCTGGAACGCCCCATCCAGGGCCACCCAAACAAGAAAACGAATGGCATGCGCCCAGCGAGTGTTTCAACTCTGGATGATCAGTACTTCGCAGATGTCCTGATATCCCTGGAAAACCCAGAGAAAACAGGAATGAGATTCCGGACCCTTCCATGGTATGTGTGTCGGAAACTCTTCCCGTTGACGGTCCCGCAGTCTTGCGAAACCGTATTCGGAATTTATAGTATATTCCGAGCATTGATGCGTTCGGCTATTAAGCGCCGGTGAGAATAGAAGTTCCGGTTTATCGCTTGGGGTGTCGTCGTGAAAGTATGCGGAGGAGGAAGTGGCCTCGAAACTCAATTGGGGAATCTTGGGAACTGCTGATATCGGCCGAATGCAGGTCGCTCCCTCCATACAGCAGTCTCGGCATGGCCGTGTTGCGGCCATTGCTAGCCGTGACGAGAACAAGGCTCGGGATTACGCAGCAGAGGTCGGCATCGAGAGTGTCTACGGGAACTACGATGCACTTCTAGCCGACCGTGAAGTCGACGCTGTCTACATCCCATTGCCGAATTCTCTCCACGCCGAGTGGATTGTGCGTTCTGCGGAAGCAGGCAAGGCGATACTTTGCGAAAAACCTCTTGCCACAAATGCTGCTGAGGCTGCGCACGCAATTGATATTTGCGAACGCCAAGACGTGCGTCTAATGGAAGGTTTCATGTATCGCTTTCACCCCCAGACGCATCGGGTTCAGGAAGTGATCGAATCGGGAGAAATCGGCGAAGTCCGGGAGGTCCACGCTCATCTCTCGGTAAATATCCGGCGGGATGCCAACCGTTCCAACATTCGGTTCCAACCTGAACTGGGCGGAGGCGCTCTTCTGGACATGGGTTGCTACTCCGTCAGCATTGCACGGATGTGTTTCGCATCCGAACCTGAACGCGTCACCGGTTTGTTGCGAACCGACGACACAATGAGTGTGGACATGAGCGTTGCAGCAATGCTTGAGTTTCGTGGAGGCATCGCATTTGTAGGAGCATCCTTCGAAGCTGACGGGAACGGTTCTTACAAGGTTGTCGGCTCGCAAGGGTCAATAGAAGTTCCCCGAGGATTGATCCCAGGGCTCGGAACACGTGCCGCAGAAGGCCTGGTGATAGTATGTGATAAGGACTCAAATCGCAGGGAAGAAGTGTTCGAACCAGTGAACCAATATCGTCTCATGGTCGATGCGTTCGCGGAAGCAGTACTGAAAGACAAGGCGTTGCCATTGTCCCTCCATGAATCGCTCAACAACATGAAGGTGCTGGATGCGGTCGCGTCGGTTCGGCATGCCTCAGTTCCGTAACGGGATCCGGAACTCCGCCAGGACATCAACATAGCGCCCGTATTCTCTGGACAGTCGGCTGTCGAGCGTCCGGGCCCCCGATCCGGTCCGCAATCTGGGCAAGGTCCTGCTGAATCGGTGCAGAGGTGGCCGCCGTGTCCGGTGTTTTCCTTCAACGCCCTCGAGGCTAAACGGGCCCCCGGACAGTGAGGCGGTCTTGTCGGCCTCGGCGCGGGATCGGTCAACGGGGTTTTGGACAATCTCTTCGATGACTGGAACAATCCGACTTAAGCGGACTTCAAACGGAACAAAACGGAATCATCGGTGGGAAAGTCGTTGAATTGGAGTCACCTACGCGGAATACGAAGGAGGTGATTCCGGACAAATGTTCCCATGTAAATCCCGCAAATTTTGAAAAATTTGTTGACGATTTATCCCCCCTGACGACTCATTTCACGTAGAGATCGTCGGATTTTGGAGATAATTCGGAAAAATTGTTTCCAGTACGAGTCCCGTTCGGTTCTGACTAAGTCGTTGTTGGAAAACAGAAAAATTTGAAGTCCGGCTGTGAAGTTCCGCAGGGCAATTTTATTGTCCGCCAGTGACCGACGCGCGTTGATTTCAGGGCTGGCCATTTCGTTTTCCATGTGGCAACTTGCTGCCCATGGTGATTCTTCCGACACCGGATTCGTCCTTCGACCTGCGCGCGGTCATGGTGCGCCCGACCCGTGGCGGGCGTGAGCACCGGCTCTGGGATCGCCTGGTCGAGGAGCATCATTACCTGCGGTTTCACGGCATCGTCGGCAAGGGCCTGCGCCATGTCGCGCTACACGGCGAGACCTGGCTCGCGCTGATCGGCTGGCAGTCGGGTGCTTTCAAGCTGGGCGCACGTGATCGCTGGATCGGCTGGTCGCAGGAGCAGCAGTTCCGGCGCCTGCACCTGATCTGCAACAACTCCCGTTTCGTCATCCTCACCCCCGGACGGGTGCCGAACCTGGCGTCCCGCGTGCTGGGCCTGAGCCTGCGTCGGCTGTCTGCCGACATCCAGGCCGTGCACGGGTACCCGGCCTTCCTCGCGGAGACGTTCGTCGACGTGTCGAGGTTCACGGGAGCCTGCTACCGCGCGTCGAACTGGCGCTCGCTGGGGCTGACGCGCGGCTTCGCGCGCGAGTCCGGCGGTGCCGCGCGCTGGCGCCATCACGGCCAGCCCAAGGAGATCTTCATGTACGAACTCACAGACGGCGCCGCCCGTGCGCTGAGCCGGGACGAGATCCCGGACGCGTGGAACGCACAGCAACACGACGACGCGGAGCCGATGGCCGCGCCCCGGCTGCGCAGCCTGTTCGATTGCCTTGGCGAAGTGCCCGAGTGCCGCAAGGCGCGCGGCAAGCGCTACCCGCTCAGGACCGTGTTGACGATCGCCGTCGCGGCCCGGCTCGCCGGCTACCGCGGCGTGACCGCCTTCGCCCAGTTCGCCGCCCTGCTTTCGCAGGAGCAGCTCGAGACGGTGGACTCGTTCTTCAGCCCGAGCAGGAAACGCTACACCGCGCCCTCGATCACCACCTTCCACAACATCTTCGCCGACCTGCCGCCCGAGACGCTGGACAACGCAATCGGCCTGTGGATCGCCCAGCAGGCCGGTGCCGACACGCCGCTCGCCATGGACGGCAAGGACATCCGCGGCGCATCGAAGCAGACCGAGGACGGGCGGCGGACGATGGTCGCGGCGGTCGAACACGGGACCGGCCTGGTGCTTCGGCAGGTCGAGGTCGAGGACAAGAGCAACGAGATCCCCGCAGTCCGGGCGCTCTCCGGCAGCCTCGACGTCACAGGCCGCATCGTCACCTTGGACGCGATGCACGCCCAGCACGAGACCGCGCGCTGCCTTCTCGGACGCCGCGCCGACTACGTCGTCACAGCGGTGAAGGACAACCAGGAGACCATCCACGACGATCTCAAGGCGATCGACTTCGCCGGCGCGCCCTCGCACGAGACCGTCGACAAGGGCCACGGACGCCTGGAGCGACGCCGATGCGACATCGTCGACCTCACCGGCGCCGAATGGGACGGCTACGCCGCCCTTCACGGGCGCCGTCAGGCCATCCGCGTCGAGCGCGAACGCGAGGTCCTCAAGACCGGCGAACGCAGCCTCGAGGTGACCTGGTGCCTCACCTCGCTCGGCCCGGAACGCGCCGGACCAGAGGAGCTTCTCGAGCTGGTGCGCAGCCACTGGACCATAGAGAAACGCGTGCACTACGTACGCGATTTCACCTACGACGAGGACCGGTGCAGGGCTCACGTCCGCAATCTGCCGCGCAATCTCTCCTGCCTGACGAACGCCGCCATCGCCATCGTGCGCTGCGACGGACGCTTCAGCTACATGCCCGAGGCCAGCCGGCATTATGCCGCCCGGGCCCAGGAGGCCCTCGACCTGAGCCTGGACCCGCCCGGCAAATGATCCTTCGATCCTGACCGCGTGAAGGGCACGCGAAACGCCCCGTCGGACGGCGCGACTGGACAGCCGTGCCCGAACATCCCGAAAACCGTGTTCAGAAAGGCCCGGGCGGCAAGCGACGACCGTCGAAACCGGCGCGCAGACGCCGCGGATCGTCTCCGCCACCTGCGCCTGCCATAACGTCAGGCCCCGGAACGCGAAATCAAAATGGTCCTGTGAAGTTCCGCTGAAGTGTTGACAACGTATCAGGTATGGAATGTTCCGTCACCGCGGCTCGTCCGAAGAGTTTCTCGATCCGATGAAAAATCTCCCGGTGGAGCGCCTTGTCGGCAGGCCCCGACGGCACGCCTTCTTTCATCTGCGGTGCAACGGGCTTGCGGCAAGCGCCAGGTTTTCCGACGCCGCGGGGCTTGCTGTAAAAGCGTTCGACATTGGTGAGCGTGATCCTGCGTCACGTCGCCGAGGTCGACTCCGTAGCCGCGGACGGCGGCCCGCCAACGCTCCATCGTGGCGGGGCCGTAGCGCAGGTCCACCCGGCATGAATGCTCGGTGAGCGTAGCACGCTAGGCAATGACGTCGAGACCGGCAAAGAGGGCGAAACCCGGATCGAGGATCTCAGCCATGACCCGGGTCAGGCGTCCGACGCCCCACAGCTTAAGCGCGAGCAGAGTGCAAAGGACATCACCGGCGGTGATCATGCGGGTTCACGGTTTCGCCGAACGGAAATCTCGATCCGACGGAAAATGGACAATTTTCGCCCGAAGTGTCCGTCTGGGCCGTTTTGTCAACCGGTGCCGGCCGCGAAAAACCACCGCCCAAGCATATCTATCCTTGCAATCATGGCAAGCCATGCCATGATTGCAAGGATGATTTTGCGGCAAAAATCTCAACTGGTTGACGCTCGGCTGGCCCAATTCCCGGCCGTGGCACTGCTCGGTCCCCGCCAAGTGGGCAAGACCACGCTGGCCGAGCTCATTGCCCAAAAACGACCGGCCGTCTATCTCGACCTCGAGAATGCATCGGACCGGGAGAAGCTGGGCGATGCCGCCCTATATTTGTCCGCGCACGAAGACAAGCTGGTGATCCTCGACGAAGTGCACCGCGTGCCGGAACTGTTCCAAACGCTTCGCGGCCTCATTGACAAGGGACGCGCCCGCGGTTTCCGGGCGGGCCGATTCCTTCTGCTGGGTTCTGCGTCGATCGATCTGCTCAAGCAGTCGGGCGAATCTCTGGCGGGTCGCATTGCCTATGTCGAGCTGGAACCATTCAACGTTCTTGAGGTCAATGGCGACAAGCGCGAAGATCTCTGGATTCGAGGCGGGTTCCCGGACAGCTTTCTCGCCGAAAGCGACGAAGCCAGTGTGGTCTGGAGGGGGAATTTTGTCCGCACTTATCTGGAACGTGACATTCCACAGCTCGGGCCACGCGTGCCCGCAGAAACGCTGCGCCGTTTCTGGACAATGCTGGCCCATGTGCAGGGCGGTACACTCAACGCCGCTCAACTCGCGCGCGCCCTTGCAGTCGACGGAAAGACAATCGCACGTTATCTCGACCTGCTTGTCGACCTCCTGCTGGTGCGGCGGCTGTCGCCCTTCCACGCCAATGTCGGCAAGCGCCTCGTGAAATCACCGAAGGTTTACGTGCGCGACAGTGGAATCGTCCACGCGCTGCTCGGCCTTGATGACCGGGAAGCAGTGCTGGGTCATCCGGTTGCTGGCGGGAGCTGGGAGGGATTCGTAATCGAAAACCTGCTCGGTGCGGCGCCGGAAAGGGTAAAACCATCGGTTTACCGAACGGCAGCTGGTGCCGAAATCGACCTCATTCTGGAAATGCCCGGCGGAAAGCTGTGGGCAGTTGAAATCAAGCGCGGCCTCGCACCAAGGCTCGAGAAGGGATTCCACCACGCGCGGGAAGATCTCGGGCCGGAGCGTTCGTTCGTCGTTTATTCAGGCAATGATCGGTACGCCAAGGGCGAAGGGGTCGAGGTGATCGGCTTACGCGAATTTGCCTGGCTCCTCGCGAACTCATGAAAATGGCTCGAATGCCAGACTTTCGCGATGATCGAAAATGGTGAAACACACCCGGACACGAGGAACCTGAGGGCACCAGGAAGGGCATCAGCGGCGCCACGAACCGAGCCGATTCGCTATTGGTCCGCCCAAAGGGCAGGTTCACCATGAGACCGGAACAGATGTTGTTGGCCGAATGGCTGGGATTGGCAATGAGTGTCGTTGCCGGCCTCATGTTCATCGGAAACGAAGCTGTGTTGTGGATGATCGGAGTTTCGTGCGGGCCGTCATGTTGGATTACGGGCTCGCCGGCGAGGATAGGGTTGCGCAAAGACACGAAATAATCTCCCACCCGGCGGGGCGTGCTCGACGGGTTGAAATGGCGGTGTGCGGACCGGTATTGCCCTGCTTCGCTTGCCGAGTGAAACGATCCGGCCGGGCGTGTGGGTGAAGTCGTTCCAAACCTTTTCGACCCTGTCTTTACCTCCTCGGCCGTGGCGAAGACCTGGTTGGCAAAATTGCCTTGCTTGAGAAACTGGAACCCGGTCTCGACCGGGTTCAGTTCCGGACCGTAGGGCGGCAGACGCGGCAGCGAAACGTTGTCCAGTATTGCCAGGCTCTTCGAACGGTGCCGGCCGCCGCCGTCGAGCACCACCAGTGCGAGGCGGCCCTGAGGCACGACTCTGCCGATGTCGACAAGGTGGCGGTTCATCTCATCAGTGTTCGCCCGGTCAAAGACATGGCCGGCCGACATGCCGCTTTCCGGGCAGATCGCGCTGAACAGGTTGCAATATCCGTAGCGATAGACCCTTGGCACCCGGGGACGGCTTCCCCGGCGCGCCACACCCGGGTCGGCATCCCTTTCTGACCTCACGTTGTGCAGCCCGATATGCCGGGTGGCATGCGGAAATCTCTGTCAAAAAGGAGCATTCTCGAGACTGAACGAGATGACAATTAGCCGTCGGATCGCGTTCCCTCTCCGGGATCACCGGGGAAGGCGGATTTTATCGCCTCTTCCCTCGCCTCGAGATCAATTTCGGGATCGATGTTGGTGGTTGTGAGCGACACGTGACCAAGCCGGGTGCGAATGGTGTTGATATCGACGCCGGAGCGAAGCATGCGGCAGTCACGGCACGTCCGCTACCCAACACAAAAAAGAACTCGATATCATGGCGGAGGTCATGAAGCCGCACGTCATTCAGTTCAGCATCGAAACGCACACGCAACCAGAAGTTCTCGACGGCAGTCTTCGAGATCGGGCCGTCTGTCCGGGTGCCGAAAAGCCCGCCGGGAAATCTTCGGCAGTCCGGCCAGCACGTCCCGGGATGACGTTGACAACCATGCGACCCGGGGACTTGTTTTACTGTCCCGAAGGCACAACCACCCGTCCCGGAAAAATCCCGCCACTGGAGGATTCGGGTTTGACTACACAGAACCAGCCAACGCACTGAATGACGAAAACATCCTGCTAATCGGTGATCTTGAGGAACCCCGAAAGGAGAGTATCGCTCGACGGAAAACGCTCGGCAGGTTCCCGCTCAATGAGATCGACCGCATGATCCGCAAATTCGGCAATGAGCCGGGCTGATCTCCCCCATGGAAACTGCAGACGGGCCGCGGTCAGGAGCCCATGTCGATCTCGATGCGCTTTCCGCGCACCGGCGTCCTGGGCTCCGGTGCCTTTGTTCGGGACAACTCCGGTTAAATTCGCTTCTCCGACGGGGGCGTCGTCGATGCTTCGGGGCTCGGTGGTTTTCAATCGAGCGATGCCTTTCCTTCCGTTCCGTGCTCGCGTTCAAGGTCAGGTCGGACACTCTCATCGATGCCTTCGAGCGCTGCGAGGAGCGCGCTGATGACTGTTTCCGGCCGCTCTTTCAGCGCCTGCGAGTTGCCGGTCACCAGCTCCGCCTCGGCGCGGGCGCGGGTGATCCCGACGTAGAACGCCTTGGCCTTGTTTCCCCTTCCCCGCTCTTCGAACCCGGCATGCGGATTTCCCGGGTCCTGTGTTGTCAGCAACATGGTATGCGAGCCACCCGCACGTCGGCGAAGGTCGCGCTCATCCTGACGGGGCGGCGTTCCTCAGCCTGTCAATGGGGTTCACCGGCTTGCCCAGAGCGTTGGCGGAATGGATCGATATTCTCGGGTTGCCGCCAGTCATCCTGATCGCTGCATTGATGGTTTTCTATATCGTCATCGGGATGCTCCTGGACGTAATCTCTGCCGTTGTCGTGACCATGGTACGTACCGCGGCCTTCGCCGATCTTGGAATTGACATCATGATCTGGTTCGGAATTTTTGTCGTCGTGGTTGTTGAAATGGGCCATATTTCCCGCACGGCCATGCCGATGTTCCTGGTCAAGGTCCTCATGGTAGGAGTCCTGGTCCTGTACCCCGAACCCGCAACGTGGTTTCCCGAAACGCTCCGGGCGCGTTCGTAACGCACCATCGGCCAAGTGCCGGTCCCGTTCCTCCTGACTTCATGTCGGGAGAGAACTATCCGGACGGAAGGCCCGGTGGCTCCCGGCCGCCAGGATCATTCGGGAACCAGCGCCGCCTCGCCTGTTGCCAGCAGAAATGACGGTCGTTTTGCGGGATTCGCACCAGCCGAGAAAACACGCGTTTCCAGGGCGCGCTCCCTGAATCGGGTTGGTTACAGCCCGGATTCGATCCAGTTGGCGATGGCCGCCTTCGGTCTCGCGCCGGTCAGGTTCGACACGACCTCGCCGTCCTTGAACAGGAACAAGGCAGGAATGCCACGAACTCCCAGGCGGGCAGGTGAATTCGGATTCTGGTCGATATCGACCTTGACAACCTTCACGCGACCCTTGAGTTCGTCGGACAGTTCTTCCAGGGCCGGACCGATCTGCTTGCAGGGACCGCACCACTCCGCCCAGAAATCCACCACGACCGGGATGCTTGAATGCCGCACCTCGGTATCGAATTGATCGTCCGTGACCGCCACTGTTGCCACTGTTTCCTCCCCATCCGGAATCCCGCTGATCCGGCCCCTAGTAGAAAGTGCCCGGGCCCGGGTCAAGCCGATGGCCGGTCTTCGCCTGCCTGCGCCGTACCTTGGGTGTCGCCCGTTCCAGGAACCCCCGGAAGAATCGTCCGAATCCCGGTTTCCGCCAGTTCGGCGGTTGCCTTCATGGCGTGATGCGTGACCAGTTCACGTCCCAAAGTCATGAGCGATCCATTCGCGGTCCACAGGATTGCCATGGAGACTTCGCGCCCCGGATAGACCTTTTCGAGGGCCGCGGCGTATGCGCCCATTTGACGGAGCAGACCGTCCGGAATGTCGTCAGCCGTCTCCGGCACATCGGCATTCGTCTTGTAGTCAACCGCAAGCACCTTGTCACCCGACACGACCAGGCGGTCGATGATTCCGTAGATTCGCCTTCCGTCCAACTCGTCCAGTTCCGCTGCTATCGGCACTTCCGCAAGGCTTGCCGGGCCGAACAGGTGTTCGAGTTCGGGCATGAGGAGGATATTGACGGAAAGCTCGTACGCGCTTTCGAATTCGGACCAGCCTTCGGCACGCCGAATGCGTTCGGCAACCCGCTCCCATTCCTCTTTCGGATGCCTGGGCAGATGTTCCAGGAGGGCATGGACCTGAAGCCCGAATTCAATTCCCCCGCCCCGGGAATCGTCGCCGGAATCCGGCGAGGTTATCACCTTGTCGCCCCCGAGGCTCGAAGGGTTCACCGCCGGCATCCCGGGCCAATCCGGCCTTGCTCGTTCAAACAGCCATGACGGCACGGCGTCGACATCGACGGATTCCGATTTCGCGGGTCCGGAACTTCCGGCTGCAGGCGGCCAGGCTTCGCAGCCAAGCCGCAGGCCGGAACTGTCCCGAACCGGTGATCCGACGGCCCGGGCATCGAGATTCTCCATCGCCCGTTCAATTCGCCCGTGCCAACTTCGCTCTCTCGCCTTCCCGCCCGCTCCGGCGCCGCAAACCAGCAGCCACTGGCTCGCACGCGTGATCGCGACATAGAGCAGCCGGTTGCGTTCCCTTTCCTCGAATTCCCTGTTGGTGCTGTCGGCCAGCATCTGGGCCTCGATCGCCTCGTCCTGCCTCGACCTCCAGATCAGGCTTCCGTCGTCGAGGACGAGAGTCTGGCCACCCCGACCCGATGGTCGTGCGTCCGTATCGGGAAGAATGACAAACGGCGCCTCCAGTCCCTTGGCGCCATGAACGGTCATCACCCTGATCTGGTCGAGATCAGCCTGTGTCCGTCGTTTGACGTCGACGTCCCCGAGTTCGAACCAGTTCAGAAAACCCGACAACGAAGGCGGCCCCGACTGTTCATATTTCAGCGCCTCGTTGACCAGTTCGTCGATGCCGTCCTCTGCCTCCGGCCCCAGCCGCGCAAGGATCCGTTGCCTTCCTCCATGCCGGTTCAGGATCCGCTCGACAAGATCGTAGGGCCGAAGCAGATGAGCCTGTTCGACACAATCAGCCAGCATCGAACAGGCATTCGGGAAACGATTCTGTCGCGATGCAAACTCCTTCCACAGGCTTCCCTTTCGAACACTGGCAATATCGAACAGATCGGCCTCCGACATCCCGATCAGGGGTGAACGTATTGCTTCCGCCAGAGCCAGGTCGTCACCCGGAGTCGCTGCAAACCGCAAAAGGGACAGGATGTCGCGCACGGCCAGTTCCGCACCAACCTCCATGCGGTCGGCCCCGGCGACGGGCAGGTTCCGGGTTTTCAGTTCCCGAATCAGTGCGTGAAACATGACGGAACGCGTTTGGACGAGGATCAGGACATCGCCGGCGGACAACGGCCTGGCGTTTTCCCGTGGCGAAAGAACCGGCGGGTCCGCGAGCACGCTTTTCAGGTATCCGGCAACAATCCCTGCCAGTTCGACCCGCACGTCCCGATCGGAGGACAGAGGTTGGCCCGGCTCGTGCCACGTGTATGCGAAATCCTGTTTTTCCTTTTCGATATACGGCCACAGGTCGATGCGTCCAGGCATGTCCCCGTGGAACGCGCGATGGATGACGGGGGCGGAACTGCCCGTCATCTGGTTTTGCTGGCAAACCGCGTCGGTCAACTCGAGAATCGGAGAAGCCGATCGAAACGAATAGAGGAGGCTCCTCTCCGCCAGCTCCTTCTGCACGCGGACCTGACGTTGGGCAAAGTAGTCCCGCATGTCCACGAAGTAATCCGGATCGGCGCCCTGGAAGGAGAATATCGACTGCTTTTCATCACCGACGACAAAAAGCGTCCGCTCCCCCGCCCGCCCGCTCTCGCCCGCCGTGAACTCGGCTTCAACGCTCTTGATGATGTCCCATTGCCTCCGGCTCGTGTCCTGGGCTTCATCGATCAGGATATGGTCCACGCCACCGTCGAGACGGTACAGAATCCAGTCGGAGATTCCCGGTCTGGACAACAGGCGGATCGTCTTGCGAATGAGGTCGTCATAGGTCAGGTATCCGCCAAGCAGCTTGCGCCTGTCGTATTCGCGAAAATAGCACGCGGCAAAGTCATGGAGCGCGCGGGTTCTTGCAAATGCCTTGCACCTGATCCTGTGTTCGCGCGCATCGGCCACCCTCTCCATCAGGCCAACCAGTTGAGCGTGCTGCTTCGGCTCGGATTCACGCAGTTTCTTTGTCGGAAACGCATCGAACTTGGGAGCAAACGGCGACCTGGCCGTCCGCCCGAACAGCAAGATGGACTCGAGGGTTTTCAACCCGTCCTCGGTTCCCGTCATCTCGGCGGCAGATGCCAGTTTGCCGGCGCTCCTTTGGTCTGAACTGCTGTTGCTTTTCCGCATCAGGTCCGCCCAGAACGTCAGCAGCCCTGTCGTTCCGGGAGCAAAGACTGCCTCGATCGTCTCTTCCAGTGGCTCGGGCTCGGGGCACAGCGCTTTCGGAAATCCCCTGTCGAACGCTTCCCGTTGTTCGACGATCTCGTCGAGGAACCCGTCGAGATCGAAGTCGGTGAAATGCAGCAGCAGGTTCCTGACCGTTTCGCGGGTCGAATCCCGCTCCGCCAGCGTGTCAAGAATATTCTGTCGCATCACGCCGGCATGGCGTTCATCGATGATTTCGAACTGCCCGCTGACTTCCGCTTCGAGCGGAAACCTCCGAAGCAGCGTATCGCAGAATGAATGAATCGTCTGGATCTTGAGGCCGCCTGGCGTCTCGAGAGCGTTGGCAAACAGCCGCCGCGCAATGTTCAGGCTGTCACCGACCAGGTTTTCTTCGGACTCTCCCAGGTTGTGAAGGGCCTCGAAAAGTTCATCGTCCGGCATCATCGCCCAACCGCCAAGACGGGCGAAGAGCCTGTTTTGCATCTCGGCTGCGGCGGCCTTCGTATACGTCAGGCACAGGATCTTTTCCGGATCGTTCCCCCTGAACAACAACCGGCTGACGCGATCGATCAAAACCCTCGTCTTGCCTGATCCGGCATTTGCCGGAACCCAGGTCGATACTTCCGGGTCGGCCGCCCGAACCTGGGCAAACGTGGCGTCGTCGAGCCTTTTCACCGCGCGAGACCGATCTTGACGGGTGGGTCCACCTCGCTCCACTCGCCGTAACGGGACAGGTGATCGTAGTCCGAACCGTAGTCTCTTTCCGTCATTCGACTCCGCGCCGGATACCCCAGCCCGGGATCCGTGTAGGCGAGCAGAAGTTCAACGAGACCCGTCCATGTGTCGGTGAGAAGCCCGTCCTCCGTTTCGACATCCTCGGTCTTCCGAGCACCGCTCATTCCGATGTATTCGAGCCTGGCGATCCCGGTTGCCGGAATTCCCTCGAAACCACCCCTTGCCGCCATTCCACCGGCCAACTGCAACTGCTTGTCGTAGTCTTCGATTGCACGCCTTGTCGGTGTTGGGCCGGACTTGTAGTCGAAGATCCTGAGCTGTCCGTCCTCGCCCCGGTCGATGCGGTCGGCTCTCGCCGTCAGGACAAAATCGCAATCGGGAAATTCCCATTTCCCCGAAACTTCCAGCCCCAGCGTCTCCGCTCCTTCCCTGCGCTTTGCCTCTTCGATCATCAGCCATTCGGCAATGCGATGCAGGCGTGCATACCAGTTCATGCGCAAGGAGGGCGACACAATCTCGTCCTCGAGAATGCGCTCGGCGCATTTCAGGAACGAACCGGCCTCGGGCTTGACCCGGCCGTCGGCGAGATCGCCGACAAATGCTTCCATGATCCGGTGAAAAACGGCTCCGCGCTCTCGTGCATCCGGGTCGCGGCCGAGATGATCAAGCGGACGCAACCGCAGGACATGGCGCGCGTAGATCGCGTAAGGATTCTGAATCAGCGTCCGGATCTCCGTCACGCCCAGTTTCGTCGGCCGCACGCTTACTGGCGGGACCGGCTCCGGTCGCGGCTCCGGCGATACGGGCCCGTCCGGCTGAACGATCCGGCAGCCGAGCCTGATCAATCGCTCGCCCCGATCCGTCATGGCCTTCATCGCCGCCTCTCCGGCCGGGCTCATGCCCGTGACAAGATTCTGGAACCGGATCAGCCATCGCGAAGCAACCGTCGGCTGCTCCCCGTCCCTGAGCGATCGGGACAGGACGATCTCGGTGGCCGCCACTGCCTGTTGAAAGTCGTGCGCGGCGAGCCCGTTCTGCCGCTCTGGCAAACCCAGTCCGATCTGCCTGCGCATCGCCCGGTTGAGCCAGACGTCGCCTCTCCGCGCAGGTGGCCACACGCCCTCGTTCAGGCTGCCGAGAATGACCAGGTCCATGATTCTGTCGCGAACCTGGTATCCACCCCAGATGACCACGTCCTTCTGGTTGACCGTCTGCTCGTAGGGGTTGCTCTCCATTGTCAGTTTCCGGAAAACCGCCCTGTATTCCGCCACATCCATGGTCCCGGCGATACTTGCCTCGTTGGCCAGGCGCGACATGACGGCCGACAAGTCCTTGCCGGCACGAGTTTCCCAGAGAGGACCGTAGGGTTCTTCGTCCATGTTCGGCAAAACGGTTTCCGGGTTTGATCCCGACGCAAGTGCATTCGCCACGCACACATGCCGCCCGATCAGGTCGACGAGAGTTCCAGACCTGCGCGCCGAGGCGAACCTGAGCACGCCCGCAAGCCACTCCGCCCATTGCTTTTCCCGGTCTTCGCCGACTTCAGCCCAGAACTCGATGTTCCGGTGATCGATCATTGGGGAAGGTCGTTGTCTCAAGGCACGCTCCAGGGAGGCCGTCAAGGAAACGTGATTCCCTCGGTCTCCGGCATTGGTCAACGAATGCTTGAGCACCGATATCAGCATGTGTGGAGCCAGCGGCGGATCGAACAATTCGAGAGCAAGACGGAGGAACACGCCTTCACCCGTCAGCCGCAGGGATTCACCGATCCGGTCGTCAGGTTCGATTTCCCAAAACTGCAGCACCGCCTTGACCCTTTTTGCCAGTTCGAGGTTCTGGGTCACCAGTGCGACCCGCTTGCGGGCCTCGACCGCTTCCCGGATCGCCACCGCGATCGCCTGGGCTTCTTCCTTCATGGTTGCCGCCAGAATCAGCCCGATCCTGTTCGTGGCAACATCGAGCTCGGGAACGAGGCCCGGGCTTTCCTCCATCCAACGATCCGTAAACGGCGCCGGACGAAGCGCCAGCGAGATCAGCCGGTTCCGCTGCGGGTTGGCAGGCAACGTATGCGACCAGTCCGGCAAATCCGGCGGCGATATCTCGGCGAACCTGCAAAACCTTGCCAGAACCGACTGCGGGTGTTCCGGGCATTCGTCGTGGTTTTCCAGGAGAGCCCAGTCCTCCAGGGACAACTCCCTGTCGACGCCGGGCAGGACAACGGCGCCCTGTGGAAGCCCTGCAACCGCCCTCATGAGAAGCATCATTGGCGCGGTGAATCCCGTGGAACCGGCTACGATCACGGGATGATCCGGCGGGTGTTTCGACCAGGCATCAACCATGGCATTGACGGCGGCACGAAACCTGGACCGCCGGTCAAGCATGCCGTCATCGCCAAAGACGCCGGCCAGAATCCCGAGGAACTGCAGACTGCGTTCCCAATGTCCGGACTGGTCGTCGACCTCAACCGCCAGGAGTCGGCCCAGGTCGATTCCCTCGTCCTGGAGTTCGGAAAAAACCCCGAGAAGTGAATCTGCAAGATCAATTGCAGCCGTGCCGGGCGCCAGGTCAGGTTCCTGCTCGAGGAGGGTGCCGATAAGCCGCCGCAAGGCTAGCATCGCACCGACGGTTGTCATTGGAGGGGGCAAGGCATCCATTGCCAGCGACACGTCGTTGACCAGGGTGGTGGCAGGCCGGATTCGCGGCAAGAGCATTGCGGGCCCGGATTCCAGGGATTGCCTCAGTTCGTGCGCGCTGTTGACGGAACCGGTGTAGATCATGACCTTGGCCAGGTCTTCCGGCGCGCCGGTTCCCAGGCGCCGGAGGAGGCCGTCAACGAATGACCGGGTGAAGTCGCAACCAACTGGCACCGCGTAGACGCGGGGACCACCGATGTCTTCAAACACGGTCGACCGATCCCCCGGCTACCCGGTTTTCTTCCAGCATGGCTTCGGCGAGGTCCATTGCCTCCGGGTGACCGACCTCCGCCCAGGCGCCCGTGTACACAACCCCGAACAGGCGATTCCTGGCCGACATCCGTGACCACAACAGCCTGACGGAAAAAGCCTCGTTCCGGATTTCCGCCAGCCCCTCCGTCCTGATGATCTGTGCGCCCGCATAAACCATGGCCGGCTGGCCGTTTCTGCCCGGCGGTTCGAGCCGGCCATCCCGCGCGAGATTCAAGTCGCCCGGGCCGCGGTATCCCGTTGCCCGGTTCGCGGGCAGCATAAGCATCAATCCATCCATTCGCGCCGGGTCCCAGGCTTCGCCGAGCTGACGGAGCGGATTCGGCCCCGACCACACGTAATCGGAGTTCATGGTATACACAGGGTCCGTTCCCAGGAACGGCAGGGCGTTGCGAAGGCCTCCACCCGTGTCAAGGATCCGCGGCCACTCCCGGACCAGCCTGACGTCCGCCATCCCCGATACGTGCGCTTCGACCTGATCGGCAAGGTGGTGGGCATTGACCACGATTTTCGACAGCCCGGCATCACGCGCCTGGTCCAGTGCATGATCGAGCAGGGGCTTCCCCGCGATCCGGATCATCGGCTTCGGAACACGATCGGTCATCGGGCGCATTCTTGTCCCGAAGCCGGCGGCAAAGACCATGATGCCTTCAGGAGCCATGGGCGCGGTTCCTGATTCGCGAGAGGATCCCCTCCCCGGGATGCGGCACTTCCCGCTCAATCCACTCGGCCAGTGCGGCCAGGGCCGGATGTTTCAGATCCCTTTGCAGGTGTCCCCAGACCCTGGGAATCAGATCGACATAGGTGAATTTTCCGTCGCGAATGCACAATCTCGAAAAGACCCCCAGAATCCGCAGGTTACGCTGGGCACCAAGCACGGCATATGCCGCTTCGAATGCTCTTGTCCCTTCCCGGAAGGCGTCTGTTTCGCACCGCCCGAAAACCGAGCCGAGATATCTGCCCTTCACGAATTCCTGCAGGGATTCGGACGTGTCCCTTCGCGCATCCTCCAGCAGTGACACGAGATCGTATGCCGGATGGCCTGCCACGGCGTCCTGGAAATCCAGGATTCCCGCCCGGCGCTCGTCATCCCGGTCGCTCAGCCACATGATGTTTTCGGCATGATAGTCTCGAAGGACGATCACCCGGTCGGCCTCCGCGATGCAACATGTTTCATCGAAGGCCCTGACGACCAGTGACAGGAATTCGTCTTCCGTTCCTGCCGCGACGGGCCGGCCTGTCGCGGCAGGAAGAAACCATGACGTGAACAGCCGGGACTCGCTCCTCCAGGTTTCGCGGTCGTAAGGCTCGAGACCGGCGGGCGAATGCCGGCGCAGGCGGACCAGCACGTCGACGGCAGCCGCGTAGAGCTCAAACTCCATTTCCGGATGACCCGAACAGACATTCGCGAACTGGGCGTCCCCGAAATCCTCGAGCAACAGGAATCCGGCCTTTTCGTCGGCCTCCCAGGTTTCCGGCGCGCTCAGGCCGCATCTCCTGAGCATGGCCGCGACCCTGACAAAAGGCCGGATGTCTTCCCCTGCCTCGGGGGGTGCATCCATAACCATGGCAGAAAGTCCGGTAACCGGGCTCCAAACCCGATGATACAAGCGCCGGGAAGCGTCGGAGCCAAGTGTCTCGACGCTCGCCTCTGCCCATCCTGTCCGTGACAGGAACGCGTCCAGTTGACCCTTCCTGTTTTCACGCACGGGCCAGTTCGTGGAGACGTTCATGCCGCTGGTGGCAGGCGACCTGATCAAGGATGCCGTCCCAGCCGGAATCGTGCCATTCCAGTGAAATGCGCCGACTGCAATCTCCAGTGACCGTGAACTTGAGGCTCAAGTCGCCCTTTCCGTAAAGGTCACCAAGGATTTCCGGCCACTCGATCAGGCAGACCGAGGTCCGAAACGCGTCCTCCAGCCCGAGTTCTACCAACTCGGACGCACACTCGACCCGATAGAAATCCGCATGCAGGAGACTGCAGGATGCGGCTTCGTATGTCTGCACGAGCGTGAAGGTCGGAGACGGCACGTCTTCAACCGGTAGCCCGTCCAGTGCCTGCCTGGACTGGATAAGTTCCCTGCAGAAAACGCTCTTTCCCGCGCCTAGCGGGCCGGACAGGAGCAACACGTGCCCGGCGTGCAGGCAAGGGGCGAAATTTCTCGCCAACTCCCGGCATGAAGATTCCGATTCCACGTCCACCGCGAGTTTCTTCATGACGGGACGGTCTTGTGCCTCTGACGGCGGAGGCGAACGTAAAGGGCTCCCTTGCCCCCGTGCCGCTCGTGAGACTCGCTGAAACTCTGGACAAGATGCGACAGCGGCGGCCGCGCCAACAGGTCGGGAACACGGCGGCGCAATACGCCCCCTTTCGGTCGATTGAACTCGTCCAGACCGGACCTGTTTCCCTTTCCGGTGATGACGAGCAGGTTTCTGACTCCCCGCCGGTGCGCCGTCTTAACGAACGTGGTCAACCTGAGCTCGGCCCGCTTTTCTGTCAGCCCGTGAAGGTCCAGGGTTGCTTCGACCTTTTGCTGGCCCTTGGCCAGTCGTGCATACAATTTCCTGTCAAATTGATCCGGTAACGGTGTGGGCCTACCCTGCAGGCCGCGCGTCCTCGGCTGTCCTTTCGCGGCCGAACGCGAATCCTCGCCTTCCGGAAGCGGCAGGTCCGAACCTTTCCCGGCATCCGGATTGCCCGGGAGATCTTCCGTTTCCGCGCGCCATGCCTCCATGTCGGCGTCGGAAATCAGGCTCCTTCTTGTCCGTCGACTCCCTCGGCGGCGTCCTTCCTGCGTCGCGGACTTTCGGACGGGCCCCGCGCTTGCGGAATCCTGTTCACTCGAGGCCAGCTCCGGTTCCGCGGCATCTTTGTCCGCGGCACCTTTTCGAGAAACATCCCGCGTCTCGGAAATCCACAAAGCCCGATCGTCGTCCGTCAGACCTTTCGGACCCCTGTCGTCCATGGATCCTACTCGGCAGTGTCAACCAGGAACCAGTTCGGGTCTTCATCCCCCATGACTCGTGAAAAGGTCCAGACGTTCTTCTGCTTCCTGATTGTCCTGGGATCGCCTTCGACGATTTCACCATCGGGGAGCCGTACGACCGACGTCAGTTCCCCCACGAAACTGACCGTGATTTCGGCGTCTTCCGTTCGCTTGTCGAAGGTCGCCGATTCCAGTTTTGCCTCCCTGACGCCAATGAAATTCGCTTCAACCTGATATCCCTTCTTCTGCCGGTCGAGGACGACGGCTTCGAAGCTCGCATAGACATCCTGCGAAAGCAGCCGTTTCAGCGTGTCGAGATCGTCGCCCTCGAAAGCCATCAAGATGATTTCATAGGCGTATCGTGCGCCATCCATGAACTCGGAAACGGAGAAGTCAGGCTCGACGACCTTCATTGCCGAGAGCGCCTTGCCGCTCGGGCTGTCGAGGGGGACATGATCGGCGATATCCTGGTCGAGTTCAGGAGAATCACCGCGCGATTTCGACTGAGGCGTCGGCTGGATGACGACTCGATTCCTTTCGATTTCAGGTTCGAATCCGTCCCGCGTTCCCAGTGTCTTTCTCAATCTCATGATGAGAAACAGGGCAATGGCCGCCAAAACCAGTAGGTGAAGATAGCCTGAACCCATGAACTCGCCCTTTCAGAACGGCTGCCGCAGACCCTTTGCATTCGGTCTTTCCAGAACCTATGTAAGATACCGACCGGTTCGAGTCCACCGGTTCGCGCAGACTTCCGGAGGTTTCCGTGATCTGGCTATTCCTTCTTTTCCTGACAGTTCCGTTGCTGGAAATCGCACTGTTCATCAGTATCGGGCAGGCAATCGGCCTCATGCCAACCCTGGCCACTGTCATCCTGACGGCAATTGTCGGCACATGGCTGGTTCGCTCGCAAGGACTCTCGGAACTCGGGAAGCTGCGGAATTCCCTGGCCGGATCGGGTGATCCCCTCAGTTCAATTGCCCATGGCGCGATGATTCTGGTGGCGGGGCTGCTGCTTCTCACACCGGGATTTTTCACTGACGGAGTCGGGTTCCTGCTGCTTGTACCGGCCGTACGAGTCCTGGTTACGCGCGCGATTGCCATCCGGATTCAGGAATCCGCCGTTTTTGTTTCGACGAGTCCGGGCGAAAGCCGGACAGGGAAAGGGTCAGACGACATCATCGACGCCGAGTACGACGTGATTCACGAGTCCGACGTTCGTGGCGACGGGCCATCACGAACCGGCGGCCGCGAGAATTGAGAACCGTTGCGCCAATTGTCAGTGAATCCATTTGCTGATACCACACCGCGAAACAAGATCTGAGAGTGCAACGATGGCGACAGAGCCCTCGGGAAAGAGCAACGGAGCCGGCCCGGTCGAGCCGGCATCTTCCGCCGACACGCCTCCTCAGCCGCGTTTTGAACTGATCACCCAGTACATTCGTGATCTCTCGTTCGAGAATTTTGCCGCGCAGAAATACATTACCGGTCAGATCGACCAGCAGCTTTCGGTCGACCTCAACATCGACGCCAAGACGCGGGCGGAAAACCGTTTTGAAGTCATCCTGAAACTCTCGGTATCGGCCAAACGCGACAAGGAATCCGTGTTTCTGCTCGAAGTCGATTACGGCGGGCAATTCCTGATCGAGAACATTCCTGACGACCAGTTGCATCCGATGCTCATGGTCGAATGCCCGCGGCTGCTGTTTCCGTTCCTCCGTCAACTGGCCCGCAACCTCACCGCGGAAGGCGGGTTTCCGCCTCTCAATATCGAAAACATCGATTTCCTGCGCCTGTACAAGCAGCGGTTAGCGCAGGGTTCTAGCTGATCAGGGTTTGGTCGAGTCCGATCCCTCGGCAGGGGCAGGATATCCGTAACGTTTTTTCCAGACGGTATCGTCTCCCATGCCGGCGACAAATTCCTTGTGGGCTTCCAGTTCTTCCCTTGACAATAACACCGGCCGCTTTCCCGGCCGCTTTCGGGCTTCCCCAAGCTCCGGCCCTGCCATTCCCGGCGCCGACGCAACTCCTGCGTCGAAGACAAGTTCCAGGTCCGGCTGACGACCTCCGACGAGTTCCAGGTAAACTGCCGCGAGGAGTTCGGCGTCGATCAGTGCGCCGTGCGCATCTGCTCTCGTGGAATTGTCAATTCCGAACCGCCGGCAGAGTGCATCCAGGGAATTCGAAACCCCCGGGAACCGCGCGCGCGCCATCTCGAGGGTATCCACGGCCCGGTTTTCTGCAATGGGACGGGCACCGGCGGCCACGAGCTCTGCATTCAGGAACCCCATGTCGAACGGAGCATTATGCATGATCAGGCGGGAATCGCCGACGAACTCGATCAACTGATCGCAAATCTCCGGGAACCGCGGCTGACCTGCAAGAAACGCCTCGCCGAGCTTGTGGATCCGTTGCGCATCCTCGGGAATGTCGCGTTCCGGATTGACAAACTGATGGTATGTCCTGCCCGTCGGAACGTGGTTGGACAGCTCGACACAACCGATCTCCACGATTCGATGGCCTTCTTCCGGGTTCAGACCGGTCGTTTCGGTGTCCAGTACGATTTCCCGGTTCAATCGTGGTCTCCCCTTCTCGAACTCCATGCCCACAAGCCGATACCGGTTCCCTTACCAAAGAACGCGTACCAGTTCGAACCTCGAAAATGACGAACTTCGCGGACCATTGCGTGTTGGCGTCCGGGACATTCCGGATCTGTCCGATTTCAGTGCAGCGGGGATACCTGGCCGCCTGTCCTGGACCGGTTCTCTTGCCTAGCCCGCAACGCGGTGCGTGATCCTGTCGATGAGTGCCCCGACTTCCCTTTCCACGGAGAAAAACGATCCGGATTCGATGACGAAATCCGCCCGTGACAGCCTTTCCTCGTCCGAAATCTGCCGCCCAAGCAGCACGCTCAAGGTTTCTTCCGACATTCCCGGACGGGCAAGTGCCCGGCGACGCCTTTCTTCGGGTGTCGTCACCATGGCCAGAACACCGTCACATGACGTCTCTGCGCCGGTTTCGAATAGCAGGGGGATTTCGCACACGACAAGACGGCTCCCCGATTCCGCCACCCTCTCGATGAACGCATCCCTGTCGGCACGAACGAGCGGATGGACGATCGCTTCAATCTTCCCAAGCAGGGACGGTGTGATTCGGATACACCGGCGCAGGACATCCCGATCGATTACCCCTTCGCTGGCGGCTTCCGGACAGATCTCCGAAACCCGGGAAATGGCATCGCGATTCTGTGCGTAAATCCTTGCGACGGCCGAATCCGCATCCCAAACCGGGACACCGGCAGCCCTGAAATAGCTGGCAGCGGTCGACTTCCCGGACGCGATCGATCCGGTCAAGCCAAGCACGTAAACCGAAGCCGTCATCGAAGTTTCCGCGCTATCGTGTCGTGGAGTTCGCTGTCGACTTCCGGAGATACGCCAAACCAACGCTCGAATCCCGGAACTGCCTGGTGGAGCAGCATTCCGAGACCGGTCACGATCCTGTTCCCGTTCCTTTCCGCGGCCTTGAGGAATCCTGTCTTCAACGGATTGTAAACGATATCGACCACAATTGCCGATCGCATTCCGGGTTCAAATTCGACCGCGAGATCCGGCTGCCCTTTCATTCCGAGCGACGTCGTGTTGACGATCATCGTTGCATTCCCGCCAATTCCTGGCAATTCGCCTGGGCTGGCCACTTCGAGCCTGCTTCCAAAGTGCGCACACAGGGTCTCAGCCTTTGAGACCGTTCGGTTGACGATGAAAACTCTCGGCACCTTTTCGGCCAACAGGGACCAGACGACAGCCCGGGCGGCACCTCCCGCACCCATGACGACGACAGGCCCGTCACGGCCCTTCCAGTCCGGCGCCGCGGACTTTACGAGCCTTGCGAATCCGGCGATATCGGTGTTGTCGGCATGGATTGTTCCGTCCTTCCTGAATGTCAGTGTATTCGCTGCACCCGTATCCCTGGCAGCAGGCGTGATCTCGGCCGCATGTTCGAGGACTCTCTCCTTGAATGGAATCGTCACGTTGACACCGACAAATCCTTTTTCGCGCAATGCCGAAAATTCCCTGTCAAAGTCACCTGGCCTGATCCCGAGCGCGGCATAGCTGCCCGACACCCGGTACTTTTCCAGCCAGAATCCGTGAATGGACGGCGACAGGCTATGGCTGATGGGCCAGCCGACTACCCCGGCTTTCGCTTCGCGGGATTCGTCCCCGTTCGTCATCGAGGCAGGGCTCCGCGAACCCTGAGGTACTCAAGGAGTTCGATCAACGGCATACCCATGATCGCGAAAAGGTCACCCCTGACCCGCGCCATGAGTTGCACGCCTTCTTCTTCGAGCCGGTAGCACCCGACAGAGCCTTGTATACGCGGCCAGTTTCTGGCCAGGTAGGATTCAAGAAACGAATCCGAAAAGTCCCTCATGACGAGTTCGGCGCGACTGATTGCGTGCCACGTGCGTGCTCCTCCAATGACGGCGACGGCGGCCGAAACAAGGCTGTGTGACCGACCCCGCAACTCGAGAAGGATTTTCCTTGCTTCGTCGATGCCGCCGGCCTTGTGAAACACCCGGCCACCCGACCAGAGAACCTGATCACATCCGACAACAACATGCCCGGGTTCCCGCGACCCGACCCCGAGAGCTTTCATTTCCGCGAGGCAGACGGCTATGTCTTCCGGCTTGACCTGGTCGTGAACAAGCGATTCCGTAACCATGGCCTCGTCGATGCCGGGAACCCTGACATCGACGTCAACGCCAGATCGCTCGAGCAGACCCTTGCGTGTCGCGGAACCGGATGCAAGGATAACTGATGGTCGATTCATCGTCGATCCTTTCGTGGTTACCCCGGTTGTTCACCGCGAATTACATCCCCGGACAGCAACTGACAGACCGCGCGTGATTCTGTGTATGGCTCTGTGGATACTGTTTCGGGAAACCTGCGAATAAGTTTCCTTTTTCCACAGTTTTCGAGAACTTGCCCGGGTTTTCCACCATCGCGCACATGATTTCCACGAGCATTACCCTGTGGATAAAAGTTTTCAACAGGTGTGCATAACGTGGAAAACCTGAATCTCTCCTCATACTCCGTCGACCAGATCGAGATCAACTTCCATTTTAACCCTCGGGATAATAAGACTTAATTCAGAATTCTGTCGAGTGTGCAAGGAATTCCACTGCCCGTCTCCGTTACGGTGAACTGTTGACAGTTCAATAATTCATGTTTTCCACAACCCCTACAACAACTACATATATTATATAAAATTACTGAATTGATTTGGTACACCGCTGGGAAACGGATTGACGTGCAATGCTGAGTTCGCTGTACCCCTGGTTGAAGGCGTTACACATCGTATCCGTAATTTCCTGGATGGCAGGCCTCTTGTACCTCCCCCGGCTATTCGTCAACCACGCCGAGTCTGCTCCTCCAGGGAGCGAACTTTCCTCGGTATTCACGGGAATGGAGCAGCGGCTCCTGAAGCGCATCATGAATCCGGCGATGATTGCCACCTGGGCATTCGGACTGGCGCTTTTCATGTCTGCGGGATCGGGTGCCGTCCATTCCGTGTGGATGTGGGCCAAGATCGTCATGGTCATTTGCCTGACCTGGTACCATCTCTGGCTGGCGCAACGGCTCCGTGACTTCGCGGCCGACAGGAACCGGATTTCGGGGCGAAAATATCGTTTCATGAATGAAGTTCCGGCCATCCTGATGGTCATCATCGTCGTTCTGGTTGTCGTCAGGCCTTTTTGAAATAATCCTAGTTCCTCAAGTCGCCTGAAATTGTCACGATCTAGCCGATTGGTGACTGCGGCAAGTGAAGTGAAATCCCCGGGAAATCTGCCGTTAAACCCGGCAGGATGCCAGGAATCCTCGCGCAGCCTCGCGCGGCATTCAAGTGGTGCTGCCAGACGGCGGACTTCGCGCCAGCAGAATGTTCAGGGGTTTGTAAAACAAACTGTCGCATTGGCACGTTAGCGCCTGTCTCCGACCAGTGGGCGCCGGAACCCGTACGGCTTGCAGCCACTTTCCACGACCCCCGAACGACTCGTCGCAAGTGTTTCGTATCCATTCGGCACCTTCCGAGATGGCGCCGCGCAGTTCGCGACGCAATGCCCGCGGTCAAGGTGCATGACGAAACCGGAAGGATACCGGCAACACTGCCGCACTGTCGATAAGGCAACTGAACGTCGTGCTGCCTTTGTCCTTCAGTGCTGCGCCGATCTCCGGATCCCGGCTCTCGGCAGCGTAGATGACCGCCAGCTTGGGTTCCCGGGTCTGAACGCTTCCGTCCTCCTGTTCGAACCGGAGAACCTCCGTGCCGGGCGTCAGGGACCAATGCTGCAGAGAGCTTGGGGAAGCGTTCACCCCGGCAAGGTTCGCGATGTGGCGACTCGACGTATCCAAGCTCACCACCCCTGGCTTGAGCGTGTCACCTTCCAGGCACAGCGCACGGTCAAGCGGAAAGAATCCATTGCCGCACGATCGGAAACAATAAAAGCTGCGCTCGATCTCGACCCGGCCAAGCCGAGTGAGCCAGGTCTATTCTTTCTTGCCCGGCACCGGTTCCACGCTGCTCAGGTCCGGAACTCCCGCCGCAAGCTCCACCGCGCGCTTCGGAAGTTGCGGGCTGAACTCCGACGATACGGCGCAAGCAGCGCCGGGAGCGGCCCGCCATCCGGCCAGAAACCCGCCAGAGTCGACTCGGCCTCCGTGATGACGCAGCTCCGCACCGCACCACCCTCCATGCCCCGGAATGCCCCGGCCGTTGTCGGACATGCAGCAACGCAAGCGTAGCAAATGCGAATCGCAATCATCAACCAAATTGGGCTATACACTGATCCGATCGTCCGGAGAGGTTTCATGCCCAGGATAGCAGTCAACGGTCTCGGCCGGATGGGAAAGCTGGTGTTGCGGAATCTCATCGACACCGGGGCGGGAGGCGATGTGGTACTTGTCAACGAACCGGCCTGCCCGCCGGACCACCATGCGCTGTTGTTGGAGTTTGACTCGGTGCATGGCCGTTGGCCCGTCGTCATCAAGCCGGGGCCAGAGAGCTTGACTGTCAACGGCATGGAAATGCGCCTGGCAGCCACGGACCGGATCAATGACCTCCCTCTCTCCGAAATGGGCATTGACGTCGTTCTCGACTGCACTGGTGTGTTCAGGTCCGAGGCAGGTTGTGCGCCATTTTTCTCGGCGGGAGTGAAGAAAGTCGTTGTCTCGGCACCCGTCGAAAACGAGGCCGCGCTCAATCTCGTCTACGGCGTGAACCACGATCTTTACGACCCGGCAAAACACCGCCTGATCACGGCCGCAAGCTGTACCACCAATTGCTTCGCACCGATCGTAAAGGTGATACACGAACAGTTCGGCATCAAACACGGTGTCATCACCACGATTCACGCCGTCACCAACACGCAGACCATTGTCGACCGGCCTGGCAAGGATTTGCGTCGTGCCAGGTCCGCGCTCAATTCGCTGATCCCGACAACGACCGGCAGCGCCACTGCAATTTCACTGATCTATCCGGAACTCAGGGGGCGTCTGAACGGCGTTGCTGTCCGTGTTCCGGTGCTGAACGCCTCACTCACGGATTGCGTCCTGGAAGTTGAGCGTCCTACCACGGTGGATGAGACAAACCTCTGTTTGAAAGCCGCCGCAGGCGGCCCTCTCAAGGGTGTTCTCGGCTTTGAAGAACGTCCGTTGGTTTCAGCAGACTACATTAATGATTCGCGTTCGTCGATCATTGATGGACCCATGACCATGGTCGTCAACGGCACGCAGGTAAAGATCCTTGCCTGGTACGATAACGAATGGGGTTATGCCTGCCGTCTCGGCGACATCACGAGGATGGTGACGGAGAGCATACGGACGATCTGATGGCACTGCCGCGAGTTGTGCCTGGATCGCTTGAAGCATCGACGACGACCCGGAAATTATCGAAACGGTCGGAACATTGCCGCGGAAGAAAAATCGAGATCTGACCGCCGGGGCTGAAGGGGCCGTGGATATGGGGAGACGCGGGGTTAGACCCACATGACCGAAACCGTCTTCCCGGACCGCCCGGAGGGACTTGCCGCCTATGTCGCGGTGACGGTGGCATACTGGGCATTCATGCTCACCGACGGCGCACTTCGCATGCTGGTGCTGCTGCATTTCCACACGCTCGGTTTTTCCCCGATCCAGCTTGCCTACCTGTTCCTGCTTTATGAGTTCATGGGCATGGTCGGCAATCTCTCGGCCGGTTGGATCGGTGCGCGTTTTGGACTGACTTCCACGCTCTATGCCGGACTCTCCCTGCAGATCATCGCTCTGCTCGCGCTGACCGGCCTCTCGCCGGACTGGGCACTCCCCACATCGATCATGTTCGTGACGAGCCTTCAGGGCGCTTCAGGATTCGCGAAGGACCTGACCAAGATGTCCGCAAAAAGTGCGGTCAAGCTGCTGGCACCGCCGGTCGAGGGCGCCCTGTTCCGCTGGACGGCATTGCTCACCGGCTCAAAGAATGCCGTCAAGGGCCTTGGATTCCTGCTGGGCGCTGCACTGCTTGCGCTTGCAGGTTTCACGGCCTCGCTTCTGGCCATGGCCATCGTTCTGGCCGTGATTCTGGTCGCGGTTGTACTCCTGATGCCTGCCGGCCTGCCCCGCGGCCGCAAGTCGACAAGAATTTCAGAAATCATCTCCGGTAGCCGGAAGGTCAATCGCCTCTCTGCCGCGCGTTTCTTCCTCTTCGGCGCACGTGACGTCTGGTTCGTCGTTGGCATACCGATTTATTTCTACGCCGTGCTTTCCGACGGGAGTCAGGCGGGAAATCGTACTGCGTTTTTCCAGATCGGGACGTTCATGGCATTCTGGGTCATCTTCTACGGTGCAATCCAGGCCAACGCGCCGAGGCTACTCGGGTCTGCGGCCAGACCACTGTCCGAGATCGTCCGCCTCGCCGGCACCTGGTCTGTTCTTCTGACGCTGGTTCCTTTCGCCTTGGCGGCCGCATCCTTCATGATCGGTGCTCCGGTCGACTGGTTCACGTTGACGCTTGTTGCGGGACTGATGGTCTTCGGTGCTGTCTTTGCGATCAACAGCGCTATCCATTCGTACCTGATCCTCGCCTTCACCGAGACCGAGCGCGTCACGCTGGATGTCGGCTTTTATTACATGGCAAACGCTGCGGGGCGTTTCGTGGGCACGTTGCTATCGGGCCTCAGCTATCAAATAGGCGGCCTGCCGGTCTGCTTGGCAACTGCGGGTGCGATGGCCGGTCTCAGCTTCCTTTTGGCACGCCGGCTATCCGGTTGATACGGGTTCGCTCAGCGCAAATGAGCGCCCTTCACTGATCGCTGACGTTTCGCATCAAGCGTCCATGACGCTCACGATTGACTCGGCAAGCCTGTCTAGACCCGGATCCTGCAATCCTGCCACGTTTATGCGGCTGTCGCCAACCATATAGACGGCCTTTTCGGAGCGAAGCCGTGCAACCTGTTCGGGTGACAGACCAAGTCGCGAAAACATGCCACGATGCGACGCGAGAAAGTCAAACCGCCCGGTTCCGGATTTTTTCCGGAGGGCATCCGCGAACCCGGTCCGCAGGTTGAGCATTCTCGTCCGCATCCCATCGAGTTCGCCATGCCATTCAGACCGAAGTCCCGGGTCTTCGAGAACCGTGAAGACCGCTGCTGCCGCGTGGTTGGGGGGCATCGAATAATTCCGCCTCGCCAGGGATTTCAACTGGCCGAAGGCCGTGTCGGCCTGCTTGGAATTCCGCCCTATGAGTATGGCCGCTCCGACCCGGTCACAATACACACCGAAGTTCTTCGAACAGCTGATTGCCGCAACCAGTTCCGGCGCCGCGTCGGCAAGGCACCGCAAGCCACCAGCGTCAACGTCGAGTCCGTCGCCGAATCCCTGGTAAGCCATGTCCACGAACGGCATCAGTTGTTTTTCAACCAGGAATTCGGCCAGTACCGGCCACTGCTGCGGAGCGATATTGGCACCGGTCGGATTGTGGCAGCACCCATGAAGAACGACAATATCTCCGGGCGATGCCGCGCTCAGTGACTCGAGCATTGAATCGAAAAGCACGCCACCGGTCGACGGGTCGAAATACCGGTACGTCTTGGTGTTCAGGCCGGCCGCGGTCATCGTGGGAAGATGGTTTGGCCATGTCGGGTCAGACAGGTAAACCACGGCATCCGGTTGCGCAGATGCCAGAAGCTCGGCAAGGATGCGTATGGCACCGGACCCGCCAGGCGCCTGTATGGTCCGGGTTCGTGCAGGATCCAGGTGATCGCCGAGAGCCAGCCGTGTAATCGCGGCGTTGAAACCGGTGTGGCCCTCGAGCCCAAGGTAGGTTTTCGAGACTTGAGACTCGACAACCTTCAGTTCAGCTTTTCGGACTGCCGCCATGACCGGAGTCTGACGTGCAGGATCCTTGTAGACGCCGACCCCGAGATCGAGTTTTTCCGGTCTCTGATCTTCTCTGAAGAGTCCGATGAGTTGCAGGATCTTGTCGGGTTCGGCAGGTGCCAGCGTTTGAAACATGTCGACCTCCATCAGGGCCATCTGTACGCGTTTCGAATCGAGACATCCAGAACCTCCAGGCAAAGAGTCAGTCAGCCAATCCGGATTCGACCATCTTCAACTGTCGCCGGTTTCGGTAAGAGCGGCGTTGATCGTTGCCAAGAACACCTCGGCGAATTGCTCCAGCTTGGCCGCCCCGACGCCGTTCACCTCGGCGAATTCCGCCTTGTTCCCCGGTTGGCGGCGCGCCATGTCGATCAGTGTACGGTCCGGGAACACGACGTAGGCGGGCACTCCGCGTTCCCGCGCAATCTCCGAACGCAATGCCTTGAGGGTTGCCAGAAGAGCCGCATCTTTCTCGGACAGGGGACGCTCCATGAGGTTGCGGCGCGGCGCCAGGGCCTTCGGGCCCTTTGCCTGGTCAGGGACCATCACCGTTTCCTCACGGTACAGGAACACGCCCTTTCCCCGCAGCAGGGCCATGCCCCTTTCAGTGATTCCGAGACCACCATACCCCCCGACATCGAGGCGCAAGAACCCGGTCGCCACCATCTGCCGGATCAGTGAACGCCACTCGTTCTTGCCCCGCGATACGCCCACGCCGAATGTCGGGAGCCGATGATGGCCGAAGCGCGCAACTTTCTCGGTTTCTTTTCCCTGGAGGATGTCGATCAGGTGCGCCGCGCCAAAACGCTGGCCTGAACGGTAGGCGGCGGACAGGATCTTCTGGGCATCCTCGGTCCCATCGAGACGCTCCGATGGACTGAGGCAGACATCGCAGTTGCCGCAGGCCTCGATCCGTTCCCCGAAGTAGTCGAGCAGGGCCACCCGCCTGCACTCAGGTGCCTCGCAGTATCCCAACAACGCATCCAGACGTTTGTGTTCGCGCCGCTTGCGTTCCGTTCCTGCATCCTCGTTCTCCACGAATCGGCGACGCATGCGGATGTCCTCGAGACCGTAGAGCATGTGTGCTTCGGACGGCGCGCCGTCGCGCCCTGCGCGGCCGATTTCCTGGTAGTAGGCCTCGACGCTACCCGGCAGGTCGGCGTGGAAGACGTAGCGGACGTCAGCCTTGTCGATCCCCATGCCGAACGCGATCGTGGCCACAATTACCACTCCGGGCTCTGTCATGAAGATATTCTGGCAGGCGTCCCGCTCGGCCGAATTCATCCCGGCGTGGTAAGGCAGCGCGCGGATTCCATCCGCAGACAGGTACGCTGCGGTCTCTTCAGTCTTCCGGCGCGAGAGGCAGTAGACGATGCCGCTCTCTCCCTCGTGCCGGGCGACGAAGCCTCGGAGCTGTCGCTTCCAGTCCCGTTTCATCTCCACGGTGAGACGGATGTTGGGGCGGTCGAAGCCAAGCACGAACTGTTCAACGCCGCCGCCGAAGAGCTGCCCGGCAATGTCATTTCGGGTGACTTCGTCCGCCGTTGCCGTCAACGCCACGATCGGTATTCCCGGAAACAGCTCCCTCAGCCGGCGAAGGTCGGCATATTCCGGTCTGAAAGCCGGGCCCCATTGCGATATGCAGTGGGCCTCGTCGATGGCGAAGAGCCGTACCGGCAATCGCGCCAATGCCGCCAGCATACGCTCGGTCATTAGCCGCTCGGGGGCCATGTAGAGGAGCCGCGTCTCGCCCGCCGCCGCACGGCGCCACGCCAGGACGTTCTCGTCCCGGCTGTTGCCCGAGTTGATACTGTCCGCCGCGACGCCAGCGAGCCTGAGTGCCGTCACCTGGTCCTGCATAAGCGCCACCAACGGCGACACCACCACCGTCAGGCCATCCATTGCCAGCGCCGGGATCTGGAAGCACAGCGATTTGCCAGAGCCCGTCGGCATCACTGCGAGTGCGTCACGGCCCGCAAGCAACGCCTCGATCACTGCCCTTTGCCCGGGACGGAACTCCGCGAACCCGAACACCTTCCGCAGCACCGTGCCCGGGGCCCCGGCATCAATCCCTTCGCTGCAAACGCGATGTCCGGAACGGCGCATCGGCTCGACGGGCGGATTGTCCGATCCGGCGGCAATCGCTCTTTCCGTGCACGCCACCGTCCTCCGATTCGAACGGTCGGTCACGCGCGGACTCGGCTGTCGGCCGACGCCAGCTGAACTGCGAGCGCCAGGGGCTCCCACCGGGAACCGCGTCCGCGCCGTTCCCTCGGCGAAACCACAGCCACATGCCGGTCGCCACGACGGCTGCACGGGCTCGTTCGATGCTCGGATGGGCACATGGGCATCCCGTATCACGAATCGGCCTGTCTTCACAGCGCGGCAATGGGGATGACGGTCCGTGTTTAGATGAGCGGATCGCCTTGAATCGACGGACACAGGTTGTTGCAGGGATCACCGTTTTATCCTTTGCACTGGCCACCGGGGCCTGCAGCCTGCAACGATATCGGTGTTCCCGGTCGGTGCGGGCAAGGTCCCGGCCCCGAACGGAATCGGTCCGGATTCAATCCGGACGGAAACAGCCCCGGCGATCAATTCTTCGTGTCTCAAACACTGGAGCCGGTCGCCGAGTGTTCTTTTCAAGATTGCCAGCGTCTTCTCGGGGTCATCCCTGACCTGAAGATGGCGGTTATGCGGGACCGGCACAGGCAGGGCCGGGAATTCGCCATTGCCGTCAGGCAGGGCGAACCCGACTGCACAGGCTCCCCGGTGTATTCGATTTCGTCGAACGTCAGTCCGCGGGACCGTACCTTTTCGACGTCTTCCGGGATCTCGGCCATTCGCGCGGCTACGATTCAGCATTCCCCGGCTTTGACGAGATCGGGTCGGCTGCCTCTTGTCTTTCCAGGCATGCCGGTGCTGCCTTTCCATTGGCGGTACCGGTCAATGCGGAAGTCTCCCCTATGCTGGAAATCCCACGTGGCCTGTGGGTGCCGACGGTCGGCAAGGCCAAATGGCGGATGATTCTTTGGAAGACGGGTACGAATCCAGCGCCGATAAACCGTCGCCCGACGGCGGTGACTCGGCAGCCGTGACGTCGCGGCAGTGAGCCACGACATCCGCAAGCCGGAATCGGGTGAAACTGCCTTCGAGTTCGCGAAACTTCGGCGGAAACCGCGATGCCTCCTTCTCGCTCAGACCTCGCAAGCAGGTGACTGTGTCCGGATGCCCGAATTCCGGCTCTCTTCCGCGCCTGGACAAGGATCCTCGATGAAAACAATATTCTCGAATCACTCAATGCAGGAATTTTTTCGGGTGCATCCGTTCCGGTCGGTCGGTTATAGTGTTCACGAGCGCGGTGGACCATCGGCTTCTTCCACGTATCCTGCGCGGCTCGGGGACGCGGTTCATGCCGTCGAGTACGCGATCTGGTGGGACTCGGATATTCAATGTTCTTGGGAAATGGAGCGTGTCTGGGCCTGTCCGAGCGGAAACGACCAACCAATGCGGGGGGAGAGCTCCACACGACGCTGCGCAGGCGAAATGTGGCGCATGAGAAAACGCCTGCCTTTGAAATCCGGTCGTGCCACGCACTTTTCCGAACCGGGGAGACACGCATTCGCCGCCAATCCCGAGGGACGTTGCACCAACTACACGGAGGTATCCAGGTGTTGTGGCAACGGAGCCGGAGCGAACGGGGCGCGCATCCCCGGACTGCCTGGTGGGATGCTGAACGAACTGAGAATCTACGACCGGCATCACCTGCGCAACCAACTGAAGAGCCAAAACGTCGTTCCTGAATTCAGGTTTGGCAGGAATTTCGTTCTGCGCATCATGCCTTTCATGCCCCGGGACGAACCCGAAACCTCGATTCCAGGCCGCGTCCGGGCGGAGGCGAAGGGTGTAAAGGCAATCCTGCACGACAGCGTTGACACGTTGATCGACGAAGACCCGCAGGTCTTCATAGAGGATGAAATCGTACGTCAGGCTGATCCGGTTGCCGGCGGAGACAGGCTTGTGGCCGAACCCAGGCGGCGCGGTTATCTGGCTGCACTTGTTGCGGATTGGCTCGATAAGAGCTTCGAGAACGTTCACAAGGCGTTGGTGTTCTTGGATCTTTTTTTCGCCTGCGTAATATCCGGAACTTCTTTCGGTGCCTTCAAACCTGACTGGCGCGTCTTCGAGGCCGCAACGCAGGCACTCGGACTGGCCGAGGACGACTGTTCCGGCTGCATCATGGTCGGCAACAATCTGGAACGCGGCACTGCTGGCGTGAACCGGCTCGGCATGCGATCGGTGTGGACCAGCCAGAGCAGCAACTATCCGACCGAACCCGCGAACGAGGTTCAACGTCCGGACTTCGAGATCAAGCTGTCGCATGAAGGCTTCGATGTACTCGATGAAATCAATGCCAGCGGCTGACCTGAAGAACACCTTTTCGGAGGAGGACTGACCGTGTCACCGTCAAAAGCCATCCGGATTGGTGTGATCGGCTGTGGCCACATCGCGACGGAGCAAGTCACGAAATGGCAGGGGGCCGGGAAGGTCCGTGTCGTCGCGGGGGTCGAATTGAACGGCGCACAGTTCGCACGGTTTGCATCCGGTTTCAAGCCGGGTCCGAGCCGGGCCGGATCGGTCGAGGAACTGGTATCGGAAAATTCCAAATCGCTGGATGCGGTTTACATCGCGACACCGCATGTGTTTCACGCGGCTCAGGCCGTGGGCGCCCTGCATGCAGGTCTGGATGTTCTTCTGGAAAAGCCGATGGCGTTCACTGTGGAAGACGCACGAATGATCGAGCGTGCCGTTGCCGATACGGGCAGGACACTGGTTGTGTCGTTCAATGGATCACTGTCACCCAGAGTACGGGCGGCATCGGATGCAGTGGCGAACGGAGACTTTGGAAAACTCCGTTGCATCTCCGGCATGGCGTCGGAAAACTGGGCCACGCTCAATTCGGGTCACTGGAAACAGGATCCGAAACTTTCGGGTGGCGGTTTCCTGCTCGACAGTGGAAGCCACCTGCTGAACGCGGTTCTCGACATCGCCGGTTGCGGTCTCGAGACGGTGTCAGCCCGGTTTGCGGAAATCGGTCCAGGTATCGAGGTTGCCGCAGCGCTTTCGGGGAAAATGCAGAACGGGGCACTTGTGTCTCTGGTTGCCTGCGGAAACACTGCTCCGCCTTGCGTGGGCGAACTCGTGTTCTTTTTTGAAAGGGCTGTCCTTCGGGTAGATCCATGGGGAGTGCGTCCGGCTATGGTACGCCAAGGCCCGGACCTCGTGGAGAAGGAAATCAACTGCGGCAAAGAACGGCATTTGATCGATCTCTTTCGTGAAGTTTGTACGGGACGGATCGCCAATCCGTCGCCCGCTTCCCGAAACGTGGAATTCGCGCGTCTTTGGGCCGCCACCCGGAAATCCGCCGAGCAGGGCGGTCAGCCGGTACATACCAAAGACATCGAGGGTTGATGAAATGCGACGGCTCAAAGTCCTGATCTGGAACGAAAATGAACACGAGAGAACCCGCCCCGAAGTTGCTGCAATATATCCGTTGGGCATTCACGGGACGCTTGCAGGCGGATTGGCAGCCGACGACCTGCGCATTTCGGTTGCGACCATGGATATGCCCCAGCAGGGCCTGCCTTCCGGCGCACTGAATGATGTGGACGTTCTGGTCTGGTGGGGACATGTCCTGCACGACAGGGTCGAACAACGGATTGTCGAGGCAATCATCACGCGGGTAAACGCCGGCATGGGTTTCGTGGCACTGCATTCCGCCCATCACAGCCTGGCGTTTCTGCGGTTGATGGGTACGAACTGCAACCTGGCCTGGCGCGATTCGGAAAGTGGCGAAAGAGTGCGATTGTGGTGTGTCTTGCCCTCCCATCCGATCGCGCGCGGTGTTGCGATGAATATCGAAATCCCGGCCGACGAAATGTATGGCGAGCCCTTCAATGTGCCAAGACCTGACGATGTGGTCTTCATCAACTGGTACCAAGGCGGAGAAGTCTTCCGCGGCGGTTGCACCTGGACGCGCGGT
Organism: Paracoccaceae bacterium; assembly: GCA_964291635.2. Taxonomy (GTDB): domain Bacteria; phylum Pseudomonadota; class Alphaproteobacteria; order Rhodobacterales; family Rhodobacteraceae; genus JAPPHA01. Next base: position 920,870 of record OZ219905.1, on the reverse strand, counting down.
CGCGGCAGAATTTTTCATTTCAGTCCCGGTCACGAGACCTATCCGGTTTTCCATCAGGCAGAAGTTCTCAAGGTGATTGGCAATGGTGTTCGTTGGGCCGCAGAACCCCATAGTGACGGGCATGACATGTCGAACCTCCATCGACCGGTTTCGCCTGAAACCCATCGCCTTTCTCAAGTCTCGACCGCGCAGCAGCCACGCAAGTAGCCGGCGCACCGGCGCGCGACCGGGACGCGTTTCTCAATGCTCTTCTCAACCCGGCCCCGTGAACACATCCGCCGCCGTCAGAGCGGGGTGGACCCGGGCACCGAACTGCCTGATAATAGGCAGGAAACCGGTCACCATGACCGGTTCTCCGGGTGCGGCGCCGGTGTTCTTGCGTGAACTTTGGCCGGTGCCGCATCGCTCTCTCCGGCACCGCTTCTGCACCCTTTGGCCGGAAACCGCGACCCCCGATCAGGACCCGTTACACAACAGGACTGACAACAGGGCCGCCCGGACCGGGCAGAGGAGCGCCACCCGTTCCCGGTGCCAGGCGTCAGGGCCAGCGCCGCAGCTATCCCGCAGAAGGCCGAACCGTCATCCCGGATCGGCGACAACAGGGCTCCGATACAAAAGGACGGAAACAACAGGGTCGCTACGATAGGGTCACTACAACAGGATCGCCGCAATAGGGAAAAAACGCGGCAAACCACCCAGAATGCCGCGCACAGGTTCTGCAAGTGCGCCGGCCCCGGCCTCGCAGGAAGGAGCCGTGGTTTGCTAACGAAACCCCGCTCCAACGCAACGGATGCTACCCCTCGGGAATCCTCCCTTTTCCGATCCGCATGCAATCGGAATTCGCGACGAGTCCGACGAAATTCTCGAGTAGCCTGAAGCCGTCGTTGCAATTCGATGCGCCGGACTCCAGACCGGACAGTGTCATGCCTGCGGCCTCGAATTGGCCCCTATTGTCGCTGAACCAAACCCGGAAACCGGCACCGTCGTATTCGAAATGGGGTTGAACACCCCAGACGGGCCCCCGTGCCCAACGCCAGATCTGGTTACCGCATCCCGAGCTCCTGGCGATGACGATGATGTCCGGGTGAGGCCCCGCAACTTCGTCGCCGTGCCAGTGAAAGGCCGGAATGTTGTCAGGCAAACCCCGCGTCAGGGGATCATCCCGGGCCGCCTCCGTCAGGGAAATCTCACCCCATCCTGCTTCCCGGCTGTCACGGATGAAAACCTGTTCGCGTCCGACCAGTGCGGAGGCAAGGATCTGGCTGCCAAAGCAAAGACCAAGCATCGGGATGCTGCGTGTCGCGAGCGACCGGAGGATTTGGTGGAGTCGGTGAACCCATGGCAGGTCGTCATAGGCCCCGTCGAAGCTTGGGCTGACGAAGACACCGCAATAATCGCAATCGCGGGGGAGTTGCCCGGCATTGGTCCGGACAGTTTCGATTTGCAATCCGGATGAATTCAGAAAGTCATCGAACCGCGAAACGGCCTGCGCGGCATGCCAGTTGTCGAGATAGAGAAATGGCTTCATGACCGCGAATGCTCCGCACGCCGGCGGCGGGTCGCCCGTTCGTCGATCTCGAGAGAATCCGTCAGCACCACCCCGTAGTCGGCTTCCGCGGCCTCGACCGTTACAAGGCCGTCGATCACGTCTTCACGTACAAGTTCGGCCTCGCGGTCGCCGGGTGGGCCGTAACCGCCGCCTCCCGGGAGCTCGAGAACTATTCGGTCGCCGCGGGGGATCAGTTGCCGGCCCTTGCTCCTGAGGGACACGCCCGAAGCCAGGCTCACCTTGCCAGGCAATCCGTTCTTGCCGCCATGGCGGCCTTCGGGCGCCCTCCATGTCCGGTCGAACATGGCCGCAACCGAGAGTGGCCTCTCCCGGGCGCCCCCGATTTCGAGAACCTGGCCCAGGCCGCCCCGATATCGCCCGGCGCCGCCGGAACCGTCGCGGATTTCCTTGCGCCAGATGATCAGGGGAAAGGACGCCTCAACCGCTTCTACCGGTGGCGTCCTGACGCCGCTCGGGAATGCCGTGGTTGTCAGCCCGTCCGTGGTCGGCCGTCCGCCGGTCCCGCCGGTATTGAACAGGATGACATCGAAGTCGGGTCCCAGGTCGGACGAACGTGCGGCTGCTGCCGGGTCGATCGCCGTGGGGCCGCCGCGGAACATGGGATTCCACATCGAACCTGCGCCCTCGGCCGGCACCAGTTCCGGTACCGCTTGTGCGAGGCAACCGAACACGACATCCGGGAGCATCTGCCCGATGACGTGGCGGGCCGATACCGGCATCGGCCGGCAGGCGTTCAGAATGGAGCCTTCCGGAGCGGTCACTTCGACAACACCGATCGATCCGGCATTGCACGGAATGTTCGGACCGATGATGCAATTCACGCCGAAAACCGTATATGCCTGGCAGAAGTTCGAAACGACATTGATCCCGTAGGGGCTGGCAGGTGACGAACCCGTGTAGTCGACCAGGAGATCGCTTCCGTTGACGGTGACCAGGGCCTCGATGCGGATTGGCGCTTCGAATCCGTCCAGTTCGGTTGCGTGGCGGTAGTCACCGTCCGGCAGTCGTTCGATGGCCCGGCTGATGCTGTCGCGTGACTGGGCAATGATGTAGTCGCCGATTGACTCGATATCTTCCAACCCGAATTCCCGGAGAATGGAGACAAGCCGACGGGCACCGTCGTCGTTACAGTTCATCATGGCATAGAAGTCGCCCTCCATGTCCGCCGGGTTCCGCACGTTTGTCCGGAGGATCTCCATGAGATCCTCGTTGATGACGCCTTCACGTGCGAGGTGCATCACCGGGATGTTGATGCCTTCCTCGTAGACCTGGCGTGCGTCGGGACCAAAACCCCGGCCGCCCATATCGACAATATGGCACGTGTTCGCGAGCAGCCCGACCGCCCTGCCCTTGTGGAATGCCGGTGTGACCACGGTTACGTCATGGTAATGTCCCACGGACAGCCATGGATCGTTGGTACAGAACACGTCACCTGGCCGCATGCTGTCGATCGGAAATTTCTCCAGGAAGTGCGTGATGCAGATGGCCATGGAGTTCACGTGGCCGGGGGTGCCGGTAATGGCCTGGGCAACCATCTCGCCGCGGCGATTGAACAATCCGGCCGAGAGGTCGCCACATTCCCTGACCGATTGGCTGAAAGCGGTGCGAATGACGGTCTGGGCCTGCTCTTCGATCGCTGAAATCAGCCGGTGCCAGACGAGCTGCTTTCGGATCGTATCGGGCTCGCTCATGTGTCCTCCCCCCTTGTTGCGGGCGTCATGCGGCGGAGTTCGATGTCACCGGTCGCGAGAAGGCGGGCCTCGAATCCGGCGGCGACGACGGCGGAAGTCTGCCGTTCGACGATGATTGCTGGTCCGTCCAGGACCGCATTCGTATCAAGGTGCGCGCGGCCGATCACCGTGACGGACCGGAAATCACCGAGTTGCCCGTCGTAGACCGGCCGCAGACCGGTCTGTCCGCTCCCTGTCGAGGCGGCAGGAGGAGCCTTCCTGTCGATGGCCGTGTCGGGATAACGGTGCCCGGAGACCGCCAGGCACCACGTAACGACCTCGCCGGGCGCAATGCCGCCGACATTGCGGCCGAACGCCTTCAGGTAGGCGGCGTCGAAACGAGCCTGCAGAGCAGTACCGGACTCGGGTCCGAGGGGTTCCCAGGGAACCTCGACGGCCAGTTCATGCCCCTGGCCGCGATAGCGCATGTAGGCGTGGCGCCTGACCGATAGTGGCGCGTCAGCACCGACACTGGCCCGGACATGTCGGATCGCTTCGTCATGCATCGCGTCGCAAATTGCGTTTGTCGTCCCGAAGTCGAAATCTCCCAGCGACTGGTAGACCGTGCGCACCAGTTCGAACGAGATCGGTGCCCGCAGGAAGCCGACCGATGAGCCAACCCCGGCATCCGCCGGAATGATCACGTGATCGACTCCAAGCCGATCCGCCATCTGGCAGGCGAGCATGGGCGCCGCGCCGCCGAAAGCGATCAAGGTCCGGGCCAAGGTGTTCTTGCCGCTCTCAATGGCATGAACCCGGCTGGCGCTTGCCATGGCTTCGCAGACGACTTCGGATATTCCGTAGGCGGCGGCCTCGGTACCGAGTCCCATGGGATGCGCAACCTCGTTTCGAATGGCTGTTTCCGCAGCCTCGGGATCGAGAACCATCTCGCCGCCGGCGAAGTTCGCAGGATCGATCAGGCCGAGCGCGAGACATGCATCAGTGACGGTCGGATGCATGCCGCCACGCATGTAACATGCAGGGCCGGGTTCCGATCCCGAGCTCTCGGGGCCAACGACAAGCCGTTCAAGTTCGTCGAGACGCGCAATCGAGCCGCCTCCTGCGCCGATCTCGACCATGTCGATGACCGGAATCCTGAGCGGGAGTCCGCTGTCCTTGCGAAACCGGTAGACCCGGGCAACCTCGAAACGTCGGCTGGTCTGGAGTTCGGCCCCGTCGAGCATGCAGATTTTTGCGGTGGTTCCGCCCATGTCGAAGGAAATCGCCTGGTCGATGCCGCAGCGCCGAGAGATCTCGGCGGCGAAGATCGCGCCACCGGCCGGCCCCGATTCGATCAACCGGACGGGAAACCGCCGCGCCGTGTCGATCGAGGTGAGTCCGCCACTGGAGAGCATCAGCAGCAGCGGGCACGCGAATCCGAGTTCGCGCAATTCGCGTTCGAAATCGTCCAGGTACCCGGATATCAGGGGCTGGACGTAGGCGTTGGCGCAGGTTGTCGAGAATCGCTCGAATTCCCGGAACTCGGGCGAAATCTCCGACGACAGCGAAATGGTCCATGAAGGCCGTCGTCGCGACAAGAAATCCCTGGCACGCTGCTCGTGGTCCGGGTTGACGTAGGCATGGATGAATCCGATGGCCAGTGATTCGGTGCCGCACGCGTCCAGTGCCGGGAGCAGCGCCTCCAGGTCCAATTCCGTGAGCGGGCGCAGGACATTTCCGTCCCGGTCAAGCCTTTCGCGAACCACGAAACGGCGTCTGCGCGGCACCAGCGGTTCCGGCTTCAGAATGTTGATGTCGTATTGCTCCGGCCGCCCCTCCGTGCCGATCTCGATGACGTCGCGGAAGCCTTCCGTTGTCACCAGTGACGTGATGGCGCCCTTGCGCTCGATGATTGCGTTGGTCGCGAGGGTCGTACCGTGGATCAGGACGCTGACGTCTCTGGGTGCGGCATTTGCGATACCCATCACGCGGTTGATGCCTTCGAGACAGGCCGTGGCAGGATTGTCGTGTGTCGTCAGTACCTTGTCCGTCAGCCGTCGGCCCTGGATCTCCAAAACGACATCGGTGAATGTTCCGCCGATATCGACTCCGATTCGACCGGATCTCTTGCCGTCTTCCAATGTCATGCGCGCCTCCTGCTTGCACGCCTGCCCCGTGGCATGGATTCCATCGGCATCAACGGCGAACTAGCGGTTGTCGAGTGTCGAAGGCAACCAGGTTGCGATCTCCGGAAAGACCGTGATCAGGACGATTCCCACCAGGAGCAAGAGGAAAAAGGGCAACGTCGCCCCTGCCACGCGGAAAATGTTCTGTCCGGTGAGACCCTGGATGACGAAGAGGTTGAACCCGAGAGGCGGTGTGATCTGGGCGGTTTCGACCACCATGATGATGAAGATCCCAAACCAAAGCAGGTCGAATCCGGCCTGGCTGACGAGCGGAAGAACCACGGTCGCCGTCAGGACAATCATGGAGATTCCCTCGATGAAGCAGCCGAGAATGACATAGAGCAGGCACAGCGCTGCGATCAGTGCGTAGGGGTTCAGTTCGAGCGATGCTACCCAGTTGGCGATGGCGGCCGGAATCCCGGCATAGGCCAGCGATGTCGTCAGGAATGCGGCACCGGACAGGATCAGGAATATCATGCAGGAAAGGCGCGTTGCCGCCAGCAGGCTTTCCTTGAACATCTCGAGGCTCAGGGAGCGCGTAAATGCCGACAGGATGAGGGCGCCGATCACGCCGCCAGCCGCTGCCTCGGTTGCCGTCGCGATGCCGGAGTAAATCGAGCCGATCACGCCGCCGATGAGCAGAGCAACGGGGATAAGCCCCTTGGACCGGCGAATGCGTTCAAGGAAAGACATGGTCTCGGCTTCCACCGGTGCAACGCCGCGCCTCAGCAGTGCGGAGATGACGATATATCCCATGAACAGGCACATCATCATGATTCCCGGCAGGATTCCGGCCATGAACAGGCGCACGATGGAGACATCCGCAGACACGCCGTAGACGATGATGATGATCGAAGGTGGAATCAGCAGGCCCAGCGTGCCGGAACCTGCGAGGCTGCCGATGGCAAGATTGCGGTTGTACCCGCGCGCCAGCAATTCCGGCAGGGACATGCGGCCGATGGTTGCCGTGGTTGCGGCCGATGAACCGCAAACGGCGGCGAAGATGCCGCATCCGGCGACATTGACGTGGAGGAGCCGGCCCGGGAGCCAGCCGAGCCAGGGAGTCAGGCCCCGGAAAAGGATTTCGGACAATCGCGCCCGGAAAAGGATTTCACCCATCCAGATGAATAGCGGAAGAGCTGCAAGCGTCCAGGAAGCGTTCGTCTGCCAGATCGACGTGGCCATGGCCTTTTCGACCGGAACGCTGCTGAAGAAGGTCAACCCGATCCATCCGACACCGAGTAGGGAGAGCGCGATCCACAGCCCCGAGCCCAGGAACAGGAACATGAACAGAAGCAGGACGACAGCGACCTGGGCAAGATCCGGGGACATGTCCTACCAGGCTCCTCGGACAGCCGTCACCGCATCACCCCCCACCTGAACGATCCCGAATCTCGCGATCATGCTGCTCGCTGGCCACGACGGCCGCGGCCACGTAGGAAGGGGTCCTGCCCAGCATTGTTGAAATGACATCGTCAATGATGGCGATAACCAGGACAAGCGTGCCGGTGCCGATCGAAATCTGCGGAATCCATAGGGGTATCACGATCAGCCCCTGGGAAAGATCCCCGAACCGAAAGGAATCCCACGCCATGTCGAATGCCGAGAAACACAGGTAACCGACAAAGAACAGGGCCACTGAGAGTACAACGAGTTCGAGCACCCTTCGCGGAAACCCGGAAAGCCGCTCGATCAGCAGCGTAACCCGGATCTGGCCATTCATTCTGTAGGTATGGGCAAGAGGAAGGAAGCCGGCAGCCACAACGCTCCATGCGGTTATGTCGTCGGCTCCCTTGACCTGCACGCCGATCTCGCGGCCCAGCACCTGCGAAGTGATCAGCAGGCCGATTCCGATTATGAAGACCGCCCCGGCGTAGGCTGTCCAGCGGTATAGCGCCTCAAGGGCCGTTCGGACGACCGACATGGCCCACTCCGGTCGACACCCCTAGTTCAGCTGGCTGTAGGCTTCCAGGAAGGCTTCGCCTGCCTCACCGGCCTTTGCCCTCCATTCCTCGACCATGGTGGCTCCGATTGCCTTCAGCTCGGCGAGAAGTTCCGGACTGGGCGCCTCCACCGTCATGCCGTTGGCTGCAAGGTTTCCTGTCGTTTCTGCCTGGGCATGGTTGCTCATGATCCATCCACGCGCCTCCGCCTTGGCAGCTGCCGCGAGAACCGCGTCCTGTACCGCCGGATCCAGCGCGTCGAAGGCTTCCCGATTGACGATGACCATGTTCTTGTTGTTCATCGCGCTCACGTCATAGTAGTGGCTCGTGAAATCCCACGCCTTTGTATAGTTTCCGGTCGCGGCCGAGGTGATCATGGCGCTCACAACGCCGGTGGCAAAGGCCTGAGGAACTTCTGCCGACTGGACGGTTGTCGGTATTGCGCCCATCAGTTCGGCAAGGCGGGCAGTCAGGGCGTTGTACGCCCTGAATTTCACGCCGTCATAATCGGAGGTCGACATGATCGGCTTCTGGGCATAGAGCCCCTGTCCCGGCCAGGGAACGGAGAACAGCGGCATGAGTCCCTGGGATTCGAGGCGATCACTGATGAACGGCAAGGTAAGTTCGTACACCTTCCAGGCTGTCAGATAGCCCTGCGAGAGGAACGGAATGCCATCGACCTCGAAGAACGGGTCTTCGGCACCGTAAGCCGAGAGCAGGATTTCGCCTGCCTGGACCTGGCTAGTCTGAATGCCGCGCTTTATTTCCGGCATCTTGAGCAATGATGCGCCCGTGTGAAGGGTGATGACAAGCGCGCCGTCGGTCATTTCTGCCACGTCTTCGGCGAACATGGCAATATTTTGCGTGTGGAAGTTCTCGTCCTGGTATGCTGTCGCCAGGTTCCACTGGGTCTGAGCCATGGCAGTTTGGCCTGTCAATGCAATTGCTGCGAATGCGGCAGTCGCGGCGCCTGAAGGAAGAATACGCATTTCTTTCACCTTTCTCTGGTTGGGTCTGTGTCACGCGAGGAGCTGCCCAGGTCACGTTTGCTTGGCAATTCCGGTCGCCACGGACGCCCTCCGGGTCATCCGACCGCATTCGCGCGACGCGGGCTCTCCGGCTACCTGTGCATGGAGTTTCCAAGTGGTGTAACGTTATTTCCTTCGGTGTTCGCTTGCCAGCAGAATTTCCAGGAATTTCAAATCGTCGGACAAAGGTGCGAAGGATGGTGGAAACGGCCGGATGCGTGACGGAAAATCGGGCTCCCGCGCAGGTGTTCCTTGCCATCCCCGGGGGAAGAGCGTTCGATCCGGAACGGGTGATTGGCGTGACGGAACCGGCACGTCATTCCGATGTCCAGGCAGGTGGAGAGTTCAGCTGACGCAAGGCATGATGCTCCTGCGAGACACCGAGAAACCTTGTTGCCGGCATCGCCGTTTTGATCATTTGCACCGGCCACCGCGGCCTGAGACCTGCCGCGATCGGTGTTCCCGGTCGGTACAGGTAAATTCCCGGGACTGAACCGCATCGGTGCGGATTCAATCTGATCGGAAACGGCCAAGTCGATCAGTCCTGCTTGTCTCAATCACTGGAACCGGGTCGCCGAGCTTTCTCCTCCAGAATGCCAGTGTCTCCTCGAGATCACCCTTGACCTGGAAGTAGCGGTTATGCGGAACCGGCACGGACAGGGCGAGGATATCGCCGTTCCTGTCAGGCAGCGCGAACCCGACTGCACAGATCCCCTCGGTGTGCTCGTTTTCGTCGAACGCCAGTCCGCGGGACCGCACCTTTTCGACGTCTTCGAGGATTTCGGCCATTCGCGAGGAAGAGGAATCAGGATTTCCCAGCTCTGCCGCAATCAGGTCGGCAGCCTCATGTTTCTCCAGGCATGCCAGCGCCGCCTTTCCATTGGCGGTATCGGTCAATGTAAAGGTCTCACCGATGCTGGAAACCGCACGTAACCTGTGGGTGCCGACAACCTGGTCGATGAACAGCATTCTGCTTCCTCTCAGCATTGCCAGGTCAACGGTCTCCCCGGTTCCATTCGAAATCGCCCTCATGGCCTGCCGCAGCCGGTCGGTAAGACCAACCCGCGAGGCATTCGCCAGGCTCTGGAGTCCCGGACCGAGTCGAAATCCGCCGTTCGCCCTCTCCGGCGCGACGAACCCCTCCAGGGTCAGGGCGCCAATAATTCGTTGCACGGTGGACCGGGGCAATTCGACCTGGTGGGCGATCTGGGCGAGACTTTGGCCCTCGGGACTCCGGCCGAGGTAACGAAGAATGTCGGCTGCTCGGGATATCACCTGGACCCCAGGGGTTTTCCGGTTTTCGTTCATTTTCTCTCGCCCGACATGTCAGTCGCTGCTGGAACCGAACCGGTATGCGCTTAGCATTCGGGTTCAGTTGAATCAATACTTGGCTGTATCGCGATACAGTTGTATCATGATACGAACCAGCATGGCCTGACATTCCGGAGGAGATGGTGTCGATTACGATCCGCGGCATAGAATTCCAGGAGAACACCAGCGATGACATGGGGCTCGAGTTCTACAATCTCAGTCACCGCTACGGGTTTCAGTGCCCGAACTGGCCATATTTCCGCGATGTCCAGATCGAGCGGAAACACTACATGGCGAAGTCCGGCGTTCTGTCGCAGACGATCACGACCACGATGCATGTCACCACGCATGTCGACGCCCCGGCGCACGTTGTTCAGGGCACTCCCTTTATCGACGAGGTTCCGTTACCGCATTTCTTTGGCTCCGGGATCGTCGTTTCCATACCCAAACAGAAATGGGAATCGATCACGGGTGACGATCTCGAAAACGCCTGTGGCCACGCCATCCGCAGGAATGACGTCCTGATCATCAACACGGGTTGGAACCGGCAATACGACGATGGCGACTACTTCCCGTATTGCCCTGGCCTCGTGCCGTCAGCGGCTGACTGGATGGTCGAGAAAGGGATCAAGGTCGTCGGTCACGACACGCAGGCGAACGATCATCCTCTGGCGACGGCGATCGGCCCGCAACGCAACGGACCGATACTCCCGCATCTCGAGGCGGAATACCGCGAATGGTCGGGCGGACGCGACTGGAACGAGGACTTCCCTGACTGGGAGCCTGTCCATAACAAGCTGTTTTCGAACGGGATACTCGGAATTGAAAATGTCGGGGGAGACCTTGACGCCGTGACCGGAAAGAGGTGCACCTTTGCCTTTTTTCCGTGGAACTGGGATCGAGGCGACGGATGCATCATCAGGCTCGTCGCAATTGTCGACAAGGCGCAGACTTACCGGATCGAACCCGGCGAGGCATTCTGATGCTGGTCAGGCGATTCGGGGATGCGGCAGCCTACGAGGCCCCCAACCATCGCGGTGTGTCGGGATTGCGCCTGCAGGGGTTCGAGGATGGTGGCCCGGAGAACCAGTGGGTGGGGTTTTCGCAGTTTCTGCCGGGTGGCGGCGCCGGTCCCGACAGTACGCCCTTCGAGAAGGTCTATGTCGTGCTGGAAGGTGAAATGACTGTCATCATTGGCGGAAAGGAGACCGTCCTCGGCGCGATGGACAGCTGCACAATTGCACCGAACGAAGTTCGTCTGATCGAAAACCGCTCCAACAATGTCTGCAAGATGCTCGTCGTCATGCGCTATCCGGGCGGCAAGAGACCGGGGTCAGGCTGATGCAGTCCGAAAACCCTCTCTCGCTTTTCGATATTTCCGGGAAGGCAGCATTGATTACCGGCGCATCCGGCGCGGTGGCGGCACGATGCCTGTCCGGAGCAGGATGCAGGGTCGCCCTTGCGGGCGGGAACCTCGCGAAAGTCGAGGAGATCTCCGCCGCGTGCACGGGACCGGCCATCGGGATCAATGCCCGGCCCGATTCCGAGGAGTCCTGTGCCGGGATGGTTGAACGAACGGTGGCGGAATTCGGACAGCTCGACATACTCGTCGTTGCATCCGGAATGAACAAGGTCGCCTTGATCGACGAAATGCCGGCAAAGACCTTTGGCGAGATCATCGATGCCAACGTCACCCAAAGCTGGCTGATCGCCCGTGCGGCGACCGGTCTGACGATCATGCGCGCTGTACCCGGTTCGGCTCGAGGATGCGGGCCCGCGGAAAGGGCCGCACGTGAAATCGAGGGTGCCGACCCATGAATGTTCTCTGGATCATGGCTGACCAGCTACGCTGGGACTACCTGGGTTGCTATGGCGCCAGGCATATCAGGACACCGAACATCGACCGCCTCGCGTCGATGGGGGTACGTTTCAACCGGGCCTATGTGCAATCGCCAATCTGCGGCCCGAGCCGCATGAGCTACTACACGGGACGATTTGTACGCAGCCATGGCTCTACGTGGAACGCATTCCCGCTCCGGGTCGGAGAGCCGACAATTGGCGAGCATTTGCGCGAGATCGGGGTGAGATGTGCCCTGGTGGGCAAGACCCACATGACCCCTGACCGCGAGGGCATGTCACGTTTGGGGATCGATCCCGAAAGCGTGATCGGTGCGCTGGTCAGCGAATGCGGTTTCGAAGTCTTCGTTCGCGATGATGGAACCAACCATTCGGACTTTCCGAGCCGGCACGCGGAGGACTACGACATGTACCTGCGCGCGCACGGAATGGACGGAGACAATCCGTGGGAGGAATGGGCTAATACTGCCGTCGGGCCTGACGGGGAGTTCCGTTCGGGATGGCTGCTCGAAAACGCAGGATTGCCGGCCAGGGTGCCGAAAGAACACTCGGAAACAGCCTGGCTCACCACCCGGGGGATCGAATTCATCGAACAGCAGGGCGAAACGCCCTGGCTTTGCCATCTCAGCTATATCAAGCCGCATTGGCCGTATCTTGCACCGGCCCCCTATCATTCCATGTACTCGGTCGAGGACGTGCCACCGCCCAACCGGAGTGAATCCGAGAAACGATCGAGCCATCCGCTCCTGCGCGCATGGATGGACATGAGAGTCTCGAAGAGCTTTTCGCGGGATGAAATCAGGAATGCCGTCGTGCCGACCTACATGGGGCTGATCTCCGAGCTCGACGACCAACTCGGCCGGCTGTTCGATTACCTGGAGGAGACCGGCCGGTTCGACGACACGATGGTCGTGTTTTGCTCCGATCACGGCGACAATCTCGGAGATCACTGGATCGGCGAGAAGGACCTTTTTTACGACTGTTCGGCCCGGGTGCCATTGATCGTTTTCGATCCGAGAAAGGAAGCCGACACAAGTCGGGGCAGCGTATCCGAACAGCTCGTGGAAGCGATTGATCTCGCGCCGACGTTTCTCGAGTTCTTTGGCGGCCCGGATAAGCCGCATATTCTCGAAGGCCGTTCGCTGAAGCCGCTGCTGCACGGCGCCGATACCGAATGGCGTTGTTTCGTGTTTTCCGAGTACGACTACGCGACACGCGAATCCAGGCGGGAGATCGGCGTCGATCAGCGCGACGCCCGCCTCGTCATGGTTTTCGACGGCCGCTGGAAATACATTCACGTGGAAGGGTTTCGCCCGATGCTGTTCGATCTGGCGAACGATCCGGACGAACTGATCGACCTCGGGGAGGATCCTGAACATGCTGGACAGGTTAACAGGCTGAAAGAAATACATTTCCGCTGGGCCCGGGAACACCATGCAAGAATCACGTGCTCGCCTGACACGGTCGAGGCGATGACAGATGACATGGAGCCGCCCGGCATCATGATCGGTTACTGGAATCGGGAAGAACTCGAGAAAGGCGGTTACACGGTTCCGGGCCATATCAAGACGCCGTCACGCGAGACTTCGGGTCAGTCAGACTGAGTCGTCGCGTACAGGGACCGAGATATCCAGGGCGCACCGTCAAAGTTCGGGCAGACCACTCCCGATCCGGTGGCATGCACGCCCATACGATCGGCAGTAAGGATCAGATGTACTTTTCCGCAGGCCTGTCCAGCGTTGGACAGACACGCACGCCGGCGTTTTTCTGTGAGGCAAAAATCAGCCGATCGCTCACAAGTCCGTCGGGCAGGTACTCGTGGATGCCATGCAGGCCGAAATGCGTCCCCATGGCACAACGTCGTCTTCATTCGGGATCGGCACGGTGGAGATATTGACCGGATTCAACGGCTCGCGATTGTCGAAGAGCCAGATGTGCTTGATCCCGTCGGTGCAATTGTCGAGCACGGCTTCGTCCGCGACGACCAGCAGGTTTCGGCCGGGGATCCGCATGGCCTTTTGGGTGCGGCCGCCAAAAGGCGGCGGCGAGTATTGATCCATGATCAGTTCGGGATCGTACAGGCCCGAGATGCCGGTGACGACCAGACCACCGTCGTGCCAGGCATCGTTGGCGGTATCCCCACGCACGCTTGCCCGGCTTGCCTTGGTAATGCTCGGCTTCGGCCTGAACCTCCTCGGCCGCAAACATGCCTGGCATCGACAACCGTGAGCAGGTCTTCGTGGCCTTGCAGGCGGATGTTCCAGGTGTTGAACGGAGCAGGGACATAGGCCACCGGCTCGGGATTGCGCAGGTCTTGGCAATTGACGACACTGAACCCGTTCGAGAACACGTGCCCGATGATCGCATGTCCCCTGTTCACCATGAACTGCACCCCGCCTTGCCGACCGCCCTGAACCGAATAGGCGAGCAGCTTCATGTTTCAGGAGTGGTCCCGTGTGGGATGATCGTGTGTGTCAGGCTGCGCGCAGTTCCTTGTCAAATAGCTCCCGTAACGCGGTCGCAAGCCGGCTGCGGGTGATTTCCACTTCGGCGCGCACCGTTCGGGCGAAGATCTCGCGGGCGTCGTCGTCGAGCTCGGTGATCTCGACCCCCTCGCGGTGCAATTCGGCGCGACAGATCACGTCGTCTTCCTCGGCAAACCGCCTCTGTGCCACGGAGGACCGGTCAACGGCGCGCTGAAGACCGGCGCGGATCCCGGGGTCGAGGCCCTTGAGGCGTTCGGCGTTGAAAAGAACAAGCACCACGCCAAGCAGGTGCCGCGTCAAGAGGATATGACGGTGGGTCTTGTGGATCCCGAAATTCAGGATGTTCGTGAGCGGGTTCTCCTGCGCGTCGACCCGGCCTGTCATCACGGCCTCGGGCAGGTCGCGCACGTCGATAACCACAGGGTCAAAACCAAGGGCGCGAAAGACGCGTTGATGATCCTCGTTGGCAAGTGTGCGGATCTTCAGGTTCGCGCAATCGCGCGGGCTCCTGATCGGGACCGCGCTCGAGATGTGGCGGAGACCATTGTCCCAGTAGCCCAACACTTCGTACCCGGTGGCCGCCGCCACTTCGCACCGCAACCGATCCCCGAGTGCCCCGTCGAGCAGTGCGTAGGCGCGACGGCGGTCAGGGACGACGAAGTGCTGGTCGAAGAGGCCGAGTCCGGGCACGCGCCCGGCCAGGTAGCTCGACCAAAAATAACACCCGTCCAGATCGCCGTCTTCGGTCAGCGACAACAGGTCGGTGGCCTTTTGACCGCGCGCGGCGATGTTTTCGTCGAAGACGAGCGAGACCGCGCCATTGGTTTCCTCGGCAACCGCATCGACAAGAATGCGTGCGCCACGGGTGTGGACGGACCTGTTCCCCTGGTAGCCGCCGAATTTCAATTCGAGCGCCAAGGCATCCTCATGCAAGCTCGTTCATCAGTTCCGACGGAACAGGCGGCAGCGGGACGACCTCGCCGTGTTCGGCCAACAGGTCCATCTCCATGGACAACAGCTGGTTGCAATCGCGATTGTCGAAACGCGTGGATGCCGGCCAACCATTCCACGGCAGACCTGCCGATAGGCGGTTCAAGGCAGAGGGACATCGTTCACATGCTTCGGAATCTGGTAGCCGCGCTGCACGGCGGGGCGTTCGGCGATGCGCACGTACCAGTCGCGGACATAGGGAAATTCGTGCAGATCGATTTTCTGCCAGTCATAGCGGGACACCCACGGCCAGGTGGCCATGTCGGCAATCGAATACACTCCACGCCCCGTGCCCGCGATGAAGTTGCGCCCTTCCAGCCGTTTGTTCAGAACACCGTAGAGGCGCGCTGCCTCGTTCGCGTAGCGCTCTTCCGAATAGGCTGATTTGCCGGGATTGAACTTTACGAAATGGTGAACCTGTCCGAACATCGGGCCGACACCGCCCATTTGCCACATCAGCCATTCGATCGTGGTCCAGCGCTCGTCGTCCTCAGGCAGGAACCGGCCGTATCTTTCGGCGAGGTAGAGCATGATCGCGCCGGACTCCATCATCTGGACGCCGGTGTCGTGATCATTGATGGCAGGAATGCGGTTGTTGGGGGCGACTCTCAGGAATTCGGGAGCGAACTGCTCGCCCTTTGAGATGTCGATGGCATGCACGGTGTAGTCGATGCCGAGCTCTTCGAGCATGATCGAGACCTTGCGGCCGTTCGGAGTGGTCCATGTGTAAAGGTCGATCACGGTTTAGTCGTCCTTCAGATGCATCGCGAGGACTGATTTCAGGTGGCTGCGCATTGCCGCATGGGCGGCCCGGCGATCACGGCTTTCAATCGCCGAGAAGATTGCGTCGTGCTCGGCGAAGACATGATAATCTGCCGGCGGTCCATCCTGCGGAAGTTTCAGCCTGGGCCACACGCCCGAAATCCTGACCTCATTCAGGATCCGGTGCAACTCGGTCAGAAGCGGATTGCCCGAGGCCACTGCGACCAACTCATGCAGCCGCGAAACGAGCTGCGCGTATTTCGCCGAGTTGGCGGCCGATCGCAAGGCTTCGACAAGGCGGCGGGCCACGGACACGTGACGCCGGGCGGCGCGGACCGCGGCATATCCGACAAATTCGGGCTCAAGCGACAAGCGCGCCATCGTGGCGGCACAGGGGCTTGTGATTTCAGTCAGGCGCATGACGAACCGGTCGGTCCTCCCGTTGGTGGACAACGGCATCCGCATGAATGTTCCGCGACCCACGTGGTGTTCGACAATACCTTCTGCTTCCGGGGTTGTCAGCGCCTTGCCCTGTCGTGCCGTTCGGTGCAACCATCAAGCAGGGCAAGGGATGCGAAGGCGTCATGCCAGTTCGGCGATGTCGACGGTGCGCCGATCCTCGGCCGAGCGCGCGATGGCTTCGAGCACTTCGATATTGTGGACCATCTGTTCCGGCGTGAACGGGTACTCTGCGGCGCCCGCGATTGCGGCGGAAAAGGCCTCGAGGTTGTGGATCACCGTGTCCTCCCACGGGAGTTCCCGGCGCACCATGTCCTGGCCCGTCTCCGATACCAGATAGTCCACCTTGCCGCCGGGCGTGTCGGGGTGGCTTTCGTTCAGGACCTCGATCCACTGCCTGGTCCCGAAGACATGCATCCGGATGAAATGAGGGGTGTGCAGAATGGCCGACAGCGTTGCCGTCATCCCAGCCTCGAAACCAAGCTGGGCAGTGACGACATCGCCGGTCTCCCATCCCAGAGAGCGACTCGCGGTCATGGCCTGGACTGTTTCGACCCGCCCGAAGAACGAAATCAGGAGATCGGTCAGGTGAATACCCATCCCGGTCATGCCCGCGGCTGGAGCGGCAGCCGTGGATGTGCGCCAGTCGCCGTTGGGCACGCCGATCAGCTTATCATGCGAAAAGGCTGCCTCGGCGTGCATGATCGTGCCAGGCGCGCCTGTCTCGATAGCCGTCTTCAACGCGACCATCGCGGGTTCAAAACGGCGCTCATGCCCGATGCCGAGTTGAACGCCTGCCTGCTCGACCGCCGCTACCGAGCGGCGTGCGCTCGCCGCCGTCAGCCCCAGGGGCTTTTCGCAAAAGACATTCTTGCCGGCGCTGGCGCAGGCGATCACCTGCTCCTCGTGGACGGGATTCGGCGTGGTCAGCACAACTGCATCCACGTCGCTTCGCGCCAGTACAGCGTCCAGGTCCGCCAGAGGTTCCAATCCCTGCGCACGGATGTCGGCATGCACCTCCACGACCGGTTCGACCACGGAGATAACAGTGATTCCTGAATGGTCCTTCAGCCGCTTCGCGATATGGCGGCCCCACCAGCCGAAACCGGCAATGGCGATCCGGAGCGTGTGGTTCCGGGAAGACGTGCTCAAACCGTTGCACCCAAAGACGTGAACCGACCGCGGAAGAACACCAGCGGGTTGCCCTCGCGGCTGTCGATGGCCCGGACAGAGCCCACGATGATGTGGTGATCGCCGCAGGGGATCATCTGTTTGGTGTCGCATTCAAATATCGCGATTGCGTTGTCCAGAACCGGAACTTCGCACCGACCCCGCCGCCAGGACACGCCGTCGAACTTGTTGTCCGAGGGACGCGCGAATTGCAGGATCCGGTCCTTGTCCTCTTCCGGCATGACATTGACTGCGAAGGCGCCATGGCGCTCGAAAGCGATTCGCGAGGGTGCGGTTGAGGTGATGCTCCAAAGGATTTCGGGCGGGTCAAGAGATACCGATGAAAAGGAGTTCACCGCCAGCCCCACTGGCCTGGAATCGTTACCGCAGGTCGTCACCACCGCAACGCCGGTCGCGAAATGGCCGAGGACATCCCGAAGCTCACGCCGGGCAAAGGGAACCGGGTATGTGACGTGCGTGTCTATCGGCGAGTCCTCCATGCAGTCACAAGGATAGCGATCCGCGGGTGATGAAAAACTAATAATTGATGATGGCTTCGATCTGATTTTCTGATATCGACGGGGTCTGAAAGGGATCGGCGGTGAAACTGCAGCATTTGAAATACTTCGTTGCCGTGTTCGAGGAAGGGTCCTTCTCGGCCGGGGCGCGGCGCGTGAACGCAACTCAGTCGGGCCTGTCAATGCATGTGCGGCAGCTTGAGGACCGGTACCAGGTGCAATTGTTGTACCGCAGTTCCACGGGCGTCACACCGACCGAGGCAGGCAAACGGTTCTATCGCGACGCGGTGCGGGTCTTGCTGGCGGCGACCGAGGCGGAAACCAACCTGCGCGCTCTGTCCGGCGCGGTGACGGGGCATGTGACGGTTGGGCTGATGCCGACCTTTACGCGCGCGGTCCTGGGGCCGGCGCTGATGCGGTTCGCCGAGGATTTCCCCAATGTGAAGATCACGGTGCGCGAGGCCTATTCTGCCGAACTGTTCCGCCGTGTCCTCGCGGGCGAACTGGACTTCGCGGTCGTACCCGCGTTCGATGCCGACATGCGGCTGCGCGCGAGCCTGATGGGGACGGATCGAGAATATCTGGTTGTCTCCTGCGAAAGCGGCATCGCGGCAGACGGTCGCGTGCGGCTGGCGGATCTTCCCCCCCTGGACCTGGTGCTGCCCACCCGCGAAAACGTCCGGCGGCGCAAGATCGATCAGTACATCGCCACCCATGGGATAGAGACAGGACGTCTGATTGAGCTCGATTCCATGTTCACGACGCTTGATCTCGTAGCGCGCTCCGATTGGGCAACGATCCTGCCCGGGATCCTGTGCCTGCCCGACCTGACGAGCGACCGGCGCCGGGTGATTCCGATCACCGGTCCGGAACTGACTGTCGATTACCTTCGGATCGAGCCGGTATCGGTGCCGCTCAGCGACGCCGGGCAGGCGTTCTGCGGAGTTCTCAATGGCGAACTCGCGACCGCCCTGGACGATTTCGCTTAGGAACTGTCCGCGCCACGTCCCCTCTATCGGGAAACCTGATGGCGGCCATGAGCAACCATCATTTTCCGCCGGGCCGGCGGTGGTGGATAATCCCGCCGGAAAGAGCCGCTCGGAGGGCCAGATGGAGCTGTCGTTTTTCACCATGCCGATCCACCCGCTGGGCAAGCCGGTCGCGCAGTCCATCGCGGAGGATCGCGAGGCGTTCCTGCTGGCGGAGGAGCTGGGCTTTGCCGAGGCCTATTGCGGTGAGCACTCGACCGATCATGCCGAGATCATCACCTCGACGGTCGCCTTCCTGGCGAGCCTTGCCTATGAGACCAGGTCGATCCGTCTTGGCACGGGCACGGTGAACCTGCCGAACGCGCACCCTGCCCGCGTGGCGGCGGAGGTGGCGATGCTCGACCACATGCTGGAGGGCCGCTTGATCTTCGGGATCTCGCCCGGCGGGCTGATGTCTGATGCGGAGGTGTTCGGCAATTTCGACCGTGACCGCAACGCCATGTTCGTCGAATGCATCGACATGGTGCTCGACATCTGGGCGGGCGAGGCGCCCTACAACCTGTCCGGCGCGTTCTACGAGGTCTCGACCGAGCGCACCATGATCCCCGAGATTGGCCAGGGCATGATCCTCAGGCCCTACCAGGATCCGCACCCGCCGATCGTCGGCACGGCGGTGGCGCCGTTCTCCAGGGGTGTCACGGCGATGGCCGCGCGGGGCTGGGATCCGATTTCCGCGAATTTCCTGCTGCCGAGATGGGTGGCCACGCATTGGCCGAACTATGTCGCGGGCTGCGCGCAGGGCGGGCGGGCGGTTGACGCCGGCAACTGGCGGGTGGCCAAGAACATCTGCGTTGCGGACGACATGGCGACGGCGCGCGCCTATGCCCGCGACCCCGGCAGCCCGTATGTGTACTATTACGCGCAGCTTCTGACCAAGCTGGGGGCGGCCGGCCGCATGAACCTGTTCAAGGAGGACCAGGACATGCCCGACAGCGCGGTGACGCTCGAGGATGTGGTGGATCGGCTGGTGATCCATGGCGACCCGTCCTCGGTCGCGGACCAGCTTCTCGCGTTCCGCGAGCAGGTCGGCGATTTCGGGAACCTGGTCTACGCGGGCCACGACTGGACGGACCGCGAACTGGGCCGCCGGTCGATGATCCTGATGGCGGAGGAGGTCATGCCGCGGATCAACGCCGCGATCGGTGCCGCCTCATGAGCAGGGCAGGCAGCCTCCGGGTTCGGGACGGAACCCGGATTTCCTGAGATCGGGACGAGGTCCGCGATCACCACGTTCCCCTTGCCGGCGTCCTTGACACCATCGTTGCGTGCCTGCAGCCCGGCCTTGAGCCGTGCCTGCTTGTCACGTTCGATCATCTCCAGCTGGCTTTTCACAAGCTGGCGACGATCGAAGACCCGATCGATCTCTGCGCGCAGGTGTGGCGGCAGGGGAGCCCCGTATCCCGTGCGCACCGCGGCGAGCTGGTCAAAGAAGTCCCGGCGATCCGGGTGCAGGCCAAAGATGCCGTGCAGCATCAGGAGCGCCTTGATCCGGGTGCCGAGACGGACCCGCTCCTTGATCAGGCTGTCCCGTTCGCGCATCAGGCGTTTGCGATCCTCCTCTTCGACGCCGGGAACCCGCACCCAGGACATCGCGTCCCGATCGCCCTGGTCCCATGCCTTCAGGGATCGCACCATCTTCCTGGCATCGACACGATCCGTCTTCACCTTCCCGGCACGACGGTTCGTCTGCAAGTTCGCCGGGTCATCGAGGAAGACTTCGATCCCGGCGTCACGGCGCTCGATATCCCGCACCAGCCAGAAACCTTCGTAGCCGGCCTCATAGGTCAACAACACACGCACATCCCGGCCCAAACTCCGAACCACGCGCTCCCGGCCGCGGCGGATCAGCCCCACCAGGTTCCCCAGTGCTTGCCGGCTTCATCGTGCGGAGACTGACCTTGCCCCCTGCATCCGGACAGTGCAGAGCAACAACCCGGGACGAAGGGCTGAATTCAACCGCGACATAAATCGTGCTATCGATTGCGCCCGCCAACGCGGCAGCATTCGGATCTTGCGTCATGTTCTTCACTCCGCAGTTGGCACGAACTGCTCAGAGAGGGGGCCCGTGCCAGTGGCCTTCTCTCAGCCCTGCCCGGAGTGAATCGGAATCCGGGATCCCGGGCAAGAAGCCATAGCATCTCGGTAAGGGTGTGATCGCCTCATTTTCCGGCACTTGATGACTGATTTTCCGGATTTCGATTTTTTGTCTGATTACACTTCCAGATATCTGTTAATCCGGCCGCATGTTGAATTCTGGAGATCCCGTTTGCGACGCGGTCATTCCATCGGTTCCGCCGCCGGAGGAGTGGAAACGTCTGTACGTAGAGGAGCATGCGCGTGCCGAGGCGGCGGAGGCCGGGATCACGGCATTGAAAGACGGGCTCGGCGAAGCCGAAACCCGTGCCGAGGATAGGTGGCAAGAATCGGTCCGGGCCCGTAGCGAACTCAACGGACTGCGCAGGGTCTTCGAGAGCAACCGCGAGAAGCTTGCCGCGGCGCGCGCGGAGCTGAATACGTTCAGACGATGGGACGATTTCTTGAGGTGGAAAGTTCGACCAGCAATTGAAACCCAACCCCATACATGAGATTGGGATACACTTTGGCGACGACAAGCATTTGACAGATACCAGGAGCCTGATGTAAGAATCGTCAAGCTCGGTTTCCCAACCGTCGCAAGAGCTTCCCTCACGTTTTGGTCAAACGTGCCGTACGACGGCACATCACGCATGGTTCTCCGATGACCCCAGATACCGCTACTCCCAAGGAATCCCTGACACTTTCCGATCTAAAGGCAAAAAGCCCGGCGGATCTGCTGAAGATGGCCAAGGAACTCGACCTCGAGAGCACGTCACCCATGCGCAAGGGTGAAATGATGTTCGCCATCCTCAAGGAAAAGGCGAACGATGGGGCCGAGATTTCGGGCGATGGTGTTCTCGAGGTGATGCAGGACGGATTTGGTTTCCTGCGTTCGCCGGAAGCCAACTACCTCCCCGGACAGGAAGACATCTATGTCAGCCCGGGCCAGATCCGGAAATACTCCCTGAGGACGGGAGACACGGTGGAAGGAGTGATCCGGGCGCCGCTCGAGAACGAACGCTACTTCGGTCTGGTCAGGGTAACCTCGATCAATTTCAGCGAACCGGGAGCTTCCAGGCACAAGGTTCATTTCGACAACCTGACTCCGCTATACCCGGATACGCGGCTGAAAATGGAAATTCCCGAGTTGGACGCCAAGGACAAGTCCGCGCGGGTCATCGACCTCGTGGCACCGATCGGCAAGGGCCAGCGTTCGCTGATCGTTGCGCAACCAAGGACCGGTAAAACGGTCATACTTCAGAACATCGCTCATTCCATCGAGCAAAACCACCCGGAGTGCTACCTGATCGTCCTGCTGATCGACGAAAGGCCGGAAGAAGTCACCGACATGCAGCGTTCGGTCAAGGGCGAGGTCGTTTCATCGACCTTTGACGAACCGGCCACGCGCCATGTTGCCGTATCCGAGATGGTAATCGAAAAGGCCAAGCGACTCGTCGAACACAAGCGCGATGTGGTCATCCTGCTGGACTCCATTACCCGTCTCGGACGCGCGTACAACACGGTTGTTCCGTCTTCGGGAAAGGTGTTGACCGGGGGCGTAGACGCCAATGCGCTGCAGCGACCGAAAAGATTCTTTGGCGCCGCGAGGAATATCGAGGAAGGCGGTTCGTTGACGATCATTGCCACGGCCCTGATCGACACCGGGTCGCGAATGGACGAGGTGATTTTCGAGGAATTCAAGGGTACGGGTAATTCCGAGATTGTGTTGGACAGAAAAGTCGCGGACAAGCGAGTCTTCCCTTCAATCGATATTCTGAAATCCGGCACCCGGAAAGAAGACCTTCTTGTTGACAAGTCCGAGCTTACGAAAACGTTCGTGCTTCGACGAATCCTGAACCCGATGGGGACGACCGATGCGATCGAGTTCCTGTTGGACAAGCTCAGAAAGACGAGGACCAACGCAGAGTTCTTCGATTCGATGAACACCTGAGAACAGGGGTCCCCCGGGCCGCTGTTGACGCCACCTGGAAGGTCTCAGGTCCGGGACGTCAAACATGTCTGCAGACACGATCTTCGCCCTGGCTTCCGCAAGGGGAAAGGCCGGGATTTCCGTCGTCAGGATCTCGGGTCCGAATGCCTTTGCTGCGGCCGGCAGCCTGGGCGCAAGAGGCCTGGCCCCAAGGCATGCCGCGCTGCGGCAGCTCCGGACGAGAGACGGAATTGCCCTTGACGAGGCCATCGTGATCGCATTCGAAGCACCCGGAAGCTTCACAGGCGAAAATGTCCTGGAAATACAAATACATGGGAGTATGGCGACGATTAACGCCCTGCTCGGCGATCTAGCGCTGATGGATGGATTGCGCTCGGCGGAACCCGGCGAGTTCACGCGGCGAGCAATGGAGAACGGGCGGTTGGATCTCAGCCAGGTCGAAGGGTTGGCGGACCTCATCGACGCCGAAACGGAATATCAGCGTGTGCAGGCGTTGCATGTTCTTCAAGGAGGCCTCACCGGTTTGGTGACCGGATGGCGACACGGTCTTGTCCGTGCCATGGCGCTCCTGGATGCAACCATCGATTTCCCGGACGAGGAGGACGCGCCACCGGATCCTTCGGACGAGGTTGCGGCAATACTGGATCGACTCGAAAAGGAATTCGGGCGCGAAATCGCGGGGTCCCGTGCCGCGGAAAGACTGCGGGACGGATTCGAAGTTGCGATTGTCGGTCCGCCCAATGTGGGAAAGTCAACCTTGCTCAATGCTCTCGCCGGACGCGAAGCGGCCTTGACCTCTTCCCGTGCAGGAACGACTCGTGACGTGATCGAGGTCCGAATGGATGTCAGTGGAATTCCGGTCACGATCCTGGATACGGCGGGATTGCGGGATTCGGGTGATGAGCTGGAGGCGCTCGGAATCGAGCGGGCCCGACGCCGCGCGGAGGAAGCGGATGTCCGGATTTTCCTTACGTTCGACGGCAAACCGGCAGGTCTCGGCGTTTCGCACAGGCCTGAAGACATCGTTTGCCGGGGAAAATGCGATGTCTTCGCCACCGGCGAGGGCTTGGCGGTATCAGGAAAAACAGGAGAAGGCCTGGACGGCCTGATTCACCGGATCGAGGCTGTCCTCTCACCAAGAATCGGCATTTCCCGGGCCGCAATTCGCGCACGCCACCGGAACGCGATTTCGAGGGGATTGAAATCCCTGGTGACTGCCCGGGACATGCTGTCAGACGGGCCCTTCGAGCCGGAACTTGTCCACGAACACTTGCGTGCCTGCGTCCATGCATTGAATTCACTTCTCGGAAAAGTTGATGTAGAGGAGGTCCTTGACGAGATCTTCTCCAGTTTTTGCATGGGAAAGTGAACAGTCCCGGGATCGAAATGTTTCACGTGAAACATCGAAACGCCAACAGCCGCGACCGCCGGTTGGACATGACTCCTGTCGATGTGATCGTTGTCGGCGGCGGTCATGCCGGTGCGGAGGCCGCCCATGCGGCTTGGCGAATGGGTGCCCGCACGATAATGGTAACGCACCGCTTTGACCGGATCGGGGAGATGTCCTGCAACCCTGCGATCGGAGGGCTCGGCAAGGGTCACCTGGTCCGGGAAATCGATGCCCTCGATGGCGTCATGGGACGGGTGGCGGACAAGGCGGGGATTCAGTTCCGGCTTTTGAACCGAAGCAAGGGTCCTGCAGTTCAGGGTCCGAGGGTCCAGGCGGACCGCGCCCTGTACAGGTCGGCGATGCAGCCAGAATTTCGCAATCGGCCCGGAATGTCGGTTGTCGAGGGCGAGGTAACCGATTTCGGCATGGCCGGGCCGGGAGTCGCAGGAGTCGTTCTGGCCGATGGCACTGAAATTCGGGCAAGATCGGTCGTCCTGACAACGGGAACCTTCCTGAGGGGTGTCATCCATATCGGCAACGAGTCACGGCCGGGCGGGCGCATCGGGGACAAGCCGGCCTCTCGACTGGCGAAACGAATGGAGTCCTTTGGTTTTTCGCTCGGACGGCTGAAAACCGGTACACCGCCACGGCTGGACGGAACGACGATCGACTGGAGCCGTGCCGGCAATCAGCCGGGTGACCAGGATCCGGTCATGTTCTCATTTCTGTCGGCGGCTCCGACGGCGCGGCAAGTCCCTTGCGGCGTGACGGAGACCAATGCCGGGACCCACGAGATCATCCGGGAGAACCTGGAAAAATCGGCAATGTACGGGGGCGAGATCGACGGTATTGGCCCCAGGTACTGCCCGTCGATCGAGGACAAGGTCGTTCGTTTTCCTGAACGATCATCCCACCAGGTCTTTCTTGAGCCCGAAGGCCTCGAGGATGATACCATTTATCCCAACGGCATTTCGACATCGATGCCGTTTGATGTCCAGCTTGCGTATGTCCGGACCATTCGCGGCTTGGAAAAGGCCGTCATCAGGCAGCCGGGCTACGCGATCGAATACGACTACGTTGATCCGCGGTCCCTTCGCCCGACACTCGAGGTGAAGGAAGTTCCAGGCCTGTATTTGGCCGGGCAGATCAACGGAACAACCGGATACGAGGAAGCGGCGGCGCAAGGTCTGGTCGCCGGGTTGAATGCGGCTGCGGCGTGCGGGGATCGTGAACCGGTCGTTTTTGGCCGGGCGGATGCTTACATCGGCGTGATGATAGATGATCTTGTGACGCGTGGAGTCGTCGAACCGTACCGAATGTTCACCTCAAGGGCCGAATACCGTCTCTCGCTCAGGGCCGACAATGCCGACCAAAGGCTGACACGGACAGGAATCGACATTGGCTGTGTCGGGGAACAGCGACGTCTGGCCTTTGAGAAAAAGATGGAACGCCTCGAGAAGTATCGCGGAATCCTCGAAAACTGCTCGATGACGCCGAATGAAGCCGGGCACGCGGGAATTGCAGTCAACCAGGACGGGATTCGCCGCAACGGAATGGAATTCCTTTCGCGGAAAGATGTTTCTTTTGCGGGACTTGCCAAAATCTGGCCAGGATTGGAGGGGGCGCCGAAAGAAATCTCGGACCAGCTTGAACGCGATGCCGTGTACGTTCACTACATAGAATCTCAGAAACGCGACATTGCGGCGCTGCGGCGCGACGAGGCGGTCCCGATACCGGATGACTTGTGCTACCGCGGCATCAACGGTCTTTCGAACGAACTCAAGGACAAGCTGACCAGGATTCGCCCGGCGAATATCGGTCAGGCCGGACGGATCGATGGAATGACACCGGCAGCGCTGATGTTGCTGGTGGCCAGGTTGCGCCGGAACAGGGATGTCATTGACGGCCGCAAGAGAGCATGAGGCCGAACAGGGAAGCCCGGTCGCTGCTGGAATCCCGTTTCGATGTTTCACGTGAAACAATGGCGCGACTCGATCGATTTGCGCAAGTCCTGGAAAGATGGAATTCGCGCCTGAACCTGGTTTCGCCGGAAAGCCTGGGCCAGGTTTGGGATCGCCACATTCTTGATTCCGCCCAGGTGCTTGAACCGGTCCGTTCCCGGCAGCAACTGCATTGGGCGGACCTGGGCAGCGGGGCAGGGTTTCCGGGAATGGTCGTTGCCATCGTGGGGCCGGGGCTGATTGCCGACCTGAGCATGACGCTTGTCGAAAGCAATGCCAGGAAATGCGCCTTTCTGGCGAATGTTTCACGTGAAACATCGACCCCGGTCAGGATCGTCAATGCGCGGGCCGAGGAGGTTACAAAGGGGCGTGCCGACCAGGCGGACGGTAAATTCGACGTGGTTTCGGCCCGGGCGTTGGCCGAGTTGCCGGATTTGCTTCGGCTGGCCTCCGGAATGCTTGCGCATGACGGCGTATGCCTGTTCCCGAAGGGACGCGGGTGTGATAGGGAAATCGGTGTTGCCCGGAAGAATTGGAGGTTTTCCCTGTCCCGGTGGCCCAGCCTGACGGATCCTGACGCGCGGATTCTTGAGATCGGAGACATATTCCGTGCCACTTCGACCTGAAGGCCATGCTGAAACGACAATCATCGCGGTCGCCAACCAGAAAGGCGGTGTCGGCAAGACAACAACCGCGATCAACCTGGCTGCATCTCTGGCTCTTGCCGGAAAAACGGTCGTCCTGGTTGATCTTGATCCCCAATGCAACGCAACGACCGGACTCGGTGTCGAACCGGATGACCAGGGAACCTCGATGTACGAGGTCATCCTCAGGCAGGCCCGGCTTGAGACAGCGATCGTCAAGACAAGTGTCTCGGGGCTTGACCTGGTTCCGTCATCCCCGGACCTGAGCTCTGCCGATGTCGAATTGTCCGTGCGTGACAGCCCGGCCCTGGCGTTGCGATCGGCCATGGCAGGACTCGGGAGGCTGGATCCCCCTCCCGATTTCGTCTTTGTCGATTGTCCGCCTGCCCTGAACATGCTGACGGTCAACGCGCTTGCGGCCAGCGACTCTGTCCTGGTGCCCCTTCAGTGCGAGTATTACGCGCTTGAAGGACTTTCCAGGCTCATTCTGACAATTCGGCAAATCAGGGAAAACCTCAACCCCGAGCTTCGGGTCCAGGGCGTTGTATTGAGTATGCATGACAGGCGCATTCGCCTGTCCCAACAGGTCGAAAGGGATGCGCGGGAAAACCTTGGGACGCTGGTATACGAGACGGTGATTCCCAGGAATGTGCGGTTGAGCGAAGCACCATCTTTCGGTTTGCCAGTCTCGCGATACGACGCCAAAAGTACCGGCAATGTCGCCTATCAACGCCTCGCGAAGGAATTTCTCGAAGGATTCCGGGTGACCAGAGTGGCCGCCAGAGTGGCCGGGTCGGTGAAACAAGGCCCGGAAACGGGGCCTTCAGGAGGATAGAATGGCAAAAACTGACAACTCCGGGGCGCAGGCAAAAAGAGGCCTTGGCCGCGGATTATCGGTCTTGATGGGAAATCTAGGCGTTGACGCGGCAAGCGCGACCGAAACGGGAAATCCGGAAAAACGGCGTGACGATGACGAGCGGGCGATCGAATCCGGGGAATCCACGCTGAAGCGTCCGGGCGGCAGCGGCATGTCGGTCCCAATCGAGTTGATACGGGTCAATCCGGGGCAGCCAAGGGAGGACTTCGGTGACGAAGATCTCGAGGAACTTGCGAGGTCCATCAGGCGGAATGGAATAATCCAGCCGCTCATCGTTCGTCGGGACCCGTCGGAGAAGGCAAGTTTCCAGATTATCGCCGGTGAGCGCCGCTGGCGGGCCGCCCAAAGAGCCAGGTTGCACGAAGTTCCGGTCGTGGTCAGGGAGACGAACGAGCAACACATGCTGGAGATCGCCCTGGTCGAAAACATCCAGCGAACCGATCTCAACCCGATAGAAGAAGCGAGGGGATTTCGGCAGCTGATCGACGAATTCGAACACACCCAGGCGAGCCTTGCGGAAGTTGTCGGCAAGAGCCGAAGCCACATCGCCAATAGCGTGCGGCTTCTGGCGTTGCCCGGGGACGTGCAGGCGCTGCTGCGGGAAGGAAAAATCTCCGCGGGACACGCCCGTGCACTATTGGGTTGCAATGATCCGTCAGGACTCGCGCGGCGGATCGTTGCCGAGGGGTTGAACGTTCGACAGACAGAGGACCTGGCGGCGCGGGCTTCCGGCGAGAAGAAAGGGAATCATCGCCGGCCGAAAGATGCGGACACGCGTGCGCTTGAGGCGGAACTTTCTGCTTCCCTGAAGCTACGGGTAGCCATACAGCACAAGTCGAAAGGCAAGGGCGGAGCCCTCAGGATCTCGTATCGGTCTCTCGACGAACTTGATGCATTGTGCCGAATCCTGCGAAAACCGCGTGATGTCGACGAGGCGGATAGCAGTCAACGATACCGTATGAAATCATAAGGAAAAACAAAGAGTTAAATCTGAACCGGTGCAAAAAGAGCACCACCGGTTTACGTCGATGACGGCGGGATTCTCGACAGGTGCGCTTTCAGCTTCCCATGGCAGGGCGTGGTTCAGCCACTCGCGGCGAATGCAAGCCAAGCTCCCAGCACGACCGCGACAAGCGAGGCAAACCTGACGACACCGGTGGAAAGCCCCAAGCCCCACCGGGCGAGTGCGTCGAAACGAGATCGTGGAAGCAAGAGAAGTGTCAACCCGACAACGACGAAAAGTCCACCCAGTATCGTGACCGCCATCGAATGACGGGCTGTCCCGGCGCCGGCAAGAAGGAGGGCACCGAATGTCAGCCGGACGCCGCCCGCGATCACCTTTGCATCATGACGCGTCATCAGCGCTTCGGCGAGGGACGTGTATCGGGCAGGGAAAAGGCCGAAAGCTATTCCCGCGATGGCGATGAGCACGCCGGGAACAAGGACTGCAAGACTCATCGATTCAATTCAACCGACCCTGCGAAAGCGAAAACAGAGCCGTCCACTCTTCGTCGGACCGCCATTCCAAGTATGAGGAAAAAGACGCGAGTTCTGTCCGTTTCCGTTGGCCGCCTGAACATACGCTGCTTCGGTTGGACATGTCCACCGTAAGGCGTGCATCGGTGCGGTGAAGCCAATGGAAACCCGTCGCCACCCGGGCGCCCTCCGACCCCGAAACTGTTTCGGAAACACCGGACCGTCGTGCCCTGCACTGGAGTCGAAAAACCCGGTGACGACCCCAACCCGGCGCAAGGACCGGGCCAAATCCTGACCGGATTTTCCTGGTCGAAATCGGGGGGGCTTGACCGTACAGCCGTCCTGAAGGCTATCGCGAGGCGGCGTTTCCTTGAAATTGTTGCTTCCGAGGGCGAGTGACCGCCCCGATTAAATGATCGAATATCATTTATTGGCTGGAAGTATTTGACAAATTATGTTCGTTAGACGAAACTAATGCCGTTGCGAGGACAAGAATCCGCATGGTACTGGGTATCTGACGTGGGGGCGTGATGAACGCAGCGGATCTTGGAGCGCGGCTCCGTGCAGCGCGAAAATCACGACACCTGAACCAGCAAGACGTTGCCGAGGCCCTGGACATTTCTCGATCCGCTGTTTCCCAACTGGAAGCCGGGAACCGATCGGTATCGACTCTCGAACTCAAGCAACTTGCCGAAACCTATTGTCTCCCCGTCTCCGATCTCCTGAACGAGGAACCGGGGGAAGAGCGGGAAGAGCGGGACGTCACGGCGGACCTGTTTCGGTCGGCACCGGAACTGGGGGCAGACCCGACTTCGCGCCTTCAGGTTTCACTGTGTCTTCACCTTTGTCGCGAGGGTGTCGTGCTCAGGCAGTTGATGGGCGTCGAGCCTGGATCTGGTCCTCCCGTATACGAGGTGCGGTTTCCCGGTACGCCTGGAGAGGCAGTCATGCAGGGAGAGGATGTAGCCGATCAGGAACGCAACAGGCTTGGTCTTGGCAACGCGCCCGTTTCCGACGTTTCCGAGCTCATTGTTTCCCAAGGGATCTGGGCGTCCGGCGTTACACTCCCCGGTGACGCGTCCGGCGTTTTTCTTCGACACCCGAGTATCGGTCTTGCGACACTCGTGAACTCGTCTCGCTCCAAGAACCGGATGCGGCTGTCCTTTGCGCACGAGTACGCACACGCACTGCTGGACCGCAGCCGCGACATCTCGATATCCAGCACTGACAATTCTTCCGAAATTGTCGAACAGCGTGCGAACGCCTTTGCCTCGGCTTTTCTCATGCCGGGAGATGGCGTTCAGGCGTATTTGCGAAGCCTCGGCAAAGGCCGGCCGAGCAGACTGGACCATATCATCTTCGATACGGCTGGCGGCGGTTGTTTCGAGGCGACACAGCGTCCTCCGGCCCGGTCACAGCGTGTCACGTACAAGGATTGCGCCATGATCGCGAACCATTTCGGGGTGACCTATCGCGCTGCGATTTTCCGCCTGAAAAGCCTGCACCATATTTCCGACCGTGAATGCGACGCCATCCTCGATCGCGAGCGATTCGGGCGCATGTATCTCAAGACGCTCGGCATTCTCAGCGACGTCGGAAAACGCGAACAGCAACAGTACCAGGATCGGGAACTCCGCAACGAAATCGCTCATCTTGCCATCGAGGCCCGGCGTCGTGACAAGGTTTCAGGCGCGCGGATACTGGAGTTGAGCAAATCCCTCCGGATTCCCGGCGACACCCTGCTGAACCTTGCCGAAGCCGCTCGCGGAGAATGATGCTTGCCCCGAAAGGCGTTCGGGAACGGTTTCGACCGATGCGACCATCCTCATTGATCCTGTGGGGATCGATCCACCAGATCACAAGATGGGCCTTTCTCCGCAATACGCCGATTCCGGGCAGTTCGTCGCCAATTTCGTCCGGGATCGCCTCAGTCGAAAACGTCCTGCCCGAAAACTACGGGCAGCCGGGACCGCGTTGAATTCGCCGATACGGACTCGATGAATTTCGGGCTGCCCGAATACCTGCCTGCCGGACAACCGGCGGACCATGCCCGGAAAGACGGCTGACGACATTGCCACGCCGATGCCGGGCACAAAGCGGGGGGATGCACCCGGGAGCGTTCGATTGGCGACCGTCGTTCGCGGGATGTGCAGCGTGAGTCAGTCGACAGCGGGCGGCTCGAACGACTCCAACAATGCGCCGGCCAGGTACAGGGAGCCGCAGATCAATATCCGGGCGCCCGGTGTCCGTTCCGTGATCGCCTTGACCGCATCGGGGATTCCGTCAGCCGTGCTTGCCCGAATGCCAAGGTCTTGAGAGGCCACGGCAATGTCGTCGGCCGGCCTGCTTGCGGTTTCGCCGGGTATCACCACGCCGGTCACCGAATCAACCAGGCCGACAAACGGTTCAAGAAACGATGCCGGGTCCTTTGAATTCATCATCCCGCAAACGAGATGAGTCGATTGGCCAGGCAGATCTTCGAGCGTTCGCGCCAGGGCAAGGCCAGCCGCAGGATTATGTCCGCCATCAAGCCAGATCTCGGCTTCCGGGGCATGGACGGAAAGATCACCGTCACGCACCCGTTGCATGCGGGCAGGCCAGTCTTTCGAGCTCACGGCACCGATTGCCGCGGCGACCGAATTCCCGTCCAGCCTGAGAATCCGCAGCACCGCGGCGGCGCACCCGGCATTGCCGAGCTGATGCCAGCCGCGCAGGCTCGGGCGTGGAAGATCAAGGAATCCGTATTCGTCCTGAAAACCGGCGTTCCCGTCATCGCTTTCCCACACGTGCCAATGGTGGCCCTGGACCTTCAGGGTCGCGCCGACCGAAGCCGCGACCTCCTGGATGACATCGAGAGCTTCAGGGCTTTGATGCGAAACGACACCGAGAGTGTTTCGCTTGAGAATGCCGGCCTTTTCCCGGGCGATTTCCCGCAAGGAGTTGCCAAGGTACTGTTGATGATCGAGTGATACAGGCGTGATGACTGAAACGGCCGGTGACGCGATGACATTGGTTGCATCCAGACGCCCGCCGAGCCCGACTTCCAGGATCGTGTAGTCCGCCGGCGTACGGGAAAACGCCAGGAATGCGGCACAGGTGGTGATTTCGAAAACCGTAATGGGATCACCTCCGTTGGCATCTTCGCATTCTTCGAGAAGCGCAGTGAGATCTTGCTCGGGAATCAACCCCCCCGCGACCCGGACCCGTTCGTGAAACCTGACAAGATGGGGCGAAGTATAGACATGAACCGTGTTTCCCGCGGTTTCGAGACCCTTACGGATCATTGCGGCCGTTGAACCCTTTCCGTTTGTCCCGGCAATGTGGACGACAGGAGGAAGGCTCAACTCCGGGTGGCCCAGTGCCGCGAGAAGTCTGTTCATGCGTTCAAGATTCAGGTCGATGAGTTTGGGGTGCAGTCCGGTCAGTCTGTCGAGAATGACATCGCTAAGTGAACCGGTCATGCAGTTTTTGCCCCGGCCGTGCGCCGCCTGGTTTCGGCCTTGTCTTGAATCGGGCCGTTGTCAGGGGGTGGGAGTTGCCCCTTTATGGGCGGTGACATCTTCATCAGCATGCGAACAATGGAGATGAGTTCATCGCGGATGTCTTTCCTGTGCGTTACCCGGTCGAGCATGCCCTGCTCCAGCAGGTACTCGGCGCGCTGGAATCCGTCCGGGAGTTTTTCGCGGATGGTCTGTTCAATGACGCGAGGGCCAGCAAATCCGATCAGGGCGCCGGGCTCCGCCAAGTGAATGTCACCAAGCATGGCATAGCTCGCAGTCACTCCGCCGGTCGTGGGATGGGTCAGCACGACGATAAAGGGAAGCTTCGACTCCCGCAGGATCTGAACGGCAGCGGTCGTCTTCGGCATCTGCATGAGCGAGAAGATTCCTTCCTGCATTCGCGCGCCGCCGGCCGCAGAGAAAAGCACCAGCGGCGCCATGCGTTTCGCGGCGTCCCTGCATGCGGCTAGGACAGCGTTCCCGACGGCAATGCCCATGGAACCGCCCATGAACGAAAAGTCCTGAGCCGCCGCGACGATGGGAGCATCTCCGATTTTCCCGGCCGCCAGGAGCATGGCGTCGTCTTCACCGGTTGCGTTTCGGGCTGCTTTGACGCGTTCGGCGTATTTTTTCTGGTCACGGAATCCCAATGGATCCTGGAGACAGGCCGGAACCGGGATTTCTTCGAAAACGCCGTCATCGAAAAGGGATTCGAACCTTTGCCGTGGTGCAATCGGCATGTGGTGGTCGCAATTCGGACATACCTGGAGCGCCTGGGCAAGCTCGCGATGGTACAGGAGCGCACCGCAGTCGTCGCATTTGTTCCAGAGATTGGACGGGACGTCGCGGCGGGTGAAAAAGGAACGGAGCTTTGGCCTGACGAAATTCGAAATCCAGTTCATTGAACCAAACCTGTACCTCGTCGCTGACTTGCGGCCCAGTGCACTCTAGTTTGCCGGCTTCACGATGGCAATCTTGGCCCGTTCCGGCCGCCCGACGCCGGCGAACGTGCGGTGATGGCGACGACGGCGAGAAACACGATGTAGGCAAAGCAGATGCCGACGAAATCGACAATTGACAAAAGGCCGAACTCTGACGCTTGCCGCGCCGGGTCGGGCAAAACGTACAGGCTTAGGCCGGAAAGGTGGTTGTCCAGTCCGAAGAGACACAACGCAAATGTGTTGTTGGCAAAATGGAGGCCGACCGCGATGCCGATACTTCCGGAACGTGCGGTAACATCACCGGCAATCAGGCCGAAGACCATGGTCGCAAGCGCAACCAGGGGCGCGTTCCTGCCGAATGTTTCCGGATCGAAATGCAGCGCTCCGAACACGAAGGACGGCAGAAACCACCACATCCAGCGGTTGGAAAACCGGGCTGCCAACTGCTGTTGGAGGTAACCCCGGAACAGCAACTCTTCCGAGAATGCCTGAAGCAGTACCAGGGGCAGGGCCGGAATCATCCAGAGGGCCCAGGTGGAAACCTGCATGTTTCGCGCGGGTTCAAACCACAGGAATACCAACAGCGCCCCCGGCGCAAGGACGGCAACTGCGACGAGTACCCCGACACAGAAATGTTGAGCGACAGGGCGGCCGGGGGCGCAAATGAGGGTTCCTGGCGAGCGCCCGTGCAAGATCCGGGCCGCAACGGCCGCGCCGAGTGACAGGCCGCCGAAACCGAGCAGCAGCCACAACACCCAGATCGGATTGGTGAGCGAAGGAACCTGAAACGCCTTGATAATGTCGAAAGCAAAGGTGTTGCCGGTTGCAGCCAGGACCAGGTGCAGTGTCCCGATCAGCGTGGCAGCGAAACAGGAGGCGGCAAGGATGACGCCGACAAAAATTCGCCACACCTCAGGTGATCGTCGCGCAGGCCCGACAAATTCGAGGAATGCAGGGTTCAAACCGGGAAGCGGGATTCGGAAAGGCATCACAAATTGGTGAATTCGCAGGCTACGTCGGCTTCAAACACCCCAAAAGGCAAAGAGCGATTGCCCCGATACCGCCTCCGTCATCCGGAATCCGTGTTTTTCGGTGTCACAGAGTCTCGCCGCAAGGCCTGGCAAAGGCAATGCACGCCACCGCCGCCGAGCGTAAACATGGACATGTCAGGATCGTGGACTTCGAATCCCATCGCACGCATCTTCGCGTTCAAATTCGTGCTGCCCTTCATGGACAGCACCCGGTCGTTGCCCAATGCCACGAGGTTGACGCCAAGGTCCTTCGCTTCCGCATAACCCACATCGATGAATTCGAACTCCTTCGCTCGCAACCAGTCAACAAGCCAGGATTCGAGAGCGTCCAAACAGGCCACCAACAGCTTTGGCGCCAGCGGCACCACCAGCCCGTCCATATGCACGAACTCGCGGGAAATCGGGGCTACCATGGCCTCCCAGCCTTTTTCGCGCACCCAGGCCGCGACCTGTTCTGCCCCGGCTTCCTCTGAACGTTCGCCACAGTAACCGATCAGGACCGTGCCCGGTTCCAGGATGACGAGATCTCCACCTTCAAAATGGCCAGCAGTCGCGTATTTCCAGATCGGAACCCGGTTTTCCTGGTAGAACCGGATCGCCGTGACGTAGTCCGCACGGCGGCATTTCAACTGCATGTGGCAGATCAGCGCGCCCCAGGGGGTCATGGCGCTGGAATCCCGCGCGAAAAAGTTCCGATGCAGCACTTCGTCGGACGCCAGGTAATGGCAGGAAACGCCAGCAGCCTCGTAAATGCGGACCATCTCGGCGTGCTGGGCCATGGCGGTCTGCAGGTTGAAGCGGACCCCGGTCTTCGCCTGGTTCTCCAGGGTACGGCGGGTGATTGGCCCGGCGTCCACCCAGCGGTAGAATTCGGGCCGCCCCAGGAGCACATCGCGCAAAGGGCCATAATCATTGTCGATCCCCCAGCCGCACGAGGAGGGGGGCGAGTTTGTTTCGTTGTTGCTGCTCAATTTGACTTGGACTCCTTCAGTCTACCCTCAAGTTCTCCTGAACCATTGCGAGACCTGCAATCAGATCAGGACTTGCCCGGCATTCCTCGCAGAAACGCCTTGACCACCTCGGTTGCATTGAACGCGGCGAGGTTCAGAAAAACCTCCATCTGGTTCGCACTTCCGCCACCGCCGGCGAGGTCCGCGAGGCTGCGGATGGCGATGAAAGGCACGTCATTGGCATAGGCGACATGGGCAACGGCAGCGCTTTCCATGTCCAGCACGCGCGCGTTGAATGTCTCGAAAGCCCATGCGCGGAAGGCAGCGTTGTCGACAAAGGCGGAGCCCGAGACTCCGGAGCCGCCCACGACGATCCTGGGAACTTCGTCCAGGCAGCGGTCTTCCGTGATGCAGTGTGAAAGCGTGACATCCGCCACTGCACGGCGTGCCGCGGCCAGCATGGCCTCGTCCGTCGGGAACCAGAACCTGGTCTCCGGCTCACCAGCACCTGAACGGAGTACCGTGACGGAACGCGGGAACATCATGCCGAAATTCGCGTATGGGTACTCGAAAAATGGCACCGTCGCCCATCGGTCGTCGACCTCACGGGCGAAAAGCATTTCGAGGTACTGCCCCCAGCGTTCGGCGATAACCACGTCGCCGATATTCAATTCGGGGTCCACACCTCCCGCAATGCCCGAAAACACGATACGCTCGACGCGGAAGTGATCGAGTGCAAGCTGCACGGTCATCGCGGCATTGACGACGCTGATCCCGCTGAGGAAGAGTATGACCTGCTGCCCCTCCAGTGTGCCGGTCGCGAAGATGACGCCGTTCAGCGAGTGCTCCGATGCATCCGTGAGTTCCTGCCTCAGGATTGCCATCTCGGGAGCGAAGGCTGAAACCACGGCGACACGCGGTGTTTCGTCCGCCCGGCCGTGTGCTTGCGACGGCAAAAGCGTGGTCGCCGACGACAGGAGGGCCGCGGTCAGGCTTGCGACCAGGGTCCGAATCGCGATTGATGCGAATGTTAGGTGTGGCATGGCCGGTCACGCTCTCTCAGTACGATTTGATTTTCCCTTCACCGGTCGGGTGATGATCCTGCCAATGGCACCGGTCATTTAACTGCGCCTGCGGTCCACTTGTCCTTCTCGCGATGCTCATCGAAGACATACAAATCAGCGCAACGGCGTCACGTTGCGGCAGAACGGATGGTCTTGCCGTTTATTGCCGATTGCAAGGTTTTTTTCGAACCGCCTTGGTGTTTGCTGTTGCACACGCGGCTCCGAACGGTTGCGGCTTGCGGCGGCCGACGTCACAGCTGAGTTTACGGACTGTGCATGCTTGGTAGAAAATGTCGGCCAGCCGAGCCCAATTCTTGCTGGCTGAATTCTTGATCAAACAGTCCCGGGATGCGGACTTCGGCTTTGTCATGCGAAATAGCGGTAGGCACGCTGTCGCGAAGCGAAGTGACATTGGCCACGCCGTGCCATGGGCGGACGGCCGCAAATCCGATACGATACGGAGCTTACTGCCGGGTCCTAACCGAAGTTTGACATACGCAAAAAAAGATGGTTGTTTTTCAGTGGCTTATGCCGACTGAAACGGCGGTTATGGCACTACAAATCCGTGCCCGGACATGGTGTCACCGACCCGTCATGCAACCATCCTCCGCGTCTTCCCGGGCTCGGGGTCAAGACCGAGTGCCCTGTAGATCTCCCGTTGCCGAGGCTCCGCCCGGGTCGCCTTGCGGATGTGAATGACCCGGCCGTCGGCACGACGGAAACAGGCAGTGACCCGGATCTGGCCCGAAAGAATGTCCCGCAGCGTACTCCAGCTCGCCGTCTCGCCATGGGCCCGAAGACGACTGCGAATGACCTGGACCAGCTGGTAGGCCAGGACGCTGATGAACAGGTGGCCGTCGGACCGGACCTGCTTGCGGTGATACACGGGACGCAGACCCAGTTCGGACTTGAGCGACCGGAACACCGATTCCACATCCGTCAGCATGGAATAGGTCCGCCACAGGGTCTCCGCATCCCAGTCCAGCTGGTTGGTGCGCAGGCAGTAGACGCCGGGGTGGGTGAGCATGGTGCCGCTACGCGGTGTCCGCGTCCAGGTGAGCCCGACCGCCTTTTCGGAATTCTCCGGATCGGTGACGACGTCGATACTGTAGTGCTGGCCAGCGCCACGGCTCTTCTGCCGGATGCGTCCGATCCGCTGCCAGACATAGGCGACCTGCTTGCGGGTCCGCGGTCGTGACAACCCGTCGTGCAGCTTCTGCAACTCATTCTCGAAGCGCGTCATGAAGCGCTCGGTGATGCCCAGCTCCTTCTCGGCCCGGGCCTCGGAGCAACAGAACAGGCGGAGCTCGGAAGCCGCCTCGTCGGTGACGGCCTGGATGTGGACCTTCCCGCGGGTGCGGGTCTCGATCGCCGTCGCCAGGTCGGGGTCGAAGTGGCGGACCCGTTCGCGGCTGACCACGAGATAGCGGTAGCCATTGTCGCGGAGCCAGGTGACGTTGTCCTCGGTGGCGACGCCGGCGTCCATCACCACCAGCGCATCCCGGGGTGCCGAAAGCCGGGCCAGCATCTCCTCCAGCGTGCTGCTCTCCTTGACGTTGCCGGGGAACACGTCCGAGCGTTGCACGAAACCGCTGCCGTCGAGAACCAGGCCCAGGGTCAGTAACGGACAGTCGCTGCGCTTCTCCTTCGAGTGGCCACGCTGGGCCTTGGGCTGCTTGTCAGCCACGCCCTCGAAAAACGTGTTGGTGAGATCAACCAGCGTCACCGTGTGACCCAGCGAGAACAAATCCGTCACCCGCTCGAATACGTGGGTCTCGATCTCCCGGCGCCGCGACAGCAGGGCATCCGAGGCCCGGTACAGGCGCATCCTGCTCATGGTCTCGAAATCGACATCGAGCAGTTCGCCGAGCGCACTGCGCTCGCAGAGCCAGCGCCAGGTCGCACGCTCCGAGCCCGGCACCGCCATGCGGCCGATGATCGATCCCATGGCCACGGCCCGCGACCGGCGGTTGAAACCCAGGTCCACAAGAAGGTCCCCGATGCCCAGTTGTTCCATCGCCCACAGCCCCACGTGTTCGACACCGGCGGAACGTGGGCGCACCATCTCCAGGGACGCCACGTCCACCGTTTCCATTTTGGGTCCGGGCCCGGCGCCTGCGACCGGGGGCGAACGGCTGACCAGCCGGGCGGCGATGCGCTGTGCTTCCACCTCGACCTCATCCGGCCAGGGGAGCGGCAGAAGTGTCTCCTGGCGCCCAATGAGCTGGGTGATCCGCCCGCACAACAGGCGCCAGTGCCTCTTCTCCACCGGGAAATTGCTTCCGAGGTTGAGGAGGGTCCTCTGCCTGACCTTGTCGCCCTGTCGTTCGTTGCGGACGAGGCGGTATGAGAAGTACTGGGTTCCGTCCTCTGTGGTGCGTGTTTTGGCGCGCCTGATGAACATGGCGTGTGTTTATCATGTTGTGGTGAGTGCTGGAATCCCCTTTTTGTTCGGTTATGTCACCACGACCGGACGCCATGAATACAATATCAGGTAAAAAACAGAGCGTTGTCTGACACGGGAGGTCAAAATTACCCCGAAATCGGCAGAATCTCGCCAGAAAAAGTCAAACATGGGTTAAGGAAGAACTGGCGGAAGTCGGAGTGACACCGACAGAGTTCGCACGACAGATCGATGTGCCCGCGAACCGGATAAGCCAGATTATCAATGGCAAGCGTTCGATCACTGGAGACTCGGCGCTTCGATTCGGACATTGGTTCGGTATCGAGCCGGAATTCTGGCTCAACCTGCAAGCGCATTTCGACCTCATCAACGCCGAAAAGGAGTCGGGCAGTGTGATCCGGCAACTGCCGACACGGACCCCCTGATCTGACCAGCGTCCTGTAGTAGCAAGACGGGTTCGAAAACGGTTCTCGGCCGGTATCGATGCTGGTCGCCATGGGTGTGATCACTCAAGGCGTACACGGCAGTAGCTGATCGTATCAGGTGCGGGTGCTTCCATGGGCTTTGCGAAGCGCATGGCGCTGGATTTTCGATTGGTTTGTCTCGGAAGACGGAAGTTTTTCCGGATTGCCGCCGATTCCGACGGGGCTCGAATGTCAAACCGAATCGTCAGTCATTCCTCGTACGGGTTGATGACATATCTTTGCCAGCCGCGCGAACATCCTGCTGTCGTCACCTGTTACCAAATTGCGATCGCTGTCCACCTGTTTTCTCGCGATGCATGCGACGATACACCCATCTCTGCGATGGCGTGATACCGCGGTGCGCTTGATGACTTTGCCGGTCTTGCTCTTGTGAGATCATTAAGGGTCGAATTGGGGCAGGTCTGATACCGCCCGACGGAA
Organism: Paracoccaceae bacterium; assembly: GCA_964291635.2. Lineage (GTDB taxonomy): Bacteria > Pseudomonadota > Alphaproteobacteria > Rhodobacterales > Rhodobacteraceae > JAPPHA01. The sequence goes on along the minus strand of OZ219905.1, from coordinate 880,701 downwards.
AAAGAAACGCCCCGCATTGCGGGGCGTTTCCGTGCGATTTGAAGGAGGAAAAGTCAGGCCATCCACCAACGTTCGCAAATGCGTGACCCGTCGAGTTGCCACAGGTTTCCGAGGTCGGGACCATGAGTGACCCGAGTCGAGTTGGCGTCCACGAAATTCGCGTACATCGGAACGATCGTGCCACCTTCGGCAGACATCAATGCCTGCATTTCATGGTAGATTTCACGGCGCCTGTCGGAATCGAGCTCGGTGCGTCCCTCGAAGAGCAACATCTGGAACCGTTCGTTGTGCCAGTGGTTGTCATTCCACGGAACCCCGATTTCATAGGCCGTCGAGAACATCCAGTCCTCGGTGGCACGGCCACTCCAGTAACAGGCGCACCATGGTTTTTTCAGCCAGACATTTGACCAGTAACCATCAGCCGCTTCCTGGATGACATTGATGTTGATCCCTGCAGCCTGTGCAGACGCCTGGTAGAGTTGTGCGGAATCAACGGCACCGACAAAGGCGGCGTCAGACGCAGACAAGTCGATCGACAGCGAATCCATCCCGGCTTCCTTGAGATAGAATTTTGACTTGTCCGGATCGTACTCAAGTTGTTCGAGCTCGGCATGATAGTACTGGTTTGCGGGCCCGATCGGGTGATCATTGCCTGCCTTGCCGTGTCCGAGCAGGATCTTGTCGACCATTTCCTGGCGGTTGACGGCATACTTGATCGCCTTGCGAACGTTGACATCGTCGAAAGGAGCGACATTGGTCAGCATCGGGAAGGTGAAGTGCTGGTTGCCGGTGACTTCGAAGATCTCGATGTTCGGATTGGCTCTCAGCAACGGCTCGATCTTGAAATCCACGCGGTTAACGACATCGACCTGTCCGGTCGACAGCGCATTCATCCGTGCCGATGCATCGTTGATGGCGATGGATTCGATGCTGTCGAACCATCCCCCAGTTCCGTCCTTGTAATGGCTGTCAACCCTGACACCAACAAAGCGCACGCCGGGATCGAAATTCTCGACGCGATACAGGCCGGTTCCGATACCGTTGGCAATCGCTTCCTCGATCATTCCTGCCGGATACATCAGGATATGATAGTCGGACATGAGATACGGGAAGTCGGCATTACCCGACTGGAGCGTCAGTTGAATCTGGTGATCCGTCAGCTTTTTCATCTCGACGATCGGTGAAACAATCGGTCTGGCGGCCGATTTTGCACCTTCGGCCGTATGCATCTGCAGAGACGCGAGCACATCATCGGCACCGAAAGGTTTCCCGTTGTGGAACGTCACGCCCTGTCGAAGGTTGAACGTCCAGACTTTTGCATCAGGCGTCGATTCCCAGCTCTCCGCCAGTTCACCGACGAGTTCGCCGCTGGCTGTCACTTCCGTCAGAGTGTCGAACACGCAACCATGCCCATGAACGATCATGAAGCTGTCCGAATGCGTTCGACCGTCCCAATTGTCAGACGTGTTCGCGCCGGCAATTCCCATACGCAGGTCGCCTCCGCGAGACGGGCTTGCCATGGCTCCCGTCGACAGGGGCGTCAGCGCCGTGGCGGCTACTGTTGCCGCACCCGTTTTCAGAACGCTGCGGCGGTTCAGGTGTGTCATCATGTCGATCTCCAGTTCTGGTTCATCTCATGTTCCTGGCGCGACGAGTACCGCCACAGGACCACATCTGATCAATACGAATTTATGGTCGAATTATCAAGATATTCGCGCCGCAGCGGCGTCGCCGATGTTTTCGACGCCACGGGCCTTGAGAAGACCTGTAAGCCAGTCCGGATTCATCTCGGGAACCGAACTGAGCAGCAAGTCCGTGTAGGGGTGATGGGGAGGCGTGAACATCTCCTCCTTGGGTCCGGCCTCGACCACGTTTCCGTCCTTCATGACCACGACAGAATCGGCAATCGCACGGACGGTTGCAAGATCATGCGTGATGAACATGTAGGCGAGATTCAGGCTGTCCTGCAGGCCCGCGAGAAGCTTGAGAATTCCTTCCGCGACCAGCTGGTCGAGGGCCGACGTGACTTCGTCGCAGATGATGAATCTTGGCTCTGCCGCCAGGGCCCGCGCGATTCCAATACGCTGTTTCTGGCCGCCGGACAATTCGGAGGGCAAACGGTCAACGTAAAGGTCAGGTTCCATTTCGATCTGTTCAAGCAGCTGTTCGACCCGTTTGCGTTTTTCGGCACCCTTCAGACCAAGGTAGAATTCCACCGGCCGGCCGATGATTTCCGATATCCGTTTTCGGGGATTCAGTGCGGTGTCCGCCATCTGGTAGATCATTTGCGCCTGGCGAAGCTGATCCTTGCTGCGCTTGCGATAATCGCTGGGCAGCGCTTTGCCTTCGAACTCGATCGTCCCATTGATCGGCGGAAGCAGGCCGGTGATGCATCGCGCCGCCGTCGATTTGCCCGATCCGGATTCACCGACGACGGCGACCGTCCGTCCGGCGTGGATCTCGAAGCTGACATCATGCAGGACCGGAACCGTGCCGTAGGATGCAGAGACTTTTCTGACGGCGACGACGGGGACCTCGTCCCTGGCGGCAGGAGGCTTCTGGTCACGCCGAAAGCTCCGGACTGCCCACAGCGACTTGGTGTAGTCATCCTTGGGGTTGTCGAGCATGACGCGCGTCGTCGCTTCTTCGACTTCGTCCCCTTTCAGCAGGACCTTGATCCGGTCAGCCATCTGGGCCACGACGGCAAGATCATGGGTAATGTAAATCGCCGCGGTGTCGAACTGATCCACGATATCCCTGATCGCGGCGAGGACTTCGATCTGGGTCGTCACGTCGAGAGCGGTGGTTGGCTCGTCGAAAATGATCAGGTCCGGACGGCAGGACATTGCCATCGCCGTCATCGCGCGCTGCAACTGGCCGCCCGAGACCTGGTGAGGATACCGGAATCCGATTTCCGCCGGATTGGGCAATCGCAGGCGTTCGTAAAGCTCGATCGCATCGGACTGGGATTGCGCTGACGAGAAGACCCTGTGCTGGACCGGTGCCTCCGTATGCTGGTCGATGATCCGGTGTGCCGGGTTGAAACTCGCTGCCGCCGACTGCGCCACATAGGCGATTCTGCGCCCGAGCAGCGATCGCTTGGTTGCGGCGTCGGCATTGACCAGGTCAATACCGTCAAATTCGACACTTCCGCCGGATATCCTGCAGCCGTCGCGGGTAAACCCCATCGCGGCGAGCCCGATCGTGGACTTGCCGGCTCCGGACTCCCCGATCAAACCCAGCACTTCACCTGCCGTGAGGTCAAGATCGACGCCATTGACGATCTGGATCCAGGTTTCGTCCGATTTGCCTTCGATCTTCAGGTCCCTGATTCGGACAAGCGGGGTCGGCTCTGCCATGATGTTATTCCTTGAGGCCCGAACTCTTGTGCAGCATCCAGTCCACAACGAAATTCACCGCCACCGTCAGAAGCGCGATCGCGCCGGCGGCCATGAGCGGCAGGGCCGCCGTGAGCGGGCTGAACGCCGCGAAATTGATGAATTGGGACAAGTCGCGAACCATCGTGCCCCAGTCCGCCAATGGCGGCTGAATCCCGATGCCGAGGAAAGACAGGGCGGCAATGGTCAGGAAGACGAAACAGAACCGCAGCCCGAATTCAGCGAGCAACGGGGCGGTCGCGTTCGGAAGAATCTCCCTGAAGATCAGGTACGTGAGGTTTTCACCCCTGATCCGGGCGGCCTCGATGTAGTCCATGACAACGATGTTGAGTCCGACGGCGCGCGCCAGGCGATAGACACGCGTACTGTCCAGAAAGGCGATGATGACAACCATGTAAAACATGATCAGCGCCTTGTCGGACCCGGCCCAGGCCGTTGCGATGGTCATCAGCAGCAGGGCGAAGATCAGCTGCGGAATGGCCATGAGCGCATCAACGATTCTGGATGTGATCTGATCGACCCATCCGCCGAGAGCCGCAGCCAGGAAACCGAAGGTCGCGCCGATCAGGAAGGCAAGGCAGGTGGTCACGAACGCAATCCCGACCGTATTCTGGGCACCGTATATCAGGCGGGACAGGAGGTCCCGGCCGAGCTGGTCTGTTCCGAGCAGAAAATTCGGGTTGCCGCCAAGCTCGGGATTGCCGCCCGGCAGAACATTGATCGAATCAAAGACTTCCGCCTGACCGTAGGGAGCAATCAGATCGGCAAAGATGGCAAGAAAGGCGTAGACGAGAATGGTCAGGATGCCGAATGCGGCGGTAATCGGCATATCGCGAAAGATCTTCCTGGACATTTCCGTCCCGACACGGCGGCCAAGGAGGCGAAACAGGAATCCCGCTATAGAGAAAAAGATCAGTCCGTTCGCGGCCCATACGAAAAACGTGACCTCCCTGAAAAAATAGAGAATGACTGACCAGTACAGCGCAACGAAGGCCAGCACGAAACCGAACGCGACCATGTAGTTCATGTCGCGGAAGTACACGTACAGTGCTTCGCGTCTCCACGGGACCCGCTGGCCGGCGAAGCGAAACACCCATGCCGCAATGAACATTGCAACCAGCCAGGCCAGCAACTGCACCAGGAATGTCATGAACCGGTCCTCATTTCGGGTGGCGAAGGCGAGGATTCGATATGATCGACAGGACATCCGCCAGCAAATTGAGGAGAATATAGGCTGACGCGAAGATCAGGCAGCATGCCTGAACGACCGGGATGTCCCGGATCTTGACACTGTCGACGAACAGCTGGCCGATCCCCGGGTAGACAAAGACGACTTCGACAACCACCACTCCTGTCACCAGGTAGGCAAGGTTGAGCGCAATCACGTTGATGATCGGCGCCAGCGCGTTGGGCAGCGCGTGCACCACGATCACCCGGAAAGGGTTGATCCCCTTGAGCCGCGCCATTTCGATGTAGGGAGCCGCGAGCAGGTTGATGATTGCCGCCCGTGTCATCCGCATCATGTGCGCAGTCACGACGAGCGTCAGCGTCAGGGCCGGAAGCATGGTCCGCTCGAGACGATCACCGAATGACATGTCTGCGTAGATGTTCGACAGGGACGGGAAGACCGGCGTCAGGACGGCCAGGAAAAGGATGAGGATGTAGGCAAGAAAGAATTCCGGCGATGAAATCGATGACAGCGTACCGATATTGACTGCCCTGTCATAGGCCGAATTCCTGAACAGGGCGGCGAGGATTCCGAGGATAAGTGACAGGGGCACCGAAATGATGGCCGAAACCATGGCCAGGAACAGCGTGTTCTTGAATCGCGGCTCCAGTTGCGCGGCAACGGAACCTATCCCGCCTTTCCCGGCCGCTTCGCCTGCATACACGTTAAAGTTCGCCTGGGCGAAACTCGTGCCGAAATCCCCTGTCAGAACACCGGACAGCCAGTCGAAGTACCGGACAACTGCAGGTTTGTTGAGGCCGAGGTCTTCCCGGATCGAGGCGACCGCCTCGGGTGTTGCTCCTTGTCCAAGGATGGCTTCGGCAAAGTCCCCCGGCAGAAGATTGACGGAAAGGAAGATCAGCACCGAAACGACAAAGAGGGTAATGACACCTAGGCCCAGCCGCTGAAGAATAATGACCGCGAGCGACTTCATACGTCAATTCCCAACATGGTTCAGTAAATACCGCCTTCTGAAAGGATAAACAAATACTGATATGCCCGTGCGCGGGGGGGCGCCGGCCGTCATGATCGTTACCGTTCAGCAGCCTGCGCGATCATGTCCATCGTTTGCAGCAATCGCGACGCTATCCCGGGTTCGGTTATCGAATGACCGGCGTCCTGAACCACGAAAAGCTGTGAGCGGGGCCACGCGGCGTGCAGCGTGAAGGCCGCCGATGGCGGGCAGATCATGTCATAGCGACCTTGAACGATCGTTCCGGGAATGTGCTGAATCGCCGCCATGTTCCCGATAATCTGGTCGTCGCTCTCAAGAAATCCCTTGTGCGTGAAGTAGTGGTTTTCAAGCCGGGCAAAGGCGAGGGCGTAGTTGGCAGGCACTGGCGCCGACTCGTCGGCCGCTCCCATTGACGCGAGGGCGTTTTCCCAACCTGTCCAGGCAGCCGCGTATTTTGCCTGGATCTCCGGGTCGGGGCCGAAAAGGCCGCGATGGAATGCGGCGATGACGTCGTCCTGCTCGCCTGCCGGGAGAACTTCGACGAATCGTTGCCATTGATCCGGAAAAAAGGTCGCAGCGCCGCCTCCGTAGAACCATTCGAGTTCCTGGCGGGTGAACAGGAATGGTCCTCTCAGCACCAGTTGCCGGACCCGGTCGGGGTGTTTCTGGGCATAAAGGATTCCAAGTGTCGCGCCCCAGGAGCCGCCAAACACGATCCAGACGGCGACCCCGAGAAGGGACCGGATCGTCTCGATGTCCTCGATAAGGTCCCAGGTCGTGTTGTTCTCAACCGAAGCGTGGGGCAGGGACTTGCCGCATCCGCGCTGGTCGAAAAGAGTCACGTGAAAGATCCGGGGATCGAAGAATCTTCGGATGTTCGGGTGAATCCCCCCTCCCGGACCGCCATGCAGGACAACGACCGGAATTCCGCCGGGGAATCCGTATTGTTCCACATAGATTCGATGTCCACCCGAAACCTCGACCATGCGGCAATCGAAGGGATGGCCCGGTGGGTAGAGCCGGGTCGGAACGGAGCGATGGTCCAAGTGTTCGGCGCGATGCATGTTCGACTTGTTGTCCTGAGCCCGCGTTCGCTAAGATGTCTTCGGGTGCAATTATCCCCGGTGCAGCAATGCACGTATTCGTGGCCGGATGGAAGTGCAAGAATGACGAGGTCCGGAAGTTCCGCTGATCCGCAGGAAGTCGCGAAATTCGAGGCCATGGCCTCGGAGTGGTGGTCTGCCAACGGAAAATTCCGTCCCCTTCACATGTTGAACCCGTGTCGGCTGGATTACATTCTCGATCAGGTTTGCGCCGAGTTCCAGCGTGTCCGGAGCGATGCGAAGCCGCTTCGGGAGGTGAAACTCGTTGATATCGGCTGCGGCGGGGGGTTGATCTGCGAGCCCATGGCCCGCCTGGGCGCCGATGTGACGGGTGTAGATGCGTCCGAGGCAAGTGTCGGTGTGGCGAATGCGCATGCGGAACAATCGGGACTCGACATCCGGTACCTGTGTTCGACGGCGGAATCGCTTGTCGAAACCGGCGAGAGCTTTGACGTCGTGATCGCCATGGAGGTCATCGAACATGTTCCGGACCCGGGCGCCTTCGTCGATGCGTGCGCCGCACTCCTGAGACCCGGGGGGCTGATGATCTGTTCGACGATCAACCGGACGGCCCGAAGTTTCGTCATGGCGATCGTCGGTGCGGAATACGTGCTTCGGTGGCTTCCGCGAGGCACGCATGACTGGCGCCGATTCCTGGCACCGGCGGAACTCGACAAACTGATGGTTGCTGCCGGGCTGGAACCGTTGGATTGCAAGGGCCTTGTCTTCAGCCCGATCTCGAGGTCGTGGTCCATCTCGTTTCGGGACACGAGCGTGAATTACGTCTCGGCCTGCATTCGGCCTCAATAGGTTTTTGAGACGACCGTGCGGTTACATCGGCGGTGCAAGCCGAAACTGATCCGCGTTTCCTCCGAGAATGTGCGGTGAGGAAAAACACGAAGATCTCCGCGGGTTGGCCGTGTCAATGCCTGCGCGCCGTGCCCGGCGGACGCCGGTTCGACGCCCCTTGGCAGGTTCTGGAGACACGCGAGATGCCGAGAAAGGTTCTTGCCGGAAGAACCGGATACCCATGAGGAGCCTGCATGTCCCCGGACAGATGAAAAAGGCTCAGATTCAGCACCCGCGTGACCAGATCGGGGTATCCACACATTTCGTCAAAAAATGCACGTCAAGAACCCGACTTAATGTCTCTTGTCCGGATGAAGTGATGGAGGGATTGCCTGGAGATGTTCATTCGATCTGCCATCAAGGATGCACCCGAAACGACAACGGAATCCGCGGGCAGTACGTCATGGAAAGGCTTGGTCAACGGAGCGGGATGGCGGAGTCGCCCTTCAATTCCTGGTAGACTTCAGAGAGTGCCTCGTAGAGTTTGTCAATTCGCGCCGCCCGCTCGATCAGGGGCCGGCGTTCGTAATCGGCGAGACAATCGATCTCATCCCTGATGCTCCAGCACGTCCAATAGGCATTCCTTCGGTTGTACTGACCGTCTTGCAGGCGGAAGACTTCACCGAGGATCCTCAGATCATGCGGGATCGCGAAGCTGTCGCGGCTGTTCTCATGGCTGAAGAAGTAGAAGAAGTTGTCGAAACCGGCCCATGTAATCGCGGATAGGCACAACGAACACGGCTCGTGCGTCGACAGAAAGATCAGCTCATCCGTTCCCGGGCGCTCCTCCAACTCGTAGAAACTTTTCAGGCACTGGATTTCGCCGTGCCAGAGCGGATTGGCAATCTCGTTGTTCGTGTCCGCCAGGACGAGGCTCAGGTCGGATTTCCTCAGAAGTGCGGCGCCAAAAACCTTGTTTCCTGCGGCAACGCCACGCGTCGTCAGCGGCAAGATATCGGTTTCGATCGTCTCAAGGAGTCGGGAATAAAAGTGAGCCCGGTCTCCGGGAAGTTTGAAAGATCTGCTTTCGGTCATTCGAGGTTCGTCCTTGGTCTCGGAGGAGGCGAGGCATGACCACCTTCCAGGTTTTCGAGCGGGGCCAAAAATTGCATTTTTTCCTCACTGTCGGCCCAGCGGACGGAGATTACCTGTACCGCCGCGCGAGCGATGGCCATTCCGTGCGGAAGGATCCAACTCTTCGCCATGCTGCCACCCTGGTGCCCGTCACGACCGAGGAAGTTCCTCTGGCCATCCGGATACAACATGGACAACGGGTCCCGGGAGAATCGCGCGGCGGCAGTCGCTTTGCGCCGTTCTCCATCCAGTGAAAGGCAGGACAACACCCTTCATGGTGCACTTGGCGATCCGGTTGTCAAACCGCCGGACGGGGATGGCGGGACGCAGGACCACGCGCTCAAGAACCGATGGGTCTATCCTGAGAGAAACGGCGGATGAAGCGCAACGACACGCCTTTCCACGCGTAGATTCCCCGATCATGTTCTCCCACTGCGAACAGGTTCAGCCTCTTGTCGTCCTCGGGACGGTTTTCCGGCGAGCGCGGCGATCAGTTGGTATTCGGGCTTGCCGATGTCCCGGTCCTCGTCGACCAGAATCCAGTTGAGTTTCCCGGGCATCTGCTCCTCGAACGCAGGAATACTCCCGGGTTTCTGTTCGTTTCAAACAGTGCCTCGCGACAATCTGGATGCCAGTACCGATGACGACAGCCGTTTCCGCCATCATCAGGTTCGGTCGGGCGCCTTCGGTATCCGGATCCTGCCGTTCCAACAATTTGGAAAATTCCGCCAGATCTGTCAGGGACAAAGCCGACTCCCTTCAGAACCGATGCATTCCCCGACAAGCTGTACAAATCGAGAGCAGGATCAGGATTTCAATCGCATCTCGGTCTCAGTTGTCGCGGGTCGTCGCTCCATGGCATGACTCCGGCTGGAATGGTTCCCTGATCAGATGACCGCTTTCTCGATGAAGGGCTCGTTTCGGGCGATTCGTTCGTAATTGAACGGGGTGAGGTCGAGGCTGCGGTAGTTTCCGTAGGTCAGGTATTCCGCGGTCGCGCGGCCCATCGCAGGCGACTGTTGGAGGCCGTGCCCGGAAAATCCGTTCACGAAAAGGAAATTTCCGACTTCGGTGTGCGGGCCGATGATCGCGTTCTGATCGAAGGTGTTGAACGCGTAGTGGCCCACCCATGAATTGACCAGCCGGATTGCCTCGAAACGGGGGATGCGTTCAGCCAGGACCGGCCACACCTTTTCCTCCCAGAGGCCGTGATCCATGGTGAAATCATCAGCCTCGACAGCGGGGTCCACGTCGGGACCGCAACCCGCCAGGTAATGCCCGACTCCTTCCTGGCGGACATGGACGCCCGAAGGATCGATGGTGAGCGGAAGGTCGCGTTCAAGGGGCCGTTCCGCCGTGAACACGTAACTGTACCGCTTGCGCGGCTCGACAGGGATGTCGATTCCAGCCATCAGCGCAACACGGGCTGCCCGCGGCCCGGCGGCATTGACGACATGGCCGCACGAGACCCGGTCGCCCGAGGCGAGTCCAATACTCTCGATTCGCCTGCCCGCGGGATCGCGGGTCATCGAGACGACCTCGTTTTCCAGGTATTCGATGCCCCTGGACCGGGCGGACCGGCGCCACCAGTCGAAAACGGTCGGGCCGTCCCAGAATCCCTCGTCGCGCGTGTTGTGACTGCCAAGCAGGATGTCGTCGAGGACGTAGAACGGGTATTCCGCAAGGATTTCGTCTGGGGTCATCAGGCGGGTTCCGGCTCCGGCGGCGACCTGGACCCGGTGGCTTTCCCTGAGGGTATCCGCAGTTGCTTCGTCGCCAGCGAGGTACATGTAGCCGAAGTTGTGGATCGACAGCTTCGGAATTCGTGTATCTCCTCCCATGTAGGTGCGGAAATTCTTGACGAATTCCGCGGCGAACTGGGAACAGCGGATATTGATTTCGGTCGAAAACTGCTGGCGCATGCAGCTGTTCGTATGCGCCGTCGAGGCGTATTCATAAGTCGGGTCGCGCTCGACAACCAGGACGCGGCCGTCGAAATCGTCATTGTCGGAAAGGAACCAGGCGACCGACGACCCGAGCATTGCTCCCCCGACGATGACGACGTCATAGGAGGCATGAAGCGGGGAATCGCGGAAATGCTTGTCGTTCACCGGAGTTCATCTTCGTGAGCAGGACGGCGGCACGCTACCGACCGCGCCATTGGAGCCGCGTTCCCGAGCCGGGTGAAGCCGATGCGGGCTCCCGTTCCGGCACGGACTCGCGCTCTTTCGGTCAGTGTTCGGCATTTAGGCGGCAGAAACACGATGCCTTGACTGGCACATCTGCCCGCGCGCGTGCAAGTTCGAGTCTTTGGCGAACGATGGCGGCGAGATCGCGTTTCCCGAGCCGCTCGAGACATTCGAGGTACCCGCTCAAACTCCAGATATTGTCCGGATGCTGACAGGCCCGGCGAAGCGTACGGTCAAAACCGAGGTCGGCGCGGTACACGGCTTCGGCTTCCTCGACCCGTCCCTGCTCGAGCAGCAATGCACCGAGGGCATGGCGCACCGGTTGCATCCATCCCCAGGGTTCATCGTAGGGAAGGCTGTCATCGAGTTCGACGGCGGCGCGAAGATGAGCGAACCCTTCATCGATATCTCCCAGCCGGTACTGGATTTCACCGAGCATCATTTCGCGGGCGACGGCAAGAATGTCCCGGCAGGAGTTGTTGAAAAGGTACCGGGAATCGGGGACCGCGGCCAGGGCGGCGTCAAAGGCTTCCGCCTCCCCCTCTGCCTCGCTGGTCTGGCGGAGGGAAGCGTGGGCAACTGCCCGGGCATATCTCATCGTTGCGGTCGTCACGCAATAGAGCTCCCGGTCACGCGGCAGGTCCTGCTTGATGATGTCGGTCCACTTGCCGAAACGGACGAGCACATGCTGCTTGATCGGAACAAACCCTTCGAGCCAGTCCGCCATGGGCGGAGACTGTGTTCGCAAGAGTTCCTCGGGCAGCGTGCTGTTCATCTCCTCGGAGGTGGTGATCGCGGCTTCGTAATTGCCGAGAAACATCGCGCCGTAGACCTTGAAGTGATAGTTGTGGCACCTGTACAGCGTGTAGAAGTTGATTGGGCCCGACGAATCCAGGAACCGCCTGTCCGCTTCGATCGCTTCCTCGTTCGACGTGATCACTGACATGTAGTCGCCGCACAGGACGTCGATGTGCGTCGGCATGTGCTGAAGGTGACCGGCATCCGGAACCAGGCCGCGGAGCTGGTCGCAGGCGGGAAGCGCCTTTTCGGGGAAAGGCGACATCTCCATCAGGTGAATATACATGTGCAGCAGGCCCGGGTGCGGGCGTTCACCTGAATCCGCGATCCGCCCCATGGCGCGTTCAAGAACGTCCCGCGCCTCGGCCGTGTCGGCACCTGCCGGGATTTCACCGGTCTCCAGGTCCCACAATGCCCAGGGTGTCCGGTTCATCAGCGCCTCGGTGAAAAGGGCCCCGACATCGGCGTCGTCAGGGTGCCTTGCATTGACGCTTCTCATGGCAGCAGCATAGGCGTCGTTCCAAGGACACATGTCCTCCGCGGGCGCGTCCGACGGGTAACGCTGCTGAAGTGCGTCGATCAGGTCTTGCTCCACCGAAGTGCAGCCTGGAGCGAGTTCCTGCGCTCGACGCGCGGTCCGATGTGCCTCTGCAACCGCTTCGGCGGCTTCGTCCGCATCGAAATCCTCCCAGGGCTTGTTGTAGTTGGGACCCGCCGCGTAGGAGATTCCCCAATAGGCCATTGCGCAGTTCGGGTCCTCCGAAGCGGCATTTCGAAAACACGCGATCGCCTCTTCGTGATTGAATCCGTAGGTCCAGGCAAGCCCCCTGTCGAACCATGCCTGGGCTTCGGGCGAGGATGTGGTTATCGGGCGCCCCACCGTCCCGAGATCGAACTCATATTCCATCGGAATTCCCCTTTTTCCGGGTGTTGTTGGCAGAGCCGCCGAAATACGCCTCCCTGACATGCGCATTGTCGCGCAGCTGGTCGGCCGTTCCGCTCAGCCGGATTTCGCCCGTCTCCAGCACGTGGATGGTCAGGGCAAGATGCAGCGCAGAATTGACATTCTGTTCGGTCAGGAGAATTGTCAGGTCGTAGGTCCCGTTCATGCGGACGATTGCGTCCGAGATGTCCTGGCACACCTTCGGCGCCAGTCCGATAGTCGGCTCGTCGACTATGAGGAGCCGCGGGCTCGACATGAGGGCCCGGCCGAGCGAGACCATTTGCCGCTCGCCACCACTCTGCGTTCGCGTTTCCTGGGCTTGCCGGTCCCTGAGTACCGGAAACAGGTCGTAAACGATTTCGAGATTTCGCCCGGAATCGCCGGGTGCCGTGCATGCACCCGCCAGAAGATTGTCGCGGACTCCGAGATACGGGAACAGGTGTCCGCGTCCAGATGCATAGCCAATGCCCGCCCGGACCCGGGACTGTGGAGGCTTGCCGGAAATGTCTTCCTGATCGAATCGAATTCCCCCGCGAATATCGACGAGTCCGAGAATGGCGTCGGGAAGCGTGGACTTCCCGGCGCCGTTCGGCCCGATGATCGCGGTGATCGACCCGGGCTCGACGGTGAGCGGAACGCCATGGAGCGAGCAAGCCCTGCCGTAATAGGCTTCGAGATTGGTGATTTCGAGCAACGCCATTCCGATGATACCGCCCCGCTATCCGAGATAGGCGTCCCTGACACGTTCGTCCGCCAGAACGTCGTCGAAAGACCCTTCAGCGATCACTTCGCCGAATGACATGACGACAAGGCGGTCAACGAGCGGACGAAGCGACTTCAGGTCATGGCTGACGATCACGAAACTGATGCCATTTTCCCGTTTTCGGAGAAGCAGTTCGGTCAACTGGGCGATTTCCCCGTAAGTCAGGCCGGCGAAGACCTCGTCGAAAAGCGCACCCGTCTTCCCAGTGAACGGCCCGAACCGAGGAAGCCGGAAACAGGTGCATTTCGCTATACCCGGTTGTCCATGTTCACATACGGATTTTCCCAGACGTCGCTGACCATGTCGCAGGCAATCATGGCGATCGAAGCGGCGACGCCGGATTCCCTTGCACGCTTCCAGTTCTCGGCGGTTACGGGTTTCCCGCGCATGATTCCGTTCAGGTCGCCAATGCCAATGGCAACGGTCTTGATCCCTGCCGGGAGTTCCGTTGTCGTCGTGCTCATCCGGTCATCATTCCTTGTCCCTCCCTGCATCCTTGCCGGGTACAGTGTTCGCCGTATCGAGTGCCGTTCCGCCGGGGCGGAACAACGGGGGCGGTTGAATCGAACCAGGCCCATCCGCGCATGGGCGCGGATGTCACCACGGACATTTGTCAGGTAGTTGAAAACCCTTGCGCCGTGCAGCGGTCTTCGGAATCTTTCCGATTGACGACCGGAGACATCGGCGTCCATTCATGCCCCTGAGTGCAGGCAATGGATACTGAACGGCAGTGCCATTACAAGCGGAAACTGTAATGAAGCGGCAGCGGACAGGACCGAGCGACAGACCTGAAGCCATTGTTGTCGGAGCCGGCATTGCCGGAGCGATGACCGCACTGGCGCTGCTCAGGAAGGGCTGTTCGACGACACTGATCGACCGGTGGGAGCCGGGGCATGTGCGGGCATCTTCATCGGACGTAACCAGAATCCTGCGCATGATTCACGGGCGGGATGAATTGTATACTGAATGGGTCCGGGAGGCCCGACTCAGATGGCTGGAACTCGAGGAGGAAATGAACTGCACGCTGTTTGTTCAGTGCGGCGCCCTGATTCTGGCAGGAAGGAATCACACGGCTTGGGAAGACGAGACACTGATCACCTTCGAAAAATTGGGCGTCCCTCATTTTCGGCTTTGTTCCGGTGAATTGGAGAAGCGTTTTCCGCAGTTTCGCTGCCACGATATCGAATATGGCATCCTGGAGACCGAGTCAGGCCTCCTGATGGCCAAGAGAGGGCTCGTTCAGACGGTCGGGCTGTTCCAGAGAGAAGGCGGGCGACTTGTTCGGGGGCGGGTCGAGACCGACACTGACGAGCAACTGTTTCTCGACGGAAAACCGCTCGAGGCAGACATTGTCGTGGTCGCTGCAGGTCCTTGGCTGGGAGGGTTATTCCCGCGGTCGATCAAGCCGATCGTCAAGGTCGTCAGGCAGGACATTGTCTATACGTCGACGCCTGACAGTGAAACGGAGTTCGATGCTTCTAGAATGCCTTGCTGGGTAGACCACGGGTACGGCGGTTACGGAACGCCATCGGTCGAAGGCTCCGGCGTCAAGGCGGCAATCGCATGGGCGGAAACGGAGATTGACCTCGATGATGATGAGCGTGTCGTCAACGATTCGGCATTTCACCGGACGCGCCAGTACGTCAGGCACCGTTTCCCGGGACTGGTCGGACAACGTGTCGTCGACCAGAAGGCATGCCAGATCACGACGACGCCTGACACGCACTTTATCCTGGATTTTCATCCCTGGCACGGTGACGTTCTCGTGGTCGGCGGGTGCTCCGGGCACCTGTACAAGCACGGACCGGTTGTCGGGGAGTTTGCTGCCGGTGTGGCAATGCGGGAGTGGGGCACTCCGAATCGTTTCAAGGTTGGCAAAAGGTCGGAACTGTCGGTAGCGGACTCGCCTTCGGGCAGGTGACCGCTGCAAGGCATTCCGAGTCCGGCGTTGACAATATCGTCAAGTCAAGTGAATGATACCGCAATCACGATGGCCAGTCCGATCTGTCGCCAGGAGAAGGGCCGGTCAATTCCCGCGAGCGGCACTCCGGTGAATGCCGATGCCTCGAATGGCAGCGCCCGCAAGTCCTCGACTTCGAGGTTCTCGACCTTGGATATTCCGCAGGATTTTGCGAGCAAGGTGATTTCCATGGTCATGGCTGTCAGAAAGCGGGCCACGCGCTCGGCGGCTCCGGGGACGCTCAACCGGGTCTCGAGATCGGGGTCCTGCATCGTGATTCCGACTGGACAAAGTCCCGTGTGACAATGATGGCACCGCCCCGGTGAAGTCCCGAGCGCGGCATAGTCGTCGACGTAACGTGGTGAATTGCACCCGAGAGCCACCAGGGCCGCCGTTCCGATCATGACGGCGTCTGCGCCCAGGGCCAAGGCCTTGGCCGCGTCGACCCCGCTCCTGATTATCCTCGCCATGACAAGCTTGACCTCGTCCGACATGTCGCATTCGTCGAGCGCCTCGCGGGCGGCCCGAATAGCGGAAATCGTCGGGATTCCGGTATGATCGAGAAGGATTTCCGGAGAAGCGCCTTTTCCGCCTTCAGCCCCGTCGACGACGATCACGTCGGCTCCGGCCTTGGCGGCAATCGCGACGTCGTATCGTGGACGGGTGGTGCCAACCTTCACAAGGATCGGAACCCTGTAGCGGGTTGCATCTCTTAGCCCTCGATCTTGACCTGGAGATCGTCCACACCCAGGAAATCCGGATGACGAACGGTTGACTCTGGTCCACTCCGAGGGGAAGGAAACGCATTCTGGCGACCCGCTCCGACATCTTCATTCCCAGCAGAACGCCTCCGGTACCCGGCTTGGTGCCCTGCCCCTTCACAAGTTCGATTCTGTCTGCCATGCACAAATGCTTGAGATCGAGCATGTAGCGTGACGGTGTGATCTGGCAGACGAGCGTCCTGGAGGCTTCCCGCTCGTCCTCGAGCATGCCGCCTTCCAGGTACGGGTCATGCTTCCGACCTTCGATGCACCGAAACCCAGCGCTGCCTTGGCGCTGGCGGACAACGCACCGAACGACTTGGATACGACGTAGATGGGAATGGCGAGCCGGATCGGTTCCGATACGAGTCCGGGCCGGTCGCCAAGGACGACTTCGGTTTCGCAGTTTTAGCGGTACTCTTCGAGGGGGAGCCGCGTCATCGTTGCAGGAACGAAAACGAGGTCGTCGAAGGTCGGCATTCGCAGGTTGAACGTGGCGAATCCACGGAGCTGGTACCTGCCGAGTTGCGCCATGGCGTGGACATCGGCGATGGCCTTTGCGGACCAGCGGGGGGATCCGCCCTCGTCGTAGGATTCAGGGACCCCGGCTGGCCGGAGTGCGTCAGATCATCAGCCATGCGCTAGCGTCCCTGCTCTGGAAATGCCACTACCGTCGCGCGGACACGATCTTGATCCAGTCCCGCGACGAATCTGCCAGCCCGAGAGGCGCCAGCGTGCCCTCGACGGTGTCGACTTCCCCGGATGTGGGCTCGACCTGACGGGAATCGACGCCGAGCGATCTTGGCGGTTTTGCCAGCCAGACTTCGCCACCCCTAAGCGAGTCGGCACAGGCGTCGTCCACCCCATCCAGCGCAATGATGCGGCCGGCGTGTGCCTTGAACCCGGACAGATAGCCGATCTGGCCCTCGACAATGACCGTCCCGCCCTTCATGGCCAAGCCGCAGCGCGGCCCGGTGCTGCCGCGGACGTGGAGAAGACCGCCGAGCATGGATGTGCCTGCCGACTTGCCTGCGTATCCTCCGACAGTAATTCTGCCGCTCGACATCGCTTCACCAACCGCCAAACCGGCATCTCGTTCGATGACAATGTCTGCGCCACAGTTCAAACCGCCGCAGTAATAGCCGACGCTTCCGCTCATGCGTACGCCGGCGCCTTCGCCGAAGCCGATCGCCAGGTTGTGCCGGGAACGGGTGTCCGTCACCACGACGGGATGGCCGCCTTCCGCACGCGCACGAATCGGCCGGTCACCGGCCTTCACTTCAACGAAGTCTTCGACAGTCATGCCGCGGCCTTCAGGACAGGCCAGATCCTGGTCAACGCGGGCCAGTCATGGTTTTTGACGTCGCCTTCTTCAACGTAGATGCGCCGAACAGCCTGTTCTTTCGTGCGACCGCGACTTCAGGTCGGTCGCCCATCGAGACGGGCGGCTTGATTTCCCAATTGTCCTTGGCGAATCCGATACTGTCCATATCTACAATCAGGTAGGTGAACACGCCGTCTATTTCGGAAATTGACTGGTTGAGCGCCGTCAGCTTGTCCGCCCCTTTCGACATTCGATGGAGATCCAGACCGCAATGAGTTCGCTGTCGTTTTCGGTCATGAACCGGTAACCAATGCGCCGCAGCTGGTCTCGCAGCAGGTAGTAGTTTGAAACATGCCCATTATGGATATAACGGCCACATCGGGGAACGGGCGCGTCCAGAAAGGATGGCTGGCGGACGGCACGACAGATGATTCGGTTGCCAGCCGTGCGTGGCCCAGGCCGTGGGTCCAGGGAAACTCCCGAACACCGTGTTTCCTGACCACATCTTCTGCGGTTCCGGTATCCTTGGCGATTTCGAGCGATCGTCTGATCGACTGGACTTTGATCCGGTCCAGATTTCATCTGCGGTTTTCGACCACGAGGCGACGTCGTCGACTTCCCTGACCACGAACCTGACGGAAACATGCCGGATGCGCGCATCGTCATATGTCGGGTCATCGACGATGTCGGATCCGAAGTCCCGCACGATCGTGATCAGGTCATCGAGGTCACGTCCGAGCCGTGATCGGTCGAACCCGACAGCCCGAACGATCTACCCAGACTCCAGGGGCGGCCCGTAGAGCGCGAATCCGGTCGAATCCGCGCCCCGGTGCACCTGCGCATCCATCAATTCGACCAGGTCGTTCCCAATTCTGCCCGGTTCGGAAAGAATCCTGCCTGCGATTCCACAAATCAGGCGCCTCCCTGTTGGGGCGTTTCGTTAGCCCGTCACCGATGGACTTTCAACAAGACTGTCTACAGTTGCACCAAACATTGGGAATTTTATCGATAAGTCACATTTAAGCGACCATTCGATCGATTTCACGGGTCACAGGGGTTGCCAACGCAAACGCCCCTCGCCGTGCAGAAGCGCCACGCCATCGGGCCGCGACGCCATGATGTTGCGGGCCGCGTTCAGGTCCGCATGATCCGCGTGGCCGCAGGCCACGCACGTGAATTCAGCCTGCGACGGGCGGGAGGCCTTGTCCACCCATCCACACTCGTAGCAGGTCTGCGATGTAAAGGCAGGATCGATCTCCACCACCGCGCACTTGTAGGCGAGCTTCTCCTTCATGCCATGCCAGCCGGTGCTCAGGATCTCCCGGTTGAGACCGGACTTGGCCTTCACCTTCGTGCCGGGGTTCTCGAGCGTGCCCCTGGCCGATTTGGTCATGCCCCGGGTGTTGAGCTTCTCGACAATCACCGTGCTCGCCCGGTTCGCGATCCGGCGGCTGACCTGGTGCCGCCAGTTCCTGCGCCTGTTGGCCCGCTTTCGCTGGAGCCTCTGCAGCCTGAGCCTGGTTCTCATGCGCCGCCGTGACCCCTTGCGCTGGCGGGCAAGCCGGCGCTGGTTGCGCCCGATCTTCGCATCAAGCCGGCCCGTGTCGGGCGCGGGGATGATCTCCGCCTCTCCGGTCGTGTTCACCACCGCCACCTGGCGGACGTTCATGTCCACGCCCGCCGAGACCCCGGTGTCGGGACGCTCCTCCGCCTCGACCTCATAGCAGACGGTGACATACCACTTGCCGGCGATCTTCCTGATCACGGCTTTCACCGGCTTGCCCTCGGGATACGGGTTCCCGCCCTTCCGCCGGATGCGCATGCGCCCAATCCTCGGGATGGAGATCATGTCGTCCCTGATGGTGACGGCTTCGGGAATGGTGAAGGACGGCGTCGACCCGTGGCGGGACTTGAAGCGTGGATGTCCTGCCTTGCCCCTGAAGAACGCCTTCCACGCATCGGCCTGGTACTTGAGCACGTACCGGGTGATGCTGAAGGAGTACGCGCAAAGCCACGGGATTTCGTTGCGGAGACCGGTGAACTCCTTGCCGAGCGAGAAGAAGGAAACCGACGGAGGTTTCTCCCCGTTGGCCTTCGCCTCCTCATGGGCGTCATCGTGCTGCCCCAGTATCGTGTTCCAGACGAAGCGGCAGGCGCCCGCCTGTCCGGCCAGGCGCCGTGCGTTGGCCCTGGAGCCTGGCAGAAGCCGGTAGATGATGTTGCGGTATGTGGAGATCTCGCTCACGCGGTCGGGCCTTCGGCACAAGGTTCGTCTGGTGACGGGAAAGGCTGGTTTCCCGTCACGCGCTCACGATACTATCTGCCTGAATTGTCAAGGGATTATACCGAGTTGGCAGCCGGAATGTGACTTTTCGATATAATCCCCCAAACATTCCACGAACCGTCCTCAAAACTGTTCGGATGCCGGGAACATCAGCATTTCCTGCTTCGGAAATGCGGGGTGGTCAACGAAGGCGGATTAAAGTCATCCGCCGCAATCCCGTTCACTGACCCAATCCGAAAAGGCCAAGAAGTTCGTTTCGATTCAAGTTTGTCGAGAGATCCATCGAAACATCATCGACCAGCTGGTCGAACAGGTCCTGTTTTCGTTGCAAGATCCGGTCAATGCTCTCTTCAATTGTATTCTTGCAACTGTATTTGATCACATTAACCTTGACCGTTTGTCCAAGCCGGTGACTTCGGTCTTCCGCTTGACGTTCCACTGCCGGATTCCACCAGCGATCAAGATGAAATACGTAGGAAGCCTCCTGCAGATTGAGACCCAGTCCGCCTGCACGAAGTGATATGACAAGGGCCTTGTGTGACTTATCTGTCTTGAAACGATTGATGACGTCAGCACGGCATTCCATCGGAATTTCACCGGTCAACGTCAGTGGATTGAATTCCATCAGGTGGTTCGCCGCGGCGGCCACGCCGGCCGTATCGCTCGTGTACTGCGAGAAGATCAGTGCCTTGTGACCCTGGGCCGTCAATGTCCGCAGCCTCTCCCCGATGTCATCAAGCTTGGACGATGCACCAGTTCGCGGGTCGGCATTACAGATCTGTTTCAAGCGGGTTATCAATTCGAGGACGTGCGTGATGCCCACATCTTCTCCAAGAGATTTCAGGTAGTAGATTCCATCAATTTCGGCCCGTTTGTAACTTTCCAACTGACTCCCGGCGAGTTCGATCGGCACCATTGTAATGAGTTTTGGCGGGAGGTCCTCAAGAACATCGCCTTTCTTCCGTCGGAGTTGCAATGCCCGATGCCTGCGGCGGAGAACATCGCCCCGAGAATAACGTTTGACCGGCATGCCTTGGATGCGGTCAACAAATTCGATGATCGAAGCCAGTTCGCTTTCCTTGTTCTCGATGGGCGTACCCGTCAATGCCCATGACCGTCGCCTTGGGATCGCCTTTGCAGCTTCGCTCGTGCTGTTCCGATTCTTGATCCGTTGTGCTTCATCGAGCACAACCACGTCCCATGCCTTTTCTTGCGCGACAGCTGACGCCACGAGGTTCTTGTCCCGCCGCAAGATTTCGTAGCTCGCCAAGGTAACGTCTTTCCTGGCCGTCCATTGCCACCTGCGGTCATTTGGCGATCCCCGCACGATGATCGCGCTCAGTTCGGGTGCCCACCGGTCGAGTTCACGACGCCACTGTTCGAGTATGCTCGTCGGGGCCACGACGAGCGCAGACTCGATTTTGCCAAGTGCCTTCAGTATTCGAATCGCAGCGATAGATTGTACCGTCTTCCCCAGCCCCATGTCGTCGGACAACAGCAGGCGTTTCTTTTCGATCAGGGCGCGAACGCCGTCGCGCTGGAACGGCATGAGTCCGCAGGGCCAGTCCAGGCGCACTTTTTCCAGTTCGGGCAAGTTCGCGCCGTCGGACCCCTGAATTGCTGCCCAGACCCTTTCGGCCAAGCCAAGTCCGGCATCTGTCCCCGGTCTTTTCCGACGCCCGGCAAGAGTCCCCAGGCTGGGAAGCGTCTCCTGCACAACGTCTGGGGGATTCGGGGTCAATGAAATGACCGTTTCCATGCCGGGAATTCCCGCCAGCGCCTGGATTCGCTTGTCATTGACAACTTGAGCCAGACCCCGCCAGGCAAGAGTCAGCGGTTCGAAACGATCGTCCCGCATCAGGACCGGTCCGACAACTTTTCTCAGTTTCCGATAATGGCTGGCAGAACACTTTGTCCAATGCAGTTCGGCACTGTCCTTGATCGACTGGGCGCCAAATGAATCTAAACCCCAATCATGTTCCGAATGGCCGATCAGGCAGACTGGAACGCTGTGTTCCCAGATTTCGAGAAACTGCGGAGACAACTCTTCGGTGAGCGCGAACAGACAGACCGGTGTTTCCTCGCACAATCCGATCAAGCGGGCTGTCGACGACACAATTTCCTGAATGCTCAAAGTACCGGGAATCTCAATCCGGGTGAGAGAGAATCCCAAGGCTCTGCCGTCGGCTGATGACCGGAAAATGCCCACGAACGCGCAGCCGCGAGGCTCGTCCCAAAAGACGCGCAACCAACCGACTGTTCCGGTTTTTTCGCACCCACTCATATCAAGACATGGACTGGCGGCACGCGCTTATCGTGCGTTCAAATTTCCAGATGTATCTAGTCTTCGGTCACTTCCGATTCGTTCTCCAAATCGGTGTCTTCCATGTAAGTATTCATGAAATCTACCATTTCTGTCTGGGGCCGGTAGTCGGGATAGAGGCGGTGCAAGTCCCATTCGTTGATCGCGGCACGAACCTTGTAACGCATCCGCCCACGGAAGCCGGCGCCCCCTTCGGTTGCTTCGTAAGCCGGCGGGTCCCAGTCGTAGGCCTGACGGTACAGGTCGCGTAATGTTTCTATCGCCGTCATCACATCGTCGTTACTGGGAGGTTCCATCGCCAGACAGTTTCTCTCAAGTGCGCGCATTCCTTTGTCGGCAAGTGCGCCAAGATTGCCGTGTCGTGCACTCTGCTCCAACTTGGGTCGCACGTAATCCCTGTCCTTTTTTGGCCCATCCGGGCTGATGATTGCAGATGCAAAGTCCTCGGTAACCGCAGCAACCACGATCAGGCCGGTATAGCCGCCGCCAGCAAGTCCCAACCACCTGGAAACTTCGGCGTATGATCGACCACGTTGCAAAATCGAATATGAGCCAATCAACTCCAACTCGTCGAGAAGTATGACCCATCCGCGATAACCGGCACTCTTTATCAATTCGACGGCAAACCTCAATCGCTGCGGATGCAGTTCGACGGCTTTTGGTGCGGGAAACCGGTAATGTTGAGCCTGGTCGATCTGCCTCAATCCAGAGCGAATTTTCGAAATCAGAATTCGATCGCCTGCCCAGAATGCCTCGATATCGCTCATCAACTCCAGGTCGCCACACTGTTCGTGCACCACCAGGCTTGCAGGGAACATTTTGCTTAACTGACCGTTTTCGGCGGCAGTGTCCGCCCAATGGGCAAATCGGACATATTCGTCAGAATTCGGATCGAGCGACAAAGCCAGTTCCTCGATCATCCGACCGCGACGCTCCGGAATGCGCCCGTTTTCCATTGCAGAGACGAACACCTTTCCGAGATCATAGAGTGGCGTTTCCTTGCTGATTGAAACCCTGCTGCAAACAAAACCTCTGGATAGCGCGATATGTTCGAAGTGCGCGAGAAGATGAGACTTTCCGGAACCGAAATCCCCTGAGATCAGCATGCTTTCATGAGCGGACGCACTTCCGATGCCGCCCAGAACTTCACTCAGCATTGTCCTGAATCGCTCTTCGGCCCTGGGTTGACTGCTTCCCAAATGTCGAACCGCCTCCCTGCTCGGCACGCCATTTCGCATGGCTTCAACTGCGGTACGGGCCTCCACTTTCCTGTCTCGCTCGGCCGTCATCGCCTACACTGTGCTCCAGCCACTCGTGTGAGGTCGCTCGAGGCGTACCAGGGCCGCAGAAGGATTGACCAGGTTCCGGTCCCTCACATCGTCCATAACCCTGGTGCGAAGCGCTGGGTATATGGCCCAGCCTCGCGGTGACTGTGGGTCCACGAAAGCATAGTCGGCCATGGTTATGAACAGGGATCCAGTGAGTTGTTCCACGTCATCGATCAGTTCCCTCAGGAATTCAAAGTGCTCCATCGTCATCGCTCGGGTATAAAACCGTTCTCCGTCCTTCGGATTTTTACCCACGGTGACACGTGAATTGTCAAGGAGAATGACAGTCCCCGAATATCCTGCGAAACGCACCCAATAGAGCGCGGACTCTAAAAAATACCGGGCGGTTGTACGATTGATCGGAGTGTGAATCTGGTATTGCCTGAGGTTTCCTATTCGGGAATTCACGCCCGTGATCCAGTCAAGCAGAACTTGACCAGCGTAGCTCCCGGAGGCGTCAGTTTCCTTTTCCAGAATGCAGAAGTGTGTCATGGCAATCCGAAAAGCGCGAGCCATCCGCGGGTTCTTCGTGACCTCCGTTTCCAGCGCCGGACGCATCTCAAGCAGGACGGTTCTCGGTTCCACGCCATTGGCCTTCGCCACAGCGCCAACAACATTGGGTGTACTGGCCGGATCAATGCCTTCGACCAGGAAAGATCTTCGGTCCAGAAGCTTGAGCACCACGCGCCGGGCAAGGAGACGCCAGTCGAGTTGCAGTGCCAACCCGAAAAACATGTCCTGAGGCATATGCACACGACGCGAGATCGCATCCAATCTTGTGAACAGATACCCCCGATCTTCGCTAACGGCCCTTAGCTGCTCGGAGAGTTCGTGCCTGCTTTCTTTGGCCGCTACCGCGATTTTCACGGCTGAACCTCCGTCCTTGATATAGTCGGACAGGTACTCGCGATCCAACAGTTCAATCCAGTCGGTGATCCTGATCGTGTTCGTCATTTGGCTTCCACTCCAAAGCGGATGCCGTAATACTCTGCATCTCCTTTTGGTCCTATGAAAGTAAACAGATCACTCGAACGTGTCCGCGCACCTGTGGAAGACGGAAAAGCGACCTTTGCTCCGCTTCTCGTTTCACACGGTCCGTCGGATTCCAGAATATACAGATCGCGGGCAAAGTCCGTCCGATTGTACTCGGCGGCACTGCCAGGCAATGATGTCATCAGCTTGTAGATTCTGATCAGCGGGACCACCGGCCGTTGTTCATCGAACAAGCTGCTCTGCGACTTTCGACCCGTCCTCTTCGGTCCTTCAATGTCACGATATACTTGGTACAACGACTCCAGGAAGCGCGCAGGGGTAAAGCCGCTTTTTCTTTTCTGGTTCGCCAAAAGCAAGTTTGCAAGGAAGGAAGGCCTGACAGTAGCGACTTTCTTCTTGTCCAGCCTGACCGTGCACTCGCTCGGGTTGATGCGCAGCAAGGACGGATACGAAACAAGAAAATCGTCCCTTTCAACGATTTTCAATCCCTTCTCTTTGGCAGCTTCCTTGAGTGCCAGGATGAACTGGCCGCCAAAGAAATCCGATTCCTCTTCCTCCGAATACGGCCAACTCGAAGTGGCGTTTGACACCTCCTGTTCGAGTTCACGAGCGACTTCGTGCAATTTGCTCCTGCAACGCTTGATTGCCGACACGTTGCCGGTCTGAGCAGCCTTCACCATTGCCCGAGCTTGCGAGACCACTCTGGCAGCAGACTTTCTGGCTTCATCCGCCGCCAGTTCGGTCTCGTTGCAGGCTTGTTCAAAATCGGCCACTGACTTGCTCCCGACTCGATCAAAACGAAACGCACAATAGGTTTGGCCAAATTTGCAGTCAAGGAGCCAAGGAGTGGCGGAGTGGTGAACGGCGAAGAGGTACAGCTATTTGCTTCCTTGGATTTTTCGTGTATTTGCGCACCCGCGTTACCAAGTCGATGTGCCTGACATATGTGTCTGCGCAAGCGGGCAGGCAGGTTTCTTCCCCGACATTGAAAACGTCTTCAGGGAATTCCGCATAGGGCGGTGTTCCACCCGAAATGCCGCAAAAGGAAGTGATCATGCCAACCGGTACAGTGAAGTGGTTCAACCAAGCCAAAGGATACGGTTTCATTCAGCCAGAGGATGGTTCCAGGGACGCGTTTGTCCACATCAGCGCCGTCGAGCGGGCGGGCCTGTCCTCGTTGAACGAAGGACAGAAAGTGTCCTACGAACTCGTTCCCGGACGGAACGGAAAGATGTCCGCCGAAAACCTCGCTCTCGCTGACTAACGCCACGCCAAATCCGGCTGGCCGTGCCGCCCGGGAGAACGGAGGTCAAATCCCGAATAGTCTCAACTATTCGAGGGGCGTCCGTTTCCCGGGTCATGCCTCGGTTGGTACGCGAAGCATCCAAAATTCGGCGCTAGCGACACCTTTTCGGAGTATTGCTGCATCCGGGGCGCTTGAAACCGCAAGTGCCGCCGCACCACCTGTCAATGCCGTCGCAACCATCCGGAAATGGCTTGGGCAAACAGGATGACGAGCAACATCCGCAGAATGTGGTGAGTTGCCACGAAAGCGACGTCGGATCCGGCGACGAGTGCAATGACCGCCATTTCGGGTTGCCCTCCGGGGAGGAACGAAAGCAGCGCGTCCAGCGGCTCCAGGCGCAGTGTTCGTACAACAGCAAAAATCAATATCACGCTCAGGGCACCGATAATCGCGGTATTTGCAACGCCGGCGACCACGTATTTCCGCAACTCTTCGGCAGTAATTCCCGAATACCTGGCCCCGACCGCCAATCCGATGATGAACTGGGCAATCAGGATCATTTCTGCCGGAGGCCACGAGTTGATCAAACCGGCCAGCGTACAGCACGCGGTGAGAATCTACGGGCCGATTATCGAAGACCCGGGAATACCGATGCGGGCCGCGATCTGCCAGCCTCCGATCCCGGCAAGGATCATGATCGCGATTTCGTGAAACGGAATGTCAACGGCCGGCTTGCCGGGCGGGCGGTTCAGGTCCAGCCCCCAGAACAACGCGATCGCAAACGGTACCAGGGAGAAGATCACCAGGACCCGCGTCGCGTGAATGAGCGACATCGCCCGCACGTTTCCGCCCGCCTGCTCGCCAAGAATCAGCATGTCCTGGAGGCCTCCCGGCATCGCGGCGTAGAAAGCCGTTTGCCGATCGAACCCGATTCGCCTGAAATGCAGGAACCCGGTTAGCCCGATCACCTGGATGAATGGCGGGATGAAAACGAGTGACCTTGCCATGTCCGGAATGTTGGCGACAATCTCCGGCATAAAGGTTGTTCCGATGGCGACGCCCAGAAACGTGCGGGCAAGAATGCCGAATTGCCCGAAATCCTTCAGGCGCAATCCTGCCAGTGACACGACAAGGCAGCCGGCCATCGGCCCCAGCAGGAGAGGCAACGGCGTTCCGAGAACCAGGAAGGTCGCTGCGCCCGCGGCAGACGCAAGCAGCGCCCGGAGGCGTTGACGAGTTAACGAGGCGTGCTCCCTTCCCGGCTTGGCAGCGCAGTCAATATGCTGACAAGGTCGCCGGCGCAAACGCCTGTAAGCCGGCGGAACCGATTTCCCATGCGCTGGTGCCCGCGGTTCAGACGTCGGCCCCGGCACAACGGAAAGACTGACGGCAATATGGGTGGGGCGGCACGAAGGGCCTGGGCCACGGGTTGCGCCGGCAGTTTCTTGTCCTCCGCGCAGGTTTCATGGAGCGGATGAACAATTCGTCGGCCGGGGGGATTCCGCAACGGCCCGCGGAAAAAACTGCCGGTCCGGTACGCTGCCGGGCACCGGAACAGTTGCCCGGCGCGGAGATAATCGTGCGGGATTGCCAGGGTGTGACTTGACAATCCCCGCAACAGGCACAAGGGAGACAGGGAAATGGACTTGCGAGTCGGTCTGCCGTCGTGTCGGTCAGGTGTATACGTGCATATTTCAGGCGAGACAGAATCAGGAAATTGCGGGCAATCCTGACGGATGACCGATCACTACCGCGCGCGGTGACCGAATTCGTGAATCAATGATACGATGATACAGGGATGTCTTGCACAAGTGTCACGGGTGCATCAACCGGAGGGATCGGTGATCGGGAATCCCTTTGCCGGGGACTGCCGATCCGCGTTCGGGGAATTGATTTAGGGAATAAGGCATCCGAAAGGGGCAATATACGGCGTTCGTCGGCGGAAGAATCGATCCGCGGAAGCTGAAGCAGTAATCCCGCCCCTTTTTGTTCGGGAGAAAGACCATGATGCGAATTGGGTTGTTTTACGACGGGAGTTATTTTGCGCGCGTCAGCAACTTCTATCGTTATCACCATCAGCGAAGAGCCCGGATCTCGATCGCGGGGTTTCACGACTTTCTTCGCCACGAGGTGGCCCGTCAAACCGGAGTCGCAGCCCGGTTTTGCCAGATCGTGGAAGCGCACTACTATCGCGGCCGGTTTTCAGCCGAAGAAGTTGAAAAACGCGGAAAGCTCCTCGGAGAACGAAAATTCGAAGATGCGCTGATGAAGGCGAGAGTGATGACGCACTTCATTCCCGTGGCAACCTTTGAAGACGGAAGAATGCGTGCACGCGGCGTCGACATCCTGCTGGCCCTCGATGCCTACGGGGCGGCCGTTTCCGGAAAGACCAACTTCATCGTGCTGATCACCGGAGACGGCGACTTCGTTCACCTGGTCGAAAGGCTGAATGCTCTGGACTGCCAGGTGATGGTCACGGCATGGGACATGCAGTCCGCGGACGGGATGCTAACCCTGCGCACTTCGCAGGCTCTCCTGGACGCGGCTCCCTATCCGGTCATGATGCAATCCCTGGTCGATGACGAAAACCGGAAAGATGACGCGTCGATCAACCAGATTTTCATGGAAGAACAGCCGAGGGTCAGTTTCGATAGTCCTCAGGGCGTTGCAGACGGTCACGGTCGACCGGAACCACACGTTCTGGACGAAGGGGATGGCGAGGAAACCGAGGCCGAATGGGCTACGGGCATCGTCGTCAACCTCCCGGCCGGGCGTGACTTCGGTTTCATCAAGCCCGACTATGGTGACGAGAACCTCTTTTTTCATGCGACCTGGATGGAATTCGACGGGGTCGTCGACGCCCGCGAAAAATTCAACGACCTGAGGGTTGGCGACAGGGTGGAATTTGACATTGGACGAAATCCCAAGACGGGCCAGCCCACCGCGACCAACGTGACCGTCGTCAGTTGAGACCGGGCAGGACGACTTGCTGTCCGCGCCGACAGCAAACCGGCAGAGATCACGATGCCGCGAGTCATGTGGCTGCCGGGACACCTTCGGCAATTGACCAAGATCGGGTTCCAGTGAATCGGGGCAGGTATGGCTTCGCCGCCTTCGCTTTTCGACATGCGAAAACTGGCAATGCAACGTGCCAGGACAGCGAAGTCCCCGGAATCGGCGTGGTTTCTACACGAATACGCCGCGAAACAAATTGCCGACCGGCTGGAAGCGATCAACCGGGACTTCCTCCGCCCGGCAATCGTGGGATGGAGAGCAGGCGATTGGCGGAGTCGGATCGGTCTATCCCACCGATGCAAATGCGTACCCGACGCCCAGGATCTTCCGTTGAATGATGACGAACATGATCTGGTCATACTGGCGCTGTCGCTGCACTGGTCGAACGATCCGGTCGGGCAATTGATCCAGGCACGGCGGGCCCTGGAACCCGACGGGCTTTTTCTCGCGGTACTGTTCGGAGGACGGACATTGTTCGAACTGAGGACTGCACTGGCCCACGGCGAAAGCCGGATCGAAGGAGGGATCAGCCCTCGCGTCGCGCCGATGGGAGACATTCGGGATCTCGGCGACCTGTTGGCGCGGGCGGGTCTTGCCCTGCCGGTTGCCGACAGTGACAACCTGCAGGTCACCTATGATTCGCCGCTGGTGTTGATGAGGGACCTGCGCGCCATGGGCGAGACGAACGCCATGGCGGATCGTCGAAAAACCTGCTTTCGGCGGGACACGCTCGCAGCGGCAATCGGCCACTACGAGGATCGATTTGGTGACGGTTCGGGTCGTGTCATGGCAACGTTCGAATTGATCTTTCTGTCGGGTTGGGCACCCCACGAAAGTCAGTCCCGGCCACTTCGTCCGGGAAGTGCGACGACCCGCCTGGCTGATGCCCTGGGCACGGAGGAACATCGTGCACCGGGTGGCCCGCGTCGGAACCGGGATGCCTTGCCGGGATGCGCGATTGGCGGTGTCGATGCGTGATCCGGAAGTGCCAAGACGGGAGCCGGAGATGAACCCGGGTTCGTTCACGCGTCCGATTCATGGAGGCATCGATCATCCGCCTGTCCGGGCGGGAAAAATCGGGGTCGTGATTGCCAATCTCGGAACTCCCGACGCAACCGGATACTGGCCCATGCGGAGATACCTGGGCGAGTTCCTCTCTGACCGGCGGGTTATCGACTATTCGCCCTGGTTTTGGCAGCCACTCCTGCAGCTCGTCATCCTGACAAGGAGACCGTTTTCGTCCGGAAATGCCTACAGGCTGATCTGGAACCGCGCACTGGATGAAAGCCCGTTGCTCACGACCACGCGAATCCAGGCGCGCAAGCTGGCCGAGGCTTTCGCCGGCGATGACGGGATCCTGGTCGATTTCTGCATGCGTTACGGGAATCCATCGACGGAAAATGTGCTCCGTTCCATGTGCGACCGGGGATGCACGAGGATCCTGTTCTTTCCGCTCTACCCTCAGTACTCGGCGACGACGACTGCAACGGCGATTGACCAGGCCTTCCGGGCGCTGATGAAGATGAAATGGCAGCCCGCATTTCGTACGACTCCACCTTATCACGACCACCCGCTATACATAAAAGCACTGGCCAACTCGGTCAGAAAATCCTTGGGTGACGAGCCTCCCGACGCTCTCGTGTTGTCTTATCACGGGCTTCCCGAACGGTATCTGTCCGAAGGCGACCCATACCATTGCCATTGCCAGAAGACTTCCAGGCTTCTGACGGAAAGCCTTGGGTGGCCGCCCGAGATCGTGCGAACCTGCTTCCAGTCGCGTTTCGGCAGCGAGGAGTGGCTGAAACCCTACACGGTGGACGAAGTTTCACGGCTTGCAAAAGGCGAACGAAAAAGGATTGCGGTACTTGCGCCGGGATTTGCCGCTGACTGTGTGGAAACCCTGGAAGAAGTCGACAGCGAAATCCGCGAGACATTTCAGGACGCGGGCGGGACGAAGTTTTCCTACATTCCGTGCTTGAACGATTCCCCGGATCACATTCGATTACTGGCCGATATCGTGACGACCGAGCTTTCGGGCTGGATTTGAGCCGGAAGCCTCAAAGCCAGTCCCTGAGGATGGGGACCAGCGGCCGGTCTGCCGGTGGCATCGGATAATTGCCCAGCTCCGCTTTTCCGACCCACGAAAGCCGCTGTCCTTCACGCGGGTTGGCCACGCCTTCCCATTTTCGGCAGGCAAAAAGGGGCATCAGCAGGTGAAAAGACTCATAGGAATGCGAGGCAAAGGTTAGGGGCGCGAGACAACTCTGCCATGTATGAATTCCCAGTTCTTCCTGAAGTTCACGAACAAGTGCCTGCTCCGGCGTTTCACCGGCCTCGAGTTTCCCTCCCGGGAACTCCCAAAGGCCCGCCAGAAACCCGCCCTCCGGCCGGCGGCCCAGCAGGATACGGTTATCGCGGTCGATGAGGGCAACGGCCGAAACGACGACAAGTTTCATGACCGGTAATCGGCGTTGATTTCGACATACCTCTTGGAAAGGTCACAGGTCCAGACGGTGGCTGCCGAAGACCCCACGCCGACATCCGCCACGATCCTGAGTTCGGACCGCCTCATGTAGGCAGCCATGATTCTCTCGATCTCGTCGGGCGGGCATGCTGACTCTCCACCCGAGGCGACGAGCGTGTCGCCCATGCTGATGGTCAGGCGGTCCGGGTCCACGGCCTCGCCCGACTTCCCGACCGCCATGACAATTCGGCCCCAGTTCGGATCTTCGCCGGAAATGGCTGTCTTGACCAACGGCGAGTTGGCGATGGCCATCGCCACCCGCTTTGCCGATTCGGGTGACGCGCCGCCGCGGACCTCGATTTCGACAAATTTGGTTGCTCCTTCACCATCGCGGATCACCTGTTGGGCAAGGTCAAGCATGACGCATTCGAGGCCGGCGCCGAATGAATCCAGGACCGCGGGATCCCGTTCCGAAACCTCGACTCCGCTTCGTCCGGTTGCCGCGACGATCAGCGTGTCGGACGTCGATGTGTCGCCATCGACCGTCGTGCTGTTGAATGTCGTCTCGTTGGCAGCCCCCACCAGCCTTTGCAGCAGGTCCTGGTCGACCTTTGCGTCCGAAAAGACGAAGGCCAGCATGGTCGCCATGTCCGGTGCGATCATCCCTGAACCCTTTGCGATTCCGGCGATGCAGATTTCACGGCCGCCGAGCGGAATTCTGCGGCCGGCGCCCTTCGGAAACGTATCTGTCGTCGTGATCGCGGCGGCGGCCCTTTCGAACCCGTCTGCGCGTCGTTCGGGACCATGTGCAAGGTCAAGCCCGTCAAGCGTCGCGAGAACACGTTCGACCGGCAAACGCTCGCCGATGACACCGGTAAACGCCGTAAACACGCGACTGGCGGAAGTCCCGAGTTTCCTCCCGAGTGCAGACGCCGTCAGCTCGACGCAATCGCGACCGTGCTTGCCGGTAAACGTGTTGGCGTTTCCGGCACAGGCAAGAAGTCCAAACGGTCTGCTTTGGTCTGTCCGGGCGGCGAGGGCGAGTTTCTCCGCGCAATCGCGGACCGATTCCGAACGTGTCGAAGACCGGGTGAATACCCCGGCCACGGTGCTGCCCGGTGCGATCGATGCGACCATGACATCGTCACGTCCGTGATAGCGAACCCCGCTGGCGCCGGTTGCGATCGTGACTCCGTCGATGGCAGGCAATTCGGGAAATCCGCCGACGGGGGCAAGTGGCGAAACGGCGGTTGATTGGTCTGCCGGCATTGCCGCGGGAATTTCCCTGGTCATGATTCCCTCCCCTCAGCCCTCAGCACGTGCCTGCGGGCCAATCGGTCAGTTTGGCTGCAGGATTTCCAGGTTTCTGACCAGCCCGTGGTCGATCGACTGGTCGAGACGTTCGATTTCCGCGCCGGTCGTGAGCTCGATGAGAACAGTCTCGACCGCTTTCCCGGCGATGAACTGTTCGATCTCCTGGCGTGCATCCTCGAGGGAGGGAATCGGGCGGTCACGTTTGCCTTCAAGGAGGATGATGTGCCACCCGAACTGGGATTGGACCGGGCCTGAAATCTCTCCGACGGACAGGACTTTCACGGCTTGTTCGAATGCCTTGACCATCTGGCCTTCGCCAAACCACCCGAGGTTTCCACCTTCGGGCCCTGAAGGTCCGGTCGACCGTGCCTTGGCGGTCTCCGCGAAGTCCGCTCCTGCACGCAATTCGCCGAGAATTTCCCCGGCCTCTTCGGCGGTTGCGACAAGTATGTGCGATGCCTTGAACTCCTGCTGGGGATCGGAAAGAACATACCGATCTTCATAGACTGTCCTGACCCGTTCCTCGGTGACCATTCCGGCAGAGATCGCCGAGATCGTTTCTTCGGCCTTTCCCGACCGCGCCAGGTTTTCACCCAGGAATTTTAGTGCCGGCAGCCGACTCTCGCCGTAGTTGGCAAGAAGGCTGTGGTGGATCAACTGCTCGAGAATACTGTTGTAGAGACTCCGGTGGTCGACCTGGTCGTACCGCGGGGGCAGCTGGCTGGCAAAAGCGATGATGTGGCCGAGGAGAATCTCGTCTCCGTTCACACGTGCCACGACGGTATTGCCTCCCGGGGCCGGCGACCCATCGTCCGGGGCCTGGCCGAGGAGTGTTGCAGGAACCATGATCAGGCCGGAAATTACGGCCAACTTCGACAGGACCTTTCGGATCATCATCATTTCCTCCGGCCATTCGGCAAATTCGAATTCGCTTGCAGGCCGTTCAAATGCCACGCCATGCCGCGGCGTTGACAGGGTGAGGCGCCGTCCTTACATGCGTGTCACGTATCAGAACGAAACCATTCGGCGCCCGAGGGCCTCTTAAGGTGTCGCAGGAATTCAGGCAATAGAGCGCTGGCGTTTATCTGTTTCATTGCTGCGTCACACTCGGCCGATGGACCGGTCCACGGGTAGCCATTCGAGGTGCCGATGATAGGAATTCAATCCGTTACACGAAAGCTGTTCGGAACCGCCAACGACCGCAAGCTCCGGAGCGTACGATCAATCGTGGACCGGGTCAGCGCCCTCGAGTCCGAATTCAGCCTTCTTTCCGACGGCGAGATCAGTGCCCGAACCGAGACGTTCCGGAACCGCTTCAACCAGGGTGAGTCGCTGGACAAACTGTTGCCGGAGGCTTTTGCCAACGTCCGCGAGGCATCGAAGCGCGCACTGGGATTGCGTCCTTTCGATGTCCAGGTCGTGGGGGGCATTTTCCTGCATCGCGGCGACATTGCCGAGATGAAGACCGGCGAAGGCAAGACCCTGGTCGCAACCATGCCTGTTTATCTCAACGCGCTGACCGGGCGTGGCGTTCACGTGGTGACCGTCAACGACTACCTGGCCAGGCGGGACGCCGAGTGGATGGGCAAGATCTACAGCGCACTTGGCCTGAAGACCGGTGTTGTCTACCCGGGAATGGAAGAAGCGGACAAGCAGACGGCCTATCGGGCCGATGTGACCTATGCGACCAACAACGAGTTGGGATTCGACTATCTCAGGGACAACATGAAGTCCGAACTCGCGCAGATGGTTCAGCGCGATCTCCATTTCGCGATCGTGGACGAAGTCGACTCGATCCTGATCGACGAGGCGAGGACGCCGTTGATCATCTCGGGGGCTTCGGAGGACCGGTCCGACCTCTACGTGTCGGTCAACAAGCTGATCCCTGATCTTGACGAAAGCTGCTATACGATTGACGAGAAAACACGTTCGGTCACCTTGACGGACGAGGGCAATGAACGTGTCGAGGCCCTGTTGCAAGACAAGGGACTCCTGCCCGCCGAACAGGCGCTTTACGATCCCGAAAGCACGACGCTCGTCCACCACATCAACCAGGCCCTGAGGGCCCGGTTGCTGTTCCGGAAGGAGAAGGACTACATCGTCCGCAACGGCGAAGTCATGCTGATCGATGAATTTACCGGCCGTATGATGCCGGGCCGGAGGCTTTCGGACGGACTGCACCAGGCGATCGAAGCAAAGGAAGGCGTTTCCATCCGCGCCGAGAACGTCACCCTCGCCTCGGTGACGTTCCAGAACTACTTCCGGCTTTACGACAAGCTCGCAGGCATGACCGGCACGGCCATGACCGAGGCCGAGGAATTCGCCGAGATCTACGGGCTCGGCGTTGTGGAGGTTCCGACAAACAAGGAGGTTGTCAGGACCGACGAAAACGACGCGGTGTACCGCACGACCGAAGAGAAATACCGCGCCATCGTCGCGGAAATTGCCCGTGCGCACGCCAACGGGCAACCCATCCTCGTCGGCACCACGTCGATCGAGAAGTCCGAATACCTGTCTTCCTTGCTGACGGACGGCCGTTTCCTCAAGGATCTCGCAAAACGGTTCGACGGACTGGCGGAGTCAACCAAGGACAAGGATGTCGCGGAGGAGTACCGGTCGGATGCGTCGGCATTGACGAAATTGGCGGGACGAAAGGACAAGATACCCCATAACGTTCTGAACGCCCGGTTTCACGAAGAGGAAGCCAATATCATCGCTGATGCGGGAGTGGCGGGGGCAGTGACGATCGCCACGAACATGGCCGGACGAGGGACGGACATCCAGCTTGGCGGGAATTTCGAGATCCGGCTGCAGCGCGCGATGGATGCGAAGGGCGAAGGCGAAACGGATGCCGGCGTTCGTGCAGGCGTGGAGTCGGAAATCGCGGTCGGCCGTGAGGTGGCGCTTGCCAACGGCGGGTTGTACGTCCTGGCCACGGAACGTCACGAGAGCCGTCGGATCGACAACCAGTTGCGTGGCCGGTCGGGAAGACAGGGTGATCCGGGACGGACGGCTTTCTTCCTGTCTCTCGAGGATGACCTGATGCGGATCTTCGGTTCCGAGCGGCTGGACAGGGTTCTGAAGTCACTCGGCATGGAAGAAGGCGAAGCCATCGTCCACCCCTGGGTCAACAAGTCGCTCGAGAAGGCGCAGGCAAAAGTCGAAGCCCGAAACTTCGACATCCGCAAGCAACTGCTTCGATTCGACGACGTGATGAACGATCAGCGCAGGGCGATTTTCGAGCAACGCCGTGAAGTCATGCAGTCGGCAGATGTTTCGGAAGTCGTCCAGGACATGAGGCACCAGGTGGTCGATGACCTTGTCACGACCCACATTCCACCGAAATCGTATTCCGACCAATGGAACGGCGCGGGCCTGGAAGCGGACGTGAAGCGAATTACCGGACTGGAGCTCCCGGTCGCCGAGTGGTGTTCAGAGGATGGTGTCGACGATGAAGTCCTTCGGGAACGGCTCTACGACGCGAGCGATGAATTCATGGAGCGGAAAGCCTCCGAATTCGGCGGTGACGGAATCCGCAATGTCGAAAAGCAGGTCCTGTTGCAGACCATTGACCGAAAGTGGAGGGAACACCTGACGACACTCGAGCATCTTCGATCCGTAATCGGGTTCAGGGGCTACGCGCAGCGCGATCCCCTGAACGAGTACAAGACCGAGGCCTTCGAATTATTCGGCGGGTTGCTTGACGGTCTCAGGGCCGATGTCACCACCCAGCTTGCTCACGTGCGTGTACTCACGCCTGAGGAACGGGAAATGATTCTCGCGCGAATCATGAAAGAGCGACAGCGTACCAGTGAAGCCAGCGAGCCCGGCGAACGTCCCCGGCCCAGGGTCGTCAACCGGCCGCCTCCGGTGGTGGCGAAGGCGATGGCGGGACTGGACAGGATCCAATCCCGGGAAGGATTCGTGGAAAGCGATCCTTCGACCTGGGGTCGACCGGGCCGGAATGCTCCCTGCCCGTGCGGTTCCGGCAAGAAATTCAAGCATTGTCACGGCAGATTCTGAGACCGTGCATACCTGGCATCTCGAGTGTTCCAATACATTTGCGAGAGATTCCGGCACTGCCGGTCGTCCCGAAAAGCGAAATGGAATGACAGCATCATGGCTCGGCGGCCGACCGGGACTTCCGTGTCGTGCGGTGACCCGAATCCAATTCGGCAGGTCAATCGGAACGAGAAAATCATGAAACGGAATTCGGAATGACGGAATTGATTGAGTCGCGTCTGATCGTTCACGATTCCCGGCGTTGCCAGCTCGGCGAAGGCCCCCTGTGGCACCCGGAACGTAAACAGCTGTACTGGTTTGACATTCTCGGGAAACGGTTGCTGAGCCGGACGAAATCCGGTGAACTGAGCTGGCAGTTCGACGAGCACGTATCCGCCGCCGGATGGATCGATCGGGACACGCTCCTGATCGCTTCCGAATCCGCGCTGTTCACATTCGACCTGAATGACGGGGTGCGTGTCTCGACGGTTTGCGAACTGGAAGCCGACAACAACGCGACGCGGTCGAATGACGGGCGGGCTGATCCCTGGGGCGGCTTCTGGATCGGCACGATGGGCAAGTGCCACGAGGCAGCAGCCGGTGCCATCTATCGGTGGTTCGCGGGAGAACTCCGGCGGCTGTACGCCGATATCACCGTATCGAATGCCATCTGCTTCTCGCCTGATCGGTCCTGCGCGTATTTTGCGGATACGCGTGACGGGCGGATCATGCGACAGGAACTCGAATCAGAAGAGGGGTGGCCGGTCGGGGAACCTCGGGTATTGATCGACGTAAGCTGCGAATCTTTCGGGGCCGACGGGATGGTGATCGATTCTGAAGGCTGCCTATGGAATGCCCGCTGGGGCGATCACCGGGTCGCACGCTATGCGCCGAACGGCGTTCTCGAAATGACAGTCGTGTTTCCCACTCCGCAGGTGTCGTGCCCGGCCTTCGGCGGCGAGGATTTTCGCACGCTGTACGTGACGACTGCAGCGACCGGCCTCGATGATCCGGACGGCCATGCGGGACAGACCTACGGAGTCAAGGGCGTCTACGGTATTGCAGGTCTTCCGGAGCACCGGGTGGATCTTTGATGCGGCCGGTCACATGGAAACCTGGCACCTTCTTCACGTTCGCTCAGGCCAAGGGCCGCCGTGGCGCCATGGCGAAATCGACGGCATTACCGTTATCGACCCGATCCTCGCATCTTCCGGAGGAGAAGGGTTCAATCAAAAGCGATTGATTTCACGCATATGCGATGCCGCCTTTCAAAGAGAGGCGGCCCTCCTTGACGGACTGGACGACATGCCCGGTGGTGCAGCAAAACCCGGGAAAGGCAAGAAGTGCATGGGTGTTCGCCGTCACGCGGGCCCCGCGCTCCGCACTGTCCGAATACCTTGCGCGTGGCGCCACGATCAGCGATTTCTTCGGGTGGTTTCCAGATTCCGTCATGCAGCAAGTTCGTACCGTGCCTGAACACGAAGCCACGATCCTGAGAACTTCGCCAGCGTGCCGATGCTTCTATTCGATCAGGGAAAGCCGGCGACGTGCGAAAACACCTTCCGGGAATTGCTGTGCGCAGCACGGCCTCGATGGTTCCGGGAGACCGATTCCAGAGCAGGGCGACTCCTCGCTCGCGATACAGGCCATCCTGGTCGGAGTCATGATATGATGGTCCGATTTCAGCACATCACGGCATAGGTGCCGAAAAGGAGAAGCGACTGATGACAGATTACCCGATGTTCCCGGACCTCGAGGGGCGATCCGTATTTGTGACTGGGGAGGATCCGGGATTGGTGCGGCCCTCGTCGAGGGCTTTCTGCAGCAAGGGGCCAGGACCGCGTTTATCCAGAGGTCCGACGCAGAAGGTTTCTGCGACCGGATGGAGGATTCCTACGGGTCGCGCCCAATGTTCATCCGTTGCGACGTTGCTGACATCGGGGCACTGCGGAAGGCGATCGCGGAGACTTCCGCGATCCAGGGGCCGATTTCCGTCCTGGTCAATAATGCCGCAAACGATCAGCGGCACAGGACTGAGGACGTGACCGAGGAATTCTGGGATGCGTCCCAGGCTGTCAATCTCAAGCCCTATTTCTTCACCTGCCAGGCGGTCATACCGGAAATGCGTGAGGCAGGAGGCGGTTCCATCATCAATTTTTCGTCGATTTCCTACATGCTCGGGAACGACGGATACCCGAGCTACGTGACGGCCAATTCGGGAATAACCGGGCTGACGCGCGGCCTGGCGCGCGAGTTCGGTGGTGCGGGGATTCGGGTCAATACCGTCGCCCCTGGCTGGGTGTTGACCGACAGGCAGAAACGGCTTTGGGCGACCCCGGAATTACTCGCCAATCATCTTGCGCGGCAGTGCATCAAGGAACATCTGGTCGAGACCGATATCGTCGGAGGCGTGCTGTTCCTGGCGTCATCCGCAAGCCGGATGATGACCGGACAGATCCTGGCAATTGACGGGGGCGCTGTCGCGACCGGCTGACCGCCAAGTGGCGTGATTCCGGCTAAGGCGTGGCAACGGATCACGATTTGCGGACACCGTGGTGAAGCCCCGGAATCAATGGGGAACGCAAATGCCGCCTGTCGACAACGTCGGGATTGGCCACGACGGGAGTTAAAGAAAGGATGGTCCCGTGACGCAGAATTTCGGAGTTCTCCGGAACGGTGAATCCGTCAGCCGCGCAATTATTGGTACGGACCGCATTTCCGCGTCGATCATCACCCTTGGTGCAACCGTTCAGGACCTTCGTCTTTCGGCTGTGGATCATTCGGTGGTTCTCGGCTTTCCGGAACTTGACGGGTACATCGGGAATCCGTCCTGTTTCGGAGCGACGGTCGGGCGATACGCCAACCGGATATCGAACGGGCAGGTACGGGTTGAAGGGCGAATAATCCACCTCGACCGCAATGAACATGGGCGTCAGACGGTTCACGGAGGACGGGAGGGCTCTGCGACCCGAAACTGGCAAATCATCGATCATGGCAGGACGCATGTTTCGCTCGCTGATCGGCTTCCGGACGGTCACATGGGATTCCCCGGGACGCTCGATGTCACGCTGACCTACAGGGTAATCCCGCCGATGGTCCTGGAACTGGATTTCCACGCGGTAACGACAGCGGCCACGCCGTGCAGCTTCGCCCATCACAGCTATTTCAACCTGGACGGATCGCAAACGGTCCTGGATCACGAGCTTCGGGTCGATGCGGAGCATTACCTGGAGTTGGACACCGACAAGATTCCGACCGGCGCCGTCGTGCCGGTTGAATCGACGCCATTCGATTTTCGCTCGCTTCGCCCGCTCGCGCAGGGCGGAATTCCGTTTCCCCATGACCACAATTTCTGCCTGTCCCGGGACCAGCAACCGATCCGGCCGGTCGCCTTGCTAAAGGGACCGGGTTCCGGCCTTGAAATGGAAATCGAAACCACGGAACCCGGCCTGCAGCTTTGCCACGGCGCCATGACATCCACGCGGGGTCCCGGCCTCGGAGGATCGCCCTATGGTCCGCACGCCGGAGTTGCCCTTGAGCCACAATGCTGGCCTGACAGCCCGAACAGGCCCGATTTTCCGCCCGCAATTCTTGTGCCGGGAAGCGAATACCGTCAGGAGACACGGTTTCGATTTCAGGAGTTCGGGCTCCCGGATTCAGGTTCGTGACGTTATAGGATTTCCTGCCTTCCCGGGCCGGAAAATCAACGAGCATCCGCATATGGCGGGCGATTTCGCGCCGTTCGCCGAGAGGATCGCGATCCGGTTCCTGTTCGAGACCGTCTGAAGGAAAAGAACAATGACGAACTGGTACACGGCGGACATTCACTTCGGACATGAGAACATCATCCGTTTCTGTGACCGTCCGTTCCGTGATTCAGGTCACATGGACACGGTATTGATCGAGAACCTGTGGTCCAGGGTCGGGCCCATGGACGATCTCTGGATCGTCGGTGACTTCGCGTTTGGACCGAAGGCCAAAGACACGCCATATCTCGAATGCCTATTCGGCCAGCTCCCCGGCGCGCGAAAACACCTGATCATCGGGAACCACGACCTGGAACCAACACTGGACCTCCCCTGGGACAGCGCCTCGCATCTCGCCGAGGTCCGGGACGGACCAAAAAAACGGGCACAGACGCTCTGCCACTATCCCATGATCACCTGGAACCGCGCACGCCAGGGTGCGCTCCAGATCTTCGGCCACGTCCACAATAACTGGCTCGGGTCACGTAATTCGGTCAATGTTGGTGTCGATGTCTGGGACTTCAAGCCGATGCGTTTCGAGGACATCGAAAGACGGGCCAAATCGTTACCTGTGAACAAACACTGGGTAGATGTGGAGCACAATGCGAGGAAACCGTGAGTCTTGTCAGCAAATCGAAGGCAAGCTGTCTCAGTCTGGACTCAGGTCTCAAGATCGGGTGCATTTCTGATATGGGGCAGGTTATTCCCTTTCTGTTCAGCTTTCATTCGCTATATGTTTGCCTGTTGCTGTTAGTCTGATCGGTTGAGTCACGATTCTGGCATTTCAGGCCGCCCCGTCGGCTTCCTCATGCGTGCCGTTCCATGCATCTGGAGGGATGGATTTCGATCGCCCCGCGACACTTCCCGAGAGCTGTCTTGTTGCCTTGCGCGAGGAACCCGGCCATCTCTATCCGGGGCATCCGTCAGAAGAGTTCGTGGCGAACATGGCGGGAACACACGAGCGCCTGGAGGCCTTTTCCCGGCACGGGCCCGTGCTTTGTCCCTGGAGCTTTTCGCTTCATCGATGTCAAGCATGATTATCTCCGTGGGGTTGAGACGGCGGCCCGGAAGCCGGGGGCGGCAACTGGTAGCATTACTGATCCAGACAGGAAGGCAACAATTCAGCCGCAGCAGGCCGCTCGGACGATTCGCACAATTCTGTCGTGCACCCCTCGTCGCCTCAGGCATTGCTATCAGATTTGGTTTGTGATATCATCTGGTCATCGCAGGAGGAAAACATGCCGCAGATCCTGGTCCGTCAACTGGCTTCGGAAGCCC
Source organism: Paracoccaceae bacterium (assembly GCA_964291635.2). GTDB lineage: Bacteria > Pseudomonadota > Alphaproteobacteria > Rhodobacterales > Rhodobacteraceae > JAPPHA01. Next base: position 839,363 of record OZ219905.1, on the reverse strand, counting down.
ACCGCGCATTGAAGGCGCGCGCCCGACAGCAGAACCGCAGCGCAGAGTCCCTGGCCCGTGAGATTCTCGAAGGAACCTTGGTGCCGGAATCGCGTACTGGTCTTGGGACCCGCATGGCGGCTCTTTGGGATGGAGCTGATCTCCTGGATGTCGATCTGACGCGGGACCAAACGCCTTACGAACCGGTGGACCTGGAATGATCATTCTCGACACGAATGTCATTTCCGAAGTGGCGAAGCCGAACTCCTCGCCGTCAGTTCTCGCATGGCTCGACCGGCAAGCCGAGGATGCCTTGTATCTGACAACGGTCACCATTGCGGAAATCAGCGCAGGGGTTCACAAGCTGGACGCAGGTAAACGTCGTGACGGTCTTGAGCGCAGACTGAAGGATACCGTCGACCTGTTCTCTGGCCGGTTGTTCCCATTTGATCTTGGCGCTTCGCTTCTGTTTGGTGATGTCCTGTCCGTTGCGCGCCGCCGAGGATGCGCCATCGGCTTTCAGGACGGCTTGATCGCGGCGATCGCCATCCATCGCAACGCCGCCGTTGCCACACGTGATGTCTCCCCGTTCGAGGCGGCGGATGTTGAGGTCATCAACCCATGGGAGGCGAATGCAGAGACTGGCGCAATTGGTGGTCGATGAACGGGTTCCCCTGCACAAGGATCCGCGAAGTTCCACGGGGAATCCGGCTATTCGCCGGATTTGCCTGAAAGAGGAAATGTTGCGCCTGTTGCTCGTTCATGGGGCGGTTCCAGCAGATGGCGATGTTCCTGACCAGCCGGGCCGGTCCCCGTCTGCGGCAGGGCGCGAACATCGGCCTCGCGTATCGATTGAAAGCGGGCGGGGAGGGCGCGTTTCTGGTACGGGGCAGGTTATTCCGTATCTGTTCGCCTGTTGCTGTTTATCCGCTCGGTTGAGTCACGATTCTGGCCTTTCGGGCCACCCCATCGGCTTCCTTATTGTAGTGGAACGAAATGGGTGAGTCAGGTGGCGACTTTGGGTGGATACTCTGATTTACCGCGATAGTTCCCGATAAACGTTGTATGACAAGGGCTTGCTGTAGCGAGTCGAATTGATTGGAATCAGTGAGTCGATTCGTTGGAATCAGATTGCGAGTAACACCTCATTTTGTAAGAAACCGACCCCTTTGATGCCGGCATTTCGACTCGCTACAGGAGGTCGCGGCGGTGAGCGTTACGTCAAACATTCTACAAAGAACATTCAGAATCCGATACCAGGATGGTGTCGGAACCGGCTTCACGATTGATGTCGAGAACAAGCGCTATCTTATTACTGCGAAGCACGTGGTCCAAACCATACAAGCCGACGAAACAGTGGACATATTCCATGCACAAAATTGGTGTCCTGTGCGGGTGAGACCGGTCGGGCACGGCGAGGGAAACATTGATGTGACAGTGCTTGCCCCCCAAGAGATTTTTGGGGCGGCGCTCAGACTGAATCACACAACGGCGGGCGTCACACTGAGCGAAGATGTCTATTTTCTTGGTTTCCCTTATGGCTTGGGCATGGATGTAAAGACGGACCTTAACGCAGGGTTTCCTCAGCCGCTGGTCAAGAAAGCTGTTGTTTCGGCACTTGGTCTGCAAGATGGTCCGATTCTCCTTGACGGCCACAATAATGTCGGATTCTCGGGTGGACCCGTAGTGCGCCGGAGAACCAAGGAAGGGCAAACCGTCATAGGGGTCGTTTCGGGCTACCGTTTCGACCGACACAGAGTCCTTGACGAGCACGGCAACGAAACATCGAACACTTACGACACGAACACCGGGATCCCGACAAAGAGGGGGACGATCCGCCCGTTGACCTCCGCCTGAAACTCGGTGCGCAGGAGTACACAATCGAGCACACCCGGATCGAATCCTTCGCAAACGAGACGCGCACGGACGTCCGGTATCCCGACAAAGACGATCCGCCCGTTGACCTCCGCCTGAAACTCGGTGCGCAGGAGTACGCAATCGAGCACACCCGGATCGAATCCTTCGCAAACGAGATTGGAACCGTCACCGTCGCGAACCGGATCGTCCGGCATGTCAGGAAGAACGTCCCGGACCTTTTCCCGGGGACAGCCTACTACGAGTTGCAGTTCCGGATCGATGTTTCCTTGCCCGGAGGAAGGGACCGGCGGGCGCGTGCCCTGAACAGCCTGGTGCAATGGATTCGCACCTCCGAGCGGCGTCTGCGCGACCGGAACCCGGTTCCAGTCCTTCCGGTTCGCAATCCCCACCTGGCAAACGATTTGATCCGGGGAACGCCGACCGGATTCGATTGCGAGTTCCAACTGTTGCACTGGCCGGTCGCGCGGCTCATCCCGGAAAAGCCCGGCGCACTCAAGTTCCGGTTCATCCCTCAGGACGACCCGGATGGCCGGCGACTAGACAGCTTGCGACAGACGTTCTCCAGGAAATGTCCCAAGCTTCAGGCCTGCAAGGAAGAAGGGGCGCGAACGATGCTGGTGCTGGAAAGCGGCGATCCGGCTCTCGTGCACTTCGAATTCAGGGGAGATTTGGTCCCTTCGCTCCTTGCCGGCTGCAAGAATTCTCCGGATGAGATATTCTTGGCAGAGACTCACACTGATGATCGCTGGCGGATATGGCTGCTCAAGCGTGACGACGCCCATTGGCCTTACACGGGCATGCCGGAGTTGGGCTCATTCTACTACGACCCGGAACCGTCGGACATGCCGGGCATTCCCGAATGGCTGGACAGCATACCCCAGGGGGAGCGCGAAGCTCTCCCGCTCGATCGCATGTACACCCCCTTCCTGCGGGGATGGGCGCCTACTACCTACGAGAAGTACGAGCTAGACAACGTAGCGGCGTGACTGCACATGGTATGCCCGTGAACGGCTCCTCTTCGTTCCGAAGTTACCGATCTGGAAAGTCGTCCGTAGCGGGTCGAAATGTTTGGAGTCGGTGAGTCGAACCATTGGAGTCAGATAGAAGAAAACGACACATTTGGTGTAAAATCGACGCTTTTGACTCCAGTATTTCGACTCGCTACAATTTGCCCGACCTCTTCTGTAATTGACCACGGCCTGAATCGCTGCCATACAATACCTAGACACGCAAAAGCCGAGACAACGCCGATTGAACCAGACCAGGGTCGCCCAACTACCGCTTAGGCAATCCCTAGCGAGAAACGGGTATGGTGTTATGCTTGAAGATGAATTCCGTTACTATCTCGAACACCAAGCTGAGCTTGCTGCCAAACATGAGGGCAAGGTTCTGGTAGTAAAGGGTCAACAGGTTATCGGCGTTTACGCCAATGAAGAGGAGGCGATTCGGGAAACGGTTCGTGAACACGAATTGGGAAGTTTTCTCGTTCAGGCTTGCTCTGCCGATCCGAATAGTGTGGTTCAGACGTTTCGTTCTAGAGTAATGTTGGCGCGTGCCTAACACTCCGCCTTTATCTTTCACTACCTACAGCAACAGCCTCTTAAATGTTCTTGCCAACGATGTTGGTATTACGGCGGCGGCTGTCGGGCAGCAAGAGCCAGCAATGTATTTGGCGGTCTGGGATACCGGAGCGACAGCTACAGTCATCACCAAGCGTGTCGTGGAGGAGTGTGGCCTAAAGCAAACCGGCGTCACGAGAATGCACGGCGTAAACAGCTCGGAAATGGTTCCGACATATTTGGTTGATGTTTGGTTGCCGAACAACGTGCGTGTAACGAACGGAAGAGTAGCGGAAGCCAAACTGACCGGTGATGAACAAATTCTTATCGGTATGGATATTATTGGACTTGGAGACTTTGCAGTTAGTTCGTATCAAGGAAGTACGAGCTTTTCTTTTCGGATACCCTCAACCTCTAGAGTTGATTTTCTTCCCCCAAAAGACCGGCATTCGTCGTGAATGACGATACGCCGCAACGGAAAAGTCGGTAGAAACGCCCCGTGTCCTTGTGGGAGTGGAAGAAAATTCAAGAAATGTTGTGGCGCGCACGGCTTGTCCCCGTAAATGTAGCGAGTCGAAAAGTTGGAGTCCAAAGTGGCGCTTTTGGACCATTATGGTCGTTTTTTGCTAATCGACTCCAACGAAACGACTCACCGACTCCAATCATTTCGACTCGCTACACTTATGCGTGCCGTTCCATGCATCGGGAGGGATGGATTTCGATCGCCCCGCCCCGCTTCCCGAGAGCTGTCTTGTTGCCTTGCGCGAGGAACCCGGCCATCTCTTTCCGGGGCACCTGTCAGAAGAGTTCGTGGCGAACATGGCGGAAACATACGAGCGCCTGGAATCCTTTTCCCGGCATCAGGCGTCGTCGGCCAATTCATCAACAATCGCGAACGCATGAACGCCGCCGCGTACAGGGCTGAGAACCTGATGATTTGCAGCGGAGTCGTGGAGGCGACGAACAAGCTTCTTGTCAAGGAGCGGCGAAAGGGTCGGGCATGGCCTTGAGCATGTCAGGCGGCGAGGCAACCCTCTCGTTGCGGGCATTGGTGATGTCAGACCGCTTCGATGCGGCGTGGAAAGTCCTGGGCTCATACTGGCAAAGCCACGACGACGCGGACGGCTGCGGGTTCCGAACGATTCCGCGTTGCATTGCAAACGCGCATCGCCATGAAATCCTCAAAGTTTGAATCAGCGTACCTCAAGAACGATGAAATAATCAGTAGACGCTCCGTGTTCGTACACGAGCCATTCGCTTCACAGCGTGCGAAATTTCGAAGAACGGGCAAGGCTTTCATTCGTCGCTGCGTGATCGAGCGTCTTCGGTGGGAGAATCGATCCCGAGCCGGTCGTTTGTCGTCGTCAACGCGCACTCAACGATTGCGCGAACGCGATCTCCGGGCAGAGGCTCCATGCTCTCGATCCGATCGAGGCTTGGGACGAAGATAACGCCGCCGTCTCGTTCGCCACCAGTTCAAGAATGGTCACCCCGCCTTTCGGCGCACTTGCTCAAGACCGAGAGACATATTCTGTTATTCCTCTCAAGGGTATGTGGTTGCCCAGTCCTAGGGTTGTTTACGACAGTCGTCCGTCTTCCTATAATTCCGCAACTTGGGCCACTCCCTGATTTGCAACGGGCTTCAGGAAACAGTGTCATGACTGAGACGGTTACGAAAAGTTACGAGCTCGTCGGCGACGCCGACAACGTTCGCTCGCTCAAAGACGACAAGTTCGAAGACGAGGTCGAAGACCAGTGGTTCTCGGCGACGATTCCGAGAAAGCAGATGAAAGCCTTGATGCGGCGCACGAACAGGGAGGCCGCGATTCACTTTGGCATCTGGGGTGTTCTGCTGATCGGGTCGGGTACCGGCGCTGTGCTGACATGGGGCACATGGTGGACGGTTCCGTTTCTTCTCTTCTACGGGGTGATGTACTCGATGTCGGATCATCAGGCCCACGAGACGAGTCACGGCACGCCGTTCAGGACCAAATGGCTCAACGACGCGCTCTACTGGCTCAACGGGTTCATGACGCTTCATGAAACCTATTATTGGCGGTGGAGCCATACGCGTCACCACACCGATACGCTTCATGTCGGACGCGATCCCGAGATTGCAGTGATGGCGCCCGCTGACGTGGCCAAGCTCTTTCTCGACTTCTTCTTTGTTGTTTCGGGTTGGGTACAGATCAGAAACATCGTCAAGCATGCATTTGGCCGGATCAAAGGCGACGGCGCGCATTTCATTCCCGATGGGGAACGCAGGAAGGTGGTATGGAACTCGCGCGCTTATGTGATGATCTTCGTGGCAACTGTCTGTGCAGCAGTGATCTGGAAGTCATGGCTTCCGATCCTCATGGTGGTGACTCCTCGCTTCTACGGTGGGTTTTTCCCGCAGTTCTTCAACATCACGCAGCATGCGGGGCTGAAGGAAAACTGCATGGATCACCGCCAGAATTGCCGCACGTTCCACACCAATCGGGTCTTCCGGTTCCTGTACATGAACATGAACTACCACGTTGAACACCACATGTTTCCGATGGTGCCGTTTCATCGGCTTCCCGCGATGCACGAGGCGATTAAGGACCAATGCCCACCGTCTTATCCCAGTGTCTGGGCCTGCTATGCGGAGATGATCCCGGCCATTCGCAAGCAGCTGACCGACCCCGATTATTTCGTCAAGCGTCCGCTTCCCGGGGACATGATCAGCGCGAAGTAATGCGATACCGGCCGATCCGACGGACGAGTCAGCGGATACCGGGGACCTGCTGAGCGGTCGAAAAACGAGATGACACATCCCGTTTCGGATACTGTTTCAGCATCCGTAGCCAGCCACCCGTTCCATGAACTCGATGAAATCCTGCAGGCCGGGGTAGTCGCGGGGCTCGGGTACGAAGGTCAGGTGCCGTCGACCGGACAGTGTCGGCCCGGCCCAGATTCCCGTGAGCGATTCCCGGTGGCCAGCGCAATGACGCCGACTCTCGACGCGACTCCACCGGGTTCAACGCTGGCCGGACAGGTTCAACATGCCGGGTTTTCCGCAAACGAGTCTCGTCCCCGATCGCATGTGCCGCCAGGCAGCCCGGTTTCGTTTCCGTGAACCAGGGTCTTCGGATTCAGGAGCGCGAATTCCTGGAGTGGGCGTCAGCCCAGGTCGGGAAAAAAAGTTCCCTTGGCGAGAGGGTAAAGATCTCGCATCCATCGGCGGTGACTCCGACACTGTGTTCGAACTGTGCGGACAGGGATCGGTCGCGTGTAACCGCGGTCCAGGCGTCGGACAGGATCTTTGTCTGCGGGCGCCCTGCGTTGATCATGGGCTCGACGGTGAAAAACATTCCTTCTTCGAGAACGTCCCCGGTGCCTTTCCTGCCGAAATGGAGAACATTGGGCGGTGCGTGGAAGACCCGCCCGAGACCGTGTCCGCAGAAGTCGCGAACGACAGAACATCGGTTGGATTCGGCGTGGGACTGAATCGCCGCTCCGATGTCTCCGAAGGTGTTGCCGGGTCGAATCTGCTCGAGTCCCCGCATCAGCGAATCATGGGTGATCTCGATCAACCTGAGCGCCTTCCTTCCCGCTTTGCCGGCGATGTACATGCGTGAACTGTCGCCGTGCCAGCCATCGAGGATGCAGGTAACATCGATGTTGAGAATGTCGCCATTGCGGAGCCGCCTTTCGGACGGAATTCCGTGGCAGACGACGTGATTGATCGAGATGCAGGACGACTTCGGATAGTCACGGTAGCCGAGCGTTGCGGGCACGGCTCCGCGTTCCAGCATGAAGTTCTTGCACAGCGTGTCCAGGTAATCGGTCCGTACCCCGGGTCGCACGTGCCCGGCGATCATGTCGAGGACCTCGGCTGCCAACCGCCCCGCCCTGCGCATGCCCTCGAAATCACCAGGGACATGTATAGGGATGCCCGAGCGGGTGACTCGCGGTCTCGGTGTTTCGCGTTGTCCCGGTCCCTTCACCACGGTCACCCTACTTGAAGCGCTTCCGGCAATCGGATCAGCCCTTGCACTGTGGTTCAGGATCAATCCACAGGCGCGGGCCGAGCGATATAGCCCGAGTCGAGATGTCTGTTCCATAGCAGAGCATGTCAACTCCTGCCGTTCGTGCCGCGTCGTAAGCCCGGGCGTAGGCTGGATCGATATCCGCCGCCAGTCGAAACCACCGGCAGTCCATTCGCTGCACGATGTAAACCATGACGGAACGATGTTCACCTGCCACCGCCGACAACTCACCGAGGTGGCGGGTTCCACGCGCCGTGACACTGTCAGGAAACTCGGCCAGGCCGGGTTCACGGCAAAGATGCACGTTCTTGATTTCGACATAAGCGTCGGGCAGGCCGGGTTCGCTCAGGAGAAAATCCACCCTGCTCGAAGTTCCGTACCTGACTTCGGGCCTGACGGTACCGTAGGCTGACAGTTCCGGAAGCTTCCGGTTCCTGAGCACATGGGCCATCAACCGGTTCGGCAACGATGTATCGATGCCAACGAGTTGCCCGTCACCGAGTTCGATGATCTTCCAGCTGAAACGGAGCTTTCGCCCGGGATCGTCATTGGGTTCGAGCCAGACCCTTGAGCCCGGTTCAGCCAGTCCAAGCATCGAGCCGGGATTGGGGCAGTGCGCCGTCACGTTCGTGCCGTCTTCGAGGGTGACGTCCGCGAGAAACCGTTTATACCTGCGCTCGAGAACACCTGGTATCAGTGATCTCTGGAATTCCATCCGGTGATCATAGAAACCGACTCGTAGGGTGACAACCGCATGCCCCGCGGTTGGCACGGCCCCCCCGTGCCGGAGAGGCGCAATCACTGCCTTGGAGGTGGAACCGATGCCCAATCCGACTGCCGCGATGCTGGTCATCGGCGATGAAATCCTGTCAGGCAGAACGCGGGACTGCAACCTGCACGTGCTGTCCAAACGACTGTCTGAAGTCGGGATCGACCTCCGCGAAGCACGCGTCGTTCCCGATACGCAGGCGGGAATTTCGGAGGCGGTCAACCAGCTGCGCAGTCGCTACGATCACGTGTTTACGAGTGGTGGGATCGGACCAACCCACGACGATATCACGAGCGATGCGATTGCACGTGCATTCGGCGTTGCGCTTGACGTCCGGGAGGACGCTCTTCAGGCATTGATCGCAGCGTATCCCGGAGGGAGAATGGATCTCAATCCCGAGAGGTGCCGCATGGCGCGCATCCCTGATGGTGCCGAACTCATCGCGAACCCGATTTCCGGTGCTCCAGGATATTCCATTGAAAACGTTCACGTCATGGCAGGCGTTCCCGCCGTGTTCGAGGCCATGCTCGGAGGTCTGCTCGCCGGTCTCGATGGCGGACAACCGGTCCTCGCAAAATCAGTCCGGATCGAACGTCCGGAAGGCGACATCGCGAAGGACCTCGGCAAGATCGCACGTGACTTTCCGCAGGTATCGATCGGCTCCTATCCCTACTACGGGGACGGAATTCCCGGCAGCAACGTTGTCGTTCGCGGAACGGATCAGGCGATCGTCCGCCGGGCGAGTGCCAGGGTCCGCAGGCTTGCCGTTCCCCGGGACCAATGACGGAAAACCTTCCTCCGGCCGAAGCGTTGTACCGGACACTGGAATCCAGCTGGCCGGCAGCGGCCAGGTACACCCGCGATGGCTGGATCATTCGTGAAGGCCGGGGAGGAGGCAAGCGCGTGTCAGCAGCAACCGCCGTGATTCCGGATGGCCGGCGCCTGCCGGATATCGGGGCGGCCGAAGAAGAAATGGACCGGCTGGGGCAATGGCCCCTGTTCATGGTCCGACAGGGCGAGGCCGGGCTGGACGACGCGCTTCGCGACCGGGGATACGAAATCGTGGACCCGGTGACATTCTATTCGGGGAATCCGGGCGAACTTGCGATCGGGGAACCCAACGGACCTGATGCTGTCTTTGGCGATCTGCCCCTGGCAATTCAGGTACGCATCTGGGCCGAGGGCGGAATCGGACCGTCACGACTGGCAGTGATGATGCGCGCAAATGGTGCCAGGACCTGGATTCTCGGCCGTAAGGACGATCGTCCGGCAGGAACCGCATTTGTTGCGATTCATGACGGAATCGCGATGGTGCACGCCCTGTACGTCCGGCCGCGATTCCGCGAGAAGGGATTGGGGCGGCAATTGATGGCCGCCGCCGCCGGCTGGTCCTGCCGGCGGTCCGCCCGGTTCCTGACCCTTGCCGTGACGAGGGCGAACATGACTGCCGGAAAGCTGTATCGCTCCCTTGGAATGATCCGGGGAGGAAATTACCACTACCGGATTCGGCCGGGTTGAACGGGAGAAAGGCAATGGAAGAAGACAACGTGACCGCGCTCGAACTTCCGACGGTCGATCCGTTGCCAGAGGCGACCAGGAAGTATTTCGATCTCTGCCGCGAGAAGATCGGGTTCGTTCCGAATGTCCTCAAGGCGTATGCGCACGACATCGACAAGCTGAACGGCTTTACCGGTATGTACAATCAGCTGATGCTGGCAGAATCGGGATTGAGCAAGCTGGAGCGGGAAATGATTGCCGTCGTCGTGTCGTCGCTCAACCGGTGCTACTATTGCCTCGTTGCACACGGCGCGGCCGTTCGCCAATTGTCCGGGAATCCCGAGCTCGGCGAGATGCTCGTCATGAACTACAAGGTGGCACCCTTGTCCCCGAGGGAGCGTGCAATGCTTGACTTTGCGGCGAAGGTGACCATCGAGAGCCACAAGATCGAGGAAGCCGACCGGCAGGCTCTTCGGGATGCCGGCTTCTCGGACGTCGACATCTGGGATATCGCCGCCGTAGCCGGCTTTTTCAACATGTCGAACCGGATATCATCAGCGACCGACAAGCGTCCGAACCCCGAGTATCATGATTCGTTCCGCTGACTGTCGATCCGGGAAAAGCGGCCGGAGATCATTCCCTGCACCCCGCCCAGTCCTCCCGGTTGAGAGCCGATTCCGGCTTGACAGTGGAAGCAGGGAGTCGATAAACGGCAACAACAGCGGTTGACCGGCGTCCAAACCCGGACTTCCAGAGAGTGAGATTCCAACGGGCCGCGGCCCGTTTTTTGTTGTCTGGGCACAATGGCGGATTTTGAAATGGTTGCCAGCAATGCGGCCGAACGGCGCATCGCCGGAATCGTTGCGCCGGCAGTGGAACACATGGGATTCGAACTTGTCCGCATCCGGCTCATGAGCGGAGGTGCGACGAGGCTTCAGGTCATGGCGGACCGACCGAATGGCGGTATCGACGTCAATGACTGCGCCAGGATCTCGAGAGAAATATCGACGCTGCTGGACGTCGAAGACCCGGTTGCGGGAGAATATACGCTCGAGGTGTCCAGCCCGGGAATTGACCGCCCGCTCACCCGCCTCAGGGATTTCGACACCTGGGCCGGTTACGACGCCAGGATCGAAACGACGGAACTGATCGACGGACAACGAAGATTCAGGGGGGTTCTCCGGGGCGTCCAGGGAAACGAGATCCTCTTCGAGATACCGCAAGGGACGATCGGGCTCGACTTCAACATGGTGGCGCGTGCGAGCCTGCGCCAGGGAGATGACAGCATTCGGAAAGCGCTGAAGCCCGGTGAAAACGGCCCGCGTGCATCCCGCGGACGATAAGGCGAACTCCAGGATGGCGGAAACGCCGATGACAGGAAGAAGAAAAATGAACACGACGAGTGCGAACAGGCTTGAATTGCTGCAGATCGTTGATGCGGTTGCGCGCGAAAAGCTCATCGATCCCGAAGAAGTCTTCCGGGCGATCGAGGAATCGAAGATTCGCGAAGCCAGGGCGCGATATGGCGCCGAGCTCGACATTCGCTCTGAAATCGATCGTAGAACGGGTGAGTCGTCGCTGACGCGTGCCCGAACCGTGGTGGAACATGTTGAAGACCGTTTTCTCGAGATCAGCGTCAGCGATGCCGGGAATTTTCTCGAAGACCCGAAGCCTGGCGATATCGTGACCGAGGAGTTGCCGCAGCTTCGTCCGGGGCGAATTGCAGCCCAGGCGTCCAAGCAGGTGATCCTGCAGCTTGTCCGGGAAGCGGAACGAAAACGGCAGTACGAGGAATTCAAGGACCGCAAGGGCCAGATCATCAATGGAATCGTCAAACGGGAAGAATACGGGAACATCGTTGTCGACATCGGCCGGGGAGAAGCCGTCCTTCGCCGCGACCAGCTGATCAACCGGGAAGTCTACCGGATCGGCGACCGGATCAGGGCGTACATTCGCGACGTGAGAGCCGAAACCCGCGGTCCGCAGATTTTCCTGTCACGAACCGCAAATGAGTTCATGGCGGAACTCTTTCGCATGGAAGTGCCTGAAATCTATGACGGAATCATCGAGATCATGGCAGTGGCACGCGACCCGGGATCACGCGCCAAGATCGGTGTCGTTTCGTATGACAGTTCGATCGATCCCGTTGGCGCCTGTGTCGGGATGAGGGGGTCGCGGGTTCAGGCCGTGGTGAATGAACTCCAGGGGGAAAAGATCGACATCATCCCCTGGAACGGCGATGCCGCGACGTTCCTCGTCAATGCGCTCCAGCCGGCCATCGTGACCAAGGTCGTCATGGAAGAAGGATCGAAGCGGGTCGAGGTTGTCGTTCCGGACGATCAACTGTCGTTTGCGATCGGGCGCTGGGGCCAAAACGTGCGACTCGCGTCAAAACTGACCGGGCTGGACATCGATATCATGACCGAGGGCCAGGAATCGGAACGGCGCCAGGCAGAGTTCGTGGAACGTACAAGGATGTTCATGGAAGCACTGAACATCGACGAGGTGGTCGCCCAGCTGCTTGTTTCGGAAGAATTCAATTCGGTCGATGAGGTCGCGTATGTTCCGGTTGAAGAACTCGTGGCGATCGAGGGATTCGACCAGGACACGGCCGAAGAGTTGCAGGCCAGGGCAGTGGAATACCTTGAAGAGGTCAACCGGAAGGCCCTTGAGGAAGCGGTCGCGCTCGGGATCGAACGGGACCTGATCGAATTTGGCGGGCTGACACCGCAGATGTTGATCACACTCGCCCGGAACAGGGTCAAGACCCTCGGGGAATTCGCCACGTTTGCCGACTGGGAACTCGCGGGCGAAACAGCCGGACCGGGTGAAAATGGTGAACGGGAAGAGGGTCTGCTGGAGGAATTCAATGTGACGATGCTCGAGGCGCGCAGGCTCGTGATGGGAGCCAGGTATCAGCTTGGAATCGTCACCGGCGAGGACTACCACGCCGCCATGGCGATGGACGATGTCCAGAATGACGAACCTGGCTCGCCCGAGCCCGGCTGAAGACTCCGGCCGTGGCGAATTGGAGAAACTGTCGGCATGTCCCGCGGCGGAAGAAAGAAACATCGAGAGTGCCCCAGGCGACGGTGTATCGTCACCGGGATCTCGGCGCCGCGATCGTCACTGATCAGATTTGTCGTTGGCCCGGACCGCACGATCATTCCCGATGTACGGGGAATTCTGCCAGGGCGGGGAATCTGGGTTTCCCCGGACGCGGCAGCACTGGAGCGGGCGGCCGGTCGAAGGCTGTTTTCGCGGGCGGCACGGATGGCGGTCGAAGCATCGCCATCACTGGTGAATGACGTCGACGCAATACTCTCCGCCCGTGTCGTCGAACTGATTGCCCTGGCGAGGAAGGCGGGGAAAGCCGTGCCCGGTTTCGAAAAGACCCGCGCGCTGGTCAGATCCGGACATGCCGCGATCCTGTTTCAGGCGGCGGATGGCTCGGCGCGTGAACGGTCCAGGCTTCCGGGATCACGCGGACATGCCGCTGCGGGAACCTTGTTCAGATGTCTCTCGGGAGCCGAAATGGGTTTGGCTTTCGGGCGCGAACGTGTGATACATGCCGCCATGGCGAAGGGTGGACTTTCTGACAGGATCGTTACAGATGCGCGCCGCCTGAGTCGTTTTCGCGGAGCCGAACCTGCGCGCGTGCCGGAAAAACAGGAAGAGACTGAATCGACGCATGACCGATAATGACAAGACTGGCTCCAGGCCCAGACGACCGCTGACGCTGAGAGGCGGCTCCGAGAAAAGCCACGTGAAGCAGAGCTTTTCTCACGGCCGCACGAAATCGGTTGTCGTCGAGACCAAGCGGCGGCGCCAGATCAACAAGCCGGGCTCCCGCCCCCCGCAGCCTGTTCCCCCGGCACCTCCTCCTCCGCCCGCTCCCCCGCCGGTGGCGGAAGTGCAGCAGACGATTCCGGAACCTCCCGCCCCTGCTGTCGACGAACTTCCGGACACCGATCGGAGGCAGAAGGAAGAATACATGCGGGCGCTTGCGGCCGAGAAGTTGAAGGAACAAGAGCGGAAACGCTCCGAGGCCGAAGACGAGCAAAAGAGGGAGGTTGAGCGGGAACTCAGGAAGCAGGAGAAGCTCGCGAAGGATCGCGAAAACGAGGAAGTTCAACGGAGGATCCGGGAACGGAAGGAAGAATCGCGAAGAGCGAGGGAAAAGCCCGCGCGTCCGCAAAAACCCCAGCGCACGCCCGCAACGCCGCCTGTTGCCCCGGTCCAGACCGAGGGCACGGGAGAAGCACGCGGAACGCCCCGCCGAAGCGAGAAACCGGATGAGGAAACGCGCCGGCGCCAGGCCCGCGGCCGGGGACAGGACAAACCGCGCCGGTCGGGAAAGCTCACCATTGCCCAGGCACTTTCGGGCGATGGAGGCAGGGAACGTTCGCTTGCGTCAATTCGCCGTGCGCAGGCGCGGGAACGCCGCAAGACCATGGGATCCGAACACAAGGAACGTGAAAAGATCGTTCGAGATGTCCAGATTCCGGAAGCCATCACGGTTCAGGAACTCGCCAATCGCATGGCGGAGAGGTCGGCGTCGGTGATCAAGGCCTTGATGGCAAACGGGATCATGGCGACCCAGAACCAGGCGATCGATGCCGATACTGCCGAACTGATCGTCGAAGAATTCGGACACACCCCCACGCGGGTTTCGGATGCAGATGTCGAAGACGCGATCGAGACGGCAGTTGACGCACCGGAATCCCTGGTTTCCCGTCCGCCAGTCGTGACCGTCATGGGCCATGTCGATCACGGGAAAACCTCGATCCTGGATGCAATCCGGAGCGCCAACGTCGTCTCGGGCGAGGCAGGGGGAATTACCCAGCATATCGGCGCCTACCAGGTCTCGGATTCCGATGGTTCCAGGATCACGTTTCTCGACACGCCCGGCCACGCCGCCTTTACCTCGATGCGCGCACGCGGTGCCCAGGTCACCGACATTGTCGTCCTGGTTGTCGCCGCGGACGATGCGGTGATGCCGCAGACGGTGGAAGCGATCGATCATACCAAGGCCGCAAACGTGCCGATGATCGTCGCCATCAACAAGATCGACCGGGAGGCAGCCGATCCCGAGAAGGTCCGCTCCGAACTCCTGCGCCACGGCGTCGTCGTCGAAACGATGTCGGGCGATGTCCTCGATGTCGAGGTTTCGGCAATAACGGGCGAAGGGCTCGACCGCCTGCTTGAGGCAATTTCCCTCCAGGCCGAAATTCTCGAACTCAAGGCCAATCCGGACCGGCGCGCAGAAGGCGCGGTCATCGAGGCGAAGCTGGACACGAACCGGGGCAATGTCGCGACTGTGCTGGTCCAGAAAGGGACGCTTCGACTGAAAGACATCATCGTTGTCGGCGAGCAGTGGGGAAAGGTCCGTGCACTTGTCAATGATCGTGGAGAGCAGGTGGACAATGCAGGGCCGTCGGTGCCGGTCGAAGTCCTCGGATTGAACGGTACGCCGGTAGCCGGTGACACGTTGCATGTATTGTCCAGCGAGTCGGAAGCGCGGGGAATCGTCAATTACCGTATCCAGCAGGCGAAGGACCGGAGATTTGCTGCCGGTACCGTTGTTTCGATCGATCAGCTTCTTGCCCGTGCCAGGGAAGGGACGGAAATCCGCGAACTTCCACTGGTAATCAAGGCGGACGCGCAAGGGTCCGCCGAAGCCATTTCCCAGGCGGTTGAAAAGATCGGCAACGAAGAAGTCCATGTGCGCGTGCTGCATTCGGGGGTCGGTGCGATCACCGAATCCGACGTTGCGCTGGCGGAAGGGTCGGATGCGCACATTGTCGGTTTCAATGTCCGGGCAAACGCGCAAGCCCGAAATCGTGCCACCCAGAGGTCTGTCGAAATCAGGTATTACTCGATCATCTATGATCTGATTGACGATGTGCGGGATCGGGCATCCGGTCTTCTCTCTGCCGAGGTTCGGGAACAGTTCATCGGCTACGCGGCGATCAGGGAGGTTTTCAGGATCACCGGAGTCGGCCGCGTGGCGGGGTGCATTGTCAATGAGGGGACTGCGCGCCGCAGTGCCGGAGTCAGGCTTCTCAGGGACAATGTGGTTGTTCACGAAGGCAGGTTGAAAACGCTCAAACGCTTCAAGGACGAGGTCAGGGAGGTTCAGGCCGGCCAGGAATGCGGCATGGCTTTCGAGAACTACGAAGACATTCGTGAAGGCGATGTCATCGAAATCTTCGAATCCGAGGAAATCGAACGCTCGCTGGCGTGATTCCGAAACAATGGAACTTTCTCACAGTCGACGGTCCGGTTGGCACGGCACCACGATCATAGGAATCCGGAAAGACGGGCAGGTTGCCGTTGCCGGCGATGGCCAGGTCAGTCTTGGCCAGACGGTCATCAAGGGTTCTGCCCGGAAAATCCGACGTATCAGAACCGGCGGACAGGAAGTCATCTGCGGATTTGCCGGCTCCACGGCCGATGCCTTCACACTTGTCGAGCGCCTGGAATCCAAACTTGAGGCCAGCCCGGGCCAGTTGACCCGTGCGGCGGTCGAGCTTGCGAAGGACTGGCGCACGGACAAGTACCTGCGGAATCTAGAGGCCATGCTGATTGTTACCGATGGACGGGAACTCCTGGTCGTGACGGGTGCGGGGGATGTGCTTGAGCCCGAGCACGGCGTCGCGGCGATCGGCTCCGGCGGAAATTACGCGCTCGCGGCGGCAAGGGCAATGATTTCGGGCAGCGACAACGCGGAGACAATCGCCCGGAAAGCCATGGAAATCGCCGCTGATATCTGTGTCTACACGAATTCAGAGTTGTGTGTGGAGTTGATCGAGGAACGCGGGTAATCGGGCCGCGCATTCCGGGCACCCACCGGAAAATGAAATTGCTGGCGATGTCCGCAGGGCGAACCGGTTGAAGGGATTGTTGTGTGACCAATTTGACCCCACGTGAGATCGTCTCCGAGCTCGACCGATACATAATCGGCCAGAAGGACGCGAAACGGGCCGTTGCCGTTGCCCTCAGGAGCCGCTGGCGAAGGAAGCAGCTGGACGATGCAATCCGGGACGAGGTCTATCCCAAGAATATCCTGATGATCGGTCCCACGGGCGTCGGGAAGACCGAGATTTCACGCCGGTTGGCGCGGCTGGCGAAGGCACCGTTCATCAAGGTCGAGGCAACGAAGTTTACCGAGGTCGGATATGTTGGTCGTGATGTCGACCAGATCGTCAGGGACCTCGTCGACAGTGCCATCATCATGGTTCGTGGACACATGAGGGAGGAAGTCCTCGAACTGGCCAGGGAAGCCGCAGAAGAGCGTATCATAGACATATTTGCGGGCACGGACTCTCGGGAACAGACCCGCGAACGATTTCGCATGATGCTGCGTAGCGGCCAGCTGGATGACAAGACGATCGAGATCGAGGTTTCGGACACGTCCAATCCGCTGGAAACCTTCGAGATTCCCGGGCAGCCGGGCACCAACGTCGGCATGGTCAATCTTGGCGAGATCCTGGGCAAGGCGTTTTCGGGGAGGACGGTTCAGCGGCGGATGACCGTTGCAGAATCCCATGACGTGCTCATCGGCGAGGAAGCGGACAAGCTGGTCGATTCCGAGTCCGTGACAAGCGAGGCGATACGCGCGGTCGAGGAGCACGGGATCGTGTTTGTCGACGAAATCGACAAGGTGTGTGCCAGGTCGGACATACGTGGCGCGGATGTATCCCGCGAGGGCGTCCAGAGAGACCTGCTTCCCCTGATCGAGGGAACGACCGTTTCAACCCGGTACGGTCCGGTGCAGACCGATCATATCCTGTTCATCGCTTCGGGGGCGTTTCACATTGCCAAGCCTTCGGACCTGCTGCCCGAGTTGCAGGGCCGGCTACCTATCCGGGTCGAACTCCGGGCCCTGACGGAAAAGGATTTTGTCCGGATACTGACCGAAACCGACAATGCCCTGACCAGGCAATACAGTGCCTTGATGGAGACGGAAGGGGTCGAGGTCGAGTTTTCCGACGATGGCGTGCGCGAAATCGCCAGGATTTCCGCCGAGGTCAACCGCTCGATCGAGAACATCGGCGCGAGGCGCCTGTACACCGTCATGGAGCGGGTTTTCGAAGACCTCGGCTTCAATGCGCCCGAAAGGCCTGGTCTCAAGGTGACAGTTGATGCCAAGTTCGTCGATGACAATCTTGGCGACCTGGCTGAGCGGACCGATTTGACACGTTACGTCCTCTAGGCACCAACGCGAATCGAATAGATCCATCCCTGATCGCAGTTTGTCACGCGCTCCTTGGGTTTTGAGGGTAATTGGTAGGCAACCTATCGCCATGGGTTGGATATTCGGATGCCGAATGATCGAGCCAAGCCACCGTTATTTCCAGCGATCCCGA
Organism: Paracoccaceae bacterium; assembly: GCA_964291635.2. Lineage (GTDB taxonomy): Bacteria > Pseudomonadota > Alphaproteobacteria > Rhodobacterales > Rhodobacteraceae > JAPPHA01. The sequence goes on along the minus strand of OZ219905.1, from coordinate 821,296 downwards.
TGAAAAAAACCACTGCGACGTAGTCGAGGCCGAATTCCCGAAAAGACTGAGTTTGGCCGCATGCCCTATCCGGACCGGGTCGGCCTGTGACAACCGGGCAGGTTGCCAACGCATGGCATCCCGGCCGGAATGCGGCTAAGCTGATCAGCAAGAGATCGAACCGTAAATGATGTGATCAACGTGCCGTGCCGAACAATCATGCTGATCGTAGCGTTGGTGCCTGCGTTCTTCAGCGTTCAGCCGACCCCGTCGCAAGCCCTGCCTGCCGATGTCTTGAAGTCCGTTGTTTCGGTTCTGCCTGTCTGGCCCGGGCGTACCCGGGGAGGAGCCGGAAGCCGGCCGGGCACCGCACCGGAAGGAAGCGGAATCATCCTGCGACCCGGTTATGTCGTGACCGCCTGGCACGTGGTCGAACCGGCGAGGCGCATTGACATCAGGCTTTCCGACGGCCGTATTTTGCCGGCGCAGCTAATCGCGAAGGACGCAGCAAGCGACATCGCCGTTCTCGGGGTGGAAGCCGGACTCGTGCCGATCGAAATCGCCCCCCCTCCGCAACTTGCCGAACCGGTTTGCGCCGTCGGAAATGCGTATGGACTGGGTCTTTCCGTGACCTGCGGAGTTGTTTCCGCCCTGCGCGTTACAAATGCCGGGTTCAATGCCGTGGAGGATTTCGTCCAGACGGACGCTGCGGCGAATCCCGGCAGTTCCGGTGGCGCACTGGTGGATGGTCAGGGCCGCCTGGTCGGTATGATCTCGGCAATCTTCGCGTCCGACAGTGACAACAATATCGGCATCAATTTCGCCGTTTCGGTCGAACTTCTCCAAAGGGTTTTCAGGGACCTCGTTGCCGATGGAGAGGTCAGGTATCCGTCTCCGGGCTGGCGGTTGGCTACCGCGGACAGGGCAAGTCGGGCGTCGGTCGCTGCACCGGTGGTTATCGGAATCGACGCGAACGGTCCCGCCGCCGACGCGGGTCTCTCGCCCGGTGACCTGATCCTGAAAATTGGCTCGCGCCGAATTCGAACGCCACGGGATGCGGTTTCAGCACTCGCCGTAATTCCCGACCCGGGAACCCCGGTCGACATAACGTTGGTGCGGGAAGGTCAAGAGCTTGTCGCTGTACTTCTCTTGGATGTTGAACCTGAACCGCCTGATCGGGTTGAGCCGGAAGTGTCGCAAACGGACTGCCCTCACCCGCGACCTGTGTGCCGGGTTCGGCAGGCGGTTTTCCCTGTTTCAAGCTTCGATCCGATTGCCAGTGCAACAAGGATCGGAGACGAACTGGTGGTCACGAACCGGCATGTCGTCGCAGGAAGGCCGGACGCGATCGTTCACACGCCGGATGGCCCGAGAAACGCCCGCGTGATCCCTTCGGCCTACGAGGGTGATCTTGTCCTGCTTGAAGTTTCCGGCCTGCCTGCATCCGGTTTGATTCTTGATCCCGCCGACTATCCCCTGGGCAACGATGCCACCTTTTTTGCCGTTGGCGCCGATGTCGCCCGACGGCAGGTGCGGGTATTCGAACCCGGTGCGTTGATCGCGGGTTCGGCCGAAGATGCGGATTTGGGGCGGCTTCACGTGAGTTCACGTATGCAGCCCGGCGTGAGTGGCGGCGCATTGGTCAACGAACGCGGGGTGTTTGCGGGGGTCGCAGTGGGCGGCGGCGATGAACGGTTCGAAGCCATTCCGGTCGATGATGTCATTGAACTCCTCGCCATGCGCACTGACGAGTCGGCCACGGAAATAACCCGCCGACTGGGCATGGCCTTTTCGAGCTGTGCGGGGTTGATGGATGCCTTCGCGGGAAGATCGGCACCGGAAATGGCACGGACCCGCCTGCAAGTAACCTGCGCTGCGGCACGAAATCATGGTCAGTTGCTTGAAGCCGGGCGCCTGCTGGCTCATGCAGGTGAATTTGACGGTGCCATCGCGCTTCATGGCCAGGCGGCGGAACAGGTTCCGAATTCGATCAACGCACGGATGTCGCTGCTGGTCTCCCTTCAGCTTTCAGGACGCTTTGACGAGATGACGGGCCACGCTCGGTGGTTGATGGAGATGGCGCCGGAAGATCCGCAGTCCTTGCGGTTCGCGATTCAGTCCGGCGTTTGGGGAGGCGAACCGGAACTTGCCGAAAAAGCGTACCGGCGGCTTGAGAGGGTCAATCCGCGTCAGGCCGAGGCGGCGCGGCGATTCATCGACAATGCTCCTCCTGCCCCGGTTCGTCGGTAGATTGTTCAATCGGACAAGGGGTCTGGAATCCAGCCGGAGCTTACGACGCCGTCGCGCTCGTATGGAGATGGCGTTGCGCGGGCGAGAATTCTATCCCTGAGTTCGGCAGTGCCGAGACCGGGATTCTGCTCGAGGAGCCTCGCCGCAAGCGCCGCCAGACGCGGGACTGCGTAGCTCGAACCCGAGGCATTTCCCTTTGCCCCCCTGAAGTCGAGGACATCCAGGTTTTCGGCCGGCAGCATGATGTCGACGCTCTCGGCCCCCCAGTTCGAACCCTCCGCGAGGCGTCCGAAACTGTCGGCCGAGGTCACGGTAACGATGTTTTCATGCGTGAAAACGGCCGGAAACACCGGGTCATTGTCAATGTTCCTGCCGTCATTGCCGGCGGAAACGATCACGAGAACGTCATGCTGGCGCAGTGCGTTCTCGAACGCCTGCCAGTCGTCGGGTCTCCCGCTTCCCAGGGGTAAAGCGAGAATGCGAGCGCCCGCACCAACTGCGTGGCTGACAAGGTCGCTCATCCGGTTCATGTCGGGGCGCGGGTACCGGAGGGGAATCAACGCGGCGTCGGGCGCTTCTCTCGCAAGCACTGATGCGACAGCGGTGCCGTGACGTATGGGAAGAAACGGTCCGCGTGAAGTGTCTCCGTCGTAGGGCCAGGGGTCAAGATCCCAGAAGTCATATCCGAGGGGCGTACCCTCACTGTCGCGGGCCAGGCGGTTTCGAAACTGTGGCAGGTCGTAGGCCAGCCCGGCATCCACCAGGGCAACCCGAACTCCCCCCGGATCGCGTCCGTCCGGCCAGGGTGCCTGCAGGGTCTCCGTCCAGCGCAATGTCTCGAGATCGCTTTCCAGGTGGTCGAGAAATCTCCACCCGCCGTCCGTCTCGCGGATCGCCCGACCCGAGCGAATTGTGCAATTCCCGTCGGCAATCGCCTGGACCGATGGCCGGGGGCCCCATTGGCGTGCACGGCATAGGCAACCCGGAACTGGCGAAGCCTACCGTTGAATTGCCGCCGTTCGATCGTGAGTTCGTCCAGTGCGGGAAGCAGAAGGTTGACGATGACCTTGTAGGGAGTCCGGTCTGCCGGAAGGCGCGTTTCTTCAAGAAGCCAGCTGCCTGGGATCGCGACTTGCGCATTGATTCCGGTCAGTTCCGGCAGGGGACATACCGACTCGATCGCAAGGCGCAACCACTCCGTGGTGTCGTTGCCGGCGGCGACGCTACGGCCGGACGGTACGGCAAAAACCAGGGCAAAAACGAGCATGACAACAAGGTTCAGCATCAGCGTCGGACGGCCCGCCCGGGTTTTTCCACCTCCAGCCACGGGAGACCCTATTGTGAACGCGTGCGTACGTTGAGCCAGGCGAAGGGTGGTTTTCGGTGACGCGATCGAAATCGGTTCATTTGCCTGGAACCCTTCAGTATCGGATGTCACATTCGTTCGAAAACAGCAGGAGACACTTGGGACTGATGGAGCGTGGTCCGTTTTTTCCTTGTCCAGGTGTCTTGTCATGAGCTCACCTTATCTCGCCGCCGACAGAGACGACATGGAGGGGGAGATCATATACCTGATTGCACGATGGTCGTGAATTGCAACCAACGCGCTCGCGCCGCAAAGGTCGTGCCACAAATCCTGAACTTGATGTGTGATACTGAATGAGGCGTCCGGAATCGGCGTATCTGCACGTCGATGGGCATTTGCACCGGCGACCCCAATAACCCGTGAAATCGATCGAATGGCTGGAACGTTTGCGTTCAAGTCATCGAATTTGGACCCATGGGAGAAACAGCAATGGCGGGCACGGCTATTAGTGCCGGCGTCCGCCGCTCATGTAGTCAAGTGGCGACAAACAAAGAGAGAAAGGGACCTGCGCCGTCAGTGCTAAACGAGACGAAGCAGGGTAAGCGTTCGGTAAGGGGGTGATGGCCTTTATTTTCGGCGTTTGATGGCTGTATTCCCGGGTTTCATTTTCTTCTGGCAACGGTTTCCGACATCTGTTAATCCGGCTGCATGTTGGATTCTGGAGGCCCTGTTTGCGATGTTGTCGATCCGTCGGCCCTGCCGCCGGAGGAGTTGAAACGTCTGTACGAACGGGAGCATGCACGTGCCGAGGCGGCGGAAGCCGAGATTACGGCACTGAAAGGCAAGCTCGGGGAAGCGGAAGCCCGTGGCGAGGAATGGAAGCTGGAATCGATCCGGGCCCGTGGCGAACTCAACGGACTGCGCGGGATCTTCGAGAGCAACCGCGAGAAGCTTGCCGCGGCGCGCGCGGAGCTGAAGGAGCTTGGCCGGAGCCAGAGTGCGAAGAACCTGCGCAAGCTGGAAAAGAAGCTGGCACGGTTACAGGGGCTGCTGAACGCCGCCGGTATCGACAGCGGCCCGCACACGATTGTGGGCATGCGCAAGGAGATTTCCCGTCTGAAGGCTGTGATTGCGCAACAGGCGGAGGAACTGGAGGAACTCAAGGCGGAGAACGAGAGGCTCCGCTCGGCGGGTGCGACGCATGCAAAGGCAAGGTTCGGCCGCACCAGCGAGAAGAAGGAGAAGTCCGGGTCCGGCAGTAGCCGGAAACGTGGCCAGCAGGCGGACAAGCCCGGGCACGGCCGGACAGCGCGTCCGGACATGGAGCGCAAGTCCGAGGCTCACGACCCGCCGGAGGCGGAGCGTGTCTGTCCCTGCTGCGGCCTTCCCTACGTGAAGAACGGCAGCCATGACTCCGAGGCCATCGAGGTCGAGGTCAGGGTGCATGTCCGGATCATCCAGCGCAACCGCTGGCGGCGCAGTTGCACCTGTGCGTCGGCGCCGCAGGAGGTTTCGGCGCCCCCGGTTCCCCGGCTGTTTCCCAACTCCTCCTACGGGATCAGCTTCTGGGTCTGTTTCCTGTTCGAGTGTTTCGCCTGCCACCGGCCGCTGAACCGGGTCGCGGCATGGATGCGCGACCAGGGGCTGCCGGTCTCGCCCGGGACCCTGGCCTCCAGCATCCACAGGCTGATTCCGTTGTTCGCGCCGCTGTCGCAGGCGATCCTCGCCCACCTGAAAGCGGCCGCGGTGCTTCACGGCGACGAGACCAGCTGGCGGGTTCAGTCCCTCAAGGCCATCCGCGGCACCAGCCGGGCCTGGCTGTGGTGTGCGGTCTGCCGGGATGCGGTCTGGTTCCACGTCGACGCCCGGCGCAATGCCGAGGCTGCCGGCAAGCTGTTCGCCGGCGTCGGTGCCGGCACGGTCCTGGTTTGTGACGCCTACGCGGCCTACAAGAAACTCGCACGTGTTCTCGGCGGCATCCTGATCCTGGCCTGGTGCTGGAGCCATGTTCGCCGCAAGTTCATCGAGGCTGCGGCCGGCAATGACGCCCTGGAGAGGTGGGAGGAGCGGTGGCTGGACCGGTTCGGGCGACTGTTCCACCTGAACAGGGTCCGGCTGAAGCACTACGACCCGGAACTGGGGATGGAGGAGCAGTCGCGAAAGTTCGGGATTGCACATCGTCGACTGCAGCGTGCCGTCGACCGGCTGTTCGCCCGCGCGGAGAAGGAAGTCGCGGGGCCGGCCGGCTCGGACCGGCGCGCGAAGGCACTCAACTCGCTGCTGAGGCATCGCGACGGGCTCTGCGTGTTCGTCGACAGGCCGGACGTACCCATGGATAACAACCTGTCGGAGCGGATGCATCGTGGTCCCGTGATCGGGCGCAAGCTGTCCTTCGGCTCCGACAGCCTTGACGGGGCCCTGTTCTCCGCCATGATGTACGGGATCATCGAGACCCTGCGGATGAACGGGATCGATGTCCGCAAGTGGCTCGACGACTGGCTCTCGGCCTGTGCAGGTAACGGTGGCCAGCCTCCGGCCGACCTGTCACCCTGGCTGCCATGGTTGATGGACGAAGACAGGCGCCGTGCGCTCAAGGCCACACGATGACGACGGATGACACGATCGAGTGTCGTTATCACGGGCGTGACTTCACCACCGGCGAGATGGCGCTGATGCGGGCGCTGATCGCATCCTCCCCGCAGCAGACCCGTGCCGGGCTGGCGCGCGCGTTCTGCCGCGCCATCGGCTGGGTCAAGCCCGACGGCGGGCTGAAGGCGATGATGGCCCGGCTCACCATGCTGAAGATGCACCGGGACGGGATCATCACACTGCCGCCGCCACGACGGCTACGTTTGCCCCCCCGTCCTCCGAGCTTCGGCCCGGAAACGGAACCGCCGGCATCACCGCCGCTCACACTGGAGGCCGCTCGTCCGCTCCGTTTCGTCAAGGTCACCGGTGCCGGCCGTGGGGCCAGCCGCCTCTGGAATGAATTCATCGCCCGCTATCATTATCTCGGCTACAAGACCCTCGTCGGTGCACAGATGCGCTACGCGGTGCATGACCGCGACGGGCGCCCGCTGGCCATGCTCGGCTTCTCGGCCGCGGCCTGGAAGGTCGCACCGCGCGACGACTTCATCGGATGGACGCCGGAAACCCGCGAGAGAAACCTCCCCCTCATGGTCGATAACTCCCGCTACCTCATCATGCCATGGATCCGGATTCCAAACCTGGCCTCCCACATCCTTTCGCGTGTGCGCCGCCAGCTGCCGCTGGACTGGTACACCCAGTACAGGGTGACACCGGTCCTGATGGAAACCTTCGTCGAAACCCCGCGCTTCTCCGGGATCACCTACAAGGCGTCCGGATGGATCCATGTCGGAACCACGCAGGGACGCGGGAAGTACGACACAAAGAGGGAATTCGGAAAACCGAAAAAGGACATCTGGCTCTGCCCGCTCAGAAAAGACTGGAAAAGAACGCTCAATCGATGACAGCCAGTAAGGCCATCACCCCCTTACCGAACGCTTACGAAGCAGGCCCCTTTTTGACCATGGGTAAATCTCCAGTTGAAACAGGCACTTGTTTCAATCGCCGTCGAGGAACCCAGGAGACGTTGCCAAGCGAGCTTTCGGATTTCAAGTTCGGCTTCATAGGCTTCAGCCGTCGAACACTTGGTTGAACGACGCAAGAAACATGGCCTTGACCTCGGTTGGAGGACGCGGCCGGAGCTTCCTGTCCTGAAAGTCTGCCGAAAGAGGTTTGCCAAACAAGCGGTCCGCCTCCCCTTTTGAAAACCCGGCCAGCTGTTCGGCCTCAAGTCGGGCGGAATGCCGGTCTACCCGCTTGATCGCGCGCTTCATTTCGGCTGGAAGCCTGGCGGGCAAGCCGAATCGCTGATGAATGGCGGTTGTCAGGCGCTCGTCCATTTCGGCGTAACCAGGCCCCACGGAAGATTTTGCCGGGCCGACCATGTCCCCGATGACATATTCCGGCGCGTCGTGGAGAAGTGCCGCGAGACGCCAGCGCCTGTCAGCCCGTGGGCGAAACAGGGTGAGCATCTCTGCGACGAAAACCGAATGCTCCGCGACCGAGTATGGGAAGTCGCCGACTGTCTGGCCGTTCCACCGCGCAACGAAGGACAGGCCATGTGCAATGTCCTCGATCTCGATATCGAAAGGGGATGGATTGATCAGGTCCAGCCGGCGCCCCGAGAGCATTCGTTGCCAAACCCTTGTTTGCGGCCTTGCTGCCATTGTCCTTCTGTTCTCCGCGACCCCAGCCGGGGATTGAATCGGTGGAGAATACCGAAAGCCCCGATGTCTTGTCGACCGAATTTGGCTTTGCTAAACGCCATCGGCCTGCTTGGTGGCCGGGACTGGAGGATGAGGCGTGCCGAAGGATTACGTTGTACACGATGTCGGCTTGGCCGAGCACGGTCGCCGCGAGATCGAAATTGCCGAGACCGAAATGCCCGGCCTGATGGCGCTCAGGGAGGAGTATTCTGGCAAGGCTCCTCTCGCGGGAGCAAAAATCGCCGGGTCACTCCACATGACCATACAGACGGCTGTGCTGATCGAGACGCTGAAGACTCTCGGAGCAGAGGTTCGCTGGGCTTCCTGCAACATCTTCTCGACACAGGATCATGCTGCTGCGGCGATCGCTGAAACCGGAACGCCGGTTTTCGCGTTCAAGGGCGAAACGCTGGAGGAATACTGGTCGTTCACCGACCGGATATTCGCCTTCGAGACCGGACCTGCAAACATGATCCTGGACGATGGAGGTGATGCAACGCTCTACATTCTTCTTGGTTCAAGGGTCGAGGAAGGGGAGACCGATCTGATTGAAACCCCGGGTTCGGAAGAGGAGGAGTGCCTCTTTGCCCAGATCAGGAGTCGCATGAATGAGTCGCCGGGATGGTTCGTTCGCCAAAGAGACTCCATCCGGGGAGTCAGCGAGGAAACGACGACCGGCGTGAACCGGCTTTACCAACTCCACGAACAGGGGCGCCTGCCGTTTCCCGCGATCAACGTCAATGACTCGGTGACAAAGTCGAAATTCGACAACAAGTACGGCTGCAAGGAATCGCTGGTCGACGGTATTCGCCGTGCAACCGATACGATGATCGCGGGAAAAATTGCGGTTGTCTGCGGATACGGAGACGTGGGGAAAGGCTGCGCTGCATCGCTACGGGGCGCCGGTGCGCGGGTAAAGATAACGGAAATCGACCCGATCTGTGCCTTGCAGGCCGCAATGGATGGTTACGACGTCACGACGGTCGAAGACGAAGTCGGGACCGCGGATATTTTCGTGACGGCAACAGGAAACCGCGATGTCATTCGCCTGGAGCACATGCGGGACATGAAGGACATGGCAATCGTCGGAAACATCGGACATTTCGACAACGAGATCCAGGTCTCGGCACTGAGGAACCATCGATGGATCAATGTCAAGGACCAGGTTGACATGATCGAGATGCCTGGCGGAAACCGGATTATCCTGTTGTCGGAGGGGCGGCTTCTGAACCTCGGCAATGCCACCGGACACCCGTCCTTTGTCATGTCCGCTTCATTCACCAACCAGGTAATCGCACAGATCGAATTGTGGAATCGGGGAGACACCTACGAAAAAGGCGTTCATGTTCTGCCTAAACATCTCGACGAGATGGTCGCCACGATGCACCTTGAAAAGATCGGGGCACGAATTTCACGGCTTTCGGTCGAGCAGGCGAAATACATTGGTGTCGATGTTGACGGACCATACAAGCCCGACCACTACCGGTACTGACCTGCGACCATCGGTTAAGTGAAATCAACAGCAACGGTCCCGCCACCGGATCATTCCCGTGCGACTTGGCAACGAAGTACTCGCGGCTCGTTCCCGTCGCGAATTTCAGGAACCAGTATGCCATGTCGGAAACGGCGATATGGACAACCAGGCTCAAAGGTTCTCCGGGTGGCCGCTTTTCTGATTGTTCGACAACAGACAGCGAAATTCGGCTTGTGCTCCGACGGAGGATTCTGGACGGTTTTCGGTCCATGCCGCTGCATTCGATCAGACAGGTTCGTCATCTGAAGATTTCGGAGCCAAAATTCACAGCGTCAAATTGAGTTACAGTGCCCCAGGTTCGGTATTGATAACCGGCAGGCAGTCCACTGCCATGATCGTCGCATCGACCACTGTCTGGTTCTGCTGCCGATTATGGTGGGCTGGCCGACGGACGCCCAGGCGTGTCTGCGAAAGCACCTGTTCCTCACCGAAGCCGACGCGCAGGGAGTGGAGAATGGGTTAAGCACGTCTGCAGCCACAGTTACTCGACCCAAAGGGTTCGAATGGGCATGGCGGACGAGCCGACCGACGTCGTAACGTTTTCTTGACTACGGCGCATCTTGGTAAAGAGTTCGTACCCAACAGAAACACGAAAGAACGTGACCGTACCGTGCGAACAGGAAAAGTCATCGCATGGGAATACGAGAGACAGGACGATACGAGCGAATCGACGCCGTCGGTGAGGTCGTTTTTGTTTTCGTGCCGCGTTCTCTACCGCCAGGGGAACCTCGGCTAAACATGGGGGGTCCGCTGGCGGAACGGCTGCGCCGCGCCGAACAGGCCCTCGCCCGACTGCACCTTGCGGGGGAGTTAGTACCGTCTCTGGACTGGTTCGTCTATGCTTTCGTGCGCAAGGAGGCAGTGATTCCCTCGTAGATCGAGGGAACGCAGGACTCCTTGATCGACCTGCTGAACTACGATGCTGGCGCCCAAACCGAGCCATCTCCCGACGTGGAGGAAATATGCGATTACATTGATGCCCTGGCCTACGCGCGGCGGCAACTCTCCGACGAAAACGGACTGCTCCTTTCCATGCGGCTTTTGAACGAAACCCACCGGCTGCTGATGAAAGGGGTTCGGGGGGCCGACAAGCGGCCGGGCGTAGTGCGTCGCAGGCAGAACTGGGTTGGCGGCAGCCCGCCCGGTAATGCGGTCTTCGTACCGCCGCACCACCACCGGCTCCCCGCCATTCTCGGCGAATTCGAGAAATACATGCACGGCGAGGACGCGCTGCCCCGCCTGATCCGAACCGGTCTGCTGCACGTTCAGTTCGAGACCATTCATCCTTATCTCGACGGCAATGGCCGCATTGGCCGTCTACTGATCACCCTGCTGCTCGAACACTGGGGCCTTCAAGAGAGACCGCTCACCTATCTCAGCCTGTTCTTCAAGCGAAACCGGGCAGAAAATTATCGCCGCCTGGATGCCGTCCGCTCCGAAGGAGATTGGGAAGGATGGCTCGACTACTCTCTGGAAGGGGTGGCGATCATTTCCGAGGAAGCCATTGCATCGGTACGCGGCCTGTTCGCGATCGCTTCCGCAGATCGGAACCGGGTTCATGCGAACAAATCGGCAACGGCACCCACCTTGCGGTTATCCGAACTTTTGCTACGTCATCCGATCGTGACCGTGGCCACCGCGATGAATTTGGTGAACGAGAGCAAGCCCACGGCGACGCGTGCGATCGGCATCCTGGTAGAGGTCGGCATCCTTGCCGAGGTTACGGGGCGAAGGCGAGACCGTATTTTAGCCTACAAGGCCTGCCTCGATCGGTTAAAGGCCGGAACCGATCTGGCCGGGAGGGAAAGTTGGTGTTGACGACTCGACATCTCGAAATGTTCGGAATGGTCAGCCCGTCGTCCTGACGATCTCATTGGCTACGTCGACAACGACGCCATCACGGTTCCGGATGTTGGCCGTCAGAATGAAATGCAGACTATCGGTGGCGTTAACAGAGGATGCTCGATCGGACACCACGATATGTGGCGCGAAGATGGCACGCAAAGCAGAGGAGTTCTTTTTGAACAGCGCGCCAGGATGACGATTCAGTTCAAAGGCAGAATCAGAGCCAGTGCCCGTCGCCACGCGTCCACATCCTTTTGGACCCGAATTTCGTCACAGTGAAGTCCCGTTCCTTTATTTTGGCGGTTGCCGCGCCTTGTGGCAAATATGGGTATCTTGATATTCCCATACCATCCTGATGTGGTAGAGAAACACGCGCTTGGCTCCGAATGCCTGACGAGCCGCAGATCGGTTTCGGGCGAAGGGAAATTCGGTCGGGGCGAGGTGATGGCGAACGGTGTTTCGTCTCGGATTCGTGTTGGGGGGAAGTCATGGCCTTGAGCAGCTGTGTTTTGCATGGAGGCTGGGTCCCTGCCGGGATTGGCGGGAGTTTCGTGATCTGGGCGGAGGGTTTCGGGACCGAAAACGGCGCGGAACCGGGATGTCATCCCTTCCAGCTGGATCCTGACGCCCTTCTCGACGTGATGGGGACAGCGTTTCCGTGCTCGCCAGCGGATCTGCGGCCAATGTCATTGCACGCACTATTGCCCGGCCCCGGAAATTCGGAAAGGCCGGCGCCGTCGCTGGAATGGCGAGCCGAGCGCGATGTGGATACCGCAGAGCCTGAGGCGTGGCGTTGGTGGACCATTGAGGGGCTTTCGGTTGCGAATCCGGCAGCCGTACTCGATTCGATCGATTTTCTGAGGGACTTCCCTGAAATCCGGGTCGGAAGCGATCTCCGTTTCTGGGCCGGACTCTCGACTCGGCTCGACGATGCAATCCGGCGTCACGAATACCTGCCCGCGATATTCCCCGAGGCGCGGCCGCCGAAATCCGGCCGGAAGACGCGTGCGAAGCGGAAGGCACTGCCCGTTGCGTTTCACACCGGATGGGAACTGACCGGAGAGGCCACAGCAGCCCTCGTCGAGTCATTTTCCTCAGCCATCCCTGGCGTCGGCAGAGCTCTTCGACCAGACAGGCCTGCGGTGGCGGTTGCCGACCCGTGCCTTCACGACGCCAAGGGCTTGGTTAGCCAGTTTGTCTCGGTGGAACTACAGCGGCGCATCAAATCTACCCGGTTTCCGGTCTCGGCCCTGAAACGGTTCCGGGATCCCTTCCCCGGGCAGGCCCTGCCGGATCCGGTTTCGCGCTACGGAGCGAGAGAAAAGGCCAGATGCGCCGATGCCGTCGTCACTGAAACCGAATGGCGGCAATGGCGCCGTTGGCGCGACAAGATCAACCGGTCCGCGGCAGAGGCGGATGAGCGGGTCTGTTTCCGGCTGTCAGATCCGGAGACAGGCGCACCGGACCTGTGGCGTCTGGAATGGCTTCTCGCATCGCGTAGCGACCCCTCCCTCATGATTCCGCTTTCGGAATTCTGGACGTCCGGCCGGTCTGCCCGGAGTATCGCCGAGGTGCTGCTGCAACTTGGCCAGGCGGCGCGGCTGTACATGAAGCTTTGGGAGGGCATGGAATCCAACACCCCCGATTCCGTTCTTCTCGACAGGGATGAGGCGTTGGCATTCCTTCGTGAGGACGCCCCCATCCTGCAGGGGGCGGGATTCCGGGTCATCGTCCCCTCGTGGTGGACCGTGACGGGTCAACAGCGGCTCCGGATTCGGATGTCGGCCCGATCCGCGAAAAGTGACGGGAGTGCGGGAACCGAATCGAGCGGACTCCTCGGATTGGATACGGTGGTCGAGTGGCGACCGACGGTGGTCCTCGACGGCATCCCCATGACCCGGGAAGAATGGGAATCAATCGTGCGGGCCAAGGAAGGCCTTGTTTTCATGCGGGGCCAATGGATGGAACTCAGCGCCGGGGAAGTCGCGCGGCTGGAGGAATTCTGGCAGGCCGACGCCCGGATGGAAGAGGCCAGCCTGGCCGACCTGCTGCGGGCCTCTGCTGACCCGGAAACGGAGGTGGTCTTCGAGGATGGGCTTGGTGAGGCCATGGGCGCGCTTCGGGAGCCAGGCACACTCAGGATTCAGGGCCAGCCGGAATCGCTGACCGGTACCCTTCGGAATTACCAGTTGCGCGGATTCTCATGGCTCAGTTATCTTGAGGGCCTCGGTTTCGGTGCGTGCCTGGCTGACGACATGGGACTCGGCAAGACCATACAGGTCCTGGCCACCCTGCTTCGGGACCGCGCGGCCCATCCCGATGCCGGTCCGACCCTCCTGGTCGCGCCCACGTCCGTTCTGGGCAACTGGCAGCGCGAAGCGGGCCGCTTCGCGCCGACGCTGAAAACCCGCATCCATCATGGAAGCCGACGCCCGAAATCCCTTGAGGAATTGAAGGATTCGATTGCCGGAACCGATCTTGTGATCCTTTCATTCGGCGTTGCCCGGCTGGACGGAAAACTGCTCAAGAAGGTCCGATGGTGGCGCCTCGTGGTCGATGAGGCCCAGAACGTCAAGAATCCCGCGGCCGCGATCACCAAGGCCCTCTCCGCGATTCCGTCGAAACGACGGGTTGCACTGACCGGGACTCCGGTCGAGAACCGGCTCCTTGATCTCTGGTCACTGTTTAGCGTCGTCAACCCGGGGCTCCTCGGAAACGTGACGCAGTTCCGTAGGGAATTCGAACGGCCGATCATGCGCAACGGCGACCAGAAGGCCCTCGCGCGCCTCAAGGAAATGGTTCAACCCTTCATCCTGCGGCGGCTGAAGAGCGATAAGTCGATCATCAGCGACCTCCCGGACAAGGTCGAACAGAATACCCACTGCAGCCTTACCGGCGAGCAGGCGACGCTTTACGAGGCAGTTGTCCGGGATATCGATGCGCGGCTGACCGAAGAAGACGGAGTCGGCCGCCAGGGCCTGATGCTCTCGGCGCTCACGCGGCTGAAACAGATCTGCAACCATCCCGCCCAGTACCTCCAGGACGGTAGCGAATTTTCGGAATCACGGTCGCACAAGCTTGCCCGGGTTTGCGAGATGCTCGAGGAAATTCATGCTGAAGGCGAGAGCGTCCTCCTGTTCACGCAGTTCACCGAGGTCGGCCGGGCCCTGGAAGCACTGATCCGGAGCCGGATCGGCGCCCCTGTCCACTATCTCCATGGAGGGACGCCGATCGGCCTGCGCCAGCACATGGTGGACCAGTTCCAGGACCCGGAATCGGAACCGTCGGTCTTTGTCCTCTCGCTACGGGCAGCCGGCGTGGGCTTGACGTTAACCCGGGCCAATCACGTGATCCACTTCGACCGGTGGTGGAATCCGGCGGTCGAGAACCAGGCAACCGATCGGGCCTACAGGATCGGCCAGACCAAGGTGGTAATGGTTCACAAGATGGTCACGCTCGGCACCCTCGAGGAACGAATCGACAACCTGATCGAGTCCAAGCGAAAACTTGCCGAAGAGGTGGTGGGCACCGGTGAATCATGGCTCGCAGACATGGGAAATGACGCCTTCCGGGACCTGATCCGGCTTGACAGGCATGACGCGGTGATCTCCTGACGGACGAAGCGGCAGATACGATGAAGATGAGGATGTTGGCGTTGGAACCGGCACTGGCTTTGACGCCAACGGGACCGGACCGGCCGGGGAGGACTTGGGAGCACCTATGATGACCAATCGAAGCAAGACCTGGTGGGGACGGGAATTCCTGGCTGCTCTCGAGGGATTCATGGATTCTGGCCGGCTGGCCCGGGGCCGAAGTTATTCCGGACCCCGCCGGATCGTGAAGTTTGCCATTGCGGGCAATCGCGTGACCGCGACCCTCGAAGGCAATATCAATCATTATTTCGGTGTCTATGAAACGCCCTACTACAAGGCTGAGGTCACGCTCACCCGGATCGCACAGAAACACTGGAAGGCGGCCCTCGAACGCCTCGGCGACAATGCCAACTGGGTCGCCCACCTGATTCTCGGCGAAATGCCCCCGACCATCGAAAGGGCGCTGACCGAAGCGCCGGTTGGACTGTTGCCCGCCAGCGGAAAGGAAATCAGTTCGACCTGCAGCTGCCCGGACTGGGCCAATCCGTGCAAGCATGTCGCCGGCGTGTACTACCGGGTCGCAGGGATGATCGATTACGATCCCTTTCTGCTGTTCGAACTCCGGGGCCTCGACAGGAAACGACTCTTTGAAGCCGTCCGACAATCCGAATTTGGTGCGGCGTTGGGCAGCGAAGTGTCTCCCTCCGAACCTGATCTCGCCGATGCCCTCGGGGAGCCCCGGGTCCCGGTTGTGGACAGCGTTCCGCCTGACATCGACCCTGGCGAACATAGGGACTTCTGGCTCGGGAGACCCCTGCCGCGGGATCCGGCAGCAGGCCGGCCGCCACCGCCGGTCTCGGTCCTCCCCATGCGTCGGGCTGGAGATTATCCCGAATTCTGGCAGAGTGATGCTTCCTTTCTCGAGGCCATGGGCGATGCCTATGAGCGGATCGCGAAGTCCCTGCCCGCCTCCCGGAACCGGGACCTGGACTTGCAGCTGTTCAACCGACAGGGCAAGTAGACGGTCCCGCGCCCTTCACTCGAGATCGCAAACTTGGTCGAGAAAGGATTCAGGCAGTCTATGCAGTTGTCATCGGTTCCCAGGGAGACCGGATGGCGTCCGGGTGGTTCGGTTGAACCGTGACGGTGGACCTGAAATCGGGCGCCGGACCGCAGTCTCACGGGCGGTTTCGAAATCTTGCCCGACGGACCTAAAGCCTGCCCATCCTGCAGATGATCATCCATTCGTTTTCGGTAACGGGTTGAACGGAAAGCCGGGTGTTGTTGACAAGCACCATGGCCGATAGTTCTGGAGTCTCCCTGCATTGAGCCAGAGTTACGGGGACCGGAAGTGATTCGACAGCCTTGACGTCGACGCATTCCCAACGAGGATCATCGGTCGTGCTGTCAGGATGGGCTTCGGCCGTGACTTCGACGATTCCGACAATCCTCTTTTCACCGACCGAGTGATAGAAGAAACCCCGATCCCCGACTTTCATTTCCCTCATGTTGTTTCGGGCCTGGTAGTTGCGGATTCCGTCCCACTCCTCGCCGTCAGGATTCGAACTCGAGACCTGGTCGTCCCAACTCCATTCGCCGGGTTCTGATTTGAACAGCCAATATGCCATCGCAAAAAACTCCTTTCTTTCCCGATTCGTGCCGTCACTCGCGACGCAGAGGACGCGACATGAGTGAATCGAGGGCATCCTCAATCGATTCCTCGCCGTCCAGGACCCTGACGACGGCATCGAATACGGGTGTATCGATTCCGAGCTTGCGGGCAAGTCCGGTTGCCGCGCGGGCGGTATTGACTCCTTCGACCGTCGTGCCTGCTGCCGGCCGCAAGCCACTGCCCAGTGCCAGTCCCAGAGAGTAGTTTCGCGATCGGCGCGATGTGCAGGTGAGAACAAGATCTCCGAATCCGGACAACCCCGCCAGCGTTTGATGATGCGCGCCAAGGGCGACCCCGATGCGTAAGACTTCTGCCCAGCCCCGGGTGATCAGCGCCGCCCGGGCGCTCTCTCCGAGACCCGATCCGATCGCCAGCCCACACGCAATCGCGACGACGTTCTTCAGCGCGCCGCCCAATTGTGCGCCCGTGATGTCCTCCGAAAGGTACAATCTGAATGCCGGTGTCGACAGCGAGTTCTGCAAGGTAAGGCCTTCGTCCTGATTCCGGCACGCGAGGGTCATTGCGGCAGGTTTTCCTGAGGCCAGGTCATCCGCGAAGCCTGGCCCGGTGAGAACGGCCGCTGTCCTTTCGGGCGCGAACGAATCGAGGATTTCGGTTTGCAGCCTGAATCCGTTCGGGTCGATTCCCTTGGCGCACAGGACAACCGGACATTGATCGGCCGGAATTCCGTGCCGGCACAGGAAGGCGGCGAGCGCGTGCGATGGCAAG
The DNA here is from genome assembly GCA_964291635.2 of Paracoccaceae bacterium. Classification (GTDB taxonomy): domain Bacteria; phylum Pseudomonadota; class Alphaproteobacteria; order Rhodobacterales; family Rhodobacteraceae; genus JAPPHA01. The sequence continues at coordinate 804,096 of OZ219905.1, read as the reverse complement.
ACCATCAGGAGCCGGAAGACACCGGAAAGGTCATCGAGACGTGATGTTGTCCGAACTCCGGGAGGCATGCGATGGTTCGGAAGGTATTTCGCGTTGCTTCGGCTGGTACCGATTTCTGCCATGGCCCGACGGTCGCGTCCCCAGAGGACGACGTCATGGTTGTTGCGCGCCAGGACGCAGGCAAGGGCCGATCCGAAGGCGCCGGCACCGACGATTCCGGTCGCGTTCACGCTTTGGCCATACGTTTTCCGGAGCCCAGCATCGGCGGCGCGTCGGGATCGAGCGGCCAACGCGGGCGTGCCTCCAGATCGAGTCCGTCCCGGTAGCCCCGATCGAAGAGTTCAAGGCCGGCCCAGGCAATCATGGCTGCATTATCCGTGCAATACTCCTGAGGAGGGGCGGCAAACGAGAACCCGGTGTTTTCGGCAACCCGTGCCAGCATGTTCCGCACCAGCGAGTTGGCCGCAACGCCTCCGGCGACTGCCAGCAGTGGCCGGCGATCGTCTGACCGGTAGAAACCGGATTCCATGAAATGGCTACATGCACGGGAGGTCTTTCCTGCAAGGCATTCGGCGACCGCCAGCTGAAAGCTGGCACAGAGGTCATCGCGATCGGAATCACTGATGCCTTCGCATGTTCCGTTTGCCAGCCTGTCCCGGGTCCGGAGCACGGCCGTCTTGAGCCCTGAAAACGACAGGTTCATGTCTTCTCGATCGAGAAGAGGCCTGGGAAGTTCGAATCCATGCGGGTCTCCGCGGGCAGCAGCGTTTTCGACCGCGGGCCCTCCCGGAAAGCCGAGTTCGAGCATCCTGGCGACCTTGTCGAATGCTTCGCCCGGCGCATCGTCGATGGTTCCACCGAGTCGCTGGAACCGGTCGGGCGCGCGGACCACGATGAACTGGCAATGACCGCCCGAGGCCAGCAACACGAGATACGGATACCCTGCATTGTCGGTCATCCGCGGGGTCAACGCATGTCCAGCGAGATGATTGACGCCTATGAGCGGTTTTCCGGCTCCGGCGGCAATGCCTTTGGCGAACATGACACCGCTCAGCAGTCCGCCGATCAATCCGGGTCCCGCGGTAACCGCAACGGCGTCCATGTCCGGTATCGAATGCCCGGTTTCATTGAATGCCCTCTCGACGGCAATATCCAGCTTTCCCGCGTGTGCTCGTGCAGCAATCTCGGGAACAACGCCTCCGTAGGCGTCGTGGAGCCCTGCCTGGTCCAGGACGATTGAGACGAGAACCTGAGCATTGCCGGAATCGGTGCGCCTGACAATGGAAGCTGCGGTTTCATCGCAACTGCTTTCAAGACCGAGGACGGTTAATGTGCCGGTCATTGTCAAGCGAACCCTGTCGTGGTCTTCTGGCCGGTGACCTATCACCGGTGCGCCGGCGAAAGCAACGACGTAGCATGTGCAGGATCGGAAGGAGAAGAACGATCGGGAACCGGGATGTCGTGTTGATCCGGCCGATTGACCAGGGCCGCCGCCTTCGCAGGCAACTCGAGGACCGGGCCCGATCAACAGGGCCGCCTCTCAGGATATGTTCGAGCCCCCTTTCCATCATCGAAGAGGTTCAGGGAGAAATCGATACGCGGGGAACGGCCGGACTCCTGTTCACGTCGGCGAATGCGGTCGGGATCTTCTCGAGGCGATCGAACGAGCGGAACCTGAAGGCACTGTGTGTCGGCAAGAACACGACCCTTGCCGCGCTGCAGGCCGGGTTGACGGCCGATCCGCAGGCATCCGTTTCTGAGACTTCCCTGGAACTGGTGAAGCGCGTCGTCTGCGACTATCGTTCCGGGGGAGGGCCCTACCTGTACATACGTGGTTCGCCCATCGCACGGGACCTGGTATCCTTGCTCGGCGCCGAAGGAGTACCCGTCGACGAGATCGTCGTTTACAGGCAGTTCCCGGCTTCTTTGACGCGTGAAGCAAAGGACATCATTCAAGGCCGTGCCGCCTGCGTGCCCGTGTATTCGGCCTTTTCCGCGCGCCGCCTGGCAGATGAAATTGCCAATCTGGAGATTGCCAATCTGGTTTGTCCCTGTATCAGCGCGCCGGTGGGCGAAGCGCTGGAAGGAATTGCACGGGTTTCAGTCAGGATCGCTGCCCGTCCCAACGGGGATGTCATGCAGGAATTGATTTTGAGTTGCTGCCGATTGGAGTAAGTTCGGATAGTGGATCGTCAAAATCTATCGGGTGAGACCGATCACGCGTTAGAATAGGCCGCAGAGGGAAAGGACGGCTTTCGTAATGGGTTCAGGTGACAAGGCTGTCGGGAGCAAACTTTCGGCGGGCGAAGAGTCCGGGGAATCCCCGGAGCGGGAAGACACGCACCGATCCGAAGAGAGCGAGGTCCCGCCGGCTGACAAGCCGAAAGAGGAAAGGGCCAGGCGCAGTGGTTTCTTGCGGGCACCGGGAACGGTATCCGGGAAATTCCTCGTCGTCATCGCGGTTTTCGTTACTGCCGCCGTGTTGACGCTCTGGGCGGCTCCAAGAATTGCCCGTGTTCTGCCGTCCGGCCTGGAACCCGTGGCGGTCTGGCTTTCGCCGGGCCAAGGCGAGGCAACCGCCAGGATTGACTCCCTCGAAAGAGACATTCGCGACCAGTTGACAGGGATCGAGGATCGCCTCGCGGCGATCGAAGATTCGACCGGGCAGCTTGTTTCGGACGCCGAAATTGCACTCATGTTGTCAGGCTACGATGACTTTGTCGGATCAAGACTCGAGAGCGTTCGGGACAGGCTTTCGGCCGAAAGGAATGACGATCTTGCGACGCGGATTGACTCGGTGGAATCACGCCTTGACGTGATCGTTTCCGATCAGTCAATCCTGCGGGAGCTGGTCGAGGTTGGCGGAGGACCGGAATCTTCCGCGGTGTCGCCGGAGTTCCTGGGGCGAATTGCCGGGTACCAGATCGAGTTGACAGGTCTCAGGAACGACCTTGCAGACGTCGTGTCCGGCCAGGCAGACGCGATGAACCGTGTCGAGGACCTGGCTGGCCGTCTTGATGACATGGAAGATACCCTCGCAGCGCTGGACTTCGGGGACATCCGGAGTTGGTTCGGTTCAATTGGCCGAACTTGATGACATCTGGTTGGCGCTTGCGTCAGGCGATGCGTTTTCGCATGCCGTAAATTCGCTTGCCGGACGGCCCGGCATCGAGGTCCCGCCAGCTCTTTCGGACATAGCGGCTTCCGGAACGCCTCCGGTGGCGGAGTTGAGGCACCGATTTCCCGAAGCCGCGTACGGTGCAATCCAGGCCTCCGTCCTGGCGGAAACGGGAGATGGCCTGGCGGAACGGTCCATCGCCTTTCTCAGGTCCCTGGTTGTGACGCGTTCCCTCGAACCACGTGAAGGAAACGACGTGGATGCGATCCTTTCACGCATGGAGGAGCAACTGGACTTGGGAGACCTGGAAGGGGTGCTCAGGGAAGGTCTTTCCTTGCCCGAGGATGCATCGGCGTCGATGGCGGACTGGCTGGCGGATGTGCGCCGCCTGAACGCCGCGTTCGTCGCCCTCGACGGTTTTGCAGGATCTGGCCGCGCAAAGGTCAACAACTGACGATATGTGTGGCATGAAATGATCTGGCAAGCGACAAAGATCGCGCTCTTCCTGCTGGTGGTCGTCGGCATCGCATTTGCGGCCGACGTCTTCATCGGTACGGGCGAAATTGTCCGAATGTCTTTCCGTGGCCGCGAAATCAGCATGACGACTCCCGTGCTCGCCCTCGGCGTCGTTGCCGCGCTGGTCGGCGTCTGGCTCCTGCTTTACCTGGCCGGCCTGGCGGTTGCGGTCATCGCGTTTTTCAGCGGCGACGAGACGGCGATATCCCGGTATCTGGATCGCAACCGCGAGCGACGCGGATTCGATGCCCTTGCGCGTGGAATGGTCGCCCTGGCTGTCGGTGAGGCACGCGAAGCATCGGTACAGGCAGGTCGCGCGGAGCGTGATCTCAAACGGCCGGAATTGACCAATCTCATCAACGCCCAGGCAGCAGAACTGAGCGGCAATCGAACACGTGCGGAGGAGTATTACAAGCAGCTCCTTGGAGACGGCGCGACCCGGGTCATCGGTGTTCGCGGACTCATGAAGCAAAAGCTTGAGGATGGGGACACGGAAACGGCCCTGAAGCTTGCCGAGAAGGCGCTGGAATTGCGGCCCAGGCATGGAGAGACCATTTCGACCTTGCTGAAACTGCAACTGGAACAGGAAGACTGGGCCGGCGCCCGGAAGACGCTTCTCGCGAGTGTTCGGGCAAAAAACCTCCCCAGGGCCATTGCCAAACGCCGTGAAGCTGTTGTTGCGCTGGCAGATGCGCGGCGGCGCCTGGAATCGGATGATACAGCCGGTGCGTCCAAGGCTGCGGCCGAAGCCAATCGTTTGTCGCCGTCCCTGATCCCGGCAGCGGTGCTGGCAGCAAGGTTCGAAAAGAAAAAGGGCAACGCACGAAAGGCGGAGGCAATCCTGCGAAAGGCCTGGTCTGCGAATCCTCATCCGGACCTGGCAACTGCTTTTGCTGCCATCCGTCCCGACGAGACGCCGACCGAAAGGCTGAGAAGGTTTCAGCAATTGCTGAAGCTCAACCCTTCGTTCGAGGAAACGCGTCTCCTGAAAGCGGAGCTGCTGCTGGCAGCGGAAGATCTGAACGGCGCGCGCAGGGCATTGGGGTCGATGGCAGAAGAGGAGCCGACCGTCAGGTCATTGGCGATCATGGGCGCAATTGCAAAGAGCGAAGGATCCAGCGAACAGGTTGTTCGCGGCTGGTTGACACGGGCCTTGAGTGCGCCTGGCGGTGCCAGGTGGATTTGCGAGAGTTGCAGCCACGTCCACTCATCCTGGGCAGCAGTTTGCGAAAACTGCAAGGCCTTCGATGCCATGAGTTGGAAAACCCCGAAAGCCGGTTCCGACTCCGGCGATTCGACGCCGGTCCTGGCTTTACAATCGATCGACCTGTGATGGACCTCGCCATGAATGGCGAGGCTTCCTGCTTCGCGGGCTGCCGCGGACAGAGTGTCCGTCTTACAAAGAAGCCTCCACAGGCAGGCACGGGCATCCTTCCGTGCGTGCGCCACTTGGTTCTCGTAGCGCAAGTGTCTGTATGCATGAGCGGCAGCGTCACGTCGACGGGCAGGACGCCTTGTATCCCCGCCCTGAAGTAAGGGGCTTCACGGCGGATTCGGTAAGCACCTCTCCGTTGGAGGAATGCATCCATGTGAATCTTCCACGCACCGGCGAGTCATTTCTGTCGAATTCGACAACAACGTCCCCTTTGCCTCGTCTCGTTGTTGCGAGGTATGTCCTTCACACAGTTTCGCGACGGGTCAATCGTGAACGGAAATCTCCCTGGAACCTGGCCAGTACTGCAGGGGATACAACGACATCAAGCGATTCAGGTGTTCAAACGAAGCACGATGCTTGCGTTTGCTGCCCACGGATATAGTTTCCGCGAGGGTATTGGCATGGAGACCAACCCTTGGGCCGTCGCGAGTCGATTTGCGGACGTTGATGTCATGACGAGGGTCAAGGCAGCGCTCCAGGGACGTGTTCAGACCTTGAGTGACCTTTGCAAGCACTCATCGTGGGTTCCGTGCCTAAACCTTGAAGGAACGAAGCACTGCAAATGAAGTCCTGCCCGGCAGGGTAGATCGGAGGTGGGGAATGTATCTGAAGAACGCATGGTACGTCGCTGGATGGAGCAGGGATTACGCACGCGGCCTGAAACCGGAGACGTTTTTGGGCGAGAACATCGTGTTTTTCAGAAAGGAAGACGGGCAGGCCGTCGCGCTTGAAGATGCATGTCCCCACAGGAAACTGCCGTTGTCGAAAGGTCGCCTTCAAGGAGACCTCGTCGAGTGCGGCTATCACGGCCTGACATTCGATTGCCGGGGGACTTGCGTGGCTGCCCCTACCCAACCCGATCATGTTCCCCGACGCGCCCGGGTCAAATCCTACCCGGTCGTCGAACGGTACCGGCTGCTCTGGATCTGGATGGGCGATCCTCAAGAGGCGGATCCCGACCTGATCTTTCCGATCGAGAATTACGGGAGTCCGAATTGGGGCTCAACCGACGGCGGCGTCATGGACATTGACTGCAACTACCTGTGGGTTGCCGACAACCTGCTTGACCCCAGCCACGTCGCATGGGTCCACGTCACGTCATTCGCTGGCGCGGGTACCGATGACCAGCCGCTCAAGGTGGAGAAAACCGAACGCGGCGTCCTGGTTTCCCGCTGGATCATGGGGCAATTGCCGTCGCCGTATTACGCCGATCTCGTGAAGTTCCAGGGGCCTTGCGACAGGCTGCAGCACTATGAGATGTGTTTTCCCGCGATTGCCCTCAACAAGTCGGTCTACACTCCGGCAGGAACCGGGGGACCCGGCAAGCCGCAGGTAGGCAAGACCTATGTCAACATTTCGTACAATTTCATGACCCCGATAGACGAAAACCGGACCCGGTATTTCTGGTTCCAGCATCGCAATACCGATCCGGACGACAAGAAGATTTCGGACCGGATGAACGCGGGTGCGCGCGCTGCGTTCGAAGAGGACAGGGACATTCTGGTCGCGGTTCACAGGGGAATGGCGAACATGGCGACACCCAACATTGATCTTGGCCTGGATGCGGGAGCCAAGCTATTCAGGCGTGGACTTCAGCAGCGCATAGATGCCCAGCACACGGCTTGATGAGCCATGATGGATCCGGCCTCGATGCCTTGAGGAAGTCCGGACGGGCGTTCAAAAACGGCAATTCGGCGGCAGCACTTGCCGCCAGGCGAACATCGACGGACGTGTTGCGTTTATCCGGCCAATGCGTCGCCGGAAACCGGGTGATCGACATCTTCATGTTCCGTTCGCCCCGATTTTCGCGTTGTCGACATGATGTGAGACCCGTGTCGTGGTGCGTGGTGCCGTTCAATCGGATACATGCCGCGATCCGGGTCCGTTCATATCGTCCAGGCGGTGGATGCGGATCGGGAAGGCGTTGCTGAATTGCCAGATGGAAGTATTTCCTCAAGGAGCAATGGATATTCCGGTCCCCGTTACACCAAGGCAAGAAGGAGACCGCCAGGTGCCAGGAGTAGAGACCTCTCGTCGGATTTTCCGCATCGATGGCTGAACCGACGCCACCAAAGAAGGCTGAACGAGCCCGGCAACTGGACCTGTTCGATGAACGCCGCCCGGCGGATATCGGTCCTCAAACGCAAACGGGAGGCGAGTCGACATCTCTGGCACTCAAGGCTCTCCCTGATTCTGAACTGGTCGAACGGGTCGCGCATGCCGACCTGGCAACCGTTGACACGCTCGCCGAGGAAATCGTCGCGAGGTCCCTGACGGTGGCGGTCCCAGCGCTTGAACGGCTGTGGCGCCGCTTCCACGGCTTTGGCATCAATCGCCCTTTCCGGGAGCAGAACGCGGTGCTGGAGACACTTTCACGGCTGAACGGTCCTGAAGCGCGTTCCGCGTTGAAGCGAATCGCGCTCGGGCCAGGCGTGCCAGATTCTTTGTTGCCGGCTGTCCTTCGCGCCGCCGCCGACAAAAGGCTCGACCTGCCTGCCTCGTTCGTTTCCGGATTTCTTGATCACCAGGACTCGGAGATTCGCAAGCCAGCCTTCGCGCTTGCGCATGCGGCGAATGTGTCCGTGCTCCGCCTGCGTGAAGGCCTGTCTGACCGGCTGGCCTCCATCCGGCGCGATGCGGCGGTTGCGCTTGCCTTCCGGGGCGATGCATCTGGCCGTGACATGCTGATCTCCGTGCTCGCACATGCGCCTTCCGTCGAATTGATCGATGCCCTGGGCGTGATCTGCGACGACGAGGTGATCGTCGAACTCGGACGCTGCGCCATGCGTTTTCCCGATTTTGCGCCACGCGTCGTCGCCATCCTTCGCGAATTGGAAAGTCCGAAGGCAGAAAGGCTCGTTGTCCGACTGGAAACGGACTTGGAGGATCAGGTCACCGACGAGGCGTGAAGTACGCGGTCCCGGCGGGTTCGAAACCCGGCAATCCAGGCCCTGCTTCGCGGAATCCATGGCGCTATCGGAGCCTTTCGGGGGGTGCTTTGCCGTCTCCAGGTGGTTGCACGAGCCGCCGTCTTTCGAAAAGCGGCCTCTGTTGATCCTGGAAACGGGTCAGTCCCTGGATGCGGTGCAGCCCTGTTTGGCGTCTGGCTCCAGCCGCGCTACCAGTTCGGCTACGGAGGTGAACATCGGCGAATGCGAGAAGCGTGCGGTTTCAAGCCGCAGATGGGGAAATCTCGCCGCGAGCAGGGCAACTGTCTCCTCGACCTCCACGGTAACGACGAAACGCCCGATGCACGAAAACGCGCCGCCCCCGAAATTCAGATGCAAGGGTTCGTCCTTGCGATCGATGTCAAAGACTTCGGGCGCGTGATAATGGTCCGCGTTCCAATGGGTTGCCCCGATGTTCGCGAAGACCGGTGTTCCCACCGGCAGGACAACTCCGGCAACCTCCGTTTTCGACAGAACCTCACGCGACGTGGAGATCGTTCGCGGGTGATATCGCATGACCTCCTGCACCGCGCGCGCAGCCAAATCCGTGTTGGCGCCAAGGCGGGCCCAGATGTCGGGGCGGCGGGTCAGTTCGATGATTGCAATCGCAATCTGGTGCGATGAGTTGTCCGTGTTGGCTTCCGCCAGCTTGATGACCCAGTTGCGAAGGTCATCTGCGTCCAGTTGCCCGGCCTTCTCGGCGCGGATCAAATCGGAAAGGAGGTCGTCGCCTGGATGATTCCGGCGATCGGCAATGCGTTCATCGACAAAGTCGATGAGTGCTTCGAACGCCGCGATAACGGCCGGAGCGTGTTTCGGGTCGCGCGTGTGGACCTGTTGGACCGCGTGCGATGTCCTTGCCACGAAGTCAGCATCGCTGGCCGGAGCACCGACCCAGTGACAATAGACGGCGGAAGGAATTCTGTCGCACAACGTGGATATCAGGTCGACGGGCCGGTTTGCCGGAATTGCGTTCACGATTTCGGTCACCACATTGCGGATGTTGGGCCGAAACGCTTCCGCCGTTTCCTCGTTCAGCAATTTTGTAATCGGTCGCCTGAGTTCGGTGCGACGACGACCGCGATTGAAAAAAGAGATCGACTTGCGCTTGTATTCGAGGGGGCGTCCCTCGGGCAGACCGAGGATCTCGATCAGCTTGGGGTGGCCCGTCCCGAAATTCCGTTCGATGATCGCCTTTCGGCACAGGTCGTAATCCAGCAATTCGACGCCGCGCTCGCTCCGTGCGATCTTCCATTTCCGCGCCCATCCCGAAAGCACCGGGAACGGTGCGGCCCGGTAATCGGCTCTCGAAAAATCGAGGACCGGAAGATCTGATACGGCTCTCGGCTTCGTCATGTGATCTCCCCGGTCGGTTTCTCCCGTGTGACCTCCGCTTAAATGGCGCGATTGAGCCTCAGGCGGAATTGGTTGGCCTCGGCATCAAGGCCAGGGTCAATGTCCGGGATCTTCCTGTGCTCGATTCCCACGCGCCCATTCTCGGGCACCACGCGATCCACTTCAAACACTATTCGGGCGCTACCGCCCATGAACTCCGAAATATCCTGATTATCAAGGTCCTGTTTGCGAAACGGGAGCCTGGAGTAAAGCGCACGACGGTCATCGTCTGACTGTGTCATGGGATTATGCGAGATGTTGGTGAACGTGTCTTCGACCCTTTTCCGGTCGTATCTGCCCGTACCAACCGGCATATGGATCGACTTGTGGAGGTTGATTGCCGGCGGAGACAATTCGTAGTCCCGAAGACGGTCACAATTCCCGCAGAAGGTGCTCAACCTTGCGAAACGGGGCAACGGTGGCGCGTCAGGGATCCAGCGAAAGACCATCATGCCGCCATCACGCCCCGGCCTGTCACTCCGCGTTCAACGGCTCCTCGCCGGCCCCGGGAAAAGCCTCTTGCCTCGCATCCGGCGTGATCGAAATGGGCAGGTGCGGCTGAGCCAGGTCGAACCGCAACAGCCTGGGAAATTGCCGGGCAAGCTCAAGGCCCGACAGGCAGCGGGTGACGATCGTCCTGTCGGCTTGCTTCTCGCCCCTGAGGTCGACGCAGACGCCAAGCAACATCTCCAATCCTTCGGGGATTGCATGGACAAGCCTTTTGCATTCCCTCTTTGGCTCCGATCTGCGCGCACCTCGATCGTGCGGTTCCTGATTTAACTGTTCCTCGGGACCTTGACGTGCTGACGTGTCGCGATCTGGCTGACTCCTGGTTTGGCGGCAGCGGCCGAGAACATGGACAACCAGACCACGGCCTCAAACGGGCTCAAGGCAACAAAGCAACTCGGTGGCCAATTGCGCCGCATCAAATTTGTGGCACAATGCCTTTCAAATGACGTAGGTTCACGCCGATCACGAAGATCGACGCACTTGAATTCAGGGTTGTGCGAGATGATGGAAATGACTCCTGCACTTGGTGCCAGGAACCTCCTTCTGAATTGCGCTGGGGCGCAGCCAGGGGACCGATTGCTCATCGGCTTTGAACCGCCGGAATTCGGCTATTTCGATGACGATGCCTGTGAATGCGTGGTCAGGGAAGCCGGACGCCTTGGGCTGGTGGTCGACGCCGTCAATGTCGGGTTCGACGCTGAAAATCCTCATCTGCCGGAACCGCTGCTGCGCAGGATGGAGCGATCTGACATCATTCTCTTTCTCGCGAGGCTTGGCGACCAGCTTCGCTTTTCCGACATGCCGCAGGGAAAGAAAATCATCGTCAGCTTTGCCCTCAACGCCTACCTTTTCGGGACGGGATTCGGAAACGCCAACCATGCGGCGTTCATGGAGCTCAAGTCCGCGGTCAACGCGGTTCTTTCGAACGCACGGGAAATCCGCATATCCTGTCCGGCCGGCACCGAAATCTCCGGAACGACCGAAGTCGATCTCACCCCGGAACGCGACACATCGATCATGCGCTTCCCGATGTCCATTTTCACACCCGTACCCGCGGCGAGATTCACGGGCCGGGCCGCGCTCCCCGGTTTCCTCACCGGTACCGGTTCGCGGTACTATGACGATTACACCGTGGAGTTCGAGGGCCAGGTCTTTGCAAGACTAAACGAGGGTCGGTTGACCGGGTTCGAAGGCAGCCGCGCGGATGTCGACCGCGCGAATGCCCACTACGACCGGGTCGCCGCGCTGTTCGGGATTGACAGGAACTTTGTCCATTCATGGCACGCGGGCATTCATCCGGGTTGCGGCTTTCCCTGGGACGCCCGGGACAACTACGAACGCTGGGGAGGTGCCGCCTTTGGCAATCCCCGCCTCCTCCACTTTCATACCTGCGGCGCATATGCGCCTGGCGAGATTTCCTGGAACGTGATCGATCCAACCATTGCGGTTGATGGCGTAAGCTACTGGGAAAAAGGGACGTTCATGGCCAATCTTCTTCCCCGGGGAGCCGAAATACTACGGCGCTATCCTAGTACTGCCAACCTCTTCAGGCATCCGGATCGCGAAATCGGACTGGCGGTCGCGGCTTGACCGCATCTTGTCAGCGGCGAAGAAATGCAATAGGATGATTGCCACTGCGCCCGGATGATCCGGTCGCTTGGTGCGGAGCACTCCCGTCTCCGGAGCCGGACCTGAGAGGTGAAAAGGACACCCCGGCCGGCAAATTACGAGGAAACCCATGACAAGACCGATTGTCACACCCCTCACCCAGGCGCTGGCTGAGGGCAAACTCACACGCGAAGAATTGAAACAACTCATGCAGCGATCGGACGGGCCTGCGTTTCGCCGCCTGATCCTCTGGATCGGGCTGATTGCCTTGACCACCACGCTTGTTTCGCTGGCATGGGACAGCTGGCTGATCTGGCCCGCGATGCTGTTGCAGGGAACCGTGCTTGTTCATCACTTTTCGCTCCAGCACGAATGCGTGCACTACACGGCTTTCCGTACCCGGTGGATCAATGACCTGGTCGGGCAAATCTGCGGAGCCATCATCATCCTTCCACACCGGTTCTTTCGTTACGAACACTGCGATCATCACACCTACACGCAGTTGCACGGCGAGGATCCCGAACTGGTCTCGATGCCCAAGTCGTTCGGGGAGTACCTTTGGTACCTGAGCGCCATTCCCTATTGGCGCGGCAAGTTCACCGAGGTCCTGCGGCACGCCGCGGGTCGACTGAACGAGGCGGAGAAACGGTTCATTCCGACGGTGGAACACAAGGCGGTTTTCACCGATGCCCGACGGATGCTTGCGGTCTACGCTGCTGTCTTCCTTGGCATGGCATTGACCGGCTGGTGGGGATTGATTTGGTACTGGATTATCCCGTTGTTCCTCGGTGAACCGGTCATGCGCTTTATCAGGATGACCGAACATGTGGGGCGCCCGACCGTGCCCCAGATGCGTGAGAACACCCGGACAAACCTGGTTTCCGCCCCGTGGCGCTTTCTGTGCTGGAACATGAACTATCACGCCGAGCATCACTATGTGGCGTCCGTTCCGTTTCACGCGCTTCCGAAATTGCACGAGAAGCTGAAAGACCACATCCATGTTGAAAAACATGGCTATCTTGGCGCGCATCGAGACATCCTTCGCCAGCTCTTCAGCCGCGGTTCCGCCGCGACGGTGGAGCAGACGTGAAACCAGTGAAACGGTCCTGGACGGACCTGGTCGCTGTCGATGCACTCGAACCAAACTGGGTAACCCGGGTATCGCTCGGCCGGCGGCTGATCGCCGTATACGATGCACCCTCGGGCATCTATGCATCGCTGGCCTTGTGCAATCATGGCGGTTCGGACCTGTGCGACGGGTACTTCGACGGTCACGTCATTGAATGCCCATTGCACCAGGGCGCGTTCGACGTCCGGGATGGGAAACCCGTTTGCGCACCTGCGACGCGCCCGATGAAAGTGTTCGAAACGCGCGTGGAAAACGGGATGGTTCAGATCAGGGTCTGACACTCGGGAGAAGAATCTTCCCGTGCTCGGCTGTCTTTCGGGAGTCGCATCCCGGACAGGTCTCTCACGCGCCGTTCCCTCCGACGATCGGCAATGTCTCAAGATGCGCGTCGATTGTTTTCATGACCTCCCTGCCCACCGGAAGGTGGTTTTTCTCGGCTGACCAAATCGTCATGAAGCGACCGACCGTTTCGCGGTGCGCGTCTTGAACCAGTTTGTGCGGCAGGGCGGCCTTGGCAGAAAGATGCTGGAGTTCATCTTCCGTGTAGCCTGTGAATTTCCTGGTTCGGCTGAAGTTCAGCGCAGACTGGTCGTCGGGTATGTAGGGGACTGTCGATACGAAATCATATGCGGGAGACAAACGGGCATGTCGGTCATCGGGATAAGTCAGGGACCAGTTCTTGAGGTGCATGTCGCCATTGCCTATGAGCGTATTGAAGGTCAGGCGCCGGATGAATTCCGCAACGTCCTCATGGCCCGATTCGGCCGCAATGACCGTAGCAATGCGTCGAAAACTCGCGCGCTCGTACTTTTTCTCGGCGTAGACATCGAAGACCTGGGCGAAGTCCTCGGTGTGCACGCGCGAACCGTCGTCGCTCCGGTCAAAACGGTCGATAATGAAAGCCGTGTCTCCGCGATTGGCGATACCAGCGGGCAGATTGCCGACCGCGTCGACATCGACAAGGCCAAAGGCCGGAACGCGAATGCCAACCTTGCGGGCCAGTGTCATCATGGAGAACTCGTTCTCAGCAAGACCACGATACGCTCGTGATGGCAGCTTCACGATCCAGTTGCCACCGATTCCGCTTGCAGGGACCGTCAGCCTTCCCTCGGCGTTCTTCACCGCAGAGAGTTTCAGCTGAACACCCGCGAGTGAGAAGCGGAGTCCGCTATCGTGTGGTCTCCCGCGCGGTTTCTCGTCGAACTTCGCAAAACGGTCCGTCGATGGCCACGGGTCTCCGTCAACATGCTCTACGGTCACGGCGCCAGGCAGGTCGCGCCCCAGAACCCGAAGTAGCGAAAATTCACGCTCAGGGTGTACTCCGGCATGCCTGGCAAGAAACAAGCGTAGATCCCCTTCGGGAAGAAGGTTCGATAAGAAAGGCATGAGCCTCATCCTGTACGGGCGAAATTCGGTGATCAGGTCACCAAATCGGTTCCTGAAACGCAGACCAAGTGTCGGCCGTTCAACGTCGTTGATGTAGTCATCCGCGAAAGAAAAGAGCGTGCGCTCTTGGCCAAATTTCGTGATCGCGCCAATTGGACGGCCATGCAGCCGTACATTGAGAACGGACAGGTCAGCCATCGTCATCCCCGTCCAGAGCATAGGCGGGCCTCTGTGACTCTTCGAGGTCACTTTCCTTGGCGCCATGCGCCAGAGCGTTCTGCAAGTCACCCATCGCGTTCTGGAATTGCGCAATTGCCTCTGCCTCAAGTCCGGGCTTCTGCAGCTTTTGCAGAGCCCGGCGAATTCGCCTGAGGGGTCCGGGTTCGGCAAGCTGCAAGCTGAAACGTGAAAAACGCTCAATGCTCTCCTGAATTGCATCGAATTCTTCGAGGTCAGGCATGTTGATCTGCAGGTGCCTCAGGGCGTGCGAAATACGCCGCAGTTCCTTTTGCACCGCAACGTTTTCAATTTGTTTTTCCTGAAGGGCTTCCCGCGTCAGCGAACGCACCGCGGGCATTGCCTTGCGCGGGACGAGGGCAAGCTCCAGATCAAGCGCATGCGCCAGGGCGGCGAGGCTGGACAATCGAAGATCGACGTTGCCAGACTCGATCCGGGAAATCTGCGCTTGCGGAACACCGGCCAACAAACTCAGTTCTCTCTGGCTGATCCCCCTGGTCAAACGGGCCCTGTATAGTTGCCCCACAAGCTGTTGGACGACATAAGTCATTTTGATGCTCAATTCTGCATGAATGCTTTCTTTTGATGTTTTTTAAATATCACCTCATGGTCTTATTTTCAAGCGATGATGCAGATTATTATATCAATTAAACATTTTGATGTATAGTTATGCATCTAATTTGGATCACTGTACTTTCACGCCCGCGGAACTGCTCCAGCCACAAGTGTTGCGCCGACTGGCGCCGGTGGCAGGCCCTGACAGTGAATTCAGGTACTGCTGTCGGTGGCTATGAAAAAGCACGGCACGGATCAGTCGCCGAATCCCGAGGTCAGCGGAGTGCGCGGGTCAGGTAATCCTCGATCATGTCACCGAAACTCGTTTCAACCGATACGTCGAACCCGCCCTCGCAACGCCTTACCAGCGCTTTCTGGCCGAAGAATTCGGTGAATGTAATGGAATCTTCGGCGAAGACGCTTTCGTGCAGATCAAGCGGGCAGCCGATGGCCATGACATGAACCGCATCGTCTCCAATGATGCGAAACGATGCCATCGAATCCGAGATACGAACGATGCTGACTTCCGGCGGCGCCTCGCCTGGGCGGAGCGCTGCGGCCAGGGCGTCTTCCCGGTCGAGATCCGCCTGCAGCAGCCAGTTTTGAGGCCCGACATGACCGAGTTGCATGCCATTCGCCAAGGACAGCCGGTTAGGCGCCTTGGGGAACTCCGGAACCGCACCCGCATCTATCCATTTGCTGAGCGCTCCTTCCGGCCCCTTCAGGTCGAAACAGGCGCTGACCGGAAGTCTTTCGAACGATGCGGAATATCCCATTTCAGGACCTCAGATTCCGCCCATCGGGGTCATGGAAGACCGGCGCCGTGACGACCGAAGGTATATTCGCGTTCCTCAGGCGCGCGTGCACGGTTTCGCCAATCCGCGCTCTACCATTCTCCAGCAGCGCCAGCGCCACCCAGCGATTCATCACGACGCTCCAGACACAGGCGGTGACGAGGCCCTCGGTCGGGCGTTTTTCGCCGCCAGGGGTCAGCGGAGCGCCTTCCGGTATCTGTTCGTTTGGATCGACCGGCAAGAGGCCCACGAGTTCTCGCCGGAACGTGTCCCCCGCGCGCCGCAAAACGACGGACCGCTTGCCGATGTAGTCCGCCTTCTTCTTCGACATGATCCAGCCCATGCCGAGGTCGTAGGCATCCACTGTGCCATCCACCTCGTGGCCCAGCGAAAGAAAGCCCTTTTCGACGCGCAGCACATGGCTGGCCTCCGATCCCACCGGCTCGATCCCGAACGGTTCACCTGCTTCCATGATGCGGTGCCAGAGGGTACGCATGTGGCGCGGTGCAACGTTGATCTCAAAAGACAGTTCGCCCGTGAAACTCACCCGCACGATTCGCGCCGGCAGTCCGGCCACCTGCCCGTCTGCAAACGACATGAACGGAAGCGCATCGGGGGAAAGGTCGATGTCGGTGCCTAGCGCGGCCATGACCTGCCGCGCCTTGGGGCCGCAGAGGGTCGCGTTATTCCACTGGCCGGTCACGACCGTGAGAAAGACGTTCCAGTCGGGGAACTGCGTCTGCAGCAACTCCTGCATATGCCCGTTCACGGTGTCCGCGTGACCGGTGGATGTCGAGACCAGCCACCGGTGTTCTCCGAGACGCATCGCGACGCCATCATCGAGAATCAGCCCGTCATCGGTCAGCATGAGCCCGTAGCGGCACCTGCCGGGCTTAAGCGTGGACATGATGTTCGTGTAGATGTGGTCCAGGAACCTTCCCGCGTCGTGGCCTTTCAACTCGAACTTTCCAAGCGGCGAGCCGTCATAAACGCCCACGCATTCGCGCACGGCGCGGCATTCGCGGTTGACGGCTTCCTGGAACCCTTCGTCCCCGTGCGGGAAATACCCCGGGCGCCTCCAGCGGGCACCGGCCTCGTACATGAAAGCGCGCTGGTCGAGATTCCAGCGCGTGATCGGCGTATGCCGATAAGGAAATACGACCGTGTCCTCGCGAATGCCTCCGATCGCCCCGAACGACACCGGCGTATACGGCGGACGGAATGTCGTCGCACCGACTTCCTCGAGGGAAACGCCTTTCTTCATCGCCACCGTGCCGATGATATTGATGTTGCCTGTCTTTCCCTGATCGAAACCCATGCCGCCTGTGGTGTAGCGCTTGACGTGCTCGACATTGTCATACCCTTCGCGGAGCGCGAGATGAACGTCATGCACCGTGACGTCATTTTGAATATCCAGAAACGCCTTGCCTTCGGCGCCGGACACATCGACGTGCCAAAGGGGCTCGATCGCATAGGCTTCTTCCGTCACATCGGGCAGATCGGGCACTGCCGCCCCGCCGATACTCGCTGCCGCCTGGGCGCCGGTTTTTAGCGCCGCCGCCCACGTCATCCCGCCCGCCGCGCCACCCGCCGACGTGCAGTGCTGTGCGGCCTTGCCGGGAACAAATGTCGCGAGATCCTCGTCATAGCGAAGACTGCCGCGTGACTGGGAAAACAGGTGTACCGCGGGATTCCAGCCGGCCGAGTGCAACAGGAGGTCGCATGCGATGACTTCGCTTGCCGTACCCTCACGCCTGGCAATGACAGCGCCGTTGACTGACCGCCTGCCCCGGGCGCTGGCGATCACGGAACCCGCCTTGAGCGGGATGTTGCCGAGCAGTATCCGCGTGCTCTTGGGCACGTCGTTCCGGCTGTCGACGACAGCGGCGACATGGACGCCCGCTGCATCGAGGTCCGCCGCGACCGCATAAGCGCTGTCGTTGTTGGTGAAGATCACGGCTTTCTTGCCCGGCTGCACGGCAAAACGGTTCACGTAGGCTTGCGCGGCCGATGCCAGCATCACTCCCGGACGGTCGTTGTTTGGAAAGACGAGGCTCCGTTCGATGGCTCCCGTTGCGAGGATCACGTGCCCCGCCCGAACGCGCCAATTCCTTTCCAGCACGCTGGCGTTCGCCGGAGACCGTTCGTTCGCCATCAGGAAGTTGTGTTCGCGATACGCCCAGACCGTCGTGTCCTGGAGATGCCTGACGTTTGGCATGGACGCCAGTTCGGCAACCGCGTCACCAACCCATTCCATGGCCGGACGGCCGCCGATCTCGAGCCGCCGGTCAAGCAGGCTCCCACCCGCCTCTGCCCGTTCATCTGCCAGCATCACCCGGTGCCCGGCGCGGCCCGCGACCAGTGCGGCCATCAGACCCGCTGGCCCCGCACCGACGATCAGCGCATCCGCATGTGCGTTCACCGCCTCGAAATGACCTCCTGCTGGTGGCGCGCCCGGCGCACCGGCAAGGCCCGCTGCCTTCCGGATCGCCGGTTCGTAGAGGCGCCAGCCCGGCCACTTGAACGTCTTGTAGTAGAAGCCCGCCGGAATAAGCCGCGCGAACAGCTGGTTGACCGCGCCGAGGTCGAAGCGCGGCGAAGGCCAGCAGTTCACCGACCGCGCCGCCATCCCGTCTTCCAGGCGAATTGTCGTCGCCGCGCGGTTGGCAGAAGCATGGCGCCCCTCCAACTCGACCAATGTCGCCGGCTCCTCGGGACCGGCCCCGACGATTCCCCGCGGTCGATGATACTTGAAACTTCGCGCCGTCAGTCGAACTTCATTTGCAAGCAGAGCGGACGCCAGGGTGTCGCCTTCGAAACCCCGATAATCTCGTCCGTTGAATCGGAATCCGAGCACGTGACTCCGGTCGATCCTTCCACCCGAGGGGAGCCGCCTAGGTTGCATCGCCGGGCCCCTCGACGATGTCATGTGTCCGCGTGTCACGCCATATGGTCAGCCAGGTGCCGCAGCCCTTCACGTGCCACCAGCGCTCCTGGACCGGACCCAGCGGATTCGGCACGACCGTCAGGTATTCTACCCAGTCCTCGTCGGTCGTCGTATGAGGATCCGGTCGGTCAGGCCTCACCGGTCCACCGAAAGAGAACTCGCTTTCGTTTCGAGGACCGCAAAAGGGACAAGGAATCTGCAGCATGAATCTGGCTCCCTATCTCGCGGTCGTCGTTCCGGATTCCATCACGTAATCCAGTCGCTTGAATCGTTTCAGCGCAAAGGGCGCCATCAGGGGATGGGGCGTACCGTTGGCAATGTGGTGTGCAAACGTCAGCCCGCCGGCCGGGATCGCCTTATAGCCGCCCCACCAACCGGCAGTTACGAAGAGCCCCGGAACTTGCGTCTCATCCATGACGGGTGAAGCGTCGGGGGCGACATCCACGTGACCACCCCATTGGCGCAGAAGCTTCAGCTTCCTGAATGACGGGAACAATGACAGCATGGCCGTCACGGTATCTTCGAACACATGCTGCTTGATGTCCCGGCGGAAACTCTGACCCATGTCCGGCGCGCCCCCGATCACCATTTCGCCCTTGTCCGACTGACTGAAATAAAAGCCGCTGTCGGGACAGTTGACGACCACGTCGACCAGCGGCTTGACCGGCTCGGACACGAACGCCGTCAGGTTCATGGTTCGCAATGGCAGCTTGAGGCCGATCGTTTCCGTCAGCGTGGTCGTATGTCCCGATACCGCGACTGCAACCTTGGGCGCCCGAACCGTTCCCCGCGGTGTCTCGACGCCTTCGATGGCCCCGTCCCTGCGCCGCAGAAGTTTCGTGACGGGCGTTTGCTGATGCAATTCGACGCCCTGCGCGTCGGCGCCGCGCGCGTATCCCCAGGCCACGGCATCGTGCCGGTTCACGCCCGCGTCCGTGTGGACCATCCCGCCGATGACAGGCAGCCGCGCATCCGGCCCGCCCCCGGTAAGCGCAGGGATGCGCCGCCGCAATTCCTCCGGGGAAATCTGTTCGTAGTTCGACCCGTAGATGTCCATCGTCAGCTGGCGCCGCCTCAAATCTCGCATCCTCGGGAAGGTCTGCACCACGTCGATCATGGTTCGCTTGGACTGCATGATATTGAAGTTCAGGTCGTCGGTCAGATCGTCGTAAAGGGCCACCGACTTCACGTAGAACGGAATCGAGGCATCACGCAGGTAATTCGACCGGACCGTCACCGTGTTTCGCGCGACGTTTCCACCGCCGAGCCAACCCCGCTCCAGCACGGCGACATCGGTAACGCCGAACTCCTTTGCGAGGTAGTAGGCGGTGGCCAGTCCGTGCCCGCCAGCGCCTATGACGATGACATCATAGCTTTCCTTCAATGGCGGGCTGCGCCATGCAGGTGCCCAGGTCGTGTGCCTGTTGAGCGCGTGGCGCAGGAGCGAGACAATCGAGTACCTTTGCATGAACTGCATATTTTCCTTTAAGAAACTCCTGTCAAGCAGCGCAGAAGATGGATGCAGCGCTGCCTGAGAAAACCGAATTCGGCATTTCGATCAGGTGTGCGGCCAACCGGCTGCGGCCCGACGGCGCGCGGCCGACATGACGCCTGCGAAGGGCGCCGGACTTTCCGGCAACATGATCAACCATCCGGCGTACGGGCAAGCCCTCCGTTACCTGGCATGCTCACGGCTGTCGCTGAGGATTTTCCCGAATTTGTGCGCGGACACGTCCGACCTTGCGTCAAAGGCATGGCAAACGACCCGTTTCGGCTTATAGTCGAATTGCCAATGAATGGACGGGAGCAAAGGAATGCCGGGAATCTCGGATCTTCCCTTCATCGATTACAACGATCCCGACTACCAATCCGGGCCCTTCCGGTGGCTTGCCGAGAAAGCCAGGCAGTTCCCCATGGCCCGCAGCGAACGGGGCGTCGAAATCCTGGAATTCCAGATGTGCCGGCGGTTCCTCGTCGATCGGTCGTTTGGCACGGACCATGGCAATCTCGTCGAGAAAATGGGTCTGCCACCCGGTCGTGCGCTCGACTTCAAACGGCGAATGATCCTGACACAGAACCGGGGCGAGACACGCAAGAGGCTGCGCGGCATCCTGACCAACCTGATCGGTCCAGCTTACGCCAAGGCCATGCGCCGTGACATTTCCGGCGTCGTTTCAGACCTCCTCGAGGATCTGCCGGACGATGTGCTCGACCTGAAACACGGGTTTACCGATCTGGTGCCTGCGGGCGTCTACTGCACCTGGGTCGACACACCCCTCGGCGACGCCCGGTTTGTCGCGGACAGGTCCGAGGACGTACTGGCGATCTTCAGGCGCGAACCGGACCTTACGCCGAGCATTGTCGCTGCCTATGACCAGCTCTTTGACTACGTGAAAGCCCAACTTGCGAGGCGGCGCGAGAACATGGGCGACGACTTTCTTTCAAGGCTCATCCGTGTCCGCGAAGCCGGGAACCTGAGCGAAGGCGAGCTCGAGGACTTCGCCGTCATGCTGATCGAGGCGAGTACCGATAACACGTCCAACCAGATTTCCATCGCCATCGACCGCCTGACCGCGATGCCGGAAGTCTGGAAGGAAGTCGGGCGCGACGCATCGCTTGCGTCCGCGGCAATACGCGAATGCATGCGCCTTTGGCCGCGATCGATCTCGACTTCACGAACGGCGCTGACCGACACGCAAATAGACGGGGTCAACATCCCGGTGAACACGTCGGTGTTCGCCAGCTTCGGCGCGGCGCATCGACAGCCGAACAAATTCCGCGATCCGCACCGGTTCGACCTGACACGTCCGGCCCAGCCGCAACATTTGAACTTTGGTGGCGGTGCTTTTTCTTGCCTCGGCCAGTTCGTCGCGACAATCGAGGTCGAGGAGGCCGTATCGCAACTCGCCCGGCGCTATCCGAACCTCTCGATGCGCCGTGTCGTGCGGGAGTTCACGGCGATGTTCCAGACAATCACGGCCATTGAAGCGGATCTGCGCGAGCACGCTGCTGCTATGGTCTAGGCCTGCCCGACCCGCCTGCGCTCCAGGCGCGAAAACAGCCGGCTCAGTCCGAAACAAACGATAAAGTAGAACGCCGCGGTTGTAATCCAGGCTTCAAAGATCATGCGCGACGAAGCAACCATCTCGACCGTCTTGTACGTCAGTTCCTGTACGGAGATCAGCGAGATAATCGAGCTGTCCTTGATGAGGGAAATGAACTGGTTGGCCAAAGGCGGAACGACCCTCTTCATCGCCTGAGGCAGCACGATATACCACATTTCCTGGAAACGGTTCATGCCGATGGACCGGGCTGCTTCCCGCTGACCTTTCGAAATGGACTGGATTCCTGCCCGAACGATCTCCCCGACAAACGCACTTTCGAACAACGCGAGCACGATCACGCCGGAAATGATCGAGGGAAAGCGGCGCATGTCGCCGAAGAACAACTCCCAGAGCCAGATGTCATCCTGCCGGGCAATGCCACGGGACCACCTCGCCAGGTCAAGTGCATCGATCAGTTGCTGCGACAGGAAGAAGAAAAAGATGAAGACGACGACAACCGGCGGGATGTTGCGAAGGAGTTCCAGGTAGGTCCGCGCCAGCATCCGTATCGTCAGGTTTTTCGAACATCGCGCGACACCGAGAATGGTGCCGAAGATCAGGGCCAGGATGCTCGCGTAAATGCTGATGCGTATCGTGGCGGCAAGGCCCTGGAGCAGGATATTGGCAAAGTACTCTTCACGTCCTGTGTGATAGCCGACGATATAGCTCGGGATCAGCTCCCAGCGCCACTTGTAGTTGAGCGTTCCTTCGATGGTGATCCAGATATACCCGAAAAAGGCGAAGAGAATCGCCAGGAGAAGGTAGTCAGGCCACCGCATCTTTTTGATGAATGCGCGCAGTTGTCAGCACCCCTTGGCCCGGAAACCACGGTTTCCGGGCCTTGGTGTCATTGGCTTATTGGGCGACCTGGTCAGCCCATTCCTCGGTCGCGAACCAGTAGTTGTGTCGCGATTCGAGCCAACCGCTCCGCCACTGCTGTGCGATCCAGTTGTTGAAGTAGTTGATGGCGTCCGGATCGCCCTTGCGAAGTGCAAAAGCCTCGCCACGCGGATCATAGAGTTCGCCCTCCATGACCATCAGCGTTTCGGGGTTCCGACCCGCCTCGCGGTTCGGCGTCGGCTGCGCCGCCATCGTCGCGTGGGCGTTGCCGTTCAGGACTTCCTGGGTCGAGGCGCCGTCCTCGTCAAAGAGCAAAAGCTGCGCTTGCGGGAACTTTTCGGCAACCACGACAGCTGGGGTTGCCCCCCGCCGCGTTGCGAAGGTTACGTCCGGCGAGTTCAGGTCGTCGATGCTCATGCCCGCGGTCAGCTCCTTGTTCGCGAGGATCGCGAGTCCCGAATAGGCGTACGGATCGGTGAAGTTCACCGTGAGATTCCGTTGTGCCGTCACCGACATGCCCGAGATGATGACATCGAAGTTGCCTGCAACGAGTGCCGGGATTATTCCGTCCCAGGACGTCGGCACGAACTCTACTTCGACGCCCATGTCATCGGCAAGCTTGCGCCCGACATCGAGCTCGTAGCCGATGAGTTCGCCGTTCTTGTCGCGCATCGACCAGGGCACGAACAGCGAAAGTCCGATCCGGATCACGCCGTCCTGCTTGATCTGTTCGATCACGCTTTCGGAAGTCAACGCTTGGGTGGCCTGCTGGGCCGCTGCAGGCAATGCAAGGCCCGCCGCCGCGGTTGCGGCCAAGGCATATCCGAGCATTCTGCGTGTAAGTTTCATTTGGTTTCCTCCTTGTTGTTGGATCAGGTTCCTCGTTTGGTCATTGATCAACGGCGTATCTTTTCTCGAGGAACGACACGCCGACCGACAAAATCAGGGTCACCACCATATAGACAATCGCGATGGTGAACCAGATTTCGAAGCTCATGTACGTATCTGCGATGATGTTGCGCCCGATGGTTGTCAACTCTGCAACGGCTATGACGCTCACGATTGCAGACGACTTGATGAGATGCACCATTTCACCCGTCAAGGGTGGCAACATGAAGCGGATGGATTGTGGCAATATGATGTATCGGTATGCCTGCCCGGTGGACATCCCGATGGACTTCGCCGCTTCCCATTGTCCGATGGACACGGCATTTATTCCGGCCCGAAAAATCTCCGAGATCAACGCGGAATGAAATACTGCGAGAGTCAGGATACTGGCAAAATAGCGGTCAAACTTAAATATCGGCCCGAGCACGTAGTAGAAGAGGTACAGCAGCACCAGAAGCGGGATGTTGCGGATCAACTCCAGGAAGCCAACGGCGACGGCGGTACCCACGACGAGGCCGGATAGGCGCAGCAGCGCAACGATGAGCCCGAGAAACGTGGCAAGCGCGAAAGACAGAATGCAAAGCTCGATGGTGGCTGCAAGACCGACCATGATCTCTCCCCACTGAAATCCATCATCCGTGAAGCTGTAAAGGTATTGAGGTACGCGGTACCATTGCCAGTTGTAGCCCATGTTCTGCGCACCGGTGAACGACCCGTAGACGATCAACCCGACAACGATAATGTAGATCGCAACGGCGACCGGTACCGAATTCAGCAGTTGTTGATGCAGCGGAGGTTTCGGGATCGAATTAACGCCGGGGCTGGCCGCTTCGCTCAGCACCATCTCAGTGCTCCAGGATCTGTGCCAGGAACATCCGGCAGCGGTCGCTTGTTGGTGCGGTGAAGAACTTCTCGGGCGGAGCAACTTCGACGATCCGCCCTTCCTCCATGAAAACCATGGTATCGGCCACTTTGCGCGCGAAACCCATTTCATGCGTTACGACCACCATGGTCATGCCGGTTGCGGCAAGCTCAACCATGACGTCGAGGACTTCATTGATCATCTCCGGATCAAGCGCGGATGTCGGTTCGTCAAACAGCATGATCCGGGTTTCCATGCAGAGCGACCGGGCGATCGCGACTCGCTGTTGCTGGCCGCCGGAGAGCTGGGCCGGGTACTTCTCCGCCTGCTCCGGAATGTGGACCCTGTCCAGGTATTTTCGCGCTGTTTCTTCGGCCTGATCCCGCGGAATCTTGCGGACCTTCATCGGTCCGATCATGAGATTCTCCAGCACGGTCAGATGCGGAAACAGATTGAACTGCTGGAAGACCATGCCGACTTCCTGCCGCAGCTTCCGGATGTCCTTCGACCCTTCGAAGACCTCGATTCCGTCGATTTTCAGCGAACCGGAACTGTGATTCTCCAGCGCGTTGAAACATCGGATTAGCGTCGACTTTCCGGACCCCGACGGCCCGCAGACTACGACGCGTTCGCCCTGGTGGACCGTGATGCTGACGTCCTCGAGCGCCTGGAATGTCCCGTAGAACTTGTCGAGGTTTCGGACTTCGATGATCGGTTGGCGATTCAAGCGTCCCGCCCTCTCACAGCAGCGGGCGAACCTAAGGGCGAACCAGTGCAGAAAAGGCCGCCAACCGGCAACGGTTCTTTTCTGCGCTCATTGTGATCAACCGCTCTCCTGCCATGGAATGTCCCCGATCGCATGACCTTGCGGCGCGTTGTGGGTGGTATTCGGTCCGGCCATTGGCAGCGACAGCGCAAAATCAGGCGATCCCCTATTCTTGTATTCGGGCCAGTGAATTAATTAGTAGCCTTGCATGATGGTGGGCGCAAGGCAAGGATTACAGGTGCCCGGACATCGCCCGCGGCAACGCCTGGAGGAGGCGCGATGTCGGCAAGGACCGGGAAAATTCCCGTCGAGAACGCCGGCGAGGCGCTTTCGGAGGCAATGATCGTTGCGCGGTTGTTCTGCATTGATGGCCGCGATAACTCTGGGATGGCCATGACCAATTCGCAAGGGGTCGTCAGGCTCTGGTGCAGGAACACTCTGGAATACCGATCCGGGAGCGGTGCCGAACTTGGTCCGATTGACGTCTTCAACCAGGCTTTTTTCGTGGCGGATGTATTGGATTGACCTTCGGTGTGGACAAATCGTGCTGCCATTCACCCCTTGCCGATACGGGCAAGGCGCCAACCAGAGTACATCGCGGTTACCGGGGAATCATCACCCGCGCAATTGGCCGCCAGGGCAAAATCGTGCCAAGAATTCGAATCCCTTCCCGGATTCTGAATACATGCACTTTCAGCGTTTCCACGCTCCCGGGTGTCGGTGGGCGTTTCACACGATACAACGACAGTGTCGTTCTCCGTTCTTCGTGCACCTGTGACAGGTCCGCCGACACTCGCGACAGCCAAACGAAACTTCTTGTGCCGAACCCGAAACCGGTGCCCCCTCTCATTGCAACGAACTCGTCGTCAGTTTCCGGGAACATGGAAAGCGCGGTCAAATTGACCGCCCGCCTTGATTCCCATCTATCGCTGACGCCAGGCTTGCGTCCTGGCCACGACTCCTCGCGACAGGAACAGGTGAATAACTCGCGCTGCAACATTCGTGTAAAATATCATCATCCCCATCGCCGCAGCGGGGGCAATGTCGCCGGCGTCGTCCATGTTGAGAACGGCGACGGAAGCAAGCGTTGTCTTGGGCGAGTACAGGAAAACGACTGCCGATACTGTCGTCATGGCGTTTACAAAGAGATAGATCGATATATCCAGGGCGGCCGGTAGACATACAGGGACGGTAACGCGTGCAAAGAGCTTCATGGTTGGTTGCTTTAACGAAGCGGATACCGCTTCGAACTCACGGTCCATTTGCTTGAGTGCCGTCAATGCGGTCAAGTGTGACACCGTGTAAAAATGTGTCACCGTACAGATGACAAGGATCAGCATGGTGCCATAGATCACGTTCAACGGGTTAGCCGGTTCGTTGAAGAAAAATATGTACGCGAGCCCCAGTACCATCCCTGGAATCGCCATAGGCAGCATGGCAAACATTTGAAACAGGTTTCGGCCGGTGTGAAAACCGTTCGACTTTTCCACGAGATAGGCACCGAAGAAAACCACTGCTGTACCTATCGCGGCGGTAAGAAGACCCAACTTGATCGAATTGAAGTAGCTTGCCCAACCTCCGCCATCCATCAGGTCGAACTGGTAGTTGTTCAAGCTCAGGCTGAGGTCGTATGGCCAGAACTTGATCAGTGCCGCGAACTGGCAAACCGCCAGAATGCCGACGATGAAAACCGCAACAATCGAACAATAGGCAAACCATGCCCGGTCCGCCTGGATATTCGGATTGGGCTGGAAAGGAACCGAGCGTGCCGATAGCTGCGCTACCTGGCGACGCTGCACGATCCGGTCTATCGCAAAAGCCAGAACCGCCGGGATCAGAAGGACAACCGAGACAACCGCACCCATTTCGAAATTCTGTTGTCCGATAACCTGCTTGTATATGTCTACGGCCAGCACGTTGAATTGCCCGCCGATGACTTTCGGCAATCCGAAATCCGTAATGACCAGGTTGAAAACCACGAAGGCGGCAGAAACAAGGCCATATTGAGCTCCGGGTATTGTCACGGTCCGAAATGTTTTCCAGGGCGAAGTCTTGAGGCTTGCCGCTGCCTCGAACAAACGGGCATCAGAGATCGAAAGTGCCGTGGAAATAATCAGAAACGCATGTGGGAAAGTGAAGAACACGGATCCGATCACGATCCCGATTGGTCCATAAATACTTGCGCCGAACAGTAATTCCTTGATCATTCCCTGGTTGCCAAACAGGTAGACGAGTGCGATTCCCGGAAGCAATGACGGCACGAGTATTGGTGCCATCGCGATCAATCTGAACACTCCCTTGTAACGCATACAGCTACGGTTGAGCGCGTAAGCAAAGCCGAAAGCCAGCGTAACAGTGATAATTGTGCTTACGACGGCGATGAAGAGAGAATTCTGTATCGACCGGAAAAGTGCCGGCGTGGAAAAATAGGTGACGAAGTTTTCGAGACCCCTCGCTGACTGGGGACGGAGTTGGACACGCCGGAATTCATTCGATGACAACTCGGTCCACTCGGTACCCGTGGTGAGTGTCGAGCCGACCAGGTAGCTGGTCTCCCCGCTCGTTCCCCGAACACGGTATATGACCGGGCTTCGAAAGCTGAATTCAGGAAAGAACTTCGTAGCCGCAAGTCGGCCATCCGAACTCGTCGATAGTTCCTTGGTTGAAACCGTTTCATGTTCTTCATTCAAGTCCAGTGCGGAGACCGGCGCATTGACAAATTCACCAGCCTCATTGCTGACCTGGAACTCAAACTGAGCGAGATCAAAGGAATACGTCGATACGGACTTGGACAGCATCGCGTAGAGCGGGAACACGAGGGAAATAACCAGGTAGACCGCAATCACGATCATCCAGAATCGCATCAACAAGTCGTCTCGGCTTAGCTTTTGCCGAATGATACGACCGGCAGGAAGACTCACTGCATGGTATTCACTCATCGGCAACTGTCACCGATTCACGGGCAAAAGCCATTAGGCCCGCCTCGGGCACACCCACTGAAATCGTTTGGCCAACCTCGAGTGACAGGCGCCTCACGGCATTTACGGAAAAGTCGGCAATCAAGTCCGCACGTTGAAAATCTTCACTTTCCAGATGGCAACGCCAGAAAGACCCCAGGAACTCCATGTCCGCCAGGAGAACCTCGATGCAGTTTCCGTCCTCGGACTGCTCGACGAACTCCGAACCATACGGGATGACGTCATCCGGACGTATCGCAGCGAGAACTGATTCTCCTTGACCGAAATCATGGGCCCGGCACCGATAGGATTTCCCGCCAATCATCAATGAGGTATTTGACGCGGCCGTGGCATCGACCTGGTTCATTTCGCCGATGAACCCGGCTACGAAAAGCGACGCAGGATTTCGATAAATCTCTGTCGGTGCACCCACCTGTTCAATAACACCATGGTTCATGACCACGATACGGTCAGCCATGGAGAGCGCCTCTTCCTGATCATGTGTCACCATGACGGTCGTGACACCGAGTTCGCGTTGGAGTTCCTTGATTTCATGCCGGAGACGTACGCGGACCTTGGCGTCAAGCGCAGAGAGAGGCTCATCGAGAAGCAACAGTCCCGGCGAGGTCGCGATCGCACGCGCCAGGGCAATGCGTTGCTGCTGACCACCTGACAGTTGAGCCGGAAACTTGTCTCTCTGATCAGGTAACCCAACCAGTTCCAGGAGTTCATTCACCCGCGACGCAATCTTGTCACGGCCGAGCCCCAGGTTCTCCAGCCCGTACGCCACGTTTCGTCGGACCGTCAGGTTTGGGAAAAGGGCATAGGATTGAAACACAATTCCGAAATCTCGTCCCGACGGCGGCAACCTGGATATATCCGCGCCATTTTGGACAATTTTTCCGCGCGATTGCGGATCCAGACCTGCAATCGCCCGCAATAACGTGGTCTTTCCGCACCCGGACGGTCCCAGGAAGCAGACAAACTCGCCCTCTTTGATATCAAGCGAAATGTCCCTCAAGGCGATGAAATCTCCGAAAGCCTTCCAGACTCCCCTGATGCGAAGATAACAGCCTGAGTGAGCTTCTTTATCCAATGTCCCCTCATCCATGTCAGATGGGTAAACTGCCGCGGTGTTTCAGCTATCGCTTTTCGTGAAGATCATTTGGATGGCGGGGCGCATAAACGCCCCGCCATGTTGTTTCAGCCTTTTGGTTCAGACTTGGCATCGTATCGAGATTGCCATTCTTCGAGAATAGCCCTGCGGTTGTTGGCCGCCCACTCGAAGTCATTCTGAATCATGCCGTCCTGAAGTCCCTCCGGAAAGTGCTCCACGGGTTGCGCAAGTTCGGGAATGGCCAGTACTGCGTAGCCCACGTTATACGCAGCCATCGCCTTGTCGGTAACGGACCAGTCGAGGAGAGCCTTGGCTGCCTCGAGGTTATCGGTACCAGCAATGATGCCAGCTGCCTCCATGTCCCAGCCGACGCCTTCGCTCGGCACGATCAACTCCAGTGGCGCACCTGCCGCCTTTGACTTGGCGCCGCGAAATGCGAACGAAATGCCGATCGGAATTTCTCCTGCTGCAGCAAGTTTGCACGGTTTTGACCCCGAATGCGTGTAACGCGCGATGTTCTTGTGCAGACCGTCCATGAATTCCCATCCGCCCTGTTCGCCGAACATTTGAAGCCAGCTGGATACATCAAGGAAACCTGTTCCCGAGGAGTTCGGGTTTGGCATGATGACGTGCCCTTCGTAGGCCGGATCCAGAAGATCGTTCCAGGACGAAGGAACAGGCAAGTTGTGGTTCCCGGCCTCAACCGTATTGTAACAAATCGTGGCCACCCAGGCATCAAGGCCAACCCATGACGGCGGATTGTCACCGTCGACGAATTTTGAATCCAGGCGCTCCACTCCAACCGGTGCGTAGGGTTCCAACATACCTTCGCTCTTCATCAGAAGAAGCGAGGTCGCTGCCAATCCCCAGATCACATCGGCCTGCGGGTTGTTTTTCTCAGCCAAGAGTTTTGCGGTCACAATACCAGTCGAATCCCGGACCCAGTTGATCTCGATGTCGGGATAATCTTCATTGAACTGGTCTGCGTATCGCTTCAGGTCTTCGGCTTCAAACGCCGTATAAACAGTCAGCTCCGTCTGGGCCAACGCCATGCTGGATGCGACCATACCTGCCGCAACCGACATCACTGCGGTTTTGAATTTCACTTCACTGTCCTCCTGTGGTTGAATTGAGTTGGAGGTTCGGTCGAAACGCTTCAACTACGATTGCGAAAATGTTGCGAAAAGAATGCCTGAACGTCAAGCCCGGCTTGCTTGAAACTGATTGTCCTTCGGATTCGCGCGAAATTACCCAGAAATATCATTGAATTGAACCCAGAAGGTCTCGAACCGGGTCAGGAATGCCTTGAAATCCGGTCTGACCAAGTCCAAGAGCCGGAAAGGCCGATTTGGCAGCGCGTCGGAACAATATATCGATTGGCTTTGTCATGGATAGAGGGTGATACCACGTGAAGATCATCAGAACCGTTTTGCGAATTCACAGGTTGTCGGTTCCTGCGTGTCCTTGATGCTGAACGAAAGTGCCCATTACGATGCAAATCACCGGGTGATCGCCAAAAATTCCTTTGGTGACATCGAGCGGGAGGGCCAGACCGAAACTGCGCTGGCGGAACGTCTTCCCGATCATGTGTTTGAAGGACGCGGGTTTGCGGCATTCCGATATGCCGAGGGTCTGACACTCCGCCCGAGCGTAATCGGAGGGTGCCGTGCCCGCTTGCCTCGCGACGCCGGCCGGGACGACGGTGAGTTCCCGGAGATCAACCAGGTCACCTGGTATTTCGGCAGCGAAACCGGGTGCCCAACGGACTCGGCTGGTTCGAAAAGGCACGTCGCCGCGCCACGGCATGGAAAAGGCCCGGCATGGAGTTCGATCAGACCGAAGGACGATCCAGGACAAGGCGATGGCGCAAATGCCGCCAGTCCGCCCGGCCGCCGGCGGTACTTGCGTACTGTTCAGCCGTGAAGGAAACCGGAACCGAACCCGGGCCGGTAAACCCGGGCATTGCCACGATTGCATTGTTCGCCGAAGCGCGGGAAATCCACGTTCGACGGCTTTTCCGCCGGGCGCGCGCCGACCTTGCCGTCGTGTTCACGCATGCGTTAGCGAACCGGGCGATCCATTTTCGTTTCCGGCAGCGGTGAAACCTGCCTGGTGGCGAAAGACGAAGCGTGTACACCTTGTGCGGCCACGGTTTCACAGGGATGCAGATCTCCGTATTCGTGTTTCCGTCCGTCCAGCTTGAATGCCCCCGAATGATCTCAGATGGCACGTGAACTCACCAGCGACCTGACGGTAGGTCCGATCAGTTCACACCTTCGCTCGCTTGCTGTCCCCGCCGCAATCGGGATGCTCTTCAACACGCTTTACAACGTCGTCGACATGTTCTTCGCCGGCCTCCTTTCGACCAGCGCACAGGCTGGTATCTCGCTCGGTTTTCAGGCCTTCTACATTGCGCTGTCTGTCGGGTTCGGCCTCGGTGCGGCAATGGGAGCCATTGTGGGAGTCGCACTTGGCCGGAAGGACCGGCGTACCGCCCGCCGCCTCTCGGCCCAGGGCATCACGTTCGGAACCGTGGCTGCGCTGGTCTTCCTGGTCATCGGCGCCTTGTATGGTCCGGCACTGATCGCGCTTGTCTCGGAGCCCGGTCATTACCGCGATGCCGGGACGCGTTATTATCTGCTCCTGTCCCTGGCGCTGCCCGGCTTCATGGTCGCCTATGCATGCCATGGCGTCCTTCAGGCGCACGGTGACGGGCGCTCGATGCAACGCGCCCTGATTGCCGCGTTCTTTGCCAACATCCTTCTGAACCCGCTTCTGATCTTCGGCATTCCGGGACTATGGAGCGGGATCGGTTTCGACGGACTGGCTGCATCCACAGTACTGAGCCAGACCGGCGTCATGGCCTACCTGCTCTGGAAATTGCTTAAACTCGACACACTTTCCCGAATACGGCAGCGACACTTCCGGCCGCGCACCGCCGAGTTTCGGGAAATCTTCACCCAGACGCTGCCATCCGCATTCGCCATCCTGATCATGATGCTGTCGGGTTTCGTCGTCCAGTTCGTCCTCAAGGGCTTCGGCGAACACGCGATTGCCGGTTTCGGAATTGCCATCAGGCTCGAACAGATCCTGCTGTTGCCGGTTCTCGGTACTACCGGGGCATTGCTGCCGATCGCGGCGCAGGCCTTTGGCGCCGGTGACCATGACCGCGTGCGCGAATCGCTCTTTCACTGCTGGAAGATCGGCTTCATCATGACGGCTGCCGCATTCCCGGTCATCTGGATTCTGGGACGCCCGGTGCTCGGGCATTTCACCGACGATCCGGAGGTGATCCGAGTCGGTCTTGCGTATCTCAGGGTCGAGAGTTTCATTCTTCCGGTCTACATGATGCTTTTCGCAATCAACGCATTCCTCCAGGCACTCAAACGCCCCGTCTGGACCGTCTGGATCGGACTCTACCGGCAGGCGTTCGGCATTGCATTCTTTGTCTGGCTGTTCGTCGGGGTGCTTCAGTTCAACGAAACCGGCGTCTGGTACGGTGTCGCGGCCGCTGTCACGACAGGATTGTTGATTTCGCTCCTCATCGCCTCGCGGGTGGCGGCGCAGAGTATCGGCGGACTCTGGCGCCGCCACGGAATTCCGGGAAAAAGTCGATAGACTATGCTGCAGTTTGTGGTATTTTCGCCCTTGCGGTCGGACCTTCGGCACAAGGTTCGTTTGGTGGCGGGAAAAGCTGGTTTCCCGTCACACGCACAGCATGCCAGACACCTGAATTGCCCTGGAGCCGTTCGACGCGCCGGTCACGTGCCGGCAGCCGGAAGGCGGCAGTTCAACAGAATTCGAAATCAAAACTCCTTGTGTGCCGCAGCATGCAGCAATCCGCGCCGAATGGCGATGCCGATGTCCAGGATTGGCCGCGGCGGAAGGCGGCTGGCGCCGGGAATTCCCAGCTGCAGGCTCAGAAGGTCGCTGTTTTCTCCTTCCATGAAATCGGCCAGCAGGCGCCCCGCGGCGGCGGCACGGGTCAAGGGAGAAACGTCGTTGGTCAGCACGGCGAAAAGACCCGGGGCGTATTCGCCGAAAATCGCGCCATCTTTCCAGGCAAATGCCATGGTCCCGCCCCAGCTGTGGGCAAAGGCTGTTTCCTTCAGATCCGGCCAGCGGTTGAACATGCCCTTGCAGTGCAAATTGCTGATGCCCGAAACCCCGGGGGCAGGGGAGACGGAACGTCCGGGGCAATCGGCGAGCGTGTTGCCACACTTGCCTCAGCTTTCGGAATGCGCGTCATCGCGGTTGATCCGAAAACGATCCGCCCGTTTCCACAGCAAGTCGCGCAAAGCACTACCTTGGGCGGGCCGCTGGAAGAAAGCGACGTCGTGAGCCTTCACGTTCCGCTGACGGACGCCACGCGGAACATGATCGACGCGGCGGCGCTCGCACTCATGAAACGGGGCGCCATCCTGCTCAATACCGCCCGTGGCGGGATTTTCGACGAAGAAGCGCTGGTTGCGCAATCGATTCGGGTCACCTCTTCGGTGCAGGCCTCGACACATTTGCCGAAGAACCGCACGAAGCGTCCTCTGTCGTGGCGCACTGCAACGGTATCGTGCTGTCTCCGCACATTGCGGGCGTAACCCCTGAAAGCGCGCAGCGTATGTCGATGTGCTGTGCGGAAAACATTGTGCGATTCCTGGTGGAAGGGACGTGCAGTGACGACCTGGTGAACGATTCCTGGGACGCTCTTCGCTGAATTTTACTGCGGCGGGCGAAGGCTCGAAATGCCGGAAGCCGGCTCGTCCGACGCCGTTCGGAACAGGAAGAGATCCGACGGGACCCACGGACGTGCGAACCCGGAGTTCGGACCATGCTGCGCCCACGGCAACGCGACACAATATGATGCGCGACCCGGAATTCAGCAGTTCTCAATTTGGATTTTTTGACATATAAAGTGTTGTAATCGCGTTATTTTATTTCACGCGGTGAATTATTTTCGTTGCGTCGTGCCGACCCTCCCGGGGGCCGGAAGTGATTCGAAAATGCAACACTCGTTGATTTTCAACGATTTTTTCCGCAATTCCGCCTCACAGGGATTCACCTCGCGGCAATTCCGTGATTCCTCCCTCCCCATGAAGCTGCTCGGCAGATATCTCGCCCGCCTGCGGGAATGCTGCGCCAACATGCTCGACCTGCGCAGCGGCAAGAACTGTCAGTATTCCATGATCGACGCCGGCATGGCGGCCTTCTCCGTGTTCTTCACCAAGTCGCCCTCCTTTCTCGCCCATCAGAAGCTGCTCGCCGAACGCCGCGGCCTCTCGAATTGCCTCACCCTCTTCGGAATGAAGAAGATCCCCTCCGACAACCAGATAAGGAACCTCCTCGACCCGGTGCCGCCGGAACACTTCGACCCGGTCTTCATCGACGTCGCCAGGGACCTCAACAATCGCGGCGCCCTGGCCGCGCTGCGCAGCCGCCGCAGCGGCCTCAATCACAAGACCCTGATCGCCCTCGACGGTACGGAATACTTCAACTCCTACAGGATCAGTTGCCCGAACTGCTCGAGCCGGACACACAACAAGGGAACCGATGACGAGATGGTCGAGAACTACCACACGGTCCTCGGTGCCGCCATCGTCGGTCCCGGACAGGTCGCGGCGGTGCCGTTGCCGGTGGAGATCATCAGGCCGCAGGACGGGTCGAAGAAGCAGGACTGCGAACGCAATGCCGTCAAGCGCTGGTTGCAGCGCATCGGTCCGCGTCTGAAAGACCTCGAACCCGTGTATCTCGGCGACGATCTCTACGCCTGTCAACCGGTCTGCGAGGCCATCCGGGCGACGGGCGGCAACTTCATCTTGACGGCCAAGAGGTCGAGCCACAAGACCTTGTATGAGGAGCTCGACCGCTGCCATCCGCAAATCCTCGTCAAGAGGGTGACGCGCGGCATCAGGAAGCCGAAGAAGTACAGGTACAGCTACAGCTGGCAGCCGGAGCTTCGGATCCGTGGCGGCGAAGCGGCCATGCCGGTGACATGGGTCTGCCTCGAGATCCACGACATGGCCGCGAAAAAGGTGACCTACAGAACCGCCTTCGTCACCGACCTGCCGGTCAGCAGGGCGAATGTCGCCGACATCGTCGCCTGCGGACGCTCCCGATGGCGGGTGGAGAACGCCGAGTTCAACGTTCTGAAAAAACTCGGCTACAACCTCGACCGGAACTTCGGCCATGGAGAGAAGAACCTTGCCTCCGTGCTCCTTGTCCTGAACCTCCTGGCCTTCGCGCTCCATACCGCCTGCGACCTCGCGGAAAAGCACTGGCAGAAGGCCCGGACGGTCTGCGGCACACGCGACTGGATGTTCCGGAACCTGCAGGTCCTGACCGCCAGGTTCGTGTTCGACGACTGGAAGCGCCTGATGCAGGTGCTCGCCGGAGAAGTCGAAATCCCTCCCTGAGACGGGCCTCCGTGCAAGTTCCGCCGCGCCCGCCGTGGCTTCCCGAAAACCCTCGAAAAACCGACTATCCAGAGGTCAGGAAAACAGAAATGTCATATTGAGAATTGCTGCCCGGAATTCACGTCAGTTGTATTGAGTCG
Organism: Paracoccaceae bacterium; assembly: GCA_964291635.2. GTDB lineage: Bacteria > Pseudomonadota > Alphaproteobacteria > Rhodobacterales > Rhodobacteraceae > JAPPHA01. Next base: position 768,437 of record OZ219905.1, on the reverse strand, counting down.
GATTCACTGGTAATGATTCCCGCCAATCATCGACATTCGGACAGAAAGGGAAGATGGAACAAGAGGTCCTGACACCAATCACGCAGGCATTGAAGGAAGGCGCGCTCAGCCGGCGCGAACTCAAGCTGCTCATGCGGCGTTCCAATTTTCCTGGCCTGCTGCACCTTGCAATGTTCGTCGCCGTCCTCACGTGTACGGGTTTCCTGGTCTGGTTCTCAATGGGGAGCTGGTGGGTGATCCCCGCAATGTTCCTGCATGGCGTGGTCTGGGTCCATCTCTTTGCACTGCAGCATGAGTGTGTTCATTACACGGCCTTCAGGACCCGATCACTGAACGAGATACTCGGGAATATCTGTGGCTTCGCCATCATACTGCCGAACAGGTTCTTCCGGTACGAACATTGTGACCATCACACGTACACCCAGCTGCATGGCAAGGATCCCGAGCTGATTGAACTTCCGATATCACTCGGAACGTATCTGTCATTCGTGTCTTCGGTGCCGTTTTGGGGCTACAGATTCCTGGAATTCAGCCGGCACATTCTTGGCCGGTTTTCGGAGGCCGAAAAGAAGTTCATTCCCAGGGAAGACCGCGTCTCGATCGTTGTCGAGGCCAGGGTCATGGCGATGGCCTATGCAGCCATCCTTGCATTGAGCGCGGTCTTCGATTTCTGGGGTGTCCTCTGGTACTGGTGGTTGCCGTTGTTCATGGGTGAACCGGTGATGCGCGCCATCAGGATGACCGAACATGTCGGACGGCCCAACGTCAGGGACATGAAGGTGAACACGCGCACCAACCTGGTTTCGCGCCCGATGCGTTTCCTTTGCTGGAACATGAACTATCATGCCGAGCACCACTATGCCTCATCGGTTCCGTTCCATGCGCTCCCCGAACTCCACAGGAAATTGCGGGGATACGTGCATGTGGAGGAACGCGGATACCTGGGCGCCCACATTGACATACTTTCGCAGATCATTGGCCGGAAACCCCGGCTCGGCACGAGGGCGGTCGACGAAGCGTGAACAGGCAGCGTAGCTGGACGGACATCATTGCCGTCGCCGAACTGGAAGCTGGAGATGTCACGCCCGTACAATTAGGCTCACGGGAGCTTGCCGTTTACGACACGGTGGACGGGATTTTCGTCAGCCTCGCCCGATGTACGCACGGAGCCGCGAATCTCTGCGACGGCTACTTCGACGGGAAATACATCGAATGTCCGTTACACCAGGGCCTGTTCGACGCCCGAACGGGGGAGGCCAAGGCGCTTCCCGCCCGGCGAAACCTGCGTATGATTGAAGCGCGCGTGCGGGAAGGCATCGTCCAGGTCCTCGTCTGAATGATCCCGGGGGAAGAGGATCCGGCGACCTGCCGGCTTCGAATCTGTCCCGCGCGGTTCGGATCAGCGCGCAGCATGGCACGGCAAGGCTGGCCCCGGGGGATTCTGGAAATGTCTTCGATCATCATATCCTGGATCCGGGCATAGGATGCATCGTGACCCCCGGCGAGATGGGCGGTGAACAGCACATTCGGAATGGTTCGTACGACCGAAGATGACGGAACCGGGTCCTCCGGAAAGACATCGACCACTGCACGTAACCGCCCGCCTGACGCGATTGCGAGAAACGCGTCGAAATCCGTGATCTCGGCCCGACTCGCGAGGATAACGCTGGCATCATCCTGGATTCGGGACAACACCTCTCGATCCGGGATTCCCGTGTACTCCGTTGTCACGCCTGCGAGCAGGAACAGGAATCGGCTTTAACCGATGATGCCACCAAGCGAAGCCGGAAGAACCCGATGCTTCCGGAGTTCAGATTCCGGCAACCTCGGATCATAGGCCGAGATGGTGCAACCGAATGGCCCGAGCAGCGGTGCCAGTGATCGACTGAGATTGCCGAATCCGGCCAGGCCGGCAGCAGCTCCGTAGAGCGTGTAGGCGCAACGATTTCCTGCAATCCCGTACGTCTCGCGATGCTCTCGAAACAGGCGGTCCGCGTCTGAAAAGCCGCGACCGAGGTTGATCGCCAGGGAAAGACAATGCTCCGCAACCGCCGGCGCCATTCCCGGCGGGCGCATTGGTGCCGAACACCTGGATGGATATCTGGCGCTTCCGGATCGATTTCAGCTCGCAAGCATCTGCGACATTGATTCCGGATTCGCAAACCGGCGCGCGTGCAACAGGTGATCTCGCATCTGTTCGGGCCGATCCCGCAATCGATATCGTCGATATCTGCCTGCCGCCGGCACTGCATGTTTCCGTTTCGCTGGACGCGGTCCGGGCCGGCAAGCACGCCATTTGCGAAAAGCCCGTCGCGGGGTGCCTGATCGACGTCGGGTGAGAGACGTGGCGGTGGACCGTGGCAGATTTGGGTTCCGGTTTTCCAGTATCGCTTCGGAACCGGCGTTGCGGCGCTTCAACGTCTGGAGTCCGAGGGTTTGCTGGGCAAGCCATTGGTCGGAACTCTCGAAACCCATTGGGACCGCGGAGAGGACAATTGCCGGAATCCCTGGCGAGGAACGTGGGCGGGGAGGTTCGCCGGAATGGTCCTGGACCACGCGATCCACCCACATGAGCTTGTCATGGAGACATTGGGGCTCGTTACGGAAGTGTCGGCTGCCCTCGACACCGGGGCCAATGCGATCGAGACCGAGGATTGCGCGGTGTTCAGGACGAAAACGGCTTCAGGCGGACTGGTAACGCCATCCGTAACCCTTGGCCCGCAGGGAATTACGTCTCGGTTTCGCTTCGTCTTTGAAAGATAACCGGCCGAAAGCGGGAACTGTTCCTATGCACCCGGGGAAACCGGCTGGAGCCTCGTGGCGCGAAGCCGGAAGAGCGGTGTGCGGGTGGACCGGATCGGTGACGAGGTCGACCGTTCTCACCTGAAAAGCAGTTACGCGGAATTGTTCGGCGCGGTCGCTGATCGACGCGGCGGAATCGATTGCGCGCTGCCGTCTCCCGGTGACGGTGTGCGTTCAATGTAACCTGCAAGCGCAATCTACGAGGCTGCACGCAACGGTCGTCGAGTCACCTTGCCGATTGACCGGGAACTTCCGGTCTGCACGAACCTGGCGCCGAACCCGCCTCCCTGACAGAGATTCAAGGACCAATTACCCGCACAGGTTGCTCATGACGACAGGAACCGGGAAGATATCAACATCTTCCAGGTGCCGATGCCGTGCCGTCGGCGAAGCGAAGTTAGCGGCGCGGACCTGACGACTTGATGTAGACTTGGGACATGTAATCGGGGTCGCCCACCGCCCCGCCCCGGGCGGAATTCCCCTTCTTGATCTGGTCGACCACATCCATGCCGGAAATGACACGGCCAAAGACCGTGTATTGACCGTTCAGGTGCGGGGCATCCGCAAACATGATGAAAAACTGCGAATTGGCGCTGTCCGGATGGGCCGCGCGCGCCATGCCGACTACCCCGCGCGTGTACGGCACGTCGGAGAATTCGGCTTCGAGGTTCGGTTCGGCCGAACCGCCGCGTCCGGCGCGAGAACCATCGTTGCTTCCCCGCACGCCGAACTTCACGTCACCCGTCTGTGCCATGAACCCTTCGATGACCCGGTGGAAGACGACATTGTCGTATTGGCCTTCGCTTGCAAGGTACTTGATTCGGGAGACGTGATTTGGAGCGTGCTCCGGCAGGAGTTCCACTTCGACGGTTCCAGTGGTTGCCCCGGCTACCTCAATGACAAGCACGTTCTCGTCATTGGCCGCCTCGGACATCGTGGCGGCTGCTCCAATGGCTGTAGCCATGACCAATTGCATAATTCCTTGTTTCACGTGCCTACCTCCTGCCAAACCTCTGGCGACCACGTTCGACAGAACGTTGGGACATCTGCAACCCGGAATCGCAAAAGTCAATTCCGCATCCATCCGGGATCGCGTATGGACTTGCCGGGGCCGAAGTACTGCCAACGAACCCGGCAGCTGCCGGGCAGATTCTAGAAAAACCGCAACTTCAATGCAAACGGACGCAGAAGTCGCCGGAGTCGCTGGCCGTAACAGCCGATGTTCATCGATTCCCAAACCGGCATCGCTCCATCCATGTCCACGACGATGACGGTCGAATCAGCGTGCCGCAATCGGCAGGTCGTCTTCAATGTAAGCCTGGATGATCTGGCGAAAATCGTCCTCGGCCCTAAATCCGAGACTGTCAGCACGCTCGGTCGAGAATTCAGTAGCCCAGTTGGAGACGATCGATTCGATGAACGGATCGGGCACCTCCCGAATCAATTCGACGATATCGTTGCCGGCAATGTCTCGAAGCGCCTCGATCTGATCACCGATGGAGCAGGACAGCGACGGCATGTTCAGAACGCGCCTGCCCTCAAGCCTTGCGAGATCCAGTTCAGCGGCATGGACGAAGAACCCTGCGGCTGAACGCGGCGATGCGAGCATGTGCCTGACGGTTTTGGCGATAGGCAAGACGGCCTCTCGACCGTTGAGTGGTTCTCGAATGATGTCGGAGAAGCAGGACGACGCGGCGGCGTTCGGCAAGCCGGGCCTGACGCAAATCGTCGGCAATCGCAGCGACACACCGTCAACGAATCCCTTTCTGCCGAAATCGCTGACGATCAGTTCTGCTGCGACTTTTTGTGCACCGTAGGATGTACGGGGCTCGCAAATGAACTGGTCGCTGACGGGCCCGTCAAATGGAGGGCCGAACGCCGCGGCGGAAGAAGCAAAAATCAGCCTGGGCCGATATCGGCCGGAACTTGCCACATGTTCGATTCTGAGTGAGTCAAGCAGGGTCCACAAGGCGAAGAGGTTGACCTGCCATCCCTTGTGAAAATTCCGCTCCGCGTCGCTGGAAACGATCGCGGCGAGGTGCATGATGACGTCGGGTCGCTTCGCCACCAGGGAATCGATGGAATCCCTGTCGGTCAGGTTGCCGACGATGCGATGCGTACATTGTGCCCCGTCAGCCGGAAACCGAAGGTCAAAAAGCGTCAAATCGGTTACGGGCCGACCAACCAGGCCTTTTTCGTTCAGGCGGTGTGCAACCTTCTGGCCGATCATGCCGCCGCCACCAATAATCAACACTCGTGTCATCGCGATTCCCGTCTACCGGATGGGACCTTTCGTCCTTGATCACAGTTTGCACGTTTTTCGAGAGGACTGTACCTGCCTGCGTCAAAAATGGGAACCGGCAGACCTGCGCAGCATGTCGCCGAGAACATGGTGGGTGCAAGGCGACAACCGTTTGCATGCGCGTACCGGGAAATTCATGGGACCGCGGGCAACGTAGGTCTTGACCACCGTCAGTTGGTGGATTCATGTCGGGATGCAGGCCGGCGTCGCCAATCGGAACCACGAGGAATTGGGAATGGCCCAGCTCACGCTGATAATCGGCAACAAGAACTATTCAACCTGGTCGCTCCGTCCCTGGCTGGCATTGAAACATGCGGGACTTCCTTTCGATGAAAAACTGGTCCGACTGGATGACGAGAACTTTCAACAGACTGTCGCGGACGTTTCTCCTTCGCGGCGGGTTCCGGTTCTGGTTCACGGCGAAACGACCGTCTGGGAGAGCATGGCGATACTCGAGTACGTCCACGAACTGGCCCCCGGTGCGGGACTATGGCCGCCGGATCGTGAAGCCCGTGCAATGGCGCGTTCGGTATCGAACGAAATGCACGCCGGTTTTTCGGCGATTCGCAATTCCATGCCCATGAACCTCCGCCGCCAGGACCTCAAGGGGAAGGGAAGAGGCCCGGGTGTTGACGGGGACGTTGCAAGAATATGCGAGATCTGGCGTGATTGCCGTTACCGGTTTGGGTCCGGAGGGGATTTTCTCTTTGGCGCCTTCGGGGCTGCGGACGCCATGTTTGCCCCCGTGGCGACACGGCTCGACACCTACGGGGTTGAGGTCGACAGGACCTGTGAATCCTATTGCAGGGCCGTCCTGACGCATCCGGCGTTTGTGGAATGGCGCAAAGCGGCGCTCAAGGAACCCTGGATTGTGCCTGAAGACGAAATCCCGTCAGCCGGTCCTGTCCCGAAGGCGTTTGCACCTGGTCAAGCCGAAGGGACGGGATAGCGTACCGACCCGGAGATCGACCTGTCCCAAAAAGCGTCAGGTAACCTGGTCTCGGAAGATCTCCGGTTCAAGTTCGACGCCAAGGGGCAGGAATGAACCGTCCCGGAAAGCTCGGGGTGGGCCGGCATGACCCGTTCATGACCGTTACCTGAGCCGCATGAATTCCCCGGATCCCCCGGGTGCGAATTCAGAGATCCACAACCTGGCGCGTACCGCCGAGAGTCGCGCTGCGTAGCCCATCCTCGCCGCTTCGACCCCGGAGGTCATGATGACTTCCGGTTCGCGCCCCGGCAGCACGGTCTCCAGGAACAGGCATTGCTGGAAATTCGTTGCCCCGTTGTGGTCACCTGACTCGAGAAGGATGGGATCGATCGGAATGTCATGCTCTTTCTGATCCAGGCGTGATCTCGGGCTGACGACAATTCTCGAGATCGGGTGGCGCCCCCAGGTGGTCTGGTCAGAAACGCGTCGGGCCGGGAATGAAGACGTTGATGCGTCCGTCGGGGCCGGCCGCGGTGATTTCCTCCTGGAACCGCGAACCTTCGGAAAAATGCTCAGGTCAAGCATCGCGCGGACTCCGCTGTCGAAATCGACAATGACGAACGCGTTGTCGTGGAAGTCCGAGGGGTAGCCACCGACGGATTCGGTCAAATGATTGACGTCCCGCCCGGCGGAGGCCATGACGCGGATTGGCTGGTCGCCGATTGCATGGCGCATCAGGTCGAAGAAATGGCAGCATTTCGCGACCAGCGTTCCTCCGGTCAGGCAGGAAGGCCGGTTCCAGCTTCCCACCTTGGGCAGGAACGGAAACCTGTGCTCACGAATGCTCAGCATTTTCGCGCCACCGGTCGTGGCGTTCATCCTTTTGAGGAACTTGGCAATCGGAGGCATGTAGCGGCATTCCATCGCGACCCAGACGGGGGATGCGGCTCTCTCCGAGACCCGCCGTGCCCCGGCCTGCTGCTCCGGAGAGGTGAACAGCGGTTTCTCGACGATCACCGGTACCGGTTTCATTCTGCTGACCGCTTCGAGTTGATCCAGGTGAAGGTGGCTTTGAGAGGCGATCAGAATGGCGTCGAGTTCAGGGTGCCTGATCAACTTCGCCAGAGATTCGGCGATCGCCGCATTTGGCACCAGTGCTTTCGTTCTGGCCGACATTGCCGGTTCCGGGCCAAAACTGCGGCAATTTCAGCCCGGTGTAGTAGGGAAACGTTTCAGTTGTGTTCCTGTCCCATCAATCCTCAGCCAATGGTTCCGTATCGAACGGTATTCTTCATTCGCGATCCTGGTCCCGCGTCGGGCGGTGAATTTGCCCATGGGCCGTTGCGCCGTGACGAACACGCCCGGGTCGAATTGCCGGGAGCGTCATTCTGGTTGCAAGGGAAATCTTCTGCAAAACTCGAGTGACGTCGAGAGAGAGGGGTCATGGCGAACCAGTGATTGCGTGCAAGCCAACCGAAACGTCATGGCCAAACACGATTTCAAGGCCGCTGTCGGCGCGAACAGGGCACTGTTGGGAAAGGCGATCGGGTCACTTGAGAGATCCTGCAAGGCATCCGCAAGAGGTCCTGAAGCCCGGCGCCCATGAGAGAACGCATCGGTTGCGAGGGGCGGTCTTTCGTTACCCTCATGAAGGAGTTGGGCCGTGGAATCCGCAGGTGTCCGAACCGGTTGTCCTCATGCGGTGCGGTTGAGCGATTCCTCCGCTCGGATCAGGCCTGGCTCCGGCGTTCTCGGAGATGTGCGTGCAGGTGGGTTTAGAGCCGCAATGGAGATCACGCCGCTGACGGGCGTGTGGTCACGGCTTCTCGATCCCGACGATTTCGAACGGAGCGGCAGCCTGTTTCCGGCATCGTCGGACTGGCCTACCTTTTAAGCAACGAACGTCCTTCCTTGAACAGGTGGATCTTGTCTCGCCGGGCTGACAGTTTGACAATTTCGCCCCGGATCTCGCGGTGAATGCCCGGCAATTTCGCAATAATCGGTACGTCGCGTTCCTTTTGCTCAAAATACAACAGGGTTACCTCTCCCAGTGCTTCCGTAATCGCGACCTTGCCCGAATAACAATGTTCGTCTTCAGCCAGTTCGAAATCTTCCGGCCGAATCCCGACATTGACGTCCGCGCCCTGCAAGTCGTCTCCCGTCGAAACGGAAGTACGCGCCTTGCCGCCGCCATCCAGCTCGACGACGGTCTCCGTTCCCGTGGAAACAATTTTTCCGGGCATCAGGTTCATTGAAGGGGAACCTATGAATTGCGCCACGAATTCGTTCTCGGGCCTTTCATAGAGTTCCAGCGGTGTGCCGACTTGGGCGATGCCGCGGTTTGCAAGCACGACGATACGACTGGCGAGCGTCATTGCCTCGACCTGGTCATGCGTTACGTAAATCATGGTTGAGTCGGGCATGCTTTCCTTGAGCTGGGCAATCTCGATCCGCGTTGCAACGCGGAGCCCCGCATCGAGGTTCGACAACGGCTCGTCGAAAAGATAGACTTTCGGATCGCGGACGATGGACCGGCCAATGGCGACGCGCTGGCGCTGGCCGCCCGACAGGGCTTTCGGCAGGCGATCCAGGAAGGGTTCAAGTTGAAGAATCCGGGCCGCATTTTCGATCGTCGCATCGATTTCCTGCCTGGATTTCTTTGCGATTTTCAGCGCGAAAGCCATGTTGTCGCGCACGGTCATGTGCGGGTAAAGCGCATAGGATTGAAACACCATCGCGATACCACGCTGGGCTGGCGGTACGTCATTGACGATCTGGCCATCAATTTCCAAGGTCCCGCCGGTGATTTTTTCAAGCCCGGCGATCATGCGCAGGAGTGTGGATTTTCCGCAACCCGAAGGCCCGACAAAGACGATCAATTCGCCTTTTTCGATTTCGAGATTGATATCTTTCAGAACGTTTACACTTGCGCCGTAGGTCTTGTCGATATTCGTCAGTTTGAGATCAGCCATCTGTCCAATCCTCAGGGCTTTGCCGCTATCACGAGTTGCCAGGGCCCGAGGGCCAGGCGCTTTCCGGAAAATTCTGAAACCGCTCCGAGTTCGGCACCGAGAGGGGTCCATTCCCCTTCAGGAAGTTCAACCGGGTTCGTTTCGTCCGCAAGGTTGAATGCGCAGAAGATATCCTTTCCGCTCCCGATGCGCGTGAAGGACAAAACGCCGTCCTTCACTGCCATTCCAACCTGTCTGCCCGTTTTCAGGGTCGGGTGTTTTCGGCGGAATGCGATGGCGTGCCGGTAGTGGTGCAGAATTGCCTCGGGATCTTCTTCCTGTCTGTCCACCGCCTTTTCAACCTGCGCCGGGCTGACCGGCAACCAGGGTTTGGTACTGCCGAAGCCTGCAAATTCATCCTGTATTTCCCAGACCATAGGGGTTCGGCAACCATCGCGTCCCTTGAAGCCCGGCCAGAATTCAATGCCGTAGGGGTCTTTCAGGTCTTCGAACGCCACATCAGCTTCCGTCAGACCCAGTTCCTCGCCCTGGTAAATGCAGGCCGATCCACGCCAACACATCATCAGCGTGGTCATGGTCTTCAACCCCTCCAGGGGCATATTCCAGCGGGTCGCATGGCGCACGGTGTCGTGGTTGGAAAAAGCCCAGCAGGGCCAGCTGTCCGATGCCACCTTGTCCAACCTTGTCATGATCGACAAAACGTCTTCCGCCGTGGGACAATCGTTGGCGAGGAGCTCGAATGCGTAGCACATGTGCATGAGGTCGTCACCGGCAGTGTACTGGGCCATGATTTCCAGCCCCTTTCGGGCATCGCCGACCTCGCCGACCGCGGCTGCTCCGTACGGTTCCATGACTGCGCGAAGCCGTCGCAGAAAGGCCAGGTTGCCGGGGTGGTTCTTGTCGTAGAGGTGGTCCTGATGGTTGTAAGGGTTAACCCGGGGGGCGACGATGGCGTTTCGCAGGTCAGATGGCAGGGGCGGGTTGTCACGCAGGGCTTTGTCGTGCATGTAAAAGTTGATCGTATCCAGCCGGAAACCATCGACGCCACGATCGAGCCAGAAGCGGGCAATATCAAGCAGCTCATTCTGAACTTCGGTGTTGTGAAAATTAAGGTCCGGCTGCGCGGTCAGGAAGTTGTGCAGGTAGTACTGCTGACGCCGGCTTTCCCAATGCCAGGCCGAGCCGCCGAATACCGACAGCCAGTTGTTGGGCGGGGTTCCATCCGGTTTCGGGTCGGCCCAGACGTACCAGTCGGATTTCGGGCCCGATGCGTTCTTTCGGCTTTCCGCGAACCACAGGTGCTGGTCGGAAGTGTGCGACAGCACCAGGTCGATCATGACGCGTAAGCCCAATTCATGCGCGCGGGTCAACAACCTGTCGAAATCGCCCAATGTCCCGAACATCGGATCGACGTCACGATAATTGCTGACATCATAGCCGAAGTCCTTCATTGGCGATGTGAAGAACGGCGAGATCCAAAGCGCGTCGACGCCGAGCGAGGCGATGTAGGGAAGGCGTTCGATTATGCCGGCCAGATCGCCGATCCCGTCACCGTTGGAATCCTGGAATGAGCGCGGATAGACCTGGTAGATGACCGCGCCGCGCCACCAGTCGGGATCGGACTTGTTGTCGAAGGTACCGGATGTCTGGATCTGCACGTTCATCGGTCGGGACGTCTATTTGACGGAACCGGCGAGCAAACCGCGCACCAGGTAGCGCTGCATCGCAAAGAAAACCACCAACGGAATGGCGATCGAAACGAATGCGGCCGTTGCGAGGATTTCCCAGTTGCCTCCCCGGGTGCCAAGCAGCTCCACGATCTGGTTTGTCATCACCGTGGTTTCGCCGGTCGCGTCAATCAGGAACACTTTGGCGACCAGCAAGTCGTTCCAGGTCCAAAGGAACTGGAAGATCGCGAAAGAGGCGAGCGCTGGAAAACTGAGCGGCAGGATGATCCTGGCGAAGATCTGGAAGTCCGTGGCGCCGTCAACCTTGGCATTTTCGATGATGTCCTTGGGAAGGCCGACCATGTAGTTCCTGAGCAAATAGACCGCCAATGGCAGCCCGAAGCCGGTATGTGCGAGCCAGACCCCGAGATAGCCCTTGCCGATCCCGATATTCAGATGGAGTTTCAGCAACGGGATCAGGGCCAGTTGAAGAGGCACCACCAGGAGTCCCACGACCATGGCAATCAGGAGTGCGCGGCCCGGGAATTCCATCCACGCCAGGGCGTAGGCCGCGAAGGCCGCGATGACGATGGGGATGACGGTCGCCGGAATCGTCACGGTCAACGTGTTGAAGAAGGCCCTGGCCATGCCTTCAATGTTTTTTTCGTCAAAGAGCATCTTGTCATAGTTTGCCAGCGTGAAATCCGGAGGCGTGGTTGCCGTGGTGAAGACCCGTGGCAAACGCTTGCCTTCCTGGCTTTCGGTGGCGGTGAAGCGAAAATCGCCGTTCACTTCCAGGGTGACCGTGCGGTCCCTGGAAAGCTCCGAGGTTTCCCCGGGACGGAAAGCTTGCGGCGCCCTTGACGAGGTGCCCCACAGGCTGACGGTGGCTTCGGAACCGCCGAAAAGATTGCCGGAGATGACGAACAGGTCGCCTTCCTGTGCCTCTTCTCCGCCCAGGCGGATGGCGGGATTTTGCCGTTCCTGGGCAAACATTGACGACCACCAGCCGCTGCCGGAAATCTGGTCCGCGGTCCGGAAGGAGGACACGAACAGGCCAACCGTCGGGAAGAGCCAGAGAACGACGAGGAGCACGACCGAGATGTGGACGGCCCAGGTGAGTGTCGACTTGGTGCCTGCGATATTGTCCATCGGCCTAACTCATCTCTTTCCGGGCGTTGGCCACGTTCCAGATCAGGATCGGCGATACCAGCAGCATGATGATGATCGCGCTGGCTGATCCGACTCCCCAGTCGTTGGCACGGAACAGCTTGTCGAACATGTAATTTGCCAGCACCTGCGTCTGCCACTGGCCGTTGGTCATGGCGAAAACGATGTCGAACACCTTCAGAACCGTCAGCGTGATCGTCGTCCAGACCACGACGATTGTTGACACGATCTGCGGCACCTTGATCTGGAAGAAGACCTGGAACGGATTGGCCCCGTCAACGATAGCGGCTTCGACCGTTTCTTCCGGGATTCCGCGCAGTGCCGCCGACAGGATCACCATTGCAAAGCCGGTCTGGATCCAGATCAGCACCACCATCAGGAAGAAGTTGTTCCAGAAAGGCAGCGTCAGCCATTGCTGCGGCTTGCCATAGGCGTATTCCACCGAAAAGACCTGGACGGAATTAATCAGCGCCAGGATCACGAGCCAGGCACCGAAAATGGACAGGCCAATCTGGACGAGTTGCGCGAGCCGGCCTTTTTGACGTCGGTCAGAGATCAACCGCAAGGCGACGACATAAATCGCGTAGGCCACGATGGCCGCGAAGCTCAAAAGCATGATTGCCGGCAGGAGCCGCAGAAAGAGAAACGACCCGGGACCTCCCTCGAATTGCAGCCAGACTGCATTCAGAATGCCGATCTGGGCCTGTTCGACGGGACGTGCATCGTAGATCAGCTTGAAGATCACCGAAGCACCGACAAAGGAAATCGCCATCGGCATGAAGATCACCGATTTCGCCGCGCTGCCCCAGGCGATGCGGTCGGTCAGCTGGGCGACCAGAAGGCCGAAAGCGGTCGAGGTCGCCGGCACGACGATCAACCAGAACATGTTGTTGCGCAGGGCTTCCCAGAACTTCGGCTCGCCGAACATCTGGCCATAGTTGGCAAGGCCCACGAATGCCCCGTCCTGGGTCCGGTCCGTCAGCGAGAGACGCAGCGTCTCGAACACCGGGTAGGCAAGGTAAAGGCCCAGCGCGAAAATCGCGGGAAACAGGAACAGCCAGGGACGAACCATATTGGCGCGGTTGATGTTGCGCCCGGCATCGTCGCCGCGAGGCGGGAAAATGAACCTGTCAAGGATCTGGTTCGAAAAATAGAAGTAGCCGACGCAGCCGCCAACACCGATGACGATCGTGATCAGGCCTTGAACTGCTGGGTGCATGGGGTTCTCCCTTGGCTACATCGGGACCAACAGCCGGCTGGTGGCAGACAGGACACGTTTGAGGGCGCCCCGGGGAACCCGGAGCGCCCGAAAGCGTTGCAGACTACTTCAGCGCATCCCAGGATGCCTGGACTTCGGCAGCGACATCTGCAGCGGACTTGCCGCCGGCATAGTCAACCATGCCCGTCCAGAACGACCCCGCGCCAACTCCACCTGGCATCAGGTCGGATCCGTCGAAGCGAAACGTCGTTGCGTTGAGCAGAATGTCGTTCATCTTTCTGAGCGTCGGGTCGCCGAACGCTTCAGGATTTACGCCCTTGTGAGGTGTCAGGAAGCCCTTGCGCGCCATCCAGATCTCATGTGCACGCGGGTCCTGCAGGTACGCGATCAAGTCATGAGCGGCCTGGTTTTCATTCGTGATGGTCCATACCGTACCGGCGCCAAGAACGGGCCGGCCCAGATCCTTGCCTTCGTATGCCGGGAAGTAGAAGAAGTCCGCGTCTTCACCGACAACGGTGCCTTCCGGGAAGAATGCCGGAATGAACGATGCCTGGCGGTGCATGTAGCATTGCGGCGGCGAAGAGAAGAGGCCCTTCGGCGAGTCGCGAAAATCGGTCGAGGCAACGGTACCGGCACCACCGGCAACATAGGCGTCGTTACGGGCGAAGGCGCCGAACTCCTCGATCGCGCCGACAACCTTGGCGTCTGTGAATTTCAGATCGTTTGAAACCCAGGCGTCATAGTCGGCAGGGGACTGGGTGCGCAGCATCATGTCTTCGACCCAGTCGGTGGCGGGCCAGCCGGTTGCGCCACCTGAACCCAGGCCAATGCACCAGGGCGTACCGCCTTCTGCAACGATCTGGTCGCTCAGGGCCTTGAGGCCCTCCATGGTGGACGGCACTTCGTAGCCTGCGTCTTCGAAGTTCTCGGGGACGTACCAGACCAGGGATTTCACATCGACCTTGTAGAAGAAGCCGTACAAGTGGTCGTTGCCGTCTGCGCCGGCATAGGTGCCCAGGTCAACCCACGACTGGCCGGCGGCGTAGTTGTCCCGGATCCAGTCGCCCGTTCCGTCCTTCAACGGGACCAGGAAGCCACGGGAAGCCATGTCGGACGCCAGGCCGGGCTGCGGGAACACGCCGATGTTCGGCGCAGAGCCCGCTTCGGCGTCGACAAGGATCTGTTGCTCGAAGCTGTCCGAACCGACGTAGCTGACGTCGTGTCCGGACTGTGCGGCAAAGTCTGCCAGGACGGCCTCGACCGAATCCTGGTCCGGCCCGAGCCATGGACCGAAGACGGTGAGTTTTTCAGCGGTGGCAGCACCCGCGCCAAGCGCCAGAACAGCTGCGCTCGCAATTAGAATGTTTTTCATCAGGTATCCTCCATTGATGCGCTCTCCAGGATCCGGAACAGACCCCAAGCCTATTCAAAGCGTTTTGAATTTCCCTCATGATTTACAGAAATTGACGGGAGTCAATGCCAAAAATACCCGATTTGCAGCCGATTCGGCCGTGTATTGACCTGCCGAGCGGGTCAGGAGTATCGTTGGAGGAATTGAAAGCGGTTACAAACTTGATGACATGAACCTAAAAGAATTCTCGAATTTCCTGGGCTTGTCCCCGACAACCGTGAGCAGGGCGCTGAGCGGCTATCCCGAGGTTAGCGAAAAAACGCGTCGGAAAGTCAACGAAGCCGCGCGAATTCACGGATACCAGCCCGACCTGCGCGCGCGCGCTTTGGCGTTGGGCAGGTCCTACAGCATTGGCCATGTTCTATCGTCGAGCAACGGGAATGAATTGGTCAATCCGATTTTCGGAGACTTCATTTCAGGGGCGGCCGGGGCCGGCGCCTCGAGAGGATACAGCATCAACCTGACGATTGCGGACCAGAGCAGCGAGGAGAGCGTATACAGGAAATTGAAGGCACAGGGCAGCGTCGCCGGCATCATTTTGCAAGGCCCCAAGGTGCATGACCAAAGAATCGAGTTGCTCAAGGAGTTGGGGCTGAAATTCGTCGTGCATGGACGTTCATCGGGTGTGTCCATTCCGTATTCGTGGGTTGACGTGAACAACCACCGCGCCTTCGAGCAGGCGACCACGTTCCTGGCGCATTTGGGGCATCAGCGAATCGGACTGATCAACGGCCGCCAGGACTTTGATTTCGCTCACCGCAGGTTGAACGGTTATCTCCGGGCGCTGCACGCGGCCGGGATCGAGCCGCATTCCGACCTGCAAACCAGCGGCGACATGACCGAAGCCAACGGCTACGCGGCTGCGAAAGCGATGCTGGAACTGGAAAATCCGGCGACGGCTTTCCTGGCGGCATCGGTGATGTCGGCGATCGGAGCCCGGCGTGCAATACACGACAACGGCCTGGAATTGCCGGGAGACGTGTCCCTGATCGCGTACGACGATGACTTGTCCTACCTTTCGAACCGGCAATCGCCTCCCATATTCACGGCGGTTCGTTCCTCGGTCCGCGAAGCCGGCGAGAAAGCCGTCAACTTGCTGATGAGCCAGATCGAGGGTCAGCAGGTCAGGAGTGACCAGGTGTTGCTGGAGACGGAACTGGTTGTGGGAATGTCGACCGGACCGAGGAAACGCACGCGATAATTCGGATCCCCGGAACCTGTCAAAGGCATGCATTGCCGTCGGGCGGCACAGGCGCAGCGTGAGCGGCGCCGCGCCGGTGCCGCTGATTCACCGGAATTGGTTTGTCGAGAGGCAGCAGAACAGTACCGCCGACGTGGAGGATCGATGGCGCCAGTGCCGCACGCCAGACCGTCCGGAAGGTCAATTGAGGTTGGCGCAGCTACGCGCCGGGTGCCCTGCTCTTCCTCGTCTTTTCCGCGATCAGGGCGATCATTTCGAACATGATGGATGCCGCGACCATTGCTGTGATCTGGTTTGGACTGTCCTTGGTCGGCATCAGGCACACGACGTCTCCCCCGACAATGTTCATGCCCCTGACCGAATGAAGGAGTTCGACGGCTTCGTCGATCGAGAAACCCCTGACCCCTGGCTCGATGTTGGCGACGCCAGGGGCAACGGAAGGATCGAGGCAATCGAGGTCGAACGTCACGTAGACCGGGTGGCCGTCCAGGCAGTCCCGGATCTCGGTGGCGACGTCGGCAATGCCGCGCGTGCGCGCGTCTGCCATCGTGACGATGTTGTACCCGTAGTCGTACGCCGGCTGCAGCCAGTCGTGTGTTCTCGGATGGCCGCGAAGGCCAACCTGCATGGAACGGCCTGGTGCCACCTGGCCCTGGTCGGCGAGATAGGCCGCCCAGTGCGCGGCCGATTTCCGGGCGCCGAGAAAGTGGTCGACCTTCGTGAAGACATCCGTGTGTGCGTCAAGGTGCAGGAGGGAGACCGGCTGCCCCTCCGCGACCTGTCCTCCGCCGAGCGCCTGGAGTATTCCGCCAGTTATCGAGTGGTCGCCGCCAATTGATACCGGGCGGGCTCCCGCCCGGTCGATCCGCTCAAAAAAGGAAGTGATCCTCTCGATACAATCTTCGTTGTCGTTCGCTCTCGGCAGGGGCACGTCTCCGGCGTCGCAGATCCGTGCCGATGACCAGGGATCGATCCCGAAGGAGCCGTGAACCCTCCGCTGGAGAGCCGAGACGTTTCTGACGGCCCGGGGGCCCAGGTGCTGGTCCCTTTCCGTGGTCCCGTTTCCCGTCGAATGGGGGACACCGGCGAGAACGATGTCATGTCCCTCGGGTTCGGCGGCCGTACACCGGAACAACGTCGGAATCCCCCACCAGTAGAGGTTGTTCATCATGCTCGCATCGTGCTCTGTCGCCATGCGTCCGCCCCTGCCGTTCGAATGGTTGCCCTGGTCGCCGCCCCGGACGGATTCCGGCCTCACGTTCCGCAAAATGTCTGGTGAACAGCTTCGTCCTTTCGAGCCGGTCGTTCCAGGTCCGAATATTCCGGCTGTTCCCGGTAGGGCGATTTCAGGGCGTCAACCAGCCGGTTGAATCCCTCGAAATTGCCGGTCGTGGCGTCACGAATCGCTTCCTCCACCCGATGATTTCGCGGAATGAGAACCGGGTTGACGCTTTGCATGGCGACGGCCCTCCGGGCAGCGGACGAGGATTCCGGTGCGAAGACGGTTTTCCAGTCGTCAAACCATGAATCGGCAGCCGACGGTTCGGCGAAAAGCTCACGAAATGTATCCGGCGGATCATGGTTGACGGGATCCCGGGCATGGGCCAGCCTGTCCGCGACCCGGGTCAATTCAGTGAAGAAGCGGGTAAAGTCGACCTTTTGCGTCGCCATGACCGAAAATGTCGAATCAATGAATTGCTTGATGCCCTCATCATCGTCCCGAGCGTCGTCGAGTCCCAGTTTTCTTCGGAAAACGCCAGACAGTTCGGCCGAAAACGCCACCCCGAATTCCGAAAGAGCCCCACGGGCCTCCGCCAGGGCCGATTCCTGGTCCGTGGCATCGAGAAGCGGCAGCAGTGTTTCCGCGAATCGCGCGAGATTCCACTCCCCGATGGCCGGCTGGTTCACCCAGGAGTAGCGGCCCCCGTGATCTATCGAGCTGAAGACCGTTCCGGGATGGAAAGCCTCCATGAATGCGCAGGGCCCGTAGTCGATCGTCTCGCCGGCAATCTGCATGTTGTCGGTGTTCATGACGCCGTGGATGAAGCCGAGCCCCATCCAGCGCGCAATCAACGACGCCTGGCGCCGGATGACTTCGTCGAGGAGCCGCCGGTACGGCTGCCCGGTGTCTCCCGTACCGGGAAAATGCCGCTCGAGAGTGTAGTCGGCCAGTTCCCTGACGCCGTCCCGGTCATTTCGGGCGTGAAAATACTGGAACGTTCCGACACGGACATGGCTTTGGGCAACCCGGGTGAGAACCGCCCCGGGGAGCGGCCGTTCCCGGTAAACGGTTTCGCCGGTGGCGACGGCAGCCAGTGACCGCGACGTGGGGACACCAAGCGCGGCCATGGCTTCGCTGACGATGTATTCCCGGAGCACGGGCCCGAGCGGGGCCTTGCCGTCGCCCATGCGCGAAAAAGGAGTGCGGCCGGATCCCTTGAGCTGGATGTCGCGGCGGATTTCGTCCGGCCCGACGACTTCACCGAGCAGGAGGGCCCGGCCGTCCCCGAGCTGCGGAACCCAGCCGCCGAACTGGTGACCCGCATAGGCCATCGCAATCGACTCCACCTCGGAGGGAAGGTCCCGGCCGGAAAGCATCGCGAGACCCGCAGCCGATTCCAGCCAGCCGGGATCAAGACCGATCTCCGCCGCCAACGCGCGGTTCAGCCGGATCAGGTGCGGATCGGGCGCCCGGTCCGGTTGCACGCGTGCGAAGAACCGCGGCGGCAGCCGGGAATAACTGTTGTCGAAGGGAAGGTGCTGCATTTGTGCGCCTGACCGGCGGGAAGCCTCGCTGCAACCGGCAGGTGGTGTCGACCTTCTGCCGGCATGTCCTGCTTTCACGTTTCCTCGGCTCTCCAGATGACCGGAAACCAGTCCTCCCTGAGTTGCTCTCCTTCGGTCATACCATGACCTGGGAACGGCGGCGATGTTCGACCCGGGCGGGATACGAAACGCGCGTCGTCGCCGAACCAGCGCAGTGAAAGAACCCGTCGCCGTTGACTGCCCGGATTCCCCCGGGCACCGTGCAATGTCCGGAAGTGAAACAGGACGACATCTCCGGGTTCCATCCGCCATTCGAGGACACGCATGTCCTCGGGTGAAACATCCGGGTCCGGTACGGGAATCCAGTCCCCGGCGCCGGCCTCGTCATAGAAGTCGCTGTCGTCCGCCCAGCTGACCGGCCTGACCATGCGTTCCCACCGGTGGGAACCCGCGATGAGGCGGAGGCTGGCCGAGTAGACCGCATCGACCGGGATCCACATGCTGACGGTCTGGTCACTGTCGACGAAATAATAGGGTGCGTCCTGGTGCCAGGGGGTCGCCTTGAACGTTCCGGATTCCTTGACCAGCACGTGGTCATGGAAGAAACGCGCCGTGCGCGAACTCATCACGCGAGCGGCGATTTCACCTGCGCTACTCTCCCTGACCATCCTTTCGAACTCCGGGATTCGGGTCCAGTTGCAATAATCGTCGAAGAAACGACCGTCACCGCGCTTGACGGCGTTTTCCGAGGCATAGGGACCGGGGTCTTCAAGATTCCTGGCTATCCCGGCTTCAATCGTCTCGATCCAGTCGTCGAAGACTCCCCTCAAAAGAATGGCGCCGTCGCGGTCATAGGCCTTGATCAATTCGTCAGCAATCATTTCGAGCGCCTGATTTCCCGCGGACCGTCGTCCATTTGTCGAGCAGATGGCGAGCTGTCATCAGGTCAAGATGTGCGCCGCCGCCATTCTTGTACAGCGTGATCTCGTCACGGGAGGTGCGTCCGATCCTGCCCGCGACGAGATCGTAAAGATCGCCCAGAATCCGGTCCCGCGTCACGACCCCGGTCTCCAGCGGAATGATGATCTCGCCGGCCTTTCCGAGCGCCGTCTCGAGACTGTTGACGAACAGGCTGGAGCGCAGAATCGCCTCGTCGTCGACTTCACGCGTATCGGGCCGGAAGGATCCGATCAGATCGAGGTGCTGCCCTGGTTTCAACCATCGGCCTGACAGGACCGGTTTCGCCGACATGGTTGCGCAACAGATGATGTCGGCCTCGCCAGCCGCAGCCTCGATGTTCGTGACAACCTCGATGTCCGCCTGCGACGAGCACTCGGCCCTCATGTCTTCGGCCCGGGCAATCGTCCGGTTCCATACCATGAAACGGATTCCCCGAAAGTGACTCGCGTAGGCGGGAACGAGAGACCTTGCGACCGTGCCTGCGCCAACAATCAGGACTGACCGCGAGTCCTTTCGGGCCAGCAGCTGGGCGCCGAGAAGGGAATCCGCGGCAGTTTTCCACCTGGTTACCTGGTGAAAGTCAAGGAATGCCTCCGGAATGCCCGTCCTGTCGTCAAAAAGGGTGACACTGCCGTGAATGGTTGGAATGCCGCGGTCATCGTTTCCAGGGAAGACGGTGGCGCACTTGACCACGGAGCCGAGGCCGTCAATCCAGGCTGAACGCAACAGCAGGCCATCGTCTCCCCGCTGAACCAGGTTGTCCGCGATGATCGCCCGCGGCAGTGCATGCCCGCTCCTGATCGCATCGACGACTTCGCTCCACTCGAGATGCGGTTCGATCGTGCCAGGGTCGACCAGGGCTACGTCCATCTCAAGACCCGCCTTCATCGGGAAAGGCTTCCTCCCTGTCGAGGAGTCCATGGTTCACCAGGCATTCGGCGAATCCTGATGGAGTCTCAAACACATGCCCTTGCCACCCGCGACTTGTGGCTCCAAGGATGTTCTCGTCCCGATCGTCCGTGAAGAGCAGCCGTTCGGGGGCATGTCCGCATTCCCGTTCGACGATCCTGTAGATCTCGGGTTCCGGCTTGAGGCACCCCAGTTCGCCGGAAATGAACCGTTGGTCGAACTCCCGGAGAAAAGGCATTTCCGCCTCGGCGATCCTGATGGTGTCCCTGCCGAAGTTGGACAGGGCGAAGACCGGTACGCCGCGGCTCCTGAGCGCGCGGAGCAAGTGAACGGAACGTCGATGAACCGGCCTGAACATTTCGATCCACCGATCGTGCCAGAGACGGATTTCGTCGGCAAATTCCGGATGAGCCTCCGCGGTCCGGTAGACTGTCTCCCGGAACGGTGCGCCGCGATCCATGCTGGTATTCATGGCGTCGATATCGACGCGGTCGAACAGCTGTCTGCGCCGCTCGGGACCGATAACGCGGTCGAACATCGCCTCCGGCTCCCACCCGACAAGCACGTTTCCGATGTCGAAAACGACGGCTGACACGCTGGTCTGGTCGCTGCTCAAGGTCATGATCTGGTTCCGGTAATCGGTGCCGGCACGCGAGACAGTGGATCATGCCCGGCAAGCCCGCTGCCGGGGACGACGAGGTCCCGGCGGTGCACGCTATCCCGCGTGAAGTTGTTCAGCGTGATGGCGGACATGGTCTTCCATGAATGAGGCGACAAAGAAATAGCTGTGATCGTAGCGTTCGTGCATCCGGAACTCTGCATCCTGGCCGACCGATGCGATGGCGTCGGCCAGCGCCGAAGGCGCGAGGTGTTCCAGGAACGGGTCAGCTTCACCCTGATCGATAAGTATCGGTCCAGGATAGCCTTTCTTCCGCATCAGCACGGTTGAATCGTGCAGGGACCACCGGTCGGGATCCTGACCGAGGTAGGCGGCGAATTGCCTGCGGCCCATGGCTGTTCGAGTCGGGTTGGCGATCGGCGCCAGGGCTGAAACCGATCGATAGGTATCGGGGCGGGTCATGGCGATGGTAAGCGCGCCGTGACCTCCCATGGAGTGACCGGTAATGCCCTGGGAACCCTGGTCGAGCCTGAATTGGCTGAACACCAGTTCGGGCAACTCCCTGGTAACGTAATCCCACATCCTGAAGTGAGGCGACCACGGAGACTCGGTGGCATCGACATAGAAGCCGGCGCCCTGTCCGAGATCATATTCCTCGTCGTCTGCAACTCCGTCGCCCCTGGGAGAGGTGTCCGGAAAGATCACAGCGATTCCGTGCCGGGCTGCCCAGCCTTGCGCGCCAGCCTTGATCATCGCGTTTTCGTGGGTACAGGTCAGGCCGGAGAGATACCAGAGGACCGGGACGTCCTTCTGTTCGGCGGCGGGCGGCAGATAGAGCCCGAACGTCATCGCACAATTGCACGCGGCGGATTCGTGGCGGTAGACGCCCTGCACACCTCCGAAACAGACGTTTTCCGATACCGTTTCCATTGACATCACTCGCCCTCTTTCCGCACCGGTTGATCCTTTGGCCGGGGCCGGGCCGGGTCAGGCGCCCGGTTGCCCCTTTCGAATCTGAATACGGCATTCACTGGTTGGGAACCAGAGAGATCGCAAGGCTCAGCGTGACGATGCTGGCACAGGTCGAAAAGAGGATGACGGACGAAACCCGGGCTTCGGCGACGCGGTAATGATTGGCCAGCAGAAAGATGTTGCCTGCCGTCGGCATGGCAGCCGCGGCAATCATGACACCGGCCGCGAAAGGATCGACGGAAAACACAAGGAGGGCGAAGGCCGCGACCAGGAGCGGATGCAGCACCAGCTTGGCGCCAGCCAGCCACAGGGAAATCCCGATTCGACCCGCCTTGTGAAACGCGAGCGAAGCACCGATAGCGAACAGGGCCGCGGGTGTCGCGGCCCCTGCGAGCAATTCGAGGAATGCATCGAAGGGACCGGTGAGGGGCAGGCGAAATGCGGACCAGATGATCCCTGCAGAAATCGAGACCACCATGGGATTTCGGATGACACCGCCGAGGACGCGAAGGACCGATGTCAGGCTGAACCGGCCTTCGCGCGAAACCGTGATGATCATCACCACGAGGCTGCTGAAGACGATGAGATCGATTGCAAGGGTCAGGAGTACCGGGCCGGCCGCCGCCGTTCCAAGGAGGGCCACGAGCATCGGAAGGCCGAGGAACCCGGTGTTGCCGATGATCGCGCACTGGGATTCGAGAGCGGCAACCGCCAATCCTTCTCCCCGGACGAGGCCGACGGTGATGACCAGGACGTACAGGATGACGCATGCGGACAGATAGGCCAGGGCAAAACGGGAATCGAAGATGTCAGGCAGCGGCAGCGTTGCCGCAAACCGGAACAACATGGCCGAGAGGGCGAAATAGAAGACGAACCGGGACAACCAGTCGGTCGCTTCGGAACTGAAGAAACGGAATGCGGCTGCCAGGTATCCGCATCCGATGACGAGAAAAAACGGCAGGATCCGCAGAAAGATGTCACTCATTGGACTGAATCACTCGGGACGGGCGCGACCATCTGTCCCGCCGGAAATTTTCTATCGGCATCGATCTTGCGGCAAGCGAGAGACCGTCGGTCAGTGCCTGCCCGGCGGGATGTGCGGAGAACGCCGCCGTCCCGGCCCCCGAAATGGTCGGGCAGAGGAACGCGTAAGTCAGTTATTCCTTCCAGGGAAGCTGCCGGACCGCATGCCGGACCGGCGGGTCGCCCGGTGTAGAACTCCCGGATCGGGGCCGACGCCATGCGGAGGCCGGATCAGGACCTTGCCAGTCCTGATCCCCGTTCGGGGAAACAGGCGGCGGAACCGGAATTCCGGTCTTCGGATTCAGAACTCGACGACCGTCCTGATCGATTCACCCGCATGCATGAGATCGAAGCCCTTGTTGATGTCCTCGAGCGACAGCTTGTGGGTGATCATCGGATCGATTTCGATCTTCGCGTTCATGTACCAGTCAACGATTCTCGGCACTTCGGTTCGACCGCGCGTGCCGCCGAAGGCGGTCCCGCGCCAGACCCTGCCCGTAACCAGCTGGAACGGACGCGTGCTGATTTCGGCTCCTGCCGGCGCCACTCCGATGATGACGCTCTCGCCCCAGCCCTTGTGGGCGGATTCGAGTGCAGCGCGCATGACAGAGACGTTCCCGGTGGCATCAAAGGTGTAATCCCCGCCTCCACCGGTCAAATCGACGAGATGGGCAACAAGGTCTCCCTCGACTTCGTCCGGGTTGACGAAGTCCGTCATGCCGAAATGGCGGCCCATTTCCGCCTTGGACGGGTTGATGTCGACCCCGACGATCTGGTCGGCTCCGGCGAGGCGGAGCCCCTGAATGACGTTGAGCCCGATTCCGCCCAGTCCGAAGACGATCGCGTTGCTGCCTTCTTCGACCCTGGCGGTGTTGATCACCGCGCCGATCCCGGTGGATACACCGCAACCGATGTAACAGATCTTGTCGAACGGGGCGTCCTTGCGCACCTTGGCGACGGCGATCTCCGGCAGCACCGTATGGTTGGAGAACGTCGAGCACCCCATGTAGTGAAGGATTGGCGTTCCGTCGGTCATGGAGAAGCGGGAGGTGCCGTCAGGCATGAGGCCCTGGCCCTGGGTTGCCCTGATCGCCTGGCAGAGGTTGGTCTTGGGGTTCAGGCAGTATTCGCATTCGCGACACTCGGGCGTGTAAAGCGGAATGACGTGATCCCCGGGTTTGACCGAGGTTACGCCGTCGCCGACCTCGACGACGATTCCTGCCCCTTCGTGCCCGAGTATGGCCGGAAACAGGCCCTCGGGGTCCGCGCCCGACAGGGTGAATTCGTCCGTGTGGCAGATTCCGGTCGCCTTAATCTCCACCAAGACTTCGCCATCCCTTGGTCCATCGAGATTCACATCCATGATCTCGAGAGGTTTTCCTGCTTCAACGGCGACTGCTGCCCGGGTTTTCATGATATCCCTCCCTGTTTCGGGTTACGGTGGCCTGCCCCGGCCTGCACAACCGGGGCAGTCGAAGTACAGATACGGTGTTATCGCAAGGAAGCCCGGGTTTCGCAATATCACCGCCGGTGGAAGCGACCGGACATGGCATTGATCCGGCCGCGGGATACCCGTGATAAGCGGGATACCCGTGGCTGGACGGTTTTTCCCGTCGACGAACGTGACCTCGAAACATGGATCCGGCCGCCCTGAAGCCGGCGTTCCTTACGCCTCGGTCCGGGCTGCATGCTCAGGTAATTCGCACGATGCCCCCTCCTCCGTGAACTTCGTGCAGATGTAGTGCCGTCATTGACGGCCTTTTCCGTGATTCCGTAATCCTCCAAACAGTATTCATGGCCTAGCTCCTTGCGACGGTCCTCCACCTGCTCGTCCAGGTCGATGCGGTGAATCCCGGCAGGAATATGACGACGTTCGTCGCGTTGAGAAGTTCTTCCGCGTACGCCCTTCGCGGGTCGTTGACCGTACCGGGCACAAGGATTTCGCTGCGCTGTCGTTGAACTGTCCAGGATTGCCCGATGTCGGCGAGGTCGACGACATCAGGACGAGTTGGTCGAGATCTAACCACGATCAAGCAAGTCAACGCAATTCTCTGAAATCCCAAGTAAAGGGACCGTGTCGGCGGCCATCATGCATTCTATGCGAATGGCCGCGAAGCGCAGGTTCTGAACTTCGAGATTCTAGAAAATTCCCATTAAATCAACTTCTTGACATGACGGTAAACGTTCGGGCATGGGGCGGTTTTCACCTGTTGAGGGTTCTTTTCCAGTCTTTTCTGAGCGGGCGGAGCCAGATGTCCTTTTTCGGTTTGTCGTGCCTGTTTTCGCGGTCGTAGCGTCCCCGCCCCTGTGTGTTTCCGACCTTGATCCATCCTGACGCCTTGTAGAGTGTTCCGCTGTAGGGCGGGACCTGGACGAAGGTCTCGCAGAGCACGGGTGTGAGGTTGTAGCGCGCCCTCCAGTCTTCGGGCAGCTTCCTGCGGATAATCGAGACGATGTGGGGGCCGAGATTCGGGACGTGAACCCACGGGAAGATCCCCGCACAAACCCCATCAACACCCGTTCCTGTTCCCCGAACGACAGGCCCAGTGCTTTCCTGCTTGCGACGTAATCCTTCACGTAATCCGTCATGGTCGTCGGACGTCTCCCTCGAAGGGCCAGTGCTGGGCCAGTTCACGGAGCATCCGGACATCGACACGGGCAGTGATCGCGGTGGCGTCGGCAGACCTGTGCCTGAGCAGGGTGCCGATGGCCTCCAGGGGGGCGCCATCACGCAGGAGATTGGTCGCCGCCGAGAACCTGAACAGGTGTGACGATGTCGGGCCGACGCCCCGGATACCGGCCCGCTTAATCGCACGGCTGACGACGGAGCCGCTGATTCTGTTACTCGACAAGGGCCGGTACGACGCCCTGCAGCACAGAAACACATTCCTCTCATTGTTGCGCGGCCGGGCCTCCAGGATGTAGTCCCGCAGCGAGTCGCCCACATCCTGCGGCAGCGGCAGTTCCGCCTCCCGCCGCGACTTGCCGCTGACCCGGATGACGGCCCTGTCCCAGTCGATGTCGTCGAGATGCAGTCCGGCGACGTCGCCGGCCCGCAACGCAAGCCGGGCGAGCAGCAGCAGGGCTGCCCGGTGCGCATCCCCATCGGCGTCGTCACGTCGCAGGTCGCGATCATGCGTTCGATGTCATTCTGCCCGACATACCGGGGCAGGTTCTCGCCCCGGAGCCTCGGGACCGCATGGACGAGTTCCGGGCGGCAGAGGCCATTCGAGCCGAGGAAGCGCAGGTACATCCGGAGCGCGCTCGCCTCGCCTCCGACCTGTCCGCGAGAGGCGGTTTCGAGACGACCCAGGATCGTGTTCCTGACCCGGGCGGCGTCATACGCCCCCGGGTCGTCGCCGAGCACCGGAAGCAGCGTGCGAATGCGCCGTTCGTATTGTTCGATGGACGTGTCCCCGAGGCCGCGGTGCTGTCGAAGCCAGTGCAGGAATGCATCCAGATGCTCCCAGCGTTCCACGTGGGACTGCGGGACCTTCGGTGCCGGGATGACATTCCTGTCCACCAGGAACGCGGCAAAATGCCGGAGCGTTGATCCGGAACTGTCGGAACCGGCGAACCCGGTGGGCCTGTTGTCAAGGACCCCCGGATGAACACAGGTACAGTCGAGGGCAAGAAAGCGACGCCAAACGCGTTCGTTGGTCTCTGTCAGGGGAATGTCCGACAGGTAGAACCAGACAATGACGTGGCGGCACAGGGTCTCGCTCCGTTGGATCATCGAACGCGCGTATTCCCGCTCTTCCAGGAAATCCCGGAACTGCACCGCGAGATGTCCGCCGGCCTCGGTCTCCGGAGGAACCTCTGCCCGCCCGGTCTCGAGCAGGTGCCGGTAGAACCTGAGTGCAAATCGCCTGCAGTGTTGTCCGGGCTTCCTGCCGCCCCGGGGCCAACCTGGGCAGTGGCATTCATGGCGCATGAAGCGATCCACGAGGCGGATGTCGAACTTGTCGAGACCCGCACCGTTGAGCGCCAGCCAGATCGCGACGTGCCTGGCCGTACCGGTCAATAAGCCGGTCTTCCTGTCTGAAAGGCCGAAGCCCTCCAGGTGCTCCGCATAGCACCGGACAACAGGGGAATCCCGTTCCGGAACCACATCGGGAAGTGGCGGAGCGAACTGTTTCGAAGGCATGATCTCTCTCCTGTCAGTGTCAAAACCGACAGGAGTAGAGCAGATTTTCTTGAGAACCGGATCAGCGAAAAAGGCGTGTCATGACAAATACTTGGGATTCACGGTTCCCATAACTGGTTGGTTCCCATTAATGTTTTAATCGAAAAGTTTCGATTAAAACATGTTCATGATCTTTGCTCCGCTCGACGCTTGGCGCCATGTCAAGGTCACCGACCGCCGCACCCGGCAGGACTTCGCCAGGGTGCTGAAGGATCTTGCCGATGTCCACTTTCCCGGAAAGACCATTGTGCTGGTGATGGACAATCTCAACACACACAAACTGTCGACGCTTTACGACACCTTCGAACCGGCGGAGGCATCACGCCTCGCCAGGAGGTTCGAGGTTCACTACACGCCGAAGCACGGCAGCTGGCTCAATACGGCGGAAATCGAGATCAATGTGTTGTCGCGCCAGTGCCTGGACCGCCGGATTCCGGATCGGGAAACCATGGTCAGTGAAGTTGCCGCATGGCAGGAGCACCGCAACGCTTCCGCGAAACCCGTCAACTGGCGGTTCCGGACCGAGGACGCCCGCATCAAGCTGAAGTCGCTGTATTCATCAATTCAATGATGTCAGGATACTAGAAGGAGATCAACGAGATCATCTGCCAGCTTGCGGCGCCGGTCCATGAGATACAGGGCATAGAGGCCGAGCTGCCGTTCTTCGCCATGCCGCCGCATTTCCGAGGCATTCTCGCCTTCGACCCGGCGACACAGCATCGCGGTCCAGGCCTGATCAACTCCCGCCATTTGATCTCCGGGCAAATCGAGGCTCTCGAGAAAGGCCAATCGATCACAGGCATCGAGAACGTTATCGAGCGTGGCAGCGCCCGCATCACCCTTCATGAGGTGAAATCCGCAGGGACCTCTTGGCTCCGAGAGACTGTCATCCAGTTTCGTTCGTGTCCCTGTCGGGAGACACCGGGCAATGGATGCCAGGAGACTTTCAAGAAAATCGTTCCGAGCACCACGAACAAGCCGCTCCATGATCTTGTCCGAAGGGACATGGACTGAATTGGCGAGACACCATGCATATCCGGATGCAATCTGCTCCTCTACGGTCGGAGACGAACTCCGGCAGTCCTCGACAATCCATCTGCGCAGGGCAGAACGATCCCGGTCGCTGGTGCGCCGGACACCAAAATACCGCAGGATCGCAACACGGTGACGACGTGCGTTGACATGACGAAAACGAAATTGTCCGGTGACCGGCACATTCAGGTCCAGTTGCTGGCCCAGATACTGCAGGCCTTCCGGGCAGAGATCATCCTCACGGGAAGGAAAACGTCCATGGGTCCGGAAGAACCGGAGCTGGAAGGCAACCCAGATCCGGCTAGCAAGATTGAAGCCCTCAACGAACCCCACATCGTCGAAATTCAGGCTCCAGAATCCCAGAAAGGATCGATCAGACATGCACGCCTCCCCCAGGCAAAGATGCCCGATCACAGATCAACGGAAGGCTGGCGTCAACGCTGCATTTGTACGTGTCATGTTCTACAAGATGTCCATATATGCAGCTTCGGTCCGTTTAGGCCCAGATCCGGGTCACTGCCTGTTTCCGTCGTGCCGACGGCCGGGTCATTCACATCCGCAAGGCGACCCGGGCGGAGCCTCGGCAACGGAAGATCTATCGGGCACTTGGTCTTGACCCCGAGCCCGGGAAGAAGCGGAGGATGGTTGTATGCCAGGTCGGTGACATCATGTCCGGGCGCGGACTTGTAGTG
Source organism: Paracoccaceae bacterium (assembly GCA_964291635.2). GTDB lineage: Bacteria > Pseudomonadota > Alphaproteobacteria > Rhodobacterales > Rhodobacteraceae > JAPPHA01. The sequence continues at coordinate 739,603 of OZ219905.1, read as the reverse complement.
CCATAACCGCCGTTTCAGTCGGCGCAAGCCTCTGAAAAACAATCAACTATTTTTGAACGTGTGAAACTTGGGCTAATGGGCGCCCGACAGTCACGGCGAAACGACCCTGCCGAGGAGGAGTCATGAACAAACGACAAGTCTTTCCACCGAACGAATTCGAACGTCGGCGCAAAAATGCGACGGAAACAATGAGGGAGGCGGCGCTTGATGTCCTCGTTATCGGGGTGCCGGAGAATATCTACTACCTTACCGGCCTGGACCATTGGGGCTACTTCGCCTGCCACCTGTTGTTGCTGACGCGGGACGGAGAGGCGATCCTGATCAATCGCGCCATGGAGCGGATCACGGTCCAAAATCAGGTGTTCAATGCTCGTTACGTCGGCTACGCGGACCATGAGGACCCGGGTGATGTCGGAGCCCGGGCGTTAAGGGAACTGGGCGCAAGCAACGCACGCATCGGTCTGGAAAAGCGTAGCCTATTTCTTACGCCAAAGGTCGCGGAAGTGCTTCAGGCGAAGTTGCCCGGTGCTGACTGGGTCGATGCGTCCGGATTGCTGGACGCACTACGCCAGATCAAGTCGCCCCTCGAAATCGAGCAAACACGCAAGGCCGCCGCCGCCGCGGACGCCGGGATGCTGGCTGCGATCGACGCGATACGCGACGGCGCTACCGATCGCGAGGTGGCGGCCGCATGCGAACATGCGTCGATTCTGGCCGGTAGCGATTATCCGGGTTTCGGTCCGTTCATCCGCCCGACACACCGATTAGGCGAAGAGCATACGACATGGTGCGGTGACACCTTCCGCGCCGGCGATGCCGTTTTCCTTGAGCTTTCCGGCGCAGTCCGGCGTTATCACGCGCCCATGGGCCGCCTCGTCTATGTTGGCAATCCACCCGGCGGGATCGACCGGTCCGTCAAGCTTGCGATCTCCGGCATGGAGGCGATCCGGGACTCGATCCGTCCGGGCGCGGTCGCTGGCGACGCCTATTCCGCCTGGCGCGATATCGCGCGGTCGGGCGGCCTGGAGGAGTATGAGCGCCACCACTGCGGCTATCTGGTCGGTATCGGTTTCCCGCCGAGCTGGACAGGAGGGAGCATGGTTACCGGACTGGCCCCGAATTCGCGGATGGAACTGAAGGCGGGCATGGTGTTCCATCTTCATTCTTGGTTCACCGACACCGTTTGCGCAGACTATTTCATTTCCAATACGGCGGTCCTGACCAACAGCGGCTGCGAAATTCTGACGAAACAGACTCCGGAAACGCTGATCGTCCGATAGGGCCCGATCGATGGCCTTTCCAGCGGCCTGCGACCGGGTCAGTCAATGACGATGAGCCGTCGCTCGACATCGCAGAGGCGCTCCCCGCCTCCGTCCGTGACGACAAACGGTTCTGAAATCGCTGCACCGTACGTGTCAAGCCAAACTCCGGACTGGAAATGAAAACACATGCCGTTTTCCAGGACAGTCGCGTCACCCGGGCGCAGGCTCATCGTACGCTCGCCCCAGTCGGGCGGGAAGGCAAGGCCGATGGAGTAGCCGACGCGGCTTGTCTTTTCCAAGCCGTTTCGGTTGAGTGTTTTCTGCCAGACGGCCTCGACCTGCTCGCAGGTTGCGCCGGGACGCGCCATGTCCAACGCCGCATCGACTCCTTCAACGATGACCTCAGCAAGGTCGGAAATCGCTTGCGGCGGCGCCCCGAGATGGATCGTACGCGTGATCGGCGCCGTGTAGTGCCGCCTGGCACCGGCGATTTCCAGCATGGCGAGGGTATCGTTAGGCAAGGGCGCCTCGGACCATGTCAGGTGGGGCGTACTCGTGTTCTCGCCGACCTGGATCAGCGGGCACAGGCTGGTATAGTCGCCGCTGATGCCGTCGACTCCAACGGTCTGCGATTTGTAGACCTCCGCGATCACACGAGACTCAGGTACCCCCGGTGCCATGACCGTCACGGCCGCATTGAGAGCCGCTGTGCAGATCCGGCCGGCCTGGCGCATGTAATTCAGTTCGGCGTCCGATTTGACCGCCTTCGCCCAGTTGACCAGTTCCCGGCTATCCTCGAACTCGGCATCCGACAATCCCCTGACAAGATGTTCGTGCGCCCGGGCTGTGTAGTAGTGCGCATCCATCTCGACCGCGATCCTGGCCCGCCCGTATCCGCGATCACGCAGCATGGCGCAAAGTTCGTCGAACGGGTGGCGCATCGGGTGATGGACGAGCGTTTCGTCGAAGCAGGCAATCCTGTCGTCGGGCAGGATTGTCGTGACTTGCGCTGCTCGGACGTCCTGCGGTCGTCCGAACCAGATCGGCCAGTCCTCTGCCACACCGAGAACGACTGCCTGGGGCGTATAGAACGACCAGCTGTCGTAGCCGGTCAACCAACACATGTTTGCGGGATCCTGGCAAATCAACAGGTCCAGACCGCGTTCCCGCATCTTCGACCGGACACGGGTGGTTCGGCTTGCATATTCGTCTGATGAAAACGGGATGACGTAATTGGCAGTATTTTTCATCTGAACTCAATATTGTCGGTTTCCGCTTGTGCGATCAGGCCGTCAAGGCGGATTACGGCGGCAGAAACGGCATTCCTGACCAGAAATCCGACGGCGCGGGCGTCTCCGCGAATCATTGCATTCCGGGTCTGATCTATGTCGGAAGCAAAAATCGCGATCTCCTGATTCCAGTCGAGTTTGGGCAGGAAATAGAACCACATGCGCGCCGTGCGATAGTAGAGAACATCGTAGGTCGTTAACAGCAGCGAGTTGCCGATCACCGTGCAAATCGCGTCATGCAGCCTCATGTCGATGGCTGCAAATCTGCGAATGTCCCGATTATTGTACAGACTCTCGCAATCCTGCCGCGCGGTTTTCAGCCAGCCGATCGCGTCCGCAGAGGGAGTCAGGGGATTGAGAACCCCGATCAGTTCGGCAAGCCGGGTCCGAAGATCGGTCGCTTCGCGCAGGTGGGCCGTGTCGACTGCGGTCACGGTTGTACCGACACCATGGCGCGTCGAAACCAGCCCTTCGAATTCCATTTGCTGAAGAACGCTTCTGATCGGCGTGCGGCTGATGTTGAGTTCAGCGGCCAACCGATCGATGTCGAGGCGTTGTCCGGGCGGATAATCCAGCATGGTGATCCGGCGCCGCAGCAACCGGTGAATGACACGAAAACGCCGACGCGACGGAGTCTCCCGTGGCATTTCCGCCATGGGAAACTCGTCCAACAGGTCCGCTTCGTTTCCGGAATTCAGGTCGATGACAATTTGCCGGTTGTCCATGATCGGAACCTGTCGGTTAATGCCAGCACGCTCATATCATGGCTCCCACCTGGCGGACGACACCGATTTTCACTGATTGCCGCGCTGGGCCACCTATCCAGATTGACGTGCAATTGAACCTACTACATTCCTTAGAGATATACAATTGAAGAATGATCCCTCAAAATATCCACAGAACTTACACCAAAACCGGGTCAATTCTAGATTTTCAGGATTTAGTCCGATCAAGATTTGTATCTCTTGGCAGAAAGTGTTAGCCTGTTCGTCGAATCGAATGGAGGTTTTATGGACTCTCCGGACGCCGTTGCCGCCATGGCGGAAGCGTCATACAAACCGCCGTTTCCGGCTTCTGAGTATGACCGGCGGCTTGAGGCGACGCGTCTGGCGATGGCCGAGCACCCAATCGACCTTCTGCTCGTCGCGGATCCGGCAAATGTGAATTATCTCACCGGTTACGACGCCTGGTCCTTCTATGTCCCCCAGTTTCTGCTCGTCGAGCTAGACGGCGCTCCCCACTGGATCGGTCGGGCGAGCGATGCAAACGGTGCGGTGCTGACAACATATCTGCCAAACGATCGCGTCGTGAGTTATCCGGAAGAATGCATCGAGAGCGTCGACAGGCACGCGATGCGCTTTGTGGCGGAATTCCTAAAGCAGCGCGGGTATGGGCAGGCGCGGATCGGAGTGGAACTGGAGGCCTATTACTATACTGCCCGGGGTCATCGAATTCTGATGTCCAACCTGCCGAATGTGACTGAGGTTGATGCGACTGGCCTCGTCAATGGCGTGCGCGTTGTCAAGAGCGCGGGCGAAATCCGGCTTTTGCGCGAAGCTGCTGAGATTGCAGAACGTACAATGACAACTGCTGTCAACAACATCGAACCGGGTCTTCGACAGAACGACGCCGTCGCCGAAATCTATCGGACGCAGATCCGCGGAACGGAGAAGTTCGGGGGCGATTACACCGCCATTGCGCCCATGCTGCCGACAGGAATCGGCACGTCGGCACCTCATCTGACGTGGAACGACCGTCGATTCCGGAAAGGCGAGGCGACGATTATCGAAATCGCCGGTTGCCGGCGTCGTTACCATTGCCCACTCGCCCGCACGGTCTACCTGGGCAAACCGCCACAGGAACTGTTGGACACCGAAGACGTGGTCATCGAGGGCGTTGCAGCATCGCTCGAAGCGGCGCGTCCCGGCGCACTCGCCGAAGACGTTGAAGCCGCCTGGCGCCGGAGCGTTTCCCGCTGGGGCGTCGTAAAGGAGAGTCGGCTCGGATATTCAATCGGCATCAATTATCCGCCGGACTGGGGTGAGCATTCCGCCAGCCTTCGGCTTGGCGACAAGACTGAACTGGCTCCAGGCATGGCGTTCCATCTGATGCCAGGTCTGTGGTACGATAACTGGGGCATCGAAATCAGTCAGCCATTTGTTGTCGGCCAACGTGGCGCGGAACCGCTTACAAGCTATCCGCGTCGACTCGTGGCCGTGCACTAGTCATGCACGGCGTTGTACCTGCAGCAGTCGGGATTGCTCTGTCGGACGTGGAAGCCGCGCGGAAACGAATCTCTCACATTGCGCGGCGCACACCACTCCTGCCATCTGCGGACTTGTCCAGGCGCATGGGTGCTGCAGTATTCCTGAAGCTCGAAACGATGCAGGATACCGGTGCCTTCAAGGTTCGTGGCGCCGCGAATTCCATACTCGCACTGGACGACGAAGTGTGCAGGCGAGGTGTCGTTACCTTTTCGACCGGAAATCACGGACGGGCGGTCGCCTATGTCGCCGGCCGCCTTGGCATTCCGGCGACGATCTGCGTCTCGCAACAGGTCCCGCCAGGCAAGATCGAGGCACTGGAGACGACTGGCTGCAAGGTGTGCATCCATGGCACCTCCCAGGATGAAGCCGCCGAATTTGCGCGCCGATTGGAAAGCGAGAACGGCTTGGCCGTCATCGATCCAATCAATGATCGGCACGTTGTCGCCGGCCAGGGTACGGTCGGTCTGGAGATCATCGACGATATGGACGACGTCGACTCGGTGATCGTACCGTTGAGCGGCGGCGGACTGATTTCGGGCATCGCCTTAACTGTCAAACGGCACCGGCCGACCTGCCGGATCTTCGGCGTGTCAATGAATTGCGGCGCAGCCATGCATGCCAGCCAACAAGCCGGGCGTCCGGTTCTCGTCCCCGAGGCCGAGAGCCTGGCTGACAGCCTTCAGGGCGGCATCCTGCTGAACAATCGTTACACCTTTGCCATGGTTCGCGATCTGGTTGACGACATTCTTCTGGTCGACGAAGGGCAGATCGGTCGCGCGATGGCCTGGGCATTCTGGCGGGAACGGCTGATCTTGGAAGGAGCGGCAGCGACACCGATAGCGGCAGCTTTGCACCTTCCCCCGGAAACCCTAGGCGACAGGGTCGCGCTGGTCCTGACCGGCAATTCGGTGGATGGCGCCATATTGATGGACCTTGTGCAAAGGCATCGGTTGGAAATCGAAGGACTTTGCGGATGAGCCCGCGGCTGAACCGGGCGATCGACCTGCTAGCCGAATTGGTCGGCTTCGAAACCGTGTCGGCCACGTCGAACCTCGATCTGATCAACCATGTCGTTGAATATCTGGGCCGCTTCGGCGTGCCCGCACAGCTCACCAGTGACGTCCGGGGCGAGAAGGCCAATCTGTTTGCGACCATCGGGCCGGAAATCGATGGCGGCATTGTCCTGTCGGGCCATACCGATGTCGTGCCGGTTGCGGGACAGGAATGGAAGACACCGCCATTCCAGATGATCCGGCGGAACGGTTTCCTGTTCGGGCGCGGAACGGCAGATATGAAAGGGTTCATCGCTTGCGCCCTGACGGCAGTGCCGGAATTCCGGTCGTCGGAATTGGAACGACCGCTTCATCTGGCCTTCACGTTCGACGAAGAGATCGGTAGCTGCGGCGCGCCGGTCCTGCTGGAGTGGTTGAAAGAACATTCCGTCAAACCGGCGATAGCCATTGTCGGCGAGCCGACCGAAATGGAGATCGTTTCGGGACACAAGGGCGGTTTCGAGATGACCACAACGATTCGCGGTCTGGAAGCGCACGCTTCCGATCCGCGGAACGGTGTGAACGCGATCGAGTATGCGGCGCGCTATATCGGCTTTCTTCGACAGGTCGCGCGGGAACTGGAAAACGGTGCCGACGCGGAATCGCCGTTCGATCCGCCCTATTCGACGATCAGCGTCGGCAGAATCGAAGGCGGCGTCGCGCGAAACATAATCGCCGGCAGCTGCACATTCGATTGGGAACTACGACCGCTTCCGGGAGTCGACGGCGATGCCGTCATTGAGCGGATTCGCAGATTTGCCACGCACAATCTCCTGCCGGAAATGCGGAAGTATTCTCCTTCCGCCGAAATCGACACTGAAATGTTAACCGCGCTTCCGGGCCTCGACCGGGACCGGAACGTAGAAGCGATCGACCTGCTTCGCCACCTGACGAAGTTGAATTCGGACCGGGTGATGCCCGTCGGCTCCGATGCAGGGCATTTCCAAAAATCGGGAATTTCGACCGTCCTGTTCGGTCCAGGAAGCATTGAGCAGGCGCACAAGCCGGATGAATTCATTGCGATCAGCCAGCTGGAGGCCTGTCTCGCGTTCATGGACCGGCTGCGCAATTGGATGGTCGGTCTGAGGTCGGCAGCATGACGGCATGCCATCACAGCCCGACGTTTTGCTGGTTCGCGGCATGTCCGCCACACCGGCGCAATGGTGAAATGACTCACCAACAAGCCCAAAGGAGGTAAACTATGAAATGGAATTGGAAAAGACTGGTCGCCAACATGTCCGCAGCAGTGCTTTCAACTGCCGTTGCGGTATCGGCGGTTCAGGCGGAAGACGTGCTCGCCGCTCTTGAGGCAGGAGAGCCGGTTCGTATCGGCTTTGCCAACGAGGTGCCGTGGGCCTATCCCGGTGAAGACAGTGAACCGCTTGGATTTGCCAACGCCATCGCCGTCGGTGTTCTGGAGAAGATGGGCGCCGAGTCAATCACGCCGGTCGTAACCGAATGGGGCGGGCTGATCCCAGGTCTCAAGGCGGAGCGGTTCGATGTCATCACTGGCGGGATGTACATCCTGAAGGAACGTTGCGAGAATGTGTTGTTCTCGGATCCGATCGGCGTTTTCGGAGATGCTTTCATTGTGGCCGAAGGCAATCCCAAGGGCATCCAGACCTATGAGGATATCGCAAGTCTCGGAGCTACGCTGGTCACGGGTGCCGGATACAATATCGTCGGCGTTGCGAAAAAGCAGGGCATAGCTGACGACAAGATCATGCAGGTTCCCGGGCCGACCGAAATACTTGCGGCAGTCAAGGCCGGACGCGCGGATGCCGGCGGCGTGACCTATTTCACGGCGCTGAACCTGGCCGAACAGTCGGGCGGAGGGATCTCCGTGACAGATCCATCGATGCTGCCGGAATGGACCTTGAACTGGGTGGGAATAGCGTTCCGCCAGTCGGATGCTGCCATGCAGGAAGCGTTCAATGCAGCGCTCGAGGACTATCTTGGTTCGGAAGAGATGCTGGCGAGCGTGGCAGCCTACGGCTATTCCGAATCGCAGTTGCCGGGTGACGCGACAACCGCATTCGCCTGCGAGAACCGGTAACGGTTTACGGAATTTTGGCTGCCGGCGCTTGCGTACGCGGCACCGGCAGCCGGAATCAGTTGAATTTGTACCGAGGGCGCGAGATGTGGCCGCGCCGGGGGTATTGTACCGATGACATTCTTTGATTTCCTTCTGGAGTACTGGCCTCGGTATGCTTCCGGGGCTTGGATTACTGCCCAGCAGACGGTGCTGGCATCGATTCTTGCGGTCTCAGTCGCCCTGGTGATGGGATTGATGCGGCTCGCCCGGAATCTGTTGATCCGTGGTATCGCGACCGTCTACATCGAGATATTTCGCGGCACATCATTGCTGGTGCAGCTGTACTGGATATTTTTCGTACTTCCGCTGTTCGGCCTGCCCCTGGAGAAATTCACCGCGGGATTCGTCGCCGTCGGGATGAATCTCGGCGCTTACGGCGCGGAAGTGGTTCGCGGCGCGATTCAGTCCGTCCCGCGCGGCCAGTACGAAGCGGCCCTGGCTCTGAACATGTCACCTGCAACGAGAATGCGCCGGATCATCATGCCCCAGGCAGTTGTCATCATGCTGCCGCAATGGGGCAACCTGCTGATCGAGCTCTTGAAGGGGACAGCTCTCGTCGCCTTGATCTCGGTCGGCGACCTCATGTTCGAAGCAAAGCAGATCAATGGATCGACATTCCTGTCGATCGAAGCATTTGGCATCGCGCTTGTAATTTACTACATCATGGCACGTTTCATGATCACGCCGGGAATGCGGCGGCTCGAACTGGTCATGAGCCGCAAGCTAGGTCGAACCTAGGGGATGCGGCATCATGTTTGACTGGCGTTGGGAATTTGCTTTCGAAATCCTGCCGCGGATGCTGCAGGCCACGTTAAACACTCTGCTCGCAGCTGCAATCGGTTATGTCATCGCGCTCATCGTCGGTCTGATATTCGCGCTTGGCCAGCGTACCAAGCACAAGCCGCTCACCTTGGTCATTCGGGAATCGGTCGAGTTTATCCGCTCGACACCGCTGGTACTCCAGATATTTTTTGTTTTCTACGTTGCGCCGCAGTTCGGCATAGTCCTTTCGCCCTGGACCGCGGGAATGATTGCCATCGGCCTTCATTACGCGAGCTATCTCTCCGAAGTGTACCGCGCTGGAATCGAGAGCATTCCGAAAGGACAGTGGGAGGCCTGCCATGCGCTCAATCTCAGTGCGCGCCGGACTTACTCCCGGATCATAATTCCCCAGGCCCTGCCGGCAGCGCTGCCGGGTATGGGAAATTACCTTGTCGGCATATTCAAGGACACGCCAATGCTCTCCGTCATCGGGGTGGCGGAGTTGATGCACGTGGCCGGAGCGCTGGGTTCGGAGACCTATCGCTACCTGGAGCCCTATACCATGGTGGGCGTGATCTTCCTGATTATCTCGTTGCCAACGGCCAGTGGACTTCGGCAACTCGAAGCCTGGGTGAAAAGGCGTCTAGGCATGACGCCGTGAGTTTTATTGAGGGCAAACAAGATGACTGAGACTGACCTTCCAATTCGACTTGAAGGCGAGGATGTCCCCATGGTGCGGTTCGCTTCCGTTACCAAACGGTACGGTGCCCTGACGGTTCTGGATGCACTTGACCTCGATGTTGCCGCAAACGAAATGGTGTCGATCATCGGGCCGTCGGGTTCGGGCAAGACAACCGTTCTGCGCATGCTGATGACGCTGGAGGAAATCAACGAAGGTGCGATCTATGTCGACAGCGAGCCGCTCACCCATATGCCCGATGGGAATCGACTGGTTCCCGCATCCCCCAAGCATCTTCGCCGGATGCGGACGAACATCGGCATGGTGTTTCAGCACTTCAACCTGTTTCCCCACTTGACGGCGCTGGAGAACTGCATCGAGGCGCCAATCCAGGTTCTCGGCCTGCCCAAGAAGGAAGCGGAAGAAAGGGCGATAGAACTGCTGGAATTGGTGGGTCTCGCGGACAAGAGGGATCAACATCCCTCGCGCCTGTCGGGCGGCCAGCAACAGCGCGTCGCCATAGCCCGGGCACTCGCCATGCGGCCGAAAGTCATGCTGCTGGATGAAGTCACTTCGGCACTCGACCCGGAAGTGATCGGCGAAGTGCTGAACGTCATCCGGCTGCTCAATACCGAACACAATCTGACCATGCTCATGGTCACACACCAGATGGGCTTCGCCCGTGAAATCTCCGATCGCGTATGCTTTTTCTATGACGGAAAAATAGAAGAACAGGGACCGCCCGACCAGCTGTTCGGCGACCCGCAGAGCGCGCGGACGCGACAGTTCCTGAGCGCCGTCCTCGAAGCCGGCTGAGCGAACCAAAGCCGAAATGTCCAGGATCTCCATCCTGACCGAGACCGATTTGCGCGCCTTGGTTTCCGTCGACACCGAAGCAGTCGCAATCGTGGAGGAGGCGTTTGTGGCCCTCGCCGCCGGCGCGGTCGTGATGCCGCCGGTCCTGTCCATGGCCATCGAGGCAGCGAACGGAGAGGTCGATGTCAAGACCGCCTATGTGCCGGGCCTTGATGGATTCGCCGTCAAGGTCAGCCCCGGATTCTTCGATAATCCGCAGCTGGGGTTGCCGAGCCTTAACGGTCTGATGGTCCTGTTCAGCGCAACGACCGGCCTGGTCGAGGCCGTCCTGCTCGATAACGGATACCTGACCGATGTGCGGACGGCGGCGGCGGGCGCCGTGGCGGCGAAACATCTGGCGCCAACACGCGTCGGCACGGTGGGCGTGATCGGTGCAGGCGTCCAGGCCGACCTCCAGCTTCGGGCGCTCAAGCTGGTCCGCGATTTCGATCACGTCCTGGCCTGGGCGCGGGATGCGAAAAAGGCGACGGCCTACGCCACCAAAATGAGCGCCGCACTCGGCTGCTCTGTCGATGTCGCGCCGACCGCGGAGGCTTGTGTCGCGAAATCGTGCGTCTTGGTTACAGCCACCCCGGCGCGCGCGCCGCTGGTGCGCACAGAGTGGCTACAGCCCGGCCAGCACATAACCGCGATGGGCTCGGACTCCGGAGAAAAATGCGAACTCGAACCGGCCGTTCTGGCACGGGCGGATCGTTTCGTATGCGACCGGCGCAACCAGTCGGAGGCGCTGGGCGAATTGCGGGCTGCGTTGGCCGCCGGCGCAGTCGATGACCGGTTTTTCGTGACTGAACTGGGTGATATCTGCGCAGGACGCAGACCCGGACGCATCGACGACAGAGAGATCACGGTCTGCGATCTGACCGGCACTGGTGTCCAAGACACAGCGATCGCCACCCACGCCTATGCCGTCGCCCGCAAAGCCGGTGCCGGCCAGATCATCGAAATCTGATCCGCCCCGGTCGAAACGTCGGCTGAAACTGCGAGTCCGGAGAATTTCGCATTTTGTCGGCAGTTTTCCAAATGCGCGGGATCCTGGCGGAAAGCCGCGCTTTTTTTTGGGACGAATTTGTTCTCTGATGCGGCCAGATCACGATTTTCTTCGTCTTGAGGGTCGTGACCGCATACCTTCGGGCACCGTACAGGCGTGGGGACGGTGACATCGTGCACATTCTTGTGCCGATTCATGCAGCTGGGGACGTTGACAACCGGATCAATGCCAGAGCCGTGACGACAAGACGAGCGACCTGGACGTAGACGACAGAGACAGGAGGAGTCGAACAATAGGGAAAGAGCGCAATCTCGGAAAAGCGCGGCGAATCGCCAGAATTACGCGCTATTTCACAGCCATCGACACCACATTGTGGGTGATGTGGCGACCGTTCATTATCGTTTTCATCCCCTGGCGGGCCAACGTGTCTCGATCGCGCAGAGAAAGTCGCTGCGTGGCCGAGGCGTTCTGCTCGTTGTCGATGGCTGCGGTGTTCGGCACCGCATTGCCAGCTGGATGACATTGCCCGAAGCCGGGCAATGGGATCTGCGTTCTGCGCCGAGACTGTCCCTGAGCGCGCTGGCGGATTTGCATTCGCTTGTCGGGTCTTTCAAGACTTCCGTCGGTTTGGAACGGACGGAGGAAGATGATGGACGAGCGACCTGCAGTTCGGATGTATCAGGCGGAGCTTTTCGAGGGACCTCAGCGGTAATAGGGGCATCTTACCGGGGGATTAGAGGTGACCTGACAGGGTATTCCGGGACGTTCAGTAGTTTTTCCCGATGAGGGGATTCCCTTCGGAATCGAGTTGTGATTCCAAAGGGCATGGGTGATTCGCAGACAGACGCCAGGACCGACACCGTCATTGCGGCAAGTGCGGAGATTGCCGCGCTTCGGGAGCAGCTCACCCTGGCCCGCGACCGTCTTGCCGAACGGGACCGGCAATTGGTCGAACAGGACCGACAACTGGCGGAATTGGGCCGGCAACAGGTCGAACTGGACCGGCAGATTGCACAGCAGGGCCAGCAGATTGCACAACAGGACCGGCAACTGGCCGAACAAGAGCGACAACGCGCCGAACTTCGCGAGAAGATCACGCTCCTGCGCGACGAGGTCCGGGCGCTGAAGAAGCTTCCGAAGCGCCCCCGGATGAAGCCGAGCGGCATGGCGTCGCCGGAGGACGAGGACACGGACAATTCGGCATCGGGCTCTTCCGGCTCCGGCCGGTCGGGAAAGGCCGGCAAGGACCGCAGGAAAGGTCGCGGCCCGCGGCGCCGGAATCGACACCTGCACCGTCGTGAAGTGACGGTGGGTCTTGACGATGTGCCGAAAGGAGCGGTTCACAAGGGCTATCAGGACCACACGGTCCGCGACATCGTGTTCCATGCCGAGGAGGTCACCTACCGACGCGAGGTCTGGCAGTTTCCGGACGGCTCCCGGCATGTGGCGCCGCTTCCATCGGGGGTGGCGACAGGACAGGCAACGCAAAAACCGACAACAGCGGCAATAGGAGCGCGACAATAGGAGTCCGACAATAGGAGTCCGACAATAGGGAAAGAATACAATCTCGCCAAAGCGCGGCAAATCGCCAGAATTCCGCGCTTCTTCACAGCCGCTGACAGAATGCGAAGCCGTGCCGAAAGGGTTCACATTCCGAAGCAGCAACGAGGCCGTCGATACGCTGAGCCAGGTTTGCGTGGCCATATCCCTGAATCCGGACAGGCGGTTCGGGATCTATCACTGTTGCAACCCTCAACTGGATCCGTACGACTGGAACCCGCCGATTTCGGATTCTATTGGCCAAGAGTGCCTTACCACTCGTTCAAACGCATGTGCCAGGCTCGGGGCGAGGCTTCTCCATTGCACGACCGCTGGTCAGTGCTCGATCAGTTCGAGCAATATTGGTTCAGCAGCGACAAACCGCAAGACCGCTTGCCGATCGAGGATCGTGCCATTCGCGAAGACTGCCCGCTTCCATTCAAGTGGCCGGGAACCTTCACAAAACTCAGGCGCACTCACGACTGGGTCCAGCGCAACCGTCAGGATTGGCCATACTCGATTCCGCGAAGCCGCCTGGACTTCGATTGCCTGATGGACCGGGCCGCGTGCTTTGCCCAAGAGTTTGGCGTTGAGTTCGATCTGGCCTAACCGAACCGGATGCGCCAGTCGCTGCAAAGACTGGTCGGCGAGCTGAACGAGCCGGAGTCGGGGCTCATCAAGGACAGGCTTGGCAATGTCGTATTCGAACTGAGTCGTTTCCTGCGTCAGCACGCCGAAGTGGCCGGCGAGCGGCAGCGGTACGCGGAGATCGGGAATGTGGAGATCGTCAGGCCCGTGTTCATCGTCGGGATCAACCGAAGCGGCACGACCATTCTGCACCGCCTGATGGCGCGGGACCGGAGGTTCTGGGCGTTGCGGCTTTTCGAACTGATCAAACCTGTCCTGTCCTCGGGTCGTTATGACACTGTCGCGGGCACGTCCGAAGATCTCCGGTGGTCACAGGCGGAGGAAGCGTCGAGCGCGATTGAAGTCTTCGATGCGCTGAAAGGTATTCACCCCGTCGAATTCGACGAGCCGGAAGAAGATTTTCCGATCTTCAAATTCTGCTTCAAGAGCTGGCCCCATGCTTCGCAGTTCCGCTTGCCCGGCTTTGCCCGCTGGCTTGCCGAGAGCGGTCTTGGCGATGCCTGTTCCTTCCACCGCCAGATGCTGCAGCAATACACCTGGCAGCGCCGGCAGGCTCAACCCGGGCACGAAGGACAGTGGCTGTTGAAGATGCCGTTTCACCTCAAGGAGATGAAGGCCTTGATGGCGAACTATCCTGACGCGTTGTTCATCCAGACCCACCGGGCTCCCACCGAGGCGCTGGCATCGTGGTGCAGCCTGGTGGACCGGGCGCGCTCCGTCGTCCTGGAACCGATCCCGGCGCATGAGACCGGTGCCGAACAACTGGATTTCAGGTCAGGATGCTGAATGGCGCGGCGAGGTTTCGCCTTGAGAATCCTGACCTGGAACACCGTTGGTTCGACCTGGCGTACGCCGATTTGATCCAGGAACCCATGGCAGTCATTCGTAAAGCCTATGGCCAGTTCGGCTGGGAGTTGGACCCGTCATCTGCCGATGACATGAACTCCTGGCTGAAACTGCAGGAAGAGCGCCGCCGCCATGAGCGCCGGCACAGCTACGCCCTTGATGATTATGGCCTCACGCGAGGCGAGGTTTCCGGTGCATTCGCACCTTACCTGGAGTTTGCGGCAGGTCGTGGAATTCGCATGTAGTTGTCCTGGAGGTTCCGGATTCTCCAGTTCGGTAACGCACCGCGCGCTTCATCAATCGGGTTGAATGGAGTTGCGCTGGTCCACGTGCGGCGTTCCGGACCCATGGAGAAAGTGCTGCATGGCGAGGCCGTGCAGAAGGTATGAAGTCTGCAGCATGTCGCGGTGGCATGGTCATGGCGACGATCCAGCCCCGTGGATCAATCCCCGAGATTCCGCCTCCCGGTCCCGGATCGGATGAAGGAACCAGGGCCTCGAAATGCACGGTGAAAACACCAGGCCACCGACGCAGGAACATGCTTTGACCGCTTCTTGCACTTCCGGGCCAAAGCCCTAATCTCTCCCGCAGTTTCGCCGGTGCTCGTGATCTCGATACCGGTGAAGTCGCAAATGTGCCGGAAAAACTAGGGTGGGGTGTGTTTCCTGTTGAGAGTGAAATATTCCCGCTGCCAAATCGAAGGCTCCTTTGCCAAGGGGGGCTGTGCGATGGCAGGGACATTGGCGGCACATCAAGAAGAACAGGTTGCCGGTTCGAGCGCCAGTCCCGCGCACCAGCCGACAGCCATGGCGGGACAGTAAGATACGGACGGCAGAAACCGGCCGGGAGTCGACAGCGTGTTCTCCTACGGTCCATGAAGGCAGAATCATGACACATGTTCTCGCGATAGATCAGGGGACGACATCGAGCCGGGCGATTGTCTTCGACCGGTCCCTGAATCCGGTGGCGGTTTCCCAGAAGGAATTTCCACAGATCTTTCCTGCTTCGGGGTGGGTTGAACACGATCCCGAAACAATCTGGACGAGTGTGGTCGAGACATGCCGCGAGGCGATATCCAAGGCAGGCGACGCCAAGGTCTCGGCGGTCGGAATCACCAATCAGCGTGAAACGGTAGTCGTCTGGGACAAGGTCTCAGGCGAAGCGGTCGGGAATGCCATTGTCTGGCAGGACCGCAGGACCTCCGAACTCTGTGCCCGCCTCAGGGCGGAAGGGCATGAGCCGGAAGTCACGGCACGAACCGGACTCCTGCTTGACCCGTACTTCTCGGGAACCAAGCTCAAATGGCTGCTGGAGTCGGATTCTTCGCTTCACGGCCGGGCCGAAGCGGGTGATTTGCTGTTCGGAACGGTCGACAGTTTCCTGATCTGGCGGTTGACGAACGGCGCCGTGCACGCGACCGATGCAACCAACGCCTCACGAACGCTCCTGTACAACATCCGGGAAGGTTGCTGGGACGCCGGCATGCTGGACATGCTCGGAATTCCCGCGGCCATGCTGCCAGAGGTCAGGGACTGTTCAGCCGATTACGGTACGTGCTCGGCCGAATTTTTCGGCCAGGAGGTTCCGATCACCGGTGTTGCCGGGGACCAGCAGGCAGCGACGATCGGGCAGGCCTGTTTCGAGCCGGGGATGCTGAAATCGACCTACGGCACCGGCTGTTTCGCCCTTCTGAATACCGGTCAGGATGCAGTTCACTCGCAGAACCGGTTGTTGACGACGATCGCCTTCCGCTTCGGAGGCGAGGTCACCTACGCGCTCGAAGGGTCGATCTTCATTGCCGGCGCCGTCGTCCAGTGGCTGCGGGACGGCCTCGGGATCATCGAATCGGCTGCAGAAACCGGAGAAATGGCGGAGGTGGCCGATCCGGCACAGGAAGTGACCCTGGTTCCCGCGTTCACCGGTATGGGCGCGCCGTATTGGGATCCCGACTGCCGGGGCAGCATTTTCGGCCTGACCCGCAACACAGGTCCGGCGGAAATCGCGAAGGCCGCGCTCGAAAGCGTGGCCTTCCAGACACGGGATCTTCTCGAGGCAATGAAGACGGATTGGTCCGGCCGGGATTCGCGGTCGCCGGGCACCATCCTCAGGGTTGACGGCGGCATGACAGGAAATGACTGGGTCATGCAGGCACTGGCCGACCAGTTGGGTGCAGCCGTGGACCGGCCGAGGATCACCGAGACGACAGCCCTGGGAGCAGCCTGGCTTGCAGGATGGCATATCGGGTTATATGGTGGCCCGCAATCGTTCTCGAACAGCTGGTCGCTTGACCGGCGTTTCGAGCCGGATTTGTCCGAAACCAGCAGGAACAAGGCGTACGACAGATGGCGAGATGCGATCCGGCGTACAGTTTCGTGTTAGCGCTGACCTGCGCGTGTCTGGCCTTTTCGGGATGCCAGGAAGTTCAGCCACCCGCAGAACCTTCAGAACCTGTCGCCGCTCCGGCTGATCCTGCCTGCGATCTCGAAACCTACCGGGAACTGATCGGCATGACGGAGGCGATGCTCGAGTTCGTGCATCTTCCGGAGGAACACCGTGTCCTGCGTACCGATACGGTCGCGACAACCGATTACGTGCCGACCAGGTTGAACATTTCGATTTCCGAAGATCGAACGGTCACGAGAGTCGCTTGCGGATAACGATCAGTGGTCGCTCCTCGCGACCCAAGGGTTCTTGCGGGTTGCCGCCGGAAGCAAGGGTACGGGATCAGCTGGTCAGGCCGGCGACGGACCGGATCGTGTCGGCGCTGCGTCTTCCGGAAAATAGTCTCCGAATTCCTCGATCACGCGGGCGTAGGCGTCCCGCTTGAACGGCACGATCCTTCCGATGAGTTCCGACACCGGCAGCCAGGCCCACCGGTTGAACTCGGGTTCTTCGGTGGCAATGTCTACCATGGCATCATGGCCCAGGAACCGCATGAGATACCAGGATTGCAGCTGCCCCCGGAACCGCCCGCCCCACAAGCTGCCGATCAATTCGGGCGGCAAGTCGTAGGCCACCAGTTCCCGGGCCTCGGCCAGGACCTCGACCGCTCCGGGAGGGATGCCCGTCTCTTCATGGAGCTCCCTGAGCGCAGCTCCCTCGTGCGTTTCACCGGGATCAATTCCTCCCTGGGGCATCTGCCATGCGTCGGAAGGTCCATCGATCCGCTGGCCGGCAAAGACCAGGAACGAAGGGTTGACAAGCATGATGCCGACACAGGGCCGGTAAGGAAGATGGTGGAACGACCGGTCGATCACGAAGTCATCGCCCGTTCACGTCCTGCCTGGCCGGGAGAGGAAGATCAGTCGTTTGAGATGACCGACAATCCGTGCAGGATGTCGAGGGCATACGCGAGTTGATTGTCCTGGTTTCGGATCTCTTCCATTTCCTGCTGGCGCGCAGTCGCGCTCTCCAGATCGTCCTTGGTTTCGTCTTCCACGTCTTCGTTCGCCAGTGCACCCCGAAGGTCGGACTCGAACCGCGTGAAACGGCTGTCTATCTCTTCCTCGGGTTGTTCGACGGGCGGCTCCGGTTCCATGTAGACATCGGGATAGATCCCGAGGGCCTGAATGGAGCGGCCGGAGGGTGTGTAATAGCGCGAGATTGTCAGGCGAATGGCACCATCGTCTTCGAGCGGAAGAATCGACTGAACCGAACCCTTCCCGAAGCTCTTGGTCCCGACCAGGACCGCGCGGCGATGGTCCTGCAAGGCGCCCGCGACGATTTCTGATGCCGAGGCAGAACCGCGATTTATGAGAATGACGATCGGCTTGCCCTGGGTCAGATCGCCGGGATTGGCGTTGTAACGACTGGCGGCATTGGGAAGGCGTCCACGTGTGGAGACGATTTCGCCCTGTTCCAGGAATGCATCCGACACCTTGATCGCCTGGTCGAGCAGGCCGCCAGGATTGTTGCGGAGGTCAATGACGAATCCTTTGACCGCATCGATTCCGCCAATTTCCTCTGTCGTTTTCTGGATTTCTTCCTCGAGATTGTCGTACGTCTGTTCGGTGAAGGAAGATACCCGCAGAATGGCGGCGTTGCCCACGACGCGTGATCGAACGGCCCGGATCTTTATGATGTCGCGAATGATCGTGACGTCAAACGGATTTTCCTCCCCTTCGCGGCTGATGGTCACGACGACTTCCTTGCCGACCGGCCCGCGAAGGTTTTCGACGATTTCATTCAGGGTGAGGCCATAGGTCTGTTTCCCATCCACGAAGATGATCAGATCGCCTGCTTCGATCCCGGCTTCCGCCGCAGGGGTTCCGTCGATCGGCGAAACGACCTTCAGGATCCCGTTTTCCAAGGTGATCTCGATTCCGACCCCGCCAAATTCACCCTTGGACTGGACCTGCATTTTCTCGAAGTCCTTTGGCGGCATGTATCCCGAATGCGGGTCCAGCGCCGTCAACATTCCGTCAATGGCGCTCCTGATCAGTTCCGTGTCATCGACATCTTCGACATACTTCGAACGAACCTCATCGAAGACGTCGCCAAAGAGGTCGAGTTGCTCGAAGGTGGTTTCAGTATGCTCTTTCTCCTGCGCATGGCCCGGACCTGCCAGACACAACGAGATGGCAATCCCCACGAGGCTAAGTCGTGCAAACGGTAGAGGCCTATTCTTCATCTCAGTTTCCATATGTTGCGAAAGACCCATCGTGCCGGACGCACAATCAGGCAACACGGGCGGAATCGCTCTGATCGAGGCGCCGAAATCCAAGGATATGCGCGCCTGTCATGCAACTTCGGAAAGGATTTGCCAAGGGTTATCAGGTGCGAACGTCACCGGTTCAGCAAATTTTGATGCGCAGATGATCATGGCGTGAACCGTTCCCGCCCGAGATGCGCTTTGGCAGGGGAGTCCGCACGCCACTTGCATCAGGTTCCCGTCCGTCAGGCCCGGATGAGCAAGGACTGCCCGGTCATTCCGGCTGCCGGCTCCAACCCTCCAAGCTCAAGCAGCGTTGGCGCGACGTCGGCGAGGCGGCCACCGCACCTGAGTTCAATGCCGGATCGATTTCCGATGACCGCCAGGGGCACGGGATTGGTCGTGTGGGCCGTGTGGGGACCCCCGGTCACAGGATCGATCATGACCTCGCAGTTCCCGTGATCTGCGGTCAGGATCATCACGCCTTCTGCATCGGCGAGTGAACGGACGATGTCTCCGAGTCCGCGGTCGACCGCGGCGCAGGCGTGGATGGCCGCATCGAGGTTTCCGGTATGTCCGACCATGTCCGGATTGGCATAGTTGACGACCAGGAATTCGTGACTGCGGGCAGAAAGGACGTCGACGACCGCCGCAGTTACCTCCCCGGCCGCCATTTCAGGCTGCAAGTCGTAGGTGGGAACCCGCGGACTCGGGATCAACCTCCTGTCCTCCCCCGGGAAGGAGGTCTCTTCGCCACCGTTCAGGAAGTAGGTCACGTGCGGATATTTTTCGGTCTCCGCGATGCGGACCTGCCTGAGCCCCGCCTCGGAAATCCGCTGTCCCAGGGTTCCGGGCAACGTGTCCTTCTCGAACACACTGTCCATGAATTCGTCATGGGCGTCCGAATAGGAAACGAAACCGGTCATGGCCGAGAGTCCGGGCCGGATTCCGGTTTCGAAATGGTCGAAGGAACGCGCACCTATCGACGCCAGCAGCTGTCTCACCCTGTCAGCACGAAAGTTCACGCAGATAAGGCCGTCGCCGCTAGCCATCCCGCCGAAGTTCCCGACAACTGCCGGGCGGATGAACTCATCGGTCACGCCATCAGAATAGGCACCTGCGATGACGGAAGCGGGCGTCTCGTGACGCGGGGCTTCACCATGGACCATGGCGCTGAAGGCCTTTCCGGTCCTTTCCCATCGATGATCGCGGTCCATTGCAAAATACCGCCCGGAAATCGTGGCGATCCCGGGGCTGCCCGGAAGATCGTCCGGGCGCGGCTCGCCTGGCAGCCCGGACAGGCATGTCAAAAGGCGTTCCAGGCTTTTCCCGGCAGACATCGGCGCGACATCACGGCCGTCCGTAAAGGCGTGGACAACCGTTGGTATGTCGGCATCCGACAGAACCTCGACGGTCGCAATCATGTGATCCACGTGCGCATGAACACCACCATCGGACAGGACGCCGAGAACATGGGCGGTTCCGCCCGACCGCCCGACCGCTTCGACAAATCGCCTGATGCCCGCCTGTTTGCCGAGTTCTCCGGCGGAACAGATGCGATTGATCTTGCGGAGTTCCATTTCGACGATTCGCCCGGCGCCGATATTGAGATGCCCGACCTCCGAGTTTCCGATCTGGCCGTCCGGCAGCCCGACCTCCTGGCCGTGGGCCGTGAGCCTGGTCGTCGGATATCTCGACATGACGAAGTCGTAATTCGGCGTCCTGGCAAGCCGGACCGCGTTCCCGCCGGTTCCGTCCCGAAGGCCCCAGCCATCAAGAATGCAGAGAACGACGGGAAATCGGGTCATATCGGTTTACCTTGCTCCGGGCCTCCCAGCGCCCGGTACCCGGTCATCCGCGGTGGTAGGCGCTTCCCGCGAGTATGGATGCCGCCCTGTACAGTTGCTCCATGACCATGACACGCGCAAGCAGGTGCGGCCAGACCATCTTGCCCATCGAGACCACGACCCCTGCACTCTTCCGAAGATCTGGATGGAGTCCGTCAACACCCCCGATCAGGATCGAGGCATGGGCGCACCCCTCGTGGTTCCACCTGGACAGGAGTTCGGCAAACTCCGGGGATGTCATCGACCGCCCGCGCTCGTCCATGGCAATGCTGCGCGCGAATCCGGGAATGACGCGCCTCAATCGCCGCGCTTCCTGCAATGGATCCGGCGATTTCCCCGTCTCGACCTCGATGACTTCCGCCGGGCCGATGCCCCGTCCCCTGCCGAGACGGTTGAACCTGTCGAGGTAATCGTGACAGAGAATTGCTTCCGGTCCCTGACGCATGCGTCCGACGACGCAAAGCCGGATCTTCATCACCGGACCGGACCGTTCAGGCGCGTGTCGCCCTGCTTTCGGGCAACCACATTTTTTCCAGCTGGTAGAATTCTCTCACTTCCGGGCGGAAGATGTGGACGATGACGTCACCGCAATCCATCAGTACCCAGTCGCTTGCCTGTTTGCCTTCCATCCTGCACAACAGTCCCAGGTCCTGCTTGAGCCGCAGGGCCAGTTTTTCCGAGATCGCGGAAACCCGCCGCGATGACCGGCCTGACGCAACCACCATGTAGTCGGCCATCTCGGACTTGCCACGCAAGTCGATCGAGATGATATCGTCTGCCTTGTCATCTTGGAGGGAATTCAGGATGAAATCGAGCATCTGTTCGCTCGGCATGGAGCTGGCGGTATCGTCTTCCGCCATGTCAACATGTCTGTTCAGAACGGTTTCCTCCGTTGGTTCACCCGGTCATGCCTTCCCTTCGGCGCCGGTTCCCGAATCCTAGCAAAAGCCCGAGTCGCTGCCAAGGTTGAACGATTCCATGTTCACATGCGGACTATGCGTTCATAGTCATCGGCGATCGCGCGCGCCAATTCACCGACCTCGAAGCTGTAATCCCCGATCTTTCCGACCGGCGTGACCTCGGCCGCGGTGCCCGTCAGCCAGCACTGCTGAAAATTCTCGAGTTCCGATGGAAGGATGTGGCGTTCCTCCACCTTGATCTGCCGTTCTTTCAGCAGCGAAATGACGGTCTGCCGGGTCAGACCGTTGAGGAAACAGTCGGGCAAGGGCGTGTGCACGACACCGTCACGGACAAAAAAGATATTTGCACCGGTCGCTTCTGCCACGAATCCCCTGTGATCGAGCATCATTGCATCCGAGCAACCCTTCGCTTCGGCGGCATGTTTCGACAGCGTGCAGATCATGTAGAGCCCCGATGCCTTGGCGAAGCAGGGAATGGTTTCCGGCGACGGACGCTTCCAGCGCGAAATATCGAGGCGCGCACCCTTGTCCTTGGCGTCTCCGTAGTAGGCGCCCCAACTCCAGGCCGCCACGGCCATTCTGACGGGATTGGCGGACGCGGTGACTCCCATGTCTTCTCCCGAACCCCGCCAGCACACGGCGCGAACGTAGGCATCGCTGAGGCCATTGGCCTCCATCGCCTGGTACTTGGCCGCCTCGATCTCGTCGACCGTGTACGGGATGGGCAGATCGATATCCCGGCCGGACTTCAGCAGACGTTCCGAATGTTCCCGGCTCTTGAAAATCCTGCCATTGTATGCGCGTTCACCCTCGAACACAGACGAAGCGTAGTGGAGCGCATGGGTAAGGACGTGTACATTGGCCTCGCGCCACCGAACGAGTTCTCCATCCAGCCAGATGACACCTTCGCGATCGTCGTATGCTGCACCAGCCATTCTTCCCAATCCTGTTCGATTTCCGCTGCCTGCGCGACAGCCGGCAGGGCGCCGGCTCAAGAAATCCCGGCGCGCATTCGCGACCGGGAATCATGCACAGAATTAACGAATACCTCTGGCTATGTCAACATTTCTGACATATTATGGCAAGCGATTTCGGGCTATTCGAAACATGTGCCGATGCCGCGGGATTGGGAATGCAGGACCAACAGTCACTTCAGAAACAGTCGGGTCGGGATCCACAGCTTTTTCTGACCGATGATCAGTTGCTGCAGGGCATTGAACTGATGTTCTTTGCCTACAGGGGATTCACTTCGGATCCGGACCGAATTCTCGAGCAGTACGGCTACGGGCGCGCGCATCATCGGGCAATTCACTTCATCAACAGGAGCCCGGGAATCACGGTCAACCGATTGCTGGAAATCCTGGGTGTGACCAAGCAGTCGCTGACCAGGGTTCGAAGGCAATTGTCCAATGATGGAATGATGGAAAGCCGGATCGACAAAATTGACCGGAGAAAACGAAATCTCTACCTGACTGACCGTGGCAGGGCCCTCGAGCGCCAACTCTCCAAGGCCCAGCGCAAGCGCATGCACGACGCTTACAGGAATGCGGGACCTGATGCCGTGCACGGATTCCGCCGGGTTCTCGAAAACATCATGGACCACCAATTGCGGCAACTTGCCCGAAACCTTGGCGAGGATTGATGTGTCCGCCAGAACGGAAGCCCACATCCTGGTCGTCGACGATGACGAACGCCTCCGGGACCTCCTGCAGAAATTCCTCGTCACGAACGGCTACCGGGCGAGCGTGGCAAGGGACGCGATGCACGCCGGGATTCTCATGGAGGGACTCGAATTCGATCTGATCGTTCTGGATGTCATGATGCCCGGGGAAGATGGCATCACGTTTGCCGCGGGTCTTCGTGAGAACCGGGTCGAAACGCCGATTCTGATGCTCACGGCGCGGAGCGAATCGAATCAACGAATCATGGGACTCGAGGCCGGTGCTGACGATTTCCTCGGCAAACCGTTCGAACCAAGGGAGCTGTTGCTGCGAATCAACGCCATATTGAGGCGTGTTCCGGAGAAGGAGACAGGGGAGGCGCAACCGAAGACCCTTTATCTGGGAAGCCGCCATTACGACATCATGCGCGGCGAATTGTGGCACGAGGGCCAGCCGGTCAGGCTGACGGCGACGGAAGCGGTTCTGATGCGGGTTTTTTCGTCACGGCCGGGAGAGGCGTTTTCGCGTAAGGACCTGGTCGAGATCCTGAGACGAACGGGCAGCAAGGCGCAGAGACGGGCAGTCGATGTCCAGATCACCCGTTTGCGCAAGAAGATCGAGGATGAACCGAGGTCGCCGCGTTACCTCCAGACTGTCCGCGGCTCCGGGTACATGCTGGTTCCCGACTGATAGGGGCCGCAGCCTGCCGGTCCCCGCTCGTTCGATCGGTCCCGGACGGCCCGGATCATCAACAGTCCGTGACGAGTCCTGATTGGAAAAGGAATTCGCAACGTGCGATGCGGCATTACCGGACAAGCCCGACAGAACCGGCAGAAAAGGGAGGTCGGAATGACAAGATTGATTCAAACGCTGTTCGCCCCGACGGTCATATTCGCGCTTGCGTCGTCGCCTGCGTGGTCAAATCCGTCGCGATGGGTACACGAGTGGCCCAACACCGACTTCTCGATCCATTCGGTCGACCTGGCTGAAATCAGGAGCGGAGGGCCGCCGAAGGACGGAATACCCGCGATTGACGACCCTGCGTTCGTTTCCGTTGCGGACGAAAACGGACTTCATGACAGGGAGCCGGTCATGACGGTTGAAATCGCGGGCCAGGTCCCGCGCGCCTATCCCGTCCGGTACCTGATCTGGCACGAAATCGTCAACGACATCATCGGCGATACGCCCGTGGCGGTGACCTTTTGCCCATTGTGCAATTCGGGACTGATTTTCGACCGGCGCCTCGGGGACGAGCAGTTGTCCTTTGGCGTATCAGGGAAGCTCCGCAAGTCCGACATGGTGATGTATGATCGCGAGACCGAAAGCTGGTGGCAACAGTTCGAAGGTGTCGCCATCGTCGGCGAAATGACCGGCGCCGTTCTGGGTCAGGTTCCGGGGTGGGTCGAAAGCTGGCTCGATTTCCGGACACGCAATCCCGGAGGCCTGGTCATGGTACAGCCCAACCATCGCAGGCCGTACGGGGCCAACCCCTACGTGGGATACGATTCGTCGTTTTCCCCGTTCCTTTACAGCGGGGAAAATCCTCCCCATGACATTCCGCCGCTTTCCCGGGTCGTCGTGGTCGGCGACCGTGCATGGCCGCTGATCAGGGTGAGAGAGGCCGGCGAGATCATCGAGGAGGGGGTTCGGATCAAATGGAAGGAAGGGACCGCGTCAGCCCTCGATACGAATGCCATCGCAGAGGGACGGGATGTCGGTTCCATCCGGGTCAGGGATGCCGCAACGGGCGCCGACATACCGCACGACGTGGCTTTCGCCTTTGCCTTCCATGCCTTTACGCCGGAAGGGAAGTGGATGATCGAATGAGGATTTGCGGACGACATCCAGCATAGCAAAACCTGCCCGTCCGAATTCAGTTCTTGCCCTGTACGTCGCCACGGAAAACCATATCCAAATCCGGACCGGCGAAAACCGCGTAAGTCTGCAATGAAATTGGCTTGTCCGGCCTGTGTTCGGTATAGACAAATCACGATGACATGCGCGTATTTATGCGCATGGAGCGGAACAGCAGGAAGATCGTGAAGCGCCTGAAAAAAGACCGTTTCCAGTTGGTTTCAGTTCGTGATTCGCACCACAAGTTCCGCAAGGCGAAAACGACGGTGATTGTCCCGCATCCAAAGAATGACCTGCCCATCGGCACTGCGAGGGCCATTGCCAGACAGGTCGGATGGTTGAAGGAGGAGGACAGATGAAGCAATTCGTGGCTGTCGTTCACAAGGACAGCGACAGCGCTTTCGGAGTGCATTTTCCGGATGTTCCGGGCTGCTTTTCGGCGGCTGATTGCTGGAATGAAGTCCATACCAACGCGGTCGCGGCATTGAGATACTGGTTCGAGGATGCTGCTCCGATTGAGCCGCGAGGACTAGAGGAAATCCGCGAACTGGCGGCAGCCGACCTCGCCGCGGGGGCGTCGCTCCTGGTTGTACCACTTGTCGAGGTTGCCAACCGCAAGGTCAGGGCAAACGTCAGCATTGACCAGGGCGTACTGAGTGCCATCGATTCCGAAGCGCGCCGCCGCGGGCAGACGCGGGCAGCTTTCATCGCCGAAGCCGCAAGGCGGGAAATCGAAGGGTACCACTGATCTGACCCTGTATCGTGATGCCCGTTGCGGGGCCTGCGGGAACGGATCACCCGCGTCCGTTGCCTGCCTCGCCAACAGATCACCGAATCGCGTCCGCGTCGCGGAGCGAAATCAAGCGCACAAATCATGCGAAGACGTCAGTAGCCTTGTTGAACCTGACAGATTCGGGGCGACGGCAGTGTTTCAGGCGAAGCGTCAATGCGGTCTGGCGACTCTCCCTACAGCTTTCCTGGAAGCCACAGGGCTATCTCCGGGAATGCCACCAGCAGAACCGTACCAAGGCACAACAGGAGAAAGAATGGCAGCGTGGCGAGAACCGTACGCCCCATGTCTGCCGAGGTCAGGCCCTGAAGGATGTAGAGGTTGAGACCAACGGGCGGCGTGAGTGCACTCAATTCAATCATGATGACGAGGAAGACGCCGAACCAGAGAGGATCGTATCCCGCCTGGACGATGAGCGGGACGGCAATCGGAACGGTCATGACGGTCATGGACGTGCCGTCGATGAACATGCCCAGAACGATGTAGAGCGCTGCAAGAATTGCAAGGACGCCGTAAGGGGAAAGCTGCAGGAGCTCAATTCCCCTCGTGATCTCCAGTGGAAGGTGGAGGTAGGCAATTGATGCCGACAGGAAAGCCGAGGCCGCAATCAGGATACAGATCATCGAGGAAATCCGGATGGTTGCCATCAGGGATTCCGCGATCATCCCCACCGAGAACTGGCGGGTAATGATCGTGATGGCAATGGCGCAGGCAACGCCCACAGCCGCCGCCTCCGAAGGCGTCGCCAGCCCGGAGTAGATGGATCCAAGAACAATGACCATCAGCACGCCGATCGGAAGGAGTTCCAGGATGCCGCGCAGGACATCCACGAACTTGACCCGCTCATGTCCTTTCGGCTCGATCGTCGGCCGGAACAAAGCCACGATGACGATGTACCCGGAATAGAGACAGGCCATCATCAGACCCGGAAACAATCCAGCCGCAAACAGCTTCGCAATCGAGACTTCCGCAAGCACACCGTATATGATCATTGCAATCGACGGAGGAATGAGCAGACCGAAACTTCCGGCGCCCGCCAACGAACCCGACGCCAGTCCCAAATCGTAGCCGCGGCGCATCAGCTCCGGGATCGTTATCTTTCCAACTGTTGCAGTCGTTGCGGTGCTCGACCCGCTGATGGCGGCAAAGATGGTACAACCAAACACATTGGTGTGCAGGAGGCCGCCCGGAACGCGGGCAACAATCGGTGAAAGGCCGCGGAACAGCCTTAGCGAGATGTCGGTTCTGAAAATGATGTCGCCCATCCATATGAAAATCGGAATTGCCGCAAGTTCCCAGGATATCGCGCTCGACGAAATGACCTTGGTCGCGATCGTACCGATTCGAAGAATGCTGAAATCGAGAACGATATAGAGGGCCCCGACCCCGACAAGGGTCAGTCCGGCAAATATCCACATCCCGGCACCCAGAAGGACCGCGACGAGGGCAAGGAGAACGCCGGATGCTGCCAATGTGGACATCGGGGACCTTTCCTGATCAGATCGTCAGGGTTTCGTCCTTCTCCACTCCAACAACGCCCAGTCGGCAAAGCCTGACCAGGAGTTGAAGCGCCAGAAGAACAAGGCCAATGAAGAAGATTGCCTCCGGAATCCAGAGCGGGATCGGAAAATAGTGCTGGCTGACCGATCCTCGGATCCACAGTTTGGAAACGGCGCGCCACTGGTAGTACATCAGGCAGAGGACCAGGACCTCGGTCGCGACGATCGTAAACGCTTCGGCGGCAAAGCGCGGTGACGGTCGCAGTCGCCGTGTCACGACGCTGATGCGAATCATGCTCCCCTGTTCCAGCGCCCAACCCAGCGCAAGGAAGGTCGTGGCTGCGACACCATGTCCCACCAGCGCATCTGCCATGAAGGTCGAGCGCGAAAAATAGCGCAGAACGATCTCGAGCAGAATCAGCAGGACCATCATGACCAGCAGGGCCGCGGCCACGGTCGCCGCGGTCTTGTTCAGTGTCGAGGAAATCCTGCCGATCAGCCCGAGCCACGCAGGCTCATGGATGGAGTGTCGCTGTACCACGATTTCAGGATATGCCGAAATGCCGGGCGGAGGCCGCCCGGCATTATCTTGATCCAATCAGTTCCGGACCATTTCGAATTCTTCCAGGATCCTGGCGCCGCGTTCTCCGGCCTCTTCGATCCAGGCCGCGCGCACCTGTTCTCCGGCATCTCCGAGGAGATCGAAGACGGATTGCGGGACGTCGTCATCCAGGGTCACGTTCATGCCGTTTTCCATCATCGCGTCATACGAGACCTGGATCGCGTTCTGCATGAGCTCCCAGTTGAAAGCGTCGCAAATCGGAATCGCATCCATCAGCGCCTGTTGCCCTTCTGCGGGCAACGCATCGAATTCGTCCTTGTTTACGTGCGCGACAAACAGGGCCATCGCGTAGTTCAGTTCCGTGAAGTCCGATACATAGTCCCAGATGGACAACTGCTTGCCGCCATCGGCCGATGTCAAGACGGCATCAACTCCTCCAGTGGACAGCTGCGGGACAAGGTCGGCCCAGGCAATTTGCAGCGGTGCGGCCCCGGCGGCCTTGAGTGTCTTGGTGCCGTTCACATCGTAAGTACGGATCCGCAGTCCCGCCAGTGTCTCCGGATCGGTGATCGGTGCCTTTGCATGAATGCCGCTCGGAGGGTTTGGCATGGCCCAGAGCAGCACCATGTTGTTCGCTTCGAACACCTTTGCATATTCAGGCCGGGCAATCTGCCAAAGCTGGTAGACCTGTTCCGCGGTGTTGGCAATGAACGGCAGCGAACTCAGGTTGAACAACGGGTCAATGCCGCCAAGCTGGGTCAGTAGCGTATACGCTGACTGAACGCCTCCGTCCTGCACCGCGTCGAAATGGTCGACGGACTTGTACCCCAGGGCGCCGCCGCCCTGGTAGGTGATTTCGAGTGTACCCTCGGCCATTTGATTGATCTTGCCGAGACAATACTTGGCCGACTGTCCCGTGAGGGCGTTTTCGCCGTATTCGTCGGCCATGTCCCACTTGATTGGCTCGGCATTGGCCATGCAAGCAAACGCCGCCGCGGCCATCGCCCCGAATGTGGCAACCAAGAAACGTTTTGTTGTGTACGTCATATTCGATCCTCCCCGTTGCACGTACATAGGTCCGAAACCTGCATCTGCAAAAGGCTCCGCGGCATGTATCTCACGAGACCCTCCCGATCGCCGCAAGGCCGTGCGAAACCCTGGTGCGACCGCGAGATTCATGCTGAATGAATCCTCCCGAGTCAAGTTGGCGAGGATCTCACAAGGGATGGACGACGGGAATTCCTGAAGCACCAACATCGTCCCGGTCTGAAGCCCGCAACCCCGGCCAGCAACCGCTTGAATTCCCGTTCAACTCACGTACAAGTCGCGTGAGCCTGGATCTTGGGGATATCGTGCGGCCAATGGTGCCCGGATAGAGGGGGACGGAAATTGAGCGATCGAATGCCGGATGGATCTGTTGTGCTGGTATCGGGAGCGAACCGCGGCATCGGTGCCGCGGTGGTTTCCGAACTGCTTGCAAACGGATACCGGGTGAGCATGGGAGCGCGCCGACCGGGGTCGCTTGTCGATACGCATGGACCCGAGGCCCGGAATCAGCATCATGCGGAATACGATGCATTCAGCGCCGACACGGCGGAGCGATGGGTGTCGGCGGCCTTGGACCGCTTTGGTCGGATTGATGCACTTGTCAACAATGCCGGTTCCGCGGAACGAGTCTCGCTCCACGATGACGACGAGGAAGCGCTTGATCGGCTGTGGGCGGTCAACGCGAAAGCGCCCTTGCGCCTGACCCGCTTGTGTCTCCCGCATCTTGAGCGAAGTGGACGGGGCCGGGTCATCAATATCGCGTCGCTGTCGGGCAAGCGGGTGAGGAACGAATTTGTCGGATACAACATGACGAAATTCGCCATGATGGGCCTAACCCATACAACGCGTCACGTCGCGTGGGACAAGGGTGTCCGGGCAACAGTGATCTGTCCCGGCTTCGTAAGGACGGATATGAGTGCCTATACGGACAGGGTAAAACCGGAGGACATGATTCAACCCGAGACCATTGCGCAGATGGTTCGAACGGCGATTGAATTGCCGAACAATGCAGCCGTTGCCGAAATGTTGGTCAACTGCCGCCTTGAGGACATGCTTTGAGCGAGGCATGGTTTTGCCGCGATCGCAATTGCCACCCTTGCGACAGCGTCCTGCGACACAGGGAGGCAATCTGACTTCGATGTTGTTGTGGTTGGCAGGGGATTCGTGAGCGTTTCGACGGCGCTTTCTCCTGCGAAAAGAAATGTTCGGGTTCGCCATTTTGAAAAAGGGGTGCGTTGTCGGTGGGCAATACTCCCGTAACCGGGGACGGGTGCGTCAGAAGGGACGCGACCCTGGCAAAATGCCGCTTGCGACCGAGAGTTTGAAGATTTGGCGCGCGCTTGAGCGCAATCACGGAAATGAAACCGGGTTTCGCCGTATCGGGATAACGTACCCGTGCAGAACGGCGGGAGAGAAAGTCAAGGTCGACAAGTGGACAGGGACAGGAGAGACTTTCGGCCTGCTCTCACCCTCCGACAGCCGTGCTGAACCATCGCTCGCCGTGCCGGTTCCGGCCAGCAAGGCTGGGAAGCTCGGGGCGGTACTGCCGGAAGTTTGCATCCTCAGGGGATTCAAGACCGCCAGCGGCACGGTGTCCGACACGGATTCCGGGTTCGGTAACATCGGTACGATGACATCGTGGTTGCGGCTGGAGCCTGGACGCGCCCGTTCCCGGGGACTGTCGGTGTGCGAATTCCGCAGTTGCGGATACGTGCAACGGTGGTGCGAGTGGACGGGGTGGAAAACGCACCGGAAATGCCCTTCGGCGGTCGTGGCTTCGCGTTTCGCCGGAGGCCCGACGGCGGACACACGCCTGCCCTCGGAAATACCAACATCGCACTTCTCGTTCCGGCCAGCATGAGACTGCTTGTCGATTTCCTGCCGGCGGTGAAAAGGCACTGGCGTGAACTTCGCTTCGAGCCAGGCATTGCGTGCGTGACCGAACTCAGGACGCGCTTCCGTTGGCCAATTGACGGAAGTCCGCCATTTCCGGCGCACCGAAAGCCCGATCCGGCTCCTCGAGACTCCTTCGATCGCGGGGCTCCCTTTCCCATGCGCCGGGCGCGTCCGTCATTCGCGTCGGCGCGCATCACGCACAGTTGGGCAGGCCTGATCGACATGACACCGGATGAATTGCCGGTTTTCGACAGAGTTGAACCGTATCCCGGTCCATTAGCTGCAACCGGCTTTTCCGGGCATGGATTCGGTACCGGCCCTGCAGCGGGGTTGCTGATGGCCCAGCTTGTCATCTGCGAATTGCCAGGTGTTGCCCCGAAATCTTTTGGCCTGTCACGGTTAGGACCTTCTCGCGGGGAAGCGGCGGAATGACAAATACCAAACCCCTCGGATGGCGGGCTGGAGTGGATTCAGGTGGAACGTTTACCGACATTTGCCTGTACGATGAACGCTCCGGTCGGATGGACATATGGAAAACTGACTCAACACCGGACGATCCATCCCGGGGAATCATTGATGCAATGTTCGAACTATTCGAGCGGGTCGGAATCCGCATGAGCGACCTGTCATATTTCGGTCATGGAACTACTGTCGCAACCAACGCGCTGATTGAACTCGACGGCGCAAGAACGGGGTTGATCACGACAGCCGGCTTTCGGGACCTACTTGAGATCGGGCGACAGAAACGCCCTAGCCTTTACGACATGATGGCTGACAAGCCGAAGCCCCTTGTTCCGCGGGACCGTCGGATCGAGGTGCCGGAACGCCTGCGTTCGGACGGCAGCGTCGAGTGTCATCTGGATGTTGAATCCGTGAGAATCGCCGCGCGGAAGCTGGCTGACAAGGGAGTGGATGCGGTTGCGGTTTGCTTTCTCTACAGCTTTCTTGATTCGAGCCACGAACTGGTGGCGGCCGCTGCGCTGGCGGACGAGATCGACGAGGCCTTTATCACCGTTTCAAGCGATGTCGCTCCCGAATTCCGGGAGTTTGAACGACTGTCAACGACAGTTGTCAACGCGTTTCTCGGGCCGGTCATGAAGCGTTTTGTCACCCGTCTCGACACCAGCCTGCGAGAGGCTGGAATTCCCGTCCCCGTCCACCTCACGCAATCCAATGGAGGTGTCATCGGTGTGGAAACTGCAGCGGCGCACCCGGTGCGAACACTGTTGTCGGGACCCTCGACTGGCGTCGTTGCGGCACAGGAAATTGCGCGAAGGGCTGGATTCCAAAACGTGATCACCCTTGATGCCGGTGGCACTTCGTCCGATGTCGCTCTGCTCGAGAATGGTGTTTGCAGGAGATCTGCAGAGGGCGAGGTGCATGGCTATCCCATCAAGCTCCCGATGCTCGACATTCATACGGTTGGCGCTGGAGGCGGATCGATTGCGTGGGTGGACAGCGGAGGCCTGCTCAAGGTTGGTCCCCGGAGTGCCGGCGCCCTTCCCGGGCCCGCCTGTTATGGAAGAGGTGGCAAGGAGGCAACCGTAACCGATGCCAATGTCGTGCTGCAAACTCTCAATCCTGTTTCCATTCTGGATGGACGAATGAGGATAGAAAGGAAACTGGCCGCAGCCGCTGTTTCGTCACTGGCCGAGCGCCTTGGAATGGGTCTCGACCGGACCGCCCAGGGGATAATCTCCGTTGCCACCGCGAACATGGCGAGAGCCATCCGCGTGATCTCGGTGCAAAAGGGCCACGACCCTCGAGACTATGCGCTGATGGCATTTGGCGGGGCCGGTCCACTTCATGCGGCTCGTCTGGCCCGAGAGCTCGAAATCTCCCGGATCATCGTTCCACCTGCACCGGGTGCCCTATGTGCACTCGGGCTTCTGGTAACCGATCTCAAGGCGGATTTTTCCCTGACCCGCCGGATTTCGCTGTCCCCGGACGCGGCCACCGAAGTTTCGGACATCTACGATGTGCTGGCGGACAAGGCCACGCGCTGGCTTGACTGCGAATCCGTTCCGTCAGCGAGGCGCATGCTCATCCGCTCGGCCGACATGCGCTATCTGGGCCAGAACCATGAATTGCAGGTACCGGTCCCCGCAGGCCCGATTGCCGCCGCCAGCATTGACCGCGTCGCGGACAATTTCGAGGCAGCTCATCGCCAGCGCTTCGGATTTGCAGTGGAGGGCGAATCCATTGAATTCGTCACCTTGAGAATTGAGGCCCTCGGGCATGTCAACAAGACGGAACCATCGAGGATGCCGGTTCGGGAACATGCCGGCCCACCCGAACCGCGGGACAGGCGGAACGTTTGGTTGCCGGAACCGGGCGGGCCTGCCGACTGCCCTGTCTATTCCAGGTCGGATCTTCTGCCCGGACAAACGGTTCCTGGTCCGGCAATCGTGGAACAGATGGACACGACCACGCTGGTCCTGCCGGAAATGCTGGCCAAGGTCGATGAATGGCAGAACCTGGTCATGGAACCGGCCTGATGCCAGGCATGGACCCGATTACGGTGGAGGTCATCGGCTCTGCGCTATCCTCGATCGTGGAGGAGATGGGCGAAGCCCTTGTTCGGGCATCGTATTCCACCAACATCAAGGAACGGCGTGACTGTTCGACCGCCTTGTTTGACCGAAATGGCAAGACCTTGTGCCAGGCCGAACACATCCCGATGCATCTGGGAAGCTTCATTGGCGTGATCAGCCACATTTGCGGCCATTTCGACGCGGACGAGTTTCGCGCCGGAGACGTGTTCATGGCCAACGATGCCTATACGGGCGGTGGAACCCATTTGCCGGACATCGTGCTGGCCGAACCCGTGTTCTTTGACGGGATTCTGGTCGCCTGGACCGTGAATACGGCGCACCATGCAGATTTCGTCGACCGGGGCCACGATCACATATACCAGGAAGGATTGCGCATACCTCCGGTCCGGCTCTACCGGGAAGGCAAGTTGCAGGACGATTTGCTGGCAATGTTTCTTCTCAACTGCCAGGTGCCTGACGAGCGGATGTCCGACATCCGCGCGCAGATGGCAGCCAACCGGCTGGGGGTCCAACGTCTGCTGGACCTTTGCACCAAGTATGGAATGGAAACCGTGACGGCGGCCGGAGATGCCCTTCTGGACTATGCCGAGCGGAAAATGCGTGCGGGAATCGCATCGATTCCCGACGGAACCTTTCGATTCGAGGACATGTTTGACAGCAACCAGTTTCCCGGGGTGCTGCCGCTTTCCGTCGAGATCACGATCACGGGCTCAGACATTTCACTCGAGTTCGACGGTCCGCCCCAGGTCCGAGCCGGATTGAACATGGTATACACGGCGCTTCTTGCGACAAGCTACTATGCGGTCAAGTCCGTCGTCGATCCAACCATTCTGCCCAATGCCGGCCTTGCTCGTCCGATTGCGGTATCGGCACCAAGTGGAACCATCCTGAATTGCCAACATCCGGCCGCAGTGGACGGAAGGGTTGCAACCTGTCAGCGGGTTGCCGACCTTGTTTTCGGGGCGCTGGCCAAGGCCCTTCCGGGCAAGGTCGCCGCGGCAGGAAACGGGTGTTGCACAAGCGCGGTGTTCAGTGGAACCCGCAGCGATGGATCGATTTGGGTTTACCTCGAAACCATTGGCGGTGGCGGCGGTGCCCGACCGTCGGCGGATGGCCTATCGGGCATTCACGTTCATTTGACGAACACGTCGAACCTGCCGGTGGAGGCGCTTGAGCCCGAATACCCCCTGACACTTCTGCGTTACGAGCTTGCAAACGGGTCGGCCGGTATTGGAGAATTTCGCGGAGGTCTCGGGATTTGCCGGGTATACCGGGCGAACCGGGAATGCAGGCTCATGATTGAGGGATCAAGGTTGGTTTCCAGACCCTGGGGGCTGGAAGGAGGTGGTGACGGCGCGAACACGAAATTCTGCACTGGAGACGAGAGAGGTGAATTCTGCGGCACACTTGACCTCTCGCCCGGGCAGGTCGTGTCGATCACGATTGCCGGCGGTGGAGGATACGGTCAACCGGAAAGGCGGTCCGCTGCAGCGGTTGCCCGGGACGTGAGAGAGGACATCATTACCGGAGCCTTTGCCGAGAAAGTATACGGTTGCCCGCACATTGGCTGATGGACTGATGAGCCGGTGTCCCCGTTTCCCGTCCCTCGCGGCATTCCTGACAAATTGGTGGGACCTGCGGTGACCGATTTCCGATCGGGGAACCAGTGTTTCGACACGGCAAATTTCACTCCCCGAATTCCTGTTCCGAAGCTTCGGGTTTGGAGCGGGCTTTCACCGATTCGTCCCTGGCATTTTGGCACCGCACCCGGCACCAACTCGAAGCTCGACCTTGCAAAATTTCCCTCGGGCCCTTGTTCGGAAGATATCGGTATCGGCGATTCGTTCGCGTGCCTCGTCACAGGGTGACTGCGAAGCCACCCATGTCGCCGATCGCTTTCCATCGGTTTTGCAGGGACAAAACAGGAAACGCCCTGTCCGTCGCCTGACCTTTCCGGTTTGAGCCGTGGGACGGGGCCCGCGTGGCTGTCAGGGTGAGCGTATGGCCGTCCCGGCCAAGAACATCACGATTCTCCGCTCCCAGTGTCTCCCCGATGATCGGAGGGATCTCCAGACGGACCAACCCGCTGCGGGCATCCGGCGCCGCCAGGCGTCCTTCGATCAATTCCGAAAGGGTCACGTGCGCACATCGATCCGGGTCGTTTCCGCTCCATGGGGCGAGTCCTTCCGGCGGGGCCATACAATGCCGACGATTTCAGTCAATTCAACGGAACCATGCCCTCCCCGATTATCCGGCAGCTTCTGGGCTTCACCAAAATCATCGCCAGGACACCGAAATCCTGCCTTGCGAAAGGCCGCCCCATCGCCGAGGCCCGGTTCGACATCCCATCCTGCCGGGCAGGTCTCCGGAGCCAGGACAGCAACAGTGGCCGGCGCCAAAGAAGCTCGGCCTACCCCCTCGAAAAAGGGAGAAGATCCTGCATCCTTTTGCCATGTCTTCGTCGGAAAGACAGAATCCCGTCAACCGACCCGGGTTGCCATGTCTGCCTCCAATGGTATCCGTGGCCTTCTTTCAAAAAAGGAAACCTTGAACGGCAGGCCGTTCCGGCTGATTCGCCCGCCCGGTCTGCGAATCCGGATTGACCGGAGTGTCGAACGCTGCACGGGCATGACGTCAACCTGGACCCGGATGACTTGCAACCTCGGCCATGTTCAATCAAAGAGACCCTGTCACCGGATTCGTCCGGGCCGCCGGGCACAGGTCATGCAGGTGCCAAACCCACAAACCTGAGCGGTTCCACACACAGCCGACATAAAGAGGTCAAGCCCGATGAAACTATTGCCATTCGTGAGGCGGAAACCGTTCGTCGCAGTCCTGTTGCTGGAGGGGGTCATTCATTCGGGGGGCAGAATGCGGACGACCGGGCTCAGCGACTCGAGCCTGGCGCCGATTATCGAAAAGGCGTTCGGAAAGGGAAAACCGAGTGCCGTTGCAATCAAGATCAACTCGCCCGGCGGCTCGCCCGTACAGTCGTCCCTGATCGCGGCGCGAATCCGGCGGCTCGCCGAATCGAAAGGCATTCCTGTCTACGCGTTTGTCGAAGACCTGGCCGCATCGGGAGGGTACTGGCTGGCGGCGGCGGCCGATGAAATCTACGTGGACGCGAACTCGATCGTCGGATCGATCGGGGTCATTCATTCTTCGTTCGGTTTTCACGACCTCCTGAAGAAGTCGGGGATCGAAAGAAGGGTACACACGGCGGGAAAGGACAAGAATATACTCGACCCTTTCCTGCCCGAAGACCCCGAACACGTCACCCGCCTGAGGGAGATCCAGGACCAGATGCACAATGAATTCATCAGCCACGTTCGTTCCCGGCGCAAGGATCACCTGAACGGTGATGACCTCTTTACCGGCCGGTTCTGGGTCGGCCGGGCAGCCGTGGAACTCGGCCTCGCAAACGGTGTCGGCCACCTCATCCCGAAGATGCGGGAGATCTTCGGAGACAAGGTTCGTTTCAAGAACTACGGAAAACGCCGCCACTTCTTCGGGAGCATCGGTGCCGGAATCGTACAGGCGGCGCTTGATCATATCGAAGACCGGTTCATGATGTCGCGTTATGGCCTGTGACCGGTATGGAACACGGTTCCCGGCAACTAGAATGTGATTGCCTGATTCGAAGTTTCACACCGGTTCCGAGCTTGTTGTCGATGTTTGCTGCCGATACACAGCGGTCATGGCAACTGCACTGATCACACACGAGGAATGCCTGGGTCACGAGAATCTTCCCGGCCATCCCGAGCGTCCCGAACGCCTCGAAGCCATCCTCGCGCGGCTGGAAGCTCCGGAATTTTCCGGACTTCGGCGTTTTGAAGCTCCGCTCGGGACCGATGATCAGGTTCTCCTCGCGCACCCGAAGACCTATCTTGATGCCATCAAGACGTCGGCTCCTGCACGCGGACTTGTATCGCTGGACCAGGACACGCAAATGAATCCCGGAAGCCTTGCGGCGGCCATGAGGGGGGTCGGAGCGAACGCGCTGGCCGTCGACCTCGTGTGCGGGGGAGACGCGCACAACGCGTTCTCCGCGGTTCGCCCGCCGGGACATCACGCCGAGCGGCAAAAGGCCATGGGGTTTTGCCTGTTCGGCAACGCGGTGATTGGCGCGAGGCACGCAATGACCAGCCATGGCGTCGGCAAGGTGGCGATCGTTGACTTCGACGTTCATCACGGCAACGGAACACAGGACCTGGTGTGGGACGACGAACGGGTTTTCTTCACATCGACCCACCAGATGCCGTTGTATCCGGGAACCGGCCATTCGAGCGAAACCGGCGCTTCCGGAAACATCCTGAACGTACCATTCGCTCCGGGACTCGATGGCAGGTCCCTGATCAATGCCCTCGAGACGAGAATCCTGCCGGCCATTCGCCGGCATCGGCCCGGTCTCCTCGTCATATCGGCGGGGTTCGATGCCCACCGGAAAGATCCACTGGCGAATCTGAATTTTACCGAGGACGATTTTGCCGAAGCGACCCGGCGGCTGTGCTCGGTCGCGGACGAACTGTGCGACGGCCGTGTTGTTTCGACGCTGGAGGGAGGTTACGACCTCGACGCCCTCGCGGAATCGGTGGCCGCCCATGTCAGTGTCCTCATGGAGAATGGAAAATGAGCAAACCAGCCGACCGACCGGTTGACGAGATGACATTCGAGGACGCGATGTCCGAACTGGAGGATGTCGTCGCGCAACTTGAACAGGGAAAGGTTGCCCTGGAGGATTCGATCAAGCTCTACGAGCGGGGGTCCCAGCTGAAGGCGCATTGCCAGGAAAAGCTCAAGGCGGCGGAAGAAAAGGTCAGAATGATCACACTCGGCGACGACGGGAGCGCTGTCGGCACGGAACCGCTCGATCCTGACTGACGGACCGGTCGCTTCCGGACGGGTGCCGGGTTAAGGGGCCCGGGGAATTTCAGGCAGGTCAACCGCCGGGACCGATTGTCCCGGCAAGCGGGATCGGCAGCGCATCGTGAAGCGCATCACGTGTCTGCGCCGACAGGTTGCTTCTGTTTCTTCGATACGGGATCGATCCCGAGAAATCCTCCCGACTGGCTCCTCCAGAATCGGGCGTAGATTCTTCCCATTGCGAGAAGTTCGTCATGGGTTCCGGCCTCTGCGATCTTCTGTCGGTCGAGCACGACGATCCTGTCCATCCGCGCGATGGTTGAAAGTCGGTGGGCAATCGCGATCACCGTTTTCCCTTCCATGATTCCGTAAAGGGTTTCCTGGATGCTGGCCTCGATCTCGGAATCGAGGGCCGATGTCGCTTCATCGAGAACGAGGATTGGCGCGTTCTTGAGGATCACCCGCGCCAGTGCGATGCGTTGCCTTTGTCCTCCGGAGAGCTTGACTCCCCGTTCGCCGACGAATGCATCGTACGCGGTCCTTCCCTCCATATCGCGCAAACCGTCGATAAAACGGTCTGCTTCGGCCTTGCGTGCAGCCTCCCGGATCTCGGCGTCGGAGGCATCGGGGCGCCCGTAGGCGATATTGTCCCTGACTGACCGATGAAGAAGCGAATTGTCCTGGGTGATCATCCCGATCCGCGATCTCAGGGACGCCTGTGACAACTGCGAGATGTCCTGCCCGTCGATCGAGATGACACCGGATTCGGTATCGTAAAAACGGAGCAGAAGCTTGACAAGCGTCGACTTGCCTGCTCCTGACCTGCCGACGATTCCAACCTTTTCTCCCGCCCGCACGGTGAGCGAGATGCCCGAAAGCCCGCCGTAGAGCTTGCCGTAGTGATGAACGACATTTTCGAAATGAACTTCGCCTCCCTCGAGATCGAGTTCGGCAGCATCCGCGGAATCGGTCAGGTCGATCGGCTGTGCAATTGTCATCATTCCCTCCGATACGACACCGAGATTTTCGAAGAGCGATGACATCGCCCACATGATCCACCCGGTCATGTTGTGCAGGCGAAGCGTCAGGGCTGCCGATGCTGCAACCGCGCCGACAGTGGCGTTCCCGATACTCCAGAGATAGATGGTAAGGCCGACAACCGAGACGATCAGGAACATGTTGAGCGCATTCAACATCGTCTGCGTCAGCGTGATCAGCCGCATCTGCCGCTGGAACGCCTTGCGGGAGTTTTCGATGACTTCCCTGGCGTATTCTTCCTCGATGCCACTGTGGGCAAAGAGCTTGACCGACTCGATGTTGGTATAACTGTCGACGATGCGGCCCGTGATCGCCGATCGGGCGTCCGAGAATGCCCGTGACGCGCGCCCGATCCGAGGAATGAACATGATCATGAGCAAGATGTAGAATATTGCCCAGGCCAGGAGCGGCAAGACCAGCCACCCGTCAGCGTCGATCAGGAGAAAACTGGCTGCGATGACATAGGTCAGGGCATAGGTTCCCGCGTCGAGCACCTGGTAGACAGCTTCCCCGGCCGCCGGCGCCGTCTGCATGATCCGATTCGTAATCCGGCCTGCGAAATCATTTTCGAACCAGCCCACCGACTGCCGGATGACATGACGGTGCGACCGCCAGCGAATCAATGTTCCAAGATTGGGAAACACGGTCTGGTTCATGAACAGCGCGTGGAGGAGCACGACCACGGGCCATACGAGGACCAGGCCCACGGCGATTGCCAGGACAGGAATCCAGTACGCGGCGAAGAACGCGTCGGGTTCAGCGCCCGAGAGAAAGTCGACGATCTGGCCCGCGAGATAGATCAGCAGGATTTCGCCGATACCGACCAGGGCGGTAAGCATGACGCAGGCCACAAGCACCCAGCGGAACGGCTTGAGGAAGGACTGCAGGAACGGCCATAGACGTGCGGGCGGCACGTCATTCTCGTCGTAGGGGCCGTACGGGTCGATGCTGTTTTCGAATTGGCGAAAGATCGTTTGCATGTGCGGGGACCTGATCGCGTTCTCCAAGGTGCTAAATGAATACCATAGCGGCAGAAGCCGCCAGCAGAAACGCCATGATCGCCATGAACCAACGCCAGGTCCTTTCTGATCTCAGGAACTGACCAAGAAGTGATCCCGCTGCGGTCCATGAGGAGCAGACGAACAGGTTGACGCAGGAAAACGCGACTCCGAATCTTGCTGCTTCGTCGAAGGGCGGCATCCCTTTCGAGAATCCGGCTGTCGCCGCGAGGGCAATGGCCCAGATTTTCGGATTCACCCACTGGAAGAGAACCGCCTCGACGAAGGTCATGGGCCGAACCCGATGGGGTTGGCCCTGTTTCCGTTCGACATTGAAGAGCGAACAGGCCATCCACAGTATCCAGGATGCGGAGGCGACCTTGGCGACGAGCGTCAGTTCCGGGACGGAATTGAGCAGTGAACCGATTCCGAGTCCGGTCGCGGCTCCGATGATACCGACGCCGATGACGATGCCGAGCAGGGGATTGACGCTTGCCCGAAACCCGAACCTTGCCCCGTACGTGGTGAGGAGAATGATATTGGGCCCCGGGCTCGCCATCGCGACCAAGAGGAAGAGATAGAGCGGGTCAAATGAAGATGGGCTCAAGCGGTCTCTCCGAACCGGCAGTTTGCCGCTCTGCCGTGAACATGGTCGGGAAAGGCGGCCATCCCGCATGACAAAAACCCAGGATTCGCGATGGCGATGGCGCGTCGACGGGACGGATCCGATACCCGAGTCAAAGTCATCGGTCGAGTAACTGACTCCTGGACAGGATGAAGCCGGACTCGATCCAGCGTGTTTCCAGTTCCCGGAGACGATCCCCGAGCGCTTTACCCGAGAGTGCCGGTTGAAGGTCGGCAGCACGGAGCGGGAAACGGGCAACGCTGCCCCGCGCGACTTCCCGCGGCAAGGCCGGATCGGCACTTCTTCCGGCTCGTGCGGTACGGAGCAATGCCGCGCCGGCCGCGGTTTCGCGACCGAACCGGTAAGCCGTTTCGGCGGGCGCAGCATTGCTCTTGGCCAGTTTCCGGATTGCTTCGATTCTCCGGGATTCGCTGCGGCTGAGGCGAATGCGCGTGAGTTTTCCCCCAAGGGCGGCAAGTCTCGATAGCCAGTCGGGTGACAACTCGAGCGCGATTTCCATTGCGACAAGGCGCTCGAATACGGTGCAGCCGGCGCCGGGCAGGCAGCGCTCCAATACGCCGGCCTTTTCCATGGCACGAACTGCCGAAACCGGGCTGGCAATCGAAAGGAGTTTTCCAAGCTCGGCCGTAATCCTTTCCCGTGACAGGCGATCGATCCCTGAAGACAATGCGGCCGATGCGGCGACTGCGTCTGCGTCAATCGGAAGATCAGGATGCCCGTAGGCAGCATGAAAGCGAAAGAACCTAAGGATCCTGAGATAATCCTCGCGGATGCGGTCCCCGGGGTCCCCTATGAAACGGACTCGGCCTTCGTGGAGATCTGCCAGTGCGCCGAGCGGATCGACAACCATCCCGTCCGCCCGGGCATACAACGCGTTGATGGAGAAATCTCTCCGCGCGGCGTCCTCGCGGATCTGCGTTCGAAACGAAACGGTCGCATGCCGTCCGTCAGTCTCGATGTCGCTTCGAAAGGTTGTTACGTCGACGGGTTTCCCCGAAACGACGAGACGGACGGTGCCATGTTCAATTCCGAGCGGAACAGCCGTGATTCCGGCCGCATCCGCGATTGCGAGGACATCATCCGGAAGGACATCGGTCGCCATGTCGATGTCGGTGGCCGCCTTTCCGAGGAGCGCATCGCGGACACACCCGCCAACCAGCAACACGTCTCTTCCCGCATCGTTGAATGCCTTGAACACCGCGCGAACGCCTTCGGACGATATCAAGTCTGCTTCAATTTTCGCCATGGTCCCGAATACATGACGAGAGCGTTCC
Source organism: Paracoccaceae bacterium (assembly GCA_964291635.2). Lineage (GTDB taxonomy): Bacteria > Pseudomonadota > Alphaproteobacteria > Rhodobacterales > Rhodobacteraceae > JAPPHA01. The sequence continues at coordinate 697,199 of OZ219905.1, read as the reverse complement.
GAGAATACGGGCCGTGGCGCCCCAGATGTAGTGGGGGCCATAGGGAACGATGAAGTACCGCCGCAACTGGCCTTGCCAGATACGTTCCTGAATACTGTAGTTTTCCGGGTCGATGACATGTGCCAACGGAACCTCGAAGACTTCGTCGACTTCGCCGTCCCGCGGAACGGGTTCGAACTTATTCGCAACGACGCCGACTATGGGCGTCACCCTGAACCCCGTAACCGTGACGTGGTCCGGGACAGGGCCGATGATGTCGACGCAACCGGCCTGGAGGCCGATCTCCTCCCAGGATTCTCTCAAGGCGGCTTCAACCGGGCCGGCGTCGAACGCCTCGACCTTGCCCCCCGGAAACGAAATCTGGCCAGGATGGTGTTTCATCGCTTCATGGCGTCTGGTGAGAATGATCGTCGTGCCTGCCGCCCTGAATACGACCGGAATCAGAACGGCGGCCTGGCGCAACCGCACCGATGACGGATGTCGGCGGTCCGGGTTGAGATCGAAATCGCTCGAAGGCATGTGGCGGCACTGGTTGGCGATTGCAATACGCAGGCTTTCAGGAGTCACCGCCAGGTCACCCGAGGCCGCAGAATCGAGGGACCTAAATCCGGGCATCGGCCTGGCTGCCGCGTCATCGGTTTCGCCAGGACCGGACCGGGGATGGGTTCCGGCCGTCACGTTCGTGCCTCGAATCCGAGGGTGCCCGGCTCGAACTCGTAGTGCGCGCCGCAGAACTGGCAGTCTGCCGTGACCTTGCCGTCGCTGTTTGTCATCGTAGCGATGTCACGAGCCGAATAGATCGAAAGGGACTGGCGGACCCGTTCGGGGCTGCAGGTGCAACCGAACGCGATCGGAAACGCCTCGGAAATCTGCGGGTTCTCGGAATGGAAGAGCCTGATGATCAATTGCTCGGGCGAAACGTCCGGACCGATCATCTCATCCTGAGTTGCCGAATCGAGGAGAATTCTCATGCGCTCCCATGCATCCTCATGATCAGAATCGGCGGCGTTCCCTTTTCCGGACGGCAACTGCTGCATCATGACGCCGCCTCCACGCCAGGTCATTCCGGAATTATCACCGGTTCTGCCTGAAATCGCGATTCTGAAAAGGCTCGGCAACTGCTCCGACCGGAAAAAGAACGTCTCGGCGCATTCGGCCAGTGTCTTGCCGGCCAGCGGGGTGATTCCCTGGTACGGTCGCAGGTCCTTTCCCTGGTCGATGATCACGGCAAAATATCCCTCGCCAAGCAGTTCGATGCCTGACCCTGCATCCGCTTTGCAGAGAATATCGTCGAATCCTGCATATGCCCGAAGGCGTCCGGGTGCACCCTTGCGGCTCGGTGCATGGAAGTCCGTCGCGATCAGGCGTACCGGGCCGTTGCCCCGGATCTGGAGCGAGAGTTTCCACCGGAGTTTGATTGCCTGGCCGATCAGGGCAGTCAGCAGCACCGCCTCGGCCACCAGCTTCGCAACGGCCAAGGGATAGTCATGGTGAGTGAACACTGCGTCAAGGGTCGGGCCGAGTCGAACGAGGCGTCCCCGGGTTCCGATGTGCGCAAGCCTGAACGCCTGAACCCGATCCTTCAGCATGATCGCGGAGTTTTCGTAATGGTTGGCCAAGTGCGGCATTCGAGTGGACCTTGGGCAAATGATGAAAATATTGAATTCGGTATGCTGGATCAATGCCGGCGTTCGATCTTCGGTCCTTGACCAGAAAAATGGCTGCTCGCGCCGCAAGAACTTCCTGCCGATTGGATTTCTCGAGCGGAAACCCGGGTGACGGTGCGGGATATCATGCATCGCCAGATCCGGATACGTGAGACCGTATGGGATCATGGAGCGGCGCGGAATCAAGCGTGTGTATGGCGACGATGCTGGCGTACAACGCGTTCGTCAGACGCTGGCCGACGGTTTCCGAACGCGCTCCGTGGAATCCGGGCAAGGGAATTTGCTGATGTCAGGAGGCAGGGGTAACCGCGTCATTATCCGTGATAGGAATTTTCCCATTAAGGCTCCTTACGTACCATCCGAAGACGAGTGAACCACGGCCAAGTTACCGATGCAGGATGTATGATCGGATCCAGTGCGGTCGATGTGGCGAGCAGGGTTCTTGTCACCTAATGCTTGAAGAGTCCGGCCGAGCACCAGTGGCGTGACTGTGTCCAAGGCGTCCAAGGCGTCCTGACATTTCGGGCGCTGCTCAATTCCGGTCGATTTGACCGGGTATGGCCCACGCTCGTCGGGAATGTTGCGTGTTAAATTTCTGGCGAAAACGGGCTCAATTCAATCGATCTTCTCGGCGGCCTGCTCCACTTGTGTCAATATCTGCGCCTGTGTTGTCTGTATCTGTTCGAGCTGCGTCTCGACGCGCGCCAGTCGCTCGCCATGTTCCGAGCGAATGGAAGCCACTTCCACCCAATGTGTCCCGATCGCGGCCGCGATAATTGCCGCGGCGATCCCCAACACCCATTCCGGGTGCAACCCGGACGGACGGCGATTCAGCTTCCGCTCAATACGATTTGTCAACGGCATCCGCGATCGCGGCCGCGAGACGTGGCTCCGCGTCGGCTGCTTCCAGTTCACGTGTAATGTTTGCCATCAACAACTCTCCTGCAACCGTCAAGATACCCCCCAAATTCACGGCCGAAAAGTGGGCCGTGAAAGTCGAGCATCCCGATTTGGTCGCTTGGGCCGGTATTCTCCCTCCAAATGTCCTGACTGTCCACGGCATAGATCTTGGCCAGTGACCGACCACAGCGCAAAGGATCTATTGAGGAACTCGTACTCCGTTATGGGTTGACCTCGTCAAATGTCGGATTTCATTTCATTCTTGGCCTCTTTCCGGCAAGGCGGGAGCAGGATGCTGTCATCGACGGTATCGTCAGTCGGAAATGTGAAAATGGTGTTGATCGGTTGTTCGGATTTCTCCGGTCATTTCGTGCCCGTACCGTGTCGGCCCGGGCGGCAGGATTTTGAGTGTGACTATGCCGCGGCCAGTATGGAGGTCACCGGAGGACGCTACAGGAACCGTCCCAATGCCTGGTCGCCGGTTCGCCTTTGGCACGTACGGTTGTCGTGTTCGCAATTGCCGAAAGGATGGCAAATGGTCCGATCATGGTCGCCGGATCGGTCATGAAGGATAGGAAGATTTGTCCGCCACGCCCGGGCGCCGAATTCACCTTCAGATTGGCACGGTCATGTTTTCGGTCAAACCTTTCCGGTCATTGCCGCACCGACGCCTTTCTGGGCATATATCCCACTGCAATTCCAGTCACTGCCATATGTCGGCTTGACCATTGCCGTTTCACGGTTTTGGTATTCCTGTCCTGCACGGGGTGGGTTTTATCTGACGATTCCGTTATTTCACGCGAATTCGCCTGAAACAGGGGATCGCCGATGCCGAATTCGTTCCGGTTCCTTCATGCTGCCGATATCCACCTCGACAGTCCCATGAAGGGCATTAAGGGATTGTCCACGCAATCTGGCGATATCGTCCGCCAGGTTCGGTCGGCAACCCGCGGGGCTCTTCGGCGTCTTGTCAACCATGCACTTGAAGAAGATGTCGATTTTGTCGTCATCTCCGGGGATCTCTACGACGGAGACTGGCGTGACTATCGGACAGGGTTGTTCTTTGTCGAGCAGATGGGACGGCTCAATGTCAAGGATATTCCTCTTTACTTGCTGTATGGGAACCACGATGCGGAAAGCCAGATCACGAAACGCCTCGAACTGCCCGGCAATGTCCATGTCTTCGGTTCACGGGTCCCGCAATCGTTTCAGTTGACCGGCCCCCGGGTGGCACTTCACGGCCAAAGTTTCCGGCAGCGCGATATCAGCGAAAACCTTGTTCCGGGGTATCCCGAGCCCGTGCCCGGGTTTTTCAATGTCGGCGTCTTGCATACGGGACTCGGTGGTGCCTCCGGTCATGCAAACTATGCACCATGCTCACTCCAAGACCTAGTCAACAAGGGTTACGATTATTGGGCATTGGGACACGTTCATCACGCCGCGGAACTGCACCGAGATCCTCACGTCGTGTTTCCGGGCAACCTCCAGGGCCGCAGTGTAAGGGAAACAGGTCCCAAGGGCGCCTGCCTGGTTACTGTCGAGGAAGGCGAGGTCTCGGAACTCGTCCCCGTTTCATGTGATGTCGTGCGTTGGTCGGTTTTGCATGTGCCGGTGGAAAGTATTTCGGGTTTGGTGGATGTCACCGACCGGATTCGAACGGCACTTGGCGATTCGGTCGCAAAGGAGGCAGAGGGAAGATTGCTGGTCTGCCGGGTTGTGCTTGAAGGTCAAACCGAATTCCGCGACCAGATCGTTTCATCGGCGGAGCAGATACAAGCCGAGGCACAAAGCGCCACCTATGATCTCGGCGATGATATCGCCTGCATTGAAAAGGTAGTCGATTGCACTTCGCCCAGACTCTCCCCGGACGAGAATGACGTGGGCGAAGGTGTTCTCGGGGAGATTCACCGATGGTTTCAGGATGCCAGGGGAGACGAGGAACTTCGCAGCGAAATCATCGATGACATTTCCGTGTTGGTACGCCGGCTTCCTCATGACGTTCGTGTCGGCATGGACGAACCGATGCTCACGCTCGCGGCCGATGAAGATTACGATGCTCTCATAAGGGAAGTTGTTCCGTATCTGGGCGCGCGATTGTCAACAGAGAAGATCTGAACATGCGTTTTCGGCGGCTGGGTCTGATACGTTACGGTCATTTCACGGACATCGGGCTGGAATTCCCTGGAAGGCCCGCCGATTTTCATGTCATCTTCGGTGGGAACGAAGCCGGAAAATCCACTGCGCTGGCCGCGGTCGAGGATTTGTTGTTCGGAATTCCCGTGCACTCGCCATACGGATTTCTCCACGACTACCAGCACATGCGTATTGGCGGCCATGTCGAAAGCCGGAACGACAGTCTCGAGGTCATTCGCCGCAAGGGCAACACGAACGTGTTGCTCGCTTCCGACGGATCACCGATTGAAGGCGGGGAAAACGCGCTGACCCGTTATGTGCCTGTTGACCGATCAACCTTTACCCGAATGTTCTGCCTTGATCACGGCCGGCTCAGGGCTGGAGGGCAGGAGCTCCTCGACGCTAGGGACGATACAGGTCAGATCCTTTTTGCTGCCGCCGCAGGTGTTTCCGGATTGCGCAAACGAGTTGAGAAACTATCCAGCGAAGCTGCTGAACAATGGGCGCCCAGAAAAAGCAACAAGAGAAAATTCTACATTGCGAAGGAAAAATACGATGAAGCACGGAAGGACTTGAGGGAGCATCTGGTTTCTGCAGAAAAATGGCGCGAGAAGAAGAACGCGTTAGAAAATGCCAAGGCCGCTCACGCGTCTGTCAATGACAGGTTCAGGCGACTGGAAATCGAACGCAACAGACAACAGCGCATTCGCCTCGTTTTTCACGAAGTGCGCAAGACACAGAATCTCGACCGCGAGATCGCCAACCTTGGAGATGTTGTCTGGTTACCTGATGATGCCGCCGAGAAAGTAAGGAAGGCCGAGGAAGCGGGGATCAGGGCAGAGGCAAGGATCACCGCGATTCAAAAACAGAAGTCCGATGCCGAAAAAATCCTGAATGAATTCAGCGTCGATGAAGACCTTGTCGCGCGGGAAGACGATATCCGTCGCCTCCACGAACGCCGAATCGAGGTGCGCAACGAACAACAGGATCTTCCCAAACGAAAGGCGGAACTGAACGCCGAGGTGATTTCCTTGCTTGCGAATGCGCGCGAGTTCGGATGGGTAGAGTCCGATGCGGAAGCACTGATCGAAAAACTGCCGGCGCGGGGCGATGTCGCAGTCCTGCGGTTACTCCTCGACAAGTTGGGGGGGATCGAGGCCGATATGAGGAACAGCGAGCAGGCCTACCGCGAATCCGTCGACGTGACGGAGCAACGAACCCGCGAACTTGAGCAATTGCCCCATCCGGTTGAAGTCACCCGTCTGTCCCGGGCTACCGAGGCGGTACGCGAACAGGGAGACCTCGGGGAGAGAGTCACCGCAGCCGAAGAGGTGCTGAAAACGGCCCAGGAACGGGTTGACCGTCGAATGGATGACCTCAATCCAGGTGGAACCAGCGAAGCGTCGCTTGCGACAGCGGATATTCCCTTACGGGCCGAAATCGTGGATTTTCGCGAACGATTCAGGGACCAGAAATTACGCTCCCGCGACTTGTCACGGTCCGAGACCGAGACCCGCCAGGAACTGGAGCGCTTCGAAGTTGATCTCCGGCAGATGAAGCAGGACGAGAACATCGTTTCAAGGGACGTATTGATTTCTGCTCGAAGCCATAGGGACCGACTGTGGCGCAAGATCGATCCCCGGGCCGAATCGGGCCTACCGGATGTGATTGATGGCGGATTGCCGAGCGACCTGGACCATGAAGACCTGCCGGGATCATTCGAAGCTGCCATGAAACGCGCGGATGCTTTGGCCGACCGGATGTTCGACCACGCCGAGGCCGTGGCCCGCATGGTGGAACTCGCACGCAAGATTGAAAAACTCAAGCTGGTTTCGAACCAAATTCAGGACATTCGAAAATCAACCGATGCAGAGGGCAGGCGGCTGGACGAAGAATGGAGAGCGACGTGGCGTACTCTTCCGTTCAATCCTTCTTCCCCTGACGGCATGCTGGAATGGTGTACGGCAAGGGCTCATGTACTGGATGCAATCGCCGCCCGCGAGGAAGCCCGGCGCAATCTTGGAGCTTGTCGGGACAACGAGCGAAAGGCACGGGAACTCCTGCTCACGGAACTCGAGGCAACCGGAGTCGACGTCAAGGAATATGGACTGGAGACCCTTGCCGAAATCGTTCGGCTTTGCCGGCAGCAATGTGATCGTCAGGAAGGGACTGCACAAGCCAGGTCCAGGATTAAGGATGATCTGGAGGATTCGAGGCGTGATGTTGCCCGCAGGGAACGCGATCTTCGTGGGGCAAAGGAAAGCTTGGATACGTGGCAAAAAAAATGGGTCCGTGCCCTCGGAAATCTGGGTCTCCCTGGCAGTACGGAACCGGAAGCCGCGAATACCTTTCTTGAAATTCTCGATCGGATGAGGGAGTCGGCAAGCAGAATTCATTCGCTCCAGCATGACAGGATCAACAAGATCGAAGCCGACCTCGCCGATTTCGGCAGGTCTGTCGACGATCTCACAACCGAAATCGCGCCGGATCTGAAAGTGTTGAAACCGGACACAGCTGTCCTTGAACTTGAAAGACGCCTTGATCGGGCCAGGAACGACAAGAAGGCCCGCGACGGGAGGAAGGCCGAAATCGAAGCGCTTCAGGAACAGATCGCCGAAATCAGGAAAGAGCAGCAAGTCAGCGCCGATTCGATCTCTCCCCTCATGGCGACGGCACAGGTCGAATCGCGCGAGGCGTTGAAGGAAGCGACCGATTTGTCTGACCGGAAACGTTTACTCGAATACGACCGACGGGAAACGGTTGAACGACTCTCGAAGAGCTCGGGCGGCATTCCGTTCGAACAGCTTGCGTCGGAATGCGAAGGCGAAAATATCGACGAGGTCGTTGCGCGTGAGGAAGAGATCAAGTCCGAGCTTGAGGATCTTCGGCGGCAACTGACTGACAAAGCAACACTTCTAGCCCATGCAAGCACTGAATTCGAATTTGTCGGAGGTGATGACAGGGTCGCGGTCGCGGCTGCAAAAAAGGAGGAAGCTGCCGCCGAAATGCGGGATGCTGCAGATCAGTACATCCGCGTGAGGACGGCCGAACGATTGTTGCGATGGGCGATTGACCGCTACCGGCGCGAAAAACAGGCTCCCTTGCTCGGCCGGGCCGGAGAACTGTTCGGCATCGCGACGCTGGGTTCGTTCGAGTCCTTGCGCGTGGAGTTTGACCAACAGGACAGGGCAGTCTTGGCAGGTGCGCGCCCCGGAGGCGAGCGCGTTGTCGTCTCAGGCATGAGTGACGGGACGGTTGACCAACTCTACATGGCCCTGAGGGTCGCGGCAGTCGAGGATTATCTTGAGCAATCGGACGAAATGCCATTTGTCGCCGATGACCTGTTCATCAATTTCGACGACGAACGTTCGGCCGCGGGATTCAGGCTACTCGGAGAATTGAGCAAAAAGACCCAGGTCCTGTTTTTCACCCACCATGAACACCTGGTCGAAATTGCGCAGGACGCTCTGGGTGCGTCGCTCAACCTGATCACGCTTGAGAGCCTCGCGCAACAGTCTGGCCAGGCTGCCTGAATGGCTTGGCGCGGTTGACGGACGGGCGGCCACGACTCGAAGAGGAGTGAATCGTTCAATTCAGCCGAGACCACAACTGTCGGAGGTCGATCATTTGATAGGTCGCGGATGATCTAGGAACGGACTTCTGGCGTGCCGCCGCTAAACGTGGGGTTAGTGGCAGGATCGGGAGGTTTGACATGTCTTTCAATACTTTCGGCTGGTTGTTCAGGGTGTCGACCTGGGGCGAAAGCCACGGACCCGCAATTGGTGCGGTGGTCGATGGCTGTCCGCCGGGAATCTTCCTGGACGAGAACATGATCCAGGTGTGGATGGAACGGCGCAAGCCCGGGCAGACCAAGTTCACCTCCCAGCGCAAGGAACCTGACACCGTGGAAATCCTGTCAGGGGTCTTCGAAGGTCGAACGACGGGGACCCCCATACACTTGCTCATCCGGAACCGGGACCAGAGACCCAGGGATTATTCGGACATCGTTGACAAGTTTAGGCCGGGCCACGCGGATTTCACCTACTTGCAGAAATACGGAATAAGGGACTACCGGGGCGGAGGACGTTCGTCGGCGAGGGAAACGGCATCACGCGTCGCGGCAGGCGGCGTCGCGCGGGCAGTGCTCCGGGAACTCGCGCCGGAGATTTCAATCAAGGGATACATGACTCGGATGGGAACCCTGACTGCCGTTCGTGATCGCTTCGACGAGAGCGAGATCGAACGCAATCCGTTCTGGGTGCCGGACGCCGGGATTGTCGGGGAATGGGCCGAGTATCTCGACGGCCTGCGCAAGTCCGGCAACAGCGTCGGTGCGGTCATCGAGGTAGTTGCCCGAAAGGCACCTGCCGGTCTCGGCTGTCCGATCTACCGCAAGCTCGATGCGGATCTTGCCGCGGCAATGATGTCCATCAACGCGGTCAAGGGTGTCGAGATCGGTGCCGGGATGGGCGCAGCGGCCCTGACGGGCATCGAGAATGCCGACGAAATGCGCATGGGACACGACGGTCCCGAGTTCATGTCCAATAATGCGGGCGGCATTCTCGGGGGGATCTCGTCCGGCCAGGACATCGTTTGCCGATTCGCCGTGAAACCGACGTCATCGATCCTATCGCCGCGACGGACGGTAACGCGGAACGGAGACGACACCGAGATCGTCACGAAGGGGCGTCATGACCCGTGCGTTGGCATCAGGGCCGTTCCGGTTGGTGAAGCGATGATGGCCTGCGTTCTGGCCGACCACCTATTGCTGAATCGGGGACAGGTCGGAACCGGCGGCGGCACCTGATAAAGTTCCCGGCAACCGGCGCGCGAGGGCCGAATCCGGCCGGAAAACCAGGCCCCACGGTTGAGGTGAACATCCATCGCATGGGAAACCGTGCAAGGAGACGGCTGAGGCGGTTCCTGGTTTCCGGTCTTCGGACGTGGCAGGCTTGCCTCGGATTGTGCCATCGCTGCTTGTCGAAATCGCATTCGCGGCATGGGCGCCGGTTTTGACAACGCCAGGACCGTCTGCGAATTGGAGGCTGCCGGCCTGAAACGCGAACGGGCCGGAGCAATTGGGGAGGCATGTCTCAAGGCGGCGGATGTGGCCGGGCCGGTCACGCGATCCCAACCGGACGCGGCCATGGCGAAATCGGATGCAGGGCTGATGCCCTGGATTTTTGGCGCCATGTCCGGGGCGGAGGCAATGATGTTTGCCAAGCTGAAACTCGCCATGCGATGAACGCAAGACACAAGTCCGGTTTTCGGCTATGCTCGGACCGGATCGACGGAGACCGACCATGAACGCTTCGATGGCGGCACGGGCGAATAGGATCAGCAGGGCAACATACCAGGACGTGCTGGACGCCCCTGAGCACATGGTTGCAGAGATCATTTCAGGAACCCTTTACATACAACCGAGACCGGCCATGCCGCATGCACGTGCAAGTTCCTCCATTGGCGTAGAACTTGGCGGTCCGTTCGACAGGGGACGTGGCGGTCCGGGTGGCTGGTGGATCGTCGACGAACCCGAGTCGCACCTGGGCGAAGACATCCTCGTCCCGGACCTTGCTGGCTGGAAGCGCGAGACCATGCCCGAATTTCCGGATGCGGCCTACTGCACCGTTGCGCCGGACTGGGTATGCGAGGTGCTCTCGCCCTCGACCCGAAGGATTGATTTGCACGAAAAACGCCCGATTATGCGCGCGAGAATGTCCGGCCTTTGGTTTGTCGACCCCGTGGCACGGGATCTCGAAGCCTTCGAGCTCCGCAAAGGCGAATGGGTCCTGATCGCCACGGCCAAGGACGACGATCCGGTGTCTGTCCCGCCTTTCGATGCCATTACCTTCAATCTCGGAGACCTGTGGCCCTGAGCTTGCGGACAGGCCGCAAGTCGAGCTTGGCGGGAGTTGGTCTATACGGGCGCCCGGCGGACCGGGCGGCTGGTCACGACTGCAAGAATTCCGATCATGATCGTCACGACACCGACGATGTCGATTGGCGAAAGGGACTCTCCCAGCAGCACGGCCGCCGTCACCACCCCGAAAAACGGATGAAGGAAATGGAACGTGGCTGCCCGGGTGGCGCCGGCTCTCTCGACCAGTGAAAACCAGATCCACGTGGCCAGCAGGCCCGGCACCAGGGTCGTGTAGGTGAAGGCCAGGACCAGGGGAACCGACCAGGTCACGGACAGCGGCTCCAGTGCAACGCCGAAGGGAAACAGGACGGCGCTGCCGACCAGCATTTGCAGGCCGATGACCTGGAACATGTTCCTGCTGACATCCAGCGACCGGATGGTCATCGTTGCGATCGACAGCGACAGTACGCTGACGATACAGAGAAGAAGCCCCCACAAGGTTGCCTGCCCGGTAATTCGGGATGCCAGTACAAGCGACACGCCGAGGAAACCGACCAGAATCCCGAAAATTCCTTTCCGCTCCAGGCCTTGTTTGAACATGACGACCGAAGCGAGTGCCACGACCAGGGGCATCGTGCTGGCGATGATCGCCGCGATCGAAGCTTCAACCACCTGGACCGCAACGAAAACCAGCCCGAGATACAGGCCGTTCTGGCAGACGCCGAACAAGGCGATCGCGCGCCAGCGAACAAGGGGTACCGGGCGCAGCCTTCCGCTAAACCTGGCGATTGCCAGTGCGATCAGTCCGGAAATGAGGAATCTGATGCTCAACGCGGTCAGGGGCGGAGCATCCTGAACGATGATGCGCGCCGAGGAAAAGGCACTTCCCCAGAAAGCGGCGAAGGCCAGACCCATGGCCAGCGTCCGGACATCCGTCAATCGGAATTTCATCGAGTGCCTGCCCCCTTGTTGCAGTGAATTGGCGGGACTTGGCGCCTGAAGAGGGAGCAGAACCGGAATTGGTGTTCCGATTGTATGGCCCGAGCGATGCCTCCCGCGTCAATGTTCCTGCGTTGATTAGACCGTGGCAATCAATGGTGTTTTCACGAAAAGGGGCCGTAACGACACCTTCAGCCTCGAGGCGGCGCCCGATCAGGCCGGACAACCCGCGGAACTCCTGTGCCGGGCGCAGCGCAGTAATCGTACACTCCGGGAGACGACCACCGCACGCCTTCCGCGTTTCCAGCCGGAAGCGATCCCGGGCTCCGATACGCCCTCAAGCCGCTCAGGGCCGCCGTCCGTGCGATACCGATCCAGTTTTCCGCCGTGCTGTTGATGACATCGAGGAGCACGGGTTGGAGGTACAGGATGATTTGCTGCAGGAGGCCAGCCTATTTGCCCGGAATGGCGGACTGAACGACGGCTGGCTGGCCCGGCACGTCCCCTTGATGCTCCGGTATGCGCCGGTCGAATTGTCCAGGGCCCGGGGCGTCCATTCCGATCGCGGTTGACCACAGTTCGGGCAGAACCGCCGCCTGCGCCTGTGGTGCCCTGGGATCTGAGCACCGAATGGGTTCGGGGAATTCAATGTACCGGACAGGTCAGGAATGCACGCTGACCTGTCCGGTCAAGGGGACGCGCACACCAGTGCGGGTTCAGTTGAGATTCTTGCTAAAGGACTTCGACAGTTTGACCTTTGCCACGCGATCGGCAGGTTTTGAAATCGTTGTTCCATCAAATGGATTTCTGACTTCCCGCGCGGGACGTTCCTGAACGGAAAATCTTGCAAATCCGGGAACCGAAACGCTTCGTCCACGGCTCAGTTCTTCGGCGATTACGTCGATCATGGCATCAAAGGCTTCGCGCGCAGACGACTGGGAGATACCCGATCTTTTGGCAACCGCCCTGATCAATTGCGACTTGGTCATGGAAGATTGAGACATGAATTGCTCCTTCGAGTCTTGAAAAAAATCTTCCGGCATGCGTACATGAGATACGGCTGGCGCTCAAACAAAATTCTGCCCGCCGACATGACTTCGCTCGAGACAAACATGAGGATTTCCAAGGCGCCAGGCCAGGCCCCGCCCTGTCCGGCGAGATTTTGCAGATGGCCCGCGTGAGCACAGGACAGCCTCATTGTCTTGTCGCACCTGCAATTTCCTTTCACACTCCTTGCGCGCCCCGACAAACGGAGGATCGATCCCGGCATTGTTTCTTTGTCGTTTCACAGGCGTGGGAGCGGCAGCGCGTGGAACGCTCCGGTCGCGAATTCTGAAGGGCATCCAGCCCGCGCCTCTCCGGTCGTCGGGTGGATTCCAGCAATCTGGGCCTTACAGGAACGCGGTTTCGTCGAAGCTGCGAAGTTTCCTGGAATGAAGCCGTTCAAGCGGCATTTCCCGGATGATTTCCATCGCCCTGATCCCGATCTTGAGATGCTGGTTTACCTGGCGTTGGTAAAAGGCGGTCGCCATTCCCGGTAGCTTGAGCTCTCCATGGAGAGGCTTGTCCGACACGCAGAGAAGGGTACCGTAGGGTACGCGGAATCGGAAACCGTTGGCCGCGACCGTCGCGCTTTCCATGTCGAGCGCGATGGCCCTCGATTGCGACAGGCGCTGCACCGGGCCGCTCACGTGGCGAAGCTCCCAGTTTCGATTGTCAATCGTCGCGACGGTGCCGGTACGCATGACCCGCTTGAATTCGAACCCGGGCAGTTTGGTGACCTCTTCAACGGCTGATTCGAGCGCGATCTGGACTTCTGCCAACGCCGGGACGGGGACCCAGACCGGAAGGTCCGCGTCGAGGACATGGTCTTCCCGCACGTAGGCATGAGCCAGCACGTAATCCCCGATGTTCTGGCTGCTTCTCAGTCCCGCGCAATGACCCAGCATCAACCAGGCGCGGGGTCGCAGGACGGCAATGTGATCCGTTGCAGTCTTGGCGTTCGAAGGACCGACGCCGATGTTGACGAGGGAAATTCCCGACGCATTGGCCCGCTTCAGGTGGTAGGCCGGCATCTGCGGTTGCGGAAGCGACCCGTCAAAAGCCCCGGCGTTGTCAGGATCGGTCACGATCCGGTTTCCCGGCAGGACGAGCGCGCTGTAACCCGAGTCCTTCCCTACGGCCTCCCGGGAGAATCGCACGAACTCGTCCACATAGAATTGGTAATTCGTAAACAGGACATGGTTCTGGAAATGGACCGGGTCGGTCGAGGTGTAGTGCGAAAGCCGCGCCAGGGAATAATCCACTCGTTGCGCAGAGAAGGGCGCCAGTGGTTTGACATCGAGACCGGAAACATCCTCCGTGCAATTGATGATTTCGTCGGAAATCGTTGCCAGGTCTGGGACATCGAAATAGTCGCGAAGCGGGAAGGATTCATCATCATGCTCCGGCTTGTCGGAAAAACCGGGTGAACGATCCATGGCCACCGGGCTGTCACCGAAGTCGCTGGCGTCTTCGAGAGACAGGTAACTGCCGACCGCAAAGTGCACCGGAATCGGCTTCCCGGAAACGCCGACGGTGATCGGCGCCCCGTGATTCCTGAGCAACAGGGACACCTGTTGGCGGAGATAACGACCGAAAAGCCGTGGCCGGGTCAGGGTCGTCGCGTAGGTTCCCGGAGCAACCACGAACCCGTAGGCGAGCCGGCTGTCCACCCGCGAATGCCGCGTGGTCGTTATGGAAATCTCGGGATAGTAGGCGCGGTATCGCCCGGCGGGCTGCCTGCCTGCAAGCGCGTCCTCGAGGTGGCGGCAGAGGAACCGCACTGAACCGGAATAAATGTCCTGGACGGCGGCGATGACGCTCTGCGGATCCTCGAATTCCTGTTTCCCGATTGTTCTCGGTTCGATCAGGGGGAGTTCTTTCATGACTCGTTCCGGTCACCATTCCCTGTGCCATCGCCGGCAAAAAGATCGGTGAAAGCGAACCCGACCGAATCGACGAGACCGAGATCCGAAATCCTCAATTCCGGAATGACGACGAGGGCCATCAATGAATGCTGCATGAACGCGTTGTTCATCGTGCAGCCGCACTCCGCCATCGCGTCAACGAGCCGTTGTGCCTGATTGGCGACTTCCGGCGCCGGAGAGTCGGACATCAGCCCTGCGACGGGCAGGTGGACGAATGCCAGTTCGGTGCCGTTGCGGAAAAGCGCGATGCCGCCTCCCGCCTCGGCCAGCCGATTGACCGCCCCGGCCATCGATGTTCGACAAGTCCCGGCCACGACAATGTGATGGCTGTCATGAGCGACGGACGACGCCAGGGCGCAGCGGCCCCGATAACCGAACCCGGATACAAACCCGTTCTCAACACGACCCGACGCACGGTGGCGTTCGACAACGGCAACGAGGCTGATGTCCCGATCCGGGTCGGCGTCGAGCACGCCTTCGGGAGATGCCCGGAGGTCCATTTCCAATGCCTTCGTCGGGGCCTGGTTCTCGACGACCCCGATGACACGGACCCGGGCGGCCCCGGCGCCGGCCGGCGCTGCAACCTCGAAGTCCGCCGGCGTCAGTTTCCTGCCGATCCGGACCGTGTTCCGGCTTTCCCGAGGCCAGGAAAACCGAAGGGGAAACGGGTCCTTGGTCACGTCTTTCACTTCATCAGCGAGTCCCTCCACATCGAAGAGAACCTGGCCTCGCGAGATCACGGTTTCGACCGGAAAGCTCTCAAGATCCCCTGTCAGGACGACGTCGGCACGCCGGCCCGGCGCGATGGAACCGATTTCGCGCTCGAGGCCGAAATGTGTTGCCGTGTTGATGGTCGCCATTTGCAGGGCGACGAGCGGCGGGCATCCGCACGCAATCGCATGCCTGAGCACACGATCCATGTGGCCGTCGTGAACGAGGGTGCCCGAATGGCAATCGTCGGTACAGAGGGTGAAATTCCTGGGATCGAGGCCAAGGCGGGTGACCGCGGTGATCTGGGCCTCGACATCGTACCAGGCAGACCCGAGACGCAGCATCGCCCGCATGCCCTGCCGCGCACGCGAGACCGCGTCAATCTCGCGGGTGCCTTCATGATCGTCAGCCGGGCCTCCTGCTGCATAGGCATGGAACGCCGGCCCGAGGTCGCGCGAAGCATAGTGACCGCCAACGGTCTTCCCCGCTCTTTGGGTGGCTGCGATTTCGGCGAGCATCTTGTGATCACAATTGATCACTCCCGGGAAATTCATCATTTCGCCCAGGCCGACGATATTGGGCCATGTCATCGCTTCCGCGACATCCTCGGGAGTGATCTCTTTTCCCGTCGTTTCCAGCCCCGGGGCCGACGGCGCGCAGGACGGCATCTGAACGAACACGTTGATCGGCTGGATCAGGGCCTCGTCATGCACAAGGCGGACGCCGTCAATTCCAAGGACATTTGCGATTTCGTGGGGGTCGACGAACATTGACGTCGTGCCGTGCGGTGCGACCGCTTCGACGAAGCGGCTGACGGTCAGCATGCCGCTCTCGATATGCATGTGGCTGTCACAGAGGCCGGGAACCATGAACCGGCCGCCTGCATCGATGACGACCGTATCCGGACCGATGGCGTGGGTCGCGTCAGGGCCGCAATAGGCGAAACGACCACGCACGATCGCAAGATCATGACGATCGATGATCTCGCGGCTCTGGACGTTGACCCATCGCCCGTTGCGAATGACGAGGTCCGCTGGCTTGCGGCCGGCCGCAACGGCGACGAGGACCGGAGCGGCATCGGCCCACGAGCCCGGCATTCCCGTTCGCGTGTTCGAAACGATCATGGAATGATGTGTCATGACCTGCACGGATGGTTCAACCGAAATCGTGCAGGGGTTTCGATCAGCGTGCCGGGGATTGCTCCTCCCCGCCGTCGCGGTCGCGCAGGGAGCCGGACTGCCCGGGGCAAGGCGGTGCGTGCCTGCCTGCCGAATTCCGGCGCTCGTGACAGGTCTGCTGTCTTGCGGAGTTCCTCAATCCCTTTCGATGGCGATTGCCGTGGCTTCCCCGCCGCCGATGCAGATCGCGGCAATTCCACGCCTGCCTTGAACCTTTTCCAGTGCCGCGAGCAGCGTGACGAGAATGCGCGCCCCGGAAGCCCCGATCGGGTGCCCGAGCGAGCAGGCGCCGCCATGAATATTCAGCCGGTCGCGAGGGATTCCCATTTCCCGTTCGAAAGCCATCGGGACGACGGCGAACGCTTCGTTGACTTCCCAGAGGTCGACATCCGACACGGCCCAGTCGAGATTTTCGAGCAACGCCCGCGCGGCCGGAATCGGTGCGGTCGTAAACCATCCGGGCGCCTGGGCATGTGTCGCGTGGCCGGCAATCCGGGCCAGAGTACGGAATTTCCCGTCACCGCGCGATTTCACGAACCTTTCGCCGGCGAGAATCAATGCCGCCGCACCGTCGGAAATCGAGGACGAGTTCGCCGCGGTCACGCTTCCATTCTTGCGAAAGGCGGGCTTGAGTTCCGGTATTCTTCCCGGACGCGCATTCCCTGGTTGTTCATCCGCTTCAAGGCGGAAGCTGGTCTTCCTGGCCTGCACGTCAACGGGCGCAATTTCCCGCTTGAAGGCGCCTTCCGACTGCGCATTCAGTGCCCTGTCGAGCGATGACAACGCGTAGCCATCCTGTTGTTCGCGCGTGAACTGGAATGCCTCCGCGCAATCCTCGGCGTAGGTTCCCATGAGCCGTCCCGGTTCATAGGCGTCTTCCAGGCCGTCGAGAAACATGTGGTCGATGGCCTGGCTGTGGCCAAGCCGTGCTCCGCCGCGCATCCCGGTCAAGAGGTACGGCGCCCGGGACATGCTTTCCATTCCGCCCGCTACAATGACGTCATTCCGACCGAGGGATATCTGATCGTGCGCACACATCACGGTTTTCATTCCCGACCCGCACATCTTGTTGACCGTCGTCGCCGGTACATCTTCGCCGAGTCCGGCGTGAAATCCTGCCTGGCGGGCCGGAGCCTGTCCCTGCCCGGCCGAAAGGACGCAACCCATGATGATTTCTTCGACTTCGCCTGGCCCGATTCCACCGTCTTCGAGGGCGGACGCGGTTGCGATGCCTCCGAGTTCGGCGGCAGGAACATCCGAGAGCGCACCCTGGAACCCGCCAATGGGCGTACGGCGCGCGCCGATCACGTAAACATCCTGCATATTTCCCTTGCTCCTGTTTCAGCGTGCCTGGAAAGATTCGCTCGAGATGAACGACGCCGCAACGTGCCGGCGTCCCTCCATTTCCTGATCCGGTACATGCCGCGTCGTCTGATAGCACGGGTACATTCGACGGACACGCGTGAATCACGACACTCGGGCAAGGCGGTGGCGGCCGGACGACAAGCGATCCGATCGATCGCGGGCGCGTCACGGTACCGCGCCGCAGCGCGGCCCGTGACGGCTGTGGGATTTCCGGGCCCGGCCCGGCCGTATTCCTTGACTTTCCCGGCGCACGAACCGAAAGTCCGTGACAGGACAGAGAAATCCACGCCGGACACCGTTAGTGAAATGATCAACGCGAGTACGTGCGACAAATGTTCCGAATCGACCTGCGCTGGCCTGTCCGCTCGTTCCCCTGCGGCAGTTTTGAACGCGTCTGTTCCGTCATGACGCTGGGCGGAATGTCTGAGGGGACTGCGGACAAGGTCGAACCAAGTGGAGGAACTGGAAATGGGTGATCGGTTTCGGCCGGAGGAGCAGACCAGGGCGCTCGGTCTGGCAACGCTGGCCTTTACAGTCTGTTTCGCCGTCTGGACGATCTTTTCGATCATCGGCGTCAAGATCAAGACGGACCTTGGCCTGTCGGATACCGAGTTCGGCCTGCTCGTGGCCACACCGGTGCTGACCGGCTCCGTTAGCCGGATTTTTCTCGGCGTATGGACCGAACAGTACGGTGGCCGAATCGTGTTCCCGATCCAGATGGTCCTGACAGCGGTTGCCGTGTGGTTGTTGACGACCGTGGACACCTACCCGCTGTTCCTGTTGGCGGCGTTGGGCCTGGGGCTGGCCGGGGGGTCGTTCATCGTCGGCGTTTCCTACGTCTCGCGATGGTTCGAGTCCAAGAGCCAGGGGACCGCACTGGGGATATTCGGGGTTGGAAATGTCGGCGCCGCAATTACGAATTTCGCCGCACCGTTCCTGGTCGTTGCGTTCGGCTGGGAAGCTACCGCCCAGGTTTACGCCGGCGTTCTTCTGGTGACGGCGGCCGGGTTCTACCTGCTGGCGAAAACGGATCCGGTGGAGGCCGAACGGAAGAGAACGGGTGGCCGGATCATGCCCGCTTCCGCCCAGCTGGAGCCGCTCAAGTACATCCAGGTCTGGCGCTTTTCGACGTACTACTTTTTCGTATTCGGGGGATTCGTCGCGTTGGCCTCGTTTCTCCCGAGGTATTACACCGGGGCCTATGGTCTCGAACTGACGACAGCCGGTGTCCTGGCAGGCCTCTACTCGTTGCCCGGTTCGGTCTTCCGGGCGCTCGGCGGCTGGATGTCGGACCGGTGGGGCGCACGTTTTGTCATGTATCTGACGTTCATCGTTTCCCTGGTCTGCCTGTTCGTCATGAGTTACCCGAAAACCAGTTATTCGGTGAGCGGTGTTCACGGGCCGGTCACGTTCGAAATCGGCGTATCGCTGGGCGCGTTCGTTGTTCTGTCGGCGATTCTTGGATTCGTCATGAGCCTGGGCAAGGCGGCCGTCTACAAGCATGTGCCCGTCTATTATCCCAATCATGTCGGTTCCGTCGGCGGGCTTGTCGGAATGATCGGCGGACTGGGCGGTTTCGTCCTGCCGATCATGTTTGGGGTCCTGCTCGATGTCACGGGGATCTGGACCGTTCCATTCATGCTGCTTTTCGCGATCGTTGGAGTATCCACCGTGTGGATGCACGTCGCGATCAGGCTGATGGAACTCAGGCGCCATCCGGTGCTTGCCGACGAGCGGTACCTTTCTGATGTACCGGAGGAGCCTCATCCATGAACACCGAAGCGAAGCCTGGCCGCACGCTGACCGATTGGCGGCCCGACGATCCCGAATTCTGGCAGTCCACGGGAAAGGCTGTCGCCAACCGAAACCTGTGGATTTCGATCCCGTGCCTGCTGCTTGCCTTCAGTGTCTGGCTGGTCTGGTCGATCGTCGTCGCCAAGCTTCCGGCGATCGGCTTCGACTATTCGACCGGCAAGTTGTTCTGGCTCGCGGCCGTTCCCGGACTTTCCGGCGCCACTCTCCGGATTTTCTACAGTTTCATGATCCCCCTGTTCGGGGGCCGGAGATGGACGACCTTGTCGACAGCGTCGCTGCTGCTCCCTTCACTGGGAATCGGGGTGGCGGTGCAGAATCCCGAAACGCCTTATGCCGTTTTCCTCCTGCTTGCCCTGCTGTGTGGACTGGGTGGCGGGAATTTCGCTTCGTCGATGGCGAATATCGCCTACTTCTTTCCGAGGGCAACCAAGGGAAACGCGCTCGCCCTGAACGCCGGGCTCGGAAACCTGGGCGTTTCGGTCATGCAGTTCGTCGTGCCGTTGGTCATCGTGACCGGAGTCTTCGGAGCCATTGGCGGCGGTCCGCAGGCCCTACCTGACGGCGACGCCATCTGGATCCAGAATGCCGGGTTCATCTGGGTTCCCTTCATCGTGGTCTCGGCAGTGGCGGCGTGGTTCGGAATGAACGACATTGCCGACGCGAAAGCTTCGTTCCGCGAACAGTCCGTCATTTTTCGGCGCAAGCACAACTGGGTAATGTGCATATTGTATACCGGCACATTCGGTTCGTTCATCGGTTACTCGGCCGGATTTCCGCTGCTCATGAAGACCCAGTTTCCGGCAGCCGACGCCTTGTCCTACGCGTTTCTCGGACCGTTGGTCGGGGCGCTCAGCCGTGCCGCGACCGGGTGGGTCTCGGACCGCTACGGCGGCGGACGGGTGACGTTCTGGACCTTTCTCGGCATGATCATCGCTGTCCTCGGCGTCCTCTATTTTCTCCCGACAGGCGGTGCGGGAGGAAATTTCGCGGGATTCTTCGCGTGTTTCATGGCGCTGTTTTTCCTGACGGGCGTCGGCAATGCGTCGACGTTCCAGATGATTCCGACGATCGTCCGGCAGGAGATCGCCCGGCTCAAGCCGCAACTCGAGGACAGGGAGGCGCGACGGGAGTCGGAACGGGAAAGTGCGGCAATCATTGCCTTCACTTCCGCCATTGCCGCATATGGCGCGTTCTTCATTCCGAAGTCCTACGGAACCTCGATCGGATTGACGGGCGGCCCGGATGCGGCACTCTGGGTTTTCGGGATTTTCTACGCCGTTTGCCTCGCCATCACTTGGGGTTACTATTCGCGAAAGGGAGCACCGGTGCCATGCTGAGCCGCTGACGGCTCACCGGAACCGACGCTCTGGAACCAGGAGGAAACCAGCAATGAGCCACTTGCTCGACAGGATGAACTTTCTCCAGCCCAAGCGACTCGAGACATTCGCCGGAGGCAGCGGCGAGGTCACGCGCGAAAGCCGGGACTGGGAAGACGTCTATCGAAGCCGTTGGCAACACGACAAGGTCGTGCGTTCGACCCATGGCGTCAACTGCACGGGATCTTGCTCGTGGAACATCTACGTCAAGTCCGGGATCGTGACCTGGGAAACCCAGGTGACGGATTACCCGAGGACTCGTCCGGATCTCCCCAATCACGAGCCGCGGGGATGCTCGCGCGGGGCGAGCTACAGCTGGTACCTGTATTCGGGCAATCGGGTGAAGACGCCGCTCGTCCGTAGTTCCCTTCTGAAAGAGTGGCGCCTCCTTCGCGAATCCCTGAGCCCGGCAAAAGCCTGGGCGGCGATCCAGAACGATGCCGGCACCCGCAAGGCCTATGTCTCGGGAAGGGGCAAGGGCGGCTTCGTCCGTGCCAGTTGGGACGAGGCAGTCGAAATGATTGCCGCGGCCAATGCGTGGACCGCCCGCAATTACGGTCCTGACCGCGTTTTCGGATTCTCGCCGATCCCCGCGATGTCGATGGTCTCCTACGCCGCGGGATCACGCTACCTGAGCCTCCTCGGCGGCGTATGCATGAGCTTCTACGACTGGTACTGCGACCTTCCTCCCGCCTCTCCGATGACCTGGGGTGAACAGACGGACGTCCCCGAAAGTGCAGACTGGTACAACTCCGGGTTCCTGATGATCTGGGGATCCAATGTCCCGCAGACGCGAACGCCCGACGCCCATTTCTACACGGAAGCCCGGTACAAGGGTACGAAGTCCGTGGTCGTCTGCCCGGACTACTCGGAAGCCGCGAAGTTCAGCGATGTCTGGATGGCCCCGAAACAGGGTACGGACTGCGCACTGGCTATGGCTATGGGCCATGTCATTCTGAGGGAGTTCCACCTTGATCGCCAGGTTCCCTATTTCGACGAATACTGCAGGCGCTTTACCGATTTTCCGATGCTTGTCCGGCTCGAGGAGCAAGACGGGAAGCACGTTCCCGGGCGTTTCCTGAGAGCCGGCGATTTCGAGGACAACCTCGGCGAAAGCAACAATCCGGAGTGGAAGACGCTGGCAGTCGAAGTCGGATCGGGCGACATCGTTGCTCCAAATGGCTCGATAGGATTCCGCTGGGGTGAAAGCGGGACGTGGAACCTCGAAAACCAGGCGGACGGCCGAAAGGTCGACCTGGCAAAGACACTGGCCGCTGAAGGTGATCACGACGCCATTGTCGAAGTGGGATTCCCGTATTTCGGCGAGCAGAGCGATTCCGTGCCGTTGGTTCTCTGCCGGAACATCCCCGCGCGACGCCTGCACATTGGCGGGGAGGATGTCCTCGTGGCCACCGTATTCGACCTGCTTTGCGCGAATTACGGGCTTGACCGGGGCCTGGGCGGCGAATGGACGGCAAGCAAGTACACGGACGACATCCCGTTCACACCGTGCTGGGCCGAAAGAATCACCGGGGTGGACCAGAAACTCATCGAAATGGTCGCGCGGGAATTTGCCCAGAACGCCGAGCAGACCGAGGGCCGTTCCATGGTGATTCTCGGTGCCGGGCTCAATCACTGGTACCACATGGACATGCACTACAGGGGCATCATCAACATGCTGGCGATGTGCGGGTGCATCGGGAAGTCCGGTGGCGGGTGGAGCCACTATGTCGGCCAGGAAAAACTGCGTCCGCAAACCGGATGGCTGCCGCTCGCTTTCGCGCTCGACTGGAACCGTCCCCCGCGCCAGATGAATTCGACGTCGGCCTGGTACGCCCATACGGACCAGTGGCGCTATGAATCGCTTGATGTCTCGGAAATCCTGTCGCCGACCGCTCCCGACGGGGACTGGAACATCAGCCTCATCGATTACAACATCAGGGCCGAGAGAATGGGCTGGCTGCCTTCGGCGCCCCAACTCCGAACCAACCCTCTGGACGTCGCCAGGGCGGCGAAGGCCGCCGGGAAGGAGATCGGCCAGTTCGTCGGTGCGCAACTCCGGTCGGGCGAACTCGAAATGTCGTGCCAGGATCCGGATGCACCGGAGAATTGGCCGCGAAACCTGTTCGTGTGGCGGTCGAACCTGCTCGGTTCTTCCGGCAAGGGACACGAGTATTTCCTGAAACACCTGCTCGGCACCGATCACGGAGTCATGAACCAGGACTTGCGCGCCGAGGGAAAACCGCTGCCGAAAGAGGCCAGGTGGCGAGACGAGGCACCGAAAGGCAAACTCGACCTGCTCGTTTGTATCGACTTCAGGATGTCGACGACGGCGGTCTACTCGGACATCGTCCTGCCAACGGCGAGCTGGTACGAGAAGAACGATCTCAATACCAGCGACATGCATCCGTTCATCCACCCACTGCAGGCTGCTGTCGATCCTGCCTACGAGTCCAGGTCCGACTGGGAGATATTCAAGTCGATCGCCCGGAAATTCTCTGAAGTCGCCCCCGAGATTCTCGGGCATGAAACCGATGTCGTCGCCGTGCCGATCCTCCATGACACGCCGGGCGAACTCGCACAGAACAATCCGCTCGACTGGAAGAAAGGCGAGTGCGAAGTCGTTCCGGGAAAGACGGCTCCCGGATTTGTCGCGGTGGAACGGGATTATCCGGCGCTTTACGAGCGGTTCATTTCGCTTGGACCGCTGCTCGAAAGTATCGGGAACGGCGGCAAGGGAATCTCCTGGAACACGAGCGATGAAGTCGACAGGCTGAGGGAAATGAACGGAGTGTGGAAGGACGGAACGGCCGCCGGATGTCCCAGGATCGTTTCCGATATCGACGCCGCCGAGACCGTCCTTGCCCTTGCGCCGGAAACCAACGGGCATGTTGCCGTCAAGGCATGGGAGTCGCTCGGCAAGGTCACCGGCAGGGACCATGTTCACCTTGCCTCGTCGGTTGAACACCGGCGGATCACCTTCCGTGACGTCGCTGCCCAGCCGCGCAAGATCATTTCGTCACCGACATGGTCGGGCATCGAGAGCGAGGATGTCAGCTACAATGCCGGATACACGAACGTGCACGAGTTGATCCCTTGGAGAACCCTGACGGGCCGGCAACAGCTGTACCAGGATCATCCGTGGATGCTCGCCTTCGGCGAAGCCATGTGCACGCACCGTCCGCCCGTTGACCTGAAGACGATCACCTCGGCGGAAGACGCGACCAGGAAGGATGGCATTCCTTATGTGATCCTGAATTTCATCACGCCGCACCAGAAGTGGGGAATTCACTCGACCTACTCGGACAACCTGTTGATGCTGACGCTGAACCGGGGAGGTCCCGTTGCCTGGATCTCGGAGGCCGATGCCAGAGAGGCGGATATCCAGGACAACGACTGGGTGGAATGCTACAATGTGAACGGTTCATTGACGGCCCGTGCGGTCGTTTCCCAGCGAATCCGGCAGGGGACCGTGTTCATGTACCACGCCCAGGAAAAGATCGTGAACACTCCGGGCTCGGAGATGACCGGGAAACGGGGCGGAATCCACAATTCCGTAACCCGGGCGACGGTCAAGCCCACGCACATGATCGGCGGATATGCCCAGCAGAGTTACGGTTTCAATTATTACGGAACGGTTGGTTCGAACCGCGATGAATTCGTGGTCGTCAGAAAGATCCGGAACGTCGATTGGCTGGATCGGCCCGTTTCGGCGAAGGAGGCTGCGGCATGAAAATTCGCGCGCAAATCGGTAAGGTCCTGAATCTCGACAAGTGCATCGGGTGCCATACGTGCTCGGTCACTTGCAAGAACGTGTGGACGACGCGTGAGGGCGTGGAATACGCCTGGTTCAACAATGTCGAGACCAAGCCGGGCATTGGATATCCGAAGAACTGGGAGGACCAGTCGAAGTGGAAAGGCGGCTGGGTACGAACGAAATCGGGGAAGCTCCAGCCGCGCCAGGGCGCGAAGTGGAGAATTCTCGCCAACATCTTCGGCAATCCGGATCTTCCCGAAATCGACGACTACTACGAACCGTTCGATTTCGACTACAGCCATCTTCAATCCGCGCCGGAAATGGAAGCATTCCCCACGGCAAGGCCGCGTTCGGTCGTGTCGGGAGAACGCATGGACAAGATCGAATGGGGTCCGAACTGGGAGGAAATCCTTGGTGGCGAATTCGAGAAACGCGGCCAGGACAGCAATTTCGACGGAATCCAGAAAGAGATCTACGGCCAGTACGAAAACACCTTCATGATGTACCTGCCGAGGTTGTGCGAACATTGCCTGAATCCGTCCTGCGTCGCGAGTTGCCCGTCGGGTGCGATCTACAAGCGCGAGGAAGACGGGATCGTCCTGATCGACCAGGAAAAATGCCGGGGATGGCGCATGTGCGTATCCGGCTGTCCCTACAAGAAGGTGTATTACAACTGGAGCACGGGAAAGTCCGAGAAGTGCACGTTCTGCTACCCGAGGATCGAATCGGGGAATCCGACGGTCTGTTCGGAGACTTGTGTCGGCAGAATCCGCTATCTCGGCGTGATCCTTTATGACGCCGACCGCATCCACGAGGCCGCGTCGGTCGAAAACGAGACCGATCTCTACCAGGCCCAACTGGACATCTTTCTCGATCCGAACGACCCGGACGTCCAGAGGGCCGCGCTCGCCGACGGGGTGCCGCCCGAATGGCTTGAAGCGGCGAAGCGGTCCCCCGTCTGGAAAATGGCCATGGACTGGAAGGTCGCGTTTCCGCTGCACCCGGAATACCGCACACTGCCCATGGTCTGGTACATTCCGCCGCTGAGTCCGATCCAGAACGCGGCGGAGACGGGAATGATCGGTTTCGACGGCGATCTGCCCGACGTGCACGCGCTCAGAATTCCCGTTCGCTACCTGGCGAACCTGCTGACGGCGGGGGATGAAGCGCCAATCGTCAGTGCGCTCGAGCGCATGCTGGCGATGCGCGCGTACATGCGGGCCCGGACGGTCGAAGACGTGATCGACGAGGGAATTGCCGAGCGGGTCGGACTGACCGGCGCGGCCATTGAAGACATGTATGCAACCATGGCGATCGCGAATTTCGAGGACAGGTTCGTGATTCCGACCACGCATCGGGAAACGGTGGAGGACGCATATCAACTCAGGGGAGGTTGCGGGTTTACCGACGGCAATCGCTGTTCGACCGGGATGACAGTCGGCTCTCTCTTCGGAGGGAAAGGAACCCAACCCCTCGTGTTGCCCCAGGATGCGCGCTGATGGACCTGACGCTCAAGTCATTCTCGCTGTTGCTCAGCTATCCGACAACCGAGCTCCAGGAAGCGGTTGGAAAGATCCGCGAAGTCGTGGGTGGCGACCGGCGGTTGGGCCGGAGAGAATTCGGGCGAATAGACAGATTGCTGTCGGTCATGCAGACCTCCGATGTCTGGGTGCTGCAGGAACAGTTCGTTGACCTGTTCGACCGCTCCCGCTCCCTCTCACTGAACCTGTTCGAGCATGTCCACGGTGAGAGCCGCGATCGCGGCAGTGCAATGGTCAGCCTGCTGGAATCGTACCGCTCGGCCGGATTCGAACCATCGACGAAAGAACTTCCGGATCACCTGCCTGTGTTGCTGGAATACCTGTCGACACGTCCCGCATCCGAAGCTCGAGACGTGCTTGCTGACGCGGCTTACATTTTCGAGGCCCTGGCCAGGAGGCTTTCACGGCGTTCCAGTCCCTACGCTTCGGTGTTCTCTGCCCTGGTGAGGTTATCGGGTCAGTCCGTGAGCAGGAAATTGGTTGCAGACCTGATCGCTGCGCCGGACCCGGACGGGAACGACCTGGAGGCCCTGGATCGCGCCTGGGAGGAGAGTGAAGTCACGTTTGGACCCGACCCCAACGCAGGCTGCCCGGAAGTTCGCAACATTCTTTCCCGAATGGACCCGCCGGCAAAGCCCGGTTCCCACGGGTCTGGCCCGAGCCCGGAGGATCTGAACAATGCATGAGTTCGTATTCGGGATTTACCCGTATATCTGCCTGTCCGTTCTCCTGGTCGGTAGTATCGTCCGCTACGAGCGGGACCCGTTCACGTGGAAGTCGTTTTCCAGTCAACTCCTGCGGCGGCGCCAGCTCGTGCTTGGCTCCGTCCTGTTTCATGTCGGCGTCATCATCGTCTTCTTCGGGCACCTGGTCGGACTTCTCACGCCAATCGAGGTTTTC
The DNA here is from genome assembly GCA_964291635.2 of Paracoccaceae bacterium. Taxonomy (GTDB): domain Bacteria; phylum Pseudomonadota; class Alphaproteobacteria; order Rhodobacterales; family Rhodobacteraceae; genus JAPPHA01. The sequence goes on along the minus strand of OZ219905.1, from coordinate 670,088 downwards.
GACGTAATCGGTATCGGTCACGGCGCCAAGCAGATCCTCGCAATGGTCGTGGGCGGCGTGGCTGGTGTCATCGCGTTCATCGGTGGGGCGATCCTGCTACACCGCAGGTTGTCGGATCCGAGAATTCGGAGGAATTCCAGTTTTGCCGACATTGGCGTTCTCGTGATTCTCCTTGTTCAGCTGGCATTGGGGCTGGCGACGATCCCCGTTTCCGGACAACACCTGGACGGGAGCGAAATGGTCAAGTTCATGGCCTGGTCCCAGGGAATATTCACCTTCGACCTGGCGGCGGCGGACTACGTCTCCGGCGCCCACTGGATCTTCAAGCTGCACCTTTTCCTGGGCCTGACCATATTCCTGCTGTTCCCCTTTACCAGGCTGGTTCACATGCTTTCGGTTCCGGTCCGGTACCTGTTCAGACCGGGTTACCAGGTTGTGCGGTCCCGACGGAGCCGTGCCGAAAGATAGGGCGACGGGGCAATCCGGCGTTCGTTGCCTCGCGCAGGAATGACCGGACGGGACGGATCGACACATGCCGAATGCGTTGTTGAGCGATGTGACCGTTGACGGGCAGGTCATCACGCAAGCGGAAATTGCCGCCGAAGCCCAACATCATTCGGCGCCCGCAGGAAAACCCGGCACGGCATGGCGAAAGGCAGCGAGAGCCCTTGTCGTGCGGAAACTCCTGCTGGCCGAGGCCGATCGCAGGGGAATTCGGGCCGTTCCCGGAAGCATGGGTCCGGGGCGGCGGGAATCGGACGACGAAGCCCGAATCCGTGCACTGATCGAGGATTGCGTGTGCCCTGACGAGCCGACCGAGGACAGGATGCGCGACATGTATGAATCCGAGCCGGATCGATTCCGGGCGCCGACTTTGTACAAGGCGGCCCATATCCTGTTTGCTGCCGAGCCCGGCGATACTGACAGGCGTCACGAGGCTTTCTGCCGCGCGGACTCCGCCATGGAAACCCTGAAGGAAGCTCCCGAACGATTCGGCGAGTTGGCGCGTGAATTGAGTTCCTGTCCTTCCGGTACGTCCGGCGGAGACCTTGGGCAGATTTCACCAGGTGACACGGTGAGCGAGTTCGAAGCCGTTCTTGAAGAACTCAGTCCCGGGGAAATGACCGCGAAGCCGGTGGAATCCCGGTACGGCTATCACATCATCAGGCTGGAAGATCGCCTTCGGGGCCGAAAGCTCCCATATGACGTCGTACGTCCCCGGATTGCCGAAGCTCTCGAAAAGGCTTCCTGGGCCCGCGAGGCCCGGCAGTTCGTCAGGGGCCTTGTTTCCTCTGCAACGGTTTCGGGCGTCGACATCGAATCGATCTGAGCGAAACGGAGCGAGGAAACTCCGGCGTCCCGTTCGGATTCCCAGGTTGCCGGCCGAAGCGGCCGCCATCCCGCGGGGATCGAATGACGTCCGCAAGACGCGAGATCGGTCGCAGGCATTCCGGTGACGGCCCCGATCGGGGGCCGCCCCGTTCATGCGCGGCCCGGGACTGCCACTGGCCGAAATGCCTGTACGGCGTGCCGCTTCCCCGCCTTACGGCCGGAACAGGTCCGGATGGGCATCGCGGAAGGCCGGGAGGGTCTCGAGGCGCTCCGAAATCCGCGAAACCGAAGGATACGGGTCGAGAGGGAGCTTCCAGCGCCACGCATTGTAGACTTGCGGAACCAGGCAGACATCGGCCATCGTGACCCGGTCCCCGAAACAATGGCCGCCCGATTCCTCCACCATGGCTTCGAGCGCTTCGAGACTTCGCGGAATGAATCTTGCCATCCAGTCCTTCATCGTGATGCGGCCCCCGGAGGCTTCCTCCGCGTGTTTCGCGACAGAGAGGTTGCAGACCGGATGCGTCTCCATCGCGATCACGTAGCTGATCGTCCTGACCCCCGCGCGTCCAAGGAGGTCATTGGGCAAGAAGGAATAATGCCCGGCCTCATCCAGGTATTCGATGATGGCAAGCGACTGGGTGAATACATGCCCGTTCATTTCCGCGACGGGAACAAGGCCCTGCGGATTGCGTTCCAGGTGCTCGGGACTCCGGTGCTCGCCTGCGAGAAGATCGAGGTGCACGGATTGGTATGGCAGGCCGGCCAGGTTGAACGCGATTCGGACGCGGTATGCTGCGGATGATCGCCAGTAATCGTACAGGACGATATTCAATTCGATGCCTCCATGCTCTTGAGAAGGGACCTGATCAGGTCCTTGGCCTCCCGTTTTCCCGAGACCCGGGCCAGCAGTTCCCTTTCGTACTCGAGTGCCAGCGGGATGATCTCGTTCACCATCGCCCGTCCTTTCGGCGTCAGGGACAACTCGACCAGGCGCCGGTCGGTTCTCCCCGTTCGTTTGCGGATATATCCGCGCGACTCGAGGCGTTGGGCCGCGCGCGAGACCTGCCACTTTCCCATCCTGACGCGGGCATGAATTTCCCTGACGCTGACCTTTTCGGCCTGGCTGAGGTGGGCGACAACGCGCCACTCGGCCACCGAGATTCCGAACTTGTCCCGGTAGAGGCCGGAGAGGCCGCGGCTCACCCGGTCCGCCAACTCCGCCAGTTGCCAGGGCAAGAAGTCATCAAGTCGAAAGTCAGCCACGGAACCGGCCTTTCCATGCGTCCCGTCCGGTGTGCGACAACCCGAACGGAGTCGATTTACCTTGACTTCGTTGCAATTGCAACGATATGCATGCGCCGAACCCGTCGGGGTCCAATCGTGCATATCCTGTTGGGGAGTGTGACGCCATGAACAGGCAATCCACCATCGAGTCCGGGGTTTTTCGGGATACGTCATCCATGGGGACCGTCCCCTGGTACATGCCCGGGTTCGGAAATGACTTCGAAACGGAGTCCTTGCCCGGGGCCTTGCCGCAGGGCAGGAACAGCCCTCAGCGGGTGAACTACGGCCTGTATGCCGAACAGTTGTCGGGGTCGCCGTTCACGGCGCCGCGCGGGAAGAACGAGCGGAGCTGGCTTTATCGAATCCGTCCATCCGTCCGCCATGTCGGCCGGTTCAGGAAGGTCGACATCCCGCTTTGGAAGACCGCACCGCATGTGGTCGAGGACGTGATTTCCCTGGGCCAGTACCGGTGGGACCCGGTCGAGTTTCCGGGCGAGCCGGTCAGTTTCCTGACCGGGATGCGGACGGTCACGACGGCTGGCGACGTGCATACCCAGGTCGGGATGGCGAGCCATGTCTATCTCGCCAACGAGTCCATGGACGACGATTACATGTACTCTGCCGACAGCGAACTGCTGGTGGTTCCGCAGGATGGTCGCCTGGAGATCTTCACCGAGTTCGGCATCATTGAACTTGAGCCGCTCGAAGTCTGCATCCTGCCGAGGGGAATGGTTTTCAAGGTCGGCATTATGGACGACACTGCCCGCGGATTCATCTGCGAGAACTACGGAGCGCGGTTCACCCTTCCGGGGAGAGGCCCGATCGGGGCGAATTGCCTGGCCAATCCTCGTGACTTCAAGACGCCCGTCGCCGCGTTCGAGGACAAGGAATCACCGTGCAGGATCTGGATCAAGTGGTGCGGCGCGTTCCATGTTTCGGAAATCGACCATTCACCGCTCGATGTCGTGGCGTGGCACGGGAACTACGCGCCGTTCAAGTATGATCTCAGGACCTACTCGCCGGTTGGCGCGATCAGTTTCGATCACCCGGATCCATCCATCTACACGGTCTTGACGGCACCGACGGCCGAAGAAGGCACGGCCAACATCGATTTCGTGATCTTCCCGGAACGATGGCTGCCCCAGGAGGACACCTTTCGGCCTCCATGGTATCACAAGAACATCATGTCAGAATTCATGGGCAACATTTACGGCGTCTATGATGCGAAGCCGGAAGGATTCGTGCCGGGAGGAATCAGCCTGCACAACTGCATGCTGCCCCACGGACCCGACCGGGATGCATTCGAAAAGGCGACCACCGAAAGTTGGGACCCGGTCAAACTCACTAACACGATGAGCTTCATGTTCGAAACCCGGTTTCCGCAACAGCTGACCCGGTTTGCCGCCGAGACGGCGGCCCTGCAAGAGGATTACGCGGACTGCTGGTCAGGGCTGGAGCGAAAGTTTGACGGAACACCGGGCCTCAAGTAAGCACCGAACGCGTGCCTCCAAGGAATGGAAAGGGTAGGACAACCAGCGCGTCCGGAATTGATGCCGCGGTAACCTGTCCCCGATCCTTGATCACTGGCCGATCACGGAGTCCGTTGAACATGGAGATGGCGAGATGATTGAACCGTCCTGGGTCGACAGTGCAAACCAGGAAAATTCGGACTTTCCGCTCAACAACCTTCCGCACGGAGTGTTTTCCCGCCGGAATGCGCCGGGATCCGGGCGAAGACTCGGGATCGCCATAGGTGATGCTGTCCTGGACATCCCGGCGCTGGCGCAAGAGCAGGTAATCGGGGCGCCGGCTGGCGCGGAGAATGCCCTGACGCAACCCGCCTGGAATCACTTCATGGCGTGCGGCCCCCGGGCCTGGCAGGACTTTCGGGCGCGCCTCCGCGAGTTACTGGCAGCCGATGGACTGGAAACCGATCGCGCGGCCGTCTCCCGGGCCATGGTTCCCCTGGCGGATGTTGATCTCCACCTCCCTTTTGTCGTCGCCGAGTACACGGACTTCTATTCCGGGCGGCACCATGCGACGAACGTCGGAACGATGTTCAGGGGGGCTGAAAACGCCTTGCCTCCCAGTTGGCTGCACATGCCCATCGGATACAATGGCCGTGCCTCGACAGTCGTGGTTTCCGGCACACCGGTTCACCGACCCTGGGGACAGCTCAAACCGCCTGAACTTGATGCGCCGGAGTTTGCCCCCTGTCGCCGGTTCGACTTCGAACTGGAAATGGGTGCTGTCGTCGGATTGCCGTCGACCATGGGCCGACCGGTCAGCGTGGCGGAGGCGGAGACGATGATCTTCGGTTACGTCTTGCTGAATGACTGGTCCGCGCGCGATATCCAGACTTGGGAATACCGGCCACTGGGCCCGTTCCAGGCCAAGGCGACGGCAACCACGATCAGCCCCTGGATCGTCACCCCGGCCGCGCTGGAAGCTTTCAGGGTTTCAGGGCCGGAACGCGACCGGGAACTCCTGCCTTATCTCCGTGAGCCCGGGCCGATGATGTTTGACATCGACCTGGAAGTGACCCTTCGCCCGCGTGATGCTGTTGCCGACACGACGCTTACGCAAACGAACTTTCGGGAACTCTACTATTCACCCGCCCAGCAGATCTGCCATCATAGTTCGAGTGGATGCCGGATGAGCACGGGCGACCTGATCGGCTCCGGCACGATTTCCGGACCCGACCCCGAAAACAGGGGGAGTTTTCTTGAACTGGCGTGGGGCGGCAAGGAACCCGTCGGCCTCGCGGGCGGCGGAACCCGGGTTTTTCTCGAGGACGGCGATCGGGTGAGCATGACGGGCCGCGCACAGGGGAAGGGTTTCAGGGTGGGTTTCGGTTCCTGCGACGGAACCGTAATGCCCGCCATCGAATATCCCGGTCTCGGCAACTGACTTGCCACGACTTCGGCCCCCGCGTCCGGAGATGGCCGTGACCACGTAGAAAAGAGCAACAGGACGGAAAGAGAATGGCTAAAGCATTTGCGTCGCAAGGAGACCTCGGAGCCAAGACCATCAGCTTTACGGAGGTCGGCCGGGACCTCTGGGCATTTACGGCTGAAGGCGATCCCAACTCCGGCGTCATCATCGGCGATGACGCGGTCATGGTTGTGGAGGCCCAGGCGACCCCCAGGCTGGCCGAAATGGTCATTGACCGGATCCGGAGCGTGACCGACAAGCCGATAACCCATCTCGTGCTCACCCATTACCATGCCGTCAGGGTACTCGGCGCCTCGGCCTACCAGGCCGGGCAAGTGATCATGTCGGACACGGCAAGGGCCATGGTTGTCGAACGCGGGCAGGAAGACTGGGACAGCGAGTTCCAGCGATTTCCGCGGCTGTTCGAAGGACATGAGTCGATTCCCGGATTGACGTGGCCGACGACGACATTTTCGCACGCGATGACCGTTTACCTCGGCAACCGCCGGGTCGAACTCATGCATCTCGGGCGGGCGCACACGGCCGGGGACATCGTGATCTGGATTCCCGATGAACAGGTCATGTTCACGGGCGACATCGTGGAGTTCAGATCGGCCTGTTACTGCGGGGACGGACATTTCAGTGGCTGGGGCGGCACGCTGGCGGCCGTTGACGCCTACAGGCCGCTTTCCGTTGCGCCCGGCCGGGGCGCGGCGCTTGTCGGACGTGACCAGGTCCGGGCCGGGATCGAGAGCACCGGCGAATTCCTTCGCTCGACCTACCTGCCGGCGGCCCGGGTGGCGGCGCGGGGCGGGTCCCTGAAGGATGCCTGGGACGCGGTTCGCGAAGAATGCGACTCGAAATTCGCCGATTACGCGATTTACGAGCACTGCCTGCCGTTCAACGTGTCGCGCGCATACGACGAAGCGCGCGGGATCGACACTCCGCGAATCTGGACGGCGGCGCGGGATCTCGAAATGTGGGAAGCCCTGCAGGGCTGAAGCCTTCGGAATCGGTGCGGCCGGGAATGATCGATCGGGGCACACGGCTGTGAGCGGACCCGGCTACGAAATCGCGTTCACGCTTTACCCGTACCGGCGATCTCCTGACCAGGACGCTCCGCAACCTCGCCGGCATCCGGTCATCGTTGCCGGAGCAGGTCCCGTCGGTCTGGCACTCGCGCTCGACCTCGGTCTCAGGGGAGTTCCGGTACTCGTCCTGGACGAATCTGACGGGGTTGGCGCCGGGTCGCGCGCCATCTGCTTTTCCAAGCGCACGCTCGAGATCATGGACCGGCTCGGTGCCGGGGACCCGATGGTCAAAAAAGGTGTTGTCTGGAGCGTTGGCAGGGTGTTCCGCGATACGAGACAGATCTACGAATTCAACCTGTTGCCGGAGGAAGGCCATAAACGTCCCGCGTTCATCAACCTCCAGCAACCTTACTTCGAAAAGTTCCTGTTCGAGCGAATCCGGCAGGCGATATCGGAGGGATGCCCGATCGAAATCCGCGGCCAGAACCAGGTTGTCGCCATTGACGCCGGCGAAGACAGCGTGGCCGTTGAAATCGAAACTCCCGATGGCCGCTACGCGCTCGAATCCGACTGGCTGGTCGCCTGCGACGGGTGCCGGTCGTCGGTCCGGTCGATGCTGGGGCTCGGATTCGAGGGCCGCGTATTCGAGGACAATTTTCTCATCGTTGATGTCACCATGGACGCCGGGTTCCCGACCGAACGCTGGTTCTGGTTTGATCCGCCGTTCAACCGCGGACATTCGGCGTTGCTGCACAAGCAACCAGACGGAATGTGGCGGATCGATTTCCAGCTTGGCTGGGACATCGACCGTGCCGAGGTGGTCAAGCCGGAAAACGTGATCCCGAGGGTCCGCGCTATGCTGGGCCCGGACACTGAATTCGAGATCGAATGGGTCAGCGTCTACACGTTCCAGTGCTGTGGCATGGCGTCCTATCGACACGGTCGGGTGTTCTTTGCCGGCGATTCTGCCCATCTCGTGTCGCCGTTCGGGGCAAGGGGGTGCAACGGAGGCATCCAGGACGCGGAAAACCTCGCCTGGAAACTGGCGCTCGTGACAAAAGGTGTCGCTGGTGACGCGCTTCTCGACAGCTACGATTTCGAGCGCCGCCTGGCTGCGAGCGAGAACATCATGAACTCAACCCGCTCGACCGATTTCATGACACCGAAGTCGGCCATCAGCCGTTTGTTCCGGGAATCGGTCCTGGACCTCGTCGAACATGTTCCTTTCGCAAGAGCTCTTGTGAATTCCGGACGATTATCTGTCCCCGCTGTCTATGATGGATCTCCCCTGAGTTCCAGGGACGGGAGCATTCTGCCGTTTCGTACCCGGCCTGGCGCACCGGTCGTAGATGCTCCGACCGGCGCGGGTTGGATGACCGAACTTTTGACCGGAGGTTTTCAACTTCTGGCGTTCAACACCGATGTGCCGGAGTCACGAATAAGGCAGGCGGCGAAATCCAGGGGGATAGATCTTGAAATCACGCGACTCGACCGTACGCGCGAGAGTTTGCTCGCGGAACGATACATTGGAGATGCGAACGAAGCCGTTTACCTTTTTCGCCCGGATCAGCATGTCGCCGCGCGCTGGCTCAGTGCTTCGTCCGACGAGATTGTTGCCGCGCTGGAAAAAGTTCTTTCTGCCAATTGTGCCGAGGAACCCGGTGATGCAATTCTGCCTTCGAGACATGGGTACTGAAGAAGTTATTGGTGGCTCATGTCCGGGGCAGGGCCTAAATTCGCCACAATTGACCCGATTAATCGGATTCGATCTGGCAGAATGACGGTTGTCTCGTGGACGGGAGAAGAAGATGGCAAGTCCGGCTGCTCTGAACACGTTCGGCAATATCGATGATCCGGACGGATTCTATGACGAACTCATTCGTCTGCATGACGGTCTGTCGGAAGAAGAGAGCCACGCACTCAATGCGCGACTTGTTCTCATGCTTTGCAACCACATTGGCGATCGGAATGTGCTTCGGGAAGCATTTGATGTTGCAATGGAAAGCGGGCGAAAAGAAGCATGAAAACACCTGAATTCGGGAACGGTTCCCGGATGAGGCAATGAAGTGACCGAAATCTCCTGGCCTAAATTCCAACCTTCGACCACCCACGAAATGGAAGAAACAATTCGGTGTCGTGTCCGCGACAAGGCAGCTTGTGCGACTCCCGGAGTACAGTCCGCCAACACGTCCTCCACCGGCCCATGTGCAAAAAGGGATGGCACAAGGATGAGTTGCGGCAAAGGGTAGTTACACATTTGTTAGCAATCCTTCCCGCTTTCGGATGCTGCACGACATTGAGTTGCTTGGCCATGACGGTAATTTTTCGTTGTAGTGGAATGGAAACGTGAAAAGGTCCCCAAGTCCCCGGCGAGCGTGTTAACCAACAAACGATTGCTTAAACTCGAAAGTCCGGAACTCTTTGGATCTGGACTACACATGGAAAAGCCACGGCTTTCCAAAAAAAGGTTCAATCAGAAATTCAGCCTGTCAATACGTTGGAACCAATGTAGGTTTTCTCCTACCTCCCTGTCACGGAATTCGAATTCCCTTCCAGTATTGACAACGATGCCGGCACCGCTCCCAGGTATTCCTCGCTGTCCTCGATCACGTCTCTGAATGGATCAAGCCCGGCCCCCCGGGTGCACGCGGTGCTCGACAACGTCTCTTCACGCAATTCGTCCGAGGTCAACACATGGCTTAGGGACAACCCTACTCGTCATTCCACTTCGCCCCGATCTCGGCTTTCTCGATCAATGCCGTTGTGGGCTTCTTCTCAAAGCTCTCGAGACAGAGATTCAAGCACGCGATCTTCAATTCGCTCGACTAGTGCATTGCGGTGATTGAGGGTTGCATCGAGCATCACAACGCTAGTGACGCCCGCCCGTGCCGCTGAAGAAAGAAACCTGAAGATCTCGGCGAGGCTTAAAAAAAATGGCGTCAGAAGCTGCTGGAAAAGATATCGTGATTTTGAATGTCTAACCGAAAAGTCTTTCATCCCACCAGATCGGCGTCTCGAGACCAATCTTGGTTTGTGAAACATCGGGGTGCTCCGCGTTGAAAACGATATTGCGCTCCATCCGTGCAACGACAGACGGAACGATCAGGATTGCGGAACGCGCTTCCCGATACCAGTCCCGCCCGAATCTCCGGGTGGTTTCCCCCGCAGGGTCGGCCCAGCCTGGGATCAGATCGACATTTGCGACTTCGTAAGAGGTGCCTGAGGGGATCGTGATCTCGAGAAAATGCTGGTTCGGGGGCATTTCGCCGTCGTAATGCACGAGCTTTTCGAGCATGGCCGTCGAATAGTGCTCGCACGCATAAATGACGCTCGCACCAGCTTCGTGCCACCGTCCGGAACAGGTCCGTGCGCCCCCATCGCTCCAGATTGGATATTCGCCGTTTGGATCGCCAATCCGAAAAGCGGTGATCGTCTCGGGCAGCGTCCGATGTGCGGTCATACGGCGAATCCGGCTTCCGCTCGCCGTAGCATATTGATGACGGCCTCTGCCCCGGCGGAACTGGATTGCGCCATTTCAAGTGGTGTGTGCCCGCCCAAAAGCCTGTGTGGTTTTTCAAGAAAGCGGGCGATTGCCGCCTTGTCCCCGTGATAGGTCCGACTCACCGCATCCAGGACTCGGCTCACCTCGTAAAGTCGCTCGCTCATCTCGCGAGAGAGGGCTTTTCGGTTCTTTTTTGCACGCCTCAGCGTTGCTTCCGGAATCAGGGGTCCGACAACATGCATCCGGCCCACTAGACTGGCCAGGGATTCCGCAGAGGCCACGCGCAACCCGTTCGAGACACGTTCGGCGAGGCCTATATCGTCAATTTGTTGCGGCGCTTTCAGCCCAAGCAGCATACCAATCCTGCCGGCCTCGGAGCCCGGCAATGCGGAGGGATCACTGTAGAGGTCGAGTGCAGTCATCGGACTCTCCTTTCTTCGCCAGATGACGTCAATATATGCGTCATTTGACGTTTGCGCAAGTTCCGTATGCCCGTTTGGACAAGTGCAAACCGGAGATGGGACCGGGACACATAAGGCACGGCTCGTACGTCGACGTATCCGTCCATAGTTCCGGAAGAATAGCGTAAAACACACCCATAACTAATCCACACGGACGTGCTCGCCCGGTGAATTAAATCAGGACAACGCCTCCGGTTACGAGGATGAGCGCAATCCAGCATCGCCAAAGTACGCGCACCGCGGTGTCAATGTCCTTCGGGCAAGCGTCCTTTCGCCCGGCGTCATACACGTAAGGGGAATCCAGGAACTCGCCTCCGTAGTACCGGGGGCCCGAAAGCGAAACCCCGATCACCGCCGCCATTGCTGCTTCAGGCCATCCGGCGTTTGGCGAACGATGTCGGGACGCGTCCTGAAGCATGCACGAGACGGCGCTTCCGGAGACATGGACCACGGCAATCAACCCGCCGGACAGTCGCGCCGGTATCCAGTTCATAGCATCATCCAGCCGGGCCACGGCCCAGCCGAAATCCGCAAGGGAGTCGGTCTTGTAGCCAATCATGCTGTCCGCCGTATTGACTGCCTTGTAAAGGACCAGTCCAGGAAGGCCTGCAATCGCGTACCAGAAAACCGGGGCAATCACTCCGTCCGAGAAATTTTCGGCGGCGCTTTCGATTGCCGCACGTGTAACGCCCTCTTTAGTCAGCGTGTCCGGGTCCCTGCCGACTATTCGGGAGACCTGGATTCGGCCCGCTGCAACGGATACGCGCAGTGACGCTGCAACGCCTCTCACTTCGTCGACCAGGTCCCGATGGGCAAGAAAAACCGCGACGATGAACACTTCAACAATCCCGTAGTCCGGCAGCCTGTGAATTCCTTCTCCGACGAGTATCGCCAGAATCCCGATCAGAACCATGGCGCCAATGCCCCTCAGGCGCAGGTGCCGCCCCGTGTTCAGCGTCGATTCAATATACGAGACAAACCGGCCGGTAAGGACGACCGGATGAGGTATTGGCCTCCACAACCAGGCGGGGTCGCCAATGGCCGCGTCAAGCAGCAAGGCAAGCAGGAGTACCTCGAATCCGTTCAGATCAAACACTCGACCGCCTTTTCAAGCCGAATCCATTCGTCCACCGACCCCGGAGTCCGAACTGTATCAGGTATCCGGAACGATTGAATATGCGTCTCAAAATGCACTGGCGTGCAAGTGATCCGTGAACGGCGGTGGCGTTCGGGACGCGGTAAAGACGGAACAGGCTGGTCCCGCCCTCCGGTCGAAACCCGTTGCGCATAAGGACCGCGTCAAGACGTGCGGCATCGCGTCGAAGTCGCTTGCGTGTGCCGATGATCGAGTTCTCGTCGCTGAGTGATCCCAGGCCGATTTGCACCGCCGGAACCGATACCGGCCACGGTCCCAGGAGGTTCCACAGCCGAATAGCCAAAGGAACAGTGCAGTCGGCAAATCCGAGGCGGCCACCGGCGAGTCCCCAGAACTTGCCGATTCCCTTGAGAACGATAATTCCTCCGTGCGATGCGAGTTCAGCATGTGAAAATTCCGGATCCGTGTCGCAAAAACTCTCATCAATGATCGTCAGTTGACGAGGCCGGGCAAAAATCGTCTCACGGACGCTGAGCCGCCCGTCAGGGTTGTTCGGGTGAACGAAGACCTGGGTGTCTCCATTCTCGCGTCTGGTTCAGCCGGCGTTTGCGAAGGCGAACGCGAACTCTCCATACGTCGGCTGCCGGATAGTCACAGTTCCCGGTTGTTTGATGAACGGCAACTTCGCGATCAGGGATGACACGCCGGGGGCGAGGACAACGTCGCTCTTCCGGGAAAGTTCCCAGTGTCGGTGGGTTGCTTCGATCAACCGGTCCGGGTCATCCTTGTCGGGGAGGCTGGTCCAGCAATCGGGGGTGAGTGACGGGATTGGCCACGAACGGGGATAGATGCCGGTCGATAGATCGATCCAGTCGTCGCGGTGCCCGCCGTATCGGGCGACCGCTGCGTCCAGTCCACCGCCGTGGAATGGAAGCACAAGGGGTTCCGTCATTCTGATTCCCGTGCAGGCCCGGGCGAAAAAGGAGGTATTCGCGAGACGAAATGTCCCTTGATCGGTTGCGGCCAGTCACGAAACGGAACCTGCCCGGACCCGCTCTCGGAATGAAGCACGGCGTATTCGACGATGCCCCTGGCGGCGTCGTCCGTCGGTTCGAACCGCCCGAGGACATAGGAGATCTTCCCTTCGGCCTGGATCGCGATGTTGCATCCGTGCGTGCAACCCATCAGGCATGAATGCCGGCGCGTGCGAACGGAAGATTTCCCTCGAGCCTGTTTCTCGATCTTCCCGGCGAGGCGCTCTCCATCAGTGACCGGGTCGGTTTCCGGATCCCAGCCGTCTCGCTTGCAGGTATCACAGATGGTTATCAGGGTTGTCGGCATGTGAGATCGTCCCGGCTGGTTTGCACGAACGAATGCAAGGAATTTCGGCAATTGGATTCGTATCTCGTCCAGGTGCCTGGTCTGCTGTGTCTGGGCGGGTCGGGATCGCCTGATCGCGTTGTAGAGGTTGGCGTTGGGGTTTCAAAGGCTAATCCCGCCCTTCGCAAGCAGATGGGACTCGCCGGGACTCCATTGTTGCCGCTTGTTGGCCTGGTCCAGGGAGATTCGACAATTCGGAAGACCATCCACCCGCTTTGGCGGCTGCCAGGTCAACAGGGTGCCTTGGCCGACATGGTGACCGAAATTCCGATTGCTCTTTGTCGTGGCAGAACATAATCAGCCCCTGACGATGTTCTTCGGGGCCGGAAAGGGGCACTGAGTCGCGCTGACCCAATCAGGGAGCGTAACCAGTGGTCGTCACTGCGGCAGGACCGCTCCGCCCCATTTGAGTCAAGACGGGGCGACATGACGAACTGCCAGGAACGGCCTCGGAAAACCACGAATCCCGGTCTCCCGGTGGCGGAACGCCGCGCGCCCGGTGCTCCGAGAGATGATCGGGGCATGGGCACTTGACGGTCGGCGTGATGCTTTGCGGGCACGGGTCCCGTAGCCAGGCAGCTGTCGACGAATTTGCTGTACTCGCAAAACGCCTTCCTTCGTACCTGCCTTCCGGGTGGGATCTTGAGTTCGGATACCTGGAATTCGCGAACCCCGTGATCAGAAAGGGCCTTGACCGCCTGCGGGAGCGGGGGTGTCGGCGGGTTCTCGCAGTACCGGGAATGTTGTTTGCCGCAATGCACGCAAAGAACGACATTCCCTCAGTACTCGACGCGTACGCAAGAGAACACGGACTTGAGATCCGATACGGACGAGAGCTTGGGGTCGACCCCAAGATGATGTTGGCTGCGGGCGTCCGGATTCGGGAGGCGATCGAAGATGCAGATCATCGTCTCGGCTTCGTTCCGATTGCCGAAACGGCGCTTGTTGTCATCGGGCGTGGGGCATCGGATCCGGACGCGAACGGTAATGTCGCCAAGATCGCGCGAATGCTCTGGGAGGGCATGGGGTTCGGCTGGTGCGAGGTCGGATATTCCGGGGTGACGTTTCCTTTGGTCAAACCATGCCTGGAACATGTCACCAGGTTGGGTTACCGGCGGGTGGTTGTTTTCCCGTACTTCCTGTTTACCGGAATCCTTGTCGATCGTATCTATGGTTTTGCCAAGCTGTGCGCACGGGATCACCCGGGCATCCAGTTTGTCAGGGCCGGGTACCTGAACGACCATCCAAAGGTCCTGGAGACGTTTGCCGAACGGGCTACCGAACAGGTGGGAGAGGTTCCGCCGCCGAATTGCGCGACGTGCAAGTATCGAACCCCGGTCCTGGGATTCGAAGCCGAAGTTGGGCTGCCGCAAGAGAGTCACCATCACCATGTCGAGGGTCAGGGCGCATCGGCGCCCGGCTCGGACGTGGAAGTGTGCCGTCTCTGCGATGACTTTTGTACCGGCGCATGTCGCCTCGCGAGCCATGATCACGAAAGCCATCACCACCACCACGGTCACGAAGATCACCACCATCATCATCACCCCTATCCGCAAGCAGGTCATCCTCATGGCCCGGAGAGCGTGAGGAACGTCTTGAGGGAGAAAAAGTGACGCGAACCGACATGTCCCGACCGGCAGATTTCGGTACCGACAGTGACGTCAAGGATCACTGCGGCTGGCGCGATTACGAGCGTGTTCCTGCCGAAATCTACGCCAGGAGCTTTGCGGCAATCCGACGTGAAGTCGACCTGACCCGATTCGATCGGCAGTTGAGGCCTGTCGTCACGCGATTGATCCATTCATGTGGCGAACCCGGGATTGCCGAAAACGTCTGCTGCTCGGGGGGAATTGTCACCGCGACGAGGAACGCCCTCGCCGCCGGTGCGCCGGTTTTCTGCGATTCCGCGATGGTCGACGCCGGTATCATGAGAAGGCTCATGCCGGCGAAAAACGATGTCGTGATGACCCTGCACGAAAGCCGGGTACCCGCCATCGCGGAGAAAATCGGCAACACGCGGTCTGCTGCGGCTGTCAGGTTGTGGGCTGAGCGGATCGAATCGGGCGTCGTGGTCATAGGGAATGCGCCAACGGCTCTCTTCCATCTGCTCGAGCTCCTTGACGAAGGCTGGCCAAGGCCGGCGAGCATACTGGCTTTCCCGGTCGGATTCGTGGGTGCTGCCGAAAGCAAGGCGGAGCTCGTGCGAAATCCCCGGGAATGCGAATTCATCACGCTCGAAGGCCGCCGAGGCGGTTCCGCCATGGCCGCCGCCGCCGTGAATTCCATTCTTTCGAACGCCGGCACAGGTTCAGGTTAGTCAGAAAGCAGGAATGGTCGCATCATGACGTCTCCATGGTTACATGTTGTCGGAATCGGAGAAGACGGCCTGGACGGCCTGAACCCGTTGACCCGGTCGGTTGTCGAGTCGGCCGAGGTCATCATCGGCGGCGATCGTCATCATGTGTTTTCCGGGATTCCGGGTGTCGAACGAATCGCCTGGCCGTCGCCTTTCGATCCGCTTGTCGAACGGATACGCTCTCTGGAGGGCCGCCGGGTCGTGGTTCTCGTGACCGGCGATCCTCTCTGGTATTCCGCCGGTGCACGTATCGGCCGCGAGATCGATTCGTCGGAAGTGACTTTTCATCCGCACCTGTCTGCCTTTCAGTTGGCAGCGGTTCGCATGGGTTGGTCCATGGCCGATGTCGAGACGCTGACCGTGCACGGGCGGCCGGTCGAGCAGATGATCGCATTCATCCAGCCCGGCCAACGCCTCTTGATCCTGACGACCGGGTCGGAAACGCCCTCGAAGATCGCGGATTTCCTGGCGGAACGCGGCTTCGGACGCAGCCGGATGACGGTTCTCGCTGAAATGGGCGGGAAAAGGGAACAGAGATTCGAGGGACTGGCCGCGGACTGGGATCACGTCGTTCCCGATTTCAATACACTGGCAGTCGAATGCGTGGCGGCATCGGATGCCGCCTTGCTCCCGCGGGTTCCCGGTCTTTCGGATGACATGTTTTCCAGTGATGGAACCATGACGAAAAGCGAGGTTCGCGCGGTCACCCTCGCCCGGTTGATGCCGATGAGAGGGGCGCTTCTCTGGGACATCGGTTGCGGTTGCGGGTCGGTCGCCATTGAATGGATGCGGGCCGCACGGCATAGCCGGGCGATCGGAATCGAGCCGCGCGCCGACAGGCGGTTGCTCGCCGCCCGGAATGCCCTGGCACTGGGTACACCTGGCCTGCAGCTCGTGGATGGAACTGCGCCGGCGGCGCTTGACGGGCTCGAAAAACCCGACGCGGTTTTCATTGGTGGCGGTTTGACCCCGGAGATCGTTTCGTCGTGCCTGGAAACGCTGCGCCCACTTGGCCGCCTGGTCTGCAATGCGGTGACCCTTGAGACAGAAGCCCGGTTGAACCGGATTCACAGGGAATATGGCGGCGAACTGGCAAGAATCCAGGTCAGCCGGGCGCGGCCTGTCGGTAGCCGGCACGGCTGGAACCCGCATATGGCAGTGACCCAGTGGAGCATGATCAAGCGATGACCGGAACCGTCCACGGCGTCGGGGTCGGGCCAGGTGATCCTGAACTGATGACGATGAAAGCGTACCGGCTGATCTCCGGTGCCGAGGTCATTGCCTACCCCATCCTGGAGGCGTCGGAGAGCTTTGCCCGTTCGGTTGCCGCCAAGGTCATGTCGCCTGCAGTGAAGGAAATTCCGATCACGGTACCGATGACGACGAGGCGTTCACCGGCCCAGGCAGCATATGATCGGGGTTCCGACGCAATTGCGACCGAACTTGAGGCCGACAGGGATGTTGTCGTTCTTTGTGAAGGCGACCCGTTGTTTTACGGCTCGTTCATGTATCTGCACTCCAGGTTGTCCGGTCGATTCCGGGTTGAAGTCGTCCCGGGCGTGAATTCGGTAACTGCATGTGCCGCGGCGCTCGGCCGGCCGCTGGTCGCACGGAACGAAGCCCTCACGATCATTCCCGGAACGCTACCGGAAGCCGAACTCGAACATCGAATCGCCGGTGCCGATGCCGTCGCAATCATGAAGGTCGGCCGTCACCTGGAAAAGATCAGGAGGGTCCTGGCACGCCTGGGGCGCGCTGAAACCGCAGGCTATATTGAACGTGCAACGCTGGCCAACCAGAAGGTCCTGCCGCTCGGTGAGGCTCCCGGGCCAGCGCCCTATTTTTCGATGATTCTGGTTGGAAGAAAGGTCGACCCGTGGCTCTAGCTCCGGTGGTTGTCTGCCTGTCGCGAACGGGTGAGGAAACAGCCCGGAAGATCGCCGAAATGCTGGACTGCGGCATTCACGGTCTTGCCAAGCGCACGGAAAGTGCGGACGTCACGTTCGACAATGCGGCGGATCATCTTCAATCGCTTTTCGTGGCGGGGACTCCGATCATCGGCGTCTGCGCTACCGGTATACTCGTCAGGGTCCTGTCGCCCTTCCTGGCCAGCAAATCGACGGAGCCGCCGGTTCTCGCCGTTGCCGAGGATGGCTCAGCCGTCATTCCCCTGCTCGGCGGGCACCGGGGAGCCAATCGCATTGCACGTCACCTGGCCGAAAAACTCTGTTGCCATGCGGCAGTGACCACCGCGGGAGACGTTTCCCTTGGCGTCGCACTCGACGAGCCTCCTCCTGGCTGGCGATTGGCGAACCCGGAGCAC
The DNA here is from genome assembly GCA_964291635.2 of Paracoccaceae bacterium. Lineage (GTDB taxonomy): Bacteria > Pseudomonadota > Alphaproteobacteria > Rhodobacterales > Rhodobacteraceae > JAPPHA01. The sequence goes on along the minus strand of OZ219905.1, from coordinate 652,386 downwards.
GCAGGTGCTGCCATGGCCGACCTGCTTGCAGGCGCGGGCGCCAGGGTCGAGGGAGAGAATGTCTTTGGCCTGGAGTCCCGGCCCGATGGCAGGATTTCCCTGGTCTCAACCGAACAGGCAGAGCCGGCGGACAAGGGGAAACTGGTCTACCACCCCGTCCGGTTCGCGCTCGGGGTCGGATGTTCGCGTGGTTGCGAAGCCGGAGAACTGGCGGCACTCGCAGATGCCGTTCTGGCGCGTTCCGGGATCGCGGCGGGCTCGATTGCCTGTGTCGCGTCGCTGGACCTCAAGGCGGACGAGCCCGCGGTATTCGAATTGGCGGATTCGCTCGATGTCCCACTGGCACTGTTTTCCGCCGTGGAACTGGAGGCGGAATCCCATCGTCTCGCCAATCCGTCAGAGGTCGTGTTCAGGGAGGTCGGGTGTCACGGGGTGGCCGAAGCCGCGGCACTTGCCGTAAGCGGCGACGCCGGACGACTCGTCGTCGAAAAGACCAGGTCGAAGAATGCAACCTGCGCGCTCGCACGATCACGGACGCCGATTGTCTCCATTCCGGGCCGCCGGCGCGGGTCGCTTGCAATTGTCGGCCTCGGGCCGGGGCAGGCCGAATGGCGCACGCCGGAAGCGACCCGGATGATCGCGCGAGCCGACGAAATCGTCGGCTACGATTCCTACATCGACCTTCTGGACCCGCTGGCGGTAGGGTGTACGCGCACCGGTTTTTCGCTAGGCCAGGAACGGGAACGATGCCGTTACGCGCTGGAGCAGGCCGGGGCAGGCCGCCAGGTCGTGCTCGTATCCTCGGGGGATGCAGGAATCTACGCGATGGCGTCACTCGTTCTCGAGTTGCTTGATCGCGCCACGGCGGGTAACGGATTGAGCGATGCCGCGCGACGAGTCGAAGTCGTCTGCTCGCCGGGCGTGTCGGCAATGCAGGCGGCAGCGGCCAGGGCCGGCGCACTGCTCGGCCATGACTTTTGCGCGATTTCGCTGTCCGACCTGCTCACGCCGAGGGATGTGATCCTGCGGCGAATTCGTGCGGCGGCGGAAGGCGACTTTGTCATTGCATTCTACAATCCGTCGTCGAGGCAACGTCGCGGCCTGGTTGGTGCCGCCAGGGATATCCTGTTGGAACACCGGCCGGCGAATACCCCGGTCGTTCTTGCGCGTTCACTGGGCCGGCCAGGTGAGCGGCTGGCCTACGCGACACTTGCCGAACTCGATGTCGGCGAAACGGACATGTTGACGACAGTGCTGGTCGGGTCGAGTCGAAGCAGGAGTTTTCAATTGGGCGGACGCACGAGGGTCTACACTCCGCGCGGTTACGAAACCCGTGAAGAGGCATGTTCTCCATGAAGTTGGACAGGCACGAGCCAAGGGTGAATCAGCGAATCGACTTGCCAGAGTGCGTATCCGCCGGGCGGGATTCATGGCGGGAACGGGGCGGGCAGAGCGGGCATGAACAGGATTCCCTCGCTTCCGGGAGATCGTCCGGAAACCGTCGGGACAAGAAGACATGACGGTCTTCTTTGTCGGCGCAGGTCCCGGGGATCCGGATCTCATTACCGTAAAGGGCGCACGCGTCATCGGTCGATGCCGGACCTGCCTCTTTGCCGGCTCACTCGTGCCCGAGGCAATCATCCAGTCGGCGCCGTCGGGGGCCACGGTCCTGGATACGTCGAAGATGACGCTCGACCAAACCCACGGAGCGATCATGAGTGCGCATTCCCGCGGCGACGACGTGTCCCGGGTTCATTCGGGAGATCCTTCGCTCTACGGAGCGATAGCCGAGCAGATCAGGAGGTTGAAGTCGGAGGGCGTCGATTACGAAATCATTCCGGGCGTCCCGGCCTATGCGGCCACGGCCGCCGCGCTCGGGCAGGAGCTGACAATTCCCGGCCTGGCGCAGTCGATCGTCCTGACCCGGATGTCGATGCAGTCGACGGCAATGCCTCCCGGTGAGACACTTGAGAATTTCGCGCGATGCGGCACGACGCTGGTCATCCATCTCGCGGTCAGAAACATGCGCGAGATCGAACGCCGTCTGACTCCGTTCTACGGAGCTGACTGCCCGGTGGTTGTCGCCTACAGGGTTGGGTGGCCGGATCAAGCGATCGTGACTGGTACGCTTTCTGACATTCGCAAAAAAGTGCGGGAAGCGCGGATCACGCGAACGGCGCTGATTCTGGTGGGTCCGGTTCTTGGAGACGTGACGGAGTTTCCGGATTCCGCACTTTACGACGCACGGAAACCTCACGTTCTGCGCCCTGTCACAGGGGTCAAGCTTGATGAAACATACAACACCTGAGAACGGGTGCGGGCACGTGCCCGCGGTTCGGAATGCAATACCGGCAACCTTGCGATTCCTCTGGCTGCCGGCTGCGTCGATGATCATCTTCTTGGTCGTGTTCGGCGTCGGAAAGGCGGAGGCGGCGGAGCGCCAGGCTGATGCCGGGACGGTTTCAGTCACGAAGGTCGTTGGCGAACTCGACGTTCCCTGGGCGCTCGCCTTTCTTCCTGACGGCGGATTTCTGGTCACCGAGCGCGGTGGCAGGCTCCTTCATTTTGACAGCAGCCTCCGACGAACCGAGGTCTCGGGTGTTCCGGACGTTCTTGACAAGGGGCAGGGCGGGCTCCTCGATCTCGCCGTGGCAAGGGACTTCTCCCGAAGCCGCGAAATTTTCCTGACATTCTCGAAACCCTACCGAAATGGCCGCAGGGGAGGGACGGCACTGTCTTCGGCCACCCTTTCCGGTGACAACACCCGCCTTTCCGATGTGGAGCTTCTCTTCGAAATGGGCAGGCCGACGACAGGTGGAAGGCATTTCGGGTCCCGCGTCGTCGAGGCGCCGGACGGTACGCTGTTTGTGACGATCGGGGATCGGGGCAAGAGTGACACTGCCCAGGACCTTTCCGTTCACAACGGCAAGATCGTCCGCCTGGGACGCGACGGGTCAATACCGAGGGACAACCCGTTTGTCGGAGTCCCCAACGCCCGTTCCGAAATCTGGTCTCTTGGTCACAGAAACCCCCAGAGCCTTGCGCTCGATGACCGGGGGACGATCTGGGCGGTGGAACACGGCCCCATGGGCGGCGACGAGATCAACCGGATAGGCAAGGGTCTCAATTACGGCTGGCCGATCATCGGCTACGGCCGACACTATTCCGGCGCGAAGGTCGGTGTCGGGCATTCGAAGGAAGGGCTGGAGCAGCCTGCCTTCTATTGGGATCCTTCGATTGCTCCGAGCGGGCTGATGATCTACTCGGGCCGACTTTGGCCGGAATGGCGCGGACACTTCTTCGTCGGCTCACTCAAGCTTGACCACGTTTCGCGGCTGAAACCGGGTTCCCGTTTCTCAGAGGAAGAGCGGCTGGCGTTTCCGGAGACCGACCGGGTCAGGGACGTCCGCGAAGCGCCCGACGGCTCGATTTGGTTTCTGTCGGAAGGCCACGGCGCGATATTCAGGATCGCCCCTGTTCCGTAGACGCGGCTGAATTCCGAAACCGTTCTCGAGGCGTGGCCGACCGGAGGTAGCGGAATCCTTCAGGCAGCAGCTTTCCACTTGATGGAACAGCCCATCGAGGGAATCTGCTCTCGGGGCCCCTGCCCGGTGTCGGCGATCAACTTCATGGCATCGAACAGGTCGCGGCTCATGTCCGGCGTGGGGGCATTGCGTCCGGCGCTGTCGAGACGGCCCCGATACTGGAGCTGGCGTTTCGAATTGAACCCGAAGAAATCCGGCGTGCACTCGGCAGCATATGCCCGCGCGACTGACTGGTCCTCGTCATGCAGGTACGGGAAAGAGAACCCGGAATCCCTGGCGAATTTGACCATGTTGGGGAAGGAATCATCCGGATAGCTGTGGGCGTCGTTCGAACAGATGGCAGCCACCCCGATTCCGATGTCCCTGAGCGCCAGGGCTTCCTTGGCGAGGCGGTCGCGAACCGAAACGACGAACGGGCAATGATTGCAGATGAACATGATCAATGTTCCGTTTTCCCCCGCGGCATCACCAAGCGAAACGGTCTCGCCTTCGGTTGAGGGAAGGGTGAAATCGGGGGCCTCCCAGCCGAAATCACAAACAGGTGGGCGCATTGCAGGCATTGGTGACTCCTTAAAAAGGTTGGTTCCTGATGATCGAAATCTGGTCCATCCCGTATAGCAGGCGCCCTGCCCGAGGAAAACGCCAATAGCCGCTGTCTTGCCATTGCATTCGCCCTGGTGGCGCCTTGTCTTTCCCCTGCATTCCCAGGAGAGGGCCTCTTGGCACGGTTAAGAAGGGGAATAATATCGATTACTTGACAACGCATCACGCTGCCTGCTTTCGATCGATTTCACGGGTCACAGGAGTTGCCAACGCAAACGCCCCTCGCCGTGCAGAAGCTCCAATCCCGGAGGCCATGATGTTGCGGGCCGCGTTCAGGTCCGCATGATCCGCGTGGCCGCAGGCCACGCACGTGAATTCAGCCTGCGACGGGCGGGAGGCCTTGTCCACACCCATTCACACACGTAGCAGGTCTGTGACGTAAAGGCAGGATCGATCTCAACCACCACGCACTTGTAGGCGAGCTTCTCCTTCATGCCATGCCAGCCGGTGCTCAGGATCTCCCGGTTGAGACCGGACTTGGCCTTCACGTTTGTGCCGGGGTTCTCGAGCGTGCCCCTTGCCGATCGCGTCATGCCCGCCGTGTTGAGCTTCTCGACAATCACCGTGCTCGCCCGGTTCGCGATCCGGCGGCTGACCTGGTGTTGCCAGTTCCTGCGCCTGTTGGCCCGCTTTCGCTGGAGCCTCTGCAGCCTGAGCCTGGTTCTCATGCGCCGCCGTGACCCCTTGCGCTGGCGGGCAAGCCGGCGCTGGTTGCGCCCGATCTTCGCATCAAGCCGGCCCGTGTCGGGCGCGGGGATGATCTCCGCCTCTCCGGTCGTGTCCACCACCGCCACCTGCCGGACGTTCATGTCCACGCCCGCCGAGACCCCGGTGTCGGGACGCTCCTCAGCCTCGACCTCGTAGCAGACGGTGACATACCACTTGCCGGCGATCTTCCTGATCACGGCCTTGACCGGCTTGCCCTCGGGATACGGGTTCCCGCCCTTCCGCCGGATGCGCATGGGACCAACCCTCGGGATGGAGATCATGTCGTCCCTGATGGTGACGGCTTCGGGAATGGTGAAGGACGGCGTCGACCCGTGGCGGGACTTGAAGCGTGGATGTCCTGCCTCGCCCCTGAAGAACGCCTTCCACGCATCGGCCTGGTCCTTGAGCACGTACCGGGTGATGCTGAAGGAGTATTCGCAAAGCCACGGGATTTCGTTGCGGAGCACGGTGAACTCCTTGCCGAGCGAGAAGAACGAAACCGACGGAGGCTTCTCCCCGTTGGCCTTCGCCTCCTCAAAGGCGTCATTGTGCTGCCCCAGTATCGTGTTCCAGACGAAGCGGCAGGCGCCTGCCTGTCCGGCCAGGCGCCGTGCGTTCGCCCTGGAGCCTGGCAGAAGCCGGTAGATGATGTTGCGGTATGTGGAAGTTTCGCTCACGCGGTCGGGCCTTCGGCACAAGGTTCGCCTGGTGACGGGAACGGCGGGCTTCCCGTCACTTGATCACGACACGATCTGCCTGAATTGTCAAGGAATCATGACCATGAATCATCCAAGGTCACGATCAGATGTCGGCAACCGCCATGACCCGTGAAATCGATCGGAAACTGGCAGCATCAATGTCAAGTAATCGATATAATCCCCTTAAGAAGCAGGAGTTCGTGCGTGACGCAGGACTTTCGAGATGCTGGCCGCCTGGTCGGCTCTTTCACGGCGATTCAAGGTAAGCCCGAGGTCCGAAACGAGTCAGGCGGAGCCATGGTTGTAGCTGCGTGATCCGAGCACCGCAGGCAACTTGTCGATAGATATGCCCAAATCTGGGCAGATCGAATGAATGGTTGCGCAAACAAGTATTGCAAGCTCTCCCGGATGAAGCGGGACCCGCATCGAATCCCGAAACGAAAGGCCGGATCTCTGGCTTTCACCAAGGAACGGAAACAATCAACGGTTCCCGCGGAGGCACTGTCGTCGGTCCGTGCTCCGATTGTTCTGCGCCCGTTCACCGGGTTAGAGGACAGGGCGTAGCATGCTCAGGCAACCCGTCGGTCGAAAGGAACGAGCTCGATGCCGAGGCCCCGCATGCGGGCCTGGGCAATGTCATTGCTGGTCTGCATGCGCATTAGCGTATCCATAGAAACGCCAAAAGCCTTTTCAATTCTGAGCGCCATTTCCGGCGAAAGGCTGGCGCGCTCGTTGAGCAGCGCGGACAGTGCCGGTCGAGTTACTCCTAGAATTCGCGCAGTTTCGGTCACCGTCAAGCCGAGCGCCTCGCCGATTTCACTTTTCACGAACCCGCCTGGGTGAGCCGGATTCTTCATCCGAATCCCTTGTGACGTGTTCATCGTTACCCCCCTAGCGATAATTTTCGTAGTCCAGATCGACAATTTCGTCCCCTGACCGGTCGATCCGAAATGTGATTCACCAGTTCTAGGTGACCGACAGACTCCATACGTCCTTGCGTTTGCCCGCAAGCCGGTGTGCCTTCCAGGCGGGAACCGCCAGCAACTCTTCCTCGTGTTCCATGTCCTGGAGGAAGGGCAGGATGCGCCACAACTTAGGCACAATGGCAGGTTGGAACGCGGCGGTGCTGTCATCCTCCACAAACCGGTGAAGACCCTTGTGGCGCAGGTTGCGAATTCTCATGGCAGTCCCTATCCGCAGTTCATTTCAAGCGTCAAGCGACGCTTGACGGCAGAATCGCCAAAGGTTGATATTCAGGGCCTTTTTCATCGATTCCGAGGCATGGAAGTGTGAATTTGATCTACACCTGCAAGAAAGGAGCACCTGCCGTCTCTCGTGGTCAATAGTGTTCTGGCGACATTGTCGGCTGGTTCGTTACATTTGTGAAAACAATGACTGGACGAGCGGAAATGGTAACGGGTCATCTCCAACAGTTGAACGTGGAAAGGGGCAAGGAGGCGGAAGGAAAGGGTCGTGTCGTTGAGTCCAGAGCGCAGAAGCGAGGTTCGGCAAGTGGCCGCGTTGGTCAGGCGAGACCAGTGATGTATCGCAGACCACGTACATCTCCGTTTTCCGCTTGTCGGAGATACAACATTTGAAAAACAGGTCGATGCGGCGATCCGGACGTTTGTATCGTTGCAGGAAATCATGCTTGGTCTCCCGGTTTGTGGAACCGAACACAAAAGGACATAAGACATGGTGTACGTGAGAAAGGCCGCCGGTATAGCGACTATACTCATGGCAGGCGTGCTGGCCTGGTTGTTGCTACGGCCGGGCCCGGAGCCGAATCACGTGGAGCCGACGGCCGATTCAACCGCCTTGGCTGAAGTCGCGGTGCCGGAATCCCTTTCTGCCAGGGCGCGGGCCGGGGAACGGATTTTCCTCGAAAACTGCGTGACCTGTCACGGGGTCAATGCTGCCGGGAAAGACGGAATCGGACCGCCACTCGTTCACATCTTCTACGAACCTTCCCATCACGGCGATGAAGCCATCCAGAGGGCGGTGGCAGTTGGTGTCACAAGTCACCACTGGACCTTCGGCGACATGGCGCCGATAGAAGGTCTGACAAGGAGCGACGTGGCATTGGTGACTGCCTATATACGCGAGCTTCAGCGAGCGAACGGGATAAGGTGATGAAGGAACCGAAATTCGGTGCTTGAACGACGGGCTGCCTGTTGTTCAGCGAGCACGTTTGCAGCAGATTCACTTTGAAAATGCTCATGGCAACGGTTCGTCCGACGACATGCCCAACCGATCGGGGGTCTGTTGCGGCCAAACAGGCGTTCAGCGTTGACCATCGAGAGTCCAAATCCGAATCTGAACGCAAACTCTCGATACCGAATGGAAACCCGTGCTCAGGTCCAATTACCAGATGGGGTTAACCGGTGGGATTCGCACGGCTTGACGTCAGTCAGGGCCAGAAAAATTCGATCTGGCCTGCATGGGCTCCTTGCGCTGCAGGCAAGACGTGCAGATGCCGGCTCGGCTGCCGTGCGCTCCGGGGCGACAGGTTCCGGACCACGTTCGTGACCATTTTTCCGGGCCATCGCCCGCTAACGGCGCCGTGCGGCAATGACCGGACGCGAACCCCCGCGCCATTTGCATCACCGCTTGCCCGGAACATCCTGACACGCGGGTTGAGGGTTTCCGGTACCTGTCCGGTCGCGCGATAACGGAGACCACGCGCCTTCATGGCCGCCGCGCCGAGATGATCTGGCGGGACGCAATCGAGAGGATCGGTATCCAGAGGCAGGTGAAAAGCGAGGGCATGAAGACACGGACTGCACGCGAGGAGACCCTCGGGGCCACACATCAGGACGTGCTCGACGCGCCGTCCCACAAGGTCGCCGAAGTGACTGCCGGAACCCTCCATACCCACCCGAGGCCCGCCATGCGTCATGCCTGGTCGAGTTCGCGTCTCGGTGGCCGTCTTGATGGCCCATTCAATCCCGGGGCTGGAGGTCCAGGCGGATGGTGGATCATCGACGAGCCGGAATTGCACCTGAGCGCGGGCATCGTGGTGCCGGACTTGGCCGGTTGGTGGCGCGAGACGATGCCCGAGTATCCCGATGCGGCTTGTTTCACGATCGCGCCGGACTGGGTCTCTGAGGTCCCGTCGCCATCCATGCGGCTGGACCTGGGCGAGAAGCGGGATCTCTGGGCCCGCGAGGATGTCCGCCATCTCTGGTTGGTGGATCCTGATGCACGGACGCTCGAGGCCTTCGCGTGGCGCGAGGGGCACCGGCTGCTTCTGGCGACGCTCGTCGATGACGCGCCGGTTTCGCTTCCTCCCCTCGGCGCCGCCACTTCCAGCTCGACGCCCTCTGGCCCGAGGTGAACGCAGGTGCGGGAAATTGAGAGGAATCAGGATCGAGACACCAAGAATCGAAGGGCGTGCGACTGACGCCGACCGGATGGGCGCGGACGGGCAAATGCCGACCTCGCAGAAGTCCGCGAAGATCAGGCAGTCCGGTAGCGCCATGTCTGAAAAAATGCACGACTGGAGCCTGGAGATCCGCCGCTTTTGCACGTGAGGAACAGCACCCTGAAATCATGCGGCCATTTCATGCGAGCGAAAAGGACCATCACGGCGAGGCACATTCGTATGGAATATTCTGTGCTTTTCTATAAGTTAGCTGCAACCGGAGTGCCGTCCGGCAGGCTCATGTTTTGCACGATGCCGGATACGTCCGTGAACAGCGTCGGGATAGAAGCGGGTTCTCGGATATGGAGGGACGAGTAGTTCATGCAGGGATCGTTCTCACGTCGGGGAATCGTTGATCCATCGGAACTTCGCGCCCTCAACGCACGGAGCGATCTGATGGGGGCGCTACAGATGGCCAGCCATCTCCTGGCGATCGCCGGAGCGGCATGGCTTCACGCGCTAGCGCTCGGGAGCTGGTGGGTGTTGGCGAGCGGGTTCCTTCTGGGCGTCCTCGTGAATTTCCTGTACGCGGCCCAGCACGAACTGTCCCATTCAACCGTGTTCAGGACACGCGGCCTCAATGAACTGTTTGGCCGCGCGATCGGGTTCATTCAGCTCTTTCCGCGCGACTTCGACCAGATCATGCACTTCGCCCATCACCAGTGGACACAGGATTGGGAACGGGACGGGGAACTGGTTCGGGAGCCTTACACGCTCGGCAGTTACCTGCTGTGGTTGTTTGGTGTGACGTATTGGCGAAATCGCGTATGGGGGATGTGCCGGCACGCGGCCGGCTTGGTTCACGAACCGTATGTGAGGAAGGAAGAGGAGGCGAAGGTCGTCCTCGAGGCGCGTCTCCATCTTGCCGGTTACGCATTCATTCTCCTGGTATCCGTCATCGTCGGGAGTTGGGTGGCGCTGACGTACTGGATCCTTCCGATGATCCTGACCAAGCCGGTGCACCAACTGCAAAACACCATCGAACATCTCGGGCTTTCGCACGAGAACGATGTGATCGAGAATACCCGTTCGACGCGTACAAATGCCTTGCTTCGCTGGTTGTGCTGGCAGATGCCATACCACACTGCCCACCACACATTCCCGTCCGTGCCGTTCTGGAGTCTCAAGAAGCTGAACGAAAAACTCGAGCGAAAGGTCGGACCGGTCCATCAGATGGGCTATCTCGAATTCCAGTTCGAAGTCGTCAGGAAACTGGCGAGGAAGGACGAAAGCCAGTATCCCATGAACGAGGTCTGGGTCGTTACGCGCTCCGGCGGCCGCGACATTCGCATCCCCATCGATTGATCGCCTGAACCTGTCCGGGTCTGAGCCTCGATTCCGGCAGGCTCGACGCCAGAATTCGTCGTGTCCGGGCGTAACTCCGGCGGCAGGGAAAGCAGGCCGACCACGCCAGTTCGTGGCGGATCTTTGCCCTTTCAGTTGCCGATTGACTTTCGCGATGAATAGGTCGCAATTGGCGCGCGCACCGGAGTCGAAGCCTGCATGCGCCAGGCAAAAAACTTGGGTGGCGGGACCATTTCAAGGGTGCGGCGAGCGCCCTGACGGAGTGAGACGAAACCGATGATCAGGAAACCCTACCTACTCTTTCTTGGAGACGCTCCGGATTCCCTTTCAGCAAAGGTCGCACAGGGGGTCCGCGACTGGAGTCCCGATGCCGCGATCGGTCAGTATCGCATGGAAGGGTGCAAGGCTGACGTCGGTTTGCCCGATTTGGCGATCGAGGAAGCGCGGGCTGCCGGCGTCCGGACCCTGGTGATCGGCGTTGCCAATCGTGGCGGCGTCATTTCGACGGCGTGGAAGTCCGTGCTGAGCGACGCGCTTGCGAACGGCATGGACATCGCGAGCGGCTTGCACAATCTGCTCAGGGACGAGACGGACCTCGCCACGGCGGCAGAAGCACACGGGCGTGTCCTTCACGATGTCCGTGTCCCGACGGTGCAGTATCCGATCGGCAACGGTCAAAAACGGCGCGGACGACGCTGCCTCGGTGTGGGAACCGATGTTTCGGTCGGCAAGATGTACACCGCGCTCGCCATGGACAGGGAAATGCAGGATCGCGGCATGAAATCGACGTTTCGGGCGACGGGTCAGACCGGAATTCTGATCACCGGCGACGGCGTGCCCCTGGATGCCGTCATCGCCGACTTCATGTCGGGTTCGATCGAGTACCTGTCACCGGACAATGATGATGACCACTGGGACCTGATCGAGGGCCAGGGATCGCTTTTTCATGCGTCGTATTCGGGTGTGACGATGGCGCTCGTCCATGGCGGTCAACCGGACGCCCTGGTCCTTTGCCATGACGCATCGCGGAAACGGATGCGCGGACTTCCCGGCTATGTGCCCCCTTCACTGACGGAACTCCGGGACCTTGCGCTCAGGTTGGCGCGGATCGTCAATCCGAATTGCCAGGTTTCGGCGGTGTCCGTGAACACCAAGGACATGAGCGATGCGGAAGCCCGCGCCTGTTTGGCGCAAATCGAAGCCGAAACCGGCCTGCCGACCGTTGATCCGTTTCGATTTGGCGCGGGGCGCCTCGTCGATGCGCTGCCGGATTGAACTGCTGTCGATCGGAGTCGGTCGCGGCATGAAGATCGCGGGACAACACGACAGGACGTTTGACCTGCGGTGCAGTGCATGAAACTGCGTGCCAGGGCGGAGCAGTTTCCGCTGGCCCGAACGTTTTCGATTTCGCGCGGGTCAAGGACGGTTGCGGATGTGGTTACCGTGTCGGTGGAAGCAAACGGGGACACCGGCTTAGGAGAATGCGTTCCGTATGCGCGTTACGATGAGTCGATCGAGTCTGTGATCGGGGCAATTCAGTCCCTGCGTCTCCCGGTCGACCGAAGCGAACTTCAACAATGCCTGCCACCCGGAGCTGCGCGCAATGCCGTCGACTGTGCGTTGTGGGATCTGGAAGCGAAGAAAACAGGATTGCGGGTATGGGAACTGGCAGGACTGGCGAGGCCTGGACCGGTGGTGACCGCGTACACGCTTTCGCTGGATGATCCTTCCGAGATGGCTCACCAGGCCGCCAGGCATGCCGGCCGGCCGTTGCTCAAGGTCAAGCTCGGCGGGCCTGGCGACCTGGAGCGGCTCGAAGCCGTACGCACTGGAGCGCCGGCTGCACGAATCATTGTCGATGCGAACGAGGGATGGACGGTTTCGGCCTACGAGCACCTGATTCCGGCATTCCTGGATCTCGGGATCGAGATGGTCGAACAACCGTTTCCAGTCGGCGAAGATGCGGTCCTCGACGAGATGGAGAGGCCGATACCTGTTTGTGCCGACGAGAGTTGCCACGACCGGACGTCGCTGGCTCGGCTTGGCGGACGTTATGACATGATCAACATCAAGCTGGACAAGACGGGAGGATTGACCGAAGCAATGGCACTCCGGGACCTGGCGCGCGAACGGGGGTTCGAAATCATGGTCGGCTGCATGGTTGGCACGTCATTGGCCATGGCGCCAGCCGTGCTTGTCGCCCAGGGAGCGGCGGTGACGGACCTCGACGGTCCCCTGCTCCTGGCGGCAGACAGGGAGACGGCACTCAGGTATGAAGGGTCTGATGTATTCCCGCCGGCTAGCGAGCTTTGGGGATAGGGATTAGGCCGGGGACGAATCAAGGCAGCAACGGAAGTAAAGATGAGCAGGATCGTTTATGTGAACGGTGATTACGTGCCGGAAACCGCCGCGCGGGTATCCGTTTTTGACAGGGGATTCCTCATGTCGGACGCCGTGTACGAGGTCACGGCCGTCCTTGACGGAAAACTGGTCGATTTCGACGGGCATCTGAAACGGCTGGCCCGATCACTTGGCGAACTCGACATGGAAAACCCGTTGGACCCTGCCAGCCTTCTTGAAATCCATCGGGAACTGGTTCGGCTCAACGGACTTGATGAAGGATTGGTCTATCTCCAGGTCACGCGGGGGGTCGCCGACAGGGACTTTGCCTATCCGGAGGACACGACCCCGACTGTTGTTCTTTTCACGCAGGTCAAGTCGCTGGCGGAAAGCGCACAGGCGGAGACAGGCATCCGGGTCGTTTTCGTGGACGACCTCCGCTGGGGACGAAGGGACATCAAGACCGTCCAACTGCTCTACCCGTCCATGTCAAAAATGGAGGCGAAGTCCAGGGGAGCTGACGATGCCTGGCTCGTTCAGGACGGGTTCGTGACGGAAGGCACGTCGAACAATGCGTACATAGTGAAAGACGACACGATCATCACCCGGGAACTTTCGAACGATATCCTGCATGGCATTACGCGGGCGGCAGTGCTCAGGTATGCCCGGGAGCGGCAGGTTCGAATTGAAGAACGCGCCTTCACGCCGGACGAGGCCAGGGCGGCGGATGAAGCGTTTATCACGGCGGCATCGACGTTTGTCATGCCGGTCGTTTCGATCGATGGCGCTACGATCGGTGACGGAAAGCCGGGACCGGTGGCCCGGCGGCTCCGGGAAATCTACCTGGAGGAAAGCCGAAAATCCGCGGTTTGAGCGGAATTCCACCAGATAACGGTACGTTCACGAATCTTCTGCCGCGAATTGCAATGCCCGGCCACTGTGGAACGCCTTCCCCGCGGATTTGCGCCCGCCCACGGGAAGAGCGCGTCAACCGTGCGATTCCCTGAACTGATCCAACTGATCTTCGGTCGCCTCGGTCTGATACGATGCGCGCCATTCGGAAAACGGCATTCCGTAGAAGGTTTCCCGGCCCTCGTCCTTGGTCATGGCAATGCCGCGTTCATTCGCTGCTTCCTGGTACCACCGTGACAGGCAGTTGCGACAGAATCCGGCGAGATTCATCAGGTCGATGTTCTGCACGTCCGTCCGGCGCATGAGGTGTTCCTGTAGTCGCCGGAAGGCTGCGGCTTCAAGTTCCAGTCTGGTCTGATCGTCCATCACGTCCTCCTTTGGCAGTCAACTGAGCCCGTGGCACAATCAACGACCCGGCGCAATATCGGTGCGAGGAATTCCGCCCATTCAAGTTGAGAGGATTCGGCCTCGACCTGGTCATTGCGAATCTCGATCAATGCATGGGGGCGTCCCGATTGAAACGCATGGCGATCGATGGTGTCGCCCGGCAGTCGCCCGGCATAGGGGCGATTGTCACCGACGACGAGACCGGCGTGATCGTTAAGCAATGCAAGGAGCGGGTCCGCGATCCTGCGATCGGTCGACGACAGGACCCCGATATTCCAGGGCCGCTTCGGACCGGTCCACATCCTGGGCGTAAACGAGTGTATGGACAGGACGACAGGGTCATCGATCTCATCCAGCACGGAAGACAGGGTTCCGTGGTAGGGACGATGGCACCGGTTCAGCCGGCGCTCCCGGTCCCGAGAGCTGATCGACCTGTTTGCCGGCACGACGATGCCGTCGCAGATCTGCATGATCAGGGTCGGGTCGGTTTCTCCACGGTTGGCGTCGATGACCAGTCGCGAAAAATTTGACAGAACGGCAGTTGCGCCGAGGGTATCCGCGAGGTGGCGGGTAACGCCGGCCGCCCCGACGTCCAGGGCGACGTGGCGCCCCATGTCTCTGCCGTTGAGGCCAAGCGAACCACCGTTCAACCATTGGGGGACATGATTGGTCGCATGATCGCAGACCAGGACAATTCGCGAGGAACGGTTTCTGTTGTAGACTTTGAATGGCAAGGGCAATTTGGATCCGGTATCCGATTCGAGAGCAAGAAACATCGTTTAACGAATTTGTCGTGCATCGCCACCCTGCCTGACAATCTTCATGACCTTCCTTGGTGACATTTCGGAACTGACCATGTAGCCAATGCAGGTCAAATGGCTGATTTGCCGGTCGGGATTTGCCGGTCGGGATTTGGCGGGAGGACGAGTTCTTGAGGCGACATCGCAATGTAAAGATTGTTGCGACGCTTGGCCCCGCGTCGGATTCACACGACACGTTGATGTCGATGTTCAAGGCCGGGGCCGATGTTTTCCGGTTGAACATGAGCCACGGAACCCACGATGACATTGCTGCGCGACACCGCCGGGTACGCCGGATCGAAAGGGAAACCGGACGACCGATCTGCATCCTGGCGGATCTTCAGGGTCCCAAGATCCGCTGTGGTACATTTCGTGAAGGTGAGGTCGAACTCAAGGCCGGGGAGCAGTTCAGATTCGAGCTGAACGATGCGGAAGGGGACCAGGCCCGGGTTTCGCTTCCTCATGAGGAGGTGTTTGCCGTGTTGTCGCCAGGGTCGCGCCTTCTCGTCAATGACGGGAGGGTTCATCTGGCGGTCGAAGATTGCGGCGCTGACTTCGCGAACTGCCGGGTCGTTGTGGGTGGCGAGGTGTCGGACCGGAAAGGTGTCCATGTTCCGGATGCTGTTCTTCCTGTGCCGGCGTTGTCCGCAAAAGACAGGAACGATCTTGAATTCGCCTGTTCGCTGGGCGTCGACTGGATGGCGCTTTCATTTGTTCAACGCCCCGAAGACGTGCTTGAAGCCCAGCGCCTGGTTGCCGGTCGCGCCGCGGTAATGGCGAAGATCGAAAAGCCGGCGGCCGTAAAGGCTTTTGACCGGATTCTGGATTGCGTCGATGGCGTCATGGTCGCGCGGGGCGACCTCGGGGTCGAAATGCCGGTACAGAATGTGCCTCCGATCCAGAAACGGCTCGTTCGCGCATGCCGGCGCGTCGGCAAGCCAGTCGTCGTGGCAACGCAGATGCTTGAAAGCATGACCTCGGCGCCGGTTCCGACTCGTGCGGAGGTCTCTGACGTTGCGACCGCGATCTACGAGGGGGCGGACGCCATCATGCTGTCGGCGGAGTCGGCGGTTGGCATGTTCCCGATTGAAGCTGTCAAAACGATGAATGACGTCGCGGTCGAAGTCGAAAAGGACGCAATCTATAGGCAGGTGATCGAAGCCTCGAGGTCGGAGGCGGAATGTTCGGTCGCGGATGCAATTACGGTTTCAGCGCGCCAGGTTGCGGAGACGACCGACGTCAAGGCAATTTGCTGTTTCACGCATTCCGGAACGACTTCGATGCTCGCTGCACGTGAACGTCCACGAGTCCCTATCCTGGCGTTGACGCCTCTGGCTGCAACGGCGCGCCGCCTGGCGATTGTCTGGGGACTGCATTGTGTCCTTACGGAAGAAATATCGCGCTTCAAGCACGCGGTTGTCGGGGCCGCCAGGGCTGCCCGCGACGGCGGATTTGCCGGGGGAGAGGACCACATTGTCGTGACAGCCGGCATTCCGTTCAATGTGTCCGGATCCACGAATATTCTGCGTGTGACTCTGGCAAACGAGGAATTGATCCTGCAGGGCGAGATGTGATCCGCATCGGCGAAACTGCCGCCACGACGCACTCCTGTCGAAGGAAACCCCAGGGATTCCTGAAAGCGAAGCCGACTCCGCGGTCGCGCAGGCCTTCGCATCCTCCCCTGGCCGCGCGGAACGAGTGTTTGTGCGCAAAGCCCGTAAGCTCGCCCGCGGAATCGTCCGGGCGGGTGATCAGGGCCTGACGTCACTTTGACCACGATTCCCTGTTTCCACGGCAAGCCCTGACCGCGATGGTTCAGAGGGAGAGGTCAGGTGCCCCTGCAAGATCTTGCAGTCCTTGGGAGAGAGTTCGCGACGATTTTTCCACCGTCCCGTCATCAACAGCAAGTGCGACTGAGATTTCAGAGCATCCGGAAACTGAACTACCGTCCATAGCACTCGAGCGCGGCAAATCTGCCATGCCGCGTACAGTTGGTTTCGACGCGCTGTCCAGACACTTCGTGTCAACGGTTACTTCATCGGAATTTGAGACGAATGTAGATAGAAATTTGCAGTATCACGTCTTTCCATGTCTTGATGCGGATCAAGCGCACGTACCCCCGCTCAGGTGATCAGTCGTCAGGTAAATCGGACTGCAAGGATTCAGTCCGACGCATCCCAGTCGAACTCGTGCAAATCCCTCCAGGGGATCAGGTTGTCCGTTCCCCTGCGCTGGGGTTGATCTCCGCCGTAGACAACGACGACGGAACATCGCCTGGTCGATTGGGCAAGCTGTCTTCGGACGCGCCTCGAACCGTCGAACAGGCTGGATGATGCGGTCGCGGAGGACTTGGCTTCGACAATCGTGGTGCCGGTCGGGTTGTCGACTATGAGGTCGGCTTCCGCTCCGTTCCGGTCACGAAAAAATGAGAGACCTCCGCCGATTTCTCCCCGGTTGGCCCGGCGTTTGGCCATCTCGGAGACGACCCAGGTTTCGAATATCGGGCCGCGCAGCGGATGTGAACAGAGGTGTTCCGGGGTGCGGATACCTAGCAACCAGCAGAGGAGGCCGGTATCGTAGAAGTGCAGTTTCGGCATCTTTACCAGCCGCTTCCGAAGATTTGCGTGAAGTGCAGGGAGGCGGAAAGCGACAAAGCTGGTTTCAAGGATGCCGAGCCATGCTTTCGCGGTCGGTTGCGAGATGCCGCAATCCCCTGATAGAGACGAGTAGTTCAGCAATTGCGCCGTTCGGCCGGCGCAAAGAGTGACAAAGCGTTGAAAAGTCGCGAGATCGCCTACATTGCTGATCATCCGTACATCGCGTTCGATGTAGGTGGCGACGTAGGAACCAAGCCAGTCCGCCACGTCCTGGCTCTCATTGAATATGCGCGGGTAAGACCCAGTAATGAGTGTCTCTTCGAGAGTCGTAGGGTGCCGTGGGAAACGCATCGTCTCGCCCCGCGTCAACGGAAGGAGGTTGTAAACTGCCGTTCGTCCAGCAAGCGACTGGCTAACCGACTCGAGCAAAGTAAGATTTTGCGAACCCGTGAGAATCCAACGACCCGGTGCCGGGTCCGCGTCAATGATTCCCTGAAGGTAGGAAAGCAGATCAGGCGCCCTCTGCACTTCGTCGAGAACTGCGCCTTGCGGAAACTGGGCCAGAAAGGCACGGGGGTCCTCAGTGGCGAAGGCTCGCACGTCCGGTGCTTCCAGTGTCTCGTACCGATGCTGTGGAAACAGGGCGCGGCACAATGTCGTCTTTCCACTCTGCCGAGGACCGGTGAGCGTGATGGACGGCCAAGTTAGCGCCGCCTTAATCAGCCTCGGGGCGAGGTCGCGTGCAATCATGGCACACAGAATAACGACAAATTGTTGCTAATTCAATATTGGATTTTGAAATAGCCTTGACTTTCAAAATGCATGGTAATGCGCGTTTTCCCGGTGATGCCCCACTCCGCCTGGCGTGTCGCGTCGGTTGTTGGCAGCAAGGGCTGCTATTGAAGTAACGATTTTGACCGAAGATCCTTGGTGGCAAAGATTGTTCTGGGCGGTGCAGTGAGCAGAGGGTGAAGACAGGCACCTTACCCGTTTCAGGAGGTTTGTTGGCAATTGCCTTGTGCGAAATCGCGGCGGCACGATTCCGAAAAATTCCGGTGACGGCGCGACTAACCCGGAAGAACGATCCGGCATTTGGTCCGTGGATTCTGTTCATCTGTTGTCCGCACTTCACTGGCGATGCCTTTGGACGATGATGCCGCCAAATGGTGACGTTGGAAAATGGAGCATAATGGTATTGAAATTCACAATAATCTGTGCGTGATTGGCGGATTTGAACCGACAAACAGGAGACGGGGCGATGAGTAACCCGCTTTACGACCAACTGTTCGGAAAGCATGGCGGGCAGACAACGCCTTTCCTCGTCCTTGAAAACGGCGCAGTCGTGACCCATACGGATTTCTTGGACGTGGCGGCCCGGTTTGCGCATGTTTTGAATCGGGCAGGAATGTCCCCGGGTGACCGGTTAGCGGCACAGGTCGGGAAATCGTCCTGGGCACTGGCACTCTATGCAGCCTGTGTCCAGTCCGGGATCGTCTTTTTGCCTCTCAATTCGGCCTACACGGTCGATGAGCTTACCTATTTCATTGAAGACAGCGGCGCCAATACGTTGGTTTGTGACGCAAGAAGCATGGCTGCGCTTGCCGCGATCGGGAATTGGCCGGATGTGCAGCTCGAGACATTGAATTCGGACGGTAGTGGAAGTCTTGCAGATCAAGCCGAATCCATGCCGACCGCCTATCCGACGATTGACCGGGATGAAAACGATCTCGCCGCACTGCTCTATACATCGGGCACGACCGGGCGTTCGAAAGGCGCGATGCTCACCCAGGGCAACTTGCTGTCGAATGCCCTAATCCTCGCAGAGTCCTGGCGATTCAATGCGAACGACGTACTTCTCCATGTCTTGCCAATCTTTCATACCCACGGGCTTTTCGTGGCTACGAATGTCACCCTGGTTGCTGGCGGATCGATGATCTTCCTTCCGAGGTTTGATCTCGACGAGGTCATCGCGCGACTGCCGGACGCCACCACCCTGATGGGCGTTCCGACAATTTACACGCGCCTCCTGGATTCTCCTGGATTCACGGCAGACCTGACGCGCAACATGCGCCTCTTCATTTCAGGAAGCGCACCGCTTCTGGCGGAGACCCATGTTCGATTTGAAAAACGTACCGGCCACCGCATCCTTGAGCGATACGGTATGACCGAGACCAACATGAACACCTCGAACCCCTATGACGGAGAGCGGCGCGCCGGGACGGTCGGATTTCCTCTGCCGGGCGTGGAGCTCGGGATCACGGATCCGGCAAACGGTGAGGATGTGGCGGCGGGCGATGTCGGGCAAATCGAGGTTCGCGGCCCGAATGTCTTCCAGGGCTACTGGCAAATGCCGAAAAAGACTGCCGCCGAACTGCGCCCGAATGGTTTCTTCATCACCGGAGACCTAGGGAAAGTCGATGGGGACGGCTATCTCCACATCGTAGGGCGGAACAAGGACCTGATTATTTCCGGGGGATACAACATTTATCCGAAGGAGATCGAACTCGTTCTCGACGAACAGCCGGGCGTGCTTGAAAGCGCAGTGATTGGCGTGCCGCACGCAGACTTCGGAGAAACTGTCCTGGGGCTGATCGTTCCGGAAACGAATGTCGATCCGGACCTCGAAGCAATCGCTGCCGTTGCTGCTGCCTCGCTTGCGCGTTTCAAGCATCCTCGCAAACTGCTGGTCGTCGACGAGTTGCCCCGAAATACCATGGGCAAGGTTCAGAAGAACCTGTTGCGCGAAACGTACAAGAGCTTGTTCGTACCTGCGTAACCCGGGTTTCCTGAGTCTACTTGTGGTTCTAGCAGTCAGAAATCTGATTTGCCACAATTGAAACCGAGACTACATGCTTTAAATCGAGAGCCGCACATACCATCATGCAGACAATGCAAAGTGACGGTTCCACGTCCCAATGAACAAAACTTGCCACGCTCCTAAACGTAATCTTTCCAGTCTGTTCTGAAGCCGAGTTCATGGCCAAAATTGAAAGCATTGCACGCACGGTCGCCGAACTGTCTGCACACGTCAGGAATCTTGCGGTTTTTCCTTTGTGCGCCCGGCCTCGAACGCTCGGTTGTGACAATAACCCGGTCTTCGGTGTCAACCAGTGCGTAGGCCACCAGAAACGGGTCACGACCAATCTCCAGGATCTCGATGTCGGTCAGATCAGGCGCGTATCCTTCTTCCATCACCCTACGAACTAAATCGATATCGACTTCTTCTTCGAATTTCAAAGCCGCTTCCGTCTCGGTCGTCTTTGCCCAGTCCGCGAGATTATCTGAGCCGGCCTTCAACTCCTCGTACACCTCGACAGGAATCCTGACGTGGCCTTTTTTTCCGCTGTGGATCAGCCATTCCCAGTATTCATTGACTTGACCAATTCCATAGTAATCGCGGTTTGCGTCTATCAGCGTATTTGCATCAAGGAGATAGAGCATTGAAATCGAGCCTATCCCGAAATTTTCGGCTCACCGACCCGAAGCACGCTTTGGACATTCTTGGCGCTTACCCCCAGGATTTTGCCGGCCTTTGTCGTTGTCAACACTCCAGCTCTCAGCATGCGGTCAGCAAGCTCGACGAGAGCGGGACCAGCTCGGTGACGGCGAATAACGGGGTAGGCAGGGCCGGAGTCAGTTCTCCTGGCCGAATTCCGGCCAATCGATCGCTGTTTGAGGAAATTCTTGCGGAAGGTCCGTGCAATGCCTTCATAAAATTCATAGCTGAAAGTACCGGAACGATGAAGCTTATAGGCGACCATTGTTCCGCTGACCTTGTGTGCAAGGGCGAAGTCGCCCACCAGCCGGACAGCTGCCAGCAGACCGGATTCTTCGCTGACAGCGAGCTGTTTGAGATCGGTTGCCGGCAAAAGGAATTCTCCTGCCACGTCATTGCAGAATTTCTCGATCCGGCGTTCGCCGTTGCGTCCGCTCAGGCCCGTGAGGCCAAGCCAAAGATGAGCGAGTTCATGCACGATGGTAAATGCCTGTGCGCCTTTGGAGTCGTTCGCATTCACCGCGACGAAAGGTGCAATTTCATCGGCAAGGGCGAACCCCCGAAACAGGTCAACAGGGATTTCCGTGTGATAACTGCCAAGGTTATCTACGAACAGGACAAAGATGCCCGCACCTTCCGCCTTGCGGCGAAGATAAGAGACCGCACCATCGATGTTTCGGGACCGCCGGTACGTTTCATTGTCAAAATCAAGCGTGGCTTTCATCCGGCTCGCGAGCACGCCAGGAGTTTCGTCGATCTCCGCCGTGCCAATGAATGCCAGGCTTTCGGCCTCGTCTTCTTCTTCGAGGACCATGCGCACAAGCGACTGGCGAGCCCTGATGTCGCGAAGAACAGCATCGACAAGTGCGTTGTCGGTCTGAGCGACATTCGCCGGGAGAGTTCTGAAGTCCTGGCCTCGGTCACCCGCTCTCGGTGGCGCACTCAGGTAGAAAGTCAAGAGTGGACGTCTGTACTGCTTCGACATTTTCACCAGCATGGGACGCGTAGGAATGGCGTCTCCGCTTTCCAGGGCGGCAAGCCGCTCAACGGGTCCAAGACCGTGCGCACCTCCGATACCGAGTTTCCGCACTGCATCAAGGGGAGACAATCCCGCTGTCTCCCGGGCCCACTTCAGAATATTCGGGTTAACGCTTGGCATGGTTTGGTTCCATCATCCCTTTAAGGTCATCGAAGCCACTATACGAGGGCAGTTCGCGGAAACAGGCGCGGCATTCTTGCTGAACTCCGTAGATCCAGAGATGCCTGAATTCCGGGAACTGGGAGGCACGGAACAGGATCATGCTGAGGAACATCTCGGGGAGTGCGTACTTACCTGGCTCGCAGTGTCGCCAGCTTGCGAAGATGAAAATTTGGTGTTCCCAATCCTCAAAGGTTTGGGCAAAACCGTCGGGATAGCAGAGCAAGGTGAAAGACAGCGACACGAGCGGTTCCTTGGCAGGTTCAGCTTGAATTCGCCTTGAATCACGCTTTGCGTGATTTGTGAATCCCTCCCTTCTGAAAATCCCCCTTATCCAGAATTGGCGGTCTGCAAAACACAGTCGAGCCCAGATGTCTCTCGGGAATCAATGCCCAATTGTACGCGGCCCCGTCGAACCACGGCCGGAAGTCCGTCCGAACTGCCTATTCGCCCGGGAAATTGGGGCGATCGGGGCCGTAATGTTCGCCGAGATAGTCGAGGATGACCGTGCGGAGACTTGCGTCTACCGGCTCCATTTCCTGCTCCTCCACCATCCAGTCCAGAAGTTCGTCCCATTGTTCCCGCGTCAGACCTTGCTGCGCAACGATCCGTTCCGAATGGCAGGGCGTGCACGCGTCAAAAGTCTCGGATGCGCCTGGCGCCACGAACATGATGCCGAAGTCTTCGGGCCCCTGCGCCAAGGGAGCCACCGGTTCTGTCGGCGCCGACCCGAAATTGGCAGGATTGTCACTCATACTGTTCAGGTAGGCGATGACGTCGGTCCGGTCGTGCTCGTTCTTGAGGCCGACGAAGATCATGGAGGTGCCCTTCATGAGCACCCGCGGCTGCTTCAGATAGGCGTCGAGTCGCTCCAGTGTCCAGTTGCCGCCAAATGCCGTCATGGCCTTTGAATAGGAAAATCCTTCCCTGGCGGCCACGGGAGCTCCGACGATTCCCCAAAGATTGGGTCCGAGCTTTTTCCCGCCGTCCTTTTCGACCGTGTGGCAGAGGACGCATTTGCGGAAGACCTTCTTCCCCCGGTCGGGATCGCCCGCGGCAAGGACGGACTCCGGATCGCCTGCGCCCGCGGCCGCAGCCGCCATGCAGGCGACCAGTAACGCTGCCGCGAACCCGGTTCTCATTTCCTGGAGCGATTCCGTGTTGGCCGTCAGGTTACGCGTAACGACACCCGATGCATCGTGTTGTTGAGATAGCCTTTCGGATTCCAGTCGATGGCGAAGGGCTGCATCTCGCCGGCACTATCGGTCGCGCGCGCCCAGACCTCGTAATATCCGGCTTCCGGGAACGACAAGGTGCGGCGCCAGTTCTGCCATGCTCCAACATTTGCAGGGCTGTCCAGTTCCGCGGTCATCCAGGTCTTGCCGAAGTCGATGGTGATGTCGACGGCTACGACGCTCCGGTCGCCCGACCAGGCGTGGCCGCGCACTTCGACCTCGCGCTCTGCCCTGCTGTCGTGCTCTGGCGACGTCACCAGGGATTTCACCGGCATGCGCTCGATGATAACGAGATCCTCTTCGGGAACCTTGTCTCCGGGAGAGACCGGATAGCGTGGTACCCGGTAGGACGTGCCGGTCATCTTCGGTCCGTCATGTACGACGTCGCGGAGCTGGATGCGCGTCAGCCATTTCTGCGAGCAGGAACCCGGCCAACCTGGCACAACGAGGCGAAGTGGCGCGCCGTTCTGCCTGTGAAGCGGCCCTCCGTTCATCGCAAATGCGATCAGGACATTGTCGGTCATAGCCTTGGCGAACGGAACGCCGCGGGAAATCGGTTGCTTGTCCGTCTTTCCCGAGAGATGGGTGTCGGCACCGTAATGGGCGGTATAGACCACGCCCGGTTTCACGCCGGCCTTTTTCAGGACATCGGCAAGCCGCACGCCGGTCCATTCCGCGCAGCCGACGGCGCCGACCGTCCACTGGTTGCCCCTTGCCGGAGGATCGAAAAAAGCCCGTCCGTTTCCTCCGCATTCGATGGTGAGCGCCATCGTCGTCACATCGAACCCGGAACGCAGGTCTTCGATGGAGTACGTCCCCGGATTCTCGACCAGCCCGTCGACGGCCAGCATCCAGCCGTCCGATTCGACGTCCTCGGGTGGCAAGCCGTTATTGCGGATGAAGTGCCGGGCAGTGGGCGTGACCGCATCGTCGAGCAGATGTGCCGGCGTCTCGGCATTGATCGGCCTGTCGTTCAGCAGTGTCAGGCCATCCTTGCCGACGAGCACATCCTCCGCGGCAAACGCGGCCGGCACCAGTCCGTGCGGCATGTTGGCATAGAACGGGATCGTCATGCCGAGCAGGCTGCCTGCAGTCAACGCCCCTGCACCGGTGAAAAAGCCGCGGCGGCTCATCCCCGACGCGGGCTTGAAGAACTGGCGGTGTGCCTCTTCAGGATTCTCTCTGAAATAGGCGTAAAGGCCCCTGGTTTCACGCGAATCCTTCGGCATGGCATTTTCTCCGTCCGTTCGCCCGTTTTCCATTGCCGCGAATCGCAGCGTGTTCGGCTTCCCAGTATGATCCGCGTATGGTTTCGCGTGAAGTTCTGATCATCTCGAATTTCCGGGCAGAGTTGCATTCTGGTCGCGAACGCGCAACCGTCCGGCGGTTGCCACCAACGTGAACACGGCGGTCCGGCAAGCAGGCACACCGCGATGAAGCGCGTGCTGATCCTGCAACGCGATCGCGGGCACCTGACCGCGCCCCTGGAGACTGTTCTTCCGTTGCATACGGATCGGTCGCTTTCTTACGGTCGGCGGACCAGTTGTCGAGGGTCGGTTCAGGGGCTGACGGAACGATTGTCTTGACTTCTCGCGAGGTGGCGAGCGGATCCGGTGGACGGTGTTCATGGAATCCTTCACTCGTGTGGACCTTTCCGCCAGATCCACGATTCTCTCCCGGTGACGATCGAAACGAATTGCGTTCTCCCGCCACCCGAAACAACCGCTGCAACTCTCCTTTCATCATCATCTCGGGCATGGATCGTCTCGCCGAATCCCTTGTGCGGCCTTGTCTCTCACGACAGGATCCGGAGACACTTTGATCCCCGGTCTTGCCAGGTGTTCAAGGCATCCGATTCCCTGTTTCGGCTTGCAACCGAAATGCACCACAACTATACGGCGCGCTTCAGACGCACCGCCGGCTAAAAAAGGGCTGCCGAGCGGTGCGGTTTACCCTTCCAGGAAACAGGAGGTGGAAATGCCCAAGATGAAAACGAAATCCAGCGCCAAGAAACGCTTCAGAATGACGGCAACCGGCAAGATAAGGTCCTGCCAGGCTGGCAAGCGCCACGGCATGATCAAGCGCACCAGGAAATTCATTCGAAACGCGCGCGGTACGACCATACTTGGCCGGTCTGCGTCGCGAATCGTGAAATCCTACATGCCCTATTCCAGGTAAGGACGGGAGAGCAGGACCATGACCCGCGTCAGAAACCGCGTTCAAACCCACCGTCGCCACAGGAAAGTCGTCAAGGCGGCGAAAGGATATTACGGCAGGCGAAAGAATACGTTTCGAACCGCGAAACAGGCCGTGGACCGTGCGCACCAGTACGCGACCCGCGACCGAAAAAACAGGAAACGAAATTTCCGGGCACTCTGGATACAGCGTATCAATGCAGCCGTCCGGGAACTCGACGAAACCCTGACATACAGTCGATTCGTGAACGGCCTTTCGATAGCCGGCATCGAGGTCGACAGAAAACTCCTGGCAGATCTGGCGGTACACGACCCGAAGGTCTTCGAAACCGTGGTCGATCGCGCCAGGGATGCTCTCGCCGCGAAGTCCTGAGCCCGAAACCTGTCCCCATTCTGCCGGCAATTTCTTCGGTCCAGCCGAAGGATTCACTTGAAATTTTCTTGATCGACCGCACCGCGAGTTGCGGCCCCAGCGCCCCGATCGGGGCATGACCTTCCCCATCGGAGAAAGAGGAGAAGGAGAGCGAATGCGAGACACGGATGAACTGAAGGACCGTCTCATCGCGGCGATTTCAAGCGCCGGGGACGTGGAGTCTCTCGAGCAGATCCGGGTTTCGACGGTAGGACGCAAGGGTGAAGTGTCTCTCCTGATGAGGGAACTCGGCCGCATGACTCCGGAAGAAAGAATGGTCCGGGGGCCGGAGTTGAACGCGCTCAAGGATGACGTCAACCTGGCTATTTCAAAGCGGCGGGACGAACTGGCGGAAGCAGCGTTGCAGCTGCGCCTGAGTGAAGAGTGGATGGATGTAACGATGCCTGGCCGGACCAGGCGGGCCGGAACCCTGCACCCGGTTTCACAGGTTACCGAAGAGGTGATCGCGATCTTCGGAGGTCTTGGTTTCTCCGTTGCCGAAGGCCCCCAGATCGAAACGGACTGGCATAACTTCGATGCTCTCAACATGCCTCCGGAACATCCGGCACGCCAGGAGCATGACACCTTCTACATGCACAGTGACGGAACCGACGGGCACCCGCCGCATGTCCTGCGAACCCACACCTCGCCCGTGCAAATTCGCTACATGAAATCTCACGGGGTTCCGTGCAGGGTGATTGCGCCCGGACGAGTCTACCGGGCCGATTACGACCAGACCCACACACCGATGTTCCACCAGTACGAAGGGCTATGCCTCGATCGGGATATTTCAATGGCCAACCTGAAGTGGACGCTGGAAGAGTTCTGCCGGAGTTTTTTCGAGGTGGACGGAGTCGAATTGCGATTCCGGGCTTCGCATTTCCCGTTCACGGAGCCTTCCGCCGAGGTCGACATTCGCTGCAGTTGGGCAGACGGCCAGCTGAAAATCGGTACGGGTGATGACTGGCTGGAAATCCTCGGCTGCGGAATGGTGCATCCGAAGGTCCTGAAGGCCGGCGGAGTCGATCCGGACCAATGGCAGGGCTTCGCCTTCGGGATGGGAATCGACCGGCTGGCGATGCTCAAATACGGAATACCGGATCTCAGGGCATTCTTTGACAGCCATGTGCCTTGGCTAAGGCACTATGGCTTTCCGCCTCTGGATGTGCCGACGCTTCATGCCGGGCTCAGCCGGACCGGCTTATAGGGACGGGTCCGGCAATGAAATTTACGCTATCGTGGTTGAAGAATCACCTCGACACCGACGCTTCGCTCTCAGGAATCTGCGATGCGCTGACTGACCTGGGCCTGGAGGTCGAGGAAATCAGCGATCCGTCCAAGACTCTTGGCGCCTTCCGGATATGCCGGGTCATCGAAGCGAAGCAACACCCGAACGCCGATCGCCTGAAGCTCTGCCAGGTCGAGACCTGGCCGGACGGTCCGGAAGGAAAGACCACGATCGTGCAAGTCGTGTGCGGAGCACCGAATGCACGAACGGGCCTCGTCGGCGTGTTTGCGCCGGTCGGTACCCATATTCCGGGAACGGGCCTCGACCTCAAGCGCGGACGCATTCGTGGCGTTGATTCCTGCGGAATGCTCTGCTCCGGCCGCGAACTGATGATCAATGATGACCACGACGGCATCATCGAGTTGCCCGACGAAGCGCCGCTCGGCGAGCGTTACATTGATTACGCCGGCCTCGCCGATCCCGTTGTCGACATCGCCGTGACGCCGAATCGTCCCGATGCCCTGGGTGTACGCGGCATCGCGAGAGACCTTGCCGCCCGCGGTCTCGGGACACTCAGGACGGAAAAACTCGTGCCGGTATCCGGTCGTTTTCCATCTTCGATCGGAGTGCGCATCGACGATGAAGTTCAGAGTCGAGGGTGTCCCGCCTTTCTTGGCCGGACCATCCGCGGCGTCAGGAACCGCCCGTCTCCCGAGTGGCTTCAATCGCGTTTGCGTGCCGTGGGGCTGAGGCCGATTTCCGCCGTCGTCGACGTGACGAATTTTGTCACATACGACCGAAACCGGCCCTTGCATGCTTTCGATGCCGACCTGGTCGAGGGCGACCTGCGTGTGCATTTTGCCGCGGGCGGCGAAAGGATCACGGCCCTGGACGACAAGGAGTACGTGCTGCGGGCAGGAATGATGGTGATCGGCGACTCCAGGGGCCCGGAAAGCATCGCCGGCGTCATTGGAGGCAGGTCGACAGGATGCACTGAATCCACCACGAACGTGTTCCTGGAGAGCGCCTTGTGGGATCCGGTCATGATCGCTTCGACGGGCCGTCAGTTGAAAGTCAATTCGGACGCGCGCTACCGTTTCGAACGTGGCGTCGATCCAGAATTCACCGAAAAGGGTCTGGACCTTGCAACCCGGCTGATTGTCGAAATATGCGGTGGCGAAGCCTCTGAACTTGTCGTGGCAGGGCAGATTCCGGACACATCCAGAAGTTATGCACACGACCCGAATCGGGTGAGATCCCTGACGGGAATGGATGTCTCGGAGGACGATCAGACGGAGATTCTCGAAACGCTCGGGTTCCGGGTTGCGGATGGCGAGGCCCATGTGCCGTCATGGAGACCCGACGTGCAGGGAGATGCCGACCTGGTCGAAGAAATCGCCCGAATTCGGTCGCTTGGGAAGTTGCGCGGCATTAGCCTGCCCAGGCATGAGCAGGGCGTCGGAAGCCCGGTCCTGTCCAGGACGCAGAGACGGGAGAGCGTGGCCCGACGCGCCTTGGCCATGTGCGGTTACAATGAATGCGTGACCTATTCATTCATCGACCGGGAAATGGCATTGCAGTTCGGCGGCACGGATCAGGCACGGCTTGCCAACCCGATCGCGAGCGACTTGAGTCACATGCGCCCGGACCTGATCCCGGGCCTGCTCAAGGCGGCCTCTCGAAACCAGTCGAGGGGTCACATGGATTTGGCCCTGTTCGAGGTCGGGCCGGTCTTCAGCGGAGGTGAACCTGGTGAACAGGAGACGGTGATTGCAGGGTTGCTCACCGGGCACACTGGTCCGCGGGATCCATACGGTGATCGGCGGCCTGTCGACATCAGGGACGCCCGGGCCGATCTGGATACGGTTCTCTCGGCGCTCGGGGCTCCCGATCGGCTGATGACGGACCGGGCGGGCAACCCGTGGTGGCACCCGGGCCGATCGGCGAACCTGAAGCTCGGTCCCAAGATCGTTCTCGCGACCTTTGGAGAACTGCATCCGGCGATCCTGCAGAGTGCGGACGTCACCGGACCGGCAGTTGCCTTCGTCATACGCCTTGATTCGATGCCTGTCTCGAAAGCCAGGTCGACGGGACGTGCTGCGTTTCAGCTCGACGAACTGCAGGCTGTCGAACGGGATTTTGCCTTTGTCGTCGATCGTGATGTTGAAGTTGCGCACATCGTCCGGGCTGTGCAGGGCACAGACCGGGCACTGATCACGGATGTTTCGGTCTTCGACGAATTTACAGGCAAGATGGCCGAAGCGCAGGTCGGCGTCGGAAAGAAGTCCGTCGCAATCAACGTACGATTGCAGCCGAGGAATCAGACACTGACCGACGAGGAAATCGAAAAGATCTCTTCCAGGATCGTCGACAAGGTCTCGAAGGCGACAGGGGCTGCCCTCAGGCAGTGACGGCCGGCGCGACAGGCGTTCCGGAATTCCCGGTACCTTGCAGCCTGGGCGAAACCGGAACGGGGCGTCCCATGACGTTGCGCCGGTGGTTGCCATCGCCGCACATCGGCTGCTTGCGGAAATCCACGAACGCAGGTTGGCCTGGAAGAGCCTGAACGGAGACCTGGCCCCCTTCCGGCATTGAAATCCCGATTGGTTCGATGGCTACGCGCGCGGCGGAACCTTGAGTCCCCGATGCACGCCCGGCCGTTCAAGGAACCGTTCCAGTGCGCCCGGGACATTTGCAAGACCATCCCAGCCGACAATGCCGGTGGCCTTGTAGACTGTGACCACCGAGCGGACCCAGGGAAACACGGCAATATCGGCAATTGTCAGTTCTTCTCCCATGATCCATTCCCGACCCTCGAGGCGAGCGTCGAGCACCCTGAGCAGCCGCGCCGTTTCGTCAGCGTATCGTTTTCTGGGACGGGGATCCTCGATGTCCTTGCCGGCAAATGCATGAAAGAAACCGAGTTGGCCGAACATCGGCCCAACGCCCCCCATCTGAAACATGAGCCATTGCAATGTCTCGTAGTATTGCGGAGGCACTTTCGGCAACAGTTTCCCGGACTTTTCGGCCAGATAGATCAGGATCGCACCCGATTCCCAGAGCGGCATCGGTTTGCCTCCGGGCCCATCAGGATCGATGATCGCCGGTATCTTGTTGTTCGGATTGAGCGACAGGAACTCCGGACTCATTTGGTCGTTCGTGGAAAAACTGACCCTGTGCGCTTCGTAGGGCAGCCCGATCTCTTCGAGCATGATGGATGCCTTGAGACCGTTCGGGGTTGGCAGCGAATAGAGCTGCAGTCGGTCGGGATGGCTGGGCGGCCACTTTCCGGTGATCGGGAAATCGGTAATCTTCATGGATTTGTCCTGAATGCCTGGAATCTTCAAGCCGGCCCGATCGCATTGCTGCAGCACCTGATCACATGGGCCTGACATTTCCGGGCGTCTGTAGTTCCGCGACCGCGATCAATCAAGTGGATCGCTGCTCTCATTCCCGTTTTCGCGATCGCGGCTGGCAAGTATGTCGAGGCTGCATGTCATTGTGCTTGAACGCACCTTGAGGAGGTTTCAGGACCGGCAATGAAAGGAAGGAGGCTATCGAGGTTTGCTCATTGGCTGCGGAATCCGAAAACACCGTCCGCGAATGTCGCTTCCCCGCCATCCAGCTCGGTTTAAGAAACAGACGGTTTTGTTAGCGGGTTCGGGTCGAACGAATCGTCCCGCCGCGCCATGCGTGGTGTCCGTCAAAACCTTGAAGTCCATTGTCCATCGGTTGCCTTGGCCGCCACGACCGAATGGATGTGGCACTATACGCACTCAGGCACCGGAGTGATGAGGGATTGGCCAGAAAAAAACGCGGCGAGGTTCTCGCGCTGAAGCGCGCCCATTCTAGTACGTGCTTCGATCGTGCCCGAGGAATGGTGCGGTTGCAGAAGGACATTGTTCAGCATCAGAAAGCGAGGATCGATACTGGGTTCATTGACAAAAACATCAAGTGCTGCTCCTGCGATGGCCTTCGTTTCGAGCGCTTCCAAGAGTGCTTTTTCGTCCACGGTCGAGCCGCGTGAAACGTTGACCAACAACCCGGTCGGTCCAAGTGCGCGGATGGCATCTGCCCCGACAATGCCCACGGTGGCGGGACCGCCAGTGATACGGACAAACAGCATATCCACGTCAGCCGCCGAGGTGGCAATTTCGTCATAGTAGGCCCAGCCAGGCGTCTCTTTTGGCGCAAGCGCGAAGTAGCTGACGTCGATGTTGAAAGGCACCAGACGTTCGGCGACAGCGCGCCCGATGCGACCCAGGCCGACAATCGCGGCTTTCTTGCCCGATACCCTGCGTTGCAGGCAGTATTCACCGTGCCGTGCCCAATCGCCGGATTTAATCCAAGCCTGTGCGCCCGGAAATTTGTGCGACCATCCGATCATCATGCCAATGCTCGGATCTGCGACGTCTTCGTTGGAACGTCGGGTGTGCTCACGACCAGGATGGCACGAGACACGGAATGGGAGACGTCGATGGCGTCATAACCCGCACCAAGGTTGGCGATCCGTCCAAGGTTGGGGAACTGATCGATTGTTTTCCCGCCAAGAAACGAATGCCCGCGAAAAGAGATGGCGCGGATCGCGCTTCGGACCTCGGACGGCTAGGGGTCCGGCGCGCCGCTTTCAGCCATGGACCAGGTCTGATATGCGGCCTCCAGCGGCACTCTATCGAATTCGTCGTATTTCCCTACGACGAGGATTTTTGGCTTGGCCATTGGATGCCTCTGCCGGTCTTACCCACGCAGCAAGTTTCTGAGGTTGATCGATGGGTCCCCCAAAGCCTCGGCGGGCGGCTTGATCCGGGCTTCCATCAGCTTCATCGCAAATCGAATGTCCTTGGAAATTCTTGTGCCCGGCGCGATGCCCGCAGCAAGCCCAAGTTGGCCATCGGGCTCAAGCCCGAACGAGATGTGGTGGTCGGGCGCATAGGCCCTCTCGACCAGGAATTGCGACGGGTTTGGATGACCGGCAACCTGCAAGACGTGGTCATACTGATCGGACCAGACAAAAGGCGTCAGACAGCAATGAACCGGTTCGGACGCAACCATGTTCTGTCCGGCAATGTCGCCTTGCTGACCGGCGGTGGTCCAGGCCTCCAGTCGAACGAGCGGATGGTCTTCGCCGAAAATGGGCGCAGCACAGCAATCACCGGCAGCGAAAATGTCTGGGTTCGACGTGCGCAAATAGGCGTCGACGCGAATACCGTTGTCTGTGTCCAGCCCCGCGGACTGCGCCAGTTCAACATTCGGTTCCGCACCGATGCCGGCCACAACGAGATCGACCGACGCGAGGTCGCCAGGCGTGACAGAGACACCGGTCTGGAGCGACACACCGTTATTCTCGTGGAGGATTTGAACAATTCCAGCAATCCGAGGCGGCACGCCGCGTCCAAGGATACGTGGTGCGGCCTCCAGCACACGAACAGGCAAGCTCAGCCTGCGAAAACTGGCGGCAAGCTCTAGGCCAATGAAGCCGCCGCCGACAATTGCAGCGGATTTTGCCGATTGGGCACGGGTGAAAATGGCGTCGGCATCAGCCTTGCTGCGCAGGGTTGCAATTGGCCCCACACCGTCGAGCGTGAATGGCCGGGCACGCGCACCGGTGGCAATCAGGAGTTTATCATAGGACAACTCCGTACTGTCAGCCAGCGTCAGACTGCGGGCGGTCGGATCGATACGGGCGACGGTTTGATGCAAGACTGTCAGATCAACTTGCTCGATCCGGTCTTCCGGCAGAATGGGAACGGTCGCGACTTCGTCGTCCTTCCACTTCGAAAGGGGAGGACGTTCGTAGGGCGGAAAAGCTTGATCGCGATCGATCATGGTGATCGCACCGACAAACCCCTGTGCCCGGGCAGCAAGGGCCGCGCGTAGACCGGCATGGCCGCTGCCGATCACGATCAGCCCGGTCATTGTGTTTGCGGCGTGCTGCTCCGTTTTACCCGTTCGGTGTGGCGTTTGCGGAAGTACTCGTCCGCCTCAGGTGTGCCATCGTGCAGGCTGCCGAACCACTTGTCCAATGGCACGTTGCTCTCGCCAAAGTTCACGTTGTGATAGCGGTGGTGCAGGTAGTGCAGGTAGCGATCGGTCCTGAGGGCAAGTTCGTCGCCGAAGACGATTTCGTCAAAGCCGGAATGGCTGATTGCCGGGCCGAGGCCTGATTGGAATCCATTGAACATCATGTGCAAGGGATGGGAGGGAACGACGATGTGGATCAGTATACTGGA
The DNA here is from genome assembly GCA_964291635.2 of Paracoccaceae bacterium. Taxonomy (GTDB): domain Bacteria; phylum Pseudomonadota; class Alphaproteobacteria; order Rhodobacterales; family Rhodobacteraceae; genus JAPPHA01. Next base: position 619,073 of record OZ219905.1, on the reverse strand, counting down.
GAAGTACACAATGTGTTCGACCGGGTGCATTGCAATGCCGGACCAGGGGCCGACGTTGACGTTCTTGTGGTGGATGTAGTGCACGTGATCATAGAGTGGTTTCCAATGGATCAGGCGGTGAATCCAGTAGAAATGGAAATTCCGCCAGAAAGGAATAGCCATCATCAGGAGGCAGAACAGGATCGGGTGTTCGGCCGGATCAAGGTAAGGCATCCAACCGTTGGCATAGCCCCACCACAAGCCACATTCGTAAAGCGTCCAGATCAGGGTGCCAATTTGGGCCCAGAAGATATTGTCCCAAACCTGATCGCTGAAAAGGAAGGTCGGATTGTTCCTTGACAGCCAGTTGCCGTCATACTTCTTAAGACGCCCCTGCATTTTTTTCCCGCAGAACCACATGTGGAACGCACCGGTCCAAACCCAGACAAGCACAAGGTTTCGCAGAAGAATTTCGCTCATCCAGCCGATCTGGAAGGTTTCCATCCGCGCAAGTTCCGGTGTGAACCAGACATAAGACACGCCGATCAGCACCATGTAGATGGCGAACCATGGGAGAAAGAAACCGGGGAAACCGAAAAGCGATTTGAAGACCTTCGGGAAATTCAGGGGATCATCGAGCAGGGGTTCAAGAGAGACCGGGCGACCTGACCACCATTCGCCGCGACGGTTCCGTTCCTGACCGTGTTCGTCGATCGTGACATTCGGCTTTCTGGCCATTTGTTGTCCTTCCTACCGCCCCCGCGGACCGTGCGGTTTTCCCGGATTTAGCCTGGGTCATTTGCTGCTGTTCATTCAATGAGCGTTAGCATCGTCACCGGTTCAAGGTCAATGAAATTTCGAAATTTTTCATATTCTCGAAAAATACGGCTTTTTTACGAAAAACTTGACGCAGGCAATGTGGCGGCTTAGGCAAATGGCATGCAGATGCCGCCCTCTCCGAAAACGGTCAAAAACCCCTACGATGCGGTGCGCGACGGGTTGATTTGGGGAAGATGGAAATCGGGCGAGCGGTTGAAGCCGCAACATCTGAAAGAAGAGTTTAGCTGCACATCGGCAGCTTTGCGGGAAGCGCTTTGGCGGCTGGCCGGCGAGGGGTTTGTCGCGGTTGCAAAACACCGGGGTTTTCGCGTTGTTGAACACTCCGAGGAAACATTCCGCCAGGTCGCGCATCTGCGGCTGCTGCTGGAGACCGAAGGGGTTGAACTGGCGCTGAAGCATGGTGACTTCGATTGGGAAATGGCGCTGAACGCGGCGAATCACAATCTTGAGTACATCGAAAACCGGATGGCGGAGGCCGTTGATGTAAGCCTGTTCCTGAAACGCTGGTCCCGGCAAGACTGGCATTTCCACAGTACGCTCATGTCGGCCTGCGGGTCAGATACGCTGATGCAAGTCTACAAGTCTGTTTTCGACACGTTCCGCATGTATGCGGTGTCGCAAATTTCCGGCTTCGGGTTCTCCGAAGTCACGCGGCAGGAACATCAGGCGATCTATGATGCCGCCATTGCGCGAGATCTGCCCGCCTGCCTTGCGGCGGTCCGGACACATTTGGTTCTTTACGAAGACAATAATCGCCAGCTGAAACGGCTGGCGCCCAAGGGAGCATAGACATGGGCAGGGTTGCACTGGTCACGGGAGGAGGGTCCGGGATCGGCAAGGCCTGCGCGATCAAGCTGGCAGCGAACGGGTATACCGTGGTCGTGACAGGGAGGAGACAGGATGCGCTGAATGACACCGTTGCAACCATGGGCGGCGGCCATGGTTTCGCCTGCGACGTGACGGATGCAGGCCAGGTGGACGCACTATATCGCCGTATCGAAGAGACCTGCCGCCGATTGGACATCCTGTTCAACAATGCCGGGATCAATGTGCCTGCCGCCCCTATCGGCGACATTTCGCACGAAGATTTCCTGGAGGTGATGAACGTGAACGTCCTTGGCGCGTTTCTGTGTGCCCGGGGAGCATTCAATTTGATGCGTGATCAGGACCCGCGAGGCGGGCGCATTATCAACAACGGATCGATCTCGGCCGCTGTACCGCGCCCTGGTTCGTCACCTTATACAAGTTCGAAACATGCGATTACGGGGTTGACGCGTTCGATCTCTCTGGATGGGCGGCCCTTCAACATCGCCTGCGGACAGATAGACATCGGCAACACTGCTTCGGACATGACATCAAGAATGTCGGATGGTGTTCTTCAGGCGGATGGATCAATGAAGCCTGAACCTGTCATGGGGGTGGAAAATGTCGCCGATGCGGTGCTGCACATGGCCGATTTGCCACTTGAGGCGAATGTTCAGTTCATGACGATCATGGCGACCACAATGCCCTTTGTCGGGCGCGGCTGACTATTGTTGGCGGGTGGTCTGACCTGGCATGAACTTTGGTTTTATTTCCGTGACGCGCGGCACCTCGACTCCATGCAGGCGAGCGACGAGGTATTGGGCGGCAATGCGCCCCATGCTTCCCCGAAGTGTTCGATAGGTGGTCAGTTTAAGTGACAGGACCGCGCTGACGTCCATGGCGTTGAAACCAACCAACCCGATATCCCGCGGTGCCTTGATGCCAAGTGCCTCGCAGGCGCGAAGGCCGCCGATGGCGAGATGGTCGTTGACGAAGAAGATAATGTCCGGTCGGCCCTGCCTTTGGCAGAGCTGCATGGCGCCGGTGTAACCCCAGACGAAATTGTTCCGGCGCATCGTGTTGACAGTCATTGGTTCTTCGGTGACGCCCGCGTCTTGGAGGGCCGCAAGTGCGCCCTGAAACCGTTTGTCGGCACGGGCGTCGTGGCCGGACGAACCCAGCACGAAACCTGGGCGCCGATACCCAAGGGTCAAGGCGTGTTGTGTCATCGCACGGCCCGCCTTCTCATGATCGATGCCGACGCAGAAGTCGATCGGGTCGTCCGAGATGTCCCAAATCTCGGCGGTCGGTATGCCTGAGCGCCGAATGATCTGGCGCACGCGCAGATCATGGTCGGTGCCGGTCAGGACAATGCCTGCCGGGCGCCATGATATCAGCCGTTCGACCCATTTCAATTCTTCGTCCCGTTCGTAGTTGTTGCTGTGGACCACCATCAAGATCCCGGCCTTGGCGAAGCCGCGGCGCAATCCTTCCAACATCGAGGCAAAGACGTCGTTGAACAGGGTCGGTACGCAAACACCCACAAGGTCGGAACTGGCTTTGACAAGTGACCGCGCATTGGCGTTTGCGACATAGTTGATGTCTTCGGCGACCTGCAAGATCCGGGCACGTTTCGTTTCGGATGCCTGCCGGGCGCCATGATATCAGCCGTTCGACCCATTTCAATTCTTCGTCCCGTTCGTAGTTGTTGCTGTGGACCACCATCAAGATCCCGGCCTTGGCGAAGCCGCGGCGCAATCCTTCCAACATCGAGGCAAAGACGTCGTTGAACAGGGTCGGTACGCAAACACCCACAAGGTCGGAACTGGCTTTGACAAGTGACCGCGCATTGGCGTTTGCGACATAGTTGATGTCTTCGGCGACCTGCAAGATCCGGGCACGTTTCGTTTCGGATACACCCTCCATCCCGTTCAACGCCCGTGAGACCGTTGGGGCGCTGACTTCACAGATTGCAGCGATGTCTTTGATCGTAATCGTCAATTTGGGTTTTCGGCGTTTTACTTAAACGTTTGCGCTATTCTTGCATGAACCACCTTAACAGGGAACCACTTCCCTGCAAAGGTAAGTGAGGGATGGTCGGCTTCTGACGAAAATGACGGGTCGAGCCTGGAAACCAGGCAAAAGCAAGGCTGTTCATCGAAATAGAAATGGAAACGGGGAGGAAACCATGGACATATTTTCCAAAGTCGTCGGCAAGACGTTGACGGCCACTGTTGGCGCATTTGCGCTCATGGCCGCAACGGCATTCGCAGACCCCTATGAGAAATACCGCGGCACCGAGATTGTCGTAAGTTGGCCGTCGCTGGCACACTTCAGTATTGCCGAGAAACTGATCCCCGAATTCACTGAAGAAACCGGTATCTCCGTGGAAATCGATCCTCTGCAATATGGCAAGTTGCGGGACAAGCAGCTCCTGGAGATGGGGAAAGCCAAGGGAGACTACGATGTCGTTACCTGGGTTGTGTTCTGGAAGACGGAATATGTGCAAAAGGGCCTGTTGACACCCTTGAGCGAGATGTTTGCGAACCCGGCACTTGTCGATCCGAACTATGACATCGACGACATCACGCCGGCTTACCTGGAAAACGGCGGAAAGGTTGGTGGAAGGCAGGGGTACCTGGCGGGGGCGTCGGCCGGTCTCTACGGCATCCCCTTCTCGGCGCAAACAACGATGATGGCGTACCGGAAGGACCTTCTGGAGAAGTATGACCTGGCGGTGCCGACCACTTACGACGAACTTCTTGCCGCGTCGAAGCTGATCAACGAAAAGGAAGGTATCGGCGGTTTGACCGGGCGTGCACAGTCGGGTCACCAGGCCAATGACTATTTCCTGACCCATTACGGACCAACGGGCGGCATCATCCTTGATGACAATTACAAGCCTGTCATCAATAACCCTGATGCCGTGAAAACGGTCGAGATGCTGACCGAGTTCGTGAAAGTCGGACCTCCGGGCATGACTGCCTATGGCTATGGCGACATGGTCAACAGCTTCGTGCAGGGCGATGCCGCCTTTTACCTCGATGCCTCGAAAATTCGCAAAACGGTCGAGGATGAAACCATGAGTCGTGTCGCTGGAAAGGTGGGCTATGCATTGCATCCGACGATCAACGGCAACTGCGGGTCGGGCACAGGTGGTTTCGCCATGGGCATTCCGGGCAACAGCCAGAACAAGGAAGCTGCCTTCCTGTTCATTCAATGGATGACCAACAAGACCACTGACCGGAAGCTGGCCGATATGGGTGGTGATCCGATCCGGACGTCGACCATGAATGACCCCGAGCTTCAGGCAAAGTTCGAGGATTACCCGGTTCTGGTCGAGCAGTTGAAATGCGCCCGCGCCGACTGGCGGCCGTTGATACCGGAATTCCCGGAAATCGACGCGCAGATCATCGGGATATCGGTCTCGGAAGCGATCACCGGCCAGAAATCGGCCCAGCAAGCCATGGATGAAGCGAATGCCAAAATCGAGGCTTTGCTGACCGAAAAAGGCTATTACGCCTGGCAGTAGGACTGCTCAATGAAACATCGGGGCGCGGAATCGCTCCGCGCCCCGATGTCATGCCCTTTCACCGGTGCCCCTCATGAAGAACCTGCGTGCGGTTCTTTCCGAGAACCTGATTGCCTATGCCTTCCTGGCCCCGGCGCTGCTGATCCTGATCATCGGGCTGGTCTATCCGCTCGTCACCACGGTGCAGATGTCTTTTCTGGATTATTCCATGGGCACACCGTGGGAAAACCGGGAATGGGTCGGGCTGCAATGGTTCGAGAAACTCCTGAATGATCCGAACGTCTGGTATTCCTTCTGGGTCACGCTTCGTTTCGGCTTCTGGGTTGTTCTGATCGAGATGTTTGTCGGCACCGGGCTTGCCCTGGCTTTGGAACGTCCAATCCGTGGAGCGTCTCTGTTTCGCACGGCCCTGATCATTCCACTGATGGTTTCGCCGATCGTCGTCGGACTGATCTGGAGGTATCTGTTCGACGCGCGCACCGGCATGATCAACTATTACCTCGGCGCCTGGCTCGGCATCGATCCGATCCCCTGGTTGGCGGATCCGAATATCGCGCTAACCTCGCTGATCATCACCGATATCTGGCAGTGGACGCCGTTCATATTCATCATTGTGCTGGCGGGGTTGCAGGGCATTCCCAGGGATGTGATCGAAGCCTCGACCATCGATGGAGCCAACTGGTGGCAGATGACGTTTCTCGTGAAGTTGCCAATGATCAGATCGGTCCTGATCGTCGCCCTGTTGATGCGGATCGTCGACGTCTACAAGGTGGTCGAGGTGGTCTTCATCCTGACCGAAGGCGGCCCAGGACTAGAAACGGAGTTACTGGCATTACATGTCTACAAGGTCGCGTTCTTGAGCCAGAATCTTGGCTACGCCTCGACAATCTCGATGCTTCTGCTGGGAATCGTGACCGTGCTCAGCCTGATCGTCCTGTCCTTTTCCAACCCCATGAAAACGAAGTCGGATTTTTGAGATGAGCTCCACAGTAGAAAGAGCAACACCATCCCATTACGCACTCGTCGTCATCCTTGCCCTTATGGCGATCGGGCCGGTTTACATCATGATCATGACCTCGTTCAAAAACCAGGTCGACATGTTCAGCCGGGTACCTTTGTGGCTTTTTGTGCCCACGCTCGACAACTATTCGAACGTTCTGTTTCAGAAGAATTTCGACCGCTACCTTTTCAACTCGCTCTTCGTGGCGATCATGTCGACGTTGATCACTCTCGCACTGGCCGGATCGGCGGCTTATGCCATCGCGCGCAAGGACTTCTGGGGTCGGGGGATTGTCAGTTACGGCAACCTGATGATCCGCATGGTGCCGCCGGCGGTGATCGCCGTGCCGGTTTTTGCGTTGTGGTCCCGCTGGGGCTACTCGGGCCGCCTCGAGGAGCTTTGGGGACTGACACTGTTTTATACTGCTCTGAACCTGCCTTTTGCGATTTGGCTTCTCTTCAGCTTTGTCAAGCAAATCCCCGAGGATCTGGAGGAAGCCGCCATAGTCGACGGCGCAACCCCGTTCCAGGTCTTCCGCCTCGTTATCTTCCCTTTGATGAAGTCTGGCTACGCGGTGGCGGCGATTTTCACCTTCCGTATCGCCTGGAACGAATTTCTGCTGGCGCTGTTCCTGACAGGTCGAAAGGCTCGAACCCTGCCGGTCGCCATTCAGGGGTTTCTGACTGACGAAGGTGTTGAATGGGGACGCATCATGGCCATGGGCACGCTGGTCGTGATCCCTTCCCTAATCATCACATTCTTTGCCGCTCGCCAGATCATTACCGGTCTGACCGCCGGAGCCGTGAAAGGATGACGTCATGGGCAGCGTGACATTCAAGGACATCCGCAAAAGTTATGGCGCGGTCGAGGTGCTGCACGGCATCGACTTCCGAATCGAAGACGGCGAGTTTTGCATCCTCGTTGGCGCCTCGGGTTGCGGCAAGTCCACGCTCCTGAGGATGCTCGCAGGGCTTGAAAGCGTTACCTCGGGGGAAATCATGATTAACGGCAAGGTCGTGAATGACGTCCGCCCCAAACAACGCGACATCGCGATGGTGTTCCAATCCTACGCGCTTTATCCGCATATGACAGTGGCGCAGAACATGGGGTTCTCCCTGCGTCTTGCCGGCGTACCAAAACCGGAAATCGCAGCGCGCGTCGGCAAGGCAGCCGAGATCATCGGCCTGACTAATTTCCTGGATCGGCAACCGAAGGCGCTTTCGGGCGGCCAGCGTCAGCGGGTGGCAATGGGGCGTGCCATCGTGCGCGATCCACAGGTGTTTCTGTTTGACGAACCCTTGTCGAACCTTGACGCGAAACTGCGGGTACAGATGCGGGCCGAAATCCGGTCGCTTCAGCAAAGTCTCGGAACGACAACGGTTTACGTCACGCACGATCAGGTCGAGGCGATGACGATGGCAGACCGGATCGTCATATTGGATTCTGGCGTTGTGCAACAGCAAGGGGCGCCGCTCGATCTATATGACAATCCCGCCAACAGGTTCGTGGCGGGCTTCATCGGCTCGCCTTCGATGAACTTCTTTGAAACCGACGTTGTCGAAGGCGGCCTGAAACTCTCAACGGGCTACGTCATTCCGAATGTGGGCGGAACCGCAAGTGGCAAGGTGATTTACGGTGTCCGGCCCGAGCATGTCGAGATCGGTGAAGGCGGGGCGGAGGCAGCCGTCGATGTGGTCGAACCATTGGGTTCGGAAACGCTGGTTCAAGTGACATTGGCGGGTGTGAAAGTGACGCTTCTGTCCAGGGACCGGCTAAACTTGAAGCCCCGCGAAATCGTTCCGGTGCGTTTGGACAACCCAACGTATCACATCTTTGACCCTGACACCGGGCTGCTCCTTTGAGACATGGAAGAGCTTGCGCTCGTCGACTGGCTCCTGTCGCCCTTTGATCCCGCGCGTCGGCATGAGGTCAACGTCGCGGAAAGTTGGCATGGGCGGCTGATGGTTTTCGCCTGGGGCGTTTTAATTCCCGGTGGTGTTCTGGCAGCGCGTTTTTTAAAGATCACTCCTCGCCAGAACTGGCCGCGGGAGCTGGACAACCGTACGTGGTGGCACACTCACTTGTGGCTGCAATGGACAGGCGTACTGGTCAGCCTGGCTGGGTTAATCGTGATCGTCCGGCAATTGGACACCATCAGGTTTTTCGACTCGCCGCATCATTTCTTTGGATGGCTGACCATGGGGCTTTTGGTGCTTCAGATTTTTACGGGTCTCTTTCGCGGCTCGGCGGGCGGGCCGACATATCCCGCACCTGACGGGAGTTGGCGCGGGGATCATTTCGACATGACGCGCAGGCGAAAGGTATTTGAATATAGCCACAAGTTTCTCGGCTATGTGGCCCTGGCCTCGAGTGCTCTGGCGATCCTGTTCGGACTTTATTCCGCCAACGCGCCCATTTGGATGTGGGGCGCAATCATGATTTGGTGGGTGTTCTTGCTGGGCGTTGCGGTCATATTGCAAGTCACGCTGGGCGCGGTTGACACGTACCAGGCCATTTGGGGTGCCGACCCGGAACTGCCGGGAAACCGGATCAATCCGATTGGCTTCGGGATCAAACGACTGCCTCCGGGAGGAAAGACGTGAAGAAGATCTACACTGCCGGCGCACAACCGGCTGAGCGCACCGTGACCATTCCGTGCATGCGCAAGGCAAAAGTCGAGGGTCGGAAGCTTGTGCAGGTGACGGCGAATACTCCGGAAGAACTGCGTGCGACCGAAGAAGCCGGCATCGACATGATGGTCAGCGACGCCGCCAACGCCGACATCATCCGGCAGCACAACAAGACGACTTTTTGCACGGCCGCAATCAAGATGACCGAGCATGCGACGACCGATGACATCTTGCGCGAGGCGTTCCGCGCCCTGCAAGCGGGCGCCGATGCAATCATCACGCCGCGCAGTTTTCAGGTGGTCGAAACGCTGGCCCGGGAAGGCATTCCGGTGATGGGGCACCTTGGTCTGGTGCCGCGAAAGTCGGTCTCGATTGGTGGGATGCGCGCGGTCGGCAAGACGGTTGAAGAGGCATTGGAGTTGTTCCGTGACTACAAGCGCCTGGAATGTGCGGGAGCTTTCGCTGTGGAATCCGAGGTGATCGCGGCCCAAACCATGGCCGAAATCGCAAAGCGCACGCCGCTGATCTGCGTCTCGCTTGGTTCTGGCAAAGGCGGGGATGTGAACTTTCTGTTCCAGACAGATCTGACCGGTGAGACACCAAATCCGCCAAGGCACGTTCAGGTTTTCGGCAATCTGTCGTCCCTGCACCAACAGGTTCATGATGCACGCGTTGCAGCCTTGACGGCGTTTCATGAGGCCGCGACATCAGGTGCCTTTCCGCCGGATCACATCACACCGACCATGTCCGAGTCCGAACACGAAAAGCTGTTGCGCAGAATCGACAGCATCTAGGGAAAGAAAAAATGGCTGGGAAAGTTCGCGTCTGCTCGGTAGGCGACATAGAAGAAGAAGACGTCATTCGATTTGATCACGGCGACAAGAGCCTGATCATCATCCACGGACCGGACGGCAACTTCTATGCCGCCGACGGGTATTGTACCCATGAAAAACAGCATTTGTCCGAAGGGATTGTGGACGAATTTGAAATCGAGTGTCCGCTGCATTTCGGTGCATATGATTATCGAACTGGCGATCCGACGGTCCCGCCGGTGTGCGAAGCCCTGAAAACCTATCCTGTTTCCGTAGAAGGCGATGATGTCTTTGTGGAACTTTGAACGAGGCTATTTGGTCTTTGCGTGCAATCCGCCCTTTTTTCCGGGTCTTCCCAGGGAATCGGGTTCGCGCTGGCGCGTGGTTTGGGGTAGGTCCGGGATACGTGAAAAAGGTCGTCATAGCGTAGATGCGGTACAGGCGCAGGTCGCTACACCTACAGGAATCGACCCCATGGAAGGAATGCTGCATATGCATGGGGATTAGATCGAATCGGCAGCCGAACTGGCATGCGATCATGGAGTCCCGCCGAAGACGTTCCGCGCCGGTCTTCGAAAGGCGAATCGTAGCGGCAGGCTGCCGTGGTGTGTCGATGGCTTTGGCGGCCGACGTAGAATATTCATCCTCCGGTTTTGCATGCCGGATTCCGGCCGCCGAACGCATCTCGCCGCCGATCGCGGGAGCACCAAAACTCGGGGTCAAGCGCCCGCCATCCGGTTCGGCACATGGCAATCTGAATGCACCCAACAGTGTATTCCGGACATCCAACGGATATCTTATGCTTGCCATGAAGCCGCTCGGCAACATTGCAGCCGCCCTCGGTGATCCCGATGTTGGCAAACACGGTGAACCCGTGCCGTCCGGCTCTGATCGGCGCGAGAGAATCCACAATCGTATTGAAGACAACCTCCGCAAGTGACCTGCCGCCGTGTGGGAATCCGAATTCTGCGGCCGGGGTATCTGGTGTGCCCGCGTTCTGACGTGGGACGAAATGATGGAGACTGACACGTTCCGTTCGCTGAACCATCCGTTCGCTGCAAATGCGGAGGTTTCATGTGCTCGGCATCGCCTTGCCAGACACGGTCCTTGCTGAAATCGACGTCAAGCCCGGGCATGACAGGAACAATGTGCTCGGGGCCATCCAGTTCGATCTGCACCGGAAAGTTGTGCTGCCGTCCTGGGGCCGAAGCGATTCATCCGGCGGTCGCCGTTCCTCAAGCCAGCTGGATTTCGAAACCATTACCGAAATTTCTGTCGTTGTTAGAGGCGCGGGAACCCAGGATTCACGGCGCCTTTGAGGTCCATAACGGGTTGGCGACGCCGCTGATCGTGTCTTTGGTCCGGTGCTGCATTTCCCGTGGCTGCGCGACTCGAACCACTGGTTCCTGCGGCGTGACGTCGACATCGGGCCGTTCGCTCCAGCCCGCCGCCGTCATTACCTCCCTGGACCGCAAAATTCGTTCGATCTCGGTTCCGGACGTGACCGGATTACACCGGATGAGGATTTGGAGTTCCTTCGCCCGAGTGCGGCGGCCCGGTTTTCTTTTTTCAGGCTGTCCAAACACTTTGGGCGGCGTCCGGGCCTTTCCGTGCAGCCGGCGAGAACCGTCATCGGGATCGTCGCCCCTTCGAAAACAACCCCCGCGGACAGCGGGCAAGCCATGTTGAGCGGAGCACTCCCGCTCAACACGAAAGGACGGGAACGACCCGAAGCAGACCCGAATACCACGCTCGAGGTTTTTCGGAACGCCGACCTGCCAACCTGTGTTGGCGTGAACCGACTTTCGCGCCTCGTTCCGCCCCCGTCGAGGTTGTGCCGGGCCCGCGAATGAGGTTCCCCGCAAAGTTACGTGACGGGATACTGCGGCATGGCCCGACGGCGCCCGACAATTCCCTGGTGGCGAACTCGTTCGGGCCTGTGCTGACCGGGGAAGATTGGATTCGGAACCCGGAACGATTAAGGAGCGTGATGTGGACGAGCAAGTTGACATGACTGGTGATCGTGGAACGGCGGATGATGGCATTTCAGCGGCAATGATCTCGGGTTTGTTGCCTTTCCTGGGTTCCATCCGTACATTTCCGGCAAGCCGACGGGAGATTTGCGATGGCGACAGAACTCGTCGGACCGGCTGTACGTCCAGATCACTTGGTGCGGGACGGGGTCTTTTCGATTCACCCGGCATCGCATTCTGGGCGGTCTGTCGACCTCCTCAATGTCGGTGCGTCATTGGCTTTCTTGTTCCGTACATCGGCGGCGGCACGGGAATCATGGCACCCGCGCCTGTGACGACAGCGACAGGTTAGACATGTGGTTCGAATGCGTAATGACTACCTGATCGCACCGAACCCGGAGAACGCCGCGTTGACCCGCATCGTCGCGGGAATGGATCACGACGGGGGTGCCTGCGAGATCGCGGTGGTCGAAGAACGTCCCCTGACGATCTTCCTGAACAGCCAGGAGATTGTCACGGTCATGACCATTGGGGATTTCCCCGAATACCTTGCGACCGGGTTCCTCCGGAATCAGGGCATGCTGCAGGCCGGAGAACTGCCGGATGCCGTCGACTACGATGAAGAACTGCAAACAGTCGTTGTGCGTACGCGCCGCGCGACGGACTATGAAGCCAAATTGCAGAAGAAGACCCGCACATCGGGGTGTGCAGTCGGGACCGTATTCGGCGACATCATGGAGTCCCTGGACGGGTTCGTGCTCCCTGACGCGACGGTCAGAACGTCGTGGCTGTATCGGCTGGCCCACAGGATCAACACGACCCCGAGTCTCTACCTGGCGGCAGGCGCCATCCACGGAACCGTACTCTGCAAGGCCGACCGTCCGCTGGTCTATATGGAGGACGTCGGGCGGCACAATGCCGTGGATAAGGTCGCAGGCTGGATGGTCAGCAACGACGTCGGTCCTGACGACAAGATTCTCTACACGACCGGCCGGCTTACCTCGGAAATGGTTATCAAGACGGCAACCATGGGCATCCCGGTCCTGGCGTCGCGTTCGGGGTTCACGGCGTGGGGCGTCGAACTCGCCCGCGAACTCGGCTTGACCCTGATCGGTCGCATGCGCGGCAAGAGATATGTCTGCCTGAGCGGCGAAGACCGGTTGGTACGGGATGCCGATGCCGCCGGAATTGCGGACGAGGACAGGCGCCTGCACAGGAAAGGCGCGCTCGATGACTGACATTCCCGGGGTGATCCTGGCTGGCGGGAGGTCATCCCGCATGGGCGGTGGCGACAAATGCCTTCTCGAGCTGGGAGGAATCCCGATCCTTGATCGGGTTCTCGCCCGATTGAGAATTCAGGCGTGCCCGATCGCGATTAATGCGAATGGCAACGTCGACCGTTTTGCGGCATATGGCCTGCCCGTACTCTCGGATTCGATCGAAGGCTTCGCCGGTCCTCTCGCGGGCGTGCTCGCCGGAATGGACTGGGCGCACGGTATCGGCGCGGACAGGATCGTGACAGTTGCAGCCGACACTCCTTTTTTTCCTGAAGACCTCGCCACGCGATTGTCGACAGGCGCGCTTGAATCGGGGTCGCCGCTGGCAATGGCGGTCACTTGCCCGGCGGAATCAGGGCGTGCGGTTCGCCATCCGACATTCGGAATCTGGAGCGTGGCACTGCGCGACGACTTGCGGCAAAGCATCCAGGCCGGAGTGCGAAAAGTCGTTGAATGGACGATGCCGCATGGATGTAAACGTGTCGAATTTCCGGTCGGGGAATCTGATCCATTCTTCAACGTGAACACGCCAGATGATATGGCGACGGCGGAGTTGCTTCTCCAGGGTCAGGAAGCGTGAACATTTACGGAATTGTCGGCTGGAAAGACTCGGGCAAGACCGGGCTGGTCGAGCGGTTGATCATGGAATTCTGCGCCCTGGGCCTGAGGGTCTCGACGATCAAGCATGCACATCACAATTTTGAGGTCGACAAGCCCGGAAAGGACAGTTGGCGGCATCGAAAGGCAGGAGCCGGCGAAATCCTGATTTCTTCGCGAAGGCGCTGGGTCCTCATGTGCGAACTCGGCGAAGCCGAGGAGCCCGGGATCGGGTCACTGCTCGAGAAACTGTCTCCCGCCGACCTGGTCCTGGTCGAGGGATACAAGCGTGAGGCGCACAGGAAAATCGAATGCCACAGGCAGGCAACAGGCCAGCCGCTGCTCGCGTGTTCCGATCCCGGTGTACGTGCGGTCGCGAGTGACGTGCCGGATGACTGCGAGACGGACCGGCCGGTATTTCATCTTGACGACAGTGCGGGAATCGCGCGGTTCATCCTGGACGATCTCCAGATTTCCCGATGAAACCGCCGCCCCTCAGGAACGACTGTTTCGCGATGCCCAGGGGAGTCGAGTGGACGCCCGTGGATCAGGCATTGGCGACGTTAAGGGAAGGGATGGCAACGGTCGTCGGCACTGAAGACACGGATGTCATGGCGGCCGGAGGCCGGGTCCTTGCATCCGATGTCAGCGCACGGTGCTCCAACCCGCCGTTTTCGAATTCCGCCGTTGACGGCTACGGATTCGCGTTTTCATCCGTATCCCCGGCAACGCAAGGAGATACGATCACGCTGCAACTCGTCCCCGGCCGCGCGGCCGCCGGCGAACCGTTCTCGGGAACCGTCCCACCCGGAAGCGCCGTGCGCATCCTGACCGGCGCCCCCATCCCTCGCGGGGTCGACACCGTTGTCCTCGAGGAGGACGTATCGACAGACGGCGCGAGGATCATGTTCAGGTCCGGGGTGAGACCGGAAGCGAATACGCGGGACTCGGGTGAGGATGTTGTTGCGGGAACCAGGTTGTTTGAACGTGGTCACCGGCTTCGGTCCCAGGATCTCGCATTGCTGACTGCCTGCGGCCATTCCCGGGTCCCGGTTTTCCGGTCATTGTCTGTCGCGGTTCTCTCCACTGGAGATGAAATCTCGGATGTGGGCACGGGAAGGGTCACGGGCGGTGCGACCGGCGCGGTTTACGATTCAAATCGTCCGATGTTGCTCGATCTGGTCAGACGATGGGGTTTTGTCGATTGCGATCTCGGGCGGGTGCCGGATGATCCCGGTCAAATCCGGGCGGCGCTGGATCGGGGGGCCGGGACGGCGGATGCAATCATCGCGACCGGCGGCGCCTCGGCGGGCGATGAAGATCATGTCTCCCGCATGCTCCGGGACGAAGGAACCCTGCAGACCTGGCGCGTTGCGATCAAGCCGGGCCGCCCGCTCGCGATGGCGGTCTGGCGGGACCGCCCGGTATTCGGTCTTCCGGGCAACCCGGTCGCGGCCTTCGTTTGTGCATTGATCTTTGCCCTTCCGGCACTCCGGGTTCTCGCCGGGGAGAACTGGAGCGATCCTCACGGTTTCCTTGTTCCTTCCGGATTTGCGAAACAGAAGAAGCCCGGTCGCCGGGAGTACCTGCGCGCCCGAATCGACACCAACGGCAGGGCAATTCCGTTCGCATCCGAGGGATCGGGTCGGATTTCGGGTCTTTCCTGGTCAGACGGACTGATCGAGCTTGAACACGGGGCATTGAGCGTTCGCGAAGAAGACCCGGTCAGGTATCTGCCATACTCAGTGTTCGGACTTTGATACGACATGGAGGCGCGGGTTGTCCGGGCACCGCGAAACCGTCCGAATCGAAATCCCGTTGCATTGCACCGGGCGACGCGGCTTCGTCGCCGTGACGCCTGTCAGTTCGCCAGGCCGGGCAGTCAAACCGATTTCCGTCAAATGTAGCGAATGCTCCGGATTGTGTAGTCCCGCTCGCCACCCGGCGTGGTGACTTCCACGTCGTCGCCTTCCGATTTCCCGATCAATGCGCGGCCAATCGGCGAACTTGTGCTGATCCTGCCTTTCCGGATATCGGCTTCCGGCTCGCCGACGACCTGGTAGGTGGTCTCCTTGCCGGAGTCCTCGTCCACGAGGACCACGGTTGCGCCGAACTTGACCGGCCCCGACAAACGGGTCACGTCGATGACCTCGGCACTTCCGACCAGGACTTCGAGTTCCCTTATCCTGCGTTCGACCAGCCCCTGCTGTTCCTTTGCGGCGTGGTACTCCGCGTTTTCCGACAGGTCTCCATGTTCCCGTGCCTCGGCTATGGCCTTGATGATCGCGGGACGCTTGTCGGATTTTAGGGATTTCAATTCGGCATCCAGGGTTCTGAAGCCGGATTCGGTCAAGAGTGTCTTGCGCATCACGAATTCCGTTTCGGCGATTCGGGGGAACGGCCCACAAATAGGTTAAGTCGCCGGAACGGTGCAAGGACCTGTTTTCCGGCCTGCGTCAGCCGCGCCGAAACCTGCGATTGGCGTTGCCGGTACGGGTATTGGCCCCTAATGTGCTACGAGCGGACACAGGGTAGAGACGGGAGCAGGTTCAGGATGACAGAAGCCGTCAGGGAATCCATGGATTACGATGTCGTTATCGTCGGGGCAGGCCCTGCCGGGCTTTCTGCCGCAATCCGCCTCAAGCAGCGAAATCCGGACCTGCAGGTCGTCGTTCTCGAAAAGGGATCCGAAGTCGGAGCCCATATCCTTTCGGGCGCGGTACTGGACCCGTCGGGGCTGTCCACCCTCATTCCCGACTGGAAGGAAAGGGGTGCCCCGATCACGGTTCCGGTCCGAAGGGACAGGTTCCTGATTCTCGGTGAAGGGGGGTCTTTGCGTATTCCCAATTTCCCGATGCCGCCACTGCTGAACAATCACGGCAACTACATCGTTTCCATGGGTAACGTATGCAGGTGGATGGCGGAACAGGCGGAAGACCTGGGCGTCGAGATATTCCCGGGAATGGCCTGTTCGGAACTCGTCTTCGATGAAACCGGAACCGTACGTGGCGTTGTCGCAGGCGAATTCGGATTGCAGCGGGACGGGACTCCGGGTCCGCACTACGAGCCGGGAATGGAGTTGCGGGGTCGGTATGTCTTTCTGGCCGAAGGAGTCCGCGGCTCCCTGTCCAAGCAGGTCATCGCCAGGTTCGGCCTGGCAGAAGACCGCGACGTGCCGAAATTCGGGATCGGCATGAAGGAAATCTGGGAGATTGATCCCGAAAGGCACCGCGAAGGCACGGTCGTGCACACGATGGGATGGCCGCTCGGAAAGAGTGCCGGCGGCGGGTCCTTCGTCTACCACGCGGACGGCAATCAACTGTTTATCGGTTTTGTCGTTCATCTGAACTACAGGAACCCGCACCTTTTTCCGTACATGGAGTTTCAGCGGTTCAAGCATCACCCCGAAGTCAGTGCATTGCTCGAAGGAGGCAAGAGAATTGCCTATGGCGCCCGGGCCATTACCGAAGGCGGGTGGCAATCGATTCCAAGGCTCGTATTTCCGGGCGGCGCGCTACTCGGTTGTTCGGCCGGGTTGGTCAATGTTCCGAGGATCAAGGGAAACCATAACGCCATGCTGTCCGGAATCGCCGCCGCCAACGCCGCGGCTGATGCGATCGCCGCTGGCCGCGCCGGGGACGTACTCGAAGAATATGAAACCGATGTCAGGAGCGGTCCGATCGCCAGGGATCTACGGCCGGTGCGCAACGTCAAGCCCCTTTGGTCGAGATACGGCCTGCTTTCATCGCTTGTTGCCGGCGGATTCGACATGTGGGTCGCCAACTTGACCGGGTGGAATCCGCTGGGAACCCTCAGGCATGGAAAAACCGATTCCGAATCAACCGAACGTGCGGCCGATCACCGTCCGATCGCCTATCCAGTGCCCGACCGTGTCGTCAGCTTCGACCGCTTGACGAACGTCAGCTTTTCGGGGACCAACCACGAAGAGGACCAGCCTTGCCATCTGCAACTCCGCGATGAGGACATTCCGATTCGAGTCAATCTGCCGGAGTACGGGGAACCTGCGGAGCGGTACTGCCCCGCCGGCGTCTATGAAGTCCTTCCCGGTGCGCAGGAAAATGGCGAAGCGAGGTTTCAGATCAATCCCGGGAACTGCGTGCACTGCAAGACATGCGATATCAAGGACCCGAGCCAGAACATTGTCTGGGCGACGCCGCAAGGCGGAGACGGTCCGAATTATCCGAACATGTGAATGCGGAGACAGATCTGCAGCCTGAACGGTTACAGCCGGTGAATCCGTGAACTGCGATTACGCGGTAACACCTTCGCAACCGGGCCGAGCATTGACATGTGATCGCGAATCCAGCTTTTTGGGCTCGTACCGTTGATCCGCCAGCGAGAGGGATGACCGCATTGCATGACTCACGGATCATTCGCGCGCTCGTTCAGGCGCTTGTTATACTCGTCGCGTCGATCAATGCTGCAAACGCGGCCCAGACGAGCTTGTCCAGCGCTTTCCTGGGAGCAGGAAGTGCCCTGAGCGTGGGTGACTACGCAAGGGCCGGGCAATTCTACGAAAGGATATTCGAGTCCGGAAGTGAACATGCATCGATCCTGCAGGATTCGCTCATCTCCTATGTAGGCGCTGGCGACATGGCCAACGCGGTTGAGGTCGCCGCGAAACTGGATGCGCTCGAACCTGCCGACTGGCTGACACACCTCTGTCTGTTGGTCGAATCAGCCAGGGCCGGGAACTACGAAAGCGCCGCACATCATTTGGCCGAATACCTTTACCTGACCGACCCGGAACGGCAAATCAATGGCGAGGTCCCTTTCGTGACCAGGGAAGGGTACCTGTGGACCAGGGCAAACCTGCGCACGCTACAGCTGCTGCACAGAATCACTGGCGGCCTGCTGAAAGGCTGGACGGAATTGGGGCAAGGTTCGATGAACAAGGCCACCGAAACGTTTGACAGCCTTGTCGAGACCGAGACCGAAAAGGTCATTGGGAGTTTTCACAAGATGCTCGCCCTCGCGCATGTCGGGGACTACGAGAGTGCCCACGAAATCAATGAAGAGATTTCGGGAACGAATGCTTTCCGGATGAACCGCGGGTATATCGATGCGCATGTTCAGACCCTGCTGCAGGCGGGCCACGTCGATGCTGCCAGGACGCTTCTTATTGAAACACTGGACTCCTATCCGGCCTCCGGTCTCACGAATCTCACGGCATTGATTGAGCGGGTCGAGGCCGGACCGCCATTTGAGTTCAACTTCATTCGCAGCCCTGCGGATGGAATCACCGAGGTTCTCTACCTCGTGGCAACGCAATTCCCGAGTCGGCGCCCGAACCATTTCGAAATGGCGCATGCCAGGCTCGCTGAATACATGAGACCGGACTTTACCGAATCAACCCTTAGGGTCGGAAATATCTTTCTGGATTTCGGGCAGTACGAGCAGGCTGCCAAGGCCTTTGAAGGCATCGGTGACGACGACCCGCTTTTCCTTGATGCCCAGATAGGTATTTCGGACGTCATGCTGGAATCCGGCGATGCCGAAGGTGCAATCGCGGAACTCAGGAAAATGGCTGAAGTGTATCCGGACATCAGGCGTGTCCACGCAACGCTTGGAGATGCGCTTCGAAGCGAAGAACGCTACGGTGAAGCGACACATGCCTACAATGCGGCGGCCGATCTGATCCGGAACCCGGGACAAAACAGCTGGTTTTTGTATTACGCCCGCGGCATTACCTATGAACGCACCGGCCGTTGGGAAGAGGCCGAGGCCGACTTCCGGTTTTCGTTGTCACTGTCGCCGGAACAACCTCTCGTGCTCAATTACCTGGGCTACAGCCTTGCCGACATGGGTGTCAAACTCGACGAAGCCCGCGCGATGGTCGAGAGCGCAGTGGAGCGACGGCCGAATGACGGTTTCATCCTGGATAGCCTGGGATGGGTGTTCTACCGTCAGGGAATGTACGAAGAAGCGGTCAACACCCTCGAACGTGCCGCCGAACTCGATCCTGCCGAACCGGTCATCAATGACCACCTTGGAGACGCGTACTGGATGGTCGATCGCAGGAGGGAGGCCGAGGCCCAATGGAGGCGTGCGCTGACTTTCGGAGCCGAAGAAAAGGACGCGGACAGAATCCGCCGCAAACTGGTTGTCGGGCTGGACATGGTTCTTGAAGAGGAACAGGCCTCTACCTTGACTGGCAATGGCAATCAGTGAGCGGGCGCTTGCCAAGATCAACCTGTCCTTGCATGTCGTCGGGCAGCGGCACGACGGATACCACCTGCTCGACAGCCTGGTCGCGTTTGCAGATATAGGCGATTCACTCGAATTCAGGCACGCAGGGGAATTGTCCCTGGTCGCGTGCGGTCGTTTCTCGTTGGCGCTGCCGGATGACCAGGACGACAATCTTGTCGTTCGCGCAGCTCGATGGTTCAAGCGATCGGCAGGTGCGACGATTACGCTCGAAAAATCGCTCCCTGTTGCGTCGGGCATGGGCGGTGGATCAGCCGACGCGGCTGCCGCGGTCCGGGGGCTTGCGCGTCTCTGGAACGTACCTGTCCCCCCGGCCGCAGAAACGGAATTCCTCGGAGCCGATGTTCCGGTGTGCATGGAGAGCGTGACCGCACGGGTTCGCGGAACAGGAGAGATCATCGAGCCCGTGACTAGCCTTCCGCCGTTTCCGGTCGTCCTTGTCAACCCCGGACGGCGTGTCCACACGTCACTGGTTTTCGGGGCAAACGTTGTTTGCGGTTCCGCCGGGGACCAGGCTGTTCCACCTTCCCGGAACCTGAATCTGGCGGACGCTGTCGAATGGTTGGGCTGCCTCCGGAACGACCTGGAGACCGTTGCCGCCCGGCTGGAGCCGTCAATCATTGACGTCAAGCGGGCGTTGCGGGCGACAGGTGCCGGCCTCGTTCGAATGACGGGGTCGGGCGCGACCTGTTTTGGCGTCTACACCGATCGGAAAGCGGCGAGGGCTGCGCGGTCGGAGATCCAGAAAGGACGGGCGGATTGGTGGGTCCGTGCGACCATCGTCAACGGACCGCGATCGTGAGAACTGCACCAGTACGGCCCGCACCCCGAAACATGCCGCCGCAACCTCCTGCCCGAAAAGGGGAACGTGGTTGAGCGCACTGGCCAGATGATTGGTGCGAGAGTTGTGTGCCGGAGTGCGCCGGAGTCATGAAGGGCGATCAGTTCAGGCGCGAAACGGAGCGTTCGGCAAGACCCATGAGCAGGCTGCGGATTCCGAATTCCGACTCCGGGACTGACGACAGCGCGAGCTTTGCCTTGTCAGACCACTCCACGGCGTCGGAACGTGCGTGACCGAGACTGCCACGACGTTCCAGAATCTGCAGCGCCGTGGAAAAATCGCCATCGCCGGGCTGACCGAGTTCGATGACCCGTTTCCAGAATATGATCTCTTCCGGGGTTCCCTCTGCAACGGCCTTGATCACCGGGAGCGTGAGCTTGCTTTCGCGAAAGTCGTCGCCAACGTTTTTTCGAAAACCGCCGGAATGTCCACGATAGTCGAGAATATCGTCAGTGATCTGAAAACTGATGCCGAATGCAAGCCCGAAGTCGCGAAACCCGGCGACGACGCCATCGGAGGCTCCGGCGATGATGGCGCCGACTTCAGCCGCGGCAGAAAACAGGGCGGCGGTCTTTCCGCGGATGACCTTCAGGTAGGTAGCTTCGTCCGTGGCCAGGCTACGACTCGCGGTCAGCTGCAGAACCTCGCCCTCTGCTATGGTTGCAGCAGCATTGGCGAGGACGTCAAGGACCCGAATTGAACCGGTCTCGACCATGAGCTGGAACGAGCGCGAAAAAAGATAATCACCGACCAGAACCGAGGACTTGTTGTCCCACAGCAGGTTGGCGGTCGGGCGGCCGCGCCGGCGCTGGCTTTCATCGACCACGTCATCGTGCAGAAGCGTGGCCGTGTGAATCAACTCGACCGTCGCTGCCAGTCCGATGTGGGAATTGCCCGTGTAACCGCACAATCGTGCCGCAGCCAGGGTAAGCATCGGCCTCAACCGTTTCCCGCCGCCGTCGAATAAATGGGCGGCCACGTCCTCGACCCGAGGTGCATTCCGGGATTTCATCCGATCGCGGATGACCTGGTCGACCGCGGCAAGATCGTCGGCAAGGATCAATCCCAGGCGCTCGACTGGTTCAGGGCTGACTCCAGTCCGCAACATGCTTGGTATCGACATTGGCGAACCCATTCTGACCTACCCGGAGGAGCAATCGCGACAGTCTCGACAAGTCCCATGCCAGTCCGGTATTGCTCCGGCATGCGAGAGTTGCTGCGTACCAATGATCTGACAATCATCGCCTTTTCAGAGGCGCTTCTGACCGGCGAAGGTATAGAATGCTTCACGATGGACGTCCACATGAGCATTCTCGAGGGTTCGATCGGAATCATGCCCAGGCGGATCATGGTTAGCGACCGGGACTATTTCCTTGCGAGGGCAATTCTTCGGGATAACGATATCGACGTACCCGCCGACTAGATGGCTGGTGGAATGGCAACCAGCATGGACGCCTTTCTCAACGGGCGCATTCGGGCCCTGCAACCCGTGTCGGGTTTTCGCGCATCTCCTGATTCCGTTTTCCTCGCGGCAGCCGTACCCGCCAGTGCCGGCGAATCGGTACTCGATCTCGGCTGCGGGACGGGAGTCGCCAGCCTGTGTCTAGGCCGGCGAGTCCGTGGATTGGAGATTTTCGGCCTCGAAGTGCAACCGGCTTACGCAGCCTTGGCCAGGGAGAACGCCCGTCTGAACGCAATTCCCGTTTCGGTCATAGCCGGCGATGTGGGTTCGATGCCCGCAGAACTCGTGGCCCGGAGCTTCGACCACGTCATGTCGAACCCGCCTTTTTTTGAGGCGGGGACCGCGTCATCCCCGGCAGATGCCGGCAAGGACATCGCAGTCAACGAGGGGTTGAACTTGGCCGACTGGCTTTCATTCGGTGCCCGGAGGCTGAAACCGGGGGGGTACATGACGATCGTACACCAGGCCGCCCGGCTGAGCGGGATTCTTGCGGCACTGAGCCGGTTCGCCGGTGACATCAGGGTTTTGCCGATCGCTTCGCGCGAAGGCCGCCCGGCCAACCGGGTCCTGGTTCGCGCCCGGAAAGGCGCGAAATCTCCCGACAAGCTGCTCCCTCCGTTTATCGTCCATCAGGGTCGCATACATGTGAACGACAGGGAGTCTCATTCCCCCGAGGCCCGCCGAATCCTGCGCGAAGGCTGCGAGATCAACCTGTAATCTCGCCCGTCCCTTTGACAGTTTCCGTGCTGGTCGAGATTCTCCGTCCGCTTTGACCCGAAAGGACCGTGAACAGGTTCGCCGTCGCTTGACCGATGATCGTCGTCGGGGCCAACGCGTGCACGGCGTTCGCTGCCTGGTCCGCGACGACCGGAACCGTCGTGTCCCGACGTTGTGATCATCGAAAGGTCCTGGATGGCCATATCCAGGTGTTTCCGGCTCCCGTGGTCTTGGTACGTTTGGTCAAGGCGCGGTGTTGAATCTGCATTGGCAAGTCGGCGGCGGGTCCCGGCTTCGGCGATCGGATGCAGGTCTGAACACGGCCAATGACGTGTTCGCCGAGTCACGACCCGCGACGAAATTGAGTGCGGGTTCGATTCGGTATCACCAGTTTGAGGAAATGTCAGGATTCCCCGGCAAAGTCGCCACCGCCGGGTTCACCCAGTCAATCTGGCATGTCCCCAAATGCATGGCCGAAACCTGCCGATTTGAACCATGAAGCCCGGTATATGAGTCAGGAGACGTGATCCTTGGCGTCACGTGGTGCGGTTTTTCTCGATTTCCAGCCAAAGTCGGAGTGCGAGATCGAATTCACTGTCTGCGAGTGCGACCAGCGCGCGGATGGTAATGGACGTATCGGAACGGTGAAGTCTGCAAGCCTTTTCCGCGAAGGCCCTTGCCTTGTGGCGGTGGCCCCTTGCGAGTGCGCGGGAGGCCTGTTTTCGCGCTCGAACCGCAGCTTGCTCAACGCCAACCACCTGCTGCAAGTCTGTTCGACAGCGACGGCAGTAAGGTCCGTCGATGTGCTTTGCACCGCAGGTCGGACAGAGGCGCATGCGCCTACTCCAGGAAGAAGAGGACTTCGTCCAGGTTGCGTCTGATCATGGCGACATCTTCGTCGCGACCTTCGGTTGACGCAGCGGACAATTGCTCGACCAGCGACTGAATCTCATCCTTGTCTTCTTCCGGGGCGTTCTCGAGGGTTCGCTTGGCCCTGGCCAGGGTGTCCCGGATCTCTGTGGGAACAGCCTGTGAAATCGCGCCGCCGTCCGGCGCGTCAGGGGCGGGTATGCCGACAGTTTCACTTCCTTTCCAGAGCTCTTGGACCCGTGCCTTCGAGGCGGCGAGATTCTCGCCGGTGACATGTCCCATGGCGTTTTCGATGACGCCGCGAATCTCGCGCCCGGTGGCCCGTTCCACTGCATGGACCTTGAGCATGCCGTCGAGGTCCAGATGATAGGTGAAAAGCAGTCCCTGATCGTAGGCTTCCTCGGTTCGGTTCAAGCCGTCGATGCGGAACGAACCGATCTTCACGTTTTTCAGCGCGTCCCGGTCTTCGCCTTGATAGACCCTGATCTCAATTGCCTCCTGAATCTCGGACATGGCGAAGAATGCTTCAGTCCGGGTTGCCGGGAGCTTGGTATTTCGCCGGATGATTGGAATGAACTCGTGTGCGTATGGCATGCCGTAGAGTTCGCCCACCGAACTGGTCCCGAACGTATATGGCGTGATGTCGACCAGCACGGCACGCATGTCCTGACCCATTTCGATTCCGGCCTGGACACCGGCTCCGAGTGCGACACACAGGTCCGGATCGACCTCTCCATGGGGCTCCTGCCCCAGCCTTTCCGACAGCAATCGCGCGATGTACGGAATATGCGTCGAGCCGCCCACCAAAAGGATGCGATCGATTTGACTCGGGCGCACATCGGCGTCATTCAGGGCCGTGGTCACCGCCTTCATCGTCCGCCCGAGCAACTCTTCCAGGTCATCCTCGAAATCGGAGCGGCTCAACTCGCAGGAGAGATGCCTGGCCTCTCCGGCTACCTTCGCGATATGGTCTTCCTCAACCATGACGTAGGGTTGGTTAGAGAGTTCGATCTTCGCTGTCTCGGCCGCGCGCCGCAACCGCGCCTGCAGGACACTGTCCTCGTGACCGCCTTCGATCCCGAGTTCGTTCGTGATGTGGTCATTGAGGCGATCGGCAATAATCTTGTCGAAGTCGTCTCCGCCCAGGTGATTGTCGCCGGTAGAGGCAAGAACCTCGACCACGCCGTCCTCTATGGATACCACCGAAACGTCAAAGGTTCCTCCGCCAAGGTCGTAAACCAGAATCGTGCTTTGGCCTTCGTTCTCGTAACCGAGTGCAGCCGCCGTCGGTTCGTTAATGATTCGCACGACTTCCAGCCCCGCGATCTCGCCGGCTTCCCGCGTCGCCTGCCGCTGTGCGTCAGTGAAGTATGCAGGTACTGTGATGACGGCCTTCTCGACGTCATGACCCAGGGCACGTTCCGCCCGCGCCTTCAACGCCTTGAGGATGAAGGCCGAAATCTCTTGCGGTGAATACTGTTCCGAGCCCATGGATACGCGTTCATCGGAACCCATCAACCGCTTGATTGAGAGTACGGTCCGTTCAGGAGCAATGGCCCACTGATTGCGGGCCTGATGCCCGACGATGACTGTGCCCGATTCATCAACTCCGACGCAGGAAGGCAAACGGGCATCGCCATCCTCCAGAACGACCTCAGGTATTCCATCCTGGAGTATGGCAACCTCGGAGTTTGTCGTACCGAGGTCGATCCCGATGACCGTATCTGATTCCATTCATTTCACTCCTGTGTGTCTGTTCTGTTTACTGCTACGTCGGCGAGCCGCAAGACCTCGCCATCACGGACAAATCCGCTGAGCAATTCCCCGACCACGACCCCGCTTTCGGTCGCCCTGTCGTGGCGAGTCTCCATCGCCCGCATGGTGCGCGCATCGAAGGGCTGGCCCGTGGTCCGGAGTCGCTGCACACCGAATTGCGACAGCATGCGGTCGAATTTCCGTATCGCAATCTCATAACCTTCCGTGACACCACGAATGCCTCGTGGCGGGCGTCGGAACAGTCCGTGTCGATCGCGCAACTCCATCGCGGCCTCGAGGCCACGGTCAAGAGCGTCGCGAACTTCGAGAAAGGTGCGCAGGCATGTGTTCTCGGATCGACGCGAAATCCGCTTTTCGAATGCCGCCAGTTCTTCTGATTGGCGCTTCATCAGTGCGCACATGGTGTCGTAGCGGTCCGCTGCCTGCGCGAGCTCGCGCCCGGCTTTCGATTGTTCGCGGTTCTGTATCCGAACTTCCTGGCGCAATGCCGCCATTTCGGCAAAGATGTCCCGCAGGTCGGGGTCTGGTTGGTCGACCTCGCCGCCGTTCCCCGGCCCCTTAGGCAGTTCATCGAGCCATCGACTGAAATCTGCGAGGATCCGGGCTCTTCGCTCATCGCTCCGTTCATTCATCGTCGGCACCTTCTGCCGCGATGAGCTTTTCCAAACCCGGAGACAATCGCTTTTGAGGTCGAGCCCGCACCAATTCATCGAGTGCCAACTCAAAATCGCCGCTCCGCGCCAGCCCGAACAACGCCGTATCAATGCGCGAACGATCGTCCTTCAGTGCCTCATAAGCCGCGACGATCTTTTGGCTGTACTCCGGCTCCCGGCTCGGTGGATGCGCTCGGATCAACGCCAGATATCGTTGGCGAACATCCTGTGCAGAGGCTGAGGGTGAGAGTCCCAAAGTCTGATAGTGAGCCAGCATCAAAAGGATTCCTCAGAAAAGTCGGCGCTGGGGATGCCCGAATGGGCGGGGAAACAGGAAGATACGAGCCTCATGCGACATCTCTCCGCGAAGACCGGCCTCTTCGCATTTCCGGGCTGTCTGTTCCAGATTGTTCCGGATCTCCGGAACCTCTCTCAGAATCTCGGCTATCTTCCGGAGTGAAGAATTCGGATGGTCGCGCAGTTTCGTTTGGTCGATCAGTGACTCCAGTGCGCTCAGTTCCTGCTGCGCTTCGCCATCAAACGGGGAAACTTGCCGTGACTCCCACGGCAATCCCGCGCCCAACCCTTCATGCAGAGCGCCCATGAGCATGATCAATGACACCTCGTCCTGTGCCATTTGATCGAGACCCGGCCAATCTTCGGACGGGTCCGGATCAAAGTCGTGCCCCTCTTCCTGCATTTCCTGCAGAAAAGGCGGCGGCCCGTCGGGATCGAAATTCGGCAACGGAAGGTCAAGACGGCTGAAGTCAAACGTATGCAGTGCTTCCCGCACCATTCCCGTCGTGTGGGGCGCAAGCCGCGCCGCGCCGGCCCGCATCCTTTCACGGTCAGATGCTGGGGCCGTTTCGACTGCGTCAACGATTCGCCTGGTATCGAAGTCGTCACCTTCCTTGTAGCGAATGACCGCTAGGTACAGGAGAAGCAGCTGATCCCGCTTGTCACTTTCTGCACCGGAAAATCGGCGATTGATCTCCGCACGCACGGAGTCCCACTTTTCGCATTCCATCAAAATGTCGAGGACGCCAGGAAGCCCCTCATCGTCCTGTCTGTCTAGGATCATGCCCAGCCAGTCGGACAGGAACGGAGCAATATGGAGATCATCGTAGAAGATACCGAGATCGCCGGGCAGCGGTGCGATCAGGCTGGCGGCCTCGTCCGCATCAAGTGTCTCGATTTCGGGAGCCTTGAACGCCAGAAGTTCACGCGCGGCGTCGCGCATATCGTCCGTCACGTTCTTAATTTGACGGTTGGCGTCAAATTCGTTCATCAACAGGGCCAGGGTCCTGATTTGCACGGTTGGGGAAAGTCCATCCAGGAAGGCGGCGGTGGCTACGGCTGGGTCCCGGTCAGACGACACGATCGTCAATAGAAGCCGTTTCGCGATCAGGATCCCTCTGAATTTGGGGCGGTCCAATGCTTCGGCAAGTTTGAGATCCCGGTCCGCGATCTCAAAACGGTTGTTCTTGCGGCTTTGATCCGACGACTTGAGAAACCCCGCCGCCTGAAGATCGATAATGCGCTCGTCGTGGGGCGCGAGTCGGCGAGCTTCGGCCAAGGTCTTTTCTGCCTGCCGGTAGGCATTCCGGGAGAAGTGAAGCGTGGTCAGATCCAGCCAGGGCTCGGCGTCATCGGGGAACTGTGTCGCCATTGCATAGAGGATGCGCCGCTGCCGGTCCTTTGGCTCCCGGCATTGCCTCAACAACTCCAGGAGGAAACGATAGCCTTCCCGATTGGCGGGATCGGCCTCGAGACTCGCCTCCATCACGTCGGCCAACGTCGTCGCCTTCCCGGCATTGCGGCCATTCAGGAGATTGGTGAGCCTGCTTCCCATCAATGGGGGCAGGTAATCCGAGTAACCGCTTCGCTTGCCTTTCCGTGCCACGGCCTCGAGAATTCGGCCCCGGGCCAGCCGCTGATCGTCAGCCGCCGGGAACTCCGTCGACAGGTGTTGGAGGAGGATTGTCGCCACACCGGGATCCCAGCGGTCCGGCCCATATTCCTGGAGGTTGAGCCTGATCCTGGCGAGCAGGCCAGCAACGCGTTTTCTGGGAACGAGTTTCTTGGCGAGAACCGCGACGTCGTACATTTCGAGAAGGAATCGGTCGGTGGCAAGGCCCGCGATCTGTACGAGATCAACCAGGGCGGGAAGAGGATCGTCCGGAGAGACGGCATTCGCCAGGCGGGTCATGGCTCTTTCGATGACACGTTGGTGCGCACGGTCGAGAAAGGCCTTGCGCAGCTCCTCGCCCAGCCTGACGATCTTCGCTCGTTCGGTCCCAAGCGTCCATTGCACCTTTGCCGGGCCACCCTTGTCGCAGGCCCCGCATGCATATTTCAGTTCGGAGACAGTGTCGGAAAGAACGAAGTCGTCCGGCATGAATGCCAGGACCCGGAGCAGACCCTTGTCATCGCCGGCGCCGAAACACGCCATGGCCGTGCAGAACACGCGCCACGCAGCAAACGGCGATCGACGATTCAGACCGCCCAGACCGTCGCTGGCGCGTTTCCACTCCCCGGCTTCCATTGCCTCGATGTTGGCCATGACGAGGTCAGCGTCTCGCCGAAGCGCGTGGCTGCCGTCGAGACATTCAAGCGAATCCCAGCATTGCCGGACAATCAACCGATCCGCCAACATCCGTTCGGCACGTGCAATCGGTGGCCCGGTTGTTGCGTAGGCCGCATAGGTCGCAACGGCCTCGGATGTATCCAGGTGCCGGAGAAATCGTAACAGGTCTTCTTCACCCAACGCCTCGATAGAAACGGATTCCCGTTGTTGAACGGCCCGTGCGCGCATGCTGGCCGCTTGCCTGGCCTGACCGCTATCGGCCAATTCACGTGCACGGTGTTTCAGGGCAGCGAAGAAGAGTATCGACCTCTCAACCGAATGGTCGCCTCCTTCCGGCACCTGCTTCAGGCGTTCGATGGCACTACGGGCGTCCCTGGCATCGAGGAACCGTCTTGCCTGCGCCAGCAGCTTGTCAGGTGGCGTCTTGCCAAACGGCTTCGGTTTGCGTCGCTTCCGGCCGCGTCTTCTCTGGGCCATGACCGTTTCCTTACTCGATCATCAATGGCTGATGCCCACACATGAACTGTCTCGGGACCGGCAAAAAACAACCCCGTCGCAGGGGAGCCACGGCCCGCGGGACCGCGGCGTTTGCCGACCATGTCGAATCGCTGGAATTCGCAATTCCATCCATCCATTATTGCACGGTTTCCCGGTCCACAAGAGGTTGAGCGCGCGTCCAGCCGTCATTTTTCTTTTGGGCAAGATCATGTATGAATTCGGGCCGATTATGCGCCATAATGTGCATGTAGCTCCAGTTAAGACGTCGTGTGCGGCGCAAGTCACTGCCGGATGTCGAGGAGATTGCCAGCAGTTCCCATGGTGCCGCCAACGTCCGCTTGAGGGCGTTGATGAAAGAGATCGGAAAGACGAAATCTCACCCGGATACCGGGTCGGTTCGGCCCCAAACAACGGCACCGGCGACGGCTTCGGCATGCTGGAGTTCCGTTCCTGCCGGTTGTCCCGTCCTTGACCTTGAGATCAGGGTTTGCCGAAATCAAGACCGGTGTTTCCCGAAAGACCGAAGGAGGCCCTGTCCTTGCATGCGAGGAGCGCATGATCGTGCGAACTGCAATTACGGTTCTGTTTCGGCAGTTCTGACACCGGCGCACGTGTTCCAGCCCGGCGCTGCACTGTCCGATGCACGATGATCTCGGCATCCGGCGACACCGGCCAGGGTGACTGGCTATACATGCCCCGGAATTTGGTTGAAGGCGAACAGCGAAATCGTGCGGCGCAACGGGTGACATCGATTTGAATATATGATGGAATACTGAAGCTAAACGTGACCCTGATCTTTGGAGAAACCCGATGAAAACGAGTCCTGATCTCGCCGAACTCAAGAAACAACACGAAATACTGTCGAGTGAAATTGAAGCCCTCGAACGGCGACCGGGATACGAACATTTGGAGGTCGTGGCACTGAAGAAACAAAAACTGCGGATCAAGGAAGAAATCGCGCGGCTGTCCAATACGAATACGGATACATCGTAATTCCGTTCGAGGGTGGTTCCCGTCGACGGGAAACCGGATTACATCCACTTCTTCTTCCCGCGCGCCCTTGAGAAAACCGTGCACGCACATTAGAAGGACGCTTTAGCCGTTGATGTCACATCGGTGCTCTCCGCGAGGGGAACCGTCGCGACTGACGACAAGGGGGTATGTGCCCAGGTCGCGTCCAGTGCTTCCGACACCACACTCGACACGATTCCGAAGCTGTTGGCGCGAAACGCCGCACGAAACCCGGACGGTCCGGCCTATCGGGAAAAGGGGTTCGGAATCTGGCAGTCCTGGAGTTGGGCCGAGACCGCCGAAGAAGTGAACGCGCTGGCGCGCTGGCTGATACAGATCGGACTGGAAGAGGGCGATCATGTCGGCATTGCCGGTCGCAACCGACCCCGGTTGTACATGGCAATGGTGGCGATCCAGTCGGCTGGAGGTGTACCCGTACCCGTGTACCAGGATTCAGTCGCAGACGAGATGGCCTATGTGCTTTCGCATTGTTCGGCCAGGTTCGCCATTGCGGGCGAGCAGGAACAGGTCGACAAGATTCTTCACTTGATTTATTCCGCAACGAGCGCGACATCTGCGCCTGCCGCCTGGAAACGGCCCAGGTTGCCGTAGAGCGCGCGCAGCATGATGCCCCGTGCGCCGTTCATGTCCCGCTCAACGATGATGGTGCCATCCGAGACCGTCTTCGAGCCGCCAGGCTCCTGCGCGACAAAGCCGTCCCATGAACGGGTCCTGCTGGTATAGGCCTCGTTGGCGATGATGAGCCTCTTGCCGTATTTCCGGCACATCCAGGCCAGCTTCTGCCTGAACCGGTAATGCGCCAGGCCCGGCATCGAGCGCACGGTCCTCGTCCTGATCTTGCGCTCGGACTTCGCGCTCATTTCCTTCGTCCCGAAGGACGGCAGCAGGATCACGTCGAAGGCCCGAACGAGATCACAGGCAACCCGACGGTGCAGGTCATCGACCAGGTTGCGGATGCGGATCGCGAGCCTGTCGATCCGCTTCTGATCGTGGCGCTTCCAGTCCCCGTGCCTCGCCTTCGCGCGTTGGCCGACCAGGCGGTCGAGCCTCAGCAGGAGCGGAAACACCCTTTCGGCATGGAAGCCGTCGCCGTAGCTGGCAGCGTGCTTCACCGCGTATGCGGTCACGAAGGTCCGCACGCCGGGGTCGAGGGCCACGATGGAGCGGAGCTGGATTTCGTCCTGCCCAACCGTGGTGATGTGCTTCCGAGCGCAGATGAACCACTGCCCCCGCTCAAGCACGATGGTCGTCAGCTTCCCCCACGCCTCGCCGGGCATGGCTTCGGCCAGGTCGAAGTTCCGGGCGACGAACGCGCCGGAGAGTTTCTGGACGGCAATGCGCTGCCGTATGTCCCTGATGCTGCGGAACGAGAAGCCGCAGCGTTCGCCGTCCTTCCGCCGCCGGATCACCGCATCCCGGGTTCGGAACGCCGCGTTCACCGCCTCGTCGCAGTCGGCGGAGCGGAACACACCACCGCGCTCCTCAACCTCCGAACGCACGAAGGCGCGGATCGTGGACCGCAGGACAATCTGCCGGAGGTCCGGGCCATTCGGGTCCACGAGGCCGCGGTCGGCCTCGATGAAGCAGGCGATGGCAAGGTTGTCGGCGCGGCGCTGCTGGCGGACCAGCTCATGCAGCAGCTCAGGGTCCTTCGGGCAGGCCCTGATCTTCCTCGTGCCCTTGACCGGAACGCTTCCCATGGCGGGCGTGGCAGAAGGAAGTGATCCATGCAACGAGGCAACGGACGTCGAACTGGTCGGTGAGATCGTCCTCTTCCGGAAGCTCGCTGCCTCCTCCCGAAAGTTCGATGACGTGCCTGATGAGGGGGCAGCCCGAGCGGGTGATGCGGTCCGGTGTGGCAGCCACCACATGGACTGCCTCTCCGCGCAATGCGCGTTCCAGTCGGGCGACAAGGCCTCGTCGCCTGAAATCGACTCCGGATCCAGTGTCACGGACAACCCGTCCGTCGGGATGCCGGGCGCGCGGGAGCCGTTCCCCGGTGTCGAGGGAGGAGAGCTGCCTGGCGCTGGAAGCACGGGCGTCGAGGATCGTGTCGGGTTCGACGGGAACCCGGACCCTGTCATGTCCGCCGGGTGTCCGCTCGCATGGTTGATGGCGCCCCTCGATCCAGTGTCGGATGGTTTGGGAGGTGAACTTCTCGCGTCTCGACAGGTGTGTCGCCGTCATCCACGTATTGCGCCTTACGGGATGCTCCTGGTTTGTTCAGTGCGGAAAGACTGAAATGCTGCGTTTGTTGCTCAGTCATGAGGCAGTCACAAGACGGCCTGCCTGATTTGGAGCAGGTGATCTATCTCGACCCGAGAGGTTTGCGAAAGTACGACAGGTCCCGCTTGCATGAATATAGCGAGGTCGAGGAAATCGGCCGTTCAAGCGGAAGCGAGGTTTCATCGGAGCATCTGCGACGCATGTCATGCCAGGGCAGCGATAACGCATGCGTGATGCTGAATACCTCGGGCACAACAGGTCGTCCCAAGGGAGTCGTCCTTTCAAACCGAAACATCATCGAAACGTCGCGGAACACATGTGCGTTTGACGGGCTGAGTTCATCTGATTCGGCTCTTGCCTACCTGCCGATGGCCTGGGTGGGGGACTTCATATTCTCTATCGGACAGGCCTACTGGAGCGGTTTCTGCGTTGCCTGCCTGAATGCGACGAAACGATGCACCAGGATCTCAGGGAAGTCGGCCCGAGCTACTTCTTTGCTCCGCTGCGGATTTTCGAGCAGATGCTGACCAACGTCATGATTCGGATGGAGGATGCGAGCCGGCTGAAGCGGCGCATGTTCCGGTATTTCATGGAGCTCGCGCACCAGGTCGGTGCGGATCTTCTGGAAGGACGCCAAGCCTCGGCCGGGCAGAGGTTTCTGTACTGGCTCGGAGGTTTGCTCGTGTACGGACCGCTGAAGAACAACCTCGGTCTGCTGCGGCCTGTATCGGTGTCACTGCCTATGCGGGAACCCCTGACTTCCTCAAAGTGATCCTGGACAAGGGCGATGAACTCGGCCTGGACCTCGGGCGAATTCGCCGGGCCGCCGTCGGCGGTGGCGCCCTGTTCGCAAGCTTGCGCCAGGAATACGCCGATCGGGGAATTCTCTGTCTTCAATTCTACGGGACCGCAGATCTCGAGAACGTCGCCTACGAGAGCCCTGCGACGTAGGGCCTGATCGTTGATGAAGGGTTCGTTGTCGAAATCGTGACGCCGGGGACAGGGAATCCGGTGGCGGACGGCGAGGTCGGCGAAGTCTTGGTTACGACACTCAACCGGGACTATCCCCTGATCCGGCTTGCGACCGGAGACCTGTCTTCCGTCATGCCCGGCGAAAGCCCATGCGGGCGAACCAACATGCGGATCAACGGCTGGAAAGTGCGTGCCGACCAGACGACCGAGGTCAGGGGCCTGGTCGTCCGTCCGGAATAGATGGCGCGGCAGGTAGATGGCGCGGCAGGTTCAAAGGCATCCGAAAATCATCCGTGCCCGGGTGGTCGTCGGGCGGGCTAACGAACAGGATTCGCTGGATGTCCACATCGAGTCCGAAGCAGGCAACATCGATACGGGGCGGGTCTCCGCGACTCAATGGCATTCAAATGTCCTCAGGGTGTGATCGGGGTTTTCCGTCCGCTGTTATCGGCCTGATTTAACGGCACAAATCCACCGGCAAGATTTTTCTCGGAGGGGGGGGGGGTTATCAAGCGATCGCAAATATGCATGCTGTGCTCGTCACTCTGGAGCACATGCGATTGATCCACGAATCACCGCCCTGCAATCGACCACATTCTCCGGCCGCCGGCTCACCCGGCGCCAGATCGCCGAAGTCCAGGAGACGGTCGAGCAGTTGCCGAACGAAAGCCGCAACGAATTGTGCAAGATCATCTGCGAGCATCTCGACTGGGTGACGGCCAAGGGCGACTACAAGGTGGGAGCCTGCATGGGAATGCTGGAGCATCTCGAGCAGCACGGCATCCTGCGCCTGCCGGAGAAGCGGCAGAACATGGTCCGGGCGAACAGCAGCAAGCCGGTCTGGAGTTCGGCATCGGACCCCGCGCCGCTGATTTCAGCGCCACTCAAGGAGTTGCAACCCCTGGGCCTGGAGGTGGTCACGGACACCGAGGGGCGCCAGTTGTGGAACGCCTTCGTCGACCGTCACCATTATCTCGGCTACCGCCGCCCCTATGGGGCGCATATCCGCTACTTCCTGACGGATTGCCGGGGCCGCAGGCTGGGCTGCCTCCTGTTCGATGCGTCGGCCAGGTCGCTGCCGTGCCGGGAACGCTGGATCGGATGGAACGACCGGACCCGGGACCGCAACCGCCACCTCGTGGTGACCAATTCGCGATGGTTGGTGTTTCCCTGGGTGAATTCGAAGAACCTTGCCTCCTGTGGTCTGTCACTGGCGATGCGGCGCCTGGGCGACGACTGGCAGGACCTGCATGGCTACAGGCCGGTCCTGTGCGAGACCTTCGTCGAGGAGGACCGCTTCAGGGCCACCTGCTACCGTGCCGCCAACTGGGAACGCATCGGTGCGACCGGCGGTGACAAGGGCAAGTCCATCAAGGGTGTCTACGTGCTCCCGCTGTGCGCGGACAGCAAGGGGATCCTGCGCGGCGAACGCAACGCGGCACGGCCTGCGAAACCGCCGAGCCGGGCCGAACGCGGGCGCTCGGGCGGCAGCGACCGCCGTTTCACCCGGCAGTGGGAGATGCTGGTCGCCGCCGCCACCGCCGTGGCGGAGCGTGAGGATGCGCGCTGGCAGAAGCGCCGCCGCGTGTTCTCCACCCTGTTGATCATGCTGTTCGTCTTCCGCCTGGTCGTCGCCCCGCGCCGGCAGGGCTACCGTGCGACGCTCTGCGAGCTTTGGGAACAATGCCAGCAGTCCGACATCGCCCTGCCGCAGGACGAACCGCCGGCGGCGTCCTCGGCCAGCGAGGCGCGCGAGAAGCTTGACGAAGCCGCCTTCAAGACCCTGCACAGGGAAATCATCGCCCACGCTCCCGACGATCCCCTGTGGAAGGGACACCGCGTCTTCGCCGTCGACGGATCGAAGATCACATTGCCGCGGGAACTGCTGCGCTCGGGATACCGCACCCCGAACGACGATGCCCACTACCCGCAGGGCATGATCAGCACCCTCTACCGGCTGCACAGCCGCATCGCGGTCGACTTCGACCTCTTCAGCCACGAGAACGAACGCGCGGCCGCCCTCACCCATCTCGACCATGCCGCCGAAGGCGATGTCATCGTCTACGACCGGGGGTACTGGTCCTTCGAGATGGCCCTGCTCCACAACCTGCGCAAGCTGAACTTCGTCTTCCGCATCCAGAACAATGCCAACCCCGTCTTCGACGCCTTCATCGCTTCGGAACAGGGCGATCGCGTCATCACCCTCAAGGCACCCAGGGATGCGACCGAACTGCGCGGCCAGAGCCTGCGCATCCGCCTGGTCAAACACACCGCCGCCGACACCGAATATCATCTTGCAACATCCCTGCACGACAGCCGTTACACCGTTCAGGCACTCTCGGACCTCTACCACGGGCGCTGGCAGGTCGAGGAGGGATACAAGACCGGAAAGGACGTGATCGAGAGCTTCCACGCGAAGTCCGAGCGCGGCGTGCGCCAGGAACTCTATGCCGCATTCACGCTGGTCGCCCTCGCACGCCTGTTCGCCAACCGCTGCGACCATGACATCAACCACGATGCCGGCGATGATGATGACCAGTCAGCCATGCGCACCAACTTCAGGAACGGGATGAGACTGGCCGGGCGCGAAATCGAGGCCATGTTCCTCAGGCAGAGCCAGATGGTCGCGCAATCCGTCGAGCGGATCATGACCGGCCTCTCGCGATGCATCCAGCGCGAGAGGCCGGGGCGAAGCTACAACCGGGAATCACGGCAACCACGGAGCAAGTGGCAGAAGCGAAGACCAGCCTGACAGAACCAGACCATGATCAAGCCCCCGGCTTCCGGAAAAACACCCGAAGCACGGGGGTTTCCTTATCCGAACGACAAAAATCCGTATCCGAATGCCATTGGCCCGCGACTGTCCGCCAGGCATTGAAGCTGCGCGGGCGGATTCATGTTGAGCCCGCGGGAAGCCTACCCAACGACGGAAAGGTCATCGACGATCAAAGGCATTACGACGGGGCTTGATCACGTCCGACCGGTTCGGCCAGCCGGGCTGCGCGTTTGCACCTCTGCTGCTGTCGAACGGGTTCCGGCTCAAATCCGGGAAAAATCGCAGTACAGGTCCCGACAGGCGGCAAGTTGCACCATGATTGCGTCAGTTGTCGCGGAATCCAGGCTCAAGTTCGGCGGGATTGTCCGGCTCCATTCAGGATCCTGTCTCAGGCGCGCGAGCACCGATTTTGTCCCGGAAACCGTGTCTGCGTTTGCAATGATCGTACGGACCCGTTCAATCTGATCATCGAGCCCGGCCTGGTCGCCGGCGTCTCGTGCGCCCAGACGTTCCGCAACGAGCGGAGCGGAGACATTTGTCGTTGCCGAAATACATCCCCAACCACCGGCTGCAAGGTTGGAGACCGCCAACGGCTCGCTTCCGGAGAATGCTTCGAAATCGTCGAACTCCCGGATGAACGATTGTGTATGGCTGAAATCGCCTCCGCTGTCCTTGATGCCCACGAATACGCCGGGAAACGCCTCGCGCAGACGTGCTGCGAGCGTCACGGTGATCGAGACCATGGACATCTGAGGTATGTGGTACAGGAAGATCCTGGGTTTCCGAGGCAGGAGCCGCTCGGCCACATGGGAATAATAGGCGAAAAGGCCGTCTTCTCCGGCATGGCGGTAGTAGAAAGGCGGAAGCATAAGCAGACCGTTGGCGCCAGCGTCAAGCGCGGCCCTCGACACGGTGACCGTGTCGCCGAGGGACGTTGATCCGGTGCCGAAGATGACCCGTTCCATGGGAAGACCGGCTTCAACCAACCCGGCAATCAGGCTTGTCCGGTCGGACAGCGAGAGCGAGTTGGCTTCCCCTGTCGTTCCGAGCGGCGCCAGTCCGTCGCACCCGTTGGCGAGAAGCCATCGACAGTGAGCGACAAGCCTCGGCATGTCAGGTTTGAAGTCGGGCGTTACAGGTGTCGCAACCGCGGAGTATACGCCTTTTTGCGCCGGTCGTTGTGTCATGATCGAAATTCG
This sequence comes from Paracoccaceae bacterium, assembly GCA_964291635.2. GTDB lineage: Bacteria > Pseudomonadota > Alphaproteobacteria > Rhodobacterales > Rhodobacteraceae > JAPPHA01. The sequence goes on along the minus strand of OZ219905.1, from coordinate 581,792 downwards.
CTTCCCCAAATGGCAGTTTCCGGTGCGACCCGCCAGCGCCCTCGATCACGGTCGGGACGCCGTTACCGTTGCAGCTTACCGGTCGCGTCAGCCTGACGGCATTGCACCGCTCGGGCAGGACATGCATTATTGCACCACGAGTTCGAAAACAATTCGCGGCTGCGAAAATCATGCCGCACCCGATGAACACGAGGATGGCATGCAAACGGAAGCGACGGCATTTTTCGACGACGCGACCAACACGGTATCCTACCTCGTCTGCGATGGTGAAACGGATTCATGCGCGGTTGTCGACAGCGTGCTTGACTTCGATTTCGCATCCGGTCGCACGGCGACCGCGTCAGCGGACAGGATCGTGGAGGCGGTCACGTCGCGTCGGCTGAAGCTGGAGTGGATCCTCGAGAGTCACGTTCACGCCGATCACTTGTCGGCAGCCCCGTACATCCAGCAACAGCTGGGTGGGCAAATCGGAATTGGCGGAAACGTCACGGTTGTGCAGGACAAGTTCGGAAAGATCTTCAATGAGGGAACCGAGTTCGAACGCGATGGCAGCCAGTTCGATCGATTGTTTCGGGAAGGGGACAGGTTCCGGATCGGAAAGCTGGAATGCTCGGTCTTGGAAACACCCGGGCATACCCCGGCGTGCCTGACATATGTGATCGGGGATGCGGCCTTCGTGGGCGATACGATGTTCATGCCTGACTTCGGGTCTGCGCGGGCGGATTTTCCCGGGGGCTCGGCCGGGGATCTCTTCGATTCGATTCAGAAGATCCTTTCGCTGCCCGATGACACGCGGATTTTCGTCGGGCACGATTACAAGGCGCCGGGACGCAACGAATTTGCCTGGGAAACGACCGTGGGCGAGCAAAAGGTAAGGAACGTGCACTTCGGCGGCGGCCGTTCGCGAGAGGAGTTCGTCAGGCTTCGCACCGAGCGCGACCGGACTTTGTCAATGCCTGAACTGATCATTCCGTCGATTCAGGTCAACATGCGGGCCGGGAACATGCCGGAGAAGGATGAGCACGGCAGGACGTTCCTGAAAGTCCCGGTTGACAGCCTGTAGTCATGAGAGCTTCTCGCGCTGGCTCCCCCGGCGTTCAGGCCTGAGCGGATAGCGCGCTTCCTTGTTGCCTGATATCGGACCATCCGGTGCGTGCTTCCCCGAGGTGAATTTTTCATGGCTTTACCTGCCCGCGTCGACCGACTCAGGAGCAGGATGGCCTGATGATCCAGGCCGCCGGGGTTTGCCGCCTCGTCCGAAACCTTGCCCTTGAGCAATGCCACGACCCTGGTGACGCAAGGGCATCATCAAGAGAGTCGTTTTTTCAGTTGGTCGCGCACTGTCGTCATCATTTCGTCAGGTCGTGATGCCTGTTCGTTGATGGAAATTTTTGCTTTGCTATGGAACTGCGCGATTAATTGCTAAATTACGTGATGAACCATGAGGAAATGCCATGGAGTTTCGGGAATTCGTGGAAGATCACGTCTTTTCCCCGGTGCTCATCGCAGATGCGCTACGCACCAACAAGTCGGAAATTGCCGGTACACTCGGTCTTGGAAAGGACGCGTTTTCGCGCGCATCGCGGATTCGGGCACGCAAGTCTCAGGTCCGCCTCAGGCAGATGCTGGAAATCCTGAATCGCGTCGAAGCCGTGACCGGGTCAACGCTCGCAGCCTATGCATGGTTCCGCGGGGAACCGCTACCGGGATTCGGCGGGGCCACGCCCAACCTGCTGGTCCGCGACGGCAAGGCAGACCAGGTCCACTCCTATCTCGACCGGGTCGTGGCCGGAGGTTATGCCTGAGCTTCCTGTTTCGTGATGCGGTTCCGCGGGACGGTTTACCGGGCACACAATCCGCGGTGGTCCTGGGACCCGCTCTCCGGCGAAGGCGCACGGCGTCATGGCGGCCGTTTTGACCGGCCCGGAATCCCGTCGCTCTACACCTCGCTCTCGCCTCTGACAGCCATACGGGAAGCTGAACCTCTTGGCCGGCCCATGCAACCGCTCGTGCTATGCGCCTACGGAATCGATGCGGAGCCCGTGTTTGATGCGCGGAACAGGACTTCCTGTGATTCCATGAGCGTGAAAACCGCGGAACTTGCATGTCCCGTCTGGGAAGCGGAAATGCTGCTGGTGCGGTTCCCGCCTCCCAGGCTCTGCCGATCGCCTGGTCAAAGCGGTTTACGTTGGAATGCTGGTCCGAAGCTTTGCTGCCGGGTCCGGGTCCGATGATATCTTTCTCGTGCTGTGGAGCTGGGGTCTTGCCTACCCGTCCCGGGTCATCCTGATCGACGATGAAGGCCGACTGTCACGGAGTTGACCTACAGATCGAACATGAAGTCATCCCCGATTCTGGACAAGGGTGACTTGGGCGCGATTGTCAGGTCAATCCGGGATGCCCTTGTTTCGATTTGATCCCTGGCTTGTCTTGCAGGTGTATTCCGGCGATCTTCTGGTGAGGTCAGCACCAGCGCCCGGATGTCCCTGCCGAATGGTGCAGGAACCGTACGGACTACCCGGAACGGACCGTTTCTCGGAACCGGAGAATTCGGTGGGGTGGGGGACTTTAGCCCTGACGCGCCTTGAAACGGCGCTGTGTCTTGTTGATCACGTAAACGCGTCCCTTGCGCCTGACGATCCGGCAATCACGATGGCGCGATTTACTCGATCTCAGGGAATTCCTGACTTTCATCGGTGTTCTCCTGTATTCGCGCCGATCACCAAAGGCTGGCCCGGGATATGGTGGGCGTAACTGGGATTGAACCAGTGACCCCTTCGATGTCAACGAAGTGCTCTCCCGCTGAGCTATACGCCCCTTTGTCCCACGAGCCGCAGGCAGGGAATGAACTTGCCCTATAGGTGGTGGCAGGCGCGGAATCAAGCGATTCGAAAGACGTTTTGCGCGATTCCAGCTTTGGCAGGCCCTTCCCCTGGTTCCCGGATCGGGTTCCAGCTTCGTCTTCTCCTCACGCGCCGTGGCTGCGGTCATGCTCGAGGTGATTACCATCATGATGCCCGGGCATCTGGAATGTCGCGCCCTCAAGATCAAAAGACGTTCCCGGCGAGCGCCTGATGGAGGCGGTCAGTGGACCATACGTCGATTCCGTCGCTGGTCCGGAAAGACCGCTTGCCGCCATAGATGAGCACCCGTCGCGCCAATTCCGGGAATTCCGCGATCGCTCGCAGTCCCGCAACATGCAGGTGTGATAGCGGGGCTGGATCTTGACTTCGATCGCCGCCAGTTTGTCGCCCCGACGGAGCAGGAATTCGACCTCAGTCTGGTTCGCTGGATGCGGTGCCCAGTAGTGCAACTCGTCGAACAACCCGCCCGCTTCGCCGTGTGCCCTCAGGAGATGCAGGACCCAGCCTTCCATCAGAGCGTCGCGTTCCTCGGGCGCAATCGGTCCGTGGAGCCTTTTCACTGAGCGGAACAGGCCCGGGTCGACCCAGTAAAGCTTCGGATGGTGGCGTTCGCGTGCCCGCAGCCGCGGCTGAAATGCCGGGAGGCGGAATGCAAGCAAGGTGTTTTCGAGGATGTCCAGGAAGCCCTGCACCTTCGTGCGCACGACGCCACAATCGCGCGCAATTCCTGAAACGTTGACGATCTGGCCGTGATAGAGGGCTGCAATTGGCAGGAAACGTGCGAACTCCGGAAGGTTGCGGACCAGCACCTCTGCCCGGACCTCTCCGCAAAGTAGTTGCGAACGTAGCTCTCGAGCACCAGGCGCCGGTCTTCCGCGACCCAGTCCAAGGGGATGGTTCCCGTATCGAGGGCGGTATCGAGGTCGAAGTCGCCACCTAGTTCACCGGGGGGTCAAGGGATGCTTGGTCTTGCGCAGCGCGCGGCCGGCAAGCAGGTTGACGCCTTGAGCTTTCGCGCACTCGACCCGCGCAGGGCAAATCTGAGTTGGCGATCCTCGATGTGCCGGTGCACTTCGTTGAGCAAAATGGGAAGACGCTGGATCTCGTCGACCACCACCCAGCTTCCCGGCGGCTCCGTCTGGGGATCGGCTGCGAAAAGGGACGGATCGGCAAGGCAATCCAATCCTGGTAGCGGGCCTCGTCGAGGAGGTCAATTCGTGGTGCGTCCGGAAACTGCTGCCGTGCCCAGGTACTCTTGCCCACCCCTCGGACACCGAGGAGAAAGAAGCTCTGCCGGGGTGGCCGGATCAGCCGGGGATGCATGAGTCCTGCCATGTCGTCGTCATGTTTCGAGGAATATTGACGGCATCATGTCAGGCAAGTGCAGGGAAGTCTAAAGGACCCTGAAAGGAGCGATAATCCTCGCTTTGGAATTTTTTTCCTTTACCGCATTGTTTTATTGCGCTTTTTCTAATAGATCACGAAAATAATTCGTATAGAGAGGTTGCCTCTATCCGTAAACCCTTGGCGATTCACAACGGATGCTTCCCGCATCTCCTTCAGTTTTGTCAGATCACGGAGCGGATCTTGCCGTCAGGAACGTGTTCACTGTCGACCGGACATTCTTGTTGTCGTTCGCTTGACACTCCCGAATGACCAAGGACTCACTTTCATCCTGGCGGCAACGAAGGCCCCGTCCCATGGCTCAAACGGGAAGTTCCCGGCGACACGATTTGCCTGTGCGACCGGCCGTAACAGGACGGATGAAATGATAACCGAGAAAGTATGGCCTCGTGCTTCTCCGTGACGAGGTCCTCGATCTGATCGGATTGCCAAAACCGACATCTTCCGGACCTGGACTTGGCAGAAAAACGTTCAAGGCCGAACCCGGGAGTGTTGCTTCCCGCAGCCGACGGTCAATTGGTCGGTCGTCTCAGCGAAGTCGCTTTTCGTTTACCGTGTCGAAGAAGAAGGCCCTCGCCGGATCAAACTCGATGGCGACTCCGGTACCCGACACGATCGCCTCGTCGCCCTTGGTCTCAACGACGATCTGTTCCCCGGTCGGGGTTGTAAGGTAGTCGTAGGCAACTCCTCCGAGACGCTCCCGGATGTCAATCCTAATGGGGGAATCGGCCGGGCTTACGGACAGGTCCTGGGGTCTCAGACCCACGGTCACCGTATCGCCATCGGCAGGCAGGTCCACGCCGGTTGCGATCTCGGCATTGTTGAGCGCTGGAATCGTGACCTTCCCGGAACCGACCGTACCTGCCAGGAAATTCATGCTCGGCGAACCGATGAAACCGGCAACAAACTTGTTGCCCGGATCCTGGTAAAGATCCATTGGGCTACCGATCTGTTCGATATATCCGGCGCGGAGGACAACGATCTTGTCGGCAAGCGTCATCGCTTCGACCTGGTCGTGGGTCACATAGATCATCGTAGCCCCGATTTCGCCGTGCAGCCGTGCAATCTCGACCCGCATTTCGACCCTAAGCTCGGCGTCGAGGTTGGAAAGCGGCTCGTCGAACAGGAATACCTCGGGGCCCCGTACAATGGCCCTGCCGATGGCCACGCGCTGGCGCTGGCCGCCGGAAAGAGCCTTCGGCTTGCGGCTGAGGTATTCGTCGAGCTTGAGAATTCCGCTGGCTTCGGCGACCTTGGACTTGATGGTTGCCTTGTCAACGCCGTTCATCTTCAAGCCGAAGCCCATGTTCTCCTGCACTGTCATGTGTGGGTACAGGGCGTATGTCTGGAACACCATGGCAACGCCACGGTCGGCCGGGTCGACGTGTGTGACGTCACGCCCGCCAATCTGGATTTTGCCTTCAGACGTTTCCTCAAGCCCGGCGATCATCCTCAGCAGGGTGGACTTGCCGCAACCCGAAGGGCCAACGAAGACACAGAATTCTCCTTCTCCGATTTCAAGATCAACGCCGTGAATGACCTGTATGTTTCCGAAGCGTTTGACGGCATTATTTAGTGTTACACCCGACATTCAGCATTCCTTTCCGAATTCATGGCTGGAGCTGCAGGAACTTGGCCTCTTCTCCGATCTTCCTGGAGGTTTCCAGAAGGGATGGACGAAATTTGTCCAGCCCGGTCAATGATCGTCGCGCCGTCGACGTCGCGATCGAGATTGCGCCGATGAGTCGACCAGTAGGTACGAGAATAGGTGTGGCAATCGAAATGATTCCCTCTTCGTGTTCTTCACGATCATAGGCCACTCCGCATTTGCGGATGACCTTCAATTCCTGTTTCACGCTTCTGACTGACCTTTTCGTGTTCGGCGTGTAGCCGAAAAAGGATTGTTTCTGGAGAGCCAGTTCCAACTGCCTGGGAGCCATGAACGCAAGCATCGCCTTGCCGACACCGGTGCAATATGCAGGCGCCACCATGCCGACTCGTGCCAGCGTTTCGACGCGGGGATTGGCCTTGAGCTTGTCGACAAAGAGGACATGGCCGTTATCGATCTGCGCCAGGTGAACGGTTTCCCCGGTCTCCGTGGCCAATGCTTCCGTGTGTTTCTTGGCAAGCGGGGCCAGCGAAGCACTCAATGACGCAATATGTGCAAGACGCACGAGCCGTCCGCCAAGGCTGTATGTTCCCAACTCCGGATCGTACTGGAGCATGTTCTGCTTGGTCAGAGTCTGAAGAAATCGATATAGCGTGGCCTTGGGATAAGGGCTGAGTTTGAATATTTCCTTGAATCTGACCGGTTTCTCGAAGTCTGCAACCAGGTCAAGAATCGCGAGCGCTTTTCCCACCGTGCTGCCGTTGCCGACCTGCTTGTTCATTTCAGTGCTTTCCAGTCTCGCAAATAATTTTGATGAGGCTGTTGACAACGTAATGAATTCTGATCATAGTTTCAACCAGTGAAATTCTGTTTCACATTCTGCAGTTTTAGTTGACAGAACTTGAGAGGATCCAGATGTCAAAAACTCTACATGCTTCATTTGCTGCCGCGGCATTGATTGCCGGTGTTGCAAGCGGTGCCTGGGCAGAAGGACTGTCCGGCACTCTTCGCATTATCTCGGATATGTCCAACCCGGGCCCCCGAGCCGTCATGAACAAGCTTGCGTCAGACTTTGACGCGCTGCACCCGGATCTGACCGTCGAGCTGGAAGTGGTCGACCGCGAGGCCTGGAAGAGCCAGATTCGCAATGCCCTTTCGGCGAATCCGCCGGATGTCGTGAACTGGTACGCAGCCAACCGGATGGCGCCTTATGTCAATGCAGGCCTCTTCATGGACATCACGGAAATGTACACCAACGGCGACCTGCCAGGTCTGGACGCGGTCAAGGGCGCGATGACCATTGACGGTAAGCAGTGGGGCGTCCCCTACACCTACTACCAATGGGGCATCTACTACCGCGAGGATATCTTCAACGAGTTGGGCTTGAGCGAGCCGTCGACTTTCGAAGAGGAAATTGCCAACTGTGAAAAGGTCATTGCTTCTGGCCGCAGATGTTATGCGATTGGCTCGAAATTCCTTTGGACCGCTGGTGGATGGTTTGACTACCTGAACATGCGGACCAACGGTTTCGATTTCCACATGCAATTGGCCCGCGGAGAAATTGCCTGGACAGACGACCGCGTTCGCGAAACTTTTGCCAACTGGCGCCGGCTGATCGATTTGGGCGCCTATATCGACGATCACCAGTCATATAACTGGCAGGACGCGCTGACTTTCGTGGTCAACGGCGAGGCAACAGCCTACCTGATCGGGAATTTCGCGATTCCGCATTTGCGTAGCTCGGGTGTTACCGATGACCAGCTGGACTTCTACCAGTTCCCGAAAATCGCCGATGTCGCGATGGGGGAAGATGCGCCGACAGACACGTTTCACATCGCCTCCGGCGCTGAAAACGTGGAAGCTGCGAAGGCATTCCTTCAGTACGTGACCTCTTCGGATGTCCAGACCGACATAAACGGTCCGGATGGCCTGGGGCAGCTGCCGATCAACGCCACTGCTTCGGTCGCGGATGACGAGTTCATCGTTCAGGGCTTCGACATGCTTTCCAACAACGCGACCGGCGGCATTGCGCAGTTTTTCGACCGTGATTTTCCGGCTGAAATGGCGGCCTTGGGAATGGAAGGCCTGCAGGAATTCATGGTATTCCCCGATCATCTGGAAGACATCCTGAACCGCTTGGAATCTTCGCGTGAACGGATTTACAAGTGACAAGACCCGTGTGCCCCGCGAAGGCGGGGCACACGTCTGCCGACCCTAACACTTTTTTGGGTCTGCACCGCGGCAACAAGTCGACACCTCTTGATTCGCAGGGAGAAGCACCATGAATGTGGCGGTGGATTCCCGGGGATGGATTGCCCGCAATCGGATGACAATCACCCCGTTGCTGTTTCTTTTGCCTGGCGTGCTGTTTTTCGTCGTCTACGTGATCATTCCGATCGTGCAGAGTTTTTACATTTCCGCATTCGAGTGGAACGGGCTCGGCGAATTGTCGGAACAGGGCGTATTCGTGGGTATGCGCAACTACCAGGAACTGTTTTCCGATCGCGCATTCGAGGTGTCACTCTGGAACAATGTGAAATGGCTGGTGCTTTACTTGCTTGCCATTCCCGCCGGCCTGTTTATCGCGCTCTTCCTCAACCAGACGGTTGTCGGCATTCGAATTTACAAGTCGCTTTTCTTTTTCCCCTTCGTTCTCAGCCAGGTTGTCGTCGGTCTCGTGTTTTCCTGGTTCTACCTGCCCCGCGAAGGACTTCTCAATGCAATCATAACCTTCTTCGGCTTTGATTCGGTCAACATACTCGGCGACCCGACCCTCGCCACATACGGCATCATCGCCGCCGGCTTGTGGCCACAGACCGCCTATTGCATGATTCTTTATCTCACCGGCCTGAATGCTGTGGATCCCGAGCAGGTCGAGGCCGGGCGGCTGGACCGTGCCAAGGGGTGGCGGATGCTTTGGTATGTCATTTTGCCGCAGCTACGTCCTGCGACATTTATCGCATTTGTTGTTACGATCATCGGGGCCCTGAGGTCCTTCGACATGATCTCGGTCATGACCAACGGCGGCCCGTTCGGTTCAACCCGGGTGCTCAGCTTCTACATGTTCGAAAAGGCCCTGTCCGAGTACGGATTCCGTATGGGCTACGGTTCCGCCATCGCAGTCGTCCTGTTCCTCATCATGCTGGTCTTCATCGCCTACTTCCTGTGGTCGATGTACCAGGACGAGCGCGGAGCGCGGCATTAGGTAAAGAGGCGCCACCATGTTCCCGACACCTATCGAAAAACGATCCCGTGCGGCGCAGATCACCTATCAATCCCTGGTGCCGCTGGCGCTCGTCATGTGGCTCCTGCCCCTGATCGCGGTTGCCCTGTTTTCAATTCGGCCTCTGGCCGACTTTACCAGCGGCAATTACTGGGGTGTCCCGTCCTCGTTCGAGATGTTCACCAACTACGGCCGGGTTTTCTTCGATTCCGACATGCCGCGCTACATGCTGAACTCTGTACTCATCACGGTCCCGACCGTGGTGGGCGCAGTGGCGCTGTCCTGCATGACCGGGTTTGCGCTCGGAATCTACCGTTTCCGGGGCAACCTGCTGATTTTCTTCATGTTCATCGCCGGTAATTTTGTTCCGTTCCAGATCCTGATGGTGCCCGTTCGCGACCTGACGGTGAGTGCCGGCCTGTATGACACGAAGCTGGGTCTCGTTTTGTTCCACATCGCGTTCCAGACCGGTTTTTGCACGCTATTCATGCGAAACTTCATTAGGGCTTTGCCTTTTGCGTTGATAGAAGCCGCCCGTGTTGAAGGCGTCAAGGAATGGCGCATATTCTGGTACGTGGTCCTGCCGCTGATGAAGCCAGCCATTGCGGCCCTCGCGGTTCTGATTTTCACCTTTATCTGGAATGATTATTTCTGGGCAATCGTGCTCACGCAAGGACCGGATTCCCAGCCGGTGACCGCCGGAATCACCTCGTTCAACTCTCAGTTCATTGCCCAGTATCACCTGATGAGTGCGGGCAGCATCGTTGCCGCCATTCCACCGGTTCTGATGTTCTTCCTGATGCAACGGCACTTCATTGCAGGTCTGACACTCGGTGCCGTTAAATGATTTGAACCTGGCGTCTCGACGACTCCCGTCAGACGCTGGTTCTTGGTTCCCGGAAAGACCACCTGGCAGAGGTGGTCTACTGGGGATCGTGCCATCCGGACGACAAAGACCTGAAAAACGGTCTATCGCTCCCATGCCATTGATGTCGCCGGAGGGATGCTGGACATCAACCCGGAACTGTCGATCTGCCCGGAGGCGACACGAACTTTCCCGGGACAGCCGGGGTTGATGATTCGCGATGGCGACGGGCGGCCGTTCCTGCCGAAGTTCTGCTACGCTTCAGACCGGGCCAACGGGAACAGCCTTGAACCCGTCTTCGCCGATCGAACAGGCCCGCTCACTTATACCGCCAGCCTCTTGATTGACCCGATGAACCATGTGATCGAAGCGAGTGCGTCGCTGGTGAGTTCCAGCTGAACCGCACTCCCTGGTCTGCGGGCATCCGCTATCGCGAAACCCGGACCGGTCGGACAGGGCACGAGCACTTCGGGGACTTGTCGTACCTTGCCGGGGGGCGACGAACGCTCAGGGATTTGCCTGCGGCTTTCACTACGGTTGGTCGGGCGGACACCGGATGGTGGCCAATGAAATGCCGGATGGATGTCGCCAGATCCAGTTCGCCCACGCGACCCGGCTGGAGACGGGTTGGCCACACGGTTCGAGACGGCAAGACTCCATTTCGTGTTTTCCAATGATGTGATCAATGGCTTTGCGGTTGCGTTTCAGCGTCACCTCCGGGACATGATCGTATGTTTCCCGAGTCCGGCCCGGGCCCGTCCTGTTCATTACAATTGCTGAGAAGCGGTCTATTTCGAACACAACCTGCCGGAACTGAAAGAGACCGCGACCCGCGCCGCGACCTCGGAGCCGAAAGGTCCGTGCTGGATGATGGCTGGTTCGCCAGCCGGGACGACGATTCGCAGGCGGATATTCGGACTGGGAGGTTAACCCCCGATAATACCCGGATGGCCTGACCAACTCGTCGTGGTTGAGGATCTCGGGCAGCTTCGAAGGCGTCTTGGCGCCCGGCATAGAAGTGCGGGTCGGGCCGGTCGAGCATGACGCGATACAGGAAGCGGATCCCTTGCCGCGCACAGTTGCAGCTCTGCCAGGTCGGTCCGCGCTCCTCGTGAAGATGGAGCAGATAATTCTGAACCTGTGCAGAGACCCTCTCAGGGCTGCGCTTGAAATAGCGCGTGAGCCCGGAGACGGTGTGACAATACAAACGCATCGTGTTCTCGGTCAGGCCGCGAACGCCCATGTCGTTCGTCATGCGTTTGCGCAAAGGTGTCATGGGTCTTCTCCCTCGAAGTGTGATTGGTCATGGAAAACACCCGCACTCGTAGCGACCGGCGCATCCACGACCGAATGTCACCAAACGAGAGAGAGATGGAACTGCCTTAGTGCGCGCCAACAGAAGACGTTTAAACGGGCGAAAACGGTTATTCAGGACGCACACACAACACCTGCACGGCGCCACCCGCCGCGGAACGCGGCTCGGTTAGATCCAAAAAACGTTGCGCGCAACATCTTTTTGGAGCGCCCTCGGAGCGCCCTGCGCCTCTATCGCCGCCGCTGGGGCATCGAGTGCTTCTTCTCGGATGCCAAGACCCGCGGCTTCAACATCGAGAATACCCACATCACCGATCCGGCCAACCTCGCGACCCTCCTCGGCGTCGTCACCCTCGCCGTGACGTGGCACACCGCTGCGCAACCCGGGTGATGGGGCGGCGCAAGCCAATCCGCCGGAAGACGCACAAACGCCTCGAAAAGTCCTGGTTCCGAACCGGGTTCGAAGCTCTGCGGAGGTGGATCATCTACGACCCGGATAACGCACTCCTGGCATGGCAAACGACCATCCCGAAAAGATCGGTCAAACTACCCGAAGTCCAGTGAGTCGTGTACTGTGGGGCTGCGGCGGAATGAAGTTCCGTCCAGGTCGCCGAAGCTCTGTTCGTCAATGTGTAACTGATCCCACACTTTTGAGGTTTTCGGAGGGAGGAGCCGGAGTCCGCTGACGCAGTCCATCCTGACCGAATCGACTTCCGTTCCGGGCATTTTCGTGCGCATTTTGCATGTCGCGATCCGGCGACAGCCCGCGGCCTTGAAGACCGACCGGAATCGCAGTGTCAAATCAGCGCTGCGGAAATGACTTCGCAGTGTGTGTGGCTGTCCCGCTGGTCAATCATCGCCAGCCCGGTAATCAAACGAGCAACCTCGCAGACTGCCCGGTCCGGCATGACCAACCGGGCGGGAAGGGGCGGCAAAGTCACATTTTGCCGCCCGATCCATCTATTCTACTGGCTTTCCAGGACGTAGCCGGGATGCGCAAGACTGGCCGGAGTTCCAGGCTTGACGGAGACCGTGCCCGTCGCGCCCTCGCACATGTAGATGTTGTTTTCATTCAGGTACGAGAAATGCTGGTCCGTCCACTGTTCGGTAACACCGCAGAAAGTCGGTTTGACCAGACTGAACTTGGTCCGGTTCCAGATCGGAATCCCGGGCAGCTCTTGGTTGAAGATCTCCTGCATTTCCATGAAGATCTGCCGGAGTTCGTCTCCACCGCTGCGAATTGCCGCGGTCATGAGTTCGTCATACTCGGGATTGTTGTACTCGCCGTAATTCCACGCGCCGCCGGTGCCGAAATAAGCCAGGTGATCGCCGACCACATCATTCGAATACCCGGTGAACCAAAGATTCAGCTCGCCCGCCTCGCCGGCTTTTTCCATGTCCGGCCAGTCCATCTGCCGAACGGCGGTCTTCAAGCCCACATTTGCCAGCTGCTGCTGGATGAAGACCAGCCAGTCGAGAGCCTCCTGGGAGTTGTAGTATGTCGCCAGTTCGACAACCTGGTCCGGGTCCCAGTTCGCCTCGGCCAGCAGTTCTTTCGCCCGTTCAGGGTCGAACGGATAGGCCGCAGCATCGGGATTGAACATGACATGGTCAGCGGGAAACAGAGTGTACATGGGATCCCTCAACCCGTTGGGGATCAGGACATCGATCAGCTGCTGACGGTTGATGGCAAATGATATCGCCTGTCGGACCCTTTCATCCTCCAGGGCAGGATGGTCGGCGATGTTGATGTAGTTGGGACTCAGGGGCTGGCCGCGCAGGAAGACAAAACCCTGGGGATCCGCGCCATAACGCGAAACGTCCTGGGCTGAGAGAAATTCCAGCAAGTCCGCTTCCCCTTTTTCAAAGGCAAGCGTTCCGGTTTCATACTCTTCGAAAAACCTCATTATGATCCGGTCCAGATACGGCCGGCCGGCCCAGTAATTCTCATTCGCGGCCCCGGCTACGTATTGTCCCTCGACATATTCCTCGAACACGAATGGGCCGGTGCCAATTCTCACATCGGTCGACATCCAGTCCGTCGCCGGCAATTCCTCCATTGGCGTATCTTCGAAAAGATGCGCCGGAAGGATGTAGACCTTGCCAACAGTTTCGAAGAAATTGCCGTTCGGGACCGCCGTTTCAAAGACGATCGTATTGTCGTCGACAACCGTGATGCCTTCGACACTGTCCGCCGTGCCATCAATGTAGGCCTGGGCGCCTTTCAATTCCGTCAGACGGGCCGCCTGCATCAGGAAGTCCGCGCCTTCCGCCCGGGGATTCATGGTCAGCAGGTAGCTCCATTCCACATGGCTTGCGGTCAGTGGCGTGCCGTCGTGGAACTGCACGCCCTCGCGCAGATGAAACGTTCCCTTGGTCAGGTCATCGGAGACCTCCCAATGCGTCGCAAGGTCAGGGAGCAGGACGTTGTTGTAGGGATCCTTGACATACAGGTTCCCGAAATTGAGCCTCGTGAACTGGTGGTTTTCCGACGATTTCCACGGAAACGGCAATATTGATCCGCGGGCGGCAATGGTGAAGGTCCCGCCGTCAGCCGGCGCGCAGGTCGCGGGGCACATTGTCACGCTTCCGGCGTCCGTCGGACCCTGCATCTCCGCGGCCGCGCCTACGGGGACAAACAGCAATGGCACCAGGGCCAGGAATTTCAATACAATTCTCATCATTTTTCCTTTCTCTACATTTGATAACTCGGGCCAAGAACGTATCAAGTGTTTGTCAGACGGTCAACATTTCGAAATTGTTTGAGGAATTTGCGCTGCGGCGTTTTTTCGTCGGCGGCCACCGGTTAGCCTGACACCCGGGCGGCCACTGCGCGGGAAGACGGATCCGGGTGGTCGCGGAGGGCAACAGACCCTGAAAACGAAACAATGCAGCCGGTCGGGAACAAAAATGGGTGCGCGAATTTCCCTTATCCGGGTGAAGAAAATTCCGCACCCCACGATAAACCGTTAAGATTCAATCCGTTGCAGACAACGCAGAAGGCTCGTTGTGGAGCCCCCGACGTCCGGGTTCGGGACACTCGATGGAAATGGGCCTGCGGCGCTGGCGCTGGCGGATGCAGGAAGACCGATTGTTGAAACCGTCTGCCATACGCCGCCTGCGCGTAAAGGGCGCCGTCAGTACCCGGCAGGGACACAGATCTACGGTCGTTGCCAGCCGGGCCGCCGCCGCCCTCATCGGGACCATCCAGTCTACCGAGGAATCGAAAGCGGTTAGCTCGGGAATCGAGCGCTAGGCGGAACTTCAGTGCGCCGTGCTAAGGTGCTTCTCTCTGGTGGGCGCGAACCCTACCCAACAACTGTCGGCATGTCGCGACTTTTCATGGGTCGCACGCGCCGTGCGGAGCCTTTCGTTCTCGGCCTCGAGGTCCACGGTCTCCGTCTGCGCGTCTCTCTCCTGCCGCAACCGCAAGATCTTCTTGCGCATGCCCACGATCGCGTGCGGGCCACTGTCGAATTCTTCCTCCTCCGAACCAGTGGCAATCGCCATGATTCCGCGTTTTTCCCTAGCCAGCGAAAACGGCGCCCATGGACTTGTGGCCCCTCGGGCATGACGGGTCCCCAGATTCTTGACTGGTACTGAATAACGGGGCGGGCATCAAACTGACGCACGGCCGGGAGGGTACGGAGACCGATCGGACCCCATGCGGCCGACCGAAAAAAATTGGCTGGATGGCCGCTCATCAAGAACTGCTCCGCAGTCAGGTCACAGGAGAGAACGCCCCTTGAGGATGGCCCGTTTCCCGAACTTTTCCCTGATAAGGTCCGAAGCCCTTTCGGCTTTCAACTTTTTGGCCGTTTCATCTTCCTGGAAGACCTCAAGGTCTTCCGTCACTGCATCATGGCAAAGGTTTTTAATACCAACGCCAATCAGGCGGAACGGTGCGTTCTCCATCACCTGGTCGAGCAGCGGACGCGCAGTTTCGTAAATCCGGTTTGCCGACTGCGTCGGGCCTGACAACCGTTTTTGTCGAGTCAGGATTCGGTGATTGGCTTTCTTGACTTTAAGAACGACGGTTCGCCCCGAGATCTCCTTGGCCTTCGCCCGGTCGGAAACCTGTTCGGACAAACGCCAGAGATGGCCGTCCAGCTTGAATGTGTCCGTTATGTCTTCGGGAAACGTCGTCTCCCTGGAAAGGCCTTTCGCCGGACCGCTCGTCGTCACTCTGCGGCTGTCCTCGCCATGAGCGAGTGACCACAGCCTGTCGCCCATGGTCCCTGTCCGGCGCACCAGGTCATCCCGGTTGAATTCCCGGAGATCGCCAAGATTCCGGATTCCCATACCCCGAAGGGCTCGCGCCGTTTCCCTCCCGACACCCCAGATCAGGGAGACCGGCTTGTCAGCAAGATACGCCATGGTTTCTGCCTTGCCTATGATCGAAAACCCGCGCGGTTTGTCGAGCTCGGACGCAACCTTTGCCAGGAACTTGTTGTGCGACAGCCCGATAGAAACGGTTACACCGGCCCGGTTCTCGATTTCGCGCGCGAGTCGGGCAAGTTGTGCCGCAGGCGACTCGCCGTGGAGGCGCTCGGTGCCCGAAAGATCTAGGAATGCCTCGTCCAGGGACAGTGGTTCGACCAGGGGCGTCATCGCTTCCATCATTTCGCGAATCTGTCTTGAAACCCTGACATAGACCTTCATGCGGGGCCGGATAACGACTGCTTGCGGACACAGTCGTCTGGCCTGGAACATCGGCATCGCGGAATGCACTCCGAAGCGCCTGGCGACATAACAGGCCGTTGACACGACGCCGCGACGACCTCCGCCGACGATCACCGGTTTGCGTTGAAGATCGGGGTTGTCCCGTTTTTCGACGCTGGCATAGAAAGCGTCGCAATCAACATGCGCAATCGAGAGTTGACGCAATTCCTCGTGCCACAACAGCCGCTGACTGTTGCACCGGACGCAGTCGTGCCCGCGCGCGGTCCAGTTCAGGCAATCTCGGCAAAATGCGTCCATGTCCACCAGTCCCACCGGGCGGACCCGTATCGACATTTTCCGAGGATTCGGTGGGCTCTCATCTGCATCAGGTCAATTTCGTCGGTTCACCGGTCCCTGACATCTTCCAGGACGCGCCGGACGGCATCAATCGGGTTTCCTGATCGAGTGATCTGCCGACCGACAACGACATGGCTTGCCCCCGCCCGCAACGCTGCACCGGGTGTGGCGATGCGTTTCTGGTCGTCGACCGCCCCCCTTTCAGCCTGATTCCCGGGGTGACGATCAGGAATTTCGGTTCGGGAATCCGTTCCCGGAGCAACCGGGCTTCCAGTGGTGAGGCAATCACGCCGTCGGCCCCCGCGTCAATCGCCATTCGGGCGCGTTCGACGACGAGACCCTCGAGGCTGCCGCTCCTGATGAGGCAGTTGTCGAGGTCGCCCCTGTCGACGGACGTGAGAAAAGTGACCGCCAGTATTTTCGTTCCGGAATCAGCCCGCCCGGCAACGGCGGCCGAGACGACATGCGGATCACCGTGGACCGTCAGGAACGTCGGCCCCAGCGCCGCGAGCCCGGACGCTGCCATCTCGACGGTGGCGCCGATGTCGAAAAGCTTGAGGTCCAGGAAGACCTGTTTTCCCCTGTCCCTGAGTTCTTGAACCAATTCCAGCCCGCCTCCGGCGAGAATCCCGAGACCGACCTTGTAGAACGAGACGAGTCCGTCCAGTCGATCGACCAGGAACAGCGCGTCTCTGCCGGTCGGGAAATCGAGTGCGACGATCAACCGGTCATCAGCTTCGGGCAATCCAGATTCTGCCGTCATCAAGGCACCTGTTTCCCCGTTTGCTGCCCCATGTCAAGGCGGCGATAACCCGACCGCCTGCCCTTGTTGATCGCGAAGTCGGTTCCTATCTGTACATCATCCGCCTGCCTTGCCGTGTTCGCAAGCGATCCCGGAATCCCTGATATCGCTGCGAACGGCAGGACCGGGTCTGGAGCACGCCGTGCCCCGCTTGTCGGCACGGGAGAACGCCTCCGGTCAGGCCGATCTCAAGGCAGGGCGGCTGGTGTTTGACAGAAGTTTCCGGTTGAAGAAACGAACCGGTGCGCATGGAGCGCGGTATGGAAGACAAGAAGCTGACTGAACGGTCTCGGAGCATCATTCATTCTGCCCAGATTCTGGCGCAAGAACGAAGTCACCAGAGATTCCTGCCCGATCACTTGCTCAGGGCGATGCTTGAGGACGAAACAGGTCTCGTCCCGAACCTGATCAGGCAATCCGGTGGCGACCTGTCCGTTGTCCTTCGGGAATGCGAAGCGAATCTCGGCAGGCAGCCCAAGGTTTCGGGATCTGGTGACCGGATCTATCTCGATCCGCAAATGCAGAAGATATTCGCCGAAGCGGAGCGCGTCGCCAATTCCGCTGGCGACCGGTTCGTACCGGTCGAGGCTTTGCTGATGGCGCTTGCCACGGTCAAGTCGGAAGCGAGGTCGGCATTGCGGGCGGGAAAAGTTGCCGTTGAAGGTCTGGAATCTGCTGTCGACAGGGTCCGCGTTGGCCGGACCGTCGACACGGAATCCGCGGAGGAGGGGTATGACGCCCTGAATCGTTTTGCACGCGACCTGACCGCTGAAGCCAGGGACGGAAAAATCGATCCCATAGTCGGCCGCGACGATGAAATCCGCAGGACCATGCAGGTTCTGACCCGGCGGACAAAGAACAATCCGGTCCTGATCGGAGAGCCGGGCGTCGGAAAGACGGCGATTGCGGAAGGACTGGCGCTTCGAATTGTCAACGGCGATGTGCCGGACAACCTTCGAGACAAGAAGCTCATGTCGCTCGACATGGGTTCTCTCGTCGCCGGCGCCAAGTACCGGGGAGAATTCGAGGAACGATTGAAGTCAGTACTGTCCGAGGTGACCGCGAGCGACGGCAGAATCCTGTTGTTCATCGACGAAATGCATACTCTCATCGGGGCCGGCAAGGCTGACGGTGCGATGGATGCTTCGAACCTGCTGAAACCGGCGCTGGCCCGAGGAGACCTGCATTGCATCGGTGCGACTACCCTCGACGAATACCGGAATCACGTCGAGAAGGATGCAGCCCTGGCGCGGAGGTTTCAACCGGTTCACGTGAGCGAGCCATCGCTTGAGGACACGGTTTCGATTCTTCGCGGCATCAAGGAACGCTACGAACTCCACCACGGAATCCGGATATCCGATACAGCCCTGGTCACTGCGGCGCAGATGAGCCATCGTTATATCTCGGACCGGTTTTTGCCTGACAAGGCAATCGATCTCATGGACGAGGCGGCAAGCCGCCTGCGCATGGAGGTCGACTCGAAACCGGAAGAGCTCGACGCCCTCGATCGTGAACTGCTGCAGAAACGGATCGAAGCTACCGCCCTGGCAAAGGAGTCGGACACCGCATCACGGGACAGATTGGCCAAGCTGGAAGTGGAACTCGCCGAACTCCAGGAACAGTCGCGCGCGTTGACCTCCCGCTGGCAAGTTGAGCGCGACAGCCTGGCCTCTGCCCGGGACATCAAGGAAAAACTCGACAGCGCCCGCGTGGAATACGAGGCGGCACGCCGTGTCGGAGACCTCGCACGGCTCGGCGAATTGCAGTACGGCATCATTCCCGGCCTGGAGAAACAGTTGAGCGAAGCCGAGCGCAACGAGCGAAACCTCATGGTCGAGGAAGCCGTTCGACCGACCCATATCGCCGCGGTCGTCGAACGCTGGACGGGGATTCCGGTCGACAAGCTGCTTGAAGGCGAACGCGACAAACTGCTTCGGATGGAAGAGGCACTGGGCAACCGCGTCGTCGGTCAGCGTGATGCACTGGTTGCCATCTCCAACGCGGTTCGCCGGGCGCGGACAGGTTTGAACGACCAGGATCGCCCGATCGGATCATTCCTGTTTCTCGGCCCGACCGGTGTCGGCAAGACCGAACTGACCAAGGCCCTGGCCGAGTTCGTCTTTGACGACGAAAACTCGATGGTTCGAATCGACATGTCCGAATTCATGGAGAAACACTCCGTTTCCCGGTTGATCGGTGCGCCTCCGGGATATGTGGGATTCGATCAGGGCGGCGTGCTTACCGAGGCGATACGGCGCAGACCGTACCAGGTCATCCTGTTCGACGAGGTCGAAAAGGCACATCATGATGTGTTCAACGTCCTTTTGCAGGTATTGGACGACGGAATCCTGACAGACGGGCGCGGACGAACGGTCGATTTCAAGCACTCGATCATCATCCTGACGTCCAATCTCGGTACCGAGGTCTTGAGTTCGTCACCGGACCAGCCTGTCGATGCCGCGAGGGCCAAGGTCATGGATGCAGTGCGGAAGCACTTCAGGCCCGAGTTTCTCAATCGCCTTGACGAGATCATCCTGTTTGACCGGCTGAGCAGGAGCGACATGGATGGCATCGTGAATATCCAGATCGGGATTCTCTCGAAACGCCTCGAGGCACGTAAGATCGCCCTGGACATCGACGACAAGGCCCGGCGATGGCTCGCAGAAAAAGGATACGACCCGGTTTACGGGGCGAGGCCGCTGAAGCGAGTCATCCAGAACGAGTTGCAGAATGCCGTGGCCGAACAGATCCTGGGAGGAGAGATCGACGAAGGATCGGAAATCGCCGTATCGACCGACGGCTTTGGACTCGTCGTCAATGGCAAGCACAAGTTGGGTGCGAAACCGGCCGACGCGACGTTGCACTGACGCGCTGGCCGGTGCGGTTTGCGAACGTGCCGGGAGGAAGCCGAGCCACCCAAGCACGTACGGGCAAGACGAGGAAAGGGATCTGCGCTCAGGCGTTCGCAGCGGGATTTCGTGAGACACTGCGGAGCGAACGGATGGCAGAGCGGGCGGTAAAAGCGCCGACACCGGCAGGGATTGCAAACAGTGAGGATCACGACCGGCGCGTCCGCCAACAACGCTGGCAGAAACGATTGGAATTGGTGCATCGCGACGGATGAAGCTGCGAAATTCCTCGGGTTCCCCCTCGTAACTTTGAAATGCGACACGAATGGGTCTTTGGTTCATGTGCCGCCTCAACGGGTGACCCGGAATCATCGCTTTGGAAAGGATCTCGGCATCACGCCGGGCGCGCCCGGAACGCGTGCGGTGCGGCGCGCTCCGTCAGCAGCCGGTAGTAGATCCGGCGATCAACAGCCTCAAGGACGACGGCTCTGACCAGGTTTTTGCACGCGGTGCAGAGGGCTTCGCCGGCGTGGTCGTCCTGAATTCCGCCGCATCGTGCTGCTGTACCGCCAGGCGCGATAGATGTCGTTCGGCGTGGCTGTCGGATACCGATAAGTCCACAACAAGTTGCGACCATTGAGCATCGAAGGATCGGAAGGCCGCGCAGAACAACAGCCGAGAACTAAAGGGGCGGCGTCCCACCAGTTGCCGTGCGGCGCCAGGCTGAGGGTGTCCCGCCGGTCACGCGCCGGAACTCGCGGTTGAAATTGCTCTTCGTGTTGAAGCCCGAGGCCAGCATCGCTTCAGTGACGCTCGCTCCCACCTCAAGCGTGCGGCAGGCTTCGCGGATGCGGTAGCCGTTGACATGGCGGGAAACGTTGCGCCCGGTGTTCCGGTTGATCGCGGCGGAAAGCTGCTTGACCGGCACATGCAGCGCGCGGGCCAGCCGGCCAAGCGTCAAATCGGGGTCGAGATAGAGCTTCCGGCCCTTGAGGAGTGCGTCGAGGCGGGCCACAAGCTCTTCGTCCGCTTTCGAGTCGTGAGGAATGGAGGTAACTCCCGGGTCCGGGTCGCGTTTGCTTGTCCCGAGGTTTCGCATGAGCACGACGCCGCCGACCGCGAGCAGCGTGAAGGAAGACCACAAGGCGACGATCCAGGGCAGCCAGTCCGATCGTCCGCTGAGCGCCGCCGCCGTGAACAGCATGTCCCCAAGCGCCGAAACCATTAGCGACAGCGCGATGACCTTCCAGACCAGACCCGGTGTGTCTCCGGCCGTGAACGGCAAGCGCGGCAGGGCGTCGGTGCCGCGCCGTGCCGCAAGAAGGATTGCTCCGCCATAGCCCAGGAAGAGCGCCGGAATCAGTGCGTCGAGAAGCGTCGGCAGGATCAGGGATGCAGCCAGCGCCAGCAAGGGACCAGCGAGATGGGCAAGGTCGCGTCGGAGGCGGGGACGCCTGATGACACTGAACTGAAAGGCCGCCCAGGCGAACGGCGGTATCGCCGCGGCCGTGATCGGCTGCAACGACCTGAAGGCAGCTATTCCATAATGTTGGGGACTTATAAAGATGGGTTGACGGCGCGTCACGCCGCCAGCTTTCGATCAGTTTCACGGGTCACAGGGGTGGCTAGCGCCAACGCCCCTCGCCGTGCAGACACCCCAGTCCCCGAGGTCAAGATGTTGCGGGCCGCATTCAGGTCCGCGTGATCGGCATGGCCGCACGCCACGCATTCGAACTTCCGGTCGTTCCGGTTTCCCGGGTCAGTGAACCCGCAGGCGTTGCACGACTGGCTGGTATATGCAGGGTTGACCTCGATCAGTGCCAAGCACTTGTAACCGAGCATCTCCTTCACGGAGTGCCAGCCGGTGTTGAGTATCTCCCGGTTGAGACCGGACTTGGCCTTCACCTTCGTGCCGGGGTTCTCGAGCGTGCCCTTGGCCGATCGGGTCATGCCCCGGGTGTTGAGCTTCTCGACAATCACCGTGCCCGCCCGGTTCGCGATCCGGCGGCTGACCTGGTGCTGCCAGTTCCTGCGCCTGTTGGCCCGCTTTCGCTGGAGCCTCTGCAGCCTGAGCCTGGTTCTCATGCGCCGCCGTGACCCCTTGCGCTGGCGGGCAAGCCTGCGCTGGTTGCGCCCGATCTTCGCATCAAGCCGGCCCGTGTCGGGCGCGGGGATGATCTCCGCCTCTCCGGTCGTGTCCACCACCGCCACCTGCCGGACGTTCATGTCCACGCCCGCCGAGACCCCGGTGTCGGGACGTTCCTCAGCCTCGACCTCGTAGCAGACGGTGACATACCACTTGCCGGCGATCTTCCTGATCACGGCTTTCACCGGCTTGCCCTCGGGATACGGGTTCCCGCCCTTCCGCCGGATGCGCATGGGACCAACCCTCGGAATGCTGATCATGTCGTCCCTGATGGTGACGGCCTGGGGAATGGTGAAGGACGGCGTCGACCCGTGGCGGGACTTGAAGCGTGGATGTCCTGCATCGCCCCTGAAGAACGCCTTCCACGCATCGGCCTGGTACTTGAGCACGTACCGGGTGATGCTGAAGGAGTATTCGCAAAGCCACGGGATTTCGTTGCGGAGGCCGGTGAACTCCTTGCCGAGCGAGAAGAACGAAACCGACGGAGGTTTCTCCCCGTTGGCCTTCGCCTCCTCACGGGCGTCATTGTGCTGCCCCAGTATCGTGTTCCAGACGAAGCGGCAGGCGCCCGCCTGTCCGGCCAGGCGCCGTGCGTTTGCCCTGGAGCCTGGCAGAAGCCGGTAGATGATGTTGCGGTATGTGGAAGTTTCGCTCATGCGATCGGGCCTTCGGCACAAGGTTCGTTTGGTGACGGGAAAATCAGCACCTTCCCGTCACACGCGCATCGCACGAATTGCCTGATTTGTCAAGGAATCATCCAGGGTCCGAATCAGATGTTCCCAATCCCTGCGACCAGTGAAATCGATCGGAAACTGGCAGCGTAATCGCACTGTCAACCCATCTATATAAGCCCCTAATGTTGCGCGAACGCGATCACGGCCGATTGCAGGGCGCAAAGCCCGACCAGGGCGGTGAACGGGCGGAGCCGGTCGCGGCGCAGCAGGAGCACGGCAAGCAGGAAAACCAGGACGAGGGCGGAAATGAGTGGCAGGGGCAGGCTCGGAATCATGGCGCCCTTTATGGCCCAAAACCGGATTTCGGACGACCTGAAACCGGTTCGAGGGCGCGCCTGCCTTTTCCGGCTTCCATAATCCCTCTCAATCCAATCAACACGGGAGACAAACGATGAAACGACTGTTGGCAGCCGCTTTCCTGCTTCTGGCCCTCCATGCCGCCGCGGCGGAACCTGTCGCGGGAATTCGGAGCGTGAGCATCCCCGCGGAGCATCATGGCAGCATGATGTCGGGCGTGCTCTGGTATCCCGCCGGCGGCGGTGGTGAGGCGATTTCCTACGGCGAAAACGGCGTCTTTTTCGGCACTCCGGTTCTCGACGACGCCCGGATGGCCGAGGGTCCGTTCCCGGTGATTCTCGCGAGCCACGGCCTTGGCGGCAATGTCGGTACGCTCAGTTGGCTGACTGCTGGCCTCGCCGAGGCGGGCGCACTCGTCATTTCGGTCAACCACCCGAACAGCACGACGCGGGACTTTAACCTCCATGAAGGCCTCAAGCACTGGACTCGGACGCAGGATCTCCGGGCCGCACTCGATTGGACTGCTGCCCAGCCGGAACTGGCGGCACAAGCGGATTTCTCCCGGATCTACGCGGTGGGGTTCTCCGCCGGCGGCTGGACAGCGCTTGCCCTCGGCGGCCTGCGCGCTGACCTCCAGGGCTATGCCGCTCATTGCGAGACCGCGTCTCCCTCGCTCTGGCACTGCGTCGACTTGACCTGGCGCGGGGCCGACTTGACCTGGCGCGGGGCCGACCTTGCTGCCTACTTGCCCGGGGAATGGAATGCCAGCCGCAAGGACGACCGAATTCGCGCCGTAGCAGCCATCGACCCTGCACTGACCTACGGTCTCGGAAGGATTCATGCGCGCGACCTGGTGGAAAGAGTGTTGCTGATCGGGCTCGGCAGTACGGAATCCAGGTTGCCGGCGACGGATTTCAGCGCGACGGGGAGCGGGTTCGCAGACCAACTTCCCGCCGCCGAGATCGAGATCTTGGCCCCTGCGTCGCATTTCTCAGCCCTCCTTCCCTGCAAACCGAGGGGTCCGGCGATCCTGGCCGCCGAAGGCGACGATTCGCTCTGCGACGACCCTCCGGGCACGGACCGCGCGGCGTTGCACAAGCGCATCGTGTCCCGCGTCGCGGTGTTTTTGGGCCTTTAGGGAAATGTCCGATTCGCTTGAACCAAATCTGCCCTTCGATACGCCCTTCGATGTTGTTCGGAACGAGAGAGACGTTGCCTGCCACCTGAGTCCGAATAGGCGCGCAAGCGGCGTACCGGGAGATCGTGATCGCGTTCCTGCCAGGTAGAACTTTGTGTAGGAGGGCACGGGCGGACCTCCGCCCGCCCGGGAGCATTGCCTACGTCGCCATGGACGATTTCAACCTCCGCCTGATGGCGCCCGGCGATTCGGTTTGGGTTCGCTTTGGCCGCGGTCGGCGACGTAAGTGCGCTGTCCAACGTCACTCCTTAACCGCCGGTTCATTCATGGACCCGGCCGGAGCGGGAACGGTGACCTATGTGCCGAAGGTTGATGAGGGTCGCGGAACTCGATCCGGAAAGCAGAAAACCTGCCGCATTCCATGTGTCGACACCCCGGGGTGAGGCAAGCGCCGTCGCGGACTCGGCATCCGAGCAACAAGAATCGCGGTCCGCCATCTCCGAAAGAGGGTTTTCCGGCAGGCACCGGTTCAGGTGAAAGCCGTAACTGGTCATTTCCGAAAAAGAGTAACTTCCGGGCGTAACGAACGACTACTGTATCGCCGCCAGTCGTGATATGGTGCCATATGGTCAAGATTGCGACATTCTTCCTTGTTGCTTTGGCGATTCTTGCCTTGTTGGGCCGCCTCCGCCTTCCGAGGCTGGGTGAATTCGGCAAACGCAGGAAAACCATCAAGGCAGCCAAATGCGAGAAGTGCGGGACCTTTCTTTTCGGCCGGGACCGCTGCCCATGCGAGTCGAAACGATTGTGATGCCGACCACCGGCGGTGGCCGGGACCCTGAGCGGAATTCCACAACGGTTTCGATGATTGCTCCTCGTGCCGTAGCATTAACTTCGGTCGTCTTTCCAAACGGATGTTCCGGATGAATGCGCGCGCCGCGCTCGTGACCGGGGGTGCTCGGCGTCTCGGGAAGGCCATGGCTCTTGGTATGGCAAAGAGAGGCGCGGCGGTTGCCGTGCATTTTTCCTCGAGCAGCGACGAAGCGGCCGCAACGGTCGCATTGATTCGGGATGCCGGGGGATACTCTGTCCCGGTCAAGGCAGACCTTCTTGATGAGGACGCGTGCAGTGGGCTTGTTGCTCACGCGGTGCAGGGTCTCGGGCAACCGCTCGACGTGTTGATCAACAACGCGTCGATTTTCGAACACGATTCAATTGAAACCGCGACGGCGGACAGCTGGAATCGGCACATGATGTCGAACCTTCGGGCTCCTTTCGTATTGATGCAGGAATTCGCCCTGCAAGCTCCGAAAGCGGAGCAGGACCTGTTCGGGGAATTGCACCCGAAAGCCACGATCATCAATATGGTCGACCAGCGTGTGCGAAAGCCGACTCCCGAATTCATGACCTATACGCTTGCAAAGATGGGTCTCTGGAACCTGACCCGGATGGGCGCCAGGGCACTCGCGCCCGATATCCGGGTCAACGCCATCGGACCCGGTCCGACGGTTCGTGCCGAACGGCAATCGGAAAAACACTTCCGCAGCCAGCGCAGTGCGACGCCACTTCAAAGAGGGGCCTCCCGGGACGAGATTGTTGCGGCAATGAATTTTCTGCTGGATTCCCCGTCGGTTACCGGACAACTCATCTGTCCTGACGGAGGGCAACGCCTCGCCTGGCAGACGCCGGACATCCTCATGAGTCGGGCATGATACCTCCTGTTCTTCAAAATGATCGCGGAAAAGGTTTTGTCAAAAGGATTTTTCCACCGGTTGATTCCCTGAACCGCAAGACCGATGCTTTTTTGGTGCAGAATTGGAACAGCTGCGGGCAGAGGGAAAAAATCATATGTAAAAACAATAGTTTAAGGTTTTGCCCACATTTTGTGCACATTTGTCCAAGCCGCGATAATCAAACACATTTTTTGAATTTCCAAAGAGTTATCCAGATACTTATCCACAGGCCGTTACGATGGAACTTTCCAGGTCGTGTGCAGGCAAGGGGCACGGTTGGCGCGGCTTTTCGGATGGCCTGACGATGACCGCTCGATCGCATACATCGGCCAAGTCTGCCCCCGGTGCGCCGAGAGAAAGTTCCGCTCCGAACGGAGAGGCGGCATCCGCGGGCCGTCTGTCGGGCCACGAGATCATCAGGAGTTACCTGGGAACCCTCGACGGGAGTCCGGGGGTTTACCGCATGCTCGATGCCGCGGGAGCGGTTCTTTACGTGGGCAAGGCGCGTAACCTGAAGAAAAGGGTCGCGTCATACGCCAAGCCGGCCGGGCACAGTGTTCGTATAGCCCGGATGGTTGCGGCAACCTCCTCGATGATGTTCCTGACAACCAGGACGGAGACCGAGGCGCTCCTGCTCGAGCAGAACCTGATCAAGCAGCTGAAACCCCGTTTCAACGTGTTGTTGCGGGACGACAAGAGTTTTCCCGGAATCGTCATCACGTCTTCACACCCGTATCCCAGAATCGGCAAGCATCGTGGCCGGAGGTCCGGCAAGGATGATCACTTCGGACCGTTCGCGTCCGCCGGCGCGGTCAACCGGACACTGAACCAGCTGCAAAAGGCCTTTCTCATTCGAAACTGTTCCGACAGCATGTTCTCTTCGCGGTCGCGGCCGTGCCTGCAGTACCAGATCGCCCGCTGTTCTGCTCCTTGTGTCGGCCGCGTCACGGAAACGGAGTATGGACAGCAGGTCTCGGACGCCAGGAAGTTCCTGGAAGGAAAGAGTCAGTCGGTCCAGAAGTCGCTCGCGCGCAAAATGACGGCTGCAAGCGAGATGCTGGACTTCGAACTTGCTGCAGTGCTCAGGGACCGAATCCAGGCGCTCAGCCAGCTCCAGCTGTCACAGAGCGTCAATCCCCATACGGTTCGGGAAGCCGACGTCATTTCGCTCTACCGCGAAGGCGGGCAGGCGTGCGTTCAGGTCTTTTTCATCAGGATCAACCAGAATTGGGGCAACCGGGCCTACTTCCCGAGAATGGGGTCGGGAGCCGAGGAGCCGGAGGCGCTCGAGGCCTTTGTCGGTCAGTTCTACAGCAACAAGCCGGCGCCCCGGCTGTTGTTGCTGTCGCATGAGATCGAAAATGCCGACCTCGTGGAAAGCGCGTTGAGCGAGAGGTCGGGGCGGCGGGTCCGGCTTGCGGTGCCCCGCCGTGGAGAGAAGCTCGAACTGGTCACCAATGCATTGAGAAACGCGCGCGAGGCGCTGGCGAGCCGGCTGACGGAAAATGCGGCACAAACGTCGCTGCTGACGGAACTGGCGAAAAGGCTGGATCTTGACGAACCTCTGTCGCGGATCGAGGTCTACGACAACTCGCACTTGCAGGGTTCACATGCTGTCGGCGCGATGATTGTCGCTTCGGCCGACGGATTTCGGAAATCCGACTACCGGAAGTTCAACATCCGTTCAGAAACCCTGACGCCAGGAGACGATTTTGCAATGGTTCGCGAGGTTCTCGGCAGGCGGTTTCGACGCTTGGTCAACGAGGACCCGAACCGTGAAGCCGACAGCTGGCCGAACCTGATCATTATCGATGGAGGTGCTGGTCACGTCTCTGCCGCACACGGAGTCCTGGCCGAGTTTGGCCTCGACGACCTTCCGGTCCTCGGAGTTTCGAAGGGACCGGACCGCAACGCGGGAAACGAGGAACTTCACCGGTTCGGTTGTCCTCCCTTTGTCCTGCAGCGAAACGACAAGGTCCTTTACCTGATCCAGAGATTGCGGGACGAAGCCCACAGATTCGCAATCGGAAGCCACCGCCAAAGACGGGCCCGTGCGATCGGTGCGACTTCGCTCGACGAGGTGCCGGGCGTCGGCGCGGCGCGCAAGAGGGCGTTGCTGTCGCACTTTGGTTCCGCAAAGGCCGTCTCCCGCGCCGGATTGCAGGATCTCAAGGTTGTCGAAGGGATATCGGATGCGTTGGCGGTAACCATTCATGACTTCTTCCATGACAAGGGCTGACAGTTTGGGTACAGAATCTGTTCGTAGAATCGTGGCGGGATACAGGATGCGACTGGGTCAATGAACTGGACGATTCCCAATTCGCTGACGGTGTGCCGGCTGGCTGTCACCCCCGCCGTTGCAATGGTTTTCCTGATATTGCCGCGCCCGCTCGCGGACTGGATTGCACTGGTGATGTTCATTCTGGCAGCCGTGACCGACTTTCTGGATGGATACCTGGCGCGACTATGGAAGCAGGAAAGCCGTTTCGGGAAGATGCTGGATCCGGTTGCGGACAAGGCCATGGTGGTGATCGCGCTTCTGGTTCTGGTTGCACTGGCAGAGTTGAGCGTTTGGATCACGATTCCTGCGGTCTTGATCATATTCCGTGAAATCCTGGTCTCGGGACTGCGTGAATTCGCCGGAGGGCAATCGCAGTCGCTGTCCGTGACAGGAGCGGCAAGGTGGAAAACGACCGTTCAGATGGTGGCGGTCGCGGGCCTGTTCCTGTCGACCGGCATGGGACAGTTGCAGGATCCGGAAACGGCTGAAGGCTTTGCGGGCATGGTGGCGGTCGCGACCTCGACGGTGGAAGTCGTGGCCCTGGCGTTGCTATGGGTAGCTGCAATCATGACGCTGACGACGGGTTGGGGGTATTTCATGAAGGCGATTTCCAGAAGTCCGGATGAAGGATAATGGCGGGCGCTGCCAGGAAAATCCGTGTCATGTACTTCGCGTGGATGCGCGAGCGAATCGGGCTTCCGGCCGAGACGGTCGAAACCTCGGCCCTGACGGTTGGCGAGCTGGTCCGCGAATTGTCGGCGCGGGATGATCGTTACGCGCTTGCGTTCTCCGATCTTGCTTCGATACGGGTGGCAGTCGACCAGGAATTGTCCTGTTTCGGGCACGCTTTGGACGACGTGGAGGAGCTGGCATTCTTTCCTCCGATGACAGGTGGATAGCCGGGCGAAAAGGGCGCAATTGCGGAAATATTGCATGCAATTGACCGATAATCGATTGGCCGGCGAGGGCCCCGGATGCCGCCGGAATTCACGTGGCCCCGGTCGGGAATGTGACTGATGACCGTCAGGCTACAGGTGGAAGATTTCGATGTTTCGGACGAGGCCGACGCCCTGCTCGGTGGGCGCGACGATGTGGGAGCATTGGTTACGTTCGTTGGAATCGTGCGAAACCGCGACGATGGGTCGCTCCTTTCCCTGGAACTGGAGCACTATCCGGGAATGACTGAAAAGGCACTCGGCACGATCGAACAGGAAGCGATTGCGAGGTGGTCACTGAATGCCAGCCTGATCGTCCACCGTTACGGAAAAATGA
Source organism: Paracoccaceae bacterium (assembly GCA_964291635.2). GTDB lineage: Bacteria > Pseudomonadota > Alphaproteobacteria > Rhodobacterales > Rhodobacteraceae > JAPPHA01. The sequence goes on along the minus strand of OZ219905.1, from coordinate 552,242 downwards.
TCCCGGGCGAGAGGATCATGATGGTCGCCACGGCCGCCGGCCACCGCCGTGACGCGTTTGCTGCCGCTGAATTCCTGATGGACTATCTGAAGTCGAGGGCGCCGTTCTGGAAAAAGGAACATACGACGGCAGGATCAGACTGGGTCGATGCGCTTCCCGAAGATGAACGTGCGCTCGGTCGCTGGGCCGACGAAGTCTGATCCCTGGCCCATTCCAGGAACAGAAGGATCGGCGAAAAGGAATTGACGCTCGCGAGGCAGGCAGGTCCAGACCCTCACATGTTCCTGTCTTCCGGGTCCGCGTTCCCGACGTATTGCTGCCTGTAATACTCCGACTCGCGACGCGCCCGGCCAAGTTCATCCAGTGCCGCTTCAAGATCCGCTGCAGACTGCCGCGCCTGACTGTCGGAGGCAGCCTGCGTTTCATGCAATCGTTGCACGGCGGCGTCTCTTTCCTGTTCGGCTTCAAAGATCCTCTTTTCCAGTTCCATCTCTATCGTGCCGCCGTCCCTCGCCCAGACGTACTTCATGTAGAGCCAGTGTGCGGTCCAGCCGATCGCAAATGTGACGTAGATCAGGATCGCCAGGGTTACGATGAGCACAAGGTTGGACATCGGCCTTACGGGAACAAACGCCAACAGGGCAATGACACCCAATGCGGCAGATATGCCCACGAGAATACCGTATTTTCCGTTAGTCATTGTCGTCTGTCCCGCCATCTGCCGCGGTCAGGAGGCGAAAGGCAATGCGCCGGTTCTTCTGCTGACCTTCCGGGGTCGAGTTGTCCGCGATGGGAAATTCCTCGCCGTAGCCTTTGGCCGAAAGTCCGGACGTGATGATGCCGCGCTCGATCAGGGCGCCAATCACGAACTCGGCGCGAATCAGGCTCAGGTTCCGGTTCATTTCGGCGTTTCCGGAGCTGTCCGTATGGCCTTCAATTTCAAAACGGGCTTCCGGACATTCGGCCAGGACCGCTGCGACCGCATCGATCACATCGGCGCTTTCGGGTTCGATGGAAGTCCTGCCGGGCGAGAATATGATCTGCTCATCAGCAAGGATGGCGGAAATCCGGGCTTCACACTCCCTGGGGTCGAGTCCCGCATCCTGATCAGTGTCTGCTTCCGATTCGGCCTCCTCGTCAGAATAGGTTACCGAAACCAAGTGATCTCCCCAGTCGCGCGCCTGCGTCGACAGGAGCCGTGCAACCTGTTCCGGCGAGTCCTCGCCCAACCCGGTTCCGGCAATCGATATACTGTCTTCGGTAACGGTCAAGGTGCCGGTACGAAGCAGTTCAAGGGCCTCGAGGCCGGAGAATATGGCCACGGGCCAACCGCCAGGCAATTCGCCGCCGATTTCGATCCGGTTGTCAACCTTGTCTGTTCCAAACAGGACCTGAGCATATGTCTGGATCATTTCCGTCGACCTGTCATCGGCAATGTCCCCTTCAAGCAGCACGGTTCCGTCCGCGTTCAGAGTCACACGGAGACTCCAGGGAAAAGAATCACCCTCGGCGAGATCAGTGCCGTCGGCAGGCGATTGAACGACCTGCAGCGAAAAGAGATCGGGTAGCGTGGCCTCGAAACCCTGTCTCACGGCCGGCAACCGATCGGATTCACTGTCAACCACGAGAACAATGCTGGTATTGGCAATTCTCAGGAGCCGGCCGTCAGTTTCGGTCATGGCCTCGATACCGGCGATGACGACATCGGCCCACTCCGGATGCGGTGAACCGAGAGCGACTTTGCACTCGGACGATTCCGTGGATCCGGTTCGTTTGACGGCGTCTAGAATCCTGCGCGCATCTTCGCTCGAGGCAGCCGTACAGCCGTCCACGAAAATGATTCCGTCGCGCCTCGTCGCCCGGAACTCGAAGGTGGGCACCATGGTCGCCGGCGCACGCAAGTCCATTGTCACCAGGACGACTTCGGGCCGACGCTCGGCAAGCTGAAGCTCTTTTGTATTCAGTTCGTCTTCGGAATCGAGCGCTGCGGTTATCGTCACGCGGTCCGCTTCGATCATGACGGAGGATCGCGGAAGCAGTTCCAGGCTGGTCAGCCCGTACCTCAGGGCCTCGCTCGAAAAAGCAGATGCTGAATTCTGCACATCGAGCAACATGTCGGTGATCGCCACTGCGTCGAGGGAACCCCGAACAGTTTCGTGGATGATCCTCCGTTGCTCGTCACTTCCAATCAGGCCTCCGAGCGAAACCTGATCACCGTCTCTCAAGGCCAATACGATGAACCTGGACTTTTCAAGCCCGCCCTTGATGTCCTCGGGCGCAACCGTGGACTCATGGACGATCCTGTCAGGAGAAACAACGCTTCCGATCAACGTGGCCAGCCGCTGGCTTGCCTCCTGGTCCGGCGCTTCGCCCGAAATACGGATCAGAATGCCATCAGGAATGATTTGCGCCCAGGTTTCGCCTGATGCGATGACAATCGGTTCGAGGGAATCGGCCGTTCGCTTCTCGATTCGGGCTACGGAAACGGCAGCAACCGCGGCTGCCGCCATCAGGGCAATGACGAATACAAGGATCGGAACGATCTCGACCTTGAAACCGGAAAGCTGAAATCGGGGTGCCATCACGATGAAAAGTTTGCCGATTTGGAGAAAAATTTCAACCGCCCGACGGTAAAACCTGGCGACTGCCGCCGCGAATTGACAGCCAAGTGACGGTTTTCGTCAATCCATGTCGTCTGACCGTCAGACCATGGCAGCCAATAGAAAAAAACATCCCGGAATGAGGCCGGCATCCCGGTTTGAACGAAACAGGGCAAGGCAGCCACCGGCATCGTTGATTTCGAGGACCCGCAACTGGTACGCTAGGTGTGACGCGAAGCCGATGATCCCGAATGCGGCAAGGACCTGCGTTGAGCGATCCGTAACGGGGATGATCGCCATCGCTGCGGCCAGCGCCATCAATACGGTCGCCAGCAACGCGAATACCGACAACCACACTCGGGTACCCGCGCCAAAAAGCAGCGCGGTCGACCGATTCCCCGCCGGTATGTCGTCCCTGCGATCCTGGTGGGCATAGATCGTATCGTAAAACAGGGTCCAGAAGATCCCGGCGAAGTAAAGCAGAATCGGGGGCAACCCCAGACTGCCCGTGTGGGCGGCCCAACCCAGGAGCGCGCCCCAGTTGAAGGCGATTCCGAGGAAGACCTGCGGCCACCAGGTAAACCGCTTCGCGAACGGATAGACAACGGCCGGGACCAGCGCCGCAACGGCCAGCGCCACGGCGAACGGGTTGAAGACAAACAGTATTCCGGCGGCCGCGGCGGCCTGTAACGTCATCCAGACAGCTGCCCTCGTCACGGAAACCTGGCCGGCCGGGATCGGGCGTGTGCGGGTTCTCGCGACCTTTGCGTCGAGATGCCTGTCCGTGATGTCGTTCCAGGTGCAGCCGGCACCGCGCATCAGGAATGCACCCGCGGCGAATGCCGCGGCCAGGATGCCGTCATGCCAACCGCCGCTCCCGGGGTCCGAGAGTACGGCAAGCAACAGGCCCCACCAGCAGGGAATCAGCAACAGCCATGTACCGATCGGACGGTCCGCCCGTGACAACCGAAGGTAAGGACGCGCCCGGTCGGGGGCATACCTGTCGACCCAGTTTCTTCTCGGCGCGTCGGGGATCCGGTTTTCTGCGCTTGCGTCTGGAGAGTTCCGGTTATCGGTCATATTCTCTGGCCCATGTCGGATCGAACCGAAAAAGCACGCCTGTATGTCGATGCGCCCCTCGGCGCCGAAGAACGGATTTCCCTGGCGCCACCCCAGGCACATTACCTCAATTCCGTCATGCGTTGCCAACCCGGCGATTCCGTCAGCGTGTTCAACGGGTCGGATGGAGACTGGGCCGCAAGAGTCGTTGCCGGGAGCCGGCGGTCAATCACCCTTCTTTGCCAGGTTCAAACCGCGCCGCAGCGAATGCCTCCGGACCTGTGGCTCGTGTTTGCACCGCTCAGGAAGTCGCGGACAGATTTTGTCGTTGAAAAGGCAACCGAACTTGGCGTGAGGAGGATTTTTCCGGTTCGAACGGAGTTCACGGTGGCGGGTCGCGTTTCGGAGCGACGCCTCCAATCCCATGCAATCGAGGCAGCCCAACAGTGCGGAGAAAACCATGTTCCGCCAGTCTCGGGGCTGCAGGGGCTCGAGACGGTACTCGACACCTGGCCCGCGGATCGACAGCTCCTGTTCTGCGACGAAGCCAGGGCGGGCAGGCCGGTCACCGACCTGGCGCGGTTCCGGGCGCGCAAGTGGGCGATTCTCATCGGCCCTGTCGGCGGTTTTTCGAAAACCGAAGCCTCGCGAATCAGGGCGATGCCCCAAAGCGTGCCGATGAGCCTGGGGCCGAGAATCCTGAGAGCCGATACCGCGGCGGTGGCGGCCATCGCGTTGTGGCAGGCCAGCCTCGGCGACTGGCAGTGCCGATCGGAGTCCACCGGATGAGTTTCTTCAGAAAGGATGCCGTCGCCGTGCTGGCCCGGTGGCAGGGCAGCATCCTCGCAAGCGCCCTGGCTCTGGTTTCCGTCTCGGCCGCAACGAGCGGCGTCAGGACCGGCGACATGGTCCAGGCCGGGATCGGGGGACTTGTGGCTCTCGGTTCGGTCATGGCCGGCTTTGCCATGTTTCAACGGGCGCGGTTGCGGCAGCAAGGGGAGCATTTCGGCGAGGTCGAGGTCGACGAAGGCGAAATCCGGGTTTTCGGACCCGAAGGCCAGGCGGTCCTGTCGCTCGACATGCTCGAGTGCGTCGAGGTTCGCAGCAGCGAGGGTCTCGGTGTCTGCTGGGTTCTCCACGGGGGCAATTCCGGGTTGTTGCCGATCATCATACCTGTGTCTGCAAGAGGCAGTGAAGCCTTGTTCGACGCGCTGTCCTCACTGCCGGGAATCGATCTCTCCAAATTGGTCGAAATGTCCGTGAGCCCGCCGGCGACAACGGTTTCGGTCTGGAAACGGAATCGATCCATTCGGCGAGGCTGGTGATTGAGGCGGACCCGGGAAGTGCCGAACGTCACCCGTGCCCGAAACCGGGTTGCATCCTCGCAGGCGACATGCATTGAGGCGTCCGGATTCGGGACTGTTTTGAAAACGATCAAAACGGGATGGAACACCTGCTAGTCGCGAACCAGATGTCTCGCACCAGCCGTACCGCCACAGGAACAGACTTGCTCCCCGGTCGCGTTGACAGTACGGGCCAAACCTGAACTGTTTGCATGATGCCATTCTCGCGGAGACTTCCCTGATGTCCATTCCCCAGTCCGGAGGCGGAGTGATCGAACGATTCGATCAACTCGCCGGTTACCTGGAATCAGGCTGCAAGCCGGTCGAGGACTGGCGAATTGGAACCGAACACGAAAAATTCGGTTTCGTGAAATCCACGCTCGAGCCCCTTCCGTATGACGGTGACTGTTCCATTCGCACCATGCTGGAGGGGCTGAGGGAAGGTTTCGGCTGGTCGGCCGTCAGCGAAGGCGGCAACATCATCGGGCTGGAACGCGACGGAGCGCATGTTTCACTCGAGCCCGGAGGTCAGCTGGAACTGTCCGGCGCGCAACTTCGAACGATTCACGAGACCTGCGACGAGGCCAACACGCATCTTGAGGAAGTCAGGGCTGTTGCCGACCGGATCGGGGCAGGATTCATCGGGCTGGGCGCGTCGCCCGACTGGAGACATGACCAGATGCCGATGATGCCCAAGGGCAGGTACAGGCTGATGACCGACTACATGGATCGGGTCGGAAAACTCGGCACCCAGATGATGTACAGGACCTGCACCATACAGGTGAATCTGGATTTCAGTTCCGAAGCCGACATGGTCCGGAAACTCCGGGTCGCCCTGTCGCTCCAACCGGTTGCCACGGCCCTGTTTGCGAGTTCAGCGGTATTCGAGGGCAGGCCATCCGGACACCGGAGCTGGAGATCAAGGGTCTGGCGCGACCTCGACGCCGAACGCACCGGCATGCTGCCGTTTGTCTTCGAGGACGGCATGGGATTCGAACGCTGGGTCGAGTACGCGCTCGATGTGCCCATGTATTTTGTCTATCGGGACGGGACGTATATCGATGCTCTCGGCCAGTCGTTCCGTGATTTTCTGGACGGTCGCCTGCCGGCCCTTCCGGGTGAAATGCCGACCCTTTCGGATTGGGCTGATCACCTGACCACGCTGTTCCCCGAAGCCCGTGTGAAGAAGTTCATAGAGATGCGCGGCGCCGATGGTGGGCCGTGGCGGCGGATCTGTGCATTGCCGGCCCTGTGGGTCGGACTGCTCTACGACGACACGTCTCTCGATGCGGCCGCCGATCTCTGCAAGGACTGGGACGCCGAATCCCGGGAAGAACTACGCGTCGCGGCATCGGTCGACGGGATCAATGCGCGGGTCGGGGACATCTTCATGCGTGATCTCGCGAGGGAGGTCCTCGCAATCAGCGAGGCGGGTCTCAAGGCCAGGGCGCGCCCTGGCGCCCTCGGGCTGATCGCTGACGAGACGCATTTCCTTAACGCGCTCCAAGATGTCGTCGACTCCGGATGCACCCTGGCGGACGAAGTGCTTGAGAAATTTGTCGGCGAATACGACCGGGACCCCGCCAGGATCTATGCCGACTACAGCTACTGACTCTGCAATTCGTGCTCCGGGAAACCGTTTCCGCCGGGGCTTGAGCGCATCGTTGCCAGGCTGAAACGGGTTCAGCGGCTTCCGATTCGCGGTTCCTCGCCGTTCCACAGCCTCCTTATGTTGGCGGCGTGGCGAATCCACAGGACGACCGCGAGGCCGGACAAGATGATTCCGGTTTCGGTTCCGACGGCAAGAAAGGCGACGCCTGGCGCAACGATTGCCGCCGCCAGCGCAGAGAGCGATGAATAGCGAAACGCGGCCGCGCACGCCAGCCATGTGGCACAAGCCGCCGCACATGTGAGAACATCGTATGCCAGGGTTACACCGAGAAATGTCGCGAAACCCTTGCCGCCCCTGAATCCCGTCCAGACCGGAAACAGATGACCGAGGAACGCGGCCGGGCCGGCGATCCATGCGCCGGGAACGCCGGCAAGGCCTGCTCCGACAAGGACGGCGAGCGTGCCCTTCCCGGCATCGACGACGAGGGTAAGGCCCGCCGCGAGGCGGCTCCCGGTTCTCAGGACATTTGTGGCACCCATGTTCCCCGAGCCGAAGGTCCGCGGGTCTGTGAGGCCCATCATCCGGGTGATGACCAAACCGCCGGGAATCGATCCGGCCAAGTAGGCGAACAGGATAACCGGTACGATTTCGGCGAATGGCAGTTGCAGGTCAGGGGTCATGGATGAATGCGGTCTCTCCGCCGACGAACGTACGGAGCACGCGGCCCTGCATCCTGTGACCGTCGAAAGGGGTGTTCTTGGATTTCGACCGCAGGGTCGCGCGATCGAGGACGAACGGTTTGTCCGGATCGAACAGAACCAGGTCGGCCGGCGCGCCCTCTTCGAGCCGGCCTCCGTCAATACCGAGTCTCCTTGCGGGATTGAACGACAGGCATCGCCAGAGACGCGGCATGGTCATGGACCGGTTATGGACGAGTTGAAGGGCTGCGGGCAAGAGGGTCTCCAGCCCGATGGCTCCGGATGCGGCTTCCTCGAACGGCAGGCGTTTTGACTCTTCGTCCTGAGGCGTGTGCATGGAGCTGATGATGTCGATCTGACCGCCGGCGACGGCCTCGACTATCGCCATGCGGTCGGCTTCGTTTCGGAGGGGCGGCTTGACCTTGAAAAACGTCCGGTATCCGTCGACGTCGAGTTCGTTCAGTGTCAGGTGATGGATCGATGTTCCGAAGGTGACATCGAGACCGGCATCACGGGCTCTCGCAAGGGCGGGAAGCGCCGCGGCCGTGGTCAACTGGTCGACGTGGTAGCGTGCACCGGTCATTTCCACGAGCGCCATGTCGCGCTCCAGCTGGATCCGCTCAGCCGTCGGCGAAACCGCAGGCAGCCCCAGCTTCGAGGCAAAGGCGCCGGATGTCGCCGCAGTTCCCGCACTGAGATCAGGATTCTGGACATGTCCGATCACGAGCGCGCCGCAGCCGGCCGCGTATGAAAGACACCGGCTGAAAACACGAGAATCGCGGACGACATTGTCGGCATCGCTGAAGGCGGCGGCACCCGCATCCATCAGGAAGCCGATCTCGGTCATTTCCCGTCCATTCCGCCCCCGGGTCAGCGCCGCCATGGGCAGAACCCGCGCCTGGCTGTCCTGGACCGCCCGACGATGAACGAATTCCAGGATCTCCGGAGAATCGATCGCCGGGACCGTGTCCGGTCGGACGACCATGGTCGTCACGCCTCCCGCGACGGCTGCAGCGCCTGCGGTACGAAAGCTTTCCTTGTGCCGCTCTCCCGGTTCGCAGACCTTGACCCCGATATCGATGATCCCGGGCGCCAGGCAGTGGCCCCGGCAGTCGACGATGTCGGCATGAGCACGAGGTTTCCCGGAACGGAACGGCCCATCGGTCGAGCCATGCGGGTCATCAAGGATTCCCGAAATGAACCCGCCCTCGACAGTGAGCGAACCAGGGGAGTCCGTACCGTTGTGCGGATCGATCAGTCTCGCATTGGTGAGTGTCAGCATTCGGACCGGGACTCCGCCAGAAGAGTCATGGCAGCCATCCGGACCGCGACGCCCATTTCGACCTGATCCCGAATTACGGAGCGGTTGATGTCGTCGGCGATTTCGCTGTCGATTTCGACGCCGCGGTTCATCGGCCCGGGATGCATGACGATGGCGTCAGTGCGGGCACCAGCAAGCTGCCGCAGTCCAAGGCCCCAGCGGTGGAAATACTCGCGCTCGGACGGAATGAAACCGCCGTCCATCCGCTCCCGCTGCAGGCGAAGCATCATGATCACATGGCAGTCTTCCAGACCCGCCTCCATGTTGTCGTGAACCTCGACCCCGAGCCGTTCGATTCCGGCCGGTATCAGGGTGCGTGGCCCGACCAGCCGAATCCGGTTGTCGAATTTCGACAGCAGGAAGATGTTCGATCGGGCGACCCGGCTGTGGGCGATATCGCCGCAGATCGCGACCGTAAGGCCGTTAAGCCGCTCCAGCGCACGCCGGATGGTCAGTGCGTCGAGCAAGGCCTGCGTCGGATGCTCATGACGACCGTCGCCGGCATTGAGCACTGCGCATTCGACCTTCTCGGCGAGCAGGTCTGCCGCTCCGGAATTCGGGTGCCTGATGACCAGCAAGTCGGGATTCATGGCGTTCAGGGTCAACGCTGTATCGATGAGCGTCTCGCCCTTTCTGACCGAACTCGCCCTCAGGTTCATGTTCATGACGTCGGCCCCGAGACGCTTGCCCGCGAGCTCGAAGCTCGACTGCGTCCTGGTCGAATCCTCGAAAAACATGTTGATCTGGGTCAGCCCGGCCAGGACGTCGGAGTGTTTCGCCGACCTTCGGTTGAATGCGACGTAGGTATCTGCGAGATCGAGAATGGCTTCGATATCGGGTTTCGAGAGATGTTCAATTCCCAGAAGGTGCCGAGCTGAAAACCCCATCAACATCGCTCTTTTGACCGTTGAGTCACCCATAATTCATGCGGCTCGGTCAAACAAGGCGTCCTGACAAACCGGCGGCCGTTCTTTTTCCGACGATTGTTCGTCGCTGCCGGCTCAACAATATTGAACATTGGAACTCTTTGGGCTTAGATCGTGATCTCTCCGGACTCGGCGGAGAGGGACTGGAAACGGGATTTCGGCACCCGGACCCGCATCCGGTCGATGACTGGTCGCGGCGATGCGTAGTGGCCCTGCAACAAGGGACGAAAATGGCAACCGGAGACAAGGCCGAACTGCTTGCGGCGCTCGAATGGCAATTCGAAATGGGGGTCGACGAGGCCATCGGGGAAATGCCCGTCGATCGGACCCGCCCGGCGCCGGAACCGCGCCGAAGTCAGCATGTCCAGGTGACGGCGAAACCGGCATCGGACCTGGCGGAGCCTCCCCCATCGATATCGGCCAGGTCATCGAGCCCGGTGCCGGTCAGTGCTGGAAACACCTTGCGCGAAGAGAACGAGTCGGCCCGGGCCATCGCAAGGGCGATGGCCGAGAGATGTAACGGTCTCGAGGCACTTCGCGCGGCGATGGACGCATTCGAGTTCTGTGACCTCAGGAATGGAGCTCGCAATTTCGTGTTTTCTGACGGCAATCCGGACGCCCGATTGATGATCGTGGGCGAGGCTCCGGGCAGGGAAGAGGATCGGAAGGGATTTCCTTTCGTGGGAAGGGCCGGTCGGCTGCTCGACCGGATGTTCGAATCCATTGGCCTGGCCCGATCGTCTCCGAACCCCGAGTCGGCACTCTACATAACCAATGTCATTCCGTGGCGTCCGCCGAACAACCGTGATCCGACCTCCGAAGAGGTGAGGATGTTGATGCCGTTTGTCGAAAGACACGTGGAATTGGCCGATCCGGAGGTCATTGTGCTCATGGGGAACACGGCGTGCGGCGCCATTCTCGACCGAAAGGGAATCACGCGACTCCGCGGCCACTGGACAGAGGCGATGGGAAAACCGGTTATGCCGATGTTCCACCCGGCGGCGTTGCTCAGGGATGGACTCAAGAAACGTGAATCCTGGTCTGACCTGCTGGCGATCAGGGAAAGGTTGTCGGCATGACCGAGGTCGATCGGCCGTTCGTAAGCGTCCGTATCGCTGTTCTGACGGTCTCGGACTCGCGAACGCTCGATGATGATCGTTCCGGCGCGCTCCTTGCCGACCGGATCCGCGACTCGGGTCATCATCTGGCAGTCCGGAAGATCCTCCCCGACGAACGTGACCGCATCGCGTCCCAGCTGCGCCGCTGGTGCGAGGACCCGGCCATTGATGCGGTGATCACGACGGGAGGAACCGGTCTTACCGGCCGGGATGTGACGGTCGAGGCGCATCGGGATGTCTACGAAAAGGAAATCGACGCGTTCCAGACGATGTTCACCCTGGTTTCCACGAAAAAGATCGGAACTTCTGCGGTTCAGTCACGCGCCTGCGCCGGCGTGGCCGGGGGAACATATCTCTTTGCGCTCCCGGGCAGTCCGGGCGCATGCAAGGACGGCTGGGAAGAGATCCTGGTTCATCAGCTGGACTACCGTCACCGGCCATGCAACTTCGTCGAAATCATGCCCCGGCTCGAAGAAGACATGCGCAGAAAATGAAATGCGTTTCGGCGATTGCCCCGGGTTCTGCCCCCGGTGAGGCCGTGAAGCTGGAAATGTGACGGGAATTTGCCGCAATTTCGTATAAACTCTGGAGTATGACTGTACGGTTCGCTTGAATAGGCTCGGAGGATTCGATGAGATTCCTGATCCGGGCTTTGGTTGGCTTGGGCCTGTTGGCAGCAACTTCGGGGTTGCTGATCATGGCCGTGAGTACGCTTCACTCGGCGTTCGAGGCCAAACAGGATTCGGGCAACCGGCCACGAATGGCCCGGGAGAGGTCCTTCTCCGCCAATGTCGCGCAGGTGGCGCTGCAGGACGTCCGGCCGGTCATCGAAACATTCGGGGAGGTCCGAAGTGGTCGGACCATGGAATTGCGCGCTGCGTCAGGCGGCGCGATCGTCGAACTCAGCGACAATTTTCGCGAAGGCGGCGTTGTTGATGCAGGGGAGCTCCTCTTTGGAACCGACCCGGCGGCGGCGCGCGCCCGGTTTCGACTTGCCGAAGCTGCAGTGGCCGAGGCGAACGCGGAACTCAGGGATGCGGAGATTGCGCTCGGGCTCGCGGGGCATGATCTCGAGGCGGCCGAAACCCAGCTTGACCTGCGCCTCAGCGCTCTGGAACGTCAGACCGCGCTGAACGAGCGGGGTGTCGGCACCGAGTCGGCGCTCGAAACGGCCAGGCTGGCGGCCACAGCGGCCGAACAAAGCGTGGTTGGCAAACGGATCAGCCTGTCCCAGGCCAGTGCCCGGATCGAACGTGCCCGTCTGGGATTGGCACGGGAGGAAATCTCCCTGTCGGAAGCCAGGCGGCAACTTGAAGACACGCGGATGACTGCGGAATTTGCGGGAGTTCTGACGGGCATCACGAATGTTCTCGGGGAACTCGTCAACGCAAACGAGAATCTCGGGCAACTGATTGATCCGACCGCGCTCGAAGTGGTGTTTAGGGTATCCAGCCGGGAATTCGAGCGCCTTGTCACAGCGAATGGCGGACTCGGGGCGGTCGGGATCGAGGTCTTGTTCGGCACGGCGGAAACCGGGGTCACGACGCGGATCAGCCGGGCCGGTGCATCGGTTGGCGAGGGTCAGACGGGCCGTGAACTCTATGCAAGCCTGGGAGAGGCGGCAGCGGCATTCCTGCGGCCGGGGGATTTTGTCACCGTGTTGATCCAGGAACCAGAACTGCAAGACGTAGCGGTCATTCCTGCAACTGCGGTCTCGTCAACGAACGAAGTCCTGGCGCTCGGTGAAGGCAATCGACTTCGGTCCCTGACGGTTGCAGTGCTTCGCAAGCAGCGCGACTCTTTCGTGGTCGAAGGAGAAGGACTCGATGGCGAGACCATCGTACTGGAACGCGTTCCGCAACTTGGTGCGGGGATCATGATCCAGCCGAGACAGCCCGACGCGCCGGATTTCGAGGAAGCGGTGATCGTGGAGTTGTCGGCTGAAGAACAGAAAGCCATGGTCGCAGCCATCCAGGGTAACACCCGGATGCCGAGTGAAGTCAGGGACCGTCTCCTGGCGCAGGTCCAGGAAGGGAAAATTCCTGCCCAGACGGCTGAACGGCTGCGGGGGATGGCCGCACGCTTTTCCGGCAACCGGGGATCCGATCAGGGAAGTCCGGAAGGGCGGTCTGGTCAGGACGCGGTTCCGATGACATCCGGTACCGCGCGCAATGAACAGGACACGGTCGCGATTTCCGACGAAGAGCGGCAGGCGATGGTCGCATTCGTCGAAGGAAACACGCGGATGCCGGATGACAGGAAGACCAGCATCCTGAGGGCGCTTGCCGAGCCGAAAGTTTCCCGGGACCTCGTTGATCGGCTTCGATCCCGTATCGGAGGCTGAGTACAAGCCATGGCCACGACATCACTGGCAGGTTGGCGGGGCGTGATCGCTTATTTTGCCAGACACCGAACCGCAGCAAATCTCGTGCTGTTGGCGATGGTCGTTCTTGGCCTCGCGTCGATGACCCAGATCCGTTCGCAGTTCTTCCCGGACGTGGTCATCGACAGCGTTCGCGTGTCGGTCCAGTGGGACGGGGCCGGACCCGAAGACATGGACCAGGCCGTTGTTTCACTGCTCGAGCCGGCGCTTCTCGATATCGAGGGCGTCGAGGGAACGAGCAGCACGGCGCGGGAAGGGTCGGCGACGATCAGGCTCGACTTCGAACCGGGTTGGGACATGGGCAGGGCGGCAGACGATGTCAAGGTCGCGGTCGAAGGGGTAACCGGATTTCCGGATGGGGTCGAGGAGCCGGTCGTCCGCCGCAACGCCTGGCGCGACAGGGTAACCGATGTCATCATATCGGGGCCGGTATCGGGCGTACAATTACAGCGTTTCGCCGATGAATTCGTGGCAGAGCTGTTTCGACGGGGAATAACGCGAACAACAACCCGGGGCGTCGATGAACCGGAAATCGTCGTCGAAGCCCCGGAGATGTCGCTGATCCGGAACGACATTACGCTCAGGGAAATCGCCGCGGCGATTTCCGAGGAAACGTCGGCGGATCCGGCCGGTGACGTGGCCGGAGGCGCGACGCGGGTCCGGACAGGGATCGAAAAACGGACTGCAGACGAGATCCGGAACGTCATACTCAGGCTGTTGCCGGACGGGTCGAAACTGCTTGTCGGGGACATCGCCGAGGTCGATGATTCCGGGACCGGGCAGGGGCGCAGTTATTTCGTCGGGAAAAACCCGGCGGTGTCGATTCGCGTCGACCGTGCCGACTTTGGTGACGCCATTCGCATGCAGGAACAGGTCGAGGACGCTGCACGTGAGCTGCAATTGACCCTGCCGGACGGCGTCAAGATCGAATTGATTCGAACCCGGGCTGAAGCGATTTCGGAGCGGCTCGGGGTTCTCCTGGACAACGGGCTGCTCGGCCTGGTCCTGGTCGTCTGCCTGCTGTTTCTTTTCCTGAACGCGCGCACCGCATTCTGGGTCGCGGCCGGGATACCGGTCGCCATGCTCTCGGCCGTGGCGGTGATGTTTGCCGCCGGCCTGACGATCAACATGGTCTCGCTTTTCGCACTGATCATTTGCCTCGGTTTCGTGGTCGATGACGCCATCGTCGTTGGCGAACACGCGGACTTCCGTCACCGGCACCTGGGCGAATCTCCGGCGATCGCGGCTGAAAATGCAGCAATCCGCATGGCTCCCCTGGTGTTTTCCGCGACCGTCACGACGATCATCGCCTTTTTCGGTTTGACGGCGATTGGCGGGCGTTTCGGCAACCTGATCGTCGACCTTCCGTTCACGGTGATTGCGGTACTTGCCGCATCGCTGGTGGAGTGTTTTTTCATTCTTCCCAGGCATATGAGCCATGCGCTGGTCAGCGTTTCCAGGCGGCACTGGTACGACTGGCCGAATATCCTGTTCAACCGGGTATTCGTCTGGTTCCGGAAAACCGTTTTTCGGAGGTTCATGATCTGGGTGCTCTTCCTGAGGTACCCTGTCCTGGCCGGCTGCATCTTCCTGCTGGCATCGCAGGCAGCACTGCTGGTCAGGGGGGATGTTGTCTTCAGGTTCTTCAATGCTCCCGAAACCGGGTCGGTTTCAGGGAACTTCGCCATGCTGCCCGGCGCGACAAGGGAGGATTCCCGCGCCGTGGTCGAGGAACTTCAGCGCGCCGTCGACGTGACCGGCCGGGAATTCGAGAACCGGTACGGCACCAACCCGGTGACGTTCTCCCTTGCGGAGATCGGGGGCACGACGGGCAGGGGCCTCTCCGGAGCCGATACAAAGGACCAGGACCAGCTGGGATCAATAGCCGTCGAGCTGATCGACGCCGATTCCAGGCCCTATACGTCCTTTGCCTTCGTCTCCGCCCTGCAGGAAGAGGTCAGGCGGCATCCCCTGCTGGAGACTCTCAGCTTCCGGGGCTGGCGGTCCGGACCGGGCGGTGACGCGCTGTCCGTGGACCTCAGGGGCGGCGACTCCGAGACCTTGAAAGCGGCTTCCGAGGCAGTGCAGCACGCGCTTCTCGCGTTTCCCGCGGTGTCGGGGCTGGAGGACAATCTTGCCTATGACAAGGAAGAACTCATCCTCGACCTGACCCCGCAAGGTCGTGCCCTCGGCTTCACGATCGACTCGATAGGCGCAGAATTGCGGAGCCGGTTGAACGGAATCATGGCAGCCCGGTTTCCCGTAGGGTCCCGAACCGCGGAAGTTATCGTGCGGTTGCCCGAATCCGAACTGACCGCGGATTTCCTGGATCGCACCCGTCTTCGGACGACGGCAGGAGTTTATGTTCCCCTGTCGGACATCGTGTCCGTTTCGACACGCCTCGGGTTCTCTGCGGTCCGCCGGGAAGACGGACACCGGGTTGTCACCGTAACCGGAGACATTTCGGAGGATGATCCCGCCCACGCGGAGGAGATCCGGATCGAGCTTGAAGACCGAATTCTTCCCGGGGTCGCAAGCCAATACGGGATTACCTACGCCCTGTCGGGACTGGCCGAACAGGAATCCCGATTCCTGGGTGAAGCATCTTACGGATACGCACTCTGTCTCCTGGGGATCTACCTGACGCTTGTCTGGATATTCGCGAGCTGGATTCGGCCACTCCTCGTTCTGGCGATCATCCCCTTCGGACTTGTCGGGGCCATCTTTGGCCATCACCATTGGGAGGTGCCGTTTTCCATATTCTCGATTGTCGGGCTGATCGGACTGTCCGGCATTATCATCAATGACTCGATTGTCCTGATTTCCACTGTCGACGACTACAGCCGGTCACGGGCGTTGTTCCCCGCAATTGTCGATGCTGCATGCGACCGGTTTCGCCCGATACTTCTGACGACCCTGACGACGGTTCTCGGGCTGCTTCCGCTCCTGTTCGAATCCTCGCGGCAGGCCCTGTTCCTCAAACCGACGGTGATTACGCTGAGCTATGGCCTTGGGTTCGGCATGGTCATCCTGCTTTTCCTGGTTCCTGCACTCCTGGCCGTACAGAAGGACATTGCGGGGTTCATACTGGCCTTCAGGCGCGCACTGGGTGACAGGCGGGTCGGAATGGCCGGCCGGTTCGTGCTTGTCGCGGCCACCGCCTTTTCCGCGGCCGTTGTTGTCGGAACGGCCGGCTACCTGGTGGTGACCGATGAACTCCACCCATGGTTGCAGCCGTATTCTCCGGTCGACCTACCGGACCGAATCACGGCGCTCCTGGCGATGTTCGGCGGAATCGCCGGTGTCCTGGTCGTGTCACTGCTGGCAGCGGTGGCAATCATTGGGCTGAGACCGCGGCGCAATTGACCTCACCGATGTTGTGGCGTCACCTGTCGGAGAGTTCGGTACAACCGGAAAACTCCACCGCGCGGTCGCCTCCGAGCACGGTCATGACGATTCTTGAACGATCCAGAATGAACCCGTCCATCCGGTACGGCACGATTCCCGCGTTGGCGACAATCCGGGAGCCGGAGACCACGGTCTCGCCGGGTTCGATCCAGGCGGCCTGTCCGTCGCCAAGTTCGAATATCGCCTCGACCGGGTTTCTGAGGTTGGCGCCGACGCCGACGTGCGAGGTAACTACGAAGCTCCGATCGACTTTTCTGATGTGGCACCCCAGGCGCCGAAATCCCGCCCGATGCGGTGCGATCGCGGTTTTCCCCAACGCCTCCTCGATGGTTCGCCTGTGACCGGTTCGGAATTCGCTGAGAAGGTTTGCGACTCGCGACTTGACCGGAATGCAAATGTCCCTGCAAACGCCGAACTCGATCGTGAGATCGAGATGAATATCGTCACCGGTACGCGCCGGGAACAATTCGACCGGCAGGATCAGTTCGTTTTCATATCCGACGACGCGAAGACCGTAGGAGTCGAATACCCGGGGAGTCGGCCAATGAAACCTGAGGGCCTTGAGATTCATCGAGTCGGCCCAGTCGAATTGAGGAGGAAAGCCGTACTGGCCCGGAGAACGCCAATATGTTTTCCACTCCTTCGCCAGCTTGAACCTGATGGCCGCCATGTGACGCCCCGACGTGTCGCGCCATCCGTGAAGGAGGTCCAGGGATACGATTCCCGGATGTCCTTGTTCCCCGCCAAGTTCGGATGCATGACTGTTTGCTGTCGGAGCCGACGTGGCGACAAGGACCGCTGCAATCGCAAGACCCGCCAGCCCCAGGTTAATGGATGCGTTACTCATGGGGTCGAATACTAGTATTGAAGTCCCGTGCCGAAAAGTCACGCCGGGTCAATAACGTGTCAATCGCAACACCTGGCCGCAGAATTGTCGCCGGGATTTCGAGTGAACCCGCATGACGGAAAGGCGATGTAGTCGTTTTGACCTTTGTCCTAACCGGTGCGCAGGCGACCAGGCAGGCTGGGGTCTTCGGCCACCAGATGCCGTCGGATTTGCGGACCGCGAGCGACTTGCCGACGAAACGGGCAAAGCCCGCGAGAGCGAATTCATGCTCGATGCGCAATTCCGTGCCGGCCGATGCACTCCAATGTGCCGGCCGATGCGGAGATCGATGGCAGCGGCACCACGCCCGCGTCGCGGTGCCGACAAAACTGGCAACTAGGTCATGCCGGTTCTCTTCATGGGCCGGGTCCTACCCGGTGTCCGAAAATGGCCGCCAGCAGCGTCGGCACTGTCCGGTCCAGGGTGTCCGATGAGCCCGCCAGATGCAACACGGCCGTCCGAAGTCCCCAGGTTTACGCTTTCGTTTGGAGCCCACGATCAAGGATCCAGGTCATGTCGCTTCCCGACATTCGGACTGAGCTTTCGTGCTGACCCCGCTCAAATCAAGGTAGTCATGGTCTGGGCCGGCTGTTAACTTGCCGAATGAACACCACGTGCCGGGCATGAAACAGAAGTCCGACCTGATGCCATCGCAATTGGCCGAACACGAAAAATCGACCTCTAGCACGGGGACGAGTCGAAGTACCCGTCTGAGCTACCACTTCAAGGTCGGATGGAGGGAACCCACGGCCATTATCGGCGCGTTGATGGTCCTGCTCTTCGCATACCTGGTGATTGTCCCGATTGTCACGCTCCTGCACGACGCAGTCGAAGTGCAATTCGGCGATGCGCGTCGGGCGAAGTCCGAGGTTGGCACCTGGACACTCTATTACCTGAACAGAACCCTTTCGTCGCCGATTGCGCAAATCCTGTTCTGGGAACCGCTCGCACACACGCTGTCCGTCGCGACCGGGGTCATAGTGGTTTCCCTTTCCATAGGCGTTCCGCTTGCATGGTTGCTGAGTCGTTCGGACATGTTCGGACGACGATGGTTTGCCACTGCCTTGATCGTACCATACATGCTGCCGTCCTGGACGTTTGCGCTTGCGTGGCGCACATTATTCCGAAATCGAACCGTTGGCGGACAGCAGGGTTGGCTTGAAAACCTCGGATTCACGCCCCCAGACTGGTTGGCATACGGCCAGGTCCCGATCACGATCATCCTCGCATTGCATTACGCGCCGTTCGTCATCTTGCTTTTCGGCAATGCCCTGAGAAGCTTCGATACCCAGTTTGAGGAAAGTGCACGTATTCTCGGTGCAAAGTCGGGGACCGTGGCATGGCAAATCATTTTCCCGCTCATGTTGCCCTCTCTTTTGTCGGCAACAATCCTGATTTTTGCAAAGTGCATTGGCGAATTCGGGGTCAACTACCTCTTGGGTTTGCCCGTCGACTACAATGTGCTCGCGACGTCGCTTTATCGCAGCATCTCGTCCCGACAGAGCGGTGTCGCGGCGGTCTTGGCCGGGGCGATCATGCTGATTGGCATCATATCCCTGTTGGTCGATGCCCGCCTTGTTCGTGAATCCCGCAGGTTCGTGACCGTCGGAGGCAAGGGTGCAATGAGCCGCAAGTCTCCGCTGGGAATTTACAGATTGCCGGCGACCGTCTTTGCAGCACTGATCTTCCTGATTTCCGTGGGATTCCCGCTGCTCGTGCTGGTGCTTTCGACCGTCATGAAGGTCCCGGCTGACTTTTCCATGGAGAACTTTACCCTGGATTATTGGATTGGCCGGAATCTCGAAACTGTCGCCTTGCGGACCGGTATTCTCTTGACGCCGGATCTTTGGATGGCGGCATGGAATACGCTTCGAATCGTCGGATTCGCATCGTTATGCTCCGGTCTTCTGGGCCTGCTCGTCGGTTACGTGGTTGTGAGATCACGGGTGCGGTGGATATCGAGCTTCCTTCGACATGTGACTTTCTTTCCCTATCTTGTGCCCGGGATCGCGTTTGCGGTCGCATATTTGTCGTTGTTTGCCGTCCAGCGCGGGCCGATACCTGCGCTTTACGGCACCGGCCTGATCCTTGTTCTGGCATTGACCGCGGACCAGATGCCTTACTCTTCGAGAGCAGGGATCTCCGCGATGATGCAGCTGGGAAAGGATCCCGAAGAAGCGGCGCAAATGACCGGCGCCGGTTGGCTGCGACGCATGACGAGCATCGTGCTTCCAATCCAGAAAGGCGCCCTCGTCACGGGAACACTTCTGCCTTTCATTTCGGGAATCAAGGGGTTGAGCCTGTTCGTGGTCCTGGCGGTACCCACAACCGATGTGTTGACGACATATTCCCTGCGGCTGATCGACAACAATTACACTCAAGCCGCAAATGCAGTTGTGCTGATCATCGCGGCCATGGCCTATTTCGGGACACTGGCAGTACAAAACGTGACCAAGACGAATCTCGCCGACGGACTGGGAGGATAGATTGCCCACCATCACACTCAGCCATGTCAGCAAGTCATACGACAGCCTGGCCCCGGCAATATCGGATCTCGACCTTGTGGTCCGGGACGGCGAGTTCATGTGCCTGCTCGGGCCTTCGGGTTGTGGAAAATCAACCACCCTGCGGGTGATCGCGGGGTTGGAAAACCTCAGCGCCGGGGAAATCAAGATCGGCGGCCGGGTTCTGGATTCACGTGACCAGGGTATCTTCGTTCCGCCTGAACAGCGAGGTGCGGGACTGGTTTTTCAGAGCTACGCACTATGGCCGCATCTCACCGTCGAGCGAAATGTCAGTTTCGGTCTGCGTTTGCGCAAGGTTCCGACAGAGGAACGTGAAGAACGAGTCGGATTTGTCATGGAAACGCTGGGCATCGGGCAGTTTCGGGACCGGTACCCGTCGCAACTGTCCGGTGGTCAGCAGCAACGGGTCGCGCTTGCCCGGATGTTGGTCATCAAACCGGATGTCCTTTTGCTGGATGAACCATTGTCGAACCTGGATGCCAAACTCCGCCTGAAGATGCGCGCCGAGTTGAAGCGAATTCACGGCGAATTCGGTACGACCATCGTCTTTGTGACCCATGACCAATGGGAAGCGATGACGCTCTCGACACGTATTGCCGTGATGAATGAAGGTTCCTTGCAACAAGTGGGCACTCCTGACGAGATCTACAATTCTCCTGCCAATCTCTTTGTCGCGGAATTTGTCGGCAATCCGCCGATAAACATGATTCCATTGACCGTCGGCCAAGACACGGAATTGTCACGGACCCTGGGTGAATACGTGGTCAGGTCTTTTCGCGGAGTTGACAATGTCGGTTCCGTAGGTCTCCGTCCGGAAACAATCCGCCTTTCGGTGACGAGACCATCGGGCAACTCCCGTTGTCTGACAAGCCATGCGAGAGTTGCAGGGATCCTTCCGACAGGCGGGAACTGGATCGTCGAATTGGACAAGGGGGGTTCACCGCTCTTTGTCTCGACAAACATATCGCCTGAATTCAATGTTGGAGAAATGCTGAATTTCCAGGTGGATGACTCCCGGATACATTTGTTCGACCTTGACGGGATACGCATTTCATATGAGAATGACTGATCGAGCAGGCCACCTTGTCAAAAAAGAGACCCGCGCCATTTGCGACTTTCGGTCGAGGCAATGTGCGACGAGGCATCAGCCCGAGAGTAAAACAAGACAATATTGGAGTGCCTGACATGACCAGACTTGTAAACAGTTTCATTGGTTCGTTTGCCTTCTTGGTGCTCGCCGCACCGCTGTCGGCCGGGGATTTCGACCTGGATGCATTGATCGAAGCCGCCCGGGGCGAGGAAGCGATAACGGCCTATGCAAGTACCGGGAAAATCAAGACATCAGCAGCGGCATTCACGGAAAAGTACGGGATTGAAGTCACCGGTTCCAAGGTGCCGTCATCGGCCCAGATCGAAATGGTAATCAGGGAGGCGCAGTCGGGGAATATCGTGGGCGACGTGATCGTGTCCGCGGATGCCGCGGCAACGCTGGCCGAAGTCGTCCCGAGCGGAATCGTGATGAGCTGGGTACCTCCCGACCTGGCGGATACAATTCCGGAAGATTCCCGGGATCCTCTGGTCGTTTACCGGGATCCTGCAGTCTGGACGTACAACAGCGACAAATACGACAGTTGTCCGGTGGATAACATCTGGGCACTTACGGATCCCGATTGGAACCGCAAGGTTGCCTTGAGCGATCCGCTCAACAAGCCGGGTTATCTTGACTGGTTCAACCAGATGGAGACCCATTGGGATCAGTCCGTTGCAGACGCATACGAGATGCACTACGGCAAGGCGTTGGACACCAGTACCCAGAGCGCGACCGCGAGTTGGGTCCAGGCCCTGGCTTCCAATTCACCGCTCTTGACAGACTCGGATTCTGCCGCTTCCGAGGCCATTGGTACGCCGGGCCAGGATGAGCCTTTCATGGGGTTGATTTCCACCGCAAAGTACCGTGACACAGTTACTGGAAAGCTCACCATGAGCATCTGCGCGGATATCAAGCCCTACATCGGTTATGCCAACCCGAATTTCGGGCTGATCGCTGTCGGCACAAAGAGCCCCAACCTGGCCAAACTGTTTCTGCGTTTCATGATGACGGAGGAAGGTATCTCGCCGATGACCAGGGACGGCAAGGTGTCGGGAAACAATGCCGTGCCACGGCACGCCGAGGAAGCATCCGGCGTCAACCCGTTTTCCGACCGTTTGACACCGCACAATGCTGCCACGGGGGATGACGACTTCGACAAGCGGCAGGATTGGCAGGATTTCTGGCGGTTGAGCTACAAGCGGTAACGCCGCAGGCGACCGGATCAGGTTTCGCCAGCGATGCCTCTTCCGGGGCCAAAATCGGTGACGTGACAACTGTTGGCCCATGAACGGCGGAACCGGGCTTGCCGGAGAATGAGGTCTGGATTCCGGACAGAAGCGTCTAGTTCCATGCCGGGATGCCGGTGCTGGAAAAACCGGGCGGGCGGGCATGACTTCCTGTTTCGAAAATTCGGGACGGCGAAGTCAGCCGATCGGCATCAGGCGTGTACCGGAAGTTGCGCACCTGTTTTGAACACGGGGCGCTTGTCGCGCATGTTAGAGATCAGGAATGTTCAAGGACGATGAATCCGGCCCCGGTTCAACCGGCAACCTTGCGATCGAGCACGAGATTATCAGCCTGATAGAAACCGGATTGGGGCCTGACAAGTGTAGCATCTTCATTGGTGGGTCGGCAGCCGCGAGCGATCTCGGACTGCTGCGAAAGCATGACATCACCATTGTCGTCAATTGCGCGATCAACCTGGATATCAACTACGTTTCGGATCCAGCTGAGCCCGCCGGCGGAAACAGGTGTCCCCATGGCGTCGGACCCGTGCGTGTATTCAAGCTTGGACTGGTGGACGGGCACGGGAATTCCGAAGGCATGATGTTTGCAGCCTATCTCCTGCTAGATGGCGCCATCCGCCAGGTCATTCCGGAAAGGCCCAGTTATCCTCGACGTGCCAAGGGGAATGTCCTCGTCCATTGCCGTGGCGGCCGGAGTCGGTCGACCGCACTTGTCGCACTCTACCTCCATCTGAACCGGCCGGAGATTTTCCCAACCCTGGATCGTGCATTGGCGCACGTCCGGATCAAGCGTGGCCTGCATCCCGGTGAATGGGAAACCGCGCCGAAATCAGTGCTCATCGAGTCGGCGCGAACGGCTGCCGAAATGGCAAGAAAACTGAGGTAACCGTCCGGAACAATCTGACCGGGACCTGTCCAATCCCGTCAGGATTGTCCGAAAACCGGCGACAGGGAGATGACAAGGGCGACACGGGACGGATTCCTTGGCGCGCGTTAACGGAATTTACAGTGAATCGTGCCCGTGTGCCTTGTTGAGTTGCTCCCGAAAAAAATCCTCCAGTCCAAAAACGGGGCAAGGTCTGGAACATTGCCCTTGAATCCGGCGGGCAGAATGCACAATCATGGACTCATGACAATGGAAGCGGTCGCGGACGATTTGACTGGACGGATGCTGATCGCGATGCCTGGGATGCTTGATCCGAGGTTTCGACGAGCGGTCATCTGCATGTGTGCGCATTCCGAAAACGGCGCCATGGGACTGATCGTCAACATGCCGACCCGTGAAATCCGGTTTTGCGACCTGCTCAAGCAACTTGATATCGATTGCGAAGGCGATCCGGTCGACATGCCGGTCCATTACGGTGGCCCGGTTGATTACGGGCGTGGTTTTGTGCTGCATTCAGGGGACTACGGTTCTGAAGCTTCGACGCTCGAGGTCAACAGCCAGTTCTCGATGACGGCGACGGTGGACATCCTGCAGGACATTTCCGCAGGCAAGGGACCGGCTTTCTGCATGCTGGCGCTCGGTTACTCGGGGTGGGGACCGGGCCAGGTCGAGCAGGAAATCCGCGAAAACGGATGGCTGATTTGTGAAGGCAGCACAGATCTCGTGTTTCAATCGGACCATGAGGGTATCTGGCAGGCGGCGCTCGACAAGATCGGTATTGATCCACGGATGTTGTCGTCATCGGGAGGCCGCGCCTGAGGGTGGTGCCACCTGAAGATTGTTCGGGTTCGTTCATCACAAGACCGGAAGCCAGCCCTTCAGGAATCGGGAATCAGTCCAACGGGACCTGGACAATTGTCCCGAGAGGCGCGCAGGATTGTCTGCAGACGTTCAGACGCGAAGATCGCCGTTCAGGTCGGATCCGGATTACGCTCGGGTGCCGTTCAGGGATGTTTTCGACCTTGAACGCTACAGGTTTTTGGTCGGGAGCAGGAATTCCGACTCCCGCCTGAGTCGAGGCCCCGGGTGCCGCATCGGCAGCTGGCCAAGAACCTTGTCCAATCATTGGCCTCACCGGCGTTTTCGCACGGAAACGGTCACGACCGGGATGCGCGCGACAGGCGATCGTTGATGGCAGCGCCAATTCCGTGGGATGGGATCGGGGCCACGGCGATTGACTTTCCCGATGACTGGGCTTCCGCGTCGAGTCGCCGCAACATCGAGAACAGCCGGGAGGCGGCTTCTTCGAGATCGCCGGATCTGGACAGGTTGTCCATGTCGCGAACTTGCGTATTTCCAAATCCCAGAAAGAGTTCATTCGTTTCGGGCGCGTCGACATTCATGCGGAGCCTGACGGAGGGAGCGTAGTGGGACGGCAACAGGCCGGGTGACGCCAGAAGGCTGGACGGGGCGGGTCGGCCGACGCAAATTCCGGACAAGCGTTCGATTGCTTCACGTGGAACCGCGCCCGGCCTGAGCAATTCGATGGCGCGGCCGTTCGACGAGGTCCTTACGACCGTTGATTCCAGGCCGAACTCCGTTGGTCCGCCATCAATGACTGCACCGATTCTCGAGTCGAGTTCATCGATGACATCCGCGGCGGACGTCGGGCTGATTCTCCCCGACCTGTTTGCGGACGGTGCAACCAACGGATGGCCGAACTCCGCAAGCAGGCCGTGGGCAATCTCGTGATCAGGGACCCGAATTGCAATCGTGGGGAGCCCCGCGGCTACGGATTTCGACAGGACGGGGTTTTGGCGAATTGGCAGCACCAGCGTCAACGGTCCGGGCCAGAACGTTTCGGCAAGCCGCTCTGCAACCGGGTCGAATCGTACCAGGGCCAGAGCCTCTTCGGTGTTTGCCATATGCACGATCAGGGGATTTGACCGTGGGCGTTTCTTGGCCGAATAAATGCGTGCGACCGCATCGGTGTTCCGCGCATCGGCACCAAGCCCGTAGACGGTTTCAGTGGGAAAGGCGACAAGCCTGCCGTCACCGAGCAATTCCGCGGCGCGCGACAGGCCAGCGGGATCGGGGGAGAGGATTTCCGTCCTGCTTCGTGGCAACGAGTTTCGTCCCGGGTTGTTGTTCCGCAGGTGCGCGACTAAGTTCCGGCGGGATGGACCGTCACATAAACTGATGGTCGGAAGGATGCAAAGCGCGTTTCGAGGGGCACGACGTGGGTTACAGGACACCTGTTTCCGAAATCATGTTTCTGTTGCGTGCCGTTCTCGGTTACGGCCGGGTCTCCGCGACCGAACGCTTCGGCGAGGCCTCCGACGAGATCGCCGAGGCAATTCTCACAGAGGCCGCGAAGCTATCCGAAGAAATCCTTGCGCCCCTTAACCAGGTTGGTGACCAGCAGCCGGCGACGCTTGGAAACGGTGCCGTGATTTGCTCGCCGGGCTTCAGGGAAGGCTATCGGGCCATCGCGGAAGGAGGCTGGGTCGGGATTTCCGCACCGCGGGAGTATGGCGGAATGGATTTGCCGGTTACGTTGCAGATGGCCGTCGGAGAATCGATGTCGTCGGCGTGCCTGGCCCTGGCGCTCAATCCCCTGATGTCGCAAGGACATATCCTGGCCCTTGTCAATCATGCGGATGAAGAGATCTGCACCACCTATGTTCCCAGGCTGGTCTCCGGGGAGTGGACGGGCACGATGAACCTGACCGAGCCCCAGGCCGGTTCGGATGTTGGTGCGATCCGTTGCCAGGCACGGCCGAACGGAGACGGATCCTACGCCATTTCCGGGACCAAGGTGTTCATCAGCTGGGGCGATCACGATCTTGCAGACAACATTTGCCACCTCGTGCTTGCCCGTCTTCCCGGATCGGACCCGGGCACGCGCGGAATTTCGATGTTCATCGTTCCGAAGTACGTCCCCGGCCCGGAAGGCGAACCGGGAGAAACCAATGAACTGCGGCCGGTCTCGCTCGAATGCAAGCTGGGCATGCACGGCTCGCCAACTGCGGTCATGGCCTACGAAGGGGCGGCTGGCTGGCTTGTCGGTCAGCCGGGGAAAGGCCTGGCGGCGATGTTCACCATGATGAACAACGCAAGGCTGGGGGTCGCGGTCCAGGGTGTCGGAGTCGCCGAGGCCGCGACCCAGGCCGCAATCGCCTACGCAAGTGACCGCAAGCAGGGCAAGCCGCCCACGGCCGACGGTGCCGGACCCATCATCGATCATCCCGACGTGCGGCGAATGATCATGCACATGATGGCATTGACGACAGCGGCTCGAGCCATCTGCCTCGATACGGCCATCAGCTGTGACATGGCGAGAGCGACCGATGATGCAGGCTGGGCAGAGCGCGAGGCGTTCCTGACGCCGATTGCAAAGGCATTCAGCACTGATGTGGCGGCGGAGGTTGCAGACCTCGGCATCCAGGTTCATGGCGGGGCCGGCTACATCGAAGAAACCGGTGCTGCACAGTTCTGGAGAGATGTCCGCGTTACACGGATTTACGAAGGAACGAACGGGATTCAGGCCAATGATCTTGTCGGCCGGAAACTGGCCGACGGCGGGGAGATGGCCCGAAGCCTGATTGCGGAAATCGGTGAGACCGTCTCACAGGCGAACCACGGTTCAACCACGGCGAACCGGCAACGGGCAGCCTTGCTGAATCGGGCCGCAAAAGCGCTCACCGAAGCAACCGATACACTGGCAGGATTCAACAGCCGGGCTGACCGGCAAGCGGGCGCGGCGGAATACCTGAGATCGTTCGCAGTTGCTCTCGGCGGCCACTATCTTCTGCGCGCGTCGCTGATTCGGGAGGCGAGCGCGGCAACCGGGAATCTGGCGGAATTCTATTGCAGGCGGGTACTTCCCACAGCGATCACCTCGGCCGAGATCTCGAAGCTCGGGTCACGTGACCTCTACGCGATGTCGCAATCGGACTTTCAGAAATAGGCATGGATTCCCATTGTTTCGATCCCGTACGGTTTCCATTCGAACATCCGCCGGATGAAGGGTGTTGTACGGAGATTGCCGACGGCGTCCTCTGGATCCGCCTGCCGCTGCCGATGGCGCTCGACCATGTCAACGTCTACGCGCTTCGCGATGGCGGTGGGTGGACGCTGGTGGACACGGGCGTGCTGTCCCGGCGGGGAATCGGGATCTGGGAATCTCTTCTGCGGGGACCACTAGAGGGGAAATCCGTCAATGTCATCGTGACTCACCATCATCCGGACCATGTCGGGATGGCCGGGTGGTTCCAGGCAAACCGCGGTTCCGGGCTGACGGCGACGCGGACATCATGGCTATATGCCAGAATGCTCACGCTTGATGTCCAGGAGGCCTGGCCGCCCGAGACCCTGGCATTCTATCGGAAGGCCGGGATGGCGCCCTGGATACTCAAGCGCCGTCTGTCTGCAAGGCCATACAACTTCGCGGATTCCGTTCATGCCATGCCCCTTGGATTCAAACGCATCAGGGACGGCGATGTGCTTGACATCGGTGGGAGACGCTGGCGCGTGGTCGTCGGCGACGGTCATTCGCCCGAGCAGGCGACCCTGTGGTCGGACGATGACGGCCTGGTCATTGCCGGCGACCAGGTCCTCCCCGGGATTTCACCGAACCTTGGGGTCTATCCGACGGAACCGGATGCCGATCCTGTAGGCGAATGGCTGGAAAGCTCCGACGGAACCGGATGCCGATCCTGTAGGCGAATGGCTGGAAAGCTGCGAGAAATTCGCGCGTCTTGCGCGCGAAGATCATCTCGTGCTCCCCGGGCACAAGCTGCCGTTCACCGGCTTGCCGGCCCGATTGAACCAGTTGATCGAACACCATCACCTGGCGCTCGGCAGGCTCTTGGCGCATCTCTCGGAACCATCGACCGCGCATGACTGTTTTCAACCATTGTTCAAGCGCGAAGTCGGTGAAGGCGAATACGGGCTCGCCCTTGTCGAAGCCGTCGCCCATCTCAATCATCTCTTTCAGGCAGGTCTGATCAGGAGGCAGGAAAGGGATTCCGACGGTGCCTGGGTCTGGACTCGCACGCATTGACCCGCCACTGCGGCTATGTCGCGTGGAACCATTCCATGAGGTTATGGGACGACTTGCCCGACGAGGTAAGTCATACCCTCAAGAAAAGTTCAGAAGACGCAAGTGATTGTGGGTATCAGACGTTTTTTGATAGACAGAAATCCTATGTAGATACGGCATGAATGGCAAAAAATTTGAGGCGGGCCATGAAAACCGTCGACGCGATGAAGGCCCTCCTGAAGTTGAACACGCAGGCCTGGGTGGTGTTCTCTGTTGGGGACCTGCGTACGATCATGCCGGAATGGTCCGGGATGACTTTCTCCGAGGGCCTCCGGCGTCTGGTCCGGCAGGGTGTCCTTGACCGCGCCGCCCGCGGCGTCTACGTGAACCCGCTCGTCCGGTCGAGAACGCACGTGCTGGAGGCGATCGCGGTGACGTTAAGGCGTTGCGCGTGGAACTAGGTAAACCTCGAGACGGCGCTCTCGGAGTACGGCATCATCTCTCGGCAGACGATTACCTGCGCGACGGTGACGACGATCGGCCGCAAGGGCTGGTTCGACACGCCCTACGGCACGGTTTCTTTCACCCACAACAGGCGCACTGTCGGCGAGATCTTGGGCCGCACCGTCGACGTCGGCCGTCCACTACGTTAGGCCCACCCACGCTTGGCTCTTGAAGATCTCAGGCGCGTCGGCCGCAACCTTGACCTCGTGGATACGGACGAGCTCGAAGCGATCGAAAAAGAGATGGGGCTGGTGGCATAAAGCAGGTAGACTTCCGGGACCTCGTTCGGCGGGCAGTTGCCGAGTCCGGGTATGGCGCGGTCTGGATCGGGTCGTCGACAAGGAAATCCTCGGCCATGATATCCTGCGTGCTCTTGCCCGCTCCGGGTTTCTGGCCGGTCTCGTGTTCTAAGGTGGTACCGCGCTCCGGCTCTGTCACGGTGGGGAACGGTTGAGCGGGAATCTCGACTTCTGCGGGGGAGGGCGAACCCGAGCCGAAAAGTCAGCAGCCCTGGCGACGGTAGTGGGGAGTTTTGTTTCGGGTCGGTACGGGCTACGGGTCCGGGTCAGCAAGCTGAAGGCGCGCGCGCAGGCGTCCGCGTCTGGCGTTTGTGGATCCGTGTCGAGACGGAGCCTGAGCATTCGGATGTGCCCTGGCAGCGGATCAAGCTGGAAGTCACCGAGGTCCGTCCCGTATCGGACGAACGAACCGCGTTCGCTTGTGCGGAACTACGACGTCGTTCCCGACGGACATGCAGCCAATGTGATCAGGGTCGAGACACAGGAGGGAATTCTCGCGGACAAGCTGGTTGCCTTTCCGGCGGCGTTTCCGACCCATGTGCGGTGGCGAGACGGACATCAGGGACATGCACTGGCTGCGTAGCCGACGGTTCGGCATCGATGCTGCGCTGGTCGGTGCAAAAACGCGGGATTATCGGATCGACGATTTTGACAGGCGCCTTTGCCGTCGCGGTTGAGCAGCTGCCCGGGCCTGTCCATTCAGGAGGGCTTGGAGAAATACTTGGGAATTTCATGCCGACAGACGAGGCCGCACGGACCATCCGAAACCAGGCATGGCTGGATGCGGTCGCGACCGAAATCCATGAGTTGTTGGGTAGTCTGTACAACGACCTGAGGACGAATTCTGATTCGAAATGACTGACGAATTCCGGATTGCCTGAGGGCGTGTGCGTAACACGTCAAACAAGGTAAATGTCCGGAGTCCCAAGGGCGATTGGATTGGCGGCAACAAAGCAAAGGCGTAGGTGCCCCGGATATCTTGCGAAAATATTGACCCTTCCTTTTTCATCTGCGCTTCAATGAAGCCGGCGCGTGGGCACCGGATACCATGTGTTATCTCGAACATCCTCAGACGGCCGATGTGCACGGGTCGCACAATTCGTGGGTGAGAAGGCAATATGAATGGCCTCCCGTGGGCACCGTGGGCGCATTTCGGGGGGATGACCGGTCTATAGATGATGGCCGAGACATCTGTGTTTGACGACACCTTAATTTGGCTTGTCACGCTGATTCCGGTGTGTCTGTTTGTCGGATTGATGAACTCGGTTGAATCCCCAAGAAAGACTCGGCATTTCGCACGGGTTTGACAGCAAAACGCAATCCGATTAGACGGCATTCAGGTGAAACCGGGGCAGGGACGATGGCTGAACACGAGCACGGAACAATGGACATCTCTGCACATGAAGGGACGTTTGTCGGGTTTGTTCGCTGGACCGTCCGGGTCATTGTTGCCAGTTTGCTTGTCCTGGTGTTCCTCGCAATTTTCAACTCCTGATTGGCTCCGGTCTCAAGAGAGGCCACCCGCTTCGCGCCGGCGATGACAATCCTCGGTCGATTGATGATTCCCGGGTGATCGTCACCGGGGAAATCGATGCCGCTGAATTGCGCTCCAATGTTCCTTGGACTGCTGCAGAGGATTGCCGCTGGTCCTGATTCGCATTCGTCACCCATGCGATATTTCGGTTCAATTCTTGCCAGATTGGTGGCGTCGGGGTTACGGGAACGAGGTGAGGCTGGTTTTCGCCGGCAAGAGCCGGCTTCCCGGCACTGTCTTCGCCCTCGTTTATGCACAAGGCCAGTATTTCCTGGCGATACACGGGTCGTGGGGCGTGTCCCGGACACGCCTTGGTGATGTGTCCCGGGTGGTGATGCGCGGAAACAGGATGTCCCGGCCAGCGCGCGCGTTGTTGCCTGGCAGAACTCGAACCGGCGCCGCACACGGGTTGGCAAGCGCCTGCATGAACACCTGCAATGGAAGTGTGGATTTGGAACGGAAACTGCGTGCATGCCGGAGCACGACGGCGCATGGACCGGTTCCCCGTCGGTTACGTCAATCCCAGAATTTCCGCCAAGTCCCCTTCCTGCGGTTTTGGGGCCGAAAAATTCAGGCCTTCCCTAATCCGGTTCAGGTGTTCGATCATCTTGGTTTCGGCGTCGTCGGGTTCGCCACACTCGATCGCGGCGAGTATGTTCAAGTGTTCATTCTCGGGGCACACCATGTGACTCGAAGCCCCGAAAAGGCCGACAATGAGCGATGACCTCGTGACAAGTTCGCGAACGATGCGCCACAGGATGGTATTGCCGGATGCCTGGGCGAGCTTGACGTGAAATTCGCCGGACAGCCGAATCAGATCGACACCCTTGTTGTTGTCACGTGCCACGCTCTCCAGCGAAATGTGTTGCCTCAGCATGTCGAGGTCCCTGGGCCGGATATCTGCGACGACATGGCGTGCGATCGACGACTCAAGCAGTGTGCGGGCCTCGAATACCTCGTTCGCCTCCGCCGGGCTTGGACTGGCCACGAATGCACCCCTGTTCGTTTCGAGGTCGACGATTCCCTGGTTGGACAACAGCAAGAGCGCGCGCCTGACGCGCATGCGTCCAACACCGAACGTGTCACAGAGCTTGAGTTCACTCAGTTTCGTGGAAGGAGCAAGGCGGTGCTCCATGACTGCGTTGTAGATGCGCTCGACGATGAAATTCTCGTCGACCCGTTCGGGACCGGCGGGCCTCGTCATGTCGTTCGAACCGGATTCCACCGGTACGCTCATCCGGCAAACTCCCTCTGTGTCAAACACTGCTCCAGTCTTTCAAGCGGTCCCGCCATGATTCGTCAACATTTCGCGAGCGATTGTTAACAATAATTGTTGACAATACTTGGATTCTGTGGTCGATCTTGGATGCGGAGTCGAAGGGGGCGTCCGGCACAAGACAAGCCGCCGCCCATAAAACTCACCTTGGAGGAAGACATGAAACGCAGAAGCATCTTTACTACCCTGTCCGCGGCACTCGTGCTGGCGGTCGCCCAGGGAACGGTCGGTTTGGCCGCGAATCCGGTACTCAAAGTGGGGTTCGTTGGCGTCACGAGCGGGCCGGCCGCTGCATGGGGCATTTCGAACCAGCGTTCGATGGAAACCCGTGCGGCCTGGATCAATGAAACCGGCGGTTACAAGATCGGGGATGTCATGTACGACATCGAGATCGTTTCGTTCGACGACCAGAAAGACCCGAAACGGGCGATCGCCGGAATGGAGAAGATGGCCCAGGAGGGAATCCACTACGTGGTCGGTCCGAACGTCGACAATGGCGCGGCGGCTGTCCGCCCCGTGGCCGAGGCGAACGGGATCATGTACTTCCCGTACGCCTTTCCGAAGGAACTGTACATGGCCCCTGCTTCAAACGCTGTTCTCGGAATGGTTGCCAACTACCAGTCCGGTCCTGCCATCTACAAGTACCTGATGGAAGAGAAGGGCGTGAAAACCGTGGCATTCATAGCTGCCAACGAGTCCGACCCTCTCAGCCAGCGCGACAGCGGTCTCGCCGCGGCTGAGGCACTGGGGCTTGAGGCGGTTTCTGCCAACGTCACCTATCAGGTGGACACCACGGACTTCACGCCGGTTCTGACCCCGGTAATCCGCACGAATCCCGATCTCCTCGTCCTCTCCGGCGTATCGCCGGCCAACGCGCCGCAGCTCATCCGTTCTGCGCGTGAACTGGGATTTCAGGGACTGATTTCGACAGAAACTGCGCAGGATGCCCAGGTTCTGCGCGAAGGCGCGGGCGACCTCGCGAACGGGTTCATTTCCGTCGGAGGTGCATCCACACCGGAAATCGCATCCGACATGATGAACGAATTCGTCACGAGATACACGGATATGTTCGGCGAATACAACGACGAGTCGAACACCAAGGTCTATGCACTCGAGTACATCCTGGCGACGCTGGCTGCGAATCCGGCGGCGGTTGAAGACGTCGAGGCCTTCCAGCAGACGATGGATACCTTCGAAGCGCCGAACCCTTACATGAAGGGTGATGCCATGATGCGTTATGTCGGCGTGTCGTCGTTCGGGCAGCGCCGCCAGATCGCCGTTCCCCTGGTTGTGAACG
This sequence comes from Paracoccaceae bacterium, assembly GCA_964291635.2. Lineage (GTDB taxonomy): Bacteria > Pseudomonadota > Alphaproteobacteria > Rhodobacterales > Rhodobacteraceae > JAPPHA01. The sequence goes on along the minus strand of OZ219905.1, from coordinate 519,186 downwards.
TTTTTCAGGAAGGGGAGTTCGAAACCCTCTTTGTTGCCGAAGTCGACTAGAAAATTTAGCGGCTTCAATGAAATGCTCCGGGCCGGTACCCCGGTCCGGAGCATTTGTGGTATAGGGTTTGTCCCATGGAACAGGTTGTCGCAAACGGCGTATATCTCGGTTCCCAATACGCAATGATTGCTCTTGGGCTGACCCTGATATTCGCCCTCATGAACGTGCTGAATTTCGCTCATGGCCAGATGTATGTCATTGGCGGGTTCGTGACCTACACGTTCTACGGGCAGTTCGCAGTGCCGTTTCCGCTTGCACTATTGATGTCGTGCGTGACGCTCGCGATCCTCGGGGCCTTGATAGAGAAATTCCTGTTCGGCCCCGTAATCAGGCGGTCAGCGAGAGAAGAGAGCACCATGCTGCTCGCGGCCGGAATCGCATTTCTTCTCGACGCGGTGATTCTGCTGCTATTCGGGGAAAAGCAGCGCGGTGTCCCGAAGATCGTGGACGGTGTCTTCAACTGGGACTTCAGGATCATCATTCCGTACGACAGGATACTGATCTGCGGTCTCGCCATTCTCTCGATCGTCGCATTTATCACGTTCATGCATTTCAGCAAGACAGGCCGGGCACTCAGGGCCCTCGCCCAGGACCGGGTCGCGGCCCAGTTGATGGGTGTCAACGTGAATCGGTACTCGATGATCGGGTTTGCCCTTGGCGCCATGTTGGCCGGCCTCGTCGGAGGCCTGCTTGTCACGATCACGGGCGTCAATCTCGGCATGGGTGGCCCGACCTCCATCAAGGCATTCATGATGGTCATGATCGGAGGTGCGGGCGTGATTTCCGGCGCCATTGTCGGAGGATTCATACTCGGGATGCTCGAAGCGGTCGGCCTCGCCGTACTTTCCCAGTATGGGGACATCACCTACCTCGCGATTTTCATCGCTCTCATGGTTTTCCTTGCAATTCGCCCGCAAGGTCTTATGGGCAAGCCGTGGGGATAAGGGGATGACGCGCAACGGCATGAACCGGATCCTGGCGGTCGTGGTCTTCCTTGTTTCGGTTTTCTGGCTCATACCATTCCTGATTTCGGTCACCGGGCGCTGGAACTTCTACTTCACGTTGACATCCGTGGCGCTGCTGTCCGTTGCAAGCGCCGGGGTGTGGCTCACATTCTATATCGGCCGGATCAACATCGGGCAGGGCGCATTCGCGCTGATTGGCGCTTATGTTTCGGCCATTCTGGTCATGAAGGCGGGCATGTCCTTCTGGTTATCCCTTCCGATCGCAGGTCTCTTCGCAGGCCTGGTCGCGATCGTGATCGGCCTTCCGATCCTGCGGCTGCGCGGCGTGTACTTTGCGATGATTACACTGGTGTTGACCGAAGTCGTCCGTCTCGCCGCTCTTGCGTTGCCAATAACCAACGGCGCTAAGGGCATCGTTTCCATCCCGTTGCCGAGCGAGCTGTCGATCTTTTCCATCACCATCATTCCCGACTTCTCCACGCTCGAGAACCCCAAGCTGGCATTCTACTACACGGCCTGCATCCTCATGGTCATGTGCTACGCGGCGCTGTACCGGATCGTGAATTCCCGTCTCGGTCATCTGTGCCGGTCAATGCAACAGAACGAGGAACTTGCGTCGTCGGTCGGCGTCAACGTCGCCTACCTGCGCGTTGTCATCTTCGCGATATCCTCATTCTTCGGCGGTGTCGGCGGCGCCATGTTCGGGGCTATTGCCCAGTCTGTCTATCCGTCGAGTTTCGTGGTCAAGGACTCGATCGACTTCATGCTGAACTGTTTTCTGGGCGGACTCGGATACGTGTTCGGTCCGATGCTCGGGACTCTGACGCTGTACTTCGGTTGGGACCTGCTTTTCGAACTCGGCAAGTACCAACTCCTGGTGTATTCGTGCGTGCTGATCCTGGTGATCCTCGTACTTCCCAACGGCCTTCTCAGCATCCGGCTGAGACAGGTTCGGCGGTTGATGCAATGACCCCGCTGCTCCAGGTCCGCGAACTGACCCGGAAATTCGGGGGGCTGACTGCAACGAACGCGGTGTCCTTCGATGTGGAGGAAAACGAGATCATGTCGGTGATCGGGCCGAACGGCGCAGGAAAATCCACGCTGTTCAAGATGATCACCTCGTTCCTGCCGACGACATCGGGTGAAGTGCTGTTCCGGGGGGAGCGGATTTCCGATCTGAAGCCCCATGTCGTGGCGCGAAAGGGTATCGTGCGGACCTTCCAGGAAACCACCATATTCAAGAACATGACGGTCAGGGAAAGCGTGATCGTCGCGCAGCACCTCCGATCCTCGGCCTCGCTTGCCGGTTACTTCCTCGGAACCCGCACTGCGCGGTCGGACGAAGCCGACTTCGGCCGGAGGGCGGACGACGTGCTGTCATTCCTCGGGATGTCCGGGATCGCCGACGAACGTGCGAGCAATCTGCCACAGGGCCATCTGAGGGCTCTCGGAATCGCCATCGGTCTGTCGACCGATCCGGTCGTTCTTCTGCTGGACGAGCCGTTTGCAGGGATGAATCATGACGAAACGATGAACATGGTCTCGCTTGTGAAGTCCGTCCGGAATCGGGGCGTGACGGTCTTGCTGGTCGAACACGACATGGCGGCCGTGATGTCGATCTCCGACCGGATCGTCGTTCTGAATTTCGGCGAAAAAATCGCCGAAGGCACACCCTCTCGAATCCAGAACGACGAGAAGGTCATCGAGGCCTACCTGGGCAGCGCCGATGACGAGATCGGGGTCTAGGCGATGGCATCACCCATACTGCAGTTTCAAGATGTCGAACTCTACTATGATCGCATCTATGCGCTGCGTGGCGTGACGCTCGAGTTGACCGAGGGCGAAACGGTCGCGCTCATCGGCGCCAACGGTGCCGGAAAGTCGTCAATCCTTCGCGCGATAACCGGTCTTTCCAGGATCGACAGCGGGTCGATCATTTTCCAGGGTGAACGCATCGACGGCCGCGATACGGCCAGCATTGTCAACATGGGGATCGCCATGGTCCCGGAGGGTCGCCGGGTGTTTCCCTTCATGTCGGTGAAAGACAACCTCTTGATGGGCGCGTTTACCCGGAGCAAGAAGGCGGAGATCTTGCAATCGCTCGAGAGTGTCTTGGAGCGCTTCCCCCGGTTGAAGGAGCGATTCCGGCAGACAGCCGGGACGCTCTCAGGCGGAGAACAGCAAATGCTCGTGATTGGTCGGGCGCTGATGGCACGGCCACGGCTCCTGCTCCTTGATGAGCCGTCGCTCGGTATCGCCCCGAAACTTGTCCAGGACATTGCGCGGTCGATCGTCAGGATCAATCGCGATGACGGCGTTTCGGTCCTGCTGGTTGAACAGAATTCGCGCATGGCGTTGAGCATTTCCCACCGGGCATACGCGGTCACGACCGGGAGCGTCGTGATTTCGGGAAATTCCCGTGAACTTTTGAACGACGAACGCATCAAGGCGGCGTATCTGGGCGGAGCCGTCTAGGCAAACCATGAAACTGCTCGTCGCAAATCCCAACAGCACGGCGTCGATGACCGAGAAAATTGCGCGTGCCGCAAGGCGGGTCGCACGGCCCGGCACCCAAATCGTGGCCGTCGGTTCCGCGTCAGGCCCGGCCAGCATCCAGGGATTCTATGACGGTGCCGTCTGCCTGTCGGGGCTCCTGGAACAGGTTGAGCGTCACCGACGCGTCGACGGCGTCGTCATCGCGTGTTTCGACGATACCGGGCTGGATGCGGTCAGATGCATGGTCGAGGCGCCGGTGGTGGGAATCGGCGAATCCGCCTGCTATGCTGCCAGCATGCTCAGCAACAAGTTCACGGTGATCACAACCCTTTCCCGCTCCGTGCCGGTTCTGGAGTCCAACCTGGCCAGATATGGCCTGGCGTCCCGATGCGCCAGGATCAGGGCAACCGATATTCCCGTGCTGGAACTCGGAGACATCGATTCCGCAACGATGGATACCATTCGCCGTGCTGTCGAGCTGGCGATCGGGGAGGACAGGTCGGACGCCATCGTTCTCGGATGCTCCGGCATGACCGATCTGGCAGAAAAACTGACGGGTGAGTTCGGACTTCCAGTCGTTGATGGACTGAGTTGCGCCGTAACATTCGCGGAGGCGCTTGTCGCGGCGAACCTGCGCACGTCGAAAGTGGGAGCTTATGGATTCCCGACGGCCCCAAAGGTCGCAACGGGCGAGAGTCACGGAATTGGCGATGCTTCGGCCCCCGAATGAGTGGAACCTGACCCCTGCTGCTGGACACACCGGGGGTGCCGCGACTCCGCATTGAAAATTCCGGCGAAAGCGCCGTCCAGAGCTACGCGCGTGCTCGCAGGACCGGACAAGGAGGCAATGATGCCTGAAACATACAACGTGCTGATCCTGGGTGCCTCCTACGGTTCTCTCCTGGGTGTAAAGCTGGCCATGGCCAAACACACGGTGCAACTCGTGTGCCTGCCCGAGGAGGCGGACCTGATCAACTCCGAAGGAGCAATCGTCAAATTCCCCATCCGGGGCCGGAACGGGCTGATCGAGATTTGCACCCGGGACCTTGCGGGATCGGTCTCTGCCCTTGGCCCGGAACGGGCATGTCCCGAAGATTTCGATCTCGTCGTGCTGGCGATGCAGGAACCCCAGTATCGACACCGTGGCATCCGGGATCTTCTTGATCGTATCAGCGAATCGGCCCGACCCTGCATGTCGATCATGAACATGCCCCCCCTGCCGTACCTGAAAAGGATTTCCGGGCTGGATACCGAAGCCTGTCGTGACTGCTATGCCGATGCGGCCGTTTGGGACTCATTCAGTTCGCATCTCATGACTCTGTGCAGCCCCGACCCGCAGGCGTTCCGGCCTCCGGATCAACCGGTCAATGTGCTGCAGGTGCGCCTTCCAACGAACTTCAAGGCTGCGCGGTTCGAGTCCGAGGAGCACACGAGAATGCTCCGCCGGCTGGAATCGGATATCCAGAATGCCCGTTACGAACTTCCCGGCGAAGCCATCGAGGTTCCGGTCAAGCTCAGGGTCCATGATTCCGTCTTTGTCCCAATGGCCAAATGGAGCATGCTGCTGGCGGGAAACTACCGTTGTATCGGACCGGACCGGATGCGTTCGATCAAGGATGCCGTGCACCAGGACCTCGATGAATCGCGCGAGATTTATGAGTGGGTGTCGCGGTTGTGCATTTCCCTCGGAGCGGACGCCGAGGACATGGTGCCGTTCGACAAGTACGCAAGGGCAGCACAATTCCTCGTCACGCCATCCTCCGCGGCCCGCGCGCTCGCCGCCGGAGCTCCCGATATCGAAAGAGTTGACCGTCTCGTCCAGGCGGTCAGTGCGCAACATGATCTGCGTTACGCGGTGATCGACAGTGTTGTCGCGTTGGTCGACGCCTGGCTTGCAAGAAATAGGGATCAGCAAATGTAGATATGCCGCTCCGGAGCAGTCAGGCAGCTCCACATGTGCGTGCGTAGCGAGGAGGGACGAATTTTGCTGTTGGGTTTCGGGGCACTGTCTCGGCCTGTTCCCGTCGCCCGAAATATGGTTCATATTTTTCCGAAACTAGCGGGGCCAGTGAATTGCTGGCAACTGTTTCAGGGGCGTGCATTCCTATGATTCCGCATGATGCCCGGCTTCGGATCGGGGATATTCTCTGTCGGAAAAAAACGGGCTTCAGAATTCGTCAGATTCCTGAGCCCTTCTTTGAAATCAGAGAAATGTGCTCTTGGTTATCAGGATCTGGTGACAACCGGATTACGGTTGATGCGTTTACGTGCCATCTTGCCAAAATGACCACCGATATGGCGACACGGGCAATATGAACAGCGTGAAAGTGAACCCGGTGTGTGCGGGCCGCGGTCCGTTCAATACTTCGGCGTACAGCGATCAGGATTCCGGGATTGCACTCAGTCAGAGGAGATCCTCGCGCTGCGCCCTTTTTCGTGCGAGCTTTCGCGCACGGCGCAGTGCCTCGGCTCGCTGGCGTGCGCGTTTTTCGGATGGCTTCTCGTAGTGCTGCCGGAGCTTCATTTCGCGAAATACTCCTTCGCGCTGCAATTTCTTTTTCAACGCGCGAAGTGCCTGATCAACATTGTTGTCGCGAACCTGTACCTGCATCGATGTTGTCATCCCTTGCTGCCGGGAGTTCATGGTGATCCCGAAAAAAGCGGCAGTTAACGCATGTCCGCCAACCTGTCCAGATACAACGCCGCCAGCGAACGCGCCGCCCTCGTCCTGTGCGTGACTTGCGGCCACCCAAACTATCGATCATTCGAGGAGGTTCCGCAACCGGATTTTGCCTGTAACGAGCGTCGATGACGATTTCGCGACCGAAAAGATTCTCGCCGAGGCACACATATGCTGCCCAATTGCGGAGTCGGACGCGCAATTGACAATTTGTCAATCTGCCGGCGCAAGTTCGGTTACGTGGCCCTTGACGATCGCGGTCAGGTTGATTGCGACCGATCAGCGTTCGTCGTAAAAGGGTCGCGCCGGTTCTGGCGTTCGGCCCGGGTTGCCGTGCGTCATTTGCCTGGCCCGGGACTTGACGACGGAGAAGTTGGGAAATGACCACGAATTGCGACACGCGCGCAGCCAGGGCACGTATTCTCGATGCGGCGCTACCGCTGGTCCCGTTCAATGGATGGGGACACGCCACCTGGGAAGGCGCCGTCAAGGAGTCGGGCCTGGACATCCGCGAAGCGCGCCGGGTCTTTCCACGTACCAGCCTGGACCTTGCGCTCGAGTATGAAGCCACCCTTGATCGCGAAATGGTACGTAAACTTGAAGAGTCGGCTTCGGAACTTGAGTCATTGCGTTTCCGTGATCGCGTCGTCTACGCTGTCAGGACACGGTTCGAATTGGCGGACCGGGAGGTCCTGCGGAAAAGTACGGCCTCGTTTGCGTTGCCGCATCATGCCGCCCCTGGCGCGCACGCCTTGTGGAAAACGGTCGATACCATCTGGAATGCGCTGAACGACACGTCGAGAGATGTGAATTGGTACACCAAGCGGATGCTTCTGTCGGGGATAATGGCGTCAACGAACCTGTTCTGGATTGGCGACGAGTCGCAGGGTCAGTCGGAAACCTGGGAGTTTCTCGACCGGCGCATCGAAGACGTGATGCGGATCGAGCGGGGAAAGGCCAGGCTGCGTGACCTGCCAGGCTACCAGGCATTCATGGCCGGGCCCGGCAGGATCCTCAAATCGATTTCGGCTCCGCCGGGGGTTTCACCTCCTGATCTGCCCGGATTCATGCCCGAGGATTCATCGAAGTCCTGAGCACGGCTCGGCCAAGGTTGAATCGCCTGTCAGCATTGTCTATGAGCGGCGGCGAATTCTGGCGGGAGAGAAGTCTTGGCGATTGGACGTACGGCCGCGACCTGGTTCGACGGAACCTGGCACGATGGCAATGTCCCCATTATGGGATCCGCTGACCACGGGTTGTGGCTCGGGACGCTCGTGTTCGACGGCGCGCGGCAGTTTGACGGCGTTCGGCCGGACCTGGATCTGCATTGCGATCGAATCGTCGCCTCCGCGCGAACGATGGGAATGACGCCTCCGGTCACGTCCGAAGAGATCCACGGCCTTATCGAGGAAGGATGCCGGCGATTTGACAGGGACGAGGCGCTTTACTTGCGGCCGATGATGTGGTCCCGAGAGGGTGGCCCCGGCGTCGTCGAAATCGACCCGGACAGCACCTGTTTTGCAATTTGCATCGAGGCGTATCCCATGCCGGCGGTCGGGCAGTTCTCGCTGACGGTATCTCCCTACCGGCGCCCCATGCCCGACATGGCTTTGACGACAGCGAAGGCCGCATCGCTCTATGCCAACAATGGACGAATTATCTCTGAAGCGCGCAGTCGCGGATTTTCCAACGCTCTTTCGCTGGATATCAATGACCATGTCGCGGAGACGGCGTCCACCAACGTGTTCATGGTGCGGGATCAGGAGATCCTGACACCGGTTCCGAACGGGATGTTTCTGAATGGACTGACTCGCCAGCGTATCATCAAGTTGCTTGCGGAAGATGGAATAGCCGTTGACGAGACCACGCTGACGGTCGAGGATTTTCGCGGGGCTGACGAGATTTTCGTGACGGGAAACATCGGAAAAGTCGTGCCCGTGACGCGGTTTGACGACCGCGATCTCAATATCGGCCGGACCGCAATGAAGGTCCGCGAGATGTACTGGGATTTCGCCCATTCGTTGTCCGGATAGCAGCGGCGGGGACCTGAAGTCATGAAATTGCCGGAGAAGATGCGCGCGGTCGAGATCAGGGAACCTGGCGGACCCGAGGTCCTGACCGAAGTCTCGCGGCCCGTTCCTGCCCCGGGGGAGGGCCAGGTTCTGATCAGGATCGAGGCCGCCGGGGTCAATCGGCCCGATTGCCTGCAAAGGGCCGGCCTGTACGCGCCGCCGCCAACGGCTTCGGATCTTCCCGGGCTGGAAGCGGCTGGGACCATCGTCGCGACCGGGCGTAGCGCGACCCGATGGCAGGTAGGCGACCGGGTCACGGCCTTGCTGCCCGGGGGAGGATACGCTGAATTCGCCGTAACCCACGAGGATCACGCACTGCCCGTTCCTTCCGGACTTAGCATGCAGGAGGCGGCGGCCCTGTGCGAGACATTTTTCACGGTCTGGAGCAACGTCTTCACGCGCGGGGGTCTCAAGGCTGGGGAGTCCTTGCTTGTTCACGGCGGCGCGTCCGGGATCGGCACGACGGCAATCCAGCTGGCGCACGAGTTCGGATCGCGTGTGTTCACCACTGCCGGGTCCGCGGAAAAATGCGAACGATGCCTCGAATTGGGCGCAGACGTCGCGATCAACTATCGGGAACAGGATTTCGAAGACCGCATCGCTGACGAAACGAAAGGCGGAGGGGTCGATCTCATCCTCGACATGGTCGGAGGGGACTATATCCCGCGAAACATCGCGGCTCTGGCCGAGGACGGTCGCCTGGTCCAGATCGCCTTCCTGCGCGGACCAAAGCAAACGCTCAACCTTGCACGTCTCATGACGCGCAGGTTGACCATCACGGGGTCGACCCTGCGACCGCAAAGCGATCGGGCGAAGGCCCGGATCGCCCGTGACCTTTCTGAAAAAGTGTGGCCGTTGCTGGATTCGGGCCGGGTGCACCCGGTCATGGATTCGGTTTTCGACCTGGGAGAGGCGGCTGAGGCTCACCGCTACATGGAGAGTTCCGCGCACATTGGAAAGATCGTCCTCGCAGTCTCCTGATTCACTGTCTCCGTCCCGCCGGACTGGTATCCTGAGGCGCTCTCCACCAGTTGTTGCAGCAAATGCTGCCGTCGGAGTTACAGTTTTGCCACGGACGTCGGGCATCGCCCCAATTCGTTTCGAGCAATGCGTTCCCGATCGGCCTCGGTTGGCAGGTGCCGGCGTGTTCACGGCCAGCGGCAGATCCCTGGACTCGATCACTATACCAGACCAACACCGGTTCCGTAGCAAAACGCGCGGCATCCGGAATGGAGTGCTGGACCAGGACAACACAGTATCGGGACACGATCCCGCGACGATCGGGAGGTGTCCATCAAGCGAATGCGGTGGCTTGAAATACCCTATTGGAGTACTATTCTACCCATTATGGGTACGAAATCATCGACACCTGTTGCGACCGTGACTCTTCGAAAGGACGACTACAGCACTTCGGCACTTGCCGATGCGTTATTCACGTCGACACAGCAGCGGGTTCTCGCTCTTCTTTTCGGGCAGCCGGACCGGGAATTCTTCGTCACCGAGATCATCGCCCTGGCAGGTTCGGGACGCGGCGCAGTGCAAAGAGAGTTGGCCCGACTCGCCGGAAGCGGCCTTGCGGTCGTCTCGCGCGTAAGCAACCGCAAGTACTACCGGGCAAATCGCGAATCGCCTTTGTTCGACGAGATTTGCAGCATTGTCCGCAAGACGACTGGTCTGGAAGAGTCCATTCGGGGAGCGCTCAAACCGTTCGCAAACAAGCTGATATTGGCCCTGCTGTTCGGATCCGTTGCCAGGCGCGGGGACACGGCGGCGAGCGACGTCGATCTCCTGCTCGTTTCCGACGATCTGACGCTGGAAGCGATTTACACAGCCATGGGGCGGGTCGAGGACCGACTCGGTCGACGCGTGAACCCGACGCTCTACACATCGGATGAGTATTGGAAGCGACGCAAGGCCAAGGCCGGGTTTTTGACCCGTATCCTGCAAGGGCCTCACGTGGTTCTGGAGGGGAGCCTAAATGGCGAATGCGTATGTGGATAATCTCGTGGCGAGAGATTCGCTTAAGGCGGAAGCGCCCTCAACCTACGAGGTTACAGGGTTGGTCCGCTCGGGAGCCGCTCGGCTCAAGGATTCGAAGAACGATGGTCTCAGTCTCAAGTCCCGGTTCGATCTTGCATACAATGACGCACACGCCTTCTCCTTGGCCGCGTTACGGATTGCCGGCTATCGCTCGATCAATCGTTATCTTGTTTCCCAATGCCTTGAGCATACGCTTGGCCTTCCGAGCGAGAACACGGGCGCGTACTCGATCAAGCGCATCGCAAGAGAAACCTCGCAGAATACGAAGGTGTCATTGATGTCGACGGAGGTTTAGTCGAGGCGGTGATTCGGGTAACAGACAAAATTGCAATACAAGTCTCGAAGCTCGCCGGGGTTGAGTTGTAGGGAGTCTATGCACGGACGCCATGAACTTGCTGAACTCTCCATAACCCTTCATGAATCCATTCACGAACCCCGTATGCCGTTGGAACCGGATACGCTTTCTCCGGAAAGCGCCAGGCTCGACAACTTTCTCATCGCGTTCGATGTTGCGATCCGGAGGAACAAGTTATGGGAATTATATCGATTGCTTGAAAACTCATCACGCTGCCAGTTTCCGATCGATTTCACGGGTCACAGGGGTTGCCAGCGCCAACGCCCCTCGCCGTGCAGAAGCGCCAATCCCGGAGGCCATGATGTTGCGGGCCGCGTTCAGGTCCGCATGATCCGCGTGGCCGCAGGCCACGCACGTGAATTCAGCCTGCGACGGGCGGGAGGCCTTGTCCACCCATCCACACACGTAGCAGGTCTGTGATGTAAAGGCAGGATCGATCTCCACCACCGCGCACTTGTAGGCGAGCTTCTCTTTCATGCCATGCCAGCCGGTGCTCAGGATCTCCCGGTTGAGACCGGACTTGGCCTTCACCTTCGTGCCGGGGTTCTCGAGCGTGCCCCTGGCCGATTTGGTCATGCCCCGGGTGTTGAGCTTCTCGACAATCACCGTGCCCGCCCGGTTCGCGATCCGGCGGCTGACCTGGTGTTGCCAGTTCCTGCGCCTGTTGGCCCGCTTTCGCTGGAGCCTCTGCAGCCTGAGCCTGGTTCTCATGCGCCGCCGTGACCCCTTGCGCTGGCGGGCAAGCCGGCGCTGGTTGCGCCCGATCTTCGCATCAAGCCGGCCCGTGTCGGGCGCGGGGATGATCTCCGCCTCTCCGGTCGTGTCCACCACCGCCACCTGCCGGACGTTCATGTCCACGCCCGCCAAGACCCCGGTGTCGGGACGCTCCTCAGCCTCGACCTCGTAGCAGACGGTGACATACCACTTGCCGGCGATCTTCCTGATCACGGCCTTGACCGGCTTGCCCTCGGGATACGGGTTGCCGCCCTTCCGCCGGATGCGCATGGGACCAACCCTCGGGACATTGATCATGTCGTCCCTGATGGTGACGGCTTCGGGAATGGTGAAGGACGGCGTCGACCCGTGGCGGGACTTGAAGCGTGGATGTCCTGCCTCGCCCCTGAAGAACGCCTTCCACGCATCGGCCTGGTCCTTGAGCACGTACCGGGTGATGGCGAAGGAGTATGCGCAAAGCCACGGGATTTCGTTGCGGAGACCGGTGAACTCCCTGCCGAGCGAGAAGAACGAAACCGACGGTGGTTTCTCCCCGTTGGCCTTCGCGTCCTCATGGGCGTCATTGTGCTGCCCCAGTATCGTGTTCCAGACGAAGCGGCAGGCGCCCGCCTGTCCGGCCAGGCGCCGTGCGTTCGCCCTGGAGCCTGGCAGGAGCCGGTAGATGATGTTGCGGTATATGGAGGTTTCGCTCACGCGGTCGGGCCTTCGGCACAAGGATCATACGGCGACAGGAAAATCAGCACCTTCCCGTCACTTGATCACGACGCGATCTGCCAAAATTGTCAAGGAATCATCCAAGGTCACGATCAGGTGTCGGCAACCGCCATGACCTGTGAAATCGATCGAAAGCTGGCAGCTTGAATGTCAAGTAATCGATATAATCCCCCAAGTTATACTAAAACACGAAAATAATCACCCACCCGGCGCGGCGTGCTGGACGGGTTGAGCCGTCGGTGCGGCGACCAGTTTTGCCCAGCTTCGCTTGCCGAGTGAAGCGATCCGGTCTGGCGTGCGGGCGAAGGCATTCCAAACCTTTTCGACCCTGTCTTTCACCTCCTCTGCCGGGCGAAGACCTGGTTGGCAAAATTGCCCTGCTTGAGGAACTGGAACACGGTCTCGACCGGGTTCAGTTCCGGACTGTAGGGCGGCAGACGCAACAGCGAAACGTTGTCCGGTATCTCCAAGCCTTCGGGTGCCAGCCGGCACCGTCGAGAACCACCAGCGCGTGGCGGCCCTGAGGCACGACACTGCCGATGTCGACAAGATGGCGGTTCATCTCATCGGTGTTCGCCTTGTCGCAAACGTGACCGGCCGACATGCCGCTTTCCGGGCAGATCGCGCTGAACAGGTAGCAATATCCGTAGCGATGGTCCCTCGGCACCCGGGGACGGCTTCCCCGGCGCGCCCACACCCGGGTCAGCATGCCTTTTTGCCCGAGCCGTGCTTCGTCTTCGAACCACACGTCCACGCTGGCCGGGTCGGTGCCCTCCGGCAGCGATGCGATCGCAATGGCACTGAAATCACTGCGGAATTCCTCCTGGGCCTCAGGATCGGCCTTGGGATGAAGGGGCAAAGCCGACGGAAACCCAGCGCCCGCATCAGGCGGCGAACCGCCTCACCGGACCACAAATCCTTGATCAAGGCCGGAACGCCGTCCTGCGGACCCTCATCCAGCCAGGCCCGACCTCAGCCTCGACGGGCGTCCACGGGTTTGTCCGTCAACCCGGCCAAACCCATGGCCGGTTGACCCAGTCGACAGTGTCTGTCTGTCGAACGCGCGATCTCCCCACGATCACCCGTGCAACCGCCCGCAGACGTCGAGCCTCCGCCCGGTTCTTGCACTTTCGTCCAATGCCCTAATCGTCCGCCGTGTGGTCGGTGTTCGTGATCTCGATGCCAGCCGGCATGGCTTCCTCCTGTGATTTGTTTGCGTAACCACAAGATTATGTTCATGTTTTGTTCATGAGTCTTTTTTTTCGTGGATTGGTATTATCGGGGCAAACGGGAGTTTCACGCTAGCCGGCCACCACGAAGAGGGAAAACGGTGCTCCTCGGCGAAGTCGGACGTAATGCCCAGAAGCATGGCACCATGACCGGACAATCTCGGGCGCACCGTTCTGGACTTGGCGATCACTGGCGGCGGCCTGAACCGGAACTACGACAATACTCCCGAGAACCCGGCCCCTTGGCGACGGTTCCCTTTTCGGGAGTCCGGATTATGCTTTTCGGCATCGAGCGGTACGAGTATAGAGTGGAGTTAAACCGGTAGGGATTTGCATCGTTGGAAAATCCGGCGAGGCTGACCGGGGAATTGCTTCCGGTTCAAGCGAGGTACGAGAATGGCGACTCCGATCATGGCGACGGCCACCGCCGTTTGGCTTGTCGACAACACGTCACTGACGTTCAGGCAGATCGCCGATTTCTGCGGCTTGCATGAACTCGAGGTGAATGGCATCGCCGATGGCGAATTCGCAATCGGAATCAAGGGACTGGATCCGGTCGCAAGCAACCAGCTGGACGCCGGGGAAATCGAGAAGGGTCAAGGCGATCCCGAATACAGCCTGAAACTCAAACAGGACCTGTTGACACAGAGCAGGTCGAAGCGGCGGGAAACCCGCTATACGCCACTGTCCAAGCGCCAGGACAAACCGGCCGCGATCAATTGGCTGGTCAGGTTTCACCCGGAACTGTCAGACAGCCAGATCGCCCGCCTGATCGGCACGACGAGACCGACGATCAAGTCCGTACGCGAGCGTACGCATTGGAACATGGCCAATATCCAGCCGACAGATCCGGTCGCGCTCGGGCTGTGCAAGCAGACGGAGCTCGATGCGGCGATCGGCGTGGCGATGAAAAAAAAGGAAAAAGTCGGCGAAGCCATGACAATGGAGCAGAGGAAAACGCTGGTTTCGACCGAGCAGTCCCTGCACATGGAAACCGAATACCGCATGCCTTCGTCGATCAGCGGACTTGAGAACTTCACTCTTTCCGATACGGCACGTGAAACGGAATCGGATGAGGACCCACTGAGCGATGCGGAAAAACTGTTCAACCTGCCGTCCAAGGACAGTAACAACACGTAACCCGACCCGGGGCCGTGATTGGGCGCTGCCTGGCCAGTGACGACAGCCAGATCATTACTCGACCGATTACCAGAACGGGACCGATGCAGGCATGGAATTTGACGACATTTTTCAGCGCCACGTCAATGCCCTGAAAAAAGAGGGCAATTACCGGATCTTTGCGGAAATTGAACGCCGAAGGGGCAGCTTTCCGGATGCTACCAGCCATGAACATGACGGAAAGTCCGACATCACGGTCTGGTGTTCGAACGATTACCTCGGCATGGCGCAGCACGAATCCGTTATCCGGGCCGCAAAGGATGCAATTTCCCGCTACGGGGTCGGTTCGGGCGGGACCCGCAACATCTCGGGAACCAATCATTGCCATGTGCTTCTGGAACGGGAACTAGCCGATCTCCACAACAAGGAAGCGGCACTCCTGTTCACATCCGGATATGTCGCCAACTGGAGCACGCTTTCAACCATAGCGTCGCGGATTCCCGGCACGGCCATCCTTTCGGATTCGGCCAATCACGCGTCGATGATCGAGGGTATTCGCCACTCCCGTGCCACGAAATTGATCTGGCGGCACAATGACGTGGAGGACCTTGACCGAAAACTGAGCGAGCTTCCGCCGGATGTCCCGAAAATCGTCGCGTTCGAGTCCTTGTACTCGATGGATGGCGATATCGCGCCGATCGGCGCCATCTGTGATGTTGCCGATCGGTACGGGGCGATGACCTACCTGGATGAAGTCCACGCCGTCGGACTCTACGGTCGTCGCGGCGCCGGCATTGCGGAGCGGGACGGGATTGCAGACCGGATCACCATCATAGAAGGAACGCTCGCAAAGGCCTTCGGATGCCAGGGGGGATACATCGCGGCTTCCCGGACCTGCTGCGATTTCGTCAGGTCGTTCGCGAGCGGGTTCATCTTCACGACCTCGCTGCCCCCGGCTATTGCGGCAGCAAGCCTGGCGGCTGTGCGCCATCTGAAGATCAGCGACCGGGAGCGAATGCAGCAGAGACGCCAGGTCGAGCGCCTCCGCCGCCGTCTTGACGCAGTTGGCGTCCCGCACATGGGACACGGCAGCCATATCGTCGCGGTCCTGATCAAGGATCCGGAAAAATGCCGCCAGATCAGCGAGATCCTGCGAAGGGACTACGGAATCTATGTCGCTCCGATCAATTACCCGACGGTGCCACGTGGAACTGAACGCCTGCGGATCACTCCTTCACCCCTGCACGATGACGCCGACATAGACAAGCTTGTCGGTGCGCTGTCAGCGCTCTGGAACCAGTGCGCTCTGGCGCGCGCGGCTGCTTGACGGTTTGGGCGCCGGGCAACCCGGGGCGACGCCGCTCGCGCACCGGCACGTCCTGATCTGAACGTCCGTGGGTTCCCACTCCGTCCACGGGCCACGACGAATCGCCAGGTGGGTGAAGACGTGCAGCGCTCAACAAGGGGTTCTCTGTTGGAGAAAGAGATCGGCACCCGGCGACAGCGCGTTGCGAACTGGTTTCAGTCGCTGCGAGACGAGGTTCGTGCGCAATGCGAGTCTCTTGAAGACCGGCATGAAACCGGACCGCTTGCCGACCGTGCACCGGGAAGGTTTGAAGTCCGAAACACCGTCCGCCAGGGGACGGGGGACCCCGGCGGCGGGATCATGTCGGTCATGCGGGACGGCCGGGTGTTCGAAAAGGCCGGGGTCAACGTGTCGACGGTCCATGGAAGCCTCGACTCCAGGATGCTCAGGTCCCTGACTGCGCGCCGCGACATTCCGGGGTTGAAGGAAGACCCGCGGTTCTGGGCTTCGGGAATCTCGCTCGTTGCGCACATGAACAACCCGAGGGTCCCGGCGGTTCACATGAATACGCGAATGTTCTGGACCCCCGTTGCGACGTGGTTCGGAGGAGGGATCGACCTGAACCCTTCCATCGAAAACCCGGACGATACGAACAGGTTCCACCGCGCACTCCAGGGAATCTGCGAACGGCACGACCGGGACTACTATGCCCGATTCAAAGACTGGGCAGACAGGTATTTCTGGCTTCCGCATCGCCAGGAAGCACGAGGGGCGGGTGGAATTTTTTTCGACGATCTCGATACCGGAGACGGTGATGCCGACTTCGCATTCGTGCAAGGCGTCGGGCATGCTTTCGGCGAGGTCTGGCTGCCGATCGCCGAACGGAGGCGTTGCGAGACCTGGACGGAGGCGGAGCGGGAAATCCAGTTGACCAGGCGCGGGCGCTACGCCGAATTCAACCTGCTCTACGACAGGGGCACGCGATTCGGCCTGGAATCAGGGCATGATGTCGATGCCGTGCTGATGAGCATGCCTCCCGTCGCCAGGTGGAAGTGACGGGCTCCATTGACGTAAGCTCCCCTTCCCGCCCGATTCTCAGCGGCACAGGGGGGGCTCCCTAACCACCTCGAGCATTCTCAGGACATTGTCTGGATCACCGTCCGGCGTGATGCCATGCCCCAGGTTGAAAATGTGCGGGCCATTCGCGAATGCCCCGACAATTCTCCTGGTCTCGGAAACGAGTTTCCTGCCGCCGGTTACCATGAGACGCGGATCGAGATTTCCCTGCACGCAGGCTGCTGACTGAAGATGTTTTGCTGCCCACTCGACGTCGACGTCGGTGTCGAGGGCCAGTCCGGATACGCCGGTACGAGTTGCGTAGTCCCGATAATTCCGACCAGCTCCCCTCGGAAATCCGATGACGGGAACATCCGGACAACTCGAGTTGAGCGCCTTGACGATTCGTTCATGGACCCGCGTGCAATACCGGTCGAACAGGCCGTCGCCTCGGGTCAGGCTACCCGACCAGCTGTCGAAGATCTTCAGAACTTCGGCGCCGGCCCTGGCCTGCTGCTCAAGGTAGCGGATTGTCGCGTCGGTGAGCAGCTCCATCAACCGGTCGAACAGGGGGCGGTTCTCTCGGAGCATTGAGTGCGCGGGTTCCTGTCCGGGGGTTCCGCGGCCGGCGATCATGTAGGTCGCAACCGTCCAAGGTGCGCCGGCAAACCCGATCAACGCCACATCGCCGGGCAACGCGTCACTGAGAATCCGGACCGTTCGGTATACGGGCTCGAGCTTTCGGTGGATGTCCCCGGCCGAAGCCAGTCTCCCCAGGTCTTCGGATTTCCGGATGGCGGACAATTGCGGCCCCCGCCCTTCGGGAAAGTCAAGCTCGCAACCCAGCGCATGGGGAAGAAGCAGGATGTCGGCGAACAGGATCGCAGCGTCGAATCCGAAACGCCGTATCGGTTGCAGGGTGACCTCGGCGGCGAGTTCCGGCGTATAACACAGATTGAGGAAACTCCCGGCACGAGCTCTGGTTTTCATGTATTCAGGCAGGTATCGACCGGCCTGCCTCATCATCCAGACAGGAGGCGTCGGCAGGGTCTTGCGGTACAATGCCTTGAGAAGGGGTTTTCGAGATGTGTTCAGTTGACAGCGCTCCCTGGTATCAACGGCCGGTGATCGCGGACGGCAATACCATTTGTGGACTCGGGCATGAAGCCTCAAACAGGTCCGTCGCATTTCCCGGGCCGCCACATGGCATCGAATGGCAAGGGTTGCGATGGAACTGAATCTGCCGAATGGTCGACTGAGGATCGGAACGCGGGAATCCCGGCTCGCGCGTGTCCAGGCCGAAAGGTTCCGCCGGCTATTGATCGGGCGCTTCGATGTCGATCCGGCGGCGTTGGAAGTCGTGACCATCAGGACGACCGGCGACGCCGTCCAGGATCGGCCCCTGTACGAAATTGGCGGCAAAGGACTGTTTGTCCGTGAACTAGATGATGCTCTGCTGGCGGGGAAAATCGATGTCGCCGTTCATTCGATGAAGGACCGGCCAGGTCACGCGGTCAGCGGAATCCGGACCTGCTGCTATCTCAAGCGCGAAGATGTACGGGACACGTTCGTATCCTTGTCCCATGCAACCCTTGGGTCAATGCCTGAAGGATCCCGGATCGGAACAAGCAGCCCGCGCAGGCGCAGCCAGATCATGGCCATGCGGCAGGACCTGGAGGTTGTTGCGTTCAGGGGTAACGTGGAAACCCGGTTGCGGAAGCTTGATCGTGGGGACGCAGACGCAACAATTCTTGCGATGGCAGGATTGCAGAGGCTCGACCTCGTCGAGTACGCAACTGCGCCGTTTGATCCGGGCGAGATGCTTCCGGCCCTTTGTCAGGGCGCAATCGGCATCGATGCCAGGGAGGATGATTGTGAACTCGTGGAAACCCTGTCTTCGGCGACGGATCAGGCGACCGCGGTAAGGATGATGGCGGAAAGAGCGTTTCTCGAAAGCCTTGGCGGTTCGTGCCGGAGTGCGATCGCCGGGCTCGCCGAGCTGACGGATTCCGAAATCCGTTTGTGTTGCGAGATTCTGCATCCATCGGGATGGTCTCGAATACAGGGGGAAATCAATGGTCCGTCCGACGGTGCGGGACAACTCGGGGTCGAGCTGGCGGACCGGTTGCAAAGCGATCCGCGTGCAAACCGATGGCTGAAAGGCTAACCGCTTTCGTGGAGCATGAGGTGATCAGGTGGAGGAAGGCGTACCCGCCAGGTCATCGGGGTTCGATTGACCCGACGGGGACGTCATCCGAGGGTCTTGTCGGGAAGCGTTTTCGATGCAGCCGGCAGCGGTCATTGGATCCGCGCCGACAGGCGCGACCACGACATCGCCAGCCGAATGAAAATCGCGGCGATCAGGCGGGTCGAACCCGCGATCTCGGTTTACGCGCCCGGACTACCTTGTATCCGTTTGCCTCACTTAAGGTTCGCCATGACCGGAAGCAGGACTTCACTGTCTCCTCGTACGGCAGGTGGCGATTTGCCACCAGGTGAAGCGAACCTGATGGATGAAGAACAGCGGCCGCACGACGAACAAATCCGATTCCGAGACCAGGATCGGGCATGGTCGTTCGATGGAACGGGGGATTCATCAATACGAAGTCGAGTTTCCGGTCGAATGCGCAGTTCATGACATCCGCCCAGGTAAACCGGGCGCGGTTGTCGAGTACGTTCAGCCGGGCGCACCGAATCGCTTCGGATTCGCAGTCGATCAGGGACAGGCTCGCGATTCCCGGGTTGTTGGCGAGGGCTTGAGCCGAAAGCCATCCCCACCCGGATCCGAAATCTGCGCCATGACCCCGAAGAGGGGAAAGGGCGTCCGCCAGGAGTGCAGATCCCGGATCGACCACTTCCGAACTGAACAGGTTCGGGACGGTAAAGAACCCGTCGCCGTTCCGGCGGGGTTCGAGGAGGCGTTTCCATTGCCGGAAATCGCCGGGTTCATCCGCATGGCGTGTCAACCAGAACACGCGACCGTGCTGCTTTGAAATCGATCCATTCACGGGATGCCTCGAGCGGACCGCGTTGAGAATCCCGTCTATGCCCATGTCACGCTTTCCGTCGATCACCAGCGTTCCGCCGGTCTCGAGGCCGGAATAGGCGATTCCGATCAGGCCAAGCGTTGCCTTCCTTGACCGGTTGATCTCGACGATCGCCAGGGAGGCGAGTCCGGTGTTCGACGTACCGGTACGAAATCCATCCCTTGAAAACCGCTGCGACCTTAGCCAGTCACCTTGAACAAAATAGACGCGCTCCCGAGGTAGCGATCCGTAAAATGGTCGGGGATTCCCGTTCCAGACAACGGTTGATCCAAATTCGGGCACCGCGAGTTGCCCGTCCAGGAAGGGAAGACCGAGGCGGTCGCGTACGCTCATGTGACCAGGCGGTCCGAACCGGAGCCTATTGTTCCTTTTCCATGGTGCATTGCAGCGGATGGCCGTGATGCCGGGCGTATTCCATGACCTGGGAAACCTTTGTCTCGGCAACCTCTCTGGAAAATACGCCGATGATCGCATGGCCGGTTTGATGAACCGTCAGCATGAGCGCCACAGCTCGTGGATATTCCATGCTGAAAACCATCTCAAGGACGTGGACCACAAAATCCATGGGTGTGTAGTCGTCGTTGATCAGCAGCACCTTGTAGAGCGGAGGCCTCTCGGTTTTCGGCTTCACATCCGTCAGGACGCCGGAATCCGGCTCCTGACCCTGATTTGCCGACGGGGCGTGCGTAAAAGGTGTCACCATCGATGCATACAAACATATGGTTTCGTGGACCGGTTCAGCATCGGAATTCAGCCGGAAATGTCAAGTCCCGGCGCACTCTGCCGGATAGGCAGCAGGCCTATTCGGTAACGTTCGGTCCATGGTGGATCGTGTACGCATGGTCACGCCTCTTCGACCTGTATCGACTGGAAAAGGACAACCGGCAAGGGATTTGACAGGGCGTTTTCCTGCGGCCGAAGCCGAAATCGGGCTCGTTTTTGAAGGGCGCCCCTGGAACTGCGGCGATTTGGTTCTGGAACGCTGGACCGTCGGGGATCGGCGTCAATCGTTTTCGGTCCGCCGGCCACCAGGGAATCGCCGGTTGAATTCCGGAATGTTCCGGAAATGTTCTTTTCAATCCCGAACGTTCCGAAATGGCCGGTGAATTATCGCATACGGTCAAGCAGTACGCGGTCATGCGCAAAGTCCATGGCCGATTACGCGATATTGTGGAATCTTGGGACTACCCCACATTGACTCGTGGTTTTACTTGCACAGAAAGGCTTTAACGGCCATTATTCTTCCGAAATGGCACTGCCAAAACAGCAGATCGTCGTATTGGAACGGCTTTACTCATGCTTGCCCCATGCTAGTCTGTGACCAAGACCGTGGCAAACGGCGAAATCAAATGGGCAGTTCAAGGCAAGTGAGCATTTTTTGATGAGGTCGATGACTCGTGTGGCGGCAACCGCCGCATTTCTTTTGATTCTTTCGGTATTGACTGCCGGAGCCGCACCATACGCGGCAATGGTAATGGACGCGCGAACCGGAAAGGTCTTGCATTCCAGGAACGCCGACACCCGGTTGCATCCTGCTTCCCTCACCAAGATGATGACGCTGTACGTAACGTTTCAGGCAGTTGAAGGCGGTGAGATTGGCCTGGACACCAAGGTCAGGATTTCGCGCCACGCGGCGAGTGAACCACCGTCCAAACTCGGGCTGAGAGCCGGGCAAAGGATATCGATCCGGTACTTGATCCGGGCTGCGGCAATCAGGTCGGCCAACGACGCCGCAACTGCCTTGGGCGAGGCGATTTCCGGCAGTGAAGCGGCTTTCGCCCGCAGGATGACGGCGACGGCCAAGCAGATGGGCATGAGCAAGACGGTTTTCAAGAATGCCCATGGCTTGACCCAGAACGGACATCTGTCGACCGCCCGGGACATGACCACCCTCGGACGCAGGATCATTTATGATTTCCCTGAATATTACCACCTTTTCTCCCGGAGAACCGTTGATGCCGGCGTCGCCACGATCAGGAATACGAATCGCAGGCTGTTGACGTCGTTCACAGGAACCGATGGAATCAAGACCGGATATACACGGGCGGCGGGATTCAACCTCGTTGCGTCAGCTCATCGCGGTCAGAAGCGTGTCATCGCGACCGTATTTGGAGGCAAGTCCGCGAAACGCCGCGACGACCGCGTTGCGGAGCTCCTTCACATGGGATTTGACCGGTCTCCCCAACACGCCGAGGTCAAGCCATTGCCAGGCATAATCTGGAACGGGGAAGCCGGAGTCATGCTTGCCGACGGTCTCGGGGGACTGTTGCCTCCGTCGCGACCGGAGCGGTTGTTGCGTCAATTTGCCGCACAAACCGGGACCGAGGAAATCGATGATGCCGTTCAGGTCGCAGTGCTCGAATCGGTCGAAGCGGTCGAGGCCCAGGGCGCGGCCGACGTGGAAGTCGTCAGTCCGGAACCATCGCCGGTCGCGCTGACGACCGTGGTCATCGGATTTCCTCCACCGACGCCTGATCGGGTAAAGGAAGACTATCGCCAGTCGCGGCTGATTGTCCGTGCAGATGACAGCGGGCCGCGCAACTGGAGCGTGGTCGTCGGGTATTTCTGGAATTCCTACGAAGCTGACAAGCATCTCTTGGCAGTTGCCCTGAGAATCCCGAAATCCGGGTCTTCCGTGGACCGGATGGTCGAATTGGTTTCCCACGAGGGAAGCAAACGTTTCAGGGCGAGCTTTAACAATCTCAGTGAAACGGAAGCAAACAAGGCGTGCAGGCGCTTGCATTCAGAGAACGAGTATTGCGAACCTGTCGTTCTGACGAAAACCTTATGAATTCGAATGTGCCGAACGCCTGTGCGTTCGCCTGTTTCTGCCGGAACCAGGAGTTCCCTTGGGAATGGGAACCGAGAATGCAGGCCTGACCGCGGACGCGTTTGACATCGCGCGCGCGTGAGACCTGCGCTGGGGAAAGAAGACGCGACGATCAGATCAAGTGACCCGGTTTCCCGGGCCGAAATCGGATCAGAACCCGAGACCTTCGTATCTTTTCTTGAACCGGGAAACCCGGCCGCCGGAATCAACGAGTTTCAACCCGCCGCCGGTCCACGCCGGATGAGCCGACGGATCAATCTCGAGGGTCAGAGTATCGCCTTCCGAACCGTAGGTTGATCGTGTCTCGTAGGTTGTGCCGTCAAGCAGCTTGACCTCGATCTTGTGGTAATCGGGATGCAGGCCCTTTTTCATCAGTCCTGTTCCTCCGTCTTCGAACCGGACCTTGGCCGGTAGTTGGTCTTTTCGGCGATTCGTGCGGACTTCCCGCGCCGGGAGCGCAAGTAGTACAGCTTCGCGCGGCGCACGCGTCCACGGCGAATGACCGTGATACTTTCGATATTTGTCGAATGAAGCGGGAAGACCCTTTCGACTCCCTCGCCGAAGGAGATCTTCCGAACGGTAAACGAAGCCCCTATGCCGTCACCACCCTTGCGAGAAATACAGATGCCCTCGTAGTTCTGGACACGCGACCGGGTTCCTTCGACGATCTTGTATCCGACACGAATTGAATCACCGGCCTTGAAATCCGGTATCCGGGTCGCAAGATCACGGACCTGTTCTGCCTCGAGCTGTTCAATCATGTTCATGTCGTTTTCCTCGCGGCCGCGGATCAGGTCCGCGGGCATTCACATTCCCTACCGGTCCCGGCAGCGTGTCGTGACCCTCATCCCTTGCTTTCGGCCAGGCTTCCAGGAGATCCGGCCTCCGCGCCCGGGTCAGGTCTTCCGATCTTGCACGACGCCACCTGGCGATCTCGGCGTGATGGCCTGAGAGCAGGACTTCCGGAATCCCGCGACCACGCCACGTTGCGGGCCGCGTATACTGCGGATATTCCAACAGTCCAGCGGCAAATGATTCTTCTTCGATCGAGTCGGGGTTACCGAGAACGCGCGGTATAAGGCGAACGGTGGCATCAATCAAGACCTGGGCCGCAACTTCTCCGCAGGTCAGGACGAAGTCTCCGATCGAGATTTCCTCCAGCGCGTACTCTTCAATGACGCGCTCGTCGATTCCTTCGAAACGGCCGCACAGCAGCGTGACGCCACGTGCTTGCGACCAGCGCCGCGCAAAGTCGTGGCGGAATAGGGTTCCGCGCGGCGAAAGGCAGACGACAGGCCACTCCTGCCGGTCTGGCGGAGTATTGGATGCAGCATGGTCGAGTGCGTTTGCGACAACATCGGCGCGCATGACCATGCCGGCGCCTCCGCCAGCTGGCGTGTCGTCGACAGACCGGTGCCGACCGTGTCCGAATTCGCGAAGATTGACCGTCTGAAGGTCCCAAAGTCCTTTCTCGAGTGCTGAACCGGCGAGCGCATGGGAAAGGATGCCGGGAAAAGATTCCGGCATCAGGGTAATGACCCGTGCAGTCCAGACACTGGGTTCGGGAAGCGCGGCCGGCCCGGTCAAGCTTTCGGCCGTGCGGTCACGCACATTGGACTCGCTCGTCATCGACTCTCCCTTCGGCGAAGCCGTCGTCCCGGTGTCGCCCGTCGCCGCTGAGCGGCACTTCCCACGGGCCGACAATCAAATGACCCCGTCGGGTGGATCAATGACGATCTGTCCAGCGCAATGATCGATTGAAAGAACCGTATCCTTGGTGAACGGAAGCAGGATCGTCTCAGTCGAGGGCGGTTTTTCGACTTCCAGCATGTCGCCCGCGCCATAGTTCTGAACGGCCACGACGGTTCCGAGTTCATGCATCGACGTGTCAACCGCCTTGAGCCCGACGAGATCAGCCACATAGTATTCTTCCGTTTCCGGCTCGGGGAACCGGTTCCGTTCGACAAAAAGGAAAGCATCCTTCAGCGACTCCGCCTGCTCCCGCGTATCGACGCCCTTGATCGTTGCGACGAGACTGCTGCCAACGGAATTCCTGATACCGAGATCGAGTTCCCTGCAGTCGTTCCCTGTCACCAGTGGGCCGTAGCTCGCCAGAGAAGCCGGGTCGGCACAGAAACTTTCGACACGGACATCGCCTTTTACTCCGTGAGCCCCGAGAATCCGCCCAAGACAAACCAGACCGGACTTGTTCATCGAACCGCCGTCTGACCGGATGGACGCTCCGGGTGACGGAAACCGAGAGGCGCAACGGTATCATCGAAAAGCCGCCGGACGACGGACGTGCCCCGGACATTGGCCATTGTGTTCAACCCGGGAATTTTCCTGGCTTCAGGCATCTTCTCCTGGATTTTCCGCTTCGGAACGCTCCCGGGCCTTCTTCCTCAACTGGCCCTTGATCGGGTTGTTGCGCCGCTTCTTGACGAGGACTTCCGCGGACTCGAGAAATCGCGAAATTCGGTCGGTTGGTGTTGCACCCTGGTCCAGCCAGTAGCGGATTCGCTCGAGATTCAGCGACACGCGGTCGTTGTTGTCCTTCGGGAGGAGAGGATTGTAGGTTCCAAGCTTTTCGACGAATCGGCCGTCGCGCGGCATGCGGCTGTCGGCCGCGACGATTCTGTAGAACGGACGTTTCTTGGAACCTCCGCGCGCAAGTCGGATTTTCATGGCCATGTGTCTTTCTCCCTGGTCAAGGCGTTGATGGTTGGGTCGATTCCGGTCACTTTGCGAGGTGTTTGTGATGCTGAATGACTTCCTTGATGATGAAGTTCAAAAATTTCTTTGCGAATTCGGGATCCAGACCCGCATCGCGGGCCAGTTTCTCTAGCCGGCTGATCTGCCGGGCTTCCCTTTCGGGGTCGGCCGGAGGCAGCTTGTGCGTTGCCTTGAGTTCACCGACGGCCTTCGTGTGCCGAAACCTTTCACTGAGCGTGTAGACGAGAATCGCGTCGAGCCGATCGATACTGTCCCGGTGATCCTTGAGAACTCGGTCAACGTCAGGAGGTATCTTCATGAATTGCACTCCTCAACTCGGTACCGAAAGACCAGGTCGTACGGCTCCGGACCGTCAGCTTCCGGGTCAATTCGGCCGCCGATACGCTTCGCAAGGGCGATCGAGCGGACATTCTCGCGGCTGATGTAACTGACGAGCGTCGACCAGCCGAGCGTTTCAAAGGCGTATGACTTCAGGCACGTCGCGGCTTCGGTCATGTAGCCATTTCCTTCGAATTCTTCGTAGACCATCCAGCCAAGTTCCCGTTCGGGAAACCCGGGCAGGCGGTTCAGGACAACCTGGCCGACGCAGGCGCCGGACCTGTTTTCCACGACCGCAAGTCCGCCGTGGCCAAAAAAGCGCCACTGCACGATGTCGGAGGCAAACCAGAGCCAGGCAGTCTTGGGATCATGCGGACCACCCATGAATCGGCATCGGTCGGATGTCAGAAGTCCCGAGTAGGCTTCGAAGTCATCAAGTCGATGGGGGCGCAGAGTCAGCCGATCCGTCGTCAGCGTCGGCGTAACGACTTCGGACCGGCCAGTGGTGACCGCTTTCGATGTGGACGGCGCCGTCATCGTTTCTTGCGACGCTTCCGGCCGCGGCCAGCGAACATGCCCGGGTTCTGACGCGGCAGGGCCAGCCCCGGAATTCCACCAGGAAGTCCTGCTCCGCCAAGCTGACCCGGCAGGTTTGCCAGACCCGGAATTTCAAGTTCATCCGTCTTCAGGTCCGGCTCCTCCTGATTCCCCTTGGACTTGGCGAACATCTCCGCCGCCGCCTTGAGCATTCCCTGCCGCCCCATTTTCTTCACCGTACCGTTCATGGTCCGATGCATTTTGAGGAGCTGGTTGAGGTCGCTGACCTCGAGCCCGGCCCCCCGGGCGATCCGGCGTTTCCGGCTGGCCTTCAGCAGTGCCGGGTTGGCCCGCTCGCGGGGGGTCATCGACTGAATGAGGGCGATGCCTCGAGAGGCATACCTGTCGAGTCCGCCGGGGTCGCCGCGCCGTTGCAGGAGCTTCCCGGCACCGGGAACCATGCCGGCCATGGCCGAGAGGCCCCCGAGCCTGTTGATCTGCTCGAAGTAGGACATCATGTCGTTCATGGACAGCTGTCCTCGTCGAAGGCGCTTGAGCAGGCGTTGCGCCTCCTGTTTTTCCGCAACCTGCTGCGCCTTTTCCACCAGGGTGACGATGTCGCCCATTCCGAGTATCCGCCCGGCAATCCGTTCAGGGTGGAAGACTTCGAGTGCGTCCACCTGTTCGCCAAGGCCGACGAACAGTATTGGCTTGCCGGTGACCGCTTTCATCGACAACGCGGCTCCCCCCCGCCCGTCGCCGTCCATGCGTGTCAGGATGACGCCGCTCACGCCGATTCTTGAATCGAATGCGCGGGCGACATTGACCGCGTCCTGGCCAGTCAGCCCGTCGGCGACCAAGAGAGTCTCGCGCGGGTTCGAGGCGTCACGAACGGCTTCCGCCTCGGCCATGAGATCGTCGTCTGCGTGCAGGCGACCGGCCGTGTCGAGCAGGAGCACGTCATATCCGTTGATTGCGGCAAACTGGCATGCCCGCCTGGCGATCCCGACGGCATCTTCGCCGGACATGATCGGGAGCGTATCAACCCCTGTCTGGGTTCCGAGAATTGCGAGCTGTTCCATTGCAGCCGGACGGCGGACATCGAGCGAGGCCATCAAAACCCGCTTGCCTTCGGTTTCCTGAAGCCGCTTTGCCAGCTTCGCGGTCGTTGTCGTCTTGCCTGACCCTTGCAGGCCGACGACAAGGATCGTGGCAGGCGGATTGTCGATTCGGAGGCTCTCGCGACCTTCGGTTCCGCCGGTCAGGACATTGACGAGTTCGTCGTGGACGATCTTGACGACCTGCTGACCCGGAGCGATGGACCTGATGACATCCTGGCCTCGCGCCTTTTCCTGAACGTCTGCGACGAAACCGCGCACGACCGGAAGCGCGACATCGGCTTCGAGAAGCGCGATCCGGACCTCCCGGAGCGCGGAGTCGATATCTTCGTCACGGAGTACGCCCTTGCTTGTCAGTTTGCCGAAGACGCTGTTTATGCGCTCGGAAAGGTTTTCGAACATGTCGGTGCTCCGGTTCGCGGCAATCACGCCGTTCGGAAAACGGCGCCATGCGGGTATTCCCCATAGCAGTTTGTCATCCGCGGGCGAAACTCGCTGACGGATGGAGATCCCCGGAATCCTCCGAGGGACCGGAAGTCAATGACCTTCCGGAATCAGGGAGGCAGATAAACCGTGCCCGCCTTCGCGTCAATGCCGGTCAAGTCCGCAGTCCGGTTCGAAAGGAAGTTTCGTCCGTGATCCGCTGAGGAACAGCAGTGCCCGGGAACCGGCACGATCACCTGTCGGGGTCCGTCAGGATTCCGGGTCAAGCGATCGATGCCCTGGTCGCGGCCCGACTATTCCGAATGAAGCCATGCATGTTGCGACCTCGCGGGATTTCCGCAGGAAAATCCGCGAAACCCCGAGACTCGCGGCCACCTGAAAATGCGAAATCCCGGCAAGGTTCTCTCCAGCACCTCACGAACGAATCTTGCAGTTGTCGAACAGTTGCATATTTGTGCGTGCATGATTGTTGGACCCATGTCGATGACTGAAACGCGAACGATCCGGCTATTCGATCGATTTCACCGGTCAACGGGGTTGCCTTTGCAAACGCTCCCCGCCATGGGGATACGCCGGTCCCGGACGCCTCGTTCCGTATCGCCCGTTGAATTCGGGCTTCGAAGCGCGGCCTTGGCCGCGCGCGTGCACCCGCTCCAATTTCCGGCCGTCGCGCTGCCAAGCACGTAATCCCGATGAATTTGTCTTCCGAGGCCCGCGGCCATCTCGCCATGTTCGCATTCTCGATGCTGATTGCCGGTTCCTTCAGCATCGGGAGCCGGATTTCGAACCTGGTGGAACCGACGGCGATCATGGCTCTCAGGTTCTTCATATCGGGCGTCATAATCGGGATTTGGGCAGTGATGGGCCCGGGAATCAGGCGCGCGCATTTTCGTGCCCCGTGGCGTTACGCCGTGCTGGGCGCTCTGTTCGCAACCTACTTTGTCCTGATGTTCGAAGGGCTGAAAACCGCGCCGGCCGTTTCAGCCTCTGCGGTGTTCACGCTAACCCCCATCATGTCCGCGATCGCGGCATACTTCCTGTTGCGCCAGGTTCTGACCGGGCGGGTTGCCGTCGCCCTCGCCGTGGGCGCCTGCGGTGCTGTTTGGGTGATCTTTCGCGCGGATCCGGTCGCGATCCTGCGGTTTGACATTGGGCGCGGTGAAGCGATCTACCTGGTCGGATGCGTATGCCACGCCGTCTACGTACCGCTGGTCGCCCGGCTAGTACGAGGTGAACCGATCCTGGTATCCACTTTCGGAATGTCGGTTGCCGGCTGGCTGTTGCTGACGGCCATCAGCCTGCCTGAACTGTTTCGGACCGAGTGGAACGCCCTGCCAGTCATTTTCTGGCTGGGACTCGCGTACCTGTCGGTTGCCGCGAGCGTCTTGAGCTTTTTCTTGCTCCAATACGGGTCCCTACGATTGCCATCGGCGAAAGTCATGGCCTACACCTATTTGACTCCGACCTGGGTTACTGCCTGGGAAGTGATGCTGACCGGTCATTTTCCGCCGGCCCTTGTCCTTGCGGGCGTTGCAGCCACTGTCGTCGCGTTATTCATGCTGGTCCGGACCGGATGAATGTCCCGCTCGGGCTGGACACGGGATCGAGCTCCGGGGATGAGTCCGGACGAGCCTTGCTTGCGATGGCCGGAGACGGACCGGCGGGGTCAGGTCGCGACGCTGCGTTCCCGGCTGGTAAGGGCGGCGTCCGCTGGCAGGATGCACGCAAACACGGTGGCGTTGTCCGCCGGTCGGTCAATCAAGGGGTTCTGCCCCTTCCCTGAGAACGAATGAGCGGAGGCTGAGTCGATTCCATGGAAAAAGTGATGCATTTCAACCCGGTGACACGGGTTCCGGCTGGTGACTTCAATCTTGACATCAGAAGGGACGGTACCTAGTTTCCGTCCGCCCGGTGGTTCAGGCTGCCGGCGTACTGACGAAATCCGTTGACCACATGCCCGATACGCGCGAACGGGACGAATTGGCTGCTCTCGAACGAAAAATCGAGGCGGCAAAGCTTGCCGACAGACCGGAGCCTCGGGAACAAAGCCACGTATCCGCCGCACAATTGGCGTGGCGCATGGTGCTCGAGTTGGTTATTGGCCTCGTGTTCGGATTCGGTATCGGGTTCGGGTTGGATCGGTTGTTCGGGACGCTGCCGCTGTTCCTTGTCGTGTTCACCTTGCTGGGTTTTGCCGCAGGCGTGCGCACAATGATGAGAACGGCAGAAGAGGTAAGAACCAGGAACGCCGGGTTGCTCCGGCCTTCCGCGACGGAAGACGGGGGCGAAAACTAGGAGGGTATCGCGCGTGGCTGCGGAATCGGAAACCGGCGGCTTCAATATTCATCCCATGGACCAGTTTCTGGTGCGGCCATTGTTTGGAGGCACGGAAACCGGAATCTTCACGCCGACCAATGTCACGTTGTGGATGGGCCTGACGGTCCTTGCGATTATCGGGTTGATGGTCCTGGCCCCGCGTCGCCGCCGGCTCGTACCCGGCCGCATGCAGTCGATTGCCGAGGTGCTTTACAGCTTCGTGCACAAGATGGTCGAGGACATTGCCGGCAGGGAAGGTCTCCGGTATTTCCCCTATATCCTGACGATTTTCTTGTTCGTGCTGGTTGCGAATGTCCTGGGCTTGCTCCCGATGTCCTTCACCACGACGTCCCATATCGCCGTGACCGCGACCATGGCCCTGGTCATTTTCATCGCCGTCACGATTTTGGGTTTCGTCAAGAACGGCATGCAATTCCTCGGCCTGTTCTGGATCTCCAGCGCGCCCCTCGCGCTGCGACCGGTCCTTGCGATCATCGAGGTGATTTCCTATTTCGTCCGCCCGGTCAGCCATTCCATTCGCCTGGCCGGCAACATGATGGCGGGGCATGCAGTCATCAAGGTATTTGCCGGTTTTGCCGGCGTGCTCGGCATCGGATCGGTCGCGCCGGTCGTGGCGATCATGGCCGTTTACGGTCTGGAAAGCCTGGTCGTCTGCATCCAGGCCTATGTCTTTACAATCCTGACATGCGTGTATCTGAACGATGCGCTGCATCCACATCACTGAACACCACCCGGTCTGACCGGAGCCATCTCACAATTCTGAAGGAGCAATCAAAAATGGCAGTAGAAGGCAATCTTGTCGAAATGGGCGCCCTCGTCGGTGCCGGACTTGCGTGTACCGGCATGGGAGGCGCCGCCGTCGGTGTCGGCCATGTCGTTGGCAACTATCTTTCCGGTGCATTGCGCAATCCGGCCGCTGCGGGCGGGCAGACGGCGACGATGTTCATCGGTATTGCCTTTGCGGAAGCACTCGGGATCTTCTCGTTTCTGGTCGCCTTGCTCCTCATGTACGCGCAGTAGCCGCTACCGGGTTGAGACCGGGCATGTGCGCCGGTCCCGGCATGCCCGTTTTACGTGCCGGTGATCGGTGAACGCCAGGTCGACGATCGGGACCAGAGGAAAAGGGGGGAAGGATGGCAGTCGAGACCGATGCCGTCGGGACTCAGCATGCGGAAGGCATGCCGCAGCTTGATTTCAGCACGTTCCCCAACCAGGTTTTCTGGTTGGTCGTTACGCTCGTCATCATTTACCTCATCCTGAACGGGATCGCGATTCCGAGAATCAGGGAGATCCTGGCCGAGCGGAAAAGAACGAGAGAGCACGATATTGAACTCGCCGAGACCTTCAGGGCGAAGGCGGTTGAATGCGAGGAGCAGTACGAGCGGGCGTTGAAAGAGGCGCGCAGCAAGGCCCGGGAAGTCCTGGATTCGGCGAAGGCCGAATTCGCGAAGGACCTTGAATCCGCCACGGCCGAAGCTGACGAGCGGATCTCCGTGAAGCTCGCGGAATCCGAAGAGCGGATCAGGGACATCAGGGCCAACGCCATCAAGTCGATCGAAAACGTGGCGGGTGAGGTCGCCGAAGACATCGTCCGGGTGATCATGCCCGGTGCCCATGACCAGGAAGCGATACGATCGGCTGTTTCGGCCCGAATGAACTCCCTTTCCAGTTGACGGAGGAAAGAGTGGTCCGTTTTTCTGTCCCGTTCCCGTTTCTTGTCACGGTACTGTTTCCTCAATCGGCCGCTGCGGCAAGCGGCCCGTTTTTCAGCCTGAACAATACCGACTTTGTCGTTTCGATTTCGTTTCTGCTGTTTGTCGCCCTCCTCGTCTGGCTGAGGGTCCCGGGGAGGGTTGCTGGACTGCTGGACCGGCGTGCGGACGGAATCAGGAAGGATCTTGATGAGGCCCGCGAGCTTCGGGAGGAAGCGAAGGCCCTTCTCGATGCCAGCGAGAAAAAGAGAAAGGAAGTCGACGAACAGACGGAGACGATCATTCGCCGGGCACATGAGGAAGCCGAAGCGGCAGCCGAACAGGCCAGGACGGACTTGCATGCTGCCGTCGCAAGGCGGATTCAGGCTGCCGAGGACAGGATCGCGTCGGCGGAAGCGGACGCGATCAGGGAAGTTCAGGACGCCGCGGCCAACGTTGCCGTTGCCGTCGCGGCAGACGTCATCAGCAGGGGCATGTCAGATGAGGATGCGGATGACCTGATCGAAGAGGCGATCGAAAACGCCGGGAAACGCCTGGGAGCAGGTGCGCCGGCAGCATGAGAGACACGAGTCCCTGGATACGCCGCCCCGTGGGAACTTTGCCATTCGATGTGATCAGGCCCGCAACCTGCTAGGTCTGCGCAACCGGGCGGATGATGATCTCGACCCGCCGGTTCTTGGCACGCCCACTCTCGGTAAAGTTCGACGCAACCGGCTCAGTGGCGCCTCTTCCATATGCGACGATGCGCCGCCGCGAGATCCCTTCATCGATCAGCACCTGGGAGACAGCGAGGGCGCGGCTTCGCGACAGGTCCATGTTGTAGGCATCGCTTTCGGCATCGTCTGTATGCCCCACGACCTCGACGTCCGAACGCGGGTAACGGGCGAGACTGTCGGCCACGGCGTAGATGTCGGGCAGGGCAGTCGCCCTGATTTCGGAACTGCCGGAGGCGAACGTGATGGACTCGGGTATGGTCACAACCAGTTCGGACCCCGTGTTTGCGACCTCTACGCCACGGTCTCCCAGGGCCCGGCGAATCTCTTCTTCCTGATGATCCAGCGTGAGGCCGATTGCGCCTCCGAGGACAGCTCCTGCAACGGCGCCCTGAAAGGCATCGTCGCTATCGTCGCCAAACACTTCGCCCGCGATCGCGCCGAGGCCGGCCCCGATGATCGCACCCGATACGGCATTGTCCGGGCCTTCCCCGGTCGAGGGATTGCAGGCCGACAGGGCGGTTGCGCCAATCAGGCTCAAAATCGACAGTTTTCGCGTTGGCATCATGTCATCACCTGTGCAGGTCCTCTCTTTCAATTCTCGCGGTGATTCTATTGCAGTTCGATATGTTCAACAACCAACCTCGGCCCTGTAATCGTTGATTCCTGAAGAGGCACACGGACTTGTGAATCAATGTCAGTGCGACCCCTGCAAGGTTCCGAAACGGAAAATAATGCCCGCCATTGATCCGAATCGGAAACACGGTTAGTTTAATTTGCAAGGGGAAGTGCCTGTGAGCCAGCAGATTGACGATCTAGACCGGGAAATAATTGAGCATCTCACGGTAGATGGGCGTGCTTCCGCTTCGGAAATCGCCCAGCGAATCGGAAAGGTCTCCGAGCGGACGATCCGCAACCGCATTTCGGCGCTCCTGCAGTCCAGGCAGATCGTCATCGGCGCGATACCCGACCCGGTCATTGCCGAACCGGGTGTACACGCGGAAGTGCTGATCGATGTGGAACCCGGCCTGATTGACAAGGTTGCAGCTACGCTCGCCGAGTTCGACCAGGTCGGTTACCTGGCGGCAACGACCGGCGAATACAGTCTCAACGCATCAATATCCGCCAAAACCAACGCCGAATTGCTGGATTTTGTGGAAAGGCATATCGCGAAGTCCGATGGGGTTCGGCGGATCAACATCAGCCTGATCATGCGACTGTACAAGGTGTTCAACACGCGCACCACGGCACTCAGCCGCGATTCGCATGGACATCGGGCAACCGGTTGACCTGTGCAGTCCGGATTGGCGTGGACGTCGGTGGCACCAATGCCGACGCGGCCGCGCTGGTCGGACAGGCAGTACTGGCGACGATCAAACGGTCGACCACCGCAAATGTCACCGGTGGGATCATGACCTCGGTTCGCGCGGTCACGTCTGAAGCGGGTGTTGAACCCGAAAACGTCGCTGCCGTGATGATCGACACCACCCAGTTTGTAAATGCGGCGGTCGAACGGCGTGATCTTCGAAAGGTTGGAATCTTGCGCCTGTGTGGTCCCGCGACACGTTAGTGTTGAGATTCCATGGAGGATGCACGACAGGATCTTGATCGACTACATTTGGCGTTGGCCGCACTCTCTTGCATGACAATATGGGCGCGAAAGGGCTTAAAGTTTATCGCGCGTGATAATTTGAAATCTATTTTGTTGTCCCGAATTCAAATTTATCTCCAGAGCTAAATTTTGTTTGATCAGGTGGTAAATTCACGTATTTTATTCTATATGATAAAAGGGGAAAATCATGACTTGGGGGCCAGACGTCGCGAACTGGAGCATAGTCATCGGCAATCGAATACGAAAACGCCGAAAGGACCTCGGCCTGAGTCTCGAGGAACTGTCGATGCTTTCGGGCTCCACCGTACCTACACTCTCCATCATCGAACGCGGAAAGCGTGACGTCAAGCTCTCCACCCTGATCGCCTTGGCCGCCGCACTCCGGATCGAGCTGCCGATCCTTTTCGCAGGAGAAGATGGGTCAGAAAAGAATGCGGTGCCTTCCAGTACGTCGGAAGGCTACGATCTGGGCGACGATTGATGACAATTTTCGACAAGGTCGGTGTTTTCTACGAGCAATTCGGTGTCGGGCAGATTTCGGTCCACGCCACCGGTCGCCTGAGCTTTGCATACGACGTACGCTGGTTGGCTACCGATTGAAGCTTCCCGCTTTCGGTGACGCTCCCGCTTGTTGCGGATGACTTCGAAGACGAGGTCATCGCACCATGGTTGGCCAACCTGCTCCCCGAAGAGCAGCACCTCCTTTTAATGTCGCGGGCGCTGGGCCTGTCTTCTTCAGATGCCTTGGCAATCCTGAAAGAGGTTGGGGGTGATACGGCAGGGGCCGTTTCCTTCGGGGAACCGAGCGTCCGGGACCTGTGGGGTTACGAGGCGCTTCAGGATCATTACGGCTTCGGAACTGACGGCGAGGCCTTGAGCCGCCACTTTGATGACCTGGGACAGCGTCCGTTCCTCGTGGGTGAAGACGGAGTGAGGCTTTCTCTCGCTGGAAGGCAGAAAAAGACGACCCTGTCAGTCCTTGGCGATGATGGACAACCAATACTCGGATTTCCTGGTCCGACTGATAGACTGGCCATTCCGAAAACCGGTGCACCGTCGACGGTCATCATCAAGCCGGACAACCCGAGGCTACCGGGTATCGTCGAGAACGAGGCTTACTGCCATTCGCTCGCACGTCTGGTCGGCATACCGGTTGTCGATTGCGCCGTGATGGTTGCCGGCAATCGAAAAGCTCTTGCCGTTGCCCGATACGATCGTTGCCTGCGCAGGGACGGGTCAGTGAAACGGCTGCATCAGGAAGACCTCGCCCAGGCCAACGGGCTCTATCCCGGTCAGAAATATGAGCGGGGGACAAGGCCGGGCATTGACCTCAAAGGTCTCTTGCTGACGGGTAACCACCTTTCCTCCGTCGATGCCCTGAAACTGCTCGACCAGGTCATTTTCAATATCCTGGTCGCCAACACCGACGCGCATGCGAAGAATTATTCCATGATTGTGAGTGCCGGACCAACCCTGGCACCATTGTATGACGTTTCGTCCGTGCTGCAGTGGAACCATGTGAACCAGAATCACGCCCAGAAAATCGCCGGGAAGAAACGCAAACCGGGTGATACTGCCAGGCGGCACTGGGATCGTATCGCCACTGACGCAGGACTCAATGCGCGTCAGGTTCGGCTCCGGGTCCAGGAATTGGTCGATGCGATGGTTGGGGCCAGGGGAGAGGCGACTCAAAGTGTCGCCGACCAGGCCGGGGCGTCAACGAAGATCGTACAACACGTTGCGGAACTCGTTGAGGGCAACGCCCTCCGAATCGCAGGGCGGCTTCGAAATATGAATTGACGGTGGACCTGTTCCCGAGACGACAAGCGGAAACTGGTCGTCTGCACATTGATCACGATGGTGACAGTGATTGTCACGTACCGGAGGAACGGGCGAACACAACAGGCTCGTCACGTCAAAGGCTTGCAGGATGCTATTCTGTCCCACACTTGAATTTGCCAAAGACAAGGTTTCGAAGGAAGGATGACTCCCACGCCGTGACCGGGGATGGAATGCGTCCTGCACTCCGGCTGCCTACAGCCACCGATATACATTTGATCGCCATGGATTGTCGCTCGTAAACCCATTTTGAATTTGGACATGCTCTCAGCGGATCAAACGGGTCCTTTGATCCGATGTCGGTCTCGCGGAAACAAGCTGACCAGGTCCGTATACGATGTCGTTCGTATGTCGCTCCTATCCTGCACTCACTTCTGGTCAGTGACATCCGACCAGATTCACATCCACGGTATCACGGGGATACGAAGCAGAACACTCTCGCCAAAGTTTCCGGCAAACACACAATATCACGCCGTGTGAAAGTATGAGTGTCCTTCCGGGTGTCCCGGCGGCCCTCTCGCCAGCATTGCCTGCTTGATCGACAGACCCCTCAATTGGCCACCGAGTTGTTCGGTTAGCCTGATAACCCGGTGAAAGGGGATCAGCCGGCTCACGGGACTTTTCTGACCGCGGTCCCGACGCCAAGTGCCACGTGCGGAATTCCGATGTGGGTTGCGGTGCAGGAATAGGCTGAGACATGCCCGGATGCTATGTTCAGGTGTGCTTCCCAGACCTTGAACTGAAACGGTGCTCCGAGAATGTGAAGGCCAGCATGCCCGGATCCGTCGAGAATCCTGTCGACTTGTTAGGCCGACGGGCCAGGATCCCGGACGATCGTTTCTTCGGGCTAGTCACCGGTGAGATCGCCAAAGTTCAAGCCGGGACCGATCTGCGGTTCACTGTCCAGCCAAATACCCTCCGCGTCCATGCACTGGCGGCGCAGCGGCGAGTGCCAGAAGAGCGAGCCGTCCGGAAATCCGGTAAAAAGAAAAAAATCGGCGCAGTTCCCCTGAAGAACTGCAGGCGGTTCGGAATGGGTCGCGAATGCGCTCGCTGCCAGCCGCTTGTAAACCCGGCTGACATAGCGGGAAGCCGTTCAGAGGCACGGTCGTGTACGCTCGTCGGCTTTGCCGCCCCAATTCCCGAAAGACCGAAAAAGCGCATGCGAGTGTCATGATCGAAGCCGAATTCAGTATCGTATGAACGACCGCAGCTGAATCAGGCTGGAACGCAATAATGGCCAATGATGGCAGTCTGCGATGCAGTTCTGCACCGGCGAGGAATGCTCGATCAACCGGCACCTCACTGGCTCGCAATACCTTACAGCAATGAGCTTGCCCTACCGCGTAATGTTACGTCCGACTCAATCGACCTGCACTGTGCGGTTTCCTCCTCCGTGCGCCGGACGACGATCAGCAACGGAACATTCCGGATGCGGCCGGCCGCGCGGTCAACAGCGGATGGGGACAACACTGAAGCGAAAAACTCACGCGACGTTCATCAATTTACGCAGTGTGTCCGCCAGCAACCGGAATTCCTCCGCCCTCAGCGACGTCTTGCGCCAGGCCAATCCGATCCGACGCGCCGCAGGCGTGGCAAGACGTGAGAGCGAAATATTCGTTCCCAGGGCGATTTGGGCGTCAACCGCGAGCTGCGGAACCAGGGTGACTCCGATACCCGCCGCGACCATTTGCACCAGCGTGTGCAAACTGCTCGCCTCGAACTGCGTCCGCGCGCCCCGGTCGCCAATACGGCAAACGTCGAGTGCGTGGTCGCGCAGGCAATGGCCTTCCTCGAGCAGCAGCAGGTGTTCCCCGGCAAGCGCCTCGAGCGGCACCACGCCAGCGTCGGCGAGCGGGTGAGTTCGGTCGCACGCGAACAGGAACTCGTCTTCAAGGATGTCCTCGACAGCGAGATCGCCGGTCTCCCAGGGCAGCGCGATCAGCACGGTGTCCAACTCTCCGTTTTCCAGGCGGACGAGCATCCGGGCCGTCTGCTCCTCTCTCAGGTATATGGTCAACTCCGGGAACCTCTCTCTCAGCGTCGGCAGGATGCGCGGCAAGAAGAACGGGCCGATCGTCGGGATTACACCCAGGTGCATCTCTCCCGTCATCGGGGAGCGGCCAGCGCTGGCCACGTCCATGATCTTTTCGGCGTCGTGCAGCAACGCCTTCGCCTTCTCGGCGATCTCGACACCGACCCGCGTAATCAAAACGCGCCGGTTCGAACGCTCTGCGACCGGGGTGCCGAGCACCGACTCGAGATCGCGGATGCCTGCGCTCAGCGTCGACTGGGTGACGTGGCATCGCTCGGCCGCGCGCCCGAAGTGCCGTGTGTCGGCGAGTGCCGTTAGATACTCAAGTTGCTTCATTGTGGGCAGGCGTTTCATCAAAAGGCTCCGGACGCGAATGTTCGTCAAATGCGATTGTAATAACAAATAATAATCGTTGTACACGAAGAAACGAAACACCTACGCTCGACCTTGCAGCCGAACGGGCTGCTTCCGGAACGTGAGGCCTTCCGATGATCCAGCGGATCGATACGGAAATGCGGGGCGAAAGGCGCATTGCGGGTGCGAAATCCCCCAAATCCACACGACGGGCGTCAACAGATCCAGCGCTCTGGATGCGGCCCGCGACAATCGGCCGGCATTGCTCCCGACCAGCCATGGCAGGTGCGGTGGCCGCTGTGCGTTTTCGCGTTTTGAACGTTGTCGCCCGAAGCCGGAACCGGCAAGCGCCTTGGCCCGATCGCCAAAGCCGTTTGGAGACAACACATCACATGCAAAGGAGGACATCATGAACGAAGGGAGATGCCCTGTCACGCAGGGAGCCCGGGAAAACGCCGCCGGTGCCGGCACGTCGAACCGGGACTGGTGGCCGAACGAACTGAAGCTCAATGTCTTGCGTCAGCATTCTGCCCTGTCCAATCCGATGGGCGGGGACTTCGACTACGCGAAGGAATTCGAGAGCCTCGACCTCGATGCGGTCAAGAAGGACATTTTCGAACTGATGACCACGTCGCAGGACTGGTGGCCGGCCGACTACGGTCACTACGGGCCGCTCTTCATCCGGATGGCGTGGCATAGTGCCGGCACCTACCGGACCGGTGACGGCCGCGGAGGCGCACGTACCGGCACGCAGCGCTTCGCGCCGCTCAACAGCTGGCCAGACAACGGCAACCTCGACAAGGCGCGCATGCTGCTCTGGCCTGTCAAGCGGAAGTATGGCCGGAAGATCTCTTGGGCCGACCTCATGATCCTGGCCGGCAACTGTGCGCTGGAATCGATGGGGTTCAAGACGTTCGGGTTCGCCGGCGGGCGCGAGGACGTCTGGGAACCCGAAGAGGACATCTACTGGGGCACCGAGGACATTTGGCTCGGGGATAAGCGCTATACCGGCGACCGGAAGCTTGAGATTCCTCTGGCTGCCGTCCAGATGGGCCTGATCTACGTCAATCCGGAAGGACCGAACGGCAAACCTGACCCGGTCGCCTCGGGCCGCGATATCCGCGAGACTTTCGCCCGGATGGCGATGAACGACGAGGAAACCGTCGCGCTCACCGCTGGCGGCCACACCTTCGGCAAAGCTCATGGCGCCGGCGACCCTGCCCATGTCGGTCCCGAACCCGAGGGTGCCCCCATCGAGGCGCAGGGACTCGGCTGGCAGAACAGCTTCGGCAGCGGCAAGGGCAGCGATACGATCACAAGTGGCATCGAGGGCGCGTGGACGTCCACGCCGACAACTTGGGACAACAGCTATTTCGACACCCTGTTCGGCTACGAGTGGGAAGTGACGAAGAGCCCTGCCGGCGCCTGGCAGTGGGTGCCGAAAGACGGCGCGGGCGCGGACACCGTGCCGGATGCCCACGATCCGTCGCAGCGGCATGCACCGATGATGACCACGGCGGACATGGCCATGCGGATGGACCCGATCTACGAGCCGATCGCGCGGCGCTTCCACGAAAACCCGGACGCGTTTGCGGATGCCTTCGCGCGGGCGTGGTTCAAGCTGACCCACCGCGACATGGGTCCGCGCGTGCGCTATCTCGGCCCGGAAGTTCCCAAAGAGGAGCTGATCTGGCAGGACCCCATCCCGGCGGCACCGCACGAGTTGATCGACGAGCGGGATATCTCCGAACTGAAGGGCAGCATTCTTGCTTCCGGGCTTTCTGTCTCCGAACTGGTTTCGACCGCCTGGGCTTCTGCTTCGACCTTCCGCGGCTCCGACCTTCGCGGCGGAGCGAACGGCGCGCGAATTCGACTCGCGCCGCAGAAGGACTGGGAGGTCAACCAGCCCGCCCGGTTGGCATCCGTTCTGGAAACCCTCGAGGGAATCCAGCGGGAATTTAACGGCTCGCAGGCCAATGGAAAGGGAGTATCGCTGTCCGACATCATCGTGCTGGGCGGGTGCGCGGCTGTCGAGCATGCTGCGAACAGCGCCGGGTATGACGTGACGGTCCCGTTCACCCCTGGTCGCTCGGATGCCTCGCAGGAGGAAACCGACGTCGAATCCTTCGCCGCGCTCGAACCCGAAGCGGACGGGTTCCGGAACTACCTCAATGGCGGGTACGTCGTGTCAGCGGAAGAACTCCTGGTCGACCGGGCTCAGCTGCTGGGACTGACGGCACCCGAGATGACGGTACTCGTCGGCGGAATGCGCGTCCTGGGCACGAACGTTGGACAGACCCGGGACGGCGTCTTTACCGAGCGGGCGGAAATGCTCACAAACGACTTCTTCGTCAACCTGCTCGACATGAACACGACGTGGCAGGCAGTGTCCGAGTCGGAGGACGTGTTCGAGGGCCGCGATCGTGCGACGGACGAACTCAGGTGGACGGGCACCCGGGTCGACCTCATCTTCGGGTCAAACTCGCAGCTCCGGGCGATCTCGGAAGTGTATGGATCGGAGGACTCCGGTCAGCGGTTTGTGGACGATTTCGTGGCCGCCTGGGACAAAGTGATGAACCTCGATCGTTTCGATCTGGCCTGAGGGAGGGGAAAGGTCCGCAGCGTGAACCGCCGCAAGCCTTTCTTCGTACATGGAAACGCTACGATTCCGAACTACGTGGGGGCGGACCTCCATGGTCTGCCCCTCTTCCAGTCCGGATCTACGCATGCACCCGGAATGTTGCTCGTAGAGCGGTCATCACCCATTTCCCCCTTTGCCTGCTTCATGGCCAGTGGATTTCCGACGCACTTTCCGGCGACGGTTGCGGTTCCGTGCCGCGTGACTTTTGTGCCCCGGGGGCGCTCTCGAACGGATGGTTCCATTGTTCCCGGGGCACGATCGGGAACGCCTTGGCCACAGTTTCCGGGGAGTCCGCGAACCTCGTGGTCGGCGAAGGCCGTCAGAACCTGGATCTTCGAATCGGTGAACAGGACATCGGGTGGACGCACCGCCTGGCCGTGCATTTGGCAGCGTCCTCGACCTCCATGGTTTTTTGCTGGCCGGTAACCGCCTTCCTTTCGCCGAGGCCCTGATGCTGCTTGAGCAGGCCCACGTCCGCAGCATCATCGCGCGAGAGGCGGAACACCAAAAAATCCTGCAGATATGCAGTGTCACCCCGCGTGAACAAATGAGCGTTCGTCCGGGTTATCCCTGGCTGCTTCCCTCGCCAGCATTGCCCGCTTGATCGACATGCCCCAATGATAACCGCCGAGTTGGCCGGTTTGCCTGATGACACGGTGACAGGGGATCAGCCAGCTCACGGGATTTCTACCGACCGCAGTCCCGACCGCGCGCGTTGCTCGAGGTGACCCGATGTGGTTCGCGACACAGGAGTACGTCGTGACACGCCCGGATGGTATGTTCAGGAGCGCTTCCCAGACCTTGATCTGAAACGGTGCTCCGAGAAGGTGCAGGCCAACGTGCCCGGACCCATCGAGAATCCTGTCGACGTGTTCGGCCAACGCGCCGGGGTCCTTGATGATCCTTGAGTCGGGCCAGCGTCCGGCAAGGTCGTTGAAGACCGCGTCGGGACCGGTTTCGGCAGAAAATCCGACCCCGCAGATCCCGCGATCGGTGGCCATGACGAGCATGTCATCGAAAGGTGAATCGAACCAGCCGTAGCGAATGGTCAACCCCGATCCGTGGTTCGCGAATTCACCCGGACTCATGGCTTCCCATGTCAGGAAAAGATCGTGGAGTCGCCCGGATCCGGTCAGGCCCGAAGCAAGCGCCGTCTCGAGCACCGTATGCCGATTCAACAGCAGCGCCTTGGCGTTTCCGAGCGTCACGAACTGCTGGAATCTCTTTGGGCTGACCCCGGCCCAACGGCTGAAGACACGTTGGAAATGCGCAGGAGACAGCCCCACCGCTTCCGCCACGTCATCAAGCCTTGGCTGTTCGTCAACCGTTCGGGCAATATGGTCGATGGCGCGGGCCATGAGCCGGTAGTGATAGGAGTGTTCCGACATTAGTTCTGCCTCCACGTCAATTCGTACTGTTCCTGATCGTACGCCTCA
Organism: Paracoccaceae bacterium; assembly: GCA_964291635.2. GTDB lineage: Bacteria > Pseudomonadota > Alphaproteobacteria > Rhodobacterales > Rhodobacteraceae > JAPPHA01. The sequence continues at coordinate 476,662 of OZ219905.1, read as the reverse complement.
TAGAGGGAAATGGCGTAATTCACGTCCCGTATCGACCCGAATCCTGCGCATTCGAACCCGATGTGAATCCGGAGTTCATTCGGACTTGGAACCTTACCTTTCGCGTGTCAAACAGACCGAATGTCACGTCAACTCGACTATCATGGAATGCACGAGGTTTTCACCCGGTTCCGGACACATCGTAGGGAGCCGAAGGGCGAACTTGAGCACATGAATGCATTTACGCTGCTGGTCGCCGTCGTTCTGTCGGCACAGGCGACAGACGCTGGCGTCAACAAGGCCACCCGGTCATTGTTTCAGGTCGCAGATTCACCGGAAAAGATGGCGCAACTCGGCGAAGGCGGTTTGATAGAGTACATACGAACCATCGGGTTGTACCAGCAGAAAGCAAAGAACGTCATCCGGCTCAGCCAGATCCTGATCAAGGAGTACGGAGGTGAAGTTCCTTCTTCACGAGCCGCGCTGGTCGGGCTCCCGGGTGTCGGACGAAAGACCGCGAATGTCGTTCTGAACATGTGGTTTTCACACCCTGCGCAAGCGGTTGATACGCATATTTTCCGCTTCGGAAATCGCTCGGGCGTCGCAGTAGGCAAGGATGTGGCCGCGGTCGAAAGGGCGATCGAGGACCATGTTCCCGCCGAGTTTCAACAGCATGCGCACCACTGGATGATCTTGCACGGCCGCTACGTGTGCAAGGCGCGCAAACCCGAATGCCAGGATTGCGTGATCCATGACCTGTGTCGTTTCCGGGACAAGACCGCGTGACCCGGCAAATCCAGGTTGTCGGAATCGGGAACGCGATGGTGGACATTCTTGCCCATTGCGAAGAGTCGTTCCTTGTCGAGCACGGAGTCCGGAAAGGCGTGATGCAACTGATCGACGGGCAGCGGGCTGCCGACATCCGGCGCGTCATGGAATCGCCGAGCGAAGTATCGGGTGGGTCGGCGGCCAATACGATCGCGGGACTGGCGGACATGGGGTGTCGTACTGCCTATGTCGGCAAGGTCGTTGACGATCGTCTAGGTCATGTTTTTGCCGATGATATCAGGAGTCTTGGAGTGAAGTACGAGACTCCGATGACACCGTCCGGGCAGGGAACGGATACCGGATGCTGCATGGTGTTGGTCACTCCCGACGGTGAGCGTTCCATGAATACCTATCTCGGTGCCTCCGAGACGCTTGGTTCCCGCGACATCGACCGCCGACTGATGGAACGGGCGGGTTGGATTTATCTTGAGGGATACCGGTTCGATGGCCCTGACGGACACGCCGCGTTTGCAAGAGCCATCGAGTACTGCAAGGCTGGAGGGGGATGCGTTTCGCTGACGCTTTCCGACCCTTATTGCGTGTCACGTCATCTTTCCTCCTTCAGAAGGATGATCAGGGACGACGTGGATCTCCTGTTCTGCAACCAGCACGAATTGAAGGCTCTCTACGGTATTGACGATCTGGAACGGGCCGTCGAGAAGGCCGGGAAAGAGGTGGCGATCCTTGCCTGCACCCTGGGAAGCGAGGGCGCCGTTGTCGTTTCAGGGAGGCATTTGCGCCGGGTGCCGGCCCGGCCTGGTCCCGTTGCCGACGTGACCGGCGCCGGTGACCTGTTCGCAGCGGGATTTCTGTACGGTTTGACTGCAGGGTTCGAACCGGAGCTGTGCGCCCGCTTGGGGTGCCTGTCAGCGGGAGAGGTGATCAGGCATGTCGGGGCACGACCAAGGACGGATCTCCGGGAACTTGTTCACCGCGAACTGAATTCGTGATTTGGGAAATTGCATGAACCGCACCGACAAAACGCGCCTTCCGGAATCGTCATTGGGCGCGTTTTCACGGACCCGGGACTCCCGGAATTGCCCGTTCTCGGTATTCCGAAATCCGGGGAAGGAGTTATCGGGTCATGCGGACGAAGCGAGCGGGATTTTAGCTGAACCCGTCATGTGATTTCCAGAAACCAGGTGTCAGGAGTACAACCAATGGCTTACGATTATGACAATGACAATATCTTCGCCAAGATCCTGCGCGGAGAGATTCCGAACCGGACTGTTCTCGATACCGGGCACGCGCTCGCATTCGAGGACATTTCTCCACGAGCACCCGTCCATGTTCTGGTCATTCCAAAGGGTCCGTACGTCTGTTTCGACCACTTCCAGTCAGCCGCCACGAATGAGGAGATTGTCGGCTTTTTTGAGACTGTTCGGGGTGTGTGCGAAAAACTGAATCTCTCGCCGGGCGAAGGCGGGAAGGGATATCGGCTGATTGCAAACACCGGCAGGGACGGCGTACAGGAAGTCCCGCACTTTCACGTCCACATACTTGCTGGCCGCCCAATCGGCCCGATGGTCATGGCTGTTTGAACCACGCTGAGGAGGAACATCGCCCGAACACCCGATATTTTTCTGGCGGGTTTTTGAATGATCTTTCGGTTTGCTCCGGTCACGGGGTGCCGTGACAACTAAAATCATTTCTCATGAGGCGGTAGCCTGGTTCCCATGGTCATCACTTTGACTGATGCGCCCGCATATACGCGGTCAAAACTGCTGCCATCCGAGCGGTATAACCATTTGGATTATTGGCTTTGAAGAAAGCCACAACCTCCTCATCCACTCTCAGGCTGATGTTGGGCTTGGTGCGTGGTGGCTCCACCGTCGCGTTCGCCCAAAATCCCGCACCCAATTCCGGTATGTCATCTGTGTTTATGTCACCATCCGGGATCGCCGCGATCTTCTCCAGGGTTAAGGCTTTGTCGCAGCAATTCTCAATTTGGCATTTCTGTTTTCCTGACCTCTGGATTGTCGGTTTTTCGAGGGTTTTCGGGAGGCCACGGCGGGCGCGGCGGAACTTGCACGGAGGCCCGTCTCAGGGAGGGATTTCGACTTCTCCGGCGAGCACCTGCATCAGGCGCTTCCAGTCGTCGAACACGAACCTGGCGGTCAGGACCTGCAGGTTCCGGAACATCCAGTCGCGTGTGCCGCAGACCGTCCGGGCCTTCTGCCAGTGCTTTTCCGCGAGGTCGCAGGCGGTATGGAGCGCGAAGGCCAGGAGGTTCAGGACAAGGAGCACGGAGGCAAGGTTCTTCTCTCCATGGCCGAAGTTCCGGTCGAGGTTGTAGCCGAGTTTTTTCAGAACGTTGAACTCGGCGTTCTCCACCCGCCATCGGGAGCGTCCGCAGGCGACGATGTCGGCGACATTCGCCCTGCTGACCGGCAGGTCGGTGACGAAGGCGGTTCTGTAGGTCACCTTTTTCGCGGCCATGTCGTGGATCTCGAGGCAGACCCATGTCACCGGCATGGCCGCTTCGCCGCCACGGATCCGAAGCTCCGGCTGCCAGCTGTAGCTGTACCTGTACTTCTTCGGCTTCCTGATGCCGCGCGTCACCCTCTTGACGAGGGTTTCCGGATGACAGCGGTCGAGCTCCTCATACAAGGTCTTGTGGCTCGACCTCTTGGCCGTCAAGATGAAGTTGCCGCCTGTCGCCCGAATGGCCTCGCAGACCGGTTGACAGGCGTAGAGATCGTCGCCGAGATACACGGGTTCGAGGTCTTTCAGACGCGGACCGATGCGGCGCAACCAACGCTTGACGGCATTGCGTTCGCAGTCCTGCTTCTTTGACCCGTCCTGCGGCCTGATGATCTCCACCGGCAACGGCACCGCCGCGACCTGTCCGGGGCCGACGATGGCAGCACCGAGGACCGTGTGGTAGTTCTCGACCATCTCATCGTCGGTTCCCTTGTTGTGTGTCCGGGTCGAGCAGTTCGGGCAACTGATCTTGTAGGAGTGGAAGTATTATTCCGGAATCCTTTTTATTCCGGATTCTTCCTGATCTTCGAAAAAACATTCCGGGATTCAGCAGGTTCGACACGACCTGAGGGTTGAGTTTCCGGAATAATCCGGTCGACTTCCTGAACTGGCAATGTCGCCAGCGACAAGGAGAAGACCATGTCAATCGAACGCTATTTTCCAGGATCACGGAGCCGGAAGTGGTTGCGTGGCGGCCCGCTGGCCGATGAACTCGAACCTTTCGCCGACCTGTTGGCGGCCCTCGGGTATCCGCGCCGGTCCATCGTGGACAAGATCCGTTTCGTCAGGAATTTCAGTCATTGGATGGATCTGGAGGAGATCAGCCTTGAGGCCCTCGATGAACAGCAGGCAAGACGGTTCCTGTCATTGCGTCCTCTCGTGTACACACGCAATGGCGAGGCCGCGACCCTTCGTTTGTTGCTGGGGCATCTGCGCGACGGGGGCCGCGTCCCCTTGCCGCCGGCGGAACCCGACAGCAACGATCCGATCGATCGGATCGTCCGCCGGTATGCGCACAGTCTTGTCGCCGAGCGCGGCCTGAGTTCGGCAACGCTTGGGAGGTATCTCCCGATCGTTCGCGCTTTTCTCGCCGACCGCTTCGGAACGGGCCCGGTGGCACTTGAGAGCCTGACGGTCAGGGATGGCAACCAGTTCATCCTTCACCGTAGTCAGAGCGTCAGCAGGTATGCTTCCAAAATGTCCGTCACGGCGCTGCGCAGTTTCCTGCGCTATCTGCACCACAGAGGCGAGATTCCGGCAGATCTCGCCAGCGGCATCCTCCCGGTCATGAACTGGCGCCGGTCGGAATTGCCGAAGTCGCTGGCTCCGGACGAGGTCGAGGCGCTCCTCGACAGCTGCGACCGAACGACCGTTGCCGGACGGCGGGACTACGCCATCCTGCTGTTGCTGGCCCGACTGGGTCTGCGTGCCGGTGAAGTCGTCGCGATGACGCTGGATGATCTCGACTGGAACAACGGCCTGGTCACCGTCTCCGGCAAGGGACAGCGGCATGAACAGTTGCCCCTGCCCCATGACGTCGGAGAAGCCCTGGTGGCCTGGCTGCGCGACGGCCGGCCATGTTGCTCCACGCGCCGCCTGTTCGTTCGCATTCGCCCTCCACTCGGGCCGTTCAACCGGGCATCCGCCATTTCCCGTGTCGTTCGACGCGCGCTGGCACGTGCCGATCTCGATCCGCCCAACAAGGGGGCCCACATGCTGCGCCATTCCCTGGCAACGGGGATGCTCCGCAACGGCGCCTCGCTTGAAGACATCGGACAGATCCTGCGCCATCGCCATCCGGAGACAACACAGATCTACGCCAAGTGCGACCTGGACGCGCTCCGCAGCCTGGCCCCCGCCTGGCCCGGAGGTGTGCCATGACCGATCTTGATGTCCTGCTGGACGAATACCTCGCTACGCGTCGCGCTCTCGGAGCCAGGCTTGTCCACTCGGGACGGCTGTTGGTGCGGTTCGTCGATTTCGCCAAATGGCACGGGGACACCGTCATCACGCGTGCGCGTGCGCTTGAGTGGGCAACCCTGCCGCGACAGGCTCAGCCGTCGCAGTGGGCCAACCGTCTCGGCATGGTGTCCCGCTTTGCCCGGTATGCCAATGCTGTCGACCCGCGCCACGAGATCGTTCCGCAAGGGCTGCTCCCGTGCCGGTATACCCGTCGAAAACCCTACATCTACAGCGACGGGGAAATCGCCGACCTGATCGGCGCCGCCCGGCAGTTGCCCGGGACCACCGGGCTCAGGCCCCTGACTTTCGCCACCCTGCTGGGGCTGTTGGCGGTCACCGGCATGCGCACGAACGAGATCCTGAACCTCGACCGCGACGATGTCGATCCTGTCCAGGGTGTCCTGACGATCCGGAACGGCAAATTCGGCAAGTCACGCCATGTCGTGGTGCATGCCACGACGGGACGGGCGCTGGAACACTACGCCGAACAACGCGACCGCCTGTGCACGGCACCCCGATGCCCGGCGTTCTTCGTCTCCGAACACGGAACGCGGATCGCCGAATGGACGCTGCGCCACACCTTCGTCAACCTGTCCCGGCAGACCGGCCTGCGGGAGCCGGCAAAGTCCCATGGCAAGGGGCCCCGGCTCCTGGACATGCGCCATGCTTTCGCCGTCAAGACACTGTTGCGATGGTACCGTGCCGGTGTCGATGTCGAGCAACATGTACCGCGTCTCGCCACCTGGCTCGGACATACCCGTGTCAGCGACACCTACTGGTATCTCACGGCGACCCCGGAACTGATGCAGCAGGCCGCGCAAAGGCTCGACCGAACCGGGCGGGGGATACCGTCATGACGCATAATGCCGACTTCCCCCGGCTCCTGGCCATGTACTTCACCAGGCGTCTCATCGAACAACGCCAGGCGAGCCCGCATACCATTGCCAGTTACCGCGATACCTTCCGCCTGCTGCTCCACTTCGCCCAGCGCGAGTTGAAGAAACCGCCCTCGGAACTCCGGGTCGAGGACATCGACCCGTCATTCGTCGGCGCCTTCCTCAGCCATCTCGAGACCGAACGCGGCAACGATGCGCGGACCCGCAACACACGTCTGGCCGCGATCCGGTCGTTCTTTCGCTACATCGCCCTGCAGGAACCGCAACATGCCGCCATGGCACAACGGGTCCTGGCCATGCCGAGCAAGCGTTACACCCGCCGTCCCGTGGCCTTTCTCGACCACGACGAAGTCGCGGCCCTGCTGTGTGCGCCGGACCCGACAACCCGGGTGGGGCGGCGCGACCGCGCCCTGCTCCTGGTTGCCGTGCGGACAGGGTTGCGGGCATCCGAACTCATCAACCTGCGGTGCGGGGATGTCCAGGTCGGTGTCGGCGCCCACCTGCGGTGTCACGGCAAGGGACGAAAGGAACGTTACGTCCCACTCGCGAAGGACGCGGCTACCGAATTGCGCGCATGGCTGAAGGAACGCCGCGGTGAACCCGATGATCGCGTCTTCCCCAATCAGCGGGGCCGAGCGTTGACCCACGACAGTCTCGATTACCTGCTGGCCGGGCACCTCGCCACCGCACAGAGCGAATGTCCGTCGCTGAGGAAGAAACGCGTAACTCCTCATTCGCTGAGGCACACAGCTGCAATGGCGCTCCTGCAAAACCGTGTCGACCGGGGGGTCATCGCATTGTGGCTCGGGCATGAATCCGTGGAGACCACCTATGTCTACTTGCACGCCGATCTCAGACTCAAGGAGCAGGCCATGGCAAAAATCCCGCAATTGCAGTTGAAACCGGCTCGATATCGTCCCGAGGACGACCTGCTGGCTTTCCTCAACGGACTGTGATTATTCCGGAATTCGTGCGGGAAAACAGCGCGATTTCAATCGGATCGGTGGAGTTTCCGGAATAAAAAGGATTCCGGAATTATACTTCTTATTCCGGATTCGGAATTAGAAGTACTCCGTACCGTCGAGGGCGATCAGGGTCTTGTGATTGAGGCCGCTGCGGCGGCTGCGCAGCGCGGCCAGGGCGCCGCGATTGTTGAGGTCCCTGGCGACGTCGATGAAGACCGGGTCGAAGTGTTCCGGCGGCACCGGGTCGAGGAGGTTCCTTATCTGGTTGTCGGAGGGGATCTTCTTCATTCCGAAGAGGGTGAGGCAGTTCGAGAGGCCGCGGCGTTCGGCGAGCAATTTCTGATGGGCGAGAAAGGAGGGCGACTTGGTGAAGAACACGGAGAAAGCCGCCATGCCGGCGTCGATCATGGAATACTGACAGTTCTTGCCGCTGCGCAGGTCGAGCATGTTGGCGCAGCATTCCCGCAGGCGGGCGAGATATCTGCCGAGCAGCTTCATGGGGCGGGAGGAATCACGGAATTGCCGCGAAGTGAATCCCTGTGAGGCGGAATTGCGGAAAAAATCGTTGAAAATCAACGCGTGTTGCATTTTCGAATCACTCCCGGCCCTCCGGGAGGGTCGGCACGACGCAATGGAAAATAATTCACCGCGTGAAATAAAAGAACACAATTACAACGCTTTACACGTCAAAAAATCTAAATTGAGAACTGCTGGCTTTGTCGTACCGCTTCGTCATATCGTTCCTTCTCGGATTTTTTTGGCGGGCCGCGCAGAGATGATCCGTATTGCACCCTGGCGCTCCGTGTGTGCAACAACCAGGACTACGACACCGCCCGCAATGCCAAGGCTGATGACCTGCTCTTCGCCGTAGTCAAAGCGATCATCGACAACATCAAGGGCGAAGCCCTCAAAGATGCGTTTGGCGTCGACAAGGCTCACAACATGCATGGCGATGTTGCTTTGGTTCTTTCTTCATCCCACTCAAATTCCATGAACCAGTGTAATGCATTGCCAGAGTAAGCTTGGATTTTCATGAAGACAACAGATTCCGACGGAACCCGAACATGCGGCAGCAGGATCGGCACGTCACCGGTCTCCCTAACTGAATGGAGGAACTGACACCGTGAGTCACGAACCCTGACGAAGTCGGGTTCGACATGTTCGGCATGACATACGAGTTCGACCAGTCGGGCCGTCGATTGATGTGTGGTGCCCGCCGACAAGGGCTCTGCAAAGGATCAAGTCGACGGGAGTGAACGAGACTTTTCTGTTAGGATGGGCGCGTGCTGCCAGCCACGTTCGCTAGCGCCCCGATTTCGAAATCCCGGCCCGCAGGTTGCCCCGGTCCCTTGCAACGAACGCAATGCCTCGAAGCGCCTCCACCCCGTCACAGAGGATGGTCCTTAGAGTTTCCTCGAAGAACTCCGCCGAAAGTCGCCCCGCCGCGAGACGGACCGTGGTGGAATCGGGGCACGCGGTTCCGAATTATTTCAGGTGATCAATTGTTGGCGGCACGGGTTCAGGCGGGTTGCGGTTGGACGGTCTCATGCGTCTGGGCCGAGAGATAGGCGGCTTCCACAAGTGCAAACGTCTTCAGGTTATCGGCGCCTGAGGTCGCCGCTGGCCGGCCGGCACGAAAGGCTTCGAGGAAATGGGCATTGGCATTGAGGACCGCCTCCTGCGAGCCGTGCCAGGGCCGGCTGGTCCATGACAGGAGCGGCGAGCCGATGTGTTCGCTCCGCACCCGACCCTCCGATGTCACCGTCATGTTGTCCTCGTGGTCGAGAAGGATAGAGCCTTTCGATCCTTCGATCTCGACGATGGTGGCAGGGAAGGGGTCGGGGACGCGGTGCGCCTCGTACGTGGTTTCGACCACGGACACGGCTCCCGACTCATGCCGCAGCAGCATGGTCGCGGTATCGTCACCTGTCACCCGCGGGTTCCGGCGCTGGGTTTCGCAGGTTATTCGCTCGACCTCGCCCAGAAAGAACCGCGCGAGGTCCAGGATGTGAATGCCGTTGTCGAGGATCACGAACCGTTCCTCCTTCAAGAGATAAGGCTGGCCGGTGTAGATGTCGTAGTCGGTCCGGAAGGACAGGCGTGCCCAACCCGGTGCGCCTATGGCGCCCGAGTCGAGAAGTGACTTGATTCTGAGCATGACGGTGCTGAAGCGAAAGTTCTCGTGCACTGCCAGCCAGGCATTGCAGTTGGCGGCGTGGCGGACGATCGCCGCCGCCTCCTCGCCATCCGGCGCCAGCGGTTTCTGGACGATTGCGGCGATTCCCCTGTCGGCTGCCCGTGCCGCAAGGGCGCGGTGGCTGCGCATCTGTGTCGGGATGTCGAGGAGATCGATATGCTCCCGTGAGAGCATGTCGTCGATGTCAGTGTACCAGCGTGCGCCGAAGGTCTCGCCTGCGGCCCGCGCCTTCCCGGCGTCAAGATCGCAGACGACGGACAGTTTGGCGCCCGCCCGGGCAAGGTCCTTCCAGGCGTGGAGGTGGTTCTGGCCGTAGAATCCGCAGCCTACGACCGCGACAATCGTGTCCTGCTGTTCGTCCTGCATGCTGTCCCCCTTGTGTTCGGCAGTAATGAAACGACAATCCGATCATCAGATTAACATGCGAACATGCTGCCACAAGTGCCCTCTTGTGGCAGCCAAAACTATCCCATGTCGCGAAGTTGCGAATGAATGAGGCCCGGGCCTTTGGCCCGGTTTGATTCCGGCGTTTTCGGTTTGACTATTCGACCGGTGTTGATGGTTTGAATTCCCCTGGAAAGCGCGAACCGGTTGGGATTCCCGTTATCGCTGATGCAGCGACCCACGACGCACTTTCTGTCGCGTGCCTCGGACAAGGATGCCACCTGCCCAAAAGCACATTTTGCGACGGACTATCCGCCCACGTGCGTATAAGTTCAAAACGGATATCATGAATGTAATCGAGGGACACATGCACCGCTTACAAGAATTCGCGTCTGCAGCGGCGATATTGCTTGTCGCAGCCACTGCGGCAAGTGCCGCTCCTCCTGACCTCCGAACACCGCCACCTGTCATTTTCCTGGCGGACAACCTGGACGAGGTTGATGGCCTCGGATGGTGCATCGATACAATTGGACGCGGGTTGTCCGACCGCCTGCATGCCCACTCGTGCAAGCCACGGGGCGGAGACGTGCAGTTTCGTTTTTCCGAGACCACTGGCCAAATCAGATCGGTCGCCTTCGAAGGAAAATGCATGGTTAACCTGCATCCGGACGATCCGTCTGAACCTCTCGGTCTGGTTGATTGCGATGCGGCGGCCAGTGCACAAAGGTTCATCTACGATCCCGGCTCCATGACAATCCGCCCGTCGCTAGACGAAACAAAGTGTCTGAGCGTCGGAGTCGACAGCCGCTCTGCAGGTCCCTTCATGTCACGCGATCTCGGATTCTCTGGGTGTTCAGAAGGTGACATGCGGTTCCAGCAGTGGATTGTGAGGCCGTGATTCTGGCTCCTTCTCGGCGGTCGATGTTGTGAGGCACCGCCCCGTCTGGCGCGACATCGGTGCAATATGCTGGCCAAGGGACCGTTGCAGTTACGGATTACCGGGCCGCAGGCGAGAAGGATCTGACGCTGAGAGTGGTTCGGAAACTCCAATTCTCGGGGAGGGGATTTACTGAATCGGAAGCTCGGGAACACGTGCTCGCAGGAAAACACAGTAAACGACACGCTTGAATTGAGGGGCAAAATGGATTCGAAGCGAGGACTCAGGGCCGTAGCAGCCTCGCTCAGGGTCATTTCGCTGCGCTCCTGCCGCTCGCCTTCCCGGTAGACCGGAATGCCGCGCTCGTTGTGGAAACCGCGGACATTCGCCTCCCTCGAGCTGTTGCCCTTGCCGGTGCGCCATCCCGGCCGGTTCGGCAGCGCCGCGATCGCCCAATCCGGCATTTGTCGCGCCAGTGCCGTGATCGGGGCTCCGGTCCCGGTATCGGTCACATAGCGATGTTGCCCGGACGCTCTCCAGGCAACGAACAGTTCCGTATGGCCGCCGCCGCGCCAGTGCAGCAGCAGCCGGGCTCGCCGGTCTTCGACCCGGGCCATGACTTCCTCAACCGCGGCGCGGAGTCTGCGTTTGCGGGTTTCCGCCGTGACACCTTCATGGTTTCATGCCCGCTTAAGATCGGCACCGAGCTCCAGGCAGGCGTCGCGATCCTCCCGGCACATCCTCATGTCCGCATGGGCCGCGCGCGCATGCTCCAGGGCGGACTCGACTGCCTGCGCCGCAATCAGGCGTTCGTTCCACCAGCGCTCCAGGTCGCCCGCCACCTGCCGGTTCCCCGGATCGACGGCATCATACTGCTGACACGCGCGATGGGCTTCGTAACGCGAGCGCTCGAGCGCGATCTCATGCTGGCGAACCGCCTCCGACCCGGTGTTGGCGTCGTCTTCGATGACGCGGAGTGCGGCCTCCATGCCGATCAGCTCGAGAACGCGGACAATCTCCCGGCCGACGAACAGAAAATCAGGGCGGCGAAGGTCAATACAAGGGTCTCGGGATGCTTCCGAAACCGGTTCTACGCCGAGGCCTGGTGCAGAATCTCAAGCTACCTGAGTTCAATGGCCGCGCTCGGATACAATCCCCTCGTGGCCATCCAGATCGCCCTCGCCGAAAAGGCTGCCGACATGATCAAGATGCACTACCCGCAGACCACAGGTAAAAAGAGGTGAGCAGTTACCAATTTTTGTAGCATTCCGGAATCGATGCCGGCAATGGTTTCCACATACGGAGCCTTGCTGTTCGCGCTCATGCACTTCGCTCCGACGATGGCGCAGGGTCTTTCGTTGGAAATAATTTTCTGTGCCTGCTCACAAACATATGGGATTTTCGGGAGCGGAGGCAGTCGCACCCTCCGTTAGGGCTGCGCCATCGTTTCGGTAACACGCGTGCGGAAACCGTCGCATGCGGAATCTCACATATGTGTGCGCAGGTACAATCCGGCCGATGCCACTTGTGTGACGTTGGCGGCGGCCAGCCCCGTCGTCAGCTTTCTCCACAGGGAAGGGGAACGACCCGTTGCCGGCCAGTATAGTCGTGGCCGCGCAGCATCGCCACTTTGCGCAGTTCATCAGGCGCGTCGCCGGCGCGGTCGGCCCAGTCGCCGCCGGCGTAGCGCGGATTGCCGGTCACTCGGACAAATGGCACGCTGATGCGTGGCGTCAGTCCGATACGTGGTTGCGACGTATGATTGGGGCCCGAGGAGTGCACGGTGTTCTCGTTGAACAGCACGAATTCCCCGGGACGCATGACAAACGCGCGTACCGAGTTGTGGTCGATCGCGTCTTCCGGAATCGAGCGTTCGAACTCGAACTTCCCAGAGTCTATGTCGTGATCGAATGTCTGCAAGTGCGAACCAGCGACCACCTTTAAACAGCCATTTTCCTCGGTCGATTCCGTGATGGCGATCCAGGCAGACACCAAAACATGCGGCTGGAGGTCGTAGTATGCGCCGTCCTGGTGCCACGGCACCCTCGTGTATTTCTTTGCATCCCCGACCGCTACCGCGGCCGGTTTCTTCACTTGAAAGTTGGAACGCCAGATCAACACATCCGGGCCCAGCAAAGACGATACCCTCTCGACGAGTTCCGGGCGCCGGCAGATCCTGCAAACGGATTCATGGTCGAAATGGCGGTCGTGATAATGCATATCGGGGTCGTCGTCGTTCCCGGCCGGCGCCACGATTTCGCGATCTATGATGAAACGTTCCTCCTCCATCTCCTCCGGCGACATCAGCGTGAACGGGCCGATTATCCCGTCACGGTGATAGGCACCCACCTCGGTGTCGCTTAACGCATAACGAAGATCACTTACGGTCTGTCGGGTGTCCATGGCTCAATCCCAAGTTTGTGAATCATCTCGCCAGATTCGAACGTTGACATGAACCCGGCAAATCAGTCAATGTTGCGTCCGGATTTCCCCGGATTTCGGATGTTCGGCATTTGGCGCCGCTTGCCCCGGGAACCGCAAAGACAATCAATACCCTCATGTTCACGCGTTCAGTTCTCATTGCTTCGCTGTTTCAATCATGACCATGAAACAGCGGACGGATCCGCCGAGCCTGTTGGCGTGTGCAGATCACGATCGGTCATAGTTCGCGTTCCAGCATTGACTAGGGAAATCGACGAACATGCCGTTTGATGGACTGGTTGGTCTGCCTGCGCTGCCCAACCTACGGAAAGCGCCTCAGCCCGTTGCAGGACAGTTTGCGCGGCGGCGTCCTGGTGGCCGCGCGGATAGCCGCGTTTGCGCAGGATGCGCTTGACCAGCACGCCGCGCATTCGGACGCGCAGGTTCGCGGCGCTGCCAGTCCGCTGAGGCGTTGCCTTTCAACTTTTCGAGCAACTCATGGGTGATGACGCGAAGACTTGGCGGCGGTTGCGCGCGGCGGACAACGGACGGTCTATAGAAGAGGAGGCATGGCTCATTTTGCGCGATGCTGTCGGGCGCAGGAAGTTCCCCGGTATCTCGCGAGCGCCGTTCGCGCCCGGATCACATAGCGGGTGAGTCGGGTGACTCTGCGGGAAAAGGCTGGTTGTGGACGCCGCATCGGACGGCAGGCGCTCTGCATTTTGCAAGCCGCGTCCCGCCAAAAGCCCGCGGCCCCACGGCCCAGGCAAACAGTTCGGAATCACGATGTCAGGTCAGTGCCGCGAAAGTGCAGTCGCTGTGTGTGCAGTGACCCGCCAGTCAATCACCGCGCAGTCCCGGCAGACCAACCGGGCGGGAAGGGGCAGCAACGTCACCCGCTGCTGCCCGATCCATTCTACTGGCTGTCCAGGACGTAGCCGGGATGCTCGAGACTGGCCGGAGCTCCGGGCCGGACCGAGACCGTGCCCGTCGCGCCTTCGCACATGTAGATGTTGTTTTCGTTCAGGTACGCGAAATGCTGGTCGGAAAACTGCTCGACAACACCGCAGAACTGCGGTTTCACCAGAACGAAAGTGGTGATGTTCCAAATCGGTATCCCGGGCAGCTCTACGTTGAAGATCTCCTGCATTTTCATAAAGATCTGCCGCTGTTCCTCTCCGCCGGCGCGGCCTGCCGACCTCAAGAGTTCTTCATACTCGGGATTGTTGTACTCGCCGTAATTCCACGCGCCGCCAGTGCCGAAATATGCTAGGTGATTGCTGACCACATCTTTCGAATACCCGGTGAGCCACAGCTCAAGCTCGCCCGCCTCGCCGGCTTTTTCCATGTCCGGCCATTTCATCGCCCGAATAGTGGTCTTCATGCCCACATCGCCAAGCTGCTTCTGGATGAAAGCCAGCCAGTCAAGAGCGTCCTGGTGCTCGTAGTATGTCGCCAGCTCCACGGACTGGTTCGGATCCCAGTTCGCCTCGGCCAGAAGTTCCCTCGCCCGGTCCGGGTCGAAAGGATAGGCCGCGGCATCGGGATTGAACAGGTGATGGTCTTCAGGCAACACGGAATAAATGGCAGCCCTCATCCCGTAGGGAATCAGGAGATCGATCAGCTGCTGACGGTTGATGGCAAATGAAATCGCCTGGCGGACCCTTTTGTCCTTCAGGGCAGGATGGTCGGCGACGTTGATGTAGTTGGCGGACAGGGGGTTTCCGCGCAGGAAAACATAGCCCTCGGGATTCGTCTCGGCATATCGCGTAACATCCTGGGAAGTGAGACCATCCAGCTGGTCCACCTCCCCCTTTTCAAAAGCAAGAGATCCGGTTTCATATTCATCAAAAAACCGCAGCACGATCCGGTCCAGATACGGCCGGCCGGCCCAGTAATCCTCATTCGCGGTCACGGATGCGAACTGTCCCTCGGAATATTCCTCGAACACGAATGGGCCAGTGCCCACTCTCATCTCGGGCGACCACCAGTCCTCCGTCAGCACATCCTCCATTGGCCTGCCTTCAAAAAGATGCGCCGGAAGGATGTAGACCTTGCCAACCCTGTCAAAGAAATTTCCGTTCGGGACCGCCGTTTCAAAGACGATCGTATGGTCATCGACAACCGTGATGCCTTCGACACTGTCCGCCGTGCCGTCGATGTAGGCCTGGGCGCCTTTCAGTTCGGTCAGACTGGCATCCTGCATCAGGAAGTCCGCGCCTTCCGCCCGGGGATTCATGGTCAGCAGGTAGCTCCATTCCACATGCTTCGCGGTCAGCGGCGTGCCGTCATGGAACCGCACGCCCTCGCGCAGATGAAATGTCCCCCTGGTCAGGTCATCGGAGACCTCCCAATGCGTCGCAAGGTCGGGGAGCAGGACGTTGTTGAACGGATCCAGAATAAACAGAGTAAGGTCAGCAGGTAGCTCCATTCCACATGCTTCGCGGTCAGCGGCGTGCCGTCATGGAACCGCACGCCCTCGCGCAGATGAAATGTCCCGGACTCCCTGGTCAGGTCATCGGAGACCTCCCAATGCGTCGCAAGGTCGGGGAGCAGGACGTTCCAGCGTCTCCGTTGAACGGATCCAGAATAAACAGATTTCCGAAATTGAGTCTCACGAGCTGGTTGTTTTCCGACGATTTCCACGCAAAAGGCTCTGGTGATCCGCGGTAGGCAATTGTGAAGGTTCCGCCATCAGCCGGCGCGCAGGTCGCGGGGCACATTGTAACGTTACCGGCGTCCGCAGGGTTCCGCATCTCCGCGGCCGCGCCTACGGAGACAAACAGCACTGGCACCAGGGCCAGACTCTTCAATACATTTTTCCACTACTGTCCCAGTAAAATCCTCTAACCACACTCTAAAGCTCTGATGTAAATACATTAATTGGACATTTCGGCTGTTACCGACTTGAACCCGCCGCACACGCTCGTCACACTTCCTCACTGTCCTGCACCGTCAAGAGGAAGAATGCAATGTACTCCGGCAGCCTGGTTTTCGCTCAGATCATGGAACACCTTCCATGGCACATGTTCCGCAACTGTGTCTCTCGATACGACGGAAATCGCTACGTCAAGGCGTTCACCTGTGCCGATCAGTTCCGGTGCATGGCCTTCGCCCAACTCACCTACAGGACCAGTCTGCGCGACATCGAAACCTGCCTCCGTGCCCAGCGCGGGAAACTCTACCATATGGGCATCCGTGGCGGGGTCTCCCGCAACACCCTCGCCAATGCCAATCAGGCCCGCGACTGGAAAATCTACGCCGACTTCGCACAATACCTCATCCACATCGCCCGGGACATCCACGCCGATGACACGCTTCCCGGCCTTGATGTTCACGATACCGTCTACGCGCTCGACTCCTCGACCATCGACCTCTGCCTGTCGCTGTTCCCATGGGCGCGGTTCCGCAGGACAAAGGGCGCCGTCAAGTTGCACACACTCCTCGACCTGCACGGAAACATTCCAGCCTTCATCCACATTTCCGACGGAAAACTCCATGACGTCAACGTCCTGGACCTGCTGCTTCCGGAAGCCGGCGCATTCTATGTCATGGACCGGGCCTATCTCGACTTCAAACGCCTCCATCACCTCCATCTCTGTGGCGGCTTCTTCGTCCTGAGAGCAAAGTCAAATACCAGGCTCCGCCGCCTCTCCTCCCGGCCGGTGGACCGTGGTACCGGCCTCATCTGCGATCAGGTCGTGCGGCCGGGCGGCGTCAACAGCGCGACCGATTTCCCGGACAAGCTGCGCCGCATCAAGTACCGCGACCCGGAGCGCGGCAAGACCCTGGTCTTTCTCACCAACAACTTCACCCTGCCGGCCATGTCAGTCGCAGACATCTACCGGTCGCGCTGGCAGGTTGAATTGTTTTTCAAGTGGATCAAGCAGCATCTTCGGATCAAGTCCTTCTTCGGCACCTCGGAGAACGCCGTGAAGAGCCAGATCTGGATCGCGGTGTCGGTCTATGTGATCGTCGCGATCATCCGCAAACGTTTGAAAATTGACGAAAGTCTCCACACAATTCTGCAGATTCTGAGCCTGACGATTTTCGAGAAAACTCCATTAAATCAACTGCTTGACATGTCGGCTCAACAGATCCCGCAGGACACTCCCAGTAAGCAATTGAATCTATTCAATTTTTAATGGGACACTAGTGACATTTTTCATTTTTTTTCTCCTCTCTCTCTCTGATTTTGTCACCTCAATGTATCATGCGGTTGCGCCCCCGTCAAAAAAAATTTTGACCGGTGTCTGGTGTCTGTGACAAATGGAACTGTCCGGTATTCATTTTGACCAATTTCAAGAGAAAACTGGTTGGTGTTGGTCCTGTGGAATTCGTGAGCGAGAGGCGCGAGTGTGGGCAGGCGGTGGTCAACGCCCGGCGTTGTCCAAGGTCTGTCCATGCGGCCCGAGGGGCTCGTCCACATTTCCACGGGGAATCCACATTTCCACGGATTGCATTCATCACGTTCAGCCCACCCGCGCCACCCGACGTCCGCGGCCGGATCGGTGATGACCACCGGGCCGTCGGAAAGATAGTCTGCGAGCTTTCGCGGTCTGTGGAATGTGGCCAGGCGCCCGTCCGGATAACGATGGACATGCACCCGGACCTTGATGAAGTGGCGGAGGTGAGCCTGGACTGGAACCTGGAGCTTCCGGTTTTCGAAGCTCAGGCAGTTGTCCCGCCCCACCGTGCGTCCGTACAGCCCGCACAGGATGTCGGCGAGCCCTGGGCCGATGAACGGCACGAACGCCGTGCCCGCCTCGGCCGCCGGCACCGCGAACTCGGCGTTCAACACAGGGCGGTAACGCGCGGCGAGATAGCGGTTCGCAATGGAGATCGTATCGATGCCCCGAGCGGCGAACTCCTTCGGGAGACGTTCCTGATGAATGCCGAGCATGCGTTTTCACCGCCACCGGGCTTCGGGTGAGCAGGAGGGGATCATGTCCACCCCGGGTTGGTGCATCGCGCGACCGAACCGTGTCAAATTGCGGCGATCGACTTTGCCGCCAGCCTCGAGCGTGTGCCAATAGCAATAGTGGGAACCGCGGTGGGTATACGGGCTCGAGGGCAGTCCCCACTCCGCGAAGACCTCGGCCATCGCCCGGAAACTCGACGCCGCCCCTTCCTCCTCGACAAAGAACATCGAGTCATGCTCGGATGTCCGATCATCAAGCGTGATGATGAGGTCCCAGTGCTGCCCGGGAACCCACTCGGTGGTCGAACCATCCCCCGACCCGGCGTCGCGCGCGGCGGCGGCGATGCTTGTCGCGTCCCGGGGCCTTCGCTACCATGCCCGCACGCTGAAGGACGATCTTGACCTAGGTGTAGCTCCGCTTCCCGCATGTTCGCGGCGGTAGTGGCTGTAGAAATGCTTGACGTTCCTTCCATCGTAGCACTCGCGGTACAGAATCTCGGTCCTCGGAACCCCATCGGTCGAAGCCCGACGGGCCGAGACGTGGTTCGGGTGTCTGTCGAGCAGGCCGGTCTCGACGCGACACCGTTCGAAAGGGTTCAGAACAATCTGTTGGACCGTGATGGTTGGACAAGGACGTCCGAATACGCCTGGTACTATTCACAGTTTCCGGAGTTCATCATTTCCCCGACAGGCGGGGAAACAAGGCCCGTGCAGGCAGGCGAGAATTGGGTTCGTTCAACCATAAACCCCTCGGCATTTGTTTGCTCGTTGCGGATTTGTTTTAACCAAACCGTGTTGGTTGAAGTCGAGTGCATCCTTTACGACGAAATGAGGGCGATACGCCTGCGCCGCAACCAAGACGCGTAGACCTTACGAAGGACCTATGGTTCTTCTCTTTGTGTGCCGGCACGATTGACTTCCTGTTTCTTCAGTTCTTGACCGGTACAGCGAAAGACCAACTCCTGCGTGACGGACTAAGTGGCGGAAGAATCCCCACCGTACCGGTGAATCTTTTTCGTTCGGGCGAAGAGCAAAATCGTTTGAGGACGATTTGAAACGCGATCCTGCGACCGTTGAAGAACGCCACGACCATGTCTTTGCGCAAGGCGCTCCCACGATTAGCGAGCAGGACAGAAAGATAATCGCCTTCAGTAATGCGGTTGTCGAACGATTTGGCGAATGGAAGACAGGAAAGTCCTAGCCGCGTTTTGATGGTTGCGCGTTTGATCAACGCTCGGTCCGCTTAGGCTAAATTTGAACACGGCTGTCTGCAGGGTCGCGGGGGAAATCGAGCTGTTCATACACACCTGCTGACCGGCCTGCGACGGCGCAAAACGCGGCGCCGTTCCACAACCTTGCCATTGAATGCCAACTTTCCGGCGCATGATTTCCACCGGGACCGGCAGCGTCCAAAAGTCATTGTCCACAATCACCACAATGGCACCGGGTGACTTTGCCGACATGATCCATGCTGCTGGTGAAAACGCCTCGAAGCAGATCAGCCAATGAACCGGTCGGCTGACCCTGGTCCTTCCTGATCTGAATACCCCGACCGTAAGAATCGATGGAGGAATACGTACTTTGCTACTGTCAATTGGCCCCTTTAGCGGCTTGCGGTCGAAAGGAGATTCTGAGACCGAGCGCCTTGGCAACTTTCAGGACGGTGGCGAGTGTAGGATTTCCTTTTCCCGACAGAGCCTTGTTCAAACCGACGCGGCTCATTCCGACTTCGCGGGCGAGTGCCGTCATGTTCCGTGCCCGCGCAACGGTTCCAAGGGCACGGGCAACATAGGCCGGGTCATCACCGCCCTCCTCCATCACCGCGTCAAGGTAAGCTCCGATGTCTTCCTCGCTCTTGAGATAATCCGCGGTGTCGTAGCGGGTAAACGTCACTTCTTGCATGGCTCAATCCTTCCACTCTCCGGCAAGCGCCTTGGCCTGCTTGATGTCCCGGTTCTGTGATGATTTGTCTCCGCCACAAAGCAGAACAACGCGATGCTGGCCTCGGCGCAGGCAATATACCCGATAACCCGGCCCGTAGTTGATCCGGAGTTCGAAAACACCGCCACCGACGGTCGCGACATCGCCGAAGTTTCCCGAAGCGAAACGATCTATCCGTGCAGCAATCCGGGCCATTGCCCGACGATCCCGCAACCCGGATGCCACTCATCAAGGACACTGCTCCGGATCACTTCGGCCATGCGACAACTTTTGTTGTCATCAGGCGAAGTGTCAAATCCGTGTGATCGAACTGTTTGAAAACGCCAACGGACCGTCCCGCGGCAGCGAAGACCGCCGTGCTGTTCCACAACTTTGTGGTGTGTCGTCGTCATCCACGCATCGCGCTTTTCGGGATGTTCTTGATTTGTTAAACGGAACTTCAAACGGAACAAAACGGAATCATTGGTGAGAAAATCGTTGAATTTGAATCACTTACGCGGATTCCGGAAGAGGGGATTCCGGACAAATGTTCCCATGTAAATGCAGGATAAAGGCATTTTCCTCATTTACCCAGAGTATTTAACAGACTAACTCCGTTCCCATGGCAATCAACGTCGAGCGCATCCCAAACAGGGGCGGACGCCCCACTATCCTCATCCGCGAGGCCTGGCGCGAAGGCAAACGCATCAAAAAACGCACCCGCGCAAACCTCACCGGCCTGCCCGAACACATCATCAGCGGAATCGATACCCTCCTCAGGGGCGGTGTCGCCGTCCGCAACCTCAACGACGTCTTCGCCATCAAAAGGGCGGTTCCCCACGGCCATGTCGCCGCCATTCTCGGCACCCTGCGCCGGATCGGCCTGGTCCGCATCCTCGGCCGCAAGGCAGAGCGCATGCGGGATCTCGCCGTCGCCGCCATCGTCGCGCGCATCGTCGATCCCGCCTCCAAGCTCGCCACCGCCCGGGCGCTGTCGCCGGAGACCGCATCCACCAGCCTCGGGGCCGTGCTCGGGCTCGGCCCCGTCACCGGCAACGAGATGCTGGCCATGCTCGACTGGCTGCTGAAGCGCCAGCCCTGGATCGAGAAGAGCCTCGCCAACCGCCACCTCGGGGGTGGCAACACTCTTGTTCTCCATGATGTTTCGTCCAGTTTCCTGGAAGGACGGTGCTGCCCGCTCGCGGCCTTCGGCCACAACCGCGACGGCAAGACGGGCAAGCAGCAGATCACCTACGGACTGCTCTGTGCCGCGAACGGCTGTCCGGTTGCGGTGGAGGTGTTTGCCGGCAACACCGGGGATCCCTCCACGGTGGCGTCCCAGGTGGCCCGGGTGCGCACCCGCTTCGGCATCGACCATGTGGCACTGGTGGGCGACCGGGGGATGATCACCGCGGCCCGCATCCGCGAGGATCTCGAGCCGGCGAACCTCGACTGGATCTCGGCCCTCAAGACCGAGGACATCCGCAAGCTCCTGCGTCCGGCGGGTGCGGACGAGCCGCCGCCGCTCGTTCCCGAGGCCCTGGTTCCCGACGCGGTGGCGGAGGTCACCGGCCCGGACTTTCCCGGCGAGCGGCTGATGGTCTGCCTGAACCCGCGGTTGCGGGAGGAACGGGCCCGCAAGCGGGAGGACCTGCTGCTGGCGACGGAAGAGACGCTGGAGACGATTGCGGCGTCGGTGCGTTCGGGCCGGCTGAAGGGCCGGGAGGCCATCAACCGCAGGGTGGGACGGGATGCCAACCGCCGGAAGGTGGAGAAGCATTTCGAGATCACCGTCACGGACAGCGCCATCACCTGGAGCCGGCGTCAGGAACGGATTGCCGCCGAGGGTCGGCTTGACGGTGTCTACGTGATCCGCACCAGCCTTGATCCCGAGGCCATCGGGCCGGAGGCGGCGGTGGAGGCGTACAAGTCCCTCGCGCAAGTGGAGCGGGCATTTCGAGTGCTCAAGGCATCGCGGCTGGAGATCCGGCCGGTCCACGTCTATTCCGGGGACCATGTGCGGGCGCATGTGTTCCTGTGCGTGCTGGCCTTCCACGTTGAATGGCATCTCCGCCGTCGCCTGGCGCCGTTACTGTTCGAGGATGACGACCGTGAGGGCGCCCGGGCACAACGGAATTCACCGGTGGAGCCTGCCAGGGTCTCGAAGAGTGCCAAGGCCAAGGCCGACACCAAACTGACCCCCGACGGGCTGCCGGTTCACAGTTTCACGACGCTTCTCGCCGACCTGGCCACGCTGACGCTGAACGAGGTGGCCATACCGGCCCGGCGGGCGTATCGGTTTCCGCTGATGTCGGAACCGACGCCGCTGCAGACCCGGGCATTTCAACTGATGGAGATTGATCCGACCAGGATTGTTCTCAGTACGAGTCCAGCCTGATATCAGATACTTCTCTGATATCATTGGGTAATTTTTCAAATCTGGTCGTGAAGTTCCGGTTAAAGGCAGAAAGACTGAAATGTCGCGTTCGTTGCTCGATCATGAGGCAGCCTCGGAAACAGTCAGTTGATGATGCCGGCACAGTATCGTAACGATTTGCAAGGCTGGCACTGGGCTGGCCGCCAGAAGGATTTTGCCGCCTTGTTCTTTCGCTTTGCGGGCGGCGGCGCTGCAGGTTGAAGGGAGTGCGCGATGCAGCCATTTGTGGAATCGAACAGTCTGCTTGATGATCCGCCCGGGCTGCGCAGGCGGATGCGTCATGACGGATATCTGTTTCTCAGGGACATATTGCCGCAGGACCAGGTTCTGGATCTGAGACGCCAATTCCTCGAAATCTGTGCAGAGGCCGGTTGGACGCGCTCCGGAGGAGACTCTCTGGAAGCTATTGCCGCCCGCGGTCCAGTTTACGATGATGATGATGACGAATATCTGGATGTATACGCCAGGGTCCAGGCCCTGGAAGCGTTTCACCGCCTGAAACTCGACCGCAACTTGATCCGCATCATGGAGGATCTTTTCCAGGAGCGTGTCGTGCCGTTTCCGAGGACGATCGCGCGCATATCGTTTCCCGACACCGCCGAACATATCACGCAGCCGCACCAGGACTGGATATTTGTGGGAGGCTCCACGGAGACCATCAGTTGCTGGATACCGTTGGGTGACGTGCCGGAGGCCGTCGGCGGCTTGAGAGTTCTGGCGGGAAGCCACAAGGCCGGTTTCCTCGAACCGCGGCCGGCTGGAGGGTCCGGGGGAAGGACTGTCGACGTCGATCCTACGCTGGAGTGGCACCATTCCGGTTTTCGGTGCGGCGACATCCTGTTGTTCAAGATGTTCACAGTGCACGCTGCGGCCGCCAATCGGACGCCTGATAAAATTCGGTTCTCGATCGATGTTCGCTATACCGGCACAAGCCACGCCATCGGTGAAAGATGGCTTCGCGCCGACCCCCCCGATGTGGGCGAGCCATTTACCTGGGACACCCTGGACAAGGAATGGCGGGACAGTCCGGTTGCGCGCTATTGGGAACAGGGGTATGATCTAAAGATCGTGCGCCATGACTGGTTCTGGGAGAATGACGGGGCCTCCTAGGGGCCGACGCGGCCACAGCGCGCACGGGGAGGATCGGGCTGCCGGCACTTTCACCGGGGACAGACGCGCCTGCGCCGGCGCCTGGGATGGCTCGTGACAATTTTGACCTGGCCCGGAGGTGTGCCGTCAGGTCCACAACCGCGATGGGGACACACGGTTGTTGACGATCAGCGGGATGGAAGTGGATTTTGCTCGAAGTAAGTAATCTGCAGACGATCTTCACGACGGAAGACGGCGTGGTCCAGGCAGTCAACGGCATATCATATTCGCTTCAGCGCGGAGAAGCGCTCGGAATTGTTGGGGAGAGCGGCTGCGGCAAGAGCGTCGGCGCGTTGTCCCTGATGCGGCTGATCCCGGAACCGCCTGGGAAAATCGTGGCGGGAGAGGTGCTGTTCCAGGGGCGCGACGTCCTCAGGATGGACATCAAAGATCTCAGAAGTCTTCGCGGCAACCAGATCGCGATGATCTTCCAGGATCCCCTGACGTCACTCAATCCGGTGCTGACGATTGGCCGTCAAATCGTGGAAACGGTGCTGCTGCATACCGACAGGAACAGGGAGCAGGCCCGCCAGCACGCGATCGACCTGCTGGACATGGTCGGCATTCCGGACGCCGGCAACCGGCTGAACAACTATCCGCACCAGTTTTCCGGCGGAATGCGGCAGCGCGTCATGATTGCCATGGCCCTGTCCTGCGATCCGCTGCTCCTCATCGCCGACGAGCCCACGACAGCGCTTGATGTCACCACGCAGGCACAGATCATCGACCTCGTCATGCGTCTGCGCAAGGAACTTGGCATGGCGGTCATATGGATTACGCACGATCTGGGAGTGGTGGCGGGATGCGTCGACAAAGTCATTGTTATGTATGCCGGGCAAATCGTTGAATCGGCGCCGGTCCGGGAGTTCTATGCCAACCCCAGCCATCCCTACAGCAGAGGCCTGCTCGGCTCATTGCCAAAACTGGATTCGACAACCCGTGAGAGGCTCACCTCCATACAGGGTCTGCCGCCGAACCTGATTGACATGCCGGACCGCTGCCCCTTTCTTGATCGTTGCCGGCACAGTATTCCGGACTGCCGGACCAGGAATCCGTTATTGAGGAACATTGCGGCCGATCATGAAATTGCGTGCTGGGTGAATGTCAATGTTTGAGCCGACATGAGTATGGAAAAGCCGGTCCTAATCGAAGTCAGAAACCTGAAAATGCATTTTCCGGTTGGCACCGGATTTGGTATCGGCAACGTGGGCGCTGTGAAGGCCGTCGATGGCGTGAGCTTTGATGTTCACGAGGGCGAAACCCTGGGCCTTCTGGGCGAAAGCGGCTGCGGCAAGACAACGGCAGGGCGGGCAATTCTGCGATTGTACCGGCCCACTTCAGGGGAAGTGATCTTCGCCGGAAAGGATCTGGCGAAGCTCCGCAAAAGGGAGTTGCGGACCCTGCGCTGCCGGCTCCAGATGGTGTTCCAAGACCCCTATTCCTCCCTGAATCCAAGGGCTTCCGTCCACGAAATCGTCAGTGAACCGATGAGGATTCACAAACTATGTCCGCGCGCCGAGGTATCGGAAAGAGTGAGCGACCTGCTCAACAGGGTCGGTCTCAATCCACGCTATGCCAACCGTTTTCCCCATGAGTTCTCAGGCGGTCAGCGCCAGCGCATCGCGATCGCGCGGGCGCTGGCGGTCAATCCGGACTTTATTGTCTGCGACGAGCCGATTTCCGCCCTGGATGTGTCGATACAGGCCCAGATCATCAACCTGCTCGAGGACCTCCAGGATGAATTCAGCCTGACCTACCTGTTCATTTCACATGATTTGAGCATGGTCCGGCACATTTCCCACCGTGTGGGCGTCATGTATCTGGGCAAGATCGTGGAACTCACGGACCGCAATCAACTGTACGGCAATCCCCTGCACCCCTACACCCAAGCACTGTTGTCGGCGATCCCGGTGCATGACCCCGAGATAGAAGCCAATAGGAACCGGATGATCCTAGAAGGCGATGTTCCCAGCCCGGCCAATCCGCCGCACGGCTGCAATTTCAACACCAGATGCCCGCTGGCGAAACCGAGATGCTTCGAAGAAGAGCCCGAACTCCGACAGGTTTCGTCAAACGCGTGGTGCGCGTGCCATTTTGTGTGAGTCGGCAAGGCGCGCGCAGGCCGCGGCTGGCCCGGGCACCCCGGTCTGTGGGCTTGTTCCCACGGTCCGGTCCGGCGCGAATGCCATTGGCTGCGGCAAGCCGCCATATTTCATGGCCCGGTCGGCACCGCCGGCAATTGACATCAGTCCAGTCTGGTGTTCAGAATCCCCCAGTGTTTTCCCTCTTTCCGGCCGGCCGCCGGTCGGGCGGATCGCATTGCCTGTAAGTTGGACAGAATAGTGCAGCCACGTCATTTGAACAGAACCTGCCCCGGCCGATTCATGGGATTCGCTGTTCAGGGTCAACCTGTGGTTCCCGGCAGGCATAGTCCCCGGACCGGATATCGATGATCAAATACATACTTCGCCGGTTTCTCATCTCCATACCCGTGGTGTGGCTGATAACGGTTGCGAGTTTTACATTCATCGAACTGGCTCCGGGTGATGCCGTTTCGGCCATGATCATGCAAACCTCCTCTACCTCCCTCGGCAACATATCGGCCGCACAGCTGGAGCGGTTGCGCGAGATGCATGGTTTCAACGACCCGGCGTACGTTCGATATTTCAAATGGCTGAAAGGCCTCAGCGAAGGCAATTTCGGCTACCGGTTCAGGGACCGGAAACCTGTCGCCAAACTGCTTGTCGAGCGAATACCGATGACGCTTGAACTGATGGCGGTGAGTCTCGTTATCGCGTGTTCCCTCGGCATATCCCTAGGGGTGATTTCGGCCCTGAAACAGAACACATCGATCGATTACATCCTTACGGTGTTTGCCTTCTCGGGAGTCTCGGTGCCGGTTTTCTTCATTGCGATGCTGGCGATCTTCGTCTTTTCGCTCAATCTGGACCTGTTGCCGACCAGCGGGGCAAGAACGCCTGCTGTGCCGTTCACGTATGGGGACCATATCAGGCATCTGGTGCTGCCGTCACTCGTGATGGCGCTCGTAGTCATGAGCGACATCATGCGCTATGCAAGGGCCAGCATGCTGGAAGTGATCAGGGAGGATTACATCACGACCGCCCGCGCCAAGGGGTTGTCGGGCTGGCATGTCCTGATGGGGCATGCATTCAGAAATGCGCTGTTGCCCCTGATCACGATCATTGCCTTGAAGCTTCCCTGGATCTTCGGCGGGTCCGCCATTCTGGAAACAGTGTTCCAGTGGCCCGGCCTGGGATCGCTCTTTGTGGATGCGGCGGTCGCGCGGGACTACTACATCATCATGTCGCAGCTGGTCGTCTACGGAGTCGCCGTTCTGGCGGCCGGACTGCTGGCGGATATCCTTTACGCGGTGGCGGACCCCCGTATCAGGTATGAATGAATCCCGGCATGTCTGAGATCGTCGATCCAGCCGTGGCGCCTGAAGTGTCGGACGTCGACGTAAGAACCGGGGGGCACAGGGCATGGCGCAGGTTCCGGCGGCACAAGCTGGCCGTCGTCAGCGCGTGCGTCCTGGCCGTCCTGTTTGTGATAGTGATTTTGGCCCCATGGGTTGCCCCGTTTCATCCCCACGACATCAATATTGAATCCGGCATTTTCAAACCGCCCAGCGCCCAGCACTGGCTGGGAACGGATTCTGTGGCGCGGGACGTCTTGAGCAGGCTGATTCACGGCGGCCGGATTTCCATTCTCGTTGGCATAACGGCCATTTCGATCAGTCTCATCGTCGGCACCCTGATAGGCGGGATGTCTGGCTACTATGGCGGCATTGTGGACAGTGTTCTGATGCGCATCACGGATGTTTTCCTGTCGCTTCCCACCCTGATCATTGTTCTGGCAAGCGTTGCATTGTTCGGTCCCAGCATTCGCAACCTGATCCTGATTATCGGTTTCCTCGGGTGGGCGACGATTGCCCGCCTCGTGCGCGGCCAGTTTCTTTCGCTCAGGGAAAAAGAGTATGTCATGGCTGCGCACTGCATCGGAGCAGCGGATGTTCGAATCATGATTCGGCACCTGCTTCCGAATCTGGTTGGCCCGCTCACCGTTGCGGCGACCTTTGGCGTCGCCGAGGCAATACTTCTCGAGGCTGCCCTGAGCTATCTGGGATTGGGGGTCCAGGTGCCGACACCCAGCTGGGGAAATATGCTGGAAGGAGCCAAGACGGTATCAGTCCTGAAAAACATGCCATGGATATGGATCCCTCCGGGCTTAATGATCGCCATCACGGTGCTGAGCATCAACATCATGGGTGACGGACTCAGAGATGCCCTCGACCCGCGCGCAACCCATTAGGAATTCCTCTGCCACCGGAAGCGCCTGGCCGGCGATTGTAGCGCATTGGTTTTCGGTAAACGCGCATGGAGTAAGCGATCACCGCAGGTAGGGAAAGACTTGTTCGTGCTGGAGCATCTCCCCGAAAGCGCCCGCGACATATGGTGCACTGCCGGATGCGGAAACAGCAGACCGGCGCGTGGAGCTTCGGGTCCACGCCCAACGCGGGCGCAATTCGCATGCCCGGTACCTGGATGATTTGATTGATTCCGGCGATGGTGGCCCGGACGGGCGGCTATTTCGGCCGATTGCCGACTGGCCGCTGATGGTCAATTTGGCGGCGCGACGACACCGATCGATCTGGCCGCAGACTTCATATCGATGCCCGGGTGGCGGCCCCTCGGGGGGCAGTCGAAAATCCTACGGCTGGAAATTGACGGTCCCGCTGCGTGTGACTTTCATATCGGACAACGTATGGTCGGCATGGCGCATGCGATGATCCAGCAGCTTCCTGGTCAGGCGCAGAACTTCGCCGGCATAATCCTGATCGTCCGCGAGGTTTCGGAACTCGCTGTCGGCCGACTGCATGTCAAACAGCAGCGGCGGCAGGCCGCCATTGAAATGCACGAACCGGTAGCGGTCCTCCTGAATGACCGCATAATTGGCCTCGCGCATGCTGAGCCCCAATTCCCGCTGGCAGTGGTTGTGGCCCAGCCATTCCTGCGGGCAACGGGTATGGCATTCAGGATCGCCAAACTCCATCTCGGCGTAGGCATAGTCCCGCCAGCCGGGCGGGGCCTTTCCCTCCAGCCACGGCAACAGCGATGCGCCGTTCATCGCGACCGGCACCTCGCCCGCGAGCCAGTCGAGAATCGTCGGTGACACATCCACGGATTCCGTAAAGGCATCGAACTGACTGCCGTTGCAGGACCGGCGCCGCGGGTCGCGGATTATCAACGGCACGTGCGTTGCGGCATCGTAGACCGACATCTTGCCCCACTGCCGCCGGTCCCCGAGCATCTCGCCATGATCGGAGGTGAATATGATCAGTGTGTCGTCGTACTGCCCGGTGTCTTTCAGGAACCGGATCAGGCGGCCAACATGATGGTCGAGCTCACTGGCCAGTCCGAAGTAGACCGCGCGCATGGTTGCCACATCGCGCGGATCTTCATTGTCGAGATGGCAGTTGGAAGCCTCAATAAAGCCGTTGATCATATCAAGCCCCGCCAGATCGGCGGCAAGAAACGGATGAACCGCCGCCTCGGCATCCGGGGTCGGCATACGCGCTGGCGGCGGAATTTCATCCGCACGGTACATCCGGTTATAGGGTTCCGGGGCGATGAATGGCGAGTGCGGCCGGATGTAGCACACGTGCGCCAGCCACGCCTGGTCGGTCCGGACGGCAAGCTGCCCCAGGCATGCATCCGTCAGAAACGCAGTGTCGCTGTCCTCGGCGCGGTAGAATGCGGGATCGTCCGGGCGCGGCCCGGTTGCCGGATCGAAATCCTGCGGAGCGTAGAAACGGCTGTAATCATTTGGCAGGTCATAACCCTTGGCTTTCAGATGCGCCTTCCACGCAAAGCTGTCGTTTTCCAGCTGCAGGGCCACGACTTCCTTGAACCCCGGCATCGGGTTTTCGTAGCTCCTGACCGCCGGATCATTGGGGTGCAGGAATCGGGGATCGGCGCTGGTATCGGTGTAACCGAACAGCAATGGCTCATAACCCGATTTCCGCGCTTCGAGCGCGAGGTTTGAAATATCCGCGCTCAGCGGTGTGCAATTGCGCACGGACCGGTGATTCATCGCATAGAGGCCGGTCAGGAGACTGGCCCGGGCCGGACCGCAGGGACAGGTGACCGTATAGTGCCTGCGGAATGTGACGGCATCCTCCATGAACTCCCGCAGATTTGGCAGCACCGCCCGACCGTTGATGGCCAGTTGCAGGCAGTCCGCCCGAAGATCGTCCGAAACGATGAACAGGACATTTCCACTATTCTTGTCGATCAATGCTCCTTTCCTTGTGACCGGGAAATCGGTTGTTCGCAGGCGTCCGCCACCGTCAGGTTCAGCACCTGAGCCACGCAACGACGACCGTATGCAGGATTTTCAAGTTGAGTAAAGAGTTTGTTAGGATGTACTCCTCGGCAGAAAATGGAATAGAGATGTACAAACTGTTCTATGCCCGCAAAAGCGCGTCGATGGGCATCCGGGTGTTGCTGGAAGAGATTGGCGTATCTTACGAGCTCATCCAGACGTCTATCGACATGGACAAGCCGCGTCCGCCAGAACAACTGGCGATCAATCCGAATGGATGGGTGCCGGTCCTGGTTTGGGAAGGCGGCTCGATGTACGAATGTGCCGCGATTACTGTTTTCCTTTGCGACAGGCACCCGGAAGCTGGATTGGCTCCTGCTCTCGATGACACGACACGAGCACTCTATTTGCAGACACTGGTGTACTTTTCGAACTCCGTTCAGAATGCATTTCAACTGACATATTACCCGGATCGCTTCGCCGACACTGCGGCCGCCGAACGGAGTGCGCAGCGACGTGGCAACCGGAGGCTCAGGGAAACCTGGAACGTTGTTGACGACCAGATCGGCGTCAATGAATGGATGCTCGGAAAACGGTTCAGCGCCGTCGATATCTACCTGTTCATGCTGACCACCTGGCTGAGGTCTGCGAAGGGACACCCGGCCATTAATGAATTTCCCAACGTCAAACGTATTGCCGACGCGGTTTTGCAACGGCCAAGCGTTCAACTCGTCTACGACACATGGATCGCGAATCCGGAGTACTGAACACGGCGTTCATCCGCTTCGTCTGGACGTGCGATTCCGATATCCAAGATGGCTAGTCCGGCAGGGCCACCACTGTGAGGTGCGTGGCGTTCGTCGCCTTCCCAGTGCGTCGCGAGAAACAACCCGACGGCGGGGGCGTGCTTCTGGGGCGAGGTCAGGCGATCCGGCGAGAATGTGCAGCGTGTTCTCTGTATCGTCATGCTTCCAGGTTTCCGATACAGTCTGGAATAATTTCCGCGTCCCGATGATTTTTATGTGGTTGAGACCGGTTATTTCAGCCGTTGTCCAAGCACGTCCAGAATGTGCTCAACGCCATGAATTGCCCCTCCGTTGTCAGTAATTTCAAGTTCGACCATTTCGCTACGATGCTTCGCAGCTTTTCGGAACATCAGGATTTGAGGAAATATTTCGGCTTTTTCTCCGGTCGACCGGGGGGCCTTATTGTCAGTTCCTTCACCGGCGTGGGTACTAAAAAATGACAACCGAGACCCACACATGGCATCGGGCAATACCTCCGGATACAAGCCGTTTCCGATGAAACTGGCCTCCGCAGCCTCATCGAAACTCGTGCGTTTGAGAGTCGATCGGATTTCAATGATGTCATATATGCATGACAAGTGAAGCGGGTTGCCATGTTGTCACTCCGCCTGCC
Source organism: Paracoccaceae bacterium (assembly GCA_964291635.2). Taxonomy (GTDB): domain Bacteria; phylum Pseudomonadota; class Alphaproteobacteria; order Rhodobacterales; family Rhodobacteraceae; genus JAPPHA01. The sequence goes on along the minus strand of OZ219905.1, from coordinate 445,478 downwards.
TCCCGACATAAAACCCCGCCTTGAATTCCTGGTCAGGCAAACGGGCAGAACGATGTACTATTGCGCCCGCAAGGCCTTTGTCGAGAAGATCGATGATCTGGAGGATGCGTACCTCGGTAGACAGGTCCTTGAAAGCACTCGCAAGGGCGAGGAGACGGTTCTGGGCCCGGAAGAAATGTGGCGTGACCTGGAAGATTGAACGCGCCGGAAGCGTCAAAAAAAGGTTCGCAAACCGGATCGACAGGTCCAGCACCGCACGCCGGATTTCCTTGGGTTGAGATTGGTGAAAATTGGAAAATTTCCGGCAATTCGGCGTGCCGCCAGGTGGGACACGGAATTGGAAGCTCAGGCAGTACCGTGTCAGCAATTACCGAATCATACCGAAATCAGTGACAGGGACAGCGTATCCTGATCGTCCGGGCCGCCCACCGCCGCGAGAAATAAAAAAGCTGACAGGAATGATCAGGCACGGCCGCGCCGACGGGAAAACGCCGGTGACGTGGGCCGGGCCACTCGGAATCACGTTGAAGTCTCCCATCCACGATAACTCGAATGTCTGTTTTGGGGCACCTGGGGCCGGTTCCGGGTTCACCGGATGCGGTTGGCGATCGCGCCTGCCAACGAGGATCAGCCTGCACAAAATTCAGCACGGACCAGCAGAAGCAGCTTTGATTACGAGTTGGTTGATGGCCCGATTGGAACTGGACTCAACTTCCCAAACGATCATGGCAGGCGTTGCACTTCCGCCCCGACCGTCATGAAATTCTGATGGCATGGCCCGTGCCGTTGATGCATGATGCGGGTGGGAGGCAGCACAATGGCCGTATACTTAATGGTGAGCCTTGGGCTTCGCGAACCTAAACTGGTCCGAGATCGGACGGTCCGCGCCCCGAAATGTCTCCAGTCCTTCAGGGCTGTGAACGTGCATCAAAATGCACCCTTGCCTCTCGTGGCACGTGGCTATCCAAACCGTCTGGTCCCGCTGCTTCTGTACAGTTGAATTCGCATCGGAGGGTCTGAACACCAACTGCAGACACCTGTTCGTCAGGAAGCCACCCCCGAAGGGTTTGATGCCGGGCCACAATCGGGGCTGCCCGAACCGTCAATCCATCGGCGCGGATGCCTGGCACGTCCTTTCGCAGCGCGATTCTGCGAACAGTGTTGTTCGTCTCAACCTGTCATTCCCCGGCGCGGAATTTCACATCAAATACGAGACGTCACCCGCCTACGAGGGCGTATTTTTTACGACGGATTAACCAACCATTTGCGTATAAGTTCAAAACGGCCGACACGAGTGCATTTGAGGGACGCATGCACCGCTTGCCAAACTTAACGCCTGCAATGGCGAATTTGCTTGTCGCTGCTACCGCGGAAAATGCCGCTCCGCCTGATCTCAGAACACCGGTGCCTGAAATTCACCTCGCAGGCAACCTGGACGAAGGCTAATGGTCTCGGATGGTGCATCGATAAAATTGGTCGCAGTCTGTCCGACGGCCTGCATGCCCGCTCGTGCAAGCCACGTGGCGGAGACGTTCAGTTTCGCTTTTGCGAGACTACCGGCCAAATCACATCGGTTGCCTTCAAAGGAAAGTGCATGGCGCATCTGCATCAGGACGATCCGTCCGAACCGCTCGGGCTGGTTGATCGCGACGCGGCGGCCAGTGCCCAAAGGTTCATCCATGATCCCGGATCCATGACAATCCGTCCAACGGTTGACGAAACAAAGTGCCTGCGCGTCGATGCCAACAGTCACTCTGCAGGTCCCTCCATGGCGCGCTATCTCCGATTCTCTCCGTGTTCAGAAGCAGATATGCAGTTCCGGCAGTGGATTGTCAGGCCGTGACCCTGGTCATTTCCCGGCGTTCGATGTTGCGAGGCACTGCCGCGTTTGGCGCGACATCGTTGCTATGTGCTGGTCTTGGGACGGTTGCAGAATCGGAAGACCTGGCCGCGAGGAGAACGGATCTGATCCTGAGGGTGCAAGAGGTAAACGGTCGACCAACCTACAATGGGCTTTCGCCTGGGCCAACCATAGTGGCTGACCCGGGCGATACAATTGATGTGCACCTGATCAACGATCTGCCCGCCTTGCATGACGACTGCGCTGACAACCACAATGCGTTCCATGGGCTCAATACGACCAACCTGCACACGCATGGGCTGCATGTCTCTCCGACGACAGATTCTTCAGGTCGATTTGAATCCGACAATGTTTTCGTCAGCGTCGTGCCGAAGGACCAGGTCGTGCCCTGCGCCGATATCAGTGGCAATAGTGTCAAATCGGTCAGGTGGCACCAAAACATGTTCCGCTTCGAAACGGGCGCGGATCATCCTTCCGGCACATTCTGGTACCACGCGCACAAGCACGGTTCGACTTTTCAACAGGTTGCGGCGGGTTTGGCGGGACCTTTGGTCATCCGTGACCGCCCCGGGGCGATGCCAGAATACATCGCTCGGGCCAGCGAGAAGATTCTGATGATCATGAATCGCGGCCTCGTGCTGACCAATCCGGCGGGAGGCGGCACCGTAGACCCCACGATCACGATGCGCCCGGGCGAAGTACAGCGATGGAGAATCATCAACGCACAAGCGATCGGCAATTCCTTTGCCTACCTTCGCACCAACGTGCCGGGGCTGGAGATCTATCAAATTGCCTTCGACGGCCTGACGCTGCACAGACGTATCAAGATCGATCAGGGAAACGACGACGAACCCTGGCTGAATCCTGCTGCGCTCGCGCCGGGTAACCGGACCGATTTTATCGTACGTGCACCGCCTGACGCGAAAGACGGCATTTTCTCCATTCCTGTCATTCGCGAAGTACGGGAAGTCCTCGGCCTGAGCGGTGCAATCGCATCCGAAATCAAGATCGAAATTGTTGGGAAACCGGTGAATTCGGGTTGGTCGGACGATGACACTCTGCCTGGTCCGGGACTGGAATCGTTTGCCGAAATACCGCGACCCAGACGCGAGATCATGTTTTCACCCCAGTTCAGGATCGATGGTCAGGCGTACGACGGGGAAGTCAAACACAGCATTCCGCTTGGCGCCGAGGAAGAGTGGACAATCTGCAATAACACGGGCGGGGTTCACGCCTTCCACATCCATGTCAATCCGTTTTTCGTTACGCACATCAATGGCATCGAACTGTCTGGAGACGATCCTTTGCGCCGCTGGCAGGATACGGTCGGGCTGCCAGACAATGACGACGGTCCCGGCTCGATCACATTTCGCACACGATTCGAAACTTTCACCGGCAAGTTCGTCATCCATTGCCATATCCTGCGCCACGAAGACCTGGGAATGATGCAGACGGTCGAGGTCACAGGGTGACGTCCCTCCGAAACCTTTGGGCATTTGCAATCCAGAACCTGTTTCTGGTCGGCAGCGCAATCATCTCCCTGGCATTCGTTTTCTGGATCGTCGGTTCGCTGGCCCTGGATTTTATCCATTTCAACGACCCCCGACACCAGGATCGGGCGCTCAAGGGCTGGATGACGCCGCGCTACGTGGTGATGTCTTACGACCTGCCGCGCCCTCTGGTTCTGGAACTCTTGCAACTGGAACGGGGCGAGCGAAAAATGATGCGCGACATCGCAGACGAGATGGGCCTGACCCTTGACGAACTCACCCGGATCGTCCGCGACGCTGCGGCCCGGTATCGCGAAACCAGGCAATGACCGAAACGCTATTCAGCCTCATACCCAGCTACGGCCTGATCGTCGTCTTCGCCGTCGTGGCTCTCGCCTGCCTGGCGGTACCACTTCCGGCTTCGGCGCTGGTTCTTGCAGCGGGCGGTTTTACCGCTGCGGGCGACCTCTCCTTGCCAGCCGTCTTCGGCATGGTATTTTCCGCCTTCGTTCTGGGCGATCAACTCGCTTTCGGGCTTTCGAACATGTTTGGACCACAATTGTTGGGCTGGCTGGCGAAGCGGCCCAAATCTCGATCAGTCCTGGCAAAGGGCCAAGAAATGGTTGAGCAGCACGGAGTCCTCGCGGTTTTTCTAAGCCACACGATCCTCAGCCCGAGCTGCCCCTACGTCAGCTATGCGTGCGGTGCGGGCGGTATGCGGTGGTCAACGTTTACGTTCGTTGCAACAATCGGAGCTGCCATCTGGACTGCCGCATACATGGGACTGGGTTATGCCTTTGCTCGTCAGTTGTCACAGGTTTCGGAGATATTGGGACAACTGTTCATCCTCGCGGCAGCGCTCCTCGCATTGATGGTCTTCTGGAAGATGATCCGCCGAAGATGGAGAATGATTCAATTGGCAAGTCTTCCGGCCGATGCCTGAGGTTGATTTTTCTTGGGAACCAGTTCGCCGCGAATCCCCTCTCTACATTCAGGATCCCGCCTGGAGAGGCACTCCGGTGATCTGATCGGGCACGAGGACACGGCGTTGCCGAATCCACGCGACCAAGCTAGTGTTTTCGTCAGGTGCTTATACGGAGGATTGCGCGTGGTAACCGAGGTTCCTGAAGTCAGGGAGGTCACCGAGTACCGCGTGGCCTGCGATGGTGGCGAGGGGGGACATCCCCGGGTCTGGTTGCAGATTCCACCGGAGACAGGGTGGACGGAATGCCCATACTGCGACTGCAGGTTCGTCTTGAAGGACGGGATACGTGACCGGCATTGAGGCAAGGGGAGGACCAGTAGACGTGGTCCGGTCGTGGTTGCCGTGACGATGGAGGGGGTTGGCGCAGGGCATCACCTGCAGCTCATTGACGGATCGGGCTTCATTTTCCGCGCCTTCCATGCGTTGCCGCCGCTGACGCGAAAATCCGACAAACTGCCGGTCGGCGCGGTCAGCGGATTCTGCGGGATGCTGTTCAGGTATCTTGAGCAATGGCAGGCGGCCGATGCACCGACACATCTCGCGGTTGTTTTCGACCACAAGGGTCCGACATTCAGGTCGGGCATTTTCCCCGAATACAAGATGAACCGGCCCCCGCTGCCGGAAGACCTGGTCCCGCAGATGCCGTTGACCCGTGAAGCCACCAGGGCGTTCAACATCGCCTGCCTGGAGAAACAGGGTTACGAGGCTGACGATATCATCGCGACCCTCGCCGTCAGGGCGCGTTCCGCAGGTGCCCGGGTGACAATCGTGTCGTCCGACAAGGATCTCATGCAGATCGTCGGTGACGGCGTCGAGATGCTGGATGCCATGAACGATCGCAGGATCGGGCCGGAAGAGGTTTTCGCGAAATTCGGCGTCGGCCCCGACCAGGTCATCGATGTCCAGTCGCTTGCCGGGGATTCGGTCGACAATATTCCCGGAGCGCCGGGAATCGGTGTCAAGATCGCCGCGCAGCTGATCAACGAGTATGGCGACCTGGACACGCTTCTTGAACGGGCGGCCGAAATCAGGCAGCCCAAACGGCGGCAGACTCTGCTCGAAAAGGCCGACCAGATCCGGGTGAGCCGGGAACTGGTGACCCTGAAGACCGATGTCCCGATCGAGACGGGGTTCGGCGAATTGGAACTCAGGGAGCCGGACGCAGAGGAATTGCTCGGGTTTCTTGCCGGGATGGAATTCCGGACTCTGAGCAGGCGGGTTGCAGCCAGGCTCGGTGTCGAGGCCCCGACGATTGCCGATCCTGCACGTACCTCCGGTGGCCCGGAAGGAACGGACCCGGAATCGTCTTCCGCGCGGATCAGGAACCTGCCATTTGATTCAGAGAAGTACGAGACGGTCAGGACGATGGCGGAACTCGAATCCTGGATCGAAAGGATTCGAAGGCGCGGACGCGTGGCCATCGACACCGAGACCACGGGTCTCGACGAGATGCAGGTCGACCTGGTCGGAGTATGCCTGGCAGTAGAACCCGGACAGGCTGCCTATGTTCCGCTCACCCATACGTCGGGCGTGGACGACCTTTTCGGCAATGCGGAACTGGTTCCAGGACAATTGCCTGTCATGGAGGCTCTCGCGGTCCTGAAACCCGTTCTCGAAGATCAGTCGATCCTGAAGATCGGGCACAACATCAAGTTCGATTCCAAGATTCTGGCACAACCACGCTACGGAATCCTCATGGACCCGATCGATGACACCATGCTGATTTCCTACGCGTTGCATGGAGGGCTGCACAATCATGGCATGGACCTGTTGTCGGAGCGGTATCTCGATCACAGGCCGACACCGATCAAGAGTCTCATCGGAGCAGGCCGGAAACAACTGACATTCGACCAGGTCGACATCGAAAAGGCGACCGCATACGCGGCGGAAGATGCCGACGTCACCCTGCGCCTGTGGAGTGAATTCAAGCCGAGGCTTCATTCTGCAGGCGTATCGACGGTCTACGAAACACTCGAGCGTCCCCTGGTTCCTGTGCTCAGGGATCTGGAGCGGACGGGCATCCGGGTCGACAGGGAACAACTGGCGGGCCTCTCGAATTCCTTTGCGACGGACATGGCTGCGCTGCAGTCCGAGATCCACGGCCTGGCCGGTGTCGAGTTCAACGTCGGTTCGCCCAAGCAGCTGGGCGAAATCCTGTTCGAACGCCTTGGATTGTCCGGAGGGCGCCAGGGCAAGTCGGGCGCCTATTCGACGGGCCAGGATGTGCTCGAGGATCTTGCCTCCGAGGGGCATGAATTGCCGTCACGGGTGCTGGACTGGCGGCAGGTGGCAAAGCTGAAGAGCACGTATACGGACGCACTTCAGGACCACATCAATCCCGAGACCGGCAGGGTCCATACATCGTACTCGATCGCGGGGGCCAATACCGGGCGCCTGGCGTCGACTGACCCGAATCTTCAGAACATCCCGGTGAGAACCGAAGCTGGCAGGAAGATACGTGAGGCCTTTGTCCCGAAAGACGGACATGTGCTTCTTTCTGTGGATTACAGCCAGATCGAGCTCCGCATTCTCGCGCATATTGCCGGAATCGAGAGTCTCAAGCAGGCGTTCAGGGATGGCCACGACATTCACGCCATGACGGCCAGCGAAATCTTCGGCGTTCCCGTCGAGAACATGGACCCGATGATCCGGCGCCAGGCAAAGGCGATCAATTTCGGGGTGATCTACGGGATCTCAGGTTTCGGCCTTGCCCGGAATCTGCGTATCCCCCGCAAGGAAGCGCAGGCCTTCATCAACACGTATTTCGAACGATTTCCCCAGATCCGGGAGTACATGGACTCGACTGTCGCGTCGGCGAAGAAGAACCTCTACGTCGAGACGCTGTTCGGCCGCAGGATTCACACCCCCGAAATCGTCAGCGCCAAGGGACCTCACGCCGGTTTCGCGCGCCGTGCGGCGATCAATGCTCCGATCCAGGGAACGGCGGCGGACATTATCCGCCGCGCCATGATTCGGATGCCCGCCGCCATCCGGGACCTGCCTGCCAGCATGCTCTTGCAGGTCCACGACGAGTTGCTGTTCGAGGTTCGGGAATCAGCTGTTGACGAGACATTGGCCGTTGTCTCGAATGTCATGGAACAGGCGACCTTGCCGGTCATCAAGCTTGATGTGCCCTTGACGGTCGACGGGGGAATCGGGGGCAGCTGGGCTGAAGCCCATTGAGGGATTGCGAGATCAGGCTGAACCGATCGTCGGCAGCAGCCCTGACCGGCTGGCAGCGTCTCGCTCCCGGTATTGGATGAAACCTCCGGGCTCCGGATGGCCCGGAGAAACGGTCAGAGTTCGGCGGACGGTATGATCGGGAAGAACACCCCGCCCGACCAGACTCCGAACCATTTTTCACCGTCCCGGATCGCGTGGCTTCCGATGTCGACCAGCCTGTAGAAGCTCTTGCGGTCGATCAGCGCCTCGAGGCCGGCACGAACCATCACGTATGGAGAAGGTTCACCCGTTTCCGGGTCCCTGGCGACACGAATGGGGTTCGTGGCGCCTGCGGCAACCACGTCATCCACATGTGTGAGGAATCGCACGACCTGGTTATGCCGGGATCCCTCGACCTCGAAATCGACCGCGACAAACGGGGCGTCGTCAACCGCGATCCCGACCTTCTCGACGGGCGTGACGAGATAATACGCGTCGCCATCCTTCCGCAGTATGGACGAAAACAGTTTGACGAGCCGTTTTCGGCCGATCGGGGTCCCGAGATAGAACCAGGTTCCGTCCCGCGCAATCCGCATGTCCAGCTCCCCGCAATACGGCGGGTTCCAGAGATGTACCGGTGGCAGGCCCTTTTTTGAAGCTTTCTTTGCGGCGGCGGCCAGGCCGTCGGCGCTGACCTGGGCTTGAGTGTCTGATTCCACGTCGGTTTTCATCGAATGACAGCCTTGTCTTCTTCCGTCGGCAATCACGGCTGGTCACGGCCGACTGAGGGTACCGGGTTTCCCAATCGCGTTTTGGCGCGTATGTTCCTGCCAGGAACATGGGTCCTGATGCTGGCGGGGAATCGTAGTTGCGATGACGGATAAAGCAAGTGGTTTGATTGACGAGATCAACGCGGTCGGGGAATTGTTGTCCCGCGCGCTGGAAAACATCACGCGGAGAGTCATTGGTCAGGACGAGGTCGTGGAGACGGCATTGATCACGATGCTGTGCGGCGGGCACGCCCTGCTTGTCGGAGCGCCGGGTCTCGCCAAGACACGGCTTGTGGAAACCCTCGGCACGGTGATGGGTCTCAATGCCAATCGCGTACAGTTCACGCCCGATCTCATGCCTGCGGACATTCTCGGCTCCGAGGTGCTGGAGACCGCCACGGGAGGAACAAGGCATTTCAGATTCCTGGAAGGACCCGTCTTTTGCCAGTTGCTGATGGCCGACGAAATCAACCGGGCAAGTCCGAGAACCCAGTCCGCGCTTCTTCAGGCCATGCAGGAACACCACGTTACGATTGCTGGCCAGGAACGGGCGCTTCCGGTTCCGTTCCATGTGCTCGCCACCCAGAATCCGATCGAACAGGAAGGTACATATCCGTTGCCTGAAGCGCAGCTGGACAGGTTCCTGCTTCAGATCGATGTCGGTTATCCGGCCAGGGACAAGGAACGCGACATCCTCCTGGCGACAACCGGAGTAGTCAACGTCGCGGCGGAAACCGTGTTCTCCCCGGAACTGCTGTTGAATGCCCAGGAACTGGTTCGCCGCATGCCGGTCGGTGAATCGGTGGTCGAGGCCATTCTGGACCTTGTCCGTTCGGCCCGCCCCGATGCGCCTGAGGCAGGGGAGCAGGTCAGGGAAACGGTTCGGTGGGGGCCAGGACCTCGCGCTGCCCAGGCGCTTATGTTGGCCACAAGGGCACGTGCACTCGTGCAAGGACGGCTTGCACCTTCCATTGACGATGTCCTGGCGCTTGCCCGTCCTGTGCTGATTCATCGAATGGCGCTCGGGTTCGCGGCGCGAACCGGCGGTCAGACACTTGACGACCTGATTGCCCAGTTGGGTCGTGACATCGAACTTCGAGAGGTTGCGGCATGATTCATCGCGGACTGGGAATTCGCGAACGGACAATCCTCTCTGATCGCCGCGAGGCAGAGGGTCTTGCGGAAGGCCTGCCGCCGTTGCTCGCAAAGGCAAGGCAGCTTGCCGCAACGCTTTCACTCGGGATACACGGTCGTCGTCGATCAGGCCCGGGCGAAGATTTCTGGCAATACCGGCCCGCGGTCGCCGGCGACCGGCTTGGCGAGATTGACTGGCGCAAGTCGGCCCGGTCGGACGAACATTTCCTGCGGCAGAAGGAATGGCAGACGTCGCAGTCGGTCACCTTCTGGATCGATCTCAGCCAGTCCATGCAATACCTGGGCAGATCGGCAGACGAACGGAAATCCGATCGGGCCCGGTTGCTCGGTCTTGCCCTTTGCGTCCTCCTGTCGCGTGCGGGCGAGCGGATCGGATTGCTCGATGATCCCGCGCCGCCAAGGACGGGGGATGCCCAGTTGACCAGGATGGGCCTGATGCTACTCGAGCCCGGCGGCGACGACTACGGCATACCCACGGAGAGGGAATTGCAGGAAGGCGGCGTCGCGGTATTTCTTTCCGATTTCCTTGGAGATTGGGATCGCCTGGAAAGAGCGCTCGAGAAGGTCGCGAGCCAAAGGGTTTCAGGCTGCCTGATGCAGATTCTTGACCCGACGGAAGTGGAATTCCCCTTTGACGGCAGGAGAATCTTCGAAAGCATGGGCGGAACGCTCAAGTTCGAGACGCTTCGAGCGGCCGCACTGAAAAAGGACTACAGCCGCCGTCTTGCTGAACGGCAATCGCTGCTCAGGAAGCTGGCAAAGCGCCTGGGCCTGCATGTTTCGTTCCACAGCACGGGGGAGTCGCCCCTTCCGGCGCTTCTTTGGCTTTACATGGCCCTGGAGACCGGAACTTGATTGAACTCGCGGGTTTCGGGTTCGTCCAGCCGTTTCTCCTTGCTGGACTTTTGTCCCTGCCGATTCTCTGGTGGTTGCTTCGCGCAACTCCTCCGGCGCCGATGCGGTCAAGGTTTCCACCGGTCGTTCTCTTGTTGGGACTTCGTGACGAGGAGACGACGCCCGACCGAACCCCGTGGTGGCTCCTGTTGCTGCGCATGCTTGCGCTGGCTGCAGTCATCGTCGGGTTCGCCGGCCCGGTCAAGGATCCGAACTCCGAGTTCCGGGCCGATGCGGCCCTCCTGGTTTCGCTCGACGGGAGCTGGGCAAGTGCCGGCGACTGGGAGGTCCGGAAACAGAAGGTCGAGGAACTCCTGCGACGCGCCCAGGCAAACGCGCGCCCGGTTGCGGTGGTCCAGTGGACAGACGCTCCCCGCGCCCGCGATCCGATCGTTTTCGGGACCGGTCAGGGCGAGCTTGAACGGGTTCAGGGTCTCGAACCGCAAGCATGGGATCCACTTTATTCCGAATGGACCGACGTTCTGGAGGCCCTTGATGGTGCGTTCGATTCGGTCTGGCTTTCAGACGGGCTGACGCATGAAGCGGCAGAGAGGGAACGTCTCGTCTCGCTGCTCCGGTCGAAGGGGCGAATGAGCGTCATTACCAGTGACGAGGTCACGACGGCTCTCCGCGACCCAAGAATCGAAAACGGAAAACTGACTGTGACCGTAGTTCGCGAAGAAGGCTCCGGCGGCGATGACCATCGCCTGGTTGCGGTCGGACCCGGGCCCTTGGGAATCAACCGGGTTCTCGGTCGCGAACAGGCGTTGATGGAAGACGGTGCCGTCTCGCTGGATGTCGCTCTCGACCTGCCGACGGAGATCAGCAATCGCGTCCAGTACATCTCGCTTGAATCGGCCAGGTCCGGCGGAGAGATCGTGATCATGGACGACGCGGTTCGGCGGCATCGCGTTGCCCTGATCGGCGGAACAACCGAGCAGGAAGGGAATCTCCTGCTTTCACCGCTTCACTATCTGAGGCAGGCATTTGCACCGACTGCTGAAATCATCGAGGTGGAACTGGCTGACGCGCTCTCCGTCGATCCCGATGTCCTGGTGTTTGCCGACGTTGGTCGGTTGACACCTGACGAGACGGCAAGGGTCGAAAGATGGGTTGATGCCGGCGGATTGCTGCTGCGGTTCGCGGGTCCGCAGCTGGCTGCGCTCGGAAGCGATCCGCAGGAATCCGATCCCCTGTTGCCTGTTCGTCTGCGTGCAGGCGGTCGCCACGTCGGAGGAGCGCTGTCGTGGGGAGACCCGAAACGCCTCGGCGCATTTCCGAAACAAGGACCATTTGCAGGCCTTCCGATTCCGGATGACGTGCGTGTCAGGAGGCAGGTCATGGCGCAACCGGGCCCGAACCTTTCGGAACGGACGCTGGCCGAACTCCAGGACGGGACGCCGTTGATCACCGCGCGTGACCTGGGTCTCGGGCGGGTTATCCTGTTTCACGTCAGCGCCGATTCCGGTTGGTCGAGCCTCCCGCTTTCCGGGCTGTTTGTGGATATGCTTGACAGGCTTGCCATCTCGGCACGGCGAAAGGGCGCGGCGCCGGAGCTGCTTGTTGGATTGAACTGGACGCCGGTGCGTGTCATGGACGCATACGGGACGCTCCGCGACGAAGACTCGTTGCCCGCGGTTCCGGGCGAACAACTGGCGAGCGCCCGCCCAAGGGGGGACATGCCGCCAGGCATTTACGAGAGCGGGAATCGCCGGATCGCCCTGAACGTGATAGGTCCCGACCGGGAGCTTGTCACCGCTTCGTGGCCGGCGGATATCGATGTCAGTTCTCTTTCGGCTGCCGGCGAACGCGATCTCAAGCCGTGGTTCCTCACTGCAGCCGTTCTGCTTCTTGTCGTCGACCTGATCGCCACTCTGTGGCTTACCGGGAGGATCACCGGAACAGTGCGGGCAAGAGGCGCCGGCCCGACCGTTGCGGCTTTCGCCGGCGGAGTTGCCGCGCTCGTCACCCTGTCCCTGCTGGCGGGCACGGGCGGGGCAAAGGCACAGGAGGCGAGCCGGGAAAGCGGGTTGCAGCAGTCATACGCCGCAAACAACACGGTTCTTGCCTATGTCCTGACCGGAAACCAGAGGCAGGACGCCGTGTCGGCAGCGGGGCTTTTGGGTCTGTCGACAGTTCTTTTCCAGCGGACATCCGTTGAACCGGTTGAGCCTGTAGGCATAGATCCGGCAGTTGACGACCTGAGTGTCTATCCTTTCCTCTACTGGCCTGTCGTCGCGGACCAGCCGCTGCCGGGGGATGATGCGATCCGCAGGTTGAACACGTTCTTGCGTACCGGAGGCGTCGTCCTGTTCGACACGCTTGACGGCGACCTGGGTTCATATGGAGGTGAAAGCCCGAACACCCTGCGTTTCCGGCAGATTGTCGAAGGGCTGGGTGTCCCCCCCCTGGAGCCTGTTCCCCCGGATCACGTCCTGACACGTTCGTTCTACCTGATCCAGGACTTCCCGGGTCGTCATCGGGGCACCGACCTCTGGGTGGAGGCGGCGCCGGACGAGGCGGAGCAATTGGCCGGGGTCCCGTTCAGGCACCTGAATGACGGGGTCACCCCGGTTGTGATCGGCAGCAACGACTGGGCGTCCGCCTGGGCCATCGACGACGACGGACGGTTCCTCCTTCCCGTCGGACACGGCGCCAGCGGAATGCGCCAGCGGGAACGCGCCTTCCGGTTTGGCATCAACCTGATCATGTATGTCCTCACCGGCAACTACAAGTCCGACCAGGTTCACGTCCCCGCGCTCCTGGAGCGCCTTGGGCAATAGAGGCCTGAACCAATGGAGGCCGAACTCTCACTTTTGCCGCTGTTGCCGGTTCCGATCGTCGCAATCGTCGCCGTATTTGCGGCGGCGGCGGCGGCAATTGCGCTCTGGCGCGGACTGTCCGGATGGTGGCTTCGGGCGCTGGCAACGGGAGTCCTTGTTGTTGCCCTGATTGAACCCGTCCTGAGACAGGAGGAACACGAGGACCTGTCGGACGTTGTATTCCTGGTTCACGATCAAACCGAGAGCCAGGCAATCGCCGGTCGTCCGCAACAGTCCGCAGTTGCGCTTGCGGAATTGTCTGAAGAGCTCTCGGCGCTGGAATCGGACGGTGTCGAGACCGTGAGGGTCGATGTCCGGAACAATCCCGGAGACAGCGACAGCGGTTCGATGGTTCTCTCTGCCCTCGCCGCGGCGGCCGCGGACGTGGCGCCGGATCGAATCGCGGGAGCCATTATCGTCTCGGACGGGCAAGTCCATGATGGGGGCGTTCTCGATGACTTCCCGGCGCCCGTTCACCTGGTTTTGTCGGGGAGGGCTGATGAGTGGGACAGGCGGGTCGTGGTCCGAAGGGCGCCGTCGTTCGCCATCGTCGACGAGGAATTTCGGCTGGCCTTCCGCATCGAGGACAAGGGCGAGGTCCCGGCGGGAATCTCGGGCGCGGCGGAAGTCACGATTTCAATCAACGGTGGAGACAGCAGGAGGGCCCGCGTTCCCGTCGGCCAGGAAGTGGAACTCTCGGTAAACCTATCGCGCGGCGGGCTTAATCACTTGCAGGTCGAGGTGACGCCAGTGGCCGGGGAGTTGACCGACCGCAACAACGTTTCCGTCATTTCCGTAAACGGGGTTCGCGACCGGTTGCGGGTCCTGCTGGTCTCGGGACTCCCGTATGCGGGTGAACGGTCCTGGAGAAACCTGCTGAAATCCGATGGTTCGGTCGATCTCGTGCATTTCACGATTCTTCGCCCGCCGACAAAGACAGACAGTGTTCCCGTTCAGGAACTCGCCCTGATCGAGTTTCCGGTGCGCGAATTGTTCCTGAACAAGATCGACGAATTCGACCTGATCATCTTCGACCGTTACGAGATTCGCGGAATACTGCCCGGAATTTACCTGGCGAACGTCGTCGAATATGTTCGGGGTGGCGGAGCGTTGCTCGTCGCCGCCGGGCCGGCCATGGCGGGGCCTGGAGGTCTCTACCGAACCGCCCTGTCGGAGGTCCTGCCCGCGCGCCCGACCGGAAAACTCGTTCAACGCGCCTATCTGCCGGAAGTCACCGATCTCGGCAGCATACATCCGGTGACCGAAGACCTGGCAAGTGTTCCCGCACCCGGGCTGAACGGTGCTGACGACCCCGGCGAAGAACAGGTGTGGGGCAGCTGGTACCGCCTGGTGGAAGCGGTCGCCGAACATGGCCAGACCATCATGAATGGTCCGGACGCGCGTCCCCTGCTGATTCTCGACCGGTTCGGCGAGGGTCGAATCGCCATGCTTCTTTCCGATCAGGCCTGGTTGTGGACACGCGGCCACGACGGTGGGGGACCGCAACTCGAGTTGCTGCGCCGACTCGCGCATTGGGCGATGAAGGAACCCGAACTGGAAGAGGAACGGCTCGAAGCGGAATCGTCGGGAAGCGGACTCGTCGTGACACGGCGGACCATGACGGACCGGGTTCCGCGGCTTTCGATGACGACCCCGGGCGGCGAACGGATCGAAAGTGACATGGAGCCGGTTTCGCGAGGGCGTTGGCGGGCAGGGATCGAAGGACTTGAAAGCGGCGTTCATGTCTTGAGAGAGGGCGATCTGGTGCGGGTCGCCGTCGTCGGGTCTCCAGCGCCACGCGAGTTTGAAAACCCGCTGGCGACATCGGCCGTGTTGTCCGGACTCGTGGAGTCGACGAGGGGCGCAATCGTTCGCCTCGACCGGGACAGGACTCCCGACATCCGGCACGTACGCGAGGGGAGGGTTGCCGCAGGTCGCGACTGGGTCGGTGTCGTACGCCGGGATGCTGTGCTGGTCACCGATGTTCGCCAGCAACCGCTGTTTCCGTCCTGGCTTCTCCTGCTCGCCGCACTTGTCACGTGCGTTGCCGCATGGAGGCTAGAGGGTCGTTGACCAGCCATTGGCGCCCCGGCGTCGTATCCCGAGCGGACCCGGCATCGGATCGGAAATTCCCCTTGCTGGGCTTCGATGTCACCATGAATGTGGGTGGCTTGCGCAACCGCGCAACCGCGAGTATGGACAGGAAAGCTTCGCCGTCATCCGTTGCCCTGCGCCCAGTCTTGCCCGGATGGCGCTTGGCTGAAGGGTCAATTCAAGGCATGGTAAGTCCAAGGCAGCAGGTTGGATCCACATCTTCCCGCTGATGCTCACCGGTTCGGCCGAAAAAATCCGGCAATCACCCAATTGCAGCTTGAATTGAGACGCGATTGCCCTGACGCAATCCCATTGTCCGGATGTGATTTCCCGAGTACAAAATCGTACGATCAACAGGTTTGTTCCGGTCAATTGGCGCAAGCGGCCGCTCATGGACATCCAGGCACCTGAATTGACGGAGACGTGACGATGGACATGCCGGTCCCGAATGCTGCTGTCCTGGCGAAAAGGAGCCTGGTCATCGCACGATTGATGGAAGCCTTGCCTTACGAATCCGTGATCGACGGCGAAAACGAGCTCAGGGCCTACGAATGCGATGGTCTGACAGCCTACCGGTGCCCGCCGCTTGCCGCTGTGCTCCCTTCGTCAACGGAAGAGGTCGTATCCGTACTGAAGATCTGCTCGGAGATGAGCGTGCCGGTCGTGCCGAGAGGATCAGGGACTTCGCTTGCGGGAGGATCCCTCCCGACTGCGGACAGTGTCGTCCTCGGAGTATCGAAAATGAACTCGGTACTCGAGATCGACTACGAGAACCGATTCATCCGGGTCCAGGCCGGGATCACCAATCTCGGCGTCACCGACGCTGTGGAGACCAACGGGTTTTTCTATGCGCCGGATCCTTCGAGCCAGCTCGCATGCGCCATCGGCGGCAACATCGGGATGAACGCGGGCGGCGCGCATTGCCTCAAGTACGGCGTCACGACGAACAACCTGCTGGGTGTCCGGATGGTGATGATGGATGGTGAAGTCGTCGACATCGGCGGGGCGAACCTGGATGCGCCCGGACTCGACTACCTCGGGGTCATCTGCGGCTCGGAGGGCCAGTTGGGCGTGGTTACGGAAGCGACACTCCGGATCCTGAGGAAACCGGAAGGCGCTCGCCCGGTACTGGTTGGATTTGACAGCAGCGAAACCGCCGGCGCCTGCGTGGCGGACGTGATCCGGTCCGGCGTGCTCCCGGTCGCGATCGAGTTCATGGACCGGCCCTGCATTCGGGCCTGCGAAGCCTTTGCCGGCGCGGGATATCCGGATGTCGAGGCTCTGCTGATCATTGAAGTCGAAGGCTCGGATGAGGAAATCACCGAGCAGCTTTCGAGGATCACCGGCATCGCCCGCGGGCACGAACCGGTCGAGCTTCGCGAGAGTCGCAGCGGGGCGGAATCGGCAAGGATCTGGGCGGGGCGCAAGTCCGCATTCGGAGCGATGGGCCAGATCGCCGACTACATGTGCCTGGACGGTACGATTCCCGTTTCCGAGCTGGCCAACGTGCTGAAACGGATCGGCGAGCTCTCGGGGAAATTCGGCCTTGAAGTTGCAAACGTGTTTCACGCGGGCGACGGGAACCTGCATCCGTTGATCCTGTTCGATGCGAATGGGCCCGGACAGATAGAGCTCGCGGAGGCACTCGGGGCCGAAATCCTCCGCCTGTGCGTCCGGTCCGGGGGATGCCTGACCGGAGAACACGGCGTCGGGGTCGAAAAGCGCGACCTGATGCCGGACCAGTTCACCGAGGACGACATTGAGGCGCAGGTTCGCGTGAAGGATGTCTTCGATCCGTGCTGGTTGCTGAATCCGGCGAAGGTATTCCCGCTGGCGGTTTCGGAGAAAAGACTGGGGCCGTGAAACCGGAGACGACAGCCGAACTCGCGGAGATCATTACATCAGCCCGGTCAGGCCTGCGGATTCACGGCGGAGGAACCCGACAGGACCTCGGCAACCCGGTTGCTGCCGACGACACGGTCCTCACCGGCGGTATCACGGGGATCAAACTCTATGAACCCGGCGCATTGACGCTCAGTGCCGGAGCCGGAACGCCTCTTTCGGAGATCGAGGCGGCACTGGATGAGCATGGCCAGCAGCTCGCCTTCGAGCCGATGGACCACCGCGGCCTCCTCGCCTCCGCCGGAGAGCCGTCGATCGGGGGAGTTGTTGCATGCAATGCTTCCGGGCCGCGGAGGATCCAGGCAGGCGCCTGCCGCGACTCCGTGATCGGCATCACGTTTGTCGACGGTACCGGAAAGGTTGTCCGGAACGGAGGGCGCGTGATGAAGAACGTGACCGGCTACGACCTGGTGAAGCTCCTTGCGGGAAGCTACGGGACCCTCGGCATTCTGACGGAGGTCACGTTCAAGCTCTTGCCGCGGGCGGAAGCACGGGCGGTCGTGCTGATCGAGGGACTGACCGATGAGCAGGCGATGGCGGCCATGTCGCGGGCGGTCACGTCGCCATTCAGCGTTACCGGTGCCGCACACACTCCGCGCGGGATCGACGGAGATCCCGTGACCATGATCAGGATCGAAGGATTTTCCGAGTCGGTCCGGTACCGGTCGGAACGATTGGCCCGGCAGCTGTCAGACCTCGGGACGGCAGAAATTGAAACCGATCCTGCGCGGACGGCCGCGGGATGGAGGTGGGTCCGGGACGCGGAAGCGTTTCACGGGAAGTCCGGCGACGTTTGGCGTGTCTCGGTTCGGCCTGGCGATGGCGCCCGGGTTGCGCGGTCGGCACGAAACAGATTTTCGGAGGACATCGGGGTCCTGTACGACTGGTGCGGAGGACTGGTCTGGCTGCTGGTGCCGGAACAAAGCGACGTTCGAAACTGCCTGTGTGAGGTTTCGGGGCATGCCATGATCGTTCGCGGAGGGTCCGAAACACGCAACGCTCTTGGCGCATTTCACCCCGAACCGGCGCCCCTCGCAAGGATCGCCGGCGCGCTCAGAAGAAAATTCGATCCGCGGCAGATTCTCAACCCGGGATTGATGGGAGCGCAGCCGGACTTGCCATGAAGACGGAATTCACCGAAGCCCAACTGCAGGATACCGCGACGCGGCGATCGAACGCCATCCTGCGTTCCTGCGTCCATTGCGGTTTTTGTACCGCGACATGCCCGACCTACAGGGTCCTTGGCGACGAGTGCGACAGCCCGCGCGGGCGCATCTACATGATCAAGAACATGCTGGAGCGCGGCGATCCCCCGGACAGCAAGACCGTCACGCACATCGACCGTTGCCTTTCGTGCCTCGGATGCATGACCACGTGCCCTTCGGGCGTCAACTACATGCATCTCGTCGATCATGCCCGGGAATACATCGAAGACAATTTCCGCCGCCCGGTGGCCGACCGGGTCGTTCGCTGGTTCCTGCGGAAGACGCTGCCGTATCCGACCAGGTTTCGTCTTGTCCTCCTGCTTGCCCGGTTCGGTCGGCCCTTTCGGTTCCTGGTACCGGGCCGCCGCCTACGTGACATGATGAACCTTGCTCCCGGGACGATCCCTCCGGTGAGCCGGAACGACGACCCGCAAGTCTTCCCGGCGCTGGGTCGCCGCGACCTGAGGGTCGTGCTGATGACGGGTTGCGCCCAGAGGGCGCTCGATACCGACATCAACGATGCGTCGATCCGCTTTCTGAGGCGGCATGGATGCGAAGTGGTCATCCCGGGCGGCAGCGGATGCTGCGGCGCGCTCGAGCACCACATGGGTCGAGTCTCCGACGGCCGGAAAAAGGCCGCGCGAAATATCCGAAGCTGGATTGCCGAGTTCACGACCGGGGGTCTTGATGCGATCGTCATCAACGCTTCCGGATGCGGGACGACGATCAAGGATTACGGGCATCTGTTCGGGGACACCGAGTTCGCCGAAGACGCCGCCCGCGTCGGCTCGCTTGCGAAGGACATATCCGAATTCGTCTCGGAGCATGACCTTCTTTCGCGGGCGTCCCCGCGGGGCATGGGAATGCGCGTTGCGTATCACTCCGCCTGTTCGCTCCAGCATGGCCAGAGGATCAGGGAAGAACCGAAGGCCCTGCTCGAATCCGCCGGATTCGAGGTCTGCGAACCTGCGAATGCCCACATGTGCTGCGGATCGGCCGGAACCTACAACCTGCTGCAACCGGAGATTTCCCGAAAGCTCAGGAATCTCAAGGTGGACGCCCTGGCCGCAACCAACCCTGATGTCATCGCTGCCGGAAACGTTGGATGCATGGTTCAGATCGGGTCCGGGCTTCCCGTCCCGGTCGTCCATACGGTTGAACTCCTCGATTGGGCAACAGGGGGACCGAGACCGCAAAAGATGGCGGATCGGGCGCAGGATTTTCCTGGGTAATTTTCCTTTCGCCGGAAGTTGAATTTCTCCTGCCACGTACCCACATAATGCGTGCCGGAAGCCTGGATCGGGATCCGGCAACAACCCAGGCCCGTCCCAAGTGAGGGCCGCAACGATCATATTGCTTCAAGAGGAGGATGTGTGAAATGCGTACGTTTGACTTCGCACCACTTTATCGCTCGACGGTCGGGTTCGACCGCATGGCGAACATACTGGATCGGGCGATGGCCACCGGCGAAAGCTCGAACGGTTATCCACCCTACAACATCGAGAAGTCCGGCGAGGACAGCTACCGGATTACGGTCGCGGTTGCCGGGTTCAGTGATGCTGAACTGTCGGTCGAAACGCGCGACGGCCAGTTGGTGATTACCGGCAAAAAGCCCGAATCCAAACCGGATGGAGAAACCAGTTATCTCCATCGGGGAATTGCCACCCGGGCATTCGAACGGCGGTTCCAGCTCGCGGATCACATTCGTGCAGTGGGGGCGACAACCGAGAACGGATTGCTCCACGTGGAAATCGTCCGCGAGGTTCCGGAGGCGCTCAAGCCACGACGGATCGAGATCGCCTCTCCGGCCCGGACCATCGACGGTTCCGCAAAGAAATCGAAATAGGACCGTTTACAGAACGGCAAGTCAAACGGCCCGCATTGCGGGCCGTTTTTGTTCGGAACAGAATCGCGTCAGGAAACCGCCCGCTGCGCCAGGGTGTCATATCCCGATGCAGACGTATTTCATCTCGAGATAGTCATCGATCCCGTGGCGGGATCCCTCGCGGCCAATGCCGGACTGTTTGAAACCGCCGAACGGCGCCACTTCGGTCGATATGATCCCTGTATTGACGCCAATGATCCCGTATTCCAGCGCTTCGGCAACGCGGTGCACACGGGAGAGGTCGCGGGCGTAGAAATACGCGGCCAGGCCGAAGATGGTGTCGTTCGCCTGTTCGATGACGTCAGCTTCGTCGTCAAATCGGAACAGGGGCGCGACGGGCCCGAATGTCTCGTCGTTGGTAACCATCATTTCGCGGGTCACTCCGGTCAACACGGTCGGCTGAAAGAACGTCCCGCCAAGAGCATGACGGTTACCGCCGGTCACGACCTCGGCGCCCTTTGTCTTCGCGTCCGCGATGTGTTCCTCGACCTTGAGAACGGCGTCCCGATTGATCAGGGGGCCGGTCGTGACCGACGCGTCGAACCCGTCACCGATTGTCAGCTTGTCCGCTGCCGCCGCCAGCTTTTCGGCAAAGGCATCGTATATGCCGGACTGCACGTAAATCCGGTTGGCGCAGACACAGGTCTGGCCGTTGTTCCGGTACTTGCAGATCATGGCGCCCTCGATCGCGGCATCGATGTCGGCATCGTCGAAGACGATGAATGGCGCGTTGCCGCCAAGTTCCATGGACATTTTCATGATCTGGTCGGCGCCCTGGCGCATCAGGATCCGTCCCACTTCCGTCGACCCCGTAAAGGAGAGCTTGCGGACGATGGGGTTCTCGCAGAACTCGCGCCCGATGGCCGCCGACCTTGTGGATGGAACGACGCTGAAAACCCCGGCAGGAATCCCGGCGCGTTCGGCGAGGACGGCCAGGGCGAGCGCGGAAAGCGGCGTCTCCTTTGCCGGTCTCGAAACCATGGCGCAGCCGACCGCAAGAGCCGGCGCAGCCTTTCTCGTGATCATGGCGTTCGGGAAGTTCCACGGAGTGATCGAAGCCGTAACGCCGACCGGTTGGCGAATCACCTGGATGCGCTTGTCCGCCTGGGTCGGGGGAACGATCTCGCCGTAGACACGCTTGCCCTCTTCGGCGAACCATTCGATGAAACTCGCGCCATAGATGATTTCACCCTTTGCTTCGGCGAGGGGCTTGCCCATTTCAGCGGTCAGGATGGCCGCCAGATCGTCTGCGTTTCCCATGAGCAGGTCATACCAGCGTCGCAGGACAGCGGCGCGTTCCTTGCCGGTCCATGCGGCCCAGGCCTTTTGCGCGTCTTCGGCTGCCGCGATGGCCTGCCGGGTTTCGTCGATTCCCAGGTCCGGAAGCTCGACAATGACGTCGCCCCTGGCCGGGTTGATGACCGGGAATCGATTGCCGTCGTCAGCCTCGATCCACTCTCCGGCGACAAAGGCCTTTGTCGCGAGAAGTTCGGAATCGTTGAGCAGAAGTGTCAGATTCGTTTGGTCGAGCATGATCAGATCCAGGATTAGGGTCAGTGAAACCGTACAGGTCGCACAATATGTGACCACAGGCAAGTTCCATGAGCGATTGGAAACCGGGAACAAGTCTCGTTGAAGGCGGATTCTTCTTCTTTCAGTAAGCTCAGGGGCGCCGAGCTGGCTGGACTGTACGCTGGGCCTCGATATTTCCACACGCCGAAAGGAAAGCCTCCATTTTCTGGCCGGCGACGCACGGAACAGCCGAATTCAGGGAAAAAGCGCAGCTGGAGGGTTTTGAATGAAATTCCGCAACAGGCACTATTCCGATCTGTTCAGTCTTGCCGACCTTGCGATGAAATCTCGCTTTCTCGAGTGTCGAGCCCGGATTTTGCTCAACCGAATCTTGAATTGCTGGACCATACCGTCTTCTTCTGCGAGCCACTGCAGGTCGGCCAACAGGTCAATCGCCCGCTCGTAACTGCCAGGGTTGCGCCGTTCAACTTCCAGTTCGACATCGTCCCAAACGGCATCTCCCCTGGCTCGAAGTACCTTGATGCGATCCTTCCGTGCTTCCGCTTCTTCGCGTCTTCGCCTGGCGCGTTCGGCCTCCAACCGTTCCTGCTCGAAAGCCTTCCGTATGCTCGAAAGTTCGTTGGCGCGTGACCGCAGGTCTGCCGCCGTCCGGAATTCCGAACGCCCTGTCTCGTCAACGGGCGTCAGGGTTTCCCTTAGCTGGCGTCGCAGTTTCGCCAGCACGTGGGGGTCGTCGCCGTGAACGATTCGATGTAGGATCTCCGTTTTTTTGCCGTGGGGAATGGCCTCAATGGCGGATCGGACCGATTCGGAATGGGGGTGGCTGTCGACGATACTCGGAGAAACCTCAGCAGCCGCCTGAACCAGATCGTTTCCGATGTCGAAGAAATCGGCGAATGCCTTCAATCCATCCGACAGCGGTCCGATCCCGGCCAGAGGCTCAGGTTCTTTGTCGTCCAGAATGTTCCTATCCACCTTCGTCAGCCAGATGAGATAGAGCAGGCGCCGGTCACCTGATATCAGGTCTTCCCGCAGTGGCGCCAATCTGCCGAGCCAAGCCGTCGTGTCCGCGACTTCGTCGAATTGGGAATCTTCGTCACGATCAAATATGTCGAGAATCAGGTTCTTGCCCGCATCGATGACTTCCAGATATTCACATTCGTGATCGAAACCTTCGAGTTGGAAACAGTCGATGAATCGCTTCGGTAGCCTGATCATCAGGCGCCGCGTTCCCCAGCTGGCGACATACAGATGCAGGTCGAACCATTGCTCCATGAGCTTCGCCGGATCAGCTCGAAGATCGCTCCAGTTGTATTCAATGGCGAATCCCGTTGGAGTGATCTCGGCTCGTGACGATACACCGCCCAGCGCATTGATGTCCGACTTGTCCAGAGGGCGATCGATCGCCCTGAATTCGTAGTACTGGTATTCGCTCACACGCCTCATCCTCTGTTGCATGTTAATCCGGAACTTCACGAAAAACCGGACTTATCGGACATTATCTCGATTTTGCACCGTTTCACGACATTGCCCTGACGAAAACGGGACAATGGAACAGGCGGCCGCTTGTTTCCGGAGCCGCGCACGCGCGACAAGGGAATCCTTCGAAAAGGCCTACCGTGCAGCAAGTCGAAAACCGCAATGGACACGTCGTATTCAGAGGCGTTCGCCGACGCAAGGACAGGGTCGGAACCGGCGCTTCTCGGCGCAACGTGGCAGACCCGGAACCGGTGACGACGATGGCCCATGGCACCGAAATGAGTGCCTGGATCCATTGCAAGAGGCTCGACGACGAGCTTCGCGACCCGCCTGCAACGAGGAGATTCTGTTTCCCGGGGGCGGATCGACGAGAAATCCCGCACGCTGGCCGATACACGCGACAGGCTGCCCGGCGAGGTGGGCGCGTTCTGGCGCAGACTCCGGTTCTTTTCGGCCGAGCCGGCATGAGCCCGAGACCACCGTGGGTCAAAGAACCGGGCTTCAGATTTGGTTCCAGCACGGGAGTATGTCGCCAGGTTCGGGCTTGGCGTATCGGATGGCCCGGGCAACAGCCCTCGCCAGGCACAGCGACGAGGCGTGGCAGAGGGAAAGGAGATCGGTCGGCGTGATCAGTCTCGACCGCGTCGAAGTCGCTGCCGCGAAAACCAGGTCACCGTCGAATGGAGTATGGGAAGGAACGATAGCGCGTGCCAGTCCGTCATGGGCGGCAACGGCCACGCGTTCTGTCTGCCCCCGGGTCAGACCGGCGTTTGTGGCAACAATCGCAATCGTCGTATTTGCCGTTTCATCCAGAACGGTGTGTTTGCCCAGGAATGTCTGCTCGGGAAGTGGTGCGGTCTCAGGAAGGCCGGCATCGCCGAACTCACCATCGATCTCGAAAGGTGCGGCCCAGAACCGGCTGCTGCCCGGGACCGTGACAGAACCGATCGGATTGGCGGCCACCAGGGCTCCAACCACGAGACCGTCGTCAAGTTCGAGCGATGCGGATCCGAGGCCCCCTTTCATGTTTGCCGTTGTCGCGCCGGTTCCTGCTCCAACCGACCCAAGATTGAACTGTGCCTTCGCTTCGTTGAATGCTTGCCGGCCAAGTTCACGGTATGGGTTTGTGGCCCAGTCTTTGTCCCCTCCGTTCAGGAGGTCAAAGAGAATGGCGGCGGGGACGATCGGAACCCTGACATCTCCGACCGGATACCCCCTGCCGACACCGACGAGGGCATCAGCAATACCGGATGCCGCGTCGAGACCGAAAGCAGACCCTCCGGAGAGGACGAGCGCATCTACTTGTTCCACCAGTCGCGACGGATGGAGCAGGTCGGTTTCACGGGTCCCCGGAGCGCCACCCATGACATGGACCGCGGCGGTGAACGGCCGATCAGACGTGAGGACAGTAACACCGGACTTGAGTTTTGCGTCCGATGCGTTCCCGACAAGAATACCGTCGACATCGGTGATCAGGTTTTGCGGCCCCGGTTTCACTTGACCGTCCAAGGGCCTGAACCTGCACTTCCGAATCGGATCAGGGAAGCCTTGATTCGTGCCATCGATCCGTGGTCCCGGTGCATTGCATGGTGGCCATCCCGCGTTTCAACGTCCTGCACTATCGACTAAGGCACCAAAGGTGTAAACAGAAAGGCCCGGTCGGCGCCGGTCAGGCGCATCACGTCAGAGGAGTTCGAATCATGCGGTACCTGGTGCGGTTCATTCCCCACGTCGTTGTCTTCGCAATTCTCGCGGCGTTCCTGCACTATACGCTTCCCCAAAGGGATATCGCCAGGATCATCGATGGCTACGAGCGCCGGGTCGATTTCGGCCTGACCGGTATTTTCTGGGCGAAATCCCCTGCCGGAACGGCCAACCTCGAGACGCGCGATGTGTTTTTCATCGATGCGGCGATGCCCGACGGCAGCCTGATGGTCTATCGCAACGAAGACACGGGATTTGGCTGGCCGCCATATTTCAAGGTTGACAGCGCCAACCTGAACGCGGAGGCAAAGACCTTCGCGAGCACGGCAGATGATCCGGTCTGGGTAGCCATTACACACTATGGCTGGCGCAGTGAACTCCTGACGATCTACCCGAACGCCACCTCCATCGAACGGGTGTCCGGCCCCGATGCATCGACGATTCCGTGGTTCAGCCTCATCCTGCTGACGGTTCTTGCGCTGTTGTCTTTCATTCTTTACCGGGTCACGCGACGGTTCTATGTTCGCTGGATTTCCCCGGTTCTGGAACGGCTGGGATCGATGTTCCGGTTCGGCGCGGCGAAGATCGGTTCGCTTTGCCGAAGCCTTGCTTCCATGTTTCGCCGGTCCGGTGAGTGACGTTCGTGGAAGGCGCGCATGCGAAGCAGGCAGCGGCTTCGAAATCCTGCGCAATTACTGTATACCATTGGCAACCGTGTGCAGGTGCCGGTGATTGAACGCAATCGGAGACAGTGGTCATGGCTATGATACCTTATCGATCTCGCACAACGACCCACGGGCGTAACATGGCCGGGGCGCGCGGACTGTGGCGGGCGACCGGAATGAAGGACGGCGACTTCGGAAAACCGATCATCGCCGTCGTGAACTCCTTTACCCAGTTTGTGCCGGGCCATGTTCACCTGAAGGACCTGGGCCAGCTCGTTGCCCGGGAAATCGAGAACGCAGGGGGTGTCGCCAAGGAATTCAACACCATCGCGGTGGATGACGGCATCGCCATGGGACACGATGGAATGCTGTATTCATTGCCGTCCCGCGAAGTCATCGCCGACAGCGTGGAATACATGGTCAACGCCCATTGTGCCGACGCCATGGTCTGCATATCCAACTGCGACAAGATCACACCGGGAATGCTGATGGCGGCAATGCGCCTCAACGTACCGGCGATCTTTGTCTCGGGCGGGCCCATGGAAGCAGGGAAAGTCGTCGTCAAGGGCAAGGAACGGGCCGTCGATCTCGTCGATGCCATGGTTCAGGCGGCAAACCCCGACCTGTCGGACGAGGAAGTCGCCGAATACGAGCGGAATGCCTGTCCGACCTGCGGCTCCTGTTCGGGGATGTTTACCGCCAATTCCATGAATTGCCTGGCGGAAGCCCTGGGAGTTGCATTTCCCGGCAACGGCTCGGTCCTTGCGACCCATGCCGACCGCGAGTCTCTCTTTCGCCAGGCAGGCCAGCGAATCGTGGCGCTGGCGCGGCGGTGCTACGAAGACGGTGATGCCAGTGCGACACCCCGCGGAATCGCGACGAAATCCGCGTTCAGGAACGCGATGTCGCTCGATATCGCGATGGGCGGCTCGACGAACACGATCCTCCACCTTCTCGCCATCGCCCATGAAGGCGAGGTGGATTTTACCCTCGAAGACATTGACGCCCTCTCGCGTCACACGCCTTGCCTGTGCAAGGTCGCGCCGGCCGTCTCCAATGTGCACATGGAGGATGTGCACCGGGCAGGCGGGATCTTTGCCATCCTCGGAGAGCTCGACAGGGCCGGCCTCATCGACCGGTCGGTGTCGACGATTCATTCCGCCAGCCTGGGCGAGGCCCTCGATACCTGGGACATCGCGAACACGCGGGATTCGGCAGTCTGCAACCTGTTTCTCGCGGCTCCGGGCGGTGTTCCGACACAGACCGCGTTTTCGCAGAACCGGAGGTATACGGAACTGGACCGGGACCGGGAGAATGGCGTCATCCGGAGCGCGGCGCATGCGTTTTCACGGGACGGCGGTCTTGCAGTGTTGTTCGGAAACATAGCCAGGGAAGGTTGTGTCGTGAAAACGGCCGGGGTGGATGAAAGCATCCTGAGGTTTTCCGGGCCGGCAATTGTCTGCGAGTCGCAGGATGAGGCGGTCAAACGGATACTGGGCGGAGACGTCGCGGCCGGGGATGTCGTTGTGATCCGTTACGAAGGTCCCCGGGGCGGCCCGGGCATGCAGGAAATGCTGTATCCGACCAGTTACCTGAAATCGATGAAGCTGGGGGCGGCCTGTGCTCTCGTGACCGACGGCCGGTTCTCCGGAGGGACGTCGGGCCTGTCCATCGGTCATGTGTCTCCCGAGGCGGCGGAGGGAGGCGATATCGGATTGATCCGGGAAGGCGACATGATCGACATCGACATCCCGAATCGTGAAATCAATGTTCGCCTGACCGCGGAAGAGCTTGCCAAACGCCGGGCGGCAACGGATGCCGCATGTCCTTCCGGCTGGCGGCCCGAAAAACCGCGCAAGCGCAAGGTGTCGAAGGCGCTGAGGGCGTATGCGGCGCTGGTTGGAAACGCCAGCCAGGGGGCGATTCGCCTCGACCCGCAAGGCTGACGAAGCGCAAGACTTGAAACTGTTCGCTCCACCTGCCGGGACTTCGAATCGAGAACGGCGGTCCGGGTGTTTCTTCCTGGCCCTGGTTCTGGTCTTTGCGGGGACGATTTCGGCAGGCCCCGGAGGCGCGTCGGGACCGGTCCGCGCAATTACCGGGCCACCCGGGTCTTCGATCGATCACGTGATGGCGTTTCTGCTGTCCTTTGCGGAGAACGATTCCGACCGGGCCCGCGTGAGCGTTTCTCATGGCACGAACGCGGCGATACACATGGTCGAGGCCGCAAAAGGGCAACGCGACGTCGTCCTGTCCTCGCCGGAAGTCCTGCTTCAAATGATCGAAGGGCAGGGGGTGTTCGGCTGGCTCGGGGATGCTCCCGACCTCAGTGGCAACCTGGGCCTGGTCTTCTGGTTCCCTGCCGGTGCATGGCATCTCGTCGTTCACGCCGACAGCGACATCAAGCGGTTGCCGGATTTGCGCAGGAGCCTGGTCTATCCGGGCCCACCTGGCTCGGTTGCCAGGAAAATGGCACTTGAATGGATCGAGGCCGTAACCGGTCTCGTACCAGGGATCGACTTCGTGATACACAAGGCGGATCCTGCTTCCGCAAGACGGTCATTCCGCAACCGAGAAATCGAAGTCTATGTCACAGCAGGTATTCCGCCGTTTCCAGAGGTCGAACGGATCGCCCGGAGAACCCGTGTGCGATTGCTCGGGCTGTCGCCGGAGGAAACCGGGACACTTCCCGCACGGGCGAGCGAGATCGTCAACTCGGTCGGGGGCAGGCTCAGGGAAATTCCGGAGAACGTGTACTCGAGGCGCGTCGTCAATTCGGAACCGGTCTACACGGTTGCGACGACCGCCGGTATCTTCGCGCGAATGGATTTCAGCGAAGAGCTTGTCTACGAAATGACACGGTCTTTCTGGGAAAACATCGAGCGGTTTCGTTCGGAGGCGCCATACATGGAATGGGTCACGCTGGACGGCGCATTCGATGGCCCGAGTGTTCAATTGCATCCCGGTGCGCTCAGGTACTACACCGAAATCGGTCTCGACCTCCCGCGCGTGCACGCGGAGCAGGCAGCCGCACGGACGGCCGACCCGGGTTAACAGGGGTGCTCGATGCCGGGACGTGTCAGGAATATCCTGTTCATCATGTATGACCAGTTGCGGTTCGACTACCTGTCGTGCGCCGGGCATCCATTCCTGGAAACACCGAACATGGACCGGCTTGCCGAGATGGGCGTGAGATTCAGCCGATGTTACGTCCAGTCACCGATCTGCGGCGCCTCGAGGATGTCGCTCTACACCGGTCGCTATGTCCACAGCCACGGCGCGCAATGGAACGGGTTCCCCCTCAAGGTGGGGGAATTGACCCTTGGCGACCACATGCGCCGGATCGGGATGGACTGCTGGCTCGTCGGGCGCACCCACATGAGGGCCGATGCCGAGGGCATGCGGCGTCTGGGGCTGGAGCCGGACGGCATTATCGGTGCGAGAGTGTCGGAGTGCGGGTTCGACGTCTTTGTCAGGGATGATGGTCTCTGGGCCCATGGTCCCGACGGTTACTACGATGAAGGCCGGTCGCCGTACAACGCCTACCTGAATTCGAAGGGCTATGCCGGTGAAAACCCCTGGCATGATTACGCCAATGCCGGCATTGACGAAGACGCCAACATGGCGAGCGGGTTTCTGCTCATGAACGCGGACCGGGAAGCCAATGTCGAGGAGCCGAATTCGGAAACACCCTGGCTGACATCGCGTGCGATCGAGTTCCTGGACAAGCACGCGGGCGGGGCGTCGAAACCCTGGCTTTGCCACCTGTCCTATATCAAGCCGCATTGGCCTTACATCGCGCCGGCTCCATACCATGAGATGTATGGTGGGAACCAGATCGTTCCGGTTCACCGGAGCCATGTGGAACTCGAAAACGCGCACCCCGTTTACGCCGCATTTACCCGGAACCCGATCAGCAAGGCGCTGAGCCAGAAGGAAGTCCGGGAAAAGGTCATCTCCGCGTACATGGGGTTGATCAAGCAATGCGACGACCAGCTCGGCCGGTTGCTGGACCATATGGAAGCGTCAGGTCGAATGGAAGACACCATGATCGTTCTCACCTCCGACCACGGCGATTACCTGGGTGATCATTGGCTTGGGGAAAAGAACCTGTTCCACGAGGCGTCGGTCAAGGTCCCCTTGATCATTTATGATCCGGATCGAGAGGCGGATACCACGCGCGGCAGCATCTGCGATGCACTCGTCGAGTCGATCGATACGGTTGCGACTTTCGTCGAGGCCGGAGGAGGTGCCGTTCCGGACCACATCGTCGAAGGTCGATCCCTGTTGCCCTTCGTTCGCGGGAGATACCCGGATTCGTGG
This sequence comes from Paracoccaceae bacterium, assembly GCA_964291635.2. Taxonomy (GTDB): domain Bacteria; phylum Pseudomonadota; class Alphaproteobacteria; order Rhodobacterales; family Rhodobacteraceae; genus JAPPHA01. The sequence continues at coordinate 415,549 of OZ219905.1, read as the reverse complement.
AGGAAATACGTGATCAGCGAGTACGATTACTCGGTATCGCCGATCGCGGCGAGACTCGGGCTTTCTCCACGCGATGCCAGGTTGTTCATGGTCGCGGACAAACGCTGGAAGTTCGTTCACGCGGAGGGCGGCATACGTCCGATGCTGTTCGATCTCGAGACCGACCCGGACGAATTCGCGGATCTTGGCGATTGTCCGCACCATGCGAAGATCAGGGACATGATGAAAGAGCGGCTGGGGCAGTGGGCGCGACGGATGTCCCAACGCACGACGCGCTCCGATGAACAGATCGAGACGATGAGGGGAAAGTCGGAGAGACGCGGCATCGTCCTCGGTGCGCGCGATGCAACCGATATTGAGCAGGAGTTGATCTCGAAATATGTAGGATCTCCGGGCAAGAGTGCGGGGTAATGTCGTGATCGCCCGACAGACATGACGAGACACGGGAACGAGAATGGCAACGGACCATCTCGGCGATGTCGCGAATGTCGGCGATTGAACGAGGGCGGGAGCGGATTCAGGCGGACAACGGGGGACGCGTTGAAGCCAGGCAATGGAGGACAAGGATGACCAGGGCGGCAGATGCAGTCATCATCGGGGCTGGCGTCATCGGTACGGCGATTGCGCTCGAGTTGAACAGGCGCGGATTCAGGACGATCTCGATCGACAAGAACCTTGCGGCCGGCCATGGGCCGACCAGCGGGTCGTGCGCCATTATCCGGGTTCACTATTCGACCCATGACGGCACGGCCTTCGCCTTCGAGGGATACCATTACTGGCGCGACTGGACAAATTACCTGGGCGCCGAGGATCCCCGCGGCACGGCTGAGTTCCGCGAAACGGGCTGCATGGTCATGCGGACCGGGCAGAACGGATACCTGAACAAACACGTCGCTATCTGCGATGAGCTGGGGATTCCGTACGAGGAATGGGACTCCGGACACATCGTTGACAGGTTGCCAATCTACGATCTTCAGAGTTTTGCGCCGGCACGACGCATGGACGACCCGGATTTTGGCCAGCCGAACGGCGGCCGTATCGAAGGTGCGATCTTTTGGCCGACGGCCGGTTATGTCACGGATCCGGCGCTTTCGGCTCAAAACCTGCAGTACGCGTCGGAGATAAATGGCGGTCAGTTCCTTTTCGGCCGCAGGGTGACCGGAATTCTCGACCGGGCGGGGCGCGTGAGCGGGGTGAGCCTCGATGACGGCAGCGAGGTCGACGCCCCGGTCGTCGTCAATGTCGCGGGCCCGTATTCGGCCGAAGTCAACGCGATGGCAGGCGTCCTGGAAGACATGACGATCTCCACGAGGGCACTCAAGCAGGAGGTGGCGCACGTGCCGGCACCGGATGGATTCGACTTCTACAGCGACGGAATCGTGATTTCAGACAGTGACATCGGGTGTTACGTCAGGCCCGAAAAGGGCAACTTCATCCTGATCGGATCCGAGGACCCGGAATGCGATCCGCGCGAATGGGTGGATCCCGAAACCTATGACCGCAATTTCACGGACCAGTGGACCCACCAGGCCCTACGATATGCCCAGCGCGTCCCGTCCCTCGGGATTCCGAGTCGCATGAGGGGTGTCGTGGACCTGTACGACGTGTCAGACGACTGGATTCCCATATACGACTGTTCGTCGCTTCCCGGATTCTACATGGCGATCGGGTCCAGTGGAAACCAGTACAAGAACGCACCGATCGCGGGGAAAATGATGGCGGAGCTGATTTCCTGGTGCGAAAACGGCAACGATCACGACAGCAATCCGCTGCAGTTCGAGTTACCCTACATCGGCAAGAGGATGGATGTCGGATTCTATTCGCGCAAGCGCGAAATCAACATGGAGAGCAGCTTTTCGGTCCTTGGATGATGTCCCTGACGCCGGATTACCGGCAAGGAGACCGTCCTGACCGGGCTCGACCGCCTGTCCACGGTCGTCCGCTCCACCCACACGGTTCCACGCCCGGGCGGTGGGCAGGCAGAAACCACCATCGAAGTGACGACCCGGCCCAACGCCGGTCAGCAGAGGGCGTTGTAACCGCTGGAGGATATCGGGAAGTTGTCGCGAAGCAACGGAATGTCGGCAGATCCGGACGTTTTCTTCGGGCGTATCACGTTGACAAAACGCGATATTCCTGACCAAATTCCAAGAACCTCGGTCTAGGTCGTCGCCGAAGGAGGCAATGTCTGTCGTCGATCGTGACCGTTCGGCCTGTTTCGATCGTGACGATGATTGTCCCCGACCAGGTGCGCGGCGTCGGGCGACCACGAAATCCAGAACACTTCACCGTGCGACGGCGCCAGCAGGTCGAGCGCCACCTCGTCCACCTGCGCCTTGATCGTGGAGCCGTCGGCGCTCTCGAAATAACAGAGAATGCTGGCTCCGGCGAACTCTTCCGAGAGAAAACGGCCTTTGACCGAAGGCCCTTTTCCGGGGCGGTCACGACTGACGCTGACCCTGTCGGCGGCAACGGACATGACGACCGGGCCGAACGCTGGACCCGGCAGCGGCAGAGTTCCGTGCGGCGAGAGGAGGGATTCCCCCTGGGCCTTTCCTTCGAAGATATTGTTGCGGCCGACGAATTCGGCGACGAACCGGGTGGCGGGCCGACGGTAGATTTCCCTCGGCGCACCGATCTGCGCGATCTCGCCATCCCCCATGATCACGACGCGGTCGGCCATGGAAAAGGCCTCGGACTGGGAGTGCGTGACGTATACGAACGTGATTCCCAGCTCCCGCTGAAGGCTGGAAAGAACGCCCTGCATGCGGATCACCAGGTGTGCATCGAGTGCCGACAGCGGCTCGTCGAGAAGCAGCATTTCGGGTTCGGTCACCAATGACCTGGCCAGGGCAACGCGTTGCTTCTGTCCACCGGACAACCGTTCGATGCCCCGGCCGCTGAATTCCGACATGCCCAACCGGTCGAGCCATTCCTCCGCCTTTTCCCTGCGTTCCGCCCTGGCCACGCCGCGCATTCTCAAACCGAATTCGACGTTCTCGCGGACATTCAGGAAAGGGAAAAGGGCCAGCGACTGCCAGACCATGGGCGTGTCGCGTTCATGTGCGGCAATGCCATTCATGACCCGGCCGCCGATCGAGATCGTGCCTTCCGTGGGTTCTTCCAGGCCGGCAAGCATCCTCAGTGTCGTCGTCTTCCCGCATCCCGACGGACCCATCAGCGCCACGAATTCCCCGCGATTGATGCTGAGGTCAAGCGACCTGACGGCCCAGACCTGGCCGAATCGTTTCGAGACGCCCGTGAAGCTGACAAGCGGGTTATCCATTTCTGTTCCGGCGCATGAAGATGATCTGTGCAATGACGACAAGTGTCATCGAGGTGATGAACACGACTGTTCCGATTGCGTTGATCTGGGGATCGACGTTTCCCTGGAGGATTTCCAGGATCGCCACCGGTACCGTGCGGTTGAGGCCGGAGACGAACCAGGCGACCGCAAACTCGTCGAAGCTGACGGCTGCGGTCAGGCAAAAGGCGGATATCAGGGCGGGTGCCGAAAACGGCAGGACCACGTGCCGCATGGCGGCCCATTCGGACGCGCCGAGGTTCCACGCCGCCGCCTCGAGCGAGGGATCCATCTGGTGCAAACGCAAGCGGCATACGGCCATTGCAAACGGTGCTCCGAGAACGGTATGGGCGGCAATGATCCCGAACAGCGTTCCGGACAGGCCGATCTGGCTCAACCAGGCGAGCATTGCCAGCCCCATGATAACCAGGGGAATCGTCGGCGGAAGGAGCGCGAGGGCCAGGTACGCCGCCTTGAACCGGAAACCGTAGCGGAAATCGGTATACGCGGTTGAAAAACCGATGAACGTCGAGATCGCGGCGACGGTCAGGGAGACCAGGACCGAGTTTCGGAACGCGTCCCAGATCTTGTCGTCGGAAAAGGCCTTTGCGTACCACTCGACGGTGAAATCCGCGAGTGGCAACGTCGGAAAGCGGTCCGAGTTGAAGGAAAACACGATGCTCGCTCCGATCGGAAGGAACACGAAGAAGAAAACCGCTGCCAGGTAGAGGCGGAATGCGAACGCCGCGATGCTCATCGGACGCGTTTCCGGTACGCGGCACTGACGGCGGCGAAAGCCGCGAATAACAGGGTGGCGATCATGATGAGGGCCACGACCGCTGCGCGCGGCCATTGCTGGCCTGACTTGGTCGTGTCGATGATCAGTATGGAAAGGGTCGGGGGTTTGGACCCGCCAAGATAGAACGGACTCACGAAGTCGCCGAAGGTCAGGATGAAACAGAACACTGCCCCGATGATAAGTCCGACACGCGCGGAGGGCACGATGACCTGGACGATGGTCCGGAATGGAGAGCAACCGAGATTCCACGCCGCCTCGATCTGGTTCCGGTCAACACCGGCGAGGCTGAAGGTCTGCAGGACCACCACGAGTGGCAATGTCAGCGTCATGTATCCGATCATTGCGCCGAAACCGGTATTGAGCATCGTGAACGGCCCAAGCCCGACCTGTCCAAGAACTGCGTTCACGACGCCGTTTTCGGCGAGTATGACCTGCCATGCGTAGGCCCGGACGAGGTAGGATGTGAAGAAGGGGACAATCAGGAAAAACACGGCCCACCGGCGCGCGGTTTCGCTGACCTTGTAGGCGAGGGCGTAGGATGCCGGAAATGCGATGAAGCTGATGACCACGGCCGCCAGGGACGCACGCCAGAGCGTGATCCAGTATGCGTCCCAGAAAAACCCGCGGCCGAGCATCCTCAACCAGTTCTTCAGGATGAAGTCCGGCTCCATCCGGTAGTTCTTGACGAGCCAGAAACTGATTGCCGCCATGAAAACGAGCGGTACGACGAAGAATGCCGCCTGCCAGATGAGCATCGGGAGGCGCCATGTGAAGGCATATCGGCTGCTTGTCGCCATTGGCCGGGAACTGCCTTTCAAAAAGATGGCCCCGGGATTTACCCGGGGCTATCCATGTCCGCAATCCCGGACTCAGGCATTCTTGTATTCAGACCAGAAGTCGTTCCAATCCTCCAGGCTCTGCTGGCGTGGAATGTCGCGGTAGTGGATCCGCCCTTCACGCTTCAACCGGATCGGGTCGTTCGCCGCGCCCTCGATCAGGCCCGAGCGTCTTGCCTCGTCCGGGTTTGCCTCCTGTATCGCCGTCCATCCCGACTTGGTCGGGGACAGGCCGGGATATGCGGCCATCTGGATCGATCTCACCTGCCCGGCCGGGGACAGCATGTACTGGATGAATTTCTTCGCGATCTCACCCTTTTCTGTCCCGATGCCGATCGAATAGCTCTCGGTCCACTGGATGCCTCCTTCTTCGGGAATGACGCTGTCAACGGGTGCGCCGTCCTTTTGCAGGACGCCCGTGATCCAGTCGCCGATTCCGCACATCGCGTGCATCTCGCCCGTCTTCAATGACGAAAACGTCCCGCCGTAATCGAAGTACCCGCCGACCTGGGGTTTGAGCGACAAGGTCTTTTCCCGTACCGCTTCCCACGCGGCGCCGTCGATGTCGAATGGCGAGGGATCGTCGTTGCCGTTGAGCAGGGACATCTGGCCGAGGCTCGGCAGGTGCCAGTCGAAGTGACCGACCTTGCCTGTCAGGCGGCTGTCCCAGAAGACATTGTAGCTCATCGCCTCTTCGTGGGAGATGACATCGGTGTTGAACGAGACGCCGAGCAATCCGTACCGGACCATCACGGACCAGAGCTGGTCGCCGATCCAGTGTCCGGGGAACTTCTGGAACTCGGGAAAATAGTCGTCGAAAGGATAGTCGGCAGGATCGAGTTCCTCAATGTATCCTGCCGCATTGAGCTGCTGGACGAACTCGGCATCGGAGAGGATGATGTCGTAGGTTCCCGGGGGAGACTGCGCGATCAGAGCGAGCATGTTGTCGCCCCCCGCGTAGTATTTCGGCACGAACTTGACGTTGTGCAGCGCCTCGAACTCTTCAACGATGTCCGGCTCTGCATGACCGTACCACGCCAGCATGTTGATCTCGACGGGATCGGCAGCCCATGCCCGGTTCAACATGGGCGTGGCGAGAACAACTCCCGTGGCGCCGGCCGTTTGCAGCAGTGTCCTGCGGCTGAAATTTCTGGATGACTGGTAGGACATTCTGTAACTCCTTTTCTTGTTGCCGCGTCCACCCAAGTATTAAGAGTTGCAGGAGTATTATGGAAATTTAGTCGAGAAATGTTGGCATAAAAATAATTTATGATCGGAATGGCCGTCCAACGTGATCGATTTGTCGAATGATCCATTCCGTCAGCGCGTGCAGCGCCCGGTCCTGCTGGAGGTTCTTTCCGAAGATCCCGATTGTCAGGGGAGCAAGCGGCGGGAATCCCTCGTCCTCGCGGCCAATGCGCATCCCCTCCGACAACGTCGCGGGCGTGAGCGCCGTCGCGCCAATGTCGGCCCGCACGGCGGCCTGCAGTCCCTCGACGTTCGTCGCGACCAGGGCCGTTCTCCAGCTGCGGCCGGAAGTTCGAAGCGCCAGCTTCATGCGCTCGACGTATTCGCAAGGGTCGGGGTGGCAAACGATCGGCAAGGGATCGCCCGGGTTGGACGAGTAGGACTCGGCGACGACCCAGAAAGGCGTGACACTTGTCCGTTCGATCAGGAACGGGGCGTCCGGTTCAGGCGCGATTGCCACTGCAAGCTGGAGTTGATCAGCGTAGACCCTTTCGCGAAGCACGCTCGAAAGATTGCTCTCGACGTCCACCCGAACATCGGGGTTCCCGCTGACGAACTGGGCGACTGCTTCGAGAAGGAAGGCGTTGGAGAAATCGGTTGGCAGGCCGACCTTCAGCCAGCCCGACATCGATTCCCGGCTGAAATGGTTCACGATTTCGTCGTTGATGCGCAGCATCTGGCGCGCATGGGCTCCGAGAGCCTGCCCGGCATCGGTTACCTTGAGCCGCCGCCTGTCGGATTTCAGCAATTTCGTTCCGAGCAGGTCTTCGAGACGCTTGACCTGAAGGCTGATTGCCGGTTGTGTCCGTCCGAGAACCTGGGCAGCCTTGGTATGGCTGCGGAGGTCGACCACGGTTATGAAGGTTCGGAGCAGGTCGGTCGGGATGTTCTTCGGCATGAGTCCGGATAACTGGCGATAATGTGAAGATTAACGATATAAATTTCTTAAATCAATTCGCATGACCTATTGTTGCACGGATTCATGCCGGGATAGCCGATGACGCGAGCGGAGTTCCATCGATTGTTCGAGTGCCGGGGCCCGGTCGTGACGCCGGTTATCCATGTCCTGGACCGGGAGCAGGTGCTGAGGAATATCCGGGTCGCCGTGAGATCGGGCGTCCCCGGCGTATTCCTCATCAACCATGACTTTCCGGTCGGAGATTTCATTCCGATCATCACGGACGTACGAAGGTCAACTCCTGATCTCTGGATCGGCGTGAACTTCCTTGCGATGCCGGGGAGGGACGCGTTTCCGATTCTCAGTCGGCTGTGTGCAAATGATTGTCCCATTGACGCCTATTGGGCCGACGATGCGCGTATCGACGAAAGGCTCGGGCACCAGGCCGAGGCCGAGGCGGCGCGAAGGGTCTATTCCGCTTGCGGATGGAACGGCCTCTACTTCGGTGGCGTTGCCTTCAAGAAACAGCGCGAAGTCCGTCGTGAAGATTTCGAAGGCGCCGCGCGGACCGCAGCACCTTACATGGACGTGGTCACGACCTCCGGCGCCGCGACGGGTCATGCGGCGGACGTCAGCAAGGTCTCCGATTTCCGCAAAGGTGTCGGTGACCGGCCGCTTGCCCTGGCGTCAGGCGTGACTCCGGAAAATGTTTCCGATTACGCGACGCTGGTCGACTGTTTCCTGGTTGCGACCGGAATCAACTACGCGGGTGACTTCTACAATTTCGACCCCGGCCGCCTTGACGAGCTGATGGCAATCGCATGCAGATACGGAGAAGAAACTTGAACGAACAGAAAGGGCCGCGCGGCGATCGTTGGTACCTGCCCCTCATGTCGCCGAATACCAAGGGGCCGCAGTTCGCCTGGCTGGACCCCACGTCGATCTACATAAACTCCGCGGCCTTCGGCGATCTTCTGGACGATCTCACTTCGGAACTCGACGGTGACGGGATTGACGTTGTCGCCGGGATTGATGCGATGGGTTTCGTGCTTGCGGCCGCGATCGCGTCGCGGCTGAACAGGGGGATTCTCCCGATCAGGAAGGCCGGAAAGCTCTGCGTCGAAACCGACCACGTGACGTTCACGAACTATTCCCGCCGCACGCAGGAGCTCGAGATGCGGATTCCCGCATTCGATGCGGGCACACGGGTGCTTCTCGTTGACCAATGGGTCGAGACCGGAGGTACGATGGACGGTGCGATCCGACTGGTCGAACGGCAAGGGGGAACGGTTGCCGGCCTGGTGGCTATCGCGATCGAGGAAAACGAGAAAACGGCCGTTCTCCGGAGTACGTATCCCTGTGTTTCCGCCGTGCTGCCCGGAACCAGTTGGCAGATGCAGTGCAACCGGCAGAATCTGGACAGTTTCGCCTCTTATGGATGCGAAAGGACGTTTCCCACGGCAGGACGAACATCGTCATGAAATGCCGGGCCGGCGAGGAATACGCACCGGGAATCCAGCAGAAGTCACGGAAAGTCTGAAGCTGGGCTGTCGGCAAAGTCGGTCGAAGGCGGCAAAAAAAACGGGCTTTGGTCAAGACCTTTGTCGTTTGCTTGCCGGAAAAGTAGCTCGGCACATGTGGCCGGCCATGAAACGGAAACCGACCGTGAGTACTGCCGTTCGACAAAGGGTGACCAGGAATTACCGTGCACGTCTGGCGCAGCGTGGAATCAAGCGGTTCGAGATTGACGGCTCTCGAAACCGACCGGGAACTGCTGCGTGCTCTTGTGCGCCGCTTGGCCGAAGAAAGGCCTGAAGCGGACCGGCGCGGACCGTAGTCATGGCGCTGGTTGCGGGCGATCCGGCAAAGCCGCTCGGGATTCTCGAGGCATCGCGTTGCTCTCCGCTGGTCGGGGATGATCTCGACCTATCGCGTCCGGGTATCGAAGGACGAAGGGTCGACCTTTGACGCACGCTCTCCTCGGGTTGTCGACGCGCTGCTCAGCGATGGCAGGCTCGCACTGACACCTTCGGGAGGTCACTGTGGGGGCCGAGCCTTCGTCAAGCACCGCATCAAGGCGGTGGACCGATTGCTCGGCAATCGTCACCTGCATCGGGAACGAGACGGCGTCTTTGGCGCCTTGGCGAGGACGGTACTGGGTGGTGTCGCGCGTCCTGTGATTCTCGTCGATTTGGCCGACAGCGCGCGGACCCACAAGCAACTCATCCTCAAAGCGGCGGTGCCGGTGAAGGGCTGAGCGATTTCGATCTACGAAGAAGTGCATGCGATGCGGTCGTACAACAATGCCAGGACCCACCGGCGATTCCTGCATCAGTTGCAATCTGTTCTGCCGAGGGCCGCCGGACCGATGCGGGATTCCGCGGTCCGTGGATTCGCGATGTCGAGGAGCTTGGATGGGACTGGGTCGGGCGGATTCGAATTCGCATCAAGTACTTGCGACCGGAAACGGGGCGCTGGTGCTTCATCCATTCGCTGTACCGAGAGGCCTCGGCGCGTGTGCGCCATGTCGGCGTGCGGTGTCTGTCGCGCCGTCACCGGTACTGGGGCCGGTTGTATCTGGTGCGCGCCTTTCGTTGTCGGCCGGGCCGACCTCGCAAGCGCCGAACCTGTCGCGCGAAGAATCGACAAATGCACCAAACCCCGTGGTTGCTCGCCACGCCGCTGCCGCATCACCTTGGCGCCGGTACCCGGATCAAACGCATCTACGCCCAGCGTATGCGGATCGAGGTGATCATTCGCGACCTCAAGAGCCACCAATTCGGGTTCGCGCAGCAGTATGCGCGAACGAAGTGCCCCAAGCGCCTCGTAGTTCCGCTGCTCATCGCTGCACTGGCTTCATTCATTCTGTGGGTGCTGGTTCTTGCCGCCGCCGACCGCGGCATTGGGCTCGGCATTTTCAGGTCAACACCGAACGGCGCCGGCCGTGCCGTCGACGTTGTTTCTCGATAAGGATCTCCGAGGTCTGTGCTATGTACCGAGCCCATGAATCGAGGTGCGACCGCCTCCGGGCGATGACATTTCACATGGCAAATTTGCATGAAAAAGCCTCCGATATCTCATTATCAGGCAGATTTGCCTGCTATTCATTGTTTAGGCCATGTAGAACGCTACCGCTCTTTGGGCGAAGTAAGACAGGGGGCACTCGTGTTTGATCATATAAAGTTTGGCGTTCGCGACTTTGCGCTGAGCAGAGCCTTCTACGTGCAGGCGCTTGAGCCAATTGGAGTGACTGTGGTCACGGATTGGCCGCCAAACGGTGCTGAACTTAGTCAACCAACAGGCACGAGTTCCCTATGCCTGTACCAAACGGAAGAGAAGCCCGCGCACCTACACATCGCATTTGCAGCCGAGAGCCGACATCAGGTCGACGCGTTCTATTGCGCCGCTCTTGGCGCTGGAGGACAGGACAATGGACCGCCTGGACTACGTCCTCAGTATAGTGGGCGGTACTATGCGGCCTTTGTTCTCGACCCCGACGGACACAATATCGAAGTGGTGTGCCATGAGACCGAGGCCTAACGCGGGCGTTACGACACAGGGAAGGAATTCGGAAAACCGATAAAGGTCATCTGGCTCCGTCCGCTCAGAAAAGACAGGAAAAGAACACTCAATCAGTGAAATCTCAGTAAGGCCATCACACCGTCGCTGAACGGTTACGAACCCCCCTTTGTGAACAATCCGGGCTTGCGGGTCTGCGGTCAATACGCAGCCTGAAGACCCTGCCCCGGAAGGCTGCCCAGAAGCAAATTCGTGTACTCGTGCTCGGGACCAGAGAATATCTGCTTTGTCGCGCCTTTCTCGACGATCTCGCCGTCTTTCAAAACCCAAAGGTAATCACTCGCTTCGTGAATCACGTTCAAATCATGGGAAATGAAGAGCGTTGTCAGATTGAGTTCTCGCTGAAGGTCCTCAAAAAGATCAAGGACTTCCGCCTGAATGGAGACATCGAGCGCGGATACCGGTTCATCTGCAACCAGAACGTCGGGTTCAACGGATAGCGCGCGCGCGATATTTACGCGCTGGCGCTGGCCTCCGGAGACCTGGTGCGGGAACCGATCGGCGAATTCCTGAGGTAGTCCAACCGTCTCCAGTAGCATCGCAATTCTGTCGGATCGCTGGCTCGATTTGCAAATATTATGAATTTCCAGGCCTTCGCCCAAAGACTTGCCGATTGTCAGCCTGGGATTAAAGGCAGCAAGACTGTCCTGGAAAACCAGTTGCACCCGACGACGGAATTCGTGCCTCTCAGACTTGGGCAGCGCAAAAGGATTGAACCCGGCCACCGAAACGGATCCATGGCTTGGCCGTTCCAGACCGAGAATAACCCTGCCGAGGGTACTCTTTCCGGAACCGGACTCTCCGACCAAACCGTGGCGTTCTCCCTGATTCATGTGGATTGAAACGCCCCGAAGCGCGTCGACTTTCGGTGCGCGATGCAAGAGACCGCCACTGTAACTCACCTTCACGTCGCTGAGTTCAACAAACGATTTCATCTCTTCAGACTTGCATGCTTGTGCAACCGCGTGCAACCGCGTGTTTTTTTATCCTGTCAGGCATCTAAGCGGTGGCCACCTTGGCCTTGCGCTTGCGCGTGGGGCCTGGACGATTCTCGAGTAGAGACTTAGTATAGGCATGCTGCGGGTCACGGAAAACCTGCGAGACATTTCCCAACTCCACGATTCGGCCTGCGCACATGACGGCCACTCTTTCGGCGACATCATGAACCACTCCGAGATCATGGGTTATGAATAACATGGACATGTTCGAGGAAACTTGTACCCGCTTGAGCAAACTCAATATCTGCGCTTGAACTGTTACATCCAACGCGGTGGTTGGCTCATCCGCGATAAGCAAGCTCGGGGTCCGGACAGCAGCGATTGCGATCATCGCCCTTTGACGCTGGCCGCCAGACAGCTGGTGGGGAAACGAGCGGGCATACCGCTTTCCCCCCAATCCCACTTCATCAAGAATTCCAGAGACCTTGAGCCAGCGACTGGACGGGTCAATCGGGACATAGGAAAGGGCCTCGTAGACTTGCTTGCCAAGCCTGATGACGGGGTTGAGCGAGGACATGGCGTCCTGAAAGATCATCCCGATCTCCTTTTCTCGTACCGCGCGCATTGTCTTGCCATCTGCACCGACAAGCTGGAGAACACCTGACGCACGGTGGTATTCAATGTCGCCCTGGATCACGCATCTCCGGCGTGTGAATGGGGGCTGATGCATGTCCAGAATTGACTTGGCAAACGCAGACTTGCCTGATCCGGACTCCCCGACCAAAGCCAGAGTCTCTCCAGCGAAGATGTCCAGGTTCAAATCTTGAACGGCCTCGACAATTCCATTTGATACTTCGAAGCTGACGTTCACGTCCCGCGCGGACAGGAGCAATCTCCCTTTACTGTTCGGGTCAGCCATCGAGGCGTACATCCAACTTGTCGCGAAGTCCGTCGCCGATCAGCTGGAACAGCATGGTGATGGATACGATGACGATGGAAGGCATCCCGGAAATCCACCAGGCGTCCAGAAGATAGTCCCTGCCGGAGCCTATCATGCGTCCTAGCGAGGGCGTTGGGGGCTGCACCCCGACTCCCAAAAAGGAAAGTCCCGCTTCCATCAAGAGTACAGATGGAAAACTCAACGTAAGGATGACGGTAAGAGGTGATATCAGGTTCGGAAGGACATGCGTTACCGCGATCCTCAAACGGGATCCCCCAAGGACATGGCTCGCCTCAATGAAACCCAATTCGCGGAGGGCCATGACCTGCCCACGAACAATCCTTGCATAGGCTTCCCAGCGGATGAGCCCAATCATCACGATCAGGACCCAAATCTCGGTTCCCAACAAAACGATTCCCGCCAGGAGCAAGAGAAGGTTGGGTATGGTGATAAAAACATCCGTAATGAACATCAGGAATTCATCGGTATACCCGCCAAGCAATCCCGCAACAATTCCGATGGTAATGCCGAGGATGGCGCTAAAGATGAGTCCCAGAGTCGCTATGGCAAAGCTCGTTCGGATACCATGCAAACAACGAGACAGCATGTCACGGCCCAAATTGTCTGTTCCCAGAGGATAGTTCCAACTGCCGCCTTCATACCACACCGGCGGTTTGGACCTTTCCAGCAGATTGACCGTGGTTGGTTCGATATGAGAGATGACTGGCGCAAGAATACCAAGAAGCACGATTCCCAAGAGCAAAACGCTGCAGACCCATACTCGGTCTGGCTTGATGTTTTGGAGATACTTCCAAAACGAACTGCTGACAGGAAATGGTGAAATTTGGCTCATCTATTTTTCCAGTCGAATTCTGGGATCAGCGACAACATAGAGCAAATCGACAATAAGGTTTACCGTAACCACAATCAGTGAGTATGCGATCAAGCCGAATTGCAGGACTGGATAGTCTCTTTGCTCGACAGCGCCGATCAATATTCTTCCCACGCCGGGCAACGAAAAAACCGTTTCGACAAATATGGTGCCGTTCAGCAAACCCGCAATCTCCAGGCCCACGACTGATATGATGGGAACAAGGGCATTGCGAAAAATGTGATTCCTGGCGATGTGCGCGTCGGTCAAACCCTTGGAAGTGGCGGTTGAAACATAGTCTTGCCCGATCGCGTCCAGCATTGCAGCGCGCATGAAGCGCGCCAATACAGCAATCATCGGAATGGCTAAAGTGATGGTTGGGAGGGCGAAATGACGCCAGGTGTCAAGGCCCGTGGCCGGCAAGATCTGCAAGATGTATCCAAACAGCAGTATCAGGCCTATGCCGATCACGAAATGCGGCACGGCATAACCCAGAAACACCAGGAGCAGAGCCCCTGTTACTCCGATATTCTTCCGGTAGAGCGCCGATAGAGCTCCCAAAGGCAGGCCAATTATGATCGCAACGAGCAGGGCAAGGCTGCCGACCGCCAAGGTGGCCGGCATGCGAAGGGCGTACATTGCCCAGACCTTTTCTCCGGTATATAGAGACCGGCCAAAATCGCCCTTGAAAATCTGTGTGACATACAGTCTGAACTGCTCATGCATGGGCAAATCCAGCTTGAACTTCTTTTCCAATGCAATTTGGTGTTCGACGGTCAGGCCGTCAGGAAACATGATCTCGAAGGGAGTTCCTGAAAGTCGTCCGACTATGAAAGAAATCAGCAGGACGACGAACATTGTCAGGAATGCTCTGACTATTCGTCCTGATATATATCCAGCTATTCCCCCACTAACGGCAAGGCGGGCCATGCTTAGACGACCCGCCCTGCGCCTCGATTTTCCAGGTACCGGATACTAGTTGTCGAACGTGAATTCGCCGGCCCGCAGAGGCAAGACATATGGTCGTTGAGCGATCGGAATTTCAAAATCCAATCCCTCTACCATGCCGTACAGTTCATGCGGCTCATACATCAGGAGCCAGCCGGACTCGTCCTCGCTGATTTCCAGCAATCTCAGGTAGGCATCCTTTCGGGCCTGGACATCGGTCGAGAAGCGCGCCGTTTCATACGTAGGCGCCCAGTCCGGGTGAGTGGGTGTCCAAAGATTGCGTTGCCCGACCCATGAGTAAATCGACCAGTGCGTGTCCATCGCTCCGAGTGGATCCGGGTAGTACATCGGGTTGGACCATGCGCGCACGTTGACGATGTCGTAGTCGATGCTGTCCACTTCTTCCAATTCGAGGTTTACCCCGCAGTCAGCCCATTGCTGCTGAATGACCTGAGCGGCGAGATCACCATAGAGATAGTACGATCTCGGGAATTGCGCGAGCACCGTTTCACCGTTGTAGCCTGCTTCCGCCAACAGCGCCTTGCCTTGCTCTGGATCGAATTTTATCAAGTCCAACCCCGGCATGTAGTAAGGCTCACCATATTCCGAAAACTGGTGTGCCATCGGGACGTGCGCTTTGCCTCCCCACAAGCCATCGACAAGAGCCTGCCTGTCGGTGCACAACCGCAGCGCTTTTCGCACTCTGGGGTCATCAGTTGGCGGGTTGTTTTGCGCGATGATCCAAACATGGAACATGGGCCAAGTCACGCCCTTTATCTTGAGGCCAGGCTGTTGCATCGCGGCTTCCTGGTCCGGGGGAATGTTGGTGACCAAGTCGAACTCTCCGTTGACCAGACCGGTGACCCGGCTCGCGACCTCTTTCACATACTTGAAGGTGATCTTGTCCAACGGTGCCGGTTCGCCCCAGTAATCGTCAAACCGCTCCATCACGGCGAGATCTCTTGCAACGAATTCTGTGACCCTGTACTGCCCCGTACCAATGGCGATTTGAGAAGCATCCTCCCAGGTCATGGAATCATAGTGTTCCTTTGAGGTAATTCCGGACGTCCGGGCCGACATCATGACTTCAAACAGCGGATCTTCCTTGATCGTGTGAATTCGCACGGTCAACGGATCGACGACTTCCGCGTCCTTGAAGTTGTAGAACCAACGACCCCAGGCGGATGCAAACTCCGGCTCCTTGTTGAAGACGCGGTCCAGTGAGAATTCCACATCGTAGGCATCCATCGTCGTCCCGTCGTGCATTTTCACATTTTCACGAAGCTTGAGTTCCCAAACCGTCGGTTCGATCTGCTTCCACTCGGTCGCCAAACCCGGTTTGAACGTCAAGGGACTGGAAAAGCTGTCGCGCTCAATCAATGTCTCATATGGTTGATACATCATGGGCGCACCGTTGTTTCCGGTTTGATCCTGCACATCCATATTCGAAATATGTGTCGACACGGCAATCCTGAGTTCTTTTGCTGCGACAGTGGAGGTCAGCAAGCCAAACCCCACCGCCGTCGCGACTAACATTCTGTACATTTGTTCTCCTCCTGGAAATGTCGGCAAGACTAACCTGTTGTGCGTCAGGAGTCTCACCCAAACCAATGTGGATTTGACCAGGCCCTGCGCCCGGATTTGTCCACAACAACGGCCCGGCACCACTCGTTCACGAAATCCTTGTACGCCAGCTTCGCTGACGTCAGATTGCGGCCATGAACGCGCACGTTCTTTGATACGGGCCCAAGAAGCATTACGGTTTCGGCGGGGGAGCATCGGATGACGACATGATCATCTTCAAACGCGATTTGGTGAATTTCGGGTCCCTGGCTGGAATAAAACGCTCCCGCCTTGAGAGCTGCCAAAATTGCTTCCGGAGTATTCTGTTCCGATTTGACCATCACCCAGCCGCCAAACGTGTCGTCGACTTTGATGTGACTGTCGTCGACCGCGATACAGTGTAGTCGGTGCCCACGACTGAGCATCGTATCATAAAAGACGAGCCCGTCGCCGCGGTCCGTATTCACCTGGCTGGTATGATTGTACACTTCGACGGCATTTGCAACCTGCAACGCCTCTCCATCCTCAATCTGAAGCTGGTACCAGTGGGGGTGTGCGATGGCCACATATGCGCCGGCGTCAGACGCACGCTGAGCCAATTCCGGCCCTTGCTCGGTTTCGTCTGGCGGCGGGAAATCGAGCGGCAGACCGACAGCCAAAATGTGCCAAATTGCGCCTCTCGATGTGCGCGGGGCATGCAGTTCCGCACCCAGTATCGTGGTAAAATGCTCGTCCCGATACGCCCGCGTATCCGTGACCGGATAGCCGTAGACCTCGCGAAAGTGGTCGGTGAGCGAAATGAAGTCATATCCTTGGTCTCGGTACAGCTTGCACACTGCCTCGGGATGCAGCGCACCATCAGAGTTGTTCGAATGGCCGTGTAAATTACCTCGCCAAAACACACCCTTAGCCCGGAATGCCCTATCCAATGCGTTGTCTCCCGTCGAGTCCAGCATTTGGCCCTGGCGTTTTTCACGCGGACCAGATTCGATATCCAAAAAAAAATTATCCATTTAATCAATATTTCTCCAATCGATTGATTCAATGTAAACAGTCATTGAATCAATACTAACATCGTGAGCGGTCTGGCCGTCCCTGCCTGTGGAGGCTTCTGCGCAAGACGGGCACAACCGACCGAAAAACCTGAGAAGCAGGAAGCCCCATCCTTCAGGGCGGGGAGCGGTCACATGCGCATCGCCTTTCCGGCCGGGTCATAAGGCGACCTCGCGATGATCCGTGCGGGAAACTTCTCCGCGACGACATGGGCCGAGACCTCGGTGCCGGTTTCGGCAAACGCGGGCTCGACCAGGGCCATGGCGAGGCTCTTTCCGACCACGTGACCGTATCCGCCCGACGTGATGAAGCCGATCCTCCGGTCGCCTTG
The DNA here is from genome assembly GCA_964291635.2 of Paracoccaceae bacterium. Lineage (GTDB taxonomy): Bacteria > Pseudomonadota > Alphaproteobacteria > Rhodobacterales > Rhodobacteraceae > JAPPHA01. The sequence continues at coordinate 398,241 of OZ219905.1, read as the reverse complement.
CCAAACCGGCTCGAAGCCGGACGCATCAGCGTCACGCGTATCGATTTCGAGCGTAACCAGCCGTTCCGGGGGGGCGTTTTTCTCCCTTTCCCTGAGCGCGGCGGCCTTGCCGATGAAGTCCGGCTTGGAATGGTCGATCCAGCGATCGAGACCGGTCATGCCGGCGGTGTACCTCTGAGTGTATTCAGCGGACCAGATTCCGAAGCTTTTCTCCAGCCGAAGTGAATTCAGTGCGTAGTACCCGATTTCCCTGAGCCCGAATTCAACGCCGGCCGCCAGGAGAATGCGCCTGAGCTCGACATGTTCCGAGGCGTGGCAGTTGATTTCGTACCCGAGTTCACCGCAGACCGACAATCGGCCGACGCGCGCCCGGATCAGGCCGACATCCATAATCCGGCATGACATGAACGGCATGCCGGCATTGGTGATGTCTTCATGCGTAAGCGATGCGAGAACCTGCCGGGAATCGGGGCCGGACAATGAAAACCCGACGATTGACTCCGAAATGTCCGCGATGCGGACGTCTTCCTTGTGCGGATTTACGTGATCGGTGAACCAGCGCATGTGCCATTCCCGGAGGTAGTAGGAGCCCATGATCCACCAGGCGCCATCGCCCCAGTTGAACACGGTCAGATCACCCTTGAGCCGGCCGTCGGGTCCCAGCATCGGTGCGAGCGCAACGCGCCCGGGCGGCGGCAATCGGCCCGCCGTGACCCGGTCGAGCCAGGCCCGCGCATCGCTTCCGGTGACTTCGAACCGGGAGAACCCGGAAATATCCAGGAGTCCGACCTGTTCGCGAACCGCGCGGCATTCCTCTGCGACGATCGAGAACGCGTTCGATCGCCTGAGGGTGGGGGTTTCGACGAAACCGGGAGGGGCAAATACGAGCGGCACTTCGAGACCCCAGCTGCATCCCCACACGGCGCCGGCGCCGTTCATTCCTTCGTAGGCAGGCGCCTTGCGAAGCGGGCGCCCTGCCGGCAGCTGTTCGTTCGGATACGTCATGACGAACCGCCGCGAGTAGAACTGCCCGGTCGTCTGGCGAATGTACTCCCTGTTCGATGTGAACGAGCCGTAGCGGGCGATATCCATCGACCAGGCGTCGCTTTCCGGCTCGCCGTGAATGATCCATTCCGCAAGTGTCTTGCCCACGCCTCCGCCCTGGAGGAATCCGGCCATGACGCCGCATGCCAGCCAGTAGTTTTTCAGGCCGCGCACCGGGCCGACGAGAGGATTGCCGTCGGGCGAAAAGGTGAATGCGCCATTGACCCAGTTCCTGATTCCGGTTCTCCCGAGAACGGGATAGCGCCGGTTGGCCATGACCAGTTCGTTTTCGATCCGGTCGAGGTCCTCCTGGATGAGGTCGAATCCGTAATCCCAGGGTGCGCCGTCGATATTCCAGTGCTGGTGGTCGATCTCGTAGATCCCGATCAGGATACCGTTCTGGTCCTGGCGCATGTAGGTGAAGCCTTCGAGATCGATGGTCATCGGCAACTCGAAATCGAGTGCGGCGACTTCGGGGATCTCTTCAGTGACCAGATAGTGATGGGCGAGCGGGGACAAGGGCAAGTCCAGCCCCGCCATCCGGCCGACCTGCTTCGCCCACAGGCCGGCTGCATTGACGACATGCTCCGCGTGGACGGTTCCCCGTTCCGTGATCACGTTCCAGCTGCCATCCGGTCTCAGCTCGAGTTCGACGACGCGGTTGTGCTCGATGACGTCCGCGCCATGCTTGCGCGCAGCGCCCGCGTAGGCGTGAACGGTTCCGGTCGTGTCGATATATCCTTCCCGGTCCGCCCAGAGGCCGCCAATGACCCCGTCGATATCGATGATCGGGCATCGCTCGCGCACGTCATCCGGGGTCATCAGGTAACAGTCTTCGATGCCGATCGTCTGAAATATCCGGTAGGTAGCCTGCAACCATTCCCAGCGGGGCTCGGCAGAAGCGAAAGTTACGCCGCCCGTCATGTGGAGACCGATATCCTGGCCGGACTCCCTTTCGATCTCGGACAAGAGGTCGATCGTATAGGCCTGGAGGGCCGCCATGTTCGGATCGGCGTTCAGGGCATGGATTCCGCCCGCCGCATGCCAGGACGAACCGGCCGTCAAGACCGATCGCTCAATGACCGCGACGTCCCGCCACCCGAATTTCGCCAAGTGATAGAGCACGGAAGCGCCAACGACGCCTCCTCCAATGACAACGACGCGATAACTTGATTTCATGTGAATGCTTCTCCTGCCAGTGACACCGGCGCCTGCCTTCCCGCCGCTTGAGCGAACAGGCCGTCGTTCGAACGCGATCTGGCGGAATCGACGTTTCTCGCCCCGAAACGGGGTTCAGGCGCAACGGCCAAAAGACCTGTCCGGTCTAGAAAAAAACCTGCTGAGCGGTGACATACTTGACGGAGTCACGCGAGGCAATTCCCGTGAAGAGGACAGCAATCGAAATGCGACACTGTGGCGCAATCCTGTTACCGCCGGATGCGCGGCGACATGACGTCACGCCTTGCCCGGAGCCTGTCCTGCCACCTTGCCGCGGAAATCATCGCGCGATTCCCTGAAGCGCCCGGGTCAGGCGATCGATGAATTCCGGAAGCCAATAAAATGTCGCCTCGATTTCACGGCGTCCCCTTTCGACGATTTCGGAATAACTGGCGATGCCGGCCTCCAGCGCCGGAAAATGTTCGCTGATCACTTGTCCGTGCCTGTAAACCAGGGCCAGCAGGCAAGCACAAAAAACCGACAGGGCGAATCCGAGCCTGAACCATCCCCTGGACCGTGAAGAACCCGTGTCTTGGGTTTTGGGGCTCTTCCCGGTATCGACCTGATCCGGATCCTCGCCCGGAAAATTGGCCCCCGAGAATTTGGCCTCCTGTCGAAGGATGTTCTTGATGTCTTCGGGAAGTCGACGATAGACGCGGTCGTGAACATGATCGCCGGCGGTCATGTCGTTACGCTCATGCACGACCTCGGAACCCTGGTTCGGTTCGGGTCCCGCGCCTTCAGGATTTGCGGTCTTTTTCACGAGTTTTCGACTTCCGGGTCTGTTTGCCCTGGCGTGATGGATGGCGGACCAAACAACGACAGTTTTTTGCCGCAATCTGTCTTTTTTGGTCTCATCTCGCGATACGAGAGTAAATGTGTTCGAAGGTCTTTCCAAGTGACGTCAAGCCACCAACGGCAGATCCCTGGAGGAGCTGACAACCGGGTCTCCGAAAAAGGTGCCATCCTCTTCATGTTATCCCGATACGACGGGCGTGCTCAGACGCGCAGTTCGTCTCCGACGAGATCGGGCAGGTAAAGCACGACATCGAGGTGCAATTCCACAATCTCGAGGGCGATCCTTGCCGCCAATTCGGCGAAGCGGTCGAGCAGGTTTCAGACCGTTTGAAGGCGAGCGAGACCGACAACCCATGGCCATTGAAGACGGGGACAACTGATGCGGTCGACTGCCCAGGACGGCGTGCGGCGTGCGCGTGTTTGCCCGGCCTGTTCCGGCGTCGTGTGCTGGGCCGCCCTATTTCACCACTCCGAATTGCGATGTCTTTGCAAAGCCCGCAACGTGGTCCAGAAAAACGCGGATGCGCTTTGCCTTGCGGAGATCGGGATGTGTAAGCATCCAGAGATCCGTGGCCATCGCCGGGATTGCTCCGCCCACGCGGCGCAACTGAGCGTCATTTTCGCCGAGATAACAGGGCAACACGGACAAACCGAGCCCTGCCCTTGCGGCGGAGAGCATCCCATACACCGTGTTCACGCGAATTCGACACCGCTCGGCGAGGCCCTCCTGCTCAAGCCAGCGGTCGAATGCCGGATATGACATGCTTTCGTCTGGGCCGATCCAGTCGATGGAGGCCATCGCCTCGATGTCGTCGGCCTGGGCGGCCAGCGACGTCGCCATGTATGCTGCCTGTTCAATGGTTCCGATTTTTCGGCCGACGAGACTTTCGCTCGGCATGTGGGCCGGCCGCACCGCTATGTCAGCTTCCCGCTTGGAAAGACTGAAGACATCGTTGGAAACCACCAGTTCAAGTCGGATGTCGGGGAATGCACTGCGGAATTCCCGCAGGCCCGGCAACAGCCAGCCGAACAGCAGCGTATCGGTTGTGGTAATCCGCAGCGTTCCCGATGGTCGCAAGTCTCGACCGGAGATCCGGCGCTCAACCGCCAGAATGTCATTTCGCAACAGTCGTACGAGTTCGGATACTTCCTCGGCCGCCACCGTCGCGGTGTAACCGTGACGGGCTCGATCGAAAAAACGCACCCCCATCTTTTGCTCGAGCCTGTTCAACCTCCGGAACGCGGTAGGATGGCTGACATGAAGCGTACGCGCCGCACCGGAGAGCGTTCCGGCGTCTGCGATGGCATGCACAAGGCACATGTCGTCCCAGGAAAGCTGGTTGTACATTTTTGCAATACTTCCTTTCAACTATACCAAATAGCATTGCGTAAACGGGTATCATAGAATGTGGCGGAACCGTAGTCCAATTCAGGGACACCCCCATGCATGTACTGATCGTCCACTGCCACCCGGAGCCTGCGTCCTTCAATGCGGCGCTCACCGAGGTGGCCAGGACGACATTGCGGAAGCAGGGGTTTTCCGTCGAGATCTCCGACCTCTATCGCCAGGATTTCGATCCATGCGAACGTCCGGAACACTACACGAACCGCGGTAATGACGCTGTTTCTCTCCCTTGGGCGAGCAGCGCCACTCCTTCGAAACAAACACGTTGCCCCATGACGTTCGGAACGAGATAGCGCGTTTGGAGGTTGCGGAGATTGTCGTGTTTCAGTTCCCGGTCTGGTGGCACAGCCAGCCGGCCATTCTCAAGGGATGGTTCGACAGGGTCTTTGTGAGTGGAGGCCTCTATACCAGCGAAATGCGTTACGATCGTGGTTATTTCCGAGGCAGGAAGGCAGTGTGCTCCGTTACGGTCGGAGCCCCCGAAACCGCGTTCGGGCGCGGCTCCCGTGGCGGAGACATCGAGCAGATTCTCTGGTCGACCCATTATTCGCTTCACTATATGGGCTTTCTCGTCTTGCCGCCCTTTGTGGCCTTTGGCATCCAGGGGCACGGCTATGTCCATTCGGATGAAGATCGTAACAATCGCCGCCTCATCCTGTATCTGAAGTCGTGGGAAGAACGGCTGAAGGGTCTTGACCGGGACACGCCGCTTGGATTCCGGGGGTGGGACGATTGGGAAGAGAACGGTAGCGCGAAGGCGGTGCGAACCTGAGCCGCCATTCTGCCGTCGTGAGTTTGAAATGGATCGGCCGGGAAGACAGCGAACGAGTTTTGCAGAGAGATGCTTCGGGAATCATGCGAGCCGCGAGAACCGGTTAGGCCGCGCGCTACGGCTGTTTTCCTTGACGGTTGCCCGCTGACCGGAACTCCTTTTTTTTTCGGTATCCTTCTCAACGAAACCCACCTCCGATGCCAGCTTCGGCAGGACATCCCCGGACTGATTCCGTGCCGCCGGCAGCGCCGTCAAGAATGACAGACCGTCGCCGAACCGGGAAAACTCGGTGGATTTGATCTGAGACAGGACTTGTTTCTTCGATTATCCGTCAGTCACTCCATCGATCATGCTGAGGCAATTTCAGTCCAATTGTATCGTTAGGGAATACGGTGTCGACCAACCCACCATCAAATGAACTCAAGCCTGTATTCGCCGATCCTGAATTCTGCGGACATCATTGGATGCTCGCGCCGAATTTGCGTCCGACCGGGTCGCAGATGGATGTGCCATGTCTGGAACTGATCGGGTTCTGAACTGTCAAATGCCTGGCACGTCAGCACAGCTATGTTCGGCGAAGCCGCCGGGTGACGGACGGACGTGTATCGTATCAGTTCACATCCGTCCTCGCGGGCACGGTCCGCCAGGTCGAGGCAGGCGTCGTAGTCGTCCGGGTCGGTCCAACGGGCGCCCTCAAAAGACATGGGCGGCTCAGTGAGGTCGATTGCCAACGGAGACTGAACCGGTACGGAGAATGCGGTATAGGTCCCCGGTACTTCGGGAATCGGTGTACCCGGCGAACCCTTGAAGAAATCGTGCCTGTGCCAAACGGTCTCTGCGACTGCAGCCATCGGGTCCTCCGCGCCGTAGAACACTCCGGGACTTTCGCCAGTTCGCCGAAAACGTGAATCCCTCGGATACCGGCCATATCGGAATGGCGTACCGAGCAGGTAGTGGAGGTGCCGGCACTCAGGAGGGAGCGGAGGTTTTGTGGTCTCCAGTATGGCCTCCAGGATCTCCTGTTCTTCACGGCTATCGACGAGTTTCATGGTCGAGACAATGTGCTGTGCCTCGACCAATCGCCACACTTCATTCTCGTATGGTTTATAGGGGAGCTCTGGCGGCATCGAGATAGTTCATCACCCGAACAAGGCCCTGTGCGGACTTCACCTCGTCCTTCGGGACCGCGTTAAGGTGTGTGTTCCGGCTGATCATCCAGGCCTTCATTGATTTGCCGTCCCCGTGAACGATGGCATCGAGCGAACGGAACACACGAACCAAACACGCTGCAAGCTCAAACGGTTTGCCGCGCAGAGTATAGTTCCCGTCATCAGGCGCGAAATCAGGCGCGAAATCGAGGCAGGGCTGACGCCGATGACGGTCGCAAGTTCGGCCCCGGTCAGCCCGAGAGCCTGTGACGCACGAAACACTGCCTTACCCAGAACGGTGCCTGATTCCATTTCTGCCGAAGCTTCGGTCTTGCGCATTCTTGCCTCTAGCGTATCTCATGAAATATTTTTGTCATAAAATTTCTTATGAGGCAATACGCAGCGCCGCGAAAAAATGCTCTATGCACATCTGTAACGCTGCACAAACAACCATTGAACCACACCCCGAATTCGCATCATCGCACGGAGGCAGGAACCGGATCACCATTCCGCACGGATTGCGGCAGTTCGCATTTCAAAATGCCAGTTCTTTCGAGTGCGGCCGGAACTTCGTCAATTTAGGCTCTGTTTTTTTCCCTACTATCTTGTTTGCGCTGCAGTCCAAAATGGAAAGGGAAGCCATGTGGCTGAAGGGGAAAGTCTCACTGCGTGGCGGTCGGGTCCGTTGGGTGCATTTCCGTTGAGCCGAGGGTATCGAACGTCTGCTCGGTCCGCATGATGGGCAGCGCAATGTTTGAATGATAGGACGACGGGCAGATTTCAGGCTGTCGACGGCCGGCCTGCGTCGGCGAACGCCATTCAGGTCTCGCCGACGACGGTAGTGAATCGCCCACGACGGGCTTTGCTGGCAGTTGAAAGGCAACCGTGTTGCCGTCGCAATCCATGACCCATCCACGGAGACCGGGTTTTCTGTAGGGGCAGCGCATCGGTGGGATTTCCTCCTGATCCTTCCGCGTGTCAAAGGAGTTTTCACCGAAATTCGGCAAGGCCCTGTCCCGAGGCATTTTGTTCACCAGGAATTTCGTGCGCATTCAAAAGTCCCGACATTTCCATTCACCGCTACGCTTCAGAACCCCGCGCATTGTCGTCACTGCGATAGCTCGTGCAAGGCGTTGAATGTGGGTCGACGAAATGCATAAACCATTATTTCATGGCAATGAGGTCTATGATGGAAATCTCGTGATGAATTGTTCGGGTTACGGTCCCCCGGGCCCAAAAGATGTTTCGGGCGACGGGGGTGTTTTCTGAAATGAGCCAGGCTTTTCTCCTGGTGAAGTCCCTGGTCTTTATCACCATCATGTATTCGTGGATGCTGGTTCTCGGGATCATCGCGGCCCCGGCCGCTGCCGTGTCCAGGGATGCGACCTATTGGTTCGTTAAACTGTATTGCCGCCAAATCCTCTGGTTGCTGCGATTCCTTTGCGGGATCGATTATGAAATCCGGGGACGGATTCCGACCGGTGACGTCGCTGTCGTTTCCAAGCACCAGTCTTTCCTTGATGTCATTCTGCACGTCGTCAGCCTCGACCGGCCCCAATTCATCATGAAACGGGAACTGTCATGGATTCCGGTGTTCGGGTTTTATGCCATGCGGATCGGCTGCACACCGATTCATCGGGAGAACCGTGCACGCGCCACTGACCAGATGTCCAAAGGTGTCGAGAAGGAAGCCGGCGCCGACGCGCAGTTGGTCATCTATCCGCAAGGAACACGTGTTAGTCCCGGTGACAGGAAACCCTACAAGGCCGGCGCCTTCATACTTTATCATCGCCACGAAAAGCCGTGCATACTGGCGGCGACAAATGTCGGGCATTTCTGGCCTCGACTGTCTTTGTTGCGGCGGCCCGGGCTTGCAGTCGTCGAGTACCTGTCGGTCGTTCCGCCGGGGTTATTCCGGGACGAATTCATGGTCAGGATCGAAAGGGAAATCGAGCAGGCATCGGACCGGCTTTCGGAAGAAACCTTGAGCCATTCAGCGAAACAATGATGGCCGCTTCCTTGCGTTTTTAATTTGTGCAAGACCGGATCCTACCGGCCGCATTTAACTGTCCATCGTTTTCAGCGTTATAGACGCTGAAATAGTATTCTTTCCAAAGAGATCTCATTGCAGTTTCTTTAAGAGTTTGCAAATTTGGTCGTCATGAACACTGTACGGTCAGAAAAACTAAAGAAAGTCCTTAATGCGGTGCCCGCGGGATTTCTCGTCGATGCCACCTGGCTCACCTCGCACGGTGTCGCTTACGCAACCTTTCGCGACTACGTCAAGCGAGGCTGGCTTGAGCGCGTTCACCGCGGCGTATTCCGTCGCCCGACACCGAATGAATCCGCATCGAACACACTTGGCTGGAAGAGTTGCCTGCTCTCAATGCAGCACATCATGCACTACGACGTCCACGTGGGTGGCAGGACTGCACTCTCACAGCAAGGTCACGATCACTATCTGCGCCTGAGCGGCAACGCCCCCATCTGGGTTTATGGCGAGGCCATGCCAAATTGGCTCAGCAGATTGCCGCTGGACGCGCCAATCAAGACGCGCAAGACGTCGTTGTTCGCGGATTCGTCTCTCGGCATCACCATGGACGACAGAGATTCAGGAAGCACCCTGCCTTGGGACTGGCGATTGCGGATGTCGGCACCCGAACGGGCTGTCATGGAAGCCATGGACGAATTGCCGGGCCATGAGAGTTTCCATAACCTCGACATAGTGTTCGAGAGCTTGACGACACTTCGCCCGAAGACACTCACGGAGCTGTTGCATAGTTGCAAGAAGATCAAGGTCAAGCGCCTCTTCTTCGTGTTTGCGGAACGCCACAATCACGCCTGGCGCAAGCGGTTGAACCCTAAAGACTTCAACCTCGGGAGTGGCGATCGCGCTTTGGTCAAAGGCGGGAATATACATCCGCGTTATCGCATCATGGTGCCGGAGGAATTTGCAAGAACGGAGGGCGGTGATGGCGTTTGAGGCCTACAAAGCCCAGGTCGCACTATTGGTGCGTTTGTTCCCCTGTGTCGCGAGCGAAGAGGTATTCGCGCTCAAGGGCGGTACCGCGATCAGCCTCTTCTATCGTGATTTGCCCCGCCTGTCGGTTGATATCGACCTGACGTACCTGCCAATCAAAGAGCGCGCAGAGAGCCTAGCCGAGATCAACGAAGCGATGGATCGGATTGGGGCTTAAATAGATGGGTTGACGGCGCGGTTTCACCACCACATTACGACCGATTTCACCTGTTGCAGGGATCGGGAACGCTTGATCCTTACCTTGGATGATTCATGATCATGATTCCTTGACAATTCAGGCAGATCGTGTCGTGATCAAGTGACGGGAAGCCAGCCTTTCCCGCACCTGACGAACCTTGTGCCGAAGGCCCGACCGCGTGAGCGAAACTTCCACGTACCGCAACATCATCTACCGGCTTCTGCCAGGCTCCAGGGCCAACGCACGGTGCCTGGCCGGACAGGCGGGCGCCTGCCGCTTCGTCTGGAACACGATACTGGGGCAGCACAATGACGCCCATGAGGAGGCGAAGGCCAACGGGGAGAAGCCTCCGTCGGTTTCGTTCTTCTCGCTCGGCAGGGAGTTCACCGTGCTCCGCAACGAAATCCCGTGGCTTTCCGCCCTCCTTCAGCATCACCCGGTACGTGCTCAAGTACCAGGCCGATGCGTGGAAGGCGTTCTTCAGGGGCGATGCAGGACATCCACGCTTCAAGTCCCGCCACGGGTCGACGCCGTCCTTCACCATTCCCCAGGCCGTCACCATCAGGGACGACATGATCTCCATCCCGAGGGTTGGTCCCATGCGCATCCGGCGGAAGCGGGTCCCGTATCCCGAGGGCAAGCCGGTGAAAGCCGTGATCAGGAAGATCGCCGGCAAGTGGTACGTCACCGTCTGCTACGAGGTCGAGGCTGAGGAGCGTCCCGACACCGGGGTCTTGGCGGGCGTGGACATGAACGTCCGCCAGGTGGCGGTGGTGGACACGACCGGAGAGGCGGAGATCATCCCCGCGCCCGACACGGGCCGGCTTGATGCGAAGATCGGGCGCAACCAGCGCCGGCTTGCCCGCCAGCGCAAGGGGTCACGGCGGCGCATGAGAACCAGGCTCAGCTGCAGAGGCTCCAGCGAAACCGGGCCAACAGGCGCAGGAACTGGCAGACCAGGTCAGCCGCCGGATCGCGAACCGGGCAAGCACGGTGTTTGTCGAGAAGCTCAACACCCGGGGCATGACGCGATCAGCAAAGGGCACGCTCGAGAACCCCGGCACGAAGGTGAAGGCCAAGTCCGGTCTCACCGGGAGATACTCAACACCGGCTGGCACTCCGTGAAGGAGATGCTCGGTTACAAGTGCTTGGAACTGAACGAGGTCAACCCTGCATATACCAGCCAGTCGTGCAACGCCTGCGGGTTCGTTGACCCTGAAAACCGGAACGACCGGAAGTTCGAATGCGTGGCGTGCGGCCATGCCGACCATGCGGACCTGAATGCGGCCCGCAACATCTTGACCTCGGGGACTGGGGTGTCTGCACGGCGAGGGGCGTTGGCGCTGGCCACCCCTGTGACCCGTGAAACTGATCGAAAGCTGGCGGCGTGACGCGCCGTCAACCCATCGTTATAAGTCCCTTATTGAAGGTTCACGAAACCGATGGCCCGTTGATCACGTCTTTTGATGGTATGTGTGTGGTTGAGGGCCCGGGTTTCCGGTGATTTGCTTGGAGGGAACTGGAAACGACAGGCGAGGATTCTTGCGCGTTCCTGTGCGTTCCTGTGCGTTCCTGCGTTCAAATTCGTGGGTAAACCGCGGTCGGAGCAGCGATGCCGGAATACGACGATGATCGCATGTGGTCGTTCTCAGACTGAACCGATCTTGAGAAACTTCTCGCGCCTTGCCTTGAGCAGGGTTTGACGTTTCTTTGATTTCAGTTGCCGTAGCGTACCGGACAACCAGGCACCGACGCTTTCGATCGTCTCTTTTTTCCCGCGTTGGGCACCACCCAGAGGTTCCGGAATAACCTTGTCGATGATTCCCAATTTTCCGAGATCCTGGGCAGTGAGTTTCAATGCGGTGGCAGCTTCCCGCATCTTGTCCGCATCTTTCCAGAGGATGGACGCGCATCCTTCGGGGGAAATGACGGAGTAGATCGAATGTTCGAGCATCGCGATCCGGTCCGCTGTCGCGATCGCCACTGCGCCTCCGGATCCACCCTCGCCGATGATTACTGACAGGATCGGGACATTGACCCGAAGGCACGTCTCGGTGCAACGGGCGATGGCTTCGGATTGGCCCCGTTCTTCCGCGCCTTTTCCCGGATAAGCGCCCGGCGTATCCACAAGCGTGATGATCGGGATCGAAAAGGTATCCGCAAGTTGCATCAGGCGGGTTGCCTTGCGGTAGCCCTCCGGCCGCGCCATGCCGAAATTGTGTTCAAGACGTGTATGGGTATCGTGGCCCTTTTCGTGACCGATGACGACAACCGGCTCGTCTTCGAACCGTGCGAGTCCGCCAATCATCGCGCGATCATCCGCGAATTTGCGATCGCCGGCAAGCGACGTGAACTCGTTGAACAGATTGCTGACGTATTCGCGGCAATGGGGGCGTTCCGGGTGCCGGGCAACCTGGCATTTTTGCCAGGGATCGAGTGATGCGTAGGTTTCTTTCAGTAACTTCCCCGCGCGCTTGTTGAGCTTGTCCGCCTCTCCCGACAGGTCGAGGTCTGAAGTCTCGCGGGTCAAGGATTGAAGCTCGGAAGCCTTTGCCTCGATCTCGGCTATCGGCTTTTCGAATTCGAGATAGTGCTGCATGACCAATCAACGAACGCTCAGGATCGATCCCGAGCCGAATGAAGGAACGAACAAACTGCGCCGGTGCGGCGTTCCCTGAACGGTGTATGATGTCCTCAACCTGATCATGATGCAAATCGTTCCACGCCCTTTCCTCGATTCGCCCGGTCTGGGCCTGTCATCCGGATTCCTTCAAGAGCAGGGCTTTTTCGGGTCGGGTTTCCGGCCGAGGCCTCGGCTTCAGCACAGATCTGTTTAATGGGTCCATCTCAGAGACCGATCATTTCGGCGTGGCGCACGATGACTTGGGCCTGTTTGATCGAGGCGATGTCGACAAGCTTGCCCTTGAAGGTCGCAGCTCCCTGACCTTCACGTTCTGCCTGGGCCATGACCTCAAGGATTTCCCGCGCTTCGGCGACGGACTCTTCCGAAGGCGTGAAGACCGAATTCGCCAGTTTGATCTGCGATGGATGAATGGCCCATTTGCCGACCATTCCAAGGGTTGCCACCCTTTTTGCCTGGGCCACAAACCCGTCCGGGTCGGAAAAATCTCCGAATGGACCGTCCACGGGCAACAGGCCGTGCGTGCGACACGCCCCGACAACCGCGACTGTCGCGGCGTGCCAGGGATCGGGCCAGTGAAACGAGCGCGGCGAATCGTCCCCGGAATTCGAAATCATGTAATAGTTGGATTGCGTCCCACCGATCCCGGTGGTTTGCATCCCCATCGAAGCCGCGAAATCCGCCGCCCCCAGGCTGATCGCCTGCAGCCTCGGGCTGGCAGCCGCAATTTCGTTGACATTCATCAGGCCCGCGGCCGTCTCGATGATGGCTTCAAACCCGATTTTCCGCTTTCGGGAGGTTGCCGCTTCGATCGAGGACACGAGGGCGTCCACGGCATAGATGTCCGAGGCGGTCCCGGCTTTCGGGATCATGAGGAGATCCAGCCTGTCGCCGGTGTTTTCGAGGACATCGACGACATCACGGTACCAGAAAGGTGAATCGAGGCCATTGATTCGAACGCTGAGCGTTTTCGAACCCCAATCGATCGAGCCGATCGCATCGATGGCGAGTTTTCGCGCGGAGGGTTTGTCGGCGGGCGCGACGCTGTCCTCGAGATCGATGTTGACGACATCCGCATCGGATCGGGCCATTTTTTCGAACAGCTCCGGTCGCGACCCGGGGCCGAACAGCTGACAGCGATTGAGCCGCGGAGGTGCGGCCGGTTGGACCATGAAACTCATCTGCAATCTCCGGCTTCGTTGACAAATGTCGGTGAAGTTCTGGCGAAAGACAAGCCCGCCAGTAACTGAAAAGGACCCGGGAGCGACCAGTTGCCCGATCCGGCCGTTAACCTGCCAGGTCGGAAAACACCAATTTCAGCCGGTCCAGCGCCTCCTCGAGAACGGATCTCTGGCAGGCAAAATTGAAACGCATGAACTGCTCGCCACCGCTGCCGAAGGTATGACCGTGGCTCGGCGCAACGGCCGCGCGTTTCTGGATGCGCTCGACAAGCTCCTTGTAGCCAAGACCCGTGCCCGAAAAGTCAACCCAGGCGAGATAGGTCGCCTCGAGCGGCATCGACGCGACCCCGGGGATGGCATTGACCTTCTCGTCGAAGAGCTTTCGGTTGCCGTCCAGGTAGGTGAGCAGGTCCGCCAGCCAAGGCTCTCCGTCATTGTATGCCGCCTCAACCATGTTGGGACCGAAGCTGCCCGGAGAAATTCCGTGGCCCATCATGCGCGTGCCGAATCGCTGGTGAAGATCCCTGTCCGAGATGATCACGTTCCCCGTATGGCACCCGGCAATGTTGAAGGTCTTGGTTGCGGCGGTCAGCGTCATCAGGCGGTCCGAAGACCGGGGCGCGGCGACGGCAGTTGGAATATGGCGGTTTCCGTCGAAGACGAGATCCTGGTGGATTTCATCCGACACCAGGAACAGGTCGTGACGTTCACAGAACCGGACCAGTTCCCCGAGTTCGTCCCCGGTCCAGACGCGCCCCCGGGATTGTGGGGCGAACAGAGAATGGCCATGGATTCCCGGCCGGTCATCAGGGCATCATAGGCCTCGAAATCCATGACATAGCGACCGTCACGGTTGACCAGTTCGCACTCGACGATTTCACGGGACAACCCCCGAATGACCCGCGAGAATGCGTGATAGACCGGCGTAAAGATGACGATACCGTCACCCGGTTCAGTGAATGCGTCGATGCAGAGGGCGGTCCCGTTCACCAGGCCGTGCGCCGTGAAGATCCAGTCGGTCTCGATCTCCCAGTCATGCCGGCGGCGCAGCCAGTTCCTGATGGCGACGAGATAGGAACGATCGTCCCCGTAGTATCCGAAGACACCGTGTTCGGCCATTTCCAGGACTGCCCGTTGAACCGATTCAGGGGGCTTGAATTCCATGTCCGCGATCCACATCGGGATCCCGTCATCGGGGGAAAGCCCGTACAGCGATTGCAGCATGTCCCACTTGAGCGAGTGCGTCTGGCGGCGCTCGATGATCTGGTCAAAATCCATGAACCCTGAGTCTCCGGTTGCATGCAGAAACCCAGACCAGTTGGAAACCCGGTTGCGAGGGATCTCTGCGAACGATGACTGGGACCCGCGCATAATTGCCGTGCGGCGCGGTCCGTCCCGGACGCATAGCGCGCCCGGGATCAAAGTGCAATTTCGGCTGGCTGACAGGACCGCGCGGTACGGTGATGTGATGGACCCCGTCGGCGGTTCGATCCAGGGAAGTTGTCATTCCCGCGAACTGGGCGGGATGGCGATCGTCGACGCGACGTAATCGACGCGCGAACTCCCGACCATAACCCTACGTTGAGATCCGGCAGGCCTCCGACGTGCCGTGACCGGAACGAGCAGCCGACGAACCGGGGCATGGATTGCAGGCGGTCCCTGAATGTCCCGAGTTCCCTTCATTTGCGCACCGGCAACGGATTCACGCGATGAACATCGGACGATCGAGCACTGCATGAAGATGCGCATGACCCGTGGTCTCGCGGGTTGCTGTCCGGACGGGAATTGACTAAGGGCGCGCCATGTCCGTCTTGCAAATCCTGATCTTTCCGGACGCCCGCCTGAGAAGGAAGTGCGCGCCGGTTGTCAAGGTGAATGCCTCGGTTCGGAGGCTTGCGGATGACATGATCGAGACCATGTACGCCGCCCCGGGCATCGGACTGGCAGCGCCGCAAGTTGGCAAGCTGATCCGGCTTTTCGTGATGGACAGGACCGAAGGTGAGGAAGACGACCCGGTTTCCGAAGTCCTGATCAACCCGGAAGTGATCTCGGTGTCAGACGAGACGGTCACGCGGGAAGAAGGGTGCCTGTCACTTCCCGGACATTTCGAGGACATCACGCGGCCGGCCGGGGTACGGGTCAAGTACACGGGACTCGACGAATGCGAACATGTGCAGACGTTTGAAGGTGTTCAGGCCGTGTGCGCGCAACATGAAATTGATCACCTGAACGGCAAGCTGTTCATAGACCACCTGTCTCTCGTGAAACGATCGATTATCTCGAGGAAAATGCGGAAGCAGAAAAAGGAACTGCTGAAGAACGAGAAATCCGGGAATGCCTGAAAGGATCGCCGGCTTCATTTCCTGTCAAATCCATCGCTTTCGTGAAGGTCCGGAAGACACGTCCCGTGGCGTCCCCATGCCCGCCGGGGTCGGCCAATGCGCATAGTTTTCATGGGAACTCCGGAGTTTTCAGTCCCGACGCTCTCGGGCCTGGTGGCGCATGGCCACGAAATTCTTGCCGTTTACTGCCGCCCGCCGCGTCCTGCCGGCCGGGGAAAAAGACCAAGGCCATGCGCAGTTCAGGTCGCGGCAGGCGATCTGGAGATCCCCGTGCGGTGCCCGGACCGGTTCTCGGTCCAGGAACAGGAACACCTGGGAGATCTCAACGCGGATGTCGCCGTCGTTGTTGCCTACGGCCTCATCCTTCCGAAAGCGCTCCTGCACGCAACCGAACAGGGCTGCGTCAACGTTCATCCGTCGCTCTTGCCCCGCTGGCGCGGTGCAGCCCCGGTCAATCGTGCGATCATGGCAGGTGATCCCGTTACCGGGATATCAATCATGAGGATCGGTGAAGGCATCGATTCGGGACCGGTTTTTTGCCAAAAGGAAATCCCGATCGGGGCCCGCGACACCGCCGACACGCTTCGGGACCGGCTTGCACGGGAAGGGGCCGACCTGCTTTGCAAAATCCTGCCTCGTATCGCCACGCTTGCCCCGGTCGACCAGGACGACTCTGTCGCGGTGTACGCGCCAAAGATCACCAAGAGCGAAACCTGCATCGACTGGGCCCGTCCGGGACCCGAGGTCGACCGAATGATCCGGGGACTGTCGCGTTCACCCGGCGCATGGACCCGCGTCGGCACCGAAAGGATCAGGGTCCTTCACTCGGAACTCGTCACCGGAAGCCCCGGCGACAATACGGCCTGTCCCGGAACGGTTCTCGATGATCAACTTGCCATCCGTTGTGGAACCGGTGCCGTCAGGCTGTTGTCACTTCAAAGGGGTGGCCGGAAGGTACTCGGGGCCAGGGAGTTCTGTCGCGGGTTTCCCGTTCCGAAAGGGTCGCGCCTCTGAATTGATCGAACGCGGCGGGTGGCGTCCCCCGAAGCGGTCACGACATTGCGGCATATGCTGCCGCGCCTTCGAGGCCGGACGAATCCCTGGTGAGCACGAACACCGGAATCATGGCGAGGATTTCCTGGTAACGCCATCGTGCCTCGAAAATCTCCCTGAACCGTACGGGATCGAGCAGAGCGAGATTGCGCCTGGTCATCCCGCCGCTGATGAAAATTCCTCCTGTCGGCAGGCCGGTCAAGGCAAGGTCGGCGCCCATTCCCGCGAGCGCGTCGAAGAAATGCGAGAAAGTCCTTTTTGCCCGGTTTTCACCCGCGTGAGCCCTGTCCGAAATCTCTTCCGCGGTCAGCCTTTCGTCAAAAAGGGCGAAGTGCAGGTTCTCGAGGCCGTTGCCGGAAAGAATGTCCTCCTGGCGCGGCTTCATCGTCGGATCGGGGTTTTCGGGCCTGCGTCTTTCGACCTCGCGGACGACCCGGTCGCGCAGCCGCGCCAGGTCTTCGGTTGATGGCCCGAATGCAACATTGCCTCCTTCTCCCGCGACAACGCGGGGAGATCCGCCTTCCAGGATCAATTGCGCGACTCCGAGCCCGGTTCCTGGTCCATAGATGACCCTGTTTCCGGGCGGCCAATTGCCGTCAAACGCCTGCAAGGGTTTGACATCGCCAGGTTTCAGGGCGAGCAGACAGTAGGCTTGTGCGGCAAAGTCATTCATGACGGTGATCTTGGCGCCGGGAACGACGGCGGCGAGTTCCTTGCGAGTAAAGGAAACCGGGATATTGGTGAACTGGTAGATAACCTTCGACCGGAATGGCCGGCCCTGCAAATGCGATCACGAGTTGCGACACGGTTCCGGGGTCGACCGAACTGTCCTGCAGGAAAACCCGTAGGGCGGTCGAGAGCGTCGGCGTGGACTTCCAGTTGAGCGAACCGATCGAATCCTGAACAATGCCGGACGTATCCGCGCAGGCGAAGCGGATGTTGCTCCCCCCGACATCGGCGACAACCCATGAACTCATGATTGCTGGTCCGCGGTTGCTTGCGGTGCCGTGACGGGCACCCGGGCCGGTTTCACGTGGGCAGACCGACCGGAATTCGTCGGGGGCCGGAGGTTCACGGGATTCCGTTGGAGGCGTACGCACCGGGACAACGTCCCGGCAAGAGATCATGATTGAACCGGGCTTCGGCCTCACGTGGCGGTCTTTTCTTGACCTGGTGTTGCGAACCGGGCGGACTTCGCGACGGCATAAGGCTGCATGCCTTTCCTCGCGAGCTCGTCTGACCGTTCGTTTTCAGGATGGCCACGGTGCCCCTTGACCCATTCCCACTTCACGCTGTGTTGATTCCGGATCTTGTCAAGGCGTTCCCAAAGGTCACGGTTCTTGACCGGATGGTGCGACGCCGTCTTCCAGCCGCGGCGTTTCCAGTTCCTGATCCAATTCGTGATTCCGTTCCTGAGATACTGGCTGTCGGTTACGATGGTGATACGGGTGGAACGCGAAAGCGCCTCGAGCGCCCGGATTGCGGCCAGCAGTTCCATCCGGTTGTTTGTCGTGTCGGCCTCTCCTCCGCAGAGTTCTTTCTCGCGGATGACATCACTGCCGTTTTTCGCAACGAGAAGAACGCCCCAACCGCCCGGGCCGGGGTTTCCGGAACATGCGCCGTCAGTATAGGCAATGATGTCAGGCAATTCGCTGCGCCTCGAGGTTGAGAAGCTCGCACCGGCTTCCGTCATAGCCTGTACCAACCGCGACTTCGCTTGTGAATTCCCCGAAACCAGCGTTTGAAAGCATTCCCTCAAGATCATCCGTTCGGTGATGGCAGTAGAGTCGGCCCAGACGGTCTCGTCGTGTGTCCCCGCCTTTCTGAACTCCGATATACAGCCGACCTGCCGGTTTCAATGCCCGGGAGATGTTGCCGATTACCGCGGGCAGACCTGCCCGCGGAACGTGTTGCAGGGAATAACTCGCCCAGATCCCGTCAAATGCGTTGATTTCACTGATTTGATCAAATGACATGACCCTGACATCGAGCCCGTGAATTTTTCGTGCTTCCCGGGCGAGTTCCCTGGAAGCGTCGACGGCAACCACATGAAATCCTGCCGCGACGAAGGCGGCGGAATCCCATCCCGCGCCGCAGCCGAGGTCCAGGACCGACCCTCCTTCCGGAAGGCGGCCGATCATCCTATCACGAAAACGTGTATCCCGGTCTTTCCCTGTCCACGCCGCATACGCGGTGGCGTTCGAATCATAGAAGGCAACGGTCGCCTCGTCGACCGGGAGCGGATTCGTCGATGGCATCAGGGTCTAACCGCGAGCCCGTTCTTCAGTGACGCGTATCGGCGTCGTCACGGCCCGAACTCTCGTGGCCGTCGTGCCGCGGTGGACGGCCGATCACTTCGCGGAGCTCGTCGAGTTCGATGAAGTTGTCAGCCTGGCGCCGGAGTTCATCGGCGATCATCGGGGGCTGGGTCCGTATGGTGGAGACGACTGAAACCCTGACCCCCTGTCGCTGGAGCGAGCCGACGAGGGGTTTGAAGTCGCCATCGCCGGAGAACAGGACGATGTGATCGACATGGGGCGCGAGTTCCATGGCATTGATGGTCAGCTCGATGTCCATGTTGCCCTTGACCTTCCGCCGTCCCGTGGAGTCGGTGTATTCCTTGGCGGGCTTGGTCACCATGGCAAATCCGTTATAATTCAGCCAGTCGATGAGCGGTCGGATCGGAGAATAGTCGTCGTGTTCGAGAAGGGCGGTGTAGTAGAATGCGCGCAGGAGTTTTCCCCGTCTCATGAACTCGGCGCGCAGGAGCTTGTAGTCGATGTCAAATCCGAGAGTCTTGGCAGCTGAATAGAGATTCGAACCATCAATGAACAGTGCGAGGCGTTCGTCGCGGTAAAACATCGGGTATGCCTTTCACGTTCGATTCCACGTCCGGCAACGGCGCAGGCTTCGACATCGGTCGGCAATTTCCTGTACAGCGCACGACCGGCGCCTTGGCCAACGAAAGGCGTCGCGGAAACGCGAGGTGATCGGGATTGAATGCGCTGAAGACATGCCTCGTTTCTCTCGGGTCCAACTTGCCGTTTCGTGGACGAGACAAGACTGACTACAATCAAATTTGCCTTAAATACTATATTTTCAGAGTCGGACGAGCCTGTCAAGGCGAGCGGCCTCTATCGAACACCGGCGTGGCCGCCCGGATCCGGGCCGGAATTCATCAACGCGGTGGCGATGATCAGGACGCGGAAATCGCCCGAGGACTGCATGCGCTGGCTGCTCACGATCGAGAAGCATTTCGGTCGACATCGTGAGTCGGATGGCCGGATTACGCGATGGTTGCCCCGCGTCATCGACCTTGATCTCCTGGACGTGGATGGCGAGGTCTTGCCCGACCTCGAGACATGGAAGCAATGGAGGGATTTGCCGATTTCGCGCCAGCGCACGGACGTGCCAAACCGTTTGATCCTGCCGCATCCCCGGATTGAAGACAGGGCGTTCGTCGTTGTTCCATTGTGTGACGTGGCGCCTGAGTGGAGACATCCCGTATCGGGGATTCCCGCGAAGACAATGCGGGAGTCGTTTTCCGAAGAGGTTCTCGTGGAGATAAGGCCGCTCGGAAATCGGTCCGCGTAGCGGATGTCAGCCCTGATCAATTCCTGCTCATTTGTCATCAAAATGCAGTCACGATATGGTCTTGGAGTGAAAACCCGGAACGCCATATCGGTGGAGACGGAAGCAAAACCGGGAGCGAGCATGGAATTTACAATCCGCGAGTCGAAAGCGTGCCTGTCCGAACTTGTTGCCGCGGCCCGCAACGGCGAGCGAGTCGTCATCACGAAGCACGGTATCCTGGCCGTCGAGTTGATTCGCTGCGAGCGGCACGGCGGGATCGACTTCGAGAAGCTGGAGGCGGCACGCCAACGGCTCGGAATCGAGGGTGACGGCGAAGGCTGGCCGGAGGAATTCAATGATCCGGCCTTCAACCGCCAAGCACTTGGCGTCAACGACGAATGAACGGGCCGACGGTGCGCATCCTTTTCGATACGCGTCCTACTTGTTCGACTTCATGGACAGACCTGGGAAATTTCTGAATTCCGGGCGAAAGGTCCTGGCGGCGCGCGGGACGAAGTTCTTCGTGAGCGCCGTGTCGATCTGGGAAATGCGGCTTACGTACAGTTCTCGCCATCCGCCCGGGGGCCGCAAGAGCCGTTTTTCCCCGGAAGATGTGATCGACGCGCTGGAAGACCAGGACGTGAAATTTCCGCTGATGACCATGCTCCATGCCGCGCGGAGGCTCAGGGTCCCGCTCGACAACAAGGACCCATTAAACGAGTTGCTGTTCGTGCAAGTTCAGGAGGCGGGAGAAAGGTCTCAGGCTGCTGACCGTGGACAGGCGACTTGTCGGCCACCCGCTCGCGGTCGCCGCGTACGAGCTTGGGTGAAAAGTATGTCTGCCTCCAGCGCTGTTTCGGAAAAATCATGCCAGAGGCGGCATGAGGTGACAACGTCATGATCATACGTAATAAATTCTATACGCGAAGCATTTGATGCCAGTTGAACGGCGGCTTGAATCCCGAATTTCGAACAGGATTCCTCGGAAAGGTAGAGGCGACGGGGGAAAGAGGGGACGGCCTCGATTCCGGATGGTGACGCAGCATGAGCATTGAAGATCTGGTTGCATTCAATTTCGCGCTGGTCGTAGCAATCGTCAGCCCGGGACCCGCTCTTCTCGTCGCCATACAAACAACGCTGAGCGCCGGCCGAAGGGCCGGCATTGCGACGGGTTACGGATTGGGTCTGATGGCGGCCACCTGGACAATGCTGGCATTGTTCGGGCTTGAGGCGATCTTTCGGCTGGTGCCCTGGGCCTACACGACGACGAAGGCCATCGGCATGATCTACCTGTTTTATATCGCCTGGAACATGTGGGCGGGCGCCCGCAAAAAAGTGGTGCCAGCCAGCATGACGGCACGAAACTCGTTCGTGCGCGGAATCCTGGTCAATGCCCTGAACCCGAAGTCGGTGCTGTTTGCCGGGGCGGTGCTTGTCGTCATCTTTCCGAAAGACATGACGATCTTCGAAAACGCAGCAATCGTGTTCAACCACCTTGTGGTCGAATACATTTTCTACAGTGTCCTGGCGATTTGCATGGGCAGCCGGATTGCCAGGGACGCCTATCTCGGAGCGAAAGTCTTCATTGATCGCACGGCGTCATTGATCCTGGGAGCCTTGGGATTGCGGTTGTTGGTCGGTGAGTAAGAGGCAGAGGTTGTCGTCGGTTCTCCGCGGCAAAAGAGAACGAACGTGATCGACTGCCCGGCGCAGCCGTTCGCGCAGCCGCACAGGTTTTTGAAGTTGAAACCCGTGTGACGTGGCGGCGCTCCCGACGTCGCGACCACCCTGCCTCGCCCGACCACTCCCGTGCACGGAGTTAATCCCGCAGATTGTTGGCGCCTGAACCCGGCAGACATCGAGAACCGGGATACGGTTGACGTGTACGTGATTCTGCGAGTCGTTCGGCCGTGGCGTACATGTCGAAAACCGGAATTGGTGACGGCATCTCGCCTGCGCGACCCTGCCAGTCGGTTGATCAGCCCGAATTGTCTGCAACCGGAGTCCCCGGAGACGGCAGGCGTTGAGGAATCGGAGGTTACTATGTCGGACTAACGGTGTCGCAAAGATCACAAGTGGGGGCCGGGCCGAACCTGCCCATTCAGGTCCCGGCCGGCAGCCTGCGCTGCATTCGTGCAAGGTGCAATGCAGAATGCGAAAGCGATCGACATCCGTTGCTCCGGCAGGGCGTCAAGGGCAGGCGAAGAGCGAACATGCTTCTTGTATGCATTTTTGCGCTTCGGTACGGTGGATTTTCATTTTGAAACGTAACAAGGAGAAAACGATGCACAAACGGAATTTTCTGATGGCAGGGGTTGCGGCAGGAGCCTTGGTATTCGCTCCACTTTCCGCACTTGCCGAAGATATCCCTTACAACCTGCTTGGGGGCAAGCCATTTGACGGCACCAAGCTGAACATACTCAGCGTTGTCACTCCGCAGTTCGACGGGCTGATGCTGAGGGATGAAGAATTTACCGAGCTCACGGGCATCGAAACCGAGTGGACCTTCATTCCATTCGGTTCGCTCCAGGAGAAAATCAATGCCGAGGGCATCGCGGCGAGCGGCACCTTTGACGTGGTCAATTACCTCGACAGCTGGGGTCCGCCGAATGCCCACTGGCTCATGCCAATCGACGACTTGATGGCGCGGGACGGAATTTCGATGGATCGTTACCCGGAAGCCTTTGCACGCTCGGCCCAGTTTGAAGGCAGGACACTTGGATTTCCGTTGCGCGCTCACCCCCAGGTCCTGTTCTATCGCAAGGACCTGATCCCCAACCCGCCAACGTCATGGGAAGAAGTCGCTGCCATGGGCGAATCCTGGGAGCATGAAGGAATTTCTCCGGTCGCGCTCTACTACAACAATGACGGAAACCGCCAGGCTCTGTTCATCTGGTTGAACTTCCTGTGGGGCGTGGGCGAGGACGTGTTCAATGAAGACGGTTCGGCGGGATGGACCACCGATGCCGCGTTGAAAGCGACCGGAGACTATGTCGCCCTGCTGACGGAGCACGGCGTTGCAAACCCGAACTCCGTGGCATTCGTCGAACAGGACGCCCGGCAGTCATTCAGCCAGGGCAAGTCTGCAATGATTCCCGGATGGTGGTGGTTCTACTCGGCATTCCTGAACCCCGAAACCTCGACACTGACCAGGGAACAGGTCGGTTTCGTGGGTATGCCGTCCTACAGTGGCACGACCAAGACCTATGCCATTTCCATGCCGTTCGCGATCTCCGAATATTCGGAGAACAAGGATGCGGCGTGGGAATTCCTGAAGTGGCTGTCGAATCCAGAGATGGACAAGGCCAACGCGACGGTTCGCGAGGTCAAGGGAAAAAGGATCGTCAACAACGTTGTCACCCACATCTCGTCGCTCACGGACCCGGATGTCAATGCTGCCAACGACAATATCCAGATGGCGGCCTGGGAGTCGCTCAAGGAGTCGGACATCATGCCGCAAATCGCCGAATGGTCGGAAGTCGGCGACCTCTTGTCGGCAGCCATCGCCGAGGCCGCGGCGGGTGGAGACACGCGTCAGCTCATGCTTGATGCTGGCGAACAGGCCAACAGGGTGTTGCGCCGCGCCGGGCGCATCCAGTAACCCGGCTTGCGCAGGCGCCCCGTTGAAAAGGGCGCACCGGTCCCGCCCCGCGTTTTCGCGGGGCGGGACATTTAGGGGGCATCGACATTCGGGACCGCACGCTCAAATACCTGCTGGTCTTGCCGGCAGTGGCGGTTGTCTTCGCCACGGCGATCTGGCCTCTGATCGAAGCGCTTCGCCTGTCCTTTACGGTGGGGCGGCTCAATCGTCCGGGTTCTCTCGATCAATACCTGGGCTGGGAAAACTTCACCTGGGCAATAGCCAATGAGCCGGCGTTCTGGAATTCGGTCGAAGTTACCGCGATCTACACGGTTCTGACGGTTGGGCTGACGACGATTTGTGCACTCGGCCTGGCACTGCTTCTCGCCCCGGGCGGGAGGTTTCGATCCGGAGTGCAAACCCTGCTGATCCTGCCGTTCGCCATGAGTCCGGCGTTGATCGGCGTATCTTTCCGCTTCATGTTCAACCCGGAATTCGGCCTCTTTGACGCTTTCTTCGGGGTCCTGATTCCGCCCTTGGCCGATGTCAGCTGGCTGGCGGATCCGGTCCTGGCATTCGCGGTCTGCGTGATGGCCGACGTCTGGGGCTGGATCCCGTTTCTTACGCTGGTGCTGATCGGCGGCCTGGCAAGCATTCCACGGGACACGATCGAGGCAGCCCAGGTCGATGGTGCTTCGGGCTGGCGGGTCTTTCGCGACGTCACCCTGCCCCAGTTGGCCCCTGTCCTTGCGGTCGTGATTATTCTCAAGTCGATCTTCAGCCTGAAGACCTTTGACCAGATTTTCATGCTGACGAATGGAGGGCCCGGAACGGCAACCCAGACGCTGTCCCATTACATCTATTTCAACGGGATGAAATACGGACAGATCGGTTACGCGGCGTCGGTAGCTTGGCTGATGGTCATCCCGATGATTTTCCTCACCTATGCGTACACGAAATTCGTGTTTCGAAAAGGATGACCGCCATTACCGGGAAACAGAAAAAGCGACTCGTGAATGCAGTCCAGGTTGCCCTGATCCTGGTTGCCACGTTTTTCATGCTGGTCCCGATCCTGTGGATATTCATGGCCGCCTTCAAGAACCACATCGATGTTTTCCAGTTGAAGCTGTTTTTCAAACCGACCCTGGAGAATTTCGTTGCAGTGTTCGAGTTGCCCTATGACCTCGGGAACAAGCTGCTGAATTCCACGATCGTGGCTTTCGTTACCGTCGTGTTCGCGATCCCGATCGCCACGATGGCGGCATATTCGTTCAGCCGCTTTCGTTTGAAAGGTGAAACCGCGATGCTCGTGACCATACTTGCAACGCAATTCGTACCCGCGGTCGTGATCATCCTTCCGTTCTTCGTGATGTTCCGAAACATTGGCCTGCTCGACACACGGGTGGGCCTCATTCTCGTCAACCTGGCAATCGTCATGCCCTTCGCAATCTGGATGATCAAGGGTTTCATCGACGGCATTCCTCTCGATACCGAGGAAGCGGCAATGGTTGACGGCTCTTCGCGCCTGCAGGTGATTCGCAACATCGTTCTGCCGATGGCGGCGCCCGGTCTGCTGACTGCGGGCATATTCTGCTTCATCATCGCCTGGAACGAGTTCCTGTTCGCGTTGATCCTGACCAACAAGTATGCAGTGACCCTGCCGATCGGACTCGCGCTGTTCAAGGCCGAGGAGGGTGATCTCTGGAACCTCTTGAGCGCTGCCGGCATCATCATAATGGTTCCGATGTTCGTCCTCGCGCTGATTATCCGAAAGTACTTCGTGCAGGGCATGACGATGGGGGCAGTACGGTAATGGCCAGGGTTGTCCTCAAGGATCTGACCAAGCGCTGGGGAGAATTCGTCGGTGTCGACAACCAGTCGCTTGAAATCAGGGACAAGGAGTTCCTGGTGCTTCTCGGGCCCTCGGGGTGCGGGAAGACAACCACCATGCGGATGATCGCGGGATTGGAGGAACCGACCGAAGGCGAGGTCTGGATCGGCGATCGCATGGTCAACGACGACCTGCCAAAGGACCGCGACGTGGCAATGGTTTTCCAGAACTACGGTCTTTACCCTCACATGACCGTGTTCGAGAACATTGCCTATCCTCTCAAGGTACGCGGGGTTCAAAAACCTGAAATCGGACCTCGCGTGGAAAGGGCGGCCGGGCAGGTGGAGTTGACCCAGTTCCTGAGCCGCAGACCGAGGGAACTCTCGGGCGGACAGCGTCAGCGCGTCGCCCTGGCCCGCGCGATCGTGCGCACGCCCTTGGTCTTTCTCATGGACGAGCCGTTGTCGAATCTCGACGCCAAGCTTCGCGTGTCGATGCGGGCCGAACTCAAGCACCTCAGCCGCGAACTCAAGATCACGACCATCTATGTTACGCACGATCAGATCGAGGCGATGACGCTCGCGGACCGCGTGGCAGTGATGAACAACGGCGTTATCCAGCAACTCGGCACGCCTGACGAGATCTATAATGATCCCGCCAATCTTTTCGTGGCCGGGTTCATCGGCTCGCCGGCGATGAACCTCATCGATGGTTCGATTCGGGACGGCATGTTCGTGACCGCCGGTGGCAACCGGCTCGTCGGCGTCGAATCCCCGGATCGAGCGGAAGTTGTTCTGGGCGTTCGCGCCGATGACATGCGTGTACAGGAAAAGGGCCAGGGCGACGTTGACGTCAGGATTTATGCGTTCGAAAACACGGGCGAAGCGACATTGCTGACGATCCAGTGGGGCCAACAGCGCGTGATCGCCAAGGGTGACAGGCATTTGCGGAAAGATCAGGACGACATCGTGGGCATATCCCTGAACAGCGAACATCTTTACCTGTTTGATCCCGGAAGCGGCGGCCGCATCCGGTATTGAGACATGTGTCAACGCGCGTATCGCGATCTGCCGGCCATCGCGGCGTCTTTGCCCCGGCCGCGTTCGATGTCGCCGGTTTGCGATCACTGGAGCGGTTCCGCCGGGAGATCGATCGTGACGGTCATCGGGTGGCGAACGGGACAGGCAGGAAATGCAACGGGGCGGGGCGGTCGGCCCGGTCCGGGCGACCCGGGTCCCAATGGCGGGATCAAGCGATCTTCACGCGACCGGACGATGTGCATTCACCCGGACGTCACCGGGCGGAGTGACTGATGCGGGAACCGCTCGTGTTCCTTCCGGGCATGATGTGCGACGTGCGGCTCTTTGCCCCGCAAATCGCGGCCTTTTCGCTCGATCGTGCGGTCATGTTCGTTCCGCTGAAGGGCGAGGCCACGATTTCCGGACTGGCACGTCGGGTACTCGAGCAGTCGCCACCACGATTCGCCCTTGCCGGCCTGTCCATGGGTGGAATCGTGGCAATGGAGGTCATTCGACTGGCCCCTGACCGTGTTCAACGCCTGGCGCTGATGGATACGAACCCGCTCGCTGATCCACCCGAGATGGTTACCGTTCGCGCCCTCCAGGCAGGCAGGGTTCGGAACGGAGAACTGCGCGCGGTCATGCGCGATGAAATGAAGCCGAATTACCTGGCAAGCGGGCCCGAGAATGGAAGGATACTGGAACTATGCATGGACATGGCCGAGGAACTTGGCCGTGATGTGTTCAGGGATCAGTCCCATGCCATTCGACATCGCCCCGACCAATGCGATACGCTGAGAAAAATCGCTGTACCTTCGCTCGTGCTCTGCGGTGAAAAGGATCGCCTGTGCCCGGTCGAGCGGCACGAGCTGATGCACGACCTGATCACGGGATCGCGGCTGGCGGTCATTACCGGAGCCGGCCACATGCCGACACTCGAGCAACCGGAAAAAACGAACGAGGAATTAAGGCATTGGCTCAGAATGTAATCCCCGATGACCTGCTCGCACTCCTCCGCTCCGTCGATACGCCGACAGTATGCAACGCGATCGAGGTCGCCCAGGGAGCGCGGGGATTCGACCGCCATACGCGCGGTACGATGCAGCACACCGCTCCCGATGCTCCGGCCATCGTCGGGATTGCACGAACTGCCCGGATCGCCGGTCTCCTGCCACCGGTTGAGTCGCCCGAAGTCCTGCGCGCCCGACGCATGGAGTACTTCCGTTCGATGGCTTCGGGGACCGGCCCGTCCGTCGCGGTCATCGAGGACGCGGATTACCCGGGTTTTACCGCCGCATGGTGGGGCGAGGTTCAAGTCGCGGTTCACAAGGGGCTTGGTCTTGCCGGAGCCGTCACGAATGGCGCGGTGCGCGATCTCGGAGCGATCGACGGCGGCTTCCCGGTCCTGGCGGGCTCCATCGGGGTAAGCCACGGATTCGTCCATGTTGTCGAAATCGGCACCCCGGTCAAAATCATGGGAATGGATGTCGAACAGGGTGAACTCATCCATGCCGATCGGCATGGTGCGCTGGTTATTCCCCGGGATGTCGTTCCGGCCATGAAGGGTGCCTTCGAAACCATGGTTGCACGCGAGTCTATCGTGCTCGGGCCGGCCCGCGAACCGGGATTCGACATCAACAGACTTGAGGAGGTCTGGGCTGAGTTTGAAGCGAAGAGGGTTTGAAGCGCGGGTCGCCGAACAGTCCATCGTTCAGGCGGGAGCACGAAAGAACCCGGGAGTTTCCTCGCCGGCGACCGGCGAGACAGTCCCCGAACAGGATCGGCGAGGCACGTCCGCGGGCTCAACGGCAGTGCCCCGGGCATCGTTCGAGAATGCAGGCCGCGGAAAAGTCCAGGCGCTGCCCGAGCCCGCGCGTCGACTAGTCGATGACGTTTTCACCGCCGTCGTCGAGTTGTTCCGGGCGCGTCCAGTAGCGAAACTGGGGAGTCCATTCGTTTTCGCCAAAGCCGGCAAGACCCAACAGGTTCCACATGGGGCAATACAGGTCACCAGGTCCGAAAACCGCGCTGCCCGAGCGAAACACCCGGTCGTCAGATCGCACGTAAACAACGGCTCCCGGCATGTTGTCGACGCCTTCCATGACCGTTTGCTCGCTGATGTAGTCTCCTCCGCCGTGGGACGCGAGGCGGAATCGCCAGTTGCGTGATCCTGCGAAGTCACGCTGGAGTTCAGGCGGGTCCCTGGACAGGAGCACGACAGCCACGGCCGATTCCAGATGCGGGAGCAACCCGTTGAAGCCGTCGGCCCACAACGTGCAATACCTGCATCCCTGGCCCATGTTATGGATAGCAAGCAGCCTTTCCCGGCCGCCGAACAGGTCGAGAAGCGAAACTTCGCCTTCCAGTGTCTGAAACAGGTAATCCGGTACGGGTACGGGCGTCAGCTTGCTGCGCCCCCGGTTCAGGGTCATGGTAAGTTCGGCGATCTGTTTTTCGAGATCGGTGATGTCCTGGTCGGTCATGTCAATTTCTTTCTGGCTGAACGCAGTGGCCTGTCACTCGGCGCCACATGCCGTGCAGGACAGGAAATTCGGAACCGCTCCCCAAGTCAAGCGGTTCCGCGAACCCGCAGACAGTCCTGCTGGTGACCGGGCGAGTTCCTGACCGTAACGAGACAGGTCGCCGGTCACTTTGCCTTGACCCGGAAATGTGCATCGGAACGACCGATTGACATTTCACCTCTCGCCATGCATTGGGGACGTGACCGGACTGTCGCGCCCATGCCGGGCGCAAGAACATCCAGTCCCCGCGGGCCGGGATCTTGTTTTTTTCGCGCGAAGGGCACGTGAGCGCGGAACAAAACAGGAGGACGACCATGGGTCCGTTTCCACATGATGCACCAAAAGCCAGGATTGACTCGGTCAATGTCGCGGGCACGGACGGGTTCGAGTTCGTGGAGTTCGCCCATCCGGACGCGGCCCGGCTTCACGAATTGTTCAGGATGATGGGTTACGTCGAGGTTGCCCGGCACAGGTCAAAGGACATCAGTCTCTTTCGGCAGGGTGACATCAATTTCATCATCAACAATGAGCCCGACTGCCACGCTGCGCGCTTTGTCGAAACTCATGGACCCTGTGCGCCGGCCATGGCCTGGCGTGTCGTCGACGCCCGGCATGCCCTGAAATGCGCACTCCAATACGGAGCCGAAGAATATAATGGCAGGGACAAGTCGCTGGACGTGCCGGCCGTGATCGGAATCGGCGGGTCATTGCTGTATTTCGTCGAGACCTACGGCGAGCGCGGGTCGTGCTATGAGCCCGAATTCGAATGGACAGGCGTACGCGACCCCAGACCGCGCGGCGCCGGTTTCTACTATCTCGATCACTTGACGCACAACGTGGTGCGCGGAAACATGAGCACCTGGTACGACTTCTATGCCAGGGCATTCAACTTCCGCGAAATCCGCTTTTTCGACATCAAGGGCAAACAGACCGGCCTCTTCTCCCGCGCACTGACATCGCCCGACGGCAGGATCCGCATTCCGATCAACGAAAGCGCGGACGATCGCAGCCAGATCGAGGAGTACCTGCGCGAATACAAGGGCGAAGGCATCCAGCACATCGCCGTGGCCACGGAGGATATCTACGAATCGATTGACCGTATCTCCGACAACGGGATCGAGTTCATGCCTCCCCCGCCCAGGACCTACTATGCCATGTCGCACGCCCGCGTTGAGGGTCATGAAGAGCCGATCGACCGGATGATGAAACACGGGGTCCTGATAGACGGCGAAGGCGTCATGAACGGCGGCGAAACCCGGGTACTCCTGCAGATCTTCTCGAAAACCCTGGTCGGACCGATCTTTTTCGAGTTCATCCAGCGCAAGGGCGACGATGGATTCGGCGAAGGCAATTTCAAGGCGCTGTTCGAATCAATCGAGGCCGACCAGATCGAACGGGGCGTACTCGACACCGGCCGGTAAGCCGGCCGTCGAAAACGGCCGTCAACATCAGCGTGTGGATCGTTGAGACCGGACATCCGGCAGACGGAACGGCATCCTGTCTCACGGTCTCCACACGGCAGTTTCAATGGCTGAATTGCCGGATTCCCGTGAACACCATTGCGACCCCGGCGTCGTTCGCGGCCTGAATGACTTCGGAATCGTTGCGGGAGCCGCCGGGTTGAATGAGCGCGGTGACACCGGCAGCCGTCATTTGGGATATCGCGTCCGGGAATGGCAGGAATGCGTCCGATGCCGCCACCAGCCCCCGACCGGAACCGCCGTCCTCTGCTGTCGAAGACTTGTCCCTGGCCTTCCAGCCGGCGATCCGGGCGCTGTCCACGCGGCTCATCTGGCCAGCTCCAATCCCCGCGGTTTTCCGGTCCCGGCAATAGACGACGGCATTGGACGTGACATGTCTGACCACCCGCCAGCCAAACAACATGTCCCTGACCTCATCATCGGATGGATGCCTTTCGGTGACAGTCGTGACCGTGTCAAGACCAGGGGAATCCCCGCCGGAATCCTGCAGGAGGAAACCGCCCACGATCGGCCGCACCAGTTCTCGAGGGCGCAAGTGGTCGGAAATCGGATCGACTTCCAGAAGCCTGAGATTGGTCCTGGTCTCGAGGGTCTTTGCTGCGTGGTGGTCGATGGAAGGGGCGGATACGACCTCGGTAAACACGCTGGAAACCGCCTTGGCAACGTCCTGTGTCAGCCTGGAATTGAAACAGACAATGCCGCCAAAGGCAGAGTCGGGATCACAGTCCAGCGCGGCAAGGTACGCGTCCAGAACCGTTGACCGGCACGCGACTCCGCATGGATTGCCGTGCTTGACAATGACGCAGGCCGCACCGTCGACGTCCAGGCAAAACTCCGAAATCAGTCCGAGGCCGGCGTCGAGGTCACAGTAATTGTTGTACGAAAGCTCCTTGCCCTGAAGCTGTCTGGCGGAAACCGGCCCGGGCCGTCCCGAGCCGTCCGAATAAAGGGTCGCTCCCTGGTGCGGGTTTTCTCCGTAACGGAGTGTTCGCACGAAATGGCCGGCTACGGTCCTTCTCCGGCGCGGCGTCGTCACGCCGGTCCGCAAGGCCATCCAGTCTGCGACGGCCGCGTCATATGACGCCGTTCCCGAAAAGGCGATCTCGGCCATCTCGCGGCGGAACGCGAGGCGGGTCCCTCCGCCGGTCAGTTCCATTTCGTCGATCAGCTTCCGATAGTCGGCGACGTCGGCGATCGCGCAAACATGCGCATGGTTCTTTGCGGCCGCACGGATCATTGCCGGTCCGCCAATGTCGATGTTCTCGATGCAGAACTCGGGGTCAGCGCCGCCGGCAACGGTGGACTCAAAAGGATAGAGATTCGCGATCAGGAGCTGCACGGACTCGATTCCGTGCTCCGCCATCGACTTTACATGGGTGCTGTTGCCCGGGTCGGCAAGCAAGCCGCCATGGACTCCGGGATGAAGTGTCTTGACGCGCCCATCCATGATCTCCGGGTGGCCGGTCAGATCCGAGACCTCCCGGGCTTCCGCCCCGGTCTGCCGAATTGCCGAAGCCGTTGCGCCGGTCGAGACGATTTCAACGCCAAACCGGTTCAGGACCGGGACAAGGTCGTCAAGTCCCGACTTGTCCGAAACCGAAATCAACGCCCTGCGTATAGGGACAACGTCGTTCGGCGTGTTTCTTGTTCGTGACCTCATTTTCGTCGGCATGTGTCGTCTTCCGCCCGTTGTTGTCCACCGGTCCCGAAACGGCATGTCGGTGTCATTGCAATCCTGTCGCCGGTACATCTGTTGTCGCCAGCGAGCAAAATTCTTGCAATGCAATCAGATCGGGGACCTGCCCCTGTCAACGCACACGAACGACCACCGGATGAGGCTCACAGGATGCTGAACCCGTGATGACACAACGATTCGGGTCGTGGAGACCAGTTCATTACGATCCAATTCCATCACCGTTGCGGGAAGGAGTGCCAGGGCGCCACTGCTTTTCCCGAATTCCCATGTCTCGCCATTCGGCAGCACGAGATGAACGACACTGTCATCGCTGTCAACGCGGACCGTGACATCTGGATGGACGCAGAACCCGATCAGGACTGTACTTCCTGGTTCGCCTTTCGCGCGAGCCTCTGACCTTCGTTCGCTCCGATTCCCGGGCATATCCGGATGAAGCCGATCCTCGCCCCGGAAAGCAAATCCGTTTTCCGTCAATTCGACGCGCCGGGAATGGACGACACCGAATCTGCCCGCGTATCCGTCGTGGTGGGCTAGAAGTGCCGATCCGAGGTGATTGAATCCGGTTTGCGCGGTTACGGTTCTCGGCGGATCAGGCCTGATCGGAGATGCGTCGAGAGGGTAGAGGCCTTCTGCAATCCAGAGCGTGTTGTGTGCCGCAGGTGATCTGGCGAATTCCTCTGTGTCTGCGTCATCCAGTATGGCCGGTCCTGCATTGATCAGAAGGGGACTCCGGCCGGATGTGAACTCGAATGCCAGCGTCGAGGAAAAAGCCACCTCCCGGTGCACCGATTCCGGCCAGGTTCCGGTGTCCATTACCAGGACCGCAGCGCCATTGGTCATCCTGGTGAATCCCATTGACGGAGTCTTGTCGTCAGCCGGATCATGACCGAGTTCCGCGATCGTGTGGTCGATCAGCGCGGTGGACCCCGCATCCCCTCCGTGAAACCGTGCGAGCGCGCCATTCCCGAGCCGAAGTTTCCTCACGGCGCCTGCTGCCCGGTACATCGCATCGAGATGCAGCTGCGAGGGCTCCAGGCCGCAGGCCCTGATCGCGTCGGCCGCCCAGGACATGAAAATGAGTGCTTGGGAGAGCTGTTGCGGATTCCTTGATCGCAGACCGCCGTCCGGGCCGATGTTTCGCGAAATCCAGGAAGTGACCCAACCCGACGCACGGACCGCCAGCGTCGGGCGAATGTCGATCGCAGCGATTCCATAGATCAAGCCCGTCAGCGCCTCGAGGGCGGGCAGGCCGTCCGGCGAAGAACGTGCCCGCCTGTTCAGGAACCAGATCTGGCGGGTCAGCGATGACTCGAACCCGTCGATTTCCGCCGGGTCCATCGTCGCCGTGAGGAAGTCGAAATGATTCAGCCAGCGAACGATTCGCTGCCCGGTCATTGCCGGCGTCCAGCTCCAGACATGCTCTCCCTGCCCGAATCGTTCAATCCACTCGAGGGTCCAGCCCAATGCGAGCGATCGTGAGCGGATCGATCCTTCCGAGGCGAGATCATCGAGCCAGCCAAAGCCGTGCAGGAGATTGAAACGCGGTGACGACGTGAATTTCAGGTTCCAGATCGAACTGTCCGGAATCAGGACTTCCCGTCCCGACATAAAGAACCGGCCTGAAGCCAACTCGGTACCGAGAACCGGGTTCCCCGCGGGCTTGGGCATGGGACGAAACCGGGTAACGGATGCGGGCGGATAACGTCGGGATTTGCGGATTGCTCTTCTGTCACCTGCTGCCCGGAGACGGGTCACTAGACTTGTCAGAAATGATGCCATTCAGGCCGGACCATATAATGGTTCGAGTGGAGAAAGGATGTGGCGACTGAACGTGGCGGGTGCATCCCATTTTCATGAATTCAGTGGACTTACAGGGGCTTGACTCACTTCATCGGTATCCATCCATCCCGTGCGGAAACGTCGTATTTTTTCCTTTTTTGCGATATTCGGCAAGCGGAATTGGTTCCCTTTGCAGGTCTGCGTCAAACTGCGCGCGAAGGCTTTGCGGGTGTCAAGGGCCACCGGATTAAATTTCGATACGGGGGGCTGCCGTCAGATCTGCTGACGGTGACCCAACGGAGCACGTCTGGCGATGACATGGACTTGACTGCCACCAAGTTATTCACCAATTTCTCCGGATGTGGATTCAGCACTTTGGATCGGCAGGCACCCATGAGCAGGAGTAATGTGATGAGATCGGCCAAGGCTTCTGCAACCGTTCTTTCGCAACCTGTCGTCGCGACCGGGCGCGGGGGCAGCGGAACCCGGCTTCTGTCCTTGCTGCTGCAAGAACACGGAGTGTTTCTGGGAAACCGTTTGAATGGTTCCGAAGATTCCATTGAATGGATCAGGGTCCAATATGAATCCGCCGTTAGTAAGCTCACGGACGGCGCACCCGCGCGCGGGCGTTGTCACGGGGCATTGTTAGGGTGCGCAGAGAACATTCTCGCGGGGGGCCAATGGAAGGAAGGCCAGCTCTGGGGATGGAAGCTTCCGGAGACGATGTTGCTACTGCCGGAAGTCGTACAGGCGTTTCCGAACGCCAGGATCGTCCACCTGGTGCGACATCCTGTCGATACCTGCCTGAGGAGCACTCATGTGACATCGCGAACAGACAACCCTGTCGGTGCGGCGACACTTCATGCCGCATACTCGTGGCTGGGTTGGCTTCGAGATCCAGGCGACGATGACGATTGCATCCGCAATTCGGCCTCCTGGGTTTATCAGGTACAAGGGGCCATCCAGTTTGGCAGGGAACTGGGCTCAGATCGATACCTGGAAATTCGGTTCGAGGATCTGTGCGATGACGCACAAACCGTATCGGATGCAATAGCCCGTTTTCTCGGCATTCCGGAAATCGCAAGCGCTGTTGGGGGAATCATCGATAGCAAGCGTCGTCGAAATTGGGTGGAAGGCGACAAAAGAACCCGCGAAGTTTGGTCAATTTGCGAGGAAACCGGGAAAACGTTGGGTTACGACCTGAAAGGGACCGAGTAAAGGAACACCGAAGCGGGTGAAGCGTCCCAGCCTTGCCGGCGACGCACGGGACTGTCGGCGCGGCGGCTTCGGCACGAACCTTGAGGCGCCTGGCAAATCCGCGCCGTGTCAACCCTGTCCAGGACGGGTTGGGGAACAGGCGCGGATCGTCCGCACTCTCCCGCCGCGCACCCGGCCAACTGCGCAACGCGTCGCTCGTTTTCTCCCGGAAAGGAAAATTCTGACCACCTTCCAAGAACATCGGTTCAAGATCATGGGCAACTGCCGTCGTATTCGTGCGCGCGCCCCGAGAAAGCGCCAAATGAGAGAGAGTCGCCCGGAACGCGGTTGTCATGCGAGATCAATGACAACCCGGCCGGGGATTCTGCCATGAGGCCCTGCGCTTGCGTTCCCGTTTCAGCGAAGACGGCGCAATCTCGCGATGTAGAACCCGTCGATTCCTCCGCATTCCTCCCAGAAATCCGGCCGTGTACGCAGTGCGCCGGTCGGGAGCATCCAATCCTCCGGGACCCCGGTCAGGGTGTCAGACGGGGACTCGATGACCCAGCCGGTATGGCGGTGAAGAAATCGGTCGGCCTGCTCCTCGCCTTCGGCCGAAAACAGCGAGCAAGTACTCAAGACCAGCCGTCCGCCGGGGCAGACCCAGCCGGCGGCTCGATCCAGGAGTTCGGCTTGCAGGGAGACCAGGTCGTCGATCCGGTCAAGATCGCGGATGAATTGAAGTTCAGGGTGACGGCGCATGGTTCCCGTTGCCGTGCATGGCGGATCGATCAGGACCGCGTCAAATTGCGAATCCGGATTCCATGTCAGTGCGTCTGCGGCAATGGCCCTGGCCCCAAGACCGGTGCGGCGGAGATTGGCCTCGAGCCTGCGCAGCCTGGACGGTGACTTGTCGATTGCCGTCAGTATAGCGCCGGCCGCGGCAAGCTGCATGGTCTTGCCCCCCGGGGCCGCGCAGACGTCAAGGACCCTGGTATTCTGAACCGGTCCGAGGCAGGGGACGGCAAGTGCGGCAGCCGCGTCCTGAACCCACCACAAACCTTCATCGTATCCGGGAAGTCCGGAAACCCGGCCGCGTGGCGAACTGATGCGCAGTGTCCCGGTCGGGAGAACCTCGGCGCCCAGGCTTTCGGCCAGGTCGAAGCGGGCATCGCGGTCGCGCGGCGTCAGGTCGAGTGGCGCGGGCCGGGCATGAGCGCGTTCTGTTCTCGAGACCGCGTCCTGGCCCAGCCTGCCGTGAAGCTCGCGGAAGAGAGGGCTGGCGAGCGGGTTTGGCCGGAGCCGGCCCGTCGGTGCGATGACTTCCCGGTCCCCGGCTATTTTCCTCCCGACGGCATTGACCATACCGTGTTGACCGGAGACGGTTGAGATCCTTCGGGCCAACTCGACGCCGCAGTCCACGGCAGCGTACCCCTGGGTCTTTCCCAGGAGGATTTCGGCCGCGACGATCTTGAGGATGAGATGGATCGTCAGCGGGGGCTTGCGCTTGTGATATCGGGAAAGGATCTCGTCCAGCGAGGCGCTATGGCGGAGAACCGAGTGGGCAAGGCGTTTGGCCGCGGCCCTTTCGGCCGGGTCAAGGTTACGCCCGGCCCGCGCCTGCGAGTCGTCTGCCAGCATCTGCCTGTCCCGAAACACGCGAAGCAGATGGTCGAGGGCCGCGGCGCGTTCGGCAATTCCGGGTTTCACAGGGCGTTCGGTCATTGGTAAACCACGGTAGGGCGATCGGCGCGGGAATGAAACCGGCAGCAGCGTGTCTCCGGTCTTTCCGTCCGGTCAAGCCGCATCGTTGAAGCTGACACCGGGAGTCGTCCTTGCATGGCGCGCGATTTGAACGGCGACAACAGGGAATCCGCGATCGCGCGGCGGATTCGGGAAGCCGGAAGACGTGCGATCGCCGAGGCCGAGAGACGCCGGAAGTCGGAGGTTCGGGACAAGCCGCCCGTCGAGGCCGGTGGACGCGACGGCCCGGAACCGACCCGGTTTGGCGACTGGGAAAAAGACGGAATCGCGACCGATTTCTGATCCCAGGCCGGACTCGCCGGGACAGGTCTCCTGGCCGGATACGGACAAACCTCCATCGAACGGAACGGCAGCCCGGCAACCGGTCGTTGTGGCCATCCTCTCAGGCATGGGTCCTCGGCAGGTTCCTGATTCCGACCAGGGCGTTTCCGGCGATGGCGCTCATGAGGATTGCACCGCCGGAAAGGGTCCAGAACCCGGCGGTTTCCCCGAGCACCAACCAGACCCAGACGGGGGCCAGCAGGACTTCCGTCATGGCCAGCAACGCGAGTTCGGCCGCAGGGACGGTTCGGCTCCCGATCGTGTAAATCGTGAGACCGCAACCGAGGAGTCCCGCACCCATCAGAAACGATATGGCTGTGTCATGGGCACTTATCATGAGGGATTGCCGCAACAGGAGGCACATGGCGACGGAAACGGCAAGTGACAGGACTCCTGCGAGAAGGACAGACGATGCCATGTCCGAAAACCGTCCCCAACGAAGCGAAAGAGTAAAGATCGCAAACCCTATGGCCGAAATCACGGCGGCCAGGTTTCCGAGAAATGCACCTCGTGCGATCCCGTCGTTTACCATGACGATGACGCCGACCAGCCCGGCGCCGACAGCGATCCAGGTTCTCTTCCCGACCCGTTCACCGAGAACCGGCCAGGCAAGGACAGCGGTGAAAAGGGGAGCAGTGGCAAAAAGGAAGACCGCGTTTGCCACTGTCGTTTCCTGGATCGAAAAAATCCCCCCGGAAAATGCGGCGACCAGCCCCGTAGCGCCAACCACGGCGGGAAGTCCGGCCTCCCGGATCGTCCTGACGGGCGAACGTCCGGTTCGGATGGCGATGAACAGGAAGAGAACCGGGATCAGTCCAAGTGACCTGTAGAGGACGATCTGCCAGGTCGCGGCCGAGTCGATCAACTTGACGGCGAGACCCATGAGCGACCAGAATGTGCCCGCAAGCAGGACGCACAGTATTCCGCCGCCGTATCCGAGTCTGCCCGACATGGCCGTCGCTGCCCGAACCGGTTCAGAAAACCTGCCGGGAATACACGACCGGGACCCGGGCCCGACCGAAAGGAACGGCCATTCCGATCATTCCCGTGAATACCGCTTCCCGAAACAGCCGGAAACCTGGGGAACCCGGGTGCGTTCCATTCCGTTCATGTCTGTCATGGCATTGCCAGCCAGGTTTGCAGTGGCCGGGCATAGCCGACATAGAGAGGATGACGGGGATGTCCCGTCGCTGTCAGTCCGAGGTGATAGAGACACGCGCCGGTCCGGCGCAACAGTCGCTCGACGGTTCGGCCGCGGTTCCGAAGCTCTCCGTGGTTGCCCCAGGCGCAGATAACGCGCCCGTCCGTGTTCTGCCGGGCCCACTCGCACCCTTCGAGGATGGCTTGGTCGTTGCCTGGTCCAACGGGGTCGGCCTGATGTGCAAGCGCACGCGGGTCGGTGCTCCTCCACGCGAATATGTTGCAGACCCGAAACGCACCGAAACCGAGCTTTCGGGCACGTCGCTCGCAGCGTTCGACCGTTGGATCATTCGCGATTTCGGTTGCCGTCGATGGATTCAGCATGATGAATACCGCGTGTGGACCACCGGGCTTCCAGACCCGGGTCAGGCTGTATCGATAGCCCTCGCAGTTCGAGTAGACCGCGACCGATTCGGTTCCCGGCTCACTGTGCCGCTTGGAAATCACGATCCGGCCTTTGCAAAGACGCGAGAAGGATGAAGGCGGCTGTCGCGGATTGCGGCAATCGCGACCAGTTGACCTTCGCTGGCAATCCATACCTTGGCCCCTGTTATCCCTGGCGGGCCTCGATACGGAATCGGTGAACCGTTTCTGATGCGGGCGGCCTCGTCAGGCAGGCAGTCGACACGGGGCACGTCGACGAGGCCGGCCTCGGGTTTGAGGAGACATCCGGCCAGTTGATCGCCGTCGAACGATGAGAGGGTGTCGAGCGAGGTGGCGTCCGCGAGCGAAAACGGTCCAGTCCTGGTTCTCCTGATTTCGCAGGCATGTCCGAGACAGGCGAGCGCGCGCCCGAGGTCCCTTGCCAATGCACGGACATAAACGCCTTTCCCGCATGTCATTTCAAACACCGCATGGTCGGGATCCGGGCGCGACAACAGTTCGATTCGATCGATCCTGACCTTCCTGGCCGCAAGTTCCGGCAAGGTTCCGGACCGGGCCAACGAGTAGGCGCGTTTCCCGGCGACCTTGATTGCCGAATACGCCGGGGGCGCCTGATCGATCTCGCCGGCAAAACCGGCCGCCGCAGCCTTCAGGTCGTCATCTGACGGGCGTTCGGATGTTTCGGCAAGGATCTCTCCCTCGGCATCGTCCGTATCCGTCGCCTGTCCAATGCGCATTGTGAACCGGTAGGCCTTTACCGTGTCCACAACGTGAGAAACCGTCTTGGTTGCCTCTCCCAGCGCGACCGCAAGAACACCTGACGCGGCAGGGTCCAGCGTTCCCGCGTGCCCGGCCTTGCGCGCCCCGTAGGCGCGCCTGACGATACTCACGGCACGCGTCGACGCCAGGCCGTCCGGTTTGTCAAGGATGAACCAACCGTTGGCACTGCTGGTGCTTCGGGCATCCATGTGGACCCGTGTCCCTGTCAGGCGATGATATCGCGGCGAACCGTTTCGAGATCCAACAGCCGGCGGGTCTCGTCCATCATGTCGAAGGACATGTCGGGGACAAACCGCAGACTCGGCGAGAATTTCAACTTGACTGACCGGTTGACGACTCGTCTCAACTCGGACCGGTTGCGGTTGAGTGCGTCGACAACCTCATCGACCTGTCCTCCTCCGAGCGGAAGCACGTAGACGCGTGCCTTCCGCAAATCCGGCGACAGGCGAACTTCACTGACCGTGACCGATGCCCCGGAGAGTTCCGGTTCGTAAAGGGTCTCCCGGGCAAGCGTTTCCGCAATCGCCCGCCTGAGCAATTCACCGACGCGAAGCTGTCTTTGGCTTTGAACTGCCTGCCGGAAAGCCCCTTTTGCGTGTTTAGCCATGCTGGCCTCCCAAGTTGACGGCAATCTAACCTGTCGATCGATTCACGCAAGTCTTGTCGAAGGCATCAATTTGCTCCATGGCTGTACCATGTGCCAGCCTTGAAGCCGGAGGATCGAAAATGTCCGAGCGAACAGCAGTAACCGTTGTCGGTGCGGCAGGCCGGATGGGACAGATGCTGATCGAGACAATCCTCGCCGACGAACGGGTTTTTCTGACCGGTGCAACCGAACGCCCGGGACATCCGTGGATCGGTCGAGATCTCGGAACATGCATGGGTGGACCTGCGCAGGGTATCGAGGTTACCGACGATCCGCTCGAGATCTTCGCTCGTTCGCAGGCCGTCGTGGATTTCACGACACCGGCCTCGACAGTCATCCATGCGGAACTCGCGGCCCAGGCGCGCGCGGTTCACGTCATCGGAACCACCGGTTTGTCCGAAAGTGATCACGAGAGGATCGCGGCAGCCGCGTTTCATACACCTGTCATCCGGGCCGGCAACATGAGCCTTGGGGTCAACCTGCTCGTCCAGATTACCAGGCAGGTCGCGGCAGCCCTCGATGAGGACTTTGACATCGAGATCGTCGAGACCCATCACAGGCACAAGGTCGATGCGCCGTCGGGAACTGCGCTCATGCTTGGCGAGGCTGCTGCCGACGGCCGAGGCCGGAGGCTCGAGGATGTCGAAGTCCGGGTGCGGGATGGAATTACCGGACCAAGGCCGCGCGGCGGCGTCGGGTTCAGCGTCGTACGGGGTGGCGATGTCGTTGGCGAGCACGATGTCGTTTTTGCCGCTGACGGAGAACGCGTAATCCTCCGTCACCTTGCGAGTGATCGGCGCATCTTTGCCAGGGGAGCGCTCAAGGCGGCCTTGTGGGGCCAGGACCAGCCCTCGGGGGCATATGACATGACCCATGTTCTCGGGCTCGCGGAGCCGGAAGGCGTTTCCGACTGACAATCCCGAAATGGCCGGGTGTTGTCCTGTTGGCCGCGCGGGTGGCGGACCAATCCCGGGAACGTTCGATTGACGAAGGATGTCACTGCGGTTCCACCTGCTTGACGTGTGGCGATCAATCCCGTTTCACCGGTGCGTTTGCCGAAGCGGTAGGCATGTTCGGAAAGCGTGTCGTTGGGCGCGGGATATGCCGACAAGACGTTCGGCCCCGAACGATCCTTCGACGACCTCCTGGAATTCCTGGAGTTCCTGCCGGATTAGGAACAGAGACAAAAGCCATTCATCGCTGCCGCATCGCCGCGCCAGATCGCGTTCCAATGCCGTGCGGGGCCTTCGAGGCGGCCAGGAAAGGGGTAATCCCGGTGTCGGGCGATTGTCACATGCATGCGCATGTGCGCGGGATATCTTCATGTTTTTTCTCTTTCACCTTCGGTCAATCAGGATTATAGGCCCGAAACTGACGGTTCGCGGATTGTCTGCGCGCCCGCTATTCTCCACAGGCCTTGCTGGACGACATCCCGGCTCGTGCCGCTATTCCTGGTGAAAGAGGAGGCCCCGATGTCGATTTCCCCGGAACTCAAGACGGAATTGATCAAGGAATACGCGACTAAGGACGGAGATACCGGCTCACCGGAGGTCCAGGTGGCCATCCTCACGTCCCGAATTTCGACACTTACCGAGCATTTCAAGATCCACAAGAAAGACAATCACTCTCGCCGGGGACTTCTCAGACTCGTTGCGAAACGAAGGAAACTCCTCGATTACGTCAAGAACCATGATGACGAACGGTACCGGACGCTGATCAAACGCCTCGGAATCCGGCGTTGACTCCGGTTGGTGTCGGGGCGGAAGAATCCCATAACAGCACGGGACCGGACGTCGGGGTCCTTTCGCGGTTGCAGCCGCTTTGTTGATCGGTTGCGCAATCGAGCAAGATGCAGAATGACTGCGCGAATTTCGTCCCTGGCTCAAGAGGTATCGTGGACCGGTGTGCCGGTCGGCCGACGTGCCGAGCTTCTTCAGGCCGGATATTGCGACTTGACGCAAACGATCGGATCCAGGCTAGACGTGCCTGGCAGGAAATCCACTTGCGGTGCCGGGGTCGGCGAAACCGGCCGGGCACCGGTGAATGAAACGAATGAAACTTGGTAACACAGATGTTCAACGAAATCAGAAAATCAATTGAATGGGGGAGTGAGACCCTCGTTCTCGAAACGGGAAAGATCGCACGCCAGGCAGACGCCTGCGTTGTTGCGACCCTTGGTGAGACGACAGTCATGGCCGCTGTCGTCTTTGCGAAATCGGCACGGGATGACCTGGATTTCTTCCCCCTGACAGTCAATTATCAGGAAAAGTACTACGCCGCCGGAAAGGTGCCGGGCGGTTTCTTCAAGCGCGAGGCGAGACCGACCGAAAAGGAAACGCTGACCGCCCGGCTGATCGACCGCCCGATCCGCCCCTTGTTTGCCCAGGGATTCAAGAATGAAACCCAGGTCACGCTGACCGTATTGTCCCATGATCTCCAGAACGACCCGGACATCGTCGCGATGATCGCCGCCTCTGCCGCATTGACCCTGTCCGGTGTTCCGTTTCTTGGGCCGATCGGGGGCTGCCGCGTAGGATTTGCAGATGGAGAATATTTTCTCAACCCGACGGTCGACAACATGCACGAACTTCGCGAGGATTCGAACCAGCGCCTCGATCTCGTTGTCGCCGGAACGCGCGATGCCGTGATGATGGTCGAGTCGGAGGCGTATGAATTGTCGGAAGCGGAAATGCTGGGTGCCGTCACCTTCGGGCACAAGGCGATGCAACCGGTCATCGACATGATCATCGAACTGGCCGAGGCCACGGCCAAGGATCCGTTCGAATTCG
Organism: Paracoccaceae bacterium; assembly: GCA_964291635.2. Lineage (GTDB taxonomy): Bacteria > Pseudomonadota > Alphaproteobacteria > Rhodobacterales > Rhodobacteraceae > JAPPHA01. The sequence continues at coordinate 354,859 of OZ219905.1, read as the reverse complement.
AAACTCCGGATCATTCCGACCTGTTTGCGAGGATCAAGGCGGTCGGCGAAAACGACGTGCGGGCGGCATTCGCCCTGACCGACAAACGGGAGCGCGGCAACGCGATTTCCGCGGCGCGAAAGCAGATAGCGGAATCCCTGCATGAAGAAGGGGAAGATCAGCCCTCCGGCCTCGGTGCTTGCATGAAACGCCTTGAATCCGAGGTCGTCCGCGGAGACATCCTGACGTCCGGTCGCCGGATTGACGGGCGCGGACTGGACGAAGTTCGCACGATTATGGCCGAGACCGGGTTCCTGCCGCGCACACACGGCTCCGCGTTGTTCACCCGTGGAGAGACACAGAGCCTTGTCGTCACGACGCTCGGGACTGGCGAGGATGAGCAGCTGATCGATGCCTTGCACGGAACCTTTCGTTCGAAGTTCCTGCTTCACTACAATTTTCCGCCCTATTCGGTCGGTGAGTGCGGCCGGGCAATGGGTCCGGGGCGTCGCGAAATCGGTCACGGCAAGCTTGCCTGGCGCGCGCTGCAGGCGGTGCTGCCATCGGCTGCCGATTTTCCGTACACGATCCGGGTCGTTTCAGACATCACGGAGTCCAACGGCTCATCGTCGATGGCCACGGTCTGTGGCGGTTCCCTTTCCATGATGGATGCAGGTGTGCCCCTCAGGGCGGCCGTCGCCGGCGTTGCAATGGGATTGATTCTCGAGAAAAGCGGCGACTTTGCCGTTCTGACCGATATCCTCGGAGACGAGGATCATCTTGGCGACATGGATTTCAAGGTCGCGGGAACCGAGAATGGAATCACGTCGTTGCAGATGGACATCAAGGTTGCCGGAATTACGCCGGAAATCATGAAACAGGCGCTTGAACAGGCGCGTCGCGGCCGGCTGCACATTCTGGCAGAGATGGGCAAGGCGCTCAGCGAAGCCGGCGATTTCTCGATTCACGCGCCGCGCATCGAGTCGATCCAGATCAACCCCGAAAAAATCCGCGAGGTCATTGGAGCCGGCGGCAAGGTCATTCGCGAAATCGTCGAGACGTCCGGGGCAAAGGTCGATGTCAACGACGACGGTTTGATCAAGATCGCCAGTTCCGATCTTGCGCAGATCGAAAAGGCCCGTGAAATGATCATGGCGATTGCGGCTGATCCCGAGCCGGGAAAGGTCTAAAAGGTCGTCAAACTGATGGATTTCGGCGCTTTCGTGAACTTTTTCGGGAGGTCGTCAAACTGATGGATTTCGGCGCTTTCGTGAACTTTTTCGGCAAGCGCGATGGCCTTGTTCACATCAGCCAGATCGCCAACCGCCGCTTGGGACATCCATCGGAAGTCCTCAGGGAAGGCCAGGAGGTCAAGGTCAAATTCCTCGGGATGGACGATCGCGGAAAGGTACGCCTTTCCATGAAGGTCGTCGACCAGAACACCGGAGCTGAAATGGAAGAAAGCGGTGGCCGCCGGCAACGCCGACGAAGATGATCGGAACCGAATCGACCCAAGCTGCACCGGGCGGCACGGTCGCTGATCACGGAGTTGGCAGAAGGCGCAAAACCGTTTTTGTCCCTTGCCCGAACCTCCGCCCGCGATTGGCAGGCGTGACAATTCGGTTTTGCTGATCGGTCCCTGGTCCATGGGACGGTCGGCAGGTTGACATCGATCGCCCTGTCCGGTCCCGGCAGCCGGCGCAATTCCCGCTTCCCGTGCTCGCGTGGAACAAGGTCAGGCAAGGCCTGGCAGCCGTGTCTCCTTCGGAACCCGGTGTCGCCGAGAGTTCGGCATGTCATGGCGAACACCGGGGAGTCCCGGGCGCGGTCCCTCTTGTCCACACGAAAGCCCCAGCCCGAACGGCGCCTGTGCATTCCGGGATATTCGCCATGCGGCGAACGCGGAAGTCCGAATGCGGTAACGCGCGAAATTGCCTTCGCGAAGGCTTGGCAGTTCCCGCTCGACGACCCGGCGAAAGCGCTCGCGATCAGCTTCCTCCGAGATGCCCTTCAGCCCATGCGCCGATCGTGTTTGCTTGAAATTCTTTTGTCCATCTGCTGCCGGATGACGTCCCCGACGACGATGTGTATCGCCGAACGATGTGCCAGTCGGAACGGGTCAGGCACGCCGAGTGACTGGCACACTGCCGCATATCGCGATGCGGACCACCCGCAGGCCCGAGTGAAGAGGTCGCATCGCAGGTCTATGCGCCCCAGTTCGTACACGCCGCGGACCGTATCCGTGCAGAGTACCCGCGGTACGTCCTCGAAGGACAGCGGCGACAAATTCGCCCTGGCGGGCGGAATGTTTGCTGCAAGTCAGCGATTCTGTCGTTTACCCGGAATTGCAGCGTCGTGAGTACGACAACGGGCCGACGAACGGCGCGATCGCCGCTGCCGGCACGCTGGGCATCCTGATTCCTCCCTCGGCCGGCCTTGCGATTCACGCCATCCTGACCGAGGAATCGATCGGGCAGCTGTTCATGGCGGGCGTACTGCCGGGGCTGCGCCTGGTTTTTCCTTCATCATGACGATCAGGATCGTCGTGCACCGCCGCCCCGCAATGGTACCACAATCGGCCAAGCCCGAATCCATGGGCGAGCGCATGGCTGCGCTGCGCCGGGCCTCTTGGATCAAGAGCATCATCGTCTTGACCGTCGGTGGCGTCTATTCCTGTGACTTCTATGCAGTCGAGGCGGCCGGTATCGGCGCGTTCGTGGCGCTTGTTGCCGGCTTTGCCCGGCGCTCGGTTTCCTGGGCGACCGCGAGGTCATGGTCAGCACTCTGAAATCAACCGGCATGGTGTTTCTCATCCTGTCCGGTGCCTTCGTCTTCAAGACATTCGCCGACGCTCTGGGTCGAGGGGCAGGGACTTTCCGGGATGCAGGAAGTGACCACTTTCCCAGTCGGCTTCATCCTGCTCGGCACGTTTGCGGAGGGCTTCGCTATCTTGGTTCTGACCGTACCGCTTGTACAGCCGATCCTGGAATCGCCGGGTGTAGACCTGATCTGGTTTGGCGTGTTGATGGAGATCGTGCCGGAAATGGCGCTGATCTCTCTCCCGGTCGGCACCAACGTCTTCGTTGCCAGGGGTATCGCGCCGAACGTGACGTTGAACACCATCATCCGCGGCATCCTGGCCGTTCCGGTTGGCCATGCTGGCCGCGGTGATCCCGATCTTGCTGCTGCCCGGCATCACGCTCTTGCTGCCGTACGGCATGCACGGCCGCGCGCCAGCGACGTTGTGTTCGCCAAGGCGACCTGTGCACGTTAAAAGACGCAGGCATGATTCAGTCCGCCGAATATTTCCGGCGCGACCGCAGCCTGCATCTGGTGGCGTCGCACCTTCGAACGCGGCCCTCGTCCCGCGCACGGCCGACATCTGCGCCGAACATGATTTCCCGACCGCGACGCCCGGAGAAGCCCGAACCATGCCTGGGCTTGAGGCCGTTCGAGTTCGATCAAACGTCTGACCGGGTGCGATTTCAGGTATGTTGAGAAGCCAACTTCCGACCTTTGATGCTGGTGGCAACGGATGGAGCAGGCGTCACCCGATGCAACAGAGGCGCGCCTGTCCACGCAAGCGGTCTTGGACCATTCGCTCCTGCCCGGGACCCTCGGTAAAATTCCGCGACGTGGCGCTGCGCAATTCCGCCGTCGACAGCACGGTCCGAATTTTTCCCGAATGTGCCGTTCCGCTCGGAGAGATCGGTCAGGCGAATCAGCAACTCCTGGAGCGAGGAAGCATCGGCGGTTTGAAACGGTCCCTTCGGGTCGGCTGGATTCGTGGTCCGATTCGGCCCTTGGTCCGGCGAGGATCCCATTCCGGACTTGTCAGTAAGGCCGAAATCTCTCATTCCTGTTGTGTTTGCAGGAGGGAAAGCTTCCTTGGAGCGCCAGTCCATTGCTGGCAGGACGATCGCTTGGCACGGGAGGGGGTCCCTCTTGAGCATTGAAGACGGCAAACCGGTCACGATTGCAAGGCGCGTCTCTGATCTCATGGCGTTTGCCTTTGTCATTGTCATTCTCGTTTACGCAGCATCGGGACCGATGAACGATTTCGTGCGCTGGGTAATCGAGAGTACGACGCAAGGATGGGAAGAGCTTTCGCGACGCCAGCAGCGTCTGGCCTATCGAGACCATTGGCTTGGGTCGACCTTCAAGAGTTTCGAACGGAGTTTCATTCTGCCAACCGGGCTGATCCTGGGACTTCCCCTGATCTTTTCCTTCGCCATCGCCTTTCTGACGCTGCATCGGGCACAGTGGCTGAACTGGCTGCTGACCGCGCTGACAGTCGCGGTTTTCCTGTCCTGGATCCTCAGCCTGTTTGCCATCGACGACGGTCTCTTGCCCGTGGCGCGACCCGTGGATTTCGTGCTTTTCCCGATTGCCGCTTTGCTGACGCTCTACCTTACTTGGCGGATTTTCGGCGGGTTCATTGTCGGCTTCTGCGTGTTCTGGATCGCCTACTTCTTCCTGCGGGGAGTTCTGCCCGAATGGGCCGGGATTTTTGCCGGTTCGGATTCCACGTTTGATCAGTCGATCCGGGCAATGGTCTTGAATTTTTGGTCGCAAACCGGCGGGATGTTCGGTACGCCGCTCCAGGTCGTGTCCGGGAACGTCCTGATCTTTATCGTGTTTGGTTCCGTATTGATGGCTTCGGGCGCGGGCGATCTCTTGCTGAAAGTGGCCAACCGCCTGACCGGCGGCCTGGTCGGCGGCGCGGCACATGCAGCGGTGGCGAGTTCGGCGCTTTTTGGGACGCTGAGCGGTGCTGCGGTTTCCAACGTCGTCTCGACCGGAGTTATGACGATCCCGGTTGTCAAGCGGTCGGGGTTTCGACCGGCATTTGCCGGAGCGGTCGAGGCGGCGGCCTCCACCGGTGGGCAGATCATGCCACCCGTCATGGGTGTCGTGGCCTTCTTCGTCGCCGGGCAAATCGGGCTTGAATACCGTTACATCGTCATCGCTGCCATCGTTCCCGCCATCTTCTACTACCTGGGAACATTTCTTACGGTCTATTTTGAGGCACGCCGCCAGGGGATCGGGGCATTGCCGGCCGAGGATCGGCCAAAGCTCAGCCGGCGCGAACTGGTGCAGTGCCTTGTCTTTGCTTTGCCGCTTGGAACACTCAGCTATTACCTGTTTGTGCAGCCATCGGTGCCGAAGGCCGGCTTTTTCGGTTTCGTCGTCGCCTTGGCGGCCTCGCTTGTTCTTTTCGACACGTTCCGCTCCTGGCGGAAAATCTACCGGGCATTCGTCCAGGCGGGGCGCATGTCGGCGACGATCATCATCATCGTGGCCGCCATTGGTCTGATTGTTGGGCTGATCCAGGTTTCGGGCTTTTCCGGCCGCTTGTCGCTGCTGTTGGCGCAACTCGCCGAAGGTCCGCTTTTCCTGACGCTCGTCGTCGTGGCGCTCGGGTCCATCGTGCTGGGCATGGGATTGCCGCCGGGGGCCACCTATTTCGTGATTGTGATTGCGCTTAGTTCAGGGATAGAGGCGGTAGGGATCGCGCTCCTGACGCTGCATCTCTTTGTGGTCTATTTCGCGGTGATTTCTACGGTAACGCCGCCGGTGGCGCTCGCTGCCTTTGCCGCTGCGCCAATCGCGGGCGCCGACCCGATGCGGACGGGTCTGCAGGCCGCGCGACTGTCGCTTGCAGGCTTCCTGATCCCGTTTGTCTTCGTCTATCACCCCGAAGTGCTTTACAAGCTGCAAGTGCTCTTCGAGTTCTTCGGGACGGACCGGCCGAATTCGCGAGCCATGATGGACATTTCGCTCTTCAGCTGGATGGATTTGGGATGGATCATGCTCGCTTTCGCGGTGTCCATCTGGCTGTTGACATCAGCGCTTGCCGGCTTCGAAAAAAACCGACTGTTGGGCGCGGAGCGCATACTGCGGGCGGTTGTCGGCCTGGTGCTGCTGAGCCCCGACATGATCATTGCGGCCCCGGCGCTTGTTGGGGCGATCGTTCTGATTGTCGGGCACCGTTTCTTGAATGGAGAACCTTCTGCGGTCGACAGGTCCAGAGAGGGGAAACGCGCATAAACAACAGGGAGGACAACATGCGCAAAATTTTACTGGCAACCGTTGCTGCGCTGGGCCTTGCGGCCTCGGCAGCAGCAGCAGAAACGCTTCGTATGGCGACAATCGCGCCGAGCCTGAGTGCGGCCATCACGATGGCGACATTCGCGAATATTGCAAATGACAACCTGGAAGATATCACGATTGAAGTCGCCGCTGGAGGCGCTGCCACGCTTCACATGGTCGAGGTCGCTCGCGGCAATCTTGAACTCTCGATGACCAGCCCGGTTGTCTACAACCTGATGAAAGCAGGCAAGGCAATGTATGCCAAGACACCTGAAGCACCGGAACTCTCTGAAAACCTTCAGCTCTTGATGTGGTACCCCTACGGCGCCTACCACTTCGCAGTTCGTGCTGACAGCGACATTCAGACGCTCGATGACCTTGAAGGCGCTGTGGTGTTCCTCGGGCCTCAAGGTGGCGGTGCCTACAGCGGCGCGCGTGGCTGGATCGAAGCCTCGACCGGGCTGAAGGTCGGAGAAGACTACGAAGCGATCAAGGCGAATTGGCAAACAGGTTTCCAAGCGTTCCTGGATGGCAAGGTCGACGTCTATATCAATGGTTGTCTGGATCCATGCCAGCAGTTCATCCTATTCACCGAAACCGAAGCTGTCCGGTTCATCGAGCCAGAGGAATATGAAACCGAAGAAGTCACGAAATTCCTAGGGAACTTCCGCTTCCTGCGCGAGATTCCGGCAGGGCTCTACGAAAACCAGTTGAATGACGCTGCCGTGATGTCCTGGGACACCTCGGTTGGCATCGGTGTGCGCGCCGATGTGGACGAAGAGACGGTCTATCAGATCACAAAGGCGTTTTGGGACAATATCGGACAAATCAGTTCCGATGCTCCTTGGGCTGCTGGCCTGGATGTGAACTATGCCCCCATTCAGCGTGGTCATATACAATTGCACCCCGGTGCCGCACGGTACTACCGCGAGGTCGGCGCCTTGAAGTAATATTCGGCGACGCATCGGGGTAAATTGAATGAACCCCGATGCGTACAACCAAATGTGCCGGCCGCGAACGCCCTTTGGTCGAGTCTTCGCGCAGTATCGAGTACGCCCGCACATCTTTATTGACATGGTATAGGCCCGACCGCACGTGCCGGGAAACCCGTGACCCCGCGAAATCGCTTTCGCGCATGCCACAAACTGGGTGGATGATGGCCATTCCAGCTGCGTTTCGGCGTGTTCAATCGCACCATGACACTTGGCGGGTTTCCACCGAACGGGTGCGGCAAAAAAATCCCGTGGCCGGATTGGCCCCGGGGCGTCGTCCTCCGCAACACAAACGAACGTCTGCCAAGTGATTGCGCCAGCTCGGCCCGCGATCAGACGGAACTTCAGTGCGTAGTGCCCGGCGCTTCTCCCCGGTGGTTTCGAACCCCCAACCAACAGCCCTCGACATGCCGATAACCGGATCATGTGCAGGATTAGCCACGCCTGGGACCCTGACCAATCCTGCACAATCTCTTCTCCCTTCCTGAACCGGCGCGGCAACCCCTCTGGCCCGGTCTTGCCGCCATCATCAGCCTGATCGGCTCCACCGAGACCGACACGGGACTGACGGTCCATTGCGGGCATGACACGAACGATTACCCAGGCGGCGCGAACGTCAGCGATTCGGAGATGGCGGCACCGGATATCCGGCGCGTCGACTTCCACGGCAACTGGAATTGCACCTTGCTGCCCACTCACGAGACCATAGCGGTCATCGCGTGACAAGCCCCGGGTGGAATCCCCATGAGGGGACGGCGCATCGGCCAATCGATCGAGAAAAACACGAAAGTCCACGCTCCGGTGACGCCGTTTGTTGGCCGGACACACTTTCCGATTCTGGCGTAACCTAAGGCGCTACAGAAAAAAGCGCTCGACTTCCCGGGCATTGACCGTTGAGGGATCCTGACAAGCAACGGCCGAACGGAAACGGCGAAATCCAGGCGCAATCGACCGGAATTCCTTCAGCCTTGCGCTGGAAGTTCCGTCTGGATTCGGCGACTCCAGTCATCCTGTCCTGATGCACCGATCATGGAATTCGCGGCGGAGTTTCAGCCGGGTTGGGAGGTCTTGCGCAAGTAGGGAAGAACGGCGTCGAAGTCCCCGAAACGGTTCTTGGCGTCCTCGTTCGAAACCGCAGGCGTGATAATGACATCTTCGCCCTGCTTCCAGTTCGCAGGGGTTGCGACCTGATGGTCGGCCGTCAATTGAATGGAATCCAGCGCCCGCAGAATTTCATCGAAATTCCTCCCCGTCGTCATCGGATAGGTCAGCGACAGCTTCACCTTCTTGTCCGGACCGATGATGAACACCGAACGCACCGTCGCATTGTCGGCGGGAGTCCGGCCCTCTGAACTCGCCCCTGCCGACGCCGGCAACATGTCGTAAAGCTTGGCCACGCTCAGGTCACCGTCGCCGATCATGGGATAGTTGACCGTGTTGCCGGACACGGTTTCGATGTCGGATTTCCACCGATGATGGTCCTCAACCGGATCGACGGAGATTCCGATGATCTTGGCGTTTCGCCTTGAGAACTCTTCGGTCATCCCGGCCATGACCCCGAGCTCCGTGGTGCAGACCGGAGTGAAGTCCTTCGGATGAGAGAACAGTACCGCGTATCCGTCACCGATCCATTCGTGGAAATCGATTTTCCCTTCGGTTGTGTCGGCAGTAAAGTCCGGCGCCGTGTCGTTGATGCGTAAAGCCATGATGGTTCTCCATTGCCCGGTATCCGTGTATCGCGGGATCATGTGGCGACGAAGCCTGGGAATTGCAAGACCGCAACGCCGAAGAATCAGGGACACCGACCGGATCCTGGCGCGGCTCGCCGGCACCCTGGAACATTACGCCATCAAAGCCCGCTGAATAACCTGACTGGCGGTCAATCGGGCCCGGTTACATGTTCAGGCCGCGTCGAACCAGGTTCAGGCCCAGCAGGAGAAACAGGATCAACAGGACAGTCTGGAACCGCCTGGCGTTCAGCCTGTTGCGCAACCACTCTCCGGCGATGAAACCCGCGATCGAAGGAATGATCATGATCATGGAAACGACGGCAATCTCGTTGTTGAATCGATCGGCCTGCCAAAAACTGAACAGCAGGGGCAGGCTTCCGACTGCGAACAACACCCCGATAGCCCGAACGAAATCGTCCTTTTCGATGCGCCGCGCCATGAGAAAGATGATCAGCGGCGGCCCCCAGATGGCCGTGATACCGCCAAGCACTCCTCCCGCGCTGCCGCAAATGAGCTGGCCTGGCCGGTCCCACGCTTCGGGAAGTTTCGGGAGGCGGAAACCCAGGCCAAGTACCGAAAAGGCGATGACGGCGCCGCCGATGATCAGGGTCAGGACCGAAGTCGAAATGCTGTGGGCGACATTGGCTGACAGGTAGATGAAGGCCACGAGGCAGGCTGCCATGAGGGCGTATCGCCGGAACGTCTCCAGAAACTGCCCCGCCCTCATGCATTGCCACAAGTTCGAGACCAGGATCGGCAGCAGGGTCAGTGAAATCGCCAGTCTCGGGTCCAGGAACTGGCTCAGAAGCGAAATGGAAACGGTCGGCAAGCCGATCCCGACCGTGCCCTTGACCAATCCGGCCAGCAGAAACACGAGGACCGAGACGGCGGTGATTTCGAACGTCAGGTCCGGCACTGGAACGGCAATGCGAACGCGGGTTTTTCGGCTGCCGGGGCAGGACGACCGGCGCGCGGGAACCGGAACTCAGCCCACAACAAGGTCTTCGGCCCGACTCAGGTCGACAGAAACCAGCTGGCTGACGCCCTTCTCCGCCATTGTCACACCGAACAGCCGGTCCATGCGGGCCATTGTGATGGCGTGGTGCGTGATGATCAGGAACCGGGTATCCGTGCGTTGTTTCATTTCGGCCAGAAGCCTGCAGAACCGGTCGACGTTTGCGTCATCAAGCGGCGCATCGACCTCGTCGAGAACGCATACGGGCGACGGATTGGTCGCGAAGACCGAGAAAACCAGGGCGATGGCCGTCAATGTCTGTTCGCCGCCCGACAGGAGCGACAGGGTCGACAGCTTTTTCCCGGGCGGTTGACAGATGATTTCGAGGCCGGCTTCCAGCGGGTCATCGCTTTCGACCAACTCGAGCCGGGCGCGGCCGCCCTCGAACAGGTGCCTGAATAGGCCGTTGAAATTTGAATTGACCTCGTTGAATGCGTCGAGCAGCCGGGCGCGCCCGTCCTTGTTCAGCGCAGCGATCCCGGATCTGAGGCGCGCGACCGCGGTTAGGAGTTCATCCCTTTCGCTGGCAAGGGAATCGCGTTCGGATGCCAGTGCGCTGGCATCCTCTTCGGCTCTCAGGTTGATCGCTCCGAGCGCATCACGCTGGCGCCGGAGATATACGATCTCCGCCTCGATCGTGGCAACGTCCTTCCGCTCGTTTCCGCCCGCGGCAATTTCAAGAGTCCGGGCGAGATCTTCCGGACTGCCGCCGGTCTCAGCCGCGATCATCGCGCTTGCCGCGCGTTCCCGGTCGGTCGCGGTCTCGAGCATGACCTCTGCGCGTGCGCGCTGTTCGCGCGCGTCCGACGCTGCCCGTTCATACTCGCGTTCCCGCTGTTCCGCTTCCCGCAGCGCGTCTTCTGCCGCCTTGAGGAGATCCGAGGCCGAATTGCGTCGGTTTTCCGCCCGGCTGACCTCGGTCTTCAGTTCGTCACGTCGAACCGAAATCTCGCCTGGAAGGCTTTTTGCCTCGGACAAAGCGATTGCCGCCCTGTCCCGGCGCAGTTCCAGGTCCCGAATCCGTTGGACCGCGGTTTGCGCGCGAAGGGACCAGTCTTTCCTTTCGGCTTCGATCTCCGCCAGCCGTTCCTGTCTTGCAACCTGATCGCGGAGGAGGGCGTCGTGTTCAAGGTTTCGGGAAATCGTTTCGTCGCGGGCGCCGGACAGTTTCTGCCGCGCCGCATCGACATCGGATTGCACTTCCACGAGTTTGCCCGACTCTTGCAATCCGCCTTCGGCCTCCGAAATCATGGTGGCGGCGGACGCAATGTCCTCGATCAACTGTTCACGCGCGAGTGATAGGGCCTCCAGGTTTCCCGACAGCTTGTCGCGTTCGGCCTCGAAACGGGAATGGCGTCTCGATATTTCCGTCAGGTGTTCTTCGGCCCTTTTGCGGCGATCCCGCGCCATGTCCTCGGCAGTAACGGCTGCGGACAGCCTTTCCCTTGCCCTCGCCAGAATACGTGCAGACTCTGCCGACCTGCCTTCCGCGTCATGAAGCGCATCGCGCAGGCTGTCCAACCGGTTGAACTGCCTGAGTCGCTCAGCTGATCGGGAAGGGGCATCCGAGGCGGATGTCCTCAACCCATCCCAGCGCCAGAGGTCACCTTCGACGCTCACCAGGCGTTGCCCGGGCTTGAGAGTCCCCTGCAACCGTGAACCTTCGGAGGCGGCAACCAGGCCGGTCTGGCTCATTCTTCGCCCAAGCTCCGGAGGAGACACGACGTGGACGTCGAGTGGCCTGGCCTCCCCTGGCATGGCTGGCGGTCCAGTGTAGCCGGGAAGCGACACCCATCCGGAACCTGATTCATCGTCTGTGCCGGGAAGTGTCAGGTCGTCGCCGAGGGCAGCGCCGAATGCAGCTTCATAGCCGACTTCGACCCGCACAGCGTCCATGAGCTGGTCGCCACCCTTCCGGGATTCGTCGAGCACCTTCTCCAATGCGCTGATTTCGGACCTGAGAGCGGAAGCCGTGCCCTCCGCTTCGGAATGGGCGTTCCAGGCAGCGCCTTGCTCGGCCTGGGCCCGGGCTGTCGCCGCCGCGGAATTCGTGAGTTCCGCCTCGGCCGAATCAGCCATGGACTTGGCAGCTGTCGCTTCTTCCAACGCGATGGCAACGGACCTGTTCGTTTCGTCCAGGCGTTTCCTGGCTTCTTCGATGCGGGAGGCTGTTTCCTCCGCTCGCGCCGTTCTGCGGGCGAGCATCGACTCCGCTTCGGTGCGCCGCCTTTCCGATGATTGCCTGCTCGCCGTCAACTGGGCCAATTCACGCGACAGCGCTTCGAAAACCGTTTCGGCTTCGCGCAACCGTTCGCGCGCGGCCTCTGCGCTTTTTTGCGCAACCTCGACACGGGCGTCATGATCGCAACTGGCTTCGCTCAACTCGTCCTGTTCATCATCGAGACGAGAGACCGCATTGGCAGCATCCACGCTGAGCGACGATTCACGATTCAGGTCGACTTCGAGTTGTTGCACCTGTGCTTGCTGGCGTTCGATCGTCTGTCTTGCCTGCGCCTCTTCGGCGGCCAGGCCCGCGAATAGCATCCTGAGCTTTTCCAGCGCGGTCGATGCTGCGGTGTCACCTCTTCGGGCCGTGCCCAGGCTTTCGGCCGCCCCCAGTCTCTTTTCCTGCGCGGCGTGAATGGCCTTTTCGGTTTTCGCTACGGCATCCGTGGCCCCGTCGACGGTGTTGGACGCCACTGCGCGCGCCTCGCTGGCACTCTGCCACCGCTGGTACAGCAACAATTGCCCGGACTGCCGCAGCCTCGCGCCGAATTCGCGGTAACGGGCCGCCTGCCGAACCTGGTGTTCCAGGGATTTCAGTTGCGATTCAAGCGAGGCGATCACGTCCGCGACACGATCGAGGTTGGCTTCGGCATTCTGGAGTTTGAGTTCGGCTTCCCGGCGCCGCTGGTGCAACCCGGAAATCCCGGCGGCTTCCTCAAGGATGCGACGCCGGGAGGCAGGCTTCGCATTGACCAGTTCCGCGATCTGCCCCTGGCGTACGAGTGACGGAGAGTTGGCCCCGATCGAGGCATCCGCAAACATTCGCCTGATGTCGCGGGCACGGACCTGTTTGCCATTCACCCGATAGGCGGAACCGATTTCCCTGTTGATCCGGCGTACGACCTCGAGAGTGTTCGCGGGCTCGACGCCGCCCACCTCGACGTCGGCGCTGTTTCCGATCGTGAGCACGACTTCGGCGAAGTCCCGAGGCGGACGGCCTTCGGTGCCACCGAAGATCACGTCGTCCATTCCTCCACCACGGACGGAGGTCGGGCGACTTTCTCCCATGACCCAGCGCAACGCTTCAAGAAGATTCGATTTGCCGCAACCATTGGGTCCAACGAGCCCTGACAGCCCGTCAGCAATGATCAGCTCCGTCGGATCCGCAAAACTCTTGAATCCGGTCAGACGAATCTTGTCGAAGTGCACCGAACCACCTGCTGTTACACTCAATGCAGGGAATTGCCCGCCAATACCAAGTGTTGTCAACCAGTACCATCAGTCAACCACTTATTGACTCGACATGTCTGTTTTTCCGCGATCCCGGTGAAAGCGCGCGGTCTGCCGGGGATACGCGATCACGTACGCAGGTCCGGATCAATCGTGAACGCTGCACCGGGCGCGAAAGGCCTTGACCACGATCCGATGCCGGTTAACAAGGGCCCCGCATGGTTCCCCGCGCGGATGCAAAGCATCCGGGGATGAAACGGGAATGCGGAAGAGGTTGACCGATATCCGAGGGACCTCCAGCCGCAGCCGCCCCCGCGACTGTCGCGGTGAGCGCGCGTCCAGTTCCACTGGCGATTGCCGGGAAGGAGGGCGCGGCGCACTGACCCGCAAGCCAGGAGACCTGCCATGCGCCAGTGCAATTGCGCTGACCAACAGCGACGGACGGGGTGTTCCGTGATGGTGAAGACGGTGTTTCGGTCAATCCATGACCCGCGGATCCTCCCCACGGACTGAGCCGAGGAGGAGATTCGATGAAAAACCCGCCGAAGGTTTTATCGATTCCTGCTTGTGCGTTGAGTGTCTTGCCGGGCATTGCGTTCGCCCACCACCTGCTGTCTGGCAGGGCGTTTTCCGTGCCTGCCGCAATTATCGTCGCCATGCTCGGCGGCACCATTCTGGCTTCGACCGGCATGGGCCTGCCGATTGTCGAGACGATGATTGCGCTCTCGCTATTGTGCCTGGGCGGGTTGCTCGTCCGGGGTCGAAAAGCCCGACTCGGGACAACCCCTGGATTTTTCATCGGTTTCGGCTTGTTCCATGGCTCAGCCTTTGGGGAAAGCACCGCCGCTCGGGAAGCCGAGGTCTGATTTGACGTGTTGGCCGGATATGTGTTGGGACTGGCCATCGTCCAGTATCTCGTCAGCGCGGCCAGTGCGCGGTTGGCACAGGGTTGGGCGGCCGCGGATCGGGTTGGTGCTTTCGAATCACGACTCGCGGGCGTTGCCGTTGCCGGCATCGGCCTGTTCCTGGTTCTCGAGAGGGTGGAAGACGCCACCATTGCAATCATGGGATTCGGCTGACCGCTCCCGCCGGCGGCGACCCGTCCGGGCTCGGTTCCGTCAACTGTTTTCGGAGGTATCATGGCTTCGCGTATTCCAGTGACGATCCTCACCGGATTTCTCGGTGCGGGCAAGACAACCCTGATCCGTCACCTTTTGGGTAACGCTTGCGGTCGGCGGATTGCACTGGTGATCAACGAATTCGGCGATCTCGGGGTCGATGGTGCGCTCATCGAAGGCTGTGGCGAGTCCGCTTGCGGCGCCGGCGAGATCGTTGAACTGACCAACGGCTGTATTTGCTGTACCGTCTCCGACGACTTCGTTCCCGCGATGGAATCCATCCTCGCCCGCGATGAACTGCCGGATCACGTTGTCGTCGAAACTTCGGGCCTGGCCCTTCCACAACCCCTCGTCAGGGCGTTCAACTGGCCTCGACTGCGCAACCGTCTGACAATTGACGGCATCATTGTCGTCGTTGACGGCAAGGCTGTTGTCGAGGGCCGTTTTGCCAGCGATCCGGTTGCGGTCGATATCCAGAGGCAGTCAGATGCAAATCTGGACCACGAGTCACCATTGGCGGAATTGTTCGAAGATCAGCTTGTCTCAGCCGACATTGTCGTGGTGAACAAGTCCGACCTGCTCGATCCGGATGAAGTTGACGGATTGATTGCCCGACTCCGGCACGAATCCCGGGAAGGAACACGGGTCGTGGCTGCGCGGAACGGGGATCTGCCGGCCGATGTCGTCCTTGGCGTCCTGGCTGCTGCCGAAAGCGGAGCCGATACCCGGCAGGCGAGGCATCACCATGATGACGAGGATCACGACCACGACCACGATGAGTTCGAGTCATTCGTTGTCGAGTTCGGATCCGTGGCTGAGCCCGAAACACTGTCTGTCAGGATAGAGGAGACTGTCCGCAAACATGACATCCTCAGAATCAAGGGCTTTGCCACCGTGGCCGGGCGCCCCATGCGATTGGCGGTACAGGCCGTTGGTCCCCGGGTCGAGCACTATTTCGACCGGCCGTTCCGGCCCGGCGAAGAGCGCGCGACGAGGCTCGTCGTGATTGGTATGGCCGGGCTCGATCGAACCGGAATCAGAACCGGGTTGACGGCTGCAGCATGCTGAAAATCGCCATCGAGAGCCCGGTTACGACGGAAGGCAGGTTCCTGATCGAGGGCAGCGAAGCCGCATTGCGGGAGCATTATCCTCCCGAGGCCTGTTTTTCGTTCAGTCCGGACGAATTGAATGGCTCCGATTCAACGTTCCTGGTCGCGCGGGAACTCGGCGAACCGGTCGGATGCGTGGCTCTCGTTGACTGCGGCAGTTACGGCGAGATCAAGCGGCTGTATGTTCGTCCGGAATGGCGCGGCCGCGGAATCGCCGAAGCGCTGATGGACCGTCTTGAAGCGGACGCAGGGGACTTGGGCCTCGGTGTTGTCAGGCTTGAGACCGGATCCAGGCTGGCCGCCGCGGTTCGGTTGTATGAACGTCGGGGATACGATCGCTGCGGGAAGTTCGGGTGCTATCGTGAACATCCGGCAAGTCTCTTCATGGAAAAGCGCCTCGACTGATGCATTTGCTGCAGGCCCGACCTGGCCAGATTGATGACGGCTCCAGCGCCGTTGACCTTGACCAGTCGCCGGGCGATCTGGTTTTTGTCTCGGCAGCCGATTCGGAACTCGCAGCGCTCGCAGCAGCCCGAGCCGAACTCGGTGACGCCGTCGGTTCGCTGAGGTTGGCAAATCTCGCCCATCTCGCCCATCCGATGTCGGTCGATTCTCACATCTCGAACTGTGCATCGAGATCCCGCCTCGTGATCGCACGCATACTTGGGGGAACCGACTACTGGCCGTATGGTACGGAGCAGTATTCCGCCAGGCTAGCCCGGGCCGGCGTTCGGTTCGCTGCCCTGCCAGGTGATGACAAACCCGACGAGGGGCTGTGGAGGTTGTCAACGGTCGCCCGCGCGGACTGGGAGAACCTGTGGGCCTATCTGGTCGAAGGCGGTGCCGAGAACGCGCGCAATTTCCTGCTGTATGCCCGTGCAATGCTGGAATCCGTCGACCGGCCACCCACGGCGCGCGCCCTTCTGCGTGCCGGGATTTACTGGCCGGGAGAAGGTGTCACCGACCTGGTTCGCATTCAGGAACAATGGATCAAGGACGCACCGGTTGTCCCGATTGTCTTTTACCGCGCCCTGGTTCAGGGAGCGGGCCTGCATCCCATCAACCGCCTGGTCCGGTCCCTGCTTCGCAGGGGCCTGAACCCGATGCCGGTGTTTGTCGTGTCGCTCAGGGACCGGGTTTCCGCTGCGACCCTGGAATCACTGTTCGACAGGGCGCCGCCGTCGCTGATCCTGAACTGCACGTCCTTCGCTGCGAGATCTCCCGATCCCGGGGCAGGGAACCCGGATGCTGTCAGCCCGCTGTCAGCGCCCGCGGCGCGGAATGCGCTGGTCATGCAGGTTGTGCTGGCCGGGTCCTCGGAAGAGGACTGGCAGAATGGCCTGGCTGGACTCCGTCCCCGGGATATCGCGATGAACGTCGCGTTGCCGGAGGTAGACGGACGCGTGCTGACACGTGCGGTTTCCTTCAAGGACGAGGCGTATTTCGACGAGGCGACGGAATGCCCGGTCGCCACGTACAAGGCGCGCGGGGACCGTATCGACTTCGTGTCGAGACTGGCGGCGAACTGGGTTCGGCTCCGGGATACTCCGGCAGAAGAACGCCGGATCGGGCTGGTCCTCGCGAACTATCCGAATCGGGATGGGCGAATTGCGAATGGCGTTGGTCTCGATACGCCCGCGTCGGCGATGAGGATCATCCGGTTGCTCAAGGAGAACGGCTACGAAATCCGGGACGAACCGGAAGACGTGGCCGCGTTGATGAAGACCCTGCTTTCGGGGCCCACGAATGCCCACGGCAAGCGTTTCGGAAACCGGGACGCCTGCATCCGCCTGTCGCTTGACGATTACCTTTGCGCATACCGGGAGCTGCCATGGGAGACGCGCGACCTTATCGAGTCGCGCTGGGGCGAAGCTGCAGGAGATCCGTTCCTGGAGGGCGGCGGATTCCTGTTGCCTGTTTATCGTTACGGCAAGCTGGCCCTGGGGATACAACCGGCGCGCGGCTACAATATTGATCCCAAGGAGACCTACCATTCTCCCGACCTGCCGCCGCCGCACAATTACCTGGCATTTTATATCTGGCTTCGGGAGGAGTTCGCCTGCCATGCGGTCATCCACCTGGGCAAGCACGGCAACCTGGAATGGCTGCCGGGCAAGGCGATCGCGCTTTCCGAATGCTGTTTCCCCGAGGCGGTCTTCGGCGCGATTCCCCAGGTTTACCCGTTCATCGTGAACGATCCAGGGGAGGGAACGCAGGCCAAGCGGCGGACAAGCGCAGTCATCATCGATCACCTGACGCCGCCACTCACCCGGGCAGAGACGTACGGTCCGCTCAGGGACCTCGAGGGCCTGCTCGACGAATATTATGGTGCTGTCGGGTTGGACCCGCAGCGGCAGGAGATTCTTCATCGGGAGATCCTGTCGTTTTCGTCTGCCACCGGGCTCGACTTCGATGCCGGTCTCACCGGAAACGATGGCGACGATGACCTGGCCATGCTTGACGCGTGGCTATGCGACGTCAAGGAAGCACAGATCAGGGACGGGTTGCACGTATTCGGGCAATCACCGCACGGCACGCTCGAGCGGAACCTGGTCCAGGCTCTTGTCAGGCTGCCGCGTGGTGACGGAAAGGGAGCCGATGCCTCGCTGCACCGGGCATTGGCTGACGATCTCGAACTCGGGTTTGATCCCCTCGATTGCGACATGTCGGCAACGTGGCACGGACCGACTCCAGCCGTGCTTGCGAAGGCGTCAGGGGATTGGTGGCGTTCCGCGGGCGACACCGTCGAAAGGATCGAGGCGTTGGCCTCGGATCTTCTTGACGGCGTGACAACACCACCGGGGACGTGCAGCCGGGAGGTCCTGGACAACGTCCAGGCCCATGTCGGGCCGCTGGTACGTTCGTCGGGCCCGGCCGAGGAGACCGGATTGCTGTTCGCTCTCGACGGGAAATTCGTGCAACCCGGGCCGTCCGGAGCTCCGACATCGGGGAGGCTTGACGTGCTGCCGACGGGGCGGAACTTCTTCAGCGTCGACAGTCGTTCAATCCCCACAGCCACGGCATGGACTCTCGGCTGGAAGTCGGCGGCCTTGTTGATCGAGCGGCACATGCAGGACCACGGTGACTGGCCCAAGGCCCTGCTGCTGACGGCCTGGGGCACGGCGAACATGCGAACCGGAGGTGCGGATGTTGCCCAGGCGCTCGCGCTGATGGGAGTCCGGCCGACCTGGAGCCAGGCAAGCCGACGCTTGACCGGTTTCGAGGTCATGCCCCTCTCTCTGTCCTGGGGCGCCCGAGGGTCGACGTGACACTGAGGATCTCGGGGTTCTTCAGGGACGCGTTCCCTCAACAGGTCGACCTCGTGGATTCTGCGGCCAGGGCTGTCATGGCACTGGATGAACCGAATGACATTGAACCCCGCAGCCGCCCTGTTCAGGGAAGAGAGGACGGATGAAGCGGGATTCCGGGTGTTCGGCTCGAAGCCCGGTGCCTACGGAGCAGGCCTGCAGGCAATGATCGATGAACGCCTGTGGTCGAACCGCGAAGATTTTGGCGACGTGTGGCTCGAGTGGGGAAGTTACGCCTATGGCAAGGGTAGAGAAGGATCATCTGCCCGCCGTTCGCTCGAGCAACGCATTCGCCACGTCGAGGCGATCGTTCAGAACCAGGACAATCGCGAACACGATCTTCTCGACAGCGATGACTACTACCAGTTCGAAGGCGGAGCATTCGCGGCGGTCGCCAGCCTGCAGGGCCGGGAACGGCCCGTCTACCACAATGACCTGTCCCGTCCCGAGCGCCCGGTCATACGCACCCTGGAGGAAGAGATCAGCCGGGTCGTCCGATCGCGGGTCGTCAATCCGAAGTGGATCAAGGGCGTCATGCGCCACGGATACAAGGGCGCCTTCGAAATCGCGGCGACAATCGATTACCTGTTCGCATTCGCGGCGACGACCGGAGCTGTGCGAAATCACCATTTCGACCTCGTCTACGATGCGTGCCTCGATGACGACCAGGTTCGCGGGTTCCTCTCGGAACACAACCAGCCGGCCTTGCGGGAAATCGCGGAGCGATTGAACGAAGCGCTCGACCGAAACCTGTGGAACCCGAGATCGAACTCGGCGCGGGCACGGGTGGCGGGCTTGAGCGCAGAGGGTTCGTCACGGTAATCGCTCAGGCCGCAATACGTGCGACCGTAAGCCGGGGAGATCGAACCCGTCCAAAGGCTTCAGCGAGACCCCGCAAACAAATCTGGTGAAATGCGTTGTCCTGATCGTGCGCGGCGGATCTGCCGCCGCACCCCGTCGCCGGCGCCAGCCCCGAACTATGACAGGAGATCGAGCAATTCGCGTGTCGGCCAGGCGTCGGCAGGCAATCCGAGACGGACCTGTTCAGCCTGCACCGCTCTTCGGGTCCTGCTTCCGACGATACCGTCCACGGCGCCGACGTCATGGCCCCGGGACTGAAGCCTCTCCTGCAATCTCCTGACCTCGTCCTCGGCAAGCGGCGGCGGCGCGCTGCCGTCGAGATACATCGGGCTTCCGGACAGGAGCGTCGCGAAGAATGCGGAAGTCGTGGCGTAGACGAAGGAACGGTTCCATTCGAAGTAGAGCCTGAAATTGTCGAACGCGAAGAATGCGGGGCCCAACCTGCCGTGGGGAAGCAGGATCGATGCCGTGAGCGAGCCATCGAGCCGCTGGTCCGTGCGGAGCCTGACCCCGAGATCCATCCATTCCGCCACCGTCTTTTCGTGGTCGAGGCCGGTCTCGCTCCAGTCGAGAGACCGGGGCACGATGACCTCAACGAGCCAGGGCCGGTTGGGCTCCCAGCCCAGCTCGTGCAGGACCCTGCCGGCGGTCATCAGCGCATCCCAGGCCGACGACTTGAGGTCGACCCGCCCGTCACCGTCTCCGTCCTGGCCGTATGCGAGAATGTCGGAGGGAAGCATCTGGATCATTCCGATCTCGCCGGCCCAGGCGCCGACCGTGCCTGCCGGGTCGAAATCGCCCCGCCGGTAGAGCTCGAGTGCCGCGAATATGTGCGGCCGGAAGAGCCCGGGACGCCGGCAGTCATGGGAAAGGGTGACCAGGGAATTGAGGGTGTTGTGATCGCCCTGGACCTGGCCGAAATCGGTCTCGAGCGCCAGAAACGACAGGAGAACGCCACGCTGCACGCCGTAGACATCCTCGACCCGGTCGAAGACCGACGAATGGTCCTTCCCGAATTTCGCCCCCTGCACGATGCGGTATTCGGCCATGACCAGCTTGGAGAACTCGATAAAGGACTTCCGGAAGATTCCCTGGGCGCGGTCCCGCCGGATGGTGTCGGGATCATGGACAACACCGGCAAAGAACTCCTCCACCGCCGGTCGGTCAAAACCGCCGGCGCGTGCTTCCGCCTTCAACCCGTCGACAAAGGCCGGAAAGGGACCGCCGCAGGGAACGTTTTCATCGCCGGAGACCTGCAATGGCAGTGCCAGTCCGAGAATGATCACGGCCGTGGCAGCGAGCCTCCGTACATCCGAGGGAAACCCGAACGAAAACCGCTGCAAGGAATGGGTCGGGTCGATCATGAGTATCCGCCGTCGCTATCGATTGATGAACCGCTGAAGAGTTCCGTGAAGCCAGGCGGAGAATGGCCTGGACCCAGATGAAATACACATGCCGGATTCCAGAGGACAGTGGAAAATCTCGGTCCTCCTTCCGATGCATGAAAATGAAGGCCACTGAGATGGGTCCGCAGAACTTCCCGCTCTCCGGCAAGATTGTCTCGCTGCCGGCAACAGCGTCTTCAAGTGTAAGAAAAAAACTGGTCAGCTGCTCCGCGTCTGCAAACGCACTTTACTACGCCGGTTTTGCAAAAACCGTTCGATTGCCGCAATTCCGCTACGGTGACGGAAACTTTCATATTGCACGTCGTTGCAATTCAAAGATTCGTTTCGAATTCCATGACTTCCGGGAATCGACTCGTTCCCCGGACGACCCTGCCCAGGCGGGGTCGATTGTTGTTGTAGACTTCGACCGCATCCGCATCGGCGTAGCGTATGAAGAGTATGCGCCGATCCCGGTCCTTCGAGTTGTTGCCGTCGGACCGGTGATAGGTCCAGCAGCTGAACAACAGGCATTGTCCCGGCTCCATCGGCATCGGAATGGCGTTGCTGTCGTCCGGCTTGAGTTCGATCTCGATCAGCGCGGTTCTTTCTTCCTCCGTGAAACCGGCGCGCCGCTGACCATCCTTGTGGCTTCCGGGCGCAATCCACAGGCAGCCATTGGCTTCGTCGCTCTTGTCCAGAGCGGTCAGGCAGGTGATGGCGTTGTAGGGCGCCAACTCGCCATAGACGTTGTCCTGATGCCAGTGGACACGTTTCGTGTTCCCGCGCAACTTGAAGGTAAGCTGTGCCGTCACACCCTTGACATTCGGCCCGATCAACTGCTCCGCGAAATTCACCAGCGGACCCTCGAAATAGTAATCGCGGACGATGGGGGCATGGTGGTGCGCATCGTCGAGGAGCATGTTCTTCAACCAGCTTCCGTCGGGATCATAACCCTCTTTTTGCGCGGACCAGTAACTCATGCACTGGTCCCTCATTTCTGCCACACCCTGTTCCGTCAGCACATCATCCAGAAGGAGGAATCCCTGATCGGCATAGGTATCCAGTTCTTCCGGGGAAAGTTGGCGGTAATTGAAGTGGGCCTCATGCCGGTCCTTTGCACGTTGCGCCGAGTGATTCATCGTCTCGTTCCTTCATCACGCGAAAACGGGAGGAATGTTGTCCAGCGCCTCCGCATTGCTGGTATCAATTGCTAACATGTTGAATTCCTGATTTTCAACCGATACTGCGATCCGAAGGCAAATCCTTTTTTTGACGACCTGTCATCTGCGGAATACCGGTGACGATTGTGTCCTGCGGCGTTGTCCATGACGCGAAGGTCCCCCGGAAGGAGGCCGGTCACCCCTGATTGATGACGCGGTCTTGGCCCCCCCAACCATGCGCACACTCTGCTGCGGATTTTCGAATGGGTTGACGGTGCCGCGCAGGTCAAATGCAAGGAGATCGAGCACTGGCGGCACGTCGGCGTGGCCGTCTTTGTCATTCCTGATGTTCGCGCCGGGTGGTGCACATGATGCCCGGGAATGCGGAAGGCCTTGCCCAAGCACGACCAGCGGCCGGGGCAACGGGTGGAACGTTTCCCGACCGACATGCCGTCCACGGCGATTTCGGTAACGGGACCACAGCGGCAGTAATCCCGATCCGCCCATTCTGTCGATTCATGCAATCAAAACCCGCATCACCCAATGATCGGCGTCATCAGGAGCATGTTGAAGCCGTGATCCTGATCCGGCGAGCGAAGTCGGCGGTTTTCGTTTCCCGTACTCGAAACCTTCATGCCAACCGTTGCGTTCAGATGCAGGTGGAAGAATTCTTGAATCTCGACGAAAGCCCTACGGCGCATTGAAGGCTTGGCGGCGAACGGGTCGGATGACTTGCGTCGTCGCCTTCTTGCGTCTCGACAGGCGTGTCGTCGATATCGACGGATCGCGCCTTACGGGATGTTCTTGGTTAGTTTAAGCCGGAAAGGTTGAAAATTGCGATCGTCGCTCGGTCATAAGGCAGCGCTGCGAGCGAAGCGGAGACTTTCGTCAGCCTTGGCGCCTTGCGAATGCCTTGGAATTACGACTGCTTCCCGGTTTCCCAGAACCAAGGATGGTGCTTTGTTTTCAGACGAGGCAGTCGTTCCCAGTAGTCGGCGATCGGGCTGTCCCGCCACTCCTTTTCCAGCGTGCTCCAGGTAAAGGGTTCGCCCACGTCATCGAAATGGGGCCTAAGCCATTTCTCTGCAATCGTATGGCTTTCACCGGCATAGCGAAAATCAACCGAAAGCCGAAGCTCATCAGCCGTCAGATTAGAGGCCGCGGCATGTACGGTGAGAGCCTTGAACAGAAGAACATCTCCGCTTCGATAGCTGGATTGGTGCCACTCCAGCCCGGGATCGACATCGACAATCCTGGATCCGGGGCCGATCGCCGGTCGCGGCTCGAGGAAACCGGACTTGTGGCTCCCTGCAAGTATTCTCAGTCCTCCGACATCCAGCGATACGTCACCAAGCGGTGCCCAGCAACTGATGGTCTCCATCGAACCGCCGACGAATATCCAGTCTTGATGTGGCTTGGTGCCACGATCGTTGTCCCGCGGAAACGCGATGCGCGCGATTGTCTTCGGCAAGGGAATGACGGGCTCCTGGAAAAGGTCCTCCATGATGCGGATGATGTTTGCGTCGAACTTCAGCCGGTGAAAGGCTTCCAGGGCTTGGACCCGTGCGTATACCTCAAGGTATTCGTCGTCGTCTTCCGAGATCGGGTTGCGGTCGGCCAAACCGTCCATCACGTTTGCCCCAGGCCTCAACCAGCCGGCCTGTGCACAGAATTCGAGGACTTGTCGTCTCAGGTCGAGCACCTCGTCCGTCGGGAGGATGCCCCTGAGGAACAGGTAACCGTCATCGCGCAATCGCTTGCGAAGCCCCGGCGGATCATCGAGAAGGCCGTTAGATTCTACGAATGGTTGCATTTTACCTCCATCAGGACACTGCTCCCCAGAAGGGAGTGTGCGTTGGTTCGCACCCGGTCACAAACCGTCGCATGCATTTGGGAGAGCATGCCGAATGCTCAAGAAAATTCAATTTTGGCAAACCTTGTCGGAATGTTCCGGCGACACGAAGCCAGGTTTGGTGGAAAAGAAACAAACAGGTACCCCCACTACCTACCCGGATGATTGGGCAGATGCGGATCGGCAACCAGGCTCCAGGATGCTGTCCTTCCACCCGTACACAACCAGTTAACTCCCCCGTTGCTTCAATGCTTTTACCGATCAACCTGATGCAGCCGTTCACGTCCTTGGGTTCGACCGGACTTTCAGAAAAATCAGGTGCCGGAGCAGAATTCGATGCTGCTTCCGTCAACCAGCCGTCTTGCAACCGGGTCGAGACGGGAGTCGATGATGATCGGATTTGGTCTTTTGCTATCGGACGCCGCAGGCCTGCAGGCAGGCCTGCATGTGGCCACGCGCCTCGGCTGCGATCGTGCAGCACCGCTCGAGGTCGTACTCCCTCGCTCCGATGATCTCGAGATTGAGGGCACCAGAATAGCCGTGCTCGTGCAGCACCCGGATGAATCGCAACAGGTCGATGTCACCTCGTCCGTTGGCCTGGTCCTCCGGGCGGCCGGGGTCCTCCTGGCGGCCCTTGCAGTCCCGTATATGCACGTGCTTGACTCGCGACATCACCTGCACGATTGCCTCTGAGGGGTCTTCACCTGCCCTGTGAATGTGAGATGGGTCCATGTCGATGCCGAATGCGGGCGATGAAATCGCCTCCATTGCCAGCAGAGTGGTGGGCGTGTCGAAAATGCTGCAACCTACATGGGCCTTGACGCACAGCGAGACACCATGTGCCTCCGCGACCTCCGCAAACGCGGCCAAACGCTTTAACGAAGCCTCCAAGCTGTCCGCATCGCCGCTCTGCCCCCCGGGGCCGCAGTTGATGACCGGAATTCCCAGCGCCGATGCCGCGTGGCAGGTGCGGTCCATCTTCTCCGCGTCGTGGGACGTCTGCTCGATGGCCGTCAGTTCCAGTCCATGCTCTTCCGAGAGTTCCTTGATGCGGGGTACAAGATCCTGCCAGCGTTCCACCACGAGGTGATCGCTCATCGAGTCGATGGCGGAGAGTTCGACTGCATCGTAGCCCGCCATGGATATGCATCGGAAAGCCGTCTCCATGCTGTGGCCTCCGAAGAGGACAGTGTTTGCACCTAGTTTCATGGCTATACTTTCTCCACTTCCACGACCTGGCCTGTTTCCCAGGACTCGATGGCGGCCTCGATCACCAGCTGGGCCTTGAGGGCGTCCATCGCGGAGCCATCGATTTCGTCCGGATCGACGCCCTCCGCGTTCTGATCGATCCATCGGGTGATGCGGCTCCGGAAGGTTTCGCTAAATCCCATCATGTCACCCAAATAGGAGTAAGTCTCGACCTGTTTGGAACGCCGGGGGTAGAACTCGAGGTGCTCGCATGCCTCTCTCAGCACGAACCTGGCGTCGGAGCCCACGACCTCGAGGGTCTCGAGGCCGTAGCTTCCCCCGGCATCGTAGCTGCCGGTCAGATGGCCGATGATGCCGTTCTCGAACAGCATGTTGGCCTGGACATTGGACCAAATCTTCCGTCCCGAGCCCCGTTTAAAGAATGCATGAACCTTCGTGACGTCACCGCAGAAATGACGCATGACGTCAATCGAGTGTGGATGGAGCGCCCTCATGTGAAAGTGGGGCGACGACTCAATGGGATTGTCGATCCACATCGTCATGTTGATGATGTTCACCTCACCCAGGCGTCCGTCGTCGACCCACTTCCTGGCCCGGATCGCGGCCGGCGTGAAGCGGTGATTGAGGTTGATTCCGTATCGGAGGCCCTTTTCCTCGGCCAGGGCGACCATTTCCCTCGCCTTGGGGATTTCGTTTGAGATCGGCTTTTCTCCGAGGATCGCGATTCCGGCGTTGAGCAGGGTCATTGTGGGTTCGTAGTGATCACCGCCGTTCTCCTTGCCGGCAGTGCACACGCTGGCAATATCGATCCGGGTTCGGGCGACCATCTCATCTACGGATGTGAAGGAAGGACACCCGAAGCGCTGGCCTGCCGCCGCCGCCTTGTCCTGGCAGATGTCGCAGACCGCCACGACCTGGCAGCGTGCGTCCGCGTCGTAAACCCCGGCGTGGATGTCGCCAATACCACCCATCCCCACAATTGCTACGCGTAGACTCATGTCTTTCCAACTCCCACTCGAAATCGGGCGCTGTCCCGTTCTCAGGATCCCGAGGAAATACGCAACGCCTCCGATGAATCGCCGATGTGCAGAGTGTCGTACGCCTGCTGGGAGGACTTGAAGGCGCCGATCCCTTCGTGACCGTGCCAGTCGCCGCCCTGGTGGAATATCGGGTTCGGCAGACCGGTCGCGCTTTCCCGTGCTGCAATCCAGCGCTCCATCCTGTCGGTCAACACGTCGACGACGTCGGCTCGCTCTGCTGCCACATCGATCGTCTCGCAGGGGTCCTCGATCAGGTTGTACAGTTCCACCGGCGGCTTGAAATGAAAGTCGGGCTCCAGGGCCCGTATCAGCTTCCACTGCGGCGTCCGCCAGCCGTGCTTTCGCATCCAGGTACACTCGGTGATGTACATCTCCGCCTCGTGGGAGGCCACATCGCCGCGAACCATGCCCATCAAGCTCCTGCCATCAAAACGGATGTCGCACTCGATTTCCGCGAGTTCCAGCAATGTGGGCACAAAGTCCTTGAGTTGACTGTAACCCGAGAGCCGCAGCCCGGCAGGAATCTTCGACGGGTAGCGGATGATGAGAGGGACATGGAGGTTCGAGTCGTAGAGGCCGTGGTGGTCGAACCAGCATTCATGCTCGTAAAGCGTCTCGCCGTGGTCGGAGATCAGCACAACGATCATGTCATCCAGAACACCGCGGGTTTCGAGGAGCTTCAGAATGGTCTGGATACAGGAGTCCATGTATGCGATGGCCCCGTCGTACTGGGCGATCACGTAGTCCTTGTCGGTAATCCCGGGCGGCATCCAGCTGGCAAAAAAGTCCCGAAAGGGCTTGAAGGCGAAGACGGGCTCCATCGAATTGTTGTTCGGGTCGCACTCATCGCCGTGATAGAACATGCGCTGGAAGGGGTCCGGGGGCAGGTAGGGCGTGTGCGGGTCCATGTGCCGCAGCAACATGAAGAATGGCCGGTCCTGATCGAGGAGACGTTCGAGTTCGGGGACAGCCACGCGGTTGAGGTCCTGGGCCTTGTCGAGGGGCCTTTCGTCCCAGTTGCACCAAGCCCTGTAGTCAAGGTAGGTGTCGAAGCCCCTTGAACTGGGATTGCCGCTGAAACCCACGCAAGTCGTATCATAACCCCGATCCCTCAGAAGCTCCGACAACATCGTCACTTCAGGCCTGATACCCCCCGTGTGTTGCAGCGCAACCACCTGGGTACCGAATACGTCGAGGCCGCTCAACATCGACGTGAAACCGCTCGTTGTCGGGATATGCGGGCTGAAAGTGTTCTCGAAGAGGGCGCCCTGGGAGGCAAACCGGTCAATGCGGGGCGATGTCAGCCGGCGATAGCCGTAGCAACTCAAGTGGTCTGCCCTAAGGGAATCGACGCCAAAGACAAGGATGCTGGGTGTCGTCATTGGCGAGGTATTCCCGAGGCGCGTCGTGAGATGTCGCGTTCGACCCTTGATCCCTCAATGGTCCGATGGATACAGGCGCACTCGAAATTGGACGTCACAGTACAAAATCCTTGATGAGACATTGCCAAGCCAAGGCAGACGCTATGCTGGATTTCACGCATCGTCAATGCGGAATGCCGTGTCGTCCAGGACAATTCCATTCAGATTTTCTGGCGGTACGCGGGTTTGACGCAATAGCTTTACGTATTTCACCGACGCGCCTTTTTTTGCCACGCGAGGTAAGGTCGCGTCGACCCTGGACAAAGCCCCACGGCGAATGATTCTGCGCCTGGTGGCGTTTCCGGCGAATTGGGGATGTCTGGACATGCCTGCTCACCCCGTCTTCTCGGGTGGAGGCTGGATTGGCAGTCCAGGCGCGGGTGAGGTGCGGGAAATCGCCCGTATTGGCCGAAACATGGAAACCCCAACACATCTTCAGTGCCTTCGACGCGGATGACGCCGGCGACTCGGCTACAAGACCCTGGTTGGCGCCGAGATGCGCTACGCGGTGCCTGATCGCGACGGGTGGCCCATGGCCATGCTCGGCTTCCCGACTGCGACTTGGAAGACCCCGCCCCGCGAAGCCTTCATCGACAGGTCGGCTGCCGCCCGGGAGAGGAACCTGTATCGCATGGTCGACAATTCCCGCTTCCTCGTTCTGTCCTGGATACACATCCCGAACCTGGCCTCGCACATCTTCGCGGTGGTGCGGTGCCGACTGCCGCGCGACAGGCACCGGCGGCATAACGCCGCCCCAGTGCTGATGGAAACCTCCGCCGAGATTCCGCGCGTCGCGGGGCCAGCTGCCAGGCAACCGGCTGGGTCCACGCCGGAACAACGCAGGGATGCGGATGCGACGACAAGACCGGGACGACGGAAAACCAGGGAAGGACGTCTGGCACTGCCCGCTCCGGAAGAATCGGAAAGGAATGTTCAATCGCCGACTCGAGTTCGGGTCGTCACGCCCTCGCCGAACGATTACGTTCCGATTGTTGGTCCGGTTGATTCCGGTATCCGGCGGATGATGGGGCGGCAGCGCATTTGCATGGCAGCGAGCACAGCCGCGCATTCCCAAGGATAGTTACGGGATGTGGCTGCGCGCAACGGTGGTCGGGCGTACGTGCGGCAAATGGTTCCGACCGGATGGGCGGGAAGTCCGCCAAGTTGCCCTGTTTATCCAGGGGATACGTGAATCCTGTCCACCGAGACCGAGCCGTCGGCGACGAGAAGACCGATCCCCCCCGCGGCAAATCCGGATTCCGGGCCATCTTCGGTGGTGAGAACCGTGTCACCGGCGCTGGCGGAAACGCGGTTGCCGCGCAGCGACATGGACAGGGGAACGGTTTGGTCGAGGCACCACGGAAATCCTGTCGCGGCGAGAACCGTGCGCTCATCGTCGCGGACACGGAGAATCTGGAATTGCCCGTCGCGACACAGCCGCGCGGCATAGAATCGGCGGAGCCCGCCAACCCGAGCCGCCAACCCGGCGTACCGGCCGAGGTGAACAGTCACGCCGGCGTCAACCCTGTAGTCCGTCCATTGCTGCGTCCCATGAATGATCAGGCCCTCGCCGCGGTCCTGGGAGATTCGGATTCCGGCCTCGTATCCCCTGAAGTTGTCGGTCGAATTCACCCACGCGCGCTGCCAGAATTCGCCCCGCTCGTCCGGCGGGCGCAGGACCAGATCTGGAACACCGGTCCAGCCCATGCGGTCAAGCAGGATCCTGCCGCCGACTTCGGTCCCGGTGGCCGTGACGGAGAAGCCGACTTCGGCGATTGGCTGGGACTCGCAATCAGGGAGGATCCAGGAGAGCTCACCGGATTGTCCGGGGCCGAGCGTCCGTGCAGGTCCGCCGACATCGACGAGACCGTCCGCGTCGCCGTATCGGCGAATGAGCAAACGGACCGTGACCGCTCCGGAATTCTCCGCGGCGCTCGCGAAGGCAGCCGTCAGGACCTGACCGGAGTAGACGAGGGGCGATGCCATCAGGTCGTAGGTTCGCATGCGAACGACATCCCTGGGTGCAAAGGTCGGCGATGTCACCACCACGGGCCGGTCACCCCCCAGGGATTCGAAGTCGACCGACAGCACGTGATTTCCGTCATGGGTTGCACCCGCGACGGTGGCACTGACGGAAGGATCAGACCCGCTGGCGATGCGGAATCCCTGTGTTGACCCCGGCAGCGAGAAGTGAAACTGCGCGCCGTCCTTGGGTGCGGCGGGCGGCGGTGTGCCGTCTACCGCGTGGCCGAGACCGGCAATGTAGCCCGCCATTCTTGCGGCATCGTTGATCGCGAAGCCGCCATCCGCGGACGAAACCAGCATGCGATCAGCGAGCGGACCGCGCCAGTCCGGTCCTGCGGTCAAGCCGTCAAGCCCGTGCATGAGTCCGAGGAGGCAGCCGACATTCCCGGCATTGCAGTCGGTGTCCCAGCCGGAGGTGTTGACGATTTTCTGCGCGCGGCTGAAGTCGTCCGGTGCGTACAGGACGGCCATGATCATCAACGCGTGATTGGGCATCACATGGCAATTCCCGGGATACTTGTCATAACCATGGAACTCCGCGATTTTCCTGCGTGTATCCCGCCAGTCCGCGTATGCCCCGTGCCAGCCCCTGATTTCCGCGATGAGTCGCGCGACCCGGCAGTCGTCCGGGATGACTGACAATCCGGTCTCGATCAGGGCATCGATGTCCGTCGTCTGGAAAGCCTTCGCCTCCATCGCTGCCCAGAGCATCGCCGCGTGGACGGCCTCTCCGTCGTGGCTGACGCGGGCGGCTTCACGCGCCAATCTGGCGGCAAGCTTCGGATTCCCCGGCGCAACCATCGCCCATCCGTCTATGAAAATTTGCGCGCCAATCTGTTCGGCGACGGTTTTCCCGTTGGTCTCGATCGAACCGCTTTCCGGTGCGGCGATGCCGTTTTTCAGGTTACGCCATGCCGTGTGTTCGGAGTATACGCCGTACCCGCCCCAACAGAGGATGGCACGTTTCTCGACGATGTAGTTCAACCAGGTCTTTCCGATCGTTTCCGACGAAATGTCGGCCGGACGGGGGCAGCCCTCGAGGGCGCGGACGAAGGTGAATGTTCCCGAGACATCGTCGTCGGTCACGACGAGCGGATCGCCCAGCCGATCGTGGACATAGTATTCGATTTCCCCGAGTTCGCGCATGATCCGCTCATACGTCCAGCCTTCGAACGGGCGGCCGAGGTAGACACCGATCAGCTTGCCGAGGATTCCGGCGTAGACCCGCTCAGTGTAATCGGGTGGCAGTGACATTGTCGTTCCATGCTAGGTTTCGGCAGACTCGCGAATGTTATGCTGATCCCGAAATCCTGTAAACGCCGATTCACGTTGGGGTTCGGCAACCAGTGGAGACCTGTGCAAGACGGTACGATCGACGGACTGCCGGCGGCTTGGACATCGAGGCCGTGCCTGCATTGCTGGCCCTGGCGCTCGAACGTGGTTTGCGAACCCTCGGGGATGGAGGCCCGCATGACCCGAACCGTGCCGACACCACTGGTGCCGCTGGCGCAGAAGCCTTCACCAATCGGCTCAACAGCCGATTCGGGGCCGCTACGAACACGATCGCAAGCTACCGCGCTGCCCGGTGACTTGATTTGAGAGACAACTGTTAACAGACAACACAGCATGGCCGCTCTCCACGATCGGATGATTGATCTCCACGAGAAGCTCCGGACGCAGAAGGGTCACATTGTCCACCAGCCTCTGGTAGCTGTTGCGATAATCGTCCCAGACATCCGCATGGCCAAGGAAACGGTGCAATGCGTTGTGTTCGTGTACCAGTTGCTGGGGACGGTCGAATTCGCAACCGAGACCCTGCCAGATCACTCCCATCACGAGGATCCGCCACATCTCCATGCCCGCCGACCGAACTTCCTGTCGATGTCGGGTACTGTGTGCTCGTCCAGAAGTGCGAACAGCCGGGAGCGGAAATGCTCGTGAGCGCAGAGACGCTGTCGTCACAGCAGCAGGGTCGGGAAGCCGTCCCTGTGGTTGGGGTTCATTTCGATGTCTTCGATTGAACGTCGCCGAGTTCAATCCGCGGATCGCGTGCCTGTCTCATGTCTGCCTCGCGAAGACGTGCCCAAATCGGCCCGAATTGGGCCCAAACGGGCTGAAAACGGCTTTTTGGGTCTTGATCTTCGCGGCGAGAAAATCACGGTTTACCCCATATATTCAATAAGTTAATATGTTTTCGGGCAAGCACCAGCTTGTCCTCGCGCCTGCTGCCCGGCCGGGTTCCAGGTCTGCTTGAGCTTCACCCGGTCAGGCTGGCGATTGAATTCCGGTGGCTCGACGGTTCCCCGGTAGTCCGGGATCAACGGCCGAATCTTTTCCAACGCCTCCGGCGGCCACTGCGCGTGCCGGCGGTGGAATGCGTGATGGATCCAGCTCTTCGTCGGTTCCTGCAATTCGTCGAACAGCGGGTGAAACCAGATCGTGATCAACGTCCGAAACTCACGGGTCGTGTTTGCGTGCGTGGCGTGAAACAGCCGGGCGTCACCCACCACCAGGTCTCCCGCCCGGACCGGCACGTCGATCTCGCCCGGAAAATCGGCGAAGCGCCCGTCGTGCTCGTTGTCCATCCGGTTGATGTCCCTCGTGTGCGCGTCCCCCATCTCGTGGAGCCGGTGCCACCTGCGGTGGGTACCCGGCAGCAGCCGCAGGCAGCCGTTTTCGCGCGACGTGTCGTCGAGATAGTACATCAGGAAGATCATCGGGGAGTAGTCGCCGTAGGCGCGCGGGTCGTCCCACCACATGCAGTCCTGGTGCCAGTAGAGTCGCGGACTGGGCCCGGGTTTGCTGATTATGACCGCTTTCCAGAACTTGCTGCCGCCGAACCCCATTGCCTCCAACGCAGCCAACGCCCTGGGACTGCCGATGCAATCGGCCAGGCCCGGATGGCTATCCGAGTCGATCAAGGTTCCTGGCGCGCGGGTGGCCTCGAACTGCGTCGCGGACAGATCGCGGACTGCCTTCATGGCGACCGAGCGGGTGTGCCGGAGGGTGTCGGCGTCGAGCATGTCCTCGAGGACGCAGAAGCCGTCCTTGATCAGCAGGCGCGCCTTGCGGCCCAAATCGGTGACGGGCGGTGCGTTATCCGTGTTCGAGGATTTCATTGCTCGCCCCTTGCCGTATCGGAGGCTTCAAGCAGGCGGCGCGTATAAGGATGCTCGGGAGCGGTGAGCACAGCATCTCGAGTGCCGAATTCCCGCATGGTGCCGTTCTCCAGCACCGCGATTTGATGTGACACGCGGCCAATGACCGCGAGATCAGGGGAAATGAAAATGAAGCTGGTTCCCCGCATGTCTAGCAAGCGCAGTAACAGGTCCAGAACACTAGCCTGAATTGTTAGAGCTTGAATCATAGAGCGCCGAGCTAACTGGCGCTGGGGTAGCCGGTGCAAGTCCGGCAGGAAGGAAAGGCTAGCCACCACTTCCACCGCGAGCCGTGCGCGTGCACTCGCGAGGGTGCACGTGAAGCGTCGGTAGCGGCGCGTGTGGCCGGGATGATTGAGCAGCGAAAAGGCTGTTATCCGGAGTGCCGAGGTTCTTATGATGACCGAAGGCAACACCTGCAGAACCGCCATGGTGAGGGACTGCCGGGCTCCGCGCTGTCTGAGGAATCCAGGGACGCACGTACACCCCACGCCGGGACTCGGGAGGGCTTCAATTCGCCCCGGCAGTCGTGCCGGGGCCGCTGAAGAAAGGAGATAGTCTGAATCGATGACGAACGGATTGAAGCAGTCGGATGCGGTCATAGTACCGGTGAAGTCGGCGAACAAGGGAACGACCGTTCCTGCGGAGCCGATGGAGGGAAGGGCCGGAACCAAGGGGAATCCGCGAGGCCAAAGCACGCACCGGACACAGGGCCGGGATCGCATGTCACAGGCGGCGGAGCGGATACGGCAAGCAGCCACGAGGAAACCGAAGGAGAAACTCACTGCGCTTTTGCACCACATCACGACGGACGTGCTCGAAGCGGCCTACTTCATGTTGAAGCCGGACGCAACAGCGGGCGTGGACGGTGTGACGTGGGAGGAATACGGGGATGGACTGGCCATGCGTCTGCTTGGCCTGCACGACCGTGTTCACAGCGGGGCGTACCGGGCGCTCCCGTCCCGGCGGGTAGAGATACCAAAACCGGACGGGGGAACACGACCGCTCGGCATCGCGGCACTGGAGGACAAGCTCGTCCAGACGGCGGTGGCGGAGACCATCCTGACGCCGATATTCGAGCCGGAATTCCTCGGGTTCAGCTATGGGTTCCGACCCGGTCGCGGGGCGCATGACGCGCTCGACGCACTGGCGTACGGGATTGAACGGCGCAAGGTCAACTGGGTTGTTGACGCGGACATTCGGGCCTTTTTCGATCAGTTGGATCGAAGCTGGCTTCTACAGTTCGTGGAGCACCGGATCGGGGATCGGCGGGTTATCCGGCTGATCTCCAAGTGGCTTGGCGCCGGCGTCATGGAAGAGGGCGAATGGCGGGACACCCTATGGGGTGTTCCTCAAGGTTCGAGTGTGTCGCCGATACTGGCGAACATCTACCTGCATTTCGGCCTCGATCTCTGGTACCAGAGGAAGTGGCGCTCCCGGATCGCCAATGGCGAGACGATCATTGTGCGCTACGCCGACGATTTCGTGGTCGGGTTCCAGTACAAGCGGGATGCAGAACGGTTCCTGTGCGACCTTAAGGACAGGCTGGCCGACTTCTCACTCGGCTTGCATCCAGAGAAGACCCGTCTCATCGAGTTCGGACGGTTCGCGATGGCGAACCGCCGGGCCCGGGGAGAGCGGCGTCCCGAGACCTTCGACTTCCTCGGGTTCACGCATTACTGCCGGACCACGCGGAAGGGACGTTTCGGACTGGGGCGCAAGCCGATCGGGAAGCGTGTCACCCGGACCCTGAAGCGCATTGAGGCCGAACTGCGTCGGCGGATGCACGAAAACGTTTACGAGGTCGCCATATGGCTTGGTCGGGTTGTGGGCGGATGGCTGCGTTACTACGCGGTCCCGACCAGCTTCCGATCCCTCAGAAAGTTTGTGCTCCGCCTCAAGCGGCTATGGCTGCGCGTCTTGCGACGCCGGTCGCAGAAGGACCGCTCTACGTGGGACAAGGTCGGCTTGTTGGCGGCGGTCTTCTGGCCTCCGCTACGGATCGTGCACCCATGGCCAGCCAGGCGATTTGCCGTCAATCACCCGAGGTAGGAGCCTCGTGCCTTAACGGGCATGCGGGGATCTGTGCGGGGGGCGTCGGGCAACCGACGTTCCTACCGCGACAGTCGATTCCTCAGTTTTGTTCGTTTTGTTTCAATGGGATGCCTCACGTGCCACCCGCCGCATCATGAAACGGCAAGCCGCCAGCTGACACCATGCCAGTGAACTCGCCAGACTCCGCTCAAAATCCTTCGCAAGACGCCGGCATCGCGACATCCAGCCAAACGTCCGTTCCACAACCCAGCGACCACGGTACACGACTCACTGGATTTCGCCCGCAATAATAGCGCATAACTGCTTGAAGCAAAAAAACCTTTTACGTTTTCTGGCAGGCACGACTTAGTAAGCGAGCATGCAGAGGAAGAAATGTGCGCAGACCCGGTCCGTGGCGCGCTGGTGGATGGGACGGATCCGCAGGCTCACGGTCCTGATCGATCGGAAGGCGCGCCCCACGCATGTCAAGGCATTGAATCAGTCAATGAGTGGTCCGCTCTATCTGGATCCAATTGCCCTTGCGGGCGGTGTCAGAGCAAATTGGCTTGAGCCGAAGATGGGCGACCCTCAGATCGTCTCCTGGGATGCTACGCGGGGCGTTGAGAATCTGACCTTCGAGAACCCTGGCCGGCAACCACCAGCCGCCGGCTTCGCCCTTGGGCGCTTCATGGACGGCATTGCCTTCTTCCGGACCACCCCTTGTCCTGATCAGATTCGTCAGCTCAACTCGGAACTGTCGGCATGCTTGAGAGCAACCGACGCGTGTAGGCGTGTTCCGGCGTTTTGAGAATCCTGTTGCGGGGTCCTACTTCGCGCAGTTCACCGTCCTGCAGGACGGCAATCTTGTGTGAGACCCGGCCAATCACCCCAAGGTCATGGGAAATAAACAGACATGTCAACCGCCGGTCGCTTTGCACCCGCATCAGGAGGTCCAAGACCCGCGCCTGGATGGTGACATCAAGAGCGGAGGTCACCTCGTCGCAGATCAAGAGATCAGGTTCAGCGGCCAAAGCCCGGCCGATGGCGATACGCTGCTGTTCCCCCCCTGACAATTGCCGCGGGAAACGCTTCAAAAGCTCTGGGCTAAGCTCAAGGTCTTTTATCAACTGGACGGCTGCTTCGTGGCACTCGGGAGCGCTTTTCCCAAAATAAAGCCGCATCGGCCGAGTCAGGATATCTTCGATCGTATGTGTAGGATTCAGCGATGACAAAGGATCCTGAAACACCAACTGGACACGGCGCCTTAGATCGCGCGGACGGGTGCGCGCGCTACCCTGCAGTTTCTTCTCGCCTATCATGATCTTGCCCGTGTTGCCCGAAAACACGCCCGCGATCAGCGCCGCAAGTGTGGATTTTCCTGATCCGCTTTCACCAACCACGCCCAGAGTCTGACCCTCAGGGATATTTACAGTTAGATCCTTGACCACCAGAGGGGGCGGTTGGCGCAGCCAGGAAAAGAACGAAGGTTGGACATATGCGAAGTTCAGTCCATCCACGCTCAGCGCGGGTGCAGGTGAAGCCCCTGTGTCGTGCTTCGGCTCCGGGCCTTGTTCGTCCAGACCGGGAATTGCGGCAATGAGATCCCGTGCGTAGTCCGTTTTCGGTGACGAAAAGAGTTCCTTAACATCACCCTGTTCAACAATCCGGCATGATTTCATAATCACGACCCGACTGCACATCGCCGAAATCACATTGAGATCGTGACTGACATAGATCATCGAAGCGTTGAGTTCGGACTGTATCTCTTTGATAAGCTGCAGCACTTCAGTCTCAACGGTCTTGTCGAGGGCAGTCGTGGGTTCATCCAAAACCAACAATTCCGACCGCCCAATCAGTGCCGCTGCAATCACCACCCTCTGTCGCTGGCCGCCCGAAATTTCATGCGGATACCGAGATGCTATTACCTTTGGCTCGGGCAGGCCGGTTCTCTCCAGGAGCCAGAAAATACGATCCACAATCTCCGAGCCTTTCAGGTCGGTGTGGCGACGCACTATTTCAGCTAACTGGTTTCCGATCGTTAAATGTGGCGTCAATGACGACAGCGGGTTCTGGTGAACCATTGCAGCACGACCGCCGCGGAACCGGCGCAGAGCTGCCCTGTCCATAGACAGGACATTCGTTCCACCGACGGTGACGCTTCCCGCTGCAAATCGACCACCGGGCCTGGTATATCCCAGAAGCGCACGGGCCAGAGTCGATTTTCCGGAGCCACTCTCGCCGGCAATGCCGAGCGTTTCGCCACGTTCCAGCGACAGACTGGCCCCGCATACGGCAGAAGTATCGTTTCCCTTATCATCACGGTAAGTAATGTCGAGTCTGTCGATCACAATGTGAGGTGCGGTCAAGATCACGCCTCTGTAGCAGAGACGCCATAGGCACGGGCTATGCCGTCAACGGCGAAGTTGATGCCGATGATCAGCGAAGACAGGGAAATGGCGGGCAAGACCAGAAACCACGGATCAGTAAATACCACCGACATCGCTTCCTGCACCATCAAGCCCCAATCCGGAGTCGGCTGGCTGACGCCGAGACCAAGAAAAGAGAGGGCGCTAATCCTCAGGATGGCGGCCGATGAACGTATCGCCAGTTCCACCGCCAAGAGGCCCAGCAGGTTTGGCGCAAGCTCGCGTAACAGGATGAACGAATTCTTTTCTCCCCGCAGTTCGGCAGCCCGTATGAAGTCCAAAGCGGCCAAGCTGATCGTCTTGGCACGAACGACGCGCACGACACCCGGCGTATACACAATGGCCACGATGACCGCCAGCGCCCA
Organism: Paracoccaceae bacterium; assembly: GCA_964291635.2. Taxonomy (GTDB): domain Bacteria; phylum Pseudomonadota; class Alphaproteobacteria; order Rhodobacterales; family Rhodobacteraceae; genus JAPPHA01. The sequence continues at coordinate 317,123 of OZ219905.1, read as the reverse complement.
GATTTCCTTGCCAAAAGTCAGAACCAGTATGGCGATCAGAAGGAGTTCGGGAATGGACATCAAGGCATCGACCAGCCGCATCACGGCATCGTCGACCCAGCCACCAACATACCCCGCAATCAGGCCCAGGACCGTCCCCACAACGACCGCCACTGATGCGCCGGTTATCGCCACAAGTAACGCCACGCGCCCGCCCGACATGATGCGCGACAGATAGTCTCGGCCAATCTGATCGGTTCCCATCCAATGATCGGCGTTCGGTGCGGTCAGGCCCTCGGTCAGGATTGCCGAAACGGAATAGGGCGCAATCACCGGTGCCATGAGCGCCAGAAACAGATGCGTTGCGACCAATATGATACCGATAACCGTAATTGGCGATCGCATCGCTCGACGCAGTGGTGATCTTTGTGGCGGGATTCCCGCCGGAACCGAAACTGCCTCACTTGCCATGAGTTGACCTCCGCACTCGGGGGTCGAGGGCTATTACGGCGATATCGGCCAGCAGATTGCTGAGGATCACGGAAGAGGCGGCAAGAAAAGCGATAGCCTGCACAATCGGAACCTCCCTCTGAGCGATTGCTCGGATCATTTCCAATCCGATACCCGGGAACTTGAACACTGCCTCAATCACGACAGCGCCGGAGATGATCCCCGCAACGAACTGCGCGGTACCGTTCAGCATGGGGATGACGGCAACCGGCAGCGCGTGGACCAACACCAGACGCCATTCCGGAATGCCTGAAAGCCGCGCACGTTCGATGAACTCGCTTTCAAGTGCGTCGAGCATTCCAGCGCGCAAGAGTCTGAACTGATAGGCGACGCCGGATACAATCAGAGCGAGCACCGGTAGGAAGGACGAGATCAGAATCGTTTTCGCAGGCGCATTTTCGCCTATCAACAATACTGCCGGAGCCCAAGCCAGCTGAAGCGCGAATATCATGATGAAAACGTTGCCGACGACAAAATCCGGCATCGAATACGTAAAGAGTGTGCCGCTTGAAACAAATCCATCAAGCCGTCCACCAGGTTTGAGCGCGGCCGTTACTCCAAGCGCAATCGCGATGAGCGGCGTGATGATGATCGCGATTGATGCCATAATCACGGTGTTGATCATTGGGTGCCAGATGTATTCGATCACTGGCTCCTTGGTCATTAGCGTATCGCCAAAATCAAATGTCACCAGGTCGACAAACATTTGTGCAAAACGCTCCGGCGCGGGGCGGTCCAAACCCAAGTCGGCGCGAATCCGTGCAAAATCCTCTTCTGTATAGAAAACCAGCTCGTCCTCGGGAATCATGGAGTCAAGCGCATCGCCGGGCAGAATTTCCGTGCCCACAAACACAAGCACTGCAACTAGTAGGAGGATCAACCCGGACAAAGCGAGCCGGCGCAATATTAACACAACAATCAGGCGCATCCCGGCCTCCCCTTAGCTCCCCTACGAGAACCCTGGAAATTTCACGGGAGCCCCGAGACTTTTGAACACAAACACAAAAGAGTGGTTGGCCTGAACCATCTGGTTCAAGCCAACCAACCACGTATCGCCTTACTAGCTGTCAATCCAGGTATATTCGAACCGGCTTGACCAGTTTTGAGTGTGGCTCCGGGCGTTTTTCACGTTGGCAGCATGGGCGACCATATTGCGGCGGGCGCCAAGCATGATGCCTGGAACCTCTTCCTGCAGGATGCGCTGCGCATCTGCATAGAGCTCAGCACGCTTGTCTGCATCGCTTAGGCCAACCGCCGTATTGACCAACTCGGAGTATCTTTCCGCACCTTCACCGGTCCAGGCACCATTCTCGGATGAGGCCCCCGTAATATTGGCACGGTTGAGATTGATGAACGGGTTGCGTGGCCCGACAAGGTTGCGGCGAGGCCGTCCCCACGGCTTGTTCACCGAGGCGGTGTAAGGGCCAAAACCATCACAGGGGCGCTCTGGAAACTCGATTAAGATCCCCGCTTCGGCCAAACTTTCCTGGACGATTGGATAAACACGGGGCTCTTCGGGGAAGGATGGGCAAAAGACGATCGCTGGCAACTTGACGCCCTCGCCATACCCTGCATCGGCAAGCAGAGCCTTTGCTCGCGCCACATCGCGCTCTACCGGTCTCGGAACGAACTCGGCGTTAACGCCATTCATGTGGGAGTCATTACCCGTCCAACCGTCGGGATCATTGAATACAATCGTGTTGACCTTCTTACGGTCAATCGCCAAGGACATTGCCTGGCGAACGCGCTGATCGTTCCACGGAAAGTCAAGGTTTTTCGGCATGACGAGCCAGTACTGATCGCCCGAGAGCGAGCGATGTATCTCGCCGCCCGCGTCCTCGTACTGCCCGATCTGACCGGGATCTATGTTCCAAACAGCATTCAATTGCCCGGCTCGGAAGCCATTAATTGCCGCATTTCCAATGGTGATGACTCCCTGCAGCTCATCCAGATACGGGCCTTCACCAAACCAGTAGTTCTCATTGCGAACGGCCCGGAACTGGCGAGCATTGTCGATCTCTACCAGCTTGAACGGCCCCGTGCCAATTCCATCGAACCCCATCTCTTCAACATCGTCAGTTGCCTTCAAAATCATGGCGCGATATTCGGCCAGTGCGTAGGGAAACTCGGCATTTGGCTGTTTGAGGTGGAAGCGGACAGAATACTTGCCGGTTTTCTCCGTTCGCGCCACAGAACCTTTTATCAAGCCTATGTTCAACGAGTGAATATCAGTCGAAGCGACGACGTCATCAGCGGTCATTTCCGTACCGTCGTGGAACATCACGCCTTCATGCAGTTCGGCTTCCCATACATCCAATGCATCGTTCGGCACGAGAGACTTGGCGAGTTCAAGCTGAACGTTCAAATCCTCATCGACCCACGTCAGCGCGTTCCAGACCGAACGAGTCAACAGGTCGAGCCAGTAGTACGGGTGCTCGCCACGATTCGACACTCCAAGCGCCCAATTCGGGTAGGTCTGGCCATAGACCAACTTGCCGCCGGTCTTGGGCACCTGCCCCGCAAGCATTTCTTCTACCAGATCCTGCGTGTTTGCAATCGCCTTTGTCGGATCCAGCAGATGCGCCAAACCGAAGACGGTAGCACCTGCTGAAACGTGTGCAACAAATTGGCGTCGTGATAGAGTATACATGCTTTTCTCTCCTTGAATGTCATCATCAGTTGCGGTTCGGGCCGCAACTCGCTTTGCATATCGATTTCAGCATAGACTCACGCCCCCATTTGTCAATTGGAATTGCATGGGTGCATTCGCCGAGCCGGAGACTCGACAGGGGCGCCTTCTTGGGGCACTTTACAGACGAACGGACGCCTCGAAACAATCAACATCGTATATTTCATGGTGCAATCTGAAATTCATTTTGCCTCGCAAGGCCCGGAAACTTGCGGCATTCAGCTTGGCGAGCCCGGCCTTTGCATGACGTGTTCAGCGGCTTGCTCGATCATGCCTTTGGGAAGGGCATCCCGCAATCGGCTTTTCCTTGGGCATGTGCTGACTGGAACTGTGCTGCTGCCGGACCGGATTGAAGTCGGATCGCGCGGAGCAGTCTTCGTGGGTGCGGCCGGCCGCGGCGCCTGGAGCAATCCCCATGTGGCCGCAGAAATCCTCCAGGCCCACAAACAGTGAGCAACGAAGCTGTAACCTTGCCCGATATTCGCGGTGTCGTCTCCGACCTGGACGGCGTCGTCTATCGCGGGGACACGCCGATCGACGACGCGGTCACCGCAATTTGCGACTGGATGGAGCACGGTGTGCGGGTGGCCTATGTCACGAACAACTCCACCGGCACGAGCGCGGACTTCGCCGCCAAGCTGGGCCGCATGGGCATTCCCGCCGCAGCTGAAGATGTGGTCACGAGCGGGGAGGCAGCGGCCGACTTTGTGCGCGGTCGCTGGCCGAACGGTGCCACGGTGCACGTGGTGGGGTCGGACGCCCTGCGCGATACGCTGCGTGGGATCGGCTGCAGAGTGACGACCGGTGAGGCGGACGCTGTTGTCGTCGGCCTGGATCGAGCCTTCCACTACGACAAGCTGGCGAAAGCGGCCGACGCAGTCCGCTCCGGCGCGTTTCTGATCGGCACCAATCCCGACCGTATGTACCCGGTTCCAGGCGGCTTCATCCCCGGCGCCGGCAGCCTCCTCGCCGCGGTCACCGCGGCCGCGGGTCTCGATACGCCGCACGTCGTTGTCGGCAAGCCGGAGCCAACGCTGGTCGAGATCGCGCGCTGGAAGCTGGGTACGGACGCCGAGCGCACGATCATGATCGGTGACCAGCTCGAGACCGATGTTGCGGCTGGCCGAAATGCCGGCCTCAAGACAGTCCTCGTCAAGACCGGGGTTCTCAACCGCTCGGAACCCGGCAAAGCGGCCGACTTCGAGGTCGACAGCCTCGCCGACCTGCGTCTCGGAGGATCGTAGCGGTCGCGCTATTCTCGTCGATTCCTCCCATGGGAGCGCGACCGAGTCCCCTTGGATTCCACGGTGGCCCAACCTGAAGCGGGAAACGACCGTGGATGACACGAGCTTGGCGGCCGGCTTGCCGACCTTTCCAGGAAAACTCCGCGCGCCCATCACGCGTCCTTCGCCTCGACCCATGGTGCCGGTCCGGACTGGCCGACCGCATTCCGGAGCCGCTCGGGGCGTTGGGCGAGAGGTTCGCCAGGAGCGAACGGCCCATACATGTCTGGTCCTGTGACTTCGCCCGGGACCGAACCTGCGATGGATGTGCCTACCGTATGGTCAACATCCTCGATGAGTTCGGCCGCGAAGCCCTGATGATCCGGGTCATGGCCCTCGCGGAATTGCAGTCAACCGGATTGAACGCTGCCGCACCGTTGCCGCCGGCGGCATGCGGCAGGATCTGCTGCACGCCTGTCGGTGGCCTGTCAGAGAAATTCGCTCTCAATGAGCTCCGGCAGCTCTGCGACACTGGGGATTACGTGTGTATGCCAGTACCGTCCCCAAGCCTCGACGGGTCTGGGACCGCTGAGCACGCCAATGATGCCGCGGCAGCCTGCGTTATGGCCTTCCAGCATATCAGCCGGCGTGTCCCCGACCTTGATCACTTCGTGCACATTCTGGACATCCAGTTCGCTCATGGCGTAGTAGATCATGAAGGGTGCCGGCCGGCCTCGTTCGCCGGGCACATGTTCGACATCGACAGCGACATCAACGAGTCCGTCCTTCACCCAGCCCAGCCCGTCCATGATGGCAGTCGTGACGTCTCGATGAAAGCCGGTGTCCGTGGCGACCAGGATTCCGTGGTCGTGACACCACTTGAACGTATCGACAGCCCCGGGCACTTCCCTGACCTCGTTGCGGTAGTGATTGATCATGATTTCCGTGTACCGGTCGAAAATCGTCGTGGCTTCCTCAAGCGTTTCGGGATCTTTGGTCTTTTCGAAATCCTCTATCTTGAGGTCCTTGCCCTGTGCCCTGGAAATCAGGAACTGGTAGAGATGAATCTTGTTGGTGCCCATATTGAGCAGTATCTCGTCGGGTGTGGTGTCCAGGTTGAACTCCACGGCTGCCTTGTACAGGCAATCCCGTACACCGGTATCGTCGTGGACGGTCGTACCGGAAAGATCGAACATCACCATGCTTACTTTGCCCATCAGGGGTCTCCTTTTGCAGCTTGAGGTCTTACTATCGGCCGGATAGCAGTACGGTTCTCTAATGCCTCGAGCGCGGATGTCACGCCCTCGGCTGTCAGCGGAAAACTGGGGCCTGAGAGTTTCTCATAGGGGTACCTCGATCGGCTCTTGTGAACCAGGTCCATCGCGCGTCCGAGGTATTTCGAATGATAGTTGTGAAGCCCCTTGATGGTCAGACACTTGATGATCACGTCACATGAATCAAGGGTGAAGCTGTCGTTCGGATAGACCGCCCCCTGCATCAGGTACTTGCCGCCGGTGCGCAGCAATTTTGCGCCCAGCGGTACAACCTTGGCATAGCCGCTGACCTCGACCACGAGGTCGGCGCCGATGCCGCGGGTGAGGTCATGGACGTTTTCAATCAACGCCTCATCCGTGCACCCGTCGGCGTTGATGCACACATCGGCGCCGAATTCCCTTGCCAGTTCGAGGCGCTTGTCCAGGATGTCGATCATGACGACCTGTCTGGCGCCCTGTTCCTTGGCGAATGCGGCGGCGTAAAGGCCGAGCATCCCGGCTCCCTGGATGACAACGGTGTCGCCGGTTTGCATGTCGATTCTGTCAAGGCCGCCGGTTACCGTCGCTGCCGCGCACATCAGGGGCGACGCTTCCTCATCCGTCATGTCGTCCGGGACCTTGAACACACCGGTGCCCGGCTTGAGATAGACGTACTCGCCAAATGTGCCCAGGAAATACGGGGGCACGTCGCTTTTGTCGTGTCCGTACTTGAAGAGATTCTGGCACTTCTGCGGCAGGTCCGTCATCCTGCAGTAATAGCAGTTGCCGCAGTTGGCCATGATGGACCAGGTGATACGGTCTCCAACGGACAGCAGGTTGCCGGCGGCATCTCCAGTGATACCGCGCCCGAGCCGCTCGATGATGCCGAGCCCTTCATGGCCGAGCACGGATGGGGTCGGAAAAGGCCTGCGCCCGCGCCAGCTGTGCATGTCCGAGCCGCACACGGTAGCGATGCTGGTGCGGACAAGAATCGCACCCGGCTCCAGCTCTTCCGGTAATGGGAACTCTGCTGCCTCCAGTGGTAAGCCGACGCCCATGAAGAGCACAACCTTGCCTGTTTGTGATGACATTCTGCCTCCGATTCCGTCAGCCCGTTCCCGACGCCAGCTCATGGCGCGAGAGCGGCACTGCCTTTTTTGGGGCGAAACCTCGACTTCGCATAATTCACGTCTCCTTTTTGCTCTCGAGTTGGAGTGACGCTCGGTGTGGCGAAACCGCCTCCGACCGCGACCGGCAGCGGGTGACCGGCGGATGCCGCGACTGGGCCAACGGCCTCGTGGCTGATGGCACAGGTTGTTTTCGCGGAATTCATTGAATTCGCACCGACTCGACAGGTCTACCTGGAATCGCACGTCGCGACAGCAGTACATCTTCCAGCGTCACGTGTACGGCCGGCGGGTCGCCCAGTTCCGGGTAAACGGCGTCTGCCTCGGAAAAATCTTCGTCGCCAGTATATCCGCTGATCGTGATGACGCAACGCATCCCGGCCCCCTTCGCTGCCAGCAGCCCGTTGCGGCTGTCTTCGATCACCACGCACTCTGCGGCGGCCAGCCCCAATCGCTGCGCCGCGAGTTCGTAAATCTCGGGGTCCGGCTTCTTTCGCGACACGACGTCGCCGGCAAAGATTGCGGCGAACCGTCTGTGACGCGCTTCACCGAGCAAACGCTCGACAATCAGCGTTACCGAGCGTTCATTCGAAGTGGAGCAGACGGCCAGTGTCAATCCCGTCGCGATTGCTTCATCGACCAGCCGGGTAATTCCGGACCGCAACGGCAACTGTCCGTCCCCGATAATCTGCATGAAGATATCGGTTTTGGACCTGTGCAGATCCCTGATGAATGCATCGCGGTCGTCGATGCCAACGGGCCAGTCCGTACTGTCGAAGTAGTGGCGCATGCGCTCCTTGCCGCCCGCGACCTTCAACAGCTCACCATACGACGCGATACACCACTCGATCCCCAGGCCTTTAGCGGCGAACGCGCGATTGAACGCCACACGGTGGCCGTCACGTTCGGTGTCGACGAGAACGCCGTCGCAGTCGAAAAGAAGTGCCTTGATTATGAGTCGCTCCCCAATAACAGCTTGGCCACCGGCATCACGTGGCCAGTATCGTCGAGCCCTGCCCGCCGCCGCCGAACTGCTCGATCCGCTCGGTGAAAACAGCCAGGAGTGCCTCGTACTGCGCCTCGATAACCCGAAGCGGTTCGTAGTCGTCCGGGTTGTCCCGGTGGTACGCGGCGAACCCGTCGATGAAGGCGTGCTTGAGCTGTGTCGAGATGTTGATCTTGGCACAGCCGCGGGCGATCGATTTGGCGAAAACGTCGTCGGCCAGCCCGGTGCCTCCATGCAAGGCCAGCGGCTTGCCCGTGCGCTGATGAATTTCCTCGATCCGGTCAAATGCAACGTTCGGTTCACCCGAGTAGTAGCCGTGCGCGGTGCCGATGGCGGGCGCGAACACCGCCAGGTCCAGATCGCGGCAAAAACGCACGGCCTCATCGACTTCCGTGAGATGGGCATCGCGCGCATCCACAAAAATGTCGTCCTCAACGCCGACGATCCGGCCCAACTCCGCCTCCACGCCCATCCCGGCTGCCGCCGCCATCGTTACGACTTCGCGGGACATGGCCAGGTTCTCTTCGAAAGGCAGGGCCGAGGCATCGATCATCACGTCGGTCCAGCCATAATCGATGCAGCCGCGAATGACGTCGAGATCCTGACAGTGGTCGAGGTGCAATGAAATCGGCACGCTCGCATCGGCAGCCAGTTCCCTGATCCAACCGGCGCAGGCCGCGTGGCCCCAGTACTTGACTGTCTTCACCGAGGTCTGCAGGATCACCGGCGCGTCCAGCGCCGCTGCGGCGTCAACCATGGCCTTTGCGGAATTGTAGTCAACCGGATTGAACGCAGCCACACCATAGCCGCCGGCGACGGCATGCGGCAGGATCTGCTTCATACCTGTCAGTGGCATGGTAACAACCCGACCCGTGGTTTTCGGTGAACAATCCCGGAGAATCCGACAACCGAAATGTTCGGATCGTCAGCGTCAGTCCGGCACATTGTTTTGTGCAGCAAGATGATACCGTTCAGTTCGGCTTGGTTGCTGCCCATCGTTACGCCACCAGTTCCATGTCCCCGCAGGGCTCGAATTCAATACAGGCTAGCATTGTCCCCGCAGGGCTCGAATTCAATACAGGCTAGCATTCGGCCTGATATCTGGTAAAATTGGAAAACGTGAGCATTCCATCGATCTGATCAATGTATCAAAAGTGGCTTGAAGCGTTCCATCATGTCGCGACCGAGGGCAGCTTCACCCGTGCGGCGCAGAAACTTAACGTGGGTCAGCCGACCATTTCATCGCACGTGGGCAACTTGGAGGCGCGGTTCGGTGTCGAACTGTTCCACCGCAAGGGCCGATCCATCAGGCTGACTTCGGCGGGTCGGACCCTGCATCGCATCACGCACGACCTCCACGGCCACGCGCAGGAAGCCATCGCCTTTCTCGATGCGGCCAAGAATCTCGAGATTGGCGAACTCAGATTCAGTGCGGTGGGTCCCTATGACGTCATGGAACTTCTCGTAGCCTTTCGCGAGCAACGCCCCAGCATCAAGTGCTCCGTTCGCCTTGGGCTGATCGAGGACGTCATGAACGATCTGGAGGAGTTCAGGGCCGATATCGGATTTGTCGGGCGCGACTGCGCCAGCGACACCATTCATTCGGTGTTCTACAACCGGCACAGGATATTCGTGGTCGTGAACCGGCGACACAGGCTGGCCCGGAGACGCAGTATTCGCCTGAAGGAACTTGAAGGCGAGGACATGATCGTCCGCACCGCCAGTTCCACGACCCAGGAGGCCTTCAACAGCGCCGCGACCACGCGAGGCGTGACGCCGGAACCGGTCTTCGAGATCGAGAGCCGCGAGGGTCTGCGTGAAGCGATCATCCGAGGGCTCGGCATCGGCGTCATTTCCGAGACGGAATTCGCGCCGCATCCAGAACTGCGACCGCTATTGGTCACGGATTCCGAGATGTTCACGCGCGCCTATATCATCTGCCTGAAATCGCGTCGCAACCGGCCACTGATCCAGGATTTCCTGCAGCTTGCCGCTTCAATCGTGGACGGTTGGGAGAAGTAACCGCGCGCGTCCGTGCCTATTTGGGCTCGGCCAACACGGCTCGCGTCCAGGCGGATACGCCTTCGGCAATCCGGGCCAAGTCAACGACGAAGAGCAGGGTTGCCTCTGATCGGCCTTCGGCAGGTGGTCCGGTTTGATTGTAAGTGGATGACCGGCCTGTGGTCCGTCGGCGAAGCTCACCGGAGCGGGCGGTCGGTTTCCCAGGGCGCCATGTGGCCTGACGGTGTTGTCGTGGCGCCGCCATTCTTCGATGATGATCTGGGCCTCTTTCAGGGAGCAGAAGATCTCAACGTTGAGGAATTCGTCCCGGAAGCGGGCGTTGAAGCTTTCGCAGTAGCCGATTTCCCAGGGTGAGCCTGGCTCAATGTTGGCCGTCCTTGCGCCGACTGCGCTAATCCAGTCTCGAACAATTCGAGCGATGAACCCCGGGCCGTAACACCTTCGGAATGACGCGCTGACAGGCCATGATCGCCTGCGCAGCCTTCACTAACGCAACTGGCGGGCGTCCACCACGTCAGTCGAGTCCAGTTCCGATCCACGCGGATCACCAGCGCCTCCTTGGTAAACTCATCGATGATATTGAGCGTTCTAAAGGCTCGCCCATCATGGGTGCGATCCTGGACGAAGTCGTAGGACCTGGCATGGTTCGCCCGCTCCGGTCTGAACCGGACACATGATCCGTCATTGAGCCAGGGCCCCGCCCCTTCTTCGCCTGCTTCCGAGGAACCATGAGCCCTTCCCGCACGCCAGAGAGCCTTCTCCCTACAGTCTCGTCAGGTCCTGCTCGTGTTACGATCGCTTTCGGGGATTCCATTTTCCTGTGACGTATGATTCGACCGCTCCCTGCGTAAGCCGCGCAGTTTCAAGGTGGGAGCGGGGGCCGGAGTGGCAAAAGAGACCAGGAGACCCCGGATCGTTCCGAGCGACGAAGACTTGGTGCGTCTTGAGCGGATCAGGACCGATCCGCATCGGTCCGCAAGCATGTGCAGAGGGCGACCATCATCCTTCACCTCGGTGCCGGCTTCACCCTGTCGCGGACGATGCGGGTCACCGGCATGTCGAAGCCGACGGTTTGGCGCTGGTGGAATCGCTTCCTCGTGGCGGGTGTTGGCGGCCCACCTTACGACATCCTCCGGATACGGGGTCGCATGCCGATATTGGCGGACAAGGTCAGCGTACGGATCGCGCTTGCGACGTCGAGGCCGCCGGCGCACGCCAGTCACTGGACGCTGTGGGGGGTGGCGAAGAAACCGGGGATTGCCGTCTTGACGATGTTCCGCGTCCTGAAGCACAACGGCCAGAAACCGCACAGGGTCAGGACATTCAGGGTTTCCTGCTACCCGCGGTTCGCGCCGAAGCGTCGCGGCGTCGTCGGCCTCTACGTCAACCCGCCCAACCACGCTGTGGTCATCTCGGAGGAGGCGAAGACGCGGATCCAGGCGCTGGGGCAGACGCGGAAACCCTTGCCGATGAAGCCCGGCCGTGCCGAGACCCGGACCCATGATTGCAAGCGCAACGGCACCTCCTGCGTGATGGCGGCCTTCGACGTCGCGACCGCAAAAATCACCGGCCAGATGCACGAGCATCACCGCTCGGCGGAATTCCTCGCCCTTCCTCGCCCGCGTCGCTGCGGGGATCGAAACCTGCATCGAGCACCACAACGCAGACGATGCCCGCCCGTTCTGCCGGAGCAAAAAGCCCGGAGATTTCGTGGAGGCATGAAGAAAGGGACACCAGAGGCTGCAGGAATCGGCATCGTGAAAGAGAATCAAGCCATTAGGCGGCGGGCGGTTTTGAGGTATGGAAGACAATGAATTTTCCAATATGGCAGAGCCGCCGGAGCATATTGAGAGCGAGTTTCCCTAACCTGACCTGTATTTGAACGTGTTTGCGGTGGCCATTGCGCGTCAAATGTACACAGCCTAACCCGCTGGCCCGGGGGAGCAGCCGGTCAAAGCCAGCGGCGGCATCCACAAGGGCTTTGTCTTCTGATGATGCGTGGCGGGCTCCGAGGGAATGAAGGGTCGGCGATTCTGTCAGCCAGTTCGTGGCTCACGGTGCCAGCATTGATTTTGTGACAGTTTGCATTGAGTTAATCGATTGGAGACATACTAAAGAAAAAGCTAGATATTCTAGACGCCGAATCTGATCGGCGCCAAAAGGAAAGGAACCGTCATGAAGAATTTTATTGTCATCGCCGCACTGGCGGCGATAGCCGCTTTTGGCGCCCAGGCGCAGGAGTTGCGCATCGCGTTTCCCTCCTTCGAAAAAGGCCTGGACCCCCAAGACAACACCGGCAACTCCGGGGCGCCGATGCTCTATCAGATCTATGACACGCTGATCGAGCGCGACAGCTTTTCCACCCCGTTGTCGTTCAAGGCTGGCCTTGCCACAGAGTGGACCCAACTTGAGCCAACCGTGTGGGAACTGAAACTGCGTGAAGGCGTGGTTTTCCACAACGGCGATACATTTGACGCTGATGACGTCGCGTTCTCGCTCAACCGCATGTATCATCATGAGGACCCTGAGTTCTTCAGTGCCTGGGGCCGCTGGCACTACAATTTCTCGAACGTGGAAGTGGTCGACAACTATACCGTCCGCATCCATACTCTTCGTGAAGAGCCCGCCTTTCTGACCTTGATCTCGGCCCGCTCGGCCGGCATTGCCTCGAAAGAGTACCATGAGAAAGTGGGCTTCGACGAGGCCAGACTCAACCCGGTCGGAACCGGGCCTTATCAAGTGACTGAGTTTGATCCGGGCCGAAGCCTGATCCTCGAACGCTTCGACGGTCATTGGGGTGAACCGTCCGCGCTGGAAAAGGTCACCATGCTCCATGTGCCCGAAGTGGCCAGCCGCGTTACTGGTCTCGTGAACGGCGAATTCGACATTATCGCCCAGATTCCACCGGACCAGGCGTCGGCGATCCCCGCCGAGGGCTTCCGCACGCAGGGTGTTACCTGGCCCATGTTCCACGTGTGGCTCATCCACCAGACCAATCCGCCCACCGACAACCCACTGGTCCGCAAGGCAGTTCGCCTCTGCACTGATCGTCAGGCGCTGGTCGACGGCTTGTGGGGCGGCCTTGCCGGGCGCCCAACCGCCCACCAGTTCCCCGAGTACGGCGCACCGCTCTACATTGAAGGGTTTGAGCACATCAAGCACGACCCTGAGGAAGCGCGTCGACTGCTCGCGGAGGCGGGCTATGACGGCGAGGAGATGGTGATTTCGCATCCCGGCAATTACTACCTGTATGGCGATCTCGCCGCGCAGGTGATCCAGCAGCAGTGGGCCGGGTGCGGCTTGAACTTGCGCCTGCAGGAGGAGGATTGGGCCACCTTCCACTCGAAGAAGCCCCACCACGACGACGTCAATTTCCGCGCCTGGTCGAACCCCATGTACTACCCGGACCCGATGGGCGCGTTTGACACCCACTGGTCGCCAAAATCATGGGCGGCACAGCGCAATCTCTGGGTCCCCTCGCACCCCGAATGGGAAGCCACCTACGAAATGGCGCGTTTCGCAACCGACCCGATAGAGCGCCGCGACGCTTACCAGCGCCTGCTGGAACTGTCGGAGGAGGAGTCGGGCTGGCTCCTGCTTTACAAGCCGCACGAGCTTTACGGTATGCGCGACGGCGTTTCTTTCGACATTCCGATCGCACAGCGGCCCTATGTGATTCCGCTTCGCGGTGGTGAAATCCAGGTTGACCAGTGAACCCAGCCCGGCTCCGGGCGGGTGAAGTCGTGATCGATGCGAATTTCTAGGACGGGACGGGTCCCCGGAACTGCCCGGAGACCCGTCCCGTCGTTTCGCTGCCCGCGACGCCATTCCGAAACAGGCCATGGCCAACCCGCCATGGTTCAATCCAAGAATAGAGATACCCCGCCAGCGAAGTAACCTTCGGCAAAAAAACCACTGACACCGGACCAACGGTACAAACCGCGCGGGGCATGTTGAATACCCCACGTTAGTGTGTGAGAACATTGCATGCTGCGTTTCATGGCGATCCGATTTGGCCGTGCGCTTATCACGATGTTTTTGGTGCTGGTGATTGCCTTTATCACCCTGCGCTTATCGGGCACGCCCTTCGCAATGATGTTCCCCGAGGGGATCACCGACGAGCACCAGGCGGCTCTGGAGGCGAAGTACGGCTTCGACCGTCCGATTTGGGAGCAGTTCATTGTCTATCTGGGCGACATCGCCTCCGGAAATTTCGGGCGTTCGCTCTACACCTCGCAACCTGTGTGGATGATGTATGCGGTGCGCATGCCCGCCACCCTTATGGTCGGCGGGCTCGCGCTGCTGCTCGCGATTGCCATTGGCATACCGCTTGGTGCAGCCGCGGCGCTCTATCGTGGCCGGGCATCGACGAGCGCGGGCATGGGACTCGCATTTCTCGGTTATGCCGTGCCACATTTTGTCATCGGCATCGGCCTGATCCTGTTCTTCGGCTACTATTTGGCGCTGCTGCCGGCAACGGGTCTCGAGACGCCGAACCATTACATCCTGCCGGTGGTGACGTTGGCTATTCCAATGATCGCGGCGATTGCCCGCTTCATGCGTGCCGCCATGCTCGATGCCATCGGCCACGACTACGTGACCACCGCCCTTTCGAAGGGGTTGACCGACCGGCGCATTGCCCGCATCCACATCCTTCGCAACGCGATGATCCCGCTGATCACCGTGTTGGGCCTGGAGATTGCCGGACTGCTCAATGGTTCGATTTTCGTTGAGGCGGTCTTCTCGCTCCCCGGCGTAGGCCGGGTCCTGATCGATGCAGTCCAGGGGCGCGACTATCCCGTATTGCAGTTCGGCGTCATTGCCTATGCCGCCATAGTCGTTTCGGTCAATCTGCTCGTTGACCTTGCCTATGTCGTCGCTGACCCTCGCGTTCGGCTGGAGAAGTAAGTCGTGACGGACACAGCCCTCGTTCATCGCGGTACAGGCCGTTGGTCCTTCGGCGTTTTGCACCTATCAGGCCTCGCTTTGGCACTCATCATCGCGCTTGGCTTCATGGCGCCGCTCATCGCACCGTACGATCCGAACGCAGTCAACCTGCTCAACCGCCTGAAACCGCCGGTCTGGCTTGACGGCGGGAGCTGGGCACATCCGTTGGGCACCGACAGTATCGGCCGGGACCTTCTAACCCGCTGCCTCTATGGCGTCCGAACCAGCTTTGGAATCGCCGTCTTCGGGCTGATCTTCAGCGCGGTCCTTGGCGTGGCGCTTGGTCTCCTGTCCGGCCTAGGCGGCAGGTGGGTCGACCGCTCCGTGATGACCGTTACAGATGTGTTCATCACCCTGCCGAATCTGCTGCTCCTGCTTTGCGGCATTACCCTGCTTGGCACGGAAATCTGGGTCTTGGTCTTGATGATCGGCCTCGTCCGCTGGGAGGCTTACGCGCGGCTGGTGCGCGGCCAGGTCCTGACCCTGCGCGAACAGGGCTATGTCGAGGCGAGCCGGGCCCTGGGCAGCAGCCGGATGCGGATCGCGCTGGAGCACATTCTGCCCAATCTGGCTTCACCGTTGGTCGTGATCCTCACCCTGAGTTTTCCGGGCGTATTGCTGATGGAGGCGGGCCTTTCCTTCCTCGGGGTCGGCGTCCAGCCACCAACACCGTCGATCGGGCGCATGATCGGGGACGGCCGCGACTACTTGGTCAACGCGTGGTGGGTCTCCGGCGTGCCATCGATCGTCATTGCCACGATCACATTGTTGTTCCAGCTCATCGGCGACAGCCTGCGCGATCGCATCGATGTTAGAGCCGATGGCTGAGCCGATCCTTGCCGCGCGCGGCGTCCACGTCCGTTTCGACACCGCAGCCGGGCCGATCCACGCGGTGCGCGGCGTCGACCTGGACATTCACGCCGGCGAGACGGTTGCCCTGGTCGGCGAGAGCGGCAGCGGCAAATCGGCGTTCGCCAAGAGCTTTCTTCGCCTGCACCAGCCTCCATTCACAACGCCACGCACGCATATTGAGGGCACGATCGTGCTGAGTCGACCCGACGGGCCCATCGATTTAATCGCCCTCAGCGACGCTGAGATGCGAACTGCGCGGGCCCGCGATATCGGCATCATCTTTCAGGACGCTTTGTCTGCACTGAATCCGACGACGCGCGTCGGCGAGCAAATTGCGGAAGCGCTGGGCGAGGCGAAACCCGACATTCGCCCCAAAGAGGCGAAAGCCATGGCGGTCGACATCCTCGACCGGGTCGGCATTCCCGGCGCCGGGACGAGGTCGCGCGCCTATCCCCACCAGTTGTCCGGCGGACAGCGCCAGCGGGTGATGATCGCCATCGCCGCCATTCGATCGCCGCAACTGCTGATTGCCGACGAACCCACCACGGCCCTTGACGTTACGGTACAGGCTCGGCTGCTGCGGATCCTGAAGGACATTCAGGTCGAATCCCGCATGGCGATGCTGTTTATCACACACGATCTCACCATTGTTGCGGAAATCGCCGACCGGGTGGCGGTCATGAATCAGGGACATATCGTCGAAATCGCGCCAACCCGTGAAATCTTTGGTGCGCCCCAACACGATTACACGAAACACCTGCTTGCAAGCCTCCCCGGCCGCCGTCTGCGACCCGCGCGCGGGCCGAAGGCTGCGCGACGATCGGACAATCCCCTCATCCGGGCCTGCGGTATCTCCGTGACGTTCGGCGGCGCCATGTTCCGCAAAACCCCACCCGTGTACGCGCTCCGGTCGGTCGATCTTTCCGTATATCCGGGAGAGCGGCTTGGCATCGTCGGGGAGTCGGGTTCGGGCAAGACAACCCTTGGCCGTGTGATCCTCGGGCTGCAGAGCCCGACCGCGGGGACACTGCGCGTTGGTGGCCGGAACCCGTTTCGGCTCAACCGTGACGAGGCCATACGATTCCGGCGCAAAGTACAGGTGGTGTTTCAGGATACCGCTGCTTCGCTCGATCCGCGCATGGCCGTCGGACGCTCCGTGTGGGAAGGACTGGACGTCCATGGCATTGGCAAACCCGATGACCGCGATGCGCGCGTGCGCGCGGCACTCGAGCAGGTGGGTCTGAATCCCGAATTCGCAAGTCGCTTTCCGCACATGCTGTCGGGTGGCGAGCGCCAGCGCGTCAACATCGCGCGCAGCCTCGTGATTGAACCTGAGATCCTCATCGCCGACGAACCTGTTTCGGCGCTGGATGTATCCATTCAGGCGCAGATCCTCGATCTGTTGAATGCGCTGCACGACGACCTCGGTTTGACGATGGTGTTCATCTCCCACGACCTCTGGGTGGTGCGGGAGCTTTGTGAACGCGTCGCCGTCATGAAAGACGGGGAGATCGTCGAAACCGGGCAGACCGAGCAACTGTTTGAAGCGCCGAGGCATCCTTATACGCGCGATCTCTTGGGAAGCGTCTCCTCGCTTCCGGAGATCGGCGCGAAAATCACCCGTCTCTGAGAGTGCTTCTGCTTCCACCACCCAGGCGGCCTTCAACGGCGCGGTGAACACGCGGGGCGTGATGCCGGAACCGGTCCTTGAGATCGAGAGCCGGGCTCTCCGTGAAGCGATCATCCGCGGGCTCGGCGTCGGCGTCATTTCCGTGACGGAATTCGCGCCGCATCGAGAACTGCGACCGCTATTGGTCACGGATTCCGAGATGTTCACACGCGCCCATATCATTTGCCTGAAATCGCTCCGCAATCGGCCACTGATCCAGGATTTCCTGCAGCTTGCCACTTCGATCGTAGAGGGTTGGGAGAAGTCGCCGCGCGGCGTCCGTACCAATTTGGGCTTGGCAACCGCGGCTCGCGTCCAGGCGGGTACGCTTACGGCAATCCGGGCCAGGTCAACGATGGAGAGCAGGGTTGCCTTTGATCGGCCCCGTCCCCGTCCACCACGCGGTGATCACGGGACATTGCCATGTGCATCTTCGAGGATCGCACTCGGTCGCCGGGCACAGGTCGTGATTACACCTTCCCGCATTTCTTGCGAACGAGCCCAGGCCGTTTCAGGCGACTGAGCCCATGGCGGCAGAGAACCATGTGGATGGTGTCATCCGCGGAACGCAACCCGAAACGTCGGTGTCACCCGTTTCGCAACCGCTTGATCCCGCGATTCCGGCTTCGTCGGAGCGTGACATTCTGCTCCTCTTCAGCCTCACGTACATTCCATCCATGCGATCGGTAAAGGCGACGGCCACGATCCTGCAGGCCTGCGATACCCGCCTGTTGATGCCGTTGCCGCCATTTGCGGAGCGTCGGTTGCAAGCCACCACACCTACGATAGGCCCGTCCTGCCTCTCCCGTCCATCTGGCGACAACCAGGATTAAGCGGCCAGGTTAACCACCAGAAAAGAGAAACGACTTTTGCGAACGTCACTCCTAATCGGCAAGCCCGACCTCCGCCAACCATTTTGCGGATGGCAACAAATCCGCCGCCTCCTTAAGCTCCAGCAGAAGCCTTGGCATCTCCGGCAACTCCGCCAGGGCACCGAAAACCGAGTGCCACATGATGGAACCACGGCCGATTTGCCAGTGCCGGTCGGCGAAACCGTCGCCGTCCTGAAGGTGCACATGGGACAGCATCGCGCCGGCGGCCCGAACATAGTGATCCACCGGCGGCGCTCCAGTTGCACCGTGAGCATAGTGGGCATGGCCGGTGTCCAGTGACACTTTGACGGCCGGGCTATCGAATGAGCGGGCCAGCACAACGCGGTCGTGCGGATCCTTGTCTTCAACATTCTCGATTACGATCACGACGCCTTCGTCTTCGGCCCGCTTGACGACCTCCCTCAGCGTTTCGTGAACGCGTTCGATCTTCTTCGCACGTTCACCCGGGCCGCGGTCCAAATTGTGCCAATCCCACGTCCTGTAAGGACTGTGGACCACCATATGGCCGGTCCCCGGGCTCCCCGTAACCGCCAGGCATGCATCGAGACCCGCATGAAGACGCGCCTGGGCGATAGCGCGAATGTCGGGATCGTGGGTGTCCAGGTGGAATCCCTTACTCGGTCCGTGGATGCCGACACGGCCGCGATGACCATCAAGCTTGCCCCGCACCGTCTCGACGAGTTGCGACCAATCGGTGCGCAGGGCGTCAACCAGGTAGAAATCCCGGATTTCCACGTCACGGTCGCTGTCCATGAGAAAACCTGGCAGACCGTCGATACGCTCCAAATCGTCCGCCCACACGGCGGCACCGACGACCGGCCGGCTGTTCGAGCCTTCATTCATAACGCACCCCATATCCAATCAGAACCTGCACCGATCGCCGAGCCGGCCTCGACCTGGACATCATGGCTTCTCGCCGTGTGCCAGACGGGCGTTGATGTGCTCGATCACTGCCGGCAACTCTGTCTCACAATCTGAACTTTTCCGGCCGACGACCGCTCGTTCAGGCACTGAGGTCTTCGGCCACAAGTATCTCTTCGGGCGTCGCGTGAACCGCCGGCGGATCGCCCGGATCCCGGTAAACGGCATCCGTCTCGGTGCCGCGCTATGCAAGTCACACTCAATGAGAAACCATTTGAACAATGCTGAACGTTGCGTCGGAATGGCCGTTGTATTCGGTAAGAATTACACTTCATCCAAGGCATTCGCCTGCAAAATCCACCATTTCGTCGGTCGCTCTTGAGAATTGCTCGGCGGTTCGCTGAAGTGCGGGAAGAGAATTGTATTCATCACGGGTATAGCCATCTTCAGCATATCCTCGTTCAAAATACGGTACCCGCATGAGCTTATCCATGAGTTTGCCCGGGATGTCTTCAAGAATTCGGTCTTGTTTGAACGAAATCTTTTCAACGCCGGGCAAAAAGAGAACCTTGTCAATGAACGTGGGCGGACATGTCACAACGACATTGGCGCCGGCTTTTTCTTCGAGGTGCCAGACACGGTTTTCCCCATCTACGGTCGGCCCAACGATTAGAGAGCATGCAAGCATTTTGCTCGGTCGATCATTGTCAATCAAATACTTGTAAGCCTTCTTGAAAACCGCCAGTTCCGCCAATCGGATTTCGCCATCGGTCAGTTCCACGCCTTCTTCCTGGGCAAGGTCCTTGAGTCCGCCGAGATTCCCGAATCTCCCCTCCATGTGGGTGATGACCGACCGCCACCGGCTCAGGTCCACACCGTTTCTCCTGGCGGTTTCCAGACCGCGCTCGACGCTGTCGGCACAGTCAACCAACTGGGGCAGGACAAAGCTCAGGGTATTATTGGTGGGAATTCCCTTGGACGTCAGATACTCGATCACTTCATAACCCTGCCTGGAGCCAGGGATTTTTACCATCACGTTGGGATTGATAGCCGCGATTTCTTCGGCCTGTCTGATCATCGCATCCTTGTCAAACACACTTCTCGGGTCGACTTGCCCGGAAAGAAAGCCTTCCTTGTACCCACTGGCCTCGAACAGCGGCAGGTACATCTCCGAGCCAGCTTTCACGACCGTTTTGTAGAGCTTCCAAAAAAGGCCTTCACTGTCCAGTCCCGGATTTTCGGATACGATATCCTTGGCGACCCCTGTCCAATAAGAAGGATTGGTTTGAATCGCCTGCAGCGAAAGTGGCGGATTGGTGGTCACACCCCGAAACAACTGATTTTGGGGGTCGTCTTTGTCGTACATTCGGCTGAATTGCGTTTTCAGCAGATTACGGTCCGCCGGATCTGCCTTGTCGAGCAATTTTCGGCACCAATTATCGAAAACGACGGGAGAAGAATCCCACCAGATTTCCATCCCCGGGCTGATGTCTACCAGCCGTTCGAAAAAGTTTCTTTCTTCCATCATTGATCCTGCTGTGTAACCAAACTGGCTAATGGACGTTTCTTGACCCAGGACAACATGCTCGAACCCTGAGCGGTGTTCTTGTGCGACCGGTGGGATGCACCGGCCAACTGCAGAGCCCCCGCCGTCCATCCGCGAAGCTCGGCGTCGATGGTTCCTTTGAACGAAGCGCTGTTACGAACGCGTCCAGTTCCGCCGCACATTTGTGCTGCACATGTTCGCCGGGCATAGGATAGAGGTCCCCCTGGGCGGTCGTCCTGTCAAAAAGACTCGATGTCTTCGTCGAGTACGAACAGCGCCAGCTCTTCAAATTACATGTCAAACAGCGGCTGGCCGCGGAAATCCAGCCCGTCTTCAATCCCGTTCTCCTCCATCGTGCACTTGTCGGCATTTTGCCACGAGAAGAACACATGGCCTTTGGACACGTCGAGGGCGTTGCCGAACCGTGTGCACAGCTTGTCCGTGGCAGTGACCACGACCACTTTGGCGCCCGCCTTCGCCGGCACGTCGCAATGTTACGCGAGCGCATCATCTCCGGCTTTCGTTATCGCCACGCCCGGCACCGACGCGGCGACTCTCACTAGCATGCCATGGATCAGTCACGAGAAATTTTCATGCCCAAGCTTGTCGCCGTACACGATATGATCGGGACCGGCGCCTGCAATCCGGCCCGGCACATCCATCGAGTTCAGGTTGCTCGTCATGTTCGGATTGTAGGGCAAGATCCAAGGATCATCTGAAAGGCCCGTTCCGAGTATCGCGTTGGCAAAGGCAGCCGGGCGGATCGCAGGACCCGCCCATGCCATTGCAGCATTACTCGCCGACAGTGATTTGACCCGCGCGCAGCGGCAGCGTGAACGGGCGCAGCGCGGTTGGGATCTCGAAGTCGATATCAGCACGCATCGCGTAAGAGTCCGCAGGTTGGTAGAGCGCGATGAGCGGCGCGAGGTCGCTGAAGACTTCGTGCAGCTTGGCGTAGGCCTCTTTGCGCTCTTCCACGGTCTGGCCGAAGCGGGCGACCTCGTAATATTCCAGCCAGCGCGGATCGGCATAGGGGTCGAAATACCCGCGCTTCGAGGCCCAGCCGTCTTCCGTCAGCGCATTGTCCATCACACCCATGATGTCGCCGTACAACATCGGTATCGACCAATTGCGCACCATGGTGCCGGGATCCTTGTCGACCGTGAGCCCACCGACCGGGATATGAACGAGCTTTACGTTGACGCCGATGTCCTGCCACATATCCTGGATCGCCTGGGCAGCAAGCTCACCGTAGAGATAGTAGTTGGGGTAGATGGTGATTTCGACATCCTCGCCGCCGTAGTCCGACTCGGCCAGCAGTTCGCGAGCGCGTTCGAGATCGTAGTTGAAGATGTCGAGATCGGGGTTGTACGTCTCGCCTACCTCCTTGTACTGCATCCCCCCCGGGGCTGTGCCCTGACCGCTAAAAAGCGCCTGGACGAGGCCGTCATAGTCGATCGCGTGGGTCAGCGCCTGGCGCAGTTTCACGTCCGAGGTCACCGGGTGGGCGTTGTTGAAGAGGTACACGTGGTACATCGGATAAGTGACTTCAACGCGCTTCAGCCCCGTCTCGTTGTCGATCAGCGGGTACTGATCCGGAGGGATTTCCGAGACGATGTCCACTTCGCCGTTCACCAGCGCAGTGATGCGGGTCGAGACTTCCGGGATGCGCGTAAAGGTCACCTTGTCGAAGGGTGCCGGCTCGCCCCAGTAGTCGTCAAAGCGCTCGAGCATCACGCTTTCGCCCGGCACGATGCTGGCGACCTTGTAAGGGCCAGCGCCGATCGGATGCAGGCCGTGCTGATCTTCCTGGCCGTCATTGATCCGGTCCAACGAGCGGATGCCGGCATTGCGCACGGACAGAAGCGTCTCCATCAGCGCGTCGGGGCGCTTGGTATGGATGCGAACGGTCATGTCGTCCACCACTTCAACATCCTCGAAGTTGTAGAACATTTTGCCGTGCGGGTTGCGGTAGCGCTTGTTTTCCAGCTTGATGATCGGATCGAGCGAGGCTTCGACGTCGTAGGCATCCATGGTGTCGCCGTTGTGGAAGGTCACGCCTTCCCGCAGCTTCAGCTCCATGGTGTCTTCGTCGATCATCTCCCATTCGGTCGCTAGACCGGGGATGAACACGCCCGGCCGGAACGCATCGCGTTCGATCAGCGCCTCGTGGATGGCATAGAAGATGCCAGTGGAGGCGTTCGATGTTTCGGTGCGGTTGTCGTGCCCTTTTCGAACCGACGCAACGCCGATCACGATCTCCTCGGCTGCAACTGGAAGCGGGACAGCCAAAACCAGCGCAACCAGTGCGCCAGTTGATATTTTTCCAAATTTCCTCATGGGTTCGCTTCTCCTTGTTGATTTGCCGTGTCCGGTGGCGAAACCCTCCGCAAGCCGTTGCTGGCTCAAAGGGCGTGCCGCCTTGTTCTGATACCTGGGTCTGGCAGGCCCGCGCTTCACGAGAAGGCAGTGGCCCCGGAGTTGTTCACGCGGACCAGATTCGACGTCCAAGAAAGGCTAACCATTTCTTCAGTATTTCTCCAATCGATTGGCTCAATGCAAACTGTCATTAAATCAATACAGACATTGTGAGCCACGACTTGGCTGACAGGATCACCGGCCCTTCATTCCCTCCGAGCCCGCCACGCATCATCGAGGACAAGGCCCCGGTGGATGGCATGTCCGCCGATGGGGTTGACCGGCTGCTCCCCCTCGGAGCCAGCGGGTTGGGCTGTGTGCATTTGACGTGCAATAGCCACCGGCAAACCCGTACAAAAAAGGATCAGGTTGGCGAAACGCGCTCTCAAGATGATCCCGGCGGCCCTGCTACACCGGAATTTTCGTGTGAATTCGAGAACCGCCCCAGGCCTCGCCAGGTTAGGTCCCGCTGATCACGCCAATGATTTTGTGGCAGACCACGTCATGACCTTCCGGCAAATCAGTGGAGCGGGTGTGTCGCCAACCCTGGTCAAACGCCACCAGGTCGCGATCCTTGCCCGCGCACGCGTGTTTGACACAGGTGCCGTTCCGACCACGCCTCAATATCAGAAAAGAGATCCATAATCCCGGTCTAGCTGCGAGCAACACCTTGTGTTTAGTTTAGTCCCCGAATGAACTCGTTCGCGACAATGTGTTTGACAAGTCACAAACGACACTTCGGACTATTTTTTCTGTCGGGCTTTTGTCCTCACTGGGCAAGGCCCAGCTGAGCCAGATGCTCGGCCGAGCGGAGCACATCGGTCCTGTCGCGGATCTCGATGATCAGGCGGGGATTGAACGACAGCCGGCCCAACTCTTCGAAGACGGCACGCCACGGCACGGTGCCGTCGCCAATCGCCCAGTGCCGGTCTGCGAGCCCGTCTGCGTCTTGTAGATGCAGATGCGCCAGGTCTTCGCCCGCCGCGCGCACGAACAATTCCACCGACGGCGCCGCGCCCATCCGGTTCGCGTAATATGCGTGGCCGGTATCGACGGAGAGCCTGAGCGCCGCGCTCCTGAAATGGCGAACGATGTCGCGGCGGATCGCCGGGTCGCGGTCTTCGACGTTTTCGATCACCATCTCCACGCCAAGGGCCTCAACGCGTGGCATCACGGGCTCAATCGTGGCGATGAAGTCGGCAAGCTTTTCCGCGCGACGCCCGGGCAGGCGATAGAGGTTCTCCTGGTCCCAGTGGATGTAGGGGCTGTGGATGACCATCTGCGTCAGCCCCAGCTCTTCACACACATCGAGAGCTTGGCCCAGACGCTCTTGCGCCAAAGCGCGCATCCCTGGATCGTTCGAGGCCAGCGGCACCGAGTGCGGGCCATGCATGCCCTGGCGGCCCTTGTGGTTTTCCAGGAGCTTGCGCACCTCGGCGGCGCGAGGTTTCCAATCGCCGGCAACCAGCACGTCGGGATCGTGAAAGCCCTGAAGCTCCAGGTCGCGGGCGCCATCGACCAGCCAGTCGATATGGGGGGGCAATTCTTCGGGGCGCAAGGCGGCGCCGAGCGTGGGTAGTTTGGACATGCGTGAACTCCTTGATTGCTTATGACGCAGCCGTCTCCGGACAACCCATGTGACCGACCCTTGAGTTTCCGTGCAGCCGAAAATATCTTTCTCAAGTTTACTGCTACGCGGCCAAAGAATGCTTCCTCGCAAATGAATGGTTCAGCAGCGTGATTTCAGTTCATCACTGATCACTCACCTCGGGGTCCAACACGTCGCGCAGCCAATCCCCGACAAGGCTCATGGCCAAGGTGATCAGGAAGATCGTCACGCCGGGAATGACGGCGACCCACCATGCCAGAAGGAGGTGATCGCGCCCCGATCCAAGCATTTCCCCGAGGCTTGTGAGCGGCGCTTGAATGCCAAGTCCGAGAAAGCTGAGAGCGGTTTCGAGCAGGATGGTCGAGGGGAAATTCAGACTGAGCTGCACGATCAGGATACTTGCGACATTGGGCAAGACGTGCTTTGCGTAAAGCCGCCATGGCCCCGCGCCCAGTGCGCTGAGCGCCGAGACATACCCTTCCTGTTGAGCGGCGAGCACGGATCCCCGAACCAGCCGGGCATAGGTCTCCCATCCGGCAAGGCCGACGAGCCCGATAAACAGCCACAGCTCGTTTCCGAAAAGCGCTAGCGCACCCAGCACCAGGATCTGGAACGGCAGCGCCGCCTGTGCGTCGACGAGCGCCATGATCAGCCCCCCCAGCCAGCCATGCGCATGGGCCGCGACGAAGCCAAGGAACGTTCCCAGGACCGCGCCAATCAGCGTTCCGAGAAGGGCGATGCCGAGACTGACGCGGATCGCGAAAAAGAGCCGGCTGAGCACGTCGCGCCCCAAAGCATCCGTCCCCAACGGATGCGCCCAATCCCCGCCGAGGCCGACAGGCGGGACGAAGCGATTGCGCAGGTTCTGGTCCACGAAATCGTAAGGCGCCAGCAGACTTGCGAAAACACCGCACAGGCACATCACCAACAGCAGGCCAAGTGCCAGGCGGACGGTTTTGGGCGGTCGCGGGAGCGTCAGAAAACCCGGCTGGCGCAGGAGCGAGGTTTCAGGATCCATCACGAACGCTCCTGCTGCGTTGGCGTGGGTCGAGCCAGCCATAAAGCAGGTCGACCAGAAAATTCGCCGTGACCATGGTTAGCGTGACAAGCACGATGATGGCCTGCACGATCGCCAGCTCTCGCGCTGTGACGGCGTTGACGAGCAGGCGGCCGACACCCGGCCAGGCAAAGACCGCCTCGACCACGACGGAGCCCGCGATCATATCGCCCAGCCGAAAGCCCAACAGCGTGACCACCGGAATGGCCGCATTTGGGACCGCATGCCAGGCAATGCGCCGGGCGCGCCTAAGGCCTTTGGACTGCGCTGTCCGCATATAGGGCCGATTGAGCACGTCGAGCATGGACGAGCGGGCAAATCGGGCAATGCTTCCGGCACCTGCCGTGCCGAGTGTGATGACGGGCATTATGAAATGCGCCAGCGTGCCCGTCCCCGAGCTGGGAAGAAGGCGCCAGGTCAGCGAAAACAGCAGGATAAAAAGTATCCCCATGAAGAAATTCGGCAGCGCAAAGCCGAGAACCGAAAAGCCCATCGCAAAGCGGTCCAGCAACGAGTTACGGTATAGCGCGGCCAAAATGCCCAGCGGAATCCCGAGACACAGGCTGAACACAAAGGCCGCAAAGCCAAGCTGCAGCGTGGCAGGCACCCGCTCCAGCACGACCTCGAGCGCATCGCGGCCATCGCGGAACGACGTGCCCCAATCTCCCTGCAGCAATCCGGCGAAGTAGCGCAAATACTGCTCCCAAATGGGCCGATCGAGACCGTAGAGCGCCGTGTAGTAATCCACCAGGTCGGGCGGAGCATCATCGCCAAGAAGCGCGTCAAGCGGGTCGCCCGAAAGGCGCAGCATGACAAAGACGAAGGTCAGCAGGCCCCAGACTGTCAGCAAACCCCGCAGCGCTCGCATCAACAGAAAGTTCGGCATCATTTCGTCTCCTCGACCGGAGCGGGATTGTGACAGGCCGCGAAATGAGCGCCTGCGCCTTTCAGTTGCGGGGCCTCTTGCGTGCAGACCGGCAGGCACCTGGAGCACCGCGGGGCAAAGGCGCAGCCATGGTCTGACGCGGCGGGCTCTGAGGCCAGCCCCTGCGCCCGGGCGCGCCGCTTGCGCCGCCGCGGGTCGGCGACCGGAACCGAGTCGATCAGCAAGCGGGTATAGGGATGGCGCGGATGGCGAAACAGGTCGTCCGCCGCGGCTTTCTCGACGATGCGGCCGGCATAGACGACGCACACCCGGTTGACGAGGCTGCGCACCAGCGACAGGTCATGCGACACGACCAAGAGGCTCATCCCATGCTGGCGCTGCACCGTCGCGAGCAATTCGACGATCTGGGCGCCGACGCTGACGTCCAGGGCCGAGACCGGCTCGTCGCATACGAGGAAGCGAGGGCGCAGCACAAGCGCCCGGGCGATGACCGCGCGCTGTTTCTGTCCGCCGCTGAGCGCAGATGGGAACTGATCGAACACTGCCGTGTTCAGACCAACCTCGGCAAGCGCGTCGGCAGCGCGCTCCCTGCGGCTTTCAGGCGCCCCGATGTCGAAGATGTCGAGTGGTTCCGCGACCTGATCGAGAATGCGGGCGCGCGGGTCAAGCGCGCTGTGCGGGTCCTGGAAGATCATCTGGATGTCGCGGCGCAGGCTCCGCCATTGTGGCGCGTGCCGCGGGGGCATCGCCGTCCCGTCGACCCGGACCGTACCCACATCCGGCGCCTCCAACCCAAGGAGCAGACGCCCGATCGTGCTTTTGCCCGACCCGCTCTCGCCGATCAGGCCGACAATCTCTCCTGTGTTGATGCGAATGTCGACGCCGTCGACCGCCCGGGTCTCGGCGCGGCTCCCCCACGGCCACTGGCGCGGCGTCGCGTAGCGGCGGACGAGACCGCTTCCCTCGATCACTCTGACCGTCATGACAGCGCATCCAGAGGGTTATGGCAGGCGAAGCGCCGTCCATTTCGGATTTGAGCTGGCGGAACGGTTGTTCGGCATACCGCGCTCGCCCGCAAACAGCGCGGTGCGAAGGCGCAGCCCTCGCCGCGCCCGTCGAGGCCCGGCGTTTCACCGGAAGTCGGTTTCTGGCGCTGGCCAGTCTCAAAGGACGGCCGTGCGGCCAAAAGCGCCTGACTGTAGGGATGCAGGGGCATGTCGAAAAGCGCCTCAACCGGCGAAATCTCGACAATACGCCCCGCATACATCACCGCGACCCTGTCAGCCATTTCGGCAACCACGCCCATATCATGGCTGATCAGCAGCATCGCGAGCCCGTGGGAGGCGCGAAGCGCCTGCAACAGGTCGAGGATCTGCGCCTGGATCGTGACATCAAGCGCCGTGGTCGGCTCGTCCGCGATCAGCAGCACGGGACTTGCCGCCAGAGCCATGGCGATCATCGCGCGCTGAGCCATGCCGCCCGAAAGCGCGTGCGGATAGCTCCGCAAGCACCGCGCGGGCTGCCGGATGCCGACGGAGGCAAGAAGCTGGGCCGCCTGTTCGAGAGCTGCCCGTTTCGACACGGAACGGTGGGACCTGATCGCCTCGACCAACTGACGCCCGACGGTTTGCACCGGGTTCAATGCCGGGATCGCTTCCTGAAAAATCATCGCGATCTCACGACCGCGCACAGCGGCAAATTCGGCATCGCTCAACCCCAAAAGGGATCGTCCGCGCAGCGTGACCTCGCCGACCGCCTGCACCAACTCGCCATGCAATCCGAGGATGCTCAGCGCGGTCAGGCTCTTTCCCGAGGCACTCTCGCCGACAAGGCACAGGGTTTCGCCCTCGGCGATGTCGAAACCCACGTCCTCGACGGCAGGAAGCCGCCCTTTCGGTGTGTGAACAAAGACCGACAGCCCGGCGACTTGCAAAAGGGGGACTGTCGGAAGTTTTGTGCTTGAGGCCGTTTTCGTCATTGGCTGACGAGCCGTTCGCCGAAGTTGACGGCGAACTGTGTTCTGGCCTTGAACCATTCGCGCGGTGGTCGCTTCCATTCCTCGGCCGCGTGGTTCAAGACCAGATATAGCAGCTTCATCGCCGCATCGTCAGTGGGGAAGTGACCCCTGGTACGAACGGCACGCCGCAGTTTGGAGTTCAGCGCCTCGATGGCATTCGTGGTGTAGATGATCCGGCGGACGCCTTCGGGGAAAGCGAAGAACGGCACGACGTGCTCCCAGTTGCGCCGCCAGCTCAGGGCGATCGCCGGATATCGCTGTCCCCACGGGCCGGCCTCGAACGCCTCCAGGGCCTTCATCCCTGCCTCGGCATCCTTGGCCCGGTAGATGGCTCTGAGCGCCGGCACGACGGGCTTGCGATCCTTCCACGACACGAACCGCAGCGAATGGCGGATCAGGTGCACGATACAGGTCTGGACGACCGTATTGGGGAACACGGCGGTAATCGCCTCGGGGAAACCCTTCAGGCCGTCGACGACGGCGATCAGGATGTCACTGAGGTCGCGGTTCTTCAGCTCGTTCATGACGCGCAGCCAGAACTTGGCGCCCTCGGTCTGCTCGATCCAGATACCGAGGATCTCTTTCGTCCCATCAGCAAGGATACCGAGCGCGATGTAGACGGCCTTGTTACGCACAAAGCCCTCGTCCCGGATCTTGACCCGGATCGCGTCGAAGAACACCAGTGGAAAGCAGGCGTCGAGCGGGCGGTTCTGCCATTCCGCCACTTCCTCCAGCACCGCATCGGTGACCACCGAGATCAGGTCTGGAGATACGTCGATGCCGTAGAGTTCCTCCAGATGGCCGCGGATCTCGCGCACCGTTATGCCGCGGAGATGATCTTGTCGTCGAAGTCGGGGAAGCGGCGCTGGTATTTGGCGATCAGCTTCGGATCAAAGGTGCCGGCCCGGTCGCGCGGTATCGACAGCCTCATCTTCGACGTACTGGTCAGAACCGACTTCTTCGAATGACCGTTGCGGCGATTGGCGTTGCCTTGCGCGCGCTCATCCTCAACATGCTCGTCGAGTTCGGCACTGAGAATGCGCTCGGAAAGCGCCTTCTTCAGATCGTCGAGCAACCCGTCCTTGGCAAACACCTCATCGGGATCGCGGCCAGCGACCGGTCCAATACGTCCTTGTCGATAGCCATGTGATAATTCCTCTTGCTCCATCATCATGGCCTCAAGCACAGAATTCCTGACAGTCCCCAAAAGGGGCGCTGATGCGCCCCTTTCCGGAATGCCCTCATCGGGCATTACTTGGGTTTCATGCAGCGCCAACGGTTACTTGGAAGCGCTGATCTTCAGGTTGTCCGGGCGAAAGTCTTCCATGAACTGCGGCGTGGGCGTGTACTCAAGACCTGCACGGATGGCATAGATATCAGCCGCGTTGTACAGGAAGGTGCTCGGAACTTCTGTCATGTAGATCTCGGCGGCCTCGCGGAAGGCCACGCGGCGTTCTTCGAGATCCACCGAGGTTACCAGCACATTCATCAGCTCGTCGAAGCGGTCGTTGGACCAGTATTTGTAGCGTTTCTGAATAGCCGAATTCGGCCCGAAGAACCAGTCCAGCTGAGCCAGCGGATCCGGGAAGCGCCAGGAGTTCGACCACGCGTAGATCATCACGTCTTCGGTCCGTACCGCCGTCCAGCTCTCCTTAGGCGTCAGCTCGATATTGACGCCAATATCGGCCCACATCTCCTGCAGGATCTGCATCGCCTCGTTGCCCAAGGTGTAGTAGAAGGGGACATAGCTCAGGGTGATCGTCCCGCCGTCATATCCGGCCTCGGCCAACAGGGCGCGGGCGCGCTCGGGGTCGTAGGCGAACCCGGGCAGGTCATCGAGATACATCTCGTTGTACGCCTTGAGTTGCGGGCCCTGCTGGGTTTCGGTCGTGCCGCGCCAGATGGTCTCGACCAGTTCGGCCCGGTTAATGCCGAGGCTCAGCGCTTCGCGTATGCGTTGGTCCGACAGCATCGGATGGGCCGTGTTAAACGCCAACACGTGGGTGTTTTCGCGCGTCACGGATTTGACCTGGATCTCGTCATAACGCTCGAGAACCGGCAGTTGGTCCGGGGTGAGATCGGCAGCGATGTCGAACTCGCCGCTGACCAGACCGGCAATCCGGCTCGAGATCTCGGGGACTTCGACAAAGGTGATCGAGGCTGCTGCAGGCGCGCCCATGAAGTAGTTGTCGTTCGACACGAGGCGGATCGATTCACCGGCCTTGAAATCGTCAAAGATATAGGGGCCCGTGCCAGTAGGGTTCCACGTCAGCGCGTCAACCGCTTCGCCCATCCAGGCCTTGTCCTCTACGCCGTCCTTTTCAAATTCCTTGTAGGCGTCGGCCTGCACGATCCAGGAGCTGTTGGTCAGACGGTGCGGCATAAGGGATTCCGCGACAACTGCCGCCCAGGTCAGCTTGACCTCGTAGGGGCCGAGGGCCTCGACGCTCTCAAGCTGGCCAACCATCCGCGCGGCGGTGCGCGCCGGCGCGCCGTCGCCGAACACGCGCTCCTGGCCGAAGGAAAAGACCACATCTTCTGCGGTGAACTCGGTGCCGTCATGCCAGGTCACACCTTCGCGCAGCTTCAGGACCATCTCGGTCGGGCTGATCTGCTCCCACGAGGTGGCAAGCCCCGGGATCAAGACGGCTGCGCCGGTCTCGGCCTGGGCCACGAAATCGCGGCGGATCAGCGTATCAAAGACCGAATGGGCCACGCGAACATCCACGTTGCCCGTGAAGATGCCCGGCTCGAGTCCCCTAGCAAGCTTTGGGACTGCCACAACCAGATCCGGGCGGTCATCGGCCAGCGCCGCGCCACCCAACGTCGATGCTGCAAACGAAACAAGCAC
This sequence comes from Paracoccaceae bacterium, assembly GCA_964291635.2. GTDB lineage: Bacteria > Pseudomonadota > Alphaproteobacteria > Rhodobacterales > Rhodobacteraceae > JAPPHA01. The sequence continues at coordinate 285,708 of OZ219905.1, read as the reverse complement.
CGCAAGCGTGAGTTTTCGATTCAGTTTCATTGTAGCCTCCTTGTAGATTGTACAATCCTCGCCCGGGGCAACTTCCCCTGCGCCCTGACGCGGATCAGATGCGAAGTCCAAGAAAGACTAACCATTTCTTCGGTATTTCTCCAATCGATTGGCTCAATGCAAACTGTCATTAAATCAATACAGACATTGTGAGCCACGACTTGGCTGACAGGATCACCGGCCCTTCATTCCCTCCGAGCCCGCCACGCATCATCGAGGACAAGGCCCCGGTGGATGGCATGTCCGCCGATGGGGTTGACCGGCTGCTCCCCCTCGGAGCCAGCGGGTTGGGCTGTGTGCATTTGACGTGCAATAGCCACCGGCAAACCCGTACAAAAATGGATCAGGTTGGCGAAACGCGCTCTCAAGATGATCCCGGCGGCCCTGCTACACCGGAATTTTCGTGTGAATTCGAGAACCGCCCCAGGCCTCGCCAGGTTAGGTCCCGCTGATCACGCCAATGATTTTGTGGCAGACCACGTCGTGACCTTCCGGCAAATCAGTGGAGCGGGTGTGTCGCCAACCCTGGTCAAACGCCACCAGGTCGCGATCCTTGCCCGCGCACGCGTGTTTGACACAGGTGCCGTTCCGACCACGCCTCAATATCAGAAAAGAGATCCATAATCCCGGTCTAGCTGCGAGCAACACCTTGTGTTTAGTTTAGGGTTCGTTGCGAAACAGGCGAATCGTTTTGTCACTGAGGGATTCCCCTTGGAATCGAAATGTGATTCACTCGCGGCATGGATACGATCGAGAACATCCGGCGCCGGTTCGAGGCCCTGTCGCCGCATCTGGATGAAAAGAGCCTCCGATTGTTTGTTGCGTCCGAGACCCTGCCCCTTGGCCATGGCGGCGTGACACTGGTCTCGACAGCGACGGGGGTTGCGCGGTCAACCATTTACCGCGGTCTTGCTGAACTCGGGGAGGAACCGGAGCCCTCGGGCCGTGTTCGGCGTCCCGGCGGGGGCCGCAAGCCTGCGGTGGAGATCCAGGACGGCCTTGAGGAGGCGCTTGATGCGCTTGTGGAGCCGGCGGTGCGCGGCGACCCTGAGCGTCCGCTGCGGTGGGTGTCGAAGAGCCTGCGTCACCTTGCCGATGCGCTTTCCGATCAGGGCTTCCCGGTGTCCCACACCCTGGTGGGCCGGTTGCTGAAGCGGCAGGGTTACACGCTCCAGGGGAATGTGAAAGCCCGGGAGGGCACGGACCATCCGGACCGGGATGCGCAGTTCCATCACATCAACGATCAGGTCGCGGCGTTCGCTGAAGCCGGACAGCCGGTGGTCTCCGTGGACACCAAGAAGAAGGAACTGGTGGGGGATTTCAAGAATTCGGGCCGTGAGTGGCGTCCGAAAGGGTCTCCCGAGGAGGTCCGTGTCCATGACTTCGCCGACAAGGAACTCGGCAAGGCGATCCCCTACGGGGTCTATGACGTGATCAACAACGTGGGCTGGGTCAATGTCGGGGTCAGTTCCGACACGGCCGCGTTCGCGGTCGAGAGCATCCGGCGCTGGTGGCACCACCTGGGGAAGGAACGCTACCCCGAGGCCTGCAAGCTGCTCATCACCGCCGACTGCGGCGGCTCCAACGGGAGCCGCGTCCGGTTGTGGAAGGTGGAGTTGCAGAAGCTCGCACGCGAACTCGGCATCGAGATCAGCGTGTGCCACCTGCCACCCGGCACCAGCAAGTGGAACAAAATCGAGCACAAACTCTTCTCCTTCATATCCCAGAACTGGCGCGGCAAACCCCTGTACACCCTCACAACCATCATCGGCCTGATCGGCTCCACAAAGACCGGCACGGGGCTGAAGGTCTACTGTGACCGGGACACGAACGAGTACCCGACCGGTATCAAGATCAGCAAAGCGGAGATCGATGCCCTGGATATCCAGCGCGCCGACTTCCATGGCGACTGGAACTATACCTTGCTTCCGAACCCCGATAATGTAGCCGTTATTTCGTGACGAACCCTTAGTTCCCGAATGAACTCGTTCGCGACAATGTGTTTGACAAGTCACAAACGACACTTCGGACTATTTTTTCTGTCGGGCTTTTGTCCTCACTGGGCAAGGCCCAGCTGAGCCAGATGCTCGGCCGAGCGGAGCACATCGGTCCTGTCGCGGATCTCGATGATCAGGCGGGGATTGAACGACAGCCGGCCCAACTCTTCGAAGACGGCACGCCACGGCACGGTGCCGTCGCCAATCGCCCAGTGCCGGTCTGCGAGCCCGTCTGCGTCTTGTAGATGCAGATGCGCCAGGTCTTCGCCCGCCGCGCGCACGAACAATTCCACCGACGGCGCCGCGCCCATCCGGTTCGCGTAATATGCGTGGCCGGTATCGACGGAGAGCCTGAGCGCCGCGCTCCTGAAATGGCGGACGATGTCGCGGCGGATCGCCGGGTCGCGGTCTTCGACGTTTTCGATCACCATCTCCACGCCAAGGGCCTCAACGCGTGGCATCACGGGCTCAATCGTGGCGATGAAGTCGGCAAGCTTTTCCGCGCGCCGCCCGGGCAGGCGATAGAGGTTCTCCTGGTCCCAGTGGATGTAGGGGCTGTGGATGACCATCTGCGTCAGCCCCAGCTCTTCACACACATCGAGAGCTTGGCCCAGGCGCTCTTGCGCCAAAGCGCGCATCCCTGGATCGTTCGAGGCCAGCGGCACCGAGTGCGGGCCATGCATGCCCTGGCGGCCCTTGTGGTTTTCCAGGAGCTTGCGCACCTCGGCGGCGCGAGGTTTCCAGTCGCCGGCAACCAGCACGTCGGGATCGTGAAAGCCCTGAAGCTCCAGGTCGCGGGCGCCATCGACCAGCCAGTCGATATGGGGGGGCAATTCTTCGGGGCGCAAGGCGGCGCCGAGTGTGGGTAGTTTGGACATGCGTGAACTCCTTGATTGCTTATGACGCAGCCGTCTCCGGACAACCCATGTGACCGACCCTTGGCTGCGGTCAAAACTTCGGGCGGACGGAAGCCGCAGCCCCGGAGCGGGGCCGCATCTCCGCCATTGACCGTCGAGACCGCGACTGGAGAACGCGCGTCACACATCCGCGGTCTGCTCCACTAGATGACCAGGGCCCGCTTCCACGTAGTTCGGCGCGCGTGGCGCGGTCCCCAAAGGATGCACCGGGCTTTTCATGGAATGCGCAACAACCCGCTGCCTCCGTTCCCCGCGGCATGAAGGATCGGCGATCGGCACAGCCTCCAGCAATTGCCGTGTATAAGGATGCTGAGGGTTCTCCAACACTGCCCGGCGTGGCCCGATTTCCACAACTCGACCTTGCTTCATCACGGCGATGCAGTGGGCGACGCGCTCGACGATCGCCATGTCATGTGAAATGAAAAGGTAGGTGACCCCCTGCCGCTCTTGCAGGTCGAGCAAAAGGTCGACGACCTGCGCCTGGATCGAGACGTCGAGGGCCGAGACCGGCTCATCGGCGACGATTAGCGCGGGCGTGAGCGACATCGCGCGCGCAATGCACAGGCGCTGCCGTTGCCCGCCGGAAAACTCGTGCGGATAGCGCTCGAGGCTGTCGGCAGGCAGATCGACCTCGCGGATCAGGTTTTCCAGCCGTGCGCGGAGTTCGGCTTCGTCGGGAGTATCGTGGATGCGAACCGGGTCTGCGATCTGGTCGAAGATACGGCGCCTAGGGTTCATCGAGGCGTAAGGGTCCTGGAAGACGATCTGCATCTTGGTGCGCATTTTTCGCAGTTCGCCAGGCGCGAGCGCGGTCAGTTCGGTGCCGTCAAGAGACACGGTACCAGAGACCGGCTCGACCAGTCGCAGGACCGACCGCGCCAGCGTCGACTTGCCGGACCCGCTTTCGCCCACGAGGGCCAGCGTTTGTCCGGCCGCGATATCGAAGGATACCATGTCGACGGCATGCACCTCCGCAGTCTTGCGCCGCAACAGGCCCGTCCGCACCGGGAACCGCGTGACAAGGTCGCGGACACTGATCAGCAGTTTCTCCTGGCCGTCGGCGCGACACGGCGCGCCTTGTTTGGCAGCGGCAAATCGCCGCGGGCCATCCGTCCCAGTCAGGGCGCCCAGGCGCGGTACCGCGGCCAGGAGGGCTTGGCTGTACGGGTGGCGCGGGGCGGCAAAGATCGATTCGACAGACCCGTCCTCGACCTTTTCGCCGGCTTTCATCACGACGACCCTGTCGGCGATTTCGGCAACGACCGCCATGTCATGGGTGATGAACAACAGTGCCGCACCAATCTCGCGCTGCATCTCACGCAAAAGGTCCAGGATCTGCGCTTGGATCGTCACATCGAGCGCCGTTGTCGGCTCGTCCGCGATCAAGAGCTTCGGCGCACAGGCCAGAGCCATGGCGAGCATCACGCGTTGGCGCTGGCCTCCCGACAATTCATGGGGATAGCGCTGGATCTGGCGTGCCGGATCCGGCAGAAGGACCTTTTCCAGCAAAGTCTCGGCCCGTTCGCGCGCCTCGGCACCAGACACGCCCCGATGCAGGCGCAAAGATTCCATGATTTGCTCGCCAACCGAGTATATCGGGTTGAGCGAGGTCATCGGCTCTTGGAAAATCATGGCCATCGCGTTGCCGCGCAGTTTGGTCATGGCGCTGCTGTCCAAAGCCGCCAGGTCCACGGGCCCGTCGCCGGAATCGAACATCAACCGTCCGTTCAGGATGCGTCCTCCGTCATACTCCACCAGCCGCATAATGCTGAGCGCGGTCACCGACTTACCCGATCCGCTTTCGCCCACAAGCGCCAGGACCTCGCCCGGCGCGATCTCGAAGCTCATGTCCCGCACTGCCAGCTTCGGGTCAGGGCCGCCCCCGAATCCAACCTGCAGGTTTTCAACCGACAAAAGCATTGTCATTGCCGGCGTCCCTCTCGCAGACGCACATCAAACACGTCGCGCAGCCAGTCACCGATCAACTGGATCATCAGCGTCATGATCATGATGACGAACACGGGGCTCAGCGCTGTCCACCAGACCAGCGCGAGATCGTTTCGGTTATCGCTCACCATGCGCCCCAGCGACGGCGTCGGCGGCTGCACCCCCAGTCCGAGGAAGGAAAGCGACGCTTCGAGCAGTACGATTCCCGGAAAATTCAGCGTGAACAGCACGGTGAGGATTGCAACGAGGTTGGGCAGGACCTCGCGCACCGCAACCCGCATATGGGTCGCGCCCACGGCATAGGCGGCCTCCACGAAAGGGCGCGCCCGGATAGCGATGACCTGGGCGCGGACAACGCGGGCATAGGTTTCCCAGCCCGCAATGCCCAGAAGCGCGATCAGCACCCAAATGTCGGTCCCCAGAGCGGCGATCGCCACCAGCGTCATGAGAAGGAACGGAATAGCGATCTGGATATCGATCATGCTCGACACCAGCCGGTCCCAGAATCCGCCGACAAAGCCCGCCAGCATGCCGAGTGCCGTGCCCAGAACACCGCCGATCACCACGCCCAGCACCGACAGGCCGACGCTCACCCGTATGCCATAGATCAGGCGCGAGAACATGTCCCGCCCAAGCTTGTCTGTGCCCATGAGGTGGTCGGGATCGCCGCCCGCGATCCAGCTAGGCGCCTTCAGCGAGTTCATGATGTTCGTATCGTTCGGATCGTAAGGCGCAATCAATGGCGCAAAGATTGCTAAGGCAAACACCGTAAACATGCCAAGCAGAGACAGCTTGACGACAAGTGGCGCTGCCCGGATCGTGTAAAACAGGCGCAACCGCTCGGTGCGGGCGCGGACGGACGCGGTAGCGTTGGACGGGTTCAGGTTCGTGGTCACGGTCAGCTTGCCACCCGCACCCTTGGGTCGAGCACAGCATAAAGCACGTCGACCAGCAGGTTGATCAGAATGACGGCGAGCCCGAAAAAGATCACGCCGCATTGCAGAACTGGAAAATCGGCATCGCGCACCGATCCAACGAGAAGCTGGCCGACTCCGCGGAAGGCAAAAACCTCTTCGACGATCAGCGAGCCTGAGACGAGGCTTGTGAGCTGCAACCCAAGCACCGTGACCACAGGGATCAACGCGTTTGGCAGCGCATGTTTGAAGTGAACGAGTTGGTCGCTTAGGCCTTTGGAACGGGCGGTGCGGACATAATCTTCGCTCAGCACATCGAGCAGAACTGAACGGGTGTAGCGCGCGATCGCAGCGGTGAGTCCGGCAGCCAGCACAATGGCCGGCAAAACGTAGTGGTAAGGGGTGGAATTGCCGACAGTCGGCAGGGTGCGAAGTACATAGCCAAAAAGGAAGATCAGCAGGATCGCCAGCACGAAGTGCGGCACCGAATAGCCCAAGAAGGCCACCGTCATGGCCAGCCGGCCGGAGGGTGCGTCTCGTCGCAACGCACCGATTAGCCCCAGACCGATTCCCATGAAGATTGACAGCACGAAGGCCAGCGACGCAAGCGTCAGCGTTGCAGGCAGGCGGTCCAGATACATGTCAATGACGGATTCCCGTGAATGGATGGAATTGCCGAACTCACCCTGAGCAAGGTCGAGCAGGTAATAGGAGAATTGCACTGGGATGGGCTTGTCGAGACCGAACTGCGCCTCGAACGCTGCCTGTGTTTCTGCATCGATTCCGTCAGGGAACATGATCGAAACCGGATCACCTCCAATCCGCGCGGCAACGAAGACGAGCACCAAAATCAAGAACACGGTCATGGCCGCGTTCAGGGTGCGCCTGAAGAGGAATTGTGCCATTTTGCGTCCCTGCGTGCAGTGCGACATCCGCGAGCCGATTTGGTATCGGCTTGCTTAAACTGTCAAGCCCGTGCGCGAATCGAACAGTTCCGCGCAGTGGCTACGGGTTGGCCGGAGATCATTTTCGCCAACGGGCGGTCGGATCAGCCGCTTCGAGGCGCAAGACGGCGCCAAGGCGGGTCCTTCGGTCGCGCAGAAGCAACGACGCCGGTGTCCGAACTGATCGATCCACCGTCGGAGCCTGCCTCGACCCGCCGCCGTGGGTGGTAGTCCGCACGGCAAATTGCGCATATCAAACGCGTTGTAACTTCACCATTATTTGTTGTCTGTTCGGCCACTAGTGTCCCATTAAAAATTGAATAGATTCAATTGCTTACTGGGAGTGTCCTGCGGGATCTGTTGAGCCGACATGTCAAGCAGTTGATTTAATGGAGTTTTCTCGAAAATCGTCAGGCTCAGAATCTGCAGAATTGTGTGGAGACTTTCGTCAATTTTCAAACGTTTGCGGATGATCGCGACGATCACATAGACCGACACCGCGATCCAGATCTGGCTCTTCACGGCGTTCTCCGAGGTGCCGAAGAAGGACTTGATCCGAAGATGCTGCTTGATCCACTTGAAAAACAATTCAACCTGCCAGCGCGAACGGTAGATGTCTGCGACTGACATGGCCGGCAGGGTGAAGTTGTTGGTGAGAAAGACCAGGGTCTTGCCGCGCTCCGGGTCGCGGTACTTGATGCGGCGCAGCTTGTCCGGGAAATCGGTCGCGCTGTTGACGCCGCCCGGCCGCACGACCTGATCGCAGATGAGGCCGGTGCTCCGGTCCACCGGCCGGGAGGAGAGGCGGCGGAGCCTGGTATTTGACTTTGCTCTCAGAACGAAGAAGCCGCCACAGAGATGGAGGTGATGGAGGCGTTTGAAGTCGAGATAGGCCCGGTCCATGACATAGAATGCACCGGCTTCCGGAAGCAGCAAGTCCAGGACGTTGACGTCATGGAGTTTTCCGTCGGAAATGTGGATGAAGGCCGGGATGTTTCCGTGCAGGTCGAGGAGTGTGTGCAACTTGACGGCGCCCTTTGTCCTGCGGAACCGCGCCCATGGGAACAGCGACAGGCAGAGGTCGATGGTCGAGGAGTCGAGCGCGTAGACGGTATCGTGGACATCGAGGCCGGGAAGCGTGTCATCGGCGTGGATGTCCCGGGCGATGTGGATGAGGTATTGTGCGAAGTCGGCGTAGATTTTCCAGTCGCGGGCCTGATTGGCATTGGCGAGGGTGTTGCGGGAGACCCCGCCACGGATGCCCATATGGTAGAGTTTCCCGCGCTGGGCGCGGAGGCAGGTTTCGATGTCGCGCAGACTGGTCCTGTAGGTGAGTTGGGCGAAGGCCATGCACCGGAACTGATCGGCACAGGTGAACGCCTTGACGTAGCGATTTCCGTCGTATCGAGAGACACAGTTGCGGAACATGTGCCATGGAAGGTGTTCCATGATCTGAGCGAAAACCAGGCTGCCGGAGTCCATTGCATTCTTCCTCTTGACGGTGCAGGACAGTGAGGAAGTGTGACGAGCGTGTGCGGCGGGTTCAAGTCGGTAACAGCCGAAATGTCCAATTAATGTATTTACATCAGAGCTTTAGAGTGTGGTTAGAGGATTTTACTGGGACAGTAGTGCTGTTCGGCAATGATTTCAGGTTTCACGGAATTTCGCGAAAAATCCCCGCACGGGCCGTCGATTTTCCACCACTTGTCGGCCGTTTCGGCTGCATGCCCGGCCCCGGGGAAGTGGGCGTGCAGTTCCATGACGGAACGCCATTTACGGCCAGGCATGTCGAGTGGAGCTACAAGCTTACCATGAAGCCCGAGGCGGAAGGCGCGGGCTTTCTCATGAATGCAGCCCGCCTGACGGAACTGAAAGGCGCCCAGGCATTCATCGACGGTACGTCGGAAGACATCGAAGGTCTCACGGTCGTGGACGATCATACGGTCGTCTTTGAAACGGCAGTCCCGAACGGAAATTTCTTCGAAACCGTGGGCAGGGTCTACATGCTTCCGGAACATCTCTTTCGGATAAATCGTGGGTGGAGGTGCTGACGACGGACTGGATGTCCCCCGATGTGAGGGTCGGTACGGGACCGTTCAAACTGGAAGAATTCGTCGAGGGAAACTACACGTCCTTCGTGAGGAACGACAACTATTGGGCCGGGAAGCCATATCTGGACCGGTACGTGGTCAGGTTCTTCGATGAGCATGAAACCGGAACAATTGCCTTCGAAAAAGGCGAAGCTGATTTGGTGGAATTCCTCACCGCCCAGGAAGTCTACCGGTTTTCCGAGGATCCCCAGGGCAATGTCTTCCTGCGTGGAACGCCGTTGAGTCCAAATTTCATCAACGCCGCCGACAAGCCCTTCCTGCAGGACAAAAGGGTCCGCCAGGCGATCTCCTATGCAATCAACCGGCAGCAGCTGATCGAAACCCTGATCCCCAACGGACTTCGGGACCCTATGTATACGATGTTTCCCGAAGATCACATCATGTTCAATGCCGATGCGTCGGCCTATCCGTACGACCCTGACAAGGCGAGAGCGTTGCTGGCCGAAGCAAACTGGGATCCCGACCAGGTCGTGGAGCTAGCGACGTATTACAACTCGCAGGAGGCACTTGACTGGTTGGCCTTCATACAGATGTACCTGACTCGTGTGGGCATGAAGGTGACCGTGCGACAGATGCCCTGGCCGGACATGGAGAAAGCCGGACAGGCGGGCGAACTGGAGCTGTGGTTTACCGGTTATTCGAGCGACCTGATCGGAGACCACCTGGCCTGTTTTTCCACTGACAGTTCATGGAACTACGGGAAGTATGACAATTCCAGGTACAATGAACTCTTGACCGCTGGCGGTCGCAGCGGCGGGGAAGAACTCCGGAAGATTTATCATGAAATGCAGGAAATCTTCACCTCCTCCGGACGATGAGTTGCCGGGAATTCCCATATGGAACAGGACCAAGTTCAGCATAGTCAAACCCCATGTCTGCGGTGTGACCGAGCAGTACACGCACCAGCGCTTCATCTACTTGAACGTCGAGAATATCTATATCTGCGAAGGCGCGACGGGAACGACCTCTGTCAAGCCCGGAACGCCTTCTGGTCTCGGGCACCCGGGCTACATTCTCGGTCAGTAGGGTTCAGCGGGCAGCAATGTAAGACATTGCTGCCCCTATCCTCCGACCGGCCACGCGGATAACGGCATTCGAGAGGCTGGCCGTCGAGTACATGCGTCAGACCCGAGGTCTGGCGCGTCGGATGCCATAAGGACGGCACGTACCGGAATGCGAACTTGCGCCTGTCTGAATGACGATGAGATGTCGTCGCCGCCGTTGCCGTGCGTGTTTACCGGGTCGCCGGGCAGCGATTCCAGTTCCGACGTTCTTGATCCGTAACGCATTGAATGTAAGCAATATTTTTGGTCACCTGGAAAGGTCGTGGCATCGCCGCCCAGGAGGGATCCGGTGCCGGGGGACGATTTCGCGGCGTCTTCTGTCGTATTTTCGCACATGTCTCCCGTTTTCTGCGTTTTGAGATGCACCGCGACCACTCCCATTCCGTGACTCGTGTAGGCCCGTGAAGCGGTTCAGGCGATGTCCGGACGTGGCGCGGGAAGAACGCACGGCATGCCCGACCGGCGCAAAGGCTGGACCTGATGTACCGGATCGACGATATCTGCATGGTCGCGCCCGCCTGCTTCTTGATGCTGCCGTCGACCTTTCCTGCCCACCTACGCATGCTCAGGGGCGGCAACCCCCAACGTTGCCGGCTGATCGACGGGCGTCACGCATGCATCGATTTCGTGCGCGACCGATCGGTCGGCTATGGTATTTCGCGGATCGAAAATACCCGCCGATGGCGGCTGGCCGAGGGAGCAGATCGATAAGTTGAAGCCCCCAAAAATAGCCAGTTGTGAAGATGCTTCCCGGTTTGTTTCGGACCTTCCGCGGCAGGACATGATCGTCGGTTCTTGACGCGTCGCGGCGCGTGACACCAATACGGACGACACGTTGCCAACCGCCGCGTTTTATCCGCACGGCGGTCTCCGGGACTGCCAGGTCAACAGGTCGGAAGGCAAGAAATCACGCCAAGACGGGCAATTCGACGACCTGAAGGAAATGGCCCCGCCATCCCTTTCCGCGCCCTCAGAAGAAAACCTCCTTTAAAGGCAAGCTTGCAGCCCCGATCGCGGCCGTTTCCCCATGGATCTCGGAGGCGTGAAGCTGCGGCATCTTGCGGTGGACACCGTGCCGTGGCGTTTCGTAAAACATGGTTCGTTCCATCAATTCCTCGGCAAGTTGGCGCGGAATTTGCCCGCCAAGCACGATGACTTCGGGATCGACAACGGCGCTCAACACGTTGATCACGCGACTATAGTGGGCCGACACGCGGTCGAGCCAGTCGGCAACACCAGGCCAGGCCATGTCAAATCGCTGCGTCAGATCGTCGATTGTGCGGACGTCGACACCGCTTTCCTGGAGCATTTTGAGAAGACTGCGCAACCTGGGCCGGTCCCCCATCTCCTCAGGGGTAAACATGCCGCTCAACTCGCCGGCGTTTCCGAAGCCGCCGCGGGCGAGTTCGCCGTTGAGGATGATCCCGCCACCGAAGCCGTAATTGAACGACAGGTACACGAAGTTGTCGACGCTTCGTCCCACGCCAAGCATCCGCTCGCACAGCGCGCTCGTGTTGGCGCCGTTCTCTGTCCAGACCGGTTTTTCGAACCGGTCGGCAAGCAATGGGCCGAGGTGTACCGCCGACCACTCCGACAGCGGTTCGGGGGCATTGAACCGCGTGCCCTCGACAAGGAAACCGGTAATTGCAAATCCGATACCGAATACATCCTCCCATCGGAAACCGCGTGCCTCCAGAAGGCCACTGATTTCACTTTCGGTGACGTCAATCGCTTCGTCCATGGTCAATGCGTCAATGGACACCGAACGGGATGAGAAACCTCCCGAGAAATCCATCACGCATATGCCCGCGCTATCCGTGTTGATCGAGACGCCAACCGAACACGCAAAGCGCGAATTGAGATGAAGCCGGGGACTGGGTTTGCCCTTGTTCACGGGCGGAACCGATTCACCTAGCAGGACCATTCCTCGTTCTTCCAGTTGGGTGACGATGCGATGAATCGACTGTTGTGCAAGATTCAACCGGGTTCTGAATGCCGCGCGCGACCTCCCCGGAGTTTGCCAGACTTCGGCAAGGACCCGCCTCTCGTTGCTGGACACAACCCGGGAATCTCCGTCCCCGCGCAAATAGAGCGACTCGATACGAGAAAGCGGATCATAAGGATGCGAATTCATGGCAGAACCCTACCCGAAACAGAACAAAACGGAACGAGTCAACTCCGAAAAATATTCCGAAATTTTGGCGCGACATTATTACACTTTATGTGTAATAATGGGATTCGGACATGTGGTCCATTGTTACGAAACCCTAGGAGGCTCCCATGAAAACCAATTTTCTCGCCGCGCTCGCTCTTGCTCTGAGTGCTGCAGTCCCGGTGGCAAACGCCGCTGAAATCGAGTTTTGGTATGGAAATACCGGCCGGGTCGAAGAAGCCATCCAAAACGCCTGCGACGCCTTCAATGCCGCTCAGGACGCCCACGGCATCACCTGTGTCGGTCACGGTGGCTACGAAGCAGGCATGCAGAAAGCCATTGCCGCCTACCGAACCGGTGAGCACCCGGTGCTCATCCAGTTCTTCGACGCAGGAACGCTGGACCTGATGCTTTCGGGCGCGGTCCTGTCGGTCGAGGCGATCATGCCGGATGTGGCATGGGACGATTACATTGGCGGCGCGCGGTCTTACTACGAGACCTCGACGGGCGAACTCTACTCCCAGCCCTATAACGGATCAACGATGATCTTCTACGCGAACATGGAGATGCTCGGCGAAGTGGGCGTCACAGAGATCCCGGAGACTTACGAGGGCGTCGTGGAGGTCGCGCTCAAGCTGAAAGACAACGGTCACGCCTGCCCGGTACTGCAACGCGTGCATCCCTGGTTCTCGCTCGAACAGTTCTCGGCCCGTCATGGCGAGGCAATCGCTTCGAACAACAACGGTTACGGCGGATTGGATGCCGAGTACACGTTCAACACCGGTCTCGTTGCGGAACATCTCGTCAATATCGCCGCCTGGCGGGCCGAGGGATTGTTTCGCCTTCCCGCCGACACACCGGCCGGCAGAAATGGTTTCAATGCCGGCGAGTGTGCGATGCTTGAAACCTCTTCTGCCGCATATGGTGGTGCCCTGGCCGCGCTAGGCGATGCCGTCGGCATCGGCTTCGCCCCGATATACGAAGGGCACGATCGCCGCAACACGCTGATAGGCGGGGCTTCGATCTGGGTCATGAAGGACCATGAAGACGCCAGCTACGACGCAGCCCGCGCGTTTCTGAACTTCGTCCGGGAGCATAACCAGCAGATTGCGTTTACCCGGCACACCGGCTACGTGCCGGTGACCAACGCGGCCCTTGAAACCCTCAAGGCCAGCGAGATGGCCGGCGAACCCGAATTTGCAACTGCCGACATCGGCGTGGCTTCGCTCAACATGCCTGGCGATGCCAACAGCCGCGGCATTCGCCTCGGGTTCTACGTCCAGTTCCGCGACATCTTCATCCAGGAAGTGACCAAGGCATTGAATGGCGAGCAGGAAATCCAGGCTGCGCTGGACAATGCCGCGGCCCGCGGGAACGAGTTGCTACGCCGCTTCGAGCAAACTTATCAGGGTGTCGAGCTTCCCTGATGGACTATAAGTGTACCGGCGGGCAAGGTCCGCCGGTACTGTAAGGCAGGCAAGATGCGACAGGGCTTCTATGTCGGGCGCGCGACCTACGCGATGCTGGTCGCGCCAATCCTGGTTTTGATATTCCTGTTCTTCTATGTCCCCGTAGGTCTCGCCTTCTTCTGGTCGTTCTTCCTGGAACGTCCCTTCGGGGGAGGTTCGCAATTCGTGGGATTGCAGAACTTTTCGCGCGTGTTGTCCGACCCGGTGTATTGGGAAGCCCTGCGGCGCACGGTCGTGTTCATGATCATCGCGCCGGGGCTCGCGATCGGAATTTCGCTCGTCCTCGCCCTTGCTGCCGATCGTGGATTGCGCCTGTCTCAAGCCGCGCGCAACATCATCATCTGGCCCAAGGCCGTCGCAGGCGCCTCGATCGGCGTTGTCTTCGTGTTCATTTTCAACCCGTTTCTGGGGATTTTCTCGCCAATCAACGATCTGTTTCCCGGGCTCTGGAACCCACGGATCGACGGGAACGATGCCTTTGCGACGATCGTGGTGGCGCAGGTCTGGAACGGCATTCCCTTCAATTTCGTCATTCTGCTGTCGGGACTGCAGGCCATTCCCGATACGCTGACGAAGTCGGCGGCGATGGACGGGGCAGGGTCCTGGCGGAGAATCCTCGACATTCAATTGCCGCTCCTGACCCCCCAGCTGTTCCTGACTTTCGTGCTGGAATTCGTGGGTACGGTGGTCGAAGCCTTCGGGCTGATCGACACGATGACCCAAGGGGGGCCGGGTGAGGCGACGACGCTCTTGATCTACAAAATCTACGTCGATGGCTTCAAAGCCTACGACCTGTCCGGTGCGGCTACGCAGACCGTTTTGCTCATGATTTTCGTGATCGCCATGGTTCTCCTCCAGTTCCGGCTCGAGAAACACGTCAAGTACGAGCGGTAGTCGGCGTGATCGAGAAGGCCACCGCAATAGATCGCACCGCGACCGTGCTTCTCCTCCTGGGGATGGCTTTTGTCCTTGCTCCGCTCGTCATCGCGTTCGTTACGGCGACACAGTCCTACCAGCAATTCGTCCAGGCGGGCGGGATCCGGTTCCGGATCAGTGGGCATTTTCTCGACAACATCCGGCTGATCGTCACCGAAACCCAGCTCCCGAAGCAGTTATGGAACTCCTTCGTGATTTCGCTTCTCGTCGCCGCGATCAAATGCGCCTTTGCCTTCGCCGCGACATTCGCACTGGTTTTCTTCGAAAACCGGATGAACCGGGTTATCTTCGCGGTAACCATCGCCACGGTGATGCTCCCGCTGGAACTGGTTGTCATCACGACCTACCAGATCGTCGCCAATGTCCTCATGCCGGTGAACTGGATCGTAAAGGCGACGGGAATCGACTGGCTTGCCGACAGGGTCGCGGGCGTTCGGGTGCCGGAACTGCGCCTGAGTCTGCTCGACACATATATCGGTGTCGCCGCGCCGATCGCCACTTCCTGCACGTCCGTCTTCATCTACCGACAGTTCTTCCTGACCCTGCCACGCGACCTGCCGAGGGCTGCGGCAATGGACGGAGCCGGTCCACTCCGCTTCATGGTCGACATCTTGCTGCCGCTGTCCTGGACGCCACTGATCGCCACCTTCATGTTCTGGTTCATCGGCGGTTGGACTTCCTACCTGTGGCCCCTGATCGCGGCTTCAACTCCGGACGCGCAACCTGCGGTCGTGGGCCTTGCGAAGCTGGCCACGACGGATCCCGAGCGTATCCCCGAAGTGCCATTGCTCATGACCGGGGCATTGTTTGTCTCCATCATCCCCGTCACTCTGATCGCCGTCATGCAGCGTCAGATTGTGCGGGGCATGAACCTTTCGGAGAAATGATCCTTTGACCGCCAATACAATCCGCCTTGACCACGTGAAGAAGAGCTTCGGCAAGATCGAGGTCATCCCCGAATTGACTGCAGAGATTGCCGCCGGCGAGTTCACCGTGATCCTCGGACCATCCGGCTGCGGCAAATCCACGTTGCTCAACATGATCGCAGGACTGGAACGGGTGAGCGGGGGGAGGATTTTCATTGGCGAGCAGGAAGTGCAGGACGTGGAACCCAAGGACCGGGGGTGCGCCATGGTGTTCCAGAATTACGCCCTCTACCCGCATATGAGCGTGGCCGCCAATATCGGCTATTCGCTGAAAGTCGCGCGCGTTCCCAGGCCCGATCGCAAACGCAGGGTGCGTGCAGCGGCGGATTTCGTCGGACTTTCTGGGTTCCTGGAACGGAGGCCGTCGGAACTATCCGGCGGCCAGCGCCAGCGTGTCGCCATTGCCCGCGCCATTGTGCGCGAGCCGCAGGTGCTCCTGTTCGACGAACCGCTCTCGAACCTCGACGCGCGGCTTCGCCACGACATGCGCATGGAGTTGAGCGAACTTCACGAGCGCATCGGGGCAACGACCGTGTTCGTCACCCATGACCAAGTCGAGGCAATGACCTTGGCGGACCGGGTCCTGATCCTGAACAACGGACGGGTCGAGCAGTTCGCCTCGCCGCATGAGATATACCACCGACCGGCGACAACCTTCGTTGCCGGCTTTGTCGGTACGCCCGCGATGAACCTGATCGAGGTCATCGGAGATGGCAGTCATTTGCGGCTGGCGGACGGTACCGAGATTGCACCCCACGGGCGAACCGGCCCGGTGGTTCTCGGCATTCGTCCGGAGAGAATCAGGATCGGTGAAGGCGTGATCGCCTCTGAGGTGATCTATCGCGAGGATCTCGGGTCGCACACCTCTTTCGTGGTGCGCCTCAATGGCGGACAGGAAGTCAACGTCGCCACACCAATTGGGACGGAACTGGCGGGTCTCGATCAACTCAATCTCACGTTCCCCGAGAAAGACCTTCACCTGTTTGATTCTGCGAATGGTCTGCGGTTGTGATCGACAAGGAAAAGATGGCTCCGAGGCGTCCCGATGAAATCAAATATCTCACCGGCCGTTTGTCGGACGCTCCGCTCCCGCCCTGGGTTTCACTTGAGGGCCGAGGCGGGAAGTTCACGACCGATGGACGCGTGCAGAATTGGCCCGGAAACACCTTCATCTGCCATGTTGATCGCAACTCGAAGGCGTTTGAGGCCATTTGTGCTCTTCAGGCTGAGTTGAAGACGAGCGCATTTCGGAAGTTCTTTACCTTCCTGCCGCCTGACAGCTTTCACATGACAGTGTTCCAGGGCGTCTCGCCCACTGCCCAAACCTGGCACAAGATGGCCCACAGGCCTGCCTCAAGATTTATCGCGTGATGACGTAACCGATGCCTTGCTTGGCCGTGTCGACGGGATTGCGCTACCCTTGCGCCACCGAATACGCGTTGCCGGGCTCTTTGGCGGGTGCAGCCTGACCATGGTGGGCGCCACCGAAGACGAGGAGCTAACCCTGCGCGAAACCCGGATCGCGCTTCGGGATGCAACCGGGATAGATTCTGAGGATTTTGACGACTACGTGTTTCACATCACATTGGCCTATTTGCTCGAGTGGGTGCCGGAGGCGACCGCGCGGGGGATCGCGGCTCTTGGCGCGGAGATGGCCGAAAGATACATGGATGAGATTGGTCTCGTCGACCTTGGTCCCGTCGAGTTCTGCAACTTTGACGACATGCATCATTTCGAGCCGGTAAAGCTTCTGACATAAGGATTTGGAGTGATGGGAAAACGACCGCGATGCCGGTGACGGAATGCGTCGTCGAAGGATTGATCCAGGCTGTGCGCTTCGCTGCCCGTGCCCAGATCATGCCCCGGTTTCGCAACACTGCCAGTGAGGAGATCGATACGAAATCCGGCCCAGATGATCTTGTGACCATTGCTGACCGTGCCGCCGAACGGGTCATTGCGGAGGCAGCCGCGAAACTGCTCCCGGGCGCATTGGTCATCGGTGAAGAGGCGGTGGATGAAGACGCGGGCATTCTGGACGCGCTGCCCGAAGCAAGTCTCGCAGTGATCATCGACCCAATTGACGGAACATGGAATTTCGCGAATGGCTTGCCGCTCTTCGGCGTCATCCTGGCCGTTGTCGAAAACGAACAGACGACATTCGGACTCCTGTACGACCCGATTTCGGATGAATGGATTCGGGCCAGTTCCGGAGGGGGTGCGTTCTATTGTTCCCCAAGCGGCGCCAAACGCAGGCTTTTGATAGACAGGACGGGATGCGGAACCGTCGGCCTCGTGCCGCTGCATCTGTTCCCATCCGCGGCGCGAAGAAAACTGGCGCTCAGGCTTGTGGATTTCGATCGAACGATGTCCTTCCGTTGTTCGTGTTTTGAGTACTGGCTACTCGCCATGGGTGCCTGTGATTTCGGCATTTCGGGTCTGATGAAGCCGTGGGACCACGCCGCCGGCGAACTGGTTTACCGCGAGGCCGGCGGATTTTCCGCGATGCTGGCGGATGGAAGCCGCTACCGGGCGAGCAGAACAACCGGCCAACTTCTGGTTGCTCGAAACCGCACGCGCTGGGCCGCACTACAAGAGGTTTTCGCCGCACTGGCTTCGTGATGCCCGCCCGCCCGCCGTTTTTTTTGGGCATCGCGGAAATTGAGAGGTCTCCTGCCAGGACCCGTAACGATGAAAGACGGAAAGTCGTGATGAAACCTGGCGTTTCGCGACCGACTCAACGACATCTCCTGCTCGGCCCTGCGCGATTCCTTTGAACAGATCACGATCATGGCGTGTCCCCGGATGTCGGCGGCGAGACCTGCAGGACGGCCGAAGCCTCGACGGGCCATGCGCTGACGCTGTTCGGTCCGGTCGCATACGACCGCTCGCGCTACCGTCCTTCGGGCGGTTGTGAAACCTCGTTCCCGACCGGGAGTGTACTCGGGTGCCTCTCCCGCGCCCCGGTTCAACCGAAACCAGCCCCCTTACTCCTCAGGAATTCGATAACGTCATCCGCGGCTTCGTCGGCCGGCACCTTCGTCGTGTTGATGCGCAAGTCCGGTCTTTCCGGTGGTTCGTACGGAGAGTCGATTCCGGTGAAATTGGCGAGAATGCCTTTCCGGGCCTTGGCGTACAAACCTTTCGGATCCCGTTCTTCGCAAACTTCGAGAGGCGTATCGACGTGGATTTCGAAGAACTCGCCTTCTTCCACCATCGATCGCGCCATCTGGCGCTCCGAACGGAACGGCGAGATGAAGGAAACGATGACGATAAGACCGGCGTCAACCATCAGCCGCGCGACTTCGGCAACCCGGCGGATGTTTTCCACCCGATCTTCTTCGGTAAAGCCGAGGTCCTTGTTGAGACCGTGGCGGACATTGTCGCCGTCCAGAAGATAAGTGAACCGGCCGAGTGACTGGAGCTTCTGTTCCAGGCGGTCGGCAATGGTCGACTTGCCCGCCCCCGACAATCCGGTCAACCACAGGATGCATGGTTTCTGCGCGGTAGCGCGTGCCCGCGTCGCCTTGTCGACCTTCATCTCCTGCCAAGAAATATTGCTGGCGCGACGGAGCGCGAAATCGATCACTCCGGCGCCAACGGTGGAATTGGTAAACCTGTCGATCAGCACGAAACTGCCCGTCTGGCGACTTACCGAATAGGGATCGAATGGAATGGCATGGTCCAGCGTGATCTTGCAGTAGCCGATTTCGTTCAGCTCAAGCGTCTTGGCCGCCAGCCGGTTCGGGGTATTGACGTCAATTCGGTGGGTGAGATCCGTGATCTGCGCGATTCCGGAGGCGCTGGCAAAACGGGCCGAATAGGAACGTTCCGGCAGCATGGGCCGCGAATCCGTCCAGATCAGGTGCACTGCAAAGTGATCGGCGATCTCAGGCGGGCTGTCGGTACCCGCAATCATTTCACCGCGGCTGATGTCGATCTCGTCGGCCAGCACGATGGTTATCGACTGGCCGGCGATCGCCTTTTCGAGGTCGCCCGATGGCCCGAGAATGCGTTCAACGGTAGATTGCCTGCCCGACGGGATGGCGACGACATTCATTCCGCGCTCGACATGCCCAGAAGCGACGGTTCCGCTGTAGCCGCGAAAACCGGGGTTCGGCCGATTGACCCACTGGACAGGCAGGCGAAATGCAGTTGCCAATTCGTCGCGCCGCACATCGACATTCTCAAGCAGTTCAAACAAGGTCGGGCCGCCATGCCACGGCGTGTTCCCGCGAGGTGAAAAGACATTTTCGCCGGTCAGTGCCGACACCGGCACCGCATTGATCTCTTCGGTCCCGAGGTCGCGGGCAACGGCCTGGTATTCCCGGACGATGTCGGAATAGACACGTTGATCGTAGTCGACGAGGTCCATCTTGTTGACCGCAAGGAAGATGCGGCGGATCCCCATCAGCGCGATGATATGACTGTGTCGGCGGGTTTGCGTCACCACGCCGTTTCGTGCATCGACGAGAATCAGCGCGGCATCGGCATTCGACGCTCCTGTCGCCATGTTTCTGGTGTACTGTTCGTGGCCCGGCGCATCGATTGCGATGAACTTGCGTTTGGGGGTTTCAAAGTAACGGTAGGCAACGTCGATGGTGATACCCTGTTCACGTTCCGCCTGCAGGCCGTCCAGCAGCAGGGCGAGGTCGACCGAGTCTCCCTGGGTGCCGTAAACCCGGCTTTCCGACTCGGCGGCCGAAATCTGGTCGTCGAAAATGTTCCTCGAATCGTAAAGTAGTCGGCCGAGGAGAGTTGATTTGCCGTCATCGACTGAACCACAAATGATGAACCGAAGCTGGTCCTTGACGTCCTGTTTTGCCAGAACAGTATCGAATTCGTGCGCAGCGGCGCCGGGTCCGACGTTCGAAGACATCAGAAGTATCCCTCCTGCTTCTTCTTTTCCATGGAACCAACCCGGTCGTTGTCGATGGCGCGGACCTCGCGTTCCGAGGAGCGGCTTTGCGTCAACTCCAATATGATGTCCTGAACGGTACCAGCCTTGGATTCGATCGCCCCGGTAAGCGGATAACACCCGAGGGTTCGAAACCGCACCTGCAGCTCGGTCGGCTCTTCGCCCGGCTCGAGTGGCAGCCGGTCGTCGTCAATCATGATCAGCAGGCCGTTCCGCCTGACGATCGGTCTCGGGGCAGAAAAGTAAAGTGAAACCAGCGGAATTCCCTCCCGGCAAATGTAGTGCCAGACGTCGAGTTCGGTCCAGTTTGACAGGGGAAACACGCGTACGCCTTCTCCCGGAGCGATGCGCGTGTTGTAGAGGTTCCAGAACTCGGGGCGCTGGTTCTTTGGGTCCCAGCGATGCGAAGCTCCCCTGAAGGAAAAAATCCGTTCCTTGGCGCGCGACCTTTCCTCGTCTCGCCTTGCACCGCCGAAGGCTGCGTCGAAGCCATGCAGATCCAACGCCTGTTTCAATGCCTCGGTTTTCATTATGTCCGTGTGCACCCGTGACCCGTGGCTGATCGGGCCGACCTTTCGGTCCAGGCCGTCCTGGTTGACATGAACGATCATCTCGAGATCAAGCCTTGCCGCGGTCTCGTCACGAAACCGGATCATTTCGCGAAACTTCCACGTGGTGTCCACGTGCAGGAGCGGGAAAGGCAGTTTGCCCGGCGCAAATGCCTTGAGGGCCAGGTGCAGCAGGACCGCCGAGTCCTTGCCGATCGAATACAGCAGGACCGGATGACGGAATTCCGCCACCACTTCCCGAATGATGTGGATACTCTCGGATTCCAGGCGGTCGAGATGGTTCAGCACCGGTACGAATTTCCTTTCCATTTTACCTGACGTACTCCGTGCACAATCCGCGATATCCCGCAAGCCTTCTTGATATTGATCCGCCCCGGATAGACCGCGAGGAACCGGAATCACGTGTTGTGCGTCAATCCGGATGATTGGCGACGAACCAACGGGTGCAGGAGCGGCAGGAGCGGTTGCGGCAGGATGAACCAGCCAAAGCTGCCATGATAAAAAGGTATGCCAGAGCCGTGACCCTTGCAGATTTCGAGATTGCGAAGAATCCCGCTGCAACCGTTTTCGAAGTTCCGGCAGACGCCGTGGAGGATGAACGGAAATCGAATGTTCGATCCTCGCCCCGGTCGGCTCGGGTCATACCTTCAGCGATTGGTTGGCCGCAACCCATGCCGAATTCTTCAATACGGCCATTGACATGCCAACTCCAGGATCTTCGCAATACTCCGTCATTGGCATGGGAGCTGTGTGGCGGGAAGGATATCAAGCCGATGGCGCCGCGGGAGCGTCGGGACTGTCGCTGCTCAATCCGCCACTCCTTCCGTCAATCTCCGCCAACATCGCCTTCACCTGCACGGCCGCCGGCCGGCCCCGTGTCGTGAGCAAATCGATGTTCTCCGGGTCGTACCAGCCGAGCACGGCAGCGGCACTTTCACGCCCTCTGAGCTTCACATACCAGTCCCGGATGGCGGGGCGAGCCTGACAGAAATGATCGAGTCCGAGAAGGTCGAGCCGAATCAGGTAGGGGGTGAACGCCACATCCGCGATCGAATAGGCTTCACCCGCCAACCACGACGCCGACCCAAGCCGGGTCTCAAGATGGGAATTATATCGATAAGTCACATTTAAGCGACCATTCGATCGATTTCACGGGTCACAGGGGTTGCCAACGCAAACGCCCCTCGCCGTGCAGAAGCGCCAATCCCTGACGCCATGATGTTGCGGGCCGCGTTCAGGTCCGCATGATCCGCGTGGCCGCAGGCCACGCACGTGAATTCGGCCTGCGACGGGCGGGAGGCCTTGTCCACCCATCCGCACGCATTGCAGGTCTGTGATGTAAAGGCAGGATCGATCTCCACCAATGCGCACTTGTAGGCGAGCTTCTCCTTCATGCCATGCCAGCCGGTGCTCAGGATCTCCCTGTTGAGGCCGGACTTGGCCTTCACCTTCGTGCCGGGGTTCTCGAGCGTGCCCCTTGCCGAGCGGGTCATGCCCCGGGTGTTGAGCTTCTCGACAATCACCGTGCTCGCCCGGTTCGCGATCCGGCGGCTGACCTGGTGGTGCCAGTTCCTGCGCCTGTTGGCCCGCTTTCGCTGGAGCCTCTGCAGCCTGAGCCTGGTTCTCATGCGCCGCCGTGACCCCTTGCGCTGGCGGGCAAGCCGGCGCTGGTTGCGCCCGATCTTCGCATCAAGCCGGCCCGTATCGGGCGCGGGGATGATCTCCGCCTCTCCGGTCGTGTCCACCACCGCCACCTGGCGGACGTTCATGTCCACGCCCGCCAAGACCCCGGTGTCGGGACGCTCCTCAGCCTCGACCTCGTAGCAGACGGTGACATACCACTTGCCGGCGATCTTCCTGATCACGGCTTTCACCGGCTTGCCCTCGGGATACGGGTTCCCGCCCTTCCGCCGGATGCGCATGGGACCAACCCTCGGGACATTGATCATGTCGTCCCTGATGGTGACGGCTTCGGGAATGGTGAAGGACGGCGTCGACCCGTGGCGGGACTTGAAGCGTGGATGTCCTGCCTCGCCCCTGAAGAACGCCTTCCACGCATCGGCCTGGTACTTGAGCACGTACCGGGTGATGCTGAAGGAGTATGCGCAAAGCCACGGGATTTCGTTGCGGAGACCGGTGAACTCCCTGCCGAGCGAGAAGAACGAAACCGACGGAGGTTTCTCCCCGTTGGCCTTCGCCTCCTCAAAGGCGTCATTGTGCTGCCCCAGTATCGTGTTCCAGACGAAGCGGCAGGCGCCCGCCTGTCCGGCCAGGCGCCGTGCGTTGGCCCTGGAGCCTGGCAGAAGCCGGTAGATGATGTTGCGGTATGTGGAAGTTTCGCTCACGCGGTCTGGCCTTCGGCACAAGGTTCGTCTGGTGACGGGAAAGGCTGGTTTCCCATCACGCGCTCACTATACTATCTGCCTGAATTGTCAAGGGATTATACCGAGTTGGCAGCCGGAATGTGACTTTTCGATATAATCCCCTTTCCCCTTTCCTTTCGCTCCGGTTCTGGCGGGGAGGGTTGGGAAATGGAGTCGAGCCAGATCTCGGTGCGGACGGCGGCGATGGCGTCGGAGAAGGTGAAGAGGGTCTTCTCGTACCCGGCGGCCTTGAAGGGATGCGGGCTTCTGGCGAGGATGTCGCCGGCCCGCAGGCAGACGAGGCTGTAGAGACCGAGCAGGGCCGGGGTGGTCCTTTCGATGGCGAGATCGGATCATTGTCGCTGGGTTTCGACGCCAAGATTGGCGCGGGCCTCTTGGAATGTGACCTCGATCTGCCAGTGGCGCACGAAGATGCTGATGATCTTCTCCGGCTCGATTCCGGGGTCGGTGCTGAAGAAGGCCTGCGGCTCCCGCTCGCCGTCCGGGTCCCTGACCAGCACCCATCGGATGGATTTGGGCGGCGTGCCGGAGCGGTGCCAGAGGGCTGTTCCGGAGAGTGTCTCGAGCGTCTTGTTCTTCTTGCCGCCGTACCGGTTCCCGACGACAGATCCGTCCAAAGAAATCGGACCAGCGTGGGAAATCCTGTCCCGCAAACCCCGAAACAACCCGGAAAACGGGCTACGACCTATTCAGAAATACAACACCTGCGCGCGCCGGCGCATGGCCATCTCAACGGCCGATCACTCCCGCGTGAGCGACGACTGGATGCGGAAGAAATCCTCGATCACGCTCGTCATGTCGATCCGGGCCGACAGGAGCGCGCCGTGGGCAATCTGGTTGCGGACGTTGTAGAGCTCCATGGTTCTCTTCCAATCGTCGCTTCCCTTCTCGAGCACCAGCGTGAGCCGGTTCTCGAAGCTCAGGCCCGAGAGCCTGCGATCGCCCAGGTTGTACAGCGACCACGGCCTGCGATACCGCCAGTCGTCGTGCGATTGCCCGCTGCGGATGGCGTCCCGGCACGCCTCCTCGATGTCCGCCTCCAACTGGCCCCACGCGAGAACGAAGTACGCCTGGTCGTTGATCCTCTGTTCGTGATCGACAGGACTTGGCACCGGTTCATCCCCCGCGCCGTCCTCGGCTTCGCCCAGGCTCTGGAGATGGAGATCGATCTGCTCGTACACCCCCGCAATGGCCCGAAGGTCCGCTCACTGAAGGATGCGCCTCAACCATTCAAGCGTCACCGCTTCGCTTTCGCACCGCCGCTCGGCGCGGGAGACCTCCCAACTCGGCCGCGCGAAGTTCTCGGCCGTGTCGATGATGTAGTGATAACGCCCGTCGTGTTTCAGATCGACGCGGCCGTTCTCACCGATGATCCACAGCGCGTGCGGTTCCAGCCTCGCGACATGGCCCGCCTGGTCGTGGAGCTCGAGGGTCGGCAACCGCTTCGCGGCCACGCCGAACTTGCGCATCAACGGCTCGTTCATGACCACCGGCGGGCCCCGGCGGGCCTCCCAGCCGTCCGGCAGCCAGCCGTCGATCGTGGCGTAGAGACCGTTCACACGCTCCTCCCAGTCATCGACCCGCCGCCGGATGTGCTGCGCGTCGATGAGTTCGCTGGTCACTTCGTCGAGAACCGTATTCATCGAATCATTCCACCTGTGCGCGCGGTCGCCCGGCCCGTCGATTATCAGCCCCGCGGGGGCTCCTGCACACCTTATATGGTGTGCCCGGCACCGTTTCAACGGCGCGCACCGGTCTGACGGCAAGCCCGCATCTAAACCTCCATCACCACCTCGCGTGGTTTCCCCTGCATGCCGCTACAGCCCGAGATCGCGGTCGGCCGACTTCGGCTCCGGGGTCCTTGCCGGCTCCGGCGACCGTTCCTCGTTCCGCTCCCGGCCGGCCTCCATGCCTGTCTCCCGATCCCTGCATGGCGACGCGGCGGCTCGCGGACGACTGGGAGCGCCTCCACGGGGGCCGGCCCGTCCTCTGCGAGACCTTCGTCGACGAGACGCGGTTCAGGGCCTCGTGCGTAAGCGATTAAATGACGGCGTTCTGAATCTGTCTTGATCCGATCGGCCCTCGCGCGGGAGATTCCGCCGGTCCATTCACAATGATCGGAGGATTTTTCCATGACGACGGATGTATCGGCAACTGCCGTTGCCGGCTCCACCCGGAAGGCGCGCAGCTGGACCAGCGTCGGAACGACGGCATACGGGTTCAGCGCGAGGTATTCGGGGTGGAATTGGTCGCCATCGAGGCGGAGAAGGCGGCTTTCGAAATCCAGGGCTTTCTCGGCTAGCGCGACACGAATCTTGGCTGCGCAGACCGAAGAGTTGTGGTGATAGAGAATGAGGCCATCCTTGTTCATCGGTTCATGAGTGATGGCAAGTAGAGCGCCGTGTCGGGCTCGGCCACCATCAGCACGAAGAGCAACAGCCCGCATCCCAGGAACGGCAGGCCGGACTTCGCCACTTCGGCCATCGTTGTCCCTTTGGGCGCAACACCGAGCATGACGAAAAGATTCAAACCGAAGGGAGGCGTGACGCCGCTCATTTCCAGCGCCAGCAACATGACGATACCGAACCAGATCAGGTCGAATCCCTGTGCCTGGGCAATGGGAAAGAAGATCGGAATGGTGAGCATCATGATCGAGGCCTGATCCATGAACATGCCCATGAACAGAAGGATTGCGAACATCACCACGACAACCATGACGGGTGAGAACTCCACCGCGCTGACCGCCCGGATCATGCCGGAAGTCGCGCCTGAAAACGCCAGGACCTGGGAAAAGGTCGAAGAGGCGGCGACGATCAGCAGGATCATGGTCGTGACCTTCACGGTCCCCCTGAGGGACTTGAGGATGGCGGACCAGGTGAGTCCGCCGAAGGCCCAGGCGATGATCAGCACTCCCAGCACGCCAAAGGCGGCGCTTTCCGTGGGCGTTGCGATACCGAGGAGAATCAGGCCGATCACCATGAATATGATCACCGACAACGGCAGGATATGGGTAACAATGACCCGGAACTTGGTGTTGAGCGAGTGGCGGACAGGCGCGTCTTCCGGCACCGATGTCGGGTCGAGCCGGATCATCACCCAGATCAGGATCAGGTATAGAAGTGCCAGCAGCAGCCCGGGAAGGACGCCGGCGATCAGCAGTCGGCCGATGTCGATCTTGGCAAGACTGCCCAGGAGTACGCCGAGGCCCGAGGGCGGGATCAGGATCGCCAGCCCGCCCACGCCGAGAATGGGACCCATTGCCATGTGCTTCTTGTAACCGCGGCGGCTCATCTCGGGCACGAGCAGAGAGCCGAGCATCGCGGTGTTGCCCATCGAGGTGCCCGTGAGCGCGGCGAATGTCGTGCCGCCGAAGATCGTCACATAAGACAGCCGTCCACGCATTCGCCCGATTAGGGTGTCGACGGCATCGAACACCCGTTGCGCGACCCCGGCGTTGAAGAACAACTCGCCCATGAGCAGGAACAGCGGGATCGGCAAGAAGACGAAATGGGTGATCGAGACGCTGGCATTGGCGATCACCTGGCTTACGCCCGGCATTCCGGCCAGCCAGTACATTCCGCCGAGACTGACCAGCAGAAAGGCGAAAGCCACCGGCATGGACAGAAACATCAGGAACAGGATCGCTCCCAATGCGAGACCGCCCGAGACGTACCATTCAGGCACGGCCGCGGCCCTTCGGTACGGTGACCATCAGATTTCGCCCTCGAAAGGAGATTGACCGTCATCGCCGGGCGCGGAGAGTGATTCTCCGATCAGCAACAGGCGCGCGAATTCGACGGCGCAAAGGAAAAACCCGAATACCATCGGCACGAAAAGCAGCGCGCGCGGGATTTCGATAGAGCGGATGTCGATCTCTCCTTTTCGCCAAAAATCAATTGCGAAATCAGCGCTGAGCCAGGTCGCCGTCAGGCAGAGCGCAATGCAGACCACGATGAGGGCGCGTTCGAGAAACAGCCTGGCGGAGCCCGGCAGGAAGGTCAGGAAACTGTCGATCCGCACATGGCCGCGCTCCCTGACCAGCCAGGGCGCGGCCATCATCGTAACGTACAGTAGCGAATATTCCGAAACGGCGCTGGAGAATACGGGAGGGCGCATGCCGGCCGTGCGCATGCTGACATCGACGACGATCAGGACGAAGACTGCGCCGATGATGATGCTCGCGGCGAGCGCGAGCATCACGATCATTCGGTCATAGAGGCGGATGACCTCGGCCATGCCTCACATGGTCCTATTCGGCAGGCAACGTGGCGCGCAGCTGATCCCAATAAGGCGAGTTCGCCTCCTGCAGCTTGTCCCACTGCACCGATCGGGCATGCGCCACGAAGGCGGCTTCGGCTTCCGGGCTCATCCTGAAGGATTTCACGCCTGCGGCAGCCACCTCGACATCCTCCTCCTTGCGCAGGTTTGCGTAAAATTCATGTGCAACCGGCTCATAGGTGACAACCGCTTCGGAAAGTGCGGCACGTTGAGCATCGGTGAGGCTCATCCATTTGTCCTTGTTGACCCAAAACAGGTTGTCGAACTGCCAGACCGGCGGGTCGATACGGTATCCAACGAATTTCTCCCAGCCATAGTCCGTGATCCCGAGACCCGGCCA
Source organism: Paracoccaceae bacterium (assembly GCA_964291635.2). Taxonomy (GTDB): domain Bacteria; phylum Pseudomonadota; class Alphaproteobacteria; order Rhodobacterales; family Rhodobacteraceae; genus JAPPHA01. The sequence goes on along the minus strand of OZ219905.1, from coordinate 257,806 downwards.
CGCTGCGCCGTCGACCACTCCGCGCTCCAGGGCGTTGTAGATATCCGGGGCGGGCACGGTCACAGTGGTGGCGCCGTATTTCCCGAGCCAGGCATTATAGAAGCCCGAAGAGCGGATTTTCACGTTGTCGAGCACGGGCAGGCCGTTTTCATCGAGATTCGGTTCATCGCGCAGCCAGATGTGATAACCGACGCCGGCCGCCACCCAGCCCAGCACATGCGCATTTGCCTTGTCTTCGTAAATCGTGTTGAGAAGTTCAGTCGCACCGGTCTCGCGCGCCTGCATTGGCGTGATCGCCGTGCCGTAAAGCGCCCGGGATTCCGGAACCGCACCGACATAGTATCCAGCTGCGCCAAAGAGCATGTCGAACACGCCGTTGGACAATGCCGTAAGCTGTTCGGTGGCTGGCGTCACCTCGGGACCGCCCAAATGGACGATCTGGATATCGGCCGCCTTGGCTGCCTCGCTGGCATTGAAATCCTCGACGAATTGCAAAGTGCGCGCCACGGAGTACGAACTGGTACTCCAGTTGGTCACCAGGCGCAGCGTTTCGGCAACAGCCGATGTTAGGGGCAGCATCGCCAGCATTGCGACGATGGCTGCTTTTCCGAGTATTTTGCTTGGTTTCATCAGTTTTTTCCTGTGTGTCGATCTTCTGATGCCCGATGGATTTCGCCTGTACGCGTCTTTCTTTCCATTGTTCCTGGTCTTGCGCAGTTCTCGTCGCGTTGCCATGTCACGTGCCGGAGTTCTCGCACGTTTCCCTGGCAAGCGATTTCTGAACACGCTTCAGGGCATTGACACACCCTTTCGCGTGCGAGCACCGAGCCCAAGAAAGACTAGTGGGCCGATTGTGGGCAAAAATCAAGAAAATTCGCTTCGACACCGCCCGAATAAAACGATCGGGATCGTTCAAGAGCGAATCGGTGCGCCGCTCGCGCAACGCGAATTGACAGGATCCCGTCTTGACCTGGACGCTTGCCGAAATAAGTCGCGCGTTTGGACGACATGAGCCACGAGCATCGAAGGGCGCCGCCGGCAAGCCGGTTTGGTGCATCAAACGATAGGCGCGCGAGTCGCAATTGGCCGGGAAGAAGTTCAGGATCGTCTTCCCGATCCGATTCAGGCAGGGCGCGCATCCCTGGCAACTTGAATGGATCTGTCTTCGATCAGGAATGCCTGGCGCCACCCGGGTCAGCAGCCAGGTAGGCCGACGTGAAGCAGTACCATGTCACCGGGTGATGGGCCTGCCGCATGCCGCTGGCCGAAGATGCGATCACCGTTCCGGCCGGAGTGGCAATACAGGCGGTGAACGATTTCCGGCGTAAGGCCAAACGCCCGAACGGGCGCTGGCAGGCGGGATTCACTTGTCAATTGGCGCGAACGGAGGTTCAAAGGCCACATGACCACGAACTACGATGCCATCATCGTTGGCGGCGGCCACAACGGGCTGACTTGCGGTGCCTACCTGGCCAAAGCCGGACTGAAGACACTGGTCCTGGAGCGCCGCCACATTGTCGGCGGCGCGGCGGCGACCGAAGAATTCCACCCTGGTTTCCGCGCCTCGACTTTCAGTTACATCATGGGGCACATGCATCCCAAGGTGATCCGCGAGCTTGAACTGGAACGCCATGGTCTCGAACACCTGAAAGTCCCGGAAGTCGTGCACCCGCTGGACGGCGATGACAGCATAATCTGGTCGACGGATGTCAAGGTATCCCAGTCCGAGATCGCGCGGTTCTCAAGGAAAGACGCGGAGGTTTACCCAAGATTCTTCGAGGACATGTCGCGCACAATTCGGATCATGCGCCGGCTGCTTCTTGAAACGCCGATTGATCCGGGCGACCGTAGTCTGGCGGGCCTGAAGAACCTGGCCCGGTTCGCCTGGCGCTACCGGGGCGTCCATCGAGAGTTTTACGAGATATTCGACTCCCTCACGATGAGTGCCCATGATTTCCTGTCGCGCTGGTTTGAAAGCGAAGAGGTGAAGGTCCTTTTCGGCTACTGGGCCGCGATCGGCTTCTTCAAGGGAGTTCACACTCCGGGCACCGCGTATTCGATCATGTTCCACCTTTGCGGCGAAAACGGGCTCGGGTTCTCCAGGGGCGGGATGGGGGCGATTTCCGAGGCCATCGCGGCATCGGGCCGCAATCACGGCATGGAGATTCTCACCGAGGCAGCCGTCGAGAAGATCGTCACCAGGGATGGCCGCGCGACCGGGGTCGTCACCACAGATGGACGCGAGTTCGGCGCCCGGCTGGTCGCTTCCAATGTTGCCGCCCCCGTCACTTTCGGTCGAATGGTGCCCCGCGATCAACTGCCTGAAGAGTTCATGGCCGCAATCGACGGCTGGCGCGGCAACGGCGAGGCCTTCAAGATCAACGTGGCGGTCGACCGCCTGCCGGTCTATCGCGGTTTCACTCCGGGGCAGGCCGGTGTGGAATACCCCGCCTATGCCCATGTCTGCCCGTCCATCGATTACATGGAACGCGCCTTCGATGATTCCCGAAGGGGTTGGTATTCGGAAAGACCCTTCGTCTCTCCCATCGTTCCGAGCTACATCGACGACACCCTTGCGCCGGAAGGGAAACACGTGGTCCTGCTGTCTGGAGGACATGCACCCTACGAGTTGAAAGGCGGCGACTGGGCACGGGAACGTGACAACGTGGTCAAAAACGTATTTGCCGTCATGGACGAGTTCGCGCCGGGATTCAGCGACAGCGTGCTCGGATACTCGCTCTACCTGCCCACCGACTTCGAGGAGGTGCTGGGCATGCCGCGCGGGCACGAACTGCACGGCGATGTTTCGCTTGACCAGCTTTTCTTCAAGCGGCCGGCACCGCATTATGCAAACTACCGCAGCCCGATCCGCGGGCTCTATCAATGTGGTTCCTCCACGCACCCGGGTGGTTCGGTCTCTGCAGTTCCCGGCCACAATGCGGCGCGGGAGATACTGAAGGACCACAAACGGCTGAAATGAGCGCAATACGCAAAATCAATGCCATCATGGCCGGGAACGGGCATACCGGACTGAGGGTGCTGCACCGGTCCGGGGCGAAGTGGCCGGAGAATGCCGGTCTTGCGACCCGAACGGGTCGTTACGGGAGATGGCGGGCGCCTTCGTGCCTTGCAGAATTGGCGATACGCTTTCCGGCCCCGTATCGACGTGACGGGTCCGGTCGGTTCCTTCCACCCCGAGCGATTTGGATTGAAGGGATCAATGCGAACGGGGTGAATCCGGGCCAGCGGCAAACGGGCGCGCGTCAAGCACTATGCGAACCTGATGGCCCCGCTTTGCGCGCGCAGCCGGGGGTCATCTGATTTTATCGTGACCGGGCGTCCCTCGAGCAATTCACGGCATCGTTCCAACACCTCCATTTCAAGACGTTCCATGGCCTGCCTGGTGTAAAATGCCAGGTGTGGAGTCAAAATCACGTTAGGCATGTCGTAGAGTGCAGCGAGCGGGTGTTCCGTGCGATCAAGCGGTTCCAATCCGAAAACGTCCAGGCCCGCGCCTGCAATGCGTCCGTCCTGCAATGCAGACAATAACGCGTGTTCGTCGATGATTGCGCCCCGCGCCACGTTGATGAGAAAGGCGGATTCCTTCATTTGCGCGAGTTCGTTCTTGCCAAGAAGGTGGCGGGTTTCGTCGTTCAGAACAGCGTGGATGGACACAAAATCGGCTTGTCGCAAGAGATCCTCGAGGCGATCAATCTTCATGACGCCCAGCCGGTTCATTCCTTCGCGGCTCACGTAGGGATCATAGGCCAGGATGCGCGCCTGGAATCCCGCGCCCGCAATCTGTGCAAAGCTTTTCCCTATGCGACCCAGACCGATGATCCCGACCGTCTGACCAGCTATGTCGGAACCCATCCACGATGGTTCCGGCCAGGCCCAACCTTCCCTGCCCATTTGTTCAAGCAGGGGCGGCAGTTTCCTGGCCAAAACCATCATCAACGCAAACGCACCTTCAGCCACGCTTCTTTCCGCATATTCGGGAATATTCACGACGGGAATGCCGCGTTCGCTTGCGGCCGAAATGTCAATTGCATCCACCCCGACTCCGTATTTTATTACGCCCTTCAGCCTGGTCGCGGCCTCTATGACCGCTCGTGTGACGGGCTGATAGCACATGAGCAAAAGGTCAGCGTCCCGGACATGTGAAATGAGTTCCCATTCCGGCGCGCCGTCCGGCAGGAGGATCAGTTCATGCCCTGCCTCTCGCAGAGTGGCGTCGACCGCTGGCGTCAGGAGTTCACGATCCGTCCGGATGATTTTCATGGGTCTCGTTTTACCGAAATACCGCGGAGCAACCAACGGGTCTTTTCTCGGCCGGCGATTCCTGGCAAACCGTCAAACAGGTCCGGCACAGACGGCATTCCGCATTGCTGGAACGAACATCATTGGTGACAACATGGGGATTTGGCGTCGCCTTCATGGGGCTGCGGGTGAAACCGTCAAAACCCCATCTACAGCGTCAGGCGGCCAACCCGGGCGCAATGAGAACAAGACGCGGCGGGGGGCTGGCGCCAGTTGGTCGCGTTCGCTCGCTTCGACGGCAACAAAAGCCGCCGTCGAGACCGATGCCCCTGTTTGACGGACGTGCCGGGACGGCGGGCGCCCGATACCCGGACGGTACCTTCAGCTGCACGGTTCCGCCCCGGGTCACCCGGGCGACATCTCGACCCCACGGCCCGTACGTCCCGAAGTCTCGGCCGCGAGGGCGAAGCGCAGTACATTCCGGGCATCGCCGGCCGAGAGATCCGCGGCGCGCCCCTCGGCCAGCCTGTCCAGGAAGTGATGCGACGCCTTGACGAAGCTCTGTTCCCATCCCGTCGGCATGTCGGCACAATTCGTCAGTTTACCGTCCCTGTAGACGACGACCGGCGGCACATCACCCAATCGGCCGTGGCCGCAATTGATCCAGATGACGCCGCTGGTCCCGGTGATTTCCACCCGGTCGTCCTGGGCGTAATGGCGCGTGACGATTTCCAGTTCGGGCGAGTGAACGACCTCGATACTGCCGATTCGGTTGCCCGGAAACCGGAACGAGATGATCGCGGGGGCATCCAGTACGACTCCGTCCTCCTTGCGGGTCCTGCCGATAAACGCATGAATGGATTCGGGTTCGCCCATGAAATGCCTGGCGAGGGCGAACTTGTGGTGGCCGTCGTCGAACACGAGCGGTCCGCCGCCGGAATGATCACGCATCTGTCTCCAGCGCGTGGCCCCTTCCGGCACTTCCCATGCCGTCTTGCTGGTTCCGGAATTGCTTTTGATCCTGATCGCGAGCGGGTCGCCGATGGCGCCGGAATCCACCAGTTGCCGCGCCCGGACGACCGGCGGGAAGAAGATGAAGTTTTCGAAGACACGGAACGGCTGCCCGGATGCCTCCACGGCGCCGACGAGGCGGTCGGCCTCGTCAAGCGTCGTGCACATCGGTTTCTGCAGCGATACGGCCTTTCCGGAGGCGATGGCCTTCATTGCGACCGGAAAGTGCAGGTGGTGCGGCAGCAGGATCTCGACGAGGTCGATACCGGGTCGCGCCAGCAGCACATCGATGTCGTCCGTAACGAACACATCCGCGAGTCCCCACTCCGCAGCCCGGCGCCGGGCAAGCCCGGTGTCCCTGTCGCAGAGGGCGACGATCCGGGCTCGCGTGTTGTTGCGGTAGGCAAGCGCGTGGAGGTCGGAGATTCTGCCGGTCCCGATGAAGCAGACCCCCAAGGGTGAAGCCCTGCCGTTCATGGCGCATGGGTCGCGCCGTTGCGCAACAAGGCAAGAATGATTTCGCCCAGTTCAAGTAGGCGGGCGTCGTCAATGCGAACCGTCGGCCCGGAAACTCCGATGGCGGCGATCATCTGGTTCTGACTGTTGAGAACCGGTCCGGCCACGCAGCGGATTCCGTGAGCGAATTCCTCGTCGTCGATCGCGTACCCGCGTTCGACGGTCCGTTGAAGCTCCCGGCGAAGCCCTTCCAGTGTGGTGATCGTCGACGGTGTGTATGCTGTCAGCGGTTCTTCCGGTTCCGTATCCGAGAACGCAAGGAAAGCCTTGCCAAGCGCCGTGCAGTGCAGCGGGGCCAGCGACCCGATCGGGTGGTCGACCTTGAGGGGCAGCCGGGAGTCCACCTTGTCGACGTACCAGACCCCAGAGCGCACCAGAACCGCGAAGTGTGCGCATTCACCGGTCTTGTCCACGATCGCTTCAAGCGTCGGCCGCCAGGAATCCCGGCATGCGATGATGTCGTCGAGTACGCGCTGCCGGCTGTCCCCCGACCGGTGCTTCCAGGTCGTCCGGTAACGGCGCGAGGCGTCCTGTTCCGCGTACCCCATGGCGACGAGGGTTTTCATGATGTGCGAGGCATTGGATTTCTCCACGCCGAGCGACGATGCCATGTCGGTAAGGCGTACCGGCCCGCCAGCGGTTGCGAGAATGTCAAGCGCCTGAAGCCCCCGCGTCAGCGATTTCAGTACCGGCATGGTACCATCTGGAAGGGAGGTCCACGGTAACGGATCCGGGGGCTTGAGTGCCGCTTTGTGTTGACAAATATCATATCTTTGTACTCTTATCGATTCGTACGGAGATTCCGCATCGAAGTTCAAGATTCGTAAACTCAAACCTTGGGAGGAACATATGTCAATACCTGTCAGTGGCCGCGGACGAATCGCCGCGGCGATTCTGCCTTTCTTGCTAGCTGCGTCACCGTCCTTCTCGCAGGGCGATGTCACCATCACGCACTACTTCACCGGCGAGTTGGGGAAGAAATCCTTCGACGAGCAAGTGGAGAAATTCGAGGCCGCAACCGGCTATTCCGTCAAGGACAGCCCGATCGGGCATGAAGACTTCAAGGCCGGGATTCTTGTACGGGCTGCCGGGCAAAGCCTTCCCGACGTCTTCAGCTATTGGGCAGGCGCGCGGGTTCAGTTCGTGGTCGATTCCGGAAGCCTGCATCCGATCGACGAAATGTGGAATGAGAAGGGCCTTGACGACGTCGTGGCCAAGTCGGTCGCCGACAGTGCCACCATGTACAACGGCAACCGCTACCTGGTGCCGCTCAACTACCATTATTCCGGAATGTTCTACAACACGAAGGTCATGGCCGACGCGGGCGTCACCGAGTTCCCGACGACCTGGGACGGACTTCTCGCGCTCTGCGAGAAGCTCAAGGGCATGGGCGTGACCCCGATTGCATTGGGGTCAATGAACCGTTGGCCGGCGCAGTTCTGGTTCGACTACCTGCTGCTCAACACGGCCGGGCCGGAATACCGGGCTTCCCTGATGAACGGTTCCGCTTCCTACGATGACCCGGAGGTTGCGCGGGCAATGGAGATGTGGGCAAGCCTGGTCGATGCCGGGTATTTCGTGCCGAACGCAAATGCCGACAACTGGACCGACGCGTCCGACCGGGTTGCCAGGGGCGAAGCGGCGATGACCCTCATGGGAACCTGGATCACCGGCTACTGGAACGGTCTCGGGCTCATGGCCGGGGATGACTACGACTTCTTCCCGTTCCCGGCGATCGACGACGGGTTGCCCGTGTCGGTTGTCGGGCCGGTCGACGGGCTCGTCATCTCGTCCAACGTCCAGAATCCGGAGGGCGCCGAGGAATTCCTCGCGTTCATGGTATCGGATCCCGGTGTTCAGGCAGGTTGGACGAAGGGACAGGGAGCGCTTTCGGCCAACATGATGGTCGATCCCTCCGAGTACAATTCGGTCATGCAGAAGGCCAACGCCACGGTGGCGGCGGCGGGCCATTTCGCCTTCAACTACGATCTGGCGACACCACCACCAGTCGCCGAGGTCGGACTGTCGATGTTCGCCGAATTCATGGACGATCCTTCGCGCTCGGGTGAAATCCTGGCGGCCGCGGCTGTTGCGGCCGCTGAAGCCTTTACCCAATAGGCTTCCGAGTACTCATTGGCGGGCCGCCGGTTGCGACCGGGCGGCCCGTCGTGTGCGGAGTGGCCTGATTGGAACGGGAAAACCGATTCTGGCGCATCGTTCTCCTGGCCCTTCCGCTGGCGGTCTTCACCATTCTCGTTGTCTGGCCGCTCGTCAGTTCCTTCTATTACAGCTTTACGAACTGGAACGGATTCGACTCCCGCTACGAATTCGTTGGGTTCCGGAACTTTGCCCGGATCTACACCGACAAGCTGTTCCTGAACGCTGCGATCAACACGGCGATCTGGATGATTGCTGCCATCCTGCTGCCGACCCTCCTGGGACTTTGCCTGGCCCTGCTGATTGACAGCCGGGTTCCTGGCGGCAGCGTCTTCAAGTCGATCTTCTACCTGCCGATCTGCCTGTCGGCGGTCGTGGTCGGCCAGATCTGGGTGTGGATCTACCAGCAGGACTGGGGTTTGCTGAACACCGTCATCTGGGCGGTGACCGGGGAACGGCCGGCGATCGCCTGGCTGGCGAAGCCGGCGACCGCGCTCGGGTCCGTGATCGTTGCCTGGTCCTGGCAGCAGACCGGCCTGTCCATGGTCATCTATCTCGCCGGGCTCGTGTCCATCCAGGAAGAGCTCCTCGAAGTCTGCGAAATCGAGGGGGCGTCGACCTGGCAGCGAATCCGGCTGGTCATCATCCCGCTGCTGACGCCTGCAACCATCGTCGTCATCGCGCTCAGCGTGATCAATTCGCTGAAGGGATTCGACATCCTGTTCATCATGACGGGCGGTGGACCGTTCCACAGTTCCGACACGCTGGCGATGCACATGTACAATGAATCCTTCCGAAAATACCTGATGGGTTACGGCAGCGCGATCTCCGTTGTTCTGTTCCTGATCGCGCTCACCATCATCCGCATCTATTTCCGGCAGCTGCGCAAGCTGGACGAGATCCATGGCTGAGTTCGGAGGAACAGGCAGACCGGGTGGCGGGTCCGGAATCGTGGCGCCCACGCCGAAACCGTTCGATCCCTGGCCGGCTGCCATCTTCGTGATTCTGCTCTGCCTTGCGGTGCTCTTCCTTGCGCCGACGCTTGGTGTTCTCCTGTCCTCGGTGAAGACCACGAGGGAAATCGCCTTTGGCGAGCTCTGGTCGATTCCGGCCCGGATCTATCTCGGGAACTTCGCCGAGGTCATCTTGAACCCCGCGGTGCACCGGTACTTCCTCAATACGTTCCTCGTAACCGTGCCGGCGACGACGCTTTCCATCGCGTTCGGCGTGCTCGCAGGATACGTTTTCGCAAAACTCCCGTTCCGGGGTGGAAACCTCCTGTTTCTCGCCATCGTCTCCGGGATGTTCTTCCCGCCGCAGGTGATCCTGATCCCTCTCTTCCGCCTGTTCAACGGCCTCGGCCTCATCGACACGCTCTGGCCGATCATCTTCATTCACACGGCCATGGGCATCCCGATATGCACGCTGCTGATGCGGAATTTCTTTGCCACGGTGCCGGGTGCGCTCAGGGAGGCCGCGATTCTGGAGGGAGCAAACGAGTGGCAAGTGCTCACGCGGATTGCATTGCCGCTCAGCCTGCCGGCGCTCGCCGTGCTCGCGACGCTCCAGTTCACGTGGATCTGGAACGACTTTCTTTGGCCGCTAATCTTCACCCAGTCTGACGAGAAGCGCACAATCATGCTTGGAATAGTCAACCTCAAGGGTCAGTATTCCGTGGCATGGGGGGTACAGGGCGCACTTTCGCTGATCGCCAGCCTTCCGACGCTGATCGTGTTCCTTTTCTTTCAGCGCTACTTCATCAAGGGCATGACCATGGGGGCGGTCAAGGGATAACGGCGCGGGGCAAGGACGCGCGGGCCCGTGAGAGGGCAACAGGAGAGGTGGCCGATATGGCGGGAGTCCGACTGGAACGCGTGGCCAAGTCCTTTGGATCGGTGAGAGTAATCGATGGGCTGAACCTTTCGGTCGAAAACGGCGAATTGCTGGTTCTGGTCGGACCCTCCGGTTGTGGCAAGTCGACCGTACTCAGGATGATCTCGGGCCTGGAAGACGTAACGGAAGGCCGTATCGTCATCGGCGAACAGGATGTCACCCACGTCGCGCCGTCGAAACGGCAAGTCGCGATGGTGTTCCAGTCCTACGCCCTGTTCCCGCACATGACGGTTGCGGAGAACATCGGATTCGGCCTGACGCTTGCCAAGACGCCGCGGGACGAGATCAGGCAACGCGTGGAGGATGTCGCCAGGGTGCTCCAGATCGAGGCTCTCCTCGACCGCAAGCCCCGGCAACTTTCCGGCGGGCAGCGTCAGCGCGTGGCGATCGGGCGTTCGATCATTCGCAATCCGAAGGTGTTCCTGTTCGACGAGCCGCTCTCGAACCTTGACGCGGCGCTCCGAATCCGGATGCGGCTGGAGATCGCGCGGCTACACCAGCGGCTCGGGGCGACGATGATCTACGTCACCCATGACCAGACCGAAGCGATGACGCTCGCGGACCGGATCGCCGTCGTCAACGCCGGTTCGGTCGAACAGCTCGGCACGCCGATGGAACTCTACGAGCGGCCCGCGAACATGTTCGTCGCCGGGTTTATCGGGGCGCCATCGATGAACTTCGTGCCTGCAGCCCCGGATTTCAGCGGGGCAGAACCGGTTGCGGTGTGCGGCGATGCCCGGATTCGCCTCGGCGCTGCCTCGACTCCGGTTGACCTGGCGACGCTGGGCATTCGGCCGGAGCATCTTTCGCCGTCCCGCCTCGATGACGGTGACTTCCGGGCGCGGGTCGAAATCGTGGAGGAGCTGGGCGCCGAATCGCTCGTGTACCTGCAGACCGGGCTGATGGAGGACGCGCTGACCATGCGTGTCATTGCAGGAACCGACCTGAACCCGGGAGATTCCGTCGGAGTCAGGATCGACCGAAGCTGCCTCCATCAATTCGACTCAGGCGGGAAAGTCATACGTGGGCCGTCACGACATTGACGCCTCGTCCAGGTCCGCCAGGACGTATCGGCAAGGACCATCCCATCTTCGCCGGAGGAGATTGACAGGTGTTGACGTGGAAGCCGGTGATCCTTCCTTGCCGAAGCGTCCGAGAATAAACCGCTGGAACCCTCGAGGGTCAGACAGCGCGGGTGGGTCTTTCCGCGACAGGCCGCGGAGCCAACGCCCGAGCACTATCCTGTCATCGCCGAGTACCGGGACTGACGGTGACTTTGCAAAGTGAGGTCTGGCGGTTCCAGAGGGCGAAGCCTCTTGAAGTGCGATTTCGGCGGGGCTAAATTCCGTTGGAATATCGACCGTCAGCGGGCTGCCGGTTTTTGGGCCGCTCCCCCGCGCAGCACTCGCCGTTAACCCGGAGCACAAGTGAGAACGCGAGTCCATGCGGATGGCTTCAACCTTGAGTATCGGGTTGGTCATGGGAGTTCCGTTCGAACACCCCGGTCCTGGACTTCCAAGGGGGCTGCTGATTTCCCCGGCTGCAACGATCGGCCCCTCGTGAACGGGGACCGCGGCAGTCGAGCAAGACGGGCAGGCAGGCAGGACCGCCGGCACGAGACGTCTGGGTTACCGGCGGCGGCACTGAAATGAGGTCACATCATGGGTAAGACCGGGCCGGTTTCCGGGCAACAAGCAGGACGAACATCCGCAACGCCGGCCTTGACGGCTCCCTGGGGCTACGGGCCGAATGACGGGCCCGGTTGCTGGGGAACGCTCGATCCGGCGTTCAGCGTTTGCGCCCTCGGCAAGGCGCAGTCCCCCATCGATCTGACCGGCGGCCAGTGGGCCGATCTGACGCCGATCAAGTTCGACTACGGCAGGACACGCATCGTTGTCGAGAACACTGGTCACACGATCCAGATGACACCGGAGCCCGGAAACGGCATCGTTGTCGACGGCATGTATCACGAGCTGTTGCAGTTCCATTTCCATCACCGCAGTGAACATCTGTTCGACGGCACCCGGTTTCCGCTGGAATTGCACCTGGTGCATGGCAACGGCGAAGGCGGCCTCGCCGTGATCGGGATCCTGGTCGCGCAAGGCGAGGCGAACGGCGCGCTGGCGCCGTCCTGGGCGCATCTTCCGGCAGAATCCGGGACGCCGCATGCAGTTGCCGAGGAGCTCGACCTGGCATCACTGCTGCCCTCGTTCGGCACGACTTGGCGCTACATGGGTTCTCTGACCACGCCTCCATGCACCGAGGGTGTTGCCTGGATCATTCCGTTCAAGACGCTCTCGATGTCGGCGGGGCAGATCGACGCTTTCGCCGCAATCCACCCAAACAACTGCCGGCCCGTGCAGCCGCTCGGCGAACGCGTCCTTTATCGCGGATGACCTCCTCGCTCCGATCGACAACGAGAAAAGGAGCAGGATGGATCGCTTCCGCGTGAACGACGGCTTGGACGCATTCCGCATTGCCGCCGCCACCGCCGGATCGATTGAATGGCACGGCACGCCCATGGAATTTTGCGAGCGGCCCGCGAACGTGTTTGTCGCGGGCCGCCTGCGGGTTCACTGACCCGGAAAACCGGAACGACCGGAAGTTCGAATGCGTGGCTGCGGCCATATCGGGATGCCGTCGACGATCTTGTGGCCGGCATCCTCGGACGTCAGCGATGCGACGCCGGTCATCGTGTGCGGAGGCGTGGGGACTTGTTTCGGCAGTGCACCGGTCCCGGCTGACCTGGCGACGTTTGGCGGACGACCGGCGCAAATTCGCCGTTTCTCGCGGAAGATGGTGACTTCCAGGCACGCGTCGAAATCGTCGAGGAGTTGGATCAAGTCCAAAACCGTATGGACACTCTTGGGTCGCAAGTACCGGTTGACCGGAACACAATTGGTGGCGGTCCTCGAGCGGCTGTTTGGCGAGGCGAATGTTCGTTTCGAGAACGATCAGGTCGTCTGGCGTGCGTTGCAAGCATACAAGAACACCGCGTCGGCGGATGAAGCCGGGACCGCGAAGGGTGCCGGTTTTGCCGACGCACTGATTGTTTTCAAGGCGCGGAAAACTGTGTCCGACGCGGGCGATGTGCTGACCGGTGCCTACACCTTCGATGCGGCCATGCAAAAAATCCCGCAGACGATACCGCCTTGAAATGATGCCGACCAAAGCTGGCTGTCGTGCCGGGTGCAGAACCCGGTCAGTTGCCCAGCACCACCATGTTGCATCAATCTCTGATACCAGGAAACACATGATAAATGCTTGGAGTCATCATCGTTGGCACGCCGGTGCCGGATAACCTAAGATGTCCAATGATCCTGCGAACGATGATCTTGATGTAGGCAAAGAAGGACGGAGCCGAAGATGAACGAAACCAGTGAAGCCCAACGTCACGCGCAGAAGATGGCAAAAAAGAAAGCCGCCAGGGACAAGATCATGGCGACCAAGACCGGCCAGAAGGGGCTGATCATTGTCCATACCGGCAAGGGAAAGGGCAAATCGACGGCCGCGTTTGGCATGATCATCCGGCATATCGCGCACGGAATGAAATGTGCGGTTGTTCAGTTCATCAAGGGTGGCATGGCAACCGGCGAACGTGACCTGATCAATGAAAAGTTCAGCGATCTCTGCGCGTTTCACACGATGGGCGAAGGGTTTACCTGGGAAACCCAGGACAAGATCCGTGATACGGAAATGGCCCAGGCCGCCTGGGAAAAGGCCAAGTCGCTCATTCGCGATGCGTCGAACTCGATGGTTCTGCTCGACGAAGTCAATATCGCGATTCGCTATGGTTATCTCGATGTCGAGGATGTGGTCGGTTTTCTCGAGAACGAAAAACCGGAGATGACCCATGTGGTCCTTACCGGCCGCAACGCGCGGGAAGAAATCATCGAAATCGCCGATCTCGTGACCGAAATGGAACTCGTCAAGCATCCCTTCCGGTCCGGGATCAAGGCGCAGCAGGGAGTCGAATTCTGACTGTCGCTGTCTCCGTGGCGCCGGGAACTTGCGGATCTGGCCGGGCGGGAATTGTCATTGTCGCCCCTCTTGCCCTGGCAGTGGCCGGCAACGCCCGCGGTGCCGGGCAGGGTAACAATCTGCGGTTGCACAAGGACCCTGGATCCGGCAGTTGGTCAGGCTTGAACCCTGTACGGCGAGGAGGACCCGTGCCAGTGTTCGAGGCTGTAAACGTGCGGAGATCACCCAACACGTCCATGAGCCGCGATCGACCGACACACCGATTGATCGAGCTTGCCGGGCGGCCGGACGACGAGCTTGAACCCGACCTTTGTGAATGACGTCATGCCCGACTCGGTCGTTGCGACATTCTACAGGTTCGTCCGGTTTTCCGACCCGGCAGCCGTGCGCGATTCCATCCTGCGTTCAACCGCAGAAGCAGGGACCAGGGGAACCGTGCTGATTGCCGGAGAGGGTATCAACGGAACCATATCGGGTAGCCGCGGCGCGATCGATCACGTCCTCTCGGCCGTTCGTTCCCAGCCCGGGTGTGCGGGGATCAGGCACAGGGAGGGCCTGGCGGAAGAAGATCCGTTTCGGAGGATGAAAGTCAGGCTCAAGCGTGAAATCGTGACGATGGGGCGGCCGGACGTGGAGCCGCTCGTATCGACGGGACATCGGGTCTCTCCATGCGACTGGAACGAGGTCATCGAAGACGACAGCGTGATCCTTATCGACACGCGGAACAGTTACGAGGTGGAGGTCGGAACCTTTCCCGGCGCGATCAATCCGGGCATCGAGAGCTTCAGCGAATTTCCCGGGTGGTGGAATGCCAACCGGGACCGTTTCGAAGGCAAGCGCATCGCGATGTTCTGTACAGGGGGAATCCGATGCGAGAAGTCGACCAGCCTTGTCCTGGGAGACGGCTTCGGCGACGTCTGCCAGCTCGATGGAGGCATTCTCGGCTATCTCGAGACCACGGCTCCCGAAGACAACCTCTGGCACGGCGAATGTTTCGTATTCGATCACCGCGTATCCGTGGGTCCCGGAATGGAGTGCGGGTCCTATGAGCTCTGTTTTTCCTGCCGCCGGCCGTTGTCGGCGGCCGAGCGCGCGAGCCCTCATTACGAGGAAGGGGTATCCTGTCCTTCGTGTATCGGAAGCAGCGACAGCGTGCGCCTCGAGGGACTCAGGGAACGCCAGCGCCAGGTCGAACTTGCACGGGCTCGAGGGTACGCCCACTTCGGGTCCGAGTCGCAACCCGGGAAATCGTCCGGAAAGGACTAGGCAGGAGGTGCCGGAAACGCTTCCGCATCCATGCAGAGGCGACCTTCGGGGCCGCGTATCCACAGGGAAAGCCGGTCGGAGTCGTCTTGGGCCCGGGCACACGCTTCGACAGCTTCGTTGTGCATCACCGGCGATGTCGCCCTGAACCGGAAACACGACAGTTTGCCCAGAATGTCTTCGGCGAATTGCGTCAGCAGGAGCGCGAGCAGGGGTCCGTGAACGACAAGACCGGGATAGCCTTCGTGGGATTTGGCAAAATCAGGATCATAATGAATGCGGTGCCCGTTGAACGTGACCGCCGAATACCGGAACAGCATGACCGTCGAAAACCGGTGAGACCTCGAACGGGTCTCATCGGTGGGCGCCGGGTCCGGTTCCCGGCGTTGCCGCATTCTCTCGGCCCTGTAGATCAGGTCCTGCGTCTCCACGATGCATTTGCGCCCGTTCTGACGAATTTCGTGCCTCAGCGTCACGATGGCAAACGCACCGGACCTGCCGGTCTTGTTTTCGCACCGGGTTACGGTCGAGGTTTTTTCCGCCTCGAGGCCAATGACGGTGGGCGAATACCAGTTGACGGTTCCGCCGGCCCACATCCGGTGCGGAAACCCGGTATCCGGGACGAGTCCACCGGTTCGTGGATGCCCGTCCCGCCCGAGCCCCTGTTCAGGTACGCAGTCCCAGAAATAGATGTGATGCCAGAATGGCGGCAGATGCATCCCCGCCCGAGGGGCCTCGCCACCGGCGCCTAGCGTTGCATGCAGGGCATTTGCACGGGCGGGATCAATGACATCGCGCGCAATTCGTTCAGGTCCGGATTCCGATTCCATTGGAGACAACTCCCCGGTTCCCTGCGACTCGACCCGTGGCAACCTGGGCGCGATACTAGCTGCAATCGCCCGGAACCGCATCTCCGTATGACCGGTCCGCCAATGGCGGCGACATTTGACATTGAGAGGGTACCACACGCGGTTTAGACTGTGTCACCCGGGGACTGGCTCCGAACCGTCCCTGCAGATGTTCCACGGGAAGGACACGACACCGGCCTCGACTTGCGCGACCGAATGCGCGCTTTCGTCCGCTGGCTCGGAAATCGAGCCATGGCCAGCGGGAATCGGGCATTTCGAGCAATACGAGGTCTGACATGCAGGAAGATTCCGATGACGCGTTCCAAAGATTCCGCCCTGATCATGATCGACATCCAGAACGATTTTTGCCCCGGAGGCGCGCTCGCGGTCCCTGACGGTGCATCCATCATCGAAAGGGTGAACGCGTTACAGGAAGACTATCCGCTTCGCGTGCTGACACAGGATTGGCATCCGCCTGACCACGCATCCTTTGCTTCGAATCACGCCTCTGCGGAGCCGTTTTCGGTCATCGAAATGCCGTACGGCCCCCAGGTGCTCTGGCCGGATCATTGCGTGGCAGGTTCGGACGGCGCGCACTTTCATCCGAACCTGAATACCGACTGGGCGGACCTCGTCATCCGCAAGGGATTTCGTCGTACGATCGACAGTTATTCGGCGTTCTTCGAGAACGATCACGAGACCAGGACCGGATTGGAGGGTTATCTTCGGGAACGGGGAGTCTCGCGCCTGGTACTTGTCGGCCTCGCGTTCGACTATTGCGTTCGGTTTTCGGCCGTCGATGCCGCCGGACTGGGATTTGACGTCACCGTCATGGAGGCGGCCTGCCGCGCGATCGATCTCGACGGTTCGCTCGACGAGGCCCGCACGGACATGGAATCGCACGGGGTCAGGATCATTCCCTGAACCGCTGAGCGGATTCAGGTCATACGGCTCGTGGCAGTCAGTTTCTACGTGGAAGTTTGATTCATGGTCGACATCGCAACACGAGTCCACAATCACAAGTGGAAGATCGATCCGATCGTCAGGTCCCTGATCGACACGGATTTCTACAAGCTGCTCATGTGCCAGTTCGTGTTCAGGCGGTACCCCGAGACCAGGGTGACCTACAAGCTGATCAACAGGTCAACATCATTGCCTCTGGCCGATCTCGTCAACGAGGGGGAACTCAGGGAACAGCTCGATCACATTCGCTCGCTGTCGCTCTCCCGTGGCGAAAGCACCTGGCTCCGGGGCAACACCTTTTACGGGAAGAGGCAGATGTTCAGCCACGCCTTTCTCGAGTGGTTCGAGAGGTTGAAACTCCCCGCCTACAGTCTCGAGAGGCGGGGCGACCAATACGAATTGACCTTCGAAGGCCGCTGGCCGGAAGCCATGCTTTGGGAGATCACGGCCCTTTCCGTCATCATGGAACTGCGTTCCCGTGCGGTGCTCGAACTCCTCGGCAAGTTCGAACTGAAGGTGCTCTACGCCCGCGCCATGACCAAGATCTGGGAAAAGATCGATAGATTGCGCCCGATCGAACCCCTTGCGGTGGCTGACTTCGGGACCAGGAGGCGCCATTCCTTCCTCTGGCAGGACTGGTGCGTCCAGGCCATGATCGAGGGGCTGGGCGACAAGTTCTCGGGGACGTCGAACTGCCTGATCGCCATGCGGCGTGAAGTCGAGGCCATCGGGACGAACGCCCATGAAATCCCCATGGTCTACGCCGCGCTTGCCGAGTCGGAGGCCGAACTTGAACAGGCTCCCTATGCCGTGCTTTCCGACTGGCAGCAGGAGCATGACGGAAACCTGCTCATCATGCTCCCGGACACCTTCGGGAGCGAAGGATTCTTCAAGAATGCCCCGGAATGGGCGGCAAGGTGGAAAGGTGTCCGCGTGGACAGCGGGTTACCGGAAATCGGTGCCGAGAGAGCATTGCGATGGTGGAACGAGCACGGCGAGGACCCTGCCGAGAAGCTGGTCATTTTTTCGGATGGCCTGGATGTTGAAGACATCGAACGTCTGGCACGCGGTTTTTCAGGGCGTACCAACGTGGCTTTCGGCTGGGGAACGCTCTTGACCAACGATTTCAGAGGGCTGGTTTCCGAAGGCGCCCTGGACCCGTTCTCCGTTGTGTGCAAGCTCGTCGAGGTCGAAGGGAGATCCACGGTCAAGTTGAGCGACGACGCAAACAAGACCGTGGGGCAGGACCGGGAGGTCTCGAGGTACCGTAGCGTCTTTGGCGCAACGCCGTCCCGATACCGCGATCTCATTGTCTGAAGACACCGGCGGACCGGCACTGTGAATCAGGCCATGTACTGACCGCCGTTGGCCGACAGTGTCGATCCGGTGATGAATGCGGCATCGTCGGATGCAAGAAATACGACGCAGCGGGCAACCTCGTCGGCTTCGCCAAGTCGCCCGGCCGGAATCTGGGCGATAATGGCGTCACGTATCTTCTCGGAAACGGCCATGACCATTTCGGTGGCGATGTAACCCGGGCAGATTGCGTTCACGGTGATTCCCTTGAACGCGCCTTCCTGGGCCAGCGCCTTGGTAAAGCCGATGTCTCCCGCCTTGGCCGCCGAATAGTTGGCCTGGCCCATCTGGCCCTTTTGGCCGTTCACGGACGAAATGTTGATAACGCGGCCAAATCCGCGGCTGCGCATACCACCCCAGACCGGATGGGTCATGTTGAACAACCCCGTGAGATTGGTGTCGATCACCGCATTCCACGAATCCGGGGTCATCTTGTGGAACATGCCGTCCCTGGTGATTCCGGCGTTGTTGACCAGAACCTCCACCGGTCCCAGGTCGGCTTCGACCCGGCCGATCCCCTCGACGCAGGCATCGTAGTCGGCGACCGACCACTTGTAGGCAGCAATACCGGTCTCGGTCGTGAATGCCGCCGCCGCCTCTTCGTTTCCCGCGTAACTGGCAGCAACGGAATAACCGTTATTCTGCAGCGCGATGGATATTGCCTTGCCGATTCCCCGGGTTCCCCCCGTTACGAGCGCGACTCTTCCCACCGTTCGTCTCCTTTCCAATCAAGTGTTCGGGCTGTATTCGGTTGACGGCGATTCGTCAGTCCCGTTCGATGCACATGGCCACGCCCATGCCTCCGCCAATGCAAAGCGTCGCAAGTCCGCGACGGGCGCCGCGCCGCTTCATCTCGAACAGCAACGTGTTCAGAATACGGCACCCGGATGCACCGATCGGGTGGCCGATCGCGATGGCACCGCCATTGACGTTGACGATGTCCGGATCCCAGCCCATGTCCTTGTTGACCGCACAGGCCTGGGCGGCGAAGGCTTCGTTCGCTTCAACGAGATCAAGCTGATCAACCGACCAGCCGGCCTTTTCGAGGGCCTTCCTGGATGCACCGATTGGGCCGACCCCCATGATGCTGGGGTCAAGGCCGACCGTGGCATATGACACGATGCGCGCGAGAGGCTCGATGTTTCGGCGTTCGGCATCCTCGGCACGCATGAGAAGGACCGCGGCTGCACCATCGTTTATGCCGGACGCATTTCCCGCGGTCACGGACCCGTCACGCGAGAACGCCGGCCTCAGTTTCTGGAGAGATTCGACATTTGCGCCCTTGCGGATGTACTCGTCGGAATCGACGACGACATCACCCTTTCGGTGGCGGACGGTCACCGGCGTGATCTCATCGGTGAACTTGCCGGCGTCCTGGGCAGCTTCGGCCTTGTTCTGCGACCTGACGGCGAATTCATCCTGCGTGTCCCGCGAAATCTGCCATTTCTCGGCGACATTTTCAGCGGTTATCCCCATGTGATAGCCGTTGAACGCATCGATCAGCCCGTCCTTGATCATCGAGTCCTCGAATTTCGCGGCACCCATCTTGGTGCCCGATCTCAGGTGGGCAACGTGAGGACTGAGGCTCATGTTTTCCTGACCGCCGGCGACGACGACATCGGCATCCGCCAACTGGATATGCTGCGCGCCGATTGCAACGGACCGCAGTCCGGATCCGCAAACCTGGTTGACGGTCCAGGCGGCGCTTTCTTTCGGCAGTCCCGCGTTTATGTGGGCCTGGCGGGCCGGATTCTGACCTTGGCCGGCGGGAAGAACCTGCCCGAGAATCGTCTCGGATATCTCGCCCTTGTCGACTCCCGCTCTCTCGACCACGGCTTCGATCGCGACCGTTCCAAGATCGTGGGCAGGGGTATTTGCGAAACTGCCGTTGAAACTGCCAACGGCAGTTCGCGCTGCAGATGCAATCACGACTTTTGTCATTCTGTTTCCTCTTTTGCTGGTCAGGATTCGATTCTGGACACGTTCTTACATCAACCGCCGTCCGGCCATAACCGGGAAACGCATGCGATCGGTACGATTCCGCTCAGAGATCCTGCTGCATGTGTCGAAAGAACCGATCTGCCCGGAGTGGACACCGGCATTTGCCGACTGACCCAGGCGCGGCCGCTCCGGTTGCTCGACCTGACGTACGTTTGAACCTTTCGCCGGAAAATCGGAACGGACAACCGTGCCGCGGCAACTCAATTCCCCCGACCCCCCGGGTCGGCCCGGCGCTCACGAGGCAGGTTGCATGTCGATGATCGCCTGGACGATGGCCCGGGCACTTTCGGAGTTCCAGTCCGCATCTCCGGACAGTCGTGCGATGACGCCTCCTGACCGGTCCAGGATAAGTGTCGTCGGAATTCCGAATACGCCAAAACTGCTCGCGACATCCATGTCCGGATCCCGCAGTATGGGCAGACCGGACACGTCGATGTCCGCGAAAAACGCCAGGATGTCGTCGACGGAATTCTTTCCGGTCGCAACCGGCAGGACCGCGAAAACCTGGCTCGGAAATGAGGCGGCGAGTGAATCGAGCGATGGCATCTCCTTGCGGCAGGGTGCGCACCACGTGGCCCAGAAGTTGATCAGGACCGGCCGGCCGGCCAACAGCGCCTCAAACCGGATTTGGTTTCCGTTTTCGTCGAGCACGATCTTGTCGCCGAGGTCGGAAGGGACGGGCACGTTGCCGGTAAAGACCAGCTTTCTCATGTCGCCGGAACGCAATGACTCCAGGTGCGAGAGGTTCTTCCCTTCGGCGGCCGCCTGATTTGCGCCGATTGTGATCGCGGTATATAGCAGGGCCGCCGTGAATGTCGTGACGATGTTCATGCGATCGACCTTTCCTGAATTCGGGTGCGCCAATGCCAGATTGTCCCGCTTCAAACGCCATGTGGGGCGGACGGTTTCGAACCAGCCCGGATGCGCTGATGGAAGAAATCAATGCGTCGATCGCGTTTGACCGACGTCTGGCGCGACAGGATGTCGTCGCATCGAGGGCGCATGCAGCCATGCTGGCCGCGACCGGGATCATTGACAATAAGGATGCCGAAGCGATCAGGGAAGGGCTGCTCACGGTAATGTCAGAGATCGAAAACGGCACATTCGAATTCTCGACTGTGCTCGAGGACATCCACATGAACGTGGAAGCGCGACTGGGCGAACTCATCGGCGAAGCCGCGGGACGGCTGCACACGGCGCGCTCCCGGAACGATCAGGTCGCCACCGATTTCCGCATGTGGGTGCGGGACGCGATCGACCTGCAGACGACGGCTCTGCATGACCTGATCGGGTCACTCCTGGAACAGGCGGAAGCAGGTGCCGAGTGGACGATGCCGGGCTTTACCCATTTGCAGGCGGCACAGCCCGTGACCTGGGGACATCACATGATGGCATACGTCGAGATGCTGGCCCGTGACCTCGGGCGCCTTGGCGATGCGCGGCGGCGCCTCAATGAATGTCCTCTTGGTGCGGCCGCGCTTGCCGGGACCTCTTTCCCCATCGATCGCGACATGACCGCCGGCACGCTCGGGTTTGACGGCCCGGCGGCAAATTCAATGGACACGGTCAGCGACCGCGATTTCGCGCTGGAATTCCTGTCTTCGGTCTCGATTTGCGCCATGCACTTGAGCAGGCTGGCCGAAGAGATCGTCATCTGGGCGTCGCCGGGATACCGTTTCGTCATCCTTTCGGACAGGTTTTCGACTGGGTCGTCGATCATGCCGCAGAAACGCAACCCCGACGCGGCCGAGCTGGTCAGGGCGAAGACCGGCCGCATCGCGGGTGCGTCTGTCGCCCTGTCAATGGTCATGAAAGGCCTTCCCCTGGCCTATTCGAAAGACATGCAGGAAGACAAGGAACAGGTCTTCGACGCTGCGGACAGCCTGATGCTGGCAACCACCGCGACCGCCGCCATGGTTTCGACCATGAAACCGGACCGCGAGAGAATGCGGGAGATGGCAATCCGGGGATTCCCGACTGCGACCGATCTTGCGGACTGGCTCGTCCGCGAACTCGGCGTGGCGTTTCGGGACGCCCACCACATGACGGGGCAACTCGTCAAGCTGGCGGAAGACCGTGAATGTGCGCTGGACGAGCTTTCGCTCGAGGACATACGGGCAATTTGCGGCCGGGACGTGAGCGGGGATGTATTTTCGGCCTTGTCGGTCGAGGAATCCGTCGCAAGTCGACGGAGTTACGGCGGAACAGCACCTGAACGTGTCCGGGAACAGGTCTTGCGATGGCGCGAACAGTTGGCCTCGGCGAGAGAACGGAGCAGATGATGCTTCGTGGCTGCATTGCGATCGGTCTTGTCCTGCTGCTCTTCGGCATCGTGTCGTGCGGGCGCAAGGCGCCCTTGCTGCCCGTTCCCGACGATTTGGGGGAAAGCCGGGTTGCGGCGTATTCCGGCCAGAGCGCCGGCAATTGAGCAATTGATTCTCTCCCGGTTTCGGAAGCCGCACGGGAAGGCCGCACCGGCCCGGTGACCGGTTGCCGTGCCCGGGAACTGCAAGGGGGATGGTGTGATCGACGAATTCCAGTACCGGGACGGAATCCTCCACGCCGAAGATGTTCCGATTCCGGAGATCGCGAACGCGGTCGGCACTCCTTTCTATCTGTACTCGTCCAGGATGTTCGCGGCGAACCTCGGGGCATTCCAGACGGCGCTCTCCGGCATCGATCATCTGGTGTGCTATTCGGTCAAGGCGAACTCGAACGTTGCGGTATTGCGGCTTCTTGGGAATCTCGGCGCGGGCATGGATGTGGTATCGGGCGGCGAGTACGTGCGGGCCAGGGCTGCCGGGATTCCCGGAGATCGCATCGTTTTCTCGGGCGTGGGAAAGACACGCGACGAAATGGCTGCCGCGCTCAGGGGGGGGATTCGCCATTTCAATGTCGAATCCGAACCCGAACTCAGGCTGCTTTCCGAGGTTGCGGAGAGCCTCGGAACCGTAGCCCCGATCGCAATCCGGATCAATCCGGATGTCGATCCGGGCACGCACGAAAAGATCTCCACGGGCAAGTCAGGGGACAAGTTCGGAATACCGGTTCCGCGCGTTCGGGATGCCTACCGGGAGGCGGGGCAACTGCCCGGCATCAGGGTCGTGGGGATCGACGTCCATATCGGCTCCCAGGTCATGGACCTAGCTCCATTTCGTCGCGTATTCCGGCTTCTCGCTGACCTGACACGGGTCCTGCGCGAAGACGGCCACGAAATAAGGCGTATCGATGCCGGTGGCGGACTTGGTATCAACTACCGTCCGGCGGAAGACCCGGCACCGTCGCCAGCCGAATACTGTGCCCTGCTCGCCGACACCCTCGGTCACCTGGGAGTCGAGATTGACGTCGAACCAGGCAGGTTCATTTCCGGCAACGCCGGAGTCATGGTCAGTTCCGTTCTCTACCGCAAGGCGGGGGAAGCCCGGGATATCCTGGTTCTCGACAGCGCCATGAACGATCTTCTTCGCCCCGCGATGTATGGTGCCCATCACGAGATCGAGCCCGTCATCGCGCCCGCCGAAAATGCCCGTACCAGTGCCGTCGATATCGTCGGTCCGATCTGCGAGAGCGGAGACACGTTCGCACGCGAGCGGGAATTGCCACAGCTGTCCGATGGTGACCTTCTGGTGTTTCGGACGACCGGCGCCTATGGTGCGGTCATGGCATCCGGGTACAACTCGCGTCCGCTCATACCAGAGGTCCTGGTGAACGGAGAAGGATTTTTCGTGATCCGCGCACGCATCCCGGTTGAAGATTCGATCAATAGGGATATTGTTCCCGAATGGTTGACGGCATCGTGAACGACGCCGGAGACAGAGTTAAAAAGAAGGCGCCGGCTGCGGCGGATTAACCCGTGCCCATGAACAGACAGGCCGAGGACGTTCGATCAAGAGCCCTCGACGCACTGCGCCGACCGATCAGACTTACTTTCGCCGCCATGCTGCTTGAACAGGTCCTGAGGGCGTTCTGGCCGTTGGCGAGCCTGGGCCTGGCTGGCTTTGCGGCCTGGCGATGGGGAGTGGTAGCCACCATCCCGCCTGGCGCCATGCCGTTGCTCGTGCCCGTCTTTCTTCTGGCGATGGCGTTCCTGTTCTGGCGGGGATTGCTGAAGGTCTCGTGGCCCGACGCGAACTCGGTAACCGACCGACTCGACAGTTCGGTTTCCGGGCAACCCATCGCGACACTCAAGGACCGGATTGCGCTCGGGAAGGGTCAGGCGGAAGCGGAGGAGCTGTGGGCGATCCACATGGAAGAGATGGCCGGCCGAAGCCGGAATGTCAGGGTGGCGGGTCCGGATATGCGCCTGGCCCGTTTTGATCCATTGGGCCTGCGCCTTGTCGCGCTCCTGGCATTCTCCTCTGCGCTCCTGTTTGCATGGGGTAACGAGCCGGAATGGGTATCAGCCGAACCTGGCACGGAGCCGGAAGTTGCAATTCCGGTGTTCGAAGGTTGGGCGGAACCGCCGGTCTATACGGGCCGGCCAACAGTTTACCTCGGCAATCACGAGGGCGAGGATGAACTTCACCTTCCGGTCGGGACCATACTGACGCTCAGGGTATACGGTTCGTCAGGCGACCTCGCGCTGTCGGAAAGCATCTCGGGGGAAGCGGTCGTGCAGCAACCCGGCACGTCGGACGGTACCTGGCAGAGGCAGCTGGTTGTCCAGCGGAGTGGAACGGTTGAGCTTGCCTCGGCCGATCGGGAGATCTGGAGCAGGTCCTTCACGATAATCCCGGACGAGCCGCCGTTCGTTGAAATGCTGGGCAGAATCGAATCCACTGTCAATGGTGGCATGCTGCTGAGGTATCGTGCGGGAGACGATTACGGGGTTACCTCCAGCCAGGCGAAAATCGCGCTGGACCCGGAGCGCATCGAGCGGCAATTCGGATTGGCAGTCGAACCTGAGCCACGCGACGAACTGGCACTGGATCTGCCGCTGCCATTCTTCGGAGGAACAGACGAATTCGAGGAGGAACTGACCGAAAACCTGGCGGAACATCCGTTCGCAGGATTGCCGGTCACGATTACGCTCGAGGTCAGCGACGCGGCCGGGAATACCGGGGCGACCGAACCATACCGGACCAGGATGCCGAGCAGGCGTTTCTTCGACAATGTTGCCGCGAGCCTGGCTGAACAAAAGCAGGACCTGGACTGGTCGCGTGAAAACGCGCCCCGGGTGTCGCGGATACTTCGCGCCTTGACCTATCGGCCGACGGAGCTCTTCGACGATGCGTCGTCGTATCTGCTTACGCGGACCGCTCTCAGGCGGCTCGACCGCGGCCGGTCGGCGCCTGTCGGTCTGACGCATGAGGCGCGGGACGAAATTGCATCGATTCTCTGGCGGACCGCCCTCCTGATCGAGGATGGAAACCTTGCAAATGCGCGCGAGCGACTGGAACGGGCTCGCGACAGGCTGGAGGCAGCGATCGAACAGGGCGCATCACAAAGCGAAATTGCCGAATTGATGCAGGAACTGCGTAACGCCTTGAACGATTACCTCAGGGAATTGGCCGAAAATGCGCTCGAGAACGCCGACCGGGAGTTTGCAGACCGTCCTCAGGGCGAGATGATCACCAGTGACGACTTGCATGAAATGCTTGACCGCCTCCAGCAGCTGATGGAGCAGGGAAGAATGGCCGAAGCCCAGGAATTGCTGCGCCAGCTGCAGGGCCTGATGGAAAACATGCAGGCGTCGCTCGAAAGTGGTGTCATGCGTCCGGGGTCGGGCGGAGACCCGACCCTCGACGGGCTAAGGGACACGCTCCAGCAACAGCAGGGCCTCGCGGACGATACGTTCCGCCAGTTGCAGGGAAATCCCGGGCCCGGCACGATCGGACCGGAGGGTTTGCGGCCCCCGCCGGACGGCATGTCTTCCAGGCAGGACAGGGGTGACCCTTACGGAGGAACCGGATTGAGCGGTCCACCGGGCACGGGCGGCCAGCTGTCGGAACAGGATCTCGCGGCGAGACAGGAAGCGCTCCGGGAAATGTTGGCGCGGCAACGGCAGAACCTGCCGTTCGATGACGGTGCTGCCGGCGGTGCTCCTCTCGAAGAAGCAGAGGACGCGATGTCGAGCGCGAGGGAAAACCTCGAACGCGGCGACAACAACAGGGCGCTGGACGACCAGGCACGGGCAATCGAGGCGCTTCGCCAGGGATTGCGCGAGATCCAGGAAGCCCGACGCAGCCGCGCCCAGGGCGAAAACGTCGGCGACAACGGGGGCCAGCAGAACGGCGGGGACTTTCGGGCCAGGGATCCCCTGGGGCGCCAGACCGGGGCAGACGGTTCGGCCGTGTCAGGTGGAAGGGCATTGCCTGACGGCGAATACTATGACCGGTCGCGCGAGGTTCTTGAGGAAATCCGGCGCCGTTCGAATGATCGGACCCGGCCGGAGTCCGAACTTGATTACCTTCGCCGCCTGCTCAACCGTTACTGAGTCGTCACTCGAACCCGGCGATGATCGAGCGAAGACGATCGATCCCGTAACCCGTAACCGCTGATGTCGGGACGATTTCGGGGAAGGCTGCCGGATGATGTTCGAGGGCACGGGCGGTCTTCTCGAACGCGGACTCCTGTCCCTCCCGGGTGACCTTGTCGGTCTTGGTCAGGATGGCCTGGAACGTCACCGCCGTACGGTCGAGGAGGTCCATGATCTCGATGTCCGGGGGTTTGGGACCATGCCGTGCATCGATCAACAGGAATACGCGGCGAAGGGACACCCGCCCGGCGAGGTAGGACCTGAGCAGGCTCTGCCATTCCTTCACCGAGCGGAGAGGGGCCCGCGCAAATCCGTATCCGGGCACATCGACAAGGTAATGCCTGTCCCCGAGGGAAAAAAAATTGATCTGCTGGGTTCGACCCGGCGTGCCCGAAATCCGAGCGAGCGACTTTCTCGAAGTCAACGCGTTGACAAGACGTGATTTTCCGACATTCGAGCGGCCGGCAAAACAAACCTCGATCCTGTCGGGAGAGGGAAAGCCGTCGTGGTCGGCCGCCCCGGTCACGAATGTCGCCGGTCCTGAAAACAGCCGCGCCCCGCGTTCACGTTCTTCCCTGGCGGGTTCGGATGCGAGCCTGAACCGCATTTCCGGATCAGCCATTATCCGGCGATCGTGACCGTATCGCCGACCGACACATCCCCCGCCCTGGCGACCCTGGCATAGATTCCGAAATCCCTGTGCCCCCAGTTGCGCTCGAGCAGGTCCAGCGTGGCGAGATTTCTTTGTCCGGTCTCGGGATCGGCGGCAGTGGCTTCGCATCGCTGGATGGTGTCGACGACATCGAGTTCCGCCTTCCCGATCCTGATCGACTTCCCGACCCAGGCGAACTCTTCCCGGGGCGCGAATCCCTCAACCCATATGTTCCCGCGCCAACGGTGCAACGAGATGTCCTGCCCGGCGATTTCGGAAAGCTCCGACAGCGAGTTGCGTGAATTGATGGAAACCGAGGGGAACTCGGTGTCGGTCAGGCCCCGGCCGCCCGCCCGATAGATCCCGACCGGCTGTGCGCGGCCATGCGGCACCAGCGGCCTGATCCAGTCGACCAGCCGCTTCCCGTCAAGTTCGTCATCGGGATCGATGTCCAGTTTTCCGAGTTCGCGATGGCTGAGCTTGACCCGGCTGCTTGACACGTCCACCGAAGCTTCGATCGCGGCAAGTCCGGGTGTTCTCGCGGTCACGGTAAAATTCTGGACGGGCCGCCAGCCCCGGGTTTCCCGGCAAATTCCCGATGCTTCGTGGACGATGGCCCAGGTCCGGTCCCAGGGCATCGTCTGGCCTTCCTCGAGTCGCACCGAGCGGAGCAGTTCGCGCCCAATGGACTTGATGGGGTGACGAATGAGCTCCGTGACCGTTCCGGTCATCGCGAGACCGGGCCCTGGTTCTCGGTTTTGCTGCGCCGGAATCCCGCGATGATATTGCCAAAAACGTCCGGTTTGACGCCCTGGCTGCGCATGATGGCATATTGCTGGACAAAGGTGATGATGTTGTTGGCAACCCAGTAAATGACCAGCCCGCTGGCAAAGCTCCCGAGCAGGAACATGAACATCCACGGCATCCAGGCGAAGACCATCGCCTGGGTCTTGTCGGTCGGTGCCGGGTTGAGCTTTTGCTGCATCCACATGCTGACCCCCATCAGGACCGGATAAACACCGATCGACACGAGATAGAAGATGCTCTCGGGTCCCGGCGTTCCCCACGGCAGCAACCCGAAAAGGTTGAGAATCGATGTCGGGTCTGGAGCGGACAGGTCCTCGATCCAGCCGATGAACGGCGCATGCCGGATTTCGATCGTGACGAACAGCACCTTGTAGAGGGAGAAAAATATCGGAATCTGGGGCAGGATCGGCAGGCAGCCGGAAGCCGGATTGACCTTCTTGTCCCGATACAGCGCCATCATCTCCTTTTGCATCTTCTGCCGGTCGTCCCCGACGCGCTCCTTGATCTTCTCCATTTCGGGCTGGAGTTCCTTCATCCGCGCGAGCGAGACGTAGGACTTGTAGGCCAGCGGGAACAGGAGCGCCTTGATGACGAATGTCAGGCAGATGATCGACCATCCCATGTTGCCGACGATTCCGTTCAGCCAGAGCAACAGCTGGAAAATCGGTTTGGTCAGGAAAAAGAACCACCCCCAGTCGATGGAATCGATGAACTGGTTGATTCCGAGATCCCGCTCGTACGTGATGATCGTGGTGTATTCCTTGGCCCCGGCGAACAGCATTGTCGTCGTCCGGGCTGTCGTGCCGGCCGGGATTTCCTGTGCCGGCAATCGCATGTCGGTCTGGTAGGTATCGGTCCTGGCGGTGTATTTCGAAACGGAGGTGAATGACTGGCCCGGTTGCGGGATCAGCGTTGTCATCCAGTACTTGTCGGTGAATCCGACCCACCCGTTTTCTTCGACGGCGATGCTGTCGACAGCGGCCGCCTCGCGGCGGTCGATTTCCTGGTCAGGCATGTCGTCATAGTCGATTTCCTGGATCGTTCCGTCAGACGACCGCACGACACCTTCATGCAGGATATAGAAGCCGATGACCTCCGGCTCTCCATGGCGGGCGACGATGCCGTACGGCGCCAGCCGAACGGCACTGTTACCGCTGTTCTCCACCGATTGCGTGATCGTGAACAGGTAGTTCTCGTCGACCGCGATCTGGCGACGGAAGACGAGCCCGCGACCGTTGTCCCAGCGGAGAGTCACCGGGGATGATTCACTCAAGCTGGTGCCGGACTCGATCTCCCAGCGCGTATTCGCCCCGGGCACGTCCTCGAAATCGAGGTCGCCTCCCGGGGACCAGCCATAAAGGACATAGTAGGGGTCGACGCTGTCTGCGGGGCTCAACAGGACGACCTTTTCGGAGGGATCGTTGAGACGCACGTTGTAGTCGGAGAGTGCGAGATCGTCGATCCTGCCGCCGACGATGGACATCGATCCGTCCAGGCGCCCGGTCCGGATCGGGATTCGAGCAGCCAGGGCCGTATCGGGAGCGGCGACGGTGCCGGGAAGCGTACCGTCCGCCGGCGGGGCCGTTGCCGTTCCGGCGCCAGCGTCTGTCGATCCTGCCGGTGCGTCGGTTACCTGCTGATCGGGCTCGGGCACGGGCTCGTAAGGCTCGGGTGGGAAGAGCAGGAACCAGGCAAAGATGACCAGGAAACTGAGCGCCGTCGCGAGGAGAAGGTTCTTGTTGTTGTCCTGCATGGCCCATGCCGTCCACTGTCCTGTCAACCCGGAGGGTTCAATAGAATCAACCCTGAAAGGTCAAGGTGCTGTACAAGCAAAATGGCGTTATCGGCCGATTCCCCGTGATTGTTGAGATGATGTTGCAGTCGGGATGGCCACGTGGGCGGAACGCCCGGCGACTTGTCTTGCGACCCGGTTCGAACCGGGAATTGAAGACCGGGGGCAAACAACATGCGAAGTTGACGTGTCGGGGTCCTCAGGGGGCGGGCCGAACCCACCAAGCCATGAAGAAGGAAAACGCGAGCCCAGGGCGAGCGTGTGAAAATCTTGAAGAGGCGGTGAGGATTCTTGGGACAAACCGTTGGTGTGAAGGCGAATTTTCGAAGCCGTGCGCAGATCATGGTCACGTTTGTCCCGCGAAAGAGGAAACCGCGAAAGTCGGCCTCGGAACCGCCTGAACCGGCTATGATCGTACGCCCCGACGCGGTCGGGCAGGGGAGAATACCCAAACCCGTGTTCCCGGGGCGCTCGGCGGCGGATTTCCGTGCCGCTGGACATGACCGCCCAGGGTAGTATCGAACGCGCGAGTCCGTCCCACCGTTACGGCAAGTGGGGGCCTCGAATTCGTTTTCATGCGACCGGGTCGTGTGACAACGTCAGTCTGGAATTCTTGCCTCGTGTTTTCACGGTGCGTGCGTTCAACGGTTTCATCGAGATCGGCATCTGCAGAGACTGCCAACGCCCCATCGAAACGATCATCCAAAGCGTCGGCCATGAGTTGAACGCTGACATTCACGTCCGAGTCCTTGTATCTCATGGACTATGTACGCTCCTTGACACAAACGACACCGTCTGTGTTTCTTCTTGAATCTTCCTTCGATGAACTGAACGCCTTCAGCTCGCAATGAACAGGCATAGTGCGATGTCCGAGGTGGACGGTAATGCTCCATTTCGCCGCTTCCGGAATGTACTTGACGCGGATCAAGGTTTCCGTGTGCGGGCGTACAGGGGCTTTGGACAGTTATCACAGATCGAGCGATTTCCAATGATCGTCGCTCGACGCGTTTTTTTGCATGACAAGAATTGAAACAGCCGATGTAGTCCGAAATGCGGCCGTGCGGCACCAGATTTCCGGCCAACATTGGAAAGCCGCCCTTGCGGGCGGCACATACGGTGGCACCTTCACAGAGAACGCTTACGGTTGGGACAGCAGTGTCGCGATTTTTTTCACGAGAAACGGGGTCTCGGCATGCACGGGGAGAAAATTCCCGCTGCAGATGCAGGAAGACAACTCAAAGGCACACCAATTCCCGGAGAGTTGACCCTGCTACCACACGATACTGGCGAATTCGAAGGCCGGTTAGGACGCGTCCCAGATTTCCGTTATGTTCTCGGCGAGTTGCCAGACACTTCCATTGAAGGTCAGCCGCTCTTCCAGGCCGGGTCGCCTTTTCAGCACGTCAGGAGTCGCAGCCATATTCGCGGCTTTCTTCCGTTCAAGGTCGAACAGCGTGTATTGGTTTTCGCGCATGAACCGCTTTGCGATGCCGATGGCTTCACTTTCGCTGAGCAGACCGTTGTGGATTTCTTGGGCCAGCGACCTGTTCAGCCAGATGCGCGCCTGGGCCGCAAAGCCGACAACAGCCGCCGGAAACCGCGTATCCCCACCAAAGACCAACAGCTTGTTGATCGGAGCCGAATGAATGTGTGCACGCACGAAACTGGCCGTTGACAGAGGATTGATCGCCCAGGCCCAGCACAGGTCCACATATGCGTTCGGGAAGTGCTTGGTGAGAGCGAGCAATTCATTCTGATAGGGATAGCCGATATGCATCAGAACGAACCGGGTTTCAGGATGTGCACGGAGCAGCGCACAAAGATGTCCGGGCTTGATGCGATCGGTGACCATATGGCCAGAACCTGCATAAAACCCGGTATGCACCTTGAATGGCAAGTCCATCCGGGCGCAGTTTTCCGCGAATTGCCCAATGCACCAATCGCCAAGACACAGGCGATCCTCGATTGTCGTCTCGAGACCCTTCGCAAGCCAGGATGCGAGGGCCACTTCGGCTTCGTCATCCGAGCGGGCCCGCCACCTCAGGGTTCTGTTGTAGGCGTGCTGCGATTTCACGGCAGCGGCGCGGCAGGCGTTTTGATCGAAAATTGTCCGGATCACCTCTCGCAGACTGTCCAGCCCGGCCACTTCGATGCCGGTTTCATTCAGGAGGTTCTCAATATCCGGCGCACCATCAGAGAACCGCGTCGCGCTGATATCGTAGAGAAAGAATTCCTGCCCCAGCGCTTCGGCGGGTGTGTGGCGGTCAAAGTGATCGGTCTGGGTGCTGTCGAGATTGGCCACCTCCTGCATCAGCCGCCGACGTTCGCCCGGCCTGGTGATTGCCTCGTTGATGCCCTGAGCATCTTCGAGGGCTTTTGCGGTCATCTCTTCGATGCCGAAGACCTGCCTGGCGGTCAGTCGCGTGGCTTCGGCATAACCGGTGAATTTAGCCGACTGCCAGAACCCTTCGATGCGGCCAAACCGGGCTGCGATATCCGGGTTGGATTTGTCTTGCAGGAACAAAATGTCGTCGGTGGTCGCACCCGCCGACATCAGGTCGTCGTGCATATAGAAATGAAAAAGGTTCTGAAGAACGTCAGGAGGATCGCCGGTATATGAGCCCTCGAACTCAAGATGCTCGTGCGTATCCACCATCGGAGTGTCACGGATGACGCATCCCAGGTCCGTCCTCAACAAGTCCTCATATTGGCAGCTTGCCATGAAATCTCACCCTTTTTTCAAGGTTCGCACCGCTGCCAACCAAGAGAGGCCCGCGCCGGCCCAGCGGAAACGTTCAATTTGCCAAACCAACCTCTCAGGAGGAAATCCAAAACGCAATCTCTAACGTCGCCCGAACGCGTGGCCGGTTTCACCATCGAATACATGAATCTGGTCGGCCAGCAGTTCGAATTCCAGTTTCTGCCGGCTTCGACCTGCATCGAATGCGCAAACCGTCTGACACGGTCATCCCTCGCGAGGTGTGAGAATATCAGCGTCTCGTTACCCAGTATTTTCGTGAATTCGACAGTAGCGGTAACGTGGTACCGCGTGTCGACCCGACACGGGTCCTCGATGACGAAAAACTGTTCGGGCCGGAAGCCCACCTTCAGTTTCCGGTCTTCCTTCAGACCGCTCGTGACCAGATGCAGCGGCAACGTGACTTTGATTGCACCATGCGCGAACTGCGGGCCAGAATCGTCCGAGCCGTCCTGACCGGGAAAAATTTCTTCATTGGCGTGCCGATAAAGCCGGCGACGAACTGGGCGGCGGGACACCCGAAGACCTCGATAGGCGCGCCTTCCCGCTCGATGATGACGGCGCGCATGACCATGACCTTGTTTGCAGGCGTCTTCACCTCTCCCTGGTCGTGGTTCACATAAGGCGCGGTCTCACTCGGGCTCTCGTGCTGGCGTTTGATCACCTTGCGCATCTGCGTGCGTGGCTTGACTTCAAGGTTCGAAAGCGACTCGCCGAACAGAAACACGGCCGACTCGCGGACACGAGCGCGACCCTTGGCGATGCGCCGGCGCTACCCGCCCTGTAGTTGCGACGACCCGCGCTCCAAATGGGGGACCAGTTCCGGTACGTCGGTGGCATTTGCGACACGGGGGTCAATTTCGCCCTGTTCCAACTTGGCCAGGCACAACGGGAACTCAAGGTGCTTGCGCACCATCACATTTGCCGAAGGCGACATGAGCGACCGCAAATCAACGCAATCCAGTCTTGGCCATGAGATCCGGAAGGGCCCCAAAAGGGCAGTTAGGCAGCGAGAATTCATACTGACCGACATTTTTCGTTTTCCTGGGTCTCCGACACCACTGGATTCCGACGGTTCCGCAACCGCCGTGATTGCAAGTTCATCAAATTTCTGCGTCCAGTGGCTCGACCCGCCTTCTGTTACCGGGACCAGCCAAACTGTTATTCATTGTGCCAACGCATGAACCTGGTCCTGTCCGGACACGGATCCGAGAAACAGATCATCACGCTCCCGCAGGAAGGGAACATCTGTCTGATGCTCGGGGAACAAGCTCGAGTCCAGGCCTTCCTTGAGTGCCTGGTGCGGTTCGCCGCATGGCATTCCGGCGGTCTGGCCTGTTGACCTGATCAACCTATCGGTCGATAACCCGCCACCGAACGCAGAAAGCCAGGAACCGCAGCATGGAAAAATCCGATTTTACTCCGCGTGTGTTTTCCGGAATTCAGCCGAGCGGCAACCTGACACTCGGAAACTACCTGGGCGCGGTGAAACGCTTCGTCGAAATGCAGGACGACGGGATCGAAACCGTCTATTGCATGGTGGACCTGCACGCGATCACCGTATGGCAGGACCCGGTCGAGCTGGCGCACAATACGCGGGAACTGGCTGCGGCGTTCATGGCCTGCGGCCTGGATCCCGAACGATCGATTCTGTTCAACCAGAGCCAGGTGTCGGCCCATGCCGAACTTGGCTGGATCTTCAATTGCGTCGCCCGTCTTGGCTGGATGAACCGGATGACGCAATTCAAGGACAAGGCGGGCAAGAACGCGGAACGGGTAAGTCTCGGGCTCTTCGCCTATCCGTCCCTGATGGCGGCAGACATTCTCGTATACCACGCGACGCATGTCCCGGTCGGAGAAGATCAGAAACAGCATGTGGAACTCGCGCGCGACATTGCAGCGAAATTCAATCATGATTTCGGGGTCGCGTTCTTTCCCGAGCCGGAGCCGGTGATCGAAGGTTCGGCGACGCGGATCATGAGCCTCAGGGACGGAAGTCGAAAAATGTCGAAGTCGGACCCGTCCGACATGAGCCGCATTAATCTCACCGATGGCCCGGACGCGATCAGCCGGAAAATCCGCAAGGCCAGGACAGACCCGTTTCCGCTTCCGGAAACCCCCGGAGAGCTGGACGGTCGGCCGGAAGCGGGGAACCTCGTTCGAATTTACGCCTCACTGGCGGATATGACCGAGTCAGAAGTGCTTCGGCAGTTTGCCGGCAAACCGTTTTCCGAATTCAAGCCCGCATTGGCAGAACTGGCGGTCTCACGCCTGCGCCCGATTTCGGAAGCCATGGGCAGGATGCTTGACGACCCGGCCGAGGTTGACCGGATTCTGGCTGAAGGCGGCAACCGGGCTGCTGCCATCGCCGACCCGATCCTCGACCGGACATTTGAAATCCTGGGGATGATACGGAGTCGGTTTCGGGAACGCTGACGAACTGCCGCGAAGCCGTTCCCTGTGCAGTGACCGATGCCTGAGATTCTCACGGGAATTCCCGCCCGCATTGTTTCGCCCCCGATCCGAAGGCGGTGCCCTTGGACTACCCCGCGCAATCGTTCGCGGAAGCGCCCGATCGGATCGTAGTCACGAGTCCTGAAGGCAGTTACCGGGTTTTGGCAGCGACACGCGAAAGATGGAACCGCTGTCGCTGGTCTCGAGAAGTTCAAGCACGCCGCCGTGACCGCGGACCAATTCCCGCGAAATCGCCAGCCCCAGACCAGTGCCGTCCTTGGCCCGACTCCGGCTGATGAACGGGACGAACAGTCTTTCTTTGACGGAAGAAGGTATCCCGGGGCCGTTATCGGCAAAGGTCAGCGACCAGGAGTCCGGCCGCTCCGTCACTCCGATCGTGATGCGTCCCGGGCATCCGGTCCCCGCAAGTGCTTCGCGGGCGTTTCGGATCAGGTTGGCCGCTACCCGGTGAATCTGTTCCTTGTCAATCCTGGCAAACGCCGAATTCGGACCGTCAAGAACGATCTTGACCATGGCCGTTCCGGCCGCGAGCCGTTCCCCCTCAACCACGTCTTCCAGGAGATCCATGAGGTCGATGTCTTGCAGTTGAAGGGGCGGTTCCTCGCCCTTGGCGTACTGCAGCATGCTCTCGCAGAATCTCTCCGCGCGCGAAAGCGAGCGCACGAGTCTCGGCGCATTCCTGCTGACATCGGGGTCCGAACTTTCTTTCAGCGGATCGACCAGCAAGGTTGCGATTCCGAGGATTCCGCGCAGATCGTGGTTGATGTCGGAGACAGCCTGCCCGAGATTTGCCAGCCGGTCCTTCTGAAGCAGGGAATCTTTCAGTTGGGTCTGCATGGACTGCAGTGCGCGTTCCGCCTCATGGAGTTCTGTCACGCCCTCCCGGGGCGTAATCACGCGGCTGGCGTCCTCCGGTTGTTCAGCGTAGAGGAGCATGCCCCGCGTCAATCGGTTGATCGGACGGACCATGAGGTACTGAACCGCGAGAAAAAGAAGCAGGGAAGTCGCAAGTGAAATCACGGCGGACAACACCAGAATATTGCGTCCGAAGTTGAGCATCGCTGTACGCAGTGTCGACTCGTCCATGATCACGTCGATCATTTCGCCGGCGTTCCTGACCGGTTCCCCGACGACCCGAATGATCCTCCTCCCGCCCTGCCAGAGGACTTTCATGGCGTCCAAGGTGAGCTGAGGCCATGAGCTGTTTCGCATGTCGAAGGTTTCTTCGATTGGCCCCGGAACCGGGCTCGAGAGAAAAAGCTCCCGGGTTTGATCCCGCTTGAGCGCAACGTTCAGAACACCCGCGTTTGCAAGCAGTTCGGCTTCGAGATTGTCATCGATCATGACCGTAGGCGTCGTCAGCAGCGCGAGCGACGCCATTTGTGAGCGCTCCAGCCTGTCCTGAAGGAAGTCCACACGAAACCGGGCCAGTGACGGGACCAGTATCAGGACCTCCGCCAGGACAACGAATGCCAGAGTCAGAAGAAGAAATCGCCCGGAAAGAGTCCTGAAGACCATCAATGACCCTTTACCACGTCGTCAGGCCCCTGGGGAACGTGCCTGCATGTCGACCCGGCGGCCGGCACTGAAAACAAACTGGTCAAATCCGTCATGTCGCTACCCGAAGCGTTGGACGGTCCTCACGACCCGCTTGACCAGCGCGCTTTCGAACAGCCGGGGGGCAAAGTACTGCCCGGCGACCCGCTTGTTGATTTCCCCAAGGGTCGGATACGGAGATATCATCCCCGCGACAGCAGACATCTTGAGCCGGCTTGCGATGGCGAGCGCCCAGACCTGGATCAATTCCCCTGCCTGTCTTCCGACGATGGATGCTCCGACCGGCCGGCCGCGGTGAATCACGACCTTGACCATGCCCTCGGTCGCGCGTTCCGCCCGGGCACGATCATTGTCATGGAACGGAAACCGGACAACTTCGATTCCCGACCCGTACCTATCCGTCGCATCGGCCTCGCCGAGACCGACATGGGCGAGTTCCGGATCGGTATAGGTTGCCCACGGAATGTGGTTGACGCCGGCCCTTGACGGCAAGCCGAACAGGGCAGACCTGATGATGACGCTGGCGTGGTAGGCAGCAACATGCGTAAACTGGTAACCACCCGCGACATCACCGATTGCGTAGGCTCTCTTGTTGCTGGTCCGTAACGACGCGTCGACCCGAATGGCATTTCCGGACATCCCGATACCGGCCTTGTCGAGATCGAGGCGCTCCGTATTGGGTTTCCGGCCGACGGCAACGAGGAGATGTGTACCCTCGAATTCGGTGCCGTCAGCGGACTTGATCCGGATATCGCCCTCGGTTCCTTCGACTTCGGAAACGAATGTGCCTTCAAGAAGTTCGACGCCTTCGGCCCGGATACGGTCGATCACCGTCGATGTCAGCTCCGGGTCGTCATTGCCGAGCGCGACCAGGCCTTCGAGCACCGTAACGCGGCAACCCAGGCGCCGGTGCGCCTGGGCCAGTTCCAGGCCGATCGGTCCTGCGCCAATGACGATCAGATGTTCCGGTTTTTCGCGATTGGAAAAGATGGTTTCATTCGTCAGGTGAGGAGTATCGCTCAGGCCCGGAATGGGAGGGACCAATGGGGACGATCCCGTCGCGATCACGAAGCGGCGTGCGCGAATCCGATGATCACCTGCCGCGACTTCACGGGGAGAGATAAAACGGCCGTATTCCGTAATGACATTGACGCCGAGCCCCTGGAATCGCTCGACACTGTCATGTGGTTCTATTCCCCGGATCACATCGGCGACATGTTCCATGACTGCCGCGTAATCGACTTCCGGTGTGGAAGTGCCGACGCCAAAGGGCCTTCCTGAGGTCATTTCATGGGCGTGTTTTGCGGCGGCGATCAGCGCCTTGGACGGCACGCATCCGTAGTTGAGGCAATCGCCTCCCATCTTGTGGCCTTCCAGAAGCACGACCCTGGCACCCATCTGGACAGCGCCCGCGGCGAACGACAGCCCCCCGGAGCCTCCGCCGATGACGCATACGTCGGTCTTGATCGCGGTTTTCAAGACGCACCTGCAGGCTTGTTGCGATCCCGGAAGTAATTGATCACGATCGGCATCGCCGCGAGGGCACAGAGGCCGAGGATCGGACCCAGGATATGCCATTCGAAGATGATACCGAGATTCGGGGTTTCGCCACGGGCGAACACCTCTCCCAATCCGGCGCCGACGGAACTGTAGACCACGGTACCGGGGATGATGCCAAAGAATGTCGTCAGGACGAAATTCCGGAGACGGACGCCGAGGAATGCCGGGGCGATATTCGCCAAAAAGAACGGAATTGCAGGGACCAGCCGCATGAGCAGGAGATAGCTGACCTCGTTCTTCCGGAGGCCGTCCTCGATCTTGTTCAGCATCCCCGGATCGTCCGCCTTTTTCTGCAGTCTTGCGTAGAGGACGTCCCCGAGTCCGGTCTTGGCAGCAAGAAAAATCGCCGTGGCACCCAGGGTGGCAGCGATGACGGTCAGGGGAGCGCCGACGACGATACCGAAAACGAACCCGCCAGCGAGAGTCATGATGGCGCCTCCCGGAAGAGAAAACGCGACGACAACAGCATAAAAAAGGACATAAGAGGCGGCTGCGAGTGCGTAGTTCGAATCTCTCCATGACGTCAGGCGTTCGCTGTTGTTGCGCAGCGTCTCGAAGGTCAGGAAGTCACGGAGCGTAAAGAACCCGATAATTGCAACGACCACAATCACTGCAAGCGGCATCAGCTTGCCTGGTTGCAGCCCTCCCTTTGGTTTTTCGTCCACCATGTTTTCCTCCGTCACATGTGCGCTACGTACCGGGTTGACCGCGCCGCCCGACCCCTTTGGCGCACGGTACGATACTACCCCGCCGACCCAACCGGTCATACCACAATTCGAATTCGGGTTCCCACCGGAATGACAGCTGAGGATTGGCCGATTCCTATGGCTGTCCCGGCGATGCCTCGAGGTGTCCATTCCCGATCCGTCATGCTTTGCCTATATCGAGAGTTTTCAATTCGAAAAAATTTCACCAATTCTGCCGGCCTGCATCCGGTGCCGGGGCCCGAACAGTTCGAGGAATTCAACGTCCCGCGTGGCCAACGAAGGGAGTTGGCCTGCCAGGCACGGTCCCGGCAGCCCGATGCAGAATGCGACCGAACCTGCATGTTTGCTAGTTTTGCCGGCGAACCCCCGATATATCTGTTTGGATTCTTCGAGCGTGAACTCGAGAAGGTCGATGCACGGGTCTATGGATGGAGGGATTTCGACGGGGCGGTTGAATGGCTCGCCTCCGGAATTGCCGTGGAACTGCTGATCACCAGTGTTCGACCGTTGTTGGGAATCGCCGACGCATTCCACGAACTCCCGGAGATTCCGGGTTTGATGAAAACACTGATCAGGCAGAACTGAAATGAACGACGTGTCCGAACTGTTCAATCTATCCGGGAAGACCGCGCTCGTCACCGGAGCCCGTCGCGGCATTGGCCGCGGCATGGCGGAGGCTCTCGCCGGTGCTGGCGCGGACATCATCGGCGTGAGTGCCTCGATGGAGGATCACGGAGGGGATGCAGGTGATGCAATCAGGGGTATGGGACGGCAGTTTATTGCCTATCGATGCGATTTCGCCGACCGAGCGGCGGTTCACGCATTCGCAGGGCAGGTGCGCGCCGATCACCCGGTTATTGACATCCTCGTCAACAATGCCGGCATCATCCGGCGCCACCCGGCCGCCGAGCATCCAGACGAGTATTGGGACGAGGTGATCGAGGTCAATCTTTCGTCCCAGTTCGTCCTGACACGGGAGCTCGGCGGATCCATGGTCACGAGGGGTTCGGGAAAGATCATCTTCACGGCATCGGTGTTGACTTTCCAGGGCGGAATCAATGTCCCGGGGTACGCGGCGTCAAAGGGCGGGATCGGTCAACTGACCATGGCGTTCGCCAATGAATGGGCAGGCAAGGGCGTCAACGTGAATGCCATTGCCCCCGGCTACACTGCCACGGACAATACGGAGGCGCTCCGGAACGACACGGACCGCTACCGGGCAATTCTCGGGCGTATTCCTGCCCAACGCTGGGGAACACCCGAGGATTTCGGAGGACCCGCAGTGTTTCTGGCTTCCGCGGCATCGGACTACGTCCATGGAGCCATACTCACCGTGGACGGCGGATGGATGGGCCGTTGATGCGTGGAGTCGGCGCCGTTGACGTGATTCCTCCTCGATGCGTCGACACACATCTGGTTCATGCCGTACATCATCAAGGTTTTGACGGGAGGAATTCGGAGACTTACTGCCGGTCGTCACGAGAAGAACTGTCGAACCTGCAGTTTTATTTCTTTTTATCAATAGAGTATGACATTTTCGTCACTGCCATTCGCCAGTTCCAGGGCTGAGATGCGCGAAGCCAGGAGGATTTCAGGATGCCCCAGATCGAACCAATGGATCAGGCGCTCAAGTCACTCAGCGGGATACACCTATGGCACGCACCGATGTCCAGTTGCTCCCAGCGCGTTCGGATCGCGCTGGCCGAAAGCGGCAAGGAATACGAAAGTCACCTCGTCGATCTTGAAAAAAATGAACACGCGACGCCGGAATATCAGCGAATCCACCCCAAGGGTCTGGTTCCGGCATTGGTCGACGATGGGCGGCTCTACATCGAATCGATTGATATCATCGGCCATGTCGCGGGGGGCGACAGCCCGCTGGCACGAACCGGCTCGGGAAGGCTCCTGGCCCTGGCAGATGCCGCGCAGCCGGACCTGAAGCTGTTGACCTTCGAGTTCCTGTTCCGCGCCGGCCCGCCACCGTCGCCCGAGGCCGCCGACGCGTTCCAGATGTCACATCAGAACAAATCGCTGCGCCAGTTCCGGATTGATTTTGCAAACGGCTTTGACCCCTGCCGGCTTAACGATGCAATCGCCAGAACCGACGAAGGATTTCGATATCTCGACCGGCTCTTGTCCGACGGTCGGGCCTGTCTGGAAGGCCTGGAGTTTACGCTGAGTGACATCGCCTGGATGCCGAACGTCCACCGGTTCAGGCTGATGGACTGGCCGTTTGAAAGGACACCGCACCTTCAGGCCTGGTTCCGGCGGATTTCCGAACGGCCGAGCTTTCGCCTTGCGCTCTTGGATTGGCAGCCTGCGCCGGTCGCCGAAACCTTCGAGGAATACACCAGGCTGCGCCAGGCCGAACGCACAGATGTCCGGTCGTATCCACATTTAGGGAATCATGGCGAATAGTTACAGTCAATCGCCATGACCCGGATGGATGAGGAGGCGCGGAATCTGGTGCCGGGATACCGCCTCCGAACCGATTGTCGATCTCACGGCCGCTCGTTCCGGATCTCGCGGAGCGGATCGGTAACGAGGTGCGCGACGGGTGAATACCGTCGTCCGGCTTGCCCCCGCCAGGTCCAGAATTTCCGCAGGACGCGCTCCTGGCTGGACTCGACTGAACGCGATGATGACAACGTCACGTCATTGTGCGACTGGTCGCGTCATGGCGGCTTCGTGCGACAGGCCACGGCTTCCCGGGAAAGATCGACCGCGACGAGCCACACCGGACATAACGGGCAGACGACTCCACGCAATGGGGGCACCTCACCATGCGGCGGTCATTTTGAACGTGCATTCGTTCGCGCACGGGAAGTTTGCGGGATCGCCGCGGAAAGCGACGAGTCCTCGCTGAATTCGAACCGGAATACCGGCATGGGACATTCTTCCTGAACCATGGTTCCCTGTCCGGCCCGGATGAATTCGCAAACTCCGTTGACAAGGACAATCCCGATAGCTAGAGGCGAGGCCTTGTAGCGACGGGCTCGGGACTTTCCGCACGACGGCCTGGCTGAACGGGGAATTGCAATGAAACGGACATTTCAACCGAGCAACCGTGTTCGTAAGCGCCGCCATGGATTTCGCTCGCGCATGGCGACCCGGGCAGGGCGCCACATCATCAACAGGCGAAGGGCGAAGGGCCGCCGCAAGGTCTCTGCATGATCAGGATCAGCGATCGCGCCGGTTGATCCCGGGATCCGTATCGCCGCCCTTTCCGTTCCGCTCCCCGACAGGTCTGTCGCATGCTGGCAGGAAAGCTGGTGCGTTCATTGGTTACCATCCGCCATCGACGTGACTTTCGGGCCGCGAGCCGGGCACGATGGTTTCAGACAGGAAGCGTCATCGTTCAGGCGCGCGACAGGCGAGACGGGCTGCCGGATGTCAGGTTGGGCCTCACGTGTTCGCGCAAGGTCGGAAATGCCGTTGCCAGGAATCGTTCCCGGCGACGATTGAGGGAGGCTGCGCGCATTGTTCTCGGCGACGTCGGCCGGTCCGGCTGGGACTATGTTCTGATCGGAAAACCGGTGACAACCGCAACCTGCCGCTTCGACCAATTGCTTGCGGATCTGCGCCATGCCGTCGAAAAGGTGCACCTGGGCAGGGAGCGGCCGCGGTGAGCCCGCTCGCAAGGGTGCTGTCCATCCCGGTACACGCCTATCGCCTCGTGCTCAGCCCATATGTCGGCTGGCACTGCCGGTTCCAACCGAGTTGCTCGGTTTACGCCCTTGAAGCATTACGCAAACACGGAGGAATTCGCGGCAGCTGGTTGGCCATTCGGCGCATCCTGCGTTGTCATCCCCTGGGCGGAAGCGGCGTCGATGAGGTGCCCGACTGAAGGCGCCGTACTGCAAGGCGCCCGAACCGGACCGAAATTCATGCGCCGGTCCGGATTTTGGAAATCCGGCAGGCAACGCCGGCATCCTCAACTCGTCTGTGACAGCAGGCTGGCGTTTCCACCGGCAGCGGTCGTGTCGATACAGACATGCCTTTCGAAGCGAAAATGCTCAGCCATCGCTCCGGTAATCAGTGGAACAAGCGGGCCGGGCCTCGCGGCAAGATGTATTCGTGCGGTCCGCTGGAGGCGTTTGTCGCCCGAGAGGACGACTGCGTCGATTCCGGATAGCCATTCGAGCGCCGACAGGTCGAGAACACCGTTGAGCCCGAGTTTCTCACCCGTGCCGGGCGCAACGACAACGGCAGTGCATCCATTGTCTTCCGCGAGCCGTGCCTGCTTCCTTGCGATCGACGCCGTTGGCCCAAGACACAGGACGACGCCGCGCCCGACGACGGACAGGCGATTGGATTCACCGGTTGGACCGGGAAGGAGCATGGAATCCAGTTCCGCCCCGGAACTGCCGGCACGGACCCGGGCGGCATCGATGCGATTTTGCACTGCTTCGGTGCGGACCGCCGTTCCGGTAGC
The DNA here is from genome assembly GCA_964291635.2 of Paracoccaceae bacterium. Classification (GTDB taxonomy): domain Bacteria; phylum Pseudomonadota; class Alphaproteobacteria; order Rhodobacterales; family Rhodobacteraceae; genus JAPPHA01. The sequence continues at coordinate 214,336 of OZ219905.1, read as the reverse complement.
CGAAACCGCCTCGGGCCCAGGCGGCTTCGTCAGCCGGCGGACATATGCGGGTCCGCCGGCCTTCGGCCCGGTTCCCGAAAGCCCGTGCCCGCCGAACGGCTGCGATCCGACTACGGCGCCGATCTGGTTTCGGTTGACGTATATGTTTCCGGCCTTCACTCGGGAAAGGATGTGGTCGATCCTGGCGTCAATTCGTGAGTGGACCCCGAAGGTCAGTCCGTAACCGGTCGCGTTGATGTCCTCGACAACCGCATCGAGTTCATCGAGTTCGAAAACGGCGTAGTGCAGAACGGGACCGAAGATCTCCTCTCCAAGGTCGAGAATCCCGTCGACCTCGATCAAGGTCGGCCCGACGAACGTGCCGACGTGCGGAACCGCAAGCGACTTTCGGACGCGCCCGGCAGATCCTGCTTCGTTGATATAGGCAAGAATCCTTGCCCGCGCGTTGGATTCGATGACCGGACCGACATCCGTGTCGAAATCCCACGGATTCCCCACGACGAGTTCGTCCATCGCACCATGGAGCATGTCCAGGAACGGTTTGGAGATTTCCCGCTGAAAGTAGACCATCCGCAAGGCGGAACACCGCTGGCCCGCCGACTGGAATGCCGATGTCACGATGTCGCGGATTGCCTGTTCCGGCAAGGCCGTGCTGTCGACAATCATCGCGTTCAGTCCGCCCGTCTCCGCGATCAGCGGCGCCTCCGGGTCGAGGCATGTGCTCATCCGCCGGTTTATGGCCTGCGCGGTCATGGTTGACCCGGTGAAACAGACACCGTCAATCCGGGGGGCGGAGCACAACCTCGTTCCGACAGTCTTGCCTTCGCCGGGCAGCAGTTGAAGAACATTCCGCGGGACACCGGCCTTGTGCATCAGGCTGACCGCAAGTGCTGCGATGATCCCGGTTGTTTCCGCCGGTTTTGCCAGAACGCCATTGCCGGCAGCGAGCGCCGCCGCGACCTGGCCTGTGAAGATGGCGAGGGGAAAATTCCAGGGCGAGATGCAAGTGATGATCCCGCGGGGCGGATCGACAAGCTCGAGGCTCCTTGCGGCGTAATAACGCAGGAAATCGACCGCCTCCCTCAATTCGGCCACGGCGTCGAGGGGTGTCTTACCGGCCTCCCGCGCGAGGATAGAAAACACTTCGCCGAAGTTCTCTTCATAGAGTTCCGATGCCCGCACCAGGATGCTCATGACCCGGCCGACGACCTCCCGCGGGGCGGATCGACAAGCTCGAGGCTCCTTGCGGCGTAATAACGAAGGAAATCGACCGCCTCCCTCAATTCGGCCACGGCGTCGAGGGGTGTCTTACCGGCCTCCCGCGCGAGGATAGAAAACACTTCGCCGAAGTTCTCTTCATAGAGTTCCGATGCCCGCACCAGGATCCGCGCGCGTCTTTCGACCGGGATGTCCCAGGTTCCTGCCGCGTCGAGGGCCGCGTCCACATCTGTTCCGGTGCTCATCAGGACCCGGCCGACGACCTCGTCCGGAAGCGAAGGATTCCGGACCTCGCGCCAGTTTTTGCCCGTGGGTTCGCTGGCCAAAACCGGCCCGACTTCCCAGGTTGTCGTCGCGAACGGGTCCCGCCCGTTCGCGATACGGGCCAGTTCATCGAAATCGGCCAGGTCCCACCCTTTCGAGTTCGATCGTTCGGGTGCGTAGATCGCGGGAGGATCGATCACGGCCTCATGCCTTGCGGCGAAATCGAGAACCGAGAACGGATCTGATGCGATCGTCCTTGACTCGATGGCCCGATCAACGATCTGGTTGACGAAGGAGCTGTTCGCGCCGTTCTCAAGCAGGCGTCGAACAAGGTAGGCGAGGAGGTCCCGGTGCTTGCCGACGGGTGCATAAATTCGGCATCGCGTACCCTCTCGTGAACGAACGAGATCGTGCAGAGCCTCTCCCATTCCATGGAGCCGCTGGAATTCGAAGGCGTCGGCAGCTGTCGCCATTTCCAGAATTGCCGCGATCGTGCCGGCGTTGTGCGTGGCGAATTGCGGGTAGACCCGATCGGTCAGCCGCATGAGTTTTGCGGCGCAACAAAGATAACTGACGTCGGTTGCCGCCTTGCGTGTAAAGACAGGAAAACTGGACAGGCCATCAACCTGGGCGCGCTTGATCTCCGTATCCCAGTATGCGCCCTTGACCAATCGAACCATCAACCTGCAATCAAGCTCGTTTGCAAGTGAAGCGAGCCAGTCGATTACCGGCCCGGCCCGCTTGCCGTATGCCTGGACAACCATTCCGAATCCGTCCCAGCCCCCGAAGTACGGATCCCTCAAAACGGCTTCGGCCACGTCGAGGGTCAATTCCAGGCGATCGGCCTCTTCGGCATCGATGTTCAATCCCATCCCCGCATCGCAAGCCTGCCGGGCCAGCAAGGCAACGGTTTCCAAGAGTTCGCCCGTGACGCGCCCATGCTGCGACACTTCGAACCTGGGGTGCAGGGCCGAGAGCTTGATGGAGATGCCCGGATTGCGGGCAGGATCGGAGCCGTGACAGGCAGACGCGATGCGGGAGATGGCAACGGAATAGGACGTGAAGTACCTTTCGGCATCGGTGGCCGTCAACGCAGCTTCCCCGAGCATGTCGAAGGAGTAGGTAAACCCTTGGCCAGTCCTTGTCCTGCCTCGAGACAGGGCCTGGTCTATGTCCTGTCCGAGGACGAACTGGCGGCCCATTTCCCGCATGGCCCGCCTGATTGCGGAGCGAATGACCGGCTCGCCGAGGCGCTTCAACACCGCACGCATTGTGGCCGCGATTCCGTCACCGTCGTCAGCGAGTGTCTTGCCGGTGAGCATGAGTGCCCAGGTTGACGCGTTGACCAAAGCCGAACTGGATTTGCCGAGATGCTCGCTCCATTTCGATGGTGCGATCTTGTCTTCGATCAATGCATCGACTGTCGCCGCATCCGGGACCCGCAACATGGCTTCTGCGAGACACATCAGCGCGATGCCTTCGTCGGTGGAAAGCCCGTATTCCGCGAGAAAATCATCCATGAACCCGTGCTGCCCGTCGCGCCGGATCGACTCGATGAGATCCACCGCGCGTTCGAACGCCCTGGCGCGAAGGCTTTCAGGAATATCGGCTTCTTCGATGAGAGCCTCGATGAGGGATTCTTCCGTCTGGTGCCGGGCGTGGCGGATGGCCTTGCGGATGGGATCAGGTATCGGCATCGCGCGTCACTTTCGCTTGAGCGAGGAAGCACATGGCCCACGTTTCGATCCCCGCATTCGGGAGATTCCCCGACCCGCGGATCGTCGCACTGTTGCAGCATGTCCGGTGGATGTCAAAACCAGCGGATTCGCCGACATTGCAGGAACACATGGGGCCGGGGCGTGCAGTCGCACCTCGAGTTCGGGCCGCAAACGACACGCGGTCACTCCATAAATTTTTGGCAGATTCGGCAGAGCAACGCGTTTGAAAATATTTCCTCCTGGCTTCCGAGTGATTGCACGATTCCCTGTTCAAAAACAACAACCTGAGGCAGGGATGAAGCAGGACAATGCAGGACTTCGCACCAATTTTCGACGGGGTGGAAGACCCCCGGACCAGCAACGCGGCCCGTCACAATCCCCATGAAATGCTGATGATCGCGCTTCTGTGCGTGATTTGCGGAGGCCAGGCATGCACCGACATGGAACTTTTCGACCGTTCGAAAGAACAATTCCTCTGCCGCGTCATGACGCTCGAACACGGCATCCCGGGCCACGACGCCTTCTCGGCGCTGTTCAGGATTCTCGACCCTGACTGCCTGGTCAGGGCGCTCCTCCGCCTTGCCGCGGACCGGGCCGGGCGGCTCGGTCCGGACATGATCGCGATCGACGGCAAGTCCAACAAGATCACGGCGATGCCTGCGCTTCTGGAGCTTCTCGACATCGAAGGCAGCACGGTGAGCGTCGGCACCATGCACACATAGCAGGCGACCGCGGAGACGGTCACGGCCAAGGGCGGCGCCTACGTCCTGGCCAAGGGCAATCAGGAGACGCTTCACGACGATGTCGACAGCTCCACATGGCGGAGCCGGAGAACGCGGAAAAGATGCTCTGTTTCAATGGCGTGGACAAGGGTCACGGGCGCATCGAGATCCGCGAGGCCATCGTCTGCCACGACATCGACACGCTGGTGGACCTGCATCACTGGCCAGGCCTGCAGGCCGTCGGGAAGGTCACCTCCACACGGGAGATCAAGGGGGAACGGAGCACCGAGACCCGCGTCTTCCTTCTCAGCGAAAGGCTCGATCCGGAGCGGTTCCTCAGGACGGTGCGGGCGCATCGGGCCGTGGAAAACTCCCTCCACCGGGTCCTGGACGTGACCATGGGAGAGGACAGCCTGCACAACCGGAAGAATGACGGTCCCGAGAACCTGGCGCTGATGCGGAAGATGGCGCTGAACCTGGCGCGGATCACGCCAACAGCCAGGAAGCAATCGATGCGCGGCAGGCTGAAGAGGGCCGGTTGGGACAGTGATTTCCTTCTGAAACGCGTCAGCTTCGCATCAAGCCTTGCAAAGGATGTTGAACGCGGAAAAATCCAAACGCGACAGCCCTGGCAGATGCGGGACTTGACCTTGCAGATGCCGTCGCCATTGAGGTCGGGTCGTTTCAGGCCGCCTGCGGAACATTCGGCGGGATTTCAGTTACGGCCGAATTGCGGGAGATCGTGAGCGCGGGCTGCGGGCATTCATGGTCAATGCACGGCATTCGCGGGTATCGGGGTCGGGGCGGCTGGAGAACCCGAAGCCGTGATACCGGTTCATGCCGGGCCGGTTGTCAACAGGACGATCCCGAGGCGATCCGGGCACCGTCTGACAGCGATTGCAGCTTGGCAAAGGCGATTTCGGGATCGATGGCGCCGAAGCCCGCAAATGTACCAAACCCGCAGTCGGATCCGGCAATTACCCGTTCGGCGCCGACAATTTCGACGAACCGCTCGATCCTCTGGGCCACGAGGCTGGGATGCTCGACGAAATTCGTCGTACTGTCGATGACTCCGGGGACGAGGACCTTGTCGTCGGGAATCTCCGATTTCCGCTCGACGAACACCTCCCATTCGTGGGCATGCCTGGGATTCGATGTCTCGAAGAGGACAAACCGCGACCGTGTTTTCATCAGCGTCGAGAAAACCGCGTCCATCGGGATGTCGCAGACATGGGGCCCCTCGTAGTTCCCCCAGCAAATGTGGACGCGAATTCGCTCCGGGGGCAAATCGGCCAGCGCGTGGTTCAGGGCCTCGACGTTGGTCTCCGCAATGCGCACGAACTCCTCGTCCGTGAGATCCTGGAACTGCATGTGCCGCGACAGCGCGAGATCCGGACAGTCCAGTTGAAGCAACAGTCCGGACTCGATGATGATGCGGTATTCCTCACGCATGGCTTCGGCAAGGGCCGAGAGATACGCGCCACGACTCGGATAGTAGTCATTCGGCAGGAACAGCGACACGACTCCGGGCGAGGCGGCATTCATGAAGCCGTCGCGGGCACGGTGTGCGGACATTGCAGCCTTCAGGTTGGCGATGTCCTTGTGCAGGTCCTGCTGATCCCCTGCAACCACCGGGCCGGTGCAACGCGGCCTCGAATATTTCGCGGTCCCTCCTGAATCCGCCAGCCGTTTGAGAAACTGCGGAAACCGTTTGAGGTCCTCGGGGGGCTGGCGAGGACTGTCTCCCGAAAAACCCGAGTATCGGTCCTTGACATAGGTGGAATATGAGATCTTGGAAGTCTCGCCATCGGAAACGATGTCGATTCCCGCTTCGACCTGCCGGCGAACCGTCTCGGAACATGCCGCTTTCATGCATTGATCAAACGCCGCCAAATCGATCTCTTCGCCGTTTTCGCGGGCAAAAAGGTAATCAACCACATCCTGGGATCGTGGAAGCGAGCCAACATGCGTCGTCAGGATCGAAGCCATGACAAGGTCTCCTCAATGCGGTGTATTGCCGGCGGTCGCCGTCCGGTTACATCCAATGGGTAGGGCCAGCCGGGTCGTCCGTACTTCTGACCCTGAACAGGCTGGACTCGCCCGACATCGACGGTGCGAGACCTCGCGTCACTCCCGGCGGAACTGCACAGGAATCACCCGGCGCGAGAATTTCCTCTGAATCGTCCCAGGTGAGGCACCAGTGCCCGCGCATGACCATCAGGACTTCGTGACGGTCGGTCAGCGAGGGCGCGACATTCCCGGATTGACGGGAGAGAAAATCGATCTCGAAGCCGGGTCGGTCGCGAAGCAAGGCATCCGGACCGATGACCTTTGCCGGTTCCCGGTCGGAAAGCGCCACCATGTCCCAATACCTGGCGACAAAACGTGGAACGACTTCGCTGGTCTTGAACTCCGGAAAGCCCGCCAACTCGCCGTCGGTCAGGGGTTTCATCGGCGGTGTGCCGTGCGGCGGGGATTCGCCTTTCCTCGTGTCGTACAGGCGGCCCGTTTCCGCCAGCACCAGGCCGTGACTGGCTGCGTCCTCTATGACCTGGGGTGCCCAGATCACGCCTCCGCCGGCATCGTCACCGCCGAGTATCGCCATGAGCATTCCGTAATCGGCGCCGATGTTTTCGAATCCACGGAAGATCCCGGTCGGAATGTTGAAGATATCCCCTTCTTCGAGCGTGACTTCACCCGCGGTTCCCCAGCGTCCCCAGAAAAACCTCCAACGTCCCTTGAGGACGAAAAACACTTCTGCCGTTCGATGCGAATGGAGTGAATTCCGGCACTTCGGCGGCTGTCCCGCCGCACCGATATTGAAGCCGGGCGTGTCGACGATATGCACGTGCTGGTCGGGATTCTCCGATACACCCCCGCCCACGATGGCAAAATTTTCCTTTTGGTCGGAGCCCGGCGTGTGGGCGTCAATGAATGCCGTCCGGCACGGCTTGAGCGTACCGTATCTGACGATCCGGGTTTCAACGTCGACTGGTCCCATGGTGTCTCCCGTCATGTTCATGTCCTGGTCCTGCGGGGCGCTTGGAGTGAAAGAGCCATTGCCTAAAGGTGTCTCCATCCCGCTTTCCGACTGCCTGGATTCCCGGACGATGAGAGCCGTTTCATGCCCGGCATTTTACCCGATGGGCGCTTGAATGACAGTGTCCGCCGTGCACCGGCAGGGACAGCTCCCGAACCGCTGCGCGGATTCAGCGCGGCACTATATGAAGCGCGAGGAAACAAGGCAATGCAAGAGGGCTGGCGCACAGGCACAAGCGCAATTCAGACCACCGGGGCGGAGTTGCGCGAAGACCCGTTGTCCGTCCCGCATGGACGTAACCCCTTGCCAGCCGGGTCGCCCAATGCAGATCGAATGCCCGTTCCGGCGACGATGGCCGTGATGTCTGCAAGGATGATCGTCGTCGGCATCCGGAATTCCCACTCCACGTTCCTGCCGGTCCACTCGACGACGAACCGCGTCGCCGCGAAACGAGACCGGCTGCCGCGGAAAAGAACACGCCAATTCAATTCGCGGCGATTTCCCACCTGTTTCCGGAATATGGCTCTGGCCGGGTCCCGTGCGGGTGGCCGAAGCCGGCGGTGCGGCGCGCAAGAGGCGACGCGACCATGGGCCCAAGTCCTGCCCGAGACACTGTTGCATGGTTGCACGGCGAAAATTCCGGAAACGGGAAACCCGCGGGGCTCGCTCCCGTGCGACCGGTTCGTGGCATCCGGTTCCGCTCAATCTCCTTCCGAAGAAATCAGAATCTGCTTCCAGATCGACACCTCGTCGATGAGCACGTACTCCCTGCGGAGGCCCCACGGGCCGAACTCCGCATGGCATGCGCCCATGACGTGAACCGTCACGCCTGTCGGGAGCCCGAAAGCACCGGTTCCGCCGTGGGAGCCGACCAGACTCCACCGCAGTGCTGCCCGGGGCGGCATGTTGTCATCGTGCCGGCCGATCTGGTGCTCAATGCGAAACTCCGCATCCGGAAAACTGCTTCGAACGCCCATCCAGAACCTGTCGGCATCTCCGTGGGAGTGGCCGGTGATTCCACCGGCGTATTCGAGGTGGCATGCGCGGTCGTACTCCCTGGGGATGATCGAGAAGCTTCCGTCCATGATCTCGCCCAGGATGTCCGCGTAGTGTTTTCCGAAGGGATTGTCGTTCCCTTTGCCGCTGTACTTGATGCCCAGGGTATCCTGGTGCCGGACAGGGCAGGTTGACTTGCCGGGACCACCCTCCAGAACGATCTGCTCTCTCGCGAAATCCTCTGGTGTCTTGCCGAGTTGGCGGACGATGGCCCCATGGTCGCGAATGAGCCATTCTTCGTCGATGCACCACTTCCCGGCCATGACGTGGCAATCGGCGATGATTCGATAGGTGAAACGCTTCCCGGTCGAATTCCCGTAGAATCCATGGCCGAGATGCGTGGCCGTGGACAACAACCGGTGCGAGGACAGAAAGCCGGCCCCGCGTTCCCCGCTCCAGATCACGTCTTCACCGAGAAGGGACCGGTCGGGAAACTCGGCCAGCGTCGCCATGGTCGCGTTTATGACCGCCTCGTTTCCACGAACGATCGACGTCGGCGAACACATGACGACATCAGGTGCGTACAATTCGCGGAGAGAGGAAATGTTCCGGTTCTCCCAGATGTCCCGGGTAATTCCGATGATGAAATCAGGAAGATCCCGGTACTCGCGCTTGTGATGGCTCAATACGAATGTCCTTTCCTTGAAATGAGGGCGACGGAGGAACGGCGGCGGGGTCGAGGCGGTCAATCGCTCAGGCTCGACATCCGGGGATCGGAGCCACGCCCGGGGCACGCGCCCGGAAGCTTCCTGTCTTTCGACCTCACCCTGCCGTCCACCCGCCGTCGACTGTCAGCGCGGAGCCGGTAACCAGTGCCGACGCGTCCGACGCCAGGAACACGACGGCACCCATGACATCCTCGATCTGCCCGACGCGACCGAGCTTGATCTTTTCCTCGATCCACGAAACCCGGTTCGGATCCAGGAAGGTCGACTCCGTCAATGGCGTACGTACGAATGTCGGGCAGATCGTATTCACCCTGATTCCGTGTTTACCCCACTCGATCGCCATGGTCTTGGTGAAACCTTCGACCGCATGTTTGGAGGCGCAATAAACCGACCGGTCGACACCTCCGACATGACCCATCTGGGACGAAATCGTGATCAGGGAACCGGAACGTCCTGACTCGATCAGCCCCTTCGCGACAGCCTGGGCAAGGAAGAAAGCTCCCCGGAGATTGACGGCCATGACCAGGTCAAAACTCTCGGCAGTCACGCTGATCGCCGAAGCATGTCGGGCAATTCCCGCCGAGTTGACCAGAATATCGAAGGGTCCGGCCTCACCGACCATTCTCTCGATTGCTTCGACATCGGCAAGGTCAAGTTCCATGGTTCTCACGACAAGCCCGTGCTTGATCATCGCGTCATGGGTTTCTGCGAGGCCGGCAGTCGATCGCGCGGCGACCGTAACGTCGGCGCCGAATTCTGCCAACGCGGACGCGGCGCCACGACCGATCCCGGATGTGCCTCCGGCAACAAGCGCCGTCCTGCCATCAAGGCGAAATGACGGAGTTTTCGAAATGCCGTTCATGGAGTTGGACCTGTCTGCGTACGCCGAAAGTCGAGGCCGCACATGGTAGTTCCTTGCACCGGAGGTGCAATGCCCAGGCGGGAATTTCGAAGGGATTCAGTAAAGATTGCGCTGTGCCCGACCCTGCCATCACCTTGCGGGCCGGCAATGACGATGGCGTCTTGCGGTTCGAGGCCGGAAACTGCCGCTTGCAGCCCGTGAAGGGTCAAGTCGACGAACTCCTCGTCAGCGGCACTACAAACGAGTGGTGAAGGCGAACCGGCGCATTCGCGTCGGAATTGAACCGATCGCGGATGACGGGGGTGCGAATGGGCCACCCCGAAACCAGATTCCGGAAACCGCGGCACGGTTCCGGGATCCGCCGATCGGGAACAGTCCGGGTGTACGCCATTCGGGAGATCATTCAGCGGCGGCTCCATACGGAATGTTCCGGCCGCCATAACGGCGAATGCGGACGTTGGCCTGTTCCGCATGTCCGACGAATCCTTCCAGGATGCAAAGGCGGGAGCAAACGGCTCCGACGTCCGCCGCCGCGGCATCGGTCATGATCTTCTGGTAGCTGTGCGTTTTCAGGAATTTGCCGACCCAGAGTCCGCCCGTGTAACGTCCGGCGCGGCGGGTCGGTAGCGTGTGGTTGGTTCCGATCACCTTGTCTCCGTTGGATACGTTGGTGCGCGGACCCAGGAACAGCGCACCGTAACATGTCAGGTGGTCCAGGAACCATTGGTCGCGATCGGTCATGACCTGAACATGTTCGAATGCAAGGTCATTGGCGACCTCGAGCATCTCTTCATAACCGCTGCAAACGATAACCTGTCCGTAATCGCGCCAGCTGACCCCGGCCGTGTCCGCGGTGGGCAGGATGTCCAGGATACGATCGATCTCCGCCATTGTCCGCATTGCGAGTTCCCGGTCATTCGTGATCAGGACGGCAGGGGAATCGTAGCCGTGTTCCGCCTGGCCAAGCAAGTCGGTCGCACAGAGTTCGGCATCAACGGTCCTGTCGGCGATGATCATCGTCTCGGTTGGGCCCGCAAAGAGATCGATACCCACGCGGCCGAACAATTGGCGTTTGGCTTCGGCAACGAACGCGTTTCCCGGGCCGACCAGCATGTGAACCGGATCGATGCTTTCCGTTCCGAGCGCCATGGCCCCGACAGCCTGGATCCCGCCGAGGCAATAGATCTCGTGCGCGCCTCCGAGGTGCATTGCGGCCACGATGGCCGGATGCGGACTGCCATCGCGGGGCGGGGCTGACGCGACGATTCTCGGAACACCGGCGACGCTCGCCGTCAGCACCGACATGTGGGCCGACGCCACCATCGGAAATTTCCCACCAGGGACGTAACAGCCGACGGACTGGACGGCTATGTTGCGGTGACCAAGAATGACGCCAGGAAGCGTTTCGACTTCGATATCGGTAATCGACGCGCGTTGTGCCTCGGCAAAGCGACGGATCTGCGCTTGCGCAAAGCGGATGTCTTCCATGTCCCTGGCAGAGACCTTCTGAACTGCTGCCTCGATGTCGGAGGAAGAAAGCCGGAAAGATGCCGGATCGTAGCTGTCGAATTTCCTGCTGAGTTCCCTGACAGCCGCGTCTCCGCGATGCTCGATGTCCTTGAGTGTGTTTTCAACGACCGTACGGACCCGGAAATCGTCCTCCGACCGCTGTTTCTCGGAACGTCCCGTCTTGAGAAATTCAATTGCCATTTGCCTGGTCCCTTCGTGGTGGAACGCGGTCGCCTGTATCGTACGCCTCCCAGCCTTCTCCGCCGAAAATGTCGACGCCGAGTTGTGCAAGCACATGCGGAAAATCGACCATCACCCAGTTTTCCACGATCTTTCCGTCCAGGACCTTCCAGAAGTCCATGTACCGGATTTCGACCCGCTTGCCGGTCGGCGCCACGCCCATGAATGCGCCGGAGGTGTTGCTTCCTGTCGACCGAAAGCGGCCGCCCATTCCCCCATGAACAGCCTGGCTTCATCAATGCACACCTTGTCGGAAAATGCAGCCTGGAACGGATGCTGCCAGTTGTCCTGGAATTGCCTGACTCCGCGTTTTGTTCCACATCCGTAGTTGCCGCGCCATCGGAAGTCCGCGGCGAAAAACTCGCCGATGTCATCGATCCGATGGTCGTTCAACCCGTTGATCATCGCGTCAATGACGCGCCGCGTGTCCTCGGTCCGCGTCATGTCCGTTTCCCGGGTCAGAAGGGCCTGTTCGGGTCGAGGTCCTTTCATCATTCATCACCCGGGTGATCGACATGTCCGCATGAACAGGAGGGAAAGCGGCAGTCCCCGGGTTGCCGACGGGGACCGGCCCCGCCCCCGGCCGGTCGAAAACGGCACCCCCGGGCTCGCCCGGGAATGGGGACCGCCAGGCGCAAGTGTCTTGCCAACATCGAAATCCCTCTTTCGCGTGCGATGGAAGGAGCGAACGGGCCAGGAAGCGGGACTTGAAGGCGTCGTCGGGGCTGCACCGGTTCCATACGGGTCGCGAAGACGGCAATCAGTTTTGCAGCCGTACGCCCGTGTCCTTGTCGAAGAGATGGCAAATCCCTGCGGGAATGGAGACCGAAACGGTATCTCCGATCTCGACGCGAACGTCCTTGGCCGCCTTGACCGACACCAGTGACTTTCCGGCCCTGAGCGTGATCATGGTGGCATCGCCCAGCAGTTCCTGAGTGTAGGCGGGGGCCGTGATCTGGGATTGCCCGTCAGGACCGATGACCGATGCGTCTTCCGCACGAAATCCGAGCACGACGTTTCCGTCCCGTCCATCGAGTCCCTCGATACTCACGTTCTCGGAACTGAACCGGCCGCCTTCGAGTTTGCCATCCAGCAGGTTCATTGCGGGAGAACCGATGAATCCCGCGACAAACGTATTGGCCGGACGGTCATAGATTTCGGTCGGTGTTCCCACCTGTTGAACCACACCGGCATTCATGACGACAACCCGGTCCGCCAGTGTCATTGCCTCGATCTGGTCATGGGTGACATAGATCGTGGTTACCTTGAGTTCATGGCTGAGGTTCTTGATCTGGGCTCGCGTGGAAACGCGGAGTTTTGCGTCCAGATTCGACAAGGGCTCGTCCATGAGAAAGACGTTGGGCTCGCGAACAATGGCACGCGCGAGCGCAACCCGTTGTCTCTGGCCCCCCGAGAGCTCCGCGGGTCTCCGGTGAAGAAACTCGGTCAGTTCGACCATTTCCGCAGCCCGCATGACCCGGTCCTGGTGGGTCGCGGGATCCACTTTCCTGACCTTGAGCGGAAACCGGATATTCTCGAATGCGTCCATGTTCGGGTATAAGGCATAGGATTGAAAGACCATGGCGACATCCCGGTCCTTGGGGTCGAGTTCGTTGACCCTTGTCCCATCAATCGAGATCTCGCCTTCGGTGACCTCTTCGAGACCGGCAATCATGCGCATGGTCGTTGTCTTGCCGCATCCCGACGGACCAAGAAGTACCAGGAACTCCTGGTCCCGTATTGTCAGATTGAGATCGCTGACGCCGACAAATGAACCCCAGCGTTTGGAAAGATTCTCAAGCCGGATTTCAGCCATTTCGGAATTCCATCAAGACAGTGACCGGAGCAGTGACAGTGGGCTACACGTTTGAGACAGGGTTTGGCAAGTGTCTCCTGTATCCGGCCGCGGCTCCACGGCGTCTTTTGCCGGTAAGGTTTTTTGGACCGCAATCCGATGTCGTTAGCGCCTCGTTCAGGAGGTTTCCGAAACTACGCCTCAATACTTCTTCACGCAACGGCGGCTCGGTGCAACTTACCGCTCCCAGTCCTTCGGCAACCTGATTTCACCCGCATACTGACTCGGGCTGACGCGGGCCGGGAATTCCAACAAACCGGGCGGCATTTGTTCGGCAGCCCTTCCGACATGCCTGATCGTGGCGGCAACCGTTCTATGGCTCGGAAAACGGGCGGTGCGGTAGATCGGGGACAGCTCTTTGCCCTTGTCGTCACTCTGGCGGCAGTGACGGAACCGTTTTTCTTTCACGGGCCATGCACGACCGAAAGCCCGGGGTTCAACGAAAGAGGAAAAACAGTCGAAAGCGGAAAGGACACAGAAGGGCAGGATTCGGCAGTCTAATCTGAAGTTCTGAGGCAGGTAAGAGATTAATTGAATCGTATCAACATGATACGTGAGTCGGGATTGTCACGGTCTGCCTACAAACGGCGAATCCGACCGGATCCGCCGTCACATGCCTGCGATATCCTTCAGCAGTTTCAGCGCCCTCTCCTGGCCGGCGTCGGGCCGGGTCGTCACCTCGATCATGGTTTCTCCCTTCCCGCCGCCCGGGCGTGGAACCGCATGGGAGGAGCGGACAATGGTTGACAGGCTGTCGAGAAGGGTTCGAAAGCTGTGGGCGCCGCTGCCGTCCGGCAGGGTGTGGGTATGAACCTTGGTCAGTGCCGGCTCCGAACGCCGGGCGGGCAGGACCGGATCCCCGGTCTCGTCGGGTTCGGTGTCGGTATAGCACAGGGGCGCCCATGCCTTGCGCATGTGCCATTCGACGAGATAGGCGAGCATGCAGATGAAGAAGTGGGCGCGGACCCGGTGCTCGAGGCGGTGGAATATGGGCCGGACCTGGAGATCGCTCAGTTTGAGACAGCGGAAAGCGCGCTCCACGCGGGTCAACCGCTTGTAGCTCCTGACGCATTCCTCGGCGGCCATGTCTTCGGAGCCGAGCGAGGTGCGGATGATGTAGATTCCGTCGAGGGCGGCCTCGGCGTCGATGGACTGCTGCTTGCGGCGGAAGCTGAAGCTGGTCGCGGTGATGTCGACGTCGAAGTGCTTCCTGACCTTTTTCTTGTTGATGACCTCGCCGACGGCGAGACCGATGTCGGCCTCGCCCTCGAGGGTTCCGCCCTCGACACGGGTGACGATCTCCGCGAGCGCCTTTTCGGTGGCCTTGAGCAGCTCCTGCCGCACCCGGTCGCGGTGCCCGGCAAGACGGGGATTGCGGCAGGCGACGAGGCGCTCCTTGGGGAAGTCGGGATGGTCCTGGATCTCGAACAGGGTCTGCTCCTGTTCGGGGTCCTGGAAACGGTCGAGATGGCCCTGGCGGGCGAGCTTGCCAATGGTCCGGCTCTTGAGGGCGGTGATCCACGCGACGCCGTCGCGTTTGCGCAGGGCCTCGATGGTGGCCTTGATGATCATGCCGCGGTCTCCGACCATCACCACCCGGCAGAGCCCGAAGCGGCGCTGGAGGCGGTCGAGCTCGGGCAGGAGGGTGTCCTTGTCGGCGATGTCTCCCGGGTAGACCGAGACCGCGACCGGGCGCCCGTCACGGTTGCAGAGGAGGCCGAAATTGATCTGCGGGAGGCCCCGCTTGCGGTCGCGGCTGTAGCCGAAGCGTGCGAGCGGACAGTGGCTCCCCTCGTACCAGGTCGATGACAGGTCCCAGAGGACGAGATCGTCCTTCGCGATCCAGCGCCGTGCCAGGCGTCCCTGGATGCCTTCCTGCCGCTCGTTGAGCCAGTCCATCGCCGCGTAGAGGTCATCGGCGGTGACGTCCCCGGCGATGGCGAACGCCTGCGGCAGGGTGGTGTTCCGCCACCATCGGGTGGTGGCGAGCTTTGAGTTCGGCCTGAGGATGCGGCCGGCGACCATGGCCATGACAAGGTCGCGTTCCGGGCACCGCGCGCGGGCGACGAGGCGGGGAAGGCCGATGGCATTCATGGCCGTCTGCACTGCCTGCACCGCCCCGTGGTGGCGTGAACGGACCGGGTCCCCGAGCACGTCGCCGACTTCGGCGTACTGCTTTCCCGCCAGCGCGCCGCGCAGCAACGGGATGGTGTGCGGCGGCAGGTGGGAGAGATTGGCGAGGGTTCGCTTCTGCACCCGGTTGTTGTGGTCGCGGTAGCTCTGTCGGAGGAGGACCGAGGTGTATGTTTTTCCGTTCTGGTGCGACTTGATGACGGCGACATGCATGGATGAGGAAGCGGTCATGTGGTTGCTCCTGATGGCTAGTGCCTACTTGTTTGTCCTCTTTTGGCCGACATCTGCTATGGTGTCAAGGAGAAATTTCGCCGAAATGCGGGATCATTGCGGAAAATGTTGGGGATACCTGTTGATGAGCCACAAGCCGGCCCACGGACACCTAGTGCCTACACGCGACCGGTCCGTAAGCGTTCGGGAAGGCGTGATAGCGTTGTATTGTCTATTGATTGAGTGTTCTTTTCCAGTCCTTTCGGAGCGGGCAGAGCCAGATGTCCTTTTTCGGTTTTCCAAATTCCATCTTCGTGTCGTAACGCCCGCGTCCCTGGGTTGTTCCCACATGGATCCATCCGGAAGCCTTGTAGGTGATCCCGGTGAAGCGCGGGATTTCGACGAAGGTCTCCATCAGGACCGGCGTCACCCTGTACTGGGTTTCCCAGTCCCCTGGCAGCTGGCGCCGCGCCTGTGAGAGGATGTGGGAGGCCAGGTTCGGGATTCGGACCCATGGCATGATCAGGTATCGGGAATTGTCGATCACGCGATACAGGTTCCGTTCCCGGACTTCCGGGGACCATCCGATGAAGTCATCGCGGGGTGCGGTCTTCCAGGCGGCGGCCGAGAAGCCGAGCATGGCCAGGGGCCGGCCTTCCCGGTCCTGGACCGTATAGCGCATCTGTGCACCGATCAGGGGCGTGTAGCCGAGGTAGTGCCAGCGGGCGATGAAGCTGTTCCATGCGGCACTGGCGGCACGGCCGGCACCGGTGACCTTGAGCAGACGGATCGGGCGCACCGCGTCCAGCGTCTCCGGCATCGGCGTGGCTGGCGGGTCGGTCTCCGGGCCGAACTCCGGGACCCGCCGCGGCGGCTGGCCGTGCCGCGGCGGCGGCAGCGTGATGATCCCGTCCCGGTGCATCCTCAGCATGGCGACCCGGGCCGCCATGTCCCTGAGCCCGCCGTCGGGCTTGACCCAGCCGATGGCGCGGCAGAACGCACGCGCCAGTCCGGCACGGGTCTGCTGCGGGGAGGATGCGATCAGCTCCCGCATCAGCGCCATCTCGCCGGCGGTGAAGTCACGCCCGTGATAACGGCACACGATCGTGCCCTGCGTCGTCACCGTGCCGCCTTGAGCTGTCGGCGCCTGTCTTCGTCCATCGACCATGGCAGCCAGGGTGAGAGGTCCTCCGGCGGCTGGCCACCGTTGCCCGCACAGGCCGAGAGCCAGTCGTCGAGCCACTTGCGGACATCGATCCCGTTCATCCGCAGGGTCTCGATGATCCCGTACATCATGGCAGAGAACAGGGCCCCGTCAAGGCTGTCGGAGCCGAACGACAGCTTGCGCCCGATCACGGGACCACGATGCATCCGCTCCGACAGGTTGTTATCCATGGGTACGTCCGGCCTGTCGACGAACACGCAGAGCCCGTCGCGATGCCTCAGCAGCGAGTTGAGTGCCTTCGCGCGCCGGTCCGAGCCGGCCGGCCCCGCGACTTCCTTCTCCGCGCGGGCGAACAGCCGGTCGACGGCACGCTTCAGTCGACGATGTGCAATCCCGAACTTTCGCGACTGCTCCTCCATCCCCAGTTCCGGGTCGTAGTGCTTCAGCCGGACCCTGTTCAGGTGGAACAGTTGCCCGAACCGGTCCAGCCACCGGTCCTCCCACCTCTCCAGGGCGTCATTGCCGGCCGCAGCCTCGATGAACTTGCGGCGAACATGGCTCCAGCACCAGGCCAGGATCAGGATGCCGCCGAGAACACGTGCGAGTTTCTTGTAGGCCGAGTAGGCGTCACAAACCAGGACCGTGCCGGCACCGACGCCGGCGAACAGCTTGCCGGCAGCCTCGGCATTGCGCCGGGCGTCCACGTGGAACCAGACCGCATCCCGGCAGACCGCACACCACAGCCAGGCCCGGCTGGTGCCGCGGATGGCCTTGAGGGACTGAACCCGCCAGCTTGTCTCGTCGCCGTGAAGCACCGCGGCCGCTTTCAGGTGGGCGAGGATCGCCTGCGACAGCGGCGCGAACAACGGCATCAGCCTGTGGATGCTGGAGGCCAGGGTCCCGGGCGAGACCGGCAGCCCCTGGTCGCGCATCCATGCCGCGACCCGGTTCAGCGGCCGGTGGCAGGCGAAACACTCGAACAGGAAACAGACCCAGAAGCTGATCCCGTAGGAGGAGTTGGGAAACAGCCGGGGAACCGGGGGCGCCGAAACCTCCTGCGGCGCCGACGCACAGGTGCAGCTGCGCCGCCAGCGGTTGCGCTGGATGATCCGGACATGCACCCTGACCTCGACCTCGATGGCCTCGGAGTCATGGCTGCCGTTCTTCACGTAGGGAAGGCCGCAGCAGGGACAGACACGCTCCTCCTCCGGCGGGTCGTGAACCTCGGACTTGCGCTCCATCTCCGGACGCGCCGTCCGGCCGTGCCGGGTTTGTCCGCCTGCTGGCCACGTTTACGGCTACTGCCGGACCCGGACTTCTCCTTCTTCTCGCTTTTTTGGCCGAAACGCGCCTTGGCATGGCTCGCACCCGCCGAGCGGAGCCTCTCGTTCTCCGCCCTGAGTTCCTTCAATTCCTCCGCCTGTCGGGCAATCGCGGCCTTCAGCCGGGAAACCTCCTTGCGCAAACCCGTCATCGAGTGGCGGCCACTGTCGATGTCGGCGGCGTTCAGGAGCCCCTGCAATCGCGCCACCTCCGTCTCCAGCCTGCGCACGTTCTTCGCACTCTGGCTCCGGCCAAGCTCCTTCAACTCCGCGCGCGCCGCGGCAAGCTTCTCGCGGTTGCTCTCGAAAACCGATCGAAGGCTGTTGAGGTCGCAGCGCGCACGGACCGACTCCTGCCTCCAGTCCTCGGCACGGGCTTCCAATGCCTCGAGTTCGCCTTCCAGTTCCGCATTCCGCGCCTCGGCCGCCTCCGCACGTGCATGTTCCCGTGCGTAGAGGCGTTCCCAGTCCTCCGCAGATATAACCGGCGGAGCGGCGGGACCCGAAACAGGAACTCCAGAATTCAACATGCGACCGGATTAACAGATGTCCGGTCGTGTGACCAGTCGAAAATTCAGAACCGAAAAAACAATCACCAAATGCCGGCAGGAATGGCCATCACGCCTTCACCGAACGCTTACACCGGTCCGGAGGGTGCCTCTGGTACCCTAACCCCTTGAATGTACGTAAATAAACGTGACAAAAAAACCGAAAACGTCCAGAACTTCAGTCTAATGGGAAAAGCAGCCCGGAAGGCAATGGTCCGGTGATTGAACCAGCTGAACAGGTTTGCTTTTCGACAGTGCCAGAGACAGGTTTTTTTTCGAAAAGGGTCGCCGCGAAGTTTGCAAATGCCCGGGCGTAACGGATTGAATGGCACAGGCACCACCCTTTCGGGATTGCACGGATCATGAGATTAGCCGAGTTCATGGACTAAGGGAGATACGGGATGAAGTCCGTAAACATGCACGGGGCGACGACAAATCTGTCCAGGTTGGCGGCTGAAGCTGCAGCAGGCGAGGGGTTCATCATTGCGCGCGCCGGCAGGCCACTTGTGAAGGTCGAGGCAATTGCGCCTGAGGGATCTTGCCGCCTTGGCTTTCTGGCTGGTCAGGGGGCCATTCCCGGCGATTTAGATCGTATGGGGGCAAACGAAATCACGGATGCTTCCTACGATGAGTCTCCTCGTCGACACCGATCGGGTGCTTTGGGCAGCTTATGCGCCCGAACGATTGAGCTTGGCAGCGCACGCGCGCCTTACCGATGAAGCGCAGCGTCCCCATGTTTCGGCGGCGAGCATTTGGGAAATTGTGATCAAGGCGGGTCTCGGACGGGCGGATTTCCGAGTGGATCATGCAACCCTGCGTGCGGGCCTCGCGGGGAATGGCCGGAAGGAGTTGCTGATCATGGCCGGACACACGTTGGAGGTAGCGGAAATACCACGGCTACATGCTGATCCCTTCGACCGCATTCTGATTGCCCGGGCCCGGTGCGAGGCTGGCCACTGCTCACGTGCGATTGCGCTGGAGAAATAAGGCCAGTTCGTGGAACCGTTGTGAGGGATTGTCGCGGCAAGTGGGCTGGTACGGATTTCTCTGTCAAGTTCTGCCGTATTCTGGCGACAACTGCGATATTTGCCTCTTCCGGTCGTTTTCAGTGCCTGTTGTCAGTGTTCGGGGGTTTTCTTCCATTCCTTCCGGAACGGCGGCATGATCATGTATCGCGGATTCTCGAACATGCGACGCGGGTTCCGCTCCCGGGCACCGTAGATCAATCAGCCGATGATGACACTCCCGGGTACGGTTTTCCGTGCGGCGGCCGTGAAGCCGAATGAGGTCCACCGAAATCGCGACCGCGCGTTTGCCTTCCGGCACCCCGGGTTCGGCCGTATCGAGAAGGGCAATTACATGACCCGCATCGGCGAAAGCGCTCGCCACAGCGCCGGCAGTTTTCCTGCCGCGCCCGTGATCGCCGAAAACCGCCTTACCGCACCCGGGCAACCGAAAAACGGTGGGCAATCATGGTCAGGATGATCACCAGGCCGAAAATGAAATCGGTCCAATAACCGGCAAACCCGGCTCCAACCGCGCCGGAGGGAATGAGTGTTACCGTCATTGCACCGAAGAATGCCCCGAAAATTGTGCCCACGCCACCCCAGGTCGGCGTGCCGCCGACGAAGAGCGCGGCGAGCGCGATCAGCAGGTAAGCTTTGCCACTGGTGGGGAACCAGACCATGTTGGCCATCTGGACCAGAAGTGCACCGGTAATAGCCGCCGCGACGCCCGACACGATGAAAACGCTGACACGAATACGCTCGATACTGATCCCCATCTCTCGGGCGCTGTCGGTATTGTCACCAACAAGCTGCACTCGGATTCCGAAGCGGTGGTATTTGAACAGCACATAACAGAAGATTACCCAGATCAGGGACCAAATGAAGTGATTGGGCACACGCAGTAAGGTGTCAAAAAACTGCCATTTCCCGACGAAAAGCGTATATCCGAGGCTCTTCATCGCTTCCGGGGCAGAGATGGTGCGCCCTTGTGCGAGCAAATTGACGATCCCGAGAATGAAGAAATTGAGCCCAAGCGTTGCCACCAGCGAAGAGATACGCCCGAATACGACGATCAAACCGATCCCCAGCCCGATCAGAGCGCCAAATCCCATGGTCAGAAGAAAAGCCGGGATCACCGGCACTCCCAACACAACTGAATACATGAATACGCCGCCAGCTGCACCGACCACCGAAGGAAAGGCCAAATCGAGTTCGCCCGAAACAATGACGAAAACCAATGAGGTCGTCAGAAATATTGTCGCGGGTACCGAAAACAGGAATGCGTTGTAAAAGAGCGGATTCAGGAACAAGTCCGGATTGTTGGCCGCAAAAAAGAGCCAGACGAGAACAAGAGCAAGGAACGCGTTCATTGCGCGACCGTTTTTTCGGTAAAACAGGACCCAAAGTGATTGTTCGCTTCGGCGATCCTGATAATCCTGGTCGGCTGTCAGCTCCTTCATCGTATTCGGTCCCTAGGTTCGTTCGAGCAGTGTGCTTGTGGCCGCGCTGCCGGTCTCGGCGAGTTGGTGCATTAATTCGATGAGGTGATCTGCGCCCGTGAACGAACGTTTTTCGGCCTCGAAAGCCGCCCGGCCGCGGTCGATAACAAAGAAACGGTCGGCAATGTCCCAAACATGATAGATGTTGTGGCCGATAAAAACCACGGTTCGGCCCGAGGCTTTGACCGCCTCGACAAAGCGAAAGACCTTTTGGGTTTCCGTAAGCGACAGGGCGGTCGTCGGCTCATCCAGCACAATCACGTCCGCTTCGTTGTAAAGCGCACGGGCAATGGCGACACCTTGTCTTTCGCCGCCCGAGAGGGTGCCAACTGTGCTCTCGGGATGGAAAACCTTCGAGGTGAAACCGATCTCGCGCATTAGCCGGCTGGCCTCGTCGATCTGCTTTCGGACCCGCAGAAGGCCAACTCCATTGGTGATCTCACGGCCCATGAAGATGTTGGTGACGATGGAATGCTGTGGCGACAGCGCGCGGTCCTGAAAGACCGTTTCGATCCCCGCATCCCTTGCAGCGGCCGGGTTCCAGGGCTTTCGCGCCTGGCCCCTGACGATGACCTCGCCCTCGTCGGGGTCATGCACGCCCGCGAGCGTCTTGATGAGCGTCGACTTGCCCGCGCCGTTGTCACCGAGAAGCCCCAGGACCTCGCCTCGCCGCACGGCCATGGTGACACCTGACAGCGCCTCGACCGACCCGAAACGCTTGACGATATTGCGCAGCTCGACGACCGGTTCGGTTGGCGCGGACATTGCGTTGCTCCCGGTTGGATTGCGTTTCTGCCCGGGCCGGCAACACACTTCCTCGCCGCCGGTCCGGGCATATTGGCTGGACCGTTAGCGCACGCCTTCTTCGGCCAACGCAACGACATCCTTGTAGTTGTCGGCGGTTACAAAGCCAGCGCCAGTATCCACATTCAGCGGTCCCAGTTTATAGACCAGCTGTTGGCACAGCGACAGCACGGGAAGGTAGCCCTGCTGGTAAGGTTGCTGGTCGGCGGTCACGGTGACATAGCCGCCATCGAACGCCGTCATCACGCCCTGGCCTAGGTCAAAGCCTACCGCCATGATATCGCCGGGGGCCTTTCCAACCGCGTCCATGAACACTGGCGCGGCCGCCAACCACGGACCGCCCGGATAGCCGATCAACTTGGTGTCGGGATTGGCAATCAATGTCGATGTCAGGACCGGAATCTGCAGCATCTGGTCAGCCGAAGCGCCCTCGGCTTCCTGAAGCTTGATGACGTCCATTCCAAGCTCTTCCAGCACCTCGACCAGGCCGAGTTCGCGCTGCGCACGGTTCTCGCTTTCCCAGCGGCTCATGACAATGGCAGTGTCGCCGGGTTGCAACCTGTCTCCTGCAAGGCGTAGTGTCTCGGCTCCCAGGTTACGGCCTTGCTGGTAAAGTGAGGCTCCGACGTATCCCGAACCGAATGCCTTGCGGACCTCGGGCACGTCTACGTTCATGTACATGATCGGAATGCCTGCGGCGGCGGCTTCGGCTGCCAGCGGCATGATGGCGTCGTCGCCCGGGTGTCCCATCATCGCGATTCCGTCCGGCGCCTGGCTGATCGCTTCGCGCAATTGGGTGACCATCTTGTCGAAGTCCCAGTCGGAGTAAATTATCTGCACATTTGCGCCGGTATCCTCGGCCGCCTGCATCGCACCGCGGTCGATGATTGAGTTGAAGGCGCCGCCGGCCGGTCCGCCTGAGAACAGCCGGATTGTCTGGCCAGAGCACCAGTCTCCGGCCCAAGCCGACCCTACGCTCAGTGCCAGCCCCGATACGGCCAGTATTATCGAACTTCGAAATTTTCGCATTTTTTTCTCCCTGAATCCATCATTTGCGTCTGAAAACCAAAAACGTTTTTGACTTTCAGGGTTGAGATTTGCGAAAAATCTTGGTTCGGTCAAGGAAATTTGTCATGCCCCGCGCCAGTTTGTCGGAAATTTCCCGATCTCCTTGACCAAATTCCAAAAACGTTTTTGAATGTGGGTTAATTTCCGGAGCCAGATGTGACGACTGATTCCCAACAAAAACAACGTGAATGGTGGCGAGGCGCATGCATCTATGAAGTATATTTGCGCAGCTTCAAGGATTCGGACGAAGACGGCGAAGGCGACCTGAACGGATTGCTGGGACGGCTGGATTACCTGGCAGGACTCGGAGTCGACGCGATTTGGATAACGCCGTTCTTCCCCTCGCCGATGCACGATTCCGGCTACGACGTTTCGCATTATCGACAAGTCGATCCGAGATACGGATCGCTCGATGACTTTCACATGGTTGTCAAAGCGGCGCATGAGCAAGGCCTGAAGGTGATCATCGACCAGGTATATTCGCACAGCTCGCACCTGCATCCTTGGTTCATCGAAAGCCGGTCGAGCCGCGACAATGAAAAGGCCGACTGGTATGTTTGGGCCGACCCAAAGGACGATGGGGGTCCGCCCAACAATTGGCTTGCCAGGTTCGGGGGCATCGCATGGGAATGGGCGCCCGAACGACGGCAATACTACTTGCACAATTTCCTTGCCGAGCAGCCGGATTTGAACCTGCACAATAGAGAAGTTCAGGACGAAATACTGGAGATCATGCAATTCTGGTTGGATATCGGAGTCGACGGTCTGCGGCTCGATGTCGCCAATTTCTACATGCATGACTCGGCCCTGCGCGACAATCCCCCGGCGCAGCTGAGCGAAACTCCCGTCAATCCCTATTACATGCAGCAGCGGCTATTTGACCGGTCACGGCCCGAGAACCTGCCGTTTCTTGAACGTATGCGCGATGTGGCCGGCGACCGAACGCTGCTGGCCGAGATTTCTTGCGACTGGCAGGTGGAGCGGATGGCGGAATACACGTCGTACGGCAGATTGCACACGGCCTACAGCTTCGCGCTGCTGGCGCCCGAACTTGACGGCTCGGCCATCGCCACCTCTGTGGCAGAGGCCGGGGCGGGCGATAGCTGGCCAACGTGGGCGTTTTCCAACCACGACGTCGTGCGCGTGGCCAGCCGTTGGGGGGCGGCCGGCAACCCCGACCGGATCACCATGCTTCATGCGCTTCTGATGTGCCTGCGCGGTACCGTGATCCTTTATCAGGGGGAAGAACTTGGCCTCGGGCAGGCGTGCGTACCCCGTGGAAGGCTGCGGGACCCCGAAGGCATCAGGTTCTGGCCACACGACCGCGGTCGAGATGGCGCGCGCGCGCCCTTCCCGTGGGACGATTCGAAAACTCTTGGTTTTTCACGGGGTGCCGAACCGTGGCTTCCCTGCGAACCTTCTCATGCAGCGCTGTCCGTGGCCCGCCAGGAAGCTGCCGCCACTTCGATCCTGAAACGCTGCCGTGAGCTGATTTCACTACGCCGCGAAAACCCTGCGCTGCGGCAGGGAAATTTCGAGGTTCTTGCGAGCGACGCTGGCGGTCTGATCTTTCGCCGCATCCACGATGAGCAGCGGCTTCGCTGTGCATTCAATTTTTCTGGCGCGCCCCGTAATATACCGTGGGAAGACGGTATTTCGGTGCTGTCGGGCAAGGCCGATGATGGCGTTTTGCCGGTGCACGGGTATGTGATTGCCGAGGAATGCTGATGGCAGCGACCGTCAAAAGACAGGGAATCAAAGACGTCGCTGCGCAAACCGGGTTCTCGGTCTCGACCGTCAGCCGCGCACTCAACGGCTATTCGGATGTCAACCGTGAAACGCGCCGCAAGGTGGAAAGCGTTGCAGAGCGACTGGGCTATCGAGCCAGTTTTGCAGCATCCAGCCTGCGCTCGCAGCAGACCCATACTGTGACCTTCATGGTTTCCAAGCCGTGGACGAAATTCGTCGACCCGTTCTTCCTGAGTTTGCTTGACGGTGTGGAACTCGCCTTGCAGGCACAGGACTACGCTCTGCAAGTCATAATGGCGCGGGAGTTCGAGACGGAGTTCGAGATTATCCGCAACGCGGTCGAGGGTAATCGCTGCGACGGGCTGCTGTTCGGGCGGACAAGGCCCGACGACGAGCGAATCGAGTGGTTGCAAGAGCGCGGTTTCCCGTTCGTGACGGTTGGTCGCACAGATCTGGCGGATCACGACTGGGTGGATGTCGACCACTACAAGATCGGATACCAGGCAACCGAACGTATGATCCGTTTGGGTCACACCCGCGTTGCGCATCTGACCACGCCGTTGCGCTACACATATTCCAATCACGCGTTGCAAGGGTACAGGGATGCGCTTGGTGCACATGGCATACCCACCGACCCGAACCTGGAAATCGAATGCTACCTGACGCGAAGAACCGGCGAGGATGCAGTCACTGAACTTATCACCCGGGGCGCTGGGGCGACCGCGGTCTTCTGCGGCAACGACATGATTGCCTTGTCCGCGATCAAGGCAATGCGGCGTTTCGGCGTCCGTCCAGGTCCGGACATGGCGCTGATCGGCTGCGACGACATCCCGGTCGCAGCCCACGTGGAACCCGGCCTCACGACCTTTCGACAAGACCTTGATGCGCTGGGAATGCGCCTTGGCCGGATGATGGTGGCGAAACTCAACGGAAACGCGGGGCCACACCGGGAACTGATCGATGCCCAGATGATCCTTCGTGGAACAGATCAGCCGCCGACAGGAGAAACTGGCCGATGAAACTGACCGTCAAGGACGTCATCGCTCACAAGGGCAAGGGCCAGCTGACCGAACTCAACGTGGCGACCGTCGAACACGCCGTCGCGGCAGAAGGCGCCGGGATCGAAATCATCGTTTCAGGCCGAAAACACGCTCGGGCTGATTTTCGCGCTGCGGCGCCCAACACACATTTCACTTTTGGTTTGATCTATGGCGAATATGCGAATGCCGACGAAGCCAAGCGTGCGGCCTTCGAGGCAATGGATGCCGGAGCCGACAGCATCTATTGCCCCATGCATTACGACGTCATCGAGGCAATGGCGAAAGAGGCGATACCAGTTGTCGGCCATGTCGGCTTCATGCCGCAAAAGGCGCGCTGGACGGGAATCGGCGCACGAGGGAAAACCGCCGTTGACGCGCTTGCGATCCTGGACGACGCACGGCGTTATGAAGAAGCTGGCGCCTTCGCGGTCGAAATCGAGATCGTGCCGCCTGCCGTCGCGGAAACGATTTCTCAACGCACATCACTTGTCGTGATCTCTATGGGCTCGGGCTCGGGGTGTGACGTGCAATACCTGTTCTCCGTGGATATCTTGGGTGAAACCGAAGGCCACGTGCCGCGTCATGCCAGGGTCTATCGCGACTTTCGTGCCGAATATGCGCGGCTTCAGCGGGAGCGTGTCGCGGCCTTTAGCGAATTCAGGAACGACGTGGCTTCGGGCGCGTTCCCTGCAGCGGGCGAACTGGTGAGCATTTGTGATGATGAGTGGCGCAAATTTCAGGACGCGCTGGAAAAAAGGAGGTGACCAAGGCATGCGCTTGATGAGCCTGATCACATTTCCGACGGAGCGCGACTATTCCCTGACCGGGCCCGAACGCCAGCGATCGATCGATCGAGGCCTTGCCGGTGCGGATTGGTACCGGACGCCCGTCGACCGCAAGACCTTGAAATCCCTTATGAAGCGTTCTGACTGGCCGGCGACCCGCGACATTTCGATCTGGCTGGGATTATTGGTGGCAAGCGGCACCGGGGGCGTCCTTTTCTGGAACAGTTGGTGGGCCCTGCCGTTCTTTTTCGTCTATGGCGTCTTCTACGCCTCTGCCGCAGACAGCCGCTGGCACGAATGCGGCCACGGCACGGCGTTCAGAACCCGGTGGAAGAACGAAGTCGTCTACGAGATCGCAAGTTTCTTGATGATGCGTAATTCCGTGGTTTGGCGCTGGTCCCACGCACGCCACCACACTGACACCATAATCGTCGGACGCGACCCGGAGATCGCCGGAATGCGGCCGCCGCAGCTCATCGTGATCTGCCTCAACCTGTTTGGGATTGTCGCGGTGCCGCAAAGGTTGGCTGCACTCGCACGCAATGCCATGGGAATCATTCCGCCCGACGAGGCAGACTGCATTCCCGACAGTGATCGTCCCAGGGCGATCCGTGTCGCGCAGGTTCATATTGGCATCTATGCCCTGATGCTCATCACCGCGCTATGGTCATGGTCGCTGGTGCCGCTGATGCTCATCGGGTTGCCGCGGGCGTATGGGATCTGGCTTCTCCTTTTGATGGGCCTGCCTCAACATCTGGGTTTGGCCGAGGATGTTCTCGACCACAGGATCAATTCAAGAACCGTACTCATGAACCCGATCCTGCGTTTCATCTACTGGAACATGAACTACCATATCGAACACCACATGTACCCGATGGTGCCCTACTTCATGCTGCCCGCGTTGCACGAAGCGGTGAAACATGACCTTCCCGCGCCCAACCCGTCGCTCTGGCACGCATGGTCCGAGATCATCCCTTGCGTCCTGCGGCAGCTTCGTGATCCGCGTCATTTCATACGCCCCCAGTTGCCACCGAATGCAGGCCCTGCGCGTCTGGCTCTCCTCGAGGAATCCGCCTGAGTCAAAAGGACGGAATGCCCTGGGTCGGCGCCTGCAGGCTCTACGATTTCGATGAAAATGCTATGGTCCGTTACACCAATGGGCGACAAGTCTTGTGCGCTGTTCCGCACATTCGGCAATGAAGTCAATTGCAGCGACGAGCCTTGCACCCTGGAGCAGATGCTTGCGATGGTCAGGAAACGAGGGCAGTCGAACGATCCGACCAAACGCACCATTTGCCAGCCGCCAAAGTAGAGACCAGCGATACAGCGGGAGCCGGAAAATGCCGGCTATGCGCATCGCGCGGTTCACGGAGGCACTTCCCCCGAACGGTTTTCTCATCGTGCACATCGAGAAACTTCCCTTCAAAACCCTCGGTGTCGCCAAGACGATCGCCGACCGTTTTCGGCATCGCCGGTCGCTCACACTGGAGGGCCAGCCGGAGGCTCTCCGGCGACGAAAGGCAAGCCCCGCCGGAATCGCACGGCATACAGAACGCCGTGGCGTGGCCACGGTAATCCGGCCATATCTCGAGGCAATCACTGCCAATGCCTGGGACGGTCAAGGATATCGGTGCCTCGGATCCGGTTCGCCACCTCGCGATCAGCAAGGAGTGGAACCAGGAATTCGACCCGATCCTTACGCACGACAAGATCGAGCGTCTGCTTTACCGGTTCGTGCAATCGCACGGTGCCGATCGTTTTGTTCTGAATGGGTCCATGTTGTTGATGACATGGTTCGAAGAGCCGATTGGACGGATGCACGCGCACAAGTTGGCGCGCACCGAATTGGCTCCCTCAAGACCATGTGGTCCGACCTGCCGGCACGAAGCTGGCGAGCCTTTTATCGTTTCGGCAAAATCGATGCGGCGTTGACCAGGTGACGGCGGAGGGCGATATTGCCGTTGGGCTTTTGTTCCGACTTCTTGAAGCAAAACCGCCAGGCGACAGTTCCCGGGCGCCGGAGCCGGGAATCCGGTTCTGGATTGGGTTCGCAAGGTGATCGAGGGAGTGGCGGGGAATGGCTGCATGACGCAAGCGGACCATGAGTTGAGGCTGCTTCGGGATCTTCCCGGTCCCCGCGGCCTGCCCGTGTTGGGCAACCTGCTTCAGATCCGGTTGGACCGGTTTCACCTGACGCTGGAAGAGTGGGCAGAGCGCTACGGCCCGATGTTCGGGATCCGCATCGGGCCGCGCCGCGTAGCGGTGGTCTCGGACCGAACGGCCATTCAACGCATTCTGGCACAGCGCCCGGACGGTTTTCGACGCACAGCCATGCTGGAGGAAGTGGCCATTGAAATGCGGCTCAAGGGCGTGTTCGCCGCCGAGGGCGAGGACTGGCGCCGACAACGACGGATCGTGACCGCCGCTCTTAACCGTGCCAGGCTGGAGAGTTTGTTCCCTTCTCTGGCGATGATTGTCGGGCGGCTGCGGCGGCGCTGGGAGGCGGCGGCAGACAAGGCGGAACCCGTGGACCTGTGTCGCGACCTGATGCGCGTCACCGTCGATGTCACCATGCAACTCGCGTTCGGTGTGGACGCCAACACGCTGGAAACGCCGGGTCCGGTGATTCAGCGGCACCTCGACAAGGTCTTCCCGGTGGTGCACCGGCGCGTGAACGCTCCCTTCCCCTGGTGGCGCTACATCAGCCTGCCCTCGGACCGCGTGCTCGACCGGGCGTTGGATGCGCTGGAGGAAGAAGTGGGAGCCATGGTCCGTGAGACGAGGGAGCGCATTAAGGCAGAGCCCGAACGGCTCCGTGCGCCGACGAATTTCCTGGAAGCCATCGTGGGGGAGGTGGAGACAGAGAATTCCGGCTTCTCCGATGCGGAAATCTTTGCCAATGCCGGAACGCTGCTGCTGGCGGGCGAAGACACGACGGCGAACAGCATGGCCTGGATTGTCCACTATTTCACGAAGTATCCGGAACACTTCGAGCGGGTTCGGCACGAAGTCGACACGCTTGTCGCGCCCGGACCTGCGATCGAGAGCCTGGAGCAGACGAAGGAGCTTCCGATCCTCGACGCGTTCTGCAACGAGGTGATGCGCCTGAAACCCGTAGCGCCGCTTCAAGTGGTTGAAACGGTTTCGGACGTCGCGATTCTCGGCTGCCACTTGCCAAAGGGAACGCCAATCATGATGCTGGTCCGGCACATGGCGACCCGGGATGAGAACTTCGGTGACGGCGTTCGTTTCAATCCGGATCGCTGGTTTGTCGCGCCGGACGCGAGTCCCTGTCCGCACGACCGCCGCGCCTTCGTTCCCTTCGGGGGCGGCCCGCGCCTGTGCCCCGGACGCAATCTGGCGCTGCTGCAGATCCGTACCGTTCTCGCGATGCTTTGCCGAAACTTCGAGGTTGAACCCGTACTCACAAACCGCGAAGTCGAGGAGCACCTGGCGTTCACGATGATGCCGGCCCAGCTTTCCGTTCGCCTGCGGCGGCGAATGCACGGGTGATCCGCGGTGACCTTCAGCTTGGCACGGGGATATGCGTCCGGAAGTTCCGCTCAGGGAAATACAAAGTCGGGGAGCGAGTCGAAAGCCAGTTCGATCGCATCACTCCAGCCGCGGGAAATTGTCCGGAAATACTCGTTCCGTTCGTCGAATCGCAGGGAATGGCCAAGGCGTAATGTGTCCGCAACCTGGATCTGAAGATCGAGCGGCATGCCGACTGACAGGTTCGACTTGATCGTCGAATCGAACGAGACAATCAAGAGCTTGACGGCGTCTTCAAAACTCAAATCCGGCTTGTACGCCCGGGAAAGTATCGGTTTGCCGTATTTCGTTTCACCAAGCTGGAAAAAAGGTGTGTCTTCGGCCGCTTCGACAAAGTTTCCCTCCGGGTAGATCATGAACAGGCCGGGTGGTTCCCCCATGATCTGACCGCCGATGATCATGCTGGCCCGAAACCGGGATACACTCTCGCCTTCGTCCTTTTCGCCGGGCGCCGCGCCGGGAACTGCGCTGGCGGAGATCGTGTCCCGAAGCGTGCGGCCAACCTGTTGAGCCACGCGAAACATCGACGGTGCATTGAGGACTGACGGAGTATCCGCGCCTGCGCGAATGCTCTCGTCGAGTATCGAGACAACCGACTGGCTTGTCGCCAGGTTGCCCGCAGTCATCACCGTCAGGGTTCTCTCGCCCGGGACCTCCCAGCTGAAAAGTTTGCGGAAGGCCGAGACGTTGTCGACTCCGGCGTTGGTGCGGGTGTCGGCCATGAAAACGATCCCGCGGTCCAGTTTCATTCCGACGCAATAAGTCATCCGGAACCTCGACCGGGTTCCAGCCATGGCCATGGCCTGGCGATCGACAAGGAGTTCATTGCTGGACCTGGAGCCTGACATGCATGGTTTCGCCGCCGTCCCCCTGCCGTATGCCATTGATTGGAGCCGCGTCGCTGGAATCGAGTCCGCGTGCGACGCGGACGTATCGTTCATCGGGCGAAATACCGTTCGAGACGTCAAATCCGATCCATCCCAGTCCGGAAAGGTGTGCTTCGGCCCATGCATGGCCCGCGCTGTGGTCATCCCCGGATTCGGTGAACAGGTATCCGCTGACATAACGGGCGGGAAATCCGAGGCCCCGGGTCACTGCGAGGAACACGTGAGAGTGGTCCTGGCAAACGCCACTTCCCGAATCCAATGCATCTTCCGCCGTGGTCGACGAGTCTGTTTGCCCGGGTTCGTAGGTCATTCGGTCCCGAATTCTGGCCGAAACCCGATGCAGGAGGGCAACATCGTCCCCGTCGCCTTCCCTTTTGTCATCCTGTTCACGCAGTTCCTGCATCAATTCACGGATTCCCTGGCCGGGAGTTGTTCGATCGGTTTGGCGCGTGAACAGCCACAAGGGGACAAGCCCGTAATGTTTGCCGAGGATTCCGGCGGTATCGGACGTCTGCACGAGGCCCTCGCTCTTGATGGTCACGGAGTTCGCATCCTGGCACAACCTGACCAGTTCCACCCTGTTCCCGAAGTGGTCCCTGTTCGACGTTTCCCTTTTTCCGCCGATGATTTCGGTTTCCCATTCCCGGATTTCCTGACCACGTCCATTCAACGGGGTCAGGCGCAGCTGCAAAAGCCCGTATCGTACGGGTTCATTGTAGGTGTAGGTCGTCTCGTGCAGAACCTTGAGCAACATTCAACTGTGTCCGTCTGAGTCTATGCGGAAAACCGGTAGTCCTTTTCGATCTGGCAACTGAGGCTGCCAAGTCCATTGAGGAATTCCTGAATGAACTGATGGAGTCCATCCTCGAAAACGACGCCGATATCCCGAGCCTTCAACCTCGTGCACAGATCCTCCGCCATGTGAAGGCTCGGCGGCGAATTCCGGTATTCGATATCGAGGTGACCGAGGTTATCGAGGATCTTGTCGCAGCAGAATGCAATTGACCTGGGCATTCTTCTGTCCAGGATCAGAAACCTGGCAATACTCGCCGGATTGGGTTCGCCCTCGTTCAACCAGCTGTAGACATGGTCCGCCGACACGGACCGCAGGATGGTTTCCCACTGTACATTGTCGATTGGAGCCCCGACGTGCACCACTGACGGCAAAAGGATGTAGTACTTGACGTCGAGGATCCGTGCAGTGTTGTCGGCGCGCTCGAGAAACGTACCAAGACGTGCGAAGTCGTACATGTCGTTCCTGAGCATGGTCCCGTGAAGAGTCCCGCGGACGTAGGCGCTTTGCCGACGTACGAGTCCTAGGACTTTCGGCAGGTTCCTCGGCGTTACCGGTTCTGACAGAACGTCCCTGAGTGACAGCCAGGTCTCGTTGGTGGCTTCCCAGACTTCACGCGTCAGTGCGGTGCGAACAACGCGGGCATTGTTTCGCGCCGATTCGACCAGTGAAATCACGCTCGAAGGGTGCGAACGGTCCCGAAGCATGAAGTCGATCACGCTATCCGCGTCAAAATGACTGTGCTTGGCAAGAAAGTCGTCCCTTGCGCCGACCGTACTGACGATCGAGACCCATTCGTCTTCACCGGAACGCCAGCGGGTGAGGGCGATTCGAAACCCGGCTTCCACCAGCCTGGCGGTGTTCTCGCTCCTTTCAAGGTAGCGAAACATCCAGTAAAGCCCGCCGGCGGTCTTTCCGAGAAGCGGCATGAACCTAAACCTCCAGGACCCATGTGTCCTTCGTGCCGCCGCCCTGGCTGGAATTGACGACGAGCGATCCCTCTTTGAGGGCAACCCGCGTCAGCCCGCCCGGAGAGATGTGAATCCTGTCGGGAGAAACCAGTACGAACGGACGCAGATCGACATGGCGCGGCGCCAGGCCTGTTTCGGTAAAGATCGGGACCGTCGACAGGGACATCGTCGGCTGCGCGATGTACTTTTCGGGCGTGGCGAGAAGTTGATCCCGGAAGTCCGCCAACTCCGGCTTGCTCGCAGCAGGTCCGACCAACATGCCGTAGCCGCCCGATCCATGGATCTCCTTGACGACCAGTTCAGCCAGGTGGTCCAGGACATAGTTGAGCGATTCCCTTTCCGAACAGCGCCAGGTCGGGACGTTCCTGAGCAGTGGCGCTTCGCCAGTGTAAAACCGGATGATCTCGGGAATGTAGGAGTAAATGGCCTTGTCGTCGGCGATTCCGGTCCCCGGAGCGTTGACGATCGTGATTCCTCCCGCCCGATATACATCCATGACGCCGGCAACCCCGAGCATCGAATCCGGTCGAAAACTCAGGGGATCGAGGAAGGAGTCGTCGACGCGTCGATAGAGGATATCCACCGGCATGAACCCTTGCGTCGTTCGCATGGCAACGCGTCCGCCGGTCACCTTGAGGTCATGGCCTTCGACGAGTTCGGCGCCCATCTCCTCTGCGAGGAAGGCATGTTCGAAATACGCCGAGTTGTGAATGCCCGGTGTCAGAACCGCGATCACCGGCCGCCCTTCACAGACTGGAGGAGGGCAATCCGTCAGGCATCGCCGCAAATGCCTCGGGTAGCTGCTGACCTGTCGTACGCGAACCCTTGAAAAAAGGTCCGGAAACATCTGCAACATGGTTTCACGGTTTTGCAGCATGTAGGAAACACCCGAAGGAGTCCGCGCGTTGTCTTCCAGGACGAGGAACTCGTCTTCGTCGGTACGGATGATGTCCGTTCCCACGATATGCGTGTAGACGTTTCCGGGCGGGGCAAACCCGATCATCTGGGGCAGGAAAGCCTCGTTTCCCGAAATGAAACTCAAAGGTATCCGGCCGGCGCGGATGATCTCCTGCCGGTGATAGAGGTCGTAGAGAAACGCGTTGATCGCCCTTATGCGTTGCTCGATCCCACGGGTCAGGCGGGACCATTCGGAGGACGAGAGAATCCTCGGGACGATATCAAACGGGATCAGCCTCTCGTCGGCGTCGTCTTCCCCATAGACATTGAACGTCACCCCGACGCTGCGAAACAGGGCTTCGGCTTCCGCCGATTTTCTTTGCAGCCGTCCTGAACTCTCGCCGTCAAGCCACTCGCGATACGCCGCATAGCATTCACGGACGCGGTCATCGCGGCCAAGCATTTCATCGTAAGGGCGATCGGTCGAGGTCATTATCGCCTTAAGCCGGGAACCGGTTGCAACCCTTCCCCGACCTGCTCGAGGACGCCTTCGGAAACCGCACCGGCACCCGCGGCGAGGAATCGCCTATCGGGCGTGAGGACATGCGAGACGTTCATGACATGTCTCTGGTCGGCCCCGCCCGGCGGCGCGTGAGGGAAACTTTTCCGGGGCCCGCCGCCAACCGCATGTTTGATGTAATGGCAAGCACGACCACGGTTAAAATTCCGCTCCGGTTGAAGGCATCCGACTGGACGATAAACGCAGTTATACCGTTGAACAACATGACCGGCAATCCGACACGATTGGCGCCCCTGCGGTGTCTGATCCCAAGCCCGAATTCGCCACTTGCTGATTCGCGATGGTGCGATTCTGGCGCGTCGAACCCGGTCCGCTACGGACGGCTGGAAATCAGGCCGGGTCGAGGCGCACGGCAAGGTCCTCGTCTGTCCTGCCTGCGAGCAATGCCGGAGCCGGCAGGCCCGCGCCAAAGGCCACACCGCTGAAGCCTGGGGTCGACCTCGGCGTTGTTCGAGAAAAGTTCCGGATGTGGCGCGCCATGAATTCCGCCTTTCGGCCCCGAGCAGTCGGGAGCGTCACCAGATCCTTTCGGCGGCCTCCACCACGAGATCGAGTTTACGCCGCTGGTCATCGACCGAGATGGCGTTGCCCTCTTCGGTCGAGGCAAAACCGCACTGCGGTGCGATCCCCAGCTGGTCGGGGTCGGCAAAGCGGGAAGCTTCGTCAACCTGCCTCCTGAGGTCGTCGAGGTCCTCGAGCTCGCCGGTCTTGGTCGTGATGAATCCCAGCATGACCCTTTGTTTGCCCGAACCGAGGAACCTGAGGGGTTCGAGCCCGCCGGCGCGATCGGTGTCATATTCCATGAAGAAAATGTCGACACCCGTTCGATTGAAGACCGTGTCCGCAACCGGATCGTACGCGCCGTCCGCAGCGTGGGTCGACTTGAAGTTGCCGCGGCACATGTGCATCCCGATGGTCAGGTCTTCCGGGCGGTCCTTGATCGCTTCGTGCATCATCCACGCGTATCGGTCGATCAGCCAGTCCGGATTCTGGCCGACCCTTTCCTTGGCCGCCCTGTGGTGGGGGTCGCAGAGGTAGGCGAAAAAGATGTCGTCGAGCTGGAGGTAGCGGCAACCGGCCTCGTAGAACCCATTGACTGCTTTCCGGTACGTCGCGGCGATATCCGAAAACAACGCGTCGGGTTCGTTGTAAACGTCCTGATTGATGTCGTCCGGATCAACGCGAAAATGGCAGCAACTCGGCCCGGGTATGCTGATCTTCGGCATCAGGTCCGTGTGTTCGGCAACGAAGCGAAAGTGATCGAGCATGGGGTGATCGTCGGGGAAATCCAGTTTGCCCGCTATTGTCGGGAAGATCGGGGGTAGCGTGGCGCCGGCAAAGGCCACGCCTTCCTCGCGTTTCACGAGATCGAGACCGTCCAGCATTCCCATGAAATCGTAATGCCAGAATGAACGGCGGGCTTCTCCGTCCGTAATGGATTCGAGCCCCGCCTCGACCTGCATGGCGATGAGCCCGGGAATCTCGGCGTCCTCGATGGATTTCAGTTCATCGTCATTGATCATACCCTGCTCATGCCGATGCCGCGCATCCGCGACCGCCGGGGGTCTGAGCAAACTTCCGACGTGATCGGCACGGAAGGGAGGTAAAGGACGGGTCATGGCGGGCCTCGGTGGTTCGTTTCGATGTCGACATGTTCGTACGAGCAAAATTCCGTGTCAATCACAGCGGACTCTGTACGGATGTTCGGGATTCACTGTCAAACTGAGGGGGACGTAGCTTGAGTGCAAAAGCCGGTCCGCCAGGAAGCGTTTTGCCCCGGGACAGATTTTCGCGGTAAAGACGCGGTCGCTCCAACCCCTTTTGTTTTTGAGCTTGGAGAAACCATGAATTGCGGTTTTCCGAAAACTCGCTTGCGTGCTATCGATATTCTGGCGCAAATCCGTGAGGGAGAGGAGGGCCTCATCCGTGTGGAAGTCGATGTTCAGGTCAGTTGCCGAACGCATCATTCGCTCGGGAACGCTCAAGGTGGTCTTTCCGGACAATTCTTCATTCGAGGTCGGCGATTCAACTGGTTCTCCGGTGACGATCCGGATCCATGCGCCGAACGTGATCCGCAGATGCGTCCTCAATGCCGAACTGGCCCTGGGCGAAGCCTACATGGATGAGACCATGACGGTCGACGGTGACGACATCTATGGCCTGCTCGACCTCGTTACCCGGAATCTCGATGACGTGGAGGCCCCGCTCTACCGGAGGTTCCTTTACCGATTCCAGGTCCTCACCAGGAGCCTGGCCCAGTTCAACCCCGTCAGCCGGGCTCGCCGGAATGTCGCCCACCACTATGACCTGTCGAACGATTTCTACACCCTGTTTCTCGACCGGGACAAACAGTACAGTTGCGCGTACTTCCCTCGGCCCGGCATGACCCTTGAACAGGCCCAGGAAGCCAAGAAACGGCACATCGCGAAGAAGCTGCTGCTGGAGCCGGGAATGAAGGTCCTGGATATCGGCTGCGGATGGGGGGGACTGGGGATCACGCTGGCCGAAGACCACGGCTCGCTGGTCGAAGGCATCACGCTTTCGACGGAACAGCAGGCGTTGGCAATGAACAGGGTCCGGGAACGGAATCTGGAGGACAGGGTTGCCTTCCGGATTTGCGACTATCGGGAGGTCAAGGGCCGCTTCGACAGGATCGTGTCGGTCGGGATGTTCGAGCACGTCGGCGCGCCGCATTACCGGCAGTTCTTCCGTGACGTGCGGCGCCTGCTCGAGCGAGACGGCGTCGCGCTCCTGCACACGATTGGGCGCCTCGACGAACCGGGGACGACGAACCCCTGGATCCGGAAATACATTTTCCCGGGAGGATACGTTCCGGCCCTGTCGGAAGTGATGCAGGCGATCGAAAAGGAAGGGCTCTCGGTCACCGACGTCGAGATCTGGCAGCTCCATTATGCGGAAACCCTTCGGTGCTGGCGGCAGAGATTCGCAGACAACCTGAAGACAGTGCGCGGGATGTTCGATGACCGTTTTTGCCGGATGTGGAGATTCTATCTGGCTGCCTGCGAGGTGACCTTCAGGAATCGGGCCCAGGTCGTTTTTCAGATCCAGATCACGCGCGACAAGAACCTGCCGCCCGCGACCAGGGATTACATGTACGCTGTCCGCGACCAGGCGTAACATTCGGGCAAGAATACCCGAGCCGGGTTTGCCCTCGAATGGTGCGGCACGGAATGTCCTGCGCGCTCGATCCCCGGTGCTCTCACGGGCGTGGCGGGCGAGCACCGGTTGAGGGCCTGCAACGCCTGGCGAAACCCGGCAATCTAGACGGTGAGGACACCTCCCGCCCTGACATGGGCAACCCCGGACAGGCGTGACCGTTCGGCCGCGAGGCTCCCCCTGTGTTGCCGGGGGCGGGTTCAGAAGCAGGCGTTTGAACTCAACGCTTGCCGGAATCCGCCGCCGCCGCCTGTCCGCGTCGACGGTGTCCGTGACGAATGAAGCCGGTGACCACGATCGCGAGAACGACGGAATTGAGGATATGCCAGGCGAAATGCGTACCGGTCGGAAACGCGCTGCAGACGTGTTCGTCCAGGATCCGAAACGCGAGAGAGAGAACGAAGACGCTGGATCCGGCGGCCAGCCAAGGCGCAATCGCATGATTCCTGATCGCGAGAATGACCGCGTTCACGAACAGCAGCAGTAGCGCCGACACATAACCTGCATTGGCGCCGCCGAGCAGAGTGCCCGCGAGCAGGAATTGCATCCCTGCCGCAAGCGGCAGGAAGGTGAATGCGCCGACGATCGAAACAAAAAGTCCGAGGCCGTGCACGTGATAGAGGATGACTCCGAAGTAGAGGATTATGAAGGCCTGGATCGGAATGACATCGCTGGCCAACGCCCAGTTCGTCGCGAACGTGTGAAACAGGAAAGAGCCCGTACCGATGCAGAAAACGAGGAAGATCAGCGAGACAACGCCTGAATCCAGTCGTTCCCTTTTCCGCGCTTCCAAAAACAACCAGTACACGGCGGCATAAAAGGCGAGGTTGGTTAACGCGTTGACGGGTTCACCCCAGAAATACGGCTCGGTACCTATCCGCTCGCAATACCCGTCATGAACCTGCATCACGTCCTCTGTCGTTCATCCCAATTTGCCCGGCCGGACCGATCGGCCCCCGATGCCTGCACAACATTACGTGAATGTTTCGGCCGGATACGATGGCTTGGCCCCGGATTCATGGCTTCCCCACGAACCGGGGATTCGTCCGATAAACCGTGACACTTCGTCGGATGATCCAGGGAGGGCGCAGGATACGGGTCATCGCCAAGCCCTTTTCCAGTCGGGTTCGTTCGGGAACGCACTTTCCATGAATCCTTGATGGCGAACCGATCGACCGATTGCAATGGGACTCATATCGATGGGTTGACGGCGCGTCACGCCGCCAGCTTTCGATCAGTTTCACGGATCGCAGGGGTGGCCAGCGCCAACGCCCCTCGCCGTGCAGACACCCCAGTCCCCGAGGTCAAGATGTTGCGGGCCGCATTCAGGTCCGCGTGATCGGCATGGCCGCACGCCATGCATTCGAACTTCCGGTCGTTCCGGTTTTCCGGGTCAGTGAACCCGCAGGCGTTGCACGACTGGCAGGTATATGCAGGGTTGACCTCGTTCAGTTCCAAGCACTTGTAGGCGAGCTTCTCCTTCATGCCATGCCAGCCGGTGCTCAGGATCTCCCGGTTGAGACCGGACTTGGCCTTCACCTTCGTGCCGGGGTTCTCAAGCGTGCCCTTGGCCGATCGCGTCATGTCCCGGGTGTTGAGCTTCTCGACAATCACCGTGCTCGCCCGGTTCGCGATCCGGCGGCTGACCTGGTGTCGCCAGTTCTTGCGCCTGTTGGCCCGCTTTCGCTGGAGCCTCTGCAGCCTGAGCCTGGTTCTCATGCGCCGCCGTGACCCCTTGCGCTGGCGAGCAAGCCGGCGCTGGTTGCGCCCGATCTTCGCATCAAGCCGGCCCGTATCGGGCGCGGGGATGATCTCCGCCTCTCCGGTCGTGTCCACCACCGCCACCTGGCGGACGTTCATGTCCACGCCCGCCAAGACCCCGGTGTCGGGACGCTCCTCAGCCTCGACCTCGTAGCAGACGGTGACATACCACTTGCCGGCGATCTTCCTGATCACGGCTTTCACCGGCTTGCCCTCGGGATACGGGTTGCCGCCCTTCCGCCGGATGCGCATGGGACCAACCCTCGGGACATTGATCATGTCGTCCCTGATGGTGACGGCTTCGGGAATGGTGAAGGACGGCGTCGACCCGTGGCGGGACTTGAAGCGTGGATGTCCTGCCTCGCCCCTGAAGAACGCCTTCCACGCATCGGCCTGGTACTTGAGCACGTACCGGGTGATGGCGAAGGAGTATGCGCAAAGCCACGGGATTTCGTTGCGGAGGCTGGTGAACTCCTTGCCGAGCGAGAAGAACGAAACCGACGGGGGCTTCTCCCCGTTGGCCTTCGCCTCCTCATGGGCGTTATTGTGCTGCCCCAGTATCGTGTTCCAGACGAAGCGGCAGGCGCTTGCCTGTCCGGCCAGGCGCCGTGCGTTGGCCCTGGAGCCTGGCAGAAGCCGGTAGATGATGTTGCGGTATGTGGAGGTCTCGCTCATGCGGTCTGGCCTTCGGCACAAGGTTCGTCTGGTGACGGGAAAGGCTGGCTTCCCGTCACGCGATCACGACACGATCTGCCTGAATTGTCAAGGAATCATCCAAGGTAAGGATCAAGCCTTCCCGATCCCTGCAACAGGTGAAATCGGTCGGAATTTGGTGCGGAACTGCACCGTCAACCCATCTATATGAACTCCATTGCAATCGGGTTTCCGCTCGCAGCCGGGCAAGGCGGTTCCGGCGGATACCATTTTCCGAAGTCAATTCTTCCCGAAGTGATCACCAGGCAGTTTCCTGTTCAGGGTTATCTGGCGCAATTCCGTCAGGGAAATCGTCTTCATGGCAATGGCGGCACCAAAGTAGGCGACAGCTCCTGCCAAAACGATGACAGCAAGAGCGGCGTATCTGATGCCATCCGCAGTGAGCCAGGGGAGCAGGAGTTCCGCCAGGCCGAAAACAACGACCGCCATGAATGCCGAGGCCAGCAGGGTGCGTGGCGTGAAGGACCGCAATCTCTGGTCGACCCGAGCCATCACCCCCAGGTGTCGGCGCCCGTTCCACAAGAGAAAAACCATGAGCCATGACGACAAGGTGGTGCCGACCGCCGCCGCCAGGTATCCGGCGAAGGGAATGAGCCCGATCGCAAGTGCGGCATTGGCCAGCATGGCGACGACGGCGAAGCGAAACGGTGTCCTGGTGTCTTCTTCGGAGAAGTAAAGAGGCTGCAATGTCTTCTGGAGAACAAACGCGGGCAGGCCAATACCGTACACGGCCAGGGCTGCCGCGGTTGCATGGCTGTCATCGGACGTGAATGCGCCCCGTTCGAACAGTACCGAAACCAGCGGAAACGGGATGACGACAAGCGCGAACGCTGCCGGAATCGTCAGCATCAAGGCAAATTCCGTTGCCCTGTTGAAGGCGTCCCTGCTGCCCGCGTGATCCCCCTCCGCCAGCCTCTTCATGAGTTCGGGAAGCAGGACGATTCCGGTTGCGATTCCGACGACGCCAAGAGGCAACTGGTACAGCCGGTCCGCCACGGCGAGCCACTGGATCGCGCCATCGAAGTAACTGGCGACCTGCCGCCCGACCACGATGTTGACCTGGACGACGCCGCCGGCGAGAACCGCGGGAAACGCGACGACGGCGAGTCTCCGGACCTTCGGCGTCAGCCTGGGTACATGCAATGCCATCCTGATCCCGGTGCGCCGGCAGGCCAGCCACATGAGTGCGAGTTGTGCGACGCCTGCGACGGGGACGCCCCATGCCAGGGCCGGGCCGGGATCGATCCCGGATGCCAATGCCAGTCCCATCGCTCCAAGCAGGATCACGTTGAGCAGGACGGGGGCCGCTGCGGCCGCCGCAAAGCGTCCGAATGAATTCAGGATTCCACCGAGAAGGGAGGCAAGGGCTATGAACAGGATGTACGGAAAGCAGATGCGTCCGAAGTCGACCGCGAGGTCGAAGCGGCCGTCGTCCCGAAATCCGCTCGCGATCGCCAGGACGAACCACGGCATCGCGACCTGTGCCGCTACGGTCAGGACAATCAGGGCGATGGCCAGCCATGAAAAGGTGCTTCGCGCGAATTCCGCCGCTTCGTTCCTGTTGGAAAGTGACTTGGAGAAAATCGGAACAAATGCGGCGTTGATCGTACCTTCCGCGAACAGGCGCCTGAACAGGTTGGGCAATGAAAAGGCGACCTGAAATGCTTCCGCGATCGGGCCCGAGCCAAAAAGCGCTGCTATGACGATGTCACGAAAAAACCCGGTCAGCCGGCTGAGCAAGGTCCAGCTGCCGACCGTAAACGCGCTCCGATAGAGCCTTGATCTGCGATTCATCTGGTGGCCCGCTCGGCTCCGCGATCAATGGCCTCCCTGAGACGGCGCTTGATGACGTCCTGTTTGGACGTTGACCTGATCTTGAGTCCGAACATGTCCTTGACATAGAACACGTCGACGGCCTGCGCCCCGTAAGTTGCAATGACGGCTGACGAAATCCTGATGTTCAATTGACTGAGCGTGCGGGTCAGGTCGTACAACAGACCGGGTCTGTCACGCGTGTCGACTTCGATGATCGTATAGATTGCCGAACCATCGTTGTCGAAAGTGATCGCCGTTGGTACCAGGAATTCCCGCTCGGCCTTCTTGATCTTGTCCCGTGCCTTGAGGCCACCCCTGGCGGGCGTCTGGTTGATCAGGGCTTTTGCGACCCTCGCATGCAGCCGGGGCAGGTGGCTTTCGTTGAAGTGACCTCCGGCAATGTCGAGGATCCAGAACACCGAAGTCGCGTACCCGTCCGAACTCGTATAGGTGCGCGCATCGATGACATTGGTACCGGCCATCGCAAGCGCGCCGGCAATGCTGGCGAAAACCCCCGGATGGTCGACGGTCACCACGGAAACGCGCGTCGCATCCCGCCGTGTGTCTTCGCCGAGATCGATATTGAACGCCTGGTTGTCAAATGGCTCCCCGATCCTGCGCAACAGTTCCGCAATGATGAATTGTGAATCATTGTCGAGACCGATCCAGTACGGATCGAAATGTCGGTTCAATTCGGTCTGCCGCTTATCTGCCGGCCAGTCGGAAATCCGCTCGCCAAGCGCCGCCTTCGCTTCCTCGACCCGACCATGGGCAGTTATGGTATCGGAACCTTCCCGGAGTGCCTGTCGGGTGAAACCATGGAGCTCCCGGATTTGCTGGGCCTTCCACGACGTCCAGGTTCCAGGACCAACCCCCCGGATATCGCAAACCGTCAGGACGGTCAGGAGATTCAAACGGGCCGTGCTTTGAACCTTTCTCGCGAAGTCCCGAACCGTTTGCGGGTCCGAAATGTCGCGTTTCTGAACGACATCCGACATCAGCAGGTGATTGCGAACGAGCCAGGCAACCGTTTCGGATTCCTTCTCGTCGAGGCCCAACCTTGGCGCGACGGTTTCGGCTACCCTTGCGCCGGCGATGGAATGGTGTTCAGATCTTCCCTTGCCGATGTCGTGCAGCAGGAGCGCAACGTAGAGGACACGGCGGTTGACTCCGGCCCTGAGAATACCTGTCGCCACCGGAAGACTCTCGACGAGGTCTCCGTGTTCGATCTGGTTGAGATTCGAAATGCACTGGATCGTATGCTCGTCCACGGTGAACTTGTGGTAGAGGCTGAATTCGGACATCGCGACGATATGCTGGAATTCAGGGATGAAGGCACCGAGAACCCCGAGTTCGTTCATTCTGCGGAGCGCACGTTCAGGGTTGCCGTATTTCAGCATAAGGTCGATGAAAATCCTGCACGCCTCGGGGTGATTCCGGATTTCATCGTCGATCAGGTGGAGGTTCGCGGTAACCAGGCGCATGGCGTCCGGATGAATAAGGATTTCCGAACGAAGTCCTTCCTCGAATATCCTGAGGATGTTCAGGGGGTCGGAAAGGAAGCGATCTTCATCGACGACCGCCAGACGGCCGTGAACGATCTCGTAGCCGGCGGGCGCCGCCGGTGAATCCAGGCCAAAAACTCCCAGGCGCAGCCGAAAGCGGGGCGGCGGTTTCTTCACATGTTGCGCTTCGAGCTTGGTCAGGAAGATACGGGTCAGTTCCCCGACATGCGTCGCATGCCGGAAGTAGGTTTGCATGAACCGTTCGACGCCGCGCAATCCGTCACCGTCCCGGAAGTCCAGAATCCTGGCGATTTCCACCTGCGCATCGTAGGTCAGTTTGTCGCTTGCCCGATTGGTCAGCAGGTGGAGATGGCACCTGACGGTCCAGAGGAATTGCTCGGCTTCGAAAAACCGGCTGTATTCGGTCCGGGTGAAGAACCCCCGGGCAACCATCTCTTCGGGTTGTCTTGCTCGGCTGATGTACTTGGTAATCCAGTAGAGGGATTGCAGGTCTCGGAGGCCGCCTTTTCCTTCCTTGACATTCGGTTCCAGCATGTATCGCTGGCCACCCTGGCGGACATGGCGTTCAGCGCGCTCGACCAACTTGTTCTCGACGAATTCCGAGGCGGACTTGCTGAACAATTCGCGCCAAAGGCGGTTTTCCAGTCGAGACGACATCTTCCTGTCGCCGCAGATATGGCGGCATTCCAGCATCGATGTCTTTATGGTCTGGTCGGCTTTTCCGAGACTCAGGCACTCATTGATCGTGCGGGTCGCCTGGCCAATCTTGAGGCCAGTGTCCCAAAGAACATACAGCATGAATTCCACGACCGACTCGATCAGGGCGGGCGATTTCCTGTTGACGAGAAACAGGAGATCGACGTCGGAAAACGGCGCCATTTCGGCACGGCCGTAACCTCCGACGGCCATGATCGCGAGACGCCCGACCGTCTTGTCGTCTTCGGGCAAGCCGAGGGCCCTGGTCGCCGCCGAATACGCGGCCTTGACGATCCCGTCGATAAGCCAGGTATAGGATCGTATTGCCTCGGTGGTGCGATACGGATTGGCCAGGTATGCGTCCCCGATGGCGGCGCGACCGGCCTTGTTGGCTTCGACCAGGACGCCGGCTACGGCCTTGCGGACTTCAGCCTCTCCTGCAGCCCGGTTCGCCGCAATACGAATCCTGGCTTCGATCTGTTCGGGGTCAACGATGCCTCGAGGGTCCGCGACAAGCAAGGGTTTTTCGACTTTGCCGGTCTCGGACCAGTCTTCACTACGAACCTGCACGAGTGGCACCACCGGACGGAAGTTCCGCTGGATCAATGATTTCTATCCATCCGTCGCGAACTT
Source organism: Paracoccaceae bacterium (assembly GCA_964291635.2). Lineage (GTDB taxonomy): Bacteria > Pseudomonadota > Alphaproteobacteria > Rhodobacterales > Rhodobacteraceae > JAPPHA01. The sequence goes on along the minus strand of OZ219905.1, from coordinate 169,852 downwards.
CTGCAATTGCCAGACGACGCGCGACGGTTCCGTCCGGGCGCAAGCGAAACGCGCCGTTGACGCCGATGAATCCCTCCGCCCTGGTCAATCGCCGGGCAGACAGCGTGTCGGGGGCGGAGGATTGCGCAAGCGTTCCGATGAGTTGAATTCCGTCGTACGCGAGCCCGGCGAGTATGTGCGGTCGTTTCCCGTAAGCATTGTGGAAACGCACGACGAACGCGTCGTACAGACCCGGGTCCGGAAGCGCAAACCATCCGCCTTGCAGGCCCTCGTGCCTGAGCGTTGCTTTCGGGATGTCCCAACGGGTCAGTCCGATGTACTGGATATCCTCCGGCATCGAGATTTCATCCGTTCCGGGACCTGGCAGCATTTCCGCAAAGATCGGGAGCGCACCCGCGGAATCCGCGTCGATGACGACGGCATCCGGCAGGGATTCGGCGACCGTGCGCCTGATAATCGGCATGGCGTCGATTGCGCCTGTCGCCGTAAGCTCATACGTCGCCACGCTCACGACTCTTGCCCCGTTGATCACGGCAGCCGTCTCGACCGCACCGGCGGCGAGTCTGCCAGCCTGGTTTTGCGCGGCGACGACGGCGATCCTGGACAAGCCCTGACTTGATGCATGTGCGATCAACTGGTTGGCAGTATTCTGGAAGGAAATGCCGAGCACGTATACGTTGTCGCCGGCAACTTCGGGGTTGTTCGAAAAGCTCAGGACATTCAGGTTGTTGCGTGCCGCTTCCTGGCTGGCTGCAATCGTCGCGGTCGAAAACAACGGTCCGAGAATGATGTCGGCGTCATTTTCCGCCGCCTGCCGGACCGCTTGTACTGCGGTTTCCGGGTTGCCGGCGGTGGGATAGACCCGAAGGTCAATCTGCGCGCCATCCCCGAAGTCAGCAATTGCCAGTTGTGCTGCCTGAACCAGGCTCTCGGCCAGCATGTCCTGTCGCCGGTCACCGGATTCCGAAGGAACCAGCAGCGCGACGTTGACCGGAGTTACTGATCCTGGTCCATGCCCGGGTCCCAATGCCGACGGCGGCTGTGGGTTGCAGCCGGCAAGTCCCGCGAGAAAAACCGCCAGCAACGCGACTGGAAAGAAACGTGTTCTCGGATTGAAGTCTGCCATTTGATCGATCCTGCCTATTTTTGAAAAAAACATATCCCAATCGGACACGGGTTTAAAGCTCATTCAATTTGGGCTGCTCTTTGCAAATGGCTTAACCCAGGTTGGCGGGCCATGCGTTTCACGGCGCAGCCATTCCCGAAAATTCGGGCCGAACCGAAATACCGGTGCCCGGCTGCGCGCATTTTCCGGAAACGAAGGATTTCAAGGGCCTGGCCGATGACAGGGACGTCGGGATGAATCCGGCCACGGCGGGTGATCGCGGAGACCTCCTGGATGCAGATGATCGGAAGACTTGTCCAAGCCGGCCCGGCACCTATCACTTTATCACACTTAACTCCGGGTTCTCGTCTCCTTTTCGGTTTTTCCTGTCCCATTCTTCCTTGGCCTGGATGGCGATGACGGCGTGAGACAGGAACCTCACCCCCTCCCAGAGCTTCTGCGTGCCGGGTAGCGGCTGGCGCTTCGAAGGATGAAAGCCCGCCAGGCCGCCCGTCAGCACGACGAAGCCCGCGATGGTCATCTCCGGCGGTCCCCGGGGGACCTTGAAACCATGGTGGGAGGCGAGAGCGCAGAGCGCCCGGATGTCGTCCTCGGTGACAAATCAATCAGCCGGTTCGTCCGGTCTCTGGCGCGCGAGAATCGATAGGTCCCAAACCTGAATGCGGTGATTGCGTCGAAGGCGAGACACTTCTTCAGGTCGTCGGCCTCGTCGAGGCGGCGATCCTCGATGCGGGTGCCAACCTTCAGCGCGTGGAAGAACTGTTCGATCCGCCAGCGCAGTTCGTACCAGTGCAGCACCGTGCAGGCGGTGTCGAGATCGGCCTCGCCCTCGGTGGTCAGCAGCATCCAGTGCAGCGGTTGCTTCTTCTTCCCGGTCTTCGATGCCGGCAAGGCCGGGCGGCGGGGAGGGTCCTCCTCACGGGCCGAGACCGCGATCATGCGGACCGGCGGTTCGTCCCCCCGGTCCTTCGGAGCAAGCAGCTCCACCGGCGTGCAGCGCAATGTCAGCTTCGCCGTGCGGGCCTTCCTGCGGTTCGCTCCCCCGCAGGCCGGAACCTCGATCCTGCGACCGCCCACCGGTTCCGTCCCCAGCACATGATCCCACAGGTTCGCGTCGCCGCCGGAGGCCAGGGCAACCCGCCGTTGCGTCCCCCGGCTGGCCCGGACCAGCAATGCCGCCCCGGTCTGCTGCGCACGCGCGATCAGCTCCCAGAAGTCGCCCTCGCGGTCGCAGACCGTCACCACCCGGCCCTCCGGGCAGGCGCGCGCGAGTTCCTGGGCCCGCTCAAGGCCGTCCACCCAGCGGACACTGTCCTTCGCCTCATCCTGACGGAAGTCCGTGTCCACCGTGTACATCCCCAGGGGCCGGCCCACCGCGTTCACCGCAACGCCGAAATGGGCCAGGATGCCCGAGGTGCCCTTGCCGCCCCCGCCAAGCTCGTCGAGGCCCGAAGTCTTTGACAGGTCGTCATAATTCAGTGTCGTCGTGTCCTGTACCGCAAGCACAAGCCGCTCGACACCGCAGCGCTCAACCGTCTGCTCGAAATGCGAATCCAGGATATGATCCATCGTCACCGCGTCATTGGACAGCAACCGGTAGGCCGCCGTCTGCTCCGCACGCCCCGGGAAGATCGACGGAAGATGTTCCCCAAGGCGTTTGACCCAGGCCGCACCCATCAGCGCAATCCGGCGCCGGACCCGGCCGTCGGGGTGGGTGCTGCGACCGTATTCCCGGGCAGCCCATCCCCCCTCACAGCACAGCGATCCGGACCAGCCGAGAACCCGTTCCGGGCCAGCACACAGAACCTGTTGCCAACCCGCCACCAGCGGCCGGAGCCAGACCGCGCGCCGCACTCCCGAACGCCGCCCCGAAGTCAGCTCCGGACAGCACTTCCACCCCGCCGCCCGGTAGCTCAGGCCGGACTGCCCCGGCCCGGTGAAACTCTGCACAAGCACCGGATGCTCACCGTAGGCCGCCGCCCAGTCATCGGCAATCCGCTCCGCAGCCAGGCGCAGGACCCGGGAGGCGAGACCCTTCACACGGACACCGGGAAGCAGCAGGAAGCGGTGGTTGCACACGACCTTGGCGATGTTGGCCACGCGGGCATCGGCCGACCAGCCGATGACGCCGTCGCGCGGACCAAGCTGGATCCCGGCCGCGGTGAAGCCGATGCCGCCCAGCACCCCGTCGTGCTCCGAACGGACCCAGTACCGGACCTGCCCGCCCGGCGGGCGGCGCCATCCCTCCGGATGATGGCTCTCGATCATCGCCTCCCAGCGGCGGCGGTCCTCCGGTGCCGTCACCAACTCGAGCGACAGGGCACCGAGGTCCCGAAGCAGGCACGAGACAGAACGGTCGGGGAAGTCCGACGGGGGACGGGCATGAGGATCGAATTCCAGCGCTTCCGCTTCCGGAAGACGCACACCCAGCTTCTCCGCAAGCGCCGGCAGAAGCTTGCGCGCCGACGCCAGGCACAACTTGCCGACACGGTTGGTCCAGTTCTCCCGCTCGCAGAACTCGTGGGCCAGCGCCGTCCGTGACAGCTCACCGCCGTTGCACGCCGTCCCGAACCACTCTATCGTTTCCGACGAGACCTGTCGCATGCCGATCTGCATGCCCGGGCGAATCGCACGAAATCAGCCCGGAGTTAAGTGTGTGATCTTGATAGGCCCGGCACCGCCGCGAACGCGGTTGCGTGCATCTTTGTCGGTGTTTGAGCCCGAAGGCAGGCGGTGCCCGGAAGCAACCGCGTTCGCGGTAAAAGTGACGGATCGTCCTGTCTTCCCGGAATCACCGGGAGCCCCGCGACGACAACGAGAAGTGCGCCGTACCGGTTGATCCCGACGGCGGGCAGCGCGTCGCATGTGTCGCCTCGTCCATGTTGACGAAACCCGAGACAGGTACGGGCATCCCGCCGGACTCCAAACCGTCGATACCTGTCGGCTCGTTGGACGAAGCATGCCGGAAACACCCAGGGAGGATCGGCGCTCAGGCCGGATCATCCTCGATTCCGCGGCGCGGGATCGTCCTGAAAGTCGGGGCCGGTTCCATTGAAGTCCCGGGGCGTCGCCGGTATATCGGAGCAGTATTGGTATCGTCCCGCCACCAGAGGTGACCATGTTCGACACGCGCACCGCGACACGTGCCGGGGCCGTTTTCACGGCGCTGTGGCTTGCCGGCCCGGCACCCGCCGGGATCGACCCGGTCGAGGTCATTGACACTGTGGACCAACTGCTTCGCGGAGAGTCCAGCCGGGCGGTCGCGACGATGGAGGTCGTCACCGGTAACTGGGAGAGGACGCTGACCATGGAAGCATGGTCGCTCGGGACGGAATTTTTTCTCGTGCGCCTCCTGCGGCCGAAGAAGGAAGCGGGCACGGCGACGCTGAAGTCCGGAAACAACATCTGGAATTACCTTCCCAAAGTTGACCGGACCATCAAGATTCCCGCCTCGATGATGGGCGGTTCCTGGATGGGATCCCATTTCACCAACGACGACCTGGTGAAGCAAAGCCGCCTCGTGGAGGACTATGACATCGACCTGTCATTCGACGGCCGTGACGCATCCGGTGTCCGTGTCTGGGACTTCACGCTGACCCCGAAACCCGATGCGGCCGTCGTCTGGGGGCGCATCGAATACCGGGTGCGTCAGGAAGACCTGATGCCGGTTTTGGCGGGCTTTTACGATGAGGCGGGTTCGCTCGCGCGGTCCATGGAATTCGGGGGATTCCGGATTTTCGATGGACGGCTCTTGCCGAGCGTCATTCACATGCGTCCCACTGACGAACCGGACGAACACACGACCATCCGTTACGAGGAACTGGACTTCGACATCGATATCACCGAAAGGTCCTTTTCGCTTCGCAACCTCAAGAAAAACCGCTGACGCGCAACCGTGGCTGCAATAACGTCATGGGCCCGTATCGGATGGCGGAACATTGGTCGCAATCCAAGACGCACGGCCCTGACGTCGGGTGGTCTCGCGGTCAGTTACTTTGCCGTCGTGTTCATGACGGGATGGACTGGCGGCATCAACGAGGAACTGATTGAGAACGCGACATCGCTGATCGGCGGTCAGATCGAGATCCACGACAGCGAGTACCTGCCGGACAGAAGCCTGTACGACACCATCGGCGGGCGTGGCGGCGTGGACGTGGAGGCGCTGCTCGCGGCGGTGGATGCCGATCCGGAAGTTGCGGCTTCCACCCCCCGCGTCTTCGCCGGCGGTCTCGTGAGTTCCGGCGAAGCAACCTCCGCGGTGGTGCTCATCGGTGTCGACGTGGCGCGCGAGACTCGCGTCAGCCGGTTCCTGAACCTCGTCACGGCAGGACGTGCACCCGGTCCCGGCGCGTCGGAACTCGTGCTCGGCGCGGAAACCGCGCGTCAGTTGGCGGTCGAAACAGGTGACGAAATCGTGGTCGTCGCCCCGGGGGCGGACGGCTCCCTGGCAAACGGGCTCTACAGGCTCGCGGGCGTGTTCGAGACCGGTCTTACGGAGCTTGACAACGGTCTTGCCGTGATGCCGATCGGGGACCTGCAGGAGTTTATCGTGCTTCCAGGGAACCGCATCCACGAAATTGCGATCGCGGCCCTGAAACCGTCGGAGGCAGTCTCGACCGCAACGCGTCTCGAGGCGATGCTGGTTGAGTTCGCAACCGGGATCGACGCTGCACCATGGACTGAACTCCACCCCGCGGTCGTGGACTACGTGGGCCTCTCCGAGGGCATGCACTGGATCATTCTCGCGATCGTTTTCACCATCGCCGTCTTCGGCGTGGCGAATACCATGGTTCTGGCGACATTCGAGAGGCGTCGGGAATTTGCCGTCATGCTGGCGCTCGGAGCGACGCCGCGCGCGATAGCCGGTGCCGTGGTTGCCGAGGCCCTGGCGATCGGAATAGTCAGCCTCGCAGCCGGCGCCCTGTTCACGTATCCCCTCATGGTCTGGTGGCACGTCGCGCCGCCCGATCTCAGCTGGCTCTACGGCAGCACGACGCTGGCGGGTGTCCTGATCACCCCGAGCCTTCGCATCGCTTACGATGTCTCCACCTGGTTCTCGGCGACAGCGGTCCTCCTCCTGACAACGGTATTGGCCGCCCTCTACCCTGCCTTCCGGGCGGCGATGATCTCGCCTGCCGATACGTTGTCCGAACTCTGAACATGGCTGGACGATCAACCCGTTACCTCCGCGAGCCCGCATGGCGGGTCTCCGCGAAACTGGCGCTCCGCAGCCTCCGTCTGAACGTTCGGCGGACGATCCTTACGGCCGCTGCAATGATACTCGGCGGGGGCCTGTTGATCTTCGGCTTCAGCCTGACCGATGGCGGCCAGGAGATGTGGATCCGCGAGGCCGCACGCATGGGAACGGGCCACATCGTCATCGAACGCCCCGAGTTCCGGAATGCGCCCCGGATCGAGAACCGTCTCCCGCGGGAGGTCCACGAAATCGTGACACGGGCGCTTGCGTCACCTGCCGTGGCGTCACGCGTGATGGCCGCCTCCGCCCAGCTTGGCGTCAGAGGCCTTGCAAGCTCGGCCGCCGGTGCGCGCCCGGTCAAAATCACCGCGGTTGTCCCGGAAGCCGAGGCTGTGCTCTCGACCCTGGATGCAAAGGTGATGTCGGGAAGATACCTCCGAGCGGACGACGAGGCGCGCGCCGTCATCGGCGTGCGCCTGGCCGCGAGCCTTCGCCTCGAGCCCGGTTCGAAGTTCGTGGTGCAGTCCGAGGATGCAACCGGCGAAATCGCTTCCCAACTCCTTCGTGTCGCCGGCATCTTCCGGAGCGGCGTCGCGGAAGTTGACCAGACGACCGTTCAGGTTCCGCTGCAGACAGCGGATGGCTGGCTCGGCGCCGGAAACGGCGTCACAAACGTCAAAGTGGTTCTCCTGCACAGCTCGATGGTGCCGGAGACCGTGGCCGCGCTTGAAGAGGCACTCGCGGTTCACATCCTGGAAGGGGATGTCGCCGTCCTCGACTGGAAGACGGCAAACCCGGCCCTGGCGTCGGCGATCGCGCTCGACAATTTCAGCGGGTCGATCGTGCGGGTGCTACTCTTCGGGATCATCGCGTTCGGCATCATGAACACGGTGCTGATGTCGGTCCTCTACAGGCACCGGGAATTCGGCATCCTCCAGGCGATCGGAATGTCGCCGGCCCAGACCGGCGTCATCGTCCTCATCGAAGGCATGGTGCTGACGCTCCTGAGCGGTTTCATCGGGGTGGGACTCGGTACGATTCTCACCTGGTACTTTTTCGGCGACGGGCTCGATTTTTCCGGATCCATGGACGAGATGACCTTTTCCGGCATTCTCCTTGAGCCGATCATCGTGCCGGAATTCCGTCCCGGGCGCTACCTTCAGTCGCTCGGGTTCATTCTCGTGGTTGGTACCATCGCATCGGTGTACCCCGCCCTCCGGGCGGCAAGGATCGACGTCACCGAAGTCCTGAAATTCGATCGATGAAAGCCATGCCCGAACACGAAGACCGCATGAACGCGACGGCGATACGGACGGACCGTGTCCACAAGACTTTTCGGCAGGCGTCGGAAGAAGTCCACGCGGTCAGGGACGTGAGCATGACCGTCGCGACGGGCGAGTTCACCGCCCTCGCCGGGCCATCGGGATCCGGCAAGACCACGCTCCTCAACCTGATCGGCGGGCTCTCCCGGCCGACGTCCGGCCGCGTCTGGGTCGCCGGGAACGAGATCAGCCGCATGCGGCAGCGGACACTGGCGAAGTTCCGTTTGCAACGCATCGGTTTCGTGTTCCAGGCCTACAACCTGCTTCCGGTGCTCACCGCTTTCGAAAACGCCGAGTTTCCGATGTTGCTCCAGGGAATCGAGGCGGGTGAACGCAGATCCCGCGTGACGGCGCTCTTCGAGCGTACGGGGCTTGCAGGCCTCGAAGACAGGCGGCCGGGCAAGCTATCCGGCGGCCAGCAGCAACGCGTTGCCGTGGTGCGGGCGGTCGCCGGCAGGCCCGCTTTCGTGCTCGCCGACGAACCGACCGCGAATCTCGATTCGGCGGCAAGTGACTCGCTGCTCGATCTCATGAGCGAACTGAACCGCGACCTCGGTGTGACCTTCGTGTTCGCAACCCATGACGCCAAGGTGATGGATCGCTCGCGCCGCCTGGTGAGAATTGTGGACGGCGCAATCGCATCGGACGAACTCCGTCCATGAAGGCAGGTCTCCGGTCCCTCGCCATGACGTCCGTCGTTGTCGGCCTGATCCTGGGATGTCCGGCGGCGGCATTTGCCGAGGTCTCCGGACATGTCCGGTCGACTCTGCTCGTGAAGGGGAGCGATGGTGGCGCGGCGGAGGTCGACTGGTTGAACGGGCTCCGCCTCACGCTCGACGAGGACCTTGGACCGTCGCGTCTCACGGTTAGCTACGAGTTCGCGGTGAGTGTCGCCGGGGAACAACCGGCACGGGGTGACACGGACTGGCTGGATCTCGAAGGACCCGTCGTGCGGGACAGGGACATCGAGAGCCGTCACCGGCTCGACAGGCTCGAACTCGCCTTCAGCGCAGGAGACCTTATCGACGTGAATATCGGCCGCCAAGCGGTCTCCTGGGGAACCACGCTCTACCTGACGCCGGCAGACCCCTTTGTTCCGTTCGCGCCGTCGGATACGCTCCGCGACTACCGCCGCGGGATCGACGCGCTCCGGTTCCGCGCCTACCCCGACGCCTTGAGCGAATTCGACCTGGTTGTACGCCCGAGCCGGCTCCGGGATCGAACGGAACTGACGGTTCTCGCCCGCGCACTGACGATCTGGGGTGACTGGGAAGTCTCCGCCTGGGCCGGATCGCTTTACGGCGACGCCGCGGCAGCCGTTGGTGCGGCCGGCGGGATTGCGGATTGGGCCGTGCGTGCCGAGGCGGCCGTCCGGGACGGCGGGAGAAGTGCGATCGGCCGCGCCGCCATCGGTGTTTCACGGACGTTTTCCGTCTGGAATCGCGACCTCGGTTTCGTCCTCGAATACCAGTACGACGGCTTCGGAGCGGCCCGGCGGCAGGATTACGAGGATCTCCTTCAATCCGATCCATTCGTGCGGGGCGAGTTGCAGGTACTCGGACGCGACCAGGCGGTCGTGCAGGCGGTGTACCAGGTTCATCCGCTCTGGGAGCTCACGGGGCAGGCACTCTGGAACCTGAACTCGGGGAGCATGATCCTCGGGCCGGGTTTCTCTCATTCCCTCAGTGATGAGGCGACGTTTTCGGGGAGCGTCTTCGCCGAGATTGGTGAAACAATTCCGGAAGAGGCAATTCCGGCCGAGGCGGGAATCCGGACTCCGCCCGTAAATGCATATCTGTACCTGACCTGGTATTTCTGATTGCGCGGGTGCCGTGACCGCGCCCCACGCGGATGTAACGGCAGAACGTCGGCTTTTGCATTCGTCAATCGACGACAACGTCGATATTGGGTCGTTGTTCCGGAGATCCCCGGCAATTTTCCGCCTTCCCGACAATGTAAAATCCCAGACATTCAATTCGGTTGAGTGCAGGTACTTTCTCACTTGCTGCATCAGCCGGAGCTTGGTGAAGCATTTTTCGGATTGCCCGGCAGAGGAAAGATAAATGGCAGACGAGAAAAATGCGCCGTTCGACGCCGGCCTGATTGGCCTCGGCAATATGGGCCAAGGGCTCGCCAGGAATATCTTGGAGAACGGGTTTTCTCTGGTTGTGCTGGACCTGGACCCATCTGCCGTATCTCAGCTTGAAGAGCGCGGCGCGGTTGTCCCGATCGATCTGAAGAGCTTGATGAGTCAGACCGACATCGTGATGACCTGCCTTCCCAGCATGAATTCCATCGAGGCGGTTTACGAGTCCCCGGACGGGATCATCGCCAATGTCCGGCCCGGCATGGTGATCGTCGATTTTTCGACCAGCAGTCCGGTATTGACCCGCCGCTACGGTGCGATGTTGGGAGAGAAGGGTGCTCAACTCATCGATACGCCCATGCTCCGAAATCGGCAGGCGGCGATCGATGGAACACTTCAGCTCCTGGTCTCAGGGCCCGATGACGCGATTGAACGCGTGAAGCCGCTGCTCGAAGCCGTTTCCGAGGAACTGATCCCTTCCGGAGAACTGGGCAACGGTCATGCGATCAAACTGATCAACAATGCTGTTACGATTGCGAACGGTGCGATCCTCTGTGAGACATTTGCCGTCGCCCGAAAAATGGGCATTGATCTGAACACGCTCAACCAGGTGATGAGCGTGAGTTTTGCGGCCAGCAAGAAGCTGCCGGATACGGCCCGGCGCCTTATTGAAGACGACCACACAAATACGTTTTCTATCGACGTGTCGCTGAAGGATATCGATCTGTTTACGAAACTTGCCCTGGATATCGGCGCCATGACACCGATTGCCGAAGCAACGCGTGACCTGTTCCGAATGACTTCACAGTTCGGGTATGGCGACGAGCACAATAGTCGGGTCGCCACGGTGCTCGCTGAAATCGTCGGAACCGATTTTGCTGAGCCGAAGGGCAAGAAGGAAAGCTCCCTGGTCAGCCCCGACCGGTCCGGCGATACCGCCGGACCCATCCCTAGCGGAAGTAGATGACCTCGCCGCCGGCGTGGGCCTCGAGCTTGTCGATGTCGGGGACATGGATGCGACCGTACTCGACTTGGATCAGGTCCAGCGATTCCAGGTGTTTCAGGTGTTTGTTTACCGTCGGTCGGGTCGACTTGATGATTCTCCCCAACTCTTCCTGGGTGATCTTCAGGTCGACGGCCTCGACGCCAAAATGTTCGCGCTGGGCAAGCGCCATTGAAACGATCGTACGAATCAGCCGCGTCTCAATCGGGTTCAAGGCCAGGTTCTCGATCAGGGTGTAGGCCTTGCGAAGCCGATAGCTCATAAGGCGGGCGACCATATCGTAGAGTTCGGGGAAGCGATCGAGCGCGGCCTTGAAATCGTTTCTATGGATCAACAACAACTCAGTCTCTCCATAGGCATAGACCTCGTTGGGGTTTTTCTCGCCATCCATGACCGACGTGATGCCCCAGATATTTCCCTCTGTGAGGATGGAAAAGACATGCTCAACACCCTCGACCGATGAACTCATGCTGCGGAGCCCGCCGCGTACAAGGGTCGCCAGGTGAGTGGGAATATCATCCCGCGTTACGAAAAGCGTTCCGTCGGGGAGGATTTTGATCGTCGAGACATTGGCCAAATGATCGATGACCTCAGCCGGCAGATCGGCAAACCAGTAATTGCCAGCGAGGAAGTTCCTTCGATTTTCCCGGCTATTCGGCGCCGCTTGATCCATCGCTTCCCTGTTTGTCGGCTGCCAAACATTTCGTTTTCCCGATTTTGCCTAAAATTCCGGGGATTTGTAAGGGTCGGAGGAGTCGGCGCCTATGCCCGGGTGTCGAAGGTCGCAGTTCCGCAACCGACTCAAGGTGCCCGCGAGAGGAGACAAGGCGATTTGGGAGGCGAGACTCATGTTTACAGCGCAACAACTGATCGAAGCCGGCAACAAAACCGTTGAATGGGCGTCTGGCCATCTCAATGAGCACGGCAGCTTTGGCGGTGTCGAGGAGCGCATTCTTGCCTACTACAAGGCGCCCATGGCTTTCGCCCTTGCAGGCCGGGTCGGTGAAGCCGCTGCGGTGGTGAATCACCTCAAGAACACCTTCTTCCAGAATGGCGATTTTCATGCGGTCAAGGATGATCCAACCTCCGACGGATCGAAAAACTATCGCAACGCGTGGATCGGGCGTGGTCTCCATACTCTCGGTTTCTACGATCTTTCGGTTCCAACGGGTGATTTCCTGGAATCCGAGATGGACAAGAAGACCGGTGGTGTCTTGACAAACTCGTCGGTTGACGGTCAGGATCGCGAGATGGATTGGGGAAACACCTGCTCGACGACGATCGCGATGCTGGCAATGGGCCGGCACGAAGCTGCAGTTCGCTGCGGAGATTTCCTCGCGCAAATGCTGAACGAACAGAATGGCGGCGGCGAAGCGCTTTATCTCCGACGCGACAGCTCTGGCGAAATCATCACGGATCTGACCGACCGGCCGGCCAATCTCTATTCGGTGATGATCGGCCAGACGGGCCAAGTATACTGGAGTCTGGGAATGGCGATGGTCGCATTTGCCGGTCTCTACCGCTGGACCGGAGACGGGAAGTGGAAGAAAGCCGGCGACCAGATTTACGATATCGTCTCCCGTTGCGACAATGAGGTCTACGCGATCATCACCAACGGGAAGGTCGCATGGGGCGCCGGCGCCATGTTTGCCGCGACCGGCGACAAGAAGTTCGGCCAGCTCAGCGACAAAATCTGGACGTGGGTGTGTGACACCCAGACACCCGAGGGGGTCTGGCTGCGGCCCGGGGCCGAGACCGTCGCCGATCAGGCGTTTGACGTATCGCTCGATACGTCACTGGAGCGGGCTTCCTATATGTTCGATCTCGCCAAAACCTTGGCGGGTGGCGACTACTAGGCGACCAGGGCAGCGCCACGGGATTAACTCGGTGCGTCAGCTGAAGTCGGCTGGATCGGGCAGGTAGAAGATGGAGCCGCCAACCGTTTGACGTTCGATCAAGCTTCGGTGCGGCCGGAGCGGCCGGTATTTCAAGAACGGCAGGACGTGTTTATCCATCATCCCTTTGACCACGTCCGCATGCTTCGGATCATCCACGAGGTTGTTGTCTTCGAGCGGGTCCGTATCGCTATCGAACAGCTGTACCGGTATGCGTTCGTCTTCGTAGACAACGAGCTTGTACCGGTCGGTCTTGAACATCCCCATACCGTAGGATTCGCTAATGACCACCTTGTGGTCAGGGGCTGCGCCTTCGCCCGTAACGGCGGGCAGGAGTGAACGGCCCTCAGCCGTGGGTAGTTCGGCATTGGCGATATCTCGGATCGTTGCCGAGACATCCATCTGCTGAATCAGATCGTCAACCTGGCTGGCCCTTGTGCCCGCGGGCGGACGAATGATGAGGGGGACCTTCACCGCCTGATCGAAGAAGACCATCTTCTTGATCATTTGGTGCTCGCCCATCATCTCCCCATGATCGGAAGTATAGATCACCCAGGTGTTGTCCAGCTTGCCCGTTCGCTCAAGAGCGTCGACGATCTTTCCGATCGATTGGTCGATGATGCTGATATTCGCGTAGTAGGCGCGGCGCAGTTTGACGACTGCTTCGTCGGTCATCGTTTCCGAGTCGCAATACTGCAAGAAGAGCCTCAGGAAGATGGACAGGGGACCCGATTCCGGAACCTCGGGCCGTTCAAGGGACCCCGGCATCGGAATATCCACACCGTCGTACCAATCCACTGCTTCCTGTGGCGCATCCCAGGGGTCATGAGGGCCTGGAAATCCGATTTGAACGAAGAACGGCTCGTCGCCGTCATAGTTCTCCAGCCACTCGGCCGTGAAGTCGCCGAGCCAGGCATCCTGATAGGAATACAAGGGCATCGGAATGGGGTCGGCCTGCCAGGCGCGGTAGGGCGGCGCGTCGGGGCAGCCTTGTGCTTCTGCCTGGAGCCCAGGTAGTCGCGGTAGGTTCCCAGCAGGTCCTGGCTTTCGAGGAAATCGGTGTAGCGGGTATTCAGGAAATACGTGGCTTCCTTGCCGACCGTCTCCAGGACCTCACTAAAGCCATAACCGTTGAGTTGGCCAATTCGCTCATCCGCGTGCTTCACCCGCGGCGGAATATGGCGCCAGAAATGGGTCTTCCCGATAACGGCCGTGTGGTATCCGGCTTGCTGAAGCGCCTGCGCATAGGTCGGAACGGCATCGTGGACCTCGGACATGTTCTCGAAGACACCGTGGTCCCGCACGTAGCGTTCGGTGAGAAGGGATGCCCGCGCCGGCATGCAGAGTGGCGCCTGAACGTAAACATTGTTGAATTGAACGCCCTCACTGGCTAGCCGGTCGGTGCTCGGCGTTTTTGCTATGGGATCACCCGTGGAGCCAAGCATGTCCGCCCGCTGCTGGTCGGGCATGAGGAGAACGATGTTCGGTTTGTCAGGCACTTTGGTGGCTCCTCTCTAGATCGATGCGATCCGTTTGGTCCGGGTATTCCGGGATTGTGGAGGCGCTCGCGCGAAAAGAATGTAATCGATCCGACAAACTGGTCCGCCCATCGCCGCCATTATGGCGAAACTGATGCCTAGGCCTCCTGGGAGAACCGGGAATGAGTGAAAAGCCCCTCGGTAGTCCAGACGATGCGTCCGCTGCGCCGTCAGCAGGATTTGCGTCGACGGCAATCCGGAATCCCATCGATCCCGAACACCTGGGTTCAGTCGTACTATCGCCGACCGGAGAGTTTGTCGCCGGGTCCTACCAGAGCTTTACGCTGGTCTACACGGCGGGAAAACATGGCATCGACGACTCGGGCTCACTCCGCATTTGCTTCCGGTTTGCGTCCGATCAGACGCGGCCCCAGTTCGAAAACCCCGAAGGTCCCAACTACACGGTCATTGAAGCATCGAACAATGCGGTGCTGGAGTATCGCTATGACCCCAAGGGAAATGTCCGGCCTTGGGACCGAACGCTGTACATCAAGGTCGTGCATGGCTTCCTGAAGGAAGGGGACTCGATCTCAATACGGTTTGGGGTGACCGATCACGGCTCTCCCGGCATGCGCCTTCAGACATTCTGCGAGGAATCGTTCGAGTTCCACGTTCTCGTCGATCCCATTGCCACGTTCACCTATCAGCCGCTCATCGACCAGCCGAGGATCAAGATCGTTCCCGGTGCGCGCGCGCGGTTCCTGGCGGTGATCCCCACGCTCCGGAGAGTTGGAGAAACATTCGCGTTGAAGTTCAAGGGCGAGGACCGGTGGGGTAATCCGTCCGATAAGGGCAGCGACGAGTTCACTCTGCGTGCCAATGTTCCGGTTTCAGGATTGCCGGAAACGGCCAGCCTTCCCGCCGGCTCGTTCAGCGCCGAAATCCCGGGCCTATCCGTGACGGAAGCCGGAGATCTCGTGATCGAGCTGCTGGACCAGGCCGGAGACGCGGTCACCGAGACCAACCCTCTTCGGATCGTCGAAGACGCCGAACAGGTCCACTACTGGGCCGACCTTCACGGCCAGTCGGAAGAAACGATTGGCACCGGTGATGCCTGCGACTATTTTGCCTTCGCCCGGGACCGGGCCTTTGTCGATGCGACGGGGCATCAGGGCAACGACTTCCAGATCACCAACCGGTTTTGGCAACGGTTAGACGAGCTCTCGGCCCGGTTTGACGAAGACGGAAAGTTCGTGGTCCTCCCGGGCTACGAGTGGTCGGGCAACACCGGTCTTGGCGGGGACCGCAACGTCTACTTCTCCGAAGGGGGACGCCAGATCAGGCGGTCGACCCACGCGCTGGTCGAGGACAGGTCCGACATCGCGACGGATTGCTCGACGGCCAACGAACTGTTCGAAGCCTTGGCAGCCAACCGTGAATGGGACGCCGTGGTCTTTGCCCACTGCGGCGGTCGCTACGCGGATGTGAAGATGGCTCATGACGGCCGTTTCGAAAAATCCATGGAGATCCATTCCTCGTGGGGGACCTTCGAGTGGCTTCTCCAGGATGCGCTCGAGATGGGCTACCGGACCGGGATTGTCGCCAATTCGGATGGTCACAAGGGCCGTCCCGGTGCGAGTTACCCGGGTGCCTCGCTCTTCGGCGCCATCGGTGGGCTGACTTGTCTCGTCACCGATGAGCTGAGCCGGTCGTCCGTTCTCGATTGCCTGCGCAAACGTCACCACTATGCAACGACGGGCGGGCCCAACGGCCGGATGTTCATTGACGTTGCGGCGGCGTTCAGCCAGGACGCGATGATCTATCACGACGATCCGGCAATTGGCCCGGCCGAGGGTCGGTCGGGACGGTCCGCGATCATGGGCGACATCGTGAATCTGCCGGGTGGAAAGGCGGAGATCGTTGTGGACATCCACGCGCCCTGCGCCATCGAGCGGGTAGACATCTTCAACGGGTTGGATCACTTGGAGGCAATCAGGCCCTATGGTCCAGGCGAGCTTAGCGATCGAGTTCGAGTTCTATGGGAGGGCGCGGAATATCGTGGCCGGTTCCGCCAAGTGATCTGGGATGGTCGTGCCTTGGTCTCGGACAATCGGATCGAAGACGCCGCTCCAATTAATTTCTTCAATCCGGACAAAACCCTGGATCGTTTGGGAGACAACGGCCTCGAGTGGAAGGCCCTGACGACCGGGAACATCGGAGGCTTTGATGTCTGGCTGGCCGATCCTTACGGCGGAACCCTCAATCTGGAAACACCGCTGGTGCAGTGCGGCATTCCCGTCGAGGAAATCGGATACGAGGACAAGATATTTGACCGGAGCAGCGTGCTGCCCCGCCGCTTGAAGGTGTACCGCCTGCCGGCCGAAAACGCCCATCGTCGAATGACCTTCAAGCGAAACATCGAACTCAAGGAAGACGGTGATAATCCGATCTACATCAGGCTGACCCAGGAAGACGGGACGCTGGCCTGGACGAGCCCGATTTATGTCTATCGCTAGTCTCGCTGGTCGACGGAGTTCAACGCCATGGCATCTTCGGTTTCAAGTCTGATCGAGGATTCTGATCTCACTGTGGCGCTGGATCACTCGGCTGCTGCCACATTTGCGGTCGCGGGAG
Organism: Paracoccaceae bacterium; assembly: GCA_964291635.2. Taxonomy (GTDB): domain Bacteria; phylum Pseudomonadota; class Alphaproteobacteria; order Rhodobacterales; family Rhodobacteraceae; genus JAPPHA01. The sequence goes on along the minus strand of OZ219905.1, from coordinate 153,111 downwards.
TCCTTGCTGCTCGCCAGAAGCGAATGAAGGTTCCGGGATTGTCATGGTTGCTGCTGCCGCTGGTGTCAGCAGGGTGGCAGGCAGAGACCTTGCCTGGGAGCGTTCCCGGCAGCCCGGCTCCTTCAACCATCCGACCTCATTTCCTTTCCAGTGGCCGCGGGGACTGCCCTCATCTGCACGAAACTGAAGCGATCACGTGATCGTTTGGTCTTGGGGATGGACGCTTTGGGACTATCCCAAATTCCCGCACCTGGAACGCACATCGCCCCGCGGGCTGGCTTTACGATGACCGGCGCACCGAACTGTCGGAGTCGTTTCCGCCTTACCCGGCGGCCTCGCCCCTTAAATTTTGGTTGGCGGCCGCCCGCTACTGTTCAAGAAGGAGAATCTGCGTTCTGGCTGCCCCGGCGGGTGCTGTTGCTCTTTTTGGCTTCTCTCGCGCCTCCGACGCCTAACCTGTCAATGTGCTGTCTGGCTTCCTCGCCAGACTCGCGGTTCGGGGGCCGGCGTTGAGCTTCGGCTGGTCGCTGCCAGCTTTCAGGCCGTGACGGAGACCTGAAACGTTACGGAACCGGCAGGCGAATCACGCCGTTCAGGGACATTGTTAATCGAGGAACATTCTGGTCCGTGCGCTGATCGTATTCTCTACGGATCTGTTTCCGGATGAGAAGCGGCGGGGTCCGATCACCTAGTTCTCAATGGAATCGGCAAGGGAGGAGCGAGAACATGAGCATAACCCTGGACGAGAAACCGATCTTCGTTCTCGGGTGCCATCGTTCCGGCACCACCATGCTCATGCTGATGATCGGCGCGCATCCGCGGATTTCCGTGCCGGAGGTCGCCTGGTATTACCAGCGGTTTCGCCCGTATCTCTACAGCTATGGTGAACTGGACGACGAGGAAAATTTCAGAACGCTCGCCGACGAGATGGTTGGCGGACTCATCCCACCTTACTTCGGTATGGACGTCAATCCGGCGACCATCGTCGATGAGATCATGGCCGATGCGAAGGAGAGAAGTTTCGCCGGCATCTTCAATGCAGTTCTCGAGCGGCACGCCCGGGAGGATGGAAACAAGCCCCGGTGGGCCGAGAAGTCACCCAACAACAGCTTCTTTATCAAACAGATAAAGGAGGATTTCCCAAATGCTCAGTTCATCTACATCACGCGGGATGGACGTGACAATTGCGCCGAAACTCTGCACTCCCGGCACGGCTACTACAACATGGTGAGCGCCGCCGAACGCTGGAAGCTGTTTCTCGAAGCAGTGAAGCCTTGGCGGAAGGCCCTGGATACCTCTGACTGGCTGGACATCAAATACGAAACCCTGGCGCGCAAGCCGGAGGAGACGCTGCACCAGGTATGTGAGTTCATCGGTGAGGGCTACTCGCCGTCCATGCTCGAATTCCACAAATCCGATGTCGCCCGGACCCGGGCGAGGGTCGTGAAGAACCCCGGCGGTGTCTCGCCGGCGCCTCTGGCCAAACCGGTGAGCGATGAGTTCATCGGTGTCTACAAGGAACTCCTCAGTGTGAAGGATCAGCGGATCTTTGCAGCCATCGCAGGCGAGGTTCAGACGGAAAACGGCTACGAGTTGGACTACGAACCGAAGGAGCTGTCCGAGGAGGCTCTCGGGAACTTCCGTGAGCAGAACGACAGAATGCGGGCCGCCCTGTTACATGCCCGGGGTCATATGCGGGACAGTTACATCGAGTGGCTGGTGGATCAGCGGGAGGCAAGAAAACGGCAGGGCATCTGGACTGATGCCGATATTCCGAACGAGTTCCCGGTCGGTGATCCCAATGAGGACACCATCATGGGGAGGGGAGCGCCGAGGAAGTGGAAAACCGCGTTTGGAATTCCCAGGCGGTATTTCTAGCCGTCCGTCCGCTAGCGGCACCGCCAAGTATCGGTCCGCAATCGCCGGGAGGCCGAAAAAGAGGAGCGGGGGTGGCGATAACACTCGAAGAAGCGCCGATATTTATCGGTGGGTATGAGCGCTCCGGCACCACCATGCTGATGCTGATAATCGGGTCTCACCCGCGCATCACGGTTCCCGAGGTCACCTGGTATTACCCGCGTTTCAGAGCGTACCTGCATACCTATGGCGACATCTCCAGGAAGGAAAATTTTCGTGTCCTTCTTCATGAAATGATGTTCGGTCTTTTGGTCCCCTTCTTCGGGATCGAGGTGGACGAAGACACCATACTTGGCGAGATCCTGACCCACGTGCCGGAGAGGACATTTCCGGGCGCCTTCGCCGGTGTGATGAATTGGTTCTTATCGAAAAAGGGCAAGCCGAGATGGGTCGAAAAGTGTCCGCAGAACATCTTCCACGTTGCATCGATCCTGGAGGATTTCCCCAACGCCCAGATCGTCTTTATCACCCGCGACGGCCGCGACAGTGGCGCAACCTATATGCAGTCCAGGTTTGGGCCGACCAACGTTTATGCGGCAGCGGAATTGTGGAAAAGGTTCCAGGGCGCGGCGCGTCACTGGCGCGCTCAACTGGACAGCTCGCAATGGCTCGATGTCCGTTACGAGGATCTGGTCCGCGAGCCTGAAATCACGCTCAAACGGATTTGCGACTTTCTCGACGAGGACTACAGCCCGGAGATGCTCGGGTTTCATGAAAGCGCCTATGCCCGGAACCGGGGCAAGAATCCCGACCACGCACCGATCGCCGGGCCGGTTACCGATAATCTGATCGGCGAATACAGGCAGTACCTGAGCATTCAGGAGCAACGGATCTTTGCCGGGGTCGCGGGAGAGGAACTGACGGAGAACGGTTACGAAATCGATGTCGATCCCATCCAGACGAGCGCTGAGGAGGCGGCATTGTTTCTGGAGATGGACATGCGCACCCGCGCGGCGAGTTTCGATTTGACGGGGCATCAGTACGCCTTCAGCCGGTTCAACGAGTGGCTCGTCGAACGGTGGGAGGAACGTCGGCTGGAGGGGGTCTGGAAAGAGTCAGACCGGCCCAAGGACCAGGATACCAATGCCCGTCTCTGGATGGAAACCATTGCCGAGCAGGCCCGTCTGAAAACAAGATTCGGTACGCATCCCAAGGAATGAAAGCGGCGCAGGTGGAGGACCAATAGACATGGAGATCGACCCTGCGACCCTTCGCGGCGATTGGAGATATCCAACAAGTGTGCGATTTGGACCTGGCCGCATGGACGAACTGCCCGCTGCCTGTGAGGCGCTGGGACTGACTCGCCCGCTGCTGGTTACCGACCCCGGCCTGCGCGATTTGCCGATGACAGCGAAGCTGCTCGCCGCTATCCGGTCGGCGGGGATCACCACCACCGTATATTCGGACGTCAAAGGAAACCCGGTCGCGCGCAATGTTATCGACGGTGTCGCCATGTATCGTGAAAACGAATGCCATGGCGTGATCGCATTCGGAGGCGGAAGCAGTATCGATGCCGCAAAGGCGATCGCGAATTTGGCCGACCAAACTCGACCGATATGGGATTTCGCCATCATTAGCGAAGACGTGGACGTTGACGATTTTGCACCACCGGCACCGACGATTGCCTTTCCAACCACCGCTGGAACCGGGTCCGAGGTCAGCCGGGGTGCGATCATTATCGACGAGGAGGCCTGGACGAAGCGGAACGTCGCCCACCCGGACGCATTGCCCAATCTCGCCATCATCGATCCCGAGCTGACACTTGGGCTGCCCGCAGACATTACCGCGGCGACCGGCATGGATGCGCTCTCGCACAACCTCGAGGCCTATTGCACGAAGCAGTTTCATCCTTTCTCCGAGAGCATCGCCCCGGGGGCATGCGGCTCATCAAGGAATGGGTTCCCGTTGCTGTGCACGACGGCGGCAATCTCACGGCGCGCAGCTACATGATGGCGGCATCGAGTATGGGGGCGGTCGCATTCCAGAAGGGGTTGGGCGGGATGCACGCGATGAGCCACCCGATCGGGGCCGTGCACGATGTTCACCACGGTCTCACCAATGGCGTGGTCATGTCTTTCGTGCTTGCCTTCAATCGACCGGCCATCGAGGAGCGGATGACAGTACTCGCCCGCCAACTTGACCTGCCGAACCCGTCATTCGACTCCGTACTGGATTGGGTGCTGGAATTGCGTCGGGACATGGGCATTCCGCACACGCTTCGGGAGGTCGGTTTTCGGGAAGAGCATGCTGGCCAGCTCGCAGTGATGACTGCACAAGAACGGCCGGGCCGCAGCAATCCTGTCCCTATCGGCGAGGAGGAGGCTCGGCGGCTGTACGCCATGGCGATTAACGGGGAACTCGAAGGCTAAACGGCACGGTTTTTCGAATTCGATAGTGGGGAGACGTTATGAATACGACCAGTGATAGTTCCGGCGCAACGCGTCCCAATATCCTCTTCATCCAGGTGGATCAGCTGGTGCCGGCCGCTTTGTCCGTACACGGACATCCGCTGGTCAAGACACCGCACCTGGATGAGCTGGCCAGCAAGAGCGTCGTTTTCGACAATGCCTACTGCAATTATCCCCTGTGCTCGCCTTCGAGAGCATCCATGCTCGCCGGCCGGCTGCCATTCAATATTTCCCAGTGGGACAACGGGGCGGAATTCTTCGCCGAAATCCCGACTCTCGCCCATTATCTGAAGGCCCTCGGCTATTCCACGACGCTCTGCGGCAAAATGCATTTCGTCGGCCCGGACCAATACCATGGGTACGAGGAACGGCTGACCACCGACATTTATCCGTCTGATTTCTCGTGGACGCCCAACTGGGACCAGAAGTTCAGGAAGGGCGGCGGAATACGCGTGCGGAACGTGATCGAGGCCGGACGTTGCATCCGGTCCCTGCAGATGGATTTTGACGACGAGGTCGAATACCACGCGGTCCAGAAAATCTATGATCTTGTGCGGCACACCGATGATCGGCCGTTCTTCTTTACCGTTTCGCTGTCGCACCCGCACCCGCCCTATGTGATTTCAGACAAGTACTGGGACCTCTACCGGGATGAGGACATCGATCTGCCACGGGTCCCGGAAATTCCGTTCGAGGGCCTGGACCCGTTTAGCCGGACGCGGGCCATTGCGATGGGGCATCAATACTACGACATCACCGACGATCACGTCAGGACGGCGCGGCATGCCTATTACGGCATGATCTCGTATGCGGACGAGAAAATCGGGTCGATCCTGGCGGCGCTGAAGGAGACCGGGCTCGACAAGAACGCGGTCATTATCTTCACCAGCGATCACGGCGAAATGCTCGGCGAGCGTGGCATGTGGTTGAAGGATTCCTTCTATGAGTGGTCGGTGAGGGTGCCGATGTTCATTCATGCCGAGGGTGTCGCACCGCGCAGGGTCAACGAGAATGTCTCCTTGGTCGACCTGGTTCCGACCTGCCTCGAACTTGCGGGAAAAGAGGATGAGCCGGTAACCGAACTCGACGGTGACAGCTTGGTTGGCCTGATGCGCGGCTCTTGCGACGGTTGGAAAGATGAAGTGATCACGGAATGGTCAGCGACGGGTCACCCGGCACCGTCCCGGATGGTGCGGCGCGGCAAATACAAATATTGGGTGAGTGAGGGGCTGCCGCCGTTTCTGTTCGATTTGGAGAATGATCCGGACGAACTGGAGAACCTCGCGGGCCGCGATGAGGTCAAGGAGATCGAGCAGGGTTTGCATGAGCGGCTTTATTCGGACTGGGACCCGGCCGAATTGGGAAAACGCATTCGAACAAGCCAAAAAATGAGGCTTCTACTGCGCGACCTGACCGAAACCACGGAAAAATATTCAAACTGGGCGGTTCAGACGGTCCGCGACGATTCCCGGCGTTATGTGAGGGGCCGCTCCAGCAGCTTCTACGCCAAGGCGCGTCAACGCTATCCGTTTGTCGAGCCGGTGGAGCCGGACCACGAACCGCCCTCCGCGGATTGACACCTGGGCCCAAATCACCAATCCTCACGAATGTCGCCTCAAATACAATTTCGTTTCTTGGCACGAGCTAGAGTTTCACCTGTAGGCCAGCCTATCCGAAGACGCCTGGCTGGAAAGAGCGCCGAGGGCGGGCCGACAGGGGCGCCGAAAGATCAGGCGCCTGAAAAACATACATTCGTGGGAGACTCATCATGTCGAAACGCTCCTTGGTTTTTGTCATGGCCCTCGCAATGGGCTTCTCGGTGCTGGTTGCGTCCGGTAGTGCGTTGGCGCAGCGATTTCCGCCACAGGACACGCTCAGGTTTGCGGGGTTCAGCGTGAAGGTTCTCGATCCCCATTTTGGTGGCGGCGGGAGTACGGAGTTCTTTCAGTACAAAGTCTACGACAGCCTGTTCGCATTCGATGAAAATATGGTGGTGCAGCCGCAAATGGCTGACGAGTTCACCTGGAATGCAGACAAGACGAAGCTGACCATCACCTTGCGGCCCGGCCTCAGGTTCCACGACGGCCAGCCGGTGCGTGCCGCGGACGCGGTTGCATCGCTCAAGCGCTGGGGTGACGGAAGGCGTGGCACCGCGCGGATCTTCAAACAGTTTACAAAGTCCATTGACGTTGTGGATGACAAGACCCTCACCTGGACCCTGACCGTGCCGTTCGGAATGGCCATGGAGGTGATCACTTCGGTCCGCTATCCCCCGGCAATTATCCCGGAGCGGTTGGCCAAAACGCCGCGAAATCAGCAGATCGAGGATTTCACGGGCTCGGGCCCTTATATCTTCCTGCCGGATGAACATGTCCCGGGCAAGCAGCTCCACTTCAAGAAGTTCGAGGGCTATGTGCCCCGTTTAGAACCGCCCAGCTTCACCGCCGGGGGCAAGACCGTCTACGTCGAGAGGCTTGAGTGGAAAATCATGAAGGACGATGCCACACGGGTCGCGGCATTGAGGACGGGTGAGATCGACCTGATCCAGGAAGTCCCCCACGCGCTCAGGAATGACCTGCTGAACGATCCCAACGTTGTCCTGAAGCCGCTGCGGACCGGTCGCCAAGGACTCATCTACATTAATCACCTTGCGCCGCCGTTCGACAACAAGAAGGCGCGCCAGGCGTTGCTGTGGCTCATCAGCCAGGATGAAATCCTGACGGCAATCACCGGTGATCCGGCTCTGTACCAAACCTGTCCTTCGGTTTGGACCTGTGCCAGCCCCTACGCGACTGACGTGGCTTCCGAAGCGATCATGACGCAGGATCTGGAGAAGGCCCAGCAACTCATGGAGGAGGGCGGTTACGACGGTCAAACGATCCAGATATTCCAAGCCGGTAGCACCGCAACCTTCGCCAGTGCAACTGTTCTGGCCGCAAATCTCCGCAAAATTGGCGTCAAGGTGGAACACCAGGCAATGAACCGCGGCGCGGCCTTCGAACGGCGGGCGAGCACCGTGGATCCCAACGAGGATCCAAAGAAGGGATGGCATATCTATGTTCAAGCCACCCAGGAAGTGACGCCATCTATTCCGGCGTTGATGGATCTCCTTCAAGGTGACGGCTGCAATAGGGAGGGCTTCTACGGATGGGCCTGCGATGAGCGGATCGGAAAGCTCAAAGTGGCTTTCGGGCAGGCCAAGTCTGAAGCGGAGCGGAAGCAGATTGCCGTCGAGCTGCAGAAGGTGGTGTACGACACCGTGCCGTACATTCAGACCGGCCTATACTCCAACGAAGCTGCCTACCGCAGCAACGTCAAGGGTGCAGTCAGAGCACCGTCCCCCATCTACTGGAATATCCGCAAGGAATAGTTTCAGATAGACAGGTTGAAAATGGCAGCCCCGGCAGAGTTTTCCGGGGCTGCCTGCCTTTGGGGGAGTATTCGACCATGACTACCTACATCGTCCGTCGTTGCTTCGCTGCTATCCCGGTGATGATTGTGGTGGGCGTGTTCGTCTTCCTTCTCATCCACCTGACGCCGGGTGATCCCGCCGATATCCTCGCCGATGAAGATGCAACCCCGGAGGAAGTCCAACAGCTCCGGGAGTCGTTGGGGCTCGACAAGCCGCTACACACACAGTTCCTGATTTGGGCCGGGAACATCGCGACGGGCGACCTCGGAACCTCCCTTTTGGTCGGCAAGCCGGTCACGACCTTGATGGCCCAGCGCATTGAGCCGACGATTTTCCTGGCCATCACCACGCTGACATTCGCCGTTTTCCTTGGGGTTCCCCTCGGTGTCATGGCGGCCTGGAAGCAGGGCACGTGGTGGGACCACGGCATAATGATTTTCGCTGTCCTGGGGTTCTCTGTGCCCGGATTCTGGCTCGGCTTCATGTTTGTTTCAAAATTCGCCGTGGATTGGACCATCGTCCCAGCCCAGGGTTTCGTCAGCATCCGCGAAGGATTCGGGACCTTCCTCCACCATATGATCCTTCCCACGATCACGCTGGGTTCATCCTACATGGCGTTGATCACACGTATTACGCGGGCCACGGTGGTCGAGGTTCTGAAAGAAGACTTCATTCGCACCGCCTACGCAAAAGGGTTGCCGCCGATGAGGGTCCTTTTTCGGCACGCCCTCCGAAATTCTTCGATACCCATCGTCACTGTCGTCGGGATCGGGTTCGCCCTCCTGATCAACGGCGTGGTCGTCATCGAAACCGTGTTCAACATCCCCGGGATGGGCAATCTCACCATCGAGGCGGTTCTCGATCGTGACTATCCCGTCGTCCAGGGTGTCATCCTCGTTTTCTCGGGCGTGTACGTGCTCGTCAATCTGGTGGTTGACGTGAGCTATTCGTTCTTCGATCCCCGGGTGAGGCACTAGGGTCGTGTCGACAGCTGGTATCAATGAAATGGAATTCGAGTCGGCCGGGGCAGCCGCGCTGCCCATGCACCGGCGGATCGTCGAGTTCGTTCACCGCAACCCGAACATGTCATTGGGTTTGTTCATGGTGGCGATCATCATTTTTGTTGCGGTATTCGCGCCCTGGATCGCGGCCAAAGACCCTGCCGAATTGAACGTGGTTGCGGGCCGCCTCAAGCCTCCCTCGGAGGAGTACTGGTTCGGTTCCGACAGATTTGGCCGGGACGTTTTTGCGCGTACCATATTTGGCGGCCGCATTTCTTTGACCGTCGGCATAACCGTTGCGGCGCTGGCGGTGTTCATCGGGATGATGGTGGGGCTACTGAGCGGCTACGTCCGGCAGATCGATGCCTGGCTTATGCGGATCATGGATGGCTTGATGGCTATCCCCGGACTGTTGCTGGCAATCGGCTTCATCGCCCTGCTTCCGGCCGGCATCGAGACCGTGATCATTGCTCTGACCATACCGGAAATCCCCCGGGTCGCGCGGCTAGTGAGGGGTGTTGTTGTCGTCACCCGAGAGATTACCTATGTCGAAGCGGCGGTTGCTGCCGGTGCCGGGACGGCACGGGTGGTCTTCAAGCACATCATGCCGAATACCTTCGCACCGCTCATCGTGCAGGCAACTTTCGTTTGCGCGTCCGCCATGCTGTCGGAGGCTGCGCTGAGCTTCCTGGGAGCGGGGACTCCCCCGGAGATCCCGAGTTGGGGCACCATGATGGCGGACGGGCGCTCCTATCTCAGCAGCGCAACATGGATCATCCTGTTTCCCGGTCTGTTCCTGGCGGCGACAGTGCTCTCGGTCAATCTGATCGGCGATGGTCTCCGCGACCTCCTCGATCCGCGGTTTGCCAAGGAGGTGTGATGTCGATCCCCGAAGCAGATCACGCCGGCGGATCATCCCAAGAGACCGTTCTCAAGGTCGAGGATTTGCGCACTCACTTTTTCACCCGGGATGGTGTTGTCAAAGCAGTCGACGGTGTCTCGTTCTCGGTCGAGAACGGGGAAACACTCGGAGTCGTGGGAGAATCAGGTTGCGGCAAAAGCATAACGGCGATGTCGATCCTGAGACTCATCGCCAGCCCGCCGGGCCGCATTGTGGGAGGCGCCATTCGCTTTCAGGGGACCAATCTGCTCGAGCTGGACGACAAGGAGATGCAGCGGATCCGCGGCAACCAGATCTCGATGATCTTCCAGGAACCGATGACCTCGTTGAACCCGGTGCTGACCGTCGGAGAGCAGATCAGCGAGTCGCTCCTGCTGCATCGAGATCTTTCCAAACGCGCAGCCAAAAGCGAAGCGGTGGAAATGCTCAAGCTGGTCCACATTCCGGTGCCGGAGACCAGGGTGGACGAATACCCGCATCAACTCTCCGGCGGGATGCGGCAGCGCGTCATGATCGCCATGGCGCTTTCCTGTGATCCCAAGGTGTTGATAGCCGACGAGCCGACGACCGCCCTCGATGTCACCATCCAGGCTCAGATACTAGATCTCATGGAAGAGATTCAGGAGAAGCTCGGTACAGCGATCATCTTGATCACCCACGACTTGGGCGTCGTTGCCGAAAATGCCGACCGGGTGGTGGTGATGTATGCCGGCAGGAAGGTCGAGGAGGCGAACGTCAACGGGCTTTTCGCATCTCCCAGCCACCCTTACACCAAGGGCTTGCTGGGATCAGTGCCGCGGCTGCATGAGTGGGAGACGGCGGGTTCCAGGCCCCGACGCCTGAATGAAATCAAGGGAATTGTTCCGTCGCTCAACCGGCTTCCACCCGGATGCGCGTTTGCGCCCCGCTGTCCCTTCGCCGACGGGAAGTGCCGCGCGTCCTACCCGCCGTTGGAAGAAAAGCACCCTGGGCATCTGGCGGCCTGCTGGCATACCGAAAAAATTGCCGAAGTCGCAGCATGACCCAGGCAGCAAACGCTGGTGACGCCACCCTCCTGAAGGTCACCAACCTCAAGACGCACTTTCCCATACGCAAGGGCATTCTATCGCACGTGACCGGGCATGTTTATGCAGTCGACGGCGTTTCGTTCGAGATCAAGCGAGGTGAAACCTTCGGCCTGGTTGGCGAAAGTGGTTGCGGGAAAACGACCGTCGGCAAAACCGTTCTCAGACTGATCGAACCCACGGAGGGCAGCATCGAGTTTGAAGGTCGCGACATCACTCACATAGCCAAGGAAGAAATGCGGCAACTGCGCCAGCAGATGCAGATCATCTATCAGGATCCGTACTCGTCGCTGAATCCGCGCATGAAGGCCGCCGATATCGTCGGGGAGCCGCTGAAGATTCACAATATCGTCTCCGGCAGCGCGCTACGTGAACGCGTGGAGGCGCTATTCGAGCGTGTGGGCCTGCGGCCCGGCCAGTTGGACAATTACCCCCATCAATTCTCGGGCGGACAACGCCAACGAATTGGCATCGCGCGCGCATTGGCACTCAGCCCCAGCCTCATCGTCGGCGACGAGCCGGTGTCGGCCCTGGATGTTTCCATCCAGGCACAGGTCATCAATCTGCTGATGGATCTGCAGGAAGACTACGAGCTGTCCTACTTGTTCATCGCCCACGACCTGGCCGTGGTCGAGCATATCAGCCAACGAATTGGCGTCATGTATCTCGGGCGCATCGTTGAATTGACGGATAAACGGACATTGTTCACTAACCCGTTGCATCCGTACAGCGAGGCGCTGCTTTCAGCGGTGCCAATTCCCGATCCCGGGGTAAACCGCGACGACCGGGCCATTCTGACCGGTGATGTGCCGAGCCCAATCAACCCTCCCGTGGGCTGTCACTTCCATGCTCGCTGTCCGTATGCGACCGAAAGATGCCGAATGGAATCCCCGAGCCTCAAGGTGGTGGAGCCGGGACACTGGGTGTCGTGCCACCTGCACGAGGGAAATGTAACGGACGCGGCAGCACATCAATCAGAACGGATTTAACTTCGGTCCTCCGAATGGAGAGATAAACGCATGAGCATCACATTGGAAGAAAAGCCGATACTTGTTCTCGGCTGTCACCGTTCGGGCACCACAATGCTGATGCTAATGATCGGTAGTCATCCTCGAATCTCCGTGCCCGAGGTTGCCTGGTATTACCAGCGGTTCCGCCCTTATCTCTACACCTACGGGGACCTGGGCAAGGAAGAGAACTTCCGGACGCTGGCCGAGGAGATGATCTTTGGTCTCGTGCCACCGTTTCTTGGGATGAAGGCCAACCCCGCTACCATCGTCGACGAAATCCTGGGTGAGATCCGGGAGCAGAGCTTTGCCGGCATCTTCTGTGCCATGCTCGAACGTCATGCCCGGCAGAACAATAAGCCTCGATGGGCCGAAAAATCGCCGAACAACGGGTTCTTCATTGGCCAGATCGTCGAAGATTTCCCGAATGCGCAGTTCATCTATCTGACCCGGGACGGACGTGACAATGTTGCCGAGACCATCCTTTCCCGTTTCGGCTCCTACAACGCATTTTGCTCCGCCGAACGTTGGAAGCTGTTCATCAATGCGGCTAAGCCCTGGCGCGAGAAACTGAGTTCCGAGCAATGGCTGGACCTCAACTACGAGACCCTGGTGAGGGAACCGGAGTCCGAGCTTAGGAGGATTTGCGATTTTCTGGGCGAGGAATACTCGCAGAGCATGCTTGAATTCCACAAATCGGAGATCGCCCAGAACCGGTCCAGGAACATCAAAAATCCTGGCGGTATCGCGCACGCTCCGCTTGGCACCCCCGTGACCGACAAGTTCGTCGGCGTCTACAAGGAACTCCTGAGCATCAAGGACCAGCAGATATTCGCCGCTGTGGCTGGCAGGGAGCAGTTGGAGGCAGGATACGAACTGGACTACGACGCCATCGAAATCAGTGAGGAAGCCGCGGCCACCTACCGCGAAATCGATGACCGGGTTCGGGCGGCATTGATGGTCCCGCCGGGACATTACCGTGACAGCTACATCGAGTGGCTGATCGACCAGAGGGAGGCGCGGAAGAAGCAGGGCATTTGGAGCGACGCCGACACGCCCAAAATCTACCCTATCGGCGATTTCCACGAAGAAATGATCATGGGCAAAGGCGCCTCAAGAAAGTGGAAGACCGCGTTCGGGATCCCAAGGCGGTACTACTAGTCGTTTCGACGGTGGTGTCCGCTTCGGGTCAGGAAGCGACTGGCTGAAGGTCCGCCAATGTAGTCCGGTCTTGATCAGTAGCGGGAATGTGGAGTCCAGTGACGCGTCTCCTCCCAATTGCGTTCGCGCCCATCTGCCCATCTATTGTAACGACATTATCACCATGACCATTGAACGGCCCTATTGCCTGTTTGGGACACCGATATGGCGGAACCGTTGCACGACAAAACCGGCTTCTTGCCGAGGAGCGCGTACCAAAATTTCAACAAGGGATTTCGAAAACAGCTTGCCGAAGTGAACATCACGACCCACTAGTACGCGGTGCTGTCGGGTCTGGAGGATCTGGGGTCGAGCGTCCAGCAGCGGACTTTGGCAACGTACTGTGCGATCGAAGCCAGCAATCTGATTGTGATGATCAAGCGGATGAAGACCGATGGCCTTGTTGAAAGGCGCCGGGTGGGTGATTATTTTCGTGTTTTAGTATCAGATACAGGCCGCGGAAAATTGAAGTTGCCGCGACCGTCGAGGCCTTGGAGCCGATCCACGGACCGTGAGAAGGCGTGGCCGCCAGTCGCGTAATTTACCGTGCCTGCCTGGAAATCACTCACGCGAAGATGAGAGTCTGGCATAGTCAGGTTTCATCTGGTCGTAAACGGCGCTAGCAGTATTCCCAACGACACAGAGAGTTACCGTTACGCGCGTACCGGTGTAGAATTGTGTTTTCCGGCGAGCACGCCGCCGCGAGATCAAGTGGCGTCCGGTACTCGGCCGGTGCTGGCTACGGAGGCGGAAGCATGCTTGGGACATTGATCAGGAAGCTGAATTACTCCCTCAACGGATTGCGCGAATCCTGGGTTTCGGAGACGAGTTTCCGGCAGTGGAGTTTCGCCGTTGTCGTATCGGACGGGCTGGCCCTGTATCTGTTCTCCGTATCGTTCGCGACAGGTGTCATCGTCTTCGCCGGGTTCATGTTGCTCGCCGCGGAACTGTCGAACACCGCGATCGAAGCGGTCGTTGACAGGGTGGACACGCAGTGGCACGCGCTCGCCCGAAAGGCGAAGGACGCGGGGAGCGCCATGGTCTTCCTGACATTTCTCGGCCTCGTCGCCGTCTGGGTATTCGCCCTGCTCGATGCGCGGGCCGGATAGGGAGTGGACCAAGGGTCCTCAAGTCGCAGTTCCTGTTACGACAAGGCTGATTACGTCCGGGACTTGGTTCGGGATCGCCTGATCCGGTTGCCGCGTCCGGCGGCAAAGAAAGGGCAGGTGTATTTTGATGCCGATACCGTTCGCGGCACAGGAATCTCGACCCGCATTTCGACCGGAGACGGGCCGGCAGGGCGATTCGGCTTCAGACAAATGAAAGGGTCATCCGGCCGCGGGATTTGCGACGGACGCGTTCGCCCGGGTCGCCGGCCATTTCCCGCGCGCGGCATAGCGGGAAATGCAATGCCACGAGACGCCTCGCCTCGGACCTAAGGTTGATCGGTTGGATTCCTTGTCGAATTCCCGCTTTTTCGGGACAGCGACGCCTTGGAATTCCGCTCGGCGTGCAGGAAGATCCGTGAAAAGCGGGTATCTTGTCGGAAGCGTTTGTCGGTTCGTGCAGATTTTGTATAGGTCCCGGGGGTTGTGACGCAGGAACCCTGGGCAAAACGGCACTGGTGCGGTTTCCATTGCCTGGATCTCGACGTAGCGTTTCGGTCTTGGCAAAGGTGGGTGACTAATGACACATTCGCGAACAGGTAATGGCAACAACGGGCAGATCACATGAACAAAGGAACGCGGGTGACGCCACAGGAAAGCCTCCAGTATCACAGGGAACCCACGCCCGGGAAACTCGAGATCATCGCCTCGTGCCCGATGACAACCCAGCGGGACCTGTCTCTCGCCTACTCCCCCGGGGTGGCGGTTCCGGTCGAGGCCATCGCCAGAGATCCCGAATTGGCATTCGACTACACGACCAAGGGCAACATGATTGCCATCGTCTCGAACGGAACGGCAATCCTGGGCCTCGGGAATCTCGGTGCCCTGGCATCGAAACCGGTCATGGAAGGCAAGGCGGCACTGTTCAAGAGATTTGCCGACATCAACTCCATCGACATTGAACTCGCGACGGAGGATCCGGAAGAATTCATCAGCGCGGTCAGGTTGCTCGGCACCGGTTTCGGCGGCATTAACCTCGAAGACATCAAGGCGCCGGATTGCTTCGTCATTGAGCAACGGCTCAAGGATGAAATGGATATCCCGGTGTTCCACGACGACCAGCACGGGACAGCAGTGATCTGCGCCGCGGGCCTGATCAATGCGCTGACGTTAACGGGGAAATCCCTCGAGAGTTGCCGGATCGTCCTGAATGGAGCCGGAGCAGCAGGAATCGCTTCCCTCGAACTCATCAAGGCGATGGGCGCGCGGCCCGAGAACTGTATCGCGTGCGATTCGAAGGGCGTGATTTACAAGGGCCGCACGGTAGGCATGAACCAGTGGAAGTCGTGCCATGCGGTCGAAACCGATGCCCGTACGCTCGACGACGCCATGGTTGGAGCGGACGTGTTCCTGGGAGCTTCGGCAAAGGGTACGGTCTCCGAGGCAATGCTCCGGTCGATGGCAAGGAATCCGGTCATATTTGCCATGGCCAACCCGGATCCCGAAGTCACGCCGGAAGAAGCGCGGGCAGTCCGGGAGGACGCGATCATCGCGACCGGAAGATCCGACTATCCCAACCAGGTCAACAATGTGCTCGGGTTTCCCTACCTGTTCCGCGGGGCGCTCGATATCCACGCTCGCGCGATCAACGACGAGATGAAAATCGCCTGTGCGGAAGCGCTGGCCGAGCTGGCGCGCCTCGACGTTCCCGACGAGGTGGCGCTGGCCTACGGAGCCAATCTCAGTTTTGGCCCCGAATACATCATTCCGACACCTTTTGACCCGAGGCTGATCCACGTTGTTCCGCCCGCGGTCGCAAGGGCCGGAATGGAAACGGGCGTCGCCCGTCGACCAATTGCGGACATCGGGGCTTACGAACTCGCGCTCAAGTCGCGGCTCGACCCGACGGCTTCGATGCTGCAGGCTCTCTACGCGCGCGCCAGGAACAAGCGTGCCCGAATGGTTTTTGCCGAGGGAAACGATGATCGGGTCATTCGCGCGGCGGTCGTCTATGCGCGGCAGGAAATGGGGCAGGCTATCGTTGTCGGGCGTGAAGATGACGTCATCCGACGCATGAACGAGCAGGGACTATCGGACGCCATTGACGAGATTACGATCACCAATGCCGCAAAGACCGAACACCTCGAACTCTACAAGGAGTTCCTTTACCGGCGGGTGCAGCGGAAAGGCCTGGACCAAAAGGACTGCCACCGCCTGGCATCGCGGGACCGTCATGTCTTTTCCGCGCTCATGGTTGCGCATGGTCATGCCGACGGAATGGTCACAGGCGCGACGAGAAAATCCGCCAATATCCTCAAGCTGATCAACCATGTCTTTGACGCCGGCCCCGGCGATGGCGCAGTCGGCATTTCGGTCCTGCTGGCGCGTGGCAAAATCATCCTGATTGCCGACACCCTGGTTCACGAGTGGCCGGAACCCACGGACCTGGCGGACATAGCGGAACGGTCGGCAAGCGTCGCGCGGAGCATCGGAATCGAACCGAGAGTTGCATTCGTGAGCTTTTCGAATTTCGGATATCCGGTTTCCGAACGCGCGGAAAAGATGCTCCTGGCACCGAGAGTGCTGGACGAGCGGCGCGTGGATTTCGAATATGACGGGGAGATGACAGTCGACGTGGCGCTGAACCGGGATGTCATGCAGCAGTACCCATTCTGCCGATTGTCCGGACCTGCCAACATCCTCGTGGTACCTGCGAGGCACTCCGCATCGATTTCAACGAAACTGATGCAGGAAATGGGCGGTGCGACCGTGATCGGCCCGATCCTTTCCGGAATCGACAAACCGGTCAAGCTGTGTCCGGTGACCTCCACGGTCAACGACATCCTGAACATGGCGGTATTCGCATCATGCGATGTCGGGTAGACGGCCCCGGTTCAATCGGCGTCAACCGATTCCGGGTGTCGGCGAATGCCTGCCTCCGGTTCGACCCGCAGCCGCCAGCGGACCGGACACGTCACGGCTGATGTTCAGCCTTGGGTCACCTTGTCCCAGAACTGCCTGATCCTCCGCGAAAACCCGGTTATTCCCGGATTGTTGGTGTCTTCGCTGGCCCGATCGAACTGCTTGAGAAGCTCTTTCTGGCGGGAGGTGAGGTCAACCGGGGTTTCGACGGAGACCTCCAGGTAAAGGTCTCCCTGGCGGTGGTCCCTGAGCCCGGGCATTCCCTTGCTCCGAAGTCTCAATCTCTTGCCGGTCTGGGTGCCAGGCGGAATCCCGACGCGGCTCTTTCCGCCGTCGATGGTCGGTACCTCGATGTCGCCACCGAGAGCTGCCTGTACAAACGAGACGGGTACGCGGCAGAGCAAGTCCATCCCGTCCCTTTCGAAAATCGGATGATCGGCAACTTCCACGAACAGGTAAAGATCTCCGGGAGGTCCGCCGCGCAGCCCGGCTTCCCCTTCACCGGCCACACGGATTCGCGTGCCGGTTTCGACACCCGCGGGCACGCGAACGCTGAGTTGTCTTTCGCGCTCCTGACGGCCTGAGCCACTGCAGAACCTGCACGGGTCGGAAATCACGTTGCCTTGTCCGCGGCAGGTCGGGCAGGTCCGCTCCACCGTGAAGAATCCCTGTTGCGCACGGACTTTCCCGCGCCCGTTGCATGTCGGGCACCCTGAAGGTTCCGAACCGTCCCTTGAACCCGTGCCGTCACACTGCTGGCAGGTTGTCGAGCCCCTGATCGACAGTTTCTCTTCCGTTCCGGAAAAGGCGGTTTCCAGCGGGATGCGGAGGTCGTAACGGAGATCGGAGCCGCGCACGGCACGGCGCCCCCGTTGTCCGCCACCGGTAAAGTCGCCGAAGAAATCGTCGAAAATGTTCGTAAAGGCCGACGCAAAATCCGTCGTCGAGGGGCCTGATGAATTCCCTTCGAAGGCGGCGTGACCAAAACGGTCATATGCCGCTTTCTTTTCTGGGTCCTTCAGAATGTCATTGGCTTCACTGACTTCCTTGAAAAGCCGTTCGGCGTCCGGATTGTCCTTGTTTCGATCCGGATGGTATTCCCTGGCCTTCCTGCGAAAGGCCTTCTTGATTTCCGCGTCACTTGCACCTCGCGGGACCCCGAGAACATCGTAAAAGTCGCGCTTGGCCATGTATGACTGTCCTCAGGGGACCCGGGGTCAAGAAACAGGACGCCGGCAGGGACGGGCGTCCTGTCGCAGGGCTCAGGTCAAGATTTCTTGTCGTCGAGATCCTCGAATTCAGCGTCAACAACATCGTCGGCGCCCGAGTCCGCGGGTTCCGCATCGGGATCGATCGATGCGTCGGAATCTTCGGATTCTTCCTGGGCCTTGTAGATCGCTTCACCAAGCTTCATCGAGGCTTCGATCAAATCCTTGGTTCGCGCCTCGATGGCCGCGGCATCGTCTCCTTCGATGGTTTCCTTCAGCGCCTTGACCGAAAGTTCGATTGCCTCGACCGTTGCCGGGTCCACCTTGTCAGAATGTTCGGCGAGTGACTTTTCGGTTCCGTGGATCAGGGATTCGGCCTGATTCTTCGCTTCGACCAGTTCCCGACGTTCCTTGTCCGCCTCGGCATTTTCCTCGGCTTCCTTGACCATGCGTTCGATGTCGTCTTCGGACAGGCCACCGGACGCCTGGATGGTGATTTTCTGTTCCTTGTCGGTTCCCTTGTCCTTCGCCGAAACAGAGACAATTCCATTGGCGTCGATGTCGAAGGTAACCTCGATTTGCGGAACACCGCGCGGGGCGGACGGGATTTCCTCGAGGTTGAACTGACCGAGCAGCTTGTTGTCATTCGCCATCTCGCGTTCACCCTGGAAGACCCGTATGGTGACCGCACTCTGGTTGTCGTCGGCGGTCGAGAAGATCTGGGACTTCTTGGTCGGAATCGTCGTGTTTCGCTCGATGAGCCTCGTGAAGACGCCACCGAGTGTCTCGATACCGAGCGACAACGGGGTCACGTCGAGCAGGATCACGTCCTTGACGTCTCCTTGCAGGACGCCGGCCTGAATGGCCGCACCCATCGCGACAACCTCGTCGGGATTGACGCCCTTGTGGGGTTCCTTGCCGAAGAACTTTGTCACTTCCTCGATGACCTTGGGCATGCGCGTCATGCCACCGACGAGGACGATCTCGTCGATCTCCGACTTCGTTATCCCGGCGTCCTTGAGCGCGGCCCTGCAGGGTTTCATCGAGCGTGCAATCAGGTCCTCGACCAGAGATTCCAGCTTTGCGCGTGTCAGCTTGGTCACGAGGTGAAGCGGCTGGCCGCTCGACGGGTCCATCGATATGAACGGCTGGTTGACTTCCGTCTGCTGCGATGAAGACAGCTCGATCTTCGCTTTTTCGGCGGCTTCCTTCAGCCGCTGGAGCGCCATCTTGTCTTTCTTGAGATCGACGCCGTTTTCCTTTTTGAATTCGCCAGCGAGGTAATCGACGATTCTGAGGTCGAAATCCTCCCCGCCCAGCGCCGTATCGCCGTTGGTTGACTTGACTTCGAAAAGTCCGTCATCGATCTCGAGGATCGAGATGTCGAAGGTGCCGCCTCCGAGGTCGTAGACCGCGATGGTCTTGTCGCCCTCCTTGTCCAGTCCGTAAGCGAGAGCCGCGGCGGTCGGCTCGTTGATGATGCGGCGGACTTCGAGGCCGGCAATCTTGCCGGCATCCTTCGTGGCCTGGCGTTGCGCGTCGTTGAAATAGGCCGGGACGGTAATGACGGCGTTGGTGACCGGCTCGCCGAGATAGGCTTCTGCGGTTTCCTTCATCTTCTGAAGAATGAATGCCGAAATCTGCGACGGAGAGAATTTTTCTCCCTTCACCTCGACCCAGGCATCCCCGTTGCCGCCGTCGACAATGTTGTAGGGCAGGGTCTTGACGTCCCGCTTGATGACGGGGTCGCCGATCGGGCGCCCGATCAGCCGCTTGATGGCAAACAGTGTCCGCTCGGGATTGGTCACGGCCTGGCGTTTGGCTGCCTGTCCCACGAGCCTTTCATCATCGGTGAATCCCACGATCGATGGCGTCGTTCGGGATCCTTCCGAGTTTTCGACGACTCTTGACTGCGTCCCGTCCATGACGGCGACGCAGGAGTTTGTCGTTCCGAGGTCGATACCAATGACTCTAGACATCTGGGTTCCTTTCAATGGTGAGAGTGAACAACGGCACACCTCAAGCTGCCGAATTCATTTCACTTTGTGGAAGTGTCCACGGAATGTATCTGTTGACACAGGGCTATATAGGTACGCTTCATTGACCCTTCAAGCGCATGGCGACGTTTTTGCCACAGGACATGCCCCTGCACCGTACGACGTTTGCGCTTCTTCCGCCGTTCGTGATGGGCCGTGCAGCAATTGCCTGGTGTCGTCGTCGCCGGAGGGACCACTGCATGACGGATGACGTGGTGATGGACGGCTTGAAAAGGAACCTTGCGAGTCGGTAGCGAAGTTTCGGGACACTTGGATTTGGTGCAAACGCTCCTGTCGGCCACGAATTCGACTCCAGAGGGCGGTGTCTGAAAAGCACGTGGATTCGGCCAATTGATGGTGGAAGATCACATGTGTACTGCGGCGAAATTCCGGTTCCCTCAATGCCGTTTTATGCATTGAGAAAAATGGATCGCCCAACGATCCTGATCCACTTCCCGCCGTTCCCGCCCCAGGGAAACGAAATTCTGACGATGCCGAGGCCTGCCGGTCGATGTCCTGCATCAGCGTTATCGAAGTCTTGAGTGAGAAATTACTCGGGTTGATAGCGCCGAACGTCGATCTCGTCGGCGCACGTGCGCATCCCTGTCGCGTCGTGAAATGCCTGCATCCGCAACAGCAGGTCCCTGCTGAGGCCAAAGGCCTTTTCCACCCGCAGCGCCATCTCTGGCGACAGCGAGGCGTTGCCGTTCACAAGGTCCGAGAGTGTCGCGCGGCACACACCGAGAATCCGCGCCGCCGCCGCAATGCTCAACCCAAATTCCTCGAGGGCCTCAATTCGGATGAAGGTCCCGGGATGCGGGGGAGTCATCCCCATCTCGATGCCGGGGCTGCTCATCAGTGGTCCCATCTCGATGCCGGGGCTGCTCATCAGTGGTCGTCCTCCAGGCTTACGCGCTCGATTCCGCCGTCCCGTTCCTCGATAGTGATCCGCCAGTTGCCCGATACCGAGGCGCTCCACTCGTTGCGGTGTCCGCCGGACAGCCGGTGGACGCGCCATCCGGGGCCGCTTCACGAATGGAGTATTCCCCGTTTTCTGCCATGGCCAGCGCCGCGAGGACGCCGCGCACCCGCTCCACAAGGTCCTGTTTCATGAGGCGCGGCGAGTTATTTTCGTATAGTCGGCGCAGGCCCCGGTGGCGAAACGAACGGACGATTACGCGCGCGTACGTACGGCCTTGCCGTACGCATTGCACGTGATTCCGTCGGCTCACGACCATCCCCCGACCAGAAAAAGGTTGCCGGAGCGGGCCGCGGCGGGACGGTATGTGACAGGGTCCTCCGCTCAGTCGTCTTTGTGATTTCACAGTTTGGCGTTCTTGTCCTGGCCGTCGGAGCCGGGGTGGTTGGCGCAAGGGATCATTTCATCATGAACCGGACTCCCGGCCCGCCGTCAGGTCTCCATGCCCAAGCTGTTCAGAAGGCGCCACGTTGGTGACATTCTGTCTGTTTCCTTTGCCGGCGTGGGTTCGCTATGATCGTGGCCTGTGCATTTGGGCAAGGCCGCGCAGCCCTCCCTGTACTCAAGCACTTGGTGGTAGCGGGAGCGGGTAGCTTGACCATAGCGGCGATTCTGACAAAGTCGTGGATTCATGGCTCTTTGGCTGTCATCATGCCGAGTTGGTCCAATAAAACCCATAGGGTCGAATTCATCTCACCTGGTAATCCAATCAAGGTTGGTTGCCGAATTCAGGCATGATGTCTGCCAGGCTTGTCCGGGTTCCAAAGATTCCCACACGGAATCAGGCTGGCCTGAATGGCTGAAACCGGAGCATGATGGCAAAATATGACAGATAAAACACTCGTCATACGAGGAGTTGAAATCCACAAACGGGCGCTCGATCCGCGATACCAGGAAAGAGTGCTCGACGACCTGCGCACCGTTGTCCGGGCTGCTCCGTTGATCTCACCCACGACCCGTCGCGGACGGAAAATGTCGGTTCGCATGACGTCGGCGGGCCGGTTCGGTTGGATTTCGGACCGGCTCGGATATCGCTATGAACCGGTTCTTCCCGACGGACAGTCTTGGCCCGACATTCCCGAGTCCATCCTGTCGCTCTGGGCGCGATACGGAAGTTCCTCGCGAATGCCGGATTGCTGCCTTATCAACCACTACGGACAAGAGGCGCGCATGGGAATGCACCAGGATAACGACGAAAGGGACATGTCCTGGCCGGTCGTGTCGATTTCGCTCGGAGATTCCGCGTTATTCCGGATCGGGAACCGTGAACGTGGCGGTTCCACCGAGTCGATCTGGCTGGATTCGGGCGACATTGCCGTCCTGGGCGGTGCGGCAAGGATGCTGTATCACGGGATTGATCGCATCAAGTTCGGAAGTTCGCGGTTGTTGTCGCGAGGCGGACGGATCAATGTTACCCTGAGGGTTGTCGACTGAGATGGCGCCCGTCGTCTCCGCCCGGAATCCTCGATTCGTCCCGGGCTCCATGGCAGCAATTCAAAAGGACGTGTTCATGAACGACGAGAGGATTTGCCGAACGATGATTGATCTCGCGCTGGAGGCGGGAGCGGGCATACTGAAACACTTCAGGTCACGGAAAACGACGACATGGACCAAGGAGGACGAAAGCCCGGTTACGGAAGCCGACATCGAGGCCGACCAGTTCATACGCCATGGTCTGAGCAGGGAGTTTCCCGGTGCCGTGATCGTTTCGGAGGAACAGTTGGAGTCGCACGCGCTCCGGCTGACCGACGACGGCTTTTTCATCGTCGACCCGCTTGACGGAACGCGCAGTTTCATATCGGGAAAACCGGACTTCACCGTCAACATCGGCTACGTGGTCAAGTCGAAACCCGTTTTCGGCGTCGTCTATGTTCCCGCAAGCGGCCGGATGTTCTTTACCCGACCGGACGGCTCGTCGGCGGAATCCCTTATGGACGGTGCCTCGGGCAGCGTGCCGAAAATCAACGGAAAGACCCTGTCGGTGTCTCTTCCGGACAATGAGGCGCTTGTTGTCATTGCTTCCCGGTCGCATTCAAATGCCGCCACGGAGGCCTACATCTCCCGTTACAGGATTGCCGGAAGGCAGGCGGCCGGTTCGTCGTTGAAGTTCTGCCTCGTGGCTGCGGGAGAGGCGGATTTCTATCCGCGGTTTGGCAGGACCATGGAGTGGGACACCGCTGCAGGCCACGCGGTCCTGTCGGGAGCAGGCGGGGAAGTCGTCAGGCTCGATGACGGCTCCAGCCTCACCTATGGCAAGCCGGGATACGTCAATCCCGATTTCGTCGCGTTTTCGCCCGGATTGGTGCTCAGGTAGGCCCGACGCGGGCAACCATTGAAATCCTCGTCACGCCGCGTCGCGAAAGGCGGTCTGGGAAAGAACCGCGAAGAGTTTCTCCGGCAAATGATTTGCGCGGAGTTTCTTGCAGATGCCGTCATCCCGCAACGTCCGTGAAACCATTGCGAGCGCTTTCAGGTGTTCGGCTCCACCATGGACCGGGGCAAGCAGCGTGAACACGAGGTCCACGGGACGGTGATCGAGGGAGTCAAACTCGATCGGGTCCGAAAGCCTGGTAAACAGTCCCACGACCTGCGTGAGGTCGGCAATTCGGGCGTGGGGAATGGCGATGCCGCGCCCGACGCCGGTCGAGCCGAGTTTTTCACGCTTGACGAGCGCATCGTACACACCCCTGGAATCGAGGTCATAGATGGCGGCTGCTCGATCGCTGACCAAGTGCAGCAGGCGCGACTTGTTCAGAACGCCGGAATGCGAACGAACCGCACGATTGTCGAGAATGTCGGTCAGGTCCATTCGATCACCCGGCGAGTGGATCCCCTGTTCGAGGTGTCAGGACATTCATCCCGAGATTCCGGGATCGATCCAGCCGAAATTTCCGTCATTTCGCCGATAAACCACGTTAAATCCCTGGTGGGTTTCGTTTCGGAACACGAGCACGGGCTCACCAGTCAATTCCATCTGCATAACTGCTTCGCCGACGGACAATGACTTAATGTCGGTTTCCATTTCGGCAATGATGACAGGTTGAAGTGAATCGCTTTCCGTCGATTCACTTTCAGTGTCCTGCGCGGAAAGAATATACTGGGGCGCACCAGTGGTTTCAATCGGTGACGTTCGTTTTCGGTGGTGGTCTTTCAACCTGCGTTTGTGACGCCTGAGCTGCTTTTCCATGCGGTCCGCGGCAAGGTCGAACGACGCGAAAATCCCGGTTGCGCGTCCGTTGGCGGCTGCTGTCAATCCGGTGGACAGGTGTACGGAGGATTCGCAGACGAACTCATGCCTGTTGCGGGAAAACGTAACCAGCGCCTGTACGGGGCGAATCGCGAACTTTTCGAGAATGGTTCCCATTTCCTTCTGAACGTGATCCTTCAGGGAATCACCGACATCAAGATGTTTGCCGCTGATCTGAAAATGCATGACATTTCTCCGTTAGCAGTGCAGCCGAGCGCGGTACGGGATCCGTTCGTCAATCCCGTGAGGGAATCCGGATTGGCGATGCTGAATGCGAGAATCGCGGCGTTCGCGTATATTCGAGATCGCGTCTCTTGGAAACGGGATTCAATTCACGATTGCCGGCCCGCAGATTACGATGTCCCCGAATCGTTCGTGACATCCATCCGGCATTACCGGATTTCGAACTCTGCCCCGAGATAGATTTTTTTAACATCTTCGTGGGCTGCGACTTCCGCGGGTGTCCCCGACATCAGAACGCTTCCGGAACTCAGGATATAGGCCCGGTCCACGATTTCCAGGGTTTCCCGGACATTGTGATCGGTGATCAGGACACCGATATTCCGTTCACGCAGGTTCAGGATCAGGTTGCGGATGTCCGCGACCGCGATCGGGTCGACGCCTGCGAACGGTTCGTCCAGAAGTATGTATCGAGGACTGCTCGCGAGGCAGCGGGCGATTTCGACGCGGCGGCGTTCCCCGCCGGACAGGACGATGGCGGGCGATTCCCGGACGTGGGTGATCGAGAATTCCTCGAGCAGTTCCGCGACGCGGGAGTCCTGGTCGGCGCGGCCGGAAACCCAGAATTCGACGACCGCGCGAATATTGTCTTCCGCGGACAATCCCCTGAATACGCTCGGTTCCTGAGGGAGGTATCCGAGGCCAAGTCGAGCCCGCCGGTACATGGGCAGTTCGGTGACCTCCGCACCATCGATGTGAACCGTACCTGCGTCAGGGGAAATGAGACCCGCGACGACGTGAAAACACGTCGTTTTTCCAGCGCCGTTCGGGCCCAGCAGCGCGACGATTTCGCCGCGAACAAGGGTCATGCTGACGTCCCGGAGTATTGGTTTTCGGCGTATCGCCTTGCCTATTCCCGCGACGAGGAGACCTTGTCCCGGATGTGGACCGCCGATGGGTTCCGCTTGATCATTCACCGGAAACCGGATTGATGACCGAGCTCACGTTTCCTGAAAAAGTGACAGTTTCGTTTTCCAGGTTGAGGGTAACCTCATCGGCTGCAATGGTGGATCCTTCCCGCGTCAGGGTGACGTTGCCTTCGAGAACGAGTACCCGCGTCTCGACATCGTAATGCGAGACCCCGCTCGTGGCGTGGTCCGCTCCCCTGAAGAACGAGACGTCCTCGTAAGCCGAGATCGTTACGAGCTTGCCGGATTCCGGTGCATATGTTGCCAATATCCTGTCTGCGGACAGGCACAGGTCCCCTTGCGTCAGTACAGGGTTGCCCGTCAGCAGGACCGTGTTCTTTCCGCCGGTTACCGTGACGATTTCCGCCGAAACCTTGATCAGTTCGGATTGATTGCCGGGATTCGCAGAATGCGCCAGGCATGCCGACGTGTCGGCGAGACTTGCGTGCGTGCCCGGGCCAAACGCGAACGGCGTCACCAGAATCGCCGCGAGGAATCTGTTCGTTAACCGTGCCATGTTGGATCTAGTCTCTTTGGTCGAGTGGATTGAATGTAATCATAACGCCTTTGGCAAAGGTCAGGGTGCTGTCTACATCGACACCGTCGGCAGGATTCCTTTCGTCTTCCGGGATATCCAGGGAAATCTCCATCATGCCGGCTTCAATGACGCCGAACGGTCCGTGCGCGTATACCTTGCTGCGACTTAAACCACGCCTTTCGCGAAAGTCCACAAGTATTTCCGAGGTCTCGGCTACGGTCCCTCCGGCGGTTTCAATTCTGACCCCGCCTGTCAGGACTGCGGTTTCCTCGCCAAAGTCCAGTTCCGCCAGCCTTGACGTTGTCAGAAATCTTCCGCTGTTGTGGAAGCGAATCTCGAATGTCGGGTCTTCGGCCACGAACAGGTCGGGGCCGGGTCCGCACAGCCTTGCGACCTCGGCGAAAACGGAAAAGGCGTCACCCCGCGTTGTCACGTCGGCATATCGGGAGTTCGACATCACCGAACAATCGACGCTGTCCTGCTCCGCCTGCGCCGGAACATTGGCGGTCGTTCCGGAGGATTCAGGAACGGTCCGGATGGAACCAGGTGCGAAGCCGGTGCCTGACCAGAAAACACCGATCACGAACATGGCTGCCAGCAGGCCGACCGCTCCGAGAAACAACCCGGCCCGGAGAATCCGGATACTCCGCGAGTAACCAGTCATTTCAGACGAGGTCAGCACCGATGTTTCCGGGGTGCGGCCAATCCGGACGCGTCCCGTTCAATGAGCGAAGACATCCAGGTCACACCAACCAGACGAATCGATTTTCGCCAGGTCCGGCAGAAACCGAAAGCAGGCCTCGGCGAGGTGCGTTCGGCCTTCGCGATTGAGCATGGCGTTCAGTTCGTCGCGGAGGCGATGCAGATACAACACGTCACCAGCCGCGTATTCGAGCTGCTCCAGAGACAGGTCCCCGCGTCCCCAGTCGGAACTCTGTTGCTGTTTCGAGATCTCGATTCCAAGCAGCTCCCTGACGAGATCCTTGAGCCCGTGACGGTCGGTGTAGGTTCGTGCGAACCGCGAGGCGATCTTGGTGCAGTAGACCGGCGAAACCGGCACGCCGAACCGGGCCTGAAGAATGGCAATGTCGAATCTTCCGAAGTGGAACAGTTTCAGAATGCACGGATTGCCCAGGATCGTCTCGAGCACCGGTGCCGCGGCATGGTCGCCGGTGACCCGAACGATGTGCGCGTCGCCGTCTCCGGCAGAGAGTTGAACCAGGCACAATCGATCCCTCGCCATTCGAAGCCCCATGGTCTCGGTATCGATCGCGACGGTGTCGCCGAGGTCGAGGTCGGCCGGGAGATCGTCAACGTGCAGGTGAATGGCCATGGATTCAGTCAACCGCTTCGGGCCTTGGTCGTTGGGGAGGGTTCGGCGTTGCGTGATCGGGTGCCAGGAGAGGACTCAATAACACGCTGTTATGTGATTGTAATTCCACTCACATTCAAGTTTTGATTTTGCGAAATACCCATTCGAGTACCCGGGCACAAATTTGCTTCAGAGGTTCGAGTCCTCACCCCCAAAAACAGTGAATTCCAAGATCATTTTGGCCGCTCGAAATTTCCAGGTCAAGAGCGGATCGGATTGCCAAATCGGATGTCCGGCGCGTAACATGAACCCCTCTCGGGAGACTTGTGGAAACCTGAGGGCATCGCGTTGCTCTCCAATCATGGAGACTTCGTGACGCGGATACTTTCAAAGAGCCAGGTGAAGGAGCTTGTTCTGTACTCACCCCTACACATAGCCCGGCTGGAGAAGGCAGGCCAGTTCCCAAAGCGGGTACCGCTGGGCCCGAACCGGGTGGGTTGGGTTGAGCGTGAGGTGCTGGACTGGCTTGAAGTACGCTTGGCACGGCGAGAAGAACCAAACCGACATTCCGGTCGATTGTGTTGAAAAACTCGGTGTCCGGACCGAAGCGGCCAAATTCGGAGAACATCTTCCCGCCCAATATCGCTTTCTCAGACACTGTTTCCTAGGGGTCGGTTTGGAGGGAAATTGTTCCAAATTCTTGGGGAGAATTTCGCGGCGTCGAGTTTTTCAACATGGAGTAATGGTCTGGCTGCTCTTCGATTGAGGTCGATAGGATCGGCCCAGAGCAGAAGAGGAGATAACCATGGAATACTTTGCCGGCCTTGATGTGTCGCTTGAGAAGACGCATATCTGCGTCCTCGACAGCGACGGAACGGTATCTTTCGAGGCAAGCTCGGCTTCGACCCCGGAGGCGATATCGGTCGCTCTGGACAATGCGCCATCTTGTAAGCGGGTCGTCTTCGAGACCGGCCGCATGGCGCCGATGCTGTACCACGGACTGGCCGAGCTCGGCGTCCCGGTCATCTGCATCGAAAGCCGGCAAGCGTATCAGGCCCTGAAGACGCTGGCAACGCACAAGACCGATCGCAATGACGCGCGGGGCCTGGCACAGCTGGCCAGAACAGGCTTCTTCAAACCGGTGCATGTGAAGTCGCTACCGTCCCATGCCGTACGAGCGTTGATTATGGCCCGCAAGAAGCTGGTCGGACAGCGCATCACGCTTGAGAACCAGATCCGCGGGTTGGCTGTTGTGTTTGGAGCCCGATTGCCCAGGGGGCTGAGCCCTGCTTTCGTGGAAGAGGTCATCGCCATGAGCGAGGGTATCGCCGGTCTGTCCAGTGCGATGCGCGGGCTCGTTGCGGCACGTGATGCAGTGCTCGCGGCCATTGCGGCAATCGATGCGGACATGAAGCGTCTCGTCCGGGCTTCGGATGCCTGTCGCCGGCTAATGACCATCCCAGGCGTAGGACCATTGACCGCCCTGGCGTTCACCGCGGCTATCGATGATCCAACCCGCTTCCGGCGGTCGCGTGACCTTGGCGCCTACCTCGGCCTTGTGCCCAGACGACATCAGTCAGGAGAGGTCGACTATACCGGCAGCATCTCCAAGGTCGGCGATCGGCGCGTGCGAACCCTGCTCTACGAAGCCGCCAATGTCTTGCTCACACGCTACAAGGGGCCACTGAAGCTGAAAGAGTGGGCGCTGGCCATCGCCCGGCGCTCGAACATGCGCAAGGCGCGGATCGCACTGGCCCGTCGCCTGGCGATCATCATGCATGCCATGCTCAAGCACGGCACAGAGTTCAAACCGGCCTGACCCAGGCCCCGAAGACAGGAGACCGACCCGAGCTCCCGAGCGGGAGCGACTCCCGAGGGAGGGAGCGGATGATGGCGCCGATTTTGTAGCACGCGGTCAATCACCACGACCGACTGCGGTTTCAACCAAGCCACTCTCGCACCCAGCTTACCCCATGAAGTGCCACCCGAGCACGTAGAGAACGCAGGCACCCGACAGCGACATCCGTTCAAAGCCGAGCAGCAAGACCTTGTCCATTAGAGAACACAATCGGTCGATTCTGTTGAAAAAGTCGGAAATCTAAATTTTGTGAAATTCGGCGAAAAGCTAGGACGATTCAAATGTGCGCTCAAACGCCTCCGTAGAGCAAATGTATTGGCGTCTGGTAGCTTGGACGACATTTGGGCCGAACCCCCAGCCGAAATTATCTATTGCGCCTGTATGGTAAACTTTTCCTCGAAATTTCAGCGGTTTGGGACTTTTTCAACACAATCGGTCCATAGCGGACTTTCGTGATCTTGGCGGCGAACGACATGGTGTGATTGCGGCGGTCGCTCTCCTTGGGCACCCGAGGTCCGATAACATCGGTCTCACCATATTCCAGCCGTTTAGGAGAACGACCATGTCCCAGTATGTGGGTCTTGATGTATCCGTCAAAGAAGTTTCGATCTGCGTCGTGAACGCAAGTGGTGATGTGCTCGCGCGCGGGACCGTGCCGACTGATCCTGACCGCATCGCCGCATTCGTTTCGGAGCACGCCCCAAGTGCCGAACGAGTGGTGCATGAGAGCGGCATCATGGCGATCTGGCTCACCCGTGAACTCGACAAGCGTGGCGTGCCGATCATCTGCATCGATGCGCGACTGGCGCACAAGGCACATTCTGGCCGCGTCAACAAGACGGACAGGGGTGACGCTGAGGGATTGGCGCATCTGGCTCGAACCGGTTGGTTCGCGCCCGTGCACATCCGCAGCGAGGCGTCAGAACGGGTGCGCGTGCTGATCGGGACGCGGGAGCAGCTGATCCGGATGCGCAAGGACCTTGAGGCGCATGTCCGGGGCGTGCTGAAGACCTTCGGTATCCGGATGACTGCCATTCAGCGGTCGAACCTGCGCGGCGGGTTCCGCGACCAGCTTGCCCAGGCCGGGCGAAGCGACCTGGCGATTGAGCTGATGGCAGACGCATTCAATCCGATCCACAAATCGCTCTGCGCGGCAGCAGAAGGCATTGAGGACGAGTTGCGTGAGATCGCCCGTGGCAGTGATCTGGCACAACGATTGATGACGGTGCCCGGGGTCGGCCCGGTCGTCGCGCTGGCTTACATCGCCACGCGGAATATCAATTGAGCGAGCTGTCGAATGCGTTCATGGGCAGGTTGGAAAGTTCGTTCGGCGATTGGGGTCTGAGCACAGCCGAAAGAGATGTCGCCCTGTTTCTTATCAAGGGGCTTACGATACGGGAAATTTCGACGCTGCGGAACACCTCCGAGGGAACCATAAAGTCACAGGCCAACAGCATCTACCGGACATCCGGTTCGACCAGCCGCTCGCAACTGGTGAGCCTTTTCATAGATGACCTGATGCAGGACGATTGGTTCGCCGGTGGCCGGCGCTAGCCCTACCATGTTAAGGGCTGGACTACGCGATTTTTCGTGTATCGCGTCATCATGGCACAATGGATCTGCGGGACGAGGCGGCGCGTGCGCGGGTTTCCGCGATCCTGCGGGAACATTTCGACAGCCGCCGCGCCCTTGGTCGCCGGGTCTGCACCGAATTCTCCTTCATCGACGCGATGGGCCGGCCCCAGGTTGCGGGTTGCCTGCATGCGCTGACGACCCTGGCGGCCCGGTATCCCGATATCGTGCTGCCAGCTCCGAAGTCGGGGGGCGTCGACATCACCGCCTGCTCGACGCGCCGGTGCCGGAGGTGGACGTTCCCACGGTTCTGTCCAGGTCCGTCGCGATCGTCCCGGTTGCCAATGACCGGGCGCTGTGGAACACGCTGATCGCCCGTGAGCATCCCCACGCCATGACCACCTTTGCCGGGCGTCAGCTCCGCTATCTGGCTCGGCCCATGGCTGGCTCGGGGCTGCGGGGTTCTCGGCCGCGGCGCTCAAGGTGGCGGCCCGGGACCGCTGGATCGCATGGACGTACAGCCAGCGGAGCGGCCAGCTTGACCGGATCGTGTGCCTGAGCCGTTTCCTGATCCGGCCCTCTGTGCACTGCCCGCACCTGGCCAGTCACGTCCTGGGGCGGCACTTCGCGGCCCGCTACGGTTTCCGCCCGCTGCTGGTGGAGAGTTTCGCCGACGAGGGCTATGATGGCACCTGCCTGAGGGCGGCCAATTTCCTCTGCGTGGGCCGGACGGCGGGCCGCGGCCGGCAGGATGAAGACGGTGTTCATGTTCCCGCTCGACCGGCGCTGGCGTCGGGAACTCGGGGTCCCGCATGTGGAGCTCAGGCCGGTTCTCGAACCGGGGGAAGGCCTGTCGGCGTCGGAATGGGCGGAGAATGAATTCGGAGGGGCTCCCTTGGGTGACCGGCGACTGTCTGCGCGGCTTGTGAAGAGTGCCGGTCTTCTGGCGGCGTATCCGGGCCACAAGATCAATGCCACCCGGACAGCGACAGCACGGCGATCAATGCCTTCTACCGGCTGATCGAGAAACCTGCGGAGTCGGCCGGTGGTCCTGGCGCCGCACCGTCGCACCGTCTGCCGGATCCGCAGCCAGCGCACGGTTCTGGCCATCCAGCGGCACCGACCTGAACTTCGCCACCCGGCCGGGCTGTGACGGTCTCGAGGTGATCGGGCGGAACCAGACCAGTGCGACCCTTCACCTGCACGCGACACTGGCGGTGAGTGACACCGGCCTTCCTCTCGGCGTGCTGCGCCTGGGGTTCGAAAGCGCACACCGGAAGCCGAGAAGCGGAAGAAGAGCGAACGCTGGCTTGACGCCTTCGCCGACATCGGCATTCGGGGGCAAGACGCGGGTGCTGACCGGGAGGCGGACACGAACTGTTCGAACCCAGCGCAGGAACCCGCGTGTGGGATTGCGGTCCGCGCGAAGCATGACCGTGTGCTGGGCTGTTCGAGACCCTGGGCGGGGGCGCGGCCGAATCGGGGAGATCGACGGACTGACGGCACGTCCAAACTCCAGCAGGAAGAAAAGGCGCCCGATGCGCCGGAAGCGCGTGGCGCAGTGTGAACTGCGGTTCCGTCGCGTGGTCCTGCCGGCGAATCCCCGGGGGTGAGCCGGTCACGGTGTCGGGGGTCCACATCGTTCGACCCGCCGGAGGACGAGGCCCCGGTGCACCTGTTGAGCACGCGCTCGGCTCGGCCAAGGAAGCGGCGGAGATCGTGGGCTACTACCTCCAGAGGTGGCGTATCCCGCGTCCTGAAATCCGGCGCCGGGTGGAGCAACCGCGGACCGGCTGCAATCGCCATCAATGGGTGATCGCATTCATGCTGATGACCCTGCTCGGACGCCAGGTGCACTGTGATCCCGACCTGATGTTCACCGGGAACCGGTGACCACGAAAACATGGCATGGCCGCACCGCAGCGGCGCGGCGGCGCGGTCGCCGTGGTGGCGCATCTCGGCGGATTTCGCGACCGCAAGCATGACCCGGACCCCGGCAACCAGATCATGTGGACCGGTTACAACCGCCTGACCAGTGCCGTGATCGGCCACGAAATCGGCTACGATGTCGGCTTCCAGGCCGGCCAGAGGCATGCATTGAGGTCGGACGAGTGACCTGTGGTCATCCACTACTTGTCATGACTCGGTAGCGCTAGCCGCACGAGTGTGTATGTGCTGCGCGGACCACGTTTGCAGCTGAAGCCGGCGCAGCGACATCACCCGCTTCGGCCCGCCCGAGATCATGAAAACCGACCAGGGCAGCCAGTTCACATTCTTTGCCTGGACTGACCGGCTGCGCCGCTCCGGCGTGGGCATCTCGATGGGCGGCAAGGGCCGCTTCCTCGACAACATCTTGGTGGAACGGCTATGGCGATTCTTGAAACACGAATGCGTCTACCTGCGCACCTGGGAAACCGGATCAGAGGCCAAGGCGCGCGCCGGCAAGTGGATCGAGTTCTACAACCGCAAACGCCCCCGTTCCGCCCTTGGCGGCAACCTGAACGCTCAATGGGCTTTAGAAGATGCAACAATTCAGCAACCGTGACCTGATCAATTGGCCGGTTATGGATCGGCTTGGCCGGTCATCGATCTGCCAGCGTTTCTTACGAAGCGTCGCGTCGGCCAGGTCGCGATCCACCAAGGTTTCGTAGTATTCGTCCGCCACTTCCTTGAAGGTCATGCGGGCCTTCACATGGGCGTCGATGCTGTCGAGTTTCTTTTGGACCGATGGATCCCGACCCTCGGCCAAAAGGCGCTTTGCGTCGTCCCGTTTCGCTCGTGCCTCCGCCAATGAGATAATTGGATACTGTCCTATGCTGAGAGTCTTTTCCCTTCCCATGTACTGATAGCGGAAATGCCAAAGCTTCGAGCCGGTCGGACGCTCTTGCAGCGACAGGCCCAAACCGTCGCTCATCCGGTAGGGCTTATCCTTCTGTTTTGCCTTGCGTATCTTCAGATCTGAAAGCGGCATCTGGGTAACGAAACTCCGAATCCCGAAAATTTTGGCCGTTACCCAATCCGTTACCCAGAAATGGTTGAGATTTGCTGGGTAACGGCGGTCAGCTATGTTCAACCCATAGCCAAAAAAACCTTGTTTTTCAAAGTATTTGAGCATAAATGTTCGGGATTATTGGTGCCCAGGAGAAGACTCGAACTTCCACGCCCATTAGGGCACTAGCACCTGAAGCTAGCGCGTCTACCAATTCCGCCACCTGGGCCTTGGCCGCCAATACCCCCGACCTTTTCAAGTGTCAATGAACGAGACTCTAATAGCGGCTCGGTTGCAGCGGGTCACGCCACCAGGCCCCGCCAGGCGCGAGACCCTCCTCGGAGCAGTTGCGCCGGTCTCCCGGGCCGAATGTTTGCCGCTACATTCCGGGCGGCATCGGCGGCATGGCCACAGGCCACACAGGCCACGCTTTATACGACTGCCTGCATCCTTCCCAACCAGATCCGCGAAGCGGTCAATCGGACCAGGATTGACGGTGAGGGCACGGGAGGTTGCCGGGAGATGAACGGCAGTCCGAGCGGTCCGGACATCGGATGGACGCCATGATCGGGAGAAGGTTTGAAGATCATGGAACGAGCCGGCGTCATGCTCCACCTCGGGAGAAGGGCAACGGAGGCGGTTACGGGCGCGGTACGCTAGGTCACATCGTTTCCGGATTCGTCGAATCCACGAGCAATTCAGACGCCAGGATGGTTGCTGCCATGGGATGCTCGTCGGCGAACCAAGGGAGCAGGATGCCAATGAAGAGGCCTGGACCGTGAAGAATACAACATCACAAACGACGATCCCTGAAATCCCAGCCTGTCTCTGGCCTGCAGGAATGCAGCCACGTCATGCCAGTCCATCAGCGGTGAATGGATCGGTGATTACGACCTCTCCTGCACAATTTGCAAATAACACTTTCAATATGTCACTCACATGCAAATGTGCACCATGATTGAACGCGAAATCGCACCCTGCCTGGTCAGACTTTTTGAGCAGCACCCATTCGTCACCGTGACCGGGCCGAGACAGTCCGGCAAGACCACGCTCTGTCGCGCTGCCTTTCCGCATCTCGACTATGTCAATCTTGAGGCGCCGGACCTTCGGGAATTTGCCGAAACCGATCCAAGAGGATTCCTTGCTCGGTTCAGCGAAGGAGCCATCCTGGATGAAGTCCAGCGTGTTCCCGATCTCCTGTCTTACATTCAGGTCATGGGGGACGAGACGGGGCGGAACAGCCTGTTCGTCCTGACCGGGAGCGAGCAGTTCCGGCTTTCCGATGCCAAAAGCCAGTCGCTTGCCGGACGCACGGCTCTGCTTCGCCTGCTGCCCTTCTCGCTCGTCGAACGCCAGCGAACCGGCGCGAGCGACAGGATCGACGACATCCTCTTTTCAGGTTTCTATCCCCGGATTCACGACCGGAAACTCTAACCCCGGCAAGCGCTGGGCGACTATTTCGAAACCTATGTCGAGCGAGACGTGCGCAGGATCGGCGAGATCCGCAATCTCGCAAGCTTCCGTCGGTTTGTCCGCCTGTGCGCCGGGCGTGTGGGTCAACTAGCCAACCTGTCGGCATTGGGCGCAGATGCCGGAGTGTCCCACACCACGGAAAGCCATTGGCTCACAGTCCTGGAAGCAAGCTATGTCGTTTTCCGGCTGCCTCCGTTCCACGCCGACATCCGCAAGCGGCTGATCAAATCACCCAAGATCTATTTCTACGATGTCGGGCTTGCGAGTTACCTCATCGGAATCGAACATGCCGGACAGATCGGCACCCACCCGCTTCGCGGACCGTTGTTCGAGAATGCCGTCGTGGTCGAGGCTCTCAAACACCGTTTCAATCGGGGCCGCCGATCCAATCTGTCCTTTTTCCGGGACAGCCGCGGCCTGGAATGCGACCTGCTGTACGGGTACGGCGACGACATGGGAGCCATCGAGATCAAGTCGGGCGCGACGGTTGCTTCCGACTGGTTCAATTCGCTCAGCCGGGTCGCAAGAGAACTGCCAGGTATCGCCACCAGGGTTGTCGTGTATGGAGGATCGGAACAACAAACTCGTCGGGACGGGGCGGTGGTCCCGCTGGCCGCCCTGAGCGGAACACTTGAGCAAATGGACCGTCTGAGAGAAGCCTGACTGGCGCAATTGACATCTTCCCCCGCCCGAAGGCGTGGTGTTTTCAGGAGGCCTGAAGTGCCCGGATAATGCACTGGCAAGACAATGGGCGGCTTGTCTGCCGTCCGAAAGGGCCTGGTTTTCGCCCGCTGGATTTGGCGTCACCGGCAACCGCCGGTTCGAGGGGTTCTCCAGGCCTCCCTCAAGTTCATACTTCGTTGCCGGCCCATCGGCCCGGCGCCACGGACGGAGGGCTCCCCCGTCACCATCACCTTGCCGCGGTCACCCCTGGGCTCAACAAGAGAGAGCGCTTTCCTCCCCGGCCCGAACGCTGGAGTTTCCAGCGCGAAAAACTGATGATCGTCCTTTCGATCCAGACGGTGTTACGATCATGTCCAGAATCCTTTTTCAACCAACGATCATCGAAGATTTGCCGCCAGGAAGTTTTGGGTCGTCAGACCGAAATCTTCACGGTCTCGAGACAACGCCTACGACCTTGCGACTTGATCGCGTCGGCGACATTGGAAACAGGCGCAATCGCGACGCCAGCAGGATTCGGACAGACGTTTCAGGCGTGGCGGATGACATTACGAACACCGTCTGACGCCATGACCCATCATGTTCTTGAGTACGCAAAACCGCGGTGATAGGTCGCGTCGACAACTCGACTTGAGGTTTCCAGTCGTTCAATGGGTCGAACAAAAAGTTGATGGCGAAGCATGTCCGATATGATGAATCGACTGGAATCCAACATTGCGATCATGGAGCCGAAAAGCGGGCTTCGGGAGAAACTGGAGATATCGAATTGCGAAGGACGTCCTCTCAGAATCAAGCTGGGCTTTGATCCGACAGCTCCAGATTTGCATTTGGGGCATGCAATCGTACTCCAGAAGTTACGCGATTTTCAGGAAGCAGGGCATACGATCGTTGTCATCATCGGCGATTTTACCGCGGCAATCGGCGACCCGACCGGTCGCAACAAGATGCGCCCGCCTCTTTCGGATGCAGAGATATCCGGGAACGCGGACACCTACATCGCACAACTCGGCAAGGTCGTGGATACCTCGGGAATCGAAATTCGGCGCAACTCCGAGTGGCACGGGAAACTGGATCTTCGTCAAACGATTCAATTGATAGCGCGGGTTACTTTAGCGCAAATCATGCAACGGGATGATTTCAAGACGCGATTTTCTTCGGAACTGCCGATCCATTTGCACGAATTGCTCTATCCCATTCTTCAAGGTTACGATTCAGTTGCCGTTGAAGCCGACATCGAACTCGGTGGAACCGATCAACTGTTCAACAACCTGATGGGGAGGAACCTGCAGGAATCCATGGGGAAACCAGGTCAAGCGGTGATCACCATGCCCCTTTTGCTCGGGTTGGACGGCTCCGACAAAATGAGCAAGTCGAAAGCGAACTACGTCGGCCTCACAGATTCACCCGAGGAAATGTTCGGGAAACTCATGTCGATCTCGGACGATTTGCTGCAGCACTACCTGGAACTTACGACAACTTTTTCCGCAGACGAACGAGCAAGATTCACTGCTTCTATCGAAGGAGGCGCCAATCCGATTCTGGCGAAGAAGGCATTGGCGGCAAGTGTCGTTCAGCGCTATCACACGCCGGAATTGTCGGAAACGGCCGCGGAACAATTCGCCAGAACGGTACAAGAAAAGAGACCTGGAGACGAAGACCATGTGCATGTTTCCATCGACGAATTCGAAAATGACGTGCCCGGATCTCACCACCTGTTGGACATTTGCGCCACACTGGCTCCGGAGAAAAGCAGGCGTGAACTCAAGAGACTGATATCCGGTGGCGGCGTTCGAATTGATGGAGTCAAGGTTGATGATCCGTTTGAATTGGTTAAACCGGTCGCCAACCTTAAAATCTCGCTTGGCAAGCGCCTGAGATTTCTACTTGCGAGGTAACTGCTCGCCCCGTTGTAAACCGCTGGTTTTCCTGGCTGATGGGTTTTGTTCAGGCGTTTGCGCCATCTTGCATCAAAACCTCCGACAACCCCACGGCAGATCTGCCGTCACCACGTTCGCTCCCGGCAAGCAGTCGAATGTCAGGCTACGCAAGACGTCACGTCACGGCCTCATCCCGAGAAACCGGCGGCCGGCGGATCCTGCGATCCCGCTGGACGCTGCAAGGCCCCGCTGGTATCGCCGGTCCCATGGCCGAAGACGAATTCGACCAAGAGGAAGAGGCCGGGCCGTCCGGCCGGACAGGGCCAGGTGAGGCACGCGGGGAGAAGAGCGGCACCCGCACCGTTCCCGCCACCCCTCACGATGGTCTGTTCCGGGCACTGGTCTCCGATCCGGGACGCGCCGCGGCGCTCATCCGCGATCACCTGCCGAAGCGGATCGTCGGGCTTCTGGCGGAGACACCGCCCGTTCCGGTCGACGGCAGCTTCGTGGACGAGGCGCTGCGCGGAAGCCAGTCCGACATGCTGTTCAAGGTCGAACTCGCTTCCGGCGGCCCGGCACGTGTACGCGCTTGTCGAGCACAAGAGCTACGCGGACCCCGGCACACCGTTGCAGTTGGCCAACTACATGGTTCAGATCTGGAAGCGCCATGCACAAGGCCGGGCGGATCGGCTCCGCGCCCTTCCACCGATCATCCCGGTGGTCTTCTACCATGGCGGGACCCGCTGGTCGGTTGCGGAGGGGCTTGGAGCGATGCTCGCGACCGAGGATCCGGAACTGGTCTTCCTGCCTGGCGAGCGCTTCATCCTGCGCGTGCTCACGGCGCTGCCGACGGAGGAGCTTTCGCATGACGCCGCGCTCAGGGCAGGGTTGATCGCGCTCACGCGCCGCGCGATCGAGTTCGTGACGATGATCGTCGAGGGTGTGGCCGAAGATGACACTTTGCAGAAACAGATCTTCGAGTATATCCTGCTGACTTATCCTGAGAAGGACATGGAGGTGCTGCGCGCGAACCTGCGCGCGGCGGGTTTCGACGAAATGGAGGGCCTGGTGGGCACGATCGCGGAAGCATTGATGGAACGGGGTGAAGCGCGGGGCCTGAAACGGGGTGAAGCACGAGGCCTGGAAAGAGGCAAGGCCGTGGGGTTGGAACAAGGCAAGGCCGTGGGGTTGGAACAAGGCAAGGCCGACGTTTTGACGCGGCTTCTGGAGCGCCGGTTTGGCTCCTTGCCCCCGACGGCCCGGGATCGTATCGCAGCGGCCGGTCCTGGTGAACTCGATGCCTGGCTGGACCGGGTACTGGATGCCGACGGCCTGGACGCGGTGTTCGGCAGGAGCGACCGGCGCTGAATTCGCGGGGGCCGGGCTTCAGCGGGACCCTGAGGACCGAGAACCGGGCAGCGACACCGCCTGGTTCATCCGTGATCCGCACGCATATTTTCGAATACCGCTCAAATTTCAGGTCACGGGCAAGGCCCATGACAGGGAAGCGAGCAAAGCTATTGGCGCCCTCATTCGATGAGACCGACAGCTGTCATGCAGGAAGTTTACCAATCGCGGGGAGGGTCAAGCAGTAACTTGGCAATAAGTGATTCAGCATTTTGAACAGGTAGAAATTCGGCGACAAGCGGCGGGTCTTGATGCCGCGAAGGTGAACAAAAACCGGTAAGTGAAGCGCTCCAGTGCGCAGTCCGAAGTCTTCACGAGTCGGTATCCAGGTATCGATCGTTTCCGTTCGTCACGTCTCGGTTTTCCGATGGAAAATCCTACGGCACCTGACGAAGATTCCCATGACGGTTGACGAAAGTTCTCACGGCACGCGACGGTGAAGCCGGTTCCGCCGTGATGCTTTTCTCGGGAGATACCTGCAGGTTCATTCGGAAGTGGTTGGAAAGTCCCGGGAGGAACCAAGCCTGTTCAGGAGATGGCCGTCGTTCAACAGCTCTTTGCCGGGCCAACGCGGTAGAATGTCGGCTTGCCTTCCACGAATAGCTCCCTGAAGAATGCAAGGCGGTTCGGCATGACGGTCCGGACTTTTTCTTCCACAGACTTCGGCAGGCGTCCGGGGTGGATCAGCAGAGCCCACGCAAACAGGGCTGACTCGGCCATGTCTTCCTGGTCCGGATTGTCCCTCGCATAACTGGTGACGAAATCGCCATCGGTGCGCTGTGCCTGCTTCCATGCGGCACTCGCCGACATCGGGACGTCCAGAGTGGCATGGACGGATTCATGGAACACGGTTTCCTCAAGGTCGTTGTTCCGCAGCCGTGTCGCCATGTTTTTCGAGTACAGCACGAAAAAACGTCCCGTGTCTTCGGAGAAGGCGGTTTCGTTTCCTTCGTGTATGACCACGTGGTTCAGCCGTGACCTCATGAACGTCGGGAGTTTGCCCACCCGGTAAGCCGCGTGCAGGGCCAGCTTGCGCGCGGCATCCCGCGAACCGACATCGGGATGCACCCAAACCTCGATCGAAGTTCCATCCTTGAATTGTGCGGACCAGGAAAACACGCCATCGGCCATCAGTTCGCCGCCGCGTTTGTCGGGCATCTCCGCACGGGTTTCCCTTTTGTAACCGATGCAGGAGAAGACGCCGCGGTCGTCGGTCCTAATGAAGTCCAGGTCGTTCGAGACCACCGAGTTCGGAAAGAGCGGCTCCGAAGCAGCATGTCCAGGTAGCACTGCGAACAAAACCAGGCAGGCCGCGGTCAGAGGAAATCGCATGGTAAGTTCCCATCAAAGGTGTCCGAATAAAGACATCGGGGATTTAGTTCACTTCGCCGGATCGAGGCAAGCACTTCCGTTGGGAGCGATTCCTGTATGGCGCGGTTGTCCGGGGATCGAGGCCGCAAAATGCGAATCATGCTGCGAGTAGCAGAGCCTGGTTGTCATTGGCGGCCGTCGGTGCCTTCCATTGCTGCCAACTCCGGGCAAGTGCGGGCCACGCCCGGTCGTGGCGATCCGACCTGAACACTGCTCGAAACGTCAGCCGGCTCAGGGGATATTCCTGGCAGAACGTCGCGGGTTCCTCAGCGCACATCGTTCAACGTGCAAGCTCAACTTATCCGGTTCGGTTAACCGGCTCGTGCCGGCCCCGTGACCACAAAACCTCTTTCAGGTCGATGCGACCTTCCGGGAAGCGGGACCCATCTGCGCGGACGGTGCCGTCGGCCGCGGCGAACCATGCAGTTTTTCGGGCACACGCCTTGTCCGGTGTCACCGGCAAGCCCCGTCGGGCCGCCCGGGGTTCCAGGTGTTTTCAACTCTCCCCTGGCTCATGTTCTCGAGAAGACGGCGCCCTCGGGCACCAGACCGGTCATGGTTGTCCGATTTCCGTGCCGCGGCGAGCGCCATCGCGGTCGAGGCCAAGGGGAGACTACTCCAGAACGCCAGGCCAGTTGTCGTCGCCTTTTCGAATGTTGCCCTTGATGTCGCCAGACCAGAGAGTCCGTACCATCTTGTTGTAGTTGAGATACAGCTTGTCGCCGTGAATCGCCCAGGCGTCCGGGTCCGTGGGCGCGGTATGGTTCAGCGAAACGGCGTAGGCGCAATAGCCACCGTATTGTGGTGCGTAGGTCTCGGGATCCGCCTCAAACGTCGCCAGGTTCTCGGCGCTGGCAAACCTCCAGGTCGCATCGTTCCAGGTCAGCGTGTGGTCGTCGCTCCCTTCTACGGGCTTACGTTCGGTAAAGTAGGCCACCGGGTCGTACCCGTTGATGGCAAACCCACCGTTTGAAAATACCGATGGTTGGGAGGCCGCTGCCGGGTTGCCAACGGTCAACGCCACGCCTGTAGCCGTGGCGAGCAAGAGAATGTGCCGGCGTGTCAACATGAGGATGTCTCCGTTTTGGTCTGATAGGTT
The DNA here is from genome assembly GCA_964291635.2 of Paracoccaceae bacterium. Classification (GTDB taxonomy): domain Bacteria; phylum Pseudomonadota; class Alphaproteobacteria; order Rhodobacterales; family Rhodobacteraceae; genus JAPPHA01. Next base: position 111,378 of record OZ219905.1, on the reverse strand, counting down.
CGGCGATCCCGATTCTAATTCGATTCGGTCCGATTTCCAGTGAGATAGCGAAAGCGCGATGTGCCTCCAGCTCTTGAGGTGTCGATGCGACCGGCCAGTCCGGGGCGCCGCCCGCGCGTATCAGGCGCGTGCGGGCGGCCCTGGCATCGCAGGACGGACGGCACCGGATCCCGCACAGGTGTCCGGTAGCCGAATGCAGCCTGTCTCACTGTCGCCGGATCACGACCACCTCTCCTGCAGGCGTCGAACCATGCCAACGTAGATCGCAAGCGCCCGGTCGTTCATGCCCGCGAGAATCGCGTCACGGGCGGAATCGACCTGGTTCGCGATCCAAGACCAATCGGCGTGGCCAACGGGAATGGCGGAAACGATCCTGGGAGCCAGGACATGGTATTCGGCGATCAGGGCGCGGACGTCCACCGTCTCTGCCAGCCAGCCGTCGCGGAACCGTCTCAATGTGGTCAATGTCGGTCCTTCGTCTGCCTCGCCGCGCATGGATATGACCGACGTGGTCAGGAAAAACCAACCTCCGCTTCCGCTGTCATCGTCGTTCCCGCCATTGCCGCTGTCATTTCCGCCAGAAGGATCGGGATTCGTCGGTTTCCAGCATCCTCCGCCACAGCCATCGGCGATCGGTATCGGCCGCCCCGAAAGGCCCTGGTTCGACATGTGTTTTTCGGCTTTGTACTGATTGTCGAAGTCTGCCCGGCCGTCACCGTCACCGTCCCATCCATTGTTTGGCTCCTCGCGATCACTGTCGTCGCGACCGCCGCCTTGGTCCTGGTCGATCGGGCATCCTGGAATCCTCCCGATGTGCACTCAATCACTGTTCTCCACGCGTTCGAATTCGCTCCAGTATTGGGTTACTGAACGCTGGTATCGGTCGCATCCACGCGTCGAATGTTCAGGACTGCCCGGCGCAGTCCAGGTCTTGTGGCAGGTATTGGCCGTTTCCTTCCAGTCCTGGTTCCAGGCAATTCCAAGGGATACGTCGTTCCCCGTCAGGAAGTCGGTTTAGCTTTCGACGCCGGTTTCAGCGCGGTATCGGATCCCCGTGGGATGGCTTGCAGGGCAAGGCACGGTCTCTTGCCTGCTTGTTAGACGGGTCATGATCCGGGAACAATCCTCCGAGATCTCGCACCAGTCGGAATCGATCGGGTAGCTCTTCGATACGCCTGCGCTATCGTTCCCGGCAAATTAACTCGTCACCACGCGAAACCTGCGTTCGTAGTGGACGGTTCCTGAATAGTCCGGCTCGGACGGCGACAATTTCACGGGCGCATGGACTTGGTCGCATGCCAGGGACATCCGCCGGGTCTCAGTTTTCGTTTCGCTCAGGAGCTGCTTTCCATTGCCGGCGCAGTTTCGGGCGATTTCATTGACGGGACCCGTTTCATCGCGAATGACGCGGAACCGGTACGGATGATCCGGATTTTTCATCACCTGCTGGTCGGCGCGGTAGGTGATCCAGCCTGAGTCCGGGACCGCGGAGGCTTCCGCAACGAGAACCGCCTGCCTGCCCTCCGGGTGGCAATCCGACGAAGTCTCTGTCCCGTCACCGGTCCATTCCGTCCCCGATTCGCCGGTTCCGGTGTAGCGCGACAAAAGTTTGCAACCTGATGAAAAAAGCAGAGTTAGATATTCGACTCCGTCAATACTTGAGAGAAAGGCGGCCGGATCGCCGAATTTCAGAACTCATTTCTTTCGTCTTGATTGCGCTTGGATGGTGGACTCCAACCCGGCCTGGTTCGAGACGGAAAAGTCCTCGTTCCGTTCGGGCGGCGGCCGGACGTTGTGGGATGGGCAGCAACGATCGAAGGTCGTCCGGCTGAAGAACTGCTGGACCATGTTCGTCGTTTCTGACCGTATGTTCTGAACTCTGTCGACGACAAAATTCCAGTCATCAACTGATGCGTCTGCGACGGTCGCGAGCGTGGTGAACTGTGGCGGCCGTGTTGGCAACGAGGCGGGATCTCTTCCAAGAGTGCCAAATGGGCTCTCTCCACATCAGTCCGTGCCATCACCGTCTGACGAATACAGGAAGTCCGGGTTGGCCCTGGCGGGATCCTGCAACCTACGAGTGACGGGAATTGCCGGTACTGAGCTGGTTTTCTTGACACCATGGGGCAAGGCGATTAATTGAACATGTATGGACAGGCTTGAACAGCATGATACAGGCGCCGGCATGATCGGTGCGCCGAAATCAGTTCGGATCGCCCATGCGCTGGAGTGCGAAATCCGCTCGGGCACGCTCCGGCGCGGTGATGCGCTCGCCAGTGAAAACGCCATGGTCAAACGCTTCTCCGTCAGCCGGAACACCGTGCGCAAGAGCCTGGAAATCCTTGCCTGCAAGGGCCTTATCACCACGACGAACGGAATCGGTTCATTCGTGACGTTTGACGGCAGGACCATCGATGATCGCGCCGGCTGGAGCGTGGCGCTGGCATCCGGTGAGGTGCACATGTCGACGCGGGTTCTACTCCTGGTTCGCGGTTCGATGGAACTGCCGGACAGTCCGGTTTCGAAGGGCGCCGATTGCCTGATCGCGGATCGTTTGCGCGTCCGTGACGATACGGGACAGGGTGTTTCCCTGGAACGCAGCCGGCTGCCGTGGCGCGAGAAACTGCAGGGCGTTCCTGAACACGGATTGCTGAACGGATCTTTAAACGCGACCCTGAAGGCGCGGGGCCTGACGGTCTGCAGCGGCGTGCAGTGGGCAAACGTCCTGGTTGAACTGTCGGCGCCGGATGCAAGGTTGATGGCTCGCACGCCCGGTGATCCAATGTTGCGGCTGCGGCGGCTGACCCGGGCTGCCGATCATACGGTCATCGAATATGTTGAAAGCATCCTCGACCCGGACCTCTTCGGGCTTCACATCGCGTTCTGAGAGCGAACGGGAAACATGAGCCGGAGTCTTGACCGTGCCTGCGCCGCCCTGACCGGCCTGGCCGTCGGCGACGCGCTGGGAATGCCGACCCAGACTTTGTCCGTCGCCGACATCTGCCGCCATTACGGCAAGATCGAAACCTTTGTGGCGCCGTACAACGACCATCCGGTCGCTGATGGTTTGCGGCCCGGACAGGTCACCGACGACACCGAGCAGACATTCCTCCTTTCGGCACGGCTCATTGCGGACGCGGGACCCATCGACGAGACCCGGTGGGCGATGGACCTGCTGACATGGGAGGCCGATATCAAGGAAAGGGGGCTTCGGGATCTTCTAGGGCCTTCGTCAAGGGCCGCACTGAACGCCATGCTTGCAGGAACGCCTGTCTCTGAAACAGGGCGGCGCGGGACCACGAACGGGGCGGCGATGCGTATCGTGCCTGTCGGAATCGCGACCCCCGGTACACCTTTGTCCGGCCTGCTCGACCGGGTCGAGCAGGCATGCCGGCTGACGCACAATACCGGTGAGGCCATCGCGGCGGCGGCGGCCGTGGCTGCAGTGATCAGTTGCGGGATCGACGGCCTTGGTTTTGACGGCGCCGTCAAAATGGCTCTTGAGGCGGCCGAAGCCGGTCAGCATCGGGGGCATCCCGAAGGTGCGCGGGACATGGTGGCGCGGATCATGTCGACATTGGCGCTGGCAGATCACGAAGTTTCGGCGGAGGAACTTGCCCGGGCGACGGGGACCTCGGTCGCCGCGTGTGAATCCGTTCCGGCAGCCTTCGGCATCGTCAGGCTGGCTGGCGGCAATCCTTGGCGAGCGGCGCTCATTGCCGCGAATATCGGCGACGATACCGATACGATCGGCGCGATCGCTGGCGCAATGGCTGGCGCATGCACCGGCTTGCTGCGTTTCCGGAAGACAAGATCCGTGCGGTCCGCACCGCCAACGATCTCCCCGTTGAACGGGTGGCGAAAGATCTGCTCGAATTGCGCGCGAGACTTGAACGGGTCCGCGAACCGGGCAGGGCAGCGTGATGGGGAACCGGCTGCTACAGGTGTCGGGGGTTGTCGTGGATCTCGTCTACGACGTCGAAACGGTGCCCCGTGCCGGCGAAGAAGCAATGGTGACGGGATTTCGCGTTATGCCAGGCGGCGGCTTCAACGCGATGGTCGCGGCACGCCGCGCGGGAATGGCAGTTAGCTATGGCGGCTCGCTTGGGACCGGACCCTTTGCCGACATCACGATGAACGGCCTGCGGGCGGAGCGAATCCCTGTTCTCCTCCCCCGGTACGCTGCAGGCGACCAGGGCTGCTGCTGCGTACTGGTCGACCCCGCGGGCGAACGAACGTTCGTTGCCAGCGATGGCGCCGAAGGCCGGATGAGCAGGGAAGAACTGGACAGGATCGACTTCGCTGGTTTCGACTGGACGCTGCTTTCGGGCTACGCGCTGCACTACAGGGGTTCGCGCGATGCCATCCGTCGCTGGCTGAAGCGGGCGGACCCGATTCCGCGGCTCGTATTCGACCCCTCGCCCGTGGCTGGATTTCTCGCGAGCGAATTTCTCGGAGCCGCAGTGGAGCGCGCACTGTGGATCAGCGCGAACGAGCGGGAGGCGACGGTGCTGACGGGCCTTTTGGATCCCCGGGATTCCGCCGCCGCCCTGTCAGAGGGACGCCCCGAAAATGGAGGGGCGGTGGTTCGGAGCGGTGCGGACGGATGCATCGTTGCATGCGGCGGCCGGTGCACGGAAATCCCGCCGCACCGCGTGCAGGTTACCGACACCAACAGTGCCGGAGACACCCATGTGGGCAGCTTCATCGCCAAGCTCGCCGAAACGGGTCAGCCCGAAACGGCGGCTCTTTATGCAAACATCGCGGCCGCGATCTCCACAACCAAAAAAGGTCCGGCAACCGCTCCGGACAGCGCAGAGGTCAACCTGGCCCTGGAAAAACAGAGCAGAGGATCGAGCAGGCAGGTGAATCGAGGATATGTTCAACAAGGAGGACGAACATGAACAAGACATTGATGACATCGACGGTCGTTGCGGCGGTCATGGCCGGTTCAACCGTCGCCGCTGACGAGATCCGGGTTCTGAACTGGCAAGGTTACGGTACCGACCTGGACTGGGCTGTGGCTGAATTCAGCGAGGCAACCAGCCATACGGTCGTGCACGAATACTTCAACTCCGAACAGGAAATGCTGACGAAGTTGCGTACCAACCCCGGCGCATATGACGTTGTGCTGATCAACGCGGCGTTCACCCCGCAAGCGCAGGAAGAGGGGCTGATCGCTCCGATCGACTCAGGCATGATCACCAATATCGTCGACGTCCCGGCGGATCTGACCGGCAACCGGGATCTGAATGCCGGCGGTTCCCTGCATGGCGTTCCCTGGACCTGGGGCCTGACATCCTTCGCTGTCAACACGAATGCATTTGACACGATGCCGACCTCGATCGAGGTTTTCTGGGACATGGAACACAAGGGCAAGGTGTCGATTCGGGATGATGCACTCGAAGCGATCCAGTTCGCGGCGATCGCCACGGGCCAGAACATCAACGATATCGAAGATCTGGACGCAGTGAAGGCAAAGCTGGAAGCGCTGATGCCCCAGATCAGGACCTACTGGGGATCGGAGAACGACTGGAACCAGTACATGGCGGCAGGTGATCTTGATGTCGCCACCTTCTGGTCGGGCTCGGCCAGCCGGTCGATTGCCGCAGGACTGCCCGTGCAATTCGTCGTTCCCGAGGAAGGCGCGATCGGATGGCTCGACGGACTGTCGATCCCCGCGACTTCGACCAAGCAGGATGCGGCGCACGCATTCATCGACTGGATGATCGACCCGTCGTTCTATTCCCGCTGGGAAGCAGAGGGCGCGCCGGCGTCCGCCAATGCGCGCGCCGCCGCGGCGTTGCCGGACGATTCGTTCAACAAGCGTGTCCTGGGCGACCCGGCAGTGGTCGCGCGGGTTCAGTTCCAGCGCCCGGTCGATGCCGAGACCCGCGAGGCCTACCTGGCGATCTGGCAGGAGTTGAAGGCGGCACAGTAACCGCCTGGCGGCTCAAAGGGGGGCGGCATCTCCAGGATACTTGCAAGGCAGGATCGGCTGAAGATGGCCGGTTTGTTGTCCCCCGCTTACCTGTGGCTGACAGTGGCGATTTTCTTGCCACTGTCGGCGATGCTGTACTTCAGTTTTCTCTCGGATGTGCCTTTCGGCGATACCGAGTGGCATTTCACGACCGAAAACTACCAGGCCTTCTTTCAGACCCGGACCTACGCGATCCTGCTTTGGAAATCCGTCCGCCTCGGGCTGACGGTTACGCTAATGTCGGTTCTTGTCGGTTTCCCCTGCGCTTATGTTCTTGCGAAGACCATCAAGGGGAGGTCCCGCGAGGCGCTGTTCCTGCTCGTCATACTTCCGTTCTGGTCCAACTCGCTCGTTCGAATTTTCTCCTGGGCGATCGTGTTGCGCGGAAACGGGGTGCTCGAGATTGGCCTGAACGCGATTCTGCCCTTCACGGTTGACGTGAACCTGATGTTCTCGACGCCGGCGGTGGTCGTGGGTCTCGTACACTCCTACCTGCCTTATGTCATTCTGACGTCCTATCTTGCAATCCAGGCCATCGACGACGACCTGATCGATGCGGCCCGGTCCCTGGGCGCGGGTAAGCTGACCATCCTGTTCCGTGTCATCCTGCCATTGTCGTTTCCCGGCCTCGCCGCGGGGGCGGTACTGATCTTCGTGCCGGTGGTCGGCTCCTTCATGGAACCCCGTATCCTGGGAGGGCGTGTCGGGACATACTATGGCACCGTGATCGAAGATCAGTTCGTCGCGGTATACAACTGGCCGCTCGGAGCAGCATTGTCCTTCATTCTTCTCGCGGTCGTGCTGCTGATCCTCGCATTGTCCACCCCGGTTCTTCGGAGGGCCATCGCATGAGCGGCGCATTTCTCAAACGCCTGGGACGGCTGTGGCTGATTCTGATCCTTGTCTTCCTTTATGCTCCGATCGCGGTCATGGCGTTCATGTCCTTCAATGCCTCACCCTTCTACCAGTTGCCCTTCGAGTTTTCGACGAACTGGTATGGCCGGCTGGCGGGAAACGCCGAGATCATCGACTCCGCCACCCGCTCGGTGTTCATCGCGATCGTGACGACGATTGTCGCGACGACGCTGGGAACGGCCGCATCTGTCGGGCTGTTCAGGTTCGAGTTCGCCGGCAAACGGTTCTTGCAGGTGATGCTGTTTCCGCCGATCGCCATTCCCTGGCTCATCACCGGGACGGCCATGCTGATCTTCTTCTTCGGGATCGGTCTCGGGCGCGGCACGCCGTCGGTCATCGTGGGTCACGTGGCACTGGCGCTACCGTATGTCATCGTCGTGGTCAGCACGCGGCTGGCGACTTTCGATGCGACGCTTGAAGAGGCGGCGAGGTCGCTGGGCGCTGACGCCTGGACCGTAACCCGCCGCGTGACGCTGCCCTGGATCGCGCCGGGAATCATCGCAGGAGCACTGTTCGCGTTCGCGGTCAGTTTCGATCAGTTCGTGGTTTCATACTTCCTGTCCGAACCGGGCGACAGCACGCTTCCGGTGCTGATCTACACGTCGATCCGCAAGGGATTCACGCCGGAGATTAACGCGGTCTCGACCATCATCATATGTATATCCATGGCCGTCATGCTCGTCGCGGCGCGCTTTTCGAAATTCGGAGGGGAACGCTGATGGCCGAAGTATCCGTCAGGAACGTGACCAAGACGTTTGGAACACTCAAGGCCCTCAATGACGTATCGATGGACTTCCCCGACGGCGGGTTTTCCGCGCTTCTCGGACCATCTGGCAGCGGAAAGACCACGCTCCTGCGCACGATCGCGGGATTTGTCTTCGCTGATGTCGGCTCGATCCGGATCGGTGGCCAACCGGTTGAACACGTACCGGTCGAAAAGCGGGAAATCGGCATGATGTTCCAGAATTATGCGCTGTTTCCAAACATGACCGTGGCGGACAACATCGGGTTCGGCCTGCGCGTCCGGAAACTCCGCATCGATGAGGAACGGCGCAGGGTCGGAGAGGCGCTGGAGCTCGTGCGGCTTGGGCGGCTCGGGAACCGCAAGCCGCACGAGCTTTCGGGCGGCCAGCAGCAGCGCGTGGCACTCGCCCGCGCAATCGTGACGAACCCGTCGGTGCTGCTGCTGGACGAGCCGTTGTCGGCGCTGGACAAGGCCCTGCGCGTCGACATGCAGATCGAGTTGAAGCGCATTCAACGGGAGGTGGGGATCACCACCATCTTCGTGACGCATGATCAGGAGGAAGCGCTGACCCTTGCAGACCAGATCGGGATACTGAGATCCGGCCGCATGGTGCAGGCCGGACCTCCGCGCGAGGTCTACAACAACCCGGTAGACGTGTTTACGGCCGGATTCCTGGGTGAGGCAAACATCCTGGACGGTGTGGCGGAAGACGGGTGCCTGCGCCTTTCCGACGGCACAGGCATCCCGCTTCCTTCCGGACCGATTCGTGCCCGGTCCTTTGCTGTTCGCCCCGAAAACATGGCGATCTCGACTCTCGAGCCGGCCAGCGAAAACATTGCGAAGTTGCGGGCCAATCTCAGGCAACGGGTATTCGCCGGCGCAATGGCGACCTGTATCGTTGAGTGCAACGGGAAGTCGTTCAAGGTGATTGCACGGGACCAGGACATTCCTGACCTGCCAGAAGGCGGCCCGGTTTGGCTGAGCTGGGATCCCGAGCACACATTATTGATTCCGGGCACGCCGGTTGACAGGAGTCCTGATGATCCCGGGCCATAGCCTGCCTCCTTGGAGTCGTTTCGACGTTCGTCCGGAAATGCCGGGCTCGACATTCACCGAAGTTCACGCACCCCCGCGGTGTTCATTCTCCCTTGCGCCTGGCCGCCTGGCGGCTGTGGGAAGCACGGTTTCTCACGTCACGAATGAATGGAATCCGCCGGTTTGCATTGACCGCTCGCTGCTTTGGCGCGACTGAACAAATGCGCACCGGCGTTCCGGCGGCGGCATGGCCGGGGGAATGTTCGGGGAGCTTCGGTTCGAGAAACACGCGCGACGGCGTCGGGAGTCCGAACGGACTTCCCTCGGGCATTCCGCTGCTCCGTTCCTATTCGACCCGCGTCCAGATCTGGTCCTTGCAGAAAAACAGCACGCAGCCCGAGACACTCAGCGTATCCTGGTCCTTCACTTCAAGTTTGGAACGGTAGGTTTGGCCGTCCTCGGGATTGTAGATCCGGCCCTTTGTCCATTTGCCGTCCCCGGTTTCGGTGAAACCCGACATCATTTGAAGCCCGAGGAGGGGCCGGGTTCGCAACGCCACGTTCTTGTTCTTTTCGTCAAGTTTCAGCGAGCCATCCGCATTGCGTGGCTCGGTGAACCAGACGAGCTTGCCACAGAGCTTCTTGCCACAGGATCGAATCTCAATATGCGAATTGCCGGCCGGGGTCAGCCATACCCCCTTGGGGTCGGCGCTGCCGGCGCCAGCGAAGAAAATCGTCGCCAAAAGCCCGGCTAGAATTGACTTGAATTGCCTCTTGATCATGATTTTGCCTTCAGAACGTTCCACGGATTCCTGCCATCACCGCCGCGCGGACAACCACGGTCATGCATCACCGTGCCGCAGCAAGCTGCGGAATCCGGATGCTTGACGTCAGCGGTCCGCGCGAAGCGCACGGTCTCCTGGAACCTGTGCCTGGGTTCTGTCTCCCTTTGCCGATGCTGGACGGCTGGCCCATGGCCAGCCATGTGCGAGCGTAAGCGAGCATGTCCCGATTTTCAACACGCTGCTGAAGGCGGCGGCCGGTTTCAACCTGCGCGACCAGGCCGGGAAAGAAAAGGCCGCTGGTTTCTGGTCAGGATTCGTTCCACCGACTAATCAGCCTCTCCGCGGCGTTCCGGTCGGTTCCATCCTTCCAGTCAACGTTTTCCACGAATTGCTCGAATGTCGGCATCACGCGGGTTCTGAACTCGGGATATCGGTCGAACAAGGCAACCAGAAACTGGCCGAGGACAGGCATGATGCGCGCTTCCAGGCGACTTTTCCGGACGCTGTCCCGTTTCATCCTGTGCCGCAAGGCGGTGCCAAGCTGGCATGACCTGGAAGGTCCCGAGGGAGCATTCTCGGCAACTTCGCGAAACAAGGCGACGAGTTCGGCCTTGTTCAGGGAAACGTCCAGTAGCCCGGACTGGGACGCGGCATCTAGAATCGTGGCCATTTCCTGGACCCCGCGATGCTCGCGCGCGCGCTCCAGCGCAGTGGCGCTCTTTTCCCTTTTGCTCATAGACTGGACCCTTCCCGGACCGGTGAATGAAGTCCCGGAAACGGTTGACGACCCGTGTCGGACATTCTTTCCCCCAATGCCGTGATATTCCTGGCGACGCGGCGCCGGTACCCGGACGGGAGATCAGGCAAAGACCTTGGAAGACCCGCGCCCGGTGTCATCAGAGCGCGCATTTCGTGGGCCGTGAACAGGGGCCGCAGGACGCCTGGATTAGCCTCGGCGTCCCGTGGTTCCCGAGAATCCGGTTGCGTGCGCAACATCGAGTCTAGGAATTCCGAACACGCGGTGAAAAGTTCGTCGGGTTGCCTGACGGCACGTTTCTCTACGGCACCATGGAGTATTCGGACAATGTCGCTCTCGATCGTACTCCGGGATCCGGGTGCCGTCGTGAATAACCGCGCGGTGATTTCTTCGGCCAACGTCACACCGGAACAGGTTGCCTCCATGGCAAGCATCCGGGCTTTTCCAACGTTCTGGCCGAAAACCGGCCCCGCACGTCTCTCCGGAAGGCCTCGCAAGACTTCGATTACGCGCAAGTCCGCGATTGCACGTTCAATCCAGTTGCCGTCGGGCCAGGTGATCCTTTCCGTCATTCCCAGGGTCCTTGAATGAATGTCGAGCTTGTGTCCGACATGTCCAGGTGGAGCGACTTCCATATACGCGACCGCAAGCGCCAGCACGTTTCGTGAAAATTAGGCCGGGTTCAGGTCCGGACAATCCGTGAGTCCATCGCCGGACCGCGCCCGCATGGTATCCATGGCATCGATGACGAGCCGGTTTCCCCCTCCGCAGAAGAAGCTGACGAGATCTCGCCTCGCCCGGCGACTTTCCGAAATCCGGCCCGGTCTGCTGCCGCAGCCAGGATCCAACTTGTCGACGAGCGCCGACCGTTGCTCGAGCGTCTCGCCGAATTCCATCGCCGTTTCCATTGCCGCCAACCGGAGCCAGGCGTTCAGTGCTCGTTCATTGCCAAGACGATTCACGACGCCGGCATCACCCTAACGCGCACCGGCGGAATTTCCGGATTCCCGGCTCTGATCACCGAGGACCGGATCGACACCGTCCAGCAGTCGCGGGGCGAGACCTGCGAGACGGGGTCGCCATGTTTCGCGGCCAATGGATGCGAGATCTGCCATCGGGTTCGTCCAGCCTGTCGAGTTGATCAATTTCGACAGGAAACCGGTCGGGTCTTCATCCTGAACGTGAATGTGCCGGGACGGACCACCGCACGACAATGCGTATCGTATCGACTGTCCCCGACTGGCGGGGCTGAACACGAGATGGCGTGAGCCCGGGAATCCTGCCGAATTCTCGATGGTGTCTGCGAAGGCATGATCAAGGACAACGCAATCTGCCTGCAATCTCATGAATCGCGGCCCGCCGTTTTCCGTCTCTTTTATGCCGAACGGATCGAGATCCAGGAGAAGATTATTGTCCCTGGCAACGACGACCTCCGCCAAAAGGTTGTCCCGGATCCCGGTTCCCGGATCTGCCTTTACGACTCGAACGGGATCGCCCCGGGCAAGCGCGATCGGCGATCCGTCGGCAAGCCTGGTCTCAGAGGCATCCGACCGGTCGCCCATCCTGTCCAGGATTTCCCGATTGACCGCCGAGGCCTGCGCGCGCGTCGCGGCAAGGACGATCTTTCCCCTGGCCGGAACCGCGATGAAGTCATTGGCCATGCCGGCTGGCAGGATCGAAGGTCTTGGTCGTCGCAATGAACGGCATGACTTTCGAACTCGGCACGCCAAATGGCCGGATGATGGCCACAATGCTGGCGGGGATCGCATGATTCGAACGTGATCTGATCACCAAGCGCGTGAATTCGGGGCTGGCCACGGCGAAAGCACGGGGGAAGAGGCTCCGCCGTCAACCTGGGCTGCGGCCAAAATCAGGCAGGCGGGCGCCGAAGGTTCTTCAAACCGTCAGCGAGAGGTGAAATGACCGTTGGATCGCCCGTGATCACGGATCCAGGAAGAATATCGTGTTCGATATGGTGAAACGGCACCGAAAAACAGAATCTGCCCGCACTCCAGTTCTCGGAAAGGCCTGACGGCAACAGGTCGTTCCTCTTTCAGGTCGTCGGCTTACGTCGTAGCCGCAACATTTGATCCCCGCCCTTCATGAACTCGTATGCCACCGTCTCAACGTTAGCGACGGTGCCGCGCGCCCCAAATGCGTCAACGATCGCTTCAACATGCGGTGATGCCTTACCGCCGAGTTGCAGCAGCGGGAAAACGCGCACTTCCGTGGCTACCCTCAGCATTTCCACCAGTGCCCGAAGGTGAAAGTCCAAGTCGAATTGCTCACTGTACAAAAAGAGCAGATGGGAAGACAGCGCAAGATCGAACGAACCATTGTCGAAGGGCAAGTCCGGCAGCGATGCATGCACATAGCGGTTCTCGATCTTGCCCTGCGGATAGTCTGCGATGAACAGGCGCATCGCAGTCATGCGTCGCCGGCCTAGTTCCTCAATCGACGATACATGCGTCCAGACGAAATCGTCCCGATTTTGGTGCATCTGATCCATTAACTCGACGAAGGTCCTTTCGATCTGTCGTTCGATGGCGACCGGGGAAAAGTCGTAGAGAGGATCGACCGAGACAACGGCTCGTCCGTGGGCAGTCAGTTCGGCGTTAAAGCTCGCTGGGCCGTCACCGCACCCCAAAATGCGGCCACAAAGATCGACCTCGTCCAAGCTGAACATCGCCAGATACTCGGCCGCACTTCGGCCCCAGGGTACAACCCGATCGATCGAGAAGGACATCGTTAGTACCTTAGGTGTAGTGACCCGCAATCAAAATCGCTTCGGCTCGCAATCATCGGGTTGAACCCACTAAATCCGCGGACGGGTTGCATTGGAAACGACCCCTTGCCCGACAGCGGTTCCTGCCGGTTTGACGGGAATGGCTTTTCGACGATTTTCTGTCTGTTTACCGCCTAATCAGGAACAACATCATCTGCTGGAACTATCTCTACCTGACCCGTCTGCTCGAGGTTGCCAGGACCCCCGAGGCACAGGATGGCATCTTTGAGATGATCGCACTCCACTTGCCTCGGGCATGGTCGTATGTCAGCATGCTTGGCGAGCATGATCTCTCGAACGACAAACTACGGGACAACATGGAAGTCCTGCCACCCCAAAAAAATCTACATCCAGCATCGTTCGTAAATCCGGGTGTCGCTTGACAATTGTGAGTTTCTCTCGTGTCGGTCAGTCATGCATCGCTGCCCTTTCGTCTCGTTTCATGGGTGAGTGCGCGATCTGAACCACTGTGGATTTCTGGCGCAGGTTTCTGGGCACCCAGTCGTATTCCATCAGCCCGGTTCTCGACTTTGGACTGTTGACGCCGTGGAGTCGCCTGCCAGGATCAACCAAAAATGAGTTTATCTGGTTTTGCAGCAGACCAGCTTTGTCCAGCGAGTGCGTGGCGTCGACGGCGCGGACCCCTTCCGGCCAGTCTTGTTCGGGCCGTTCCTGGAGACACAAATTGACGGCGTACAGGTCCGGCATGGCCTTCCACCATATCATGGACGAAAGCGGCGCCTGAATGCCCGAGCGCGCGTTCTCCGGTCAAAGAGCGGTCTGTCTTCGCGTTTCCTGACGACGTCCCAGGTCGGGGAGGCTGTACCGGAATCCAGCCGGCAAGCGAGACGACGGGAAGTGGCCCGTGTAGCGCCGCCCGGGCGTGATCAAGGATGGTGGGTGCGTTGTGCAACGCGGTACCGCGCAGGAATTCTGGCCCAAGCCGGTGGACGTGTAAGCGGCGGATTTCGTGGAGCAGGTGAATCCGATCTGATTGGGGTTCCGGGCACGCGATCCGGTTGGCTTTGTCATAAGGTCCCCGCGGTCACCGTTGACAAAGACAGGGACGTTCAGGAAACCATGAAAGAGTTCGGGCGTTTGGATGAATCGAGCGTGAACATGGTGAGAAATCGCGGACCGATTGGCATGGCCGCGTCAGATCGAATTCCGGCCAAGCACGTCGGTCCAGGAAGCTGGGCGGTTTTTTGCCCCTGTTCAAAGACCAGTCGGTACCAGGAAGGGCCATGATGAGCAGATATGATCGATTGATGGATCGGATCGCTAAAGGTGAACAGATCCTGATTGACGGCGCGACGGGAACGGAGATCGAAAGGCGAGGGGTTCCACAACTTGAAAATGCCTGGAACGGCGGCGGCGCATTGAGCCATCCGGAAGTCTTGCGCGGAGTGCACGAGGACTACATTCGTGAAGGAGCAGAGATCGTCATTTCCAACTCCTTTGCAACCCATCGGCATGCGTTGTGCGATGCCGGCATGGAACATCGGTTCGAGTTTCTGAATCGTCGCGGGGTGGAACTTGCGATCGAAGCGCGGGAACGCGCGCACGCGTCGGAAGTCCTCGTCGCGGGAGGCATCTCTTACTGGTCCTGGTCGGGAAACTGGCTCGAGCCGAAGGATCTGGTGGCAGGCACGGAAGAACAGGCATACATCATGGCGCAGGCTGGTGCCGACCTTCTCATGCTGGAGATGATGGTCGACGTGGACTGCATGCTGGTTACAATTGAAGCGGCCCGGGAGAGCGGATTGCCGGTATGGGTCGGGCTGTCGTGCGCTCCGGACGAGTCCGGAAATATGGCGCTTTTGCGTGGCGGCGCGTTGGCGGATGCGCTGGATGTGCTCAACGAAAGAAAGGTCCCGGTCGTGAACATAATGCATACGGAAGTGGAGGATATCGATCCGTGCCTCGATATCGTCGACAGCCATTGGCCGGGACCGGTCGGCATTTACGCCCATTCTGCCCAGTGGGAAGGTCAGGTCTGCATTTTCGACGACACGATAACGCCAGCCGAATACGCAGTCCGTGCGAGTTCTTGGCTTGGGCGTGGTGTACGGATCATTGGCGGTTGCTGCGGATTGGGCGTTGAACACATCCAGGCATTGAAACGAATCCTTTGAAATGGATGATCAGGCTGCCTGTGCATCAAGGCGTCAAATTCATTCTGGCTCCGTTGCGCGCTCCAATTGGGTCGAGTTTGGGGGCCCCAGGCATGTTTCGTGGCCCCGGATTTGTTTGCCTTGCCCATGACGCTGTCCTCCCTGGTCGGTCGGTGGGAGGCCAGCGCTAGGCAACCCCGGATTATCGTGAAAGCTCCATCCTCTGCGGATGTGCTCCGGCCATCGCCGAGACCGAAGGGTCCGGTCAACGGACGCAGACAGACAAGGCTCCGCAGGAGCCGCGCACCCCCCGTATCGTCCGCATCAGCCAGACCGGCGGCGCCTCCCCGGGTGGCGGTGCCAATTCACCCCGCTTCAGACGCAACTTCCGTGTCTCGGGGAATATCTCCCGCCACCGCCGACGCCACCGCCGTAGCTTCGTCAGCCGGAACCCGCCACGCTGAACCAGGCAGCTTGCCGCCAGGAACACCGGCGCCACCCTGAATGGGCGGCCGAAGAAGCGAACCGACGGCGGCGGCAGTAACGGCAACAGAAACTGAAACGCCCGATGCCTGCGCGCAGGGACACAGCAAGCCCGTGCGGCATGCGGGGATAGGGCGCGCTGTCCAGGCAACCGCCGCACCTCGGGCAGTCTCGCAGGCGACAGCGCTCGGCCTGGCGCTGGTTGCATTACCAGCCGCAGAGAACGTTCTCGAAGCGGGATCATCGGGATTATGTCAGTGCCCACGACGGGCGCGCATGGAAACGGGCCATTGTCGCACCCGCGCGCAAGCTTCTGGTGGCGCTGTGGCGTTACGCCACCACCGGGCTGGTGCCGGAAGGCGCCGTGTTCTCGAAGACATGAACCATGGAGGACAGGAAAGAAAACACCGAATACCCGGGCAGCCGATTAACCGCGCGCAAAATCGCCGCGAATGATTACACAAGGGAATTTGTTGCCGTCGCGCGAAACCATCCGACGGCAGAAAAACACATGCTGGAGGCCGAAGAGTAATGATCGGTGAGGTCGTATATCAGTCGGCACCCTCGGCCAATGAATAGCTGGTGCTACGCCCGCCGCCAGGGTTTTTTTGAAGAACGCCCAGATCGATCAGTTCGTTGATGTCCCGCAGTGCCGTATCCGGGGAGCATTTCTCGATCTTTGCCCATTTTGATGAGGTAAGCTTGCCTTCAAAGCCATCGAGAAGGCGGGCCAGCATATCGCGCTGACGTGGGTTGAAGGGAGCCTGCGCGTGCCTTTCCCGGAAACGCGCTTTAAGGAACACATTGGCAAGGACGGCTTCCGCACCGTCGAAGGCGCGACCGAGACAACCCAGGAACCAGTCCAGCCAGGGCGTGATATCGAGTTCACCCTTCTGCGTTGCTTCCAACTGGTCGTAGTAGGCGTCGCGCTCCTGCCGGATTTGCGCGGACATGCTGTAGAAGCGCTTTGAGCTTTCTTCCGAGCGCGCCAGAGCCATGTCGGCAATCGCGCGTGCGATACGGCCATTGCCATCTTGGAACGGGTGAATGGTGACAAACCATAGATGCGCGGTCGCGACCTTCAGCACCGGATCGATATCCGTTTTGTGGTCAAACCACTCCAGGAAAGCCGCCATCTCTGCATCGATGCGTTCGGCGTCCGGTGCCTGAAAGTGAACGCGCTCACGCCCGATCGGTCCGGACACAACCTGCATCGGTCCTGACCGGTCGTCCCGCCACGCGCCAACGATAATCCGGCTCATCCCGCTGCGCCCGGTCGGAAACAGGGCGGCTTGCCAGTCGAAGAGGCGCTCTACGGTCAGGGGCTTGTCGTAATTGCGCGTTGCGTCGAGCGTCATTTCGACAACGCCTTCAACTTCCCGGTCCGGTGGCGTCAAGGCACCGATATCGATTCCGAGCCTTCGCGCAATCGATGAACGCACCTGATCGGCGTCGAGAGTTTCACCTTCGATTTCACTGGACTTGACGACATCCTGCGTCAGGGTGCGCAGCATCGCTTCGTTGCGCAGATCAAAGCCAAGCCCTTCCATCCTCCCGAGCAATCGGCCCTGGCGGTAACGCACGGCAGCCAGCTTTGCCGCGGTTGCAGCTTCGTCCCAATGGAAGGCGGGCCAGTCGTCACTTTCATGTATGTAAAGCATGAAATCCGTGTCTCCTGCGGAGATTATGCTCGCCATTCTCCGCAAATGCAAAATTTTTTGCCGCACAATATGCGGAAAATAGAGTCTGTATTCTCCGCAAACGAAGACGATGTCCTCGAAAGAGGGTCCACATGCGGTCGGGATTGTCCTCTTTTCCGCCTCGGACGGTTTGCTACCGGCCGACGCGCACCAACTCAGACCCATTTCCCGCACACTGCGGCTTTAGCCAATTGCGAACCGTCCTGCCTGCAAGCATTCTCGCACAACCGCCGGGCTCCTCATCAAGGATGAACTCGCAAACGCCGTGCCGCGAATCGAAATCGCGCCCGACGATGCGCCAGCATTTGATCGGGCAAATGGCGACGACAAGTTTGACGAAAAGATTGGGGATTATATCGATTACTTGACATTCAAA
Organism: Paracoccaceae bacterium; assembly: GCA_964291635.2. Taxonomy (GTDB): domain Bacteria; phylum Pseudomonadota; class Alphaproteobacteria; order Rhodobacterales; family Rhodobacteraceae; genus JAPPHA01. Next base: position 93,704 of record OZ219905.1, on the reverse strand, counting down.
CTGCCGGTTTCCGATCGAATTCACGGGTCATGGCGGTTGCCGACACCTGTTCGTGACCTTGGATGATTCCTTGACAAAACAGTCAGATAATGTATTGATCGCGTGACGGGAAACCAGCCTTTCCCGTCACCAGACGAACCTTGTGCCGAAGGCCAGACCGCATGAGCGAAACTTCCACATACCGCAACATCATCTACCGGCTTCTGCCAGGCTCCAGGGCCAACGCACGGCGCCTGGCCGGACAGGCAGGCGCCTGCCGCTTCGTCTGGAACACGATACTGGGGCAGCACAATGACGCCTTTGAGGAGGCGAAGGCCAACGGGGAGAAACCTCCGTCGGTTTCGTTCTTCTCGCTCGGCAAGGAGTTCACCGTGCCTCCGCAACGAAATCCCGTGGCTTTGCGCATACTCCTTCAGCATCACCCGGTACGTGCTCAAGGACCAGGCCGATGCGTGGAAGGCGTTCTTCAGGGGCGAGGCAGGACATCCACGCTTCAAGTCCCGCCACGGGTCGACGCCGTCCTTCACCATTCCCGAAGCCGTCACCATCAGGGACGACATGATCAATGTCCCGCGGGTTGGTCCCATGCGCATCCGGCGGGAACCCGTATCCCGAGGGCAAGCCGGTGAAAGCCGTGGTCAGGAAGATCGCCGGCAAGTGGTATGTCACCGTCTGCTGCGAGGTCGAGGCTGAGGAGCGTCCCGACACCGGGGTCTTGGCGGGCGTGGACATGAACGTCCGCCAGGTGGCGGTGGTTGACACGACGGGAGAGGCGGAGATCAGGAAGATCGCCGGCAAGTGGTATGTCACCGTCTGCTCGCGAACGAGGTCGAGGCTGAGGAGCGTCCCGACACCGGGGTCTGAGCACCGGCGGGCGTGGACATGAACGTCCGTGCAGGTGGCGGTGGTCGCAGACACGACGCGGAGAGGCGGAGATCATCCCCGCGCCCGATACGGGCCGGCTTGATGCGAAGATCGGGCGCAACCAGCGCTGAAACCCAACATCGGCTGAAACTCCCGCTCGCCAGCGCAAGGGTTCCAACCGGAGACAGCGGACCAGGAAGCGGCTGCAATGCCTGCTTCGGAAGCGGACCAACAGACGCAAGAACTGGCAGGGCCTGCACCAGGTTAGCCGCCGGATCGCGAACCGGGCGGGCACGGTGACTGCCGAGAAGCTCAACACGGCAGGGATGACCAAATCGGCAAAGGGCACGCTCGAGAACCCCGGCACGAACGTGAGGGCCAAGTCCGGTCTCAACCGGGAGATCCTGAGCACCGGCTGGCATGGCATGAAGGAGAAGCTCGCCTACAAGTGCGCATTGGTGGAGATCGATCCTGCCTTTACTTCACAGACCTGCAATGCGTGCGGATGGGTGGACAAGGCCTCCCGCCCGTCGCAGGCTGAATTCACCATGTGCGTGGCCTGCGGCCACGCGGATCATGCGGACCTGAACGCGGCCCGCAACATCATGGCCTCCGGGATTGGGGCTTCTGCACGGCGAGGGGCGTTTGCGTTGGCAACCGCTGTGGACCCGTGAAACTGATCGAAAGCTGGCGGCGTGACGCGTTGTCAAGTAATCGATTTAATTCCCAAAAGATTCCCCTGTACCCGAAGCTTTCCGCCAAAGGTCAAAAAACCATTGAGTGACAAGCGATTGGCTGGAACGAGGCGGGACCGTCAGGCCGTTTGTCGGCTTTTGACGAAATCGTCGGCCGATCACACCGCTCGCTGGTCGCCGATGTTATCTCCGTACAGCTACAGCGGAGACCTTCCATGCAAGACCCTGTCATCGATCTGCCGTCGCTGAGCGACATCCTGAAAGACGGTCCCGGCTGGCTCAACGAGGCCATTACCGCCGAAGCGACCGGGCCACATCGCCGGATTTCCCGCCCATACCCTCGACACTTGGCGCTCGCGCGGCGACGGTCCGCCATTCAGTTTGCCATCCACGCCGCGCCCTCTTCCGATGACAGGCCAAGCGGAAAAGCCTTGCTCCAAAGCTGACGACCACGGCGTCACAATGTGGATTCCGGCATAAGGAACGCCGTTGTGCCGCAATTGCCAGGTGATCCGGCCGGTGGCATGTTCCGCGTCCCAAGGCGTCATCCACCAACGGACGCCGGCTTCCGAATCCTGATCATGTAGCGGTTATTTCGTGACGAAACACAGGAAGAACCCGAGACCCCCACAATTCGGCTCTGGTACATGTGATCTGGTGAATGCCGCAAGCGTGCGGAACATTGCGGCATTCGTTCCATTCAATTGCGGAACGTCGGTTCAGACAGGCGGGCGGAACGCCCATGGAGCAAAGGACCGTGAGAAATCCAACGATCGTCACGCCGCCGCCGAGGTTGCCGTATCACTGTTCGCGGGTTGCCCGACAAACTGGCAATGGAGGGCGACGAGGAGGACAGCTTGCCGGAGATCGCGTATGCCACGGGTTTTCGCATTTCCAATTCGGAAGGGGTTTCCGTGGCTGCGTCCCTTCATACCATACGGGGAAGGATGGAACCGGGGAAGGAATCTTGAAACATTGGCCCTGTCCCTGATGAATTGAGCGCTACCGAGACAAAGCCCCTCGATCGACTTCTTGCAATGAAATTGAGGAGCGCCTCCCCCAAACATCAGGTAATCCGGCCAAATGCTCCCGAAATACATCATCTTTTCTGAAAAAGCACAAAACTATCTTGACACTTGGTGTGCATCCCACTCAATTCTTGTCGCCCCGTTTGGGCGCGGCGAAGGCAGGGTAACAGGGGCAACGAAAAAGACATCGACGCCCGGAAACCCGAACATGCACGAACCTTACGCCTCGTGCGTTCAGGCATCGCCCTAGCCACGCTCAAATCCCGCAGGAATCGGCAAACCGAATCCTCTGTCACGCAGTTTTGGCGCAAGATTGGCAAAGCGCCCGAGTCATCCAGGGAGACATTCATGGTTTTAAACAGTTGGGACAGTCAATTTCGTTGGAGTTTTTCTTCCTTGGTCGCCCGCATCCGGTTGGGTGCACGGACAGCCGCGATTCCGGCGGCTTGCGTGTTATCCCTTTCGCTCGCCGTGTTTTCGCCGGCGAACGCGGTGGACGGATTCACGGTTGGAACCGCTTCGGCCGGTTCGACGCCCCACATCCTCGGCACCGCAATGCAGCAGCTCTTTTCCGAGAAGTTTCCCGAAGGGCGCTTCGAAGTCGCGGTAACTGGTGGAAGCATCGAGAATTCACGCCTCTTGCGGCGCGATGAGGCCAACCTCGGAATTGTCAGCATCACCGGCGCGGCCATGCGGAATGCCTGGCATGGACGCAACCTGGAACCGGGCGAAGCGCCCTACCAGGAAATTCGTACTCTGATGGGATTTGTTCACATTGTCGGCCATCTGATCGCACGGCCCGAAGCCGGGATCGAATATTTTGGCGACATCAAGGGCAAGCGAGTCGGACTGGGCTCAAGTCTCAGGACATCTGCCTTGCACGAGCCGTTCTGGAGGAGCAACGGTGTCGCGTGGATCGACGATGTCGAGGAAGTTCCTCTGTCTTCCGGAGACCGGTATCGTTTCCTCGCGGAAGGTCGGGTCGATGCTGCACTCGCCTGGACGGTCGGGACGAAGCTGGCCGCCATCATCGAGGAATATACGAGTGCCCATGACGCGGTTTGGGTCCGAACGGACAAGGAAGCGATGGAAGAGGCCGGACTCACGGTCTTCGCGTTTGAACCGGGTTCGCTCCCTCATCTGGATTTCCGGAACTATGGTCCCAGCCTGACGATGTCGGCACTGGCGGCACGCGACGACATGCCGGATGATATGGCGTATGAAATCGTGAAGACGTTGCACGAAAACATCGAACAGATCGTCCTGTTGCTGCCCGCGGTCCGTGCAGCCGTGGAAAACCCCGATGTCTTTACATCGTCGTCCGATCCTTTCCCGTACCATCCGGGCGCAATTCGGTACTGGAAAGAGGTCGGCCTCTGGAAGTCGGAATCGGGGAACTGACGCCAGGACACCGGCCGGGTCGATGAAGCCCTGGCCTGGCATGGAGCAGGGGCAAAGGTGGGTACGGCAAGCCCTTCTCCTCGCTGTCCCGCTCTATGGCATCTACAACTACTGGTATCCGGGTGCGCCGTTGCCCGAGCGCGCCGTGCTCGCCCTCTTGGCAGTTTCGGCGTTCTTCTTTCCGACCCGGTCACCGACGGCAGTCGGGAAGGCGTTCGACTGCCTGCACCTGCTCCTGGGCATTATCGTATTCGGCTACATCATCCTGAATGCGCGGGAGCTTCCCTATCGCGAGGGAATTCCCAACACGACCGACATCACGATCGGATTCATCGGAATTTACCTGATCATGGTTGCCGTGAGATCCAGCCTTGGAAACGGGCTGGCTGTCGTCGCCGGCGTATTTCTTCTATACCTCTTCCTAGGTCAGCATCTCCCCGTATGGCTCGGAGGACACCGGGGGTTCAGTCTCGAGCGGATTATCTCGTTTCTGTATCTGAACGATTCCGGCATCCTGGGTTTTGCGCTCAGTGCCTGCCTGAAATACATGGCGCTGTTCCTGATACTCGGCAAAATCCTGCAGCAAGTCGGCGCGATGGATTTCGTGATCGGGCTATCGCGCGCGTTGTTCGGCAGCGGGCGCACCGGGCCTCCGCTCATGGCGGTATTGTCGAGCGCGATGGTCGGCACAGTCTCGGGAAGCACGATGGGCAACGTCTACATTTCCGGGAACATGACCATTCCGCTCATGCGACGCGCGGGAATTCGCCGGGAACTTGCCGCCGCGGTCGAGGCGGCGGCTTCGAGCGGCGGCCAGATCATGCCGCCGGTCATGGGGTTTGCGGTTTTCTTCATGATCGTGCTGCTTGATGTCGCTTACGCGGATATCATTGTGGCAGCCCTTATCCCGGCGCTCCTCTATTTCATGGTACTCGGGCTGGCGGTCTGGTTGAGGATCAGCAGAACCGAAGTCCTCGAGGAACGAGATCCAACCCTGAGCGACGAGGACAGGCCATCGGTCGGGAAGGCCCTGTTGCATCCGGGCATTCTCACCTTTTTCTGCGCGCTCGGAATCCTGGTCTACCTACTCGCGAACCGCTACCCGTTACAGACGTCCGTCATGATCGCCATGGCGTCTTGCATCGCCGTCAGCCTTCCCTGGAACATCCGCCTGACACCACGGAAGCTGATGGATGCCCTTCTCGACAGCGGGCGCGAGTTGATCGACGTTGCCATCGCATGCCTCGCGCTCGGAATCATTGCCGGTTCCGTGCTCTTGACCGGCCTTGGAACCAAGCTTCCCGCCCTGATGATCGAATGGTCGTCCGGAAACCTCCCGTTGCTTCTCGTCTGCTCGTTTCTCGCCTGTATCGTTCTCGGGCTGGGCATCCCGTCCAGCCTTGCATATGTTCTCGTTGCGTTGCTGATCAGCCACGCGATCGTGGAACTCGGTGTCGCGCTCCTGGACGCCCACCTGTTCGTGTTCTATGCGGCCCTCGCCGCCATGATCACGCCGCCGGTGGCTCTCGCCGCCTATGCCGCCGCCTCGATCGCGCACAGCAACTACTGGACGACCGGCTGGCTTGCGGCGGCGCTCGGAATGCCGAAATATCTGGTGCCCTTCGCCTTCGTCTTCCGGCCGCAGCTCCTGATGCGGGGGGAAGCGCTCGAGATCCTGGCCGTCTCCCTGCTGACATTTGCCGGCCTGGCTGCAGTTTCCCTCGGGCTCACGGGTCAACGAAAGCTCACGTTCGCAACGGCCTTGGCGAGAGCCTGTCTGGTTCTCGGCGGCATCCTGCTTGCGGTGCCACCTCTCGACAGCTTCGGAATTTCTGCCGCCGGTGCGGGCCTCTGCGCCTTGGGGTTGCTGCATCCCGTGTTGGCATTACTGCGATCGAAGCCGAACCAGCCAGACCGGAAGGCCCGGGGTTGATGTCTGCCACCCTGATTTCGGTCGCCAGGGAACTTGGCCAGGACGTGAATTCGAAAAAGGCCATCCCGGCGCTGTTTTGCGGCTCGATGTCCGCGGTGATTATCCTTGTCTTCAGCACATCCATGGCCGCAGCCATTTTTTCCGGTCCCCTGGCGCCATTTTTTACGGTGGGCGCCGGAATCGTTCTTTTCAGTTATTGCGTTATCGGGGCCGTGGTTGCACTAACGAGCGGGCTCCCCGGTGCCATGGCGGGTGCGCCGGCACCAACCGTGATGATGCTCGTGGTCATCGCGGGCACAATCGACCTGGAAGGCATGCCGCTTTTCATGACAGCCGTCGCCGTGGCATTGATCGGCACCGCGGCAACGGGCCTGTGCTTCCTCGTGATCGGACATTTCCGACTGGCGAATTACCTGCGCTTTATTCCTTACCCCGTTTCGGGAGGATTCATCGCCGGAACAGGCGGGCTGGCATGCCTGATCGCGCTTGAACTCCTGGGAATTTCCTGGACGCAAGCCGGCTTCCCGACGATTCCCGAGCCAGGTGCCTTGCCCCAGATCGTCGTCGGGATCGGCTTTGCTCTTGGACTCTTTGTCACGATAAAGCTCGTGAAAGGCTTTCTCATCTTTCCGGCGACATTCGCCATCGCCGCGATTGCATACCATGTCGGCCTGGCCGTCCTGGGAATATCAGGAGACGAGGCGCGGGAGGCTGGTCTCCTGTTTTCCGGCACGGCTCACGGCGGGCTGTGGCCCCCGTTTGCTCTCTCGGACCTTCCGTATATCGACTGGTCAAGCGTCGCCGGGCAAATACCGAACTTCCTGATTCTGGCGACCGTTACCCTGATCTGCGTGGTCATGAATCTCGTTGGAATCGAGCTTGCCGCGAACTGTGATCTCGACTGGAACAAGGAGTTCCGGTCTGCCGGCTGGGCCAATGTTCTCACCGGACTTGGCGGTGCGCCACCGGGTTGCCTGATCGCGCTTACCAGCATTCGAAACACGCTGTTCGGCGCCATGACGCGACTGACGGGCCTCGTAACCGCCGTCACACTCGGTTCAGTCCTGGTGGTTGGTGACGTGCTCCTGACCCTTTTTCCCGTTCCGTTGATTGGCGGCGTCCTTTTTTTCCTGGGTTTGCAAATGTTGGACGAATGGTTGATCAGGAGTTTTCGGAAACTCGTGCTCAGCGACTACATGATCATCGTGGTCGTATTCGTGACGATCGTTACCCTCGGATTCCTCGAAGGGATCGGAATCGGAATGCTGGTCACTGGAGTGATTTTCGTGATCAGCCTGGGCAGGACGGATGCCGTTGAATCCCGGTTCACCTTGCGCGACAGGCAAAGCAGGAAGACACGCGCCGTGCCGGACCGTGCCATACTTTTGGCCGAAGGCCACCGTGCACAAGCCTACCTGCTGCGCGGTTATCTGTTTTTTGGAATTGCCTACAGGCTGGCGGACCGGCTCCGGCAATCGCTGAAAATCGATCCTGCGCCGAACTGCATTCTCCTGGGTTTCGAGAATGTCTCCGGATTCGATTTTTCCGCGGTCAATGCAATCGTCCGGTTTATCCGGTCTGCGGACGCCGAGGGCGTGAAAGTCGTCGTTTTCAACGCTTCGGACCGTTTCGAGATAACGCTCCGGGCGGAACTCCCGGCAAAGGTAGGCGAAAGACTGGCGATCGAGAACGACGAAGACCATGCGCTTGAACGATGCGAGGACATTATCCTTGGCGAATGGAAGACCGAGCTTCGCCGTGGAGACGACATGCGCCGCCGGCTGCTGGACAGCGTCGTGGATGACCTTGAACGCCATTTGGATCGACAGGCAAGGTTCGAAAAACTGGTTGACGAACTCGGGACGTGGTCTGAAGCCCGGACCTATCGGCCGGGCGAGGCGCTCGTCGCGCTCGACGCGCCACGCGAAGGTCTCCAACTGTTGACGGAGGGCCGGGCATCTCAATTCGATCCTTCCGGCACCCGGATTTTTCAGTTCTCTCCCGGCGACGTGATCGAACCCCTTGGCGCTTTCCAGTCCGTTACCGCCACGACCGCCACGATTGCCGACGCAAAATGCCGAACGCTCCTTCTGGCCCCCGCTGCACGGGAACGCCTCGGGAAGACGGAACCCGATCTTATCCTGAGCCTGTACGAGTATATCCTGACGGCCAACGCTTCGACCGCAGTAAAGTCGTGAGCAAGGGCCGGCGACGGTATGGGCCGTGGCCGCCCGAATCAGTCATGGCGCCGGCAAGCCAGGTCGCCCGGAACCGACGGCGGTTTCACCTCCCGTACGGATTTCGCAGAATCGTGGCCGCCCGAATTCGAAGTTCTTCTCCGGGAACACCGGTTTCCGGATAGAGGCCACGAGGGCGCGACGTCACTTGGCAGGCGCCGCCCTGGACACGCATCTCAAGGAAAATCGCCTTTCATGCATTTCAGCCGCAGCTGGAGGCTCGGGTTATCTGATTCCCTTGAGTTCCGTCATCACACGCGTCATGCCGCCGTCAATCGTTATGGACTCACCGGTGATGTAACTCGCGGCGTCCGAAGCCAGGAACACGATGACATCCGCAATGTTCTGCGGACGTCCCAGCCGGCCGAGCGCGGCCCGCGCCGCCAGTGCATCCTCCACGCCTGTCATGTCTTTCTGCCGCGATTCCAGCATCGCCGTCTTCACGATTCCCGGATTGACGCCATTGACCCGAATGCCCTTCGGCCCCCAGTCAGCAGCCAGTGCCCGTGTCATCGCGTCGATTGCACCCTTGGTCGCCGCATAAGCCAATCTCCCGACGGGTCCTCTCAGGCTGGCCACGGAAGAAACATTCACGATCGAACCACCGCCTCGTTCGATCATCGCCGGGCCGAGCCCGATCGCAAGCATGAGTTGCGAGCGGAAATTCACCGCGAAAATCCTGTCCAGTTCTGCCTCGGTGAGTTCTTCCGGCTTGCCCCTGATCGCGAAACCGGCGTTGTTGACCAATACATCCACCCCGCCGGTTTCGGACAGGACGGTCTCGGCGAGCTGCGTCCCTGCACCGGTCTCGGCGAGGCCATGGGGAATGACGAGCGGATCATTGCCAAGGTCGGCAGCGACTCGTTCGAGATCCTTCACCGTCTGCGCCGTCAGGACGACCCTGGCGCCCGCTGCATCAAGCGCTCGCGCCGTTGCCTCGCCGATGCCGCGGCTTGCACCCGTCACGAGGGCGGTCTTCGAAGCCAGTGTCATCGCGTCATTTCCCCTGGTTGTTGGCGCCCCCAATTGCACGACATGGTCCGAAGGTGCCGGTGTTGCCTCGACCGAGAGTGTATCCGAAGGGCAGGGACGTTACCTCAAAAAAAAGATGCGCAGAACTCTTGCCCCCCTGCAGAACGTGATTCCGGCAACGGCGCGGCTTTTCGGGGATCGAGGTTGCAAAAGCCAATCACGCGGCGTGCGCGAACGAGGTCTGGTCGTCGTTGGCGGGTTTGGACGGTATCAATTGCTGCCAACTCTTGAAAAGCGTGGACCATGCCCGGTCGAAGCGACCGGACTTGGGCAGCGCCCCGAATGCCAGGCCGCCCAGGCCGCCGTCATGTCCCCGAGACTGGCCTGACCTCGTCAGCCGCCGGGTCACGAGAATGCGATTCCCTCTTTTCACGGCACCCGGACTGACTGGGTAGCCTGCATCGGAAACATCGCTGTAGTCCATACGTTTTCGGTTGTTCCCTGATAGAAGCCCTGTTCCCGGGCAATGTCGGCGCTGCCCTTTCCATTCCGCAACAGGTCGCGGAGTGCGTCGATCACCTTGCCGATACTTCGCCTCGATGCACACCGACCATTGTAATGAGCGGTCATTGGTGAGACGCGGTTGATCGAAAAAAAAGGCCGCTCTGCAGGCTTTTGGAATTCACGCAATCCTGCGGCGGTATCCTCGGAATCATTCCGGAAATAAGACGGGATCGGGATTTTTCAGATCACTCATTCCGAATTCCTCCTTCAAGCGCTGCTGCTGCCTGCACTTTGATCCTCGGCGGAATGCCCTTCCTCCTTTTAACCATTGCCGCATTGATGAACGCCGTTTTCGGCACCACCGGGTTCGGCCATTCGCCGCGGACTTTGGAACTCCCGGACCGCGGCCACCCGTCTGTCGGGCGCAAGGTCCTCCCACAAGGGCAGGGCTTCCGGATCGGCGGCCTCTGACGACCGATTGGCTACTTTCGCGACGGGACCGGCGCCGCACATGGGCGGGGCCGCTGAAAAGGCTTGGTGCATCGACGCATGAGTTGTTCTTAACTGTATGTTCCGGTCACCGGACGGGGATGCCCTTCTGCTCAGCGACCGCGCCGAGTTTGCGGTCGTGCGTCAGAAACGGAAGCTGCAGTCGCAGGGCAAGCTCGACATAAAGGGCATCGTAAACAGTGAGATCATGTTCCCTCGCCAGTAAAAAAAATTCTACCGCCATCGGGTGAATTGTCGAAGTTCACCATCAGCGCATCAAGTATCGAAACCGCTTTCGACACCATGTTGTCAGTCAACCGCTTCCATCCCTCCGAGATCACGAGAATATTGCGCATCTCGCGAAAGAGCACGCGTGCATCGAGTTACGCCGCTTGGAGAATTTCCCGGCAGGTTCCAGCAGTTTCATCGGGAAGCAACCATGATGCGGCTGCCGAGGCATCGGTGACGATTGCGGGATTGTTGATCATCGTCGTCCTGCATCTCTGGCGGAAAGGATTTCGTTTGGTGAAAACGAACCACTCTTCGTGGAGATGCGCGCCTTCAACTTGTCCATACGGAGAACCAATCGAGAATAATCGCTTGTCGAAACCCGGTTGACAGGCACCAGCCTGGCCACGGGTTTTCCCCGTCTGGTGATCGTGATGTAGTCGGCCAACCCGAACGGATTCCGGTGGAGCGGAAAGGCGTGTTTTGGCTCAAAAAGCCCGACCTTACGCATATGACGTCTCCCAACTGGTTCAAAAACTGGTGCAATACGGGTGGTGTCAAGGGTTTGGAACATCGCCGGAATCCTCGCGGTCGGCACGGCGGTCGAATTCCAGTATCTCCTCGTCAATTGAATTGCCCTTCCCGGAACCGATCCTTCCGGGAAGACATGGTCGGCCATACATGTACGGTCCGGCATGAATGATGCCGCGGATTTCGAACTGGAAATGGTGGAGCGTTTCCCTTCCCACCGCCACCTGGAGCATGCGGTGAAGTTCATGAAGCGACACGGCCTCCGGCACCAGAATGCGACGCCGGATCAACGGGCCGATCACCGGCAACAGGACGTTCATCTGGAGAACCGACCCTGTCTTCGGCGATGTCCATGCACCCGCCGTGCGAAAGGCCGACAAGCGGCATTCCGGGACGTCGACCGCCGCTTGCTCCCCGGGCTCCCGGTGCCCCTGCGGTTTGTCGAACCACCGGCATTCCAGAGATCAGTGCGCCTTGGAAAGGCACTTCTCGTGATCCTCAGCCGCGATTTGGGTTGCTCCGGCGCGGCTAACGGCATCTCCCGTTCGACAATGCCGCCATGTGACCACCGGGATTCCGATGGTTCCGAAGTTGAATGCTTACGTTGCAGCGGCACGATTCCCGAATGGGGATCCCTGCGCAGGATAGTCCAGGGTCCCGGCTATTTCCGAGATCCTGGATTCAGGAAACTCTGGTATCGGGAGAGTCCCTTCGGCGCGCCATTGACCTACAACGGCCTCGGCCGAGGCCGTGAGCTCCACGTCCCGGCCCCCGTCACGTCCAAGATAGAGTGTCTGCGAAGGATAGGCGAAGTAAGCGCCGCTCTCGGCAACAACGTCGAGAATGCGCAGGTAGATGTCCTCCCGAATTCCGGTGAACTCGTTCCAGTCCGCTGTCTCGATGAAGACAAAGATCTCGATGTCGAGTGAATGCGCGCCAAAATTGATGAACCGCACCCGGCACGGATCCGGAAGGGTCTTCGGATGCGCATATAGCATGCTTCGAAGCTCGACGAGCAGGTAACGCATCTGATCCGGGGAGGTGTCGTAACCGACCTGGAGAACGGTATAGAGGCGCATCTTGTCACGGACACCGTAGTTTTCGATCCGCACTGTCGAGAGTTCGGCATTGGGAACGCACACGAGGGTTCGGTCCAGGGTCCGGATCCTGGAAGAGCGAATTCCGATATCCTCGATCGTTCCCAGATGCTCTCCGGCACGGCAGAAGTCGCCGATCCGGACAGGACGATCAGCCACGAGTACAAATCCGCCGAAAAGGTTTTCGAGCGTCTTCTGCGCTGCGAGAGCGACCGCGAGCCCTCCGATCCCGAGACCGGCCAGAAGGCCCCCAATATTGAATCCGAGATTTTGCAACACGCTCAGTGCCGCCAGAATGCCTATGAACACCTTGGCGGTCCGGCGGCCCAGAGGGAGAAGGGTTATGGTCGCGGTATTTCCGCTGGCTGTCAGCCTGCTTTCCACGTAGCTCGAAAGCAGGTCCACAAGGCGGGCAAGGAACCACGCGACGGAAACGACGATCAGGACCTTGCAGACAACGGAAACCACGGCATAGGCATGGTCCGGCAGTTGCAGGGCGAATGCTCCGCCATAGAAGAGAGCGACCGAGGTCGCCAGGCGGGCCGGGACGCGGACCCGGTCGAACAAGGCCGTGTCCCAGGATGTCTTGCTGTGCCTTGCGATGGTCAGCAGAATACGAAAGGCGGTCTTTGTGATGAGGACGCCGATGAACCAGGCAAGTGCGGCCAATGCCGCGAGCGTGATCCATTGCCAAGGGCCCAGTTCAAGGACGCTCACACCGGCAATGTCGACCCAGGGCGTTGGATTTCCGCGTGTTATTTCGTCTGCATCGTTGGCAGTCACCTGTGCGCGGCCCATCGTTGGAACCAGAAACATCATCGGGCCTGTCGATATCAGGGCGGTTTGCGTGGCGACACGGACGGCCTGGAATTTCCAGGGAAGTTTTGGAAGGAGTATCTTCATCGTTCGTGTTTCCTTTCTTGCGGTCTTTGGGAATGCATCGGAGCCGGTTCCGGCGCATGTGGACTTGCGGGCATGAAACAACTGGATTCAACACCCACACCGTTCAATTCATGCGGCGAGGCTTTCCTCTGCGCAACCCGTTCACGTCGTTTCCGGGAGCATTCGTGTTTGGCGTCTATCCTGAATACGGACTGCCACCTTGATTTTCGCGCTGCTGGCGCCACCACCGCCTGGAATATGGCTTCCGGGACTACATGGCAGCCGGATGGCGCATGGACCGCGATCTGCGCGAGACGCCTCTGTTTCGTGCGGTGGACCGCCGCAAGGGCTCCATCACGCTGTCGGACCGCAGGTGGAACCGCCACCGCACGCGCCCGGTCCGCCTGGCATACCCGGTAGCGCCGCTGGCGCTCCCGGCCCGTCTCGCGCCTTCGCCCGCTTTGCGCATAGCGCCGCCGCGCCTCACGGCGGATCTCGATGCGGGACTGATCGCCGCAGGCCCGGAACAGTACTGGTGCCCGCGGTCGCACGACGCGCAGATCACAACCTGTCGATGGCACCGGTTGCAGGTGAACAGGCGTCCCGTCTCACACACCCGCTTCTCTCAAGAGCAGGGTAGACCCGGACGGGAAATTGCCTGATAGTACACAGGAGTTCGGTCCCCGTGACCAACTCGTCCAAGTGCGGTGCCGGAGCTCTTTCTGTCTTTGAGGCGGCACCGCGCCGCTCTGTCTTTCGACGCCGCTCTACCACCTGTTCCGAGCCCCGGCCACCGCGTGGCCGCCGCCGGCACTTCAGGCGTCAGGCCCCGTGCCCCGACCCGGCGCAAGCTCCCGGACATGACCTGTCCAGAGCCTCGAACCCCCGTCCGGCGAAGCGCAACGGAAAGGTCATTCGGACACGCACAAAGGGATCAACACGGGGCCGCGGCAACGGGACGGGCAACGCAAAAGTTGGCCGAACACAGAGACAATAGGAGCGCGACATTAGGGAAAGAGTACGATCCCGCCAAAGCGGCGAATCGCCAGGATTCCGCGCTTCTTCACAGCCACTGACACTCGGCCGCCAACAAGGACGGCGGCGAGAATCTGACAGGCTCGCACCGAAAGTCCTTCAGCCGTCAGCGAGGGACAGAGTTACCGCTGGATCACCCAAGACCTCGGAGTCAGCAAGTATTCCGAGCTTGACGCCGCAATACGGCAAAGGCAAGCCGGATTAATGTGCATTCTCGCGGCGCTCAGCATCAAATGCGCGGACGATCCCGTGAATGCGACGAGAAGTGAAGTCCAAATGCCTAAAGCATCAATTCGCCCCCTACCGGAATCGACCCCATTGCCGGGGAAGCACCTTCGGAGGGGAGCGGGCAGTCCGCCCGTCTTTGACGCAATCACGACACTTGCCCACCTGTGCCGAGCATGACTGGCTCAATCACCATACCGCTTTGGGTCTTCGCCGTGGTCGGTGCGCTGGCGTTTTGGGCAGTGCTGGACCGGGTCCTGATGCCCGGGGCACGCTGGTTCCTGCACCGCCGCCTCAACCGAATGATCGAGGAGGTCAATGTGCGGCTGGAACTGCAGATCCCAGCGTTTCAGCAAACCCGGCGCCGCGTGCTCATCGACCGGCTCAGGCATGATCCGCAGATAATGGAAGCGATCGAAGCCGAGGCCGAGGCCTCCGGTACTCCGCGCGAAGTGTTGAGCCGGCAGGTGCATCGCTACGCCCGCGAGATCGTGCCATCCTTCAACGCCTGGGCTTATTTTCGCGCCGGCTATTACGTCGCGCGGCGCACGGTGCAGCTCCTTTACCGCGTGCGGTTGGGATATTCCGACGATGAGGCGCTTGCCCGCATCGAACCCGGCGCCAGCGTTGTCTTCGTGATGAACCACCGCAGCAACATGGACTATGTGATGGTCGCCTACATGGCGGCGCATCGCTCGGCGCTGAGCTACGCCGTCGGCGAGTGGGCGCAGGTCTGGCCGCTCCGGACGCTTGTGCGCTCGCTCGGCGCATACTTCGTCCGCCGCGGCTCCGGCAGCAGTCTCTACCGTCAGGTGCTTGCGCGCTACGTGCAGGCGGCGACCGCCGCCGGCGTGGTCCAGGCCGTTTATCCCGAAGGCGGCCTTAGCAGGGACGGCCGCCTGCGCAAGCCCAAGGTCGGCCTGATCGGCTACATGGTTTCCTCCTTCGATCCGGAGGGCGCCCGCGATGTCGTCTTTGTGCCGGTGGGGATCAATTACGATCGCGTGCTCGAGGACCGCATGCTGGTGCGCCAGCCCGTCTCCGGCGAACCCAGGCGCAGCAGATTGCGGGTGCTGGTCACCGCGATCCGCTTCGCCGCCCACAACGTAAGCCTCATTGCCCGCCGGCGCTGGTACCGTCTCGGCTATGCCTGCGTGAATTTTTCCACGCCGATTTCCATGCGTGAATATACGAAAGACCGCGAGATCGATTTTCGCGCGCTGGGAACGGGAGCCCGCCACGCGGCCGTGGAGCGGCTCGGCGGCGAGTTGTTGCAAGCAGTTGCGGCAGCGATCCCGGTGTTGCCCGTATCTCTGGTAGCGTCGGTATTCGTCGATTCGGAGAGCGAGGCGCTCGATCTGCTGGAAATCAAGAGGCGGACACAGACGCTGATTGACAGGCTGGAGCAGAGGGGTGCCTATGTGCACATGCCTCGGGCCGATCGCGACTACGCCGTCACTGTTGGCACACGCATGCTGGCACTCCGGCACTTTGTGACAGAGTCGGAGGGGCTGTACCACGCGAATGAAGGCGAGCGGGACATGTTGCGCTACTATGCCAACGCCATCGAACATTTCCTGCGAGATGCGTCCGACGGCTGAGAGGGGCGCAGTTACGTAGCCTTGTTCGGATGGATCAGAATTCGGCCAACACCCCGGGTTCGGCAAATCCTGTTACGGAAGCAGCTCGCCCGGCCGGCGCATTCACGAATGGGCACGATCTGCGCGATCGAGTTTGCGAAATCAAACCCATGGGCCCCGACAGCGGAATCACTCGTTCTCATCCTACCGTTTGATCCGATTTTTCATGGCCGCGGTCCCGTGGAAGCCAGGACTGCCTCCTGGTCGTTGGATCTACCGACGCTGCCGGGGTTGTCGGTGACTATGAAAAATCGCGGCATTCTGGCGATTCGCCGCGCTTTGGCGGGATTGTATTCTTTCCCTATTGTCTGTTTCTGTGGTCGGTTTTTCGTTGCCTGTCCTTTCACTGCGGTCCTGTGTCGATCCTTTTGTGCGTGTCTGAGTGACATCTCCGTTGCGCTTTGCCGGGTCAAGGGCGTTGCGCTGGACGGTCAGTTCCGAGAGCTTGCGCCAGGTCGGGGCATGGGGTCTGACGCCTGAAGTGCCGGCGGCGGCCACGCGGTGGCCGATGGGCGGAACAGGTGCTCGATCGGCGTCGGAAGTCAGAGCGATTCGGTGCCGGCTCAAAAACAGAACGAGCTCCGGCACCGCACCCGAACGAGTTGGTCAGGTCAAGTCCGGATCCTGCTAAACGAGAACGACGATCCGCTTTGCAGCACGGTAAACCTGGTAACTGCCGAAAACCCGGACATGGGACCCGACAAACTGGAGCGGCTCGGTATCGGCGCCACGATGACCTTCGGCGGCCTTACCTTCGCAGCGGACTGGTTTTGGGCCGACAACACCGACCTGCCGGCCATTGCGAACTGGCAGGTCGTCGTCACGACCGGGCCGCCTCAGGGAACCCGCTGTCTGGCACGTCGGTGGAGCGTGACGAAGCCGGTGACAACCGCATCGTCCGGATCATCGACCCGACCGGGGCGTTCGGGGAATCCAGGATCCGGGGGATTTCGCTTTACGCGGGCGTCGACTCGGAGACCAACTGGGCTGCTTTCGTTCTCGATGTCCACGCCACGCGCACGATGCCTTACAAGGTCTTTGTGCTGGGCGAGGAGAATCCCGGAGGCTATGTGCGCGACCGCGCCAATGCGGTGCTGCAGGCGCGCCGGTGTAATTTTCACCGCGAACTGGAACGTCTACGCGCGCGGAGGCTACCTGAACAGCAGGGAGACCGCTCGCTTCAAGAGGTGGTACGGGCACGACATGGCGTTTCAGTGGCGAGGACCGGCGATGGAGGGACCGCGTGGGATCTCATCCGGGAGATAGTGCACTGGCGGGCACCGATGCCCGCAGACGCCTCCGCAACCTATTGTCCGACTGAAGTTCAATTCCGGCACTCGATCAGCAGTTGAGTTGATCTCAGGCGTTCGCCCGCCGTTCAGTGCCAAGGCGTAACATCAAGGACCTGCAATCTCGGTCCGCGGGACAGAGATCCCGGTCGCGTTTTCGGGCAGCCTGGCTCGCTGGTCAGACAAAAACCAACTCCTCGTCGGTACGAATTTCCTGAAGAAGCCGTCTCAGCGATCCGGTGGAGAAGGGTACGAAACTCAATCCGATTTTGGCGGGAATCTCCAGGCAGTAACTGCTGATGAGCCAGGATGAGTCGTGTATGCATTGAACACAGGGCTCCGGATACCACCTGAACCTGACGGTTGACTATTTCAGGACTTCGCAGCCGCGGATCAGCCAAATGCCTGCGCGGGCTCTTTCAATTTCCACATGGCGGCGAATTCGCTGGCCGACACCTTGATCGCGTCGGAAATTCCGGTCGATTTCTCGCCGATGTTGTTTGTGGCGAGTTTGGGAAGAGCGGCAACAAGGCCGCAACGGGCATCGGCATCGAGTGAGCGATACGCCAGCGAGTAAGAAATCTCTACGGCCTTGTTCGTTATCGCCGGATATGAGCTGCTGTTTTCCGTAACAAGGTCCGAGGTCCCGTCGAGCATCGCAATTCCTTCTCCCAAAATGTGGACGGCTGTGGAACGCGCTTTGGTGGTCACGAGAATCTTCGGATCTGCGAAAACCTGGCAAACGAACTCCAGTTGGCCAAGCGACTATCAAGGGGTTCAAATTCGAACCCACGCGATCGTCCGAAAAATTCAACAATATTTTTGCTGTCATGGTCCTTTGGAAAGCGCATCACGCCGGAGCTTTTCTAGTTGCACATGTTCCAACCGGGTAAAGGAACAAAAGGAGCACATAAATAGAGAAACTGAGGTTTTGCCGATTTTTCGGGCGATTTTGCATCTACAGGTCAGGAATCGAGTTTAAGAATGCGTTGACTGCGCCAGCTTAAACCTCCAAGTGCGGCGTGGCATTCTTGTGGGTACGAATCCTGCCCAAATGGTTTTTCGTCTCGGCTGAATGCTTCCACGGCGTTTCCGGAGGTGCGAACAGATTGAAGCACCATGGTGCCACCCCTCCGACTCCGCACGAGAGAGATGGTTCCCGGTTCAGTTTGATGGCCCCGAAATTGCCTGATCCTGGAATAAACCCGCTGGACCGACGTGTTCTGCAAGAGGTTCGGAAATGGAAACATTCGCTGCAATTGATTTCGAGACTGCTGATCACTGCCGCGACAGCGCCTGCTCGGTTGGAGTTGCGCTCGTCGAGAATGGTCGCATCACCGAAACCTATCATCGCTTGATACGGCCGCCACGGAAGGATTTCGTCTTTACCTACATCCACGGCCTGACCTGGAGCGATGTTGGAAACAGCCCGACGTTTCCGCAAATGTGGCCCGAGTTGCGGGATTTCATTGACCAGGCGGACTTCCTTGTCGCGCACAATGCACCCTTTGACAGAGGAGTTCTGCGGGCCTGCTGCGAAGCCGCGGGGATCGCCCCTCCGATTCAGGAATTCCTGTGTACCGTGCGCATGGCTCGCACCAAGTGGAACCTGCCGTCGGCGACGCTCCCAATTGTCTGCAGGCACCTGGGGATCCCATTGAATCACCATGATGCATTATCCGATGCAAAGGCTTGCGCGAAGATCGCCATTGAAGCGCTCAGGTAAACGGCACACAGGCGCATTCTCCTCTTCCGCTACGCTGGCAGTGTCGGCGCAAGGTCTCTCCGTCCTCATGTGAACGGACGAATTTCAGGGGCTCGATAGACGGACTCAAGGATCCTGACCGGGCGATGCCCATGCCAAATACAATCTGGGTGTCATGTACGAAGATGGAACGTGCGTGCCCCAGGATCATGTCATGGCTTACGCCCGTTCCAGTCTCGCCGCCGCGCGAGGCGACGAAGATGCGAGAATACTCCTCAACAAATTGGCAGACCGCATGACCCGTGAACAGGTCGCAGAAGCCCAGAAACTCAGCCGCGAACTCGAGGCGGAGATTGGTGAAAACCGACGCCCGCTTGCACAGCTGCCAATCCCTGACCGCAAAACGGCCGTTAGACGGACAGCCGGGAACTATCGGTCAACCCGGGTTGACAACGGGTTTCCGGACAGGTTGATTTCCGGACAAGAAAACGGACGAACTGCACAATCATGGCACTGGTAGGATGCGCCCGCGTCTCGACACCGGGGCAGAACCTTGATCCGCAGATGGACGCGCTCCGGAATGCAGGCTGGAGGAAGATCTTCGAAGACTATGTCGGCGGCGCGAAGACCGCCCGGCCGGGTCTGGACAAAGCGCTCGCCTGGCTCCGCAATGGCGACATGCTGGTCGTCTGGGAACTGGACCGCCATAGTTCGAGCGTGACCCGGTCCGGGAACGCACCCCGGCCCTTGGCCAAAGGGGTGGCCGCAAGCCGATGATCACGTCGGCCAGAATCACCCGGGCCCGCGAGTTCGTCAACAACGGGCTGACAGTATGCGAGGTCTCAACACGGCTTGGGATCGGCAAAACAGCACTCTCCCCGCCCGTGATCCCTCGCGCGACAGAAGCCGGACGGAGCCCCGGAAGTTGAACGCCCGAATGACCGCGTCCGGCAACGAGGCATGACATGAAAATTTCCGCGCTTGAGACGATTCGGCTGGATGAGTTCCCCAACGTGCTGTGGGTGCGTTTGCACACCGACGAGGACCTGGTGGGCCTCGGGGAGACGTTCTTCGGGGCGCGGGCGGTCGAGGCGTATCTCCACGAATCGGCGGCGATGACGGTGCTTGGCCGGGACCCGCTCGCTATCGAGCGCATCAGCCGGGACCTGACGCCCTACATCGGCTTCGCGGGTACCGGGGCGGAGACCCGGGGGCGCTCCGCGGTGGACATCGCGCTGTGGGATCTGTTCGGCAAGGCGACCGGGCAACCCGTCTACCGGTTGTTGGGGGGGCTTGAGCCGGAAACGCATCCGCACCTACAACACCTGTGCGGGCTACCGATACGTGCGAAGTCGCCCTGACTGGGGAACAGACGACTGGGGTCTGGACGGCGCGTCGGAGGGCCCTTACGAGGACCTTGACGCCTTCCTTCACCGGGCCGACGAGCTGGCGCAGAGCCTCCTTGAACAGGGCATCACGGGGATGAAAATATAGCCCTTCGACCACGCCGCGGTCGAGTCCGACGGCTACTACATTTCCCCCCGAGACCTCGATCGGGCGCTTGAGCCGTTCCGGAAGATTCGCGGCGCAGTCGGAGACCGGATAGACATCATGGTGGAATTGCACTCGCTGTGGCGGCATCCCGCCGCGGTGAAGATCGCGGCCGCCCTGGAGCCCTTCGGCCCCTTTTGGTACGAGGACCCGGTCCGCATGGACAGCCTCGCGGCCCTGACCGATTACGCCGCGAAGACCCGCGTCCCCGTCTGCGTGAGCGAGACCCTCGGCGGAAAGTGGGAGTTCCGCGAATTGCTGGAGACGGGGGCGTGCGGCATCGTGATGCCTGACGTGTCGTGGTGCGGCGGTCTGACCGAAGCTCGGAAGATTGCGGCACTGGCGGACACCTGGCATCGTCCGGTGGCACCGCACGACTGCTCGGGGCCGGTCGCGTTCATGGCCTGCGTCCACCTGTCCTTGAGCGTGCCGAACGCGCTGGTGCAGGAGTCGGTTCGTGCGTTTTACACCGGCTGGTACCGCGAGCTCGTGACGGAAATTCCCGTCATCGAAGACGGCTGGATACTGCCACCCGAGGGGGTAGGGCTCGGAACCGAGCTCCTTCCCGATCTCGACCGGCGCAAGGATGCGCATGTCACGGTGAGCCGTTACCAGTCATGAATGGGTTCGGACGCTCGGTCCAGCCTCAGAGGCGTCCAAGACGGCGGCGGCGGACGCCCCAGATCATTCGGAACGCATCAGGGCGGCGCGCTTTCGATCTCTCCGATCGGCATCCCGAGCGCCCGCTCCACCACCGGCACCACCCGTTCCGCCCACAGCTCCATGCCGCGGTTGGCCTTGGCACTCTCGTAGCCGCCGACCTGGAATTGGAACAGCATGCGGGTCGGGTGCACGATGCGGATGAACTCGACGAGCTTCTCCGCCACCGTCTCCGGATTACCGCACAGGATGTTGTTCTGAATGGCGTTGAGCGACGGGTCGTTGGCGAACGGTACCGGCGTGATCGAATTGTCGCTTTCGACCTGCTCGCGTCACTCGCCGAGGCTCCACGCGATTCGCAGCTGGGCCCGGGCCGCATCCGGGTACCGGGCGAAGTCGCGATTGTTCTCGCTCACGCAGCCGTAGCTGGGGAAGCCGAGCGGCATCGGGCGGTCGTCCTTGCCCTCGTGCCGGAACGATAAGGTCCACAACCCTTGGTTCGATACCAGTTTGGACTATGACCTCAAGTCGCCGGAGTTCCTCATCGACATCACCGTGAGTCAACGGATGCAGGTCGCGGGCCACTCCGCCTTCTTCTTGAACACCGATGGCGAGATTTCCCCCCAAGGCAGTTTTCAAAAGAGGAGACGTCGGTTGATATTCGGACAGTACTGACGGCATTGTTCCGGATTGTGTCACGCGTGATTTCGGGGCTTGTTCCGGCTTGTTCCGGTCATTTTTTGAGCGGGCATGCTTTTCGTGAGGCGGTCTGCCTGGTGTTTGCGTGGTTCATTTTCGACGAGGCGACGGTCTGGATGGCGGTTTGACGGCTGGCGCGGGTAGTTTCTTTCTTCGCGGCGGTGATGCGGGAAATCCAACAAGTGCGCAAGTATACATTGACGGTGTGAACTTGGTCCGCGGAGTCTGGCGACTCTCATGTCGCCATCCGTTGTCCTTTTGGCCCGTGAATACACCACCGGCGCGGGGTGCCGGAATCTCTCGGGAGAAGAAGGATCGGGTGTCTGAATCGTCCCAGCAGATGAGTCGGGCCAGAAGGGGCAGGTGCCTTAGTCACCAGAGTTGCGCAACATGCGCCTCGGTTCCTGGAACTGTTCCCCTGTCGTTTTCCATCGAGTTTCTCCGTCCGCATTCCGATGCGCGCCCTTGGCGGAACCATCTAACCTTGTTAGGAAAAAGCCAATCTCGGAGAAGGTCAGTTTGGATCGCGCGTCCGGCGCGAATGCCGATAGGCACGGCTTGGAGAACTGCCGGCCTGTCCTCGGGTAAGGCGATGTGCTCGTCGTCTGGAAACTGGGCCGGCTGGGGCAGAACCTCGCGTACCTTGTCGGCATCGTCGAGGCGCTGTCCAGGAGCGGTGGCGGCCTGAGGGTTCTGACCGGAAAGGGCGCACAGATCGAATGCGGAGCAAATGTTCGGATCTGCTTTGCGGCGGAAGAATCCGGCACGGTTTCTGCCGGAGTTTGCTCGATCGCAACAAAGATCGTTGAGGTGAGGGTACGGATTCCGTGGTGGTCCAGGGTGAAATGCTCAAATCGAAAAGCTTGAGTCTCGGTCATTTGGTCTTTGGCAGGTTATCTGGCCGGTTTCGGTTCGGCGAACGAGTGGGCGCGGGGTTTGGGCAAGGGGACGGGGGTGAAATTCGGCAAGCCTGAAGACATCCACTGTCAGAGATGAGGAGGAATTTCGTGGCCAGGACCAAATTCGGAACATTTGACGAGTTGCTAGCGATCTCGGAGGAGGGTGTGCGCCCTGTTGCGCAAGCCCTGCGGCAAGTCATCTGCGAGGTCGATCCCGAAACGTGTGAGGTGGTCCGCCTCGGCGATCGCGCTGCTACCTATGGGGTGGGACCAAGGAAGATGATCGACGGCTACGCCTATATTCTGCCCCATAAAGGTTGGGTCAACCTGGGATTCTATCAGGGTGTCTATCTGGCAGACCCGGAAAGCTTGCTGGAAGGGACCGGCCGCAAGATGCGTCACGTAAAGGTTCGCTCGGCCGATGATGCAAACCAACCAGCGGTTCGAGCACTACTCAAGGCCGCGCTGGAACTAAGGACTGAACGCCCGACAGGTCAAAGTTGATTGTTGGTGAATTGCCGTAATGGCGGGTTTCCGGAGAAACGCATAAGAGAAAATGCGGCTATGCCAAGGCACAGTACGACGTGGGATTCAAGTACTACAAGGTGTGGGCGTGCCGTGGAACATCGCACGCGCCTATGCCTGGATCAGCCTGTCTGCGGAACAGGGCGACAGGAGAGCCAGGAAAACGTTGAGCATCATTCGGGACTCCATGACCCCGGATCAGGCAGGCGAAGCCGAAGCGCTCATCCGTGAACTCGATGCCATGATTGACAACAAATGATCGCGGCAGTCCTGCCGACGATTTTCTCACCTAGACTTGCCGGCGTTTTTCCAGCATGGCGCGAAAACGGTCTACCGTCTCCTGCGGGGCCGTATAGCTGTGATCGTCGTCCGGAAAGGTGCCTTCCTTCACTTCCTGCACGTAGGTCCTCAAGCCGTCCACGGCGACATCGGTCAGGTTCGCGTAACGCTTGGTGAATTTCGGCTTGAAATCCGTAAAGACTCCCAGGAGGTCGTAGCTGAGCAGGATCTGCCCGTCGGTTCCCGCCCCGGCCCCGATTCCGATGGTCGGAATCTCGAGTTCCAATGATATCAGCCGTGCAATGGGTGCCGGTACGGCCTCGAACTCCAGCATGAAACAGCCGGCATCCTGAATCGCCAACGCGTCTTCCAGGATTTCCATGGCTGCCTCCGGTGTGCGGCCCTGGATCCTGAAGCCACCGTACATGGCGACGCGATGCGGAGCCAGCCCGATATGGCTCGCGGTCGGAATGCCGGCATCGACTAGGGCCCTCAGGACGTCCTGCTGGCTCCTGCCTCCCTGCGGCTTGACCGCATCACATCCTGCGTCCTGCATGAAACGCGTTGCATTGGTCAACGCCCGCTCGATTGTATTGTAGCTCTGGTAGGGCATGCACCCGAGGGAAAACGTGTTGGGCGCCCCCCTTCGTACGGCCTGGGCATGCAAAATCATCATGTCCATTGTTGCCGGAATCGTCGAGGAATGCCCGTGGGCGATCATCGCCAGGCTGTCGCCCACGACTACCACATCCACACCGGCGGCTTCGGCCCATTGTGCCGACGTGTAGTCGGGTACGGAAGTATAGACCATCTTCTCACCCGACGTCTTGGACGCGCGTATGTCCTCCAGGGTACGCTTTTTCCTGTCGCTTCCGCCCATTCGGTCCACCAGCGATTGAAGTGAGCCCGGGTGCCGGTGTGACGCGGTTGCAGGTGCAGGCAGGCCTATTTCGCCGCAACCGGTACCTGATCAGGCCAGCGGCCATCGGGAGTCCGGGCCGTGCGTCGCAGGTTCGTCTTGACGAACCGCGTGTCGTATCCGTTGAAGAGATGGCCCAGGAGACCGCGGTTGAGGTCGGAAGTCCCGAACAGCCAGTCCATGATCGGAAACGTCAGGTTCATGTTGCGTTCCATCATCAGCGACTGGTTGTGGTGTGCAGTGTGGTGCCGACGGATCGTGTTCACGAACGGCATGTTGCGTACGAACCAGTTCTCGCCGACGTGGCAACAGAAATGCATGAACTCGTAGATCAGGTACATTGACGTGGTCGTCGTGATCACAAGCCATCCCACATTCGGTGTGAACAGCCAGCCGGCAACGAGTGCGATCGGTACCGACATGCAGATGAAGGTCACCAGGGCAAAGGGCGGAAAAAAAGTCACGCGCCAATCATGCTGTCCGGCAAACCGCATCTCATGGTCGGTAAAGAACTGATGATGCATCATCGTGTGGCGCATGTAGATGGCCCGCAGTACCTTGACCTTGTGCGGCCTGTGCATGACGTAAGTATGCAGGAACCATTCAAAGAAGTTGGCGCCAAGGAAGGTCACCGGCACGATCAGCAGTTCATACCAGTGCACGTTCTCGATGCTCTGGAGATAAATCGTCAGCGCCGCGGCGCCCATAGCGTAAATCACCGTGACGTGGAGCCAACCGTTGTACCAGCCGACAATTCGTCGGCGATAGGTATCGCGATACCTGCGTTGCCTGTCCGACATTCGCGATTGTTCAAGTTCCTGCTGCATTGTTCCGTCCTTCCGGGCTTTCACCGACCGGCGCGGAGGTTCGCGAGAGCCCGGTCCACGTCAGCCGATGTCATTTCCCATTCGTTTCCGAAAAAGGCGACGACCCCGGACATGAAAGCGGCACACTCGGTCATGGCCCGTTCTTCATCTCCGAGATGATCCGCCAGAATCGCAAGTGCCAGCTGCGACGGCCCGTTGCCCTCGTAGCTCCACTCGAACCCCTGCCTGGTAAAGGTGCGCAGGCCAAGGCGTGGATCCAGCGCCACGCCATCCACCGTGACCTCGGCCCCGTCGATGTTACGCTCTCCCCTGTAGGTGCGGCTGATCAATTACGTTCCGAATCGCTTGCAAACTTCTGGCCAACTGATAATATATTACTAAAATATCATTTGCAATCGTGCGGAAGTCGCGATGTCCGGACCGTTGGCAATCATTGACTACCAAGTGTTGACTGGTTTTTTCCTGGGCGCCTGTGTTGTGGTGTGGTCGATCGTCATGGTCACCGGGTTCTTCCCCAGGACGGCTGGACCGGTAGCTGCGCGTGGCCTGCTCAGCGGTATCCTCCTTAACACGTCGATTTTGGCCATACTCGCCTTGCTGGCAACCCTGGCAGTCACGACCCTGGTGCTGCCGTGGGCGGTGAGTGTGATCGCTGCCGGTCTGGCCATTCTCGGAGCACCGTTTCTCGTCCAGCTCCTGCCGACGTGGTTCCGGAACTCACGTCTTGGACTTCTCGCCGTGCTTGTGTCTTGTGCGGCGGTCCTTTTCATCCTTTCGGATTCCATTCCCCTCTGAACGGAGAATGCGATGCCGCCAAGAATTCGGGCACTTCTCACCCTTCTGGTCATCGTTTTCGGTGCATTCCTATGGTCGATGCGCGAAAGGATTTCGATGGATTCTTCTCCCGAGTTGCTGTTCGGCCTGATGGCATTCATGTGTGTTTCCGTGTGGCTGTTTCCCGAAGTGAAGAAAGATGAGCACCACGGCCGGCGCCGGCAATGACCCGCCGGGCGAGGCGAGATCGGTGCCGGTCCCTGCGTAAGCTGTTTCGATCCCGCCGCAAAGAGCGAAGCGGCCTGCCCTCGGCCCGAGGGCCGCATGCGTCTGTGCGTAGGTCAAGACTGTGACCTCCAGTTGGCACAGTGGCATCCGTCCCGGAACTGACTGCATCATTGCGACAATGCAATGATGACCTGTTCTGAACGGACCAGATTTGGCCTGGTGTTGGCGCAACTCATGTAATGGAGAAACGGCCGGTGATCGGTGGAAAAAATCCCGCGAGGCACTCGGCCGAACCCGGAATCGCGGAAAATATGGCAACATAACCTGCCAAACCTTGACGCTTACCGGATGCCGTACACCTACCTGCGACCGGCAGTTCAAGAAAGATCCGCGTCTCATTGACCGCGCAGACGGTTGCTGCGTCTATGATGTCGATGGCCAGGCGATTCTCGACGGCGCTTCGGGTCCCGTATGTTCGGGTTTCGGACACAATCGGCCCGAAATATTTGAAGCCATGACAACCCGGCTGCACGTGCTTGATTACGTGCCGCCGTTTCAGTTCGGCCACCCCTCAGCATTCGAGTTGGCCAGTGTCCTTAGGGACATGATGCCGGACGGGCTTGACCAGATCTTCTTCACGAATTCCGGCTCGGAGTCTGTCGACACCGCATTGAAGATGGCGCGCGCCTACTGGCGGCTGAAAGGACGCCCGGGGAAAGTCCGCCTGATCGGCCGCGTTCGTGGTAACCACGGCGCCAACTCCGGCGGAACGCGTGTGGGCGGTATCGGGATCAACAGAAAGATTCACGGCTCTTTGGTGGAAGCAGATCACCTTCGCCACACCGTCCTTGCGGAAAACACGTTTTTGGCGCGGCATACCTGAGCAGGGCATCGAACTCGCAGAGGAGCTTGAGGAAATCATCGCACTGCATGATGCATCAAGTGTTGCTGCCGTGATTCTCGAACCCGTCATCGTGATCATTCCGCCAGACGGCTATCTCAAACGCATACGGGAGATCTGCGACAAACATGAGGTTCTCCCGATTCTCGACGAGGTCATCACGGGATTCGGGCGAACCGGTGCTGCCTTCGGCGGGGACCGCTTCGACGCACTTCCTGATATCATGACAGTGTCCAAGAACCTGACAAATGCGGCCGTGCCCAAAGGTGCCGTGGCCGCCCGGAAGGAACTCAATGACCTGTTCATGGAGCAGGGCAGCAAGGACTATCTCATCGAGTTCTTTCATGGCTACACGTATTTGGGTCATCCGCTCGCCTGCGCCGCAGGACTGGCGGCCATGCAGATCTTCGTTGAAGACAAAACGGTTCATGGAGTCCGTGACATCTTGCCATAACTCGAGGACGCAATGCACTCCCTGGCCGGTCTGCACCGCGTTGTCGATATCCGGAACATTGGCATGGTTGCGGCGATACAGATTGAAGCAATTCCCGGTGATCCCGCACGCCGACCTTTCGATGTCATGCTGAAATGCCGGGAGAAAGGCATGTATGCGAGGTGCGGCGGCGATGTGATCGTCGTCGCACCATTCTTCATTGCCGACAGGGCTTTCGTTGACCTTGTCATCGGGATTCTGTGCGAATCGATAACGGATATGGACTGAGCCGTTCACAGGCGGGAATCAGGTACGGACCGGTCCCGACGAGCGGCCAAACAGGGGTTCAACAGGCCAAGAAACCGGGACTTGAGGTTGGGACGGAATGCGTTCATGCATACGATGTCCCACGCACGAATACTGTGAGATACATTCCTCGTGAAGCCGAGGGGCTTGCTGACCTTCCCGAGATTCTTGCCATGGGTTTCATGGCTGCACTAGTGGATTGGGCATGCACCAGGGCATTGCAACCGTACCTCAATGCGGACGAGGGAAGTCTCGGAATTCGGATTTGCGTCAGCCACGATGCGCTGACGCCACCCTGCTTGTGGGTAAGGTCCGGGCAAGGTTGGTGTCAATCAACGGGAAAAAGCTGATCCGGCACGTTGTCGCCGACGACGGGATCGACGAAATCGGTCGGGGCACCCATACGCGCGCGTTGATCGATCCTGGCCGCTTCAGCCGATGGCTCAGAAAAAAATCTCAACGATGAAATAACGGATGATCGAACTGGTTGTTCACGTTAGCAATCCCGTGGTCTTGGCAGCGCGTCCGACAATTCGCCGGTGTTGAGCCGGAGCCAGCTGTTGAGGTCTTCCAGGACCAGGACATACCCGACGTAAGCGGAGAACAAGAACGTGTTCATCTGCTGGACTGTCGTGGCCCGGAAATCCCTGTTTCAATACTATCGGGCTGAGACCGCGAAAACCCGATCCGAGCATGATCGCAGGATGGAAGTTACGCGGGAAACTTCACGGATCACTTGAAAAATCTCTCCGGATGTGAGAGCGCATTCCGGATGGACCAGCAACGGATCTTGGGTACATACAAGGGCCTTAAGGGAGAAGGCGGGCCGTCCCTTACGGACAGGGCATATCTGCAGATCGAGGAGATGATCGTTACGCTCCGGCTCGAGCCCGGTCAGCTGTTCTCCGAAGCGGAACTGATGTCCGAACTTGGCATCGGGCGTACGCCCATACGGGAAGCGCTGCAGCGCCTGGCATTCGAGGGTCTGGTCATCATTATGCCGCGTCGCGGCGTCATGGTCTCGGAAATCAACCACTCCCGCCAGCTACAACTGCTCGAATTGCGCCGCGAGGTCGAACGCATGATCATGCGCGATGCCGCCCGCCGTGCGAACTCCGGGGAACGAGACGCCTTTGCCCGGCTTGCCAGCGACCTCCATGCAGCCGCGGAAGCCGACGACGACGTGGCGTTCATGCGTCTGGATCTGAAATTCAACGGGATGACTGTCGCCGCATGCCGAAACGAGTATGCCGCCAAGACGATGCAACTCATGCAGGGGCTTGCCCGCAGGTTCTGGTACCAGCATTACCGCGAAGCCCTCGACCTGAAGCGATGTGCCAATCTTCACGCGGCGGTCGCGAGGGCAATCGCGGCGGGCCGAAGTGATGATGCGGCCCGGGCTTCGGACCAGCTGATCGACTACATGTCCGAATTTACTCGCGCAAGCCTTTGAACAGTTTGGGGAGCACCAAAATCCCGGGGGTCAAACTGCAGTTGGCGTCATGGAATGCCTCTTGTAGGCATTTCGCATGGCGGATGCATGGACTTCGTCGAAGACTGGACCGGTTCTGCGGCTGAAAGCCCGGTTGCCGGGAATCGGCCCGATGATCTGGCGTCGCCTTCAAGTACCGGAAACCTTGTTGCTTCATGAACTTCACGGCGTGCTCCAGGTGGCGACGGGATGGGAAGCGATCCACCTTTTCCAGTTCGGTATCCACGGCATCATTCATGCCGGACCATTTCTACCCGGTCGACCGGTGGACATGCCTTTGTCAGGCTTCCGGTTTCGACGGATCGCGAAGTTTCGCTACGATTTCGGATGCTGGTGGAATCATGAACTGCGGGTTGAGGATCGCATATCCGCCACGCCGGGCAAACGAAATCCAACCTGCATCTGCGGGTCTGGTGCTTCTTCACCGGAGGAGTGTGGTGGTCCCGTTGGCTATTTCGCAGGACGGGAGGATGCCACGGGTCTGGAAGCATTGGAAGACATTCAGCTTCTCGCCGAAGTAGGGGTCGATTCCGGTACGGGAGAAATGACACTCTGTTATGGATTGACCTTGTCAAGTATCGGGATTCACTCACTTCATTCCTGGCCTCCCTCCGGCATGACGGGAGCGGGCTGCGGTTGGCTGTTTTCGACGGTGGATCATTCTGTTATCCGCGGGTTGGTTACCGCCTGACTTCACTTCGTCGTGGAGCTGCCTCGATCTTGGGTCGCGGGTGGACTGGCCTTGCAGCCTGTCTCGCATAGAGTTTCCGAGGGATCTCCTCACCGGCCATCCGCACCCTGCACCCGCCATGCCAATTCCGTGTTGTCTGTTCTGTGTCCCGGATCCGGGTTCTCAGCCCACGGCCCGGCAGCCGTGGTTTTGGCCGGACACCTCGCAAGCGATGGCCCAGATGAAGCCCGCCAGTTCCCGGGCCACGGCAGTGGTGACCTGGCACTTCGGCTTGCCGGCCAGGTACAGGTGACGATACCGGGCGCAAAGCCGTTTTTGTGCTGCCCAGGCCAGCGCCTGAACCCGGGGCGGTGCCGCAGCTGCCTTTCTCCGCAAATGCGCCGTCTTCCGGGCCGGGAACCGGTAGGACCATGCCGACTCCACCAGGATCCGGCGAACGTGGCTGTTGTCGGTCTTCGTGATCGCGCCCTGCCGACGCCGGGATCCCGAGCTGTGCTCGCTTGGAACCAGGCCGAGGAAGCTCATCAGCTGCCGCGGGCTGTCGAACCGGGTGATGTCCCCGAGTTCGGCCAGCACCGTAACCGCGGTGATCACGTTGACGCCCCGCAGACTGATCAGCGCCTCCACCACCGGACGCAGCGACCGGGAGGCGACGGCCGACCGGATCTGTTCTTCCAGGTCCGCCTCCCGGCGCCGTGCGTCCAGAACCGCATCGACATATTCCTGGAACACCACCTGCTGGACCGGGGCCTCGAAACGCTGGCTTTCAAGCCAGCGGAAGTGCGCCTGCGTCCATCGGCGTCGTCCGGAATACACCCGCTCGTGACGAAGAAGGAACGCTCCCAGGCGCTTGCGGGCCTTCAACTCCATCACCTTCATGTTCCCGCGGGCCCGGCTCAGGTCCCGCATCGCCTCCTGCTCTTCGCCCGGGGTCTTCGCGGGGAACCGGGACCGGTTCGAGGCAGACCTCATGGCGTCGCTGCTCGCCCACGATCGCTCGGGGCAATACTACGAAACGTTCCGGTTCCATCTGATCCTTGCGAGGCCGCCGAGCGCCTGAACCGCGACGAAGCCGAGGTCGTTCCGCTCACACGAGACTGTCGCGGTTGGAACGTCGGTTACCCGATGCCCCCCGCACAGATCGTTTAACCATCCGGCTCCGACCTCCGGTTTTGACGGCAAATCGCGTGTTCTACCACAGGTGCAAGATCCGCAGCGGTGGCCAGAAAGCTGCCGCCAGTATGCCGACCTTGTTCCGCGTAAAGCGGCCAAAATCAGACAGGTCCGCGCCAAAGGTCCTTCAGGCCGTCAGCGAGGGACGAAGATACTGCTGAATCGCCAGTGATCTCGAAATCAGCAAGAATACTGTCCTCGATGTCGTAAAACGGCACGGGCAAGCAGGATGAAAGTGCATTCTCGCGGCGCTCAACATCAAATGCGCGGACAATCGCCCGTGAATGCGACGAGAGGCGAAGACCAAATGCTTGGAGTGTCATTTCGCCCTTTTCCGGAATCGACCCCAACTGGGATTCCACAGATTTCACATGGACAAAAGTGATCGTAATGGCAAATATGCCGTCACCGAAGTCGGGCGCCGCCCGTTGTTTGGTTGATCCGAGCGCGTACAATGAGTCGGCTTCGGGAGTGAGCGAAGGATATCTGTGCGGCGTCACGGTACACCACATCATTCAAGACCAGGGGATCGCTGCGTGACCATTCCGACCACGACAATCGGTGCCTACCCTAAACCCGCCGACGCCCCAATTCCAATGTGGAGCAATATGGGCAAGCAAAGGCGCGCGGCGCCGACCATGGTCTACGATGCCTTGGT
The DNA here is from genome assembly GCA_964291635.2 of Paracoccaceae bacterium. Classification (GTDB taxonomy): domain Bacteria; phylum Pseudomonadota; class Alphaproteobacteria; order Rhodobacterales; family Rhodobacteraceae; genus JAPPHA01. The sequence goes on along the minus strand of OZ219905.1, from coordinate 61,934 downwards.
GGAGGACCAGTCAGCCGAAACGAAAAGAACACTCGACCGCATGTCTATGGATGCGGTTCGTGAGCAAGTGGATTGCGGAATAACCATTCCAACCGATGGTGAAATCCGTCGCGAACATTACGTCTATTATCACTGCAGGCATGTGAAAGGGATCGACTTCCGCCACCTTAGTGAACAAACAATGCGCGATGGAAGCTGGGTGGCCAGTGTCCCCACGGTCATATCAAAACTGGAATCGGGGCCTGCTTTTCTGCCCGCCGACTGGCGTGTTGCACAGTCGGCCACAGATCGCGAGGTGAAAATAACGGTGCCGGGTCCGCTGACCATAAGCGACACAATTGCCAACGAGTATTATACCAGCCGGCCGGAATTGGCGCGGGCGCTCGCCGAGGTCCTCAATATAGAGATAAGGCGACTGGCTGAAGCTGGCTGCACGTGGATTCAGGTCGACGAGCCGTTATTCGCGCGCCAGGTCGATGAAGCGCTTGCGTTCGGCGTCGAGTGTGTAGAGCGTTGCTTCGCCGGCGTCGAACCGGGCGTCAACCGTGCTGTCCACATCTGCTGTGGATACCCTGCCGGCCTCGACGATCCTCACCCCGCCAAAGCTGACCCAGCGAGCTATTTCGCTTTATCCGGCGCCCTCGACGCGGCCGATGTGGACGCCGTTTCTATCGAAGATGCACATCGGCCCAATGATCTCAAGCTACTGGAGTTGTTCGGCCACACCACGATAATCCTCGGCATGATCGACATCGCCAAGAGCCACGTGGAGTCGGTTGACACCCTGCGCGCCCGAATGGGTGCAGCCCTTGAACACATTGACGCCGACCGGCTGATTGCAGCGCCCGATTGCGGCCTTGCGCTGCTGCCGCGGCGACTGGCCGTCGCCAAGCTGAGAAATTTGGCGACTGCCGCACAAAGCCTATGAAAGCGTACCAACACATTTCGTGCAAAAATGCACGTCAAGGGCGCCAAAAGGCTGCTTGATATTGTTCCTGACCGGAAAGGGTGGCTACTTGAAAAACCCTGCTTGGGGAAGAATCCCTGTCCCGGATTGTCCCTGAATCACTGAAAAAAACCGTCGGCGGGGAACGCGGGACAAACCCGCCGTTTCAAGCCTGAATATTCCGGGACCCAACAGCAGCAGACATGATGATGGCCGCCTCGCCGTCATAATTGGCATAGGCCCGCTGGATCGCGATCTGGTCTGCGATGTACTTCGCGTCGTGCCAGACCCCCCAAAGGAAGGTCGATCCACGCCGCGACTGCCATGGCAGGCCAAGAAAATAGATATCCGGTTCGATCGAGACACCGCGTTGGTGGATTGGCGCCCCCTTATTGTCAAAGGCGTCGGCCTTGATCCAGCTAAAGTCCTGACGGAAACCTGTTGCCCAGATGATCGTGCCGATGCCTTCCCTGGCTAGATCGATCGAGCTGATCGGGTTGGTCAGACAGTCGGGATCGGCAAACGGTTCGCGTGCATCAGGCTCTTCCGGCAAGTCGAGACCAGTACGCTCAACATAGGCATCCGCCAGATCCAGCATTCTCATATAGCTTGCGTCACCGGCAGCAATGTTGCGCTGAAGGTCGTCGGCAAAACCCAGGACGCCGTTTTCGAAGCTCTGGGTCAGGCCAACAAGCGTGACGCCTTCGTTGCCAAGACGGCGAAAGTCCATGGTGTGCCCGCCATAGGCGCCGCTCACGGCGATGGTCACGTGTTCGGTTCCGGGTTCAGCCGCGGCCAGGTCCCACAAGCCCAGCACGCCCAGCCACCAGACGAAGTCGCGCCTACGGTAACGGCGAGGCGGACGGTCATGCCGGCCAACCGAGAGGAAGACCTTGCGGCCGGCGCGGTTCAACTCGTCAGCAATCTGCGCGCCAGAAGATCCGGCGCCAACAACCATGACAGCTCCTTCGGCCAATTGGCTCGGGTTTTTGTAGTCGAAGGAGTGAAGCTGCTCGACAGCTGCGGATTCGGGCACAATCGGTGGAAATGACGGGTGCTGGAATGCGCCGGTGGCGGCGACGATGCGCCTGGCTTCAAAGACGCCTTGAGACGTCTCAACGTGGAAACCACCTTCGCCAGGCATCCGCTCAGCCTTGAAAACTGCGACGCCTTCGCGGATCGGTGCGTTCACCATCTTGGCATATTCAACCAGATACTCTGCGACCCGGTCTTTCGACACGAACGCATCCGGGTTGTCGCCGGTAAACTCCAGACCAGGAAAACGGTCATGCCATGCGGGACCGTTGGCAACCAGAGCGTCCCAACGGCCCGTGCGCCAGGCTTCCGCTGTCCGGTTCTTTTCCAGAATCAGGTGCGGAACATTGTTCTTCCCAAGATGTTCGCTCAACGCGATACCGGCTTGTCCACCACCGACAACCAGGGTGTCCGTTTTCTCCAACGACATTTTCACGTCCCTTACAGTCTCCAAACACGACCTCGTTAGCCGAGGTCGCCAAATGCCGCGCCGCTCTGAATCCGGCAGCTCTTCAAAAGTGAGTTTCCCATTTGCTTGGTTGCAATGGCAAATATCTAAACCGGATAAAAACGAAAGCGTTTCTCACTCCCTATGCGGTCGATCGAGTTGTGGGTTTTGGGCACGACGCACAAAGCTGAGATATTCCGTGTGAGCGTTGCCGGGAAAGAGGCATATTTGAACAGTCAAATCGAGTAGCACGTTTTCGCAGGCTCATCCGGACCACCGCGAAGGACGGGCTTACCATGGCTAAGTGATCGTCATGCGCTCCAATCTTCACCGGTGCCCGGGGGCGTTAGAGTACATATCTTGGACATCGGTAGTGCTTAGGCAGCGCAAGCAGCACGCGGCTTTTCGCAGCCACAGGTGAACTCCGCTTTCTCGGGCGCAAAGACCCTCGATAGGTAATGCCGTCAGGGAACCAACTCCCGGCACGGTCTGCCGACGCATCGCCGTACCCGTTCCCTCCACTTGCCCATCAAGAGCCTTCGTCCGGGCCTCTACCCTCTCTGCTTTCCGGCAGCATGAATCAGCGGATCCCGATACTGGGCAACAATCATCGCGGGAAGGTCGCGAGCGGGATCTTCGATGATCGCGTCGATCAGTTTCAAGTCTGCGGGTGAATAACGAGAAGGCGATGCACAAATTGGCGTACATTGCCCTACCACATTTTCGCAGTGTGCCGCTTACACTTACTCGTTATGGCAATCCAGTTCGTTGAACCAATCAGATATTCTCAGGGGTGAATGAAGCTTTTGGATTTTGCCGGATAACCGCGCTCCGGCCCCCGGATTCCCACACTTGCACGGCGTCAATCGGAACGCTGCCGGGGCTGTGCGTCGGCAGCACACGGAAAGGTGCACACGGCATCCGCGAAAATGACTTCGCGCCTGGAATGGCGCACGGAAACCGGGCTCGGTCCGGCCGGAACTCCGGCGAGAGCCGCCTTCAGCGCGTCATCGTGGCCACCAGCCGTGAAAACACCGAAAAACAGGCCTCACCGCGGTTTTCGTGAGCTATGCGGGTTGAGTTCGATTGCTTCGACCGCCGGAATTTGTGATCTCCTTCGTCAGGAGACAGAAAAACACGACACCGACAAGGGCATTAAATGATTGAATCTAACCAATAGGACGATCAATTGAACGCACATTTACCATTTACGATTTGACACTTGGGAAGCTGAAAACTCGGTCCACAGTAATCCTGTAGTTTTTCCTCAATTCGATCCTGTGCCACGTCATACATCTCACCAGTCTCGCAGTGACCGAATTCCGGCAGAAGGGCATTTCCCGAAGATCGATATGAACTCCTGAATTCATTGACGTCAATGTTTACATTTGCGTTCGATGCCCGTCCCCACCTTTTGCCCATTCTTGCAAGCGTGTTGCACCTGCCTTTTTTTGCGGTCGAATAAACATTGATCCATGAAGTGTTTGCAAAGCCTTCCTCCTGCCTCGACGAAGGGCCTCCCAAACTAACGGGATCCAGTGTAACGAGAATGAAACGCTTCGACGAAAAACCCGAATTCCTGCTTACCGAACTGCCGAATTTGTCCACGAGAGCCGCAGCGGTGTCTCCGCCCCAGCTGTAGCCAATCAAGACTATCGGGTTTTCGTCTTTCTTGAGGTCGTTCGAAATTATTTCTTCCAGGTCATCTTGTTCGTCCAAGTAAATGCAGGTTCCCCCACCTCCTGCAGCAAAGGCCAAACAAGCCGGTACCGCCGGCGGAAAAACAAACGCCAGAATGCCCCCGCATGCGGCAGTCGCCGCGAACGATCCCCACATAGCCCGTTCACAGAAACCATCACTGCCAATGCGCTGTAAGTGACTGAAAAACGTAATGTCTATACCGGACGCAGCCAGCTTCTTCTTGCCTTCGATTGCTGGAAGAACGAGATTTTTCTGAAAGGCGTTTGACCGCATGCTCCCTCCGAAGCCACCGACATAATAAAAGCTTGGAGAACATCGGGTGTCAGCGGAACTTGGGGCAGAAGAAAACAATGTAGAGGAAACAGCCACTGCAAAGGTCGCAACAAATTTGGCTAATGGCTTGTTTGTTTCTCGCTTCATAAGGACAGTTCCTGCAGGAGCGAATTCCCCGTGAATTCGATTTTTTCAGGTGATCCCGAAGATCGGGGCCTCGAAATGGTACGGAAAAATCGGCCAACACACGAGTCTTCTGTAACGATAGTCGCCATCAAGGCGGCGGATGACACCAACAGGAGGCGCCTCAACGAGAGGCAGGGCCGTGGAAGTGATGCTGAGCGAGGAGGAGCGCGGGTTCCTCGAGGCGCATGTCCAAAGGCACAAGGCGTCGAGGCCGCTGCCCGACCGTTGCAAGATCATCCTTCTCTGCGCCGAGCGACTTCTAAGCAGGGAGATCGGCGGGCGGATCGGGATGCACGAGCACACTTTCCGCAAGTGGCGCAGGCAGTTCGCCGAGAAGCGTATCGAGGGCTCTCGGACGAGTACAGGTCCGGCCGGCCCCGTACCGTGACGGACGACAAGGTTTCGGAGGTGGTCGAGCGGACGCTGAGCACGATGCCGAAGGACGCGACGCACTGGTCGGTCCGGAGCATGGCCGAGACCACGGGCTGTCGCACACGACCGTGCACCGGACCTGGCCGGCGTTCGGCCTGTTGCCGCACCTGAGCGAGACGTTCAAGCTGTCGACGGACCCGCAGTTTGTCGACAAGGTGCAGGACATCGTGGGGCTCTACATGGCCCCGCCGGACCGCTCTCGTCCCGTGTGTGGACGAGAATGATCGCGTCAACGCCGTTGGTCCGAGTGAGTACGCGAACGCAAATCAAGGCGCTGGACCGGACGCAGCCGGTCCTGCCGCTGGCGCCGGGGGTGGCCGAGCGGTGAACCCATGACGACACCCCGCGGCACGACAACGCCCTTCGCCGCGCTCGACGTCGCCACCGGCGCGATGATCTGGAAGTGCAGCAGGCGCCACCGCGCCTCGGAGCTTCTTGACTTCCTCAATGAGATCGAGGCGGCGGAGCCCAAAGGGCTGGAACCGCATCTGGTGATGCACAACTACGCGACACACAAGAGGGAAAAGGTCAGGAATTGGCTCGACCGCTGCAGGCACTGGCATGCCCACGTCACGCCGACCTCTGCCTCGTGGATGAATGCCGTCGGGGGATTCTTCTCGAAGCTCTCGAGGCCGAGGCTCAGGCATTCGGTTTTGACTCGCTCGACGAATGCATCGCGGCGATCGAGGGTTACATCGAGCACCACAACGCCAATGATGCCCGCCCGCTCCGCTGGAGCGAGAAGCGCGAATATTTCGTGAAGGCATGGAGAAAGGGCGACCGAAAACCGCAGGAATCGGCATCGTGATAAAGAACCGGACCACTAGACAGGCGTCTAGGAGACAGCAGATCTCATTCCGCACGGGCAGCGTATCTCACTATGCTGGAAAGGGCCGGCGGCGACTCTGAACGCTTTTCCCAAATGTCCTGGCCACGGTACTGAAATATCGGGGGGAAATCCTTTCTGCTCATGGGTGGATGGACCCACATTTCATATCTTGCTTCACACGGGATGGTTTTGACGTTGATTCCGATCCACTTTATCGGCCCAGGCCTCCTCATTCCGATCGATGGATCGATGATGGGACCGTACCGAGAGAAAATCGCGAGGGCATCTCCTGCGTGGATTCCGTTACCGTGCAACGCCTGCTAGGGACCCGTCTGCAACCCGGACAAAACCGTCACGTGTCGTAGGAATCGCCGTTAAGTGTCATGGGATTTCGCTGTTGGGATGGACGCTCCATGAACGCACGCCGGTATTTTCAATTCCGAAGAACAGTTTTGGAAATCCTCGAATTTCCGGTGAAGCTGACTAAAACCAAAGAGAAGAATGTCGTGCTGAAAGAATGCCGCGAGCGCTAGGCTCGCCACAAGGCCAATGGCCAAGACGATAGGCTCTCCTTTGGCTCATACCTCCCTGCAAGACGACCGTTTCAAGCAGTTGCCGACACCGGACGACTTGATCCGCATGTCCCGCGACTTGCGGTACCATCCCGTTCGCAACGAAAACCCCGCCATGCTGACGAAAAAGCAGATCGAGACCTTCAACGATCAGGGTTTCCTGAAACCGTTCCGGATCTACACGGACGCGGAAATCGCTGCCATACGCCGTGAGTTCGACGGCATGATCGACACGTATCACGCGCCGGCCTCCTGATCGGCCTGTCGTTTTTGGCAGTGTGCAGCCAGTCGAAGTGCTCGCGTGCAGAATGTGCGCCCAAGCAGTCAGGCGAGCGTCGTTACCGCTGTCTCGATGATGCTTCCGGTCCGCCGTTGTCATCGCGGTCGCGCAGCGCGGTTGCGTGCGTTTACGGCCGGTGCGGTTTCTCCTCATCGCTTCGGCCTTCCCGAAGTCCGTGACCCCGAAATACGGACTTGTTATCTTTCGGCGAGCGAATTCAAATGGTCCGGTAAGGAGAATTCCTTCATGGAATCATGCTCTTGGCGGACCCTGGCACTCTCTGGCCGTATATGCGTGGACAGGGGCATCATCAAGTGAGTTCGCTCATCCACGCTTTTGCGCGCGCCGATCATGGCGAGCATCCATTACATCGCCCAAGGATCGACCGTCTTCAGTCCGGCCGCTTCGTATGGAACCGTGCCCCGTGTCGCCACCATCATCGCGTTTGCCGCCGCAGTCGCCGCGATGTAGCCGTCGGACGGCGAGATTGCCCGACCAGCCGAACGCGCCTTCGCCATAAGCTCGGCATAGGCTTGCGAAGCCGCCAGATCGAATGCCAACACCCGCCCACGAACACCGAAACGCAGTTCGGCGACGGTGATGGCGGACAGATTCAGCGTCTCCAGCGCCTGTTTGTCGAGCCATTCGGCGACGCATGGTTCCGGAACTCTGCGCAACGGTTCCGACACCACATAGGTGTCCACCAGAATCATTCGAGATCAAGCGGAACGGCTGTCGCGCTGTCGCGCCGGGAAAAGCCTGCCGACTCATCATCGGTCAACTTGGCGCGCTGGCCGACCGCGATCAACAGCGACCCCAATCGGACCCGTCCTTCAGGCAGGACCGTTCTTTTCAGGATGGCGCGTACCTCCGCCTCGGTGCTGCGACCGCGATGGGCGGCCCGAACACGCAGGGCGCGATGGACTTCGCCGGGAACGTTGCGCACGGTCAGCACGGCCATAGTCGACGTCTCGTCATGATTTCAATGCTGTCCTTGTGCTCGAATGACAGCACAGGGGCAAGCGCCCATGACTGGCGCGCGGAGCGGCTTGCTCGTTACCCCGCGCTTCTCATGCTGACGCCCCGGCGGCCGCACAGCGGAGCAAGAAGCGAAATTCCTGCTGCGGTTGCGGATCTTTCGCTCGAACGCCGCTCGGGCCAGGGCCTTGATCCGCGGCGGGGCCTCGCGTTCGGCGCAGAATATTTCCTGCACCGGGGGTGTGGGACGCCTTGCGACATCAAGGCCTTTACGCACCCCGCACCATCGTGCACGGCGTGGCATACGTAGGCTCCGGTGCCCACGGGAGTGCTCGACTGCGGACCGGCGGCGGCGGCAGGACCTCGGAAAGGCAGCGACCGGATTTTACGCCGCAGTGTAGCACGAAAGGGAAAGCGTGTTTTCTCAAATGAGCCGAGCGAGTTTCCCTGGAATCGGGAAGCAGGGGAATCCCGGTGGAGCGGTCGGATGGCAACCGGCATTCACATGATGTCCGAGACGCCGCCAGGGGCGGGCGTCGCCGTCCGCTGGGCTCATGCCATGAACCAGGTTTCTTGTGGGTGGATCCTGGTCTGCAACAAGGAGCCTGATCAATCACGGCGGAGGTGAAAGGTCGTGCCGGAATTCAAAATCATTGACCTCTCGATCGGAGATGTCCGCCGGAAACAGCGGGACCGGACGGCTTCGTGTCGGGAGTAAGTGCAGGCTCTGATCGCGCAATGCGAAGCGACGCGAGACCTCAGCGCGTTCGTGACACACGGTTTTGAAGGACCGCATGCCCTGCGTTTACACACGGGTCCATGATGGTCGCAATTGTTCCCCGGGAACCCATGTCCCGGGAAAAAGGCCAAACGATTGCAGAGGAACGACACGGGCACTCACGCATGCACCGGAACGAGGAGTCTCCATGAGGTGCTTTTGCTCATTAAGCCAAAATGCTATCCGTACCCGAAATGCCGGGGTCGGCGTGTTGCACATTCCGTCGTTTGCCGTTCTCTCGCGGCTTTTGAAGCCGGGTTGGGCAGGAAGGTCGTGCCAGCCGGCCCAACGATGGTCGTCCCGAAGCCCGGCCGAACTCGGAAGCGGGAAACGCCGACAACAGGCACCATCACGGGGAGATCGTCAATGGAGCTTCTTACCACCTGCATAGGCGCATATCCCAAACCAGACTACGTGCCGATGCGCGACTGGTTCCAGGTTGAACACGGGCTCAAGGAAGCTTCCGGCGACATAACGCGCCGCGCCAACACGACCAGGGCGGATGCCGAAGCCGAAGCGCTCTACCGCAAGGCCACGAGAGAAGCCGTCGCCGATCAGGTGGCGTGCGGCATCGACATCCCGACGGACGGCGAGCAGCGGCGTGAGAACTACATCCACTATCACTGCCGCCACTTGACGGGTTTCGACTTCGAGAACCTGACGGCAATGACCGTGCGAGACGGGGCATACCGGGCCGAATTTCCCACCATCCGGGGTAAGATCGAACCGCGCGGCGAGCATTTTCTCGACCGGGACTTCCGGGTCGCGCAGGCCGGCGCGGACCGGCCGGTGAAAATCACCGTCCCGGGACCCACAACCATCATGGATACCTGTGCCAACACGTATTACGACGATCCGAAGACACTCGCGATCGACCTGGCAGGGGCGCTCAATTTCGAGATCCGCGCACTGGCCGCCGCCGGCTGCAAAAACATCCAGATCGACGAGCCGTTGTTTGCCCGCAACGTGGACCGAGCGCTGGAATTCGGAATCGAATGCGTCGAGCGTTGTTTCGACGGCGTGCCGGAAGATGTGAACCGGGTCATGCACATGTGTTGCGGGTATCCGGATCACCTGGATGACGAGGAATACCACAAGGCCGATCCCATGGCCTATTTCCGGCTGGCGGGCGCCGTTGACCGGTCATCTGTCGACCAGGTTTCCATCGAGGACGCCCACAGCAACAACAGTCTCGCGCTGCTCGAGGAATTCCGCGCTTCGACCGTCATTCTTGGTGCGGTCGCTATCGCCCGGAGCAGGGTCGAACGGGAAACGGAAATCATTGCACGCCTGTCTTCAGCGCTTCGCCACATTGACAGGAGCCGCCTGATGGTCGCACCCGATTGCGGTCTTGGCATGCTCGGGCGGGACCTGGCGATTGCCAAGCTCAATGCTTTGTGCGCTGCCGCGAAGAGTGTGTAGCGCCCGGGTCGCCAGAAGCGATGCGTATACGGGGCGTCTTCGGCGTCGCCGGCAAAGCGGATCGAACCCCCTTGGCAGTAGCGGCAGGTGGAGACGACCTCATGGTCGATCCCGGGAACGGCACAGCACCGGCTGAGTGCGGCAATCAGCTGCGCATTCGAGGACCTGCATGCACCGTATATGCAGGACGAGAAACAGGCTTTCTTTCCTTATCATTGCGTGCGCGAGCGGTGAACAAGCCGCGGCCGTGCGCCGCTCTCTTGAGAGCCTCGATGAAAGTGGCCTCCCCGGCGCCTCGCAACGATTGCGCGATGCAGCGGAACACGCCCCCGCCGGGCGACATGTCGTGGCGATTGCGCGGAGCGTTAACGCCGTGGAATCGGTAGCGTGCAAGATCGACACCGAGGCAAGGCGGGCACTGGCGTCGGCACTCCATTCACTGGAGGGGGGCCGATTTTTCACGCATTCCGCGCTCGCCATGGCGCTCGAGAAAACCTTCGGTTCCACATCGGACAAAAGGGGCAACCGCCGTCAGCGGGTCGTCAGTGCAAGCGCCGGTCTGGCCGAAAGCCTGTTCATGTTCGGTGTTTGCGCGTCTTTTTCCGCCGATCTGGCGCAGAAACACGGGCAAAACGACTCTCGTGCCCACCAATGGTCACCGCGCGCTTCACCCAGGTCAGGGAGGAACGGCGGCGAGATTCTGATCTCGCGTAAAAGCCTTCCGGTGCCAAGCATTCCCGTTTGGCAAACTTGCTCCAGTCTACCGCCCGGGGAAAAGTCGGCGTCTTGATCGCGTTTCGAATGGCGTGTTGGCGAGGGGGGCACCCGATTGCCTTCGATCGAGCTTGCGCGCCGCAGGCTGGACGACCAACTCCAGGGCGTCAAGGAAAGCACGCCCGATCAGATCCATTTTGCGCAGCAACGCGATACGCGCCGCAGCCTGATCCATTTCGTCCGCCGACAACACGTCGTCCAAAAGGCCGCAGCCGTCCGCGAGCGTGACAATCAAGACATCTTTCGGGTCCGGAATAGCCGAGTTCACCAATGCCGCCCTTATCCGTCCGGTCAGCTCACGTTCCGTTTCCTTGCGGACGAGCATGTAGCGCTGCGTCCCGAAAATCCCCAGGTAGCGATCATCGTGCACCACCAGGATGCCGTTGTCGACCAACCGCAGCAATGCAGTTTCCCTGATCTCATCGGCATGGCGGGTGGCACGTTCAACCCAGAAAAGGGCATCATGGGATTCGCTGGACCCGGCGATCTCGGCAAGCATCGGATCGAGCAAAGCGTCCCCGACCGGTGCCGAGCCGATGAGGAAAAGCCGGTCGACATCAGTATCGATGCGGTTCTCCAGTGCGAGGTCCATCAAAACCGCCCCGCCAAGAGCGTACCGGATCAACCATTTTGGCGCCCGCGACAGCATGCCGTCGTCAGAACGGTCCAGGAGCAGGATTTCTTCGGCGAGTCTCACAATCCGATCCCTTGAGAAAAGACTGTCTTCAAAAGGAAGAAAAACACGACCGCGAGTCCCGCCCCAACAGGAAGCGTCACGACCCAGGACACGAGTATCGTGCGCACGACGGCAAAGTCCAACGCACCGGTACCACGGGCAAGACCGACGCCCATGACAGCACCCACAAGCGTCTGGGTCGTCGAAACCGGCAGACCCGTTCCGCTTGCCACGACCACTGTCGAGGCGGCGGCGAACTCGGCAGCAAATCCGCGGCTAGGCGTCAGCTCGGTAATTTTCCTCCCGATCGTCGCGATGACCCGGTAGCCGAACGTCGCCAAACCGACAACGATGCCGACAGCACCGACCAGCAGAATCCAGGCTGGAACCGAAGACTTGTCAGCGACCGCGCCAGTCGTCACCACGCTGATGATCGCGGCTACCGGTCCAATGGCATTGGCGACATCGTTGGAACCGTGGGCGAACGCCATGCCTGACGCCGTGACGATCATGAGGATACCAAACACTTTTTCAACGTCGGTAAACCGCGACTGTCCGCCCGTGGGTGACTCGAGGCTCCGGAAACTCACGCTCTCGATGGCCAGGCGACTTGTCACCGCGACAGCGCCGCCCAGAAGCACCGAATAAAGGATTGCCGCCGGCATGCTCAAGTCCATGCCGACGTGCTTCAGGCCTTTGACGAACGTCACGATCGAGGTCACGAAAACCGCGGCGAAAATGTACAAGGGGACATACCGCCGCGCGCTTTCGGCTGGATCGTCTTTGTTGAAGATCAGCCATTGCACGCTCAGGACCAGGAAATACGAGATCACCCCGGCCAGGACGGGTGTGACCACCCAACTCCCGGCAATTGTCGCTACGCCCCACCAATGCACAGCCTCGAACCCGATCGCAACGACCGCGAATCCGATGATCGCTCCAACGATCGAATGCGTCGTCGATACGGGCCAGCCGAACCTGCACGCAACACTCAGCCAGAATGCAGCCGCCAAGAGCGCCGACAACATGCCGATGACCAGCAGGTCGGGATCGTGCCCGAGAGCCTCCGCGTCAATGATACCCTTGCGGATCGTCGCGGTGACTTCGCCGCCAGCCAGGAACGCTCCAAGGAATTCGAACAATCCGGCGATCAGGATGGCACCGCCCACGGTAATGGCCCCCGATCCGATCGACGTCCCCATCGAGTTCGCAACGTCGTTGGCCCCGATCGCCCAGGCCATGTAGAGGCCGGAGCAGACCGCGAGGATCAAAATGATGGTGAGCGTTGCCTCCATGAAACCGTAGGCCTCCTGTTCCCGTTTGGTGCACTGCGACCAAGCAGAGTTCAATCTCTCTTTGACGGGAAAAGGTCATCGGGCGGGAACCACCCGGCGCCGGATGCGCCACCTTCGGAGAACAACGAGGCCCCGGTCAATTGCGGTCTGCATGGGGGAGTGCCCGTGCGATCTTGGCGATGCCGTCCGGGATGAGGGATTGCCTGATCACCGAGTACCCGAGGCGAATGTGGTTGCGGTTGTTCCTCTCGTCGGAAAACGTGAAACCTCCGGTTTCGAAGTATACGCCGTCCGCCTGGACCAGGTCACTGAGAAGGCGTGCATCCGCCCCATCCGGCAGCCTGAGCCAGATGCTTCCTCCGCCATACTCCGGTTTCACGGCATAACCCGGGAAATGGTCCTCCAGGGATTCGTGCATGACCTCGCACCGCCGCCGGTAAATCCCGGTGATCTTCGCAACGAAGCGGTCATAGTATCCCCGCTGGAGGAACAGTGCCACGCTGCGCTGGTTGTTCACCGGAGGGTGGCGAAGAATGTGGTGCCGCAGGGCCCTTGCCTCCCGGATGAATTCCCGGTCCGCGACCAGGTAGCCGATGCGCAATCCGGGCAGGAGGGATTTCGAAAGGCTGCCGATATAGATGACGTTTCCCCAGTCATCGAGGCTCTTGAGAGCCCGCGGCTGCACGAGGTTGAAGCTGATATCGGCTTCGTAGTCATCCTCGACGATGAATTGACCCATGTCTTTCGTGCGTTTCAGCAATTCGAGCTTGCGGTCGAGCGGCATCGTGACGGTCGTCGGAAACTGGTGGCTCGGGGTTACGAAGAGGCACCTGCAGCGAACTACCTTCCCGGACAGGATCAGACCGCCCTGATCGATGGCAAGCCGTTTGACGTCGATGCCCTCGATTCTGGCCATGTTGATCACATCAGGGTATCCGGGATCTTCGACCCCCAGGGTTTCACCCGGCGACAACAGGAGCTTGATTGCAAGGTACAGGGCCTGCTGGCCTCCGACGGTCACCAGAACTTCGTCCGGATGCGCAACGATCCCCCGTTTGGCGAGCACCCGCTGAATGAGCTGTTCGATCAACATGCTGTCATCAACGGCGGAATAATCCGTCGCCCAATTCCTGACCTCGACCACGTTGACGGAATCCCGGACGCACTCGCGCCAGCTCGCAATCGGGAAGAGCGACGGGTCAATCAGGCCACATACGAACGGGTAACGGAACCGGACGAGACAGTCCGCCGGCTTTGCGACATGCCGCAGGTTAAATGTGCGGCCCCTGAAGAACTCCTTGTAGTCGATCCTGCCCGGCAGGGTGGCGATTTCGTCTGCAACGCCCGCCTGTAACGCGTGGGCAGGTTCAGCGGGGACGTCCTGGTTGACGTAGAAACCCGAACGCGTCCGGGCCTCCACGAATCCGTCCTGCTTCAGGGTTTCGTAGGCCAGCGCCACAGTTGTCACGCTGACTCCCAATTCCGCCGCGAGCCGGCGAATCGAGGGCAATGGCCGATGCAGGGCGAACTGCCGGTTGACGATCCCGATCGCGATCTGCCGACGGATCTGCATCTGCAAGCTTTCCGAAGCTTCACGATCGATACTGATCATGTTCTCGTACATTGCGGCCTCAGTGACCGGAGCGCGACACGCGGCAGGATCGATCCTCGCATGATCGCATGGATCAGGTTGTCAGCCAGCCCGGACCGTGCCGTCCGCTCGGACCTGCCGTCATGACCGGATACCACCCGAATTCCTGACAGTCTGCGTCTGTATTCACCGTTTTTCGGAACTGTCTGTAGGTGCGTCTCCACAACGGCAGTAGGTGATCCTGCATGGATCCACGCCTGCCAAGGACGAGTCGCGCACCATGCGGAACGGTCATGACCTCGCGCAGTAACCTGCAGTTTCTCGGGGTGGAGCGTTCGCTGCAACGCGCCTGGGCGAAAGGCGCCGGTCTGATCGACGAGGAGTTTGAACGCCCCATGATCGCGGTCGTCAACACCTACCAGGAGTTTTCGCCGGAAAACGTTCACCTGAGGCAGGTCGGTGACGCGGTCAAGTCCGGGATTCGCATGGCCGGAGGAACGCCCTGCGAATTCAATACTTTTCACGTCACGGACAGCGAGACCTTCGCCTCGGTCGGCATGCGCTACGTGCTTCCGAGCCGGGATCTCGTCGCCGACATGATCGAACTGATGGTGGAAGGCCACCGTTTCGACGCGATGGTCCTCATCGGTTCGGGCGACAAGGTCGTGCCGGGCATGGCAATGGCGGCGGCGCGCCTGGACCTGCCTGCTATCATGCTCTACGGCGGGCCGACCAAGGCCGGGGTCCACAAGGCGCGCAAGGTCTTTCTGGAGACCGTCTACGACGGTGTCGGCGAGCACCTGCGCGGGAAACTGAGCCGGGAAGACCTGAAGGGTCTCGAGGACAACCATTTCCCGTTCCCGGGCGCCTCCGATACGGCGACGTCCGGGAACACCGCCGGCATCTACACGGAGGCCCTGGGTCTCGCGTTGCCCACCACCGGCACCCTGCCTGCCGGGAGCAACCACCAGCTGCGTGCAGCGAAATACACCGGCATGCGTATCATGGAGCTGGTCAGGGACGACCTCCGCCCGTCCACGATCCTGACGCCGGAGGCCTTCGAAAACGCCATGCGGGTCGGCATGGCAGTCAGCGGCTCCACCAACATGGTGCTGCACATGATTGCCATGGCGAAAGAGGCCGGCGTCAAGGTGGATTTCGATACCTGGGACCGGCTGAGCCGCGATACGCCGACACTCGTCGAGCTCGCACCATCCGGGCCGTGGGGCGTGACAGACCTTGGCGAGGCCGGTGGCGTGCCGGCGGTCATGCGAGCCCTCGGAGACCTGATCCACGCGGAAACCCGCACGGTCGCAGGCAAGACCGCCGGGGACCTTGCCGACAAGGCCGCGGTCCGCAATCCCTCGTGCATTCGCGGGCGTGACAACCCGGTCGATACCGAGGGATCGATTTTCGTTCTCAAGGGCAGCCTTGCTCCGGGCGGCGCCGTGGTCAAGGCGTCCGGCGTTGCCAGGGACATGTGGGACGCCGTCCTGCCGTCGCGCGTTTTCGAGGATGAGGAAAGCGCGATCGACGCGGTGCGCGGTTCGGCCATCGGTCCGGGCACCTGCATCGTGATCCGGAACGAGGGGCCGCGCGGCGGCCCCGGCATGCGTGAAATGCTCGGCGCCACATCGGCGCTGATGGGAGCCGGCCTCGGCGACAGTTGCGCCCTTGTCACCGACGGACGGTTTTCCGGGGCCACGCACGGCCCCGCAATCGGGTACGTCACGCCGGAGGCGGCACGCGACGGGCCGATCGCGTGCGTCGAGGACGGCGATCCGATCCGGATCGATCTGGCCGGGCGCAGGCTGGACATCGGGGTGGACGCCGCGGTGCTGTCCGCGCGCCAGGTCAAAAGACCGCCGATGCCGGCCCGGGTCACGCGCGGCTATCTCAAGCACTACCTGGAGCACGTGGCACCCGCATCGGAAGGTGCGGTCATGCCGCGGTAAATGGCGGATAGAACAATGGATCTCACGATGGAAATCAACGGCCCCGGCCGCAAAGGAACCCGGGTCATGCCGCGGGCGGAACCGGCCCCGCGCCGGGACTCCGCCGGTAGTGTCATCACGAATGCCGCCTCGACCGGCATCCGGATCGATCGCCGGCGTTTGAAGTCCCTGGCCCGCCGCAGTGACCGTCCTGGCCTTGCCTACCTCGCCGCCTGGGTTGGCGCGATGGTTGCGACGGGATCATGCATCTGGCTGTCAATGGGGACTCTCTACGTCTGGCCGGCGATGTTCGTTTTCGGCGTCGTCATGTCGGTGCCGTCCTACTCGCTCAGCCACGAGACAGCGCACGGAACGGCATTCCGCACGCGCTGGCTCAACGAAATGGTCTTCTGGACCATGTCCCTCCTCTATGGCGAGGAGCCCCTGCACCGGCGTTACACGCACACGAACCACCACACCTATACGTGGTACGTCGGCCGTGACAGCCAGATGCCGTTCGACACGCCGCTCGATTTCAAGGGGTGGCTCTACGATGTCAGCGGATTGTCGGTGCATGTCTTCCAGGCGCGCGTTCTCTGGCAGCTCGCCACGAAGCAGTACACGGACCTGATGCGCGACGTGGCGCCGGCAGCGGAGCTTCCGAAGATGACCCGGAACGCGCGCATCTTCTCGGCCGCCTACCTCGGCATCGCCGTCCTGATTGCCTCCGGAATAACCTGGCCGCTGTGGTTCTACGTGCTGCCCCGCCTTCTCGGCGGTCCGATCATGCTGATGTTCAACATCATCCAGCACGCGGAGCTGCAGGAGAACTCGCCCTCGATCATCGAGAGCACGCGATCATTCAGGACGAACTGGATCGGCCGCTTCCTTTATCTCAACATGAACAACCACGTGGAGCACCACCTCTACCCGCAGGTTCCATTCTATTCCCTTCCCGAACTGCACAGGGAGGTGGTCGACCAGACCCCGGCGCCGGACCCGGGGTTCTGGCGAACGAACATCGATCTCTTCTGGGTGGTCGCCAGGCGGTCGCTCGGTTACGGAACCAAGTCCGCCTGGATCCGGCAGGCTCCCCACATGATTACAGATGGCGGCGCCTACGAGAAGATCGCCAGGGCGACGATGCAGTGAACCGCAGGCGCATCTACACCTACGGCGGGAAACCGGCCCAGCGCAATCTCACGGTGGCTGACGTCATCGCGCTGAAAGGCCGGCGCAGGCTGTGCCAGACCTGCCCGGCAACGGAAGAGGAAGCGGCGGCCTGCGCGGAAGCCGGCATCGATGTGCTGAACACGTCCGATGGCGACCTTCCGGCGGTCCGCGCCGGCGCGCCGGAGATCTTCACGATCGCGGATCTGCCGATGACGGCACACCTCACTCCGGACGACATCCTGCGCGCCGCGGTCAAGGCGGCGGAAGCCGGTGCTGACGCCGTCTATACGCCGCGAAGCCTGCGCATCGTCGAGATGCTGGCCGATGAAGGGTTGTGCGTGCAGGGCCATCTCGGACTGGTGCCGCGGCTCTCCACCCGGCGAGGCGGGCTGCGGATCATCGGAAAGACGGCAGACGAGGCTTTCGAACTCGCGGAGGACTTTCGCCGACTCGAGGACGCAGGCGCCTATGCCGCCGAGGTCGAATGCGTGGCAGCCGAAGCATTGGCCGCGATCAATCCACTGACAGGGCTCGTCACTCATTCGATCGGCGCCGGATCCTCGGGCGACGTGATTTTCATGTTTCTTGTGGACATCTGCGGAGAGTCCGATCCTGCTCCCGCGCACTCCCGCGCGTTCGCCGACCTTCGATCGATCCGCGACCGCCTCGCCACAGAACGCCTGCGTGCCCTTCGCGACTACCGGTCCGCGGTGACTGACGGCAGCTATCCCGACGCACAGACCTCCGTGTCGATGTTGCCGAACGAGCAGGACAAGTTCCTGGAGGCGCTCCTGCGCCGCCAGGTCTTCCACGTGTGAGGATCACCGCCATGTCCGACTGGATTCACGCCTGCGCCTGCGACGACATCGACGAGGAAGATCTCATCCGCTGGGATCACGCAGGGCGCACATTCGCGATCTACAACGCCGAGGACGGTTTCTATTGCACCGACGGCATCTGCACGCACGAGGACGAGCATCTCGAGGCAGGGCTCCTGACGGGCCATGTCATCGAGTGCCCGCTTCACCAGGGCCGGTTCGACATCCGGTCGGGCGAGGTGGTCTCACCGCCACCCTGCACCGGCCTCAACACCTATCCGGTGAAGACGGAGAACGGGCAGGTCTACGTGAAGATCTGAGCCCCGGGGAAGAGAACCTCCGGGGACCTATTGCTGACAACCACTGTTGGAAGGAGGACAAAGTCATGCAGAAACGATTTTGCAAACCGTTCACGGCCGGTGTTGCCGCGGCGGCCATTGCAGCGGGCGCCTGGGCTCCGGCTGCAAACGCGGATGAAGATTTCATCCTCGCGCACGCGATGAACACTGACCATGTGTTCCATGCCATCTCCGAGCGCTTCATGGCGGAGCTGGGAGACGCCAGTGGGGTCTCGATCGCATATCATCCGGGCGGCGACCTCGGGGACTGGGTATCGTTGTTCGAACAGTCCATGCAGGGTGTCGTCCCGATGACGCTCACCTGGGCGTCGTCCGACTTCGACAAGCGCCTGGACCTCATTTACCTCGGCTACATCGTCTCGAACTGGGAGGAAGCGAAACAGCTCTACGGCCCCGGCGCTGGCATGCTGGACGTCTACAACGACATGCTGGCGGACCTCGGCATTCATGCCGTCGGGATTATCCCGACCGATTTCGGATCCGTGGTTATCAGGAAAGGCGTGGGCGAGCTTCCGGTCAACTATCCCGACGACCCGGGTGGCATGAAGATCCGCGTTCCCGGGCTTTCCATCGCCGTCGACCGCTTCAACAATCTCGGCTTTGCCGCGGTTCCGATACCGCTGTCCGAGGTGCACACCGCCCTGCAGCTCGGAACCGTGGACGCGCGGTCGTTTTCGACCGCGGTGGAGACCTACACGCTCCGCGACGTCCTCGAAGCCAATATCCTCACCAACGATTACTTCGAGGTCGCGTTCTGGCTCGTGAACAAGGCCTGGTGGGACGGCCTGCCCGATGACGTTCGCAGCAATCTGCAAACGGCGGCGGACACGACGATCGCATGGTCCTGGGATGAAGCCGAGCGCAAGAGCAACGAGTTCCTGCAGAAGGCCCGCGATGCCGGCATCAACGTCGTCGAGCTCACCGATGAACAGATGAGCGCCGCAAAGCAGATCGTCTACGAAAACGAATGGCCGATGATGGAGTCCGTCGTCGGCAAGGACATCATGGACAAGATCAGGGGCGTCGTGGGCATCAATTAGCGATCGGCCCCTTCTTTCCCCAAAACCGGTCCGGGCGCCCAGGCGCCCGGACGTTCGTGGAACTGGGACAACATCATGGAACGGGAATCCAAACAGCGCCCCCGGTCACCCGTGGGTGCGGCATCGTTCATATTCGACCCCGAACTCAGCGACCCCGAACCGCCCGAACACCTGACCGCGATACCAGAAGGGGCACTGGCGGAACGGTTGCACTGGATCGTTTCGGTGGAGGCGGTCTTCGAACGGATCCTTTACGTCTTCATCATCATGTTCGGCCTCTGCCTCGCCGCCCTGATGTTCGTCCAGGTCGTTCTGCGATACGTCTTTGCCTCGCCTTTCGTCGGCATCGAGGAACTCGCCCTGCTGTTCGGCGCCTGGTTCTACTTCCTCGGCGTGGCCTATGTCACCCGCAACGGCGAGCATATCCACGGCGGGATCCTGACCATGGTCGTGAAGAACCCGAATGCGGTGCGCGGCGTCAGGCTGCTGATGACGGTTCTCGGCATCGTCGCGTGCGCGGTGTTCGGATACTTTGCGATCCGGTACGCGCTGTTCGAGATCCAGACCGGGCGCCTGAGTTCCTACATGCGCTGGCCGAAGGGATGGTGGTCGGCCTCGCTCATCTTCGGGTTCACCGGCACGGCGGTCTACATGGTGCTGCAGGCCGTCAACCAGTTTGCCGACCTGCTGGCCCACCTGGGCAAACAGAGGGAGGGCTAGGCCATGCTGATCTTCGTTGCCTCCCTCGGGCTCATCGTCGTCCTGCTCCTGGCCGAGATGCCGATTGCCTTTGCGTTTGGCATCGGCGCACTGGTCTTTGGCGCTGCCTCCGGATCGGATGTGTCGTTCCTGATTCCCTTTGCCTACCAGACGACCTCGAGTTTCGCCCTCCTGGCGCTGCCGCTATTTGTCATGGCCGGGACCCTGATGGCCGAAGGCGGCATATCCGACAGGCTCCTGGCCTTCGTGAACGCCTTCGTCGGCCGCCTCAAGGGGGGACTGGGCGCGGTGACCGTGGTGACCTGCGCGCTGTTCGGGGCGATCTCCGGCTCGTCGTCGGCGGCGATCGCCGCCATCGGGCAGATCATGATCCCGCGCATGGTCAAGGAAGGTTATCCCGCTGGCCACGCCACGGCGCTTGTGGCCTGCTCGTCGGTGCTGGCGCTGATGATCCCGCCATCGATCCCCATGATCGTGTTTGCTGTGACCGGCGGGCTGTCGGTTGGTGCGGCATTCCTGTCGACGGTGATCCCCGGCGCCATCCTGACGTTTGTCTATGTCTGCCTGAACTTCCTGTTCCTGCGCAACGTCGACACCATCAAGGTCGAGGAAAAGATCCCGTTCAAGGAGGCACTGGGAAACATCGCCAGGACCGGGACCGAGGCGTTCTGGGCGCTGCTCATGCCGATCATCATCCTTGGTACCATTTACTCCGGCATCGCGACGCCGACCGAAGCGGCGGCAATCGCCCTGGTTTACGCGATCCCCGTCGGGTTCCTGTTCTACCGCGGGCTGACGATCAGGAACTTTCCGTCGACCATTGCGCGCGCCGCGATCACCACCGGTTCGATCATTGCGGTGCTGTTCTTCCTGTTCGTCATGAGTCGCGCCATGATCCTCCAGCAGGTTCCCAAGGAAGTCGCCCAGGCACTGGTCGCGCTGACCGAAAACCGGGTCCTCGTGCTGCTGATCATCAATGTCATCCTGTTGCTGATTGGCATGATCGTCGACGACGTGTCGGGCAGCGTGCTGGCGGCAATCATCCTGCTGCCGGTGGCCAAGGAGGTCGGCGTGCATCCCATCCACTTCGCCGCGATCGTCGGCACCAACCTGGGTCTCGGTAACGTGTCACCGCCCTGTGCCCCGATGCTCTACATGGCAGCCGGGGTGAGCAAACTCACGCTCGACAAGTATGTCGTGCCGACCATGAAACTGCTCGTCCTCGGTCATCTCCCCATGGTGCTCGTCGTCACCTTCGTGCCGGAACTGTCCCTGGCACTGCCGAGACTCGTGCTCGGCATCGAGTGATCGGATCACGCGAACCATCGGCGTCGGGACGGGTTCCCCTGTCCTTGCCGGCGCCCGGATACCGGCACTGCGCCGGTCGGAATTCCCGATGTCCTGACGTTTTCGGCGAAGGCTGTCTTCCCGCGTGTTTCCGGCCGCGTCGCAGGCAACCCGGTGGCAACGCGGGCTGGGTCCAGCTGCCGCGGTATGACAAAAGCCAGCGGTGCGGTCGTCCTGGGGGTAAACCGCTGCTCCGGGCTCGAAGTCCCCGTCTCCCGCACCGGTGTTCCCTGGAGAGGCCGATGCGGGCAGCTTTCAGGCGCTTCCAGACGGTGCCTGGCGCGGGACCAGGACATCGCGTCCGGTTCTCCGTGGAGACGGCGAGACACCGAACGCGATCGATCCGTTCCGCGCGGAACGACGAACAGCATCGCGGATGAGTCCGAGAATGGAACTGATTGCGCCCCGCGCGCGACTTCTCGGGATCGCGGAATCCTTGCGGCAGTATCTCGGGCGCAAAGAGACGACAGATGTATCGAGCACGCTTGTACGCCTCGAAGCCGCCGCCGAATTGATGGAGACGGCATGGAGTGGGTCCTGGCTCGGATACCACGCCAACACTTACTACAACGGCCTGAAAACGCCGCCGAAAACGGAACAATTCAGCCAGGCGTACGGCCTCACGGACACGTTTACGGGACAAAGGACCAGCGTTTGGACGGAGTTCGATCCCGAGACTGTCATCGCCAGGATTTGCGCGCATGCGGGCATAGACGACTTCGAGCCTGTGCGGACACTGCATGACGAGGCATGCCGTCAGTTCGAATTCCGGAAATCGCAAGCGCTTTCGATCATCAGGTGCAGGGAACAGGCCGATGCCGCCCAAGGGCAACTTGGCCTCGATGTCGGCAAACTGGAAATCCCGGGCCGGGAGGAAACCCTCGAGACGCTTTTGCCAAAGGGGAAACTGATAACGCGCGATGCCGTCGCGGCGACTGCCGGAATTTGCACGCCCCCGCACAAGGCCGTCCTCGTGGAGGTGATTGTCACAAGGCAAGCGCTTGCCACGCTGGAAATCCTCGCCGACCTGTTGCAGGCGGCGGGAACGCAACTGCCACAATGAAACCGTCGGAAAGATGTGGCCGGGATCATCCCGGTCAGCGTGTTGGCACCCTGAACCCGGCTTCGGTGCTGAATGAGGAAATCGGCGCAGTGGTCGAAAACAAGCTACTACTGTTGTGCGCCGTGCCCTTGAGTGTCCTCATGAGGACGGCTTCCTCGACGCCTCGCAACATTTGCGTGATTCAGCGGAACACGCGACCGCCGGACGACACGCCGAGACGGCTGCCCGTAATATTCAAGCGGTGGAGTCGGTTGCGCGCAGGATCGATCCCGAAGCAAAGCGGGCACCGGCGCCGGCACTTCATACCCTGGAGGGGGACGGACTTTTCACGCGTTCCGTGCTCATCAGGGCACTCGAAAAACTCTTCGGTCACACATCGGAAGAAAGCGCCACCCGCCGCGGAACGCGGCTCGGTTCAGGCGCGACAATCGGAACACTTCGATCATGGCGTGTATTTCAAAACGAACCTGGCCATAAACCGGAATCAGCGAGCGCCGTGTCGATACGCGAATCTTCACCGATGTGGTCTTCGCCACCTGCTCGGGTCGCTTCCGGGGGGCGGCGGAATCGCACGCTAACGGTTGGGGCATTTCCACTTCAGGATGGAACAACGCACAATGCGCGCCCGCCAGCGCAGCAGGTCGTGGCGGCCTGCCTGGCAGCCCGCCCTGGAGTTCTCCGTGAGGGGAATCGACAATTCTGATCCGCTCCATGACGAGAGCGCGTCAAGGGAATTTCTCTGGCGACTGACCGAAATTCACGGATTTGGCCTCTAATCGGGTTGACGCCAAAGAGAGATCCGACAGGAATCGACCCACAGCTCATCAAAATCGGCGTTTCCAGGAGTGCAATCGCCAAAAACCACCGGTTTCTCCAGGCAAACCCACTGTCACTTCACCCGAACACGAGGCATTTCGCCGGGGTTCTTGACGTGCATTGGTCACGAAACGGGTTGGCACCCTAATATCGGTTCTGATGACCCCTGACCGTTCCGTTCATGCGCGGAGGCCTTCCTCTTTTCAATCGGTTGAACAACCCGCGAACCTGCGCCCTGGGCCATTGTTTCCACATCCGGCGTCTGTAGGCACGTTCAAGCCAAGGATCGTACTCCTCGAGAAGATCGCCATGCTTGTCCAGCATGTCCCTGAACCAGGCAAACGCCTGCTGACTGCTTTTCGGCGGCAAAAGCTCCGACTCCCTGGCGTCGGTATCATCCGCGATGAACCCGGGCTCGGCTTCGAGCCACATGTTGCCGGTCGTGACGAGGCGGATGCACAACTCGCCATCCTCTCCGAACCGCATGGACTCGTCAAACCCGCCGAGCCTGAAAAGCACGCCCCGCCTTACCCACAGGCCGGTTGCCCGTGCAAACTTGTGTCTGAGCGGAACGGTTGAATCAAGCTTCCCCGTGCGGACGATGTGCTTCAGTCGCGGCAATCGCCTGTCCCTGCGCCCGGTCCTCTTCTGGATAAAGCACGTCCATCCGTAGGTCACATCCGGATGATCGCGCACTATGCGCAGCACGCGTCGGCAGTAGTTGGAGAACAGCAGATCGTCGTCGTCCAGGAACAAGACGATCGGCTGGCTGGTGCGTTTCAACCCGGCATTCCTGGCAGCGGAAGGCCCCCACTGCCCAAGGTTGTCGATGACCGTGGTTTCCGACCCAACGTGATCGGCAAGAGCCTCGCCTGCCGGGATCCTGCTACCGTCATCGACAACAATGATTTCTCCACCTGCAGGAATTGCTGCCCGCGCCGACTTCACGGCAGCGACAAGACTTCTGGGCCTGTTCCTTGTCGGAATGATTATTGAAATCGGCAAATGCACCCTCCACGATCAGCGCCGACGGCGGGATTTCGTGCGACGAATTTTTCCCTTTGGGAATCACAAGTCTGGCCAACCTTCAGGCAGCCTCCGCATTGAATTAACGGGTCCCAGGGGTTGCCGATGCAAGCGCTCTTCGCCGTGCAAATGCGTCAATCATGAACGCCAGAATGTTCGCCGCCGCATTCAGGTCGGCGCTATCGGCATGGCCGCAAGCCATGCAGTGAAACTCAGCCCGGGATTTGCGGTTGCGGCTGTCAGCCGTTCCGCATTCATGGCAGGTCAGGGAGGTATAGGCCGGGTTGACCGTGATCACGTTCGCGGCCTTGTCGTCCAGCATCCGGCAGAGCGCCGCCTGGCCCGTGTGCAGGATGACGCGGTTGAGGCCGGACCTGGCCTTCACGTTCCGGCCCGGCTCATCGACGGTACCGAACCCCTTGTTTTCCCTCGACCATGAACCCTTGACATGGAACGGGCTGCACACTTCCCGAAAGCCCGCGTTCACGAAGAACCGGCTGTTCGCATCGTCCTCAGGCGGGGCCGTTGCCGTGTTCCCGGTCTTCCTCTTCGGGTCCGCCGTGACCTCGAAATGGCTGCAGCTGAATTCGGCGGCGCTCACGCCCCCTGAAAGTCCCGCGGGCGTGGCAGGCGCGATCGGTCTTGCATAGCCATTCATCTGTCCAATCTGCAGGAATCCCTGCCCTTCGTGGCAGGGAGGAATGCGATGTCGCCTGATCCATGCATCGGTTCCTTCTCCTTCTTCCGAAACCTGTTA
Source organism: Paracoccaceae bacterium (assembly GCA_964291635.2). Lineage (GTDB taxonomy): Bacteria > Pseudomonadota > Alphaproteobacteria > Rhodobacterales > Rhodobacteraceae > JAPPHA01. The sequence continues at coordinate 36,665 of OZ219905.1, read as the reverse complement.
GTGCCATGGCCATGGCCGTAACCGTAGCCGTCACCGCGCTGGTCCATGCTGCAATGCCCGTGAGAGATTCCCTGGACGGTGCCGCCGCTGGTCCGGATGTTGAAATAACCGGAGGCCCGCACCGCGACGCGGCCGACATGGTCGCCCTGCCGCTTCCCCCGGGGGCGCGATGTCTCCCGTCCTGAATCCTTGCAGGGATTCCTGCGCCGTCGGGTGGCCGTTTTTCATTGCCGCTGACCTCCTCGGTTGGCGATCCATTCCCCGCATTGGCAATCTTCCGTCCAACGGCTTCATGCCTTTGGCCCGAAAGGTGTCCCGACTGAACCGAGGGGCAGTTCCGTGACAGGCTCCGGGCGAACACGATTTCCACCGACTTGGCCCAATGTCCTGCCTGCCCTCGCCACGATGGTGTCCGGGACGCAATTTCTCGCTGAGCTGCGATGATTCACCCCGAACTCCGCCGAGAGCGGCGCGGCCCATGGCGTCAGCCGCGCACCGCCGAAGATGCCGGAGAGAGCCGTCCGCCGTCCGGGCAAGGGTGTGACCAGCTCGGCCCTTGTTTCATGGGCCAACCCTTGTTCCATCGCGTTCTCGAGCCGTAGCGTCATCATGGTCAGGCACGATACTGCAATCCCGGACACAAAATAAGTGATTGTTCGTGTGTTTATTGTGCTAATATTGGACTTATACATATGTTTATCGTGGTCAAACGTTGCGATTGTATTGCTTGAATCGGTGATTCATGGCGGAGGGGTTTGAAGGTTGGGGCAGCAGGAGTCCGTCTTGTTACGCCTTGAACGGTTGGCATGCGCCTTGATGGCTGTGAGCTTGGTCGCATCTCTTGCGTCTGCTCAGGAAATCACTGTCAAACCGGTCCGGACCATTCAGAAGTGGTCCATTTACGTTCACGAAACGGAAGGCCAGAAACGGTGTTTCGCGGACTCGGCGCCGCAACGCTCGCGCAATACCCGCGGAGGCAAGCCGGTTTCGGTGCGGCGTGACATCACCCAGGTTGCGGTGAAGTTTCAGCCGAATATCTCGGTGGACGGAGAGGTCTCGTTTACTGGCGGTTATCCGTTTGATCCCGAGGAGACAGTGGAATTGGCTGTCGGTGGAAGCACGTTCATTCTCTACGTGGATGGAGAATGGGCTTGGGCAGGCAGTCCCGAAGAAGATCGAAAAATTCACGATGCACTCAGGTGCTGAGCCACCGCCGTCGTCACCGGGATCAGCGCCAGGGGAACGACAACCACAGACACGTTTTCGCTTTTCGGATTTTCCAAAGCGTTCGAACAGGCGAGAAAACTCTGCTCCTGAGTTTCAGGTGAAATTTGGACAAAAGATGACCGGACGCCGAACTCGTACCGGATCCTGAATGTCTCGGATCGGCGACCCCGACTGAAAACTGAATGACGGGCCTTTCCGCAGGTGATCCGCGACGGGCGTCTTGCTTCATGAAGCAACCGTTGGGCCAATGGTTTTGCGGCATGACATGTGTTGAGGAACTTGACTCGAGAGCGTGTCCAGCGTCATTCCGGCTTCAATGAATGTCCGCACCACCGAAACGGTCAATGCGAAGCGACGTATGGCGTTCCAGCACGTCAAAATCGCTGTCAAAGTGCAGCACCGATGCGCCCACGCGTATCGCAACCGCAGCAATAAGGCAGTCGATCAACTTGCGAACGGTTTCTCCCCTGCGGCGGCAAAGCCTGTAGAGGGCGGCAGCTTCCTCATAGTCCCCCGGTTCCGTTGGAACAGTTCTTGCTCGCGCAAGCAGGCGGCGAAGATTGCGCAGATGCTCCTCGTCCCTGGCACCGGCAAGAACCTCCATGCAAATGGCGTCGCAAACGGCAATTTCGTCGCCAAGTACAATCCAGACACGATCACATACGGGTGAACCCGTGCCGCGGAGATGTTCAATCCATGCGGACGTGTCGATCAGTATCACGCTTTGCGGCCAGTTCGCATCTCTTCGAGATCACCTTCCCAGCCACATCCGCGCAAGCTGCGGGCCTCGTCGAGGCTGAGCGGCTCTGCCGCCATTGTGCGCAACGCGAAATTGACAGCGTCGCGCTTTGTCTTCAGGCAGTAGCGGCGCATGACTTTTGTGCAGGCCTCTTCGTCGATATCGATATTTGTGCGAGTCATGTGCCAAGCATACACATCAACAGGAACAAGGCAAGAGACTGGTAGGATGGCCAGCAATTCTCAATTGGGGACTAAAAGTCAGGGATTGTGTGCATTCTAGCCCCGCGCCGGACATTCCGGCTGCGATGTCCACCGAATTTCCACTGGGCTCATAAGCGCTTTGGCGAGATCCTCCGCCGTCGTTTCTTCCGGGAAGGTGATCGGTTTTCTTCAAGTTCGGCTTTAGTCGGCTGACAAGATGATATTGCGAGCATTACCTCGCGTTTCTCGACCTCGGTCATGTCCTGCTGCGTAGATCAGAAAGACATCATGCGCCCGACCGGATTGGAGACCCTCTTGCGTCTAGTGGTTCTGTTGGCGGCTGGCAAAAGGCGCGACATGATCGCGGTTCGTGTTGAACGGCAGGTCGAGACGGGATCAAGGCGACAGCTTCCGGGTTCATCTCCCGCATGACGCCGGGATTGTCGCCCGTCCACAACATGCGGTTCGACTGGTCGGGTTCCATGCCTGAACAATGAAACGGGCTTTCAGCGCAGCATTGCCGGTTGTCCGCTCATCCCCGCACCCCCGAAGCCAGTCCGTTGTCAGCCGTCAGGTCCTGATAACGGAGCTGCTTTCCCTCCATGCCGTTCAAAACCCGTCATCTGGTCGATCGTGTCGACCATGGCGCGCGTGCAATCGAGGACCTAAACTCGTGCAGCACCTGGCGGAAAAAAAATTTCCCGTTGACCAATTGCACGGCCTCGAACGTGATCACCGGATTGCACGATTCGATTGCCGCCGGTCCGATTATTGATGCCCTTAAGGGTTCGTCACGAAATAACGGCTACATTATCGGGGTTCGGAAGCAAGGTATAGTTCCAGTCGCCATGGAAGTCGGCGCGCTGGATATCCAGGGCATCGATCTCCGCTTTGCTGATCTTGATACCGGTCGGGTACTCGTTCGTGTCCCGGTCACAAAAGACCTTCAGCCCCGTGCCGGTCTTTGTGGAACCGATCAGGCCGATGATGGTTGTGAGGGTGTACAGGGGTTTGCCGCGCCAGTTCTGGGATATGAAGGAGAAGAGTTTGTGCTCGATTTTGTTCCACTTGCTGGTGCCGGGTGGCAGGTGGCACACGCTGATCTCGATGCCGAGTTCGCGTGCGAGCTTCTGCAACTCCACCTTCCACAACCGGACGCGGCTCCCGTTGGAGCCGCCGCAGTCGGCGGTGATGAGCAGCTTGCGGGCCTCGGGGTAGCGTTCCTTCCCCAGGTGGTGCCACCAGCGCCGGATGCTCTCGACCGCGAACGCGGCCGTGTCGGAACTGATTCCGACATTGACCCAGCCCACGTTGTTGATCACGTCATGGACCCCGTAGGGGATCGCCTTGCCGAGTTCCTTGTCGGTGAAGTCATGGACACGGACCTCCTCGGGAGACCCTTTCGGACGCCACTCACGGCCTGAATTCTTGAAATCCCCCACCAGTTCCTTCTTCTTGGTGTCCACGGAGACCACCGGCCGTCCGGCTTCAGCGAACGCCGCGACCTGATCGTTGATGTGATGGAACTGCGCATCCCGGTCCGGATGGTCCGTGCCCTCCCGGGCTTTCACATTCCCCTGGAGCGTGTAACCCTGCCGCTTCAGCAGCCGGCCCACCAGGGTGTGGGACACCGGGAAGCCCTGATCGGAAAGCGCATCGGCAAGGTGACGCAGGCTCTTCGACACCCACCGCAGCGGACGCTCAGGGTCGCCGCGCACCGCCGGCTCCACAAGCGCATCAAGCGCCTCCTCAAGGCCGTCCTGGATCTCCACCGCAGGCTTGCGGCCCCCGCCGGGACGCCGAACACGGCCCGAGGGCTCCGGCTCCTCTCCGAGTTCCGCAAGAGCACGGTAAATGGTCGAGCGCGCAACCCCCGTCGCTGTCGAGACCAGTGTCACGCCGCCATGGCCAAGGGGCAGGGTCTCGGACGCAACAAACAATCGGAGGCTCTTTTCATCCAGATGCGGCGACAGGGCCTCGAACCGGCGCCGAATGCTCTCGATCGTATCCATGCCGCGAGTGAATCACATTTCGATTCCAAGGGGAATCCCTCAGTGACAAAACGATTCGCCTGTTTCGCAACGAACCCTAATAGGGCGGGTGTGCCGGTAACGGTCAATTCAGATGATCCGATTGCCATGAACGTTTCGATCAACGATGAATTCACGAACATGGAGGAGGCATTCGATTGGACGGCCAGAGATATCCTGTCGGTTCAGGACCTCGCGACCCATGCGGCCTACTGCGATGCCAAGAAGAAGGCGATGCTGCGCATGCCGCAAGGCGACCACGCTGCAGACATGGGGTGTTGGCCTAAACCGTCGGAAGCTGGCACTTGTGCGCATCAATTTGCGCGGCGGGTTGTGCTCCGGAAGCGGCCCACGACGCCACGGGTCTTTCGCAAGGCGCTCAATGATCGGGAGTTTTCGGTGCTGCACGATCCGGAGTCTGGCAAGCGCCATGTCATTCCCTTGAGGCCGGGCGCGGAGGCGAAGGTCATCCACGCTACTCTCGGACCCGAATCATTGGTCCGTCCGTCCGGGCTGACCGCCGATGACAAGAGGATGAATTCCGACAGAGCCTGAAGCATCCGCCAGTGCCTGATGTCGTGCCTGGTCCAAATCGGGGACCCTTGAATTTATGAGTGCAGAAAAATCGTCGAAAACAGGAATTCCGTCGTGACCGGGTCGTGCGCGACGAGCCTTTTGGCGAAAATGCTTTGATCCGAATTCCGTACCGCCATGGACAATGATCGTTTCAGACTTCTTTCACTGAATGCGCTCAGGACGTTCGGAGCGGCAGTCCGCCACGGCTCCATCAATGGTGCGGCCAATGAATTGTTGGTGACGCCCCAGGCTGTCAGCGGGCAGATCAGGCTGTTGGAAGAAACACTGCAGGTCACGCTGTTCGAACGGCGTGGCCGATCGATCGAGTCCAACAAGGCGGCCGTTCTGCTTGCAAGGTACGTGGATGCAGGGTTCGAAGAACTGTCGGAGGGAGTTCGCCGGGTCACCAGGCAGAAGTGCCGGGACCGGATCAACCTGAACGTCTCGCCTTATTTCGCGACCCACTACCTGCTGCCCCGGCTGTCCGGTTTTCGCGGGCTCCAGCCGCATTCCGACCTGCGAATGACGACCATGGTTGAAACTCCGGATTTCGGGCGCGATGACATAGACGTGGCGGTGCAATGGGGTTACGGCGACTGGGGCGACCTGGAGGCGACCCTTCTGCTCATGGATCCCAAGGTCATCTGCTGTACTCCGGAACTTGCCGTTCGGGTGAAATCGCGGCAGGACCTGGCACGTCAGCGTCTCCTGCATCCGGTGCTGAAGAACTCGTTGTGGTCTGACATTCTGCAATTCCTTGATGTCGAGGTTCCGGATGACGCGTCGGAACTGGCCTTTCATGATGCGGCGACCATGCGCTGTGCAACGCTTTCGGGAATGGGGATAGGCCTGATCTCCCGTGTCGATGCGGAACACGACATTCTTGCCGGCGACTTGGTTGCGCCTTTGGGCGTTGACGTGCTGCGTGACATGCCGCCTGAGAAGGTGCCGGGATTCTACCTGGTTCTGCCGCGCGCGCACCGTCGGGTCAGCGGGATTACGAGCTTTTGTGACTGGGTGACCGGACAGAATTGGGAGGAAGCTACGGGATGAGCCAATGGCTGCTTGGTCACCCGGATTTAAAAGTGACCCGAACCATGATTGGCTTCTGTCACCGAAGGCGCGGGTTTCGCCGCGACTTCGTTCAAGAGGGTTGTCGGGACTGTACATCACCGTCAGGTATTGATCGTTCGCTGGTTTTATTTCGCGCGGCGTCTGCGACCTGGCCGGATTTGGGTTTTCGGTACGGCCGTCAGGACCCTTGACTGGTGAAAAGCTCCGGCCAGACCAGCTATGGCTTGACCCGGTTCAATCGCCTCGACCCAGGCATGTCCGGTGCCGCTCAACAGGCGCCGACCGTCCCTCAGATTGCCAATACTACACATTGCAAAAGAGTTCAGGATTTCCCGCTCATCGGTTTGTCGCACTTGAAACGCCGGTGTTCAGGCCGGGGAGAAAAACGCGCTCCCCTGGCCCGCGATCTCGCGCCCTCCCGCCGATGTCCGACGAAAAAGGGCTACCGGGAAAGCAAGGCGGAAAAAGGTGGGACAACTTTGGACGCCGATGGCGGGTCAATTTTGGAGTCCCATTGACAATCTTGTCGAGCGACACCCGCTCCTCTCGCCGGTCGTAGAGCTTCGCCATCTCCGATTTCGCGTGCCTGGCCAGTTACTGTGTCGCCTCGAGCCTCCCTCCTCCGGTTTCTTCAGTAGGCGGTAACGCCGGCCGTCCGGAAGCTATGATTGCAGACAGGTGTGGTGATCCCGGCGGCCCACCCGCGGCTGGAATGGATATCCAGGGGCCAATAGGCGGTTAACCGATCTTGCGACGAAATAAACTTAGCGAATTATATCGATAAGTCACATTTAAGCGACCATTCGATCGATTTCACGGGTCACAGGGGTTGCCAACGCAAACGCCCCTCGCCGTGCAGAAGCCCCAATCCCGGAGGCCATGATGTTGCGGGCCGCGTTCAGGTCCGCATGATCCGCGTGGCCGCAGGCCACGCACGTGAATTCAGCCTGCGACGGGCGGGAGGCCTTGTCCACCCTTCCACACACGTAGCAGGTCTGTGACGTAAAGGCAGGATCGATCTCCACCACAGCGCACTTGTAGGCGAGCTTCTCCTTCACGGAGTGCCAGCCGGTGCTCAGGATCTCCCGGTTGAGGCCGGACTTGGCCTTCACGTTTGTGCCGGGGTTCTCGAACGTGCCCTTGGCCGATTTGGTCATCCCCGCCGTGTTGAGCTTCTCGACAATCACCGTACTCGCCCGGTTCGCGATCCGGCGGCTGACCTGGTGGTGCCAGTTCCTGCGCCTGTTGGCCCGCTTTCGCTGGAGCCTCTGCAGCCTGAGCCTGGTTCTCGTGCGCCGCCGTGACCCCTTGCGCTGGCGGGCAAGCCGGCGCTGGTTGCGCCCGATCTTCGCATCAAGCCGGCCCGTGTCGGGCGCGGGGATGATCTCCGCCTCTCCGGTCGTGTCCACCACCGCCACCTGCCGGACGTTCATGTCCACGCCCGCCAAGACCCCGGTGTCGGGACGCTCCTCAGCCTCGACCTCGTAGCAGACGGTGACATACCACTTGCCGGCGATCTTCCTGATCACGGCTTTCACCGGCTTGCCCTCGGGATACGGGTTCCCGCCGGATGCGCATGGGACCAACCCTCGGGACATTGATCATGTCGTCCCTGATGGTGACGGCTTCGGGAATGGTGAAGGACGGCGTCGACCCGTGGCGGGACTTGAAGCGTGGATGTCCTGCCTCGCCCCTGAAGAACGCCTTCCACGCATCGGCCTGGTACTTGAGCACGTACCGGGTGATGGCGAAGGAGTATGCGCAAAGCCACGGGATTTCGTTGCGGAGCACGGTGAACTCCTTGCCGAGCGAGAAGAACGAGACCGACGGGGGTTTCTCCCCGTTGGCCTTCGCCTCCTCAAAGGCGTCATTGTGCTGCCCCAGTATCGTGTTCCAGACGAAGCGGCAGGCGCCCGCCTGTCCGGCCAGGCGCCGTGCGTTCGCCCTGGAGCCTGGCAGAAGCCGGTAGATGATGTTGCGGTATGTGGAAGTTTCGCTCACGCGGTCGGGCCTTCGGCACAAGGTTCGTCTGGCGCGGGAAAGGTTGGCTTCCCGTCACGCGATCACGACATTATCTGCCTGAATTGTCAAGGGATTATACCGAGTTGGCAGCCGGAATGTGACTTTTCGATATAATCCCCTAAACTTACGTCAGAACAAGTTTCCGAGCATGTCGATCGGTCCCTTTGGCCATTGCTTGGTGGATAAGGGCTTTTGCATGAAGATGTCACTGAGGTCGCGGTTGCTGATACGATGACAACGTAGCTCGTCGATCACGAGCCAGGTAACGTCAGCTTTGGTCAGCAAGCGGTAACCAACTCTTTCATAGAGCCGTATATCCTTGGCTATCAGTACAGAAAAATCCTGCGCGGCAGATCGTTTCTCTGCCGCCGCAAGCAAACGTTGTGCCAGTCCTCTGCGCCGCAGGTCGGGGACCACGCATAGATCAATGATACCGACGATGAAAAAGATGGCTTCTCCGATCCGGATCATCCTGTAGTCAAGCCCCAAATGCCCAACCAGGCGGTCTCCGCAATAACCAAGAAGGCGCTGCTGCGGGATTTGTTCACAGTAAGTTCTCCCCTTGTGCATACCGTCAAAACATTGCTTGAGAATCGCGGCAATCTGCGACTCTTCGTCGTCGTCACGGGACATTTCCGCTGACCGAAAAACGATTTGCATGGTGTCGGTCGACCTGGTTTCGGAGTGCCGCGACGGTATTTGGAGCTTGGTCATCGTTGGAAGTGGCTTCTTCTATCAAGACCGGTTTGGGAGTTGGCGCCGTGAAGAATTGCGCAATCGAACGGGTTGGCGAGGAACGTATCTTGGTAACAACCCTGCCTGCCCGGTCAACTCAAACTTAACCGCCTTTGACAATCGTGGAATCCAGGTCGGCCCCAACCAAGAGAGTCCTGTTCGTATCATGCAAGACACTTACCCCGAACCCAGCCCTACCATGTCATGACGGATTTGACTGAACAATGCGGTCTTGCTGCCGTATGTCGCCCCCAATTACGGCACTCTCCCAGAACAGCCGCACCTCGCGGGACGAGGCGGCATTTTCACGGATAGCCGCGATCCTGTCGCAGGAGAGGTTCGACAGCCGCAGCGCCCTTGACTGACGCATTGAGGAGGTCGCTTGGGAACCGTTCGACGCCCAGCGCAAACCCGCGTTTCGGATTGCTGGTCCGCGCGAAGCATGACCGGCGCCAGTTCGATTCAGAAGGCGACTCCATCATATCGCCAAGCCGGTTTCTCCGTCGAAAAAGAACCTTCGCTGTCCGGCTTTCAGCGACACGGGCTGCGCAGGTTCAAGAGTGCAGTCCGCATCCAGCTTGGCAATGAGCTCTTGCTCTCCCACAGAAACGGTCACAAGCGTCGCGTCCCCGGTCACTTCAATGGCGAAAACGGTCCCGTGAAGCTCGGCCTCTGCGCCTTCCGCCACGGATATCGCCTCGGGACGTATCCCCAGGGTCGCCTTTGCGTGATCCGGCTTCAAGTGGGCCGCCAGCGAGATTCCTTCGGTACTGAACACGCCGTTTTCGATCATGCCATCGAGCAGGTTGCAGGAAGGCGACCCTACGAATCCCGCCACAAAGGCCGTACGCGGATTGTTGTAGATCTCCTTTGGTGTCCCGATCTGCTCGACTTCGCCATGACGCATGACCACGATGCGGTCGGCAAGAGTCATGGCCTCCAGCTGGTCGTGCGTCACATAGATCGTCGAAGTCCCGACTTCCCGGTGCAGGCGCTTGATCAGGCCGCGCATCGAAATCCTGAGACGTGCATCGAGGTTCGACAGCGGTTCATCCATCAGGAATGCAGCCGGCGACCGGACAATCGCCCGGGCCAGGGCCACACGCTGGCGCTGGCCGCCCGATAGCGCCGCGGGTTTCCTGCCAAGGTAATCAGACAATTCCACCAACCTGGCAGCACTGTGGATTCTTTCTCGTTGCTCGTTGCGCCTCACGCCGCGTGCGCGCAAAGGAAACCCGATATTCTGCGCAACCGTCATTTGCGGATAGAGCGAGTAGTTCTGGAATACCATCGCGACATCGCGTTCGCGCGGGTCGAGATCGGTGACATCCCGGTCACCGATACGGATTGTTCCCGTGCTTGGCTTCTCCAGCCCGGCCACCATCCGCATCGTCGTGGTCTTGCCGCAGCCCGACGGCCCGAGCAGAACCAGGAATTCCTTGTCTTCGATGTCGAGCGAAAGATCCCTGACACCGACGGTGTCGCCCCAATACTTGCTGACGCCGGATAGCGAGATCGAGCTCACGCGCTATCCAGTCGTACCTTCCGCACGACGTCCATCAGGCGTCGAACACGATCCACGTTGGTGATGTCCCACATGGTTCCGTCGTCCTTGAACGAGACGCCCACAATGGCCCCGTCCGCGTGGGCCAGGATCTCGGCGGCATTTTCCGGCGTGACTCCGCTGCCTGCGACGGTCGGCAGTCCCCCGCCTTCGCGGATCAGGGAGATTTCCCCTACATCTGTCGCATGCCCGGTGCGCAGGCCGGTTGCGACGGCGACATCGGCCTGAAAGAACGCCACATCACGGGCCTGTTCGACGATACTGCGGTCGGCCATGATCGCGTGAGCCCCGTGTTTCACATGAACATCCGCCAGGATCGCGATATCATCGCCGTCAATCCACGCTCGATAGCGCAGTGCTTCGGCCGCGGCACCTTCGATCAGCCCCTCGTTGGCGACATAGGCATTCGCCCACTGGTTGACCCGGATGAATTGAGCTCCAGCTGCCTTGGCGCAGGCCAGCGATGCCTTCGCTGCATTGGCGACAATGTTGAAACCCACCGGCAAGTCGAACTCATCGACCACCGCGCGGCCGAGAACCGACATTGCACTGACCGTTTCGAAGCCGATGTTCTCAGGGCGCCGGAAGGGGACGTCGCCGGCGTTTTCGATCAGGAGCGCATCGACGCCGCCCTGTTTCAGCCGCCCGGCTTCGGCCAGCCCGTGCTCGATCAGGGCGTCGATACTGCAATTGAGCGCCCGCGGCGAACCCGGGGTCGGCAGGGCATGCACCATCCCGATGATGGGCTTGTTCACTCCCGTCAGCGCTTCGAGCTTGTTTGCCTTGCCGCCCATCTATCCAGCCTTCCGAATCGTTTCGCTGGTCCCGAACCGCCAGATTCGTCGCGCATTTGTCCTGAAGACCATTTCAAGCTCGCTGTCGGTCAGACCGATCTCGCGCAGCTTGAGTTGCTCGACCGCTGTCGACTGGTACGGCGCGTCCGAACCGTACGTCAGCCGCTCGGCCCCGACATTGGCGACGAAGGTCTTGATGTCGAAGGCAAATGCCTGGGACATGTCCGCGGTTATGTTCGGGTATTCCTGGCAGGCGATGATGGCTTCCCAAAGGAAGGAATGCATGCCGATATGCGCCAGGACAAAGCGGACATCCGGATAGGATTTTGCCGCCTGCGCCTGAAGATAGGGAAGGTCGCGCGGCGCATCACCCGAATGGAAGAGTACGGTCAGATCATGCTCGCGGCACTTGTCCAGCATCGGGCCGACGACGGAAAGGTCGTTCGGGCGGTAAAAGTCGTAGCCGGCGACGAGCTTCAAGCCGCGGCATCCCCATTCAGCCACGTATTTGTCGATCAGGTTCCGGGTATGCTCCGCGCCGAACGTGGGGTTGATGCGGGCAAGGCCGGCGATCCGGTTGGGGTATTTCGATGCCGCTTCGCCGACCTGCGTGTTCGCCTTGTCGTAGTCTGCGTCCCACGGCGGGCTCATCACCCGATCGTGGGGGAAGAGGACGCCATGACTGGCATTCTGACTGTCAAGGAAGTCGATCACGCTGTCGGGGCGGCCGGCTATCAGGTTCGGGCAACAGGTGTGTGCCGCGACATTCGGATCGGTCCCATAATGGATATGGGTATCGATGACTTTCAATTCACGCACCTTTCTCGAAATAGATCTTCGCGCGCCGTTCGGCCCTTTCGCGGCCGACCAGGTTGGTCTGGCAGCCCCATTTCTCCACGACGTAACTGGCGGCCGCGGCGGCGATCCGGGCAGCCTCCTGCAATGACGCCCCCTGCGCGATCAACCCGATGGCAGTCCCGGCAAAGCAATCACCCGCGCCGGTCGTGTCCTGGATTCGCGCGCAGGGGACAGCGTCACAATGAAACTCTCCCTCTCCGGTGATCCAGCGGCTGCCTTCGGAGCCGCGGGTTACGACCAGCGTGGACAGACCGGTCTTCAACAGGTCCTTGGCCGAGGGCATGTCCAGAACAAGGAGCAGGGCTTTGCATTCCTTTTCCGAAATGAATAGGTAGTCTGCCTCCTGCAGGAATTTCATAGCCTCCTGATTGGCGGTACCGACCATGCCATTGATCACGGTCGTCTTGCCCTGGTCCCGCGCATGGCGAATCGTGGCCAGCGTGTAGGAGGAGAATTTCTCGCTGACGGCGACGACCCTGGAGTATTCGATCTGCTCGAGAGGCGGCGCCCAGTCGCTCTGGTCCGCGGCCACGCCCAGATGCGAAAAACACATGCCGCGACCGCGATTGTCGGAAATGTTGAAATTATATCCGCTGTCGGCGTCACTGCGTACGTCAACGCCGCTCAGGTCAACGCCAAGCTCCAGCAGGTGCGCGCGATAGCCGTAGCGGTTGAAGTCGTCGCCAACCACCATTCCCAGGCCAACATTGACCCCGGTCGCCGCGGCCGCGGCCGCGAGATTCGCCGAGCAATCACCGAAGAACCGTGTATGCAGCAGCTTCGACGGCATTTTCAGTTCGACCGTTTCGCCTTCTTCGGGGTAGTGATCGGCGCGCAGGATGTAGTCGAAAAGCGCCCAGGCGCCGACGGAAAGAACGTCAAGCCCTGTCATCTGACCGCTCCCATCGTCAGGCCCCGCGTGATGTGCCTCTGCAAGTAGGTCGCGGCGATCATTCCCGGCACGGCGGAGACCATGGCGGCGGCGGCCATGAGACCCCACTTGATCTGATCGAAGGTCATTGCCTGCAATATCCCCATCGTGACGGGCCTCGCGTTCGGGCCGGCAAGGACCAGCCCGAAGATCAGATTGTTCCAACTGAAGATGAAGGCGATGATCATCGCGCTGGCAATTCCCGGTCCCGAGATCGGAAGGATCACCGCCCGAAGCGTCAGCATTATGCTCGCACCGTCGATCCGGGCGGCTTCCTCGATCTCGATGGGAACGTCCTGAAAAAAGCTCATCATGATCCAGATTACCAGCGGCAGGCAGATGAGTTGATGCGAAAGGATCATTCCGACATAGGTGTCATAAAGTCCGATCTGCGTATAGATCAGGTACATCGGCAGGATGACCATCAACTCGGGCGCAAACCGGAACGAAAGGAACGTGAACGCGATGTGCTTGCGCCAGGGAAGTCCGCCGCGCGCCAACGCATAGGCTGCGGGAATGCCGAGCAGAACGGCCAGGCACACGGCTCCACCGGATATGATCAGCGAGTTCAGCAGGAACCTGACGTATTCCGGCAATTCACCGGCCCGCAGAGTCCCGTCCGCACCAAAAATCGTTTCTTGGTAGTTTTGCAGGGTCGGAGAAAAGAGAAACTTCGGCGGGTACGAGATGATGTCGCGGAAGTTCTTGAGCGACATCATGAAAATCCAGATGATCGGGAACACGAAAAACCCGATGAACAGCACCTGCGCCAACGCGCGCGCGGCGTTTCGGGTCAACCTAGCCGTATGCATGGTGAACACCTGACCGCCGCTCCCACCTGGCCATCAGGAACATGCTGATGAAGTATGACATGAGCCAGAGTACGAAGACCACCGCCATCGCCTTGCCCACGCTCGACCACCGGAATGCTTCCTCGTAGGCCATGATATGCATCGTCCGCGTGGCGTTCAGCGGGCCGCCGCGGGTTGTTGCGTAAAACAGCTCGAAGCTCTTCAGGCTGTCCGTCACCCTGAACAGGGCAACCAGAACGATGAAGGGGACGATCCAGGGCAACTGGATTGCGCGGAATATCAACAACGCTCCGGCCCCGTCCACGCGCGCGGCCTCGTCAAGTTCGGGCGGTATCGACTGCAGCCCGGCCAGCAGGATCAGCGCGGCAAACGGCGTGAATACCCATGTGTCGATCAATATGACCGAGAGCAGCGCCGTATCGACGTGCGAAAGCCACGTCTGGGGCGGGATGCCGACGTTGGACAACAGCCAGTTCAGTATCCCGCTTTGCGGCTGCATCATCGTCTTCCACATCAACCCGGCCACGACAGGCGGGATCAGGAGCGGCAAGACCAGGGTGCTGCGCAGGATCGGCTGAAACCAGCTTTGACCCAGCAGCAGCAGCGCGATGCCCAGGCCAAGCGGGATCTGCACGAAAACCACGCCGGCGGTGAATGCCAGCGTCCTTAAGATGCTGTCGCGGAACTCGTCGTCGGCGAACAGGTCGATGAAGTTCCGGAAGCCGATGAATTCACTGCTGTCATAATAGAGCTTGCGATCGGAAAAGGCCGTCAACACGCCCTGGACAAACGGGTAGAGCGCGAGGGCCAGCATGGCCAGCGCCGGCAGAAACAACAGGAGATAGGTCGTCCTGGCCGACATCCTGCGGCTCGAGAGATTATCCATGGCGATGGTTTGGAACTATCGACTCAACCGGCCGCGGTCAGTCGACCGCGGCCGGTGGGCCCAATGCTCAGTTGAACATTCTCGCGATATCATCTTGCGCCTCGCAGAGCGCAGTCCTGGTATCGGTTCCGTTGAAATAGACCTCCTGGACAGCCTGTGCCCAACGGTCCAGCATCCGGGTCAACTCCGGATGCGGCGGGAAGCGAACCGCGGCAACTTCGGCCATCGTCGCCGTCACGTCGCTATATTGCCCGGGCATCTCGCCCCAGCTGTTGACCATCGCAGCCACGTCGGGGTTTTCCCATGCAGATGCGCGTACCGGGTTCATGTTTCCGGCAAGGTGCGTGGCGATCATGGTGTCCTTGGACGTCACCCAACTCAGGAACAGCCATGCCGCATCCTTGTTCTTCGAAGCGGCATTGATCGACATCGACCAGATCCAGGCCCCCGCCTTGCGCGTGCCGTCCGGCCCCAGCGGGGTCGGGGCATAACCGACATCATCCGAAACCTCCGACTGCTCGGCGTCCTGGTAAACCGGCGCGAACAAATCCGCCTCGTTCAGCGACAGGGCGTACTGGCCGGAAGCGAACCCCTGGAGGGCCTCGTACCACGTGA
Organism: Paracoccaceae bacterium; assembly: GCA_964291635.2. Taxonomy (GTDB): domain Bacteria; phylum Pseudomonadota; class Alphaproteobacteria; order Rhodobacterales; family Rhodobacteraceae; genus JAPPHA01. The sequence continues at coordinate 21,599 of OZ219905.1, read as the reverse complement.
ACGCGCCGGCACCCTCGGGCGATGCGGTCTTGATCAGGGTCACGAAGTCATCCGTGGCCCGCACGCTGGCATCGGAACAGATTTGCAGGTTGCCGTCCGAATCGATCATTTCGACACCATAGGACTGCAGCATGGTGCCGAAGGTCAGATAGGGCAGGTCCCAGTACTTGTCGAACCGGGTAATCAGCCCGAATTCCGCCGATCCCGTATCGAGCTTGTCGGCAATGGCCAGAAGCTCGTCGTAGGTCTCGGGAACCTCCAGGCCAAGTTCCTTGAAGACGCTCGGGCGATAGGCCATCAGGTAGCTTTCCGAATTGATCGGGAGCGCCCAGAGGGGGCCTTCGCCGATGCCCTGCATCGGTACCCTGGTCCAACGGTTCGAGTTCAGGACACCCTGGAAGAAATCGCCGACATCGTAATCCGGGTGGGTCAGGGCCGGGTTGCCGATGAACTCATCCAGTGGCTCCAGCCAGTTAGCGGTCGCATACTGCCAGTTGTTCAGGGGCGATGTCATGAACACATCGATCGACCCAACCTGAGACGACAGGTCGGCCAGCAGCTTTTCGAATGCGGCCTGTTCGGCCAGCACGTCGAGATTGACCGTCAAACCGGTCATTTCCTCGAATTCGGGTACCAGCGGCTTCAGCGCCTCGACAAACTGGTGCGAGACAAGCAGGACGTTGACGGAATTGCCTTCCTGCTGTTTCCAGTCGAATTCCTGGGGAACGGCGGCGGTTGAAGCGCCCAGCAATGCCGCCCCTGCGAACGCCGATACCCAGCTTCCGGATTTCAGTATCTGGAGATGGTCAAGTTTCATGTTGGTGTCCTCCCATGTCTTCGGTTGGTTTCAGGATAGCAGGTCTGCCCATGTGACGTCTTGTGCAAGATAGACACGATTCGGTAATATTCGGACATCTGACACCTGAACCCGGTGGGATGCCGTGGCACATGAACCGAGAGCCCTGACAGTCGGCGTTCTGCTGCTGGCCGACTACCGGCTTTCCAGCGTTGCGACTCTTGCCGATACCCTGCAGTGCGCGACCGAACAGCTGGGCAGGGAATCCTGCCAGTCTGTCCTGATGTCACCGGCGGGCAAGCCGGCCGTTTCGATCTGCGGAAGATCGCTGACGACCGAAAGCGCACAACTCTGGCCCGAGGAATTCAGCTACCTGGCGATCATCGGCGACTATCGTGACCGGCTCGGCATGCCGGAGCACAGCATTCAGCGCTACATCCAGTCGGCCGACCGCCTAGACGTGCCGCTGGTCGGGATCGGGAACGGCGTCGCGACACTGGCGCGGTTCGGTTTTCTCGACGGCCGCGAGGCCTGCTCGGCCGCTGCGACCTTGCCCGGGTGGAGACGGCAGTTCCCGGGCGTCAGGTTCCGTTCAGGGCAACTGATCGTCGAGGACGGCAACAGGATCACGTCTCTTGGCGGGGCCGTCGGCGTTGACCTGGCGGCACTGCTCCTGGATCGCCATTTCGGGCGACGGCTTGCCCGGAGAGCGGTCGCCGGGGTCCTGCTGGACCACACGCGTCATCCGTCTGCGCCGCCGCCATCGCAGTTCGTGGTTTCGCGCCCTGCGGATCCAAGGGTTGCGCAGGCCATCGATGTCATGAACGCAAATGTCCCGGACCCCGTGCCGCTTACCGCAATTGCCGGCATGGTCGGCCTGTCCACGCGCCAGCTGGACAGGCTGTTCATCGCGGCGACCAGGAAATCTGGGAGCCGGATCTACCTGGCCATCAGGATCGACAGGGCTCTCGATTTGCTCTCGCAGACCATGTGGTCAGTCACTGAAATTGCCCACGCAACGGGATTTGTCGATGGCGCACATCTGGCGAAGACGCTGAAAAGGTCCGAAGGGCTGACCCCGCGCGAGATCAGGTCCCAGGCCGCCCGCAAGCGTCAGGCGCAACCGGTAGGACGCTAGGCTCGCCCGCGGCCTCAACACTTCGGGCACGGGCATGAAATTCAATTCGTGATGCGGCCGATGAATTGTTGGTGATGTAATGGCCCAGGCTGTCAGACAGCAGGTCAAGCTGTTGGAAGATACATTGCGGATCACGCAGTTGGAACGGCGCGGGCGATCGATCGAATCCACGGAGGCGGCCGACCTGCTTGCAAGGCATGTGGGGGCAGGGTTCGAAGAACTGTCAGAGGGTGCGCCGGGTCACCAGCCAGAAGTGCCGGCACCGGATCAACCTGAACGTCTTGTCTTGTTTTGCGACCCGCTATCTGCTGTCCCGTTTGTCGGGTTTTCGCGGGCTCCAGCCGCAGCCTGACCTGCGAATGACAAACATGGTAGAGACTCCGGATTGATCGCTGCTTCAAGAACTGGAAGTGGGTCGACTTTTTCCACTGGAAAGCAAAGGTGGCCATGTCCGCCAGAACAGAGGATTCGGGAAGTTCTCGAATTCTTGCAATTGCACCGTGTCATGGTCAAACTGTTGGTACGGACGGAAGGCATTGGCATGCCTACATTTCGTGCGATCTATTCTTTTCCGACGGTTTTTTCTCACAGGATGCCGTTGCCGCCCCGTCTCGCTACGGCACTGGTGATCGCCGCTGCGGCTTACCTGGTTCCGCCACCGGACGAGGTGGAAGCGCGCGTCGTCATCGTGATCGACCGCCGGGACATGGAGATGTCGGGCGCCGCGAACCTTTCGGAACCGCTGTCGAGCCGGTTTGAGTTCAATCGCGTGACGTGTTTGGCCGGGTTGAGGGTGATAGGTGCCGGGTCAGCGACGCGGGGCACGGACGAGAGCAGCGGAAGCCTTTCCGTCGACGCGGACCTGGTGTCGCCGCTGTCTCGGGGCAACCCCTTGCGAACGATCCGGGATCTGGCGCAGCGCGACAATCAGGATGAGTGTCATGGGCTGGGAGAAAGGCCATTGCGGGCGCGACTGCGGGCTGATCCGTCACGGAACCTACGGGCGGAAGATGCCTGGTCCAAAGCGCGTTGCCCGGTTCGACTGCCGGGACTGCCAGACCGAGATCAGCCGTCTTCCGGATCTCGGTGCGGCCCGGTGCCGCGGTTCGCATTGCCGCGTTCGAACAGCTTGATGCCTGACTCGAAACCTTTCCGACCGTACGGGACATCGTCACGGTGTTCGAAGAACGCACCAGGCATTGATCCGGTCGTCATCGACCGTGCCGCGCCCCTATTTTTTTTGGCCTGGTCCTCCGTACGGACGTTTCCGAGACTTCGCGCCATCACTGCGAGATCGGATCCGGGCAAGGGTTCCGGGATATTGGCGAGGTCCCCGGGGCCACGACTGGTCGTCACGCGCGCACCATCCTGCGCCCCGGGAAGCCGGTGCACGCCACCATCGTCGCGGACCGGTCCTTCGGACACCGCGGACAAGCGTGGGCGCCTCTCAACCGGATTTTGCGGCGGGTTTCAAACCGCTGCCGGACGCTGCCAGGCTGTTCCGGGTTGCGCGCGCATGGAACACAATGGTCAAGGCGGAAGCCCCCGAAGACAGATCGAGTCGATCGTTTCGTGATGAGCTGTCATCCGCAAACGTGCCATTCATGATTGCGGCCTTGCAGCATTCTGCCGATATCCGGCGCCGCGGTTGGCCGCGCACGCCATCAGATTCGTTCAACCAGGAACTCCGCAAACAGCTGTTGCGTCGATGTGACCTCCGCATTCCTCCAGGCGGCGATTGTCGGCAAGGTTGCGTCGAGATCCTTGATGGGCTGGAGGACGAGACCCTTTCGCAAGATGTTTTCCGCGCATGTCGTGTGAATGGTGATGCCCATCTCACAAGCGATCAGGCCGAAGATTCCTTCCGAGTTGAATGCGTACTGCGCGATTTCCGGGGCAAATCCGGCGTGACGGCAAATCCTGAAAAGGTGATCGTTGAAATGTTGCCAACCGCTCGGGTTGCCGAGCACGAACGGTTCTTCGGCAAGCTCGCCCAGCTCGACGCCGTTCCTGTTGGCCAGCGGATGGCTGTCGTAGAGCACGGCGACGAACGGATCGTCCTGAACCGTCACGCTCGCGAATTCCGTATGGTTGATGGGGCCCGTGAGGAATCCGAAATCGAGTTTTCCGGTCTTGAGCTTTTCCAACTGCCCGGCCGTAAAGCCGTGCACGGGCTCGATCGTGATGTCGGGGTGCCGCTCGTGAAAGTCCCTGAGTATCGCGGGCAATTCTCCGCAGACGGCGAAATCCGTGTAGCCGACAACCAGGTGGCCGAGCTCCCCGGTCGTCGCCTTGTTCGTCCGCGCGATCACGCCCTCCATCGTCTCAAGCACTTCCTGGCAGCCCTCGAAAAACACCCTGCCGGCGTGGGTCAGCCTGACATGCCGGTTGGAACGCTCGAGGAGTTGTACGCCGAGCTGGGTTTCCAGGTGCTTGACGGAGCGGCTCAACGCCGGCTGCGCCATGTTCAGCCGTTCGGCGGCACGCCGGAAATGCAGCTCTTCAGCGACAGCCGCGAAATACCGGATATGTCTCAGGCCGAAATTCATGATATCACAACGGCATCAATATAACCCAATTTGATATTATACTTGCATTAGGATACATGCGACATTTTCCTCGCACTCACAACAGGGAGGAAAAGGATGTTCGCAAGAATTGCTCGAAAGGTTGCCTCCACTGCCGTGGCGGCGGCAGGGCTGATCCTTGGCGGCGGAACCGCGGGTGCGGCCGACCTGACCATCAATCTCGGCTACGCGGCAGCGAATACCAGCAGTTATGCCGTTCTGGCCGACAAGTTCGAGGAGCTGGCCGAGGAATATTCCGAAGACAGTATCGACGTGAAGGTGCGTTGCTGTGCGCAACTCCTGACGGAAGACGAGGCATTCAAGGCGATGCAGTTGGGCACGGTCGATATGTACATCATTACCGGCAACAACGTGTCACCGCACTTCCCGCTGATGGACGCGTTCGTCCTGCCGTACATCTTTCAGAGCAAAGAACATGCCTACAAGGTTCTGGAGGGCGACGTCGGGCGGGAATTCGCCGAACAACTCAAGGCGGCAACCAGGGTTCACCTCCTGACCTACGGCTTTGTCGGGGACCGCGACTTCTACAATTCGCGCCAGCCGATCAAGACCATGGCTGACATGAAGGGCCTAAAGGTTCGCGTTCCGAAGAACCAGGTCATGATCGATACGTTCAAGGAGTTCGGGGCAGCGCCGATTCCGCTCGCCTGGGCTGACACGCCAACCGCGCTCCAGACGGGAACTGTCGACGGCGCAGACAACGGAACCTCGTTCATCAAGTCGCAGAAGTTCTACGAGATCATGCCTTATTTCACGCAGCTCGAGCACTTCTCCTACATGTCCCCCCTGTTTGCCAGCCCGCGCATCATGGACAAGCTCGACGATGCCCAGACAGAGGCTGTATTGAAGGCTGCCTTCGATGCGGGCGTCTTCCACAAGGAGGAAATGTCCAGGCAGATCTCGGAGATCCGGGCATTCCTCACGACGGAGGGGCAGGGCGGCATGCAGACGACCGACTTCGACAAGTCCGACTTCATTGCCGCGGGACAGCGGGTGCAGGATCGCTACGCGGCGGAAAAGGGCGACGACTTCAGGAATCTGCTGGCTGCCATCCGGACAGCCGCGGAATAACCCGCCAAGTCCTCCTTGGGAGGGGGACGGGCCGGAGTCAAACTTCGGTTTGAAACGGCCCGTCCTGCCTTGCTAACGTCACGTCAGCGGCAAAGCGGCGAACCCGCACATTGAACCGGGGTGATCTGCGGCAAGGGGATGGTCTTGCTTTCCATACTCGACAGGTACTTTGAAGACGTTCTTTGCATGATCAGCCTGGCCGTCGTCGCCGGCAGCGTGATGGTCCAGGTCATTCTGCGGTTCGTGTTCACATCAGCGAGCGCCTGGGCCGAGGAAACCGCCGTTTTCGGCATGATTTTCGCCGTCTACCTCGGCGCTTCTTTGGCTGTCCGCGAACGTGCACACATACGCATAACGATGCTGGTCAATGCCCTGCCGCGACCTTTGCAGATCACCTGCATCGTTCTCGCCGACGCAGCGTGGTTCGGCTTCGTCTGGTTCATGGTTCACCAGACGGTCCTGTTTACCCAACTGTTGTTTGAAGTAACCTACATTACTCCCGGCCTTGGTATCGAGCAGAGATGGGTCCAGATATTCATCCCGGCCGGCTTCGTCCTGATGGCGTTCCGGATGCTGCAGGTCTATTGGCGCTGGGGCAGATCCGGCTGGAAAGGACTGCCGCTGTGAACGGCCCCCTGGTCATGGCGGCCGTCTTCGTCTTCACGATGGCCATCGGGGTGCCGATTCCGTTTGCTGCCGGCATCGCGACGGTTGCCGGGATACTGATCGCCGACATTCCGCTTACCTTGATGGCCCAGTCTGCCTGGACAGCCTTCGAACCATTTCCCCTGGTGACGATTCCGTTGTTCGTGTTGGCGGGACAGTTGATGGAACATGGCGGCATGTCGGAAAAACTGGTCGCCATCGCCCACAGGCTAGTCGGTGCCTACAAGGGCGGGTTGGGTCTCGTGACCGTGGTCGCCTGCATGTTTTTCGCCGCGCTTTCGGGGTCCGGCCCCGCAACAACGGCTGCAATCGGGTCGATCACGATTCCGGCCATGATCGAGGAAAGCTACAAGCCGAGGTTCGCCGGCGCAATTGCCGCAGCAGCCGGCGCGCTTGGCAGCATGATCCCTCCGAGCAACCTGCTGATCATTTACGCGCTTGTTTCGGACGAATCCATTCCACGCCTGTTTCTTGCAGGCATTCTCCCCGGGATTGCCCTCGGTTTGCTGCTGATGCTGGTCACGTTCATCGTTGCGCTGCGCAACGACTATGGCGGCGTCGGTGAAACGTTCAGGTGGCGGCCGCTTCTCGAAGCATTGTGGGACGGGAAATGGGCGGTGTTTGCGCCTGTCCTGATACTCGGCGGAATCTATACGGGCGTCTTCACTCCATCCGAAGCGGCGGGCGTGGCCGTATTTTACGGTTTGTTTGTCGGCCTGTTCGTCTATCGGGGCCTGACCCTCAAGAAGGTGTTTGAAGCCTTCAGGTTTACCGCCATCGTGATTGGTACGGTGCTGTTCATCCTTGGGTCCACCAAGGCATTCGGGCAGTTGGTCACGCTCTACGACATTCCGCAATCAATCCTCGCCCTGTTCGAGGAGTTGACGGCGTATCCCTGGCTGGTGCTGCTCCTGATCGGCGTGTTCTACATCCTGGTCGGCATGTGGCTGGAGAGCATTCCCCAGATCATCATCTTTACCGCGGTCTTTCTTCCCCTTGTCACAAGCCTGGGGGTGGATCCGATCCTGTTCGGCATATTCACCGTCATGACCTGCGAACTCGGGTTCCTGACGCCGCCAATCGGTGTGAACCTGTTTGTTGCCGCGCGTATCAGCAGGACTTCGATCGAGCAGATTTCCTTGGGTGTGTTGCCGTTGTTGATCCCCTATATCGCGATGATCTTCATCCTTGTATTCTTCTCCGAGTGGGTCACGTTCCTTCCCGACTTGGTTTACGGAGAGCGAGTGTATTAGCACTATGGAAAGAGACGACGGAATCGTGCCGCTGGCGGGATATTCTGATCGCTTGTCGGTGCGGCCGGGGGAAACCATCGGGTTCAAGGTCTCGTCAACCGGCACCGAGCCGTTCACTGCCTGGCTGACACGCTCAATCAGCGCCGATCCGAATCCTGCCGGGATGGGAATGGTCGAGGAGCCCGTGGAGGAGGCCTTCGCGGAACGGGCATTTCCGTCACGCTACCAACCGTTCTACCCGGGATCCTACGCGGTGACGGATAAACGGGTGTTGCTGCGGCCTGGCGACGGGTTCCTGATGGCCGCAACCATCTTCCCGACCCTCGCCAGGGAAACCCGGCAAACGATCCTGAGCGTCGGTGACGTCAAACTCTTTGTTTCGGGGGAGGGGGCGTCGGCGATTTCGGTCGGCGAGGGAGTTGTTTACGCACCGACCGGCATCAGGCTGCGCCGGTGGTACAAGCTCGAAGCGGGATTTGATTCCGCATCGGGCAGGCTTTTCATTCGTCAACGGGAACTTGGAACCGCCTTTCCGAACGAAGTGCGTTATTCCGAGAGGTGCGACCTGGCGAAGGGGGAAGTCCACCAGCGTGCAAGTATCGCGGCCCGGATGCAAAACGGCACTGCGTGCGAGCACTTCAATGGCAAGATCGAAGCGCCAGGACTCTATCGCGGGACCGAAAGATCCGATCGATCCGTAATCGCTCAGTGGGATTTTTCCAGGGACATCTCCACCACGACGATCCGCGATTCGAGCACGAACCAGATCGATGCCCGCCTCGTCAACCTTCCGGCGCGCGCGGTGACCGGCTCATGCTGGAACGCAACGGAAATGTGCTGGCGGCACGCTCCCGAACACTATGGTGCAATCCACTTCCACGAGGACGACATATACGATTTTCAATGGGAGACCGATTTCACTTTCCGTGTTCCCGGGGATTTTCCGAGCGGCGTGTACGTGATGCGCATTTCGTGCGGCGAGCACCGGGATGCCATGCCCTTCTACGTTTGCCCCTCCAGGCGAAAGCCGCGTGCGAACCTGTGCGTGCTGATCCCGACCTTCACCTACGTGGTTTACGGCAATCACGCACGGCCTGACTACGATCCGTCCTGGCAGGACCGCAACCGGGAATGGGATGCATATCCGTACAATCCGGCGGAATATCGCAGTTATGGTCTCTCGACCTACAATGTCCATTCGGATGGCTCCGGCATCTGCCATGCCTCCCACAGGCGACCGTTGTTCAACCTGCGGCCCGGCTACCGGACGTTCGGGAATTCGGAGTGCTCGGGATTGCGTCACTTCCAGGCGGACAGCCACCTGATTTCCTGGCTGCACGCCAAGGGCATCGCTTACGATGTCATCACTGATCGGGAACTGCACGAGGAGGGTTCGGCGTGCCTCGCGGACTACCGAGCGGTCATGACCACGAGCCACCCGGAGTACCATACGGATCGAACGCTGGACGCACTGCAGGGTTACCGCGATTCCGGGGGCAACCTCATGTATCTGGGCGGCAACGGATTCTATTGGCGGATCGCGCTGCACGAAACCGAGACGGGCGCCATCGAAATCCGCCGCACGGAAGGTGGCATACGGGCCTGGGCCGCGGAGCCGGGCGAGTATTTCAATGCGTTCGACGGTGCGTATGGCGGACTTTGGCGCAGGCGTGGCCGTCCTCCGCAAGAACTCGTCGGAATAGGTTTCACCGCGCAAGGCGAGTTCCACGGATCACACTACCGGCGGAAGTGTTTCGACCCTGCGTATGACTGGATATTCGAAGGCGTAAACGGTGACGTCATCGGAGATTTCGGTTTCAGTGGCGGTGGCGCGGCGGGGTTCGAGATGGATCGCGTCGACCCCCGCCTGGGTTCTCCGGACAATGTCGTCGTTCTTGCCAGTTCCGAGGGGCACAAGGATCGCCCGATCCTGGTTCACGAGGAACAGTTGACCCATTTGACCAACTGGCCCGGGGAACCCATCGGCAATCTGCTCAGGGCGGACATGGTGTATTTCGATTTGCCCGCTGGAGGTTCAGTGTTTTCGACGGGGTCCATCACCTTTTGTGGCAGCCTTCCCTGGAACGGCTTCGACAATAACGTCTCCAGAATCCTTGAAAACGTCGTCAACAGGATGATTCATTCCGAACTCTCGGATGGATCCCGGCAAGGCGCCTCAAGCACTTGAGTGAAAAACCGCCAATCAGATGATGACATTGGCGTCGCAATGCCACTGGAACCGATCTGCAATTTTGAGCTTCGCCGAAGACATTTTGCTTCTTCCGCTGGGAAAGGAAGGCGGGACTGCCGCCCAGGTTGGCAAACCTGCTCTTGCCTGCGCGTTCGTTGGTCGGTGTTGATGGATCTCGCTTTCGCAATCCGGAACGACACTGCCCCGCGCCCCTGTTTGTCTTCGACCGGACCTTGACTGGCAATCCCGAGCTCGATCGCGTTCTGACGAAGATTACCAAGGCGGAAGAGACGGCGGGTGTAAATCAAACGTGGCGACGTTTTCGGTCTCATGCTGCGAGGACCTGGCGGGTTGGATTCGCGTTGTCGTTTGCCGCGAGAGCGTTCCACGCGCGGTCGAACCGGCCCGAGAGGATCAGTGCCCGAAAGGTCATGATCGCCTGGCGGCCCTCCATGCTCAATCGAATGCCTGAACCCTTGAATCCTTTTGTCACGATGCTCTTGTTCGCGGCGTCGGGCACGGCGCTGCCGATCGGGAGATTGCGGTCCTTCAGGGCTCGATAGCGCATGCGTAATCTGTTCGTGCGGAAGAATTCCAGCTCCCGCTCCACATCTCCACGGCCACGGCCCCAACAGTCCGGCAGGTAGCGTATGGCCCTTATGACCCGTTCCATTCCGTCGTGTTCGTTCATCAGCACAGCGTGCCGCTTCCGGAATCAGCGGTCCGGATCACGTGCAGATTGTGCGACGACATGAAGAAGTTCGAGTGCGTGGAAGCCATGTGTCGATCGAATCTTCGTTCAACAGGCCGCAAAAATCCATCGCCGCTCTCGAAGAGGCAGCGCTTCGGCACCTTGCCAACGGTCACGGCTGGCAGGCTTGTGCGTTCGCGGAAGGTGAATACAGCGTCGCAACAACCCCGCCACTTCTGCTTCCTCCTCCTATTGGCTCACACGAACCGGATTGGGGAATCCGGATCGAACCGTCGGCAAAAACAATGCCGTTCATGCCGGACGAGATGAGTTCGGACATCGAGGGAATCGGGCGACACCTCGAATGTCTTCCGTCATCGTTGCTCGAAACCGGTTGTATGGAAAAAAGCGATGTGCTCTGTCTCCGGCTGAGGGACCTGGGCATTACCTGCGGATTCGGAAAAAAGGGATTTCTGCCAGACGCACTGCCGGTGTCTCTCATTCAGGATCAACAGGTTGCAAGGCCTGGCAGATGACCTTGCAAGGCATGTACGTCGCGCAATGGTCGGCGATGAGTGTCGATGGAACGTAATTCAAAGCCACGAGACGACAAAGAAGATAGAGCGGCTGAACTTCACCGCGCTGCCTTCGATAGACCCCAGGTACTGAAACACGTGCTGGACAACGCTCTTTCGGCGAGTTCATAATCCTGCCCTGGTTGGCGCACGCAAGCGGGATGATGACATGAAACGCGGGACCGGGTATTCCCGACGCCGTGGCCCATTCGTCGTCGTTGGACTGGTCGTCCTGCTCACCGTCGCCTGCGCGTTTTCCGCCTGGTACGTGCTGCAAGCGTGCGGGGTTGCCTTCCCATTCCGGCGCGCGATGGCGGAGGGGTGCCCCAGGGAAGCACCGGGGCACGACCCGCAACTCGAGGCAACGCTGGCCCGCCAGGCCCAGTTGGAAAACCGGGTTGCGGAACTGGAGATCCGGCTTGCACGGCTGGGTTGCAGGCCACGGCCACCTCCACTACCCGAGCCGCCTCCGGCTCCTGACCCGAACCTCGAAAGATGGGCGAACCAGGACATCCGGGTTCTTGAAGGATGCTGGGAACTCGTTTCGGACTACCGGACGCAGCAGCACGGCGGATTCATCGCGTACCGCTGGTTCGGTGCAGACCGCTGGGACATGTGCTTCGATGCCGCGGGCAATGGCGAGCAAACACTCCGGTCCGGTGGCGGAACGACCTGCCGCGGAAGGACGACCGGGCGGTTTGGTGGTTCCGGGAAGCTCGAAATCCGTGACCGTGACGACATGCCCTGTTCGGACGGCTGGCACATCCATGTGCGTCGCAGCAGCTGCGAATTGCAGGCGGACGGCGCGCTGGCATGCACGAGTTACCATCTCGACCGCGGGCAATCCGAAGCGCGGGTCCGTTTCCGCCGGCGATGACGGCATGCATGGCGAATCATCCTGGGGTCGATTCCGGTAGCTTTGGTAGCGGCGCGTGTGGCCGGGACGATTGAACATCGAAAACGAAGCATTCGGAGTGCCGAGGTCCTTGTCATGACCGAAGGCAACACTTGCGGGACCGCGACGGTGAGGGACCGCAGGGCACGGCAGGGGTTGAGGTGGCGGTTCACACTCGTCGAGGCCGGGTGAGGCGCGAATGGCCGTGGCGAAGCGCGCCTTTCGTTTGTCCATTCCTTTCAGACTGTCGAAATACGGCATTTCCGCTGGCCTGGTAACGCCGGCCGAATCAAAGTTCCGCGACTGGATCATTGTTCTGAACCGGAACCCCAGGAATTGGAGATCCAGGTCGGTTTGAAGGCGGCCGACAGGTTGTATGTTTTCTTCGAACAACATCGCAGATCAATTGCAGAATCACTCGAAGAATAATCCTGCGCATCCACGGCAACATCTGCGCCGGGGGATTCGACCTGCGGACGTCCTAAACCGCGCAACTCGCGGCCGGGTCACCAAACAATCCGCCTGATTTCCGCCGCATTTTACGATCCGGGCTGACCCGAACATTACGGCGTTTATGTACTCCTCGTTTCGGGAAGGTCGAAGACCATGAAATGCGACCAATGCAGCGCAGAGACACGCGTCCGGCACCTTCTTGCAGTTCCACGCGTCGAGTCTGACCCGTGGGACAACCATTATTCCGTCCCAGGCTCAGTGCACGTACTTTGGATATGCAGTCGATGCAATGGAGGTCGGCCAGCGCAAAAGCCACAGAGGAGAACCGACGCCTGGGGCGCTTGCCTGATTTGCGGCTGGAGCGATGTCCGTTGTCATTGAGACGACATTTGATCAATCGGTAGCCGGCACCAGAAAGATGACCATCGTGCGAAAGACCGGTGCTCCGGGCGCGGCCGGATCCGCCACCGTCGCGGTGGGCATCGTTCCTGCCGCCGTCGCCAGCGCCGGCGAACTTGGCCGCCGTGCCTGGCTGGATTTCTTCGCCGCCCAGATCCGGAATCGGAATACCCGCCAGGCTTACGCGCGCGCGGCGCACCGGCTTTTCGACTGGCTTGCGGAATACGGAATCCACGACGTCGTCGATATCGAGCCGGTCCATATCGCGGTGTGGCTGGAGGAACGCATGCGTGAAGCCTCGCGCCCGACGGTCAAGCAGGAGCTGGCCGGGATCCGGCGGCTCTTCGACTGGCTGACGGTCCGTCAGGTGGTTTCGTCGTCGCCGGCCGCCGCCGTGCGCGGTCCGAAGCACACCGTTCGCCGCGGGACGACGCCGGTTCTCTCCGTCGCCGAGTGCCGCAGCTTCCTGCGGTCCATCCCGGTGGAGACCATCGGAGGCCTTCGCGACCGCGCCTTGATCGCAACCATGACGTACAGCTTCGCGAGGGTCTCCGCGGCACTCGCCATGAACGTGAAGGATGTCTTTACGACCGACGGCCGTCTCTGGCTGCGCCTGCTTGAGAAAGGCGGCAAGGTGCTGGAAGTTCCCTGCCACCACAACCTTGAGGCCTATCTCCGGGACTATATTGAGGCCGCCGAAATCGCCCCCGACCGTGATGGCCCCCTCTTCCTCTCGCTCAACCGTGACGGATCGCTATCCGGTCGGCGCCTCACCAGGCAACGCGCATGGGAAATGCTCCGGCGACGTGCCCGGGTTGCAGGAATTTCGACGGATGTCTGCAACCACAGCTTCAGGGCTACGGGCATTACAGCATACCTGGAAAATCCGGAGGCTCGGGTCGAGGTGGCCCAGTACCTGGCCGGCCACGCGGACCCCAAGACGACCAAGCTCTACGACCGGCGTGCGGACCGTGTATCCCTCGATGAAATCGAGAGGATCGGGATTTGAAGGAACGGCAACACCAACGGGCGAACAAGGAGGACGCACGACGAGGCTGTGTGTGTTTGACCAGGACGCTTCATGTCAGGCGTCTGTCGCGCAATCAGCGTACTTTGGACCCGACCCGCCTCGGCTCAATCGCAAATCGAAGCGGTTTGATTTTCTTAGTCTTTGAGAAAGGCACCGAAATCGACTTTGGTGGAGTGTTTGTACACTGTGGGTTTTCTACTCGGCCGATTCCGGAAAACCGTTCCCGATTCAACCTGCACACAGATTAAGTGACTTCAACGCGATCGTTGCAAGCCGAAGCCTTTCGGCTTGACAGCATTCCATCGACGGAATATACGGGAACATGATCTGGAGCGTCGAGTACACGAACGAGTTCGAGGACTGGTGGGAAACACTTTCGGTAAGCGAACGGGAGGATGTTGCCGCGTCGGTCGAACTGCTGGAGCAGCACGGACCTAGATTGCCGTATCCCCTATGCTCGGGGATAAAGGGTTCGCGACACGATCACATGCGGGAACTTCGCATTCAGAGCAGCGGTATGCCCATTCGCGTATTTTACGCCTTTGATCCGAGACGAACAGCAATTCTGCTGATCGGGGGCGGCAAGACAGGCGACGACCGGTTCTACAAGCGGTTCGTGCCGCTTGCGGACCGGCTCTATGACGAACATCTGAAAGAACTCGAGGAAGAAGGAGCGATCTGATGGCCGGACACCATCCCTTTGCCAGATTGACGGACAAATTGCCTCCCACGAGTCGGGCACGGATCGAGGCCCGGAAAGGGGAACTTCGCGCGGCCATGCTGCTTCATGAACTGCGGCAGGCTCGGGCCATGACACAGAAGTCCGTTGGCGAAGCCCTAAACGTGAACCAGCCGGCTGTCGCCAAGCTGGAACGGCGCACGGACATGTACGTGTCCAATCTTCGCTCTTACATCGAGGCGATGGGCGGCAAGCTGGACATCGTTGCGCGATTCCCTCAAGGCAGCGTGGTCATCACCAATTTCTCCGATGTCGACGAAGATCGGATCGAGGCTGATCCGGTCCCGAATGCTGCAAGACCGTAGCTCCGCCGCTACGAAACTGGCAGAGGAGATTGACGATGAAGTTTGACCCGGCGGAATACCTCACTTGGTTCCCATTATACACGATGGAGCATACTCCCCACACCTAAACGCCGCGACTCCAAGGGTGTAATCGGAACATTTCCATTATGAGGGTCTCAGGGCAGAGATCCGACAGCACGACAGGACACAAATGCCAAATAACGTCATCACGATCACAAGGTATCAGTGTATCCAGCAAACCCGATTGCATTCCTTTATGCAGCGATTCGTCCAGAACATCGCCGACCGATCAAGCAGTTACGGTCGCCTCTATTTGCGCGACCATGACTATTTGGAGCATGGCCTTCTGACGAATGAGCGTGGCTCTTATTCATTGATGGCCGCGGCCATGGACCGGGTCACCCCGGTGCATCAGTCTGAAATGAGCGTGAATCGGCGCGTAGACTACCGAAACCAGGCAAACCAGGACCTACCCAGGGAACGAATCGGACGTGTCGACCTCTGGTCCTATTTCGACGGATTCGAGTATTTCATGGAGTTCAAGCGCGCCTTTGTTACACCAAATAAGATACGTGGCGGCGGCGTCCCCAAAAAAGTCTCGGGTCCCTGGAACGAGCTGGTCAACCAGATTGCCCAGGCAAAACAGGGCGTGAGGCACAATCCCGATTACAACGGCTACGAAGACCGAACATATTTCATCGGCATGCAAATCATCACGTTTCGTCTGCGCAGCAAAAATCGCGAGACCATAACATCCGCGCAAGTCAACCACTTCACACAAATGGAGCTGAGAAACTGGGCGCAGCAATTGACTCCGAACCCACATGCGGTCTTCGCATGGCAGATTACTCCTCAAAGGCACAGAATTCGTCCGATTTCGTGGGGAGAGGACGAGGAAGCTATCAAGTGGGCGTCCTACCCCTGCCATTTGTTTTGCTTCACCATCGAGCGCAACCCTTCCCCTCGCGCTTAACCCGTGATTCTGTGGGGTGGGATACGATCAGGGATTGCTGCCGGTAGATTGATCTCCTGCAGAACCTCAGGCCGTTTTTTGCAGGCGGTCGATGGCGGCCGAATTGTGTTCTGCCACGAACAAACGAAGCCAAATGAACCGACTGGTTCGCCAATCCACCTCCTCACTCAGCAGGCTGTCGAGGTCGGCACCCGCCGGCGCTCTACCCCAACCAGAGCATCGGCGCAGAGCCTTTCAATGACCGATATGCTAGGCAGAATGATTTGCCAGCAGCGGCATTCATCCACGAAGAACCGCACCAGTTTCTTCGCTTGATCACGCAATTTCGGCCTGATGTCCTGTCAATCAGGACTTCAACTGGCTCGAATGTTCGCCAGTGTAAATTGTGTAGCCGCAGATCTGACGCAAGGCGACAACGTGTTCCTGCTGGGTGACGCCGGGCGGCGTAGGTGAGCAGAGCGTCATCTGTGATGCCCAATTGGGCGCCAATGAAATTGAGAACTTCCTCGGGAACGATTTTACCGGATCCCAGCAAGTATCCCGGGTAGCGTAAGACGCAGAGTTGAAGCGCGAAGCCCAACTGGTTTTCCGGTCGTCTCCGCGCGCGGAGATGCTCAATGTCATCATCCGCCAGAATGTAGTGTTGCAAAAAGGCGACCTCGTCGGTTGGCAGGTCGAAAAGGGCAGCGCTCTGGCGCACCCCAAGGACGCTTCTATGAGCCACGCTGCCCCCGTGTTTGCCGATTTCAGCTGTCCGTAAGACCAACGTTTAACGGACAGGTTCAAGCCGAAATTCCACGTCTGCGAAACAAGGGCGAAAATCGTCTCAAATGACTGGTACGATGAAATATGAAATTGCGGGGCCTTATTCGTACAGAGTCCGGCCTTGGAAACCATAAAGATCGGATATGCGTGCTGCTCGACCCTCAGCCAGGACCTGGAGGCGCAGCGGAAAGCCCTCCGTGAGCTCGGCGTTCACGAAAACCGCATCTACACGGACCATGGGTTGACCGGCACGAACCGGGAGCGTCCCGGTCTTGACCAGGCTCTCGCCGCCCTTCGCGAGGGTGATATGCTGGTCGTCTCAAAGCTGGATCGTCTGGCCCGTTCCGTTCCGGATGCGCGCGCCATTGCCGATGAGATGCGGAAGAGAGACGTGAAACTCGCGCTCGGCGCGGCAGTCCATGATCCCACCGACCCGAAGGGGAAGATGTTCTTCAACATCGTTGCCACCTTCGCCGAGTTCGAAGCGGATCTCATCAAGATGCGCACCCGCGAGGGTGCGCGAACTGGAATACGCGGTCAACTGGCGTTTCTTGCTCGATGACATCATCGCCGCCAACGACCGTGTAATCGCCGCCATGGAACGCATGGAACTGCCGCAGGTCTACCGCCGATCGCCGGAGACGTTGCATACCTCGAGCGATGGCCAGAAATTCGAGGTCCGGAAGCCCTCTCTCAACGCAAGCTATTCGTTCAAGTGCTTCGGGCAGGTACAGGGCGTCAGCGCCTACACCTTCATCGATGAACGCAGCTTTCTCTGGTACTCTCTGGTGTTCAGCGCGGCCGAACGCGAAAGTGGCTATTTCATCGACGGGCTGATGCATAACGATGTTGTCAGGAGCGACATCCAATCCACCGATGAGCATGGCTTCATGGAGGCAATCTTCTGCGTCACGCATCTTCTCGGGATATCCTATGCACCGAGGTTCAAGGACCTGAAGAAGCACAACCTCTGCCAGTTCCGAAGCAATAGGGACGAAGGATCCGAATGGGTGATTGTGCCGGCCAAATACGTCAACGAGAAGGCCGTCCGTGAGTCATGGAATGACCTGCTGCGCCTCGTGGCGACCATCAGGCTGAAAGAGGCAACGGCTTCCGAAATCTTCCGGCGCCTGAATTCCTATTCCAGGCAGCACAGGCTCTACGCCGCGACGAAGGCCTTCGGCCAGATCATCAAGTCCGTGTTCATCCTGCGCTCCATCGATCAGGTTGAACTGCGGCAGGCGATCGAGAAGCAGCTCAGCAAGATCGAACTCGCGAACAGCTTCACTCGGGCCGTTGCCGTCGGCAATCCCCGCGGTCTTGAGCATGCCGAGAAGGAAGTCCAGGAGATCGCCGAAGGCTGCAACCGGCTCATCAGGAATTGCATCGTATGCTGGAACTACCTCTACAACCTCGCAAAGATTAAGCAAAAGAAGCCGCATAACCGCGCGACTGGCGGTTCATTCCTGCGTTAGCGGAGAAGGTCCTGCCGAAGCTTGCCATTGCGGCCAGGGCATCTGGTTTTCGAGACAGGCGGCGACGCGCAGCACAGTCGGATCGTCGAACCGCCGTCCGACGACTTGCACTGACGTGGGCAAATCGTCTTCCAGCGACCAGTTCGGTACGGCAATCGCAGGGCAGACGGCGACATTGTTGAACACGGCGGTCATATCCAGGCCATCCAAGCGGCCATTCTCGTCGGGAATTTCAAAACCTGGGGATTTTGCCGTGGTCAAAGGTGCCGGCTTCGCCGTTGTTGGACAGATCAGGGCATCGTAGGTGCCAAACATGCGCGCCATGTCGCGCCATTGCCGGGTTCGGCCAATCGCGCCACGTTCGATTGTCACGGCGTTCAGGCCGAATCCATGTTCAAGGGTCGAGGCCAGGTCGGGGTCCAGCAGGTCGCGGTCATCATCCAGCAGGTGCCCATATTGCGCGGCAAGAAATACGCACCAGTAGTCGAACCAGTCGGTGGCATAGCTCGCAGGCCAATCGAGATCAATCCAGTCGACCTTGGCACCAGCGTCCCGGAGTGCCGCGACGCTCCTTTCCAGGTTGCGGATAACGACGGGGTCAACTTCGTAGAAGCCCAGATCGGGACTCGCGGCGATCCGCAACCCCCTTGCGTCCGCACACAACGGCACGGGGACAGGCGACGGGCTGAGTTGGCTCTGGATGTCTCGCTCGTCGGCGCCCCCGGTGACCCTCAGAAACAATGCGATGTCCTCTACGGTACGGGCCAGAGGGCCGAAATGCGAGATATGGTCGAAAACCGTTTCGGTGATTTCCATGGGTATACGGCCCTTGCTGGGTTTCATGCCGACGCAGCCCGACAAGGCCGCCGGGATGCGCACCGACCCGCCCATGTCTGTCCCTTCAGCAAGCGGAACTGTACCGGTTACGACCGACACGGCGGCGCCTCCGGACGATCCGCCCGGCGTGTGCGCGGGATTCCATGGGTTGCGTGTGACCCCCCAGAGCGGACTTTCGGTAAAACTGGAATAGGCAAACTCGGGTGTCGTCGTCTTGGCCACGACGATGGCGCCCGCCGCTTTGAGGCGTTGAACAATGACTGCGTCATAAGTGCCACAATGACCTGCGAAGGCTTTTGACCCGCGGGTTGTCAATTGTCCTTTCGTCGGCGTGAAGTCCTTGATCGACACCGGGACTCCGTGCAGAGGCCCTGCCGCCCTGCCGTTTTCAAGAGCCAGATCAGCGCGGCGCGCGGCATCCAGGCCTTGCTCGGCATAAATTTCGGTAAAGGCGTTGAACCGGCCCTGGATATGATCAATTCGTGTCAACGCGGCGCGAACCACCTCTTCGATCGAGAAGCGCCGGCTCCTGAACCCGGCCGTAAGTTCGGACGCGGGAAAACTCAGAAGATGCAAATCAAGGCTGCCCAAGACGTCGACCACTATCGCTATCGAGGATTGCCCCGGTAGCTTGCTTTTCCAGTCGAAGAAAGAGCCCCGGCAAAGCCGGGGCCAGAGATGTGGAAGATTACTTCAGAAGGTCGGTCCAGATCCGGTCGTAAATTCGCACGACTTGCGGGTCGCAAGGCGGCACGAATTCCGGATCCGGCGTGCCTTCCGGGATGTTGATTTCATAGGCATCCATCAGTTCCTGATCAAGGTAGGGTTCGGTGCCCAGGATTCCCGATGCGTAACGGGCGAAGTTGGACAGCTCAGCCGCACTCTCAGTCCGCATCATGAAGTCCATGAACAGTTTGGCGTTCTCGAGATTCGGAGCGCCCTTCAACACGACCAGGTTGTCCATCCAGCCGGTGAAACCCTCGCGCGGATAGGCATACTTCAACGTACCGCGTTCGGTGCGGGCACGCATTCCCATACCGTTCCAGATCATGCCGGCCGAGGCATCACCCGATACCAGCGCCTCTTTGGCCCCGTCAGAATTGAAGCTGAGCCAATGTTCCTTGGCATTGTTCATCAGTTCGCTCAGAGCCTTGAGTTCTTCCGGGTTGGAGTTGCACCGATCGAAGCCCAAGTACCGCAGTCCCATGTTCAGCACGTCATTGATGTCCCGGAACATGTTGATTCGACCGCTGAGTTCCGCCGGTGGATCGAAGATGAGTTCAAGTGTGTCGATGTCACCGGAATAGTCCTCGGTATTGACCATGAAAGACCCGCAATTGGCTGGATCGGGCGATTTTTTCCATATTCTGTGGGCCAACTGACGATGAGGCCTATGGCTTGATGGGATCAGTCGTGCCTACAGGAATCCATTTCGTGACGCGTCCCTGGTTTACAACCCCTTGTAAAAAGGGAATAAATCGGAATACCTGCGCCGAAAAACGCTAGAACTTCAGATTAATGGCCCCGTTGTGGGACGTTTGGTACCTATGTTGGGTTAGGGCCGTTGACGTGCGGGCGCCGTAGCTCAGCATACCAAATTTGTATGCTGATGACCTAGAATTATATTGGAAACATACACGGCAGATTTGCGAACCTCTGAACAGGGGCCCGCTCGGACCGCACATGTTCCAAAGGTTGGGACGGAGTGAGAGGCCTCCTTGCGACACGAAATATGAAAAGGAAAAATCTCATGCCAGTCAATGAAATACTCCCGGTTTCCAGAAGGCAAATGCTGAAGTTAACGGGAGCAGCGACGTCAAGTGCACTGCTTACGGGTGCGATGTCTTCGGTCGTGTCACCGGCATACGCGCAGGGTGCAAATTCGATCGTTGTCGCAATTCCATATGACCCGCCCAGCCTCGATCCTTTGGCAATCGAGCAAAGTGTGCCAGCCCAGGTAACCTGGAATATTTATGAGCCGCTCTTGTGGCGAGACAAGGATGGTCGAATCATTCCCTGGCTAGCAGAGTCAATTGAACAAACCTCTCCCACGACGGCAGTATTGAAACTTCGGGGCGGGGTGAAGTTCCACAACGGCGAGGCGTTCAATGCCGACGCCGCCGCCTTCAGCATCAACCGAATTCCTTGATCCAGAAACGAAATCGCAATGGATCGGAACGATAAACACCATAAAGGGAGCCCGGGCCGTTGGGGACCTTGCCGTCGAGGTCACGACACATGAACCTGATCCGGTCCTGCAGTCACGTTTGACAGTGATTGCGATGATGGCTCCGAACTGGACTTCCGAAGTTGGAAATCAGGTGGGCGTCCAGACAAATGGTACTGGTCCATACCAGCTTGAAGAGTGGAAAAGGAACTTGTCCTTGGAGCTTCGCTCCTATCCGTCGTATTGGGGAGAAGCGCCGTCGATCGAAAGCCTCACCTTCAGGGTCATTCCGGAAGATGCAACACGATTCCAGTCGCTCGGCACCAATGAAATCGATCTGTACCTTGGAGTGCTTCCAGACCAAATCGAAGAAGCGCCGAAATACGAAGCCGGCCTCTCGCAGAATTACTCATTCTTGAGGCTAAGCAACCTGGAGGGTTCAAGCATCAGGGATCCCCGGGTTCGACAGGCGATGAACTACGCTGTTGACAAGGACGGGTTGAGAAATGCGTTGCATGGAGGCCTGGGTAACAACCTGAACGCTCAATTATCCGTTCCAGAAATGACAGGTTACAATCCGAACCTGCAGCCG
>OZ219904.1:0-34899 GCA_964291635.2 Paracoccaceae bacterium | reverse complement strand
ACTCCGCCGTCTCAAGGCATTTTTTCACGACCCTCCTGAAGCCGTCCAATCCCCGCTGCTCGAACGCATACCATATTATCAGCGGCGAGAGGGCGTTGCGAGAGCCCGAAAGCGTCGTGTCCAACACGCCCACGTACTCGATTGAACGTGCGATGCGTGACACGTATTCGCGGCGGGTAAGCGCGACGCCGCAGGGTAGCGGCGAGCCGATCATCTTGTGGCCACTGATCGATACGCTGTCGAATCCGACGTCGAAGCCATAGGGCTCCGGGCGGTCCACGAACGGCAATATCATTCCGCTCAGGGCGGCGTCCGCGTGCAGGTAGGACCTGGTCACCGCGAGATCGCTGAGAATGTCGCGGACCTTGCACACGTTGTCGATCGCGCCTTTCATCGTTGTGCCGATGTTAGCCATCACTATTGCAGGCATGTCACGGTTGATGCGAATTGTCTCGTAGAGGTCGTCATAATCGATCTCTCCGTTGTCGTGGCTTCTGATCATGATGTTGCGCATTTTCAGCACGCTCATGATCTTGACCACGCTGTAGTGGGTATCCTGGGAGAAATAGACCACACCATCCGGATAAATCTCACGCCCCAGGTACAGGCCGTACATATTGCCTTCAGTGCCGCCTGAAGTGACGTAGCCCCAAACCTCGTCGCGCGAGATGTGCATCAGGTCTGCGAATATGTTGATGACTTCGCATTCGATCGGGTGGGTGTTGCAGCGGAAGTTGCTGTCGTGGAAAGGGTCGCCGACGTTGTTGATAGCGTACCGCATGAAAGGCAGCAATGCCGTGTAATCGAAGTCATGGTTACTGGGATAGCCAACGGAATGCCGACCCAACGCGTCGACTTCTCGAAGAAGAGAATCGAGTCTTTCCCGTGTGTCCACTGCTGCCTCCCGTCACCAACCAGCCGTTTGCAACCCCGCTACGCGGAAACGAGCTTCGCCCAACTGTCACCTCCGGTCCAAATTTCATCGCCCATCATGGTGCACTGAAATCGCATTTGCTGGCCATGTCTAGCGGTCATTCGTCACGCTCACGTGATGAAAGTTTGTGATCTGTTCGATGATTTGGCCAACCCGGTGCGCGGCACCAGTCGAGACACGCGCCTTGCGGCCGTGGCCTGAGCTGTCACGACTTGATGATAGCGTAGCGGTCAAGACGGAATTCGAGTGGCGGTCAGGATAAAAGTCCCGGGTTCGCAAGGCAACCGGACCCCCAATTCATGTTCAAGAATTTCCGAACTGCACTCAGGAGCATATTGGATCATCCGCCGCCGGAACGTGCCCCCTACCCTCGAATTCACGAATCCCGACAGCGGAAAGTTCCGGTTTCCCAAGGTCGGAGTTTCTTTTTCCGAAATGTGATTTCCCGATACGGCCACAAGATGAACGCAGGCTTGCCGGCGAAAGCCGTTGGCGCGCGTAAACAGTGAAGAAAGCCTTTTCGCATGGCTTTCGGGTTGATGATCTTCGCGCCGGTCGCTGCTTTGTCCGCGATGACTTCGGCGTTCACTTTTTCGCCGGCAGGGAGCCTGCAAAGCCCACGGCCTTGGCCAGCCACGCCGCCAGCTTTTCGTTCGATTCAATGCCCGCCGGCTTGACCAGCGCCCACCCCCGCATGGTCCGGCCGTTCATGTCCGCCGGCGCGGTGTGGGGCTCGGCCAGCGTCTTGTCGTGGTCCCTCTTGTCGAGCCGCACGATCAAGGAACCGTTCCAGGTTCCCGCGCACATGTTGCCATTTGCCACTGATCATGAAGCAGACCGAGCCGAACATCTTGCGCTCGGAATAACCCGCTTGCCGGGACAGGATCTAAAGAATCCGGTCTGTCAGTACTTGGTCGCTCGCCAGGTCTCTCTTCGTCCCGCTGAGACGCCTTCCCTGCGCCGGAAACCCGAACGTCAGTCGCGAACGCGATCCGTACCGCGTTTTTGGTCGCGGCCGACACCACCCTATTCCCGCTACTCTGTCCCCGGCAACGCCCCCGCTCTCCAATCACCGGTGGCTCGACCGTTCCTTGCCTGCAACGGAATTCGGCACGCGTATATCGGCAACTTCGGACCGCCAGCGCCAGGTCAGTGTTCTCCCGAGGACGTACCAGGATCGCCGGCATGCCCTCAAGGTCGTTCAGCGGGTACAACAGGCTTCCGCACCTGTCGTTGCGGTGCGTCGCGACAAGAGGCTGGTTACGTATCGGCTCATCGCAAGGAGCAATGGCGATCAGGAGGTCTCTCGGAAGCAGATACTCAGCACTGGCGCGCAACTCGGCCATTTGAAAGAAGTTTCCGGCTGTCGCCAGGGGCCAGGTTCAGATCATGATGTCGTGGTCACGGCGTTCACTTCGCGCGTGAACTGCAGGCTTGCGAGCCTGGCGTAGAGTCCGTCAGAGTCAGACAGTTCGTCATGATTTCCTTCAGCTTCTACCCTGCCCCTGTCGAGGACGATAATCCGGTCGGCCTTCTTGATCGTCGCAAGTCTGTGGGCGATGATCAGCGTCGTTCTGTCAGCGGAAAGCCGATCGACCGCGACCTGAACGGAGCGTTCGCTCTCTGCATCCAGCGCTGACGTCGCTTCATCGAGCAGCAGAACCGGCACATCCCTCAGTATGGCTCTGGCGATGGCGATCCGTTGCCTTTGCCCTCCCGAAATCTTGACGCCGCGCTCACCAAGGCCGGAAAAATACCCATCGGGCAGCTCCGAAAGGAATTCATGCGCCGCCGCGGCCTTGGCGGCAGCGATCACCTCTTCGTCTGTCGCGTCAATGCGACCGAACCGGATGTTTTCCATCGCGGACGTAGCAAAGACCGCAGGTTCCTGCGGAACATAAGCCAGGCACTTGCGTATGTCGCGACGAGAAGATCGCCTGATGTCGATTCCGCCGATTTCAATCTTTCCGGCCACAGGATCGAAATAACGGAGAAGGAGGCGGAAGATCGTCGATTTTCCTGCGCCGGACGGCCCGACGAATGCAACGGTTTCACCCGGTTCGACCGAAAAGGACAATTCGTTGAGCGCGGCATGGTTCGGGCGCGACGGGTAACGAAACGAAACCTCGCTGAAAGTGATTTCACCGGAAACCACACTCGGGAATAGAACAGGGCATTCGGGGTCGGAAACTGTGTCCTCGGCGTGAAGAAGTTCCAGGAGCCGGTCTGTCGCCCCCGCGGCCCGCAGGATCTCCCCCCAGACCTCCGAGAGCGCTGCGACCGCCCCTGCAACCATGACCGCGAGAATCACGAACTGAACCAGTTCGCCTCCTGTCATGACTTCGCTCCGAACCCCGTACGCGCCAGCCCAAAGAACGCCGACGACACCCGTGAAAGCCAGGAAAATGACGATTACCGTAAGCTGGGTCCGCGCCGTTATCCGACGCATTGCCGCCCTGTAGGCGCTTTCAGTATGTCCGCCGAATCGCGCGCTGCTGGATGGTTCCAGGTTGAAGGCCTGGACCGTCTGAACGGCAAGCAAGGTCTCTGACGCATGGCTTGAGCACTCCGCGATTCGATCCTGCGCCAACATGCTATGGTGACGAACCCTGCGCCCAAGCAGAAGTATGGGCACGACCACGAGCGGAACGACGAGAATCGCCAGGAATGCCAACCTTGTCGACGTGACGAACATCATGGTCACGCCACCCGACAGAATCAGCAGGTTCCTGAGCGCGATTGACATTGAAGAACCGACGACTGTCTGAATCAGCGTTGTGTCAGTCGTGATCCGTGAAAGAACCTCTCCGGTCAGCCTCGTCTCGAAATATGCAGGACTCATGCCAATCATCCTGTCGTAAACGGCGCTGCGGATATCGGCCACGACGCGTTCTCCAAGGCGGGATACGAGGTAGAAACGAATTCCGGACCCGAGAGCCAGCAGCCCTGCAATGACGATTGCCGCAAGGAAGTAGAGGTCCATCAGGCGCGGGGACTCGATCAGTAACCCGTCGATGACTCGTCGAACCGCAACCGGCAATGAAAGAGAAATGGCAGCGGTCGTGATCAGCGTGACAAACGCAAGGAGCATCGTCCAACGGTATGGCCGCAAGAAAGGAAACAGTTGCGTGAGTGCGACGGCACCAGGTGCCCCTTCTCCTGTTTCAATCCTGTTCCAGGATCGGAAAATGGCCTGACGTCTCATGCCATCAAGACTTCCCGGTCACCTGGATCCCCGGAAGGGGTCGATCTCGGGTCGTGAATTCGGAAAATGGGAACATCTCATCGCAATTGACATTGGAATCATCGCCGGTTCCCTGCTACATTTGTTCCCTGTTCGCAATACGGCCGTTGCCGATCGTACCATGGGCGGAAGTCGAAAAATGGGCGACGACGTGAACCTGCAAGAGGTATTCGCAAGGAGCGTCCGAAATGCATGCATCGGCACGGGTCCGGTCTTCGAGTCAGTGCACATACGCGTCTGTCGGTTTGACTGAAACCCGGTGAGCGAATTCCCGTTCGCCATCATCGGGAAGATGAGTTCTGTACGGCGTTCAACGCCGGCTGTGGGAGAACCTGTCGTCCCGATGGCGCGTGTCGGCAGATCGGACCTTGTGTTTACGACCGTCGAGTTAGACGACGGCGAATTCCCGATCCAGCCCCCTGGACCGTTGGATTGGCAGCAATTGGCTGCCCCTGTTTTTCGAGTTTCTTCCCGTCGAATTCGTTCTGGGCCTTTCGCTCGTGTTGACCGGTCTGACAGGAATTGCGCGCGTTGACGAGGCAACCGGGCGCGCTTTGCCGAGTTCCGCAGGCATTCGGTGGCAAACATGGGGGATTATATCGATTACTTGACATTCAAGCTGCCAGCTTTCGATCGATTTCACAGGTCATGGCGGTCGCCGACACCTGATCGTGACCTTGGATGATTCATGGTCATGATTCCTTGACAATTCAGGCAGATCGTGTCGTGATCGCGTGACGGGAAGCCAGCCTTTCCCGTCACCAGACGAACCTTGTGCCGAAGGCCAGACCGCGTGAGCGAGACCTCCACATACCGCAACATCATCTACCGGCTTCTGCCAGGCTCCAGGGCCAACGCACGGCGCCTGGCCGGACAGGCGGGCGCCTGCCGCTTCGTCTGGAACACGATACTGGGGCAGCACGATGACGCCTTTGAGGAGGCGAAGGCCGACGGGGAGAAACCTCCGTCGGTTTCGTTCTTCTCGCTCGGCAAGGAGTTCACCGTGCTCCGCAACGAAATCCCGTGGCTTTCGGAATACTCCTTCAGCATCACCCGGTACGTGCTCAAGTACCAGGCCGATGCGTGGAAGGCGTTCTTCAGGGGCGAGGCAGGACATCCACGCTTCAAGTCCCGCCACGGGTCGACGCCGTCCTTCACCATTCCCGAAGCCGTCACCATCAGGGACGACATGATCAATGTCCCGAAGGTTGGTCCCATGCGCATCCGGCGGGCGGCAACCCGTATCCCGAGGGCAAGCCGGTGAAAGCCGTGATCAGGAAGATCGCCGGCAAGTGGTATGTCACCGTCTGCTACGAGGTCGAGGCTGAGGAGCGTCCCGACACCGGGGTCTTGGCGGGCGTGGACATGAACGTCCGCCAGGTGGCGGTGGTGGACACGACCGGAGAGGCGGAGATCATCCCCGCGCCCGATACGGGCCGGCTTGATGCGAAGATCGGGCGCAACCAGCGCCGGCTTGCCCGCCAGCGCAAGGGGTCACGGCGGCGCATGAGAACCAGGCTCAGGCTGCAGAGGCTCCAGCGAAAGCGGGCCAACAGGCGCAAGAACTGGCACCACCAGGTCAGCCGCCGGATCGCGAACCGGGCAAGCACGGTGTTTGTCGAGAAGCTCAACACGGCGGGGATGACCAAATCGGCAAGGGGCACGCTCGAGAACCCCGGCAGGAAGGTGAAGGCCAAGTCCGGTCTCAACAGGGAGATCCTGAGCACCGGCTGGCATGGCATGAAGGAGAAACTCGCCTACAAGTGCGCATTGGTGGAGATCGATCCTGCCTTTACTTCACAGACCTGCAATGCGTGCGGATGGGTGGACAAGGCTTCCCGCCCGTCGCAGGCTGAATTCACGTGCGTGGCCTGCGGCCACGCGGATAATGCGGACCTGAACGCGGCCCGCAACATCATGGCCTCCGGGATTGGCGCATCCGCACGGCGAGGGGCGTTGGCGCTGGCCACCCCGATGAACCGTGAAATCGATTGAAAGCTGGCAGCGTGATGCGTTGTCAAGTAATCGATTCAATTCCCCAAACATGCGCCGGGTTCATCTGGACATCCAGGCGGGCAAGAGTTCTCCATGCGCGCGCAACAGGTCATCGACCATCGCCCGAATCTGCCCGAGACCGAGCTCGGCGGCGGTGTGCGGGTCAAGCATGGCTGCGTGATAGATGTGGTCACGCGACTCCTCCAACAGCGCCTTTACCGTCAGTTCCTGCACGTTGATGTTGGTCCGCATCAGGGCTGACAACTGAGGAGGAATGCTGCCGATGTGCGCTGGGTGAATTCCTGTTCGGTCGACGGTGCATGGAAGCTCGACCGAACACCCGGTCGGCAAGTCAGGAAGCTGTCCCTTGTTCGGAACGTTCCCGTAAATGGTCGAAGGAGTTCCGGTCCATACGGAATTGACAATGTCGGAAGCGTATTCGTGGCTATGGCCGATTTCGATCCGATCGGCAGTGCGAAACTCCTCCAACTGTTTCGCCCAGTCCGCGATCTGGTCTTCACACCTGATGCGATACTCGTCGAGTGGGATGGCAAACCTGTCCAGAAGTTCTGGTTGGCCAGACTTGATGAACCACGGAACATACTCCGAAAAGTGCTCGGAGCTCTCGGTCACGAAGTAACCGAATTGCGCCATCACTTCGTATCGGATGATGTTCGGGCATCGGGGATTTTCCGTGTTGGGTTTTGGAAGTCGCCCGGCGGCATAACCTGCGCACAACTCGGGATAAAGGTCCCGGGTCTCACCGTTTTCCTTTATTTCTTCGAGTTGCAGAAAAAACGCCATATGGTTGATTCCGGCGCACAGGAACCGAATTCGTCCAGCGTCGATATCGAGATCGTGCGCAAGCGTTTCAATTGTGCCCTGAACCGAATGGCAAAGCCCGACCGTCTTGACGTCAGGATATCGGTCGGCGATGGCCCACATGTTGATTGCCATCGGGTTGACGTACTGCAAAAGCAGCGCCTGGGGGCACAATTCCCGCATGTCTGCGCAAAGCGACCACAAGTGAGGAACCGTGCGCAAGCCACGCATGATACCGCCAATTCCGATCGTATCGGCGATCGTTTGACGAACGCCGTACCTGGCCGGGATTTCGAAATCCGTTACGGTCGCCGGCTCGTAACCGCCGATCTGAAAGGCAACAATGACGAAGTCCGCCCCATCAATTGCCGCGCGCTGTTCGGAGTGGGTGGAGATCCTCGCCTGCGTACCGAGCGTCGCGACAAGTTTCCGTGCGACCAATTCAGCCTGCGCAAGTCGTTCAACGTCGATGTCCATGAGCGCGAATTGGGAATTCCGCAACGCCGGTTTTTGAAGGACATCGCCAACTATGTTCTTCATGAACACGGTTGAACCTGCACCGATAAACGCGATCCTGGGAGAGTCTTTCATTTCACGATTCCTAAACACGGTCCCGAAGCGAATGTTCCTGACGGCAGGTCGGCGAACAGGAGCCCGACGGGCCCTCTCCCGATGATCGTGTCTGTGCCTGCCGTCACAATTTTTCGATCGCGGTGCCTTTCAACCGTACACCGCATGCGCTGACATGGGTTCCGGCGTCGTCGATCGTGGTAAGGTCGCAGAACAATTCGATTCGATGGTCGTCCGGGTCGACAATATAGAAAGCCTCGTTTTCGCTCCAGTTCCCGTCACCGCAAGACTGTACGAATGAATGCAGGATCGTTCTCCGCACGCATTCCGCGCCTTCCTTGCGAACGCGGTCCGGAAGCGCCAGCCAGTCGTCACGATTGTCGCATTCGAACGCAGCATGATGAAAATTCAAGGGACCATCGAAATCCGCCTCCGGGAGCAGCACTACTCGGTAGTTCTTCCCTGGATTGTGGACAAGAACAATCTCGTGGTGGACGTTGGTGAGGCGCATGAAATCCAGTTCGGCAGGCATGCCTTCGACTTCGAAGGCGGCATGACCCCCGGTGACCTGGAAACCCGGAACACGCCGATATTTTTAGATGGAGCGGTCCGTATCGCTGACTTCAATGGCGATATGCTTCACTCTGGCGGGTCTTGCTCGGTTCATGGCCGGAACTGTCAACGGACGGCGACGTAGAGGTGCCGGATCTCCCTGAAGCGCAAGCGCGCGGCAATTTCAGGCGGTGCCTCGAGCCGCAATCCGGGGAATCGCCCGAAGAGTTTCCGGAAGGCGATCGCGGCTTCAAGCCGCGCAAGCGAGTTTCCGGCACAGATGTGAACTCCGAGACCGAAGCTGAGATGCCGGTTAGGTCGGCGTGATATGTCGAAACGCTCAGGATCGGGAAACTGCCGGGGATCACGGTTCGCGGCAGCGACGATCATGTGTACCGTCGTCCCTGCCGGGAGGGGCACTCCGCCCAATGTGGTATCCCGGGTCGACCGGCGATTGTTGATCTGAATCGGCGCCTGATAGCGCAGGATCTCTTCCACCATTGAGTCGATCAAGCCCGGGTTTTCGGCCAGGCGGTGAATTTCCCCGGGTGAGCACAGCATCTCGTGCACGCCGTGCGACAGCATGTTCGTTGACGTTTCATGGCCGGCGTTCAACATGAAGATGCATTGATGCAAAAGTTCAAGTTCGGTCAACCTTTCTCCGTCGGCCTCCGCATCCGCAAGTACGGTCAATACTTCGCTTGGCGCGGCTTCATCCGGGAACAGGCGGCGGTGGCGAATGAGGTCGCGGAGGTATGCCTTGAATTCAGTCACCGCCCGGTTGCCGGCGGCGAGCTGCTCGTCGGTCAGCATCGGCTCCAGCGCGGTTAGGATGGCCAGGGCCCAACCCCGGATCATGTGTCGGTCACTGGCAGGAACGCCAAGCATGTCGCAGACGACCTCGATAGGCAGCTTGAAGGAAAATTCCTCGACCATGTCCATCCCGCCCCGATCTTCCAGGTGGTCGAGATAGGTGTCAACCAACCGCGCAATGCGCGGTTCAACGGCGGCGAGTGCCCTGCGCGTGAAGGCAAACTGGAAAAGTTTGGGGATTATATCGAAAAGTCACATTCCGGCTGCCAACTCGGTATAATCCCTTGACAATTCAGGCAGATAGTATAGTGAGTGCGTGACGGGAAGCCAGCCTTTCCCGTCACCAGGCGAACCTTGTGCCGAAGGCCCGACCGCGTGAGCGAAACTTCCACATACCGCAACATCATCTACCGGCTCCTGCCAGGCTCCAGGGCCAACGCACGGCGCCTGGCCGGACAGGCAGGCGCCTGCCGCTTCGTCTGGAACACGATACTGGGGCAGCACAATAACGCCTTTGAGGAGGCGAAGGCCAACGGGGAGAAACCTCCGTCGGTTTCCTTCTTCTCGCTCGGCAAGGAGTTCACCGTGCTCCGCAACGAAATCCCGTGGCTTTGCGCATACTCCTTCAGCATCACCCGGTACGTGCTCAAGTACCAGGCCGATGCGTGGAAGGCGTTCTTCAGGGGCGAGGCAGGACATCCACGCTTCAAGTCCCGCCACGGGTCGACGCCGTCCTTCACCATTCCCGAAGCCGTCACCATCAGGGACGACATGATCTCCATCCCGACGATCGGGCAACTACGCATCCGGCGGAAGGGCGGGAACCCGTATCCCGAGGGGACGCCGGTGAAAGCCGTGATCAGGAAGATCGCCGGCAAGTGGTATGTCACCGTCTGCCACGAGGTCGAGGCTGAGGAGCATCCCGACACCGGGGTCTCGGCGGGCGTGGACATGAACGTCCGGCAGGTGGCGGTGGTGGACACGACCGGAGAGGCGGAGATCATCCCCGCGCCCGACACGGGCCGGCTTGATGCGAAGATCGGGCGCAACCAGCGCCGGCTTGCCCGCCAGCGCAAGGGGTCACGGCGGCGCATGAGAACCAGGCTCAGGCTGCAGAGGCTCCAGCGAAAGCGGGCCAACAGGCGCAGGAATTGGCAACACCAGGTCAGCCGCCGGATCGCGAACCGGGCGAGCACGGTGATTGTCGAGAAGCTCAACACCCGGGGCATGACCAAATCGGCAAGGGGCACGCTCGACAACCCCGGCACAAACGTGAAGGCCAAGTCCGGTCTCAACCGGGAGATACTCAACACCGGCTGGCACTCCGTGAAGGAGATGCTCGGTTACAAGTGCTTGGAACTGAACGAGGTCAACCCTGCATATACCAGCCAGTCGTGCAACGCCTGCGGGTTCACTGATCCGGGAAACCGGAACGACCGGAAGTTCGAATGCGTGGCCTGCGGCCATGCCGACCATGCGGACCTGAACGCGGCCCGCAACATCATGGCGTCCGGGATTGGCGCGTCTGCACGGCGAGGGGCGTTTGCGTTGGCAACCCCTGTGACCCGTGAAATCGATCGAATGGTCGCTCAAATGTGACTTATCGATATAATTCCCAAAAGTTTTCGTATGCGGGTGTGATCCGGCGCGTCAATGAATACGACCGAGGTGTGGTGCTCGTACAATGGCGCGGACCTGCCGAATTTCGGTGCGAAGTCGGCCTTCTTGTCCGAGGACCAAACTGCGGGGTCCCTATAGACGGAAACGCAATCGTCATATCTCGTAAGGATGAATGTACCATCGGAATTGCGATGGACGGGCGAACGTTCGCGCAGTGCGGCGAGATAGGGATAGGGGTTGGCAGCAAAAACCGACGGTACATCCAGAAGATCAAAATCCGAAACGTCGGGATGGAGATCCATGTCTGCCGCACCTGTTCAACCGAACCCACTTTCGACGTTCTTCGGGCAAGTTGCACGTTCAGGACAGCGTCAAAACCCCTGTTTGGCTGCCTTCCGTCCGGTCCCATTGTGCGAGATTGTCTGGAAGGGTTAATGCGGTTCGTCAGGCAGCCAGCGCCTGGCCGGGCAACCGGCACATGGCGGCGATTTCTCCACCCTTCCAAACCCGGCCCCCTGCAGAAAGTTACGGCGGCGCATCTTCGTTGAACCCTGATATGCCGTCGTATACGGACCGATTGACAATATGCCATATTGGCCGTCGTGCAGCCTGTCATGACGGAAAGGGTTGATGATGCTCACGGACCGTATCGAAAGCGCCTGGATCGATTCCTTCGCCAACGTGTTCGATCTTTGCAAGATGCGGCGTGACGAAAGCATCGTCATCCTAGCTGAATCCCAGTCACGGGGGTTGAACCTTCACCTCGCCGAACTGGCCCTCGGCCAGCTTGGAGTGTCGCATTTTTGCATTTCCTTACCGACGCCGCCGCATCCCGAGGGACCGATCGTGCGATCATCCGGGGCGAGCCAGGCATTGAACGGGCAAAGGGCGGTCGTCAAGGCACTTGCGGACGCGGATGTCGTCATCGATCTCACGGTCGAAGGGCTGATGCACGCATCGCAGACAATCGAAATCCTGAAAGGAGGGGCGCGGATTCTCACGGTTTCCAACGAGCATCCCGAGACGCTGGCGCGTACGGTTCCGACACCGGATCTCAAGGACCGCGGCAAGGAAGCGGTCGCACGTTGCAGGAAGGCACGGGAGATGACCGTCCGACGCGCCGTCTCGACAGACCTGTCCGTCAGGCTGACCGATGCCGCATGCGTCGGAGTATGGGGCTGGACGGATCGCCCCGGAACTTTGGCGCATTGGCCGGGAGGTATTGTTGTCTGTTTCCCCAAAGAGGGCAGCGTCAATGGCCGGTTGGCATATCAGCCGGGCGACATGAACCTGACATTCAAACGTTACTTCGAATCGGTTGTGGAACTGGTATTGGAAAACGATTTCGTTGCATCGATCGAAGGTCAGGGTACCGACGCATTACTCATGCGCGACTATTTGGCGGGATTTGGTGAACCGGATGCGTTTGCGACGAGCCATGTCGGCTGGGGATTCAACCAGCGGGCACGATACGAGGCGTTGACCATGCACGACCGTCGGAACACCAACTGTACCGAATTGCGTGCTGTTGCCGGTAATTTTCTCTTTTCGACTGGCGCCAATGAATTTGCCGGCCGGTTCACTCGCGGACATTTCGACCTTCCGATGATGGGTTGCGACATCGCCCTTGACGATGTCCTGGTAGTCGAAGGCGGGCGCCTCACTTGATCGCCGCTGGAATCGAGTACGATATGGCGGGAACGGGACCGCCGGTCCTGTGTCTCCACGGAATCGGTGGAGGCATCGGCAGCTTCCGGCCGCAAATGGATGCGGCAGTTGCCAATCCCGGACCTGAACCGGTCTCGGGAAACGAAACGCGTGCCGGTTCCGGTGCCAAGTCCGGGATTGCCCGTCGGGAATTCCCGCCCCCGGCCTGAACGGGTTTCAGGTTCTCGCCTGGAACATGCCCGGCTATGGTGCGAGCACGGCGGATATCTGGCCACCGGGATTCGCATACCTGTCAGCGGCACTTGGAGAATTCATTGCTTCAATCGGCCACGAAACCGTTCACCTCGTGGGACAGTCGCTTGGCGGCATGTTGGCGCTGGAGCACGCGATGCGGCGTCCGGAACAGGTGTCGTCAATGGTCCTCATCGGGACGACACCGAGTTTTGGCGGATGGGACGATTCGTTCGGCGACGCGTTTCTGAGAGCGCGGCTGGCGCCACTGGATGCAGGTCTCGGCATGGCCGGCATGGCGAAGGCAGAAACACCGGGATTGGTGGGGCCGGCGGCGTCACCAGAGGTGATCCGAAGCATCGAGACATTGCTGGCGGCCGTAACCGAAGAGACCTGGCGTGGTATCTTGCGTTGTCTCGTGACCTTCAATCGGCGCAATGACCTGGAAAGGGTGGCGCAACCATGCTGCCTCATTGCCGGCACCCATGACCGGAATGCGCCGGCACGAACCATGGAATGGATGGCGAAAAACCTGCCGTGCGCCGAGCTACACGTGATCGAAAATGCCGGCCACATGATCAACCAGGAAAACCCTGAACGAACGAACGCGATTATCGGCAGATTCCTGCGGAAAGGCATACCGTGACACTTGCACCGATCTTCGATCCGCATTCCTGGAAACTGACACGACAACAGGCTGACCTGTGCGAACGTGTCAGGGAGCTTGCGACGGAAAGGTTTGCGCCGCGCGCGAACGTGTATGACCGGGACGCGACCTTTCCGACCGAAAACTATCGTGACCTCGCCGATGCGGGACTTCTGGGTATTTGCATTCCGAAATCCGAAGGCGGGATTGGAGCCGACCTCAAGACGTATATGCTTGCCGCAGCCGAACTCGGGCGTGCGTGCGGAGCAACGGCATTGACCTTCAACATGCATGTCTCCAGTTGCCTCTGGACCGGCGACCTGCTCGACAGATTGGAAATGGATGCAGCCATCCGGGCCGAGCATCACGAGATGCGGCGGGTTCATTACCGTCGCATTCTCGACGAGGGCGCGGTCTATGCGCAGCCATTTTCCGAAGGCAATGCCGCGGCCGCAGGTTTCAAGGCATTCGGCACCACGGCCCTCAAGGTCGACGGCGGCTGGCTGATCAATGGCAGGAAGATCTTTGCGTCACTTGCCGGGCACGCGGACTACTATGGCACGTTGTGCACGGGCCTCTCGGCACCGGACGACTCTCATCTCCGGCGAAACACAATGTATATTGCCGTTCCTTCCAATGCCGAAGGCGTATGTGTCGAAGGTACCTGGGATACCATGGGCATGCGTGGAACCGTATCGCGAAACCTGGTCTTCAAGGATGTATTCGTTGCCGATTGCGAGCAACTCATGCCGCGGGGCGTCTACGCCGCCGCAGCCAGCCGTTGGCCGCACATGTTCATGACGCTGACACCGACATACATGGGGATCGCCCAGGCCTGTCATGACTTCGCGGTTGCCTACCTCCGCGGCGAAGTTCCCGGAACACCGCCCGTCAAGCGCAGGATGTACCCAACCAAGCAGATCGCCGTTGCCGAAATGCAAATCATGCTGGAACAGACAAAAGCCCTGTGGTTCCAGGCGATTTCCGAAGCGAAACCGGACCCGGGAAAGTGCGAACTGATGCGGGCATGGGCCGCACAGCATACGGTGATGGAAAATGCCAACAAGCTCGCACAACTCGCCATCAGGACATGCGGTGGACAGGTCATCATGCGGTCACTGCCGATGGAGCGGTTCTATCGAGACAGTCGTTGCGGATCACTGATGCTGCCGTGGACAGCGGAACTTTGCCTCGACATGCTGGGAAAGGCCGCACTTTACGAATCCGGCGAAATCGATGACGATTGACCGATGGATCGACAGCGCAGCAGCCCGGACGCCCGAAAAACCCGCCCTCGTCTTCGAAGGCGGGTGCATGACCTACGCAGAAATGGCATCGCGGATAGATGCCCGTGTCGGGGAGCTGGCAGCGAGCGGCATTGACCGCGGTGACCGGGTCGCGTGGTACGGCCTCAATCACCCCGAAGTCTTCGTCCTGCTCTTTGCGTGTGCCCGTCTGGGCGCAATTCTCGTACCGATCAACTGGCGACTGGCGCAGGCGGAAGTCGCGGAAATAATCGCGGACTGTCAACCGGGGCTGATGATCCACGACAAGCATTTCCGGGAACAGGCTCTCGTCCTGCCCGGCATTCGTGTCGCCGCCGTTGACAACGGGTTTCCGGCAGGATCGCCTGCACGGCGGCGCGAAGCCCGTGAAGACGACCCGATCCCTCCTGGTGTTTACTTCCGGATCAACGGGCAGGCCCAAGGGCGTGGTGCTGACGCAAAGCGCACTGTCCTGCAACGCGGAAATGAGCGTCGAGGCGCATCGGTTGAGACCCGATGCGCGCGTGCTGAACGTCTTGCCGCTCTTTCATGTCGGCGGGCTCAATATTCTTCCGACGCCCGCGTTTTCAGTCGGCGCCACAGTCATGCTTCATGAACGTTTCGATCCGGATGCGGCATGCGCGGCACTGCAGGAAGCAACCCATGCAATCACCGTACCGACAGTCCTGCAGGCAATCATTGACACCGACGACTGGGAATACGCCGACCTGTCCTCGTTAATGTCCATCAGCATCGGCTCCACCGATGTTCCGGTTTCACTGATACAGGCGGTTCAGTCCCGCGGAGTCCCGGTAACCCAGATCTACGGCGCAACCGAAACCGGCCCCCTTGCGATCTATCAGCATGTCGACGAGGCAGTCGCAACGACCGGCAGCATCGGCCGGGCCGGATCGAAATGCGGAATACGAATCGTCCGGACGGCCGGGACGCGGAAGATGGAGAACCGGGCGAGATATGGGTCAAAGGCGGGAACGTGACAATGGAATACTGGCGCAATCCGGACTTGACTGAGTCGGCATTGCAGGACGGCTGGTTCCGCACCGGTGACGTGGCCAAGCGCGACGAGAACGGCTTCTACTGGTTTGTCGACAGGATCAAGCATGTGATCATTTCCGGAGGCGAGAACATTTACCCGGCGGAAATCGAACGCGTTCTCCGTGACGTCCCCGGAGTCGTGGAAGTGGCGGTCGTTGGGAGGGTTGATCCGAAATGGGGAGAAACGCCCGTGGCAGTGGTCGTTGCCGATGAAGGCATGTCTTCGGATGAAATTCTCGGCCACCTGCACGGCAGAATCGCCCGTTTCAAGCATCCGAATACCGTCGAATTCGTTGACGCTTTGCCGCGCAACGCAATGGGAAAGGTCGTGACCACAGAGTTGCGCGCTTTGGTCAATCGATCACGACAAGGCCCCGCGACCGGGCGTTCAGACCCGCAGAGGCCCGGCCGCAAGGCGGGATGACCGGTCAGACCTGTTTGCGAAATGATCGCGTCATTTCGACCGGTTCTCCCGGTTTGGACTGCACTGCATCCTACCGGCATTCGGAGAGCGGGTTCGCCCTCCCACCCCAGGAATGAGAGAGAGGTGCCCGGAAGTTGCCGAAGCTGGAATCATGCTCGAGCCGCAAGGCAAACCCGCGGCTTGACGGCGGCATTTTCAAAGTCGGCACCGCCGAATGTTGTGCCTCGAGTCACCGGACTCGTGCGTTCACTTGGCTGACAAGGCTCTCCTTGCGAGATAGTCAAGCATGAAGGCAGCGCACTCGGCCGGCTGCTCCAATTGCAGCAAATGCGTCGTCTCCGGGACGAAGTCATCTTCCAGGCGGATCAACTCCGGCATGACAGTGCTCGGCAGGAATGAATTTGGTACTGTCGGATCGGACCCTATCACCTTGACGGGACACGCTATTGCCGCGAAATCCACGGTCCGTGCGCATGGATACAGCGCGTCCCACATTCGGGCTTCATGTTCACGGGGACATGCCAGCCTGTAACCGTTCCCGTCAGCGGCAGGGCGCAGCGACGAGCGCGCGAAAAGTTCGAGCTTGGCCGGGTCAAGGCCGTTGAATGCCTCGCTGTGCGACAGTAGCTTGATGTATTCCGCAGGCGTTCCGGAATGCTCCCGACGCCTGCGGGTGGCTTTTCCCATCCCGGACCCCAACGCCTCAAGTTCTTCAGTTTTCCGGCCCGGCAGAAGAATCGGCGGGTCGAACAGCACGAGTGCCGCGAATTCTCCGCCGCCGATTCCCGCGTGCAAAGCCGCAAGCGCGGTCAACGAGTGGAAAACGCCAACTTACCCTTTCGCACCGAAATGGTTGTCGATCTCCTGCGGCCTGCCCATTGATCATTCAGCTACTAAACAATCGTGGTCTTCCGGCTGATGCCAGGCATTTGCGGCACCGGACGCGGCACGGTTTCAGGCGTTCCTGGCGAGATAGGGATGCAAGGCGCTCGCCTCGCCGTTCTCCTCGATCCGCTCGATGGTCTGTGCGCCGGTGACGAGCCGCGCGTAGCCCTCCCATACCGTCTGATGACCCGGCGGGCCGTCGTTCTTTCGGTTCAGGTAGCCGCCGAGCCGGGCGACGAGGAGCAGGGCCTGTCCGAGCGACACCGCCTCGAGGTCCACCGGATCCTCCGGCCGTTCCCGGCCGGGCACCGGGAAGCCGCCGGCGATGGCGAAGTCGAGCAGCATGGCGATCTCCGAGGCCGAGAACATCCTGTGGGCGGGCAGTTCCGGCGTGTCCCGGCCCATGAGCGTCAGCGCCGCCAGGCGCCAGGCGATCACCGCGTTGATCGTCACGGCCGCCTTCATCCGCTCGGCGGTGCGGAAGCCCGACTTCTCGATCGCGCAGCCCGACTTCAGGATCCTGTGCCAGTCCTCGATGCGCCACCTCAGGGCGTACAGGTCGAGGACCCGCCGCGCCGCGTCCGCGCTCCCGACCGGCAGCGTCGTCAGCAACAGCCATTCGAGCGCCTCCGCGCCGGACGGCGGGGACGGCTCGACAGCGTGCACCGCGGTCAGGGGGACGGGTTCGGATCCGAGGCGCCCGCGCTCCTTCCGGGGCACGGGAACGGAAAGGTCCAGCCAGCGCAGCTCGACGGCGGCGCGGCGTGCCGAGGCCCGGTCGACGCGGATCTCGTGCCGCGACCGCGGGGCCGACGCCCGCACCTCCGCGAACAGCCTTTCGCCGTCCGCCAGGACGCGGTCGGCCCGCGCCCGGACCAGAAGGTCGGCGCCGCCCCGGTCGCGCTGCTCGACGAACAGCGCCGCGATGTCCCCCTCCCGATCCATCACCGACACCACGCCGACGCCGTCGGCCCGCCCCTTGACGGCGTTGGCCTCGGCGGCCAGCAGGGATCCGTCGCGCCAACCCCGGAGCCAGCGCGCGGACTTCCGCTCCTCGGGCGGCTTGCCGCGCTCGCTGCCACCCTCGGGGCAGGCGAACTCGATGCGCGGAACCCCGAGCGGGATGCCCCGGTCGCTGACGGCCAGCGTGCCGTGCATGTGGATGCCGAGCGTGCCCGAGCCCTTCCGGCCGTTGCGCGAAATCACCCCCAGCCCGTCGCAGCCGTGATGCGTCGCAAAGTTGAGGTCCGTGCCGCCCTGGATCAGAAGGACGGTCCCGGCACCGCGCATGCGCCGAACCGTCCGCTCCCTGTGGCCCGCCAGGATGCCCTCCGGCGTCAGCCCGACATGCTCGTGGTCCGCTTTCCTGATCATCCTGTAGTACCCCGTCACCAAAGCCTGGTTGCCGCAGGCCGCCGTGAAGAACGTCTTCGACGGCGCTGCCGCCTGGACCGCAGCGCTCGCCACCAGCCGGTCCCGCAGCTTGCCATGCAGTGCAGCCCCGCCGAACTCGTTCATCGCCCACCGGTCCTTGTCAAGGCCGTCGCCGGGACCGAGGACGGATCGCGGGTGCGGCGGCGGTTCGGCGACAGCGCCGCCGACACCCAGATCGCGGCGCCAGCCGGGCGTCAGAGGACGCAGCCACACCGCCTTTGGCGGAACCCGTTCCCCGGTCATCGCCCGCCGCCCGCGTCCCGCGCTGTCCCCGACATAGGTCCATCCCGCCGCGCACAGGCTGCCGCCGGAATAGCCGTCCCCCACGAAGGTCTCGACCAGAAGCGGCCGGATGCCGTAGCGCCCGAGGAAGTCGTCCCCGAGCCGCCGCAGGCACAGCGCAAGCGCCTTCGAGGCCAGGTTCCGGCAGGAAACGCCCTTCCGGATCAGGAAACGCGACATCCCGACGACCCGGTCGAGCCCTGCCGAACGCCCCGCCGCGTCCCAGCCGATCCAGCCGTCCCGGGCGGACAGCCTCGGTGCCGGGCTGGCGAAGACGAAACCGCCGAGCGGGCCGTGGTCCGAGCCAACCAGATAGCGCAGCTGCCTGCCCGCGTGCTGCGACGCGCCGAGCGGATGGTCGTCCGCAAGCATCCGGGCCAGGAGCAGGCGCTCGGCATCCCCGACGACGGGCCTCACCTCGAGCCCGCAGACACCGTCCACCCGGGGCGGCACGCCGACCGGCTCCGCCACCGGCGTGGACTGCATCCTCGGCACCCTTGTCACGCCCGTGCCGGAACCCTCGGGCGGAAGCCGGAACCCGCCTTCCGACTCGAGCGCGGCCAGCGCCGCGACGCAGCTCGAAATCCGCAGCCGTCCCCGGGCGTCAGCGAGGCCGAGGCCCTCGCAAACCGCGCGGGCGACCGCCATCCGTCCTGGAAACCGGTCGAGAGGTTCAAGGCCGGCCAGAAATGCCTGACCCGCCTCCGACTTCAGGAGCGCGGGAATGGAAAGCGATTCGGTCATGGCGGAGACAGAATAGCAACCCCCATGCCGATTGTCTAGGGGCTATATGAACAATGGGCAGGCTGCGAGACACAGACCAAGTCTTCTGAGAGTATTGGTATGCAGTGCGTATCAAGCCTGCCAAGCGGATTGCGGCCGTGATTGCGAATATCAAAGACGAACACGTCGAAGCCTTCCACGAACTGTGATCAGAAGGGCCAATAAAGCGTCGATTGCGAAACCGTTCCCATGGCTCATGACAGCCTGGTGCCGTCCGGGTTGCCGTGTCGCCGCAACAGGATCGGATAACCGTCTACTGCACCTACTTCATGTGTTGCCGCCGGCGCGGGAACCTTCAAATCGCTACCCGGTGTCATCTGATGTGACTGCCTCAAATCCGATGTTCAAGCGAATCGAAACAGCTTGACTGACATGTCATTCGCCCTTCCATTGGCCGGTCCATGTTGCAACCACACAGCCTGAACTCCATTGCTTGTAGTTGGATTAAATGTAAATTAAATCTTGAAAGGCAATTTCACGAATATCCTCACACAAGGTAACGCATGAGCAAGGCGACCAGCAATCTGGACATGTCGTCCGAGGCGATGCGGCGGCTGGGACACAAGGCTACCGACATCCTCGTGGACCGAGCTGGCCGGCTGGCCGATGGAAACGCGTGGGACGGTGAGTTCCGGGATTCAATAGAGGAAAAGTTCCTCAAGCCGCCCCCCGAACAGGGCCGGCCTGCAGAAGAGGTGCTTGAACACGTCGTCCGCGACATTCTTCCGTACGCTGCCCGACTGGATCATCCGCGCTTCTTCGGCTTCGTTCCCTCATCCCCGACTTGGCCCGGCGTCGTGGCCGACTATGTGGCTGCCGGTTACCACATCAATTCATGCACGTGGCTGGTCTCAAGCGGAACCAGCCAGCTTGAACTGGTTGTCACTGACTGGATGAGAACCTGGATTGGCTACCCCAAAACCGCCGGAGGCCTTTTGACCAGCGGCGGTTCGGCGGCAAGTGTCGAAGCGATCGTGACCGCTCGGGAGGCCGCCGGAAACCCTGAACGTCCCACCGTGTACATGAGCGATCAGAGTCACTCTGCCCTCAAGCGGGCGGCGCATATCGCGGGCGTCAGACGCGACCGTATCCGCATCGTCCCCACCGATGAGTGCTACCGCCTGGATCCGGGAGAGCTTGCGCGCGTGGTGGCCGCGGACCGTGCCGAGGGCCTGCAGCCGGTCGCCGTCTGTGCCAATGCAGGTTCTGTCAGCACGGGTTCGATCGACCCACTTCAGGCAATGGCGGATTTCTGCCGGGACGATGGAATCTGGCTACATGTCGACGCTGCCTACGGCGGGTTCGCAATGGTGACTGAAATCGGCCGGGACATTCTTGGAGGGATCGAACGGGCCGACTCCATTGGGCTCGACGCGCACAAGTGGTTCTTTCAGCCCTATGAAGCCGGTGCCTTGATGGTCAAGGACGTAAAATATCTGGAAAACGCGTTCGCCATGGGGCACGACGTGCTCCAGGACACGGTCTGGGGCGCCAACCATCCCAATTTTTCCGACCGCGGCATGCAGCTCAGCCGGACCGCCCGTGCACTGAAGATCTGGATGTCCGTCCAGACTTTTGGCATGGCTGCATTCCGGGCGGCAGTCGAGAACGGGCTGGATCTTGCTCGGCAGGCGGAGGCCTACGTCACGGACAGCCAGAATCTGGAACTCATGGCCCCGGTTTCGATGGGCATCCTGTGCTTTCGTGTAAACCCGGCCGATCGCTGCCTCGACGACCAGGCCCTGGAGGCAATCAACCGCAAAGTACTCGCCAACGTGTTTTGGGACGAGTTGGCATTCCTCTCCTCTACGTCACTCAAGGACGTCTTTTCGCTGAGAATGTGCATCATCAACCACACGACCACCTGGGAAGACGTGCGCCGGACCCTTGATACCGTATCGCGGTTCGGAGCGGAGGCGGAGGCGGACGGCTGAAGGAACCTCGGCTTTGCTTTGTCGGGCGAATCGCCAACGCACATCCCGATTGCGGAAACTTGGACGCTGAAAAATTGCTTGCGCGCGCAAATGGTGATTCACCCTGCACGTTTGCTGCCCGCCCGTGCACGCCCTGACGCCGGATACGGCAACGTCACCACGGCCAGTTCCTCTTTCTCCGCCTCGCTCCTGGCGCTGCCGGCAATGTACAGATCCGGGCGAATCAGTATCGCGGTCGCATCAAGTTCGGCGAGAGCAGCATCCAGCCCAGGTCTGTCCACGGTCTCGACGACTTGAACGGTCGCCCCTTGTGAGGTGTGTCCATGGCGATCAGGCCACCCAAGTCGCTGGGACCCAACGGCGGAGAAATGGACTCCAAACTGGCGACTACGGACTTGTCCCGCGACCCCAGGACATTGCCGACTTCTTGTCAAACGCGTTGACCAGTACGCCAAGACGCATTGCGGCCTCGATCAATGACCCTGCATTCGGGGTGCGCTCCTCCCAGTAGCTTTCGAGAATGTTGGATTTGGCTGTTCCCTTCACGCAAAGGGCCAGTTTTCGGGCCAGAATCACGGCATCGCGGATTCCTGCAAATATCCCCTGCCCCGAGAATGGCGGCGTAAAATGGGCGGCGTCGCCCGCAATCATCAGCCGATCCTTGCGCCAGGTCTGCTCGAATTCGGAACCGAACGTGTAGACGGCGCGCTGCTCCGGTTCCTCATCTTCAGGCCCGATCCACCGAAAGCGGATTGGCCAGATCCGTTCTTCACTGGCGATCTGTACATCCGTTTCCTCGTCTCGCACGGCGATCTCCCGGCGCTTCCGTTTCTTCGGACTTCGGCAATAGGTCATCGGCCGGCCAGGACTACAGTACTGCATCGAGCAATTCCCGAAATCCGGCCGATCGCGTTTCAGGAGCACGTCCACAACCAGCAAGCATTCCCTGAAACCGAAGTCGATCAACCCGGAAATGATGACACTGCGAACAAGTAACCGCGCCCCGTAACATCCGACGACGTCGGACGAGGACAGATGACTTGTGGGGTCATTTCGAGCATCGCGGCAGGCCACGACCACGTCACGTCCGCGAGGCTCAATGGAAACGACTCCGGAACTCGTCTTTATCGAGACATTTGAACGGTCGGCCAGTTTCTCGCACAACACAACCTCTCGAGGTCGGGTTGATGCGAGCGATAGCTCGCTTACCGCACCAGGAGCCCGATCTCCTGTGGCCGCGGCCAGTCGAGCAGGAGTTCTCCATCGGTCCGGCCCCGGCAGGGAAAGTCGGTATCGTACCGGACATTCAAAACGTCATATAGGTCCGGTACTTTCAATCGAATGGCGGCAAGGAGTCCGCACGGTTTGTTGGAGGCGATCAATCGTTGCGCGAGGTATTCCGCGCGGATGGGCAACCGGCGGCCTCCTCCGTCCGCCAGTCGCTTAACGGGAATCCTGCTGGCGAAGTACTTCCAGTCTTTAAACCGGTCGGACGTGCACCGGGATAGTCCAAGGACTGCATTGCCATTCGCGCGCCGCACGAGTCGCACGGACCAGACTGGAAAAACTTGATCGACGATTGAACCGTTCGCGATGTGCCGCTCCCGGCGACACGGCGGCAGACACATGAACTGCCGGAGGCCGAACCGATAATGACTGTTCCCGGTACGGGCGCAACCTGATATCCGCCTGCTAACAGATCACAAGGCCGAACTTGCGAGGCTGGCCGCCAGTCTCCGCCGGAGTGGTTGATCGCGTCCCGCAAACAGGGGTATCAGATTTCGATCAACCCGTCAGGGTGCAAATGGCTGGATGGAGCTGCCAACGTACGCACCCGTACGCGGTCGAAGAAAGGAAACAGGAAGTGAAGAAAGGCGATAACGGGGCAGAACTGCAGCTTCGGTCCCAACATTGGTTTGACAATCCCGGAAACCCCGGGATGACGGCACTTTACCTGGAACGATA
This sequence comes from Paracoccaceae bacterium, assembly GCA_964291635.2. Lineage (GTDB taxonomy): Bacteria > Pseudomonadota > Alphaproteobacteria > Rhodobacterales > Rhodobacteraceae > JAPPHA01. The sequence goes on along the minus strand of OZ219904.1, from coordinate 11,776 downwards.
TCTGAACCAGGAATTCACCCAGGGCGAGTTGCAATCGGGAAGGCCGATTGTCGGTATCGCGCAAACCGGCTCCGATCTCGCCCCGTGCAACAAGATCCACGTCTTTCTTGCCGACCGGATCAAGGCAGGCATTCGGGATGCAGGCGGCATCCCGATGGAATTCCCGGTTCACCCCATCCAGGAAACAGGCAAGCGGCCGACAGCCGCGCTCGACCGGAATCTGGCTTATCTTTCATTGGTCGAAGTTCTCCACGGGTACCCGATCGACGGCGTCGTGCTCACGACCGGATGCGACAAGACCACGCCGGCAATGATGATGGGGGCAGCAACGGTTGACCTGCCCGCGATCGTCCTCTCCGGAGGCCCCATGCTTGATGGCTGGTGGAACGGAAGGCTAGCCGGGTCCGGTACAATCGTTTGGGAAAGCCGCCGCCTGCTGGCGGACGGCAGTATCGACTACCAGGAGTTTCTCAACCGGGTTTGCGCGTCTGCTCCTTCGCTTGGACATTGCAACACGATGGGAACCGCAAGTACGATGAACGCGATGGCTGAAGCCCTTGGCATGAGTCTCCCCGGTTGTGCCGCCATTCCCGCGCCGTTTCGCGAACGTATGGCAATGGCCTACGCGACGGGCGCACGCGCGGTCGAACTCGTACGCGAAGGCATAAGGCCCTCCCACATCCTGACCAGGGAGGCATTCGAAAACGCGATCGTCGTGAATTCCGCCGTCGGAGGATCGACGAACGCACCGCCGCACCTGCAAGCGATTGCGCGTCACGCTGGCGTCGAACTCGACGTCAAGGATTGGCAGGACATCGGTTTCGACGTGCCACTGCTTGTCAACATGCAGCCTGCCGGCGAATTCCTCGGTGAAGCGTTCCATCGCGCCGGTGGCGTCCCCGCTGTCATGGGCGAACTCAAGGCCGCTGGTCGGATCCATCTTGATGTTCGGACCGTCACGGGGAAGACACTCGACCAAAACCTCGGAGAGCGGCGGTCGAAGGACAGTTCGGTCATTCATTCGGTTGATGTCCCCATCAGGGATAACGCCGGATTCCTGGTCTTGTCCGGAAACCTCTTCGACAGTGCCTTGATGAAAACTTCGGTGATTTCAGACGACTTTCGTGAACGATTCCTGTCAAATCCTGACGAGGACGGTGTGTTCGTCGCGCGTGCTGTGGTCTTCGAGGGACCGGAAGATTATCACGAACGGATCAATGATCCGAGCCTCGGGATTGACGAACGCACGATCCTGTTCATTCGGGGCGTCGGCTGCGTGGGTTACCCCGGCTCGGCCGAGGTTGTGAACATGCAACCGCCCGACGCGCTTATCGTCCGGGGCATCAGTCACTTGCCCACGGTCGGTGACGGCCGGCAGTCCGGGACTTCCGAAAGCCCGTCCATCCTGAATGCATCTCCGGAGGCAGCGGTCGGAGGCGGCCTTGCCTTTCTCAGGACCGGTGACCGCGTACGACTTGACCTGAACCGGTGCCGCCTTGACGCACTGGTTGACGCTGACGAATGGGAAGCGCGGCGCGAAGCCTGGCAGCCGCCCGAACTCGTACATCAGACGCCCTGGCAGGAACTCTATCGCACCCATGTCGGCCAACTTGCAGACGGCGGCTGCCTTGAACTTGCCACAGCCTACCGGAGAGTCGGCTCGGACCTGCCGAGGGACAACCACTGACGCGGTTTCCCGGGATGGACGGCCTAAGGGACGCGATATTCAGGAGGCCCACGCTCCGGCGGTCGAGGAGAACACGGGTTCGTCGCTATAGAACCGCCTCATAGAGCACCCTCGTGTTGCTCCCTGTCATCTTGACCGGGTTTGCTCCGGCAGTCGGGTCCGCAAGCGCGTTGGCAACCAGCCAATCGATGTCCGGGTCCGTGACCCCCAGCTCCGACAATCGCACGGGAATGCCCAGCTGCTCCGTCAACCCGGCAACATATGCCGAGAAACCGTCAAATCCGCCGTCTATGCCGAGGTAGGCGGCCGCCCGCTCAATCCTGCCTTCGACCGCGAGCCGATTGAACTCCAGGACGGTTCTGGTCACGACCGCGTTCGTGGTGCCGTGGTGCGTATTGTACCGGGCTCCGATCGGGTGCGACAATGCGTGGATTGCGCCCAGGCCCTTTTGAAAGGCTATGGCTCCCATCGATGCCGCCGCCAGCATTTGGCTCCTGGCCTCGAGGTCACCTCCGTCCTGATAGGCCCGCGGAAGGAACTCCTTGACCAAGCGCATGCCTTCCAGGGCAATTCCCTGGCTCAGCGGATGAAAGTGCGGCGAACAATAGGCTTCGAGGCAATGGGCAAACGCATCCATCCCCGTCCCGGCCGTCAAGGCAGGAGGCAGGTCAACCGTGAGTTCAGGATCGCAAACCACGTCGACCGGCAGGATCCGGGGATGAAAGATGATCTTCTTTTCCTTCGTTGCCGAGTTGGTAATGACCGAAGCCCTTCCAACCTCGGAACCGGTTCCCGCCGTTGTCGGTACCGCAACATTCGGAGCAATTGCCCCGGCATTCGCGCGCATCCACCAGTCGCCAATGTCCTCGAAGTCCCAGACTGGCCTGGTCTGCCCCGCCATGAACGCGATGGCCTTGCCCAGATCGAGACCCGACCCTCCGCCAAATGCGACCACCCCGTCATGTGAACCCTCGATGTAGGTCCTGATGCCCGCTTCAAGGTTCACGTCGGACGGATTGGGGTCGACATCGGAAAACACGGTGGTCGGAATACCGCTGGAATCAAGCACGTCCAGCGCTGTCCGGACGACGGGCAAGTCCCTGAGCCCCTTGTCCGTCACGAATAGCGGGCGGCTTATCCCGGCCTCCCGACAGGCGGTTCCGATCTCGCGGATGCGCCCGGCGCCGAAGCGTATGCGGGTCGGATAGCTCCAGTTTCCATGGAGGTTCATGTCAATCCCCACTGATGCGAAGTCAAGAAAACGAAAGTTGCTCCAATAATACCTTTCGCTGGTCAGGCCCGTTCAAACCCGCGCGTGACCTCATAGTCGGTCACAGCGCGATCAAAGTGTTCCTGTTCCCAACGCGCGGCCCTCACGTAATGATCAACGATGTCGCTGCCCATGGCAGCCCGCAGCATTTCGGAGTTGTCCAGTGCCTCCGTCGCGTGCCTGAGAGTGGAAGGAACGGATCGAACGCCCTCTGCCTGGTACGCGTCTCCCGACCAGGCGTCCTCGAGTTCCAGTTCTTCCTCGATTCCGGCGATTCCGGCGGCAATCTGCCCTGCGATGGCAAGATACGGATTCAGGTCCGCGCCGCCGATTCGGCATTCGATACGCACACCGGTCGTATCGGCACCTGCAATTCGAAAGCCCGCCGTTCGATTGTCCACTGACCAGACAGCCTTGGTCGGCGCAAACGTACCGGCGACAAACCGCTTGTACGAATTGACATACGGAGCGAGGAAAACCGTCGTTTCGGCAGAATACCCGAGAAGTCCCGCCAGGTATTGCCGCATGACCCGCGACATCCCGTGCATCTTCGTCCCGTCAAAAAAGACAGGACTTCCCGATCGATCCCCGAGTGACTGGTGAATGTGGCAGGACGAACCCGCGGCGCTTGCATCCCATTTCGCCATGAACGTGACGGCCCGGTTCTTCTGAAAGGCAATTTCCTTGACCGCGTTCTTTACGAACACATTCATATCGGCAGTTGTGAGCGCGTCGGAATAGCGGATATTGATTTCCTCCTGGCCGGCGTCGGCTTCACCCTTCGAATTTTCGACCGGAACTCCCGCATCGTGCAGCCCGTTGCGCACGGCACGCATGACATCTTCTTCCCTGGTCGTTTGAAATATGTGGTAGTCTTCGTTGTAAGGGCTGATCGGGGTCATTCCCCTGTATTGCCGGTTCCTGAGATCGTCATACGCCTCCCTGAACAGGAAGAACTCGAGTTCTGTTGCAATCGCCGACGTGAAGCCACGGGATGACAGCCTGTCAACCTGCCTCTTGAGAACGGTGCGCGGCGCGTGCGGAACGAGGTCGTGTCCGTGGTGATCGTAAAGGTCACAGAGGACACAGGCCGTGCCGTCAAGCCAGGGAGGATACCGGATGGTCGAAAGATCGGGCCGCATGACGTAATCGCCGTAGCCGGCCGCCCAACTCGTCGAGGCGTAACCGTCCACCGGGTACATTTCGAGATCCGTCGCCACCAGGTAGTTGCAGCAGTGGGTCTCTACCCATGCAGACCGGAGAAAGTGCGACGCATGGAACCGCTTGCCCATCAAACGGCCCTGCATGTCCGGAATGCAGGCAATGACGGTATCAACCTCGCCGGCCGATACCTTCGACCCAAGGGTTTCCAGGGCCGGATTGTCAGTCATGTCGTCCCCCGAAATCAAGATGCGCACGCGGGCGCTCAGTCAATTGCCCGAGCGCCCGCGGAAGTCGCCGAATGCCAGTCAACTGCTCCGGATCAGCCGTATCGATAGGGCCGGCCGGCCTTGAGCATGTCAGCGTTGTACTGCTTGAAGATCTCCACGACCTTGGCCTTGACCTCGGATTCAGCTGCGATTTCTTCCCAGAACTCAACCGCGGCTGCCTCGACAGCCGCCCACTCTTCATCGGGAATGGACGTCAGTTGCATCTTGGTGCCGTTGACCCGGAGATAGGCCTCTCCTCCCCAATACCACCACTGACGATAGTAATGAGAGCTGTCCATGGTCAGCTTGAGAAGTTCCTGGAGGTGCGCGGGCAACTCGTTCCAGGCATCCATGTTGGCAAAGAAGGAACCGGCCCAGGCGCCCGAGATATTGTTTGTCAGGAAGTAGTCGGTCACATCCGCCCAACCAACCGTGTAGTCCTCGGTAATGCCTGACCACGCCACGCCGTCGAGTTCGCCGGTTTGCACGGCGACCTCGATGTCTTCCCAGGGAAGCGTGACCGGGACGACGCCGAACTGGCTGAGGAATCGACCCGCGGTCGGAAACGTAAAGACCCTCTTGCCCTTCATGTCTTCAAGGCTGTGGATCGGTTCCTTTGTCGCGAAATGGCACGGGTCCCAGGCCCCCGCCGACAGGTGCTTGACCCCGACGGCCGAATACTCGGCATCCCAGATCTCGTTCAGGCCATACTGGTTGAACAGCACCGGCACATCCAGTGAATACCGGCTCGCGAACGGGAAATATCCCCCGAAGACGGTCACTTCGGTCGGGGACGCCATGGAGTCATCGTCGGATTGAACCGCGTCGATCGTGCCCTTCTGCATGGCCCTGAACAGTTCGCCGGTCGGAACCAGCTGGTCGGAAAAGAACAGCTCGATTTCCATTTCGTCTCCCGCGACTTTGTTGAAACTGTCGATCGCGGGTTTGACCACATGTTCCGCGAGTGCCGGGCCCGCGTAGGTTTGCATGCGCCAACGAATCTTGGATTGCGCATGAACGGCCGGTGCGGCCAGGGCCGCTGCTCCCGCCGCGCCGGCAGTGGTCAGAAAGCTTCGTCTTGTCGTCATTCTACCCTCCTATTTTTCGGGCACCGCCCCGGTCCCCGGGATCACGGGTGCCCTTTGGTGACGTCCGGTCGTTCCCTTGATCATGGAATTGCCAAAGATTTCGGAATCGCGGGCGTGAGCGGTGAATTGATCACCGCCCGTAGACGTAGTCCGGCAGCCAGAGAGCGACCTGCGGAAACGCAAGTACGATTGCCAGCGCAAGTATCATCACTCCCACGAACGGCAGAATCGATCCGTAGATATCCCGCAGGGAGATCTCCGGTGGCGCCATCGCGCGCATGAGAAACAGGTTGTACCCAAAAGGTGGCGTCATATACGCGATCTGCGTCGTAATCGTATAAAGAACGCCATACCATATCAGATCGAAACCGAGCACCTTGACCAAGGGAACATACAGCGGCGCCACGATAACCAACATCGCGGTGTCGTCAAGAAAGGTTCCCATGAGAAGGAACGACATTTGCATCATGATCAGGATGATCCATGGATTGAGGCCAAGTTGTTCGGTGAACAGGTCGTCGATCGCACGCACGGCGCCAAGGCCGTCAAAAACGGCCCCGAATCCGAGCGCGGCCAGTATGATCCACATGAACATGCATGAAATCGCGAGCGTTTGCCGAACCGATACCTCGAAGACCTCCCGGGTCATTCGACCCTTGATGACTGCTGCAAAAAAGGCGGCCATTGCCCCGATGGCTGAACTCTCGACCAGGCTGGTCCAGCCGTTCACGAACGGCACCATCATCGAAGCGAAAATGAAGACCGGCAGGAGCCCGGCACGGAGCAATTGGAGCTTTTCCCGAAAGGGAACCTGCCGCGCACTTTCCGGCAAGGCAGGTCCGAGACGGGGTTGCAAACGGCAGCGGATCGCGATGTAGAGAATGAACATCGCCGCCATCATCAGACCGGGCAGGACGCCCGCCAGCCAAAGCTGTCCCACGGGTTGCCGGGCAATCATCGCGTAGAGAACCAGCACGACGGACGGAGGCACGAGGATTCCGAGAGACGAGCCGGCCTGAATGACGCCCGTGACCATTCGCTTGTCGTAATTTCGCCTCAGCAACTCCGGCAGTGCGATTGTCGCGCCGATCGCCATTCCGGCGACAGAGAGCCCGTTCATTGCCGAAATCAGCACCATCAGGCCGATGGTGCCAATGGCAAGCCCTCCCCTGACCGGCCCCATCCAGACATGGAACATCCGGTAGAGGTCGTCGGCAATCCTGGATTCCGAAAGCACGTATCCCATGAAAATGAACATGGGCAACGTGAGCAGGGGATACCATTTCATCAGCTTCATGCAGATGAAAACGGTATGTCGGAGCCTCCCGTCCCCCACAAGAGTAGCGCCGAAATCGCCGCGACACCCCCGATCGCGCCAAACACCCGCTGACCGGTCATCAGCATCAGCATCATCAGCGAAAACATGAGAATCGCGATCAGTTCGTAGGACATCAGAGGGTCACGTTCCGAAGCTTGGCCACATCCTTGATGAATTCGGAAATGGCTTGCAGCAGCATCAGAAGGATCCCGACGCACATGATGATCTTGATCGGCCAGAGCAACGGCCGCCAGGCGGTCGGATTTCGTTCATTATAGGTAATTGAATAACTTGTACTTTCCACCGCCCCGTACAGAAGAACCGTCAGGAAAAAGATCAGGAACAATACGGTAAAGGCATCGAACCAGGCTTTTTTCCGCACCGACCAGTTGCCGTAGAAAAGGTCCATGCGCACGTTAGCGCCGAGCTGGATCGAGTATGGGCCGCCGAGAATGTAGTAGGCGACCATGGCGAACTGGGCCACCTCGAGGGTCCAGAGCGAGGGAAGAAAGAACGTCTTAGAAATCGACGACCACAGCAGCACACCGACCATGATGAAAATTCCGTACATGATCAAACGGCCGATGCGGTAGTTAATGGCATCGACTACCCGGACATAGGTGCGAACTATCCCCGGCATGCGGTCGTCATGTCCATCTGTCGAACCGGTTGTCGCTGCACGAATCCTGCCCCAGTCATGATTGGTTTCCCTGAACCCCGCCCCGACACGCGCTATGGTCACGAGGCCGCATCCGATGTACGCTCATTGATCGTGATTGGCAATTCTGGGCGATTGCACGGACATCCGGTTCCTGGTCTGGCCGCGGGCGTCAAGCCTGTGACCGGATGCGGACAGGTGACCGGTGCTCCGCGTTTGTTCAGGCTCAGCCGGAGTCGCGCACACCGTACGTCACTCGACGCCGGAATCGGAGACGATGATCAGGTCAAGTTGAGTCCGGTTGGGGGAAATCCGAAGGCAACAATGCCGTCAGGCACAGGACATTCCGAAGCCGGAAAGGCTCCAGAGGTCGAGATCCGGCCTTCCGCAACCGTGATCATCGTCAGGGCTTCGGGGGCTTTTCCCAGCGTACTGATGGGGCAGCGCAGCCGTTCCGCGGTATTCATGCCATCCAAGTTCGTCTTTCCGGGTGGAGCGGTCGATCCTTCCGATCGACTTGTTTCCCTGTCCTGGCACGGATACGACCCGTCGCTGGACAAGCTTGGGCTCGAGGCGGGCGACCTTGAACCCGGAGCCATCGTACTCGCGGGCATTCGCGAGGTCTGGGAGGAAACCGGCCTGAAGCTGGCGGTTCGCGAGGTCGAGACAAACAGTCAGGGATTTGGCGTGAACCTGCACAATCCATCCGGCGGACCGATACCCGCGTGCTGGGCCGAATTCTTCGGCCAGGCCGTTGTCCCATCGGCAGCCGGCATGAAGTTCATTTTTCGGGCAATCACACCTCCGGGACGGCCTCACCGTTTTGATGCCCGCTTCCTCATGGTTGATGCCGGCCATGTCCTGAACGACCTTGACGACTTTTCTCAAGGCTCGGGTGAGCTTTCCCACCTGTCATGGGTCCCGTTGCACGAGGCCACGTCACTCGAGTTGCCGTTCATAACGGAGGTCGTTCTCGCGGAACTCGAAGAAATCCTCTCCAAAGGGGCAACGGGTCGTGGTATCCCGTTCTTCCATCATCAGGACGTGCGCTCCTGCGTCAGCCACTTGTAAGGCACGCGGCCGCGATGGCGGCGAGCGTGCGTGTCCGGTCCCCTCGGTGACCGCGAAAATCCGGGTTTCGGACGGAAACGTGCCATGACGATCTCGGAAGAATCCTTTTTTCTTCACGCCGGATACCGGGGAACGCTCCAGAGTCAGATCCGCCAGCAGATCGCGACTGCCGTAGTTCAGGGAAAATTCCTACCCGGCGAGCGCCTGCCTTCAAGCCGCAAGCTGGCCGTACATCTCGGGATTTCCAGGATAACCGTCACGCTGGCCTACCAGGACCTGATTGCCGACGGTTACCTGGATTCGCGGCAGCGATCGGGAATCTTCGTGGCGAAAGATGCGCCGAAGCCGGATTTTCCGGGCCCCGGCATCGAGTCCCGGGACACTGTTCGGTGGGACGAGGCCCTGTGCAGACGGTACACCGGCGCACGGCTCGTCAGGAAAGTCGAAGACTGGCGGCGGTTTCGCTACCCTTTCGTTTATGGCCAGGCGGACCCGGAGCTTTTCAGCCATTCGCAATGGCGCCAGTGCGCGCTCCAGACACTCGGCAAGCGCGAATTCGACAACCTCGCGTCCGACCTTGCCGAACGCGACGACGCCCAACTGGTCGCCTATATTGTCCGGCAAACCCTGCCACGCCGCGGAATCCTTGCCAGACCCGAGCAGATTCTCGTGACGGCGGGTGCTCAAAACGCGCTCTGGACGATTGCCCAACTCCTGCTGGGACCGGGGCGGGTCGCGGTACACGAAAACCCTGGATACCCGGACCTGAGGGAGATCATTCGCCATTCGAACTGTATCCTGGCACCACAGGACGTCGACTCCTCCGGGCTCGATCCATCTGCAATCCCCGACCAGGCAGACGTTGTTTTCACGACCCCCAGCCACCAGGCGCCGACAGCCGCGACGATGCCGATGGAACGCAGGCGCGACCTGCTCGCTGCGGCCCGTGAAAGGGACTTCATCGTTGTCGAAGATGACTACGAATTCGAAATGAGTTTCCTGGGTTCGCCACTTCCAGCCCTCAAATCCCTCGATCGAGACGGCCGGGTCATCTACGTGGGGAGCTTCTCGAAATCGCTGTTTCCCGGGCTCCGGCTGGGGTTCCTGGTCGCCTCCGAGCCCCTGATCCGGGAGGCCCGGGCACTGCGGACGACCGTTCTCAGGCACTTGCCCGGCCACATTCAAAGAACGACGGCTCAATTCCTGGCGCTGGGTCACTACGATGCGCTGATTTCGCGCATGAAGGACGCGTTCTGTTCCCGGCACCAGGTCATGCTGGATGCCATCAGGAATCATGATCTCAAGATCGTGGGGAAAGGCGGTTTTGGCGGATCGAGTTTCTGGATGCGCGCGCCGGCCGGGATCGATACCGACAGACTTGCGACGATGCTCGAACCCAGAGGCGTTCTGATCGAGCCCGGGGAGCCGTTTTTCTCCGGCCACTCGATCCCCCGGAACTATTTTCGTCTCGCCTATTCCTCAATTCACGAGAAACGAATTCCCGAAGGGATCAGGTTGATCCGTTCCGAAATCGATGCGCACTTCGCCAAAGGCGAAATGCCTCACCGGTAGGTACCGCACGACGGAAACTTCACATTCGACCGGCGAGATTTGCCTGCACGGTAAGTCGATCCAAATTTTCCGTCTCAACAGTCACGGTGAGTTCCGGAGATCGTGGCTCCGCGCCATTTGCCGCAACATCGCATTCAGCGGGACGGTCGGGACGAGATTCTGAATCGCCTCGTCAGGCAACAGGATTCGTTCAGCCCAACCCCGGGAACCTGGTCGTGTCGGCATCGGACGAGCGAACTTCGGCCTGGTGCTCGATCGCAAGTGCGGCGAGATGTGCGCCCGTGGTTTTAGATTGCCGGCCGACCCCACCCTCCTGAGGAGGTCGAACAGGATTTCGACATGGCGGTCTCCCGGGTGGATGAGCAACACTTGAGGACGAACGGGCCGGGACGTGACACGGGAGATGGCGCGACTCACTTCCAGAGGATTATCGAGTATTCCGGGATAGGTAGCGATGCGGATGAAGCCCGGGATCGCCACCCAAGGAAAACCGACGGTGCCGGTTCCGTTCAGCAGTTCTTCCCACCAATTTCGTGCCGCCTCGTGCTTGCGAAACCGAGAATAATGGGCGTACACCAACAGATGTCAGGAATGACCACCAAGCCAGCTCTCGAGCAAACTCATCTGCCTCCATCTCATCGACAAGCTGATCGAGACGACCCGCGTCGAATCCAGGTTCGAAGCCGAAGGCATGGGGCTCTACCTTGAAGCGAGAGACTCGTTGCGGCTTGCTGCTCATGCCGAGACCAATGCGCAACGTATTGTTCGCGACGGTCTTCATATCTCTGCTTGAGCGTCGCATTTCCCGCTTTGGGAGTTGTTCGACATCAGGGTCGGTGGTGCGTGTCGTTCGCATAGGTAACATAATGATATATTTGACTTTTGTTATCGAGATGTCTCAAATCGAGGTACGGGAGAATTTCGTCGGCGCCAATTGTTTGTTCGCCTGTAGACCGGCGTATCGGGTACGATCGTGCTGGGTCAGTTCCGGTAGGACGGGAAGTGAACGCAGAACGCCGGCCCCGGATACAATGGGCTGCTGCATGGCGTGATACACGACAATTGACGAGATGAATCCAGCGACAATCAAGGCATATGATTGATTCCGCAACGAGCACAACATCTGCGCCCGCCGCCTGGAATCGGCCCAGGTTGCCATTGAGCGCGCGAAGCAGGATGCCGCGTGCGCCGTTCATGTCCCGGTCGACGATAATCGTGCCGTCCGAGACCGTCTTCGAGCCGCCTGGCTCTTGCTCGACAATACCGTCCCATGAGCGGGACCTGCTGGCATAGACCTCCATGGCGATGACGAGCCGCTTGCCGCATTTCCGGCACATCCACGCCAGCTTCTGCCTGACCCTGTCGTGGGCCAGGCCCAGCATCGAGCGTACGGTCCTCGTCCTGATCTTGCGGTCGGACTTCGTGCTCATGTCCCTTTTCCCGAAAGACGGAAGCAGGATCACGTCGAAAGCCAGGACGGGATCGTAGGCAACCCGACGGTGCCGGTCGTCGACCAGGTTGGATGATGCGAAAGGCGAGCCTGTCGGTCCGCTTCCGATAGTCTCGCTTCCAGTCCCCGTGCCTCGCCTCCGCGCGCTGGCCGACCAGGTTGTCGAGCAAGAGCAGGAGCGGAAACACCCTTTCGGCGTAAAAGCCGTCACCGTAGCTGACGGCTTCGTTCA
>OZ219903.1:0-108776 GCA_964291635.2 Paracoccaceae bacterium | reverse complement strand
CTGGATACCCGCTTGTTCACGTCGTCGAACGGCTGCAGATAGGGAAGTTGCACCATCGCGAAAAAAGCCTGCTCGAATGGATTCTCAATCAGAGAGGCCTTGGCCAGAATCTGGTCGAAGCACTCTTCGATGAGTTGCGGCACCTCCAGGGGATGAAAGACCGAACTCTGAATCCCCACGCCCATACGCCGGAGCCTTCCCGGCGCCGCGGGATCGGCCAGAAGGTTGTCGGCCAAGGCGGCGTGCAGATTGAGAATGGTATGACGGTTGAAACCGATGTTTTCCGCGCCATCCACCAGAATCTCGATGGCGTCCTTGTGGTTCAGAATCATCTAGGTTTCCAGCCGGTTCTTGCCTTCCGCCTCCTCACCGAATTCAATCAGGTGCGTGGCATCGAGCAGTGAATAGGTGTTTCCCTCCAGGCGGCTCGAGTTCCACGACTGGTCGACCAATAACCGGTTCAACGCCTTCTTCGCGTAGGTGCCGGCAGGTTGCCTGACTGATTCTGTCATGCCGTACTCAAGCAGCTCCACCCGCTCCGGTTCGGAGAGATAGTAACTCTAGTTGGGACGATAGCGATCAAGGAAGCACCGGCCGTAGCCGACCGGTTCGCGCGCTTCCACGGGCTGCCTGACGTAGTCCCTGATTTCTTCACTTGCCTGGGAAAGCGGAATTATGTCAGTGAGCCCCATACTGGCGGGGAGAGGTCCGAGGGACACCGCTCCAGGCGACACGCGCACCGCTTCCGGCAAGCGGTACCGGGCCCAACGGCCATATCCGTCCCTTATCAGTCGCTCGTCGTCGACCAGCGCCTTCAAACGATACTGCAGGGTTCGGCGTGGCGGGCCAGCGCCTAATGCATCTGCTATCTGCGGTGCGGTCATTCCCTCGGGTTGTCGTCGCACCACGTCTGTCGATTGCTCGAAGCTTCTCTTCATGACTGCTCCTTGCCAAGTCACCCTCCCAGATTGCGTGTTCGGCTTTAGGCGCAAGATGGGTGGTTTAGGCGCACCTTGCGATCCTGGGCGCAAGTGATCTGGCGCATAGTTTTTCATGTTGCGCGTAAGAAACCGGCATGAGTTGCGCTCTGAATCCCTCGCACGACCGACGAATCCGAAACCCTGCTGCGCCCTCTCCACCAAATCCGCTCGGCCAAGCAAGGCCCTCGATGAAACATACGCATCCTTCAGAATGCGTTCCGGGCAGGACGAACGTTCATTTCATGGGGAGTGGCTGACGTGGCAACAGTTGAAGATCGCGTTTCGAATCTTGAGAGTACATTGGCAAAACTGACTGGTGGTGCAACCGCAGTTCTGCAGGATTCGGTGGAAACATGGCGACCTGGCGGATCATCCACAATTGACCCAGCAGAAGCATTGCGTACCCATAAACAAAAAGCAAGGACACTATTTGAATACAGCGGCCCAGCATTTGGAAATAACCGGAACTACAGGTTTTTGGTTGGTCGGCTACCGAAGGTACTCCCCGCCTACGGCGTGGCGGGTGTCTCGACACCCGCGGCCTGCGCGGCCGTGGCGAGTGCCTTATCCAACGTGGCAAGCGGCAGCCGCATGCGATGTGCGAGTTCAAGGTAGGCGGCATCGTAGACCGACAGGCTGTGCCGATCAGCGAGTGCAAGAGCCTCCCCCCACATGCGCACCGTTGACACCGGCTCGATCTCGATGGGTAGGGCGTCGATGCTAGCAAAGATTTCCGGCCACTCCACGGCACGGACACAGCCTCGGCGTGTTGCAACGAGGAGTGCAGTGCCTACTTCAACCGGCCAAAGGGATGGGACAAATGCGCGGCTATTGATGAGCGAATCACGTAATCTGGCGGTTGCCTCTGAGGCCTCATCCGAAAACACCCAGGCCATGGTCACCGAGCAATCGAGAACGAAAGCCATCAGTACTTGCGGGATTCCTCGATGAGTTGTCGAATCGGAATCCCGTCGAGACTGTGCGTTCGCTGAAATCTCTTCAGGGCCTCAATCGCGGTTCGCACCTTGTCGGAATCGTGCGATCGGAATGGAACCAATTCGGCCACGGGCCGACTATGCCGGGTGATGACAAAGCGCTCGCCTGCTTCCACGCGCTTAAGCAGTTGCGGGAGGTGTGTCTTTGCCTCGAACGCACCGATTTCCGACACGGCGCTCGCTCCTTCGACAATATATTCCGACCAGACACAGTCTGGTCTGAATTGTTCGCAGTTTCAAGGGAAGAGTAACCGAAAATCTGGGAAGCACAGCCAAATGGCGTTGGCGCGGCTGACTGGGCAGCCGCTTCGATTATCGTCCTAACTTCGACAGGCGAAGGCTACAACCTGTTCTTGCCGCCATTTGAAAATGTTCGAAGATGCAAATCCATGCCAGGTGGCAGCAACTCTGGCGCTACTATCCGCAGCTTCTCGAGGTCGAAAGCGATCTCACCCGCACCTGGGTGCGCGAACTCTGGAAGCTGGCCCCGACGTCCGCCAGGGCCCGGCGTCCGCGCGCTTGCACCGTCACCAAACTCCTCAAGCGCCATCGCGTGCGACGCCTCGATGGCCCAACCGTCAAGACATTCCGCAGACCTGCCGTCGTTGTTGCTGCCTGAGAGTGTTCAGAAAAACTGATGGAGATTCGGGCGATTTTGCTCGAATTACGTGATGTTTGGGGGTGCGTAACCCTCAGCTTCCGTGCACGCACTCGATTGACGCGCTCTTGTTCCGGTTTGTTCACACGACCCGTTGAGATGGTCTGCGACCGGAGGAAGCGCCGTTTGTCCGCCTGATGCGGAGCCTGAACTGGCCTCGTCTGCGGGTTCCGACGGCAATGAAGGTGGATCCGGCGGGACTTGAACGCGTCCATGGGCCGGATCGTGCACTCTCGGCGATGGACGGTGCACATCCGCAGAGATCGGCGCTTTTGTCACCATAGGTGGGGCCAACCAGTTCCGAGCGCCCGAAACAACGGACAAGGAGGGGGATAGCGTCATGGGCAACGGAGCTGACATCCGGGGACGCTTGCGCTTGGCATCAGGTGAGTGGATCTGATTGTTTTCCTTTCCAAGCAGCCTTTTTCGGGAGAGCGGAACACCGGTGAAGGACGGTGCGATGATCAGCCTCCATCAGGACAGGAGGCTGGCATGGCGAACCGGACAGGACCGCAATCAACCAGCTCGCCACAAAATCCTCGCCGGTTCCCGGTTCCCGCCCATACAAATCGACGGAACCGGTTCCCGGAACCACCCGACTCGCCACAGAAGCTCCAAACCTAACCAGGCTCCACCAAAAAACGTGAAAACCCCCATCATCAATTGTCGTGCGCACGCTCACCGCCGGAACCCACGAAGCCGCCGTCGCCTATCTCGAGGTCGTTGCCGCAAAGCTCACCCGTGCCGGTCGCGAGATCGACCGTATCACCGCTAGGCTGACCCAATCCGCCGACGACATGCCGGGACAGCAGAGGCAGCGTGACGTGGCAATACTGAGCTCGCTTCCCGGCGTCGGCAGGATCGTCCTCGCCACGCTGCTCGCAGAAGCGCATGATCCTCTGCGACGGCGAGACGATCAGGCCCTGCGCTGCCTGTCAGGCGTCGCCCCCGTCACCCGACGTTTCGGAAAGGCCGTTATCGTCGTCCGCCGTCTGGCCGCTCGCAACCGCCTCCAGGACGCCGTCTACCATTGGGCCAACGTCGCCCTCCAGCACGACATCGCAAGCAGAACCAAATACGCCAACCTGCGAACTCGCGGCCACGGTCATGCCCGAGTCCTGCGCTCCGTCGCCGACCGCCTGCTTGCCGTTGCCTGTGCCATGCTCGAAAGCCAGACCATGTTCAATCCCAACACTCGGAGCCAACGCCATGGAAGCTGATCCGCTTCCCATGCACCAAATCCAACCCCCTCAGTGCGGGTACACAATCCCGCTCGAGAGCCTTTTACAAATGGTGGGGAATCCCTCCACGGAGACCATTGGCAATAGGGGTCGAGCGGTTTTTCTCGAATTCCACCAGCATGACAGGAAATTGTCCTGCGGGTCAGTGTGATTTCCAGTCAGATGGGCTGGAAGCGATGGGAATTTAGGATAGCAACGATACCTGCACTCTGAATTCAGGGAGCACTGTAGAGCTTGCTGTTCTTGCAATGTGAGCAGCCTTTCGCCTGCGGGCAGCGGTGCGGGTGTCGAAAGCCGTCGTGGCCATATGGGTGTCCGTGGTTGTTTCCTTTACATTGCGTCTGCGGGCGTACAGGGCTTTGTCGGGTTCAGTCCATCACCCGGCATCTGCAGCGTAGACGCCTTGCAGCTTGCGCAGCATCGCCTTCTTTTCGTCATCGCAGTAGGCGGCCTCGATCGCGTGGTCCTGAACCGCCAGGATATCGCTGGTCGTCCAATCGAATGCCTCCGCCATGTTCCCGAATTCATCGTTGATCGAAACGTTCATGGCCATCGGATCATCCGAATTGACCGTGACCGGCACACCTGCCCTGTAAAGGGCATCGATCGGACCGTCGGTAATTGAATCGTGCAGTCCGGTGATCACGTTCGAGGTCGGGCAGATGGTCAACGGCACCCTTTTTTCCGCCAGGTGCTCCACGAGTTTGGGGTCTTCGATCGCACGAACGCCATGGTCGATACGATCGAGGTCAAGGAAGTTCAGGCCGTCCCATACCCCCCATGGACCCGAGGATTCGCCGCAGTGTGCGCTTCGGCCCAAACCGAGGTCGGAGGCGCGCTCGAAAACCCTTGCGAACTTTTCACTCGTGCGGCCCAACACCTCTTCGTTGCCGTCGAGACCCAGGCCGACCACCCGGTCGACGCCGATCATCCAGTCGACCATGTCCATCGCCCATTCCGGCGACTGTTCACGGCTGATCGACGGGATCAGGTAGCAGTCGGTGAATCCGTCCAGGTGCGCTCGTGCAAATCCCCGGCACAGGGCCTCGATCTGCACGTGATCGTGCAGCCACGCCCAGTAGCGAGGGCCGGTAAAGACCTCCGCATAGACGATCCCGTCGTCATGCATTTGCCTTGCGGCCACGTATGCGACCTGCTCGGCGATCTCCTCCGATCTCAGGAGGTCAACCCACCATTCGTATATCGACAGGAACTCGGCCAGGCTGCTGTACCGGAACAATTCCGACTTGGGCCGGATCATCGGCACGTCCAGTTCGCCAGCAAGTTCCTCGATCGTGTCGCCACTGATGCACGCCTCGACATGCACGTGCAACTCGACCTTTGGAAGTCCTTCCACAAATTCCCGTGTCAGTTTCGTCATCATCGCATTCCTCCGAAAATCTGCGCCGCGCCCGGAACGTCCGCAGGATCGATTCGGCAGGGATCAGCGCCGAAATGGCAACCCCAATGCCGCCGGCGCCTTGAGATGAAACCTGCTGAGGCGGCCCGAAGCGAGTATGACCGCGAGCAGCGTCAGGAGATACGGCAGCGAACTGAACAATTCGGCGGGCAAGGTGTAGCCGAGCGCCTGCAGGGTGAAGCCCAGACTGGTCACGACCCCGAACAGGTAAGCGCCGATCAGCACGAAGAGCGGCCGCCAGAACGCCAGGATTACGAGCGCGATGGCGATCCAGCCCGCGCCGGCAGTGATATTGTTCACCCAGTTCACGGATATGATCAGCGAATAATACGCGCCCGCAACCCCGGCGAGCGCACCGCCGATCAACGTGTGGACGTAACGATACGCCACGACATTCACGCCCATGGCATCGGCCGCGTTCGGCTCCTCTCCAACGGCGCGCAGATGGAGCCCGGCCCGGGTCCTGGTCAGGTAAAACCAGACGCCAATTACCAGCACCCACGAAAAATAGACCAGCAAGTCCTGGTCGAAGACCAACGGTCCGACGATCGGGAGATCTCCCATTCCAAGGAGATCGAGTTTCGGCAACCGGTGCAGGCCCGTCGTTGACGGCAGGTTTCCCACGGCTCCCAGGTAGTTGGACAGGCCCAGGGGGCCGCAGAATATCAGTAATGCCAGGCCGGACACGACCTGGTTCGCCTGCATGGTGACAACCGAGAACGCCAAGATCAGCGCCACGAGAACACCCACACCGGCACCGACCAGTATTGCGGCGGACAGTGCCAGCCAGTCCGGACCGCCAGTAAACGATTGCGAAGTCCAGAACGCGGTTGCCGCCCCCATCAGCATGATGCCCTCGACGCTGAGGTTGAGGACGCCGCTGCGCTCGGCAAGAAGTTCGCCGATTCCGGCGATGATGAGCGGCGTTCCGTACAGGATGCCGGACGCCAGCAACGTGACGACCATCAGGTCATTCATGGTCGTGTCTCCCGCTTGCCGGCACTTGCAAAAGGCGCGATGAGAACGGCTTTCTTCCTGTACCGCACCACGATCCGGTAGCGCGCGCTGATTTCACTGGCCGCCACGAACAGGAGGATCAGACCCTGGATGACGCCAAGCAATCCAAGTGGCAATTCCGGCCCTTGAAGACTGAGGTTCGCGTTGACCAGGCCACCGATGAACAGCGCGCCCACGACAACTGCAATGGGATTGTAGCGGGCAAGCGCCGCAACGGCGATTCCGGTATAACCGTAGGCCGCAAACTGGAGGGTTCGGGGTTCAAGCCTGTAGGTGAAGTCCCCAACCTGGCTTGCTCCTCCGATTCCCGCAAGCGCGGCCGACAACAGGAATACGGTGATGAACACCCGTTTTGTACGGATTCCGGCGTAATTGCCCGCGGATGGGCTATCTGCCGTCACCAGCACTTCGAAACCGTATTTCGTTGAATGCAGGACGATTTGCATCACGACAGCCACGAAAACTCCGAGCAGAAACCCGAACGGTATGACCACGTCGGTTCCCAAACTGGGCCAAATCGCCTCGAAAGGGAGTGACTTGGCCTGCGGAAATACCTTGGCACCGGGGCTGGTCAGATCACGCCACCACGACTTGGAACTGAAGATCAGGTAGCCCAGGAGAAGCGGTGCCAGGTAGTTCAACATGAGCGTTGTCAGAACTTCGTTGGTGCCGGACCGCGCGCGGAAATACGCCGGGACAAGGCCCCACAGGGCCCCGCCCGCGGCTCCGGCCAGGATCATTGCCGGAAGGCTTATCCATAAACCGAGGTTTCCGAGCGCCACGCCGGCAGTTGCAGCCGCGAGAGCGCCGATCATGAGTTGACCATCGCCGCCGATGTTCCAGATTCCGATCCGGAACGCGAGAGAGGCCGTGAGACCAGTGAACACGAGCGGTGTTGCAGACAAGGCCGTCGCCGTCAGGGCACCCGGCTTCGTGAATGCGGTCTGAAAGATGTCGATGTAACCGGTGGCGGGATCGCGGCCCGTCGCCCACAGGATCAGCGCTCCGGCGAACAGGGCCACGAAGATCGCCGTGATCGGGAGGCTCGGGCCAAGCCAGGGTGCGACTTGGAGCCTTCGTTCAAATCTAAGCTCAAGCGGCAGCATGGCTGGTTCCGTTCCTGCCCTGACCCATCAACATCATGCCGATCTCATCCAGTTCGGCACCTTCGGCTTCCACGATTCCCTGGATTTCGCCGGCGCAGATCACCGCGATCCGGTCTGCAAGATCGAGTATCTCGCCGAGGTCCTCCGATATCAGGAGGACGGCCACGCCCCTCGCGGCTGCCTCGGTCAGCAGTTCGCGGACCGTTTCCATTGCAGAAACATCGAGGCCCCGCGTCGGCGTCGCCACGACGATCAGGCTTGGATCCGATGTCAGTTCGCGGGCCAGGAGTACCTTCTGCGCGTTGCCGCCCGAAAGCTGGCGGACAAGTGAAGACACCTGCCCCTTGATGTCGAAGTCGGCCAGGAGTCGCCGCGTGTCTTCGCGTATCGCCCGTTTGCGCAAGATCGGTCCGATGCTGTGCGATGGCCCGCGATAGGATTTCAGGGAAATGTTCTCCGACACCATCATGCCCGGCGCGAGGCCGGTTCCCAGCCGGTCTTCCGGAACGTAAGCGACACCGGCTTCGATCGTCTTGCGAACATTTCCCGGGGGCAGGGCTGTTCCGTTGACGCGAATTTCGCCGCTGCCGTAGGGCTGCAACCCGGCGATGGCTTCCGCCAGGGCCCGTTGCCCGTTGCCTGCGATCCCGGCGAGCCCGAGGATTTCTCCCGCGTGCACGTCCAGCGAAACGCCCTTCAGCAACGCGGATCCATTGCTGTCGTGCGCCTGGAGGTTGCGGATCTCAAGGACGGTCACCGCGTCCGGCCCGCGACCGGATGCTGCCTTTCTCTGAAGGTGGATGTCGCGCCCGACCATGAGATTCGCAAGGCCCTTGGCATCGACCCTTTGCTTGCGGAGATCGGCCATGCCCGCCGACCGTCCCTGCCGCAACACGGATACGTGGTCACAGACTTCCGTAACTTCGTCCAGTTTGTGGGAGATGAAAACGACAGCTTCGCCCTCTTCCGCCATGCGCCTGAGCGTGACGAACAGCTGCCTGGCTTCCTGCGGAGTCAGGACCGACGTTGGCTCGTCGAGGATCAGGGTCCTGGCACCCCTGTAAAGCGCCTTGAGCAGTTCCACACGTTGCTTTTCTCCAACCGAGAGCGTCGCAACCTTCGCCCGCGGATCGATCGTTATCCCGAATCTCTCTGCCTCGGCGGCGACCTGATCTTCAACTGTGCGCCGGTCGAAGCGCCAGGTCGGATCCTGTGTCCAGCCCAGGACAACATTCTCGGCGACAGTCAGTGGGCCGACAAGACTGAAGTGTTGATGCACCATGAAAATCCCGGCTTCGAATGCCGAAGCCGGTGTCGGGAAGACGACAGGGCTTCCATCGGCATAGATCTGTCCCTCGTCCGGCTGGTGGAAACCGGTCAGGACCTTGCACAGGGTGGTTTTTCCGGACCCGTTTTCCCCCAGGAGCGCGTGCACCTCGCCTTTGAGCACCTCGAAGTCGACATGATCGTTGGCAATGACCCCGGGAAAGGCCTTGGTAATCCCGCGCGCGGCCAGGGCCGAATTCCTCAGTCGCGTTTCGCGGTCTTCGGGAGTACCCGTTTCGCCGGGAGTCACCGACTCGTCATCCGTGTTCATCCAGTCTGCCATTTCCTGTGACCGGACCGTTTCCAGACCGCCCGCACGGTCGACTTCCGTTTCCGCTCAGGCAGTCAATTCCGGCGATCCAAGTCCGAACTGCGCCACCAGGTCCTTGCGATACTGGATCGAGAACTTGTCGGCCGGAATGTGAACCTCTGCCGAGATGTCCAGGGGGAGTTCCTCCGGCCTTTGGCTTTCAACGATGGGAATGTCCTCGCTGTTCACGAAATTCTGGAACGTGATGAGGTCATCCGGGCTGATGCCGGGCCTGTTCGTGGCCAGGGCCTGGAAGACGGCCGTTTTTCGCGAACTGACGGGCGAAGCGATGTCGTAGGCGATCAAGGTAAAGTCCTCGCCCCCGTCCCCACCTTCGTACTCCATGACAAGTTCCATCGAGAACGGATAGGTGAGGTTCTTGGTGTAGACCACGCCGCGTTCGGCGATAGTGTCCGTATCGCCCAGTTTCTCGCGAACACCTTCCTTGTACGGCATGCGGAGGCTGAGACCGACGGCGGTCTTCCACATCTCGTAATTCGGAATGCTGAAATTTTCCATGTTGCCGAACGTCCCCTTGTGGACAAAGGAAAAATGCGCCACGTCGTTGAAGTTCTCCACGTGGCGGGGTGCCGACGTTTCCCAGGTGCCGAGAGGCGGCCTGGTAACTTTCCAGCCGGTTTCCCCGTCCTCCAGGATTGGCCAGTCCGGCATCGCGCATATGGCTTCGTCCTTCAGGCAAACCCAGATCAGGCCGTAGCGTTCGCGGCATTGATAGCAGATCAGCCTGATGGATCTCGGAATCGGCCTGGTCTGATCCTCCATTGAGGGAATCCTGGTGCATTGCCCCGAATGGTCGTAGTGCAGCCCGTGGAACGGGCAGATGATATTGTTGCGTTCCGCGTCCAGCCAACCCAGGCTCATTGCCGCTCCGCGATGCATGCAAATGTCCTTTGCCGCGGTCAGGCCCTTGTTGGTGCGGTAGAGGACAATGTCGACATCAAGAAGTGTGGCCCGTACCGGTTTGTCGACCACGTCGTCCGAGAACGCGATCGGGTGCCAGAAGCCGGCCAACGCGTGCCAGTCGCTCTCGGAAAACGTACAGTTTCGGGGGAGTTCCGAATAAGGAGTTTTCTCGGTCGATACAAACATCCCGCATCCTCCGCGACAATAGCCGTCAGTTGTTTGCCACGATTTCCGTGATGGCGTTCCGGCGACATACTTCCTGTGACTTCAGCGTCTGTCCCTGCGCGATACCCTGTTTCCGCGATGTGCGGTGCACTTGAGCGTCACGACGTGCCGCCGGGTCATCCGCTGCCGAACCGCCCGCGCTCGTCCGGGCGGACGCAACGGGAGTGCACGCGTGGATGGAATACGGTTCGCCATTTGAGCACAAGGATATCTGCAAACCACCCGGTACGCAGGTCGAGACACGGTCAACAACAGGCGTACCCTTGGGAACCTCCTCCGGATGAAATCGTTTGCTGGCGATATCTCCTTTGCCGCCCGGGGCCAGGCGGCACGTCTTGTCAGCCATGGCGTGGTGGAAAACCTCGATGATGTCCTCCTCCGCGGTTTCTCCGTGGGTCAGGCTCCGAATGATTTGCAGCCCGGTGACGTCCGAGACCGTCTTTGTCTCGAACAGATCCCTCGCTCCGCTGCCGGCAATGTTGAGACCTGCTCCGGGACGATCTTTCGGTGTCGGAAATCTGACAATGGCATCTGCCGAGAGGAGACCGGAAGCAACGAAATTTATGCCACATTCCATCATCATAAATTATAATTTTGTTTGAATTCGTCAACTCCGTTTGCTCCCGGCACGGGATGAATTTCAGACGTTGCCGAACATCGAAGTATCACTCCTTGGCCTGCCAGGCAGGGTTCGAGAACGCTGCCTTGAGGCTCTCCTCGGTTTCGTGAAGATGGGATTTCAGCAGTTGGCGCAAGCCCTCCTCGTCACGCGCTCCGAATGTCCGGGCAAGCTGCGTATGGATCTTCTTGAATTGTGCCCTGTATTCCTGTTCTTGTTCATCATTCATTGACTTGATGGCGATGGACATGAACCGGTCCACGTTTGTCCAAAGCCGTTCGAGCACTGCCCGGGCGGCCTTGCCGGACGCAGGCTCGATCAGGCACCAGTGGAACCAGCGGTGTGCTTCGAAAAACTCCGGTGAACACAGTTCCGCGGACAGAAGGGAAGCGAGCGCATCGTCGCATTTTTTCAATGCCGCGTTGTCTGCACGCGTTACCGCACGACGAGCCAGTTCGACTTCCAGGATCTGTCGCACATCATAAACTCCGGCAATGTCAGCGAGCCCGATTTCTGCGGCGAACGTCGCGCGCTGCGGAGAAGAAACGAGCAGGCCTTCGGCTTCAAGTCGTTTGATCGCTTCGCGTACCGGCACGATACTGACCCGGAATCGCTCTGCCAGGGACCTTGCAAGAACGCGTGACCCTGCCGGAATCGTCCCGTCCAGAAGTTCGCTGCGTATCTGTTTCGTCACGGCCTCTCCGGCACTGGTGTGTAATCTTGCAGGCATTCCAGCTCCACCTGGATCTTTCATTTACTCACTCCGTTCAGAAGTCCGGCGTGCCTCGTTCCGGTCACCCCAATCACTGTAATTTGAATCATGATTTAAGTGAACCGACCGGCAACTCGTCGTGGGTCAATTCCGGAGGGCGGCATCGGGTACCGCCAGAACCTCGGGCCGGCAGCAAATGGGGTCTAGTTCCGCCGTCGAGGACCTGGCATACCGGCCGAGGTCGAGGACGACCCCGTTCCGGCGCCCGGACCGCACGAAAAGGTGAGAATGCGAACCGGAAGTCGCTCGAGTCCGGGAGTACCGGGTGAAATTCTAAGTCGGACCATCATCGTGCGTCGAATTTGCCAGATGTTGCCATCACGCCCCCGGTTTTCTCAAGGCCGTGTGCCTAGCAAATTTCAGTGCGCCGTGGACAGGAAAGGCGCGTCATCCTTGTGGGTGCGAATCCCACCCGGCAGTTGTCGACATGCCGATAACCGGATTATGCCGCGTTCGTGGCCCGGGGCATTGAATCCCCGGGCTTTTTTTCCGGAATTGTCGGCATGATCACAGCGATTTCAGGAAGGCCAGCAGGGTATTGTCCGGCTTGAACCCCCGGGTGCGACCCCGACGGGGCGGGTCTACTCGATGGCCTTTTCCATGATGCGGTGATCTGCGTGAAGGTAGATCTGCGTCGTCTCCACCGATTCATGCCCGAGCCAGAGAGCGGTCACCGTGCAGCTGACACCTTCGTGCAGCAACGCCAATGCGGACCGGCGCAGGTCAAGCGGAGCAGTTCAATTCGACGGAATTCCTGCCAAACGCTGAGCGGGGGTGGTCGCTAGCAAGGACATTCGAAAGGTAAGTCTCTGGCTTGGTCGCGCTGACCTTATGACCTCCGAAACGTACCTTCATGCCAGTCAGGCCGAAAAGCTGGATTTCCTTTAAGCCGACACCTCCGTCCATCAGGCCCGGGACTCTCATCTTGATTGTCGCGCTGCGGACTCCGGCAAGATGCCCGTGACCGATGCCCGGAAGTATGCCCGATCGCATCTCGCGGTACTTCGGACGGGCGGGCTGTCCTATTCAGATGAAGCCCCGGCGGAGACTCCGTTCGAGGAGTTCGCAGAGGCTGTTTTTGTACAGGTTTCCGGCTGGGTGCCCGCAACCGTTCCTTTCCGGACAGGGGAGACGAGCAGGTTCAGGAGGCCTTCAAGGGTTCAGTGCCGGTTACATCAATATCGGCATGGGCGAGATCGTGGCTCCGTTGCATGTTCAACCAGAACTCGGGGGTGGTTCCGAAGAAGCGGGCAAGGCGCAGGGCAGTGTCCACGGATATACCAGTCGTTTCCTTGACCAGCCTCTCGACACGGGTGCGAGGCACATTGAGCCGCCCGGCAAGTTGGCCCTCGCTCATGCCGAGCGGGATCAGGAACTCGTGTTTCAATATCTCACCAGGATGACACGGGTTCTTCATTGACGGCATGTGAAGAACTCCCTCTGCTGTCAGTGATAATCTGTGATCTCAACGTCAGCCGGTCCTTGCTCTGTCCGGACAAAGCAAATGGGTCATTGGTCGTTGATGCGTATTGATTGCCGGCCCTCTCGATTGCCTTTCAGAGCCTCAAGACGGTTGGCTGGAGGAACGCGCAGGTCGACAAGTTCAATAGCGGCATCCAGCATCGTCACCTTCCGGGCCGCTGCCTTGAACAGGTCCGCCGGGAACCCTTTTCCGGAATTCCCTTTCATCACATGCCGGCCAGTTTGCCATTGGTGCTTTATATCACAAACGGCATGTAGCACGGCATGATACGAATACGAACACCAAGGAACCATTCCGGGGATTCCGGTGAGAGTGAGTCGGACCGGTTGTGGCCTCGAGAATGTCCACAGTGAGTTCAACCTGAGACGTAGGTCTGAAAGGAACAGTAGACCACCAAAAGGACCGATTCAGGTGGTTCCCGAAGATGAGGACAGCCTTTTCCAGTGATCGACTCGCTGGCTGGCGCCCCGACGGATTATGGTATTTCCTTGCCCGCCACCGCCAAGCGAATTGACTGGCCAGCGCGCTCAGTGCAACCAACGAAAATGTACTGACCACTCAAGGTGGAAACCTGTCACTGCGACACTCACGACAATGTCCCGGTTGCACGGGCGGATCAGATGATCCCCATTTGTGGATTCGCGTTCAAAATGTCGAGCTCAACATTTTCAACGCCACTCCACGCCTCCACGCCCAATAGAAAAGCGAACCGCCCCTCCCGACTGACCGTTCCCAGGGTTTCACCAGGCTTCGTAAACCGCGAGCACCGCGTCGTACAGGGCACCGAACCGCGCCGTACTCTGCCACGCTGTTGAGAGAGCATCCATTGCCTGCGCGATTTTCACATGTGCGCGCACAAGCCTCTCGGTCTCATCGGCGGCTTGCACCATGCGTTCCGTGTTCCATTCGAACAGGTGCGCGTAGTCCTCGAGGGCGTGTGCCATCGGTGTTCCGTCACGTTGCTCGGCGACGTCGTAGTCGGCGGGAAGCCAGGTTAGTCCCCTCCCACCCGAAAAGCTCAAAGTGAACTCCCCTTGCCCGGTCACCTGTGGGCTCGACCATGACAAATCCGGAGGATATCCCTGCAGATCCGGTTCCTTGAGCAGTTGCTGGAGTCTCGTCCAATTGAAGCTGTCGGGGAATGACAGGATCGTGTCCCGATGCAGATAGTATCCGTGGGTCTCGACATCGATCTCGATCCGACAATACCACGGCGGTAACTGATGTCCGTGGACCGGGCGCTGCGGATCGGCGATGACTGCGGTAATGCGCCGTCGCGTATGGCCCCCGTATTCCGTTGTGATCTTGTCCCTCAGCTTCTCTTGCGTTCCGTCCCAGAACATCCATTGCGTCCCGAGCAGCCCTCTTTCCGCTCCTGGCCAGAGGTAAGACAGGATAATGTCGTCGAGTCGCGCCTCCTCGTCCGGGTTGGCGAGTCTCAGGGTCATCCGCTCGCTCGAGATCTTCCCCCAGTTTGCCGCCATGGCGTCGGCCAGGGCTTGCTCTTGCCATCCCTTCGTCATGTACTCTCTCCTTAGTGCGCCCGGGAATTCAACTGCCTGTTCTGCAAGTTTGCCCAGGCCTTGCGTTGTTCAACATGCCGTTGCCGATCTGACGACATTCGATTTCTTCTAAAGCAGTTCGGGATTTCGATCACCGAGTTCTCCTGGGGGAGATCCAGATGGAAAAGCGGCGCAAGCCGCCTTATCCTTTGCTGGCGGGATTAACCTTAGGCGACCGGAATGCAACCGCCTAATTTGGCTGGTTTCCGGGCCTGAAGGATGGCCAAAACAGCCCCTCTCGTGCTCATGAACATCAGAAATCAGCATCATTGTTCGTCAGCAGCACGAGCACGCACCTGAGACGCTCCGTGTGATTCAGGTTGCGGGGTCCCCGGCAGGGAATGTCTCCGGGGATACTTCGATCACGATCCGGCAATGATCGCTCGAACCCGACTGTTCCGGTTCATTGAGCACGTGTGCGCGGACGTTACGGTGAAACCCCCAACGACGCAAATACGCAGTCGATCCGATTTGCTGCCGTGGCCTGGCTGCCGGAGCGGGGCGTGGTATGGTATTACGTTGGAACGTTTTTCGTGTCTGCCGGAAGGCCTCTGGGGTCAAAGAGGCCACCCTTCCGTTCGGATGTTGCGGTCCCATATACTCGAACCGGAGCAATTGCAGGCGTCCGAACACTGTCCTGTCCCGCTCCTGGAGTGACAGGAGATTTCGTTCGGTTGCTGCCCCGTGGATGAGGTTGAAGTCGCCGACGACAAGAATCCGGTGCGTGGCGGGGTCTTTATGGCCGATGAATGCGCCCAGATTCGAAATGGCACGGTAGACCATGGCATCCGCATAGCCACGGCGCCAGGAGGTGTGCGCGTCAGGTTGGGTTTCTCCCACCAGGCGTAGAGCGAGATTACAGGGTCTGGAACCAGTGCCGCAAGGCGGAAACGCGCATGCCTTCCCGGCTCCAGAGTGAACTTCCTTGATTCTGGCCATAAAGCCACGCGTTCGGTGCATAGAGGTGGTCCGTCGGCACCTTCATTCCGGACGTGGCGGTCTCGGTCATCGTCCGCTGCCAACGATGTAGCCGTCCACGTGTTCACCTCAAGCACGACGGAAAGCAAACCTCAGGGCGGTTTACCCTGTTGAAGGCCGGATTCCGCACTGGTTCAGCCGCTAACAGGCTCGGAGTGCCACCGGAACTCAGGCGTTTGTTCAAGTACGGCGGCCTTTCTATGGCGGCCTGTCTATGGTGGCCTGCATCAGCCCCCTGAATCCAGTCTCGGCGCAGCGTTGCCGGTCTTGAAAGAGTGCCGAACCCGTCTCTCGGAGGCAAACTTCAGTTGCGGATTCCGCTTCGCCGGTTCGCGCGGCGAAGCCGATCTTGGAAGTATGTCTGGAATACGGCATTTCCGGGAAATCCGCCGGGATCTACCCAATAGGCGCCAAGACGGCCAATCAAACTGGCAACCCAGTCAGCGGCCTGTTGTGTCTGGTACCGGTGACTCTCCAACTGGAAGGGGGGCTCGATCAGGCAGCGCCGCGGTTCCGGCCCTGCGAGCATATTGGGTGATGCTTCGGTAACCAGTGCCTCACGCTGGTCGTGCTCATCGAATGCCAACACAAAATTGCTGGATGGATCGCAGCCGTTGGCGCAAAATTCATCGAGTCGCCTGATGGCCTCGTTGAGGATCCTTCGATAGACAAGGTTCGGATCGTGGATGCTGGCGGGCTTGGTTTTCTTGATGCCGACGTAAAACACGAACCCGCCGATTCCCGTGACCTTGTTGAACAGGCGGTTCGTGAACTTGCGAAGTTCGGGGTAGGTTGTGATGTTCTTGACGGTATAGAGACTCCAGCCCTTTTTCTCCCACAGTGCAGGGTGCTTGCCTGGTTGGTTGATTTCGAAAACCAGCAACTCGCACTTGCGCTTGAAGGACCATGTCGCGAAACCCCTGACCTCGTTCAAAGGCATGGCAAAGCCGGCGAGGCCGAGCACAGGGCTGGCATCGTGCCTTGGGTGCGTCCGGGAGATTTAGGGACCGATATGACCGAATTCGTCCAGATATGCGATACAGGTCATTGGTTCTGCACAGGTCCCTGAAGCACGAAAGCCCGCGCTGGAGCGCGGGCCTCGGAATGAAGGCAAGCCAAGCTTGCGTTTCGCCGATGAACTTGGTGATGAGTAGACCGGTTTTCAAATGAGTTGTCCTGACAGTCCTGACAGGTAGGACAGCCACGGTGACGTAGCTCACCCTGAACCGGATCGAGTGGCAATATCGGCGGGAGTTGCAAACTAACCGCGCTGGATGACCGGATCAGCAGCTCAGGAGTTTCGCCAAGATAACCTGTCCGATCAGTTGTGCGGCGTGAAGCTGTCGTTCCACTCGCCATGGAAGCCCGTCGACATCAGCCCAGATCCCGTCGACAGCGAGGCGATCGCACGATGGATTCCGTGCAGATCGCAGAACGCACGAATGGTGACCAGTTGCTGCCTCCACCGGCGCCATGACTGGGAAAGCTTTGGCACGATCTTCGATTCTGGCGAAACACCGATCATTCAAATTCCGTCTCGTGGCATGATGGACATGGTCGCGGCACACGAGGCGGAATTGTCGGACCGACGTTCGTGTGGCCAAATCGACCCGATCTGCGGCGCGGAACCGGTGCGAACAGCCCGCTTTGGTGCATGCTCGAAAGATTGCGCCGCAATGTGGAGTCCGACGTCCGCGGGCTTGAAACGCCCCGGACTCCGGTGAAAGATGCGGCAGGCGGCAGGTTATTCGGCCACGACCAACGGCACGCCCGAGTTCGCGTCCTCAATCGACGAAATGATATGCGCCACGCGGCGGTTGTCGCTCGGATGCGTCTGAAGGAAACCCACGGTCTGGGTGGAAGTGCCGCTCCTTTGCCTCGCGCCCGCCCGATGCATTCGAACGATCATGTCCTTCATCGAGTCGGTGTCGTATCCCGCGCCTGCAAGGATGTAGACGGCAGTCCGGTCCGCCTCCAATTCCATTTCCGGACTGTACGCGGTGGCACCAACCGCCGCGCCGAATTCCATCATGCCTTGCACGGCCTGCCGGTCGGCCGGGGACTGGCCGTCTCCGGTTACTGCCAGCGCGAGACCGCCGGCAACGAGCATGCCGATCACTGCGTTGGTCATCTTTGATGAAACGTGGTCATACATGACATGCGCGAACTCGTGCGCGAGGACGGCTGCGATTTCCTCGTCGCTCCCCGCGTTCGCGATCAGGCCCCCGTAAATTCCGATATCGTTGTTCTGGTCGGCAAACGCGTTAATGTCCGTTTCATCCGGAAACACGTGCACCGTCGCGGTCAGCATCAGGTTGCAGTTGGCCCGCGGCCTCCCGAGTTCCTGACAGACGGCATGGGCCGAGTTCCTGACCCGGGGAAGCACGCGGTCGACCACGGCGGACATCTCCTCCTGCCGTGTTTCGCGCGCCGCAGCGATCTCTTCGCTTTCCAGCGCAACGACTGCCGCCTCGCGATGCCGGTCCTCGACGTCCTCGATCTCGAGCACGGGCGTCGCGCATCCGGCAAGAAGCGCCAGACTCAGAAACACATTCAGTACGATCAGCCCGGGTTTCATGATTTCTCCACCTCCCTGTCAGGCGCAATAGGCGACTCCAGGCACCAACGTCCCGCGGCCAAAGCGTTCGCCGACATTCCCAAACGGCAGCTGCACGCCTGAAAGATGCATTTTGTACCAGAATTCGTTCCTCGGAAAACTGGATTCTCTTCCGCAAAACTCCCTTGCCAGGTTCGCACCAGATGAGATCGCCGCAAGGCGTTCGACCGGATTTGCCTCGCGAAATCCGTGTCTGCCATGAGATGGAGCGAAGGGCGTCCCGTTCCCGGTGCCACAAGGCCGATCCGCTTGTCATGATGTTGCCTCGCGAGCCGCATTGCCTCGGCGCAGAACCTCTCGAAGATCGATATGCCGCGCAGGACAATTCGCCTGCAGCGGCATTCCTCCCCGAAGCTGCGTACCAGTTCTTCACCGGATCCTGCCGCTTCGGCCTGTTCCGTGATCCAGGATTTCATCTTGCGCGCAAACTGGCCAGTGAGCGTCCTGTAGCCATAGATCCTGCGCAAGGCGCCAAGATGCCCGCGACGGGTTTCTTCGCGAACCGCATACGGCAACAGTTCATCCGATTTCAGGTCCAACCAGTCCACAATGATTCGAGGCAACTTCACCCGGAGCGAAAGCGACGGACAAGCCACCGGACCCGAAAGTTGGCGCGCCAGCCCCTGACTCTGCACTCATCCGGAACATATCCCGGAAAGCCCACGACCTCATTCGCGGTCGCGACCCCTTGCGCCGTCGAATGCCCCAGATCGGATTGCCCCCAAACTGGGAGATCCGTCAACGGGAAGGAGAACCGAAAAGAGTTTCTGGAAATTCCGTTTTTTTCTGGCCTTTGTTCCCTCTCCCGCGCCGGCGCAGTGAGTGAGGTTTCGCTTGAAAGACTCGGCGGCTTGAGCGCCTGATCACAACTGTTCCTTTCAGAGCCGGATAACAGAATCTGTGGATGCGTTGCCTAGACCAGGATTTTTTTCCGGCCAGGGTCGTAGGCTGCTCCTTCGATCATCGTGGCAGCAGACCGCCGGCCGAAGGCCTCGACCGCAAAATCATTTCGGCCGAGACAGTCCACCGGCACATATCCCAGCACGAGGCTCTTGCCGATCGAGTAGCCAAAATTTCCGCTGGTCGTCTGGGCAACAGCCGTGTCGCCGGCGAATATCGCCTCACCGCCAAACACCGGCAACGGATCATCCAAGGTCATGCAGGCCATCTTTTGCCGAACGCCTTCTTTCCCGATTTTTGCAAGCGCCTCGGCGCCAATGAAATCGCCTTTGTCCCAATCGATCAGGAATTGCAGGCCGGCTTCAAAAGGGTTGTAATCGGGGGTGATATCGGCACCCCATGCAAGGCAGCGTTTTTCCAGGCGCAGGGTGTCGATGGCGCGATAGCCCAAATTTGCGATGCCGAATTCCGTGCCAGCCTCCCACAGAACCTCGTAGGCATGGTGCATGTATTCCGACGGAATGTAGAGTTCCCAGCCCAGCTCACCAATATAGGTCACCCGGAAGGCGGTGGCCGGGGCATGGCCAATGCGGATGTCGCAAGTGGTCATGAACGGGAAGCCTTCGTGGCTGATATCCGCGTCGCAGACCTTTTCCAGCACATCGCGGGCGCGCGGTCCGGCCAGGTTGATCACGCCGTAGGCGGAGGTGACATCGCGCAGGGCCACCTCATTGGCACCAAAGTTCCTGAGGTTGCGCTCGATCCAGTCCCGGTCGCGCACACCAAGCCCGGAGCCGGTGATCAGCCAGAAGCACTCCCCGGAGCGGCGGACGATGGTGACGTCGGCCTCGATGCCGCCACGGGCATTGCACAACTGCGTGTAGGCGGCTCCCCCGGCGTCCTTGTCGACGTTCGCCACCACGAGATGTTGCAGGAACCGGCAGGCGTCGCGGCCCGAAATCTCGAACTTGGTGAACGAGGACATGTCGGCCAGCACGACACGCTCGCGGGCGGCCAAGTGTTCCCGCCCGACGGTTTCGGCCTGTCCCGGGCGGTTCCAGCCGAATTCATCCTGCTGCGTGACATCGCCGTGGGCGAACCAGTTGGCGCGTTCCCAGCCGAACTTGGAGCCGAACATGGCGCCCTGGTCTTTCAGCGTTTGATGGAGTGGACTGCGGCGCACGCCGCGGGCCGACTCCAGTTCCTCTCCAGGCCAGTGGATTGCATAGTATTTGCCGGCGCTTTCAACCGCGCGGTCGTGAAGAAACCTCTGTCCGGCGTGCAGGGAACCAAAACGGCGGATGTCGAAAGCCCACAGATCGAGCCCGGGATCGCCGTGCAGAATCCAGTTGGCCGCGGCCTTTCCCGCGCCTCCGGAGGCCGCGATACCCGATGTAAACGCGCACGCCGCAAAGAGGTTTTCCAGCCCCGGCACCGGCCCCATGATCGGCTCGCCGTCCGGTGATATCGGTATGGGGCCGTTGATGATGTTGCGTATGCCGCACTGTCGCAGGATCGGCAGACGGCGCATCGCGGGCTCAAGAAATTCCTCCAGCCGATCCAGGTCGGCGTCGAAGAGATGTCGCTCGTTGGCCCAGGGGAATCCCCCCTTTGGGTTCACCCTGGCGATGTTTCGCTCCCAGCCCCCGATGGCCAGCGCGCCCGGCTCGGGCTTGGCATAATAGCGTCCGTCAGGGTCGCGGAACACCGGCAGGCCCACCGGTATGTCATCAGCCTTTTCCGTTACAAGGTACTGGTGCTGGACCACCGCCGCAGGAATTTCGATGCCCGCCATCCAGCCGACCTGCCGTGCCCAAAGCCCGGCGGCGTTGACGACCGTTTCCACCTCGATGGTGCCCCGGCCGGTCACGACGTGGGTGACGCGGTCACCCTTCCGCACCAGTTCCTGGACCATCGTATCTTCGATGATCCGCCCGCCATGCTTGCGGATGCCCCTGGCGTAGGCCTGAGTCAGGCTGTTGGGGTCGATATGGCCGTCATCGGGAATGAATGCGGCTCCCACAAGATCATCTGTTCTCATCAATGGATAGATCGACTTGGCCTCGGCCGGGGTCATCATGTTCAACTCGAACCCGACTGCCTGGGCCGAGGAATGGGATTTTTGCAGCTCTTTCCAGCGGTCCGGGCTGCTCGCTATGCGCATGCTGCCGACCTTGCGCCAGCCAGGGTCCTGGCCGGTGTCTTCGAGGAGGGTGTCGAACAGCCTTACGCTGTCGTTCATCAGCTTCATCAGGTTCTGCTGCGATCGGAATTGACCGACCAGGCCGGCCGCATGCCAGGTTGCGCCCTCTGTCAGTTTGGACTTTTCAAGCAGCACCACATCTTTCGCGCCTGATCGGGCAAGATGAAACGCAATCGATGTTCCGATGACGCCCCCGCCGACGACGACAATTCGGGCAGCGGCCGGAAACGGCGCGGTCATGTTCTTGTCCTGGCGCGGCGTCGGGTCGCGCGCCGCGCGCGCACCGGCCCGGCGGGGCCGACGTCACAGCGTTTCCAGCCTTCCGGCAGGACTGAATCGCCCGCGACCAGCCCTTCGAATTCCGCCCTGACGCGGGCGTCGACCGCGGGATCCAGCGCGGCGGAATTTGGCGCCGAAAGGATGTCCAGGGCCCGGTTCAACGCACGCTGATGAATGTTGGAAGCTCCCTCCCGTTCCCACTGCTCGCGCAGCTTCCTGTCAGCAAGTTCGGGCATGAAAGTCGCCGTGCGCATGCGTTCCAGCGTTGCCGGGTTGCCGGCAAACATACCGGCCGGGCCCGTGTCCTTGATCTCCTGCAGCGACGCGCTTTCTTCCGAAAAGCCGAAACCGTCGCACACCCGCTTGATCATCAGCGCGATCTCGTTGTCGATCACCGCCTGGCCGAAATCGAACGACATCAAGGAGTCTTTCAGGCCGCCCATGATAATGAAGTGGACCCCCGACACGGCCCCGAGAAGGGGAGACATGCCTTTTTCGAATCCAGCCTGGGCATCGGCGACCTTGGAATCGGTCACGCCGAGAACTCCACCGGCGGGAACGTTGTAGAAACGAGCCATCTGGCAGACGGCGGAATTCATCATGCCGATCTCGATCGCACCGGGGGCATATGCGCCATCGCGCATGTCGGCAAAGACAGGCAGGAAATTATATATCTGGGCGGTGCCTGGCCTGGACAGCTGCGCCAGCGTCGCCGCCGCCAGCCACTCGGCGTTCATCAGGGTCAGCATGCCGGAAAGCGAAAACGGCGTGCTCAGGCCTCCCATTGGTGCGATCGTGCCGTAGGCGGTGATGCCGTTTTCGGCAAAGAACATCAGCATCTCGGTGCTGTCGAAATCCATGGTCAGGGGGGAGACGATCGAACAGTAGCCAAAGTTGATGAACGGCCGTTCCCAGTACGCCTCTTTGGACCCGGCGATGAGTTCGCCGAGCTTGAGCACCTGATTGGCTTCGCGAATATTGTAGACCGAGGTGCGGCAGGGTTTCAGGCAATTCTTCAGTGCCGGATAGAAACGCGAGAGGCTGAACTGGTCTCCGGGCGCGTCGTTGGCAAGGGTCGAGATCGAGAACACGTCGTAACCGGGAAGCTCGTTAACCAAGTGGGCGATGCGCGCGATGTCATCCGAAGTTGACCGCCGCGTGGTTCCGGTCACTGGATCGGCAATGTCGGGCGCCGAACTTGCCGTGGCAACGACCGGCAGCTTGCGGGGAAAGGTCACGTCGCGGCCGGGATCGCGGCCGCGCAGGGTTATCGTTGCCGGCACCACGGCCCGGCATTCCTCCACAACGGAGGCGGGAATGCGGACGATTTCCGTTTCGTGATCGACCTGGGCGCCGTGCTCGGCGAACCTCTTTCGCGCCTTCTCGTTGCGGACAAGAAGACCGGCCTCCTCGAGGATCTCAAGAGAGGCATCGTGCACATAGCGGATGTCTTCAGGAGTCAGATATGAGAAAAACTCCACCGTACGGCCTCGTCAATCCCGAAGTCCATGACACCTTGGAATCCATAGACGGCGCGGAGACTTGCCTCAAACGACAATTGCCGTCACAAAGCATAAGTAAAACTTATCCAGGAACGGAGCAATGAGACGTCCACGCCTGAACGCCTTGCGGACTTTCGAAGCGGCCGGCCGCAGGCTGAGTTTTTCGCAGGCGGCAGACGACCTCAACATTTCGCAAGCGGCAGTCAGTCAGCAAATGCGGCAGCTGGAGTACCACCTGGGCGAGGCATTGTTTGTCAGGCACCATCGAAGGCTGTCGTTGACCGGTACCGGGCGGGCCTATCTGAACGCGGTGCACGAGGCCCTGGATCGTCTGGATTCGGTCACCGACCAGTTGTTCCCGGACAGACCGGATCAGGCCGTTACGCTGCTGTGCTCCACCAGCGTCGCGACGCTGTGGCTGGCCCCGCACCTCAGCACCTTTCACAAACAGAATCCAGGTATCGAGTTGCGCATCAGGACCCTTGACCAAAACAATGGCGACAGCGGGCCATTCAAGGCGAATCTCGAGATCTTCACTGCGAACGAAGGCAGCGCAAGGCAGGATGCGTGCGAGCTCTTGACTTCGACGATTACGCCCGTGTGCGCGCCAAACCTGTTCTCTTCCAGGCAGAGGCCGGCGACACCAGCCGATGTGCTGAAATTCGATTTGATCCATGTTATCGGGTACGACGAAGACTGGCACCGGTGGTTTCGCAGGTACGAGCTTCACCATAACGCTGTCCCCCGCGGACTGGTGGTGGACGGATCGCTGATTGCATTGGAGGCCGCCCAACGTGGAGATGGTGTCATGCTGGGAAGGCGACCCTTCATCGACAATCATCTGAGATCCGGCACGCTTGTCGAAGCCTTCGCCGAACCATTCCACCTTCATGCCAACTATTGGCTGCGCCAACAGCCACCGACCGGTGGCCAATACGCCTGCAAAGCTATATCGAATTGGCTCGCGGAATTGGCTTCGACAGAGCAAAACAAGAGCACCGCATCACAAAAGGCCCCATCGTAGGTTGTTCGCGGAACCACGTTACGGAAGAACGGGGCAAGAACGGTCGCTATGAACCTGTTTCGCGGGTCACTCTGTCACTCTGCGTGCGGTTGATCTTCCTATCCCCACGTGTTTCGCGGCACTGGCCACGGACGTTTAACAGCATCATGCTCCTGATTGCAGTTTGAAATATTGTTCGTGAAATCCGGCATTTCAATGTGCCAACACCAGTCATCTTCGACCTTCCGGCCCGGTTGACAGTGTCTCCATCGCCTGGCCACCAGCGCCTGGCAAAAAAGCGGGCTTAAAGACGAAAGGCACCGGGCGCCGCCAAGCCTCCGGATCTTCCACGACATTGATGGGGCGGAGCAATGCGCGGGCGGCTTCCTCCGGCGTCCGGCATGAGCCGCCCGGCTTGTGCTGCTCAACGGTCGCTTCCCTCTCCGCTTTCGTCGGCTGTCAGCTGTGCGGTTTCACCCGCACTGTCCGGCGTTCCGCCATCGTCAGTGCTCCCCGAATTTGTGCTTCAGCCGGTCGAGCGCCACCCGCCGGTCGTCTTGTGTCGCTCGCCGCGACCGGCCTGGCAGCCAGGTCCAGGCAGGCGGCTTCCGGGCATGGTTCTTCGCGCCCTGTCTGCGGGCGCCGCACGAGGCGCGAAGGTTCGACGCTTCGTCCTTGCCGCCATGTTCGCGGTCCACGATACGCCCGACATGCGGCCGAGCGCCCTCGCTGATCGCAAATGCGGTCTGTTCGGGGTACAAATGCGCCCACGAACTTGAAAACGCGCCCGAAACGAATACGTCGCTGATCCGCGACACAGTCATCACCTGGCAATGGAAGACCGCAAAATGATCACCATGCTCTCCTGGTTCGATCTGAAAGAAGATCGTACAACCGAAGCGCTGATGCAGGCCATCGAACAGCTCGGCACCCATCTGATCGAGCGTGATCTGCTCATTTCCTGTTCCCCTTTGGGTGAACGGGTTATCGGCACGCCAATGGACACCGACGAAGACCGGGATGAGCGATACTTCCTGACCATGCGGTTTCGCGACCGGGCTCAGCTGGATGCGTCGTACGTCTATCTGCAACAAAACGCACGGGCGGCGAACAAGGCACATCTGGCGTTGTTCACCATGTTCTCGTCCAAATACTTCATCTGCTGGGAAGATTCGGACCCGGCGCACTGACCACTGAATTCAAACCAGAATCCATGCGAGGTAACCGATGCCCCTGCTTTCCAGAAGAAATGTGCTGCTGAGCGGCGCGGCGGCGCTTGCGACGCCGATTTTTTGTCCGGCGAGCCCACGCCGCCAATGTTGATGTTGTCGTGATCGGCGCCGGTGCGGCCGGTATCTCGGCTGCGCGCGAGTTGACCAGGCGCGGCCTGACTGTGACGGTGATCGAAGCGGACAGCCGCATCGGTGGGCGCGTCCATACCGACACTGAAGCGTTCGACGTGCCATATGACCTGGGCGCCCACTGGCTGCATTACCGCGAAGCCAACCCGTTTGTTGACTATGGCCTCCAGCACGGTTTCGACATGTACAAATCGCCCGATGAAGGCGCTTTCTATGTGGGTGATCGGTTGGCCACCGACGAAGAATACACGGCCTACGGAAATGCCTTCCGCGCCGCCATGAGCGCAAATTTCAGGGCGGGGCGCAAAGGCCAGGATGTGGCTGCCAGCGAGGTTGTTCCCGATCTGGGCGAATGGGGGCTGACGGTTGATCTCTATGCGGACGCATAAGAAATGGCGGCGGATTTCGACAGCATTTCCTGCGTGGACTGGTACTCAAGCGAAGGTGGCACCGACTGGTATTGCCGTGAAGGATTCGGCACGCTGTTTGTCCACAGCGCCCGTGACGTTCCGGTCACGCTGGATACTGCGGCATCCGGGGTGCATTGGGGCGGCCCCGGCGTCGAAGTGGTGACCGACAACGGCACCATCAATGCGCGCGCTGTGGTCGTGACGGTTTCGATGGGCGTTCTGGCCAGCGGTGGCATCAAGTTCGATCCGCCGCTGCCGGTGAAAAAGCAAGAGGCGATCGACGCTCTGACCATTGGCCATTTGATGCATGTAGCGCTGCAGTTGAACGAAAACTTCTTTGGTGTCGGCGACGACGGCTATTTCCGCTACAAGATCACCGAAGAAATGAATGGCGTCCCCAAGGGCTTCGGTGCGCTGGTGGATGCGGGCGGCCATGGGATCACCTATTGCGACCAGGGCGGCGATGTCGGGCGAAGCGTTGAGCCCGGATGACTGGGCAACAGTCGCGGGCGCTCACAAGTCCGGCCTGGTTGCGGCCGCGGATATCCACGACACGCTCTGAGCCGGGCGTCCCTTGAAAACTGGCGCTTGTGGCGGCGACGGAAAACGCGTTTGCAAGAAGTCGGTCCCCGGCGCTGGTTCGTGTATTCCTCCATACCTTCCGGAGCGCCGTCTTTGCACCGTGGGGTCAGGCGTTCATATGGGTTGAGAGATGTGATTCACCTTATTCGGAGGTGGATCATGGGAAAGGATCTTTCGCTTGATATCCGTGAGCGTGTTGTCTCCTTGGTTGAGGAAAAGGGCCATTCGCGCCGGGAAGCGGCGCGACGGGTCACGACCCCGGTCCCGCCGCGACACCCGCCATGCTGCCGCGCCGCCTGATCTGCCGTCCCCGACCGACGTACGAAAAAGTCTCCGAATGCAACCGAAAGGCGCCGCAAGGCGGTGCGCCTGGCTTGTGTTCGGCTATTGCGGTGCCCAGGGCAGGGGCCGTTCGGAGAAGACGAGTTCGCCCTGATCGACACTAACGGTGATGATCACCTCTTCCATTCTGAAACCTCCTGCAATCGGCACGATACTCTGACGTTGGGGACGTATCTGCGGCCGGTGCCCATTGCCATGCCGGCATCGGGCCGGACGGAGCGCAGTTGCGGGGTGGCGCTGGTCAAGCGGAACAATCCAACTAACAGGGTGGCCCTGCCGAACGGCCAGCGCGTCAGTACCCGCCCGTGACGAAAACCGTCTCTCCCGTCATGAAACTGCAGGCATCCGAGGACAGGAAGACCGCGGCGCCGACCATTTCTTCGGGACTGCCCATCCGGCCCATCCAGTTCACGTCGTGCACGTAAGCCTCCCATGCTTCCGGGTCGGCAAGCTTCCGGCCCAGGTTCCGGTCGGTGTCGACAAGTCCGGGTGCGAGCGTGTTCAGGAGGACACCGTGCCTGGCGTAGTCGCGGGCCTGGCTCTGTACCAAGTTGTGCTGTGCCGCCTTCGTTGCCGCGTAGGCGGTGACAATGCTCTTCGGGCGCAACTGGTTGATCGACCCGATGCTGACGACGCGTCCCCATCCGCGCGCGGCCATTCCCGGCAGGCAGGCCTGCAGCATGTCGAGGGTCGATTTCAGGTTCACCGCAACCTGCAGATCGACATCCCCCGGCTCAACGCCGTCAAGCGTCGCGTTGACCTGCGCGGACGCGTTGATCACGAGGATGTCCAGCCCGCCGGTCAATCGCTCGGCTTCCGCGACGAGTTCCCTGCCGGCGTTTCGGTCCGCCAGGTCGAAGCCGAGCGACCATGCCTTTCGCCCGGCTTTCGCGATCTCGGCACTCACGGACCGGCAGGCCTGCTCGGTGCGTGCGTGAAGAACGACCTCGGCCCCAGCTCCACTCAGCCCGCGCGCAATCGCGGCACCGATCCCGCGGCTGGACCCCGTGACAAGCGCCGATCTGCCTTCGAGGCCGAACAGGGACGTGAGGGTTCGAGACACCGGCACGTCTTCACAGGAATCGGCCGGCCGGCAATCCCCGCGGCCCCGGTTTGCAGGCGAAGATGCCGCCGGATAGCGGGGCTTCGGCCAGTGTCGTGGCCGGAAGGCGGGTCCGGGCACTGGTGATGTACAATGTCTCCAGGTCGGCGCCGCCGAAAGCAACGCTCGTCGGGCGGGGAACCGGCAGGTCGAGCACCCGGTCGAGACTGCCGTCCGGTGCGTAGCGATTGACGCGCCAGCCGTCCCAAATGGCGCACCAGACGCCTCCGTCAGTATCGACGCACAGCCCGTCCGGGCGCCCTTCGTCGTCGGGAATCACTGCAAACGTGCGCTTGTTGGACAGGATTCCGGTCGATTGCTGGAAGTCATAGGCGTAGATGCGCCCCGGAATCGTGTCGACGAAGTAGAACGTCCGAAAATCCGGGCTCCAGTCCAGGCCGTTCGCAACCGTGATCCCGCTGTCCTTGCGCTCGACGCTGCCGTCCGGCGCCACGCGGTACAGCCCTCCGCTCGGCTTGCTGGCGTCGAGGCACATCGATCCGACCCAAATTGCTCCCGCGGGATCGACCTTTGCGTCGTTCAGGCGATTTCTCGCGAGGCCGTCTTCCGGATCCACGTAGGGAGAAAGCCGGCGACTGTCGAAGTCCAGCGTTTCGATCCCGTCCTGGGATGCGACCCGCTTGCTTCCATCGGTGCCGAACAG
The DNA here is from genome assembly GCA_964291635.2 of Paracoccaceae bacterium. Lineage (GTDB taxonomy): Bacteria > Pseudomonadota > Alphaproteobacteria > Rhodobacterales > Rhodobacteraceae > JAPPHA01. The sequence continues at coordinate 80,195 of OZ219903.1, read as the reverse complement.
GATCGCGCTGACGAGCTTTCCCGGATCGCTGGCCTCGTTCACGCCGGTTTCCGGGTCGAAGCGGTAGACCGCCGGGTGCAGGATGTCGACCCAGTAGAGCCGTTGCTCGCCCGGATGCCAGGCCGGTGCTTCCCCGAGCTGCGCGCCCCAGGGGAGGGCGCAGGTCAGGCCGGACGTGCGTTCGTGCCTCCCGCGCGGCCGCGGTCCCGGCGAGATCGCAACCGCGCCGGCGTGCCCCGTGATCCGGCGCGCAGCCGCCATGAGCTCGCGACCCGCAGGGTGAATCCGTGCCAGGTCGAGGCGGTTCGACGGACCGAGCGCAACCAGGGCGCCGACCGGGCTGCCGTCCTGCCCGGCCAGGGCGCAGGCAACAGAGTTCACGCCTTCCAGGTGCTCTTCGCTCGAGACCGCGTAGCCCCGCGCCCGCGTCAGGGTGAGATCGGCGTACAGCTGCTCCTTCTCCGTGATAGTCTTCGGTGTCATCGGCCGAAGTTCCAGCCGGTCGAGCAGCCCGCGGGCGACCGCGGGGTCAAGTTCCGCAACCAGCGCCTTGCCGGCAGCCGTGCAGTGAAGTGGCACCCGCCTTCCGCTGTCGACACGGACGTTCAGCCCATCGCCCGAACACTCGTCCAGGTAGATGGCCTCGTCACCGTCGAGCTTGCAGAGGGCCACGGTTTCGCCGAGTTCGCGCGATAGCCGCGCCAGTTCCGGGGCGGCGGCGGCGTGCAGGTCGAAACTGTCCCAGACGCGATGGGACATTTCCAGGAAACGCCGGCCAAGGGAATAGGTGCCACGAGCCTCGTCCTGTGCGACAAGCCCGAAAGCGACCAGCGTACGCAGGATCCGGGCGAAGGTCGGCTTTGGCAAGTCCGAGCGCCGCATGAGCTCCGCGAAGCGCAGGGGTTCCTCGGCATCCGCAACCAGGTCGAGGATCGTCAGCCCCTTGGCCAGCGCCGCCGCGCCCGCGGGAACCGTCTTCCATTTCCCTTCGACTACCCCATGACCCGCGCCTTTCGGGCCGCTGCCGCTTCCTCGAGCATCCGTTCGATGGTCCACTGCGGTCTGTATCCCAGTTTCTCCCTGATCCGCGTGTTAGAGGTGCGATAGTAGACGCCGGGTCCGGGCAAATCGACCGGAATGACCGGGTACCCGGTGATCGCGGACATGCGTTCGAGGAGGTATCCGAAATCCACCGGCTCCGTGGCGCCGAGGTTGAAAGTTTCCCCGGCCGCGTCCGTATGCTCGGCCACGAGCTTCAGCCCGGCCACGATGTCGCGTGTTTCCGTGATGTGCATCATGTAGGGACGACCATCCCCGTTGCGGGCGAGGACATGCGACGGAATGCCGGGATCATTGCGGCGAAGGATTTCGGCGTGGGCAAGGTTACCGATGGATTCCATGTAGCGTGTTCGCGGCTTGAGGAAGAACCGGGGACCGGAGAAGAAGCTCTCTTCGTCGAGGAGTTCCGCCGCATTCTGGACATGCGAGAATCGCAGAATTGCCGTCTCCATCTTTCCGGTACGCTGGTGGTAGCGGACGAGCTCCTCGCCGAGGAGCTTGGTGAGGCCGTAGAAGGAGTTCGGTTTCAACGGATGGTCTTCGGTCAACGGCAGGCTTTCGGGCGCGTTTTCGGGATAAACCTCGCCCGAGCTGGCAAACACGAACCGCCGTACACCGGCATCGCATGCGGCTTCCAGCAGAACCCGCGTGCCCTCGACGTTGGCCTGTTGCATGGGTGCCTCATCCGCCGGCGCCCAGGACATGACGGCACCGAGATGAATCGCGACATCCGCGCCCGCGACGGCGTCGGCGACATCCGACGCATTTTCGAGCCTGCCGACGTGCTCTTTGTAACCGTCGGCGGTCCTGCCGGTCGGCCGCGCATCGAAACCGGTGACGGAATGCCCGGCGTCCAGGAATTCGTCGACCGTGCGCGCACCGACACGCCCGGCAGCTCCGGTGACAACGACCCGCATGATTCAGAGCGCCCGTTCGTTCCGGGCGTCGAAGAGATACAGGTTTGCCGGATCGAACGACAGCGTCAGCTCTTCTCCCTCGCTCAACGGTCCTGGGTTCGGCACGCGCGCGATCAGACCCTTGGAGCTTTCTTCCTCGTCGCCGCTTCGGGTTACCTGGTGCGCATCGTCGTGGAAGTAGATGTACTTTTCGGATCCGAGGCTCTCGATCAGGCTCGGCCGCACCGTGAAACTTACCGGTCCTTCGCCGAGGTTGATATGTTCAGGCCGAATCCCCGCCACGACCTGGCGGGTCCCGTCGGTGTCACGACCGGCGATGGAAACGCGGGATCCGAACATTTGGATCTCGGCTGCGCCGTCGAGACTGTTCATCGAAGCCGAAACGAGGTTCATTCCCGGCGACCCGATGAACCCGGCGACGAAAAGATTGACCGGTTTCTGGAACAGCGTGTCGGGATCGGCGATCTGCTGGATTTCGCCCTCGCGCATCAGCACCACCCGGTCCGCCATTGTCATCGCCTCGATCTGGTCGTGGGTGACGTAAACCGTGGTGACGCCGATCCGGTTGTGCAACGCGCTGATCTCGGCCCGCATGTGGACCCGGAGCTTCGCGTCGAGATTCGACAGCGGCTCGTCCATGAGGAACGCCCGCGGTTCCCTGACGATGGCGCGCCCGAGAGCGACACGCTGCCGCTGCCCGCCGGACAAAGCGCGCGGCTTGCGGTCCAGGAGATGCGCCACGCCGAGAGTCCTGCCGGCATCGTCGACGCGCCGGTTGATTTCCGACCGGCTCATGCCGCGCATCTTCAATCCGAAGCCGATGTTCTGGCGAACGCTCAGGTGCGGGTAGAGGGCATAGTTCTGGAACACCATCGCAACGTCCCTGTCCCCCGGCGCCAGGTCCGTGACGTCGATGTCGCCGAGGGCAACGCGGCCACCGGAGGCCGGCTCCAGGCCGGCGAGGATCTTCAGCATCGTTGACTTGCCGCAGCCCGAGGGTCCGACGAGAACGACGAACTCGCCGTCGGAAATATCCAGCGAAAAGGGTTTCAGCGCCACGACGTCGCCGTAGTTCTTGTGGACGTTCTCGATGCTGATGCGCGCCATGGCTACTTCTCCGCCCCGGCGGTCAGACCGCCGACAAGAAAGCGTTCAAGGAACAGGTAAATGACGATGATCGGTATCGCGACGAACACGGCGGCGGCGGAAATCTCATTCCAGTCGGTCGTGTATTCTCCGCGCATCGTCGCGATTCCGAGATTGGCGGTCCAGTTGCCCTGGGAATTGACCAGGAACGTGCGGGCATAGGCGTAGTCCGCCCAGCTCAGCACGAAGGCGTAGAGCGCCGTCGCCGCCAGTCCCGGGGCCGAAACCGGGAGAATGACGCGCAGCAAGGCGCCGAGTGGCGAGCAGCCATCCACCATGGCGGCCTGTTCCAGTTCCCGCGGAATCGTGTCGAAATATCCCTTCAGCATCCACGTGGTGAACGGGATGATGAGGGTGGAGTGTGCCAGGATCAGTGTCCAGAGCGATCCCATCATGCCCAACCGGCTGAAGAGGGCAAAGAGCGGGATCACGAGCAGCGTCGCGGGAAGCATTTTGGCCGTCAGGATGAAGAGTCCCAGTGAATGCCCTCCGCGGACCCGGAACCGGGACAACGCGTAACCCGCCAGGACCGAGACGAACATCGACAGGACGACCGATCCCACAGCCGCGATCGTGGAGTTCATCAGCCAGCGCGGAATCGGTCGTTCCGACCAGACCTTTCCGAATATCTGCCACTGGGGGACCTCTGGCCAGAAGCTTGGCGGAAGGCCCGAAAGTTCGAACGTCGTCGAAAGGGCCGTGATGAAAAGCCAGTAGACCGGAAAAAGGATAACCGCCAGCGATCCGGCGACGGTGCCGTAAAGGAGGGCGGTCATGAGCGGCGAACGGTGCAATGGACGGTTCCCTCCTAGTACATGGCCCTGGACGGTCGGCCGAGCATGGCCAGGCTGGCCAGGACGCAGATCACGAGGGTGACGATTCCGACGGCCGATGCATAACCGAACTTGAAAAACCCGAACGCCTGGTCATAGGTCATGATCGAAAGCGTCTGCGTGGTCTTGAGTGGTCCCCCGTCGGTGAGGACCTTGATGATGGAGAAATCACGGAACACCCAGAGCATCACCAGGACCAGCGTGACGCCGAGGACCGGCATCAGGCAGGGAATCGTGATCCACCGGAAGCGCTGCAATGCATTGGCGCCGTCGACCCTGGCTGCCGCGTAGTAGTCTGGCGGGATCGATTGCAGCCCAGCGAGCGTCATGATCGAGACGAACGGAAATCCCTTCCACACCATCGTCACGGTAAGCGCCCAGAATGCCGGGCCGGGAGTCGACACCCACGCGATCATCTGGTCGGTGATGCCGAGCTTGATGAAGAGCCAGCTCATGAGCCCGAAGGAACTGTCGAAGATCCAGGCGAAGATGACCACGGCGATGACTTCGGGGATGGCCCACGGCAGGGCCATCGCGACCCGGGCGAACGGGCGTCCGCGAAAGCGGTGGTTGACGAGAAGAGCCGTCGAGACGCCGATGATGACACTGCCGGCCGTCACTACCGACACCAGCTTGACGGTGACCCAGCAGGTCATCCAGAACTCGGAAGAGGTGAAGAGTTTCTGGTAATTCTTGAACGTGAAGGGTTTGCGTGTTTCCCCGATGCGGGGCAGCTTCACGTCTTGCAGCGAAAGATCGAATGAAATGAACAGAGGGTAGGCGATGATCAGGATCACCATGGCCACCGCAGGGGCGAGAAGGATGTAACCCAGGATGTGTTGACGGCTCGGTCGCGCGAGGTCGAACAACCGCGCGCGCGTTGAAGCAACAGGCCCGTTGCCGTCAATACCGGTGCGAGCTGACATGTCCCCCCGCCTGTGGATGGGCCGGCCCGGACCCCGGGCCGGCCGCCGTTTCTTCGGATTCAGCCGCCCTGGATTTCCACGGCCCGGGCGTGAATGACCTTGACGACATCTGCCGGATCCAGGTCCTCGATCAGCATGCGCTGGACTTCCTCCTGGACCATCTTCCCGAACTCGCCGTACTGGACTTCAAGACCGGTCGGAATCCGATCGACTCCCGCGGCCGCGGCCGCCTTCTGCGTATCCACGATGATCTGGAAGTGCGGCACCTCTTCCTCGACGCCCGAGACGTCTGCGGTCGGGCTCGGCGGCGTGTTGCCCCCGACCGTCGCATAGGCCCGCTGGAACTCGGATGACATCGTGATCTTGATGAAATCCCAGACCAGCTGTTTTTCCTCGTCCGAGATGTCGGTCGCCATGCCGAGCACGTTGGACGAACCGCCGACAGGCGGGCTCGTTGCCGGGACCGTTACCTTCAGGATGTCGGCAGCGGCGCCCTGCTTCATCGTGTTGTAGAGCCACGGGCCATCGAGCCGCAGTGCCACCTTTCCGTCGGCAAACAACTTGCGGACCTCTCCCGCCGACATGTCGCGCGGAGTCAATCCTTCGTTGTAGACGGTCTTCCAGCGCCTCAGTCCCTCGACCATCTCGGGCGTGTCGATGGTGACGTTGCCCTCCTTGTCGGTCCAGTAGGCGCCCGCGTCGAGCACGTAGTTCAGCATCTCGGTCAGGTACTGCCCGGCACCGCCCCTGGTTTCGTGGCCCGTACCGAACTGGTCCGTGATGCCGTCACCGTTCAAATCCTTGGTCGTGGCGCGCGCCGCGGCCAGGAATTCGTCGAAGTTCGTCGGAACTTCGACGCCGGCTTCCGCGAGGATGTCCGGATTGTAGGCCATCATGAAGCCGAAGTAGAGCAGCATGATGCAGGCGGTCTCGCCATTCCAGACGCAGGTGCCCTGTCCGGCCCAGCCGGTCATGTCGATCCCGTCCTTTTCCAGCCATGGATCGAGGTTTTCCATCCACCCGTTCTCGGCGAAATTCTGGTATTCGAACGACGCCAGGTGCACAATTTGCGGTGGTTGGCCGCCGGCGAAAAGCGTGGTCATCGTATCCGCGTAATTGGCACGGTCGACCTTCGTGAACTCGATCGTGACGCCTGGGTTTTCAGCCTCGAACTTGGCGATGGCGGAACGCCACCAGTCGCCCATTCCCGCTTCGTCGACCTGCCACGAGATGAACTTGAGCGTCGTGGCGCTCGCGGAGGTAAAAGGCGCAATCGCCAGGAGGCCCGCGGCCAACGCCGCGGCGGTGGTTTTCATCAACAGGGTCTTCATCGTGTACTTCCTCCCTTTTTTTCCTGTTTCAGATGGGTTTGAGCAGGCTCAAGGCCCGCCCGGATGGTTCGACACCAAGTCCCGGTCCGCCGGGCGGCGTGTAGTAGCCCTGGGCGCAATCCATATGTCCGTTGAGAAGACCGTGACTTGTATCGAAGACGGAATGTTGAAACTCGTGGCCGGTCACCTGTTCGAGAGCCGCACTGGCCTGCAGGCTCGCCGCGAGGAAAATGCCCGATCCGATGGTGGCATGTGGAATGACCTCGATGCCGTACCGCTCCGCGAGCCGCGCAATTCGCATGAAGCCCGTGATTCCCGTATGGCCCATTTCCGGCTGCACGATCGAAATTCCGCACCGGGTGACACGGTTCAGCAGGTCGTGATGCGTCCGCCACTCCTCGCCGACGGCGATCGGCACGTCCGAGTTCCGGCACACGGTTTCCAGCCCGCCGATATCCTCCGGAAAGACGGGCGCCTCGGCAAACCAGAGATCGTGCTCCGCCATGGCCTTGATTTCGGTGATCGCCTCGGCGGCGCTGTGCACCCAGTGCAAGTCGGCAGCAATGCGGGGTTCGGGTCCCAGTGCGGATCGAAGAGCCTCGATTTCGGCGGCCGGCCCTCTGTCCGCGACCGGCGCTGCAAACTTGAACGCGTCGAATCCGCGGGATTGCCACGCTTTCGCGAGATCCACCCGGGCTCCGATCGTCTTCCTTGGAAGACCCGAGACATAGGCCGGAAGCCTCTCGCGGACGGCGCCTCCCAGCAATTCGGTCACCGACATGCCTTCGAGGCGTGCGGCGATGTCCCAGAGCGCGATGTCGATAGCCGCCAGGGCATCGACGAAAAATCCTCCCGTGTAACCGCGCACGCGTACGAGGTCGTAAAGTTCATCGTAGTTCGCGGACGGATTCGCCGGGTCGCGCCCGATCGTGAAATCCGCAAGCAGGTCGTCTATGATCGCACCGACTGCACCGGGGGCGACGAGACCATAGGTTTCGCCCCAGCCGACCGCGCCGCCTTCCGTCTCGACCCGTACCAGCACCGAACGATCGAAGACAGGGTAGACCGTGCCGTTGCCTTTTCGGACAAAATATCCCTTCGAATTGGGTTCTTCCCCGTCGCGAAAATCGCCGAGGTATGGCGTTTCGCGAGGTAGGGTCAGGCTGAACGCCTGTACGGACTTGACCCGGTCAGTCATGCAGCATCGTCCCTCCTCTGTTCAGTGGGACGACAAAGTTCCAGTTCGGCGAGATTGGCGTCGATGTCGGCGATGGCCGCGGCGTCGAGTTCCGGGGTCGGTGTGCGTACACCAGTCGAATCCAGGACACCGCGGCGCACCAGGACGTGTTTTGTCAGGCGCATGCGATAGACCGCCTGCAGGACAAGTAGTGGCAGGGTCCTGACATACATGTCACGCGCATCACCATGACATCCGTTACGCCAGGCCCGGTCCAGGGCAACATGCAGGTCGGCGATTTCGAGCGCCGGCATCGCCGCGCAGGCGCCCCGGTAGTATTCATCCAGGATATAGCGGGCGCCTCCGCCTCCGATGACACCTTTGAGGGAGAGTGGACGGTTGTCCAGGATGTATGAAATCGCGGGACCGGCCGGCAACGTCTCTTCCTTGACGTACGCAATCTGCGGGAACCTGACCGATACTCGGCAGATCGTATCCGGTGTCAGGTCCGACCCCCTCGGTGCCGGCGCGTTCTGCAATACGAAACGGGCATGAGGGAGTGCATCGGTGATTTCTCCAAAAAAGTCACGCAGGAGTCCGAGGTCGCCGCCGAGGCCTCTCGGTGGCTGCACCATCAGGAGATGGACGCCGAATTTTTCGGCCCGGCGTCCATGTTCCACGGTTTCGCTCGCATTTAACCCGCTGGCACCGGCAATGATCCGGGTCTTCCCACCTGCACGTCCGACAACGACTTCAAGAAGCTCGGACCGTTCGGCACACGTCAGCTCCGAAACTTCACTCGCGAATCCGGGATAAACCACGCCGCTGACGCCGGCTCCCAGGGCGAAATCCACAATCCGGGCCATGGCGCCCTTGTCGACGCCGCCCGTGTCGGTAAAGGGTGTCGGAAGCACAGGTAGAATGCCATGCAGAGGTTGCGCGAAATGATCCATATTATGAGACTAGTGAGTTATATTTTAATACTACGCGACTGACACCCGAACTGCAACCGGGTTTATCCGCTATGAAGTTTCGGTTTTCCCGACCGGTGTATTGTCGATGGCCGCATTCTGCCTCTCGAACTGACAGCAGGCGATCCGGAGCAGGTGGGTGCCCTTTCCTCGCAGGGACGGATGCAACCTGACGCATGATGGAACTCGATAGCGGAAGTGCAGCAGCATGGAGCCGAAATTGCTGGTGTTTGTTCAGGTGGCCAGCGTCACCTGCCGCGGTTCCGTGTCTTGTTTTGCATCTTGTTCAGCTTGACATCACTAATATACCGCCATATACGTCCTCAGGACGTATATGGCGGTATATTTTTTTAAATGTACAAAGTGGGCTGCGTTGGCAACGAATCGACATCCCGCCGTCAGGCTCACCAAGACCGTCCCTGTTCCGACCCGTCGCAGGGCTATTCTTTTGTTCGCATAGCGATGAGTTTGACCTGATTTAGGTTCTGGCCATTCTGTTTTCGCTATGGCACTATGCATGTCATGGAGACGCTGCCGGCCTTTGATTCGTTGATTGACTTGCGTTCTGTTTCGGTGCGCCCGACCTGGGGTGATCGGGAGCACCGGCGCTGGGACCGTTTGGTGGAGGAGCACCATTACCTGTCGTTCCATGGCGTGTTCGGCAAGGGCCTGCGCCATGTCGCGGTGCATGGCGAGACCTGGCTCGCACTGATCGGCTGGCAATCCGGCGCCTTCAAGCTGGCTGCGCGCGACCGCTGGATCGGCTGGACGTCCGCGCAGCAGTTCCGTCGTCTGCACCTGATCGCCAACAATTCCCGTTTCGTCATCCTCACGCCCGAACGGGTGCGCAACCTGGCCTCGCGGGTTCTGGGGCTGAGCCTGCGGCGGCTGTCTGCGGACATGCAGGCGGTTCACGGCTTTCCGGTGTTTCTGGCGGAGACCTTCGTGGACCCGGCGCTCTTTGCCGGGACCTGCTACCGCGCCTCGAACTGGCGCTCCCTGGGCTTCACCCGCGGCTTTGCCCGCGAACCCGGCGGCGCGGCGCGCTGGCGCCATCACGGCCAACCCAAGGAGATCTTCGTGTACGAACTGACAGAGGGCGCACACACCGGCCGTGCGCAAACTCACCAGCGGGCTCGGTCTCGCCGGGCGCACCGTCACCCTCGACGCGATGCATGCCCAGCACGAGACCGCGCGTTACCTGCTCGAGAGCGATGCCGATTATGTGCTCAGCGCCATCAAGGACAACCAGGAAACCATCCACAACGAGCTCAAGGCGATCGACTTCACCAACGCGCCCTGGCATGAAACCGTCGACAAGGGCCATGGCCGTATCGAGCGACGCCGCTGTGCCGTCGTCGACCTCTCCGGCGCCGAATGGGACGGATACGCCGCTCTCCACGGACGCCAGCACTGTGCATCGCGCGTGAGCGCGAGGTCATCAAGACCGGCGAGCGCAGCACCGAAGTGATCTGGAGCCTGACCTCGCTCGGCGCCGAAGGTGCCGGACCCGAGGAATTGCTGGCCCTGGTGCGCAACCACTGGCACATCGAGAACCGGGTCCACTACGTTCGAGACTTCACCTACGACGAAGACCGATGCCGGGCGTATGTGCGGCACATGCCACGCAATCTCGCCTGCCTGACCAACGCGGCCATCGCCATCGTGCGCTGTGGCGGTCGCTTCCGTTTCATGCCCGAGGCCAATCGCCATTATGCCGCACGGGCGCAGGAGGCCCTCGACGCCATCCTGATCGCGCCAACTGCGTAATCCCGCAGGCCCAAACCTGGAGCAGAAAGCACCCGGACGCGCCGTCGAGCGGCGCGGTGGGAACACCTGTGCCCGACAGGACCGAAAACCCCATCAGCGGATCCGGGCAGAGCCATGACAGCCGTCAACGGCAAGCAAACATTCCCCAGACCACATAAATGACAAACAATGTCACCGCCGGATCCCGCTTGAATGCCGGATCCAGGCAAAATCTCCATCACCTCACACAACTCAGTCAGAACAAAAGAATGTTCCTGCGACCCGTCGCAGTTCGACTTGACATAAAAAATAGCCCCATATATGCGTCCTTAGGACGCATATATGGGGCTATTTAAGCAAACTTGGCGGTACAACTAATTTACGGTCCAAAACTCACCCGGGCGGCGGTACAGCTGGCTGACAGGTTGGAAGCCAACAACAAGCCCGTCCTCTCTCAGTTCGAGTTCTTTCGGATTGTATTGGCAATGTATCGGGAGGCGTCCGGCAAGAAGCTGTATCTCCGCCAGGAAGCGCCCGACCGTAATGATATCACCCGTTTTCGGTCAATTCTGAAGACCGCTGGCGCAATCACCGGGGATCGGGATTACGGCTCCCGTGTCATTCGCGTGTTGTCCGTTCCCGATTTGCCGGCCGAAGACATTGTCTGCCTGGTCGACCCCACCTGCTATGTCTCCCACTTGTCCGCCATGCAACGGTGGGGGCTTACCAATCGAACTCCTCGTGGTCTGGCGCTTACGCGTCCGAACCGCAAGACTGCCGCCACTGCTCTTCGTGCCCACATGAACGAAGCGATGAACGAGGCAGAAACCAACCCGTACCCGCTCACGCTGGTGAAACACCCCCATCGGGTCAGGCGTCGCGACGTCACCATGTACGAGAGCAAAACGGCCGGTGCGTGCATGACCAACCGAGGAACCGACATTCGACTTTCGACAGTGGGGCAGACCTTTCTCGACATGCTCCAGAGGCCGGATTTGTGCGGAGGAATGTCCCATGTCCTGGATGTCTGGGAAGAACATGCTCCTACGTTTCTTGAAGAAATCGCATCGACCATAGACCAGACACCCAAGGCGCTTATCAAGAGCAGGGCTGGCTACATTCTCGAAGAGCGTCTGGGCCTCCATCATCCATGCGTAGAAAGCTGGAAGGCTTTCGGGCAAAGGGGTGGCAGCCGAAAACTGGATCCCGCCCGTGACTTCGCCCCTGTTTTTTCGGAAACTTGGATGATCTCACTAAATGTCTGAGCCTCCGCGCCCAGTCGACGTCGCCGCCTGGGTCGCGCGCGCCGCGCAAGACCCCGTCGCGCATCGGCAACGCCAAGCGGTGGAGATTATCCTTAACGCCGTCGCCATGACGGGGCCGCTCAATACCGAATTGATCCTCAAGGGTGGTATTCTGCTGGGTCTTGTCTATGGCAGCCCGAGGCAAACCACGGACATTGATCTGACCGCTGCGTTCGTCGCCGACGGCAACATCGACGACAGGATCGGAACATTGCTGAGTTCCGCTTTCCCCCGCACCGCGGCCAGTCTCGGCTACGCGGACCTTGTTCTCCGTACGCAGTCCGCGAAAGGCCGTCCGGGCCACATTTTCCCGGAAGCCGAATTTCCTTCCTTGAAGCTCAAGATCGCCTACGCGCGCCGCGGCACGAACGAGGAGAGAGCACTAAACGAAGGAACCGCCTCCAGCGTGATCGATGTCGATATCTCATTCAACGAACCACTGAACCATGTCCAGGTCCTGGAATTGAAAGGCGGCCGGGAACTCTTCGCTTATGGAGTCATCGATCTTGTGGCAGAGAAATACCGTGCCTTGCTCCAGCAGATTCCACGTAATCGTTATCGACGCCAGGACGTCTACGATCTCGATGTCCTCCTTCCCGGCATTCATGCGGACGAAATTGCTCCAGCGGATATTCTGGAAGCTCTCCTAAGGAAATGCTCCGCACGTCGTCTCGAGCCGAACCGTCGATCTCTCGACAATGCGGAGATCAAGAACAGAGCAAGCAGGGATTGGAATACAATGAAACTGGAACTTGATGATTTGCCGTTGTTCGAGGACTGTTATGAGCGGGTGGCTACATTCTATCGATCACTTCCCTGGAAAGGCGCGTAGGGCCATCCAGGCGCACAAGGACATGTTTGGACAGGCGCGACTGGACGATCAACCCCCCGTTTCGCGCGGAATTCATCGTCCTTCCATCATTGGATCGGTTCCGGCTGAGTAGAAAATGACACTTCAATGACTTTTTCGCCGGTCCATCGTTCGACAGACGGTCTTTTTCGTAAAGAGGGAGATGAGCAGGTTCAGGCGGCTTTCAAGGGTTCGATTCCGGACACATCAATATTGGCATGGGCGAGATCGTAGTTCCGCTGCATGTTCAACCAGAACTCGGGGGTGGTTCCGAAGAAGCGGGCAAGGCGCAGGGCAGTATCCGCAGTTACACCAGTCGTTTCCTTGACCAGCCTCTCAATACGGGTGCGAGGCACATTGAGCCGCCTTGCCAGTTGACCCTCGCTCATATCGAGCGGGATCAGGAACTCGTGTTTCAATATCTCACCTGGATGACACGGGTTCTTCACTGACGACATTTGCAGAACTCCCTCTGCTGTCAGTGATCTCAACGTCCGCTGGTCTTTGTTCTGTCCAGAAAAAGCAAATGCGTTTTTGGTCGTTGATGCGTACCGAATACTGGCCCTCTCGATAGCCATTCGGAGCCTCAAAACGGTTGGCTGGAGGTACTCGCAGAGCGCCAAGTTCATTGGCAGCATCCGGCATCTTTATCTTTCGGGCCGCCGTCTTGAACAGACCTGCCGGGAACCCCTTTCCCGGATGCCCTTTCATCATATGCCCGGCCAGTTTGCCTTTCGTGTTTTGGATCGCGGCATAATACCAACATCATGGTTGGGGTCGATTCCGAGGGCGGAATCCTACGCTGTTATGGATTGACCTTGTCAAGTCTCAGGACTCACTCGTTTGACTTACGACCTCAATCGGCAAACGACACCCATATTCAGCTCTTCGCCAATTTGCAGGGCCGCATCCATGAACGGTCGGACGCCGCACAGCAGAAACGCGCCAAGGCTCTCAACCTCGTCATCGCCACCATCAAGTCCTGGAACACGCTCTACATGGACAATGCGACAGACTATCTCGAAAAGACCGGCCAGGTGCCCGATTCAGGCCTGTTGCCCTTCACCTCACCACTCGGCCGGGGGGTCATATCATCTCGACGGGCATTTTAGACTGGCATTCTGGTACAACCGAGCAAGAAATCGCGCTTCCTTTGTGCCCCGGCAAGAACGGCGAGGCACGCCGTGCCATGAAGAGTGCCTTGCGGCTTGGACGCAAGTCAAAAATCCGCGACCGGACATCCGAAGCCCAGCGTTTCCGGATCGCCGGGCTCAATCTCCTTGAGGCGATCATCATCAACTGGAACAAGGACCAACTCGGACGCGCAGCCCGGATACGCGAACACGCTGGCTCCAAGACACCGGAGGATTCGCTCAGGCAGATATCACCCCTCGGCTGGGGCCGCATTCTCCTCACAGGCGAATACAGGTGGTTCGGAAATGCAGTTTCAGGGGCTTGGCTTACGGTTCAGCCCCCAGGATTGGCATTTGGCGGTGCATCGGAACAGCTAGTCGGGTCCCTGGCGAGTCCGACACCTTCACCATGGTGATCCCGATATCACGTGAGCGAGCGATGCGCATCGGACATGGTCCTGTATATTTTGAGCAAACCGAGGTAGTCGGCCTGGCCGAGAACGTCGTACAGTTCGGCCGGAAGCTCGGCGACTAACAGCCGAATGCCGCGGCCATGAAGCTCGTGGGCGAGCTGCAGGACGTGATGCCAGCCAAGTCCACTGATATACTCTAGCGCGCTGCAATCCAAAATCACGGCTTCGAGTACGCGCCCGGCCTTGCTGATCGCGACGTCGGTTTTCTGCGTAAAACTATCAGAGGCTCTCGCGTCAAGGTGCCCTGAAATTGACACGCACAGAACATTACCGTGCCACTCGAACGAGATCTCAAACCTCTCTCCCATATCGTGTGCACGTGCCTTGTACGGTGTCTTGTCGGCTAAGATTGCGATCCTGCTTAGAGCTCGATGTGGATCCCTCGCCGCTCCCGAGACCGAACTTAAGCCGACCAGTACAGCGCTGTATTCAGATGATTTGCTGTTCAATTTCGTTTTTTTGCTGCCGATGTGAAGGGGTAGCAAGATTGCAAAACGCCGTGTCGATCTCACGATGCACACAGCCATATGGACTCGACTGCGTTTGGAATTTTCCGACGCCCTGATTTGCTCTACCGACTGCCTCTGTCTTGAGCATTTCTCGCCATCTGACCTGACGAATGTCTGGAGGTTTCCGATCGTGCGATGATCACTTTGATCCGTCCGCATTACTTGGCCGGAGGTAATCACTGGCGGGTCCGCCTTACCGTTCTGCTGGCCCGTGCGTCATTGGATTTGACGGGCCGGGTGGGCGCAGTTCCTGACCGGACGCTTGTTCCCGGGCGGTCGCCTGTTGTCCGTCAATGCGTGATCCGAAACTCGCTCGATAGCCCCCCGGCGTGGCGCCCACAAACCGCTTGAACCATGTGGTGAAATAGGCCTGGGAAGAAAACCCGCACATATAGGCGATTTCGATGAGCGGATTCTTTCCTTCCGCAATCAACAGTTTCGCTTTTTCAATCCGCAATTCTGAGAGATAGCTGTGTGGTGTCATCCCGGTTGCCGCCTTGAAGGCGCGTGCGAAATGGAACGGGCTGAGGCAAGCCTCATCTGCCAGCGCCTTGATGCTCAGGTCGTCACCGAGATTGGCTTCGATGAACGCCTTCACCCGTCGCAGGCGTCGGGAGTCGAGCGCACCGCGAGCAGTCGGTAACGCTACCGACGCCGTGTCCAGGTTGGAATGATGCCGCATTATGTGTGCGCCGAGAGCCGAGGCCAGTGTCTCAACCAGCATTTTCCCCGCCGGCGAGGGGTTGAGCATTTCGTTCCGGATCTCCCGCCCGATCTGCTCGATCAAGAGGTCGCGGAAGCCGCCCTCGTAGTGCAGTTCTACCTTGTCGGGATCAACGCCAAGTTCCGCGAGCGCCGTCTGCGACAGTGGCGAAGCGGGAAGGAAGAGGTGAAGGCTCTCGCGGACCTCTCCGAAGACATGAATCATGTCCTCACTAACGCCGCTGGGGCAGATCCAGACCGTGCCGGGAACCGCATTGCATTTCTCGAAATGGCCATCGCCTCGCCGCTGGATCGGCAGGTTGCCGTCGATCATGACGATGACCTCTGTGTCGCATACCTCGACTTCACCGAGTTCGCCTTCCGAACTGTGCCACCGTTCGGCGCGCAGACCTGTCCAACCCCGGTCATTGCTGCTGCCGAGCAGGGTCCCGGTCGTATATTTGTCAATGGAGTGACTACCCAAACGCTTCATATCGCGTCCTCCCCGGAGGTAACCCAAGCGGGTCGAAACCGGAAATTTGGGTTCTAGCCGGATTCATGTTGAAATACACGCTAAGGGTTCATTGCGAAACTGGCGAGTCGTTCTGCCGGTGAGGGATCTCCCTGGAATCGCAATGTGATTCACATGCGGCATGGATACGATCGATATCGTTATACGCCAGCGTGTCGCAGAAGGGATGCCTTGTCAGTCGGCGTGTCAAAAAGAGAAGTTTGCCGGGGCGCGTCAGAATTCTGCGTCGTGGCATTCGGGATTGTCTTTCTTGAAGTATGGCATGTTGGTACGGATCCCGGGTCATATGGATCAATGGCTTGCAAGGCGGAAATCCGAGGAGGGTCAATTGGAACGGCGGGCGGCCATCTACGCCTGGGTTTCCACCGCGAACCAGTCCTGTGAACGCCAGGTCTCGGAATAGTCATCCTGTGCCGGGCGACGCGGCTATGACGGGACAGGATTTTCAAGGGAAACCGCGCCAAGGGCATCCTCCATTCGTGCCGAAAAAGAATATGGTATTGGAATTCGTGCAGACACGGCAGATCGATGCCATCGTTGTCTCCGAGCCTTCCCGATGGGGCGATCGACACAAGATCTGCTCGCCACGCTGCAATGGTTGGCGGAATGGAAGGTCTCGGTCGTCGCAATGAATGGCACGCCCTTCGAAATTGATACGCCACGTGGCCGGATGGTGGCCACAATTCGGGCAGGGATCGCTCAATACGAGCGCGACCTGACCAGCGGGCGTATGAAATCGGGACCGGCCACTGGCTGAAAAAGCCCGAACAGTAAGGATACGTCACGCGGCTGGCACGCGGTAACCAACTTGACACGTCCAACCCTCCCGGGACCGGGCGACGCCCTTAAGAGCTTGACCTAAAAGTGCGCGGCCCCGCGATATGTGGTATTCCGGGTCAGGTTTCAACGACAGACGAGGAGGTCCACATGTCCTGGAACAAGGCCGCGCAGGAGACGTATAAACGAAATGGCGAGCGCTTTGAAACCGATTTGACGGACAAGGAATGGGAACTGATCGAGGCGCTTCTTCCGCCGCCATCGCGGATGGGACGTCAGCGCACGACTGATCTGCGTGAGGTCATCAACGCGATCCAATACATGTTGGGAACCGGATGCCAGTGGCGTGCGATTCCGAAGTGTTTTCCGCCGTTTACGACGGTGCAGAACTATTTCTACGCCTGGCGGGACGACGGGACATTTGAGACCATGGTGGACGTGCTGCGCGGGCACGTCCGGGCTTTGGCGGGCCGCTCCGCGGACCCGACGGCGGCCGCGATCGACAGCCAGTCGGTGAAGACGACGGAGAGCGGCGGCCCTGCCGGCTACGACGCCGGCAAGAAGATCAAGGGCCGGAAACGTCACATTGCCGTCGACGTGGAGGGGACACCGATCATGATCGAGGTTCATGCGGCCGACGTGCAGGACCGGGACGGCGCCCCTGGGGTGATCGTCGGGATGTTGGAGAAGGCGCCCGAGGTGACGAAGCTGTGGGCAGATGGTGGCTACCAGGGTCCGAAGCTTCTCTCGAAGTTGGAGGAACTTGGGCTTGGCGGTCTGCTTGAGATCGTTGAAAAGCCGAAGGATATCAGTGGTTTCACTGTGCTGTACCGTCGCTGGGTTGTGGAGCGGACGTTCGCCTGGATGTCGCGATGCCGGCGTCTTGCGAAGGATTTCGAGCGGAGCCTGGCGAGTTCACTGGCATGGTGTCAGCTGGCGGCTTGCCGTTTCATGATGCGGCGGGTGGCACGTGAGGCATCCCATTGAAAAAAATGAAAAAAACTGAGGAAATCGACTTATGATTCAAGCTCTAAGCTCGACTTTGTACATTTATGCGGCGAAGCACAGGGCTTCGACCATGCGCTGGATCCTTTCGGGCGGGACGTTTTTCACGGTGTAGTCTGGAATTGAGCTGTGGCTGTCGTTTTGGTCGCGATTGAACGGCAGGATTTTCTGCCGCTTCCGGTCTGATGCGGAGCGTTGCAAAATGCAGTCGAGCCAGAGTTGCGCGCGCACTGCGGCGATGGCGTCGGAGAAAGTGAAGTTGGATTTCCAGTACCATGCGGCCCGATAGGGATGCGGTGTTTTGGCGAGGAATTCGCCCGCCCACAGGCAGACGAGGCTGTACAATCCCAACAGCACCGGCGTTGTCCGTTCGATCGCGTCATCGGACCACTGGCGCTGGGTTTCGACGCCGAGATGGGCGCGGACTTCCTGGAAGGTGACCTCGACCTGCCAGCGGCGCACGAAGATGCCGATGATCTCGGCCGGGTCCATGTTTGGGTCGGTGCTGAAGAAGGCCTGGGGGTCCTGCTGGCCGGCCGGGTCGCGCACCAGGACCCATCGGATGGCTTTGGGCGGCGTTCCGGGACGATACCAGAGTGCTGTTTCGGAGAGGATTTCGAGTGCCTTGTCCTTCACGCCTCCGTACCAGCGCGGGAGGGTGATCGGTATCCAGCGGGTGGCGGGGTCGCCGAGACGTGTCTGGAGCTTGGGCCTGGGCTTGCCCTTCTGCCGGGGCCGCCCCCGTTGGCCCGGAGCCCGCGGTTCGGGTGGCGCGAAGAGGCTGGCGTCGAGCCTGAGCCGGCTGATGAGGGTGGCGTGCCGCGCGATGGCATGGGCGAGTTCGTGGGTTCCGAAACTGCCGTCACCGACGAAGATGATCGCGCGTTTCGGGAACCAGCGAATGATCTGGAGCATGCCCTGTCGCGCCCAGTCGGTGAGGGGTTTGTGACGCCGCCCCTGCTGTTTGGCCCATCGTTCCGACGGGGCGAGGATGGTCAGGATCGGCAGGGCCTGGATGCCCGGCAGCCAGGGCAGCGGCGTCAGCAGCATGAAGCTGAGCCACCGCAGTCCACTGGTCTTGACGAAGTGGCCGCGGCTGGAGCGCACGGGGTCGCGGTAGATGCCGCGGGCGCGGATGCGGGCTCCCCAGCGCCGTTCGATGGTGTCGTCCAGGCCGATGACGATGGGTTTCCCCTGTGTGACCAGACGCGCCACCGATTGCCGGGCGAGTTGTTTCGCGAGATCCCGGGGGTTCCAGCGGGCGCGGTTGAGGACCTGGTGATAGGACGCGAAGTTTTCGACCATCGCCCGCCCGGTGATGCGCAGGCAGGCGGTGACGGTCCGTTTGCCCGGCGCCAGCAGGGCACCCATGACGAGTACGAGCACGAAACGCCAGGTCGGGGCCGTGAACGCATCCCGGAATGGTTCGAGCCACATCTCGAGGACCTCCGGAACCGGATCGCCCGTGGTGGTTGGATCCTCTTCCGGCAGTTCTGTTTCAGAGTGCATTGATTTCACCGGTATTTCATTGTGGATCGAACACGGAATGGGGTGACCGTGGGGACGGCGTACCGGCGTGAACCGGTCACGGGTTCCCGTCGACTTCGACGGCCATCATGGCGGCCAGCACGGCCAGGCGTTCGCCCGCCGGCATGGCTGCGTAGCGCCGGCCCCAGTTGGCGGCCTTGCGCTTGATGCGCTGGCGGTCGGTGAAGTTGCGCCCGGCGCAGCTCGCCCAGTGCACCCGGTCGGGCGCGAAGTTGAACCACACGACCTCGGTCCGCACGATGCCCTGGGTCATCACCTGCAGCGCCAGGCGGCGCCAGCCCGCCAACCGCTCGTCGTAGAGCGCCGAGGGATGACCCGAGACCATCACCTGGCAAGGCAGGGCCTTGAGCAGGTCCAGGAGCGCGATGTGGTCGGCCTCCGCGTAGTCGAAGCGGTAGCGCCGCCGCGACCGGCGGGTCGCGTGCAGATACGGGGGATCGCTGTAGACCAGTTCCGGACCCCGGAACGGAAACGCGGCCAGGAAGTCGTGGGCACAACCGTGCACCAACTCGACCGGATAATCGCAGGCGAAGGCTTCGAGCGCCCGCGCGTCGCGGTCGATGCCGATCGAGCGCTCCGCAGGCGGCTTGCGCTTCATGAGCGCACCGCCCCCAAGGTGGGACTCCAAATACAGGTCATGCGGGGGCATGAGGCTTACGATGGCCTGACACAGACCGGGTGTCGCCTTCGATCCGAAACATCCCATGGGCCGCTCGCTCAGCAAGAGAGCCCAATCCATAGAGACCCAATTCTATAGAGTCAACACACCATCAGGGACGGACCGGACGGAGGCGACACGGCGATACCCGTCCAGTCGCCAACAACAGGGAACGGGGTGTCACGCCGGTCAGTCGAAGCGATGCCGGGCTTGCATGCATGGGCCGCCGAATGCGAAACATCCAACCTCGGCACCACAGCAACAGGACGCTCCCGAGCCTCACCGCCCCATGACCGACCCCGACCCCATTCTGGCGCGAATAGAGGCCTTCGACAGAAAGAATGGCGGAGGCGTGACCGTCTGCAGGAACCGTGGCGGCTATACGCTCACTCTGACGGCAACGGAGGCTCCCATCGCACGGCTCAAACCGGAAGGTTCAGGTGACACCATGCGTGTCTTTTATTGGTCCTGGCAAAACCGATGGAAAGATGTCGGTGACATGGGCGGCCTCGTGCTCCCGCTCGACGAAGCCCTCGACGCAATCGCAAACACCGAAATCTTTTGGACATGGACCTGAGGAAAAATGTACAAAGTCGAGCTAAGGCTGACGTCAGCCAAACTGCCTCCCGAAAAACCGGGTGTGGGCCGCACAGGGAAAGTGTATCCAGATCACGAAGGAGTTTCGGAAAAAAAACCGCTGATGAATTGGCGCTGAGCTTCGACCACGGCCTCCCGGTAGGCGATGTCTCCCGCCGATTTGTCTCTGCACTCCATGAACCCGCCGGTCGAACAATGCCGATCCCGCCGGACACGCGCGCGGAACTGGTCGCAATCCGGTTCTAAGGGCAGTTCGAGAAAGTCTCGTCATCGCGGTAGCGGACAGGATTGGAACGGGACGTCCTGTGCCCGCGATGCAAAGACGGCGCTGGTCCGCGATGTGGCCGGGCCGCGACGGGGCCGGGCAGCATCTCCCGCTTGAGCCGAACTGGACCCGCGCGTAGACAGTCGGTGACATGCATCTTTCACGACACTCCACGCCCGAGCGCACCTTGCCGTTCCGGCATGCCCGGCATGCGGGCCACCCCGTTCGCGGGCCGGTTCGTGTGGTTCTTCCGATAGATTGCCCAGCGCAATCCGGTCGCTTTGACCTTCACGGGTCGGGGCCGGAAATCGGGGCAGTTCGATGAGCGATAGCAAGCTCGACGCATCGGCACGAAGGGCAGTCGCCATTACGCTTGCGGAATACGATCGCGTGGCGGCGGCTTACCGTTGCGGTACCGAAGATCACGACGTGAGCCAGAACATCGCGGCATTGCTGGACGCCATCGAAGGCACGCCGCCCTTCGCCATCCTCGATCTCGGATGTGGACCGGGCAGGGACCTCCGTGCCTTCTCTACACTCGGGCACGAGGTCACGGGCCTGGACGGGTCCGCGGAATTGGTCGCGCTCGCCCGCGCCGCGTCGGGCCACCCTGTCCTGCACCAGGATTTTCTTGACCTCGACCTGCCATCCGCCCGTTTCGACGGCATCTTTGCCAACGCCGTGCTTTTCCATGTGCCCAGCAGCCAGATCGGGCGCGTTCTCGCAGATCTCGCAGCAGCGCTCAAACCCCGCGGCGTGCTTTTTTCTTCCAATCCGCGAGGCAGGAACGAGGAGGGTTGGGTCGGTGGCCGCTATGGCTGTTTCTATGATCTTGAGACCTGGCGTGCCATCGCCACCGGCGCGGGTTTCATTGAGTTGTACCACTACTACCGCCCGCCCGGCCGTCCCCGCGCCGAGCAGCCCTGGCTCGCCACGGTCTGGCGCAGGTGTGAAGGCTGAGCAAGGACGAGGATTTCCCTCGTCGTGACAACGTTTTTTTCCAGAACGAAATGCCGTGGCTGACATCCCGGACAGCGAACGTTAGTTGTCCGCTGGCAATTGTGCACTCCGTTGCAGAATGGTGACCCAGCACCCGCGGAGCCAAACGCCTTGCGGCTCTCTTGGTTTTTTCCAACCTGTCATATTGATGGGTTTGCAACCGGCCGCAAGGTAATCCCGTTTCCCAAGGCTCAACCGAAAGTGCAATCGCTTGCCGACTTGGCAATCCGTGTCCAATCATTGGCACAGGCGGACAGTCGGAAAATCCGTGTGTCGGCGCCGCATTTCCTGGAGAGAATGGGGGAACGGGGTATCAACATGCGGCTTGTTCTGGAAGTCTGCGACATGACAATGGAATCGAAAACCGGAATTTGATGAGCTCGGAGTTTGGCGGATAACGATACGTTCGCAAGGTCGCAAGGTGAAGGGTTTACGTGGTGGTGGCTGTTTGCAAAGACTACATCGAGTTCATCACCACGTGATGAAAACTTGATCAATGGAGAAAGGGAGATGGAAAATGAACTGTTTCACCATGTCGAATGCGGCCTGGACGATGTCTGGCTGATGAACGGATTCGAGCGTCACGATTCCCCGTGCGGGCAAAGCACGTCGATCAAGGACATCGACGCTCTCCATCAGGCGATCGGTGAGCATTTTGGCCGGAACAAGCGGGATCTCACCGGAGCGGAAATCCGTTTTCTGCGACAGGAGATGCTGATGTCGCCGATTTTGCAGGTCTGCTCTATGTGAAAGAGCTAACCGTTCATCGGTGGGAAACCGGAAAAAACACTGCTCCAAGAACGGCGGAAGCCCTGACCAGGTTCCTTTACATGGAACAGATCAAGGGTCGGGCGGGCAAGGTAAGGGCGTCTCTCAGGCGCATCGCGGACCTCGAAGACGGGCTTAATCGTCAAAAGGCACTGGTATTCAGGCTTTCGGGCGATGACAGTCACAGTTGGGTACTGGCAGATTGATCTGAACCACAGGGAAAATTGAGGAGCGCTTTCGGGTGCCCCTGTTCAAGGCAGGGAAACGAAACTGCACCCAGCGGGACTATCCATCAGGAATCGGGTTCGACCAAACGAGGGTATGCACCGTCTCCATGAGATACAGCACCGAAGCCGGCCTTGGCAGCGGCCACTTCCGTCGAGTGGGATTCCCTGTGTTTCATGAAAGACCTCACCTGGTGGTCCGTTATTGGTGACCTGCACCTTGATCTCGTCTGCTCAAGAGTTGTCGCAAGGTCAGTACCCGGCCAGCCGCAGACACCAAAGGAGGCGCGGGAGGGGGCGACAAAAATTCGTTCCGGTGGCCGTTTATTCCAATCGGGCTACGCCCTCCTTACATTGACGGCCGCCGGATCCGCCCCCGAACCCGTGACTCCCATCCTGATTGTCGCGCTGCAGTAAACGCCCGTTTCATCGCGGAAATCTTTCGAGAGGTTGATGACTCGTGCCTGCACCGAAATGTCAATCGCGGTCGTGGATTCATCGGAGATCAGCATGGCCGGGTCGCATGCGACCGCCGAGGCAATCAGGATTCGCTGCCATGGACGATCTCTGCCCGACATGAGCAGACGCGAATACGTGGCCAAATCGCGTTGGTGTCCATCATGATGACCCACATGTGTGTGCTGGTATCAGCGGGACCGAAGGTCTTGTGCGCTGTGGGGCTTTCGTATGACTGACGTCCCGTCGAGAAAAACCACCTTGAAAAATTGATCATGTTTTGCATAAAAATCTTGCAATTTGAAAATTGCAAGAATCCTCGATAATCGAGTAACTGACGTGACTAGAGACCTCATCGGAAGCCGGATCAAGGCACTTCGTCAAGCGCGAGGCCTGTCGCAGGACGACGTGGCGTGGCTGCTGGGATTCAAGGACAGACAGACTGTCTCGACCATCGAGACAGGTACACGGCGGGTGACGGCGCAGGAACTACTGCTCGCGGTTGAAAAGCTGGGTGCCCCGATTGAGTATTTCACAGACCCCTTCCGGCTGGAAGGCGAAGCTCGATTCTCGTGGCGACAGAGGGGTGTGCCTCAGGAGCAGCTTGGAAAAAACGAGACTTGCGCGAGCCGGTGGATTGGAGCCTATCGAACCCTGATGCCTCTGGTCGGTCGCAAGACGCGATTGGTGAGGCCATCATTGGGTTTGACAAAGCAGTCGCGGTACGAGGACGCGATCGACGCAGGCGAGCGTTTCGCCGCCGAGTTCGAGTTGGGAGCGGTTCCGGCAGAGCATCTTGTCGAGGTAATGGAGGACGCATTGGGCATCCTGGTGCTCATGGTTGACGTCGAGGCGGGAATCTCCGGTGCCGCATGCCGCCTTCCGGACTTGGACGCAGTGCTCATTTCCCGCCACGAAATCGCGGGACGGCGTCACTTCGACCTGGCGCACGAGCTGTTTCACATTCTGACGTGGGAGGCGATGCCACCCAAACATATCGAAGAGGCGGTCGAAAGCGGCGGCGGGCGCGTCGAGCAGCTTGCGAACAACTTCGCTGCGGCAGTGTTGATGCCTTCGGCGGAGGTGGGGCGGTCGGGTTCGTGGGAGAAATTGGATACGGACGCCTTGGTTGCGCGGCTGAATTTGGTTGCGTCGGTACTCCAGGTGACATCGTCAGCCCTCAGGTGGCGGCTCGTGGCACTCGGAGAGTTGCCGGCCAAGAGAGCGCGAGAGATCCCGGAAGCGTTACTGCGGAACAACGGCCGGATGGAGGTCAAGTCGGCGCCGCCTCTGTTGTTTTCGAAGCAATTCGCCGAGGTCCTGAAATTGGCGCTGGAGCAGGGGCGCGTATCTGCGCGCCGAGCTGCGGCATTGGTCGATGTGTCGGCCGATGACCTGCAGGAACTATTGGCGGCGCATGGCGTCGATTATGAAGTTGAGCCGTGAATGGAATGATCAGACCGCACGCGGTCGTGCTGGTGGGCACGAATGTGATCGTCGAGGCGCACCGGACGGGCGCCTGGGCAGCGTTGGTCGGCACCTATGGCGTCGAGACGGTTGAGGACTGCGTGATCGAAACACAGACGGGATACCACCGTCGAACCCTTGAGCATTTGATCGATGCCCGTGACCTGAGAGCGTCGCTGACCGCGGTGCATGATGTCACCGGCAGCGAACACGCGGAATTGGCCGTGCGCATAAGCGATATCGCGCTGGACCGAGGCGAGGAATCCCTGTGGGCGCACTCGCTCGGGCGAGTGGGTACGTGGTTACTGTCCGGCCCGGATCGGGCGAATCTCCGCGTGGCAGTCCGGCTTGGATTGCGCGAGCGATTGGTGTCGCTGGAAGAACTGCTCGAAAAGGCAGGACACAATCCAAAGCGCAGATTGAGGCCGGCGTACACGAGGAAATGGATGACCCGGGTTGTAAGTTTGATGGTGGTTGCCGAATTCGGGGGACGGTAGTGAACGTGAAGATGCAGGGGACAGCGATTGGCGAGCTTGTCGCCAGGGGTCGAGGCACCCGTTGGAATTGACATCTGTGTCAACGAAAGGGCGATTGCCGAATTCTCGAGAACCGGCGAACGGTCAGTTCACCGGGCCTCCTGGAGCGCCCGAACGGGCCTGAGAAGAGGACATGCCAAAACGGCGTGACAGACAAATTGCTGCCGAACTTTTGGAAACTCTTCCGGTCCGCGTGGTGGTCGTTACGCAGGATGCGGTCGCGGTACGCGATGCCGGAAAATACCGCCGGAGACGTAGTGCGGCGTCACCGGGGCGGAGACGGAAAAGAGAAATGCCCGGCGAATGTCAGGGCCATGCGGCTGGAGAGTTGGCCAGGCGGAGGAAACCGGCAGCAGTCGCGAGGTGTGCCCTGGTGGCATGCATCTACCGGCATGGCAACAGGAACCCGATCAAGCGTTGGCGGAAGAGTTGCCGGAGGCGGACCCAGGGAAAGAGGGACAATCAAGGGAAGAAGAAGAGGGAGAGAAAGATTCCGCGCAACCCGAGGCCAGGCATGGTCCGGTCGAGTCGGATGATGCGGTGCGGTGGCCGGACATGACGGAACTTTTGCTCACCGCGTTGGACATTGATCCGGTCTTCGGTCCATGTCCACCAGGCAGGATTCCCAGGTAGGAAACTCACCGAAAGTGGCAGGCGACTCTGCGACCGTCCGTGCGCATGGTCAAACCGGGCCGCTCGTGGCGGCACCTTTCCCTGGCCAAAATGCAACGGGGATGAAACGCGCAGCCTGACGGCGGATCGACCGGGCTGGGTATCTCGCCGGCGAGGCGCGGCGGACGCTCCGCCCGGCGGACGGGGCTTGGCCGGGGAACTGCCGCGAGAAGGGCTTCCGTGTAGGGATGCGCAGGCCGGTCGAAGATCTGGTCGCGAGAAGCCAGTTCGATGATCCGGCCGAGGTACATCACGGCCACCCGGTCGCAGATGTTCTCGACCACCGCGAGATCATGGGAAATGAACAGCAGGGCAACGCTCGTTTCATCGCGCAAATCCTTCAGCAGGTTGATGATTTGCGCCTGCACCGAAACGTCGAGCGCGGAAACCGGTTCATCGCACACGATCACGTCCGGCTGCAGCGCGATCGCGCGGGCGATACCGATCCGCTGGCGCTGACCTCCGGAGAACTCGTGCGGATATTTCCGGCTGGATTCCGGGTCGAGGCCGACCCGCTCCATGAGGTCGGTTACCTTGCCTTCGATTTCGCCTCGCGGCGCGCCGGAATGAATACGGTACGGCGCGGCGAGAATGTCCGATACCCTGTGACGCGGGTTCAGGGACGAAAACGGGTCCTGGAAGACGATCTGCATTCTCGTCCGCAACCTGCGAAGATCCGGCCCGGACAATTTCGCGATATCCTGGCCGAGAAGCCGGACCGTTCCCGATGTCGGTTCGAGCAGCCGGAGCAGCAACCTGCCGACGGTCGACTTTCCGCATCCGCTTTCGCCGACGAGGCCAAGGGTTTCGCCGGGCTGAAGCGAGATGTCCACCTCCTCGACGGCGACCACAGTTTTCCTGCCCCCTGACAGCGGTCCGCCAACGAAGAAGTGCTTCGTCAATTGCTCGGCTTCGATGAGTGGCGCATTCATGAGCCCGCAACCGGATTGTGGCACGCGACGAGGTGTGCGCCGGTGCAGGGTTCGAGCGCCGGTACGTGCTTGCGGCACCTGTCCACGCGGTACCCGCATCTCGGGGCGAAACTGCACCCGGGAGGCAGTTGATCGATTTGCGGTACGACGCCGGTGATTTCATTCAGCCGCGAGCCCCTGCCTTCACCGAGTACAGGGATCGAACGGAGCAGCCCGAGCGTGTAGGGATGGCGCGGTTCGGAGAAAAGCTGGCTCACCGTCGCCTCCTCGATCTTTCGCCCCGCGTACATGACCATGACCCGGTCCGCCGTTTCGGCGATCACGCCGAGATCATGGGTGATGAGAATGACCGCCATGCCGGCGCTGGCCTGCAGTTCCTTGATGAGATCGAGAATCTGCGCCTGGATGGTCACGTCGAGCGCGGTCGTGGGTTCGTCTGCGATCAGCATGGCGGGATCACATGCGAGCGCCGAAGCGATCATGATGCGCTGCCGCAGTCCGCCCGAAAGCTGGTAGGGATATTCGCGCGCACGTCTCGACGGGTCGGGCACACTGACAAGGTCGAGCAGCTCCACTGCCCGGCGCCACGAGGCGCGCGCGCCGAGACCGAGGTGACGGCGGATGACTTCACCGATCTGGTCGCCGATTCGCATCACCGGGTTCAGTGCCGTCATGGGTTCCTGGAAAATCATTCCGATCCTGCGGCCCCTGATGTCGCGGAGTTGTCCGGGCGATATATCCAGCAGATCCGTGTTTTCGAATTCGGCGGTTCCCCCGGTGATTTCGGCCGGCGGGTTCGGTTGAAGCCCGATGAGCGAAAGGGCGAGCATGCTCTTTCCGCAGCCGCTCTCCCCGACTATGCCCAGCGTCTCGCCGGGAATCATGGTTAGGTCGACCCCGTCGACGACGGGAACCGTCCCCGAGGGCAGGTGAAGGACCGTCGTCAGCCCCTCGACCCGAAGGAGAGGCGCCGCCGTCATCAGCCGGACAGGGCCTTGAGCCCGTCGAAAAACGCGGATTCGAGTCTGTTCAGTACCGCATCGTCATGCCCGAGGGAAATGGCATGGTGAGACAGGGGATTCGGCAGGGTGAGAAGGCGGTTCTCGCCGAGCGAAGCTGTGAACGCCCGGTACGCGTGCGCGTCGGTTTGCGCCGCGCTCCGGAAGTCATCAATGGGATTGTCGCAGAAATACCAGTGGAAATGCGATCCGCCGGTCGCGAACTTCGCGGGGATCCCGTGATGCCTGGCAAGCGACTCAAACGTGGATTTCAGCCTCCCGCAGCGGGAAGCCATCTCTTTCTGTACGCTGCCCGTTGCCAGGATGGGGAGCGTAGCGGCAGCGGCCGCAACGGAGATCGCATGTCCGTTAAAGGTTCCCACGAACGCAGGTCCATTCCCCGGTTCGGTCATTCGCATCAGGTCTTCCCGGCCCGCAACCGCGGCGAGCGGGTAGCCGTTCGCGATCGCTTTCCCGTAAAGGGCAAGGTCCGGAACAATGCCGGACAGGGCGGCAACGCCTCCGACGGCGATGTTGAAACCCGTGAGGAGTTCGTCGAAAACCAGCACGATGCCGTGCCGGTCCGCGGCATTCCGAAGCGCCTGCAGGTACTCGGTCCTGCCCGGTATGAACCCCACGTCGATCAGCGTCGGTTCGAGAAGGATCGCGGCGATCTCGCCGCCGGCCTGGTCAAGCGCGGCGACGCTTTCGTCGATATTGTTGAAAGGCAGAACCAGGGTTTCGGCCACGAGTTCCGAGCGCTGTCCCGCGAACTGCGCCTGCGGCGTGATGTTCGAAACCGGTCCGGCCATGGCAGGATCGACCCAGACGCTGACGAACACTTCGTCTGACCAGCCGTGATAGCTGCCTTCTACCTTGGCGATCCGGGTCCTCCCGGTGGCGTGACGCGCGATGTGGAGCGCGTGTTGCACGGCCTCGGTTCCGGTGTTGGTGAAGCGCACGAGATGCGGCCAGGCGGCCGCGGAAACGAGGGTCTCGGCCGCCTCTGCCATCAGCGTCGACTCGACGCCGCAGGTAAGCCCGGCCTCTGCGGCGCGCACGACCGCCTCGGTCACGGCGTCGTGGCCGTGGCCAAGCAGGACGGCCCCGTTGCCCATGACGATGTCGAGGTGCCGGTGTCCGTCCGCATCCAGGACCCATGCGCCCTTCGCCCGCTCGAAATACAGCGGGTGCGGTTCCCGGGCGCGGGTGTTGGTGCTGACACCGGATGGAACGATTCTCGAGGCGCGCTCGAAGATTTCCCTCGAATTCGGGTAGGAATTCACGGTCACGACTCCGCGGTGTCCATGTCGCCGACCATGTAACCGTAGTCACCGGGCTCGACGAGATTGCGGTTGAGGTGCGACAGGATCATGATTCCGTGCCGTACCGGCGACTTGATGACCTCGAGCGTCTCGAACGAGTACGGGCTGACGACCCTTCCGAGCACGGCCCCCTCGCCGATCACGCGGCCGAGCGGCGGGGCCTCGGTTTCGAGCCAGCCACCATGGCGCGGCCGGACGATTTCTATTCCCCGCACGACGGTCTGGGGCGGCGGCGGCTCCACCTCGCCCTCGATCACGCCGGCGGCGCGCAGCACGTTGAGCGTACCGGCAACCCCGCGTGCCACGTAGGGCTCCTGCGCGACGATTCCGCCGCCGAGCTCGACGACGACAGAAGGTATTTTACGCCTGTCGACAGTGACGCTCTTGGTGGTTCCGCTGTAGGTCGTGCCCGCCAGGCCTTCCTTCGGGCGGTAAAGGACAGTGGAGCCGAACGCGCGGGAAAGCGCCTCGTCGTTCATGATGTAGACGTAGTCCACCGTCGGGCGGTCGGTCCCGGCGTGGAGATCGATGTGGATGTCGATTTTCTCGAGAAACTCCCGCGTGATGGCGGCCGCGAGATGGTCCGAGTACCATCCCGATGTCGAGCCGGGAAACTGGCGGTTGAGGTTCAACTCGTCGATCGGAGTATAGCGTTTGTTCACGGCGAAGGCGCGGGGGTTCGCGACCGGCAGCAGGAGAATGCGTCCCGTTATCCTGCTGCCCTGCAGGTGCGGCCAGAGTGCGCGGATGATCTGGCTGCCGGCATTTTCATTTCCGTGGACCGAGCCCGAAACGCCGACGGTCGGGCCGCCGGTGTCCCCCGCGAGTTCGTGGATGGTCAGCACCGCATCGGTACCGTCCGCCATCGTGGTGAATTTCGGTCGGTGAATCGTGTGTCGCATCAAATGTCTGCTCCTTACGCCCGCGATGTGCGGCGAATGCGGCGCGCGACGCCTCTTGGATCGAGATAGTCGCGCAGGCCGTCGCCGAAAAGGTTGAAACCGAGAACGGTAATCATGATCGCCAGGCCGGCCACGGTCGAGAGCCAGGGCGCGGCCCGCAGGTAGCGTGTTCCGTAAGCCAGCGTCCAGCCCCAGGTCGGTGTCGGCGGTTCGACCCCGAAGCCGAGGAAACTGAGGCCCGACTCGGCAATGATGGCGGTACCGAGACCGAGCGTTGCAAGCACGATCACGGGGCCGACCACGTTCGGAAGGATTTCCCGGAACAGGATTCGCGCGTTCGAGGCACCGAGCGCGACCGCGGAGGTCACGTAATCCGCCTCCCGCTGGGCAAGCGTCACCGATCTTACGACCCGGGCGTACTCGGTCCAGAACACGGCGGCGAGCGACAGCGAGAGGTTGACGACGCCCGGGCCGAGTGCGGCGACGATTGCCAGTGCCAGCACGATGGGCGGGAACCCGAGAAAGACATCGACGATCCGCATGATGACCAGGTCCAGCCAGCCTCCGAAATAGCCGCTGATCAGCCCGACGACGGAGCCCACGACAACGGCGATCACGACCGACGACAGTGCGATCGCGAGAGATACGCGCGCGCCCACGGCCATCCTGGTCCACAGGTCGCGGCCGAAGTTGTCCGTACCGAGCCAATGCTCGGCAGACGGCAACTGGAGGCGGTTGGGCATGTCCATCTGTTCGACGTCGTAACCGGAGACGAGTGGACCGAATGCCACGAACAGCAGGACCCCGAGGACGATCGAGCCGCCGATGACGAGGGAAAGATTGCCGCCGGAATATCTCATGCCTCACTCCAGCCGGATTCGCGGATCGATGACCGCGTAGAGCAGGTCGACGACGAGGTTCACGATTGCGAAAGCCAGGGCGAAGGTCAGCACGATTCCCTGGACGAGCGGAATGTCGCGCTGTGATATTGCCGATACGGCGAGCTGTCCGAGGCCCGGCCATCCGAAGATGCTCTCGGTCAGGACCGCACCACCGAGCAGCGCGCCGAAACGGAGGCCGATGACGCTGACGACGGGGAGGAGCGCGTTGCGCAGCGCGTGCACGAAGACCACGCGCGCGGGCATGAGCCCCTTGGCATTGGCGGTTCGCACGAAATCCTGCCCAAGCGTTTCCAGCATCGAACTTCGAACCAGGCGGGAAATGACGGCCGCGTTCGTGAGACCCAGCGTAAGTGCCGGCATCGCGATATGCATGAGCGATTCGCCGAGTGCGGCGGGACGTCCGACGAGCGCCTGTCCGACCGCGAACACCAGCGGCGGGCCGCGCCCGATCGAGGGAAGCAGGTCGAACCTGATCGCGAACAGGTACATGAGCAATATGCCGAACCAGAACACCGGCATGGATACCCCGAGTTGCGCGAACAGCATGCAGGCGGCATCGACCAGGCTGCCGCGCCGGACGGCAGCCGCGATGCCGAGCGCCACGCCAAGCATGATCGACACCAGGAGCGCGACGAACGCTACCTCGAGGGTCGGCACGAGACGCTGCGCGATCGCGTTTACGACCGGTTGATTCTGGAAGTAGGAATCGCCCATCTCCCCGCGGAAAAGATCGGCATAATAGGTGGCGAGGCGTATCCACCACGGGCGGTCCAGCCCCAGTGCCCGGCGCATTTCCCTGACTGCCTCTTCGGATGCGTCCTCGCCGAGCAGGACAGCCGCGGGATCGCCCGGCAGCAGCTGCATGATCCCGAAGGTCACGGCGACGATCCCGATCAACATCGGGACAAACAGCGTCAACCTTCTGAGAACATAGGCAGCCATCTGAATCTAGCCGGCGCCCGCGCCGGGCGGGCGCCGGAGATTTCGCGGCTTCACTTTCCGATGGCAGTGCGCATCATGCCGCGCGCGTCCGGTTCGAACGAGACTGCATCGGTGTGGAACACCTGGTAGCCTTGGTAGGCGATGACGAAATACGGCAGTTCCCCGGCGATGATTCGCGCCGCTGCCCGGTAGGCCTCGGTCCGATCCCCGA
The DNA here is from genome assembly GCA_964291635.2 of Paracoccaceae bacterium. Taxonomy (GTDB): domain Bacteria; phylum Pseudomonadota; class Alphaproteobacteria; order Rhodobacterales; family Rhodobacteraceae; genus JAPPHA01. The sequence goes on along the minus strand of OZ219903.1, from coordinate 48,399 downwards.
CGTCGATCGAGGCGCGGCCGGTCTCGAGCAGCGCGTCGACCTCGGTGTTGGCGTAGCCTCCCCAGTTGAGCGTTCCGGAAGAGTGGAACTGCGCGTACATGAGCCGGTCCGGATCGACGATGTTCAACCACCCGAGGAGCGCGATCTGGTGCTCGCCGCCACGAACTGCTGCGGAAAACGCGGGCCAGTCCGAAATGCTGATCGAAGCATCGACCCCGTTTTGAAGCATGATCGCCTGGATGTACTCCAGGGCCTGGATCCTGTTCGGATCCTCGCTGTGGGTCGACAGCACGATGCTGAGGTTCGCGTTTTCCTTGTCGAGGATTCCGTCACCGTTTGAGTCAGTCCAGCCGGCCGCGGCAAAGGCCGCCTTGGCACCCTCCGGATCGAATCCGGGCTGTGTTATGGAGGGATCGTACGCCCAGGATGACGGCAGCAGTATCGAACTGGCGACCTGGTCGACCCCCTCGTAGATCTGGTTCACGATCGTGTCCTGGTCGACAAGCATCGACAGCGCCTTGCGCAGTCCGGCGTCGCCGAGCAGCGGGTCCGAGACGTTTATGTTGAGGTAGGTGATCCCGAGACCGCCCATGATGGCATTCGAAAACCGGTCGTCGGCAGCGAGCCTGCCGATGTCCTGGGGCGACAATGGAGACTGGACGATGTCCAGGTCCCCTGCCTCGAACGCCTGGGCGCGGGCCGTATTGTCGCCCACGACGACGAACTCGAAACCATCGATCTCCGGAGCCCCGCTCCAGTGATCCGCAAACGGCTCGAGCACGATCTTCGTGCCGCGTTCCCAGTTCGCGAGCTTGAGCGGGCCCGTGCCGACCGGGTTGGATGAAAGGTCACCGCCGCCTTCGACGTAATCCCTGGGGACGATGCCCATGTCCAGGTAGCTCAGGAGCGGTGCGTATGGTTCCTTCAGCGTTATTTTCACGGTTCTCGCGTCAACGGCCTCGATCATTTCGATCGGCGTGAAGAGAGACCGGAATCGCGCCTTGAGATCCGGATCGAGTATGGTTTCGAATGTGAAGACGACATCATCGGCGTCCAGTTCGGTTCCGTCGTGGAATTTGACGCCTTCGCGGAGCGTGAAGATCCATACCGTTGGTTCCGGGTTCGTCCAGCTCTCGGCCAGGTCCGGCTTGGGCTGAAGACTGGCATCGAGTTGCACGAGCCCGTCATACAGAAGGTTGTTCACGCGGTAGGCTGTCGTATCGCGCATGACCCGCGGATCCAGCGTTCCCGCATCGACATCTGCACCCAAACGGATCTGCTCACCCGTGACAGGGCCTGCCGCGAGTGCGGCTGACACCAGGGCAGCGCAGGAAAGCGGTCGAATTCTCATCATTGTTTTCCTCCAATTTTTCAAACCTGAAAATGTCCGAAACACCTAGCTTAACCCCATGAACAAGACAAGCGAGGCAGTAGGCAGCCGTCCGGATTGCTCCGGACAACGTGCATTGCAGCCGAACCGGGCCTTCTTGCGCCAACCGGTCCTGCAAACGCACACCCGGGAAGATGAACCCTGCACATGTGGATCAACGGGCGTGCGTGCACGATGTGACGCGGGTTCGTGACCCCGGTCGTCAGGCGGAAGCGTTCGGGACCTCGGCAAGCGTCTCATCGACCACCAGGTCGCTTGCCGCACCCGAACTATGAACAGCAAGTTCCGCGGAAAATGAAAAAGAGCGCGCCGTCCGGGCGACCGGGCAGCACCGAAGGGTTTCGAGCGTGGTCTCGGGCCGTAGCAGTCCCTGATCCGGACGCGCGAAGGGTTTGTTTTCGGAGTTGCGATTGGCTTACAAAGGACTGTTCCCCCGTATCGGAACGCACTTCGGTGGCCCATATGAGATTGTTCAGGGGCAGCCGTCGCGCTGTTCATCTTTACGTCAGACGACCGGGCGGCAAGGGGAAAGGTTCGATGAACACGGTTCTGGACGAAGTTACCAGCGACACCATCGACGCGAAGCACGTGGAGCGCCGCGCCGAGGACTGGGAGGCGCGGCTGAATGGCTCTACACGACAATCGGCAAGTGGTTGCCGGGTGACTGGGAGGCCCGCCGCGGCGCATCGGAGCTCATGCACGAGAAGATGATGCGCAAGTTTGACGTCACGGCGAGGCGGATGCCCACACTTGAACTTCACGGACAAACCGGCGAGGTGGTCAAGCTCAGGCCGGACGGGTTGTGGATCATCGGCGACAATGGCCGGATCGATGTGAAGCGCGACAATCGGCGCTATTTCATCGTTGATGCTGCCGAGAATTTCAAGGAGCCCGACTGGCAGGCAGCACCCGCCGGGAAGCGGTGCCATCGCGAGGCGGTGACCTCGGACTGGCTGAGACGAATCCTGAGGTGAGCGACCTTAGGCGCCATCGCGAGGTCGTAATGATCGGATCGACGGCTTTCTCAAAGACCTGCGCGAAAGACACGAATGCGGCTGACGAGCCCGATGCGCGCGACCGCGTTGCGCGAGAGCAGAAAATCAACGATCAGGCGTATTTCGTACTGGTCAGGGGCCAGTTGGAAACGGACATCAACGATGCTTGCCGTGACTCAATCCGGCACGGACAGTCGCATGACGACTGGCGGAATCGCCGGGCCTGGTCACTGTACGATCCGGACGACTGCCGCCTCTCGGGTCTGAGCTTCGAAAACCGCCCGACGCTGGTCCTCGCGAGTGGTAGTGGCGAATGGAGGCGGACCACGCAGTTCTACAACGTCCGCAACCAGATCGCTCATGGAACGCTCTTGCCTGAACGCATCGACGTGTCCGGCGAGTTGCAGGAGTTTTCGATTTTCAGTCGACTTTGATCCGGAACTGATCGCAACGGTTTCCGTGTCTCGGGGCCGATGGATGGCGCCACGTCCGTCGTCGAACGCCATCACTCGGGCGGATCTGTAGCGGCCAACGGTGAGAAGCCACCGGATAACGTGGTGACGGCTAGCAGAGACGAGCATCGGCCATGGCCCTTGTTTTAGGCCCGAAGACGGCGTCGCCCGCAACAACGAGCAAGAAATAGCGCTCAGCGGATCACAGCACCAGCCGGTGATCGGTCCGGTCGATCAGTCTTACCATATCTTCGCTTGGGAATCGGTCGCGCGGCAGTGAGCTGATTTTCTGTAACTCTCCAGTCTTCGCAGCCGCCTCGATCGCAAGCAGCGCACGGACATCTGCAAGGCCCTCGGCTCCGTCAGGTTCGGGCTGGACACCGTTCCGGATGCAATCTGAGAAATAAGCGGTCTGTGCGCCGAAATGGTCGACGTCTGGGAAGGATTTTTCCGTCACCTCGCCATCGCGGATGAGGCGCATTCTCGTCGGAGTCTCAAAACGGAAGCCCGGGTTCATCTCGATGATCCCTTTGGTCCCGACGACCCGGTAAGCGTCGATCTCCTCTGCGTTGAAGCTGACGGTGAAGGTCGCGATGGCGTCACCGGGAAAACGCATGGTCGCCGAAATCGTTTCCTCGACCTCCGCAAAGCGGGGGTCGTCGCCATGCCCTTTCATGGCAATGACATCGGTCGGTTCCGAGCCCAGGCAATGACGTGCGGCATTCAGGCAATAGACACCGATATCCTGCAGTGGGCCGCCCCAGTGACTGGCCTTCAATCGATGGTTGTCAGCGTTGATCTGGGCTGAAAAGGCGGCCGTAAAATAGCGGGATCTGCCGATTGCGCCGTCACGGATGAGGCGGACGGCCTCAACCGTGCCCTGTTCGCAATGCAGGCGGTAAGCGGTCATCAACAACGTACCGTTTTCCCGCGCCGCTGCGATCATCGCTTCGCACTCGGCCACACTCACTGCCAGAGGTTTTTCCACCAGCGCGTGAATGCCTGCCTGCGCAGCACGGATCGCGTAGTCGGCATGCAGCGAGTTGGGCAGCGCGATATAGACCGCGTGGAACAGACCGGACCGCAGGGCCGTGTCGTAGTCATCATAGCCGAAGACATGTTCCACGCCATGGAAGGCCGCCAGTCTTGACGCGGTTTCCTTGTTGCCGGAAATAATAGCGGAGATAGCCGAATTGCCGGTCAGGGCGACCGCTGGCATGAAGGCCTCCTGCGATATCCATCCTGCCCCGACAATGGCGTAATGAATCTTGCTCATACTGTTCCCTTGATGCCAGGGCGCAGGATTAGCCTAATGTGGGACCGAAACCGCCGTGCACCCGCCAAGTTTGCGTCGATGTCTGGTACTCTCCTCGTCACAAGGTCCTGGACTTGCACAACACCGCGATGTTCCGATTGTTTGCAAACCATGCGTTCCAAGGACCCTACATCCTCTCCATTGGACCTTGAACACCTGGGGCCGGATTTTCAAGGGGTCATCGTTCATCCGAAACGGTTTCAACATCTCGAAATCGCAGCCCTCGTCGGCTTGCGTGTCTTCAGCCTCACAGAGACAGTCATCGCCGTGACGTTCCTAGGGCGGGACAATGGTTGGAGACCACGCGGCCCGACAGCGTTCAAGCTCGGTGCTATCGAACAGAAGCTCTATCTTCTTGTCGCGGACCAAAATGCCGGGTCCGATCGTCGGTTTGCAACAGCGCCAGCGCGCCACCCAAGGCCGCTTCGGGAGAAACATGGAGATGATCGTGTCGAAGGCAGTGCCCGACATCCGCACGTCCGAAATGCACAGCATGTCCTTGACGCCCGCCGCACCTAGCTTCTTGGGGATCGGAAGTTAGCTGGCCTCGGGCATGCCGGGCGCGCTTTTCAGGCGGGCGTTCTGCGGCACCATGAAATCGTCGACGGCGATGTCGAACTCGAGGCCGTCGACTCGCGGGGCGAGATCTTCGAGCGAGGAGAAGACCACCGCACGGACCTCTTTCTCAAAGAGCGCCGGATCGGTGGCAGTGCGTTTCAGGATTGCACCGCGCGGGGCGAGGTTGCCGAAAAGCGCGACGAGCCTGCACTGACCAAGGTTCAAGCCCACACTCTGCCGGACGGATGCGGCGCCCACAGCTTTCGTACCCTTCTCGACAGCCTGTCAATCATTGTCCGATCCTCCCGCAGCATTGCGGTATCTGACGGTGGTTGCGGGACCATCGTTGAGCTGACCACCCAGGCGAATGCCTCTCAGACGCAGGCGCTCGATCGACTGAAGGATATCGCGGCCATGTGAAGGAGGATCCGGCCGGACTCGCCGTTTGTAGGGAGACAGTGACAGTCCCGATTCACATATCATGTTGATACGATTGAATTGGTTTTTTCCGCCTCAGAACTTCAGTTTGGACAAAAACGGGAAACGCGAACCAATCAACGGGAGACAGAATAAAGACACAGGCTGATGAGGGCTTCCTGATGTGGTTCTCGTCGCGTATGAAGGGGGGGACGTTTGGCCTCCTGCGCATCTGGAACTAGGAGAACCCGTTGCCGACGCTCTTGAAAGAAGGCCCTTACCGGTTTTTCTTCTATAGCAACGAAGGTGATCCCAGAGAACCGCCGCATGTGCATGTAACCGCTGGGGAACGGGTTGCGAAGTTCTGGTTGGAGCCTGTGGAACTGGTATCAAGCAAACGTCTGCGCGCCGCCGAAATCACCAGTCTTCGCGGCGTTGTGGAACGGCATCGGAAGAAATTCTTGGAGGCATGGCATGCACACTTTAACACTTGAGACGGAACCTCTGGTCGTTGATGTTGTGTTTTCGTCGGACTCATTCCGTGTTGCTCTGGACGACGGGCGGGAACTTGTCGTCCCCTTGGCATGGTTCCCGCGCCTGCTGCACGGCACGCCCGACCAGCGCCTGAAATGGGAACTGATCGGGCGCGGAGAAGGTCTTCACTGGGAAGATCTTGATGAAGATATCTCCATAAAGGGTCTTCTCGCGGGTCGCATGGATCAAAGTCATCCCGGCGCAAGGGCAGCCTGACGCATTCGCGCTTCCGCGGCTCGGCTCGGACAAAGTTCAATCGAGGTCCTGTTGAAATCACGTGACCGCGATTCGACCGGGAAGCGACGGAACCGGAAGGCATCTCCCGCTTGAGCCGGACCGGAGCCGGGCGTAGACGGTCGGCGTCATGCATCGATCACGACACTCCTCGCCTGAACGCACCTTGTCGGTCGGGCATGCCCGGCATGAAGGCCACCCCGTTCGCGGGCCGGCTCGCGTGTTTCTTCCGAGGAAACGTCCGGTGCAATCGGGTCGCCTTGACTTTCACTACTCTGGGCCGGACATCGGGACAGTTCGATGAACGATTCCGCGCTCGACGTCGACGCATCGGCACGAAGGGCTGCCGCCATCACGCTTGCGGAATACGATCGCGTGGCGGCGGCCTACCAGCGCGGCACCGAAGACCACGACGTGAGCCAGAACATCGAGGCGCTGCTGGACGCCATCGAAGGCACGCCGCCCTACGCTATCCTCGACCTCGGATGTGGACAGGGCAGGGACCTTCTCGCCTTCTCCGCACTCGGGCACGAGGTCACGGGGCCTGGACGGCTCCATGGAGTTGGCCACGCTCGCCCGCGCCGCGTCCGGCTGTCCTGTCCTGCACCAGGACTTTCTTGACCTCGACCTGCCACCCGCCCGCTTCGACGGCATCTTTGCCAATGCCGTGCTTTTCCATGTGCCCAGCAGCCGGATCGGGCGCGTTCTCGCAGATCACGCGGCAGCTCTCAAACCCCGCGGCGTGCTCTTTTCTTCCAATCCGCGAGGCAGGAACGAGGAAGGTTGGGTCGGTGGCCGCTACGGCTGTTTCTACGATCTTGAGACCTGGCGCGCCATTGCCACCGGTGCGGGTTTCATCGAGGTTTGCCACTACTACCGCCCGCCCGGCCGCCCCTGCGCCGAGCAGCCCTGGCTCGCCACGGTCTGGCGCATGTGGATCAACGGGCGTACGTACAGATGTGACGCCAATTCGTGATCCCGGTCATCAGGCGGCAGCGCTCAGGACCTCTGCAAGTGTTTCGTCGACCACGAGGTCGCTTGCCGCACCCGAACGAAGAACGGCAAGGGTCGCGGAGAGTTTTCGTCTTCCGGCCGCCAGTGCGAAGAAACGCGGCGAAGGGCCCGGTCCTGCCCGGGACCCCGGATCGGTGCGAACGCTCAGAGGGAATACGACTTCCTGCGCCACATCCCTCCGGATTCGTCGAGGAAACGGCCGGCAAATTCCGCGACCGCGCCGCGTGCTGCAAGCCGTTCCGCTTCCGAGCTTGACAGGAGTTCCGACACCAGCACGCCGTCTTCGGCTTCTACGGCTCCCACTCCCGAAATGAAGATGTCCGCCCGAGCGGCGGCATCGCGAACCGCGGCGACGGACGGCTGTTCCAGGTAGAGTGCCTCCTCATCCACGGACCGGGCAAAATAGGGGATCGGCAGCAGGTATGCCTTGCCTCCGGTCCGTTCCGAGAATTTCGTCACGACATCGTAGAGATTGATCGCCAGCCGGTCCGCAAGGCTGCCGTTCAGGGCGTAGATGGCAAGATCCGGGCGTGGCACCTTGGGCATCGCGGTCACTGCCGCGAGCATCGTGCGCCCGGTTCCCACCGCGATCGACCGCGTCGAATGCATCAGGAGGTGCTGGCCGAGGAGCTGCCCGGCGGTCTGGCCGACCGATGCGATCGCGATATCCTCGTTGGTGGTGTTCTCGCGCAGGTACGGGGAAACCGTGCAGCTGCGCAGCCCGAAGCGCGCGGCTAGTTCGGCCTCCATGTCAAGGCACTCGGCCGGGCGGCCCTCGATTGAAATCCGGACCAACCCCTTTTCCCGCGCCAGCAGGATCAGCCGGTGGACACGTGCCGGAGACAGCCCCAGGCGCTTTCCGATTTCGCTTTGCGTGAGGTCGCCGAGAAACGACATCCAGGCGACCCGTGCGGCGAGATTGATTTCCCAGACGCTGTCCTTTCCAAGTGGCGAGACGCCCATGATCAGCCTGCTTCCGTGTTTTCAGTTCGATGCTCGCTGTACCTGCCTTCCAGGAATGCGGCCGCCCTGCGGATGGCGTCTTCCGCCTCCGGCATGTTTCCCGCAAAGAACTGGAAACTGTGCAGCATGTCGGCAAAGAGCTCGATTTCCAGGGTGAGCCCCTGTTCCGTGAAGGCGTCCCGAAGGCGCATGCAATCGTCTCGCAGGAGATCCCGGCCGGACGCCTGCACGTAGAGGGGCGGAAGGTCCCTGAAACATCCGAAAAGAGGCGAGGCCAGGGGATCATCCGGGTCCGCACCGTTCAGGTAAAGCTCGGCCATCTTCCTGAGGTTGTCTTCGGCCAGGATCACGTCCGATTCCGTCGCGGACCTGACGGAAGGCGACGAAAGGGTAAGGTCCAGCCAGGGCGCCATCAGCACTGAAGCGAACGGGGGCGTGGCTCCCTGATCGCGGACCCGCAGCAGCACCGAGAGGGCAAGGCCGCCGCCTGCCGAATCTCCCATGAGGGCAGCCATCCCGTCCGATCGTTCATCCTGGGCCGCACCGAGTACGGCGACGCATTCATGGAGGGCCGCGGGAAACGGCCGCTCCGGCGCCAGTGCGTAATCGGGCAGGATAACCTGTGCCTTGCAGGCCGTGGCGATGTGACCGGCAAAGCGATGATGGGTGCGGGAACTCATCAGGCAGAACGCACCACCGTGCAGGAAGACCACATTGAACCGCCCGAGATCCCGTTCGGGGATCGCCCGCAGCACCGCGATTCCCGCCAGTTCATCCCGTTCATAGCGTACGTCATCGGTCTGACCGGTCAGTTCATGGGCGTCGCGCGTGTTCTCGCGTTCCTGTTCAAGGTCGAACACCGTCTCGGACAGGCTGCGCATCAGGCGGAACTGGTTCTCGATTGCCTTCGCTTGAGGGCTTGCCATGGCCTGTTTCCTAGTCCTGCCTGCGGCGTTTGCCAAGGGAACTGCTGAGCGCGACGATGACGATGGTCACCACGAAAGGAGCCATCAGCACGAACTGCCTCGGAACGGTCCCGTCTGCGTTGATCTGAATGAAAATCCCGAACGCATCGGCAAATCCGAAGAACAGCCCCGCGAGAGCGGTGAGCAGGGGTGACCGCGCCCCGAACAGCATGGCGGCAAGTGCGATGAACCCGCGCCCGTTGGTCATGTTCTCGGAAAAACTGCTGAGATCTCCAACCGAAAGTTGCGCCCCGGCGAGCGCACAGCCCACACCGGTTATCAGGATGGCATGGAGGCGAACACGGGACTGGTTCACGCCGGCCGCTTCCGCTCCGTAGGGATAGGCTCCGACCGCGGCAATCTGCAGGCCGAGCCTTGATCGTGTCAGGAGGACCCAGCCGACCAGTATGAGAAGGGGCAGGCACCAGGTTATGACCGAGAGTTCCGACACGAATGTGAGAATGCCCTCCTGCGCCCCCGTGACAGGTCGGGGGAGGCGCACCGGGGACTGCATCGAACCGCGCTGACCGAAGATCGCCTGCATCAGGAAAGCCGTACCCCCGACGCAGACCGCGGTCAGCCCCAGCCCGGCGATCACCGTATCCGCCCTGAGCCTGTCGACCAGGACCCAGTAGAGCAGGGAGAGCACCAGGCAGGCAAGGACAGCGCAGGTCAGGCCGGCCCATACCGATCCGGTCACGGTCCCCGCCGCCACCGCGGTAAAGGCGGCAGCCAGCATGAGGCCTTCCATCCCGAGGTGGAAAACGCCGGCGCGAATGGCAAACAGTCCTGCCACCGCGGCCAGGATGATCGGCGTGGAAGAACGCAGCATGGTGACGACAAACTGGTCCAGGACCTCCATCAGCCCGTCCCCCCGGCTGCCGCCGGCGAACGTGCCTTCCATCTCAGATGGACAAACCGCGCCGTCACGATTGCCGCGACAAGCCCCTCGACGATCCGCAGGCCGGAACTCGGAAGGTCGCTCACGATCGGAAGGAACAGGATCGCGGCCTGCAGACCGCCGAAGAGAAGCGCCGCCAGAACGATTCCTGGCACGTTGGACATTCCGACGATTGCAACAACGATCGCCGTGAACCCGATGGTCGGCGTCGCGTCGGTGACGAGCCTTCCGTTGGGTCCGAGCACTTCCAGTGCGCCGGCGAGCCCCGCAAAGCCGCCAGCGAGCAGGTATGCGCCGAAGCGCAGGCGGCGAACCGGGATTCCCTGCCACATCGCGGCCACCGGATTGGCGCCAATCAACCGGCATTTGAGACCGAAGGATGTGCGCTCCGAGATCAGCCAGCCAGCGACTATCGCGAAACCGACGACGGCAAGCATGGCAGGGGATACCCCGTCACCTCCGGTCAGCCTAAGCGCCGCGTCCACCTTTGGCGTCGATGCGGTCTCCCCGCGAACCGCGGCATCCTTCAGCGGCCCAACCGTGACCCATTGTATGAACAGCACCGCAATGAAATTCAGCATGAGCGTGGTGATCACCTCGTCGGCGCCGTAGAGAAGCTTGAGAAGGCCCGCGATCGCCGACCATAACGCCCCGGCAACGATCCCGGCGGCGATGGCCATCGGGAGGATCAGGGCGGGGGGTCCGGGGACAAGAAGCGCGACGGCCACGGCGCCGAGTCCGCCAAGCATCAGTTGGCCCTGTCCGCCAATGTTGAATTCACCGGTCCGGAACGAGATCATGAAGCCGAGGGCGATCAGGAGCATCGGAATCGACCAGCGCAGCGTCTGGCGGAACGATCCCGGTCCGGTCACCGCGCCCTCGAGGATCCCGAGGATCGCCCCGCTCACGTCGTACCCGGCAACCCAGAAAAAAAGGCAGCATACGGCGAACGACGCGACGACCGGCGCACCGATCCGCACGAGGCCCTGGCCGGCCGCTTTCACCGGGATGCCCCCACCATCGCGTCACCCACGGACCGCCGGTCAAAGGGCGCCGTGAATTCTCCGGCAACGCGTCCTGCCCTGAGAACGATCAACCTGTCGCTGACCTCGAAGAGCTCGTCGAGGTCCGACGACATCATGATGATGGCGGAACCATCGTCGCGAAGCCGTCTCAGGCAGTCCAGGACGAATTCCGCGGCGCCGAAATCCAGCCCCCGGGTCGGTTGTGCTGCGACCAGAAGAGCCGCACCTCCGGCCAGTTCCCGCGACAGGATCAGCCGCTGGAGGTTGCCCCCCGAAAGCGAAACCGCCGGCTGATCGACGTTGCTGAACCGGACTCCGAGCCCGTTCAGGAGACGGTGCGCCCTGTCCCGCATCGCGCGAACGGACAGAAACGGGGAACGGTGGACGCGAAAGGTCTCCGCGCACCAGGTCGTGACGTTTTCCCAAAGCGACGTCTCCAGGCTGGCGCCCTCGCTCATGCGATCGAATGGAACAGCGCGCATGCCGGCCCGGCGCCGCTCTGCTGCACTCAGTGTTGACAGGTCTTGGCCATCCAGCGTGATTCGTCCGGCAGCCAGCCCGGCGAATCCGCACGTCACGTCGGCGAGCTGCCGCTGCCCGTTGCCCTCTATTCCGGCGATACCGAGGATTTCCGAAGTGCCGACCTGGAATGACACGTCCCGGAGCCCCGGTTCGCCGGCCTTGCGGGTCACGGTCGTGACCCCGTCGAATTCCAGGCGCGGCGCTCCGGTCGTGACCGCCCGCCGGGAGGCCCGCCCGCCGGACTGCCCGTCGCTGCTGCCGATCATCAGATCGCTCAATCCGGCCGACGTGGTTTCCGCGACAGGTGTCGGCCCCGCCACCAACCGGCCTTCGCGAAGGACCGAGACCGTGTCGGCGACTTCCAGCACTTCCTGCAGCTTGTGCAGGATCACCACCAGGGAGACGCCCGTATCGCGCAGCCGGCGCAGCCGTTCGAAGAGCGCGGTGATCGCTCCCGGCGACAGCAGCGCGGTCGGCTCGTCAAGAATGAGGATACGCGCGTGCCCGGACAGGGCCCGAAGTATCTCGAGCGACTGTACAGTCTCGACCGGAAGGGTCCCGATCCTTGCGAAGGGAGATGCATTGACTCCGGCCTGCCGGATATCATCGCCCCAAGCCCGGGCGACGGCGGAGGTCGAGAAGATCGCCCGCCCCTTCTTTTTCGTGGCGCTGAACTCCAGTGCATCGGCAACGGTAAAACCGGGAGGAAGCGTCAGTCGCTGGTGGACGATGTCCAGTCCCCGCGACCGCACTTCCGAGACATCGCCGGGTGCGACCCTGTTGCCATCGATCGCAAGGCGCCCCGCGTCGGCCCTGACCAGGCCCGCGCAAAATCGCGCCAGCGTGGTCTTGCCGGCACCGTTCTGCCCGAGAAGCGCATGGATCTTTCCGGGTTCGAAACGGATCGACACGTTTCTCAGCGCCTCCACCGTTCCGTAGCGGACGCTGACTCCTTCACAGGAAAGCGCTGACGTCATCAGGTTCGGGCAACCGGGGTCATGTCAGGCTTCACGTATTTGTCCCGGCCGGTCAGGATCGTGTCAATTTGGCTCCGTGGTGTCGTAGGGAACGACCAGTTCACCGTTCGCCATGGCATCATACGCTGCCGTGGTCGCCTCCACCGCCGCCGCACGGTGCGCGGCGTCTCCTGCAAACGTCTCGGGGAAGGTCATGACGATTTCGCCACTGTCCACGCCTCCGAGCCTGAACCCGCTCTGGAAGTCCGGCGAGAGTGCATTTTCCGCCTCGATCATCAGGGTCCTCGCCCATTCGAACGACGCGATGAAGCCAACATGTTCCGGTGCCTGGTCTATGAGCGGTGGTGACGCTGCGATGACGAGGTTGCCCGATTCCATGGCCGCATCGACGACGCCGATGTCGCTGGCCGCCGCCCCGGTGTAGATGGCGTCAACCCCCTGGGAATACAGCCCGGCGGCGATTTCGCGTCCCTTTACCGGGTCCTCGAAGGACTGCACGAACGCCACGCTGGTTTCGATCTCCGGGTTCACGGAACTCGCGGCATCGATGAAGGCATTGTAGTCCGCCCAGACGTAGGGCAGCGGCACCCCTGCCATGAGGGCGATCTTGCCCGTCTTGGACATATGGGCGGCAAACTTGCCGCTCAGGTACGCGTTTTCCTGTGTCTTGTAGCCGACCACACGTGCATTCGCCACCGGCGGGTCGTGGGGCGCCGCGACGATGACAACGAACCTGGTATCCGGGAATTCCGGCGCCAGGCTCTGGACGGCCGCTCCCATGGCAAAGAAGGTCGTGATCACGACGTCGGTCCCGCGATTTGCAAGGGTCCGCAGGGTCGTTTCATAGGTCGCCGGGTCGAGCGCTTCGATGAACCGGGTTGTGACACCGAACTCCGCCTCGGCCTGCTCGAGGCCGTCGATCAGGCCGTCAATCGGTCCCCGGTCCCCGGCCTTCTGGGTGGCGACGAGAACGACGCTCTCCCCTGCCGCATGGGACGGAGGCACGACGGACAATGCTCCGAGCGTCAGCAGGAGTCCGCCCGCGATTCGGCGCCATCCCTGGCGCCTGGTCAAGGATTCAATCATCTTTCCCCTCCATTGGATTGACGACCCGGTCGCCACGCTGCCGCCGGTGCCGTGCGCAAAAAGGATGATGACACTGAAAATATTTTCAATCAAGAAAAAGATTTCAAAACATCTTTCCCGGGATGCGTGCCCTCACTCGCGGAGTGTAACTTGCCGCCGCCGTGATCCTGCCGGCAGGCCAAGTCGAAAAGGAGATCCGCTTGCCGAATACAGCTTGATCGTGTCGCTTCGCTCCGGGCTGGCCGTATTCCTGATTCTTTGCATCGGCCTGATCATCGGGTTGCGTGTACTCTTCGCTTTCGGCGCCGCGCTGATCTATCTCGGCTACTTTGCCGACACGAAAGTCTCGACTTTGCTTTCCGGTGGCCACTGGCGCATGAATTCCATTGTCCTTCTGGCGATTCCCCTGTTCATCCTCGCCGGAAGCATCATGAACCGAGGCCGTATTGCAGAGCCGCTCGTGGATGTGGCCGCACTTGTTTTCGGACCATCAAGGGCGGATTCTCGGCATCTGCGGTGTTCGCGAACGCCGTGTTCGGCTCGATTTCGGGCAGCGCGACCGCGAACCTGACCTGCATCGGCGGCGTCATGCTGCCCCGGCTGGAGAAAGCCAACTATCCGAAGGGTTTCAGCGCCGCCCTGATCTCGAACGCGGCACCCTTGGGCCTCCTGATCCCGCCGAGCTCGGTCCAGATCATCTATGCGTGGATCACGCGCCAGTCGGTGCTGAAGTGCTTCCTCGCGACCGTCGTGCCGGGGCTGATCCTGATCACCCTCCTCATTGTCGTGAATTTCATCATGATGCATCGCCAGAAAGGCGTGGAAGTTGAACCTGAACCGGAAAACTTCGTTCGCGAAGTCAGGAAGCGCGCGGTTTACGCCTCACCCGCCCTCCTGATGCCGGTCATCATACTCGGCGGAATATACGGAGGGATCATGACCCCCACGGAATCAGCGGGAATTGCTGTCCTCTGTGCTCTCCCGATCGGTTTCCTGATTTACAGGGGACTCAACTGGAAGTCCTTCAAGGATGCCGTCATCGAAGCATCGATTACGACGGGTGCCGTGATGGTCATGTTCTTCATGGTGATGATCGTGAGCCGGCTGCTCGTGTTCGAAGACATCCCCAGGCTCGCCCAGGAGTTCGTGTATTCCATATCGGAAAACCCCATTGTCATCCTGCTGATGATGAACCTGCTGCTGGTCGTGATCGGCATGCTGGTGGACGACGTGTCCGGCGTGCTGCTGTCCGCACCTCTGCTGTTGCCGATGGTGCAGGACATCGGCATCGACCCGATCCAGTTTGCCGCAATCATCGGCGTCAACCTGGGGATGGGCAACATCACCCCGCCCACGGCGCCATTGCTGTACCTCGGTGCACGGGTCGGATCCACATCGGTCAACTCGATGCTCAAACCGACGATGATCATGATCCTGTTCGCGTGGATCCCGACCCTTCTCCTTGCCACCTTCGTTCCGTCACTGTCACTCTGGTTGCCGGGATTCGTCCTGGGTCGGTAACGCCGGTACCCGCGTGCGCGTGACCCCGTCGAAAGACTGCCCTGGATCCCGGCGCCCGCGAGGAAACAGCCGGTCTCATGACGAAGATTCTTGCCAGCCGTACCAAATGCCGCAATGTAGGGAATGAACCGGACCGGTCATGACGGACGGATGTCGGGGATCCAGCTGTCGGCAACAGAATTCCGGCTCCGCCCATCCCGCCGGTCGCATCCCGAATGCCGGGGGAGGACAAATGACGCTTGAATTTGCCGACGATCTCGCGGCGCGGATCGATGATCTGAAATCGAGGGGCCTTTACAAGCGCGAGCAGGTCATCGCCTCTCCGCAGCAGGGCGAGATCATCCTTTCGGACGGGACTTCCTGCATCAATCTCTGCGCCAACAACTACCTGGGTCTCGCGAACCACCCGCAACTGGTCGAAGCGGCCCGGGCTGCGCTGGGAACTTACGGGTTTGGCATGTCCTCGGTCAGGTTCATCTGTGGCACCCAGCTTCCTCACAAGCAGCTCGAGGGATGCCTGAGCGAGTTCCTGGGCATGGAGGACACCATCCTGTTCCCGAGCTGCTTTGATGCGAACGCGGGGCTGTTCGAGACCCTTCTCGGCGCGGAGGATGCCATCATCTCCGATGCGCTGAACCATGCCTCGATCATCGACGGGATCCGCCTCTGCAAGGCACGGCGGTTGCGTTACGCCAACAACGACATGGCCGGACTCGAGGCCAGGCTGGTCGAAGCCCGGGATGCACGGTATCGCATGATCGCGACCGACGGCGTGTTTTCCATGGACGGCACTTTCGCCGATCTCAGGTCCATCTGCGACCTTGCCGGGGAGTACGATGCGACGGTGATGGTCGACGACAGCCACGCCGTCGGCATCGTTGGCGGTTCCGGTCGGGGGACGCCCGAGCATTGCGGCGTCACCGGCCGCGTGGACATCCTGACCGGAACGCTGGGCAAGGCACTCGGCGGTGCCGCCGGCGGATACGTCTCTGCCCGGTCGGAAATCGTCGAGTGGCTTCGGCAGCGGGCGCGTCCTTACCTTTTCTCCAACACGCTGGCACCGGTCATCGCCGGAACCAGCCTGCGTGCGCTCGAGCTTCTGACGGACTCGGCCGAACTTCGCGGCCGGTTGTGGCGAAACGCGAGGCATTTCCGCAAGGAGATGACGGCCCTCGGGTTCGAACTGCTCCCCGGCGACCACCCGATCGTGCCGGTGATGCTGCGCGACCCCACGCTTGCACAGGAATTCGCCGACAGGGTCCGCAAGAAGGGCGTGCTGGTGGCTGCCTTCTCGTTCCCGGTCGTGCCGCGCGGCCAGGATCGCATCCGCACCCAGATGTCGGCCGCCCACGACATCGCGGACCTTGACCGTGCGATCGCTGCATTTGCCGAGGTCGGGCGTGGCCTAGGGGTCATCACGTAATTCGTCAAATTTGCAAGGAGGCGCAGCCCGATGTTCACACTAGACGGACAGACCGCCATCGTCACCGGCGGCGCAAGCGGCATTGGGCTCGCAACCGCGCGGATGCTGGCCGGGATGGGCGCCAACGTGGTCATCGCCGATTGCAACGAGGAGGCGGGACAACTGGCCGCGGACGGCCTGGCAGAAGACGGAACAGGATCGCTCTTCGTCAGGACAGACGTATCTGAACCCGGCGATGCAAACGCCCTGGTGACGGCGGCGACCGGCTGTTTCGGATCGCTGGAGATCCTCATGCATTTCGCCGGAATCGGCATGGAACGGCCTGCGCTTGACACGAGCATCGAGGACTGGAGCCGCATCATCGCCGTGAATCTCACCGGCAGCTTCCTGGTCATGCGGGCAGCGGGTGCGGTCATGATCGAGGCGGGATACGGCCGGATTGTCTCGATGTCCTCGACCGCCGGCGAACGCGGCGGGACGGGCCGCGCTGCCTACGGCGCCTCCAAGGGCGGAGTTGCTGCATTGACCCGTGTCATGGCACTGGAATGGGCCGGGTCAGGCGTGACGGTCAACACGCTCGCACCGGGGGCCACGGATACGGCGCTGGTGCAGAAAATGCATGACGCGGAAACCCGCCGCGCCTATCTCCAGGGCATTCCGATGGACCGCTACGGTGTCCCGGAAGAGATCGCGGCCGCCGCCGTCTACCTTGCGCTTCCCCAATCGGGCTACATCACCGGCGTGACCCTCCCGGTAGACGGTGGATTCATGTCCAGCGGCGTGATCAAGCGCGGCTGAAACGCCGGCGGCCGCACCGTGTTTGCCGGCATGGGTATGTCAAACGAAATTTTGGGCTTGATTGTGTGTGTCAGGCAAAGGCGGCGTGTTCGTGGCAGCCTTCCGCCAGGATGGCGCAATTGGCGGAACGATTGTCTTTTCATGCCGGGGATCGGAACAGATTTCCTGGGTCTCTCGCCTGCCTGTTGGTGCGTTGCGGTCACGAGGGAATGAGATATTCAACGCCCGGGGATTGGCGCCGACAATCAGCCCCATACAGAATTGCGCCGGTTCCGGCCAGCCGTCAGCATCATGCTTCACACCGTATTTGAATACCACGATGCCCCCGCTTGCAGGCAGGTCTTGGCAAAAAAATGTGCATCGTGCTGCCGGGAATCCACCTGATCATTCTGTCTTCCGGCGACGTGATTTCGCGGGTTCCGAACTGCCAGACAATGCCGCCACCGCGCCCGTAGCAGCCGCCCGTTGGAGGTTGCATTCCTTCCCGGCTCCCCAGGTGACGATGTTAGGCTGACGCAAATGGAAACGGATGTGGTCAACAAGATCCATTCAACAGGTCCGGATCACGTGCTTGCCGAGAACATGGGCAAAGCCCATCTCGCCTATGCAGACATTGCCCTCTCAAATCAAATCACGGGCTGAGTGCTGATTGCTCGTGAATGTCGATTCCGAAACACCAAGATCGGTCAATTGGAATTCGACTTGAATAACGGCATTTTTTCAATGGCAGCAACTCAATTCTCGTGGGACGAGAACAGGAATCTCATCAATCAGCGTAAACACGACGGCATTGCGTCTGAACTGGCCGTGCGGGTGTTCCGTGATCCGTTGCGCCTGACCCGACAGGACCGGATTGAAGACCATTGAGAACGCTGGCGGACCGTCGGCGTTGTGAATGGCATCACGCTTCTCCCGTTGGCTCATATCAACATCGAAGAAGACAAGGACGGGCAGTTTGTGGAGACCAATTAGGATCATCCCGGTCCGAAAGGCCGACTAGTCGGAAAGAAGCCGCTTTGAAGAAGAAAGAGGTTAACTACACACCGGACTCGTTGCCGCCCCTGACCGACGCGCAATGCCAGAATCTGGAATGGCTTTCAACCATGCCTGACGATCATGTCAATTTTGACGATATCCCCAAACTGACCGAAGCGCAGCTTGCCGAGTTCGGACAACCTGAACATTACAGGCCCGTCAAAAGGCAGATTACCGCTCGCGCGGATGCGGATGTACTGGCATGGCTCAAGGCGGGAGGCAAAGGTTACCAGTCACGCATGAATGCCTTTCTGAGGAAGGCGATGCTTGAGGCGATTGAGCCATGAGCAGGGAAGGGGAGCCTAACAAACGGCAAGGATCGCATGTGCCCCTGCAATTTTGGCTCCTCATGTCGTGCAGTATTTTCGCTGCGTTGGCCGAGTTCGAGAGCGAGGTCATAGGGGAACGCAAATTGACGGGATCGCAGGCCGCCTGCACCCGTGGCCGCGATGATAGTCGGAATTTCGCCCTGATGAAGGCCCGGGTCCGAACGGCTCCGGCGACTATGGCAGGTTGCGACATGTCGGTTCCTGAATTGTGCAACGAACTCGGCATCCAGCCCGCAACCCATTCTTCGACGACGGAGCCGGAAGACAGCCCTGCCACGCCCGATCAGGATTATCGACAGCACCCTGCAAGCGCTGCACCCCGGATCGATCCGCTTTATCCAGACCACGCAGCGCATCCTCTGACCATCATCGGAGTCGGACTGGATTTCAAACTTTACACCTATCGTTTACAGGCTGTCATGCAGGGCGGTCCCCTGGCCACCGTGGTGCAACTTCCGGGTCAAAGCCAGGTGGCAATGACTCTTCGCTACGCCCGTTCGTATGGCAGGGAAATCGAGGTGGCGGCAGAGCGATCGGGACCACGATCGCTGAACGACTTGTTCTTTCCTCCGTATCGTAAATTCGCTCGCTGAAGTTCGAATTCTCCACATCTTCGACCTTGCGGAAGTTGGCGAATTCCGGAAAACGTCACCGCAATTGTCGACAACGCCGCCTGGAGGGATCATGAGCATAAACCTCGAATTCATCGAAGACACCGCCTACTTTCGCTACCCTCCGGAATACGACACATGCGTGGAGGAGTTCGACCGGCTTCTCGATAATCGCGAATCAGGCCGGGTGGGCGAGAAACGCTACATTGACAGATTAAAGGATCTCACCGAACGATATCCGTGGTTCATCGATGCGCATGCGCATATCGGCATCGTGTTGCTGAACAACGGAAGGACGAAGCGCGCCCTCGATGCTTACCGGAAGGGCTTCTCGCTCGGCGAGGCGGCGATCCCCTCAGGGTACAGCGGCCTGATCGAGTGGCAACCGCTCGAAAACCGGCCGTTTTTCCGTGCCGCGCACGGTATCGTACTGTGCCACTTGCGGCTCCGCCGCTGGGACGAGGCCATCGAACTGATGGATGCGATGGACTTCTGGAATCCGAGGGACAACCAGAGGATACGCTACCTGCTCGGCTCGGCTTTGCTGCGTGCCGGCAGAAAGGATGAGGCGCGCAAGCACCTCATGGAGTTCCGGGGCGCAGAACCGTCATTGCGGTATGAACTCGGGCTCCTGCACCTGCTCGATGGAGATTATCGGGCGGCAGCGACAAGCCTGCGGCACGGTTTCATCGAAAACGGTTATATGGCGGAGATGATCTGCGGAACGCCTGACCCGCTGCCGATTGCGATTTGGCACGGCACAAACTTTGCCAGGCCGGACTGTGCAAAAGACTACATCGATTTGTTCGGCGAACTGTGGGACAGCAACCCTGGGGCTGTGGAATTTGTGCGCTGGCTCAACACCCATCCTGAAGTCATGGCGGAGCGTGCGGCAATTCTGGCATGCGACGAGGAACTGCTCTGGGAGCGGGACTCCGAGAGACGCAGGAGCATTGGCGACAAAAAGGAATCGCTTGCATGTGCCATTGACGGGAAACTGTCGGACAGGATCGTGGTGAAACGCACCAATCTGTACGGCATCGAGACATGGCCCTGGCTCCACGCGGCCTCGTTCCGATGATCCACCTGAATGCGTGTCCGGCCCGTCATCGATGACTCCTGTGAGACTGCCGAGACCTTCTTGGGATTGCTGCCCGGTGCCATGAAGGTCCGCCGCCTTCTCGGGTTCGCCGACACCCCCGGTGCGGAGGATATCGAGGCCCGGGCGAGACAGGCTGCCCTCAAGTTCCCAAAGGTTCATTCCAAAAACCGCGGATGGCCTCAAGTCATGGTGCTCCATCTGGAGTCGAAACCAGTTTAAATCATATCATTGCATGGACCGGGGCCACCCAAGTGAACTGAAGACGCCCGCACCATTGATCAAAAACGTTCGGCGAATGCCGAACGATCATGAGGCGGAGGACCGTTGTCCGCGAAGTATTCTTCCGCCCTGACAATCTGCCCGTTCCGCACCACAAAGAAGGACACCGCGAACAAAGAGGTATCGCCGTCGCTGATCTCCGTTACCGTCGCCACGGTATCGGCGTACTCGTCGATTCGCCGGACCGTGCAGCGCCAGATGCCCGGATAGTTTTCGTTGAGTGCGATGAAGTTCTCGGGGCCGCGGATGCGCTCTCGGGTATTCGGCCAATGCGCCTCGAAGTCCGCCGACAGCAAGGGCAAGGCATCCCGGAATTGCCGTTGGTCGAAACAGCGCCAGAGCTCGATCGCCAAATCCCGGCTCTTCCGTTCGGTCAACGGAGCGTCGAGTCGATTCAACTGTCTTCCTCCCCTACTTGTTGCCGACCTGCGTTTGCAGGACAACAGAACTGGATTGCCTGGCATCGATCGACGCCGCGGCGCACTTCGACGGTGGAAGTGGAGGCGCCATTGCAACTGCCACGGCAACAGCGCGCTGGCCTGCTTCAACGAATACGTGATCGACATCGTCGGCACGGATCATGTGCTCTCCTTCAAGGCGATGCGCTGCGCCGCCCGCCACCGTCGGCCCTTCTTTTGGCATTCAAAGATTGAAGCCACTCCTGAATTCAATCCCTGCGCATCGTTCATCGGACTCGCCAGCTTCCCGACAGGAGAGAAGTTTTCCGTGACCGCATTGGTTAGCCCGCGGCAAGCCCCCCTGAGCCCGCGAACGGAGGACCACAACGAAACTCCGAAAGAGACGCACGTCGGCGTCCTCCGGCAGCAGCCGACTTTCCCGGGGCAGCCGTCAAATCTCGTGGGAACCGCGGTCAGGTCCGCCAGGTTCCTTGCCGGGCTCACGGGTCCTCGTCCAAATCGCCAAGGATGGCGGGCAGCTGGGTGTTCAGTCCGACGGCATTCTCGATGTCGAGCTGAAATGCGATACCGGCGCCGCTTTCGCTGTCGAAGTGCGCCGTGTTGCTGATGGACTCGAGGATTGGGCGTGCTTTGTCCGCCGCGACAACGAACAGGACGATGTCGGCCTTGGCCGTGAGTTCCAGGCCGAAAAACGTGCTCTCTGGCACGAGCCCCTCGCCACGAACGCTGGTGATCACGGTGACGCCGGTTGCACCCGCCGCCCGGCCCGCGTCGATCACGGCGTCGGTCGTGTCGTCGTTGACCAGAGCAATGATGAGTTTCAGCTTCATGCCTTTGACTCCCTGTGTCTCAGTTGTGCCCTGCGCCTTTTGCCGAGCCAGGATGCAACCGCAGCGTATGCCAGTACAGACACGATGGGGAACACGCTGGCGAAGGCGATCAGTCCGAACCCGTCGATCAGTGGGCTGCGCCCGGGCACGGCAGCCGCGAGGCCGAGGCCCAGCGCCGCCACAACCGGCACCGTCACGGTGGACGTCGTCACGCCGCCCGAGTCGTAGGCCAGAGGCACGATGGCGCGCGGAGCGCCGAATGTCTGCAGGATGACGATGCCGTATGCTGCGACGATGTACCAGGCGAGCGGCGTGCCGGTCACGATGCGGAAGCAGCCGAGTGCGATGCCAACTGCGACCCCGACCGCGACGGCCAGGCGGAGACCCGTGGCGCCGATCGATCCACCCGAGACCTCCTCGGCCTTGACCGCTACCGAGATCAGCGACGGCTCTGCGACCGTCGTCGCGAAGCCGATGGAGGCGGCGAAGGCGTAGATCAGGAGGTAGTCTGACCAGTCCCCGTTGCCTGCCCCGCCAAGGGTTTCCCAAGCCGTAAGCTGCCGCGCCATGGTCTCGCCAAGTGGAAACAGGGCCTCCTCCAGCCCGATGAGAAACAGGGTCAGTCCGACCAGCACATAGACAAAACCGATCATGATGCGACGCAGCCGAGGCGGGCGGCGGCGTAGCACAACGAACTGGAAGACCGCCAGAATCGCGATAATGGGCCCGACATCCAGAGCCGTCGAAAGCGCAGTGGCGGCGAAGGTGGCAAAAAGCTCCTGAATCAAGTCAGCACCCCGTAGATCAGGACGCCGATGATCGGGGTCAGGCTGGCGAAGGCGATCAATCCGAAACCGTCGACCAGCGGATTGCGGCCCCTGATCGAACTGGCGAGGCCAATGCCGAGCGCGGTCACCAAAGGGACAGTAATTGTGCTCGTGGTCACGCCGCCCGAATCGTAGGCCACCCCGACGATCTCCTCGGGCGCGAGAGGCGTCATCACGGTCACGATCAGGTAGCCGCCGACGATCATCCAATGGAGCGGCCAGCCTTTCAGGATTCGCAGCACGCCGAGAACGATCGCCGCGCCGACGGCGATGGCGACCACCATGCGAAGCTCAAAGGCATAGGCGACGCGCGCCTGAACACCGTCGGGGATGGCACCGGCGTCGGCAGCGATATCTGCTGCCTTCGCCGCGACCGCGATCAATGCCGGCTCGGCAACCGTGGTGCCGAAGCCCAGGCAGAAAGCAAAAATGAACAGTGCCGGCGCGTTACCCTTGCGCGCAAAGGCGCCGGCCATCGCTTCGCCGATCGGAAACAGCGCCGTTTCGAGCCCCTGCATGAACAACATCAGGCCGAGGACGACACAGACAGTCCCGAACAGAACCTTGCCGAGGTCCGGGAAGGGTTGCTGCAATACCGCGACCTGAAAAAAGGCGATCACGAGGAAAACCGGGGCCAGATCGCGCAGGGCATCCAGAATCCGCCCCAACAAGGCAGAGGAGGTTTTCGACATCGCAACTGGACAGCAGAAACGCAAATTCGACGGCGCGCACTACTAACAGGGGTTTTTCCTTAAAGCCAGCAATAGAGTGTGTGACGTCGCTGCTGCCGCGCTCGGAGCGTATCGGAGACCTTGACCGCACTGGCGTATCCGCCGCTCCAGCTGTCATTTCGTCAGCAGGGCCAGCGCGGCGAAGTCAAATGGCATGCAAATCCGACCGGCAATCGGTTTCAGGTGGCGGTGGTATTGGCGCGGACAGAGCGCACCTGCTGGCGCGGTCGGTGCTTTTCGTGAGATCGCCCCGTCCCGTGCTCCAGCCGGTGAAGTTTCTGACCTGGGCGGGCAGGCTGTCCGGCAGTGCCCGCTCAGACCACGTCGAACCAGCGCAATTCGTCCGAAAACTCGACCGCCACAGCGTCCGCCACGTCCGCCAGACGACGCTCATGCGCCGACAGCGATCTGTTCCCCGCCCAGATCATTCCGTAGTCCAGCAGGGTTTCGGGTTCTCAGGGAACAACCGGGACTTTCCCGGCAGGGATGGCCGTCACCGCAAAGGGATCGATCACGGCGACCCCGTCACCTTCAGCGACAAGGTTGGCCGTGGCTACGGCGTTCGACGTCTCGATCCATGGCCTCAGTTCGACACCCGCCTGTATGAAACTCGCCTCGACCAGGTTGCGCAGCCGGACGGTCGGGCGGGGCAGGACGATCTCGCCTGCTGGGAATTCGGCTGGCGCGAGGCCCCGGCGCTCCGACAGCGCGTGACCTGCCGGCACGATTGCAACCGCCCGCCCGCCCGCCACGCTGCGCGATGGCAATTGCCCGCGCTGTACGGGCAGAAAAGTGAAACCGACGTCGGCATGGGAATTCGCAATCCAGTCTTCGATCTCGGCCCGGGTCTTCGGCTCGGCCATGATCTGCAAATCCGGGTGTACGCGCGCGAACCGCTTGAAAACGCGGGGCAGAAACGCCGACATCAGGAGCGGCTCGATTGCGGACACCCTGGACCGGGCCGCCGGAGCTTTTCGCCATCTACTTTGCTGCGTTCGTCGTCATCGGTTCGGTCATCAGCGATTCCATCCTCAAGGGCCTCGCGTCGGCTTCCCTCGGTGTCGTCATCGCCATGTTCGGCCTCGAACCGATTACCAGCCAGGACCGCCTCACCTTCAGCTTTTTCCAGCTCTCGCCGGGCGTGCCGCTGGTTCCGATCATCATCGGCATGTTCGTGTTCGCCGAGGTCTTCGCCCAGCTTGAAAGACGCGGTGCCGCAATCGAAACGTTCCAGGACCCGCTTCGGGACGAAAGGGCCAGGAACCGCCTC
Organism: Paracoccaceae bacterium; assembly: GCA_964291635.2. Lineage (GTDB taxonomy): Bacteria > Pseudomonadota > Alphaproteobacteria > Rhodobacterales > Rhodobacteraceae > JAPPHA01. The sequence goes on along the minus strand of OZ219903.1, from coordinate 23,876 downwards.
ACCTGGGCCGAGTACCGGCCGTGCCTGCCGCATGTCTTTCGCTCCTCGCTGATCGGCGCGTTCATCGGCATGCTCCCCGGCCTCGGATCCTCCATCGCCGCCTTCATCTCATACGGTGAAGGTAAACGCCGGGCGGCCAACGCGGACGAATGGGGCAGGGGGCTCCTCGAGGGCGCCGCCGCGCCGGAGGCCGCGAACAACGCCGTCTCGGGTCCGTCGATGGCGCCCCTTCTGACCCTTGGCATTCCGGGATCCACCATCGCCGCGACAGACAGTCGCAGATCGTTTCGATGGCGAAGGCAATGCCGTATCCCTTCCTGGCGGATGGCATTGACGGTGTTAAAGGTCCGTCACGAACGATCGAATTCGATTTTTCTTGAGGGAAAATTCCGCGTCTGATCGACATCCGGAAAATCAAAACAGAACAAGAAATGCCAAACCACTTGTTTGCGGGCCTTGAGACGGTCTGCGACACTCTTTCGAAACGCGAGCGGTGCATCGACGTTCGCCGCGGAGGGGATCGGGACGCGGGCTGAAAGCGAATGGTCCAAATCCGCGGTAACCGTTCGGACCTCGCTCGGCCGATGAGGCGCTCAAATCCGCCTGCAATCCGGGGCTTTGACCTCTGGACCGGTCCGATGGTGCTGTCCTGCTGACCGACCACGGCGATCCTGGGGTCAGCCTGGAAGGAATTCCGCGTGATTGTCCTGGGTACTGTTCGCCCGAGCGCGCCGGCCCGGGAACATGGCCATGGCCATGGAACGCCATTCCGGACACGCCCGGTGAACGACACGCTGGTTCAGTTTCGACATGCGTCGCGCTTTCGGAATGGCATTTCGATCGCTGGCGGTATTTCCGCCATCACGCCCACGCGATCAATATCGGAAAGGACCGGGAGACCCGGTCGCCGGGACCCATAGCGCGTCAATCTGGACGGCAGCTGCCATCCGGCCAGTATCGGGTGAACCCCTCCGCGCTCAGGCTCCGCGGATACGCAACCGTATCCGTATGCCGGAACTACTGCCGTTTCCGCACACGCGCCATGAATCCCCAAATCCTTCTGCTCGACTCCTCCCGGCCAGGTGCCCGGCCGTGTCTCCGGCCGTCGATCACCCTACAGGGGCAAAAGGGACAAAGCCGTCATGCCGCCCACAACGCAGCACCCCGGTGCGAAAAACCGTCCGAATCACTCGATACAAAGACATTTGGGTGCATCCGGCAGTCCAGGGTACTCTTGCGGATTTGCGTGTTCTCGCCTACCCAGACACGAGTTGTTTTGATAGGTTCCTGTCCATGCGTCAGTTGATCTGTCTTTTGTTTCTGGTTCTGTGCGCAGGGCCGCTCGCCGCGCAGGAATCACGGTCGAGTCACTGCATCGCAATCGCCGATGCGGCGCCGGGGGTCGATTTCATTCACAGGGCAAGCTGGTCGGCGCCCCTGGCCAGGTTTTCGGTACGCATTCACTACATTTCGCATTCCAGTTTCCTGATCCGAACCCATGGCGGTTTGAACGTCGTCACGGACTATACCGGCTACATCGGTTCGAGCGCCATGATTCCGGACGTGGTGACCATGAACCACGCGCATGAATCCCATTGGACGCCGTATCCGGACCCGGGAATTCCCCATGTACTTCGAGGCTGGGGCGAAGAATTCGGGAAAGGCATCGATCATCATCTCGTTCTCGGAGACTTGCTCGTACGCAATGTCTCCACGGATATCCGCTCACCCTATGGCGGCGTGGAAACCGAGGGAAACTCGATCTTCATTTTCGAGGTCGCCGGACTGTGCATCGGACATCTTGGGCACCTGCACCAGTATCCTTCCGAGCAGCAGTTTGCGGCGCTCGGACGTGTCGACGTCTTGATGGCGCCAGTGGACGGCGGTCTGACATTGCCTCTGCGCGACATGGTCCGGCTGGTTGAACGGCTGAGGTCCTCGGTCGTGATTCCGATGCACTGGTTTTCCAGGAGTTCACTTGAATCCTTTCTCGGCAGGGTTTCCGACGAATTTGCCATCCGTCGGCAAAACGGGCCCGCGATCGAACTCGGACTTCGCGATCTTCCACTTCGACCGACCGTTGTTGTTCTCGAACCGGCAGGGCTTGTTGACGACGCCGGGTAGCGACTCCCTGTTTTTGTCTTCGAGCCGCATGCCGGAAGCTTTGGATCCGGCAGTTCATTTCGGGTTGAACCAGGTCTCCTGAACAGAATATTCCGAGTAGCCGCGATCTTCCGTACATGACCGCCACGATTGCTTGCACGAATGCTTGCGCGAGACCATGGGGCGTGACCGATCATGTCACTGGTCGCCGGAAGTTTCGGGGGAAGGCCAGGCATTAACCGAGCCGGGGTGACCTGGCCGAAGCCGAGGCCCCGCAAACCCCGAATGCCGTTTGGTTCCCGTCGTACCATGATCGTTCGAAGGTGACCGATCGGGAAGTGTTGAAACCGTGTATTGACTCGCGGCATTCACGGATGACTGTTTGATTGATGGTATCGGGACCAGGACGACTCCATCCAGGATCCTTCGCGCGAATTCTGGCACGCGAGGTTCACGAAAGCCGAACCGTCACACGGCAAACAGCCGTCGCGGGAAATTTGTCAGTCGCTCGTATCCATCGCTCGTGACAGCGATCGTTTCCGACATTCCGAAACCCTGGGCCAGGACATACGTGTGGAATGTCATTCCGGCTTCGAACGACCAACTCGAGCGGGGCGTGGCCTCGAGCGACTCGCCTCCTGACGGATGCAGTAGTAAGCCCACCGAGTAGAATGTCTTGTTGGTGTACGTGCTGCGCAAACCGGCAGACAAGACGCCGTCACGGTAGACACTGTCGGGAACCGTTGCCGCCACTCCTGGCCGTACCTTTTCAAGGGCGGCGTCCTGGATGGAGATCAGGGTTTCGACAATGCGCCGGTCTTCGTCGCTGGCTCCGGCCACGCGGATCGGCCGCATGAACCGGGCATGGTAGTGGCGCACGTTCGGAGTTGTTTCCACCTGAACCAGATCACCGGATTCCAGGATTCTGTCGGAGTAGCCACCGTGCAGATGGAACGCGCGTTCACCGGACGACAGGACCCCGGGGCCGGGAAGATCGCTGCCGGACCTGATCATCGCGGCGCAGATTTCCGCTGCGATCTCGCGCTCGCTGACGCCGACCCCGACACTGTCGATGGCAGCCTGCATTCCCGCTTCGGCGGCCTTGCCTGCCCGGCGCTGGTAGGCGATTTCGGCCTCGCTCTTGATCAGGCGCATGGTCGTGAGGAGACGGCTGTTGTCCGCCCAGGAGATTCCGGGAAGGCGCGCGCGAAGGTTTTCGTACCGACCGGCCGAAAGCGGCCACGCCGACAGTTCGATTCCCAGCCTGGCGGAGGCGCCAAATCGCCGCGCAATGGCCCGGGACGCGATCTCGATCGAATCATCCCCGTCGCTCCACACGGCATGGTCCGCAAAGACGCAGGTCGAATCGAGATAGTACTTCTCGACATCCCGGCAGATGACCGCCGGGGTCCCGTCGGCGGGGACAAGGGCACACTGGAAGCTGGCGTAGCCGCGGGTGAAGAACCCGGTCAGCCAGGTCACGGATTCCGGCTGGAATACGACCAGGCCGTCAAGGGCGCGATCGGCAAGCGACCGCTGCACGCGACGCAGGCGCGCCTCGTACTCCGGTTTGTCAAACCATGGGTTCGCGATCCCGTTCGTCGATACGGGTCCTTCCGAGGTCACGGGTTGTTCTTCAGAAATGCCGCGAAACGGGTGAGCATGGTCTTGGCAGACCGGGCCGGATGGGCCTGCAGCTTGAGTTGATCAACGTCAGCCCCGTCGTCTTGCATCCGGTCCCGGTTTTCCTCGAACCAGATCGGGGCCTGGTCCCTGGTTATCTCCGGATGCCCCTGAATGCCCCAGCAAGGCTGGTCGCGGTAGCGCCATACCTGGTTCGGGCATACGTCGGAATAGGCGAGGATCGTCATGTCCTCGTGGCCGGCACGCACCTCGTCGTTGTGCCAGACGAACATGTGAACTGTCTTGCCCAGTTCGGAACAGATGGGGTCGTTTGCCGCTTCGGCCGTGACCGGCAAATCCTTGTAGCCGATCTCGCACCGGCCCCGGCGAAAGACCTGGTCGCGCCCGCACAGCGCCGAAGCGAGTATCTGGCTTCCGAAACAGACGCCAAGCATGGGAATGCCGAGCTCCGCGGCTTCGACGATCAGGTCGTGCTCGCGATGGATGAAATCCAGATCCTCGTAGGCGCCATGGGGGCTGCCCGAGAGGAACATGCCGTCATAGCCTGCCAGGCAGTCGGGAAAGTCGCCGCCATAGGCCCATCTCTGCTCGACATCCAGGCCCCAACGCTCGAACCGTTCATCGAGCCGCGCGACCGACTGCAGCCTGGGGCTATTGCAAAGATAAAGAAGACGTGCCGTCATACCGTGCCGTTCTGCCGTTCCTCCCATCTTTGACAATTGGTACACCCGGCGTATCCTGTTCGCAATCCGTTCCGCAACTGCCGGCCTCGAGGAAGTCAATGGCCATGCGCATCGATCTCAATTCAGACCTGGGAGAAGGGTTCGGTCCCTGGAAGATGGGCGATGACGATACGATGCTGGACATCGTGACATCGGCAAATGTCGCCTGCGGATTCCATGCCGGCGATCCCGGGATAATGCACAGCATGGCCAATAAGGCAAAGGCAAGGAAGGTGGCAGTTGGTGCCCATCCCGGCTACCGGGACCTGATCGGCTTTGGCCGACGCCCCGTGGCCGGAGTCACCGGGCGGGAGATCGAACGGCTCGTGGCCTATCAGGTCGGTGCGTTCCAGGCGGTCTGTGCTCTCGCCGGCTACCGGATGAGCTACGTGAAGACCCACGGCGCGCTGGGAAATGCCTGCAACGATGATGACGGATTGGCGGATGCGGTAGCCCGGGGCATTGCGGCTGCCGATCCCGGCCTCGTCTGGCTGGTCATGCCCGGTACACCGACCGAAAGGGCTGCGGAACGGGCCGGGCTGCAGCCGGCACGCGAGATCTATGCCGACCGGACCTATGCCGACAGTTTCAACCTGGCCCCCCGCAGCCGGCCGGGCACGGTGATCCATGACGCCGCGGCGGCCAGCCGGCGTGCGCTTGAAATGGTGTCGGAAGGCAGGCTCGTGTCCGAATCGGGCAAGTCGCTGAAGGTCGAGATCGACTCGATCTGTGTGCACGGTGACAATCCTGCCAGCGTCGAAATGGCGCGCGACATACGTGTGGCGCTTGAAGCCGAGGGTTGGACGTTGGCGCCATTTGCGCCTCCGGATTCAGGATCCGTCGGTCACGCCGCCGACAAGGTTGGTCCCGAGTAGCGTCTCCGTTGCCGGTTCGGTTCGTACACGGCGGATGGCTGCGATCCGCGCGCGAAGCTGATCGGCTGCTTCACGGGCCGCCTCGACCGCTTCCTCGGGCGTGACAGAAGAAAAGTGCACGATTCCGCCGGGCACGACTTGTGCCAGGCGACCGAGATCGGCGCTGATGACCGTGGCAATCTTGGGATAGCCTCCCGTCGTCTGGCAGTCACGCAGGAGGATGGTCGGAATGCCGTCCCCGGGCACCTGGATGCTGCCGGCAAGGACACCGTCCGATACGATGTTGGCTTCGCCCTTGTGGAGCAGTGGCGGGCCATCCAACCGGTAAGCCATGCGATCACTGTCCGGCCTGACGACAAACGGACTGCCGGTGAGCAGCTCCATTGCCTTGGCCGCGAAATGATCGTGCTGGGGACCGGGGACAAGGCGAACCGGACCCGCGGGAGCGGCAGCGTGTGCGCTTCTGCACAGTTTTCCGCGCTCCGGAGCCTTGAAAGGCAGCAGGTCGCCGGGTGCAAGCGCTCGCCCGCCGATCCCGGAACGGCGGTGAACCGAGAGACTTCCCATCATCTCGGGCAAGTCGAAACCGCCTCCGACAGCAAGGTAGGCAAAGACCCCGCCTCGGACCGGTCCCACTTCGATCACATCGCCGGGCTCACCACTTGCCGAGCGGCCGTCGGGGACGGAATGTCCTCCGATCCGGAGCATGCAACCCGGGCCAGACAGCGCCATTACCGCTTGCCTGCCTTCCAACGCGAACCGCCCGCCCGCCATCTGGAATTCAACGCATGCCGTATCCGGCAGGTTCCCGGTCAGCGCATTGGCCAGGCGGCAGATTCGATGTCCATCATGCCTGATGTGGACACGCCGTAGCGACGCAGGCCAATCCGTCCCCGGTCCTGGACCGTGGTTCCGGACCCGCAGTCGATGACCCGCAGCCCCGTCATTCCGACTCGCACGTGGCAATGATGTCACCTGCCTCCGATCGGGCCGCCAGGTGCTCCCACCGCTCGGCATGCATGCGCTCGAACGTGATCTCGTCTCCGGCCTCGAAAAGGAACACCGGATCGCGGCTGGGATGAAAGCACAGCACGGGCGTGCGTCCGATCAGGTGCCAGCCACTTGGAGAAGGAATCGATCCGATGGCAGACTGGGCGCCGCCGATCGAGACCGACCCGCCGGGTATGCTCGTGCGCGGCGTGTTCCGTCTCGGCGTTGCAAGCCGTGAATCAAGCCCCCCGAGATATGTAAACCCCGGCACGAAGCCAATCATGTAGACCCGGTAGAGCGAACCGGCGTGGAGTTCGACAACCTGCGCGGGAGTCAGGCCATGCAGCGCGGCCAATTCATCGAGATCCTCGCCATGGTCGCCGCCGTAGACCACGGGCACCCTCCAGCGGCGACCCCTGGCTGTTCCTGCACGCACCTCACGTGCGAGCCTTGCCAAGGTCAAGGACAACTTCCCGTGCTCGGCGATCAATGGATCGAGATGCACGAGCAACGAGCGGTAGGTCGGTACGCACTCGACCACGCCCGGAAGCGCGGCGACCCGTACGGCATGGTCAAGCGCAATGACACGTTGATTGATATCGGCATCGACCCTGTCACCGAACTCCACCGCGATGGCTGAATCGCCACAGGGAACGACACGGGGGTAGGCCAGAGTCATCGCGACGATACCCCGAGGGCCTCGATCACCTTTCTGGCAGCCGCGATGGCCGTGCGATCCAGCGCCTCCAGCGCCGATCCCCCGACATGGGGCGTCAATATCAATTTAGGGCAATCGAACAGCGGGCTGTCCTTCGGCGGAGGTTCTGGCGAAAAGACGTCCAGAGCTGCACCCGAGAGCCTTCCGTTCCGCAGGGCAGCGACGAGCGCCGTCTCGTCGAGGAGCGAGCCGCGCGCCGTATTGACGACAATGGCACCCGGCCGCAACGCGTCGATCCGGGCAGCATCGAATCGACGGCTCCTGCCGGGCACGGAATGAAGGGAAACGATATCGGAACGGGCGCAGAGCGTGTCCATGTCCACCCGCTCGACACCGTCGCCGGCAAGGACTGAATCCGAGGCGTGGGCGGTGACGGCGATGATGCGCATGTTGAAGGCGCGCGCCAGCGCAGCGACGCTGCGGGCAATTCGTCCGTAGCCGACGAGTCCCAGGGTCTTCCCGGCGATTTCGAACCCGGTCTGCCGGTACCGGAAGCCGAAATCACTTTTGCGCATGGCGAGGTCTGCCCGGGGAATCTGCCGGGCACAGGCGAGGATCAGGGCAATTGTGTGCTCTGCGACGGCAATGGTATTCGCACCCGGCGTGGAGGTAACCCGGATTCCCCTTGCCGCGGTCGCGGACTTGTCGATCGCGTCGGTGCCGGCGCCGTGACTTACGATCACGTCAAGGTAGGGTGCGGCCGTAATTTCGATTGCCGACAGCCCGTGATTGCGCGTGATCACGGCGCGGGCGGTGGCCAGGTGCGGCTCGAGCGCCGCGAAGTCGGTGGTGTCGGGGGTGCCGACCACCAGCCCTGCGCCGCGCAGCAGTTCGAGGCCCGGTTCGGCAATCGGCTGAACCACGAGGCATTCGGTCACCGCGGCGGCTCCAGGCAGATCCTCATGAGAACCCGTGCGGCAGCGGCGAAATCTTCAATGTCCATGGATTCATCCGGATTGTGACTGCCGTTTTCGTTGCGGATAAAGAGCATGCCGGTGGGAACTCCCATCCCGACAAAGACCGCCGCGTCGTGGCCTGCGCCGCTGGGCATGGTGATCGCCGGCACGCCTTCGACGGAACACGCGGTTTCCAGGGCCGCAACGACCCCGCGATCCATCAAGGCAGGGAATGTCCCCGTTCGCGGACCGAGATCAAAGCGAACCGAGTACTGCCGGGATAGCCGCTCGACCAGGCCGGAAAGTTCGGAAGCGACCTGTTCGAGTTTGCCTGGAGACTGGCTCCGGACGTCGAGTGAGAATTCCACGCGGCCCGCTACCTTGCTGAATGCGTGCTCGGCGGGATCGGTGGCAAGCTTGCCAAATGTGATCGCCAGGTCATCTCCGTTCAGTTCGGCTTCATCCCAGACCGCGTCCATTGCCGTTACCAGGGCAGCTGTTGCGCGCACGGCGTCATGCCTCAGGTGACGCGGCGTTGCGCCCGAATGTGCATAGCTGCCAGTGCAACTGGCAGATCGGTACCTGAAGGATCCCCGGATGCCGGTGACAATTCCCACTGGCCTGTTTTCCGTCACCAGGCACGGCCCCTGTTCGATGTGAGGTTCGATGAACAGGCCGATTTCGGCCGGGTCGAGTTGGGGCTTGCCCGCATGAAGCCGGTCGACATGACCGCCCGCCGCTGCAATTGCCTCACCGAGCAGCAGGCCGTCCGAAGCACTCCGCACTCCGTCCAATTCCTTCGATTCGAGTTGTCCGAACGCGGCGCGGCTTCCGATATAGGAAGCGGCAAACCACGTGCTTTCTTCGGCGCGAATTGCCATCACCGAGATGTCGCGGGGTGGCCGCACGCCCGCCCTTGCCAGGCCGGACATGACGGCAAGCCCGCAGAGCACACCGGCCGCTCCGTCGAAGTTCCCGCCATGCGGGACGGAATCAAGATGTGAACCGATGATGATGCGGTTACCGGGCGTTCTGCCCTCCAGGGTCAGGTAAAGATTGCATGCGGCATCGGTCTCTACCCGAAACCCCAACCGCTCGCCTTCGCGGCGAAGCAGGTCATGCGCGAACTGCTCTCCCGCGCCGAACGAGATACGGGTGATGCCAATTCCGTCGCCGGTTCGCAGGGCAAGTTCACGGAATAGGCTGTTTGCCAGGTCAATGTCGGGTTCAGCGAGGGCGTTTGAAGTAATCATGGCAATTGCCACTGACCGCAGCCGGCCCTGCGCCTTGTTCCGGCAACGGTCCCGGGCAGCAATGATCTCCGGATCCTGGATTGCCCCGATCCCCCGATGCGCAGGCAAGCGATCGGGATGGAATCCGGCGCCTTTCTGAATCGTGATTTCACCGGGCCGGATTGAATCGCGCCAGCTGACTGCGGTCCGACATGGAGCTTGCCAAAGTCATCGACCCAGGCAATCGATCCGCCGCCATTTCCGATTTCGACCAAGTCGACCACCGGAACCATAACCGGATAGCCTGACGACTTGCGGTCTCTTTCGATCCAATAGTCGGTAATGATCTTGATGTTTCCGTCCTCGACAAGCGAGCACTTGGCAGTTGTACCGCCGATGTCCAATGCGATTACGTTGAGGTTGCCGGTCAGTCTGCCGAGTTCGGCAGCGCCCCAGACGCCGGAAGACGGCCTGATTCGATCATCGTAATCGGCGTGCGGGACGATGAATCGAGGGAATCTATCCCGCAGTTCGACTGCATTACGTAGGGGTTGCCGGTGAAGCCTTTCCGCTCCAGCGCCTCTCTGAGCCGGTTCAGGTAGCGCTCGGCGCTCGGCTGGACGTATGCTGAGAGAACGGCCGTGTTCGTGCGCTCGTACTCCCGCCACTCCCTTGCGATGCTGTGGGATGAAACGACCGGAACCTCCGGCCAAAGTCGCTTTATCTCCAGTTCCGCAGCAAGCTCATGAGCGGGATTGGCGTACGAATGGAGAAAACTGATGGCCACGGCTTCAACGCCGTCGTCCCGAAAGTCATCGAGGATCTGCACCAGCGGATCAAGGTCGAGCGGAATCAGTTCCTCGCCCTTGTAGTTCATGCGGCCCGGCAGTTCGCGACGCAGATAGCGCGGAACGAACGGAGCCGGCTTGACATAGTGCAGGTTGAAGAAATCGGGCCGGTTGCCGCGGGCAATCTCGAGAGTGTCCCGGAATCCATCCGTCGAAATAAGGCCGACCTTGACACCCTTTCGCTCCGTCAGTGCATTGATGACAACCGTCGTGCCGTGGGCCAAAAAGTCCACGGCCGTCAGGTCAACCCGGCCCTTTTTCAGGACATCCATCATTCCGCGTTCGTAGTCGGGCGGAGTGGTGGCCGATTTAGCCGTCCTCACGGCCGATCTGCCGGACTCCGGATCCAGTTCAAAGCAAACCAGGTCGGTAAAGGTGCCGCCGACATCGGTTGCAACTCTCGTGATCGTCGTGCTCATGGCGCTCCTCCAGTTGAAGACCGTGATTGTTCGATGAGAAAGCACAGGGTGCCGGGAAGCCGGAGATCTGCTGCAGCGGCTACCTCTGCTGGCCCGTATGCCCCGTCCTCATCCAGGCAATTGATGGTTCCGATGACGCCGTCATCGGTCCAAACGGGAATATTGACTACCGCCCCGCAGCCGAGCGACTTTATCAATCCGTGATCCGGGAAGACCTCGGCAATGTCTTCGATTCGATTGGCGACGAATATGCTCCGGTTGGTGATGACTGAATCGAGCCAGATGCCGGAAGGAACCTGCTTCCTCCCGGAAAGCGGATAATAGTCCGGCATGTTGGAATAGAACCGACGGCCCTCGCCGCGCGACGGATCGAACTCCATGAGGGTGAACAAGCGAACTCCGACATGCGAAACCGCAAGCCTGTACAGGGCGTCACAGGCCGAAACGGGATCGAATGGGATCGTCGGGAGGACGTGGCCCGGGCCGGCTTCACTCATCGTCTGCTCCTTGCCGCAATTGTTCGCGCAGTTCCTCCTCCTCCGCCGTCACCACCGGCGAAGCGGCAATGAGCTTGCAGGTGTAGGGGTGGGAGGGATTCGTAAAGATCTGCTCTGTCGCGCCGAGTTCGACTAGTTCCCCCCTGTTCAGAACGGCCACCCGATCGGCAACGCTTCTGACGACTGCGAGGTCGTGGGTGATGAAGAGGTATGTCAGGCGGCGGGCTTCCCGCAGGCTGTTCAGGAGCTTCAGAATCCTTGCCTGAACGATCACGTCGAGTGCCGAGGTCGGCTCGTCCAATACTATCAGGTCCGAATTGCATGACCTGGCCCGGGCTATCGCGACGCGCTGCCTTTGCCCGCCAGACAGCGAGGACGGCGGCCGGCGCGCCATGTCCGGGTCGAGTCCGACTTCCTTCAGCAACTCGGCAACCCGCAGCAGGCGGCTGCTCCTGTCGCCGATGCCGTGTACATCAAGCGCAAGCCGAAGCGATGCGCCGACGGTCCTGTTGGGATTAAGTGCAGACAAGGGGTTCTGCTGCACCAGCTGCATGCGGCGCCTGTGGCGCAGGGTCCGCCTGTCGGGAAGAACTTCGTCGTCGAACGTGATAGTGCCGGCCGTAGGTCTCAAAATGCCGAGGATCATGTTGGCAATTGTGCTCTTGCCGGATCCCGACTCTCCGACCAGGGCAAGACATTCGCCGACGGCGACATCAATATTGAAATTCCGCACGGCCACGACCTCCGTCGCGCCGGTTCGGAAGGTCTTTGACAACCCCTGGATGCGGAGCAGGGCTTCGCTCATGCTGCCTGAACTTCCATGTCGTGGAACTCGCAAGGTGCAGCGAAGCCCTCGGTTGACTCGCCGACGTCCGGAATCTCGCTGCCGGTGATCCTCGGGACCGCAGCGAGAAGCGCTCGAGTGTAAGGATGGCGTGGGTTCTCGAAGATGGAGCTGGTTGGACCGGCTTCGACAATTCTCCCGCGGTAGATCACGTAGAGCCGGTTTGAAAATTCCCTTACCACGCCCAGATTGTGCGAAATGAAGAAGACTGCAGCCCGCCGGTCCACGACGAGTTCGCGCATGAGCCGCAGGGTTTGGTCCTGAACCGTTACGTCCAGCGCTGTTCCCGGTTCGTCGGCTATCAAGAGCGATGGCTGGTTGACCAGCGCCATGGCAATCATCACTCGCTGGTTCATGCCGCCGGACAACTGGAAAGGGTAGGATCCTAGAACGCGTTCCGGATCATCGATCGAGACCTCGTGCAGCAGCTTGCCGGCAATGCCTCGAGTCTTGGCGCGGTCGATCGCCCTGTCTGTCCTTCGCAGTACCTCGCGGAACTGGTCCTCAATTCTGAACAACGGGTTCAGCGACGAGACAGGGTCCTGGAATATCATCGACATGCTGGTGCCGCGCAGACCGCGTCTCTCAGCATCGGAAAGCTCGTCGAGATCCTGTCCCATGAAGCGAATTCGTCCCGATACCGTGGCATTTCGCTGCGACTGCAGAAGGCCCAAGACCGCGCGGGCCGTAACCGATTTCCCGGACCCGGACTCGCCGACCAGTGCAACGCGCTCCTCCGGCGCGATGAACAGCGACACGCCGTGGAGCACCTCCGTTGATCCGGTGTGGTCACGGAACGAGAGTCTCAGATCCTGGATTTCAAGAGTATTCTGCGTCATTGCCCGGTCCCGAGTATTTCCCGCAGAGCGTCACCGAGCAGGTTGAAGCCGAACACGGCAACCAGGATTGCCAATCCGGGAAAGACTGTGAGCCACCAGGAGTCAGGAAGGTACTGCGCCCCTTCGGCAACCATTGAGCCAAGGTCGGGGAGTCGGCGGCTGGACTCCGAGTCCAAGGAAGGACAGAGACGAAGCAATCAGGATTACAAACCCTAGGTCCAGGGTCATCTTGGTCAGGATGGCGGGAACGCAATTCGGCAGGATTTCGCGAAACATGATGTGCAGCTTCGATGCGCCGATCACCTCGGCGGCGAGGACGTAGCCCTCCTCGCGTTCTGAAAGGGCAAGATTGTGGACGAGGCGGGAATACCACGGCCACCACATGACGGTGACGGCTATCATCCCGTTGGTCAGCGTCGGCTCAAGGACCCCCCATGATCGACATGGCCAGCACCAGCGGCGGGATTGAAAGGAAGACGTCAGTCGTGCGCATCAGGATGAATCTGATCCATCCGCCGAGATAGCCGGCGGCCAGCCCAAACGGTGACTCCGACAGGCACCGCGATCGCAAGCACGACCGCGCCCAATATTAGCGAGAGGCGATACGCGTAGAGGATGCGGCTGAACAGGTCCCGGCCTACCAGGTCAGTCCCCATTATGTTGACAAGGTCTGGCGGCTGGTTGAAGTTGGTGAAGTCCACAACCGTGCCGCGATGCGTCGGAAAGGGTGCAATGAGATCCGCGAACAGCGCCGACAAAACCACGATCGCGATGAGTGCCGCTCCGGTGATAGAGAGTGGTCGGGACAGGATGATGTATGCTGCGCGCTTCATGCCTGGTCCCTTGAATGACGAATTCGCGGGTTTATCAGGGCGATCAGGAGATCGACGATCAGATTGGCAATCAGAAACGCCGCCGAGATGATTAGAACCGTGCCGACGATGGCATTCAAATCCTTGCGAAGGATGACGGCAACTCCATAGCGCGACAGGCCCGGCCAGGCGAAAATCGCCTCAACCAGAAATGCGTTGCCGAGCATTGCGGCAAAATCCAGACCGATTATGGTCAGGGATGGAATTAGGGAGGGCCGAAACGCGTATTTGCGGGCGACCTTCCATTCGGGAAAGCCGTAGGAGCGGGCCATTTCGATGTATGGCCGCTGGTAGGTCTCGACCATGTTGGCGCGCGTGAGCCTGGCTGCCTGACCAATCCCCGAGAGGGCCAGAGCGAAAGCAGGCAGCGCAATGTGCCACAGCGCGTTGATGAAAGCGTCGAATTGACCATCGAGAAGGCTGTCGACCAGCAGAAATCCGGTTGCGTGCGGAACATCAAAATCCACGCTGATTCTCCCGGCTATAGGAAACAGCGGCAGGAAGAACGCGAACAGAAGCATAAGGATGACTGCCCAGACAAAGCTGGGAGCCGAAACGCCGAGCAGCGACACCACCCGGACAAGGTTGTCAAGAAAGCCTCCTTCGTTCTTGGCAGCCAGGATTCCCATTGGCAGCCCAATGCAGATCATGAGAATTCCGGCGGCAAAAATCAGTTTCAAGTGTCGCAGGCAGGAACTGAGCTATGTCCGTCGTCACCGGACGATTGGTGTAGAGGGAGACTCCGAGATCGCCTTCCGCAAGGTCGGACACGAAATGCCCGTACTGCCGCCAGACCGGCTGGTCGAGGCGCAGCTGGGTTCGGAGCTTCTCGACCTGTTCAGCGGTTGCATTCGGCCCGAGGGCTATACGGGCCGGGTCACCGGGAATGACACGGGCAATGGCAAAAATCAGAACTGACACACCGGCCAGAACGAGCAGCGAAATCGCCAGCCTTCCAGCCAGCAGCCTGAGAACCGCAATCATGTCCGGCTGTTAGGGAAGGAGGGTAGCCGGCGCAACCTTGTTGCGCCGGCAGAGCGTTTGCCTATTCGACTTCCATCAGGCGGAAGGCAAAGCCCATCGTGTCGAGGCCGAATGCCATGTCCGGGTCGGAGAGCGACGGGACGCTGACACCAGGCTGGGCAACGAAAACAGACAGGCTGTCGAAACCATAGATCGATGGAGCAATTTCCATCAGCCTAGCATTGAGCGCGGAGTAGGCCTGCTCTCGATCCTCGTCCGACGTTGCTGTGCGGCCTGCATCGAGAAGCCTGTCGACTTCCGCATCGTTCAGGTGCTCGGGCGATTGCCAGGTTCCAGCCTTTGTCGAATGATACATGCCATACAACAGCGTATCCGGATCACCGGTCACAGCAGTGACGAAGATCTGCGAGATGTTCGGCGTGGTTTCCGGGTCGTTCACCATTCCGGCAAACGCCGCCCACGGGATCTTCTTGATCGTCGAACTGATCCCAACCTCGGAAAGGTTGGCCTGCAGAAGCAGTGCAAGCCGTTCCTCAAGCGGAACCTCGGCAATCCAGCTGATCTCGATCGAGAAAGAAGCCGGGTCATGCTGACACTGCGCCAAGTGAGCCTTGGCAGCGTCGAGATCGCGGGCAATGGGCTGGTCGGCCGGATTCGCACCAAACATGCCAACGGTGATGGCGCCGGTTGCGGCCGTCCCTTCCGAGACCTCGTCGTTGATGGCGATCAGCTTGAGAACCGAATCGTAGTCGAAGGCATTCGAGACGGCCAACCGGCAATGAACGTCGTCCAACGGCGCCTTTTGGGTGTTCATCTTGAAATAGAACGACCCGGTTCCGCCTTCCGTCAGCAGCTGATTTCCGTCATCAGCCAGCGCCCGCTTGACTTCCGGCGGCAGCCACTGCGATGAAATGTCGTGTTCGCCCTGGGCAATCAGGGTTCTCACGGTTGGCGCCTCCAGGCCGTAACGAAGCCGAACGGTGTCCGGAGCCTTTTCGTTGATCCCCAGGAAGTAGTCGCGGTTCTTGACCATAACTGTTTCTTCCTGCGGGTTGTGCGACTGCACCATGTAGGCGCCGGTTCCGCCGCCATTCATGGAGAGGTATGCCTGTCCCCAGTCGCCCATGTCGCCTTCGCCCTCGCCAAGATTCGCCATGACGAGCTCCTTGTCGACAATCGGCAGCCTTACCAATGCCGAAACGAATGGAGCGTATGGTTCAGACAGGGTGAAGCGGACCGTGTGCGTGTCGACTGCGTCGACGCTCTCCACGTTGCCGAACAGGAACGAAAGGCCCTGGCCGATCGATACCATTCGGTCAAACGAAAAGACGACGTCGTCGGCGGTCATCGGATTGCCGCTCTGGAACATGACGTCGGACCGAAGTTGGAATATGAACTCGGTTCCCGAACCTTCCCAGCTATCGGCAAGGTGCGGAACGTGGCCAGGACCGCCCTGTCTGGGAAGCACCAGCGTGTCGTACACATTGAACATGAGAATGGAGTCGGCGTAATCCGATGCCAAGGCCGGATCGAGTTCACCGACCGCGACTTCATCCAGCCGCAGCACCCGCTCAGCCTGCGCAGCCAACGCCGATGCGGCCAGCATCGAGCAAGCGAGCAGGCCATTGATTAGTTTTTTCATGGTGGATACTCCTCCTAGTGGTGGTGCAGGCAGGGCCCGCTCTTGTCAGTCGACGGAAAAATCTTCCCCTGACCGCCGACCGTCGATTGGCGTGTCGCCGAAGACATCCATGGTGACGACCATCAGAATGCTGGCGACCTCGGAAGTGTGGTTCCAGGTCGAATGCCGTTCATTGGAGTCGAAGTGGATCGAGTCCCCCGCCTTGAGCACGACGGCCTTGCCGTCCAACTCGACGGTGATCGATCCCTTGAGAACGTAGAACAGTTCCTCGCCTTCGTGGCGAATGGCCTCGCTTCGATAACCCGGCTGTTCGTGCACGATAACCGCATTGAGGACATGACCCCTGAAACTCGAAGAAATGCGCTCGTAGCGGGTGCGGGTCTCATCGAGCGTGTAGTTCTTCCGCTGGCTTGCCCTGGTCGTCAGGGAGTCGCTTCCCGGGATGGTGAAGAACTCGGCCAGGTCGGACTGAAGTACCCTTGCAATTGCCGCGAGCGAAGAGAGAGAGGGCGAGGTAAGGTTGCGTTCCAGCTGTGAGATGAACCCTGCTGTCAGGTTGGCCCCGTCGGCTACATCCTGAAGGGTCAACCCGAGTGCCCGGCGCCGGTTGCGGAGATTGCTGCCGAGCGTTTCCAACGGTTCGCCGGAGTCCCTTTGGCTCAGTGCCTTGGTGGACATTCCGCCCCCAACTTTACCATAGCTAAAATCAGGATAGGGATGCTTGCGGCTTTGTCAACAAATTTTAGCAGATGTAAAATCAGGTGCGGACTGGGCTGCGCCAGGACGGCGCGGCCGAACGGATGCCGTCCGAATCGTAAGTTCCCAAATAGGTGCCTGGAGCCGGCAGCGCCGTATGATGAAGATGCCCGTCATGTCTTCGGATGTCGCCTTCGCTCGAGCCGGGGCGGCGTCGCATCCAGCCGAGACATTCATCGACGCGATCGTTGCGAGCCGCTGAAGGGACCGATGGCCGCCAACATGCAACCGCGCGTTGGCCGGCAGTAAATCGGCAATCCTCTCGACTGCTGTACGAGGTCCGCAGGTCGCTCCGAACCACGTGCAGCGGTTGAAAAAGCCCGGACGCGGGCAAGCGCAGTCGCAACCAGGAAGCCCACCGGTCGCCCGCGCATCGAACCAGCCGACTGCGAGGCAAGGAAGAGGCGACCCGGCGATCAGATGGCAGCAAGCCGGCAGGTAGCGCTGCATAGCGGCCTTCCCGCTGCCATGACCGAATAGGTCTCGGGTGAACCTATGCGCATTGGCGCCGCCCTCGACGAGCTGCGCCGGCAGCCCCGCCTCCATGAAACAGTCGAGAAAGCTGCCGGCCAAAATCCAGGTGCGGTAAGCGAGTGAGATCATAATGCACCGGGACAAGCACAGCGACTGTCCTTGCGCCGGTGAGCGCCCTTGCTACAGCTCGCGATGCCGTTCCTAGCAAAGCGCCAATCTAACAAGGCGGATGGCCCTTTTGACTTGGAAAGGCACGACCGGCCACCGGATACAACAAACACGACTACGGGAATACCTTCCGGTCGTCTTGCATTGCCGGAGAGAAAAAGACGCCTTCGGATTCCGACAAAAGAAAGACTCGCAAATTATCGAGAATGGTACGCGCCAAGGTTCCAGTCTACGCTGTGCCGGTTCCTATGGCTCAACTTAGCTTGAATTCGTACGGGTTGGACACAGAGACTCTAGCGATCGACCCAAGTATCTCAATGGTCTGGTCTCTACTCAGTGAGCGGCTGGCAATTTCCTCGCGCATATCTTGGCGGTCGAACGGCGGAATCCGCACTGAAAAAAGGGCCAAAGGTGTTCGGATCTATACTCCTGATCTTTGCGAGGAAACGCCGAAATGGGTTCCCCCAAATACCCAGTATCGTACCGGAACACGAACTGTCCTTGTTCAAAAGACAGCCGTCCAACAAGGACTGATTCTGTATCGATTTGGCGATAAACCTCCAGGGTGCGCTCCTCTGGCTCCGGCGATTGCGCGCTTATCAGGGTCATGCCCCAGTCCCTGGCTTGACTAAAGAGATCAATCAGCTCCCTTTTCATTGCTGAACGTCCTTTCGAATTCGTTGTATTCGAAGCGAGAGTAAGTCCTTGATGAATGCTATTCGATGTTGGGTGATGATGCGCGAACGTCGAAAATCGTCGTTGAAGCATATGTTCGATAGAACAAATGTCGACTGCATCAAATACTTCAAACATCGCGTTGCGGTCCGCCTCGTCGGCATTGGCAACAATCCAATTTACCAGGTCAAAATGATTCTGTTTTGTAGATCCGCCCGTCCCAAATATGGGTCGAGACCGTTCAGCATAATTTGCAAGGAACTGCTGTCTACCTTGTTTTCGCTCCCGTTGCAGCATGTCAGCATCCGAGTATTCGCGGAATATACCTCTGGCGGTATCAAAAATGGGAGCAAATCGTACTGGTTCAGATTCTGCGGTAAGAGGAGCCAGCACACCCCAGTTCATCGCGTGACGGTCGGGTGCTCCGATGAAGGCGTCAAATGCGAGCATCTTGCAGAAGCCTTCCTTCAAAGAGGCAAAGTGGCCCGGGTACAGTGACTGCAGCACAAGTAAGACATTAGGAATGGGTATAGAAACGCCGTTCACCTTCCGTGTTGTCCAAATCAAATGCAGTTTCAACTTCAAGAGGAGTCGTTTCGAAGTAACGCGCGACTAACTCGGTGCCGTGAAGTAACTCATGCTGACCGCGCACAACGAAGTTCCGTGACAGAAATCGGACGTCGTTTGTAGAAAGGCGGGCCAGCTTTGAACAGGCCATCACCAAGGGCAGCATTGCCCCAATCTTGGAAATAATTTCTTCAGTGACGCATTCTCGGGCATCATTCTGTGTGCGCCCCTGTTTGGCAATGTAAGCAAGGGTCTTGGGTTTGTAGGGATCGCCGTAAGCCAGATAGTTTTTGGGAACTGTACCTACGATCGGAAAGTCCTTTAGGCTGCAGAGTCTCCAGCCAGTTGGCGAAAGGGGGCGGATTGCGCGGACATTCACTTCAAGTATGGTTGGGGTCGCCGTGTATCGCCGTTTGCACGGTAGTTTGACCATTGTCTGTTTCCATAACTCTAATCTGCAGCGGCTTGTTTGGCGCGGTGAATTGACGGAAAGCGTGCCGTGGAACTTCGTGTAGCGAAAGAAAGATGCTGTGTGGTGAGCATTTGCCCCGCCTTTCCCAGCTGGAGTTTGGAGCTATCGATGATACCATTTGTCCGCGTGATTTTCCAGCCTTACAAAGCGAGAAGGTAACCATCAACTTCGCGGATGGGTCGATCTCGTCGAATGGTTAACTGGTGCAGCTGCATGCTACGGAGCTTGGTGTCGGCTTGGCGGAGGCGTTGGATGGCCGTTGCCGGGTGTCTCTTGATCCTGCCCCTGGCGTCGGGACTCTGCCTGGGTTGCTACGCTGCAGCATGTTCGAGATCGCCTGCGGTGTGGTTGTAGCCGGGTCCTGGATTAGCTGCGCTGCCGTGGCAGGCAGTTCCGCCGGGGCGTCCGTCGCAAAGCGTTTTTTCGCAGCGGGTGCCAAGAGCCGTTGCGCTTGAATGTGTGCCGCAATTGTTCATGAATCTTATCAGTCTGGCCTTGGCATAAGCCGGACGTGGTTCAGGAGCCCTGCAGTTTGCCGGTTCGATGCAGCTCGCGCAGGGTCATTTTCGATACCTTGCCTGTGGCAGTGTGCGGCAGATCCGAGACCAGAAAGACCTTGTCTGGCATCCACCAGGATGCCATCCGGCCCTTAAGGTGTTTTCTGACGGATGCCTCGGTCAGCTTCCGGTCAGGCTTTGCAACCACAACAACGGCGGGGCGCTCCTGCCATTTTGGATGGGGCACCGCAATTGCCGCCGCTTCGGCCACGTCCGGGTGACTCATCACTTGGTCCTCAAGTTCCAGTGAGCTGATCCACTCGCCGCCGGATTTGATCATGTCCTTGTTGCGGTCCGTAATTCGCATGAGTGCTTCGCGACCAACAACCGCTACGTCGCCCGTCCTGAGCCATCCGTCCGATGTCATTGCCTCGCGGCTGGCCTCCTCGTTCCCGAAGTATCCATCGGCAATCCAGTGGCCCCTGCATTGCAGTTCACCGGTGCTGCGACCATCTGAAGGAACCTCGTTGCCGTCATCGTCTGAAAGACGGAATTCAACTCCGAAAAAGCGTCGCTGCTGCAGCTTGAAGGCATGCCGCTGATCTTCATCCGTGGCCTCCATGCCAGGTCCCTCGGCGCCTCCGGCGCAGACAGGGCTCGTCTCTGTCATTCCCCAGCCCTGGATCACGTTGATCCCGAATTCCTCTTCCAGCGCTTTGACCAGCGAAAGTGGCGCAGCAGCTCCGCCTGTTACCAGATGCTTGAGGCTCGTGCCTTTCGCTCCGGACTCCCTGAGGAATGAAAGCAGGCCCAGCCAGACAGTGGGCACTCCCAGCGCAATAGTCACTTGCTCCGTTTCTATGATCTCGGCGAGGCTGCGACCGTCGAGGCGGGGGCCTGGCAGGACGAGCTTCGATCCGACAATCGGAGCAACGTATGGCTGACCCCACGCCTGAACATGGAACATAGGCACAACCGGCATGACCGCAGCACCGATGCCATAGGGGACGATACAGGAAGCAATCATCCCGAGTGCATGGAGCACGGTGGTTCTCTGGCTGTAGAGCACTCCCTTCGGCTCGCCTGTGGTTCCGGACGTGTAGCAAAGGGCCGCAGCTGCGTGCTCATCGATTTCCGGCCAGTCGAACTGGCCGGGCATTCCTGCAATCAGGTCCTCGTAGCATGTCGCATTCGGCAGCGAAGTCCTCGGAAACTCTGACCGATCGCAGAGAATGACGTATTTTCTGATGCCAGGGCAGCCAGAGGCAATGGCTTCTGCAACCGGAACCAAGTCAAGATCCACAAAGATGACCCGGTCATCGGCATGGTTGGCGATGTAGTGCAGCTGGTCGCCAAACAGGCGGTGATTCAGGGTGTGGCACACGGCCCCGATTCCTGAAACTCCGAAGTAAAGTTCAAAGTGCCGGAAGTTGTTCCAGGCAAGTGTCCCGATCCGGTCGCCCCGTTGAATTCCCATTTCCTGCAATGCGTGGGCCAGCTGCGCACAACGCTTAAGCGCCTCCTCGTACCCATAGCGGTGCAAGCTACCGTCCGAGAGTCGGGATACGATTTTTGTTGCCGGAAACGCGTCCGCCGCATGCCGGAGAATCTCGATGATCGAGAGTTCCCGGCGCATCATTCGACCGGTTAACATCTGGTATCCATCATTTGTCATTTGAGTGTGGCGGCTCCAGCCGCGCAGAATCTGATGATAGTCCGAACACGCATCAGCAAGCCATGCCGATCTGGCAGCCGAACCGTTCAATCCCGTTCAAGACCATGCTCCGATCCGGGCATTCAAGATCGAACCCGGTTGAATCCTTTGGAACACCTCTTCCAATTTCCAACGCCTGTTGGGCAACAGCCGCTTTCCGACAGGAATTAGTCCGTCAGTGCTCGTCCATCAAATGGAGGACGATCGTGCAGTCCACCATACATACCATGTGCCTACAAGTCCTTGCAGTAACCCTGCGCCTGTAGTCCGCCATGCAGCACTTCGCTGGTCTACAGGAATTTGGAATTGGCCCAGGTGCAGCAGCAACTCAGCCTTGCCACCGTCGCCACGGCGGGTTCAGCATCCTTGGCCCAGACTGAGGATGCCAGTTCGAAATCAGAGTCGTTCGCCCGGGCAATCGCCTGGGCGCTGAACTTGCCCACCGACACGACAGGACCGAGCACTTCCCCTTGCATGATTTCGTTGTCCTGGTGTGCTCCCGCCGCGTCCGTTGGCTTGAAACAGTATCCTGGCCCGCCTGCCGGCGATCCGCCCGCATCCATCTCCAGGTGGTCCGCGGCTTGAGCGCGTTCGATGAAGCCCGAAACCCGCTCCAGCTCTGCCGCGGAAACCGGCGAAGAGGCTTCATTCGCGGTTTTGTCTTCGTTGCCTTACTATTTGGAGGATGCCTGGCCAGCCAGATCGGCAACCTGTAGCCCGTAGATTCCGTTTTGGGCATAGACGCTGCAGGCTGCCGTGTAGTCTTGGCCGAAACTGCACTAGCCGAACGCTTGCAGCCCCTATAAGACCTCGTTCAGATCCGCGATGTCTAACACGACAACCGGAGCTTTGCCTCCCAATTCCAGGTGGGTTTGCTGCAGACAGCCGCAGGCAGCATCTATGACGTTTCGTCCTGTGGCTACGTCTCCAGCCATAAAGATCATGTCTACGCTCGGTTGATTTATCAGATGGAGTCCGACGGTCTCGCCGCCTCCGGTTGTGAAATCGATGATACCTGCCGGCAGTTCGTCTGCCAGGATTCGTGTGAACTGCAACCGGATGAGGGGGCTGCACTGGAGGCTTGAATACGGCCGTGTCGTCGGCGGCAATGGCAGGTGCAGTCTTCCATACCACCAACTTCAGCGGATAGTTCTAAGGAGCGAACCGGGCAATGACACCGATCGCGTCGCCCCGGGTCATCTAGGTATGGCCCTCGATCTACTCTCCGATTGCCGAACCCGACAAGCAACGGGTCAAGCCGGGAAAGTGCCTGTAGGTATCCATTGTGCCAGGGAGTTCGTATTCGCGAGATCTGTTGATCGGTTTGCTGCAGTTCTGCGCCTCCAGCTCCGCGAACCGATCATTCTCGGCTTCCATTCGGTCAAAAATACGATGAAGCGCCTCCGAATGTCCGACCAGTTGCCGAAGGCGCCACGCGCGCCAAAATCAGCCGCACCCGCCTGATCCGGGGTTGCCTGAGCTAAGTCGACGATCGTCTCGCCGTTGCGCGCAAGTTGATGATGGTCTCGACTGCGCCTTTGCTGCCGACGAAAGCTTCATCAATCAGCAGATCGGTTTCCATTTCAAATTCTCCTCGGATTGTTGAGTAGCCGATCTGCTCCGGGCTGAAGTTGCTCCGATTGCATTGAATGTTTGACTCGAGCGCGCGTCTTCAATCACCTTCGAATTCGCAGAGGCAGTGGACCTGATAGCCCAGTGCCTCCAGCCTTTGTCTGCCGCCGAGCGAAGGCAAATCAATCACGAAGGCGCAGCCGACGACTTCTGCGCCCAGCCGCTCCAGCAGCGCTATCCCGGCCGCCGCTGTTCCGCCGGTTGCCAGCAGATCGTCGACAAGAAGGACGCGCTCGCCTGCCTCGATCGCGTCGTCATGGATCTCCATGACCTCACTTCCGTATTCGAGCTCATACGATTCCGAGATGACCGATCCGGGAAGCTTGCCCTTCTTGCGCACAAGCACGAAACCGGCCGAAATCTGGTGTGCGACGGCTCCGCCGATCACGAATCCCCTTGATTCAAGCGCAGCCACCTTGTCGATCTTGTCTCCTGAATATGGATGCAGCAACTGGTCGACTGCCATGCGGAGGCCGCGTGCATCCTTGAACAGCGTGGTTACGTCTCTGAACATGATGCCCGGCTTCGGAAAGTCGGGGATTGTTCTCACGAAGTCCTTGACCGTTCGTTCAACTGGCATGCAGGTCAGTCCTCCATCGATTGGGATCGTCGAGGCTCTTGTCAACGAAACTCATTTGTTGAGCACCCTGCCGGCGACGGCATCGAGCTTTTCCGCCAGCTTGGAACTTCCGGCTCCAGCGCTCATGATCGCGTATTCCAGCGCCCGGTCGCACCCCTGGCGGCACGGTGGTCTCCCGCCGGCAAGCGCAGCTGGAATTCGTGCGACCAGGTCTTT
>OZ219902.1:0-19115 GCA_964291635.2 Paracoccaceae bacterium | reverse complement strand
AGGCCTGCTGGCCGAAATCGGGACGGGCGCCGTCCACGAACTGGAACCTGGTACGATGTATGCACTTGACCAGCATGACCGGCACCGGATTGATGCCCAGACCGACATGCGGATCGTATGCGTGTTCCTGCCCGCCCTGGCCGGGCCGGAGACCCACGACGAGGACGGTTCCTATCCCGCGCTGGAACAATAGCAAATTGCCTTTCGGCCTTACTGCAAGGCTCGACAGCCTATCGTCTGAAACGGCCAATCGGGCTGTTTCTCCGGGGATTCATGCGGGTCCGGACGACCTGGTGCCGGATGCACCGAGTCGTCCCGCAAAACTTCCAAAGAGGTCATTGCCGGCCTCGAGACAGGATACGGGTGCTCGATGACCGAGATCGAGAAAACCAAGTCGGAACTTTACGAAAGACTGCACGAAATCGCCGAAGGGGCCGATGTCGGGATCGCCTATCACCCTGACGCTGACTGGTGGGGTAGCCATCCATACAACGAGTTGAAAGGGGTCGGGGCCATTTCCGATGCCTGGTCCCGGCTGCGTACGGCAATGCCCGACCTGGAACGGCGCGATTCCATATTTATCGCGGGATACAGTGCTTCGGACGCGCGGCCGAAACGCGATCCGTCTGGCGATCTCATCGTGGCTTCCATGGGGCATCTCCAGGGGACCTTTCAGCGTGATCTTCACGGCATTCCGGCGACCTCGGGAGTCGTGCACCTGAGATGGTGCGAGGCTCACAGGGTCGTGCACGGCAAGATTGCCAGATCCTACGTACTGATCGACTTCCTGGACTTGATGCGCCAGGCGGGCGTGTGGCCGATTGCCAGGTCGCTCGGATCCGAATGCATGTGGTCGGGCCCGCGGGGCGGCGGCGGCGTCAGGCCGGAGATCACGCGGACGGACACGGGCCAGCAGTCTGTCGCGACGGTTCTTGCCATGCATTCGGCCCTGGGCAAATTCGACGGGCACAGCCTCGAGTCGATGCCCCATGGCGCGCACTGGACTGACCGGTTTCTCTGGTACGGGCCTGCGGGAATCGGAACCACGCGGGGCCTCGACGGATTTCGCGCGCACCACCAGGTCCCATTCCTGACCGGGTTTCCGGATCGTCGCGGCAGCGGCCACTACATGCGGGTCGGCGACGGGGATTTTGCCGCGACCGGCGGTTGGCCCTCCGTGGTAGCCACCCACAAGGGTGAATGGCTGGGCCTCCCGCCAACCGGGCGAAGGGTTGGAATGAGGGTCATGGACTTTTATCGGCTGGACGGCGGGCTTATCGCGGAAAACTGGGTTCCGATCGACATCATCCACCTGTTGTTGCAGATGGGCGTCGATGTATTTGCCCGAATGCGGCATCTTGCGGGCTACCCGGATTCCAGTTTGCTGAGATGATGACCCGACCCAGGCGTTCAGCATGCGTTTCTTGTGACCAAAGGTGGCCACCGTGAGGATTGATGCGCATCATCACCTGTGGGATCTCGGCGCTGTCCATTATCCCTGGCTCGAAACGCGCGACCAAACGCGTTTCTTCGGCGACCCGAAGCCCATCCAGAGGAACTACCTGGTTGACGAATTCCGTGAAACGGCGGCCAGATGCGGATTCGATGCGTCCGTTCATATTCAGGTTGGTGCCGAAGACGGTCTCGCCGAAGCGCGCTGGGTGGATTCAGTCGCCGCCGCCAACCCGGGTTGGCCTGCTGTACAGGTCGCTTTCGCAGATCTGGCCGACGATTCCTTCGATGACCGGCTTGCATCGCTCGCCGAATTGCCGAGCGTTCGCGGCATCCGGCACATCGTTGGACGCGCGCCCGCGGAGGATCGGCTCTCGGGCACCGGCAAGCTCCTGGACAATCCGGACTTCTTGGCCGGTTTGCGCAAGGTTGCGCAAGCCGGTCTCACGTTCGACCTGCAGCTGCATCCGGAACTGATGGATGGGTCGGCCCATGTGTTCGGCCGGGTTCCGGAACTCCGCGTTGTCCTGTGCCACGCGGGATCTCCGATCGATCGGACCCGGGTTGGACGGCAGTATTGGGCGCGCGAACTGCGAAAGCTATCCGCACTGCCCAACATGTACTGCAAGTTGTCGGGTCTCGGGATGTTCGAGCATGGCTGGACAGCCGATTCGATCAGGCCTTTTGTCGAGACCTGCCTTGAACAATTCGGCCCCGGGCGATGCATGTTCGGCTCGAATTTTCCGGTCGACAGCCTGACGTCGGACTATTCGACACTGGTCGACGCATTTTCCGAATTGCTTCCGCCGCAAGTTCACGAAGCGGTCTTCGGCGGGACGGCAGGCGAATTCTACCGGATTGCCTGAGCCCCGCGCGCGGGCCCCGGCCCGTTCGGCCGGGCGCCTACTCGAGTCTTGAGCCCGGTTTTCGCGATCGCTTTCCCCATGGGCCGGCGGAATCCGCACCGCTCCGGTAGGCGGAACCGGGTTCCGGGCCGTGGCCTTTCGAATCGACCGGCGCTGCGTCTTCGACGGAATCTTCATGGGGGAATGACTTGCCCCATGGGTCGGTTTTCGGTCGTCGAGGCTGGCGTGGATGGCTCCACGGGCCAAAGGGAACCCGGTCGAGGTGACGTATCTGCAGTTCGGGTTTTCGCAAGGGAATGACGAGGAGCGCTCCTGCCACGAATCCCCCGATATGGGCGTACCACGCGACGCCTCCGCCAGCCGAGCCCAAGGTGAGCGCGTGAATCAATTGGCCGCCAATCCAGACTCCGAGAACGCTCCAGGCAGGGAACCTGACCGGCATGACATAAACCAGTATCCAGACACCCCTCTTGGGATAAAGCATGAAATAAGCGCCAAGGACGCCGGAAACGGCACCGCTCGCACCTATGGTCGGGGTCACGGACGACGGATCGGCTACCGCGTGGGCGATTCCCGCCACCGCTCCGCACAACAGGTAGAAGCATGCAAATCTCAGGTGGCCCATCGAGTCCTCGACGTTGTCGCCGAAAACCCAGAGGTAGACCATATTCCCGAACAGGTGCCAGAAGCCCCCGTGCAGGAACATCGAAGTGAACACTGTCAGCCAGGGCGACACCAGCGCCATCTCTGGATCGCGCCTGCGATCGCCAAGGATGGTCTCGGGGATCAGTCCCAGGCGGAAAACCAGCCTGGAATCGAAGGCTGCACCACCTTCGGCCTGGACAAGCCAGACAAGGACGCATGCCGCGATCAGGAAAACGGTGACAAACTGAAAACCGATGCGGTGCAGCGGGTTCTCGTCTTTGAGCGGGAGAAACATCTTGTCGTCGACAGGTTTGAAGCCTGGAAGCATCGCGGCTGAACCGTATTCTGCAACTTTCGGGCGACCGCTCAACCCCGCGTTGCGGGTTTCGCCGGATGATGCACCGTTGTTGAATTTCCGTGATGACCGGGCTGTTAGATCTGTCCGATGGCGAAGGATCACCGGTGCCGTCTGGCTGCCTGTACAGGCCCGCTCCGCCCATGAGACCAACCGCGTCCGTGTCCCCGTGTCTTTTGATCTTTTTTCCGGCGTCTGATCGTGCCTATACTGAACGCACGGAACGTTCGGTATTTTGATCGAACCAGTAGAATGCCTCGACGGCTCAGGCAACTCGATGGTTCGGAAGGAGGTTGTACATGACCGGTTACGTTGAACAGATGGACGCTGCGATCGCTTCTGCGGAAAGCATAAGGGAGACGCGCGAACGACTGGAGAGTGAGGGTGTCAAGTATCTTCTGCCCGCGTGGATCGACCTGTTCGGCATCCCGAAGACGAAACCCGTGCCGATCAGCGACTTCGAGGATCTCTGCGTCGGGAAGGGTCCGCAGTTCGCCGTCCATTCAGTTTCCTACGTGCCCGAGTTGACCCCGGCTGATCCCGACCAGATCATCATTCCTGATCTGGACGCCGTCTACGTCTGTCCATGGGACACATCCATGGCGATGATTTTCTGCGATCTTTTCTGGGAGGGCGCACCCTATAACGTCTGTCCGAGGCAGGCATTGAAACGGGGAATCCGTGACGCAAGGAAGGCAGGATTCGTCGGCAGCGCCGGGATCGAACCGGAATTCATCGCACTGAAATTCGACTCGGACGGCATGCCGGTCAAGGCAGTGGAGAACGACCCGCCCAACGCCATCGACCCCCGCCGCCAGGCGTTTGGCTACGACCTCGAGTATTCGATCGAGGCAATGCCGTTTTTCAAGGACATGATCGACATACTGGAAGAACTGGGCTGGGACCTTCACGACGTTGTCGCGGAAGGCGGATATTCGCAGTTCGAGCTGGACTTCCATTACACGCATGTCCTCGAAATGGCCGACCGGCTGGTCTTTCTTCGCATTCTCCTGAAGGAAGTCGCGAAGCGGCATGGATGGTTCATTACCTTCATGCCGAAACCGACCATTGGCGACTGGAGATCCGGCGCCCACATCAACTTTTCGCTCCAGTCCGTCGACCAGCCGGGCAAGAACCTCTTCGGCTCGAGCGATGCAGGGTGGACGGATACCGCCCGGCATGCCGTGGGTGGATTGATTTCCCATTCGGAAGCGCTGACAGCCCTGACCTGTCCGACGGTCAATTCCTACAACGGCCTGGTCCCGAGAGTCGGTGGCATGGAGGGTGGGACGGTGACCTGGGCGCCGACCAACATTACCTATGGCCACAACAATCGTTCTGCGCAGTTCAGATTGCCGCAGAGTCGCTATTGCATCGAAAACCGGGCAGCCGACATGTGCATGAACATCTACCTGGCACTGGCGATGACGCAGGCGGCCGCCATCGAGGGCATAACGAACCAGATTGACCCGGGCCCACCGACCGACCGCGACCTTTATGTCATGACCGAAGAAGAGTTCCGCGAACTTGGTATTCGCCGGCTTCCGCGAAACCTGTGGTCGGCCATTGAAAGTCTCGGCCAGGACACGCTCGCGGAGGCGGTCATGGGGGACGTCATGAGGAATTCCTACATCAACTACAAGATTGATGAATGGGAACGGTACAGCCAGGCCGTCACTGACTGGGAGGTCAAGGAGTATCTCCGCCTGTACTGACGCGGCGGGGGCCGGAACGTGAAACCGAACCACGAGACCTTCGAACTGGGCGACGTCCAGCTTGCCTCTGGAGCATCACTCCGCTCGGCTCGCCTTGCCTACAAGACCTACGGCAGGTTGAACGAGAACGGAGACAATGCCGTACTCCTGCCGACATTCTACACGGGCACCCATCTCCGCAACGAGGGGTATTTCGGCCCGGGACGTGCACTGGACCCGTCCCGGCATTTCATCGTGTCGGTCAACATGTTCGGAAACGGCATTTCGACCTCGCCCAGCAATGCCGCGGCATCGTGTCGGGGTGCGTCCTTTCCCGAGGTCCGGCTCTCCGACAACGTGAGGTGCCAGCATCGGCTGCTCACTGAGGAACTGGGGGTGCGGCGGCTTCGGCTGGTCGCGGGCTGGTCAATGGCAGGATGCCAGGCATATTCATGGGCGATACAATATCCTGACATGGTCGGTGCAATCCTGCCCTTTTGTGCATCGGCGCGAACCTCTCCGCACAACTGGGTGTTCCTCGAAGGCGTCAAGGCTGCATTGACCGCTGACCCCTCGTGGAACGGAGGCGATTACCATGACCCGCCGAAAGAGGGGCTGCGTGCGTTCGGAACCGTCTATGCCGGTTGGGCATACTCCCAGACCTTTTTCCGCAACGGGCTTTATCGGGACCTCGGGTTCAACTCTCCAGGCGAAATCCTCGACGAGTGGGCCCGGGAACACGCGGATGATTGGGACGCCAACGATCTTCTCGCGATGTTAACGAGCTGGCAACTGGCCGACATAAGTGACGGTGCGAAGTTCAAAGGAGATTTCGAGAAAGCTCTGCGTTCAATCGGGGCCCGAGCCATTCTCCTGCCCTGCAAGCAGGACCTGTATTTCCCCCCGGAGGACAACGAGATCGAAGCCAGGTACATGCCTAATGCCGAGCTGCGCATCTATGACTCGCCGTGGGGGCACTGTGTCGGCAGCCCCGGGAATGACCCGGAATTCGGGGCTTTCCTGGATTCCTGCATCAGCGAACTGTTGAAAACGCCGACTTGAAGCGGTCCGGTGACCCGGCTTGCACCGGTTTGTCGACGGTCCCGAATTGCCAACGGTTTTCGATGACATCGACTGGCTTCACGGGATCACGACCGCGCCACGTGCGCCGGGTAGGCGCGCAATGCCGGGTCTCTGGCAGGCTGCGGTTTCCCTGTGCCATTTGCGCTCAGCTACGAGTGCGCATGATCCCGCCGCCGCCGGGCTGATTTGCCGTCAATCCTTACGTGCTTGACAGGGAGCAGGTTTTTCATGAATTCTTGAGTTTGAGCAGTTGACGTTCGTGATCGCACATCGGGTTCACCTGCCTGTGCGTCCGCCGCGTCTGACTCCCTTCGGGTGCGAAAGGATGACCGGAATTGCGAGATACGCCACTTCTTGACCAGATACGGATTCCTGACGACCTCCGCCGTCTGAAATCCGCGCGTCTGCAACAGGTTGTCCGGGAGTTGAGGGCGGAAACGGTCGATGTGGTTTCGGAAACCGGCGGACACCTCGGAGCCAGTCTCGGGGTCGTCGAGCTTACGGTCGCGTTGCATTATTTGTTTGATACACCCAGGGACAAGATCATCTGGGATGTCGGACACCAGGTTTATCCTCACAAGATCCTGACCGGCCGCCGTGACCGCATTCGGACTCTGAGGAAGGGGGGGGGCCTTTCCGGATTCACGAAGAGGTCTGAAAGCGAGTACGATCCATTCGGGGCTGCCCATGCATCGACGTCGGTTTCAGCCGCCCTGGGTTTTGCCGTTTCACGCGATCTCCTGGGTCGAAAGAACCACGTCATAGCGGTCATTGGCGACGGGGCCATGACCGGCGGCATGGCATTCGAGGCGCTGAACAATGCAGGCGCCATGAAAAACAAGCTGATTATCGTTCTCAACGACAATGAAATGTCGATCGCGCCCCCTGTCGGCGCACTGTCCGGATATCTGTCGCGGTTGATTTCATCGAAATCGTTCCTGTCGATCAGGGACTTCGGCCTCAACCTGGGCGACCGGATACCCGAGCCGGTCCGGTCCGCGGCGCGCCGGGCGGAGGGAATTGCCCGCGGCGCTTTATCCGGAGGCACTTTTTTCGAAGAACTGGGACTGTATTACGTCGGTCCGATCGATGGTCACAACCTGGATCATCTGCTGCCCGTAATCCGCAACGTCCGCGACAGCGATGTTGCCGGCCCGATATTGATCCATGCCGTTACCCAAAAGGGGAAGGGGTATCTGCCTGCCGAGAAATCCAGTGACAAGTATCATGGCGTAAGCCGATTTGATGTCTCGACCGGCAAAATGGCCAAGTCGGGTTCAAATGTCCCCAGTTACACGCGGGTGTTTTCCGATGCCCTGATCCGGGAAGCCAGGGCCGACCACAGGGTCGTCGCGATTACGGCAGCGATGCCGTCGGGCACCGGAGTCGATCGATTCGCGGAGGTCTTCCCGGACCGGAGTTTCGATGTCGGGCTCGCGGAACAACACGCCGTGACGTTCGCCGCCGGCCTGGCTGCCGACGGGATGAAGCCGTTTGCAGCGATTTACTCGACGTTTCTCCAGCGGGCATATGACCAGATCGTTCATGACGTCGCGCTTCAGGGCCTTCCGGTCCGATTTGCCCTCGATCGGGCGGGTTACGTCGGAGCTGACGGCCAGACGCATTGCGGAGCGTTCGATATCGCCTACATGGGATGCCTGCCTGGGATGGTCCTGATGGCTGCGGCGGACGAAGCCGAGCTCGTGCACATGGTCGCGACGGCTGTCGCGTTCGATGATGGTCCCGTGGCATTTCGCTATCCGCGCGGAAGCGGGACGGGAGTCAGCCTTCCGGAAAAGCCGGAAATCCTGCAACCGGGCAAGGGCCGGATCCTCAGGGAGGGGGCAAGGGTGGCCCTGCTTTCATACGGTGCCAGGTTAACCGACTGTCTCGTGGCCGCAGAAGAACTCGACGAAAACGGTATTGCGTCGACGGTGGCCGATGCCCGTTTTGCGAAGCCGATTGACCAGGAACTTGTTCTTCAGCTGGCCAGGCATCACGAGGTTCTCGTGACGGTCGAAGAAGGCTCTCTCGGCGGCTTCTCTGCCCAGGTCGTTCAGGTTCTTGCGGCGAATGGCGTGCTGGATCGGGGAATCCGGTTTCGGCCCATGGTCATGCCCGACGAATATCTAGACCAGGATGCACCGCAACGGCAGGTTGCCCAGGCTGGCCTGGATGGTGCCAGCATCGTGAAAACCGCGCTTGCGGCACTTGAAAAGAAGACACGAAAACCAGGGCGAAGTCCGGCCTGAATCAGGACATCTCATCGAGGTTTTCACGGAACGGGCAGGTGATCGAAGCGTGCCCGGCAGGAAACCAGCCGTAAGGAGGAAAAGCCTCATGTTCATTCGCGCACTTTCAAGCGTCCTCACCGTAACAGCATTTTTCTGGGGCGTTTCCGGATCGCTGACTCAGGCAGTTGCGGCAGAATACAGGATCGATCACGCGCACTCGTTCGTTCAGTTCCAGACCTCGCACCTCGGCCTCAGTTGGCTTGTCGGCCGTTTCAACCGGTTCGACGGGAGCATGACCTATGATCCGGAAGCCGGTCCCGAGGCGCAATCGATCGCATTCGAGGTCGATATGGCGAGCATCGATTCCAATCACGCCGAGCGCGACAGGCACTTGCGGGGCAGGAGGTTCCTGAATGTCGATGAGCATCCGTCGGCGACCTTCGCCAGTACCGGTTTCGAGGGAGACCGGTCAGGGGGCGTTCTTTCGGGCGATCTCACGTTTCTCGGAACAACCAGGAATATTTCGTTCGAGGTCGCGCTGATCGGCGAAGGTGACGATCCCTGGGGTGGATACCGTGCCGGATTTGAAGGCCAGTTTGCGCTTGACCCGACCGAGTACAACGATGGGCGGAGGATGGGTCCTGTCACCGGGATGGTCATCGTTGACATATACATCGAAGCGGTCAGGCAATAATCGAATCGGTAGAACCCGGGGACGCCTTGATCAGGATCAGGAATTCGGCCTCTCGCTACGGTCTGGTCAGCAGGTTCCTGCACTGGGTGAGCGCATTCTTGATGATCGGCCTGATCTGGCTCGGCTGGTGGATGGTCGGGCTGGACTATTATGACCCGCTCTACGGTTTGGCGCTGACGCTGCATAGATCGATTGGCATGGTGATGCTTGGTCTCGCGCTTGCGTTTGTTATCTGGAAAGGCATCTCGCCGTCTCCCGCGATCCAGGAGCGGATCCCACGCTGGCAACGGCTGGCTGCCCATGCGATGCACGGGCTGTTGTTGTGCATGATGATCGCGATTCCTTCCTCGGGCTACCTGTTGACGACATCGGCCGGATCCGGGTTCGCGGTTTTCGGAAGTGTGAACATTCCGGCCTTGATTCCGGTAAGCGATTCCATTCGGGACCAGGCGGAACTGGTCCACTACTACGCAAGCTACGGGTTGCTTTTCCTGGTTGCCGGACATGCCGGCGCGGCCGTCAAGCACCAGTTGTGGGACGGAATCGGTACGTTACGGCGGATGATATAGGGGCTTATGTAGATGGGTTGACGGTGCGGTTCCGCACCAAATTCCGACCGAATTCACCTGTTGCAGGGATCGGGAACGCCTGAACCTTACCTTGGATGATTTTTCGACAATTCAGGCAGATCGTGTCGTGAGCGCGTGACGGGAAGCCAGCCTTTCCCGCACCAGACGAACCTTGTGCCGAAGGCCCGACCGCGTGAGCGAAACTTCCACATACCGCAACATCATCTACCGGCTTCTGCCAGGCTCCAGGGCGAACGCACGGTTCCTGGCCGGACAGGCACCGCAAAAACCGACAACAGCGACAATAGGAGGCCGACAATAGGAGCGCGACAGCAGGGAAAGAATACAATCACGCCAAAGCGGGGCGAATCGCCAGAATTCCGCACTTCTTCACAGCCACTGACATGTTTGATGGCTTGCTTTTCCTTCATGCCGCGATGTTTCCAAAACCATGTGTGGATGCCTGCGACCCCTTATCCTGCATGTGCCGAATTGGCATGTGATGGCGTTTTCAGACAGTCGAGCGCGCGGAGAAATCCGCTCCTGTTCTTCCCCGGTTGCCACAGCAGGTTGGCGAGGTCGGCATAGCCGGTGATCGCGCCGAGGAGTTGGTCGAACCGTCTCTTCTTGCCGCACTTGCGCAGCAGATAAGACGGACAAGGCTTCGGCAGGGCTTCTTGGCTTCCCGGGCACCGCATCGATCGGTTCGTGCCAACGCGGAGGCGTCACCGGACCGGCTCTTCGTCAGCCAGCGGTGCCGCGTTCATTCTCGGCACGCTGCGATCAAGATCATCGGTACTGCTCGATATCCTGCAGCGAGGAAGGCTGCCGCAAGGATCCGGAATTTGCCGAAAACCCGTCACGGAGAGCGAGTGGCAACCACTCTTGTCACAACGGGGAACTTGGTGGGCCCGACAGGATTCGAACCTGTGACCTACTGATTAAGAGTCAGCTGCTCTACCAACTGAGCTACGGGCCCGCCCGGAAATCACGCTATGGACAACGACGCGAAATGTCAAACGAGCAACGGATTCGTTGGAATCAAGTCGTTCCAATTAACTTGTTTACGTATACCTGAAAGGTTACTAGACAGTCTCAATCACGCTTCCGGAGCTTGGGACAGGCGATGCATAAGCTGCTGACATTGGTGGTGCTCTGTACCGCGATTCTTGCTGGTTGCGGGTCAGGCGGCGAACGGAGCAAGGCGCAGTCTCGTGCAGCGGCAGAAGCTCAGCGTCACAACGCTCCCGAAGGCTTCAGGGGAGAAGAACGCGAGACGATCTGGGACCTTTTTGATTCTCAGGAGCCGGAGTCCGGCGTTGCGGTCAACAAGTACATCTGGCGTGCCGCGCTGGAGACCCTCAGTTTTCTTCCGCTGGAATCGGCCGATCCATTCTTCGGAACGATGATCTACGATTGGGGCCGCGCGCCCGGTTCGAACAGGGATTACAAGGTGACGGTCTTCGTATCGGATGCGGCACTGGATGCTCGTTCGCTGAAGGTTGCCGTCCAGACCCGTCAGGGATCGGCGAGCGCGGCAACCGTACGCGAAGTTGAAAACGCGATACTGACTCGTGCACGCCAGCTATGGCGGGAAGATCCGGCGCGCTCGATCTGAAATCCTGGCTTTCGACCGTGGAATCCTCAAATCCCGGAAATTGGTTAAGCTAGATCTTGACGCCAGAATCCGGGTCAGGCCGAAGCGCTTCCGTTCTTGATCAAAAACCCGCAAACCTACGGTCATCATTCGCAACCGGAAAAAGTCATGTCGCGGTACAATCCTGTTGAAATCGAGACCAAGTGGCAATCTGCCTGGGACGCGTCAGGTGTTTTCGAGGCACATCCCAGGCCCGGATTCCCGAAATACTACGTCCTGGAGATGTTTCCCTATCCGTCCGGGCGGATTCACATGGGGCACGTCAGGAACTACGCGATGGGGGACGTTGTCGCCCGCTACAAGTCCGTGACCGGACACTCGGTCCTTCACCCCATGGGCTGGGACGCCTTCGGGCTGCCGGCCGAGAACGCCGCCATGGAGAAGGGCGTGCACCCCGGGGAGTGGACGTATCAGAACATCGACGACATGCGGGCCCAGTTGAAGCCGCTCGGACTTTCAATCGACTGGTCCCGCGAGTTCGCGACCTGCGATCCGGAGTATTACGGACAGCAGCAGTCCATGTTCATCGACATGATGGAAAAGGGGCTCGCTTACCGCAAGAGCGCCACCGTGAACTGGGACCCGGTCGAGGAAACGGTTCTTGCAAATGAACAAGTCGAAAACGGACGCGGCTGGCGCTCGGGAGCCCTGGTTGAACGCAGGGAACTCACCCAGTGGTTTTTTCGTATTTCCGACTTTGCGGAGGAACTGCTTGAATCGATCGACGAACTCGTCGACTGGCCCGAAAAGGTGCGGCTCATGCAGCGAAACTGGATCGGCAGGAGCTCGGGCCTCCAGTTTCGTTTCCAGACCGTCGATGCACCTGTCGGATTCGAGTACCTGGAGGTCTTCACGACTCGCCCGGACACCCTGTTCGGCGCGAGTTTTGCCGCGGTTTCCTTTGACCACCCGTTGGCCAGGTTTCTTGAGTCCGATCCGAAAGTGGCTGCTTTCAACGAGGAGTGCAGGCGCGGAGCCGTTTCCGAAGAGGATATCGAAAAAGCCGAAAAGACCGGATTCGACACTGGAATCCGGGTCGTCCATCCGTTTCTCGACGGCGTGGAACTGCCCGTTTTCATAACGAATTTCGTACTCATGGGTTACGGGACGGGCGCGATATTCGGTTGTCCGGCCCACGATCAACGCGACCTCGAATTCGCCCGCAAATACGGCCTTGGCGTGGTTACCGTCGTATGCCCGCCTGATGGCGATCCAGCCACCTTTGAAATCGGCGAAGAACCCTACCTCGGACCGGGGAGAATGATCAATTCCGGGTTCCTGAACGGCCTCGAGATCGAGGACGCAAAGGCTGAAATCATTCGGAAATTCGAGGATTCCGGATCGGGCGAGGGAAAGGTCATGTATCGCCTGAGGGACTGGGGGGTTTCCCGACAACGGTACTGGGGGTGCCCGATCCCGGTCATCCATTGCGAGGATTGCGGCGCCGTCGCCGAGAGAAAGGAGAATCTCCCGGTCATCCTGCCGAATGATGTACGTTTCGACCGACGCGGCAATCCACTCGAAAGACATGCCGGCTGGCGAAATGTCCCGTGCCCTGCCTGCGGCCGGATGGCGCGGCGTGAGACGGACACGATGGACACGTTCGTCGATTCCAGCTGGTACTTCGTCCGTTTCACGGCGCCCCGGGCTCAAACGCCGACGGTCCGCGAAGACGTGGAGTACTGGATGAATGTCGACCAGTACATTGGCGGTGTCGAACACGCGATCCTGCACCTTCTCTATTCGCGGTTCTTCACCCGCGCGATGCACCTGACCGGCCATCTGCCCAAGTCGGCGGGGGAACCGTTCACGGCGCTCTTTACACAGGGCATGGTATGTCACGAGACGTACAAGGACAGCGAAGGCCGCTGGTTGTCTCCTGAAGACGTTCGCCCGCGTACGGGGGGTGGTGTTGAAACACGCGGCGGTGATCCGGTCACGGTCGGCCCTTCGGTCAAGATGTCGAAGTCCAAGAAGAATGTCATTGATCCCGAGGAAATCATCGAAAGGTTCGGTGCAGACACCGCGCGCTGGTTCATTCTCTCCGACAGTCCGCCTGATCGGGACGTGGAATGGACCACGAGTGGAATCGAGGCTGCCTCCCGGCACTTGCAACGCGTGTGGCGCCTGGTCAGTTCAACGGTCGGGCAACCGGATTCGACAGGGAGCCGGGCAAGCCGGGAAGAGGATAATGCGAATCTGTTCAAGGCGATGCACCGGACGATCGACAGCGTCACGAATGACCTTGAAGGCTTTTCGTTCAACAAGTCGGTCGCTGCACTTTACGAGTTCACGTCAACTCTCGCCCGCTCGACGGCGGACCCTGCCAGCAAGGCCGAGGCGTTCAAGGTTCTGGCGCAGCTGATGCAACCGATCACGCCGCATCTCGCGGAAGAAATCTGGGAAATGGCAGGCGGCGAGGGCCTGGTGTTGTCGAGCCCATGGCCCGTGGCCGACCCGGACATGCTTGTCGAGGACACGGTCGTGTTGCCGGTTCAGGTGAATGGAAAACGACGTGCAGAGGTCCGGGTAGCCAAGGGATTGGATAGAGACGAAGTCGAAGCGTTGGTTCTGGACCTTGGCCCGGTCCGGAATGCTCTCGGCGGGCGGAATCCCAAGCGTCTGGTCGTTGTTCCCGACAGGATCGTCAATGTGGTTGTCTGACGCCAGACTCGGCGTGGCTTTGGCCGCATTGCTCCTTTTTGGAGCTTGCGGGTTTCAGCCGATCTATGGTCCGGGGCCCGATGCCCCGGGGTTCCAGCGGCAGGTTTGGGTTGAACCTGGCCTGGTTCGACGCGACTTCGAGTTGCGTGAACGCCTGGTGGAAAGGATCGGTCATGCTACCGGGGAAGCGAGATACACGTTGAATTTCGAATTCAACGCCGAGGAGACACGTCTGGCGCTTGAAGTCGGAGGGCAGTTTTCCCGGAACAGCCTGTTGGGGACGGCAAGTTACAGTGTCGTCGACAATACTTCCGGAAAAACGGTTCATACCGGAGAGGTCAGGTCCAGAGCCGCCTACGGCGGTACGGCGGAAACATATCCGACGCAAGTTGCGGCGGACGATGCCGAATTCCGGCTTGCGCGGTCATTGGCCGACCTGATTGCCAATCGACTGGAGTTGACCTACGCGAGTTGGCCGGGATGAAACTGAAGGGCGCACAAGCCCGCGTCTATCTGGCCGATCCCGGGAACCGGTTCGGCTGCATTCTCCTGTATGGCGCCAACCCCATTCGCGTGACAGACAAGCGGATCGACCTGGCAGAACGCCTGGTTGGCCCGGATGGAGCGCGTGAATTGAGGTTGACCGTGCTGCAGGCAGCGCATGTCGCCAAAAAGCCGGGTGCCGTTGCCGACAACCTCAAGGCTGTGGGATTTTTCCCCGGGCCGCACCTGGTGGTGGTTGAAGGGGCGACCGATGCCGTGCACAAGCAGTTGGCTCAGGCGTTGTCCGCACGAAACGAAGGCGATGCTTTTCTGATCGTGACCGCGGGCGCTCTTTCGACGCGATCGAAGATCAGGAAACTTTTCGAATTGGACAAGACCTCTGTCGCAATCGGGGTCTATGATGAGCCGCTCGACAGGGTGGCCATCGAGGCGATGGCGTCCGAGGCGGGGCTCACGACGTTGACTCGCGAGAGCATCGAGCACCTGGTCCAGTCGTCCGCCTTTCAGACGGCATCGGAAATACGAAACACGCTTGAAAAGCTCGCGTTGTACGCGATGGGGCGGCAGCAATCGGTAACTCCGCGTGACATCGAGATGCTCGCGCCGGATTCACGGCTTGCGGGGATGGAGGACGTATTGTTCGCGGTCGCGGAGGGCAGACCGTCGGATGTGGTGGTCCCGTTGCAGCGCCTGTATGCACAGGGAGTTTCGGCCGACTCGGTCTGCCAGTCGGCCTACACGTACTTTCGGTCGCTCCAAAAGGTCGCCCTGCATGACGGGCGTCCGGACGCGGCCTTTTTGAAACTGCGCCCTCCGGTGTTCGGGCCTGCCCGCGACCGAATGGCGAACCAGGTCCGTCGCTGGGGCGGGGAGCGACTCGAGGTGCCGTTGCGGGAACTGTTTGACGTCTGCCTCGCGCTCAGGTCGACAAACCGGGGGCCCGATTCAGCGGTTGTCGAACGGGTGCTTCTGCGCATTGCGTGGATGGCGCCCAAACCGGGATTTGGGCGAGCGAGGTGATTCGACCGGGACGGAAGCCCGATTCCGGGGCAAACGGCATCCTGCGGTCCTGGCAGGATGGCCGGCGTTCGGGAGAATCGGCTTTGTCGTTCAGGCAAGACAACCGGTTCTCTCTTCCTGTGCATTCACCCTGACAGGCTGGGTTGCAATACTGCGCCCATGGAACACGAACCGAATCCCTTTGCCAAGGGAGCATGTCATGGGGGACCGCAAGCGATCGGCTGCGATTGTCGCTGAAAGGGTTCCTGCGCGGACGAAGCCGTCCTACTACCCGGTGCCGTATGCCAGCCGCGTGAGCTAGCGTGAGAAGAAACCGCTCGGAGGCTGTTTCGGCCTGAGGAATTTCGGAGTGAAAATGACCAGGCTGGCGCCTGGCGGAGAGGCGGCATGATGCACGCCCGTAGCAGGCGGGACGAGATGATCCTTGTCATTGAAGGGGAACCAACGCTCCTGGCCGAGACAAACGTGGCGGTCGTCGCGCCCGGCGTGTGCGTGGGGTTCCCTGCCGGGGGCAATGCACATCACATGGTCAATCGAACCGGACAGGACGTCGTGATTCCGGAAATTGGCGACCGGACTGCGGGCGAACAGGCGACTTGACCAGGAAACGACTTCCAGGCTGTCATGGGCGAAGAGGGAAGGTGGCAGTCGAAACACAAGGACGGAACGCCGTACCCGGGATCTTTCAACGTCCCACATCTGTATAGGTGCTTATAGGTGCTCCTATTCCAGCTTTCTCTCGCCGAGTGCGTCGCGGACCTGAACCGCCCAGTTCAGCCGTTCGAGCCCCTGCCAGACCTTCTTCGTTCCCGGCAGCGTCTGCCGCGTGGAGGGATGGGAGCCAACCAGGCGCCCGAGATCGATGACGACCGTCCGGATGTCGGGGACCTGCCCGGCGGACATCCTCACGACATTCCGGTGCCCCTGCGACTCCAGCATCGTGTGGAGCAGGTCGACGTCCTCCTGCGGGATCACCTCTGTGGCGGGGGTCTCGGGTCGTTCCCGCGCGAGGACGGTCAGGTCGGCGACATGGACGGCAGTGACCGCGTCAAAGGCGAGGCACTTGCGCAGGTCGTCGGCCTCGTCCAGCCGGCGGTCCTTGATCCGGGTTCCGGTCTTCAGCGTCCGGAACCAGGTCTCGATCGTCCATCTCTTGCGGTACCAGTCCAGCACGGTTGCGGCGTGCACGGCGGCCTCCTCCCCGGCCGGCCGCTCGGTGCTCAGCAGCAGCCAGTGCAGCGGCTCGGCGCCGTCCGGGGGTTCGACCTCGCTGGCCGAGACGGCGAACAGGGGCAGCGGGTCGACGCCGCGTGCACGGCACGGCGGCACAAGCTCGACCTCCGCCGTGCGGATCTCCAGGCGGGCGACGCGCTCCTTGCGGGCGCGTGGACCGCCGGCGGCCGGGATCGTCAGTTCCGTCACCGCGGCGGGCGGCCGGGCCGCCACATGCTCCCACAGGCACTCCTTCCCTCCGCCGGGCGTCCGCACGCTCTGCTTCGCCGAGCGGCTGGCGCGCACGAGCAGCGCGTCCCCGTCATCCACGGCGTGGGCGAGCAGGCCCCAGAAGTCGCCCTCGCGGTCGCAGACGGAGATCACGCGCGTGTCCGGGCAGGCCGCCGCCAGCTCCCGCGCCCGCTCGAGCCCCAGGAGCCAGCGCCGGCTGTCCTCCTCGGGATCCTCCCGGAAGGCGGCGTCCATCGTGAACAGGCCCAGGGGCCGGCCCTCCGGCGTCACCGCAAGCCCGGCGTGGGCGAGGATGCCGACGCTGCCCTTGCCGCCGCCGCCGAGATCGGACAGGCCCTTCGTGGCCTCCAGGGCGGTGTAGTTCAGCGCCGTCGTGTCCTGGATGGCAAGAACGACCGGCGCCGCGCGGCAGCGCTCGGCGGTCGCCTCGAAATGCGGTTCCAGAACATGCTCCATGGATATTCTCGGGTTCGACAGCAGGCGGTAGGCGGCCTTCTGCTCCGCTTTCGCAGGAAAGATGACCGGCAGGTCCTCCCCCATGTTCTTCATCCATGACCGGCCCATGTCAATGATGCGCCGACGCACCCGGCCGTCGGTGTGGCCGCTGCGTCCGTACTCCCGCTCCGCCCAGTCCGCGTCCGTGCCGTCATAGGCGCCCGCCAGCACCCCGACCGGGCGCCGTTCCGTCTGCTGGAGCACCTGCCGCCAGCCGTCCTCCAGCGCCAGAACCCGCACCGTGCCGGCCGCGCCCCTGCGTCCGTCGGTCCGCCCGGCGACGCTCCAGCCCGCACGGTGGTAGCAGTATCCGTCGTGTTCCGGGCCAACATGGGTGAAGGCCGCCACAGGGCGCACCGAATAGCGGGTCTCCCAGTCGTCCGCCACCCTCCGCGCGGCCATGCGCAGGACCTCCGACGCCAGCGCGTAGACCCGCACACCCGGAAGCAGGAGGAAGCGATGGTTGCAGACGATGCGCCCGATGTTGGCGGCGCGGGCGTCGGCGGACCATCCGATCCACGCGTCGCGCGCCCGCAGCTGCCAGGTCGCCGAGCCGAAGCCGATACCGCCGAGGATGCCGTGGCACTCCGATCGGATCCAGTAGCGCAGCTGGCCGCCGGGAGGCCGCGCCCATCCCAGCGGATGATGCGCCTCCATCATCGCCTCCCACAGCCGGCGGTCGGCGGCGTCGCCCACCGGATCGAGCGAGACCGGGCCGAGATCCTCCCGTGCGCAGGCCAGCCGGGTGTCGGGAACGTCTTCGGCCGGGACGGCGGGAGCGACGGTCGGATCCGGCATGTCGCGGGCCGGCGGAAGATCGAGCCCGAGGCGCTCCGCAAGCGCCGGCAGCGCCTTCGCCGCCGCCGACAGGCACAGGCGGCCGAGGGCGTTGCGCCAGCCGGTGCGCTCGCACAGTTCGCGCGCCAGGGCGTGTCGGGTGAAGCCGCCGGAACGCAAGGCACCGGCGAGCCAGTCAAGCGTCAGCGAATCGAAATGGCGGAGACCAACCTGCATGCCCCCGGAATAAACGATACGGAATACCAATACAAGTGTGGATCATTGAAAGACCCGGGATCGGGCGCAACGGACTGATGGTCCGGGTTCCGAGACTTCGGCGTCCTGTTGAAGGTGTTCGCCTTTCGGTTTTCCGGACGGTCGCCTTTGCCGCCAGACCGGCCTGCTCCAGGGCAAGTGTTCGCCCGAAGGCGAATACCACGCCAACGACCGCGACCGGCAATCCGGTGCGGACCTTGCAGATCGTGCCCGGCAAGGGAATGCGCCTGTCCTTGAACCAGGCGAGTCAACAGTCACAGCCACGCCGTGATCGAAGTGGGAAAGTCCCCTTTTCCTGCGAGGTTTTTCGCATACGACCTTCGGAATTCGAGTTTGGAATGATACCTGTCGAGCAATTCGTCATTCCATGGGCAGGTCCATGGCGCGATCGCGATTCCAGGCCTTGTTCCTACGCGTTTAAAATGTCAGCCAGATGACGATGACTCGCATGGACGAACCCGAAACAGCCTTTGTCTTCGATGTCGACGGGACCCTCGTTGCCAGCAGCCTGCAACTGACGAGCGAGAATCGCGAGACGCTGTTGAGATTCAGCGAGTCCATGCCGACCTACCTGATTTCGGGATCCGAATTCGAAAAGACCAGGTGGCAGATTGGTGACCTCGTTTTCAAACCCGTCAGGGGAGTATTCAATTGCAACGGCAACAG
>OZ219901.1:40000-213029 GCA_964291635.2 Paracoccaceae bacterium | reverse complement strand
TCGAGTGAAATCACCGCGACCTGCCCGTGATCCAGGCGATCACGCTGTTGCTGGCAATGGTCTATGCACTGTCAAACCTGCTGTCCGATATCGTGATCGCGGCCCTTGACCCGAGGGTGCGGTATGAATGAGTTGTTCCGCCATCCGACCGGCATGGTCGGAACAGGGCTGTTGACGATAATCGCCCTTGCCGTGATCCTCGGACCGTTTCTTGCTCCCTATGACCCGCAGGCCTTCCACCCGGCGGTCCGGTTGACCGGTCCGTCCGTGGCGCACTGGCTCGGAACCGACCAGTTCGGCAGGGACATCCTGTCTCGCCTGTTGACGGGTGCAGGCCCGACAATTCTCTTCGGCGTAGGCGCGACGGCTCTCGGGGTATTGGCAGGCTCGATAATCGGAGTCACGGCAGCCGTGGCCGGAGGTTGGGTCGACAGCGTGATCATGCGCACGCTCGACGGTCTTCTTGCCGTCCCGGACCTCCTGTTCACCCTGCTCATCGTCACCATTCTCGGGGGCGGCATCGGAGAGGCCATGCTTGCCGTTTCGGTCGCATTCACGCCAGGTATGGCGCGCATTGCCCGGTCGTCGGTGCTCTCGATCCGAACCAGGGAATACATTCTCGCGGCCATCGCCCGCGACGAGAACCGGGCCTATATCATCGTTCAGGAAGTCATTCCCAACGCCATCGGGCCGATAATCGTCGAGGCGACAATCCGGGTTTCATTCGCGATCATGATCGGGGCGACCCTCGGCTTCCTCGGCCTCGGTGCGCAGCCTCCGAGTACCGAGTGGGGCCTGATGGTCGCCGAGGCACGCCAGTACATGTACCGTTCGCCCTGGGTTGTCGCCGTACCCGGCATCGCGATCGCCGTTGCGGCACTCGGGTTCAACCTGTTCGGGGATGCGCTGCGCGATGCCTTCGACCCGAGGCGGAGGCGTCGCTGATGACGACGGTGGATGGAGCCGGGAGACGCCACCCCGTGCTCGAAGTCCGGGACTATTCGCTCGCCTACGGAACGCCGACCGGGCAGGTTGATGCCCTGAGGAACGTGACACTGTCGATCCGCCCCGGACGGACGCTG
Source organism: Paracoccaceae bacterium (assembly GCA_964291635.2). Classification (GTDB taxonomy): domain Bacteria; phylum Pseudomonadota; class Alphaproteobacteria; order Rhodobacterales; family Rhodobacteraceae; genus JAPPHA01. The sequence goes on along the minus strand of OZ219901.1, from coordinate 211,947 downwards.
GGACTTGTCGGCGAGTCGGGCTCCGGCAAGACCTCGCTGGCCTGGGCAATCATGCGCTACCTGCCCGCCAATGCCGTCGAGCGATCGGGGCAGCTTGTGCTTCTCGGAGAGGACCTGCGCGCAAAGTCGCTCGAGGAAATCCAGAACTTGCGAGGCCGGCGGATCAGCATGGTGTTCCAGGACCCCGGCACCTCTCTGAATCCCGTGCTGAAACTCGGCGACCAGGTCGCCGAGGTGCTGGTGCGCCACCGGTCCCTGACCGCGAAGGAGGCCCGAGACGAAGGCGAGGCCTGGCTGGCCCGAACCGGCATCAGCCGTCCGTCCGACATGATGAACCGCTATCCACACGAGGCGTCGGGAGGGGAAAAGCAGCGTGTCGTGATTGCCACAGCCTTTGCATGCAATCCCGAAATGATCATCTTTGACGAACCCACCACGGCGCTGGACATCATAACCGCGCGTCAGATACTCGACCTGTTCGATGACCTGCACGACGAGACGGGAGTCACCGCGCTCTACATTTCGCACGATCTGGGGCTGGTTTCACGCATCGCTCAGGACGTGGCGGTGATCAACCAGGGCGAAATCGTCGAACTCGGTCCATGCGAGCACGTATTCGTCCGTCCGCGTAACCGCTACACCCGGGACCTTGTTGCGGCCGTGCCGCATCCCGACCACCGCATCGTGACCACCGAGCCGGGCAGTGGGGACGACCTGCTCAGGCTGGACGGGGTCAATGTCAGGTATGGAAAGGGGAAAAACGTTCTGGACTTTCTCCAGCCCAAGCGTGAGGTGGTCCACGGTGCCCGGGACGTCACGTTCGGCCTGCGGGCAGGGGAGATTCTCGGGATCGTCGGCGAATCCGGTTCCGGAAAATCGACGATCGCCAAGGCGCTGGTCGGATTGCAGGATTTCGAGGGCGCGGTCACGTTCGGAACCAAATCGTATTCCGGCCGTCGCAGGATCGACCGCGCCTACCGGCGCGCCGTGCAGATCGTCTTCCAGCATCCCGACGCTTCCCTGAACCCGCGCCAGACCATCGGCAAGATCCTGTCGCGCCCGCTGAAACTCTATGATCTTGCGCCGCGCGCCGAATGGGGCCGGCGCGTGCGTGAACTCCTGCAGAGCGTGCTCCTGCCGGAAGACTACGCAAAGCGGTTTCCGCATGAACTTTCGGGGGGCGAAAAGCAGCGTGTTGCCATTGCCCGTGCATTTGCGGCCGAGCCGCAACTGGTGATCTGCGACGAAATCACCTCGTCGCTCGACGTCTCGGTGCAGGCGTCCGTAGCCCGGTTGCTCGTCGAGTTGCAGCAGCAGACCGGCACCGCCTGCCTGTTCATAACCCATGATCTCAACCTGGTGCGCCAGCTCGCGCACCGAATCGCGGTCATGCAGAATGGCGACCTCGTGGATCTGTTCGATTCGTCTGAGGCACGTGCCCCGGGACGCCATCCCTACACGGCACAGCTGCTCGATGCGGTTCCGGTTCCGGTCGAGCCCGAAGAGGCAGCGGGAGCCGCGTGATGGACCCCCTGGCAGCCGCCCGGAACATCGACGAAGCCGCATGCCTGGAGATGCTGTCGGAAATGGTGCGCTTCAAGAGCTATTCGGAAACCCCGGAAGAGCGAAGGCTTGCCGAACGCATGGTGGAAATCATGCGGGGGATGGGGCTAGAGGCCGAGTTGCAGCCGGTCGAGGGAAACCGGGTCAATGCCATCGGCACCTGGCGCGGCACGGGCAATGGCAGGAGCCTGCTGTTCAACGGCCACCTCGACACCAACCCGGTTACCGAGGGCTGGAGCGTCGATCCGTGGGGCGGTCTCGTGGACGACGATTTCATCTACGGCATTGGCGTGTCGAACATGAAGGCGGGCGATGCCGCCTCGCTTTGTGCCGTGCGTTCCTTGATGAATGCCGGTCTGAAGCCCAGGGGCGACGTGGTCCTCACCTATGTCGTGGGCGAATTGCAGGGTGGAATCGGCACTCTTGCCGCGGTGAAACAGGGCGTGCGGGCGGACTATTTCGTCAACTCCGAACCAACGGACCTGCAGGCCCTGACGATGCACGCCGCGGCATTCGTCTTTCACATCGAACTCGAGGGTATTACCCGCCACATGTCGAAGCGGGAAGAAGCGGTTGACGCGATCCGGGCAGCCTGTGACCTGGTGCCCAGGCTCACCGGCCTGACCTTTTCCGATGCCCCGAACGAGGAAGTCCGCTCGATCAACAGGGTGCATGTCGGAACGATCAGGGGTGCATTGTCGCGCGAGTTTCACGAGTGGCGCGCGCCGCAGGTCGCCGATTTCGTGCACCTGTCGGGTTCGGGTCGCTACGGCCCCGGCCAGACCGAGGCGCGGGCAGTCGCCGACATTCGGGGTGTCCTCGAACAGGTGGAAGCCGAATGGCCCGGGCTCAGGACGAATGTCTGGACGGAGACGCGCGACGACAGGCCGACCATGCCCGCGTTTGAAGTGTCCAGGGACTCCGGAATCGTCAAGGCCATCAACGCGGCCTACCGCGCGGTCCGAGGTACGGAACAGCCCACCGGAACGATCACGCCGCCAGGGTTTTACGGTACGGATGCCGGCCACCTGTATGTTGAAGGCGGTATGGAGGGTATCGTCTGCGGTCCGGGCGGACGATACAACACGATGCCGGATGAACGCGTCGACCGCGACGATTATCTCGACATGATTCGAATCTACATGCTGGCGATCTGCGATATCTGCGGGGTGGGGTAGGTCGCGATCAGCCATGGAATCGGGAAGAAATCCTCCGGGAAGTAGCTACACCGTTCCGGGAAATGCCTGCCATGGCCCTGCTGATCTCCTGTGTCGTTCGCCTGCAGGCGGTAACCGTCAGGTCTGACCGGAGCCTCCATGCCGGGATGACCGGAGAGCAGTGAAGTCCTGCAATGCGCTCCGGTCCGCGCTTCTTGGCGAGACGACGATTGATATGCCGCCGCAGCCGTGCCGACTGCCGGACGGTGCTATCCCCGGCTGTCCGGTTCGATCCTTTCCAACAGCCGGCCAAGTTCCGCAACATCGACATCGGTAAGCCCGTACACGGGCTTGCGCGCGGTTGCGTGGCGCAGCGCGCCGCGCCGCCGGAGGATTTCCTTGCGTATCGGCAGCCCGAACCCCAGTTGCTGTTCATGGCGGTTTATCGGCAGGTACCGATCGAAGAGGTCCTCCGCCTCGCCGGCGCGACCTGCCGTGAAGAGGTCGTAGACCCGCACCAGCACGTCGGGAAATGCAAAGCCGGTCATCGCCCCGTCGGCGCCCCGATGCAGTTCCTGGGGGAAATACAGCCCGTTGTTCCCGGTCAGGATGCTCACGCGGCGCTGTTTCCCCTCACGTTCCATTTCCCTGATTTTCGTCAGTTTCGGAAGTCCGGGACAATCCTCATGTTTCAGCATCACGAGATCAGGAAACTCATGCACCATCCTGGACCATGTAGCAGGCGACAAGTGGACGTTGCTTGCCTGCGGAAAGTCCTGGTAGACGACCGGAATGCCGGCACCGATTGCTTCGAAGGCCTGTTCGAAATAGCGGAAAACCGCATCATCGCTCTTCAGGCCGGCCATTGGCTGCAGCATGACTCCCGATGCGCCCAGGTCCATCACCGAATGTGAAAGGTCCCTCAGTGCCGTCAGCGCGGAGTGTGTCACTCCCACGATGACCGGCAGTTTCCGTGCGACATGTCGCAAGGCGCGTTCCGCGAACTCGGCCGATTCGGCATCGGTCATCTTGTTGGCTTCACCCATGACTCCCAGGATCGTGATGCCGGAGACCCCGCACCCCACGTAGAAATCAAGGAGTTGCTCCGTTCCTTCCAGGTCGAGTGATCCGTCCGGGCAGAACGGAGTTGCCGAAATGACAAATACGCCCCTGGTATCCTCGTTCAGCCTGGGCATCACAAATCCCTGCCTTTCTTCCATCATGCGTCAAGGTGCCTGACTGTCGCCGATGCACGCCGGGAGTGTCAAGAAATTTCAACCGGTTACCTGTTTCGGGTTGCCGTGGAAGCCGTCCGGGACCCCGCTTGCACAGGTGCGTGCAGCGTCATTCCCTGTCTTGCCGCCGGCGCCGCGCCGTGTCGCCGGATTGCCCGATACGCCCCGCCGCACTCAAGCGCATTGCGTTCCGGAAAAACGGCGCGCGGCCATTGACGGAAGCATCCTGATCGGGACCGGTCGTCGCCAATTTCGGCGGCAAATAAGCCGAGTTGCCTTGGCTGGTGACGGGTGCGGGCCGGGTTTGAGCTGTGGTCGCGACCGGCAACCGGCCGGCAAGGCCCGCGCGCCAGTGCACGCCCAGCTTGGCGGTCTCCGGATCGGAATCGATGTCGACAAGTGTTTTCTTGCCCGGAAACTCGAAGGCCAGGATCTCTCATCCCACGGTTTCTCGGCCGCGCCAAGAACGAGATGCCTGACCGGCCCGGCGAACACGCGACGTCCGCTTGCGGACGTCGCGCGACGGACCATTTCATGGCGGCAGAGCGCATACGCTTCGGCACCCGTCAGGCCGGTTTCGCGGCCGTCGGAATACTCTGCCCTGTCCCTGAACTTCAACAGATGCATGCATCATCGTGACCGGGCCGTCGATTTCCAGATCGAGTTGATCCCGGGGTTTTTCCTCTGTGCGCAAGAGCTTGTTTCACACGTCCATTGGGTGATCTCTTCATAGATCGGGTCATGATCACACTGGCGTTTCCGGAATCATTTCAACTCCGCTGGTTCCCACTCTGTGTTCACGTTTCCGGGGAGGAGGGAGAGTCCCGATGGCCCTGTGACGAGAAATGAACGCCCGAACCTAATTGGCCTGCGACACCGTCGCCGGATGGAGTGAATGTCCTGCTCAAATTGATCCGCAATCCATGCGTGTGGCTTCCATCACCTGCGACGGGACACCCCCGGACATGACATGCACCGGGATTCCCTTCCCCATTCTCCCCGCCGCGCGTTCAGGCGAAACCCCGGTAGAGGCGGGCACTGTCAAGCTGTCGTCCATGTCCCGTTGTTTGACCTGCGTTCTTCCAACGAGCCCCGGGATGGGCAAATCCGATGGCGTTCCGCTAGGTGGAGTGGTAGTGTCGGCGCATTCCAGCAGACGGGCGGAACCATGCGGAAAATGTTCGTTTTGTCGGACCGACGATGACCGTTTTCGGAATCCGGCTGTTGTGACTCAGGGTATTGGCCAGTGCGGGGGGCGTTCCTCAGGAACGGAGGTGTCGATTTGTCTTTTCGTGATTCCGTAGAGAAAATGTACAACAGGGCGGCGGCGTTGGTTGAAATGCCTGACGGCCTGCTTGAGGAAATCCGGTCCTGCAACAGCACCTACACCGTGCGTTTCGGCGTTCGGCTCCGAGGTCGCGTCGAGACATTCGTAGGATACCGGTCCAATCACTCGGAGCATATTGAGCCTGTCAAGGGCGGCATTCGCTACGACGAAGCCGTCTCGCAGGACGAAGTCGAGGCGCTTTCGGCCTTGATGACCTACAAATGTGCGCTGATGGAAGTCCCGTTTGGAGGCTCGAAAGGAGGTCTCCGAATAGACCCGCGGAAATACAGTGAAATCGAGATGGAGCAGATCACCAGGCGGTTCGCCTACGAATTGATCAAGCGCGATCTCATCCACCCGGCACAGAACGTGCCTGCTCCGGACATGGGGACAGGCGAACGCGAAATGGCCTGGATAGCGGACCAATATTCCAGGATGACGACGACCGATATCAATTCAAGGGCTTGCGTGACCGGAAAACCGCTGGTCGCGGGGGGTATCGCCGGAAGGGTCGAAGCGACCGGAAGGGGTGTCCAGTACGCGCTCGAGGAATTTTTCCGTCATCCCGAAGATGTCAAGAGGGCAGGTTTGGACGGGACTATCGAAGGAAAGCGGATCATCGTCCAGGGACTGGGCAATGTCGGCTATCACGCTGCAATCTTCCTGTCGCAGGAAAACGGCGCAAGAATCACCGGGATCATCGAAAGGGATGGTGCGGTCACGGACGCTGACGGTCTGGATGTGGACGATGTGCGCCAGTACATTTCCGAAAACGGCGGAGTAAGCGGATATCCGTCGGGAAGATATGTGGAAGATGGCCTGGCATTCCTGGAGGAGGATTGCGACATCCTGGTTCCTGCGGCGATCGAAGGCGTGATCACGGGTTCGAATGCGGACCGCATCAAGGCACCGCTCATAATCGAGGCGGCAAACGGCCCGGTGACCGCGGAGGCCGATGAAAAGCTCCGCGCCAATGGCAAGATCGTCATTCCGGACATGTATGCGAACGCCGGCGGCGTGACGGTTTCGTATTTCGAGTGGGTGAAGAACCTGAGCCATATCAGGTTCGGTCGCATGCAGCGCCGGCAGGAAGAGGCGCGTGGCAGTCTCCTTGTCGAAGAACTGAATCGCCTGTTTTCCGAAGCACATGTACCCGTGAAGCTGTCGGAGAGGTTTGTTGAACGCTACAAGCGGGGGGCAGGGGAGATAGAACTGGTCAGGTCCGGGTTGGAAGATACGATGCGGCAGGGCTACCAGTACATGAGTGAGGCCTGGCACGAACGTGATGAAATAACCGATCTGAGGACAGCGGCGTACTTTGTCGCGATCCGGAGGATCGTTGCGAGCTACCAGTCAAAGGGGATTTGATTCAAACACGTTTCATGTCAGGCACTCCCAGGTTCTCCGGGGGACGGCTCCCAGAAAGTTGCGCCTGTTCGTGGATCCTGATGGTGAATGCCCTGTTTCTTGAACCCGAGCCGCTTTCGGGTGCATGAGCTGAGCACGCGCCTTTGAGCGGTACCCCTGAATCCGAATTCCGCGATGTTGAAGGACAGTGGCAATCGCCTGACTGCTACCCTTGTCGGGACAACCAGCCCCCGGAATCGCCGTGGTAAGGTTCAAGGTCATGAAGTGGCTTGAAATCGTCTGAGAGAACTGAATTTGGGGGCAGCCAATTCTGGCCGATGGTGATTCATGTCATGAAGACGACCATGTTCGGTTGCTCTGCCGAAGCCCTCGAGGTCCGGTGCACAGGGCAAATCCAGTGACGTCGCGAACCTGACCGGCTCATTGGTTTTCGTCGTACGGAACGAAATTCTCCACCGCTCAACCGGCCGAGTCGTGAAACGGGTCGTTGACACCTCCGGCGACGAAGCGATGGTGTCGTCTTCAGGCAGGGGATTTGGCGTTCTTCGCCACGCTCTTGTCATGGAAGATTGGAGAAGTGCACAAGTGCCCGCTCGAAAACGATTGGTTGTGAATTTCAGGAATACGATAGTCTAAATCAATAATGTTGATCAGAACGAAAAATCATACTCTGATAGGTATCTCTTTGATATTATTGGCAATGTTGGTTGCGACCCTGGCAGACGTCATTGCGAAATCGATGTCTGTAACGGTTACAGAGGCGCAGCTGATGTTCCTGAGGAGCGTGTCTGGTTTCGTCATGGTGTTTGCCTTGATGTATGTTCGCCACACAAGAAAACGCACCGCACTAGTCAATCTCGACCAGGTAAAGCTTCACATCATTCGGTCAGTCATTTGGTGCTTTTCAGTCTATCTGATGTTTGTCGCCCTTTATTCTGTACCCCTCGCAGATGTGAGCGTTCTTCTTTTGACGGAGTCGCTTTTTGTCATTCCGTTGGCAGTGTTTTTCCTGCACGAAAAGCTGACTCGCTCGAGATCCTGGGTCATCTTTCTCATGTTGTTCGGAACCATGTGCATTTTGTCCCAGGATTTCTCTGGGCAATTGCAACTTTCTCCGAAGGGATGGATCGCAGCCCTCGGCGCGGCATTTCTCGGAGCCGTTATCACCGTGATTCTGAAGTCGATGGCGGAAAAGGATGAACTCCTGGAGTTCCTGTTCTACTCGTCCATCGTCGGGGGTGTCGTATTTTGTTTTCCGGCAATTCTGAATTGGCAATCTGTCTCGGTTCCCGTTTTCACGGCCATAACGATCATGAGTATTTGCCTGCTCGTGACGCAGGCCTTGATCGTGCAGGCATTTCGCTATTCCGATGCCTTGGTGATTTCCCCGTTTTTTTCCGTTTCGGTCCCTTTCGGAGTCATCGCCGGATGGCTCGTGTTCAGTGAAGTGCCGGGCTGGCTTTTCTGGCCGGGCTGCATCGTCATCGTGTTCGCTGCGCTATTGGCTGGAAGGGAGTGAACATGACGCCTTTCATGCCATGCCTGATTCTTCGGATTCCCTTGGTTTCACTTCATGAACCATGAGATTGCCTTGCCGGACTGCGGCAACCTCCCGGCATTCGGAAAACCAGGTACACGGCGTTGTCGAACGTGCTCCGGCTTGCATGCGTCGGGTCAAGGCGATTCTGTCGTGGCGCGACCTGCGATGGCCGTCACGTACCAGCTTCGACCCGATGTGATCATTCGGGAGTCAAAAAGGTGATGCCGAACGCCGCCCGGGTTTCGCCGGGGATCTCCTTTGATCGAACCAAGTCTGTCGCTGCCGCGACCTGCTTTCACACGGAGCCGTGACGTCCGCAATCCGAATTCCCGGGCTTGAGCTTCGCGCGGACGTCATGTCTGAAAAGACCGTTCTGGCTGGAAGCCTCGCCATTCGCCTGCGCCAGCCTGAACGCCGAAATCTACGCCGCCTATTCATTGTCCCTGGAACAATGCAACCCTCCGGTGGCGAAGTTCTTGAGCCAGATCAAGCTCGACCAAGCGATCGTCAATGAATGGATCCCGAAGATCGGCCGGGACAAGATGGACCCACGGGACGTTGCCGAGGAATGGGTCGTGAACAACATGGATGTCGTCAATCAGTGGATTGAATAGGATCTCGTGTACTGAATGTTCTGCCGGGGATGCATGACATTCCCGGTAGGCCCGATCGTGTCCGATCATGGATATTCGGGCTTGCCCGGTTTCGGCCAATCGAGGGCTCGAAAGAATCCGGCAGGGTTTTGGGAACGGAATTGGCCCCAAAATTGAACGTTGGACATCGCCTGGCGGCTGCCGCGCGATCTGCTCTTTTCGCGCAGCAACATCAAACGAAGTACCAGGTGTCCAACATCCTCGCCTCTGACCAGGCAGAACTTCATCACCGAATCTTCAAGAAAATCACTTGGGACCAGAGGGATGACCGATTTCGGGCGGGACTCGACATGTAACAGTCCCGACGGCGTCGAGCGCCAGGCAACGGAAGTCTCCAGGCTGTCGCCGGGAGGTAACAGGTTTCGCAGGTGTTGTGATTCTCGGTTTTCGCCACGAGGACCTTGAATGCCTGTTCGAACGGGTGTCGGGCAACTGTCGTGTGGTCTTTCGCCCCGGTGACGACGATGCCAGGTATGTTGACCCGATTGACTGCCACCAGGGAGAGGCGAACACTCCGATGACCAATTCGCTTCATCCAGACTTGTCTGTGCGGCACGACTGCCTGGAGCCGCCGTGGCTCAGCCTGGCGGAAGCGGCGCGCAAGCTTGGCGTCAGCCGCAGGCAACTCCCGGATGTCGTCAACCGCCGTTCGGGAAATGCCCGGAGATGGCGATCCGTCCCGGCAAGGCGTTCGGCGACGGAGCGGATACCCGGTATCGCCTCTTGTCCGCCCGGGAACCGGCCCGGGCGAAAAGGACGGCGCACCGAACCAGGATCGAACGCCTGGCGCCGGCGGCCTGACCGGGGCGTGACAGCCTCGATCGTCCCGTCGCCACGCCGCCTTTCTCCGGTTCCGGAATCCGGGAAGGCCGGTGGCCGCATTGCCAGATAGTCCGGCTTCGGATCAGGTCGGCAATCCGGGCCGCCGTGCGACGACTTGGTCTGAAAAACGCACTGGGTACCGAACCCGTGCGAAGCAATCCAGAGGCGTATCCACCTTGCCGCGGCCCGTTTGCCGCAGCCTGCCGGGAAACGACAGGGAATCGACAGTCGAGAGTCGCTTGGTGGTTGCGCTCGGAGCCGAAAAACACTAGGTCTTGCTTTTCCGCAACAACTTGACTGGAGTTAATCATGGCACGGGTTACGGTTGAGGATTGCGTCGACAAGATTCCCAACAGGTTCGAACTGGTCATACTGGCTGCGCATCGGGCCCGCGAAATCTCTTCCGGTGCAGAAATCACGGTTCCGGAGGACAACGACAAGAACCCCGTCATTGCGCTCAGGGAAATCGCGGACGAAACGCTTTCGGCTGAACAGGTTCGCGAATCCGCGATCGAAACCCACCAGACCGAAATCGAGATCGATGTTCCCGAGGAAGACCAGTTGTCTCTGCTCTTGTCCGGAGAACGGGACGATGAGCCCGATGACCCGGAGATGGAGGAGAGCATCCTCAGGAAGCTGATCGAGGCCCAGTCCCGCGAGTGACCGCGGGATCGCCGGAGGAACAGGGATCCATGCGTCATGGTGCAAGGGAAGTTCCAGTACTGCACCAGTGCAGAGGAACTGGCCGGGCGGGTCAGGTCCTATAATCCGAATTCCGATTCGGAGTTGATCACCTCCGCCTATCTGTACAGCAAGCAAATGCATGCGTCGCAGTCGCGCCAGTCGGGAGAACCCTATTTCTCCCATCCCTGTGCCGTTGCTTCGATTCTTGCCGGCCAGAGGTTGGACGACACCACGATCGTGACGGCCCTCCTTCACGATACGCTGGAAGACACCCGGTCGACCGAGGAGGAACTGTCCACGCGGTTTGGCACGACGATCGCTGGTCTTGTCGACGGCGTGACCAAGCTGACGAACATTTCGACCGTGTCAATGGAGGCAAAGGAAGCGGAGAATTTCAGGAAACTCCTGCTTGCGGTTTCCAGGGACCCAAGGGTCATCGTGGTGAAGCTCGCGGACCGCCTGCACAACATGAAGACGATCAGGCACCTGCCCGCCGAAAAACGGACCAGGAAAGCCAGGGAAACCATGGAAGTCTATGCCCCGCTTGCCGGGCGCATGGGCATGCAGTGGATGCGGGAAGAGCTGGAGAATCTGGCGTTCAGGGAATTGTACCCCAGCGAACATCGGGCTCTTCTTGTCAGGTTCGCCAAGATGAGGCGGGAACATCCGAATCTCATGGAAGAGATCATCAGCGAAATAAGGGACAAGCTTGAAGAGGTGGGGGTCGAGGCCGAAGCCGAGGGCCGCGCGAAGAAACCCTATTCGGCCTGGCGGAAACTGAACGAGGAAAAACGGGACTTTTCGGCCCTGAGCGATGTCCTGGGATTCCGGGTCATAACCACCAATGTGGATGACATTTACAAGGCACTCGGCGCGATCCATCTCAAGTGGAAGGCCGTCCCGGGCCGGTTCAAGGATTACGTCAGCCATCCGAAATCAAACGGCTACAGTTCCGTTCACACCGTGATTTCGGGCAAGTACGGGCATATCGTCGAAATCCAGATCAGAACCAGGGACATGCACCTGAACGCGGAAATCGGGGTCGCCGCCCACTGGTCGTACCGGGACGGGCTACCTGTCGAGCTCAAGACGACCGAGGATCCCGGATACTGGATCAGGAACCTGACGGAGAATTTTGGCGAAGAACCCCACGAAAGCCTGGTCGAATTCGTCAAGCTCGAAATGTACAGTGACCAGGTCTTCTGCTTCACGCCGAAGGGGAGGGTGATCAGGCTTCCCAAGGGCGCGACGCCGGTCGATTTTGCGTACATGGTGCACACGGCCGTCGGGATGACCTGTGTTGGCGCCAAGGTGGACGGCAAACGGGTTCCCTTGTCCACTCGTCTGAAAAATGGGCAGACGGTCGAGATTCTGACCGCCGACAACCAGAGACCCAACGCCAACTGGGAAGACATGGCGGTTACCGGGCGCGCGAAGTCTGCGATTCGCAGGGCAGTCAAGACCGAGAAGATGGAAAGCGACATCCGCCTGGGCAGGGAACTGGCGCGGTCAACCCTGGAACGCATCAACAAGCGGTTGACCGACAAGGCGCTTTCGACTGCCGCCGCGGCGCTCGGAGAGAAAAGTGCCCAGCATTTGCTTGCGAAAATGGGGCAAATGAAAATCAACGGGGAAAGACTAATCAAGGTCCTTTATCCGGAGTTGGTCGATTCTGTCGAAAAGAAGGTCCAGACGGCCTGCAAGATTTCGGGCTTGCCGGAAGGTCAGAACAGGCTGAGGACCTTTTGTTGCCGTCCGCTGCCCGGCGAACGGATAGTCGGCATTTCCCAGCGGGGAAACGGGGTCAAGGTCCACGTTATTCATTGCGAAAAACTCGCCGAATACGAGAACCAGCCGGAACGGTGGATCGACTTGCGGTGGACCGAGGGCAAGAATACCGGAAACCACAAGGCCCACCTCGATGTCACGATGGCCAATTCGGCCGGGGTCCTTGGGCGGGTCTGCACCCTGTTTGGCGAACAGAATTCAAACATCTCGAACCTGAAATTCACCGACCGCAAATCCGACGTCTACCGTATGGAATTCGAAATCGAGGTCCGCGATGTCGAACATCTGTACAACATACAGCGCGCCCTTGACGCGGAATCGGATGTCGTCGTGCACAAGCGCATTCACGGTCGATCGCCGAAACCCAAAACGTCCGTTGCCAGGCCGGCGTAACTGGCGCACAACAACGCTTTCAGTTTGGGAGAACAGCAGGAACAGGTGTTCAAGAGGCGTACACAGCTGTCTTTTCGCGAGCGCGTGTCAGAATCGATCTATCCCAGGTCAGGATGGCGTCGCGCGACGATTTATGCGCTCCGGAGAATCCTGCGTTTGCCCGATACGCCGCACCGGATTGCTTTGGGGCTTTCCTGCGGGGTCCTGGCCTGTTTTTCCCCATTTTTCGGGTTGCACATCGGGTTCGCCATCTTGCTGGCGTTCCTGTTGCGCGGCAACCTTCTTGCGTCCCTGATCGGGACGTTCTTCGGCAACCCGATAACATTCCCGGTGATTGCCGCGGCGAGCTACAACATAGGGCATACGCTCCTGGGAACGGCCAACGACCAGACTCCGCTCAGCGCAGCCCGGCACGCGTTCAAAGAGGCTGCAGGCGATGTCAAGCGCAACCTGCTCAATCTGGTCGAATCCGAGCCGACGTCATGGGAAGGCGTCAAGGAGCTGGCCGGGTCAATATTGCTCCCCTACAGCATCGGCGGATTGATTTCCGGTCTCGTGACGTCAATTGCGGTTTTCTTCGTTTCCAAACCGTTGATCGAGGCCTACCAGAGGCGGCGAAGGCTCAGGTTCTCGCGGCGCCGGGAAGTGCTGCAGGAGGCGGAGTCCAATGACCAGGCCGCGGACAATGCCGAAGGGAGATTGACATGACACTGTTTCTCGGAAGTACACGCCGCCGGCTGCGCCTCGGGGTCAACATCGACCACGTCGCCACGGTCCGGAACGCGCGCGGGGGCGACTACCCGGATCCTGTCAGGTCGGCAAAGCTGGCGGAGACCGCGGGTGCCGACGGCATCACCGCGCACCTGAGGGAGGATCGCAGGCACATCACCGACCGGGACATCGATCTTCTCATGAAGAATCTGTCCGTGCCATTGAACCTTGAAATGGCGGCAACCGGGGAAATGCTCGAGATTGCGCTTCGCCATCGACCGCATGCCGTGTGCATTGTCCCCGAGAAACGCGAGGAGCGCACGACGGAAGGAGGTCTCGATGTCGCCGGTGACGAAAACCGCCTTGCCCGGTTCATCGGGCCGCTCAAGGACGCTGGATGCCGGATTTCGTTCTTTGTCGCGGCGGAAAGGCGTCAATTGAAGTCCGCTGCGCGCATCGGGGCACATGTGGTTGAACTGCATGCCGGTGCCTATTGCGATGCGCATAACGAAGGACGGATCGCGGACCGGGACCGCGAGCTGGACGCGATTGTGGCCATGGCGGAATTCGGCGCGTCGATCGGCCTGGAAATCCATGCCGGCCACGGATTGACGTTCGATACGGTCAAGCCGGTCGCCGCGCTGCCGGAGGTCCAGGAACTGAACATCGGTCATTTCCTGATCGGGGAAGCCATATTCTCGGGACTCGACAGTGTCGTCCGGAGGATGAGAGCGCTGATGCAGGAGGCACGGTCCGAGACGCTCGGGGAAGGGGTCGCATGACCTTATCCAGGCGGACTGTTCCCTGAAATCGAGAACGGAACCCCGTTTGTCCTTTTCCTTCTTTCGTCGCGACATGCCGTTGCGTGCGCGGACCTCTCCGGAAGGAAGGGCGGCCTCGGGTACCGCGGGTGTCCTGATCGGTGGAGGCCGTCCGGAATGGCGTTTTACCTGCCGGGTTTCGATGATCTCCGGGCCTCCGGTCCGGAGTCCGGGGCCGCGGAGGCGCCATGCCGGCCGTCGGTCGGGCATCTCGGCTGCCTGGCGACAGGGCGACATGATCTGCATGGCCGATGCGCCAGGGTCGGCAACGGTTGACGACACCGCGTGAAGACTCCATCTAGCAGGCGGCGGCAATTCGGGGATCGGTAATGGCGAACAGGACTTCGCGCTCTTCGGAAAAGGAATCCGGCTGGCTTTGGGAATCCGCCAAGACGATCGTCTATGCATTGCTCATTGCCGGCGTGATACGGTCCGTTTTCTTCCAGCCGTTCTGGATACCTTCGGGCTCGATGAAGCCGACCCTGCTGGTTGGCGACTTCCTCTTCGTGAACAAGATGGCCTACGGGTATTCCTGGGCGTCATGCCCCAATCTCGGCAGCTTTAACCTGTGCTGGTTCGCTCAGGACCTGGATGGGAGAATTCTCGGCGACGAACCGGAGCCCGGGGACATCATCGTCTTCAAGCATCCGGTTGATGGCAGGGATTTCATCAAGAGGCTGATCGGGGTGCCCGGAGACAAGGTCAAGATGTCCGACGGGCGACTGATCATCAATGATGTCGAACTTCACCTGGAGCCGAATGGCGTTTTCAAGGAACTGAGGGCGCCGCAGGGCCCGGTCGGCAACCTGCCCCGCTGCAAGGAAATATCCGGCATCGGCGGCTCCATTTGCGAAAAGGACCTTTACGAGGAAACGCTTCCCAACGGGGTCCGTCATGCGGTTCTCGATATCGGTCACAGCTATTCGGACAACACGCCTGTCTACCACGTTCCGGACAATCACTATCTCTTCGTCGGGGATAATCGGGACAATTCCCAGGACGGGCGGTTCCCGCAAAACGTGGGTGGCGTCGGATTCGTCCCGTTCGAGAACCTGATCGGGCGGGCCGACAGGGTCATCTTTTCCTCGGCAGGGTCATGGATCCTGGCATTCTGGTCATGGCGGTCCGATCGGTACTTCAAGAGGCTCGAGTGAGTCAGGCGGACAGGCTGCGGCGTTTTTCGGACCTCATCGGATACTCATTCGGGAATCGGGAACTGCTCGACCGGGCCCTGTCTCATCCTTCGATCGGAAGTGACGAGGCGCGAAGCTTCCAGCGAATGGAGTTCCTTGGTGACCGGATTATCGCGCTGGTCATTGCCGAAACCGTGTATGACGGCGACCGCTCCGCGAGCGAAGGGCAACTGGCGGTACGGTTGAACGCGCTCGTGTGCGGGGAAACATGCGTACGCATTGCGCGAAGCATCGGTCTCGAATCCGTGCTCAGGGTGAACAAGTCGATCAAACAACCAGACGGCGTGATCCCCTCGTCTGTCCTGGCAGATGCCCTTGAAGCACTGGTCGCAGCCGTATACCGGGATGGCGGCTTCGAGGCCGCGCGCACGCTGGTGCTGCGGCTTTGGGAAACCCATGCCGGAATCGGCATCGGTTCGACCGTAGCCAATTTCAAGAGCGAGCTCCAGGAATGGGCGCTCGCCCGTGGATTGCCGTTGCCGAAGTACGAGGAAATCGGCCGCAGCGGGCCTGCGCACGCGCCGGTATTTGTTGTCCGGGCGAGCCTTGCCGACGGGCAGGCTGCTTCGGCGCGCGGCCCGACCATCCGTTCTGCCGAGCGCGCGGCGGCGGCGGCGGTTCTTGCATCCCTGGACAGGGACACGGGCAGGTGAGCCGGAAACGTTGCGGAGTCTTTGCCCTCGTCGGTGAGCCCAATTCCGGGAAGTCGACGTTGATGAACCGGGTCGTGGGCACCAGGATTTCAGTTGTGACTCACAAGGCCCAAACCACGAGATTCAACGTTCGCGGGATCAGGAATCGCGGCGAAATTCAACTCGTGCTGATCGACACGCCCGGCCTGTTCAGGGCGCGGCGCGTACCGGAAAGGTCAATGGTCCAGGATGCCTGGACCGCCGTCTGGGACTCGGATGTCGCCCTTTTCGTCGTCGACGCCCGGAAGGGTGTCACTGCGGGCGCGCGAATGATCGTCCAGGGGCTCGCCGAGAAGATGGAAACGGTTCGAACCCGCGATCCGGAGGAACCCCGGCAGATGCGTGTGCCGGGAACGGCACTTGTCATCAACAAGGTCGATCTGGTGAGGAAGCCCGAGCTTCTTCGCCTTTCGGCCGACCTCAACGATCTGTCCGGGTTCTCCATGACGTTCATGGTTTCAGCCCGGTCCGGTTCCGGCGTCGAACGACTGCAGGACTGGCTCGAGTCGGTGGCGCCGGCCGGCCCTTGGCTGTACGCGGAAGACCAGTCATCCGACCTTTCTCCCGAGCGATTTGCTGCCGAGTTGACGCGCAAGCACATTCTTCTGCACCTTCACCAGGAGTTGCCCTACCGACTTAGGGTCGATCCGGTTTCCTGGGACGTCCTGAAGGACGGGTCGGTTCGAATTGAACAGCAGGTCTCCGTGAACCGGGCGGGTCATCGCGGAATCCTGTTGGGCCCCCGAGGCCGGACGATCAGGACAATCGGGTCGTCGTCGAGGTCCGAACTCCGGAAGCTGCTCGGAATCGACGCCCACCTTTTGCTCCGGGTTCAGGTTCGGCCGGAGCGGAACCGGGAGTCGTCCGTCGGACGCGGCCCGGGCCAGGAAATGGCGAAGTGAGCCGTATCGGGGCAGGACGTGGAAAGGCTGACGACCGAATTCTGGGTGGGGGCGTATTTGCGGCGCCTGCAGCACGAAGGTGTCCCGGCATTCGTGAACGCGAAAGGCGACCGGACAGCCGGAGCGGTCATGGTCAAGTTGAGCACGCTTGACGGGAGGGCGCAGGTCTTTCAGCGTACCGTATCCGGAGACGGAGGACGGATGTGGTCGGCCTTTTTCGAAGGTGACGACGCGGCAGCCGATGCCTCGCTGTCTCGGCAAAGACAGATCGATCCCGATCTCTGGATCATCGAGATCGAGGACAAGAAGGCGCGGCATCTCCTGGACACACCGGGTCTCGATTGTTGAAGAACGACAGGTTGAAACGGAAAGCGAACGAGGGTGCTCCCTCTGGCGACATGTGTCCGGTGCGCGCCGGTCTGCCGCTTCGTCGACGTGAACGGCAGGTCTGCTGCATGCGAAGACCTTTCGATGATCGGTATTGGTCGGAGGATTTCCCGAAGCGGGGACATGGGTTGAACTGGCCAGGACGCAGGTGCCGTGGAATGGCGTGACGAAGGCGTGATCGTGGCCAGGAGGGCACACGGCGAATCTGCCATGATCGTCGAAGCCCTGACGCGGTCGCGTGGTCGCCACGCCGGATTGGTGCACGGGGGAGCGCGCTCGAAATTGTCGCCGATCCTTCAGATCGGAACTCAGGTCGAACTGGAATGGCGGGCGAGGCTCGAGGACCAGTTGGGCACCTACCGGGTCGAGCTGAAACGCTCCAGGAGCCGGGTCCTCTTGGATCGCGCGGGACTGGGCGCCCTCGGTTCGGTCGCTTCCCTGGTCAGTTTTGCGTTCCCGGACAGAATGGCGCTGCCTGATCTCTATGACGAAACCGTCGCCTTCCTCGACCTGCTCGAATCCGGCGGGAACTGGCCGGCCGCCTATGTCATTTGGGAAAAACGGCTCCTTGAAGAGCTCGGCTACGGCCTGGACCTCGAAACATGTGCGGTGACCGGCCTGACTTCGGATCTTGTCTACGTCTCCCCGAAATCAGGCCGGGCGGTCTGTCGCGATGCCGGGGCGAAATACGCGGACAGGTTGTTGCCGCTTCCGCGGTTTTTGCATCGAGGAAGAAACCTGGCGCCCGCTTCGCCGGTATCCGGAACTCCGGACGAAGTCCTGCAAGGATTGAAAACGACCGGTCACTTCATCGAGACCCGGCTCGTGCCGGCGATCGGGAATCGGCCGCCGCCCGCCGCAAGGAACCGGTTTGTCGATCGTCTGCGTCGCGAATTCGACTCGCCTGACCGGAACGATCACGTGCGGGGATGAGACCGGGAGACGTCCCGGATTCACGCCTCCAGTAGCCGCCTCGCTATGATGTGCGCCTGAATCTCGGCCGCCCCTTCGAATATGCTGAGAATTCTCGCATCGCACAGGACTCGGCTTGCGGCGTATTCCTCTGCAAATCCGTTTCCGCCGTGAATCTGGACCGCGTTATCTGCAGAGGACCAGGCAACGCGCGCCGCAAGGAGCTTTGCCATTCCGGCTTCCAGATCGCACCGTTCTCCGGAATCCTTCTTTCTGGCCGCGTGATAGGTCAGTTGCCGGGCGGCCATGATCTCCGCGGTCATCATCGCAAGTTTCGCATACACGCGCGGAAACCGGATAATGGGTTTGCCGAACTGGACGCGCCCGATCGCATAGTCGAGCGCGACGTCCAGTGCCGATTGCGCGACGCCTACGGCGCGCGCGGCGGTCTGAATCCTTGCGGATTCGAAGGTCCGCATCAGTTGCCTGAATCCCTGGCCTTCCTGCCCGCCAAGAAGACTTCCGACAGGAACCTGGAACCCGTCAAACGCGATTTCGTACTCCTTCATTCCACGGTATCCGATCACCCCGATTTCGCTTCCGGAAATTCCGCTGTCCGGAAAGGGCGAGTCCGGTGTTCCGGGGGTCTTTTCGATCAGGAACATCGACAGGCCCGAGTGATCGGCCGTTGAGGGGTCGGTTCGGGCGAGCAGGGTCATCATTCCGGCCCTGGATCCGTGCGTGATCCAGGTCTTGTTTCCGGTTACCAGGTAGAAATCGCCGGATCGTTCCGCACGGGTTGTCAGCGACCCCAGGTCGGACCCGGTGCCAGGCTCGGTAAACACCGCTGTCGGGATGGCGGCGCCGGATGCCAAGTCCGGAAGCCACCGTGCCTTCTGCGCTTCAGTTCCACCGCAAAGGACCAGTTCAGAGGCGATTTCCGTCCGGGTCGCAAGCGAACCGACGCCGATATAGGCTCTCGAAAGTTCCTCCGAGACCACGCACATGGCGGTTTTCGACATGCCCGCCCCACCGTGATCTTCCGGAATCGTCAAGCCGAACACCCCGAGTTCTGCCATTTCCTGAATGACGTCCATGGGAATCAGGCTGTCTTCGAGGTGCCACTGCTGGGCATGTGGCGCGATCCTGTCGCCGGCGAAACGCCGGAACTGGTCACGGACGATTTCAAGGTCCCCGGAAAGCCCGTCGGAACCGAATACCGAGACGCCGACGCGGTCTTCGATCAGTTCGGCAAGCCGCTTTCGGGCCGCGTCCGAATTGCCATTCACGATCAGCATGCGCGCGGAACCGCCTTCAAGCGGCGCAACGGCGTCGGCGTCGAGGCCGAAGTCATGGAACCTGACGAATTCCCCTTGCGACATCGGCAGTCCGCCGACGAGTTGGCCAAGGTATTCGCCGAACGCGATCTGAAGGATCAGCTGCTCGAGGTCTCCGAGACCGCCGCGGGCCTCCAGGTCCCGCGACCAGCCGGCCAACCGCTGGAGCACATCGACGTATGTCGCGAACCAGGACAGCCCGTGAGCCAGGGTCTGTTGCGCCTCGAGCGCATGGCCGTCAACCCGTCCACCGGCGAGGCATTTGCCGCGAACGCGGTGAACCAGCGCGTCCCTGACCTGCGTCGCGCTCACGACAGCCTCCGTGCAGAGGGCGGGGAGATCGGGAATCGGGGTCGGAATCTGCGTCATGATCGGGCCGTCGGGAATTGAGCCGGTGTCGTCAGGAGTTCCGGCAGGTTTTCCGCGATACCGGGACGGAAATGAAAGGGCAATGCAGGCAACGGCCGCATGCTGGCGTTGGCTCCGGAGGGATGTCTCCCGTCACCCGCCCGAATCAGCCGATTGCCCGAAGTTCGGTAACGGCAGCGCGCCCGACATTCGTTCCGAGTTGTTCATAGTTGTTGAGAAACATCATGCGGAGCATGGTGGCTGCCTGATCGTATGCTCTCGGGTCCGGCCAGGTTTCGCGCGGAACGAAAAGGGTCTTGTCGATCCCCGGCGCCGACGCGGGAGTTTCCAGCCCGAAATGCTCATCCCTGCGGAAGGTGCAGCGTTCGAGCTGGCCGTTGAGCGCAAGGGAAAGCAGGCGTCGGGTGACGTCGAGCGGGAACCGTGAACCGGCCCCGTAGGCCCCGCCTGTCCAGCCGGTGTTGATCAGCCAGCACCGCGAACCCGCCTCGGTCATGCGCGATCGCAGCAGCTTTCCGTAGTCTTCCGGTCGGCGCGGCATGAACGGCGCACCGAAACAGGCGGAAAATGTCGGTCTCGGCTCGGTCACGCCGCGCTCGGTCCCGGAAACCTTGGACGTGAATCCGGACAGGAAGTGAAAAACGGCCTGGTCGGGCGAAAGCTTCGCGATCGGAGGCAATACGCCGTAAGCGTCGCAGGT
The DNA here is from genome assembly GCA_964291635.2 of Paracoccaceae bacterium. Taxonomy (GTDB): domain Bacteria; phylum Pseudomonadota; class Alphaproteobacteria; order Rhodobacterales; family Rhodobacteraceae; genus JAPPHA01. The sequence goes on along the minus strand of OZ219901.1, from coordinate 191,393 downwards.
CAGCATCACGATGTGTTTCGGCGGACCCGCGAGACCCGTCGGAGAAGCATTGGGAATGGAGGCGAGGGGATATGCCGACCGCGTGTTCGCGGTGATGCTGTCATCGCCATAGTCCGGAAGCCTGCTGCCAGGGTCGAAGACGACATTTTCGACCACGGTACCGAACATGCGCGACGCTGCATGAATCTCGGGCTCGGTGGCAGGATTCAGGTCGATCAGCTTTGCGTAACATCCTCCCTCGAGATTGAAGATCCCGTGCTCTGACCAGCCGTGTTCATCATCGCCGACAAGTGTGCGTTCAGGGTCCGCCGAAAGCGTCGTCTTGCCCGTGCCGGACAGTCCGAAGACAACCGCGGAATCGTCGGGGGATCCCGTGACATGATTTGCCGAGCAATGCATGGGCATGACGTTCTGATCCGGCAGGAAGTAGTTCAGGAAGGAAAAGACCGATTTCTTGTTTTCACCGCCGTATTCAGTGCCGGCGATCAGGATCAGCCGGTGCTGGAGGGACATCGCAATGACCACACCGGATCGGCAATCGTGCCGACCGGGGTCAGCGGTGAAATCCGGACAGTTGATGACCGTGCAGCCGGGATCAAAGTCGCGAAGCTCGCCCGGGCCGGGAATTCTCAGCAGATGCCTGATGAAGAGCGAATGCCATGCCCGTGTCGTGACCACCCTGACACCTGTCCGGAACCGGGGGTCGGCGCCGCAGAACAGGTCCTGAACAAATCCCGCCCGATGCCTGATGTGATCGAGCAGGTCCTCGTAGAGCGCTGCAAACCCGACCGGGTCCATGGAGGAATTCCGTTCCCAGCACACGTGGTCCGAGAATCCTGGCTCCCTGGCAATGAACTTGTCCTTTGGCGAGCGTCCGGTGCACGTCCCGGTCTTGACATACAGGCAACCGCCGGGTCCGAGGGCGGCTTCGCCCTTCCGGACAGCCATTTCCACCAACGCCGGGTTCGCGAGATTGTGGTGGAGTTCGCCGACTTCAGGGAAGATGCGCCCCGACCTCATTCAGAATCTCCTCGATTACAGGTGGCTGCTGTCGCGTCCCGTGACCCGGCAGACACCCAAGTCGCAATGGGGGATTCCCCGGTGATCGCCCGCGCAAAATTCCGCGTCTGGAGAGGTCATAACAGCCCCGTGTCGGCTTGGCACGGGCAAATGCGTCGATTCGGAAATGCGTTAACGATAAAGTTGATGAAATGACCCGCTTTTCGATATCCGGTGTACATCCGACCAGCGATTGCCTGAATATCGACAGGGCAGATTTGACAGGGAGCCGGAATGAATACGCGAACATCCCGTGTGACCCGGACAGCAGAGCACTTCGACGAGGGCCGCGTGGCGGAAGAGGGGCCTGCATCCCGGTCGCTGCCGCCGACGGTTCACGGCAGTTGCGTGGAACTCTGCGGCCGGGGAGCTCTCGTGATCGGGAAATCGGGAGCAGGGAAGTCCAGCCTCGCGATCGAGCTGATTTCACTGGGCGCATCCCTGGTCGGCGATGATCAGGTCGTCCTGAGTGAAAACGATGGCATCGTCGTCGCGCGGTCGCTGTCACGAAGGTCCGGTTCGAAACCGGGCGCAATCGAAGCGAGGCAGATCGGAATCCTCGAGGCCCCGACCTGTGAACGGGTTGCCCTGATGGTCGTGATCGATCTTGACCGGCCGGAGTCATCCCGGTTGCCGGGAGCCCGTGTGATCTTGCTCGGGGAAACGCCCGTTCCCCTTTTGCACGGCCAGGGTGTCAACGGTCTCGGCCCCGCGGTTGCCCTGATCTTGCGTTCGGGAATGCTGCCGGCGCAAGGTGGTTCAGGTGACCGGGATCAGGCCATTGCTCCGGCAGGCTGTTGATGCGGCGCATGTGAGTGGATCACGGCCTGTCATCTGCCCGGAAGCCTCCGGGAGTGGGCGGACACCCGCGTTCATCGACGGTGCGTGGCCTGCTGCCCACGCGGTCCGTGAGACCGGAACGTTCGGGACCTCTCGACCCTGCCGGGAGCCTGCACGCGCGGCCGCGAAAATGCGTGTCACGGTCCTTGCCGCCCGATCAATTCACCCGGTCCGGTTGCAGACGTGCCGGCTCTCCGGGAGTAAAGCGGTCTCCCGAACGGATAGACCTATGCTGGCCCGTCCCTGTCCCTGCCGGTTCGCGCCGCGCGGTTTGCAGCATGATACAGGCCAAGACCGACCCCGGTCACTCCGATCAGGACGATCAGTACCGTGTCGTAACCACCCGCTTCCCATATGAGCGAACCCAGGAATGGCGCCAGGGCGGCTCCGGCCAGGAACGGCATGGCCAGTGCGCCGAACTTGGCACCGAAATCTTCCTCACCGAGAATGTCGCGCGCGAGCAATGGCCGCAGAATGCTCACCGCGCCCCAGGCGCTGCCGAAGAAAACCACGAATGCCAGCAGGAATGCCGGCGAGATGCCGCTGATCAGGAGCATCAGCATGGCCACGCCCAGCATGCAGAAAATCAGGACCGCCACGGCGTTGTGGGAGAGGTAGCTTCCCGAGGCCATCACGGCAAGCCTGCCCGTGACCTGCATCGGGCCGATGAATGATGCGGCAAGAACGGCGGTCTGCGGCGGAACCTCCCGTTCGTCCAGCAGGGGCAAAAGGTGATGCAGGGCGGCGCCATGTGCTATCGCTGTGCAACTGAAAGCCAGGGCCAGGAACCAGAAGGCCCTCCTGCCGAGGAACCCCCTGCCTGCCGCCGCTGCCGATGGCGAAGCATCGGGGGGCTTCCTTGACTGTTCCAGCCTGTACGCCCCGGTCCAGGTGATGGGTGCGGCGACGAGGACAACGACGGCCGAGAAGGTGACGCATGCGCCGCGCCAGCCCAGGTGTTCTGCCAGCGCATAGGTCACCGGGAAGCTGATCGTGCTTGCGAAACCGGCCACCAGGGTGATCAGGATGATCCCCTTCTTGGCGTCTCTCCCCCGGGCGCGGGTCACCAGGGCGAAACAGGGCTCGTAGAGGCATCCCGCCATGGCGATGCCGATGAGGACCCAGACTGCGTAGAACTGCCAGCGCGCCGCGACCGCTGCCAGGATCAGGAGGCCGGTGCCGCCGATGACGGCGGACCCCGCCAGCAGAACCGGGCCTTTTCCGCGATCGATGATCTTTCCGGCGAGCGGGGAAGCGAAGGCCGAAACCAGCACTGCGATCGTGATGGCCGCGGTGAGGTCGGCCTTTGACCAGCCCAGGTCCTGCTCCCAGCGCAGCAGCAGGGCCGGGAATATGTAGAAGATGCCGGCCCACTGCAGCGTCTGGCCAACGGCGAGGAGAGCAATCGAGGGGTCACGAAACATGTCGCGTGTGATCTCCCGGGCCGCAACCCAACCGCGCGGCCCATCCGGGTCCCGCCGGTCCGACGACCGCGAACAGGGCGAATGGCACGAATCCGGGAATCCGCTTACCCGGGAAGGGGCCGTAAGGCACGTCGAGAATCGTCTACCCCTCCCCTGTCGTTCCTGGCCGATCGCCTGGTACACCACGTGAACGCCAGCAATTGGTGCTGATTCACGTAGTGGTTCGTTCCCGTGTATTTGAACCCATGAATGGAAAATTGGAAGCGTTCGGGCTGGGGTCGGATTTCGCCGGTTTGACCTTTGCCCTTTCCGACGACCGCCAATGCCGCGCCGGTTGTCGGCGGCTGGCCGCACGGGCAGGCTCGGTCCGTCGGTCGCTTCACCCGGGCAATACGAGGTCGCGCCAGCGGTGGACTTCCGGAAAATGGGTAGTATTTTCGGCGAAAACTGGAAGGTGAGACATGGATTACGAACCCCTTTCCGAAGTTCGGGAGAACCTGAACGTCCAATGGTACCGTTCCAGGTTGGCACCTGCGCGGTTTCGCGAGCTTTCAAAGCGTAGCGACCGGCAGGGCTGGATGCAGGCCGGCGGGCACTTCGGCCTCTTCTGCCTGACGGGTGCGGCGGTTTATCTGACTTGGGCGCAGGGCCTCTGGATCGCCTTTCTTGTGGCGCTGTTCGCCCACGGTACGATCGCAAGCTTCTTCAGCGGCACCGCTGTCCACGAACTTGGCCACGGAACGGTGTTCAAGACCAGGTGGCTCAACAAGTTTTTCCTGTATCTCTTCAGCATGATCAGCTGGTGGAACCCGTTCGACTATGCGGCCAGCCACACCTATCACCACCGTTACACGCTGCACCCGGAGGGCGACCGTGAAGTCCTGCTGCCGCTGCATCCCAACGTGGGCCGCACCTTCCTTCTGCAGCTTTTCACAGTCAACCTGCTGACCCAGCCGGGACGCACATTCAGCAAGGGCGGGATTCTGTCGGCGATCTGGGTCACGATTCTCGATGCGATCGGCAAGGTCGGTTCGACCGAGATCCCGGCCAACGAGTGGCGGCAGGCGCTCCACGACGACCAGCCGAACCAGCACCGCCGCTCAAGGTGGTGGTCGCGCGCGCTATTGGCGTTCCACGGTGCGGTGCTCGTCGTGTCGATCCCGACCGGCCTCTGGGTCGTGCCGCTCATTATCACCATTCCCAGCTTTATCGCGATTTGGCTCAGTTACTTCGTCGGCCTCCCCCAGCATTGCGGGCTGATGGAGCACACGACCGACTTCCGCAAGAGCACGCGGTCGATGCACCTGCCCAGGTTCGTGGAATTCCTCTACTGGCACATGAACTGGCACACCGAGCATCACATGTATGCCGGCATACCCTGCTACAACCTTCCCGCGCTGGCCGCCGAAATCAAGGACGACATGCCCGAACCGCGCAGTCTGCGTGGAGCCTGGCGCGAGATGCTCGACATATGGGAGCGCCAGAAGTCCGATCCGGATTATACCTTCGACACGCCCCTGCCGGCCACGGCGCAAACCGAGAGGCGCCGGAAGGCGGAAGCCGGAGAATCCTCGATCGGGGACCTGGCACCAAAGGAACTGGCCTTGGACAAGGCGTAAGCCTGATCTTCAAGGTGACCGGCTGGACAATGGGCCTCGATACGGAACTCGGCCTGCAATTCAGCCCGCTGCAAGACACGACAGCCCTGGTCTTCGTCACTCTACTCTCGTTGGGCTTCATTTTTTTGCACGGGCAGTATGGAGAGTGTCCGGGCGCCGGCTCAACGTGGTGTCGCGCGAAGGCGTCGAGGCAGCGTCGGGAACACCGATGTGAGCTGCAGATACCCGGTTCGCGGAATTCTCCGGCCACCGTTGCATCGCGCGCGTGTGGCCGGGCGCGGGCGTCCTGCCACGGCCAGCCAGGGGGCACCCGGCCGGGAAAGCCGATACGAACAGCCATGTCCTGGCAGGCGAGGCCAATGACAATTCGCGCGCGATATGCCATGCGTTTTCATCGACGGGCAAACCGGGGATGACCGACGTGGACGGAACACTCGAACAGGTGCTCACCTCGAGCCATTGGGGAATCGGGCTCGTCACAACGGTCGACGGCCGGGTGACGTCGGTCCGAGGACATCCGTCCGACCCGGATCCGTCCCCTCTGAACGACAACATCGCCGGCAGCCTGAACGGGACTGCGCGGATACTCAACCCCGCGGTTCGCGCCGGTTGGCTGGAAGGCCGGGGCGGAGAGCGCGGGCGGTCGCCTTTCGTCGAGGTCTCGTGGGACGAAGTCATGGACCTGATCGCCGCAGAGCTGATACGCGTCCGGTCGCAACACGGCAACGAGGCCATCTTCGCGGGCTCATACGGGTGGGCGAGCGCCGGGCGCTTCCATCACGCTCAGTCCCAGCTCAAGCGCTTCCTGAATGCCCAGGGCGGATTCGTCAGCTCGAAAGGAAACTACAGCTTCAATGCAGCGCTGGTCGCTCTTCCGCACATCGTCGGTGACGGTTTTCGGCAGCATGTTGCCGACGCCACCCGGTGGTCGGTGATCTCCCGACATAGCGACCTCGTGGTGCTGTTCGGTGGCCTGCCGATGCGAAACATGCAGATTTGCGACGGGGGCGCGTCGAGGCACAGGATGGCGGGCAATCTCGACGACTGCGTCCGGAATGGCGTCCGGTTCGTCAACATCAGCCCGCTCAGGAGCGATGCCGATTGCTCAGGAGCGATGCCGATTCCCGGCTCGATGCCGAGTGGCACCCTCCACGCCCGGGCACCGATACCGCGATCATGATGGGAATCGCGCATACCCTGGTCACCGAAGGCCTGCACGATCAGGAATTCCTCGATCGCTACACGGTCGGTTTCGAAAAGGTCTCTGCCTATCTGCGCGGGGATTCCGACGGCGTGCCCAAGGATGCCGAATGGGCCTCGCGGCAGTCGGGGCTCGATGCCGAAAGAATCCGTCGACTGGCCAGGGAAATGGCTGGTGGGCGCACGATGATCAGTTGCGCCGCCGGCCTTCAACGTGCCGACCATGGCGAGCAACCGTTGTGGATGACCGTGACCCTCGCGGCGATCCTGGGCCAAATCGGGCTTCCGGGAGGCGGGTACACCATTGCCTATGGTGTGAATGGGCACATCGGCAATATCGACCGGCCGTTTCGATGGGGATCGTTCCCCCAGGGCGAAAACCGGATCGAGACCTTCATTCCGGTCGCAATGATCTCGGAGATGCTGCTCAACCCTCTCGCCAGTTATCGCTACGAAGGCAGGACACTCCGGTTTCCGGACATTCGCATGGTCTGGTGGGCAGGCGGCAACCCGTTTCACCATCACCAGGATCTGAATCGCCTGCGCCGGGCGTTCCAGAAACCGGAGACCATCATCGTCAACGAGGTCAACTGGACCGCGACCGCCCGTCACGCCGACATCGTCCTGCCCGTTGCGGCCCCGCTTGAGCGGTCCGACTTCGGTGCCGGGCAGTCCGACAACATCCTCGTTCCGATGCCTCGGATTACGCGGCCTCCCGGAAACGCGCGGGTCGAATTCGAGATCTACGCCGAGTTGTCGGAACGGCTCGGTTCGCGGGACGAATTCACCGACGGACTGTCGGCCGATGGCTGGCTCGGGCGTCTTTGGGAGGAGACCCGCGATGCGGGAAGGAACGCGGGAATCGAACTTCCGGACTGGAAAACCTTCATGGCCGGCGACATCGTCGAACTGCCGGATCCTTCGCCGGACAGGATTTTTCTCTCGGAATTCAGGGCGGATCCCGAGACCCGCCCGCGTCCGACGCCAAGTGGCAGGATCGAACTTTTTTCGGAGACCGTAGCTGGATTCGACCTTCCGGATTGTCCCGGGCACGCATTCTGGAACCAGCCGTGCTCCCGGGGGTCCGTGACGGCCGGGGATGCGTTCCCGCTGGCCTTGATCTCCGGTCAACCAGGCACCAGGCTTCACAGCCAGCATGACAACGGTGCTCTCAGCATGTCTCAAAAGATTGCCGGGCGGGAGCCTGTCCTGGTCCATCCGGACGATGCAGGAGAACGCGGGATCGCTGACGGGGACGTCGTCGAACTTTTCAACGATCGTGGCCGCTGCCTCGCGGGTGCCCGCGTGAGCGGGGACGTCGGGAAAGGGATCGTGTTTCTGTGGACCGGTGCCTGGTATGACCCGGATCTCGATCACCCCGAACATCGTGACCGGCATGGAAATCCCAATGTCCTGACCCATGATCTCCGGACATCCGAGTTCAGTCAGAGCCCGGCGGCTCATTCGGCGATGGTGGAAATGAGGAAGTTTGAAGGCGAACTGCCCGGAGTCGAGGCGCATCTGCCGCCACCGTTTGTCATGCGATCAAGGCATCGTGGGAATTCCCGTGACCCAAGTCCCTGAAAGCAGTGTCGCACGGGATGATTCGACCCTGTCGAAGGGCCGTTCAATCCTTGAAGACCCGTCAGTATCGTCGTCGAGGCCGGGAATACCGGGACTATTCCGCGATCCCGGAAGGACGAGTCAGAACATTCACCGCCTGCCGCGGACGCTGACGAAACCGGCGGCTGCGCGGGACGGATTCCGGACAGGACCTACGGTGCCACGCTCGAGCCCCGGCATTTCGGGCGCAAGGTAGTGGGAATCCTGATTCTCCCCGGGGTCGAGGCGCCGCTCTTGCGGATACGGTTCGATGTGACCGTAGAGACTGCCTGTCTTGCGGCTTGGGAAGGCGGAGATGCGGTTTACACGGACAAGATCGAAAGCTGTAAGCCGAACCGGTCACGGAACCCGATCGGCACGCCGCCGCCGCTTGGCCTTTTCGGAAACGGCGAGGCAATCCTCGCAGCCGAGTATGTTCGCCCGGGCGGTCAGGCAAGAAACCGCGTCGCGCGATTCACCGGTGTGACGATCACCTCGGTTGCCGCATCGGAGTCCGACATGGAGAGGACCAGGCAACGCGGTCATGCGGTCAATCGGGGAGAATTCCGGAAACGTGTCTACATTCCCGGGAGTGGCATCGTGCTGCCGGACAGCGAGACCAACGGCGCGCCGGGGTGTCGGTGCCAGACATCAATCCCGCGGTAGGCGAAGTCGAACGGATCGGCGCCCGCGTTCGGAACGCGGCCCGCGCCGTAACGAATCAGTTGCATTGGCACGCAGCACGCCGCGTCCGCCTTGACTGGCCGGTGACGGTCTTGTGGAACGCGGGCGCCCGCCAGGCGGGCCTTCAGTCGTTTTCCCGGATGGTGCTGCTTCCCGGGCCCTTGTCATGTCCCCCGTTGCGACATGCTCGACCGGACCGTCCTTTCGAACCCGGTCGGAGTACCCATCCGTCAAATGCGCGGCTTCGAATCCCATGTCCTGCAGTGTCGCAACCGTGAGCGAAGACTTCCGGCCGCTTGCGCAGTGGAAGATGAACCTGCGGTCTTCTCCGAAGATCGACTTGATATACGGGCTTCCGGGATCCACCCAGAACTCGACCATGCCCCGCGGTGCATGGAAACTGCCGGGAATCCAGCCGCTTCGCTGGCGTTCGCGTAAGTCGCGGACATCGACGACGACCACTTCGGGGTCGTCGTACGTCAACAGGAGCGCTTCCGTATCGATTTCCTCGATCCTGGAGCGTGCCTCGGCGACCATCTCCGCAACCGTCTTGATGAGCTTTTCATCGCGTTTTTTCAGTTATTTGAAACGATCCTCCCGAAATCTGGCACGCAGAACCCACCCGCGCAAGCTTCGGCGCTGCGGATCATCTCGCGGCTCTTGTCCGGAAACGCGGGTGCAGAAATGGAATGGGATGACATGCTTGACCGCACGATGGTCGGAACCTGGAACGGACGCAGGCGCCCGGCAATGATCGCGCCGCAAGGTCCGAACTCAAAGGACGTGACAGAACAAGGCGTCCGGGATTGGCGCTGCGCGGCGAGGGACGTTTGCACCGGCAACCCCAATGACCCGTGAAATCGATCAATTGGCTGGAACGATTTGGTTTCAGCCATCGACATGGTCCCTGGACGAAAGAGCCAGGGTATTCGCCAATCTCCGGGCCGGGACTTCCACGGGAGCAGGGGCGGGCGAGACATTCGTTGCGGGCACAATCATGCCGACGTGGCAATCTCTGGTGGCGGATTGCCAGGTTCCGGTAATCGGCTGCCTTGCATGCGGCCAGACGGTGGCCGTCCCACGATGACGGGACCTCCGGTACCGCAAGGAAAGACCTGCCTGAAAAGGCTTTGCATTTCCGTGCGCAGTTTTGTAACGAACGATATGTAGCGAAACGCGTTTTTGCATGGTTCGGGAAAGTCGGGCGATGTCGGCAACGTGCTTTGCACAGTCTGCGCGACACCATCCTGAGCATACGTTGCTCAGACGGGAGTTTGGTAAAATTGCCTGAATCGGACTGTTCCGAATCGGAGTATTCACTGTCGAATCCCGACGGAGTGCCAGCCCGCGCCGGGTTGCGGCGGCATGGCGGTGGGTGCCCGTCCGCAAGACGCGCTGATACCGATGTTCCGGAGACGATCCAGACATGATTGGCGTGGTGATCGTCGGGCATGGCAAACTTGCCAAGGCTTATCTTGAGGCGGTCGAGCACGTCGTCGGGGAACAACCCGGGGTTTGCGCGGTTTCGATAAATTCCGATTGTGACCGCGAAGCGAAGCAACGGGAGATCAGCGAGGCGGCCGATTCCGTCGATTGCGGGAGTGGCGTTGTCTTTGCGATTGACCTGATCGGCAGTTCACCCTGCAATCTCTCGATGGCTGCGTGCAATTGCTCGGCCCGGACGATCCTCTGCGGGGCGAATATCCCAATGCTCCTGAAATTGCTCAAGTCGCGCCACATGCCGCTTGATGACGCGGTCGCCGCGAGCATGGCCGCTGGCCGGAAATACATCGATGTATGTGAGGCCAGCAGGGCATGACCAGCGGTCTGGTCTGTTCTTCCCGGTGAGACAGGTCCTGAAAGTTCGCAATGAAAAGGGACTGCACGCCAGGGCTTCCGCGCGATTCGTGGAAACCGTCGAGGCATTCGATGCAGATGCGACGGTCACGAGGGACGGGATGAGCGTACCCGGTGATTCCATCATGGGACTGTTGATGTTGACAGCTGCCAGCGGTTGCGAGATCGAGGTCGAAACGACCGGCCCGGAGGCGGCGGAACTGGCAGGGGCGCTTCGGGAACTGGTCGAAGGTCGATTCGGCGAAGGCAAGTAATTCAGGCCGGTTCTGCCACGACGATCGGATCGATCGGCTTGGAGTGTTTTCACCAATCGGCTTGGAGTGTTTTCACCAATGAATGTTATTTCAGCAACTTGCTGAAACCGGTATTTTACTGAATGGTATTGACCGTTTTCACTGTACGGAAAAACCGGGAAAAAAGAAGAAAATGGGGAGCGAACGGTCGAGGACAAGGTCGCGCCCCGTTCAAGAGTGTCCCGGAAGTCCTGATCGTCAGGGTTCTTCACGAGCAGCGTCGCGTTTGGTTGCCGGCTCGATGCCAGGATCGATTTCGACCACGATGTGGTCCGGTCCGCTTCGTGCTCATCAAGAGTTTCTCGCGCAAGGGGTAACGAAAGCAAGCTTGCGATCATCGGCCGCGCCGTTCCCCGGCAGGTGCGGGGCGAAACCCAAGTGCAACGCGTCGCCACCGCCCGTGTGCACCTCTGCCTCGACTGGCCGCCTTGGGCGCGCAATACCCTTGGCCATTCGAAGCAATACAGGAAAACGGATTCGTCCGTCGGTACGATGTGCGGCGCTTTCATCTCACGCCTGGCATCTCACGCGCGCTGTCCCCGGGCCCAGTGAACCGGTCGGGCGCGAAGTTGAACCAGATCGACTCGGTGACCACCGCCGCATGGTTGTTGACCTGCAGCGACAGGGACCGCCAGTCGCAGAGGTGCCGTGGACGCCGGACCCGACATCGATACCGTCGTCGATTCCCTGGTGCCAAGCGATGCCGAAATCACAGGAAATGCACCGCCGCTGATCAGCCGGCCAGCCTTTCAAAGCGTGGACAACGCGGACCTGGCACTCGACTTCTGCCAGTTGGTTGCAGTCAAAGGTCACATGCCCGACGGTAAACGCAACCGTAAAATCGTCACGGTGGCATCGACGCCCTTATCGAGGCGACTCAGCCGCTACTCGATGTCGATTCTGTTCTCCAGGGGTATCGCTGGATCTCGGGCAAGTTTCCGCAGGTCGAGGATTCCTTGCCTTCGAGTGTGAAAAGTTCCGTTGTGGGTACCTGCCTGCCCGGTGATCGCCCAGCAGTTCAATGGCAGCAGGATGCCCTCGGACAGGTTGATGCCTGACTCAGGAGGCCTTGGCCCGAGGACGTCATGGCCGGAACTTCGAATGCCGGGATCCGTACCCTGGACATGCCAATCCATTTCAAGGTGGTCGTCGCACGAGACGGTCTTGTTCTCGATCCCCGACTGCGGGCTATCGGGTCGGAACCGGAACTTCTCCCCGATAGTCATAGAATCCGCGCTGGGTCTTTCGCCCCAGCCATCCCGCCTCGACATATTTGGTCAGCAACGGGCAGGGCCGGTACTTGGTGTCGGCGAGGCCGTCATGCAAAACGTTCATGATCGCAAGACATGTATCGAGGCCGATAAAATCGGCAAGCTCCAGGGGGCCCATCGGATGGTTGGTCCCGAGCTTGAGAGACGTGTCAATGCTCTGCACCGAGCCGACGCCCTCGTACAGCGTATAGACAGCCTCGTTGATCATCGGCATCAGGATCCGGTTGACGATGAAGCCGGGGAAGTCCTCCGCGGTCGTTGCGGTCTTCCCGATGGTGTCCACGACCGAATTCAGGACATCATAGGTCTCGCGATCGGTGGCGATGCCTCGAATCAGCTCGACCAATTGCATCATCGGTACCGGGTTCATGAAATGAAAACCCATGAAGCGTTCGGGCCGGTCGGTCCTGGACGCCAGGCGGGTTATCGAAATCGAGGATGTGTTGGATGTCAGGATCGTGTGCGGGCGAAGGTGCGGGAGGAGATCCTCGAAAATCGCGGTCTTGATGGTTTCCCGTTCGGTCGCGGCCTCGATCACGAGGTCTGTATCGCCGATGTCCGCGAGTCTACCGACCGGGTTGATGTTGCCAAGGGTTCGGGTCTTGTCCGCGGCCTTGATGACGCCACGGGCCATCTGGCGTCCCAGGTTCCGTTCGATCGTACCGATCGCGACCGTGATCGCGTCCGGGGAGATGTCGTAGATTCTCACATCGTAGTCCGCCAGGCCGAACACATGGGCGATCCCGTTCCCCATCTGGCCGGCACCGACAATTCCTACTGACTTGATTTCCATCGGTAATCCCCGCATGTCCCCATCAGGCTCGCGTCAATCGCGACTATAACTGTTCGGCCCCGGTGGGAACAGGTACCGGTTTCGCGTCCTCGAAACCTGTTCCTGGCAAGCCGACGGCCCGAATTTGAATGACTTCGGCTTTCATTCCACCCGTGGTCGATCCTGGCCGCGAGGCGTCACGCGTTCGAGCAATCGTTCCCGCAATGTGGAGAGTTCGGCCTGGAGGCGATCGCAGTTGCCATGCCGGTACGGTTTCGGCGATCTGCCCGAGGCCCGGGCACCTAAAGCGCGTCGGTCAATGCGGGAACGGCTTCGAACAGGTCCGCGACGAGACCGTAATCCGCGACCTGGAAGATCGGTGCTTCCTCGTCCTTGTTGATTGCAACGATGACCCGCGAGTCCTTCATGCCCGCGAGGTGCTGGATCGCCCCCGAAATTCCACAGGCAATGTAAAGGTCAGGCGCGACGACCTTGCCGGTTTGCCCGACCTGCCAGTCATTCGGCGCGTAACCCGAATCGACGGCAGCACGCGACGCTCCGACCGCCGCTCCGAGCTTGTCCGCCAGCGTCTCGATGATCGCAAAGCTATCTTCCGAACCGACGCCACGACCGCCGGACACCACGATCCTGGCGGAAGTCAGCTCGGGCCGGCCGGAGTCCTGGACCTTGTCCTCGACCCATTCGGAGAGTCCGGGATCACCGGTTGCCGAAATCGCCTCGACCGGCGCAGGGCCGCCTGTGCCGGTGCCCGTGGCCTCGAACCCGGCCGTCCTGATCGACACGACCTTGACGGAATCCGCAGACGCGACAGTCTGGATGGCGTTTCCTGCATAAATCGGTCGCTCGAAGGTGCTGTCGTCGACGATCGCCGTGATGTCGGAGATAACCATGACGTCAAGCAGTCCGGCAACGCGCGGCAGGACATTCTTCGCGTTTGCGGTTGCGGGCGCCACGACGTGGTCGAAACGATCGGCCAGGGACACGATCAGATCGGCCACGGGTTCGGCAAGGCCATCCTTGAGAACGGGATCATCCGCGCAGAGCACCCTGGACACGCCCGCCAGCCCGGCGATCGTCGACGCCGCGCCGCTGCACCCCGAGGATGCGCACAGGACCGTGACGTCATCTTCAAGAACCGACACGGCGGTCAGGGCCTTTGCGGTCTGATCGACCGAGAGTTCACCGCCGGTGATTTCCGCTATCAAGAGGATCGCCATCAGATTACTCCTGCTTCGTCACGGAGCTTTTCGACGAGCTCATCGACGTTCGCGACCTTGACACCGGCGGCGCGACCCTCCGGTTCACGCGTCGAGAGTATATTCAACCGGGGCGTGACGTCGACGCCAAGGTCGTCGGGCGTCAGTTCGTCCATCGGTTTTCTCTTGGCTCTCATGATGTTGGGCAGCGACGCGTACCGCGGTTCATTGAGCCGCAGGTCGACCGTAACGATTGCGGGCAGACCGACGCGAACGACCTGTAGTCCGCCATCGACTTCCCGCGTAACGGAAGCGCCTTCGGCATCGACGTCGAGGCCGGAGGCAAAGGTTGCCTGCGGCCAGCCCAACAACGCCGCCAGCATCTGCCCGGTCGCGTTCATGTCGTTGTCGATCGCCTGCTTGCCGCAGATCACCAGCCCGGGCTGCTCCCTGTCGATTGCGGCCTTGAGCAGCTTGGCGACGGCAAGGGGCTCGATGTCCGTGTGAACATCGTCGGCAGCGACGATGAGGATCGCGCGGTCGGCGCCCATGGCGAGCGCCGTCCTGAGCGTTTCCTGGTTCTGCTTGACGCCGATGGAGACGGCGACGACCTCGTCGGCCTTTTGGGCTTCCTTGAGCCGGATGGCCTCCTCGACAGCGATCTCGTCGAACGGATTCATCGACATTTTCACATTGGCAAGGTCGACACCTTCACCATCCCGGCGAACCCGGACCTTGACATTGTAGTCAATGACCCGCTTGACCGGTACGAGTATCTTCATTCCGTGTCTTCTCCCGCTGGACTTCTTTCCGGCCAGCTGGCCGCCGGAGCGAATCGGATTTCGGGCCGGGATTTAAGCGAATTCCGGCCGATAAGGTAGCCCAAATCGAAAGCGGGCGGGGTCTGAATTCGAAGTCCGGCCGGAAACCCGTGAGCCACTGCCGGCATCAGGGATTTGGCGAGGTAGCATGCCGCGTTTCGCCTCACCGCGGGCGCCTCCCTGCTGGCGATGCCGGACAATGGGTCATCGCGCTATGTTCGATTGGCTCCGGGTACCCAGAGAACGTCATCCTGTCCGCAATCATTCGCGGTGCGTGCCGCGACGAAGAACCAGTCCGACAGGCGGTTCAGGTATTTCACCGAGTCCGGGTTGACGGTCTCTTTCTCCGAAAGGGCGATCGTCAGTCTCTCAGCGCGCCGGGCGACCGTCCGGCAGTGGTGCAGGCAGGCGGCGAGAGGCGTGCCTCCTGGCAGGACGAAACTCCGGAGCGGCGCCAGCCGTTCGTTCATGGCGTCGATCTCGCGCTCCAGCCGCCGTGTCTGGCCGGGGCAGATCCTGAGTGGTGGATTCCCGGAGTTGGCCTCGTTTCCGGAAACCGGCCGGCAGAGATCGGCCCCGAGGTCGAAAAGATCGTTCTGGATCCGGATCAGGGCCGCATCGAGTTCTTCGGAGGCATGCATCCTGGCTAGGCCGACTGCCGCATTCGTCTCGTCAACGGTGCCGTAGGCAGCGACCCGCAGCGAAGTCTTGGAGACACGCTGGCCGTCGCCAAGGGCGGTCGAACCTGAATCTCCTGTACGCGTGTAGATTCTGTTCAATACAACCACGGTCCTATCCCTCAATCTGCCTCAGAACGACATAGAGCAGAATCAATACGACGGCGATCGCCTGGCCGATGATGCGCAGGCGCATGATCTTGTTGGCATATCGACGATTGAATTCACCCCCATGCATGAATCCGCCAAGCCCGATCATCAGGATGACGACAACGGCAAGCACGGAAATGACCACGATGTAATACAATACGTCGATCAAGGCCCGATCCTCCCCGGGCGCGTGTTGTGCCCATGCGCCAGCGCGCCTGGTCGGTGCGGCTGAACGTGATGGCCCGTCATCACCGGCCCAGTATCCGGTCGCTCACCCGCGTCGGCAACAGGCGCTTGATCGCCGCACAGATATAGGTTGGCGTCGTGACAAGATAGCGTGGTCTGGGATTTGGCGATTCCAGTGCATGAATGAGTTTCGCCGTGACGAAGGAGGGGGGAAGTTCACCGGGATCCCGCGATGGCGAATCGTCGTAGAGGGCCGGGATGAAGCGGGACTCGTACTTGTCGCGGAGAGCGGAGTCTTCCCACTTGATCCATTTTTCGAAATGAGGACGTGAATTGCGGCGAATATCGGTCGTGATCGGGCCCGGTTCGATCAGGACGACCCTGATCGGCGTGCCGCGAAGTTCGATACGCAGTGTATCCGTCAAACCCTCGAGTGCGAACTTCGTGGATACATACGCACCGCGAAACGGCAGGGCAGTAAAGCCAAGGACGGAGGAGCAGTTGACGATCCTGCCGTGACCCTGCCGCCTCATCGCCGGCAGGAGCCGGTTGGTGAGGTCGAGATAACCGAAGACATTGGCCTCGAATATCGCCCGCATGGCGCCTCTCGGCAGGTCCTCGACTGCGCCGGGAATGGCATATGCGCCGTTGTTGAACAGCGCGTCGATCGTTCCTCCCGTGCGCTCAAGTATCGTCTCTGCCGCTGCCTCGATCGAGTTTTCGTCCTCGTAGTCGATGACCAGGCTCTCGAATCCTTCGGCTTCCAGTTCCCGGCAATCGGAGGCGGAACGGCAGGTCGCGAAGACCCGCCAGTTCCGGCTTCGCAAGGCGAATGCCGCGTCCCGGCCTATGCCGGAAGAGCATCCCGTTACCACGATTGATCGTGCGTCCGCCATCATGTCTTACCCCGTATCCGGTATGTGAAATCGTCCGCGCCGGTATGCCTGGACCTCATGGTCCGCCCCGGCCCGGCACGTTCACCGGGTGGACTGCGTCCGGCCACACCCAACCGGCAGGAAAACCTGACCTCAGTCATTCGGGCCGTCTTCGCTGAATCATGTTTGCCAGGAGCCGGAATGCGCCTGGGACGAGATTTTCCATCTGGTGATGCAGGACCAACGACGTGTGGACGTGCCGCCCCCGGCCGATGTCCGCCGCCAGCAACGCACCGCGGTGCGGCCGTTCGCCCGGATCCGCCATCTCGATCAGGGGACGATAGGCCCGGTCCCAGGACTTCGCGAAATAGAGGCCCCTTTCCTTTTGCCAGCCCGCCCAGTCATCCGGCCCGATCCGGTTGGGCTGCACCAGGACCGGATGTGCCGGCTCGAGATGGGCGACGTCCGAGTTCGCGTCGGTCACGCGCCAGCGAAGCGAAGGCTGGCCGATTTCCAGCCTCTTGGGCGGAACGGTTTCGGAATCCCAGTTGTCCCACGGCCGATGGTAGAGAGTCACCAGCGTCCCGCCGTCCCGGATCCAGCGATGCAGGACCGGCATGGCCCGGACAAGGTCCGGGCGCATTTTCATCGCGAAAATCCCGACAACGATCGTGTCGTACGACCGGAAAGCTGCCGTCTTTCGCAACGCGTCGTCGGACACCGCCGTGACGTCCGCCCCGAGTGCGGCGAGCCAGTGGTCGATCCTGTCGTTTCCGGAACCGATGTAGCCGACACGGACATCCGGAATACATGCCGCGAGAATGCGAACCCGGATTTCCGCCCTGCGAAAACTGGCTGTCGCGGCGACATGGGGATACGAAATCCGCCGGACGGCGGCGGCGGGTTCGCCATCCAGGCGCAGCGGGATCGTATGAAGTCCCTCGTCGGCGTTTTCAGGGGCCGTGAATGCGAACCCTCCTTCGGTTCTCCCGAGATCCCAGCCCGGCGGCAGGCCAAGTTCCGCGCTGGCCGATGCCGGATGCACGCCCGTAACCGCCACCTCGATCCGCCGCGAATTCGCGGCAAGGTTGATGACCGCGGAGTCCGGTTCGATCCGGGCGGAGCGTCCCGGAAGGATGACCGGCGGGTCGTCGAGGGGAAGACGGCAGTTCGACCTGACGCCATGGGCCTCGATGTCCAGTGACAGCATCGGCGCGGCCGCCGACCAGGGATCGAAACGGTCCCGGTAGGGTTCGGTCGAAGCCGCCTCCGGGCAAACGTGAAAGGTCCCGTCTGCGACCGTGCAGCCCCGGGAGGGTTCGAGCACCGCGTGAACACCGCCCGCCGTTCCCGTCCGCTGCTCAAGCGAAATCGCGGTCCTGCTTCCAGGGTACAGCCACCGTTCCCCGAGGCGTGCACGGGCATCCACGCCGAGCGCGATCCGCCTGACGTGTCCAAGCTGTGTTTCCTTGGCAACCAGGCGGTGGAGGATTTCGCCGCTCGCGTCCTCGGGACAGGAATCCCGGGCGGCGCGGATGCACTCGAGTGCCCGAGCGGCGGCCTGAGCCACGGAATCGAAGTCGGGAAACGCGGACACGGTATCGTCGAGTGCCTGCCCGGCCGATCGCAGGCGATCCGAGATCGGTTCGGCGCCGTCAATGCACGCGAGATCGCCAACCGTCTCAGGTAGGCCGGAAGCCGGTGCCCTGTCCGGGCACATGACATGGCTCTCTGCCAGGTGAAGCGGCCAGTCCCGTTCCTTGCCCGCAACGATCCACCGGCCCATGCCCTGGGACCGGTGGAATGACCGCGACTGCTGGCCGATCCGTTCCCAGCTCCAGCCGCTGACCGGATCGACTCCCCTGCCGGACACGACGACCGTGGCCGTCGGCGGTCCGACGTCGTCATCATAGGCGCGGCCCGCACCGGACCATGCAGGGAGGTAGAGTTTCCTGACCTGCCACGGCGCCAGGTTGCTCGGATGGTCCCGATCGGCCGCCGCGGCCATGACCAGCCGTGCGGCTTTTGTCATTGCCCTGTGGTGCCCATGCTGGCCGGGAACGTCAAGAAAGGTCGGGCAGATGATGTCGGGGCGTTCGGTCCTGATGATCTCGACGAACCGCGCGAGCGTGCGTTCGGGCCCCCACCGGTCAAGAGTGTCGGTTCCGCTCTTCGAGAATCCGAAATCGACGATCGGGTCTTCGGGGGTTTCGGACAGCCAGTACATCCTCATGCCGAGGATTTCGCAGGCTTTTTCCATTTCGGCCGTCCTCAGCGCGCCAAGGTCCCCGGAAAGCTCGCACCCGATGTCGTTCTGTCCGCCCTCTCCCCGGGTCGCGCACGCGAAGGACAGGTTGAACCCGTCCCTGACACCAAGAGCGGCTAGCATCGCCGACGTCTCGTCATCGGGATGGGCGCCGGTGTTCATGAAACGGATCACCGAGGTCAGCGGCCTGAGCGCCCACCAGAGTTCCATGACGCGCGGCCTTGCGCGATCTTCAACGATACGGATCTGGTCCGGCGTCGGCATCGCCGTTACCCTGGTCCCGGGGCCGTCCGACCCGGGCTGCCCGGATTCCGGCGCAGAACGCGCTCCGCGCGACCGGTGCCGCGCCCGTTCATTGCGTCATCCGCCGTCGTTCCGGTACTCGCCATCGCTCGCACGGCTAGCTTATCCCGCTTGTGATTTCAACTTGGCCGCGCTACGCTCGAAACCGGCAGGGAAGCCGGGCAGGGAAGTACGCACCAACACCAACATGGAGGACGTCCATCAAATGCTTGTGAAACTGACGAAATCTAGGATCGCCGGCGTTACGGCCGCGGCGATGCTGGCAGCCGGGTCCGCGCAGGCCGAAGTGGAAATCGAATACTGGCAATACTTCTTTGACGCGCGCGTCACCGCAATGGAGCAACTGATCGAGAACTTCGAGGCGGCGAATCCGGATATCACGGTCACGATGACCCATTTCCCGTACGCGGACTACCGGACAAAGGTCGCTGCCGCCATTCCTGCGGGCGAGGGCCCCGACGTCGTGCAACTCTTCTACGGCTGGCTGAACGACTACGTGGCCGCCGAGCTGATCCAGCCGCTTCCCAACGAAGCCTTTCCGCCGTCGATGATCGAGGACGAGTTCTTCCCGATGGTCGGCGCCATGCGTGAAGGTGACACCTACTGGGCCCTTCCGACTGCCGTCCGCTCGCTCGCCTTGTTCTACAACAGGACCCTGTTTGACGAAGCCGGGATCAGCGGTCCGCCGGAGACGCTGGATGAACTCATCGAAACCGCGAAGATGCTGACGAAGACGGATGCTGCGGGCAATCTCACGCAGGTCGGGATCACGGCCGGCATGAACGCCCAGGACCATCACTGGTTCCGGGAAGTCCTGGTACGCCAGTTTGGCGGCGAGCCCTACCTCGATGACTACAGGACCGTCAACTACAACACCGACGCCGGGATCGCGGCGGCCTCGTTCTACACCGGTCTCGTGAACGAGCACATGGTGTCCGCCTTCGGATTCATGGACGAGCCCCAGGCCGCCTTCAAGGCCGGTCGTGCGGGCATGCACATCGACGGATCGTTCCGCATCGGCTCGCTGAACAAGACGCGCGGGCTCAAGTGGGGCGTCACGGAACTGCCGGCGAATGCCGACGGAATGCGTTCGAACTACTCGTCCTACTGGGTGAACGCCATCACGACAAAGGCGGAAGGCGAGAAATACGATGCCGCCGTGAAGTTCATGCAGTACGTGACGTCGGACGAGGCCATGCAGATCTGGCTCGATGTTGTTGGCGAACTGCCTGCGAAACCCTCGGTCGGCCTGACCGAAGCCAATGCGAACGACGAGGTTTTCGGGCCCTTCATCCGTGGCCTTGCCTACGCGAACACGACAAAGTTCGCCAATGAAAGCGCGCAGCGGCAGATCCTGATCGACATGGTTCAGCGCATCGACATCGAAGGCCAGGCAGTGGCGGACAGTATTGCCATCGCCGCCGAGGCCGAGCAGGAACTGCTGAACGAATACCACAACTAGATGCCGGCGAGTCCCGGACACCGTCCGGGGCTCGCAATTCGCGCTCGGAACCCCCGACCAGGATTTCCTGCCCGCGAGCGCAACGAAAATGTACAACAGGCTCTCAATCCGGCAAAAACAGATCGTCTGGGCCTGGGCGTTCCTTGCCGTGCCCATCGTGTTCTACGTGGTGATCCGGTTCTATCCCACGGCAAACGCCATGGCCATTTCGTTCCAGAACTGGAACCTGCTCGGCGACCGGACCTGGGCCGGCTGGGCCAATTACGCGAAACTCTGGAACGATCCGGTCTTCTGGAAGGTCTTTCGCAACACCTTCGCGTACCTGCTGATCGGCACGCCGGTCAGCCTGGTGATCTCCTTCGCGATCGCCTATCACCTCGACAGGCTGCGCTTCATGCACGGGTTTCTCAGGATGCTCTATTTCCTGCCGTTCATGACGACGGCCGTGGCGATGGCCTGGGTCTGGCGCTGGTTCTACCAGCCGGTTCCGATCGGGCTTTTCAACAATGTCCTTGCCACGGCCGGGATACCCCAGGTGGAATTCCTGCGCTCGACGACACTTGCACTGCCGGCCATCCTGGCGCCAGCCGTCTGGGCAGGGCTCGGATTCCAGATCATCATATTCATGGCAGGCCTGCGGGCCATCCCGCGAAGCTACTACGAGGCCGCCCGGATCGACGGCGTGTCGAACTGGACGATTCTCTGGGAAATCACGCTTCCCCTCCTCAAGCCCACCATCGTGTTCATCGTGGTCTTCTCCTCGATCGGATTCCTCAGGATTTTCGATCACGTTTTCAACATGACCACCAATGACCCGGGCGGGCCGCTCAACGCGACGAAACCGCTCGTCCTGATGATTTACCAGAGCGCGTTTACCGACTTCAACATGGGGTACGCCGCGGCGCAGACCGTCGTGTTGTTCCTGATCCTCCTGATCGTCAGCCTCGTGCAGCTGCGCATACTCAGGGACAATTGACGTGGAAACGTCCGTCGCGGGAATCAGGGCAAGCTCGAAGACCCTCCTGGCCTCCGGGACGCCCCGGAAATCGGCCAGCACGGGGCAGGTCATCCGCTGGCTGATCCTCTTTGTCGGCGGCGTCCTGATGGTGATGCCGATCGCGTACATGATCTCGACATCGCTGAAATGGCCGCACGAGATCTACAACCTGGCCCTCGTGCCCAACGAACCGCACCTGGAAAACTACACCTACGTGCTGGAGGACGGCAGGTTCTACGGCTGGTTCGTCAACTCGCTCGTCATCGCCACGATAACCACGATCTCCAATATCCTGTTCGACAGCCTCGTCGGTTACACGCTGTGCAAGTTCCGTTTCCCGGGACGCTACATCGTCTTCATCGCGATCCTGTCGACCCTGATGATCCCGACCGAAATGCTTGTCATTCCCTGGTACCTGATGTCGCAGGCGTTCGGGTGGCTCGATTCCTACTGGGGAATCATGTTTCCGGGCCTCATGACCGCCTTCGGCACGTTCCTGATGAAGCAGTTCTTCGAGACCGTCCCCGATGATTTCATCGAAGCCGCAAGGATCGACGGGCTGAACGAACTTGCAATCTGGTGGACGGTGGCGATGCCGCTGGTCCGGCCTGCGCTGGCGGCACTGGCAATTTTCGTTTTCCTGGGTAACTGGACGGCCTTCATCTGGCCGTTGATCGTGACAAACTCGGTTGACATGTACACGCTGCCGGTCGGCCTTTCGAGCTTCGGCGACGAGGCCGACGTCCAGTGGGAGCTGATCATGACCGGCGCGGCAATTTCAACCATTCCGACGCTCGTCGTTTTCCTGATCTTCCAGCGCTTCATCATCCGGGGCGTCGTCATGGCGGGGCTCAAGGGATGACGGAACACCCGGCCTTCCCGCACCCGGCTTACAGGGATACGGTTCTCACCCCTCTCTTCGAAGGCATCAGGACGCATTTCGCGGGTCACGTGAACGCGATCAACCGGGCACATCTGGTGATGCTTCGCGAAACCGGGATCATTTCGACGGACCAGGGGCGGCCGATCGCAGCCGCCCTGCAGGAAATCGAACAGGACATGGACGCCGGCACGCTGTCCTGCACGGGGGAGCACGAGGACCACTTTTTCCTGGTTGAAGCCGAGCTTGAACGGCGGATCGGTGAACCCGGCGGGATGCTTCACCTGGCACGTTCGCGCAACGACATGGACCATACCATGTTCAGGATGGCTCTTCGCGAGAAGGCCGGACGTCTGACGGAACAGGTCCTGCATCTCGTCGACGCGTTGATCGCGAAGGCGCGCGCCGAGCGCGACACGCTTGTCGTCGCCTATACGCACGGGCAGCCTGCGCAGCCAACGACCTACGGTCACTACCTTTCTGCGGTCGTCGAGTGTCTCCTGCGGGATTCGGAGCGCCTGGACCTGGCTTCCGACACTCTCGACTTCTGCCCGATGGGGGCGGCGGCGATCACAACGTCCGGATTCCCCATCGACAGGCACCGCGTATCCGACCTGCTCGGGTTCGCAGAACCGCAACTGAATTCCTACGGCTGCATCGCTGCCGTGGATTACGTGACCGGGCTCTACTCCGCGATCAAGCTGGTATTTCTGCATCTGGGACGCGTCGCGCAGGACATGGCCCAGTGGTCCGCCTTCGAGGTCGGCCAGTTGCATGTTCCCGACAGCCTGGTCCAGGTTTCCTCGATCATGCCGCAAAAGCGGAACCCGGTTCCGATCGAACACCTGCGGCACCTGTCGAGCGTCACGGCCGGCCTGTGCGACACGATCGTCAACACGATGCACAATACGCCGTTCGCCGACATGAACGACAGTGAGGCGGATGTCCAGGAAGCCGGCTTCGCCGTGTTCGAACGCGGCGCGCGCGCGCTGTCCCTGTTCGCGGCGTTCCTGCCGTCCTGTTCGATCAACGCGTCACGGGTCGCGACCAACAGCGACGCCGCCTGTGTCACGATCACGGAACTTGCCGATACCCTCGTCCGGGACGAGGAGCTGGGTTTTCGGCGTGCGCATGGAATCGCATCGGCAACGGCGCGAACGGTGGTCTCGCGCGGCGTGGGCCTCGCGCGGGGATTCGACGTCTTTGCCGAGGCGTTCGAGGCGGAAACGGGCCGTGCAACGGTGCTCACGCCCGGAGCGTACGCCACTGCCGTCGCGCCCGAGACTTTCGTCCTTCGCCGCGACCGGCCGGGCGGTCCCGCGGCCACGGCACTGGACCGGGCGATCGAGGAATACGAGGGGAAGGCACGGGAATGCCGTTGCCGGCTCGAGGCACGCACTGCCCGTCGCGCCCGGGCGGCCGGCATGCTCGAAGCTGCCTTCAACGCCCTCCTGGAGGAATAGCACATGGCGAGCCTCGTTCTTCGCGACCTGGTGAAGACTTTCGACAAGACCACGGTCCTGCACGGGATCAGCCTGGAGGTCGAGGATGGCGAGTTCGTCGTTTTCGTGGGACCGTCGGGTTGCGGAAAGTCGACGACACTCCGCCTCATCGCCGGACTCGAAGAAACGACGGCAGGGGAAATCGAGATCGAAGGCCGGGTCGTGAATCACCTGGAGCCGAAGGAACGGAATATCGCCATGGTGTTCCAGAACTACGCGATCTATCCGCACATGACGGTTCGCAAGAACATCGGCTTCGGGCTCAGGACGTCGAAACTGGCGAAAGCCGAAAAAACGGCCCGCCTCGAAGACGTCGCCGCAATTCTTGAAATGACCGAACTCCTCGACCGCAAGCCCTCTCAGCTTTCGGGCGGCCAGCGGCAGCGTGTCGCGATCGGCCGGGCCATGGTACGCGACCCGGCCGTGTTCCTTTTCGATGAACCGCTGTCGAACCTCGATGCCCAGCTTCGCACCCAGATGCGCCTCGAGATCAAGAAACTCCACCAGCGTGTCGGGAACACCATCATCTTCGTGACCCATGACCAGGTGGAAGCCATGACGCTGGCCGACAGGATTGTCATCATGAAGGACGGCCACATCCAGCAGGTCGGCAAACCGTCCGATGTCTACCACAGGCCGGCGAACACCTTCGTCGCCGGGTTCATCGGGGCACCGTCCATGAACATGCTGCCATGCAGGGTGGAAGACGGCGTGGCACGGCTCGCATCGGGGCCGGATATCCAGCTGGAAATCGACGTTTCCCAGGGACGGCCGGTCATTCTCGGGGTGCGTCCGGACGACCTGCATCCATCCGGCGAGAACCCGTTCCTGGAGGGAACCGTGACCGTTCGCGAACCGCTCGGACCCGACACGCTGATTTACGTCGACACGCCAAGCGGCGAAGTCATCGCCAAGGCCGATGGCCAGCATCCGCCCGATATCGGCGAAACCGTTCAGTTGAGTGCAAGCCGCGACCGCCTCCATGTCTTTGACGCGGAAACCGGAAAGTCTCTGGCCTCGAACGCGTGACCGCCGGCGCGGAGACGAGGCGGCATGTCGCGGGGCGGAACCGGGCGTGGATGCGGAAGTGAAAACGGGACATCTTGAACGATCGCCACGGGGTTGCGCCATCAATGCGGGCACCCTCTCGGCAGGTTCGCGACCGCGCCTGGTACCCGCATAATATGCGCCATTTTTGAACAGCGCGTCGATCGTTGCTCCCGTGCGCTCGGGCATCGTCTCCGACGCCATCTGGATCGAACTTTCGTCTTCGCCGTCGATGACAAGGCTCTCGAAGCCCTCGGTTTCCGGTTCCCGCCAGTCGGAGGCGCAAGACAGGACGCGAAGAACCGCCGGTTCCTGCGTCCGAGTGCGAATGCTGCGACCCGGACGGTGCCGGAAGAGCATTCCGTTACGACGATTGATCTTGCGTCCACTGTCATGTTTTACCCCATATCCGGTATGTGAAATCGTCCCCGCCGGCATGCCTGGACCACGTCCTCCGTCTTGACCCCGGCACGTTGGCGTGGATACACGGTGATCATGACAAGTTCGGAAGAAACGAAAGTCGCTGGCGGCGTGGTTCCCGGAACCACCGTCGACGAACCGCTCCACGAAGCGATCAGCGAACGCTACCTTCAGTATGCTTTGTCAACGATCATGAACCGGGCTCTGCCCGATGTGCGGGACGGATTGAAGCCCGTGCACCGGCGCATTCTCTACGCCATGCGCGAACTGAAACTTGATCCGGGCGGGCGATTCCGTAAGTGCTCGAAGATTTCCGGCGACGTGATGGGCAACTATCACCCGCATGGCGACCAGGCGATCTATGATGCGCTGGCGCGCCTGGCACAGGCCTTTACCATCCGCTATCCGCTGGTGGACGGTCAGGGCAACTTCGGCAACATTGACGGCGACAATCCCGCGGCCGCCCGGTACACGGAGGCACGGCTGACGAAGCCCGCCGTCGCTCTGATGGAAGGGCTCGCCGAAGACGCGGTCGACTTCAGCGAGAACTATGACGGATCCCTGGTCGAGCCTGACGTGCTGCCTGCGTCGTTTCCCAACATTCTGGCCAATGGTTCATCGGGAATCGCTGTCGGCATGGCGACCAGCATTCCCCCGCACAATCTAGGCGAACTCTGCGATGCCGCGCTGCACCTGGTCAGGACGCCGGCCGCACGCGACAGGACCCTGCTGCAGTTCGTTCCGGCCCCGGATTTTCCGACAGGCGGAATCCTGGTCGAGCCGCCCGAGAGCATTGCGGCGGCCTACAGCACTGGCCGCGGATCCTTCCGGCTCAGGGCGCGCTGGGACGTGGAGAAACTGGCGCGCGGGCAATGGCAGGTCGTCGTCACCGAAATCCCGTACCAGGTACAGAAAGGTCGGTTGATCGAGAAGGTCGCGGACCTCGTCCAGAACAAGAAGGTTCCGTTGCTCGCCGACATTCGTGACGAGTCGACCGAGGAAATCCGCCTGGTACTGGAGCCGCGCGCAAAATCGGCCGACCCAACGCTGATGATGGAAATGCTCTTCCGGCAGTGCGACCTGGAAGTCCGGATCAGCTTGAACATGAATGTTCTGATCGACGGGCGGACCCCGAAAGTCTGTTCGCTGAAGGAGGTTCTCAGGGCGTTCCTCGATCACCGCCGGGACGTCCTGCTGCGACGATCGCGTTTCCGCCACAACCAGATCGACCGCAGGCTGCATGTCCTTGAAGGGTATCTGGCGGCGTTCGTCAATCTGGACGAAGTGATCAGGATAATCCGGACGGAAGACGAGCCGAAACCCGTGCTGATGGAAGCTTTTGCCCTGACCGAAGTTCAGGCAGAGGCCATATTGAACATGAGGTTGCGGTCGCTTCGGCGCCTGGAAGAGGTTGAGCTTCGGGCCGAACAGCAGGCCCTGATGGACGAGCGCGTCGAACTCGAGGACCTGATGGGCGATGAGGTTTTGCAATGGGGCCGGATCTCGGAGGAACTCCGGGAAACAAGGCGAAAATTCGGCAGCGATGCCCCCGGTGGCGCAAGACGGACCGGCCTGGGCGAGGCGCCGGCGATCGACGATTCCCTGCCGGAAACCATGGTCGAACGCGAGCCGGTGACCGTCGTCTGCTCCTCGATGGGATGGATTCGCATGATCAAGGGTCACGTCGGCCCGGATCATCAGCTCAAGTACAGGGATGGCGACGAAGGCCGGTTTGTCCTGCACGCGCAGACGACCGACAGGCTCATCGTGGTCGGGTCAAACGGTCGCTTCTACACCATTGCCTGCTCCGACCTTCCGAGCGGAAGGGGCATGGGAGAACCGATCAGGTTGATGATCAATCTCGAGAACGAGGCAGATACCGTGGACATCCTCGTAAACCAGGGGGGACGGAAACTCCTCCTCGCCTCCTCCGATGGCTACGGATTTGTCGTCAACGAAGACGGCGTGGTGGCCCAGACCCGGCTAGGCAAGCAGGTTCAGACTCTCGGCAAGGGCGCGAGAACCATCGCGTGCAAGGTGGTCGAGGGCACTGACGTTGCCGCGGTCAGCGACGCCCGCAAGTTGCTGATCTTTCCGCTCGGGACGCTGCCCGAAATGGTCCGCGGAAAAGGCGTACGGATCCAGAGTCTGAAAGTGAAGGGGCGGAATCACCAATTGAGCGACGTCATCACGCTGGATCGGGATAAGGGGCTGCAATGGCGGGACCCGGCCGGAAGGACGAGGACCGAGAAGAACCTCGCGAAATGGATCGGTGGCAGAGCCAAGCAGGGTCAGGCTCCTCCACGCGGATTTCCCCAGGACAACCGTTTCTCCTGAGCGCGGTTTCCGGGCGTGCTTTTCGCCCGAAAACTGGTTGAGAAGGACGGCCCGGGCAACGTGACGACACAGGTCCGCAGTCGGGTGCTGCCCGGTCCCGGAATCTTGCATATGCGGCTTCGATGTCACCGAATTCGCCTACTGCCAGATTCACTCCGCCTTGCGGTCGAAACGTCAGGACCATGACAGGTTTTGGATCGAGTCCGCCAATCGTTTGAATCCGAATCCGCGTCATCACGTTTGCAAGGGCGATCATGGCCTCGGGCATGGCGATTCGTACGCCGATGCGCGCTGATACGTACCAGGGGGCGGTCGCCGAAAGGCAAATGGACGCATCGTTCAGCCTGGTTTTCCCGGAATCTTCTGGTATCGAATCTGCCGGTAGGGTTATCTGGAAATTCCTGCTTGTGACGGGTTTCGACTGTTTCGGCCTCGTAACTCTCGTGCCAGTCAAGCTGAAGACCCGCTCCGGGTGAATCCCATTCCCTTTGTTTGGCGAAAGCGGATTGATCATCGGCTTCTTGCAAGATTTCGCCTTGTAAACTGTCAAAAACCCGAATGCCGCGCCTATTGGCAGCCGCCAACACCCTTCTTCTCCCCACGTGCAAACTTGGCAACCAGCGTTGGTAAGATTTGACTCCCTGGAAAGCGAATTTGACTATGGCCAATGGTGCAAATGGACGATGGGATGCCCCGGCAACCCGGTACCGACGGCGTTGACATCAACCTCCAAAGTGAGCCACAATGTAGCCTACTACGGAGGATTGAGATCATGCGCACTGTTGTTCGGGCACGCATTGACGAGAAGACCAAGGACGAAGCCGCCGCGGTGCTGGAGGCAATCGGTCTCACGGTGTCCGATGCATTCCGCCTGATGATGGTAAGGATTGCCGCCGAAAAAAGATTGCCCTTTGAACTGCTGATACCGAATGAGGAAACGATTGCCGCCATCCACGCAGCACGCCGTGGCGAGTTGGTGACTGTCGGCGATGTCGACGGCTTGATGGCCGATCTCAATGCGGACGATTAGGCGCACCCGAGCCTTCAAGCGGGACTACAGACGCGAGAAGAAGGGAAAGCTTTCCAAAACGCTGGATGAAGAACTTGCGGGGATCATTACCGATCTCGCAGCAGACCGACCGCTTGCCCGGCGCCAGCGGGATCATGCGCTTACCGGTTCATGGAAGGACCACCGGGACTGCCATATCCGGCCCGACCTGGTTCTGATCTACCGCAAGCCGGATACGGATCACCTTGATCTCGTCCGCCTCGGTTCACACAGTGAACTGAGTCTGTAATCGTTGCCGGCGTTTTCAGATTGCTGACCCTGTCTTGGTTCCGATCAATTGAAACCTCCGAAGCCCTTCTGGGTCAGGGCGGTTGGCGGTCATGAATGGTTCTTGAGGCATCTTCGGATGACAGCTGCCTGAACTTCCTTTGGTGCCAGACCGCTGCTGCTGGACCCGATAGCGCTCAAGCGAATGTCTTTACTGGGTTAGGTGCACACCTGCTGCATTGAAACGGATCCCGTGTGCTCGACCGCACGTGGCAGAATCCGGTCACACTTGAAGGTTTTCGGGAATCAGTCGCGCGGGATTTCGAGCGGCGTCGGGTTTCAGCCTGTTCCGCCTTCATCACGATAACTCCTGTTCCCGTCATCCGGGGCCAATGATGCGGCAGTGCTGCCTTCACCGGGAAGGGGCTCCGTTATTCCCTGCCCGAGATGGGCAACCAGAGCGGTTTCAAGCGCGGCGTCGAGCTCGCGCGCGCGCTCCATGTAGGCAGGGTTTTCGCTGACCTTCAGTTCCGGATCCCACAATTCCGCAAGTTCGCGCAGCGCCTCGCGGTCCTTGCGGAAATAGAAGTGCTCGATCCTGGACGCCTCGACGTCTGCCAGTCCCATGTTCTCGAGCACGTAACGGCCCGCCCTGAGTGAGCTGTCGAACAGTTCCCTGACGATGTCATCGGCACCCACCTCGTAGAGTTCGTAGGCATGCAACCTGTCATATGCCCTGGCAACGATGTGCAGATCGGGATTTTGATTGCGCGCATACCGCACGAGCTTGGTCGTAGCCTCCTTGTCGTCGAGGGCCACCACGAGCACGCGCGCTTCCTCCAGTCTCGCCGCGTGCAGGAGATTGGGCTGTGTCGGATCGCCAAAGAAACCCTTCATTCCGAACCGGCGCATGGTTTCGATCGCCTCGAGGCTGCTGTCGAGCACGACGGCGCGGAACCCGGCCAGCATCAGCAGACGGCTCACAACCTGTCCGAAGCGTCCGATGCCGGCGATAATAACGGCTTGCCGCTCGTCGATTTCGTCGGCTTCGGGCGTACCGTGGCTCTCTCCCATGCGATGCCGCAGCTTTTCCCAGGCGATGAAGAAGAGCGGAGTCAGCAGCATCGACATCGCGACGACAAGGTACATCCGCTCGGTGAGGCGCGAATCGAAAACGAGGAGCTGGGACGCGAACGAGATCAGCACGAATCCGAACTCTCCGGCCTGCGCGAGGCCGAGCGTGAACAACCATCTCCCGCTGGCGCGGATGCGAAAGACGTGGGCCAGGGCCAGCAGAACGGCTCCCTTCGTGAGCATCAGCAACAGCGCGAGCGCCACGATTTGCAACGCATCCCGGTAGAGCACCGCGAAGTTGATGCCGGCACCGACCGTAATGAAGAAAAGCCCGAGCAAAAGGCCCTTGAAGGGCGCGATGTCGCTTTCCAGCTGGTGCCTGAATTCGCTGTTGGCGAGCACGACACCCGCCATGAAGGCCCCGAGAGCGGGAGAAAGCCCGACGAGTGTCATCAGGAACGCGATACCGAGAACGATCAGCAGGGCCAGGGCCGTGTAGAGTTCCCGGAGGCGGGCGACATGGACCAGCCGGAAAAGCGGCCGTACCGCATAAAGGCCGAACAGCACGACCATCATGACGGCCGCGACCGTCGCAAGCGTGACGACCCAGCCCGGAAACGACTGAATGAACGCGACGGTCGCCTCGACCCCTTGTATCTGCCCGGCACCTTCACCCGCCGCCGGCGCATGACCGGTTCCGGCCGAACCGCCGGCGTTTCCGCCCGAGACGCCCGGCGCTGCCAGAAGCGGCAGGATCGCCAGCATCGGAATGACGGCAATGTCCTGCATCAGCAGTACCGAGAAACTCGCCCTCCCCCCGTTCGATTGCATCAGGTTCTTTTCGGTCAGCGTCTGCAGGACGATCGCGGTCGAGGAGAGCGCGAGGACCATGCCGACCGCAAGCGCCGTCGTCCACGGCATTTCGAATCCCCACAGGCAGATCATCATGAGCAGGAGGGTCGTCAGCGATACCTGCAATCCTCCGAGACCGAGAAGCCGGTGACGCATGTCCCAGAGCGCGCGCGGAGACAGCTCCAGCCCGATCATGAACAGCAGCATCACGACGCCGAACTCGGCGAAATGCTGCAGATCTCCGGTGTCCGCGATCAGGCCGAGAGCCGGTCCGATCAGGATTCCGGCAATCAGGTACCCCAGAACGGAACCCACGCCGAGTCGTACGGACAGCGGGACGGCCACCAGGGCGGCGATCAGGTAGATGACGGCCTGGAACAGGAAGCCTTCCAATTTTCTTCTCCAGTCTGTTCTCAAGCGGTCTGCCGGCGCAGGCACGTCCCGTGATCTTCCGTGCCCGACTGTTGCCTTGACCGAGCGGGACTATTGGACCGGAATGCCAGGGTTCTTCAAGCCGACCGATCAGCCGGGGAGGGCATTGCCTGGCAAGAGCCGGTCTCCGCCTGTATTTCGTTCGTGTTCAGAATGGAATCCGTCCCAGGGGGGCCAGGCCGGTTTTCGTATCCAGGAGCGGGAACGGCAAGGAAGGTTCAGCAAGACCGGCGAAGCGAAACCGCATATCGGCAAGGCCTGGAGTTATGCCCGACGCAACCCTGAAGCCGCTAGATTCGCTCCACTGCCAGATGCACCCCGCCCATGGGGCGAAGCGTCAGGACCATGACCGGTTTCGGATCGAGCCCGCGGATCCGTCGAAACCGAAACCGCGACATCAGGGTTGCAAGGACGATCACTGCCTCGAGCATCGCGAAACTTGCGCCGATGCATACCCGCGGGCCGTCGCCGAATGGCAGATAGGTGTACCGTTCGATCCGGGTATCCCCCGAGAATCTTCCGGGATCGAAACTGTCGGGCGATTCCCAGAGCTCGCGGTGCCTGTGCAGCGCGTAGATCGGGAGAATGACCGTGTCGCCCGGGCG
This sequence comes from Paracoccaceae bacterium, assembly GCA_964291635.2. Lineage (GTDB taxonomy): Bacteria > Pseudomonadota > Alphaproteobacteria > Rhodobacterales > Rhodobacteraceae > JAPPHA01. Next base: position 159,393 of record OZ219901.1, on the reverse strand, counting down.
AATCTCCCGGCCGCAGATCCGGTCATGCGCACGGGCGGTACGCGAAAGGATCGCCGCAGGAGGATAGAGACGGAGCGCTTCCTCGATCACCGAGCGGGAGTAGGGGAGATTCGGGACATCCTCGGCGCCCGCGGTGCGGCCCCCGAGAACGTCCTCAGCTTCGGATCTCAGCCGTTCCTGGACCTGGGAATCGAAGGCGCAGAGATAAAACGACCAGGCAAGGGCAAGAGCGGTCGTCTCGTGGCCGGCAACGATGAACGCCAGCAGGTTGTCCCTGAGTTCGCCGGGAGTCATCCGGCGGCCGGACTCGGGATCCGCCCCTTCAAGAAGCGCGTCGAGGAAATCCCGGTCCGGCCGGTCGCGCTGCTTCAATCGATCGGCGATGACGTCGTCGGCGATTCGCCGCAGGACCTTGAGCGAGCGGGGCCGGAAGAACTGGCGCGGTCGCGGGAACCACGTCGACAGTCCCGCGATGTCCAGCACGGAAACTCTTGCTGCGGAAGCGAGGAACGCCTCGATGGCCCCGTGGACGAATTCCTTGTCAAATTTTCGCTCACCTGCCAGCAAGACGTCGCCAATGACGTCAAAGGTCGTTTGAATCATCTCGCCGTGCAGTTCCGCGCGCCCGCTGCCTGCAAGAATCCTGCCGCATGCGGCGTCGGCTGCGGCCGACATGATCGGGGCGAGGCCGTCGATGCTTCGACGCCTGAAAACCGGGGCCGCTGCCCGCCTTTGCCATCGCCAGTGGTCGCCATCGGCAATGAACAGGCTCTGGCCGATCGCCGGCTCGAGAATGTTCTTGATGACTTCGGATTTCGGATAAATGTCGAGCCTGTCCCTGAGGATGTGCCGGAGCGCTTCCGGCTCGGCGACCATGTGCCAGCGGACGCCACCGGTGCGGCCTGACACGATCGGCCGCCTGGTGACGGCCTCGGGAATGATCTCGAGGAGGTTTCTCCTGGCCGCAAGCAACGTTCTGAACGGGCCCCAGACCTCGGTCACGAGCCTTGCGGCAGGGGGGATGCCCGGCGCGGAGGTTTCGTCCGTCTGCAGGTGATTTTCCATCGTCAACAACTTCGCGTGCGTAACCATAGCGAAGCGCGGTCACGCATGCCAGTTCGGGGACCAGGGCCGGCAACGCGGTAAATTCCATGTTGATTTCACAGGGGATAGCAATTACGCGGTCGGCTCCGTTCGGCGGTCGGTACGCGGCGCGGCGGGTCGGGATGCGGCACAAGGTGCGCAAAAAGGCGGCAAAGAACAGCGGGCACTGGAGGTTTCTGGCATGGCCAAGGAGAGATTTGAGCGTACGAAGCCACATGTGAACATTGGCACGATCGGCCATGTTGACCACGGCAAGACGACGTTGACTGCGGCGATCACGCGTCAGTTTGGTGATTATGTTGCGTATGACGAGATTGACGGTGCGCCGGAGGAGAAGGCGCGCGGGATCACGATCTCGACGGCGCATGTTGAGTACGAGACGGAAGCGCGTCACTACGCGCACGTGGATTGTCCTGGTCATGCGGACTACATCAAGAACATGATCACGGGTGCTGCGCAGATGGACGGTGCGGTTCTTGTCGTGAGTGCTGCGGATGGTCCGATGCCGCAGACGCGCGAGCACATTCTTCTGGGCCGCCAGGTTGGCATTCCGCACATGGTTGTTTTTCTGAACAAGGTTGACCAGGTTGACGACGAGGAGCTTCTCGAGCTTGTTGAGATGGAGGTTCGCGAGCTTCTTTCCGACTACGAGTATCCCGGGGACGACATTCCGATTGTTTCGGGTTCGGCGCTTGCGGCGCTTGAGGGCCGTGACGAGGAGATTGGCTCGCGGAAGGTATCGGAGTTGATGGCTGCGGTTGACGCGTACATTCCGACGCCCGAGCGTCCGCGGGACCAGCCGTTTCTGATGCCGATTGAGGACGTGTTCTCGATTTCGGGCCGCGGCACGGTTGTGACGGGTCGTGTTGAGCGCGGGGTGATCACGGTTGGCGACGAGGTCGAGATTGTCGGCATTCGCGAGACGTCGAAGACGACCTGCACGGGTGTGGAGATGTTCCGGAAGCTTCTGGACAGCGGCGAGGCCGGGGACAACATCGGAGCGTTGCTGCGCGGTGTTCCGCGCGACGGTGTTGAGCGTGGCCAGGTTCTGTGCCGTCCCGGCTCGGTGACGCCGCACACGCGTTTCGAGGCCGAGGTTTACATCCTGAACAAGGAGGAAGGCGGTCGTCACACGCCGTTTTTCGGCAATTACCGTCCTCAGTTCTACTTCCGGACGACGGACGTGACGGGGACGGTTCAGCTTCCCGAGGGGACGGAGATGGTGATGCCCGGGGACAACCTGAAGTTCCTGGTGGAGCTGATCAGCCCGATCGCCATGGAGGAGAAGCTCCGTTTCGCCATCCGGGAGGGCGGCAAGACCGTCGGCGCCGGAGTGGTCTCGAGGATCATCGAGTAGACACGGAATCCTCCAGGCGGGACTTCCGGAGAACCAGGGACAGGACGAGGCAGGTCAATGCCGGTTTCACGTCCGGCCATTCCGCCCGCCGGGCGCTGATCCGTCGCGATACCGGGCGTTGGCCCGGGGGATCCGTCCCGCAGGATTCGGATCACGATCGATCCCGCGCAATGGCTTGCGCAAAAACGCGGTGGCTGGTACTCGGGTTGAGTTCTGATAGGGGTGTAGCTCAGTCGGTAGAGCATCGGTCTCCAAAACCGAGGGCCGGGGGTTCGAGTCCCTCCGCCCCTGCCAGGGATTTACCCTTGGTCTCTCGACCGCGGGGTGGCAAGGAGAAGACAGCACGATGATGAATCCGTTCGTATTCATGCAGCAGGTCCGGGCCGAGGTGTCCCGCGTGGTCTGGCCGACGCGCAAGGAGACGGCAATCACGACCGTGATGGTCTTTCTCATGGCCGCGGTCGCGGCATTGTTCTTCTTCCTCGTTGACCAGGTTGTTCGGCTGGGTTTGACGGGAATCCTCGACATGGCCACTTGATCAACCGGGCGGATTCTGTTAACAATCTGCGAAACGATACCCGGCGGTGCTGGCCGATTCGGGCTGCTTGTCGTGTTTTCGTTGGCACAGGAACCGCAACCCCTTGAAAAGTAGAAATTTCTGCGGCAATGCCGCCGTGTTTTGGCAGGACGTCTAGCGATATGGCTAAGCGTTGGTATTCGGTCAGCGTGCTGTCCAATTTCGAAAAACGGGTGCGCGATTCGATTCTGGACGTGGTGAGAAACGAGGGGATGGAAGAATCGATCGTCGAGGTCTGCGTTCCGACCGAAGAAGTCATCGAGATCCGGCGGGGCAAGAAAGTCAATACTGAACGACGATTCATGCCGGGCTACGTTCTCGTGAAAATGGAGATGTCGGAACGGGGATACCACCTGATCAACAACATTCACCGGGTCTCCGGATTTCTCGGCGAACCCGGAAAGCCGTCGCCGTTGCCCGACGCCGATGTCGACCGGATCCTGAACAGGGCGCGTGAAGGCAGCGAACGGCCGCGTGCGCGCATCAGTTTCGATATCGGCGAAAGCGTCAGCGTCATCGACGGGCCGTTCGAAGGATTCTCCGGCATGGTCGAGGACGTGGACGAGGAAAATGCGCGCCTCAAGGTCAGCGTATCGATCTTCGGACGCGCAACCCCGGTCGACCTGGAATACACCCAGGTGTCGAAACTGAGCTGAACACCGGCTTGCGGGCAGGGAAAACCGCGTAAGCCTCCGGACAGGGCCGGATTTGGAATTGAACGGGTTCGGGTGGGAAACCGGACCCGGGTGAAGGGAGGCCGGCATGGCCAAGAAAGTGGTCGGAAAAGTCAAGCTCCAGGTGCCGGCAGGGCAGGCCAACCCGTCGCCGCCGGTCGGCCCGGCGCTCGGCCAGCGCGGCATCAACATCATGGAATTCTGCAAGGCGTTCAATGCAAGGACCCAGGACATGGAACCCGGCGCGCCATGCCCGACGATCATCACCTACTTTGCCGACAAGTCATTCAGCATGGAGGTCCGGACCCCGCCCGCATCGCACTTCCTGAAAAAGGCCGCCGGGCTGGAGAAGGCCGCAAATACGCCGGGGCGGGAAATCAAGGGGTATGTCACCCGGGCGCAGGTGCAGGAAATCGCCAAGGCGAAGATGCGGGACCTGAACGCTTACGACATTGAATCGGCCATGCATATCGTGCTCGGTTCGGCGCGCTCCATGGGAATCGAGGTCAGGGGGTAGAGACATTGGCAAAACCCGGAAAGAGAATTCGCACGGCCCGGAACGAGGTCAGGGACAAACTCTCCGTTTCCCTGGTCGAGGCCGTGGCCCTGATCAGGGGCAATGCGACCGCCAAGTTCGATGAAACCGTCGAGATCGCCATGAACCTGGGTGTCGACCCGCGGCACGCGGACCAGATGGTCCGGGGCGTTGTGGAGTTGCCAAACGGGACCGGGAAACACGTACGCGTGGCGGTATTCGCCCGCGGCGAGAAGGCCGACGAAGCGAAGGAAGCCGGTGCGGACATTGTCGGGGCCGAGGATCTGATGGAGACGATCCAGGGCGGCACGATCGAATTCGACCGGTGTGTCGCGACGCCCGACATGATGCCGGTGGTCGGACGGCTCGGGAGGATACTTGGCCCGCGCAACCTGATGCCGAATCCCAAGGTCGGCACCGTGACCAAGGATGTTGCCGGCGCGGTCAAGTCCGCCAAAGCCGGCCAGGTCCAGTTTCGCGTCGAGCGCGCAGGCGTTGTCCACGCGGGCATCGGCAAGGCTTCCTTCGACGAGGACAAGCTGGTCGAGAATGCCCGGGCGTTTGTCGCGGCAATCAGCCGCGCAAAGCCTCAGGCGGCAAAGGGAACGTATCTGAAGAAGATCTCGCTGAGTACCACAATGGGGCCCGGAGTATCCGTCGACATCGCGGATGCCACGGGTCCATGAGACGTTCGGTCGGCCCGGCGGGCCGACCGGCGGGGGCGGGCAGGGAGCCTGCCTGAAACTGTCCGAGACGGCGGGTGCCCGCGGGGGCTTAATTTCCTGCCTGAGACGGGAAACGTTCGAATTGGCCAGGGGTTTCGACTCCGGGGCGGTTTTGGAAGGAACCCGTATCCGAGGACTGCCAAGATGCCGGCATCGCGGGCGCTGCCCGCCCCGACGGCAGAACCCGGCCGGGAGGAATTCCTCCCGCCTATTGGAGAAAGACTGTGGATAGAGCCCAGAAAGAACAGGTGGTCGAGGATCTCGGCCGGATCTTTACGGACTCTGGTGTGGTCGTGGTCGCCCATTACCAAGGCCTGTCTGTCGCCGAAATGCAGGACTACCGCAGGCGCATGCGTGACTCGGGCGGAGTCGTCCGGGTAGCCAAGAACCGGCTCGCAAGGATCGCCCTCAGGGGCACGCCGTGCGAGGGAATTTCCGGCCTCCTGACCGGGATGACGGTTTTCGCCTTTTCGGAGGATCCTGTCACCGCGGCAAGGGTTACGGAATCCTACGCCAGGGACAATGGCAAGCTCGTCGTCCTCGGCGGGTCCATGGGTGGCACGACCCTCGATCCCTCGGGCGTCAAGGCAGTTGCGTCGATGCCGTCACGCGAGGAGCTGATTGCGTCCATCGTGGCCTGCATCTCGGCGCCTGCGTCAGGCGTCGCAGCCGCAATAGGCGCACCGGCGTCAGGCATCGCGGGCGTCCTGTCCGCGGTGGAGGAGATGAGGGAAGCCGCCTGATCGAGACCGGCCGGCCGCGGGGACAACCGACCGGAAGGGCCCGCGGAACACGGCGGCGCTGCCGCGCCGGGACACAGGATCTGAACCCAGGAACAGAAACCCAGAACGAACGGAACACGAAAATGGCTGATCTGAAGAAAATGGCAGAGGAAATCGTGGGGCTGACGCTTCTCGAAGCGCAGGAACTCAAGACGATTCTGAAGGAAGAGTACGGCATCGAGCCGGCCGGAGGCGCCGTCATGGTCGCCGGTCCCGGCGCTGGAGGGGATGCCGAGGAAGCCGCGGAAGAAAAGGATTCATTCGACGTCATCCTCAAGTCGTTCGGCGAAAAGAAGATCAACGTGATCAAGGAAGTCCGCGCCATTACCGGTCTCGGCCTGAAAGAGGCCAAGGAACTGGTGGAAGCGGGCGGAAAAACCGTCAAGGAAGGTGCGCCAAAGGCGGAGGCCGAGGAAATCAAGTCCAAACTCGAGGCCGCCGGCGCAGAGGTCGAACTCACCTGAGCGCGCCCCGGGCCGGGGAAGCCCGGCCAACGGGGACGAAGAACCCGGGATCCGGCCTGCACCCGGGTCCCGCCAAATGGGCCAGGGGATTTTCCAGGACCCCTGGCAGAATGTTACCGGGCCGCATGCTGGACACGACAGGTTCAGCGGAAAAGGGCGTCGGAACGTCACGATTCCGGTTCGGAGCCGCCATCCCGGCAGGTTCCGTTCAGGATTCGCGTCAACAATAGCGAGCGACAGACATGGCATCGACCCCATCCAGCAATTCCAGCCAGATCTCCGGAACCAACGGAGCGACGCCGTTGATCCAGGCGCTGACCGGGCAGAACCGGATACGCCGGTACTACGGCAAGATCCGCGAGGTCCTGGACATGCCGAATCTCATCGAGGTCCAGAAAAGCAGTTACGACCTGTTCCTGAACTCAGGCGATGAGCCGGAACCCACGGATGGCTACGGCATCCAGGGCGTGTTCCAGTCGGTATTCCCGATCCGGGATTTCAACGAAAACGCGATCCTGGAATTCGTCGGCTACGAGCTTCAGCCGCCCAAGTACGATGTCGATGAGTGCCAGCAGCGCGACATGACCTATTCGGCACCCCTGAAAGTCACGTTGCGGCTGATTGTCTTTGACGTGGACGACGACAAGGAATCCCGCTCGGTCAAGGACATCAAGGAACAGGACGTCTACATGGGAGAGATCCCGTTGATGACGAAGAACGGAACCTTTGTCTACAACGGTACCGAACGCGTGGTCGTTTCGCAGATGCACCGCTCGCCGGGCGTCTTCTTCGACCACGACAAGGGGAAGTCGCATTCTTCGGGAAAACTCCTGTTCGTCTCCAGGATCATTCCGTACCGGGGGTCCTGGCTGGACCTCGAGTTTGACGCGAAAGACCTCGTGAACGCCCGGATCGACCGAAAACGGAAGCTCCCGGTGACGACCCTCCTTTATGCGCTTGGCATGGATCAGGAGGACATCTGCGACAAGTTCTACAACACGGTCGCGTACCGGTACATCGAGGAGAAGAACTGCTGGGCCGCCCCGTTTTTCCCGAGGAGAATCCAGGGAACAAAGCCGGCCTTTGACATCGTCGATGCGGCGACCGGGGAAATCGTGGCCCCGAAGGGCGAAAAGGTGACTCCCCGCACGGTCAGGAAACTGCTTTCGACCGGAGCTGTCACGGAGACTTTCTACCCGTTCAATTCCATCAGCGGCCGGTACTCGGCAAAGGACATCATCGACGAGGACACCGGCGAAATCTGGGTCGAGGCCGGCGATGAAATAACCGTCGAGATCAGCGATGACGGCGAAATCGTCGGCGGCACCCTGAAAACGCTGATGGACAACGGGATCATCGAGATCCCGACTCTCGACATCGACCACGTCAATACCGGCGCCTACATCCGGAACACGATGGCGATCGACAAGAACCACAACCAGGACACCGCGCTCGAGGACATCTACCGCGTGTTGCGGCCCGGCGAACCGCCAACGCCGGAGGCGGCATCGAGCCTGTTCAAGAGCCTGTTTTTCGATCCCGAGCGTTACGACCTGTCGGCGGTCGGGCGCGCGAAGATGAACCTGCGCCTGGACCTCGATGCCGACGACTCGATTCGCACGCTCCGCAAGGAAGACATCGTTGGCGTGGTCAGGGCCCTGGTCGAGCTTAGGGACGGCAAGGGCGAACCCGACGACATCGATCACCTTGGCAACAGGCGGGTCCGTTCCGTCGGCGAACTGATGGAAAACGCCTACAGGTTGGGGTTGCTGAGGATGGAACGGGCGATCAAGGAGCGCATGAGTTCCGTCGATATCGATACCGTCATGCCGCAGGACCTGATCAATTCCAAGCCGGCCGCCGGGGCCGTTCGCGAGTTTTTCGGCTCGTCCCAGCTGTCACAGTTCATGGACCAGACCAACCCGCTGTCGGAAGTGACGCACAAGCGCCGGCTTTCGGCGCTGGGGCCGGGCGGGCTGACGCGCGAACGGGCCGGGTTCGAGGTCAGGGATGTCCACCCGACCCACTACGGCAGGATTTGCCCGATCGAAACGCCCGAGGGTCCGAATATCGGCTTGATCAACTCGCTGGCTTCCTACGCCAGGGTCAACAAGTACGGCTTCATCGAAACCCCGTACCGGCGGGTCAGGGACAGCCAGGTGACCGATGATGTCCAGTACATGTCGGCGACGGAGGAAATGCGGCACACGGTGGCGCAGGCCAATGCGCAGCTCGACGAAGACGGGCGGTTCATCAACGACCTGGCATCGACGCGGAAGGGCGGCGAGTTCATGCTCAACGCGCCGGAAAACATCGATTTCATCGACGTGTCTCCGAAACAGCTGGTTTCCGTGGCGGCTTCGCTGATTCCGTTCCTCGAGAATGACGATGCCAACCGGGCGCTGATGGGATCCAACATGCAACGCCAGGCCGTGCCCCTGCTGAGGGCGGAGGCCCCCTTCGTCGGCACCGGAATCGAGCAGGTCGTCGCCCGGGATTCCGGGGCGGCCATCACTGCCGTCCGCTCGGGGGTCATCGACCAGGTGGACGCCATGCGGATTGTCGTCAGGGCAACGGACGACCTCGATCCGGGAGATCCCGGGGTCGACATCTACCGGCTGCGGAAGTTCCAGCGTTCCAACCAGAATACCTGCATCAACCAGCGTCCGCTGGTGAAGGTCGGCGACCGCGTGGTCAAGGGCGAGGTCATCGCGGACGGGCCGTCGACCGACCTCGGCGAGCTTGCCCTGGGCAAGAACGTGCTCGTCGCCTTCATGCCCTGGAACGGGTACAACTACGAGGACTCGATCCTGATATCCGAGCGCATCGTGCGCGACGATGTCTTTACCTCGATCCATATCCAGGAATTCGAGATTTCGGCGCGCGATACGAAGCAGGGACCCGAGGAAATCACCCGGGATATCCCGAATGTCGGCGAGGAAGCCCTGCGCAATCTCGACGAGGCCGGCATTGTCTATATCGGGGCGGAAGTGGGCCCGGGCGACATTCTCGTGGGCAAGGTCACGCCGAAGGGCGAGAGTCCGATGACCCCGGAAGAAAAGCTCCTGAGGGCGATCTTCGGCGAGAAGGCTTCCGATGTCCGGGATACGTCTTTGCGTCTGCCTCCGGGCGACTTCGGCACGGTCGTCGAGGTTCGGGTTTTCAATCGCCACGGCGTCGACAAGGACGAGCGTGCGCTCCAGATCGAACAGGAAGAAATCGAACGCCTTGCCCGGGACCGGGACGATGAACTCGCGATTCTCGAGCGGAACATCTACTCGCGGCTGCGGGGGATGATCCTGGGCAAGACGGCGGTCAAGGGACCCAAGGGGGTCAAGCGCGGTGCGCTCATCGATGAACAGCTGCTCGCGACCCTGAGCACGGGCCAGTACTGGCAACTGGCGCTTGGGGATGAAGCCGATGCCGCGCCGGTCGAGGCGCTGAACCGCCAGTACAAGGCGCAGAAGTCTGCCTTGCTCGCCCGTTTCGAAGACAAGGTGGAGAAGGTCCGCAAGGGAGACGACCTGTCGCCGGCGGTGATGAAGCTGGTCAAGGTCTTCGTCGCGGTCAAGCGAAAGTTGCAACCCGGCGACAAGGTCGCCGGACGGCACGGCAACAAGGGAGTCATTTCCAAGGTGGTTCCCGAGGAGGATATGCCGTTCCTGGCGGACGGAACCTCGGTCGACGTGGTCCTGAACCCGCTTGGCGTCCCGAGCCGGATGAATGTCGGTCAAATTCTCGAGACCCATATGGGCTGGGCAGCGCGCGGTCTCGGGCGGGCGGTCGACGAGGCGCTACAGGGCTACGACCGCACCGGCGATGTCGAACCTGTCAGGTCTTCCATGCGCGTGGCCTACGGGGACCAGACCTACGATCAGGCGATCGAAGGCCTCGACGACAATTCCATCGTGGATGCGGCCCGAACCGTGCGCCAAGGCGTCCCGATTGCGACGCCGGTGTTCGATGGCGCGAAGGAACTCGACGTCGATGACGCCCTGCTGCGCGCGGGATTCGACACCTCGGGGCAGTCCGTTCTCTTCGACGGCCGCACCGGCGAGGAGTTCGCGCGACCGGTCACGGTGGGAATGAAGTACCTGATGAAGCTGCATCATCTGGTCGATGACAAGATTCACGCACGTTCGACCGGGCCGTATTCCCTGGTGACCCAGCAGCCGCTCGGAGGGAAGGCCCAGTTCGGCGGCCAGAGATTCGGCGAAATGGAGGTATGGGCGCTGGAAGCCTACGGCGCCGCGTACACCTTGCAGGAAATGCTGACCGTCAAGTCGGACGATGTTGCGGGGAGGACGAAGGTCTACGAGTCCATCGTCAAGGGCGAGGATGACTTCAAGGCCGGGGTTCCGGAATCCTTCAACGTTCTCGTCAAGGAGATCCGTTCGTTGGGCCTGAACGTGCAGTTGATGGAATCCGAACCTGCCTAGACGCGGTAACCGCGGGCAGGAACCGAGCGCAAAACCACCGATTCAGGACGGCGCGGTCCTGACATCTCGAGGATCCGGGAGCAGATCATGAACCAGGAAATCTTCCACAATCCGTCTCGTTCGAACCAGCCGGTACGGAGCTTCGACGAAATCCGGATCTCGCTGGCGTCGCCCGAGTGCATCCTGAGTTGGTCCTTCGGGGAAATCAAGAAACCGGAGACGATCAATTACCGGACCTTCAAGCCGGAGCGCGACGGGCTGTTCTGCGCCAGGATCTTCGGGCCGATCAAGGATTTCGAGTGCCTGTGCGGAAAGTACAAGCGCATGAAGTATCGCGGCGTGACCTGCGAGAAATGCGGCGTGGAGGTCACGCTGCAGAAGGTTCGCAGGGAGCGCATGGGCCATATCGAACTGGCGGCTCCGGTTGCACATATCTGGTTCCTGAAGTCGCTGCCGTCGCGTATCGGACTGATGCTGGGCATGAAACTCCGGGATCTCGAGAGTGTCCTCTATTTCGAGAAATACCTGGTGATCGACCCCGGGCTGACAGACCTGGAATATCAGCAGCTGCTGAGCGAGCAGGAATACCTGGAGGCCCAGGACACCTACGGTGCCGACGCGTTCAATGCCAATATCGGTGCCGAGGCGATCCGCGAAATGCTTGCCAATGTCGACCTGGAAGCGGACGCCAGGGAACTTCGGGAAGATCTTGCGGCGACCAACAGCGAACTCAAGCAGAAGACCATCGTCAAACGCCTGAAGGTGGTCGAGAGTTTCATCGAATCCGGCAACAGGCCGGAATGGATGATCCTGACCGTTCTTCCGGTCATCCCGCCCGAACTCAGGCCACTGGTGCCTCTCGACGGCGGCCGGTTCGCAACGTCCGACCTGAACGACCTTTATCGTCGCGTCATCAATCGAAACAACCGGCTCAAGCGGCTGATCGAACTGCGGGCGCCTGACATCATCGTGCGCAACGAAAAGCGCATGCTGCAGGAGTCGGTCGACGCCCTCTTCGACAACGGTCGGCGCGGACGGGTCATCACCGGCACCAACAAGCGCCCCCTGAAATCGCTTTCCGACATGCTGAAGGGCAAACAGGGCCGGTTCCGGCAGAACCTGCTCGGGAAGCGTGTCGATTTTTCGGGACGATCCGTGATCGTGACCGGGCCCGAGCTCAAGCTGCACCAGTGCGGTCTGCCAAAGAAGATGGCCCTGGAGCTGTTCAAGCCGTTCATCTACTCGCGCCTTGACGCGATGGGCCAGACCACCACGGTCAAGCAGGCAAAGAAATACGTCGAATCCGAGCGATCGGAGGTCTGGGACATACTCGACCGGGTCATCCGGGAACATCCTGTTCTCCTGAACAGGGCGCCGACGCTGCACCGCCTCGGGATCCAGGCATTCGAACCCGTTCTGATCGAAGGCAAGGCGATCCAGTTGCACCCGCTGGTTTGTTCCGCCTTCAATGCGGACTTTGACGGCGACCAGATGGCGGTTCATGTGCCGCTCAGCCTCGAGGCGCAACTCGAGGCCCGAGTCCTGATGATGTCGACGAACAACGTGCTGTCGCCGGCCAATGGCAAGCCGATCATCGTTCCTTCGCAGGACATGATTCTCGGCCTGTACTACATTTCCATGGAGCGTGACGGCATGCCGGGCGAAGGCATGATCTTCTCGTCGCCCGACGAGGTTCGTCACGCACTGGACGCGGAAGAGTCGGTTCTCCACCTGCATGCAAGGATAACCTGCCGCCTCGAACAGGTCGACGAACTGGGCTCCACGGTCTGGCAGCGATTCGAGACGACGCCGGGCCGGGTTCTCCTGGGGTCCATCCTGCCGCTCAATCACAAGACGCCGTTCGACACCGTCAACCGCCTGCTGCGGAAGAAGGAGGTCGGCGAAGTGATCGACATCGTCCATCGGTACTGTGGACAGAAGGAGTCGGTGATTTTCTGCGACCAGATCATGAGTCTCGGCTTCCGGGAGGCGTTCCGGGCCGGGATTTCCTTCGGCAAGGATGACATGGTCATTCCGGAGTCCAAGTGGTCGATCGTCTCGGAAACCCGTGATCAGGTCAAGGAGTTCGAGCAGCAGTACATGGACGGCCTGATCACCCAGGGCGAAAAGTACAACAAGGTGGTGGACGCCTGGTCGAAATGCTCGGACACCGTGGCCGATGCAATGATGGACCAGATTTCCGCCATGCGGACGCAGGAAAACGGGGCCGAAGCCGAGCCGAATTCGGTCTACATGATGGCGCATTCAGGCGCGCGCGGATCCCCGGCGCAGATGAAGCAGCTGGGCGGAATGCGGGGGCTCATGGCCAAACCGAGCGGCGAGATCATCGAGACGCCGATCATCTCGAACTTCAAGGAAGGGCTGACCGTGCTCGAGTATTTCAACTCGACCCATGGCGCCCGGAAAGGGCTTGCGGACACCGCGCTCAAGACCGCGAATTCGGGCTATCTGACCCGCCGCCTCGTCGACGTGGCCCAGGACTGCATCGTCCGAATCCATGATTGCGGGACGGACAAGGGGATCACGGCGGAGGACGTCGTCAGCGACGGACTGATCGTATCGCCCCTGCAGGAACGGATCCTTGGGCGGGTCGCGGCGGAGGACGTTGTCGACCCCATTTCGGGCGAGGTCATATGCAGGTGCGGCGAGCTTGTGGATGAGCGCAAGGCGGACGCCATCGAGGAAGCCGGTGTCAGGTCGGTCAAGATCCGGTCGCCGCTGACCTGCGATGCCGAAGACGGGATCTGCGCCATGTGCTACGGGCGCGACCTGGCGCGCGGGATCATGGTCAATCCAGGAGAAGCCGTGGGAATCATCGCGGCCCAGTCGATTGGCGAACCCGGCACCCAGCTGACCATGCGCACGTTCCACATCGGCGGGATTGCCGAGACAGCCCAGCAGTCATTTGCCGAAGCCGGTCATGCCGGAAAGGTGGCGGTGTCGAACCCGAAGATGCTGACGGACCGCCATGGCGATCAGATCGTGATGGGCAGGAATACGGAACTGACCATTACCGACGACAACGGGATCGTGCGGTCGCGGCATCGCCTGACCTACGGGTCGCGGTTGCTTGTCGCCGATGATCAGGCGGTCGCCCGCGGCACCCGCCTGTTCGAGTGGGACCCGTACACGCTGCCGATCATCGCGGAGACGTCGGGAGTCGTGAAGTTTGTCGACCTCATCACCGGGATTTCCGTTCGGGACGAAACCGACGACGCCACCGGCATTACCCAGAAGATCGTGACGGACTGGCGTACCGGGATTGGAGGCAAGGACCTGAAGCCGGAAATCGTCATCATCGATCCCGAGGCCTGGATGGTCGTCAGACAGGATCTGAGCGAGAAGGCCGATCTTGTTCTCAAGCCCGGCAAGTCGGGCTATGTCGCGTTTGAACGTGAGCTGCTCGACAATGCGGCCGTGCCCGAGTCCGGTGTGCTTGAAGCCCGGGCCGTGTCGGTCGGGGCAATTCTCTCGATCGAGGACGAGGTGGAAGTTCTGGCCGGGGACGTTCTCGCGCGGATCCCGCGGGAAGGGGCACGGACGAAGGACATCACGGGTGGACTGCCCCGTGTGGCGGAGCTTTTCGAGGCCCGGCGCCCGAAAGATCACGCGATCATCGCCGAAGTCGATGGCAACGTGTCTTTTGGACGGGATTACAAGAACAAGCGGCAGATCAAGATCATCCCGCTGGACGAAAACGAGGACCAGGCGGTCTACCTGGTTCCCAAGGGCAAGCACATTCCTGTCCAGGAAGGCGATTTCGTCCAGAAGGGCGATTACATCATGGAGGGGAACCCCGCTCCGCACGACATCTTGCAGATCCTCGGCGTCGAAGCGCTCGCCGACTACCTGATCAACGAGGTCCAGGACGTCTACCGGCTCCAGGGCGTGAAGATCAACGACAAGCACATCGAGGTGATCGTTCGCCAGATGCTGCAGAAGTGGGAGATCCACGACTCGGGCGAGACGACGTTGCTCAAGGGCGAACAGGTCGACAAGCCGGAGTTTGACGATATCAATGCCCGGGCGATCGAGGACGGGCGGCAGCCCGCGAGGGGTGGACCGGTCCTGCTCGGGATCACCAAGGCGTCCTTGCAGACGCGGTCGTTCATTTCGGCCGCGTCGTTCCAGGAGACGACGCGGGTTCTGACCGAGGCGTCCGTCAGGGGCAAGCGGGACAAGCTGATCGGCCTGAAGGAAAACGTCATCGTCGGGCGGCTGATTCCCGCGGGCACGGGACGCGCGGCGCAGGAAGTCAGGCGAATCGCCGTCGAACGCGACAGGGCGGTGATCGAGGAAAGGCGCCGGAACGAGGAAGAGGCGGCAATGCGGTTGATGGCGCCCGATTCGGATCTGGACGATGCCGAGGCTTTCGCCGACGCCCAGGACGCCATCATCGGCGAGAATCTCCCGCCGGACTTTTCGACGGGTGCGGGCGAGTCGTCGGCGGCTTGAACGGGCCATCGTTCCGGGCGAGGGTTCCCTCCCGGACCGCTGGACGCGGGGCCACGGCCCCGCGTCCTTAGTTTCGAGTCTCGAGTTGAACCCATGGCAGGTCATTGGGAGAATGGGTGTCCCGTGATGGCCTGTGATGGCCGGCGCTGGGGGGGAAGCGGAAATTGCCGGCGACGTAATTCGCGCGAATCACGTTGACAAGGGTTCGGCCCGCGACTATACGGCCTGCGACCCGAACACCGCACTGCGGTTTTTGGGTCTTTGTCCAATTCTGGTGGGCAAGATCCGGGTTTGGCCCTGATCCTCTGAAGCGTGGTAGCCGGGTTCGGCGAAAGTGTCGCGATCCCGGATGAACGCATTGCCTTTCAGGAGCGGGCCAGGTGTTGAGACCGGGCTGCCGGTGCATTGCCGATCGAACGAAGACGAAGGAAACCTGACGGGGCCGCACATGCCGACGATCCAGCAGCTCATCCGCAAGCCTCGGCGGGCGCCCGTGAAGCGCCAGAAATCGATGCATCTCAAGGCGTGTCCGCAACGCCGTGGTGTTTGCACGCGGGTCTACACCACGACCCCCAAAAAACCGAATTCCGCGATGCGGAAAGTGGCGAAGGTTCGCCTCACAACAGGGTACGAGGTGATTTCCTACATTCCTGGTGAAGGACACAATCTTCAGGAACACTCGGTCGTGCTGATTCGGGGCGGCCGCGTGAAGGACCTGCCGGGCGTGCGCTACCACATCCTTCGCGGTGTTCACGACACCCAGGGTGTCAAGGACCGGCGCCAGCGGCGTTCCAAGTACGGCGCAAAGAAGCCGAAATAACCCGGCTGGACCCCGAACTTCTCGACGAGCCATTCAGGACAGGGAGACAGAGACATGTCCCGCCGGCACCGCGCAGAAAAGCGGGAGATCCTGCCTGACGCCAAGTATGGCGACCAGGTGCTCTCCAAGTTCATGAACAACCTGATGAAGGACGGCAAGAAGTCGGTTGCCGAGCGCATCGTCTACGGTGCGCTCGACAGGGTTGAAGAACGCACAAAGCGCGCCCCCCTGGACGTGTTCAGGGAAGCCCTCGAGAATATCAAGCCCTCGGTTGAAGTCCGATCGCGGCGGGTCGGCGGGGCAACCTACCAGGTTCCCGTGGAAGTTCGCCCGGAACGCCGGGATGCCCTGGCCATCCGCTGGCTGATTCTGGCATCGCGCGGCCGCAACGAAAACACGATGGAAGAACGCCTCGCGGGCGAACTGGTCGACGCCGTCAACTCCCGCGGCGCAGCGGTCAAGCGGCGGGAAGACACCCACAAGATGGCGGAGGCCAACCGGGCCTTCAGCCATTATCGCTGGTGATTCCAGGTTCCGGGAGTTCGATCCATGGCCCGCAGTTACCCACTCGAACGCTACCGGAATTTCGGGATCATGGCGCATATCGATGCGGGCAAGACCACCTGCACCGAGCGGGTCCTGTACTACACGGGCAAATCGCACAATATGGGAGAAGTCCACGATGGCGCGGCCACCATGGACTGGATGGAACAGGAACAGGAACGCGGCATTACCATCACCTCGGCCGCGACCACCACGTTCTGGGCCCGTACCGATGACGGCCACACTTCGGACGAAGACCGGTATCGGCTGAACATCATTGACACGCCCGGCCACGTCGACTTCACCATCGAGGTCGAACGATCCCTGGCCGTGCTCGACGGCGCGGTCTGCGTGCTCGACGCCAATGCCGGGGTGGAACCGCAGACCGAGACGGTCTGGCGCCAGGCCGACCGGTACCAGGTTCCGAGAATCGTGTTCGTCAACAAGATGGACAAGATCGGAGCGGACTTTTCCCATTGCGTACGGATGATCCGGGAACGGACCGGCGCCCGCCCGCTGCCCGTGCAGCTCCCGATCGGGGCCGAGGGCGATTTCTCGGGGATCGTCGATCTTCTGACCTTGAAGGAATGGGTCTGGACGGGCGATGACCTCGGGGCGACCTGGGCGCTCGGCGATGTCCGGCCGGCGCTTCGCGACCAGGCGGAATCGATGCGTGCCGACGTGATCGAGGTCGCGGTGGAACAGGACGACGAGGTGATGGAGCGATACCTCGAGGGCGAGGAGATCGACGTCCCGACCTTGCGGACCCTGATTCGCAAGGGGACGCTCAACCTCGATTTCGTGCCGGTTCTCGCGGGTTCCGCGTTCAAGAACAGGGGCGTTCAGCCCCTGCTGAACGCGGTGATCGACTATCTTCCCGGCCCGCTCGACGTTGCCGACTACATGGGCTTCAGCCCCGGGGACAGGCTGGAAAAGCGCAGTATCGCACGACGCGCCGACGACGGGCTGCCGTTTTCGGCTCTCGCGTTCAAGATCATGAATGACCCGTTCGTGGGATCGCTGACCTTCGTCCGGATTTATTCCGGGACGCTCAGGAAAGGCGACATGATGCTGAATGCCACCAAGGGCAAGAAGGAACGCGTCGGCCGCATGATGATGATGCACTCGAACAACCGGGAGGACATCAACGAAGCCTTTGCCGGAGACATCATCGCGCTTGCGGGGCTCAAGGGAACCACGACGGGCGATACGCTGTGCTCGGAGCGGAAGCCGGTCGTGCTGGAGACGATGACGTTTCCGCAGCCCGTGATGGAGATCGCGGTGGAGCCGCGGACCAAGAACGACCAGGAACGCCTGTCCCAGGGTTTGCAGCGGCTTGCGGCAGAGGACCCGTCCTTCCGCGTCGAGACCGACAGGGAATCGGGCCAGACGATCATGAAAGGTATGGGTGAGCTCCATCTCGACATCCTGGTCGACCGGCTCAAGCGCGAATTCAGGGTGGAGGCCAATGTCGGGGCGCCGCAGGTCGCCTACCGCGAGACGGTCTCCCGCGCGGCGGAAATCGACTACACCCACAAGAAACAGACCGGCGGCGCCGGCCAGTTTGCCCGGGTCAAGCTGGAAATCATCCCGGCGGAGCCCGGAGAGGGATACGCGTTCGAATCGGCGGTCGTCGGAGGGTCTGTTCCGAAGGAATACGTCCCCGGGGTCGAGAAGGGTATCGGGTCCATCATGGGCAGCGGCCCGCTCGCCGGGTTCCCGGTCATCGATTTCAGGGTGAGGCTGGTCGATGGCGCCAGTCACGACGTTGATTCCAGCGTCATGGCGTTCGAGATCGCGGCCCGGTTCGCCATGCGGGAGGGGTTGAGGAAAGCGGGCGCCCGGCTGCTGGAGCCGATCATGAAGGTCGAGGTCGTGACTCCGAGCGAGTACACGGGGGGGATCATTGGCGATCTGACATCGCGCAGGGGGCAGGTTCGCGGGCAGGAACCGCGTGGAAATGCCGCCGCCATCGATGCGCTGGTCCCGCTCGCCAACATGTTCGGGTATATCAACAATCTGCGTTCGATTTCGTCGGGCCGGGCGAATTTCACGATGCAGTTCGACCACTACGAGACGGTCCCGACCAACATCTCGGAGGAAATTCAGGCGAAGTACGCCTGAACGGAAACAGGAAAGGCGCATGGTGCGCCCGAGGCACTGGAGGTTTCTGGCATGGCCAAGGAGAGATTTGAGCGTACGAAGCCACATGTGAACATTGGCACGATCGGCCATGTTGACCACGGCAAGACGACGTTGACTGCGGCGATCACGCGTCAGTTTGGTGATTATGTTGCGTATGACGAGATTGACGGTGCGCCGGAGGAGAAGGCGCGCGGGATCACGATCTCGACGGCGCATGTTGAGTACGAGACGGAAGCGCGTCACTACGCGCACGTGGATTGTCCTGGTCATGCGGACTACATCAAGAACATGATCACGGGTGCTGCGCAGATGGACGGTGCGGTTCTTGTCGTGAGTGCTGCGGATGGTCCGATGCCGCAGACGCGCGAGCACATTCTTCTGGGCCGCCAGGTTGGCATTCCGCACATGGTTGTTTTTCTGAACAAGGTTGACCAGGTTGACGACGAGGAGCTTCTCGAGCTTGTTGAGATGGAGGTTCGCGAGCTTCTTTCCGACTACGAGTATCCCGGGGACGACATTCCGATTGTTTCGGGTTCGGCGCTTGCGGCGCTTGAGGGCCGTGACGAGGAGATTGGCTCGCGGAAGGTATCGGAGTTGATGGCTGCGGTTGACGCGTACATTCCGACGCCCGAGCGTCCGCGGGACCAGCCGTTTCTGATGCCGATTGAGGACGTGTTCTCGATTTCGGGCCGCGGCACGGTTGTGACGGGTCGTGTTGAGCGCGGGGTGATCACGGTTGGCGACGAGGTCGAGATTGTCGGCATTCGCGAGACGTCGAAGACGACCTGCACGGGTGTGGAGATGTTCCGGAAGCTTCTGGACAGCGGCGAGGCCGGGGACAACATCGGAGCGTTGCTGCGCGGTGTTCCGCGCGACGGTGTTGAGCGTGGCCAGGTTCTGTGCCGTCCCGGCTCGGTGACGCCGCACACGCGTTTCGAGGCCGAGGTTTACATCCTGAACAAGGAGGAAGGCGGTCGTCACACGCCGTTTTTCGGCAATTACCGTCCTCAGTTCTACTTCCGGACGACGGACGTGACGGGGACGGTTCAGCTTCCCGAGGGGACGGAGATGGTGATGCCCGGGGACAACCTGAAGTTCCTGGTGGAGCTGATCAGCCCGATCGCCATGGAGGAGAAGCTCCGTTTCGCCATCCGGGAGGGCGGCAAGACCGTCGGCGCCGGAGTGGTCTCGAGGATCATCGAGTAGACACGGAATCCTCCAGGCGGGACTTCCGGAGAACCAGGGACAGGACGAGGCAGGTCAATGCAGAGCCAAAACATCCGTATCAGGTTGAGGGCTTTCGATTATCGGGTTCTCGACGTGTCGACCCGGGAAATCGTCAACACGGCCAAGCGGACCGGCGCCCGGGTGCGGGGGCCGATCCCGCTGCCGAACAAGATCGAGAAATTCACTGTCTTGCGGGGGCCGCATGTCGACAAGAAATCCCGCGAACAGTTCGAGATCAGAACCCACAAGCGTCTGCTCGATATTGTCGATCCGACGCCTCAGACGGTGGACGCGCTGATGAAGCTCGACCTGGCGGCAGGGGTCGATGTCGAGATCAAGCTCTAGGGGGACGGGAAAATGCGTTCCGGGATCATTGCACGCAAGCTGGGTATGACCAGGCTGTTCATCGGGGACGGGAAGCAGATACCCGTGACGGTCCTGCAGCTGGACAACGTCCAGGTCGTGGCCCAGCGAACGAATGAGAAGGACGGTTACACGGCGGTTCAGCTCGGAGCCGGGATTGCCCGGCCGCGCCGGGTGTCGAAGGCCATGCGCGGGCATTTCGCCGTCGCCAATGCCGCGCCCAGGCGCAAGCTCGCCGAATTTCGCGTGTCGGAAGAAAACCTGATCGAGGTCGGCGAGGAAATCACTGCCGACCATTTTCTGGAAGGCCAGAAGGTCGATGTCGCCGGGACGTCGATCGGAAAGGGTTTCGCCGGAGCGATGAAGCGTCACAATTTCAGCGGACTTCGGGCTTCGCACGGCGTTTCCGTGTCGCATCGCTCGCATGGCTCGACCGGGCAGTGCCAGGAGCCGGGCAAGGTCTTCAAGGGAAAGAAGATGGCCGGCCACATGGGAGCTGTACGGGTGACGACCCAGAACCTCGAGGTCGTCCGCACGGATTCCGAACGGGGGCTGATCATGGTCAAGGGCGCCGTCCCGGGCGCGCGAGGCGGATGGGTGACCGTGCAGGATGCCGCTAAGGCGCGGTTGCCCGAGGGATTGCCCTTGCCGGCTGCAGTGCGGCGCCAGCCGCAGCCTGACCCCGAACGCGAACCTGAACCGGAGGCCGCGGTCGGCGACGGTGCCTCTGATGGGGACGGAGGAGAGGAACGGTGAAAGTCGATGTGATTACATTGGCGGCCGAGGGCGACGGCTCGGTTGATCTTCCCGAGTCGATTTTCGGGCTCGAGCCCCGTGCCGATATCCTGCATCGGGTGGTCCGCTTCCAGTTGGCCGGACGGCAGCAGGGTACGCACAGTACCAGGACCCGATCGATGACGAATTACTCGAGGCAGAAGATCTACCGGCAGAAGGGAACCGGGAGGGCCCGGCACGGCGACCGAAATGCCCCGATCTTCCGCAAGGGCGGCGTCTACAAGGGACCGACCCCACGAAGTCACGCCCACAAGCTGAACCGGAAGTTCCGCAAGCTGGGTCTCCGTCACGCGCTGTCTGCCAAGTTCCTTGCCGGTGAGACGGTCATTCTGGATCATGCGCGGCTGGACTCGCCGAAAACGCGTGACCTGGCGCGGGCGGTCGACCGGTTGGGCTGGCAGCGTGCACTTGTCGTTGACGGCGCAAGCGTCGATCCGAACTTTGCCCTTGCCGCCCGCAATCTCGACGGGATCGATATTCTGCCCGGTATTGGCGCGAACGTCTACGACATCCTGCGCAGCAAGACTCTCGTGATCACGCGCGCCGGACTCGATGCCCTGGTGGAGAGGCTCGCATGACAGACACGACCCGATATTTCGATGTCATTCGCAGGCCGATCATCACTGAAAAGTCAAACCGCGTCATCGGGGACAACGCGTATGTGTTCGAGGTGGAGATGAGCGCCGACAAGGCGTTGATCCGGCAGGCGATCGAATCGGTGTTCAAGGTCAAGGTCACGGCAGTGAATACCGTCATCACGAGGGGCAAGACGACGCGGCATCGCGGGCGCGCGGGCCGGAGACGCGACGTGAAGAAAGCCTACGTGACGCTCCGGGCGGGCGACGAGATCGATGTGAACACGGGCCTCTGACAGCCCGGGCCCGTTCCCGGGCTCGGCCCTGTCGGACGAAAAGGACTGCAGGAAGACTGCTGATATGGCACTGAAAACATACAATCCGACAACGCCGGGCCGGCGCGGACTCATTCTGGTCGATCGTTCCGCGCTCTGGAAAGGCAGGCCTGTCAAGACCCTGACCACGGGTCTTGCATCCCGGGGCGGGCGTAACAACACCGGCCGCATAACCATGCGCCGCAGAGGCGGCGGGGCCAAGCGCCGCTACAGGATCGTGGATTTCAAACGTTCCAGGATGGACGTCCCGGCCGAAGTCGTGCGCATCGAGTATGATCCGAACCGGACTGCGTTCATCGCCCTCATTCGGTACGAGGACGGGAAGTTGTCGTATATTCTGGCGCCCCAGCGTCTTGCCGTCGGAGACACGGTCGTGTCCTCTGCAAGGGCCGACATCAGGCCGGGAAACGCGATGCCGTTCACGGGTCTGCCAATCGGAACGATCGTTCACAACATCGAACTCAAGGCGGGCAAGGGCGGTCAACTCGCCCGTGCGGCCGGTACCTACGGGCAATACATTGGCCGGGACGGCGGTTACGCGCAGGTCCGCCTGTCATCCGGGGAATTGCGGCTGGTACGGCAGGAGTGCATGGCCACGGTTGGCGCGGTATCGAATCCGGACAACGGCAACCAGAATCTCGGCAAGGCGGGGCGGAACCGACACCGCGGGATTCGACCTTCCGTCCGCGGCGTTGTAATGAACCCGGTCGATCACCCCCACGGCGGCGGCGAAGGGAGATCGTCCGGCGGCCGGCATCCGGTGACGCCCTGGGGCAAGCCGACCAAGGGCGCACGCACCAGGTCGAACAGGACGACCGACAAGTACATCATCCGTTCGCGCCATGCGCGGAAGAAGGGACGCTAGTCATGCCACGTTCAGTCTGGAAAGGCCCGTTCGTCGATTCGCACGTCTTGCGCAAGGCGGAACGTTCGCGGGAATCAGGACGAAAGGAAGTCATCAGGATCTGGTCACGGCGTTCAACGATCCTGCCCCAGTTCGTCGGATTGACTTTCGGTGTCTACAATGGGCGGAAACACATTCCGGTGCTGGTCACGGAGGACATGATCGGCCAGAAATTCGGGGAATTCTCCCCGACTCGAACCTATTACGGCCACGCGGCCGACAAGAAGGCGAGGCGGCGGTAAGTGATGGGCAAAGGCAAGACATTCCGGTATGTCTCGGACAACGAGGCCGTCGCGGTAACCCGCATGCTCAGGACGAGCCCGCAAAAGCTCAACCTGTTGGCGCGCCAGATTCGAAACAAGCCCGTGAATGACGCCGTCAACGAGCTGCTTTTTTCGAAGAAGCGGATCGCGAACGAAGTATGGAAAACGCTGATGTCGGCCGTGGCGAACGCGGAGAACAACCACGCCCTCGATGTCGACCAACTGGTCGTGTCCGAGGCCTGGGTCGGCAAGAACCTGACGATGAGGCGGGGCCGGCCCAGGGCGCGGGGCCGCTTCGGTCCGATCAGGAAGCCGTTTTCGCAGCTGACGATCAAGGTGCGCGAAGTCGATTTCGATCCGCCGGAGGAAGATGAAGACGAGAGGGAAATGGCCTGATGGGACAGAAGATCAATGCCGTCGGCCTCCGTTTGCAGGTCAACCGGACGTGGGACAGCCGCTGGTACGCGAGCAGCCGCGAGTATGGTGACCTGCTTCTCGAAGACCTGCGGATTCGTGCGTTCGTCAAGAAGCAGTGCGCGCCCGCAGGGATTTCCAGCGTGATCATCGAGCGGCCCCACAAGAAGTGCAGGGTGACGATCCACACGGCGCGACCGGGCATGATCATCGGCAAGAAGGGCAGTGACATCGAGAAACTGCGCCGGAAGCTGACCGAGCTCACCAACTCCGAACTGCATGTGAATATCGTCGAGGTCCGAAAGCCGGAAATGGATGCGCAGCTCGTCGCCGAATCGGTTGCACAGCAGCTCGAGAGGCGCGTTTCGTTCCGCAGGGCGATGAAGCGGGCAGTCCAGTCATCGATGAGGATCGGGGCGCTCGGAATCAGGATCAATTGCGCCGGCCGCCTCGGCGGCGTCGAGATCGCCCGGACGGAATGGTATCGGGAGGGCCGCGTTCCGCTGCACACGCTGCGTGCGGATATCGACTATGCCCGGGCGGAAGCGATGACGGCCTACGGTGTCATCGGCGTCAAGGTCTGGATTTTCAAGGGCGAAATCATGGAACATGATCCGCAGGCGCATGACCGGCGAATCCAGGAGTTCCAGGACAGGGGGCCGATGCGGCCGCCGCATCGCGGTTGATCGCGGCCCGGGAGAGTTACGATGCTGGCACCGAAGCGCACGAAATTCAGGAAACAGCACAAGGGACGAATCCACGGCAATGCCAAGGGAGGGACCGCGCTCAACTTTGGCTCATGGGGACTGAAGGCTGTACAGCCGGAGCGGATCACCGCGCGCCAGATCGAGGCAGCCCGGCGCGCGATGACGCGGCAGATGAAACGCCAGGGCCGTGTCTGGGTTCGGATCTTTCCTGACGTTCCGGTGTCGAAAAAACCCACCGAAGTCAGGATGGGAAAAGGCAAGGGTGCGGTGGAGTACTGGGCGGCCCGGGTCAAACCGGGTCGTATCATGTTTGAGATTGACGGCGTGTCCGAGCCGGTGGCAAGGGAGGCGCTTCGGCTCGCTGCCATGAAACTTCCGGTCAAGTCGCGCGTGGTGCAGCGCGAAGACTGGTAGCGGCGACGGCACACAAGGCAGGATAGACGGTGATGGATGCGTCCGAACTCAGAACGATGAAACCGGACCAGCTTCGTGAACAGCTGGTCCAGTTGAAGAAAGAAGCGTTCAACCTGCGGTTTCAGCGGGCGACCGGACAGCTGGAAAGTCCGGCGCGCATGCGCTCCGTCCGCCGGGATGTGGCGCGGGTCAAGACCGTCCTGAACGAGATGTCCGGGACGGAGAACTAGGAGAATTCGAATGCCGAGGCGCGTACTTCAGGGCAGGGTTGTCAGCGATCGGTCTCACCTGACGGTGACGGTATCGGTCGAACGGAGATTTACCCATCCGGTGCTGAAAAAGACGGTTCGCAAGACGAAGAAGTACCATGCCCATGATGCAGGAGGCCAGTGCCGGGTCGGCGACGTTGTCCGGATCCGCGAATGCGCGCCGATTTCGAAGACAAAATGCTGGGAGGTCGTGGCGGATCCGGCCTAGACCGGGTCGCACCTTCCGGTTTCGGCGAAACCATGGGGCACGAGCCCATAGGTCGGGAGAAACCGAATGATCCAGATGCAGACAGATCTGGATGTAGCTGACAATTCCGGTGCCCGCCGGGTGCGCTGCATCAAGGTGCTCGGCGGGTCAAGGCGGAAATACGCCTCTGTCGGTGACATCATCGTGGTTTCGGTCAAGGAAGCAATTCCGCGAGGCCGCGTTCGCAAGGGGGACATTCACCGGGCCGTCGTTGTTCGTACTGCAAAGGAGGTGCGTCGCGACGATGGCAGTGCGATCCGGTTCGACCGGAATGCCGCGGTTATCCTCGGAAAGGACAATGAACCGGTTGGGACGCGAATTTTCGGGCCCGTGGTCCGCGAATTGCGGTCGAAGCGATTCATGAAAATCATTTCGCTGGCGCCGGAGGTTCTCTGACATGGCTGCGAAACTGAAAAGAGGCGACCGGGTCATCGTCCTGTCGGGTAACGACAAGGGCCGGCAGGGGGTGATCAACTCGATCGACCGCAAGACCGGCCGGGCGATCGTCGAAGGTGTCAATGTCCGGATTCGGCACAGAAAGCCTGACCAGGGCAATCCCGGGGGCCGGGTGGCGGTAACAGCGCCGATCCAGTTGAGCAATCTGGCCTGCATTGATCCGAAATCCGGCGAGGCAACGCGGGTCGGGTTCCGTTTTGAAGACGGAGAAAAGGTCCGGTTTGCCAAGAAATCCGGGGAGACGATCGATGGCTGACTACGTGCCTCGCCTGAAGAGACTTTATCGCGAGACCGTTTGCCGGGATCTCAAGGAGGAATTCGGCTATCGAAACGACATGCAGATTCCAAAGCTCGAGAAGGTCGTGCTCAACATGGGTGTCGGGGAAGCCGTCAAGGAGTCGCGGAAGATCAAGTCGGCTGTCGAGGAAATGGCGGTCATCGCCGGCCAGCAGCCCGTTGTCATGAGAGCCCGGAAATCGGTTGCGAGCTTTCGGGTTCGCGAAGGCATGACTGTCGGCGTCAAGGTCACCCTTCGCGGGAACAGGATGTACGAGTTCCTTGACCGGCTGGTTACGGTCGCCCTGCCGCGGGTTCGTGACTTCCGCGGACTTTCGTCCTCGAGTCTTGACGGCCGGGGAAATTTCAACATGGGGCTCAAGGAGCATATCGTCTTCCCTGAGGTCGACTACGACAAGGTCGAGGATATTCGGGGCATGGATATCGCGGTATGCACGACCGCCGGGACCGACGCCGAAGCCCTGAGCCTGCTCAGGCGTTTCAACATGCCGTTCGTCTCCTGACGAAAGGCTGAACGAGAACAAGGAGAGACCGGATGGCCAAGGCCGCAATGGTACAGCGGGAACTGAAACGGCAAAGGCTGCACGAGCGCTATCGCGAGCGCCGCGAGGCCCTGAAAAACGTGGCCAATGACCGCAGCCTGCCGATGGAAGAACGATTCAAGGCGCGGCTGAAGCTGGCCAAGCTTCCCCGCAATTCCGCCAAGTCGCGGCTCCACAACCGTTGTCAGGTGACTGGACGGCCCAAGTCCTATTACCGAAAGTTGAAAATTTCCAGGATCGCGCTCCGGGAACTTGCCGGCGAGGGGCAGATCCCGGGCATGGTCAAGTCGAGCTGGTAGGGAGTTATCAGGCATGCCGGTGAACGATCCTGTTGGTGACATGCTCACGCGAATTCGAAACGCGCAGTCGCGGGGACGGTCCTCTGTCCACAGCCCGGCGTCCAAACTCCGGGGCTGGGTCCTGGATGTCCTCAAGGACGAGGGATTCATCCGTGACTACGAACTCGTAACGGGTGAAGACGGTCGTCATCACCTCGAGATTGCGCTGAAGTATCACGATGGCACCCCGGTGATACGGGAGTTGCGGCGGGTGTCCAGACCTGGGCGCAGGGTATATTCTGGAGCGCGCGATCTGCCGTTGGTGCGGCAGGGACTTGGAATTGCCATTGTCTCGACATCGAAGGGCGTGATGTCGGACATGAAGGCCCGGTCGGCAAATGTCGGCGGAGAAATCATCTGTACGGTGTTCTGAGGAGAGGCGGCATGTCGCGAATCGGCAAAAAGGCGGTTGAAATTCCGGACGGCGTGACGGCGGAGGTCACCGGGCGGACCATCGAGGTCCAGGGGCCCAGGGGTGTTCGGTCGTTCACGGCGACCGACGATGTCGCGATGGCGGTGGACGGCAACGTGGTCAGGGTTACGCCACGCGGGTCGTCGAAGCGCGCCCGACAGCAATGGGGCATGACCCGGTCGCAGGTCGCCAATCTGATGACCGGGGTGACCTCGGGGTTCCGCAAGGTACTCAACATATCGGGGGTTGGCTTTCGAGCGCGCCTGCAGGGCGAGGAACTGGTACTCTCGCTCGGATATTCAAGCGACATTCGCGTCACGGCGCCGCAGGGCGTGACGATTTCGGTTCCCAGGCAGACATCGGTTGTCATCGAGGGAATCGATCAACAGTTGGTGGGACAGGTTGCGGCCGACATTCGGGCCTGGCGGAAACCCGAACCCTACAAGGGCAAGGGGATCAGCTATGCCGGCGAACGGATCTTCCGGAAGGAAGGCAAGAAGAAGTGATCGCGGCCTGAACGGGCAGCGACGCGATTTTGGACAACTGGGGAGCCGGAACGATGGCAAGAACCAGGCGAGAACAGTTCATCAAGCGACGCACGCGCGTTCGCAACAAGCTGCGCAGGACTGCCAATGGCCGGCTGCGGTTGTGCGTACACCGGTCATCGAAGAACATTTCGGTACAGGTCATTGATGACGCGAGGGGAGTTACGCTCGCCGCGGCATCCAGTCTTGAGCGGGAACTCGGACATGTCGGCAAGAACAACCGCGATGCAGCGGCAAGGATCGGTTCGGTGATCGCGGAACGGGCGAAAGCGGCCGGGGTTGAAGAATGTTACTTTGACCGCGGCGGGTTTCTTTATCATGGCAAGATCAAGGCTCTCGCGGATGCGGCCCGCGAAGGCGGGCTGAAATTCTAGGTCTGGGGGACAGGTGATGGCACGGGATATCAAGCGGCCACGCGACCGGGACGATGCGCCTGAGTTCGCGGACCGGCTGGTGGCGATCAACAGGGTGTCCAAGACGGTCAAGGGGGGCAAACGATTCGGTTTTGCCGCGCTGGTCGTGGTTGGCGACCAGAAGGGACGGGTCGGGTTCGGCAAGGGGAAGGCCAGGGAGGTTTCCGAGGCCATCCGCAAGGCGACCGAACAGGCCAGGCACCGGATGATCCGGGTTCCCCTGCGCGAAGCACGGACAGTGCACCACGATATCGAGGGACGTCACGGCGCCGGGAAGGTCGTGATCAGGACCGCTGCACAGGGGACCGGGATCATCGCCGGCGGGCCCATGCGTGCGGTGTTCGAAATGCTTGGCGTGCAGGACGTCGTCGCCAAGTCGCTTGGATCCCCGAATCCGTACAACATGATCCGGGCGACATTCGATGGCTTGCAGCGCCAGTGCAGCCCGCGCATGGTGGCGGCCCGCAGGGGCAAGAAAGTCGCAGAAATCCAGGCCCAGGCCAGTGTGACGGTGGAGGCGTAAGGACGATGGCAGGAACGATCGTGATCCGGCAGATCGGATCTCCCATACGGCGGCCTGCCAAGCAACGGCAAACGCTGATCGGCCTGGGATTGAACCGGATGCACCGCGTGCGGGAACTCGAGGATACGCCATCGGTTCGCGGCATGGTCAGGAGTATTCCGCATCTGGTGGAGATCGTTGAAGTTCGCGAGGGTCCGGGCAAGGAGCCTCGCTGATGTCGACGGCCCGGATCGCGGGCCGATAAAAAGTGTCGGAACCGGAACTGGTACCGGGGTCAAGACCAGTGAACAGGGGAGTCGGTCGTGAAACTCAATGAACTCCGTGACAATCCGGGGGCAACCAAGCCACGGAAACGGGTCGGTCGGGGTCCGGGTTCCGGAACCGGCAAGACGGCTGGCCGCGGCATGAATGGTCAGAAGTCGCGTTCGGGGACATCGCTCGCGGGTTTTGAAGGCGGGCAAATGCCGCTATACCAACGGCTGCCGAAACGGGGATTCCGGAATTTCGGCAAGAAACGGCACGCGGTCGTGAACCTGGGTGTCCTTCAGGGCTTCATCGACGCCGGCAAGATCGACGCGAAAAAGCCGATCACCGAAAAGACGCTTCTCGAAAGCGGGCTGGTCAGGCGGATTCGGGATGGGGTCCGTGTCTTGGGCAAAGGCGAACTGACGAGCAGTGTCGATCTCGTGGTCAGCGGCGCCTCCAGGCGGGCGGCCGAGATGGTGGAGGCGGCCAAGGGATCGCTGACGCTGGTGTCGGCGGAGAATGCCGACCCGGACGCACAGGTGAGCGAATAGGTCGATCCGGCGAACGGCCGGTTTGCGCAAATGGGAATGTCGAAAGGATAGGGTATGGCATCTGCTGCCGAACAGATGGCTGCCAATATTTCCTGGGGGACCTTTGCCAAGGCGAAGGAACTCCAGCAGCGGATTCTGTTCGCGTTGGCGCTTCTGATTGTCTACCGGATCGGGACATTCATCCCGGTTCCGGGGATCGACTCGGTCGCCCTGCAGCAATTCGTCGAGCAGGCCCAGGGCGGTATCGGCGGAATTCTCAACATGTTTTCAGGGGGCGCCATCGGCCGGATGGCCATCTTCGCCCTGGGGATCATGCCCTACATCTCGTCGTCGATCATCGTGCAGCTGCTGGCGGCGATGGTGCCCCAGCTGGAGCAATTGAAAAAAGAGGGTGAACAGGGCCGCAAGAAGATCAACCAGTACACCCGGTACGGGACGGTTTTCCTCGCCACGTTCCAGGCATTCGGCCTGTCCAAGGGTCTCGAGGCCAGCGAACTGGTGACCAATCCCGGGTTCATGAGTTTTCAGCTTCCGTGCGTCATCACCCTGGTTGGCGGTACCATGTTCCTGATGTGGCTTGGCGAGCAGATCACGGCCCGCGGAATCGGCAACGGAATCTCGCTGATCATCTTTGTCGGCATCATTGCCGAACTGCCCGCAGCCCTGGCCCAGTTCTTCAGCCAGGGCCGATCCGGCGTGCTGTCTCCTGCAGTGATCATCGGCGTCATGGTCATGGTCGGTGTCGTCATCGCCTTCGTGGTCTTCATGGAGCGTGCCCTGCGAAAGGTGCACATACAGTATCCAAAACGCCAGGCGGCAAACAACCGGATGTATGGCGGGCAGAGTTCGCACTTGCCGATCAAGCTCAATCCGTCCGGTGTCATTCCGCCGATTTTCGCCTCGGCGCTCTTGCTGTTGCCTACGACGGTGAGCACCTTTTCCGGTACCCAGACTTCACCGTTCATGAATACGGTTCTGGCGTATTTCGGACCGGGTCAGCCGCTCTACCTGACCTTCTTTGTCGCGATGATCGTCTTCTTCGCCTATTTCTACACGGCGAATGTCGCCTTCAAGACCGAGGACATTGCCGACAATCTCAAGCGACAAAGCGGGTTCGTTCCGGGCATTCGACCTGGACAGCGGACGGCCGAATACCTGGACTACGTCGTCACGAGGTTGCTGGTTCTGGGTTCGGCGTACCTGTCGGCGGTGTGCCTGTTGCCGGAGATCCTGCGTGCAGAGTTGGCAATTCCGTTCTATTTCGGCGGAACGTCGCTGTTGATCGTGGTCTCGGTTACGATGGACACGATCACCCAGGTACAGTCCCACCTGCTTGCCCACCAATACGAGAGCCTCATCGAACGGTCAAAACTGAGGGGGCGCAGTCGTTCCAGATCGCGAAGTCCGGTTCGGCGATAGTCGTGGACTCCGCGGATTTCGGTCCCTGACGGACCAACACGTGCGCCAACTGCCCGGTTGCCTGGTGCGTCCCGGACAACGACTGTGAAGTTCGGGTCACCTGGACGAAGCGCAAATCGGGGGGCGAGGAACGCATGAATATCATCCTGCTGGGACCACCGGGGAGCGGAAAGGGAACCCAGGCCATGCGCCTGGTCGGGGAATTCGACATGACGCAATTGTCGACTGGCGACATGCTGCGGTCGGCGCGCAAGGCGACGACTGGAATCGGACAACGGGTCGCCGCCGTCATGGACCGGGGGGACCTGGTCACGGACGACATCGTCATCAGCCTGATCGAAGAGCGATTGATCGAAGACTTGAAAGGCGGCGCGATCTTTGACGGATTTCCGCGAACGCTTGCCCAGGCGGACGCCCTCGGCGCGCTGCTGGACCGCATTGGCCAGAGGCTTGACAAGGTGATCGAGATCAAGGTGGACGACGAGACGCTCGTTCGTCGGGTCACGGGTCGATTTACGTGCGCCCAATGCGGCGAAGTCTATCACGACGAGACAAGGAAAACGTTGGTTGCGGGTGTTTGCGACGTCTGCGGCGGGGGCGACTTTTCCCGTCGCGCGGACGACAACGAAGTTTCGTTCCGGACGCGGTTGCTGGCCTATTACCGGGATACGGCGCCCCTGATCGGCTACTACCACGCGCATCGAAAGCTCGTTCCGGTCGACGGTCGTGCACCGATCGGGGAAATCCAGAAGGAGATTGCGTCGATTCTCCGCAGATCGTAGACCGGGTTCGGCCAGCATGAGCCCGATTCGGCGCCGCTCCCGGCAGCGTCATCAGGGCGCGTACCTTCCTTTCGGAAAATTGGCCGCGTCCGGTTCAGCGCTTCGCCGTTTCACCGGGACGCAAATTGATGCGACACGCCCGGCTGTACCATGAGAAGCAGTGACCTGACCTTCTTGCCCGGCCTGAACAACGTTTACTGGCGTATCCGGACCGTTTTTTGACGTGGTACCGCGGTGCCGTCCGCACGGCCTGTTTTCCCGAACAGTAGCTTGTCGAAGAGGCCCGGCGGCTGACGATCATTCCCGGCATTCGAGTCGTAAACCGGACTGGGTGACCAGGGCCATCGATGCCCGGTTCATCCCCGGAATTGCCGTACTCCTTGCCGATTTACCCGGCAGTTTCGGCCTTGACCGTCACGGCCGTGTTCAGTAGCCGCGAGGAGTTGCCGGTGCGCAGTTCGGAGACCGCCATGTGGGTCTTCAGGGTAATCAAGTGGGCGGGAGTCCTGATTGCTGGCGTAACCGCGGCCGCCATCGCGATCCTCTTGACGATCGATGTCAATGACTATCGCGACGACCTCGCGGCGGGCTTCAGGAATTTCACTGGCCGGGACCTTTCGATCGGAGGCGAGATCGATCTGTCCCTGTCCTTCAGCCCCGCTGTCGTGGTCGAAGATATCACGATCGCCAACACGGGTTGGGGTTCACGCCCGGAGATGGTGACGATCAGGCGCGCCGAAGCCAGGGTCGAACTGATTCCGCTGATCAAGGGCGAAATCCGCGTTTCCAGCCTCTTGCTCATTGAACCCGACATATTTCTCGAGATCGACGGCAACGGCGATCCCAACTGGAAATTCGGGACATCATCGCCCGGGGGTGGCGTGCTGAATGCTGACCAGGCCGGTAATGAACAGCCGGCCGGCCGCGACAGCACGGGTCCGATCACCGCATCCGGAATACCTGTTTTCGATCATGTCGAGATCCGGGACGGAAGGCTGACGTTCAGGAACGGCAGAACCGGCGGGATGACGCGTCTCGACCTCACGGAAGCCGAGGTCGTCGCGGTGTCGAAGACCGCGCCGGTGAACGTTGACGTCACGGGCACCTGGGATCAGGCACCGTTCTCTGCGTCGGGATCGATCGAGCCCTTGGCCAACATTTTTTCGGGTCAGCCCCTCTTGCTCGCCGGGGAATTCAATGCGTTCGGATTCAATGTCGGGTTCGGCGGCGGCGTTGCAGAACCTCACGGGTTCAATGGCCTGGATCTGCAGATCGAAGCCGCGGCCGCCAACCTCGCTTCCCTGACTCCCCTGGCAGGGCCGGGACTTCCGCAGTCAGGGCCTGTCATTCTCGAAACCGGCATCAGGGGAAGTGTCGATGAGATTGACATCGACAATCTCAGGATGACGCTGGCATCCAGTGATGCCACCGGGACATTGACGTTGTTTCGGACAGGGGAACGCCCGCGGTTCACGGGAACTTTGACGTCGACGAACCTGGATCTCACCGAGCTGCTTTCGGGGCTTGAAGACGGCCATGGCGCAGTACGCGGTGACGATCGGGTAACGGGGACGGCGGGACATGGCCGGATCTTTCCTGATGATCCGCTTCCCCTGGCAGCGCTCGCGGCCGTCGACCTGGATCTGGACCTCTTCGTCAGACGGCTCGTCACCAATTCGTTTCCCCTCGGGGAGGTGAAAGCCCGAATACAGCTCGATCACGGCACCATGACGGTTCAGCCGTTGGCGGCGACAGTGGCACGGAGCAAGGTCAACGGCCGGCTTCGGATCGAAGCCGGTCCGGACATGCCATCGCTGGACGTTGCATTCGAGGCTCCGAATCTCGATCTTGGCCGCCTCATGCAGGAAGCCGGTGTATCCGACCTGTTCGAGGGAGAGGCGAACATCCATGCCGAACTCAGCGGCACCGGGCGGTCCATCGCGGCGCTGCTGTCACACCTTGACGGCGACATCGGGTTGCTCGCCGAAGACGGCCGCCTCAAGACCCAGGCCTTCGATGCGTGGGTCGGAGGCGCCAGCGCCGTGTTCGGGACGCTCTTCTCCGGGAAGGGGCAGTGGACGATCGTCAACTGCGCCGCCAGCTCGATCACGATCGAAGACGGGATAGCCACCAGCCAGGCCACACTGGTCGATACGGAGTACGCGACCATCGCGGCCGTTGGACAGGTCGATCTTGCCAACGAGACTCTCGACCTGGTTTTCGAACCGAAGCCGAAGTCCTTGACCTTGAATGTCGCGGTGCCGGTTCACGTCCGGGGTTCGCTGGCAAGTCCGACTTTCCTGCCCGATCCCGGGGTGACCTTGAAGAAACTGGGGGGGCTGCTCGGGCTTGCCGTTTTCCCGCCTGCCGCGATCGCGGGGCTTGGTGAACTTGGCACGGATGACAACGAGTGCATAGAGATCGCGGCTTCCAGCAGGGACACCGGTTCGGGCCCGCAAGTCGAATTCCCGCTTTCGCGAATCCCGGAAGCCGTCGTCGAGGGTATCACTGAAGACGCGGAAGAGCTTGTCGATGATCTTCTCGGGGGACTGAAGAACTTGCTGGACAAGGACGACTAGCCCGGACGCTTCGTGAAGAGTTGATCCCGGACATGCTCCGGGAAGATGCCGTTCTCTCTTCCGCACACTCAACAACCGGGTAAATCATACACCTCTACCGAACTTTCGCGGGCACAGCGGAGTTTCGGGGCGGGTCTGTGGTCAAGGCCAGTCACGGACGATTCATGTCCGTTGTCGGGACGTGCGTGGGCGTGTAATCTCGGACCGGAAGAAAATGTCCGCACGTGAACGGGGAAAGGGGATGGTTGACGAACTCAATGAGCGGATCGCGAAATTTCTGGCGAAGGCCCTGGCCGTCATGTGCGTTCGCAATACCAGTCTGGAGGAAATCCACGCGGGGATTTGTCCTTTTACGAAATCTGGGGATTATTCCGATGTCGTGGTGATCGATGCGACCGGACGGCGAATTCCCTGGACAAGGGTGTCGCGCATTGACGACGACGAAATGCGAGACCTGATGCGACAGGTTGTCAACCGGCTCTATACCGCTCACCTGTATATCGATGATCCCGACTTGAACGGCGTACTTACCTGGGCAGAGAGGATGGCCATGAGGTGGGATGAACCGAAGTTGGACGAGACGACGATGGAGGACATCCAGCGGACTCGAGAATTGCGAAGGAAATACGAATCCTGCAGCGAGTAAACCGTCCCTGTCAGAGGGCTGAACTATGGCAACTCCGCCCGACCCTCTGGCGAACCATTCGCAAGACGTGAAGGAGCGGTGTCCGGATTCGAGACCGGCTGCTGCACGGGTATGGCCGTCGAATTCGGTGCGGAAATACTGGTTAGCGACAAGGTGTGGCCGATGTGCCCGTCGAGCCGCGTGTGTTGCCGACAAGGGCGGCCAAGGCGATTGGGATACCCGGTTCGACGCCCGCATCCTCGTTCGCGCGTATCGCAATATGGGTCCCGGGAACCGATCACCGATCAGAGGTTGACACGACGCCACCGCTCGGCGAGCAGCCAGCAGCTGACAATGCGTCAGGAGAACTGGAGGCTGGGATTAACCCGAATGGACGCGGCAGTTCAGGCGGCGCAGCTGCAGCGGTTAACTGTGGGAGGGGCAGGCAATTGAAATGATCATGACATGGTCGCGATGGCGGCCTAAACCGTGGAGCACCAGGAGCCGGGTGATCTTAGGAGCGTATCTTTGCGCAAGTCCGCCATGACACCTCTCCGCAGGGACATCTGTCGGGACGTGCTTGACGCGCCACCGTACACGGTTGCCGAGGTGGTCAACGGCGCCTAATCTCGCGTTGGTCAGGATCTGCGCCATCCGCCGCGGGCGATGCACCGCGCCAGTGCCAGGTCAATCGCTACGACGTTCAAGTGAGTGGTCTACTGTGATTCCGTCGACTGCCAGGCGATTGACTGGGGACCAGGGTGGTTTCGAGCCACGATGTGAAAATCCGGACGCGTAGGCGTCTGGTGCGGAGAAGACGTCATGTGCAACCTTTACTCGAGCACAACTCCTCAAAAATCGATGAGGGACCTGTTTCAGGTGTCGCATTCGAATGACACGCTCGGGAACGCGGAACCATTGCCGTCGGTTTTTCCCGGGAATGCTGCTCCGGTCGTTCGATTGTCGGAAAACGGAGTGCGCGAACTGGTCCCCAGCAGATTCGGATTCGTGCTTCCTCAAAGGTCGAAAAGGACAGGCGAACCCATTCAGCCGAAATTTGTCGCCAATGCCCGGCAGGACAAGCTCCGGTCGTCTCCGTTCTGGAGAGAGAGTTTTGTCGAGAGACGATGCCTCGTTCCGGCCTCCGCGTTTTGCGAGATGAAAGGACGTCGTCCGACGACGTATTACTGGTTCGGGGTTGCCGGGAAATCCGGCAGTTCGCCATTCGCCTTTGCAGGTCTCTGGAGAACATTTCATGGGTCCATTCGGGGCGAGCAGGGCTCTTTTTCGACTCACACGATTATCACGACAACCCCCAATCCGTTGGTCGCGACGGTACATCCTGCACGCATGCCTGTTATTCTCGATCCGGAGTCCTACGAGACGTGGTTGTGCGGGACGAGCGATGATGTAATGCCGCTGTTGCGGCCTTATCATGAGGAAGGGATGCTGATACTTGCGTCCGGAGTCGGCATGAAATCCTTCGATCCCGGGCCGTCGCTCGGATAGCGATAGCGGCGCCAGTATTGGGCGCCTCGGCAATGCGACACGGTGAGAATGCCGTCGACGGAACGCCCCGGATTCGGGTTCCCGTTTTCCCGGACACGTGCACGCCCTGGTACCGGCAGTGTTGTCGAGCGGACCACAATCCGGTGTGCCTTGTCGTGGCAAGGGCCTGTCTGCATAGGACGGTACATCGTTTCGACATGAAATGTCATTGCGCGGCATTCAATTGCGGGCGCCCGGGTTGATTCCAATGATTCCCGGATGCGCCACCCGGGGTTCAAGCGTTTCGAACGCATGCTTGGAAATTTCGGAAATCGACGTTCGGGCCGAATCCCTTTCTTGACTTGTCGGGCGACCAGGGATAATGATCCGCCGTCGCCGGAATCGGCCTGCGAAGTGTTTCGCTCGTGTCCGTTTTCCGGCTGTCTGCTATTCGAAGGAAAGAAATCCGGTTCGTTGCCACGATGCCGGAGGTGCAGAATGACAAATGAATTGACTGCCGGTTCGAAGCCTTTGACCCAGGCAATCTGTGCAACAGGGAGACATGAATGGCCCGCATTGCAGGTGTGAATATTCCAACACAGAAACGGGTCCCCATCGCGTTGACCTATATTCATGGCATTGGTCTCGGAACGGCGACCAAAGTCTGCGAAGCGACCGGAATCAATCCGTCGCGCCGAGTCAATGAACTTTCGGATACGGAAGTCATGAGAATTCGCGAGCACATCGACGGAAACCTGATGGTCGAAGGCGATCTTCGGCGCGAAGTGGCGATGAACGTGAAACGGCTGATGGATCTTGGCTGTTACCGTGGCCTGCGACACAGGCGTGGACTGCCGGTGCGCGGACAAAGAACCCACACCAATGCCCGAACCCGCAAGGGACCGGCCCGGCCGATTGCCGGCAAGAAAAAGTAGGAAACACCTCGAATGGCAAGAGACAGGACTCGCGTCAGGCGCCGGGAGCGCAAGAACATCACGACAGGCGTTGCGCACGTGAATTCCAGCTTCAACAACACCAAGATCCTGATCGCTGATGCACAGGGTAACGCAATTTCCTGGTCATCGGCAGGAGCCATGGGATTCAAGGGTTCCCGCAAGTCGACCCCGTATGCAGCCCAGATGGCGGCCGAAGACGTCGGGAAAAAGGCCCAGGAGCACGGTGTCCGGACACTTGAGGTTCATGTTCAGGGGCCCGGGTCGGGTCGCGAGTCCGCGCTTCGTGCCCTTGCGGCCATTGGATTCACGATCACGGCAATTCGGGACGTGACCCCGATCGCACACAACGGGTGCAGACCGCCGAAGCGCCGTCGCGTCTAGATACCCCGGCCGGGTTTCCCGGCACAACCACGACTAGTATTACCTCGGGCGTTCTCCGGTTCATGGATCAATCGGAGAACAGGAATGGAGGCAGTCATGATCCAGAACAATTGGCAACAACTCATTCGACCCATGCAACTGGACATCAAGCCTGGTGCCGACCCGTCGCGGCAGGCCACGATCGTGGCCGAACCGCTCGAACGCAGCTTCGGCCTGACGCTTGGTAACGCTCTCAGGCGCATACTCCTGTCATCGCTGCGGGGCGCAGCCATTACGTCTGTCCAGATCGACAACGTGCTCCACGAGTTTTCATCCGTTCCCGGAGTCCGTGAAGATGTGACCGACATCGTACTTAACCTGAAAGGCGTGGCAGTAGCGATGCTGGTCGACGGGCCGAAAAAAGTGTCGATTTCTGCCAAGGGCCCCGGGCTTGTCACGGCAGGAGATATCAACGAGACGGCAGGGATCAGCATCCTGAACAAGGATCATGTCATTTGCCACCTTGACGAGGGTGCGTCGGTCTACTTCGAGATGACGGTCAACACCGGGAAGGGTTACGTGGCTGCAGACCAGAATGTGCCGGAAGATGCGCCGATCGGGCTAATCCCGATCGATGCGCTATTCTCTCCCGTGCGACGGGTGTCCTACGATGTCCAGAAAACCCGCGAAGGAAGGGTTCTGGATTACGACAAGCTGACGATGAACATCGAGACCGACGGATCGGTCTCGCCCGATGATTCGATTGCCCTTGCCGCACGAATTCTCCAGGATCAATTGTCGATCTTCGTGAATTTCGACGAGCCGGAAACCATCGAGCAGGTAGAAGAATCCGATACCCTGGAATTCAATCCGCTTCTGCTCAAGAAGGTCGATGAACTGGAATTGTCGGTTCGATCTGCGAACTGCCTCAAGAACGACAATATCGTGTACATCGGCGATCTGATTCAGAAGACCGAGGCGGAAATGCTCAGAACTCCCAATTTCGGCCGGAAGTCCTTGAACGAGATCAAGGAAGTCCTGAACAGCATGGGGATGCATCTTGGCCAGGATGTCCCCGATTGGCCACCGGAGACGATCGAAGAACTGGCCAAGAAATACGAGGACCAGTTCTGATGCGCCTATCGGCAGGCGCAGACCGGAAACAGGAAAGGAGAGCCCGTGAGACATGGACGTAGCCATCGCCGCCTGAACCGGACGGAAGCACACAGAAAGGCCATGTTCGCAAATATGGCCGGTTCGCTCATCGAACATGAACAGATCTCGACAACTCTCCCGAAAGCGAAGGAATTGCGCCCGATCGTGGAGAAGTTGATCACCCTGGCGAAGCGGGGTGATCTTCATTCCCGCCGCCTTGCGGCCTCCAGGCTGAACCAGCCACATCACGTGTCCAAGCTTTTCGACGAGATCGGGCCGCGTTATCAGGATCGAACGGGCGGTTATGTCAGGATCGTGAGGGGCGGTCACCGGTATGGGGACATGGCACCGGTCGCGGTAATCGAACTTGTCGATCGCGACATCACGGCGAAGGGAGCGGTTGACAGGGAGAGGGCGGACGAATTCGATCAGGAATTCGAATGACGCACGGCTTCGGCTTCGTGATCAAGGGCGGCCGACAGTGACAACCTGAACGTGGACTGCTGGTCGAGGACGTCAGGCAAATCGTAAGCGGGTATACGGCGACGTCCGACAATTCGGTTGCCCGTGCGGGGGTTGCCTTGGGATACTTCCGGTCATTCATCAGTGATCGGAGGTTTTGTTGTGTCCAGAGACTTGAGCGGTTCGGCCGGCATCTCCCCCTCTACCGCCAGCACCAATTGAAGGATCGGCACCGATGCCAGCTTGCAGGATATCCGCCCGGAGATGATTTCGTATTCATCCTCCGCCAGCCTCTCGATCTCCGGCGGCATCGCATCGATGTCGATCACCGTCGCACCGGGCCGAAGCGCAATCCGGTGCCGCTGACAGCATCGCCGCAATCCTTCTTGCGCCTCTTGACGCCGCCCTGCGGCTTCCTTTCGGCTTCGGGTTCATCCTCCCCGGCATCAGGCGATGCGGCGCCATCGGATCCGCCTCCGATGTCGGGGTGCTTTTCCGAGCGCCGGCCGTACCGTTGCCGCTCGGAGCGGGCAAGCTGGTCGCAAAGCGCACTGTTCTTCGCCACTTCTTCGGCAAGCCCGAACACCTCCCTGAACAGGGCCGCGGCACCCCGGAGAAGACCACTGCCCGAGCCCAGCCCCGCGAATTCCGAACGGTGCCCGTTGTAGGTTCCCGGAATACTCAGGCTTGAAACGACGGGTTTGTCCCACGTTCCCTGCCGGCAGTTTTTTTCAGTGATTCAGGGACGAGGCGGCGCGTGCGCGGGTTTCCGCCATCCTGGCGCAGGAACATTTCGACAGCCGGCGAGCCCTTGGTCGCCGTGTCTGTGAGGAATTCTCTTTCGTCGACGCGACCGGTCGGCCCCAGGTGTCGGGATGCCTGCATGCGCTTGCGACCCTTGCCGGGCGCGATCCCGATATCGTGCTGCCGGCTCCGAAGTCGGGGGGCGTCGACATCACTCCGCGCCTGCTCGACGCGCCGGTGCCGGATCCGGTCGACGTCCCACGGTTCTGTCGCAGGTCGAGGACGTCGCGATCGTCCCGGTTGTCACCGCCGATGACCGGGCGCTGTGGAACACGCTGATCGCCCGTGAGCATCCCCACGCCATGACCACCTTTGCCGGGCGTCAGCTCCGCTATCTGGTGGGCTCGGCCCATGGCTGGCTCGGGGCTGCGGGGTTCTCGGCCGCGGCGCTCAAGGTGGCGGCCCGGGACCGCTGGATCGCATGGACGCACAGCCAGCGGAGCGGCCAGCTTGACCGGATCGTGTGCCTGAGCCGTTTCCTGATCCGGCCCTCTGTGCACTGCCCGCACCTGGCCAGTCACGTCCTGGGGCGTATCCTGCGGCGCCTGCCCCGGGACTTCGCGGCCCGCTACGGTTTCCGCCCGTTGCTGGTGGAGAGTTTCGCCGACGAGGGCTATGATGGCACCTGCCTGAGGGCGGCCAATTTCCTCTGCGTGGGCCGGACGGCGGGCCGCGGCCGGCAGGACCGCGAGAGGCGCCGCTCCAAGACGGTGAAGACGGTGTTCATGTTCCCGCTCGACCGGCGCTGGCGTCGGGAACTCGGGGTCCCGCATGTGGAGCTCAGGCCGGTTCTCGAACCGGGGGAAGGCCTGTCGGCGTCGGAATGGGTGGAGAATGAATTCGGAGGGGCTCCCTTGGGTGACCGGCGACTGTCTGCGCGGCTTGTGAAGAGTGCCGGTCTTCTGGCGGCGTATCCGGGCCACAAGATCAATGCCAGCCCGGACAGCGACAGCACGGCGATCAATGCCTTCTACCGGCTGGTCGAGAAACCTGCGGAGTCGGCGGTCTCGGTGGAGAACATCCTGGCGCCGCACCGTGAGCGCACCGTCTGCCGCATCCGCGGCCAGCGCACGGTGCTGGCCAT
Organism: Paracoccaceae bacterium; assembly: GCA_964291635.2. GTDB lineage: Bacteria > Pseudomonadota > Alphaproteobacteria > Rhodobacterales > Rhodobacteraceae > JAPPHA01. Next base: position 118,202 of record OZ219901.1, on the reverse strand, counting down.
CCAGGACGGCACCGACCTGAACTTCGCCACCCGGCCGGGCTGTGACGGTCTTGAGGTGATCGGGCGGAACCAGACCAGTGCCAAGACTCTGGGCCTGCACCTGCACGCGACACTGGCGGTAAGTGACACCGGCCTTCCTCTCGGCGTGCTGCGCCTGGGGTTCGATGCGGCGGTGAAGCGCACACCGGAAGCCGAGAAGCGGAAGAAGAGCGAACGCTGGCTTGACGCCTTCGCCGACATCGGCACCGCGGTGCGGGAGGTCGGCGGCAAGACGCGGGTGCTCAGCGTCTGTGACCGGGAGGCGGACTTCTACGAACTGTTCGAGACCCAGCGCAAGAACCCGCGTGTCGGATTGCTGGTCCGCGCGAAGCATGACCGTGTGCTGGGCAAGGCGCGCCCGAAGCTGTTCGAGACGCTGAGCGGGGGCGCGGCCGACGGCCGCATCGCGGTCGAGATCGACGGACTGACGGCACGTCCCAAGTCCAGCAGGAAGAAGGCGCGCCCGATGCGCCGGAAGCGCGTGGCGCAGTGTGAACTGCGGTTCCGTCGCGTGGTCCTGCCGGCGACGATCCCCGGGGGTGAGCCGGTCACGGTGTCGGGGGTCCACATCGTCGAGATCGACCCGCCGGAGGACGAGGCCCCGGTGCAGTGGTACCTGTTGAGCACGCTCAAGCTCGGCTCGGCCAAGGAAGCGGCGGAGATCGTGGGCTACTACCTCCAGAGGTGGCGTATCGAGGACTGGTTCCGCGTCCTGAAATCCGGCTGCCGGGTGGAGCACCTGCTGTTCCGCACCGCGGACCGGCTGCAGCGGGCCATCGCCATCAATGCGGTGATCGCATGGCGCATCATGCTGATGACCCTGCTCGGACGCCAGGTGCCGGACTGTGATCCCGACCTGATGTTCACCGATGCGGAACTGAACTTCCTCGGTGACTATGCACGAAAACATGGCATGGCCGCACCGCAGCGGCTCGGCGGCGCGGTCGCCGTGGTGGCGCATCTCGGCGGATATCGCGACCGCAAGCATGACCCGGACCCCGGCAACCAGATCATGTGGACCGGCTACAACCGGCTGACCAGCGCCGTGATCGGCCACGAAATCGGCATTGAAACCGGTTATGAAACCGGCTTCGAGGCCGGCAAGAGACATGCCTTGCGGGAAAGCAGATGACCTGTGGTCATCCATCATTTATCATGACTCAGTAGGTCTAGCCGCCGGCGGATCGCCTCCGGGTCGGACGGGTCGATCACGCTCATTCCTCCGTTTCCACCGCCATGATCACCGCAAAGACTGCCAGACGTTCGCCGGGCGGTATCGCCGCGTAGCGCTTCCTTGCGCTTCACCGTCTGGCGGTGGGTGGAGTTGCGGCTGGTGAAACGCGCCCGGTGGACCCGGTCAGGTTCGCAGTTGAACCAGACCCTCTTCGCACCCACGCAGGACTGGTTGTTGACCTGCAAGGAAATCGAGCCCCAATCGGAAAGGTGCTCCTCGCAAAGCCGGGACGGATAGCCGGGAATCATCGTCCGGGCCGGCAGTGAACGCAGCGGCCGGGTCAACTCCACATGCTCGCCGTCATCGTGGTCGTAACGGTAACGGCGCTCGAAACGCCGCACAGACTGCACGATGGAGGATCGGTATAGACCAGTGTCCGTCGCCCTGGAGGTCGAAGCCGGACAGGAACGCCTGGCAGCCGCCGGCACTTCAGGTGTCAGATATCATGCCCGACCTCCCGTCTGGCGAAGCGCAACGGAAACGTCACTCACACACGTACAAAAGGATCAACACGGGGCCGCGGCAAAAGGACAGGCCACGCAAATGCCGACCTCAGCGACGACAGGATTCCGACAATTGTCGATGGCCTTGGAAAAGCGCGGCGAATCGCCAGGATTCCGCGCATTTTCGTAACCACCGACACTTGAATTTCCGTACGCAGTGGCATGTACTTGAAAATCGCATGCTTGACGAAACGGAGAAACCATGGACCTGGATGTCGAACACCTCCTCGGCGCCGTGGAGCGCACAGTGTCGTCCCTGGAGCGCGACGGACAGTCCGCTCGTGCGGTAACCCTCGCTCGCAGTTACGCGACGACAGTGGAGGACCTCTGGGACGCCGTGACGAGCGCGGAACGAATCCCACGCTGGTTCCTGCCAGTCAGTGGCCTCCTCGAACTCGGCGGTCGCTACCAACTGGAGGGAAACGCAGGCGGCACGATCAGGCACTGCGAGCGTCCCTCGTATCTCGGGCTGACGTGGGAGTTCGGCGGTGACGTGAGCTGGGTGGAGGCGCGTCTGTGTAGTGATGGAATCGGCCGCTCCCGCCTCGCGATTACGCATACCGCGCTGGTGTCCGACCACTGGCACAAGTTCGGTCCCGGTGCCGTCGGCGTGGGTTGGGAGATGGGCTTGCTGGGGATGGAACTGCATCTTACGCGGCCGAATGAACCCAAATTGGACGGGGCGACGTTCCACACGACTCGTGACGGAAAGGCGCTCATCATCGGAAGCAGCGCGGCGTGGGGCCGGGCGGCCGAGGCAGCGGGAACGGACCCCGACGTTGCGTGCGCAGCGGCGCAGCATACGGCGGCCTTTTACACGGGCGACACGGTCGCGCCGGATTGATGTACGCTTTCAACGTGCTCCGCGACCCGCAGCGCAGCGGTGCTGTTGTTGATGCGCTGTCGGTCGTGGGCGTTGACTTGTCATCGCGGTGGCGAAGATTGCTCCGACCTTCTCCACCGCTTCGACAAGGTGCGCCCGTGCGGTTTCGCCGAACAGCACCGCGCATAGGCCAGTCTTCGAATCGCACAGGTTGATGGCGTCGGCCCCGCTGGCCCACCTGCGCAGATTGGGCACCTCGTTGCGGCGGCATCCGGTCAAAGCCAGCTACCGGATCGAGGGACGGCCTCGGGCCATTCGGCCTGTATCGCCGCGCTTCAGCACCCATGACCGAAGCTCTGAACGGGGTCGAACACGATCCAGGTCCCCTGTGAGACTGGTACAACAAATCCGTCGCGTGAGATGTCGTTCCGTCGCGTCTATGAAATCACCCGGGCTTCTGGTGGAGGATCGGCCGTAGGCCGCGCTGCGCCTGGACATCAGCAGCCTGAACACGGCCTGGATGTCGGTCAGCGGGACTCAGGTCTGCCGGCGCCGCCTCTCTTACAGTCGGTCTCGCTGCCGAGTGGCATGCTCGACACGATCGCCATTGTCACGGAATCGATGTCGATTTCCTGGACGTCGCGTTCCGGCACTCGGCTGGAGCGAGCCTTGGCTGGGTTCATCACACGTCCTTTGACCGCTCGGATGGCTTTCGTAGATCGGGGGTCGGCGAGATGGCGCGCAAACGTGCGAGGCCTGATTGTCAATCCCCGTCCGCAATGCCGTCCTTGCGCGCCTTGGCACGACGCGCACGATAGCTTGGAAGGACAACGAGAATGACGGCAATTGCCAATAGTGCCAGTGTCATCGGTCGCTCCCAGATGAACGAGACACCGTCGTAGAGCTGCATCGAACGTGCAAAGTTGTTTTCCATCATCGCGCCGAGGATAAACCCGATCAGCAGCGGAGCGAGGGGGTAGTCCGCGAATTTCAGCGCGGTCGCGCAAATTCCGAAACCAACCAGAATCAGAAGCTCGGTTGCATTGTTCTGCCCGATATACGCACCCATCAATGTGAAGAATAAAATGAAAGGGATCAGATAGTTGCGCGGTACTGTCAACACTTTGGCGATGTAAGGAATGAGCGGCAGGTTGAGGACCAACAGGATCAGGTTGCCGATGAACATCGACATGATGACGGCCCAGAAAATCTGGGGATCGTCCAGCATCAGGCGGGGTCCGGGTGTCACGTTCAATGCGATGAGTGCACCAAGGAGAATGGCCGTCGTGCCCGAACCGGGAATGCCCAAGGTCAGAAGCGGTACGAACGACCCCGTGCAGGCGGCGTTGTTCGCTGTTTCGGGAGCTGCGAGACCCTTGACGGAGCCTTTCCCGAATTTGTCCTGTTCAATCTTTGGCGCAATATTGCGCTCCACGGCATAGCCGAGAAAGCTCGCAATGGTGGCGCCTGCACCGGGCAGGACGCCGATGAAAAAGCCTTGCAAGGATTGGCGTCCGATGACAGGTGCGATGGCCTTTGCTTCGGTGCCGGTGATTCGCAATTCCTTGATTTCACCGTCATCGCCCTTCAGGTCCTTTGGCTTCAGGACGAGGAACAGCGCTTCGGGCAGTGCGAACATGGCCATGGCGAGCGTGATGAAACCGAAGCCCGACTGCAGGTCCATGATCCCCATGGTAAAGCGCGGCAGGTTGAACAGGGCGCCTTCGCCAACTGTTGCCATGATCAGGCCGAGAATCGTCATGACCAGAGCCTTGGCAACCTGTCCGGTGCCTGCGAAGGCTGCGATGGCAGAGAGACCGACAACCATCAGTGCAAAATACTCGGCCGAATGGAACAAGAGCGCCACGGAAGACAAGGCAGGCGCAAAGATCATGAGTAGCAGCGCGCCGATCGTCCCGCCCGCGAAGCTCGCGACGGCGGCGATGGTCAGTGCCTTTCCTGCTTTCCCCTGGCGTGCCATGGGATAACCGTCGAAACTGGAGGCGACAGTTCCAGCGACGCCCGGCGCGTTCAAGAGGATTGATGAGGTCGAACCGCCGAAGATTGCACCGTAATAGACTCCGGCCAAAAGGATCAGCGCCGCGGAAGGGTCGCCCATCGAGATGGCGACGGGGATCATGATGGCGATGATCGACATCGGACCCAGACCCGGAAGCATGCCGATGAACGTGCCGATGAGGCAACCGCCGATGACCATCAAGAGGTTCTGGACGGAAAATGCCGTTTGCAGGCCAACTAGAAGTCCTTCAAGCATGTCAGCCTCCGAGAATGCCCGGCAACGGGCGCATATAGATGCCAAGAACCTCTTGAACCAGATACCAGACTGCAGCTGTGGCAATCAGGGCGACGGGCAGCATGACGTGCCACTTGCGTTCGCCGAGGATGAAGGAGCCGAGGATCAGCAGGGTGGATGTCGAGATCAGGAAACCCAGGGGGCGCAGGCAGAGCGCGTAGGCAATCATCAGCGCGAGAAGCAGGATTGCCTGACCGATGTGATACTCACCCAGGCGGCGGTAATCGATGTCGGCTTCTTTCGGTTCGGACTTCTCGAGGCCCAAAAGGATAGCCAGGGTTGTGATGATCCCCAGGATCGACAGCACTTTCGGAAACGTGCTGGGCCATATCGGGTTCCGCTTCATGAATGGTGCGAGACTGGCATCCATGGTGAACCAGGCAGCGTATCCATAGGCCAAACATATGCACAACAGAACAAGTGCGATCCAACGATCCAACGCCATGTCGTCCCCTCCCATGCTGTGTTGTGGCAGAGCGGGCAATCGCTCTGCCACCTGGCTTGTCAAAGGAAGCCGAGCTTCCTCATCAGGTCACCGATGACCTTTTCCTGATCTTCCAGGAAGGCTTTGAAGTCGTCGCCCGAGTTGTGAATGTTGACCCAACCGTTGCGGGCGCGAACTTCTTCCCACTCAGGCGTGTCGTACATCTTGGCAATGGCGTCCTGGTACATGGCCAGCTTGTCGGCCGGCAGACCGGGGGCTGCAAAAAACCCGCGCCAATTGACGAAAGTGGTGCCAATACCCTGTTCCGTCATGGTCTTCGCATCGGGGGCCGCGTCCACACGTTCTTCAGACGTCACGCCGATGATCTTCACTTCGCCGGCATTCGCCAGGTCGACGGCTTCAGAGAACCCGGTCGAAAGGGCTGTGATTTCGCCCGACAGCAGGGCTGCCATGGCCTTACCGCCGGCGTCGTAAGGGATGTATTTCACGGCAAGCGCATCTTTGCCGGCTGCTTCCATAACCATTGCGGCCACAAGGTGGTCCATGCCGCCCGGAACCGAGCCGCCGCCGATGGCGGTCGCTTTTGGATCAGCGTCAAAGGCAGCAACCAGGTCAGCCATCGAGTTGATCGGGCTCTCCTTGCCAACGACGAGCGCAGCATAGTCTCCGATCGTGCCCGATACCAATGTCAGGTCGCGGAAGTTGTGCGGGAAAACACCGGTCAGCGAGCGAATCACGATCGGGGTCGAGTTGACCATGAGCGTACCGTGGTTGCTGTCGGCATTCTCGATCAGGAAGCCAATGGCCTTGCCACCACCACCACCAGACATGTTTTCGTAGGATGCGGTTCCCACCAGGCCTGCTTTGGTCAGCGCTTCGCCAGTGCCGCGAGCCGTACCATCCCAGCCACCGCCCGCGCCGCCGGGGATCAGGAAGTGGACGCTGTCCAAAACCTGATGACCATCGGCTGCGACTGGTCCGGCAAGACCAAAGGCAGCGACAGTTGCGATCACGGCGCGACGGCCCAGTTTAAATGTCGTCATATTCTCCTCCAAGAGTTGTCGTTCACCTGCAGGACGAATTTCGCCCGCAGTCGGAAGCACTATAGTTGCCGAAACTGTCGCGAAACTGTCGGTCGAGGATCGGATTTCATCCGCAAAAACCGGTTGTCGGTCGCTTTACATGTTTCGTATCACAAGAGTCTCTTGCAAGACTACTTGGGTTGAACGGGCTTTTCCCGTAGGGCGAGTGACTTTTCGGCTGAAAGCCCAAAAAGTGGGATCTTGCCAGGCTTGCCCCGGGGGAAATCTCGCGGGGCGGACGCATGGAGCGCGAATAGGCGAAGCGCAATCCGAGATCATAGTCGCGCATGTCAGCCGTAACACCCGCGTGCTCGCGGCGTCCTCACAAGGTAGGCCGAAACCAGGCCAACCTGCATTAAGCGGGGCCGGACCTGCGTGTCCGAAATGCAGGAATCTGTTCGAGTTGGCCCGGTTTCTGACGGATTTTCAGCGACAGACTCCGGGATTCGCCCGTCAACTGGAACAATTCACGCAGGATTGAATTCCGGGATCGAACCGGTATTTACAAAGGCTACGCTCGCAATGATGGCGGTCTCGAGTCTTTCAGGGGACAGATTGGCGTTTGGGAGGATTATCGCGAACATGCGGTTGTTACTGGTTGAGGATACCGAAGATGTCGCGGATGCAATTGTTGCCAGCTTTGAGCGGCGGGGCGATGCGGTTGACCTGGTGACATCAGTCGACGAGGCAAAGAGCGCCATCGCGGTTCAGGAATACGATGTTATGCTTCTGGATATTGGATTGCCGGACGGTCTGGGCACCGAAGTCCTCCGATCAGCACGCGACCGAGGGAGCCGGACACCGATCCTGATGCTGACTGCCCGATCTGAAATCGAAGACCGGGTCGCCGCCCTGGACAAGGGCGCGGATGACTACCTTGTGAAGCCGTTCGATCTGCGTGAACTTCACGCGCGGGTCCGCGCAATGCTGCGGCGCCAGGACGAAGACCGTTCGGGTATCATCGAATTCGGCGATATCGTGTTTGATCCGGCAGGACTTACGGTTGAGGTTTCAGGCAAACCCATCTCGCTTGCTCGACGGGAGTTCAACCTGCTGGAAATCCTCTTGGCCAATCGCGAGAGAGTGGTGCCCAAAGAGAAAATCTATGATTGCATGTTTTCGTTCAACGACGGGGATGTGAACTTGAACGCCGTTGAATTGTACGTTGGCCGCTTGCGAAAAAAGCTCTGTGAAAGCCGGGTTGCTATCAAGACATTGCGTGGGCTCGGCTATCAGTTGGTCAGTGATGACTGACTTGGGGGTGCGTTCGCGATTCTCCAGATCTCTACGATTTCGGCTGGCCGTTGGAATTTTCCTTGTTCTCGCTATCGGGGGAGTAGCCGTCGCATTCGCTGCTTTCGCATACGGTCGCAACGCTGCCCAGCAGTCATTTGACCGCCTCCTCGTCGGTGCGGCAAACCAGATTGCAGGCTCTCTTAGACTCCGTGATGGAGAGGTCGTCGTCGATATCCCCGTCTCGGCCTTCGAGCTCTTGTCGCTCGCCCCCCGCGACCGGGTCGTCTATGGCGTGTTCGGTGATGACGGTACGCTGATCACCGGGTACGATATCTTGTCGCCTCCGGACGGCGACAGCGCTTTTTTTACTGATAGTTTCGCTGGCGAGACCGCGCGGTTCGTGCGCGTCACCCGCCAGTTCGCCGAGCGGTCATTTCTGGGGTCGGTCGATGTGATCATCGGCCAGACCACCGAGGCCCGGCGCGAACTTGCGCAACAGATTACTCAAAACGCGCTGATTGCGGTTGCGGCAATTGGTGTTGTCATGTCAGCGTTGGCCGCCGTTGCGGTTCAATCCGCTCTCAGTCCCCTGCAACGAATTGAGCGCGATATCGCTGCACGGTCCAGCAAGGACCTGACACCCGTGGACGTCAACGTTCCACAGGAAATCAGTAGCCTGGTGCACGCGTTGAACCGTTTCATCGCCCGGATCGATCGACAACTCCAGGCAATGCGGACGCTGATCGCTGACGCCTCTCACCAACTCAGAACGCCGATTGCAGCGCTCAGGGCTCAAGCGGAACTTGCCGCCGAAGAAACCGATCGGGAACGAATCCTCAGAATTGTCGGGAGAATTCACGAACGGTCCAGGAATCTCAGTCGCCTCACCGATCAGCTGCTCAGCCATGCTCTGATCATTCATCGCGCCGACACGGTCGACTTGGAGCCTGTGGATCTACGAACTGTTGCTTCTGAGGCAGTCGACCAGACGGATCAATCCATGGCAGACGTGGACAGGGCGATCCGCCTTGCGCTGCCCGAGGCCCCGGTGATTTGCGACGGTGACGCGCTTTCATTGGTGGAAGCCTGCAGAAATTTGATCAACAATGCATTGAACCATGGCAAGTCTCCGATAGCGGTCTTCGTCAAGGGGCAGGGTCGACTCGCGCGCATCGGTGTTCGCGACAGCGGGACAGGAATTCCAGATGCGATGTGGCAGAACGCCGGATCGCGGTTCATCAAGAATGCAGGGGTTTCCCCAAAGAGCGCGGGCCTGGGCCTGGCCATCGTGAACGCCGTATCCGAGGCACATGGAGGGCAAATGAGAATTGAACGGCCTTCTGAAACGGCATTTGAGGTGTTCCTGGAGCTGCCATTGCTTCCGGAAAACGTAGAATGAGATGTTTCGGCGGAGCGCTATCGGGTTTGGTCTTTCTTGGAGGCGCCGCTGTTTGCGAACCGGTGCCCGAAGAGACCAAGACCTACGGGCCGGCGCAGGCCGAAGTGCAGTTAACGGTGCGCGGCACGACCGACATCGCTCTTTTCGAACAGGTTCTTCGGATATTTGTGGCCCGCTCGGATGGAGTCCGGATCAATTACGAGCAGTGGGCGTCGAACGATCTTTACTTGGCGACTGAGGCAGATTGCCGGTCCAACTCCGTGGCTGCAGACCTCGTGGTAAGTTCGTCGATCGACCAGCAGATTAAACTCGCAAATGACGGCTGCGCTGCTCCCTATCGATCCGATGAAACAGCGGAGCTGACTACAGTTTCAAACTGGCGAGACGAAGTGTTCGGAATAACCTGGGAACCCGCGGTCATCGTGTACAACAAGAACACGATTGGTGATGCCCAAGCGCCCAAGTCTCGCTTCGACTTGATTGACCTGCTCCGACCCGAAGACAGCGCATTTCGCAGGCGCGTCGCGACCTACGATATCGAGGCGTCAGGACTGGGCTACCTGTTTGCCTTCGCCGATTCGCAACAGGCCACGACCTTCGGCCGTCTGATCGAAGCTTTCGGCCGGAGTGGTGCCGTCGCAACCTGCTGTTCTGCTGCGATTATCGATGGTGTCGCCAACGGCGATTACCTGATAGCCTACAATGTACTGGGCTCCTATGCGCTGGCCCGCGCAGATGAAAACCCGGACATCGTCGTCGTCGCGCCTGACGACTACACGTTGGTTCTGGCCCGAGCAGCGCTGATCCCCCGGCATGCTGCTATGCCGGAGTTGGCAGGGGAGTTCATTGACTTCCTGCTTTCAGAACTCGGTCGGTCCGCGTTGCGATCTGCCAAATTGATCGTTGATACGAACGAGGGTGTGCACGTTGCGATGCGATTGCCTGAAAATCCGGAAGTCAGCCTGCGGCCAATTCCACTTTCACTGGCGCTATTGGTTGGACTGGACCAACACAAGAAAAGAGAATTTATTTCACGATGGCGGGCAGCCTTTCCAAAGGACAGAAACCGCGAAACAGCCGATTAGCCCTGGTGCGCCCCTTGCGTCCAGCCGACGAATGTGACTGTCACTTCCGTGATTTGTTCGCCGTTTTGTCGTGCCGTTCACGCTGCGAGGTCCTGACATGGATTCACATTGACATGCGCCTGAAGGCATCCACCGACGCATACACATCGATACACCTCGTCCCCTATTCTTCGGTTGGCACGACAACAGCGCGGATGACAGGTTGTTCCGCCGGAGGACCGACATCAGATGACACGTGCGCGGGCCGAGACTGGTGCGCGAGTGTCCATGTTCCGCCCCCGGTTCAGATGATCGTCGATCTCTGCCGCCGAACCGATCATGCGACCATAAAGAAACACGGTGAAAGCCGCATTTTCGAGATCGCGCCTCGAGAGCGATCCTGATTGGAAGTCCTTCCAGAGCAGCGCAAGCAGAAGCGCCGCAATGACAGCATCGACATTGACGCAAAACACATAGCGGCTGGCACCCGTATCATAGAGCGCCTGCACCAATTCACGATAGAAAGAGTGAAAGACGTTGTAACTTCCGCGCTTCTCCAAGAATTCGGCGATGAAACGCTCTCGTGGGTCGAAATTGACAGGTTGGCCCTTGAACACGGGGTGGTGGACACCGGGAAGCGCCTGCACCTCGGCACCGATTTCTTTCGCATTCGCTTTGGCACGTTTGTAGCCGATCGCGAATTCTTGAGCCATTTTCTTCAGGTCAAGCCCGTGGTTCGGGTCGGTTGGGTCGTTCAAGCCCTTGCCTTCGAATTGTTCCAGAAGGAAGGCCATCCCTTCAAACCCGTTGCCGCCGTGGCTGTAGCCGCAATGGCTGAGAAAACCCAGCATTGCCTTGTTGATCTGGACGCGTTGCGGTGTCTGGGGGCCATCCGCTGAAACGGCGCCCTTCGCACCCTGGGCCGAAATCGAGCCAGGGCCGTTCGAGATCAACAGTCCGACAAGGATTTGCAGCGGCAAGGCCTCCTCAACGGTCGGTTTCTTGCCGGTCACGGCCAAAAAGCAGAGGTCTGCCATGGTCCATGTCGAAAAGCGTTCTTCGCGAGGGATGCCACAGAGGGAGCCGTGCTCATGGTGTTCGCTGGGGATTGTTGCGCCGACCATGACTCCGTAAAGCCGCAGGTACCACGGCAAGGTCTGCGCCGTCAGCCTGGTGATCCGCTTTCGCATCAACGGCCCCCAGGAGATCGTCAGAGCGATGGCGGCGAGGATCGCATCGCGATTCAGGCGTTCGTCCAACGTGTCCAGGAACTTCAGGAACGCCGATTTTGCACCGCGGAACTTCACCGCGGCAAGCATGGCCTCCGGCCGGGGGTCGCAGGCTTCCTCTGGCCCGGCCAGAAACAGGGCGCGGGAATTTTCATCGATAACGATGGCGCTCGTGTCGAACGTCTCGTCGGGGCCGTCCATAAGCCCCGAATGGGAGAACAGCTCAATCAGAGTGTCTGTACAGGACAGTGCCCGTTCGACCCTGTTTGGTCCTACGATAGCCGCAGCGGCAGCCATCACTGCGTTCGGAGCATTTCCGGCTTCTCGAGCCGCATCGGACGCGACCAGGATCGGGTCACCGACCAGATTGACCTCGGCGGCGACTGCAATATCCAACAACGCGCGGTCGTTTTCGGTCGCAATCTCGTGGACAAGTGGCAGCGCGAAGTTTGACTCGAGCGGTTCAAGGGCCAGATCGAGCACGGAATGTCCGTGCACGCTGGTCACCTGGGAATTCGGATCCATCACCGATGCTCCGGATTTGTCCTTCATCTTTTGGCGCGCAACAACCGCTCCAACCTGGTCCTTGAGCATCGCAATCTGCCCATCGTAAGGCGCCGCGGCACGAACAGGCGGCAAAGACAGGTTTGCCGGCAGTGCAAGGCCCCTGTCATTCGCGAGCCAGGGCTTCAGAGACAGGCTGCCAGTGGATTCAAAGTCGGGCTCGACCCCGGAGAGTTTCGCTACAGCGGTGAGTGCGGCAGGAATGTCGGCGATGTTTGTCACGACGGCGCCCTTTTTCGAGACAACCGGATTGTCTGGTGCGTAGAGTCCGTCGACGCCAAACGCCTCGACAAACCAGATTTCCTTGTCCTCGGCTTTGTCACCGCTGCCGGCCATCGCGCCAGCGTGCCCGACTGCGCGGGTCAGTTTGGATTTCCAGCGCCCTACCACGCATGCGACGGTAGGTTTGCCGAAATCCACGTCGCGCTCGTAGTAACCACCGGGTTCGACGTAAAGCACGGCTGCCTTGGTCCTGTCGTCGGCTTTCAGCGCATGGGCGAAGTCGCGTGCGGAATAGTGAACATAGACATCCTTTCCCGACGAAATCAGCGTTGTCGTGCCCCAGCCTTCGGTGGCGAGGTATTGGGCGATGGTGGTTGTGAAACCGCCCGAGTTCGAAAAGATCGAGATTGAACCTTTCAGGAGCGACTCCCCGGGGTGATCCCCGCCAAGCGCTCCACCGATGCGAACACGGTTCCAGCTGTCTGCGACTCCAAGGCAGTTTCCGCCGATGATGTCGATCCCGTTCGCCTGCGCCATAGCGCGGATTTCACGCGCGTCGTGAACTGAGATCTTTTCGGTGATGATGACAATCCTGGTGAGATGCTCATTGACACGGATAAGCTCCGCCACCCCGTCACGCACGCCCGAGGGCGGCAAGTAGACCACGCCGACATTGAAGACATGCCCGGCGTCCAACCCTTCGCGCACATTGTTGAAAACGGGAATATCGCCGGCCGGCGACGTCAGAGCGCTTCCCGCGCGACCGGGCGAGGTGCCGAACACCACGTTTCCACCGGAAAACGCATGGCTGGTCGGCGTGACCTGCCGGGATTCGCCGCCGAGTATGTTCAGCACGCAGACTCGATCTTCGCGCGTCGCCATCTCGCCCAGCGAGCGAATGCCCAGATAGTATGGAAATCCTTCAATACCTTGCTTGTGCATAGACTTTCGCCCTCCTAGGCCGCAGCCGAAATGCCCAGGAGCCGCGCAATCTCATCCCGGCCGCCGTCGCACATCCATTGATCGACCTGTTTGGCATAGTTCACGACTTCCGAGATCGCGCTGTCGAACCCGAAAAACCGGTATGGGAGACCGAGGCTGTCCAGGGTGTCGGACAGGTTGCCAAAGCCGCGCACCAGGTTTGGACCACCCCGCCCAACGACAACATAGAGGGGCACAGGTCCGCGTGTTGCAAAATGCTCGCACAGGGCATCTCCCATCCCCCGAAATGTTTCCAGAATGTCGGTGTTGTTCGACTTGCCGCCGATGATGAAGAGTACGTTCGTCTGTGGCAGGAAGTGCTTGTAGCAGATCGAAGCCACGGCCTTCATCTTCTCGTAGGGTGGATTGCCACCGAAATCCGAAGAGATTATCGCAGAATCCCCAAGCACCTCGGTTACAAGGCTGTTTGCGCCGCGGGTGATGGAAGGCGCCGAAGGTCGGTGCGAGGATCGTGCCGTTTTCGTTGATCACGAACACATCCGACTGCCCCTGGTGGGTGCGGAGCTGGTTTACCTCCTGTTCAAACGCCGAGATGTCCGACGCGAAAAGCTGATCCGGAAGTCCCAGGCGCAACACGCGCGGGTCGTCCCGATCGAACCCGCACTTGAAGTCGCAGGCAACTGGCGTAAGCCGTGCGTTCTTGCCGGGCCGCATCCTGATGGGATTCAACTCGAGCGTGGTCATGCCGTAATGATGCATGAGCTCCCAGAGTTTCGGCAATTGCTGGACCAGCGGCGAGATGATTTCCTTTGGCGCACCGATATCCGAAAGCGCGTTGGCGACAACAAAGGCCTTTAGCCCGGTCAGCGCGTCGAACGGAACCGTCGCGATCTCGTCTTTGCAGAGTTCCTCGATATCGACTCCGCCCCGATGAGTCAGCGTCATCGTCGGCGCGCGAAAGCGGCTGTCGTCCGTGATCGAGAAGTAAACCTCGTGCTCGGCCGGCACACCCGCCTCGAAGGTCACGCCGTTGGCCTTTGCGACGGTATTGCCATGCCGATGCGTCGCGAAATAAAGCCGCTCCTTTTCGGCCAGTGCCGACTTAAGATCGCGTACCTTGGCGACAAGACCGGCCTTGCCCTTTTTTCCGACGCCCCCCTTGAAGACCGGTTTGACGAATACCAGTCCGTGCCGTTCAATCAGTGCCTGAATGTCATCTTCGCTTGCACCGGGTCCCAGCATTTCCGAGCATGGAAAATCCACATGTCTAAGCAATCTGGACCCGTGCAGCAATCCGGTAACCTGCATCTATCCGCTCCTCCGATGGTCGCCGACCTGAGGCGACGGGATTTCGGAGTCAGGTACTCGTTGAAGCTGTCATGAGCCTGTCTGGCGTCCCCAATTCATCGAAGGAGTCCCTATGTTCGCCTGATGGCACCTGCAGTTCGCGAGCCGAAGTACAATGGAAACCCATCCTTCGCCTGAACAAGGTCCAATGAGAGCTCTGGCCGTCAATGGCGCGTACGACGGCGGCTTTGTGCGCTTCAGAGCCCACTGAAAGAAATGCCGCTGCGCGCAGCAGCCAGGTTTGCATTCGCGCCGTCTTGAGCGACGGGCATTGCAGTCTTCACTGAAGCCGCTGTTGGCCGGTTTCCCAGACGTACGTAACTATGGGCTCGGCACTAGATAAACGCTTCATTCCAAGGCTGGGGACAAAAGTGGTGTTTTTCGTCGCGGTTGAAGCTGTGCACCATTCACTCAACGCTTCCATCTGGAAATCGGCTGCTTTCGCACTCGTCTTGCATCGGTTTTCGTCAAATTCACGACAATTCGGGAAACTGATTGCTCGGATTCGCTGATCATCAAGGACTCCGGAACAATCCGGTTTCATCGTAACCCGCCGTCGCCGAAAAGAGGGGGTTTTCTCGCAGGCACTATCTATCGGCGCAACCGTCGCGAGAAGTGCTGGTCGCGGCCGATCAAGGAATTGCGCGCGAATGGCAACGCACGATCTCCAACGGGGTCGAACTTGTCGCATCGAAACCTGTCGTCACAGAGGCGAAGACAAGCGGTGCAAACGCAAACATCATTCATTGGGAGGCGGGGACGTATGGTTTGTGAGGAACGGTAGACATTCGCAAGGGTTGATCCTCGCTCCCCACTCGGTTCCCACATTCAACATCCCGATATCTCCTGACTTCGAAGTCTCTCCCGGAATCATGCATGAACGTCGCTTACCGCGGAATCTTCCCGTTGCAGCGGAGCATCTAGTGCGGCGAGAACAGCCCGTGCACAGTAGACCCGATTACGTCTCGACGCCTCCGACAGCGAGACGATACCGGCCTCTTCCAGCCGGTCCACGGCGCGCCGGGCGGTGGTATAGGCGACGCCCAGGGTCTTGCCGATTTCACCGACAGTCCAGAACGGGTTCTCGACGAAATGGCCCAAGACCTCCTCCAGCCGCGGCGACAGCACCTTGCCGAGGTCATCGCGCCAGGAATCGAACAAGATGTCGATGTGCTCGATACGCTCAAGTGCATCGCTCGCCTGTAATCGGACACCGCGCAGAAAGTAGATGAGCCAGTCTTCCCACGCGCCTGCCTCGGTAACCGCAAGCAGATGGGCATAGTAGGCCTCGCGGGTCTCCTCGAAATACGCACTCAGATAGAGCAGCGGCGTGGGCAGGACGCCGCACTCGGCCAGCAGAAGCGTGATCAACAACCTGCCAACCCTTCCATTGCCATCGAGAAAAGGATGGATAGCCTCGAATTGTGCATGCACGAATGCCGCATGCACAAGAACCGGCAAGCCGTCGTCGTGAAGAAACCGCTCCAGGGCGTCAAGACACGACATCAGTTCGTCGGGCGGCGGCGGAACATAGCTCGCATTGTTCAACGTGCAGCCGCGCGGGCCAATCCAGTTCTGGCTCCGACGGAACTCTCCCGGGGTGGCCGCGTCGCCCCTCGCGCCACGCATGAGCCGTTCGTGTATCTCGCGGATCAACCGCAGCGACAACGGCAGTGTTTCCAGCCGGTCGAGTCCGTATTCAAGCGCAGCCACACAGTTCGCCACTTCGCGCAGGTCGGCGCTGTCAGCCACACCCCTGGCTCCTGCTTCGGCGGCGAGAAATTCCGAAAATGTTGTCCGGGTGCCCTCGATCCGGCTCGACAACACCGCTTCCCGGCGGACAAAGGAACGGATGAACATGTGCGGGTTCGGAAACCGGCTACCCTCTCCGGCGAGGCGTCCGAGCGCGAGGTCTGCGTGCGACAGGGCCGAGGCGAGTTCGCCATTCCATCGGATGGGCGGCGGAAGCGGAGCCGGGAGAAATGCCCGGTAACCGCCGGCACAACGGATTGTACGGCCATGAGGAAGGCGATTCATTTCGGATCCGGGCATGGTATGACAATCTTGTTTGCGAAATGAAAACTGGTTGCTCTGTTATTATCGAAATGGAGCCGTTTTGAAAACAACGAACAAGGCCCGGCCCACCGTTCGATCTTCCGCTGACATGGCGGTTCGCCAATCCATACCCGTTCGGAGCCCGTAGGACATACCCTGACAAAATACCGAAACATCGGTTGTCGGCTATGTGACGGCACGACCGTCGCGAGATTTTGTAATCGCGGCCTATCAAGGAGTAACGCGCGAATGGTGAACCAAGGCCTCCAGCGGGTTCGAACTTCTTGCAGCGGAGCTTGTTACTGCAGAGGTGGAGGCCGGTGATGCAGACGCCACCAGTGTCGGTTTGGAGGCGAAACCCGTCATGCTTCTCAACATCACCGAGAAAGTTCCGAGGAGCTTACGCGGCTTAAGCTTGATTTGGGCGCGGTTCCGCACCAGACTGCTACGAACGCTGCACATATTGATCTGGCCACGGAATTTGCTGCCAGCCACTTCGTGTACGTCCGTGTCCGACGCGGACTAACCGTACGAACTGTTGAATTTTCTCCAGAAGCTCTTGATGCCAGGCTGACTTTCCGGTGATGATCAAGTTCGCGTCGATCAGAATTTGGTTGAGAACTCATGAGCCCACGACCTAAACAGTTGTTAGGGTAAATCGATTCACGGTTCCGGAGTTCAACTTGAAACTGAACTCACCGGACTGACCGCGGCGCGGCGCAATTGGGTGTTTCCTCCGGACCCGCGGCCGTTCCTGGGTCCCGCCGAAAGGAAATACAGGGTGGCAGGCGATTCCAGCTATATGACTGCTCAACCGAACTTGACCGACAAGGCCGTCACGCCTGAGGAAACGGAGCGAAGAGACAACGTTCCGCATCCTCTAGCCGACCGTTTGAGACCCGAACGGCTTTCAGAGGTCATCGGGCAGACTCATCTTCTTGGGCCTGGCCGCCCGCTCGCGAACATGGTCGAGACAGGACATCTGCCGTCACTGGTATTCTGGGGACCTCCTGGTGTCGGAAAGACGACGCTTGCCCGAATTCTCTCTACCGAGACCGGCCTCAGGTTCGTCCAGATCAGCGCGGTGTTTTCCGGCGTCGGCGAACTCCGAAAGGTGTTCACGGAGGCACGGGTACATCGCTCGAACGGGTTGGGGACCTTGCTGTTCGTTGATGAAATCCATCGATTCAACAAGGCGCAACAGGACAGTTTCCTCCCCTTGATGGAAGACGGCACCATAACGCTCGTTGGTGCAACTACCGAAAATCCGTCCTTCGAACTGATCGCCGCCCTCATGTCCCGTTCCCAGGTGCTCGTACTGGAAAGGCTTTCCCTCGAAGAGCTCAACCACCTCGCAAGACGTGCCGAAAAGGATGCGGACCGAGACCTCCCCGTGACCGACGAAGCGCGCTCCAGCCTGCTGGCCATGGCAGATGGCGACGGCCGGGCGCTCCTCAATCTTGTCGAACAGTGTTTTTCGTGGGCGGTCGAGGAGAAACTGGACAGCGCCGAGCTCTCACACAGGTTGGTGACCCGGGCAGTTCAGTACGACAAGTCAGGGGATGCGCACTTCAACCTGATTTCCGCGCTGCATAAGTCCGTTCGCGGTTCCGATCCGGATGCAGCGCTGTACTGGTTGGCGCGGATGCTGTCTGGGGGCGAAGATCCTCGATACCTGTGCCGCCGGATGACCAGGATGGCAATCGAGGATGTCGGCCTGGCTGATCCCGACGCACAGGCAGTATGTCTGCGCGCCTGGGAAAGCTATGAACGATTGGGGAGCCCCGAGGGTGAACTGGCGTTGGCGCAAGCAGTGATTTACCTGGCTCTTGCTCCCAAATCCAATGCGGCGTACCGCGCCTTTGGCGAAGCTCGTGCGATGGCAGAAGCCACCGGATCACTCTCGCCGCCCAAGCACATTCTGAATGCGCCGACAGGCCTCATGAAGTCGATGGGATACGGCCGCGGTTATCAATACGACCATGATGACAGCGATGGATTTTCCGGTCAGAACTACTTTCCGGATGGAATTGAACGTCGCCAGTTCTACGTTCCGGTCGAACGCGGAATGGAACGGGATTTTGCCAAGCGTGTTGCCTACTTCATCAAGCTTCGGCAAAAAAAGGGGCCAAAGACCTGACCGGTCATTCGCCGGGAGGGGCGGGCAAAGGCAGAGTAACCTCGCAGTGGAGATGTTGGGTGCAGGCACTGCAAACGGGACTTCTCGTCGGATGCGGCGGCGCCATTGGTGCCGTTCTGCGTCACTTTTCCGGCGTGGCAGCGGTTGCCTTGTTCGGGGCCGGATTTCCGATCGGGACGCTTTTCGTCAATGTCTCGGGATCGCTCGCCATGGGATGCCTGGCCGGCCTGCTCATGGAACGAACTGCCGACCCTAGGATGGCGGCCTTTCTCCTGACGGGATTGCTTGGAGGATTCACGACTTTTTCGGCGTTTTCCCTTGATACCGTCGGCCTGATCAGAGACGCGCGACTCGCGGCCGCCTTTTCGTATGTGACCGCATCGGTCGTTTTATCCGTAGCGATGTTCATTTTCGGAAGCTGGCTCAGCCGTAGCTGGGTCGTGTGATGGCGGTCAACTACGTCACGGTTACAGAGGATCAGGCCGGTCAACGCGTGGACAGGTGGCTGAGACGACTGTTCCCGGGCCTTAACCAGGGCCTGATCGAGCGAATGTGCCGCAAAGGGGAATTGCGGGTTGACGGGAACCGGGTCAAACCGTCCGAAAGGGTTACGACGGGACAAACGGTCCGTGTCCCACCAATCAGGGTCCAGGATGGGGCGTCGAATGCTCCCGGTATCTCCGGTTCGCGCAACGAACGGAGGTTGACGAAGGCTGATATGCGTCTCGCCCGGTCGATGGTGATCTTTCGGGACGATCATGTCATCGCGGTCAATAAACCGCCTGGATTACCGTCCCAGGGCGGAAGCGGATTGTCTTTCCACCTGGACCGCTTGAGCGCCGCAATGGTTCCCGGGGGCGAGAACCGACCAAAACTGGTCCACCGCCTCGACAGCGAGACGTCAGGCGTGATGCTGCTTTCGAGGTCCAGACTCGGGGCAGCGCGCCTTTCCGAGCATTTCAGGACCGGACGGGTCAGGAAGATCTATTGGGCCATTGTCGTCGGCTTTCCTCGGCCTGAACGGGGAACGATCGGGTTCGGATTGGTAAAGATGAAATCAATGACGGGCGAAGGAACCGAATCCTGGCAAATGCGCTGCGTTCATCCGGACGATGTGGATTCAACTCCCGGTGCGAGGCGGGCGACCAGCCGATACCACGTCGTGGATTCAGTCGGGGAAGAGTTGTCCTGGCTTGCCCTCAGGCCGATTACAGGGCGAACGCATCAACTCAGGGCTCACTTGGCCGAGTTCGGGCATCCGATCCTCGGCGATCGAAAATATGGCCGGTACGGCGTACACGGGGATGATCACGCTGGTGCGCCGGAGCCTGCAAAGTCCATCAATACACCGGGCAAGGGCCTGCATTTGCACGCGAGATCGATCTCTTTCGAACATCCCCGGACCGGCGAAACATTGCAACTTGTGGCCCAGTTGCCCGAGTCCTTGAAGAAAAGCTGGGAGTGGCTTGGTTGGAAAGAATCCATGGCACCTGTCGACCCATTTCCTGAAATGGCTGATGAAGCGGAAGTCGCTCGGTTATCTCGTGGACCAGGCACGGCATCGGGAAGTTGAGATTCGCCATGCGCGTCACATTGCTTCCGGTGCACAAGGCGGGTGCCGAGTGGTGGATCCGGTCGAGCGGGGTGCGAGCCCAACGTGGTCTGCCACCGGGCGGGACGGAATGTGGATGGTTTCGAATCCACGCACTCACGTTCCCAACACGTGATGACATGGACGCGATTTCGGGACGGAACGTCGAATGAAATGGCCGGGTACGAAAAGGACCTGGGCGAAGACATCGGTCCACCCGATGGAGTTAGGACAAGGCTATTTTGTCAAGCTGGACGAGACCCCGCTCAGAACTCCAGGGGAAGAATGTGCTCGCCGTCCCGACGAGCGAGTTGGCAGGCATCATCGCACGCGAGTGGGACAATCAGGGTACAGATGTCGTTCCCGCCTCGCTCCCGATTACACGCCTGTGCAATTCCGCCATCGATCGGGTTCACGACATTCGCAAGGAGGTGATCGATCACGCTCTCCGATACGGAGAAAGCGATCTCCTGTGTTACAGGTCCGCCGAAAACATGGACTTGCGGGAACGCCAATCGCTGGTGTGGGACCCGGTTCTGAACTGGGCCGAACGCGATCTCGCCGCTTCGTTTATCGTGACATCCGGCGTTGTTCCGGTCGAGCAACCGGCATCGAGCCTGGAGGCGATCCAAAGTCTGCTTGAGGGTTACGACGCCTTCAAGTTGTCCTCCCTGCAGGAGCTTTTTTCGCTTTCAGGTTCCGTACTGTTGGCGTTGGCTGTCGTACGCCGTTTCATGTCACCGGAATCGGCTTGGCTGGCATCGCGGGTCGATGAAGACTGGCAAGCTGAAAAGTGGGGTCTGGATCCCGAGGCCGCTGAATACGCGGCGAGGGCCAGGAGTGCGTTCATGGGAGCGGCAGGAGTGATTTCTGCGCTCGACGGATTGCCAAGATCGTCGGCTTCCGGGAATTGAAGATGCATGATCCATCGCCTGAAACGACCCGCAACGAAAGCCGGTTTCTGAAACCTGTTCGTGCTTCGATGTGACCAGATTGATAGAGATTGACCTGACAGGTCATGGTGATGGCTTCGTTGCCATACGTAAGCGTGTCGGACTGACCAGGGTAGCGAGATTGTTCAGGCGCAGGGCTTCATGGTCGTTTTCCCTGGCCTTGCATCATCATTGGCGGGAACCGAATCGGAAAGGGCTTATATAGATGGGTTGACAGTGCGATTACGCTGCCAGTTTCCGATCGATTTCACTGGTCGCAGGGATTGGGAACATCTGATTCGGACCCTGGATGATTCCTTGACAAATCAGGCAATTCGTGCGATGCGCGTGTGACGGGAAGGTGCTGATTTTCCCGTCACCAAACGAACCTTGTGCCGAAGGCCCAACCGCATGAGCGAGACCTCCACATACCGCAACATCATCTACCGGCTTCTGCCAGGCTCCAAGGCCAACGCACGGCGCCTGGCCGGACAGGCGGGCGCCTGCCGCTTCGTCTGGAACACGATACTGGGGCAACAAAATGACGCCTTTGAGGACGCGAAGGCCAACGGGGAGAAACCTCCGTCGGTTTCGTTCTTCTCGCTCGGCAAGGAGTTCACCGTGCTCCGCAACGAACTCCCGTGGCTTTGCGAATACTCCTTCAGCATCACCCGGTACGTGCTCAAGTACCAGGCCGATGCGTGGAAGGCGTTCTTCAGGGGCGAGGCAGGACATCCACGCTTCAAGTCCCGCCACGGGTCGACGCCGTCCTTCACCATTCCCCAGGCCGTCACCATCAGGGACGACATGATCAATGTCCCGACGGTTGGTCCCATGCGCATCCGGCGGAAGGGCGGGAACCCGTATCCCGAGGGCAAGCCGGTGAAAGCCGTGATCAGGAAGACCGCCGGCAAGTGGTACGTCACCGTCTGCTACGAGGTCGAGGCTGAGGAGCGTCCCGACACCGGGGTCTTGGCGGGCGTGGACATGAACGTCCGGCAGGTGGCGGTGGTGGACACGACCGGAGAGGCGGAGATCATCCCCGCGCCCGATACGGGCCGGCTTGATGCGAAGATCGGGCGCAACCAGCGCCGGCTTGCCCGCCAGCGCAAGGGGTCACGGCGGCGCATGAGAACCAGGCTCAGGCTGCAGAGGCTCCAGCGGAAGCGGGCCAACAGACGCAAGAACTGGCAACACCAGGTCAGCCGCCGGATCGCGAACCGGGCAAGCACGGTGTTTGTCGAGAAGCTCAACACGGCGGGCATGACCAAATCGGCAAGGGGCACGCTCGAGAACCCCGGCACGAACGTGAAGGCCAAGTCCGGTCTCAACCGGGAGATACTCAACACCGGCTGGCATGGCTTGAAGGAGAAGCTCGGTTACAAGTGCGCAAAACTGAACGAGGTCAACCCTGCATATACCAGCCAGTCGTGCAACGCCTGCGGGTTCACTGACCCGGGAAACCGGAACGACCGGAAGTTCGAATGCGTGGCGTGCGGCCATGCCGATCACGCGGACCTGAATGCGGCCCGCAACATCTTGACCTCGGGGACTGGGGTGTCTGCACGGCGAGGGGCGTTGGCGCTGGCCACCCCTGTGACCCGTGAAACTGATCGAAAGCTGGCGGCGTGACGCGCCGTCAACCCATCTTTATAAGTCCTTGCGCCAGGCAAAGCTCTGGCTGGGAGGAGGTGGAGATGTAGATCGAAACTGAAACCCAACATCGCGGTCCAGCGGGTGTAACCCCCGCCCGGTAAAGGCCAGCCAGCCAGCCGGAAGCGAGTCTTGCATGGCGTACGGCAACGTGCGTCGTGAAGCGTAGACAGCGGACAGCGAAGCAACGCTATTGAGCCTCGAAAATTACAACGATGGTGCCTTTGTTGTGGACTTGGCAGGGGCAGCACCGGAAGCGCCGCCATGGCGAGGCGTGACGGGCCGTCCGGGGTCGCGGGAACGTTGCAAAGCTGTAGATGGACCGCCAGGGAACCTGGGAGACCCGGTTCCGTCCGTGCGTGGAACAGGCTGGAGAGGGAATGCCAGCGAGATCAATCCAGACCCCGGTCCGGCATCGGGCCTGCACGATGCCGGGAGCGTTAAGAGCGGGAACGAACCCCAGCAGGATACGCACGGTACCGGACGGCGAAACAATAAGCCCAAGGGATGCGGGATCGGGAGTCGTAGCGCTCTGATACTACCTGTGAAGGCGGGGAACCGAGACCATCGGGACCCGGTGGAGGAAAGCGGAGCGTCGCATGAACAGAACCGGAGGAGGGAAACACATGGAGACGTCGAGCTTCGACACCGTGTCAACGAAACAAGCCCGGATAGCCGAGCTGGCGAGGACGTGCCCCGACATGGTGTTCACGACCTTGCACCACCACATTGACCTTGACTGGATGATCGTGGCCCTGAACCTCACACGAGTGGACGGGGCTGTGGGCATCGACGGGGTGACGGCGATGGACTACGAAACCCACGCGGAGGCCAACCTGCTTGACCTTCTGGGGCGGATGAAGTCTGGCCGCTATCGTGCCCCACCGGTACGCCGGCACTACATCCCGAAAGCGGATGGAGGGCAGCGACCGCTGGGCATCCCGACCTACGAGGACAAGGTGGCGCAACGAGCCATACTGATGCTGCTGGAGCCAATTTACGAGGCGGACTTTCTGCCGTGCTCGTACGGCTTCAGGCCCGGCCACTCTGCCCACGGAGCGTTGAAAGACCTCCGGACAGGACTGGCCGTGGAAGGCCTCAGATGGGTGATTGATGCCGACATTTCGAAATATTTCGACAGCATTGATCACAAGCACCTGCGGGGGTTCCTTGACCAGAGGATCAACGACGGCGTCGTCCGACGGATGATCGACAAATGGCTGGCAGCAGGAGTGCTCGACAATGGCGTCCTGCAACGCACCGAAGAAGGCACACCTCAGGGTGGCGTCATTAGTCCGATTCTCGCCAATATTTTCCTGCACCATGTGCTGGATGCATGGATGAGAGAGGATGTGGCACCGCGCGTGGGGGCGCACCGGCTGGTGCGGTACGCGGATGACTTTGTCATTGCATTCAGGAACCGCCGGGACGGCGAGCGGGTGCTCGCGGTCCTTGGCAAGCGGCTTGCGCGATACGGGCTCACGCTCCATGACGGCAAGACGCGCTTTGTGGACTTCCGGCCCATGCACAGGCAGGGCGGCGGACATGACGGACAGGGCAAGTTCGACTTCCTCGGCTTCACCCACATGTGGGGCAAGTCGCGGCGAGGTCGGCTGGTCGTACGTCAGTTCACGGCCCGCGACCGATTTGCACGGGCTGCCAAGTCCATACGGGACTGGTGCAAGAACAACCGGCATCTCCCGCTCCAGGAGCAACACCGGCACCTTGGTCGGGTAATCCGGGGGCATTGCGGCTACTACGGTCTGACCGGCAACAGCAAACAGATAAGCCGCTTTCGTAAAGCGGTGATACGCAGCTGGCATTGCGGGCTTGGCCGTCGACACCGCAACGGGAAATTGTCATGGACGAGGATGAAAGATATCCTGGAACTGTTCCCGCTGCCACAGGCCAAGGTCGTCCACTCGATCTACGCCAAATGAGCGAAACTGACATGCGAGGAACCGGATGCTCTAATGCGGGCACGTCCGGCTCTGCGGGGGAAGGGGCACCGCAAGGTCCCCTTCTACCCAGCCAAAGAAAGTCCCAATTGTATCGGCGGAGGATTGTTTGCAGCGTAGTGCCCTACTGGCACGCTGGGCCTCCAGTTCAAGAAAATATGATCCCTCGCGCTTACTATCCTGGCTTAGATGGCAAGGACAAAGCTGTCGATCAGGAACCCTATTTTATGATTGAGTGTCGCACCCCGTTGCAAACTGTATCTCAGTCCGTCCCGACAATCCTACGCTGGCCGGATGAGGCAATATTCAAAAAAATATGACCAACTGTTCCGTCGGAGTTGTCATAAATGCCCCATTGGGTTATATTGCTCGGAATGCACACGGTGGCCGAGACCCCAACATTTACCCGTCAGGCAGACAAGCTTTTCAACGAGGACGAAAGGCGCGAACTGATCGACTATCTCGCCGAAAATCCTTTGGCGGGGAACGAGATTCCCGGAACGGGCGGAGTGCGGAAACTGCGTTTTGGAGCGTCGGGACGAGGAAAGCGGGGCGGCTCGCGGGTTATATATTTCTACAGTGGCGACCGAATGCCGATCTACGCGCTCCTCGCTTATGCAAAGTCCGCCAAGAGCGATTTGAACCAAACGGAACGGCGTGCCGTGGCTGCAATTGTCGCGACGCTCAAGAGCGCTGGAAAGGAGAAACGATGAGCACATTCGGAGACGACCTGATCCAATCACTCAATGAAGCCCTGGCCCATGCCAAGGGGGAAGGCCCCGCGATCGTTCATGTGCCTGTGAATCCGCGCGAGGTTCGTAAACAGGCAAAACTCACGCAAGCGCAGATGGCTCCGTTAGTCGGTATGAGCCTGTCTGGCTACCGAAAGTGGGAACAGGGAACGCGAAGGGTCAGCGGCCCGGCAGCGGCACTGCTACGTGTGATTCAAAAGGAACCGGATGCCGTCAGGCGCGCACTTTCGTAGTCCACAACGAGGCGTCCCGATGGCAAGCGCCCGAAATGGCGCGGCAGGCCGCGAAGCGCAAAGGCCAAATTTCGTTCCGCGTCCTCTGGGATCGCTACGCGCTGCCACTCAATGAGACGAACTCGGAAAATGGCCAGCCTCAATGCGACCGCACGTCAAGGAAGAAGTCGTGAAACGCGTAAGGACCGCCGCTCCACAAAAACGTTGACACATCGGTAGCTTGTGATGGTCGGTGAACATCAATACATCGGCTGGCTTTGCCATCAGATGAGCGACGGCGTCGTCCGGCACCGTATCTTCGTCGCCACCGAATTCATGACTCGCCGGCGAGTGGTTTTTCAGGTCGACCGTTATCCGCTGTCCGTATCGCGCAAAGGAAATACGATGAAGGCTGGCATCGGATTCCTGGATTCCTGGCATTGCCCTCAATTGACCCAGCGTTGTTCCTGTTCCTTTCGACCCCGGTTCAGAAGCAGATTGCAGTCGCTGTTCGCTCATTGCCGATGTCCGACTCTCCCGAATAACGCCTGAGCCAATTCCATTTCCTTCCGGCCAGGCCTGTTCACGAGCAGAATAAGCAGGACATTCAAAATCGTGACCATCGTCTTCCATCACCTACCTTTCCCTGACTCTTATTCGGCTTCCCTGCATTTGGATGAAGAACACGCACGATGGGCAATCGATCCTTAATCGATGCCGGCGAGGATCAAACATCGCAATGCTGTCGATCATGGCTCGCGTGCTACCGTCAATGAAGCATTCCCAGTCTTACACAAGGCACCGAAACGACCTACATTCTCAGTTCCGGAAGGAGAGGGTATCATGGCCCAGTCCGGCGCGGTCCGAGGCAAGCGCATCAATCTCAGGCTCAGCGAAACGGCAAAGCGGCGCATTGAGCTGGCGGCCTCTGTCGAAGGCAAGACCGTCAGCGCTTTCATCGTGTCCAGCGCGCTGGAGAACGCGGAGAAGGCCGTTCTCCGTCACGAGATCATCGCGCTCGCCCGCGACGATGCCACGCGGTTCTTCGAGGCGCTCTCCGAACCGCCGCCGCCGAACGAACACCTCCGTGAAGCCCTGGAGGAACATGCCCGGCGCGTCGTCTCGCGTTGAACGAGCTTGATGCGCTCACTATCGAGCTGCTCGGAAAGCGCCACGACCGGAAGTTCTTTTCCTGGGCCTTCCCGAGTTGGACCGCTATCTGGCACGCCAGGCCGGGCAGGACGTCCGGCGCCGGATTGCCCGGGTGTTCGTCTGTGCCGCCGGGGAAACCGATGCCGTCCCTGGCTTCTACGCTCTGAGCGCCCTGTCGATCGACCTTGCTTCGCTGCCTGGGCAACTCTCCAGGAAATTGCCGCGCCATCCGGTGCCCTGCGCCCTGATCGGCCGGCTGGCGGTCGATGGCTCGGTGCACTGGCGGGGCCTCGGAAGCATGCTTCTCTCAGATGCGGTCGAGCGGACCATGATTGCCGGTGAAACCGTAGCCATGCACGCCCTGATCGCGAACGACGACGCGAAACGCTTCTACGAGAGGTTCGGCTTTGTGCCGCTCACTTGATGACCCGATGCGCCTTTTCCTTTCGCTCGGCCACGCCGCCTTTCAAGACCCGAAGCTATAGGCAGAACGTGTGCGGGACCGCTCAGCGGGTCTCTGTTCCTGCCGCAAGAGATAAGATTGATCTACCGCGCGTCGAGTTCCAGGGCGTTCAAAATGGGTGTTGACGCATTCCGAGCAAATTATTCACGATCTCATTCCAGGGATCGGAAGGCGGCATCGAGCCCGGAAATGACAGAATCGACGTCCTCCTGAGACAGGCACAATGGGGGCAACCATCCGCAGCACGGACCTGTACGGCCCCGATTTCGAAAGGATGAGACCGTACTCACGGCAGGCCTCGAATACGGCAGCTGTGGTATCGGCATCGGGTTCCCTGGTTTTCCTGTCCTGGACGAGTTCGATTGCCAGCATCAACCCGCGCCCCCGGACGTCACCGATGACCTGGTATCGTTGCTGAAGGTCCCGAAATCCCGCGAGCAGGGATTCTCCGACCTTGCGCGCATTCTCCTGCAAGCGATCTTCCCTGATTACCTCGAGAACCGCACGGCCGGCCGCGCAGCTTGTCGGGTTGGCCCCGTAAGTGTGGAACAGGAACTTGTCACCCATTGGATCAGCAACATGTTTTTGCGCGATGACGGCCCCGATTGGAAAGCCGTTCCCCATCCCCTTGGCCATGACAACGATCTCGGGGATGACCCGGTCGGCCTCGAATCCCCACATGTTGTCACCGGTCCGGCCAAAGCCGGCCTGGACCTCGTCAGCGATCAGAACGCCTCCCTTTGCCCGTACCCGTTCGGCAGCGCCTGACAGGTATCCCGGCGGCATTTCGACGATACCGCCGTATCCCTGGACCGATTCCACGATCATCCCGGCAACCCGGCCGGTCGTTGCCGTGTCGATCGCCCGGTCGATGTCGTCGAGGTAGGGCTTGACGCCAGGGCCGAAAACACCGCGGTACTGGTTGGGGTCGGCAACGAAGACCACGTTTCCGGGGAGGCCCGGACCGTGACGGAAACCCGAAATCCCGGTCACCGATTGCGCCCCGAGCGTCGGGCCGTGGTATCCCGATCTGAGCGCGATGATGTCGGCGACACCGGCATGGCGCCTCGCCATGGTGAGCGCGAGATCGACCGCTTCCGCGCCGGAACTGGTGAAATGAGCCACCCACTCGATTCCTCCGCCCCGGGGAAGGGTCAGGGAAATCTCTTCGGCGAGGTGGGCAGGAACCGGATGATAGAACATCGTGGTCGAGTGGATGAGGTCCCGGGCTTGCTGCATCGCGGCGTCCACGACCCTTGGATGGGAATGACCGACCGAAATGCAGACGTTCATTCCAAGCAGGTCGGTGTATTTCCTGCCCTCGTTGTCCCAGAGGTACTGCATCGAACCCCGGCGAAACACGATCGGTTCCCGAAACGGCACGAATTTCCGCTGCGTCGCGGCATAGAACCGGTCTCGGCGCCGCGCCGTTCCCTCGAGGCTCCAGTCAGTCGTGGTCATGATGTCGATACCTTCCTGTGTTCGAATCCTGTTCGATCAACCCTCACCCGAGCCGGTGATCTCCCGGCTTCTTCGCGCGACATATTCGTCGAGACTTTCCCGGATCGCCTCATCCATGGGCGGCGGCTCGTATTCGCGGAGGAGGCGTCGAACGGCCTCCTGGGCGCGCGCATGGTGCCACTTCTCGCCTTCGGCCGACCATTGTTCGAACGTGCCATTGTCGGACAGCTCGCTGCGCCAGAACGCCTGCTCGAAATTCTCGAGGGTATGGCGGCTTCCCAGGAAGTGCTCTCCCGGCCCGACTTCCCGGAAGGCATCGAGCGCCTGCGCCCGTGGGGAAATGTCCACACCCTCGATGAATCTCGCCATCGCCGCGCAGCGGTCTGCGTCCATCACGGTCTTCTCGTAGCCCATCGTGAGCAACCCTTCCAGGCAGCCGGTCGCGTGGATGATGAAATGGACGCCGGCCAGGACTGCTCCCATGAGCTGCGACTGGCTCTCGAATCCCGCCTGGGCGTCCGGGACCTTGGAGGCAGTCAGCGCACCGACCGAATGGAACGGCAGGCCCAGGCTATCGGCAAGGGTTCGCGCACACATCTGAAACTGGATCCCCTCGGGGGATCCGAACGTCGGGGAGCCTGTCTGGAGCGAGAGCGGCGAAAAGAACGTCCCGAACACGCTCGGAGCGCCGGGACGTATCAGTTGAATGAGGGACACCGACGCCATCACTTCCGCAAGCACCTGCGCAAGGGTCGCGGCGACGGTGACGGGCGACATCGCGCCGCCAAGAACGAACGGTGACACGACCGTGCATTGCCCGGCGCGGGCGTACTCCTTGAGCGCGAGGAGCATTGTCCGGTCGAGGACAAGCGGCGCGTTGGTATTGACGACCGAGTAGAGAACGCAAGCCCGGTCGACGAACTCCGCGCCCATCGCGAGCCGGCACATCTCGATACTGTCGCGCGCGCGCTCCGCGGAGGTGACGGCTCCCATGAACGGCTTGTCATTCAATGCCAGGTGCGCGTGCGTCATGTGCAGGTGACGGACAGGGACAGGCAGATCGACCGGTTCGCAGACGACGCCGCCGGAGTGGTGAAGACTCCGGATCTGGTGGTGCATTCGGGTGAGGTCGCGGAAATCTTCAATCGTTGCGTAGCGGCGGCCCCGTTCGAGATCGTGGACGAACGGCGGTCCGAAACTCGGGCAGAAAACCATCGCATCGCCGCCAACGAAAATGGTGCGTTCGGGATTGCGGGCGTGCTGCACGAAGGACCTGGGCGCCGAGCGAATCCTGTCGCGGCACCATCCGGGGTCAAACCGGACGCGCTCGCCGTCGACGCGGGCACCTGCCGTCCGGAAGATCTCCAGTGTCTCGGGATCTCCCCGAAACTCCATGCCGATTTCGTCCAGGATTCGATCGGCGTTGTCTTCGATGACCACGGTCGCTTCCGGGTCGAGAAGATTGGACACCGGGATTTTTCGAACGAGATAAGGTGCCGCCCTGGCCGAAGCGGCGTTCCTCGTTTCGATTCTTCGGCGGCGTCCGGACCGGCGCCTGTTCATGTCAGCGCCTCGGCGATCAACCGATCGTAATAGGGTTTGTGATGATGATAGTATTCGAGAAAACCCCCGCCAAGGCTTTCGAGTTCACGAAGGTAGTCCCGATCAATTTCGGGCGGCAGGATCTGCCGGCTTGCGAGAACCGCCTCGTGCCAGCCCGCGACGTGTTCCCATGATTCCGGTATCTCCCCGGACCAGGACAAGGCGTGCGGGGCGTCCGGCAGGCCGAGGGCGCTCCAGTATTCCGACATGATTTCCGCCGGCCGCCGCTGGACATGATCGGCACTCAGGACCAGAGGACCGTGCCCGTCGTCCCGCACCTTGCAGTAGAGCGTCCAACTGGCTTCGAGACCTGCTTCATCGCGGCGAAACAGGGGATCGAGCCTGGCATAGGACAGTATGGCTGCAGCCGGATCCCGGACGAGAAAGGTGTGGGTGATGTCGGAGAGGAACTCCGGGTCGCCAAGGAGGTTTTCGAGCGCGTAATAGGTCATGTCCTTGAAGAAAACCGGCCCGATTGCCGCCTGGTCGCGAATGAACTGCCGGACATCCACATAGGCTTGCGGATGATCCGCGTTTGGTTCGAAATGCGGCAGGGAACGCCCCCTGTCGCCGAGATAGTAAGTGTAGATGAACGGCTCGTGAACGATCCTGAGATCGCCCCGCTCGCGCATGACTCTCTCGATGGCGGTAGACATGGACCGCGGATGGCACCAGAGAGCGTAGATCGGATGCATGGAGAATCCTTCCGGCCGCACGATTGCCGCGCGAGTCAATATGAACCAGAACGCGGGAATCCCGCAACGTGATCCGGCACCCGCCTCCACTCGAAGCATTCGTCCACATCCTCTCCCGTCCTGCCGCCCACGCCCCGGGAAAGGCACGGACCAAAATGATCGGCACTGTTATCCATGGCCGGGACATGTTGACGGCATGTCCGGTTTCCCCGCCGCTTCACGCATCGAGATCCTCCTGGCCATACACGCGGCAATCCGAAAACGAGTTGCCAAGAAAGTCACCGACGGATTCGCGCCAGGTCTCGATCACGTTCTCCTGGCCTCGATTCCCGTCCGGTCTTTCGTCGCGGCACCGTTCGAACAAGCGAGGAAACCGCCATGGATCACGCCAGATGTGCGGCGGCACCTTGGCGGCATCCTGATCCTGGCCGCACTCCAGTCACACGCCCGTGCGCCTCCGGGTGCCGGAGGCAAAATCAATTCGAGCCAACTGTCCGACTCCGGCAGGCCACGCCAGCATTTGGCCAGGATTGACTTTCAATTGCGTCGCGCCATGCCGGAGCGGCGTATCATCATCGGCGATTCCCGGATCAGCACAATCGCGGAGTCTGATCAATCGATTTTCGACCAATGTCATGGATTTGAATGCCATTTCGATTTTCGTGAATGGTTTTCGACGGATTTTGTGTATAATGAATTTCGACGTGATCTAAAAGAGTCGGGCTCTTTTCGACCGTAGCGAAGGAATTTCGACCGTTGGAACTGAATCTCGAAACGCCGCAGGCGTTCCAGGATCGCCTTGTCCCGCAGGAGACAACGCTGGCCGGTTGGGCTGCATTGGTTCATGGCCTCGGGATCGCGGCCCCGGTACGGGCAGGGAGCACCATTGCCAATGGTTACATCAAGGGCAGCAAGCGCGAAGAAGACGGCTGGACCGTTTTCGACAAGCGGTACTGGCCGGGCCACCATGTCACGGATCATATCAGTTTCGCCCTTCGTCATGAGCAGTTCGACCCGCTCGTGCTCAAACGTGTGCTCGACGCTGTGGACCAGGAGACAATCTCGGCCTTCGTGCGCGATGCGCCGAAAGGGGCGGTCACCCGCCGAGTCTGGTTTTTCTATGAGAGAATGACTGGCCGGTCGCTGCCGATCGACGACGCGCCGACTGTAACGGCCGTCGACGCTCTCGATCCCATGAATTATGTAACCTGCAATGCCATGCTATCGAAGCGCCACCGCGTGCGGGACAACCTGCTGGGCACGGGCGGCTATTGCCCAGTCATTCGCCGCACCGGGACTCTCGAAGACTATCGGGAACGCCGCTTTGCCGACAAGGCTGCAGAAACCGTAGGCCGAACCAGCGGATATCTGATTTCCCGGGCCGCGAGCTTGCTGTTGCTAGCAGATAGCCGTGCCAGCTTTGCGATCGAAGGCGAGCGACCGCCGCGCAACCGCCTTGAGCGCTGGGGCCGTGCGGTCCTCCAGGTCGGCAAGAATCGGCTGACACACGATGAACTCAACCGCCTGCACGGTGTCTTGATCGAGGATACACGCTTTATCCGGGCCGGCCTCCGCCCTGACGGGGTGTTCCTCGGCGCGCGCGATCACAATACCGATCCCCTGCCGGAATTCATAGGCGCACGGCCGGATGATCTGCCCGTTCTGTTGGATGACATGCTCGAGGCCAACTGGCGCATGACCGCAAGCGCGATCGATCCAGTGCTTCAGGCAACCGCCACAGCGTTCGGTTTTGTCTATATCCACCCTTATCAGGATGGAAATGGCCGCCTGCACCGCTGCCTGATCCATCATGTGTTGGCGGAACGGGAATTCACACCGCCAGGCATGGTCTTTCCCGTTTCCGCCGTGATGCTGGACCGGATCGACGAATACCGCCGCACGCTGCAACGCCATTCCGGACCGCTGATGCCTTTCATCGACTGGCGGCCGACGGCCGAACGGAACGTCGAGGTCCTCAATGATACAGCCGATCTGTACCGGTTTTTCGATTGCACGGCTGAAGCCGAGTTTCTGTACGCCTGCGTCGCTCGCACGGTCGATCACGACCTGCCGAATGAGATCGATTACTTGCGCCGCCACGATGAAGCGCAACGGCGCATTATGGAGACGGTGGAGATGCCTGACCGACTGGCGCAGGATCTGATCATGTTCATTCGGCAGAACGATGGCAAATTGCCGAAAAGGCGCCGCCAAAGAGAGTTTGCTGCTCTAACCGACGAAGAAGTGGCACAAATCGAGATCATTTGCGAAGAGGTCTTCGGCGATTGCTATGGCTGAGGCGGGCGCGTCAGAATCCAGTTACGCTGCCTGGACCGATTATCGAAAAAAACCTTGGTTGATGCGTTGAGCATGCAGAACAGCAGCGTCAATCTCAATCGGAGATATCTGCCCGGTTTCAGCAGCGTGATGTTGCGCAGGCGGCCGGTTTGATCCTTGAGCGCGAAATGACGGGCGGCATGTTGTGGGGCGCCATCGCTGGAACAAGGGCTCCTTGGCTCGGCCATTGGACCGGTCAACGCCGGTCAGACGCAAACCCCGGGCGGTTCGTCCAGAAAGGGTAGCAAAGGTGTCCGGATCATGTGCGCGAGATGGCCATGCCGTCGGAAATCGTCAATAGGCCGGAGCGACAGCAACACCCTCACGCCGAGACCGATCACATGCAATCGCGATGGCCAGCGCGTCCCGGCCGTCGTGTTCCGTTGCACTTGGCGGCCGTCCCTGGGTCACGGCCTGATGGAATTCATCAAGTGCGTGGTAAAACGAGGTGTCGTAACGTTCCAGGAAAAAGTGTTTGAGTATTGCTCTGGCTTCCGTTGCCTCTTTCGACCAGCGAATCAGCGGGTCGACGCGTTGGTTCGACGTCTGAACCATACTCCGGTTTCCGAACACCTCCAGCCGTTGGTCAAATCCATAGGCACAGGCGCGAGAATTGTTGATGTGTGCAAGGGCACCGGACGGCATCATCATTGTCGTCATCGCCAGGTCGACGTCACCCTCGGCACCGATCCTTTCGTCAAACATGCAGCTGCCTGCTGAAAAGACCATGTCCGGGCGTTCGCCGGCGATCCAGCAAAGCAGGTCGATGTCGTGAATCTGCGAATCGATGAAATAGCCCCCCGAAGCACGAACATAATCGAACGGCGGGGGGGAAGGCTCCCTGCTCGTGCTCATGAGGAAATTGACTTCCCCGACCTCTCCATTGGCAACTGCCTGTCGCACGGCGTTGTTGTCGGGGTCGAATCGCCGGTTGAAGCCGAGCATGAAGGGAACGGGATGCGATTTGAGTATGGCGAGACACTCGTCGACACGGTCCAGTTCCCGATCAAGCGGTTTTTCGCAGTAGATCGGCTTTCCCGCCTTCGCGGCCGCGACGATATATTCAACATGCGTATCGGTAGGTGTTGCGATCACGACAGCGTCCACTGAAGATGCGCCAAGAACCTCTTCGAGATCGCTCGATGCCCGTCCTCCGTAGCTTGCCGCCGCCCGTTCGGCCGACGCGCGGTTGGGGTTGAAGACGAACTCCAGGCGGAGGCCGGGATGAGCGTTGATTTTCGGCCCGTACACATGCGACATCCGGCCGCTTCCCAGGAGTGCCAGTCCCAGTGACGGGATTGCCGGGCTAACCATTTGTATCCTCTAGAACGAGTGCGGCACCTTTTTCACCGATCATGATGGACGCCGCATTGGTGTTACCTGTCACGATACGGGGCATGATCGAGGCATCGATAACCCGAAGCCGGTCGATCCCGCGTACACGTAATCGTGGGTCGACGACCGCAGTTTCGTCAACACCCATTTTACAGGTTCCGACCGGATGCAACAGCGAAAGTCCCGAATTTCGACAGTATTCGAGCAACTCAGCATCATCCTGAACATCCGCCCCGGGAGAAATTTCCGACTCGACACATGCGCTCATCGGAGCAGTTGCGGCTATTTTTCGCCCGAACTTCAGGCCGGCAATGGCAGCCTTTTGATCGGCTTCGGAAACGAGGAAATTGAACAGGATAGACGGTTGTTCGGCCGGATTCGGGCTGCGGAGGCGCACGTGCCCCCTGGATTCGGGCCGCATGTGTTCCGCAAGTATTGTAAAGCCTGAAAACCGGCGGGGTTTGAGCTTTTCGTCAGTGCACCAGGCCATGAACGTGACCATCATGTCTGGCCGGTCGACTCCCGGTCCCGATCGAATGAACGTGTTCGAATAGTTGCCATTGTCCGCGAAAGGGCCGGTCCGAAACAGCAGGTAGCGCAACAGTTGCAGACCGCCCTTGAACTTGTTGTTGTACAGGTCGTTGACAGTGGATCGAACTGTCGAGCGGTACTCGGAGCCGATTCCGAAATGGTCCTGAAGGTTTTCACCCACGCCTGGAAGGTCATGCACGACATCGACGTCGGCCTGGCGAAGCAAATCTCCAGGTCCGACGCCGGAAAGCTGCAGGATCTGCGGTGAGTTGAAAGTGCCGGCACACAGGATGATCTCGCAGCGGGCCTTGCTGGTCCGCCGTCCGCCGCCGTCGGACCAGACGACGCCGGATGCCTGCTTCCCGTCCAGGACAATGCGTTCGACCATCGCATTGAGCTTGAGGTCGATGTTGTGCTTGGCGCGGCCCCGCAAGTATCCGGACGCAGTGCTCCACCGCCAGCCTTTGCGCGTGGTCGTTTGCACGTAGCCGGTGCCTTCCTGCCGCGCACTGTTGAAGTCATCGTTCCGCGGGACGCCAAGAGCCTCGGATGCTGCGTGAAATGCTTCTCCCAGGTGGTGGCGGGCCCGCAGGTCAGACACGGAAACCGGACCGCCAACGCCGTGAAACGCGTCAGCCCCGCGCTCCTGGTCTTCGCAGGCCATGAAGACGGGCAGAACGTCGTCCCAGCCCCAGCCTTCACACCCTGCCTCCTTCCAGTTGTCGAAATCCTCGGGCTGGCCACGCATGTAGATCATGCCATTGATCGCACCTGTGCCACCCAAGACCTTGCCACGCGGCTGAAACAATCTCCGGTCATTCAGTTGCGGCTCCGGTTCGCTCTCGTAACACCAGTTTACGGCCGGGTTGGCGTACAACATCGAGTATCCGAGGGGGATATGAATCAATGGATTCCAGTCCCGGCCACCGGCTTCGAGCAGCAGGACCGAATGTCCGGCCGCACCGAGACGCCCTGCGACGACACATCCCGCCGAACCGGCTCCGACGACCACAAAATCGTACTCCGATACGCTCATGCGTCTTTCCCGACCTCGCTGACGGCGACCTCGTCCCTTTCAAAGGTGTCACACGGAACCGCCAAATCAAAACATGCAATGTATCAGATTTGGATATTTTGCTACTCCGTTAAATCGGTAACGGGCTTGCGGTCGCAATTGTCGCCAAACCGAAGGAATTTCCAGATGACGCGGGAAGAAATGATACGCATCCTCGATTTCATCGACGGCACACATTCCCTGTCGCAGGAGAGTACCAGCCTGTCGGCGACCGATCCTCGCTGGAATATCGTTTCCTTCGCCATGCGACGGCATCTGGACGGCAAGCTTCTGACAGTAACGTCGCTCGCTTCGGCTTCAGGCGTTCCGTACGGAACCGCGATGCGCCGGATCGGCGACCTGATTGAGCAGGGCCTCCTGATCAAGCGCCCACGCTCGAAATCGGGAAAGTCCTTTTCGTTGCACCCGACTCGCCAGTTGATTGCCGATTTCGAGACCTTTGCGATGCAGTTCAAGGCAATGGTCGGAAAAACGTTCGGGTTCGGTGACGGCGACGGGGCCATGAATGACTTCTTTTTCGGCGGCTACTACATGGCTTCACGGATTTTGCCCTACCCGAACGCGATGCGTTCAGGGGTCGGCTACGACCGAACAGTGCGCATTCTTTGTCCAATCGATCCGACCTTCAGGACGCTCAGCAGGCTCTCGTCAAATCTGGAAGAGATGTGCG
Organism: Paracoccaceae bacterium; assembly: GCA_964291635.2. Classification (GTDB taxonomy): domain Bacteria; phylum Pseudomonadota; class Alphaproteobacteria; order Rhodobacterales; family Rhodobacteraceae; genus JAPPHA01. Next base: position 81,145 of record OZ219901.1, on the reverse strand, counting down.
GCACCAACTTCGAAATCGTCAATCTTCCACTGGATGAACTACATTCGGAAATCATGGCCAATGCGGAGGCGGAAAACTCGGGATATGATATTGTCGCCGTCGACCTGCCCTGGATCGGACAGCTTGCCGAAGAAGAGGTCATTCAACCCCTGAACGGGATTATCGCGCGTACCCGCTACTATTCCTCGGACTTCCACAGTGCGGCCTGGCGTGGATCGTCGTGGAGGAAGAAGCAATACGGCCTGCCGATTCAGCCGACGGTCGAGGTGTTGTTCTGCCGGGAAGACCTCTTCTTGGAAGCAGGGCTGGAACTTCCCGAAACGACACGGGATGTGCTCGCGGCCGCAGGAAAGCTCCACATGTCGGCGTTCGGACGTTCGGGAATCGTCATGAACTTCGGTCAGGGCACGCCGGTCGCACATACTTTCATCCAGACGCTCGCGGATTTTGGGCAACCGGTCATCGACCTCCGGCCGCTCGGCGACGAATATGATGTCGGAGAACTCTCGGGCGAGAACTTTCGACCAATGCTTGACACCGATACGGCCCGGCAGACTGCCGAATACCTCCTGGAACTTCAACAGTTCGCGCATCCCGCCAGCCTGAATTGCAACTGGGATCTGCGAATCCGGATTTTCAGCGAGGGCCATGCCGCCATGACCTATGGCTGGAGTGTCCGTGCCGCAGCTTTCGAAAAAAAGGAAAACTCTCCAGCCCATGGCAACGTTGCCTTCCTGTGCCATCCGCCGGCACCAGGCAAGCGGCGCGTTTCGCCGATTGGCGGATTTTCACTGGCGATCCCGCAGGGACTTTCCGGGCAGCGAATGGCGGTGGCATGGAAGGTCATGGAGTATCTCACCCGCCCGGAGCTCATGAAGTGGTACGTACAGAACGGCAACCTGACCAGTCCGAGATTTTCCACGAGTGCCGATCCCGAGGTCCAGGCGTCGAGCAAACTGATCGGTGAAATCGACCGGATGGAACGGCGTGGCGAAGTTCAGATCTGGCCACGCCCGCCGATTCCCGAGTTCAGTGACATGTTGGGCATCATTGGAGGCGAAATCCATGCCATGTTGCGAAAGGATGTCTCCGTTCGCACTGCATTGGCAAATGCGCAGGCCCGAATAGATGGGTTGATGCGTAACAACGGTCGCTATTGAGAATTGGCCGATCAAAAGATTCATTTTGGATATCTGTTCTCTCGAACTGGATTTCATTCGATGTGTAAAAGGAGGACACCAACAAGCAGACGCCATTGGACTCCGGTTGAATGTACCCGAAACGAACGGCGTAAAACTTATCAGGAGGAGGAGAACAAATCATGTCATTCAGGAAATTGGCCGGTCTCGCGGTTGCCGTCGCGGTAACCTTTGGGTCCTTCGCCACGGCCGGCATGACACAGAACATCAGCATGGCCTTTATCGTAAAGGACATGACAAATCCGTACTATTGGCGGATGGGCGAAGGTGCCAAACGGGCCGCCGATGAACTTGGCATCGACCTGTCTTATGTTTCCGCCGAGTTCAACGGCGACATCGAAGGCCAGATCGCCGTGTTTGAAGCAGAGATGGTCAAGGACCACGATGCAATCGTGCTGGTCCCGATGAACGGGACGGCGCTCATTCCCAAGGTCATGGAAGCGAATTCTGCCGGAATTCCGATCATAACGGCTGACACGCGCGTCGATGACGGTCCGGCCATGGTTGAAACCTTTGTCGGACTCGACGAACAGACTTCCTTCGCCGGAATGGCGCAGTGGGTGGTTGATCAACTCGGCGGCACGGGCAAGGTTGCGATTCTCGAGGGTTTTCGCGGAAGTTCCACCGCAGAACTTCGGTTGAGAGGAATGATGGATGTCTTCAATGCAAACTCCGGTATCGAGGTCGTGGCTTCCATCGCGGCTGACTGGGACACGGAGAAAGGTTTGAAGGCCTCCGAAGACATCCTGCAGGCAAATCCGGATGTGGATGCGATCATCGGATCAAACGACCTGATGGCATTGGGAGCCATTCAGGCCGTCAAGGGTGCCGGTAAACTCGACGATATCATCATCGTTGGTGATGACGCGATTCCTGCTGCTCTCGCCGCGCTCCGGTCTGGCGAATTGAATGCCACGATCGATGGCAATACCGACCTCGTCGGATACGAGGCGATCAAGGCTGCACATCGGCATGTTACCGAAGGTGCGGATCTCGACGAATGGATTGTCGTCGAGTCTTCCATCATGACGGCTGATGACGTGACTCAAGCCTACCTTGATGGCCGGGGTATCACGCTGGAATAGAGCTTCAGGCTTGAACATGAATGCCGGCCATGAACATTGATGGCCGGCATCTTTTTTTTGGTGCGAAATCTTCGTGGCATGGACATAATGACCGCCATGGCTCCACTTGTCGAAATGCGCGGGATCTCCAAGCACTTTGGGGGTGTGCAGGCACTGTCGGACGTTCACCTCGACTTGTACCCTGGCGAAGTGCTTGGTGTGCTGGGCCACAACGGCGCCGGAAAATCCACGCTCATCAAGATCCTCGCGGGCGCCGAGACAGCCAATGAAGGATCGATTTTCATCGAAGGGCGTGAAGTGCACATCGCCAACCCCAACGATGCACGGAGCTTCGGTATCGAGACGATTTACCAGGAACTCGCGTTGTGCGGGAATTTGACGGCGCCAGCCAATCTGTTCATGGGGCGAGAACTGCACAGCTGGGGTTTTCTGCGCAAGCGGGCCATGAAGGAAGAGGCGGAACTGGCTCTCAGGCGCCTCAATATCCGGATCCCTTCTCACGACGTCGAGGTGCAGTCGATGTCGGGTGGCCAGAGGCAGGCCATCTCCATCGGGAGAGCCGTACACTTCGACACCAAGATCCTGATCATGGACGAGCCCACGGCCGCCTTGGGGATGGAGGAAAGCCAGAAGGTCATCGAACTGATTGTCGAACTCAAGAAAAAGGGACTCGGCATTATCTGGATCAGCCACGACATTCACGAGGTTTACAGTTTTACCGACCGCATCACCATCCTCAGCGGCGGCAGAAAGGTCACCAACGCCGGGACCCGGGATTTTACCCAGGACGAAATCGTGTCGATGATCATTTCGGGCACTCCGGCCCGATCCTCGCGCCCGGCAGGTCAGGCATGACTCGATTGGAGAGATTGAGATCCCGATCGCTTCTGTGGATCATTTTCGTCGCTGCCCTGATGATGGTGATCCTTTCGTTTTCCTCGCCCTATTTCATGACGCTCGGCAACATGACCAACTTGATGAAGCAAGTTTCGATTGTTGCCATTCTGGCTGCCGGCCAGGCCATCGTCATCATCTCCGGCGGCATCGACCTCTCCGTGGGCTCGATACTTGCCCTGAGCGCCGTGACGATGGGTTGGCTGATCGTGAACGGGGTCGATCCGCGAATCGCCATCGTTGCGGGACTGGCCGTCGGCGCCCTTGCCGGGTGGGTCAACGGCATGGTCATTACCCGTGGCCGGGTTCCACCATTCATAGCGACGCTGGGGATGCTCGGTATAGCCCGTGGCATGGCGCTCGTGATCACCAAGGGTGTCTCCTACCAGGTGCTCGAGCCGATCTTCCTTTACATTGGCAACGCGAAACTCCTGGGCCTCCCGATTCCGCTGTATTTCGTCGTGGTTGTCTTTGCCGTGGTGATGGTCATCATGCACATGACGGTGTTCGGGCGGCATGTCTACGCCATTGGCGGAGACGAAAAGGTCGCCAGGCTGGAAGGCATCGCCGTCGATCGGCAAAAGGTGAAAATCTACACCCTCAGCGGTTTTCTGGCGGCGGTTGCCGCCGTGGTCCTGGTCGGCCGTCTCGCCGCGACGCCGCCAAGCGTTGCCCAGGGCATCGAACTTCAGGCGATTGCGGCCGTGATCATTGGCGGGATCAGTTTCGTCGGCGGCCGTGGCGTGGTCATCACGGCGCTGGTCGGTGCCTATATCATGGCAATGATTACCAACGGCCTGAACATTCTCGGGATATCCTCGTTCTATCAGCAGGTTCTGATCGGCATCGTCATCATCGTTGCAGTGTGGCTGGATAATCTGAAGTCATCATCCAGGTAGACCACCATGGAAACCGCAGGCAGGAAACGAAGTGTCGGGATTGGCCTGGTGGGATCCGGCTTCATGGGGCGCTGCCATGCGAACGCCTTCACGGCAGTATCGGGCCTTTTCGATGTTCCCGCCCTGCCGGAGAAAGTCGATTCTCGCCGACGCCTCCGGGGACCTTGCCGAGCGGCGGGCACGTGAGTTGGGCTTTTCGCGCTCGACCGCTGACTGGAAGGAACTGGTCGAAGACGACCACGTGGACATCGTTGCCATAGCTGCCCCGAACGCGTTGCACGAACCCATCGCGCTCGCGGCAATCGAGGCCGGCAAGACGGTCTATTGCGAAAAGCCCCTCTCGACGACGGTTGAATCGGCAATTCGGATGACCGAGACGGCTGAAGCTGCCGGGGTGACGACAAGCGTGGGGTTCAATTTCCTGAGGAACCCGATGATCCGGTTCGCCAGGCGGTTGATCGAGACGGGTGAGATCGGCGATGTGACCGGTTTTCGCGGCCGGCATGCCGAAAACTACATGGCCAGCCCAGACGTTGCTCATTCCTTCCGCACCGACCCGGCCGGCGGCGGTGCCGCGGCTGACATAGGCAGCCACATCATCTCGCTGGCGAGGTTCCTGTTGGGGCCGGTCGAAGAGGTTTGCGGCGACTGCCGGACAATTCATCCGGTTCGGCCTGCTGTTCCAGGTGCCGACGAATTGCGCCCGGTCGAGGTCGATGACATGACGCACGCATTGCTGCGCTTCAGGAGCGGTGTGTCCGGAAGCATCGAGGCGAACTGGGCCGCGACCGGACGAACCATGGATCTGTCATTCGAGATCAGCGGTACCAGGGGTGCATTGGCTTTCAGCCAGGAACGTATGAACGAACTGCATCTCTATCGATGCGAAGGGCCGAGGTCGGGCTTCAACAGAATCGAGTCCGGGCCCGATCATCCGCCGTATGGATCGTTTTGCCCGGCTCCGGGGCATCAATTGGGCTTCAACGACCTGAAGATCATCGAAGTGGCGGAACTTCTGGACGCGCATGCGGCGGGGCGGGCCTGCAGCCCGGACTTTCGGGAAGCGCTCGAAGTCCAGAAAACAGTTGAAGCCATCACGGAATCATCCCGTCTTCGCAGTTGGGTCAGGCTCGAAGATCAGGCGGGCTCGTGATCACCTGCAGGTTGACTCCCGTGCGTCCCGCGACGCGTCACTGCATGACCATACCGCCGTCGATCATGATCAACTGGCCGGTCATGTAGTCGGACTCGTCGGAACAGAGGAAAGCGGCAGTCCCCTTGACGTCGTCGGGCGTCGAGAGTTTTTTCATCAGGATCATGGTTTCGGCGAGATGATCCATTGCCTGGCCTTCCTTCTCGAACATGCCGATCTCCACGAGATCCTTGTCCAGTTGCTCCCAGAGCTCGGTCTTGACGACGCCGGGGCCATAGCCGTTGACGGTGATCCTGTGTTGCCAGAGCGCCTTGGCGCCGCCGATGATCAAGGCAAGGACCGCATATTTTGAACAACAGTAGGGAATGACATCGAGAAACGCCGTTCGTGAAACAATCGAACCGACGGGAATGATCTTGTACGGATGATCGTCCATTGGACCCTGGGCGATCATCTGCCGGGCAGCCTCCTGCATGCCCAGGAGAACACCCTTGGCATTGATGTTCATGATCATGTCCCAATTGTCTTCGTCGATATCCATGAACATCCGGGGCCGATTCACTCCGGCGTTGAGGAGCGCGACGTTGATCGAACCGAACGCGTCGACGGTCCTCGCGACCGCAGCTGCATTGTCCTCGCGGCTGGTCACATCCATTTCGATTGCGACCGCGCGACCATTGCCATGCGCGTTGATCCGCTCTGCTACGGATTGAACGCCGCCGTAATTGATGTCGCCGATACAAACATTTGCGCCTTGCTGAGCAAAATACTCGGCATTGGCGGCGCCCATTCCCTGCGCGGCGCCGGTTATCAGGATGTTTTTTGCGGCCAGTCGTTGTGTGTCCATGCTGGGTTCCTTCGCGAACTTGTCGAGGCAATATCCTGACATGGATGTTGCCGCTGGATGTCCAAACGCAATAGAGGGATCATATCCATAACGGACAAAATATGTCCATATAGGATGGAATCGCGTGAGAAGCATTTCGTGGAATCTGTAGACTCTCGAGGATCATGGCGATGAATGTCTCGTCGGAAATTCCCGAAAAGGAGGGTGCGTATGACCCAAATGTCAAACTTAGTCAGAACTGTCGTTGTTGCGGGCTTGTTGCTTGGAGGGGCGGCGACAGCAGTTGTTGCCCAGAGCAAAGGTTCGATCATCTCGTTTAACGGCCCGGCCGGTGAAGCCTACATCGGGCGTTTCATCAAGGGTATCAAGGAAACGGCAGCACTCAAGGGTTACGACATCAAGGTATTCGAAAACCAGTTCAACCAGGCTGAACAGGACCAACAGGTTCAGCAGGTCCTGGCCGCAGGGCAATTGCCGGATGTCTTCATCTGGTGGCCGTCTGATGCGGTTGCGGGGCTCGGTTCACTTCGTGCCTTGGCCAGAACCGGCGTTCCGGTCCTGAAAATCAACCAGCTACCCAATGAGCAGGACAAGCAGTACATTTTCGGATACGCTGGCCCGGATGACCGTCTGCGGGCTCGGAATGCGGGGTATATGATGCGTGAAGCAGCGGCGGCCAAGAAAGCCGCCGGCGGTGAAGGCTTCAATGTTCTCGTGCTGAGCTACCCGCACAGCTACGGCGGTTATGGCCTGTCCATCAATGCGTTCAACGATGCGATCGCCGGTTCCGACCTTATGGTTATCGGTGATGTTGGCGAGGGATTCGGCCAGGCAAACGGATACAAGGGTGCGGCAAAGGCGATTGCGGCACTCCGTGACGAAGGCATTCATTTTGTCTACGGCATGGATGATGCGATCCTGACCGGCGGCATCAAGGCGCTCGAGGAAGCCGGTTACACGATGGGTGAGGACGTGATCGCCGTCGGAACAGTGTGTAACGGCGACAAGCAGCTGATCGAAGAGGGTAAGCAGTTTGGAACGACCCTGCAGTCGCCCCTGCACGAAGGACAACTCGCCATTGCCATGGTCGAAGAGTACCTGACAACCGGCGAACTCGAGAACTATATCAACTTCACGCCAAACCCGGCGGTCACTGCGACCAACATCGATACGGTGGCGCTGCGCGGCTACGATGGAAAACTCTATGGAATAGACGAACTCTGTTCAGGTGCCTGGGGCAGCTGATTCAGGTCGGCAACCGTGGACGGGGGCGCCTTTCCGGGCGCCCTCTTTTCTTGGGGATAGCAAAACGATACAGAGTTGCGCTTGAACCCTTTGTAGCGTCCGCATCAGGGGAGAGGTAATGGCGGATGAACCGCTCCTGAGACTGACAGACATCAGCCGCAACTACGGTGCGATCCAGGCCCTGCGAGGCGCGAGTTTCGAGATTGGCCGCGGTGAAATCATGGGACTTGTCGGCGAGAACGGTGCCGGCAAGTCTACTCTTGTCAAGATCATCGGCGGCTTCGATACAGGCTTTTCGGGTACGTATTTCTATGACGGCGAAGCCCGTCATTTCAGCAGTCCCACCGTCGCCGAACACGCAGGCATCGCCATCGCCCAACAAGAGCTCAGCCTGATTCCGACAATGTCGATAGCCGAGAATATCTTTCTCGTTGGCGACAGGGTGCCCCTGGTTGCATCGAAGGGAAACCTCGCGCGAAAGGCCAGGCCATATCTCGACGAGGTCGGACTTGGCCACATCAACCCGTTACGTACGACGAACCGTTTGAGCGTAGGCGAACAGCACCTGGTCGAGGTCGCACGCCTGATCGCCCACAATCCGCAGGTGCTCATTCTTGATGAACCGACCGCGGCTCTGGGTGAAACCGACTCGATTCGTATTCTCGATATGGTCAAGAGGCTGAAAGAGAGTGGGAAATCGGTCATTTACGTAAGCCATCGGATGGACGAGATCTTCAAGATCTGTGATCGGGTCACGGTGCTGCGCGACGGCGAAAGCCAGGAACCGCGAGCGGCGGCGGACCTGAATGTAAACAGCCTGGTCGAATTGATGCTCGGTTTCGAGCTCGGCGACATGTACCCCGAACGAATGCCGATCAAACGCGACGAGCCCGTCATGAAGGTCCGTGATCTATGGCCGGACGGAATTCTCGAACCGGTGAGTTTCGATGTCTATCCGGGAGAGATCCTGGGGCTGGCCGGCCAACTGGGTTCCGGCACATCGGAAATTCTCGGTGCAATGGCCGGGTCGGCAAAATCCCGCGGTGGAACCCTGCACTTTCAGGGCGAAGCGTTTCTCCCCCGGCGTCCTAAGGACGCAATCCGGCGGGGCATCGCCTATTGTTCGGAGGACCGGAAGTACGACGGTCTTTTTCTCGGTCGACCAATCATCGAAAACATGACGGCGGCGGCTCTCGAGATCATTTCCCGGAACGGCTTGCTGGACCACTCAAGCGAAAAGAAGATGGCGACCAGGAATGCCGTGCGTTTCACTGTGGACCCCGAGCGCCTGCCCCAGGAAGCGGGTGTCCTGTCTGGCGGAAACCAGCAAAAGGTAACACTCGGGAAGTGGCTGGCGATCGCTCCGAAGGTCGTCCTCGTCAACGAACCGACACGCGGCGTCGACGTGGGCGCCCGGGCAGAAATCTACCAGATTCTTCGCGATCTTGCCGATCGGGGAACTGCCATCGTCATCGCCTCGACCGATGTCCAGGAAATCACCAACCTGCCGGACAGGGTTGTGAGTTTTTACCGGGGGCTTCTGATTGACGAGATTCACCTCGACGGCATGACGTCGGCACGAATCCTGGAACAGATTACCGATCCATTCGGCGAGGCAGGGATCGCGGTGTCGGGCAGGTCATCATGAGCGAAGCTTCGACCACCTCCGTCGGACTTCCGGGGCTTATCCAACGTATCCGGAGGGACTATTCCCCTCTCGTCATCGTCATGGTCGGGTTGTTCCTGTTCATTTTCTTGCTGGGCGCCGTGCTGACGGACGATTTTCTGACATGGTTCAATGTCAAGACCATTATCCGTGACGCGGCGTTGGTCGGGATTATGGCAATCGGCCTGACGTTTGTGACCCTGTCGGGAAATTTCTTTCTCCTTTCGATGAAGGAAATCGCCGCGCTGTGCATTATCGCCTTCGCGACCTGCATGGGAGCAGAGTGGAATCAATGGGGTGCCGTCGGTTCCGACGAGGTCAAGAGCAGTACTGCACTCGCGATGACCTTCACCGTCGCGTTTCTTGTGACGATTGTGATTGCCATTGCTGCCGGCGGCGTCCAGGGGGCCTTGATCGGCCTTGGCGGCAACCCGATCGTTGTCACGCTTGGGGCGGCGGGGTTGTTTTTCGGTATCGGATCGTGGTGGTCGGACAATCTCGTGGTATCCTACCGCCGACCGCATGGCGCCGAATGGCTCGGGACCGGTTCGTTCATCGGTGACATTCCGAATATCACCGTGGCCTTCATACTGATTGCCATCCTGGCAGAGCTTGTCCTTCGCTACACGAGTTTCGGCCGCCAGGTCTATCTCGTCGGAGCAAACCGGGCGGCTGGCCGGGCGACCGGGCATGAGAATTTCGGCATGGCGATCAAGTGCTGCATCATCGCCAGCGTGTGCGCTGCCGTCGTCGCCATTTCGTTTTCGGGCCAGGTCAGTTCTGCGCACGTCAACTATTTTTCTTCCGAATTCGGATCTTCGGGGGACATGACGATCATGGTCATCGCCATTGTCATGGTTGGCGGGAATTCGATCATGGGAGGTTACGGGTCGACACTTCGAACCTCTCTTGGCGCGATCTTCATTTCGACCGTGGACAACATGATGGTCCTGAACGGCTTCAACTCAGGCGCAAGGGTCCTGGCAGTCGGTCTGATGATCGTATTCTCGATAATCGTGTTTGCGCTGGTCCGACGTGGCAGCCGAGCTGTAGAATAGGAGGATTCCGTGGAACGCATCAGGCATTGGGTGATCGACAACCCGGATCTGGCCTTCGCCATCCTGCTGGCGGCCAGCGTATACGGTTTCTTCGCGATCACCGAACCGCTCTTCCTCTCCCACCGAACCGGTTTTGCGATCATGGAACGGTTTGCGGTTCTCGGACTTGTCGGCCTGGCACTGACGCTCTGTATCATTGCCGGCGAAATCGATCTCTCGATCGGATCGAACGCGGCGCTTGCCGCGGTGATTACGGTTCGGTTCACCGATGACTGGGGTGCGGTCAATGCACTTCTACTGGCACTGGCAATCTCGACAACAATTGGCGTCGTCCAGGGGTATTTCATTGCCTATCTCAGGATACGGGCCATTGTCCTCACGGTCGGCACATTGATGCTTCTCAGGGGTGTCGCACTGTTTGCCGCCGAGGAAAAAACGGTGATGCTGACCGATTTCCGCATTCCCGATTTCATTTCGACGCGAATGTTCGCCTATTTTTCCCCGGCGTCTCTCCTGGTCGTGTTCATGTTCGTCCTGGTCGGGCTCTTCATGACCTACACGCGCTTCGGCCGTGAGATCTACGCGATTGGCGGAGCCCGGAAAGAGGCGTTGGCTTCTGGTATTCCGTTGCGGCGACCCATGATCATCGTCTTTGCCATTTCAGGATTCTGTGCAGGACTAGGCGGTGTCATAATCGGGCTCAGGTCGGGGACCGCCCAGGCGCTCGGGTTGCAGTATCTGCTCCTGGCCGGGACAGTTGCCGCCTTCATCGGAGGCGTGTCGATTCTGGGCGGGAAGGGGGGCGTCATCGGTGCCGCCATCGGAACCCTGACGGTGAATTTCCTGAACACCGGGCTCGTATTCAATGTCACGCCTGCATTCATGGTCCAGATGTACCTGGGAATCCTGTTGCTGACCGTCATCATGTTCCAGACCTTCAGCCGGATTTTCGAGGAAGCCCAGCGGCGCGGCCAACTGCTCAAGGACGCTGACCGCAGGCGGATCATCCTGACCGAGAAGATCTCCGCGTATCGAAATGCGCTCGGTTAGCTACCTACCGGCGTTGTAAATCGTCCAGAATGGACATAATTTGCCCTTCGGCCGCGCCGGAGGGTCAGTTCATGTCCACGATACCAGATGCACTGAAACAGGCGATCACTTCGCGGCCGGCGCGGAATCGCAGCAGGCCCGAAGGCCCTTTCGAGAGTACGGACGTGCCTCTGCCGCAAGGGGTTGCAGGTGAGGAGTTCACGCTGTTCCTGGACTTTGTCGACGCACTCGGGACCGAAGCGGAACGCGTTCTCAGCCTGAAACGCGGATATGACGAGACCCGTTTGATCACGACGCTGCTGCGCAATCACCTGGAAGGCCGACTGACCACGAAGAGCCTGCTGGCCGAGGCATCGGGCCTCGGTTACGGAACTGCGATCCGGGCGATCAATTCAATCGAGGAACGCGGACTCATGATCCGCCGGCCGCGAACACGAACGGGCAAGAGCTTTTCCCTTCATCCTTCTGACAAGCTGATCGCCGAATGGCAGGAATACGCACGCCGGGTTCGCGGAGCCCTGGGGAGCACGATCGGAGTCGGTGCCGCCGGAAAGGGCGGGATAAGGGATTATTTCTTCGGAGCATCGTACGGCGACTCGGGCACGATTCCGCCACCGACGCCCCTGGCCCTGAAACTCGATCTCCAGAGCGGCTTGAGGATCCTCGTTCATGCGGACCCGACATTCATGGCAATGAATGTCCTGAAGCGGCAATTCGAAGGGCTGTTCGGGGTGGGCATACACAGCCGGGCCCTGTCGATCGACCGGCTCAGGCAGGAAGTCCTTTCCAATGCCCGAATGGAAACTTCGCGCTACGACATCATTGCGTGCGACCTGCCCTGGTTCGGGGAATTGGCGGAAAAAGGCGTGCTGATGCCCGTCGACTCGATGATCATGGAAAGCGGCATGGACATGAGCGATTTTCACATGGTGGCTTTGGCTTCTGCTCGCCATCGCGGCATTCAATACGGGATCCCGGCACAAACGACACCCGAACTGCTCTGCGTGCGACGTGACCTTTGTGAAGACGCTGGATACAGGGTGCCGCTGACGATTGGCGATACACTCAGCGTGGCAAGGAAGTTGCACGACCGTTCAAAAGGCCGGGCGGGAATCGCGTGGAATGCGGCCCGTGGCACCCCACTTGGACATACGTTCATGTTCGTCATGGGAGCCATGGGACGGCCGGTCCTGAATCTTGCCCGGGACGGTGACAGTTTTGATGCCGAGTGGCTGGAAGGAGAGAATTACCGCCCGGCTTTACGGTCGGAAGAAGCGTTCGCAGCCGCCGAGTACCTTCGTGAACTCCTGGGTTTCTCTCCTTTGTCCATCCTGTCGATGTCGTGGTACGAACGTGCCCGGGCCTACGCCGACGGGCAGGTCGCGATGGCCTATTGCGCGACGCTTCTGGCTCCCCTGTTTGAACTCAATCCGGAATCGCCGGCTTACGGGGTCACCGATTACCTGCCACATCCTTACGGTCCCAGGGGGCGGCCCATAGCTCCGGTCGGAGGCTATGCGCTTGCGATTCCCGCCAATGTCGATCCGGATCGAATTCATCCAATCTGGACAGCTTTGCGGTCGTTTACGTCGCCCGAGGCGATAAAGCTCTATATCGAGAACGGAAGCCTGGTGAGCCCACGGTTCAGTGTCAGCATGGACCCCGAAATCCGTCGGATCTCGCCCGTCATTTCTACCGTGGACGGAATGGCGCGATCGGGAATTCTGCAGTACTGGCCACGCCCTCCGGTGCCGGAAATCACCGAGCTGATTGCCATCATCGGCACGGAGTTGCACGACATGCTGCAGGGCAGGCTTTCGGTCGATCAGGCGCTGAACACCGCGCAGGACCGTGCTGATGAATTGATGCGGTCACGTGGACATTACTGAGTGATTGGCGACCCTCTCCAAGAGACGCCTCCAGGGAGAATCGAGATGAACAACAAACCGTCGGCCATAACCCCGAATGTCCTGACACCGCAGGACCTCTTGCCGCACTGGCAATGGGAGGGGCGGTTGCCCGCGTGGGGCCATACCAGCGTGGACTTCGAACGCCGCGTGGACCACGACCGCCTGCGTCGATACCGGCTTGGCCGAACGCGGAATGCCTTGCGGGCATCGGATTGCGGGGCGCTGCTGCTTTTTGACGTCAACAACATTCGCTATGTTTCCTCTACCAAGATCGGGGAATGGGAACGGGACAAGATGTGCCGTTTCTGCCTTCTGACGGGTGATGACAGCCCTTATGTCTGGGATTTCGGTTCGGCGGCGGTTCATCACAGGATGTACGCCGACTGGCTGGAACCCGATCACTGCCGCGCCGGCGTCGTCGGCATGCGCGGCACAATTCCGCCGAGTTTCGGGTTGATGAAACACTATGCGGAGGAGATCGCGGGTCTCATTCGCGATGCCGGCATGGCCGATATGCCGGTCGGGGTCGACTATGCGGAAACCGCGATGTTCCAGGCTTTGGCGGATGCCGGATTGAAGGTGGTTGACGGCCAACAGATCATGTTGAGTGCCCGCGAGATCAAGAACTGGGACGAGATCCAGCTTCTGACCCAGGCCGCCAGCATGGTCGATGGTGTTTACCACATGATTTACGAAGAGTTGAAACCGGGCGTTCGCGAGAACGACATCGTCGCGTTGTCGAACAAGTTGCTTTACGAGATGGGATCGGACGACGTCGAGGCGATCAACGCCATTTCCGGGGAACGATGCAATCCGCACCCGCACAACTTCACGGACCGCCTTTTTCGGCCGGGTGACCAGGCGTTTTTTGATATCCTCCAATCGTACCAGGGATACAGGACCTGTTATTACCGCACATTGAACATCGGTCGCGCGACCCCGGTTCAGCACGACGCCTACACGAAGGCACGGGAGTGGCTGGATGCGGCCATCGACGCGATCAAGCCGGGCGTGACGACAGACAAGGTCGCCTCGCTCTGGCCCGCGGCGCCCGATTACGGTTTCCCGGATGAACTGTCTGCTTTCGGGCTGCAGTTCGGACATGGCCTCGGGCTCGCGCTCCATGAGCGCCCGATCATCAGCCGGGCCGTCAGCCTCGAGAATCCGATGGAGATCCGGACGGGCATGGTCTTTGCGCTGGAAACTTATTGTCCGGCTACGGATGGATTTTCGGCGGCGCGGATCGAGGAAGAAGTCGTGGTGACCGACAAGGGCTGCGAAGTCATATCCCTGTTCCCCGCCGAGGAACTGCCGATCGCCAACCGGTATTGAACCTGAGACCTGGCGTTTCGGACCCGGAGCAACCATGGATGACGACAATGAGGGCCCATTCGTGACCAAATCATCTGCAAACAGGGATTCCTACCTGCGCATGTATCGTCAAATGGTCAGGATTCGCACGTTCGAGGACATAGCGAATCAACTTTATCTCGATGCGAAAATGCCGGGGATCACGCACCTCTATTCCGGCGAAGAGGCCGTCGCGGTCGGCATCTGCGAGGCATTGACGTCGCAGGACAAGATTACGTCGACGCATCGAGGTCACGGCCACTGTGTCGCCAAGGGTGCGGAGTTCAGGCCGATGTTTTGCGAGTTGCTCGGCAAGGAAGAGGGCTACTGCCGTGGCAAGGGCGGGTCCATGCACATTGCAGATCAGCTCAACGGAAACCTGGGCGCCAACGCGATCGTCGGAGGGTCCATGGGGATTGCCACGGGCTCGGCATTGCGCGCGAAGTTGCAGGGTTCGGACGAAGTGACCGTGTGCTTCTTCGGAGACGGGGCAACTGCTCAGGGACTCATGTACGAAGTGATGAACATGGCTGCGCTCTGGAATCTGCCGGTGATCTACGCATGCGAGAACAACGGTTACTCGGAATACACCGCCACGCGCGAGATCGCGGCGGGCGAGATCGCGGCCCGGGCGGAGGTCTTCGGGATCGAAGCGCACCGGGTCGACGGCCAGGACGTGTTGGCGGTCAACACGCTGGCAACGCAACTCGTCGAGAGAGCCCGAAATGGCGAGGGACCTTTCTTTGTCGAGTTGTTGACCTACCGATTCCATGGCCACCATGTTGGCGACATCAACCGGGACTACTACAGGACGAAGGCCGAAGAGGACGGGTGGAAGAACGACCGGGACCCGATCAGGATCTTCGCAGCCTGGATGGCCGCGGAAAAGATAGCGACCGGAGACGAACTTGGCGAAATCGACAAGTCGATCAGGTCCGAGGCGGAAGAGGCCGCGGAGTATGCTCTCGCCGCGCCCTATCCGGCTGCACCGGACGTCCGCAAGCATGTTTTCGTGGAGGTCGGGTGATGCGGACCATCACGTTGTCACAGTCCGTGAACGAAGCGCTTGCCGAAGAAATGCGGCGGGACGAAACCGTGTTCATCATTGGAGAGGATGTTGCCGAAGCAGGAACCCCGTTCAAGATACTTTCAGGACTTGTGGAGGAATTCGGAACCGACCGGGTTATCGACACGCCGATTTCGGAACCGGGATTCATGGGGATGGCCGTCGGCGCCGCGATGACAGGGGCGCGGCCCGTCGTAGACCTGATGTTCGGTGATTTTCTCTACCTGGTGATGGATCAACTGTGCAACCAGGCGGCCAAGACACATTACATGTCGGGCGGAAAACTGAGTGTCCCCCTGGTCCTGCGCACCAACCTTGGCGCGACCCGCCGCTCGGCGGCGCAGCATTCCCAGTCATTGCATGCCCTGTGCGCCCATATACCCGGGCTGAAAGTCGCGTTGCCGTCGAGTGCCTACGAGGCAAAGGGCCTCCTGAAGACGGCGATTCGCGATCCGAACCCGGTGGTGATTTTTGAAGACAAGCTCATGTACCAGGAAAAGGCTCCGGTGCCGGACGAGGAATACCTGATTCCGTTTGGCGAGGCCGCGGTCCTGCGCGAGGGTCGGGACATTACCCTGGTCGGCACCTCTTCCATGCGCCAGGTCTGCGAGACTGCTGCCGACATGCTGGCGGAGAGCGATATCAAGGCCGAGGTCATTGATCCGCGAACGATCGTCCCGCTGGACGAGGAAAGAATCCTGGAATCGGTCCGGAAAACATCGCGCGCGATCGTCGTGGACGAGGGGCATCAGAGCTTCGGCGTGACGGCTGAAATCGCGAGCCGAATTGGCGAAAAGGCGTTCTACCACCTCGATGCGCCCGTGATCCGCATGGGTGCCATGGATGTTCCGGTTCCATTCAGCCCGGTACTGGAAGACCTGACCGTGCCGACGCCCGAGGGCGTCGCCGAGAACGCGCGCAGGCTCGTGAGCGGAGAGGCAGTCCATGGCGTATGAAGTCAAGATGCCCCAGCTCGGGCTGAGCCAGGACAGTGGCACCATTGCGTCCTGGCTCAGGGCCGAGGGCGAAGCCGTGGCCAAGGGAGATGCACTCTTCGAAGTCGAGTCCGACAAGGCAACACTCGAGGTCGAGGCGGCGGCGAGCGGCTACCTGTCAGGAATACGGGCGGCCAGCGGAACAGAGGTGCCGGTCGGGGACACGATTGCCGAGATCGTGGAGACCAGGGAGGATGTTGCCGAATTCGCCAAACCGGCATCGTCCGAGATGCCGGAGGTCCACGCAGGACCGGACTCCGGACAGGCGGTGTCTCCGCCGACGGAGCCGGTTTCTGCTTCCGTAGCCGCGGCACCGGGAGGTACTCATCGCAGGATTCTTGCGTCGCCAAAGGCGCGACGCCTGGCATCCGAGCGTGGCATAGATCTTGCGACATTGCGGGCCCAGGGCGTGGCAGAGCCGATCCATGTCAAGGATCTCGCGCTGACCACGACGGGTGGATCCTCGGTGTTGACCGCACATGTCGATGGTACTGCGTTCAATGCACTTCTGGCTCGTGCCGAACGCGCCGACCGTACACGTTTGCTTGCGGTATTCTCGGCTGGTGCGTGGCGCGCTCAATTCGGGGTGGAGTCCGTCGTCATCGCTGTTCGCGGTCTTGACGGCACGTCCACGCTTTATCCGAATCCTGACCGGGAAGGCGCACATTCGGAAGAGTTGCCGGCGCTTGTTCTGGTCGATCTGTGTGACAGCCGGATTCTGACGTACGCGCCGGCAGGCGGCACGACGACTCTTTCCGCGGCCAGGAACGGCAGCGAATTTTGCCTGGCACTTGCGTTCGAGGAGGGACGCCTCCCGATGACGCAGGCCATTGCGCTCCTCGATTCGATCGCGGCACGGATCGAAAACCCGATCAGGCAATTGCTGTAGAAGCGCAATGCGGAAGGTCAGGGAAACGCGAAACACCCAATGCGAGAAGCGGTAAAGATGGACGTGGTAGCAAGCCCCAGCGTTCGCAGGCTCGCGCTTGAACGAGGCGTCGATATCGAACAGCTTGCTCTGCGCCTGGGAAGGGTTTCGATCGCGCGCGAAGACGTGCTGGGTGTGCGAGCAGTTCATGCCTCTCCCTGGGAGACCGATCATGAACGCTACGGGCCCGTCAGCATCGAGCCCCTGGACAGGATAGCCCGGACTGCATCGGCAAGGCTGGTTGCCGCACAGCAGCACATTCCCGCCGTCACGCACCACGGCAGTGCCGACCTGACGCGGATCGAGGATGCGCGCGCGCTCCTGAAGGCAAAAGGCACCCGCATCACGGCACTGTCGTTTCACATGGCAATTCTCGCGCGGTGCCTCAGGGATTTCCCCCGGTTCAATGCGTCGATCAGCGCCGACGGCAAGTCATTGATATTCAAGCATTACGTTCACATTGGCATCGCGGTTGACACCCCTCATGGCCTGATGGTCCCGGTGATCCGCGATTCGGACAAGAAAGGCATTCCCGAGCTCTCGCTCGAGCTCCTGGACGTGTCTGAACGCGCCCGGGCCCGCAGGGTTCGCCCCGAAGAGTTCGGCGGTGCGTCAATGACGATTTCGTCACTTGGCGGAATTGGCGGCGAGGCCTTTACTCCGATCATCAACCCTCCCGAGGTTGCGATCCTCGGAATCAGTCAGGCCGCGATGCGCCCGGTATGGGACGGTGCCGCGTTCTCGCCGACAAAGGTTGTTCCGCTGGACCTGAGCTATGATCACCGCGTCATAAACGGGGCAGACGCTGCGCGGTTCTTGAAACGCTATTGCGAGCTTGTCAGGAATCCCGACGACCTGCTCGCCTGAATAATGCGCACGAGAACGCAGTACCGTCCTTGGCTTCCGATGATTGTCGCACCACGCCACCATGGTCCTGAGTTTCATTTGGCCTGTGGCGACGCTCAGGTTTTCCTGAGCGTGTACCGGGTCCAACAATACGATCGAAAAGATCATGCGCAGCATTTTCGAGTACAAATGAACGCATTCGTTTGTGAAGAAACAAATGTCCCAACTCGTCAAAATAATAAAACCTTCATCTGGTCGTCTGTCTTGTGTCGAAGTGTAAGGCCGATAAGTGCCTTTCGATTTGATAACCATCGCGCACAACCGCTAATTCCCGAATGGGGCAATTCTGGCACCCACACGACAGCGACGCCTGCTGTTGCGCATAGGGTTTGAACTCGCCCTACCGTCTCTTCCACTCTCTCTCGCCAACCGCCGGAACTCTTCGACATGGGAACGAAGGAGTTCCTCGTTGAAATCTTCCGTCACGATACCGGTAGCCACGAGTTCCGTTTCCCGAACCCCTGCCGAGATTGACGCGATACTCTTGGAAAATTGTCGAGACTGTCTTTAAGCGACGTCATAGTTCTTCCACGCTTCCTCCCAACATTCCGGGGAGCAACTCCCAAGAATTCGAGCAGCATGTCGACGTCCGATTTCGCCGGCTGCAGAGAGAAACCAATCTTCTTCATTTCCGCCAAGGGGA
This sequence comes from Paracoccaceae bacterium, assembly GCA_964291635.2. Classification (GTDB taxonomy): domain Bacteria; phylum Pseudomonadota; class Alphaproteobacteria; order Rhodobacterales; family Rhodobacteraceae; genus JAPPHA01. Next base: position 62,251 of record OZ219901.1, on the reverse strand, counting down.
AAGTGCGTAACCAATCTTCCCATGAAATGGATTGCGTATGTTCCTGGCGCCTGGCTTCAGCTTCGTCAAATTGCCTCTTGGAAAATTTGCCACAAATGCGCTGGACGCCGAAAAACACGTTTCAAGCTCAAGGCTGTACTGGCGGTGACAGATGCCTTCCCGTTGAAAATTACACCAATGGTCTTTGGGGCCAAGTCAGTGCGGCGCGCGTGATCGCGTTGCGACCATCCGAAATAGTCAAGGTACTCGGAAATCACCTCTCCTGGGTGCGGTGCTGCCACAGGGTAGGACGGAAATGCGGTCTTTGCCATCCATGGGTGTCCTCAATCCCCATTTACTTCAATTGCAGAACTTTTCCCGGCGCTCTCCGAGGAAGCTGGTCCACTGCTGGAAAATCACAAACACCTCGTTCAGGTTCTTGACCAGGCCCTGGAGCGGTTTGCAGCTTCGGGCTTGAGGTGGCCGGAAATGGCCGAGATGGAAGATTCGTCAAGAGGCAATTCAAATTGTGAGAGTGATGCCCCGCAGCCGACCCTCGACCATGACGTCCTCCAAAAACGACTTGTCGGTCGCGCCGTCGCGCGAGTGAACTGCAGTGAAATCGCTCTCGACAACACGATCGCCAAAGAAAAGGCAAACGTCGTCGGGGTCGCACTGGTTCGAAGTCCAGACGAGACCGTCTGCTTCCGGAATGTCACGATGGATGGATTTGGCCCAAAGAACGGTCTGACCGTAAAGAGCCGGACTCGACGTGATCAGTTCCTTCCGCGAAATGCCCCAGGCGCCCAAGGTTACGTTGCGCAACTCGACGAGCCGCAAGTCGCGGTTCGCACGTAGGACCGAATGCGTCCGAATGAACACCTCGTGGTGACGCACCGTCTTTGTCCTGGCGTTTGCAGGAACGTCGTGGAACATCGTCTCATGGATTGCCGCGGGGAGCGTGGCGCTCGCGTAGAGGGAAGGTACAGGCGATCCGCTGGCGTCGGCAAACGGTGCGAAGCGCGTCTGCCCACCCCTGCCCGGGTTGAACTCCGCCGCTCTGAAGGTCGTGTGATGGACGCGATGGAGATCTCTACCTCCGAGCAGGACATGAAATTGCGGGTTCGTGAACGGCGACGGCGGACGAGGGATCGCCATCGTCAGCCGACGACCGAGTCGCACAAGCGTTCAGCTGCATTCAGGACACGGTTCTCGTCGCCAAGCGCTTCCTCCGGCGATCTCCCGTCGAGCCAGCCATTGCCTGACCGGAACCAGAATGCGATCTGCCACGGCGTCATGTCGGCGGGCAGGCGCTTCAGCACTTGCTTGATGACGGGCAACGGCTGGCCGTCAGCGAACTGGAAGCACGGATACAACTGGGCGCGGCCCTTGCGCACCGCAAAGACCCTCTTCTCACGTCTCCATCGGGAGGCCGGTTCGCTAGGGTTGTTCAACAGCGAGCCGTGCATGAACTTGTGGATATTGGCTGCCGTGAATGTCGGCACCTCGCTCAGGTACTCTGCGCGCAACCTGGCATTGTCCAGCTCGATCTCCCGATCAACGTCGGCTCGTTCCTCGCCTTGGAGATAAAGGTCGACAAGCGCCTCAATGTTGCGTTCGGTCAATTCCATTCGGCGCTGCCCCACGATGCGCCCTGCCATGGTTGCAGCCGCGCGCATGGCCGCTGCCTCCCGTTTGGAAGCGGCGCCGATCAGAATCCATCTTCGCCATTGTCGCTGCTTGCCCCGCAGACGATCGCGTGACTTGATTTTCTCTCGCAGTCGAGCGGAGAACTTTTCGACTTCATCTGGTGTCAGTTCGACCGCGGGAGCGGCTTCCAGCAATTCGGTCATGATCATTTCCGGTTCATGAGTTTGAACATATTGTACACATATAGTGAAACTCATGCTGGATCAATCCAAGTATCTGGGTTCTCCGACCGGGTCGGCCTCCGCCTACCTTCGGCATTTGCCGTTGATTCCCTTTGGCCTCGTCGCATGACTTGTTCGCTGAATTTCCCTGTGGGGGAACATGGCGCGGCCTTCAAACGGAAACCAGGGAAAATCAACAGACGTCGCAGTTTATTCGGTTACGTCGCCCCGCCGGTCTGACGACTTCCGGAGCCCGGGGTCCCCGTACGGGGCAGTCGCTCGCCGTCGGGTTGATCGACATCGAACCCGGTGAGCCGCTCGTTGTGACCTGTCAAAGGCAGCTTGAGGTCGACATCGGGGGAATCCTCCACCAGGCCATTCCGTTGCTTCGACCTCCTACGATCAGGAAGGCGAAAGGATGCGCGCATGACCGACGCACGTGTCGCAATCATCGGCGGCGGGATCATGGGGGTGTCGCTGCTCTATCACCTGACCCGTTCAGGATGGGAAGACGTTGTCCTTGTCGAGAAACACGATCTGACCCATGGATCCACCTGGCATGTCGCCGGACTGTGTACGCATTTCGCCCATCATCCGACGATCGAGGAATTGCGGGCGTATTCGGTTCGCCTGTACCGGGATGTCCTGCCGGAGCAGACGGGCCTTCCGACCGGCGCGCTGAGACTGGCCCGCAACCAGGATCGCATGGACGAATTCGCCCATGTCGCCGGGCTTTCGGCTTATGACGGTCATGGGCTTCGCCTGGTGACGCCGGAACAGATCCGGGATCTGCACCCCCCGGACGGCATCGGCAAGGCTGGTTGCCGCACAGCAGCACATTCCCGCCGTCACGCACCACGGCAGTGCCGACCTGACGCGGATCGAGGATGCGCGTGCGCTCCTGAAGGCAAAAGGCACCCGCATCACGGCACTGTCGGTTCACATGGCAATTCTCGCGCGGTGCCTCAGGGATTTCCCCCGTTTCAATGCGTCGATCAGCGCCGACGGCAAGTCATTGATATTCAAGCGTTACGTTCACATTGGCATCGCTGTTGACACCCCTCATGGCCTGATCGTCCCGGTGATCCGCGATTCGGACAAGAACGGCATTCCCGAGCTCTCGCTCGAGCTCCTGGACGTGTCTGAACGCGCCCGGGTCCGCAGGGTTCGCCCCGAAGAGTTCGGCGGTGCGTCAATGACGATTTCGTCCCTTGGCGGCATTGGCGGCGAGGCCTTTACCCCGATCATCAACCCTCCCGAGGTTGCGATCCTCGGAATCAGTCAGGCCGGGATGCGCCCGGTATGGGATGGTGCCGCGTTCTCGCCGACAAAGGTTGTTCCGCTGGACCTGAGCTATGATCACCGCGTCATAAACGGGGCAGACGCTGCGCGGTTCTTGAAACGGTATTGCGAGCTTGTCAGGAATCCCGATGACCTGCTCACCCGAACCATGCCGATAACGGCATGGTTCGGGAGAAAGGGGCCTCGGGATGGCAAAGGTCAAGATGAAGGTCTCCGGATGCTTCAGAACCCCCGTCTGTGCCGAGTCCTGGCGCCGAATCTCAAGCTACCTGCAATCAATGGCTGCAATGGGTTACAATCCTCTCGTCGCCATCCAGATCGCGCTCGCAGGACGGGCCGCAGAGGTGGTCAAGTCGACATAGAACCCCGATCTCAATCGTGAACGGGTGAGCAGTTACCTATGTGTATTCATTTCAATCATTTTGGTTTTTTGATCAACAACAGGCACAAACGCTTTTTCATCGGCGGTGAATTGGCTATGGTGGCGTCGGGACATGAACGCGGACGAACTGGCAAGGCGATTGGAGCAACGGAAACGTCCTGACGGATTCCAACCGGGCCGAGTGCCATTCCACGTGACTGCGCTCCGCCGCACCGTAGCGGCGTGACCAGATGAAAGTGAGAAGCCATCGATGCTCACGATCACCGAGGAAATTCATCTCCTGGTGCTTGATTACGACACGGGATGGCCGAACCCCGAATTGCCCCGTCACGCAATTGATACTGCTCTCGGCGGTGCTCTCCTGATGGATCTCGCCCTCAACGATCGCATCGATACCGACGTCGGAAAACTTTTTGTCGTGAATCAGGATCTGGTCGGGGAACCCGTTCTCGACTGGGCACTGGCGCAGATCAATGTGGAGGATGACACCCGGTCAACCGATCACTGGGTACGCGTGTTCGCGGCGGAACGCGAAAACCTGGAGGCGCTGCTGACCGATATGTTGGTGGAACGCGGTCTCGTCTTCCGTGGCGTGAATGAGCAGCTCTGGTTCATCGGGCTCGATGGCGATACTGAAATAGACGGGGAGCCATTCAGGGAAGTCAAGAAACGCATTGCCAGCGTGCCGGACAGTGACGAAATTCCGGATCCGAGAGACATCATGATCATCAGCCTGGCGGATACCTGTGGCCTCTGCCGTGGCCTGATCGGCCCGTCTGAACTTGCTCGTCTCACGCCAAAGATCACGCAGATCGCAAGGCTTGACCTGATCGGGCAGGCAGTGGCACGCGTGATGGATGAAGGCGGATCCTGAACCTGGTATCGGGTCGCCCGTGAATTCGATTCTCACCGTCGATGACTGTGGCCGCTGCCGCACAAGACCCATCCGGATCATGCGAACCGGCCGGCGTGTGCTGAACTTCACACGTGTGCAGGAGATTCGCCTCTCGGGTGCCGCCTGTGCCGTCCTTCTGCTTTCCGCCTAGCCAGCCAGATCACATTTTCGCATCGAAACTCCGGTCCCTTCGGCCGCAACTACCGGCAGGGCAGGACCTTGCGGCGCCTTCGGGACCCCATTGCGTTGGGTTGACGAGGAGAAAGTTTTTTGTCCGCGCCAAAGCACCCTGGCAAGCTCTTGGTACGTCACAAGCCGTCAGTTCGATCGCGAAGCGCGGGCTCGACCGCGCCGGGGTCAAGACCGTCTCGAGCCGCGGCGCGCAAGTGTTTCGACACTGCTATGAAACCGGAATTTTTGAGGCGGGGTCGGCCTCACGGTCATTCGGCACCGGCTCGGGCACAGGTCGATCCCATCGACAATTCGCTACCTCCATTTCGCCCGCGAGGAGACAAACGCCACGCCATCCCCGCTGGACTTGCTGGAGTTCCCCAAAGGCCGTTCCGGCTTGAGCCGTGGCACATGCAGACCATGCAGCGCCGGCTGCTCGGGCGGCGCTGGAGGTGACCGACATCCTGTGTATACGCTCCAATGTCGATGGCTACGATGAGGCGCATCCGCTGTCACCTCAACAACACTGGGTCATGACCGACCCGATACGCTATCGCACCGCCTCGTTCGGCACCTTTTCGACCCACTGCGACGAATGCGGCATGTTAACGATCCAGTATGCCTCGTACCGGAACCGGCATCACGTGGGCATCGCACTGAAAACACTTTTCGCTGCGGTCAAAAAACAAATCCGGGATGCGCCCATGATGATGACGCCCGTTTGACATTGGAGATGTGAAAGGCAACCTTTCCTTTTTCTGACTGAGTGCGTTTGATCATCAACGATGTCGTTCCCTGCAAACTTCAAGTGTTCATCGCGTGGCAACGGGTCGGAAAACGAAGTCAACATATGGAAGGGCGATGACTGCAAGTCGCCTTCAACCCGAACCATCCTGACATCAGCCGAACCGACCCCGCATCAAAATCGGATCCGGTTCGATAGGAAGTCAAACCTGTGTTATCAAAAAACGAAAATGCCCGAATAGGGTGAGCAGCTACCAGAAATCGAAATGTTGGCCGTTGAAAAGGGCTACCGCATCTGGTGCAGTTGAGTGTGACCTCCAGATTTGCGCGAAAACCTTCCTGTCGATGGCGGTGAATGCAGAAACACTCCAACACCTGTATGATGGTCTCGCGCTTTGGGCGCGGCAGGATTGGATACCGGCAACCCCGTACCGTATCACTGCCCTGTAGACTACTGGTCAAATGTGAATTCGTCCGTCATGCGGATTTCATCCCCAGGACATTATGCCTGGCTGCGCTGGAGATTGATCAATTCGAAACATCGGTTCGACGTCAATCTCAGTGGATTACGCCGTGGCAGATGCCAGTCTCCTGCAATACCGGTCGGGATACGACCTGGCGGGGACAAACATGAGCGGACACAAGAATCTCAACGAAATTTACAACGGGTCGAACCTCAATCAGTCGCGCGAAACCCACGATACCCGAACACCCACGAACAGCAGGCTTGGACGAGAATCCTCAACTCGAACTCGATTTGCTCCTCGGCGCAAGAGCGTCGTAGTCGTTGATAAGTTGTCAAAGAAATGATCCATAAATAGATCATTATTGTGTTATAAATTCCGTCTATGGAACAAAAATACTTCAGCCCGCTTGAAATCTGCTGGAATGATCCGTAAACGACCATTGGCGATCCCTTGCAATCAATTCATGGAAAAATGAGCGATGGCGAAGCCCGCACACAGAAGCCATTCCCGCTATGCCCGCGAAGCCGCGGAGCTTTTCGGGCTGATGATCCGCAGCGCGCGCATCGAACGCGGATTCACGGTAGCCGATGTCGCAGAACGCGCCGGGATTTCGCGCGGCCTCGCGCACCGGATCGAGAAAGGTGAAATGGGCTCCTCAATTGGCGCGGCTTTTGAGGTGGCCGCCATTGTCGGGCTGCGCTTGTTCGAAGCAGAGCCGACGACGCTGACGCGCCATCTGTCGATGGAACGGGGCAAGCTCACCTTGCTGCCACAATCCGTCCGTACGGGAACGACGAAGGTGAAGGATGACTTCTGATCGTCCAGGCACGAAAGCGCCGGAGGAAGCCTATATCTGGATATGGCTGCCCGGAGCGACAGCCCCGGTCGTCGCCGGTCGTGTCGCGCGCGAGGGCGGGCGGCTGATCTTCAACTACGGTCTGAGCTATCTGGAACGAAATGATCGATTTCCGGTCTACGAGCCTGAACTGCCATTGCGCAGAGGAGCGATCGCGCCCGAAGCCGGGCTGAGCATGGCCGGATGCCTGCGTGACGCCGCGCCTGACGCATGGGGTCGTCGCGTCATCCTGAACCGGATCTTTGGGCGCAGGGGCAAGGATGTCGATGTCGATGCGCTCGACCAGTTGACCTATCTGCTGGAGTCTGGCTCCGACCGGACCGGCGCTCTGGACTTCCAGCACTCCCCTACGGAATACGTGCCGCGCGCCGTTCGAACCGCAACGCTCGAAGAGCTGCTGAGCGCCGCCGAAAAGGTCGAGAACGGCGTGCCGCTGACGCCCGATCTCGATCAGGCGCTGGTCCACGGTACGTCTCTCGGTGGCGCGCGCCCAAAGGCGATGATCGAGGACAGCGATTCAAAGATGATCGCAAAGTTCTCGTCTTCGACCGACACGTACAACGTGGTGAAGGGGGAATTTGTCGCCATGCGCCTTGCAGCCAGGTCAGGGCTCAACGTCGCCCCCGTGAGTCTTGCTCATGTCGCCGGCAAGGACGTACTTCTGGTCGCGCGTTTCGACCGTGAAAAGACGAAAGACGGCTGGACCCGCAAGGCGATGGTCTCGGCGCTGACGCTGTTCGGTCTCGATGCGATGATGGCGCGATACGCAAGCTATGAAGACCTCGCCGAAATCATCCGGCACCGCTTTACCTCGCCAAATCCGACGCTACACGAGCTCTACGGACGGCTCGTGTTCAACATCCTGTGCGGCAACACCGACGATCACGCCCGCAACCATGCGGGCTTCTGGGACGGCGAACAGCTGACCCTGACGCCGGCCTATGACATCTGCCCGCAAAGCCGTTCCGGCAATGTGGCCAGCCAGGCGATGCTGATTGTCGGAAACAATCGAACGAGTACACTTGCGACCTGCCTTGAGGCCGCGCCCAACTTCCAGCTCGGCGAGAAAGCAGCGAAGGCCATCATCGCCCGGCAGATCGGCACCATCCGGGATGGATGGGACGACATCTGCAAGGAAGCCGAATTGAGCGACGTCGAACGCAACATGTTCGGCCAGCGCATCTTTATGAACGATTTTATCTTCGAAGGCGCGCCGGAAGGCCTGCGGTGATGCATACACGGCCGCGGCAAATACGGAAGCCGAAACCACCGGCATCGATTTTGCCCGGTTGGACCGAATACCGAACGGAGAAAACCGTCTTGATCCGCCCGGCGTGCCGAAAAGCAACATCATTTCCTACCAGGAAATTCTGACCGACATCAGCAACGAGGCGCTTCACATGCGGAGCGATAGCTTCCGTGCGCGGCCGGGCAGGACCCATGCGCAAAAGATTGGAAGAACCAATCCGGAAGACTTGGAACGCTTCGCCCGCCGCGCCGAAGCGCTATGCGCATTGACCGCCGAAATGCGAGGCAACGAGTCTGGAGTTGCGAGCATCGAGTGGGTGCGGCGAACACTCGCTGCAAACGACCGGCATGCTGGCAGTTCAGGCGTGCGAGCGGGCGACGCCCTCTCTCCGGCAGGAGCCATCGGCCAAGACGGTTGGCGCTCATCAGCTTGCCTCGATACACGTGCGCCGACGAGGTCGCGGCAATCGTACGCTGGATGCGCGCGGAACGGGGTGGGTCGAGGAGACGGTTCCCGATCCCTGCCGTGCGGTCGATCCTTTCTTCGACAAGCCGGGGCCGACCGTCGGGGCCATCCTCCTTGTACCGCTCCACATGGAGCCGGACCTGGCGGACGCATACTCCGGGACGACGCGCAGCTTCCTCCCGGGTGAGGCGGCGTTCTTCTCAGGCGCCTTTTCGGCGCCCGGAAAAATCGTTTGCTCAATACAATCAAGGCACATATAGTCAAGGAAGTGATAATATATCAGCATTACATGTAGCCTCCCAATGGCCGAAATTACTCGGACCAAAGGCAGCTACCAACCACGAAAAAATGAGGAAAAATCGGAAATGCAGATGATTTCAAGAATGACTTCTGCTCTGGGCGGCTGCGTAGTTGCGCTGGGGCTGGTTGCCGGCGGATCCGTGCCGGCAACTTCTGAGACGGTACTCCGTGTCGTGCTGCACGCGGACCTCAAGATTCTCGATCCGGTATGGACCACCCACGGTATCAGCCAGAACCATGCGCTGATGATTTACGACTTCCTGTTCGCCTGGGACGAGAACAGTGTGCCTCAGCCGCAGATGGTCGATACGTATGAAGTGACCGATGACGGAAAGAACTACCGCTTTACCCTTCGGGACGGGCTCCAGTTCCATGATGGCTCGCCGGTGACCACTGCCGACGTAATTGCGTCGCTAAAGCGCTGGGGTGCACGTGACAGCTCGGGGCAGCAGGTCATGGGTGTGACGGAGAGTCTTTCGGCGATCGACGACAAGACATTCGAATGGAAGCTGAGCAAGCCATACGGCTTGCTGCTCGAAGCGCTGGGCAAGACCACCTCGAGGGTGGCCGCAATCATGCCGGAATCTGTCGCCATGACGGATCCCGAAACCCAGATCGAGTCGACCATCGGCTCCGGCCCGTTCATCTTCCAGAAGGACGAGTGGGTGCCGGGCAGCAAGGTCGTCTATGTGAAGAACCCGAACTACATTCCTCGTGATGAACCTGCAAGCAGTGCCGCAGGCGGCAAGATTGCCAAGGTTGACAGGGTTGAATGGTTGAACATTCGCGATCCTCAAACCGCGGTATCGGCCCTGATCAACGGTGAGATCGACTTTTATGAGAATCCGCCGGCCGACTTTCTGCCCTCCCTCAAGGACAAGCCGATCACGCTAAAGGCCACCAATCCGATCGGCTACCAGGGCGTCCTGCGGCCCAACCATCTGCACCCGCCATTCGACAACAAGAAGATGCGCCAGGGCCTGATGTGGGCGGTCAATCAGGACACTTATCTCCGTACCATGTTTGGCGACCCATTGCTCTATCGCACCTGCGGCTCCTATTTCGCCTGCGGAACCTTGCTGGAAAGCGAGGCCGGTGCCGAAGCCCTGTTGGCTCACGATCCGGAGAAGGCGCGTCAGGCATTTGAGGAAGCGGGCTACAACGGGGAGCCCGTTGTCATCCTGCACCCGACCGATGTGCCGATCATGAACGCCGCCACGCTGGTTACCGCCCAACTCTTGCGCCAGGCCGGTCTCAACGTGGAACTGGAGGCCATGGACTGGTCGACCATGGGATCTCGCCGCGCGGTCAAGGAGCCGGTCTCTGAAGGCGGCTGGAATATCCTCCATACGTACTGGAACGGACCGGGAATCAGCAATCCGCTGACCAACAAGCCCGTCCATGCAACTTGCGAAAAGGCGTGGCCCGGCTGGCCCTGCAACGACGAACACCAGAGCCTGATCGATTCCTTCCCCTTTGCGCAGACTATCGAAGAGAAAAAGGCGCTGGGCCGGCAGATTCAGGAAAGCGCGGTCGAATTCGTTCCTTACGTTCCACTTGGCCAATGGCAGCAGCCAGCGGCTTTCCGCAATGAACTGGACGGCGTGTTGATCGTGCCGGGCGGAGTAGTGTTCTGGAATATCGAAAAACCCAGCTGACAAGAACAGGCTGGCGGGTTGCACATCAGCCCGCCCGCCGTCCATCATTCCCATGCTGATTCAGGTTGCCCGACGACTTGCCGCAGCCTTTCCGGTTATGGGAATGGTGGCGCTGATCGTTTTCCTGCTCCTGCACTTGACGCCCGGCGATCCTGCGGCGGTGATGGCAGGCGACCAGGCGACACTTCAGGACATTGAGAGCATTCGCATTCGGCTTGGACTCGACCGGCCCCTCTACGAGCAGTTCGGCCTGTGGATCTGGAGTTTGGTACGGGGCGATCTCGGAACCTCTCTTTATTCCAACTTGCCAGTGGCGCAGCTAATCGGCCAGCGACTGGAACCTACCCTGCTTCTGACCGTCATGACGATGGTTATCGCAATCGTGCTTGCGGTTCCCATGGGCATGTTGGCGGCCTGGAAGGCAGGCACCCTGATCGACCGTTGCGTTATGGCCTTGGGAGTATTCGGCTTTTCGGTCCCCATCTTCGTCGTTGGCTATGCACTGATTTATGTTTTTTCCATCATCCTCGGCTGGTTCCCGGTGCAGGGCTACACGAGTCTGCAGCAGGGAGGCCTGTGGCCGGCACTCAACAGTTTGGTCTTGCCGAGCTTTGCGCTGGGTCTGGTCTACATCGCGCTGATCGCCCGGATCACGCGGGCGAGCGTACTGGAAATACTATCGGAGGACTTCATTCGCACCGCCCGGGCCAAGGGCGTCGGCACCGGGCGGTTGCTCATGGTACATGCCCTGCGAAATGCCGCCGTGCCTATCGTTACAGTAATCGGCATCGGCTTCGCGCTGGTCATTAGCGGTGTTGTTGTGACCGAGACCGTCTTCAACATCCCGGGACTGGGACGCATGGTCGTGGATGCCATTCTCAATCGCGACTATCCGGTCATCCAGGCGATGGTCATGCTCTTCTCGGGCGCTTATGTCGTGATAAATGTGCTGATCGACGTGGCCTATTGCCTCCTCGATCCGCGCATCCGGTACTGAACGTGGCTGTCGGGGGGATGCCCGAGACGACCATGCGACGCCGCTGGCGGCGGTTTCGTTACCTTCTGCGCCGCCATGTTCCCATTTTCTTCGGAGCGGCAATCCTGATCTTGTTGTCAGTCGCGGCGTTGCTGGCGCCGTGGATTGTCGGCGATCCCATTACGTTCAATCCTGTCGACCGGTTGCAGTCGCCGAATTCCAGTCACTGGTTCGGTACTGACCAGTACGGCCGCAGTGTCCTGAACCGCACGGTTCATGGAGGCCGCGTGTCCCTGGTCGTGGGCTTGAGCGTTGCCATATTGAGCACGGTCATCGGCCTCTCGATTGGCCTGGTGTCCGGCTATGTCCGCAGTATCGACATGGTAGTCATGCGCGTGATGGACGGTTTACTTGCCATTCCTCACATCCTGCTCGCCATCGCGCTCGTGTCCCTGACCCATGCCACCATCCAGAATGTCATCATCGCAGTTACCGTTGCCGAGGTTCCGCGTGTCGTGCGCCTGGTTCGTGGTTTGGTGCTGACCATCCGGGAGCAGCCATACGTGGACGCCGCGGTGATTGTGGGCTCCCGCACGCCGAAGATCATCTTTCGTCACATTTTGCCCAACACGATTGCGCCGCTCATGGTTCAGGCCACGTTCATTTGCGCCGCCGCCATCATCATCGAGTCGGCCTTGAGTTTTCTGGGTGCCGGGACCCCTCCGGAGATTCCGAGTTGGGGCGGTACGATCGCCGAGGGCCGGAGCTACTTCCAGATCGCGCCCTGGATCATCTTCTTTCCCGGCACCTGCCTGGCGTTGCTGATCCTCTCCATCAATCTGGTAGGCGATGGACTCAGGGACATGCTCGATCCCCGCATTGCACGGAGCCTTTGAATGCCCCCGGTCCTGTCGGTACAGGGTCTGACCACCCGATTCCATACCGCCGACGGCGTCATTCGCGCCGTGGAGGATGTCTCCTTTGACCTGGGATCAGGAGAAACCCTGGGCATCGTTGGCGAGTCCGGTTGCGGAAAGAGCGTTACCGGTTTGTCCATCATGGGCCTGATTCCACCCCGGCAGGGTCGAATTGTTCGGGGCTCGATCATGCTGGAGGACCGCGACATTGTTTCGCTTCCCGAGAAAGAGATGCGACGGCTGCGCGGAAAAGCGGTGGCCATGGTGTTCCAGGAGCCCATGTCCTCGCTGAACCCGGTGATGACGGTAGGCGACCAGATCGCCGAGACAGTTCGCATCCACCACAGTCTCCGAAGGGGACGGGCGGAGGCAAGGGCACTTGAGATGCTGGAACTGGTGCGTATCCCCGATCCGCGCCGCCGCGCCAGCGAATATCCGCATCAGTTCTCCGGCGGCATGCGCCAGCGGGTAATGATCGCGATGGCATTGTGCTGCAATCCCAAGGTCCTCATCGCCGACGAGCCGACGACCGCGCTCGACGTCACGGTCCAGGCCCAGATCCTCGAGCTGATGGGTGAGCTGAAGAAGGACCTGGGAACCGCCATCATCCTGATCACCCACAATTTCGGGGTGGTGGCCGACATGGCGGACCGTGTCATGGTCATGTACGCCGGCCGCAAGGTCGAGGAAGCGCCGGTGAAAGAGCTCTTTGCCCGGCCCATGCATCCCTATACCTGCGGCCTCATGGACTCGATTCCCCGCTTGGGAAGTTCGAGGCGGGCAACAGGTCAGCGCTCCCGTCTCAAGGAAGTCCCCGGAATCGTGCCGTCCCTTTCCGAAGAGATTGTCGGATGCGCCTTTGCGCCCCGTTGCGCATTCGCCACGGAGGAATCCCGTTCCCGAACACCAGTCCTGGAGGATCGAGGCGAGGGGCATTGGGTCGCTTGTTGGGAAGTGGATCGGGTTCTGGCTTCATGAGAGAATTGCTCTCCGTAGATGGGCTCAAGAAGCATTTCAGTTCCGGTCAGCCCTGGTTGGGCCGTCCCCGGAATCCGGTCAAGGCGGTGGATGGAGTGAGCTTCAGTATTGCCCCCGGCGAGACTCTGGGTCTGGTCGGTGAGAGCGGCTGCGGCAAGACCACGGTAGGCCGTCTTATCCTGAGGCTGGAGACGCCGACGGAAGGGGCCATCCGGATCGATCGCCGCGATATTTCACGCCTTCGCCCCCGTGAATTGCGCCCGTTGCGCCGTCGACTCCAGTTCGTGTTCCAGGACCCGTATTTGTCGCTCAACCCTCGCATGACCGCGGGCGCGATAATCGGCGAGCCCTTTGAGAACTACGGCCTTGCCAGCGGCGCAGAGAAGCGCAGGAAGACCGCGGAACTCATGGAGCGGGTCGGATTGCGCCCGGAACACATGGCGAAATTCCCCCACGAGTTCTCCGGTGGCCAGCGCCAACGTCTCGGCATTGCCCGGGCGCTGGCCCTGGAGCCGGATCTCATTGTCGCAGACGAACCGGTATCTGCTCTCGACGTCTCCGTCCAGGCGCAGGTGCTCAACCTGATGATTGATCTCCAGGACGATCTTGGGCTGGCCTACCTCCTGATTTCCCACGACCTGGCCGTGGTGGAGCACATCAGCCACCGGGTTGCCGTCATGTATCTGGGCAAGCTGGTCGAACTCGCAACGACGCGGGAACTGTTTGCGGAACCGCTTCACCCTTACACCCAGGCCCTGCTCGCGGCCGTACCCCCGCCTGAACCGACCCCGCGGCGGAGCCGTGTCGTGCTCAGGGGCGATGTTCCGTCTCCGTCCAACCCGCCTCCGGGGTGTGCGTTTCATCCCCGGTGCCCCCTGGCCGTGGATCGCTGCCAACGGGAGACGCCAGCTTTGCGTCCTGTCGGGAACACCCGCCAGGTCGCCTGTCATTTGATCGAATCAACCGGTGCAAAATGAGTTCATCTGCCTTTCATCGTTCTGCAATCGTCATCGATGCTTGTGCACCCATCCTCCGCGATGGCGACAACGCGGACCTGTGGATCAAGGGCGGCGCAAACTGCGCCTTGGCCACGGTGGCGCTGCATGATGACAGCCGCGCTTCCACCCTCGACGCAATCGGGTCCCTGTACCGCCAGATTGGCAAAAGAAACGATCTGGTTCTTTGCTGCACCGCGGATGACATTCTGGAGGCAAAAAAAGCCGGCCTCTTCGCCATTGTCCTGGCGTTTCAGAGCAGTGCGGCCCTTGCGCAGCGGGTGGACATGGTGGGAATCTATTTCCGCCTTGGGGTTCGATCCATGAACCTGGCCTACAACCAGGCCGAGGCGGCGGCGGATGGCTGCATGGAACCAAGAAATGGCGGCCTGACGAAGTTCGGCCGGCAGGTTGTGGCCGAAATGAACCGGGTTGGCATGCTGCTTGACCTTTCCCATACTGGCCGGCGCGCAACGCTCGAGGCGATGGAGCTGTCTGCGGCTCCCGTCGCGTTCACCCATTCGAATGCGGCGGCGCTCTACGATCATCCGCGAAACATTACGGCGGAACAGATTCGCCGTTGCGTGGATACCGGCGGCGTGATCGGCATCAACGGGCATCCCGTCTTCATCAAGGAGGGAACCGTTTCGCCCACTTGCGAGGATTACCTTGCCCACGTGGACTACATGGTCGAGACCGCCGGCATCGACCACGTGGGCCTGGGAATGGATTTTTCGCACCGGCCGGATGAGCAGATCCCGCCAGGCCGCTACGCCCGGATGATGGCGGAAGGCGTCTGGAGCCCTGACGCGCTGCCGCCGCCGCCGTGGACGTATCCCTGGAAAGATGCGCGAAACATTGGCCTGCTGAGCGAAGCGCTGCTTCGGCGCGGCTGGCGGGAAGCGGATGTGCTGAAGATCCTTGGGGAGAATTTCCTGCGCCTCTTCCGGACTGTCTGGAAGCGCCACGACTGATGGCCGCGCGGCTCCTTCCGATGTCAGGGGAGCTGCAACGGGATTGCTTGCCAGGGAAGAACGCCGGAATTCATCGCATGCTCGCCGTGCGGGACAGAGAAATCGCGGCCACGGAGCCTATTTCTTCGACAGAGGGGAAATCGGGCTCATGGCAAACTCCCGGAGTTGAGGTTCGTGAACGGTATCAGCGACCCGCAGAACCGCCTGCGAAACTGTGGCTTCTACGCACGCACGTTAACGCACTTTCCCATGATGTGTTCGCGTCGGGTTCCGCGGGGCGGGACCTGGCAACGACCCCGCCTGTCCGGCGGGTCAGGCCGAGCGTCGAATCGCGTCGGTGCATATGTCCAACCTTTTGCCGAAAAACGTGATTGCGTCGCCGGAACCTGGGTTACCCGGTCTTGACAAGAAAATCGGAGAAAGGAAATTCCGTTTCGGTCAGCGGGGAGTGTTCCATGCTTTCGGAAAGGACGCAGCCGGTTGTCATTGTCGGTGGCGGAGCCATCGGATTGAGTCTTGCATGGCATCTCGCCCGCCGTGACCACGGGCAATCGGTCACGTTGCTCGAACGCAATAAACTGGCGTCCGGAACGAGTTGGCACGCGGCGGGAATCATTGGCCCGCTCAGGGCGACACCGCTCATGTCGCGCGTGACAATGGAAGCCCTGGACGGGATCCCGGAACTCGAGCAACTGACCGGACTGGCGACGGGATTCCGGACGACTGGCGGTTACTGGATCGGTCGACGACCCGAGCGGATGACGGAACTCCGGCGGATTGCTGCCGTCGGTCGCCTCCTCGGCCTCGAGCCGGCGATCCTGTCGGCGGATGATCTTGCCCTGCGTCTGCCTGAACTGAACATCTCGGGAATCTCCGGCGCGCTTGCCGTCGCCGAAGACGCGATGGTCAACCCCTATGACCTGTGCATGGCCTACGCCCGTGCCGCACGCGGGGAAGGCGTCACGATCAGGGAACACGCGCCGGTCGAGCAGATTCTCGTTCGGGACGGCTGCGTGTACGGAGTTCGCCTTGCGGACGGCGAAGTGGTTCCTGCGGGTGCCGTCGCGCTCTGCGCCGGGGTCTGGTCGAGACAGTTGGCCGAACCGGCAGGCCTTGCGCTCCCCCTTCAGGCGGTCGAACACATGTACGTGGTGACCGAACCCATGGCAGATCTGCCTGTTCCGTTTCCCGTTGTCCGCGATCTTGACAGGCAGATCTACATGAAAGGCGACGCCGGGCGGCTGGTTATCGGTGGGTTCGAATGGAACGCGAAACCCTGGGACCCGGACGGACCGGAAGGCGATCGCGAATTCCTCGAGTTGCCGGAAGACTGGGAACAGTTCTCACCCTTCATGGACGCGGCACTGGATCTCGTTCCGGACTTGCGCCGAACGGGTGTACAGAGATTCATGAACGGCCCGGAGAGTTTCACCTCCGATTCACGCCCACTGGTCGGCGAGGCACCGGATATCGGCGGCCTGTACGTTGCGGCCGGGATGAATTCCGTCGGGATCATGTCGTCGTACGGAATCGGGCGCGCGCTCGCCGACTGGATTGTCGACGAATTCCCCGGCGAGGACATGTGGGAAATCAGTATCGGGCGCGCCGATCCGAAAGCGGCATCACGGAAGCACATGCGTGCGCGCATGGCAGAGGCGGTCGGCGATGTCATGGCGATGCACTGGCCCTACAAGCAGCCCCGCGCGGGCCGCAACCTCCGGAAGTCCGCATTGCATCATCGGTGGGCGGAACGGGGAGCCGTATTCGGCGTGACCGGCGGATGGGAACGGGGTCAGTGGCATGCACGGTCCGCGGAAGAGCGGGATCTGCCTCCGATCGTACGGCAGCCAGCCCTGGTACCCGATCGCCGAGCGTGAAGCCCGCGCGATGGCAGACGGCGTCGCGCTGATCGATCTTTCCCCTTTCACGAAGATCGACGTGACGGGGCCTGACGCAGACGCATTTATCCACCGCATCTGCGCCGGGCGGGTTGACCTGGAACCTGGCGGGGTCGCCTACACCCTGATGCTGAATGACAGGGGCGGAATCGAGGCTGACGCGACCGTGACGCGAACCGGGTCCTCGGCCTTTCGGATCGTGCTTGCGGCCGGCTTGCGCTGGAAGGAGCTCGGGCGACTGGCGACGCCACGCAAGGCGGATGAATGTCAGCATAAACGACGCAACCGAATCCGAGGTGGTCATTGGGGTCGCGGGTCCGCGGTCACGGGAATTGCTTTCGGAAATCGCGGGCTCCGATTGGGACGCGTTCCCTTTCATGACGTCGCGACAGGTCGAAATTTCCGGGCGATCCGTCCGTGCCAACCGGGTGAGTTATACGGGTGAACGCGGTTGGGAGATTTTCGCCCGGATCGAGGACGCGCCTTCGGTGTTAGATGCCCTGTCAGCAACGGCTGCAGGTCATCTCGGTTATTTCGCTCTCGATGGCTGCAGGATGGAAAAGGCGTTCCGGCACTGGGGTCATGACATCGGACCGGACCTGGCGCCCGAAGAGGCAGGCCTGGGATTCACGGTCAGGCAGAGCGGAACCGGCCGGTCATTCATCGGAGAGCAGGCCCTGGAGCGGCGGAAACCGGTCACGCGCCGGCTCATGCTGCTACGCCTGGCAGGTGAGCCGTTGTCGCTGCATGACGAGCCGATCCTGGAGGATGGCCGCCCCGTCGGCCTGACGACTTCCGGAGCCCGGGGTCCCCGTACCGGACTGTCGCTCGCCTTCGGTCTGATCGACATCGAAGCAGGAGAGCCGCTCGTTGTAACTTGTCAGAGACAGCTTGAGGTCGACATCGGGGGAAACCTCTACCGGGCCATTCCGTTGCTCCGGCCTCCCTACGATCCGGAAGGCGAAAGGATGCGCGCATGACCGACGCACATGTCGCGATCATCGGTGGCGGGATCATGGGGGTGTCGCTGCTGTATCACCTGACCCGTTCAGGTTGGAAAGACGTCGTCCTTGTCGAGAAACACGACCTGACCCATGGATCCACCTGGCACGCCGCCGGATTGTGTACCCACTTCGCCCATCATCCGACGATCCAGGAGTTGCGGGCGTATTCGGTGCGCCTGTACCGGGACATTCTGCCGGAACAGACGGGTCTTCCGACCGGGTTTCATCCGACCGGCGCGTTGAGACTGGCCCGCCGCCAGGATCGCATGGACGAATTCGCCCATGTCGCGGGGCTTTCGGCTTACGCCGGACATGGGCTCCGGCTGGTGACTCCGGAAGAAATCGGGAAACTGCACCCGCTGGCCCGGACCGACGGGCTGCTCGGCGGAATCCATGAACCCTTCGACGGGCATGTCGACCCGGCCCTTGCGACCCGCGCACTGGCGAAGGCAGCGCGGAAGCAGGGTGGCGAAATCAGGTGCTGGACGCCCGTCACCGAAATCAGGAGGGAGGCCGGCCGCTGGATTCTCGAGACCGGCAGCGGCGCCATCCGGGCGCGGCAGGTCGTCAACGCAGCCGGTACCTGGGGACATGATGTCGGGCAGATGATGGGGGTGGACGTCCCGATCGTTCCGATCCTGCACCAGTATCTCGTCACGGATGCGATCGAGGCCCTGGTCGAGCGAAGGAGGTCCGAAGCTGGCGAGTTGCCGATCATCCGGGATCCGGATGAAAGCTGGTACGTCAGGCAGGAGCGCGACGGCCTGATCATCGGGCCCTACGAGGCGGACGGAAGACCGTGGTCGGTCGACGGAGTCCCTGAGGAATTCGGCGCCGAGCTGCTGCCGCCGGATCTCGATCGGGTCGCTCCGATCGTCGAGGCGGCAATGGCGAGAATCCCTGTACTGGAGACCGCGGGAATCCGGACGATCGTCAACGGGCCGATAACGTTTTCGCCGGACGCGAACCCCTTGATCGGTCCTGCCGGAAGGATGCCCGGCGCCTGGTTGCTGACCGGGTCCTCGATGGGCGTGATGGAGGGCGGCGGGGCAGGCTGGTTTCTTGCGGAGTGGATGCGCCGCGGAGCGCCGCCGATGGATGCCCTTGCCGTCGATCCGCGCCGGTTCGGCTCGTGGGCTGATCGCAGCTTCCAGCTCGACAAGGCGATCGAGTGCTTTGGCGAACAGTTCGGGATCCATTTTCCGAGGGAAGAACGCCCGGCCGGGCGGGGGAAACGCCTGTCACCGATCCATGATGATCTCGTCGCCCGGGGCGCAATCATGGGCGCAGTGAACGGCTGGGAGCGCCCGAACTGGTTCGATGTGAACGGAACGGGCGACTGCCCGCCGAGTTTTCGGCGGACCGGCTGGTTCGACGCGGTCGCGGGCGAAGTCGGGGCCGTGACCAGCCGTGTCGGGTACGCCGACCTGTCTGCCCTGTCGAAATTCGAGATCTCCGGGCCGGGGACCCGGGAAGCGCTCGACAACCTCGGGGCGCATCGCGCACCGGACCCGGGCCGCGTTGGCCTCATGCACGTGCTGAGCGATGAGCACGGCGTTCAATCGGAATTTGCCGTCTCCATGATCGCAGATGACCGGGCGTGGCTGACGTCCGCGGCGGCCGCCGAACAGATCGACGAAGCGATCCTTGAGCAAGGGTGCCGCGGACACGACGTTGCCTTGAAGAACGTCACCGACTCATTCGGTGTTCTCGCGATCGCGGGGCCGAACTCGCCGGAACTGATGCGGCAACTGGCAGATTCCGGCCATGACTTTTCAACCAAGGCGTTTCCGTGGATGACCTGTCGGTGCGTTCACGTCGCCGGAGTCCCGTTGCTCGCGATGCGCCTTTCGTATGCCGGCGAGACGGGCTGGGAGTTGCACGTGGAGTCCCGTCTGATGCGCAAGCTCTTCCAGGCAGTGGAGATGAAGGGAATTCCCCTCGGACTTCGACCTTTCGGGGCCTACGCGATCGATTCCATGCGTCTCGAGAAGGGTTATCCGGGCTGGGGCACGGAACTGACGACGGAGCGTACGCTTGGCGAGGCCGGCCTCTCGCGGTCAACGCGCACGGCTGGCGATGAATTGACTGGCGGGCACGCGACGGTCCGAAACCGGCCGGACGGAACCGGCCGGCAGCGCATGGACCTGGCGTTGCTGAGGGTCGAATGCGGCGACGATGAGGTCGACCCGTTTTTCGGTCATCCAGTGCTGCTCGGCGGGCGCCCGGTCGGAATGGTAACCTCCGGGAGTTTCGGGTTCCGGGTCGGTTTTTCGGTGGCATTTGCCTATCTCGAGGATCGGGCGACCCCTGGCAATTTGGAGGTCGAGATCCTGGGCACCAGGTATCCTGCCCGAATTCTCGAGAAACCGCCTTTCGACCCGGAGAATTCCCGCCCCAGAAATGGAACCGGAAATTTGAGCAGGCGCGAATGTCACGCCCGGCAGGGACGGACGGTAATGGCGAGTGACAGCCGCCCTGCGATCGAGACGGAAACATGAACAAGGCCTTGCGAACTTTCGGATTCGTACACGCAGCCGGAGCGGCCGCAGCCACTGGGGCTCCGCTTCCCGGCCCGGTCGCGATGACTGACGAGGCCGCGAAACATCATCGGAGGGCTTGCCGATGACGAACCCGTCTCCCGAAAACATCGCCCGCCGGTTGATCGAATCTTCAACGACCGGCGCCCTTGGGGTCATCAATCACGAAACGGGTCACCCCCATGTCAGCAGGGTTGCCGTCGGCGCGACGCCGGGTGGGGAGGTGTATGTCCTGGTATCGGAGCTGTCGATGCACACGAGGGCGCTCCGGGCCAACCCGAAGTGTTCGCTGCTGGTCGGCGAATTCGACGAATCCGGTGATCCTCTGGACAGGGCGCGGCTGACACTGACCGGCCGTGCCCGTTTCCTGGAAAGGGGAGGCGATAAACATCTCGATTGCCGTTCGCATTTCCTCGCGGTATCGAACGTGCCCCGACCGTATGTTGACTTTGCCGATTTCCATTTCGTTTTCATCGAGATCGAGACGGCATTCCTGAATGCGGGTTTCGGAAAGGCGTCTGCGATCGATCCGGGAAGGCTTCGCCCGGATCGGCGGGAGAATCCCTGACAGGCGGGATTGAAACAATTTCAACAATACCGTGAGAGACGGTGTTTTGCCCTCGGACCAGCCTATTTAGTAGGGAAAGAGCTGAACACGGGACCAATCCACGCTCTCCGGAGCGGAGACGAAACTGAAAGAGAAGAACATGTCAGACCTGAAGTATTCCGATGTCACGCCACGAGAAGACTTCCTGAACCGGCGTCGGTTCGTCGCAGCCATGGCGGTCGGAGGCGGTTCCATCGCGGCCGGCCTCGCGCCGTCGATCTCTTCGGCGGCGATCGACGCGGTGCCGAGCATTTACTCGACAGACGAGGAACTCACACCGCTCGAAGCGATCACCACTTACAACAACTATTATGAATTCGGCACGGGCAAGGATGATGCCGCGAAACGGGCTGGCGGCCTGACGACGAAGCCGTGGTCCGTCGTGATCGACGGCATGGTCAACAATCCCGGCACCTACGATCTCGAGGACATCCTGAAGGACGTCACGCTCGAGGAGAGGATTTACCGGCTCCGCTGCGTCGAGGCATGGTCAATGGTCGTTCCCTGGATCGGTTTCGAGCTCGGAACACTGATTGCGCGGGCAGACCCGACTCCGGGCGCGCGCTACGTGGCCTTCGAGACTCTGTTCCGTCCCGAGGAGATGCCTGGCCAGTCTTCCCGCCTCCTCGAATGGCCGTACCGGGAAGGGCTGAGACTCGACGAGGCGATGCATCCGCTGACGATCCTCGCAACCGGTCTTTACGGCGAAGAGCTGCCCAACCAGAACGGCGCCCCGCTGCGCCTGGTGGTTCCCTGGAAATACGGCTTCAAGTCGATCAAGGCCATCGTCCGGATGACGCTGACGGAAGAGGAGCCCCCGACGACCTGGAACATGCAGAGTCCGCGGGAGTACGGCTTTCTATTCCAATGTCAATCCGGAGGTGCATCACCCCCGATGGTCACAGGCTTCGGAACGCCCGGTCGGGAAGGGGTTCTTTGCCAAGCGCAAACCGACGCTTATGTTCAACGGCTATGCCGAGGAGGTCGCGTCGCTGTATGACGGGATGGACCTCAGTCAGAACT
>OZ219901.1:0-35000 GCA_964291635.2 Paracoccaceae bacterium | reverse complement strand
TGGTGCAGCCGGACGGTTCCTGGAAATAGCCCTCCATCAAGATCGTACCCTAAACCGACACAGGTGGACAGGTAGAGCATACCAAGGCGCTTGAGAGAACTGCATTGAAGGAACTCGGCAAAATGCCTCCGTAAGTTCGCGAGAAGGAGGCCCGGCCCGAAGGCAACTTCAGGTCGGGGGCACAGACCAGGGGGTAGCGACTGTTTACTAAAAACACAGGGCTCTGCGAAGTCGCAAGACGATGTATAGGGTCTGACGCCTGCCCGGTGCTGGAAGGTTAAGAGGAGGGGTGAGAGCTCTGAATTGAAGCCCCAGTAAACGGCGGCCGTAACTATAACGGTCCTAAGGTAGCGAAATTCCTTGTCGGGTAAGTTCCGACCTGCACGAATGGCGTAACGACTTCCCCGCTGTCTCCAATGCAGACTCAGCGAAATTGAATTGCCTGTTAAGATGCAGGCTTCCCGCGGTTAGACGGAAAGACCCCGTGCACCTTTACTACAGCTTCACACTGGCATCAGGCATACCATGTGCAGGATAGGTGGGAGACGTCGAAGTCGGGACGCAAGTCCCGGTGGAGTCACCCTTGAAATACCACCCTTGGCCTGCTTGGTGTCTAACCGCGGTCCGTCATCCGGATCCGGGACCCTGTGTGGTGGGTAGTTTGACTGGGGCGGTCGCCTCCCAAAGAGTAACGGAGGCGCGCGAAGGTGGGCTCAGAGCGGTCGGAAATCGCTCGTTGAGTGCAATGGCAGAAGCCCGCCTGACTGCGAGACTGACGGGTCGAGCAGAGACGAAAGTCGGCCATAGTGATCCGGTGGTCCCGAGTGGAAGGGCCATCGCTCAACGGATAAAAGGTACGCCGGGGATAACAGGCTGATACTGCCCAAGAGTCCATATCGACGGCAGTGTTTGGCACCTCGATGTCGGCTCATCTCATCCTGGGGCTGAAGCAGGTCCCAAGGGTACGGCTGTTCGCCGTTTAAAGAGGTACGTGAGCTGGGTTTAGAACGTCGTGAGACAGTTCGGTCCCTATCTGCCGTGGGTGTCGGAGACTTGAGAGGAGTTGCCCCTAGTACGAGAGGACCGGGGTGAACGATCCACTGGTGGACCTGTTGTCGTGCCAACGGCAGTGCAGGGTAGCTATGATCGGACAGGATAACCGCTGAAAGCATCTAAGCGGGAAGCCCCCCTCGAAACAAGGTCTCCCATGAGGGCCGTGGAAGACGACCACGTCGATAGGCCGGGAATGTAAGCGCTGCAAGGCGTTCAGTTGACCGGTACTAATTGCCCGAATGGCTTGATTTCGATCCAGTAAAGGCCAGGTTTTCGCCCCTTTTTCCGGGGCGGTGACGGCGGCCGGCAGGCTGGCATGGAATGGAAGAAAAAGGAAAGACAGACGGTTCGGGAAGACGAACCACGAACCCGAGTCTCGTGTATCGTATCCAGTTCTTTCCTGGTTTGGTGATCATAGCACGCGTGAAACACCCGATCCCATCCCGAACTCGGCCGTTAAGCACCGTCGCGCCGATGGTACTGCGTCTCAAGGCGTGGGAGAGTAGGTCATTGCCAAACCTGGAAAGGGCTGGATACGTCTCTCCGAACTGAACGATGGATATTTGCTGCGGCAAGGCTCCTGCACCGCCGGAAACCGAAACGCAGCCCGAAGTTGTCGCGGGGTGGAGCAGTCCGGTAGCTCATCAGGCTCATAACCTGAAGGTCGTAGGTTCAAATCCTACCCCCGCAACCAAATCAAGCCTTTTTTTTCAATACGATAGTGGGGGTCCGCTTTTTTTACATTCCGTGCTTCATGAAGTTAACGTGAGGGTGAAAAAAGCGAATTCAAAGCAAAACGAGACGTTATGAGGTGCCCGATGGCCAGTGGGTGCGGAAGTCGAGTTCTGGTCGAAATGGGTGGCGTTGTAGGGATGGCTCGAAGTGCCTGCCGGCGATGGAGAGGCGGAGCGAAGGGGCGCGGTGGTCGTTGTGTGGCGCGGCTACGGTGTCTCTGTTGGCTCTGTTGGCAGGCAGCTGGTTTTTCGTGAGGTGACCGTTGGCGGTGGTCACCCAAGGTTTCCCAATGTGATGAAAGTCAGAGTGACGATGACGGAGAACGTGATCGTGGTTGGGTGACGTGTCACTATAAAGCGTAACATTGGGGCGATGGGTGCTGGCCTAATCTGGAGCCGAGACTGAGACAGTTTTCGTTGGGATCGAACAATTCGGAAAGGGAGACAGGCTCGTAGGCGCATGGGATCACAGCGTCTGCCGGGAGTAGATGGATGCACGATTTATGTGCAGCTTGTGCTCTGCGGACGAGCTTGAGCACATAATTTGGCGCGGCGCATATGGCCGCTTGCAGATTTGCTGAGTAGCTGCTGTGCAGTTGCCATGATGGAGTTTACCATATGAAGCTCGGTTACACGGAATTTTCGTTTGGTTATGCGTTTACCGAAAACCTGATCCGTTCGGCATCAACGGCCATCGATAAGGCGCCATACTTCCCGAACCTGTACGACGAAGGTCGGCTCGGATACGATGTCCGCATAGGATTTCCAGGCTGTCCGTTATACTTGCAGTACAAATTGCCTGATCTGATGATCCGGGATACGGCGGCCGAGATTTCGAAACATTCCCTGACGGGAATTATGGTCCCGTTTTATCGCATGTATTTGATGAAAAGATCTGCTTCGCGACAGCACGAATTGCTGATGAAACATGAACACCGACATCCTCATTCGGTGTTCTACGCGACGCCGGCACTGAGTTCGACGGGACTGTTCAACGCCACGTACAAATCCGCGGAAGTGCATATGCGATCGGTGTTGTTTTCGCCGAGCGAAATGGGCCCATTGCCTGATGATAAACAGCATGTCGTAGCGTATCGTGAGGGTCTTTCGTACGCTTGGTTCTGTTCCGAACCAAGAGAAATTCGCGCGTTCAGATTCGAAGATATCATCGGCCAGCTGCAGAGGTCGTTTGAAGAACCGCGCTATCAATCTGTGGTTGATATGGCTCGAGCGACATTGGCAGACGTTCTTCAACTTCTCCCACGGCAGCTTCGAGTTGCCGAGAGTGGCATACGGCAACACATTCGGGAGAGAAGGGTGGGCTTGGCGGATCGTCCCGGAATTGATGACGAAACGATGAGTGTGGTCGAGGACTTGCTCGTGTCGCGGGAACTGTCCCGTATCGGGCTGGGCGCTGAATTTGTGGTTGCACAGCCGTCGGGGTGACTATCGGGGCCGTTATTGCCGAATGAATACGACCCTGAACCCGTTGATTCAACAATCTGTCACAATTTGCTTGGCGTTATTGAATTGTCGGCATTAGCAGTGCTACCTGAAGTGGTCTCCGGAGTTGATGCGCAAAGCCATGCGTTGCCTCAAAGGTCGCCGGGAGGACCGAGCATGTCCCACGGAATCAGCCTGGTTCCCCTTTTGGAACAATTCTTCACCCGGTACCTGATGCAACAGCGCCAGGCGAGCTCGCAAACCATCAGTTTCTAAAGGGATACGTTTCGCCAGTTTCCGGGCTTCGCCCAACTGCGTCTTGACTGGGAACCCTCGAAGCTGGACTTCGAGCAGGTCGATGCGCCACCGGTAGTGGCGTTTCTCAAGGAACTGGAAACGAAGTGCGGACTGAGCGTGCGCAGCCGAACGTAACGTACGGCTCGCCGCCATTTGATCCTTCTCTCGACTGGGGCTGCAGGCCTTTGACCCAGCCGGCCGGCGGGACATGCTCGATGTGATCGAACATCGCGACCGCAGGGCGTCGACCATGATCGCCTCGCAAATCCCCGTCGAGCGTTGGCATTGTCTCGTCAGAGTGGGGACCACCGCCGACGCCATCGTCGCCTGGATCGTCAGCTATGCCCACACCATCACGCTGACGGGTGACTCCCTTCGCGAAGCCCCGCCAGGTCTGACCGCAGTCCGCGACCCTGATGCGATGGCCGCCGGACGTCCGGGACCAACAACGGATCAAATACCTGCGGTGCCAGGTCTTAATTCTAAAGGGTTTCCGTCGCCATGGCAGTCCAAACCAAGGGTTGCATCAGCGTTATGAGGGTGCGCTCCGCCCATGATCTGGTCTGCCGTCGCCCGCTTGCGCACCTCGCCAGCGGATCCTACAATTCCCGGTCGTGAGCGACCTTTGGTCGCCGCGCCACAAAGATGAAAGAAGGCCTAAAACAAACCGGTTGAACGGAAAAACTAGGTTCCAACAAGCCGGAACCGGTTTCACATGTCTCCGGATTCGGTTTCAATTCAACCGGACTCTGCACTAATGCAATTGACGCAGCTCAACATAAAAAATTTTCGGGGAATTGAGGAACTATCTTTTTCCTTGGATAACATATGCGTATTGATAGGTGAGAACAACGCGGGCAAATCTACAATACTTGACGCGATCCGAATTTGCCTCACTCGCACCTTAACCCGGCGGGGAGCCGTTTTTGACGAGTACGACTATTACCTTCCTAATGCTACCTCAGAGCCGTCAACGTCTCCTCCCATCGAAATAACTCTTCGGTTCGCAGAGAGGCAAGAGAATGAGTGGGCGGACGAAATAAGCCAGCTTTTGGGTCCTGCCGAACAAGTTGACATGAACGATCTACGGAGCGTTACGTTGCAAGTTACAAGCGGGTTTGACTCGGCAATTGGTGACTATGCGACCGACTACAATTTTTTGAATTTAGTGGGAGCCCCCTTAACAACAGCAAAGTTGCCAAGATATCTCACAAATTTACGGCAACTTGTGCCTGCGTTTTATCTGGCTTCTTTGCGTGATGCGGCGCAGGAATTTCGCGCTAGGTCGCCGTTCTGGGGGCCATTCGTCAGGTCGCTTGATATTGACGAAGACGCGCGGAAGGAGTTGGAAGCGGCGCTTTTGGAACTGAACAGGAAGGTCCTTGAAAAGCACGCGGCATTCAACACCGTCAAGGATCGCCTACGTCAAACAGCCGACCTATTGCCGCTTGGCAATGCAGACCCGGTCTCGATCGATGCTGTCCCGTCCAAGGTGTTCGACATCTTGTCGCGCACGCAAGTTAATCTCGCTTCAAAAACAGGGGCGCAGATTCCGATTGTAAGGCACGGTAGCGGAACACAAAGCTTCGCCGTCATTTGCCTCTTTGATGCGTTTCTCCGAAGCCAAATCGTAGAAGGCTATGGCGATCACGCTGAGCCGCTTCTTGCCCTAGAAGAACCGGAGGCTCACCTCCACCCGTCGGCCATCAAAGCGGTCGGCCAGATGCTCCAGTCGCTCTCCGGGCAGAAGCTCTTGTCGACACATTCCGGTGATCTGCTTGCTGGCGTACCGCTTGACAAAATCCGCCGGCTTCGTCGAACGAATGGGAAGATATCGGTCCATCAGGTGGAAAAAGGGGTTCTGACCCAGGATGAGGCCAATAAGCTCGACTATCAAATTCGCTCTACCCGCGGCAGCCTTCTTTTTTCTCGCTGTTGGCTGCTGGTTGAAGGCGAGACGGAAGCCCTTCTGGTTGTCGAATGCGCCCGGGCAATGACATATGACCTCTACGTTGACGGTGTGTCCTGCATCGAGTTTGCCCAAGTTGGTGTCGAGAAGTTTATCAAGTTAGCGGATCAGCTTGGCATTGAGTGGGTCGTTCTCGCTGACAATGATGATGCCGGCGAATCCTACAAAAGATCTGCCCAAGCTCAATTAAACGGCAGGACAGAGAACGATCACATTCGGCTTTTGGATCACGGCACAATGGAAGTGTTTCTGTGCATGGAGGGATACGGAGAAATTTATGAAGATAGCGTCTCCGATCAAAAACGTGCCAGCGTCACTGCCGATCAAGGAACAATTGATTACTGGAAGCAAGTAGTTGGAGCGCAACAAAAAAATTCGAAACCCAAAAACGCGTTGGTTGTGTCCGAAAGAATAGTCAGAATCGGAAAAAATGCGGTACCGAAATTGCTTCAAGAGGTCATTGAGCAATCCCGAGATTTGGCGAGGAGGGCCAGCTGATGATCGATTTTTCCACTCTCAATGAAAACCAATTGGAAGCGGTGCAGTGGGATGACGGCCCCTTGCTCGTTCTGGCTGGCCCGGGATCGGGTAAGACGCGGGTCCTTACCTATCGTATTGCCCGTCTCATCGAGGCTACGCCCGACAAGTACTTTAGAATTCTTGGGCTCACATTCACGAATGCAGCGGCCGCCGAAATGCGCAAAAGGATTGCGGAGCTGGTTCCAAGCGCAGGCGAACGAACCCACTTGACCACGTTTCATTCGTTCGCAGCGGATTTGCTGCGTCAGCATGGCCATCACATCGGCTTAATGCCGGACTTTACCATCCTGTCTCAGGAAGCCGATCGACATTCTCTTCTCGACGAAGCGATAGATGGCGTTAAAGTCGAAGAACTGGGCCTGAGAAGTGAGAGATTGCTACCGCTTATATCTAGGATGATTGAAAATGATATCGCTCCAGAGAAAGCATTGGAAGTTTTGAGGCGAGGATCGATTAACGAGTCGGAAGCCTTGGCGGAAGTGTATCGGAGCTATAGGGCGTTAATGATTGAGCGGAATTCACTAGATTTTGTCGGACTTATCGCCGAAGCGCTAGGATTGCTCGAAAGGCGCGATGGTGTCAGAAAACAAATACAGCGAATATACCCTTACATATGTGTTGATGAATTTCAGGATACGAATCTATCCCAATACAAAATTCTGTCACGTTTGGTTAATTCAGAGACTAAGAACCTATTTGTTGTCGCCGATGATGATCAGATCATTTACCAGTGGAACGGGGCGAGTCCTGAGAGGCTTTGGTCGCTCAGAGATGACTTTGTTATGGAGTTGCTTCAGCTTCCGGAGAATTACCGCTGCCCACCGGCTGTGGTTGAGTTGGCCAACAATCTTATTGCACATAACTTTGGGCGATTTGCCGAAAAGGGTATTTTGACGGCTCATAAATCGACAACCGATGACGATGTCATATGTATTCGGCACTTCCACGACTTCCGTCAGGAGGCGGATTGGGTAGCGAAAGACATTGCGGGAAGACCAGCAGCCGAACGTATAAAAAGCGTCGTTTTGGCGCGCACCAGAAAATTGCTCGAAGAGGTGATCGAAGCGTTTGAAGTGCACGGCGTGTCTGGATACCTCGCTACACGAAAAAACGAATTTGAGAGCGCTTCTCTGCAATGGCTCCATTCAATACTCCGTCTTGCGAACGCGCGCAGCAGTCGTGAGCATCTGAGGCTTGTTTGCAAGTCATTCTTCACGCTTGAAGGGATAGACCTGAATGTACGTGACATCATGTCTCGTGCGAGCGCGGGGGACGGTGATTTCCTTCGAAGCTGGCGTGACGCAGCCCTTAACCGGGAAGTGCTTACTGTGGCGACCCGAGAATTTCTCGTTGAGGCTGTCCCAACCCTATCCGAGCGATTTGATTTTTGGCGTTTTCAAGACGAAGCGTTTAAATGGCTGGATAGACTTCCTGACATTGCGCCAGATACTGTTAGTATCTTTAATGTGTACCAAGAAGAGAAAGATACTTGGAATCAACTCGTAACAGAAATTTCGACACAGTATGGAAAGCAGGAAGTGACACTGCATCTTTTGTTGCAGGAACTGGATCTTCGTTCCAAATCGCCAACTCCGCCGAAGGATGCAATCCCGTGCTTCACCATCCACGCATCCAAAGGTATGGAATTTGACCATGTATATCTTGTTGGAATGGTCGAAGATCAACTTCCAAGTTGGGCAGCGCTCAAGAAGGGGGCTGAAAGCCGCGAAATGCAGGAAGAGCGGCGAAATTGTTTTGTCGCCATTACAAGAGCCCAAGAAACGCTGACGCTGACGTATGCCGCTCGTGTTCAGGGGTGGTCGAAGCAGCCGTCACGTTTTCTTCGTGAGATGGGGGCGATAGCAGCGTAAGCGCGTTAGCCGAAAGTTACACAGGGCAGGCAGTGCTCGAAGAATTCATGACGTTTGACAAACTCAATCAAATTAAAACAAGCTAACGGGTTTCGCGCGTTCTTCGAGATAATCCAAATAACCCGCAAAGGTCGTCTGTTCTAACTCGTGCAAATCCGAATCCAAGAGAGCTTCCAAATCCCGCCTTGCCTCCGGGATCGAACGCCAGGGTACGTTTGCATCGGGAGCAGGCATTAGTCGTCTCCGCATGGCGTCGTCGATAGCGGTTTGGTTTTCGATCGTAAGCAAGCCAGGGTGTTCGAAAAAAATGAGCCGGAGTGCAATGCGACGATACCTTGAGTCGCTGAATTGTCGCGCCAGGACGGCGCGTTCTTCCCAAGAGGCTGCCCGAAACTCATGCATGAGGTTTTCATCTTTTCGGGACGGAAATGTATGCCCATAGATCTGTTCTTCTAGATGCGGAGAAGGCGGAAAATCCGGTTCTGCGGACTGCGCCGCATGTCGAAGTCTTTCCAGGAAATCTTTGTCTGCCCTTAGACGCTGGACACGATCTAGGACTTCCGCTTCGTCTTCGAAGGGTGCAAAATGGCTGGGTTCAGCTTCGTACAGCGCCCATAACGTGGGTGCGGCGTTCGTGCGAATTGTCACGATCGGGCGAGCCGAGCTTCCGCATAAATTGACTAGTTCGCCGTCGGACATGCCCTGAAGCATATCCAAATCGGTGTTGACGTCGAGGCAAAAGTGCTTTGTTGGCTGCTCGGCATGTCTCCCAATTAGGGTTACGACGCGCGCGCGATGGTCGTTGCCGATTGTCTCTGAAACCAAGAAGGCGTCTTCATCGGTAATGAAGGATTCAACAGAGCTCTTTTGGCTGAATTTCAGAAACTGAGACCATACTTCGGATGCACCGTTCTTGATGAGCTGACAAAGAGCCAATGTTGTAGTGACGTCTGCCATGGCGTGATGCGACATCGGTGCGGTAATGCCATTTGCTTTAGCAAGCAACTTCAACCTAAATTTCTTTCGGCCGTCGTCGTCAGTCCCGGGCTTCAAGACATCGGGCCTAATGGCGGCGGTCATGCGGCAGAGATTCAGGACGTCTGCCCGGGCATTGCCCGACGTATTTGTCAGGTATGGGTTATAGAGAGACAGGTAAAATGCCTGGCGTAGGAATTCCTCGTCGAACGAAAGGGAGTTGAACCCGAGAAACATGGATGGGGACCAGGATTCGAGGCTGCGTCGGACCTCCGTGACCATCTCATAGTGCGAAGGGAGGGAAGCATCGAGCAGTTGCTCTATCCGAATTCCCGTAACCTGCATCGCTTGGGGCGAGGGGATGACATGAGGCATCAGGCGGCAGCCAATCTCGATATGGTCCCTCACGTTCAGGTCCGAGTCCGTGTGAACAGCTGCGAACTGTACGATCTGATCGAATCGTTTCGTTAGGCCTGTGGTTTCGACATCGTAGATGACGAAACTCACTCAGACTCTCCTAGAGAGGTCAGTCGATACCGCATGGCAGCTTCGCTCACCCTGAATCGTTTTGCGAGAGCGTCAACGGCGTCGTCATCCTCCAAGTCCACCGGATGACGTTCGAGTTCTAATATCAGAAGGCATACGGGCATCAGCAGTTCTGCGGCAAACGCGTTCGCTTCTATTTCGATCGGGTCCACTCCCTGTGCGGCGAGCCCATCCCGCCGGAGTGAGCCGCGGTCAACATGTACGGCGACTTCTAGCTCGTCTCGGTGAAGACGAATGTGAGCCAGTTCATGCGCGAGAGTAAATCGTTGGCGTGTCGAGGCATGCAGCGCATTGACGCCGATAATCGGCACGTCATCACGAATGTGCGCGAGCCCAGAGAGTTCATCGTCCAACGGAGCGTACTCAACCCGAATGCCCAGTGACCTTGCAATACGCTCGACCGGCACAGGTGCGGCTTCGATGGAAAATCGGTCAAGCAACGCCTGAGCATTTCGGCGAGCGTTGTCCCTGTCGGCGCTTCGGATCATGGCTAACGCTTCTTCAAACGGTCATCCGCGAATGCGGATGCGAGCATGGCCTCGACTGCTGACTGTTGCTGTGGGCTTAAGCGCAACCCGCTGATCGTGATGTTCGGCAAAGGTTCCGGGGGTACCCAATTTTCGGGGACGAGGTCTAATATCGACTTGAGCCTCAAGATGTTCACGAGGGCAAAGAGTTGATGCACCATGATACGTTGACGGCCATTCTCGAGATTGGCGATTGAGGCTCTGGAGAGGCCGAGCTTATCCGCGACGGCACTCTGCGTGAGTCCGAGCCGTCGGCGCTTATCCGCGACAGCCCTGCCTAGGCGACGATAGAGTTCCATATCCGACACCTCCATAAACTAGGTCGCAATCGGGTGCCAGTCAAGCTGTCAACGATGGGTGCGTTCGTTTTTCTCCACAGTTTTGATTTGGGGCTTGCGCGGTGATTCGTTTGCTGTCTTGATTCCTGCGGTGTTTCACTTCGGCTTTGACGGCTGCGGGATGCGCCGAGAACAAGAAAATCACAGGCAGGAAGACGAGCAGATGACCGACAGGCATGACAAGGGAAAGGATGATGCCCGATACCGGGACGCGGGCATCGCGGAAGCATTGCTGAAGCTTGGGCCGGAGGTGGCCACCACGCATCCGGGTGTATTGACGCACTGCGATGGTGTCTGGGTTCATCATGGCTGCGACGGGCGGGATGTTGAGGTCCGGGTTGTTTCGGGTTCGGAACTTGCGGCGTTGCGGGAGCGGATTGCTCTGTTTCAGGCGCCGTTTTCGCTGGCCGGTTCCGCGGGGGAGGACGGGAGTGAGGAGGCTGTGGAGGGATTGGTGCGGAGCGGTGTTTCCGAAGCCCTTGACCGGGATTTCGGTCGCGTTGCGGGTGAGTTGACGCGTGCGCGCCCTGATCTCGACGCGATTGAGTTGCAGCTTCGGGAGACCGCGCTGGCGGGGTCTGCGGCGCTCTACCGGTCGCTTCTGGAAGGCAAGGACGCGGAGCTTCCTGCTCCGGAGTGCCCGAAATGCGGGCGGAGGATGAAGCGGCGGCGCCAGAAGGTCCCGAAGACCTTTTTGACGCGGGTGGGCGAAGTCACCTTGATGAGGAGGTACTATTACTGTCGTCGTTGCGGCGAGAGCAAGGTTCCGCTCGACGACTACCTGGGTCTTGAGGGGACCTCGATGTCGCCGGGCGTTGAGCGGATGATTGCGGAACTGGCGGTTGAGGTTCCCAATCGCAAGTCTGCCCATCTTCTCAATGAGTTGTCGGGCATCTCCGTCGGCTGCACGCGCCTGTGGAGCAAGGTTGTGGAGCTTGGCGGGGACGCTGTGCGTTTCGAGCGCGAGGACGTCGCGCCTGTGGGCGAGGTTCCGGAGCGGATCCATGTATCGATCGACGGCACCGGGGTTCCGATGCGCAAGGAGGTGCTTGAGGGCCGCGCCGGCAAGCAGGAGGACGGCGGCTCGAAGACCCGCGAGGCGAAGCTTCTGCGGTTCTACGAGATGGAACCGGATCCGAAGACCGGCAAGGCTGCGACGGTGCAGGGGAGCATCACACAGTCGGCGGCGATTGACAGTGCCGCGGCCCCTGAATGCGGGATGTCCGCCTTTGAGGCACGCCTTGAGCGCGAGGCGCTGAGGCGCGGGGCGCATGAGGCACGGGAGATCGTGATCGTCTCGGACGCGTCTGCATGGATCGAGAACACTGCGGACAAGGTCTTCGGCAGTGGCGAGGTGACCTGGATCCTCGACCAGTTCCACGCGCTGGAATACCTGCACGATGCGGTCCGGGCGGTCGAGACGGACCCGGTGGCGGAGGAGCGCCTCTACGAGCGGTTGAAGGCGCTGCTCAAGGCCGGCAAGGTCGAACCGGTGATCCGGGAGTTGTCGCCGTACGCGGCAGTGCATGATGCGGTCGCGAAGTGCATCGGCTATTTCCGCAACAACATCCACAGGATGCGCTACGATGAATACCGTGCGAAGGGCATGCCGGTGGGTTCGGGAGTGATCGAGGGCGGCTGCAAATCGGTGATCTGCGGACGGATGAAGAAGAGTGGTGCGCGCTGGTCGTTAACCGGCGCCAACAACATCATGGCGCTGAGGTGCTGCTCACTGAACAATCAGATGACCGACCTGTTCGACTGGCGACGGGCAGCTTGAAACGGGAGAAATGTGAACACACCCGTCAACGATTGTGTATGACACAAACAAAAAAATGTATTTACATTTGCCCAGTTGACAAACTTGGTTCCGTTCCTTTATCTCTGTTTTGTCGGTGGGACAGCACCTGAGATGGTGGTCTGTTGATCCGCATCCTCCCAAGCGGGATGCAAAGCAAGGTGGGAAGGAGATTTGAACAATGCCAGAGACGCCTGCACATCGTCGCGCCAAAAGGCGAGCCGCCGGTCCCGGAGGCAGAACCGAGGTTCCTTTGAGGGGCAAGCAGCGCCTTGATGCACTAACCAAAGGCGGTCGGCGAGCTACGGAAATTGAGCGGAGTGGTTCAACTGCAGGGTTGAATTCTGCCGCTCGGAGGCTGAAGAAGAGTGGTGCGCCGCAAAAGGTGCTACAGGTCCCGCAGAAAGACATGGGTAGCGCGGCAAAGGCCATGCGAAAGGCCGGAATTTGCGGCACCATAAAGAACATGGGCGGCACGAAGCGCTGGCGTGTTCGACTGCCTAAGAAGTAATGCTTTCAGTTCAGGTATCGTCCCAAAGGGTTTTACGTGATGCGGCTGTTGTCGTTTAACTGGTAGGGCGGGAATGTCGCCTCCTCGGTCCTTACCTCAGTATGGGCACGTAAGGCGACAGCATTTTTGGTATTAGCTTACCGCAGGTCTACGGCCGATCTCAAGGCCATGACCTGGTCGGTGCCAAGTCCGCGCACCAACGTACGATTGCCAAATCTTGAACTGATGTGAAGGCATACCGACTTCATGCGCTTGGCTGCGTTCAACTACGCGAGGGGTGACGGTGACAGTACAGACTAAAACTAGGCGGGACTGGGAGAAAGTGTTCTCCACATGGTCAAGCCGCCTAGCAAGACGGAGCAGGACCGGTGCAATCGTGCGGTGTGTGCCATCAAGGACGCCGTGGCCGCAGATGCGACGCTTGCGATTAAGAATGTGGTTACCTTCCCGCAAGGCAGCTATCGAAATCGCACCAATGTTCGGCACGACAGTGACGTCGATGTCTGCGTACTCTGCGAGGACGCGTATTACTACGACTCTCTGCCCGGTGTGTCCGTGCTCAGTGTAGGATTCACGCCTGCCACTTACAAATTTTGCAGCTACAAGAACGACGTCGAGCGTGCACTGGTGAATAGGTTTGGACGGGCGAATGTCCGGCGCGGCAACAAGGCGTTCGATGTCAACGAGAACACCCAGCGGGTCGATGCCGATGCCGCGCCGTGTTTCTCATATCGGTTGTACTTCAACGGTTGGCAGTATCACGAAGGCACCGCTCTAATTACCGATGACACGGGACGTCGAATCACCAACTTCCCTCAGCAGCAGTACGACAACGGCGTGGCGAAGAACAATTCCACCAATCGCCGTTTCAAGAAGGCAGTGCGCATTGTGAAGAAGCTCAGTCACGAGATGGAAGATGTAGGAGTGGCTTCGGCAAGGACGATGGCCTCTTTCTTGATTGAGAGCCTGATCTGGAACGCGCCAAATCATCTCTTTGGACCACCTTCGCTACGTGACATGACGCAAGGCGTTATTGCGCATCTCTGGGAATATACGCGCGCCGACGCCACATGCTGCGCATGGAGGGAAGAGAACGGAATCAAGCTCCTGTTCGACGGCTCTCAGTCATGGACCAGAGCCCAGGCAAACCAGTTTCTCTTCGATGCCTGGAACTACGTCGAAAGCGGATGATTGACCGCGTTCAGGTCAGCGCGCTAGTCGCCGTGCCACTGGCATCGGTAGCTGTTTCGCTCGTGCTCGCAGGTGAACCGCTGTCTTGGAACTGGGTGAAATCGTTTGG
Source organism: Paracoccaceae bacterium (assembly GCA_964291635.2). GTDB lineage: Bacteria > Pseudomonadota > Alphaproteobacteria > Rhodobacterales > Rhodobacteraceae > JAPPHA01. The sequence continues at coordinate 21,098 of OZ219901.1, read as the reverse complement.
TGGCGCCGTGAGCGCGACGGTCGGTGCCATGGCACTCTTCGATCGATGGGTCTGGAAGCAACGGCTGCTGCAGGGCTGGTTTGTGAAGCGTCCAATCCTGGCCGGGGATTGGACATTTCTCATCGAGTCGCTCTGGACGGATCCGCAGACCGTCCGTCGCCCGCAGCCGATAGAGGCCAAGGTCACAATCCGGCAAACCTACACTCGACTGCATTTACGTCTGGAGACGCCGGAGTCCGCTGGAGACTTAGTGGCTTCAAGAATCGTCGCCAAGGACGACGGGACCTACCAGGTATTCGCAATATTCCGAAACCAGCCGCGAATTTCGGTTCAGGATCGAAGCCGGACACACTTGGGCGCTTTGGTGCTTGATGTAGTCGGAGGTCCTGCTTTGCCACGCGAGCTGAATGGCCAGTATTGGACCGATCGCGGCACAAGTGGTGAGGTCCGCGGTGAGCGTATTCGATAGCTCCCGTGCAGGACCAGATCCAGCCCGGGTGGTCCGATCAAGCGCTGTCCGGATGCCAGGAAACGGAAGGACAGTCGAAATCAGGTGAGACACTCACGTCCGGCGATGGAACTGCGGGATCGGGGTTACAAGTCGAGCGAGCACGAGTTCGATTCGTCATTTGCACGGGATGACGACAATCCCAACTTAACACGGAGCAGCACAGGGAAGCGATTACTGCAATGTTTGAACATCCAATCCTCGATGTCGGGCTCGGGCTGATATTTTTCTACGTTATCCTGAGCTTGGTGGCATCAGCTGTCCAAGAGTGGATTGCCAGTCTCCTCGCCTTGCGCTCGAAAAACCTGCAGTCGGGCATTAGGAACATGATTGGAAAGGAGTATGCCGATAAGGTTTACGCGCATCCACTGATCAAGAATCTGGCTAAGAGAATAAATTGCCGTCCTATATTGAGCCGAAAACTTTGAGCACGGTTCTGCTGGAAGTGGTTGCCAGAGAAGGCAACGAGAAACCGTTCTTCGCGCATGAGGCCACCGAGCTCCGTGATCTTGTAGACAAGATTCAAGAAAATCATCCATTGAAGGACATTCTGAACGCGCTGATCGACGAAAGTGAAACGGCCGCCAAAGCGCTGAAAGAACGGCTTTCCGGCTGGTTTGACGAAGGCATGAACAGAGTCTCGGGCTGGTACAAGCGTAAGGCAAAGGTGTGGATTTTCGTGATCGCGACTGTTGTCACGATTTCGACCAATGCCAGCACCATTCACATTGCCGAAGAACTCTGGCGAAACGACGCGTTGCGCACGCAAATCGCAGTTCAGGCGCAGGCGGCAGCGCAGAATGGCGAAGTCGCGAAGCTGGAGGCAGGAAACATGGAAAGACTGGAGGTGTTCCCGATTGGGTGGAAAGAGCTTCCAACTGGTCTACTGGAAGTCTTCAAGTCGTTGCTAGGCTGGCTCATCACCGCGGCTGCGGTGAGCCTCGGGGCACCGTTCTGGTTCGATTTGCTCGGTAAGGTCGCTAATCTTAGGGGGTCCGGTGGCAAGGCGCAGAGCGGGAAAGCGCCGTAGTCGAGGAAGAAAGAAAAGATGGATGGGTTCGTGGTGGGTATCAACTGCAATACCGTAGGCACTTTGCTCCGCCGTTTCATGGATCGAGTCCTGCAACAATTGGGCGTAGTTATCACTCCGGGAGGGAACGGCTCTGAATCCAGCGAAATCTGTGAACAGGCACACTCCCGGCGCGTGGGTAATCCGCATTGACGCCTGCGACCGCGATCCCGGCAGCCGCGGCGCCAGCCGTTCGCAAAATCGGGAATAACTGTAGGCCGGCTTTCCGGCCTCCCGGGTATCGTCGCAATAGCGTTCCCACAGCATCCGGTGGGTGGGTTTCGGTTCCCGGGGCTTCCGTGTCAGCGCCTTGACCGCAGCCGACCAGTCCGGCTCCAGACGGTCATCCGGGACCTGCAGATGCAGCGACCGGCGTAGCGCCGCGTCGTCGAGACCTTCCGGCAGGTGCTACCGGTCGAGCCCGGTCCGCCGGGCGCGCGACAGAATGTTGTGGATGGTTCCCTGGCTGACCCGGCTGGCCTGGGCGGTCTCCGCCATCGACAGCTGATGGTCGAATCGAATTCGCAGGATGGATCTGATAGTCTTCACATCGGTTCTCCCCATGGATTGGGCTCCTCTTCCGGTGTTGAGAGTGGAAGAAGATTGTGTCCCGAACCCATGCGGGGAAACCGCCGCATCGCCGGCCAACGGCCGGGCGACGGCAAGGGCTCATTCGATCACGAAACCGGCTCTCGTGGGCCGTGGAGACGGCGTTCAAGTCCCGTCGGAATCTGCGCACGGCTGCGTGGGGCCGCCTCAAGCGGCATAGACGCTTGTGGCGAGTTGGAGACATGCGCGAACACGCGGCTACTTTCCACCACGGTTGCGCCGACGCTCACGGAACCCGGAATTCGATCTTGATTGTTCGGCGCGTCTCACTATGAAGAGCCTGAGGCAGCTACGCTTTGATCACTTCATCTGCGAACCACATCTCAACTTCACTTTGGCGAATAGGGGCGCATGGCCACGACGCTGACTTGGCTCGACCTGACGGCAAGCGACCGGGACAGAATGCGGCAGGCCCTGGACCTGTTCAAAGAGCAGGGCACTGTCGACGAGATGGGTCTCGGCCGTCTGCGCGATGCGCTTTCCGAAGCCCTGTTTCCCGGAACCTCGACGATTCAGACCCGATTGCGCTATATGCTGTTCGTGCCCTGGATATACCGGAAGCTCGAAGCTAAGCGCATCGGCTCTTGCAACGTTTCGGCGCAATTGAAGAAAGCAGAACTCGAGCTTATCGGACCCCTTCTTGAGCACGGTACTTCCCAAGGCGTAATCGGCGAGCGCTCGCGCGGCTCTCTCGCTCGGCGGCCCAGTTCGGTCTACTGGACCGCGATAGTGCGCTGGGGCTTGTTCCTGCATGAACGGCCCCAGGGTTGGTACCACGACCACTTCACCGACCTCCTGCACGGACACGCCTCGGAAGAGTCCGCGGACGATCCCGGAATCGAGTTGGTGCGCCGCTCGAACTGGCATCCGCGAACGCCCGGTCCTCCACAGGCGTTCCCCAATGAGGCTTCCTTTGACCTGACCCGAGAGGAGGCCGTGTTTCTCCAGGGGCGGATCGAGGAGCGTTGCGCCGGCACGCTGCTGGCCTGGCTCGCCCGAGAAGGATCGGATTCCCCAACGGACGGTTGTTTTTGGGACGACAGCGCTGCAACGCACGCCCCGGCCAAGCTCAGAGACACGATGGAACTCGCCCGCCGTTTCTCCCTCCATGTGGAGGGCATGCCACTCCTCTACAACCTGCTGCTCGCCGAACACCGCCACGCGGAACATGGCGGCGATGAGGCACTCATCGACCGGTACAGGCAAGACATCGGCGAATGGGCTGCAAGGGAATTCGTAGAACATGTTTTTGATCGGGGTGAGCTGTGGACCTTTGCCGCCTCCCGCAAAGTCCGTGTTCCCCGTTTGCAACGCAATTTCGTCGAAGCCTGGACGTCACGCCTCTCGGATATCAGCCCCGCCGCGATCGCCGACGATCGCGCTTTGCGCGGCTTGATCGAAAGTCGCGAACGACAGCTGAAAGGGCCGCGGGCGCGCCTGCACAACCCTGCTAGGCTTTTGGATTGGAGCGGAGAGGTCGGTGTCGGCCGGATGAACTTTCGGTGGCACCGGGTCCATCGAATGCTGCTAGACCTGCACGCAGGTCTCGCGGCCTGATGCTTTCACCCGAATCCAGGGCCGTCGCTTTCGACTTGCTACGCCCGCCGGCTGGCCACGAGCTCGACTTCGCGCTGCTAACAACCTACACGCTCGACTTGGAGGCGCTGCTCGCGCTGCCCCTGAGTCTTGTCGCCCGGTCGGACAACGGGCTGGAGGACCTGCTCGCCGATCCGCTCCTCCTGCTTGAGGCGTTGCGCCGCGTCGGCGAACGAATTCACGTCTTCGTGGATCGGGCCGGCATCGCCATTCCCCGCACGAGACGTGAGCTCTACGCGCTGCTAGAACCGAGTGTTCATCCCGTACGTGCGCCAGGCGGCGGAGCATTCCATCCCAAAGTCTGGGTACTGCGCTTCGTGTCCGAAGACGGAGCGCTTCTGATACGCGTCGCCGTGCTGTCGCGGAACCTCACTTTCGACCGTTCTTGGGACATCGCGCTCTCAACAGAAGCTTCGCCAATGCCCAGGCAACGTAGTGCCAAGACTCGTCCCCTCGCCGAGTTTGTCCGAGGTCTTCCGGAACTCTGCGCTGAATCACCAACCCCTTTCGTACTCGACAAGATACGGGCGCTGGCCGACGAGGCTTCGCGCACCCGCTTCCCGGCCCCTGACGGGTTTTTCGAAGACCCAGTCGCATTCCACGTCCTCGGTATGGACAGGGGACGGTCCAAGGGCAAGCCTTGGCAGCCGATGTCCGGCGGAAACGACATTCTGGCCGTGGCCCCGTTCATCGGGAGCACAACCCTGAATACGGTAGCCGGGATAGGCGTCGGCGAACGCACAGTTGTCAGCACCCGGGAGCAACTTGACAGGCTGGCGGATCACGTGTTGGCCAACTGGTCGCGGGTCTTCGTGATGTCGGACGCCGCTCTTGATGAGTCCGAGGACGACGATTCGGGCAGGCCTTCTGGGCTGCACTCCAAGTTCATCGCAGTCGAGCATGGCTGGAACGTCACCTGGTTCGTCGGGTCTGCAAACCTGACCTACTCGGCATTCACCGGCAGAAACGTCGAGGTCATGGCCGCGTTGAGCGCCCGGAAAGGTCGGCGCGACGGCAACAGCGGATACGGCATTGGACGCTTCCTGGAATCCGGATTTGAGAAGCTCTGCTTGCCATATCAACGCGGCGAGCCCGAGACTGAGACGCCGGAGATGGAAGAGGCGCTGGCACGACTGGAAGCTGCCCGGGACGCGCTTCTCGATTCTGACCTCAAGGTCGTCTGCTCACCATCCGGCGAGAATTGGACGTGGAGGTTGGAAGGCTCCGTCGCCCTCCTGAACACCGACGTGGAGATCAAAACCTGGCCGATTTCTCTCGGACGAGAACAAGCGCTCCTGTTCAAGCTTCCCCTGACCTGGACCCTACCAGTCCAATGGCTCACTAGGCTAGTTGCCTTCCGCCTGCATGTTCCCTTACCGGGCGTTGACGACATCAAGCTGACGCTCTGCCTTCCCGTCAAAGGCATGCCGGAGGACCGCATGCACCATGTGCTCAGGAGTCTAATCGGCGACTCCGCGCGATTCATGGCCTTTATCCGTGCTCTTCTGGGCGGCCTTGATGGCATGGTCGAGTGGGCACGCGGCGGTGACGCCAACGGCGATGCCGCGTTCTGGGCAGCCGTGCGGGGCGAAGAAACCCTTCTCGAGGGTTTTGTCCGAGCCGCCTCACGCGATCCCGGCCGCCTAGAGCCCATACGGCGCCTGATAAAGGACTTTCGCGGGACCGAGGAAGGCCGACGCATCGTCCCGGATGATTTCCTTGAACTCTGGAGCGCGGTGGAAGAGGCGTTGCAAGAGGAGGGTCGCTCATGATCCGGCCTCTCCCCGAAGCGATCCTGAAACCACTGAAGCCGTTCCAGCGCCGCACCGTCGACCATGCCTTCCGCCGCCTATTCGTGGATGCGGACAGCACGTCCCGCTTCCTCGTCGCCGACGAGGTCGGCCTGGGGAAGACGCTGGTCGCGCGCGGCATCATCGCTCGAGCCATCGATCACCTTTGGGAAGACGTGGACCGGATCGACGTCGTCTACATCTGCAGCAACGCCGGCATCGCACGCGCCAACCTGCCGAAGCTCCAGATCGGAAGCGCCAACGAGCACTCGTTCGCGCTGGCAACCCGTCTCACTATGCTGGCAACCGAGCTTGCGCCCGGAGACAGCGGGCCGGGCTTCATGGAGAACAAGCTGAACTTCGTCAGCTTCACCCCGCGTACATCGTTCGAAATGGGGCATTCCGGTGGCCAACGCCGGGAGCGGGAGCTTCTGTTTCACCTGTTGGCCCCGCATGTTGAGCGCCTGACGCCTTTGATGAACCTCCTGCAGGGCTGGGTAACCAAGAAGGATGGCTGGCGCAAAGGGCTCGAAGTAGGACTCCCCATCGAGAAAAAAATACGACAGGATTTCGATGAGGAATTCGAAAAGCGGGACGATCTGCAGCGCAAGCTGTACGATCTCCTCGATAATTCGTTCCATCGCTACAGGCGCAACTGGCCGGACGGGGCCAGACGGGGACGCGACGAGCTGATCGGCGAACTACGGCGATTGCTCGCCGCGGTCTGCATCCGTGCCCTCGAGCCGGACCTGGTCATTCTGGACGAGTTCCAGCGGTTCAAGCCCTTGATTGAGACACGGGAAGACCGTCGCAGTCCGGCCGCCGAACTCGCCCAATCCCTGTTCGAAACGAAGGCGCATGACGGCCGCCCTGTTCCCACACTCCTTCTCTCGGCAACGCCGTACAAGCTCTACACGACCGACGCCGAGATCGAGCAGGAGAACCACTACGAGGACTTTCTGGCCACGACGCGGTTCTTGTTCGGCGGCCGGGAATCCCGTGTCGGGACCTTGGCCAGTGGTCTTGCCCGATTTGCAAATGCCCTTAAGCGGGCGACACCGGACGACGGCGGTTCACTCCAAGCGGCCGCCGAAGCAAAGACCGGCGTCGAGAACGCACTTCAAAAGGTGATGGCTAGGACCGAGAGGGTTGCCGCCAGCGACGAGCGGGACGCCATGCTGAGGGAGCCCGGAGTCAGGCTGTCGCTTGAGCCGACCGACGTGCGCCAGTATCTCGCGGCCGATGCGCTGTTCGAAGCCGTCGGCGACCGGGACCCGATGCCTTTCTGGAAGTCGGCGCCTTACTTGGTCCATTTCATGCGTGGATACAAGCTCAACGAGCGCCTCGATGAGGCGATCAAATTGTCTCCTTGCAAGGTTGCCGCAGTACTGCGATCGCATCGGAACTCATTCCTGTCGGCCGAGACCCTGCACCAGTGGTCCGAGATAAATCCCGCGCATCCCAAGATGCGAGAGATGGTGAGCAATCAACTTGACCTGGGCGCCTGGCGTTTACTGTGGGTCCCGCCAACTCTGCCCTACTGGCCGCTCGAAGGTCCTTTCTGCGAGATGGCCGAGGTCACAAAGACATTGCTGTTCTCTGCCTGGAACGTCGTGCCCGACGTCGTCAGCGCCGTCCTCAGCTACGAGGCCGAGCGACGCATGACTGGCGGCAGGATCCGCAACTACACGGACCCGGCACGGCAGCAGGTTCCATTGCTGCGTCTGACCCAGTCCGCGGCCCGTGTCCGGTCTCGCCACCGTCTTCTGCTCCTACTTCTGCCATGCCTTCCGCTCGCCGACCGGACTCATCCGCTGAACGCACCGCCCGGGTACGACCGCCGTAAATGGGTTCGCGACGCTATCGAGACCCTGCTGTCTGATCCCGGCCTCCCAGATCCGCAGGACGGACCGGTCGACGACCGCTGGGAATGGGCGGCGCCGTTGTTTCTCGACCCGGAATTGCGGACATTCCTGGTGGCATGGCGAGACGATGACATTCCGGCGATCGAAGGCGATGAGTCCCTGCCGCGACCGAATCCAGAGTTATTCGGCGCCTATATCGACGACCTTCTCGATCTACCTATCGACCAACTTGGGCGTCGGCCGCCTAGCCTCATCGATCTCCTGACCGAAGTCGCATTAGGCGCTCCCGCGATCTTGGCCCTGCGAAGCCTTAATGGAGCACCCGCCCTGGCGTCCGAAACCCGCCGCCGGCTGGCCGTCTCTATCGCCGACGCGTTCTGGAGCCTGTTCAACCAGCCCGCGGTTATCTCACTTCTGCGCCAGCTCTCCGCCGGGAAGAAGGCGGCGCGCGACGACACGGCCTATTGGCGGTTGGTCCTGGAATATTGCCGCCAAGGAAATCTCCAGGCCGTTCTCGACGAACAATGGCACCTGCTGTGGGAGCAGCATGCCTGGGCGGAAGCTGCCGACGCCGCCCAGATTGCAGCAGAATGCGTCAAGACGCTTGTCAACGTGGTGCAACCCGTTAGGTCGCGGGTACACGGTCGTTTTCTCGAAGCCCGCGACACCGATGACGTCGAACCGGAGGAAATCCGTATCCGCACTGTGTTCGCCCTTCGCTTCGGCCACTTGCGCGCAGAGAACGACGAGAACATCAGCGAGGACATGGTTCGCGCCGCGTTCAACAGCCCATTCCGGCCCTTGGTGCTCACCAGCACGTCGATCGGACAGGAGGGGCTGGATTTTCATCCCTGGTGCCATCGCCTGGTGCACTGGAACCTGCCCGGCAATCCGGTCGACCTGGAACAGCGCGAGGGTCGCGTCCACCGCTACAAGGGCCACGCCGTACGCCGCAACGTCGCCGCCGTGCACGGCGAGGCCGCGCTTGCGTCATGGCGGCCCGGAGACGACCTCTGGGCACTGATATTCGAAGGCGCGGATCGGGCGGCCCGCGAGGCTGGCGACCCCGATCTGGTTCCCCACTGGATCGCTTCCGGAGAATGCCGGGTAGAGCGCCACGTGCCGCTGCTTCCCTATGCGCGGGAAGTGGAGGCGTTCGGGCGCCTCAAGCGACAGCTCGCCGCCTATCGCGTCGTTTTCGGCCAGCCGCGACAGCAGGAGCTGATCGCGCTTCTCGATCGGGCGGATTTCTCGGTCGGTCAACTGCGAGCGTTGACAATTGACCTGTCTCCACCGCACGCGGCAACCGAGCGTTTGCCCTCATCATGATCAGCACTCTTAATCCGCACCGCTTCCCCGCCGAATCAAATGTCTATTCCACCTTGACCGCGTTGAAACAAAGAATCGAAGCTCATGGACGAGTCAGCGGCCCACAAGGCAACTGGAAGCCCTGATGCGAAAGGAGTATCTGGTTCGCCTCAAGGAGGCGGCGAAGGACTTCGAGATTCTCGGGGCGAAGGGCGAGGAGTTCGCGGGGGCCGTGAGCGTTACGCGTGGAGCGACGAGGGGGAGAGCATGAAACCCGGATCGATCGTCCGGTGCCGAAATCGCGAGTGGGTGCTGTTACCCAGTGATTCGGACGAGACCCATCTGCTGCGGCCGCTGACCGGCGCCCTCGATGATGTCGTGGCGATCCATAAGCGCCTCTCCGACCTGATCGGTTACACCCTGGCCGAAGAGCGGATCAGGCCCGCCGCCTTCCCGTTACCTACTGTCGATGACCTGTCGGACGCCGCTGGCGCGCACCTGCTTTGGCAAGCCGCACGACTGACACTGCGCGACGGCGCGACCCCTTTCCGCTCGCTCGGCCGCGTCTCGATTCGACCGCGAATCTACCAGTTTGTTCCGCTGTTGATGGCGCTACGGCTCGACCCGGTCCGCCTGCTCATCGCCGATGACGTAGGGGTGGGCAAGACCATCGAAGCCCTGCTCGTCGCGCGCGAACTGCTCGACCGTGGAGAAATCCGCCGCATCTGCGTGCTCTGCCCTCCCTATCTCTGCGATCAGTGGCGCCAGGAGTTGGAGCAAAAGGCTAACCTCGAAGCCGTCGTCATCCGATCGGGCACGATCGGCCAGCTGGAGCGACGCAAGCCCACCACCGAAAGCATCTACCGGCACTACCCCATCCAGGTCGCCAGCATCGACTTCGTGAAGAGCGACCGCAACAAACACCTCTTCCTGCTCGACTGTCCGGACTTGGTCATCGTCGATGAGGCGCATGGCGCGGCAGCGGCGCCCGAGCGGAATCAGAGTCAGCAGCAACGCAACCGGTTGCTGCGCGAGCTCGCGGAAAAGCAGGACCGCCACCTCATCATGCTTACGGCCACGCCTCACAGCGGCGTAGCGGCGGCGTTCCGCTCGCTCCTGGCGCTGCTGCGGCCCCAGTTCGGCGACTGGGACATAGCCGCACTAAGAGAGGAGCAACGCATCGAGCTGGCGCGGCACTTCGTTCAGCGGACGCGCGCCGAAATCAAACGGGACTGGGAAGGAACCGAATGCTTTCCAGAACGCGAGTCCGGCGATGAGCCCTACCGCCTTTCGCCTGCCTACCGGGATTTGTTCGACAAGACGTACGCATTCTGCTCGGAGATCGTGCGTTCGGGCGAGGAGCTTGCACAGAGGCAACGGCGCGTTCGCTATTGGGGCGCGCTCGCGCTCCTGCGTTGCGTAATGTCCAGCCCGGCTGCGGCCCTTGCGGCATTGGAAAAGCGGCGTGATGGTCTACCCGCCGTGGAAGAGGACGCGGACTTTCGTCCGTTCATATACGAGTCGGCGGAGGATCAGACCGACGATGAACAACCGACACCGCCGCTCGAGGCGGCGGAGAGCACGCTCCCCGACAGCGAGCGCCGCCGCCTGCGCGAACTCGCCAAGCTCGCGGGCAAGATCGAGAGTTCGCCGGACGATCTGAAGCTTGCCCGATGCGCGGAACTGGTAAGTGATCTCTTTCGGGAGGGCTTTCACCCGATAATCTGGTGCCGCTACATCGCGACGGCGACTTCCGTCGCGGATGGCCTCCAGAGGGTCCTGCAAAGCGCCCATCCCGAAGCGCGGGTCCTCTGTGTCACCGGCCTGGACCCGGACGACGTAAGGAGAGCCAAGATTGAGGACTTTGCCAAGGAATCCGTCCGCGTCCTAGTGGCCACCGACTGTCTCAGCGAGGGCATCAACCTCCAGGAAGCCTTCAACGCAGTGTTGCATTACGACCTTCCCTGGAATCCTAACCGTCTTGAACAGCGTGAGGGGCGGGTGGATCGTTACGGGCAGAGTTCGCCGGTAGTGAGGGCGGTTCGTTTCTTCAGCCCGGACAATCCGGTGGACGGCGTGGTGATCGACGTTCTACTCGACAAGGCGCGGGAAATTCACAAGGCCCTCGGCACCCATGTGCCCGTGCCGGAAGAAAGCGAGTCAGTAACCCAAGCCGTGCTTCAGGCCCTGTTTCTGCGCGGCGGCAGACCCGGGGTAGACGTACGCCAGCTCGATCTCGGGCTCGATATCCCTCATCAGGTAGCCGCCCTTCACTCACGCTGGAAAGGGGACGCCGAGCGTGAACGGGTCAATCGGACCCGGTTCGCGCAGCGCGCGCTCAAGCCCGGTGACGTCCGCCAGGAGCTGGAAGCCACGGACGCCGTGCTCGGCGATACAGACGCCGTCCGCGCCTTCGTGCTCGACGCGGCGCAGAGACTGGGTATGTCCGTCACGGCCGACAAGCGCCCTGAGGTGTTCCGCGTCGCGACCAGCGAGGCGGCGACGGCTGCGCTGCCCGAAGCGATCCGTTTCGCACTGCCCCCGCCCAAGAATGCACAATGGCTCGTCAGCTTCGACTCGCCGACGCCGCAAGGGACAGAGTATCTCGGCCGCAATCACCGATTCGTTGGGGCGCTAGCGCGCTATTTGATGGAGGAGGCACTGACCCGGAGCCGCGCCGCGACGGCGGCGCGCTGCGGCGTGATCCGCACGCGTTCGGTCGGACGGCTCACGAGCCTCCTACTGCTGCGCGCGCGCTATCTCCTCCAGCAGCCCGGTTCTGCGCCGCTGCTGTCGGAGGAGGTCATGGTCGGCGGTTTTGAGCGGGCCAAGGACGGCGCTCCTGAATGGTTGCCCGGCGGCAAAGCGCTGAGCCTGCTAGCCGAAGCAAAGCCGGACGTGAACGTTCCAATGTCCGAGAAACGGCAGTTCGTTGAAGCGATACTGGAGGACTGGCCGGCGCTGGAGGCGGCGCTGCGCGGCCGAATCGAGACTCGAGCCGCCGACCTAGAAAAAAGCCACAAACGGGTCCGTCAGGCGGTGACGCTGAAGGTCCGCGGCCTCACCGTCGCGCCGCAGCACCCGCCGGATTTGCTCGGCCTTCTCGTCCTGCAGCCGGTGGCCTGAACATGGCCTCCTTTCCATCGGTGCGCATCGAGGGCGGCTTGCTCGGCCCCGACCTGCTCGAGCAGCTCGTCGCGGGAGACCTGCCCAGCCAGAGGCCCGCCGACTTCGGCCTTGGCGGCCGGCGCAGTATCACCGCCGAGTTCGCCTTCGCCTTTGCCGACGCGCGCGCCTATTGGAGCGCCTTCGGGCACCGGCTGGAACGGCTGCAGGAGGACGATCTCGCCACCACACCGACTCGGGACGCTTGGGTCGTTCCCTTACTCGGCCTACTTGGCTACGAGTTGCAACTCAACCGGCGCGCGCACGTGGTGGACAGCCTGACGTTCGCGATCTCGCACCGGGCGGGCGATACCGATGAGGCACCGCCTGTACACATCGTCGGCGCGCGGCAAGAACTGGGCCGTTTGCCGCCCTCTGGTCGGCCCCGCCTCGCTCCTCACTCCCTGGTCCAGGAATATCTGAACCGTACGGAGCGGGTCTGGGGCCTCGTCACCAACGGGCTGGTGTTGCGCCTCTTGCGCAATAGCAGCTTCGTGCGCCGCCAGGCATACGTAGAGTTCGACCTCCGGCAAATGCTGGAAGAGCAGCGTTTCGCCGATTTCGCCGTCCTCTACCGCCTGTTGCACCGGACTCGCCTTCGGCGTGGGGCGGACGGAGCGCACGAATGTCTTCTCGATCGATACTACGCACATTCGCGCGAGCAAGGCGACCGCGTGCGCGAACATCTGCGAGAGGGCGTGGAGGAGTGCATTCAGCGGCTCGCCAACGGCTTTCTTCACCACCCCGCAAACAACGAGCTGCGTCGCCGCGTTGCGGCTGACGCCGCGGAAAACGAGCGCATTGCCGCGGGCGAACTCTATCGCCAGCTTCTGCGCCTGGTCTACCGGCTGCTGTTCCTGCTAGTTTCCGAAGACCGTGGGCTTCTCAGCACCGATCACGTCTATCGAGAGCACTACGGCGTCGCCCGACTGCGCCGTGTACTCGACCAGCGCGCTGCGTTCACCGGCCACGACGATATCTGGCAGTCGCTCCGCGTTCTTTGGCGCGTGCTCAGCGACGACAGGCTCGCTGAAATACTCCGGCTTGCACCGCTCAACGGCGAGTTGTTCGTGCCTCAGGAGTTGGACCGATTCACGGTCTCAAATCGCGATCTGCTGGAGGCCTTCTGGTTCCTCGCCTGGTACCAGGAAAGGGCCGCACCGCCGCGCCGCGTCAATTACGCCGCGCTCGATGTCGAGGAACTCGGCTCGATCTACGAGAGCCTGCTTGAATTCCACCCGGCCATCGATGTGGATGCCACTGGCCGGCCGGACTTCGCCCTGATTGAGGGCTCGGAGCGCAAGACGACCGGCTCCTACTACACCCCGCCTCAACTCGTCGCGGAGCTGATCAAGTCCACCCTCGATCCAGTCATCGCCGATCGCCTCGCCTCCGTCCCGGACGGAGAGCGGGAACGAGCGCTGCTGTCGATTCGCGTGTGTGACCCGGCCTCCGGTTCGGGCCATTTCCTGCTCGCCGCAGCCCGTCGTATCGGAAAAGCGCTGGCGCAGGAGCGCACCGGCGAAGTTGAGCCTGCGCCGGAGCACATACGGGAGGCAATTCGGGACGTGATCGCCCACTGCATTTTCGGCGTCGACAAGAACCCGCTCGCCGTAGATCTCTGCCGCGTCGCACTATGGCTGGAAAGCCATACTGGAGACAAACCGCTGACCTTTCTCGATCACCGTATCCGTTGCGGCGATGCTCTGGTCGGCGTTTTCGATGTTGAGATGCTGAAGGAGGGCATCCCCGACGAAGCCTTCAAGCCGCTCAAAGGCGACGACAAGGGAGCAGCCCGCGCGCATACACGCCGGAACCGCAGCGAGCGCCAGGGCCAGCGAGATCTTTTCGCTTGGGAGCCGGACACTGAGCTTGCGGGTTTCACCCGCACGAGCCGGGTGCTCGACCAGATCGGCGACGACACGCCCGAGGCTATCCGCCGGAAGAAGGAACTATTTGAACAAAGCCATGCCAACCCCGCCTGGAGGCGTCAGCAGGAAGCCCGCGATATGTGGACCGCCGCCTTCTTCCAACCACTCCGCCCTGAAATGCTGGCCATTACGACAAGCGCCCTCGTCGAGCACCTCGCTGGCCATCCAAACCCGCGCCTCAGTGCCGCGGCCTGGGACCTCTCGCTGAGCCACCACTTTTTCCATTGGCAGCTGGAGTTCCCTGAGGTGTTCGCTGATGGTGGTTTCGATGTTGTGATGGGAAACCCGCCGTACTTGAGTGCAATAGAGCAGAAGTCGTCGGGTGTCCGGGCGCAGAAAAAATTATGGTCTTCGACGTTCTCAAGCGCGGCCGGAGCTTACGACATTTATGTATTATTCTTGGAATTAGTTCAGCGAATTATGAAGCCAAACGGTCGCTCTTCTTTACTGACTCCAAACAAGTACCTTGCCGCACCTTATGGTCAGCGCTTGCGCCAAAAACTAATCACAGAGGGACGTCTTATAGGTGTTGTCGATGTCTCTCGGTGGGGTGCATTCTCCAGTGCTAGTATATACCCAATCATTTCTGTTTTCTCTGGCACGAGAGTCCCTGACGACCAACCCATTATCGCGAAGCTGCCGGCTGAAACTCCGCACGAGTTTGTTCAAGTTTCCCATGACCGCGAGTTCACAAACACATTGCCTAATCATAACTTGGGAATTCTGTTATCGCGCGGTGGTGTTCTTCTACGAGTGGTAAAATTATCTCATCTACATTGCCGCTTGGACAACTCTTAGAAATAAATGCCTCAACGACCGCTGCAGAGGCGGACGAATTCACATCACTTTTGTGCGAAGTAGAGCATTCGAATGATCGTGAGGCCTGGAGGGTGGTCAACACCGGTCTCATCGATCCATTTCAAGTCAATTGGGGAACAACTAATTTACGACATAGCGGACTTAGTCTTACGCGACCGTACTTGATTCGAGACGGGAATGTGATTTCCGCACGCCGCATGCAGCATTATTCCAACCCAAAGATAATTGTGGCGAAGCTTGGAAAGTACTTGGAGGCATTTTTTGATGAATCCGGAACTTATGCAGCGCTTAATGTGAACTTTGTATTTGTTGGCGGCCTAGAAGGATATTTCTACCTAGGACAAATGAACTCCATGGTCGCTTCTTGGATATACCGTCAACAGTTTGGTGCTTTAAGTATGGGCGGCGACTACATGCAATTTCAGGCACCACAACTGCGGGCGATGCCGGTAGTTCCTTATCGTGAGGGGGTTAGCGAACATATGCAAATCGCGAGGTTAGCTCAAAAGGCGTCTGAACACGGATGTAATGAAGGGTTGCTGGCTACAATCGATCTCGCCGTTGCGGATATGATTGGCATATCAGAGGAGGAGCTTCAAACTATTCGCTTAGAAACTTCTAATGGTTTCACGGGCGGTTCGACTACATGACCATCTTCGATCTCCACGCGGCCGTTCTCAGCGACTATCGCGACTTCGTCCGGTCCTTTTTCACAGTGGCCGATGAGCGGGCGCGCGAGTTCGTTGAGCGCACGTTGGTCGAAGAGGCGCATCTGTGGCCTGATTTCTTGCTTCAGGTCAGTCCCTCTTACGAACGCATTGAGACGGTGGACGAACTAGCGCAGCGGTACGTGCTTGACGCCGAGACCGCGCGCATCTTCAGCCGTCCGGACGGCACGCCGTTCCGACTCTATCGCCATCAGGTCGAGGCGCTGGACAAGGCGCGGCAGGGGCTTAGCTACGTCGTCACCAGCGGCACTGGGTCGGGCAAGAGCCTGACCTACTTTCTGCCGATCGTTGACGACCTCATCCGCCGGCCGGCCACCGGCGAGCGCGCCGCCGCGCTGGTTGTCTACCCTATGAACGCGCTGGTGAATTCCCAGCTTCTGGCGCTCAACAACTTGAAGCAAGACTACGAGCGGCGCACCGGCCGGCCCTTCCCGGTCACCTTCGGCCGCTACACTGGGGACACGCCGGAAGCCGACCGCGAGGAGATGCGCCGACGGCCGCCTCAGGTAATGCTCACCAACTATGTCATGGCTGAGCTGTTGCTGGTGCGGCCCGAGGACCAGCGCTTCTTCGATCGCGCCGGGGGCGGCCTGCGCTTCATGGTGTTCGACGAGCTCCACACTTACCGCGGCCGGCAGGGGGCGGACGTGGCCATGCTCATCCGCCGCCTGAAGGAGCGCTGCGCGGCGCCAGGCATGGTGCACGTTGGCACCAGCGCCACCATGGTCGCCGACCGCCGCGCCCCGCCCGAGACGCGCAGGGTGGCAGTGGCGGACTTCGCTACTCGGCTGTTCGGTCACGCGCTGAGAGCCAGCGATGTGGTCGAGGAAACCCTGGTTCCTTTCACCGAGGGGGATGCGCCGTTACCCGCCGAACTGGCGACGGCGATGACGGAGCCGCTCCCCGAAACCATAGATGATTTCCGACGGCACCCCCTGGCGCGCTGGGCAGAAACGGAGTTCGGAATCGAATTTCCGGCCGACGGCCGGCCGAGACGACAAGAGCCTCGCACGCTGGCGGCAACGGCTGATTTGCTTGCCGAGGAAACGGGCGTGGACCGGTCGGTCTGCGAAGCGAATCTGCGCGAGCTGTTGAGCCGGGCGGGCGTGCTGGAGCGCGACGACGGAGGGCGCGCCTTTGCCTTCAAGCTGCACCAGTTCATTGGTCAGGGACGCGCGCTTTTCGCGACCGTGGAGCCTCCCGACCAACGCGAGTTTTCGATTGAAGGCCAAGTGCAGGCCTCCGGCGGGCGGCGATTGATACCGATCAAGTTCTGCCGACACTGCGGGCAGGAATACTACCACGTGCAGCGGGCAGACGCCGATTTCCGGCCGCATCCCGTGGGTTTCGAGCTAGACGAGGAAGAGGGCCGTCCCGGCTATCTGATGCTGGCTCCCGCACAGAACGACTGGAGCGAAGACCGCATTCCTGAGGAGTGGCGCGACGCTCGTGGTCGGCTCCGGCGGACTTGGCGCAACCGGGTTCCTCAAGCCGTATGGGTGGCGGAAGACGGCAGCTATAGCGCCCAACCACGGGACGGCACAGTGAAGATGTGGTGGCAGGCCGCGCCGTTCTCGCTCTGCCTCAACTGCGGAGAATTCTACACCGCCCGCGAACGCGATTTCGCCAAGCTCGCCTCGCTGTCGAGCGAGGCGCGCAGCAGTGCCACGACCGTGCTGGCCACATCGTTGCTGAGGCATTCGAACCGGAGCGGCGCGACGCGCGACAAGCTCTTGTCCTTCACGGATAACCGGCAGGATGCCTCGCTCCAGTCGGGCCACTTCAACGACTTCGTGCACGTGTCTCTGGTCCGTGCGGCGCTCCACGCCGCCCTGCAGCGCGAACCGGAGCTTCCCTTCGACCGGATTGCGGCTGCGGTCATCGATGTCTGCGGGCTGACGATCCGCGATATCGCCAGAACCTCCGAACTCGATCCTTCCTCACCGGCCGCGCGGGAGGTGTGGCGCGTCTTCACCGAAGTTACGGAATACCGGCTCTACGAAGACCTCCGCCGCGGCTGGCGAGTCGTGCAGCCAAATCTCGAGCAACTCGGTTTGTTGCGCGTCGGCTATCGAGGACTGGAACACCTGTGTGCGGAGGACGCGCACTGGCATTTCAGTCACGCGTTGACGGGTAGCCCGCCTTCTGAGCGAGAAGAGCTGGTCCGCACTATCCTCGACCAATTTCGCCGGAAGCTGGCGATCAGTTGCCGTGTACTGCAGGAAACGGCGCAGCAGCAGTTACGCCGTCGCGCCGAGCAGCATCTCAACGAATTTTGGGGCCTCGACCCCGATATCAACGAGTTGCGCACCTCGAACCGCTTCGTACGCCGCGGGCAGTCTACCCGCGAGGCTCACGGCTTCAGCCTCGGCGAACGGAGCGCGGTTGGTGCTTTTCTGCGCCGGAACGTGGGTCTCGCGATGCACGAATACCCTACTTTCCTGGACGCTCTATTGCCGCTCCTGGTCGGGCACGGTCTCCTCGACCGCCTCGTGCCGGTCGACGACCATGAGTTCTATCAGCTGCAGGCGGGCTGCCTCCTTTGGCGGGTTGGGGATGGTACGCCGCCCCCTCCAGATCCGCTCTACAGTCGACGCGCGGGCCACAGCGGTTATGTCGACGCGCCGCCGTCCGCAAACGCTTTCTTCCAGCGTTTTTACCAAGAGGCAGCGACCACCCTGGCCACGTTCGAGGCGCGCGAGCACACCGCGCAAGTGGTGGCGTCCGGTGCCCGCGAACAACGCGAGCGCCGATTCCGCTGGGATGATGCCGTCTCCCGAAAGGAGACGGATCTCGGACGGCGCCTGCCTTACCTCGTTTGCTCGCCGACCATGGAGCTGGGCATCGACATCGCCGACCTCGACTTGGTCCATATGCGCAACGTGCCCCCGACGCCCGCCAACTACGTTCAACGTAGTGGGCGCGCCGGGCGGCAAGGACAACCTGGGCTCGTTTTCACCTATTGCGGTGCCATCAACAGTCACGATCAGTATTTTTTCCACCGGAAGGAGGAGATGGTCGCCGGCACGGTCCGGCCGCCCCGATTGGAGTTGGCCAACGAGGCATTGCTCCGCGCCCATCTGCACGCGGTCTGGCTCGCGCAGGTGCGTCTGCCGCTCGGTCAGTCGATCGAGCAAGTGATCGAAACGGACGACGACGATCTACCGCTTCGTGAGAACGCCGCCGGGCAGATCCGGCTGAGCACCGTGTCACGCGGTGAGGCACGGGAGAGCGCGCGCCGTATCCTGGCGGCGGACGAGGGACATCTGACCAATTCCGCTTGGTTCAGTGACGAGTGGATCGATCGCGTCATCGACGAGGCACCGGCGCAATTCGACCGGGCTTTCGACCGCTGGCGCGATCTCTATCGCGCGGCCACGCGGCAGCTTTTCGAGGCGCAAACCGCCCTCATGCGCGCCCGGCGCCCGGAAGATCAGAGGCAGGCTTCCGCACGCCAACAGGAGGCGTTGCGTCAGCGCAACCTGCTGCTCCAGATCGACGTCAGCCGCGAAGAAGGTGATTTCTATCCGTACCGCTATCTGGCTAGCGAAGGATTCCTGCCCGGTTACAATTTCCCGGCCTTACCCGTTCGTGCCTGGGTACCGCGCCAGCAGGGGGAATTCATTTCGCGTCCGCGCTTCCTCGGCCTGCGCGAGTTCGCGCCCGGCAACATCATGTATCACGAAGGTACAAAATGGGAGGTGTCGAGCTTTCAGGCGCCGCCGGGCGGCTTAGACGAACGCCGGATCCAGCGGCGCCTTTGCCGGACCTGCGGCGCCTATTGCGATGCAACGTTTGACCGGTGCTCGGTCTGCGACACGCTGTTTAATGCGGAGAACAGTCTTATCGCCGGAACTCTGGACATGCCCAACGTACGCGCCAGGCGCCGCGAGCGCATCACCTCCGAGGAAGAAGAGCGGCTGCGACGCGGGTACGAGCTGGAAACCTGTTACCAGTTTTCGCCCGACGACGGCGCGTCGCGGACAATCGAGGCAGACGTCTCATGCGATGGCACTTCTGTTCTGCGTCTCGTCTATGCACCATCGGCAACGCTGTTACGCGTAAACCACGGCTGGCGCGGTTCCGATCGCCCTGGCTTTCTGGTGGACTTCGAGAGCGGTGAGGTGTTCGACGCCGCGCCGCCGGCCGACGCAGCACCTCCTCGGCCACGGCGCCTCGATAACGTGCGGCTCGCCGTGCAGAGTACGCACAACACCCTCTTGGTTCGATTCGCCCGTCCCGAGCTGCGCGACGACCCGGCCCTGCAGGCGACGCTGCAATACGCCCTGCAGCGCGGCTGCGAGCAAGCGTTTCAGCTCGAAGAGGCGGAGCTAGGTGCGGAGCGGATCGGCGCGGGTGCACACCGTGCGATCCTGTTCTACGAAGCTACGGAAGGCGGCGCCGGCGTGTTGCGGCGGCTGGTCGAGGAGGCGGACGCCTTGGCGCGCGTAGCGCGCGAGGCGCTTGACCGTTGCCATTTCGACGAGCACGGCAATGACCAGCGGGAAAGCTGCCAAGCGGCATGCTACCAGTGCTTGATGAGCTTCGGAAACCAGCATGAGGCTCTGCTTCTTGACCGGCACCGCGTCCGCCAGACTTTGCTCGAATTGGCTGCCAGCCAATCCCTCCTCCGGTTTGACGGCCGCGACTGGGAAGCGCATCTCGCGTGGCTACGCTCCCTGACGGACTCCCGCTCAGAGATCGAGCGTCGCTTCTTGGATGCTCTCGCCGACAGCCATCGCCGTCTGCCCGACGAGGCGCAGCGCGCGATCCGCGAGCCTGCTTGCATCCCTGATTTCTTCTATCGGCCGAACGTCTGCATTTTCTGCGACGGTTCGGTACACGACCAGCCGGCTCAGGCGGCATCGGACGCCACCATCAGACGCGAGCTCGTCGATCGTGGCTACCGCGTAATCGCCATTCGCTATGATCGGGACCTTGGCGCACAACTCGCGGACCATCCAGACGTGTTCGGTATTCAAAGGTGAGAGCCCGGCACTCGCCACGCCTATACGAGCAAATGGACGCCGAAGCGCGAAGACTTGTGCCACTGAGACGAGTCTACTGGTTTGTGCGGTGAAATGGGCGAACTTGACCCAGCACTGTGCTCCGACCGCAGAGCTGGATCACAGGTGGCGCTCGCGATATGATTGCTAAGTTCAGGTCAATGTAGCACTGCTGCTGCAAGAACCTTCCCGGAATTCATAGGGTTGCAGCGGATCAGACCGGAATCTCGATCGAATGTCGGTCTCTCGGTGGTTGCGGGCCCCGCAACCAAACCAAGCCCTTGGAAACACTGCTGTTTTCAAGGGTTTTTTGATTTCGCAGAATCGACATAAATTTGGGATGTCAACACATAGTCATCACGAGTTTGGGTGTGCTAAATCCGTGACCCGTGTGGGGTCGTTGCGGGTATGCCTGTGCACGAATGTCCGGTCGGCCTAGAAAGCACTGGAACTGAGGAGGTCGGCATTGGAGGCAACGAGACCGCGTTACCGACTGGTGTCGACCGGTGTGTGCGTAAGGGGCGGAATCGCGTACGGGCGCGTTAGGCAACCGCGCGCGCCGGGGGGTCAACAGAGCGGGGACTGAAGTTTCTGTATGGGGGTCCCAGTCGTGCTTCCGTAACAGCGTAGCGCTCGATCAGTTTGCGATGAAGCAAGCGTCGGACAGCCGTGATTGGTCGCACGTCGCATCGGTGACGACTCGA
>OZ219900.1:0-72969 GCA_964291635.2 Paracoccaceae bacterium | reverse complement strand
CGCTGGTGCGAGCGTATCCGTTGCCGGCCCGAATGGCGCCCGGGATGTCCTGGTTGCCGATATTCCGACAGGTCCAGGCCAGACATCTCTCGAAGGCGGAGAGATCATCACGTCCGTCCTTTTGCCGGAGCGTGGATCCGGGGGAGGGGACGCTTATCTCCGTTTCATTCCCAGAACCGAAATGGATATCGCCGTTGTCGGTTGCGGTGTAAATGTCAGGGTCGCGGGTGAAAAGGTCGTGGAAGCTCGCGTTGTGCTCGGGGCAGTGGCGCCAACCGCCGTGATTGTCGAAGACGCGGCTGACGCGATTCTCGGTACGTCACTCGATGACGATGCGCTCGACGGGCTCGCAAGGGCATGTTCGGCCGCGTGCAGGCCGATCGACGACAAACGGGGCACGATCAAGTTCAGAACACGCGTTGCCGGCGTTCTCGGAAAACGTGCTGCAACCATTGCATATGACCGGGCGAGGAGGTCTCGATGAACATGATTCACGTCAGGACAACGATCAATGGAGATGCTGAAGAGTTCGTCTGCGATCCTCGCGAGACGATGCTGGACGTTTTGCGTGACCGGCTGTCGCTGACCGGCGCCAAGGAAGGATGCGGCACCGGGGATTGCGGAGCATGCTCGATTACGCTGAACGGACAGCTCGTTTGCTCGTGCCTGATGTTGGCGGCCGAGGCGGAAGGCGCAGAGATCGGAACCGTTGAAGGTATTGCCGATGGAGAGCAGCTTCATGTGCTGCAGGAGAAGTTCCTGGAACATGCTGCACTTCAATGCGGGATCTGTACGCCGGGGATCCTCGTTGCGTCCAGGGCATTGCTGGAACACAATCCGGATCCCACGGACACCGAAATCCGGTACTGGCTTGCGGGCAATCTTTGCCGATGCACCGGTTATGACAAGATCGTTCGGGCCGTCTCCGACGCCGCGGCCGAACTCAGGGAGGTATCGTGATGGCACTTGACGAAATTTCAGGAAAGCAATTCGCCGTAGTCGGAACGCGACCCGTCCGTCCGGATGGCGTGGACAAGGTTACCGGACGGGCACGATTTGGCGCGGATGCGTATGCCCCGGGGATGCTCCACGGCGCCATCTTGCGTTCGCCGCACGCGCACGCCCGGATCGTCAGGATCGATGTCTCTGCCGCGGAATCCTCGCCAGGCGTCAAGGCGGTGATTACCCGGAAGGACTTCTCCAACGAACAGGAAGGCGAAAACTGGAACATTCTGGAAAACGTCATGGCCGGCGAAAAGGTTCTTTACGACGGACACGCGCTCGCAGCAGTCGCCGCGACATCAGTGTTTGCCGCACGTGATGCGCTCGAGTTGATCGAGGTCGAATACGAAGTCTTGCCACACGTCACGGATGTGGATGAGGCAATGAAGGACGGGGCGCCCGTGATCCGGAAAGGCGCAGCCGACGCAAGCGTTCCGCCCGGCATGCACCCGAACATCGTGCGGTATCACGAAAACGGTCATGGAGACGTGGACGCCGGGTTTGCCGAGGCGGACCTGGTCATCGAGAACAACTTCCGGACGGAGGCGACCCATCAGGGCTATATTGAACCACACGCCTGCCTGGCCCAGCTGGGTCCGGATGGAAAGGGCGAATTGTGGTGCTGTACCCAGGGTCACTTCGTCGCCGGCAAGATTTGCGCGAGCCTGCTCGGGATTGACGCGAGCCAGCTTCGGGTGACGGCCTCCGAAATCGGAGGTGGATTTGGCGGCAAGACTACCGTGTTCATCGAACCGGTTGCGCTGGCGCTTTCGCGGAAGACAAACCGGCCGGTCAAGGTGGTCATGGACCGCAGCGAAGTATTTCGGGCGACCGGACCCACCTCGTCTGCATCAATGGATGTGAAAATCGGCATGAAGAAGGACGGGACGATAACCGCTGCTGAAGGAGTCTTCCGCCTACAGGGTGGAGCGTTTCCCGGGGCGCCAATGGAGTATTCGGCCATGTGCGGTTTGGCCCCGTATAATCTGAAGCATGTCCGTTGCGAAGGCTGGGACGTCATCTGCAACAGGCCCAAGCAGGCTGCCTACCGTGCGCCAGGCTCGCCGATGGGTGCATTCGCGGTTGAAAGTGTCATCGACGAGCTCTGCAACCGGCTTGGTCTCGACCCCATTGACGTCCGTCTGAAGAATGCGTCGAAGGAAGGCACGAAGGCGGCCTTCGGTCCAAGGTTTCAGCGCATTGGTCTTGTCGAGACCCTGGAAGCGGCCAGGGACCACCCCCATTACAGCGCACCGCTACAGGAGGGTCAGGGACGGGGCGTTTCCTGCGGTTTCTGGTTCAACCATGCAGGTGAGACCGCCGTCTCGTTGGCGCTGGCGGAAGACGGAACCGTTTCGCTTTCGGTCGGGACGCCGGATATTGGAGGATCTCGGGCGTCGATGTGCCAGATGGCGGCCGAGGCCCTGGGGATTCCGTACGAAAAGGTCCGGACAACGATCGCCGATACGGCGACGCTCGGGTACAATGACGTTAGCCATGGAAGTCGCGTTACCTATGCTTCCGGCCTCGCGACGATCAAGGCAGCGGAGGACACAATTGAAAAGTTGTGCACCCGGGCGGCCAGGGAGTGGGGAATCGATCGGGAAGCCGTAGTCTGGGAGGGTGGCTGCGCACGTCCGGCGGGTCCGAACGCGGGCGATTTCGAGCCCATGAGCCTTGCAAAGATCGCTTCGCGGATGGGACGGACCGGCGGCCCGATCGTCGGTCACTACGAAGCGACTCCCGAAGGAGCCGGCGTCAGCTTCGCAACGCATCTTGTCGACGCCGAAGTCGACAAGGAAACCGGCGCCACGAAGATTGTCCGTTACACGGTCGTCCAGGATGCCGGCAAGGCGATTCATCCTTCCTATGTCGAAGGTCAGTTTCAGGGTGGAGCGGCACAGGGCATTGGATGGGCCTTGAACGAAGAGTATGTCTACGGGGAGGACGGGCGGCTTCAGAACGCCGGATTCCTGGACTATCGCATTCCGGTCGCGTCGGATTTGCCTATGATCGACACCGTCATTGTCGAGGTTCCGAATCCCGGACACCCCTACGGTGTTCGCGGGGTTGGCGAAACGTCGATCTGCCCGCCGCTGGCCGCAATCGCCAATGCTGTTTCGAATGCTGCGGGCGTTCGACTTCGTGAACTCCCGATGTCGCCTCCGCGCATTCTGGAGGCGCTGGAAATGGCGCGGGAAGACAGTGGTTGATGTCGTACTTTGGGGGAGCCTGAAGCCGTTTGCTGACGGCAACGACACAGTTTCGGTTGAGGCGAACACGGTTGGCGGGGTTCTTGAAGGCCTCGAAGTCGCCTATCCGGCCCTCAAGCCCCACCTGGATGCCGGGGTGTCGGTAGCGGTCGACGGGCGAATCATCACGAACGCGCTTTGGGAGCCGGTCAGGGCGGATAGCGAAGTTGTTCTCCTGCAACGGATCAAGGGTGGTTGAGCCGGGACTGTAACGGGAAAGACAGGGACCAGCTATGCCGCTGCTTCCGTTCCAGATTCCTGGTGGATGTTTGAACGCGAACAGGGAAAGATCTTCCGCCGTGCGCCAACCGGTCGCAGGGTTCAGTCCGTCGCTAACCCTGACCCGGAACTCTCGATCGTTTCGGATAGCCTTTCGTAAATTTCAAAATGGTACTTCGTTTCGAGTCGCGAATCGGGTGTGGCACGTAGCTTCGAGGAAAGCGGGAAGCAACGTTTTTGACCGGATCTCGACAGGACGTGGCCAGTCACGGCCTAACCGACTCTGGTTCTTCAATTCCGGCTACGTTCCCGTCTCCGGCACGACCGGGGGAAGGGGATTTCGGCACGGAGTCCGGTGGACCGCGACGAGGCAATGAGGCACGCAGGCCGGCTCAACGGGCGAATTGCCTTCCTGGAAGGATTTCCGGGTCTCCAGTCACTGAACGCGTTCCGGACCACGAAGACTCCAAAGGAAACCGCTGAGTTTGATTCTGCTCTCGAGCACCATGCTCGCGCCCGCGGCAGGGATGCGCGGGAGATTGGAGCGACGCCGAAGAGTATGTTTCAATGGGTGAATTCGAGGACCTTCCGGCGGGTGACGAAGGACACGCCTATTTTCTCGGGATGCCGTTCGATCTCACAAGCCGGGCTCGTGAAGAGCGGTATGCTCGACTGAACGCCTCAGCCATGGACGCGGCGGGGGGCGCCTGGGATCAAGCGATTCGACTTCGCCAGGACCCACTCCCGGGGCGTCGAGCACGGCCTGGCATGAAGCCGGCAACTCAGCCATCACGAAATCCCTGGGTCCACGTACCTTCGGGGGTTCGGGCGCATCGGGGTCAGGTGGCTTCAATGCGTCTGTTATCCACCAGTCGAGGGTTTCATCGCATCCGTCTCCACCATTGGACAACCACGCTACGCTTGGCTTCTGCGTAACGCAATCCGGTGCGTCAGCCGGGCATTTCAGGCGTACATGGAAATGGTAGTGGTGACCCCAGTAAGGGCGGATCTTCTGCAACCAGTCCCGGTCATCGCCGGCGCGCGCGCACATCCAGATCTTTGCGGGTGCGGTGATGAAAATCCTGTCGACCCTCGGGTCCTCGGCAGCTGTTCTCAGGACGTCCATGTGCGTGGGCCGCCAGAAGTCGTTGACACTTCGAAGGTCCTGCGAGCGGACGGAGATTGCGGACAGGGTTTCGCGTTCCTCGACCGTCAGGTCCAGCCTGTCAGGGGGGAACAGCCAGATATCGACATCGAGTCCGACCTGGTGCGAGCGATGGTCGGACATCATGGGCCCGCCGCGCGGATTCCCGATGTCTCCAACATAAAGGCCCTTCCAACCATCGAATGTCGCGACCTTCTCGCTGAGTTCCTTGACGAACGCGACGGTCGAGTGATGGCCCCAGTTGCGATTTCTCGACAACCTCATGGCTTGCCAGGTCGGTCCGGTTTCAGGGAGTTCGCCGCCACCCGCGAGGCAACCGAGACTGTATGAGCCGATGGGAGACGGGACCTGTCGGGATCCCCACCACTTGGATCCGAAAAGCGCCGCGGCCTTGGGTCCGGGCGGGTCCTGAGCGGCGATTTCGTCCCCCGATGTCTGAGCCAGGCAATCGGACTGCAGTGAGACTGCCGAAATCAGGATGGCTGCCGCGGCGATTCTTATGCCAGTCTTCAGTTCAAGCATGCGCGTCTCCGGGTTTGACCCGGACGAGCAGGGCCAGGCCAAACAGGAACAGGACGATGATCGGGATCACACCGAGTCTCTGGCTGCCGGTGAAGTCTGTAAATGCAGCGACCGAGAACGGAGCAATGAACGCGGTCGCCTTTCCCGCCAGGGCATAAAGCCCGAAGGACTCAGTGACTTTTCCCGGTTCAGTCTGGTGAACAAGCAATGTGCGTGAAGCGGCTTGGAGGATGCCGCCGGCTGCCCCCAGGATTCCACCGCAAATCATGAAGGCTATATCGGGTGCACTGGACCCGGGCAAAACCGCAACCCCGAACACGTGTGTGCGTGACGTTCCGACAATTATCGAGCAGACGACTATGAGCACGAGGACGCAGGTGACGATAACCGGTTTGGGTCCGAACTTCCTGTCGGCAAATCCACCGAGGAAACAGAAGGCGAATCCGGCAAGTGTTCCGAGAATGCCGAAGGTTCCGATCTGGATGATCGACCAGCCCAGAACCCCGGCCGCGTAGATACCGCCGAAACTGTAGATGCCGACAAGGGCGTCCCGGTAGAACATGGATGCGCCCAGGAAACAGGTGTAGCTCACGCGTTCGGGCAACCTGCGGATTGTGTTAACCAGGCTGTCGAGTCCATCGCGCAAGGCATTTCCGACTTCCATCCTGCGTCCAGTGTCAGGCACGAAGGCAAAAAACGGAATCATGAACAGGACGTACCAAAACGCGGTCAGCGGGCCGACCGATCGCGTACCCTCCCGCACGAATGGATCGAGTCCGAGGATTGGTGGAATGCCAAGAAGCGTCACGCCATCGGTGTTTTCAGCCAGGAGCAGCAGGGTCAGCACGAGCGAAAGCAGTCCGCCGCCATAACCGATCGCCCAGCCCCATCCTGAAATCAGGCCAATTTGCCGGCGGGGCACGATATCGGGGAGCATCGAATTCGTGTAGATCTGGGTAAACTCGGCACCAACCAGTCCGATGGCGAAGGCTGCGAGAATGAGAAGGACCTCGTCCATCCCCGGGGTCGCCCACCAGAGCGCAAACGCGCCGAGAACGTGGAACAGTGAAAACAGTGCGACCCAGGGTTTGCGGGGGCCGACGGCATCCACGATGGAACCGAGGACCGGTGCGGAAACCGCCACCAGGATTCCGGCGATGGCGACGGTATATCCCCAGATGACCTGCCCCTGTACAGGGTCGCCAACGACTGCCGATGTCAGGTATGGTGCAAAGATGAAAGTGACGAGCAAGGTATGGTACGGCTGGGCGGCCCAGTCGTAGAACATCCAGCTCCAGGCGGATTTCCAGTTCATGGTCTCGGTCACGATCGCAATCCCCTTGCCACCGCCCTGACACGGTCAATTCGGAGAACAATGCCGATGCGGTGTCGAAACCGAATACACGCTTGGCAAAATGAACTTGCTGAAGGCATGCCGTCCTTGTCGAACGAAGACACCTCGATAATGCCTGCCGCGATAACGAGATGCAACACGCGATGGGAACAGGGCGAGACACGCTTCCGGGTCGAATCCAGCCTTCAGGAGACGGTAGTCAGGGGCACGGAATCGCCAGAGAAACAGAAAAACCGGACAGGATTGGTGGCGAACGGTCGGGGAATCCCTGAACGGGATGCCTTGAGTTCGGTGCCGTCAATGCTATATCTCGCTTAGATGCAGACGCAAAATGCGCCCCCAAACGCGCAACTTGACAGGATTCGCTGAGATCGCATGGGTTCCCTGGCTCAAATTTTGCTGTTCGTTCTTGACGTCGCGTGGTTCGTCCTGATCGTTCACATCATCATGAGTTGGCTGATCGGCTTTCAAGTCCTCAACCTGCGCCAGCCATTGGTCGCACAGTTCTGGTACGGTCTGAATGGACTGTTGGAGCCGGTTTTCAGGCCAATTCGACAATACATGCCGAGAACCGGAACAATCGATTTTACGCCGCTGGTGGTATTTGTCGGAATTTACGCGTTGCGCGTGATCATTGTGAACAATCTCGTTTAGGTCTGCCAGGTCCATTCGCTGCCGGGCAGCGTGCCGAGCCATGCCCATGCTCCGACAACGCGCCGGCTTCCACGGGCGATTGACTTACACGCCTGCATCGATGAATGCGTCGCCTCCCCACAGTTCGCGAACCCGTGTGTCCCGTCCGCATGCTTTCCGGTAACGCTTGTAGGCATTCGCCTTCGAGACAATGCCGAATCTCGTGATGACCTTTGCCGGGCTCTTGTAATAGTCCTGGTGATAGTCCTCGGCAGGATAAAACTCGGCCGCGGCAAGAATCGGTGTGACGACGGGTGCCGGCAGTCGGCCGCTCTCTTCCACGGATTGCTTTGACGCTTCGGCGATGTTCCTCTGTTCATCGGTCAACGCGAAGATCGCGGTCCGGTAACTGTCTCCACGATCGCAGAACTGTCCGCCCGCGTCAGTGGGATCGACGCTGCGCCAGAAAATGTCGAGGATTGTATCGTACGAAATCCTGTCCGCGTCATACGTGATTTCGACGACTTCGTAGTGGCCGGTTCCGCCTTTCACGACCTGCTTGTATGTCGGGTTCTCGACCTGTCCGCCGGCGAATCCGGACACCGCCGACACGACACCGGGAACCGATTCGTAATCAGATTCGACGCACCAGAAGCACCCGCCGGCAAGAAGAGCGGTCTCGAGCCGTTCCGCGAAGGAAACGACGGGGGACGAAACAGCGACCGCCGCCATTCCAAGACCGAGGCAAAGTGCGCGCAATCGAGCAGGTTGAACGGTGAACATGGTGTCGTCTCCCAAAACAAGCATATCGTTGATCGGCCTATGCCGTCTTCAAGATGGAAAAACAATTGCCCGTCGGCGCGCAGGCCGTCACGAGTGCGTGACGCCAGCTTGATCTGCGAAACGCCTGGACCGGGGCTTTTCGCCCTGCTGGTTCTGAACCGGCCACGCGCCGGCATGTCCTCGCTTGAAACCAGATCTTGTTTTGGTCACCGGATGGACAGGCCAGGTGTTTCGCCGTCGTTGGAAACTGCCGAGTGGCGTGCGGCCGATCGTGAGTCGGCACACAGAACGGATTCTCCGCTTTCGGATTTCTGGACGAAGGCACGGGAAAAACTCTCGAGCTTCTGCATCTCCTCGGTCATGCGCGACCGGATTCGGCGCGGTGCCTGCGCCTTGATGGTGAACGGCGAGGGCGGGATTCCGAGCGGGCAAATCTGCTCGGCTGACGGCCAGGGCGACGGTGCGGTTCCGGACGCGGATGAAGGATTCGCCGAATCAGTATGGTGCGAATTTTGACAGGGGTTCGCGGGCTCCGCTCGGCTATTTCCGTTGCATCATGCTCGACAAGTGCAATCCCGGTGCAAATCTGACGACCTTTGGAATCTTGGCTTATCGGCCAATCCCGAAGTCATCCCGAAAGCGGTCGATCTGATGCATACGCTCGTGCAGGATTGTCACGATCCCGAAATCGCCACTCAAGAGATGGCGCCAATAGACGAAATGGCGCTCATGGCGAAAGAAGAAGCCCTCGACGCCGAATTCGGCAGGAATGGGTCTTGATGCGACGCCATGGGTCGCAATCTTGTCGAAGGAGGCGAACAGGCCATTGATATATTCCTCGGCCTGGTCGTCGCCCCACCTGTCGCGTGTATAGCGAAAGATTTCATCGAGGCGATGGGCCGCCCGTTGTTGGACACGAACGGTGGTCACGAGTTCAGACTCGGTTCCGCGCAATCACCTCGGTCGCGGCGAGCGGTCGATACGACTCCTCCGGCGCCGCGAAAGCAAGGGTCAGTTCGGCCTTCAGCCGTTCGAAGGCTGCCGCTTCAGCCCGTCCTTGTCACGCCGGATCAAGTCACGGATGTATTCACTGACGTTCTCGTATGAGCCGTCATTGCCTACGTTGGCCGCTACAAAGTCACTTAAGGCGCCTCCAAGACGAACAGTCATCGTTGTCTTCTGGGGCACGACGCAACTCCTCTCGTTACATTCGTATTCAATATAAGCAAAGTTGCGTACAAAACAAGATCGATTCATCGCCCTTTAGCAGATGACGGCCGTTGTTTCCGGTCTTGGAAATCGGTGTTGCCACCAAGTTAATGCACGGCGTCCAGCAGTTTCTCAATCGCAGCCTCTGCATGCACGGACGTGATGGCCACCGCCAGATCCTCGTGCCCTGCCATGGCCAGGAACGTCTTCGTCTCCCCGTCGGAATGCAGTGCCAGCGCCGTAGGCTGCGACCTTTTCGGACCGTACGCGTCCGAGAACCGATCCTTCACCGTCTTCTCGTTGGTGTTCGTCCAGCCCGCCTCGGTCTTTACACGGGCCCGGCTGCCGCAAGGCTGCCGCTACAATGTCCATGCGATTTATTCGACAAAACAACCGTCGGCCCGATTTCCGCCTTTTTCAATTCGACCATTTTCGGAAAAGACAATACAGCCCACGGCTCAGCAACGGTCTACCTGACCGAATTTCTGATTCGATGTGCGATTTTCCTTTGGAATCGCAAGAGCCCCGTCCCGGAGTCGGCGGCCTTGGGCGTGAATTAGGCAGGAATCGGGACCCTTGTCCTTGCTGACGTGCGGGCCAGGCCCGTTCGCGGCATCGAAGTGCAGCGGCACTGGGGAGGGATGCGATGAAATTGCCAGAAACAACGCAGGGATAGGAGAGTGACCGCATTTGCAATTCTGAAGGATCTCCACCGGGTTCGGATCAAACTCATTGCCGACGTCGCTTGCCCGGAACACTGGCCCAAATACATGAGGTACTTGCGCTTACTCCTTGCCGGGGTCGCGTCTCGACCGGATGTTTCTCGCGGCAAGCAGGCGAAGCCGGAGCGCGTTCAACCGGATGAAACCGGCGGCGTCGCCCTGGTTGTAGGCGCCATGATCTTCCTCAAAGGTCACGTGTTTCTCGGAATAGAGAGAATGGCTCGACCTGCGTCCGACGGTCGTGACCGACCCCTTGAACAGCTTCAGGCGAACGGTTCCGGTAACATGTGTCTGCGACTCGTCAATCAGCGCCTGCAACATCGATCGCTCGGGAGAAAACCAGTAGCCGTTGTAGATCAGCTCCGCGTACCGGGGCATGAGTTCGTCCTTGAGGTGCCGCGCGCCCCGGTCGAGGGTAATCGACTCGATGCCACGGTGAGCATCGAGCAGGATCGTTCCCCCGGGTGTCTCGTAAATCCCCCGCGACTTCATTCCGACGTAGCGGTCTTCCACGAGGTCCAGTCGTCCGACGCCGTGCTGCCCTCCGAGATCGTTCAGAACCGATAACAGGCGCGCAGGCGACAGGTCGACACCGTCAACCGCTACCGGGTCGCCGCTGCGGAACTTGATCTCGACGAATTCCGGAGTGTCCGGTGCCCGTTCGGGGTCCGTTGTCCGCTGGTAGACATGGGCGGGCGCCTCCTCCGCGGGATTTTCGAGGATCTTGCCTTCGGAAGAAGTGTGAAGAAGGTTGGCGTCGACCGAGAACGGCGCCTCGCCTTGACGGTCGCGTGCGATCGGAATCTGGTGTTTCTGGGCAAATTCCATGAGCCGTGACCGGCTCTCCAGTTCCCATTCCCGCCAGGGCGCAACGACGCGAATGTCGGGGTCAAGCGCATAGGCCGAAAGTTCGAAACGGACCTGATCGTTCCCTTTGCCGGTGGCCCCGTGCGCAATGGCATCTGCCCCCGTTTCCCGTGCGATTTCGATCAGTCGCTGGGCGATCAGGGGCCGTGCGATCGATGTGCCCAAAAGGTACTGACCTTCGTAAAGCGCGTTGGCGCGAAACATCGGAAACACGAAGTTTCTGACGAATGCCTCGCGTAGATCCTCGATGTGGATGTTGTCGGGATGCACGCCCAGCAATTCCGCCTTGCGGCGCGCCGGTTCCAGC
Organism: Paracoccaceae bacterium; assembly: GCA_964291635.2. Classification (GTDB taxonomy): domain Bacteria; phylum Pseudomonadota; class Alphaproteobacteria; order Rhodobacterales; family Rhodobacteraceae; genus JAPPHA01. The sequence continues at coordinate 61,934 of OZ219900.1, read as the reverse complement.
TCTTCGCCCTGGCCGAGATCAGCGGTGAATGTGACAACCTCGCAATCGTAGGTCACCATCAACCATTTCACGATTATCGATGTATCGAGTCCTCCCGAGTAGGCGAGGACGACTTTTCGGGGTGGCTGCATGTTCGGACGTACCCATGGAAACTCGTTTCGGAAACGGTGTTTAGTTTGAGGCGAAAGACGGGGCAAGGTTGAGCTTCATGCACGCCCCGCCACCCGGCAAGAAAGTACGTCGATTGCGCAAGAAATCGACCGATACTCCGGCATGCGTCGACCGGGCGATTGACCGCGGTTTCGAGCGAAGTGGGCGGAACCCGGGAACCGCGCTCCCGATGCACATTGCAAGGAGACAACGGAACGCAAGCATGCCCGGCAACGCCGCCACACAAGCCCGGACAACCTCCGGACTGCCAGGGGATGCGCTCGTCACGGCTTCGGACCAGGATTCACGAAAGCTTGACGCGTTGCGCCGGCTTCGCGGCGGGCGCCGTCAATCGGTGAGCACTGAGGTGCTCGTCGTGAGGCAGAACAGTCTCGCAGATCTCCCTCGCCCGATCCGGCGCCTTGGCGATGTCCATGTTGGAGCTCGGTTGCCGCTTGAGGCTGTCCGAATTGCGCAGGTTTTCGTGGAATGACCCGCCATCCCACCGGCTCACTTCGTCCCGGGCTCCCGGCTCCCACCGCAACGCGTCCGGAATGACCGGAATGCCGTCGGCATCGCACCACGCCTTGACCACGCGCCCGGGGTCCTCGGGCAAATCATCGCTGTCCAGGGCGGGCGGTGTTTCGCCGAATTCGTCGCCGAGCCGGTCGAAAAGGCGGCATTGTCCGATGAAGCTGGTATCCTTCAGATGAAATCCAGGCCGGCGTTCGCATGAGAACACCATCCCGCTCCGATCGAACGCCGGAATAGTGTTGCGATGTTCCCACGATCCGAACCGCTTGACCGGACGCATCTCCGGACATCCGGGGTGGATCGGTGCACGCGTCAATCCGGGCAAGCGCTCGTCACCGAAATGAAACACCCGTGCTTCTGGCATCGGGAGTCGCCTGGGGTTCCAGCCAGGTTCCAATTTCAACTTGCGGATAGCCGCGTCGACAATAGCGAGAAAGAGCAAGCCGCCACGGCCTAAGTCTGTCCAGATATGCCCCCAATCAGTTCGTTTCGCGCCAAGGAAAGGAACCGACCAAGATCATGTGCGATCACCCGAAATCGCTCATCGGGTGGCGACATCCAACAATACCACGGCATTTCGTGCCATGGTTTCGATCTCTCCATCGGGCTGACCGTCGCCGGAATCCGAAAGCCTGTACCCCACGTTGTTGCTGTCAAGGAAGACTCTGATCAAGGTTCCGCGCAACGCGAAATTGGCCAATTGTCCACCTTCCTGGAATGAGGTTACCATTCCTACGACACGTCCCTCCTCGTCGAACAACGGCGACCCGGAGTTGCCCGGCTGGATCGGCGCCGTGAACTGGAACTCCGCAAGGTCGCCGTCGTCGCCGGTCAGTGCCGAGATTTCACCCCGGGTAAAGTTGCCGCCATCCGTCGGAAACCCGAAAGCAAAGACCGTCTCGCCGATGGAGGCCAGTGGATACGCACGAAATTCAACCGTGCCCAGGCTCTCGGGCCTGTCTTTGGTGAAAAGCAGCGCGATATCGTCCTCTTCGTTGTACACCACGACCTCGGCCTCGAATTCCGGCTGACCGAGGGCGCGTCCTATCACTGGGCCGGTGACTCCATCGATGACATGCCAGTTCGTGACGATGTGATTGTCCGTGACGAAGAAGCCCGTTCCAGTGGTTCCGGCATCGATCTCCGTGACGAACACATCGGCGTTTGTCCCGATCTCATCGGATGAGTAGGTCCCAACTCGAATTTCATAGAGACCACTTTCCGGATCATCCAGCCTGATGAATGCGTCACCGTCGTTCTCGCCGCTGTCATCGTCGCAGAGGACATCGCCGGACGGCGTTGTAACCTGCAGCGTGGTATCCAAGCCAAAGCCTTCGGTGCCAAAACCCAAGACGTAGCTGCCGCTCCTGTAATCGACGACAAGCTGCGGCCGGGACGGCAGGTACCCGCATTCGCCTTGGGGCTGTCCACCCGCCGCCACTTCCGCGTACCTTGGATCGGGTTCGAATCCGGTTTCGAGTATCCATCTCTGCAGGGGCTCCAGAGCAAGCGCAAATGTCGGCACGGTCAAAAACACGGCGACGGAACCGCCGCGAAGCAACCGATCCTGATTGGACATTGGGCCCCTCCATCTGGGAAAAGTGCCGATTCCGGTCGAATTTGTGCTTTGAGTCAAAGTCAATTCAAGGTCAAGTTCGCAATGTTCGTTTGTCGGTTTGGTCATTGGGAACGGACGCCAAATTTGTCCGATCAAGTCGTCTAAACTGAAGTTCTGAGGCAGGTACGAAATTAATTGAATCGTATCAACATGATACGTGGATCGGGATTGTCACGGTCTGCCTACAAACGGCGAATCCGACCGGATCCGCCGTCACATGCCTGCGATATCCTTCAGCAGTTTCAGCGCCCTCTCCTGGCCGGCATCGGGCCGGGTCGTCACCTCGATCGTGGCCTCCCCCTTCCCGCCGCCCGGGCGTGGAACCGCATGGGAGGAGCGGACAATGGTTGACAGGCTGTCGAGAAGGGTACGAAAGCTGTGGGCGCCGCTGCCGTCCGGCAGGGTGTGGGTATGAACCTTGGTCAGTGCCGGCTCCGAACGCCGGGCGGGCAGGACCGGATCCCCAGTCTCGTCGGGTTCGGTGTCGGTATAGCACAGCGGAGCCCATACCTTGCGCATGTGCCATTCGACGAGGTAGGCGAGCATGCAGATGAAGAAGTGGGCGCGGACCCGGTGCTCGAGGCGGTGGAATATGGGCCGGACCTGGAGATCGCTCAGTTTGAGACAGCGGAAAGCGCGCTCCACGCGGGTCAACCGCTTGTAGCTCCTGACGCATTCCTCGGCGGCCATGTCTTCGGAGCCGAGCGAGGTGCGGATGATGTAGATTCCGTCGAGGGCGGCCTCGGCGTCGATGGACTGCTGCTTGCGGCGGAAGCTGAAGCTGGTCGCGGTGATGTCGACGTCGAAGTGCTTCCTGACCTTTTTCTTGTTGATGACCTCGCCGACGGCGAGACCGATGTCGGCCTCGCCCTCGAGGGTTCCGCCCTCGACACGGGTGACGATCTCCGCGAGCGCCTTTTCGGTGGCCTTGAGCAGCTCCTGCCGCACCCGGTCGCGGTACCCGGCGAGACGGGGATTGCGGCAGGCGACGAGGCGTTCCCCGGGGAAGTCGGGATGGTCCTGGATCTCGAACAGGGTCTGCTCCTGTTCGGGGTCCTGGAAACGGTCGAGATGGCCCTGGCGGGCGAGCTTGCCGATGGTCCGGCTCTTGAGGGCGGTGATCCACGCGACGCCGTCGCGTTTGCGCAGGGCCTCGATGGTGGCCTTGATGATCATGCCGCGGTCTCCGACCATCACCACCCGGCAGAGCCCGAAGCGGCGCTGGAGGCGGTCGAGCTCGGGCAGGAGGGTGTCCTTGTCGGCGATGTCTCCCGGGTAGACCGAGACCGCGACCGGGCGCCCGTCACGGTTGCAGAGGAGGCCGAAATTGATCTGCGGGAGGCCGCGCTTGCGGTCGCGGCTGTAGCCGAAGCGTGCGAGCGGACAGTGGCTCCCCTCGTACCAGGTCGATGACAGGTCCCAGAGGACGAGATCGTCCTTCGCGATCCAGCGCCGTGCCAGGCGTCCCTGGATGCCTTCCTGCCGCTGATCGAGCCAGTCCATCGCCGCGTAGAGGTCATCGGCGGTGACGTCCCCGGCGATGGCGAACGCCTGCGGCAGGGTGGTGTTCCGCCACCATCGGGTGGTGGCGAGCTTTGAGTTCGGCCTGAGGATGCGGCCGGCGACCATGGCCATGACAAGGTCGCGTTCCGGGCTCCGCTCGCGGGCGACGAGACGGGGAAGGCCGATGGCATTCATGGCCGTCTGCACTGCCTGCACTGCCCCGTGGTGGCGTGAACGGACCGGGTCCCCGAGCACGTCGCCGACTTCGGCGTACTGCTTTCCCGCCAGCGCGCCGCGCAGCAACGGGATCGTGTGCGGCGGCAGGTGGGAGAGATTGGCGAGGGTTCGCTTCTGCACCCGGTTGTTATGGTCGCGGTAGCTCTGTCGGAGGAGGACCGAGGTGTATGTTTTTCCGTTCTGGTGCGACTTGATGACGGCGACATGCATGGAGGGGGAAGCGGTCATGTGGTTGCCCTGCTGGCTAGTGCCTACTTGTTTGTCCTCTTTTGGCTGACATCTGCTATGGTGTCAAGGGGATATTTCGCCGAAATGCGGGATCATTGCGGAAAATGTTGGGGATGCCTGTTGATGGGCCACAAGCCGGCCCACGGACACCTAGTGCCTACACGCGACCGGTCCGGAGGGTACCCTTGGCACCCTAACCCCTTGAATGTACGTAAATAAACGTGACAAAAAAACTGAAAACGTCCAGAACTTCAGTCTAAAGATCGGACACTGACCATTGGCACACCAATTCACACGACAGTTTATACTGCTTAAGCCGGGAATGTTTCTCTTGTCGAAACCATCAACTCATCAAGATCGTTGTTAAAGACCCCGCAAATCCGGAAGTCGCATTCCGACGATTTGCTCTGGTCCAAAGGCCACGAAGTAGGTGCCCAGAGATTGAACCGGCTACCGGGCCAAGGAGGCGACGACGATACCGAGGGGCAGAGAGGAATGAGTTCGAACCGTCCTTGGGACCACACGTGCGGATGCTGGGTCCGGACGGCTGCCGCGATGACCGGGTGCACTGGGCGCTGGAACGCCGTTGGAGTGGAGCGGGGTGTGTGAGCCAGGTGCGCAGAAATCCTTTGCTGCCTGACCAGGAACGAGGGCGGTCCTTGAATGTGCGACTTGAGGCCATGCCGCCGTTGCGGACCTGAACACAGCGGCACACACACAGCGCGAAGGACTGGCCCAACCGCACGGAGAGAGGCTTTCGCGCCGGCCGGTCCCGACGAGCCACGGAAACAGACGGCAGGACGTGGCGACGTGATGTGTTGCCAAGTATTCGTCATGAGTTCCCCAATGCGTCTCATCAGGATGGACGGGCGTGACGCGGGTTGACAACGCGCTACTACGGCGAATGACGGCAGCCATTGTCAGGGTGGCCGATCCCGAGCAGGTGATCTTGTTCGCCTCACACGCGCGCGGGAACGCGGGCAATGACTCCGACGTTGATCTGGTGATCGTCGAGGCGGAGCCGTTCGGACCGGGCCGGGACCGAAATGCCGAAGAGGCGCGCATTTGGCGTGCCCTCGCGCAATTCCGTGTACCGAAAGACATCCTGGTGTACAGCCGTGACGAGGTCGACTGTCGACTACTGGCGAGATTCTCTCAATCACGTGCTCGCGCGTGTTCGACGGGAAGGCAAGGTGCTCTATGAGCGACCTTAAGCAGGCCCGGACACTTCTGGAGGCGGGGGCGAAGGACGTGTCGGCGCTTCGAGGTATGGGCGACGAGGTCGTATTCGCTGACGAGATCTTGGCTTCCTCGTGCAACAGGCGGCAGAGAAACTGTTGAAGGTTTGGCTCACTTCTCTCGGTGAGATCTATCCCTTGTCGCACGATCTGGCATCGCTGTTGGACATGTTTCGCAAGCGTGGCGAGGATGTCGCTTGGTTTGACGATCTGATGGACGACACCGGTTATGCCGTTCGCTTGCGTTACACGTCCGCCGACACGGATTCACAACCGCTTGACCGCTGTAAAGCCCTCGCTCAGACGCAGGCGTTGCATGAAATCGTTTGGCAGCGGCCTGCGGAATTGGACGCCTGGTGACGATGGTGGGTTTGAACGTCATGGTATCGGCGCTCGGGTTTCTGGAAATTTTCGGCTGAACGCCATTCTGTCATGTCTCTTGCAGGTTGAGCCCAACGCAACGCCGGAACGTCGGCCGACGTAACAATCCATTGCTCCCATGACCCGAGGAGACAAGAGTCGGGCGTTAGCAATCCCTCGCGTTCCCGAGCAGAGCGAGCATGACAAAAAGCGCAACGGAATCCGGGCTCCTCCAACGCATCGGATCCGCCAGGAACATCCGCGCCACCATCAGGTGCGTCTCTCCACGCATCCAGGAATCCTCGTGGCACGACAAAATGATGCCGGCGATTCACGATGCAATAAACAGAAAATAAGACGACCCAAGTTGCGATCAGGAATGGCCCGGGCTTGATGTAGGTGCCGCCGAAATCGCGCGGATGGCAGCCTGGGCTGCGTCACGAACCGGTACGATCGTTTCCGAGAGTATTGCGTTCCTGTCAAACCGGTTTCGGTCCCTGTCAACCGCGAGGCGCAGGGCTGACCCGAATGTCTTGCGAAGTTCCGTCCCGATGTTGAACTTGCAGACTGCGGTTGTCCGGGCCAACTCGCTCCTGCTTGCAGTCGGGATCCCTGAAGCACCGTGGATGACCAGGGGTACCGTCGTCACGTTCTCGATCTTCTGCACAGCGACGAGATCAATTCTCGCGTCGCGCGTTTCCTTCAGGTGGACGTTGCCGACCGAAACCGCCATGGCGTCCACGCCGGTTTCCATCGCGAACTGCCGGGCCTCGTCCGGGTCGGTCGTGGTGGAAGCGTCGCCCGAGGCATATCCGACGAATCCGATCTCACCTTCGGAGGAAACGCCGGCCCGCCGGGCAATTTCGACGATTTCGGCAGTTTCATCGATGTTCTGCGGCAGCGGTTTCCTCGATCCGTCATACATGACGGACGTAAACCCGGAGTCGATTGCCTCGACACATTCATCCCGGCTGTACCCGTGGTCCAGGTGCGCGACGACCGGCACGGACGCATCGGCCGCCAGCGTGCGGAACATGGCCGCAAGAACCGGTAAAGGGGTGTGGGCCCTGCATCCCGGCCCGGCCTGGAGGATGACCGGTGCCCGCTCCGCTTCCGCCGCTTCCACGTAGGCGCGTGCGTCTTCCCAACCGAGAACCACGAGGCCCGCGACCGCATACCGGTTTCCGAGCGCCGGCTGGAGGACATCCGCAAGCGTCGCGAGGCTCATTTGAATTTCGCGACCATGTCCAGGATTCCGGGAATCGTCTTCAGCTGTTCCGAATGGGTCGGCTGGAAATACTGGACCAGGCCGCGCTGGCTCAGCCCGCCAAGAATGGTGAAATAATACATCTCGTACCCCGGCAATGCCACGCAGGGGTGATAACCTCTGTCCAGGCAAATCGTCGAACCGTCGACGATGTGGTAGGCGTCACCGGGCAGGTTGTCTTCTCTCTGCAGCATTTGCAGTCCGGAGCCGTAACTGGGTCGAAAGCGGAAATTGTATGTCTCGTCGTGCCGGGTCTCGACCGGCAATCGGTCCGTGTCATGCTTGTGTGACGGGAAACCCGACCATCCCCCCCTGCCGACGGTAAACAGCTCGGAAACCAGCAGGCGTCCGACACGCCCAACCTGTTTCTGACCGAGTATGTGCTTGATCTTCCGGTGGGTCTTGGTTTCGTCCGAGCCGTACTGGACGACATCGAGTTGATCGCCGCGAACGTCAAAAGGTTCAAACACGTCGTCGCAGCGCGCACCCGCGACGAACACTTCGGTCTGCCTCGATCTGCAGGTCAGGATGGCCCTGGCGCCCGTTGGCGCATACACGCCCTCCGGCTCTCCGTCCCAGACATCCTGGCCGCGGTTCCCGAGCCGACGGAACGATGAATCCCCGACCGAAACGTCGATGGTTCCGGTCGCGGGAACAATGCAGGTCTCGTATCCCGGGACGCTGTATTCGAAACTCTCCCCATCGCGCAACTTGACGATGTTGAAGTAGGTGAGGGGAACACAATCGTTGTCAGCAGCCACGATCGGTTCGTTTCGGTTGTCATGGGGAGGAATGTGCATGTGCGTGTTCCGATCGCCGCCGGGCTATGGTCACAATTGAACGGGCCCGTCATGCGCGGACAGGAATTCTTCGAGCGTTGACGAGTCGGGCATGGCCGGAGCACAGGCCACCTTGGAGACGACGATTGCGGCGCAGGCGGAGCCCCGAAGGACGGCATCCTCGAGATCGCGTCCGTTGGCGAGCGATGACATGAACCCGCCCATGAATGCGTCTCCTGCGCCCGTTGGCTTGAGCGCCGTCACCGGGTAGATTCCGGTGCGAACCTCTCGGTCCCCGGCAAGAGTGATCGCACCGCGCTCGCCCATCTTGTAGACGATCGCCCCTGAGGTGTTGCGGCCAAGTTCGCGGGCCATGTCGAGGCCGCGCGAATAGTCCCCGGCCATGAACCCGAACTCGTCATCGTTGCCGACGACGAAATCGCATGAGCGGCCGACGCGCGAGTAGATTTCACATGCAGTCTCTGCCGAAGGCCAGGAATATGGCCGGTGGTCGATGTCGAATACCAGCGGCAGGCCGGCGGACCTTGCGCGTTCAAGCGCGTTAAACCCGGCGCTTCGCGACGGTTCCGAAGCAAAGACCGTTCCTGTCGTGATCAGGGCGCCGTAATCGCGGTAGTCGAGATTCTCGACATCCGCGACGGTTAATTCGAAGTCGGCCGCACGGTTTCGGTAGATCACGGATTGGTGGTCTTCCATCCTGCTTTCGACCACGGCGAGTGATGTTCGGACCTGCCCGCCGACAAAGGCCACATGCCGCCGATCGACTCCATAGCGATCGAGCTGGTTGACGACATACCGGCCGACAGCGTCATCGGAGACCGGAGACACCAGCGAGGCGCTGCCTCCGAGCCGGGTCAAGGCGACGGCGATGTTGGCAGCCGAACCGCCAAGGGCGGCGAAAAAACGGACCGCGTCTTCGGTCCGGACGCCTGGCGGGTCGGGATAGATGTCCATGCCGCCCCGCCCGACGACCAGGAACCGATTACGCGAAAGTTTGGCGAAAGGGCTCATGGTAGCCCCGGCGGCAAAATCTCCGTCAGCGGCTTGCAGCCGGTTCCCGGGAGCGGGCGGAAGGACGCCAGGACCTCAGGTCGCCCGTTTCCCTCCGTCATTTCACACACCTGGCCGTTGCCTGACCCGGACGGCTTCGATGTCTGCATGCGCCTGTCGAACCCGTTCGCTTTCACTCACTTCCGGCGTTCCGACCTCCCACCAGGCGTGACCCTCGGCCGTCCATCCTTCGTAGGGGTCCACCTTCATGACGATCACGTAGGTCCGGTCGGAATTTCTGGCGCGTTCAAGTGCCGCTCCAAGGTCCGAAACGCGTTCGACCGTCTCACCGTCGGCTCCCATGGACCTGGCATGCATCTCGAAGTCGACAGTGAAAGGGTCGACGCCGAGTCTGCAGTCGGCGATGAGGTTGTTGAAGGATTCGTTGCCGGTGTTGTTCTGAAGCTTGTTGATGACCGCAAAACCGCCGTTGTCGAGAACCAGGAGAATCAGTTTCTTGCCGGAGAGGACGGAAGAGTAGATGTCCGAGTTCATCATCAGGTACGAACCGTCACCGACAAAAACGATGGTGTCGGCATCGGGTTCAACCTCGGACTGGGCAATGCGGGCACCCCACCCACCCGATATTTCGTAACCCATGCATGAATAGCCGAACTCGATGTCGACTGTACCCGCGTCGAGGGTGCGCCAGTTCGCGGCTATTTCCGACGGGAGGCCGCCTGCTGCCGAAACGATCCGGTCGCGTTTCCTGCATTGCCCGTTAACGACCCCGATCGCCTGTGCATAGGAATTCGGGCGGTTCCCCGTCCGGACATTGGCGCTGACGTATTCATCCCATGCGGCACGTTCCGATTTGGCCTGATCCGTCCAGGCAGCGGGTGCCGCGTAGTCGCCGATCGCCTCGACCAGCGCGCGAATCCCGAGTTTCGCGTCACCGACGACGGGGAGTGAGCGATGCTTCAGGGCATCGTGCCTTGCCGTGTTCAGCGAAATGAAGCGCGCCGAGCGATCGAACGCGGTCCAGGAACCCGTGGTGAAGTCCTGGAGACGGGTTCCGATCGCGACGACGACATCAGCCTTTTCGGCAACCGCATTGGCTGAATTCGATCCCGTGACACCGATCGGGCCGACATTGAGCGGATCGTCGGCAACCAGGTTGGCCCGGCCGGCAATCGTCTCCACCACCGGGATGTTGTGGCCGTGTGCGAGATCCCCGAGTTCGGAGACGGCTCCCGAGTACTGAACTCCGCCTCCCGCAATGATCAGCGGCCTTCGAGCCGTCCTGAGAAGTGCGGCCGCGGCGGCAATCTCATCGCGGTCAGGCGTTTGCCGCCTGACGCGATGAACGGTTTCGGCGAACAATTCGACCGGATAGTCAAACGCCCAACCCTGGACATCCTGCGGCAGTCCGAGGAAGGCCGGGCCGCAGTCGGACGGGTCGAGCATGATTGCGATCGCGTTCGGCAGGGACGAGATGACCTGTGCCGGATGGGTGATCCGGTCCCAGTAGCGCGTGACGGGGCGAAAGGCGTCATTGACGCCGTCGACCGGGTTGCCGAAATGCTCAAGCTGCTGAAGGACGGGATCGGGAAACCTCGTGACATAGGTGTCGCCGCACAGGAGGAGAAACGGCAGCCGGTTGGCATGAGCGGTCGCGGCTGCGGTCACGAGATTGGATGTGCCGGGACCGGCCGAAGCCGTGCAGAACATGAACCGGCGCCGGAGGTGGTACTTGGCGTAAGCAGTGGCAGCAAGTCCCATGCCCTGCTCGTTTTGCCCCCGGTACAGGGGAAGTTCATCGCGGTACTGATAAAGTGCCTCGCCCAGACAGGTGACATTCCCGTGCCCGAATATGGCAAAACCGCCGCCGCAGAGGCGAACCTTTCCGCCATCGGTTTCGACATACTGGTTTGCCAGAAAACGGACGATTGCCTGTGTCGTCGTCAGACGAACACTGTTTGCCCCGGTGCCCATGCGTCCCCCACAATCGACTCCTCGCGCAACAGTCCTGACCTTGCCCCTTGTCCCGGCCAAGAGCCGCGGGAGACCCGCGGATTTCAGGCGTTTGCCCCGGTTGCCCGGCGCCTGATTACTGTTGACGTTCAACAGCGTGGGAAGATACGGGTTTCCCTGTACGTTGGAAACAGATTTTTTGACCGGGGATCGAGGATGGCGAGACATGACGGACAACCGAAACGGTATCGTTTCCCATGACCGGGACGACAGGTGAAATCGGAATCGGCATCGTTGGTGGCGGCTACATGGGCAAGGCGCACTCGGTCGCAATGGCGGCGGTCGGCAGCGTTTTTGATACGGCCCTGCGACCCCGTCTCGAGATGATCGCCGCATCCACCGCCGGTACCGCGGAACGTTACCGCAGGATGTATGGATTTGCCCGGTCTACCGGAGACTATCGCGAACTGGTCGATGATCCTGGAGTCGAAGCTGTCGTCATCGCAACGCCGCAGTCCATGCATCGAGCCATTGCCGAACGCGCACTCGCGCTTGGTAAACACGTTTTCTGCGAAAAGCCGCTAGGCGCCTCGCTGGCCGACAGCCAGGCCATGGTCGATGCCGCCGCCTCGGCCGGCGTGACCAACATGGTCGGGTTCAACTACATTCGGACGCCCGCCTCGCAATTTGCCCGCGAAATCGTGGGATCGGGGGAGATCGGCGACATCACATGGTTCCGCGGGGAGCACACCGAGGATTTCCTGTCCGATCCGAACGAGCCGGTGTCGTGGCGAACCGCGGGAGACAGCACGGGCACACTCGGCGACCTCGCACCGCACATGGTCAATGCGGCGCTCGCGTTCATGGGCAGCATCCTTGAACTCGTCGGCGAGTACGAAACGGTTTTCCGGCAACGACCGTCAGCCGATGGCAAGGGGATCGTACAGGTCGACAACGACGACCAGGCCCAGGCGATGTGCCGGTTCGAGTCCGGAGCAATGGGTCACCTGTATTTCAGCCGTGTCTCGACCGGCCGCAAGATGGGCTATCGCTACGAAATCACCGGGACCGGGGGCGCCATCCGGTTCGACCAGGAGGATCAGAACGCGGTCTGGCTGTACCGGGCGGATGACCACGCCGGCAATCTCGGGTTCAGGAAGATTCTCACTGGCCCGAGCCACCCTGATTTCCTTCCATTCTGCCAGGGAGCGGGTCACGGGACGGGGTATCAGGACCAGATCATCATCGAGGCGCGTGATTTTCTCGAGGCCATCGCAACCGGCAACCCGGTCTGGCCAACTTTTCAGGACGGGCATGAAGTCAACCGGGTCATTGCGGCGATACGCGAATCTGGCAGGCGCCGTGAATGGGTCCTGATGTCAGAGTTTCAGTAAAGCGCGGATTTTCGGGTCGGGATCGATGGTCAAACTGAACTGGGGCCTGATCGGGGGCGGCGAGGGGAGCCAGATCGGCCCTGTTCACCGGATGGCGGCTCGACTCGACGGGGAATTCTCCCTGGTCGCCGCCGCGCTCGACCACGTGCCGGACGCTGGGCGGGATTTCGCGATCCGGCTCGGCGTTCCGGCGGAACGTGCTTATGGTGACTGGAAGGAAATGCTTGCGCGTGAGTCTTCTCTTGGCGACGGCGACCGGCTCGACCTCGTCACGGTCGCGACTCCGAATTCCACCCACTTTGAAATCACCAGGAGGATTCTGGAGAGCGGTTTCAACGTCCTCTGCGAAAAACCAATGACAATGACGGTTTCAGAGGCCGCCGGCATTGTCAAAACGGTGACGTCGACGGGGTGCATTTGTGCGGTCAACTACGGGTACTCCGGCTATCCACTCGTGCGCCAGATGCGGGCCATGGTGCGGGATGGTGTTCTCGGCAGGGTCCGGCTTGTCGTCGTTGAATTCGCCCACGGCCATCACTCCGCCGGTGACGACCGGGACAATCCCCGGGTTCGCTGGCGTTACGACCCTGCCCAGGTCGGGGTTTCGGCCCAGTTCACCGACTGCGGAATCCACGCGCTTCACCTTGCGACATTCGTAACCGGCCGCGACGTGCTTCGGCTGGCGTCGGACTTCGCTTCCTGTGTCGACGGACGCGAACTCGAGGACGATGCCCAGGTGGACTTCCGCCTGGAGGACGGAATCGTCGGACGGCTTTGGACGTCGGCCGTTGCTGTGGGGAGGCAGCATGGATTGACCATACAGGTATACGGCGAACGCGGCGGGTTGCGCTGGGCCCAGGAGCAGGCAAACCAATTGTTCTGGACACCCGTGGGAGGCCGGACCTCGACCATCGAGCGCGGCGAGGCCGGGCTCGCACCGGAGACGGAGCGTGCATCCCGGGTCGCCGTCGGGCATGTCGAGGGCATGCCTCTGGCTTTCGCGAACATCTACAGCGAGCTGTCCAGGGCAATTCGATCCATGAAGGCCGGAAATGGCGATGTCGGATCCGTGAAGAACCTTGACGGCAGCGGCTACCTGTATCCATCTGCCGAGGACGGAATGCGTTCTGTCGTTGCGATCCACGCGGCGGTACTCTCGGCGCGAGAAAGAGGCAGGTGGGTGGAGCTCTCCGACGTCCAGGCCTCTGCCTTGACGGGGGATTGACAATCGGAAAACCTTTGCTTCCAGACTTCCAGCCGGGGTACGGGACCGTGTTTCGGGTCCCATCGCCGGAGCGGAATGTTCTGGATTAATGGAAGCGGTTCCGTCGGCCGGTCGTAGAGTCAGAAATGTGAACGGTAGGCGACGACGGTCAACGCCACAATGAAAGCGTTTCAATGATACGCCGTTTTCAGGCCCTGAACTATCGATGTCTTCGTCATGTGGATGTCAGGTTGGACCGGTTCCACCTTCTGGTCGGTGCGAATTCCAGCGGGAAAAGCGCGCTGTTTGATGCCGTGGCATTTGTCTCCGATCTTGTTCGGGATGGTCTTCCCTCGGCGATCGGGAAACGGACCGGTGACTTTCGTGATCTCGTCTGGGGCAGGAGGACGGGCCAGCCGGGTTTTCAGCTTGCCCTCGAATTCGACGTCCCGGACGACGCGGCGGATCATCTGCCCGCCGAAGCCGGTTACGGGAGATTCCGTTACGAGGTATCGATCCGGGAGGGTGAGCGAGGTGCCGGAATCGTTGCCGAGCGCGGGGTCTTGCTGCCAGGCGCGACGCTTCCCCGCCGTTCGAAGCAGGATTCCCTGTTCCCGCTGCCGCCCGAATCGGTCGAGACCATTGTTTCCGCCGGCAGGAAGCGGGGCTTGAGGACCGTTTTCAGGAAATCGGCGGCAGGAACGGATTCGATTTATTCCGAAGTCTCCGAGCGGCCCGGCAAGGGATGGATAATCAACAGTTCGTACGGTCCATCGCGCTCGACATTCGGCAGTTTGCCCGACGCGCCGGCTTCATTTCCCGTCGCGACACGCGTACAGCGTTTCCTGGAGCGATACACCAGATCGATCTGTCTCGATGGAGAACGGCTGCGTTCGCCGAGTCCGCCAGGTCTTCGGTGCCGGGAATACCTGGCCGACGGCCGGAACTTGCCGTGGTTGATCGATCGTCTCAGGACAAGGGATCCGGCGGCTCACAATGAATGGTTGAATCGGGTCCGGTCGGTCCAGGAAGGCATACTGGGAATCGATGTTGTCGAGCAACCTGGTGATGGGCAGGCGCACGTGGTCGTCAAACATCGTTCGGGAATCGATATCCCGTCATGGGCTGCTTCCGAAGGAATGCTTCGATTCCTCGCCTTGACGCTGATTCCCTATGCAGCGGACGAAGGCCAGTTGTTCATGCTGGAGGAACTGGAGCGCGGCCTTCATCCGGCGGCCATGGAAACCGTGTACGACTTGCTCGCGACTGCACGGGAATGCCAGGTTCTCGCATCGACCTATTCGCCCGTGCTACTCGGGCGGGCCGAGCCTGAAACCCTGCTATGTCTTGTTCTCGACCGGAATGGAATGACCGGAATCGTGAAAGGGAGTGATCACCCGCTCCTGAAGGACCGGGAGACCTGCCCTGAACTGGATGGGTTGTTCGGGTCCGGGGAAGCCGGATGACTCCATTTCCTTACCGGAAATCGGAATTATCGCGACCAGGACACGAACCGGCAATGGGACTTATAAAGATGGGTTGACGGCGCGTCACGCCGCCAGCTTTCGATCAGTTTCACGGGTCACAGGGTTGGCCAGCGCCAACGCCCCTCGCCGTGCAGACACCCCAGTCCCCGAGGTCAAGATGTTGCGGGCCGCATTCAGGTCCGCGTGATCGGCATGGCCGCAGGTCACGCATTCGAACTTCCGGTCGTTCCGGTTTCCCGGATCAGTGAACCCGCAGGCGTTGCACGACTGGCTGGTATATGCAGGGTTGACCTCGTTCAGTTCCAAGCACTTGTAACCGAGCATCTCTTTCACGGAGTGTCAGCCGGTGTTGAGTATCTCCCGGTTGAGACCGGACTTGGCCTTCACCTTCCTGCCGGGGTTCTCGAGCGTGCCCCTGGCCGAGCGGGTTATGCCCCGGGTGTTGAGCTTCTCGACAATCACCGTGCTCGCCCGGTTCGCGATCCGGCGGCTGACCTGGTGTTGCCAGTTCTTGCGCCTGTTGGCCCGCTTTCGCTGGAGCCTCTGCAGCCTGAGCCTGGTTCTCATGCGCCGCCGTGACCCCTTGCGCTGGCGGGCAAGCCGGCGCTGGTTGCGCCCGATCTTCGCATCAAGCCGGCCCGTATCGGGCGCGGGGATGATCTCCGCCTCTCCGGTCGTGTCCACCACCGCCACCTGCCGGACGTTCATGTCCACGCCCGCCAAGACCCCGGTGTCGGGACGCTCCTCAGCCTCGACCTCGTAGCAGACGGTGACGTACCACTTGCCGGCGATCTTCCTGATCACGGCTTTCACCGGCTTGCCCTCGGGATACGGGTTGCCGCCCTTCCGCCGGATGCGCATGGGACCAACCTCGGGACATTGATCATGTCGTCCCTGATGGTGACGGCTTCGGGAATGGTGAAGGACGGGGTCGACCCGTGGCGGGACTTGAAGCGTGGATGTCCTGCCTCGCCCCCGAAGAACGCCTTCCACGCATCGGCCTGGTACTTGAGCACGTACCGGGTGATGGCGAAGGAGTATTCGCAAAGCCACGGGATTTCGTTGCGGAGCACGGTGAACTCCCTGCCGAGCGAGAAGAACGAAACCGACGGAGGTTTCTCCCCGTCGGCCTTCGCCTCCTCATGGGCGTCATTGTGCTGCCCCAGTATCGTGTTCCAGACGAAGCGGCAGGCGCCCGCCTGTCCGGCCAGGCGCCGTGCGTTGGCCCTGGAGCCTGGCAGAAGCCGGTAGATGATGTTGCGGTATGTGGAGGTCTCGCTCATGCGGTCTGGCCTTCGGCACAAGGTTCGTCTGGTGACGGGAAAGGCTGGCTTCCCGTCACGCGATCACGACACGATCTGCCTGAATTGTCAAGGAATCATCCAAGGTAAGGATCAAGCCTTCCCGATCCCTGCAACAGGTGAAATCGATCGGAAACTGGCAGCGTAATCGCACTGTCAACCCATCTATATAAGCCCCCCGGCAATCCAGCGAGTCCGGCGCGGTCCGGTCGAAGCCGAATCGTTTACGTCGGACCGATGACCGGGTCACCGGGTGTGCACGGGCGTGTCGTTCGGGTGTCGTTACGTACCGGCCCGCGTGAAGTCGACCTGTTGATCACGCGGTAACGCTGGCGTTCCCCGGAACCGGCGCACTGGCAAATTCCCGGCGGTCAAGCACGGAATCGATTATCTCGTGCGACCGGTTCAGGTGATCCTTCAGGCAGTCGAGGGCAAGCCCGGTGTCCTGGCGCTCAACCGCTTCAAGAATGCGCACATGCTCGCCGTGGGAGTCATCGTACCTGACCATGGCGGCGTTGACCATGGTCCTGGCCAGGAGCGACATCGACTCGTATTGTGCATCCAGGATCTTGAGAAACCGCTCCTTTCCGGACGGAAGCAGCAGTGCGTGGTGAAACTCGCGATTGAGTGCGACCTTCTGCCATCCCTGTTCAAATCCTTCCTCGGCTTTCAGCACCTCATGGCATCTGTCGAGCGTTTTCCGGTTATGGTTGGGAACAGCCGCCTGGAGGAGGATGGGTTCCAGCAGAATCCTGATTTCGGAGATGTCCTTGACTTCGGTCAGCTTCGGTTTCGCAACGATCGGGCTGCGCCGCGGTCGAATCTTGACCAATCCTTCCGCCGCGAGTGTTCGGAGTGCTTCACGTACCGGTACGATCGAAATGTTGAATTCTCTCGCCAGGGACTGGATTCGAAGCTCAGAGCCGGAAATGTATTCCCCGCTGATGATTCTGGTACGCAATTCGTCGCATACGGACCGGGCGCCTTCACCATACCGAACTGATCTGGACATGCCGGCTCAATAACCGCCGAAACCTGCAATACAAAGGGGCAATGACCCTGTTGTGCCCTACTTTTCATCGATTGGCGAAAATTCGCCAGCGGCTTTGACGGATGCCCGCAGTTCGTTGGATGCCAGTTTTTGCAACGACCGTCACGAAGGCCGGACCGGACCGGAATTGCGTTCGAACAGGACTTCGACCAGGCAGGACAGGATTATTGCCGTGGCGCCGGCCCATTGCACGACCGACATCGTCTCTTCCGGCAGAAACAGTGATGCACTCAGTATGGCAACGAGCACTTCCGACATCATCAATATCCCGACCCTGCCGGGATAGAGCTTCCGCGCAATCCACATAATCAGATAGGCGGTCGGGACCAGGACAACGAGCGATGCAGGAACGGCGACCGGAAGTGATCCGGCCAGTTTCGCAGCGGATGGAAAGGGATCGGGAAACAGAAGGAATCCGAGCCCGAAACTGATCATCGCGGTGGCCAGAAGCATGCAGGCCATCGAACCCCCGACCGGCGTTTCGGGATGCCGCTTTATGAATGCGGCGCCGAGCCCCCAGAAAACCCCGGAAAGGAGCGCCAGGACATCACCGACATTCAGCGGAGGGGTCGAGTCGTCGCTACCGATGACCAGGCATGCAAGACCGGCGAAACCCACGAGAATCGCTGCAACCCGGCCTGCTCCGAGTCGTTCGGACAGCCAAAGAACCCCGATTATCGTTGACCAGACCGGTGTCAGGTAAAAGAGAATCGTCGCCCTGACCACGGTCGAGGCCACAAGCCCGGTGGCATAGAGGCTGAGCCCGCATCCCGTCAGACCGCCGATCAGCAGGATATTCCGGAGATGCGGATACAGCCTGTGGCGGGCCAGGAACGCATAGGGCAGAAGCAGGATGAGCGGGCACGCGTTGAATACTGCCACGCTCCAGGCGTCGGTAAGACCACCCGCCTCCAGGATTCGAAGTGGAACCCAGTAGAGGCCCCAGACACCGGCCGCAAGAAAGAGGACGACGCTCAACCCGCCGTCGGACCGACGGTCAAGCCATTGATGCACCGGACCAGTCCTGTTCAGAGAAAATGTCTTGATTGCCGCGGCAGCACTTTTCGTACCACTCGACGACATCGGTAATCGTGTTTCGGCCGCCGAGGTACGACGTCACCAATTCGCACATGCGCCGCCTTCCGAATGATGGAAAATGTCCGGCATGAACAACCTCCGCGTCGAGCGTGGCAATTCGCTGGAGCGTTTCCCGGTAAACGAGGGGGTCGGAATGGTAAAGATTGTCGAGGAGTTCTCCGTCATAAAGGGCATCCCCCGAAAAAAGGACCTGCGCATCTCGATCCAGCAGTCCGATGCTGCCGGGAGAGTGTCCGGGCAGATGAAGAATCTGGAAGGCGCGGTCGCCCAGGTCGAGCACATCGCCTTCATCCAGGTATCCCGTGAGCGGCGCAGGAGTGACCGCGAAAGTCAGCGGATCAAAGGTCGAATGGACTGTCGGATCGACAATCGTGATCTGCTTCCACGCGCCGGTATAGACCGTCGTGGCCTGTGTCGGCGCGGCATAAATCCCTGCTTCCAAACGGTGACCCAGGCGCTCGTCGAATTCGTGAAGCCCCGCGATATGATCGAAATGCGCATGCGTCGTCACCGCGGTCAGCGGCCGGTCGGTTTCCCCGGAGATCCAGTCTTTCAGCGACTCCAATCCCATTCCGGTGTCGATGACAAGGTCGCGGTCGCGCCCGCGAACCAGCCAGATATTGCACCGCATGAAATTCGCGACCCCGGCTTCCTGGACGAGCGAGATTCCATCCGGAAACCTGTAGGTGATGAAGGGCATGTGTCGGACCTCTACCAATCGGCTCCGGCGTTGACCTGAATGTCCTCATTCGTCAATGCGGGGGCGGCCTCCGAACAGCAGAATGCGACAATTGCTGCGATTTCGCCGGGTTGAACCACCCGCCCCTGTGGATTCGAATCCGTGACATTGGCTCTTGCCTGCTCGATATCGATGTCTCGATGGAGGACATGGCGCTGCAACGCGCGTTCCATCATGGGTGTTTCGACCCAGGTCGGGCTGATCGACACGCAACTGATTCCGTGGGGAGCACCCTCCTTGCTGACGGCCCTGGTCAGGCCGACAAGGCCGGCCTTCGAGGCGCAGTAGCCCGCGTAACCGCTTGCGCCGGTCGATGCAGCCGTGGACGCGATATTGACGATGCGGCCCCAGCCGGACCGGACCATGCCCGGAAATACCGCGCGAATCATTCTGTATGGTCCGCTCAGGTTGATATCGATCTGTTCAAACCAGTTCGCGCTGTCCCCTTCGCCCAGGAATGTTTCCTTGTAAATCCCAGCGGAATTCACGAGGATTTGCGGCGTTCCGAGACGTTCGGTCACGATCCTGACGAAGCGGTCGATCGAGTCGCCACAGCCGACATCGAGATGTTCGACGAGTGCAGTTTCTTCAATGCCATGAACTCGTTCTTCAAGGAACTGGCCGCCGGTTATCCGCCTCGAGCCAACAGCGACCCGGTGACCGGATTTCGCCAGCAGGTTTGCGGCCGCCAACCCGATTCCGGACATCCCGCCAGTGACAATTGCAGTACGTTTGTTCATGATGATCTCGACTCTGGGCGAACATGCGGCCGGATCCCCGGCGATACGTATTCCGATTGACAAGGGGAGTCGACCTTTGCGCAGCCCGAGTCCTTCCCGTCAATACCTTCCTTGCGGAAACATGGTCGAACACGAAACGGGGCGAAGGGGTCACGCTTCGCAACATCGGAACGAAACCGCTTCTGATTCGGGCAGCTTTGCGTGAGCCAGGCGTAAATTCCCGAAGCTCCGGAGGTCAGACCAATGCTTGCGACATTTGCGGTTACCGGCTGCGCGGGCGGCGTCGGGTCGGAACGCGCGCGACTCCTGAAAACCCGGGGCGACGAGGTCATCGGCTTCGACCTCCGGGACCCCGAGGAAACGTCGATTAGTTCGTTTTCCTGGACCTGAGCGATGAAGGGGCAGTTCGCAACGCCGCGCGATCACTGGATTTCCGGCTTGGCGGGCGGTGCAACAACGCGGGTGTTCCGCCCGCCCGGGACCTGAATCCGTGATCCTGCAGGTGAATTTCGTCGGGGCTCGGAAGTTTACGGGAGAAATCCTGCCCTGCCTGAAACCGGGTGCCTCGATCGTCAACATCGCCAGCCGCGCCGGCCATGGCCGGAAGGACAATCTCGAGCAGATACGCAGATTCATGGCAGCGAATTCACGGGACCTTCTCGAGCGGTTTTTACCCGATGAGGGGTCGGACCCGGTCCGTGCCGACAATCTTTCGAAAGACGCCATGAATCTCCGGAGTGCCGCAATTGCCGAGTTCCTGATCAGGAGGGGCCTGAGGGCTAATAAATTGAGTCCGGGGACGGTAGCCACTGGCATTCTTGGCGATTTCAGACGCGCCTCCTGCGACGGAGTGGCCCGAAACGTATGACGCGCCGGGATACCGGCGGAAATCGCGCAATTCGCTGCGTTCGCATTGTCACCGGAAAGCAACTGGCCGAATGGATCCGATGTTGCGATCTATGGCGGAATGGGGGCGTTCGCCCTGGTCGATAACCCGTCGCTCGAAGACGCCGCAACGTGGGGTGGCGCAAACCGAGGTGCCGACCGGGCCTTCGCTGATTCGGGCTGTTCGCCCTGGCTCGGTCCCATTGCGCCGGGGGCCGCATCGGACGCGGCGTGGTCGTCAAATCACCCGAGGACCCGCAAGCTTCGATCAAAACCGGTCAGTGATCGGGATCCTTGTCCGGTGATCAGGACGTCGTCTTCAATCCGGACGCCAATGTCGTCCGCACGATACAGTCCGGGCTCGATCGTGATGACTGCACCCGAAACCAGGGGTTGATCGTTACCGATCATCACCTGTGGGGCCTCGTGACCATCGAGACCAAGCCCGTGGCCGGTCTTGTGAACAATTAGATCCTCGAAAGGTGAGTCGCGCAAGACCGCGGTCACTTCGAAGTCAAGATCGTGGCAGGTCATTCGTGGTCTCGCGATCGCGCGACCCCTTTCATTCGCCGACAGGACGGTCTCGTAGATCGCCCCGTGTTCGTCGGTCGCGTGCCCGACGAAAAAGGTGCGGGTGATGTCTGCATTGTAGCCTGCCGCCCGTGCGCCGAAGTCGATGAGCAGGACATCCCCCGGCCCGAGCTCGGTCGAGCCGGGAACGCCATGGGGATTTGCCGCATTGCCGCCGGCAAGCGCGATCGGCTCGAACGCGAATCCTTCGGCGCCGTGGGAGAGCATCCGGCTTTTCAGCCTGGCCTGGACCTGCCTTTCCGTGACGCCGGCACGAACATCTTCGAGTGTCTCTTCCAGGGCCAGTTCACTGATCGATATCGCCCGCTCGATCGCGGCGATTTCGTTGTCGTCCTTGGCGATGCGCAGTTGCACGAGGACGGAATCCGCATTGACGATTGTTCCCGCCGTCATGTGGCGGCAGAGCGCGTCGTATTCGAACATGCGCATGCGGCCGCCCTCTACCCCCACCGAAACCTGGCCGAGAGCGGCACCGGCGGCAGCAAATGCGTCTTCGAATCCGTCACTGTCCTGCCAGTAGAACGTCTCGGCATCCGGAAAGCTGCGCGACCATTTCAGGACTTCGAGCGCAGGCATGATGGCGGCAATCTCGCCAGTCTTGGAAATGAAGAGAACGGTCGGCCTTTCCATGAGATGGAAGTGCAGCCCCGTCAGGTAGGAGAAGTTTGGGCCCGGGACGATCGCGAGGACGTCCATGCCCGCCTCGGCGATCAGGTCAGCGGCCCTCTGGCGTCGGTCAGCATGGAAATC
The DNA here is from genome assembly GCA_964291635.2 of Paracoccaceae bacterium. Lineage (GTDB taxonomy): Bacteria > Pseudomonadota > Alphaproteobacteria > Rhodobacterales > Rhodobacteraceae > JAPPHA01. The sequence goes on along the minus strand of OZ219900.1, from coordinate 39,795 downwards.
CTGCGTCATGTGTCTCTATCCTTCTGCCTGGAACGGCGGTTCAGTGGCCTGGTCCGTCGGTGACCGCGTCAGGCGACGCCGGAACCCGTTCCGGTTCGACGCGTGCGGTCTCGCGACGTGGGATGAAGTCAATTCCATGTCTTGGCCGACACGTGGTGCGAGCGACCGCATGATGATCGCGATGCCAGCCTGGATCATTTCCGAAATACGCTGATCGCTGCGATCAGGGTCACCGTCAAGAATGGCGTAGGAGAGTTCGGCCATCTGTTCGACTGACTGATGCAGTTCGTCGGGCGCGGCATTACGGAAGTAATGCAGGACGTACATCCTGACGCCGGCATCGAGGATCTGGTCGATGAACCTTTCCAGAAAAATGTTGCCCGACAATGCGGCCAGGTGTCGCAGGAAGGCATGGTCGGCCCTCAGGATGCTCTCCATGTCGCCGGCCCGAACGGCGGCCCGGGAGCGATCGATATGGGAAAAGAGCAAATCGCCGTCGGCGCGTCCGCCCATGGCAGCCGTGCGTGCGGCGGACCGTGCCAGGATCAGGAGGGTATCGTGGTAGTCACCGGCGTTGTCCATCAACATCGGGGCAACAATCGTGGTCCGATTGGGAAGGAACTTGACCAGTCCCTCCCCGGACAAAAGGAGCAATGCTTCCCGAATCGGGGTACGCGACACCTCGAACCGCTCGGCAAGTGCAACTTCATCCAGGGCGGATCCGGGCTCTATCCTTAACCACAGGATGTCCTCGCGGAGCGACTCGTGAACCTGCAATGCCCCGCGCCTGCTTTTCGAAGCTGACGATTCGGTTGTCGGCTCGATTCGGTTGTCGCTAGCCGGGTTCGCGCCAAGTCCTTCTCCAATTCGTTTGTGCGGGAACGGAATTCGCACTTGCATCGAATGGTGCTGATTGCATAATGTTTGCATAATTATAGTTGGCCAAGTGGGTCACTTCAAGCCAAAGGGGTAACAGGGAATGGTACTTTCACGATACAAGCACGTGCTGGCCACGGGGTTCGGCCTGGCTCTCGCCTTCGGACTGTCGTCGGCTGTTCACGCGCAGACAGCGAAAATCGCCTTTTTTGCGGCAAGTTCCCAAAACGGGTTCAATCAGGCGACTTACGAGGGCGTCGAGGAAAAGGCTGCCGAACTGGGATACGAGTCAGCGATTTTTGATGGAAAATTCGATGCGGCTCACCAGTACAGCCAGATCGAGGATGTCCTGGTCAGTGGCAACTACGAAGGATTCATCATCCTGCCCAACGACACGGTCGGCATTGCCGGCGCATTCGAACAGGTCATCGCGGCCGGAATACCGGTAGCAACGGTGCTGTTCCCGGTGGGCCCCGACCTGACGACCCTCGAGCCGCAGGTCGAGGGAATCACGGCGACGGTCGCGTCGCCGCCGGTCGACGGTGCCACGTTTCAGGCCGAGTCCGTCGTTGATCACTGCTCGGGAAAAGACCCGTGCAACGTTGTCATCATCATCGGAGCGAAGATCTTTCCATTCGACAACCTGCGGCTGGAGACATTTCAGGCCGTGCTCGCAAAGCACGACAATATCAAGGTTCTGGCTGTCGGAGAAGGATGGTATTCGCCGGAGACATCCCTGACGGCGATGACCGACATCCTGCAGGCAAACTCGGATGTTCATGTTGTCCTGTCAAATGCGGACCAGCATCTGGCAGGTGCGGAGATCGCGCTCGAGGCTGCCGGTTACAACGTGCCTGATCTCTACATGTCCGGCGGTGGTGCGGCCGCCATAGCGATCGATGCGATCCGGGAAGGGCGTTGGGATGCGACGCTTGCGTATTTCCCGAAGACGATGGGCGCGATGGCGATGGAGCAAATCGCCAATGCGATCGAAGGAAAGCCGGTCAACGCGGTCATCAACATGGATGAAGCGGGTCCGGTCCAGGCCATGATCGACAAGGCCGTGCTTGACGCCAACCCGGATTTCAAGGGCGAGTGGGAACAGTAGGGCGCCCCGATCGACAACGATGATCCGACATTTTCCGACCCGGCCGTGCCCGTGACGCATGGCCGGGCCTCTTTTTCAGGGAGGCACGATGGGTGTGCGCTACCGCGTTGCCGCCGACATTGGCGGCACGTTCACGGATATCGTCAGGCAGGACAGCGTCACGGGCGAATGCAGCGCCTTCAAGGTACTGTCGACGCCGGAAAACCCCGCGCTTGCCGTCCTCGAAGGTATCGGCGCTGCGATTCCGGATGATTCGGAATTCGATCTTTTCGTCCACGGAACGACCGTCGGGCTGAACGCCCTCCTCACCCGCCGGGGTGCGAAGGTCGCGCTGCTGACGACGAGGAATTTCAAGGACGTCTACACGATACAGGGGAACGACAGGGGCGAGATATTCTCGATCCGCTGGAACAAGCCGGCACCGCTTGTTTCGCTTGAACACACATACACTGCAGGGGAGCGAATCTCGGCGACCGGCGAGGTCGTCGAACCCCTCCGCGTGTCCGACCTCGACCGCCTGGTCGATGCGGCGCGCGAAAACCGCTACGAGGCGATCGCAATTGCATTCCTGTTTTCGTTCAGGAACCCGGAACACGAACGTATGGCCGCGCGGTACATTTCGGAACGGCTTCCCGGCGTCGCGGTCGCCATGTCGCACCGGGTTTCTCCCGAATGGCGGGAATTCGACCGCATGTCGACAACCGTGATGGACAGTTACCTCGCTCCCGTGGTGCGCGGTTACCTTGAGACGCTGGTCAGCAAGCTCGAACACCGGTTGCCGGCAGGACGATCCCTATATGTCATGGAGTCGAACGGCGGCGTGATGACCGCGGGGACGGCAAGCGAATCGCCGTTGCAGACGCTGCTTTCCGGACCGGTGGGAGGGGCAATCGGCGGACAGGCGCTTTCGGCTGCCACCGACCGCGGCAACCTGATTTGCATCGACATGGGCGGAACGTCCTTCGATGCCAGCCTGATCATCGACGGACAACCGTCGCGGTCGAACGAGACGAGGTTCGAGGGCCTCCCGGTCCAAATGTCGGTCGTGGACATCCATGTCATTGGCGCAGGCGGAGGATCGATAGCCTGGCAGGAAGCCGGCGCGGTTCGCGTCGGTCCCGGGTCTGCGGGGGCCAATCCGGGTCCGGCATGTTATGGTCTTGGGGGCATCGAAGCGACCGTGTCGGATGCCAATCTCCTACTTGGCCGACTCGACGATGCCAACTTTTCCGCAGGCAAGATGATACTCGATCGGGAAGCTTCCGCGGCGGCGCTAGAACGACTCGGCTCCGGTTTCGGCTTGGCGGCCGAGGCGTTGGCGGAGGGTGTCGTCGACATCATCAACGCCAAGATGGCGGACGCAATCCGCACGATTACGGTGCAGCGCGGCATCGACCCGCGTGACTTTTCCCTCGTGGCCTATGGTGGCGCGGGCCCGGCTCAGGCGGCGGCACTGGCGGATGAACTGGGAATCGGCGAAGTCATCATTCCCGTACACCCCGGCGCGTTTTCGGCATGGGGCATGCTGCAAACCGATGTCCGTCACGATTTCAAGGAAACGCTCTACGGTTTCTGGGATCAGACCGACCGGGAGACGCTGGAACAGGCCTATTGCGCGCTGGAGGAGGAAGGGCGTTCGTTCCTGGAGACGGAAGGAATCGGCGATGATGACATCTCCTTCGAAAGAGGAATCGACTTCCGCTACTTCGGACAGGAATACGTCCTGACAATCCCGGTTCCCGGCGGTTTCATCGACATGGATGCCGTTCGCCGGTCTTTCGATGTCGCCTATGAACGGCAATATGGCCACTCGAGTCCGGAGAACCGTGTTGAAATGGCCAACATTCGCGTTGTCGCCCTTGGCAGGCTGCCTCGACCTGCGAGCGCACCGCCGGCGCCTGCGAAAGCCCGCCGGCCCGGGAAACGGGATGTCAGGTTCCGGGGCAAGGTGCATACGACCGGCATTCTCGACAGGAATTCGCTTGACTCCGCAAAGGTTGTCCAGGGGCCGGCAATCATCGAGGAAGACACGGCGACCACGCTCGTACCTCCCGGTTGGCAAGTGAAGGTGATCGCGGGCGGGCACTTGTCGCTGGGACGCATGGAGAATCCGGAATGACGGGGACTGCCGACCCAATCACCACCGAGGTCGTACGCAATTTCGTCATCTCGTGCGCCGAAGACATGAATGCATCTCTTTGGCGCTCCGCGCACTCGGCAGTGATCTACGAAGGCAAGGACAGCGCGGTGGCCTTGCTCGACGAGCATGGAAACATGCTTGGCCAATCGACCGGGGTTCCCCTGTTCATCGGTGCGATCGACGCCTGTGTCCATCACGTCAGGGACTACTACGGCGACGATATTGGCGAAGGTGATGTATTCATCATGAACGACAGCTACATGCAGGGTACGCACCTTCATGACATAACCGCGGTCGGTCCCATTTTTCATGACGGGTCACTGATCGGTTTCGGCGCGGCGCGGGCCCACTGGAACGACATCGGCGCCATCGATCCCGGTTCGACGATGGAATCGACCAGCATTTACCAGGAAGGATTGCGGCTGGGGCCGACGCGAATCGTCTCGAAAGGCCGGCCGATTCGCGAATGGTACGACCATCTCCGGCTGAACACGCGTCTGCCGGATGCATCGATCGGCGATCTTGGTGCGCAGATCGCCGCGATTCGGACCGGCGAACGGCGGCTTGGCCAACTGCTCGACCGGATCGGCGCGGAAACCTACCGGGCGAGCTGCCAGGACATTTTCGAACAGGCACGCGTGCTCGACCGCGAGGCGATCCGGGCAATTCCCGACGGTCACTGGTCGCGGGAGGGATATCTTGACGATGACGGCATCGGAAACGAACCGGTCAAGGTCGCCCTGGCATTGACGATCAAGGGAGATTCCCTGACTGTCGACCTCGACGGATCGTCCGGACCGGTTCCGGGTTCGGTCAATTGCGGGGCAACCCAGACGGAGTCGCTGTTGCGCCTGGCCTACAAGACGATGATCAATCCTGACCGCGCGATCACCGGGGGGTCGTTCGAAACCATGAGCGTCAGGATTCCGGACGAATGCATGTTCAACGCCAAGGAACCGGTGGCCTGCGAGTGGTACTTTACCGGGCTGGGGCTGCTCGCCGACCTGTTCATTTCCTGCATGTCGGAAGCAATGCCGGAACGGTCGACGGCCGCTCATTACGGTGACAGCATGGTCGCCGCGTTCTTTTCGGTCGATCCCGGCCGCGGGCACTGGATCGCGATCGAACCGACCGCCGGCGGGTGGGGAGGCCGCGCCGACGGTGACGGCGAAAACGCCTTGATCAACCTTGTAAACGGCGGGTTTCGAAATATCCCGGCGGAAGTGTACGAGACCAAGTTCCCGGTCAGGATCGAGGAGTTCGCAATTCGCCCCGATTCCGGTGGCGCGGGCCGCCATCGCGGCGGCTGCGGGGTTATCCGGCGCTACAGGTTGCTTGAAGACTGTCATTGTGCTCTCTGGTTCGAGAGATCGCGCACTCCGGCATGGGGATTGAACGGCGGGAGCGATGGAAAGGGGCCGCATATCGAAATCAGGCAGCCCGACGGGACATCTGAATCCGTCCTCAAGATGCGCGCGCGGGGATTCCCGGCCGGAACCGTTGTCGAAACAATGACCGGGGGAGGTGGCGGCAACGGCAGTCCGGGGAACCGCCCGTTCGACGAAGTGCTTTCGGACGTTCGACGGGGGTTCGTGACGATCGAGGGTGCCTGGAACGATTACGGCGTCCGGGTCAACGGCGAATTGCAGGTCGACGACAGCGTATCGGAGCCACGGCACTGACTGGCACTCCTGGAGTCGGGCAAGAGGCCATCGCCATCCACGCCGAGGGAATCGGCGTTGCATTCGGCGGTGTACCGGTTCTCGAAGACGTCACGCTCGATGTCCATCCCGGCGAAATCCATGGGTTGATCGGGGAAAACGGCGCCGGAAAATCGACGCTCGGAAAGGTCTTTGGCGGATACTACCAGGCAACGTCCGGCCGCCTGATCGTCTTCGGCCGGCCCGTGACCCGGTGGGACCCGCCAACCGCGCTGGCGAATGGCGTGGCCATCATGCACCAGGAGCTGCAACTGGTCCCGGCCATGACCGTGGCCGAAAACGTGTTCCTCGGTCTCGAGCACGAACGTTGGGGCATTCTCGCGAGAGACGAGGCGGGGCGCCTGGAAACCCTGATGCAGAGCAGCGGTTTCACGCTCGACCCGGGAGCCGTGGTCGCCGACCTGCCGATTGCCGATCAGCAGAAGATCGAGATCCTGCGGGCTCTGGCCCGTGATGCCAGGGTGATCGTCATGGACGAACCGACCTCGTCCCTCTCCAAGGACGAGGTCGGCCAGTTGCATGACGCCATGCGGACGCTCCGGGACGAGGGCCGGACTGTTATCTATGTGTCTCACTACCTGGAGGATATCCTGGCGGTGACCGACCGGGTTACCGTTCTCAGGGATGGCGTCCACGTGAGAACCGGCCCGACGGCGGAAGAAACCAGGGGCAGCCTGGTGTCGGCAATGCTGGGGCAGGGCAAGACGGAAACGCTCTTTCCCGAGAAAGTCCGGCCAGCCGAGTCGGAAACGGTCCTCGACGTGTCCTGTCTCCGGAACGACACCGGGGTCAGGGGGGCGTCGCTTACCGTGGGCAAGGGCGAGATCGTCGGTTTGATCGGACTCGTTGGCAGCGGCCGCAGCGAGATCGCCCGGGCGATCATTGGCGCCGACCCGGCAAAAGCCGGGGATGTCACGCTCAACGGACAGCCTTACTCCCGCCGGACGCTGGCGGAATCCGTGAGACGGGGCCTGGTGATGGTCCCGGAAGACCGGCGCAGGCAGGGGCTGGTCATGGCCATGCGGGTCCGGGCAAACATCACCCTGCCGCATCTGGCCCGATTTTCCCGCACTGGAATGGTTCGGTCGGGGAAGGAGCTGTCGCGGGCACGGGAACTGATCGAGTATTTTCGCGTCCGTCCAGCCGACCCGGACGGGGATGTCTCCCGGTTTTCGGGCGGCAACCAGCAGAAGGTCCTGTTCAGCAAGTGGCTGGCGGAGAATCCGGGGCTCGTCATTCTGGACGAACCGAGCCGTGGCGTCGACGTGGGTGCCCGGGAGCGCATCCACCAGGCCATTGCCGAACTGGCCACGCGCGGAACGGCCATCCTGGTGATCTCGAGCGAAATCAGTGAAGTCCTTGGCCTCGCGCACAGGGCCTACCTGATTGACCGCGGACGGACGGTCGAGGAAATAGACCCGGAGGCGCACAGCGAGGCCACGGTCCTGTCGGCCCTGTTCCGTCACCAGGCGGAATCGGACACCGGCCCCGACGTGGGTGCGCAGGCCGGATCCGGGACGAACGAAACGGTGCAGGTGATCGCATGACCTGGCACGGTGTTCAGCGATTCCTCCAGAGCTACGCGGTCCTGATCCTGATCGTGCTCCTGATGGGGGCCCTCAGCATTCTCTCCGACAGCTTCCTGACGTTCCGCAATCTCCTGAACATTCTCAATCAGAACGCACCACTGGCGATCATGGCTTCGGCGATGACGCTGGTCATCATCGCTGGCGGGTTCGACCTGTCGGTGGGGGCGATCTTCGCCATGGGCGCGGTCTCCTGCGCCTATATCGCGCTCCATGTCGATCCATTTCTTGGCCTTTTCATGGCGCCGGTCATCGGTCTCGGCCTCGGGGTCATCAACGGATTCGCCATCACCCTTCTTAACGTGCACTCCTTTCTCGCAACCATCGCCACCAGCCTGATCTTCAGGGGAATCGCCATTGTCCTCTCCGACGGACGGCTGATTCCAGTACGCATGGACGAATTCACCTGGCTCGGCCGTGGCAAGATCGGCGGCGTCTTTATCGCCGTCTGGATCATGGCCATCTTCGCGGTGACCCTGAGCTTTGCCCTCACCCGTACGACGTTTGGGCGGCGGGTGTTCTCCGTCGGCGGCAACGAGGAGGCGGCCATCCTCTCGGGCATCCGGACCCACCAGATCAAGATCGCCACCTTTGCCATCGCGGGACTGGCCGCCGGATTGGCCTCGGCCATCGCCGCATCGCGAATTTCCCTCGGGCAGGCATCGGCGGGAATCGGGATGGAACTCCAGGCCATCGCCGCGGTGATCCTCGGGGGGACCAGCATTTACGGAGGGCGGGGCGCCGTTTGGCGCAGCCTCGCCGGAGTCTTCCTGCTTGCGCTCATCAACAATGGTTTCAACATCCTCAATGCCGATCCCTTCTACCGCGACCTGACCACCGGGTTGATCATTCTTGCCGCGATCGGCATCAGCGCCGGGGGTGCCCGTCGCTGACCGAAGCACGTTGATGCCGGGAAGCATGTCAACCATGCGCGCGGTGGCGTTGCCCGGGTGGCTCAAGGTTTGGCGCTGATCCAGGGACGCCGAAGGCAGATTCCACCCCGGTTTGGATGGCGTTTCCGTGGAGTGGCAATCCGCCGCGGCTTCGATGCAAGGTCCGCCGGCATCCGCCGAGGTGACCAGGACCGGTGTCCTGCCGGTTCGGAACCTGGTGTCGGCACTGCACGCGCCAGGAGTCCGGGCTGGTCGCAGCGACCCCGGAACTTTTTGACGTTTCCGTATTCCGAATGGACCGGGGGATGGCGACGAGGGCAAACGGCCCCGAAATGAGGGATTCCCGGATCGACCGGTTTGGCGCGTGCTCTGACATTGGTATGCGTTCGCCTTGCGGCGGCGTCACGCCACGCAGGCTGCTTTCAGTTGGCCAATCAGCATACGGGGATGCCGCCGTTCATGGCATCCGGACACCTCTCTCTGCGGGCCGGGTTGTCACGTCCTCAGGAAGACCTGGATGTCGGCAACATTCGTTCCCGTTCCTCCGATGTGAAGGTGGTCGCCGGACGCCTTGAGGGCAGGGTAGCTGTCGTTCCTCGCCAACGCATGCGCAGGATCAACGCCCATCGTCATCATGCGGTCCAGGGAATACCGGTCAACGACGGCGCCGGCACTGTCCGTGGGGCCGTCGCGACCATCGGTGCCTCCGCTCAGGAACACCCAGTTTCCATCAAGTCCCCGTTCCCGGGCGCCGATGGCAAATCGAAGAGCCAGTTCCTGGTTCCTTCCGCCAAGACCATTGCCCCTGACCTCGACATGGGACTCTCCTCCGAACAGCAGGCCCCGGAGGGTGCCGGACGGTAGGTGAACGGCATGGTCGAGCATGAGCCGGCCGGCAGTCTCGACATCCAGACTGTAGTCCGACTCCGCGACCTCCATTGGAAATTCGTCGACCGAATCGACGATCGCGGTGAGGCTCATGCCGTTCCCGCCGATGACCGTGTTGACACAGGTGTCGTCGTTTTCACTTGCGGCCATCGAAGCAGGTGAATCGTGACCGGCGCGGGGGAGAGTCAGCAGGTCCCGAGCGGTTCGGGGCAGGGCGGCGAGCAAGTTGCGACGTGCCAGCAATTCGACGACCTTCTCACGCGCCATGATTTGACAGGCGGTCGGGCCGCTTGCGACGACGCCAAGGTGATCGCCGGGGACATCGGAAAGTATATAGGCGAAAACCGGCGCCGGACGCGCCAGCCTGGCCATGCCTCCACCCTTGAGACGGGACAGGTGCTGGCGGACGGCATTCATCCGGCCGATGTCGAGTCCGGCGCGGAGAAGAGTGTCGGTGGTCCGGGACTTGTCTTCGAGGGAGAGGCCAGGCAAAGGCGCGGGAAGAAGGGCCGACCCTCCGCCGCTAATGAGCACGATGACGACATCCTCGTCCGTCGCGGCACGGAGCGCATCCACCACGATCCGTGCGGCACGGACCCCCCGTTCGTCGGGTACGGGATGTCCTGCGGCAAAGACACTGGCGCTGGCGACCCGGCGATAGTTTTCGTCGTTCGTTACCGCGATGCACGTGACCTCGCTGGCGTGACCAAGCAGGTCCCGGGCCCTGGTCAGCATGGCGATGGCCGCCTTGCCGAACGCGATGACGATATTTCGGCCGTTTCCGCTCGGGCCCTGTGGCGGTTCCCGCTGCCATGCGTTGGTGAGGGCGAGAGCCGGATCGGCTGCCGTGATGCCGGTCGTGAACAGGCGCCGGGCGAGGGATCTCAGTTTATGCAGATCAGGCGAAGACGTGATCACGAACCTGCCCCCGGCCGAAATGCGTTCCCCACTGGTTCCGGGAGTGCCCGCAGGTCAATGCATCGCCGGACCTGTTCGGGGGACCGGCACCACCGGACCTGCTGGTCACAACGTCAGATCCTTTCCTGGGAGTGTTTTCGGAGCTCTGCCCTTGCGACCTGCCGCCTGTGAACGGCGTCCGGCCCGTCGGCGAGCCTCAGTGTTCTCAGTGCGGCCCATTGCCGGGCCAGCGGAGTATCCCCGCTGACTCCCGACGCCCCGTGCATCTGCACCGCTTCATCGGTGACCCTGAGCGCGACGTTCGGGGCGACCGTCTTGATCATGCTGATCCAGGGCGCAGCCGCGCGCGGGTTCCCCTGGTCCATCATCCAGGCCGCCTTGAGGCACAGCAACCGCGCCATTTCGATTTCCATGCGCGCCTCGGCAATGATGTCGACGTTGGCCCCGAGTTCCGCGAGTCGCTTGCCAAACGCTTCACGGGCCAGTGATCGTCGGCACATGAGTCCAAGGGCCTTCTCGGCTTGCCCAATTGCTCTCATGCAATGGTGAATTCGACCAGGACCCAGCCTGTTCTGGGCGATTTCGAAGCCGCGTCCTTCTCCGACAAGCAGGTTTTCGACCGGCACCCGGACGCCCGAAAAACGAATATGGAAATGTCCGTGCGGAGCATCGTCATGTCCATAGACATCCATGGGCCGAAGCTTCTGAATACCGTCCGACGAGGCATCGACGACGATCATCGAGTGGCGACCGTGGCGCGGCATGTCGTCGTTGCCGGTGCGCACCATGACGATATAGACGGCGCAGCGGGGATCGCCGGCGCCGGTTGCCCACCATTTTTCTCCGTCAAGCACGTAGTCAGGACCGTCCTTTCGACAGGAAAATTCCAGTCCGGTTGGATCGGACGACGCGACGTCCGGTTCCGTCATCAGGTAAGCCGAGCGGATTTCACCTGCCAGCAACGGGTCCAGCCACCTCTTTTTCATCCAATCCGGCGCAAACCGCTCGAGGACTTCCATGTTTCCGGTGTCGGGTGCGTTGCAGTTGAAGACTTCGGCAGCCAGGTGCGACTTGCCCATTTCTTCGGCGAGCCAGGCGTATTCCACTGTCGTGAGGCCGTACCCCCTGTCGCTCCGGGTCAGCCAGAAGTTCCACAGGTTTCGTTCCCGTGCCCGCGCCTTGAGCCCCTCCAGGATCTCCATCTGCCTGGGATTGATCACCCAACGCCCTCCACACTCGACTTCGGCAAGGAATTCGGCATCGAGCGGAGCGATTTCGTTCGTGATCATATCAACCACTTTCCGGTGGATAGGTTTGAGTCTTTCACTCATTCCGAGAAACATGCCGATGCCTCGTTCGTCTGGCTTCCTCTTCCGGTACGATCAAGCCACGCTTCATCGCCCGGATCAAGTGGAGCGATGCCGATTTTCCATCGGATATCGTGAATAGTGCGACAAGCGGTACGGCGAAATTCGCTTCGTTTCATGTCGGAAAAATCGGGAAGCGCGCGTTCGGAGCGATCCCAGGGGAACTGCCGGTCCGCACCCGGATTCACCTCCTCCTTGAGGAACCGTTGCTTTGGCGTTGGTTTGCACGGACATCCGGCACCAGCCTTAGACAGGCAAAACACGGCGTCGCCCCGTCATTTGGACCGACCGTGACTCGATCAGGAGGGACGGAGATATCCTGGCTTCACTGCGTGCCGGATGCTACGCTGTTCTCGGGCACTTTTACAGCGTTTACCGGATCTCTCGCTCCGCCACGATTCACGTGCCTCCGACCAAAACGACGGTTGCCGTAACCTGTGAAGATCGGTGGAATTCCAACTCCCTCCGCCGGGTTTGTTTCATCGCTGGCCGTATCCGCCTACCCAGCAATGCCAAGGATCACGAGAATGGCCCAGTCAATCCGCCTCATATCCATGGCTGAAAAGTTTCCGATCCGCCTGTTCAGGCATTCACGGCGGATGGTCGAAATCTTGTCGATCATGACATGGCTGTCGCCGACAAGGCCATTGTCCGGGTTGGCAGAAACCGCGATGCGAAGCAGCGGAGCTTCGGTCGAATCGCCGGTGATCGCGCAAACGGTGACGGAATTCGTCTCTTCGACCCGGTCGTCCTGAACAATGACAACGGGCCTGGGATTTCCCGTGTAGCTGCCGCCTGCTGCGACCCAGGTCTTGCCACGCTTCACCCGTTCTCGAATTCGCTTGTGGCAACAACAAATGCCTTGTCGGTATCGGCGTGTCGTCCTGCGGCGACGGCGCGCGATTGCCGGCGGACCTCTTCCGCGAAATTCGGCGCGCGGGTATCCGGCACCCAGATCTGCGATGGACACAGGCCGTCCCGAAACAGCCGGTCACGATGTCGGCAGACCTTGCCTATTGGTGCCTCGGAATGCTTCGGAATGCCTGTCAGTGCTTTTCTCCTTCCCGTTACATGAAACCCCGTTACATGAAACCCCGTTACATGAAACACATGTCGTTCACACCCAAATTGATATTCCGATTGCGCTGAGTCGAGTTTCCGCCACGCCGTGATGACCGTCGCTTCTGCGCGACCTCGTGGCCGGGTTTGCTGGTTGGTCGTTCAATTTCCCGGCAAAGAAAAAGGGGCAGCAGAGATGACTAATGAACACGACAGTCCGCAGCAAAAATCCACCTTGGCTTAAGAAAATTCCGGTCAGGTTACGCATTTTTCCTTCGTTGTTGGCAACCTAACCGGTCCCCGAACCTTGGTCTGTCATCCTGTCTGTCGCGTTATACCATCCGTTCGATGCACAAGTCCAAGCGCCTGGTTAAGCTGATCTGTGTCTCGCCGTACCTTGGCGCAAAGCGATGGAGACGACGACCTGATGCCATCAATTCAGACTTTACATGTAGTGCAAATCGCAATACATGATATGATCATACAAGGAGACGGGCATGTTGAACTTCAATGCTGCATCGAGCAGCCCAAATCCGCAGACGAGGACAACCCAGGTACGCCACGATGATCGACTGGCGGGCCTGATCGAGCGTGCAGCGCTTGCTCTGGCCGTGGACAAGTCTACGTTCCTTCGTGCCGCGATCGAGCGCGAGGCAACGCGTGTGCTCGACCTGCAGTCCCGGCACACACTGAAACCCGAGGACGCCGAGATTTTCGCTAACGCCCTCGACGCCCCGCCCGCCCCAACCCAGCGCGCTCTTGAAGCTGCCCGAAACTACAGCGCGCGTGTGGTTCATGCCGAGTGAGTATCCAGCCTACAGGATTGAACACTTCGACCCGAAACGGCACGACCGTGCCGATTTCGAATGCAGTACCGACCGTCTGAACAACTATCTCAAGCTGAGCGCCAGGAAGCAGCAGAAAGACGACATGACCCGCGTCTATGTCGTCGTCGAAGAGGGAAACCCGCGAATCCTGGGCTATCATGCCATTAACCTTGGCATGTTGAACGTGGACGAACTCAAACGGCGACCTCAGGGAACGCCCAACCATGGGGAAATCCCTGTTTTGTTCTTGGGGCAGGTCGCAGTCGACAAGGATGCGCAGGGCAGAGGTTTCGGCGGTATCCTCATGCACCATGTTTTCGAAAAGGCATGTGTGATTGCTGACGCGGCCCGGTGCCACGCGATCATTCTCGATGTGATTTCAGACGGTGGTGTGGCGGAACTTGCCCGGCGCAAGGAATGGTACAGGAGCTTCGGATTTACGACCTTCATGAGCAACCACTCACGAATGTTCATCGCAATGAAACAGGTGCGCGCGGTAGTTCAGGCAAGCCGTTAGACTCGTGTATTCATTGCTCTGATCGGCCATTTCTTTCAAGTGGTTCCGGAAATCGGAACGGTTGGGAACTCCGAAAAACGCGGTCGCCGGCACCTTGCCCCTATTGAACCACCACGGCGCCTCGGCACGGAGTCGTCGCCATACGGGCTGTGCTGAGGCAATTCGTGATCAGAAAATCAAACCGACGCGAAATGAGTTCGAGATATTTCGCCAGGCCGCAAGCAAAGTGCAGAATGGCTTTGTCGGGACAGTCGCGTGTGATAGCATGATGCCGGTAAATGGAACGTGAGCGAACAGTTCGACATTTCGCGTTCGGTTCGATCAAGGGGCGAGATACAATTCGGGGATAAGCGGACAATCTTTCGGGTCCATTCATCCCCGTCAAAACGGTACGACAATGACGTCACCATGGGTGTTGAACCGGAATGCGACGGTCAAATACTCATGGCACTGAACGTGGTGGTGGGCAAGAAATGGACACGGTTTTCGAAACGGAGACAGGCCAGCGTTCAAGCCTGGTGGATTATCCAAAACCCCTCAACGAGATCCCGGAGGATTCATTCACCCTGCCATCATATCTCTATACCGATCCGGCGGTTTACGAACTCGAAAAAGAAAGGATCTTCTACAAGACTTGGCAGTATGTCGCGCACGAGAGCTTGTTCCCGAATGTCGGCGACTACCTTACGCTCCAAATCTGCGATCAGCATGTCTTTGTCATTCGCTCCGGCGACAAGCGGCTCCGGGCATTCTACAATGTCTGCCAGCATCGGGCGCACGAATTGTTGCCGGATGGTTCCGGCAACGTCAAACGTGTCATAATTTGCCCGTATCACGCCTGGGCGTTCGAAACCGACGGGCGCCTACGGGGGGCTCCGAGGGCGCACATGCGTCCCGGTTTCGACAGGAAAAACCACGCGCTGAGCGAAATCCGCCTTGAACTGTTCCTGAACTCGGTGTTCGTCAATCTTGATCCCGGCGCTCGACCCCTGTCCGAATTGGCGGGAGGTCTTGAAGATGACGTTCGAAAGAGATTGCCGTTCATTGACCGGGCTACGGTGCCCCGAACCAACGGGTTGGGCGAGACCCACATCGACGCGGGCTGGAAGGTCGTCGTCGACAATTACGTCGAATGCTACCATTGCGACCACGCCCACCCGGCATTTGCCGACATCATTTGCATGGATTCCTATCAGCAGGACACGTTCCCGCTTTGGTCGCGCCAGATCGGTGTTGACATCAGGCCTGACAATTCTGCGTATTCCGTCAATCTGGAAACCGGGGTGAACCATTCGGCTTTCTGGTATCTTTGGCCGAATACGACATTCAATGTTCTTCCGGGCTCCGAAGAAATCAACATATCGGCAATTCGTCCGACCGGGTTGGAGACGACGTCATTCGAAGGACACTCGATGTCGGTGTCGGACGCGTTTGATGAAGACCGGGCCCGGTACACGGCCGATGTGCTTGTTCCCGAAGACATCAGCTTGTGCGAAAGCGTTCAGCGCGGGCTCAAGTCAAGGGGATATTCGCAGGGACCGATCATCGTGGATTCGGCTCGAAGCGGGCGCGGTGAACACGCGATTCACCACTTTCACCGTTTGGTACAGGCCGCGCTTTCCTGACAGGCGGACGCGCGGCGGAACATCATGCTCATTGGCAACGTCAGGATCGGAGCGGCACCCGACGGGCAAATTCGTTTCGGGTTCAGGTCTGAGCCTTGTGCCTGAAGTACCCGCGCGTGATCCCGAAATCGCGTTGACGAATCCCGAATCCCCGCGATGATGCAATGATTCGACAACCCTCGGACGCCACGGGAGAGCATCAGGTCGAGCACACGCTGCCACCGGAAATCGGCCCGTACCTGGAAGCCCGCGTCACCGGGCTGGGCACATATACGGGAAGCCGGAAGTTCCCGGATGGCCAGTCGAATCCGACTTACCTGATCTCCGGTTCCGGGGGTTCGTTCGTCTTGCGGGCAAGACCGCCCGGAAAGCTCGTCCGTTCCGCGCATCGCGTTGACCGCGAGTTCAGGGTCTTGCGTGCGCTTTCCGCTGGTGACGTCGCTGTTCCGGAGACCGTCTTTCTGAGCGGGGAGGACAATCCGCTCGGTCGGCAGTTTTTCGTGATGAGGCATGTAGAGGGCCGGGTTTTCTGGAACCCGGCGCTCCCTGAACTTCCCGCCGTGGAACGCAGCCAGGTCTATTCCGACATGGTTCGGACCCTGGCGAGGCTCCATTCCGTCGACCCCGATTCAGTCGGACTGTCCGACTTCGGCAGGCCGCGAGGGTACATCGAGCGCCAGGCAGCCTTGTGGATTTCGCTGTACCGGAAGGCCGAGGAGGCGCCGGAGCCTATGCTGGACCAGGTCATTCCGTGGTTGGAGGAAAATGTCCCGTCGGACGACGGATTGGCCAGCATTGTTCACGGCGATTTCCGCATCGACAATGTGATCTTCCACGCAGGTCGTCCCGAAGTCACTGCGGTTCTCGACTGGGAATTGTCGACACTTGGTCACCCGGTTTCCGACCTGGCGAACCTGTGTGCCCAACAACGCCTTCCGAACGAGGGGTTCTTCATGCGCGGATTGGCAGGGGTCGACCGGAGATCGGCCGGGATTCCGGAGGAAGAAGAGATCGTGGAGCAATACTGCTCCCGGATGGCCATGGGCTTTCCTGCGGACTGGACCTTTCACACGATCTTCAGCCTGTTTCGGCTGGCGGCAATCCTTGCCGGTGTCCGGAGCCGGGCCATTCGAGGAAACGCATCCAATCCCGAAAAGGCCTTCGAGTTGTCGAAAGCGATTCCGGTTTTGGCCAAATTGGCCGTCGCAGGACTTGATCGATCGTGAGGCGGTCACACGATGACGAGCGCATGCAGTAACGGCCGCGCACACCGCGAAGTCAGCTTCGATTCCGTCAGTTTTTCATTGGCGGATGACGGAATCGATCACCTTTGCGAAACGTCCTGGAACGGCTGTTCGCGATCGGAACGAGCTGCAAACAATGCGCAGCCCGGCGTTCTCAGAATGCGACCCGGTCGCCCCCTTTCAGTCCAAGGATTTCCCTTGCTTCGTCCGGGGTCGCCGGTTGGCAGCCAAGGTCCTCGACGATTCTGCGGATCTTGGCAACCTGCTCGGCGTTGCTCTTTGCCAGCTTGCCCCGGGCAATATACAGGCTGTCTTCCAGTCCGACCCGAACATGACCTCCCATTTGGCTGGCAGTGGTTGCCAAAGGCATCTGAGCGCCTCCCGCCCCGAGCACCGACCAGCGATAGGAGTCGCCAAACAGGCGGTCCGCCGTCCGTTTCATGAAAACGAGATTGTCGATTTCGGCTCCGATTCCTCCGAGGATCCCGAAGATGAACTGGATGAACACTGGCGGATGGAATAGCCCGGAATCCATGCAGAACTTCAAATTGTAGAGATGGCCGACGTCGTAGCATTCATGTTCAAACTTGATCCCGAGCGGGGCAAGCGCTTCGGCAGCCTCGCGTATGTCGCGAAAGGTGTTTCGAAAGATATTTGCTTCCGATCCCTCAACGTAGGCTTTTTCCCAGTCGTACTTCCAGGTCTCGTAACGCCCGGCCAGTTGATGAAAGGCAAAGTTGAAACTACCCATGTTCAGCGAGCACATTTCGGGTTCAAACTGTCTTGCCGGCTTGATCCGGTCCTTGATCGACAGAGAAAGTGACCCGCCCGTCGAAATATTCACGACCGAGTCGCTGGCTTGCTTGATGCGTTGCAGGAATGGAGTGAAATCGTCCGGATCGACTGACGGAGACCCATCCCGGGGATTCCTTGCGTGGAGATGCAATATCGACGCGCCGGCTTCGGCGGCCCCGATCGCATGCGTCGCAATGTCATCATAGGTCAATGGCAAGGCGTCCGACATCGTCGGCGTGTGAATCGCACCGGTTATGGCACAGGTTATGACGGTGCGGCGTTGACGGGGCATGGTACCGGTCCCTCGTTGACGATCCAGGATCGAACGCCGGACGGCGTCGCTGAACCTGGTCCGTATTATCCTCGGATTTGCTGATCCGTATACCTTCAATCGATGTCGTTGGCGACGGCTTTTCGGAATGAGGCACGGCCAGACCTGGTCCTCGCTTCGTGCTTTCCGCAAGAGACGACTGGAAAAGATTGATATTTTCGACCGGCACGGAATTTTCCAGGTTTCAAGGAATCCCGATCCCGGTGAGGACAATCGGGACGTCGAGGAAATCTTGCCCGTGCATCGGCAAATTCCGCCATGCCATGCAGAAGCCTCAACGGAATGTCCAAAATGTGAAATCGCCATACGGCTCGACGACAGCGACTGGCAGGCCGGCAAGATCCGGATCCGTGGCAACGGCACTCAACCGGCGACAATGCTGCGCCCGGTCGACATGGGGCCGAAATCCGGTCGAGCCAGAAGTACCCGCCGGTATCAAATGTCGTGCAAACCGCAAAACAACCGTCGAAATCAGGATCCCGACGGCACATGGTTGCATGACGGAATCGGATGAGGCAGTTTTGCGGGACCGCAATGTCCGTTACGCCGAGGATGATCCACGCGGTGTCGTAGGAGTTACGGAATTCAGATGGACATTTTGTGCGGAGATACTCCGTGAGCACCGTTGCGGCCAGCGGCCCCGGGATCCGCTACCAGCCTGACGAAACGCCGGCACCTGCCCTGTCATTCGGTCTCGGCTTGCAAATAGCCGTGCTTACCATCGCCGGCATCATACTGGTCCCGACGATCGTGATGCGCGCAGGCGGTGCGGGCGAGAGCTATCTTTCCTGGGCCGTGTTCGCGACAGTTGCAGTCTGTGGTGCGACGACGATGCTACAGGCATTCCGGATCGGGAGGATCGGATCGGGCTATGTGATCATCATGGGAGCGACCGGTTCCTTCATCGCGGTTTGCATCTCTGCCGTCCGGGAAGGGGGTCCGGAGTTGTTGGCAACACTGGTCGTCGTCTCCTCGTTCGTACCCATCGTGCTGGCCGCCCGGCTCTCGCTGTTTCAGCGGCTGCTGACGCCTACGGTTTCGGGCACCGTACTCATGCTGATCCCGGTCACGGTAATGCCGGCCGTGTTCGATCTGCTTTCTGCGGTGCCGCCAGGGACCCCGGCGGTGGTGCCGCCGTTGTGCGCTCTCTCGACAGTGCTCGTCATCGCCGGGATCGCGCTGAAGGCCACGGGCGCGCTCCGCCTTTGGGCATCGATAGTGGGTGTCGTCGTCGGCTCGGTCGTTGCCGCCACGTTCGGCCTGTACGACGTGAACCGCGTGCTCGATGCGCCGTGGATCGGGTTTCCGGCGGGCGAATGGGCGGGATTCGATCTCGAGTTCGGACCGGCTTTCTGGGCACTTCTGCCGGCATTCCTGCTCGTGGGCGCGATAGCTTCCATCCGAACGATCAGCGGCGCCGTCGCCATCCAGCACGTCTCGTGGCGCAGGAAGCGGGCGGTGGATTTTCGCGCTGTCCAGGGAGCGATCACGGTCGATGGCCTGGGAAACCTGCTTTCCGGTTTTGCCGGAACGGTTCCGAACGCAGCCACAACGGTGGGTGCGTCAGTGGCCGACCTCACGGGGGTTGCGGCACGTAGCGTCGGCATCGCGGCCGGCATGATTTTCATCGCCATGGCCTTCTTTCCGAAGGTTCTGGCCGTCGTACTCGCGATTCCCGGACCGGTGGTCGCAGGATATCTCGGCGTGCTGCTCGCGATGCTTTTCACGGTCGGGATGAGAGTCGCCATTCAGGATGGGGTCGACAACCGGAAAAACGTGATTGTCGGGCTGTCGTTCTGGGTCGGCGTCGGCTTTCAGAACAACATGGTATTTCCCGAACAGGTCACGGGATTTGCCGGCGGTCTCCTGCAGAACGGCGTAACGTCGGGCGGAGTCGTGGCCATTTTGATGACGCTTTTCGTGGAAATGACAAGATCGCGCCGGAGCCACTTCAAGGCGGATTTCGATTTCTCCATCCTGCCGGAAATCAGGGAGTTTCTCGCGGCCTTTGCGACCCGGAGCGGGTGGAGAGTGGAGATGTCCGAGCGGCTCAACGCGGCCTGCGAAGAGACGCTTCTGTCGCTTTTCCAGGACGGGGAGGACGCCGGAGAGGGACGCAAACGACGGCAGCTGCGCATTTCCGCCCACCAGGAAGGCGATACGGCCGTTCTCGAGTTCACCGTTGCTGCGGGGGACGGCAACATCCAGGATCGCCTCATGGCTATCGGCGATGATCCGGGCGACTCGCCCGCCGAGAGCGAGATTTCGTTGCGGCTTCTGCGCTGGCTTTCCGCGTCGGTTCGACATCAGCGTTATCACGAATCGGACATTGTCACCGTCCGCGTTGCGGCACCGGATTCGAAGAGCTGAACACCAGCATGAGTGCATCTCGTCACACGAAGTTTGTCCATGCGACGTGTTGGAAAGTACCGGGCGGTGAACTTCAGCGTCTTGGTGCCCCGCGAAGTCTTCCGATAGTCGGAACGGCGGCCCCGGCGGGCGCTTGTGCGGGCAGTCCTGTTGCTGCGCACGGCTTGGGCGCTCCCGGGAGGACGACGGAAGGGACCTAACCGTGAGGGGTGACCGCTTTACGCATCCGTCTTGCCATTCAGCTCGGCTCGGGCCACCGGCGCACGGGATCTATCGCGTCCGCGGAGAGATACTGCCGCGCCAGCCGTGCAATTCATGCTGGCCGACGACCGCGGCACAGGAGAAACGATGATGGTCGGGCCGCTGGAGGTCACGCCCCACATCGGAAATGAGCGGTGCCCGGGCTTGACCTGGCCTTGCGTGATGCCGTTTCCGAATTCGCCGCTGGATTCCTTCGAAACGGGGTCACGTCGGGCGTTTTCGCGGCCATTCGGTGCCGTGCGTCATTGAAATGGCAGAACCGCGCCACATTCACCTGGGGCAGATTTCGATTTCTCTGCTCTGTCGAAGGCCGTGGAGTTCCTTGCGGTCATTCCGACCCGGAGCGGTAGGTTCACAGCGATGCCGGCGATGCCCGGCGTGGCAGTCAACAGTTCCCTGATACAGCCCGGAGTGCCATGACCAAACGAAATTGCCGAAAACCCCGGGCATGCTTCCGTGCCGCTGGAGGATTCGGGGAAGCCGGCGTCCCTACCGCAAACATGCGCGGCACAGGTCCTGCGTCTATGCGTCCGGTCACATCCCTGCTTGATCGCACCAGTCAGGAAAAATGGTTGTTCTCCTGCGTCGTTGCCTGCACACTCGGGAAGACAGAGATCAGTATGACCGATAGCGCTTGTCCATGACTGGGGCAATTCAAGGAAAGACCGGACGGTTCCACTCGTTTTCGAAAACCGTTGAGTACCAGGCATGGAGAGACACGGTTCCAATGACCCAACCGAACCCCGAACACCAAGGCCTGACGGTCCGCTTCATCCAACAGAAACAAACGCGGCCTGAGATGCGTCGAATACCGCAACCGACCAACGATCAATTCCTCAGCGGAGATTGCCGGGATTCGTTTGTCTCTGGTTGGACAAGTCCGGGGCATGCGCTAAGACGGGGAATTTGATGGAAAGTGAGATGCAGCGCGACGGACCCGAACAGTACCAGGCGACCAGGGACCACAAGGTCGACGAGACGCTCCTGCGCGCAGAGCCCGTTGCGATCGTGGGCATGGCATGCCGTTTCCCCGGCGCGCCCGACATTCGTTCGTTCTGGCGCCTGCTCGAAACCGGCGGCAACGCGGTGACGGACGGCGTACCGGGCTCGGGCCCTGACCGTCTTGACGAATTGTTCAACGACCCCCGGAACCTGCAAGGTGCTTGCCGCTACTGCGCCTACGTCGATGATATCGATCAGTTCGACGCGGGGTTCTTTCGAATCTCGCCGGTCGAGGCCGAACTGCTCGATCCCCAGCAACGGATGATGCTGGAGACGAGCTGGCAGGCGCTCGAGGATGCAGGGATGGACCCTGATCGGCTCAGGGAAAGTCTGACCGGCGTATACACGGGCATCAGCAACGACGAGTACCGGATGCTCGTCGCGAATTCGGAGAGGCCGGGAGAGGCCGCGGCGTCCCTGTACGCTCTGAGCGGAACCAACCTGAACGGCACCAGCGGGCGGGTTTCATTCGTGCTGGGATTCATGGGTCCAGCTAAGGCCGTAGATGCCGCCTGCGCGTCATCCCTGGTGTCGGTACACGACGCAGTCTCGGACCTCCAGCAAGGCAAGGCGGACTTGGCCATTGCCGGCGGTGTCCAGGCTATTCTGAACAGTCGCATCTTCGAACTGCGTGCCGATTCGATGATGTTGTCCCCCGACGGACAGTGCAAGGCGTTCGACGCCTCTGCGAACGGCTATGTGCGTGGCGAAGGCTGCGGTGCCGTGGTCCTGAAGCGCCTGTGCGACGCGGAAGCCGACGGCGACCGGATATGGGGAGTGATCCGGGGCTCTGCGGTCAACCATGGCGGTGCCAGCATCGGATTGACCGTACCGCACGAACCCGCGCTGGAACAGGTGATCGAGACGGCGTTGTCTCAGGCCGGTGTTTCGGCATCAGACGTCGATTACCTGGAGGCGCACGGCACCGGAACGGCAGTCGGTGACCCGATCGAAATCAATGCCGTCGCCAGTGTTTATGGCAAGGGCCGCGGGGCCGGCCAGCCACTCCTTGTCGGTTCCGTCAAAACGAACCTCGGACATCTGGAATCGGCCGCCGGTATCGCCGGCCTGATCAAGGCCGTGCTGGTGATGCAGCGCGGCGTGATCCCGAAGCATCTGCACTTCAGGGATCCCAACCCGAGCATGGACTGGGATGAGCTGCCGCTGCAGGTGACCTCGTCCATGATGGATTTGCCGGCCCGGGACGGGCGACCGCGCCTGGCAGGCGTGAACTCGTTCGGTATTTCCGGGACCAACGTTCACATCGTGGTCGAGGAATACCCGGCATCGGATACTGCTCCTTATGATGGGCCCTGGGTCATGGGATCGGGTCAGGAAGTGGTCGTGCCGCCGCCAACGGTTTCCCTCGATACGGCGCGGCATGAACAAACGTGCCAGGAGCGCAGAGTTCGGCTGCTCCCGCTGTCCGGTAAATCGGTTCCTGCGTTGCGCGAATACGCCAAGCGGTACCTGTCATGGCTCGACGAACAGGCTGGTGAGTTTCCGGCCGAAGGCGGGCTGCCGGCGCCGCTGCTCGCGGACATGGCGTGGACGGCGAGTGTTGGGCGGTGTCATTTCGATTGCCGTGCAGGCCTCATCTTCGACAGTGTCGGCCAGCTGCGGGAGCGGCTTGGAACACTGGCCAAGACGGACCTCGATGCGACGTCCCGCGCAGCGGCCACCGTCGCGTTTGCCTATACTGGCCAGGGAAGCCAGTGGGCTGGTATGGGTCGCGACCTGTACGACCACGAACCCGTGGCAAGGACGGTCTTCGACCGCTGCGAAGATGTCTTTCTCGAAATGCGCGGCACATCCCTGCTGGATGTGATGTTCGGGTGCAGCAGCGGCGAGCAACTGGGCAACACGGCCTGGGAACAACCGGCCCTCTACACGCTCGAATGCGCGCTGACCGCACAATGGGCGAGTGTCGGAATACAACCTGATGTTGTTCTCGGGCACAGTGTCGGAGAAATCGCGGCGGCACAGGCAGCGGGCGTGTTCAGCCTCGAAGACGGCATGCGGTTCGCCTGTACGCGCGGCACGCTGCTGTCGGAAACAGAAACTGGTGCCATGGCCGCCGTGTTCGCACCTCCGGAACAGGTGGTGACTGCAATCACGGCCGTAAACGCGGAATCTGCAGGTGTTGGTGTCAACATCGCGGCGGACAACGGGCTGCACCAGGTGGTCAGCGGTCCCGCCGCGGATGTCGAAACGCTCTCGGCGCGGCTCGAATTGCAAGGTGTCCGGGTACGCAGGCTGAACACGACCCGGGCGTTCCACAGCGCGCTCGTGGAACCGGCCCTCGAGGCGCTCCAGGCCTCCCTCGATCGCGTCTCGGTCCAACCGCCTGAACTGACCTTCGTCAGCAACCTGACGGGCCAGGCGGTGAGCGATGGCCAACTGCTGGATGGAGGCTATTGGCGTCGGCATGCGCGGGAACCCGTCGCCTTCGCCAGTGGCGCCAGGTCGCTCGCTGATTTCGGTGTGGACGTGATCCTTGAGATCGGCCCGCGCTCCGTGTTGGCCCCCATGGCGTCCTCTACCTGGCCGAATTCGGTGCCCGCCCCTGTCGTGCTGTCGAGCATCCAGCCCGCGCCGGCCGCCTCACCAGCAGGTACGGGCGGTTTTTCCGAAGCAGTCGCGGCTGCGTATCAGTCTGGACTGCCGATCCGCTTCGAGGGCCTTTTTGCCGGAGAAACCCGTCGCCGCATATCCGTGCCCGGATATCCGTTCCAGCGCGAACGCTATTGGTTGCGCGCGCCGAAGCAAAGGCGAACCCTCGAGGGACACCCCCTGCTGGGCCTGCGAAGGGAATCTGCGAGTGGCGAAGTTACGTATGAAACAGAATTGTTCCCTACGGATCCGGAGTGGCTCGACGACCATCGCGTGTTCGAACGGGTCATCGCTCCGGGTGCGCTTTACGGCACGATGGCGGCATCGGTGTCGCTGTCCGGCACCAGCGGGCCGGTCGTCGTCGAAGACATGCAGTTGCATAACCCAATGGTGTTCGCCGCGGAGGTCCATGGCGACGAAACCCAAGCGGCAGGTCGAAAAATCCAGCTTGTTCTCGGCGGTCCCGGCGAAACGGAACCGGGCTCTTTGCAGATACTCAGCAAGGGATCGGACGAGGTGGATTGGATGTTGCACGCCGAGTGCAGGATAACGACCGGCGCAGACATGCCAGGCGCCGTGCAGCGTGCGGATCTTGAGCGCCTGAAGTCCGAACTGTCTTCCTTGGATGCATCGACCCTGTACCAGGCCAGGGGGACGACCGGTATCGATCTCGGCGCGAGCTTCCGCACGCTTGGCAACCTGTGGGCGCGGCAGGGCGAGGCTCTCGGCGAAGTGTCCTTGCGGGAAGGGACCGGCCGAACCCATGCGGAAATTCATCCGCTTGTGCTGGACGGGTGTTTCCAGGTCGTGGCTGCAGCACGGATTCAGGACTCGGCCGAAGACGAAACCACGTACCTGCCTTTCGGCTGGGAACGTCTTTGGCTGACGTCCGACCGCCTTCCCGATCGGGTGTTTTGCCACGTACGCATGAGCGAGGCTTTCGGGGAACCGAATGCGGAAGAGGGCGGGCCTGCGGAGGTCCTGAGCGGAGAATTGCGCATTTACGATCCCGACGGCGCCCTGCTCGGCGGACTGGACGGTTACACGATCAAGCGCGCGACACGGGCCGCGCTCTTCTCGGCGATCGAAGGCGTGAACGACTTATTGTACGAGGTCGTCTGGCGCGAGCGCCCCCTCGTGCCGGCAATCACCTCCGCTGATTTTCTGCCGGAACCTGCGACTGTTGCGCGCAGCTTCATGCCGCTCGCGGATTACCTCGAGGAAAGGGGTGTCGCGCGTGCCCATCGATCCGCGCTTTTGTCGGATCTTGAGCGATGGTCGCGTACCCGCGCACTCTGGACGCTCGAGAAGCTCGGTTGGAGGCGTGGCTCGGGTGAGGTCGTGGAGTCCGAAGACCTTCGGCAACAACTCGGCGTCATCGACGAGCACAAGCGTGTCTTCCGCCGGTTGCTGGAGATGCTGGCCCGGTCGGGCGTGCTGCAGGAGGACGGCGGCCGTTTCCTCGTGAAGGTCGGGCATGGCGATCCCCTGCCTGACGAGATTCAGCCTGATCCGGAACTGTTCGCCGACGAATTGGCCGAACTTCATCCGCACGGTGCAACGGAGATCGGGTTGTTCCGGCGCTGTGGGGCCGCGTTGCCCGAGGTGCTTCGGGGCGGGATGGATCCGCTCACGCTGCTGTTCAGCAGCGGCTACCCGACCCCGGGCGATTTGTACCTGAATGCGCCGATCGCGCTTGCTGCCAACCGGCTGCTCGGGGATGCTGTCCGGGCGCTCGTGGCAAGGCTGCCAGCCGGGCGGCGTCTCAGGGTGATCGAAGTCGGGGCGGGCACAGGCTCGGCAACCGCTTCCGTTCTGCCGGAGCTTCCCGAAGGCAATTTCGATTACATGTACACGGACATTTCGGCGGGGTTCTTTTCAGAGGCCGAGGCGCGCTTCGGGGATGGCGGAGGCTGCATCGAATACCGCCCTCTCAACATAGAGAAGGATCCGGTAGCGCAAGGCTTCGACGCTCATGCCTATGACCTGATCATCGCGTCGAACGTGCTCCATGCCACGCGCTATCTCGACGAGACTCTCGCTCATTGCCTGACCCTGCTCGCACCGTCGGGACAGATGGTAGCGCTCGAGAACCTTCGCGGTCAGGGCTGGATGGACCTGACGTTCGGACAGCTCGACGGCTGGTGGCGATTTGCGGACGATTACCGGCCGCATCATGCCCTGGCGAGTCCCGACGTCTGGTGCCGTGCACTCGACGATGCAGGGTTCGACGCTGCAGAAATCCTGGGCCTCGATGCATCGCAACCCGACGAGATGCCGGATCGCGGAGTGATCGTGGCAAAGGGCCCGGACGAGGTGTCCGAAGCACCGGGAACGTGGGTTCTCGTTGCAGACAGCGGCTGCACGGCGGAAGGGCTTGCGAACGCTCTGGCGGCGCGGAACCAGACCGTCCTGGTCGTGAGTGACAGCTCGGGAGACAGGAAGGAATCTGGTGCCGACAGCGTGATTGCCGCAAGTACCGATGTCCGGCGGCGCGAATCGTGGCAGGCGCTGCTTGACGACCTGCCCGGCGCTGCGCCCTTCTACGGGATCGTGCACCTCGCGGCGCTCGACGGCCACGGTAGAGAGGCAACCGCGCGCGATATCGAACAGGATATTCAGCATGCGGGAGCGAGTGCCCTGGCGCTCGTCCAGGGCGTGGCCGATTCCGACCGAATCCCGGAAAAGGGCGTGTGGTTCATTACCCGGGGCGCCCAGGTATTGGAGCGCGAGACCCAAGGGGCACTTGCCGGAGCGGCGTTGTGGGGGTTCGGCAAGGCCGTGGCGCGTGAAGCGGCGCATCTCATGCCACGAATGATCGATCTGGATCCGACGGTCCCGGCGCACGCGACCGATCTTGTCGATGAACTGATGTACCCGGATTCGGAAAACCACATCGCCTGGCGCCAGGGGAGCCGTCAGGCTGCCCGACTGGTTCGGACGGGCGACGGTCCGGAACGACTGGACCTGCCGACGGAAAAGACCTGGGTGCTGACTCCGGATCCGACGGGCGTGTTCGAAAGGCCCTGCGTCAAGCTACTGCCTGGGCTGCCCCTCGAAGGACGGGAAGTGCGGGTCGCGGTCGAGGCCGCCGGATTGAACTTCTGGGACGTATTCCGCTCGCTCGGTTTCATCGAAGAAGGGAATCTGGGGCGGGAGATGTGCGGCCACGTCGTCGGCGTGGGTTCGGAAGTGACCAATGTCTCAGTGGGCGATCGCGTCGTTGGCCTGGGGTTTGGGGCGTTCGCCGCGGAAATGGTCACGCACGAGGAACTGGTGGCGCCCGCGCCACCGGGCATTCCGGGAACGGACCTCGCCACTGTGCCGAGCGCTTACGTATCGGCTGCGCTCTCATACGAACTCTCCGGGCTCGAGGCTGGTGACCGCGTGTTGATTCACGCAGGCGCCGGCGGTGTCGGCCTTGCGGCGATCCGGTTGGCGCAGGCCGCCGGAGCGGAAGTCTTTGCGACGGCAAGTGCGCCGAAGCAGGCTTATCTGCGGTCGCTTGGCGTCAAGCACGTCTTCGACAGCCGCCAGACGGGTTTCGGCGAGGAGATTCTCGATGCCACGAACGGCGCGGGCGTGACCGTGGTTCTGAATAGCCTGACGAGTGAGGGTTTCATCGACGCGAGTTTGTCCTGTCTGGCGCAGGACGGCCGGTTCGTGGAACTGGCGAGGCGCGACATTCTCAGCGAAGAGGAAATGGCGGCGGTACGACCGGATGTCACCTATGCCATTCTCGAACTCGATGTCCTGAAGAAGACCGATCCCGCATGGGTGGGGCGTGTCCTCAGGGACGTCGTGGCGCGGCTCGCGGCGGGTGAACTCAAGCCGCTCGTCCACAGCCGCTGGCCGCTGGCCGAAGCGGGGGCAGCCTTGAGGTTCATGCGCTCGGCACGGCACCTCGGTAAGATCGTCGTCGCTACGCAGCCGCTGGTGTCGGGCCGGTTGCGGGAGGATCGTACCTATCTTGTGACCGGCGGATTGGGTGGCATCGGTCTGGCCGTGGCCGAATGGCTTGCAGACCTGGGGGCCGGCACGATCGTGCTGAACGGCCGGCGGCCTCCGGACGAGGCCGCGCAGGAGGCCATTCGCGCGCTCGAAGATGCGGGCGCGACCATACGTGTCGAACTCGCGGACGTGTCGAACGTGGCAGCGGTCGACGAAATGCTGGCCCGGATGGATAAAGAGCTGCCACCGCTTGCGGGCGTCATCCATAGCGTCGGCGTGCTGTCGGACGGTGCGCTCACCAACCAGAACTGGGAAAAATTCGAAACGGTGCTCCGGCCGAAGATCCTCGGAGCTTGGCACCTGCACCGCGTGACGGCAGACCGCGATCTCGATCTCTTCATCCTGTTTTCCAGCCGCGTCGGTGTCATGGGCAATCCGGGTCAGGCCAACCATGCTTCGGCGAACGCCTTTCTGGATCAACTCGCTGGCCACCGTCGGTCGCTGGGACTTCCCGGACAGGCCATCGCCTGGGGGGCGTGGTCCGAAATCGGCGAAGCGGCGGAGCAGAAGGACCGGATCGAGCGACAAAGGTCGGCCCTCGGCGGACGCTGGTTTACACCACAGCAAGGTATAAGGGCGCTTGACCGACTCGTGCGTCAGGACGTCACGACGTCCGTCGTGATGGCCATGGACTGGTCGGTTTTCGAAGAAGCTGTCGAAGACCGCCCCGCCTTTCTCGAGGATCTCCTCTCACCGGTCGCCGAGGACAGCATCGATGCCGGGGTTTCCACCGAAGATCTGCTCGTTCGGCTGGCCACCGCCGACGCGCGTGAGCGTGAAGACTTGCTGGTGACATTCCTGCAACAGGAATTGCAGGCGGTGCTTCGGCTGCCGTCGGCGCCCGCACCCAACGTCGGATTCTTCGATCTCGGGATGGATTCCCTGATGGCCGTGGAACTGCGCAACCGACTTAATCGCGCGTTTGCAGGCACGTGCAAGGTTTCGAACACTGTGGTGTTCGATTACCCCGAGATCCAGACACTCGCACGCCATCTTGACGGGGAGCTCGGCGAAGTCGACCCCGAAGCGACCCCGCAGGAGCAACCGGCGCCCGGCCCGTGGCCGGTGCCGCAAGCACAGTCATTTCCGCCAGCCGAACTGGCGCCGGAACGGCCAGGCGGAGCGCAGAGTGATCAGGAACGGATCGCGATCGTCGGCATGGCGTGCCGCTTCCCCGGCGCTCCGGACCTGTCCAGTTACTGGCGTCAGCTCAAGGCAGGCGCTGACGCCGTGACCGACGGGCGTCGCGATGACGGCCCCTGGAGCGGCGTCGTCGGAGATCCGGTCGCCGAGGAAGCCACGATTCGCCGCGGCGGGTTCCTTCAGGGCCTTGACCGGTTTGACGCGAAATTCTTCGGCATCCAGCCGATCGAGGCGCGAATGATGGACCCGCGCCAGAGGATGTTGCTCGAGACGAGCTGGCATGCGCTTGAGGACGCCGGAATCGATCCCGGACCTCTCAAGGGCAGCCGCACGGGGGTGTTCGCCGGCCTGGGCAGCAGCGAGTACCGGGACCTGATTGCGGCCGCGGGCCGGGATGACAGTTATCTCGGCACTGCCGCCAGCGTGGCCATCGGACGGGTTGCGTTTTCGTTCGGGCTCATGGGACCCGCGGTACCGCTCGACATGACCTGCGCGGCATCTCTCGTGGCCATACATCAGGCGTCTGCGAGTCTCAGGCAGCGCGAAGTCGATCTGGCGCTCGCCGGAGGCGTGCATATCGTTCTTTCCCCTGCGGTCATGCGGTTCATGCGCGAGTACAGAATGTTGTCGCGAACCGGTTTTTGCAGGACCTTCGACGCCGACGCGGACGGGTTCGTACGTGGCGAAGGCTGTGGCGTGGTGGTCATGAAGCGGCTCAGCGATGCGGAACAGGACGGCGACCGTATCTGGGGTATCGTTCAAGGTTCGGCAGTCAACCAGAATGGCGCAGCCGCGGCGCTTACGGTCCCGAACGGAATCGCTCAGGAACGGCTATACGAGGAGGCTTTGGCTCAGGCCGGCATCGCTCCGCGGGACCTCGATTACATCGAGGTGCATGGCACAGGGTCGGAGTTGGGCGATCCGATCGAAGTGCGTGCGGTCGCCACGGTTTACGGACGCGAACGTGAAGCCGAACGTCCGCTCCTGCTCGGCACCGTCAAGACGAACATCGGTCATCTCGAGTCTGCCGCAGGTGTCGCGGGCCTCATCAAGGTGCTTCTTTCCATGAGGCACGGCGTGATCCCGAAGCATCTTCATTTCAACAATCCCAACCCGCATGTCGAGTGGGCTGAGCTTCCCGTGCGGGTCACGGCAGAGGAAACGGCCTGGCCACCCGCGACAGGCCGACAGCCGACGGCCGGAATCAGCGCATTCGGTATTTCGGGAACAAACGCACACCTGATCGTCGAGGGGCATTCGGCAATAGGCGACGACTCTACAGGGAACGGCGCGCATCGATCTCCGGTCGGGCCGACGAAGCGCGTACCGATTCGCCTGCCGGAGTTCCTCAAGGACATGAAGCTGGCGGATGACGGGCACAAGCCGCGCCGCGTGCGACTACTGCCCCTGTCGGGAAAATCTTCAAGCGCACTCAAGGAATTGGCGGATCTGTATCTCGGGTGGCTCGACGAACACTTGGAAGACGTTTCGTCCGACGACGACGCGGGCACTTCGCACCTTGCAGACATGGCGTGGACGGCGGCAATCGGGCGCAGTCACCTGGAGCATCGGGCGGGTGTCGTGTTCGAGGATGCCCCGACGCTGAGAGAAGGATTGGCCCGCATCACCGACAATGGTGGCATCGTGAAGCCGCAAGGGCGGGGAAAACCGGCTTTCGTCTTTGCAGGAGAGGCTGGTGATTGGGCAAGTCGCGGACAGGAGTTGTACGAAAGCGAGCCGGCGGCGAGGGCAGTCATTGATCGCTGTGACGCTGCGCTCCGCGAAAAACGCGGCATATCGCTGCTCGACGCGATTTCAGGGCAGGCGGAAGTTGCGGACGATCCCTTGCCGGTACAGGCCGCAGCCTATGCGCTCCAATGTGCAGTGACGGTGCTGTGGTCGAGCCTCGGAATCTCGCCCGGCGCGGTGTGTGCCAGCGGGGTCGGCGAAATCGCGGCGGCACAGGCGGCGGGGGTGTTCGATCTTGAAGCCGGTATGCTTCTCGCGGCGAGGCGGGGAGAGATGACGGGGGCGGATTGCGGTGATTTGGACCCCGGAGACGTCGACTCGTTCCTTGAGGACCTTTCGTTCGCACCTGCCCGGATGCCGTTGCTGGACGGCACGACCGGCCGAATGATCCAGTCGGGGGCGACTCCGGACAGATCAACCTGGAGCGCCAGCGTATTCCGTCGTGCGGAATTGTCCGGAACGCCGGCGATGCTCGCGGGTCTGGACGAAATGACTTTGGTGGAGATCGGTCCCGGTGGAGAAGGCGGCCATGTTCGATCGGTGGCTCAAGTGTATGAGGCAGGGCACGTGCTCGACTTCACGGGCCTCTTCACAGGTGAGGCACGGCGACGTATCTCGGTGCCGGGGTATCCTTTCCAGCGTCGGAGCTTCTGGTTCGACAAGACGTGACGACCGATCGCGCAAGTCGCGCCTCTGCCTGACGACGCGACAAAATCCGGGCTCTGTGAAGCGACGAGTCGGTTCACAGCGTATCGCAAGACTTGAACGACCTATCGAGACCGCCCACGGCCCAACTATCCTGCGGAAAGTTCCACCAATTCAGATTCTGTTTTGGGCCAGACCCTGCCGCTCTAGGAACTGCCACAGAATTGCAGCACATTCTTCCGGCTTTTCCAGCTGTAGGAAATGCGATGCCTCGGGCACAAAGTCGTAATCGACCGCCATTGCATGGCTGAGGTCGAAGGTAGGCAGATATGCGTAGGGAACCGTAGGGTCGGCTCCGACAACCTTGGTCGGACAGGCCAGGGTGGTCAAATCCAGAAGCGGTGAGAAGCTCCGCACGTATTCGGCGATTTGAGCCTCATAGTCACGGGGGCAACGGAGTTCGTAGCCATTTCCATCTTCCGTTTTCCGTAGCATCGATCTCGCCATGAGTTCGCGCACTCCCGGCAATACGCGCGCAAATCCCGGAACAAAGGCAAGCAGTTCGACGAACTGCCCTTCATTCGCGAAGCGCTCCGTCCGCTGACGAGCCAACGCCGCCGTGCGTTCCGCTGCGGCGTCGAATTCAGCCTCGCTCGCCGCAGGCTTGCATAGCGGCGGGTCGAACAGGACCAGCGCCGAGTAACGGTAGTCGTTGAATGACAGGAGGGTCACCAACGTCGACAGGGAATGAAAGACTCCGACTGTCGTTTTCTCTCCGTAGTCGCGAAAGATGGCGTCGAGAATGAGGTCATGATCGGCGATCAGTGTCGGGATATTGTGATTCCGGCGGTCGCTGACGCTGTTCCAGCCATGATTCCTGAGGTCGTAGACCATCACGTCGAAATCACCCGTGAACAGCGACCAGAACGGATAGTAGACATCGATGGCGAAACCGTTTCCGTGGGTCAGGATCAGTCGGGTGCCGGATGGATTACCGTACCTGCGCACGGTCGTGACAGTACAATCATCAAGCCGGACGTCGCATGTCGAGATCGGCTTGGGCACGTTCCACGGCAAATCGTTTTTCATCACTATCAGGGCCTGTTTTCTTCCCAAGGCGAGTTTTCAGTGCGGCGACGCCAAAGATCGGGCCGTCACGCAAGTTATGCGGTGAATCCGGCCGCCCTGCGGCGGGCGGCCACAGGAGTTCATTCGCTTGGTTACCGGGGGCCGCCTATGATGTGCGGCATCACCGCTGGCTTTCGGCAATCCGCATGCGTCGATATGCTCCACGAGATCTTTCAGTGTTTTGAACTGGGGCAGTCTTCCGTGGCCAGCCTCACGTCAAGCCCACTGTTACCACCTCGTGGAATGCAACGGCTGCCATCGAGGGTATTCACTTCGCTGAACCGGACACTGAAATCAGGTGCATGATCCCATCGAATCGGTCCATGACGATCTGCTTGACACGGTCTTCGGTCGAAGACGTTGAACCCAATCTCCTTTTCTTGGTGATTTCGACTGCCATTCGGCAGCCGCCTTACCTAAATCACTCAAGTCTCATAAGGCAATCAGAATTGACGTCGTGCCGGCTCCGCAGGTTTCAAATGGCCGGGCATTCGAATCCCCGGCGGGTTCGGCAAAATGACGGTGCCGAGCGGATCTGTTGGCGCTTCTTGAGTGGACGAACATTCGCCTTGGGAAGCGGTCTGTCGCGACCTGAACATGGCCCTCCCGGATGAGCACCGCCGAAGACACACGCGCAAGGGTTTTTGCTGCACCATCAATGACTTCCCTCCTGACGCCTGTGTCATTTCCGGGGCGGTCAGTCCACCTGGTTTTTCGACCGCGTCCGGACCAGCGAGGAGGGCGTCAGGATTCCGGCGTTCCTCCCGCGAGATTCCATGCCGAAGCCAGGGAGGCAGTGCCAAGTGGGCGTTTTGAAGAGAAGACTCGCAAGCCAGCAATGATTGCACTATAGAACTCGGCCTGCGGTCCATCGTTCTGCAGGCGCGTCGTGCGGCGTGCCTGGCACGGAGCGGACGATCAGGGAGATCAGATTATGGCAACAGGCTGGAAAAAGACCGGTTGGCGTGCTTTTCCGAGAGTTCAGATGCCAGAATACGGCTGCGGCGAAACGCTGGAGAAGGTCGAGCGAAAGCTGGCGAGCTATCCTCCTCTGGTTTTTGCCGGCGAAGTTCGTACGCTGAAGTCGAGGTTGGCCGATGTTGCCAACGGCGAGTCTTTCCTGCTGCAGGGGGGTGACTGTGCCGAGAGCTTTGGCGAATTCAATGCCAATACGCTTCGCGATACGTATCGAGTCCTCTTGCAAATGGCGATCGTGCTGACGCATGGAGCCAAACGCCCGGTAGTCAAGGTAGGCCGCGTCGCCGGTCAATTCGCCAAGCCGCGATCGTCGCCGACAGAGACGAAAGGCGAGGTCGATTTACCGAGCTACCGGGGCGACATCATCAACGATATCGCGTTTACGGCGAAAGCACGCAAGCCAAACCCGAAACGCATGCTGCAGGCCTACACGCAATCCGCCGCGTCACTGAATCTCCTTCGTGCGTTCAGTACCGGCGGTTTCGCAGACATACATCGCGTCCACTCCTGGAATCTCGGATTTGCGCAGGGCTCCGGAGCAACCGATCGGTACCGAAGGATCGCCGACAGGATTTCGGACTCTCTCGACTTCATGACCGCGGCCGGTGTTGGCCCCGACAATTCACATGTTCTCAAGACCGTTGAATTCTACACGTCGCATGAGGCGTTGCTCCTCGAATACGAGGAAGCGCTGTGCCGGATCGACAGCACGACGGGTCTTCCTGTCGCGGGGTCGGGGCACCTGATCTGGATTGGAGACCGTACGCGAAGTCCGGAAGGAGCCCACGTTGAGTTTTGTCGTGGCGTACAGAACCCGATCGGCCTGAAATGCGGTCCGTCGATCGAAACCGATTCACTGATCCGACTGGCTGACATCCTGAATCCGGAAAACGAGCCGGGCCGGCTGACACTGATCGCCCGTTTCGGTGCCGGTGCAGTTGGTGATCACCTGCCGCGCCTCGTTCGCAGGATTCAGTCAGAGGGACGGAACGTGGTCTGGTCATGCGACCCCATGCATGGAAACACGATCAAGGCATCAAACGGTTACAAGACGCGCCCGTTCGAAAGCGTTCTCAGGGAGGTCAGGGAGTTTTTCGCGATCCATCATGCCGAACGCAGCTATCCGGGTGGCGTCCACTTCGAAATGACGGGCAAGGATGTGACCGAATGCACGGGTGGCATGAAGGCCGTTGACGAGATGGATCTTTCGTCCCGTTACCACACGGTATGTGATCCACGCCTCAATGCGTCTCAGGCGCTCGAACTGGCATTCCTGGTTGCTGAAGAACTGGACGCGAGGCAAGGGGCTGCGCTCAAGGCCGGTTGACGCGCAGGTGGTCCAAGGCGCCATCGGCCCCGGCATTCGACTGCCGGCACCAGGTCGGCCATTGAACAGGCGGAGCATCCGGTGCAGCGAATATCGAAATCGCACTTCGTGACCTCCCACCGGTTGAGCCCTTAGGCTGTGGCTTCAAACCAACTCAGGTCGATGACCGGCTTCGCAACGATGTCTGGTCATTCGGGTGCGCTTGACTGGGCCTGGGAAATTCGAAGCGTCAACGGCCGTGGTTTCGACATTCGCTTCCGTCTTCCCGGCCAATGCGAAACGCTCGAAGCAAGCCTTCGACAAGCGATCTCCCGGGTGTGTTCAAGGGGCAGGGTATCGGTTTCCTTGAACATCAGTCATGATCACCGCGATGCCGGTATCCTGTTTGACCGCCTTGAGCTCGACGCCGTTCTCGACGCGACCCGGATGATCGCCGACGCAGCACGCGAACGGGGAATCTCGCTGACTCCGGATTCACCCTCGGGGATTCTCGCCTCGGCGATTGCCGCTCACGGCAGTGGCGAGCGCGAATCCGATCTGCCGGAACTGACGCCGATCCTGGAACGGGAAATCCCCGAGGTCGTGGCGTTGTGGGATGAAGCCAGATTATCGGAAGGAAGATTGATCAGGGAAGTCCTGGACAGCCAGGTCGGATCGATCGCTTCCCTGGTGGAGGATGCGGAGAAAATCGTCATCGAGAGTCAATCCGGTGCTGCGGACAGACTTCGGGATAACGTTGCCAAACTCCTCGACGCGAAAGGTGACCTGGATGAAGTGCGTCTTGCCATGGAACTGGCTCTCCTCGCGGTCAGGTCGGATGTTTCCGAAGAAATCGACCGAATGCGCGCCCATGTCGTGTCTGCCCGCCAACTGCTTGAAACCGGCGGTGTCATCGGGCGCAGGTTCGACTTCCTGACTCAGGAATTGAACCGGGAGGCGAACACACTATGTTCGAAGGCGTCTTCGTCGGGGTTGAACGCGGTTGGATTGGAGTTGAAGGTCGTGGTCGATCAGTTGCGAGAGCAGGTCCAGAACGTCGAATGAACATGGTTGACCGAAGGCGAAAGGGGTTGATGCTTGTTCTGTCATCGCCGTCGGGTGCTGGAAAGTCCTCCCTGGCAAGAGAACTTGTCGCGTCAGACCCCGAGTTGGTGTTGTCGGTATCGATGACGACGCGGAACCCGCGGCAGGGTGAAGTCAACGGAAGGGAGTATTTTTTTGTTTCCGACCATCGGTTCGCGAACGAAGTGGCCGCCGGATCGATTCTCGAGCATGCCGTTGTGTTTGGCCACAAGTACGGGACGCTGCGAGGTCCGGTCGAGGATGCCCTGAATGCAGGGAGAGACGTCGTGTTTGACGTCGACTGGCAGGGGTGCGCCCAGTTGAGGGCGTCTCCCCTCGGCCGACACGTTGTGGCCGTCTTCATTCTGCCGCCCAGCATTGGTGAACTGGAGCAACGATTGATCAGCCGAGGTCAGGACAGCGCGGAAAACGTATCCGGCCGAATGGACCGCGCCATGGAAGAAATCGGGCATTTCCGTGAATATGACTATGTTCTGATCAATGAAGACTTCCGGAAATGTGCAGAATCCATCCGCGGAATCGTGGCTGTCGAGAGAGACCGGTCTGCCAGACGTCCGGATATCGCAGCCTTTGTCGAGGACCTGTCCGCGGAATTTGAAAACCGCCGCGGTGCCGAAAGTCCGTAAACATGACCATTTATTCGCTGAACCAGGTGTCGCCGAACCGTCCGGACGATGCGGAATTCTGGGTGGCGCCCGGCGCGCATGTCATTGGAAACGTGTCCATCGGCAGGGCGGTGTCAATTTGGTTTGGAGCAGTCATCAGGGGTGACAACGAGCCTGTCGTGCTGGGTGATGGAACCAATGTTCAGGACAACGCGGTTCTTCACACTGATCCAGGTTTTCCCCTGCAAATCGGTTCTCTGTGCACGATTGGTCACTCGGCGATCGTGCATGGCTGCACGGTCGGGGATCGTTCCCTGGTCGGAATGGGCGCAGTTGTTCTCAATGGCGCCGTGGTCGAGCGGAATTGCCTGGTTGGTGCAAAGGCACTCGTCCCGGAAGGCGTACGCATTCCGGAATGTTCGCTTGTCCTCGGTGTGCCGGGCAGGGTCGTTCGCCAACTTTCGCCTGACGAGGTTTCCGGCCTCGATCGCGCAGCCCACCACTATCAGTCAAGATACCTGCACTACAGGAATTCCCTGAATGAATTGGACACGCGCGGGTGAAGGCTCGACATCCGCCCTGCCAAGTGTCTTGATCCCGAATTCGCGGGACCGCTGGAATTGAATCAACTTCTTGAACCTGGAGATCTTGTCCGCCGTCCGGAAAAACCGGAATGGGGGATCGGGCAGGTTCGATCGGTTACGGCTGAATTCATGACGGCGAATTTTGAAGAGACGGGAAAGGCTCCGATCAATTTCGGGCGCGTCGAACTCCGGCTGGTTTGCGAAGCAGAGTGACTCCGAGCCTGGATTCGCGTCGATTCAGGCGTTTTACGCCGTGGCAATTCATTCGACGAAGGGGCCGGGTTTCTGTACCCTACGGCCGTTTTCTGTCATTGCGACCGAGGAGTCGCGCCCAGCCTGCGGTGTTATCGGAAGAAACGACATGGGAACCGGACCGGTGATCCGCAGAATGCCTGGGCAAGCCAGCGCTTTTTTTCGGCAGGGAATTCGGGGATGACAGGGCCGGAAAATCCACAACTTGACCGAAGCCAGTTCACGGTGAGGTTGGCCGAGACCGAAGAAGAGGTTCTTGCGTCGCAGCGGCTTCGCTATCGCGTTTTCGTCGAGGAGATGGGCGCGCATGTGGATGCAGCGTCAGCCCGCGCCGGAATCGAGCAGGATGCTTTCGATCCTTTTTTTGATCACCTGATCCTGATCGATGAGCTTGCCGACGGCCCGGACAGGATCGTCGGAACCTACCGATTGCTCATGGGCGGCGTCGCACTGGATGGGCCGGGTTTTTACAGCAGTGACGAATTCGATCTAAGCGTGATCATTCGATCGGGACGCTCCGTGGTCGAGTTGGGTCGATCGTGCATCGATCGTCGCTACAGGGGCAAAGTTGCCATGCTGCACCTTTGGAACGGCATCGCGGACTACGTTTTGAGCCGTGACATCGAGATCATGTTTGGCGTGGCGTCTTTCCCCGGCACGGACCCGGCCCCGTTCGTTGAGGCCGTGTCCTACCTGCAGCATTTCCACCTCGCGCCGGAAGACATTCGTGTCCGTGTCCGCGTGGACCGAGCAACCCGTCTCGATCTTTTGCCTCCGGAATCCCTTGACCTGGACGCCGCGCGCTCCCGATTGCCTCCGCTGATCATGGGGTACATTCGGCTTGGTGGATTTGTCGGAGCAGGGGTCTGCGTCGATGAGGTCTTCAATACTCTCGATGTGTGCGTGATCCTGGACACCGAGAGGATGTCGGAAAAACGCAAGGCATATTTCATTCGGGGCTATGAAAGGTGATTCCCTGGCAAGGAGAACGTCCGATCGTAATCGACAGTCCGACCGCGATGGGTTGGGTTCGCCTTTCGTACAAGGTCCTGGCTGTTCTCATCGTGATTTCGATTCTTTTCCCTCCGTTGCTGGTGGCACGGTTGCTGAATGCGGACACGGCCCGGCTGGCGATCGTCCGGGTTGCCTGCCGGTCAGCACTTGTTGTCCTTGGTCTTTCGGTAAAGACGCGGGGATCTCCTACACCGAAACCGGGGGGGATGGTGGCCAACCATTGCTGCTGGCTTGACGTGATCGTTCTGAATTCGGTCCACGATACCTATTTCGTTTCCAAGGCGGAGGTTCGCAATTGGCCGTTGTGCGGAATCATCGCACGCGCGGCGGGGACCGCATTCATCCGCCGCCGCATCATGGATGCGTTTTTGCAGAAGATCGAATTCATGGATCGGATCGGGTCCGGCCATCGCCTGCTGTTTTTTCCGGAAGGAACAAGTAGCGACGGCCGACGGGTCCTCAGTTTCCGGCCTACGCTCTTCGCTGCGTATTTCGAAGGCGATTTTCGAAACACCATGTGGATTCAGCCGGTCAGCTTTGTCTACGCGGCGCCGGTGGGGCGCCGCCGCGATTTTTACGGCTGGTGGGGAGACGCGAGTTTCATAAGCCATGCGGCCATGATCATCTCCGCGCCAAACCAGGGAGGCGTCGAAGTCGTGTTCCACGACCCGCTCAAGGTCGGAGACTTTTCCGATCGGAAACGATTGGCCAGGACATGCGAGGAACGTGTACGCTCGGCCGTTCAATTTAACTGAACTGACAGTCCATACGCGGCTTTCCTTCGGACGAACGCACTGCTCGACCGAAGGAGCGACGGACCGGGGAGTGCGCGGTTCGCCTGTTCGAGGAAATTTCACCACGAATCCGGTTGATCCACAGGTGGTGTCAGCCACGCGGGCACGTGCAGAGGGCAAAGTAAGGGAATTATATCGATGAGTCACATTTAAGCGACCATTCGATCGATTTCACGTGTCACAGGGGTTGCCAACGCAAACGCCCCTCGCCGTGCAGATGCGCCAATCCCTGACGCCATGATGTTGCGGGCCGCGTTCAGGTCCGCATGATCCGCGTGGCCACAGGCCACGCACTTGAATTCAGCCTGCGACGGGCGGGAGGCCTTGTCCACCCTTCCACA
>OZ219899.1:0-356517 GCA_964291635.2 Paracoccaceae bacterium | reverse complement strand
GGCCGAGGCCGACCAGTTCGGAAACGCGGAGCCCGGCGTTGTAGGCGAGGCACAACATCGCCCGGTCCCGGGTTCCGGATTTGGTGGCGGTATCCGGCGCCATGAGCAGCGCATCCACTTCGTCCCGGTCGACATATTCGAGCGCGGGAACATCGCCCTTCTTCTGCGGGATCGCATGCACCCGTGCCGCCAGTTCGAGATGATCCGGGTACCGGAACTCGAGGAAACGGAAGAAGCTCTTGACCGCGGCCAAACGGGTGTTGCGGGTATTGACCCTGTTGCCTCGTTCCGCCTCGAGATGGTCGAGGAAGGCGAGAATGGTGTCGACATCGAGATGGCCGACCTCGAGTTCGCAGGGGCGGATGCCGTGCCTGTCCGCGGCGAAGACCGCGAGCAGCCTGAAGCTCGTGGTGTAGCCGACGATGGTGTGCCGGCTGGCTCCCCGGTCACGGGGGAGATACTCCTGCAGGAAGGTGGATAGAGGGGGTGCGAGTTTGGTCATGTCTTTTCCTTTTCTGTCATGAGCAGTTTCTCGGTCGCCACCGACACCTGACGCATGAGGACGGGTGTCGCCTCGAGGTACCAGTAGGTGTGCACAGTTCGCGCGTGTCCGAGGTAGGTCGAGAGCGCGAGCATGTGTCGGCCGACATCCTTCCGGCTGGA
Source organism: Paracoccaceae bacterium (assembly GCA_964291635.2). Taxonomy (GTDB): domain Bacteria; phylum Pseudomonadota; class Alphaproteobacteria; order Rhodobacterales; family Rhodobacteraceae; genus JAPPHA01. Next base: position 355,854 of record OZ219899.1, on the reverse strand, counting down.
AGAGATGGAGCCTTGCAGTGCGGCGACGGCGAATCCGTGCCTCAGGTCATGAAGCCTGGGGCCGGGTTCTCCGACTTTGCCGCGAACCCCCGCCTTGCGAGCGAGCTGGACGAAGGTCGTGGTCAGATAATCCGGGTGCACCGGCTGGCCGGATGCGAGCACGAACAGGTGCTCGCAGGGTCCGCCCCGCCGTTTCCGCGCCACGAGGTAGTCATCGAGGGCGCGGCGGGTGCTCTCGTGCAGGGGGACAAGGCGGTCCCTGCGATTCTTGGTGTTCCTGATCAGGAGGCCGTCCGGTCCGAGGTCGCCCAGCAGCAGGCCGGTTGCTTCCGAGCGTCTCAGCCCGGTGCATGCGATGAGACCGATGATGGTGTGGAAGGTCAGCGGGGTGAGCGATCCTGCCGGTCCCAGGGACAGCGCCTCCGCCATGATCTTCCGGATCTCCTCGGGTGACGGAATGCGCGGCGGTGCTCGGTACTGTCTCCGTTTGCCGAGAGCGTCCCGGTGGGGAACCTCGTGACGGTCATCCCCGACATGGAGGAAGACGGCCAACCCGCAGACGATGCGCAATCGCGTTTGGGCCGCGCCGACCGATATCGCCGTACGGGCCCAGTCCAGGACACTGTTTATACGCACGAATTTGTCGCCCCTGGCGTCGGCATGTTCGGCGTAACGCATCAACACCCGCTCTTCTTCCCTGAACGACAGGCCGAGTGCTTTCCTGCTTGCGACGTAATCCTTCACGTGATCCGTCATGGTCATCGGACGTCTCCCTCGAAGGGCCAGGGCTGCACCAGTTCACGGAGCATCCGGACATCGACGCGGGCATAGATCGCGGTGGTGTCGGGAGTGCTGTGCCTGAGCAGGGTGCCGATGGCTTCCAGGGGAGCGCCATCGCGCAGGAGATTGGTCGCCGCCGAGTGCCTGAACAGGTGTGACGATGCCAGGCCGACGCCCCGCATACCGGCCCGCTTGATCGCACGGCTGACGATGGAGGCGCCGATGCTGTTACGCGACAAGGGCCGGTACGGTGCCATGCAACGGAGAAAAACCTTCATCTCGTCGCTGCGTGGCCGGGCCTCCAGGATGTAGTCCCGCAGCGCGTCGCCCACATCCTGCGGCAGCGGCAGTTCCGCCTCCCGCCGCGACTTGCCGCTGACCCGGATGGCGGCCCTGTCCCAGTCGATGTCGTCGAGATTCAATCCGGCGACGTCGCCGGCCCGCAACGCAAGCCGGGCGAGCAGCAGCAGGACTGCCCGGTCGCGCACCCCCATCGGCGTCGTCACGTCGCAGGTCGCGATCATGCGTTCGATGTCATCCTGCCCGACATGCCGGGGCAGGCTCTCGCCCCGGAGCCTCGGGATCGTCGGGACCGCGTGGACGAGTTCCGGGCGGCAGAGGCCGTTCAAGCCGAGGAAGCGCAGGTACATCCGGAGCGCGCTCGCCTCGTCACCAACCTGTCCGCGAGAGGCGGTTTCGAGACGACCCAGGATCGTGTTCCTGACCCGGGCGGCGTCATACGCCCCCGGGTCGTCGCCGAGAGCAGGAAGCAGCGCGCGAATGTGCTGTTCGTATCTTTTGATGGTCGTGTCCCTGAGACCGCGGTGCTGTCGAAGCCAATGCAGGAATGCATCAAGATGTTCGCCGTGCTCCACGTGGGACTGCGGGACCTTCGGCGCCGGGATGACATCCCTGTCCACCAGGAACGCGGCAAAATGCCGGAGCATTGACCCGGAACTATCGGATCCGGCGAACCCTGTGGGCCTGTCGAGGAACCCCGGATGAACACAGGCGCAGTCGTGGGCAAGAAAGTGACGCTGAACGCATTCATCGGCTTCCGCCAGGGGAATGTCCGACAGGTAGAGCCAGACAATGAAGTGACGGCACAGGTTCCCGCTCTGTTTGATCACCGAGCTTGCGAAACCCTGCTCTTCCAGGGAATCCCGGAACCGTGTCGCAAGATGCCCGCCGGCCTCGATCTCCGGAGGCACCTCCGTCCGCCCGGTCTCGAGCAGGTACCGGAGGAACCTGATGGCGAACTGCCTGCAATGCTGTCCGGGCCCCCTGCCGGTCCGACGCCGCCCTGGACAGCGGCATTCATGAAGTATGAATCTGTCAAGGAGGCGGATGTCGAGCTTGTCGACACCCGCCCCGTTGAGCGTCAGCCAAACCACGATGTGCGCGGCTATACTGATCAGATCGCCGGTCATCCCGATCGAAAGGCCAAGGCCTTCCAGGTGCTCCGCATAGCACCGGACGACACGGGAATCCCGTTCCGGAACCACATCGGGCAGTGGCGGACCGAATTGTTTCGAAGGCATGATCTCTCTCCTGTCAGTGTCAAAACCGACAGGAGTAGAGCATATTTTTATGTGAACTTGATCAGTGGAAAAGGCGTGTCATGACAGACACTTGCGATTCAAGATTCACATAAGCATTTGGTTCCCATTATACACGTAATCGAAACATTCCGATTACGTGTACGTTCTTGTCGAGCACAAGAGCCATGCTGATCCCGGCACACCGTTGCAATTGGCTGGCTACATGGTGAGGATCTGGTCGCGTTATGCGCAGGGGAAAGCGGAGCGCCTCCGCGCCCTTCCCCCGATTGTGCCGGTGGTTTTCTATCATGGCGAGGCTGGCTGGTCCGTTGGGGATGGACTGGGCGCAATGATCGCGACCGACGATCCGGAACTGGTCTTCCTGCCCGGCGAACGGTTCATCCTGCGCGTGCTGCGCGCGCTACCGACCGAGGACCTGTCTCGCGACGCTGCGCTCAGGGCCGGCCTGATCGCGCTCACGCGCCGTGCGGTCGAGCTTGTTGCGATGGTGGTCGAGGGTCTGGCCGGCAATGACACTTTGCAAAAGCAGGTTTTCGAATATATCCTGCTGACCTATCCCGATGCAGACATGGATGCGCTGCAGGCGAACCTGCGCTCGGCATGTGGTGACGAAATGGAGGGCCTGATGGGCACGATGGCGGAAGCGTTGATCGAACGGGGCAAGGCAGAGGGTTTGGAGCTCGGAAAGGCAGAGGGCCTGGAACTCGGAAAGGCAGAGGGCTTGACGCGGATTATTGAGCGTCGGTTTGGTCCGTTATCCCAGACGGTCAGGGACCGCATCACTTTGGCCGGTTCTGATGAACTCGATACATGGTTTGACCGGGTTCTCGATGCCGACAATCTGGAAGCGATGTTCGACGGGACCGACCGGCACTGAACCCGGGCTACCCGGACTGCGGCTGGCGGGGGGTACAGGAAACAAGCGAAGTCAGGCTGCCGGGTTCATTGGTATTCCGGCTTCGTCTGTCGAACACGGCTCAACTTCAAGACTCGGGCAAGGCCATGATCGGGAAGCGATCAATGACGTTGGCGCACGAGTTCGATGGGATTGACAGCAGTTGTGCAGGAAGTTCGCCAATCGAGAGGAGAGTGCGAGCAGTTACCGGTTGCCGACACGGAATGCCGCATCAATCATTCGTGCATGTCCTTGCCTGTGCAGTTTTCATCGAGCATCTTCCATATGAAATCGACGCCAGTGCCAGGAGCATCCGAGGCCACGGCACGTCCGTTCGTGAGGACAAGGGGCCGCCTTGTATACAGGTCGATCGGGAACGAATGAGACCGGACCCAGCCCCGGTTCTGCTGGCCCGCCACCAGTCCGACATGGAGTTCCTGCATTCCGTGACTTGAGACCGGCAACCCGTGTTCATGTGCTGTCCGGGCGACGTTCAGCCAACCGGTTATGCCGCCGCAGTTGGACGCATCCGGTTGAATAAGCGCGAGCTTCGACAGTCTGAGCGCCAGTTCGAATTCATGGATCGTATGCAGGTTTTCTCCCATCACCAGGGGAAGACCCGTGGCCTCTGCAATGCGTGCATATCCGGTGTAATCATTGGGGACTATCGGTTCTTCGAACCAGTAGATGTCATATGGTTCAAATGCCCCCGCGGCCTCAATGGACCGCTCCACCCTCATTGAACAGTTTGCATCAATCATGAAGGTCGTATCCTGGCTGTCATGGACCGATGCCGAGGTCAGGATGGCACTCACCGGCACGCCGCAATCGGCCGTGTCGAGATGCAGCTTTTAGCCAATCCAGCTGACCAGGAAGCCTTAGGCGTTCTACTTGGCCCCATGGTCGCAAGCGCTCGGCAGGTCATCGAGCATCTCTTTGAGGCTCATGCCATTCGACTGACGTTAGAGACGCCCGGGTTCCTTCTCGACTTCCTCGCCCTTGCGGGGACGACCGCGCCTGCGCTTAGGCTTCTCCACGGCCACCGGTTTCGGTGCCGGCTTCTCACGCCCCTCGATCGCCGTCGAGTCCTGCAAGACATGCCCGATCAGTTCCGCCCCCAGGGCCTCCTTCACCAGGGCTTCGTGCATGCGCTCCGCAAGGCGGGCCTCGGAAAACGCGGCAAACGCCCGCGAAAAGGTCGCCTCGCTCGGGATCGCGCTGACACGCGACCAGCCGCACAGCCGGCGTTACGGCGCGTCAACCATGAGCCTGTCAATCAGGTTTCGGGTTGTCGGCAAATCCCATATCGCCTTGGCAATGAAGGCCCGCGCCAGGGCCCGGCGACTCTGCTGCGGCCGTCCGGGGCCGCGCCAGTATGTATCGACGAAACGCTCAACCTCGACCAGGTCAAGAACCTGGACGAGGTGTTTGTGATTTTCCAGCAGTGGGCCAACTTCTTCGGAGAGCGCCTGGAAATGTTCCGATTGAGATCGGTTCCAGACATTGGATAGAGCGGAGTTCAAGGACATCGGAGTCGCCTCCTTTGGTAGTTTTTTTGGACAACTACACTATACCTTATGGCGGCTCCGATTTTCAGGATCATCCAAACAAAATCGTCGAAATCGGCGGGAAATTCATCCGTCTAGGAGATTTTGCAAGAGGCTCTATGGAATATTTTTCTCATCGCCCGCTCCATCATACCTTGTCATCTCATCACAAGACGGCACGTAAACCCCTTTGCTTGAATCGCAATTCAAGTCTCCGGTTTGTGTTTCAGTCTGTTGTCACGCGCCTCATTTGCTGCATCAGGTAACCACGGGCTGCCAGTTGGCGCTTCCTCGGCAAACCCTCCGGGCTCCGCTCGTCGTCTTGCATCGCGTTGGGTCCGGTGCCTGAACAACTCAAACACCGTTTGTGAGTGTGTCGAACTTGTCTTTCAGTGTCATTGCCGGGGCCGCCAACGGAATGAGACGGCTGGTCACCGCGTGGAAAGGAATTGGCTTGATCGGCAGGATCGGAAACGGGAGATCCTCCGAAGCGGCTCCAAGCAGTTTCGCCGACAACGCGCGACCCATCACGGACGACATCGCAATTCCACGACCGCTGAATCCAAGGCCTGCCAAGACCCCTGGCGCAGGCTCGTGCAAATGTGGCATCAATTCGGGGGTCACGGCAATCCGACCCGACCATTTTCGTTCGATCGGGACATCGGCCAACTGCGGGAAAACAGTCTTCAATCCCCGCATGAGGCGACCAAATCCGCCAAAGGCGTTGACGTTTTCACTGCTGGCGACGCACCCGAAAATCAGCCTGCCGTCGCGGTCATAGCGCGCATAGTAAATTGCGAGTCGGGTGTCCGAAATCGTGACTTTGCCGGGCAAAACCGCCTGCTGCTGCTCCACGGACAACGGCTGAGTCGCGAGCACCACGCTGAATAAAGAATGATAGGTCTTGCTCAGCCCGGGCCACAATCCATCGGAGTACGCGTTTGTCACCAACACGACGTTTTCGGCAGAGATCTCGCCTTGGCCGGATTTCGCGCACCACTTGCGGTCGTTCCGGTCGAGACCCGTGATCGGAGAGTCTTTGAAAATCCGGGCGCCGCGGGCTACGGCCGCACATGCGTATCCACGGGTCAGGGACAGAGGTTGGACATGTCCACCGGCGGCATGGCGAAGCGCGAAAGAATATGCTGGCGATCCGCTTGCCTCGCGAACCGCATCACCTTCAATTTCGATGATATCCGCGCCCTCGGCGACCCAGGCCTTGCCCAGGACACCCAGATTTTTCGAGGCTTTTTTGGTGTGAGCGGCCTGGATCCACCCGGTCTGGACCGGGTCACAGTCAACGCCAAATGTTTCAATATCCGAAAACAAGTCGTCGGCAGCGCGTAGGGTAGTTCTGACCAGGTTTTTGCCATGGGTGGCACCCAGCATTTCCTCCAGCTGCTGCGGAGTCTGCCTCCATATTGGATTGCACTGTCCGCCACTCCGCCCCGATGATCCCCAGCCGATTTCCTTGGCATCAACCAGAGCAACAGATACACCGGCGTCAGCAAGACCCAATGCCGTTCGGCAGCCTGTCAGACCACCGCCAACGACCAGAACATCCACATCAACGCTGCCAATCAGTTTTTGGCACGTGGGTTCGGAACTCGCCGTGACTGTCCAGTGAACTTCGTCCTTGATGTCCCGTCTCTTCATCGACCTCTCACCTGCCTTGAAACAAGGGACCGTCTTCCCGATCGAATTGTCCAGGCCGTGGGTTCAATTGACCAGTTGGCAATTCTGCAGAGCAGGAGACGACTGATGGCCATGCGTCGCGCAGGCCATTCGTAGGCGCCCGTCTGATGCCCCGGGTTTTCAGAAAACCAAATTCACAGGCATTTCGACCATTTTGGTGGGGTCGAGACACGATATCAAGCGATAGTTGGGGTCTGTCACGAAACGATCGATCCGTTTGTTCGACGTTTCGAGAGCCTTTGTCCCGTCCTCGTGCGACGTCCGCTTGCCCACGTTTAGTTTTCCGAATTCGTGCAGACATGGCCGGGGCGCGGGAAAGGGTTATGGCACATTCGCCGGGATCGGGGTAAAGACCGTGACCTCGGTCGTGGCCAGGGCCAGGACCGCTCTCAGCGATGATGGGTACCAGACATGGTCTTGCCACGCGCCCGGCACGACGCCCTCTTCCGCCTGCTTGTCTCCGACCCCGCCCGGGCCGGCCGGCTGCTGCACGAATACCTCCCTCCCGAGGTGGTTGCCCGGCTCGATCCTAAACGCCCGCCGGTGCATGTCGAGGGTACGATGATCGACGGCGAGGGCAGCACGACGCAGTCCGACGCCCTCTTCCGCCTCCGCCTCGGGGACGGCGGCGAGGTGATTGTCTATACCTTGCTGGAGCACAAGGCGAGTGTCGATCACCGCACGCCCCTCCAGCTCTTCCGGTACGTGCTCAGGATCTGGGGCCAGGAGCTGGACAGGGGCGCCGTCCCGGTCGGCGGCCTGCCGCCTGTCATCCCGTTAGTGTTTTTTCACGGACGGGAGCCGTGGACGGTGCCCTGTTCGGTCCAGGACATGATCCATGCGCCCGAGGGCCTGGAACACCTCGCGCAGTCCTTCGGCCGCTACGTGGTTCATGATCTCGGCCGGATCGCGCCGCGGGAGCTGTCGCGGAGCGCCGAGGTGCGCGCGGCACTGCTGGCGCTGGCCCGCGCGTTCCGCGAGACTGTCAGCGACGCCGAGGACGACCTGCTGGTTGCCGGAGTTGCGGAGACGGAGTTCGGGCGCTACATATTGACCTACATCATGGAACAGGTCAGCCTGCCGCCCGAGCGCATCGAGGCTGCGCTGAGGCGAAAGGGAATGGACCCGGAAACGGTGGAGGAAATCATGGGCACCGCGGCACAGATCTGGATGGAACAGGGCCGAAACGAGGGCAAGGCCGCCGGGATCGTCGAGGGAAAGGCTGCCGGGATCGTCGAGGGCAAGGCTGCCGGGAAGGTTGACACGTTTCTGCGTCAGGCGCGATTGAAGTTCGGAGAACTGACGCCGGCGCACGCTGAACGGGTCCGCAGCGCTTCGCCCGAAAATCTCGATGCCTGGCTCGATGCACTCATTACCGCGGAGGACATCGACGCAGTGTTCAGAGAGCGCACCAGGCATTGATCCGGTCGTCATCGACCGTTCCGTCCCGGTTCTTCCCTGGCGTGGTTTTGCGTACGGGTTTTCCCGCAGTCTTGCGCCCGCCACAATGGCCCGGTCCTTCGAAAGCCGCAGACAAGCCGGGCCATTGCTCATCCTGACGTGGGGACGGGCTCGAAACCGGCGCAGGATCCTGCCTGCCCGCGTGTCTCGTGATGTATGTGCATTGAACACGATCGCCAACCCGAATGCTCTTCTGACGACAACTCGTGTCGATAGTTTCGTGACGAGCCCTTGGGAGGATTCGTCTTTCACGATCTCCAAGTCCGGTTGAAGTAGACAACAATCGATGGTTGTCCCCGCCAACCCATTCCGGAACGTAATTCGGGGAAGGAGCGACAACCGAGCCCTGCGTTCAACGCGTTGCCCACGAAGACCAACCAGAGGAAAAGTCCGTATGGACGGTCAGATTTCGTTCCGATAAGCCCAATCATGAAACATTTTGGATCGATAAAAACTGTATGTTGGATCGATAAAAACTGTATGTAGGATCGGAAAATATTTACATTGAGACTCGGCGGGAAGGCGCGAATTATCGCGCCTGCTCGAAAGATATTCCGAGTCATGACAACTGGGAGAAACTATCCATGAAATTACTGTTTAGAAAGGCGGCAGTTGCGACCGCCAGCGCAATCGCACTTGCGAGCCCCACCATCGGCCAGGCGAAAGACACCGTGAATGTGGCGTTCTTTTTGCAATGGGCAACCCCCAATCTGGTCGCAAAAGTCGATAAATCATACGACGATGCGATGGGTGTCGACGTAAACTGGGTGGACTTCACCACCGGGACCGCAATGACGGAAGCAATGCTTGCCGGCGACATCGACATTTCGTACTCGCAGGGTCTTGCTCCTTTCGTAACCGCAATTCAGCAGGGCGCACCGCTGAAGATGGTCGGTATTGCCGTTGTTTACGAGGCAAACGATTGTTTTGTCAGAAATGAGCTCGGCATCGATAGCTCCAACGTTTCCGAGCTCGAAGGCAAGACTGTTGCCGTGCCGCTGAACACGATGGCTGATTTTGCGTTCCGGAGCTACATGAACCACTACGGTATCGACATTTCCACCATGACAATCGTGGACCAGGCTCCACCCGATGGCGCAAAATCGCTGGCAGACGGCGCAGTCGACATGGCTTGCGTTTTTGGCGGAGTTGACACTGCGGCGGCAGCGGAAGTGGGTACCCGGATCATGGAAACCCAGCAGAAAGTCGACGCCGGAATCGGTTCGTTCGACGTTGTGACGGTTACCGAGAAATTCGCGACCGAGCATCCAGAACTGGTGAGAGCATTCCTTGAAGTTACCGAAGAGGCCAACAGCGCCTGGGAAGGAACCGACGAACAATTCAAGGTCGTCGCTGACGCTTCCGGCATGGATTTGGAGACAACCAAAAACCAGGTTGCCGGCCTGATCCCGCCTTCCGCCATGGAACAGATTGAAAGGTACTTCAACGAAGGTGGAATTGCTGCACAGGCAGCCGCTTCGCTTGGTCTTGTGTTCCAGGGCGACTCAGACGGATCGGCAATTGCCAAGACAATCGACGGATCCTTCCTGGAGTAACCGAGATCCCGAACGTTTGGGAAAGGGGGCCGATTGCGGCCCCCTTTTTTCCATGAAGGAGGACGCATTCTTTGGTTGAGATTTGAGAAAGATTGATCCTGATCGCTTTTTCACCACACCTATATTAAGTACAAGCAAACAAATAGAATAGAGCCTGGCGATGGCGGATCTCGTTTGCGAACATCTGAGCATGACCTTCACCAACCCGCAATCCGGAGCGGCGGTTGAGGCATTGAAGGACATCAATTTCACTCTGAAAAAGGGTGAACTCCTGTCCGTTCTCGGACCTTCAGGCTGCGGCAAGACGACACTTTTGAACGTGATTGCCGGTTTCATCAATCCCACCGGCGGCAGTGCGAGGCTTGGAGGTCATCTGATCGACGGGCCCGGCGTCGAACGCGGGATGGTGTTTCAGCAAGGTGCCTTGTTCGAATGGCTACCCGTATCAAAGAACGTGGATTTCGGTCTCCGGATGAAGAGGAACGATCGCACGGAAAACGAAAAACTGGTTGAAAAGTGGCTGGAAATCGTCGGCCTTCAAGGATTTGGCGATACGCCGACCTATCAGCTTTCAGGTGGAATGCAGCAGCGTGTCGCTCTGGCCCGTTGCCTTGTCAACGATCCGGACGTGATCTTGATGGATGAACCCCTGGGCGCGCTCGATGCGCTTACCCGGGAAAAAATGCAGTCGTTGGTGCTGGAACTCTGGAAGGAGACCGGCAAGACCATCATGATCATTACCCATTCCGTGGAAGAAGCAGTGTTGTTGGGAGAGCGTCTGTTCGTCATGGCCCCCCGCCCGGGACGCGTGCACAAGGAATACAGTCTGCCCTTCGCTGAGAGGGGCCTGGCAGAGTCGCTCCGAGAAATAAAACACGATCCGTATTTTTCGGAAGTGCGCGAAGAAATCCTGACGATGATCTGGGATATGGAAGAGGAGATCATGGGTCGTGTTTGAGTGGCTTTCGGACAATAGAGCTTCAATTGCGGCAGTACTCATCGTCGCATTTGTCTGTGCATTCGTCTGGTCGGTCGTCGTTGGAAGGAGGCAGGCAAGACTGAGAGCAAAGGATGAAGTCTTTGGCGACCCGGTCAGGACAAAGGGGGGATGGTACTGGGCAGTTTGCGGTGTCTCCGCGCTCATGCTGGTATGGTTTTACTATTCCTGGGGAACTGGGCGGGCCTACTTCCCTAAAGCTGCCAATGAGATGTGCCAGATTGCGAAGCTGGAAGAAGCAGTTTCGCCGATCAAGGCGGCACTGCCGATCGGATCGCGCTACTACAAATCGACATTGCTGGTGTCACGAAACACGGCGCAATTGGACACGCTGGAACGTGAACTGCCGACAGGAGCATTCTCCGACGTGGAGCAATCTGACCTCTTGGACCTGGTCGGGCAAATTCGGACCTTGATGGCCAATGCTTCCGATCCCTCGAAGGTTAATCCTGAATCCAAAGACCAACTTGTCGCGATCACCGAAAGGTTGGACCAGGTCAGCGCATACTTAATTTCAGGTCCAAAGGGATTGACGCCAAGTGCAGAGGCCCTGGCGCAGCCCAAGTGGGGCACCGCGTTTACCGAAATCCCGATCTTGCCGATCACGCCCAAAGGCATGCTGTTCGACACGGCCGCGACGGACGCTGCCGAGATTGCGGGAGTCTTTAACAAAATCAGGAACAATTTTCCGGAAAACGACCGTTTGATTGACGAAACAAAGGCGCGAATCGCGGTTCTTAAGGAAACAAATGAATCCGGTGAGTTTGACGAGAGAACTTCTGAACAACGCAAGTCCTACGTCAAGGCAGTGGAACGAATTTTCAGGCGACTGGACGATGGATTCGTCTTTCCGGCCGCATCCCTGGTGGGCGTCAACACGGCGATAGTCGCACTCGATGCGGCGGCCAGTGACGCCCAGGGAAGTTTGAGAATTGTTGATGCGCTGTTTTTTCCGGGTCCCGGCATCGTCAAATCGCGAACCCAGTGCACCGAACAGGGATCAGCCCGATGGCTACCCAAACCGACAGACGTGGTCGCTACATTTCTTCGGCTTGCTAACCCGGATGTCGAGGGCGGAGGCGGTTATCGGGGGGTGACATTATTCTGGTGGAAGTGGCTTCCGATCGCCGACGTGGTCGGTTTCTTCGTTCCGGACTGGATTGCAGATGTCTGGCCGGGTGAATTTGCAAGCCATGGACCCGACGGGACCATAACCCCCAATTTCAAGGACAAACTCCTGGCGTTTGCCCAGGGTAATGTCTCGCTCGGATACATCCCGATGTTCGAGGGCCATATTTGGGACTCCCTGTTCCGGGTCCTGGTGGCCCTGGCCCTGGGAATTTTTTTGGGAGTCCCGCTAGGGCTGTTCATGGGGGTGTCCCGGTTCTTCAAGTCCTTCTTCGACCCGCTGATCGAGCTTTACCGTCCGGTTCCGCCGCTTGCTTGGGCCCCGCTGATCCTGACCATTTTCGGAATTCAGGATGACGGCAAGATTTTCCTCCTCTTCATGGTGGCCTTTGCGATCATGGTGATTTCGGCGCGTACCGGCGCTTCCGGCGTACAGTTGTCGAAAATCCGTGCGTCTCACTCTTTGGGTGCGACGGATCGACAGATCATGTGGAACGTCATCTTGCCGAATGCCCTCCCCGAGATTCTCACTGGCATCCGCATTGCTGTGGGTGTTTGCTGGGGTACGCTCGTGGCGGCAGAGATGCTCGCAGGGACCACCGGTGTCGGTTTCATCGAGAATATCGCCCGTACGGTTTCTGATTATGAATTGATCTGGGTTACGATTCTGATCATGGGCGTGCTCGGTCTCTTGTTCGACCTAGTCATGCGATGGGTCATCCAGAAGACCATTCCCTGGCGCGGAATGGGATAGGTAAAACGGACAGTCGACCCTGTCCCGAAGTGTCCCACAGAGTTCAAGACGACACTCGGTACCCGCACTCGAACAGAGAATCCAAGTATTCGTGAATCACGAAAGTGAAAACGTGAAGATTCAGCGCGAGGCCAAATGGCGATCAAGCGTTTTCGGCCATTGACGAATTTGGAGGCCATTTACGGGTGCAGCGCAGCAGGAAGAAATTAGGCGCTTTTGGCGAAATCGTCGCGCGCCTTTTGAAGAAGATATTGTTTCTTCTCGTCCAGGGCCGTGGTAGCGTGTTCGACCGCGGATTTCCATTTCCGGCCGCTTTCCTCAGCGAGGGCCAGTGCCTCGCCGAGTTCGAAAGACCGTCTCTTTGAGAGCGCTTCGATAAGAATACCCGCGTGAATTACGTCCTTGTCGGCTTTTGCGAATGAACCTTCATGCCGGCGTGATGAAACGATTAATTTGTATACGGCAAATCGAGCAGGATCAGGCACACGAACGGGTGTACCCCCCGATGCAATACCGCCGACCATACGGGATCCTTGATGAGGAAGTCGAGGAACCATGAAGGCGTGGCCCTGGCGCCACCAAGAGGGGGCATGTCCGCCGCCTTACCCTGGTAATTGTCGCTGCCTCTATTGGAGGTTAGAAATTCGACGCGGTAATGATCGTCATTGATAAATGCTGTGTCGGATTCCGGGTCCAGATTGGGGACAGGATTGAAACTTTCATCGACGTCGCGAAGCACTTCAAGAATCGGCGGCATTGAATCATCGACCGCATCTGATATCGCTTTGAACTGAGCAAAATTTGCGTCTTGCGTCATGATTGACGTGGATGGCAATTTCGAACCTAACAAACCGGCGTAAGTTTGGAAGGCAACTGTTCCGACAAGAATGCCTCTCAGACGGAAGAACCCCGCTTTCCAAAGTGCTTCAACGATGCTTCCTGTAAGCGCATCAGGGCGTGGAAAGACCTGACTGAGCGCTCTCACCATTTCGCGTCGTTCTTTGAAATCTGCCTTTAACTCTTTGAATTTCTCAACGCGGTCCGTTATTTCGGGTTCTGTCGCCGGTCCAACGTAGCGACGCTTCCGGCCGCCATCCTGGTATTTTTGGAAATACCAGTAGTCACGCCCCTTGGACGTGACTTTGACGAACTGTCCCTGCTCATCGAAATCCTGGTCGAAACTCGCATCAAGACATCTTTCGATAAGTTCTGCAAAGGCCGTTTGAAGGGCGAAGTTGATCGGTTGCATGGTTATACCCGGTTTCTAGGACCAGACACAACATATGAGTTATACCCGGATTTGTAAATAGGGTATAACGAGTCAAATGCCTACAAAGGTGCTCAATCAAGGAACGAGGCTCACGATGGGTCGGGATTGTCACCAAATGAGTTCCGTGCGTAGATTCCCGGGCAATCGTGCCTGGGTTGAAAAATATTCGGGCGTGGCACGGTACGGCTGATCTGGCGAATTTGCTATGGGCCGAAAAAGGCAGAATGGCGCTGAAGATCGGAATGGTATGGTGGGGATCCACCGTCTCTGGCGCGCTGTCGAACACGCTACCGCTGTTGCGAACTGCGGCGTGCGCCCCGGCATCGCACGGGCCTTGTCGATCATTCGCGAAGACCCGGCGTGCCCGAATTCCCTTGTTGCCCGACTGGCAGGAGTCAGCCTGGATTACCTGGGCGTACTTTTCAGAAGGCAGGTTGGGGTCACGATGTCTCGATACCGCAATGTCCAGCGACTCTGACGTGCGGAGCGCCTGGTTCCTTGCGGAAAAAGCGCATCGCTTCTCAAAGCCGCGTTGGCCGCAGGGTTTCAGGACTAGTCATCGCTCTGCCGCAGCTATTGGCAGGTAAGGGTTCGTTGCGAAACAGGCGAATCGTTTTGTCACTGAGGGATTCCCCTTGGAATCGAAATGTGATTCACTCGCGGCATGGATACGATCGAGAACATCCGGCGCCGGTTCGAGGCCCTGTCGCCGCATCTGGATGAAAAGAGCCTCCGATTGTTTGTTGCGTCCGAGACCCTGCCCCTTGGCCATGGCGGCGTGACACTGGTCTCGACAGCGACGGGGGTTGCGCGCTCGACCATTTACCGTGCTCTTGCGGAACTCGGGGAGGAACCGGAGCCCTCGGGCCGTGTTCGGCGTCCCGGCGGGGGCCGCAAGCCTGCGGTGGAGATCCAGGACGGCCTTGAGGAGGCGCTTGATGCGCTTGTGGAGCCGGCGGTGCGCGGCGACCCTGAGCGTCCGCTGCGGTGGGTGTCGAAGAGCCTGCGTCACCTTGCCGATGCGCTTTCCGATCAGGGCTTCCCGGTGTCCCACACCCTGGTGGGCCGGTTGCTGAAGCGGCAGGGTTACACGCTCCAGGGGAATGTGAAAGCCCGGGAGGGCACGGACCATCCGGACCGGGATGCGCAGTTCCATCACATCAACGATCAGGTCGCGGCGTTCGCTGAAGCCGGACAGCCGGTGGTCTCCGTGGACACCAAGAAGAAGGAACTGGTGGGGGATTTCAAGAATTCGGGCCGTGAGTGGCGTCCGAAAGGGTCTCCCGAGGAGGTCCGTGTCCATGACTTCGCCGACAAGGAACTCGGCAAGGCGATCCCCTACGGGGTCTATGACGTGATCAACAACGTGGGCTGGGTCAATGTCGGGGTCAGTTCCGACACGGCCGCGTTCGCGGTCGAGAGCATCCGGCGCTGGTGGCACCACCTGGGGAAGGAACGCTACCCCGAGGCCTGCAAGCTGCTCATCACCGCCGACTGCGGCGGCTCCAACGGGAGCCGCGTCCGGTTGTGGAAGGTGGAGTTGCAGAAGCTCGCACGCGAACTCGGCATCGAGATCAGCGTGTGCCACCTGCCACCCGGCACCAGCAAGTGGAACAAAATCGAGCACAAACTCTTCTCCTTCATATCCCAGAACTGGCGCGGCAAACCCCTGTACACCCTCACAACCATCATCGGCCTGATCGGCTCCACAAAGACCGGCACGGGGCTGAAGGTCTACTGTGACCGGGACACGAACGAGTACCCGACCGGTATCAAGATCAGCAAAGCGGAGATCGATGCCCTGGATATCCAGCGCGCCGACTTCCATGGCGACTGGAACTATACCTTGCTTCCGAACCCCGATAATGTAGCCGTTATTTCGTGACGAACCCTAAGGGGAGAGTCGCATCGCCTCCTCAAGGCCCCCCGTCGCAGTTCGGCTTTCAGGTAAATAACCGGGCCCCGCAGGGCCCGGTTCGAATTCGGCGCAGTCTTGAAATCAGTCGATCTTGGCGACTTCTTCCTTGATCCGTGCAACAGCTTCGTCGGCCGTGATCTCACCGTCAATGTATTCGCGAACGATGCGGTTGTAGAGCAGAGAATTCACGATCTTCGATGCACGGCTCAGATTGCCTTCGGCAAGACCCCAGCGGTTGCCGGTTGCCAGTCCTGCGACGATTCCGTCGATCACGTCCTGCGGATAGATTTCCGCGAGCGGTGCGTGGCGGTCAACACCAACCGGCAGGCTGGCCCAGAGCTTGACGTAGGCCTCCGGATCATCGGCGTTGCCGCGTCGGATCGGGAATTTACCTTCGGCAGCCATGCCGAGGATGTCGCCGTAGCCTTCGCTGAGCGAGAACTTAATGAACTCGATCGCCGCGTCGGTATCGGCGTCGGCGGTCACGCCCATGAAACGAGTGTCAGCCCAACCGGCACCGCCCGGGTTGGACGGACCCGAAACACGGGTGACAAATCCTGTACGCGAAGCAAGATCACGCGAGGTCGGATCGTCGTTGATCGTCGGCGGGGCGCTGTCGCGGAGACCGGCCAACTCATCCATGATGAAGGGTGACCAGATAATCATTGCCGCCTTGCCCGCGAAGTAGAGTTCGCGTGACTGCTTCCAGTAGAGTTCACCCTCGGGCGAAGCGTCAGCCATCTTCTTGTAGATCTCAAGCGCCTCAACGAGCTTCATGTCGTTCTCCGCGCTGTCCACGAGCGGCGAATACCCGTTGGCAAGAAACACATGCTCAAGCACTTGGATCATGAAGGTTTCGTCTGTCTTGGTCGCAGCAACGAATCCGAAGATGTCATCTCCATGGAGCTTGTCGATGGCGGCGGCAATATTCGCATAGCTGTCGGGTGCAGCCAGGCCGTTGGCTTCGAACAGGTCCTTGCGGTAGACGACCATCTGGGTCCAGCCGTCGACCGGAACCGAGACGTAATCGCCATCCACGTTTGCTGATTCGAGGGGCCCGGCGGCAAATGTATCAGCGCCAAGTGCCTCGACCACTTCCGTACCGGCACCTGCATCGAGGATCCCTGCCTCGGTCCAGGGCAAAAGGTACTGCAGCGAGTGGTAAACGACATCCGGCAGATCACCGGCGGCAAATGCCGCTGTCATCCGGGTGCCGAGTTCTTTCTCCGTCACTGGAACGACTTCAACTTCGTGGCCGGTTTTTTCGGTGAAGGCAGCCGCCATCCTTTCTTGTGCCTCGATTCTGTCGGGCTGCTCTTCCGGCGTCCACAACGTTACGGTGTCGGCCCAGCCGGCGTTTGCCGCCAACAGGGCGCCCATCGCAACCGAACATAGTTTCTTCACCATTGATTCCTCCCATATGGTTTCGCCCGCGCTGCCGGAGTCCTGACGAGATCACTCGGCACGGTCTGAGAACTATTTTTCAGATATCGGATATAACGTTTCATCAAGTCAAGGAAAAAATTCATTCGGGCTAGAAAAAAATCAAATTATGTCAATTATTTTCGGAGAGGTATTGACACAATTTGAGATGTAACGTTTCATCAAGGCAAACCGTGGCAGTTCGCTTGAGAGCGACATTAAAACCTTGCTGCACCAATCGGCTACATCTAAGCGGATCCTTTCGAATGGTCTGTTTCCAATGAACAAGCGCCCAACCATACACTCCGTTGCCAGGGAGGCCGGCGTTTCCGTCTCGACGGTCAGCCAGGTCCTGCGGGAAGTTGGGCGGATTTCCGACGAAACGCGGCGCAAGGTCCAGAAGGCTGCAAAAAAACTCGACTACGTGCGTGATCGTCGCGCCATGGCCATGCGGTCTGGTCAAACGCACGATGTCGGGCTCCTGATCCACCGCATCGCCAACCCGTTCAACGCAGAGGTTGTTGTCGGCGCGAGTTCCTACCTGCAGGAAAAAGGGTATCTGCTCTTCGTGCTCGATGCTGAAGACGATGTGGAATTGCAGGAGAAGTACCTGCGCACCTTGATTGGCGGATCAGCGGACGGCTTGTTGTGGATTCCGGCAACCGGGACAACCGAAGAAACGATCGCCTGGATTCGACGGAACAGCCCGGCAACCATCACCTGGTTGCGTACGCTTCCTGATCACCCGTTCGATCATATCGGCGTCGATTCAACCTACGGAACAGAAATGGCAACCAGGCATCTCTCCGATCTCGGGCACACCACCATTGCCTTCCTGGGCGGCGATCACCTGTCGCCGACGATCAACCAGCGCATTGGCGGTTACGCCAGCGTTCTGGTCACCAAAGGACTGAATTCCCCCATCATCCGCCCCTGCGAGGAAACCAAGACCGATGCGAAGGCGGCGGCAATTGCGCTTTGTCAGGAAAACCCTGAAGTCACCGGGATCGTGTGCAATTGTGACGTGGTCGCCGCCGGCGCAACGCTTGGACTGGCGCATCTGGGCAAGCGCGTCGGACACGACGTGTCGGTCGTCGGCTTTGACGACATCGAGGATTCGCGTCTTTGGGAACCACCACTGTCCTCCATCGCCGTGGATCCGAAGGGCATCGGCCGCCAGATCGCCGAGGCTTTCATTGCCCGCAAGGAAAACCCGGACGCGCCGGTCCGCACGATCAGTCTACCGGTCCGCCTGATGGCCCGCGCCTCAAGCGGACCGCCAGCAAAAGGAAATGGCGCCGATGGCTAAGGCAACCCCTGCTGACCTCGCGAAGGCCCGCAAACGCCGCGGACCGATCGAGAAACGCGAACAGCGCCTCGCGTTTTCAATGTTGGCGCCGACCGTGGCATCCGTTCTTCTCATTATCCTCGTACCGCTGCTCGCAAACTTCTGGATAAGTGTGAAACCTATTGAACTGGCGGATTTGCGACCGGCGAAGATGCTAGTCCGTGAACGGGTCAAGGGCGACATCCCGGTCAAGGTGGGTGACCAGCTGGAGATCGAGTACCGGGTGCGATCGAGTTCTCCCAAGGAGGAAGTCCGCGAGGCAAGCCTGCTCGACCCGCTTCCAAGAGGTCTCCGCGTCGTGGAAATTGGAGAGCCCTGCAAAGCCGATGCCGTCGCAATTTCATGCGAATTCGGGACGCTCGAACCGCGAAAACAGGTGCGGGTCAAGAGCATCCTGGAGGCAGAAGCCTCATACTTTGATGGCGAAGCGGTGAAACCCGGAGACACCGAACTCGTGGTCCGCGGAAAGTCGGACAATGCGCTCGCCAGCCTGGATTTCACCTTCGAAAACTTCCGCAAGGTCTTTGACGCAACCGAATTCTGGGACGTGCTCTGGGTTTCGATCATCTACACCGTTTTTGGCACTCTTGGCGCGCTGATCCTTGGCCTCTTTGCCGCCCAGCTGATGATGACCGCGTTTCCTGGGCGTTCCGTGCTGCGGGGCCTCTTCCTGTTTCCTTACGTCTCGCCGGTCATTGCGGTTGCCTTCACCTGGGTTTTCCTGCTTGACCCTTTCTCCGGAACCCTCAACGCAATCCTGCAGACCACCGGCGTGACAGACGAAGCCGTCAACTTCCTGGGCAAACGCGGAATCGCGCTCTGGACCGTGATCGCCTTCGAGGCCTGGCGTTATTTTCCGCTCTCTTTTCTCTTCATTTTGGCGCGGATGCAGTCGCTGTCCGCGGATCTCGACGAAGCGGCCGAGATGGACGGGGCGACCCCTCTCCAGAAATTCTGGTTCATCAACCTGCCACAACTGGTCGGAATCATCTCAACGCTGTTCTTGTTGAGGTTCATTTGGACTTTCAACAAGTTCGATGACATCTTCCTGCTGACCGGGGGAGCCTCGGGCACACGAACGCTGACGGTCAATGTCTATGAACAGGCCTTTGCGCTCTCCAATCTCGGTGCCGGTGCTGCGGTAGCCGTGGTGATCTTCTTCGTCCTGACAGCATTTGTCGCCTTCTACTTCCGGTTTGTCCCCAAAGAGGAGGGCATGTGATGACGCGCGGAATCATTCTTGCATTCGTCCTCGGAGGGGTATGGGGTGCAATCAATGCCGTCCTCATCGGTGTTGGCATCACACTCGTCTTTGGCGCCGCCGCCGAAATGACAACCTTCGCCGCATTCTTCGCGGGAATTGCCGGGGCTTTCGCCTGGCTTGCATCCGACCGTTATGCGACTGGCCTCTACCTGCGACTTGCGCTGGCCGGCATTGCGTATGCGCTGACCATCTGCCTCCTGACCTACTTCGCACCCCTCGGAATTGCGCTTGCCGAACGGCCCGCTAGCGGTGTTCTCGTGCTGGTCTCCCTCGCGATGACTACGGTTGGCGCCGTCGCCATCGCATTTCGCTCGCGCGACTGGACGACACTCAATCGCTACCGCGCCGAGGAAGTCTTGATACGTGCGCTCAAGGGCTTCGGTTTCGTGTTCTTCACGGCAATCGTGCTTTTGCCCTTCTACGCGATGCTCATGACCAGCCTGAAAAAGCAGGCCGAGCTGTTGCTGAACCCGCTCGACTATTCGATCAACGTTCGTCAGGGCTCAAGTGAGCTTTTCAGTTCCTACGTCGAACTCTTCACGACGTTCGACTTCGGCAGGTTCGTCATCGTCTCCACCGTCGTTTCGGTCGTCACAGTCTTGCTGACGCTCGCCGCCTCTATCCCCGGCGCCTACGCGATTTCGCGTCTGAAGTTCCCCGGACGCACGACTCTGTCCCGATCGATTTTGCTCATCTACATGGTCCCTGCCATCGTTCTCGTGATCCCGCTTTATGCAGTGTTCAGCCAGATGGGGCTTCGCGACACCTTGCTGGGCCTGATGCTCATCTATCCGGCGACGACCATTCCCGTATCTCTCTACATGCTTCAGGGCTACTTTCGCGGCATCCCCTCCGAGCTTGAAGAAGCGGGAATGATGGACGGCTGCTCGCGTCTCAAGGTGATCTGGAAGATCACCCTGCCCTTGTCACTCCCCGCGATCGCATCGGTATCGCTCTACGTCTTCATGATCGCTTGGAACGAATTCCTCTTCGCTTTCATGTTCCTCGATAGTCCCGAGATCTTCACCCTTCCGCGCGCCGTCGTTTCCCTGAATTCTTCCGAAGTGCCGCGCCAACATCTCATGGCCGGCGCCGTGATCGTCACCATTCCGGTCCTGGTCATCTTCCTCTGGTTTGAACGGTTCCTGGTTTCCGGCCTGACCGCCGGATCGGTGAAAGGATGACCGAAGTGACCATGAACGAACGTGCGCGCGCGATCCTGCGTGGCAACGACAGGGGTGGCTACACCATTCCGACCGATGGGCTCTACCCCTATCAATGGAACTGGGACTCGGCGTTCTCCGCGCTCGGTTTCGCAACGTTCGATCGCGCGCGGGCGTGGGAGGAGCTCGAAAAACTCTTCGAAGCGCAATGGCCCAACGGAATGGTTCCCCACATCATTTTCCGTGTCGACGAGCCCGGTTACTTTCCCGGACCATCGATATGGCAGGCCGACATGGGCCCGATGCCAAGTTCGGGAATCTCGCAACCACCCGTGGTGGCCTCAGTCATCCGGGCGCTCGCCGAGGCTGAACCCGAGAAGGCGACCGGGTTCATCAATCGCATCGATGCATGGCACGAATGGTGGCACCGTGCGCGAGACCCCAAGGGAACCGGGGTCATAGCGATCACCCATCCATGGGAATCGGGTCGCGACAACTTGCCTGATTGGGATCGCCCGGGCGACATGATCGACGTTAGCGGTGTCGGTGAGTACACGCGTAGCGATACCTCGCTTGTCGACAACGACATGCGGCCCGAAAAGCAGGATTACGACCGCTACCTCGCCCTGGTTTATTTCGGAAGGGAACGCCAGTGGGATCCTGAAAGAATCGCGGTCGAAAACCCGTTCTTTGTCGCCGATCCAGGCATCACTTCGATCCTTTTGCGCGCGGAAAAGGATCTGCACGTCCTCGCGCGCAGTGCCGGGCACGAAACAGCCCGTATCGAAGACCGGATCGCCCGCCTGGAAAACGGACTGGAACTTTTGTGGAATGAAGATGCTGGCGGTTACGTCGCCCGCGACATGCGGTCGGGAGATCAGTCCAGGCGGGCATCTGCTGCCTCTTTCCTGCCGCTGTACGCGGGTATCCTGGCGCACAAAGAGGAACTCCTGACTACTTTGAGGGAGTTTGCGGAAAAAGTACGCTACCTGGTGCCCAGCTTCGATCCCCGCGACGAGCATTTCGACCACGTCCGATACTGGCGCGGGCCGGCCTGGGCGATGATCAACTTCATGATCGCCAATGGCCTGCGCGACATTGGCGAATACGAATGGGCCGAACGCATCCGCTCAGATACGCGTGAACTGATCCGCAACGGCGGATTCGCAGAATACTTTTCACCCATCGACGGCCGCGGCTGCGGCGGCGGAACCTTCTCCTGGACAGCCGCGATCTGGCTGGCCTGGGAACTCGACGAATAGGAAAAGGGCAGACAAGTGGGGACGATTCAACTTAACGACGTGCACAAGTTCTTCGGCGACATCCACGTCATCAAGGGCATCGACATGGAGATCGAGGAAGGCGAGTTCATCGTCTTTGTCGGTCCGTCCGGCTGCGGAAAATCCACGATGCTGCGCCTGATTGCAGGTCTCGAAGAGATCACAAGCGGCACGATCGATATCGCGGGCAAGGACGTCAGTGCGCTTGGCGCCGCCGAGCGCGGGTTGGCGATGGTATTCCAGTCCTACGCGCTTTATCCGCATATGACGGTTCGCGAGAACATGGGTTTCGGCCTCAAGGTAGCGGGTGAAAAGAAGGCAACGCTGGATGCCGCGGTCGACCGCGCCGCCGATATCCTGCAACTCGATCCGTTGATGGTACGGAAACCCAAGGAACTCTCGGGCGGCCAGCGCCAGCGGGTGGCCATCGGCCGCGCCATCGTTCGCGATCCGGCGGCCTTCCTTTTTGACGAACCGCTATCGAACCTCGACGCCGCCCTCAGGGTCCAGATGCGCATTGAAATAGCGCGGTTGCACAAGAAGCTGGGCAAGACGATGATCTACGTGACCCATGACCAGGTCGAGGCGATGACGCTTGCCGACCGGATCGTGGTTTTCAACGATGGCATCATTCAGCAACAAGGCGCGCCGCTGGACCTGTACCGCAATCCTTCAAACCTCTTCGTGGCGACATTCATCGGGTCGCCAAAGATGAACATCATTCCCTGCGCGTCTGAAGGCGGCGGAATTAACCTTGGCGACGGAACCCATATCGACATGCCGGTTGCGGAAACCGCCCCGGAATTTTTCGGCATTCGCCCCGAGCATATCGCGGTGGTAGAACCTTCCGACGCATTGATTGCCGGCACGGTAGGTGTGGCCGAACATCTCGGGGGAGACAGTTTCGCGTATGTCGATGTTCCGGGCCTGGAGCCGATCAACGTTCGGATTTCGGGCGGTTCAGACATTCAGGAGGATCAGCCCATCGGACTGTCGTTCGATCTGGACGACGCGCATTTGTTCGACAGGGACGGCACATGCGTCTGATCCAATGAACTCGGCTCGACAATGCAGTCGCTGGCCGTACGACGCCTGTTCGCGAGAATAAAACATGCCATCTTGCAAGCCAGCACATCGCCTGGTTCTGCAGAATATCGGCCAACGGCGGCCAAATGTGTCTATTCCGCGGGCGTGGTGGCAAAGCGACCAATCATGCAAACATCCCTTTTCCGCCCGATTGTCCAATATGGTAGTTGGACTTCATTTCGCTCGCGGCGAATCCGGTCGTTCAACAGGCCCATGCACTCCGGTACCGAAAAAAAGCGTCCAGATTGGCGCGGTCGCAGTTTCTATCGACTGAACCTGGAAAATTCCTGTCGCAGCAACGGCATCCGTCAAACGGTCGAACGAAGCAGACCTGAACATTCCGGAATATTGGTGGACAAAACAAATGACGACGTCGAGATTTGCCACTACCATGCATTGTTTTTGCGTCGCCCGCTCCATATTGCCTTGAAACCATCAGGCCAGCGCGGGCACCTCAATCTGGAATTCCAATGCTCAGAAAACTCGTCTTTGTAACCGGCACGCGCGCAGATTTCGGGAAAGTTCTCCCCCTCGCCGAAACAGCGCGGAACGACGGTCACTGGATCTCATTTTTTGTAACGGGAATGCATATGCTCGAACGATACGGCCTGACGAAGATCGAGGTGCATCGGGTTCCCGGGGCCGAAATTTTTGAATTCCTCAACCAGAAACCCGGTGACGGCCAGGACACGATCATTGCAAAGACTGTTCTCGAATTCTCGGATTTCCTCGCCGAACATCGGCCGGACCTGGTCATCGTTCATGGTGACAGAGCCGAGGCGTTGGCCTGCGCAATGTCCTGTGCCGTCAATTACGTCCGTTGTGCCCATGTCGAAGGGGGAGAGGTTTCCGGGACCATCGACGAGTTGTTCCGCCACTGCAATACGAAGCTTGCGACCTACCACTTCGTCAGTTCTGACGCGGCGCGCGACCGAGTTATGAGACTGGGCGAGTCGCGGGATTCGATCTTCGTTATCGGGTCACCGGAACTTGACATTCACTCCGGTCACTCGGGCGTCACCTTGGACACCGTCAGGAAAAGGTATGCGATCCCGATGTCGGACTACGGTATCGTCATATTCCATCCGGTAACATCGGAATTCGATTCAATGGGCGCACAGGCAGAGGCTCTTTTCGGGATCCTTGAGGATTCAGGGAGAAAGTTCGTCACGATTTTCCCGAACAACGATCCCGGATCGGAGACCATCCATGAGGTCGTTCGCGGCTTGCCCAAGGGTTCATTCCGCGCGATTCCTTCGATGCGGTTCCACTATTTCTCGGAACTTCTGAAAAATGCGGCCGTGCTCGTCGGCAACTCGAGTGCAGGCGTACGTGAGGCTCCCTTCCTGGGCGTACCAAGCCTCGATATCGGTACGCGTCAGACCAATCGGGCCTCGTCTGCTTCGGTTTTTTCATGTGAGGCCGACGACCGGGAGGCGATCCTTGATTTCATCAATCGCGAATGGCACCGCCGGTATCCTTCCTGCACGTCCTTTGGGAAAGGAGGGGCGGCGGAACGCTTCGTCACGGTTCTCCGGCAAGAAGAATTCTGGTCTCAACCCCTTCAAAAGGTCTTTTCAGACAACGACTGAGTCACTTTTGTCGCTTTGTCGCAAACATCGACTGGATTTCGGGCGCAGCCGAGCAAACGTCATCGGTCTCGAAGTCGGGCGCTACCGTAAAGATTTCGACGATCTCTCCGTCGTCACCGGTTCACTCCGCATTCCTGCCGATCCCGTACTGGACCGCGACCAGGTACGGTGTGAACTCCCCGATACGGGAAAAAGTGCACGCCACAAGAAGTTCAAAGTCCCACGGGAACCTTCATGATATCTGCAATCGAAGGAACACGCTTCAGCGCCCAGATCACCTGCTGGCGGTTCATGCCGTCCAACTCGCCGAACGCCACCGAATTCGACAGCGGGATTCCGTTTCGAATGTCTTCCAGCTGTTGGCGGAGAATCGCGCCCAGCAAGATACCATGCGCCGAATCCAGGTCGTCGACGATCTTCTTCGGAACTTCGTCCAGTTCCCGGAATTTTCGCATTCGATCTGCTGTTGATCGCGACTGGATACCGTGCATGAGCGCAACCACCCTGGCGGCAGAAAATATCGGCAGGAGCCCGTGCATCTTCAAATCGAGTCGATTTCGTTGAAGCCTGGGTTGCCCCAACCACCCGAAGGGACTGGGCGCGTCCGCGGCCCTGCCCGCCAGCATCCGAAGAAAGGACCTCTGCACGGCTACATCTCTGATCGCGTCCCTCCTGAGCTTGCCGGCCAACTTCTCTTCTCCGTATACCGCCATGGAATCGAAGAAAATGTCGGCGTTCAGCAGGTCTTCCGGTCGGGATAATGCCATCCATTCCGCGATCCTGCTATTCCAGTTCGCCACGTCCATTCTCCATTCCGGCCGTGACGCCATCACGCCGCCCGAACAATAGCTGACCCCCGCCTTATCGAGATAATCCGACATGCGCCGTCCGAGTTGTTCACACCAGATGTCCGCCTTTCCTCCCGCGTCTCCTTCGGTGAACACGATCGCGTTGTCCTGATCCATCGCGAGAAGGCTCTCTCCGCGGCCGCCGGAACCCAGGATCATGACCGCGAAACCTGCCGGCGGAGAACCAAGTACGTCGACGACCTCGGCCTCTGCCAGTGCGGCGGCCCGACCGGTCAGCCCGCGAAGTTCGCGCGAAATCACGGATGCGATGGTTCGAGGATCGACACCCTCGTTGACGAGAGCGGCCGCAACCGTCGTGAGACCGGCCCAGATCCGTCCAAGTTCGGCCGGGGAAACGGCCGCGTCGATCTCGCGCCCAAACTCTATGCTGTCGCCCGCCTGGCGGCCCAGGGCATCCCGTGCGCTGATGATTCCGACCAGCGCGCCATCGAGACCCGTTACACCAAGATGCCGGTTTCGGTTTGACGCCATCACGCCCATTGCGCGATAGACGAACTCCTTGACCGAAACGGTGATCAGGGGTCTGGAACAGTAGCGCTCGACCGGAAACTGGAGCACTGATTGGCCATCTGCACCCAAGGCCTGGATCAGGTTTCTTTCCGTGAGAATCCCCGCTGGCGTCTCGTCGGTTTCTTTGACAATGACGGAACCAACTTCCTTGCGAACCATTACCGCAACTGCCTCTGCAACCGTGGAATGCGGCGATACGGAGACGGGCGGAGACCGCATGATGTCCTTGACCCTGTAAAGATACGGATTGCTGCTGGCACGCGGCTGACCGCGCGAATGCGCCAAACCATCGGAGATCCGGATTCCGGTCTCGCCACGCCGGGCTCGGATCAAGGCGCACGAACGCTCAGCCTGGGCAAACGTTTGGATCCCGGCCAACCTGAGTCTCGGTATGAGTTCGACGAGAACTCTGGCCGTGAGCAGCGCATCGGGTACTGCGCGATGCCGTCCGCAAACGTTGATTCCGAGCGATTCTGCCACGGTTTCCAGGGAGAAGTCGGGCAATTCGAGATCAAGCAGGCTGACAAGATCCTGAACATCGATGGATCGGGGCCGAATCCAGTTCATTTCGTGCCGTTCGTGCTCGGCCTCGAGAACGGACATGTCGAACCCGATCGAATACCCGACAACGAGGCACGGCCCGGCCCAATCAATGAATTCGGACATTCCACCAGGAAATTCAGGCGCAACTTCCACATCGTGGTCCCGGATGCCGTGAATTCGAGTGGAACCGGGGGGAATCGAAACTCCCGGGTTCACAAGAACCGAGCACACGTCATCCTCGCGAATCCCGCCTGACTCGATCCGAACGGCGCCCAGTTCGAGAATTCGCGCCTTTGCCAGATCAAGTCCGGTCGTTTCCGTGTCCAGGGATATTGCCTGCAATGATCCCAATGGAATCTTGACGAGGCTGTCGCTAACGGCAGGAAATGTCATGGCGAGAATCCGAAGTGCATGTCTGGCACGAAGAGATGAAACATGAATAGAATCGAAGTATCAACGTCTCGATGTCATCAACACAGACGTAATCGCAACGAATTTCCTGCCGCGGAAAACCGAATCCTCCGGCGAACAACGCTACAGAGAACCATGCGGATCTGGAAAGAGCCAGAATTCCTGGATGGCGCAAAGGAGCCCGTCCCGCCGAACAGCCATTTTTCAACCGCCTTTTGTCCACGCATCCTGCTGTGGATCGAATCGAACAAGGAGAACCCCTGATACGCGGTTTGAGATTTGCGTGAATTTGTGTTCATTGCATTGACCGCCGATCAGGGAGTCCCCTCATGTCCGAAAAGACCCGTACGGGCCCGGGACTTCGATTCTACCTGATAGCGTCGAGACTTGCCTACCCGATTGCAAGGTTCATCGTTCACAGGCGCCTGAAACGCGGCAAGGAAGATCCTGACCGATTTCATGAACGCCTCGGAATGCCATCCTTGCAGCGAACGGGAAAGCGACTCGCCTGGTTTCACGCTGTCGGGGTCGGCGAACTTCTTGCCGTGTCAGGATTGATACGCTCCCTTGGTGAAGAGCTCCCTGACCTGGAGGTGCTTCTGACGAGCATATCGAGAACATCTGCCGACGCAGTCACGGCCAATCTTCCCGCACACTGTTGCCATCAGTATCTCCCGTTGGACTGCATCCGGTGCATTCGGACATTCCTCGATCACTGGCGGCCAGATCTGGCGGTTTGGGTCGAACGCGACATTTGGCCTGCGATGATCTTCGAAGCCGACCGCCGAAGAATTCCACTCGCCTTGATCAACGGACGAATGGATGCAGCGTCCTATTCGGCAAAAGCCCGGATTCGGGGAGTTTACTCTGATCTCTATCGCCGTTTCCAACTTGTTGGAGCGCAGGATCAGGGCAGCGCCGAGCATTACCACGCCCTTGGCGTGGATCGGAAACGGATCTGGGTTTCAGGTTCGCTCAAGGCAGGTGCGGCGCCACTCGCCGATCGACCGGATGACCGCGCCCTGCTCGAGAAGGCCTTGTCCCACCGAAATATCTGGCTCGCCGCATCGACACATGCTGCCGACGAGGCAACCGTGGCGGAAGCACACCAGTATGTCCTTCAATCCGACCCGTCCTCCCTGCTCGTCGTGGCACCACGTAACCCGGACCGCGCTCGGAATGTCGAGGCATTGATTCTTAGTCGCGGCTTCATCTGCGAACGCCTGGAAGACGGTGTTCCGCCGTCCGATGATTGCCAGGTCGCGATCATCGACAGGATCGGCAGGCTTGGCATCTGGTACAGGATTTCCAGGGTCGGGTTCATCGGCGGCTCCATGAGCAATGGCGGCGGGCATAATCCGTATGAACCTGCCCGCCTCGGGTGCGCAGTTGTTCATGGGCCAAGTGTCCGAAATTTCAAAAGTGACTACGAGATGTTCCACGGTCACCGGGCCGCCCGCGAGATATCTGACGGGAAAGAACTCGCAGATGCGGTTCTTGATCCCGAGGTCCGCCAATTGGCCCGAAACGTCGAACCTGTCTTGACCAAGGGGGAATCGATCGTTCAGGAAACGGTGTATCGATTGGCACCGTTCCTCGAAAGAACCCATTGACCGAATTCCGTAATACACTTGACGGCGACTGCGCCCGAAAAGAGGCCGAAACGGGAATCTCCGACGACCTCCCCGGCCGGATTAGCTTCATGGTTCTCCTTTATCGCGTAATCTGGATCGTCGGATTTCCGGTGGTTCTGGGTTATTTCTTCTGGCGCACGCTTCGAGACCGTCGGTACGGCGCCAGTTTCGGTGAACGTTTTGGAGGTGGTAGGAGCCTTCCCGGTTCTGCCTGGATCCATGCGGTTTCACTTGGAGAGATCCGGGCCGCAGAATCGCTGATCCGAGTCCTTCTCGACAGGGGTGAGACGGTCGCCGTGACCTGCATGACCCCGGCCGCCAGAACGGAAGCCGAACGCAGATTTGGCAAAGACATCTCGGACGGTCGGCTCGTGGCAAGATATCAGCCGTTCGAATTCGGGTTTGCGTACCGCAGTTTCCTTCGTCGGGTCAGCCCGAAGTTCCTCCTCATACTGGAGTTCGACATCTGGCCGGTGATGATCGTCTCGTCGAGAAGGCAAGGCATCCCGGTTTTTCTTTGCAACACCCAGATCACGACGCGAAACCTCGAACGGAGCGAACGGTCATCGTGGTCAGTACATGCATTGAGACTGGGCGTTCTGAAGTTGATCAGCGCTGCCTTCGCCAAGTCTGAACAACACGCAACGAGGTTTCGGAAACTGGGAGTTTCAAACGTATCCGTGTCGGGCGAACTGCGCTTTGACCAACCTTTGCCCCAAGGCCAGGTTTCCATGGCCAGGAAATTCGCGAGATCCCGACACATCGGCCTCCCGGAACGGGCGGTCATTGCCTTCACGAGCGTGGTCGAGGGCGAAGACAGCATATTCGCCGAATTGATTCCCAGGCTTCGGTCACGTTGCCTGGAGGCAACGCTGCCTCGGCCCTTTTTCGTCTATGTACCAAGGCGGCCGGAACGATTCGCCAAGGTCGCCGAATTCCTGCAACAATCCGGGCTGACCGTCGTCTCAAGATCACGAATCCTCGACGAAGAACTTCGTCTGGTCGGTAGTGGACCGGATTTCCATGACGTCGATGTCTTTTTCGGGGATTCTCTTGGCGAAATGCCATTCTATCTGGAACTCTCTGATATCGTCGTCGTTGGCGGAGGGTTCACGCCGGCTGGTGCTCACAACGTCATCGAGCCCCTGGCCCTCAAGAAGCCGGTCATCGTCGGGCCACATATCTGGACCATCGAATTCCCGGCTGTCGAAGCCATGGCGGCCGGTGTTCTGTTCAAGACCGAGTCGATTGACGAGCTTGAAAGCACGGTAATGGGAATGCTCCGAACGGGCGAAGACGTCGAAAAACTCGGGCAGGACGCGTTACGTTTTCACGCACTTCATGCCGGAAGCACCGCCAGGACGCTTGAAGCCATTGACGCAGCCCAAACAGCTATCTTGTCGGGAAAATATGACTGATGAAATAGAATCACGACCAATAATCGGTTCACTGTGATCAATTGCCCTACTGACGTGGTTGATCCCCTTGAGGGGACGCACGATATTCCACAAGTGCAGATCTGCCAACGATATCGACAATGCGCACCCATAGTTCGTTTCCGTCAGCGTCTGTGAGCCGCAGTTCCTCACCGGGAAAAAAGTGAACGGGTTGTTGCTGGCCCTCATTGATGGCGATGTTGGAAGCGTACAGATTGGTCCGGTCATGCGTGTCCCGAATTGGATTCAACCTCCCTTTCAATCCCGGCAGGTGGCCGGTGGCTTCCGGGAAAACGACTGAACCACCCTTCGGTAAACCGCAAAGATCGACTGCGAGCGCACCTTCGCCTGGCGTCCAGGCCTCGGTAACTTGGGCAGCGTAGAAGGGGGCAGCCGCAAACACGGTCATCGGGAGATGGGTCGTGTGCAGGTCAAAGTTCGCCTCACCTTCCGTATTCGTGGTGGCCTGCTTCCACGTCTTGTTCGGAAACAGAACCAGAAAATCCACTCCGGAAACCGGCTTTCCGTTGGTCCACGCGGTAACGATGGCATGAGCGGCACTCTCTTCCTGAGCTGCTGCGGGGATGACAAGGCAGATTTCCGAGTCGTTGATCAGGCGGTACTCCGGCGCCTTCCCGCTGAGTTCCCGGGTTTCCCGCCTGATGATGGGCACACCGTCTCCACGACGTTCCATGAAATACAGCCTGTCCCCGGAACCACGAATTTCTCCCACTCGAATTCATCCAAGCACGGATGTCAACGCCTCGTTTCGGGTCGCTTGCCGGTCGGCCATGCTGTCCAGCGTCAGATTGTTCGGCAACGAACCTGGCGACTGGATCTCAAGGCGATCCTCGCACAACGACAGACGGATCTTGCTGCCGTGAACGGAATAGTCGCGGTGAACCACGGCATTGACCACCGCCTCAAACAGGGCCTTGTCGCTATACTGTGGCAATTCGGCCCGCGCCGGTGTCTTTCGTGCCGATATTCGCATGTTCCGCATCGCAAAGGTCATCGCGTCAGCGATCTGCCGATCCAGCGGTCCGGTAATTTCCTGCGCATCGACCTGCCCGGAAGTTCGGTCTCGGCCTCGATAGCAGGTTGCCATGATGCTGGCGCTGGGAAGAAATCGCTCGGGCGATCGGGTGCATAACAATACACCGGCCACCGTGGCACGGAGGATACCGGCATCATCAGGTGTCAGAAGGGCCAGCTTTTCCAGGGCCGCTTCCGGCTCCGCCGCACCCGCCGCACTCAACAGGGGTTTCCATAGCGCCTCATCCAGAGTTCCAAATCCCGTGTCCGGTAACGGTTGCTTGTCGAACCACAGGTAGCGCGCCTGACTCCGCCTTTGCGCGAGGCGGAGTCTCTCGTCGCTTGCCATCCTGCGTTTCGAGCCCCCTACCCGAACAAAGCTCCCGCCGGGGCTGTCGTGTTGCGAGTCACCTTTCGGGATCACGACCAGAAGAATGCGTTTGCCGGTCGGAAGTTCCCTGTGGTGCGTTTCAATGCGGATGGCAGGTTTGATGCTGTCTGTGGCCACTTCAACCAGGAGGGTATCCAGTTCGACGAGTTGCTCTCGAGACATGTCTTGCGTTTCACCATCATCGGAGACGCCGCACAGCAACACACCACCGTTGGCATTGGCAAACGCCGCGATTTCATCTGCGAGGTTGTCACGGGAGGGGCTTCGCGGACGGTTGCCGGAAAACTCGATCTGCTTGAACTCCCATCGGCTGTCTTCGCCCAGGCGCAGTTGTCTCTCGATCTCGTTTCCGTCGTAAGTCATCCCGGAAATCCGCCCCCCGGGCCGTCATGGTTTCCGGTAACGGTTTCAACAATCCCACCGGCCCGGTCTTTTTTTCTCGCGAAGCCGAACACTGACGCTCGATCGTTTTTCGAAGTCAATCATGATCGCTTCGAAAGCCTTCTCGGCAGCTTGCATGATCGCTATGCGATTGATCGTTCTTCGTACCGTTCGGTTCTTCGGCTGCGTTCAAGGGGACCTTGTGGTGCCCGATTACCCAGCATTGCGTATCTCCCTTTTCGGCAGTTTTCCATAGAAACGCCGCCCGCTCGTTATCCGGGAAATTCTGGGAAACCGCCTGGCACGAGAATTCGATTCGCATTCGCGCACGAGGTGCTCCGATTCAGTCCGAATCGAGCGGCGAAACATATAACGTTGTACCTTCGGCGGACTTCACGATGACGAGATCTCCATTTTTCAAGACCTGCCCGGGGTCCGTTTTCGCATCCCATCGAACACCGTCGACCACAACGCGGATTCTCGTGCCATTTCCTTGAAGCACCTTTGCGCGACGACCGACAGCCCTTTCAGCCGGTGAATTGAGTGCAGGACCGGAACCCACTCCCTTCCTGGCACGGCTGAAGACCCATCGTCCCCCTATTGCGAGAACCACTGACAGGACAGCAAACGACAAAACCTGGAGATTCCCGGAAAGATCTGGCACGATGAACAGCGCAACTCCGACCACGAGAGCCGAGATCGCCGGCCACAACAGAAAGGTCGTCGACGTGATCATCTCGACCGCCCCAAGGAGCAAGGCAAATGCCAGCCACCAGAATGGCGAAATCCCCTGGAGGAAATCAAACATCGGACCTGCTTACTCGGCAGTGTCGCTTTTCTTCACGGAACTCATCGCTTCCCGAGCGATTTCGGCGATTCCCGCGACCGATCCGACGAGACTTCCCGCCTCAAGGGGAATCATGATCGTCTTGGAATTTTGAGACGCGGCAATGTCTCCCAGGGCCTCGGTGTATTTTTGGGCAACGAAATAGTTGACCGCCTGTACGTTTCCCCGAGAAATCGCCTTGGAAACCATCGAGGTTGCCTTTGCTTCCGCGCTGGCCTCGCGTTCCCTGGCTTCCGCGTCAAGAAACGCGGCCTCCTTTCGACCTTCAGCCTCCCTGATCAGGGATTCCTTTTCCCCTTCAGCCCGGAGAATGGCGGACTGTTTTTCACCTTCAGCCTGTAGAATCTCCGCCCGTTTTTCGCGCTCCGCCTTCATCTGGCGCGCCATTGAATCGGAGATATCCGGAGGAGGCATCAGGTCCTTGATCTCGACCCGGGTAACCTTGACCCCCCAGGGTTTCACCGCCTCGTCGATCACGTTGAGCAACCGGGCGTTGATGTGATCCCGTTGGGAAAGCGATTCGTCGAGGTCCATCGCGCCAATCACCGATCGAATGTTGGTTTGAGTCAGGTTTTCAAGGGCATGCTCGAGGTTTCGAACCTCGTAGGCGGCGCGCTGGGCTTCGACGACCTGGTAAAAGGCGATCGCATCGGCCGAAATCATCGCGTTATCGCGCGTAATGACTTCCTGTGACCCGATGTTGAGCACGGTCTCCATCATGTTGATCTTGGCGCCGACCCGTTCGACGAGGGGAACAAGCATTCGAAGTCCGGGTTTCTGGGTTCGGCAATACCGTCCAAACCGTTCAACCGTCCAGTTTTCTCCCTGTGGCACCGATTTGACCATCATCAGGATCAGGATGAACGCAAACAAAGCGGCAACCGCAATCGCGATTGCCGGAGGAGCTATCTGGAGTTGCGACAACAGTTGGAAAAACTCTTCCATCGATTTCCTCCAGTCCTGACACGAACGACCTGCCAATTGCCGGCTAGGCTTAATTCAAACGGTGGGCAAACAAAAGCGTCAACAGTCAAATGGCAAATCAGGCATTCGGGAACGGAAACAAAATCTCTCCATTCAAAACGCAATGGCTTGTCATGATCCGCCCCCATTGAACTTCTTGTCGTCCACTCTCTGCTCGATTCCGGAGTTGGAAGGACGGCACCCACGGATTGGAACCTAGCCGCCGATCGATTCTGGCACGCTCGCATGTTCTTCGACCGCCCTGACTTCGATCTTTCTTCTGCACAGCCAGGCACATCCACAATCGCGCCGACGTAAACGACGGTAGGGTCACTCGGTCGCGGCTATGCCAACACTACGGGATTGTCACGAAACGATCGATCCGATCGTTTGGCAATTCGAAAGCCTTCGAAAGCCTCTGTGTTGTGCCGGGCAACGTCCTTTCGGTCCTGTTTCGATCGCCGTATCCGTGCAGACGAGGCCGGGGGCGTGGGATTGAACGATGGCATACGTGCCCGGATCGGGGTAAAGATCGTACCCACGGTCGTGATCACGGCCATGATCCCGGACAGCAGCGGGAGACACAGACATGGCCTTGCCACGTGCCCGGCACGACGCCCTCTTCCGTCTGCTGGTCTCCGATCCCGCCCGCGCCGGTCAGCTGCTGCACGACTATCTCCCTCCCGAGGTGGTTTCCCGGCTTGATCCGGAGCGCCCGCCGGCGCATGTGGAGGGGACGGTGATTGACGGCGAGGGCAGCAAGACGCAGTCCGATGCCCTCTTTCGCCTCCGCCTCAGGGACGGCGGCGGCGCCATTGTCTACGCACTGCTCGAACACAAGAGCCAGGTCGATCACCGCACGCCGCTCCAGCTCATCAGGTACGTGCTGAAGATCTGGGGCAAGGAACTGGACGACGGCGCCTTGCCGGACGGCGGCCTGCCACCTGTGATCCCGATCGTGTTCTTTCACGGACGGGAGCCGTGGACGGTGCCCTGCTCGATCCAGGACATGATCCGGGCGCCCGAGGGTCTGGAACACCTCGCGCACTCCTTCGGCCGCTACGTGGTTCACGATCTCGGACGGATCGCGCCACGGGAGCTTTCGCGGAGCGCCGAGGTGCGCGCGGCACTGCTGGCTTTGGCCCGCGCTTTCCGCGAGAATGTCAGCGACGCCGAGGCCGACCTGCTTGTGGCCGCAGTTGCGGAGACGGAGTTCGGGCGCTACATATTGAGCTACATCATCGAACAGGTCAGCCTGTCGCCCGAGCGCATTGAGGCTGCGCTGAGACGCGCAGGGACGGACCCGGAAACGGTGGAGGAAGTGATGGGAACCGCCGCACAGATCTGGATGGAACAGGGCAGGACCGAAGGCAAGGCCGCAGGGATCGCCGAGGGGAAGGCCGCAGGGATCGCCGAGGGGAAGGCCGACACATTTCTGCGTCAGGCGCGATTGAAGTTCGGTGAACTCGCTTCGGTGCACGTTGAACGGGTCCGCAGCGCTTCGTCCGAACAGCTCGATACATGGCTCGATGACCTGATTACCGCAGAGGACATCGACGCGGTGTTCGCAGAGCGCACCAGACATTGATCCGACCGTCGTACGGCCGTTCCGTTCCGGTTCTTACCCGGCATGGTTCGGCGTATGGCCTGTCCCGCAGTCTTGCGCCCGCCATCGTGGCCCGGTTCTTCGGAAGCCGCGGACAAGGAAGGGCATTGCTCATCCTGACGTGGGGACGAGTTCACGACCGGTAACGGATACTGCCACGTTGTGCAGTAGTGACGCATGTGTATAGAACACCATGGCAAATCCGGATGCTCTCCTGACGACATATCGTGTCGATCGTTTCGCGACGAGCCCTAAACCCACGATCCTCGGCGAGGTTCCCGCATGAGAGCTAATCCTGACGTCAGCCAATGAGAACGAAGGGACAATAAACAACGAGTGCTCACCAAAGCAGGCCAGCCTGCCTGACCTGTCGAATCCGACAGGTCAACCTTCCCCTTTTCCCGATTTCTCTCGCGACCGGCGACGGCACGGTTCGCCCCGTTTCAACGCGATCATGCCGGTCCGCGCGCACGCCCTAACAGCACTGCGCGCTGCAGTGACTGACATGTTCCTTGCCGCCAAGGAACGGTGGCAAGCCTGGCTTCTGCTCAACAAAACCCGTATCCCGTTTCTCCTGTTTCCGGCCGAACGAGGCAAGTATCGGGTGGGTTTCCGACCGACCCGGCCCGACGCGCCGTTCCACAGCGCTTTGGACTAAGGAATCCCGCCAAAATAACCTATCCAATCAGGTGCGCGGTGTGAAAGTGTAGTTCCACTCGCCATGGAAGCCCGTTCGCCTGATGGATAGCGCGTTCATCTGGCCGTCGGTGACCTTGATGCCGGTTTCGTATTCGGCTTCGTCGATGTCGGAACGGATCGTCAGGCCTGTCCTCGTGGTCGTCGCGGCAATCAGGTTGACGATCACCTCATAGCTGACAAGCGGCTTTCCCCGCCAGTTCTGGGTGATGTGGCAGAACATCCGGTGCTCTATCTTGTTCCACTTGCTGGTGCCCGGCGGAAAGTGACAGACCGAGATGGCCAGCCCCAGTTCGTCGGCGAGGCGCTGGACTTCCAGTTTCCACAGCCGATTGCGGCTGCTGTTGGAACCGCCGCCGTCGGCGGTGATCAGCAATCGACGGGCATCCGGGTAGAGCGGGGCCCCCATCCGCTTCCACCAGCGCCGTAGGGTCTCGACCGCGAATTCCGCCGTGTCGCTGGTGATGCCGATGCTGACCCAGCCGGTGTTGGCGGTCATGTCGTAGACCCCGTAGGGAATGGCCTTGCCAAGCTCGGGGTCCGGAAAATCATGCACGTTCACCGCCGACCGGATGGCCCTTGGGACGCCATTCGCGGCCGCCATTGCGGAACCGGCCCACCAGTTCCTTCTTCTTCGTGTCCACCGACACCACAGGCTGGCCGAGCTTCTGGAACGCCCGGACCCGGCGGTTGATCCGCCGGAACTGCCCGTCACGGTCCGGATGCTGCCGCCCCTCGATGGTCTTGCGGTTCGCCTGGAGACTGTAGCCGAGTTCGTGCAGCAAACGGTTCACCGTGCGCTCGCTGACCCCGTGACCCTCCGCCCGCAGACCCGCCGCAAGCGTGGCCGCACTGTTGCAGGTCCAGCGCAACGGGCTCTCGGGACCACCGCAGGTCACCGGTTCAAGCCGGCGCTCAAGCGCAGGCACCAACTCCGGCGCAGTCTCCGCAAGCCGCTTGCGGCCGCCACCCGGCCGGCGCGTCCTCGTGCCCGTGACAGTCCCCTCAGCGGGCGTCACATCACCGGACGCGATATCCTTGACACCCTGGCCAACCGTCGCACGCGACAAACCCGTCGCCTCGGCCACGCGCGAAATCCCGCCCCGCCCGATGGCACTGGCCTCAACACCGGCCCAGCGCCGACGCCCCCGTTCGTCCAGAACCGGCAGCATCATCTCGAACCTGTCTTTCAGCGTCTCGACCACACATGGCATGGTAGCATGGTACAGAACCCACACCAAATGAGCAAGTTATTTTGGCGAGCTTCCTAAGCGGGTTGTTTGGTAAAATCCGACCATTTCAACTGTGTGTTTCGTCGGACCGATCGAACCAGTGTTCGTCCGACAACCTGGTCAAATTCATGGCTTGCTATTTCCCCGGTTCCGGGGCGCCTGGCCCAGATGTCCGCCTCGGCAACGACATGACCGGCCGGGAGGTCCCTGTCCGCAACCACGGAGGCACGGGCGAACCTGTACACCGCGTCCTCGGGAGCCGATCTTTTCTTTTCGTTTTCGCGCGCAATCGCGACTTCCCGCGCCTTCTGAATGAGAAAATTCAGTTCGGCCGGATCCATGGAACAATTGATGTCCGGGCCTTCCCGGTAACGGCTATCGGTAAAGTGCCTCTCTATGATCGCGGCGCCGAGCGCAACACCGGCCAATGCCATTTCAGGCCCGATTGAATGGTCGGAAAACCCGACGACCGCTTCAGGGAACGCCTCTCTGAGTTCAGAGATGCCCCCGAGTGAGACATGTTCAGGGGGTGACGGATAGAGATTCGTACATTCGAGCAAAGCATAGTCCACCCCGGCCGCATCGAGAATTTCGACGGACTTTCGAATGGATTCGACCGTCTGCATTCCAGTCGACATGATGACCGGCTTCCCGAATGCCGCGACATGCCGGATGAGCGGCAAATTGTCGGATTCCCCCGAGCCGATCTTGAACGCCGGGACGCCGATTTCCTGCAGGAAATCCGCTGCCGCGCGGCTGAATGGAGTGGAAATGTAAATCAGCCCGAGTTTCTCGGCATGCTGCTTGAGTTGGATTTCATCATCGGGCGACAAGGCACAACGTTCAATCACGTCCCAAATCGAGACGTCCGCGTTTGGCGGAAAGATCGAACGGGCTTCCTCGGTCATCTCGTCATCGACAAAATGCGTCTGATGCTTGATGCATTCGGATCCTGCGGCCGCGGCGCGGCTCACCATGTCCTTGGCGACTTTCAAGCTTCCGCCGTGATTGATGCCGATTTCGGCGATGATCAACGGAGGATACTCTGAACCGACCTTACGATGGGCAATCTGCAATCGGCATCTCCCGTTTCAATTCCTGCTGCATGCCACGATTTCCGTGACACGCCCGGATCGGTCCGGACAGTCCCACCGGATGCGCGTGCCTTCAGCCGTGCGACCCAAAGTCAAAATCCCGGGCAAATCCGGCGGCCTCATCCCCCGTCTTCGTCAAGAGCCGGAGACGCGTATTTCCACCGCCAGTGCATCCAATGGTATTGTTCAGGGTTTTTCCGCACCCTTTCCGTCAGGCTATCGTTGATCTTCTGGGTCATCAAGATCGGGTCCGACTCCTCGATCGGTTCTTCGAAATCGACCAGGATCCTGCCGTCCCGGATTCTCGTTCCGTAAGCAGGAACGATCGGTACCGAGAACCGCAATGCGAGTTCGCAAAAATGGGTCGATGTAAATGCCGGCCGGCCAATGAAATCAAGCACATCCCCCTTTATGTAACGTTGGTCCAATAGAAGAGACACCAGTCCGCCGCTTCGGAGATGGCGAACAAGCGCCCGCATTCCGGCCGCACCTGTCTCAAACAGCGGTTCTCCGCCACACCTGATGTTCTTCGCGTACAACTTGTCGAAATAACTGTTGCGATTCGGTTTGTAGATCGCGGAACAGGTCATTTCCTGTTCCTTGAGTACATGGCGAATCGCTTCCCACTGGCCAAAATGCCCGGAAACGATAATGCACCCCGTTCCCGTCGCGTGTGCTTCCCGGACAGCAGCCATACCCGGCCCCGCCATGTCAAATCTGCCGACGCCCTTTCCGAATTGCCGGTTGAACAGGAGCTCGGAATACGTCAGCGCGAAATGACGGCCGACGGCCGCGGTCAGGCGTTTTCGTTCCTGTGTACCCAGTTCGGGCATGACCAATCTGAGATTGTGGTCCACGCGCCGTCGGAGTTCCGGACTCATGCGAGCTAGGACGCCGCCCAGATGGGACCATAGC
The DNA here is from genome assembly GCA_964291635.2 of Paracoccaceae bacterium. Classification (GTDB taxonomy): domain Bacteria; phylum Pseudomonadota; class Alphaproteobacteria; order Rhodobacterales; family Rhodobacteraceae; genus JAPPHA01. The sequence continues at coordinate 316,573 of OZ219899.1, read as the reverse complement.
CGTCCCCGAAATCGTGGAGTCAAAATGCTGCTCAGCTTGACCAGCATCCAGATCGGCACGAACTGGAAAAAATGCAGGGCATTTGCTCTTGATGGCAGACTTGGCATCACTGTCCGGCCCGACGAATACACCCGGCAACCCCATACGCCCGCACCCCGTGGTCGCGATGAACATCTTCCCGCAATACTCTGCCCGATTCAATTCCCGGAATTCGACCGGAAATGCGCTGCTCCCGGAAACATTCAGGTCGAAGACTGGGCGTGTCCGCCATCGGGCAGGTCTCCTGACGATGGATTTGGCTGGTTCACTGGTTCGATTCATAGAGGATCAGGCGAAATCCACGCAATATAGGAGGTCTGTTTCGTTCGTTGATTGCCTAATTTCAAATCAAAATACAGGTGAAAGTCGCGCACCGGTACACAATTGGTTGGGATTTTTCGGAAAATGTTGCTTGAAAACGGGTCATGTGCCAGTCTGAACGGCAATGTAGTTCCGCGAAGACTTCCGAGACAAGTCTGACCGGCTACGTGGACAAACAGGGAGAAAGCTATGGAAGAGCAACTTGCTGAATTAACGGCAAGGATCGCCGAGCTTGAGGCTAGCGCAGCCGTGACGAACACGATGTTCGCCGAAACTTACTATTATCTGACGATCCCGCTCATGATCATCATTCACGCCGGGTTCCTGGCGTATGAGATGGGCGCGACGCGGATGAAGAACGTGCTGTCATCAGGCGTCAAGAACATCCTTGCATTCGCGTTCATGGTTCCGACGTTTTACTGGTTTGGTTGGTGGGTATACTGGGCCTTCCCCACGGGTCTGACCCTATCCCCGGGTCCGTACGAGATTTCGGGCGCAGGGTATGCCAATGCGATCGCTCTCGGATGGGGCGAATCCGCGCAGTACATGGGACCGAACATCGCCGACCGGGCGTCCGGCGTCTTCTGGGGTGCGTTTACGCTCTTTGCCTGCACCACCGCTTCGATCATGTCCGGTTCACTCATCGAGAGAATCCAGACGGTCGGATTCACCATCTGCGCAATCGTCCTCGGTTCGTTTGCCTGGGTCGTTGCGGCTGCCTGGGGTTGGCATGCCGACGGCTGGCTGGTCACAAAATTCGGTGTTCACGATTTCGGAGCAGCGGGACTCGTTCACGCGGTCGCCGGATTCTTCGCGCTGGGTGTCCTGGTCAATCTTGGGCCCAGAATTGGCAAGTTCAATTCGGACGGAACTGCAAACGACCTGAGGGGACACAACCTGCCGTTCACCGTGACCGGCCTGATGCTGATCATGGTCGGCTTCTGGGGCTTCCTGATGGCATGTGTCATCGTGCCCGGAGAAGCATGGTCGTGGTACGCGGACAAGGCAACGACGATCTACGGTACGCCGATGACCCTGAGCGCGTTGAGCTTCAACATTCTCATGGGAATGGGAGGCGGAATCATCGGTGCCTGGGCCTATACCAGGGATCCTTTCTGGATGATGTCAGGCGCCCTTGCCGGTCTCATTTCGGTTGCGTCCGGACTGGACATCTACTTCCCGGCACTGGCGTTCCTCATCGCCCTCGGCGCAGGAATCCTGCTCCAGCCGGCTGCCCAGGTGCTCGAACGCTGGGGTATCGACGATGCAGTCGGAGCCGTGACCGTTCACGGGACGATGGGCATCTATGCCATGGTCATGCTCGGGATCTTCGCAACGGGCTTCCCGGCGCTGCAAGGCGCAGCAGGCGAAGTCGCCGAGATCAGCCTGATCGGGCAGATCGTTGGTTCGATCGTCTTCTTCCTGCTCGGTTTCGTTCCCGGATACATCGTGTCCTACATTCTGAAGATGGCCGGAATGCTCCGCGTTCCCGATTCTGCACAGATCGCGGGCCTCGACCCGGTCAAGGTTCCTGCGCAAGCGTATCCGGAAGGCATTCCGGCCTCGCCAACAGCATCGACCTAGGCCTGAGACAAAAAGGAGACAGATATGGGATTCCCATATTCAGAAGCTGATTGGGCCGTTGTCGACGGCGCAATGTACATGGGTGCCTTTGGCGCGTTGCCAGGGATCTACACCGTGATATCGATCCTGGCCTGCATTTACTTGCTCTGGGCATGCAATCGGGTCGAAAAGGGAAAATACGAGGCGGCAGACAGCAAATCCTGACCGCACGACCGAATTCATTTCGGTGATCAAGGGCTGCCTCGCGGCAGCCCTTTTTCATTTTGGGCGAATTTCACCCCGATTGGCGAGCCGTCGAGAGAAATCGAAACGGGTTCGCGCCAAATTCGCGAACGGACAACCATTCAAAATACAAAGGCGGTCCTCACCAATCGATCAGCAGGACGTTCTGGTCGCCTGGACCGCCATCAGTCGACCCCGTCGTAGATCCCCTTGACCCTGTTCTTCCGGGGATCGAAGGCCGGGAATGACGCTACCCTTGCCTTGAGGCGCTTTTGATGACCATCGAGTTTTCCGACCTCGACAGGAGTGCCGGGCTCGGCGTGCGCAACGCTCACGCGCGCAAGCGCGACCACCCGCCTGAGAATTGGCGACCGGGTCGCTGACGTCACTTCCCCGACCTGCGCCTTGCCGATCCTGATACCGTCTCCCCTGCCCGGCACAACACCACCCTCGATTTCGAGTCCGACGAGTTTGCGTTGCGGATGCGTCTTTCGCTCTTCCAGTGCCTTCCGGCCGATGAAATCGGAATTCTGGGTTTTCAGGGGAACCGTGAACCCGATTCCCGCCTCGAACGGGTCCGTCTGGTCACAGAACTCGTTGCCGGCGAAAACCAGCCCGGCCTCGATCCTCAGCATGTCAAGCGCTTCGAGGCCCAACGGAACCAGCCCATGGGGCTCTCCAGCCTCGGCTATCGCGTCGAAGACCGCGGTGGCGTCCTTCGGGTGACAAAAAACCTCGTAGCCGAGTTCGCCCGTGTAGCCGGTCCTGCTGATCACCGTCGCCTGGCCATCGAATCCGCCGACCCTGGCAACCGTGAAGCGAAACCACTCCAATTCCTCGACAGTCGGACGGGTCGGTGGCGTCCAGAATACTTTTGCCAATATCTCGCGCGAACACGGACCCTGCACGGCGACATTGCACAACTGGTCGGTTGAATCCCGAACCCAGGCGTTCAGATTGTTGCGCGACGCCTGTTCGCGAAGCCAGAGACCGGATTCGTCGTTGCCGCCGACCCAGCGAAAATTCATGTCGCCCAACCGGAAAACCGTGCCGTCGTCGATCATGCCGCCGTGTTCGTAGCACATCGCCGTGTAGACCACCTGCCCCACCGACAACCGGCTCATGTCGCGCGTGAGACACAACTGCATCAGTCTCTCCGCGTCAGGTCCGGTCACTTCGTACTTCCGGAGCGGCGACAGGTCCATGATCGCCGCCTTTTCCCTGCATGCCCAGTATTCCGAGACCGCCCCGTGACCGGTCATTGCGTTCGCCAGCCAGTAACCGTTGTATTCGGTGAAATCCCGTGTGTGCCTGGCGAAACACGCGTGGAATCCTGTTTCTTTCGTATCTTCCAACTCGGTCTCCACTGACCGGCGCCAGCCTACCGAGCGCCGAAAATCCTCGTCCTTGTCGTAAACCCGAACCTGAATGTCCGTCGGGCGCCATCCATTTGCCGGATCGACGTCGCACGGACAGGCGGTGGAAACGCAAACCAGGTCGGTCAGTGCCTTCAGCAACACGTAGTCGCCCGGGCGTGACCACGGATCGTCCATCGCCAGCGCATTGGTATCGTCCAGCATGGTGTTGAAGAAAAAGTTGATTGCCGGCCAACCTGCCCGGGGCCTGATCCCGCGCCCCTGCAACTCTCCGTTGATGTTGTCGGAACAGTTGACGTGCCCCGGATATCCCAGGTCCTCGTAGTAACGCGCCGTGCAGGCAAGTCCGAAGGTATCGTGGCGTCCGCATGTATCCTGTACGATCTCGACCAGCGGCTCCTGGTCCACCGTCCAGTATTTCGAAAAAATTCCTGGAGACGGGTAGAGTGTACCCATCAGGCTGCGTGTCGTGGTCGGGTCTATGTCGCGCTCAAGTCCCGCGTCGAGCGCGCGGAGCGAAAGTGCCTGGTAGTCCGAACACTCGCGGCCCTGGACATCCATGATCTGGATGAACTGGCCTGCACGCACTTCGTAGGCCGTGGCTTCGCCGGGCTGGATGTTGAAGTCGGTCAACGGATCGGCGAGCGGGTCGGCCGGGGCCAAATCTCCCTCGTATTCGTTGGATGCCGACCTTCGGACGTAAAGCACGATGCCCGTCGGTGCGTCCTGCGAATCCGGAGCCATCGGCCCCCCGGGCGCGGCAACGAGCAAAAGACCGCCCGAATCCACCGTAAACCGCTCGATTTCGCCGGCGCGCGAGCCCCGTTCAAACACCCGGACCGCGTCCGCACGTCCGATGTCGAAGCCAGCCGCCTTCAGCGCGCGGTGAACCCGCGCACCCGACTGGTGTCCGGATGCAAGAACCGATCGGAGCCCGAATGCGGACCGGCCACCGGAGCGCCCGATCATGCCCGCATCGGAAGACCCGTCGGGCGAAAACATGACAACTTCGGCTGGCTGCAATCCTTCGGTGTCAACGATGAGGATTTCGTCGCCGGGATCGACCCGGATGGCACGCGAACCGCCTCCCGGCACCGGAAAACGTTCGACGCCGGGTAGCAGGACAGGAAGCCCCGGTTCGACCACGCCGGAACGCTCAAACGGGATTTCAAGGACAGGTTGTACCATCATGTGACCGCCTTCCGGCCCCGATCCAGGAATGACAGGCGTTCCCGAATAATCCACTCCTCGGTATGCCGCCCTTCCACCAGGTCAATCTCCCGGTCAGCCTAACGGATGCCAAGTGCGGACTTGCGCGCAGAAGACCAGCGAATGATCAGATGATCAACCATCAACCCCATGAATGCAACGCACAATCCGAGCACGAGGCCCTTCCCGACATCGGTTGACGACAAGGCGCGTTGCATTTCCTGACCGAGGTCCTGCGTTCCGATAAAGGCGGCGATGATGACCATGAACAGCGAAAACATCACCGTCTGGTTGACTCCGACCATGATTGTCGGAACCGCGATCGGCAATCGGACGTTTGCCAGCTTCTGAAACTCCGAAGCGCCCGACATGTCGGCGGCCTCGATGAGCTCCGGAGGAACCGAGCGAAGCCCCTCTATCGTGTAACGAGTCATGGGGATGGCGCCAAAGATAACCACGGCACCGATTGCCGCCACGTCGTTGACACCGAAAAGCATGACGACCGGTATCAGGTATATGAAACTCGGAAAGGTCTGCGCCGTGTCGCAAACAAGCAGAACAGCATTTGAACGCCGTGATGACCGGGATGCCCAAATACCCAATGGCAAGCCGATAACGGCAGCCAGCATGACCGCAAAACTGACCATGTAGGTGGTGATCATCGCCCTGTCCCACCAGCCGGACATCGCGATCAGGCCGAAGAACGCAACGCAAACCAGGGCGGACCGCAGGCCACCGATCAGATAACCGATTCCCGATAGCAACAACAGGACTGACGAGAACGGCAGCCACAGGTAAGCGTCACGCATCGGGATCAGGACAAACCGGATCAGGGCACCGCGCAACCATTGGGTGAAGGGATCGATCATGACGATGATCCAGTCGACAGCGGCATCAAGCGGTTTGGAAATCGTGAATGCCTGGCTGCGTTTGACTTCATCGGCAATCGGCCAGACCGCGGCCGCTCCCAAGGTGGCGACCGCCAATCCCGCCCAGATCAACAGAAAACGATGCTGAACGGCCCAACTCGTTCCCCTGTCGAAATGAACCGGCTGTTTCTGTGCCCATGCCTTTGTGCACCGGTCAAGCCAGACCGCGATGAGGACGATCGTTATGCCGATCTCCACCGAACGCCCGACCTTGAGCGCCTGCAATAGCTGAAGGAGCTTCTGCCCGAGACCCGGCATCCCGATAAAGCTGGCCAATACGACCATCGCGAGACACTGCATGATGACCTGGTTGACGCCGATCAGGATTTCCGTTCGAGCCGTCGGAATGCGCACGTAGCGCATCAGTTGCCACCTGCTTGCGCCGCACATGTGGCCATTCTCGACGATTTCGGGCGGGACTCTCTTGAGGCCGAGCAATGTCATCCTGATCATCGGGGGAGTCGCAAAGACAATCGTCACGACAGCACCTGACTTCGGGCCGACACCAATGAAAACGACGACCGGTATCATGTACGCGAAATGGGGCAAGGATTGTGCGATGTTGAGGATCGGATTCAACATGCGTTCGACCCAGGGCCGGCGCCAGGCGGCGATTCCGAGCAGCAGGCCGAGGAAAACGGCAAACGGAGCAGCGACCACGATGACCGAGAGCGTTTCCATCGACCATTTCCACTGTCCCATCACGGCGATCCAGAGAAAGGTGCCGCCGGAAAGAACAGCCAGTTTCCAGCCGTTGAGCACATACCCGACAACCGCCGCTGTGACAGCAATCGTCGTCCAGGGAATCGGACCGATGCGCGGCCAGCGGTTTCTGCCGTACAAGAGGTTGGCGGTGACATCGAGCAGCCATTCAACCGCGGCGGCGAATGCCCGCGTCACGTAAATGAACCCGAGGTCATCCTTGATGAAGTTGAATGAGGCGTTGATCCAGTCCGCGAATGGCAAGACCAGCCACTCGGGGGGGCGAATCAGAAACCCGGGAAGGCTGAACTTGAAGACAACCGCCAGAATTGCCAGCAGGATGAGACCCTGACCGATCTGCGCCTGCGACAACCAACCGCCAGTTCGACCCGACGGAATGGATGCGATGCTCATGACCGCTCCCCGAACAAAATGTCGAGTGCATCCGTCCGCTTGAGAACGCCCGTGACTCTGCCTTCGGAATTGGCCACCGGAATCTCGTCACGCTGGTCGTTGACCAGCTGTCGGGCGAGTTCGAGAATCGTCAACTTGCCGGAGATCGGGCTTCCCCGAGGCATTGCCGCCGCGTCGACAGGCCGGGCAAGTCCCGCCGCATGAACCACGCGCGACTTTTCGATGTCTTCGGTGAACTTGCGCACGTAGTCGGTCGCGGGCTCGAGCACGATCTGGTCCGGCGTGTCGGCCTGTTCAACCGCCCCGTCCCGCATGATCGCGATCCGGTCGGCGAGCCGCAACGCCTCGTCGAAATCATGGGTGATGAAAACGATGGTCTTGCCAAGCAATTCCTGGAGTCGGAGGAACTCGTCCTGCATTTCCCTCCTGATCAGGGGATCCAATGCCGAGAACGGCTCATCGAGAAACCAGATATCCGGTTCGATCGCAAGGCTTCTGGCGATTCCGACCCGCTGCTGCTGACCACCCGAGAGCTCGCGGGGAAAGTACTCCTCCCTGCCGTCGAGGCCAACGAGCCGGATCATCTCCAATGCCCGTTCGCGCCGTTCAATCCGGTCCTGCCCCCTCATTTCCAATGGGAACGCCACGTTCTCGAGTACGGTTCGATGAGGCAACAGGGCGAAGTTCTGGAACACCATCCCCATCTTCGAGCGCCTGAGGTCGATCAGGGCCTTTTCGGACAGGGTACCGATATCCTGCCCCTCGACCTCGACGTTTCCGCCAGTCACGTCGATCAGGCGGCACATGCAGCGAACCAGCGTGGACTTTCCGGACCCGGAAAGACCCATGATGACCAGCATTTCGCCCTTTTCGATACTGAGTGACACGTTGCGAACGGCAGCGATATACCCGTCCGCTCTGATTCTTTCGTAGTCCGGGGCGCCTGTCATCGACGCAAAATAGCGATCGGGCCGATCTCCAAACAGTTTCCAAATGCCCTGACATCGAATGACAGGTTCAGATTCAGGCATTGCCCTCCCCGTTTAAATCAGGGGCCGCGCCCGGTACATGAACCGGGCGCGGCCATCGCCTGAAGCGACTACAGGATGTCACTGCAGCCAGGGCATCCAGACGTCCTTGTTGTTTTCGAGCCATACTGTCGCAGCATCTTCCGGCTCCATCTCGTCGACGTCAACCAGCTTTGCCATTTCGGCGATCTGCGGGTTGGTGAACGACAACTTGGTCAGGACATCGTAGGCCTTCGGCCACTTGTCCTGCATGCCGTCCCAGGCTGCCTTTTTCAGGTACCCGTTGGCAGGATTGCCGCAATCGTAGGTCATGTCCGGGTTGGGGCCGAGTGACGCGTCGTCCTTGCACCCGTCAAAGTACTCCGGAAACTCGACAAATTCACCGGGCCAAACCGCTTCGGCGAAATTCGGGGTCCAGTTGAACACGACCACGGGCTTCATGGTCTTCTCGGCCGCGGCAATTTCGGCCCAGATGGCAGCGGCGGAACCGGCGTTGACAACCGTGAAGTTCATTCCCAGTGCTTCAACGCGTTCGGCATCATGCTTGAGCCAGTCAACCGGTCCGCCGAGGAATCGGCCCTTGTCACCGGTTTCCGGCGTCGCAAACAGCGCAGCACATTCGTTCAACGCCTCCCAGTCGGGCAAACCGGGGCAATGATCCTTGGTCCAGAGCGGATACCACCAGTCCTCGCGGGTCACTGCGTTATGGTCGCCTGCATCGTGAAGGCCTCCCTTGGCGAGGGCCTCGTTGAATGCCACGCCAAATGCGCCTTCCCAGACTTCGAGTTCGAGCGTCACGTCGCCGAGGCGGACCGATTCATATACGGCCTGCGAGTCGGTCGAAACGAACTCGACATTGTTGCCCATCGATTCGAACATCTGGCCAACAACATGGCTCATGACGATCTGACTCGACCAGTTGTGAGTCGCAATGGTTATGGGATCACTACTGTCTGCGGCATTCGCCGCAAATGGTGCGGCCGCCAAGGCGGCCACAGCGATTGTGGTTGAAATCGCTTTCTTCATTTGTCCCTCCGTTAGTTGGAACGCCTGCAAATAGTATTGCGGGCGCTATCTGGCCGGGCGCCGCGGCTTTCCCGGGAGAGAAAACCACGGTGCCCGGGCCGGTTAGCCAGCCTGAAGATAACTCTCCATGCTGTCATCCATCGCATCAACCCACTTGGTGTGATGCGGTGGCGCCATTGTTCCGGTCATGGGTGACACGTACCCATTGTCACGGAACGCCATGATGTTTTCCTTTTTGTGCTTTTTCCACTGATAGAAGGCCTCGTTAGCCGCCTCGATATCAAAGCTGGGATAGTCGGTATCCGCGATAAGTTCCCTGACGTAGTCCCCCTGGTAGGCAATGCACTGATAATCATCTTCGAGCGCATCCTCGGCGGCCTCCCGATCCTTCGGGTCCTGCTCCATGACGTCGCGTGACGGCAGCTCGATCCTGCCCATGATGACATCCCGAACGTACCACGCCTGGGCATCAAACATGTTGAAGGTGTACCACTGGTCCTGCATCCCGAGATAGAAGAGCCTGGGATTCCGGTTCCAGACAACTCCCTTGTACAGGTCAGCGGTCGCGAGGCGGTTTGCCGAACTCAGGCGCAGGTCGTCGGGCAGGAAAGGAAAGTGAATCTTGTATCCCGTACACAGGATGATCGCATCGACGTCCTTGCTGGTCCCGTCGATAAACCACGCCGTGTTTCCCCGGACACGTTCCAGCTTCGGGACTTCCTGCCAGTTGTCCGGCCAATGGAATCCCATCGGAGCGGTCCGGTGCGCCACGGTAACCGACTTGCATCCGTACTTCCAGCACTGCGAGCCGATGTCTTCGGCCGAATAGCTGGTGCCGAGGATCAATATGTCCATCCCGATGAACTCGCGCGCGTCCCTGAAGTCATGCGCGTGCAGAATTCGCCCGTCAAAGGATTCAAATCCGTCGTAGTACGGCACGTTCGGGGTCGAGAAATGACCGGTCGCAACAACGACATGATCGAAAAATTCCTCCGATTCGCGGTCCACGGCCGAATCTCTCGCGACGACGGCAAACTTGCCCGTATCTTCATTGTACCGTACATCGCGAACGAGGTTGTTGAACCGGATCTTGTCCCGGATGCCGGCTTTCCTGATCCGTCCTTCAATGTAATCGTAAAGAACGGCCCGCGGAGGATAGGACGCGATCGGCTTCCCGAAGTGCTCGTCGAACGTGTAGTCGGCGAACTCGAGTCCTTCCTTGGGGCCATTGGACCAAAGGTACCGGTACATCGAGGCATGACAGGGATCGCCTGCCTCTTCAGTTCCCGTGCGCCAGGTGTAGCGCCACAGCCCGCCCCAGTCTTCCTGCTTTTCGTAACATACGATTTCCGGGACTTCCGCTCCCTTTGCCTCGGCTGATTGGAACGCCCTGAGTTGCGCCAACCCGGACGGACCTGCACCGACAATCGCAACACGCGTGGTCATATTCCTGTCCTTTCTTCGTTCATTATCACCCGGCCAGCCTGCCGGTCGGCCGTCGCCCGGTCCCAAGCCGGTTCGGAGGCCGCTCTCGAGTGTTCCCAGTCAGGCAAAAATCCCAAGACGACGGTATCGGGATGCAATTCGGAATTGAACAACTTGTTGTGCCAGTATGCCGCCTCGCGAAACGGATCGTGGGCTCCATGCAGCCTGACCGAACAGGCAAGATCAAACCCCTGGGAAAAGGCATCGTACACGAGCCTGCATCGCCCCGTCCGAGAGACCGCCTCCACAAACGCGGCGCCCGGCACGAATGTCGCGGCGAGTTCATCGGAAAATTCTTCGGCTCTCTGGTAATGGGAAGCCGACAGGAACCGGACAGCCGCTTCGCGGCGTTCAGCAGGATCATGGGTTCGGCTCACCATATGCCGAAATTCAGGCGTCACGCTGAATGCTGGCCGTTTCAACAGGATCGTGGTTATGCGTCCCGGCGCACTGCCGTCGGGCAAGACGACGGCCGGCCTGATCGCGGCGTCAGGGCGGCCGCCCGCCGTTCGCATTGCCATCTGCCGCACGCGGCACTGCCACTTCAGGAACGCGTTCCTGCGCCGCAAGGACACCTCGTGCCCCGTGTTCGCCACGTCAGGTGTCCTGGCTTCGCTCACGCCGCCTTCTTTCCTTCTTCCCATCGCCGCGTGTACTGACGGTCATGATCCAGGCTGGGGATGCGGCGGCGAATGTCCGCAACATGTTCGAGGTCCATCACAGCACTGACGACGCCCGGATCGGTTCCGCCGTCCGCAAGAACCTCACCCCACGGATCGACAACCAGCGAATGCCCGAAGCACGCCCCGCCGCCCGGCACGCTCCCGGTCGCGCAGGGTGAAACCACGAAGCACGTATTCTCGATTGCCCGCGCCCTGTTGAGCACAATCCAGTGCGCCTCACCTGTTTTCTTGGTGAAGGCGGCGGGAATCGTGATGATTGCGGCGCCCGCCTTCGCCATGTCCCGAAAAAGACCCGGAAATCGCAAATCGTAACAGATCGTGTGTCCAAACACTCCCCAAGGGGTGCCAGTCATGACGGCCTCGGTTCCCGGCGTAACAGTATCGCTTTCGCGGTATACTTCCGACTCCGACAACCGGATGTCGAACATGTGGATCTTGTCGTAACGGCTCACGATCGAACCGTTGTCGTCCAGGACGAATCCCCGGTTCATGATGCGGCCATGTGCGGCGGTTATTGCGAGCGATCCGATCAGAATCCAGACGCGTCTTTCGGAAGCAAATGCGCGAAGGCCCGCAAGAACAGGATGCGACTTTTCGGTTGAAGACGGTGGCACGATCCGGGCGCCTTGGGACCTCAATCCACCACAGTACTCCGGCAAGGCCAGGAATTGTGCTCCCCGGTCCACGGCCCGTTCGGCGAGTCGGAGCGCTTCAGACAGGGCGGACTCGAAATCCGGCGTCGGGTTTGTCTGGAGACAGGCGATGTTCAGCGTGCGGGACATGGCTTGGACCGGTTTGCTCAGGTGATCAGAACTTGGTGTACGCCTTTCTCAGCGCAACCAGCGGATGACGATCCGACATTTGAAACTTGATGAGCAGTTCTCTCGCGATCATGTCACGGTCCTGCTGGTTGTCGGGCAGATCAATGCTTGCGGGTACCCGTACCCAGCCATTGACATTTCTGTCGAACACGGCCGCCTGGCCGTCCTCGTAACCCATGTGGATATCCTCAAGCCAGTTCAGGTCGTCCCAACCCATGATCTCCATGTAGCGTTCCAGGAACGGCGTGATGCGGCTGTAGTCCGGAACCAGGTTCACGTCGTAGCGATAGCCGATGTGCTGGCCGATCTCCTGTTCCCGTTCCGAGTCCAGTCCTGCTGCATCGTCGATGAACTGATCGACATCCCTGATCTCGGAACCCCGGTACTGCGTGCCGGCCATTTCAATTTCTCCTCGTTTCAGACGCGAACCGTGCCGCGTTTTCGCGTATCGTCGCGATGCTCAGATATGATGGTAGTCGTCCACGCCGACCGTGTGATTGGTGCCGGCAAGAGGAACCGCGGCCATCGCCGAAGCTTCCATCGTGAGCGCCGCCAGGTCTTCGGGTTCGAGCGAATGGATGTTTGTCTTCCCGCAAGCCCGGGCAAACAACTGGGCCTCGATCGTCAACGTGTGCAGGAAGTTGTAGACGCGCTCCGCGGCTTCATCCGGATCCAGCCGCTTCCTCAACTCCGCATCCTGCGTCGCGACGCCGACGGGGCAACGCCCCGTATGGCAATGGTAGCAATACCCGGGATCCACACCCATTTCTTCCGGGTAGTTGGCTTCCGGAATGTCCTTGTTGCAATTCAGCGCCATCATCACGGAATGTCCGAGCGCGATCGCGTCGGCCCCGAGCGCGATGGCCTTGGCGACATCGGCCCCGTTGCGGATACCTCCTGCATAAACCAGCGAAATCTCCCCCCTCCTGCCGAGATCGTCGATCGCGCGGCGCGCCTGGCGAATTGCCGCCATGCCGGGTACGCCCGTGTCCTCGGTCGCCAAGTGAGGGCCGGCGCCGGTTCCACCTTCCATCCCGTCAATGTAAATGGAATCAGGATCGCATTTGACGGCCATCCTGACGTCGTCATAGACCCGTGCAGCGCCGAGTTTCAGCTGGATCGGTATCATCCAGTCGGTCGCCTCCCGGACCTCCTGAATCTTGAGGGCAAGGTCATCCGGACCCAGCCAGTCGGGATGCCGAGCTGGCGAACGCTGATCGATTCCGGCCGGCAACGACCGCATTTCCGCCACCTGGTCGGTGACTTTCTGACCCATCAAGTGGCCGCCGAGGCCGACCTTGCATCCCTGGCCGATGAAAAACTCGCAACCATCGGCGAGGACCAGATGGTGGGGATTGAAGCCGTAGCGCGACTGTATGCACTGGTAGAGCCACTTCGAACTGTACCGGCGTTCGTCCGGGATCATGCCCCCTTCACCCGAGCAAGTCGCGGTTCCCGCCATGGTCGCACCCCGGGCGAGCGCGGTCTTTGCCTCGTACGACAGTGCGCCGAAGCTCATGCCCGTCACGTAGACCGGTATCTCGAGTTCGAGCGGCCTCTTGGCCCTCGGCCCGATGATCGTCCTGGTTTCACACTTCTCCCGGTATCCCTCGATGACGAAACGCGTGAGGGTTCCGGGAAGAAACGTCAGGTCGTCCCAGTGCGGGATCCGCTTGAACAGCGAGAATCCCCGCATGCGGTAGCGGCCGAGTTCCGACTTCACGTGGATGTCGTCGATGACGTGCGGCGGGAAAATGAACGAGTCCCCGAGCCGATACGGATCCCGCTCCAGCGGTTTCTTTACTGGCAACGCTCCGTCTGCCATCTCGGTCTCCTTTCGATTTCCGATACCTGCCTGGTCGTGCCGGAAGCACGCCTCCCCGTCTGCGGCGAATGGGAGGGATGCCGGCCCTCAGGCATCACAGGATGAGTTTCTTTTCCGTCGGTTCGAGGTTGTCGTAGTTCCACAGTTGCTTGCCGGCGACGATCTTGGTGAAACAGCCGACGCCATCTTCCGGCAGCAGGCCATGGGGAAACAGCTTTCGCGTGAGCCAGGCCCGATCGAGTTCGGTAAGTTCCGCGGGCACTGCATCGACACCGAGTGACTGGATCTCGCCGCCGACAAAGATCGTGCCGTCGTACATCGAATCGCCGAGGTTCTTCCCGGCGTTGCCGCAAATGACCATGCGGCCCCGCTGCATCATGAATCCGGAAAGCGCGCCGGTATCGCCACCCACGATGATCGTCCCGCCCTTCATGTCGATGCCGGTGCGCGAGCCGACAGACCCCTTGCAGACGAGGTCTCCGCCCCTGATGGCGGCCCCGAAGGTCGATCCGGCGTTCTTTTCGATGACGACGGTGCCCGACATCATGTTTTCTCCGCACGACCAGCCGACCCTGCCGTTGATCCGCACGTTGGGGCCGTCGATCAGCCCGACGCCAAAATACCCGAGTGACCCTTCGAACACGAGATTCAGCCGCGACAGGATACCGACGCCGAGCGAGTGACGGCCACGCGGATTCCGCACGACGATCGTGCCATATCCTTCCGACATCAGGTCGCGGATCTTCCGGTTGATCTCGGTGCTCGAGAGTTCGCCGGTGTCAAACTCGGTCCGCTTGTTGAAATCAGCGTCGGGCGCCCAGGGATAGGTGAACCGTTCCTCGGCGCTCTCGTCGAATTCCACGAACATCGAGCGCCCGCCCAGCTGTTCGCTCATCATGCCGAGTGCACGTGCGCGATCGTCCTGGCTCATGCTCCGAAGGCTGTCACCGGTCATGCCTGCCATACCCGAACCTCCTCGTCATACGGGTCCCAGGTGTCGATTTCCTGCGGAAGAATTGAACGGATTGCGACCTCTTCGGATGCCATCGCGATCATGTCGTCGCTCTCGTAAAGGACCAATGGCTTTGCGGCCATGGTATCCTTCGCCATGCCAAGACTGTTCCGTGTCGCCACCAGGTAGGTGAACACGCCGTCGATTTCGTCGATCGAACGTCTGAGGCTGTCCTCGAGCGAGGAGCCTTCGGAAAGATGGTGAGCGGTGTAGACGGCCAGCAGTTCGCTGTCGCAATCCGACATGAAACGGTGCCCCTTGCGCTCCATCTCGCGGCGCTGAATCCAGTAGTTGGTGATCTGGCCGTTATGCACGACGGAAACATCATTATAGGGGAAGGCCCAGTACGGGTGCGCCGAACGGATATCCACATCCGATTCCGTTGCCATGCGGGTATGTCCGATTCCGTGGGTACCGGTGAAGTCGTCGAGTCCGTAGGCTCCCGCCACGACAGAAGCGTCCCCGAGATCCTTGATCAACTCAAGGCCCCGGCCCAGCGAGAGGATTTCCACTCCGGGGGTTTCTTCGATGTGCGCGGCAAGGTCGGCGACATCTCCGTCGTGGCTGAACACGTAACGGAGCGCATACTCCGTTGCGTGCTCCTTTGCACTGACCGCCGCGCCGTGCTCGGCGAGTATGCCGTCCACCGTATCGATCCGGTCCCTGATCACCTTGTGGATTCCCCGTCCACGTCCCAGGTCTTCCTGTTCGGCAACCTTGAGACGCATGATGAGTTCACCTTCGCCGCCGGATCCATAGACGGCATATCCGGTCGAATCCGGTCCCCTGTGCTTGAGCGCCTGCAACATTGCGGTGATCTCGGCACCGACATTCGCGTTGCGGCCACGATGAATCAGTCCAGCTATTCCACACATCGGCGGCCCTTTCTGTAGTCACGTCATCAGGACACGCGGGCGTGACGCAGGTCACGCCCGCAATCGTTCGGGCTTGTCATGTCCTCAAGGCAAGCATTCCATGTACGTCTCGTTGTCCCAGTCGGTTACGGTCGACATGAACCGGGCCCACTCGTCAGACTTGTACTGGTGGTAGAGCCGGTACATTTCTCCGGGCAACCCGCGACGGATCACTTCGTCGTTCTCGAGGGCTGCGAGCGCTTCACCGAGGGACATCGGCAATTTCCGAACCTGTTTTCCCGCTTCCATCGCCTGGTAGATGTTCCTTTCTTCCGGTTCTCCGGGATCGAGCTTGTTGACGATACCGTCATCCGCGGCCGCAAGGATCGTCGCACCCATGAGATAAGGATTGACCATCGAATCCACCGAACGGTACTCGAATCGTCCCGGGGCCGAGACGCGGAGGCCCGTCGTCCTGTTCTGGAACCCCCAGTCGGCGAAGACGGGTGCCCAGAACCCCGTGTCCCAGAGGCGCCTGTACGAATTGACCGTCGAACACCCGATGGCCGTCAGTGCCCTCAGGTGGTGAACGATCCCGCCGATGGCTTCCAGGCCGGCCTTCCCCGGCAACTGAGGGTCATCGCCATCGGGCATGAACGTGTTTTCGCCGCCCTTCACGTACATGTAGTTCTCGGTCATCCCCGGCAGGTTGTCCGGATCGTTTCCCGTCCGAACCATGACATCCTTTCCGCCCCTCCAGAGGGAGATGTTGTGGTGACAGCCGGACGCGGAAACACCCATGAACGGTTTGGTCATGAAACAGGCGAATATGCCGTGTTCGCGTGCAACCTGGGCACAGATCTGGCGGTAGGTTGTCAGGCGATCGGCATTCCTCAGAACATCGTCGAAGGTCCAGTTGAGCTCGAGTTGGCCCGGTGCATCCTCATGGTCGCCCTGGATCATGTCGAGACCCATGGTACGGCAGTACTTGATGACCTGCATGTAGACCGGCCGCAGACTCTCGAACTGGTCGATGTGATAACAGTAAGGCTTCGAGAATCCGTCCTTCGGTTTGCCATCCTCGTCGAATTTCAGCCACATCATTTCCGGCTCGGTGCCGATACGCAGATGCAAACCGTCGTGTTTTTCCTTGAAGGCGTCGTGCAACCTGCGGAGATTCCCGCGGCAATCGGCCGTCAAAAATGCACCCGCATCCTCGCGCTCTTCCCGATTTCGAAACAGCGTGCAGTAAAACCTGCCGATACGTTTCTCCCACGGCAATTGCATGAAGGTCTCGGGCTCCGGTATGCCGACAAGCTCGGCCGCTTCGGGCCCGTAGCCGAGGTAATCCCCGGCCCGATCAGTAAAGAGATTGACAGTCGCACCGTAGACGAGCTGGAATCCTTTCCGTGCAATGCTTTCCCAATGGTCCGCGGGAATACCCTTTCCCATGATCTTTCCGGTAACCGAAACGAACTGCAGGTAGAGATATTCGATTCCGCGTTCATCGATCAGCTTTCGAACTTCCTTGACCTTTTCGGCACGGCCAGGTGCATCAACAAATCTTTCGAGATCGGTGGCCACTTCGCCCTCCTTGCAAAACTCTCCATGTTCGGGGCCGATGACCTGTGCCCCCTCGTCTTGATCATTGACCCGAAACAGTTCAGATCCGGGTCGCGATATCTTCGGACAGTCATTTCACCGAAATTTCGCCAATACTCAACCATTTTCTGAAAAATTGCGGGGTCTAAGTTGCGATTGGTTTATTTTGGTTTATTATTGGTGAGTCACCAGATCACACGCATGTGAATGAACCCAGTGAAATCCGGATCGGCAGACATAGCGGCGAAACTCCGGCGCGATATTCTTGACGGGACCCTGCGCTGCCACGACCGCCTGCCGGCGGAACGGGACCTCGCAGGTATCCACGGGGTTTCGCGGGGCACGATTCGCCAGGCGATTGTCAGTCTGCAGGACGAGGGGCTGGTTGAGACCCGCCGCAGCAGCGGAACATTTGTCACGCACGCCGACCTCGAAACCTCGTTAACCGCATACGAGCTATTCGCCAACGCACGGCCGCTTGAACTTGTCGACGCGAGATTCGCACTTGAACCCCATGTCTGCCGACTCGCCGTTCTCCACGGCCGCAAGGCCGAATTCGATATGCTCGAGGACCTGCTTTCCCAAATGGAAAGCAACCTGGACGACCCGATCGCGTTCGCCGAGGCGGACGGACTGTTCCATGAAGCACTTGCCCAGGCAACCGGAAACTCCCTCCTGGTCTGGCTGGTTTCCAGGGTGAACCTTGTTCGCCACCAAAACGAGTGGAAACGCATGCGCGAAGCGACCCTGAACCGTCAGACGATCACCCGGTACAATCACCAGCATCGACAGATCATGAACGCGATCCGCGCACGGGAACCGGAGCGTGCGGCGATGCTGATGAAGGAACACCTGGAAACCGCCCGACTGTCGCTGACCCGCGCTGCGGCCACCTGAACCGCGTCACCTGCCCGCCCCACGTGCAGTACACCGCGTTTCCCGGCGTTGGCCAACCGCACATGCGAGACATTCTGCACGCGTGCATCAATCGACAATTCGACCTGCCACTCGCTCTGCGGAATCAGCGTGAATCGGATTGTCTTGCCTGAGGTCCTGGCAGGCTCGAATTCTCACCGCCGGGGTTCCTTCGTCCCTCGCAAGGAAAGGGGATTATATCGAAAAGTCACATTCCGGCTGCCAACTCGGTATAATCCCTTGGCAATTCAGGCAGATAGTATAGTGAGCGCGTGACGGGAAGCCAGCCTTTCCCGTCACCAGACGAACCTTGTGCCGAAGGCCAGACCGCGTGAACGAAACTTCCACATACCGCAACATCATCTACCGGCTTCTGCCCGGCTCCAGGGCGAACGCACGGCGCCTGGCTGGACAGGCGGGCGCCTGCCGCTTCGTCTGGAACACGATGCTGGGGCAGCACAATGACGCCTTTGAGGAGGCGAAGGCCAACGGGGAGAAACCTCCGTCGGTTTCCTTCTTCTCGCTCGGCAAGGAGTTCACCAGCCTCCGCAACGAAATCCCGTGGCTTTGCGCATACTCCTTCACCATCACCCGGTACGTGCTCAAGGACCAGGCCGATGCGTGGAAGGCGTTCTTCAGGGGCGAGGCAGGACATCCACGCTTCAAGTCCCGCCACGGGTCGACGCCGTCCTTCACCATTCCCGAAGCCGTCACCATCAGGGACGACATGATCAATGTCCCGAGGGTTGGTCCCATGCGCATCCGGCGGAAGCAACCCGTATCCCGAGGGCAAGCCGGTGAAAGCCGTGATCAGGAAGATCGCCGGCAAGTGGTATGTCACCGTCTGCTACGAGGTCGAGGCTGAGGAGCGTCCCGACACCGGGGTCTTGGCGGGCGTGGACATGAACGTCCGGCAGGTGGCGGTGGTGGACACGACCGGAGAGGCGGAGATCATCGCCGCGCCCGATACGAGCCGGCTTGATGCGAAGATCGGGCGCAACCAGCGCCGGCTTGCCCGCCGGCGCAAGGGTTCCAACCGGAGACAGCGGACCAGGAAGCGGCTGCAATGCCTGCTTCGGAAGCGGACCAATCGACGCAGGAACTGGCGGCACCAGGTCAGCCGCCGGATCGCGAACCGGGCGGGCACGGTGATTGTCGAGAAGCTCAACACGGCAGGGATGACCAAATCGGCAAGGGGCACGCTCGAGAACCCCGGCACGAAGGTGAAGGCCAAGTCCGGCCTCAACAGGGAGATCCTGAGCACCGGCTGGCACTCCGTGAAGGAGAAGCTCGCCTACAAGTGCGCATTGGTGGAGATCGATCCTGCCTTTACGTCACAGACCTGCAATGCGTGCGGAAGGGTGGACAAGGCTTCCCGCCCGTCGCAGGCTGAATTCACGTGCGTGGCCTGCGGCCACGCGGATCATGCGGACCTGAACGCGGCCCGCAACATCATGGCGTCAGGGATTGGCGCTTCTGCACGGCGAGGGGCATTTGCGTTGGCAACCCCTGTGACCCGTGAAATCGATCGAATGGTCGCTTAAATGTGACTTATCGATATAATTCCCCAAGGAAAACGTGTCACGCGGCGCGCGCCCTCTATTTTTGCAAACATGTGGTTGCCATTTGGTAATGGCGTGCCGAGAAGACAGAAAACAGGGAGAGTCCCGGTGACCGAACGTATCGTCAAGACAATTGATCTGGAAGCGCCAGTTTCGCGGGTTTGGCACGCCTTGACCGATCCCGTGGAGTTTGGACAGTGGTTCCGTGTCAAGCTGGATGGCCCGTTCAAAACCGGAACCGTGTCAACGGGCATGATGGCCTATCCGGGCTGCGAACACCTTCCATGGCGTGCGGTTATTGAGTGCATGGATCACGAGCAGATTTTGTCATTCAGATGGCACGATTTCGACGAGAAGTCCGGAGTTGACATTTCCGAGCAGCCAATGACGCTTGTCGAATTTCGCCTGGAACCAACAACGGACGGAACCCGTTTGACCATCGTCGAGAGCGGTTTCGACGCGATACCTGAACCGCGCCGCAATGAAGTTCTGCGCGGCAACACCCAAGGCTGGGACATTCAGGCAAACAACATCGCCGCCCATGTCACTTCCACTTCGTGAACTCACCGTGTCCATTGTCTTGCCGGCTGACTTGCCGGCATTCACAATGCCCGGCGATGAAACCCGTCTTGCGCTGTAGGCCCACCTCTCCAACGGACGACGCGACCGGACGGCTCGAGAGATCTGCCGAGAAATGACGGAAACGTCGGCAGTGGGCAAGGACACCTTTTTCGATCTGGCAAACTGTCGCTGAAATCGCCTCTGAAATCGAGAATTGGGTCAGCTCATTGTCGCTCAGGTGTCGCGTGTCGCGTGTCCCGACAGCCGGCGTGTTAATCGTTCCGACGCCTGTACCGACAGGGGAGTGCAGGCTGTTTGAGACGGTCCCGAGTACCGCGGTCGCGGTCGAACGCACTTCGGGCTGCAAATCGTCACAGCTATAGTGCTTGCGGTGATTCGCAGACGGGTGGGCAGATTGCGATTCCCTCCGCGTCGCTGCTTGGTTTCGTTACGCCCAAGCATCAATGGCGCCTTCCTGACATAGCGTTTCGTCACCGGTTGGTTGACCGGAAGGAACTGTCTTTTCCCAGCATCCAGGCGAAATCGTCGTTTCCGGTTCGCCTCTTCCTCACCAAGAAACCGGAAAGCGTCCTGGCCACGACTGTGGCACGCCCGGTCCTGCCAGCCATCCTTGATCTGTAAGGGTCTTTGCGGCGATTGATTTGCCCGATCATGCCGGTCCCATACAGCATGAACGAATCCAGCCTGGTTCAATTGGACCCGACCCACGCGGAACCGTAGTCGTTGTCAAGTTCACGATACATGCTGTGGGCGTGATCTGCGGTGCCGTCACCGTCTTGCGACGCGTATTCGAGCACGAGGGACGGGCTGGTCACGCGGAAGTACACGGCGCCCAGGGCATCTTGCTGCCCCCACCATCCAAAGTGCGTGTCCTCGATTTCGGCCACCACGGTTTGCATTTTATCGGCATAGTCGTCACTGTTCATGAAACCCAAGCGGGCCTAGATCACATCCAGGAGCAGCAATCTCTGCATGGCCGTCAGGTCGCTGCCCTTGATACCTTCCGGCGCAACTGTCGCGCCAAACATTCCGGGTCCCAGCAAGAGGTCGATGGGTTCCGCGGCACGAACGGCCTGTTCTCTCTGGTCGACCGTGAGGCTATCCATGAAGGCCTGCGCGGCCGCAGTTTCCTTTTGCGTAATGAAGGGGGCTTATATAGTGCTTGCCAGAAAATGTAATAGGGGCAACTTTCCGGGAATCGCTGCTGACCCTGACGTCGTGTTCGGGCACTTCCTGGAGGTCAAGATTGGCTTCGACGGGCGGTACTGGCGAGTTCTCCGGACCGGATGATTTCCGGATGCGCTCCGACGGTGTCGGGTCGGAGAGTGTCAGGTCGCGGCGCGCTGCCTGATGAGGTCGGCGAGCCTCGGCACTTCGGGAGCACCGGCAACGCCAAGACGACGGTTCCTCACATAGTCCCAGAACGACACGCGGAGCTTGTTGCAGGTCTTCAACGCTCCGAGATAGCCGTCCCGTGCCGCGCGCCCGGCCTCGCTCCGGGTTCCGAACGAGACCTTGCGCCGGGTGACGTGGGAGCGAACGTCGTTCTCGATCTGGTTCGTGTGCAGCGGTGTCTCCGGATGGTCGAGCACGCGCAGGAGCTCGTCCTTGTTCTTCTTCAGCCGCTTGATCAACCGGTCGAGGCTGGCGTAACCGGTGATGGTGCCGAAGAGTTGGTCGAACCGCTTCTCCATGACACGCTTGCGCAACGCGGTGGGACGCTTCCGGTAGCGGCCAAGACTGCGGTAGAGCTTCCAGACCCTGTCGAGCACCCCATCGACCCGTTCATGCTGGTACGGGGTGCTTCCGTCCAGCTTGCGAATGTTCCGTTCAGCGTGAATCCAGCACAGGGCATGGAGGTCGCCGACATTGAACTGCCCGGCATCGTCGCTCAGGATCACGGTTCCGGCTATACGCCCGCCATCGCAGATCGTCCCCCAGAGCGCGCCCTCCGTGGCGATCGTCGCCGGGCCTTTCGTCCCGGCGATGCCCAGCACCTCCAGATGGGCCCGCCACTCATCGCCGTCACCGAAGCGCCGCTGCCCGTGGGCGGCGAGAAGCGCGATGCATTTCTCCGACAGCTTCCTTGTCCGCATGTAGTCGAGTGCGGCGTCGTTGATGGTGTACGTCTCCTCCCCCGCACAGAGGTGCTCAAGGAAGTCGAGGCGGCTCTTCGAGCCGGTGGACCGGAAATGCGTGAAGAAATCATTGCCAACCGCCGTGCAATAGCCGTTCTCGGCCTTGTGGCGGGCGCCGGTGTCGTCGACGTTGAACCACACCGCCGTCTCCATGCCGGCCCGCAGCACCTGTTGCTCCTCAACGATGCCTCCGGCGTCCTCATTCAGGAACCGCCCCATCTGCCGCGATCGGTGGCCCCGGAACAGGGTTCGAATAGTGTTGGAGGCCCGGTCGGGGATTTCCCACCCTTCCCGGGAGGCCGGAATCCGACGGGAGGCGGCAGGAATTGCAGCTGGGCCGTCATCTCCCGGCGCAGGTCGACCAGCAGCGTTTCGGTGCCGAGCGC
Source organism: Paracoccaceae bacterium (assembly GCA_964291635.2). Taxonomy (GTDB): domain Bacteria; phylum Pseudomonadota; class Alphaproteobacteria; order Rhodobacterales; family Rhodobacteraceae; genus JAPPHA01. The sequence continues at coordinate 293,858 of OZ219899.1, read as the reverse complement.
AGCGCGCATCGACACCAGGTCCGCCGGGCATCCCCTGAACAGGTCAGGCCGCAGCGTGACCACGGCCTCCAGGAAGAGCAAAACCGCCATGAATGCGCCAAGAAGATCGCGGATCGCGTTCGACAACTCGTCACGGTGAGGAAACAGGCGCCGGGCCGCCGCCCAAAGGCTCGGGGCCTCGGCGAGAACGATCATGGCGTCCTCGATCTCCTGCAGCGAACCGCGGCACCGCGCCGCGGCGAAATCCGGTAGACGGCTGATCGTGGTCTGGCAGTCACCGCAGTCGAAGCGGGCAACGCGCATCGGAACCGGCGTCTTCCGCCCGTAGGTCCCGTGACGCATCAGCCCGCAGTCGCGCCCGCAACGGCCTTTCAGGCAGGGAGGAAAGCTTGCGTTCCTCCACTCCTCGCGGCTAACATACTCCTCGGCGGTCAGTTCTGTCTCAAAGCGTAGTTGTACTGGCTGCCCATGGCCCGGCGAGGGGCAAAATCGCGCGGGCCACCCTTTTCTGTCTCAGGCCATTCGTGGCGTCCCGCCGACCGGAAAGACCGGCAGGCAAGCGAAAGCAACCGGCCGCGACCGGCCTGCGCCAAAAAAGCTGCTTGATATGCTTTCAAACTGACAGGGTTGCTACTTGAAAAACCCTGCTTGGGGAAGAAAATCCGTCCCGGTTTGTCCCTGAATCATTGAAAAAAACGCCCGCAGGGAACGTGGGAAAAACCAGCCGTCTCAAACCATAATATTCCGGGACCCTACAGCGGCGCGAACAACGGAATCAGCCTGTGGATGCTGGAGCCCAGGGTCCCGGGCGAGACCGGCAGCCCCTGGTCGCGCATCCATGCCGCGACCCGGTTCAGCGGCCGGTGGCAGGCGAAACACTCGAACAGGAAACAGACCCAGAAGCTGATGCCGTAGGCGGTGTGGGGAAACAGCCGGGGAACCGGGGGCGCCGAAACCTCCTGCGGCGCCGACGCACAGGTGCAGTTGCGCCGCCAGCGGTTGCGTTGGATGATCCGGACATGCGCCTTGACCTCGATCTCGATGGTCTAGGAGTCATGGCTGCCGTTCTTCACGTAGGGAAGGCCGCAGCAGGGACAGACACGCTCCTCCTCCGGCGGGTCGTGAGCCTCGGACTTGCGCTCCATGTCCGGACGCGGTGTCCGGCCGTGCCCGGGCTTGTCCGCCTGCTGGCCACGTTTCCGGCTGCTGCCGGATCCGGACCCCTTCCCGCTCTTCTTCTCGCTGGTGCTCCCGAAACGTGCCTTCTCATGCGTCGCACGCGCCGAGCGGAGCCTTTCGTTCTCGGCCTCGAGTTCCTTCAGGGTCTCCGCCTGTCGCGCAATCACAGCCTTCAGACGGGAAATCTCCTTGCGCATGCCCACAATCGTGTGCGGGCCGCTGTCGATACCGGCGGCGTTCAGCAGCCCCTGCAACCGTGCCAGCTTCTTTTCCAGCTTGTGCAGGTTCCGCGCACTCTGGCTCCGGCCAAGCTCCTTCAGCGCCGCGCGCGCCGCGGCAAGCTTCTCGCGGTTGCTCTCGAAGATCCCGCGCAGTCCGTTGAGTTCGCCACGGGCTTCCGCTTCCCCGAGCTTGTCTTTCAGTGCCGTGATCTCGGCTTCCGCCGCCTCGGCACGCGCATGCTCCCGTTCGTACAGACGTGTCAACTCCTCCGGCGGCAGGGCCGACGGATCGACAACATCGCAAACAGGGCCTGCGGAATCCAACATGCGGCCGGATTAACAGATGTCGGGAACCGTTGCCAGAAGAAAATGAAACCCCGAAATACAGCCATCAAACGCCGAAAATAAAGGCCATCACCCCCTTACCGAACGCTTACCACACCGGCAGTAAGCAGTCCGATGAAAGGCGCGTATGTGGGTTCGTCTACGAACCGTCCGAACGGGTGCGATTTTCTAATCCTTGTTTTTTTTTATGGAAATCCTGAGAGCCGGAAGAGAGGCCAGTACTCCGATGATAGAAAAGTTGCCATCGTGCAGCAATGCCTCGACTCCAGAGAGACAATATCCAAATCAACCGGCTGCGACCACGACCATGCTGACCACGGCCCCGACGACTATTGCGTTCGGTTCACTTCGATACTCATCGTTGACCTTCACGATCGCTCGGAATTGGTTTCAAACCGACCGCCGCCACCCAATCGTTCCAGTTCACGAAGCCAAAATCCGGAATTCGGAAAGTCAGGCAGTAGCGTTGAACTCCGACTGAATGGCTTCGATCGCTGCGACTCGTGCCTCAGGACTGGGGTGACTTGCGGTCAACCAGGCAATTTGACTGACATTGAGCCCGGTCAAGGTCGGCAATTTGCGGAACAGGGAAATCTGGGGTTCCGTTCCGATTCCCGACTTCAAAAGTAACAACGCCGCAAACTTGTCCGCCTCGAATTCATCGGACCTCGACAGTTTCGCCGTGAGCAGACTGACGGCGAATCCGGCGACCATTCCGCCCACGATCGGCAGGAATCTGCCGACAACCATGTGCAGGGCCGCACGCATCGCGTTCTGGGTCGCAAAGTCCAGCATGCGTGCCTGTGTATGATCGAGCGCCAGGTGACCGAGTTCGTGCGCAACGACGGTTGACAATTCTTCGGCCGTAACCTGCCCGAGATGGTACTTGTCGAGGAACCCCCTGGTAATGAACACGCGGCCATCCGGCGACACCGTTCCGTTCAATTCCCGTGACTCGTGAACAAAGACCGGAATGTGATCCAGTTCCAGTTCATCAGCCAGCCTCGCGACAAGCTCATTGATGCGCTTGTCGCCGCAGGGTTTCGAATTCCGGTCGAGTTCCTTGCGTACCCTTCGCGCCGAGGCGAGATACACGAACAGTCCCCAGGCAACAGCGAGCAATACAGGGGCAAGTTTCAGCATATCACGATAATGTGCTCTTTCCGGCCGATTATCAATCTCCGGAAACGATTTTCTCGCATGTTCACGTCGAATTGACGCGCGGTCGACCGTGCACCGGCAATACCCGTAACGGGAAAATGCACGGTCCGGACCGGAAAAAGGAGCGCTTTCAAAAACGGAGCAAAGCCTGAGGATTTCGCCACGCAAACCTGCGTACCCGGTCCGGTTGTCAGTCAAATTGCCAGGAAAAAACGGACGTGACGAAAACCGTCACGATCAGGAAAACGATCGCGAACACGGCCGCATGATGGACGCGGTCACCCAATCCCAGCCGCCTTCGGGACGCCCGGATCCAGCCGAAAATCGCTCCTGTGCAAAACGCCAGAAACAGCAGCACGATGCCTCCTCCTGCGTGTTCAGAACCTTAATTCGACCGAGCACCTGACCAAAAATCTATGGGTAGGCGTATTTTATGAACGGGGTCAAGGTGGCGACGCGATCATAAAGCCGGCGGGCAGTCTGGTTGTCGGACCCTGTCAGCCAATATACTCCCGACGTACCGGCCAAATCCGCGTGCTTCCCGACTTCGCTGATCAACCGCGCCCCGACCCCTTTCCCCCTCCACGACGGTTCGACGAAAAGGTCTTGCAGATAACAGCGGTCTTCGTCATCCCAGAACGACCGGTGGTAGAGAAAATTGACGAATCCCGGGTAAGTCGTCCCCGACACGGCCACGATGCAATACATCCGCTCTTCGGGATTCGTGATTCTGGCCCAGGTGATTTCAAACTGCTTTTTCGAACGTTCCGAGCCATAGAACCGAAGATATTCGGCCCACATCCTCGACCATGCCGGCCAATCACCGCTTTCGGCGAGGCGCAACTCGAGTGAGTCAATGTTGATCATCCCGTAACCCCTTGGTCGGCCATGCTTCCGATCGTTCTGGTCGAGGTTTTAGCTATGCCTCCGGAAATTGAAAGTCATCGCGACCGAATTCGGATCATTGGAGCAAATCATTTCATAAGGAGTTGTCTTGAATTGGCGTCAAGAAAAGAACTGCTCGTGGTCGATCTGTCCTGCAATAAGCCAATCGACGTCCTTACCCGCAAGATCTTCACTGGCCGGATGAAAGCAATCCGTCAAGGTCCGGATAGCCGCCGGATCAACGACAGCAACCACCATGTCCGTGCCGTCGGTCGGTTCGAAATGCTGGCCAAAACACATTTGTTCGCGTGGCTTTCCGAGTGAGCAAGGTCACCGGCAAACTCCAAATGGCGGTCTGCAAGGCGCTGGCGCGGCGGTACGGGTTCCGGCCGGGCGACAGCATGCTCCCACATACCGAAGGCGACGTCGATCGCAAAGAAATCCGGAACAAGGCTGATCAAGCCGAAGCGCGCTCCTGAAGACCGCCACCACTCCCAAGACAAGCCGCACTTGTGCGAATCGTCATGAAATCGATGGGTCCCCGAGCCACCGGGTCGTGTGGTCCCGAAAAGAGTCCGGCAGAACGCATCTCATTCTAGGATCCCGATCCGGCGTCGAGCGGAAGAGCGGACCGGTTCTGTTCCTGCAGATCAGGGACTGGCTGTCCGTGCAAACCGGTCTCAAGCTCGACGCCGACAAACAGGGGCGTTTTCAAAGGGGTGACAACGTTAAATGAGTCGGTTATTCGGACCCGCATTAAACGGGTCGGCAGCGACTCACGCGCACCACATTTTGAAAGTCCTCCAACGCAAATGAACAAGGTTGAACTTGAATCGGGCTACAGGCCTCACGACAACGAAACCTTCATGAACGAACGGCAGCTCCAATATTTTCGCCGGAAACTGCTTGACTGGAAGTCCTCATTGCTCGCGGAAAGCAAGGACACGATCGTCGACATGCGGGCTGGCCACGGCAACCCCGCCGACATGGCTGATCGCGCCTCTGAGGAGACTGATCGATCACTGGAACTCCGTACGCGCGATCGTCAACGTAAACTTGTGTCCAAGATCGACGAGGCTCTCCGGAGGATCGACGACGGATCCTACGGTTATTGCCTGGCGACAGGAAAACCGATTTCGCTCAAGAGACTGGATGCCAGGCCAATCGCGACTCTCACCCTTGAGGCGCAAGAACAACACGAACGCAACGAAAAGGTGTACCGCGACAGCTGAGATTTGCCTTCGCGCCGCGAATTCCGAATAGCTTCGACGGGGCCAATGATCGAGAACTATGACAGACCGGAGCCGGATAACCGGCGCGGGACCAGGTTGGTGATGGTTCAAGAAAATTGGAGGATTCGAGGTTCGACTCGCTTGCGGCTTTCGATGTGGCGATGCGCGATGCCCGGCGACATTCCGCGTCCGGGAAGCGTGTTTAAGCCCCCTGATCGCGAGGTCAGGGAATCTCGACACCAGACTTGCACTGAACCTGCCTGACAATTTTTCGGGATTCCCCGATGATTGCGATGAGCAGTATAGGTGATGCCAGGCGCCTAAATGCCTCCAGCCGGAGTCCGGTTTCTTGAGACAGGTGTTTCCTGCACTTCCTGCAACGACCGGCACATTGTTGCTCATGATCGTCATGGGGACCTTGTGGGGACTCCAGTTTTCCATGCTGAAACGTGCGGGTCAGGGCGGGTATTCGGACTTGACGCTGATCACGTTCGCACTGGTCCTTCTCTCGATTGCCTTTTTGGCGTTGTCGGCCGCGCGCGGAGAGATGGTCCGTCCGGAAAGACGACTGCTTGCGTTTTTCGTGGTAACCGCATTCCTCGGGTACATTATTCCCTTGGGCGCGACGCTTTATGCGGCGTCGGCGCTCGATGCAGGTATCCTGACGATGATCGCCTGCCTTTCTCCGGTCATCGCCGTCGCTGCCGCGCTTGTTCTTGGAGTCGAATCCGTATCGTTCCGTCGATCGGTCGCCGTCGGCCTTGGGTGCATCTCGGTCGGTCTGATCACGTTTCCGGAATTCGAAATGCAGGGATTTGGGCACCTGCCGTGGATCGCCGTCGCCATCGTTGTCCCGCTTTGTTACGGACTCGAGTCAATTTACGTTTCAAGGTTCTGGCCCGTCGGAATGACACCGCTGCAGGCCGTAACTGGCGAAACCCTGGTCGCCGCCCTGATCGTACTCCCGGCGTTCCTCCTGCATGGCGACCCGGGACTTCGGTCCATTGAGTGGTCGGGGGCCGAATTCGCGCTCCTCGTCTTCGTCGCGGCCGGCATTATCGAGGGAATCGCGTATTTCAGGATTATCCAGAGTAGCGGAGCCGTGTTCGTAAACTTCGGAGCATTCGTCGGTCTCGTCTCCGGCGTTTGCTGGGGAATGGTTTTGTTCAATGAAGCCCACGGACCCAATATCTGGATTGCCGTCGCGATTCTTGTCGCCGCACTCGCCCTCGCCACCCAATCCCGGACAGCTGGTGGTTCCTCCCGAAGCCCGGCAGGATCCGGGGCTTCGGACGATTCCCCGGGGTTTCGATGAGGCTTCCCCTCGCCATGCTGCGGAATTTTCAACTCGGACATTGTGACTTGGGCCAAATCGTGTTTTTCTGAAGCTGCGTGGTGACGGTCACCTCGCGGATTCTCGAGTTCCGCGGTGCGCCGGATGGATCGACCCTGAATGGATATCAAAACGAGTTCCATACTCGACGTCGACGGCCTGGAAACCGTGTTTCGGACCCGTGCCGGGGCCATCCACGCGGTCAACTCGGTCAGCTTCACACTAAAACCGGGTGAACTCCTCGGAGTCGTCGGTGAGAGCGGTTCCGGGAAATCGGTCACCATGATGTCTCTCATCGGGTTGTTGCCGTCGCCTCCCGCCGAAATTCGCAATGGCCGGGTAAACTTTGACGGACGAGAAATTCTCGGGTTGCCGGAAAAAGAACTCAGGCTGATTCGTGGCCGTGAAATCGGCCTGATCTTCCAGGACCCGATGACGTCGCTGAATCCCGTGTTCACCGTTGGCTTTCAGATCATGGAGCCGTTACGCGAACACCTCCGGCTCTCTCGCAGGAAGGCAATCGAACGGGCGACGTACCTGTTGGACCTCGTGGGCATTCCCGACGCCCGGAAACGGTTGTCGGATTACCCGCATCAGTTTTCCGGCGGAATGCGGCAGCGTGTCATGATTGCCATTGCCCTTGCGTGCGATCCCAAGGTGCTCATCGCCGATGAACCGACAACTGCGCTCGATGTCACGATCCAGGCGCAGATTCTGGAACTGATCAAGTCCATCCGTCACAAGCTCGGGATGGCGATAATCTGGATCACCCATGACCTGGGCGTCATTGCGGGGATCGCCGACCGGGTCGCCGTGATGTACGGGGGCCAGATCGTTGAACACGCTCCCGTCAGGGAACTGTTTGCCGATCCACGCCATCCCTACACGCAAGCCCTTCTCAAGACGGTCCCCAGCATCAGGGGAGACCGAAGCGACCGCCTGAATTCAATTGGCGGACAACCTCCGATCATGACCGGCACTCCAAGAACCTGTTCGTTCCAGCCACGGTGCACGCGTGCTTTCGCACGATGCACGACAGCGAATCCGGCCAGGACGAACATCGCGGACGATCACGACGTCGCATGTTTCCTCTACCAGCCTGAACGGAATCCGGCCGATGGCTGAAAAAGGAACGTCCACTCCGCTCGTCAGCGTCCGGGGATTGAAAATGCACTTCCCGATTCTCGCGGGCGTTTTCCGCAGGAAGGTCGGCGAAGTGAAGGCCGTCGACGATGTGTCTTTTGATATCCACGAGGGCGAAACGCTTGGCCTGGTTGGAGAATCGGGTTGCGGAAAGTCCACGGTCGGCCGGTCGATCCTGCGCCTCCACGAAATCACGGCCGGAGAAATCGAAATCGGCGGGAAACCGATCAGCAGAATCTCAGGGCGTGCACTGCGGCAGGCCCGTCCGACGATGCAGATGGTCTTCCAGGACCCGCAAGCAAGTCTCAATCCACGGATGACCGTATCGGCGATCATTTCCGAACCTCTGGACGAGCATACCGACTATCCGGCGGCGAGGAAAACCGACCGGGTCAGGGAATTGATGGATGCCGTCGGTCTCAACCGGGATTTCATGAACCGGTATCCGCACGAGTTTTCGGGCGGGCAACGGCAGAGGATCGGCATCGCGCGCGCACTGGCTCTGAACCCGAAATTCGTGGTGTGCGACGAACCGATCGCCGCCCTTGACGTGTCGATACAGGCACAGGTCATCAATCTGCTGGAAGATCTGCAATCCGAGTTCGGCCTGACATACCTGTTCATCAGCCATGACCTTTCGATGGTTCGCCACATGACCAGCAGGGTCGCGGTAATGTATCTCGGAAAAATCGTCGAATCCGCTCCACGCGATGAACTGTACGGGTCGCCGCGCCATCCCTACACGCAAGCGCTGCTTTCCGCGGTTCCGGAGCCGGATCCGCTCAGCGAATCTCACCGCGAGCGGATTATCCTGAAAGGCGACGTCCCGTCGCCTGCCGACCCTCCCAAGGGTTGCAACTTCTGCACGCGTTGTCCATTTGTCATGGACGTTTGCAGGTCCGTTTCGCCGGGGATCGTGGAACTGTCAAAGGGTCACGAAGTTGCGTGCCATCTATATGCAGACCCGGCGCCCGCGTCAGCGTGAACCCGGGACAACACCGGGGGGCGTGAGGCTACGAGCACAACCAGAAAGAAAGGAACTGACATGAAGTACAAGTACATGGTCGCGCTCTCGGCTTTTGCGGCGATCTCTTCCCTGCCGGCAGATGCCGAAAGAGGTGCGGACGGCCACGTCAATATCATTTATTGGCAGGCGGCCTCGATCCTGAACCCGTTCCTGTCGGGCGGTACCAAGGATATCGAGAGCTCGTCACTCGTCATCGAACCGCTTGCCCGTTACGATCAGGACGGGAACATGGTTCCATGGCTCGCAGCGGAAATCCCGACGGTGGCCAACGGAGGGGTCTCGGAAGACCTGACATCGATTACGTGGAAGATTCAGCCTGGCATCGTCTGGTCGGACGGAACACCGTTTACGGCTCACGACGTTCAGTTCACGGCGGAGTACTGCATGCACCCCGAAGGCGGCTGCCAGCAGTCGACGAGTTATTCGGATGTCGAGAGCGTTGAAGTTCTGGACGATCTGACGGTCAAGGTCACGTTTTCGACGCCCAAGCCGTTCCCGTATGGGCCGTTCGTCGGCGCCGAGAGTCCGATCATCCAGAAAGCCCAGTTCCAGGACTGCACTGGTGCAAAAGCTCCTGAATGTACGGAACAGAACTTCGGCCCCCTCGGGACCGGTCCGTTCCGGGTCACGGAATTCCGTGCCAACGACGTCATTTCCATGGAGGCGAATCCGAATTACCGCGATCCCGCAAAACCGAGATTCGCAACGCTGACGTTCAAGGGCGGTGGCGATGCCGCGGCCGCCGCACGTTCAGTTCTCGAAACCGGAGAGTTCGATTACGCCTGGAATCTCCAGATCGACCCGGCGATCCTGAACCAGATGTCGGAAGCCGGCAAAGGCACTGTCATCGCCGCATTCGGTACCGCGGTCGAGAGACTGATGGTAAATTTGACCGATCCTTCGCCGGACCTTGGAGACGCTCGTTCGACCGCGAATGGCGGCCCACACCCGTTTCTGACCGACCCGGCCGTTCGTCGTGCCCTGTCGGTGGCGATTGACAGGAACCTGCTTTCCGAAGTTGGTTACGGTTCCGCCGGCAAGGCCACCTGCAACGTTTTGCCTGCTCCGGCGATCTATGCATCAACTGCCAACGACGAATGCCTGGTTCAGGACATCGACAAGGCCAATGCAATTCTTGACGAAGCGGGCTGGATGCCAGGCTCAGGCGGCGTCCGCGAAAAGGACGGCGTTCGCCTGTCGATTCTCTACCAGACCTCGACCAATGCGGTGCGCCAAGACACGCAGGCGCTGGTCAAGCAATGGTGGAGCGAAATCGGGGTCGAAACCGAGTTGAAAAACATTGACGCTTCCGTGTTTTTCGGAGGGGACCAATCGAGTCCCGACACCTTCCAGAAGTTCTATGCCGACATTGAAATGTACACCAACCTGTTCTCGGGAACAGACCCGGAAACGTACATGAACAACTGGACATGCGACGAAATCCCTAGCCCGGAGAACAACTGGCTCGGCAACAACATGCCCCGCTATTGCAATCCGGACTACGACGCGCTTGCATCAGAACTCGGGAACACTGCCGATCTCTCCGAGCGGGCACGGATCGCGATGGAAATGAACGACATGCTGATGCAGGAAGGGGCAATGATTCCCCTCATTCACCGTGGTCGCGTTTCCGCGCACTCCAACGCGCTCGGTGGCGTCATCCTGAATACCTGGGACAGCGAACTCTGGAACGCCGCCGACTGGTATCGTCAGTAATCATCGCTTGCAGTGCTATCCCGGGGTCTCTTCCGGGGTAGCACCCCGTCAAGAACGCAATCGCCGGTTCGCCGATGCTGAACTACACAATTCGCCGGCTCCTGTTTACCGTTCCGGTTCTCCTGTTCATCAGTTTTGCAATTTTCCTGCTTCTCGATCTCGCGCCGAACGATCCAACAGGAAACCTGCCGCTGACGATTCCTCCAGACGTGCGGGAGAAGATTCGCCAGTCTCTTGGGCTCGGCGAGCCGATACACATCAGGTACCTTTACTGGTGCATCCAGTTTTTCGTCAACGAACCCCTGAACATCCTCGAGCAGTGGACAGGCATGCAGTTCGGCGACGGCAGCCGCCTTCGGGTTCAGAGCTGGGCAACGCGTTCTCCCGTGGTTGACCTGATCGTCGAACGCCTCCCCCAAACCCTTTGGGTCGTGGGCATGTCCTACGTGGTCGGGATACTGATCGCCGTACCGATCGGCGTCATATCCGCATACAGGCAGTACAGCTGGTTTGACCAGGCCGGTACTTTCGTATCGATGGTCGGATTTTCGGTGCCGACGTTTTTCACCGGCGTCCTGATGATCGTGGTCTTCTCGGTCCAACTGGACTGGTTTCCCTCAATCTATGACACGACCCACCGTGTCACCGACTGGGACAGCTTTCTTTTCCAGGTCCGGCAGATGGTGATGCCGGTCTCCGTGCTGGCGCTGTTCAACGCGGCCCAGATCAGCCGTTTCATGCGGGCGTCGATGCTTGACAACCTGACACAGGACTACGTGAGGACGGCCAGGGCGAAGGGCATCAAGGAGCACGTCGTGCTTCTTGTTCACGTACTCCGGAATTCGCTCATTCCGGTCGTGACCGTTATCGCTCTGGGGATACCGCAGGTATTCGGCGGCGCGATCATTACCGAACAGGTTTTCAAGGTCAATGGACTGGGGCAACTCCTGATCATCGGAATACAGGGAGCAGACATTCCGCTCGTCCAGACCCTCACATTCATTTTCGCGGTCCTGATCGTGTTTTTCAATCTCGTTGCCGATCTCCTCTACGGCATCCTGGATCCGAGGATCAGGTATGACTGAGTCAGGACTGAATAACGCGGCTCTTTCGGACCGGCATCGATCCCACTGGGCAGATGTCCGGGACCAGTTCGTGACGCACCGGGGCGCAACCCTGGGGATGATCTTTTTCGTGTTTGTCTGCCTCGCGGTCCTTTTCGGACCGTTCCTCTGGACCCTTGAGCCCCAAACGATCGACATACGCGCCAAGAACCAGGGACCGAGCCTGGCCCACCCCATGGGGACCGACCAACTCGGCCGCGACACGTTTGCCCAGGTTCTTGCAGGCGGCCAGGTTTCACTGGCCGTCGGAGTGACGGCGATGTTCCTGTCACTGGTTCTCGGCACGCTTGTCGGCGTTCTCGCGGGGTTCTTCCGCCGTGTCGACGGGCCGCTGATGCGGCTGACCGATCTCTTTCTCGCGCTGCCGCTCTTGCCGCTGCTTCTCGTCATCATCATGCTGTTTCGCGATACCTTGCGCGCGGCGTTCGGTCCGGAAACCGGAATTTTCATCCTGATCGTGTTCGTAATCGGCATCACGAGCTGGATGCAGACAGCCAGAATCGTCCGCGGGGACGTCCTGGCTCTCAAGGAACGCGAATTCGTCATAGCGGCACGATCAATCGGGACCCCGCCCCATCGACTGATACTCCGTCACGTTCTCCCTAACGTATTGTCCCCAATCATGGTCTCGGCAACGCTCGGAATTGCCAACGCCATCATTACCGAGTCTGCGCTTTCGTTCCTCGGCCTCGGATTTCCGTCGGATTTTCCGACCTGGGGTCGCCTCCTTTTTGACAGCACGAACTTCATGACGCTCAATCCGGAGCGGGTCATCTGGCCCGGACTGGCGATTTCCCTCACTGTTCTCAGCGTGAACTATATCGGCGACGGACTCAGAGACGCACTGGACCCGCGCATCCGGGGGCGCTGAGCCCGCGATTCCTTGACCTGATGACGTGCGTGCGATTTTTTGTCGTTCGGAATCTGAACCCGGCACGCGGTTTTTCGAGGGCGGGAATCGCAACTCTTCAGTTTCGACGAATCCATCCACGTAACCGCGGATACCAGTGACCATTTGCGGATGGAGCAAATTCCATCCTTGCCCCACGAGTGTCGCTGAACATTCGAACCCCACGTCGCCGTCGAGGAAACGATAAATGATCATGGTCGGGTCTGCTGCACAGGTTCTCAAGGACCATGGGTTCCGGTTTCTGTTTCTGCCGGCTTACAAGCGCTGACCCGAACTCGATCAAGATGGCCTTCCGAAAGTGAAAGGCTTACCTCCGACGCATCGGAGCACGGAACTTCGATCATCCCGTCGCCGGAATCGAAGAAATTTGTGGCCTCTTTTCGCGAGGTGGATGCTGAAATGACTTCCGCGGCAGGGCAGACATCGCACGGGGTAGCAGCTCTCGTTGGCTGCGCACTGCCAACGGGTGACATGAAGGCCGCGAACTTGTCTTACTGCTACTCTGGCCCCGAGACACCAAAAACCTGGCAAATCGCATCTGGATGTTCGAAGACATCAATCAAAAAGCTCGCTAATCCTGTGCGCGACACTGAGGACCCATTTCTTGGCAAACGGTCGATTTCTGCGTGGTAACTGTGCTCGTCTTTGTCAGTCAGAAATCCGCATCTCGCAAATTTCCAGGCAATGTCTGCGCCCGCCAGCGTCTGCTCCATTTTTTTGCGCACTCGAAACCGTGTGTCGAACGATCATTGGGAGGACCCTGTCCAACAGTGAACGCGGCGAAAACAACAAGGCAGTCAAAGTCACGAGAACTCTCTCGAGACCTGTGTCGCGAGCAGCCTCAACAATGGCCTCGGCCGACCTGTACTAAACTGATGTCGCGGTCTTTGGGTTTTTCACGAAAAACCGCTACATTAACAGGGTTCGGAAGCAAGGTGTAGTTCCAGTCGCCATGGAAGTCGGCGCGCCGGATGTCCAGGGCCTTGATCTCCGATTTGCTGATCTTGATGCCGGTCGTGTACTCGTTCGTGTCCCGGTTACAGTAGACCTTCAGCCCCGTGCCGGTCGTGGTGGAACCAATCAGGCTGATGATGGTGGCGAGGCTATACAGGGGTTTGCCGCGCCAGTTCTGGCTGATGAAGGAGAATAGACGATGTTCGATGCGGTTCAAATGTTGCGCGCAACATTTGAACCGAAGAGGGCATCATCGAATTCGATTGTTCACGGACCTTTCGCCAGTCGACGCACCCCGTCACGGAACACTCGAAAACTCTGAGACAGGTTTGCATCGACATTCATTTTGGAGGCGATATTCGTTGCCCAGCAATACTTGGCCTCTCCGATGTGAGGCCACCCTTGACGACTGAGCCGTGCTGCACCGCCGGGATGGACGATGTTCGCGAAAACTTCCCACGTGCCGCATATGCTGTCCTGCGAATACCTGTTGAGGACTGCATCCTTGGCCCGGGGATAGGCCGCCTTCACGGCATTGCGGTCCCCGAGAAACCAGGCCTCGATTTCCTCGATCGCAATTCTGAACAGGGTATTGGGGCGGGGATCACAGGCATTCAGGACTTCCAGCAATTCATGCTTGAACGATTCGCAATCGCGGCGATCCAGGTCCACGACAACAACGACTGCCGCCCAGGCCGGATCAAGACTGCGTCCATAACCCCGCAAGAGTCTTGGCAATTGGCCCAATAGAATCCTCTTGGACGGGTCTCCGGCTTTGTGAATATTCTTGGGAATTCGCCCGATGCCTCGATACGGATGCACTCGCCAGGAATGTTCCGCACCGTTGCGGCCAAGTATCTTCGTGAGAATGATGTCGACGGCAGCACCGCCTGATGCATCTTCGGTCAGTATCTCGAAATGCAACGGACTTCTATCTCCGGTCCAGGTAGTCGCTGTACCAGAGACCACCTAGTGGCAATCCCTCGTTGACCAATGCCCGTACGGTTTTGTCTTCACTGGCCCTGAATATCGTCGCGAAACCATCCGCACCCTTTTCGAGTACCCAGGTTTCCTCAGGCGCGAGAGCGTCGACAAAGTAGGGTTGGTGCGTCGTGACGAACACTTGAGGGGCGTTCCGGCGTCCGGTGGCGTGGCTGCGGAATTCCCCTGCCAGAATTTCCAGGAGCTTGTGATACAGGCCGTTTTCCGGCTCTTCGATACAAATGAATGGCGGCGGCGACGGATCCTCGAGCATGAGCAGGTAGGCGAACACCTTCAACGTTCCGTCCGACATTTGCTGGGCATAGAACGGATCATCGAATCCCCGGTCATTGAATCGAAGAAGCAATCGACCGTCCTGGCTCCGTTCCGTGTCGATCCTGCGTATTCCGGGAACCCTCGCCGCAATCCTCTTCAGGATACTCTCGAACCTCCCCCTGTGCTCCCGCTCCATGAACTGAACGACGTTTCCAAGATTGTCGCCGTGGACGCTCAAGTGCTTCTGGGGGCCCGCCAGCGGCAATCCTCGGGCAGCGTCGGGTGTAAAATAACTCAGGTACCATCCTTCGATGAACTGACGGAATGACGAAATCCGTGGATGTTGCTTGAGAGCGCCAAGCGTCGCGATTCCAAGCTTGCGTTTGTCCTGAAGCTCGATGACTTCGGTTTCCGAGCTTTCTTCAGCACCCTTGATGCCTATTATTGATAGGACAAGCTGCCGAAGTTCGTAGTCCTCCCTGTCGTCATCAACCTGGTGTCCCGCGGCCTCCCCTTTCCAGGCGACGCCCTTTCCGTCACTCAACATCAGAAAGGAAAAGGGCCAACCACGCCTTTGACCACGCCGGCGCTGGCGGAGGCGCTCGCGGGATACAAATGGCCGACCGGAATTGTCGGTGTCGATTGCGAGTTGATAGGTTATGGGGCGGGCATGCGAATCCTGCCGGAAGTAGACTTCGAACTCAAGCGGCCCCCGGGTCCCCTGAGAACGGAGCCGTTCGAATCCCCCGCGCCCCCGCGCATCGCAGGCATCTTCGACACCAAGTTTCAGACAGTCCGCAAGGAAACCGAAGGCATCAAACAGGGAGCTCTTGCCGACGCCGTTCTTTCCGATGACAGCCGTCATCGGCGACAGTGGCTGCTTGCTCGGGGTGTTCCACAGTTTTCCGAGCGTCAATTCCTTCAACACCCTGTAGTTCCTGATGCGAATCCCTTCGATCTTGGCCATGGGCAGTTTTCCTCCGTTGCCACGACGCTACAATAGTTTCATGGCACGCTCCATCCATCAACCCGGGACGCGCATGTGGGACGGCCCGTCTCGCTTCCCGGATGCCCCTACGTCGTCGCGGGCTCGACCAATCCGTATATCCCGACGTCACAGGCGACTCGAGGAGGGCTTGCATCGCCGAACTTCTCGTTCGCATTTCGGGCGGCCACGGAGATGTTGCTGCCGTGCACGAACCGGGTTGCTGTCTTGTCATGCTCCCGTCCAATGCGATTGGCGCCGGGGATGCGCTTGCCGCCATAGAGTCCTCGTGCGGCGGTCCAGGGAGTCTCGTTATTTTCGAAGGCACATCGTGGCATTGGTCCTGCGGGTTCCTCCACGCTCGGAGAGTTCCCGCATGTCCCGCGGAAACTGCCGGGCGTATCCCCGGAAATGGCGCGGTTCGCCCCCATCTGTTTTGCAACGAGATTGGTCGGCGGCCTGCACGAGCCACGGCGACGAGGAAGAATTCGGTGACTGAGAATGTGCTGCCGACCAAATCGGAGCGATTGGTGCCGGACCTGCTTGCCGGGTTTTCCTGTCTGATCGTATCGGTCGCTGCGGCAACGTCGCCGATTGACGCCGACCGGTCATCGAAGCATCAACTGAATGGGGCCTGCACCGAGGGTCAGTATGGGTCCTTCAGGAAATAACCCAATCACAGAGTATGTCGGTTCCGGCACGGCTTCGATGGAACTGGATTGTATCGGAATCCTTGATGATCAGCGAATCCGGGCGGCCAACTTCCCGAATAGTCGTGAATTTGACGAAATCCGATGTAAAACGAGCGCGAAAGCAGCCAATGACCATTCGGACGCGTTGAGTGTATGGCGCACGGCTTCAACCGCGTCGAAAAACATCACCGCTGTCCTTAGCCTTGGAATGAAGCGTTTATCTCGTGACGAGCCCTTTGTCGGAGTTCGCCCCCCAAGCGTCGAGACGACGACGTCCTTTCCGCGAAATGCGCGAGACAGAAACTTCGGGTCGCATGGATCACCGAACACCGTCGTTAGATTGTCATCCTCAAGATCAAGGCATTTGTCTTCCGACCGTACGATTGTGGTAACATAGGCAGCCCGCTCCAGAGCCAAACGCATCAATTGGCTGCCGGTTCTTCCGTTCGCTCCAAGCACAATGATTTTCATGATCCCGACCTGCCCAGTCTTCTCAACGCCGCCGAAATCGCCATCAAATGTGATTTGGAAGACAAATCAGCCGTGTTGCTCAAACAATCCCGGACTCTGGTTGCGGCTTTCTTCGCTGACCAAACCAATTGATGCAATTTTCGATATTGAATTGTTAAAATATGTTGACCTTGAACATCGGCGAATAGGAAGTACCGTGCAGATGCGTTTCGCCAACTGCCACTTGACCGAAGAAATCTTGATGGTCTGCTGGTTCCTGCTGGGCTCAAATCAAGTATGAGTCGGGAACCTGGAAAGAGAGAGAAAATGGACACTCTGACCAAAGACGTTTCAGATCTGGTACAGCCCTACGCGAGGGATGGCGTCGTTGTGGTGCGGCAAGCCCTGACGACCTATTGGCTGGACCAGTTGCGTATCGCGGTTGAACAGGAACTGAAGCGTGGCGAACGGTATTTCGCCTATCGAAACATGAGGACCGAACCCGGGATTTTCCAGGAGTTCTGTCTTCATTCCGGCATCGGGCGCCTGGTGGCTGGCATCGGCCGATCCAGTTCGGCATCGCTGATTTTCGACCAGATGTTCGTCAAGGAGCCGGGATCCCGCACTCGAACAGGCTGGCACACAGACCAGCCGTATTGGCCGGTATCCGGACCGATCATGACGGCCTGGATCGCGCTTGACCCTGCGGACGCCGACAACGGGACACTGGAGTTCATTCCCGGTTCCCATGCCTGGGGAAAGAAATACCGCCCCTTTTTGACCGACAAGAAAGGCGCATTTGTTGAATACCTGCGCAAGGAGGACCCGCAATACTGCGACATGCCGGACTTCGAAGCCGAGCGTGACCGTTACGACATCGCGCATTGGGAACTTGAGCCAGGAGACATTCTGGCCTTTGACGGGTTCATCGTGCATGCGGCCATGGGCAACCGCACTTCAATTCTGCGCAGGCGGGGCTATGCCGTACGATTTGCCCTTGCCCAAGCCACATATGATCCGGTTCAGGGTGTCGCCGAATGGCTGCTGGATGATTCAATCGCTCCGGGCGCACCGTACGTGAGTGATCGCTTTCCCCTGGTCTTCACCAGGGCCAGTCCATCATAATTCGATCCCGGAAGCCTCGATCTGCCGGCGGCGTGTTAGCCAGCAAACTTCCCGTGGGGCGATAACATTCCTCCCTGCCCTTTCCATCTACCATGTCGGTCACCGGCCGTGTGACATTCTCGATCCGACTCTGCGAACGGAGGCATGCGGCCGGACGACCGGACGCCTCGGCCATGGACACCAGCAAACCCGTTTACTATCAGCGAAATCGTCCCTTGCGCCATCGTCGCGGATTGTCCGGCGAAATTTTTCGGCAAGGGCCGTCTTACTGGATTTCCAACAGACGTTCTTCGGGCAAGGCGTCAGGAGTTTATTTCGACCCGTCCCAATCTCGAACGATTCAACGCCTCTCGATACAGCTCCGGTACCAGTACCAGAAACCTGAACGTACTGGTTTGGGCACAGGGGCTCAGATTTGTCGCGATGCGCCCGCGCATCATTGTCCTCGCCAGAGACTCGGTCCCATACACCAACCATTTCGACCAGCTCGTATTCGGAAACCTCCGTCCATGCATCGGGCCCTGAGACCGACACCTCCGTGCGATGCGAATCGGATTCCTTATCGGCGAAACCTGCACATTCACTACCGAAGAACATTGTGCCTTCGATCCTTGCACGATGGTCAAGAACATGGAAATCTACAGGAAGCGAACGTTTGGCATTTCACCCGGTTGGGACGCTTCGGGTTCGACAAGAGCAACGTCCGCTGCTACTCGGAACCGGGTTTTGCCATGGACACGTCCTTCGGCATGAATTCCCTTCGGGCGTGATTTCTATGCTGTCGCCGTCGCAAAAAGTGCGATGGTCCGCCCGGCGCCTTCTTCCGTCATGTTTGAGACAATCGCATCAAATGATCGACCGCGACCTCATTCCCTTCATTCGAAAGGGACAAGAATCCAACGGCTCGGTCCGTGGAGTGATTGACGCCATGCGGAAGTTGGACCGGATCGAACAATCCGTTTTCGATCCAAAGTCGTCGAACGTGAAAAGTGGTCCTCCCTTCCGGATCCGTATATTTTTCTTCAGTATATCAATCATTTGACCAGGTTGGGGCGGACCCGCACCGATGAAGTTCAACCTGGTCGAACTTCGCTCTAACAATATCTCTCGGGACCTGCCCATTGGGCGACTGAATAACGGTCGCCATGCGCCCACCCGACCGGCAAGACTTCTTCAATCCGGACGAGGTCTTCCTCAGACAGACGCAGTTCGGCCCCGGCGGCAACTTCCCGCAGGTGCTCGATTTGTCTTGTTCCAGGTATCGGCAGAATGTGGTCGCCTTGGTGAATCAGCCAGGCGATGGCAAGGGTCGCCGCGGCCACTCCCTTGTCGGCTGCAAGCGCCCGGAATTTCGCATTGTAGGCCAGATTGTGACCGAGATTGGGTTCGCGAAATCTCGGATTTGTCGCCATCCAGGTCATGTCCCTGATGACTTCGGCCCCATGTGGGCGGTCGGTCAGCAAAGCCCGACCCACTGGTGAAAAAGCGACGAGCGAGGCCCCGAGTTCGGCGCACGTCTGGACCAACCCCAATTCCGGCAAGCGGGTTGACAAAGAGTATTCGGACTGGACAGCCCCGACCGGATGGACAGCATGCGCCCGGCGCAATGAAGATGGCGCAATCTCGGAGAAACCCATTGCCTTGATCTTTCCCGCTTTCACGAAACCGGCCATCGTTTCCGTGACCTCCTCGATTTCAAATCGTGTGTCACGTCGATGAACGTAGTAGAGGTCAATCGCCTCGACACCAAGTCGCTGCAGGCTCGCATCAAGCGCCTGCCGCATATGTTCGGGATCGTTATTCAGCCGCTGTTCCGGATCCCGGGTGATGCCGACCTTGGTTGCAATCGTGAACGGATTTTCGCCGCCGCGGGCTTTCAGCCAGTCCCCGATGATTGTCTCGGAGCTGCCCATTCCATAGGCGTTGGCGGTATCGATGTGGGTAATACCAAGATCGATGCACGCATCCAGTATCTTCATCGAGCCATCGACAGTTGTCGGGCCATAGGCATCGGTAAGTGACATGGCTCCGTAGCCAACAACGCTGACATCCGGGCCGTTTTGTCCGAGTTTGCGGGATTCCATTTCGATTCACATCCGTTTGAGTGAGACAGTCGCCCGTTATAGAACACATCGCGCCAACTTGGGAAATCCTTGTCGGGACATGTCGGTTGTAGCGGCAGCCATGCGGCCTTTTTCGCATAGGTGCGGGCAACGGCGGCTACGTGATCGACCCCGCGTCGTCTTGACCTCGGGAAGCACGGCGACCGCATTTGCAGCGTGGTGATCGCAACCGGTGGAATTTGCATCATGTTGCTTGCCCTGGGACGGACGGGTGTCAGAAAACGAGGCTATGGCTCGACATTCGATACCACGGCGTCAATCCGCGTTCACGAAATCCGAATTCGTACAGGAACTTTCAGATCGTTTCGGTCACCTTGCGCAAGTGCAAAGGAGCATCAGGATCCAGCCCGCGCGCGCGCGCGAACGCCTCGACAAAACGATAGAAGGCGATCGCCTGGCACAACGGCGTGAGCAGCGGATGCGGTGATTGTGCGGTCGGCAATGACGCGCATCCGGTCACATTGGCGCCGGCGACTGCAACGGTCGCTCCGGCCGTTGCCAATGAACGGGCAGAATTGACGACGCTTTGGCGACTCGCATCGTCGGTGACAAACGCAATAACGGCAAGTTCCTTCGCGGCGAGCGCCATCGGGCCGTGCCGAACCTCCGCGGCGCTGAAGGCCTCCGCGTGCAACCGGGCAACCTCTTTCAGTTTCAGCGCGATTTCACCGGCCAGCGCCAAGCCAGGTCCCCGGCTTACCACGAACGCGGTAGCTGCCTGCATTAATGAGACAGATAAGCCTTGCCATTCGAGCTCCAGCGCCCTTTCGGCGATTGGCGGCAATTGCCGAAGAGCGTCCTCCAGGGCTTCATCCCGGTTGAGTCGGGCGTGAAGCGCGGCAACCGCAAACAGACTGGCGACAAAGGACTTTGTTGCCGCGACTGATATCTCCGGTCCGGCCAGACCTGGCAACACCCGTTCTGCAGCTGTGCCGACGGGCGAATCCACCGTGTTCAACAGCGCAATCGTCCGTGCGCCGCCCCGTGCCGCGGCAGCCTGAAGCGCAACCAGATCCGGACTGCCGCCGGACTGGGAAATCGTCAGGCAGACGGCGCGTTCAAGCTTGAGTGGCGCGTCGAACACCGAAGCGACGGAAGGCCCTATCGAAGCGACAGGAATACCAGCGGACACTTCCATCAGATACTTGAAGTAGGTCGCCGCATAGTCTGACGTACCTCGGGCGCAGGTGACAAACAGGTCAGGTGACAATCCGCGCAGCCAATCCGCCGCTTCAAAGTAGACCGGCAGCCCTTCGCTGATCTGCCTTGCAAGGACCCGTGGAATTTCGGACGTTTCCGCTAACATTCGCGTGGTCTTGCCGGTCATCACAATGACCTGCTCAGTATACGCCCGTGATCATCGACACGATCTCGTTCTTGTCGGTTTCCGCCGTACGTCGAACGCCAATCTGAACTCCACGCCTGAGGACGCAAATGCGGTCGGAAAGGCGGAATACCTGGTCAAGACTGTGGCTGACGAGCAGGATCGCCAAGTTGCGTTCGCGCAGGCCCGAAATGGTTTTCTCGACCTTTGCCGTTTCCGCAACTCCAAGCGCCGCGGTCGGTTCGTCGAGCAGGATCAGCTTGCTGGCCCAATTGGTTGCCCGTGCAATTGCGACGCCCTGACGCTGGCCGCCCGACAGATCACGCATGCTCGCTCTTACGGACTGAACATGGACATCCAGCTGATCGACAAGCGCCCGGGTTTTGGAAATCATCTCCCTGCGGTCCAGAAGGCGCAAGGGGCCGTTCACGAGTTCGCGGCCGAGAAACATGTTCATGTAGACCGGCTGCTGGTCCGCGAGTGCGAGGTCCTGGTAGACAACCTCGATTCCGCGTGAGCGCGCTGCGCTGGCATCGCCGAACGAGGCAGATTCGCCGTCGATTTCCATCGTGCCGCTTGTTGGTGCGAAAACGCCCGATATGATCTTGACGAGAGTGGATTTGCCCGCGCCGTTGTCGCCGACAAGCGCAAGGATCTCGGCCGACCTGAGGTCGAGCGAAAGGTTCTCGATCGCCACAATGCCACCGAATGCCTTGTGGATGTTCTTTAAGGAAAGCACCGGCGCATATGTCGCGGCAGTCATGGTCAGCATCCGGGGTCCGGCCAGCACTCTCTCTGGCCAAAGCAGTTTTCGATGGTCTCGACTTCCGGGTTGCCCCGGGAAACACCCGAGACACCTACTGTGAACGCGCGGGTAACGAAAGCCTGTCCGCGAAAGCCAAATACCACGCTGTCGCCGGTTCTTGGTTTCACTTTCCCGGTACAATCGATCATGCCGTAATAGTCGATGGACGAAGGCGACGGAATTTCCACGCTTGCGAGGGCTGTGGGTGCGGTCGCAGACTCGTCGGAAACGATTGCCATGACATCGTAGTCAGGGAAAACCGGATCGATGTAGAGCCCGCCGCCAAAACAGTATGCCTTGTCGCCGTGCAGGTGGGACACCTCGGTCAGATAGAGGACGGCAGGCCTTTCGGGCAGATCTTCCAACGCATGCAACGGTGTCGTGCCATGCAGGCCATTGCCAGGCTCGCATTGCGTTGCGCCCGCGTCGGCCAGCGCATCCAGCACGATCGACGAAGTCGTGCCCGGCGCGTTTATCTCCACGTCCTGCCGTCCGGCCTTCGCCAACGCGTGTGCCGCTCTTTCGAGTGTTGCAAGGTTCGGCGTCGGGGAAACCTTGTGCGTCCTTTCATCGAACAGAAGCGCCGGAAATGTGGTGATGCCCGCAAAATGTGCTCCTGCCAGTCCGTCGATCCGGTCCGCAACGGACACGATCTCATCTGCCGGGTATCCACCTTCATGACCCCGATAGAAGATGTCGCCGTCTGTCTGGATCCGCGCAAGCAGAGCCTGTTCGCGACCAGCCGTGGCCGAGGCTTGCGCGGCTTCGGTTGCCTTCGTGTCCCCGAAAACCGTCCAGAAGTCAGGCGCAATCCGGGCGGCTGCCGGATCGGCTTCGAAGCGGGGCACCTGAACGAGATGGCCGAGGTGACCTGTCTTCAATCCTGCCCGGTTGCAGGCCACCGCGCATGCCATGTCGACCGCGACTGCGCGGTCAATGCCAGCACGCAAGACCGCCCGGCAAAAGCCGCTGTTGCGGCCAACCTGCTTCGTCATCGCAAACACTTTCAGGCCGCGCTTTTCGGCCTCTGTCTTGAAGAGGCGCGAATTTTCCTCGACCGCGTCAAGATCGAGAACATACGAATTGGCAGGGATCTTGCCGTCGCGGTGCAGCCTTATGGCGGCTTCGACGAATTGCGGGTTCCGCCGTCTGAGAACATCGAGAAACATCGCGCCATCTCCGATCGTTTCAATTCGTGCAGCGAGATCGCCACGGCCACCAGAATGATCAGACCACGCACGATCATCTGGTCGGATACTGCAAGCCCCATGAGTATGAGACCGTTGTTGAGCATTCCCATCAGGAGCGATCCGAACAGTGCCCCAATGATCGTGCCTTTCCCACCGTTGAGGGCCGTACCGCCAACGATGACGGCAGCGATCACGGTCAGGAGATCGCTTTCTCCAAGCGTGTATTTCGCCGCCTGCAGGCGGCCGGCATAAAGCAGGCCCGCAAGGCCGGCACAGCCGCCGCTGATCGCAAGCACAAGAAGGCGAATTCTGGTCACCCTGATGCCGGACGCCTGGGCAGCATCCGCATTGTCGCCGGTCGCAATCACATGGGCACCAAAAGGCGTTTCCCGATAGACGAGGTGCCCAATGATGACGGCGCCCAGGGTCCAGAAGATGAGTGACGGAACGCCAAAGAGCGAACCGGAACCAAAAATGCCCGTGAAGGTATCATTGATGACGGGGATCGACCGCAGATCGGTCATGGAACGTGCAACGCCCGCGAACAAACCGAGCGTCGCCAGCGTGACCAGAAACGACGGCAGGCGCAGCCATGCCACCATTGCGCCGTTAAAGAAGCCGATCGCCAACCCGGCACCCAGCCCGGCCAGGATCCCGAAAAGCAAGGAATGGTTCTGCATCACCACGGCGGCCGACAGCGCGGAAACGGCGGTGATCGAGCCGAAGGACAGATCGATTTCCCCGGCCGAGAGCACAAAGACAAAGCCGATCGCCATAACCGTTGCAGGGGCCGTCTGCAGAACGATGTTGGACAGGTTCCTCGTGGTCAGGAAACCGTCATCGTGAAGTGTAAAGGCGAAAAACAGGAAGATTGCGAGAAACCCGGCATAGATAACGCCACCTTGCAGGTCGCGTCCTCTCGCAATCGCTGGCAGCCAACGGATCATCGGGCCTCTCGGAAGGGGCAGACCATTTCCCGGCGGGCCGCCGCAACGGCCCACCGGGCCAGGGATGTCTACTGGGCCGACGTCACGCTTGCAGGCGGTTCCCTGTTCAACGAACGCATCCAGCCTTCGGTGACGTTCCCGGCGGTAACGGTGACGGCGGGTGCCACGACGAATGGCGGCGTTTCTTCGCCAACGAGCGCGCGCGCTCCGGCCGCCGCCATGGCACGGCCCAGTTCATAAGCCTCGTCGGCAACGATCGCAACGACGTTTCCGCCCTTGACCATGTCAAGCGCGATCGGTTCGGAGAGATCGAGTGTGACGATTTTCGTGGACTTGTTGCCGTTTGCGCGAAGCACGGCAAGCACACCCTCCGCCGGTCCGGCCCAGGTGACATAGATGCCGCCAAGATCCGGGTTCTTGAGGAGCATTGCGTGCGCGATATCCTCGGCGCGCGCCGGGTCCGCAATGCCCTGTTCCGCGACGATCTCGATGTCGGCGTAGTCGTTCTCGATCGTTGACTTGAAGGCGTTGTCGCGCTGGTTTGTCACGTAGTAGGCCGCGTCGTGATAGATCCATCCGACGGTACCCTTGCCGCCCATGGCCACGGCCAGGGCGTCGGCCGCCTGCTTGCCCATCTGGAACAGATCGTCGGTGACGATCGCCGCGTAATCAACCGGATGCACATAGTCCTTTGGCAGGTTGGACAGGAAGACCAGCTTGACGCCCTCGGCCTTGGCTTCCTTGAAAGCGGCAGCAGAGGTCACCGGGTCAAGCGGCAACGACAGGATGATGTCAGGATCCTTTGCCAACGCAGTCTCGATGTCGCTGCGCTGCTTGGCAGCATCGAACGCGGCGTTCGTGACCGCAACGACCTCGATGCCAAGACGTGTGAATTCATCGGTCGCACCTGCGGTTACCGCGCTTACGAAGTCGGACTGGTCGTGCCAGAGCAATGCGGCCCTGTGGTTGCCGGCCATAAGCGCTGAAACCTTGTCATCCGGAACGGTGATGCTTGACGAAGGCGTCGCTGATTCGCCGCCCGGTCCGATGGTCTGGGCACCGGCGATGCCTCCAAGCATCAAGCCCATGGCCGACATGGCGACAATTAGGTTTCTGAGTTTCATTTCAAGCCCTCCTTTGGCTGGATTCAGTGGAATCGGGGTCAGCCGCGCTGCAATAGCCGGCGATGAACACCGCGAACGCGATGATTCCGGCGATGTATTCGTCGACATTCACCCGCTCCTCGAGCGTATGACAGTTGGCAATGTCGCCCGGCGCACTGTAGACGGCTGGACAGCCCATCCGGTTGACGAAGAAAGACGACTCCGACCAAAATGGAGCACCCTCGATTTCGCCGCGCCCCGGCATGGCCGCTGAAAGAGCTCTGGACAGTGCCCTGACCGGGGCGAGACCCGGTTCGATTTCGGCGGGTAACCCGCCATGCTTTTGGTCACGTCCCGACGGCCAGGCGATGTCGACGGAGATACCTTCCTCGACCGGCGCGCCACGGATAACGGCCTCGAGTTCCGCGACCGCTCCTTCTATTTCCTCGCCGGGAAGCAGCTTGCGGATCAGTGAAAACGAGCATTCGCCAGGTACGGCGATATAGCCGCCACCGGATATTCGCGTAACAAGCGCAAATCCCCTGCCGACCAGCGGGTGTTCCGCGCGGCTCGAGATCGCATCCGAGTGTTTCCAGACCGCGCCGAGAATCGCGTGCATCGCCTTGAACGCATCGATGCCGAGTTCCGGAATGCCGAAATAGGCCGATTTCCCGGAAACGGTCACGTCGGCGATGAAGAAGCCCATCTGTGCCGGGTAGACGGAAAGCCGCGTCGGTTCGATATAGACGGCAAAATCTGGCCGCGGGATTCGGCCGGATAATACCCGTTCGGTATAGTGCTTGATGCCTGCGCTGACGCCCGTGCCGGGTTCGCCGCTCTCCTCGTCGCCGACGAAGGCGAATGCCACGTCTCCAGCAGGTCTGATCCCGGCCGTGTCGAGCAGGTCGAGAGCGGAAAGCGACGCACAGATGCCCGCCTTCAGGTCTCCGGCGCCGCGGCCCCAGATTTCACCGTCAACGATAGCGCCGCTGAAGGGATTCTCTCGTTCGGTCCCCTTCCATCGCTCCTTCCAGCCACCAGCATGGACCGTGTCGGTGTGGCCGACGAACAGCAGGCGCGGTCCTTCGCCCGACCCCTTGCGCTCACCCCATATGTTTGGACGGCCGGGCAGGAACTCGGCTCGCTCTGGCGAAAGATTCCGTTCCTGCATCTGGGCTTCAAGGAAGCCGGCGAAATCGGCCTCGTTACCGGTTACGCTTTGCCGTGCAATCGCACCCCGGAGAAGCGCCACCGCCTCCTTTCGGTTGACCAGGCCGGCAAATCGTTCTGCAAGATCCGCGGATTCGTTCATTGCCGCGCATCCGCAAGCCGGACGACATCGGCGGGAGGCAATGATATTTCCGCACCCGGAACGCCCCCTGAAAACAGGATCGTGTGCAGGTGGCCCAGTCCGACCGCCGCGCCGCCGACGAGCGTCGACTGCGTGCCGAGTCGGGACGCGACGACTTCAACCGGCCTTGAAGAGCACCTCGACACAAATGTCCGCACCCGATTCAGCATCTCGTCCCGGCCACCGATCGAGCCACCAAGGACGACGCGCTCCGGATTCGTTAGCGCCGATATTGCCGCCACGGCCCTCGCGACGAGTTGCGCGGTTTCGTCAAGGACAGCGCGTGCCGCGGGGTCGCCCCTCGTCGAAAGATCGAAGATCGTCGGAACATCGACATCCTGACCGGTATGCGCCCGATATCGCGTGCGCATTCCGACGGTCGCGGTAACGCGCTCAAGCGCGCCGACCCTTAGCGATTCCGGCTCGAACGGATCGGCTCCGAACGGCAGGAATCCGAGTTCGCCGGCGGCACCGAGATGCCCGCGAACGAGTTCTCCTCCGACCATGATGCCGGCTCCGATACCGGTTCCAAGCGCCACGTAGGCAAGATCGTCGAAATCTGCGCCTGCACCAATCCAGCTCTCACCGATGACGGCCAGGTTGACATCGTTTTCGATGATGACGTCGAATCCGAGTTCCGCTTCCAGACTGGCCGCAATGTCATGGGAGGCGAGACCGCGGATGTTCGGCGCCATCAGGACACGGCCGGTCGTTTCCTCGGGCACACCGGGTACGCCGACAACCGCAAGACGCACGCGACCGAAGGGGATGGCGTTTTGCTTGGCTGCCTCGCGGCACATTCGTGCAATCTGCCTGACGACGGCCATTCCTCCTCGTCTGTCCGTCGGTTCGGTCAGCGCAGCGGGCACGCGACAGGATAAATCGGCGATGGCGGCGCGAACCTTGGTGCCACCGAGATCTACGGTCGCGATGCAGGCGGCGTCCGGAACGATTTCGTAGGTTATGGCGCTGCGTCCGACGTGGCCACTGGTACGGCCTGTGCGGTGGATCCAGCCGTCCCTTTCCAGCAACAGAACGATTTCGGAAATGGTCTGTTTGGACAATCCCGTCTGCCTGGCGATGCTTGCCCGGGAGATCGGTCCGCAATGGGTGATGTGCTCCATCACCGTACAAAGGGAGAACTGCCTGGAGTGGAGTTTCGCGTCGCTCAACGAGTTGTCCAATTGATTCGTTCGGTTACCGAACTAATTATCACGGCCTTCGATATTCGTCAAATTTTGTGTGACCGTAGCGGCCTGCAGTGAATTGATTTTTGTTTTTGCGTCTGGTATATGTATGCTACCAGTTGCCGCGCCCGGCTTCCGGGCCAAAGGGAGTCCCGGCACGCTGCGCGAAAACTACCGCAAGTGCGGCAACTGCCTGTTCGTCAAATTTTGTGTGACATGAGGGTGCACGACAAATTTGTGACGATTTGTCCGAGCGGCCTGCAGTGAATTGATTTTTGTTTTTGCGGCTGGTATATTTATGCTACCAGTTGCCGCGCCCGGGCTTCCGGGCCACTCTCCAACCCCACGGAGGCGATCATGCCGGACATCGATGAATTGAAACGCTCCAGGGACGAGGCCCAAGCCCGCTTCGCCACCCTCGGCGACCTGCGTCCCGGCACGCTGCGCGAAAACTACCGCAAGTGCGGCAAGCCCAACTGTCACTGCGCCGGCGACGACAGCCCGGGGCACGGTCCGAGCTATGTGCTCAACCGTTCGATCCGCGGGAGTACCCGCTCGGTCCGCATTCCGCCCGAGGAGTACGAGCAGACCCGGCGCCTTGTCGAAGAGCATGAGCGCTTTCTCGACATCTCGGCGTGCTATCTGGAGGCCAGCGAGGCGCTTGCCGATGCGGTGCGTGCCGAAGGGCGGGAAACACGCGGGGACAGCCCCGAAAAAGGGGGCACTTCGCACGGGCGGTCGCGGCGGAAGTCTCGAAGGACATCGAGCGCCTGACCGGCACCCCGGTCGACGGGCTGGATTTCGAGGTCCTGGAGCGCGAGGTTCGCAAGACCGCGATCTCGACCGCGGCCTCGCTGATTGCCGCGAGGCTGAATGCCGACCTGTCGGACGGGGAGGCTGCGGAGTTGCCGTGCGCCTGTGGCGCCGACGCCCGCAATGTCGGGCGGCGGCCCAGGACCTTCACCACGGCACTTGGCCCCCTGACCCTGGAGCGGGCGTGGTATCATTGCTCTTCCTGCGGGCACGGCTTCAGCCCGCGTGACCGCACCCTTGCCCTGGATGGCACGTCGTTGTCTCCCGCGGTCACGCGCATGGTCGGGGTCACCGCTGCCGAGCTCAGTTTCGAGAAGAGCAGCACACTCTTGCGGGAACTGGCCGACCTCGAGGTCATTCCCAGGCAGGTGGAACGCCATGCCGAGGCCCTGGGAGGCGCGATCGCGCGCGATGAACGGGACATCATCGAGCCGGAACCGCCGGGAGCCCCCACGCTCTACCTGGGCCTTGACGGCACCGGGATCCCGGTGCGCAAGTCGGAAACCGTAGGCCGTGCCGGCAAGCAGCCTGACGGTTCGGCCAGGTCCCGCGAGGTGAAGCTTGCCACCATCTGGTCCGCCGAAAGCCGCGACAGCGAGGGCCGGCCGGTTCGCGATGCCGGATCCGTCACCTTCAATGCCGCCATCGAATCGATCGCAACCCGCGATACGGACACGGAACCGGCTCCCTTTGCCAAACGGGTCTTGCGTGAGATGGAGCGGCGCGACTTTTTCGGTGTCGACCGCCGGGTGGTGCTCGGTGATGGTGCTCTCTGGATATGGAACTTCGCCGACGAGCATGTGCCTGACGCCATCCAGATCGTGGATATATGGCATGCCAAACAGCATGTGTTCGATGTTGCCAAGGCCCTCTACGGGAAGGGGAGTGATCTCGCGGCACAGTGGGGCAAGGCACGACGCGACGAACTCGACCAGGGGCGCCTCGATCTCGTCCTTGCCGCGTTGCGCAAACACGCGAGCCACTGTGACGAAGCGGCACGGAACATCGAATATTTCCAGAATAATCGCGCACGCATGGACTATCCCCGGTTCCGGGAACAGGCTCTGTGCGTGTCGACGGGTGTTGTCGAGGGCGGCTGCAAGTCACTGATCGGCGGACGGCTGAAACGGGGCGGGATGCACTGGAGCGTCAGTGGCGCCAATTCCACAATCGCGCTCCGTTGCGCGGTTCACAGCAACCGCTTCGACGACTACTGGGAGCGCCGTGCTGGCTGAATCCAATCCGAAATCACAAAATTGTCGTGCACCCGTGACATGATAGTTCCCGATCAGGAACATTTTTTGGTTCTTGCCCTTTTTCGGGCGACTTTTTCCCGAACGGGAATTTGGAAGTCACGACAATGACCTACACGACTGAACAAATCGGCAAGCTGGTTCGGGATACGCGCATAGCTCTGGGCGGCACCCAGAAAGACCTTGCACTTACGTCGGGCACTGGCTTGCGTTTCATTATCGAGCTCGAAAAAGGCAAGCCAACCTGCCAATTCGGCAAGGTGCTGACGGTCATGAAGACACTCGGCATCACGATCAGGCTGACGCCACCGACACCAGACGAGGCCGACCGATGACCAAAACGCTTGATGTCTATCTGCACAGGGATTCTGTAGGGCGTCTCATTCAGGACGACCATGGACTGTTGCTGTTCGAATATGACGAGAGCTGGTTGAAAAACCCGGATGCAAGCGCTTTGTCGATTTCGTTACCGTTGCAGAAACGGCGGTTCAGGGGAAAAGAATGCACAGGTTTTTTTTGGCGGCATCCTACCTGAAGAATCCAAACGCCGACAGATCGCCAAGAACCTCGGGATCAGCGCCCGCAACGACTATTCCATGCTGGAGCACATCGGCGGCGAGTGTGCAGGCGCTGTTACCTTCATCTCTCGTGGTCAACCGTTACCGGATACCGATTACCAGTATCGAGAACTTAGTGAAGTGGCTTTGGCATGGATCTTGCGGGAACTGCCTCTCCGTCCCCTGATGGCCGGTGAAGCAGGCGTCCGGCTTTCGCTCGCCGGCGCATAGGACAAAATCGCCGTTCACATTGAGGAAGACAGAGTCTCTCTGCCGCTGGGCGGCGCGCCCAGCACGCATATCCTGAAACCGGCGATCGAACGATTCGAGGGTGTCGTGTTCAACGAGGCAGTTTGCATGAAACTCGCTTCTGCCGTCGGCATTTCCACGGCAGAAGTTGAGTTCCGGCAGGTTGACGACATCGACTACCTAATGATCAAACGTTACGATCGTCTAACCCATGAGAAATCCGGGGGCACCCGGTTCGAATGCCTGCACCAGGAAGATTTTTGTCAGGCGCTCGGGATTCCATCGGAAAAAAATATCAAGGCGAAGGCGGTCCCGGACTGAAGCAGTGCTTTGCGTTGCTGCGCAATGTCTCGAGAATTCCGCTCATTGATCTGCAGCGACTACTGGACGCGGTGAACTTCAATGTCCTGATCGGCAACCATGACGCGCACGCCAAGAACTTCTCTCTCCTCTATGGAGAAGGAACCGTGGGAACGGGTCCTGATATCCGCCTTGCACCACTCTATGATCTCGTCAGCACGGTCCATTATCCCGGTTTGACAACCAACATGGCAATGAAGCTTGGCGGTGAGTATCGATCTGATCGACTTTCAAAAGGGCATTTTGAGAAATTTGCAGAGGATGCCGGCCTGGCGAAACCAATGGTCGTTCGGCGAGTATCGGAACTCGCACAAACCTGCCGCAGCGCACTCATCAATCTAAACATGTCTCACCAGGTCGCCATAGAAGTGAAGGCGATGATTGACCGGAGGTGTTCAGAGTTCGCGGAAACATTCTCGGTCCCGCCGTAATGAGGGCAGCAAGTGGGCGATACACGCGGATAACGGCGATGCCGGCTAGCTCATGTCTTGGGTAACGCTCGCCATTCTTAGAATTGCCCATGGTGCGAGACTAGATCAATTCATGGCAAGAAACAGGCTCGAACAATGGCATCAATCGGTTCGAACGACGCTTCCTTGCGGACAATAGTTTCAAGGAATGGAGCGGGCGATGGGAATCGAACCCACGTCTTCAGCTTGGAAGGCTGTTGCTCTACCCCTGAGCTACGCCCGCATTCTCCAACCGATCTATGAAATGTTCCCATTACAGGCAAGGCAATTCGTCCTCGTGCTGTTTCCGCACCGCCACGCCTCGTTCGCCGCTGCCCGTCTCCTTTGCGACATGGTCGGAAACCCCGATTGCCCGGAAAACACCTGCTTGTGAACCCGGGATTTTCTCGTTGTCGAGATCTTCGGCGGCCTCAATTCCGTCAAACCTGCCCGGAGGCCCTCCAAACCATGAGATTCCCCGTCACACTACCTGGGTCAAGTCGATTGAGCACGCTCAGGGCTCGAATTCGATGCCGCCTCGCTGTCCTGCACGACCGCCAGCCGAGCCTTCGGAGTGTCTTCGACAATTTCGTCAGCGTGATCACGTTATTGACCGCCCTGCCCTCCGCAAGGCGCAGGACCCAATCGTTCAGACTGCGGGTTGCCGTCATCGCCAGACTGCAATCTCGCGGGGTTTGCCCAACCATACTACCACGCAAGACGACACTCTTTGACGTGGACCAACCTGGTGCGGGATCCGGCCACTGCTTTGGCACCCGCAAGGCCGGTTCGTCGCGCTGTACAGGCGACCAGATCCGCGTCTCTTTGCCATAATTCCTTCACTATTGATCATAAAACGGCGATAAACTGAAAATCCAGTTGACGTGCTATCCGAATCTGGAAAGAGAATGCGCCGAATGCATTGATCCGGCGAGATTTAATGCATATTGTTGAGTGCGCAATAGCAGCAGAGGACACGAAACCAATAGCCCGACGCCCCCACCACGCGCCACCGCAGCGCGACACCGGTCCCCGCGTAAACGAACGCATAATCGCCCCTGAAATTCGACTTATTGGTCCCGACGGTCAAAACGTCGGAGTCGTTCATCCCGAACGAGGAATTGAACTCGCGCACGAGTCGGGGCTGGACCTTGTCGAAATTTCGCCTACGGCCAACCCTCCCGTTTGTAAGGTCATGGACTACGGAAAGTTCAAGTACGAACGCCAAAAACGGGAATCGGAAGCCCGGAAAAAGCAGAAAACCATCGAGGTCAAAGAGGTCAAGTTTCGTCCAAACACCGACAGCCATGACTTCGACGTCAAGATGCGCAACGTGATGCGTTTTCTCTCGAACGGGGACAAGGTGAAGGTTACCATGCGTTTCCGGGGACGTGAAATGGCTCACCAGAATCTTGGCCTCGCCGTTCTCGACCGTGTTGCAGAGACGGTCGGTCTGGCAGGCAAGGTTGAGATCATGCCGAAACTGGAGGGACGGCAAATGGTCATGGTGATCGGACCAAGCAAGTAAGTCGTGACAAACCCTGGGGGCGCCGGACCGAACCAAACGTCGCGAACACGGCATGTTGAGAATAATAGTCGTGTCGAGGGAAGGCGCACGAGGTCGTAAATCATTAAGTGGCTCTCCGATTTGAAGAGGAACGTGCCTTCCGCACTGGCACGGGCCACGATCTGTCAGAACCGAGCGAATTCTCCCCTGGAATGCCGAAGTGTAAGTCCCCAGATCACGGGCCGAGGCTTTTGTTTCGGGAGAGAAAAGTCGTCATCTATGCGAAAGGCCCCGCGACCTCGAGACAGGTGGATTGACGTCGAATAGTTGTTCACACTTTTCTTTCAATTTATGTGCAACGGTCGCGACGGCATGTTCTGCCGGCGCAATTCTCCTTGCGGCTCCATTTGGGCGTATGGGTTCCCAGACTGCAACCAGCCAGCGGAACTTACGAGAAAAGGACGGAGAACTCTCCAGCGTCACGACGGCTCCAAGCGCCGATGACATGGTTTACACTTTTCGTGGTGTTCCCGTCTTTCCGGTTTGAAAACAGTCCGTGATGACGGAAGTCGCCACGGTCGAATGCAGCCGGCCTCACTGTTCCATACCTGTGGTATCAATACTTCTGTCAAGTGCGCGGGAATCCGCGGCCGGTGTCACGTGACACAACGCGATGCCGGTTGATGCACGAACACGTGAGCCGCAAACCATGGAAAAAGAAAAAAGAGCGCCGTCGCGCTCGCCGCCTTCCTTGCCTGCCTGCCGGCGATTCCCGTGGCACCGGGTGGCAGATCGCAAACAGAGGCGCCAGGACCGGGGCTGTCGAGACGAGAGATCGCACAAAGGCAAAACTCGAAGTCAGGTGTGATTCCGAACCCGAACCCTTCGTGCACCCATTTCACGAAACGCTCCATGCAGTGCCGGAGGATGCTGGGGACATTCACCCCCACCGGCACCGGAATCTGCGCGTGGTGGGCGGCTGGGGGCTCGAACTGCGACGCCACGCCCATCACGTTGAAATCACATACTGGCGCCGATGCCAGGCGACGTCTGGCTGCCCTCGCGCGCGGGACACCGAAAGGATCGTGCGGCAGCTCCGGTCGAGCTGGACCTGGTACTTGCGAGCGAAGCCCGCAGGAGGCGCGGAGGTGGACGCGGTGTTCGACCTTGCCGGATCGCGACGCGCCGTCGACGTGGCCAACCTTTTCATCCGTCGCTCATTGGTACAAGCAGCACCGATCCCTTTTCGTCGAAATTCCTTTTGAGGAGATTAAGCTGAATTGGCGATTGATAGCCTTTTCCATGCAGAATAAACCTGCGCGCATGCACGAATTTCCCGGTCGACAGTGGCATGACATGGGTGGACAGGAATCGGAGCCCTTCTCCGGTGATGAACGCGAATATGCGTTCTGGGAAAAGCGCATCGATGCACTCATGGTGATTACGAGCCGCAAAGGCCTGTTCACCGTGGATCAGCTTCGCCGCGTGCTGGAAGAAATGGGCGAAAACGCTTTCGAGACCATGAGTTACTACGAACGCTGGATATTTGCGGTCAACCGGGTACTGATTGAAACTGGCGTATATTCAACCGAAGAACTTGCCAGGAAACTGTCGGAAGTCCGGGAACGGGGATCGACCTATGGCGAATGCTGCCAAGCTGAACCGCGGTGACAAGGTGCGCGTTCGGGCTTTGGTTCCGCCCGGCCATGTCCGTACACCCTGGTATCTTCGGGGGAAAAACGGAGTCATCGAACGCCGACTCGGACCCACAATGAACCCCGAACAACTTGCCTACGGACTGAAATCCGGCGACGTCGAACTGCTGCGCGTGCGATTCACGATGCGCGAGATCTGGGGCGAGGATTGCGAATGCCCCGACGATACGCTTGATGCGGAGGTTTTTGCGCACTGGCTTGAACGGATTGAATGGTCCGATGCCGCCTGATCCGGAACGGCAGCAACGACCGCTCTCGGCGGACGAACATCGTCACTCCGCACGTGTTGATGAAGATTCTCCGTTAACCTACTGGCAAAACATGGAAATATCGGTACGGGAACTTCTTGTCGACAAGGGCGTGACCACCGCCGGCGAAATTGCCGCGACGATCGAAGCCATGGACCGGAGAACACCGGCCAACGGTGCACGAATGGTCGCACGCGCCTGGGTCGATGACGATTTTCGCAAGAGACTGCTCGTGGATGCGAGTGCCGCCATGGAGGAAATGGGATTGGACCCGGCCGGGCTCCGCCTGATTGCCGTCGAAAACACCCGTGACATCCACAATGTCATCGTTTGTACACTGTGTTCCTGTTACCCCCGAAACCTGCTTGGCCTGCCGCCCGACTGGTACAAACAGCGAGCGTACCGCTCCCGTCTTGTCAAATCGCCACGTGCCACGCTCAGGGAGTTCGGCCTCGAAATCCCCGACGACGTAACGGTGCGCGTCCACGACAGCACCGCAGACATGCGCTACATTGTCATTCCGGCACGTCCGGACAGGACCCTGGGTCTCACTGAGTCAGAGTTGGCAGGGCTGGTAACCCGCGATTCCATGATTGGCGTTGCACTTGCGAACGAGCCTTCGGAAGAGCGTTGATGCAGAGATGGGGCGACCTGACACCGTTTGCCCGCGGTGCGACCCTCATGCTCGGCGCGATCTTTGCCTTTTCGATCATGGACGCGGTCGCGAAGTTCCTGACAGGAAGCTACCACCCGGTACAGGTTGTCTGGGCTCGATACACGTTTCAGCTCGCCTTCGTGTTTCTGATTGCAGCGCCAAGACTCCGAACTCTTCTCAGGACAAAATACCCTCGCCTGCAGTTGGTGCGGTCCGCTTTTCTTTTCGGGGCGACCGTTTGCTTTTTCCTTTCTCTTCCGCATCTCAAGCTTGTCACGGTCATCGCGATTTTTGAAGTCGCACCACTCGTGATCTGCCTATTTGCGTTCTTTTTTCTCGGCGAGCCAGTCGGCTGGCGGCGCTGGGCCGGTGTTACGTGTGGTCTGGTCGGGGCCTTGATCATCATCAGGCCTGCCGGCGATTTCTTTACGCCAGCGGCCTTGCTGCCCCTCATGTCCGCAACTTTCTTTGCGGCATACGCGGTCTCGACGCGATTTCTTGGCCAGGCCGAAAACCCCTGGACGAGTTTCCTGTATACTGCCCTGATCGGGACCATCGGCGCCAATCTCTGCCTGCCGTTTTTCTGGACCACTCCCGAACTGACCGATGTCATATTCATGGCAATTCTCGGAGCGGGAGGCGGAATCGGTCACCTTATGTTGATCCGCGCTCTCGTCCAGGCGGACGCCTCCGCCCTATCACTCTTCAACTATTGCGGGCTCATCTACGGCGCCATTCTCGGATACGTCGTATTCTCCGAGGTCCCCGACTTGTTCACAGTTGTTGGATCGGTCTTTATCGTCTCGGCGGGCATTTTCGTTTGGTATCGCGAAAACCAGATTGCCGCACGGGCAAGGCAGAGCAAGAGAGCATCGAAGGCCTGAGCCGTCCCTTGCCATTTCCTGCGGGACATCCGCGTCGAAATTTCCGGTTTGAGAAGGTCTGCCTGCCCGCGTTTCGCCCCGGGAACCTCATGGGGCCGTCTTCCGCGAAGGGTGGTGGCACCCGAAGCTGGCACATTGCCTTTCCATCAAACAGGCCAGGGCGCGCAAGAACGCGTGAGCCCGGACATGTTCGGCGCCGCAGGCATGAACCGGCCGACGCCGAGGCACCGGCCGGTTCGCGGGGCATGTCACAAACACTCTGCAAGCGTTGTGGCAAGATTGCGAATCAACTGCGGATAAAGCGCCGGGCCAAGCTCGAGGTCTGAACCGAGCGGATCGAGTGTTCCGGTATTGGCGTCGGTCCCGTCCATTACGGTTAGCACCAGGCCCTTGTTGAACTGGGGCTCGGCCAGAACGCAATCGATACCTTCGTCGCGGATAAGATCCTGAATTTCTGCAATCCTTGAGGGGCTCGGGTCCGATGCGTCGCCAAGCGAAATGGCACCAGAAGCCTGGAGACCGAAGGACACCTCGAAATACTGATAGGCATCGTGGAAGACGACAAACCGGCTTTCCCGTACTGGTTCCAGAATGCCATGGACCTCGGATACGAGCACCTCCAACTCGGCGCGCGCGGCTGCGGCGTTGGCGAAGTAGGTTCCGGCATTGCCGGGATTGGCGGAGGAGAGTTGTGCGGCGATCAGGTTCAACCAGGTGCTTGCGTTATCCGGCGAGAGCCACGCGTGCGAGTCATGTTCGCCATGTGCATGGCCGTGTTCGTCTCGGGCGTGGTCATCGTGGTCATCGTGGTCATCTTCGTGCGCATGCCCGGCGTGCTCCTGGCTCTCGTCATGCTCTTCGTGCTCGTCCTCATGGGCGTGCTCTTCGT
This sequence comes from Paracoccaceae bacterium, assembly GCA_964291635.2. Classification (GTDB taxonomy): domain Bacteria; phylum Pseudomonadota; class Alphaproteobacteria; order Rhodobacterales; family Rhodobacteraceae; genus JAPPHA01. Next base: position 256,510 of record OZ219899.1, on the reverse strand, counting down.
GCGCGTCCTCGTGGGCATGCTCTTCGTGATCATGCTCGTGTCCTAGTTCGCCCTCTTCCTCGTGCATGTGGGGTCCGAATAATGCGCCTTCGCGGAAGTCAAACAGGATCGTACCTTCCGCCTCCAGAAGTTCCGTCACGACCGCATCGCCTGCAAGCGTCTCGATCGCACCCTCCAACCATGGCGTCAAATCCTCACCCATCCAGAACACCAGGTCCGCCTCCTGCAATGCGGCGGCCTCAGAGGGGCGTAGGCTGTACTCATGGGGTGACGCACCCGCCTGGATGATCAGGTTCGGCGTGGCGACTCCCTCCATCACCCGGGCCACCAACGAATGCACGGGCGCTATATCAACGGCAACGTTCGGGACGTCCGCCATCGCGGTACTGCCCATCAATGTCGCTGTGATCGACAGGGGAAGAAGTTTTCTGGACATCGGAATCTCCGTGTGATTTTATAACATTGCGAACTGCATATCTGAAATGAAATAACATCACAATAGAGGTTCGAATCGTGACAACCAAGAACATCGTCCCGGTCGGATTCGCGCAGCACGATCATTCGGCTTGCGTTGAAGACGCGTTTGCCGCCGCCGAAGCATGCTGCGAAAACGAGAGTCTGCGCTTGACCCCGGTCCGCCGCAAGGTTCTGGAACTTCTCCTGCGGGATCATCGCGCACTTGGCGCCTATGAGATCCTCAATCTCCTGCGCGAGGCAGGATTCGGCTCCCAGCCGCCGGTGGCATACCGTGCGCTCGACTTCCTGGTTGCCCACGGCTTCGTACACAAGCTTGAACGCCTGAATGCCTTCGTTGCCTGTGCCCATCCCGGTCAAATCCATTCGCCGGCCTTCATGATCTGCCGCCTGTGCGATACCGTGGCCGAGACGCAATCGGCACCGACCAGGGGCGCCCTCGGTGCCGCCGCCCGCGCGGCGGGATTCCAGGTCGAACGCACGGTTGTGGAAGCCGAAGGCGTATGTTCCGCCTGCGCCTCGAAAACCGGCTTATGAACCTGGTTTCCGTTGAAGATCTCTGCATCCGCTACGGTGCCCACACGGCATTACGCCATGTCAACCTGTCGATCGAACCAGGAGAGATCGTGACGATTGTCGGCCCAAATGGCTCGGGCAAGACCAGCCTCCTGCGCGCCATCGTTGGCGCGACCCAACCCGACCGAGGGAGGGTTACGTGCCGACCCGGCTTGCGAGTCGGATATGTGCCGCAGAAGTTGCACATCAATCCAACCTTGCCGATCACGGTGAAGCGGTTCCTCAAGCTCACCGATCGCGTCTCGCTGGATGCCTGCAGGGCTGCGCTTGAAGAGGCGGGCGTACCGAACATCTCAGAATGCCAGATGTCGCAACTTTCGGGTGGGCAGTTTCAGCGTGTGCTTTTGGCACGTGCCCTGATCAACCGGCCAGAGATCCTGTTGCTTGACGAGGCGACACAGGGCCTCGACCAGCCAGGTTCGGCGGCATTCTATCGCCAGATCGAAACGGTGCGGCGGGAAACCGGCTGCGCGGTTCTGATGATCAGCCATGAACTACACGTTGTCATGAGCGCGTCGGACCGGGTGATTTGCCTCAACGGCCATATCTGCTGCGAAGGGACGCCCGCGGTTGTCGCCTCGGCCCCGGAATACCGTATGCTCTTTGGCGCAGGAACGGGCGGCGCCCTGGCACTCTATCGTCACGATCATGACCACGATCACGACGTCCCGTCGACGATGGCTGCGGAATGATGCTCGACGATTTCATGACGCGCGCAACGTTGGCGGGGATCGGCGTGGCATTCGCAGCGGCTCCACTTGGCTGCTTCGTGGTCTGGCGCCGCATGGCCTATTTCGGAGAGACAACGGCCCATGCGGCTATTCTGGGCATTGCCCTTTCCCTGGCGCTGCAGGCATCGATATTTGCGGGTACGGTGGCGGTGGCGTTGGTTATGGCCGTGACGGCGACGCTTTTGGCGCAGCGGGGCTATGCCATGGATACGCTTCTGGGCGTTCTGGCCCACTCCTCCCTTGCATTCGGACTTGTGGCGGTATCGTTCCTATCCGGCATCCGCGTCGATCTCATGGCCTATCTCTTTGGTGACATCCTGGCCGTGTCGCACATGGACCTTTTTGTGATCTGGGGTGGTGGCGCGCTGGTCATTGCTCTGATCGCCTGGCGCTGGTCAGCGCTTTTGGCCTCGACCCTGAACGAAGAACTGGCCTATGCCAGCGGGCTCGACCCCCGTCACGAACAACTGATCCTCACGCTGACCCTGGCGATCACCGTCGCTGTGGCAATCAAGGTTGTCGGTGTTCTGCTTATCGTAGCCATGTTGATCATCCCCGCCGCCGCAGCCAGCGGCCTTGCCCGAACGCCAGAGGTCATGGCCATGATCGCCGGAGCAATCGGCGCCTTGTCTGCTTTCGCAGGCCTGCGTGCCGCCTACGTGCTTGATACTCCAGCCGGTCCCTCCATCGTTTGCGTAGCCGCAGTAGCGTTTGCCGCTTGCAGCCTGCTGGGAAGACACGCACGACTTGGTCCATGAACGCATTCGCGCGGCGCCGTGAAACGGGCGGCATGCGATGAAACGAGCATCCCGAACGGCACAAATGCCTGTTTCCTCAGCCGCACCTGTTCCGGGCTATTCCAATTTCCAAGGAATTCAATGCGGAATCAAACCGGGAAACCCGACCCGCCTTCCAACAATTCATCCAGAAAAAAGGTCGCCAGCTGCTCGCGGTGGAACCGTTTCGAGGATTCGATGGTCCTCTTCCGGAACTAGTATCCTGACATCATAGAAATGATGGCAAACCGATTGTAGCCTGAAGCGGTTTCCCTCTCGGCCGGGCCGTGTATATTGTCCGCAACAATGACAAGCAACAATCCTTCCGGGCAGGCGGGCAGCAGCCGCGGACGGTGGTTCAGCGGCAAATTCAGCACTGGTCCCGGGAGCATTCCAGAGGCAGCAGGCAATGAGTTCGACAGGCAAGAAAATCTACAAGGTCCGGCTTGAACCGGACGAACGCAAGCACTTGAAGGAGATACTGGACAGCGGCAAGGGGTCCAAGGAGCGCCGCCGCCGGGCGCACATTCTGCTTCTGGCTGACGAGAGCCGCCCTGACGGCGGCCTCAGCGACGGGGCGATCGCCGAGGTTCTCGAGATCGGGACGGCGACAATAGAGAGGGTGCGGAGGCAATGTGTGCTGGACGGACTTGAGGCGGCACTGGAACGCAAGGTTCAGGTGAACCGGAAGAAGCGTCTGCTCGACGGCGAGGGTGAGGCGAAGCTGACCATGCTGGCCTGTTCGAAGCCGCCGCCGGGCCACGCGAGATGGAGTCTCAAACTGCTTGGCGAGCACCTTGTGGAACTGGAGATCGTTGACAGCATTTCCAGGGAAACGGTGCGGCAGACTTAAAAAAAACGGCCTCAAGCCCTGGCTGAAGACATGCTGGTGCATTCCGCCGAAAGCGAACGCGGACTTTGTCTGCGCCATGGAGGATGTGCTCGACGTCTACAGCGGGGAATATGACGACGGGACCGTGCTGGTCTGCATGGACGAGACCTCGAAGCAGCAGACGAAGGAAACCCGGGCACCGCTGCCGGTGCGCCCGGGGCAGCCAGCCGGATACGACTTCGAGTACGAGCGCAACGGCACGGCAAACTTGTTCATGATCTTTGCTCCGCTCGACGCTTGGCGCCATGTCAAGGTCACCGACCGCCGTACTCGGCAGGACTTCGCCAGGGTGCTGAAGGATCTTGCCGATGTCCACTTTCCCGGAAAGACCATTGTGCTGGTGATGGACAATCTCAACACACACAAACTGTCGACGCTGTACGATACCTTCGAACCGGCGGAGGCATCACGCCTCGCCAGGAGGTTCGAGGTTCACTACACGCCGAAGCACGGCAGCTGGCTCAATATGGCGGAAATCGAGATCAATGTGTTGTCTCGCCAGTGCCTGGACCGCCGGATCCCGGATCGGGAAACCATGGTCAGTGAAGTCGCCGCATGGCAGGAGCACCGCAACGCTTCCGCGAAACCCGTCAACTGGCGGTTCCGGACCGAGGACGCCCGCATCAAGCTGAAGTCGCTGTATCCATCAATTCAATGATGTCAGAATACTAGTCAACCTTGCGGACGGCAACAATCGGGCCGGTCCTGCCCTCCTGGAGCACGGCAACCAGCACCGCGGAAGGATCAACCTGCCCGGAAAGCTGCTTGTTCTCCTGCCCGTTCCACGTTGCTGCCCGTTTCCACGAGGCCACGACGTTTGTGTACAGGATCGTTCGCCCCCTGTTTTCACCTCGTTCGATCTTGATCGTTGCTTCGGGCGTGATTTCAGCCAGGTAAATGCTGCAACTCGCCTTGCAGACCTCGCGGCCATGCTCCTTTGGTTCAAGACGAATCGTCAACCGTTCGCCGGCCCTCTCCACGATGAACTCGACCGGCTCCGGCTGCTTTCGGAGGGATTCAATCTTCTCCGGAACACCCCGAATTCGACCGCCCGCATATTGGGCGACACCATGCAAGATGATTTGTGGCGTGACGAGCCTGTACGGACTCATCAGACGCATGTTGTAAGCAGCCTGTCGCGGCGTGAATTCGGCAATCGCGAATTCGTCCTTCCACCCGATATAATCCCAGTAGTCCACATGCATTCCGAGAGCGATGACATCTTCCCGTTTCGCCAGTTCCGTCAGGAATCGATCGGCAGGTGGACAGGACGAACATCCCTGGCTCGTGTACAACTCAACCAGAATCGGTCCGGCCAACACGGGGATAGAAGAAAACGCCCAGATACAGGACGTACAGACAATTCCAATCAAGCGCATCATGGCGAATCGACCTATCAACATTCCTTGTCGTGACTCAATTCACGATTAGGCGATCTTCCCACCTGCGAAGAAACTGGTCCAATAAACACCTTGCGAGCCAACTTGATCAGCGGGAATTCGGATTGGTGCTTGGGGATTCGAATGTCGTGGCAAGTCAAAATTCGCCTGCGCAAATGATCTCATGCTTCAGGATTGACCGACTCCCGCAAGGTTGCGAAGGACAAACGGCAGAACTCCGCCGTTCCTGACGTAGGAAATCTCGACTTCGGTATCGATACGACACTTGAGGGTAATTCCCCTCGTCTTTCCGTCGGAATACGTGATGACCGCCGCGCAGTCCGAACCCGGCGCGAGTTGACCTTCCAGGCCAGTAATCGTGATCGATTCGTCTCCCGTCAGGGAAAGCGAATGTCTCGTGTCACCGCCGGTAAACTCGAACGGAACCACCCCCATGCCGACCAGGTTGGACCGATGAATCCGCTCGAAGTTCTCGGCGATAACCGCCTTGACTCCCAGGAGCGCGACACCTTTTGCCGCCCAGTCGCGGGAAGACCCTGCACCGTACTGGCTTCCCGCAACAACCACCAACGGCGTTCCTGCGGCCGCGTACTCCATGGCAGCGTCGTATACCGGTTTCTCGTTTCCGTCGGGCCCTTTCGTGAAGCCGCCCTCCACACCCGACAGCATCTCGTTCCTGATGCGGATATTCCCGAAGGTTCCGCGAACCATGATCTCGTGGTTACCCCGCCGCGAACCGTAGGAATTGAATTCCTTCGCCGGCACCTGTCGTTCCGTCAGGTACCGGCCGGCCGGCGTCGTGTCCCTGAAGGATCCCGCCGGCGAAATGTGGTCCGTCGTCACCATGTCGCCCAACATCATGAGAATTCTCGCGTCGCGAATGTCCGAAATCTCGCCCGGTTCGGACGTGATTCCCTCAAAATACGGAGGTTTCCGAACATAGGTCGAATGCGCCGGCCAGTCATATGTCAGGCTGTCGGTCGTGAGGACCTGGCGCCATCGTTCGTCCCCGGAAAAGACTTCGGAGTACTTCCTTTCGAACGCCTCACGCGTCACCGTTTTGTCGACGATCTCGGCAATCTCCGATGTCGCGGGCCAGATATCCTTGAGGAATACGTCCCTGCCGTCACCATCCTGCCCGACCGGTTCATTTGTCAGATCGATCCCGATGTCTCCGACAAGCGCATAAACAACGACCAGCGGAGGGGATGCCAGGTAGTTGGCCCGGACGTCGGGAGAGATCCTTCCCTCGAAGTTGCGGTTGCCCGACAGGACCGAAACGGCGACGAGATCATGGTCATGGATCGCAGCGCTGATCTCTTCCTGGATGGGTCCGGAGTTGCCGATACAGGTCGTGCAACCGTAGCCCACGAGGTTGAACCCGAGCGCGTCCAGATCTTCCTGCAACCCCGAAGCCTCAAGATAGTCCGAAACGACCTGTGACCCCGGTGCGAGAGATGTCTTGACCCAGGGTTTGACCTGCAGTCCGAACGCCTTCGCCTTTCTCGCCACCAGTCCAGCCCCGATCATGACATAGGGGTTCGACGTGTTGGTGCAGGATGTGATCGACGCAATGACCACCTTGCCCGATGAGATGTTATAGTCCTCGCCGTTGACCGGGACGTTCTTGTCGAGGGGACGCTTGAAATTGTTGATCATCTCGTCGACGAAGGCAGGCTTCGCCTTGGACAACGGGACGAAATCCTGCGGACGCCTCGGGCCTGAAATCGCCGGAACGATCGTGCTCATGTCCAGATCCAGCGTATCCGTATAGATCGGGGAGTAATTCGTTCCCCGCCAGATCCCGTTTTCCTTGGCGAAAGCCTCGACCAGGGCGATCCCTTCGCGATCACGTCCTGAAACCTCGAGATATCGCAGTGTTTCGGCATCGACAGGGAAAAACCCGCATGTGGCTCCGTATTCGGGCGCCATGTTCGCAATCGTGGCACGGTCCGCCAGCGGTAACGTATCCAGCCCGTCACCGTAAAACTCGACGAACTTGCCCACGACCCCCTTCTCGCGGAGCATTGCAACGACCTTGAGCACAAGGTCCGTGGCAGTCGTTCCTTCAACCATGGTTCCGGTCAGCCGAAAACCGACAACCTCCGGAATGAGCATCGACACCGGCTGGCCGAGCATAGCCGCCTCTGCCTCGATCCCGCCGACGCCCCAACCCAGCACTGCCAGCCCATTGACCATGGTCGTGTGAGAATCCGTCCCGACAAGTGTGTCGGGAAACGCGATCCAGGCCCCGTCCCGATCCTGGTCTGTCCAGACCGTCCTCGACAGGTACTCCAGATTGACTTGGTGGCAGATCCCGGTTCCCGGAGGCACGACCCGAAAGTTCTTGAACGCCGCCTGCCCCCACTTCAGGAATGTGTATCTTTCCAGGTTTCGTTCGTATTCGCGTTCCACATTGACCCTGAATGCACGCGGATTGCCGAATTCGTCGATCATGACCGAATGGTCGATGACGAGATCGACCGGGGTCAGCGGATTGATCTTTTCCGGATCTCCCCCGAGTTTAATAATGCCGTCACGCATTGCCGCGAGGTCGACCACGGCCGGAACACCGGTAAAATCCTGCATGAGCACGCGCGCCGGCCGGTAGGAAATCTCCTTGGGATTCCTGCCGCCGTCCCTGCCCCAATCGGAAAACGCCCGGATGTCGTCGGCATCGACGCTTGTCCCGTCCTCGAACCGCAGCATGTTCTCGAGCACGACGTTTAGGACGGCCGGGAGCCCGGAAAATTCGCCCAGGCCGGCGTTTTCAGCCGCCCGGATCGAGTAGTAATCGATGTGACCGTGCCCGGTATCCAGGGAAGTCCTGGTTCCGAAACTGTTGCGACCAACCGCGACAACCATCTCCAACTCCGCCGCTTGACCTTGAATGAGTCGCATATGCACCAGCGATAGAGGCGATACAAGATTGACCGGGTTAGCCCTCGGCAAATTTGATTGATCCGATTGCGCGGCTCCGTCCCGCAGGCGGGCCGAAGGGACTCCGCGTCAGCACTTCACCGCCGGTGATCAGTGTTCCTTCCGTTCGCGCACGGGCTCATTCCCTGCGCCAGACCTTTCACGGCCGTGTCCGGAAAACCAATGAATCCTTGCCTCCAAATCCAAAACCCTGCATTCCGTACGTCGCCAATCGGGGTCGGTCGGTTCGACATGACAGGAATGACGAAACGATCGCCGGATCGTCGCGATCCTGAAGTGCGGCACACGGAACAGCCCATGGACATTGAAGTCACCGACCTTGCATGTCGTCGCGGCCCTCGGTTGATTTTTTCGGGCGTTGGATTTCGCGTCGAACCGGGCGGTCTCCTCTTTGTTCACGGACCGAACGGAAGTGGAAAGACGACTTTGCTGCGTTGCCTGGCGGGACTCGTCCGCCCCGAATTGGGAACGATCAGGATTGATTTCGACCAGGCGTCGTTCCTCGGCCACAGGAACGCCGTCACTGCGACGATGAGCGTAGCCGACAATCTCCGGTTCTGGGCCAATGTTCACGGGTATTTTGGCAAGGACGCAGACATCCGGACGCAGAAAGCGGCTGAATTGCTCAACATCACGCCGTACATTGATCAAACCGCCGGATCGCTTTCCGCGGGTCAGCATCGCCGGCTCGGAATCGCGCGGATTCATGCCGCCGGTCGTGCCGTATGGTTGTTGGACGAACCGACAACGGCACTGGATGCCGAATCGATCACCGGGTTCAGGATACTCCTGGATGGTCACCTTGAAGCGGGTGGGCAGGCGGTCGTGACCAGTCAGCAACCAGAGTGTCAGGACAGTGCGGACTCCTTTGACCTGGCCATACACTCCGCCATGGCAAATGGATCACCTGGTGGCGAGTCGGGGTATCCCGCCGTTTCGGCAAGGTCAGCCCGGGAAACTCACCCTCGACCGGAATTCGCCTGATGCTGGCACTATTTCGCCGGGACTGCGGATTGGCCCTCAAGTCGGGAAGCAATTCCGGCCTTGCTCTGGCCTTCCTTTTCCTTCTCGTCGTCTTGACGGCCATCGCGATCGGCCCAGATCCGGAGCAACTCCAGATACTCGCACCTGCCGTCATTTGGTTGGGCGTCCTGCTTTCGTCGTTGTTGTCGCTTGAAAAGATCTTTCGGCAGGATCACGAGGACGGGATTCTCGAGGCCCTTATGACAAGCCCGTTGCCACCGGAAGGGATCGCAGTGGCCAAGGCATGCGCCCACTGGGTAACCACCGGTCTGCCCCTTGCCATTATCGCCCCCGTGCCGGCGTTTCTCATGAACTATCCCGGCAAGTCCAGCCTGTGGCTGGTTCTGAGCCTCGTCGTGGGAACACCGGCCCTGAGTTTCGTCGGCACATTCAACGCAGCCCTGACTCTCAAGGTCAGGCGCGGCGGACTGCTCCTGTCAGTCCTTGTCCTGCCGATGTGCGTTCCGACATTGATTTTCGGAGTTCAGGCGATACAGGTTCCCGTCGCCACCCTGTCATATGATGCCGCAATCGTGTACCTGATCGGGTTGACCCTCGTGTCGGCGGCTACCATGCCTTTCGCGACAGCGGTCGCCTTGCGTGCAAGCGTCGAGTGAACTCAGGTCTGCCATGCGGAACAGCACGTATTCCCGTCAGCGTAAACGCAATTCGCTCTGGCAATATGCGAATCCGTCGCTGTTCATGACCGCATCCGACCGTATCCTTCCATACCTGGTTGTCCTGACCTGCTGTTCACTGGCCGTCGGAGTGTCTTGGGGCCTGTTATTCACGCCCGACGATTATCAACACGGCCCGAACGTCAAGATCATGTTCCTGCATGTCCCGGCCGCGCTGATGGCGATCAACAGTTGGCTGATGATGCTCGCCGCGTCACTGATCTGGCTCGTACGGCGGCACCACGTCTCGGCGCTGGCGGCCAAGGCGGCGGCGCCCGTTGGCTTTACGCTGACCCTGGTTGCACTGGCGACGGGAGCCATCTGGGGCAAACCTGCCTGGGGGACCTACTGGGTCTGGGATCCCCGGCTGACGTCGTTTCTGATCCTGGCGCTTTTTTACGTCGGCTACGTCGGCCTGTGGAAAGCTCTCGATGAAACGGACCAGGCCGCCGACCTGACCTCAATCCTGTGCATCGTCGGATCCGTCTTCGCCTTGTTGTCGCGCTACGCCGTCCTCTTCTGGTCCCAGGGCCTGCACCAGGGCTCGACCCTCTCACTTGACCGGGAAACTCATATCGACAACGCGTTTTATTATCCCCTGGTCGTCTGCATCACCGGGTTTGTCCTTCTTTTCGTCACATTGGTCGTGCTCGGCACACGTCACGAAGTCAGGCTTCGCCGGCTCGAGGCAATTCGTGCACGGAGGAGTTGACGTTGATTCCCGAATTCAGCGAAAGCACGATTAACGTCTTTGCGGCCTACAGCATCGCAACCGCGCTCATCGCCGCACTTGTCGTTCATACGCTCATCAAGGCCGGAAGGAGCAAGCGTTGGTTGCAGGAAGCGGAGAAGCACGAGAGTGACTAGATTGTCGCCTCGGTTCCTTATCATTCTCGTCGCGGCCGGGTTTACGGCGCTCGCCGTTCTTTTTGCCCTCGCCTTGGAGCGCCCTGATCCTGACCAGCTGCCAAGCGCCTACGTCGGCCGCAAGACGCCTTCCTTGACGATCGAACATCTCCATACCGTGGATTCTCCCATTACCAGAAAAGACGACCTCGAGGCTGCCGGGATCAAGCTGGTCAATTTCTGGGCGAGCTGGTGCGCACCGTGCCGGGCCGAACATCCTAATCTCGAGAAACTTGCTCTCGCAGGCATCCCGATCCACGGAATCAATTACAAGGATAAGCCGGAGCACGCGGCGCAGTTCCTCGCCGAACTGGGCAACCCGTTCGCTACGCTCGCCGCCGACCCAAAAGGTCGCACTGGCCTCGACTGGGGAATTTACGGTGTTCCCGAGACGTTCGTGATCGATGCAAACGGCGAGATCATTCTCCGGCACGCAGGGCCGATTACTTCCCGCATCTTTGAGAGTCGGATACTGCCGTCGCTCGGGGACGACGCGAGCGCCAGGGCTTTGGGCCAATGACCGGGTTCAAACGGCGCCCAACATGATTCAGAAGCTGACAATTCGACGACCTGACGACTGGCACCTGCACCTCAGGGACGGCGAACTCATGCGCGGTGTCCTGCCGGAGTCGCTCCGGCATTTTTCGCGCGCGCTCGTCATGCCCAACCTCATTCCTCCTGTCGTCACGGCGGATGACGCGAACAGGTATCGCCGCCGTCTCGAGAACGCCTTGCCTGACGAGAGTGACTTTCGGTTCCTGATGACCCTTTATCTGACCGAGACGACAGATCCACTGGATGTCGTATCGGCCTATTCGGACGGGGTCGTTTCCGCGGTCAAGCTCTATCCGGCCGGTGCGACGACCAATTCGGAATCCGGTGTTCGCGATATCGCGCGCGTGATGCCTGTTCTCGAAGCCATGGCTAGCGCCGGCTGCCCACTCTGCGTGCACGGGGAAGTCACGGACCACGATGTCGATATCTTCGACCGGGAAGCCGTGTTCATCGAATCCGTTCTCGAGCCCTTGAGGCGCGCTCTTCCTGAACTGAGGGTCATCCTCGAGCATGTCACGACCAGGGACGGAGTCGACTACGTGATATCCGGTGGCGACCGGATTGCCGCTACTATCACCGCCCACCACCTTTTGATCAACCGAAACCACATCCTGGCCGGGGGCATACGCCCCCACTACTATTGCCTCCCAGTAGCCAAGCGGGAGGCTCACAGGATTTCGCTAATCAAGGCGGCGACGGGTGGAAATCCGCGGTTCTTCTTCGGGACCGACAGTGCTCCACACAGGACCGCCGACAAGGAATCCTCTTGTGGCTGCGCAGGGATTTTCACTGCCCGCAATGCTCTTTCCTGCGTTGCCCAGGTTTTCGATAACCACGATTCGCTTGACCGGCTCGAGGCTTTCGTTTCACTGAACGGTGCCGGATTTTACCGCGCGCCCGTGAATAGCCCGACTATCACTCTGACCAGGCGACAGGTTCCCACAGAGTTTCCATCCGTAATCGAAACTCCGGTTGGTTCCGTAACCGTTTTCGACCCGGGAGTTCCTGTTTATTGGGAGTGCAAGACCAATCCGTTGGAGTCCGAATCCTCTCCACTGAATCGGGCGTGAACTCGGCACAACGACAACCCGTTCCCGCCAATTCCTAGCAAAAACGTCGTCGACGAGGGTCATGACTTGGAATTTCGCTCATGGACAACGAAGCGCCACCAGAATGTTGTGGCGGAATCGCGACTGCCTCATGATTGAGCAACGAACGCAACATTGAAGGTTCTCTGCCTTGAACAAACCAAGAACAACCCGTAAGGCGCAATACGTGGAAGACGGCGACACGCCTTGCGAGACGCGAGAAAGTCACGACGCAAACCATACGACACTGGATCGAGGGCGCCATCAACGATTCGAGCGGACACCCGGCGGACATGACAGGGTCCGGGTTCCCGTCGAACCCGACACGATCCTCTATGCCCGTGCTTCCAGCGCCAGCCAGCTCTCCTCCCTCGACACCGAGGAACGGTTCCCGCGCGCCCGGTATCCCGACGGACGCGTTGTCCGTGACACTGGATCCGGAGTCGTTTTCAGGCGACGAGGCCTTGTCGCCCGACTGGAACGCGCATTGCGCGGAGAGGCAGTCCATGTGGTGGCTGCCACACCGGACCGCATCACCCGCTCGGGCTACCCCCTCGTCAGGCATGTCGTCGAACGTTCGGGAGGAGGCATCGAGCTTCTGGAAGAGGACGATCTCACCGAGCAGTTCGACGTCCGTTGCCTCTTCCCGGAACCATCTCCGAAAGTCGCACAAACCTCAAACACAACGTACAGGGGGGTGAGCAGTTACGTTTTCGGGCGATATCGTTCGGCCTTGTCTCTATTGTCGTGTGCGGCAGATGTGGCCGGAGCCCGAGAAAGAGTGATGGCTTACGTGCCGAGATCGGGACTTGAGCCGGGATCCGGTGTTGCCGAGACCCCGGTGATGTCCATGGTAATCGTATCCTGCTGCCCTGCCTATGCTATGGGCTTTACGTAAACGCCGTAATGTACGGGTCAAGCCCGGACGGCAAGATTCGGCGGAAATCAGGCGAATTGTTTGGTGACCTGACCGCGAGTAGCGCGGTTTAGGACGTCCTCAGGCCGAATTTCCCAGGGCAGATGTTGCCGTGAACGGGCAGGATTATTCTTCGAGTAATTCTGCAATTTAACTGCGATGTTATTCGAAGAAAACATACAACCTGTCGACCGCTTTCAGACCGGCCTAGATCTCCAATTTTCGCGGTTTCGGATCAGAAAAGTGGTTCAGTCGCAGAACTTTGGTGCAGACAGATGCCGAGCGTAAATGCTGTACAACGAACATGTCGGTATCGAGAATGCCGTGCGCAGCCTCTCCGAGTTCCGCTTCCCCGGATTTACCAAGAAGCTCGGCATAGCTGCAGTTTGGACATGTATCGACCGTCTTGAGGATCAGGGAAACTTGTCGGCAAGAAAATTTGTAAAATCCCTTCATATAGAAGTGCATCAGGGCTGGCGAGTATGCCGGTTCTCACTGGATGCGCTCAACCGGAATGTGCATCCGAACACCGGCAGTTGTTCCTTGACAATGCAGCGAACCCTTATGACCGGACCAGCAATTTCTTCCATTTCATGCTCGTGCGGAAGCCGATGAAATTTTTCGCCGTCGTTGAATTACGGTGGTGAGGTGGAAGAAAACGGGTGCCACGGCCAGAATGTCAAGGCCTGACAACCATCCGCGAACGCGGCCGTGGTGACGCCCCAATGCGCAGGACCGTCCTGAAACGATGGATGGACCTCAAATCCCGGTGGCATGACCATGCGGTGGTCCGGTTGAATCCGGTGGCAAATCCGGGCAAGTTCGGGCCGTGAACGAGGCGACGACAGAGAGACAGATCCGCCGTGCGGCGGAAGAGACGCTTCGGGCGTGGCCGGAAGCAATGGCTGCCGTGCTGTTCGGCTCGCGTGCCCGCGGCGACAACCGACCGGACAGCGATTGGGATATCGCGTTCATTACGCGGGCGGCGAACCGGGTACCGGGCGACGTTCCGCTGGAAATACTGGACGAGCGGTTTCACGTTCAGACCCTGGCACTGCCGGAAGGCCTGCTGCGGCGCAAGTGCAATGCGCCAGGCCACATCGCCTACCATATTGCCCGCCAGGGCCGGGTTGTCGCCGGAAATTGGAACAGGCCAGCCACGGAGGAAAATCCGCCCATGCAGGAGCAGGAATTCACCGATTGGATGGATGGGTCGCTAGCGTATCTCGTCAACGCGGCAACCCAGTTGACCCTCGTCGCGGCGCAGGGTGGTGTAAAGGAAACGCAACTCTTTGTCGCGTCGTCGTCACAGGCTGCAGAGCACCTGGTCAAGGCAATGCTGTATCGGCGCGGCTGCGATGTTCCGCGGACGCATGACCTGCAGAGGCTCGCGGAACGGCTGGCCGATGCCGAACTCCGGGCACAGGCCGTGGCCCTCAACGGCGATAGCCACCGCCACCACATGGCAGATTACATGGGCGTGGAGCCGGCGGATTGCGAAATCGCAGGTCGGCGTTGTGCACAAATGGTTGCCCTTTGGACCGCGGAAGTCAGGAACGCGGCCGCGGACCCGGCGCTCTCGGCTGGTGCCACGCGGCTGGCCCGCAAGATGGCAGTGCGGACCAGGCAACTGACCGACCAACTCCAGACCGCCGCCGTTGATGGGGCGCCACCACCAGCGGATGTCGCGACCATTGCTGCTGCCCTGGAACAGCGCGCCGTGATCGCGTCGCGCTTGGAAATGACTTTTGCTGAACTCGGCGAGTTATTATCCGGTCCCGAATGTTGAGCTCCAGCTCCCGCCACGCGAGCATGACCCGCCGGTGGGCGTCGTCGATCGCAAGTTCGCCCAAGACGAAATGGTCGGAGAGAAGGGCTTGACCACATAGTCCTTGGCGCCGGCCTCGAGCAACCGCGCCATGCCGTGAAATGAAGTGGCGCAGCACTTGGCCGGGCACGCGAAGACAAAGACGACGCAACTCCATGACCGGGGAGGACATGCGCTTTAATCTTTTCTGGCGGTCTTCGCCTGCCGGATGCCGTTGGTGGCCCGCCTTGCGGAGGCGTTGGCTATCGCCGTCGCGGCGAACGTGGTTCCACCACCGAACGAGGCGGAGGCGCGTCGTCGCCGTGATCGACCGCCAGGACATGGAGATTTCCGGCGCCGCGAACCTCTCGGGACTCCTTTCCAACCGGTTCGACTTCAACAGTTTCGGCCATTCTGGTCAGTCGCCGGTGATCCGATCGGCAAGCTTGTGGACAAGGTCCCTGCCGGCCGCGTGCTGGTTGGCGGTCATTAATTCCTCCAGTACGTTGCATTTTTCCCGTACCGTCCGGACACCCTGCGCCGTGGCGAGAACCAGCCAAGCATGAGCCTGCGCGGTCACCCTACATTCCGTACTCACCGACGGCGTAGATTGCGCCGAGCAGAAATCGGGCCCTCGCATAACCCGTCTGCGGGCCTTTCTCGTGACCTTCACAAGAATTGATCGTGCATTTGGGGACAGGACAGCATGAGAGGGCCCCTCTGCCGCCTGGTCCCGGCTGGAATCGGCGAATTCGGCGGGGTGTACTGCGACATAAGCAACATCCCCCTCCGAAGTTCGGCCGCGGCGTCGAAGATTCGGTACGGAGCTGGTCAAGCCTGCGCGCAATCCTGCCCGGTGCCGCCAATTCCGGTCGTTCCAGCCATGCACTCGAAGCAAGTTGCGGGGCTGCCTGCAATCCCGATTCACGTCAGGCTGACAAACGTTGTATCTCTCACCGATAGTGCGGAAGACACTATCGAAGGACTCAACGAACGTGATTGGAATCTTCGCCGTGCATTCGCCGCTTTGATGAACGTGTGATGACCCAAATAGCCTATTTGTAGTTTGAAATTGGAATTCATACCATATATTGTCGATTTCAGGCATTGATCGACCGTCTTCAAGTTGTGCTGGACGGGATCTCGAAGGGTTTCCTGATTCGCACACAGGGTATCCACAGGAAATCCAGATTGAACCGATTTGCAAGGTGACTAGAGTCCTTCCGGTCGGATTCGAGTCAGGTTGAAAGGGACGCAGATGGTGGATGTCAGAGCGTTCCAGAGATCGTCCGAGCAAGACCCCTCTTCGACCGAACTTCCGTATAATATTGAACTGGAACAGAACCTCCTCGGCTCATTGCTCATCAACAATGAAGTTTTCTCGAAGATTGAGGGAGTCGTCGCGGCAGAGCACTTTTTTGATCCTGTCCACGCGAAGATTTTCGGGCTGATTTCAGACCGAATCCGCGCAAACACCATCGCCTCACCGATCACGCTCAAGGTATTCCTGGAAAACGACCCGGGACTGGCTGGAATAGGTGGCCCCGCTTACCTCGCGAGGCTCGCCGGATCGGCGACGTCGATCTTTGCGTCCCGCGATTACGCCAAGATCATCCATGACCTGGCGATTCGCCGAAGCCTGATTGCTCTTGGAGATGAAATCTCCATGAAGGCAGCAAGGGTCGATGCAGACACCGAGCCTGAAGAGCAGATCGTCGAAGCCGAGCAGCAACTCTACCAATTGGGCGAACACGGCCGGATCGACCGCGGCTTTCGCAGCCTGCGGAAGGCACTCACGGAATCCGTTGACATTGCGACTGCAGCCTACCAGCGGGGCAGCGGGCTGGCCGGATTGGCGACCGGCCTGCATGACCTGGACCACAGGCTCGGTGGGCTTCACAAGTCTGATCTCGTTATCCTCGCGGGAAGGCCGTCGATGGGCAAGACCGCACTTGCCACCAACATCGCCTTTCATATTGCCACCCATCCTGAACGCCACGGGACAAACGGCTCAGGCAGTGACAAGGTCCAAGGTGGGGTCGTCGGGTTTTTCTCCCTTGAGATGTCGCGTGAGCAGCTTGCCACGAGGATTCTTGCCGACCTGGCCCGAACACCTTCCAACATGATTCGGCAAGGCAGGGTCGAAAGGGACGACTTCCGGAAATTTGTCGAAGCGGCAAACAGGTTTGAAGCCGCACCGCTGTTCATCGACGACACACCGGCTTTGCCGATCAACCAGGTCGCCAGTCGGTCGAGAAGACTCAAGCGTACGCACGGGCTTGATCTGATTGTTGTCGACTACCTTCAGCTCGTTCGCCCGACCAATCTTAGGGACAGCCGCGTCAATGAGATCACCGAAATTACCCAGGGGCTGAAGGCACTAGCGAAGGAACTCGACGTCCCGGTCCTCGCCTTGTCCCAACTTTCCAGGCAAGTCGAAAACCGTGACGACAAACGACCGATGCTGTCGGACCTCCGCGAGTCGGGCTCGATCGAGCAGGACGCCGACGTCGTGATGTTCGTATTTCGCGAGGAATACTACGAAGAACGGAAAAAGCCATCAGAAGACGACGGTGAGAAACTGAAGGAATGGCTCGAAAAGATGGAAAAGATCCATGGTGTTGCCGAAGTCATAATCGGCAAGCAACGCCATGGTCCGATCGGCACTGTCGAACTCAGTTTCGAGAGCGAGTTCACCAGATTCGGCAATCTCGCAAGGGACCGCGACAAACCGGCTTATGGTGCACCTGCCGGACCATCAACTTCCGGTTATCGATCGACAAGTTCGCCTGCCGGAAACCTGCCCTTTCCCGATGACGACGAGTTGCCCATCTGAGGTCGACGCGTGGACTCTGGCTGATCGGCATTTCCAGCCGGGAAGGGCAACCGAGGAATGACGCTGGCGCCAAACCTGTCGATCAGTTGGCTGGATGGTATGATGTCGCAAATCTGTTTCCAGTGCTTCCGGATCCTGAAACTCAAGCCCGGGTAATTCTCAAACGAATTTGAGTCGACTGGGAACAGGCCATATGTGCCTGAAGGCCAACAACAAAAAAAGGAACGATTTTGGCCAGTTCCGATCTGACTATCGATCTCAACGCGATCGTCACCAACTGGAAGGCTCTGGACCGGATGTCCGCCGCGTCGGTCGAGACCGCAGCCGTAGTCAAGGCCGATGGATACGGACTCGGCGCCGATCGTGTCGTCACGAGCCTGCACCGCGCGGGTGCGCGATCCTTTTTTGTCGCGCTTGCCGAAGAAGGGCCGGCGATCCGCCGGGCAGCCGGACCGGATGCGAAAACATTTGTCTTTGGCGGCCATATGGACGGGGACGCCCGGATTCTTGCTGACCACGGGCTTATTCCGCTCCTGAATTCGAAACAGCAGGTAAAACGCCACCTGGCATCGCTGCCTGATCATCCGTTCGGCCTCCAGATCGACACGGGAATGAGTCGGTTGGGCATGTCCAGAAGGGAATTTGCCTCCGTCCAACATATGATCGATCCAAGAGGGACCCAGTTGGTTATCAGTCACCTTGCGTGCTCGGACGACGAATCCGACATACGGAATCAGGTTCAGCTTGCGGCCTTTCGCGAACTGACGGCAAACTTCCCTGCCCCGCGTTCGCTGTCCGCAACCGGAGGAATACTGCTCGGTCCGGAGTATCACTTCGACCTGTGCCGGCCAGGAATCGGATTATACGGCGGCGCACCGTTTCGGACGGGCGCACCGGTTGTTTCACTGGATGTCCCTGTGATCCAGACCCGCGAATTGTCGGTCGGAGACTTCGTTGGCTACGGAGCGGAGTGGACTGCAGAGAGACCGAGCAGGATTGCAACAATTGCCGCCGGATATGCTGACGGGTTGCATCGGGTCATGGGTAGCGGTGGCGTGTTTTCCTGTTGGGTCGGTGACACCCGTTGTCCGG
This sequence comes from Paracoccaceae bacterium, assembly GCA_964291635.2. Taxonomy (GTDB): domain Bacteria; phylum Pseudomonadota; class Alphaproteobacteria; order Rhodobacterales; family Rhodobacteraceae; genus JAPPHA01. The sequence continues at coordinate 237,821 of OZ219899.1, read as the reverse complement.
TTGTGGGTCGGATTTCGATGGATTTGATCACGATCGACATTTCGGACATCGAGGACACACCCGAGCGGGTCCAGGTTCTGAACGAACACCAGACAATCGACGACCTGGCCGAAGTCGCGGACACGATCGGATATGAAATCCTCACCACCCTTGGACAACGCTTTCGTCGCAGGTACATAGGTGGCTGATCATTTCATCGGTTCTGCCCGGGTGCCTGAAAACCAGCGAGTGACTTTCATGATATTGCGATTGGTCCTCTGGATCGGCCTGGTATGTGCTTCGGTCGGGAGATCGACTCTTGCAATGTGCAGAGCGGTCGGAAGCGTTGCGATGTTCTCCGCAAATGCGGTCAGCCACGTCGTGCGTCCGCCGGTTTATGCCCGGGAATTCGGTCAGCAGCTCATCGCCGTGGGTTACTTCAGCCTGCCTGTCGTCGGCCTGACAACCCTGTTCACCGGGGCAGCGCTCGCCCTTCAAATCTATGCCGGCGGTTCCCGCTTCAACGCCGAATCCGTCGTTCCCACGATCGTCGCAATCGGAATCATCAGGGAACTCGGACCTGTCATCGGCGGGTTGATGGTCGCTGGCAGGGTCTCGGCGTCAATTGCTGCCGAGATCGGTACGATGCGGGTGACTGAACAGATCGATGCCCTCGAGACACTGTCAATAAATCCCGTCAAATACCTGGTCGTTCCGCGAGTCCTCGCCGGAGTCGTTACCATGCCGGTCCTCGTGTTCATCGGTGATGTCATCGGGATTTTCGGAGGGTTTCTGGTTGGGACGCAAAGGCTTGGCTTCAACGCGGCCGCCTACATCCACAACACATGGAACTTTCTCGAAGTCGGCGACGTGGCGTCGAGCCTGATCAAGGCGGCCGTATTCGGATTCATCATCACGATGATGGGATGTTACCATGGGTTTCGGTCAGGTCGCGGCGCCAAGGGCGTCGGGCGCGCCACGACAAACGCGGTGGTTGCGGCGTCCGTGCTGATTTTCGCAGCAAATTATCTTTTGACGGAATTGTTCTTTTCGGCATGACGATCATTTCCATTGACGGCGTTCACAAGTCCTTCGGAGACAATCGAGTTCTCCGCGGGATCGACCTGAACATCAGGGAGGGCGAGAGCCTGGTCGTTGCGGGTAGATCCGGTAGCGGCAAGTCGGTACTGCTCAAGTGCATTCTCGGACTGGTCAGGATCGACCAGGGCTCCATCAGGGTCCACGGGGAACCTCTGACCAACCGGAAACGGACAGAGTTTCTCGAACACTTCGGGATGCTGTTCCAGGGAGGTGCGCTTTTTGACTCTCTTCCCGTATGGCAGAATGTCGCGTTCCGCCTGTTGCGCGGCAGGCGGAAACGCCCCACCGGCGAAGCTCGCGCTGTGGCGGTCGACAAACTTGGACGTGTGGGACTGGATCCGGACATCGCCGATCTTTACCCGGCCGAGCTTTCCGGCGGAATGCAGAAGCGGGTCAGCCTGGCCCGTGCGATCGCGGCGGACCCGAGCGTCATATTCTTTGATGAACCCACAACCGGCCTCGATCCGGTCATGGCAGACGTCATCAATGACCTGATCCGCGGAATTGTCGACGAACTCGGAGCGACGGCGGTCACGATCACCCATGACATGTCGTCGGTTCGGGCCATCGGTGATCAGATCGCGATGATTCACGAGGGAACGATCGGCTGGTACGGCCCGGTCGCGGCCATGGACCGTTCCGGTAATCCTCACATGGAGAAATTTCTCGGGCGTCACCGCGTTGACACGCAGACTCAAGTCCCGGGAAGTGGGTCCGATCTCCCGAGTGCGGCCGATCGGGACGGCTAACGCCATGACCATCCTCACCTTGCTGCTCGCGGTTCTCCTCGCCGCATTCATTTTCGCCGCGACCCTGTTCTCGGTTTCGCAGGTGTACTTCTCCCGGAATCGCAAATGGATCAGCTTGTCGCATGCGTTGTCGGTTTTCGCGACATTGGTCGGGATGGCGGCACTTCATTTCGGCTCGGGGGTTCTGTCGATCGTGGCGGGATTGCCGTTGCTAGCGTCCGCAAGTGCAGCGTTTTTTCTTGAGAAGCGCTGGAATCGCATTTTCCCGCCATTCCAGGTCGGGTTTGCGGCCGTGCTTCTCATGTATCCCGTGCTGGCCGTCGAATAAGCATCGATCATGGCGAGACCAGTCACGACATTCGTCTGCCGTTCCTGCGGAGCGATCCACAGCAAATGGAGCGGACAGTGCGACGCCTGCGGAGAATGGAACACGATCGAGAATTCCGTGTCACTCGACAAATCGCGCGCGGGCCGGGCGACCGGATTTCGAGCCGTCGACCTGAAAAGACTGTCGGACGAGGACGTCGAGGCCTCGAGAACACTGACCGGAGTTTCCGAACTCGATCGCGTCTTCGGCGGCGGTATCGTCCAGGCATCCGCAATTCTTCTCGGGGGCGATCCCGGAATCGGCAAGTCGACCCTGCTCCTCCAGGCAGCCGCCCGCCTCGCCGATAGTGGTACGAACACCATTTACGTGTCCGGCGAAGAAGCCGCGGCCCAGATCCGCATGCGCGCGCGGCGCCTTGGCCTTGCAGTCGCGCCTGTCCGGATCGCTGTCGATACGAGTTTGCGGGATGTCCTGGCGATGCTTGGCCAAGAAAAGCCCGATGTCGTGATCATCGATTCAATTCAGACGATGTGGCTGGAAGGAATCGACGCATCGCCCGGCTCGATTGGCCAGGTTCGAGCGTCGACGCATGAGCTCGTACATTTCGCCAAGAGTACCGGAACGACGGTCATTCTCGTCGGCCATGTAACCAAGGACGGCCAGATCGCCGGGCCGCGCGCCATCGAACACATGGTTGACACGGTTCTGTATTTCGAGGGCGACAGGGGTCACCATTTCCGCATCCTGCGAGCGGTCAAGAATCGCTTTGGCCCCGCCGACGAAATCGGTGTGTTCGAGATGTCCGGGAAGGGTTTGGAGGAGGTCGCCAATCCATCCGCCCTGTTTCTGTCCAATCGCGAGTCCGTCACCCCCGGTTCTGCCGTCTTTGCCGGGATCGAGGGATCGAGGCCCCTGCTCGTCGAAATACAGGCCCTGGTCGCGAATTCTCCGCTTGGCTCTCCGAGGAGAACCGTCGTTGGTTGGGACGGCGGCCGACTTGCCATGATCCTCGCCGTGCTCGACGCCCGTGCCGGAATGTCGTTTGCCGGCAAGGACGTGTATCTGAACGTGGCCGGGGGCCTGAGGATCACGGATCCGGCAGCTGACCTTGCCGTCGCCGGTGCACTTGTATCTGCAAATGAGGGAATAGCGATCGCCGGTTCGGCGGCCCTCTTCGGAGAGGTGAGCCTCTCAGGCGCCCTGAGGCCGGTTGCCCAGGTCGACCCAAGGTTGCGTGAAGCACAGAAACTCGGATTTGACACGGTCTATGCACCGTCACAGAAGAAGATCCGGACGGATTCGGGCCTCGTCATTCGGGAAGTGCTTGAACTTGGGGAATTTGTGAACGAAATATTGGCGGCCCGGCCATCAATGAGCCGCCCGCCCGACGCACAATCTGGAGACTGACCGGATGGAGGAGATCACGATCTTCGATGGTATCGTCGCGTTCGTGATGCTGTTCTCGGGGATTCTCGCCTATTCCCGCGGCCTGCTCCGGGAAACCCTGGCGATTGCCGGCTGGATCGTCGCCGCAATCGGCGCTTTCTTCATCGCGCCCCTGGCGACACCGCTCGTTTACGAAATTCCGTTTCTGAGCGACATCATCGGGAGTTCCTGCGAACTTTCGATTATCTCGGCGTTCATTGCCACGTTCATACTTGTTCTGATCGTCGTCTCGGTGCTTGTTCCGGTACTTTCGGGAACCGTGCGCAATTCCGCGCTTGGCGGGATCGATCAGATGTTGGGGCTGATGTTCGGGATTCTGCGCGGACTGGTGCTCGTACTCGTCGTGTTGATCGTCCACGACCGCCTGGTGCCGAAGGGCGACGGAATCGACATGATCGAAGACAGCTTGACGAAAGAACTGTTGTCGACGAGCCAGGCCGGAATCGAGACCCAAATTCCAAACAATGCACCGAAATGGATCATTGACAGGTTTGACGAACTCATGGTGTCCTGCAGGCCACCAGGTCAATCCACGACACCGGAATCGAACACTGCGACCGAAACCACGCCAGGAAACGGGGACGACAATTCGGACTCAGGTCAAGAGGCCGAGGAGTGAAGCGGCATTGCCGCTCGATCGGCATTCGGAGAGTCAACTTGAACCGATTGTGCGCTGATGCAATTTGATGCGCCCGCATTTCTTCCGGACCCGTTCGGGTTCGAGAAACCCCGGGAAGAATGCGGTATATTCGGCATAACCAACAATTCGGACTCTGCGCAATTCGTCGCGCTCGGACTGCATGCGCTTCAGCATCGCGGGCAGGAAGCGGCCGGCATTTGCGCCTATGATTGCACCGAAGGGTTCAACACAATTCGGCGCTTCGGATATGTCCGCGACAACTTCACCAAGTCGTCGGTTATTGATTCCCTTCCCGGAGACCTTTCAATCGGGCACGTCCGGTATGCGACTACCGGCACGAAAGGTCACACGGCCATTCGAGACGTACAGCCGTTTTTCGGGGAACTCAGGCACGGCGGCTGCGCCATCGCACATAACGGTCACCTGACCAACGCGGATTCACTCCGGCGTTCCCTGATCGGTGACGGCTCCATCTTCCAATCGTCGTCGGATTCCGAGTGCATCATTCACCTGATGGCGCGATCGACGGAACATTGCATTCTCGAGCAGTTGAAGGACGCTCTTCGCCGGGTCGAAGGCGCGTTCTCGGTCATTGCCATGTCGCAGGACCAGCTGCTTGGAGTGCGGGACCGCTTCGGCATCAGGCCCCTGGTGCTCGGGCACGTGGGCAACAGCCATGTTCTCGCCTCCGAAACTTGCGCCCTGGATATCATTGGCGCCGATTTCGAACGCGAGATCGAGCCAGGAGAACTGGTGGAGATTTCGCCGGAGGGGATTGCAAGCCATTTTCCGTTCAAACCGGCGAACCCGCGTCCCTGCATCTTCGAGCACGTCTATTTCTCGCGCCCGGACAGCGTTTTCGGAGGTCAGTCGGTCTACGAAACCCGCCGTCGGATCGGCGTCGAGCTCGCACGCGAAGCACCGGTCGAAGCGGACCTGGTGTGCCCGGTCCCTGACAGCGGCACGCCGGCGGCGATCGGGTTTTCCCAGGAAAGCGGAATTCGTTACGCCCTGGGCATCATCCGGAACCAGTACATCGGCAGGACGTTCATCGAACCGAGCGAGAGAATTCGCAACATCGGAGTCCGTCTGAAACTCAACGTCAACCGGGCGCTCATAAGGAACAAGAGGATCGTCCTGGTCGACGATTCGGTCGTGCGCGGGACGACGTCCCGCAAGATCCGCGAAATGATCGTCGACGCCGGGGCGAGCGAGGTTCACTACCGAATCGCGTCTCCGCCGACGACCTGGCCCTGTTTTTACGGCGTCGACACGCCCCAGCGCGAAAAGCTGCTGGCGGCAACCATGCCGGAAGAGGAAATTCGCGAGCATTTGCAGGTGGCGAGCCTCAAGTTCATCTCCCTTGACGGCTTGTACCGCGCGTGCGGCCAGGCATCGGGACGCGACTCGTCGTTCCCCGCGTACTGCGATGCCTGTTACTCGGGCGATTATCCCGTCCAGCCGCCGGCGACGGCGACCGTCTCCCCAGGATCTTGACGCGGTACAGGCCTGAGCATGGACGCATTTGAAGGGCGGGTTGCGCTGGTCACGGGTGCATCACGGGGCTTCGGATTTGCCGTCGCGACAGCCTTGGCGAGCCGCGGCACCCATGTGATTTCGGTCGGGCGAACCGTCGGCGCACTGGAATCACTGGATGATCGAATTCGGGAATTGGGAGGAAGCACGACCCTCGTTCCGCTCGACATCTGCGACGCAGATGGAGTCGGACGCCTCTGCTGTGAAATCCGGGAACGGTGGCAACAACTGGATTTCTGGTTTCATACGGCGGTTCATGCTCCTCCTCTCTCACCAATCGCTCATTCGTTTCAACGCGACTTGACCAAGTGTCTTGAAATCAACGTCGTTGCTGTCGCAGGATTAATTGGTGCAATCACACCCATGCTGACGCCTGCGACTGGAACCGTCGTGCATGTTGACGATCAGGTTCACGGTGGAAAGTTTCATGGCGCATATTCGGCGTCAAAGGCAGCACAACGCATTCTGTTCGAAACATGGCGCGACGAGGCGGCAGTCGGCCATGAGCGTTTGCTGACATTCTCTCCTTGTCCAATGCCTACTGGCGTCAGAGCAACGTTCTATCCAGGCGAGGATCAATATTCGCTGAACTCTCATGAACAACAGGCTGAGGAATTGATATCCCAGATCAACTGCACAACTTCGACTTAATTTCTGAAGTTCTTTCCTATCTTCACTCCCAAATGAACTATGAAAGATCTCACTATAAATGATTTGGTCGTCGTGCCACCTCGCTACCGTATCATGACGCGGGAGCTGAGCAGAAATACAAGCTTGTCGGCCTGGCCGCGCATTCGCCTGAGAACGGAATCGAACTTACTGTCGGCGGTTTTTTTGACGCGCGGGATCTTGGCGGAAAACCGCGCCTTTTTCGGGACCGATTTGTTCTCTGATCGCGGCCACATCACCATTTTCTTCGTCTTGAGGGTCGTGACCGCATAACTTGGGGCGCCAGACAGGCGTGGGGACGGTTACATCGTGCACATTCCTGTGCCAATTCATGCAGCCGGGGACGTTGACAACCGGATCATTGCCAGAGCCGTGTCGACAAGACGGGCGACCTGGATGTCCACGAAGGAGACAGTAGAAGTCGAACAATAGAGAAAGAGCGCAATCCCACCAAAGCGCGGCGAATCGCCGGAATCATGCGCATTTTGACAGCCATCGACACTTACGCTCCCGGACGTTTACCTGCCATGGATTCGGTGGAACGAATTCGAACCCGCGACAATTACGGAAACGGAATCGTACGAACGCAATGCCTTGGTGTTCTTGCGTCACCTGACGGAATTGAAAATCCTTCAAGTGCCGCTGATTGCAAGCCTGCCGTTCGTGCATCGCTGCGGTCAGTTCGTTCAAATGGTTCGACAACAGGTGGACCTGACGTTGCAGGAATTTGTCCCCCCATTCGCCGAAACGAGGTGGCTGCCGGAAGCGAAGAACAGGTCGTTTCTGCCTTGATGTCGGACAAGCTGTGAGAACAGCCACGAAAAATCGGGGTCGACGGAGAGGGGGAAAGAGATTGTGTCAAAGGGGCATCCACATAGGTGAGATAGTCCTGAGACCATGAGATTCATGCGTATCGCTACGGGTTGTTTCAAGGCCGCCGACAAGAAACATGGGTGAACACAGGCCGGGGTCTCGATGATTGGACGTCAGTCAACGGTGCTGGCGAGGCAAGCTTCTGCCGCCTTCGACAAATGCCCCTGGATTTACGGGAACATCATCTTACCATTGCGGCTACATTGCCTCCATCGACCGTGAGAATTGCGCCCGTGGTCTTGGTTGCCGTCGCCAGGTGCAAGAATGCCTCCGCAACATCTCTTGCAGTCACTTCTCGCTTCAGAATATTGCCGCGCATGTATTCTTCCGGCGTAACTCCGCGTGCCTGCGCCCGTTCGGCAATGAACTCATCCGTCAACAGCATGGTGCGGACCCGATCGGCATTGACCGCATTGGCGGTAATGCCCGAGGATCCGTGTTCTATCGCATACTGCCGAACAAGCGCCATCAACGCGGCCTTGGATGTCCCGTAAGGGCCGAAGTTGTGACCCGGATTCAGTGCCTGTTTCGAAACGTTGAAAACGATTGCGCCGCCCGTTCCCTGAGCCTCCATGACTCGGACGCACGCGCGTGCGACCAGCTGGTGCGACCAGAAATTCAGGTCGAAAGCCTCTCGGAAATGGGCATCGTCCACGCTCTTGAGTGCGCCCTGAAACGCCGCACCGGCGTTGGAGATCAGAATATCGACGCCGCCAAACCGGTCGACCACCTGATCGACCGCATTCTCAACCGAATCGGGAACCGTCACGTCGCAGACGACCGCCATGGCGCCTACGTCCGATGCCGCACCCCTGCCACGTTCGGCGTCAATATCGAAGATCGCAACCTCGGCGCCCTCGGACTTCAGCAGTCTTGCCGTCGCAAGACCGAGGCCACTTGCACCCCCTGTTACGATTGCGATCTGCCGATTCAGCGGTTTTTCGACGGATTTTGCCAATTTCGCCTGTTCAATCGACCAATACTCAATGTCGAACAGTGCCTCTTCAGGCAGCGAGACAAACGTTCCGATTCCCTCGGCCCTGCTGATGACATCCACCGTGGCTTCCGCTATGTCTGCGCAAACCGCCGCGTCCGCCGCCGATTTCCCGACACCGAACAGACCCAATCCCGGCACATAGACAACCCGCGGAACGGGATCGATCTGCGTGATTCCACCGTCTACCCTCTTGTTGTTTCGTTCGAAGTAAGCGGCGTATTCGTCGATATAGTTCTTCACGCTTTCCGAAAGCGCCGAAGCAAATGTCCGGAGGCCATCGCTCGTGGGGACTGGAGCCACGAGGCCAAAGCGTTTGATCCGGATCGAATGATCCGGGGTCGCGTTCCCGCGTGTCGCGTAATCGCCCGCTTCCGCGCCATCGACGAACGACCTGATCTGATCCGAACAGCGGAAGTCAAGGATCCAACGGCCGGGCCGTCCTTCCTCTTCGCCCGGCAGCGCCAAGGCGCCTCGAACTATAGGCGCAACCTCGCTGACCCGGGGAGTCTTTGCCGGAAGCCCGATCGGAGTGAACGGTCGCGCCGAACCCATGTCCAGGCGTTTCTCGGCAGCCCGGCACATCTGGATCATGTCGTCATAGGACTGGCGAGGGTCGTCATGAAACGTGAAAATCCCATGGTTCATCAAGATAAGGTGCTTGGTGCCCGGCGATTCATCCAGCATTTCCTGGATTTTCTTGGCCAGTTTGAAACCCGGCATGACGTAGGGGACAATCGTCGTTTCAGGAAACAGATCGCGGATAATGTCTTCCCCGTCGTGTTGGTTCGTCAATGACAGGATAGCGTTCGAATGGGTGTGATCCACGTGCATGTGCGAGATTATGGCGTGCAGAACCGCCTCGATCGAAGGATTCGGGGCATATGGGTCAAGAAGCAGGCGCCGCTGCGCCGCGACCAGGTCTTCGTCGCTCAGCGCCGGAATACGGGCAAGCGCGGCCAACGGAGCCAGTTCGACCGCCGGTAGTCCCGGAGGTTCGATCCTGGCCATGTCCCATCCGGAACCTTTGACGCAAAGCACCGTGTGTTGGACGCCGAGCGCATCCGTCGTCTGCGTCTTGACAGATGTATTCCCGCCGCCATGAAGCACGAGTCGGGGCTCCTGACCCAATATCCGAGTCGTGTATGTTCGTATCGCAAGATCTTCATCGACGCCCATGTCGGCGTATTTGGATACCAGTGCTTTCAGTTCAGAGTCGTTCCAGCGTGATTCCATGTCTTCCTCCAGCCCCCGCCGTTTCGGTTCTCATGCCCTTGCGAGCGCGTCTTGTTTGTGTTCGTGCCGTACCTGGGCAGTTTCGGTAATGTGCGCTCAGGCGAAAGCAATAGCGTATCGCGCACGAACGCGATATGCGCCGTCTCTTCGATGATTTCGACGTTGTACTGGGCAGCCATCAGGGTATCGCCAACTCCAGTCGTGCCATGGTTGGCTGGCGCCGCCGCCTTGATTGCCGGATCGTCAAAGACCAGTCCGATCTCATCTGCGGTTTGCGGCCCGCCGTTCCTGGACAAGGGGATCACGGGAATGCGGCCGACTTTCTCGACTGTCTGCACGGTCAGGCACGGTATCTGCAGACCCGCGCTCGCGTATCCCGTTGCCCGGGGACTGTAGCAAAGGACCACGGCATTCACGTCTTCACGCCGCCTGTAGAGGTCGAGATGGAAGCCCAAATCCTTCAACGGTTTCAGTTTCAGCCTCGAGTGCAGACTGCGGCAACGATTGAAGGGCGGCAAGAGCAAGGATGAATATGAATGGGGTCCATTGCCAGGTGTCCGCGACAATCACGGACAGCAGGGCATGATTCCCCGACCAGTCGACCCCGTTTAACCCGAAATACGAAAGCCACAGGTTACAGGTGCCGTCCGTCGGATGATACATGAACCGCCACATCAGCCCGACAACCACGGGCGCGATCATTCATTGGTGGTATGAACATCATCCTCAAGACGGACATTCCGCGCATTTTCCGGTCAAGTAGAAACGCAAGCCTTACGCCGATAATCATCTCATAGAATACCGCGGCGATTGCAAAATACGGGGATTATATCGAAAAGTCACATTCCGGCTGCCAATTCGGTATAATCCCGTGACAATTCAGGCAGATAATGTAGTGAGCGCGTGACGGGAAGCCAGCCTTTCCCGTCACCAGACGAACCTTGTGCCGAAGGCCCGACCGCGTGAGCGAAACTTCCACATACCGCAACATCATCTACCGGCTTCTGCCAGGCTCCAGGGCCAACGCACGGCGCCTGGCCGGACAGGCGGGCGCCTGCCGCTTCGTCTGGAACACCATACTGGTGCAGCACAATGACGCCCATGAGGAGGCGAAGGCCAACGGGGAGAAACCTCCGTCGGTCTCGTTCTTCTCGCTCGGCAAGGAGTTCACCGTGCTCCGCAACGAAATCCCGTGGCTTTGCGCGTACTCCTTCGCCATCACCCGGTACGTGCTCAAGTACCAGGCCGATGCGTGGAAGGCGTTCTTCAGGGGCGAGGCAGGACATCCACGCTTCAAGTCCCGCCACGGGTCGACGCCGTCCTTCACCATTCCCGAAGCCGTCACCATCAGGGACGACATGATCTCCATCCCGAGGGTTGGTCCCATGCGCATCCGGCGGAAGCGGCAACCCGTATCCCGAGGGCAAGCCGGTGAAAGCCGTGATCAGGAAGATCGCCGGCAAGTGGTACGTCACCGTCTGCTACGAGGTCGAGGCGGAGGAGCGTCCCGACACCGGGGTCTTGGCGGGCGTGGACATGAACGTCCGCCAGGTGGCGGTGGTGGACACGACCGGAGAGGCGGAGATCATCCCCGCGCCCGATACGGGCCGGCTTGATGCGAAGATCGGGCGCAACCAGCGCCGGCTTGCCCGCCAGCGCAAGGGGTCACGGCGGCGCATGAGAACCAGGCTCAGGCTGCAGAGGCTCCAGCGAAAGCGGGCCAACAGGCGCAGGAACTGGCAGCACCAGGTCAGCCGCCGGATCGCGAACCGGGCGGGTACGGTGATTGTCGAGAAGCTCAACACCCGGGGATGACCAAATCGGCAAGGGGCACGTTCGAGAACCCCGGCAGGAAGGTGAAGGCCAAGTCCGGTCTCAACCGGGAGATCCTGAGCACCGGCTGGCATGGCATGAAGGAGAAGCTCGCCTACAAGTGCGCATTGGTGGAGATCGATCCTGCCTTTACGTCACAGACCTGCTACGTGTGTGGAAGGGTGGACAAGGCCTCCCGCCCGTCGCAGGCTGAATTCACGTGCGTGGCCTGCGGCCACGCGGATCATGCGGACCTGAACGCGGCCCGCAACATCATGGCCTCCGGGATTGGCGCGTCTGCGCGGCGAGGGGCGTTTGCGTTGGCAACCCCTGTGACCCGTGAAATCGATCGAATGGTCGCTCAAATGTGACTTTTCGATATAATTTCCCAAAATACAGGGTGACCGACACGTTCACCCAGAACGCCGCATCCGCCCAGAGCTTGGTGAAATTGCCGAACCCGATAAACTCGTTTCCGAAAGGGTCTGGCTTGGGTCCCAGTCCCGGAAACTTCCGCAAACCATGTACAGCAACAGAAAAAACAATGCGATCGCCATGATGATCACGGCCGGCGCAAGGAACAGGTACGGGGTCGATCTGTTGAGTTGGGAGCGTTTCACGGGAATACGGATTGCGCATGACCCAGCATCGGGGGCTCGCGTGTCCGCACGAGTTTTCGCCGGCCACGCAGGGATCCATGTCATTGCCAGCTGTAGTAGCCTTCCTCTTCCATAAGCGCGGGTACGTGCAGCCACTCCATAAGGGCTTCCTGGGGATCAAGCCCCTCGGTCAGAACTATCGACATGGTCGTTCCGATATCAGCATTGATCCTGCCCCACGGCGGGATGATCGGGCGCCAGTCCGGGTCCGCGTACTTGAGCGCTTCCCCGAAAGTGGCCGCAATGGGATGCTTCGCCTGCACCTCCGGATCAGCATAGGTCGAAAACTGCGACGGGTTCCCGCCGGCCATCGTGATCAGCTTGTCGCCCTTCTTCGACGTCATCCATTGCATCAACAGGAATGCTGCTTCCTTGTTCTCTGCGTTTGACGGTATTGCAATGCCGAAGCCTCCGGTTTGGCTACCGCGCCGGACGCCTGCCGGGTGCAAAGCGTAGCCAACCTTGCCGGCAACCCGGCTCTTCTCGGGGTCCTCAAACCCAAGTGCAAAGGCGATCGAATCCATGAACATGGCCGCCTTGCCGGTCGCAAAAGGGGGCGTTCTTCACGACCTGGAAAGGGCGACTCGGAAGCCGGCAGGCCCTGACCGCGCTTCCCGTGAACGATTACCTCGCCGAGAAATACCGATGGGCGGGATTCGGAGGAGATTTTGGTCGCGATTTCGCAGGAGACGCGCTTGATGTGGCCGCCCGAGGATTCGCCTCCTGAATCACGGAATTGCGACCCGAGTGACTTGCGCCCTGCGCCGTGCGGGTTCGCCACTCTACCGATTCTGGAATACCGCCGTACCCTGTACATTTCGTTCGCAGGCAATGCGGGATCAGCCCGATGAGTGCAGGCTTACCGAATATAGTAAACGGCGCCTGTAACTACTCACCCGTTCACGATTGAGATCGGGGTTCTTTATTTACTTGACCATCTCTGCGGCCCGTCCTGCAAGCGCGATCTGGATGGCGACGAGTGGATTGTAACCCATTGCGGCCATTGATTGCAGGTAGCTTGAGATTCGGCACCAGTATTCGGCATAGAGGCGGGTTCTGAAGCATCCGGAGACCTTCATCTTGACCTTTGCCATCCTGAAGCCCCTTTCTGCCGCATTGTTCGTAAAGCTGACATCGGGGTCGTGTATGAAGCGCAGCACGGCGTCTTCGTATTTTTTGAGCCGCTCGTGCAGGTTGTGGGCATCGGACTTTGCGATGCGTCCGCGCTGGCCTTTCTTGCGTTTGGGGATTTCGGGCAGTTCCCCGGCCCCCTGTGTGAGGATGGTTCGGTATCGCTTGCGGATGGCGCGGTATTCGGCCTCGCTCAGGGTCTTGGTTTCGCTTGTGTTGACCCTGTGGCAGGCCTCGCACAGCAGTTTCTTCATCAGGCGTGCCCAGCGGTAACCGTTGGACTCGAAAACGAAAGCCAGTTCACGCAGCAAATGAGAGCCACAGAGGCCGTGCCTGCATGTGTCGTAGGAGAAGTATGACGCCCAGCAGTCGTGGATCAGTGTGCCGGTGAAGCGGGGAATGATGCCGATGTCATCGATCGCTTCCGCCCCGCGCTTGCGATGCAGGAACTTCAGGGTCAGCGATCCGTCGGTGATGATATGCAGCCAGTTGTTCTTGCCGTCGACCCGCATGCCGGTCTCGTCGGCATGCAGGGCCGGCCGCGCCAGCAGGCGTTCGATGGCGGCCTGTTCCCACGCGTCGAGCGCATCATGGAGGCGCCGGATGTAATTGAGGCAGGTGGCTTCGGATATCCTGAGGCCGGAGATCGCCTGCACCAGCGCGACGGTGCGCCGCAGCGAGAGCATGTGGGCGACCAGCAGGTTGATGATGAAGGCCATGAAGCCGACGCCGTATTGCCGCGGCCCCGGCATGGTGTCGGGGAACTGTCCCCTGGTTCGGGCCCGGCACTCGGGGCAGTCCTTGATCTCGGCATCGACCTTGTGCTCGACGACCTCGAAGATGATATCGAAGCTGGTGCGCCGTTCGTGTGCCGTGGGCGTGACGCCGGACAGGTCGGCGCCGCAGGCATCGCAGGTCTCGACGGTGATCGTCTCCTTGGTGGTGACTTTCCGGAGATTGGCTCCGGTCTCATCGCCTGGTTCCTTCGCTCTGGCTCTGCGCCTGGAACGCGCCGCGGTCTCGTCCTTGTCATCCATCTGCGATGGAGGGATGCCGGAGTTCTTGCTGGTTTTCGGGGTGGTCTTTTCCAGCAGGATGGAGATCAGGATGCTCAGCAGGGTCATCAGGACCCGGATCACGGTGTCGACTTCGCCGGACAGCTTGCCGGCCGCACGCAGCGCCTCGACATCGGCCCGCGCGGCCTCGAACTCGTCGCGCAGCGACTTCCCGTTCACCGTCGCCATGACCCGTCCTCGACCGCCATGACCGCGGCCAGCACCGCCAGGCGCTCGCCCGGCGGCATCGCCGCATAGCGCCGCGCCCAGTTCTCGGCCTTGCGCTTGACCGTCTGGCGATGGGTGAAGTTCCGCCCGGCAAACCGGGCCCAGTGAACCCGGTCGGGCGCGAAGTTGAACCAGATCGACTCGGTGACCACCGCCGCATGGTTGTTGACCTGCAGCGACAGGGACCGCCAGTCGCAGAGGTGTTCGTCGTAAAGCCTCGACGGGTAGCCGGAAATCATGACCTGGCAGTCCAGCGACTTCAGCAAGTCCAGCAACGCCACATGCGACGCGTCGTCAAGATCGTGACGGTAACGGCGTTCGGAGCGTCGGGTTGCCTGAAGGTAGGGTGGATCGCAGTAAACCAGTTCGCGGCCCTGGAAGGGGAAGGCTTCAAGGAAACTGAACGCGCACCCCCGATGCAACTCTACCGGGTAGTCGCAGGTGAAGCCGTCAATGGCGCGCCGATCAAGATCGATGCCGATGTTGCGCTGTGCGGGAAGCTTCCGCTTCATGATCGCGCCGCCCCCCAGGAATGGCTCGATATACACATCGTGCGGCGGCTGGGACGCGACAATCGCCTGGCAAAGACCAGAGGTCGCCTTGGAACCAAACCACATTGCCATCGACCGAACCGACCCCGCATCAAAACCGGATGCAGCCTCGATAGGACGTCAAACCTATGGTGTCAACAACGAAAAACCGAAAGGGACCAAAAGGGGTGAGTAGTTACCGGCGCCTTTCAAACACAAAGCGTTCGGTGGCAAAGAGGGACCAACCCAACGGTTTATGAACGCGGGAAGGAGCGGTCCGCATAAGCGCAACGTTCGCGCCGCAGCACAGCATTGGCTCGATGGGATCGGAATTCTGGCGGATCGCGGTGCCGCCCGAAATCGTCCCCGAACTCGCCGAAAGAACCGATTGGAACCGGTACGGGCGGCGGGTGCTGGTTGATTCCGCAGAGGGGATCATCCTCTGGATGAACCCGGGACCGCACGAGGACTACGCCGACGCGGCCGGCAAGACGATTGAGGCAGCCGCACGCCTTCTCGGCAAGACTGCCAAGGCCAAGCTCGGCACTCGCTGGAAGCGTTCATCGGATCCTCAGAACGTCGGTCTGGAGGCCGATGCCAGCTTCTACATCGGGGCCAATGCCGAGAAATGGTACAGAGCGCGGCGCGAGAGCCGCGAGGCCGCACTCGCCTTCGAGCCGACGACGCCGCCCGATCTGGTGGTTGAGATCGAGGTGACGAATTCCGCGGACCGCAAGCCGGAACTCTACGCAGCGCTCGGGGTCCCTGAAATGTGGCGCGTTGACCGGAAGTACCTAGCCCGCGTTGACGAGGAGGAGATCAAAGTCGAAATCCATGCCCTTCAAACACCTTCGAACAAGCGTCGAATCGTCGAGGAGTCCCTCGCCCTGCCCGGCCTGAAGGCGACCTTGCTACCAGAGGCATTCGAACTGGTCGTGAGCGGTCGCTACGAAGAGCTCGAAAATTCCCTCAAGGCAGCGCTGGTATCGCCACCGTAACCGCTCGCCGACGCGATCATGATTTCAGGTCGCTTCAACTGAGCATTGCGTGGACACAGTTTGCCGAAATCCGGGTGCGTCTAGTATCCTGACATCATTGAAACGATGAGGTTTCGATTGCAGTCCGAGGCGGATTCCTTGTCAGCCGGGCCGTATGTATTGTCCGCAACAACGACAAGCAACAATCCTTCCGGGCAGGCAGGTAACGGCCGCGGAAGGTGTTTCAGCGGCAAATTCAGCACTGGTCCCGGGAGCATTCCAGGGGCAGCAGGCAATGATTTCGACAGGCAGGAAATTTTACAGGATCCTGCTTGAACCGGATGAACGCGAGCATTTGAAGGAGATACTGGACAGCGGCAAGGGTTCCAAGGAGCGCCGCCGGGTGCACATTCTGCTTCTGGCTGACCAGAGCCGCTCTGACGGCGGCCTCAGCGACGAAGCGATCTCCGGGGATTTTGGTACTCCCCTCCTGAGTAAACTTCAGACACATAAGGTTTAGGATTGTGTGCGTTCCATTCGGTTGAGTTTCGTGCGGAATACACCCAGACTCTTTGAACGAAGCCGCGGTTGGCTTTTCACAATCTATGGGAAAAGTCGTCGAGGTCGTCGCATTGGTAGATCATGGTGTCCGGGGTGAGGGACCGAGACGTGGTTGAGACGGCGGTTGAAGCCGAGCCGATTATGATTGCGGGCTGATGTAATTTGAGGCCGCGCACGGACGTAGGCACTTGCTTGTGTGTTCTGTACGGGTCCAAAAATAAAAACGATCTTTTCCATTTTAGATGACATGCGGTGAAATGAATAAAAAGGAAATGATCATTGTCTTTTTTGAAGTTTCGGCCTATTTTTGAAAAAATGAAAACGATCTTTTTCTTTTTTTGAGTCGTAATGATGCCTGTTCTCATCACCGACACTGCCACCCTGGGCGCTGAATTGCGCAAGGCGCGCAAAGCGCTCAAGATCACGCAGGGAGAGTTATCGCTGCAAACGGGGATCTCGCGACCTACCATCCGGAGCATTGAACGGGGCAAGGAGACCGCTCAGGTGGGACTGGTTCTCCAACTGTGCCAGGATCTGGGTATCGCCATCGAGGTCAGGTTTCCGGAGATGGGGAGCCGGTCGTGACCGTTCTCGATGTCTATCTGGAGGCAGTTCGGGAGCCCATTGGCCAGTTGTCTTCCGAACCCGATGGGGACATGTCCTTTCGGTACGTGACGGACGCGATTCCGCACGCGATCTCCGCGTCCTTGCCCATTCGTGAAGAGCCCTTCGGCGACGTTGTGGTGCGCGGCTTTTTCTCCAATCTCCTGTTTGAAAACGAGATGCGGGACCAGGTCATGCAGCGCCACGGCATCGCGGAGCGCGACATCGTCGGGTTGCTCGCCCACATTGGTGCCGACTGCCCCGGGGCGATCAGCTGCGTGCCGGAAGGCGCGCCGCCTGGCAAGCGGCCCGGGCACCTGGACATCGACTATGACGTGTTGGACGGTGCTCCCGTGGTGCCCGAGGCGGCATCCGCAAATGACTTTGACATCACTCCCTTGCCGGTCGAAGACACGATGATCCGCCTGATGGCATCGCTTCGCGACAATCGGCGCCTTCCAGCTGACATCGACGATCCATCCCCACTCGCCGGGGTTCAGGGCAAGGTCGCGTTGGCGATTTTGCCAAATGGGCGCCTGGGTCTTCCCAAGCCCGGCAGCGGAGCGCCCACAACACATGTCCTCAAGGTTCCGCGCGCGGGCGCCATAGCTTCAGTCGCCTGCGAACACCTTGCCACCCGGCTCATGGCGCGAGTGCAAGGACACCCGGTCGCCCAAACGCGCATATTGGGTGAAGGGTCGCTGCACGGGCTGCTGATCACCCGATTTGATCGGAAAGTCACGGAGGGGCAGGTGCACCGCGTGCACCAAGAGGATTTCTGCCAAGCTCTCGGGTTCGGCCACACCTTGAAATACGAGCGTTGCGGCGTGGGCGCGCGCGCCTTTACCGCAGAGGCCATTGGAATGCTCTTGAAGGCAACAAGGGTGCCGGCAGTGGCGCGCCAGGCCTTTTTTGAGATCACGCTGACCAACATGGTCCTTGGCAATTCGGACAATCATGCAAAGAACCACGCACTCCTTTACACGGCCGCAAGGCCCGAGTTGGCGCCTGCCTACGACATCGACCCGGTCCTCCTGGATGCAGGAGTCACCCACGAGATGTCTTTCCGCATAGGTCAGGCGCGCATGGCGGACGATGTGGGTCGTGATGACTTGAGCGCATTGATGGCCGCACTTGGTGCGCGCGGCTTCGTGAAAGCCCAGGAGAATCGTGTGGCCGGCATCGCCCAGGCATTGGTGCAGGGGGCAGCGGATCTCCCGCGCCCGGTTGGGAAAGGTCTCTGCGACGCGATCCGACAACAGGCGCACCATCTGTCCGCAAACCTCGATATCGATATCGACGTTCCCGAATTCGATGCGGTGCCCGTCAACCGGCCCGAGGAAATGTAGGGGCCGGACTGGTAGTCAATCTCTACAGGTTTAGATTTTCTTTCCTGCCGAATTCATTGCCTGCTGCCTCTGGAATGCGCCCGGGACCAGCGCTGCACTTGCCGCTGAACTACCGTCCGCAGCGGCTGCCCAACTGCCCGGAAGGATTGCTACTTGTCATTGTTGCGGACAATATACACGGCCCGGCTGACAGGGAAACAGCCTCGGGATGCAATCGAAACCTCATCATTTCTATAATGTCAGGATACTAGTCTGGCTTGAGGGTGACTGACACTGGGTTCTTTCATTGAAATTACCGCTTCGCTCGAATCGGGTTGCGGTTCCTCCCACCGGGTGCAGAGCGAGTTTGCTGTGAAAGACAAGCCGTTCTCGGGAATGATCGGGCAGCGGCAATGGTGCCGGCGGCGCTCATCGCTTGTTCGTCTGGTCCCGGCCTTCTGCCCTGCCGTATGTTTCTGATTCCGATGACGTCCACCCGATACGACAGTCTACAGATGCGCGCGCCGCGGTCGTAGTGTTTCCACCACCATGATTCCCCCATAGGCGCACCTCCTGGATGACAGCATCATGACTACCGGAGTTCATCAGAACCTGCTCCTACTCCTCGTGAAGACCGATGTTCCAGCAAAGAACACCGAAGATTGCCGTCACGATCTGCGCCTTGTGTGGTGAATTCGCTGCGGGTTGGCCTGACAACTCATTGCGAACGGCCCGCGACAGTCCGTCGAGCGCCTGGCGCGGCTTCAGGTTCGGAGATCAACGACTCTGCCTTCCACTTGAGTTCGGGAAGGCTGTTTCAAGCAGTCCGCCAGACTATCTCTGGCTCGACTGCTTCATAGTCGTGGGCCAGAATGTTGCGAAATCCGATAGCGTCCCGAAATTCCGGAAGCCTTGCCGCAAGTTCGGGACTGCCGGATTCAAGGCGGCTGAGAGCGTTTCCAGGAGTGATGAAACACATTTCGACAGCCAACCGGGCCCTCCTGTCGACGAGGAACGCATCCCTGTGCAATCCATCATCCAGACCCGCGATCTCTTCGGCTTCACCAACGACATCCTGGCGACCGTCCTGACTTCGCCGCAGCGATAATCGGACGATGTGACGTGATCTTCGATTGCAACACGCGACACTTTCCCGAAGACGCGATCGCAATAAACGGGATCGAAATCAATCCTGCACCCTGATGACTTTCTGTCCAATCACCTTGACCTGATGCCATGCCCAATCTGCGATGCGGTGCGCGGTGCGCACGATTCGAGCGCATCTGGTGGCACGATCCATTGCCATTCAAGCTTATCTCGCCATCCTTGCCGGACCGGGACTCGTCGCCACCGCCACCGAATTGACTCTGTTTTCGAAACGACCGTGAATGTCATGATCTCTTCTCTCAACGGCTTTGCGACGAATGGTCGAAACCTGGCCACGTCCTCTTCGTAGCAAGTTCAAGAAAGTTAATCCGTAACGGTGATTTCGTCGGATTGAGACGTTTTCATTTCAGCATTGGAAGACCGTCTGAACGTACATCCTTGTTGACAACATTGCCGACTTCACAATTGAATACCTTCTGAAACGTGATTGTCGGACATTTTCGATCTATTGCCGTTCGAGGCTGGAATGATCGGTCCAGCGGGGAGGAAGATCATGCCCGACACGCAAAGTTGCTCCGAAACAAACACTGCATGCGTTTGCTGTTTTCGGAGTCGTCCCATGGTTTTCGCAGAGGAGTTCCGTGATGACAGGTGACAACTGGCGTACGCTGACGCCGCCCCAACCCCTTCCGGATCCGGACTCGACCGGCAAGGTGAACGTGAATGGAGCCGGCATTCACTACGCAAAATATGGAACCGGCAATTCCGATGCGGTTTTGCTACTGCACGGCGGCCTGGGGGCAGCCGAAGATTTCGGCGGACAGATTTCCGCCCTTGCCGAAAATCACCTGGTGATTGCGATCGATACCCGCGGCCACGGGCGTTCGACCGACGACGACCAGCCGTATGGCTATGAATTGCTGGCGAGCGACGTGACGAGCGTGATGGACGCCCTGGACATGGACAACGCCGCAATCGTTGGCTGGAGTGATGGTGGAAACATCGGTCTCCATTTGGCAATCAACGATCCGGACCGGTTGACCAGGGTGTTTGCGCTCGGGGCAAATTACCACACGTCCGCCATTCGGCCTTCCGCTTTTTCCGATGCGTTGGTCGGTGCCTATGTCGGCCATGCGGCCGCCCAATACGCGCGCATTTCGCCGACACCTGATGCATGGGAAGGGTTTTCCGGAAAGGTGTTCGCGATGTGGGGAAGCGGACCCGTGTTTACCGAAGAACAATTGGCCGGAATCACCGTACCCTTTCTGGTCGCGGCCGGGGTTTACGAAGAAGCCATCGACGAGGCACATACCAAGCGAATGGCTGAACTCATTCCCGGGGCGAAACTGCTTCTGATCGAAAACGCAAGCCACTTCGCGCAATGGCAACAAGTCGAGGAAGTCAACAAGGCCATTCTGGAGTTTCTCGCGGGCGAATGAGAATGGCGCCCTCGCCCCCGATGCGTCACGTGAATGGTTGAAACACTGACCTTTCCGGCAAATGAAAACAGGTATCCACATTTCCATCAACCGGTGACCACGTCACGCGACTGTGAAATGGGCGGCCTGAACCAGATCACTTTAAGTTTCTAATTCGAACGTATTTCGGGAGCGCCTTCCCTGAACCGGCTGCGAACGGTCGACTTGGCAATCCTGTTGATGCAACGGCGGAGGGGAGGTCGAACGGGGCGGCAGGCTGACACGTTGTCAGGTTTTCCGGTGAACCGTTTACAACGTCCTCAACGGCGTGAATTGGCACTGGCGAACCGGACAACTGCCCATTCTCGCAGCACTCAGCATCAAATGCGCAGAAATTGTCCGTGAATGCGGCTTCAATTGCCGGGAGCGTCAAATCGTTCCCGGCATCGCCCCGAAAAAGGCCGCAGCTTGACCCCGGAGGTTTTGGCACTCACTTAGATTTCTGTGTCTCCAAGTCGTTCGAGGAAGACGGGTGGCCGGTCGGGAAACGCAACCACCAGACTCGGTGTCCCGCCATGGTTTCAATGTAGCTCCGCAACGCCGATATCTTCAGGTCGCTCCGTTTTTCCATCCGAGCAACGGCAGACTGGCGGATATTCAGAACTTGAGCCAGCTGCACCTGCGTCATCTCCCTGGCCTTTCGCAGCTCCCGCAGGGTCAGATACTCGGCGTGCAGCCGGTCGGCCTCGGCGAGGATCCGCTCCCGCCGATCGGCAGGGAGTCATCAAGTTTCTCGTTCAGGGACCTGCCCATCACTTCCTCCTTACCAGCGTCTCAAAATGTCGGTCGAAGCGCTCGTCTGCCTTTGCAACCAGCTTCCTGCAGAAGCACTTTTCGTTGACACCTGCCTAATCTCCCGCCGTTGGCAGCATTGCCTCCCCCTCAGGATCGAAGGCAAAGGCGATACGCCACCCACCATCATCAGCATTTCATCTCAAATCTTTCATGCCGCATGCCTGGAAGCTTTCAAAGTATCCGCTAAAGGCCGCTTCGGATCCGGGCCGACCTTTGCCGGCAGCTTGACCCTGGCGAAGATCGAATCCTGACCGATTCGAGAAAGCCGTCGAACTCCGCTTCGACCGCGTCTTGAAACTCAACTTCCCATTCCAAACTGAATTATAGGAGAAAGGCTATATGGCTTGCCGCCTATATTTTTCGGCGACAGGGCAGCCGCGCCATTCTGCCGTGCGAATGAGCAACTGTCGTGATACGTCGTTCGAATCCGTTTTGAGCGACCTGTTCCTTCCAACCGGCACTTTCAATCTGTACCGCTGAATTCTCGCAAAAGCCTGGCCCCAACCGAACTCCTGATGGCAGCAAATCTCCACCTGTTCGCAGCATTGCCAGCCGGAATGGGGATTGCGAGACAGAGCCATTAAACCGCTGGAGATCAATCCGCCCAAGTATGTTCCGAGTACGAGTCCAGACTGGTACCCCGTCCTTGCCCGTCGTAATTGAAATTTTTTCTGGCGATGACGTTCGGTGTAAGGTCCGATCGAGTATGAGCCCGCCACGACTGCACCTGCCTGAGGCCCTTGCCTGCGTCAAGTGCCTCAGACACCGGGCCAGATTCCGAGGCGGCCCGGATCTGGGTCCCGCTGCGGGCACATCACCGCGAATACGCGACTGCCTGTCGTCAGAGTCACGTTTCAGGGACACTCACGCAATGATCTCGCACCGGCTTGCAGTCATATACGGGCAGCCTGAGCGTCGCAGTACTGCCCGTTACTGACGGCGAGCCTCTTGCGCCATGGATTGCGGCACGATCATGAAGCGTTCAAGGTCGAACTTGATCGAACCTGCTTCTTCATGTGTCAGGGACTATTGAGCGGAGAAACGCACCGCCCACGATATTCCTGTCATCCGCGTGCATCGATAAAGGTCACAAGATCCCTTAGGGTCTCGAATTGCCGACACTCTTCAGCCACCAACCCCAAGCCGAATTCTTCATTCACAAGCTTAAAGAAGGTGATGCAGTCCACTGAGGACACACCGGATTCGACGAGCTTGGCGTCGAAGTTGGGCTCACGGCCCACGTCCAGATTGTCGTTTACTATCTTTTTGATGCGGTCTTCGGTGGATGACATTGTCTGGGCCTCCTGTGTCAGACGGATGTAGGGTGCGCACTCACGCCAATTCATTCGTGCGTTCCGAATCTCGATGCCAAGAACATGTGAGCACCGCTGTCGACTCGGCACATGAAATGTAACGGCACTCGTCGACGTTGAAAAGCCCTCACTCCATCCTCCGGCGACTCCGCCTAAGCGGACGGGTTTGGGCTAACGCCTCCTGCGCAGATGCCAACAACCGCCATAGGACCGAAAACACCCTTGGAGACCCGCGTTGAGGGGACCCCTGGAGCAATGACATGTCATACGCCGCCACAATTGGATTCCGAATCGAGGCATTGTGGATTTCCCTGGCTTTATCCTGCGTGGGTCCGGGTCCATCCCCGCGGCCTTCCGAATTCGTTGAACATCGGAACCTGATCCGTATTCCGGACCCCGGCGTTCCGGTTGTCGGAGCCGTCTGGCCGGAGGCGTCGACCCCGCGTATCACGGTGTGCGACGGTGTCTGCCGCCTGATCCGCCACGATGTCGGCATCGACGTCGCAATGGATACGCCAAAGTGTTACGATTCTCGGGTCGCGGCACGCGCGGCGGAAGCCACGGCATGGAAGTCGGATACATAAATGCAGCAACAAGGGAGCAGGTCATTGATCAGAATCCGCAAGGGAACGGCGGCTGGCGTGGAAAAATTCTCGAACGGCCGTTTGACCGAACCCGCGTCCGCATGCTCATTCCGACTTTCATATGGTACGCGGGTCCAGGCTTTTGGCGCGATGCGGGCGCTTCATCGACCGGAACACCTGGGCAACGAATTGGCAGGGTCAAGACGGCCTGAACGGATTCCTTTCCGGTCTGCTTCGCAGGGTCAGGCGAATTGGCGTGCCTGGCAAGTCGAACGCTTTGCGAAGCCCGTTGACCAGGTACCGCCGATAATCGTCTCCGATGTGATCGGGCCTCGAACACATGACGACGAATCCGGGGGGTCGCGTCTTTGCCTGCGTGATGTATCGCATCTTCACCCGCCGTCCTCCGGGCGCAGGTGGAGGATGAGCTGCAACCACCCCCGCCAGCCAGCGGTTGAGTTCGCCTGTCGGGACACGGCGATTCCAGACAGCATGTGCCGACAACACCGCGGAGTGGAGCCGCCTGAATCCCAACCCGGTAAGCGCGGAAACCGGTACAAGCGGTGCCCCTTTCACCTGAGGAAGCAGTCTTCGAAATTCCTCCCTCAGAACCTGCAGCCTTTGGTGCCGTTCGTCGGCGAGATCCCACTTGTTCACGGCAATCACGATCGCCCGTCCCTCGCGGGCAACCAGATCGATGATCCTTGAATCCTGGCTTTCGAACGACCGGTCCGTTTCGACGAGCACGATCACGACTTCCGAAAACTGCACCGCTCTCAATGCATCCGAGACCGACAGCTTCTCGATTTTGCCGACCACCCTGGCTTTCTTGCGCAAACCGGCCGTGTCCCAGATCTGTACAGGGGTTCCGTGCCAGTCAAAGCGGACAGAATTCGCGTCCCGGGTAATTCCCGCCTCCGGCCCGGTCAGAAATCGGTCCCGGCCAAGTACACGATTGACGAGAGTCGATTTCCCGGCGTTGGGCCGGCCAATGACGGAAATCCTGAGCGGACTGTTGACCCCGATGGGTTCAACTTCCTCCGTGACAGAAACGTCCACTTCGCTCCGGTCATCGTCCTCGACCGTCGAGTTTACTTCGAGTTCGTCCGAAATTCCCTGCAGTCGCGCATACAGTTCGTCGATGCCATCCCCGTGCTCCGCGGAAATCGCCAGCGGTTCGCCCAGACCAAGCGCGAAGAACTCGTTGACACCGGATTGAACGGCGCTGCCCTCGACCTTGTTCGCGAGGAGCAGGAGGCGGTGCGTTGTTCGTCGAAGTGATTTTGCCAGTTCCTGGTCAAGTGCCGTCATCCCTGCGCGAGCATCGACGGTGAACAGGCAGACATCGGCCATTTCTGCGGCTTGCCTGGCGAATGCGATCATCGCCTGGCGAAGACTGTCGGAGTCCGGACCGCTGATCCCGGCAGTGTCCAGTATCCTGCACGAAAGACCTCCGCGGGTGACCAGGCCCTCACGAATGTCCCGCGTGACGCCCGGGCTGTCATCGACAAGCGCGAGGCGCCGCCCGACGAGACGATTGAACAAGGTGGACTTGCCAACATTTGGCCGCCCGATGATCGCTGCCGTGAACATGTTTCTCAGGGTGTCCGTGGTGGACGTTTTCACCCAAATGCGTCAATTGAACGCGTGGAGTTCTCCGTCATCTGTCAACAGGTACAGAACGCCATTAGCAATTGCAGGGCGCGAGGCGGCTTGACCGGGAAGTTCCATCGAGTTCGACAATTCGCCCGAGCCGGGATCGAAACTCCGGAGAAAACCGTCGCTTCCTGCGACCAGGAGCCGACCGCCTGCAAGAACGGGGCCAAAGTGGACATATACGCCTTCACGGTCTTCCGGGTCGTCAAACTCAGGCAATTGAACCGCCCATTGTTCCGACCCGTCAGCATCTGACAGACTTTTCAGGTTAGCGCGGTCTGTCACGACGAAAACCGAGGTCCCGGCCGGCCAGACAGGCCCGAAGGTGCCATCATCGACCGACCAGTTTGTCAGCCCGGTCCTGCTGTCCAGTGAAACCAGCTTTCCCGCCTGGTTTCCGACATAAACGGCTTCCGGGCCCACGACCGGGTCACCCGAAATCGCGCCGATCCGCGAACGGCTCAATCCGCGGCGGCCTCCGCTGACCGTGCTGCTCCAGACACTGACACCGGTCTCCGGCAGGACGGCAATCACCTCGCCCGACGCGAATGGCAAAACGACAAGCTGATCGGCGATCGCAGGTGATCCGCCTCCAAGGATGCCTGAATTGTCGCCGGCGCCAAACTGCCGCCATTGAATCCGTCCCTCACTGAGCGAAAGTCCGACTGCTTCGTCATCACGACCGACGACGACGACCAGGCCATTGTTAATGGATGGTGCCGACGACACGGCCGCATCCAACCGGTGCCGCCACCTGACTTCCCCGGACACGGGATCAAGGGCAATGACCTCTGCGAAACCGGTCGTGGCGACCAATGTGTTGTCACCGTAAGCCAACCCGCCCCCCGTGACTTCATTGGCCGCTTCCTGGCTTGGAGACAGGTCAACCTGCCACAGGCGTTTTCCATCGAGATCAAATGCACTGGCACCGGCGCTTGAATCGAGCGTGAAAATCCGGCCATCAGCAACAACCGGTTCCGACGACAGGCGCAACCGTTTTGAATTTCCGGAACCGATGCCAACGGACCAGCTGTGCGACAGTTGGGCGGGCAAGCTGACGTGGGATCCGAAATGGCTGGGCGCGCTGTTGATGTGTGTCCACGCGACATTTGAGCGTACGGGTGGCATCTCGAATTCCTGAATCCCGCCTGCAGGTCCCCCGCCGTCTTCGACGCCACCTTCGACCCCCTGCCGTGAATCCGGCCTGATATTGATCCGTTCTCCGGGAAGGATATCTTCATCGCTGGAGCAGGCAGAAAGGATCGTCACAAGCATGACGCCGGAAAGAATACACTTCACGCCTGTCCACATCGGTTTCTCGGTCATGACGAAGTCTTTCACACCGATACCCATTAAACCTGGTACGGGAACCCTTGCGGCATCAACGCGCCGGTCTACCCGGAACCGACTCAAGTCCCGGAATCGGAAATATCACCACCCAGCGCGTTAATCCCACGTGCCGCGCGTAGTCGCAGCCCGAAACTCACGCCGGGTTCGTCGAGCAATCCGGACAACTCGTCAAGAGCCATTTTGCGCTCTCCGCGCTCGAGAAAATACACGGCACGCTGTTCCATTGCCAGCGGGCGAAAAGGCGCACCGGGCTGGGCCAGGCGGTCAAGCTCGGCAAGTCGAGCATCCGAATCCAGCGAGTCTGCCTTGAGAATGACCGACTTGAGCGCGGCAAGATCGCGATATACCGGATTGAGTCCGGTGTCTTCCGCAAGCCCGTCGAGAATTTTGATCGCCCGATCGATCTCATCAGCCTCGACAAACTCGGCCGCAGTTCTCAATGCCACGATCGCCGTGGCGGGACCGCCTTCCTCCGCGATCCGGAACAGTGCTTCTGCACGCCCCGAACCGTCCTCGATCTCGAGTGCTGCGTAAATCCGGTTCCCCCGCTCTTCCGCGTCTCGCCGCTTCGTGACTTCCTGGTATTCGAAATAGGCAGTTGCACCGACGGCAATGATCACCACGGTAATGGCGATCCACCCGTACTTGCGGACGTATCCGTACAGCCTGTCACGACGAATCTCTTCCTGGACTTCTTCAAAGAAGGTGTCGGGAGGCCCGCTGGTCGATTTCTTGGGTCGGGGTCGTTTCATCGCTGATTCCGTAACCTGCTCGGACGTCTGTACACAAACCTGATCCCGGTTGACCAGTCATGCAACCTGATCAAGCGGAACTTCCCGCTTTCCGAATTCTTTTTGGTCCCGTGGCGCCGACGGTACGGCAGGATTCGGAAGATCCGGTCCATGTTGCGGCACGCATTACACAAATTCGGGTTCCGTTCCAACGATCAACATTACGCAGTACGTGCCGTCAAAATCACGGTATTTTTGATTTCCTTGCTATCAGAGTGTATGATTACTAGATGATGAGTTGATTTTCTGGACGTCCTGGATCGGCCACAGGGAGCGGATTCAAGTGACGTGGGAGTTGCAATGCGCCCCATCCAGTTGGTTTTGGCACTAGTCGTCTGTGCCGTCACGTACATGCTCATCATTGAGCGTGACCGTGTTTTACTGTTCGCAAAAAACCTTCCGTTTCCGGGACCTGACGTTGGAGTCGCCGAACAGGCGAACATGGAAGTCGCGGGAAGCGACGACGTAACCGCAACAGTCGATTCCGGTGACGGAAGTGTCGACCCGGTTTCTGTCGTCGTCAAGAGGTCGATCGCAGTCGACGTCGAAAAAACGCTCGTCTTGCGCGGTCGAACCGAAGCTTACCGGCACGTCGACGTCAAGTCCGAAACTTCCGGCAGGGTCATTTCCGAACCATTGCGCAAGGGATCCATGGTCAAAGAAGGCCAACTCCTGTGCGAACTGGACGTGGGCAGTCGGGACGCGACTCTTCTTGAAGCAAGGGCACGTCTGACCGACGCCGAAAACAGAACCAACGTATCCGCTCAACTTGCACAGCGGGGATTCGGTTCCGAAACGGCCGCGATCGCCGACTCCGCCGCCCTGGAAGCAGCACGTTCGGCGGTTATCCGTGCGGAAAAGGAAATCGAGCGACTCCGGATCTTTGCTCCGTTTCCCGGCCTCCTCGAGACGGACACGGCGGAACTCGGAACGCTCCTGCAGCCCGGATCGTCCTGCGCGATCATCGTGTCTCTTGACCCCATCAATCTCGTCGGGTTTGCCGACGAGGTGCAGGTCGAGCAACTCGAAGTCGGAAGTGAGGCGCATGCCCGGCTGGCATCCGGCCGGGAGGTGTCGGGAACATTGTCCTTCGTGTCCCGAAGCGCCGACCGTGGGGCACGAACGTTCCGGGTCGAGGTTACGGCTCCCAACCCGGATCTCGCGATACGTGACGGGGCAACCGCGGAAATCGTCATTTCGCTCAAGAACGACCGGGGACATCTCCTGCCGCAGTCGGCACTGACCCTGGACGACAGGGGAAGGCTGGGCGTCAGGACCGTGGACGAGAATGGCCTTGCCCGGTTTATGCCGGTCAGCATCATCAGGGACACGCTCGACGGTGTCTGGCTGGAAGGTCTGCCCGAAAACGCCGATGTCATCATCATCGGCCAGGAGTTTGTTTCGGACGGTCGTCCCGTGGTGATTACATATCAGGCGGCCGAGTCATGAACGCGATCATCGACTGGGCCGCCGACAGGGCCAGGATGATCATGTTCCTGGTCGTTCTGTCCGTGGCGGCGGGCGGCGTCGCCTATTTCAGCCTGCCGAAGGAAGGGGCCCCGGATATCGATATCCCGGTGCTCTTTGTGTCGGTTCCGTTCCCGGGAATCTCCGCGGCCGACTCGGAGACACTTCTGGTCAAACCCCTTGAAACGGAACTCGAGGAAATCGAGGGCCTGAAGTCGATGTCGGCAACCGCTTCAGAGGGCTACGCGGGTGTTCTGCTCGAATTCGATTTTGGCTGGGACAAGGAAGCGACGCTCGCCGATGTCCGGGACAAGGTCGGACAGGCTGCTGCCGAGTTTCCGGACGGGGCCGACCGTTACACCATCAATGAAATCAACATATCGGAATTCCCGATCATCGTGCTGGCGGTTTCGGGCGATATTCCCGAGCGGATTCTGGCCCGGGTCGCCAAGGAATTTGAAACCGTTATCGAGGCCCTGCCGTCAGTATTGAGTACCGAGACGATCGGGTATCGTGACGACGTCCTGGAAGTCATCGTCGATCCGCTCAAACTCGAGGCCTATGACCTGACGGCCGCGGAAATGATCCAGGTCGTCAACTCGAACAACCAGCTTATCGCCGCCGGGGAAATCGAGACTCCTGAAGGAACGTTCGGGGTCAAGATTCCCTCGTCCTTCGACGACATTTCCGACGTCATCGACCTGCCCGTCATGGTCGAGGACGACAGCGTTGTCACCATCGGAGACATCGCGGAAGTCCGACTCGCATATGAGGACCCGACAGGAACGGCCCGGTTCAAGGGTGAACGCACCATTGTCCTGCAGGTCGTCAAGAAGAAAGGATTCAACCAGATCAGAACTGCCCAGGCCGTTCGGGACGTCGTTGCCGAGACGGCCGGCAAATGGCCGAAGGCCCTTCGTGACAGTGTCCGCTACGATTTCGGCCTTGATCAGAGCCAGGTCGTCAATTCCATGATCAAACAGCTCGAAAGCTCGGTTCTCACGGCGGTTCTCATGGTGATGATCGTCGTGATCGCATCCCTCGGGATGCGCTCGGCGCTGCTCGTCGGATTCGCGATCCCGACATCGTTCCTGCTCGGCTTCGCGGTGATGGGAGTCCTCGGGATCTCGATATCGAATATCGTGATGTTCGGATTGATTCTCGCCGTCGGAATGCTGGTGGACGGCGCAATTGTCGTCGTCGAGTACGCGGACAAGCAGATCCAGCGGGGTTCCCGCCCGATGCGCGCTTATGCGCGGGCAGCTAAACGCATGTCGTGGCCGATCATTTCTTCGACGGCAACGACCCTCTGCGCATTCCTTCCGATGCTTTTCTGGCCGGGCGTACCCGGTCAGTTCATGGGCAATCTTCCTAAGACGCTCATTTTCGTGTTGTCGGCATCGTTGCTGGTGGCCCTTGTCTTCCTGCCTGTGGTTGGAGGGATAACGGCGCGGCTGACGAGAATTCAGGAGCGGGTTTCCGGGAGACTTCGCGAAAACCTGCACTGGGTCGTCAGGGGCGCCCTGGTGGGGGTATCGCTGGCCGTGCTCTTTGGCGGTTCATTGTTGATCCTGCGCGGAACCGCAGCGGCAATCGTCCCGTTCCTGCTGGCATTGGCCCTGTTCGTGGTCGCGAGTCGCTCCCTGGTCCGCAATCCACGCGCCCGAGACCTGTCAGGAGAGTACAGCCGAAGCTGGTTCGGGTCGGTCATCAGGGGCATTGTCGGCAATCCGGTCATGCCGGTCGTTACCGTCCTCGTCACCGCCGGTTTCGTTTTCGGGGTTGTCACGTTCTTCAGAGACAACAATCACGGCGTCGAATTCTTCGCGGAAACCGAGCCGGAAAACGGGCTTGTTCATGTTCGCGCACGCGGAAACCTGTCGCTCACCGAAAAGGACGCGCTGGTTCAGGCAGTCGAGCGGGAGATCCTCGCGGTCGACGGCGTCAGAGCAGCCTTCTCGTTTGCCGGATCCGGTGCATTGAACACGGGGTTCGGCGACGGGTCGGGACCGCTGGACAGCATTGGCCAGATCCAGTTTGAGCTCGACCCTTGGCAGGTTCGCGGAGTCAACACTGGCGTCGGCATTTTTGACACGATCAGCAGCCGGGTTGCGGATGTACCCGGCGTTCTCGCGGATATCGTCGTCCAGGAACGCGGCCCGTCGGATGGCAAGCCTGTCTCGCTCAGGATTTCGGGCGACAGCTGGAGCGAACTCCTTTCCGCCGCAGACACAGCTTCAAGGAAGTTCGCGGAAACAGAAGGACTCATTGCAGTCGAAGATACGCGTCCGTTGCCCGGAATCGACTGGCAAATCGACGTCGACGTTGAGCGTGCCGGCCGTTTCGGCGCCGATGTAACGGCAGTCGGCTCGATGATCCAGATGGTAACCAGGGGTCTGAAGATCGGCGCCATGCGGCTGCCGGACTCGGACGAAGAAATCGATATCCTCGTGCGCATGCCTGAAGAGGACAGGCTCCTGGCGAGCCTCGATACGCTGCGCATTCGTACGCGGGAAGGCCTGATCCCGCTGTCAAATTTCGTCAAGCGCGAACCGGTTCGCCGGGTCGGGAAGATCGATCGGGTCAACGGCGCACGTTCATTTACGGTCCGGGCAGACGTGGACAAGGGAGTCAACCCGACGGCGATGATCGGGCAATTGACGGCATGGATCGAAACAGAGGCCGACCTGCCCGCCGGTGTCAGCTGGGAATGGACAGGGGATCAGGACGACCAGGAAGAAAGCCAGGCATTTCTCGGACAAGCTTTCATCGGTGCGCTCGGGCTCATGTTCGTCATCCTGCTTGCCCAATTCAACAGTATTTACAATGCTGTATTGGTGCTTCTTGCAGTCGTGATGTCAACGACGGGCGTGCTTCTCGGCATGATGATCATGCAGCAGCCGTTCTCGGTGATCATGACCGGGATCGGGATCGTCGCTTTGGCCGGAATTGTCGTCAACAACAACATCGTCCTCATCGATACGTTCACCCAGTACTCGCGATACATGCCTGTTCTGAAAGCGATCGTGCGTACGGCCGAGGCGCGCCTCAGGCCGGTTTTGCTGACGACGGCAACGACAGTTGCCGGCATGACCCCGCTGATGCTCGGGATTTCCATCGACTTTGCCAATGGCGGCTACACGGTCGATGCTCCCGCGGCCCTGTGGTGGAAACAGCTCGCGACCGCAATCGTATTCGGACTTGCCACATCGACTTTCCTGACATTGGTGCTGACTCCCTCGCTCCTCGCAATTCGCTATTGGGCCGGTGAAATCTGGTCAGGTTCCGGGCAGTTGATTGCCGCCCTGTCGACCGGGCGCAACAACGCCGCCACGAGGGACCTTCGACTGAGGCTTGATGCGAAATCAATGGCGGGTCCTGTCGAGATCGTGTGGCCGGCGCCCGAATTGGACGAACCTGACGCGGACGTCGAAGATGATGAAGAGACGTTCGATGATGAAGAGACGTTCGATGACGACGTGGTTCCGATCAAGCCTCTGCACCCGCCATTGAGACGTGTCCTTTGACCTTCCCCGACCAGGGATTTCGGCACTTCCCTAAATCGCGGTCCGCCGCCTGCTCCACGAACCGATCCGGACTTGATTTGCCGTAAACTCATCCCGGCATCCGGTGTCGATGCGGGCGTCGAGCATTCCCGATGAAGACCAGCCAGCCTCGGCCTGGCCGAAACCTGGCAGACGACGCCATAGGCTTTCGGTGCGCTCAGGCCGCGACCGCCGGATGGTCTTCCTCGGCAAGTTGATGATGCCACATCTCGGCATACCGCCCGGCCCTGGCGAGGAGATCCTCGTGCCGGCCCTCTTCGACCACCATGCCTTCCTCCAGGACCAGGATTCGATCGGCGTCAACCACGGTCGACAGGCGGTGCGCAATCATGATGACGGTCCGCCCTCTCGACATCTCGTTCAGGCTCTCCTTGATTTCCTTCTCGGTTTCGGTGTCGAGCGCGGAGGTCGCCTCGTCGAGGAGAAGTATCGGAGGGTTCTTCAGGATGGTGCGGGCAATGCCAACCCGCTGCTTTTCACCACCGGAAAGCTTGAGGCCGCGTTCTCCGACGGCGGTCCGGTAGCCTTCCGGAAGACCGACGACAAAGTCGTGAATCCGTGCAGCCTTGGCTGCGGCCTCGATCGTTTCGCGCGTCGCGAAATGGTGGCCATAGGCGATGTTGTAACCGATGGTCTCGTTGAAGAGGACCGTGTCCTGGGGAACAATTCCGATCTTGTCGTGCAGACTCCTCTGCGTCACATCCCGAACATCCTGGCCGTCGATCCGGATACATCCCCTGTCAACATCGTAAAAACGGAACAGGAGACGCCCGATCGTGGATTTCCCTGATCCCGACGGACCGACGACCGCGATGGTTTCACCCGACCCGATCACCAGGTTCAGGTTCTTGAGGACCGGTCGCGATTGGTCATAACCGAAGGTGACATTGTCGAACACGACTTCGCCGTTACTCACGGTCAGACGTCCGGCGTCGGGTTTGTCCGTGACTTCCGGACTTTGTTCAAGCAGATTGAACATCTCGCTCATGTCGATCAGTGCCTGCCTGATCTCGCGGTAAACCGTGCCCAGGAAATTGAGCGGCAAGGTGATCTGCAGCATGTATGCATTGACCAACACGAAATCCCCGACAGTCAAATCGCCGCTTTGCACACCGAGCGCCGCCATGACCATGACGATCAACAGGCCTGTCGTGATCAGAAGTGACTGTCCCAGGTTGAGGAAAGCGAGAGAATAACTCGTTTGAAGGGCGGCTTCTTCGTAGCCGCGCATTGAACGGTTGAATCGGCCGGCTTCCCGTCTTTCGGCGCCAAAATACTTCACCGTCTCAAAGTTCAGCAGGCTGTCGATCGCCTTCTGGTTGGCTTCCGTATCCTGTTCGTTCATCCGCTTGCGGATTTGCACCCTCCATTCGGTCACCCTGAACGTGAACAGGACGTAAAGGAGAATGGTGACGACAATGACGAGCAGGTAACGAACATCGAAGATCGTGAAGAGGATCGCGGAAACGAACAGGAGTTCCAGAATCAGCGGACCGATCGAAAACAACATGAAACGAAGAAGGAAATCGACGCCCTTTACGCCCCGGTCGATTACCCTCGACAGTCCGCCGGTTTTCCGGGTGATGTGATATCGTAGCGACAGCGAATGGAGGTGCTGAAACGTTCGAAACGCCAGTGTCCTGAGGGCCCTCTGCCCGACACGGGCAAAAATGACGTCTCGCAATTCGTTGAAACACACGATCATCAACCGTGTGAAGGCATAGGCGACGGTCAACCCTACCGCGCCTAGTCCCAGCATGAATACCGGCGACGCGGTCGACGGATCGGGGGCCAACGCGTCGACGGCCGCCTTGAAGAAGAAGGGCGCGACGACACCAACAAGCTTGGCCAGGAACAGGGCCACGAGGGCAAGGACAACCCGAACACGGAACTCAGGCTGGTTCCTTGGCCAAAGATAAGGCGCCACCCTGCGGATGACCAACCAGCCTGTCTGCCGGTTGATCTTTCCGTCTGTCATGATTGTTCGACGCATCGACCGACCACCCGAATCATCAGATCACACGGGAAAGACCCGAAACCCAACCCGCCTTTTACCGGTTAGGGTCAGGCACATCGAAAACCTGACCCGGGTAGATCAGGTCAGGATCCCTGATCTGATCAAGATTTGCCTCGTAGATCTGTACGTACTTGATTCCCTGTCCATAGGCGTCTTTTGCGATTGCCCACAACGTGTGGCCTGGCTGGATTGTTACCCGGGTCAATCGCGCGGTTGCGAGCGGTTGTGCGACATTGAGACTAACCAGGGTGTCACGTGGCAGGATTTCCCGTTTGAATGGACTCTCCACCCGGGCCTGGACATTCCCCTGCGGGTCGACTTCGTCAATTCTCAGCGTATGGACACCCTCGCGGATATTCCTGAGTTCGACACGCCAGTTTCCGTCGGTCTGAACCATGCTTGATTTCGCAAGGCGGTTGTTCACGTAAACCCGGACTTCGCGCTCGCCCTGCCCTCGTCCGCCAGCAATGACATCGCCCTCAAGATCGTAGCTGACGGAGTCGAGTGACAGAACCGGTGGCTCAACGGCAAAGGGTTTTTCGCCGGCTTTGCTGGCCCCGTCAGCAACGAGACCCACGCCCAACTCCTCACCGTCGTCCGAAACCAGATCGTCACCATTGCCAGATGGGGTTGCTGTGAGGTCGACGTTTTCCGCGACTTCGACCGGGCCAGTTCCGCTTTCTCCTTCACCGCTGTCCCGATCAACCGTTGCTACCCCGCCTTCGGCAACGACTCCGGTGGGCTGCTCGTCCACATCGCCCTGGGCCGTGCTGCCGGATTCGGCATCGGGCAGGGTTGTTTTCGGTGTGGAACCGTCCGCCACCTCGACTTGTTCGGTTTCACTTTCCCCGGCTCCGGTGCCCTGAACAGCCGGTGTTCCGAGGTTTACTGCGACAACTTCAGAGGGCTGTTTCTCAGCGTTGCCAGATTCCTCATCGCCAGAGTCATCGGGTTGGATCGGTTCGCGCGAAGAAATTTCGGCCACCTCCACGGAATCACCTTCGCTGCCCGCTCGTTCGCTATCCTGAATGACCTTTGCTCCCTCGCTGTCTGCGATAACGACCTTGGGTTGTTTTTCCGGGGATGAAGGAATCACGAGGACAACCTCTTCCGAAGTGAAACGGTTACCGTCGCGTGTCACTTCAACAAGACTTAACGAAATCGGCCCTTCCTGGACCGGGAGGTCCAGGAAGAAAACAAAACTCCCCGGGTGCGGGACAGTTTGCGAAGTCAATTCGTTCTCGCCCAGAAAAACACTAACAGTGCTGTCAGGCAGCGCCTGACCGGCAATAACCGTACTTCCGTCAGGCTCGATCCTGACGATGTCAAAGCTAGGGCCGCCGTAGAGCGGTTCGGCCCCTGTATCCTCTACGGGCTCGGGATCTTCGGTCTTGGCCAGGGCAACCAGGGTTTCGGAAGATGATTCCACGGACCCGCTCTCGATTTCGGTCGCGGTTTCTTCCAGGTCTGCCGTTTCGACCGGTTCGGAACCATCGTCCAAAGTCGGCACAGCAGCGGGGGCCGTCTGATCGGCAGCCTCTTGAGGCAACAACTGTTCGAGACCGCCCTCGCTTGCGCCAGACAGTACTTCCCCGGTCAAGTCTGCACCAACATCGTCCGCAACCGGTGTACCTGAAATCTTCTCCGGGTCCGTTTCCTTCAAGCGTTCCAAAGGATCGATATCTTGCTCGAAGAGACCCGCTACCACCAAATCGGGTTCCTGGAATACAGGTTCGGTTGCTTCCGCAACAGGTTCCACCTCGGACACTTCTGTTGCGGTTTCGATCCCTGTTTCCTTTCGTGTCGCAGTTTCAGGTTCAGTCGTGGCAAATCGTTGGCTGACGGAGTCCTGAGTTTTCTCCGGTTCCACCAATCCGATGCTCGCAACCTTCGATTCCTTGCTTTCGGGTTCCTCCGGTTCCGCAACGATGATCGGTTGAATGACAGGAGCCTCGCCTGCCCCAGGTTCCGTCGGTTCAACTTCCGCAACCTTCGACTCCGCGCTCTCGGGCTCCTCAGGTTCCGCAACAACGACCGGTCGAATGACAGGAGCCTCGCCTGCCCCAGGTTCCGTCGGTTCAACTTCCGCAACCTTCGACTCCGCGCTCTCGGGCTCCTCAGGTTCCGCAACAACGACCGGTCGAATGACAGGAGCCTCGCCTGCCCCAGGTTCCGTCGGTTCAACTTCCGCAACCTTCGACTCCGCGCTCTCGGGCTCCTCGGGTTCCGCAACAACGATCCGGTCGAATGACAGGAGCCTCGCCTGCCACCAGGTTCCGTCGGTTCAACTTCCGCAACCTTCGACTCCGCGCTCTCGGGCTCCTCGGATTCCGCAACAACGACCGGTCGAATGACAGGAGCCTCGCCTGCCCCAGGTTCCGTCGATTCGACATCGGCAACCTGCGATTCCACGCTCTCGGGCTCCTCGGGTTCCGCAACAACGATCGGTCGAATGACAGGAGCCTCGCCTGCCCCAGGTTCCGTCGGTTCAACTTCCGCAACCTTCGACTCCGCGCTCTCGGGCTCCTCGGGTTCCGCAACAACGACCGGTCGAATGACAGGAGCCTCGCCTGCCCCAGGTTCCGTCGATTCGACATCGGCAACCTGCGATTCCACGCTCTCGGGTTCCTCGGGTTCCGCAACAACGACCGGTCGAATAACAGGGTCTTCGCCTGTCTCAGGTTCCGCCGAATCAACGCCAGCAACCTTCGACTCCGCGCTCTCGGGCTCCTCAGGTTCCGCAACAACGATCGGTCGAATAACAGGGTCTTCGCCTGTCTCAGGTTCCGTCGGTTCAACTTCCGCAACCTTCGACTCCGCGCTCTCGGGCTCCTCAGGTTCCGCAACAACGATCGGTCGAATGACAGGGGCCTCGCCTGCCCCAGGTTCCGTCGGTTCAACTTCCGCAACCTTCGACTCCGCGCTCTCGGGCTCCTCAGGTTCCGCAACAACGATCGGTCGAATGACAGGGGCTTCGCCTGTCTCAGGTTCCGCCGAATCAACGCCCGCAACCTTCGACTCCGCGCTCTCGGGCTCCTCGGGTTCCGCAACAACGATCGGTCGAATGACAGGAGCCTCGCCTGCCTCAGGTTCCGTCGGTTCAACTTCCGCAACCTTCGACTCCGCGCTCTCGGGCTCCTCAGGTTCCGCAACAACGATCGGTCGAATGACAGGAGCCTCGCCTGCCCCAGGTTCCGTCGGTTCAACTTCCGCAACCTTCGACTCCGCGCTCTCGGGCTCCTCGGGTTCCGCAACAACGATCGGTCGAATAACAGGGTCTTCGCCTGTCTCAGGTTCCGCCGAATCAACGCCCGCAACCTTCGACTCCGCGCTCTCGGGCTCCTCGGGTTCCGCAACAACGATCGGTCGAATGACAGGAGCCTCGCCTGCCCCAGGTTCCGTCGATTCGACATCCGCAACTTGCGATTCCGCGCTCTCGGGTTCT
Source organism: Paracoccaceae bacterium (assembly GCA_964291635.2). Lineage (GTDB taxonomy): Bacteria > Pseudomonadota > Alphaproteobacteria > Rhodobacterales > Rhodobacteraceae > JAPPHA01. The sequence continues at coordinate 199,817 of OZ219899.1, read as the reverse complement.
TTCGGTTCCGTCAGAACAGGCTGCTCGCCAATCGCGGTTGTTTCCTTCTCGGTTTCGGTGACCTGGTCGCCTTCGTCGCCCGTTGGCAGCAGAACAACGCTGGGCAGATCAGCCGTTGCGTCGTCTTGTGGAGGTTGGTCGTCGCCGATTACGGCGGGCGTCACCTCGGCGACAGGTTCCGGAATTCCATCCATTTCCGCTTCCTCGTCAGGAAGCGCTACTTGCAGGGGTTCCTGATCCTGCGCATCAGGTGACGTCGTTTCAACCGTTACTTCCAGTAACTCCGGTTGAGCTTCTTCGGGTCCAGGAGTTTCGTCAGGCGCGCGTAATTCCGCCTGATCGACTATCGGCTCAGAATCATCGTCGACCTCGACGACACCATCGTCCGGCTCGACGTCCCGTTCAGATTCTTCGATGACTTCCGCCTGTTGCGGTTCGTCGCCAGGCTGATCCCTGACAGTTGCCGGAGCATCCACCTGCTGTTCAGCACCGGGTTCCTCGGTCGGAAGTTCAGCTACGTCAGGCTCATCTCCGGGCAGGAGAACGAGTACGATCAGGACCAACGCCAGGACCGCGACGACAATCGCAAAAAACAGTGGTCTCGGCACCGTTCCGGGTCTCGTCGATTCCGCCATCCGTAGCAGTCCCCAGCGTTCTCGTTATTCGGTATCCGCCGTGTTAGATTAATCAATCGGGAAATTATAGGGTTCAGGACGTCACAAGGGCTTCATCATGACAGATTTCAATGCCTCGGTATGCGTTTTCTGCGGTTCGCGAAAGGGAATCGATCCGGAAATCGAAAGGACCGCCAACACTCTGGGCACCTGGCTCGCACGGTCAGGCGTCCGGCTCGTCTACGGCGCAGGAGGTACCGGGGTGATGGGAGCCATCGCAGCAGCCGTCCGGAAAGCCGGCGGCCGCACGCTCGGCGTCATACCTTCGCACCTCGTAAAACGAGAATCGGCCGAGTTGCACCTGGACAATTGCATCGTCACCAACGATATGCACTCGAGAAAGGAAGTGATGTTCATGAATTCCGACGCGGTCGTCGCCTTGCCCGGCGGACCGGGAACCCTGGACGAACTCTTCGAAGTGTTGACGTGGCGACAACTGGGCATGCATGGCAAACCCGTGCTGCTGCTGAATGTCAACGGTTTCTGGGATCCACTCCTCGAGCTTATCGAACACCAGATCAAGGCGGGATTCGCGGATTGGAGTTTCCGCGAATCCCTGGAAGATTTCCGTGCCGAGGGCAGGTTGATTCAAAGGCTCGGCCAGGTCCTGGGCTGCGGCACCGGCGGGCACCTGGGCCAGGATGCACCAGGAGTTAACCGGAAAAAGGCGGACTGATCGGTCGATCAGGCTCCCGAAAGACGCTCCGCGACGTTTTCCCAGTTGACGAGGTTGTTCAGGAAATTCTCCAGATACGCCGGTCGCCGGTTCCTGAAATCGATGTAATACGAATGCTCCCAGACGTCGCATCCGAGAAGCGCCGTCTGGCCAAAGCAGAGCGGATTGACGCCGTTTTCGGTCTTGGTGACTTTCAGGGACCCGTCCGAATCAGCGACCAGCCAACACCAGCCAGAACCGAACTGTCCGACGCCTGCGGCGACGAATTCCTGCTTGAACTGGTCAACCGATCCGAATGAATCGACAATCCGACCTTCAAGTTCTCCTGGCATGTTTCGACCGGTTGGTCCCATCATTGTCCAGAATTGCATGTGGTTCCAGTGTTGCGAGGCGTTGTTGAAAATTCCGTTCTGCGCAACGGATCCGGCCGAATATGTTCCGCTAACAATGTCCTCCAGTGACTTACTTGCCCATTCAGTATCCTGGATCAGATTGTTTCCATTATCCACGTAGGCCTTGTGGTGCAGGTCGTGATGGAATTCGAGCGTCTCCCGTGACATGCCACCATCCGCGAGCGCATCGTGGGCATAGGGGAGATCCGGAAGTTCAAAAGCCATGTCGCGGTTCCTCCTCGTCTTGCATGGTAAAACTCAGCCGGGGCCCACGGGGCCCACGGATTCGAGACTCTATCACATGTTGAGTCGGGGAAAGTAGACCTCGTGATCGAAATTCGCGATTCAGCGCGATTTCATTGCCCCCTGCCGTTACTTGCAGTGGTCGGATCGGAATCCACGGAAATCCGAGAGCGTTTCGCGATTACCAATTGAAAACCGGGAGACCGATCAGCGCCGAGAGCGCGATAATCGCATAGGCGATATTCCGGTAAAACCGTTCACGCTGCGGATCGAAAATCATCTGGCCAAGCCATCCCGCGCATGCGTAGGGCAGAGTCAGGATGACTCCGATCATCACTGGTTCGGGTTCGAGATAGCCGATCGCGGCCAATAGGGCGAGGAAAGCCATGTCGAACAGGACAAGGAACAGCATGTTGTTCGCCCGGACGATTGCCGGTCGATCCGGACCGGAAAGGTAAAGAAGGATGATCGGCGGTCCGGGTGCCCCGGTGGCGCCTCCGAAAGTCCCAGCAATGACACCGACCCCGGCTTTTGCGCGTTGGCTCAAGGCCTTTTTCACGCGCCAACCGCTTGCAAGCAGGACAACCAGAATCAAGGCTGCCACGCTGATCAGCAGCCGGAATTCGTCGGCACCGATCCGCGTCAGGAGAAACATCCCTGCCGGCAGTCCGACGAGTGCGCCCGCGACCAGAACGAAGACTTCACTGACACGTCCGTCCCTGATCGCCCTCGGGACAAGGGGGAAGACTCCGAAAATATCGAAGATCATCATGGCCGTCAGGACCCAGACAGGCGGCATCGCGAGCGATGCCAGGGGAACGTAGATCAGTGCCGTACCGAACCCGGAGAATCCCCGAACCAGCCCCGCAACGGTTACCGCTGTCAGAAGGATCGGCAGCCCGTCGTGCGACAGGGCCGAGTAGAAAAGATCGATCACGCGCCGGTCTTCGCGAAATCCGGACCTGCCTCTTCGCTTTTCTTTGACCAGTCCCGCTTGACGCCCAGGCGAAGAAGCATGCTCGACGCCACGAAAACAGATGAATAGGTGCCGATGACCACGCCCCAGATCATCGCGAATACGAACCCCCTAATGACATCACCGCCGAGAACAAAGAGGGAGACGAGAGCGATCAGCGTCGTCACCGATGTCATGACCGTCCGGCTCAGGGTTTCGTTGATCGACAGGTTGAGCACGTTCCGCAATGGTTCTTTCTTGAATTTACGAAGATTCTCTCGAACGCGGTCATAGACGACGACCGTGTCGTTCAGGGAATAGCCCACGATCGTCAACAACGCGGCAATAATGGCAAGATCGAACTTGATCTGGAGTAGGCTGAAAATCCCGATCGTCAGGACAACATCGTGCACGAGCGCCGCCACCGCACCGAGGGAGAACTGCCATTCGAACCTCAACCAGATATAGAAAAGCACTGCCGAGATCGCCAGGACGACCGCTATGACCGCTGCCTGGATCAATTCCCCGGACACCTTCGGACCCACGCTGTCAACAAGGGGGAAAGCCATGTCAGGATCTATTCGGCGAAGCGCAGCCTTGATGGCGGAAACCGTTTCCGCGCTGACGGCTTCCTCTCCTGCCTGCTGCTCGATTCTGACAAGCGCGACATTCTCCGCATTGCCGGTCAGTTCGGCAGCCGGGTCGCGAACCTCCGTAATCGAGACGTCGCCGAGGTCCAGCCCGGAAAGCACCGCGCGATACTCGCCTACGTCGAGTGGGTACAGGCTCTGGGTGCGGATTGTCGTGCCGCCCTTGAAGTCGATCCCGTAATTCAGGCCGACGAGTGAAACAAGCCCGACCGAAGCGAGCATCGCCCCTGCCGATGCCCACTTGGTCACGACTGACCAGCGGAAGAAATCTATGCGCGTTCCGGCGGGTACGAGTTTCAGACGCATGACTCTTTCAGACCTCGATCGTCCTTGGCCGGCGATAAGCCAGCAGTGTCGCGATCATCAGGCGCGTTACCCAAATCGCCGTGAATACCGAGGTCAGGATTCCTAGACCAAGGGTTATCGCGAAGCCCCTGACCGGACCAGCCCCCATGGCGAAGAGGATCGTCGCCGCGATCAGGGTCGTGATATTCGCGTCGATGATCGCCGACAGGGCACGCTCGTACCCGGCCGCGACGGCCCTTGCCGGACCCTTCGAACTCAGCAATTCTTCCCTGATCCGTTCGAAAACCAGAACATTTGCGTCAACAGCCATACCGATCGTCAACACGATGCCGGCGATTCCAGGCAACGTCAGCGTCGCCCCGATTGCCGAAAGCAGACCAAAGATCAGCGCGACATTGATGATCAGCGCGACATTCGCGAACAGGCCGAAAATTCCGTAGCTCAATCCCATGAAAATCAGGATCGCGACAAACGCAACGACGCATGCGACTTGCCCCGCGTCGATGCTGTCCTGCCCGAGTTCCGGCCCGACCGTACGTTCCTCGAGGTAGACGACCTTTGCCGGCAAGGCGCCCGCCCTGAGCTGGATGGCGAGCTGCGTACTCTCGTCGAGTGAAAACCTGCCGGTGATGATTCCGGATCCGCCCGGAATATGGCTCTGGATCACGGGAGCCGAAATCACGTGCCCGTCAAGCACGATGGCGAACGGATTGCCGATGTTCCTCGCCGTGTATTCTCCGAAAATCCGGCCTCCGGCAGGGTTCAGCCGGAAACTGACGGCCGGCTGGTTGTTCTGATCGAAACTCGGCTGGGCATCGACGAGGTGGTCGCCCGAAATCGTCGGCGACTTTTCCAGAAGGTAGAAAATTCCGGAGTCTTCGTCCGAGGGCAACAGGATTTGCCTCGGACGCACGCGTTCGTTCGGGTTCGAGGTCTGTCCCTCGACCGTATGAAACGTCAGCTTTGCGGTCTTCCCGATCAGGGCCTTGAGATCCTCGGCCGATCCGATGCCCGGGACCTGAATCAGGATCCGGTGATCGCCCTGCCGCTGAATCGCCGGCTCACGCGTCCCTGCCTCGTCGACCCTGCGACGGATGATCTCGAGAGACTGCTCCATCGTGTTCCGATCGGTTCGTGCCTTTTCGGCTTCGGACAATGTCACCACCACGTCAGGACCATCCGCACGGACTTCGATGTCGTCCGATGCCGGACCCGTCAGCCCGCCGACGGGTCGGGCCAGGGCTTCGACGGCGGCAATGGCCGTCTCGATTGCTTCCGGACTGGAAATGCGAACGCGGAGCTCCGAACCGGTCGATTCCTGTCTCCTGATGGTTCCGACCGCGTCACGGCGTTCGCGCAATGCGTCCCGCACATCGGGCCACATTCCGTCCAGACGGGCCTCGTAGACGTCGGTAACCTGGACTTCCGCCAACAGGTGGGCGCCACCCCTGAGATCCAGACCGAGATTGACCAGGGACGACGGCAGGAACGACGGCCACCCGTCGGCCCGCGTAACCAGTTCCGCCGTCGGGCTGGCGCCAACCTCGAGGGCGGCGCGCGCGTCATTTGCCATCTCGACACGCGAATAGAAGGCATTCGGCAGGGCAAGAATCATGCCCGCAACGCAAACGCCCCAGATGAGCACGTGGCGAAAAACAGAGACCTGAAGCATGGCGAATTCCGGCCCGGCTGAAGTTCAGCCCGATGCGGGTTCGGTCTTGCTCAGAACCGATTGAATCGTTGATTGAACGACGCGAACCTTGACGCCGTTCGCGATCTCGACTTCGAGTTCGTTGTCGGCCTTGACCCTAGTCACCTTGCCGATGAGTCCGCCCTGGGTAACCACCGTGTCCCCCTTGCGGAGGGCTTCGACCATGGCCTTGTGCTGCTTGACCTTTTTTTGCTGTGGCCGGATGAGCAGGAAGTACATGATCGCGAAAATCACGAGCAACAGCGCAAAATTCGATAAGCCCAATCCGCCACCCGCGGACTGTGCATAGGCCGGTGATGCAATCATAACGTTGTCCTCGTCTCGTTACCGTAACCCCGGCGGAAAAGTCCGGGGGAACCTACTCCCGGGCATTGTTCTTGGCAAGCCACAGTCGTGAGACTTGTCGGGAGATCGTGGCCAAAATGAAGTGACACGGATTCTCCGTGAACCTTCCATCCACCCGGAAAGATCGCCCCTCTGACCTGAAACGGTGAAAGGCGTCAACCGAAACGTTGGGGAACCAAACACCTCTCAACGATCTCCTGCCGATCATGGACGTCGTCGCCCGGGCATCTCATGTTTGACCAACGTGGGATTTCGTGCCAAACGCCCGTCCTGCACTCCATCAACCGGATGTTTCCCGGAGGTCGATCATGCACGATATTCGAAAAATCGTTCACGATCCGAAAGGATTCGACAGGTCTCTCGAACGACGCGGCATTGATCCACTTTCATCGGTTCTCCTTGAAATCGACCAGAATCGGCGGAACACGATTGCGGCCGTGGAACAGTTGCGTGCGGAGCGGAACACGGCGTCGAGATCTGCTGGCGAGGCACGCGCAAACGGCGATCACGAGACATTCGAACGTCTGCGGGGAATGGCGGTCCGAATGCGCGAGGAAATCGCCCACCAAGAGGCAAACCTCCAGGAAGCGGAGCAACGCCTGCGTAGCCTCCTCTTGGAAATTCCCAATACCGCCTATGACGACGTGCCGGAAGGCAACGACGAGGCTGACAACGTTGAAGTCCGCCGTTGGGGCGACAGGCGGGAATTTTCCTTTGCTCCCAGAGAACATCACGAACTGGAGTGCTGCCGGGCCGGCATGGACTTCGAACTGGCGGCAAGGCTTTCCGGCGCACGTTTTGTCGTCCTCATCGGTGCCGTCGCAAGGATACACCGGGCCTTGGGCCAATTCATGCTGGACCGGCAAACGACGAGATACGGGTACACCGAAACCAATCCTCCGGTTCTTGTCCTCGAAGACACGATGATCGGAACCGGCCAGTTGCCCAAGTTCGCGGAAGACAGTTACCAGACGAATGACGGGCACTGGCTCATCCCGACGTCCGAAGTCTCCATGACCAACTACGTCTCCAATCAGATCCTTGACGGTGACCGGTTGCCGCTGCGCCTGACTGCCCATACGCTCTGTTTTCGTTCAGAGGCCGGCGCTGCGGGCCGCGACACGGCCGGAATGCTCCGCCAGCACCAGTTCGAAAAGGTCGAAATGGTATCCGTCACGAGGCCCGAAGACAGCCTCGGTGAACTCGACCGGATGACTGCATGCGCGCAGGACATCCTTGAAACCCTGGAATTGCCTTACCGCACGGTCATTCTGTGCACCGGAGACATGGGGTTCGGAGCAAGCCGCACCCATGACATCGAGGTCTGGCTTCCCGGTCAGAACACCTATCGGGAGATCTCCAGCTGTTCCGTCTGCGACGAATTCCAGGCCCGCCGCATGAACGCCCGTTTTCGACGCACGCCGGGCGCACGCCCCGAATTCGTTCACACGTTGAACGGTTCGGGCCTCGCCATCGGGCGCTGTCTGATCGCAGTCCTGGAGAACGGTCAACAGGAGGACGGAAGCGTCCAGCTTCCCGCCGCACTGGGTGACTGGCTGGACGGATGTTCCACGCTGACCGCCGACGGCAGGCTTGCCTGACCCGGGGCAAGGGCGGAAACATCGACTCCGGATGCCGCGAAACCGGAGGCCGGACAGGAATTTCAGCGGTTGCGGCTCGAACGGTTCGGGTCGACGAAGCATCGTCTCCGCCAAACCGGAGGGTCCAAGCACGTGCGAATCCTGATCACCAACGATGACGGCATAGATGCGCCCGGCCTCGCCGTTCTCGACGAAGTCGCACGCGAGATCGCGGGGACCGGCGGCGAGGTCTGGACGGTCGCACCCCGTGAAGAACGGTCGGGCGCGAGCCATTGTGTCTCGTACGTCAGTCCGATGAGGATCGAGGAATGCGGTTCGCGCCGGTTCGCGCTCCACGGCTCCCCCGCGGATTGCGTTCTCGCCGGGTTGTTTCACGTCATGGCGGACAGTCGTCCTGACCTCGTGCTCTCGGGAGTGAACCGGGGCAACAATTCAGGCGAAAACGCAGTCTATTCCGGAACGGTCGGAGCGACAATGGAGGCGGCACTCCACGGCGTCAGGAGCATTGCATTGTCCCAGTTCTGCGGTCCGCGCAATCTCCGCGGCAATTCGGTCTTCGAAGCTGCACGCGCACATGCCGGGCCATTGGTCAGAAGACTTCTCGAACTGGACATCTGGCATTGCTCAGGCGACTATGGCGTGTTCTACAACGTCAATTTCCCGCCGGAATTGGCATCCGGCGTCAAGGGTACGCGGCTGGTCACGCAAGGATACAGGCGCAATGGAGAATTCAATGTCGTGCCGTATCGTTCGCCCTCGCGCCGGAACTTCCTGTTCATCCAGGGCCCTCCCCAGGATCTGGCGACGCGGCCGGGCACGGATGTACACGCCAATATTCAAGGTTATATTTCGGTCACACCGATGCACGCCGACCTGACATCCGGCGACGCGATGCAAAGACTTGAGGGAGCCTTCAACTGATGAACCCTTCAGCCGAATGGCTGAAACTTCAACAGGAAATGCGGAGCCAGGGTATTACGGACGAACAGGTCCTGACCGCCATGGAATCGACGCCCAGGCATTGTTTCGTCCCCAGCCGCTTCCGGGACCGCGCCTACGAAAACAGGCCGCTTCCAATCGCCTGTGGTCAAACGATCAGCCAACCGTCGGTCGTTGGAATCATGACCCAGGTTCTGGAGGTCGAGTCGCATCACAAGGTCCTGGAAGTTGGCACGGGTTCAGGGTACCAGGCCGCGATCCTGTCGCGCATCGCCCGTCGTGTCTACACGATCGAACGCCACCAACAATTGTATCACGGAGCCCGGGAAGCGTTCCGTGCTCTTCGCCTGTCGAACATCACGGCGGTCCATGGCGATGGCACGCTCGGAATGAAGGAACAGGCCCCGTTCGACCGCATCATCGTGACGGCGGCTGCGGAAGATCCGCCGGCAACGATGCTTGAACAGCTTGTTGCCGGTGGAATCATGGTGTTACCCGTTGGCCAGACGGATGATATACAAAGGCTGATCAAACTGGTCATGACGGAAGATGGGCCTCACTACGAGGAACTGAATTTTGTCAGGTTCGTACCATTGGTCGACGGCATTCCGGATTCGACGTCCGAATGAACACCTCGGCGAGGCAATGACGTTTTTCGCGGATATCCACCCCAGATCCGAACGAAACCCGGAGACCAGGCACTGCGCCATTGCCCTTTCCTTGTGCCTGGCAGTCGCAGCAGGGTGTGTACCTGTCACAAGCCCCGATCCCCAGGTGCCCGGACGCGGCGAGGAAACTGCGCAGGCGCCGGGTTCGGGGTCTGACGGGATCATTGCGATCGGCGACAGCAAGGCGATCCTGGCCATGCCCGGAGATACGCTTTTGACGATCGCGGCGCGCGCCGGAGTGAGCATCGAACAACTGGCGCAGTACAACGGCCTCGGCGCCAATTATCATCCTCGTCCCGGAGAGGTTTTCGCCCTGCCTCCAACCGGATCCACGGTTCGAAATGTCAGCGACCTGGCGGCGATCGCGGAGTCCGCGATCGGACGGACGGACTCCGCACTGACGGAAGAAACGCTTCCGGCGATCCAGTCCGATGAAGTCGCACCGCCCCCGGGCGACGAAGAGGCAACTGAAGTCGAAATCGCGGAAAGCGAGACGATCGCGGATCCCGTGGTCACCCTCCCCGTCGCGCGACAGGTTGAACGGCACGAGGAAACGCCGGATGAGCCGGTTCAGGTCGCATCGGCACCCCAAAACGAAGATGGCGCCACGAACGGGGCCCGCGGAACCGTTCCGGCTGCAGAACCGGAGGCCCGAAACCAGGTCTCCGTAACGGCAGGAAGGCTTCTCATACCGGTTGAAGGACAGATTGCTCGTCCCTACTCCGGGAGTCCCGGCGGGAGCCACGGAATTGACTTCAGTGTCACGGCGGGGACATCGGTCCGCGCCTCCGACGAAGGTACGGTCGTTCTCGTCTCACCCTCGGAAACCCATACGACCATTTTATTGATCCGTCACGACAGCAATCTGTATACTGTCTACAGCCGGATTACGGGTGTTACGGTGAAAAAGGGAGATCGCGTATCAAGGGGCCAGATCGTGGGCCGGGTCGTCGAAGGGTCGCCCTCGCTGTTCCACTTCCAGGTCAGGCGCGGCACCGAGAGCGTCGACCCTGTTCCCTTTCTTTACGGCGAAGCCCGGTAGCAATTCGAGCACCGCAGGCGACCGTTTCCGATGTTTCGTTCCTGGAGCGAAATAATGCAAATTCGGCGGCCGTTACCGTTGCAGGAGGATGCGCGTGAATTCGGGCTTTGTATAACGGCCAGAAAAGACATAAATACATGCAACGGGATCAAGTGAGGAAGTTGAGAACTTCCTGCCCGCCACAAGACGACAGGAGGAATTGATGCTTCCCATCATGCCTGGCCTCATTCAGAATATCGGGCTTCCCGGCCTTTTGCTGATCACGATCGTGGTCCTGATACTGTTTGGCCGCGGAAAGATATCTTCGCTGATGGGCGAAGTCGGAAAAGGCATTACCGCGTTCAAGCGGGGCGTCAAGGAAGGCAAGGACGAGATTGACGGTGCGATCGAGGATGCATCCGGCGATACCGTCGAAGTCAAGCCCGAGAAGAAACGGGATACGTCCGGCGAAAGTTGAACGCGGTTGTGAAAGGACTGCCTGACTGTGTTCGATATAGGCTGGTCGGAACTTCTCGTCGTTGGCGTCGTCGCCCTGATCGTTGTTGGCCCGAAAGAGCTTCCCAGGTTGTTCAGGACCGTTGGCCAGTTCGTCGGGAAGGCGCGCGGCATGGCAAGGGAATTCCAGCGTGCGATGGATCGTGCCGCTGACGAAGCGGGCGTGAAAGACGTCAAGGAGAGTTTTCAGGAGGCCAGCAGGACGACGAGTTTCGGATTCGACGACATCCGGAAAACCCTGAATTCATCGACACTTCCGGACCAGAAGAAACCCAAGCCGGTCGACGCTGCACGCGAGCATGCCGAACGGATGAAAGACAAGGGCGAGATCAAGGGCAACGGATCGGAGAATTCAATAGCGCCGACAGAAGAGCCGGCCCCTCAGTCCCCCCCTGGAAAGCCGAACGATGGCAAAGAATCTCCGCCGGCAACCGGCGCGGCCATGTCCCCCGATGCCGATGCAAATGCTCCGTCCGCCAGTACTTCCCCGACCGGCGAAGACGTCATTCAATCTGATCCGGGTCGTTCCACCGAAAAGCCGGCTGACGCCGCGACCTCCGACCGGGTTGGCTGAGGAATCTTCATCGGATGAGCGAAGAAGATATCAACGCCTCCGCAGCCCCCCTTATCGAGCACCTCGCGGAACTGCGAACACGATTGATTCGTTCGGTCCTCGCGTTCGTCGCGGGGATGCTCATCTGTTTTGCGTTTTCAGAAACGCTTCTCGATTTCCTCGTTGAGCCGATCGCGGAGATCCTTCGTTCAAGGGGACAGGATCCGCAACTGATTTTCACGGCTCCGCAGGAAAAGTTCTTCGTCCTTTTCCGTATTTCCGTGGTCATGGGGCTTGGCCTGTCCTTTCCCGTTATTGCGCACCAGCTCTGGCGATTCGTCGCGCCCGGCCTGTACCGCAACGAAAAACGCGCATTCCTGCCGTTCATCATTGCCTCTCCGGCGCTGTTTCTGGCGGGCGCCGCCTTCACGCACTACATCGTGACGCCGCTCGCCATGAATTTCTTCATCGGGTTTTCCGACGTCATCCCGACGATTACCGAGATCCTGTCCAACAGCAGCGGAGGATTGGTCGCGCCCGTGGAGAGGCCCGCCCCGGATAGCGAACTTTCGACCATATTCCTTGGTTCGGTCAGGGAGTCCCTGGACATCACCCTCAAGTTCATCTTCGCCTTCGGGATCTGCTTCCAGTTGCCTGTCCTCATGACATTGCTCGGGATGGCCGAACTGGTTTCGGCTGAAGGCATGAAGCGAATGCGCAAGTACGCGGCCGTCGGCATACTCTGCCTCGCGGCGGTCATCACGCCACCGGACGTCATTACGCAGGTCATATTGTTCACCGCGGTTTACGCCCTCTACGAGGTTTCGATCCAGCTTGTGGCTACAGTCGAACGCCGACGGATTGCGCGACTGAAGGCTGCCGGGTTGTACGACGAAGAAGACGATTCCGACGCGGAGAAGATTCTGTGAGCAGGCAAGTGCTCTCGCGAATTGCCGAGGCGATCGAGAGACTGGGTCCGCAATCGCCCGATATTCCGGACCTTTCCGCCTGTGACGCCTTTGTCTGGCACGTAGACCCCGAACGGCTCGACCCGGTACCTGTCGTCAACCGCATCGATCTCGACCTGCTCGTGGGGATCGACCGCGCGCGCGACACCCTGCTCGCGAACACGCGCCAGTTCGCGAACGGACACTCGGCGAACAATGCGCTGGTCTGGGGTGCACGCGGTATGGGCAAGTCCTCCCTGGTCAAGGCGGTGCACAAGGTCGTGTCCGCCGAGTCACCGCTGTGCCTCATTGAAATCCAGCGCGAAGACCTGCCCTCGATCGGGCGCTTGATGCATTTGCTCCGGGGCTCGGAACAACGGTTCCTGTTGTTCTGCGATGATCTCAGCTTCGGTTACGAGGACAATCACTACAAGTCGTTGAAGGCCATTCTCGACGGGGGAATCGAGGGGCGGCCTGACAACGTCCTGTTTTACGCAACCTCGAATCGCCGGCACCTGATGCCCAGGGACATGATCGAGAACGAACGCTCGACCGCGATTTCACCGTCCGAGGCCGTCGACGAAAAGGTTTCGCTTTCGGATCGTTTCGGACTTTGGCTCGGGGTCCACCCATGCAGCCAGCATCAGTACCTTGTGATGATTCGACGATACTGCGACGCGTACCGGGTCGGGATTTCAGACGAGACATTGCGGACCGAGGCGATCGAGTGGCAACGAACGCGAGGCAGCCGGTCGGGGAGAGTCGCCTGGCAGTATTTTTGCGACCTGGCGGGACGAAAGGGGATATCGGTCAACTGAGGGCCACCGAGGATCGGGAAAACGGTCTTCCCCGCCATGTGTACCGCCGTTCCTTTTCAAAGCGAATCCTCGACATTCGTGAAAGCGGGCGCATATTCGATGTGCGATCCGCCGAATGCGGTCTTGGTCAGGGCCAGCCCCATGAGGTTTGGCCCCGCGAATCTGCATGACATGCGCCCGACGGCCTCCCGGCTGAAACCGAAGCGTCGGTAGTACGATGGATTGCCCAACACGATCACGGCTTTCCAGGCGTCTGTCTTCGCGTGTTCGAGGCCTGCCCTGATCAGCGCGGCGGCAATCCCCCGGCGGCGACGCGGTGCGGTAACGGCGACCGGTCCAAGGGCAAGAGTACCAGCGGGCGCCGGCATTCCCGAAAAAAGTGCGTGGCCAATGACCCCTGTTCGTTCCGAAGCGACAAGTGAATACACGACGTCGTCATCTTCGCGCAGCATTTGCACGAGGTGAGCTTCGAGCGCGGTCGGGAAGGCTTCAAGCAGAAGTTCTTCGATTCCGTCCCGGTCGCGATCAGTTTCGAGCCGCAATTGAAAGCCGGCCATCGCGCAGTTCGCTCCCTGATTTCGTCTTGCCCGGTTTCGAGAGTGAACCGGTCCGTTGCGTTTGACCTGACCCCGCGTTCCCCATTGATCTTGTCACTGTTCGCGGATCTCGGCGATCGAGTCCGGTTCTGGAAATGCCGGCCGGCTACGCGACCCGTTCGGACTCACACTGCCGTGCGTCCTCCGGAACGATGACCGGACCTGCCCTGGTGAGGGAATCAGCTCCTTGCGAAAACCAGGCAACGGTCTCGCCGCAGCGAGAGCCATAGTGGCGTGCCTTTTTTTGGCATGAAGATTCCGGGTATCGATGCCTTCAGGACAACATTCCTGAATTCCATCTCGAGATCGACGATGCTGTGCCCGCCCAGGAAACGGGCCTGCTGCACGATTCCCCGTGCCGGAACGCCTTCCTCGACCGTCGGGTTCGGTCCCCGGCCATTCCGGTCAAAATCGAGCCTCAGGTGGTGGGGCCTGATCACGATATCGACATCGATGCCCGGCTCGGTTCCCGGAGCCAAGAAAGGGCCGAACGGAGTTTCGACCAGCGCGCCATTCGACTTTCCGGAAATGACGTTGATCTGCGAAAAGAACTCGGCCGCCGCCTTGTCGACCGGAACGTTGTAAATATTGTTGGGCGCACCGGTCTGTACAATGCGGCCCGAACGCATCAGGGCAATCTGGTCAGCCAGCAGCATTGCTTCCTCGGGTTCATGGGTAATCAGCATCCCGGTCGTGCCCTCCTCCTTGAGGAGGGCAACTGTCGCACTCCGCACTTCATCGCGCAACCGGCCGTCGAGATCGGAGAAAGGCTCATCCATCAGCAGGATTCGGGGCGCGGGCGCCAGGGCACGTGCGAGCGCGACACGCTGCTGCTCTCCGCCCGACAATTGGTCCGGGTATTTCTTGCCGATCCCTTCCAGATTGACGCGACGAAGCATGTCCTCGACCCGGGCTGCCCTGTCATGTCTCCGTCCACGAAGGCCGAAAGCGATGTTCTCCGCGACATTGAGATGCGGAAACAGCGCGAAGTCCTGAAACATGAGGCCGATGTTCCGATGTTCGGGCGCAACGTGCAATCGGTCGTCGGAAACGATGTCCCCGTCCATCAGGACCTGCCCTGAAGTCTGGCGGTCTACACCTGCCGCGATCCGAAGCAGGGTCGACTTTCCACAGCCCGACGAACCGAGAAGGCAAGTCAATTCACCTCGCCGCAAACCGACGCTTGCACGGTCGACAGCTGTTATGCGGCCGAATCGCCGGGTTACATCCCGGATCTCGAGAATGACTTCGTCTTCAGCCACGAACACTGCCTGCACGCATTACCCGACCAAACAAGTCGGTTACTACGACCGGTTAGCAACAATGAACCGTTGTCGCAAGACCTCCGGGACGATCCCGGACAAACCCGAACTTCGCGGTTTCAGACGATTCGAACTTCGTGACCATTGGATTTCGGATTGCGCCGGATAGGAGTCCGGCAACATGTCCGGCGGACTGGCGCCTTTGGGCAGGTGACGAACCTCGAGAGACCGCATACCGGTCGGCAGGACCGGGTCCGGTACCTCCCTTTCCGTGTCCCTCAATACGTTCGCCAGACGACTTTGACCCCAATCAAAGCCAATCCGATTCAACGCGCTAGAACGATTCGAGGAAATTGGGTACAGAATCCGGGTTGCAAATCAAGGGATCGAACAAGGGAAGAAAGCCAATGCTCGATCAGGATGGCACGTACCAACCTGTTTGGCTGGATGGCAAGGACTGCGACGTCGAGGCATTCAGGCGCCACATCGCTCAGGAGACGCGGGCCAGGGACTATCCGCACGCTGTCGAGATTGCCGGCGGCATCCCGGTCTACAACGGCGCCGCGATGCACCGGGCGATGACCGACGAGACGCAGGCCCGGTCCGTGATGGCGGAATGGAACCGGTCGTTCCAGTCCGGGCCCGGAATAATCGCCATTCGCGGCGGTTATGACGACATCGGTCTGATCGACGCGGTGACAGAGGAGTTGAACGCGATCATTGCCGAAGAGGAAGCTTGCAATACCGGCAAAGGCGACCATTTCGCCGACGCGGGGGCCAACAGCCGTGTCTGGAATTCCCACGAGAAGCTCTGCATGCGCGCACCCGAACTCTTTGCACGCTACAATGCCAACGAACTGACCCGGCGGGCAAGCGAGAGCTGGCTCGGCTCCGGCTACCAGATTACGATGCAGGTCAATGTCGTTCGTCCTGGCGGCAAGGCCCAGTCCGCACACCGCGATTACCACATGGGTTTCCAGGACGAGGAGACGCTCATGGGCTACCCTGCCTCTCAGCACACGCTGTCGGCGTCGCTGACACTGCAGGGCGCGATCGCGCATAGCGACATGCCGCTCGACAGCGGACCGACGAAGCTGCTGCCCTATTCGCAGAGCTACCTGCCGGGCTACATCGCAGTGCTGCTGCCGGAATTCCGCGCCTGTTTCGAGGATTCATGCGTGCAGCTGCCGCTCGAAAAGGGCGACATGCTGTTCTTCAACCCCGCCACGTTTCACGCGGCGGGCGAGAACCGGACAACCGGAGTTCAACGGTTTGCGAACCTGATGCAGGTCGGATCGGTTTACGGGCGATCGATCGAGATCGTCGATCGCAGCCGCATCACGCTCGCAATCTACGAGGACCTGAAGAGGCTTCTTGAAACCGGGACGATCACGGCGCGCGAGGCCGACAATGTGGTTGCGGCGTCGGCGGAGGGTTATCCCTTCCCGGCTAACCTCGACATCGACTCGCCGCTCTCCGGCATGGCCCCTCCCAGTCAGCAGGACGTGCTGCGCCAGGCACTGGCCGAGGGCTGGACGCTGACGCGGCTGGAACAGGAAATCGCAGATCAGAATGGCCGCAAGCGGTCTCACCACTGATCGGAAGCAGGCGGCGGCGCCTACGCTAAAGTCGCCGACGCCGAACGCGGTCTTCGCACCGAAATTACGCGGTTTCGCGAAACGTGCTCGCGGTGCGATTACACGCCTCTCATATGGTCGAGACCACGGCGCCGCCATCCAGGAGAATGTTTTGCCCGACGATGAAGCCAGCGTGCATCGAACAGAGAAATGCGCAGGCAGCCCCGAATTCCGCCGTCGTTCCGTAGCGGCCCACGGGAATCGTCGCGCATCTTTCGGCCTTGGCCTCGTCCACGGAAATTCCCTTGGCAACCGCAACATCCGTGTCGAGAGACACCGCCCTGTCGGTCGCATGAATTCCCGGCAGGAGGTTATTGATGGTGACGCCTGAACCCGCAACCTGGCGCGACGTGCCGGCGACATAGCCGGTCAAGCCGGTACGTGCAGCGTTGGACAACCCGAGTACCGGAATCGGCGCTTTCACTGATTGTGACGTGATGTTAACAACCCTGCCCCATTTCCGCTCCATCATGTCCGGCAAGCAGCGCGTCATCATGTCAATTGCGGACAACATGTTCGCATCGAGCGCGGCGATAAAGTCGTCACGCGTCCAGTCGCTCCACATTCCCGGTGGCGGTCCTCCGGCATTGTTGACCAGAATGTCGGGAACGCCAGCCGCTTCCAGCACTGCGGCGCGGCCTTCCTCTGTCGTTATGTCGGACGCGATCGGCGTCACATCGACTTCGTAGGTATTCCTGATCTCGTCGGCAGTTCGTTCAAGGGATTCGCGGGTCCTCGAATTGATGAACAATTCAACGCCTGCTTCTGCCAGCGCCACCGCGCAACCACGTCCGAGGCCCTTCGACGCCGCGCAGACAATCGCGCGTTTACCCCGTATACCCAAATCCATATCGATCTCCCGTAACCTGAGAACCTCGACGTCAACCGTCGTCGAAGGCCGAATAATCACGACATCACCACGAACGCAAGTTCCGAGGTTCCGGTCGCGGGTGTGAGTTGCGTTCACCCGGGACCGAACTTTCCGCCCCATTCAAGGCATCTTGCGGAGTCCCGGCCTGGCATGAAAGGCGGCCCGCGAAGGCATCTTGTGAGCATGTCCGACCCTTGATGAATTCCCCCTCGGGAAAGAACCACTGAAGTCATGTGGAGTCGCCCGCAGAATCGGACTGCAAACTGTCCGACAGTCCGGGTGCCCGCGCGAGCGGATTGACGAGTCAGGCATTCTGATTGCGACACGGTATCGCCCTCGCCTGCCGCGGTTTCCGATTCAAGGAGTTCTGTTCGTCACCTGGCGAAATGGCGCAGGCTGTGTCATCGGGAAATAGGTGGATGTCGGGCGGATGGGCACAACCTGCCATGAGCGATCAGGTCGCGCCTGTCCTTGGACTCGCCGGGATGAATCAGGCAATATACCGTTTCCTCTCGGGATTGCGGCGACAAGGAAAGACCTGGGCAAAAATCTGCCAATTTCACAGCCAATAGTGTTAAGAATTGCCCGCCCTTCGCAGGTGATTTGGGCTTCGGTATTCGGAGGGAACGGGCATGTCGGAGGCAATACATATCTCGGTCGGCTATGAATCCGATCCTTCACGCTCAAGCTCATTGCACTCGAACGCTTACACCGATGTGTACTGGTTCGACACGGACCTCAAGTCCATCATGGCAAGGACGTGGCAATGGGTGTGCCATGTCGAAAAGACACGGGAGCCCGGGTCCTATGTGACCGCGGAAATTGCGGGCAGTCCCATTGCCGTCGTGCGCGGAAGAGACGGCGTACTCAGGGCATTCTATAATGTCTGCAAGCATCGTGCTCACCAGCTCTTGTCCGGTGAGGGAAACACGACGCGAATCATGTGCCCATACCATGCATGGGTGTACAAACTCGACGGTCAGCTCGTCCGTGCGCCCCATACCGAACACCTTCACGATTTCGACATTGGCGCCGTCTGCTTGGACGAGATTCAAGTCGAGGAGTTCTGCGGGTTCGTGTTTGTCAATCTCGACACGACTGCCGCTCCGCTGTCCGAGCAATCCGGAAATCTCGAAACCGAAGTTCGCCATTGGGCACCGGACATAGAACAGCTCACCCTTGGCCACCGCCTGACCTACGACATCAAGTCCAACTGGAAAAATGTCGTCGACAACTTCCTCGAGTGCTACCACTGCCCGACGGCGCACAAGGACTTTTGCGACCTTGTGGACATGGACACCTACAGGGTAACGACCTATGGCATTTACTCCAGCCACATGGCCGATGCCGGAAACTCCGCCAACAGCGCATATGACGTTTCCAATGCGACGGTGAAAACGCACGCGGTCTGGTGGCTTTGGCCCACGACATGCCTGATGCGCTATCCCGGCAGATCCAGCATGATCGTGCTCAACGTCATTCCGGCGGGGCCCGACAGAACGCTGGAGACCTATGACTTTTTCCTGGAAACCCAGAGGCCGAACGAAATGGAACGTGACGCCATTCGATATCTTGATGAGGTTCTGCAGGTGGAAGACATCAGTCTCGTCGAAAGCGTCCAACGCGGCATGAACACACCGGCTTTCGAACAGGGACGTATCGTTCACAATCCCGATGATTCAGGGAAGTCCGAACATGCGGTGCATCACTTTCATGGCCTGGTGCTGGATGCTTATGCCCGGGGTGTCACGTGACTCGCCCCAATATCGTCGTCGTCATGGCGGACCAGCTGGCTCCGCAATTTACCGGCGCATACGGGCATCCTGTCGCGAAAACTCCGCATCTCGATGCGCTCGCTTCGAGGGGAATGCGCTTCGATGCCGCGTATTGCAATTCACCGCTTTGCGCACCGTCGCGTTTCGCCTTCATGTCGGGGCAATTGATCAGCCGGATTGCGGCCTATGACAATGCCTCCGAGTTCAAGGCGTCCGTCCCGACGTTTGCACACTACCTGAAGAATTTGGGGTACCGGACGTGCCTGGCCGGGAAGATGCATTTCATCGGCCCCGATCAAATGCACGGATTCGAAGACCGGGTGACAACCGACATTTACCCGGCCGACTTTGCATGGACCCCGGATTGGGAAGCTCCCGACGAGCGGATCGACAAGTGGTATCACAACATGCAGACCGTCAGGGAAAGCGGTGTCGCCCACGCGACGTTCCAGATCGACTACGATGACGAAGTCGGTTTTGCAGCCCGTCGCTGGTTGTTTGACTTCGCGCGGGACAAGGCAACGGGACAGGAATGCCCGTTCGCGCTGGTCGCCAGCTTCATACACCCGCACGACCCCTACGTGGCGCGGCCGGAATGGTGGGACCTGTACTCCGATGACGACATTGATCTTCCGGAGTTCGTTCCCGCGCTGAACGACCAGGATCCGTTCTCGCGTCGTTTGATGGACGGGACCGAAGCCTCCCGTGTCCCGCTGACCGAAGAAGAGGTGCGCCGGGCCCGTCGCGCCTACCTGGCGAATGTCAGTTACTTCGACAGCAAGATCGGGCAGATCGTGCAAACACTCGACGAGATCGCCGAACTGGAAAACACGGTCGTCATCGTGACCGCAGACCACGGCGACATGCTCGGCGAACGCGGGCTCTGGTACAAGATGAACTTCTTCGAGCATTCGGCGAGGGTTCCCCTGGTGATGGCAGGGCCCGGAATTGCGCGCGGAATTGCGGGAAACGCCTGTTCCCTGGTCGATTTGTTGCCCACGTTCATCGAGATCGGCGGTGGCGGCGAGGAGATGCTCGGGGAACCGATTGATGGCCGCAGCCTCCTGCCATTGGCCCGGGGCGAAGGCGATCCGGTTGACGAGGCCATCGGCGAGTACTGCGCCGAAATGACCGCATATCCCGTGATCATGATCCGGCGCGGACCGCTGAAATTCATTCACTGTGATTCCGATCCGCCCCAGCTTTACGATCTGAACGACGATCCTCATGAGCGGACAAATCTCGCGACCGATCCCAGGTACCACAACGTGCTGGCCGGCTTTGCCGCCGAGGTAGCCGAACGTTGGGACGGCGAGAAAATCCGTGCCAAGGTGATCGAGACGCAAAGGTCCCGCCGTGCCCTGCATGCGGCGATGGAGGCCGGCGCCGGAGAGCATTGGGATTATGACCCGCCATCGGATGCGAGTCGGCAATACGTGCGAAATCACATGGACTGG
Organism: Paracoccaceae bacterium; assembly: GCA_964291635.2. GTDB lineage: Bacteria > Pseudomonadota > Alphaproteobacteria > Rhodobacterales > Rhodobacteraceae > JAPPHA01. Next base: position 179,204 of record OZ219899.1, on the reverse strand, counting down.
ACGGTTGCTGCCGACCGCTACCGCTACCCGCCCGTGAAGACGCCCGACCATGATTCTTGACGGCAAGACGGCCCTTGTAACCGGAGCGCGGGGCGGCATCGGTCGCGCGATCGTCAGGCGTTTCCTGAAGGAAGGGGCCACGGTCTATGCCGCCGACCTGACGCCCACGGGGTCGCTTGGCGCCCACGATGACGACGGGAGTATTTTCATCAAGCTGGACGTGACCCGGGAGGACGACGCCATCGCGGTGATGGAACGGATTCGGGTTGAATGCGGCAGTCTCCACATTCTCGTGAACGCAGCCGGAATCGAAATCGAAAAGACCATCGAGGACACGTCCCTGGAAGAGTGGAACCGAAGCTTCGCGGTCAATTCGACGGGCACGTTTCTGTCCTCGAAACATGCCCTGCCTCTGATGCGTGAAGCCGTGCGATCAGGCAGCAGCGCCAGCCTGATCGATTTCGGGTCCTATGACGGCTTTATCGCTGACCCTGGCCTTGCCGCCTATTGTGCCACGAAGGGCGCGGTGCACGCCCTGACCCGCGCCATGGCCTGCGATCACGGGCCGGAAGGCATTCGTGTCAACGCGGTCTGCCCCGGCTATATCGACACGCCGATGCTGCAGAGATTCTTCGAAGGCCAAGGTTCCAGCAGCGGTGGCGGAAATATCGTTTCTCTGCGAAAGGCCGTCCGCGACGTGCATCCGATGCGCACGTACGGAACGCCGGATGACATCGCCAGTCTGGTGAACTGGCTGGCCTCCGACGAGGCGCGTTATGCCTCCGGACAACTTTGGATCCTGGACGGAGGACTATCTGCGCAGGTTCAGCAGATGAAACTCTGATGCCCAGATCCGCCTCCAAGACTTTCGCTCCAACCGGCGGCGTGCGCATGCCGTCGATGCCGCCGCGCCTTCCGGCGGCTCCGGCAGAGATCGAAATGCCCATCATCGAGGCAGCGGAGGCAGGGGGTTTGATCATCCACCCCGACACCCGTGATCCGCGAACAGGCAAGCCGGGCCCGGGACATCCAACCGATTCCTGCAGACGACCAGGCAATCTTCCGATGCGGCGGTCGGTGTTTCGAACGGCGGCAGCCCGGATTGCCACGAAAGGCTCGGGCTCGTGCACAGGCGGCGCCATGCCGTTCCTTGCGACGGACGCCTCCACGGCAGTCCGGCTTGTCACGGTCGCACGCTGATGCGGCTGGCCGGGAAAAGAGCCTTTGTGACGGGAGGGCGGCAGGGAATTGGCCGAGGAATACTGGATGCTTTCCTGGCTGAGGGCGCCGAAGTGGTCACCTGTGGTCGAGGGCCCCGCCCTGGAGGATTACCGGCGGTTTGGCTGACCCTGGATGTCTCGGACGCCCGAACCGTCGCAAACGCTGCGCGCAAGTTGGGATCGCTCGACATCCTCGTAAACAATGCCGGGGTCCAGATCGAAAAGACGGTCGTGGACAGCACTGATGCGGACTGGGACCTGGTGATGGGGGCGAATGCCCGCGGCGTATTCAACGTGTGTCGCGCCCTGATCCCCCAGATGCGCGATGGCGGTTCGATCATCAACATCGGATCGATCTCGGGAAACGTGGCTGACCCGTCTATGGCGCTCTACAACGCTTCCAAGGCGTTCGTGCACGGCCTGACACGATCCATTGCGGTTGATCATGGCCCATCCATTCGTTGCAACGCAATTTGCCCCGGGTGGATCGAAACAGGCATGTTGGACGCGGGCTTCGAACTCGCCGATGATCCGGCCACTGCAAGGTCGGATGCTCTTGCCCGCCACCCGACACGGCGCTTTGGTCATCCGGAAGACATCGCTTCCATGGCGGTTTGGCTGGCTTCGGATGAAGCCGGTTTTGCCACCGGTCAACTCTTCACCGTGGACGGCGGCATGACCGCCGCATCTCCCCTCAATCCGGGAATGTTCTAATGAGCGACGTTTCCCGCACCGCTGTACTGGGCGCCGGCGTCATTGGCGCAAGCTGGGCTTACCCTGTTCCTGGCCTCGGAACAAAACGTAACGGTCTACGACCCCGCCCCCGGCGCCGAGAGCGCCGTTCGCGGCGATAACGAGAAAGCGTGGCCCGGATTGCAGGAGCTTGGACTGACAGAACGCACCACGCCGGATTCGGTGTCCTTCGCCAAATCGGTCCGTGACGCGGTAGAAGGATCTGACTTCGTTCAGGAAAGCGTGCCCGGGCACCTGCCGATCAAGCACTCCACCTACGGCGAGATCGAGCCGGTCCTGTCTTCGCACGCAATCGTTTCAAGCTCGACATCGGGTCTCACCCTGGAGGCTTTGCAAAAGGGCTGGAAAGACCCGGCGAATTTGATCTTCGGGCATCCTTTCAACCCGCCGCATCTGATACCCTTGGTGGAATTGACGGCAAACTCGCGGACGAGTCCGGCGGTGCCGGAATTGGCGGAAGCGTTCTACAGGGACATTGGAAAAGTGACGATCCGCATCAGGAAGGGACTGCCCGGACACGTCGCCAATCGCCTGCAAGCGGCGGTTTGGCGGGTCACAGGGGTGGCCAGCGCCATCGCCCCTTGCCGTGCGGACACCCCGGTCCCTGAGGCCAAGATGTTGCGGGCCGCATTCAGGTTCGTATGATCGGCATGGCCGCAGGCCACGCATTCGAACTTCCGGTTTTCGATGCGATCACTTCCGGGCGGTATGACTGACCGTATGGCACTTGGCCGTCAATTCCCGAAACTGCGGCAACTTTACCCGGTGTCGGTTAGGTTCGAATGTCGAATCCCCGGGCGCGGGACTCGATCCAGCCGAACGAAGAAAAACCGGGAACCAGCCTGACACGCACGGATATAATGCTCGGCGGCAGACAGACAGGCTGCGCGCAAATGGCTGGTGTCGCCCGTCCAGAACGCGGGTCATTTGACACATATGGCGCTTGCGCTTATCCATCCCCGCACATGTCGGAGACTGATTCGATCACTTCACCCGCATCGATTCACTTTCCCACTCCCACGCGCTGACATGCTGACAACGGATTCTCATGACGTCATTTTCCGGTTTTGAACTGGAACCCCGGGTTCTCAGAGCCGTAGCCGATGCCGGTTACGAGACCCCGACACCAATTCAGGCAGAGACCATTCCCCATGCCCTGAAGGGACGGGACGTACTCGGGATCGCCCAGACCGGGACCGGCAAGACCGCGAGTTTTGCCCTGCCGATAATCTCGGCCCTGATCAATGGCCGGGCACGCGCGAGAATGCCGAGATCCCTGATCCTGTGCCCGACGCGCGAACTCGCGGCCCAGGTCGCGGATACCCTGGATGTCTACGCGCGGTATGCGGATCTCTCGAGGGCGCTGCTGATCGGCGGCGTCCGTTTCGAAGGTCAGGACCAGCTGATCGACAAGGGTGTCGACATCCTGATCGCGACGCCCGGACGGCTGCTCGATCATTTCGAGCGCGGACGCCTCCTGCTGACCGGAGTCCAGATCATGGTGGTCGACGAAGCCGACCGCATGCTCGACATGGGCTTCATTCCGGACATCGAGAAGATCTTTCGCCTGACCCCGTTCACGCGCCAGACCCTGTTCTTTTCAGCGACGATGGCGCCCGAAATCGAGCGTGTGACGGACGAATTCCTGCAGAACCCGGCCCGGATCGAGGTCGCGCCCCGGGCGACAACATCGGAAAACACGGCCCAGTCGGTCTGCACGTTCAAGGCCGGGCGCAAATCCAGGGCCGCCAAGGAAAAACGCATCGTATTGCGCAACCTCATTGCCGGGCAAGGAGAGGGGTTGACCAACGGAATCGTCTTCTGCAACCGCAAGTCGGACGTCGACATCGTCGCCAAGTCCCTCAAGGTGCACGGTTTCGACGCAAAGCCCATTCATGGTGACCTCGATCAAAGCCACCGCACGCGCGTTCTTGACGAATTCAGGCAAGGCCAGGTCAAGCTGCTGGTGGCGTCGGATGTGGCTGCACGTGGACTGGACATTCCCAACGTCAGTCACATTTTCAATTACGACGTCCCGAACAATGTCGAGAACTATGTTCACAGGATCGGGAGAACCGGGCGCGCCGGCCGGGCCGGTTCCGCCTTCACCATCTGCCTTTCACCGGCTGACGATGCGGCATTTTCCGCTGTCGAAGAACTGATCAATCTCAGGATTTCCCGGATCGAACTGCCGGATTCTGCAAAGGAAGAAATCTCCAAACTCGAGGACTCGAGGAAAGGAACCAGGGGCGACAAGAAACCGAAGGCCCGAGGTGCAAGGACGAAACCGGGCACGCCGAAGCCGAGCGATAAGGAGTCCGGATCCCGGCCTCCGCGCAGCCAGGCCCGCCAGGCGCCACGGAAGCCTGCTCCGGATCCCGGGGAGCAGGCGACAGTCCTGGGCATGGGACAACACATGCCGGAATTCATGAAAAAGCCGTTCGGACCGGACCGGGCCAGCGTCCAGTCCGGCCGGGAGCCTTGACCGGCGCGCTTGCGTCCGGGCAGGTTCGAAAGTGATCCGGAGACGGCTTGCCGGGTTGAGACTACTCGTCGCTGGTCAGGAGAACCATGACTTCCGGCTTTTTTCCGACAGATCTTGATGCCGTTGAGTGAACGACCCTGGTCACGATTCTCTCGATGACCTCGTCCTTTTCCGTGTCCAGCGGACCCCGATCCGCAAGCGTACTGGAAATCCTCTTGCGCAAGGTTTCGGTCAGGGAACCCGAATGGCGTTCCCGGGACGGCACGCCTTTGAGGGATACCCCGGAACACCAGGCCGTGCCGTCAAGGTCAAACTCGATCGCCGCCGCGATGACACCGCTCTCGGCCATCTTCCTTCGCTCCCGGATGACCTCGTTGCTCCGGCCGATGCGGGTTGATCCGTCGAGACAGAGTACCCCTGTATCGACGTGATCGACGACCTGCGGATCAGCCGACGAAATGTCGGCCACCATGCCGGACGAGACGAAGAGTGACTTTAATCCCCGGTCACGCGCCAGATTCGCGTGTTCCCGCAAGTGCTGGTTCTCTCCGTGCATCGGAATCACGATTCGCGGCCGAACGAGTTCGTGGATCTCCTCGATGTCCGGTCTGCATGCGTGACCTGAGGCATGATACGGGCTCCCCTCGGCGCTGTGTACGGCCACGCCTCTCGCGGAAAGCCGGTTCTTGATCGCGTTGACCGATTTCTCATTGCCGGGAATCGTGCGTGCCGAAAACAGGAAGCTGTCTCCCGGTTCCAGGTCGAATCCGCGGTAGTTGCCCCAGGAGAGTTGTGACGAAACCGACCTCCGTTCACCCTGGCTTCCCGTTACGATGAGCATCAGCTTGTTTCGGGGGATGTACCGCGCTTCTTCAAGCGGGACGATTTCCGGAAAGTCCTCGAGAAAGCCGGTTTCGCGCGCAATGCCCAGGATCCTGTGCATCGACCGGCCCACGACCGCGACCGATCGACCGGCCTGAATCCCTGCCGCGGCCAGGGACTTCAGCCGCCCGACGTTGGACGCGAAGGTCGTCGCGGCAAACATTCCGGTTGACCGGTCGATCAACCGTGCAACCGGGCCGGCCACGGTCGCTTCCGAACGCCCCGCCTGCGGATTGAAGACATTGGTGCTGTCACAGACCAGGGCAAGGACTTCACGGCCGGCGGCCTGCCTGATCCGCTCGGGGTCGTGCGCCTCCCCGAGGACGGGCGTACGATCCAGGTTGAGGTCGCCCGAGTGAACGATCCGGCCCGCGGGCGTATCGATCACCAGCGCCGCCGCTTCGGGAATCGAGTGAGCGACCGGCAGGAATGCGACCCGGAACGGGCCGGTCTCGATGAACTCCGGCCAGGGGTTCACCTCATGCACGGCACTCCCCTTCCGGCCAAGCTGATCAAACTTCGTCCTGGCGACCGCGGCGGTGAAGCGACGGGCGAATACGGGCACCGGCAACTCCGGATGGAGATGTCCGATCGCACCGACATGATCTTCGTGGGCATGGGTGATGATGATCGCCTCAAGGCGGTCAAGCCGGTCCTTGAGCCAGGTGCTGTCGGGGATCAGCACGTCCACTCCGGGCGCAGATTCCGCATCCGGGAAGCCGATCCCGCAATCAACGACGATCAGGCGTTCGGAACCCTCGGCCCCCCAGCCGTAGACGTACATGTTCGCCCCGAACATGCCGCATCCGCCGAGAGGAAGATAGATCAGCCGATATCCAGAATTCATGTCACCGGTCCCTGTTGAACGCGTCGATCAGGTACAAGCCGTGCATGGTCAGATCACCGTCGATTTCATCAAAAACATCCGTACCGCGTTCAAAGAGTCCCGCGAGACCACCGGTCCCGATGACCTTCATCTTGCGTTGCCGTTCTTCCCGGATCTTCGAACAGATCCCGCCGATCAGGCCGACATATCCCCAAAAGACGCCTGCGCGCATACACGCGACCGTATTCGTGCCGACGACCTTTTCGGGAACCCCGACATCGATTCTCGGCAGAGCCGCCGCCGCTTCGTGCAGCGCTCGCATCGACAGGTTCACCCCTGGTGCGATCACGCCTCCGATATAGGCTCCATCGCTGTCCACGACATCGAACGTGGTTGCGGTTCCGAAATCGACCACGATCAGGTCGCCGCCATAGCGGTCAAAGGCACCGACGGTATTCACGATCCGGTCGGCGCCGACTTCGGTCTCGCTGTCGACACGAATATCGATGCCGAGCCGGCATTCCGGTTTCCCGACAACCAGGGGACGGCACCCGAAATACCGGTCGCACAGGACGCGGATGTTGAAGAGAACCTGCGGGACGACGGCTGAAACGACGACCCGGTCAATGGAACGGGGCGGAATCGGGGAACTCATGTAATTCATGAGGTTGCTCAGCCAGACGAAATATTCGTCCGCGGTCTGTTCGGGCTTGGTCGCACAACGCCAGGCCGCAATGAAACGGGTTCCGTCGTGCAGCGAGAAGCCCGAATTGGTGTTTCCGATATCAATCGCGAGCAGCATGAGTCGTGTCCGTCGCCAGAAAGTGGATGTCAGCCGCGGTAACGAGTTCGGGGCCTCCGGGTGTCGCGAGCATCATTGCGCCGGTGTCGTCGACCGATTCAAACACACCGGTCGTTTCCCTTGTCCCGATGCGCACGGCCACGCGGGAGCCGATGCCTTCCGCGGCCTCCAGCCACGCGTCCCGAATGGGAGAAAACCCTTCCGATCGCAACCGGTTTTCCCAGGCATCGACAGCAGGCGCCAGGGTACACAGGAATTGCCCGGGCGTCACGGTCACGCCCGCGACCGATCTGAGATCGACCGGTTGCAGCTCCCTGCCCCGCCTTTCCGATCGACCGTTTCCCGCCCGCCGGACGGAATTCGCCACGCTTTCGGACAAGACCGGCGCCACGACCAGGTTGACGCCAATTCCGATCAGCAGTGACGGCCCTTCGGTTTCGAGAAGAATTCCCGAGATTTTCCGGCCATGCGCAAGAACATCGTTCGGCCATTTCAGCCGAAACACGCAGCCCGGCGGCGCATGGCTCGAAAGCGCGTCCCGAACCGCCAGCGCCGCAACAAACGATCGGAGCGCCGCCGGGCCCGGTTTTCCCGCATCGGGGAGAATCAGTGTTCCGTAGAAGTTTCCGGCCTCGGAGTGCCACACACGTGCAGCGCGTCCCCGGCCGGCAGTTTGCCGCCTGGCAACCACCCAGGTGGGTGCCGAAACCTGCCGTGCGCGGGCGCGTGCCTCCGCGTTGGTACTCGTGACCGTTTCCAGGGCGATGCACGGGAAACCGCGCATCTCCGAAGCGAAGGAGCGATCGGCTTCGGTCACTGAAGAAGTGCGCTGGCGGCGGCGGCGGCAAGAGAGTCCATGCCGAACAGGTTGACCACGCCGAAAACGATGAAGACCGCGGACGCCATGAGCAGCGCGTAGTGCGTGGGCGGCATGCGGCCGTCAAGGGAATCCGCCGGTTCGCCAAAGTACATCAGGTAGACGATCCTGACGTAGTAGAACGCGCCGATGACCGAGGCCAGCACGCCGGCGATCGCGAGCCAGACCATGCCGGCATCCACTGCGGCCTTAAGAACAAAGAACTTGCCGAAGAATCCGGCAAGTGGGGGAATCCCGGCCAACGAAAACAACAGCGCCGCAAACGCAACCGCCCGCGCCGGTTCGATACTTGAATATAGACCCAGTGCCGATATCTCGGTAACCGGGCGGCCATCCCTCTCCATGTTCAGGATGAACGCGAACGTACCGATATTCATGACCAGGTAGATGGTCATGTAGACAAGCATTGCATGGACGCCGCCGACACCGCCGGCAGCGAGTCCCATCAGCGCGAATCCCATGTGCGCTATCGAGGAATATGCCATCAGGCGCTTGATGTCCCTCTGTCCGATCGCCGCGACCGATCCCAGGAACATCGAAACGACGGCCAGGAACGCGATGATCTGGCGCCAGTCGCTTTCCGCGCCGCCGAACGCGTCGTGAAGGACCCGCGCAAACAGGGCCATGGCCGCGACCTTCGGCGCCGTGGCGAAAAAAGCCGTGACCGGGGTCGGGGAACCCTCGTAGACGTCCGGGGTCCACATGTGAAAAGGAGCTGCGGAAATCTTGAACGCCATGCCCGAGCAAATGAATACCAGGCCAAACAGCATGCCCAGGGGCAGGCTGCCTTCACCGATCGTCGACGCGATCCCCGAAAATCCGGTCGTGCCGGCGTAGCCGTAAACCAGCGAGGCGCCGTAGAGCAGCAGCCCGGACGACAATGCGCCCAAGACGAAATATTTGAGCCCCGCCTCGGTCGAACGGATGCTGTCCCTGCGGAAGGCCGCAACCACGTAGAGGGAGAGCGACTGCAGTTCCAGGCCCATGTACAGGGCCATGAGGTTCCCGGCGCTGATCATCATCATCATGCCGAGAGTCGCCATGACGATCAGGATCGGAAACTCGAACTTGAGCAGACCCAGCCGCTTCAGATACTGCTTGCTCATTATGAGCACCGCGGCACTCGCCATCAGGACAAGAACCTTTGCGAAACGCGCAAATCCGTCGTCGATGAAGGCGCCGCCAAAGGCATAGCGGATTTCGCCAGGGGACAGGCCGATCCAGATGCCCAGGCCGGCCATGACCAGGACCGACGTCCAGAGGGTGGCGCTCGCCCAGACATCTTTCCGGCCAAATGCCGCCACCATCAGCGCGGTCATGGCGAAAACGGCCAGAATGATCTCCGGCAGCGCGACTTCGATATCGGTCAGGATCATCGAACCGCTCTCACGCGGACCCGGGTACGAGCGATGCCAGGAACTCCTGGGGCGTCTGCACCGCGACCGGGGCGAGTCCGGAATCGGGGATCACCAGCCTCGCGGCCGCCTGTGTCGCGGCAACGCCTTCGAGCATGGAGCTGACCGTCGGTCCGATCACGTCGAGAACCAGAGCCGGGTACACCCCGAGAAGAACCGTCATGACGACGAGCGGCGCCATGACCAGGCGTTCACGCCTGTCCATGTCCTGGATTGACTTGAGACTCTCGCGAACGAGATCGCCGAAGATCACGCGCCTGTAGAGCCAGAGGGCATAACCGGCCGAAAATATGACACCGGTTGTGGCCCCGGCGGCAATCCACGTGTTGACCTTGAAGACGCCAGCCAAAGTGAGGAACTCCCCGATGAATCCGGAAGTCCCCGGAAGCCCGACATTCGCCAGGGTAAACAGCATGAAAACCATCGCGTAGGCCGGCATGCGGACGACAAGCCCGCCGTAGGCATCAATCTCGCGCGTATGCATGCGGTCGTAGATCACGCCGACGCCGAGAAACAGGGCGGCGGAAATGAATCCGTGGCTGAGCATCTGGAAAATCGCGCCGTCGACGCCCTGTTGGTTGGCAGAAAAAATACCGATCGTGACAAACCCATGTGGGCGACGGAAGAATACGCAATCAGTTTCTTCATGTCTTCCTGCATCATCGCCACGAGCGAGGTGTAGACAATGGCGATGACCGAAAGCACCATCACGAAAAACGCCAGGTATTCCGAAGCGACCGGAAACATGGGAAGGCTGAACCGGAGGAACCCGTACCCACCCATCTTGAGCAGAATGGCAGCCAGGACGACCGAACCCGCTGTCGGTGCCTGGACATGTGCGTCCGGCAACCACGTGTGAACCGGCCACATCGGCAACTTGACCGCGAAACTCGCAAGAAACGCGAGGAACAACAGGGTCTGGACGCCCCCGATTACGGTCAGCCCGAGTATGTTCATGGGTTCGGAGGGGAAATCATATGCAAGCAGCAGGCGAATATCGGTCGTTCCCGCAAGGCGCCACATCGCGATCATCGCCACCAGCATCAGGACCGAACCGAGCAAGGTGTAGAGGAAGAACTTGAACGCCGCGTAAATCCGGTCTCTCCCGCCCCAGATCCCGACGATCAGGAACATCGGGATCAATCCGGCTTCGAACACGACGTAGAACAGGACCAGGTCGAGCGCGCAAAAAACCGCGATCATCGTGGATTCGAGCACGAGGAACGTGATCATGTATTCCTTGACACGCTTTTCGACATTCCAGCAGGCGCCGATCACGACCGGCATGAGAAACGTGGTCAGCATCAGCAGAAGTATGCTGATTCCGTCGATCCCCACGCGGTAGGTCAGGCCGCCGATCCAGTGGTATTCCTCGACGAACTGGAAGCCGGTGTCGTCGGGGTCGAACTGGCTGTAGACCGCGACCGAGATGAGAAACGTCGTCACCGTGGCGACCAATGAAAGGCGCCGCGCGTTCTGGCGGGCAGCCGGGTCGTCACCCTTGAGAAAGATCATCAGGATGAACGCCGCCAGAAGCGGCAGAAAGATGACGACCGTCAGAACGTTGTCCATCAGCCGGCACCCCCCGAAATGGAGAACCAGGTGATGATCACGGCCAGTCCGACGAACATCGCGAAGGCATAATGAAAGAGATACCCGGACTGCGCCCGCCCGGCCAGGCGCGTGAACCAGGGGATAATGCCCATCGCCAGACCGTTGATCGCGCCATCGATGATCCTGCCGTCACCAAGTTTCCACAGGCAGCTTCCCAGCCACTTGGCCGGCTGCACGAAAACAAACTCGTAGAGTTCGTCGAAATACCACTTGTTCAGGAGGAAAGCATAAAGCCCGGGCTGGAACGCCCTGAGACGGGACGGCAGGTCCGTCCTGCCGACGTAAAAAAGCCAGGCCAGCAGGAACCCGACCGACATCGCCACGAAAGGCGACGCCTTGACGAAGGCAGGCACGTAATGGGCGTCATGCAAGACATGATTGGTCTCGCTGTCGATGAAGATCGATGACCCGAAATACTCCTCGGCGTATTTGCCGAAGAACTCGTCGTACCAGACCATGCCCGCCACGACTGCACCGACGGCCAGCAGGGCAAGGGGCACCAGCATGGTCCACGGGCTTTCGCGGGCATGCTCATGGGTCTCCCGGTCCCCGCGCCCGGAGCCGAAGAAGGTCATGAAGATCAATCGCCAGCTGTAGAAACTCGTCATCATTGCGGTCAGGACCAATGTCCAGAAGGCGATTGCCGCCAGTGTCCCCGGCGCCGCGAACGCGCTTTCGATGATGGCGTCCTTGGACTGGAAGCCGGCAAGTCCCCAACCGGTGAGAGGTATTCCGAGCCCGGTGATCGACAGCGTTCCGATCATCATCGCCCAGAACGTCAGCGGAAGGCGCTTTCGAAGCCCGCCGTAGTTCCGCATGTCCTGGTCGTGGTGCATCGCGTGGATGACCGATCCCGCCCCCAGGAAGAGCATGGCCTTGAAAAAGGCATGGGTAAACAGATGGAACATGGCGACCGAGTAGGCGCCAACGCCCGCGGCCACGAACATGTACCCGAGCTGCGAGCAGGTCGAATACGCAACAACACGCTTGATGTCGTTCTGGACCAGCCCGACGGTCGCGGCAAAGAACGCCGTCAGCGCACCGGTCGCGACAACGAATCCGGCCGTCCAGTCGGCGAACTCCATCAGGGGCGACAGGCGGCACACCATGAATACGCCCGCGGTGACCATGGTCGCCGCGTGAATCAGTGCCGAAACCGGGGTCGGACCTTCCATGGCGTCAGGTAACCAGGTGTGCAGGAGGAACTGGGCAGACTTGCCCATTGCGCCGATGAAGAGCAGCAGGGTTACGGCTTCGAGCGCCGGTACGTCCAGGCCAAGAAACCGGAACCGCGTTTCCGCGAGCTCGCGGGCCGTGTCGGGATCCAGGATCACGGAAAAGTCGATGCTGTCCGTCAGCATGAACAGGCCGAAAATCCCCAGCGCGAAACCGAAATCCCCAACCCGGTTGACGATGAACGCCTTGATGGCGGCGGCGTTCGCCGAAGGCTTCCGGTAATAGAACCCGATCAGAAGGTAGGACGCGACGCCAACGCCCTCCCAACCGAAAAACAGCTGCAGAAGGTTGTCCGAAGTCACGAGCATCAGCATCGCGAACGTAAAGAACGAAAGATACGCGAAAAACCTGGGCTTGTAGCTTTCTCCCGGTTTCCAGTTGCTGTCCCCGTCCATGTAGCCCCAGCTGTACAGGTGCACGAGCGAAGAGACCGTCGTGATCACGACGAGCATGACGACCGTGAGGCGATCGATTCGGAGCGCCCAGTCGGTGCTCAGCGACCCGCTTTCCACCCAGCGCGCGATCGGGATCGTCTTCGCGTCTCCATCAAAGGTCTGGAACACGTACCAGGACAGGAAAGCCGCGACGAACAGGAGTCCTGTCGAGATGGCCATCGCTGCGCGTTCGCCAATGAACCGGTGGAAGAACCCGGCGAAAATGCAGCCGACCAGCGGCGCGAAGACCAGGATGATTTCCATTGAGCCGAACTCAGCCCTTCATCATGTTGACGTCTTCGACGGCAATCGTGCCGCGGTTTCGGAAAAAGCAGACAAGAATGGCGAGCCCGATTGCGGCTTCCGCTGCTGCGACCGTCAAGACGAAAAGGGCAAAGACCTGGCCGACCAGGTCTCCGAGAAAGGTCGAAAAGGCAACGAGATTGATGTTGACGGCGAGCAACATCAACTCGATGGACATCAGTATGATGATCACGTTCTTCCGGTTGAGAAAGATTCCGAAAATTCCGATCACGAACAGGACCGCCGCCACGGTGATGTAGTGTTCAAGTGTTATCACTGACCGAGCCCCTGCCCTGAAGGCACATCCACCAGGCTCACCGCCTCTCGCGGGTCCCGGAGGATCTGGTTCGGGATGTCCTGCCGCTTGACATGTGCGCGATGGCGCAACGTGAGCACGATGGCTCCGATCATGGCAACGAGAAGGATCAGCCCAGCTGCCTGAAACAGGTAAATGTAGTCGGTGTAGATGAGTTGGCCGATAGCCGCGGTGTTGTGAACCAGTTCGCGGGGCGGCGTCACGGCGCCACGGAGATCTCCGGCCGTTTCGGCAAAGTTCCAGTGCCCGATGACCAGGCCAAGTTCCAGCAGCAGGATCAGTCCGATCAGCAGCCCGAGCGGCATGTATCGGGCCAATCCACCCCTCAACTCGGCGAAATCGATGTCCAGCATCATGACCACGAAAAGGAACAGCACGGCGACGGCACCGACGTAAACGATCGCCAGCAGCATGGCGACGAACTCCGCCCCCATCAGCACGAACAGTCCCGCGGACGAGAAAAAGGCCAGGATCAGCCAGAGTACCGAGTGCACCGGATTGCGCGCCAGCACGACGAACAGGCCGGAGCCGACCGCCGTGAAGGCAAAGAGATAGAATGCCAGGGCAGTCACCGTCATGGCAGCCGCCGCGTTTCCAGACCAGGTGCCGGATCGGGAGCGCCCCGATAACCCCAAGACCGTTCCCGGCTCCCTCCGCCGGGCGCAGGCGCCTCCCCGGCGCCGGTCGTCGTCATGCCCATCATCGGAATCTCGCGTCCTCCCGAAGGTTGCGGGCGATTTCAGCCTCCCAGCGGTCACCGTTCGCAAGAAGCCGTTCCTTGTCGTAAAACAGCTCTTCCCGCGTTTCGGTCGCAAACTCGAAGTTCGGCCCCTCGACGATCGCATCGACCGGACAGGCTTCCTGGCAGAAGCCGCAATAAATGCACTTCGTCATGTCTATGTCGTAGCGGGTCGCCCGGCGTGACCCGTCATCGCGGGGCTCCGCTTCAATCGTGATTGCCTGCGCCGGACAGATGGCCTCACACAGCTTGCAGGCGATACATCGCTCCTCACCGTTAGGGTAGCGCCGCAAGGCGTGCTCGCCTCGAAACCGCGGGCTGAGCGGACCTTTTTCGTGGGGATAATTGACCGTCGATTTCGGGCGAAAAAAGTACTTCATTCCCAGCTTCAGGCCGTTGAGCATGTCCGCGAGCAAGATATACTTCGCTGCCCGAAGGCCCCTGCCAACCCAGCTTGACTGATTGAACGACATCTTCCGACTGCCTCCGACCTAACCGCCGATCGCCCAGCGCGCGTAGGTTCCGCCAAAGACGCCGAACTGGGCAAATGCGGCCACGACCGCAACCCAGCCCAGCGAAAGCGGCAGAAACACTTTCCAGCCCAGGCGCATCAACTGATCGTAGCGATATCTCGGCACGACCGCCTTGATCAACGCAAACAGGAAGAAAAACAATCCCATCTTGAGCAGCATCCACAGCGCCCCGTCCGGGAGCCACGGTACAGGGGACAGCCATCCCCCGAAAAACAGGATTGTCGTCAGGGCGCACATCAGCCAGATGGCGACATATTCGCCGGCCATGAACAACAGGAACGGGGTCGACGAGTACTCGACCTGGTAACCGGCGACGAGTTCCGATTCCGCCTCGGGAAGGTCGAACGGCGGACGGTTGGTTTCCGCGAGGGCGGAAACGAAGAACAGGACGACCATCGGCAAATGCGGGAGCCAGTACCAGTTGAAGATTCCGTACTCGCCTTCCTGCGCGAGCACGATGTCCACGAGGTTGAGTGAGCCAGTCGTGATCAGCACCCCGATGATGATGAACCCGATCGACACCTCGTAGGAAATCATCTGCGCGGCGGAACGGAGGGAACCGAGAAACGGGTATTTCGAATTCGAGGCCCAGCCGCCCATGATGACGCCGTAGACCTCGAGGGAAGAGACCGCGAAAATATAGAGGATACCGACGTTGATGCTGGAAATCACCAGGGTCTCCGACAGGGGAACGACGGCCCATGCGATCAGGGCGAGTATGAAGGATACCAGCGGCGCCAGCAGGAACACCGTCTTGTCCGCGCCCGCGGGAATGACGAACTCCTTGAAGACGTATTTCATCGCATCGGCAACGGATTGCAGGAGACCCCAGGGACCGACGACGTTGGGTCCCCGGCGCAACTGGACCGCACCCCAGATCTTGCGGTCGCCGTAAACGAGGAACAGCAGGCTGATCATCACGAAGGCAGTCATCAGGATGCACTGACCGAGAACGATCAGGAAAACCCCGAACTGGGTTTCAAGAAGACCGCTCATTCAGCGCGCCCCCCTGGTTACGAACGGACGCAGATTCACGCTGCCCTGGCCCTTTCCCGGCCGAGGCGCCTGTCCCCGGCATTTCGACTGAGTTCCGCCATGACTACCGACGCCCGGGCGATCGGATTGGTGAGGTAGAAATCGTCAACGGCAGGACGGAAATCGCCGTCACCCATCTTCCCGATGCCGACCGGATTCCACGGGTTTGTCGGAACCTGATCGATTTCCTGCATGTGGCTGCAGGTCTCGAAGAGTTCCCTGCGCAGCTCCGCCAGCGTATCGAAAGGCAAGGGCGTTCCGAGTTCGGCGGAGAGCGCTCTCAGGATCGCCCAGTTTTCCCTGGCTTCGCCGGGAGGGAAACACGCCCTGACCGACTGTTGCGGCCGACCCTCGGTATTGACGAACGTTCCGTTCTCCTCGGTATAGGCCGCCGCCGGCAGGATGACATCCGCACGGTGCGCGCCCCTGTCGCCATGGCTCCCCTGGTAGATCACGAAGACATCTTCGGGCATTTCGATTTCGTCGGCACCGAGGTTGAAAACCGTTTCCGCCCCACCGAGCGCGGCGGAAAGGCCGCCTTCGGTCACGAACCCGATGTCCAAGCCACCGACCCTGGAGGCCGCCGTGTGCAAGACCATGAATCCTGCGTCAAGCGAATCCGCCAAGTGCATGGCGTGGCCGAGAACGGCAAGGCCGTCTTCCTCACGAAGCGCACCTTGCCCGACAATGACTATCGAATCGCCGTGCCCGCGAAGGGATTCCGGGACTTCGGCCGACAGCTCCGCCAATGCTGGCCTCCCTGTGCCGAGATGGACATAGTCGTAGGTCAGGTCGCGGCGGGCGCCGATCAGCTTGATCGTTGCCCCGTTGAGCCAGGCCTTGCGAATGCGGGCGTTCAGCACCGGAGATTCCCACCTGGGATCGGAACCGATGAGAACGATCGATCCTGCACCATCGATATCCTCGATTCTTGCCGTACCAACGTATGCCGACCGGTTTCCCGCCGGGAGGCGCGCACCGTCCGTCCGGCATTCGACAGTGCCGCCTTGCGCGGCGGTCATTTCCCCGAGGGCATGGATGGCTTCGACCGAAGCAAGGTCGCCAGCCAGCGACGTCAGCTTCCTTCCCCTGATCGCGCGGGCGGCCGCGCCGAGGGCATCAGCCCATGCCGCGGGTTTCAGGATGCCGTCCTTCCTGACGAAGGGCCGGTCGAGCCTCTGGTTCCGGAGTCCGTCCCAGATGAACCTGGTCTTGTCGGAGATCCACTCTTCGTTCACCCCGTCGTGGTTGCGCGGGAGAATGCGCATCACGTCGTGGCCGCGGCTGTCAACGCGGATGTTGGAGCCGAGCGCGTCCATGACGTCTATCGTTTCCGTCTTCTGAAGTTCCCAGGGACGCGCGGAAAACGCGTATGGTTTCGACGTCAAAGCGCCGACGGGACAGAGATCAATGATGTTCCCCTGCAGTTCGCTGTCGAGGGTCTGGTCGAGGTACGACGTGATTTCGGCATCCTCACCGCGGCCGGTCTGGCCCATCTGGGCAATCCCGGCGACCTCCGTCGTGAACCGGACGCAACGGGTGCAGGAAATGCACCGGGTCATCCTGGTTTCCACCAGCGGACCAAGGTCGAGATCGTTGACCGCGCGTTTGGCTTCCCGGAACCGCGAAAAGTCGACCCCGTAGGCCATGGCCTGATCCTGCAGGTCGCATTCCCCGCCCTGATCGCAGATCGGACAGTCGAGGGGATGGTTGATCAAGAGGAATTCCATCACCCCTTCCCGCGCCTTCCGGACCATGGGCGACATGGTTCGAACTTCAGGGGGGCTGCCGTCCCGGCCCGGCCGAAGGTCCCGCACCTGCATTGCGCAGGATGCCGCCGGCTTTGGCGGGCCTCCGACGACCTCGACCAGGCACATGCGGCAATTCCCGGCAATCGACAGCCGCTCATGGTAGCAGAAACGCGGAATCTCGGTCCCGGCGAGTTCGCAGGCCTGCAGCAGCGTCATGGCCGGATCCACCTCGAATTCTGTGCCGTCGATGATGAGTCGCGCTGTTTCGCTCATGTCATGCGCTCCCCGCCCGCCGTTCAGGCCGCGCCGGTGGTTTCACCACCAGAGTCACATCCTGCACGTTCATTTTCTTTGCCGCGATCCTGGCCGTGGCCCCGGTTCCGGCCGCCTGCTTCGAAGACCTCGCGCGGGCCCGGATCCGGTCTTCGATTTCATCGCGGAAGTGCCGGATGAGTCCCTGGATCGGCCACGCCGCGCCGTCTCCCAATGCACAAATCGTATGGCCTTCGACCTGATAGGAGACGTCGAGCAACATGTCGATTTCTTCCGGGTCGGCGGTCCCATGCACCAGCCGGTCCATGATGCGCATCATCCATCCCGTACCTTCGCGACACGGGGTGCATTGTCCGCAGCTCTCGTGCTTGTAGAAGGCGGACAGCCGCCAGATCGCCTTGATCACGTCCGTGGACTGGTCCATCACGATGACGGCCGCCGTTCCGAGACCGGAATTGTGCTCGGCTAGCCAGCTGAAATCCATGATCGCTTCGTCGCATAACGCCTTGGGAATCAGCGGGACCGACGCCCCTCCGGGAATGACTGCCTTCAGATTGTCCCAACCTCCCCGGACCCCGCCGCAATGACGGTCGATCAGTTCCCGGAGCGGCGTCGACATCGCGTCCTCGACGACACAGGGATTGTTCACGTGGCCCGAAAACGCGAACACCTTCGTTCCGGTGTTGTTTTCCCGGCCGATCGAGGCAAACCAGCCAGAGCCACGGCGCAGAATTGTCGGAACGACCGCGATCGTCTCG
Source organism: Paracoccaceae bacterium (assembly GCA_964291635.2). Lineage (GTDB taxonomy): Bacteria > Pseudomonadota > Alphaproteobacteria > Rhodobacterales > Rhodobacteraceae > JAPPHA01. The sequence continues at coordinate 160,952 of OZ219899.1, read as the reverse complement.
ACGTTGTTCACGGTCGTCGGGCAGCCGTAAAGGCCCGCCGCCGCGGGAAACGGCGGTTTCATCCGCGGCATGCCCTTCTTGCCTTCCAAGCTCTCGAGCAATGCCGTTTCCTCGCCGCAAATGTACGCGCCTGCACCATGGGTGAGGTGCAGCTCGAAATCCCAGCCGGAACCACAGGCGTTTCGGCCGATAAGGCCCGCGTTGCGCGCTTCGTTGATCGCGATCTGGAGGGCCTCGCGTTCCCGGACGAATTCGCCGCGGATATATATGTACCCGGTATTGGCCCCCATCGCGAAACCGGAAACAAGGCAGCCTTCGACCAGCGAATGGGGGTCGTGACGCATGATTTCACGGTCCTTGCAGGTGCCCGGTTCCGATTCATCCGCGTTGACCACAAGATAGGCAGGGCGCCCGTCGCTGGTCTTCGGCATGAAGGACCATTTGAGCCCGGCCGGGAAGCCGGCTCCGCCGCGCCCCCGCAGTCCCGAAGCCTTGACTTCTTCGATAATCCGCTCCCGCCCCATTTCCAGGAGTTTGGCAGTTCCGTCCCAGTGGCCGCGCTTCCTTACCCCGGCGAGCGAGCGGTCGCGCATTCCGTAGAGGTTGGTAAAGATCCGGTCGCGGTCAGCCAGCATTCATCTGCCCTCCTGCTCCCGGACGCGCCTGCCCGCACGGACCAGCACGACCAGCGCCCAGAAAAAGGCGGCCAGGGCAGAAAAATCCACCAGGAAAGCGAACCTGGCGGGCAGTCCCAGCCTGCCTCCGAGCCAGGAGCCAAGCATCCACAGAACCATGGTCGCGACAATCACGATCGCCGCAATCCGAACCTGGCCGGCTCCGTTTCCGCGCAACCGCGCTGCCAGGCGGGACCAGGCCGCCCTGATACCATCGGTCTCGCGGCTCACGACAGACCTTCCCCGCCATCCGCAGGCCGCCCGGACTCTGCGTTTCGAGGCGAAGCCGCCGCAAGCGAAACCGAGGCATTCACGGTTTCGGACAGGCTTCCCTGGTCCGGATCCATCAGCGTGCTCAGCCCCGAGAGCGGCTCGCACGAAAACCGGCCGTTTTGCGGGCCCGGCGTCGGAGCCGCGCCTTCTTCCAGGACATCCAGGATGGCGGAAAATCTCTCGGATGTCAGATCCTCGTAGAAGTCCTTGCCGATCTGGACCATCGGCGCGTTGGCGCATGCTCCAAGGCATTCGACTTCTTCCCAACTGTACTTTCCGTCCGCACTCACCTGGTGCGGGAATGGCGCAATCCGGCTCCTGCAGACGCCCACGATCTCGTCAGAGCCGCAAATCATGCATGTCGTGGTCGTACAAACCTGGACATGGGCGACGCTGCCGACCGGTCTCAGCTGAAACATGAAATAGAACGTCGCGACCTCGAGCGCCCTGACCGGCGGCAGATCCAGCATCGCTGCAATGCTCTCGATTGCGGGTCTCGACAGCCATCCTTCCTGTTCCTGCGCGCGCCAGAGAAGCGGTATGATCGCCGAGGCCTGGCGTCCCGGCGGATATTTGGCGATCTCCTGCTTCGCCCAGGCCTCGTTGGCCGGCGTGAAGGCAAAGGATTCCGGCTGTTCGTGGTGCAGGCGCCTCAACATGACTGGGGGGTGTCCCTTCCCGCACCGGCCGGCCCGGCAGCCGAATTCCGGAACGAGCACACGCGCACAACCTGGTCACGATCCACGATCATCGATCGATTTCTCCAAACACGACGTCCATCGTTCCAATGATTGCCGCGACATCCGCAAGCTGGTGTCCCTTCGCCATGTGATCCATGGCCTGGAGGTGCAGGTACCCGGGCGCGCGAATCTTGGCCTTGTACGGCCTGTTGGTTCCGTCTGCCACCAGATAGACTCCGAATTCTCCCTTGGGCGCTTCCACGGCGGCGTAGACTTCGCCGGCCGGAACATGAAAACCCTCGGTATACAGTTTGAAATGGTGGATCAGCGCTTCCATTGACGTTTTCATGTCTTCGCGCGTTGGCGGCGACAGTTTTCCGCGCGCAAGAATGTCTCCCGGCTCGCCTGCGAGTTTCTCGATCGCGGCCCTGACGATTCCGGTACTTTCGCGCATTTCGGCCATTCTGCAGAGGTACCGGTCATAGCAGTCGCCATTGTGTCCGACGGGAATCCTGAAGTCGAACTCATCGTAACATTCATAGGGCTGCGCCCGACGCAGGTCCCAGGCCATGCCGGAACCACGGACCATGACCCCGGAAAATCCCCAATCGAGCGCATCCTGACGCGTCACGACACCGATATCGACATTGCGCTGCTTGAAAATGCGGTTTTCGGTCAGCAACTCTTCGATGTCGTCCAGGACAGAGGGGAAATCGCCTGCCCAGGCGAAAATGTCGTCCAGCAGGTCTTCCGGGAGGTCCCGGTGGACGCCTCCGGGGCGGAAATACGCCGCGTGCAGCCGTGCGCCACACGCTCTCTCGTAGAAGACCATGAGTTTTTCGCGTTCGTCGAAGCCCCAAAGCGGCGGCGTCAGGGCACCGACGTCCATCGCCTGGGTGGTCACGTTCAACAGGTGGTTGAGAATACGGCCGATCTCACTGTAGAGCACGCGGATAAGCTGTGCACGCCGCGGGACCGACGTACCCGTCAGCCTTTCGATTGCAATGCACCAGGCATGCTCCTGGTTCATCGGCGCCACATAGTCCAGCCGGTCGAAATAAGGCAGGTTCTGCAGGTACGTGCGGCTTTCCATCAGTTTTTCCGTTCCCCGATGGAGTAGCCCGATATGCGGGTCGCACCGCTCGACGATCTCGCCATCGAGTTCCAGGACCAGCCGCAGGACGCCATGCGCCGCCGGATGCTGCGGACCGAAATTGATGTTGAAATTCCGAACGCGTCCGTCGTCGCTGGCGGCGGCGTCGAAGGTGGCTTCCGTCATGTCCTGCCCTCGTCCTCTTCGGAGTCCCGGCCGGATCGGTCACTGGGTTCAGCCAGGACAGCTCCGACACCTTCCCACGGAGAGGTGAAGTCGAAACTGCGATACTCCTGAACGAGCGAAACGGGTTCCTGGACGACACGTTTTTCGATTTCGTCGTACCTGACCTCCGTAAACCCGGTCGTCGGGAAGTCCTTGCGGAGCGGATGCCCCTGGAAGCCGTAGTCGGTCAGGATTCTCCGGAGATCCGGATGCCCGGAAAACATCACCCCGTACATGTCGAAGACTTCCCGTTCGAACCAGTTGGCCGCCGCATAGACGCCGACCAGCGACGGTACCAGTTCGCCGGTTTCCCTGACCGAGGTCTTGACCCGAATCCGATGATTCCTCTGCATCGAAAGCAGATGATAGACGACGGTGAACCGTCGTTCGGATGCCGGGTAGTCGACGGCGGTGACGTCAATCAGTGTCGAGAACAGGCAGCGCTCATCCGTCTTCAGCCACTCCGCGAATTCCGCGACCTTCTGCGGGGTTACCGTGACCTCCAGTTCCCCGCAGGCCGTGACTCCCGCATCCAGCACTGCGTCGGACCGGCATTCCCAAAGGTGGGACGCCAGGTCCCTCAATGATCCTGTCTGGCTCATTCGGACTACCTGACTATGGTTCCCGTCCGGCGGATCTTGCGTTGAAGTTGCAGGATTCCATATAGCAGGGCTTCAGCTGTCGGCGGGCACCCGGGAACGTAGATGTCGACGGGCACGATCCGGTCGCACCCGCGCACGACCGAATAGGAATAATGGTAGTAGCCGCCGCCATTCGCGCAGGAACCCATTGATATCACGTATCTGGGCTCAGGCATCTGGTCGTAAACCTTGCGCAGGGCCGGAGCCATCTTGTTGGTCAATGTTCCCGCAACGATCATCAGGTCGGATTGGCGCGGTGAGGCTCGCGGCGCCGTTCCAAAGCGTTCCATGTCGTATCTCGGCATGGCGGTGTGCATCATCTCGACAGCGCAACAGGCAAGGCCGAAGGTCATCCAGTGCAGCGACCCGGTCCGTGCCCAGTTAATGACGTCGGCGCTTGAGGTGACAAGGAATCCCTGGTCCTGCAGAGCATTCCGGAACTCGGCTGCCGGGGGGGTCGCTTCGGCGCCTGCTGCCGGTCCCCCGCCCTTGCCGGCCGCAACTGCTCCTGCTGACGCCTGGTCCGTCACTCCCATTCGAGCGCACCTTTTTTCCACTCGTAGGCAAACCCGACGGTGAGCACGGCGAGGAACACCATCATTGACCAGAAACCCAGCAGGCCCTGGTCCTTGAACGAGGCTGCCCACGGAAAGAGGAACGCAACCTCGAGATCGAAAATGATGAACAGAATCGCAACGAGGTAAAACCGGACGTCGAACTTCATCCGGGCGTCATCGAAGGCGTTGAATCCGCATTCGTACGCGGAGACCTTTTCCGCATACGGATTGCGAACGGCGATGACGACAGCCGCGAGAATGATGGCCAGCCCCAACCCGGCGGCGACACCGAGAAAGACGAGAATCGGAAGATACTCTCTCAGAAGTTCGTCCAAGGGATTCTCCAATCGGAACCAGATGTGGCTCGCATCGCCAGACCCCGTCCGGCGGTGCCACGGTTTATCGCCGGCCCGGCTTTTGGTCAACTGCCTGAGCCAGATCAGCCAACGCCATCGGTTCAAGAAAAGATGAGCATGAAAACATTTGGGGATCGGCGTGAAACTTCCGACCTTGGTGAATACACGTCATTGATGATGTCGTCCGGAATCCCAATGCTCCGGAGTCCGTCGATGGCGAAATTCCTGCCAGGGAAGCGCCGAAAGCGAGTGGTCCGGGCGGGTAGAATGTGATCTTTCCTGGCAATGTGCGCGGCCAGACAGCCGAGGAACGCCAATTTCAATGAGGTGTTCCGATATTCCGCTGCTCCGTTGCGCCGGAATTTCCTCGTCGCATATTCAGTATTGCTCTGTGACGCGTCGAGGTGTTGGCAGTCGGATTTGACCACTGGCTGGCATCCGGCTCCAAGGTTGTCTTCGCTTTTTCCCGAGGAGCGCCTTTGTACCTGACGTTGCTCGAAAAGCTCCCAATAGAACAGAAACGGACGTTGCTCACATCCGATTGCACGATCGATCGTAACGATTTCGTTGGCGGAAAATCTGGCCGGTACGCGCTGGTCCATCTGAGCTGATCCGTCCGACGGCCCGCACGGACAAAGGTGTCGTTCTGGCCCAACAGCCGCTTGATCTCGGAAGCGGCAGCTTCATTGTGGCAATCGGTCGTGGTGTGCTCCTTGCTTTGCACGAAGGGGGTTTTTCAATCTCAGGCATGCCATGACCGTTCAGGTCGCCAGTTCAATTTTGCAGATGATTCTGTACACAACCCGCCGGAAGATGCCCCGTTCGGGTCAGACCCCGACCGGATCCAGGGATCCCGTGGCCGTCACAGGCATCGGAACAGGGTTTCAAACAAGACCGGATTCTGCAGACGAACGAAAGTTGTCTGGATCGACCTAAACCGGCTTCGCATTTACCAATTCAAAAACACTGTCATCGTAAATCTCACCAATTATCCACATCTTCGATTTTCCCGGCTTGCCAATGACGACAATATCTTGATCCTCATCAATGCATTTCTTGACTTTATTGATTATGTGTCGCCGTGTTTTCTTCGTAGAAAATATCATGAACGATGTCGGATCCTTCCAACAATTTCCACCAGAAATATCGTTAATGATTTCTTCCAGCTTTCTGTGACGAAGATCATGACGTTCATCGTGTTCCAATCTGACGGCAAGAAAATACGTTTTCCTGCCTTCAATGACATCTTTGATCTTCATAGCACTCTCCATTTCTTTCTCGTTATAAAAAAGTCCATCGACTCATTTCTAAAACCATGGTTCGAAATTCTTGTCATGCCACGGCGATGAAATCACAGGCTTAAGGTCTCCCCCGCCTAAAGCTTAATCTTTTCAAAAGTTCAAGCGGGCATGAGAGGGCATTTCACGCTTGATGAATCCAGGCATGCCACATTTACGGTTCCCGCTATCACCGGAGACGTATAAACCGGTCCCGACTCGGTGTTTTCCGCCGTTTACGACGGGTCACCTCGACAGTCCGGAAACGTCACATTGCCGTCGAAACGTGCAACCGGGACGGCGCCCCTGGGGTGATCGTCGGGATGCTGGAGAAGGCGCCCGAAAACAGCCGAAGGATATCAGTGGTTTCACTGTGCTGTACCGTCGCTGGGTTGTGGAGCGGACGTTCCGCGTGGTGCAGGAGTAGCAACCAGCAGAGTCCGGGGCCGCCGAACTGCCCGGATACTCGGTCCACGAACTCGTCCTGCATGGACGAACCGCCCGACATCGAAACCGCTCTCGCGGTCACTTGACTTCCATGCTGGTTTTCGGCTCCGACACCTCGGTGTGGATCGACCTCGAACGCGGTTCGTTCCTTGAGCCCGTCTTTCATCTTCCGTTCGAATTCGCCGTTCCGGATTGGCTCCAAAAAAACGGACTCGGGGATCACGGCGGGCGCGTTTGTCCACTTTGCCGTTTTCGGACCGGACCTCGGCGAAACTGGCGTGACAGGAAAATCATTCAAACTTGCCAAGGCGGGGCCGTTTTCCCGAAGAATGCATCGATCCCCGGCTTCGCCTCCTCCCCTTCCAGCACTTCGACCAGCAGTTCGGCAGTGCCTTGAACTGTCCCCTTGTCTATCTCGCCCCCGAGTTGCCTCACGAGGGATTTCGCTTTCCGCACTGCACCGGGAGCGGCCAAGAGAAACGGCGCAACGGCGTCTTCGATCGATGCGTCCAGTTCTGTCTCCCGGACGACACGGGAAAGGATTCCGAGATCATGTGCCTCTTCACTGTTCATCGACCTCGGTGACGTGAACAACCACCGGGACGTACCGACACCCAATCGCTTGACGACATACGGTCCAATCGTAGCCGGCACGAGCCCGAGACGGGTTTCGGTCAAACCGAAGCGGCTGCCCGGGACGCCGACTGTCACGTCACAGACGCACATCAGCCCGATTCCACCTCCGAACGCCTGACCGTGAATGCGTCCAACAAGTGGTTTGCCCAGTGAGTCCAGCCTGTTGAACATGTTCGCCAAACGGATCGCCTCGTCCATGCGAAACTCGTGGTCGCCTCCGATCATCGCCTTGGCCCATCCAAGGTCCGCACCGGCACAAAAGCTCTTGCCATTCGCCGCAAGAACGACCACCCGCACGCGCGGATCGTCGTCGAGCATGACCGCCGCGCTGGACAGATCGCGGATCAACTGTCCGTTCATGGCGTTGTGGCGTTCGGGGCGATTGAGCGCAACTCTCGCAACGCCCCGCTGATCGACGCTGACTTCCAGGGTCTGGAACTGATCCAATTCGGCGACTCCCAAAATTCCGTGTTGACCAGCCGCGCCAGCCGACTCTTCGCGGGCGATCCCCGCCGTTGACCCGATGCCTTGCCCAGACAACCCGATCACGCAATTGCGTTGGCAAGGGTGCTTCATCTCTGCTTGGGCCGGGACATGATCCTGCATGTTCGGCACCCGGGCGCAACCGGGACCCCGGAATTGAATCCGGATCTATCCGGCCATGAATTCGGCACCACCGCTCTTTGGCCCGACACGCCCGGAACATATGTCATCCCCGGATTCGAACGATTCGACGAATTCAGCCTTCCGGAACCGGGTAGAAGTCCTTTTCGTACAGGCGAGCTTCCCCCGGGGCCGGCAACGTCGCCTGGAAAGCCGGCCGTTCGGAAATGCGCTCGAAATATTCCCGCGTTCTCGGAAACCTGTCCAGACAGGTGAAAAACCGCGCGACATAGACACAATAACCGACGCTGCAATCGACGGCGGAAAAGCCGCTCGCAAGCAGGTAGTCCTGGCCGTCCAACGCTGTCTCGACAACACCGAGCGTCTTTTCCAGGCGCATGCGTTCGAGACGCATGACCGTCGGGGAACGCATCCAGTCCTCCCGCAGGAAAATGTGATGCTGGGTCAAATTGGCAAGATGCTGGGCGATTGTCTCCGAGAAATGCAGCCACATGAGCCAACGCGGCCGTTCGGGATGGCCAAGGGGTCGCCCGAATCCGGAATCGGGGAAGCGCTCACACAGGTATTCCACGATGGCCCCTGACTCATACATCGTCAAATCACCGTCCTCGAGGGACGGAACCCGGCCTGCCGGCGACAGCTGCAGGTACTCGTCCTGGCGCAGTGTCCTGTCGAAAGGCCAGACCCGGCTCTTGAACGGGACGCCGATCTCTCCCAGCAGCCAATGAACCCTCATCGAGCGCGTCTGTTTGCAGTGGTGCAGTCGAATCATCGGATGGGATCCAGTGTGACCAGAAGTTCGCCTTCCCGCACCTGCCTGCCAACCGTACACGTGACGCTTGTGACCATCGAGTCCTGCGCAGCTTTCAGTGAATGTTCCATTTTCATCGCCTCCATAGTCGCGAGGCAGCTGCCGGCTTCGACCCGGTCACCGGGTTGAACATGAACGGACGCGATCCTGCCCGTCATCGGCGCCCGGACATCGACGAGACTCGCGTGGTCATCTCTGCCCGGAACAGCCTGCACAGGCAGCTCAAACTGCCAGTCATGCCGTTCATGGACCCTAACGAAGTTCCCCGATCTAAGCGCGGTTGCGTTGATCGGCAATCCGTTGACAGCCCAGCGATCAACCGAGACTGCCCGAACCCTGGTCGACTCGCTGCCGTCATCAATCGTGCATTCACCGGACGAAGTGACCGAAATGCTGAAATGGCATTCGATTCCGTCCACGTTCAGCACGATTCGCCTGGAGAGTGGTTGCCACAAGGTGAAGCCGAAAGCCCAGTCGTTGCACTCCGGGATACCTGCCGCAACGACTGCCGCGATCGCAAGGATCTCCTGGTGCGGGGACGGAACGACCGCAAGTTCTCCGGCGCGGCCCACGGTCCCGGTTGTCATCTGACCGGTCGTGAACGCGTCGGTCCTGACCAACTCCCGGAGAAACGTCCGGTTTGTGCGAACGCCGGCAATGCGCGTCGCATCGAGTGCCTCGACCAGCCGCAGCCGTGCGTCTTCCCTGGTCTTGCCGGAGGCGATGATCTTCGCGATCAGCGGATCATACACGGACGGAACCCGGCTGCCCGAACAGACTCCACGGTCCACCCGAATTCCCTTCGCATCGGGGAACCTTGCCAGGGCGATTCGGCCCGGACTCGGCAGGAATCCGTTTGCCGGATCCTCCGCATACAGCCGCACTTCAATCGCGTGCCCATCGAGTCCGATGCGCTCCTGCTTCGCGGGAATCCGCTCTCCCGCCGCAACCCGAAACTGCCATTCGACCAGATCAATTCCCGTCACCTCCTCGGTGACAGGGTGTTCGACCTGCAGACGCGTATTCATCTCAAGGAACCAGAACCTGTCACTTCTGAGTCCGTCCGAGGCGTCCGCGATGAACTCGACGGTCCCGGCCCCCACGTATCCGACAGCACCGGTTGCGGATATGGCGGCGGACGTGATCGCATTGCGCACATGTGCCTGCATTCCCGGCGCGGGTGCTTCCTCGACCAGTTTCTGATGGCGGCGTTGGAGCGAACAGTCACGCTCGTAAATGTGCACGACATTGCCGTGACCGTCGGCAAACACCTGGATCTCGACATGCCTGGGATCATCGATCAGCTTTTCGATGACAACCGCCTCGTTTCCAAATTCCGCGGCTGCCTCGCGTTTTGCAGCTGCAACCGCAGCCGGCAGCTCATCGACGCCATCGGCCATCTTCATGCCGATACCGCCTCCTCCGGCGACAGGCTTGACCAGAACCGGGAAACCAACTTCCGTTGCCTTCCGGGCCAATTCGGATTCGCCGCATCCATGTTCAGGGAATCCGGGAACCACGGGAACGCCTGCGTCGATCATCCGCGCCCGCGCAACGTCCTTCAGACCCATTACCCGAATCGTCTCGACCGGCGGGCCGACGAACGTCAGTCCCGCCTGTGCGACTTGCGCCGCGAATTCAGGGTTTTCCGAAAGGAATCCGTACCCGGGGTGAACGGAATCCGCCCCCGAGGTCAGTGCCGCTCCGACGATTCGGTCGATATCGAGATAACATCCGGCCGATGAAGGAGGTTCGAGAGCAATTGCCTCGTCGGCCATCTCGACGTGCGGCGATTCAATATCGACATCAGCATGAATCGCGACGGTAGCGATTCCCATTCTCCTGGCGGTACGGATGATCCTGCACGCGATTTCGCCCCGGTTCGCGATCAACACCTTCTGGATCACGGCCGGTTCCAGCCCTGTCTTGCAGGCATCAAGATCAGTGCCGTCAGTTGACCGGATGTGCACAATGCCATGACCGACTACCCGCGATTTACATCCTGAATACACCGAAACGCGTTTCGCCGATCGGTGCGTTCAACGCGGCAATCAGGGACAACGCCAGGACTTCACGGCTTTTTCGGGGATCAATGATTCCGTCATCCCAGAGGCGCGCCGACGCGTAAAGCGGATGCGATTGTTCGTCGAACATCGTGACGGTTGATTTCCGGAATTCAGCTTCTTCATCTTCGGACCATGACGCACCCCGCCGATCTGCAGCGGCGCGCCGGACATTGGCGAGCACATCCGCCGCCTGGTCACCACCCATGACCGAAATCCTGCTGTTCGGCCATGTCCAGAGAAAGACCGGGGAATAGGCGCGGCCCGCCATCCCGTAATTCCCGGCGCCGTACGATCCGCCAATGATCATCGTGACCTTCGGGACGGCCGTCGTCGCGACGGCAGCCACCATCTTGGCTCCGTGCCGCGCGATGCCCTCGTTTTCGTACTTCTTTCCAACCATGAACCCGGTGATGTTCTGCAGGAACACCAACGGTATCCGGCGTTGCGAACACAACTCGACGAAATGCGCAGCCTTGATCGCGCATTCGGAGTATAACACACCGTTGTTGGCAATGATCCCGACTGCAATTCCCTTGACGTGTGCGAAGCCGGTTACCAGGGTTTCGCCGAATCTTGCCTTGAACTCGTCGAGGCGCGACCCATCGACGATGCGCGCCAGGACCTCGTGAACATCGTATGGCTGGCGAGAATTCTCCGGCACGACCTCGAGCAGTTCCTCGACATCGTACCGCGGGTCTTCGATGCCGGTCATGCGGTACCGTCCGGATCCTCCCCTGCCGACGGTCTCCAATGTCTGCCGGACGAGTTCGATCGCATGGGCATCGTTCTCCGCCAGGTAATCGGCCACGCCGGATAGTCGCGTGTGGACGTCTCCTCCACCCAGATCCTCGGCCGTGACAATCTCTCCCGTGGCAGCCTCGACCAGCGGCGGGCCGGCAAGGAAGATCGTTCCCTGGTCCCTGACGATGATCGAAACGTCCGACATCGCGGGCACATATGCGCCACCTGCCGTGCAACTCCCCATGACGACGGCAATCTGGGGAATACCAGCAGCCGACATTCTTGCCTGGTTGAAAAAGATACGTCCGAAATGATCCCGGTCGGGAAAAACTTCGGCCTGGTTGAAAAGATTGGCTCCCCCGCTGTCGACCATGTAGACGCAGGGAATCTGGCATGACTCCGCGATTTCCTGTGCCCTCAGGTGTTTCTTGACGGTCAGTGGATAGTACGTCCCGCCCTTGACCGTCGGATCGTTGCAAACGACCATGACGTCACGGCCGTGAACCCGCCCGACGCCGGCGATCAGCCCGGCGGCAGGTACGTTTTCGTCGTACACGCCCCATGCCGCCGTCGCACCGATTTCCAGAAACGGAGACGCCGGATCCAGCAATCCGGCGATACGCTCCCGCGGGAGCATCTTTCCCCGGGCCAGGTGGCGCTCGCGGCTGGCATCGCTTCCTCCGTTCGCGTTGAGCTTCGCGACCCGGGCCACGGTTTCGAGTAATTCCAGTTGTGACTTCCGGTTCGCGACCGCGCTCTTCGATTCCGGGACGTGACTGGACCTGATAACCGCCATCAATGAGCCTCCGATGACTGCCGTGATTCGCGAGTCTCGGACCGGGCGCGTTCCCTGAGCACGGCTCGCATGACCTTTCCGGTTACCGTCATGGGGAGTTCATCCACGAATTCGACTTCCCGAGGAAACGCATAGCTGGCGAGACGTTGCCTGACGTGATCCTGAATCGAGCGTTCCATGTCGCCATCCGCAGCGACATTGTCGCGGAGAACGATGTAGGCCTTGACGATCTCGGTTCGTACAGGGTCAGGCTTGCCAACGACACCGGCGGACGCAACAGAGTCATGGGTCAACAGGCAGTCCTCGATCTCTGCTGGTCCAATCCTGTAGCCGGCCGACGTGATGACTTCGTCATTTCGGCCGACGAAGCGGATGAACCCGTCGGCCGCAACGCCCCGGTCGCCGGTCAGCATCCAGTCGCCGCGGAACTTTTCGGAAGCCGCATCGGGCCGATTCCAGTAACGGAGCATCATGACAGGCGTGCCCTTACGGATCGCAATGTCGCCTTCCATGTCCTGGATCTTTCGTCCCGACTGATCGATGACAGCGACCTCGTGTCCCGGGACGGATCGTCCCGTCCATCCCGGACGGTGTGCAGACAAGGCACCGCAGGATGAAACGACCATGTTGCACTCGGTCTGGCCGTAGAACTCGTTGATCTTGACCCCGAGTGCGCTCGTCCCCCAATCCAGCATTTCGGCGCCAAGTGGTTCACCGCCGCATGCGACCGTCCGCAATCCGTCTATGCTGCACCGATGCGCCCTCAGCATCCTGAGAGCTGTCGGAGGAAAAAACACGCAGCGTATGCACTCGCGTTCGATCAGTTCCTTCGCACGGTCCGGAGAGAACTTGGGAAATCTCGATGCGACCACGGGTACGCCGTGATGGAGCCCTGGCATCAGCACATCGAGCAGTCCGCCGATCCAGGACCAGTCCGCCGGAGTCCAGATCACGTCTCCGGGCTGCGGAAACAGATCGTGAGAAATCTCGACACCCGGCAAATGTCCGGGCAGGACCCTGTGCGCGTGCAAGACGCCCTTTGCCGGACCTGTCGTCCCGGACGTGTACATCAGCAGGGCCGGTTCGTCGGCAGCAGTATCGGCAGCCTCGACGGTGGCGCCGGGAGACGCGTTCGATCGGGAACCGGGCAGCAGTACCAGTTCCAACTCGGGAAGCCTGTGGCTGATCGAGGCCAAGCCCTTGCTGCCTTCCAGGTCCGTTATCACCGCCCTGGCACCGGAATCGGCGAGGCGAAAGTGAAGGGCATCATCGCCAAACTGGGGCGACAACGGTAGTGAGATGGCCCCGGTTTTCCAGATCGAGATATGGGCCGCAGCGGTGAACGCCGACTGGCTCAACCTGACGCCGACCCGCTCGCCTTTTCCGATTCCTGCGTCCAGAAGCCTGTTGGCAAGGCCGTCGGCCAACATTCTCAAGGCCGAATACGTGAACTCCTGCCGTCGACCGGATGACCAATCGATAATCGCGGGCCTATCGGGTTCGGTTACCGCCCACCGATCGCATACATCCCGCGCAATGTTGTAACGGTCGGGGATCTGCCAACGGAATCGTCCGGCAAAGGAGTCGAAAGACATGTTCGAGGACGTCATCCGGGAACTCGTTCCAGGTACCCTGCCCGGCGCTTGAGTCCGCGACTCACCCGGACGCTTTCATGAGTTCGCGGCCGATCAGCATCCTGCGGATCTCGCTGGTCCCGGCACCGATCTCGAGGAGCTTCGCATCCCGCATCATGCGGCTGAGGGGAGAGTCGTTCAGATATCCCGCTCCCCCCAGCGCCTGCACGCCCTGGGTCGCGCATTCCATGCACATTTCAGCCGCATACAGGATGCAGGCCGCGGCGTCCTGGCGGGTCGTTTCACCGCGGTCGCAGGCCGCGGCAACGGCGTAAAGGTAGGATCTTGCCGAATTCATCGACACGTACATGTCCGCGAGTTTCCCCTGCATCAGCTGGAAATCTCCTATGGGCCGACCGAATTGCTTCCTGTCGTGCAAGTAGGGCACGACGTGATCGAGGATCCCATGCATGAGCCCGGTTCCGATTGCCGCGAGGACCGTGCGTTCGTAGTCGAGGCCCGACATGAGCACTGAGGCCCCTTCGTTTTCCCTGCCAAGAACATTTTCGAAAGGCACTTCCACGTTGTCAAAGATCAGCTCGGACGTGCTGGAACCCCGCATTCCCAGTTTGTCCAGCCCGGTTCCCGCGGAAAACCCCTGCATGGTGCGTTCGACGAGGAAGGCCGTGATTCCGGCCGATCCGGCCCCCGGATCGGTCTTGGCGTAAACGACCAGGATGTCGGCGTCCGGGCCGTTCGTGATCCAGAACTTGGTTCCGTTCAGGCGGTAGTGCCCGTTCCGTTTCTCGGCCCTGAGACGCATCGATACGACATCGGAACCCGCAGAAGCTTCCGACATGGCGAGCGCGCCGACATGCACGCCCGAGCAGAGTCCGGGAAGTAACCGGTTTTTCTGTTCATCGGTTCCGTTGAGCCGAATCTGGTTTGCGCAGAGGTTGGAGTGAGCCGCATATGAAAGCGAAACCGATGCGGAGACCCTGGCTATCTCTTCGATGGCCACGGCATGGGCAAAATATCCCATTCCCGTTCCGCCAAATTTCTCGTCAATCGTGATTCCGAGCAAACCCAGTGAGCCCATTTCTTCCCAGATTTCGCGGGGGAAGCAGTTATCCCGGTCGATCTGTGCCGCCAGAGGCGCAAGACGTTCTTGCGCCCAGCGTCGAACCGAATCCTGTACGGAATCGATTTCGTCACCCAGGGCGAATTTCATTGAAGCGGTGAACACTGCGTCACCCCCGCCGAGACTATCTGGACTTTCAAATTATAGGAGTTGACTGTCCGACGATTCAACCCTGACGCGCCTGGCTCCCGCCTTTCGCAATCTCCGTTGGCAAGTGCGAAGAATCATTCCACCATGATGTTAGCTAGCGCGCCAACCGTCCGGACTTCCGTCCGGAAACCGGATCCAGGTCCGACAGGCATCTTCTCCGATCATCGAGAAGTTCGTTGTCCAGATTTTTACGAGTTGAATGTCTGCCGCAACGGTCAACCCTCCACGGTCAGATTCAATGTACGTGCGGTGTTGGTCACGAACACGTCTGCCTGCCGTTGAAGCCTATCCGCGCTCGGGTGTTACACGTTCAAGGACTCCCTGACCGCCTGCCCGGAAGGTCAGGTTGTTCGTCGTTGTTGCAGACCATATACACGGCCCGGCCGACGGGGAAACCGCCTCAGGTTACAGTCGAAACACCATCATTCCCATGCTGTCGGGAACTAGAGGCACGGGAGGACCGAAGACCATGACGACACGGACCGAACGCAAGGAAACCCGCCGGGCCACCTACCAGGACGTGCTCGACGCCCCGCCCCACAAGGTCGCCGAGGTGATCGCGGGAACCCTCCATACCCACCCGAGGCCGGCAACCCGTCATGCCTGGGCGAGTTCCGGCATGGGCGCCAAGATCGGTCCGCCATTCAACTATGGCGATGGCGGTCCCGGCGGCTGGTGGATCGTTTTCGAGCCTGAACTTCACCTGGGCGAAGACATCGTGGTGCCGGACCTCGCCGGCTGGCGGCGCGGGACGATGCCCGAGTACCCGGACGCGGCCTATTGCACGGTCGTGCCGGACTGGGTCGGCGAGGTTCTCTCGCCCTCCACGCGACGGCTGGACAAGTGCGAGAAGCGGGATCTCTATGCCCGCGAGGGCGTCCGCCATCTCTGGTTCGTCGATCCCGATGCACGGGTGCTCGAGGCCTTCGAATTGCGCGAGGAACATTGGCTGCTGCTGGCGACGCTCGTCGATGACGCGCCGGTTTCGCTTCCCCCCTTCGACGCCATCACCTTCCCGCTCGATGCCCTCTGGCCCGAGATGATCGCAGGCGCTGAAAAGGAGGATTTGGGATGACATTCGATCATTCTTCGCCAGATACGTATCGATCCTGCGGTGTGCCATGAACGGAGACAGGAAACTCAGGGAAAAGCTTGCCAAGCTGGAGGCGCTGTTCAGGCGAGCGGGCAGTGCGGGAGAGAAGTGGGCTGCCGGTGTCGCGATCGAACGGCTGCAGGGGCGTTTGGCGGGGGCGGGCAGGCAGCAGGAACCCGAGGTCGAACTCAAGTATACGTTTCCCGACTTGTGGTGCGTCAATCTGTTCTGCGCGGTGTGCCGCAAGCACGGCGTGCGGCCCTTCCGTTACAAGCGGCAGCGCCACACGACCGTCATGGTGCGCGTGCGCGAACGGCAGTTCGACCGGGAGGTGTGGCCGGAGTATCTTCAACTTCAGTCCGAATTGAACGCTTACTTCAACGACGTGGCCGACCACCTGATCTCGCGTGCCATGGGATCGGGAGGCAGCAGTACGCTCGACCTGAAATAGAGGGAGTGCCCGGAGGATGGACGACGACCTGGCGAACGACAGGATCGATGAAGCGGTCCTGGCATTGCTCTATCTCAACATTTGCGAGCGCCCTCGCTTCGGCGGCGCGCGCGCATGGAAGTCCCTCGACTGGGATGCCATGGACAGGCTTCACGACAAGGACCTCATCTCCGATCCGGCGAGCAAGGCGAAATCCGTCTACCTGACCGACGAGGGACTTGCCCATGCCGAAGCTGCCTGCCGACGACTGTTCAGGGACGACAGTTAGGCTGACAACCCTGACCCTGAAGACGAACCCTCGCGGCGGCGAAGGCCAAGGCCCGACGAAACGCGCCGGTTCAACGACCCCGGCGTCTCCAGTACTGCGATTGCCAGGATTGCGGGCATGTCCCGATCGGTCCTCGACCATTTCATGGCTGCCCTGGGAATCGGCCCGACGTTGACCTCCGGAAGGTGGATACCAGCGGTCTCCATGATTGATTATCCCGTTGTGGCCAGCCTGGTTCCGCGAGAAGGTCGATAGGCGGAACCACCTCGCAGGGTCGTACTGCCGTTGGCTGGCGGCCTGGAATGCTCCTTGCTGGCTCTTCAACGTGGCAAGCACCAATCAGGAAACAAGGCTGACCGTTGCCCGGCCCCACAGATTCTGTTGGTCCCTGCCAGAATGGGCGTCGGGCATGAACAGGATTGCATCTGGTTGTAAACATCGCGGGCGATACGACCGGGTAGACCATCAGGGACAACACGGGCCAACGCGTGAGACTGTTCCACTTTCAGCAAACCAGGGCGCATGCTGCAACCCGTTCGAAAAATGACTTCAAGCCGGGCCGAATGTGATTGCAGGTCACGACGGATCCCGCCTCGGGATTTTGTGCCCCGGGTTTCTTGAATCCGTTCACCGGATCCCCGATCGGGTAACCATGATCAGCAAAGTCGCCACATGGCGGGACCACCGCAACGCTTCCGCAGAACCTGTCAACTGGCGGTTCCGGGCCGATGGCACCCGCATCAAGCTGAAGTCACCGTTTCCATCAATTCAATGAGGCCTGGAAATCAGCCGCCCCTTTCCGCACAAATCCTCCCGATCGCCACGTCGACAAGTGTTGCCAGTTCCCGATAATCGTGCAGCAGCCAGTCGGGATCGAGATTTTCAACCTCGCACCCGCGCGGTCCGAATGTGACAAGCACGCACGGCACGCCGGCCGACTTCGCCGTCGCTCGGTCGTTGTCGGTATCACCCACCAGGACCGCGGCCGCCCTTTTGCCACCAGCTCGACGGATCGTCTCAAGCAGGTGGATAGGGTTCGGTTTTCGTACCGGCAAAGTGTCAGCTCCAAGGACCGAGCGAAACCTGTCAAGGACTCCCAGGCGGCGCAGCAATTCCAGTGCAAGCGCCTCCGGTTTGTTCGTGCAGACCGCGAGAAGGAAATCTCGTGACAGGAGCGTGTCGAGGGCTTCTTCAGCATGAGGATACAGCCGCGTCTCCTTATCCAGTTCCCTGCCATAGTGTTCCAGGAAAACCGGGTACTCTTCGTCGACATCCGCCTCGGACCAACTCTGGCCAAGCCGGGAAAACCCCAGGCGGAGCATTGCCCGGCCGCCGTCAAAAGCGGTCGAAGCGTCTGCTACCGGATCTAGCGGGCTCTGGAGGTAGCGGGCTTCGAAACACCGGTTCGCGGCGCTTATCAGGTCACGGCTGGTATCAGCGAGCGTTCCGTCGAGGTCAAACACGACTGTCTTCAAGTCAGCCTCCATCCACACAGGCAAACGAACAGCCAATCGTGACAGAGACGAGTCAGGTTGACCGGGTCGGGAAAGACAATGGAAACAGTTTCGCCGGAAACTGTCAAATCTCGACCTCTCTTGACAAGACGGCGAGGAAAGAGAGGTTGAACGTGCCTGTTCAGGGAGAAACCGGTATCGCGAGCGTCTCCGCGTGCGGGCTGGTCTTGCCGGTTGAAGCAGGGATCGCTTCAGGCAAAGCTGTTACTGAATTGAAAGATCATTTTATCGCTCAGCGTGATTTGCAAGCGAACATGCGGTAACTCGTGCGGGGGCAGCGCCAAGACAAGAACAAAAAACGGAGGCCCGGGCATGCAGCAATCCACCGATAGCGTTGGCGCATTGATCCTGCCTGCGGATAATCGCGGGGGCCTGGGGCGAGAATGGCAAGCAAGTCTCGCGCCGGTCGCACACCTTCCTGCAATCCTTCACGTCATCCGTACTTTGAACGAAATCGGCCTTGCACGGGTCCTCGTCATCGTCGACGACAACAATCGAACCGACATGGTCACTGCTTCCGTCAGATCAACCGGAGCGAGGGTGCTCATCGAGAAACCCGGTACTGGCCCGACGGAATTCCATCGACAGCTTGAGAGCGTACTTGAATCGCGGGCCAGCCATGTCCTGGTTTTGTCAGGCGTCAGGCCACTCTTGCGTCCGGCTACACTTCGCAAACTTGTGGAGGCGGCCCGGGAGAATGGAGGTTCAGCCATCCTCTATCCTGCCGATCATCGTCAAGACGCCGTGGATTCCGGACCGGTCATCCGTGATGACAGCTCAGACACTCCTGAACAAACGGTCCACAGCAGGACGGAACGTGAAAACAAACCGATTGCCATCTGCCTGCCAAGATTAGACATTTCGAAAGCGGCGGCGCACGAAAACGGTGTGACCGATAATGCCAACAGCGACCCGGTTTCCTTGCTGGTCGACGTAATCAGGGAAAGAAAAGGAGACTTCGCAACCTGGACCTGCGCACCCGAGGAAGCGATGCCGATCGAGTCTCCGGCTGACTGTTCGGTTGCGGAATCATGTTTCCAGTCGAGAGTCCGGGCCAGGGCGGCCCGTGACGGCGTTATCATGCATGGACCCGAAACCGTCTGGTTCTCCCATGACACGGTTATCGAACCAGGAGCGGTGCTTGAGCCCGTCATCGTGCTCGGGCCCGGTGTCACCGTCCGGGAAGGAGCAACCATCAAGGCGTTTTCGCACCTCGAAGGTTGCATCATCGAACGGGGCGCCGTGGTTGGACCCCACGCCCGCCTGCGGCCGGGCACGACTGTCGCCGAAGGTGCCCGAGTTGGCAATTTCGTGGAAGTCAAGGCTTCCGCCATCGGTGCCGGGACGAAGGTCAGCCACCTGTCCTACATCGGAGATTCGCTGGTCGGAGACGGCGCCAATGTCGGGGCCGGAACGATAACGTGCAACTACGACGGCATATCCAAGCACCAAACGGTCATTGGTGAAAAAGCGTTTGTCGGCTCCCACTCGACCCTGGTTGCACCCGTTCGGATCGGAACCGAGGCAATGACGGCTGCGGGCACCGTCGTGACCAGGGATGTCCCCGACGACGCTTTGGCGATCGGGCGAACCGTTCAGGAGAACAAGCCGGGAATGGCGCGCCAACTCATGGCAAGGCCGAAACCGGGTTCAAGAAAACGCCCGTAACCCCCGGGTCCACAAAGCTGGGATAACGGAGTAATGTGCGGAATCGTTGGCATCCTGGGAAAAGATGAGGCCGCGCCGATCCTGATGAAGGCGCTCAAGCAACTCGAATACCGAGGGTACGATAGCGCCGGAATCGCGACGATCGAAGAAGGACGCCTCAGGCGCCGCAGAGCGGAGGGCAAGCTCGCAAACCTCAGTGAGAAGCTGGCCCTCGATCCGGTCGCCGGCAAGACGGGCATCGGTCACACGCGTTGGGCAACTCACGGTAAGCCCTCGGAGGAGAATGCTCATCCCCACCAGGTTGGTTCTGTCAGTATCGTGCATAACGGAATCATAGATAATTTTCGGGAACTCAGGGCCGAACTCACCTCCACGGGAAGCAACTTCCAAACTGAAACCGACACTGAAGCCGTAGCGCAACTCTGCGCAAGATTTCTGCGGGATGGCCTCGGTCCGGTTGATGCCGCAACGAAAACCGTGGATCGACTTCGCGGCTCCCATGCGCTCTGCTTTTTGTTTGAAGGAGAGGAAGATCTGATCGTCGCGGCATGCCATGGTTCCGCTTTGGTTGTCGGTCACGGCGATGGTGAGATGTTCGTCGCGTCCGATACTCTGGCGCTGGCCACAATGACCAACCGGGTTTCATACCTTGAGGACGGTGACATCGCGATCGTCACGCGGGCGGGAGTGACGGTCCTGGATTCAAAAAGGAAACAGGCGGATAGACCGAGGCGTATTGCGTCGGTGGACGCGTCGACGACCGACAAGGGGCACTTCAGGCACTACATGCTCAAGGAAATCCATGAGCAACCCACGCTGTTGGCAAAGTCGTTTGAGTACTACTCGAAGTCGATCCAGTTGATTGGACACAAGCAGTCAGACCGGATCGACTATTCTATCGTGGACCGCATCGTGCTGTCGGGCTGCGGGACGGCCTTTTACGCATGCCTGGTCGCAAGATACTGGTTCGAAATGCTCGCGGGAATCCCTGTCGATCTCGACCTCGCTTCCGAGTTTCGCTATCGGGAGCCACCTCTGTCGGATCGGTCGATTGCCTTTTTTGTCAGCCAGTCGGGCGAGACGGCCGACACCCTCTCCGCCTTGCGTTACGCCAAGAATTCGGTTTCCAGAACCGTGGCTGTCGTCAATGTCGAAGAAAGCTCACTTGCAAGGGAATCTGACGTTGTCCTGTCCATTCTTGCAGGCAGAGAGATCAGCGTCGCGTCGACAAAGGCGTTTGCCTGTCAAATGGCGACGCTCGTGTGGCAGGCAATCGACGCGGGAAGGCAACGAAACACTCTTGAGGCGGACGAGGTTCGGGAACTTGTCATGGCGCTGCAGTTCCTTCCCGGCCTGGTCAATCAAGTGCTGGACCTTGAATCCAGGATTGCAGTGATATCCCGCGAATTCGCGGCGTCGAGCGGCGCATTGTTCATAGGACGGGGCACGATGTTCCCCATCGCACTCGAAGGCGCTCTCAAGTTGAAGGAAATCAGTTACATTCACGCCGAAGGTTACGCCGGAGGTGAACTGAAGCACGGCCCGATTTCCCTGGTCGATGAGAAAATGCCTGTCGTGGTTATCGCTCCGACTGACGGCCTGTTCGAAAAAACATACAGCAACATGCAGGAGGTCCTGGCGCGTGGGGGAAAAACCCTGATGATTACGGATTCATCCGGAGCGACAATTGAAGATAACGGCTGCTGGCACACTCTGGTCTTGCCAGAGGTTCACCCGGTTTTGGCGCCAATCCTGTATTCGATCCCCGTGCAGCTCCTGGCTTATCACACAGCCGCGACAAAGGGCACGGATGTTGACCAGCCACGAAATCTCGCCAAATCCGTCACCGTAGAATGAATCACTCGGATACTTGACGGACTGGACCAACTGGTCAATCCGCGTAGAATTTACTCAAAGGGGATATCGCACCGGCGAGAGGGATGGGGTTGATCCAGAGACATCCGGAATCTGGAAGCAGAAACTGCTTTCGTTTTGGAGAGAGAAGAAATCTCGTTGCTGGGCACGCTGTTTTTTCCATTCAAAAGATAGAAACTGCCTCTCGGCCTCACGGCGTAAGCTCGAATCCTTGCAAAGGTGTCTCGCACTCAATTTTGAAACGGCAACAAGGTATCCCGGAAACAGTGGATGCTTTTGCCAATGACATCATCATCGGCTGAGACATCTTCTGGAGGCGCATCCTGTCAACTGCGGTAAGCAGAGACTGAATCGGAACTGATCGTGGGAATCAATCTCGTCGTTGCTGTCACGGATCGAGACTGGTTCGAGACGCTGCGGCGGCAGCCGGACCTGAGCGAGGTCAACTTCTGGGCGCCCTCGGCGAAGAACTTCCGTGCCCTCAAGCCGGGTGAACTGTTCCTGTTCAAGCTCCACGCACCCGACAACATGATCGTTGGCGGCGGCATTTTCACCTATGCCAATGTGTTACCGTGTTCACTTGCCTGGGAAGCGTTCGGCGAAGCGAATGGCGCGCCGTCAGAGCAGGAAATGCGCAGGCAAATCGTCAGGTATCTCCGGACGGACCCAGATGATCGGAGTGACTTTCCCATCGGCTGTCGTGTCCTGGCCCAGCCGTTCTTTCTCGATGAGCACGATTGGATCCCGGTGCCGAAGAACTTCTCCCCGAACATCGTCGCGTACAAAACGTACAACACTGATGATGCAGAAGGGCTGCACCTTTGGTGGGCAGTCAACGAACGGTTTCGCCGGCGTCCGATCCTCGACTTTGCGGAAAACCAGCCGCGTTTCGGCGAGCCTTGTCTCATTCGCCCACGCATTGGACAGGGCGCTTTCCGCGTACTGGTGACCGACATTTACGGGCGGCGCTGCACTGTGACACGGGAACGGACATTGCCAGCGCTGGATGCGGCCCACATCCGGTCCTATCGAGACGGTGGTGCGCACGAGGCGCGAAACGGACTACTGCCGCGGCGCGACATTCACAGCCTGTTCGACGCCGGTTACGTGACGGTCACACCCGATCTCGACTTCGAGGTCAGCCGCCGGATCAAGGAGGAGTTTGAAAACGGCCGGCACTACTATGCCCTGCACGGTCTGCGGATCAAAGCGCCCCGGGATGCTTCGCAGTGCCCCGATCCTGATACCCTGAGCTGGCACAACGAAAACTGTTTCAGGGCGTGACGGACGTTTCCATAAGCAACACTGATCTGGACACCCGGATTCGGATGGCGGCCTTCGAGCACGTTCGCAGGCTGGGTGAAGTGCATGACCACTTGACCGCCATCGAATTGGGTCCGGGATTTGTTTTCGAAGGGCAGCGCATCCCCCTTGTCAATCCTCGGCGGGGTATCTTCAAGCCGTGGCAGATGAGGTTTCTGCTTTCCATCAAAACCGTGTTTCCGCAACCCGGTGCGCGGGTCTGGTACGACGATCAACGAGACGTGCACCGCCAGATCTTTGACGGTGAAGAGATGGTGGAATACGCCTTCACGGGAAAGAATCCGGAAGCAGCGGACAATCGCTGGCTGCGGGAGGCATTTGAGCACGGGATACCGGTCTTATATTTTCTCGGCGTCGCGCCAGGCCGCTACCAGGCCATCCTCCCGGTATTCATTTCGGGATGGGATGCCGATGGGCTGAAGGCGCGTGTCGCGTTCGGCTTGCCTGAGCAGGAAGAGCTGATCCCGCCGGGAAACGCCCTGGAACGGCGATATGCGTTGTGTGTAGTAAAGCAGCGCCTTCATCAGGCATCATTCCGCGAAGCAGTCATCGGTGCCTATGACGGTCGTTGCGCCTTGTCCGGATTGCCCGAACTGCGGCTGCTCGATGCGGCGCAAATCGTTTCGGACAAGAATGAAAAGCTGGGGCAGCCAATTGTTCCGAACGGCCTGCCGCTTTCCAAAATTCATCATGCCGCCTTCGACGCACATCTCATCGGTATCGATCCCGACTATCGCCTGCACGTCTCGGACCGATTGCTGGACCAGAACTATGGCCCGATTCTTGAATCCCTCAAACGGCTGGACGGCGAGAAACTCCATCTACCGAACCGGGACAAGGACCGGCCGGATCGGGATCGACTTGCGATCCGCTTCAGGCGGTTCAGGGCGGTGGCATAGCAAGGTCATCTTCATTGTGGCCGCGCCGCGTGTTTCCCTGAAATCCAGGCCGTCGTCCCAAAAGGCGACAGGCTTTGAGTTTGGCGGAACTATCGTTGTGACTGTTCCCAGTTCGGATCAGTAAAATAGGCCAGGTCGAGGGGCGGCAATGGATCCATTCCCGCGATGAGGTCCGAAGCCTTTTCCCCGATCATCATGGTCGGACAATTCAGGTTCGCCGAGGGGATGAGAGGCATGACCGACGCGTCAACCACGCGTAATCTCTCCACACCCCTGACGCGGCACTCGCTATCGACCACCGCCAGTTCGTCGTCGCCCATCCGGCAAGTGCCGCAGGGGTGATAGGAGGAATGACATGTGGCCCGAAGCCAGGATTCCAGTTCGTCGCCGCTTGCGACATCTTCACCCGGAAATAGCTCGGTCCCCGCATAACGGGACAGTGCGGGCTGGCGCAGCAACTCCCGGGACAGGACGAATCCGGCCTTGAGTTCTTCGATGTCCTGCGGATGTTCAAGCATGTTGAAACGGATCCGCGGCACTGCCTGCACGTGACCTCCACCCAGCCGTACGTTCCCGCGGCTGAGCGGACGCTGGATGGAAATCTGCAACTGGAAGGCATGCTGCCTGACAAAGTCGGTGCTTCCTTCCGCCACGGCAATCGCAAACAGGGCAATCTGGAGATTTGGAATCCTGACCCCTGCCTTCGTGCGAATGAACGCGACCGCGTCGAAATGGTTATTTGCGAGAACACCCTTTCTTGCTATCAGCCACTCGACAATCCCCCGCGCCAGGGAAAACGGACCGAGGTGACTGAAAAGGGTAACCGGTTCCCTGCACGTTACCTGGACGGCGGTGAGTGGATGGTCCATCAGGTTTTCGCCGACATCCGGTGCATCCCTGATGACCTCAATTCCGAATTCCCGAAGATGCCTGGCGGGCCCGATCCCGGAACGCATGAGCAGAACAGGACTGTTGAATGCGCCGGCCGAGACCACGATCTCGCGGCCAGCGCGCGCCGTCCGCGTTTCGCTCCCGCGGCGAAATTCGACGCTGCACGCTCTCTTTCCCTCGAAAAGGATGCGTGACACCGTGCTGTTGGCCTGGATGTGGAGGTTCTGCGGGGGCGTGCGAAGGTAGCATTGTGCCGTCGATGAACGCTGGCCCGTGGCAACGTTTTTCGGGAACAAACCGAAACCGTCCTGCTGGAAGCCGTTGACATCTTCGGTGGACCGGTAACCCGCCTGCCTTCCTGCTTCCAGGAAGGCCTTCGCAAGCGGGTCCGGCCTGACCGTTGTCACGCCCACGGGTCCCTGTGTTCCCCGATAATCGCTCCGACCGTCGACCCGCGTCTCGAGCCTTTTGAAATACGGCAACACGTCGGAATACGACCAGCCACGCGCACCTGCCTGCGCCCAGCCATCATAATCCAGCGGATGGCCGCGCAGATACAGTTGGCCGTTGATTGAGGACGACCCTCCGAGTACGCGGCCGCGGGGCTGAGCAAGCCGGCGGTCGTCGAGAAACGGTTCGGTCTCGGTGTGGAAGTTCCAATTGTATTTCCGTGCGTTGTAGGCGTAACGCATCGCCGCCGGGATACGAAAGAGCAAGCTGTTGTCCTTCGGCCCTGCCTCGAGGAGCAGTACGCGGACCGACCGGTCTTCGGCCAGCCGCGCGGCGACGATGGCGCCGGCGCTACCGGAACCCACGACAACGAAATCAAAGGTCGGAATCGACTTGCTCACGCGTTACCCGCGCCAGGACTCCCCGTGCGTGAATCCGTTTCGGCCGGTGCGAACGCGATGATTTCCAAGATCATCGGCCACTGATGGACGCGAACCGGACACGACCGCAGTACCCGCCCTGTGTGGTCACCGTCATCCACGATAACCGTTCAACGTAAAGAACAGCGTGTCGCCCACCTCGCAAAGGGCCGGTGTCCGCTTGCAAAACACGACACCGCCCTTTTTGAAGTGCAGCTTTTCGGGAGCAAGCCAGGGTTCCTTGAGCGACCAGATGTAGCCTGCAAACTGACCGTCTTCCACGTCATCGCCCAGGTTCACGCGCGGTTCGAACATGCCGTCCTTGCTGGCATAGATGTAGTTTTCGTCCGTCTGCATGTCCATGAGTCGAACGGCGTGTTCCGGTTCGGGGAGGTCGAGGTCCGGCGGAAGGATGCCCATTTCTCGGAGGCAGCGCTTCATGCCGTTGAAGGCGAAGTCGCGTATCCAGGGCCTGATCTTGCCGGCACCGCCCAGTTCGGTCGAGACGTAGATGACATTTCGAGGAAGCGCTTCACCGGAGAGCGTCGTTTCGTGGACCCTGTTGCCGATGATCCCGAGAGGCGCCCCGAACACATGCAGGAACTTCATCTGCAGCGCGTCCTTGTCCTCGATGCCCATCAGGCGGATTTTCACCGACGGATGATGATCGATCGACTTGCCAGCGGAATGTAGGTCGAAAATGGCGTCGGCCCTGTGGACCAGCTGGCTCGTGATGTACCAGGCGATCATTTCGGTCGGCGAACCATACTGGTTGCCGGGAAAGAGCCGATTGAGATTGGCTTCGCCCGTCCAGTCGATTGGCGATGTGCGGCGGCCGGAATAATACGCGGGCGCGTTGGCCGCGGGCAGGAAGATGACCTGGCCGGCAATGTCGTGAGGCCCGAGAGTCTGGTACAGTTCGTTGCAAATGGAAACGCCTTCGTATTCATCACCGTGATTGGCGCCGATGACGATGGCGCAGGGTTCGGCGCCGTTCCTGATCGACATGACCGGCACCGGAATCCAGCCGTAGGCGGACCGGTCAGAGGAGAACTGAATCCGGATATAGCCGTGGTGTTTTCCGTCCTTGTCGAAATCGATCTCGCAGGACGGCGCCAAGCTGGCTTTGGGACAAGGCATTCTGTTTCCTTTGCTGAAGTTCAGGCGGACGAGGTGGTCGACCTGTACGACCTGTAGGCCTTTGCGAGTTGCGCGACGCCCAATCGTATCTGGTCTTCGTCCACGAAACTGTATGCCAGTCGCAGGCAATTTCCCGGATCGTCCGACGGGAAACTCAGACGCCCCGGCGTGGCTTCAACGCCACCCCGGATTCCCAGTTCGACAACGTGTTCCGCATTGTCGGACTCGCATAGCCTGACCCAAAGGAAATAACCTCCATCCGGCACCCGGCACCTCGCTTCCGGCATGTACTCGGCAAGTGCAGCGATCATCGCGTCACGGTGGCACCGCATTTTTTCCGTCAGTTCGTCGACATGCCGGCTGATCTTGTTGGAACGCATGAGCTGGACGACGATGCGTTGTGCGAACGTATTCGACCCTCCATCGGCCTTCTGCATGGCCATTCTGCGGACGACGCCCGAGTCCCCGATGGCCCAGCCGACACGCAATCCCGGCGCGAGGGTCTTCGATACGGTCCCAAGCGAAATCACGTGACCGGTCGTGTCCATTGACTTGATTGGCGGCACAGCCTCGCCATCGAACCGGATGCGGCGGTATGGATCGTCTTCGCAAATCACGAAATTGTAGCGTCGGGCAAGTTCAAGGATCTTGCGCCGCCGCGCGAGGCCCATGGTGATACCGGTCGGGTTGTGGAAATCCGGTACATCGAACAGCAACTTCGGCATTGGCTCCGCATTCGCCTCGAAAAGTTCGAGTCGCTCCTCGAGTTCGTCGGTCGAAAGGCCATCCCGGTCCTGGCCGACATCGACAAACTGAACGTTGTGCGTGCGCATGATGTGGATCGCTGTCATGTAGGACGGCCGCGTTACGATCACGCGGTCACCCGGTTCGACGAAGACGCGGCACGCGAGGTCGAGCGCATTCTTCGCTCCATAGGTGACGAGCACGTTTTCGGGTTGCGCCTGGACCCCGTCTCCGGCCACGAACCTGCAGATTTCCTCACGCAAGTCATCCAGGCCCATCAACGGTCCGTATTGCATGGCTTCTTCCCGAAGCGGGCCGACCGCTTCGGCAGCCTCGCGCACGACATCGGGCAGCAAGGGCGGATAAGCGGCACCGCTGCCGAGAGAAATAGTGCCGGGGACGTGATCGAACACCGACTTTCCGAGGACCGAGGACCGGCGCGCAAACCTGAATTCCGTCATCGGTTACCCGGACGGCTGCCATCGATTGCCACGGGAAGGTCGACGGCCTGTCCACGGGTACAACAACCGGCGCCCGCATGCTCCGATGACATTTTTCCCGGACGTCTCCGCGCGATGTACGCACGGACATCCCTTGAATCCAAGACGTAGACGTATACCTGCATGCTCCCCAGAAGAAACCGTCGCAATAAATATTATATTATATAGTATTATGCGCATGTCAACACGAATCAGCAGGACGATGACGCCGGAATACACGGACTTTTCCCGAGAGGATTTCGAAGATCGCTATGCCGGAATGCCTGTTGCAGCCATCGTCTGATCGGCAACGGTGAACGGAGAAAACTCGGAAATCACGTACTCAGTGCTCAGTGCGCAGGATTCCGCTCCCTTCCGCAAACGACCCATGTTTGCGCAACTGGAGAAAGCCGCCAAAACCACGACATTGCCGCATCCAGACATCATTGCATCGTCGCGGCAGTTCTTCCGCCATGAGGCCATCGCTGAACATCGACGACGAGATTCCCGAGGCGCCAGCGGCGCTTGAATCCGGCGCCCGAGGTCTTCCGCGAGCGTCGTGGTCACAAGCATGCCGAGAGACACGCCTACATGGTCGGCGCGGGCGCGCCAATGCGGCGTGAAGTGACTTCGGCACACATTGCCGCCAATGGCCGCCATGAATGTCACCGGATGCAGGGGTTGGTCGTCCAGGCTCCCTTGAGGTGTTCCGATAAGATTCCGGTGCGTCGGCACCTTCCGCCGTAGCATCTTCCGGAGTTTCTCCGTCAGCGATGCAACCGGAATATTCGGGAAACTCGACAAGATGCCCGCCTCCTTCCTCCTGCTCAAGCGGGCGCATCTCAAAGCGTGGACGTTCAGTTTTCATCGTCCTTTCTTGCCCGATCGATCAATTCGAGGAACCGCTTGATGTTTTCTGCCTTGATAGGCTTGTGTCCTGGCACCGTAAGGGGCGTGAAACCGGGATTGCTGACCGTGACGTGACCGGTTCCCGGCTGCCGCCAGTCAATACCATTGCGTGCCGCCAAGGTCCTCGAGATCATCGATACTCCAGTCGTCACAAGGATTATTCCGCATTCGAGCGATCAATTTTTTGGGTTTCGCTCATAGCCAGGTGAAATAACATTTGGCCCCAATTGCAAGACATGTCGTAACACTCGGACCGGCCCGCGACACCGACGGGCCGAAATCCGGCACATGCCTGCCGAATTCCACCAACGTGTCGCTTACCGTCACGCCGCCGGCCGGATCAGTTCCGGTCGTGGTCTGGTCTGCATGCCTGCGCCCGTTCCAGGCGCAGGTGCCCTCGTCGTTCACCGCCCGCACGCGGAAATCTTGGCGCGAGCCCGCCACCAGATCGCCGATATCGAGCTCCACCGCCGTAACCGCGCGCGGGTTGCCGGTCACCGCCGTCGTCGCCGGGATTCTCGGATTCCGGCGCCGTTGCAAACTGAAGCCGATCGTCCGAAAAAATGTATTCGTCGAACTTGTCGTTGTCCGCCCCGCCGTCGTCGAACCGACTGCCGCCGCCGCGCAGTCGCTGGCATCCCCGTCTTCGCCCTGCAGTCGGCTCGCGTAAAGTTCGTTCTGGTTGTGCATAAGCGCGATCGTCGTCACTGTCGGAGCGGCGTTCGGAAGACCATCATCGTCCACGATGGTCAGGTCGGCGAAGTAGGTACGAAGTAGGATGGTGGGAAAGCCGGAGGTCGTTTCGAACTTGCCGAAACGGATTTCCGGTTTCTCGTCCGCTTCGTCGAGCTCATCGTCGGAAGTGTCTAAGCTGAACGTCCGCCGGCACTGGTTGTTGTCCCATGAATCCGCGCCGCCGCAACTTTAGGCGGCGGTTCACGATGAATTCGTTGCCGGTGGCGGTTCCGCCGCCGCTGAAGTCGCTGCTGCTGGCAGTGGTGAGGCCGCTGCCGGACTTGGTTGTCGCCAATACGGTCGCCCCCGTCCGGGTCTCCTGTCCGCCGGGGACAGGGTAGCCGTCACCGTGATCATCATCCCTCCGCCGTCCCTGGTCGACGCCCGGCGAGTCAAGCGTCACGCCGGCGGCCTGCCGCGCCAAGAGTTTCGGCACGAGTGCGAGAGGCGCGGTCAGAACGAGGATGCGCGCCGCGTGAAGGCGGTTTCGGAGAGGGAACGACGTTCCCGGGGCTCACGGTTGTCGCGGCGCTCGGCGTTCTTTATGGCGCGCGAACTCGTATTTGCAACGACCTACGCCGTAGCCGCAGGGCTATTCTTTCGTTCGCATGGCGATGGGTTTGACCTGATATAGGTTCTACCATTCTGTTTTCGCTATGGCACCATGCATGTCATGGAGACGCTGCCGGCCCTGATTCGTTGATTGACTTGCGTTCTGTTTCGGTGCGCCCGACCTTGGGTGATCGGGATCACCGGCGCTGGGACCCGTTGGTGGAGGAGCACCATTACCTGTCGATCCGATGACCGACCGGCAACGAATCGTGCAAGTGCTGAACGACCTGCTTTCCAAAGCCGCACGGCACGCTCCGGAGTCGTCGGCCATCCGGGTCTCGGCGCTGCACGAGGACGCCCATGTCGCGGTCACGGTCTCCGACGGGGGTCGGGGCATGGCGCCTGAGCAGCTTGTGCAGTTGTTCCTCAGTAAGCGGGTAAATGGCGACGTCCGATAATTCGGTTGCCCGTGCGGGGGGTGCATGGCGCAAAGATCAATCCCGGTGAGGTACATCCGGTCCTGCGTCGCCGCAAAACGCCAAGATCATGGCGACAGCGATCGACCAGCCATGTAGACCACGTGAAAGACCTGCTTTCCGGACACGGCCAGCTCGACGCGAAGCCGCCGCCATTTCCAGTCGATCGAATCCAGGGCATCCTCGAATTCGGCGGATTCCGTGGACGACCAGAAACCGGCAACGCCATCTTGACCGAGGATGCGCGAGACGGAGGCGAGTCCTTCGGATTCGTAGAGGTCGCGGTTGGGCAGATGAAGGATGAAGTCGGGACCGTTGTCGGTATCCAGCAGGACCACGTCGAAGACTTGCCCACCCTCCCGGATCACGTCCAAGACGTTCACGTTCCGGACATTGACCCGCATGTCCGTCAACGGGTGCGCGGCCAGGGGAGCCAGCACGCCCCTGTTCCATTCGACGATTTCTTTCTGCAGTTCGCAAACGGTAATCTTCGCCTCCCTGCCGATCGTATCGAGCACGGCGCGCAGTGTATAGCCCATCCCGAGACCGCCAATCAGGATCTTCGGAGACTCCTTGTGGCATTGACCGCAGACGACCCGT
This sequence comes from Paracoccaceae bacterium, assembly GCA_964291635.2. Taxonomy (GTDB): domain Bacteria; phylum Pseudomonadota; class Alphaproteobacteria; order Rhodobacterales; family Rhodobacteraceae; genus JAPPHA01. The sequence continues at coordinate 129,704 of OZ219899.1, read as the reverse complement.
GCAAGGGTCGTTTCGGACACGGAATTGCTGCTCGACATCAGTTCCCAGCCGTTGAAGCGGATATCGAAGATTTCCCCGCGCCGCCGCAGGACGATCGTATCACCCCCGTCGGTTTCCGCACGAGCCAGTTCCCGCCAAACGTCCATGGTATTCCTTCAATGAAAACCGGGGGTCTGCCGGACCGGCCCGAATCGTGACGGACGGGAGCATGGGCGTGCATCACGTCGCCAATGGGTTCCCTGCTCCCCGTACACGAGATCGACGGCGTTGCCCGGTCAATTCCGGATTTGCGTTGCCCGCAGGAATCGGACCTCCGGCAGGGAATCCACCTCCTGCCTGACTGTACGGGATGCAGGCTGCCGATGAAATCTACTTGAACGGTTGCCGCCATGGCGAACATGGCGAGACCTCTGGCGAGATAAAATGGTGGACGGAGCTTGATCGATCTCCATCCAAACGAGAACCGAGAACCACGGGCGGCGCGCGCGTCAATCCGGATTTCGCCGACGTTTGAGCTGTAACGGTCGCCGCGGGCCGGCCGGTGCCCCTGCCCTTCGACGGCACCTTGTCTGGATGCCTCCGCACGACGGTCGCGCGGACATCCTTGATTTCAAGGGCGGACACTCGCCGTTCACTGGAAAAAACCACTTGCAATATATATTATATTATATAGTATTATGTGAGGCTCAACACGAATTCAGGACGATGGCACCGGAATACGCGGACTTTTCCCGCAAGGAATTCGAAGATCGCTACGCCAAGACGCGTGCGCTGATGGATGAAGAGAACATCGACGCGCTTCTCGTCACCGAACGTCTCAACTACCAGTACTTCACGGGGCACCGGTCGGAGCAATGCGCCGTCGACAAGATCCGCTCCTACGTGTTCATCCTGCCGAAGGACGGCGAACCGACGCTGATCACCATGCCGTTCGAGGTCGCACAGGTCGAGCAGACGTCCTACGTCACGGACATCCGGACGATCGGCAGCCTGACAGGGCATCCGGAATTCATCGCCGGCGTCCTTGGGGATCTCGGATTGTCGAGGTCCCGCATCGGTTGCGAACTTGGCCGGGAACAGTACCTGGGCATAAGCTATGCCGGCTTCCGCGACATCGCGGAAAGCCTTCCCCTCGCCGAGTTGACGGACGCAGCCGACATCATCCTGGCGGTTCGGAACGTGAAGTCGTCGAGAGAAATCGAATACATGCGCCGCGCCGCGGTCATCAATGCCGAGGCGCAGGTGAAGACGTTCAACGAGGTTCACGCCGGGATGACCGAGAACGAGGTTGCCAGGGTCCTCCGCCGGAATCTCGTCGCGGGAGGCGCAGAGAAAATCTCGCTTCTCTGCGTGCTGTCCGGCGTCAGCGAAAAGGGCATCGTGTTGCTGCCGACGGATCGCGTGATCCGCAAGGGCGAGACACTGGGTTTCGACGTCGGTGTCTCCTGGCGCGGTTACTGGTCCGATCTCGCGCGAACCGCTTCGATCGGCGCGCCGTCGGCGGAACTTTCGGAGTTCTACCGCTGGATGATGCAGCTGCGCCACGATTGCAACCAGCAGCTTCGCGCCGGCAACAGGCCCGCAGACGTGATCCGCGTGGTCGATTCCTATCTCGCAGAACGCGGTCTCGAGACAATGGGCGTCGGGCGCGTCGGCCACGGGGTCGGCATCGACACCACCGAGTACCCGTCGCTCGCCGCCTTCGAGGACGTCTCCTTCGAGCCCGGGAACGTCTTCGCCTGCAATCCAAATTTCTCGAATCACCTGGGCTTCATCAACGCGGAAGACAACTGGGCAGTGACCGAAGGCGATCCGGATCTCCTGTCGGCCCCCGCAGCAGAGTGGGATATCCCGGTGGTCGACGCGTGAGGTGCCGGGCAGAAACGATACGTGGTCGCGCGGGGTGGCGTTCGCACGAAACCTTTAACGCCAAACTGGAAGGAGTAGAACGATGACAATACCATGGAAACATAAACTCTTGGCACTGGGTATCGCGGCAGCGGTGGCGGCTGGGTTGCCTTCCGCGCACGCCGCGGGCCTCATGGACCAGGCTAAGGGCGACGGACTGAACGTCGCATTCTACAATTTCAAGCCTTACGCCTACATGGACGAGAACGGCGCCCTTACCGGAACCGATGTCGACACGCTGAAGGCGGTACTCGAGAAAATCGGTGGCAAGATCGCGGACGCCAAGGCAATCGAATGGGGTGCGCTGATACCGGGCGTCAAGTCGGGACGCTTCGACGTGGTCGCAGCGGGCATGTTCGTCACGCCGAAACGTTGTGCAGAGGTCCAGTTCTCGGAACCGACATTCGGGATTCAGCAGACGCTGATCGTGGTGAAAGGCAATCCGCATGGTGTCGTCGACTACGATTCCATCGCGGAAAAGGGCCTGACCGTCGCGGTCGTCTCCGGTGCCGCACAGACCGGCTATGCCGCGTCTTCGGGCGTTCCGGACGACAAGATCATGCAGATTCCCGACAACCCGACGGCGATCGCGGCACTTCGTGCCGACAGGGCCCAGGTCTATGCGCTGTCCGTCCCGGGGAGCCGGGAAGTGGTGCGGGGCGTACCGGAACAGGACCTGGAAATGGTCCCGGCGTTCAAGATCGTGGCGGGAGAACTCGCCATGCCGCACGGCGCGTTCGCGTTCCGCAAGGAAGACGGCGACTTCGTCGATGCCTTCAACGCTGAACTGACTGCCTTCATCGGTTCGCCGGACCACCTGGCGATCTTCGAAAAGCACGGGATGGAAGCGGACGAACTTCCCTCCCAGAAAACCGCGGAATTGTGTGAAGGCTAGTCACCACGGTCGGGTGACCAGGCCGGCGCCGCCCTGTCCGGTGCGGCGCCGGCAGCCGAGCGGCACCGACGCCATTTGACGTCCGGCAACTGCAAGGCTGACGGACAGCAGGACATGGCGATGCGTCCGAACATTCTTTTCCTGATGATCGACCAGCAGGCCGCATCGGCCTTGTCCGTCTACGGAGGAAACGCCGCCAGGACACCGAACATCCAGCGGCTGGCGGACAGGGGCGTGGTATTCGAGAACGCCTATACGAACTTCCCGGTCTGCGCGCCGTCGAGGTTCTCGATGATGAGCGGGCGGCACGCGATCAGGATCGAATGCTATGACAACGCCGCGGAATTCAGGGCGTCGATTCCGACAATTGCCCACTATCTGCGAATTCTCGACTACCAGACGACGCTTTGCGGAAAGATGCATTTCATCGGCCCGGACCAGCTGCACGGGTACGAGGAACGGCTGACGCCGGAGATCTATTCGGCCGACTTCCGCACGCTGCCGCAGTGGGACGGCGAAGACGACGATTTCGCAACTGATGCCCGAGAGGCCCTCGTCGAGGCGGGGCCGGTGCCCCGAACCGTCCAGATGGACTACGACGAAGAGGTTGGATTCCATGCCGTCCAGAAGCTGTTCGATCTGGCCAGGAGCGACGATACGCGCAACTTCTTCCTGACCGTGTCCTTCACCCATCCTCATGAGCCTTTTCTCTGCAGGCAGGAGCATTGGGACCGGTACACGAATCTCGAAATCGACCTGCCGCGCGTGGGAGAAATCGCGGACTCCGACCTGGACGAACACAGCAGGAGAATAAACCGCCATTACAACCTTCCCGCGCCGGGGATCACCGAACAGCACGTCCGGAACGCGCGGCGCGCCTACTACGGCGCGATGTCCTACGTAGACGACATGATCGGGCGCATAGTTGGAACGCTCGAGGAGACGGGATTCGCTGACGAGACGGTCATCGTGCTCGCGTCCGACCACGGCGAGATGCTCGGCGAACGCGGGATGTGGTTCAAGAAGGTGTTCTTCGAGAACGCCGTGCGGATTCCGCTGATTCTCTGCGGACCGGGATTCGAACCGACGCGGGTCCGGGACAACGTGTCGCTGGTCGACCTGTTGCCGACTTTCGTCGACATCGCCAATCCGTCCGGTTCATTCGAGCCCGTTCAGCCCGTTGACGGAAACAGCATTGTCCCCCTGGCCCGGGGAATCGCCCGGGACTGGCCTGACACGGTCTTCAGCGAGATGACCTGCGAGGGCGTCATCGAACCGGTCATGATGGTGAAACGAGGGCACCACAAATACATCTGTTCGGCATCCGTTCCCCCGCTGCTCTTCGACCTGGCCGAAGACCCCCACGAACTGGAAAATCTCGCCGGCCAGGCCCGCACCTCAGGTCTGGAACAGGAACTCCGGGCCCTCGCGGACGACACGTGGGGCGACCTGGCTGAGCTTCGGGCAAACATCGTGGCGAGCCAGAAGGCGCGGCTGCTGGTTCGAGAGGCCCTGGAGAAGGGCAAAGTGTTCTCCTGGGACGACAACCCTCACACGTCCACGGGCGGGCGCTACCTCCGGCGGGGGAAATCCTACAATGCCTGGAACTATGGCGGTGTCAACCGTTTGCGCGGCCGGCAGAACCCGCGGTAGGACATTGGCGATGATCATTTCATGGAACTGCGCCGGAAGTTCCGGGGACTATCGCCGGGCCGGAAGGAGGCGGTTTCGTTGGCTGGACGGATCGTAGCGGTCGTCGCCCTGACGGCGTTTCTCGTCGGATTGAGTTTCGCGACGTTTTCCGAGATGCGGATCTTCCTGCCGGCGATGCTGCGCGGAGCCATCGTGACCCTTCAGGTCTCCGTCCTCTCGGCGGTGCTCTTCTTCGTCATGTCGTTCGTTGCCGGAATCGCCAAGGACAGCCGGGTCTCGCCAATCCGCTGGTTGGCGATCGTCTACATCGAGGTCTTCCGCGGCACGTCGCTGCTCGTGCAACTTTTCTGGCTGTACTTCGTGCTTCCGGAATTCGGAGTCGTGCTCTCGCCGATGACGGCTGGCGTCCTCGGCGTCGGACTCAACTTCGGCGCCTATGGCGCGGAAATCGTTCGCGGTGCGATGGCCGCCGTACCGCGGGGGCAACTCGAAGCTTCCGTCGCACTCAACCTGTCCGAGTGGAAGCGCCTCGTACGCATCGTGATCCCGCAGGCGGTTATCGTGATGATACCCGGCATGACAAACCTGACGATCGAGATGATCAAGGCGACGGCGCTGGTTTCCGCCGTGACGCTTGTCGACATTACCTACGCGTCCGTGCAGCAAAACCAGCTGCACTACCGCACGCTCGAGATCTTCACGATCACGGTGATGCTTTACTACTGCTTCGCCCAGTTCGTTCGCTTTGCCGGCGACGCGCTCGAAGACCGGTTCTCCCGGCACCTGAGACGGGGGCACTGACCCATGGACTGGCGATGGGATTTCACCTTCGAAGTCGTCGTTCCCCGCCTTTGGGAGGCCGCCGGAGTCACGGTGTACGCGACCTTCGCGTCGTTCCTCCTGGCACTGGTCGGAGGGCTGGTGCTGATGCTTCTCAAGACCTCGAGCAACCGGGTCGTCTCGCGGGTCGTCACGGAATTCATCGAGCTCATTCGGGCAACGCCGTTGCTCGTCCAGATCTTCTTCCTGTTTTTCCTCCTGCCGGAGGTCGGCATAACGCTGCCGCCTCTGACGACAGGCATACTTGCGATCGCGCTCTACAACTCGACCCTTTGCGCCGAGGTCTACCGCGCCGGCCTCCAGGCGGTGCCGCGCGGCCAGTGGGAAGCCGCAGCGGCGCTCAACCTGTCGACCTTCCGAACGTTCCGGAAGATCATCATCCCGCAGTCGCTGCCGCCGATCGTGCCTGCGCTCGGCAACTACCTGATCGCGATCTTCAAGGAAACTCCCCTGCTCTCATTCGTGGCGGTCGGCGAAATCATGCACGCATCGAAGCTGATCGGCTCCGAGTATTACCGCTTCACCGAAGCCGTCACGATCGCCGGCATCTTCTTCCTCGTCATGAGCCTGGTGTCGGCGCAGTTGGTGCGGCTCGTCGAGAATTATGTAAAACGGAGCATTCAGAGGTGAACGGACCGAAGATCAGATTCGAAAAGGTTCTCAAGGCCTACGGCGAGCTCAGGGTTCTCGAGGACCTGGATTTCCACGTCGACGAAGGCGAGATCGTTGCGATCATCGGACCGTCGGGATCCGGAAAGACGACGGTTCTGCGCGTGCTCATGACGCTGGAAGGAATCCAGGGCGGAACGATCTACGTTGACGGCGAGCCCCTCAATCTGATGCGCCAGAACGACAGGCTCGTACCTGCCAGCAAGGCGCACATCAGGCGCATACGTTCGAAGATCGGCATGGTGTTCCAGAACTTCAACCTCTTCCCCCACATGACGGCGCTTGAGAACTGCATCGAGGCACCGGTCCAGACCAAGGGACTGACAAAGGCGGAGGCCACCGACGAGGCCCTGGGACTCCTTGAGATGGTGGGTCTCACCGACAAGCGCGACCATTACCCGAGCCAACTCTCGGGCGGCCAGCAACAGCGTGTGGCCATCGCGCGGGCCCTCGCCATGCGGCCGGAAATCCTGCTGTTCGATGAACCGACATCGGCCCTGGACCCCGAAATGGTCGGCGAAGTCCTGAACGTGATTCGCGATCTGGCAAAGTCCGGCGACTACACGATCCTCCTGGTCACCCACCAGATGGGATTTGCCCGCGAGGTTTCGGACAGGGTTTGCTTTTTTGACGGGGGCGTGATGGTCGAGGAAGGCAGGCCCGACGAGATCTTCGGCAATCCGGGGAATGAACGGCTGAAACAGTTCCTGAGCAAGGTTCTCGAAGCGACATGACAGGGACCGAAACAGTTTCTCCTGATCCCGTCACGACAACCCCGGGCCGCTGTCCCGACATGTCGGCGCTTCTCGCGGCATTCCGTGCCGGCAAAACGACGGTCCGGGAGGCGCTCGAGTCCTGCCTCGAACGCGTCGCCGCGCTGAACGCGTCCGTCAACGCGGTCGTCCACCTGGAGGCGGCAGGCGCCCGCCGGGTAGCCGACCGTTGCGACCTGGAAAGGCGGGTTGGAAGGAAGGTCGGACCGCTCCACGGCGTTCCGGTGACGGTGAAGGAGTGTTTCGACTGGGCCGGGAGACCGACGACATGGGGAGACCCCGACCGGAAAGAGCACGTTGCAGACAGGGATTCGGCCATCGTCGAACGGCTACGGAAGGCCGGTGCGATCATCGTCGGGAAAACCAACATCCCTGCCTATCTCGGTGATTGGGAAACCTGCAACCCGCTGCATGGCCCGACCCGAAACCCCCACGACATGGAACGCAGCGCCGGAGGATCGTCTGGCGGCGGGGCGGTGGCCGTTGCGTCCTGCATGAGCTACGCCGACATCGGCAGCGATCTTGGAGGCTCGGTCCGACTCCCTGCCCATTATTGCGGCACCTTCGGACTCAAGCCAACCTGGGGGCTGATCCCGATGCTCGGCCACGGGCCGCGGGGCGAATTGCGGGAGCCGGATATCGGCGTGGCGGGGCCGATTACACGCTCGGCCCGTGATGCCGCGATGATCCTGCAGGTCCTTTCCGGGCCGGCGGACCGCGCCTCGCCGTGGGCCATTCGGCTGCCGCGGGCAGATCCACGCCCGCTTCGCGACCTCAGGATCGCGGTGTTCCTGGCCGACGATAATTGCCCGGTCGACCGGGCATACCTCGACCGGCTTGAACGCTTTTCCGGGGCGCTAGCCGGGGCGGGTGCGACCGTCCGCTCGCGGGCCTGCCCGGACGTCGACCTCGCCCGCCAGACAGAAATCATGAACCTCCTCGTCCGGGCGGAAACCTCGACGAGACCTGTGCTGTCTTCCTCCCGGGCGCGAGGCACCGGCCTCCGCGCCGGCTGCGGCCATGGCCATGCGGAACTCAACGCCAGGGGCGCGGGCCTTTCGCACCGTGCCTGGCTCGAGTTGCACGAGGAGCGCCTCCGCATTGGCCGGGAATGGTCCCGTTTCTTCGGGGAATACGATCTCCTGGCGTGTCCGGCCGGCGCGTGTACGGCCCCGCTTCTCGAGATGGTCGATGACGTCACGATGCGAACGGTACCGGTCAACGGCGGGCGGCGGCCGGTCCTGGAACAGCATTTCTGGTTCGGGCTCGCGAGCCTTCCGGGACTGCCTGCAATCTGCGTGCCGTTGCGCCGGGCGGCCGGAGACCTGCCGGCGGGCGTCCAGCTGGTTTCGTCACGTTACGCGGATCTCACGCTGTGCCGTTTCGCGGAAATGTTCCATGAATTCGAGGGAAAGAACGCATGAGCCCGGAGGACAGGACGGAAGGCACGCTGCTCAATTACGGAGACGGCCCGCGCGCCATCTACGAGGAACTCAAACAGCGCATCATTGCGGGCGAGCTGGAGGGGGGCAGTGAGCTGAAAATCATGCCGCTCGCGAGCGAACTCGGCGTCAGCATCGTTCCGGTCCGCGAGGCGATCCGTATCCTGGCTGCAGAGGACCTGATCATTCTCAGGCCGCGCCGCAGCCCCGTCGTCGCGAAGGTCGAACAGCGGGACCTCATTGAAATCAACAGGATTCGCGGCGCCCTTGAACCCGTTGTCCTCGAAGACGCCGTGCCGAGGCACACGCCGGATACCCTGGCAGGCTGCGAGTCGCTGCTGGAGCAGGATCGCGCATGCGGCGACCTGTGGGAAAAGGTCGAACTCAACAGGCGGTTTCACCTGGCGCTACTCGCGCCGTCGCCCTTCAATCGCACCATTTCGATCATCTCGGACCAGTACGTGGGCCTGGCGCGCCTGACCCACTTCCGGGTGATGAACGAACCCGGACTCATCGATCAGCATCACGCGGAACATGAAGCGATTCTCAACGCGGTCACGGAAGCGGATGTCACCCTGGCCGCGGCATTGCTGAGAGAGCACATCGACAGGGCAACCGGGCGTGCCCGTGAGCTGCTGGACAATTCTGGCGCAAAACGAAATGAACGAACCCCGGTCGCTGATGGATGACCTCGAATTCACAGTATGCGCTCTCGACACCCGGTCTCGGTGCATGACACGTGAACGAACAGCGGGCGTCACCCTGACCGGCAGTTTCCGTCAGCTGAACGGATAGGCCCAATTTCGTCAAGGCGTGTGACCATTTCGGATACTGGTTCGGCGACACCTGAACACGTAGCATTGCGGTCCACGGTTCCGGTCAGCCCGTCATCCATCCAAGCACAATCGTCCGAAAGGACGACGAAAATACCATTGTCGTAGGGACCCCGGCGCCTGAGGTCGGAATTATGGCGTCCGATCTGCGCGTCGGAATGATCCGGAATGCCTGCAAATGCAGCCTGGAGGTGCGAAATGAGCCTGCGCCGATTGCCGCCTGGGCTGACCCATTCCGGGACCCCGGTTTTTCGCGGACCAACTCTGTGTTCCTTGGAACCGGACCGGGTACCATCTTCAGGTCAAGGCACCTTTACCGGGTCCGGTCCCGACCCTCATAAAAGACACCGTCGTGCTTGTCTGCGTATTCCCTGTCACTCCGAATGGAGGCACAATCGCGATTCGTTGAAAGGGCGGTGCAGCAATGTGATACGGTGGAACGCGTGCCGGGCACCAGGCCGATATGGGTCATTGGCCGCCATGAGTTGCCGAAACGGTTGAAACCCTCAAGGTACGGCCGGCACCGCCGCCGCCGTGATGATATCTGCACCGCCCAACCCCCGCAGTCCGGTGACCCATCGGCGTATGAATCGGGAGTTTCTTGTCCGGTCAAGGACATCCTGACGCTTCGGGAGATTCCCGACAACGTGGGACGTGTTTGCGGTCTGGAGGTCTCAGGCGTTTGATCGCTTGAACCACTGACTTCATGGTTGGCGTGCCCCCTGCCCGCACCTGATGCCAGGTTGCCCGGATGTCAGTGTCGCCATCACCGGCAGGCACTTGAGGGCCTGTTGCCATCCTGGGGGTTTGCCAGTTGGGAAACCGACCTGTGAGCCGTCACGGTCATTGGGGACATCATTTCTCCCCGGATGCGGCGCGGCGATTACTTCCGTTTCGCCAGGACTTCCTTGAAGTGCTTGGACAACCTGAGGCTCTGACCATGGTAGCTCGATCCCAACCCGGGGCCGTAGACGCGCTCCGGAACCCCGGTCATCCGTTCGTAGACCAGTCTTCCAAGTGCCTGTCCGTGTTCGAGCGAAAACGGGGTTTCATGGCAACGTACTTCCAGGACGCTGCGCGACTTCTTCCCTCCGTACACCATGCTGCCGAAACCCGGGTCAAAGAAACCCGCGTAGTGAACCCGAAACTCCCCGACCATCGCGTTGAAGGGAACCATTTCAGCCGCGCATACCGGGGGAACGTGCACCGCCTCCCGGCTGACGAGGATGTAAAAGGCTCCGGGATCTAGGATGATCCGGCCCTTTTCCGAAAACACCGGTTCCCAGAATTCCGCCGGGTCGTAGTGATCAACCTTGCCCAGGTCGATCAGGCCCGTGTGGGGCTTGACCCTGTAACCCGCTGCGAAGCCTCTTTCGGGCAACAAGTCGACAGAGAACTCAAGACCGTTGTCGATTCGCGCCTTGCCGTCGACGAGGCGGTATCGCGCATGCAACTGCGCGAGCTCTTCGTCGGTTAGGACGGACTCTCCCCTTCGAAATCGGATCTGGTTGAGACACAGTCGAGGACGAACGAGAATCGAAAATGACCTTGGGCAGATCTCGGCGTAAAGCGGGCCAGTGTATCCGGGTTCGATCCTGTCGAATTCCGTCCCGTGATCGGCAATGCACCTCGTGAAGATATCCAGGCGTCCGATCGAACTCTTCGCGTTGACGACTGCCGTCAGGTCTTTCGGGACCGCTAGGGACTCCATCAGAGGAACGAGATACACGCAGCCTTTCTCCAGCACCGCTCCGTTGGAAAGATCGATCTCGTGCATGCCGAATTCGCTCAGGCGTTTCCTGACGGTCGACCCCTCGCCTGACAGGAAGGACGCCCGGATTCGCCAGGCCTTTCTCCCGAGCCTCAGATCGAGGCTTGCCGGTTGAACCTGCCTGGGTTCAATCGGCAAGGTCGAATTGATCCCGCCCGAACCCGCAAGTTCGACTATGTCCTGGGATGGCAAGACGCCCATGTACTTCGTCATCTGCACACCCGTACCGATCTGAACTCCACCGGCGGCAACCAACAGTCATGCCGAAGATCACCCCATCACCCGCGTTCCGGGTCGCCCCTTATTGCACCTGAACCGGCGTATTCGCTGATGACTCTTCGAACGCCTGGTGCTGAAGAAACACGCAAGGGCCGGCCTTGATCGTATGAATAAGGGTTGATCGGACGACGGTCTCCTTTCTTGTGCTGGCCGGCATGGTCTTTCAGGGCTTCCGCCCCCAAAACCTCCCCCATCAGGGAGAAGTCGCTGACTGCACTCTGTCCGCTTGGTCGGGCTAGCAGGATTTGAACCTGCGACCTCTCGTCCCCCAGACGAACGCGCTAACCAAGCTGCGCCATAGCCCGACGCATTCCTTATAGTCGAGAACAGTACATCCGCAAATGGAAACCGGTCTGTCAAAGGGACGACGGCGTCATTCAGGACGTGGCGCCGCTTGATCGAGGTCCTCGGCCAATCGGTCGCGAATCGCCGCGAGTTCGGAATACAGCCTGCGGATTTCCGCCAGTTCGGCGTCACCAAGGCCGGTCGCGGCACGAATGCGCCGCGGCCCCCTCAAGAGCCCGCCGGGTGAAACCGGAACCCGCTCCTCGATTTCGACTCCGGCGTCGCCGGAGGGAATCGCACTGGTTTCCGGGACGGATTCGGCAACATCGCGGCCGTCGGCCGGCACGGACGCCAGCGACCTGACATGATCGACGCCTCGTGACTGAAGAATCTCGCAGACCTTCTTGATGGTTTTCCCATCGTCGTAGAGCAGCCGCTTGATTCCCGTAAGCAAAAGAACATCGTCCGGCCGGTAATACCGGCGGTTGCCCGATCGCTGGACCGGCCTGACTTGCGGAATCTGACTTTCCCAGAACCTCAATGCGCTGGCGGAGACACCGAGTTCCGTGGCGGCCTCCGAAATACTGCGCAGCGCGTCCTTGCTCTTCTTCATCTATTCGGAAATCTGCGAGGGCTTGTTTCCCATTTCGATCGCTGCCTTGAACTTCTTGGACGGACGGAACGTAACGACGCGACGCGCAGAAATCGCGGCAGGAACGTTGGTTTTCGGATTTCTCCCCATGCGTTCAGGCTTGTCACGCAATTTGAACGATCCAAAATTCGAGATCTTTACTTCCTCGCCCGAAATCAAGGTTTCCGAAATATTTTCCAATATCCGTTCGACCAACTTTCCACACTCGTTGTTGGACAGGCCGACTTCGTGAAACACGGCTTGTCTCAAGTCCTGTCTGGTCAGTGTTTTTTTGGCCATAAAAGAAACTCCTCAAGACGATGGAACGATAAAATACCACTTGGCGGAGATTTTCAAGCCATCAAGAATCCCGGTGACACGCGTAGGAATCCGACAGGGACCTGTGCTCCCGATGCGGAAAGTTTCTCCCGACCGCGCGGCTCTACCAGCGGAAAAGGGCAGCACCCCAAGTCAGTCCTCCCCCTATCGCCTCCGTGAGGATGACCTGGTTCTCCTTGAGCTTGCCCTGTTGCTTTGCGACCGACAGGGCAAGCGGAATCGATGCGGCGGACGTGTTGCCGTGGTCCTGAACCGTCAGGATGACCCGCTCCATCGGGATGCCCATTTTCTGGGCCGTCTTGCGAATGATCCGGAGATTGGCCTGGTGGGGAACAACCCAGTCGACGTCCGATTCGGATAACCCGGAGGTATCCAGAACCTCGTGGGCAACATCAGCGAGCTTGGCAACCGCGTGCCTGAATACCTCTCGGCCTTCCATGACAAGCACACCTGTCGTCTGGGTCGATGAAACGCCGCCGTCAACATAGAGAATCTGGTTGAGGCGCCCGTCGGATTTCAGTTTGCACGACAGGATACCCCTGTCTTCGTTATCGCCACGGCCTTCCCTTGCCTCGAGCACCAGCGCACCTGCGCCGTCTCCGAACAGAACGCACGTGGTGCGATCCTGCCAATTCATGATTCTGGAAAATGTCTCGGAACCGATGACCAGGACACGCCTGGCCTGGCCGGAAACGATCAGCGCGTTGGCGTTGCCCATTGCATAAACGAATCCGGCGCATACTGCATGCAAGTCGAAAGCATAGCTTCGCGTGGCCCCCAGGGCCGCCTGGACCCTGGTCGCAGTCGAGGGGAACGTCTGGTCCGGCGTCGACGTCGCCAGTACGATCGCGTCGATCTCTTCAACCTGGAGGCGTGCATCTTCGAGCGCATTCTTGGCGGCGTCGGCGGCAAGATGGGATGTCAATTCGCCGTCAGCGGCGAAGTGACGCCTTCTTATGCCGGTTCTTTCGTGAATCCAGGAATCCGTCGTGTCGAGAAATGACTCGAACTCCGAATTCGGGACGACGCGGCCGGGAAGCGCATGTCCGACCCCAACTGGAACTGCTCTCAACAAGACTGGACAGACTCTGTCTGGTCAACGTCTTCGCTCCGGGCTCTGTCATCGAGGGACCCGACAGCGACGGAAGCGACGCGGGCAACAAGCTTCTCGTGGAACTGAAGCTTCGCCAAACGGTATGCAAGGGCAACGGCAGCTTCAACGCTTGTCGCATCCGCGGAGCCGTGAGACTTGACGACAGTTCCGTTCAATCCGAGAAAAACACCCCCGTTGACATGACGAGGATCTATGCGCTGCCTGAAACGTCCCAGCGACGCGTAGGAAAACAGCGCCCCCATCCGCGAAAGCAGCGAATACCGGAATGCCTCGTTCAAGAGCTCATCGATCAGGCTTGCCGTCCCTTCTGCCGCCTTGAGCGCGATGTTGCCGGTGAACCCGTCCGTCACCACGACATCTATGTCTTCCGAAGGGAAATCGCCTCCCTCGACAAAACCCTCGAACCGGTACCTATTGGCTTTAGCCTCCGACCTGATCAATTCATGTGCATGCCTGAGTTCGTCCCGGCCCTTGTGTTCCTCCGTGCCAACGTTGAGGAGACCGACGCGCGGTTTCGGGAGATCATGTGCGGTACGCGCATACGAGACACCCATCAACGCGTATTTGAGCAGATCTTCGGCATCCGCCCGTATGTCAGCCCCGACATCGAGCACAACGTTGAATTTCCCGGGATTCCTGGTCGGCCACAGTATCGCGATGGCGGGACGATTGACGTGCGGCGCCCTTCGCAGGCTGATCATCGACAACGCGAGGAGCGCACCCGTGTTGCCGCAGGACACTGCGACCGTCGCCTCTTTTTCATGTACGGACTGCAGCGCACCCCACATGCTCGTCCCGCGTCCGTGGCGCATGACGTGGCTGGGCCGATCGTTCATTCCGACGACAGCATCAGAGTGCCGGATCTGGCAACGTCTGCCGAGGTCCGGCGAACGATTGACAAGGTCGTCGAGAGAGCCGGAATCTCCATGAACGATGAACTCGACGTCATGGTGCCGGCGGGCAAATCCCTGCAACCCCTGTATCACGGAATCAGGTCCGTGGTCGCCCCCCATTGCATCGACGGAAATAACAATGGATTGCAAATCTCGGGAAGGCTCCGGGGGAGCAGTTTCGTTCATTCCAGACCGAAAAGACGTCAGGTGACAACTTCCTGATCGTCTTCCAATTCAACGATGATGATTTCGCGACCCTTGTAGTGCCCGCACTCCGGACAGGCATGATGCCGACGCTTCACGCCACCGCACTCCGGGCACTCCTGCCAACTCGCGCCACGAATCCGGTCGTGGGACCGACGCTGGTTGCGTCGCGACCGGGTTACTTTCATCCGAGGGACCGCCATGTTCCAATCCTTTGCTGTTTTGGCCGACTGAAAACAGGCCACCCAGTTTACCAGTGCTACGATCTTCTAAACGCTCGTCGGGATGCCAGAAAATAGCCTGAAATGAAATTCCATCAAGCCTTTTTGCAAAAAAATCCGGACAAGGTCGGTGTTGTCTTCGATTATCGGCGATTCCAGGCGCCCCGCTGTCCCGAGGAATCGTTCAGCCACATGCCAGTTCGAGTCGCGTGCGCATCCTGTCGTTCGCTATCCCCGTCATTTGCCGCCCTTGAGGACAGCCAACGCAGCAAACGGACTAGGCGTCTCCACCAGCCCGACGTTCTCGGCGACCGCCTTCGTGTTTTCATGGCGCGGATAGTCCGGAAGGCCCAGCGAGAGCGCTTCCGTTGCGACGTGAGACAGGTCGATCACGTCCGGCAGAGGTTCGATGGTATCATCGTCGGGACAGACCGAGACCGTGTTGGGTCCGGGCATCTCCAGATCGGGAACGAATGCACGAACGATCGATTCCTCGATCCTGGACTTCACCGGACGAAGGGACGCAACACACGGTTGAACGACCGTTGCGCCAAGAAGACCTTCCAGTCTCCATGTTCCCTGCGTCTCGCGGCTGAGTGTTCCTTCAAACATCATGCGCCTGATCGACGAAACTCCCAGCAATCCCTGGATTTCGTCCATTTCCTGCCTGGAAAACCTGATTCTGAATTGGTGGAAACCCGATCGGGGCAGCCTTCTTGCGGACAGTTTCCTTTGGCTGCAGGAGGTTCCCGCCGTCGCATTGCTGGCTCTTTTATCGCGCGTCGCTTTCATGATAGTTCCGGGACCGAAGCGGTTGCTATTCTCGGGATTCCGTCAGTTTATCGCAATCGTGCCCCGCTTGAACGACACGAAAAGGAAGCCTGAGCATGACGTTTTGCCAGATAGCTCCCGGGTCCGCCACAAAAAAGGCAATCAGTTTTCTGTTTGTTGCAGCAGTTCTCGCGATGACCGCATGTTCAGCGGTGATCAGAAGCCACGGCTACACGCCCTCGCAAGTCGATCTCGATCTCCTTCAAATCGGCGTCGATACCGAAGAGACCGTCGCCACCGCGATCGGTACGCCGGCATTCTCAAGCTCGACCGAGGAGAGCGAATGGTATTACCTGTCCAGCACTGTCAGGGAATATGCTTACAGGCATCCGGAGATCATCGACCGTCAACTGGTGGCCGTCAGTTTTGACGGCGACGGCACTGTCAGCAATGTCGAGCGTTTCGGACTGGAAGACGGGCGGGTCATCGCGCTTAACCGCCGCGTAACTGATGTTGCGGTCAAGTCGCCCGGATTGATCCGGCAATTGCTCGGAAGCATAGGCAACATTACGTCGGACGACCTTGCCGACGGTCCGTAGCGACTTCCCTCGATTGCCAGGCTCTAGAGATCAGTCCGCCACGAACTTCAGCGCCACTCCGTTGATGCAATAGCGCAGGCCAGTTGGTTCCGGACCGTCCGGAAACACGTGCCCGAGATGGGCGTCGCATCGCCTGCACACGACTTCGGTCCGACGCATGAACCAGCTTCTGTCAACGCGTTCTTCGATTGCGTCTTCCGACAAAGGCCGAAAAAACGATGGCCAGCCGGTACCGGATTCGAACTTTTCTCCCGTCGTAAACAGCGGCTGGTTGCAGCACACGCAACGGAAGGTACCGTCCCCTTTCGGAAACCCTTCATGCGTAAACGGACGCTCTGTCCCGGCCTGTCGTGTCACGCGATAGGCAAGCTCACCCAGTTGTTCGCGCCATTCATCGTCGGACCTGGTTACCTTTTCTTTCGAAGTCATGGCCACTCGAATTGACCCCCTGTCTCAATGCTGGAAACGGAATACGCAGACGCCTGGCTGCCAGGACAAGATTACGCGCCTGATTCGTTCGAAGCGTCACTGAAAAACCGGCGGAATGGAACCTCATCCACCTGTATGGCTCATGTGGCGTGACATCCGTCCCTGGACGGTGCCGCGGGAATAGTCGAAGTCATGGCCCCTGGGTTTCTTGGCAATGGCCGCATGGATCGCTTCGAAGAGCGCGGCGTCATCATCCGTTCGCTCCCTCAATACAGACCGCAGGTCGACCGAACCTTCCTGTCCGAGGCACTGGTAAAGGGTCCCGACGCAATTCAGGCGGACGCGGTTGCAACTCTCGCAGAAATTGTGGCTGAGTGGCGTGATAAACCCGACTTTCTGTCCGGTTTCGACCAAGCGAACGTAACGGGCAGGGCCGCCTGTTCGTTCGGCGGTATCAACGACAGTCCAACTCCTGGCAATGCGTTCGCGCACGTCACGGATCGACCAGTACTGCCCGATACGGTTTTCGTTTCCAATGTCGCCCATCGGCATGACTTCGATGAACGTGATGTCGAGATCTTTCCCCGCGCACCACTCGATCAGCGACTCGAGTTCGTCCTCGTTGAACCCCTTCAGGGCAACCGTGTTGATCTTGACCCGGAGTCCGGCAGAGAGAGCTGAATCGATTCCTTCAAGCACCTGTCCGAGGCGACCCCAACGGGTAATTCGGGAGAACTTTTCCGGGTCAAGGGTGTCGAGGGAAACGTTGATCCTCCTCACGCCGCTGGCGTAAAGATCCTCCGCAAACCGGCGTAGTTGCGAACCATTTGTCGTGACCGTCAGTTCATCCAGGCTCCCGGTTTCGAGGTGTCTCGACATCGAACGGAAAAACTCGATGATGTTTCGCCGAACCAGAGGTTCGCCCCCGGTGACCCGCAGCTTGCGTACCCCTTCCCGGACAAAGGCGGAACAGAGCCGGTCCAACTCTTCCAGCGTCAGGAGTTCCGCCTTTGGAAGAAACGTCATGTTTTCCGACATGCAATACACGCATCGAAAATCACAGCGGTCCGTTACCGAAACACGGAGATAGGTGATCGAGCGGCCAAAGGGGTCGACAAGTGTTGGAATTCTCGCCATGGGAATGACTTAGCCGTCCGGACGTATTCGTGCAAGCAAAGAGGGCGCATCTGTGACATAGCATGTATTTGTTGCGGCGTCATTGTCGACTTTTCCTTCCGGTTCACGATGTCCGCCCGATTCCGCCTCCACGGATGCAAATGGCACAAAAAAATGCTGAGATTCGGAATTTCAGCGATTTGCCGGCGGAAGTCCGTCGAACGGCTGACGATTTGCACATTGGCGCCCCGGGTCCCTTCGAATCATCCTGAACAACGAACCCGGGAAGCATCAGATTGATCGGCATTCGGATAAATCGCCAAGCCGCGTTCGATCTGTCCGGTTCCCGTCGCTTCGTGGAAGGCAACGCTGTCAGCGTTGCCGACCGGATCGAAAACACATCCAGGAGAGGCCAGTTCGTCACGCTCGACCTCGGAGACGACGCAAGGCTGGAGGCGGGTTCATCGGTGACCGGGACGACCACTGCCGACGGGTGGACCGGAGCAGCCCGAAACATGAGTGCATCCGTTGCCCGCGCAACTGAAATCCGTCACGACGACTGCCGGTCGAAAGAGGCGGGTCAAGGCGGTATTGGTGGAAACTCCGACTCGGATTCCTGAAAAACAGGCCGTGATCAACCCTTACACCTTTGGTAAACGGGTCCAATCAAATGGCGAGAACGACCAGGTTTGGGGCGATGGCCGAAAAACAGTGCGCCAGGGTATCGGTTGCCCCAATGATGGATTGGACGGACCGCCACTGCAGGTTTTTCCACCGGCAGTTCTCGCGCCGCACGATGCTCTATACCGAAATGATTCCCGCCCAGGCACTCGTTCATGGCGCCGCCCCCCGACTGCTGGAATTCAATCCGGCCGAGCATCCCGTCGCGCTTCAAATCGGCGGATCATGCCCCGATCAACTCGCCGAAGCGACGCGCCTCGGATGCGAGGCCGGCTACGACGAAATCAATCTGAATGTCGGATGCCCGTCGGGACGTGTCAGGGAAGGAGGTTTCGGGGCTTGCCTCATGGCGGATCCGGACCATGTCGCGCGTTGCATCGTATCCATGCGGTCAATGTCCGGCGACACGGAGATCACGGTCAAGTGCCGAACCGGAATCGACGACCAGGATCCACATGTTACGCTGCCCGGGTTCATCGGCAGGATTGCCGCGGCGGGCGTGACGACCGTCGCAATTCACGCCCGTAAGGCACTGCTGAACGGGATAAGCCCGCGAGACAACAGGCGGATTCCACCCCTCGACCATGAACTCGTCGCGCAGATGAAACAGCGCTTCGAACGGCTTTCGATCATTCTCAATGGTGGCCTGGAGTCCCTGGACCAGGCTGTCGATCACCTGAACTCCGGGATCGACGGCGTCATGTTCGGGCGGGCGGCCTACAACAACCCGTCGAGCATTCTCGGACCGGCCGATCGGCGCCTGTTCAAGGAAACCGGGGGCGACGTATCTCCCGAAGTCGCGGTACGGGCCATGATTCCCTACATCGAATCCGAACTGGCGCGAGGACAGCGGCTCCACGCAATCACACGCCACATGATGGGCGCTTTCGCAGGGCGTCCGGGTGCCCGACGGTGGCGCCGCAAGCTCTCGAGCGCCGGACGGAATCCGGGGACCGGCCCGGAATTCATCGAAGCGGCATTACGGGAAGTCGATGCCGGCCAGAGTTGAAATTGCGCCGGTCGCCTGAGTACGCCATATCCGTGCGAGCACGCCCGGCGGCAAGGCCCTTGCGGGTGTGCAGCACCGCCAGGCGGGAAGATCGAGGTTCCTTGTTCTGGCCGCACTGACCGTGACGGCAGGTGCTCCGGTCGAGTTGAACCTTTCCGGCTCATTGTCCTTGTCAGGTTCCAAACCGGTCGCCAGGAGCGATTCCTTCGGATCTGGCCCATTCAATTGCGGGAATTTTTCCCTGGCCGTCAGGGCGAACACGTTTCATCACGATACGGCCTCCATTGCCCTGAACGGTGACACCATCATCCGAAACATCCGCGATTTCGCCGGCCGGTCCGACTCCCTCGGTTCTGGAACTGTCAAAGATCTGGATTCGCTTGCCTTCGTGGGTCGTCCATGCGCCGGGTGCGGGATTCGCCGCCCTGATGATATTGTAGGTCTCGCCGACCGGTTTCGACCAGTCGAGTCGCGCCTGATCCCTGCCGAACCAGCTTTCATATGAACCGTCGTCAAGCCGCTGGTCGTGGCGAATGACAACCCCTGCCTTGACCAGGTCCAGGCTTTCCATCATCGCATCGACACCCATTGGGAACAGCTTCTTGAAATAGACATCTCCCAAGGTTTCGTCGGGACCGATCGGGCATGCCTTCTGCATCAGGATCGGCCCTTCGTCCAACCGGTCGTTCGGCCAGAATATGGTCAATCCCGTCATGGACCTGCCCATGGCGATCGGCCAGTTGATCGAACTCGGCCCCCGGTGATGCGGGCAAAGTGACGGATGGTACTGGAATGTCCCGATGCGCGGCGCGTCGAGCACCGCTTGCGGCACGAAGAGCAATACATAGGCCATCAGGCAGATGTCGGCTTCGAAGCCCTTCATGAGTTCGAGGGCTTCCGGTGTTTTCCAGGAGCCTGGCTGGTGAACGGGAAGCCCGTTGTCTGCCGCTGCCTCCGCCAGGGGGTCCACGGTCCGGCCAGCTTTCTGCGGCGCGCAGCAAACCGCGACGACATCTTCACCCCTCTCGAGCAATCGATCCAGGACCGCTTTTCCGAACGCCTGTTGTCCATGTACCACGATACGCATTCCCAACTCCCGATTGTTTCTTCTCGGCCCGAGCGATTTCAGGCCGGCCTGAAAAAGACCCTTTCCGCCCCGACAAGGCTATCACGCCGGCACAAGCAGGGTCCGTACGTCACTGATGTTCCGGCGCTGTCATTCCTTGACCGCCAAGAGCCGAAGGGGCACCGGCGCACTCAAACGCGCTGCCGACCGATGCGGCATCCGCCATGACCACGTCTCGAATTTCCGCCGCAGCGGGACCTGCATCCAGCGAAGCGTGTGGCAGGGAGGGCTGTTGCCTGAATCGCGGAGCACATCACGCAAGCTTGCTCACGTGCTCCCGTCCGGATCCTGCCGACAACTCCGAATCCCCGACCAGGTCATGTTTCGCCGGTCGCCGCTTCAGGGTCCTGTCCGCAGATCCGGATTCACCGCCCGCCCGGGCTTCGGTTACCCAGGTAGCCTGGACATGATCGTGCAGGCGCAAGGTATGCTCCCGGACAAGTCTTGACGCCAGGTCCGCGTCACGTTTTTCCAGCGCGTCAATTATTGCCATGTGTTCGCCGACAGACCGGATTGCGCGGTCGCTTTCCTCGATTGCACGGCGCCTGACGGCGCGCATGTGCATGAACAGCCCGTCGGTCAAGTCCTTGAGCAACGCGCATTTTGACAATTTCAGGATACCCTGGTGAAAGCGGATATTGGCTTCCGAGTATTCTCCGACATCCCTGGTAACCGAAGACTCGCTGTACTTTTCCGCCGGTGAGCGAATCCTGCGGATTTCAGCATCGGACGCCCGGACGGTCGCCAGGCGCACGGCCATGCTTTCGAGCGCCGCCCACGCGATGATCATTTCAAGGATTTCGTCAAGCGACTTGCGCCTGACATATACACCCCGCCTCGGCTGTATGGTGACGAATCCGTCCTGTTCAAGGCGCGCGAGCGCTTCCCTGACCGGCGTTCTCGAAATCCCCAGCTGCTCGGCCATCTTCCGTTCGTCCAGCCGCAATTCGGCATTCTCGGCATAGATATTCATCTCAAGAATCGCGGCGAGCAGGACATCGTAAATGTGATCCTTGAGCGTGTGTCGAATGGAAATCGGTTTCAGTTCTATGCTCATCCCCTCAAGCCGCATTCAAAATCAAAGCTGCCGCCGGAACTCCGTTCCATCAAGCCGACGTCCGAAGTTGACTCCTGCTCACCGGTCGCATGATTGGCAGCGCCATGCCCGAAAACAAGGCGTTGTTTCAGGTATCATGTATACCACATCACGGTAAACCGGCACAATAACCGATTGTTCGAATCCGTGCCCGGTCGACCTCCCGCCTGCCCCGGGATGGAATCTTTCAAAGGCGGAACTTGCCACTCTCCGACCGGGGCCAGGAAAGCCCGTGACGCTCCTTTCCCGGATGGCGGAGTCCCGTTTCGGACAACGTCCTGATCGAATTGACGACAACACGTGTTGTGGTATACATAATACCAAATGAATGTGAACGTTGTTGACCTTGCGATTGAAAGCGGCAATTGTCTCGGCAACCAAAAGGACGGTTTGCCATGTTTCTGACCGAGAATCGTTCCAAGGAATTGCTCTCCGCATACGGCGTGAGAATTCCTGCAGGTCGGATCGCGAAATCGGAAACCGAAGCCGTCGCCGTTGCCGGCGAACTCGGGTGCAGCCAGTTCGCCATCAAGGCGCAGATCCTCGCAGGGGGCCGCGGGCTTGCCGGAGGAGTCAGTTTTGCCGATTCCCCCCGAAGCGCCGGAATCGAAGCGCGGAAGATTCTCGGTTCCCGACTGGTAACCGAGCAGACCGGCCCGCAAGGCGAAACCGTCGAGACCGTCTACGTGGAAGAGGCCGTGAACTTCCGATCTTCACTGTATTTCGCGATTGTGATTGATCAGACGACGGCATTGCCTGCACTCCTGGGCTCTTCGGAAGGCGGCGTGGAATTCGAGGAAAAGGCCGCCCGGAAACCGGACATTCTCGTCACCTGCCCCCTGTCTCCTGACTGTTCGGGAGACAACGTCGAAATCATCGACTTTCTCGCCCGCATGGGGATCCCGGAGAACCACAGGGACGGCGCTTCCGAATTGGTGAACGGTTGCATGAAGGCGTTCGGGGATCTCGACATCAATATTCTCGAGATCAACCCGATGGCAATCACGGAAGGCAATGAGGTCCTGGCGGTCGACGCAAAGATATCACTCGACGACAACGCGCTCTTTCGCCATCCGGAATACGAAGCCCTTTCCAAGGAACTGCAGCCGGACCCGGTCGAACAGACCGCCAGGGAAAACGAAATCAACTTCGTTCGCCTTGGCGGAGACATCGGAGTCGTGACCAATGGCGCCGGACTTGGACTTGCCACGAACGACATGCTGATCGACGCGGGGGGACAGCCGGCAAACTTCATGGATATTCGAACAACGGCGACCAGCCTGCAAATCGCGAAGGGCGTAACGCTCCTGCTCGAGGACACCTCCGTCAAGGCCATACTTCTCAACGTCCACGGTGGAGGCATGACAGTCTGCGATACCGTTGTCGAAGGGCTCGCTTTCGCCTACTCGCGATCCGCTCGCCGACCTCCGGTCGTTGCGCGTCTCGCAGGCCAGAACGCGCCGTGGGCGCGAACGATCCTGAAGGACCGGCGCCTGCCCCATGAGCATTTCGAGTCCATGACGTCGGCCATTGCACGCGTCGTGTCACTCTGATCGGCAAGGACGTCATTCATGGGAATTCTCGTCGACCGGAGCACCAGGGTCATTGTTCAGGGAATGACCGGAAGGTCGGGCACTTTCTACACTGATCTCGCCCTGCGGTACGGCTCGACCTATGTTGGAGGAGTCAGGCCAGGAAAGGGCGGAACAAGGCATGTGGGCCTGCCGGTCTTCGATACCGTCGCGGAAGCCATGGCAGAGACAGGTGCGACGGCGAGCCTGATCCTGGTACCTGCACATCATGCCGCGGACGCGATGCTGGAAGCCGTTGAAGCCAATATCGGCGTGGCTGTCTGCGTGACGGAGCGCGTACCCGTACACGACGTGATGCGTGTCCGGGCGGCTCTCGAGAACTCGACCACGGTGCTTGTCGGCCCCAACTCCCAGGGGGTCCTGACGCCTGGCGAATGCAAGATCGGCGTGATGTCGACAGCCGATGCCCGGACTGGATGCATAGGGATTGTGTCGCGCTCCGCATCCCTGACGAGCGAAATTGTCGCGCAGACGAGTCGTGCGGGCCTCGGGCAATCCACGACCGTTGGTATCGGTGGAGACCCGATTCACGGCCTCGGCTTCCGGAACTGCCTCGAGATGTACCTGCATGACGAGCAGACAAGGGGCGTGATCCTGATCGGCGAGATCGGCGGCACGGAAGAAGAGCAGGCTGCCGAGTACTTGTCCTCGGAATCCTTTCCCAAGCCGGTCGTTGCGCTGATTGCAGGCAGGCACGCGCCCCGCGAGCGCCGCATGGGCCATGCCGGAACCCTGTCGATGTTCGGGTCGAGGTCGGTCAGGGAGAAGTCTGACCGTCTCGCCGCTGCGGGTGTCCGGATTGCGTCGGATGCGGACAAGGTCACGCCGATGATGACCGCGGCGCTGGCCGAATTACCGGAATAGCCAACGGGCGCAGTTTGGCAACGGCGTGCCACGCTGCCTCCGTCCCTGCCCAGAATGAATCGATCGATCCAAGAAGAATACGCGGCCAGGGGATGGGTCAAGTTCCCGGTCGATCCACGTCTCCGGTCATGGCTTGCAGCCGCAGCGCCGGCGGCGTTCGAGGCCGCCGCCGCTCCGGACGTTCGAAAAGTATGGCTTCGTCACGGTGATACCTGGCTCGTCGGCGTGTCGGCTCTGCCCAACCACACGGACGGATCGGTCGGCAAGTCCGGGCCGCTTTCCTGCAGCGCGACTGATTTCATCAAGGAAATCCAGGGCGATACTGCCTGGGACCGGGCCCAGGTGTCGGTCTGTTTTCGCGGGTATCCGCGGCGCGATGCGCATGAATCGATCAACGCGCACAGGTACCGGGTGGATCGGGACGCGGCCCATGTCGATGGCCTTCATCCGGTCGGAACCCGAAGACGGCGCCATCTCCGGGAATTGCATCGGTTCGTTCTCGGGATCCCCGTGAATGAATCTCCCGCGAAAGCAGCGCCATTCGTGGTCTGGGACGGATCTCACGAAGTCA
The DNA here is from genome assembly GCA_964291635.2 of Paracoccaceae bacterium. GTDB lineage: Bacteria > Pseudomonadota > Alphaproteobacteria > Rhodobacterales > Rhodobacteraceae > JAPPHA01. Next base: position 105,100 of record OZ219899.1, on the reverse strand, counting down.
TGCGAAAGGCATTCCAGGAGGCATTCGGAACGTTGGAACCGGACCAGTGGAGCGGCGTCGACGTTACCGACGTCTACCATGTCGCGCGACGATCGATCTGGGCAAATTGCGCCCGTCGTGAACTTCCGGCCAGGCCGGGCGAAACCTACCTCGTCCACCGCTTCGCATTGCACGGGATGGCGCCGTGGCCGGAAACCATTTACGGACCCCGGGAAGGACGCGTGATCCTTTACTTTCGCCCGCCATTTCCGCTCGGTCGCGCCTGGCTGAACGATCCGTAACCCCGGAGTAACGGGCCTGCCGGAAATCCCGGCCTTTCAGCCATCAAGGACCCCGGGCAAGGCGCCGGCAAGGCTCAAGGATATCCGCCCAGGTGAACGTCGGCCGGAACGCGCGCGCCGGACACGTCAAGTTCATATCGCCCGGACATGACAAAGGATCGATCCAGCGTCTCCCGGCATCGGACGAATCCGTATCCTATCGCCCGTCCTGCATTGTGGCCAAATCCCCCGCTGGTCAGCCAGCCGACATTCCGGCCGTTCCGGAAAATTGCCTCACCGCCAACCAGTTCGACGTCCTGTCGCCCGGTCGAAAAGCCTGCCCAGATCTTCGTCATTCCGGTCCTTCGCTGCTCGATCAATGCGTCTCGCCCTTTGAAATCCCACCCCCGATCGATTCCGGTTGCCCACTCCAGGCCTGCCTCCAGGGGGGTTGTGTCAGGCCCGATATCAGTTCCCCAGGAAGGGCGGCCTGCCTCCAGCCGAAGACTCTCGAGACAAAGATCACCTGCTGGCCTCAGCCCGAATTCCTGCCCCGATTCGACAAGAGCCCGGTAAACTGTCCTGCCGGCACCGTTTGGCATATGCAATTCCCAGACCGGCCCGGCAGCCGACGTGGTGCGTATTGCCAGACAGCTCTCATGGCCGATTCGAACATGCCGCGCCCGGCCAACTGGAAACCCTGCTTCCGAAACGTCGTCCGGGGTAACCGAGCCCAATATGGCGCGCCCTTCCGGACCCAGGAGGGAGAGAACGCAGGATTCCTCGGTGCGGTCCCGGAGTTCGAACCGATCCGCGCCGTCGCTCCACCTGCGAATCCAGTGCGAAATCCGGGTTGCCGTTCCGACACCGCCAACCAGGCAATAGTCGTCGGGGGCAATTCTCGCCACCACGGCATCACACTCGATCCCTCCCCTGTCGTTCAGCATCGGTGTATGGACGACTGTTTCAACGGGACCCGAAACCTCGCTGGCGGCGACCGATTTCAAGGCTTCGCACGCGTCTGGACCCGTGATCCGGAGTTTGGCGCACGATGACCTGTCGGCAAGCACGGCGGTGGTCATCGCGGCATGGGTTTCCCCGGCAACCGCCTCGTTCATGGACGTCGTTCCGATGCCCGGGGACGCGAACTTTTCGCCTCCCGGGTCCCGGCCGGCGAACCAGTCGACCTGTTCCCAGCCGAATTTTTCGCCGAACCGGCCGCCTGCCGACCTGAGTTCATCGTGCAGAACCAGGTGCCGGTACGGGCGTCCGGCAACGGCACCTCCCCGCGGCCGCGCCTGGGAATAGTGGGCAGCGTAGGCGTCGCGCGTACGTTTCCCGACCCAATCCCGGTTCCGGTGGGGCGCGCCGAACCTGCGAATGTCGACAGGCCCGAGATCGAATGGCGGCTCGCGTTCGCAGACCAGTCTCGCCAACGCCATGCCCGCACCGCCCGCCGCCGCAATCCCGAAGGCGTTGAAGCCCGCGCCGACATAGAAATCCCGCAGTTCCGGAGCCTCTCCGAGGATGAAATGGCCGTCGGGAGTGAAACTCTCCGGCCCGTTGATCAGTTGCCGAACGCCGGCGGTCTCCAGTGCCGGAACCCGGTCTATTGCGGGTTGCATCAGCTGCTCGAATTGATCCCAGTCCGGGGGAAGAAGGCTGAAGTGAGAATCATCCTGACTTCCTCCCCCGGTCCATGGCACCGGATTCGGTTCGTATCCTCCCATCACCAGCCTCCCGGCATCCTCCTTGAAATAGGTTAATCGGTCAGGGTCCCTCAGCGTCGGCAGAGTGGCGGGTAACCCGGCAACCGGAGTCGTGACCAGGTATTGATGCAACAGGGGAACCAGCGGGACAGACACGCCGACCGAAGCGGCAAGCCAACGCGTCCATTGCCCGGCACAACAAACCACCGCGCCGCAGGTGATGCGACCCCTGCCGGTTTCGACCGCCGTGACCGCCTTCCCGCACGAATCGACTTCTACCGACAAGACCTCGGTGTTTTCCAGGATCCTGACACCGGTCATCCGCGCGCCTTTCGCAAGCGCAGCGGTCAGGTCCGACGGATTGACCTGTCCGTCGGTGGGCAGGAATGTCGCTCCGACGACGTCATCCGTCGACATGGGAGGCCACAGCGTTCGGGCTTCACCCGGAGTCAGGATCTCCATGTCGAGGCCGAACGATCGGGCGAGGGATGCCTGGCGCCGAAGTTCTTTCAGTCGATCCGGACAGCACGCCAGTCTCAGTCCGCCGGTCATTTTCCACCCGGTGGCGATTCCGGTCTCGGCCTCGATCCGCTGGTACAAGTCAACCGAATACCTGAGCAATTCGGTGATGCACGAGTGCGCGCGTAGCTGCCCGACCAAGCCGGCAGCGTGAAAGGTGGTCCCCGAAGTCAGGGAACGGCGTTCAAGAAGAACGGTGTCGGTCCACCCGAGCTTGCCGAGGTGATACGCGGTCGAACAGCCGGCAACGCCGCCGCCGATGATGACCACACCTGCCGTATCCGGTAACGCGCCCATTGGAATGGATCAGGACTTGAAGTATTGGCTGTAGGTCGACCTGAACCGGGCAAGGTTGTCTTCGGAATAGGCACGATAGTCAAAGTCGATTTTCGAATGGATTTCAGACACCATGCTCCACATGGTCTCGCGCAGGAGCGATGCGCATTTCATTGCGTGGTATTGCCCGAGAAGCTGATCGGTGACCGTGCGCGCGAAATAGGTATCGAGCATCCAGCGTTCCTGGGCTTCATCAAGTTCGTTGTTCGACGCGAGGCCGCCCAGGTCGAAAAGGGGCGAATTGAATCCCGCGTAGTCCCAGTCGATCAACCAGATTCTCGTTCCGTCGTCGATGAAATTCGCCGCGAGAAGATCATTGTGGCCAAAGACGATTTCAACGGGTGACACGGTAATCTCCAGCGACTCCGCGGCCGCGCGCAACTCCGGCAACAGCTGCACATAAGGGCTTTTCACGGCTTCGAGATCAGCTGCATAACTCTGGATCACGTGAAAGACCCAGAACATCAGGGCAGGCCCGTGGAGATGTTTCGGGATGTCCGCGTGGCACGAGGTGACAACCGAAAGCGCGCGTTCAAGGGTTTGCCGGTCGTGGAAGTCACGCGCTTCAAGAGTGCGGCCTTCGATGTAGTCGAGAACCAGGATTCCGGGCTGGTGGTAGACGACCTCAGGGGAGATTCCGGCGGCGCTCGCGGCGCGACTGGCCGACAGTTCATTGAAACGCATGATATGGTGAACAGGAATGTCGTCACCGCAGCGGACAACGAAACGGCGCCCCCCGTCGTCTGCAAGGTAATTGACGTTCGTGATTCCGCCGCTCAGCCTGGTCAGCGAGACCGGTCCCGACCAAACGGGAAGCGCCCTGATGATTTCAAGATCCTGACGCATTCGAGATTGTCAGACCTCCGGATCTGCCGGTTTGCCGGAAAACTTACGAAAGGTCCGGCGGTTTCGCCATGCTCCCGCCACCCGGGCGCCGCGCCCCGGCGCGTTGGCCGCGACGAGACCCCCGCCGCCGCCGGTGGCCGCGAAGCAACTTTTCCCGGCCAGGGAGTTCGTCGAGAATGAGTGCCCGCTCATCCGGGGACAGGTCGTTCCATCCTTCGATTTCCGCCCGCGTCCGATGACAGCCGAGACAGATTCCGGCGTCCGGGTGAACCAGGCATACGCTGACACATGGGGAATCCACCTCATCCCTTTTCCAGATTTCCGATGATCGGGCGCTGGTCATCCGGTAGCTCCTTCAGGTTTCTCATGTGCGCCAGGACTCCCTGCAAGATGTAGGCAGCAGCCACGCTGTCAACCACTTCCTTTCTCCGCTTTCGCGACAGGTCGGCCTCGAGCAGAACCCGTTCCGCGGCAATTGTCGACAACCGTTCGTCCCACAACAATACGGGAATTCCGAGACATGCGCAGACATTGTCGGCGATCGCCCTCGCCGACTGGCACCTGGGACCCTCGGAGCCGTCCATGTTTTTCGGGAGGCCGACAACCACGCCGGTGCAACCGGATTCAGCGGCGATTTCGGCCAGCCTCGCGACGATTCGCGTGAACGACCCCTTCTTTCGGCGAATTGACTCGCGCGGACTGGCCGCGCACCATATGCGGTCCGAAACGGCGACGCCGATCGTCTTGTCCCCCAGGTCCAGCGACATGAGCGGTTGATTGCCGGCGATGTTCGCCGCAAATTCCCTTGCGTCGTCGAATACGCCCGTCACTGGCCGATACCTCCGATGTCGGGAACGTCCGCACCGGAGCCGGCCGGCGCCGGCGCGCTGTCGGGTCGCGAATCTGCGGGGGTCCCGTTTCCGGCTCCTTGTTCTGCTTCGGGACGTAGGGTGGTATTCCCGCGTTCCGGATTCGCCACCCAATCGCCCCCATTGAAACCTGCTCCGGTTCGATCCGTTTCAAATGCCTCGGATATACGGCTGGCCGAGGGGCGATCACTTGCTGCCTCGAGGATTTGTCGGATTTCCTCTGCCGAAGGATGAACAGGTGCTTCGGTAAGCAGTTGCTGCCAGGTCCGGATCGCCTGCGCCTTGCGCCCGGCCTGCAACAGGGCAATCGCCGAGAGATGCCGCGTACGCCTGTTTTCCGGATCCCTCTCCAGTGCCCGCGAAAGGACGGCCTCGGCCTCGGGAGAGATATAGCCCCCGGCCGCGCCAATCATGTAGACGGCAAGGTCATTGAAGTCTTCGGCTCCTGCTTCGGTACCCAGCGCATCGATCACGCGCGCCTGGACCTGCCTGGCCTCGAACAGCCGGCCAATTATTGCCTCGTGCCTGGCGAGGAGTTTCAATCCGGTCACGTCATCGGGACGGGACGAGACGACAGCCCGGAGCTGCCGAACGAGTTCTTCCTCCTGTCCTGCCGGCTCGATCGCCGGGAAACGCACCATGCGCTCGGCATCAAGCTGACCGGGACGATTTGCATTCATCACGCGTATCCGTTCCGACAGCGGAAGGTCGGGCAACCCCGGCGAGCCGACCAGGCCGTAGAGGCCAAGGCTGCCCACGCCCAGGAAAACCACGAGGAGCGCGACCGCAATGCGGGTTGCGGTCCTGCCGGCGGGACCGGATCCGGATTCTTCGCGAGATCTTCTGTCGGCAGCAAGGATTCGCCGCGAGATTTCAAGACGTGTCGGACCCGCCTGATCTTCCGTAAGCACACCGCGAGCGACATCCGCATCCACCGAAGCCAACTGGTCCTTGAATACGCCCAGGTCGTGCGACGACGGCGTTCCGAAGGATTCCTTCCCGCTTACGAGGGGCCTGACGGCGGCGGCGATCACGGCGGCCAGGATTAGTCCGACGACAAGCCAGAACATTGGATATCGGCAACTCCCATTGGCGTTCAATGACGCTCGCGATCCGGCCCGGTTTCAGCCGGGCATGCCTCGCGCCGCCGCAGGCAATCGTACCATTTTTTTGGCTGATCCGGGAAGTGCTGCCGCTGCCGGCGAACATGCGCGATCTTCCGACGGCTCAGGGACTTCTTTCGTTCGCCGCCCTCATGGCGATACGGCGCATGGAAATCGGCGCGAATCATGTCTATGTGCACATACTCGCCGGTCGGGTCCGGTCCGGTCGGTCCGGATCATCTGTGCGTCGCCGGAACAAAAAGCATGGGGTAGCTGCGGTTGATGAAGCGGTACTCGGCAATTGCCATCGCCAGGGAGGCATTCCGCCGCAACTCCGGTTGGGAACGAGCCTGGCGCTCTCCCGACCCCGGGCGCGCCTACGACGTCGTAGTCGTCGGCGCCGGAGGGCATGGACTCGCGACGGCCTATTACCTCGGGCGCAACCACGGCATCAGAAACGTGGCAATCGTCGAAAAAGGCTGGCTCGGCGGCGGGAATACCGGCCGCAACACCACGATCATCCGCTCGAACTACCTTCAGGATGCATCCGCGGCAATCTACGAAAAGGCCCGGGCTCTCTACGAAACGCTCAGCCAGGACCTCAACTACAACGTGATGTTCAGTCCACGTGGGGTCGCGATGCTCGCCCAGACCCACCATGAGGTACGAGGTTATCAGCGAACAGCACAGGCCAATGGGATCCAGGGAGTCGAAACAGAGTTCATCGGGCCCGAACGCGTGAAGGAACTCTGCCCGATCATCAACATTGACGGACCGCGCTACCCCGTGCTCGGCGCGCTTTGGCAGCCCCGAGGAGGAACCGCACGGCACGATGCCGTTGCCTGGGGTTACGCCCGTGCCGCCTCGGCGATGGGCATGGATATAATCGAGAATTGCGCGGTTACCGCGATCAACAAGTCACGGGGTGCCGTCACTGGTGTCGAAACGAGCCGCGGGCCGATCGATTGTCGAAAGCTCGGAATTGTTGTTGCGGGGCACTCCGGCATCCTTTCCGGAATGGCCGGGTTCCGGCTTCCGATCGAATCCGTTGCGCTGCAGGCCCTGGTTTCCGAACCGGTCAAACCCTGCATGGACATCGTCGTCATGGCCAATACCGTTCACGGGTACATGTCCCAGTCCGACAAGGGCGAGATGGTGATCGGAGGCGGGGCCGACGGCTTCAACAACTACTCGCAGCGCGGTTCATTTCATCACATCGAGGAAACAGTTCGCGCCCTGGTCGAAACCTTTCCGATCATTTCCCGTCTCAAGATGCTCCGGCAATGGGCGGGGATTGTCGACATGACCGGCGATCGATCCCCGATCATTTCGAAAACACCGCTGGACAACTGTTACATCAATTGCGGCTGGGGTACGGGCGGTTTCAAGGCGATCCCGGGGTCCGGCTGGGCCATGGCGGAGTTGATCGCGAAAGGTGAGCCCGGTCGGCTGGCGGCACCGTTCAGCCTCGACCGATTCCGCGAGGGGCGGTTCATCGATGAGAGCGTCGCCGCCGGGGTGGCGCATTGACGGGCGGGCGCAGATCGCAGGCGATGCACGGTCGTCGGGTGGAGCGGATGCGTCGCCAGTCGCCCCGGCAGGAATTGAACCGGGCTCGGGATTGTCCGGCACCGGCAGGTCACTACAGGGAACGAGGGGGAACACGGTGCTTCAACTGACGTGCCCGTATTGCGGTGCGGAGGCGGACGAAACCGAACTGGCCGGCGGTGGACAGGCTCACATTGCCCGTCACGGTCCCGGCTCGAGCGACGAGGATTTCGAGGATTACCTGTTTCTTCGCGTCAACCCCGATGGCGTTCACTTCGAACGATGGCGGCATGCGTTCGGGTGCGGGAAATGGTTCCATGCCGCGAGGTGCACGCGAACGCACGAGGTCTTCGGAACCTACCCGGCACAAACACTGGAGCCTCCGGACTGGATCAAGGAACGCATCAGGGCGAAACGCCCCGACTGGCGGGGGGGCCGGGGATGAGCGGACGTTTGCCCGAGGGAGGCCGCCTGGTCGACCGGGACCAACCCCTTGGATTTTTCTGGAACAACCGGAAACTGTCGGGCCTGAAGGGCGACACCATTGCGTCCGCGCTCCTTGCCAACGACCAGGTGCTGGTCGGACGGTCGTTCAAGTATCACCGGCCCCGGGGGATCGTGGCTTCGGGACCTGAAGAGCCGAATGCGCTGGTCGAAACCGGGGCGGGCGCGCACAGGCAGCCCAACCAGCGGGCAACGACCGTTATCCTGCACGAGGGGCTGCGCTGTTCGAGCCAGAATCATTGGCCGAGCCTTGAATTCGATCTCGGAGCCGTTTCGGGTTTCCTGGCGCCGATGTTCGCCGCAGGTTTCTACTACAAGACCTTCATGAGCCCCCGTTTCGGTTGGAAGCACCTCTTCGAACCGCTCATCCGGCGCGCCGCGGGTTTGGGGAACCCGCCTGCGGACAGCGATCCCGACACCTACGAACACTTCCACGCCCATACGGATGTCCTGGTCGTCGGGGGCGGTCTGGCCGGACTGATCGCGGCCGGGACCGCGGCCAATTCCGGCGCACGCGTCCTGCTTCTCGAACAGGGCGGCTGTTTCGGCGGACGGATGGCAGTGGACGACACCTCGGTCAACGGACAGGATGCGGATGAATGGACCCGGAAAACGGTCACATCCCTGAAGACGAAGGCGGGGGTAACGGTCCGAAAACGAACGACCGTTCTCGGAGTCTACGACCACGGCTACGTTCTGGCCTGCGAAAACCTGCAGAACGGATGCACCGAGTCGGGTCGTCCCGCCCAGAGATTGTGGCGCATTCGCGCACGCATGATCGTCATGGCAACCGGGGCGATCGAGCGGCCACTCGCGTTCGCGGGAAACGATATCCCGGGAGTCATGCTGGCTTCCGCGGCGCGGGACTACGCCGTCGATTACGGCGTCGGGGTCGGCGACAGGGTCGTGGTCGTCACAAACAACGACAACGCCTACCTGACTGCGGCCCGGCTTTCGCAGGCGGGCATCGAGGTCCCGGCCATCGTGGACACGCGGGCTTCGGCCGAAGGCAGGCAGGTTGCGGCCGCAAGAGAGGCAGGACTGCAAGTCATTCCGGGTGCCGCCGTTTCGAGGGCACGGGGAACCCGCCGGGTCAGGGAGGTTGAAATCTGCCTTTCGGGCGGCAGCGGGCCGGCCGGTGAACGCGTCGCCTGCGACGCCGTCGCCATGTCCGGAGGCTGGTCACCGGCCGTTCACCTCTGGTCTCACTGCGGCGGGAAACTGGCGTGGAACCGGGACTGGTCCTGTTTCTGCCCGAACCCGGACCTTCCGCCCAGGGGAGCCGACGGGAGGGAGATGGTCATTCCGTGCGGAAGTGCGAATGGTATCATGACTACCCGCGACATCCCCGCCAATGCCGACGCCGCGGGCCGGGAGGCCGCGCGACGGGCCGGTCATGACCGGAACGACGGTTCGTCTGACTTGCCGCACGTATCGGCGCCAACCGAAGACCCCCCCGGGTCCACATGGATCCTGCCAATGCGCACGGCACCGGGCCTGCGGTCGAAGGCATTTCTCGATTTCCAGAACGACGTCAAGGTTTCGGACATCGAACTCGCGGTGCGGGAAGGGTTCGAATCCGTCGAACATGCCAAGCGTTACACGACGCTCGGCATGGCGACCGACCAGGGCAAGCTGTCCAACATCATTGGCCTTTCGGTGCTTGCGCGTTGCCTTGACCGGGATATCGAAGACGTTGGGACAACGACGTTTCGACCACCTTACATTCCGGTCGCCTTCGGAACGATTGCCGGGGAAGCGCGCGGTTCCCTCTTCAAGCCGACCCGGAAGACGCCGATCGATGGATGGCATGACGACAACGGCGCGTATTGGGAGCCGGTCGCTGACTGGCGCAGGCCGTTCTGCTACCTGAGTGGCGCGGAGACGACCGGGGAGGCCGTCAACAGGGAAATCCTCAACACCCGGCAGCGGGTGGGCCTGCTCGATGCATCGACGCTCGGCAAGATCCTGGTCAAGGGCCCGGACGCTCCGCGTTTCATGGACATGATGTATACGGGCATGATGTCGTCACTGAAGCCGGGAAAGTGCCGCTACGGGTTGATGTGCAACGAGAATGGGTTTGTCATCGATGACGGCGTGGTTGCCCGACTCTCCGGGGACAGTTTCCTGTGCCACACAACGTCGGGCGGGTCCGACCGAATCCATGCCTGGATGGAGGAGTGGCTGCAGACGGAATGGTGGACCTGGAAGGTCTGGACGATCAACCTGACGGAACAATTCGCCCAGATCGGTATCGTCGGGCCGCAAGCCGCTTCAGTCCTCGGGCAGACGGGCGGGCCCGGCATTTCGGACGCCGCGCTGCCGTTCATGGGTTTCGTGGACACCCAGGTCGGAGGCATCGCCGCACGTGTCTTTCGCATCTCGTTTTCCGGCGAACTGAGCTACGAGATTCAGGTGCCGGCGTCGCGCGGATTGGAGCTCTGGGAGCGTTTGTTGCAGGAGGGAGAGCCACATGGAATCATGCCTTACGGTACCGAGGCGCTTCACGTCATGCGGGCGGAAAAGGGCTTCATCATGATCGGTGACGAGACCGACGGCACGGTCACACCGCAGGATCTTGGTCTGCATTGGGCCGTATCGGGAAAGAAGGAAGACTTTCTCGGGAAACGTGCGCAGGCACGGCCGTTCCTGACCGACCCGGAGCGATGGCAATATGTCGGCCTCGAGACGCTTGACCCGGACCGGGTACTCCCGGACGGCGCCTACGCTACGGGTGGAGCGAAGAGACCTGGCGGGGCGCCAGACATGATCGGGCGGGTAACATCGACCTATTGGTCACCTACGCTGAAACGCTCGATCGCGCTTGGTCTCGTGCAGAGGGGTCCGGAAAGAAAGGGCGAAGTGATCAGTTTTCGTCCGCAAGGCGGCGACCCGGTTCAGGTCCGAATCGTCGATCCGCAGTTTCTGCCGTGATGCCGGCCTCGATGTCACATGACGAGGGACCAGTCCGGAATACGGGTGCCCGTGCAATGCTCGTCCGGGCCGAACCTGTCGGCATGATCACGCTCCGCGGAGATCCGGGCACCGAGACTCTGGTCCAGGTAATCCGGAATGCGTTCGGGTGCGCGGTTCCGGAACGCCGCCGCATAGAATTCGGCGATGACGGCTCCGTTGCCTGGATGTCGCATGACGAACTCCTGATCAGCGTGCCGCGGAACGATGTCGAAACGGTGCTTGCCGGTCTCGAAGATGCGCTCGGCGGAGAAAACGTGCTTTTGTCGGACGTTTCCGATGCGCGAATAACGGTCAATATCCGTGGCCCGTCGGCGCGCGAGGTTCTTGCGAGGGGATGTCCGTCGAACCTGTCGCGCGAGGCGTTCGGGCCAGGAGACTTTATCCGAACAAGGTTGGGCCAGGTTCCTGTAGCCGTCTGGATGCCCGATCAGGAGTCGGTTTCGCTGATTTGCTTTCGCTCGGTCGGCGAATTCGTTGAGCATTGGCTCGCGAACGCGGCCATCGGCCCGTTTCCGGGTTACCTGGATTCCTGACAGTGACCGTGGTGTCCATCGCCCGTGGCCCGTGCATCGAGTCCCGTTTTGTGGAATCATCAGCCACTGTTGGCGTTGGCCCTTTCGGGACGTGCCGCAGGCGTGAACCGCCGCATTGCGCCGCGGCCGCGCCGGCAAGGGATCATCCAAATGCCCCTGCGTCGCCGCCGGGAACATGCCGAATGCACGGGAAAGGGCCGGTCGAAATTTCGGCATTCCGTGCGATGAACAGGGCAACCCGATCCTTGCAACAGGGCCTTCCGGAAGATAACCTGCCCAAATTGACCCGGAAAAAAGGAGACCTGCTTGCCAAAAACGGCTTGATCGCGTCGCTTCGCTCCAGGTTGCTGCCTTGGGTGGTGCAGGCTGGCCGTCTTGGTGATATTCGGTGGCTTCACTGTTGATGTTCGGCATCACGTGCGGGGACGGGAATGCTCCCGGGTTCGCCAGTGAGGACCAGCAAGTACTTAGAACACATGGACTACGAGGCACTCAGAAAACGCCTGGAAGGCTGTTACGTCACAGTTCCGACACCGTTTCGGGATCAACCGGATCTCCCCGTCGATGAACCGGCGCTCCGCGAACACGTGCGGTTTCTCATCGATACCGGGCTGACCGGCCGCTATGCGACCTTTCTCGCCGCAGGTGCGGCGGGTGACTTCTCCACACTGACCTTCGAGGAACGCGTCCGCGTGACCGAGATCGTCGTGGAGGAGGTTTCCGGAAAGGCCCCGGTGGCGATGGGGGCGCAGACCACGAGCACGCTGGAACTCCAGAGGCTTGCCCGCGCTGCGTCCAGGGTCGGTGCGAACTTCATCCAGGTTTCCTGCCCGTTCTACTTCACCCACACCGAAGGTGACTTCGAGGAGTTTGTCAGGGCGGCGGCCGAGGCCGCGCCCGATGTCGGCATAATCATCTACAACACCTTCTGGACCAGTTCGAACATTTCCTTCGAAATGGTCGGGCGGCTGGCGGATATCCCGAATGTGACAGGACTGAAATGGGCGGTCCCGCGAACGGACGCGATGGAATTCGAGGATGTGACCTCGAACTTTTCCGACCGGTTTACGATCATCGACAACAACCTGTTCTTTGCCGTCAGCGCCATGCCCGCCCTCGGCGCCCGCGCATTCGAGGTTCACAACTGCAATTTCTGGCCGGAATGGGGAATTCGCCTGGTCGACAGGGCCGAGGCGGGCGATTTCACGGGAATTGCCCGTATGCTGGTCCGGGAGGCAATGCCCTTCTACAAGCTGTGGACGCGCATCGAGCGGGAGTTCACCAGCGGCGACGGCTACCTTGACAAGCTCTGCATGGAACTTGTCGGGCTTCCGTCGAGCCGATGTCGGCCGCCGACCCGGGACATTCGGCAGCATTACCGCCGGGAAACCCTTGACATGCTCAAGGAAATCGGCGCGCCGCGACTCGGCGGCAGCCCATGATGGCCGGGCGGCGCGCCGGTCGTCTCGCGGGGCGCGGCGAACCGTACCCGGACAGGACCGGATGACGGAATCCGCGAATGGGGATTTTCGTCTACTTGGATTTCGACAGTGACCGGCAGGACCGGATTCGCAGGCTTGCGGCCCGGGAAGACGTGCATTTCTGCCGGCCGGGAACTTCCTTCGAAGACGTGGAAGAGGAGTTCCTTTCGAGCCGGATCATCTTCGGAAATCCGCCCCCGGACTGGCTGGCGCAATGCCGTGTGCTGCAGTGGCTGCAACTGGATTCAACGGGGTTCGGAGAATTCGAGGCGCTCGCCTGGGATCATGCCGAGAACCGGCAGCAGCCGGTCGTCACCAACCTCTCGGGATTCTACGCCGAACCGGTTGCCGAGACCTGCCTTGCGGGCATCCTCGCGCTCATGCGGGGAATGGATGAGTTCGCCGAACTCAAGGCCCGCCGACATTGGCGTGGAGCGGCGATACGGCCCGAACTCCGGATGCTTGCCAATGCGGCGGTCGTGTTCTTCGGTTTCGGGACGATCAACCGGAGGCTGGCCGAGATCCTGCAGCCTTTCGGCTGCCGAATTCGATCCTTCGGCAGGGACTGGGAAGCCGATGCACTTGACCGCGCACTGGAAGGCGCGGACGTCGTCGTCTGCGTCGCGCCCCACACCACCGGTACGGCCGGTGTGTTCGACCGGGAACGCCTGGCTCGAATCCCGTCATCCGCAATCCTCGTCAATGCCGGTCGCGGATCCCTGCTCGACGAGGCTGCGCTCGCCGAAAGGCTCCATGCCGGCGATCTTTCGGGCGCGGTCATCGATGTGACCACGGTCGAACCGCTACCGCGCGAGCACAAGTTCTGGAGCTGCCCGAACCTGCTTCTGACCCAGCACAGTGCCGGCGGATTCGAGAACGAACTCGACCGCAAGATCGATTACTTCGAAAGCAACCTTCACCGGTTCAACCGTGCAGAGCCACTGAAGGGGATCGTCAGACTTTCCCGGGGGTATTGATGGTTACGATCGAGGCGGTCAGGTGCGTCCTGCTGAGTTCCCCGTATTCTTTCGCCGAAGACGCGGAGATCCTGGAGTGTTTCCCGAACGGCCCCAAGCGTACGGTCGGCATGGTCGAAATCACCCTGTCAAATGGCGAGACGGGGATCGGCGAGGGTTACCTCGCTGTGTTCGCCCCATTGGTTTTCCGGGCTATTGTCGAGCTTTGCACGCCGGTGCTCCTCGGCAAGGACGCACTGGATATTTCTCGCCGCACGGCCGACATCCGGAGTCTCTGCGACTACTGGTCACTCCAGGGCGCAGCCCGGCATGTCCTCTCCGCAATCGACATCGCCCTGCACGACGCGGCCGCAAAATCCCGGGAGCAGCCGCTGTTCGCATATCTTGGTGGCACCGGCGAATGCGAAATCGAGGTCTACGGAAGCGGCGGATGCTGCGATTCGCGCGAACACTTCCAGGCCGAATTTGGTCAGCTCGAGGCGCTCGGAATCACGCTCTACAAGATTCGCGCGGTGAAGGAGGATATCAACCGGACTGCGTGGGCTGTCAACGAGGCGGGACGGCGCGGCATCCGGGTCGGCGTGGACATGTGCCAGAACCTTGCGGACCCGCCACAGGAAGTGGACGACGTGGTCAATTTCCTCGAACGGGTACATGCCTCTTCCGACCACCGGGTCGTGTTCCTCGAAGAGGCAGTCGGCCCGGATTGCCCGGAAGGGTTCAGGGACCTGCGGAACCGTGTCGCAGCAAAGGTCTGCGGAGGCGAAATCATCACGACACCCGGAGAAATGATCCGCAGGATGCAGGCGGGCGTCTACGACTTCGTGCAGCCGGACGCATCGGTCATAGGCGGTATTTCCCCGGTAATGGAGGTCTTCGAATCATCCGGGCGCCTGGATACGGATGTGGTCGTGCACGCCTGGGGAGGTGCCGCGGCCATCATGGCGAGTTATCACTGTGCCATAGCGGGCGGCGGCAGGCTGGTCGAGCATCCGATGCTGGACTTCCCCCTGGGAGACGAAATGCTGGCAGGGCAGCGCCGGATTCGCGACGGCCGGCTCGGGCCGCCGGACGCTCCGGGAATCGGCGTCACCCTCACCCCGGAAATCGAGGCCCGCTATCCCTTCGATCCGACGGCGGTCTATTCCTGCATCTTGCAGGACTACGCACGGAACCCGGAAAGCTATTGGCTCTGATTCGGGTGCTGGTTGGCGGCATCCAGTAATCGGACGACCGCCGAACACGGCCAAACCGGGGCGTTTCTCATTTTCGTCGACGCTGGAATCCGGTCGGTCCCTTTGGCTCGCGGGGTCAGTTCACGATCCGTATGGCCCGGCCTGCCCCGTTGAACAGGTTGATTCGTGCCGGGTCGATCGAGACCTCCACGGGTCCCGGTTCGGGGGTAAAGGTTGCCCTCGATTCGAAGACGAGCGTGCCCGAGGGGAAATCCGGGGCACAGAGGAGCAAGGTACTGCCCAGGTTTTCCACAAACCTGACTTCTGCCGTCACCCCGAATCCGTCGCATTCCGGCTCAATGAATGCATCAGGTATGACGCCGAGCGTAAGCCTGTCGCCCGCGGCCAGTTGCCCGTCCGCTCACGGCAGCCACGCGATTCATTCTGCCATCCAGGTCGTCTTTGCCTCGACATTCGGCCTGGGGCGTTCCGGCGGTTCATGTTTCGCGACACCCATGTGGACGAACCCCACGACGAATTCATGGTCTTCGAGTCCAAACGCCGAGGTCAGGAACTCCCGGTCGAGCGCAAGCCAGGATGTCAGCCAGTTCGCTCCCCAGCCGCTGGCAAGCGCGGCGTTCAGCAAGGCAAGACACACGGCTCCCGCGGAGAGGGTCTGTTCGACCTGAGGAATCTTTTCAGATGGCTGCGGCGACGAAATGACAGCGACAATGAGCGGAGAGTTCGCAAATCCGGATCGCGCCTTTTCGACGGCGGCCGGATCGAGTCCGCGCTCCGCAGCCCGTGCTTCGGCTATCTTCGCGATTCTGTCCAGGGCCGGTCGTTCGAGCACGACGAAACGCCAGGGTTCCAGCATTCCATGGTCAGGCGATCGCGCCGCAGCGGTCAGGATCGTCTGCAGCTCCGCGCGTCCTGGCGGCGGGCCTGACAGGGTCTTCGCCGGCCGGGAGCGCCTGGTCAGCAGAAAGTTCAACGCGTCAGTGTTTCTTTCCAGCGGAAATGCTCCTTCTCTTTGGTCGATCCCCGAATTCAATGTGCTTCGGGGCCTTTTCCGTGGCGATCGTGCCCCGGAACCAATTGCCCGGACAAGATCGGGTCACGTGTCGCAAGTATCGGCAGGGTCATTGCCGCAAGTCGGCGTCGTTGTCGACCGTTTCCGTCAAAGTTCTCCGCGGAAAGCCAGTTTTCGAAGGCCCGCTCAAGCGCCGGCCATTCCCCGTCGATCGCCGCGAACCACGCCGTGTCCCGGTTCCTTCCCTTCGAAATCGTCGCTTGCCGGAATACGCCTTCATACGACAGGCCCAGCCTCTCGGCAGCCTTGCGCGAACGGATGTTGAGGGCGTTGCACTTCCATTCATACCGTCGATATCCGGCGCTGAACGCCCATTTCATCATCTGGTACATGGCGTCGGTGGCCGCCCGCGTCTGTTGGAGAGCCGGCGCGAGATTGATGTGCCCGACCTCGATGGACCCCTGGGCCGGTTTCACCCGAAGATAGGAGGCGACGCCACCCGCCCGGCCGGAAATCTTGTCGCGAATGGCAAAGAACAAGGGGTCATTCGACAAGGCCGCCTCGTCAATCCAGGAAATATAGCCGGCGAGCGAATCGAACGGCCCGTACGGCAGGTAATCCCAGACCCTCCCTTCGCGATCTTCCTGGTAGGCGGAATACAGCTCGCGACAGTGACGACCGGACTCCAGGGGCTCGAGCCGGGCATAAACCCCTTCGAGTTCGATGCGACCAGGTCTTTCCGGCTCCCGCCAGTTGCGAACGATCGGGCCAAGAACCGGGTTCATGCCGTAACCCGGGCGAGCCATGCAGCAGCCGCGGAAACCCCTGCCCGGTCACCCGGTTTCGCCACGGCCCTGTTCAATCCTCGCCCTGAGGGACGATCTGCAGTCCGAGCTCCCGAAGCTGCGCATTCGTCGGTTCGGTCGGTCCTCCCATCATGAGATCCTCTGCCCGCTGATTCATCGGGAACATGATGACCTCGCGAATCGACGTCTCTCCGGCAAGCAGCATGACCAGCCGGTCTATTCCGACGGCGCATCCGCCATGGGGCGGCGCGCCATAGGAAAATGCCCGGCAGAGCCCGCCGAACCTCGCTTCGACCTCCTCGTCGTCGTACCCTGCAATGCTGAAGGCCCGGCGCATGATGTCGACCTCGTGATTGCGAATTGCCCCTGAAACCAGCTCGTGACCATTGCAGACCAGGTCGTACTGGTACCCGAGCACGTCGAGAGGGTCCGAATTCTCGAGGGCTTCCCTGCTCCCCTGGGGCATCGAAAACGGGTTGTGGCTGAAATCTATCCTGCCCGATTCCCGGTCCTTTTCGTACATGGGAAAGTCGACGATCCAGCAAAGCTCGAATCTCTCCAGGTCGGTCAGTTTCAGTTCCTTGCCGATGACGTCTCTAGCCTT
Source organism: Paracoccaceae bacterium (assembly GCA_964291635.2). Classification (GTDB taxonomy): domain Bacteria; phylum Pseudomonadota; class Alphaproteobacteria; order Rhodobacterales; family Rhodobacteraceae; genus JAPPHA01. The sequence continues at coordinate 87,821 of OZ219899.1, read as the reverse complement.
GGCCGCGATACCTTCGAATGTCGCGGGAAAGCCTCCCAGGAAAAACGCCGCATCTCCGACGCCAAGGCCCAATTGGGCCCGGATCGCCTCCGTGCGTTCGGGGCCGATGTTCTTGGCCAGCGGGCCCGCGCCTTCGACGCAATCGGGATTGTCGGGAATCCGGCGCCAGAAAATGTATCCCATTCCCGGCAGCCCTTCGGATCGTGCGTATGCATCCATGCGGTCGCAGAAACGCCGCGAACCGCCGCCGGGCGCCGGAATCGCGCGAACTTCGGTTCCGGGACGTTGAAGAAGCGATGCGAACACGCGAAAGCCCGATTCGGCAAAATGCTCCGAGACTACCTGCATTTTCAGGGGATTCCTGAGATCCGGTTTGTCCGTTCCGTACAAGCTCATCGCGTCTCGGTAGGCGATCCTTGGAACGCCTGCGGTCACCGGAAGCCCGTCGCCGAATTCTTCGAACACCCCCCGCATCACCGGTTCGATCGTCTCGAGCACGTCGTCCTGCGTCACGAAGCTCATTTCCATGTCGAGTTGATAGAAATCCGTGGGCGAACGGTCGGCGCGGGGGTCTTCATCCCGGAAACACGGGGCAATCTGGAAATACTTGTCGAAGCCGGCAACCATGATCAGTTGCTTGAACAGTTGTGGAGCTTGCGGCAGCGCGTAGAATTTTCCGGGATGCAATCGCGACGGCACCAGGAAATCCCGTGCTCCTTCGGGTGACGACGTGGCAATGACGGGAGTCTGGAATTCGCCGAAACCCAGGTCGACCATCCTGTCCCTGAGCGACGAAATGACCGCGGAACGCAGCATCATGTTTGCGTGCAACCGCTGCCGCCTGAGGTCGAGAAACCTGTACCGGAGGCGCGTTTCTTCCGGGTAGTCGTGATCTCCGAAAACCGGCAAGGGCAGTTCATCCGCCTTGCTGAGAACGTGCAGCGATCGAATGAACACCTCGATTTCGCCGGTCTTGATCTTCGGATTGACCAGCTCGGGCGACCTGGCCCTGACCTCCCCGTCGATCCGGATCACCCACTCCGAACGCAGCGCCTCGACCTGGTGAAACGCATCGCTGTCGGGGTCGGCCAGAATCTGGGTAACACCGTAATGATCGCGCAGGTCGACGAACAGGAGTCCGCCGTGATCGCGAACCCGCTGAACCCACCCGGACAGCCGAACGGTCTTCCCGACGTCGGAAGTCCCGAGTTCCGAACAGGTATGCGAGCGATACATGTGCATGTCGTCGGATCCCTTGTTCCTGTTGGCGCCAGGCAGGTGTCCAGCCACCTCCCGTTGGAAAAACCCGTGCACAACATTCGTTGCCGTCACGGGGCCTTCCTGCGCCTGCGTTTCATTCCCTCCAACGGTCGTTGTCAAGTGCCGTCGCGCGCCGTTTCTCCGGAAGCGGGCCGTCGCCCAGGTTTCACAAGTGATCGGATCGTTTCAAGCCACGCTGGGAAACGACACGATTCCGGGTATTTCCGACGGCCTCGGCCCCGGCTCGATCGCGGCTCCGGAAGCTACACTGCCACGAGAACGGAACCATCCGTTCGGGGATGCCTTTGCCGAAGACAGGGCGACGCCGGTAATGAGAGGTTCATGCCCTCCGCCATCAGGTGCTTGTTTGCGTGCGAGACGAGTCTATAAGCAACGCGGTCTCGCGGCCCCGGCCGAGATGTGAGCAACAGGAGACGGCGCAAGAAATGCCGAAACGAACTGATCTAGAGTCGATCATGGTCATCGGCGCAGGACCAATCGTTATCGGGCAGGCATGCGAGTTCGACTACTCCGGCACGCAGGCCTGCAAGGCCCTGCGCGAGGAGGGATACCGGCTGATCCTGGTCAATTCGAATCCGGCAACCATCATGACGGACCCGGAGACAGCGGATGCCACTTACGTCGAGCCGGTTACGCCGGAAACCGTCGAGAAAATCATTGCCATCGAGCGCCCGGACGCACTTCTGCCGACAATGGGCGGACAAACCGGACTGAATACCGCTCTCGAGGTCGACGATCGCGGGATCCTGGAAAAATACGGGGTCGAACTGATCGGCGCGCGGCGGGAGGCCATCGAAAAGGCCGAAAATCGGCAAAAGTTTCGCGAAGCGATGGCACGCATCGGAATCGAAAGCCCGCGTGCATCGATTGCCCACTCGCCGGACGAAGCCATGGCAGCGATCGACGTCGTCGGTCTGCCTGCAATCGTTCGTCCCGCTTTCACGCTCGGAGGCACGGGGGGTGGAGTCGCGTACAATCGCAGCGAGTACGAGGAAGTATGCCGGGCCGGGCTCAAGACTTCGCCGGCAGGGCAGATCCTGATCGACGAAAGCCTGCTTGGATGGAAAGAATTCGAGATGGAGGTCGTTCGCGATGTCGCGGACAATGCCATCATCGTCTGTTCGATCGAAAACGTCGACCCGATGGGAATTCATACGGGCGACAGCGTCACGGTCGCCCCAGCCCTTACGCTCACGGACAAGGAATACCAGCGCATGCGAAGCCTCTCGATCGAGGTGCTTCGCGAAATCGGAGTCGAAACCGGCGGCTCGAACGTCCAGTGGGCCGTCAATCCCGACGACGGCCGCATGGTGATCATAGAAATGAACCCTCGCGTCTCCCGTTCTTCGGCGCTTGCGTCCAAGGCAACCGGCTTTCCGATTGCGAAAATCGCCGCGAAACTCGCGGTGGGCTATAGGCTTGATGAACTCGACAACGACATTACCGGGGTCACGCCGGCCTCCTTTGAGCCGGCGATCGACTTTGTGGTCACCAAGATTCCGCGATTCGCATTTGAAAAGTTTCCTTCGTCCGCTCCCGTCCTGACCACCGCAATGAAGTCCGTCGGCGAAGTGATGGCCGTCGGACGCACGATTCACGAGAGCATGCAAAAGGCTCTCGCGTCGACCGAATCCGACCTGACGGGGTTTGACGAAATCCAAATCGACGGTGCACCGGATCATTCGTCGGTCATCAAGGCGCTCGCCGCACGGACACCGGACCGTTTGCGGCTGATCGCGCAGGCCATGCGCCACGGTGTCGACGACGGCGCCATCCGCGATGTGACCGCCTTCGATCCGTGGTTCCTCGGCCGAATCCGGGAAATCGTGGATGTCGAGGAACACGTGCGCCGGGTTGGCCTTCCTCGAAACGGTTCCGGCATGAGACGCGTCAAGTCATTCGGTTTTACAGACGCCCGCCTCTCGATCTTGACGGGAATCGATGAGGCGGACGTGCGCCGCCATCGATTGCGCCTCGGAGTCGAGGCCACGTTCAAGCGGATAGACACGTGTGCGGCAGAGTTCGAGTCCCGGACGCCCTACATGTATTCGACTTACGAGTTTCCGGCCATGGAAGAGGTCGAATGCGAGTCATGGCCGACTGACCGAAAAAAGATCGTGATCCTGGGCGGCGGCCCGATCCGCATCGGACAGGGAATCGAGTTCGACTACTGTTGCTGCCATGCCTGTTTCTCGTTGTCGAAATCGGGTTTCGAGACGATCATGGTCAACTGCAACCCGGAAACCGTCAGTACGGACTATGACACTTCCGACCGCCTTTACTTTGAGCCCCTGACGCTTGAACACGTCCTTGAGATACTGAGAATCGAACGTTCCAACGGGACGCTGCTCGGGGTTATCGTGCAATTTGGCGGGCAGACGCCGCTGAAGCTGGCGCGGGCGCTCGAGGCGGAGGGAATCAGCATTCTCGGAACCTCGCCTGACGCAATCGACCTGGCCGAAGACCGGGAAAGATTCCAGAAACTCCTGGGCGAAATCGGCCTTCGTCAGCCGGACAATGTCATCGCGCGGTCTCCCGAGGAAGCGGTCTCGGGCGCAAGTTCACTTGGATATCCCCTGGTCATCCGTCCGTCCTACGTGCTTGGAGGACGGGCCATGGAGATCGTGCAGGACGAAGACCAGTTGAAACGGTACATTTCCGAAGCGGTCGTTGCGAGCGGTGACAGCCCGGTTCTCCTCGACAGTTTTCTGGCCGATGCCATCGAAGTCGACGTCGATGCCCTGTCGGACGGGAAGGATGTCCACATAGCCGGAGTCATGCAGCATATCGAGGAAGCCGGCGTTCATTCGGGCGACAGCGCCTGCTCCCTGCCCCCGCATTCGCTCGAACCGCCGATCGTGCGTGAACTGATGGACCAGTCGGAAAAACTGGCGCGCGCACTGAAGGTCGTCGGGCTCATGAATGTCCAGTTCGCGGTCAGGGACAGCGACATCTATATCCTTGAAGTCAATCCCAGGGCATCGAGGACGGTGCCATTCGTGGCAAAGGCCGTCGGCTCACCGATCGCGGCGATCGCAGCACGGTTGATGGCCGGGGCCGAACTGTCCAAAATGGATCTGAAGTCGCCCGAACTGCCGTATTTCGCCGTCAAGGAAGTCGTTCTGCCGTTCAACCGGTTTCCGGGCGTCGACACCTTGCTGGGACCGGAAATGCGTTCGACCGGTGAAGTCATGGGCATCGACAACAGCTTCGCCCGCGCGTTCCTCAAGGCCCAGATCGGGGCCGGATCCAGTTTGCCGCGGCGGGGCAACGTCTTCGTTTCGTTCCGGGATGCGGACAAGACCCGGTTGCTGGTTGACGCGGTTCGCCTTCTCGTCGACCTCGGGTTTCTGCTGATCGCGACCCGGGGGACCGCAGCTTTTCTCGACGCATCCGGTATTGAATGCGAGGTCGTGAGAAAGGTTCACGAAGGAAAGCCCAATATCGTTGACCGGATACTGGATCAGCAGATCGATGTGATCATGAATACCAGTGACGGCCGTCAATCGGTGCGCGACAGCCAATCCCTGCGGGCGGTCGCACTCACCGAGGGCATCCCTTATTTCACCACTGCACGGGCCGCGTACGCGGCGTCGCTGGCAATCCAGGCCAGCCAGGAGGGCGACCTCGGGGTCAAGCCCTTGCAGGCCTACCGAGGGCCTGTCGACGCACCAGGACTTTCCCGGCCGCGCACCGGCTTGCCCTGACGGACATCTTCGGAGTCCAGTTCCGCCATCCTGGCAGAATTCCGTCAATCTTCGGAACCGCCGACGCGCAGGTGTAAACCGGGATATCACGAACCGGTTGTTGATCGGAATCAGCAAAACCGTTGAACTGCATCTTCCAAACAAGTACGTCGCGTTGCACCAAGGGAGTCAAATGGCGAAACTCTATTTTCACTACGCGACAATGAACGCCGGAAAGTCGACGCTGCTCCTGCAGGCATCCTACAATTACAGGGAGCGGGGAATGGAAACCTGTCTCCTGACCTCCGAGGCCGACGACCGGGGCCAGCCGAACCAGATCCTGTCACGGATCGGGATCGAGAACAGGTCGGATTCATTCGGAGAATCGACTGACCTTTTCGCGTTGATCGAACGCCGCATGAACAGGAGTTCACTGGCGTGCGTCTTCGTTGACGAGGCCCAGTTCCTGACCAGGGAGCAGGTCCGGCAACTCGCACGTGTGGCCGACGATCTCCTGATTCCTGTCATGTGCTATGGGCTCCGGGTTGACTTTCGGGGGAAGCTCTTTCCCGGTTCCGCGGAACTTCTCGCGATTGCCGACGATCTGCGCGAATGCAGAACCATATGTTTTTGCGGGAAAAAGGCGACCATGGTCGTGCGCCAGGATGCGGAAGGCAATGTCCTGACGGAAGGCGAACAGATACAGATCGGCGGGAACGAGACCTATACGTCGCTTTGCCGCCGACACTGGCGGGAAGCAGTCGGCGATTTCCTTGAGTGAACCGGAATTCACGCTGGCTTCGCATCGAGACCGGCCCGGACCAGCCGGTACCGTCCGCCGAATTCTACCGGCATGACCGGCAGAACATCGATTCACCCGGTCCGAGACATCCTGGCCGACGCGCTGTCATCAGCATCAACGGGACGGTGGAATCGGCACTGGCACCGATAACGGAACAAGTCGTGTTCGAGACGACAATGCCTGCATCGCGTGCCGCGAGAACGGCGACAAGGCTATGCCGAGCCCCGCATTTGCCCAGGTTTCGACACCCCATTGGCCTTTCGCCGAACGTGTAGGCGTCAGGCGGGTCGCCGTGCGTCGGAAGACTCCGTCGAAAAGCATCGGACACGTGGAACATGCACTGTTTCGAAGACGCCGCCGAGCCTTTTCGAACGTCTACGTCCTTGGTCCGGGATGCCGCCGAAACCGCAGCTGTTGGTATCGTCCTTGTCGTTTGGGTCGAAGGTCGCGCAGCGTTTCATCAATGCAACCTGCTGCCGGGCTGCACGTCCCGGTCAGGTGCGACAAGAATGACTTCGTCGTCACTGTCGAGAACGCCCAACACGAGCACCTCCGAGCGAACTGGGCCAACTTGCCGGGCGGGAAGGTTGACGACGGCAAGGACCAGCCGTCCGGTCAACGCTCCGGGAGAATACCGTACCGCAATTCCGGCCGAAGACCCGCGCTCGCCGAATTCCGGCCCAAAGTCGATTCTCAAGCGGCAGGATGGCTTGCGGGCTTCCGGAAAGGGCTCTGCCCGTACGATCCTGCCCACCCTGATGTCGACTTTCATGAAGTCGTCAATAGTGATTTGCGGTTCCTTTCTCACGGCGCGCTCCCGTTCATCAAACATGGACGATCAGCTGTCCTCGAACGGGCAACCGGTTTCATCCGCCAAGTTCCCGGCTGCGCGCTTCCGCGGCTTCGACGGCCCGGTCCAAGAGTGCCGGCAATCCCGACCCTTCCTCAAGCAAGACGTCGAGCGCGGCTGCAGTTGTCCCCTTCGGAGACGTGACATCGTTGCGTAGCTGTTCCGGGGTCCGCGCCGAGCCGTTCGCCAGGGTCGCCGCCCCGAACACGGTCAACATGGCAAGGTCCAGGGACATCTTTTCGGACAGGCCGCGCCTCTCGCCCGCCTCGGCCAGGGCCTCGATCAGGAGAAACACGTAGGCCGGTCCCGAGCCTGAAATCGCCGTTACGACGTCCATGTCGTCTTCAGACCGGACCCGCACTGTCGCGCCGACGGCGTCGAGCAGCATGGTCGCCGTCGCCAGGTGATGTTCATCAACATTTCCGTTGCCGATGATCGCGGTTATCCCGAGCCCGATGGCGGCCGGCGTGTTCGGCATTGCCCGGATGACCGGGGTCCCGCCGGCGAACGCAGATTCGAACCGCGCAATTCTGACGCCGGCCGCGATCGAAAGGATCAGGGTACCGCGCAGGTCGAGACCCGCCAGGTTTTCGAGCGCGGGATCCATCGATTGCGGCTTGACCGCAATGACGCAGACCGAAGGATTTCGGATCACCGGCGGGTTGACGGCGAGTTCCCGGTCATTGGAGATCGACATCAGCCATTCGGACGGAAATGGCTCAATGATCTGAATCCTGTCCGGACCCATTCCGGATTCCAGCCAACCATCGAGCAGGGCCGAACCCATCTTGCCACACCCGCACAAAAGGATGCGGGTCTCGGAACCATTACCAGCCTTCATCTGCGACAACGAAACTCCGGATTCGTGAATACGGCGAAAGTCACGCGCAACCGCTCACGTCGGTAATTGCCAGCTCCAGTGCCTCGTCCGGGGATTTTCCGGCACGGCACGTAAGTTGGAACGCGGGATAATACCGCTCGCAGGTCGCAACAGATCTTGTGACGATCGCGTCGATCTGCTCCATGGTTGCCATGGCTCCTTCGCACAACAGCAGTCCATAGCGGAAGACAACGGCCGACAGCCCGGGACAGTGGCTGAAGGAACCGGTCCAGCAGCGATCGTTTGCAAGACCTATCAATTCGCGCAGAGCCGCGTGACGAATCTTCGGCGGGTTCAAATCGAACGAGCAAAGCAGCCGCAACGTCTCGTCGGCGTGAGACATGACCAGGGTTACTGCATAATGCCTCCACTGACCCGCCACGACGAAGTTGATTTGATCGTCGTCAACGCGATCAAATTCCCAGTCGTTGTTCTCGGCGAGATCTTCTGCCAGGTCTATGGGGCCCAGGTTTACCCATTCAATCCACGTGGCTTCACTGTACATGACGTCCTAGCCGCCTCCGGCCTTGTAACCGTTCCAGCGATTTATGCCACATGTTGTCGAAGGCTACAACGGTTTGGCGCAGCGTGGCAGGCACACCCTACATCTTGCCCGTACTGACGGCATCTTGCTGTGAGTTCTGCAACAGGATCCGTGAACATTCCGCCGTCGTCAGGCCATGGATTGTTCACGTCCAGCGACTCCATGGCTTCGAGGTACACCGCACCGGATTTCGTCCAGGCGACCAGAAATGTTCGTCTGATTGCTTCATATTTTTCTGGATACCTGATCGAGATGGCCGCCGCTCAGCTCAGCAGATACGTCAACGTCGTGCGGCAAGGTGGCACCGGTTGGTCCGAAGGATATCGAGATCCATGTCAGGATAGGGCCCAAGACATCGAGAAACGGCACCGAAATTCCTCTGCGGGGGATTCTGCCCCCGGAACCGTCCCCTATTGAGCGAACAACGCCCGCGACGAATCCGCATCCTTTCGCATGCCCGACATTGGACGTAACGGCAGTATCGCTGCAGACGTAAATTGAATGCACGCGGGCTGTTGGCACTTGTCCAGGTGCAAACCCTCGGGATCGCTCTCCGGCAGGGGCCTTGTCCTGGGAATGGCACCGGCGTCAGTCCGGGCGTTCATTGGCCAGATGTGTCAGAATCGATTCGTTCAACTCAACCTTGTAGCCGTCAGGATCTTCGCAAAAGGCAATCACGCGGGTGCCATTTTTCATCGGTCCCGGCGGCCTCGTGATCCTGACACCAGCTGCCGCGAGATCCGCGCAGGCCTTGTAGACGTCGGGAGTCTCTATGCAGATGTGGCCCCAGGAATTGCCCTTCTCGTAGGGCTCCTGCTGATCCCAGTTGGCGGTCAGCTCGAGTGCCGGAAACTCCGCCTCCGGACCGTATCCTATGAACGTGTTGGTGAACCTCCCTTCGGGATAATCGGTGCGGCGCAGCACTTTCATGCCCAGAATTCCACAATAGAATTCGATTGACCTGTCCATGTGCATCACGCGCATCATGGTGTGTGCAAGGCGAAAGCCCTTGGTGATGTCATCGCTCATTTTCCCGGTTTCCTCTTTCAACAATTTCCGGCGACGACGACATCGCGTGCCACCCTTTCCTGAAACGCGCGCACGCTGTCTTCCCAGACGGGAGAGAGCACGCCACCTTTCATTGAAATGTTCGAGGCCCGCCCGAGCTGAAGCCGTTCAGTCATCGCATGATCTTCCTTGTGTACATCCCACCAGAGCTTCTTCAGCCCCCGGATCTCGTCTTCCGAAAGGGCCTGGCCCTCGGTGGTGTACAGCGCGCGTTTTTGCATCACGGTGCAGGGACCAGTGGGAATGTTGAGATAGGCACCCAATTGGTCGGGAAAGTACCGGCCCAGTATGAAATTCGGATACAGTGTCAAAAATCGGGAACTGACGCCGAGGCTGCCCGAAGTGCCGATCTCTTCTTCCAGGTCCACCGCGCTACCCAGGCAGTTGCCATCGATGATCGTATAGTGAGCCGAAAGTGGCTGGTCTGTGGTCGAGGAATGCACGAATTGCACGTGATACGGCTCAATGAAGTTCTCCATGATGAACTTCCAGTTGCAGGCAATCTCGCCGAAATCGAGCACGCCGATGCAATCGATCCTGTTCCACGCGATCCCGTCGAGACGGCCGGTCAAGGAAGCGGCGTAGTCCTCGAATGCTTCGGCACTGCCACCGATATTGACGAAGATCCAGTCGTTCCAGACATGCGTGCGGACCGGAACCAGGCTGCTCTTTTCCTTGTCGAATCCTTCCGCGGTGTGCTCGTTGGTCCCGCCGAAATGTGGCGCGGCGCGAAGTCGGCCGTTCAGGTCGTACGCCCAGGCATGATACGGGCACCGGATGAGCTTGCCGACGTTTCTCGGCGTATCGATCAGCATCAGGCAACGGTGCCGGCAGACGTTGTGGAAGGCTCTGATCTCGCCTTCCGTATTGCGCACGAGCAGGAGCGGATGCCCGGCGAGCGTCACCGGCACCGCATCGCCGGCGGTTTCCAGTTCATGTGCAAACCCGACACACACCCAGTTCCTGACGAAGACCGAACCGCGTTCGGCATTCCAGAAGCCTGAATCCACATAGGCTTGCGCGGGCAGCCCGCGCCGCGGCCTGGTTTCTGCGAAAAAGGGTTTCAACAGCGTCTCGATATCACTCATCCGGCTTCGCGCTGGACGACCTGCCGCCCGGGGCGGAAAGGAAAGCGCGCTCCCTTGTTGATGCCACGGCGATGGCGCGGCTGACGGTGGACGGAACGCCGGGCACAAGGCGGCTCCTGGCAGGGGGAACACTTTGCTGCTGCAGGCAAATATTCATGCGCACGCTTCCGGTTTGCGGGGCGGTACACCATGGTGAAAGAAACGATGGGGGGTCATGCTCCGGCTCTTTCATGCGCGCAAGTTCAAATGCGCCGAGGCCGGCTCCGGCACCCTTCTCGACGACCTCGAAAAGGGAATTTCGAACGATGAAGATACACTGCCCGAAATCTCCCGAATCCGGGGTTTCCCGAATCCGGTCTTTTGGGGGTGGCCAGGTCGCCAGATCATCCCTCTAGGGGCTCCTCTCTTGGGCATCGTGCCACCGCCGCGTGAGCATTCATCTTGCCTGCTCTCCGCAACGAAATTGACAGGAGGTGTACGCGCCATCGATCGGAAGGCAGTACATCATGCTAACGGTCCCCGGCATGCGCATGACCCTGCTCCAACGTCCGGATTATCTGTCGCCTGCAGGGATGATATTGTTTTCGTTCGGGAGCGCAACACCCCGAAATCAGCCAAATCCGGGCCGGACCGGTAACGCTGTCCACCGTTCCTGGTTTCGGTGAGCGGTTGCGGTCGTTGACGGCAACCACCAGGATCCGTGGGTTCACTCGTGTTGACTGGTGTCATGGGATGCCTCATGCAGGCTTTTCTCATGACACTTCAATGTGGCCGCACGAACCAGTCGTGGAAATCACGCCGCCTGAACCGACGGAATTTGGCGGTTCCCGGGTCATTGTTGTCGGTGGCTCTCCTCCTGCCAGTCGCGGGCGACAGACGGCGCGTCAAGTCGCTGCTTCGCCTGCTCCCTGACATCGCGCCAGCGAAAACGAATCGAGTTCATGACGATTTCCCGGTCGAGTTCCTTGAACTCGTCGACGACCGGCGCGAAACGGACCAGATCGGATTCACTGGAGGCAAAGGTTACATAGATGTCTTCGGCCGCAGTCCAGTTGATGCACACGAGTCTCTGGTTAAACCGCCTCGTCGCCTCCATTCGAACCTGTCGATCCTTGTCGGGGTAGTCGGCGAGTCCCCGTTCGAGGCCGCTTTCGAAAAGCCGCGTGGCCAGAGCGCCCGCTTCCGCATCGGTCATCCGTCCCGCCAGGCGGCACTGGCAAACGACATGAAAGGTGAGATCGGCAAGGCAGGATCCGAACAGCCGCGCGGCGGCACGCCTGATTTCCCGCGAAAAGACATCATCTTCGAACAATACACGAAACTGTGTTCCCATCCGGGCCTTGAGGTACCCGAACAGGGCCGTTTGCGCGATGTAGGATGAACGCGTCCGAACAAATTCCTCGACCGAATTCACGGTCTTGAACGGACTTCGGTCGAAACGAAGCGCCAAGAGCCGGACGATGCCCAGCAGCCATTTCCCGAGAAAATGGACGAACTCTATGGCTTGATCGAGGATTCTCATGCGTTCCTGTATTCGAGCGCTATAGCCAGGTGTCAATTGGCCACCTCCATTCCGCCTGTTCGGGAAACGTCGGGATTCCGGCCCTTCGCAGGCGGGAAAGCGGTACCTTTCGCAATGTGGTCGCGCGATCCGGGCCGCTCAACCGGACAACACGCGCAGAATTGCCTGATTTGCCATGGCCGGTCATTTCGCCTGGTGGTGTCGTCCCGGCTCTGTTTTCCCTCCTTGTGATTCGGTTGAATTGCCGGCGGGATGAGCGATCCCGGCCGCAAACGCCGCAACTTGACTTTTTTTTGAATGGAAACAAGGCATTCGCGCGTTCAGTTCCAGCAGTGACCGCGTGAGCCCCGCGAATTCGGTGGATTCCGCAGCCTTTCTCCGGCGCGGATCCGTGTCTTGACGGCCGCAGTCCGCGCCAGCCGTTCGTCAACCGATCACGCCCCCTTACGGCGTCGAGACACATTACTGACGCGCTTGGACGTGCGGAACCACTACATGATGGGTTGCGGCCCGTCAGATGACCAGTTTTAGGTTTACATTGCTTCACGAACATGTGTACACGGCAATGTGTGCGCAAATGCTTTGCGGGCCGACCGTTCGTATCATGCATTTGCGAATTTGAAGAACGGAGGGGACTTGATGTCCAAAAGCACACCCGAAGCCCGAGCCCAGCACTGGGCAAAAACAAGGAACCTCACGATCCTGGTTCTGGTCGTGTGGTTCATCTTCTCGTTTGTGGTCCACTGGTTTGCCAAGGGGCTTAACGGCGCCAGCTTTATCGGATTTCCACTAGGCTACTATTTCGCGGTGCAAGGTTCGCTGATCATCTTCGTCTTGCTGATCGTCTTCCAGAACTGGATGCAGGACAAGATTGACGACGAAGCCGGGCTGCAAAGCGAATAAAAAGGGGAGAAGGACATGAAAGGCAATTTCATCGATAACCTGCCCAAGATCTACGGACTGTATACGGGCGGCTTTATCGTTTTTATTCTCCTTATGGCCTTGCTGGAGCAGCTTGGCATGGGAGCCGACACGATCGGCATCTTGTTCGTTGCGTTCACGATCGTGATCTACGCCACGATCGGTTACCTCTCGAGAACGATGCAGGTCGACGCCTATTACGTGGCCGGACGGGAAGTTCCGCCCGTGTTCAACGGTATGGCGACAGCCGCTGACTGGATGTCGGGCGCGTCATTCGTCGCGCTTGCGGGCGGTGTCTACTTTGGTGGCCATGGCTACCTCGCGTTTGTCGTCGGGTGGACCGGCGGTTACGTCCTGGTCAACTCTTTGATGGCCCCGTATCTCCGGAAGTTCGGATGCTACACGGTACCCGACTTCATCGGAACCAGGTACGGTGGAAACATGGCGCGGTTCATCGCCGTTGTCATTCTCGTGGTGGCCTCGTTCACTTATGTGACGGCGCAGATCAACGCGTCGGGAACGATCGCTGCACGTGCGCTGCAAGTGCCGTTTGGCGTCGGCGTCTGGTTCGGCCTTGCCGGTATCCTGATGTGCTCGATGCTCGGCGGTATGCGTGCAGTCACCTGGACCCAGGTCGCCCAGTACATCGTGCTGATCATTGCGTATCTCGTTCCGGTCATCTGGATGTCCAACGTGCAAGGGTTCGGGATCATTCCGCACTTCTCGTACGGCGACGCCGTCCAGAGAATCGCTGAACTCGAAGTTGACCTCGGCGTGGGAACCGCCGCGACCGAGAGCTTTGCCGGTCGTCGCGTGTTGACGACCCTGCACAATGCTCCCGGGGGCGCGATGGCGAGTTGGCTGTTCGTGACCCTGGCATTCTGCATGATGGCGGGCACGGCATCGCTTCCGCACATTCTGATGCGCTACTTCACGACGCCATCGGTTCGTGCGGCGCGCGTGTCTGTCGGCTGGTCGCTGTTCTTCATCTTCCTGCTGTACTTCACGGCGCCCGCGCTCGCGACGCTGACGAAGCTGCAGCTTCTGGATCCGGATCTCGCGACGTCGGTCATCGGCAAGAGCTTCGAAGAAGTGCAGAACCTGACCTGGATTCAGAAATGGACCAATGTCGGAATGCTGGCGGTGTCGGACTCGAATGCAGACGGAATCCTGCAGATCAACGAGTTCTTCATGCGTCCGGACATCGTCGTTCTGGCAACTCCCGAAATCGCCGGCCTGCCAGCCGTGATTTCGGGCCTCGTTGCTGCGGGCGGCCTCGCGGCTGCAATGTCGACCGCGGACGGGCTGCTGCTGGCAATTGCCAACGCGCTGTCCCACGACCTGTACTACAGCATCATCGACCCGAAGGCCGATACGCGACAGCGTCTTCTCGTCGCACGGGCCCTGCTGATCGTGATCGGGGTCCTCGCGGCTCTCGTCGCGACCCTGCAGCTGACAGGAATTCTGGGGGCCGTTGCCTGGGCCTTCTGCTTTGCGTGTTCCGGGCTGTTCTTTCCGTTGGTCCTTGGCGTGTGGTGGAAACGCGCCAACCGGGCCGGAGCCATCGCGGGCATGGTGTTCGGATTCATTGCCGGTACCTGGTACCTGTACCACGTTTACACCGGCGGGACGCCAATTCTTGGCCTCAATCACCTGAGGTTCGGAATCATCGGCATGCCGGTCAGCCTCGTGGCGATGGTCATTGTCAGCCTGGCGACGGAAGAGCCGGATGAAGAAACCCAGCGGATGGTAGACGCTACGCGTGACCCATCAGGGCGTGCTGTTCTCGCCAGAGAGCACTAGCACCCCAGGCATTCCAAGACCTCCAGGGGGCGGAAAAGCGATTTTCTGCCCCCTGTTTCATTTTTGACGTTCGAAGGAATCGCTTTTCGTGAACCTGCCGAGTTCGATCGCCCATCTTCCGATTGAAGTCGTCATTCTCGACTACGTGCTCGGCATGATCATGTGGACACTGATCGGCCGGGCCGCGATGAATATCTTCCTGCCGATCGACAGCCCGTTCTTTTTCATGCGGGCATTCGTAATGCTGACCGACCCGATCCTGAGGGTGTTCCGGCCGATCACGCCAGGGTTTCTGATACCGGCCGTCGTACCGCTTTTTGTGGCGTGGTTTTTCTACATGATCCGCTTCTATCTCATTCCCTGGTTGCTGGGGTATTCCGTCATGGGCATGCTGTCCTTTCCGCTTGAAGGTGAAATCGCCGCGGGTCTTTACCAGTTGTTTGGCCCGGGCTGAGCGCAGATTGCCGCGCATCAGGTCCGGCAATCCTTCACCGGAATGTACCGGATCCGCCGCCGGGGCCCTGCTCCCGCAGGTCCGTTGTTCCGAAGATGCGTGACGGCATCCGGTGAAAAACCGGGGCCTGAACTGAAATGCCCCTGGTTCAGGCGTTGTCCCATCGGGGAGCGACAGGCTTCGGCGGATTGCGCAGCAAGCCCTGACGGCGTCATGTTGAGCACTGCTGCCGCCAGATGGCGTTCGCCGTTCGCCGAGTCCGGTTGACAAGGCGGGTTGCGTATTGGATTCTCGCGCGTGGTCCCTGTTCATCATTGCCCAGAAACCCGGGGAGCGGGCTGCCATCACATTGACAAATATGAATTTTCACATCCTTTTTTTCATGAAGCGGGGGCGGTCTTGACGGCTAGGGATTTCGATATCGTGATCGCCGGCGGCGGGCACAATGGCCTCGCTTGCGGGGCGTGGCTGGCGCGGAGCGGTCTCACGGTCTGCGTCGTCGAACGCAATCCCTGGATCGGAGGCGGTTGCGTGACGCGCGAGGTGACCCTGCCGGGTTTCAAGCACGATCTCTTCGGTTCTTCCCACGTCTGGATCCATGCGAATCCGGACTTCCAGGAACTGCTGCCCGATCTCGAGGAACACGGGCTCGAATACATCTGGGAAGACGACCATATCACCGGACACCCGAACCGGGACGGAAACGGGATCGTCGTCTACAAGGACGTCGACAGGACGTGCGCGAGCATTGCGGAGTACTCGTCGAAGGATGCGGCGCGCTACAGGGAGATTCATGACGGCTGGCACGAGATCCGCGACGGATTCGTCAAGGCCATGTTTTCGCCGCCGTCGAAACCGGGTGTCATGCCATCGATTCTCCAGAACAATTACGATGGCCTCCTGAAGCTCAGGGAATTCAACCTGTCCTCACGGCAGTTCGTTTTGCAGAATTTCGAGAATGACACGGTTCGCGCCTTCATACTGGGCTGGGCGCTTGCGCCGCAGATCTTTCCGGACACGGAATGCACGGGGCAGTCGTTCTATATCCTGATCCCGGGTATCCACACTTACGGCGCAGCGATTCCAAAGGGCGGTTCGATGATGCTGCCCGTCGCGCTGGCGCGCTACATCGAGGCGAAAGGCGGCGTCGTCATGACCGAGGCTCCCGTCAGCCGCTTCGTTCTCGACGGCGCCGGCAGCTGTGTCGGCGTCCGGCTGGAAAGCGGCGACGTCGTCACTGCCGGCAAGGCCGTGGTCACCAGCCTCGGCCTCAAGGTTTCCTTCCTCGACTGCATGGACCCCGACGACCTGCAACCGGATTTCGTCAAGGCATGCAGGAACTTCTCCTATGGTTCCGTGTCGATCGCACGCGTACATTACGCGCTCGACGAGTTACCGGTTTACAGCAACGGCGAAGACATGAACGCCTGCGCATTCCACCGGATCTTCGGGACCATGCACGACATCGACGTCCAGTATGGCGAGATTCTGATGGGGAAGGCCCCTTCAAACCCCTTCCTGTGGTCGGCTGGCTGGACCAGGCTGGACCCCAGCCGTGCACCGGATGGCAAGCATACGTTGATTCTGGATACATTCGTGCCGGCACGCCTCGCAAACGGGGTGGACTGGAACGACTACATCGAGGAATACGTCGAGGACGTCCTGTTGAAAGTACTGCGCCGCCACACCGTGAACATGGGCCCGGAAAACCTGCTCGGTGCATATTACGAGACCAGCGTCAGCCTCGAAGAAGCCAACCCCGCCTTCGTGTCCGGAAGTACGACCGGGGGTGAACGCCTCCTGTCCCAGATGGGTTACATGCGCCCGCTGCCAGGATACTCGCAATACAAGTCCCCGATCCCCAATCTCTACATGACCGGACCGAGTTGCCACCCCGGCGGAGGAATTACCGCGATGGGGACGATTACCGCCAACGTGATGCTGCGAAATTTCGGCATGCCGCATCGTCCAATCCATTGAGGCCATCCATGCGTACACCGATCGAAAAATACACCGCCCTCATCATGCAGCCCCACGTGGAAGTGGCGACCGACCGTGGCGGCATCCGTCGCAACCTGGACCGGGCTCTCGACATGATTGATTTCGGGGTCGGGTACTACTGGGAAGTGCCGGTTCGGCTCGCCGTGTTTCCCGAGTATTTCCTGCAGGGCGTGACCACGCCGGGGAAGGGCGAACACGGCCTCGAGGAATTCATGAAGAAAGCGATCACATTCGACGATGACGAGATCCAGGCGCTTGTCGAGAAGTGCCGGGAACACTCCATGTACATCGCCGCAGGTGGCGTCGTCGAGGAGGTCGGGGCGTTTCCGGGCCGCTGGTTCAACACCGCCTTCATCCTCGGCCCGGGCGGCGTGGAACTGATTTACCGGAAGTACCATATTCCAGCCTCGATCGGACTCGGAACATCGCCCCACGACATGTGGGACGAATACAATGCAGCCGTCGGCACCGATATCAAGGACTTGTTTCCCGTGCTCGACACTCCCATCGGCAAGCTCGGGTGCATGACCTGCCACGACGGGGCGACTCCGGAGGTCAGCCGTGCGCTCGGATTCAATGGCGTCGAGGTCATCTGCCACCCCGTCGCTCTGCAAGAAGTCGAGGGAGTCAGCGCGCCCTGGGACTTCTGGATGTTCTCGCGGCGCACGCGCGCCCATGACAACATGGCCTATCTTCTCGGATCGAACTGGGGAACGGTGGACTACCGCTTCTATCCCAAGGCGTTCTGTGCCGGGAACTCGTTCGCGATTGACTACACCGGCATGGTCATGCGTCACGCGTCGTATCCGGAAGAGCAGGTCCTCGCTGCCGTCATCGACATCGAGGCGCTCAGGGAGCACCGCACCCGCATCAACCATAACATGTGGGTGGACGTGCGCACGGAAGCCTTCCGCCAGATCTACGAGGATCCGATTTATCCGCCGAACCTGTTCCCTTCGGGAAACCCGCCGAGAAACCTTGCCCACAAGATGACTGGTGCTTACACCTCGATGGACCTCATGTACGAACGAGGCCAGTTCGTCATGCCATTCGACAAGGACGGCATGAAACACTCGGAACTGCTGAAGGCCAGGATCCGCACGGCACAGAAGCACGGCGCGCTAAGAAAGGACTAGGGCCATGCATGTCAGCACACCCGTCGCGGACATGGAAATCAATCTCGATCGGCTTGTCGTCGAGAATGGCATGCTCGTCGTGACCAACTCCAGCAACGATGCCATGTCTGCCCGCGCGATCATCGGGCCCGGTGACGTGCGCCGGCTCCTCGGCGCGCTCCTTCGCCCGCGCATCGCCTGGCACCTTCTCACATGCCTCGTCCGTCCGGAAAGGGACGGGCGGGGCGTGGGTGGTGGCCCGGGCGACGATCACCCGTCGCCCGTGTCCTGGTAGCCCGGGCATGAACATCGCCGCCAGTCCGGTTTCGGAAAACGTGCGGACGGGCGCGGACATCCTCCTCGCGGCGCTACAGGCGAACGGGATCACTTCGCTGTTCGGGCTCCCCGGCGGCCAGCTTGACGACATGTTCGACGCCATATGCCGCGCTGACGGCGATTTCACCACCATTCGTTCCCGACACGAACAGGGGGCTGCGTACATGGCGTACGGTGCCGCGCGGTCCACGGGCAAACCGTCGGCGTTCCTGGTCGTGCCGGGACCCGGGCTCATGAACACGATGGGGGCGCTTTCGACAGCTTGGGCGACAAACACCCCGGTACTCAGTCTCAGCGGCCAGATACCGTCGGACGCTATCGGTTCGGGCCGTGGCTACCTGCACGAGATTCCCGACCAGCTGGCGACCGTCAGAACACTGCTGAAACACGCCGAACGGATAGACGAGCCAGGTGACGCACCGGCGATGGTGAACGCTGCCTTCCGGGCGATGCTGACCGGTCGTCCCGGCCCGGCCCACCTGGAAATGGCGCCGGACGTAATGGCAAGGGCAAAGGCCGGCACGACCGTCCGGGCCGCCCGGATTCCCACGGCACCCGCTGCGGCCGAGACGGATATCACGGCCGCCGCCGCGCTCCTGGCAACGGCCCGGTACCCGCTCATCTTTGTCGGTGGCGGCGCAACTCATGCAGCCGAAGAAGTCAGGGAACTCATGCGGATCATCGAAGCGCCGGTCACCTGTTTCCGCGGCGGTCGCGGGATCGTCGACGATCGCGATTATCACGCACAGGTCTTCCCGGCCGGCCGGCGGCTGTGGAAACACGCGGACGTCGTTCTTGCCATCGGGACGAGGATGAAGTTTCCGCAGCTCTATTGGGGAATGAACGATAACATCAAGGTGATTCGCATCGATATCGACCGCCGGGAATTCGAGCGCTACGCGCCTGTCGCCGTCGCACTCCACGGAGACAGCAAGGCGACCCTCAAGCCGTTGCTGCAGATGCTCGAGGACACGATCGGAACTCCGCCCGTCTCGCGCGAGGAAGAACTCACCGCGCTCAAGGCAGAGCTTCAGTCGGACATCAGGCGCGACGTTGGCCCGCAGATGGAATATCTTGATGCCATCCGCGATGTGCTCCCCGCCGATGGAATTTTCTGCGACGAGGTCACGCAGATCGGGTTCGTGTCATGGTTCGGTTTTCCGGTCCACCGCCTGCGCGGACACGTCAACTGCGGCTATCAGGGAACGCTCGGCTACGGATTCGCGACGGCCCTGGGCGTGAAGGCCGCAAATCCGGACGTGCCGGTCGTGAGCATTTCGGGGGACGGAGGATTCCTTTACACCGCCAACGAACTCGCCGTGGCCGTCGAATACGGCATCAACCTTGTCGCTGTCGTGTTCAACGACAACCGTTATGCCAACGTCTACCGGCAACAGAAAGAGTGGTACGATGGACGCTTCATCGCCTCGGACCTGCACAATCCGGATTTCGTCAGCTTCGCCCGCAGCTTCGGTGCCAATGCGGAATACGTGAAGGACCCACGGGAACTGAGGCGTGCGCTCGAGCGCGGATTCGCCTCAAGGATGCCGACCGTGATCGAGGCGCACCAGCCGCACGACCTGCCGACACCCTGGCCGTACATTCTCGGGGGTGCCGTGCGCGGACGGAATCCCGCGGCGACAGGCTGAGCCGTGGCCGTTCACGAGCACACGATTCTTTCCTTCACCAGGCCGGAGCCGCTGCCATGACCCCGGGCGTGAAACCTGCACTTGCGGACGTGTCTCCCTACAGACAGGGAAAGGCGACGATCGCCCGGATCGGACGCGTCATCAAGCTGTCGTCGAACGAGTCGCCGTACCCGCCAAGCCCGACTGCGGTTGCCGCGTTCCACCGAACCGAACCGGAGCTCGGCAGGTACCCGGACGGATCGCAGGCGGGCATCCGGCAGGCCCTCGCAACGGTTCACGGCATCCCTGAACGCAACATATTCGCCGGGAACGGTTCGGAGGAGGCAATCGGACTCGTGATCAGGTCAGTGATGTCGACCGGGGACGAGATGGTAACGAGCCGGAACAGTTTCATCATGGCCGACATCCATGCACGGTCCGTTGGCGCCGAAATCGTCCGGTGCGACGAAACCCGCCACCGTGTCGATGTCCGGCAAATCCTCTCTGCCGTTACCGACCATACCCGGATCGTCTATGTCTGCTCGCCAAACAACCCGACCGGCACCTATACGACGGCAGGCGAACTCCGCCGCCTCGATGCGGAACTTCCGGCAGGCGTTCTCCTGGTCGTGGATGCGGCGTACGGGGAGTTTGTCGATGCCGGTGATTACGATACCGGGCAGGCGCTGTTTTCGCCCGGCGGCCGCATTGTTGTGACCCGGACGTTTTCGAAAGCGTACGCGCTCGCGGCGCTCAGGATCGGGTGGGCCCTCGCGCCGGACGGCGTCATCGATGCTGTGAATCGCCTGAGGACGCCCTTCAACACCAACCGGGCTGCGCTCAACGCGGCGGTCGCCGCAGTGCAGGACCAGGAATATCTGGAACGCGTCGTGGAACGCGTCCGCAGGACCCGAGAACGCTTTGTTGCATCGCTTCGTGAATTGGGGCTTTCTGTCGTGCCGAGTCAGGCGAATTTCGTCCTCCTGACCTTTGCAGGGGGCGGAAACCAGGCAGAAGACCTTGACGCCGCCCTGCAGGCTTCGGGCATACTTGGGAGGCCTGCCGCGGCTGGTGCCGACGAGTTCCGGATTACGATCGGAACAGAAGAAGAGATGTCGCTTGCACTTGCGGCAATCCGTGACTGGGTCAATTCACGGCGAGAGCCCTGTTGACCTGAAGTGACGAAACGTCCCGCCTGTCCTGGCCGGAGGGGCATGGCAACGGGCACTGACAACATCCGGTTCTGGAGGGATGAAACATGAACGGTTTCAAGACAATTCTTACGGCGGGTGCCCTGTCACTTGCCATGCTGCCGGCCGTGCCGGCTCTCGGCGACGGTGATGTCTCGCACAACTGGAACGCCGAAAACGAGGCGGAGGCGCTCAGGATTTTCCGCGACAAGTTCATCGAGCTTGGTGGGGAATGGAGCGACACAGCCTTTCCTGACACACAGGCGAGCATTTCCTCGGTCAAGACCCGAATCATCGGCGGCAACCCGCCCATGGCCCTGCAGAGTGCGCTCGGAGGCGTCATGCAGGATTTCGCCGATGCTGGCCTCTTGCAGAACATGGACGACGCCGCGGCTGCCGGCGGCTGGGGCGACAACATTTCGGAGAGCATGGCCGCGGTCGGCAAGCACGGCGGTCACTGGGTGGCCGTTCCGGTCTTCGTCGACGTCATCAACTGGATGTACACAAACAACGACGTCCTCGCGAATGCCGGTGTCTCCGCACCCAACTCCTGGGATGAGTTCAAGGCTTCCCTTCCCGTATTGCAGGAAGCAGGCGTCATACCTCTCGCCGTCGGTGGTCAGGACTGGCAGGAAGGGATCCTTTTCGACCATGTCGTTCTCGCCGTCGGGGGTGCAGCACTCTACGAGGGCATGATGAGTGGCGACCCCGCGATCCTGGAAGGCGACCTGACGCGTCGGGCGCTGGAAGAGTTGGCAAATCTGCGGCAGTACACGGATGAAGGCAAATCCGGACGTGGCTGGAACGACACCAGCACGCTCGTCGTTACCGGCCAGGCTGCGTACTTCTTCATGGGGCCCTGGGCCGCCGGCGGTTACGGTGATCTGGGCGCCGAGGGCGGGGCATGGTCCTGCCGCCTGACTCCCTGGGATAACACCCTGACCGTCGTTGCCGACGGATTTCAGTTCATCAAGGTCACCGACGACGCCGACATGGCTGCACAGGTTCTCCTCGGCAATGCGGTGATGGATCCGGCCACCCAGATCGCGGCGGCGCGGGCGAAGGGCACGCTTCCGGTGACGACGGCCGCCATGACCGCGGACTTTGAGGGATGCCCGGCGAAGGCAGTGGCCGCCATGGCCGATGCGACTTCAATCACGCATTGGAACGGTCGCGCGGCGGACGTCGGCAGCGCCATCAAGGACGCCGTGTCGGCACTCTGGAACGAAGCGATCGATGTGGAGACAGCGCATCAGCAACTGGTCGAAAAGCTGATGATGTAGGAAAAGGCACCGGGCGCCGGATATTCCGGCGCCCGGGCCGGAACATCGCGCGCCAGCGGTGCCGGCAGCGGGGAAACTGGCATGAGGATTTCTGCAAACCGCATCAAGGCCTGGCTTGTTTTGATTCCGTGCATCGTTGTCGTCTTCTATTTCATCTGGGGATTCGCCGCATACACGGCATATCTGTCGGTCACGAAATCAACGTTTCTTCCCGACCACGAGTTCATCGGCACCGCGAACTACCGCGTGCTGTTTGATCACCACCGGTGGTGGGTGGCCTATTCCAACATGTTCGTTTTCGGCGGGCTGTACCTCGCCGGCTGCCTTGCGCTCGGCATCGGCCTCGCCATTCTCCTCGACCGCCTGACCGCCAGCGAGACACTCTTTCGCACGATTTATCTCTATCCCATGTCGCTCTCGCTAGTGGTGACGGGACTTGCCTGGCAGTGGATCCTGAACCCGACCATCGGGATCCAGAGACTGGTTCAGGACGCCGGTTATCCTGACTTCAAGTTCAACTGGCTGGTGTCGCCGGACCACGCCATCCTGACCGTTGCGTTCGCCGCCATATGGCACGGGACCGGGCTCATCATGATCCTGTTCCTCGCCGGCATCAAATCCGTCGATCCCGAGATCTGGAAAGCCTCCTGGATCGACCGGATTCCCGCCTGGCGGGTGTATTTCAACATCATCCTGCCGCAGCTCAGGGCAACCCTTCTCACGGCCGTCATGCTCTTGGGGTTCCAGGTGGTCCGGAGTTTCGACGTGGTCGTGGCTCTGACGGACGGCGGGCCCGGCTATGCCTCGGACGTGCCGGCCCGGTACGTGTTCGAGTACTTCTTCGAGCGTGGACGCATCGGACAGGGTGCCGCCGCCGCCGTCGTCATGGTCGTCACCATGATTGCGATCGTCCTTCCCTATCTCTATTTTGAAGTCCGGAGAAGGGAAGCATGAGGCGCTACACGTACAGGACCGCCCTGCTCTACGGCACTCTCTTTGTTTGCGCGCTCTATTTCCTCTCGCCTCTCTACGTGATGCTGGTCGCCAGCTTCAAGACGCTTTCGGAAGTGCGCGGAAGCTCGATCATCAGCCTGCCCGAGGTCTGGACGATCCAGCCCTGGATCAAGGCCTGGTCGGAGGCCTGCTCGGGTCTCGAGTGCGACGGCATCAGGCCCTATTTCATCGCGACTTTCGAAATCGCTGTTCCTGCTGTCGCGTTATCCGTCCTTCTCGGCGCATTGAACGGCTACGTCATGGCAAAATGGCGGAGCCGGTCGGCGGATCTGATCTTCACCCTTCTCCTGGTCGGCAGTTTCGTTCCACTCCAGTTATATCTCATTCCCTTGGCAATTACGCTTCGCGAACTGAACATCTACGGCACCACGACCGGGCTCATCCTGATTCACACGGTCTACGGAATCCCGCTGACGACGATGCTCTTTCGCAATTTCTATGTCTCCCTTCCCGATGAGCTTGTCCGTGCCGCGATCATGGACGGCGCGGGATTCTTCAAGATCTTCTTCTCCGTCATCCTTCCGTTGTCACCGGCCATTGCCATCGTTGCCGTAATCCTCGTGTTTTCGGGCATCTACAACGATTTCCTGTTTGCGCTGACATTCGGCGAGACCGGCAAGCGGCCGATAATGGCCGCCGTGCAGAACATCGTTGCTTCGTCCTACGGGATCAAGGAATACAACGTGAACATCGCGGCCGTGATGATCTCGGCGCTTCCGACGCTTCTCCTGTTCCTCGTCGCCGGCCGGTTCTTTGTCCGTGGCCTGACCCAGGGCGCCCTGAAGGGATAGGTACATGTCTTTGAAACTGACAAACCTAGCCAAGAACTTCGGCCCGGTCGAAGTCCTCAGGGACATCAACATCGAGATCGAAAAGGGAGATTTCCTGGTCCTGCTCGGTGGCAGCGGTTGCGGCAAGACGACCCTGTTGAACTGCGTTGCAGGGCTGGAGGAAACCACGGCCGGCAGGATCGAAATCAACGGCAGGGACGTCACCCGGCTCGACCCGAGCGACCGGAACGTCGCAATGGTTTTTCAGTCCTACGCGCTCTATCCCACGATGAAGGTCGCTCGGAACATCAGTTTCGGGCTCGAATGCCAGGGCGTTCCCCGGGCTGATCGCCGGCGCGCCGTCGAGCGTGTCGCCGGTCTCCTGCAGATCGCCGATCTCCTGGACCGCAAACCGTCGCAACTGTCCGGCGGCCAGCGGCAGCGGGTCGCGATCGGACGGGCGCTCGTTCGTGATCCCGAAATCTTCCTGCTCGACGAACCCATGTCGAACCTTGATGTCAAGCTACGCAACCAGATGCGGCTGGAACTACGCGAATTGCACGGGAGTGTCGGGTCCACGTTCGTCCTCGTGACACATGACCAGATCGAGGCGATGACAATGGCCACGAAGGTGGCGGTCCTGGACGGCGGCCACGTACAGCAGTTCGGCACGCCCTACGACATCTACTACACGCCACGAAACAGGTTCGTTGCCGAGTTCGTCGGCCTCAACAAGATGAATTTTCTCACGGGCCGGATCACCTTCCGGGACGCCGTGCCCGCGGTGGCGATCGGCGACCATGTCGCCCTGCTCCCGCATTATGTTTTCTCGGAGGGAAATCCTGAAGAGGGGCAGCGCGTGCTCCTCGGGATTCGCCCGGAAAACATCTACCGGTCACGCGACAGGCTGGAGGGCCACGTGTTCCTCCAGGCTGAAAGGAGCGTGCACCGCAAGGACATGACGGGCGGCGATCTCCAGGTCTGGTTCGAATTCGAAGGCCAGATGATGGCGTGCCGGGTGCGATCGTCGCGCGCACCGGATCTCGATGAGAAGACCACGTTCTTCCTCGACTTGCAGAACGCGTCGCTCTTCGACTCGGAGACCGGGATGAGGCTTTAAAGACCAGGAGAAGAGAGCGGCTGGGAAGGCATTACGGAGATAGACCAGCGTCCGGCTATTCCTTGCTTTTGCTCGGCCTTCTTGCCCTGCCCTGTTTCGGCTGGTTTTGGATTGCCGCTTCCAATGCCTCTATTCGTGACTTAAGTGCCTCATTCTCTTCGCGCGCCCGGGCTGCCATCAGGCTCACGGCATCGAACTCTTCCCTGAGAACCAGATTTCGCTCGGTTAACCAGCGATCGAGCCAAGTCGAAAACACCGATTCCGCTTCGGATTTTGCGCCTTGCGCAACACCGACCGCGTTAATCATCAGTTTTGATATGTCGTCCAGTACCTTGTTTTGGGAAGACATGGGCCTACTCCAATTACAGTCTGTTTTCCTGTTGCTTCTGTGGCGCCCTTCGGATGCTTCGGCCGGGACCGAAACCGTTCAACCCGGACGGCGGGTTTGTACCCGGCAGCCGTCTGAACAACGGAATCCCTCATGCTGAACCGACAGAATGCTCCGCATGTTATCATGGACAACTCAATCCTGCACAACCAAAATCCCCTTGCCGGGTGCCTTGGCTCGAAGGCAAGATCGATAACGGTTCCCGGTGCCTGCGTCGGACGCATCCTGGCAATCCTGTCAAGGCAAGGATTCCTGTTCGGGTCTTGTTCCGGCACACAGACCGGCCACCGCACCGGGTGCGATTTCCGCAAAGGTGCCGTGACCAGGAAATATCTTGGTTTCCAGAGCCTCTTGCAAAATCCCTTAGACGGGTGAATTTCCCGCCGATTTCGACGATTTTGCTCGGATAATCCTGGAAATCGGAGCCGCCACAAGGTATAGTGTAGTTACCCAAAAACACTACCAAGGGAGGCGACCCCGATGTCCTTGAACTCCACTCTATCCAATATCTGGACCCGATTTCAAGCGGAACTTTTTCCCGAACTCGCTGAAGAGATTGGCCCCCTCATGGAGAAGCACAAACATCTGGTCCAGGTCCTCGACCTGGTCGAGGTCGAGCGCTTCGTCGATACATACTGGCGTGGCCCCGGACGACCACAGCAGAGTCGTCGGGCCCTGGCACGGGCCTTCATTGCCAAGGCGATATGGGACCTGCCAACAACCCGGGATTTGATTGACAGGCTCAAGGTTGACGCGCCGTTACGCCGGCTGTGCGGTTGGTCGCGTGTCAGCGCGATCCCGAGCGAGGCGACCTTTTCGCGTGCGTTTGCCGCGTTTTCCGAGGCCCGCCTTGCGGAACGCATGCACGAAGCGCTTGTGAAGGATGCCCTGGGGGCGGAACTGATCGGCCATGTCTCGCGGGACTCGACGGCGATCGAGGGACGGGAGAAGCCGGCGCCGAAACCGGCAACCGTGGAGAAACCGAAGCGCAGGCGTGGGCGTCCCCGCAAGGGCGAGGAAGTCGAGAAGGAACCCGGGCGTCTCGAACGCCAGTCGAATGGCATGAGCCTCGAGGAGATGCTCGATGACCTGCCGCGCGCCTGCGACCATGGGGCCAAGAAGAACGCCAAAGGCTTTCTCGTCAGCTGGAGAGGTTACAAGCTCCACCTCGACACGGCCGATTGCGGCGTGCCGGTGAGCGCCATCCTGACCTCGGCATCGGTCCATGACAGCCAGGTGGCGATCCCCCTTGCGACGATGAGCGCCGGACGTGTGACCAACCTCTATGATCTCATGGACGCGGCCTATGACGCGACAGAGATCCACGAGATGAGCGAACGCCTTGGCCACGTCCCGATCATCGATGTCAACCCGCGTCGTGACACGGCGCTCAAGCAGGACCTGAAACGCGAGGCCCGGGCACTGCGCGTGTGTGGTCTTGTCATGCCTGAGAGTGTTCGCTACCGGATCCGTTCCGGGGTCGAGCGGAGCAATGCCCGTCTCAAGGACGAGTTCGGCGCCCGCCATGTGCGTGTCCGGGGACACGCGAAAGTATTCTGCCATTTGATGTTCGGGGTGCTTGCGCTGACGGTTGACCAGTTGATGCGCCTCGTTGTGCCTCCCTAACGCGCTTCCCCGTCCTTCGGGACGGTTCCGGCGTCCTCGATCTCCTCTGGAAAAGCCCTGGAAAAGCCGGCGAACGGTTAAACCTGGCCTGCGCTCCGGCATTTTCGCCTGTTTTTCCCGCGAATCGGGAGGGAATGCCGAAAACCCGGGGATTCAGGTGGTCACGGTCGCGCGCACGCCCGCGCCGGATACCCGGCACTGTTCGACGACCGGTCAACTCAATAATTTTGCAAGAGGCTCTCCAGCCTGTTTTTTTTCGATTTCGTGATCGGAGTTCGTGCGGACGGCACCGTTCTCGTGAAGGAACGGCAAAGCTACGGGCAATGGCGCCTGCTCGTTGGCGGCGAACGTCCGAACGGCCATTAACCTCGAACTAAAGTTCTGACATTGTTGACGTTCCTGAAAATTCGCGTTCAACCATCGAGCATCGACGCATGCGCATACCGGAACCTGCCTGCCTTACGGCCTGCCGCGCGCAGTTGTTCGGCAACATCGGCAAATGTCGCTCCGACCGCAGTGAGTTCGCGCCGCTGGCATGCTTCCACTACCTCGTTGAGCGCACTCACATAATTCTGGCAAACCCGGTCCCCAGGATCGGAGAAGTCGTTGTCATTGTGCGTGACCATGTGGACCACCGGCAGAGCGGGTTCGCGCGCAACAACCTGGCCAACGATGTTGTCAGCAATTGTGCGGTAGTCCGCATCGAGCCAGTCCGGCCGGAGATCCCAGCGGAAAAGATTTCCGTTCCGCACTTCCACGCGGGACATGTCGACGCTCAAGGGGATGTTCACGAAATCAAGTTCCCCGGGGAGGTGGCGAAACGCGGGATGGCCGAAATGCGGGTCCGGCGGTGCGCCGGCCCAGACCGCGCACATGTCTGGATACACTCGTCCGGGCAGGGAAATCGAACCGCCGAGGAACCCGAGTTCTGCCAGGAGCGGCATGGTGTTGTCATTGGCGGAAAACGTGCCCGGTCGAAACCAAAGGGGCTTTCGGTTCATGGCGTCTGACCACATTGCCATGGCCTTGCCGAGAATATCCCTCTGCTCGTCGCGGGTCAGCCCACCAAAATGGGCCTTGTAGCGGCCATCCAGGAATTTCCACGGATGCAGATGCAGACCGAGGCAGGCCCCATCCTCTTCCAATTGATTGAAGAGATCCTTGTGCTCATGCGTAACTTCGGGATGGATCATGAACGAGACCGGAAAGCCGTGGGACTTGGCGCGCTCCACATAGGCTTCGATGAAGACGGCGCTTTCCTCGTAGTTCCGCGGTCCTGTCGTGGAGGCAGGGCGGTCCGCGGGGAGCGCCTTTTCCACGTCCATAGTCACCAGCACAAAGATCTCTTTCATAATCCATTTCTCCTTGATTGGGCCAGCGCTTCCGTTACAGCGCGCGCGGGTCGAGAATGTCGCGAAGCGTGTCACCGACGAAATTCGCGGCCAGGACAAACAGCGTGATGGCAAGTCCGGGAAACGTTACGGTCCACCAGGCCGTGTCGATGTAGCTGCGGCCGTCGGAGACCATGCTGCCCCAGGTGGGCGTCGGCGGCTGCACACCGACGCCAAGAAAGCTCAGTACGGATTCCAGCAGAACTGCCTCGCCGAGTTGCAGCGTCGCCATGACGATGATCGGTCCGATCAGGTTCGGCGCGATATGGCGGAACATGATGTCACTGCTGGATGCGCCCATTGCCACCGAGGATTGCACGAACAGGGCCTCACGGAGCGATAGCACCATGCTCCGCGCGTAGCGCGCGTAGGGAACCCATCCCCAGACGCCGATCACGATGATGACGCTCACGAGTCCCGGCCCGAAGAATGCGATCCAGGCGATGGCGAACAGAATCATCGGCATGGCGAGCTTCATATCGGCGAGCCGCATGAGGAGCGCTCCCAAAAGGCCGCCCCTGTAACCTGCCGTGATGCCGATCAGGGTTCCGATGATCCCGGAGACCAACACGGCGCCGATACCGACGATGATGGAAATCCGGGCGCCGTGGATGATGCGGCTCAAGATGTCGCGCCCGACATGGTCCGCGCCAAGCCAATAGGCAGGACCGTCAAGGCCGAAGGAAGGTTCATGATGTCGTGCCCGAAGGCTTTGTGCGAGCGGGTCCGCCGGGCTTATCACGTCCGCGCCCAGTGCCAGGAGCATGAACACTCCAAGTATGGTGAAGCCGACCGTGCCCTTCACTCCGAGGACAATCCGCGGCATGCGCGTCAGACCTTCCGAATTCGCGGATCGAGCGCGTAGTACGCGAGATCCACGATGAGATTGATCAGAACGAATATGAGGGTGAAGAGTGCGATACTCGCCATGACGACCGGAAAATCGCGTCCAACCACGGCATGGATACTTGCGCGCCCGAGGCCCGGCCACGCGAAAACCGTCTCTGTTACGACGGTGCCCGTAAGCATGGTGCCGACCTGCAGGCCCCAGATTGTGAGGATCGGGATGCGGGCATTGCGAAATGCGTGCTTGAATATGATGGTCCGCAGGGGCATGCCCTTGGCTCGCGCTGTGCGGATATACGGCTCATTCAGCACTTCGACCATGGCCGAACGGGTCAGTCGCGTCATCAGCGCGTTCATGTACCAACCGAGTGTCACCGCCGGGAGGATCAGTGACTGCCAACTGCCCCGGCCGCTGACGGGAAGCCAGTTCAGCGTGACGGAAAAGAGCAGGATCAGGAGGATGCCGAGCCAGAATACGGGCATGGATTGCCCGAGAACGGCGACGACCGTCGCAATGGTGTCGATTGGCGAATTGCGCTTTACGGCCGCCGCGATGCCAAGAGGAATGGATACGGCAGTCGAAATGATGATCGCGGCGAACGCCAGTTCCAGAGTGGCCGGCAGGGCCGCCAGCACGGTGTCCATCGCCGGCTGTCGAGAGCGCAGCGAAGTGCCGAAATCACCCTGAAGGGCGTTGCTGAGGAAGTTCCAGTATTGGACATGGAGCGGACGGTCGAGGCCCAGCGCGCGGCGCATCTCCTCGATGTCCTGCTCTGTCGCTTCGGTCGGCATCAGCAGCTGCGCAGGGTCGCCGCTGGCGTTCAGGAAAATGAACACCAGGAGGCTCATCGCGATGATGATCGCGGGGATCTGCACGAGCCGAACGAGCAGCAGCCTGAGCATGAGTCAAATGCTCCAGGTTTGGAAGGGGCGGCCGGCCGCCCCTTCCGTGAGCCTGGTTCTGTTAGTCGCTTACCGAGACGTCAAACGCCCAGACCATTTCATCCGAGCGCGGCGACCAGTCGACGCGAGCGGTCATGCCATAGAGATCCTCCAGATCGAACAGGAAGATCCAGGGCGTGTCATCCCGCAGCCTGTGCTGGATATCGGCAAGAATTGCCTTCCGCTTCTCCACATCGAACTCGGAAATCTCCTGCACGATGAGAGCATCGATTTCTGCCGAGTTGTAGTAGCGGTTGTAGCGGGCGCCATCGATTCGGTAGCCGAGATGCTGGTCGCAGTCCAACACCTGGTTGCCGGTCCCGATGTAGTACATCGGATATTCCTCGGCGAGCCACTGCTGAATGAACTGGGCCCACTCCGGCTGGACGTGCGTGACCGTGACACCAACCTCCGAAAGCATGCCGGCGATTGCCTCCTGCATCTCCTTGTCCTTGGTGTAACGTCCGACAGGACCGATCATGGTCGTTTCGAAGCCGTCCGGATAGCCTGCCTCAGCCAGCAGCATTCTGGCCTTCTCCGGATCGTACCCGAAAGGCTCTACCTCCACGGCACCGAACAGGGTCTGCGTACACACGCTTGCGTTCGAGAACGCGTGTCCGCCCATCAGGACCTCGATCAAAGCGTCCACGTCCACGGCATAGTTCATCGCCTGCCGGACACGGAGGTCATCGAAGGGGGGTTCCTTTGTCTGCATTCCGACAAACATGTTTCGCGCGGAATGTACGCCGCCCCACTTCAAATTCGGGTCGCCCTCGATTTCCTGCACGCGTTCGCTGGTCAGATTGGTGATGATGTCGACCTCTCCGTTCTTCAGTGAGGCGAAGCGCGCGAAATCCTCGGGAATGATCCGGACGATGAACTCGCCGACGTCAGGACGCCCGCGCCAGTAGTCGTCGTTGCGCGCCAGCACGATCTGCTGATTGGCATCCCAACGCACAAACTTGAACGGGCCCGTGCCGACCGGGTTGACGCCGAACGCCTGCGCGCCGATTTCCGCGAAGGTTTCGGAGGGCAGGATCGGAACGCGGATCAGTGTTGGCACGACGGTCGCGCGGGGCGCCGGCATGTTCACACGGATGGTGAAATCGTCAATCTTGTCCACGGAATCCACGAAGCCCTGCAGGGAACGGAGCAGGGGACTCGGGTTTTCCTTGTCGAAGAGACGATTATACGAGAACACAACGTCATCGGCGTCGAATGGCTCGCCATTGTGAAAGGTCACTCCCTCCCGCAGTTGCAGCACCATCTGCGTCTCCGACGGGAATTCCCATGATTCGGCCAGCCCCGGGATGAGATTGCCGTCGCCATCGCGCCAAACCAGCGAGTCATAGATATTCATCATGACACTGACACTGGTGATGAGCGTATCGGTGGCCGGGTCGAGGGACTCGGGGTCCACGCCCTGTGCAAGGGTTACGGTTTGGGCCGTTGTGGCTCCAGTGGAGAGCAGGAGAGCCAGCAATCCGGCGCCCGCGGCCCGATTGCCGCCGGCCTTCAACTGTTGCAAGAGCATTTTCGTTTCCTCCTATTTTTGTCAGGCATCCCATCCGGCGGAGGATGGCGGCCTAGGTTTAGGGAATTATATACCCGACTATGCATCAAGCAGCCATGGTATCAATTTCACGGGTCACAGGGGTTGCCAACGCCAACGCCCCTCGCCGTGCAGAAGCGCCAATCCCTGACGCCATGATGTTGCGGGCCGCGTTCAGGTCCGCATGATCCGCGTGGCCGCAGGCCACGCACGTGAATTCAGCCTGCGACGGGCGGGAGGCCTTGTCCACCCTTCCTCACGCATTGCAGGTCTGTGAAGTAAAGGCAGGATCGATCTCCACCACAGCGCACTTGTAGGCGAGCTTCTCCTTCATGCCATGCCAGCCGGTGCTCAGGATCTCCCGGTTGAGACCGGACTTGGCCTTCACGTTTGTGCCGGGGTTCTCGAACGCGCCCCTTGCCGATTTGGTCATGCCCCGGGTGTTGAGTTTCTCGACAATCACCGTGCCCGCCCGGTTCGCGATCCGGCGGCTGACCTGGTGCTGCCAGTTCCTGCGCCTGTTGGCCCGCTTCCGCTGGAGCCTCCGCAGCCTGAGCCTGGTTCTCATGCGCCGCCGTGACCCCTTGCGCTGGCGGGCAAGCCGGCGCTGGTTGCGCCCGATCTTCGCATCAAGCCGGCCCGTGTCGGGCGCGGGGATGATCTCCGCCTCTCCGGTCGTGTCCACCACCGCCACCTGGCGGACGTTCATGTCCACGCCCGCGGAGACCCCGGTGTCGGGATGCTCCTCCGCCTCGACCTCGTAGCAGACGGTGACATACCACTTGCCGGCGATCTTCCTGATCACGGCTTTCACCGGCTTGCCCTCGGGATACGGGTTCCCGCTTCCGCCGGATGCGCATGGGACCAACCCTCGGGACATTGATCATGTCGTCCCTGATGGTGACGGCTTCGGGAATGGTGAAGGACGGCGTCGACCCGTGGCGGGACTTGAAGCGTGGATGTCCTGCCTCGCCCCTGAAGAACGCCTTCCACGCATCGGCCTGGTACTTGAGCACGTACCGGGTGATGCTGAAGGAGTACGCGCAAAGCCACGGGATTTCGTTGCGGAGCACTGGTGAACTCCTTGCCGAGCGAGAAGAACGAAACCGACGGAGGTTTCTCCCCGTTGGCCTTCGCCTCCTCACGCGACGGAGGTTTCTCCCCGTTGGCCTTCGCCTCCTCATGGGAGGAGCATTGTGCTGCCCCAGTATCGTGTTCCAGACGAAGCGGCAGGCGCCCGCCTGTCCGGCCAGGCGCCGTGCGTTCGCCCTGGAGCCTGGCAGAAGCCGGTAGATGATGTTGCGGTATGTGGAGGTCTCGCTCACGCGGTCGGGCCTTCGGCACAAGGTTCGTCTGGCGACGGGAAAGGCTGGCTTCCCGTCACGCGATCACGACATTATCTGCCTGAATTGTCAAGGGATTATGGAAAAATGCCGATGCTACAGTCTTGCGTTGGCGACCCGAGTGACCCCGTGAAAACGATACCTTGGTTGCTTGATGCATAGTCAGGTATATAACTCCCTTAGTTTACGTTCATTTTCCGAATTGTAGATGTCAATGGACTTGAGTTCGAGCGCGGCGGTCACGAGGGCCCGTGTGTAGGAGTGTTCCGGTTCCGAAAGGATTCTCGTGGCTGGTCCAGACTCCACAACAACGCCTTCCCGGAGGACAATGATCGTGTCCGCCAAGGCCTGGACTACCCGGAGGTCATGGCTGATGAAGAGGTAGGCGAGGTCGTGGCGTTCCTGCAGACTGCGCAAGAGATCGATGATCTGCGATTGAACCGAGCGGTCCAGCGATGATGTCGGCTCGTCGAGCACGAGCAATTCCGGTTTCAGCACCAGGGCCCGGGCGATTGCGATGCGCTGCCGCTGGCCGCCGGAGAATTCGTGCGGAAAACGTCGCCTCGCCTCCGGGTCGAGCCCGACTTCGCTTAGCGCATCGCAAATCATCTGAACGCGAGCATCCTTGCTGCCGCCGATGTTCTGAATTCGCAATCCCTCTCCAACGATGGTCTCGATGCGATGGCGCGGATTGAGCGACCCGAAAGGATCCTGGAACACGATCTGCATTCTTTTTCGCAGGGGCCGAATCTCCTCGAGCGGCCGGCGTGAAATCTCTTGGCCGCGAAAGTAGATGGTACCATCGGCGTCCACCAGCCGAAGCAGCGCGCGGCCGAGCGTAGTCTTGCCGGAACCGCTCTCGCCGACGATGGCGACGGTCTGACCGCGCCGCAATTCGATGTCGACGCCATTCACCGCGGTAAAACTCCCGGTTACGCGCCGGAGAACGCCGCTCCGGATAGGGAACCGCACCCTGACGTTCCGCGAAGACACGACCGATTCGGCATCCGGCGCCACCGCGGGCGGCTGGCCGCTCGGCTGGGCGGACAGGAGCATGCGGGTGTAGGAATGCTGCGGGTCACGAAAGACGTTGCGCACCTTGCCTTGCTCCACGATCTCCCCTTTGTTCATGACGCAAACGCGGCGCGCCATCTTGCGCACGATTTCGAGATCGTGGGAGATCAGGAGAAGCGCCATGCCAAAGCGCTGCTGAAGGTCGGTCATGAGATCGAGCACGCTCGCCTGCGTTGTGACGTCAAGGGCCGTGGTTGGCTCATCGGCAATCAGGAGGTCGGGTTCGTTCGCGAGCGCGATGGCGATCATCACCCGTTGCGCCTGGCCGCCCGACAATTCGTGCGGGTAGCAGTTGAGCCGGCGCTCGGGTTCCGCGATCCGGACCAGTGTCAGCAATTCGAGCGCGCGCTTCCTGGCGGTTTGCCCGTCCATTCCCCGATGGAAGATGAGAACTTCGGCAATCTGGTCGTCCACGGTCAAGAGCGGATTGAGTGATGACATGGGCTCCTGGAAAACCATGGAGATGCGATTGCCGCGAATGGGTCGAAGCGTTTCGTGTCCGGAGTTCATGAGTTCGGTGCCCCGGAAGCGGATGCTGCCGGAGCGGGAACGCGCGGTTGTCTCGGGCAGGAGTTGAAGGATGGCCATCGCTGTAACCGATTTGCCCGATCCGGACTCACCGACCAGCCCGACTGTCTCTCCGGGGGCAATGTCGAAGGAAACCTGCTTCAGTGCCTCGACGACACTGTCTCCGTGGAACGAGACCGACAGGTCGCGCACGCTGAGGAGGGACGACGCGGCGACGGGCGAAGCCGGGGAAATCGTGGATTCCGCGCCGGCCGTCACTGGGCGAGAACCGGAAGAATGAGGTGCGAAGCGTCGTTGCCCCCTCGGTGAACCGACTGGCGGGCGACCCGGATTTCCGCGTCGGATTCGAACGGCCGGCCGGTGTTGTGATTTCGGTCAAAGGCCGGGAAGTCGGAACTCGTGACATCCAGGCGGATTCGCGAACCGGCTCGGAAAACGATGCCAGCGATCATTACCGGTATCTCGATCCGGGTCGGTTTTCCGGGCTCCAGCGGTGCCTCGCGCGCATAGCCGTCACGGTAGCGCATGCGCTTCATGCCTTGCGCCAGGTTGATTGCAAGCCCATCCTTGCCGACCTCGATGAGCCGGGCAAAGAAGTCCGTATCCGGACAACTTGACGAAACGGTCAGTACACAGTGCACGGGCCCGAGCACGGGAAGGTCCTCTTCCAGTGGCGCAGTCCGATACACGAGGATATCGGCACGGTCACGTAGGGGAGATTGATCGCAGGCGTCCGCCTGTCCAGTCGTTCCGACAAGGCTTGGTACGGGGTCCGACGGATCATAGATATAGAAGTCGGCGAACCGGGCTGTGGGCCTCGTCTTCGATAGTTCCCCAGCGCCGGAGTTCGTGTTGGCAGATCCGCTGCCGGCAAAAAAGTACTTGGCGGATTTCGCACTGGGCGGGGGCCAACTTCGCATGAACCGCCATTCGTTCTCGTTCAGCATGAACGCGCGAACCGGAGGCTCGTCGGCAAGGCCATTCTCCTGGCCCTTGAGTTCATAGTCGTACCAGCGTGCGATCACTTCGGGCAGATTGAGCGACGCCTTCGGGCCGTAGCAGCGTTGCACCGGTGGCATGGGAGAACTCTCAACATCGTGGGTCCAGGGCCCGATGATCAGCCGATGGCGGCCCCGCAGCTCCTTGGGACCGTTTTTCTCCATGCCGGTGAAATGTCCGGCGGCGCCGTTGATCCGGTCCCACCAGCCGGTAAGCGTGCATGTCGGTACGCCGACACGCGGGTGCAACATGTGCAATTTGTAAAACTCGACGGCGATGTCGCGCCAATACTGGCGCAATCGTTCAGCGTCCGGACCGAACAAGTGATCCGGAATGTCCGAGAGGGGAAGCTGCCACACGTGCTTGCCGCGGAGCAGGGCATCCCAATTGTGGAGTGCTTCGATTTCGGTCGCCGGGTACTGGTTGTCGCCGGAGCGTCGACGCGAGGACACCGCCATCTGATGGTGCCAGCGAAGGCGAATCCCGGTCTCGAACACGCCAAACGTACTCTCCAGCGTCGTGACCGGAAAGCCGGAAGTGAAGATGGCCTTCAGCGACGGAGGCTGTGCCGCAGCCATCTGCCAGATGCACCAGGAGGGATAGGAGTTTCCAAAGGTGCCCACCTGGCCGTCCGAGCCGTCGATCCGGGCTGCCCATTCGCAGGCGTCATATCCATCCCGCTGTTCGACCTCGGGCCCCTCGCGGCTAAGATGCCAGGCCCATTCCCCTTCCGAGGAATGCCGGCCGCGAATGTCCTGAACGACAGCGATGTAGCCCCGGCGCGCCAGCTCCGAAGCCATGTAGCGATAGCGTGCATGGGACTTGTCGTAGCAGGTGCGGCAGAGGAGTACCGGATACGAACCCCCTTCGCTCGGCCGGTATACGTCGGCCCGAAGCACGGTTCCGTCTCGCGTTCTGCAAGACACGTTTCGGGTGACCGATACTTCGCCGATCGGCTCGATACCCTTCTCCTCCCGAGGAGAATTCACGAACTCTCTCGCTTTCGAAGTGTTCGCTGCAGGCCTTGCATGCGGAAAAGGCGATCCTTTCACCCTCGAAGGCCGACAAGCTTAGCACCTGAGCCGAGATCCCGCTTGGTTCCTCAATTCAGGCCTGCGTGTTGGCTTCGCCAGAGCCGACCGATTTTGCCGTCAAGAACTCTGTAATTCGGACGAGTGCGGCGGGCGTGGTCTCGACCAGTACCGCGAACAGGGCAGCAGCACAAGCGTCCATGTCTTGCTCTCTTGCCCTCGAACACCGCGGTCGTTGTTGACATGGGTTCCAAGTCGCTTGACATAGCACTACGGAATTCGGTGCCCCATGCCATTAGTCATCCACTTCCCCGAAATCGATCCTACCATCGTGTCGTTCGAACTGTTCGGATTGACGCTGGCGATCAGGTGGTACGCGCTGGCTTATGTCGTCGGCTTCGTACTGGCGTGGCTCTGGGCCATTTATCTCGTCAGGAATTCGCGCATCTGGCGTGCCGGTCAACCGCCACTCCTGTCATCCGACGTCGAAAAGTTGATGACCTGGTTGATTCTGGGGACCATTCTCGGCGGCAGACTGGGATTTGTCCTGTTCTACAATCCGGCCCATTACCTCATGAATCCCATGCAGGTCGTTCAGATCTGGGAAGGCGGAATGTCATTTCATGGTGGCGCCATCGGCGTTGGGATCGCCGGCCTCCTGTTCTGCTGGCGTCACCGGCTTTCGGTTCCGGGAATCGCCGACATCGTCGCATGTTCCGTCCCACCCGGTCTTGGTCTCGGCAGGATCGCCAATTTCGTCAATGCGGAACTTTGGGGCCGGCCGACCGATGTTCCATGGGCAGTCATCTTTCCCGGACGCCAGGCGTCGGAGTGCCCGCCGTGGTGGACCCATGATGTCTGCAGCCGCCATCCGTCACAGCTCTATGAAGCCCTCCTTGAAGGCGCAATTCTCTTCGCGGTTCTCGCGGTTCTCGCGCTAAGATTCTCCTGGCTCAAGCGGCCGGGGCAATTGACCGGCATGTTTCTCGTTGGCTACGGCGTGGCACGGTTTTTCGTCGAGTTCTTCCGGGAGTCCGACATCCAGTTCATGACACCCGGGAATCCGTTCGGCTACGTTCTCCGGTTCGGAACTGGTTCCGACGCCCCCGGGGTGACCATGGGGCAAACCCTCTCCCTTCCGATGATCGTGGCCGGGCTGGCCATCATCGTGCTGGCCAGGCGGGCATCGCGAAATGCATGAGTTCAGGCGCCGGCTGGTCGAGAGGATCCGGATTCACGGCCCCCTGAGCGTTGCTGAATACATGCGGGCGGCACTCCAGGACCCCGTGTTCGGGTACTACCGGTCCGGAATGCGCATCGGAAAGAACGGCGATTTCATTACCAGCCCGGAAGTCAGCCAGGCCTTCGGTGAACTCTTGGGGTTGTCGCTTGCTCAATCCTGGGCCGCAGATGGCCGACCTAGCCCGATTGGACTTGTGGAACTGGGTCCAGGTTTGGGAAGCTTGCTCGCCGACATGCTTCGCGCCACCAGGTTGGTCGAAGGATTTCACGTTGCCTTTCGCAAGAACATTTACCTCGTCGAAAGCAACGAGGATTTCCGGCAAAGACAGGCGGACCTGCTTGGAGCATACGAGCCCGAGTGGATCGACCGCATCGACGACATGCCTGAATTGCCGACATACCTGATCGCGAACGAATTCCTTGATTGCCTGCCCGTTCACGTTTTCCGGAAATCCGCCGGCGGCTGGCGGGAAAAGCAGGTCACCGAATGTCGCGGCCGGCTCACCTTTGCCTATGGCGCGAGCGACGCCACGACTGACTTGACCGACTTTCTCGGCAAACAGGACGATCTTCGCGTCGGTTCGATTGTCGAGGTTTCACCGGAAACCCGGGAACTCGCCCTGACAATCGGAAAGCGCGTCGGCCGCCTCGGAGGGACTGCGATCATCATCGATTATGGAGGCTGGGGCACGGACGGATTCACCCTGCAGGCAGTACGACGGCACAGGAAATGTCCCCCGTTGGCTTGTCCGGGCAGCGCCGACCTGACGGCCCACGTCGATTTTCGCGCAGTCTCACGGGCTGCCGGCGCGTATGCCCGTGTGTCGGCAATGATCGAACAGGGCGAACTGCTCAGGAACCTCGGGATCGCCAAACGCATGCAAGTCCTCGCAGAGAACCTGTCCGGATCCGGTCTGCAAGTCCATCTCGCGGCTCAACGGCGCTTGACTCTCCCGATCGAAATGGGATCGACATTCAAGGGAATTTGCATAGTTCCGGAAGGCGCGATGTTCGCGCCGGGATTCGGCTGAGCCAGGGCATGACCAGCGACATCGTGAATTCGGATTTGCTCGATCCCGATCTGCACGGGTTCTTTACCCGCAAGGGGGGGATCTCGACCGGAGACTATGAAAGCCTGAATTGCGGTCCGGGATCCAGCGACGCCCCCGACGATGTCCGGGCCAACCGGGGACGCGTGGCCGCCGCTCTCGGGATCAAAGCGGAAAACCTGGTTTCGCTCAGCCAGTGCCACTCGAACCGGGTTGCCGAGATTTCGCAACCGCCCGATACCCCGATCCGGGCTGACGGGATGGTCAGCCAGGCACCGGGACTGGGACTCGCCATTCTGACCGCGGACTGCGCGCCGATCCTGTTCTCATGTCCTGATTGCAGCGTTGTCGGAGCCGCCCATGCGGGCTGGAAAGGCGCACTTGGCGGCGTCATCGAGGCCACGTTGGAAGCGATGATCGCCAATGGGGCCGAACGTTCGCAGATTTCAGCTGCTGTCGGCCCATGCATAAGTCAGAGCGCTTACGAGGTCGGCCCGGACTACCGCGATGCCTTTCTGGCTGCCTCGCCCGAAAACGGGCGGTTCTTTGCACAGGGCAAATCCGACCGGTTTCATTTCGATCTGCCCGGCTTTTGCATGAAACGCCTGCGGGACGCTGGCGTTATCAGGGCTTCATGGACGGGACATTGTACTTACGCCAACGCGGACCGTTTCTTTTCATATCGTCGCACGGTTCATCAAGGTCGGCGGGACTACGGCAGGTTGGCATCGGTTATCCGAGTCCGTTGACCGCAATTCCCGCATTTCGACGGACCGACCAGAAGCGCATGTGACCAATTGCGACGCATGGCCCGGCCGCTGAATGCAATCACGTGCGGAGGAATAGACGGTATCGTCTTCAGGCAGGGACACCGGCGCCAACGGTGTCCGATTCGCTGCAATCCGATTCGTTCCCTCCGGGCGGCCAATGGCGACCGATACGTAAGCCGTTCACCGTTCGATCGAACCAAATCCTGATGAGATTCAGACTGCAGGACGTGCAAGCCGCCTGTTATTCAATGTTGTTTCGAAACCGGGACGCGGCAAACGTGGTATGAGGATTGCCAGCCCAAGCGAGATGCATGCCATTGCGGCACCGACCAGGAACACGACCATCCGACCGTT
Organism: Paracoccaceae bacterium; assembly: GCA_964291635.2. Classification (GTDB taxonomy): domain Bacteria; phylum Pseudomonadota; class Alphaproteobacteria; order Rhodobacterales; family Rhodobacteraceae; genus JAPPHA01. Next base: position 47,330 of record OZ219899.1, on the reverse strand, counting down.
TTCATCTGCGACCCAAATCAGTCCCAGAATCCAGGGCAGCGTCACGGCAGCAATATGGTTTATGGTAAACGACACGCCCGCGGTTCCGGCGATATCTTCGTATTTTGCGATCTTTCTGAAGTAGCTCTGGATCGCGATCGCCATCGCGAAAAACAGATGATCGAGGATGTAGAGGACGGCCGCCAGCCAAGCCGTTTCGACCATCGCGTAAGCAAAGAAGATTCCGATCAGGCCCATGTATTCGAACACGAGGACGGGCCGTTCGCCCCAGCGCATGATGAAACGGCCAACGCGCGGCGCCAACCACATGGCCATGACATGGTTGGCAGCGAAAAGAGCGACGATCGCTTCTGGCCGGTATTCAAATTTTGAAACCATCAGAAAGGCGGCAAATCCGACGAAGATCTGACGCCGCCCGCCCGACATGAACTCCAGCGCGTAGTATAGCCAGTAACGTCTCCGGACAACCAGTGTCATGGATTGGTAGCCCGACTCGGCAAACCGTGGAAAGGCCAGCCTGCAAATGGCACCTAGACATATGGTTGCCACCCCCGCAATGAAATAGACAGCCCAGTACGGGGACTCGAGAAACTCGAAAGCCGCGTAGACGAATCCGTAGGCGATCAGCGATCCGGCAGATGTGATCGCTGCCATTCTTCCAAGCACCAAAGGCAGCATGTCGACTGGCGTCCACTGCATCGCCAGTGACTGCTTGACCGTCGACAGGAAATGGAATCCTACCGACATGACAATCGTCGTGAAGTACAGTCCCCATACCGTCGGCAGCAGGCCCGTTATTGCCACTCCGAGACCCATGACGGAAATCGAGAGAACCGCGAAAGTCTGCTGGCGCCAGATCAGCAGCATGTAGACGACGGTGAACGCGAGAAAGCCCGGAATTTCGCGAATCGTTTCGAGAATCCCGCGTTCGAGCCCGGTGAAATTGACTTCGTCGACGGCAAAATTGTTGATCAGCGTCATCCATGGCTCGAATGCGACAGGGATCGAAAGTGCGAGAATCAACAGGAAAATCTGGGGATCCCGCCAGCCGTTTCGCAACACGCCTTGCCAGTCAGACAAAAGCATCCGGCTTGAAAACATCGTCGCATCCCGTTCAATTCGCCGATCCAGGCCGGTCGGCCATGGATCATGCGGCAGCAATCCAATCCGCTTCCGGCATTCCGGATCATTGCCTCTGGATTGCCGAAGAGTCACCCGCCAAGGACGACCAGTTTGGTCAGTCGCTTACACAGGAAGTTTCGATACGCAATCGGGACCTACGCCATTTGGGTTGGATCCGCCATGAGTTTGACAACCAAAGCCAGTAATGTCCTGCCGCAAATGAAACGGATTTGCCGTTTGGGAAGCCGATCACCGGGCTAGGAAGTGCGACTTTGGCGGGATTGGTACTGCCAGGGAGGGTTGACTCCGCAGACTGGCGCGTGGGTCGGGCAGGTACAACGCCTGACCGGAAGGCCTTTCCGGGAACGGGTTTTTCAGCAGGCTCTCATGAAACGACGTTTGAGGCCAACAAGCGGGCCGGGCCGTCAGATGGACGCGGCCACACCATCGGTTCCCGGCGAACAAGCGACGCGATCAAGCCAAGATCGAACCCGACGGGTTTGACACGCCATGAAACTGCGTTGACCGGTGTTTCCGGTGTCCTTGTCTGACCGGCACTGCATGGTTGAACAGGAAGTTTCATAGTGAATTGTGGCATGCAACCATTCGATTTGCCCGCCCGCGAACCAGTTCAGGACGCTCGAGCCCGCATTCTTTGAGTGCCCGCGAACAGCGTGCGCGAAAGGCACAGCCTTGCGGCGGACTGTGCGGATCAGGCATTTCGGTTTCGCGTCTTTCCGGGGCCGTCAGCGGACGGCCCACGACGGGCGCACTTTCTGCCAGGAGTTTCGTGTAGGGATGGCGGGGTTTCGAAAAGACCTGGATCGCCGGCCCGATTTCCACGACCGATCCAAAATAAAGGACGGCGATTCGGTCACTGATCGCCTCGACCACGGCCAAGTCGTGACTAATGAAGAGATATGTGAGATCGAACTTCTCCTTGAGATCGGAGAGCAGGTTCAGCACCTGCGCTTGAATCGACACATCCAGCGCCGAGACCGGCTCGTCGAGGATAAGGATGCGGGCGTCGGCTGCCAGCGCCCGGCCGATGACGATTCTCTGGGCCTGTCCACCGGAAAACTCGTGTGGATAGCGATCGAGACAATCCATGCGCAGGTTCACGGCGAAGAATATCTCCGCGATCCTTCTTGCGCGCGCCGCTTTCGACATGCCGTGCAAGTGCTTGAGCGGTGCTTCCATGATTTGGCGGATGGTCTTTCGTGGATTGAGGCTGCTGACTGGATCCTGGAAGACGTACTGAATCCTTCTGCCAAAGGCTACCGGGTCAGCGGTGCTCAGGAGCTCTCCCTCGATCTTGATCTGTCCGCCGCTCGGTTCCTCCAGCCCCACCAACATCCTCGCCAATGTCGACTTGCCGCAACCGGATTCCCCGACGACGCCCAGTGTTTCTCCCTTGTTGATCGTCAAGGTGAGAGGTTGAACAGCACGCACATGCGCTCGCGGCGGCCCAATCAGACGTTTGCCGACCGGGAAGGTCTTGTGAAGCCCCATAATCTCGAGGGCGACGGTCACCGGGTGGCGTCCGTTGCCTGGCGTTCGGGGTCGATGCAACGCACGGCCCGCTGACCGGCAATTGCCGAAAGAACAATGTCACCGGTGCGGCAGGATTCCGTCGCCTTGTGGCACCGTTCGGCGAAAGCGCAACCTTCGGGCAACCCGTCCAGGACAGGCGGCAGCCCTGGTATCGCATCCAACCTGCGTCGACCTCGCCCCAGTTCGGGAACACAGGCCATGAGTCGCGCCGTATAGGGGTGTGCCGGCGCATTCAGGATGGCATCGGTCGGACCCTCCTCGACAATGCGGCCAGCATACATCACGGCAACCCGGTCGCAGAGCTGTGCGACGACGCCAAAGTCGTGCGTGATGAATATGATCGCCAGCCCGCGCTCACGCTGCAACTCACTGAGAAGAGAAAGGATTTGAGCCTGCACGGTTACGTCGAGGGAGGTTGTGGGTTCGTCCGCGATGATCAGTTCGGGGTCATTTGCCAGCGCCATTGCAATGCCGACCCGCTGCCGCATGCCACCCGACATTTCGTGCGGGTATCCGTTGAATCTCTCCTCCGCATTCGGGATGCGCACGGATTCAAGGAGCCCAATGGCATGTTCACGGGCCTTGGCTTTAGGCATCGCGTGGTGCGCGCGGATTGCCTCAACCAGTTGCGTGCCCACGGTGTAGAGCGGGTGTAGCGTGGTCAATGGATCCTGAAAGACATATGCTACGCGGTCACCTCGCAGGCGTCGCAGTGTTTCGTAGTTTGCCCCGATCAGTTCCTGCCCCGAGAAATGCACCGAGCCAGCCGTGATCACGCCCGGCGGCGAAGCAACCAGCCCCATAACCGAAAGCGCGGTAACCGATTTCCCCGAGCCGCTTTCACCGATGATCCCGACGCATTCACCCGAATTCACGTACAAATCGACACCGCCCACAGCCTTGTGGATGCGGCCATTGGAGTGGAACTGGGTCTTCAGCCCGCCGAGCGTCAGGAGCGCCGGGCTTTCCGTTTCGGGAACGGGTTCCTCGCGCCTGACATGCGTGCGGGGCATCGGGCGGCTCAGCGCACCCGATCTCAACCGCGGATCCAGTGCATCGCGGACCCCGTCGCCCAGCAGGTTGATCGACATGACGATGACCAGGATCATCGCTCCCGGCACGATAGATGTGTGAGGATTGGTGATGAGTGCGGAGCGCGCCTCGCCCAGCATCGAGCCGAGGTCTGCCTGAGGCGGCTGGCTCCCGAGTCCAAGAAACGACAGCCCGGCAGTTTCCAGGATCATCCAACCGACGGTTGTGGACATGGCGATGACGATCACCGGAATCACGTTGGGCAGCACCTCGGTCAAGATTATCCGGGCATCGCCCATTCCTGAAAGCCGCGCCGCATCGACGAAATCCGTATGGGCAATGCTTACGGTCACGCCCCGGATGTTGCGTGCAAAAAAAGGTATGTTTACCGCGGCCACGGCGATCAATGCGTTTATCAGCCCCGGACCGAGAGCGGCAACAATTGCCAATGCCAGGAGGATGTAAGGAAAGGCCATCAACATATCGACGCCGCGCATGATGACATTGTCGGTTCGGCCACCATAGAAACCCGCTACGATCCCGACGGCTGAGCCAATCGTGGCGGCGACGAGGGCAGAGACGAAACCCACGGCAAGCGACAGTCGAACACCCCAGAAAAGCCGGCTGAGAAGATCTCGACCAAGATGATCGGTGCCAAGCGTGATGCTTCCTGCGAATGGGCGCATGAACCGATCGGCGGTGTTTGTCACATCCGGGTCGGCCAGCGGCAATAGTGGCGTCACCAGCGCCAGGGCAACGATCACAAGCATGACCACCAATCCGGCAAGCGCCAGCCTGTTACGGGCGAGGAGGCCGAAGAAGCTCACGTCTTGATCCTGGGATCAAGCAGGCTTTGCGCCACATCCACCACGAGATTGAACATCACGTAGCAGGCCGCAACGAATACGACGCCGCCCTGCACCAGCAGGATATCGCGCTTCAGGATTGCATCGACCAGCATCCGGCCCACACCGGGCCATTGAAAGACGATTTCCACATAGACCGCTCCCGAAAGGACGAAGCCTGCCTGCACGCCCAGCACGGGAATGATGCTGACCATCGCTGCGCGAAGTGCATGCCGCCATATGACGCTGCGTTCATGGACACCTTTGGCACGCGCGGTCCGGATGAAATCCTGGCGCAAGACCTCCAGCATTGCGGATCGGGACAAACGGGCAATGACGCCTGTCGCAACCAGTGCAAGCACCATCGCGGGCAATGTCAGATGGCTGATCAGCGACGACAGGTCGCGTGCTCCGTAAATCGGCCACATGCCCGACACGGGAAACCAGCGCAAGTTAACCGCGAAGACCAGAATCATCATCATTCCAAGGAAAAACGAAGGAATTGAAATGCCCAGGAGCACCGCGAAAGTAATCGCCTTGTCAGCCAGCCCGAATTGCCGCGCAGCCGAAACGGTGCCTGCCGCGACCCCGAGGACGGAGCAAATGACGAAAGAGGTGCCGGCGAGGACAAGCGTCGCAGTGAACCGCTCCAGGACTTCATGGAGCACGGCGCGGTTCAATGAGAAAGACCGCCCGAAATCACCTTGCAGCAAATTGCCAAGCCAGATGAAATACCGCTGTACCAGGGGCTTATCGAGACCAAGATCGCGGTTCAGTTTCTCGACATTTTCAGGGGTGGCGTAGGAGCCGAGGATGGCCGTCGCCGGATCGCCGGGGATCATGGCCATGATCAGGAAAACAATGATTGAGATGCCCAGAAGCACCGGGATGGCCGAGACAAGCCGTTTGAGTATGTAGCCTGCCATTCACGCTCCCGGGGGACAGGTTGGGCAGCCGCGACGCCTGTGCCGCGGCTGCGCCATAGTGCTTAGTTCTTGGTTACCTCGTCAAGCAGGAGGAAGAATGACGGCTGGAGCGAGAATTTGCCGACACGGTCAGAAGTTACGGCGTTCTGCTTCCAGTTCGCAACGAAGACCCAAGGTGCATCCTCGTGCACGATCGTCTGCATTTCCTGGTACAGCCGGGCGCGTTCGCTCTGGTCGGTTGAGACCCGGGCAGCTTCCAGAAGCTTGTCGACTTCGGGGTTGGAATAGTAGCCCGAGTTGAATCCGCCCTTTTCCGGCCAAGCCTCGGTCCTGAGCGCGAGGAACGGCAGGGTGTCAGGGTCATTGGTCATCCAGGCCATTTCGGCCATGTCAGCCTTTCCTTCGAGACCCGGGTTCACCTCGCCGAGGAAGGTGTTCCATTCGTATGTCTCGATAGCAACTTCAAAACCCACCGCTTCCAGATCGGCCTGGATGGCGGTACCCATTGCAACCGGATCCAGCATGCCCGACCCCCCTTCGGTCACAAAAAAGGTCAGTTCTGCCCCTTCGGCCCCAGCCTCAGCTATCAGTGAACGCGCCTTGTCGGGATCGTAGGGATACGGTGCGAGGTTTTCGTTGTAGGCCCAGGCAAATGCCGGCGGGGTCGGGCCCGCGGCAACGGCTGCGGTACCTTCCAGCACATCGTTGACGATTGCCTCCTTGTTGATTGCGTAGTTTGCGGCCCGGCGGATGCGGACATCGGCAAAGGGACCTTCCTTTGCGTTCAGGATGAGGAACCAGACGTGGGGGCCTGCCTGCTCGTGAATCGTGAACGCATCGCCCTGGAATTCCGACAGCGAAACGGGGGGCACTTCGACCATCAGGTCAATCCCGCCTGCCAGCATTTCGGCCGTGCGCGTGTTGGCATCCGTTATCGGACGGAACACCACCGCCTGAAGTTCCGGAGCCCCGTCCCAGTAATCGGGGTTGGCTTCGATCACGACCGCCTCGTTTGAACGCCATTCGACGAACTTGAATGCACCGGTACCGGAGGGATTGCGGCCCACGTCCGAACCATGCTTTTCCACGGAAGCCGGGGAGACAATCAATCCCGTCGGATAGGCCAGGTTCGACAGGAATGGCGCGTACGGTGCGTTCAGGGTGAATTGCACGGTCATCGGATCAATGACTTCGACCGAGTTCACCGCCGAGAAGAAGAAGGCCAACGGGAAAGGCCCGGTGCCATGATAGGGATGGTTTTCATCGAGCATCCGATCAAAGTTGAACTTGACCGCCTCGGCGTTGAAATCGGACCCGTCGTGGAACTTTACCCCGTTGCGCAGGGTAAACGTGTAAACCGTGCCATCGTCGCTGATGGTCCAGTCGGTTGCCAGCGCCTGTTCGACCTCGAGCGTGCCGTCCTTGTAGCGCACGAGTCCGTCAAAGACGTTCATCAGAATGCGAAAGTCGTTGACTGCTGTCACCGCGGCCGGGTCGAGTGCCTTGGGTTCTGCAATTTGGCCGACAATCAGCACGTTCTCCGGTGATTGGGCCTGCGCCGTTGCTGCGCCGAGGCCAAGAGCCGCTGCCGTCGTAACAGCCAGCAGCGTACGGCGAGTCATTTCCGAATGTTTCATTGGATGATCCTCTCTGTTACTGGTCGAAATTATCATGATCAATTATATTTCTCAAATTATCATGACAAATTCAATGGGAATGTTACAGGGGTGTCGGCATGACCTATTCGATTCTGACATATGACCGGGAAACGGGCGTATTTGCCGCCGCCGCGGCTACCGGCAACCTGTGTGTGGGCGGTTGGGTACTGCGCGGAGACATTGAGTCGGGATTGGTGGCTTCCCAGGGTTCGGCACCCAGCACCTTTTGGCGCGATGAAGTCCTGCGCCAGATGCACAGCGGTACCGATGCCGGAATCGCGATTGCGAATGTCATCCAGTCCGACCTGGGCCGGGGGCATCGGCAGATCATCGCATTGGACCGAAATGGTGGCGCAAAGGGGTTCACCGGTGGAGACAGCATCGCCTTTGCCGATCACGTGTGCGAAGAAGGATTGGCGGTCGCAGGAAACATGCTGGCAGGCCAGGCCGTACTTGACGCCATGATTTCGGCAGCTCGAAACAGCGACGTGACTGTCGTCAAGCGGATGTTGACGGCCCTGGCGGCCGCCGATGCGGCCGGTGGCGATAGACGCGGGTTGGTTTCAGCAGCACTTCTGATCCTGGATCCGCACCGCCCCCCGCTGGACTTGCGAATCGACTATCACGACAATCCACTGGCGGCACTGAAACAGCTTTGCGACCGGGCACATGGACTCCCCTATCATAGCTGGCTGGGCAAGGTCCCTGTCCTGGTTGACAGGTCAAGGCATCCGTAGACCTGCAGGTGCTCATTCGTCCATGAAGTTCCGCATGAGCTGGGCTTCCCGGGCTATCATGATCTTTTCTGCCCCTTTCATGTGAGACCCCATGATCGCCCTTGCCTTGTCTGAGTCGCCGTCACGCAAGGCCTGAACCAACTCCAGCTGATGCTCGCGGCCCCGTTGCCAGAGTTCGGCGCTGGGAGGATCATAAAGGCGGCGGTAAACTGTCAGGTCGGTCAGGATGCGGGCCATGAACCCGATGACAAAACCCAGAAGCCGGTTTCCCGCAAATTCCGAAAGCCGGGCATGAAAGGCAAGCGAGGAGATATGCTGTTCCATCTCCTCTTCGGGACTGCCCGCCGGTTCAGGGTGGCGTTCGGCCAGGAATTGGAGTTCGTCCAACTGAACTTCGGTCAGCTTCCCGGCGAGACTGGCTGCCAACTCCGGTTCCAGGGTCTTGCGCATTTGGTAGATGTCGGAAATCGACAGGTCCTGGAAATAGAAATAGTTCGCCAGAAGCGATCTGGCCCGCTCCGCAGATACCTTGTCGACAAAGCTTCCCCCACCCGGTCCGGTTCGGGTCACGATCAAGCCCTGCGCTTCCAGAAGCCGCATGGCTTCACGCACGGTACCCTTGGACACCGAAAACAACTCGATCATCTCTGCCTCGTTCGGCAGCTTATCGCCTTGCTTCAGGTCTCGCTCAACGACCCATTGCTTGATTTTTTCCGCTACGCGAACAGGTCGCGACTGTTTCGGACGCGTTATGAATTCGCTGCGACCTTCCATTTCAGGTCTCATTTCCCGTCATCTTGAAAACATAGACAAGGGTGGTGTGAATGTGTAGTGTGATATTTATCATGATAAATTGAAACGGGTGTGGATCGGGGCAAATTGGCATTACGGCGACCGATACAGGGAGCCGATTGCAGTGCCGGAGGTGAGAGGGTCACACGGAACCGCCCATGGCGCATTTCCGATGTCATCGGGGCCGGAGGACAGTCCGTCGCGTGCAGAGTGAACGCGGGCTTTCGGCAGAATACCTTATCGCCGAGAAAGGGAATTGGCGACAAGGCCAACCCATTGTACGGATTGACCGAACAGGAAAACCGAATCCTTGTCCAACGAATCCCGTCGCGGGGCGCAAGACATGTTGCATTTCTCAACCGAGGAGTTCGCCGTCCGTCACGGCAGAATGGAGTCCGAACTGGAAAACAGGGGGCTCGACGGAATGCTGATCTTCGCGCCGGAAAGCCACTACTGGCTTACCGGATACGACACGTTCGGGTTCTGTTTCTTTCAGTGCCTCGTGGTCGGGGGAAACGAGCCGGTACTTCTGACCCGGTCTGCCGACCTCCGGCAAGCCGAATTGACGTCGAACATCGGGGACATCAGGATCTGGAAAGACGGCAAGAATGCAAAACCCGAGTCCGACCTCGCAGACCTGATCAAGGAACTCGGTCTTGCGAACAAACGCCTGGGAATTGAATTCGATACCCACGGATTGACCTATCGAAACGGCCTGATGGTTTCGGAAGCCCTTGCCGGGCTTGTCGACCTCGTGGATGCCTCGGACCTGTTTTCAGCTCTCCGTCTCGTCAAGTCGGAAGCGGAAATCGCCTATGTCCGAAAGGCGGCGGAACTCGCGGATGACGCACTTGAAGCGGGTCTCGAGCACGTTGTTCCCGGCGGGTCGGAGAGTCGCATCCTCGCCGCGATGCAGGGTGCGGTATTTGCCGGCGGTGGAGACTATCCTGGAAATGAATTCATCATCGGGTCCGGAGAGCACGCCCTGCTGTGCCGTTACAGTTCGGGCCGCCGGAACCTGTCTCCGGTCGATCAGTTGACGCTGGAGTGGGCAGGTGTCTACCGCCATTACCACGCCGCCATGATGAAAACCGTCGTTGTTGGTGAACCGACGCCATATCAACGCTCGCTTCACGCGTCGGTTCGGGAGGCACTCGCCAAATCGGAAAGCCGGCTTGTTCCCGGTGCCAGAATGGGAGAAGTCTATGATGCCCACAGGCAAACCCTGGACGCGCACGGGCTCTCGGAGAGCCGCCTGAACGCATGCGGTTATTCGCTGGGGGCGCGATTCAGCCCGAGTTGGATGGATCCACAGATGTTCTACGAGGGAGCGAAAACCTTAATCCAGCCCGGAATGGTCTTCTTTCTGCACATGATCGTCATGGACAGCGCGAATCAGACGGCCATGTGTCTCGGCCGAACATCTCTCGTAACCCCGGACGGGCCAGAACCGCTCTCGTCATATCCTCTTGATCTGATCGTGAGATGAAGCAGCTGTATTCGGCTCTCGTCGTCGTTCTTGCTGGAGACCCGCGAGTCTGCGACGTGGTGCGATGCACTTCGGAACCGGCTTCGGGGGTTTCGCGTCCACGCCGGACGCTGTAGATGCAAAGGGCTCCGCCAGGACAGGATTTCAGCCCCTCCCCCGAAATGGATGAAGCCGTGAGCCAGACAATCCGAACACGACTGCTGATCATCGGGTCCGGCCCTGCCGGTTATTCAGCCGCGATCTACGGCGCCAGGGCAATGCTTGATCCCGTCCTGGTGCAGGGTCTGGAACCGGGCGGCCAGCTGACGACGACGACCGAGGTCGAGAACTGGCCCGGTGATACCGAGGTCCAGGGTCCCGACCTGATGACACGCATGGAGGCCCATGCGACAGCCGTCGGAACACGGCTTGTCGGCGATATCATTTCCGAGTTGGACATTGGAACGCGGCCGTTCGTTGCGAAGGGCGACAGTGGAAAAACCTACGTTTCCGACGCCGTGGTTCTTGCAACCGGGGCCCGTGCCAAATGGCTCGGAATCGAGTCCGAATCCAGGTTTCGGGGGTTCGGAGTGTCCGCCTGTGCAACCTGCGACGGCTTTTTCTTTCGCGGCCAGGAAATCGTTGTCGTCGGCGGCGGGAACACTGCCGTCGAGGAAGCACTGTTTCTCACCAGATTCGCCTCAAGGGTGACGCTTATCCACCGGCGCGACGAACTCCGCGCCGACAAGGTCCTGCAGAAACGCCTGTTCAACAATGACAAGATCGCGCCCCTTTGGTTTCATGTGCTCGAAACGGTCAACGGAACCGAAAGCCCGGCAAAGGCCGTCACTGGCGTCATCGTCAAGCATGTCAAGACGGGCGCAATTCGCGAGATACCCTGTGCGGGCGTGTTCATCGCGATCGGTCATGAGCCGGCCAGCGAACTGGTTCGAGGGCAGCTCGAGACACATATGGGCGGGTATGTCGTGACCCGGCCCGGGAGTACGGCTACCGGCATTCCCGGGATCTTTGCCGCGGGCGACATTGCCGATCACGTCTATCGGCAGGCTGTGACTGCAGCAGGTATGGGTTGCATGGCTGCGCTGGAGGCGGAGCGATTCCTCGCAGGGGCCGAATGACACCCGCGAATGCCCTCGCGCGGCGGTGACTATCGTCCATTGTCTATGGACCATCCGAAGGCATCACGCCCTCGCGTGAGCCTTCTGCCCGGACTCCCAGCATGCATACGTGAAGATTCGCCTGATCCGGCCCGGAATCGCGTTCGCTGTCCGGGGTCTATTCGGACGCGGCCGCCAAGACGACTCATCGACCCCGGAATTCGATAGACATCGGTCCGCCAAATGCGGATAGTGTGCCTTCAAGGAACTCAACAGGACGCCGGCGCTCGGCCCGAGTCCGCCTGATTGATCGTCCGGTTGAGAACGAAAGAAAGGGGAGTTATGAGAAAGTCCGTATTTTCGTATTTGGGAGTTATTGCGGGACTCGCACTCGCAACCGGCACGGCCCAGGCAGACAAGCTCACGTACTACTGCAGTGCCCAGGAAGACTGGTGCCAGCTCATGGCACGCAGCTTCGAGGAAGCCACCGGCATCGACGTCGACATGACGCGAAAGTCGTCGGGTGAAACCTATGCCCAGGTCAGGGCAGAGGCCTCCAACCCGAAGGGTGATGTCTGGTGGGGAGGAACGGGTGACCCGCACCTGCAGGCGGCCGAGGAAGGATTGACCGAAGAGTATATCTCACCCATGCGCGACCAGCTTCACGGCTGGGCCATCGCCCAGGCCGAAAGCGCCGGAAACAGGACCATTGGCATTTATTCCGGAGCGCTCGGGTACGGATACAACACCGAACTCATCGCGGCCAACAACCTGCCTGAACCATCGTGCTGGAAAGACCTTTTGAAACCAGAATACAAGGGCCACGTGCAAATGGCGAACCCGAACTCCTCGGGAACTGCCTACACGACCCTTGCCTCGATGGTGCAACTGTTCGGCGAGGATGAAGGATTCGAATTCATGAAAAGCCTTCACGCCAACATCAACCAGTACACCAAGTCGGGTTCAGCGCCGATCAAGGCTGCAGGTCGCGGCGAAAACACGATCGGAATCGTGTTCATGCACGATGCCGTCAAGCAGGCTGTCAACGGGTTTCCGATCAAGGTTGTCGCTCCATGTGAAGGGACCGGATACGAAATCGGTTCGATGTCCATCATCAAGGGAGCCCGCAATCCTGAATCCGCAAGGAAATTCTATGACTGGGCGCTGTCGGCCGAAGCGCAGAACCTTGCGCTGCAGGTCAATGCTTTTCAGGTTATGTCGAACATCAGCGCCGAGGCGTCACCAAGTGCGCCCGACATGTCGACCATCAAGCTCATTGATTACGACTTCAGGAAATACGGTTCTTCGGCCGAACGCAAAAGGCTCCTGAAGAAATGGGACGAAGACGTCTCCACACTTCCACAATGAAGCGTGCAAGAGACTGACCGTCGATCAAAGGCCCGCCCGACTCTGACCTTCTGGATCATCGTCGGGTGGGCCGGGTTTTGCCTCCTGCCCTGGTACGCCGTCGACGACGGGTTCTTCTCGTTTGTCTGGTTGTTTGACGGCTACCCGATCGACCCGGATTATGCCCCCGCCGCATTCCTGATCTCGCAAGGGCAAAAACTCTGGCTGTCGCCGCTTCTGTTGCCCCTCATGATGACCCTGCTTGCCCTCGGAAGACGGCAATCAGACGCTTTTACGTCAGTTCTCCTCATACTCACAGGCGCTTTCGGGTTCACCTGGCTGATGGCCCAAGGGTTCGGCATCGGAATCCGGGGATTCAGTTTCGACTGGCTGACCGCGCTTTTCGGTGATCTGGGAGATCGCCAGTTCGGCATGGGCTATGGAGCCCTGCTTCTCGCGACCGCGTTCCTGTTCCTCTTTACGCAGGGCATTGCCATGCGGGGCGCGATCGGCGGAGATGTCTTCGTCGTCGGCGCCATCGGGTTCGTCGTCGCCATCGTAACCATTTTCGTGTTTTTTCCGATTGCCCGCATGCTGGTGTTTGCCTTCATCACCGAAGAAGGCGCTTATTCACCAACCGTATTTGCCTCGAAGTTCCTTGATGACCGGATCTGGGGACTTGGTTGCCTGTTCGGCACCCGCTGCGGGGCTGCCTGGAATTCGATCTTTCTTGCCGTACTTGTCGGGACATTGACCACGGCGCTGGGCTTCGCCTTTGCCTTGGTCGTCACGCGAACCGGTTTTGGTTCGCGGCGGCTGCTTCGCGCACTCACGGTTCTCCCGATCATTACCCCGCCCTTCGTCATCGGCCTGGCGCTGATCCTGCTGTTCGGGCTTTCTGGAACGGTAACCGTGTTTTTTGCGGACGTTTTCGGCGTGCAACCGACCCGCTGGCTGTACGGCCTTCCGGGGATCCTGATCGCCCAGACGCTCGCATATACGCCGATCGCGTTCCTCGTGCTGATCGGAGTCGTCGAGGGCGTATCCCCGTCCATGGAGGAAGCCGCCCAGACCTTGCGCGCCGACCGCTGGCAGACCTTTCGGACCGTTTCACTACCCTTGATGCGGCCCGGCCTGGCCAACGCCTTTCTGCTCGGGTTTATCGAAAGCATGGCTGACTTCGGCAACCCCCTGGTTCTTGGCGGGAATTTCGACGTATTGTCGACCGAGATCTTTTTTGCCATCGTTGGCGCCCAGTACGACCAGGGGCGCGCGGCCGTTCTCGCGATGGTGCTGCTGTTTTTCACCTTGACCGCATTCTACGTGCAGCGCGCATGGCTCGGGCGAAAACAGTACACGACGGTTACCGGCAAGGGAGATGCGGGCGTTCATCCGCTGATGCCGAAGCGGCTGGCGATTCCAACCCTGGTCGTCGCCGTTGCCTGGGCGACCTTTACCATCATTGTCTATGGCATGATCGTGTACGGCAGCTTCGTTGAACTCTGGGGAGTGCGGAACACCTTTACGCTCAAGCATTACGTAACCGCCTTCTCCATTGGCGTGAACGAACACGGAATCCACTGGTCAGGCGCGGCCTGGGACAGTTTCTGGACCACGATCTACATCGCGGCAATTGCGGCTCCCTTGACCGCGGTCGTCGGGCTGACGACCGCCTACCTGCTTACACGCCAGGACTTCGCCGGGAAAAACACGTTTGAATTCGGGACCATGTTGAGTTTTGCCATACCCGGAACGGTCATCGGGGTGAGCTACATTCTGGCATTCAATGTCCCGCCGATCGAGATTACCGGGACGGGCATAATTCTGGTGATCAGTTTCATCTTCCGTAACATGCCCGTCGGAATCAGGGCCGGAATTGCCAGCATGACCCAGATCGACCGCTCGCTCGACGAATCCTCGCTGACACTGGGCGCAAACAGTTGGCAGACATTCCGCAGAGTGATTCTACCGTTGTTGCGGCCAGCCATCCTTGCGGCGCTGGTCTTCAGTTTCGTGCGCGCCATGACCGCGATATCTGCGGTGATCTTCCTCGTTTCCGCAAAATACGACATGGCGACAAGCTACATCATCGGCAGAGTTGAGAACAACGACTACGGCCTGGCAATCGCCTACTCAACGACTCTCATCTTCGTCATGCTGACCGCCGTCGGAGTGTTCCAACTCCTTGTCGGCACAACCCAGATCGGTCGGCGAACACAATTCGCACGCTAAAGGAGACCAGGTGGCAAGAACCAGAATAGCAGGAAAGGCCGCACCGGTCCGGTTCAGCAACGTCTCAAAGGTGTACGGCAGCGACGTCATCGCGGTCGACAATATCGACCTCGAGATCGAGGCCGGAAAACTGGTTACGCTCCTGGGACCGTCGGGATGTGGCAAGACAACCACTCTTCGACTGATCGCCGGGCTGGAATTCGCCAATTCGGGTCGAATCGAGATTGGCGACCGGGATGTGACGCGCTTGCCTCCAACCGAACGTGACGTCAGCATGGTCTTTCAATCCTATGCACTCTTCCCGCACATGACCGTATTGCAAAACGTCAGCTATGGTTTGAAATTTTCCGGATTCCCGAAGGCCGAAGCGCACGACCGGGCTGTTGCCGGCCTTGAACTGGTCGGGCTCAAGGGATTTGACGACCGCCTGCCAAGCGAGCTGTCAGGAGGACAGCAACAAAGGGTCGCTGTCGCACGGGCGCTGGTTCTCGAACCTCAGGTCCTCCTGTTCGATGAACCGCTGTCCAACCTGGATGCAAAACTCCGCCGCCAGGTGAGAGAGGACATCCGCGCGATTCAGACGGACCTGCAGCTGACGGTAGTCTATGTCACCCACGACCAGGAAGAAGCGCTCGCGGTCTCGGATGAAATCGTCGTGATGCGAGACGCGGCGATTGCGCAAACGGGCACACCGAGACAACTCTTCAACGAACCGGTCAGTCAATTCGTCGCGGACTTTATCGGTGAAGCCAACATCGTTCCGTGCGATATCCTTTCTGTCCGGGGCGATACTGCCAAAGTTTCGGTCGCGGGATATGAGTTTTCGCTGGCATCGCGCGGGCTGGCGCCCGGCCCGGCAGTCATGGCCGTGCGTCCGTCCCATCTCCAGATCGGCGCGCCGAAGGGATTCAAGGCGCGAGTCACCAAGTCGACCTATGTCGGCGTCCGAATGGAGTACACGATTCAGGCGGATTTCGGCGAACTCTTCGCGATTCAGGACGACGTACAGTCGCCTCTCGACGCCGGGGATGATGTCCACTTGGGGTTCGCGCCATTGGGACCGGTTCTGATTCCGGAGGATTGAACAGGACCAGGGCGAGGCCTTGCCCCGGGCATTTCCGGTCGCGAACGCCACGATCCTGCCCAGGCACCGCAAGGGAGGGACTCCAACCAGTGTCACGGACAACCTTGCCAAGCGCAATGATTTTCGACGTTTTCGGTACGCTCGTCGACTACCGGACATCGGTAGCCCGGGAAGTCATGCGTGCGTTCGAATGCCGTGGGCAGGTCGTTGATTCCCTGGCATTCGCCGATGCATGGCGCGCCGCGTATGAACCGTCGATGGAACCGGTTCGAAGCGGCCGTCGCCCGTATGTTCCTCTGGATGAACTCCATTACGAGAATCTGTGCTCGGTCTTGCGGCGGTTTGAATTGACCGGAATTCTGAATCATGAACGGAAAAACGAGTTGTCGCGCGCGTGGGAGCGGCTGGACCCCTGGCCGGACGCAGTGGCCGGCCTGGATCGATTGAAAACCGGTACCCTGATCGCGCCTTGTTCCAACGGGTCGGTCGGACTCATGGTTCGCCTTGCCCGCCACGCGGGATTTTCCTGGGACTGTATTCTCGGGGCCGATATTGCGAAAACGTACAAGCCGGATCCGAGCGTCTACCTTGCATCCTGTGAAGCGCTCCGTCTTCCGCCGGGTCATGTCATGATGGTGGCCGCACACAACCAGGACCTTGAAGCCGCCGCCGCGGCCGGTCTCCAGACCGGCTTTTTTCCGCGCCCGGCCGAATTCGGTCCAGGGCAGACAACGGACCTTTCCGCTGCAGGGGACTGGACGGTTGCCGCCGCCAACGCGGTCGACCTTGCGGGTCGATTCGGATTGTGAGATCGAGCCCGGCCGGCCAGTCGGCTTCCTCCGCGATGGCGCGCAAAAGGCGTATCGCGTCTTTCCCGGAGGGGTAGCCAAGCGATGGCGGGAATACGGTCTCCCTCATTGCCAAAGAAGCCGATTTTCCGATATGGTCAATCAAGATCAACTCCGGAGAGGACCACATCAAAATCCAAATGACGAATGTGCTGAATATGCCCCGTGAGGAAATCCTCAGGATCGAACTGGAAACAAAAAAACGCGAACATCGCGACCTCGACGAAGCCATTGCTGCCCTTCACGAGAACACGCGTCCCGACATGTTGACGCTTCAAAGACTGAAACGAAAAAAGCTGGCACTGAAGGACAGGATTCGCCGGCTGGAAAACGAAATTACGCCTGACATTATCGCCTGATGGCAGGAACTGCCCGGTCTGCAGCAAGCGGAACAGAAATGTCGAATATTCAAGTCGGTATCGTCATGGGGAGTCAATCGGACTGGCCGACCATGCGCGAAGCGGCTCATATCCTTGACAGCCTGGAAATCGGCTACGAGACACGAATCGTCTCGGCGCACCGGACACCCGACCGCCTTTGGGAATATGGACGTGCGGCCGCGGAGCGAGGTCTGAAATCCATCATCGCGGGAGCCGGGGGGGCCGCACATCTTCCCGGAATGCTCGCATCAATGACCCGCATCCCCGTCATCGGTGTCCCCATCCAGACATCAGCACTCGGCGGAATGGATTCCCTTTATTCGATCGTCCAGATGCCCCGTGGATTCCCGGTTGCGACAATGGCAATCGGAACAGCCGGCGCCACCAATGCGGCACTGATGGCTGCAGCGGTGATCGCCTTGAGTGACGATGGGGTCGCCGCCCGGCTCGAAGCCTGGCGGACGGCGCTTTCCGGTTCGGTCGGAGAAATCCCCGTTGACGGCTGACCCGCTTCCGACCGGCTCGACGATCGGAATTCTCGGAGGCGGCCAACTCGGTCGAATGCTTTGTGCGGCAGCGTCGAGACTCGGCATGCGGACGCACGTCTTCGCTGACGGACCCGACCCGCCTGCCGGTCAATTGGCAAACCGGGTCTCGATTTCCGGCTACGACGACCTCGAAATGCTGCGCCGGTTCGCAACGAGTGTCGATGTCGCGACCTATGAATTCGAAAACATACCTGCCTCGACGATCGATGCAGTTGCCGGGTTCTGCCCGGTCCGGCCGGGGCGGTCGGCGCTGATCACGTCCCAGGACCGGTTGGTCGAAAAGTCGTTTCTTCGGGACATTGGTGTCGATGTCGCACCGTTCGTCGGTATCGAAAACCGGAGTGAACTCCTTGATGGTGCCAAGGCCATCGGTTTTCCGGCCATCCTGAAGTCCCGCCGGCTCGGATATGACGGCAAGGGACAGGCTCGGCTTCGAGCCGTGCACGACATTGAGCGTGCAATGAACGCCGTCGGGAACAAGCCCGCACTACTGGAACAATGTGTCGCGTTCGACCTTGAGATATCGGTCATCGGAGCCCGGGCGATTCGGGGAACCAAGGTCTGTTTTTGCCCCGGTGAAAACGTCCACGAGAACGGAATACTCCGAACGACCCGCGTTCCTGCAAGGATTACAAACAAACTCAAAAATCGCGCAGTCTCGATTTCCGAGACGATCATGGACAAACTCGACTATGTCGGAGTTATCGGGGTCGAGTTCTTTGTTTCGGGCGGGGGGGACCTGCTCGTCAACGAATTTGCGCCCCGTGTCCACAATTCCGGGCACTGGACACAAAACGGATGCGCTATCGATCAGTTCGAGCAACACATCCGGGCCATCTGCAACTGGCCGCTCGGCGACACAAGGCGACACGCCGATGTCACAATGGTCAACATCATCGGCAAGGAAGTCTCTTCAGTGCAGGAACTTGCCCAAAAGAGTCATCATGCAGTCCATCTGTACGGCAAGTCCGAAGCCAGACCGGGTCGAAAGATGGGTCATGTCAACAGGATCTCGCCAACCTCGGGCACCTGACGGTCTGTTGCGGCGTTTATCCACGATCTGTCGCCAATGCACCGGGATTGATTTCCTTGCATTTCGCGGCACGGGAAAAAGACAATCACCGATGGCGTTCTTTACCGTGCCTCCAGTCATGAACAAGTGACCGGGTTTTGCTTAACGGCATGCCGTACCTGGACCGGTTCCGGAGCGACAAGGTAGCCAACCCTAGCCATGTCACATCTCGACGTTCAGCACCCGATCCGCAATAACCTGCTGTACGGTCTGTCGAGCATTTTCTCTCCGGTGCGATTTATGGTTGCACACCGGCGTGCCATGTTGACGCTGACCGCTGAAAATCCGACATCCTGAATCGAGATGCATGGCGACCAGTCGCGTGATGGACCTTGCCATGAATGACGAGGCTTCCTGCTTCGCGGGCCGCCGCCGGTGCTCCGGTCTCACAGATGAAGACCACCCTCGATCTGGATGATCGGGTACTGCGCTGGGCCAAAGACGGGCGGCTCGGAACGGAATCATGCTGACGAGATTCGTCGAGGACCTGCTGCGGGCGCGGCTTGCAGCGGCGCACATCCCCAAGGCACTTTTCCGTTTGCGGTTTCAGGCCGTCAAGGGGGATGGCCGCCCAATGTCAACGTCTGCGACTGGGACGCGCTCCATGACGTGATCCATCGACCGTGATAGCGGTTGACACGAACATTCTGATTTAGCCCATCGTGCTGAGAGCGAATTGCGCGAGGCCGCAACATCACGGTTCGTCGCTCTGTGCGAAGGAGTGGAACGATGGGCGCTCCCGGTATTCTGCGTTACGGAGTTCATGCGGGTGGCGACGCGCGGGCGGGTATTCAACCCGCCGCCGACAGTGGCGCAGGCCACAGAGTTCATCGAAGGCGTCACGGCCACTCCATGTTTCGGGGACGTCCAACCGGGGTCGGAGTTTCTGCAACGGCTGCTTGCGACAGCCCGAGAGGCGGAGATTCGTGCGGCAAGTTGGTGTTCGATGCCCAAATTGCCGCTGAGTACTGGAAACACGGCATTGACGGGATTCCCATTCCCACGGACGGCACCTTCCGGATTTCCGAGATCCGGCGTCATGCCGTTTTGGCGGCGGGCATTTCCAGTTCAATTGCGGCCTTGCATCAGGTCATTCCAGTCAAAGGCACGCACGGGTCTAAGCCTCCGCCATAGGGTCGGCGCGGGTAAGCGGTTCTGTCTCCAGTCTCTTGCCTCGTCGGCATCTCTTCTGCAAAAGAACTGTTCGAGGCAAAGATTCTTCAGACAACGCAGAACCGCCGAAGGAATTGCCCGACAGCTTCATCGGGGCGATCCCAAAGAGGCCAAGGTACACGGGCATCGATTTGGATGGCGGCCAATGGCTTCATGTCGAGAACGCATTGGGACGCAAGGGCGCAACGACCGGGGCAGGAATTCTCCCGGACGCCCCGAAATGAGTCCCGCGCAGAAGTTCTGCAATCACCATAATCCCAAAGATATGACAACCCGTCGCGACCTGACTGACCACCCGAAACCGGTTGCGCGACCTGTTCGCCTGATCATGGCGACAGCCAACCAGGTGTCGTCTGTTTCAGCAAAATAACCGTATTCGGTTGGATGACTGGTTCCACGCTTTCGTTTACGGAACGAAATTTATTCATTTATTGCAGCGTATTACGGGATCAACATTGTAGAAAAAAATCCGGTTTAGTCCCGGAAGTCGTCGGGAAATCCTCTGATCTCCCGACGATTTCAGCATCAGGTGCTTACATCATGCCGCCCATGCCGCCCATGTCCGGCATCGCCGGTGCATTGTTTTTCGGCTCGGGACGATCAGCAACCATCGCCTCGGTCGTGACCAGGAGCCCGGCAATGGAGGACGCATCTTCCAGCGCCGCCCGGACCACCTTCGCAGGATCGATGATTCCGTCGGCAATCATGTCGCAGTACTTTTCGGTCTGCGCATTGAAACCGAAGTTCTGGTCGTCGCTCTCGCGAACCTTGCCAGCAACAACCGCGCCGTCCACGCCGGCATTCTCGGCGATCTGGCGAAGCGGAGATTCGAGCGCCCGACGCACGATCGAGATTCCGGCATCCTGGTCGGGGTTCTCTCCACTCAAACCGTCGAGCGCCTTCGCCCCCAGCATCAGCGAAACGCCGCCGCCGACAACGACACCTTCCTGAACCGCGG
Source organism: Paracoccaceae bacterium (assembly GCA_964291635.2). Lineage (GTDB taxonomy): Bacteria > Pseudomonadota > Alphaproteobacteria > Rhodobacterales > Rhodobacteraceae > JAPPHA01. The sequence goes on along the minus strand of OZ219899.1, from coordinate 26,436 downwards.
CACGGGTCGAGTTCAGCGCATCGTCCACACGGTCCTTGCGCTCCTTGACCTCGACCTCGGTAGCACCGCCAACGCGAATCACCGCAACCCCGCCGGCAAGTTTCGCCAGACGTTCCTGCAGCTTTTCACGGTCGTAGTCGGAGGTGGTTTCTTCGATCTGGCTGCGAATCTGGGCCACGCGGGCTTCGATTTCCGCCTTCTCGCCGGCACCGTCGACGATGGTCGTATCGTCCTTGTTGATCGAGACCTTGCGGGCACGGCCGAGCATATCCATGCCGACGTTTTCCAGTTTCATTCCGAGGTCCTCGGAAATCACCTGTCCACCCGTCAGGATGGCGATGTCCTGCAGCATTGCCTTGCGGCGGTCACCGAATCCGGGCGCCTTGACCGCCGCGATCTTGAGACCGCCGCGGAGCTTGTTGACAACCAGCGTGGCGAGGGCTTCGCCTTCGACGTCCTCGGCAATGACCAGAAGTGGCTTGCCTGCCTGGATGACGCTTTCAAGAAGCGGAACCATGGCCTGCAGGGAAGACAGTTTCTTTTCGTGCAGAAGAACGAGGCAATCCTCGAGTTCGGCAGTCATCTTGTCGGCGTTGGTGACAAAGTACGGAGACAGGTATCCGCGATCGAATTGCATTCCTTCGACCACATCCGTTTCCGTTTCGAGGCCCTTGTTTTCCTCGACCGTAATCACGCCTTCGTTGCCGACTTTCTGCATTGCGTCCGCGATCTGATCTCCGATCTCGGTTTCGCCGTTGGCGGAAATCGTTCCCACCTGCGCGACTTCGGCCGAATCCTTGACCTCGCGCGACATCGACTTGATTTCGGACACGACCTTGCCGGTCGCGAGGTCGATTCCGCGTTTGAGATCCATCGGATTCATTCCGGCGGCGACCGACTTGAGCCCCTCTTGAACGATTGCATGAGCAAGAATCGTTGCCGTGGTTGTGCCGTCACCCGCCGTGTCGTTGGTCCGTGACGCAACTTCGCGCACCATTTGTGCGCCCATGTTTTCGAACTTGCCTTCGAGTTCGATTTCCTTTGCGACGGCCACACCGTCCTTAGTAATGCGCGGTGCACCGAAGGACTTGTCCAGAACGACATTGCGTCCCTTCGGGCCGAGCGTTACACGAACTGCGTCGGCCAGAACCGACACGCCCTCAAGCATCTTGTTGCGGGCATCCGTGCTGAATTTTACGTCTTTGGCTGCCATTTTTCAGTTTCTCCTCAGTGTAATGGCCTTGTCCCTCAGTCCTCGAGAATTCCGAGAACATCGGATTCCTTCATGATCAACATCTCTTCGCCGTCGATCGTGACTTCGGTTCCGGACCATTTTCCAAACAGAATTCGGTCACCTGCCTTGACGGACATCGGAATCAGCTCTCCGCTGTCCTTGCGCGCGCCTTCACCGCACGAGATGATCTCTCCTTCCGATGGTTTTTCCTTGGCGCTATCCGGGATAATCAATCCACCAGCTGTTTTTTCATCGCTCTCGATTCGACGAACCAAGACACGATCATGCAAAGGCTTGAATGCCATCGCGTCGCTCCCTACATGGTTTGCATTCGAATTTATCTTTGCCCCTCAAAATTCGGAGCACTCGACTGTTAGCACTCAACCCTTTCGGCTGCTAACAACGGTTCAAATAGGTCCGGTATTGCCGATTGTCAAGAGGCGCAACCATGGAAATCGCGATTTTCCGACCCGATCTTCCCGTACGCGGAAAACGCGCTGTCACGCCATCCGTGGAGGCCACCTCGACCGCTTCCTCGAGATAAACCCGTTCGCGGCAGGCGAAGGCGATCGGGGAGTCGCAGCCCCCGCCCCTCAAATGACGAAATGTACCCTGTCGAATTCCTGGCGCCACTCGGCCACTTCAGCGGCGAGCGCCCCGGGATCATCGCGTCCAAGGGCACCGGCAATCAGACCGGCCATCCTCTCGCAGTCTTTCGGCGTCACGCCCCAGCGGACCAGTTCCGGCGTGCCGATCCGAAGCCCGTTCAGATCGTCCGGAACCTCTTCGATCGGCAGCCCGATGCCGCAGGCGAGGAACCCCGCGCTGCGCAGCTTCCTGGATCCGGCCTGCCCACCTCCGAATGGCGCCGCGACGACCGCAAACTGATGTGAGCGCGTGAACCCGTCCGCGCGGGCAAAGACCTGCAATCCGGCTGAATTCAATGCCTCCGCCAACGCTGTCGATGTCCTGATCATCTCCCTGGCGTAAGCGCGCCCGTGTTCTCTCCAGTCAAGCATCGTTATCGCCAGCGCCGCCGACTTCGCCGCATCGAAGTTCGCGGTCATGCCCGGAAAGGCGATCGCATCGAGGCTTTCCGCTATCCCGGCATCGTCAGAGACGATCAAACCTCCAGCGGGACCGCCGAGGCTCTTGTAGGTGCTCATGGTCATGAAATGCGCACCGTTCTTCAAAGGGTTCGGCCAGGCGCGGCCGGCGATGATCCCACACTGGTGCGCCGCATCGAACATGACATATGCACCGACTTCATCGGCGATCCCGCGGATCTCGGAAACCGGATGTTCGAACAGGTTCAGGCTCCCCCCGACCGTGATCAGGCCGGGCCGGTGCCGCCTTGCCAATCGGGCCAGGCCTTCCAAGTCGACCGTGTACTTGTCGGCACGAACAGGCGCCGGAACGACGTTCAGTCCGAACAGTCCCGCACATCCGGCTAGATGATGCGTGACGTGGCCGCCGATACGCGCCGGAGGCACGATGATCGTCTCGCCAGGCTTGCAGGTCGCCATGAACCCGTAAAGGTTCGCAAGGGCGCCGGACGGCACGCGGATCTCCGCGTATGCCGCATCAAAGATTTCCGCGCACAACCCGGCACAGATCACCTCGATCTCTTCGATGGCCTCAAGGCCCATCTCGTATTTGTCACCCGGATAACCCAGGGATGGCCGTGATCCGATTCCGGAAGCCAGCAACGCCTCTGCCCTGGGGTTCATCACGTTGGTCGCGGGGTTCAGGTTGAAGCAGTCGCGTTCGTGAATTTGCCGGTTCTTCATTGCCAAGGCGTTGACCCGTGCCAGAACATCTTCCGAACTCTGCCGGGCGGTTTCCCGTAAAATCGACTGAACAAGTGCCTCGCACCGCGCCGGAACCCAGTCCCTGTGTTGTATTGTCATGAATTGCACCCTTTTCCGCGAGTGGATGATCGGCAACAAAGCCTCGTGACAGGCCGAGAGTTCCTGCCCCAGGTCACGGTTGTTCTCCTGACTCCCCTTGCCCCGGTCCCTCGATTCGTTCTGTTGCCGAAGTCTTCACGAGCCCGACGATGGAAATCGACGGGGATAGCGGACGAGACGCGATCATATCGACCTTTTGGCGACCATTTCCCGTGATCATCGCTGCCGAATCGCGCAGGCATACAGTACGGTTCCACCGACACCGGACGACCCTCTTGCAGTTCCGCCGCGTCACGCAAAGTGCACGATGCCGGCGCCGAAATGAACTGGGGATCGATCGGGCTGCCGACCGAAACTGACAGGGAATCTTCCTTCCACGCACGTGCGGCTGTTGCCCGGCAGGTGGTATGGATATTGGTTCAGCGCTCATATAGACAACGACCGGAAGAGGTCGGCCATTCCAGCAGGGCCGGACTGCATGATCTTGCTTTCTCAATCGGACATTCCGTCTTGACTACCGTTATCGACTCGCTTGACGAGATCTCTTGTCGCTTTGAAGCAGTATTTTGTGACCTTTGGGGGTGTCTTCACGACGGCATAAGGCCATTTCCGTCGGCTGTCCAAGCACTTGATCGCTTCCGCCGGCGGGGCGGTTATGTCGTTTTGCTGACCAACGCACCTCGCTCGCGTTCCGGCGTTATCCGGCAACTCGACCGGATCGGGGTGCCCCGTGACCTCTACCATGATGTCGTGACAAGCGGCGATGCCGCGCGCCGCGCGCTTGCGCTTGGAGAGTTCGGCCGGTCTGTCCACCATATAGGACCACGGAGGGACGAGGCTTTTTTCAATCATGAAAACGAGGATGGTCTGGAAGGACTAGGCGAAATCATGCTGACTACGCCGGAGGCCGCACAGGGACTTGTTTGCACAGGCCTCGTTGATGATACGACCGAAACACCTCAACAGTACCTCGGCCTGTTACGCTCTGCCCGGGACCGCCGCCTGAAAATGCTGTGCGCCAATCCCGACCTCGTGGTCGACCGGGGCAGGAAACGCGCATATTGCGCCGGAGCCATCGCCGCTCTTTACTCGGAAATCGGCGGCCATGTATCGCTTTTCGGCAAGCCGCACAGACCGATTTACACGACTGCGAGGCTCCGAATGTACGCCGCAATGGGACGGACCATCGAAGATTGCCGCATTCTCTGCATCGGCGACGGAATTCATACAGACATCGAGGGAGCCGTACGCGAGAAACTTCCAAGCCTGTTCGTCACGGGCGGACTGTCCAGGACTGCAACGGCCACCACCCGCGATCCCGACCGCAATCGCCTGGAGTCCTTTCTGGCCGAACATGCATCGGAAGCCAGGCCTGACACGGCGATCGGGCACTTGCGTTGAAAGAAAAATGACCAGGTCATACCGGTGGCGCACAGCCACACCCGGGTGCAGCCCGGGTCCGGCGCATTGTATGTTCCGGGTTCTCGAGTGAGTGGATTCGCAACGGCAGGTAACGTCAGAACCATGGACGCCTCGATATGACCGATCGGAAAGGACGCCTCCGCAATATTCCGGTAGGTACGATCTGCATCGAAGATCTGGAACTCGGAATGTCCCGTTCGATTGCCAGGGTTTTCACTGATGCCGATACCGCAGCCTTTTCCGAACTGTCTATGGACTTCAATCCGATACACCACGATGAAGCCTACGCAAGAGAGACGATATTTGGCGGCCGGATCGCCCACGGCATGATGTACGCTTCCTTGATCTCCGCGGTCATCGGGGAACAACTTCCGGGTCACGGGTCGGTTTATCTCGGGCAAACTCTGAAATTCCTCGCGCCTGTCCGTCCCGGTGACGAGGTCGACGCCCGTGTCACGGTCAGAGAGATCGATTACCCAAAACGTCGCGTAACGCTTGATTGTGAATGCAGCGTCGGGGATAAGGTCGTGCTCGTCGGCGAGGCTCTCGTCCTGGCGCCGAGCCGGAAATTCGACTGACGATTCAGATCATCGACTGATGCGCATGCACATTGTTCGGAAACATGACGACGTTCCAGGTAAATGTGTCGGCGCGGCCGTCGCAATCGGAAACTTTGACGGAGTCCATATTGGCCACCTTTCGGTATTGCGCTGGGCAGTCGAGCTGGCAGGTGACCTCGGATGCATGGCTGGTGTCATTACGTTCGAACCACATCCGCGCCAGTTCTTTCAACCGAACAAGCCGGCCTTTCGGCTGATGACGCGTCAAAGCCGGGCCAGACGACTGCAGATGCTCGGATTCGATGTCGTTTTCGAGATCACGTTCGATGCCCGTCTTGCCAACGCGACGGCCGAGGAGTTCTCACGATCGATTCTTGCTGATCGTCTGGAAATATCTCACGCAATCGTTGGGGCGGACTTCAGATTTGGCAAAGCGCGCGCGAGCGACGCGAGCGACCTGTCGCGATTTGGCCAACAGTTCGGCTTCGGAGTCACGGTCCTGCCGCTCAGGGTCGATGGAGACATGGAATACTCGTCGACGGCAGTACGCAAGGCGCTCGCGGCCGGACACGTCAGGAAAGCAACGTCAATTCTCGGGCATCACCACAGAATCGAGGGGCGCGTCATCCATGGGGAGAAACGCGGGCGCGACCTGGGAATTCCAACAGCAAATCTCTCGCTGGACAATCTGTTCGTGCCTGCACATGCCGTCTATGCGGTCTCCGTTGACATCATTGACGGGAAGTACGCCGGAAACTACGGCGGTGTCGCGTCGATCGGAACAAGACCGACGTTTGGAGGAAGCCAGCCTGTCCTTGAGGTCCATGTCTTCGGGTTTGAAGGCGACCTGTACGGGACCCGAATGTCGGTCGCACTCCTGGATCACCTGCGCCCCGAGACCAAATTCGACAGTGTCGACGAACTGGTCGAAGCAATGCACGCAGATTGCGTGCGCAGCCGGGAGGTGCTCGCCGCCATCGCCGCATCTGGCAGCCTGGACCAGGACGGGAAACCCGCAACGGGCCTGTAGCCCGTAGTTTGCCCTTTCATTGGCAATCGAATTCCGACAAGAGTGCCGAATGCGTAACCCAAAGAATGGCGATAGTCTCAGACCGGGATTCTGGGATGACATTCCGCTCGAGGAACTCAATCCTTCAGAATGGGAGGCGCTGTGTGACGGGTGCGGGAAGTGTTGCCTGCTGAAGCTCGAAGATGCGGATACGGGAGAAGTTCGCTACACCGGCGTCGCCTGCCGCCTGTTCGATCATTTCCATTGCCGTTGCCGAAATTACCGGCAGCGCCTCGATCTGATTTCGGATTGCATCCGGTTCACGCCCGAGTCCGTCGCGGAAACCTCCGGATGGATGCCAGAAACCTGCGCGTACAGGCTACGCCATGAAGGGAAACCCCTGCCCGCCTGGCACTACTTGAAGTCCGGAGACAGGGAACTTGTTCATAGCCTGGGCCATAGCCTGAGGGGAAAGAGAATTCGAAATGAGCGGAATGTCCCGACTTCCCGCCTTGAGGACCATGTTCTGGACGACCCTTCGGCCGGGACCATCACCTGAATGTTCTTTGCGTCCGACAATTCCGGACCAGCTGCGCCGCAGATCATAGACGCGATAGTCGCCGAAAACCAGGGCTATGCCCTGGCCTACGGCAATGACGCGACCATGCAGACTGTCGCTGAAAACATTCGAACGGCGTTCGAAGCCCCCGATGCGGCGGTTTACCTGGTTGCAACGGGAACGGCGGCAAACGCCATCTCGATCGCGACGCTGACACGTCCCTGGCAGACGGTTTTCTGTCACGAGCACGCACATGTCGAGGAAGATGAATGCGGCGCCCCTGAGTTTTTTGCGGGAGGAGTCAAACTGACGACCGTGGGCGGTGCCGACGGAAAGATCAAACCTGAATTGCTGATCGGGGAAATCCGAAAGACAGGTTGCCTCGGCGTGCATGGTGTCCAGGTCGGGACCCTGTCGATTACCAATGTCACCGAGCGTGGCACGGTCTATTCGCCCGAGGAAGTCCGAATCCTGACCGGAATTGCCCGGGACCACGGGATGCATTGCCATCTCGACGGGGCCCGGTTGGCCAACGCGCTCGTTGCGACGGGATGCACGCCGGCTGAAGCGACCTGGAAATCAGGTATCGATGTCGTCAGCCTCGGGGGGACCAAGAACGGTCTGATCGGAGTCGAGGGTGTCGTCCTGTTCGATCCCGAACTTGCGTGGGAATTCGAGCTCCGGCGCAAACGCGGCGGCCACCTGTTTTCCAAGCATCGATTCCTGTCGGCCCAGATGAAGGCCTATTTTGAGGACAGTTTGTGGTTGGAACTCGCGGGACGTGCAAATGCCGCTGCGTCGAGACTGGCCGAGGGGCTCGCGAAGATCGGAACGGCGCATTTCGTCCACCCCGTCGAAGCCAACATAATCTTTGCCGGGTGGTCACGTTCGGGCCATGAACGGGCGCAATCCGAAGGTGCCCAATACTACCTCTGGCCCCCGCACCAGGATTCGTTTGACCGCGACAACGATGTTCTGACCGCCCGCCTAGTGTGCAACTGGGCGACATCTGACGACGAGATCGACAGGTTCCTGGAACTCATTGACGACACTTGATTTATTCCGCAACGAGCGCGACATCTGCGCCTGCCGCCTGGAAACGGCCCAGGTTGCCGTAGAGCGCGCGCAGCATGATGCCCCGTGCGCCGTTCATGTCCCGCTCAACGATGATGGTGCCATCCGAGACCGTCTTCGAGCCGCCAGGCTCCTGCGCGACAAAGCCGTCCCATGAACGGGTCCTGCTGGTATAGGCCTCGTTGGCGATGATGAGCCTCTTGCCGTATTTCCGGCACATCCAGGCCAGCTTCTGCCTGAACCGGTAATGCGCCAGGCCCGGCATCGAGCGCACGGTCCTCGTCCTGATCTTGCGCTCGGACTTCGCGCTCATTTCCTTCGTCCCGAAGGACGGCAGCAGGATCACGTCGAAAGCCCGAACGAGATCACAGGCAACCCGCCTGTGCAGGTCGTCGACCAGGTTGCGGATGCGGATCGCGAGCCTGTCGATCCGCTTCTGATCGTGGCGCTTCCAGTCCCCGTGCCTCGCCTTCGCGCGTTGGCCGACCAGGCGGTCGAGCTTCAGCAGGAGCGGAAACACCCTTTCGGCATGGAAGCCGTCGCCTTGGCTGGCAGCGTGCTTCACCGCGTATGCGGTCACGAAGGTCCGCACGCCGGGGTCGAGGGCCACGATGGAGCGGACCTGGATTTCGTCCTGCCCAACCGTGGTGATGTGCTTCCGAGCGCAGATGAACCACTGCCCCCGCTCAAGCACGATGGTCGTCAGATCCCCCACGCCTCGTCGGGCATGGCTTCGGCCAGGTCGAAGTTCCGGGCGACGAACGCGCCGGAGAGCTTCTGGACGGCAATGCGCTGCCGGATGTCCCTGATGCTGCGGAACGAGAAGCCGCAGCGTTCGCCGTCCTTCCGCCGCCGGATCACCGCATCCCGGGTCCGGAACGCCGCGTTCACCGCCTCGTCGCAATCGGCGGAGCGGAACGCGCCGCCGCGCTCCTCAACCTCCGAACGCACGCAGGCGCGGATGGTGGACCGCAGGACAATCTGCCCGAGGTCCGGGCCATTCGGGTCCACGAGGCCGCGGTCGGCCTCGATGAAGCAGGCGATGGCAAGGTTGTCGGCGCGGCGCTGCTGGCGGACCAGTTCGCGCAGCAGCTCAGGGTCCTTCGGGCAGGCCCTGATCTTCCTCGTGCCCTTGACCGGAACGCTTCCCATGGCGGGCGGTGCAGAAGGAAGTGATCCATGCAACGAGGCAACGGACGTCGAACTGGTCGGTGAGATCGTCCTCTTCCAGAAGCTCGCTGCGTCCTCCCGAAAGTTCGACGACATGCCTGATGAGGGGGCAGCCCGAGCGGGTGATGCGGTCCGGTGTGGCAGCCACCACATGGACTGCCTCTCCGCGCAATGCGCGTTCCAGTCGGGCGACAAGGCCTCGTCGCCTGAAATCGACTCCGGATCCAGTGTCACGGACAACGCGTCCGTCGGGATGCCGGGCGCGCGGGAGCCGTTCCCCGGTGTCGAGGGAGGAGAGCTGCCTGGCGCTGGAAGCACGGGCGTCGAGGATCGTGTCGGGTTCGACGGGACCCGGACCCTGTCATGTCCGCCGGGTGTCCGCTCGCATGGTTGATGGCGCCATCGATCCAGTGTCGGATGGTTTGCGTCGTGACTGTCTCGCGTCTCGACAGGCATGTCGCCGTCATCCACGTATTGCGCCTTACGGGATGTTCCTGGTTTGTTCAAGGCGGAAAGACTGAAATGCTGCGTCTGTTGCTCAATCATGTGGCAGGAACACATGAGGCCGCGGCCGTCGGCCTGAAGAACCCCGATACCGGATTGCAGTCGGGGCTCCGGCTTTGAGCCTCACGTAACCGCCACCATGTTCGCCGGCCTCTAGCTTGGCATGGCAGATCCCTGGCCGATCGCCCGGCGGATTTGCCTCTACGGTAGAGACAGCCGCGGCATCGCCGGTGCCTTGGTCGCGCAAGTCCGCATCGCCCTGTCCCCCCGCGGGCAACGAGCCGAAGCGCAAGAGAAGGATGCATCCAGACGAGCGATCGTTTGCGGAAGATGCCCGTGAATTCGTTGCTGTTACGGTTTGAACCCGATTGCTTCGCCCCAGGCCAATGCCGCAAGTGCACCCGAAGCATCTTTCCATTCGTCCAAAGTACGTTGCCAGTCGTCGAATTGCGCATGCGTCGCAAGCCCGTGTTTCACCGCCACCTCGACGGTGTCCGAAGCGAAGAACCAGCCGGTCGCCAACGCGTGAAAAAAAGCGATGTCCTCGCCTGTCGCAAAGGTCTCGAACGACCCGCTGATCTCCAGGTCTGAGAAACCGGCGTCGATAAGAATTCCTTTCAATTCCTTGCCGATTTGGGGATGGCCGCCGTTGGCGGTCAGAAGACTCTGAAATGTCTCCCATACGTCTTCAAGACTGCCGAGAGTCGGTTTCAAGAATGAAGAGTCACCGATCAGTTCCCGGGCCGAGACGAACCCTCCCGGCTTCAGCACCCGCTTCGCCTGGGCCAGCGTTGTCCGGGTGTCTGGAACGTGCATGAGAACGGCGTGGAAATGGACGACATCGAAGAAATCGTCCTCAAAGGGAAGATCGGTTGCATCGCCCGTCCGGAAAGATGCGTTGTCATGTCCGCCGGCCACGGCCGCGGCCTGTGCCATCTCGACCTGCGACTCTTCCTTATCGACACCATGCAACTCTCCGGGTTCCACCGCCTTGGCAAGCCCCACGGAGATCGTTCCCGGACCGCACCCGAGGTCGAGAACGCGAAGGCCTGGCTTCAGGCGCGGGAGCAGGTGAAATGCGACATTCTCCGCGTTCCGGCGTTTGAGCAGCGCCAGAAACTCGTCACTGTAACCCATCGTGTAGGTCGGGTCGCTGACGTCCTGCATCTCTTTTCCCTTCATTGTTCGTCCTCCTGTCCGCTTCCCTTGTCCTGCCAATCATAGGAGGATGCAAGGAATTTCGGTCCATTGGGCCGCAACGTCCTTCCGGCAAAAAAAGATCGGGCACCTGCACTGCATGGTCCACATCATCGGGAGCAGCGCGACAGGCTTCAGGCTGCCCGCAACCTCCGCCGCAAACCGGCACGGCAACCTCACCGGATCGGCAAGAGTGAAGCCCCGGGGGTCCTGACGAGAACGGCGTCCGCTGTCGTCATCGCCTCCCCTGGAAACCGGGAAATCATCGTCATGCGCCTTCAAGTTGAAGTGAAAGCAAACCGGTAGCCGAAACCGATCCCAAACACGAACTTCCTGCAAAGCCGGAAATACATTGGAAGAAAGTCGGAATCACCTGCAAAGCGCTCCGAACAATTCACAACGACTCGATCCAAGGTCCAACACCCCGAAACAGGACACTTTCAGTCATCATCCTCCTGAGCGACTGTCCAGCCAGGCATCGAGATGGGTCAGCCGGTCCTGGCCCCAGAACAACTGGTCATCGACGAGATAACTCGGCGCCCCGAACACTCCCCGTTCCAGTGCATCGTCTGTATTGCGTTCGAAGACCTCAGCCGCTTTCGTCATGTCTTCCTTCAATACCGATTCCGGAAACCCGTTTTGTTCTAGGCACTCGGCGAGGACATCGTGTTCGGAAATGTCCTTTTCTTCCGCCCAGCAAGCCCTGAGAATCGCGTGCACAAGCCCGCCGATGTTTCCTCCGCCAACCTCTCCGGCGACGATGATGGCGCGGCAGCTCGGTAATGGATCAGTCGGCCAATGGGCCGGCTGCAGGTTGATCGGAACGTCGTTCATTTCGGCGATCCTTCGAAGTTCCTGGTAGCGATAGGCCTGCCGCGAAGGATGCCGGTCCTTCGGCAATGGCGTCCCGGTTTCCGAAAAGACCTTCAACAAATGGAACGGCCGGTAGGAAATCCGAACATCGTGTTTCCGCGCGATCGCTTCGAGGCGCTCTCCAGCGAGATAGCAAAACGGAGAAAGCGTGAAGAGGTAATAGTCAATGTTCCGCATCAATGGATTCCTTACCGACGACTCCTGCGACCGAAATCAGACTTTCCCGGGCATTTCAACACTTGCCATGGCGTCGACTGGCATTTTCGACAGCCTCGACGCGTCAAGGTGTGTCTTGTCGGTTGCCAGCGGACGGGTGCCGGGATTGCCCCGCCTCGGTGGGCGCGCGCGGCCGAACTGGCCATCCGGTCACATATCATTCCCAAACCGCATCCTGATTCAGGTCTTCGTGACGTTCGAAACGAACATTTCCGCCTCGCACAGTCCCAATCCCTGTCCGGCCTCGAGAATCTCCCGCCACTCCGCTTCGTCGATCTCTATTCCATTCGCGTGCCGGTCTTCTGCTGCCTGCCTCTCCGGCTCGCCTGCGACACGTACAGGCCCGGATTGTTCGGCAGCGGGCGAAGATTTGACGTATTCGATCAGTGAATCGAGTTCCCCGGACAACCAGGACGGATCGGCAAACTGCCTTGGATCGACAATTACGGTGAACATGTTGTTCAGGATGCTCCCGTTTCGCGGATTGCCGGGTTGTATCGTACCGCCCCTCGACAATCCCCCGGCGAGCAACTCGCACATGAGTGCAAGACCTGAACCCTTGTGCTCTCCAAAAGGCAACAATGCGCCCAGCGGATCCGAAAACAAGGTGTTCGGGTCCGTGCACTGCCGCCCCTTGGCGTCCACGACGTTGCCGATGCCGACGTCCTCACCACGCATCATGGCGACGCGCGCCTTGCCGAGAGCAATTCGACTCGTCGCCATGTCCAGCAGGAGCGAGGGTGTCGTGTCGGTGCCCGGGACAGCGATGCAAACGGGATTGGTGACGAAACGACCGGTTGAACCGCCCCACGGCGCGACCAGTGGGGCATGATCGACGACGTTGACAAAGTGTATCGAAATCATTCCGGCGGACATGGCGATCTCGCCATACGCGCCGATCCTTCCGAGGTGATGCGCACTCTTCAACGTCATCACGGCAGCGCCGGACTGGCGGCACCGGCCAACCGCTTCTTCCATCGCTTCGCCACCGACTCGTCGCCCGAAACCCAGGTTGCCATCGAACTGGAGAACAACTCCTGCATCCCTGATTTTTGAAACCGCTGTTGCAGGCTTCAGCATGCCGTCAGCGAAATGCCGGGCGTAGGTCGGGATCATGCCGACGCCGTGGCTGTCATGGCCCTTGAGGTTGGCGTCAACCAGAGACCGCGAAACGAGACCGGCCTCCCAATGCGGACTGCCCATTGCGCCGAAGATCGCCGTGCATGTCCGTTCCAGATTCTCGTGCGAAACGCGCATTGTCCCCCCGTTTGGGAATCGAACCGGTTGGATGTCATGAACCCGGAATTCCGGGGACAGGTTCAGGACCGGCCACCTCTCTCTTCGCTGACCGAATCGAATATTGCCGAACGCTACGCAATCTGTCGACCCGGTTGATCCGGTTTTCGCAAAAGGCCGGGCGCGTCGGACTTGGCAGCAGGAACGATCACTTGCAATTGAACCGGTCGGTGGTATTCGGTCGTCAGCAACTCGGTTTGCCGACTCCGATCATCTTCTGAAAAGGAACAGACATGAAGCGGACCGTCGAACCCAGGTTGATTGCCGGAAACTCCAATCGAAAACTGGCTGCCGCCATCGCGCGGTGCATGTCGATGAACTGGGGCAAGACCGTAAAACTGGTCGAAACCAGGGTCGAACGATTCAATGACCAGGAGATCTTCGTCGAAGTCCATGACAATGTCCGGGGCGAGGACATGTTCATCATCCAGTCGACGTCGAACCCGGCAAACGACAATCTCATGGAACTCCTGATCATGGCGGACGCGCTCCGCAGGTCATCTGCTCAGCGGATAACCGCAGTGATCCCCTACTTCGGCTATGCCAGGCAGGATCGACGCACCCGCGCCCGGACCCCGATTTCGGCAAAACTGGTCGCAAACCTACTGGTCGGGGCCGGGGTCGAGCGGGTCCTGACAATGGACCTACATGCCGGCCAGGTTCAGGGATTTTTCGACATCCCGGTCGACAACCTCTACTGTGCGCCGGTCTTTTCGCTCGATCTGCGCAAGCGATTTGGGGCGAACTTCGAAGATATCTGTGTTGTTTCTCCCGACGTCGGTGGCGTGGAACGCGCGCGCGAACTCGCCAAACGGGTCGGCGCGGAACTTGCCATAGTCGACAAGCGACGATCGGCCCCGGGCGTGGTCGAAGACATGACCGTGATCGGGGACGTAGCCGGCCGGCTCGCCGTCATTGTCGACGATATCTGCGATACGGCAGGAACATTGTGCAAGGCTGCCGACACGCTCATGGAAGCCGGCGCGAGGGAGGTCAGGTCCTACATAACCCACGGGGTTTTTTCCGACCCGGCAGCCGAGCGGATTTCCCGGTCCGGCATGACCGAACTTGTCGTGACCGACTCGATCGTTCTGAACGACGCGGCGCGGGCATGCGAAAAGATCCGCGCTCTTTCAACCGCACCGCTACTGGCGCAGGCCATCATGAATATCGCGAATGGAACTTCGGTTTCGTCACTGTTTGACGAGGAAGTCCTCAAGCCGATCTACGAAGGCGCCGCCCCGATTGCTCTGTGAGACCCGGCCGGCGGTCATGCCTGGGCGCCGATTGCCCGTTCGAGGGCAGCCATGTCGCTCAGGTACTTGTCGGCGAGGTCCTTTTCGGGTCCTACCCGACCCTCGGCGTCACGCTCGGCCGACTCGATGAACTGTTCGAGCATCTCCCTGGTTACATGCGCCCTTTCCTCGGCCTGTTCCGCCAGAACGATCGCCGCATCTGCCGAGATTTCGACGTATCCGCCCGTCACCACGAACTCCGAATTCTCATCCCGGGAATCACGGACCCGCACGATTCCCGGACGCAGGGACGAGACAAGGGGCATGTGATTCGGAAGCACCGTGAAGTCCCCTTCCGTTCCGGGAAGCTCGACCTGGCTCGCTTCGCACTGTGCAAGCCGCCGGTCGGGAGCCAGGAGTTCAAACTGCATAGAACTGGCCACGGTCCGCCTCCGTCAACACGGGCCCGTCACGCTGCTTCGACGGCGAGGCGCTGGGCCTTCGCAACCACGTCGTCGATGCCTCCAACCATGTAAAAGGCGGCTTCCGGGAGGTGATCGAATTCTCCTTCGACAACCCGCCTGAAGCTGTCGATCGTGACTTCGAGCGGAACCTGGATGCCCGGAAAACCGGTGAAGACTTCGGCCACGTCAAACGGTTGAGAAAGAAATCTCTGGATCTTGCGCGCCCGAGCCACTGTCAGCTTGTCCTCCTCGGACAATTCATCCATGCCCAGAATGGCGATGATATCCTGCAATGACTTGTAACGCTGCAGGACCCCCTGGACGTCACGCGCGACCTTGTAGTGTTCTTCGCCGACCACCGCGGGATCCAGGATCCGGGAATTCGAATCGAGCGGATCAACTGCAGGATAAATGCCAAGTTCCGATATCGCGCGCGACAGAACGGTCGTTGCGTCGAGGTGTGCGAAAGAGGTTGCGGGCGCCGGGTCCGTCAGGTCGTCGGCCGGGACATAGATCGCCTGAACGGATGTGATCGATCCGGCCCGGGTCGACGTGATGCGCTCCTGCAAAGCACCCATGTCGGTTGCCAACGTCGGCTGGTAACCGACGGCCGACGGGATTCTCCCGAGCAGCGCCGAAACTTCCGAACCTGCCTGCGTAAAGCGGAAAATGTTGTCGACGAAAAACAGGACGTCCGTCCCGGACTGATCGCGAAACTGCTCCGCGAGGGTCAGGCCGGTCAGGCCGACCCGCGCCCGTGCCCCAGGCGGTTCGTTCATCTGCCCGTAGACAAGCGCCACCTGGGAATTTTCCAGGTCGTCCGGCTTGATAACACCGGATTCGATCATTTCGTGATAGAGGTCATTCCCTTCCCGGGTGCGCTCTCCGACGCCGGCGAATACCGAAAACCCTGAGTGAACCTTGGCGATGTTGTTGATCAGTTCCATGATCAACACGGTCTTGCCGACTCCTGCGCCTCCGAACAGTCCGACCTTCCCGCCCTTCGAATATGGCGCAAGGAGGTCGACAACCTTGATTCCAGTGACAAGAATCTCCGTCTCGGTCGCCTGGGCGTCGAAGTCGGGGGCGGGCCTGTGAATCTCCCGGCGTTCGTCGCTTTCGACCGGACCTTTCTCGTCAACAGGTTCTCCCACGACATTGAGGATGCGCCCAAGCGTGGGTGTGCCGACGGGAACCGTGATCGGTCCATTCGTGTTGATCACTTCGGTGCCCCGAACCAAGCCTTCGGAGGAGTCCATCGCGATCGTACGCACCGTGTTTTCGCCAAGATGCTGCGCCACTTCGAGAACAAGCCGTTGCCCCTTGTTTTCAGTTTCAAGCGCATTCAGGATTTCCGGCAGCTCTCCCTCGAACTGCACGTCCACAACTGCGCCGATCACCTGCGTGATCTTGCCGCGCGCATGAAAGTCTCCCTGGTCTTTCATATTGTCTCTCCGGTCCTACAGCGCCTCAGCGCCTGAAATAATCTCGATGAGCTCCTTGGTAATGGCAGCCTGCCGGGAGCGGTTGAACTCGATCGTCAGCTTGTCGATCATGTCACCGGCGTTGCGAGTCGCATTGTCCATCGCCGTCATGCGCGAGCCCTGTTCGGAAGCGGCATTCTCAAGAAGCGCCGCAAAGATCCTGGCAGTCAGGGCCCGGGGCAACAGGCTCGCGAGAATCTCTTCTTCTCCAGGTTCGAACTCGTAGAACGTCGACGCCTCGGCGTCTTCCGGATTCGGCAGCGCGGGAATCAGTTGCAACGCCGTCGGTTCCTGCGCGATTACCGAGCGAAATTGGCTGAAAAAGATCTTTGCGACGTCGAATTCGCCGTTCTCGAACCTGGTGACGATTTCATCGGCCACCGATGTCGCTTCGCCGTAGCTGATCGTCTTGGCGTGAGACAGGTCGATATGACCAACCAGCTGCTCCTCGTACTCCCTTCGAAGCTGTTCGCGGCCTTTCTTTCCCACTGTCAGGATCTTGACCGATTTTCCATCATCCATGAGCTCGCGCGCGTGTATGCGGACCAGCCTGACGATGGCGGAGTTGAAATTTCCGCAGAGTCCACGTTCGGCCGTCATGACGACAAGGAGCTGCGTCTGGTCGCTTCCGGTTCCCCTGAGCAGGGGCGGAGCGTTTTCGGCATCCCTGAGAGAGGATGTCACGGTACCAATGATCCGATTGATCCCCTCGGCATAAGGGCGGGCATTTACTGCCGCTTCCTGCGCCTTGCGGAGCTTTGCGGCTGCGACCATCTGCATGGCCTTGGTGATCTTGCGCGTATTCTTGACGCTTTCGATCCTGAGCCGAAGGTCTTTGAGACTTGGCATTTTGTCGCGATCCTCGGAATTCGGTGCGGCAAACGTCGGGAAACCAATCAGAAACCGTCAGGAGAAACCCTTCAGGAAATCCTCGACAACTGCCTTCAACCGGTCTTCCAGTTCACCTTTCACCTTCCGGTCGTTCGCTGTGATGTCCTGCAACAGGTCCGTGTGCTTCTGCCTCACGTAATTGAGCAAGCCGGCCTCGAAACGGCTGACGTCGGCGACCGAAATTGCATCCAGATACCCTTGCGTGCCCGAGAAGATGACCACGACCTGCTCCGCGTTCGTCAGCGGGGAGTACTGCGGCTGCTTGAGCAGTTCGGTCAGACGTGCACCCCGGTTGAGCAAGGCCTGCGTCGCGGCGTCAAGATCGGAACCGAACTGCGCGAATGCAGCCATTTCACGATATTGGGCCAGCTCCAGCTTTATCGAGCCCGCGACGGATTTCATTGCATCGGTCTGAGCCGCCGATCCCACCCTGGACACAGACAGGCCCGTGTTCACCGCCGGTCGAATCCCCTGGTAGAAAAGTTCGGTTTCAAGAAAAATCTGTCCGTCCGTGATCGAAATCACGTTTGTCGGGATGAAGGCGGACACATCGCCACCCTGCGTTTCGATGATCGGCAGCCCGGTCAGCGATCCTGCCCCATGGTCCGGGTTCAGTTTTGCAGATCGTTCCAGCAACCGGGAATGCAGGTAGAAGACATCTCCGGGATAGGCTTCGCGCCCGGGCGGGCGACGCAACAGCAACGACATCTGCCGATAGGCAACCGCCTGCTTGGAAAGATCATCATAGATGATCAGGGCATGGCGGCCGTTGTCGCGGAAGTATTCGGCCATCGTCGTTGCAGAATACGGAGCCAGGAACTGCATGGGAGCCGGGTCCGATGCGGTGGCAGCAACGATGATGGAATAGGAAATGGCGCCGGATTCCTCCAGCTTCTTGACCAGCTGGGCAACCGTCGATCGCTTCTGGCCAATGGCAACGTAGACACAATAGAGCTTCTTGGATTCGTCGTCCCCCGCGGCGTCATTGTACGACTTCTGGTTCAGGATGGCATCGAGGGCGAGAGCCGTCTTGCCGGTCTGGCGATCGCCGATGATCAGTTCGCGCTGCCCCCGACCGATCGGAATCAGAGAGTCGACCGACTTCAGGCCGGTCGCCATCGGTTCATGCACCGATCTTCTGGGAATGATCCCGGGCGCCTTGACATCCGCCTGTGAGCGCAGCTCGGTTTCAATCGGACCCTTGCCGTCGATCGGCTGCCCCAGGGCATCGACGACGCGCCCCAAAAGCGCGTCTCCGATCGGGACGTCGACGATCGCGTTCGTCCGGCGGACCGTGTCTCCCTCCTTGATGTCCCGGTCAGTCCCGAAAATGACGATACCGACATTGTCGACTTCGAGGTTGAGAGCCATTCCCCGGATTCCGCCGGGAAACGCGACCATTTCGCCCGCCTGGATATTGTCCAGACCGTGAACGCGCGCGATTCCGTCGCCCACGCTCAACACACGTCCCACTTCCGCGACTTCAGCTTCCTGACCAAAATTCCTGATCTGGTCTTTCAGGATCGCGGAAATCTCTGCTGCCTGGATCGCCATTAACCAACCTCTTTCATTGCATTCCTGAGCCTGGCCAGCTTCGATCTGATCGAGCTGTCAACCATTTTCGAACCAACCCTGATCACGAGCCCGCCTACCAGGGATTCGTCGAGTGTCTGTTCAACCTTTACCTTCTTCACCTCGCTGCCCAGGACCTTGCCCAACTGGAAACCAAGGCGTTCCACCTGATTCCCGGACAAAGGCTTGGGCACCGAGACCTGCGCCGTGACCTCACCGTTTTCCGCTGCAACCATGGACTGTACGAGGTCAATCAATTGAGGCAGCGCAAACAGGCGCCGTTTCTCCGCCATCACACCCAGGGTTCCGGTAACGATCGGGGTGAGTTCCATGTGCCCTGCCAGCGCCGTGATCGCCGCGACCTGATCGTCGCGCGCGTAGATCGGCGATGAAATAAGTTCACGCAGATCAGGACTCGCCCCGAGTGCCCGATTCAGGGCATCGAGATCACGCTCGACCGCAGAAAGTTCCGCGGATTCTTTCGCGAGCTCGAAAAGAGCGGTTGCGTAACGCGAAGCGACCCCGGCAGAAAACGAAACCGTTTCTGGCACATTGTTCCTTTCGATAGAACACGGCGCCAAGCAGTCCCCCCGGAAACCGTCTCGGAAGAATCGATCTGCGACGCTTGCACCGCAGCGGCCCATCCGCCGCCCAAAATCGGCATGCTGTTAGCACATGGCTTTCGCCGGAAGCAACAAGCGACACTCAGATTTCGGAGAACGTCCTTTCAAGGTACCGGTTGTCGGAATGTTCGCCTCAACGCTCTTCGCAACAACTGCCCACCGGTCGTGCCGCCAGAGTTACCGCGCCGGGCTTGCCTCGAACATGAAGTCGCGCAAATTCAACCGGCGTCTTGCCGGACCGGGCAGCGATTATTGCGGCCCGATACCGAATCCTTTGCCGGCCTGATCATGCCGTCAAGCACTTCCAGGGGTTTGCGGACCGCTTCACCTATTCCCTGGATCGCAGGTGAATGCTGTCGTTTCGAAACCTCCACGATCAGGACGCCTGCCGCAATCGGCACCGGCAACTGGTGACTGAGCCTCTCCCAGTATCTTGCCGTTCGAAGCCAGAACGGCTTGTGACTGGGCAGCATGTACAATGCGGAAATGTGTTTTTCCGGGGTGAACTGGTGGTCCTGGAGCAGCGATTCGAGTTGCATCAGGCTGTATGGCCGGCCGAACCCGAACGGGGTGGCGTCGCGCCGCGCCCAGAGCCCGGACCGGTTCGGGACGACAAATACCGCCCGTCCTCCCGGACCCAGTGTTCTCCAGATCTCTTCGATCAGGGCGGTCGGGTTGTCGCTCGTCTCCAGCCCGTGCAAGACGACAAGGCGGTCGATGAAACCCGTCGCGACCGGCCAGCGCGCTTCATCGACGAGAACCGAACGATTGCCCTCTTCACGACGAGACCGCGGCCAGGAAACGACACCTTGCTGTGCCGGCATCAGGCTGAGCACGCGGCGAGACGACGAAAGAAAAGGGCGAAGGACCGGAGGCGTAAACCCGAAGCCGGCGATGGTCTGGCCCCTTGTATCCGGCCACAACTTCATTATTTGATCTCTCAGCGCCCGCCTCGCGATGCTGCCGAGTCCTGTCGCGCTGTAGAAATTTCGGACCTGCTCGACGTCCAGATGCATTGCCTTGACTCGTGGTATCGACAGGAAGATTGTTGAAATCTGGACCATAACGACAGGAGGATCGAAACTCCATGACCCTTGAAGTCAACGTTGTCCCGTGCCGTTCCGACAATTACGCCTACCTGATCCGGGAGACGACGACCGGCCAGACCGCGGTGGTCGACGTTCCGGAAGCGTCACCGGTCCTTTCCGCGCTCGATGAGAAAGGCCTGGGGCTCGATCGGATTTTTCTCACCCACCACCACCACGATCACGTCGAAGGGGTCGAAGCCGTGCGTTCCAGGACCGGCGCGAAAGTCGTCGGAGCTTCGAGCGACGCGTATCGGCTGCCGGTGCTCGATGTCGCGGTTTCCGAAGGTGATTCGGTTCGACTCGGCGAAGCCGTTGCGGAGGTGATCGATGTATCTGGACACACGGTCGGGCACATAGCCTATGTATTCGGAACGGAGAACTGGGCGTTCACCGGGGACAGCCTGATGATGATGGGTTGCGGCCGGGTGTTCGAAGGCACGTTCGAAATGATGTACCAAAGCCTTGCCCGGTTCCGGAACATGTCCGGCGACATGCTCATCTGTTCGGGTCATGAATACGCGGAGTCGAACGCACGGTTTGCACTGAGCATTGAACCGGACAACCCGGATCTCCTGGAACGGGTTGCGTGGATTCGTCGTACCCGCGCCGCGGGTTCACCGACCGTTCCTTCACCTCTTGGTATCGAGCGCCTGACGAATCCGTTTCTCCGGTGCGAAATGCCATCGGTCAGGTCGGCTCTTGGCATGGAGTCGGCTTCAGGCGCAGACGTCTTCGCGGAACTTCGAAAACGCAAGGACAGCTTCTGATCCCACGGCTGCGATTGATCACGAGCGCCTGTCGCATGCATGCGGTTGTCCTTGTGAAAAGGACACTGCTGTTGTTTTACGGCCCGTTCGCCTTTCTGTTCGTGGCTCTGGCACCCGTTTTCTGTTCCCGCAAAAAGGGGTTTCGTGGCTGGTACTGGCGTGTTGCGCGCCGGTTGATCAAGGTGCTTCTGGAAGCGTTGAGCATCAGGGTGGAGATCGACGATGAAAGCCGCGCGAGACTGGCCGACACAAGCGGCCCCCTGATCGTTGCGAACCACAAAAGCCACCTTGACGGTCTCGCCCTGGTTTCGGTGACGCCGGACAGCCGGCACATCACCTTCGGCGCCAAGATCGAGTTGACGAGAATTCCCTTTTTCCGCCGCGGCTTTGCTGGCGCGGGCATTTTGATCGTTGACCGGATGGCCGGAAAATCTGCGTTGCAGAGCCTGATCAGGGAATATCGGGAAGCCGATCCAAGGGTTTCGCTGGTCCTGTTTCCGGAAGGGACGCGGATAAACGAGAAAGGCTTGGGAAAATTCAAGGCCGGGGCCGTCGCAATCGCGCAGACGCTGGGAAAGAACATTCAGCCGGTGTGCATATTCGGAACCATGGATCTCATGCCACGTGACAAGATGATTCCGAAGGCGGGCACCATACGGGTGCGCGTACTGGACGACTTTGCGATTTCCCGGGAAGTTCCTGTTGGCGACCAGTTGCCCAAACTTCAATCCTACATGTCCGATCGATATTCCGAACTTGAAATGCGCCTGAACGCCGAACCGTGACAGTCCTCGCGGAATCGCAGTATCTTCGATCCGGAGATACCTCTACCATACCTGCCGTTCCTTGAACGAACGAACGGCAAATCCGACCGCAACAAAACGCAGGCGCCTGGCTCAGGGCCCGATATGCGCATTTTCCACGCCGCCGCCAGAGTCTCGGCCAATTCCGGGGGGGGGGGGGGGGGGGGGGGGGAATTCGGGTCTGGCCGAATCCTCGTTCACAGAGTCTTCCTGCCGGGCCTCGCTCCGTGTCATCGAAGACCCCCCTTTCCCGTATTGAGCCGGCACATGTCGACCGGTTGCAGGAAGTCCCGGGGCTGGGACATCACCGTAATTTTCCGTGATTTGCGAAATCGCCTTCAAGGCCGTATCCTGTCCAATGAAGTTCAGACACAGCATCCGCGTGGATGAAAGGGGCCTGTTCATCGTTTGACGGTGAACGACGAGAAAAGGGGTCACGACATGCCGACGTTTTCATCGAGTGTTGAGGCCGCGATTCACACGGCATTTGCCTATGCCAACGCACGTCGTCACGAATTTGCGACGCTTGAGCACATGTTGCTGGCGCTCGTCGATGATCGAGACGCTGCACGGGTCATGAAGGCCTGCGATGTCAGCCTTGCCAGGTTGCGGCAGACCCTGATTCATTACCTCGATGGAGAACTTTCGGACCTTGTTTCCGGAGCGGAAGGAACCGAGGCATCACCAACCCGCGCCTTTACCCGCGTCATCGAACGGGCGATGACCCATGTCGACAATTCGAATCGGGACGAAGTGACGGGCGCGGACCTGCTCATCGCCATATTTTCCGAGCGCGAGTGCCACGCGACCTATTTCCTGCAGCAACAGGACATGACGCGTTACGATGCAGTCAACTTCGTTTCGCACGGTATCGCCAAGAAGCCCGGATTTCGCGATGTCAGACCCGTTGCCGGAGCCGGCGAAGTCGAGGAAATTCCGGCGTCGACCGAGGACGCCGGACAAGCCGAACCGGGAACCAGCGAAATCGAGAAATTCTGTGTCAACCTGAACCAGCGGGCCCGCGACGGAAGTCTCGACCCTTTGATCGGGCGGAACCACGAAATCGAACGATGCGTCCAGGTCCTGTGCCGCAGACGAAAGAACAACCCGATCCTGGTCGGGGACTCGGGTGTCGGGAAGACCGCGATTGCCGAGGGCCTGGCATACAGGATCGTCTCGGGAGAAATCCCCGACGTACTTTCCGACACGACCGTTTTTTCGCTGGATATGGGTGCCGTCCTGGCCGGTACCCGGTACCGGGGAGATTTCGAACAGCGCATGAAATCCGTCATCTCGGAGCTCGAGAACCATCCGGATGCAATTCTTTTCATCGACGAGATACATACGGTCATCGGTGCCGGCGCCACATCCGGCGGGTCCATGGATGCTTCGAACCTGCTGAAGCCGCCATTGCAGAATGGCCGACTCCGGTGCATCGGGTCGACGACGTACAAGGAATACCGTCAGTACTTCGAAAAGGACCGTGCACTGTCACGCAGATTCCAAAAGATCGACGTGAACGAGCCAAGTTCGGAAGACACCATCAAGATTCTGATGGGACTTCGTCCCAGCTTTGAAAGTCACCACGGAATTCGATACACGACCGAGGCGATCAAGCTGGCCGTCGACCTGTCGGCCCGACATATCCACGACAGGAAACTTCCCGACAAGGCCATCGACGTGATCGATGAGGCGGGAGCCCGGCAGCACGTCGTGCCGCGAAGGCGAAAGCGCAAGACCGTGGGCGCCAGAGAGATCGAGGAAGCGGTCGCCAAGCTTGCACGCATCCCGCCAAAACGCGTGTCAAAGAGTGACAGCGAGTTGCTCGTAGACCTCGAGGGGACCCTCAAACGGACCGTATTCGGTCAGGATGTGGCGATCGAGGCACTGGCGTCGGCCATCAAGCTTGCGCGTTCCGGCCTTCGGGAACCGGAGAAACCCGTCGGCAACTACCTGTTCACAGGTCCAACCGGGGTCGGCAAGACAGAAGTCGCCCGCCAGCTTGCGGAGGCCCTGTCGGTCAAGTTGCACCGCTTCGACATGTCCGAGTACATGGAACGGCACGCCGTTTCGCGGCTGATCGGAGCCCCACCGGGATACGTCGGATTCGACCAGGGGGGATTGCTGACGGACAGCGTGGACCAGCACCCGCATTGCGTGCTGTTGCTTGACGAGTTCGAAAAGGCTCATCCCGACGTCTACAATATCCTTCTTCAGGTCATGGATTATGGCAAGCTGACCGACCACAATGGCCGGACAGTCAACTTCGGGAATGCCATTATCATCATGACCTCGAACGCCGGAGCCGCGGAACTCGAGAAGACCGCCATCGGATTCGGCCGGGACAGCAGGGAAGGCGAGGATACCGCCGCCGTCGAGAGGATCTTTTCGCCCGAGTTTCGCAACCGCCTCGATGCGATCATCAGTTTCAACCCCCTCTCGCGCCCGGTCATCCTGAAAGTTGTCGAAAAGTTCATTCACCAGCTGGAGGCGCAACTCATGGACCGGAACGTGGAGGTCGTTCTGTCTGCGCCAGCCGCCGACTGGCTTGCGGAACACGGTTACGACACGAAAATGGGTGCGCGTCCCCTCGCCCGCCTCATCCAGGATCGGATCAAGAAACCGTTGGCCGACGAACTCCTGTTCGGCAAACTGGTCAAGGGCGGAACCGTCAAGGTCGGGGTGAAAGACGGCGAACTGGTGTTTACGTGCGAGCCTCCCCGAAACCGGCAGTTGTCGAAAGACGAGTCTCCTCTGCTGATCACGAAATGATCCAGCTGCGCGTGGAGGCGCCCCGCTCCGACGTTGCAAGGGGTCGGTGCGGTCGTGACGCTTAACGTTCGGTGAATTTCAACTCGATCCTCCGGTTCCGGGCGAGGGATTGCGGGGCGTCGCCCTCCGAGATCGGACGGTGTTCGCCGAACCCGGTTGCGGCCAGGCGATCGGCAGGAATCCCCAACTCGTCAATCATGTAGCGAACCACCGAAAGCGCCCGCGCCTGGCTCAAGTCCCAGTTGTCGTCGAAAAACTCGTTCTCCCGAACAGGCGTCTTGTCTGTGTGGCCGTCAACCCGAAGAACCCAGTCGACTTCGGGCGGGATCTTCCCCGCAACATCCTTGATGATCTCCGCAACACGGCGGATCTCCTCCTTCCCCGTATCCCCGAGAACATCCGAGCCAACCTCGAACAGGATCTCCGATGAAAACGCGAAACGGTCCCCCACAATGCGCACACCCTCGCGTTCACCGAGCACATCCTGCACCTGGGCCAGGAACTCCGAGCGAAAACGCCTGAGATCCCGGGCCTCGGCCTCCAGGCGCCTGCGTTCCCGCTCCTCCAGGTCTGCACGCTTCTTCTGCTCCGCAGCCGCTCGGGCAAGCGCCTGGTTGAGGTCTTTCCCCAGGCTGGCAATCTCGACCTGTGCCTCCGCGTCTTTCGCGCTCGCGGCATCAAGCAACCCCTGAAGCTCGTTCAGCTGTTCGCGGAGTTCCAGGATCTGCCGGGTTCAACAGCATCACGGACCGCGTACGCTCTCGCGAAACAGACTGCTCTTCCTTGCGCAGGTCACTGGCCAGGCCGAACTGTTCCTCGAGCCGGGCCAACTCCGTGCGGGTTGCCGACGCGTCGGAGCGGGCAGCCTCCGCAGCGGTCTCCGCCGCCACCAGCTTCGCCAGCGCCTCTTCAGCCTTCTTCCGCTCCTCCTCGAGCGCCAGCGACATGGCGGTGAGCTCGTCCTCGGAATTCCTGAGCCGGCGGCGAAGAGCCTCCGCCGCCGCAGCCTCCGCCAGCCGCGCCTTCTCGGCCTCGCTCAGGCCTTCCAGTGCCCGGCGCAGCTCCTCGCGCGTCAGCCCGGTCGTCCGCCGTGCCTGGTCCCGCTCGGCCTCGGCCGCCCGCACCGCCTCCCGCGATTCCGCCAGTGCCGTCCGGCTGTCGGAAAGGTCGGACTTCAGCGACCTGACTTCCCGGCTGAGCGCAACAAGCTCCTCCTCGAACGCGGCCAGTCTCTGCTTGAGTTCGGCAAGTTCGTCATCCCGGACCGCGATGGTCGAGCGCGCCGTGTCGAGTTCGCCGTCACGCTCGGACAGAACCGCCAGCAGCCTTTCGATATGGTCCTGGCTGGAGCGGGCATCGGCACGGACCTCCGAGAGTTCCTCGCGGGCATTCGTCAGGTCCGCCCGCATGTCGGCGAGGAGTTCAAGCGTCCGCGTCAGCTCCTCCCGGACCTTCCCTATCTCATCCAGGGTGTTCTCAAGGTCCGCCTGCGAAACCGAATACTGCGCGCGAACCGTCACGAGATTGCCCAATGCTTCCTCGAGTTCGCCCCGTGACTGGCCGAGATCACCTTGGGCGGCCGCCAACCGGGCTTGCACCTCCGATGTTTCCGCACGTGCCGCCGCCAGGTCTCCCCGGGTCTTTTCAAGGTCTGCCTGTGACGCCGAGTACTGCGTGCGAATTTCGAGAGTTCCTCCAGGGTTTCCTGAAGTT